>NZ_BLVZ01000001.1 GCF_015471405.1 Pseudomonas cichorii
GGTCGCCTGACGGTCAACGTCGGCACCTTCAACCAGACCGCCAGCGGGCAACTGCTGGCCTCGAGCGCGTTTGTGGGCACGGGTGGAAGCTGGACGAATGAGGGGGTGATTGCCAGTGACGGGACGCTTAGTCTGAACCTGAGCGGGGGGTATGCGGGAGGTGGGCGTACGAGCAGCCTGGGCTCCTTGGGCCTCACCGCCAGCCAGTTGGCACTGACCAGTACGGCGAGCCTTATGGGCGGCGCACGGACCGAACTCAATATCAGCGGTTTGGCCAGCAACTATGGGCGACTGACGTCGGCGGCTGATTTGATCATCAATGCCGGGAGTGTGACCAACTACGGCACCTTGGGCACGACGCAAAACCTCACCTTCAATACTGCAAGCCTGCTTAACAGCCAGGGTCTGATCTTCAGCGGCGGGGATATGCAGGCCAATGTGGGGAGTTTGACCAACCTGAAGGGCGACTTTTATGCGCTGAATAACTTGACCATTAAAGGGTATGGCGTTGAGCGGGCCAATCAGGTCTCGAATATATCGGGCTCGATGGAGAGTGGCGGTAACTTTGCGATCAGCGCTACGGCTTTTGAAAACCGCACTGAAGGTTCGGATAGCACGCAGGTTTCTACTGCGGGTCGGACTTTGGTGAAGGGGATTATTGCGATCAGGTGTTACGATTGCGATAGGCGTTTTTTGGCGGATTACGCTGTAAGAGAGTATTTTGAAGGTGGGCAAGATACTGATGTCACGGCTTCTGCGATATTGGCGTCGGGGCGGAACTTTACTTTTGCTGGAGGAGATTTTTTAAACAGTAAAAGTACTATCAGTGCTGTCGGGAATATAAGTGTCAATGCTGATAATGTAAGGAATATTGGGGCTGTTGGCGGAGCGGTAGAGCGTACTCGTATATATACTTCAACTAGCTGGGAGAGTTACGATGCTTTTAGAAGTTATAATCAGCGTAATAATCCGGACTTTCCTAATATCTATTACATAGATGATGCTGGTGAGATTCGGCTGGGGGAGATTGTTGGTGAGGCATATAGTGCGAATGATGAGGGTGGGTGGACGTTTTATAATTATCTTATAAAAAATCCGATAAATTCTACATATGCGAACAATGTATACTATGGTTATTATAGTGAGGGTGCATACAATAGACCTTTGCCTGTATCGTTGTATGATCGAAATAATCTTGTTGAAGTGCCTGAATTAATCACGCGCTCTGGGCTTGTAAGTGATGTTGAAAAGGTTGTAGATGGCGGAAGTTCTGGCCGAAGCGCCGTCATTCAATCTGGTGGTAATGTATCTATTACAGCCACCCAGAATTTGCAGAATAGTGTCATTCGCCAGGATTATGTAGCCGCTGGCGGCACCAGCAAAGTACAGGGCATCAGCCCCTCTGGTACTGGCACGGCGATCATCCGGGTCAACGCCCAACTGCCCCCCGATCTGTCCCAACAACAAGTTAACCCACTCACTCTGCCAGGCTTCAGCCTGCCTACCGGCCAGAACGGCCTGTTCCGCCTGAGTGCCCAGACCGGCAGTAACGTCGCCGCCACTCAAACCAGCACTGCGCCCCAAAACTGGACGCTTGGGAGTGCCAACGTGTCTGTCGCTCAACGCGAGCAGACCGTTTCCGATACCCAGAGAACCCTTCAGTTCGGGACAGCCGGGCAGGTTTCGACCGCCACTCGCCAACTGGCTGATGTGGTCCGCCAGAACTCGGGCTTGAGCGCCAACGCTTCCGCCTTTGACTCCAGTGCTCCAGTCGATTCAGCGACCCGTCTGCAACTCACCGGCCATAGCGCCGGGTCCACGGGGCTGACACAGGTTGCCGACGTGACCCAGGTTCAGGGCCAGAACGGCACCGCTCCCTTGCCCGGTCAAGGGGCGACAACCGTTCCCGTCATTACCCCTGTGGCTTCCAGCAACACCACGGCCCAGAACGGCCCAACCACGCCGACGGCTGTGCCGAACAACCAGGTCGCGCGTGTCCAGGCCTTGCCCGGCACCGCCGCGCCGTCCAACCCGCATAAATACCTGATCGAAACCAACCCGGTCCTGACCGAGTTGCGCCAGTTCATGAGTTCGGACTACCTGCTGGCCAATCTGGGTTACGACCCGGAAGCCAGTGCGAGACGTCTCGGTGATGGCCTGTACGAACAGCGTCTCGTCCAGCAAGCCGTCGTGGCCCGTACCGGTCAGGCATTCCTGGCCGGGCAGACCTCCAACGAGGCCCAACTCAAGTACCTGATGGATAACGCCATCGCCAGCAAGGAGCAACTGAACCTGGCGGTGGGCGTGTCATTGAGCTCACCCCAAGTGGCCGCCCTGACCCATGACATTGTCTGGCTCGAAGAACATGAGGTGAATGGCGAAAAAGTCCTCGTGCCCGTGCTTTACCTGGCCCAGGCCAACAATCGCCTGGGCCCGACCGGTGCGCTGATTGCAGGCAACGATGTCACGCTGACGGCAGGCCAAGAACTCGATAACGTCGGTACATTGCGTGCGACCAATAACCTGTCTGCAACGGCAGGTAACAATCTGGTTAACGTTGGTCTGATCGAGGCGGGTAATCGCCTTGACCTGCTGGCAGGCAACGACCTGATCAACAAGGCCGGCGGCATCCTGTATGGCCGCGATGTGACACTGACTGCTACCCGTGGCGATGTCATCAACGAGCGTACCGTCATTCGCGATCAGCAAAGTGCTGGGGTGCTTCAGGACTTCGTTGAGAATGCCGCCCGTATCGAGTCTGCAAACGATCTTGTTATGAAGGCTGGCCGCGATGTGATGAATATCGGTGGCACCCTGCAGGCCGGTCGCGACCTCAGTTTGATTGCCGGTCGTGACGTGAGTATCGACGCGGTACAAAAGGAAAAGGTAAACAACCTCAGCGTGAACAACACCCAGTCCAGCATCACGCAACTGGGCTCCAGCGTTAGTGTAGGCCGTGACCTGATAGCCCAGTCAGGCCGTGACATCAGCATTATCGCCAGCAATATTGACGCCAAGCGTGACATCGCCATGGCCGCGACAGAAAACCTGACCCTGTCGTCTGCTGCGGATGAACAACATTCGTCCAGCAAGGCCAAAAAGTCCACCTCTCAGCAGGATCGTATCGATCAGGTTTCTGCCTCAATGAATGCGGGTGGCAACGTTGACTTGGGCGCTGGAAACAGCATGGCAATAATTGCCAGCCATATTCGAGGGGGCGGGAATCTTGATATCGATGCTGCTCAAAACCTCACTATAACTTCTGCGGCAGACGAGCAGCATTCTTACAGTAAGACTAAAAAAGTTACCTCCCAGCAGGACCGTGTCACTCAGGTTTCCAGCACCTTGAGTGCCGGGGGGAATGTTGCTTTGGGCTCCGGGAAAGATATGGAAATAATTGCCAGTCATATCCGTGGAGAAGGGGATGTCGATATCGATGCTGCCCAAGATCTTACTATTACTTCAGCCATGGATGAGAGTGCCTCGTTCTATTCTAAAAAGAGTAAAGGCTCTTTTGGGCGAGGTAGTAGCAAGCAGCAAGAGAGTTATGACAGTACAAACGTAGCCTCGATAATCGAGGCGGGTGGCGACTTGACTGTCAATACCAGTAAGTCTGTTGATGATGGAATTGTTCTGGATGGTGGCCATAACGTAACGGTCATTGGCAGCCAGTTGAGAGCGGGTGACGATTTGCTGGTAGGCGCTACGAACGATGTAGCAGTGCTATCGGGAGTTGAAGAGCATGGCTCCTATAGCAAGAAAACCAAGTCCGGTTTCCTGGGTTTGTCAAAAAGTGGCAAGAGTCAATTAACGACTACTGCCTCTCAGGTCGCCAGTGAGCTTGAGGCTGATAACGATGTAGTGATTGCGGCAGGGAATGATGTTCGTTTGCGCGCCAGTGAAACCTCGGCTGGCAACGATGTCGAGTTGCGAGCAGGGTTGGTCAACGATAGTGGCGACATCAATCTGGTTTCAGCCAATGACACCGCTTACAGCCGCAGTGAAGAGTATAAAAAGAAAACCGGACTTTCTGCCTCGGGTGGTTTCATTTCCATCAGTTCAGCCAAAGAGGCAGGTCGGGAAGCGCAAAGCAGCACCAGTGTAGGTAGCAATGTATTGGCCGACCGTGATGCAACGTTGCAAGCCACGCGAGATGTCAATGTACTGGGCAGCGGTATTAGCGCTGGGCGTAACGTCAGTCTGAATGCTGGGCGTGACGTAAACATTGCAGCGGCGCAAAACGAAAGTGCTGAGCAGGAGTGGTCCAAGAACAAGCAGGTGGGTATTGGTGTTTCCGGTAATGACAATGGTGTGAGCCTTTTCATTGGCGCCGATAGCCTTCAGGAAAAGGCCCGACTTGAACAACAGACCGCAGCAGCCAGCCAGGTCAGTGCGGGTCAGGATCTGGTCATCAATGCCAAGCGAGATATCAATCAGATCGGTTCTGATCTGAATGCCTCCAATGACATTGATCTGACCGCCGGGCGCAATATCAATATTGATGCAGCCCGCGAGACTCAACTGGTCGAGCAGCAGCGTGAAACCGAACGGAGTGGTCTTGGTGTAAGCATCAACCACAATTATGGGAAGACTAAAGATGCTGTTAGCGGCGCGGGCCAAGGCGATGATGCCGTCAGTCAAGGGTCAAGTACGCTAAAAGGCATTGATGCTATCGGGCAGTTTCTCGCAGGTCCGACAGCGGACGTCAAACTCGGAAACAGCAAGCAGAGCACCAGCCAAGAGATCATTGAGCAGACCAGCAGATCTTCAACCCTCAATGCTGGCAACGATGTAAACATGACCGCCGGTAACGATGTCACGGTCAAGGGTGGTCAGTTGCAGGCTGGACGCGACATTAATATCAAAGGCCGTGATATCACCCTTGATGTAGCGAAAGACAGCATCAGTCAGGAGAGCAGCCAAAGTGAAAGTTGGGGCGGTATCCATGGAGGCACCAGTGGTGGTTTCAAATTGGGTATTGGTGGCAGTTACGGTGTTGCCAGCGAAGATGGGACTTATGGTTCGTCAACCGCGACCCAGGCTGCAGCAGGTCGGGATATCAATCTGGATGCCAGCAACGACATAAACCTTGTTGGTACTCAGGTTATGGCGGGTAGAGACATAGACCTCAATGCCGGCAACGACTTGAATATCCGTTCGGCACAGAATGAGAGCAACAGTGAAAGTGACCGTCATAGCGGTGGCGGTGAGGTTGGCCTGACTTTCGGCTCTCAAGGTGTTGGTGTGTATGCCAGTGTCAGTATGGGCAAGGGGAATCTGGATCGTGACAGCGCTCGCCAGCAGAATGCTTCCCTCAATGCAGGTAACCAACTTGGCTTTAGCAGTGGAAACGATACCAATGTGGCGGGTGCCACATTGCGTGGCGATGAGGTAGTTGGGCGTGTAGGTGGTGATCTCAATGTCTCTTCAGTGACTGACACCGGTAAGGTTGAAGGCAAGGAGTTCGACATTAATGCCACCGTGACTATCGGTCCGGGTGCGGGTATCAGTGGCTCTGTGGGATATGGCGCGACCAATGGTTCAACCAATTGGGTTGGGCAGCAGACGAGTATCACTGCCAAAGACAAGGTCGATATACGAACTGAAAATCATACTCAGCTTGATGGTGCTCTGATTGCGTCCGACAGCGGAAATCTCAAGCTGGATACTGGAACGCTGGGCTTCAGCGATATTGCGGGGAAAGACAAGGAGCATGGTTATTACCTGAATGTCGGGGGGACCTATAACCCGAGTGGTTCCACAGCTCAGGACCCTAGCCAGGAAGGTAAAGGTGAAAAGTCCAAGAATGGCTGGAGTGTCGAGGGCTGGAACTATGAGAAGGACCGCGAGCAGATCGTACGAGCGACTGTCGGCGCTGGTGAAGTTGTCGTACGCAATGATGCAGAAACGGGAGGTGACTCTACTGCAGGGTTGAACCGTGATGTAAGCAAAGCGTACGAAATTACCAAGGATGAGGAGTCGCGTACTGATCTCTACGTTTCTAAATCTTCTCTTGAGGCGGTATCAAACCCCAAAGCAACACTTCAGCAGTGGCAAAAAAACATTTCTCTTTATGGAGAAAATAGTAAAGAGGCTGTAGGAAAGCTGATTGATTTGCTTGTTTTGATGGCCTTATTGCCTCGGGAGGCAGTATCAGGCAGGGGAGTGGAAACAGCAGAAATCTTTGTTTTTGCAAGAGAAAATGAGCGTCAACTTTCTAGCCAGGACGCAGGAAAGAGAGCTGATAGGGTTCGATTGCTGTTAAATGCTGTAGCGCAAGGAGAACTTGGTCCGGACAGCGAAGCTGTTGTGTCGCGTCTTTCGGCCCTCGCAGCGGAAGATCCTACTAAAGCAATGCGGGCAATTGGTTTATTGGCCTCTTTGAGTGAGCGAAGCAGCGGTGTATCTCATTTTGTCCCGATAGCTGCTTTGGGGGCGGGAGCGATTGCCGCTCTTGGCGGGGCTCTGGTGGTAACGGCGAGCACGCCAGAAAACCAAGAGCGAATGAAAGAAGCTGCTAACGCAGTTGTAAATGCTGTCGCCCAATCAGGTCAAACGGCACAAATACAAACCAGTATATCCATAGAAATATGGAAGATTTTTTTCAATACGACCTTTCCGGTGCATCTGCTGGATGCTGAAAATAGTAGATTGGTAAACCCAATCGTCGAGGCTCAATCTCCTAATCCTGCCAGTGGCGGGTACGCTGCAGGTTCTCCAGTAACCACTCCGATTTCTACAGGAGGTAGTCAGGTCGTAGATCAGGCGGCGAATGACTATTCCAATCCCATCGCAGAGCTTCCGGCTCCTGGGGTTATGAACCAAGATAATGGTGATAAAAGCGTACCGAATCTTACTGAAAGGGGGACGTTGGTCAATCTCCGTCCTGGTGATGTTGCTATTGCGCAGCGACCAGTGAGAGCACTTGTGCAAGATGATACAGGCCGTTACTGGTTGCAAACCTCTACAGGACAGAGGCTAACGCCTTCGGGGTCATATGACTTTGTAACGATGCCGGATGGTACTATTCGTGTCGCTAGACCTAACGTGAATGAAGACTTTTCAACCCATCTTGGATTGAGCGGTGGGGGTGAGGTAAAGTATGCAGGATCTATACGGTTCGGAAATAATGAAGGACCAAATAGAGGGGTAATAACTCAGTGGACTAACAATTCGGGGCACTACCAACCTCCCGCAACTTTAAAAGGTAGTGCTGGGTTGCCGCAGGATTTATTTAAAATAAGGTAGCGCAATCAATGGACGAAAAGCAAAAAAAACTACGTGCGCAGCTTGCCAGGTTAAGTTCTGCGCAAGCTGCTGAGCAGTTGATAAATATGTATCCGCTAGAGTCGATGGATTTTGGTGAGGCCCTGTTGTTAATTCCTCACCTCTCTTGGAAACAATCTGATCAAAAGAAATTGGCTCGACATTTTTTTAAGAAATTACCTTTTGCCAGTGCTCGAGGGTATGAAGCTTTTTCATCAATCATGTCTGTAAAAAACATGCTGGAGTGTGTTCGTGAACGTTTTCCGATGAGTCCTTCTGATATGAATTTATTGTTTTATCATTTGATTCCCGTTCTTAGTCTGGCAGCGAAGAATGATCGAGATCATCAATTGATTTTAGCGTTCCTGAAGGATTTTGATTTGGGTACGTAATAGGTGAGTGGAATGAAAGATTTGAATGATGTAAGAGAGCTTATGGTTTCGATTTTTAGATATAAGGAGGTGGATTTCTTTGATGGGGAGTGGAGTTCTAACTATAAGCTCAACTGGGGGGAAGAGCTTGAAGCTCTTGTGAGGGATGCCTTGGGTGATGTGGGTAAGTTAAGTTCAGCCTTGAATTCTGGCGATGATGTTATGGCTGTTGCAGCTGTAGCAATGGCCAGAGTTAGGTTTTTGAAGCTTTCCGATTTTTTCTTTGCAATTCATGAGGATTTTGAAAAGCTATTACATTTGAAGGAGGTTGAGTGGCCGGATATACCAGATGATTATGTGTATTGATGGTTTGTAGATGTGTCTAGGGGGAAGGTGGTTTTATGTTTGGTCGGCCTCCTTGGGCGTAGGTTCTCTCGCTAAAAGTATTTGTCCATAGTCTGAGTGTGAATAGTTTAAATTTCGTATGAGGAGCGAGTACAGATTTTACAAGTGCTGTATCGGCGGATATCACTAAAGCATGCGGCATGAAAATAATCCCTACAGCTCTATCTTATAAACAACCTGCCCCCGCTCCAGCGGATCCGGATGACACTCAAACCCCAACGCCCGCGCCAGCCCAAACATCCTTGAATTCCTAACCGAATCTATCGAAAACATCCGGTAAAACCCGTTCAGCCGCGCAGCATTCATAAGGTGCTGCATCAGCAATTTGCCCAGCCCAACGCCTTGCCATTTCTCCGCAACCACCACTGCACATTCGCAGCAGTAATCGCCTTCTGTTGCAGCGTAGCGGCTGAGGCCTATTTCGGTCAGTTGGTGGTTGTCCTCCATGATCAGGGCGACATAGGTCATGCGTTGTTGGTAGTCGATGTCCATGATCTGGTCGAGAGCCAGCGGGGCTGGTTCGTTGTTGGGGGAGAGGAAGCGGAAGTGGTGGGTCTGTGGCGACAGGCTGGTAATGAATCCGAACTCCCGTTGCCGGTCGTCTTCCTGGATCGGTCTGATCAGCAGGTGGGTGCCGTCGTTCAGTTCTTCGATCCAGTGAATGAAGCGCAGGTCAGGGGTGTAGAGGTCGTCGCTGATCTGGTCGCTGGTGACAGTGTTCATGTCCATCCCCTGAAACGCCGTACATTGATTGAGCAGGCTGTTTTTTACCTTTTACGCTGCGGCAACCTTCATGCCGTGATCCAGATCAATGTTCCCCAAGGAAGCCATGATCCGGCGTATCAGGATGTGGTGTCGCCCTGCAGGTTTCCGGATCGAAACCCGGCTACCGCAAGATGAGTCATTGGTTTACCGTTAGCGCTTTGGCGAACAGTTCCACGGCAGCAGATGGTGTAACTGACAAGCCTGGGGTGTATGCCCTGATACTCATTAGGAACGGATTGATGGACTTGAAACAACTTGAGGCGTTCGCAGCGGTGATGTCCGCTGGGAGCGTGACCGGAGCCGGGCAAATGCTGGGTCGGTCGCAGCCAGCGGTCAGTCGCTCGATCCAGGAGCTGGAGCAGGTGTTGGGCTTCCCGCTCTTTGAGCGTAGTGGCCCGAAGGTGACTCCCACACGCCGGGCTTTCAGCATGTATGCCGAGGTGGAGAGTGCGTTGAGTGGGGTGCGCAATATCAAGCAGCGCGCGCAGGCGATCAGTGAAGAAGACAACCACCTTTTGCGTGTCGTCGCCACCTCTGCCTTGGCGACGGGGCTGTTACCGGCTGCGCTGGCACGCTTACCCACTGAGCTACGTCCTCGGCAGTTGCAATTGCAGAGTCTTACACCCGAAAAAGCGATTGAGGCGGTATTGGCCAACACAGTGGATCTGGGCCTGGTCAGTCTGCCGCTGGAACACCGAGGTCTGAAGGTTCACTGGATCGGTGAGGCTCCCTGTGTCGCGGTATTGGCGAGCGATTCTCCTCTGGCCAGCGAAAGCAGCCTGAGCCTTGCGCAACTGGCCGAGCAGGTGCTGATCAGCATCGCCAACCCTTATCGTTTTCGCAGACGTATCAACCATGCTTTCGCCGAGCATAAGCTTGAACCACGGCAAATCCTCGAAACCAATACTTCTCTGAATGCGATGCAGATGGCTCGTGTCGGGCTTGGCGTGGCATTGGCCGATCCGGTGACCGCCTATGGTGTGCCGCTGCAGGGCGTAGCCGTGCGTCCTATTGCCTTGGACATCCCGTTTTTCTTCGGGCTGATCTCGCCTTACGCCAGTGTGCTTTCGGAGTTGGCACAGACGTTGGTGACGAGTCTGGCCGACGAGTCCAGGCACCTGCTGCCAGGCATGCGGATGCATTCACCTGCCGAGCACGATGCTCTGCTACAGCGTGTCTATGCGGTGTAAGTAATCCCTTAAGCCGTCGAGTTCTTCGGCGGCCTTGAACGTTCTCCCCTGAGTCGCCAGCCCTTGAAAGCCTCCATCACGCTCTGAATTTTCAGGTCGGGCAGATGGCATGGCCATTTATTCCTTTTTGTAATATCCATAGCTGAACTACTTATTTTCAGGAATAAATTTTCTTCTCTATCATCCGTTTTATGAATGCATGTGCGCTTTGAATTAATAAATCGCATCAATGGATCATGAAGGTCAGCTCTTGGCCATTCTTTAAAGCGGAAATTCAGCCGACCTCGGCACATCGCCGCAACAAAGCTATTACCCATGGCGATTCACCGAGGAGTATTGCAATGCAAGCGGAACAATCTTCAACAAACACTCGTTTCCCGAACCTTGTCCGTAATCAATTGAGCCTGGCGATGGGGCTGTGCATGGCGCCGCTGGTAGGTCAGGCTGAGGTGGAGGAGCGACAGCAGAAGGCCGTAGAACCAGTGCTGCAAACCATCATCTCGGTTGGCAATCGTGGGACGGAGCGTACGGTAGCCGACAGCCCGGTGCCGGTAGATGTGCTCGACGCCGAGGCCTTGCAAAAGCAAGGTGCCACGGCCTTGCGCGATGTACTTGCCAACCTGCTGCCATCGTTCCAGGTGTCCAAGGTCACGGGCGGCGCCTACAGCAACGTCGCCCGCTCTGCCGGTCTGCGCGGGCTGGGTGGTGGTTATGTGCTGGTGCTGGTCAATGGCAAGCGTCGCCATGCCAATGCGGTTTCTTCGGAGGGCACTGGTCTGCAGGAAGGCTGGAATGCGGCCGATCTGGATTCCATTCCCATGGCGGCGATTGCTCGTGTCGAGGTGCTGCGTGATGGCGCAGCCGCGCAATATGGCTCCGATGCTATTGCGGGTGTGATCAATATCATTCTCAAGTCCGACAGCAGCGGGGGCAATGCAACGACGTCTGCCGGTCGACGTTCGCACTACGCCAGTGGCGTGGGTTCCAACGGTGAAACTTATCAGCAGAGCCTCAATTATGGTCTGGGGCTGCCCAATGAAGGTTTTCTCAATCTGACGCTGGACTGGAAAAACCAGGACAGTACCAAGCGCTCGGCACCGGCGACAGGTAGCTTCTACTATCCGGTCAACGGGCAGCCAGACCCTCGGGAAAACACTGTTGAACGACGTTCCTATGGTGGCGGGTTGCCGGAGATCGAGCAGATCAACGCTTCGTATAACGCTGAGTTGCCATTGCGTGATGACCTGCGCCTGTATTCCTTCAGCACCTACACCCGGCAGGATGCATTGGTGTCCATCGGTTTTCGCCGGCCCAATTCCAATACGGTAATTACAGAGCTTTATCCCGACGGCATTGCACCTGACTTCAATTTCGATACCCGTGATTTCCACACTACATGGGGTATCAAGGGTGAAGAGCTGGCAGGCTGGAACTGGGATCTAAGCAGTACCTATGGCGAAAATACCCAGAGAATGGAGAGCAGCAATAACCTCAATCCATCCCTTGGGCCTGCCAGCCCGACCGACTTCTTTCTGCAGAACAACGAGCTGAGTCAATGGGTCACCAACCTGGATCTGAACCGGCCTATCGACATCGGTCTGAGCAATCCGCTGAACTTCGCTACAGGTCTTGAGTACCGGGAAGATCATTACACCACCGGTGCCGGTGATGAGGCGTCCTACATCAATGGCCGTTATGTCTTCCCGGCCGGACACCCGCGTGCTGGCCAGGAGGCGGCTATCGGTGCGCTGGGGAACTATCTGTTGCTGCCCGAAGATGAAGTCGACTTGCGCCGCAGTACTTCTGCCGCCTATGTGGATCTTGGGCTGAACATCACGGATAAATGGTACGTCGGCGCCGCTGGCCGCTACGAGCGATACACAGACAGCGCCGGCAGCACCTGGAACGGCAAACTGTCGACCCGATATGCCTTCACGCCGGAGCTTGCCGCACGGGGCTCGGTCAGCACGGGGTTTGTCGCGCCGTCCCTGACTCAGCAGGGGTATTCCAAAACCGGTCTCGGGCGTCGCACCGTCAACAACGAGACGGTGGACATCATGATCAAGCGCGTTCAGCCCGATTCGGCCATCGGCAAGGCTTTGGGCTCCGAAGAACTGGACCCGGTAAAGTCCACCAGCTATTCGCTGGGCTTGACCTGGACGCCGATAACCAACCTCAACGTGGCACTGGATGCTTACCTGATCGATCTGGAGGACCGCATTGCCTTGATCAGCCCGCTGTCTGGCTCGGCGGTTGATGCGATTCTTGCTGCCAATGGTTTCGGGCATGTGCAGCAAGTGCAGTACTACGCCAATGCGTTCGATACGCGGACCAAGGGTGTCGATCTGGTCGCCGATTACACCCATCGAATTGGCGCCTTCGGTCGTCTGCGCTGGACGGTTGCAGGCAACTGGAATGACACGACCATCACTGACATGGCGCCTAATCCGGCACAGTTGCAGAGTCTCGGTCTGTCTCGTTTCGAGGATACCGAAATAGGCAGTGTGACCGACTCCAAGCCTCGTACCAAATACATCCTGGGTGTGAACTGGCAGGTTGAGGATTTCGATATCGGCCTGCGCAATACCCGCTATGGCAAGGTCAAGCTGCTTGGCAGCGGCACGACAGTGGATCAAGAGTTCAGCGCCAAATGGATCACCGATCTGGATGTGACCTATGGTCTGACCGACAACGTTCGGGTGACGCTCGGCGCTGAAAACCTGTTTAACGTTTACCCGGACAAACACACCGTCAATGACGTGTCGGGTGGCTCTTACTATTCAACCATCTCGCCGTTCGGCTCTTACGGCGCTTACTACTACACCCGCTTGAGTATCGATTTCTGATCGTGGACGCACGGGTTGCCTGTGGCCGTCGGTAATCGTCGACGGCCGCAGCTTACTTCAATCGTGAGGATGTGAATGACCAGTACCACCAATGCCCCCATCGGTTTGGCCGCCCTTGAGGCGCGTCTTCGTCAAGACCTGCAATGGCTTGATCTGCCTGCCAAACCCTGGGTCAAGCCGCGTTATCAGGAGGGCAAGGCTCTTCTTGATGTTGCGATCGTCGGCGGTGGTATGGCGGGCCTGGCGCTTGCGACCGAATTGCTGCACATGGGCGTGACGGTGGTGCTGTTCGATAAAGCAGAAGAGGGGCTGGAGGGCCCATGGTCGACAACGGCGCGGATGGAAACATTGCGCTCGCCCAAGCAACTCACTGGTCCGGCTCTCGGGCTGCCCGCTCTGACGTTTCGCGCCTGGTACGAAGCGCAGTTCGGTACGTCCGCCTGGGAGGCTCTGGACAAGATTCCACGCCTGCAATGGGCTCAATACCTGCGCTGGTATCGCCGCGTCATCGATCTTGACGTGCGCAACCGGCAACGGGTGCTGGCCGTGCAGCCTCAGGCGGATGGCTGGGTACGTCTGCGCGTAGAAGGGCCGCAAGGTGAGCACGAAGTCTCGGCGCGGCATGTGGTGCTGGCGACCGGTCGTGACGGTCTGGGTGGTCCATGGGTTCCGCCACTGGCCGATCAGTTGCCGCGTGAACAGTGGGCGCATTCTGCCGATGGGCTTCAGGACGCATGGTTCGTCGGCAAGCGCGTAGCGGTCATCGGTGGCGGCGCTTCGGCGATGGATGCAGCAGCGACGGCACTGGAGGCCGGCGCCGAGCGGGTCGATCTGCTGATTCGCCGAGAACAGTTGCCCCGCATCAATAAAGGCAAGGGCGCGGGCAGTCCGGGCATGACCCATGGCTACTGGCGTTTGAGCGATCAGTGGAAGTGGCGTATTCGTCACTATCTGAACGCCCAGCAAGTCCCTCCACCCAAAGGCAGCACCCTGCGCGTGGCACAACATGCCAACGCACGTTTTCTGCTGGGACGCAGCATCGAGGCGGTTTCCAGAAATCAGGATGGCAGCGTGCGCGTGAGCTTGATCGACGGGAAAGTGGATTACGACTTCCTGGTATTCGCAACCGGTTTCAGCAACGACATGACACGTCGGCCTGAGTTTGCCAGCCTCGCGCCGCACGTGCGCAGTTGGGCGCAACGGCTTGCCGGGCAGCAACTGCCCATCGATCCGGGAGCGCAGGCTGAGCTGGGTGAATTACCCGACCTGGGGCTGGCTTTTGAGTTTCAGCAGGCTCAGCCAAATGGCTGTCCCGGACTGGAACAGGTGCATTGCTTCTGTTACCCGGCCGCGCTCAGCTATGGCGGTGTCTCCGGAGACATTCCGGCGATCAGCGACGGTGCAAAACGTCTGGCCCAGGCCCTGGCGGGCGCATTGTTCGTCGAAGACATCGACCAGCACTTCAGTGCCATGCAGGACTATGCCGAGCCGGAGCTGCAAGGTGATGAATGGCAGCCGGGTGAATTGACTGCCGAGGAGCGTGAGCGATGATCGGCTGGCTTGTTCGACGGCTGCTGCAGTCGTTATTGGTATTGCTGCTGATGAGCCTGCTGGTGTTCATCGGGCTGCATGCCATCGGAAACCCCGTGGACATCCTGGTCAGTGAAGATCTCAACCAGCAGGAGCGGATGGAAGCGATCTCGCGCCTGGGGCTGGATCAATCCCTGCCCGTGCAATATATGGGGTTCCTGCGTGGTGCGCTGGATGGGTCGCTGGGTGTGAGTTATGTCTATCACCAGGACGCCCTGCAATTGATTTTCCAGCGTCTGCCAGCAACGCTTGAACTGGCTGTAGTAGCGCTGGCGATGGCCGTGCTGATCGGCGTGCCCCTTGGCCTGTTTGCCGGCCTGCATCCTGACAATCCTTTGGCACGCCTGATCATGGCCGGAAGCATCATCGGCTTTTCCCTGCCATCGTTCTGGGTGGCATTGTTGCTGATCATGTTGTTTGCCGTGCACCTGGGTTGGTTGCCAGCCAGCGGTCGCGGGGAAACTGCCGAGTGGCTTGGCGTGCACTGGTCGTGGTTGACCCTTGACGGCTGGCGCCACCTGTTACTGCCGGCTTGCAACCTGGCGCTGTTCAAGGTCGCACTGGTCTTGCGCCTGACCCGTGCAGGCGTGCGCGAAGTGGTACAGCAGGACTTCGTGAAATTCGCCAGGGCCAAAGGTCTGGCTCCGCATCGGGTGATTCGCATGCACGTGCTGCGCAACACCCTGATTCCTCTGGTCACCGTCCTTGGGCTGGAACTCGGTTCAACCATTGCCTACGCAGTCGTCACCGAAAGCATCTTTGCCTGGCCTGGTGCCGGAAAGCTGATCCTGGACAGCATCAACGCGCTGGATCGCCCGGTCGTGCTGGCTTATCTGATGGTCGTGGTGGTGATCTTCGTCAGCCTCAATCTGCTGGTCGATGTGCTCTATCGCCTGCTTGATCCTCGAGTGCGTCTTGCAGGAGGTGAACAATGAGTACGGCCCATTCGCCGTGGCGTGATGTTCTGGTCGATTTCTTCAGGTCACCCCTGGCGGTGATGGGAGTGCTCGGTCTGATAGTGGTCGGGCTCAGTGCAGTTCTGGCTCCATGGATAACGCCGCAGAACCCTTATGACTTGATGCAACTGGATGTGCTCGACGCACGTCTGCCGCCTGGCAGTGAAAGCATGGCGAACGGGTACAGCTACTGGCTGGGCACCGATGGACAGGGCCGCGACCTTTACTCGGCAATTGTCTATGGGCTGCGCATCAGCCTGGTGGTGGGGATCGGTTCGGCGCTTATCGCTGCCTTCGTCGGTACTCTGGTCGGACTGCTGGCCGCATATCGCGGCGGCTGGGTGGACGCCACGCTGATGCGGCTGGTCGATTTGCTGTTGTCGTTTCCTGGAATCCTCATGGCGTTGATGATTCTCGCCTGGCTGGGCAAGGGCGTAGGGAACGTGGTGCTGACTCTGGTGCTGCTGGAGTGGGCGTATTACGCCCGGGCAGCACGGGGCCAGGCACTGGTGGAGCGACGTCGCGAGTACGTCGAGTCGGCGCGGGGGCAGGGGCTTGGATCGCTGCGCATCATGCTCGGGCATATTTTGCCCAACTGCCTGCCGCCGCTGATTGTGATCGCCACATTGCAGATTGCCCGTGCCATTACGCTTGAGGCGACGCTGTCGTTCCTGGGGCTCGGTGTGCCGGTGACCGAGCCGTCACTGGGTCTGCTGATCGCCAACGGTTTCCAGTACATGCTTGGCGAAGAGTATTGGATCAGCCTGTTTCCCGGTCTGGCGCTGTTGATCACTATCGTTTCGATCAATCTGGTCGGTGACCAGTTGCGCGACCAACTCAATCCGAGGTTGCAACGATGACGCCGACCCTTGAAATCAGGCAACTGACCACGGTCTTCGATAGCCGCAATGGTGCGTTGCCCGCTGTGCGCGAGCTGTCGTTATCGCTGGCACCCGGACGCATTCTGGGGCTGGTGGGGGAGTCCGGTTCAGGCAAATCGGTGACCGGCTTTTCCGTCCTGGGCCTGGTGGATGCACCGGGTCGTATCACCAGCGGTGAAATCCTCTTTCAGGGGCAGGATTTGCGTCGCCTCAAGCCCTCGCAGTTGCGAGCGCTGCAAGGCAACCGGCTGGCGATGATCTTTCAAGATCCCATGATGACGTTGAATCCGGTGCTGCGTATCGATACGCAGATGATCGAGGCCGTGCAGGCACACCGCTCGGTCAGTCGCAAGGAGGCGCGGCGTCACTGCGCCGACACCCTGGCGCTGATGGGGATTGCCAGCCCGGACGAGCGCCTGCGCGTCTATCCGCATCAGTTGTCGGGCGGCATGCGTCAGCGTATAGCCATCGCTATTGCGCTGCTGCATCGCCCGGATCTGTTGATCGCGGATGAGCCGACCACGGCTCTGGACGTAACCATTCAGGCGCAGATTCTTTCCCAGGTGCAGAAACTGGTACGCCAGCAGGGCAGTTCGCTGATCTGGATAACCCATGACCTGTCTGTGGTCGCCGGTCTGGCTGACGATGTGGCGGTGATGTACGCCGGGCGCATCGTCGAGCAAGGCCCGGTTGATACCGTGCTGGATAACCCGCGGCACCCTTACACCCAAGGGCTTATTTCCAGCCTGCCAAGCCGTAACCGGCGTGGTGAGCGGCTTCGGCAGATTCCCGGCATGGCGCCGAGCCTGGCTACGCTGCCGCAGGGCTGTGCTTTTGCCGCACGCTGCCCCCGTGCCAACAGTCAGTGCGAGAGCGAACCTGCTGCGCAACTGATAGCCGATTCACATTGGGTGCGCTGTTTCCAGCCTGGAGGTGATCATGAATGAAGCCCTTATTCAGTTGACCCAGGTCAGCAAGACATTTGGTCCCGCACCCGCAGGTGCCTTGCGGCGCTTGAGCGAGCGCGCTGGCTTGAGCAAGCCTGCACAGCGCACCCAGGCGGTAAACGGTGTTGACCTGCGTATCGAGCGGGGCGAGGTGGTCGGTCTGGTCGGTGAGTCCGGCTGTGGCAAGTCGACACTTGGCCGTCTGGTCGCGGGGCTGCTGGAGCCTACCAGTGGGCAAGTCGAAGTGGCGGGTCAACAGCTGCATCTTCTGGATAATCAGGCGCGGCGTGCGGCGCGGCTGCGTATCCAGATGATTTTTCAGGACCCATATTCCAGCCTCAATCCACGCTTGCGGGTGGATCGCATCGTGGGCGAGGGCGCCCGTCTGCATGGCCTGACCGATGCGGCGGGTTTCGATGACTATGTCAGTGCCCAGCTGCAACGGGCCGGTCTCGATCCAATGATGCGTCGTCGTTATCCCCATCAGTTCAGCGGCGGTCAACGCCAGCGGATCGGCATCGCTCGTGCGTTGGCCGTTCAGCCTGAACTGCTGGTATGCGACGAGTCGGTGGCGGCGCTGGATGTATCGATCCAGGCGCAGATCCTCAATCTGTTCATGGACCTGCGCGAGCAACTGGGCCTGACGTATCTGTTCATCAGCCACGATCTGGGCGTCGTAGAACACCTGTGTGATCGCGTACTGGTGATGTACCTGGGGCGTGTCGTGGAAAGCGCCAGTGTCGAAGACTTGTTCGGCCATGCGAGCCACCCATACACCCAGGCGCTGCTGGCACAGATTCCACGTTTCGACCTGCGTCGTAGCCAATACCAACCGATTACCGGGGAAATGCCCAGCCCGCTCAATCCGCCTGGCGGTTGTCATTTTCATCCCCGTTGCCCACATGCCTCCGCGCGCTGTCGCGAACAGGCGCCTGCTTTGCGCGAGATTGCCCCAGGGCATTTGAGCGCGTGCCACCTCAACCCATGAATCTTTTCAGGAAGTTGCCATGAAACTCAAAATTCTGCCGCTGTTAACTGCTGCCTTGCTGGGGGCTGCGGGCGCACAGGCCGAGACATTGCGCATCGGCTACGCCGATCCCGTGTCGAGCCTGGATCCGCAATTGAACAACTATGCCGGTGATCGATCGGTGGCCTTGCATGTGTTTGGTTCGCTGGTGGAACGCCGTGACACCAAAGTCCTGCCCGGCCTGGCCGAAAGCTGGAAGGTGATCGACCCGCTGACCTGGGAATTCAAGTTGCGTCAGGACGTAAAGTGGCAGGACGGCACGCCTTTCACCGCCGATGACGTTGTGTTCTCTCTGGAGCGCGCACCCAAGGTGCCGGGCAGCCTCTCGTCCTATGCGGCAGCTCTGCGTACAGTCGCTTCGGCCAAGGCGGTCGACGCCTATACCGTGCGCGTGACGACCAGTGTTCCCAACCCCAACCTGCTGCCCAATATCGACTCTATCTACCTGGTCAGCCGGAAAACCGGCTCGGTATCCAGCAGTGAGGATTACAACAGCGGCAAGGCCATGGTCGGCACCGGTCCTTACCGATTCGTTTCCTATGTTCCCGGGGATCGGGCGCTGTTCGAGCGCAACCCGACCTTCTGGGGCACGCCAGCCCACTGGGACAAGGTTGACTACCGTTACATTGCCAACCCGGCAGCCCGAACGGCTGCACTGCTTGCCGGTGACGTTGACGTGATCGACAAGGTGTCGCCAGCGGATGTCGCACGCCTGAGCAAGAGCGATAAAGTCAGCCTGTATGCCTATCCAGGGCTGCGTGCCTTGTTGATTCAGCCGAGCCTGCGTGCTGGCAGCAACGAGTTCATCCATGACAACGACGGCAAGCTGCTGGCGGATAACCCGCTGCGCGACCCGCGTGTACGCCGCGCCTTGTCCCTGGCGATCAACCGCAAGGGTATTACCGAGCGCATTCTGCAGGGCACCGCCACCGAGGCGAATCAGTGGATGCCCGCTGGCACCTTTGGCTACAACCCGGAAATCAAGGACATTCCCTTCGATGTCGCCAAGGCAAAAGCGTTGCTGAGCGAAGCAGGTTATCCCGAAGGTTTCCGTTTGACTGCACACGTGCCGGGTGATCGCTATCCACTGGCGCCCGAATCGATGCAGGCCGTTGCCCAGTTTTGGTCGCGAATCGGTGTAAAGGTGCAGTTGGAAGTGGTGCCTTGGGCTGTCTACGCCGCTCGTGCCAACAAGAACGAGTACGCGGTCAGTGTGATTGCCTGGGGTAACGGTACTGGCGAGGCCAGTTATGGCTTGATCAACATCCTTGCGACACCGGATGCGACCACAGGGCTGGGCGGTTCCAACTGGGGCCATTACAGCAACGCCAAGGTCGATCAAGCGCTCGCGAAGGCCACTGAAGCGTTTGATGATGAGCGTCGTGCGGCAATTCTTCGCGATGCGGCTCAGATCGTGAGTGACGATGTGGGAATCATCCCGCTGTTCCACTACCAGAATATCTGGGCGGCGCGAAAGGGCCTGAAGGTCGAGCCGTTGGTCAGTGACCGCACGGCCGCACAGATGGTTACCGAGGTAAAGTGATGAGCGTCACGCCGTATATACAGGTCGTGCCCGAGGACGGTTTGCTCGACGAGCCCCGGCACATTCGTCTTGGCGGGCTGGAGCCGTATGAGCGGGTATTCTTGAGCAGCGAGACGCTACGCGGCAAAGTCGTCTGGCGCGCCAGTGCCGAGTTCGTCGCAAATGCTCAGGGTGAAGTCGATCTGCAGCGTGACGCTCCGGTCAAGGGTGATTATCAGCAGACAAGCGACATGGGAATGCTCTGGGCCCAGCGGCCTGAGACGGGCGCTTCTGCACAGCCCTTCAATGCCCGCATGGATCAGCCACTGATAACTCGCTTGAGTTTGCGCTCGGCCGCTGGCGAGGCCACGGCTGAGCTGACCCAGCGCTTGATGGCGCCTGGTGTGAGTCGTCGAGAGGTGCGCGCGGGTCGCCTGGTCGGCACGCTGTTCCTGCCGGCTGGAGCGGGGCCGCATCCTGCGGTCATGGTACTCAACGGCTCCGGCGGCGGAATCAACGAGCCTCGCGCTGCGCTTTATGCGTCGCGGGGCTATGCGGCTTTTGCCCTGGCCTATTTCAAGGCTCCGGGCCTGTCCGACTACATTTCCAATACACCCTTGGAGTATTTCCTCGAAGGTCTGGACTGGCTGCGCCAGGAAGTACGTCCGGCGGGTGGCTTTGTCGCACTCAGCGGCCAGTCTCGCGGTGGGGAGCTGGTGCTGCTGTTGGCCAGTATGTTCCCGGAGAAGGTCAACGCAGTGATCGGTTACGTGCCCGGTGCGCTGGTGCATGGCGGACAGGCTGCTGCCGACCCGGCAGTGGGGCGCGATGGCCCGGCCTGGCTTTATCAGGGCAAGCCTCTGGTGCATCTGTGGAACAACAACGCTTACGGCAACTGGGTCGACCGGGATGCCGGGCGGCGCAATGCGCTATCCATCTCCACGGCGTTGCAGGACAAACAGGCAGTTGAGCGTTCGCGTATCCCGGTGCAGAACATCCGCGGGCCAGTGATCATGCTGACTGCTGGCGATGACGCTGCCTGGCCGTCGAGCCTTTACGGGCAGATGGTGGAGAGCAGTCTGAAAGCCGCCGAGCATCCATGGCCCGTACAGCGACTGGATTATCCCGATGCGGGGCATAGCATTCTTTTGCCCTTTATTCCCTCGACTTACAGCCATGACGGCCAACCTGCCGCGAACGCCGAAGCCAACCGTCATTCCTGGCAAGCGGTCCGCGCTTTTCTCGATGCGGCCGTTTCGCAGCACTTAGATAAGGCACAACCATGAGTAATGAAACCCTTTCTGCCTCAGCAGACATCGTTGATCGTGCAGCCGGGCTTGACGTCGGCAGCGCAATCTACGCCGTACGCCAGGTTCGAGGCAAAGTCGTAGCGGCTACCCAAGGCAGCTTCGAGACGATTTTCGATCCTTCCCTGAACACCAGCCTGCCTCTGGAAGAGCGGCTATTGCTGGCGTTGTACGCCTGTCAGTTGAGCGCTCAGCAGGCGTTGGCCGATTTCTATCTGGCCCGTTTGCAGCAAGCACAATTGCCTGAGAGTTGGCTCGGTGCGCTGAATCCCGTTCTCCCCGAGGCTTTTGCCTCGGTACGTTTGCAAGGCATGCTGGAGTTCACCCGTCGGCTGACTGTCAATCCGGTAGAGGGTGACCGTGAAGCCCTGGCAGCTCTGCAAGCTTCTGGCCTGGATACGCCATCGGTCGTTGTCATTGCGCAACTGTTGGCGTTTATTGCTTATCAGGTCCGCCTCACGTCAGGCCTTTCGGCCCTCTCTGCAGCTCATGTCGGCGTCGAATCTGTGCCAGATGTGCCTGTGCAGCAAGAGCCGGGTGCCGTTGGCAGCGAGCCTCTCGACATTCAGGGTTTTACCAGTCGCACTCTGGGCTGGACGTCCTGGCTCAATACCCTTGACCTGACTCAGGCTGACGCTGAGCAACTGGCCGTTCTGGAAGAGAGCCATCCGCAGGCCAAGACTTCGGATTACTACCTGACGCTGATTCACCAGCCGCAGATCCTGCGTCAGCGCTCCGCAGCGTTCAACGCGATCATGTACGCGCCAGGTGGTCTGTCCCGTGCCGAGCGCGAGCTGGCCAGCACTGTCGTGTCGCGTATCAACCAGTGTGTGTATTGCGCGTCGGTGCATGCCCAGCGTTTCGAGCAACTGGCCAAGCGCAATGATGTGATTGCCCAGGTATTTGCCGATCCGCAGACCGCTGGTACGACTGAACGGGAAAAGGCTATCGTGCGTTTTGCCATTGATCTTACCCGGGAACCGGCGTCACTGGGCGCTGAACATATCAGGCCGTTACGTGAGCAGGGGCTCGACGATGGACAGGTACTGGATCTGATCCACGCCATCTCCATTTTTGCCTGGGCCAACCGGCTGATGCTCAATCTGGGCGAGCCGGTCTACACTCCAGTGTAAGAATCTGTTTCATATGTGATAAAAATATTGTCCGAGTGTTGTACAAAATTACCGCTGTAGTATAAATTTTACAGCAGAGCCAGTCGGTGTGGCGCTGACATTGCCGTTTACGGTATAGACCACGCCGCTGGCTCTTCCTATTTTTACCTGTCGGTCTTGTCCGGCAGGAGCACAGAGGCCGTACATGATCGCGCCGCGTTGGTTGCTGCTGGCGCTTATGCTAAGCGGCAGCGCATTTGCCGATTGGCGTGAAGCCTTGCCTGATTCTCGTGTCGTCGGTTCCGGCGATTTCCGTTTTTTCGGATTACGTATCTACTCCGCCCGTTTGTGGACGCCTGCGAAGCCGTTCCTGGCTGACTCCCCCATGGCGCTGGAACTCACTTACCACCGCTCCATCGACCGGGACGAGCTGGTTGACGCCAGCATCGATGAAATCCAGCGTATTTCCGGCTCGTCCGTCAGCGAGGAGCAATTGTCGGTGTGGCGTCAGCAGATGCAGCAGTCTTTCGTCGATGTCGAGCCGGGCATGAAGATCACCGGTGTTTACCTGCCGGGACGTGAGGCACGTTTTTATGTCGGCGCAAAATTGCAGCATGTGGTCCAGGATAGCGAGTTCGCCAAAGCGTTCTTTGCCATCTGGCTGGACCCCAAGACCCGTAATCCGGATTTGCGCGAGCAGTTGCTTGGCAAATGACGGGTCAGTAAAGCTCCTTGTGAATCCTTCCGTCGTTCAGTAACTGCCTGACAAACCCCTCGGCTGTCTCGATATCGAGACGGCCCGCCGAGCGTGCAATGCTTACCAGTGCTTCACAGATGGAACACTCCAGGTTGGCCTTGTTACCGCACAGATACAGATGCGCCCCCTGATTCAGCAAGTCCCAGATGATATGACTATGTTCCACCAGCGCGTCCTGCACGTAATAGCGGGCTTCGTTGTCTCGTGAGAAGGCGGTCAGCACATGGTCCAGCACGCCTTGAGTCTGCCAGTGCTCGATCCGCTCCCGATAGAGAAAATCCGAGGCCTGATGCCGATCGCCGAAAACCAGGCAGGTCGTCGGGTTTGCGGCTTCGTTCTCCAACTGTTCCAGCAAGCCGATCAGGGGCGCGATGCCTGTGCCGGTCCCGATCAGGATCAGCGGATGGCTCACACCGTCCGGCAGATGGAAGCGGGGGTTGCTGCGGGCAAAGATGTTCACGGCTTGAGGTTGCCCAGTGAGAAAACCGGTGGCGGTTCCTTTTCGTTCGCGCCCGGCGAGGCTGTAGGCCACTTCCCTGATACACAAGTCCACGTAATCGGGGTGGCTATGAGATGCAATCGAATAAGCCCTGGGTAAATTGTCGGGCAACCAGTGGGCAAGCTCCTGGACTGTAAAGCATCCGGGTTCGCAGAAGTCGTCGAGCACATCCAGAATGTCCTTGCCGTGCAGGTATTCATCCAGCAGCTTGCGATGGCTGATTTTCAGCAGGCTTTTCAGCTCATCGTTGCCGCTCGCCTTGGCGATATCCCTCAGGACTGACTTGCCGATCTGACGCAACTCCTTGTTGGCCAGGCATGTGCGGGCCTGTTCGTCATCGAACCAGCGGGCAAGGGCGGCGAGTTGTTCGGGCGCGTTTTCGGCCAGAACGTACAGGTTGTCTCCGGCGCGGTACTTGATACCGCTGCCCTGGATATTGAATCTGATGTGGTGCGCGTAAGGCGGGCTCTGATTCAAGCGCCGCTGTTCAAGAATGCTGGCCGGATAAGCCGTTTTCTCACCATAGGCGACGACTTGCAGGTGCAAGGTGGCGCCAGCCTGGCTATCGCCTTGCAGTACCGAGTCGAGCACCCTGGACCATGTCGCAAAGAAGCCCTCGAAATCGGTATCTGCATCGACGCGGTTGATCACCGGCATTGCGTTCCTGCTCGACAGGAGGGTGTCCAGCGTCCTGGTAAAACCGCAGAAGGTCGGGTAGGCGGTGTCGCCCAGCCCGAAGATTGCGTAACGCAGGCCAGCCATGTTGCTGGCCTGCACAGCCTGCTCAAGGAACCGCTCGGCATTGGCTGGCGGTTCCCCGTCACCGAACGAGCTCGACACGACCAGCAGCAGGTCGGTCGCCGTCATCTGTTCCAGGTCCAGGCTATTGAGTTCCCGGGCTTGCGGCGCATAACGTTGCAGAAAGGGCAGGCATTCCAGACGCTGTGCCAGCCCGCGGGCATTGCCCGATTCGGACCCGTAACCGATAAAGACTCGTTCGACGTTCATGGCAGTTTACCGGTCGTAGTATTCGTCGAACTGTTCCTTGGAGAACTCCAGCGCCTCGAAGTCACCCATCAGATCGTTGATGACGCGGCGGATGCTGATGTACTCGACAATATTGCCTTGCTCATCGAACACCGGTTGCACTGTGGTATCGACCACATACAGGCCGCCGGTCTTGGCAACGTTAGGGATTACGCCTGTCCAGATTTCGCCTTTCTTGATGGTATCCCACATGGCCTTGTAGGTACTTTTCGGTACGGCGGGGTGACGCACGATGCTGTGTGGCTGACCGACCAGCTCTTCACGCTCGTAGCCTGTCAGCTTGCAGAACAGATCGTTGACGTAAGTGATATTGCCTTGCAGGTCGGTGGTGGAAATGACCATGACCTTATCGAGAGCATCCAGAACCTTGGTGGTAATCGGGCTTTGCATCGTGAATCTCCAGAAGAGAGAGTGGTGATCTTTCCTCTGGTATTTCAACTTCCATGCCAAATAAAAAACCCAATAAAATCAGCGGTTTTATTGGGTTGGTGTCTTTATGACCTGTTTCGTCATGGAGTCAATATGACTTTTGATGTCATATTGACTAGCCGCCAGTCATATTCATGAAGCGCACGACCTGTACATCGTCATCAAGTGTGAAGTTATGACTCCACGGCTTGAGCTGCATGGCATCGACTATGGCTTTTTCCAGCTTGTGGGGCTGGCCGGGGTTGGCCCGCAGCACGGCTTTGAGGTCAACCGAATGCTCGTTGCCCAGGCACAGCAGCAGCCGGCCTTCCACCGTCAGGCGCACGCGGTTGCAGGTGCCGCAGAAGTTATGGCTATGGGGGGAAATGAAGCCAATGCGGATATCAGGGGCTTCTGCCAGACGCCAGTAGCGCGACGGACCTTGAGTGGAGTCCGTGGACGCAACCAGTGTGTAGCGCTCGGCGATGCGTTCGCGAACCTGATCGCTTGAGTAAAATGCCTCGGCACGGCTGTGCTCGCTGATGATGCCCAGCGGCATTTCTTCAATGAAGGAAACATCCAGCTTGCGATCGATGGCAAAGGCCAGCAGATCATTGATCTCGTGATCGTTGCGGCCACGCATCACCACGCAATTGAGCTTGGTGTGGGTGAAGCCTGCGGCATTCGCGGCGTCGATCCCGGCGATGACCTTGTTCAGATCACCAGTGCGTGTCATTTCCCGGAAACGTTGCGGGTCCAGACTGTCGAGGCTGATGTTGAGGCGCGTAACCCCGGCATCGAACAGTGGCGAGGCCAGTTTGTCCAGTTGCGAGCCGTTGGTGGTCATGCACAGTTCGCGCAGGCCGGGCAGGGCGGCGATACGCTTGCACAGGTCGACAATACCGGAGCGCACCAGCGGCTCGCCACCGGTGAGGCGAATCTTGCGGGTGCCCAGAGCCACGAAGCGCTCGGCGACCTGATGGATTTCCTCCAGCGACAGGATCTGTTGCCGAGGCAGGAATGTCATCTCTTCGGCCATACAGTACACGCAACGAAAATCGCACCGGTCGGTCACCGACATGCGCAGATAATCGACTTTGCGTGCAAAACGGTCCATCAGGACGGGATCTGACATCTCACCTTCTCAATATGCTGTAGGTGCAAGCTTGCTGAGTCCAATTGCCGCAGTCCAATCGCTTGTGATGATGACATGATCGACTGGATCTATGGCGTCTTGCCAGCGCTCGCCGAGCGGCGCTCGTAATGCTCCAGCAATGGCTGGATGCTAATGCCATGCAGTAGGATACTCAATGCAACTACCGACAAGGTCATGCCAATGGCGGTATGTACTGCATCTTGCGGTAAACCGTGGGTCAAGGCAAAACACAGATAATACAGACTGCCGATTCCGCGTATGCCAAACCAGCCGACCAGCGCCTTTTGCCGACGGTCCAGCAGGCGTCGGCTCACCAAAAGCCAGACGCTGGCCGGGCGAATGATGCAGAACAGCGCCAGGCCAAGGCCGATGGCCCGCCAGTCCCAGTACAACGCCAGTGCCGCGCCCAGCAGGGTAATCAAAAGCACTTCCATCGAACGTTCGATCAGACTGCCGAATGCCAGCATATCGCCCATCATGATCCCGGCGGCCAATTGCGACTCGCTCAGGTCCTCGCTCTCGGCGACTGTGGCCTTTTCCTGATTGGCGGTCATATGGCCAATCACCGGTTGGGCTACATGCTCGGAGGGCAAATGGGATTGAGTGATGCGTGCTTCGGCCTGCCTCAAGCCGAACCCGGCCGCGAATACCGAGAGAAAACCAAAGGCACCTGCGCCTTCTGCAACCACGTAAGACAAGGCAATCAAGGCCAGAGCCAGGAAATCATTGGGTGAGGTCGTGCTGTCTGCATTCCTGATCCGCAGGAAGATCATCAGATGCCCGACGCCACGGCCCATGCCGTAACCGATCAACATGCCGGCCGGCACGCCCCAGACCAGGCTCTTGACTGCCCAGTGCTGAACCCATCCGGCTTCCAGACCGCCATTGCTCATATACAACAAGGCAAAGATCACGAACGGAAACGCAGTGCCATCGTTCATGCCAGCCTCACCGGAAAGCCCGAAACGCAAGCGATCCTGATCCTGGGCATTGGTCACCTGCACCAGCCCCGCCAGTACCGGATCGGTGGGCGAAAGCATGGCACCCAGCAGCAGCGAGATACCCCATGACAGACCGAACAGGTAGTGCGCGGCCAGGCAAGTACCAGCAATCGTGGCAAGCATCACCGGCCCGGCCAGCCAATACGCCGAATGCCAGGCTTTGCTGCGCAGTGGCTGTCGCAACTTGATCCCGGTATTGAACAGCGAAAACAGCACTGCAACCTCGGTCAGACGTTCCAGCCAGTGTCTGGCTTCATGGACATCCAGCTTCAGCATCTCCAGCCCCATCGGCCCAATCGCGAAACCGAACGCCAGGCACACCGCCGATGTCGTGACCGGCAACCAGCGCAAGAAGGATGAGGTCAGTGCCAGCAGCATCAACAACGCGCCGAGCACCGTCATGCAGATCGTGAAGCTCATAGAGGCATGCCCATCGCAATCGGGTGACGTATGGTCTTGTGACTGTGGGGTGACGGGTTAGTTGAGAGAATCTGACAGTGGGAGGGGCATGCTGCCGAGGGGCGTTGAGTGTGAGACGCTTGTTGGCCGGTCGTTGTAAACTTGCCGCGTCAAAGGCGTTGCTCAATAAACGCCGCCCTTTTACTCATTCAAGCAAGGTACCCATGGCCAGCCAGGACATCACATTTATCCCCGATCCCGACGCCACATCCATTTCTTCCGACGTTGCCGGCTTCGGTGGCTTGCTGGTTTCCACCCAGATTCCCACACGCGCCGACGGCAGCCTGGAGTTGGGCGGCATCGTCGAGCAGAGCGAATGCACCTTGCAGGCACTCAAGGTTGCGCTGGAACGTGCGGGCAGTTCCATGGATCGGGTGTTGCACCTGACCATCTACCTCACCGACATGGCTGACCGTGCTGCTTTCAATGAGGTCTACCAGCGCTTCTTCGCCAAGCCCTGGCCGGTGCGTGCTGCGGTTGGCGTGGCGGCATTGGCAGTAGAAGGCATGCGCGTTGAAGTGACGGCGATGGCCGCCAAGGCATAACGCCGGTAGGAGCGAATTTATTCGCGAAAGGCCAGTACATTCCATAAAGATTCATCGCCTGGAATTCTGTCTCGCGAATGAATTCGCTCCTACGGCGCCAAAGACTCAATGTGTCACGCTTTCAGGCGACCCCGCCCACAAATGGTCCAGGTTCTTGAATCCCCAGTTCTTCGCGCATTCGCGGCTGACGATTCTGTCCTCGCCAGCCTGTGTGGAGAGATCTATCAGGGTGTGGGCGATGGGCATCTTGCACAAGGCCGAGTAGAACACTTTGACCTTGGGCGTCAGCAGCGAAGTCTTGTTCTGCTCCATCACGATGCCCAGGTTGCCGCTTTCCAGGCGCACCAGTGAGCCCACCGGGTAGATGCCGACGCATTTGACGAAGGCCTGGAAGATCTTTTCGTCAAAATGCCCGGTCCACTCGGCCATTCTGCTGATCGATTCGGCCGGGCTCCAGCAGGCTTTGTAGGGGCGATCGGAAGTAATGGCGTCATAAACGTCGCAAATGGCGCCCATTCTGGCAAACAGGCTGATCTGTGAACCCGCGAGCCGGTCAGGGTAGCCGCTGCCATCGAAACGTTCGTGGTGGTGCAGGCATACATCCAGCACCCGGGGGCTGAAGTGTTTGCTTTCACCCAGCAACTGACAGCCGAGTTCGGGATGCTTGCGAACGATTGCAAACTCTTCGTCGCTGAGTTTCCCGGGCTTGCTGAGGATGGCCGATGGTATTGCCAGCTTGCCGACATCATGCAGCAGGCCTGCCAGGCCAGCTTCCTTGACCAGGCTTTCGGGCAAGGCCAGTTGACGAGCCAGGGCAATCATCAACCCAGCCACGGCAACCGAATGCATGTAAGTGTACTCATCAGCGCTTCTCAACCGTGCCAGGCTGAGCAGTGCATCGGGATGGCGCGCCAATGAGTCCGAAATGTCGTCGATCAGGTCGCCCATGTCTTCCAGCTCGGCGATCCGGCCCATGCGCACATCGCTGAATATCCGGGCCACTGCGGCCTTGGAGCGCAGGCAGAGCTCTCTGGCGTAGCCGATTTCTTCTGCCAATTCGCAAGGCTGGTTCTGTCGGGGTGGCGAGGAGGGGGTCTTGCTCTTGTTGACGGGCTCTATATCGAGGCCTCTGCTGCCATCGATCCACAGTCGGGTGATGCTGGAGCTGCGGATGCGTTGCAGGTCGCTTTCATGCTTGAGCAGAAAGCTGCTGGTCCAGAAAGAGTGGTCGGCGCGCAAGTCGCACAGTTCGTGTACATACATGCCGAGACGAAGCTCGGTGACGGGAATGTGTTTGAGCACGATAAATACCTGCTTTGGCTTGATCGTGAATCAGCAGAACATTCATCCCTTGATTGTTCAGACGTGTTCGTTAAACGGAGAACCGGGAAACCAGTCGGTTCAGGTCGACAGCCAGCCTGGAAAGCTCATGGCTGGCCGTTGAGGTCTGATCGGCAGCCGAGGAGCTTTGCACCGACAGATTCCTGATGCTGACCAGGTTCTCATCGACGGATCGCGCCACATGGGCCTGTTCTTCGGACGCGGTGGCGATCAGCAGGTTGCGCTCGTTGATCTGGGAGATGGCGGTAGTGATTTCCTTTATTGCGGCCCCGGATTCCTGGGCGATCAGCAAGGTCGCATCGGCTTCTTCACTGCTTTGTTTCATCGATTGCACGGCCAGGGTCGAATCCTTCTGGATGCCCTGGATCATCTGCTCGATTTCCTGAGTCGAGGATTGAGTACGGTGGGCCAGAGCCCGGACTTCGTCAGCCACCACTGCGAAGCCGCGGCCTTGTTCACCTGCGCGAGCCGCCTCGATTGCCGCATTGAGTGCCAACAGATTGGTCTGCTCTGCAATGGCACGAATGACGTCCAGTACCTTGGCGATGTTCTGCGCCTGATTGGCCAGACCTTCGACTTCGGTGCTGGTGCGGTCGACCGTAGCGCTGAGTTTTTCGAGCGCGCCGATGGTTTTGCTGACACATTCCTGTCCGGTTTTTGCCGAGCGTTCCGAGGCCTGAGTGGATTCCGAGGCGGACACCGCATTGCGGGCGACCTCTTCAATGGCTGCGGTCATCTCATTTACAGCGGTGGCTGCCTGTTCGGTTTCCATGGATTGACGCTGGATGCCGTTTGTCGACTCCTGAGTGATCGAACTCATTTCCTCTGCCGCCGAAGCCAGAAGGCCGGAGGAATCGGAGATATGTTGAATGGTACTTTTCAGGCTGGAGAGCATGGTCGCAGTTGCACTTTGCAACTCTGTCAGCTCATCGGCACCGGTAATTTCCACATGGGTGTGTAAATCACCTTCGGCAATGCGTTGGGTGGTTTCAAGCAGTGCCTTGACGGGGCGAGCGATACTGCGGGTAAAAACGGTCGCGACCAGGATTGTCACGATAACGGCAATGACAATAAATACGATCGAGAATGTCACCCCGTTTTCATAAGCGGTGTTTGCTGCGCTGCCTGATTGCTCCGAAATCTTGACATTGACCTCTATCAAGGCCTCTATGGACGATTGCAGTGCCTTGGCTTGCGGGCTGCTGGTGTCCCGGATAAAGACGAAGAGTTCGTTGTTGGTCTTGGTCTTGCTGAGTTCCATCAACTCATCGATCTTGGCGATATAGGCCTGAGCATTGGCTTTGACCTGACGATAGACCTGCTCTTCGGTGTCGTTGGATACCATGGGGGCATAGTTGTCGGTCATCTGAATCAGTGTGTTTTTCAGACCTTTCAACTTGTCCAGAGAGGCGCTGCTCTGCCGGTCTTCATCCATCACGAATCGCCGGGCATCCAGGCGGTAGAGCAGGCCTGCGGTCTCGATTCTTCCAGCCTGTCTTACGCTGGGCAGCAGGTCGGTCTGCAACTTGCGTACGGAGTTATGGAGGCTATCCATCTTGTAAAGAACAGTTCCTCCCAAGCCTATGAGAAGCAGGCATATAAGGCCGAAACTGAGAAGGGCGCGCGTATTCAACCGGATATTTCTTATTTTCATTTTTGGATCCTCTTTGCCCCTGTTAGAGCAGCAGCCAACAATCGATCGCGTGGCAACGTGATATCACTGTAGGTGCTGTGATGTGAAAAAAACATAGTGGGCAAAGAAAACTTTTATTGCGTAAATGCACTATCAATTGAATCTATTAATTCAAGTTTTCCTGAAAGTAGACGTGAGGATGCGATAGGCAGTGTCGACGCCAACTGTCTATCGCTATGAAGGGTTATAAAGTTTCATATTTAAGTGAATGGGAATGTTTTATAGAGTGTCATTAATTTGCCGTCAATAATTAAGCGGCGGATTGATCCGTGGCAGGAAATATCATGCTGAAACAGGTATAAGTTCCCGGTGTACTTTGCACTGTTACATGCCCTTCATGCAGGCTCATGATGGAGCGTACGATTGCCAGTCCCAACCCGGTACCGCCCTGATGCCGCGAACGGCTGGCATGGACCCGGTAAAAGCGGTCGAACAGGCGTGGCAGATGTTCGGCCTCGATACCCTCACCGGTGTTGCCGACGTGGAGCGAAACCCGATCCTGTTGCTGTTCAAGGCTGATGTCGATTGTGCTTCCTTCAGGGCTGTGCCTTATGGCGTTGGAGAGCAGGTTCGAGATGGCCCGCTGGATCATCAGACGCTCGCCGTTTATTCGTGCGTGCCCGGTTACCTGTAGGGAAATGGCCTTTTCTTCAGCCGACAAGGCAAACAGTTCGACTACCTTGTCCACTTCTTCCGCCAGATCGATCCGCGTGAAGGCTATGGGGGCCAGGGGCTGGCTGACGCTGGCCAGGAACAGCATCTGGGACACCATGCGCGACATGCGCTCCAGCTCTTCGGTACAGGATTCAAGCACCTGCTTGTATTCGCCGGGCGGTCTCTCCCTGGAAAGCGTCACCTGGGCCTTGCCCATCAGGTTGTTCATGGGCGAGCGAAGTTCATGGGCCAGATCGTCAGAGAACTGCGTCAACTGCTGAACATCGCTGTCCAGACGGTGCAGCATGAAATTGATCGCATGGGCCAGATTGCTCAGTTCGTCAGGCAGGTCGCTGGTCTTTACCCGATGCGTGAGGTCGCGTGCCGATATCATTTGCGCCACCTTGCGAAAGGCCCGCAGCGGTTTGAGGCCGCGATGCACCACCCACCAGGCGACCGCGCCGACCAGAAGCAGAATCAGCGGCAAGGCGATCAGGGTCGAGGTCATATAAGACTTCAGCAAGGCAATATCGCTTTGCCGGTCGAGAGACAACAGGACGGTTACCCTCTGTTTATCGCGCAATGGCACCAGCCTTGAGGCAATCAGTACCTTGCCGTTGCTCTGGCTGTCGGCGTTCATGGCCAGAATCTGCGCTGCCGTTGCATGACCCATGTTGAACAGCACATGAGTTGGATCGTCAGGATCGATGATCGCCAGACTGAAATCGTCATGGCCCATGATCTGGTCACGCAGGTTATGAGGGTTGAGCATGATATCCGCTCTGCTGGCCGTCTCGGCCAGGCTGTGCTCGATCTGCTTGAGCTTTTCTTCCAGGCTGTTGGTGGCGCGCAGATCCAGTTGGCGCGAGATGGCCAGCGAGGCCAGGGTCGCCATGACGATGACCAGGATGGCGCACATCAGGCTGACGGTCAGCCCCAGTTGCATGGACAGCCGCGTGGGTTTCATTCGCGGGACTCCAGCACATAACCCACGCCGCGCAGGGTATGGATCAGCTTGTTGTCGAACGGGTCATCGATCTTGGCCCGCAGGCGGCGGATGGAAACTTCAACCACGTTGGTATCGCAATCGAAGTTCATGTCCCACACCAGGGAAATGATCTGAGTGCGCGACAGAACCTCGCCGCTGTGACGCATCAACAAATGCAGAAGGGCGAACTCCTTGGTCGTCAGGTCAATACGCTGCTTGCCCCGGAATGCACGATGCCGGCCCTGATCGAGTTCCAGGTCCGCTACCTGCAACACCTGAGGCACGTTGGCCTGATCGCTGCGTCGCATCAGGGTGCGAATCCTTGCAAGCAGTTCAGGAAACTCGAAGGGCTTGACCAGATAGTCGTCCGCTCCCGATTCCAGGCCTTTGATCTTTTCATCGAGGCGACCACGGGCGGTCACGATCATGACCCGGGTGTTACTGGTCTTGCGCAGTTGTGCCAGGACATCCCAGCCATCCATGCCAGGCAGGTTGATGTCCAGAATGACAACGTCATAGATCTGTTGTTGTGCCAGGCAAAGGCCGTCAATTCCTGTTGCGGCGATATCGACGATATAGCCGCTTTCGGTCAGGCCCTGATGCATGTACTCGGCAGTTTTCGGCTCGTCCTCGACCACAAGGATTCGCATGGTTGAATATCCTGTTTGAGTAAATCGGTGAGTGAATAATCTCCAATACCCTGGAAGGCTATTCGTGAGTGCGTTTTTTCATTGCAAGATGCTGGCGTGCAGGATTCTGGAGTCTGTAGCGGCTACAGGGTCAACCTGATTTCGTGGATTACTTTAAGGCCAAAGTCTCGTGCTTTTTGCAGATAACGAAATTGTAATTTTCCAGCAACCCCACTGATAACTGCGATTCCCTAAAGTCCCTGCGTCAACCTCGGCAGCACATGCTTGCCGGTGCAATCGCCGATCAGGCGTGGATTTATGCAAGTGGGGAAGTACAACGTGCGCGGCTATCGAATCTTGAACAGTCCACCGGGCAGCAAGCCCGGCAGAATGAAAATGGGCCTTGCCTGTGTGCTGTTCCTGGCGGCTTGCAGCCAGAGCGCGACGGCTGCACAAGCACAGGTCATCAATCTTTCCGAAGCGCTGGACACAGCCTTTTCCATGAACCCGGATCTGGCTGCCGCTCGCAGGGAAATCGACATCGCCCAGGGGGAAAGGCAGCAGGCAGGATTGATACCCAACCCCGAGTTGTCATGGGAGATGGAAGACACCCGCAAGGCGACCAGCACCACGACCATCGCCATCAGTCAGGCACTGGAACTGGGTGGCAAGCGAGGTGCCCGGATCGATGTCGCCAGCCGCGCCCAGGATGTCGCTGCACTTGAACTTGAACAACGTGGCAACGCTTTACGCGGCGATGTGGTCCAGGCCTTTTTTGCTGCCTTGCGGGCGCAGGCCGGGCTGGATCTTGCGCTGGAGTCCCAGGCCTTGGCCGAGCGCGGGCTTCAGGTTGCCGAAGGCCGGATTCGTGCCGGCAAATCGTCGCCTGTAGAAGCCACTCGCGCTCAGGTGCAACTGGCCGAAACCCGTTTGCAGGTGCGTCAGGCTCAGATCGCCAAGTCGGGCGCCTGGCGTGAACTGTCCCGGATCATGGGCCAGTCGCAGAGCTCTTTCGAGCGTCTGCAATCCCCGAACCTGTCGCCGGGCAAGGCGCCTCACGCGCCGACCCTGTTGAATGAAATCAAGCAGACCGCCGAGCTGCGCCTGGCTGAAACGCGCATAGCACTGGGCGAAGCGCAACTGGGTTCACAGAAGGCGCAACGCATTCCCAATCTCACCGTCAGCGTGGGCAGCCAATACAGTCGAGAGGAACGCGAGCGGGTCAATGTCGTCGGCTTTTCCGTGCCGATTCCACTGTTCGACCGCAATCAGGGCAATGTCCTGGCGGCAGCACGCCGGGCCGATCAGTCCCGTGACCTGCGCAACTCCGTTGAGTTGAAGCTGCGTACCCAGACGCAACTTGCGCTGGATCAGTGGGACACGGCAGCCCAAGAGGCCGAGTCGTTCACCAAGGTCATCCTGCCGGCCGCTCAACAAGCCGTCGATACCGCGACCCGTGGATTCGAGATGGGCAAGTTCGGTTTTCTTGAAGTGCTCGATGCGCAGCGCACCTTGATTGCTGCACGCAGCCAATACCTGGAGTCGTTGGCCCGTGCGGCTGATGCACGGGTTGCCATCGAACGCATCTACGGCGATTCGGGCCGTTTTCTCACTCAACTTCAATAGCCAGCGGTGGCCAGCGACACGGGCGTCAAGCTCAGGATGGCCAATCAGGAGTACTCATGAATAACAAACGCAACATTGCCGCTGTGACGGCAGTGGTGGTCCTCATTGGCCTGGGCAGTCTGGCCATCGGCGGCGGTCAGTCTTTCTCCAACGCTTCTTCCGATCATGCCCATGAAGACGAGAAGGAATCGTCTCACGCCCATGAACAAGGTCATGAAGGGGAAGAGCATGACGATCATGGCAAAGCGCAGAAGGCCAAGCCGGCAGAAAAGGATGACCATGGCGATGAAGGCCATGAAGAGGACGGCTTGCTGGAGTTGAGCGAGGCTCAGATCAAGGCCGCGGGCATAGAGCTGAGTGTTGCAGCCCCTCGCCAGATGAACACTACCGTCTCGTTTCCCGGTGAAATCCGCTTCGATGAGGATCGCACTTCGCATGTGGTGCCAAGGGTCAGCGGTGTCGTGGAGGAGGTGAAGGCCGATCTGGGGCAGCAGGTCAGAAAAGGCCAGGTCCTGGCGGTGATTGCCAGCCAGCAGGTTTCGGAACAGCGCAGTGAATTGAGCGCCGCCCAGCGCCGGGTCGAACTGTCCCGCCTGACATTTCAGCGCGAGAAAAAACTCTGGGAAGACAAGATCTCTGCCGAGCAGGATTACCAGCAGGCTCGTCAGGCCTTGCAGGAGGCGGAAATCGCTCTGACCAATGCCCGACAGAAAGTCAGTGCCATGGGCGCAGCGGGCAATGCCAGCGGAAATCGCTATGAACTCGTCGCGCCCTTCGATGCCGTGGTCGTGGAAAAGCATATGGGGCTTGGCGAGGTCGTGAGCGAGAGCAGCAACGCTTTCACGCTTTCGGATCTGTCGCGTGTCTGGGCCACGTTCGGTGTGACTCCCAAGGATCTGGACAAGGTGGTTGTGGGGCGCAAGGTCAAGGTCAGTTCACCGGACATGAATGCCGAGGTCGAAGGCCAGGTGAGCTATGTCGGTAACCTGCTGGGCGAGCAGAGCAGGGCGGCAACGGTGCGGGTGAAGCTTGCCAATCCGCAGGGCGCCTGGCGTCCCGGATTATTCGTTTCCATCGCCGTGGCGGCTCAGACCAGCGAGGTCGCGATCAGCATTCCCGAGGAAGCGATTCAGACAATCGAAGAAAAACCTTCTGTCTTTGTACGTATACCCCAGGGGTTCCAGGTCCAGCCTGTCACGCTCGGGCGTAGCGACAGCGGGTATGTGGAGGTTCTCAAGGGGCTGGCAGTCGATACACAAGTCGCAACCGCCGGCAGTTTCGTCCTCAAGTCGGAGCTGGGCAAGGGCTCGGCCGAGCATGCCCATTGATCCGCTACGCACGAGAACTCTCCCATGTTTGAACGCCTGATTCAATTTGCCATAGAGCAACGCATTGTCGTCATGCTGGCGGTCTTGCTGATGGTAGGGCTGGGCATTGCCAGCTACCAGAAGCTGCCCATCGATGCGGTGCCCGATATCACCAACGTCCAGGTGCAGATCAATACTGCTGCACCGGGTTTTTCTCCGCTGGAAACCGAACAGCGCATTACGTTTGCCATCGAAACCGTCATGGCCGGGCTGCCGGGCTTGAAACAGACTCGCTCGCTGTCGCGCTCGGGGTTGTCTCAGGTCACGGTGATCTTCGAGGATGGCACCGACCTGTTTTTCGCTCGCCAACTGGTCAGCGAGCGTTTACAGACCGCCAAGGAGCAGTTGCCCGAAGGCATCGATGCCATGATGGGGCCTATTTCCACGGGGCTTGGGGAAATATTTCTCTGGACGGTCGAGGCCAGGGAGGGGGCGCTGAAGGAAGATGGCACGCCTTATACCGCCACCGACCTTCGGGTGATTCAGGACTGGATCATCAAGCCGCAGTTGCGCAATGTGCCGGGTGTCGCTGAGATCAACACCATTGGCGGTTTTGCCAAGCAGTACCAGATCGCCCCGGACCCCAAGAAACTGGCCGCCTACAAGCTGACGCTCAATGACCTGATCGTGGCGCTTGAGCGCAATAACTCCAATGTCGGCGCCGGTTATATCGAGCGTGGTGGCGAGCAATTGGTGGTGCGTGCGCCGGGCCAACTGGTCAATGAGCCGGATATCGCCAATATCGTGATTGCCAATGTGCAGGGCACTCCGATCCGGGTAAGCCATGTCGCCGATGTCGTGATCGGCAAGGAGCTGCGTTCCGGTGCCGCGACCGAAAACGGTCGTGAAGTGGTGCTGGGGACGGTTTTCATGCTGATCGGGGAAAACAGTCGCAGCGTCTCTCAGGCGGTGGCGGCAAAGCTGACCGAGATCAACCGCTCGCTGCCCAAGGGGGTTGTGGCGGTTACGGTGTATGACCGTACCCATCTGGTCGAAAAGGCCATTGCCACGGTCAAGAAGAACCTGGTCGAAGGCGCGATTCTGGTCATCGCTGTCCTGTTTCTGTTCCTGGGTAACATCCGCGCCGCCCTGATCACCGCCATGGTGATTCCGCTGGCCATGCTCTTCACCTTCACCGGCATGTTCGCCAACAAGGTCAGTGCCAACCTGATGAGTCTGGGGGCGCTGGACTTCGGGGTTATCGTCGATGGCGCGGTGGTGATCGTCGAAAACGCCATTCGCAGGCTGGCCCATGCCCAGCAGCGGCATGGCCGGATGCTGACCCGTTCCGAACGTTTCCATGAGGTGTTTGCAGCCGCGCGTGAGGCCCGGCGTCCGTTGATCTTCGGTCAGTTGATCATCATGGTCGTCTACTTGCCGATATTTGCCCTGACAGGCGTCGAGGGCAAGATGTTCCACCCGATGGCCTTTACCGTGGTCATTGCCCTGTTGGGCGCGATGATTCTGTCCGTGACCTTCGTACCTGCCGCGATTGCCATGTTCGTCACTGGCAAGGTGAAAGAAGAGGAAGGCGTGGTCATGCGTACGGCTCGGCAGCGGTATGCGCCGGTTCTGGATTGGGTGCTTGGCCACCGCACTCTGGCCTTCGGCATGGCGTTTGCGGTTATCGCCGTTTCTGGTGTGGCCGCCAGCCGGATGGGCAGCGAGTTCATTCCGAGCCTGAGCGAAGGCGACTTTGCCTTGCAGGCATTGCGTGTGCCGGGCACCAGCCTGACCCAATCGGTCGACATGCAGCAGCGTCTCGAAAAGGCCATTATCGAACGCATGCCTGAAGTAGAGCGTATGTTCGCTCGTACAGGCACGGCGGAAATTGCCGCTGACCCGATGCCGCCGAACATTTCCGATAGTTATGTGATGCTCAAGCCGACGGATCAATGGCCTGATCCGAAGAAGTCGCGAGAGACGCTGATTGCCGAATTGCAGGCAGCGGCTGCCAGTGTGCCGGGTAGCAATTACGAGCTGTCCCAGCCGATTCAGTTGCGCTTCAATGAGCTGATTTCAGGCGTGCGCAGTGATGTTGCGGTAAAGGTGTTTGGTGATGACATGAATGTCCTGAACCAGACTGCCAACAAGATTGCGGCAACGCTTCAGAAAGTCAGTGGTGCCTCAGAGGTCAAGGTCGAGCAGACCACCGGCCTGCCGGTGCTGACAATCAATATCGATCGCGACAAGGCCGCCCGTTATGGCTTGAACATGGGGGATGTGCAGGATGCCATTGCCATTGCTGTCGGTGGGCGTCAGGCCGGTACTTTGTATGACGGGGACCGCCGCTTTGATATGGTGGTGCGTTTATCCGAGAAGCTGCGCACCGACGTGAACGGGCTCTCGAACCTGTTGATCCCCGTTCCGGCAAGCCCGGGCAGCAACTCGCAAATCGGCTTTATTGCCCTGTCGCAAGTGGCGACTCTGGATCTGGTGCTGGGGCCTAACCAGATCAGCCGCGAGAACGGCAAGCGCCTGGTCATCGTCAGCGCCAACGTGCGTGGCCGGGACCTCGGCTCGTTCGTGGAGCAGGCAGGACAGGACATTCAGGAGCAAGTGACGATCCCGCCAGGATACTGGACCAGTTGGGGCGGCCAGTTCGAGCAGCTTCAATCGGCGGCCCAACGCCTGAAAATAGTGGTGCCTGTCGCGTTGCTGATGGTGCTGGCGCTGCTGTTCATGATGTTCAACAACCTCAAGGACGGCTTGCTGGTGTTCACCGGGATTCCCTTTGCGCTCACAGGCGGCATATTGGCTTTATGGCTCAGGGACATTCCGTTGTCGATTTCCGCCGGGGTCGGGTTCATTGCCCTGTCCGGTGTCGCGGTCTTGAATGGTCTGGTGATGATTGCCTTTATCCGTAACCTGCGTGAAGAAGGGTTCAGCCTGTCCAGGGCGATTCACGAAGGGGCATTGACCCGTCTGCGACCTGTCTTGATGACGGCCCTTGTCGCTTCGCTGGGCTTCATCCCCATGGCCCTGGCCACAGGCACTGGCGCTGAAGTACAGAGGCCGCTGGCAACCGTCGTGATCGGCGGCATCCTGTCGTCCACGATTCTGACCTTGCTTGTCCTGCCTGCGTTGTATCAATGGGCGTATCGTCGGGAGCAATAGAGAACTTTTTGGCTGATTGAGCCCGTGGCAGGTGACTGTCACGGGCTTTTTATATTTCAGGCAATTAAAGCTGGACGGGGCAAGTTGTTTGAAAGAGGGATTATTACGTCATTACAAAATGGTAATTCTCACGTAACGTTCTGGAAAGTGTCCGATTGCTACAGTGAGTCATCACTAAATAGGAGTCGGAAGATGAATGTTCTGAAGCTGTCTGTTCTTGCCTTTGCACTTGCCTCGCCGCTGACCTCGTACGCTTTCAGTTCTGTGGATCTACGGGGCGACGAGCGGAGCAGGGAGCATCAAATAAAGGTCGAGGATTATGCGGCCAGGACGAAAAAGTCCGTTCCTGAAATACAGAATTATGTCTACGGAATGAAACTGGATATTGCCAGGGTGGTGATTAAGACGCCGGTTCCAAAGAACTGCGGGGTCAACGCTAAATTGATGACGTATGAGAACTCAAAAGGCGAGCTTAATACACTGCGTTACAAGGTGCTGAGTGACTGTGCCGGCAAGAATTGATGACGGCTCCGCTTGCCTCGTTGATGTCTACAAATAAAAATATTCAGAAACAATTGGTCCTTTGGGCTATGCCAGATGGCAGTGTTTATCAAATTATTGGATTGCTACATTGAATCGTCACTAAACAGGAGAAAATAGATGAATGTTTTAAAGCTGTCCGTTCTTGCTTTTGCGCTGGCTTCGCCATTGACCTCGTACGCTTTCAGTACTTCGGATTTACGGAGCAGTGATGAACGCAGCAAAGCGCATCAGATCAAGGTCGAGGAATATGCGGCCAAGGTCCAGAAGCCGGTTCCCGTTATACAGAACTATGCCTACGGAATGAAGCTGGATGTTGCCAAGGTGGTCATCAAGACCCCGGCCCCTGGCGACTGCGGTATCAACTATAAGTTCATGACTTATGAAGATTCGCAAGGCGATCTCAATACACTGAGTTACAAGGCAATAACTGAGTGTGCCGGTAGAAACTGATGCCTGTAAACCAATAAGCGGCTGGTGCGTATGCGCCAGCCGCTTATTGCATTTGAGGAAGGCATTCCCGACTGCATTCCTTGCAGCTATGCCCATCCTGCCCGGGGTTCACCATCAGCCTTGAACACCAGGGCTTTCAAACCACCATCGATACGGGCATCGGGAAACTCGGGCGGATTTTCCAGGCGTTGCTCGAAGCGCAGGCCCGGAGCTTCAGCCGCCGTATGCTGGATCAGAAAGTCCGGTCCGACTGCCGGGTCGTTCATGCAGGCCAGTACAGACCCATCCTCGGTCAGCAGTTCCGGCAAGCGGCGCAGAACCCTCTGATAATCCTTGTCGAGCATGAAGCTGCCTTTCTGAAAAGACGGCGGGTCGATGATGACCAGATCATAAGGGCCGGAGCGCGTGACCTTGGCCCAGGACTTGAAAAGATCATGGCCCAGAAAGCTGACCCGGCTCAGGTCATGGCCATTGAGTCTATGATTCTCCCGGCCACGATTGAGGGCGGCCTTGGCCATGTCCAGATTGACGACGTGATCGGCACCGCCTGCAATGGCGGCCACTGAAAAGCCGCAGGTATAGGCGAACAGGTTAAGTATCCGTTTGCCCCTGGCCTGGGAACGAACCCATTCACGACCGTAACGCATGTCCAGAAACAGCCCGCTATTCTGTTTCTTGCCGAAATCGACCTTGTAGCGCAGGTTGTTCTCAGTGATGACCCATTCGTCGATCGCCTCGCCCAATAGCCATTGCACGGTGCTTTGTGGCTGATAGCGATGTTGCAGCAGGAGCGTATGTGCCTGGCTCTGTTGCCATTGGGGCGATTGTGTCAGCTCCATCAATTGCCGTGTCAATGCCTCCAGCTCTGATTCGAGCGGTTCCTTGAACAGCGAGACCAGTACCACGCCTTGCATCCAGTCGACCGTGATCTGCTCAAGCCCCGGCCATACTCTGCCGCGGCCATGAAACAGGCGGCGGGTTTCATCGGGCACAGTGCTCAAGGCATTGAGCAGGTGCTGTTGCAGTGTGGCGAGCGCATCAGGGGTCATGACAAGGGTCGGCAGAAAAGGGGCGCGTATGTTAAACGCATTTCAACCGACGCTGAAATCGAAGCGATGTCGATGCTTTCTGGCAGGCAACTCAACGGGGCATATAGCGGCGTTGCCAGCGATGGGGGATCTTCAGTGATACAAGCCCCAGCAACGCAGAAAGCACCCCGCTGACCAGCAGCGCATTGAGGCCCATGCGCTGTTCGAGCACAGCCCCGATGACGGCGCCGATGAACATGCCTGCCCATGGCACAAGCTGAATCCGCCAGCCATCGCGTCGCTCGCCCAGCATCCAGCGCCCCAGGCCACGCCCGAAACGTGACAGAGCGCCGGTCACGTAGGTCAGGCCGACCGGAAGGCCGTTGACCTGTTCGACTGCGGCATTGAGCATGCCCATGGCCAGAATGGCCCAGACCAGTGCCAGAATGTTCGCACCCATCGGCCAGGCCGCTGCGGCACAGAGCAATGTTGCGATACTGAGCAGCAAGGGCAGGGCGCGCCTGCCGCCCAGACGGGCAACGATGACGCCCAGCGCATTGCCCGCAATAAACACGGCAATGGCCAGTATCAGGCGAGTGGTGGTTCCCGGGTCCCCATCGCTGATGGCGACGGCCAGGCGAGTGGTGTTGCCGCTCATGAATGAAACGAAATCCCCGGTGGCCATGAAGCCTATCGCGTCTGTCATGCCGGCCAGTACCGACAGGCTGGCCGCCAGCGCCATACCGACCCTGCCGCGCCATTTCTGCATGTTCAGGTGTCTGGGGCTGGCGTTGATCTTTGCGGGCGATGGCAACATTGACGGCTCTCTGGCAGCAGGCAAGTGCGGAGCAGGGGTTCGATACAGGGTCTATTGCGGTTTGGTGCGCACGATCCTTTTTGCCTTGACCTCGTCGGCATAAGCCTTGAGTTGATCGGCATCGCTGTAGAGCCTGTTGACCAGTTGCAGAATGGCGGTCACATCAACATCTTTCATGTCCGAAGCGATCTTGAGGATTTCATCTGCCGTTTTTTCGAGGTTGGATGCCGTACCCTTCAGGTGCCGTTTCAGCTCCTGCGTCGGCTTATTGAGAGCCATATATATTCCTGTCAGATAAATGTCTGAACTCCATGCCCTGAGCATGGCTTTTTCCACGTTAACAAGCAATCCGTGGGTCGTTATCTGACATTCATGCAGGAAAGGGTGGCGGGCAGCCCGGATACTGTGTGCGTTACCCGTAACGTCCCGCCGGGCGGACCTGGATCAATCGTCGCGGGTCAGCACTTCCAGCAGCTCTATTTCAAAGGTCAGATTGGCGCCGGGCTGGATATGGGCGCCCATCTTCCTGTCGCCATAGCCGAGATGGGCCGGGACGAAGAGTTTGCGTTTACCGCCGACTTTCATTCCCATCAGGCCCAGGTCCCAGCCTTTGATGACCCTGCCGGTACCAATCACGCACTGGAACGGTTTTCCCCGCTCATGGGATGAGTCGAAGACCGTGCCATCGTCCAGCACGCCCGTGTAATGAGTCGTGATCAAGGCGCCTTTGACCGCTTCCTTGCCGTCCCCGATATGCAGGTCGGTAATCTGTAATTCGTTGCTCATTGCCAGCTTGTCCAGTGAGGGGCGGGGTTGCTTTCTCGCAGAAAACCTTTGGGGTAGCAAGCTGCGGAAACGAAAACGGGGAAGTTTTCACTTCCCCGTCCGGTTCGTTGCAGAGTCAGGCATCAGAGGTTCTGCGTGCTGATTACCATCGCCTGAGCGATATTGGCTTTCTGCTCTTCGGTAAAGTGGTCCCAGACATTGACCTTGGCGTAGTAGCCAAGCCCGGCCAGGCAGTAGAGGCTCAAGGTGAAAACGACAAAGATCGAAATGAATGTCCAGCGACCCTGATCGTCTTCGCGCGTGAAATCACGGGAGTAGCGGGTATCTGCAGAGCCACGGGATGCAAGCACCGAGGACAGACGTTTGAACCATTGGAACAGGTGAATCACAACAAGCCGCAGCATTGGAAATAGCCTCAATATCAGAAAACGGAGCTGGCCTTGGGGCTCGATGAGCCAAAAAGCAAAAGCTGAAAACGCAGAAAGCCCGTCTATGACGGGCTTTCTTTTTATGAGTCAGTTCAAGTCGTTTGGGGGTATCGCAACAAGACAGCCTTGCTGCCGATGTTCGATTCCGCACTCGCTTGACGATATTGCAACATTTTAAGATAAATGCGCGGCAGCAGCTACCGGCTGGCGGCTGTTGTCAGATAACTGGTCGCCTCTGGGCGTGCGACATAGTGTCGCTGGTGGGCTCTTTTCCATGACCCCCGTCAATCTTTGTAATACTTATTCGACGGGTGAAATATCTTTTTATATTGTAGGATCTCATCCCGCATTAAATTTCTGGACTATATGAATACCCCTCAGGAGCCTCCTGGTCGCTCTGCTTCATCAACACCCTCTGTCTGCTCGCGTGCCCACGCCTCGTTATCGAGTGGATCACTTCATTCAAGCATTGGTTTCTTCACTCTCTTGCAGGGTGTTTGCCCCGTCAGCCTTTTGCCCTCCGGATTTGCCGAGCAACGCCCGGTAATGCCGCAGAGTGCATGCTTGATTCTGCCGATGACATCCTCCCGCCACTTCTTGCACGAGACTGAATGATTCCTATGGAATGGATTGCTGACCCCACGGCATGGCTTGGCCTGCTTACGCTGATCGTGCTGGAACTGGTGCTGGGTATCGACAACCTGGTGTTCATTGCCATTCTGGCTGACAAGTTGCCCCCCGAGCAGCGTGACAAGGCCCGCGTGATCGGCCTGTCCCTGGCGCTGATCATGCGGCTGGGCCTGCTGGCGAGTATTTCCTGGATGGTGACGCTGACCGAGCCTCTGTTCGAGGTGTTCGATCACAGCTTCTCCGGACGTGACCTGATCATGCTCTTCGGTGGTGTGTTCCTGTTGTTCAAGGCCACGATGGAATTGCATGAGCGACTGGAAGGCCATGTCAGCCAGCGCGCCGGTAATGCCACCTATGCCATGTTCTGGCCTATCGTGGCGCAGATCGTGGTGCTGGACGCCGTGTTCTCGCTGGATGCCGTGATTACTGCGGTCGGCATGGTCGAGCACCTGTCGGTCATGATGATTGCCGTGATTTTCTCCATCGGCCTGATGCTGGTTGCCAGCAAGCCGCTGACCAAGTTCGTCAACAGTCACCCGACCGTCATCATGCTGTGTCTGGGCTTCCTGATGATGATTGGTTTCAGCCTGACCGCAGAAGGCCTGGGTTTCCATATACCTAAAGGCTACCTGTATGCCGCGATTGGCTTCTCGATCCTGATCGAGGTGTTCAACCAGATCGCTCGCAAGCGCAGCAAGAAGTCTGCCCATGGTCATCTTCCGCGTCGTGAGCGTGCAGCCCATGCGGTGATGCGTCTGCTGGGTGGCCGCAAGCTGGAGGCGGGCGAGGTCGATGAGGAAATCATCGAAATGGTCGAAGGCGAAGGCACCGAGCCGGTCTTTGACCGCCGCGAGCGCGTCATGATCAGCGGCGTCCTGCAACTGGCCGAGCGCCCTGTGCGTACTGCCATGACGCCGCGTACCGAAGTCGACTACATCGATATCGGTGACGATGCAGAGAAGATCCGCCTCAAGCTGATGCACTCTTCGTATTCCCGATTGCCGCTGATCGGTGAGGCTGGTATCGATGAGCCATTAGGCTTTGTACACAAGAAGGAACTGTTGAAGGAAATCCTGGCCGGTAACGAGCCTGATCTGCGCCTGATGAGCCGCAAGGCCATCAACCTGCTGGATAACTTCACGATCCTCAATGCCCTGGAGCAGATGCGCAAGGAATCGACTCACATCGCATTCGTGGTCAATGAGTTCGGCGATTTCATCGGAGTCCTGAGCATGACCGATATTCTGGAGTCCATTGCCGGCCAGTTACCCGATGCCAGCGAAGTGGAAGGCCCGGATATCGTGCCGCAGGGCGAGGACTTCCTGGTCTCGGGTGCCTTGAACCTGAGCCTGATCCGCGAGCGGACCGGCTTCCAGGCCAAGGCAACCGATGATTACCAGACCCTGGCCGGTCTGGTCATGAGCCTGCTGGATCGCTTGCCGGTGATCGGGGACAACCTGGACTGGCAAGGCTGGCAACTCAAGGTCATCGGTGTCGAGGAGCGGCGCGTGACTCGGGTTCTGCTGCAAAAGCAGCCGGATGCGCAAACCTCTTAAACCTTGAATCGTGGGTGGTATGGGTGTTTTTAGCCCGTACCACCCACGTTTTGCTGTCGGCGGTCAGGCGAACCTGCACTGCCAGCGAGGCTTGGTCTATCCTGCCTCATTCCCAGTGGTTTCAACATGCAGTCAACCACGTCCACAAAACGGAGACTGCCATGGCCGCTGCCTTCCTGTTCAATCCCAATCTGACTTATGACGTCGTTTCTGCCCGCAAGGCCTATCCGGTCTGGCGTATCCGCGAGCGCAAGGTCTACGCCTATCTGGAGCATGATCCGCGCCGCGACTGGAGTGGCGAGATAGGCACCTTGAGCCTTGGAACCCCGCAGCGTCTGGTTGACCATGACGGGCAAACCATCGCCTATATCGTGGGGGCCGAAGTACGGGACACCAAGGGGCGACGATTTGCCCTGAACGAAGTCAAGGACTGACCCGACTTTTGATTATCGACGCCGTGGCCGCGAAACCACTGACTCGATATTCTTGCGCCCGATCAACTTCGGCTGGGCTGGTTCTTGAGCTTCAGGCTCATCGATCAGCCATTTGAACATCACCAGACAATCCACCAGCCCCGATTGCCGATGGCGATAGGCGTGTGGCAGACGCCCCACGGTTTCAAAACCCAGCTTGCTCCATAGGGCAACCGCCGCTTCATTGGTGGATACCACCGAATTGAACTGCATGGCCAGAAAACCGCTTTCGCGAGCCAGTTGCTGAGAGTGCTCGCACATCAGGCGTGCCACGCCACGCCCCCGTGCCGCCTCAGTCACCATATAACCGCAATTGCTGACATGCCTGCCGGGACCGGCGGCATTGGCCTTGAGGTAATAACTGCCCAGCAACTGGCCGTCTTCTTCTGCAACCAGCGTATGCAGCGGCAACCCCATCCACAGGTCGCGTGCCTGCTCCCGAGTCAGAGCAGGGTCGTAGGCGTATGTTTCCTGGGCCACGACGACAGCCTGAAAAGTGGGCCAGAAAGTCTCGAAGTCGTCGTTGGTCATGGGGCGAATCTGAATCATGGGGTTCCTTGCAGAAGGGCTGTAGCAGAATGTCGTATCGGGCGGGTAGATTTTGCCTGAGCCCCGGATTTTGTACAGTCTGGGTTCTGCCGGGGCTAGGCTCTGTACGAAAAGTCGGCGAGCGAAGGTCAGGCAAGGCAAAAACAGGCGAGGAACGGTCGGAGTCGCGCTCGACTTTACGTCTTGTAAATGAGCATTGCGATGGGGGCGCCGAGCCCGGACTCGCGCACGAGCCTGTTTTTAACGCAGCATCACCGAGCGCAGCCACTTTTCGTACAAAGCCTAGGGCTGTTGATCGGTTTTTCTCAGTCACTATAAACCACATGTCGCGCCATCAGATTGGGGCGGATGAGGGTGTCAATGGTTGCAATCCGATAACTCATTTCGTTTACCTTCGCTTTGAAAGTGTCGTCATCCATGTTCATCCAGTAATGCTGTTTACGGCCGTACTTGCGGTCATGCTCTGCCGTGATAGGGTCCAGATGGCGATAAGGCTCATGGCATGGTAAATCGGGAAGAGGGCGGCTGATATCCATGAAGTTCTGCAGGTAGTCCCATAGCGCGCAAGGTTTATGTGTCATGTCATCGGGACAGAACAGACTATTGAGATTGATCTGGATATCGCCATAGCGATGGCATAGCAATAACCCATGCATCGGCCCGTGACGATCCGGTGTGGTGGTCATGTAGGCATCAAACTCATGGAACGGCGCTACCCGCTCGTCGATGACACCGTCTTTCTTGAAGCGCTTGTAATCGAAGAGCGTGACCAGCCCGGTACGACGATTCAACTCCCAGAGCGGGCCTTTGGGTGGGCGGAACCAGATGCGGGGGAAGTAGTTGACAATGATGTGGCCGATGAGCCAGAGCAGGAGGGGAATACCCAAAAATACGGGATAAACACTAAGAAGAAGATCAGAGGTCTCTTCCCACCACGAACGACGCGAATCAACTACTGCTAGTAGGTGAACGAACAGTGAAATAGGCAGAAAAACAATAAAGCCTCCCTTGCCAAACGCAAGCATTAATAACCAGAACTGTGATCGAAAAGGGAGTTGAGCGAACCTGAAGCGCTCCTGATCATATTTTTGATGCAGTTCCACTCCTTCAAAAGGGGCCGGTACATAAGTTCCCGCAGCCTTTTGCTCCCGTTTTTCCTCTTCGGCTTGTTCCCAGAACCTCATGCTTTTTGGTGTTGGATCTTCCATGAAGTCGATAAGGGTAACGTCCTGAGTCTCCCCCCATGGCAACCGTCTGGTCGCGAATTTATGTAACCAGCTGCGCGGACTCGATGCGATCTGGTCCGGTATGCGGTCTGGTCGGTAAGCATGTGGGCCATAGTAAGACGAAGCTTGTGGGTTATTCATTGTGCAGGGCCTTGGTGAGTGATTTCATCTGCCCAGAACGGTTGGCTGATTTTTCTGAAGTCTGGTCTGGCCCAGTTCGGGCTGTATTGAGTTGGGTCCTTGACCGGTGGAGCAGGAAAGTAGCGTTTTTCGCCGTCGCTACTGAGTACAAATTGAGCTCTGATGTACCATTTGAAATATTGAGACTTAGTATCACTTAGTCGTAATGGCTGAAAATGAGGTGTCGAGAAGTACAGCTCCAGTGCATCAGGGTATAAGCGTTGAGCCACAGGTTTTTCGGACGTTTGTGGAAGTTCGCTTTCACTGGTGTAGGGTACGCCTTGGTTATTGGACGATTGAGTGAGCATGCAGACTCGACAATCAGCCTGTATATCAATAGTGCCAAGGCTACCAATCATGCCAGGCAAGTAGCTTTTAAGCCGAATCAGGGTGTTAGAAGTACGTACCCGGTAAGGCACTTCTGCATGAAGGTCCAGTTTAGGTTCAATTTCATAGGCCGGATTGCGTTGTATATCGATGCTGATGCCGGCAAGCAGGCTGATCAGTCGATAGAACGCTTCCTTTGGGTCCTGTAAGTGTCGGGCAATAGAATTGCTTTCGGCAAAGGGGCCATTTTCAAGCCATGTCTGTAGCGGTGTACTGTTCAGCCAGAAGACCAGTCCGGCACCGCCGACAATCAGTAACAGCGCAAGCCAGCCAAGAGGTCCAAGCCCCAGTATGGTTGTCATGCTTCCCAGGAGACCCCCAGCAGTGCTGGCTATACCGCCCATGGACATCATCAGATAGCCATATCTGGCCTTGTCGTTCCATTGCCATGAATACCAGGCATCGTAAAGATTAACACTGGCGAGAATCAGGCCGGAAGCAGACTGGAGAATGAGCCTGGCTGATATTTTTTTAGTGAACCTCGCTCCTAATACACTGCCAAGCCAGCGTTTTGCTCCTTCTTCGGAAATATGGAAAAGGGTTTTTCTGGTAATAACTTTTGCAGGGTCTGTTCCAGAAAGTTTTATAGTTAAGGCCTCCATCGCAATAACTATATCAATGGCTGCACCAGTCAAACCGATATTCGTTCGGAAACTTCCTTTTTCACGAATGCTTTGCTCTTGCCCTTGTTTTTCAGAACTCACATTCCACATCTCTAGCATCAATACCCCAACGCAAAAGGGGGACGAGGCGAGTATTCGGTAAGAGGCATTTGTGATGTTCTCGTTTAGCTCGCTGAGCGTTCTACCCAAGCCCTGCTGGGCATTTGGGCTATGGCTTTGTGCCGCGTATGCTGCTTCCTGAGCTGCTGTCAGTTGTTGGTTCATCTGGCTTATCAGTTTTGCAGTATTGTGATTACGCGGTATCACCAACACCCTATGTTCGCCGGTAGCCCCGCTGTTGGAAGGTATTCTGTGATTATCGTTTTTGTTCAGTCGATTGCCTTGGCTATCGAGAAACTCTCCGTAATGGGTGTTGGGAAGGGCCTGTCGCGTAGGCAGGTCTTCCAGACCAAACACATAGTGGCCTTGGTTGATCTGGCGGCTTTGCATGAAGTAGGTCGGCCCGAAGGTCTTGGGCAGCATGCTGCGTAATTGCTGTAAGCCGAGTGACTGTCGATCAATGTTGACCGTAAGCTCTAATGCGCCAAGGTGTTGCCCCGCTTTTTCCGGAAGATCATTGGCGTTGTTATTCGTTTTTTTGATTTTTTCAGCGTCAATTTCTGCTCGAAGGAGTTCTTTGCGGACCGTACCAACGTGGCTTTGAGGCTTGTCCAGAGCACCTTGGAGATTCTCAAATATACTGACTAATGCAGCAGAGATACCCTTGCCACTGTTGAGCCAGAGAAAGCTCATGAGGTTGTCACCAGCCAGCAGATTGCTCAGTATCACGCTATCCAGAGTGGCCTGATTCACGGGGCTGGGAGTTATCAAGTTTTCATGTTTCGCCAGTTCGGTCGCACGAAAACGTCCGTCGCCTGAGTTTTCATCCTCTTTGTCCGGGATTTTATAGGCCTCGTATACGGTTTGCGGATTGCATACAGGCCAAAGCATTGCATGTAAGGGGGATTGGGGGGTGTCGACAATTTTTCCCAAAAAATTCTGGCTTTTGCTGACCTCGGGATTGTGCATGCCGACACCTGTGACGGCATCGGTGAGATCACGGCCATTGGCCAAAGGATCTAGCTGCGCAGGTGTCAATGCAATGGCTGCCAGTGTTCTGCTTAATTCAAACAGTGCAGATACATAGTCGAATCCGTTCAGGCTCAGATGATCGGCAAGTGTTTGCTGTGTGGATGCTTGTGAAAGGCTAAGGACAACCAGCTCTTGGGCAGTGCTCATGTGTTGCCAGACCTGTGTACGCTCAACCGTGGCCGTACTGCAATTTATATTTCTCTTGCCGGTTTCGCTAAGCCTTGTCATTCCTTCGTGCAGTGGATTGGGTTGGCCTTGAATGGCCCTGGGCGCGATCAAGTGCTGTACCAGCAATGCACTTGAGTGATGTGGGTGTTGCATGGCGCGTCGGGCACAGAGGCCAAACAATTGTGTATGCGTTTCGATGCGTCGTTGCAGGTGTCGTAAACGGTAACGCGGATCTTCCAGCAATACACCGCAAATCTGACGTCGTCGGGCATTGGCCAATACGTCACTGACGTTTGCTTGTGCTGCCCATAACTCAACAGGATTATGTGGCTCTTGCGCAGTACTGCCGGGCAGGCTGGCGAGCAATGCATCGGTTACGGCAGTTAACTCCAGCCTGAGAGTGTCCTGCAAGGTCACGCCCTTGGCTGCGTAGGCAAGAAAGTCTTTGGCCTGTTGGTATGCATGTACCGGAAACTGCCCCGATAGGTCGCATAAGTACAATGCGGGTTGATCCAGCAACCACTCGTAGCCAGGCTCGCGTGAGCGTTGTGGCGCGGCCAGGCTGACAGGGAATACCATTAGATCCAGGTTATATCTAACAGCTTTTGCCAAGGTGACATTTCTCTGGTTGATAGCGTTCTGCATATCGAAGCTTGAGAAGGCCTCCAACATGAACTTGCCATCAGGTTTATTCTTGTATAGCTCCTTGAACCTTGCCTTTGAACAATACAGGTCCGGGCTTGTGCAACGTAGCGATCTAAGACTGCTGTCCTGCTCCAAACGTTTGAGGCGTGGGGCGCTCAGTTGTATTTCTGAAAAGCAGAGCTGCAAGTTTTTTACTTTCACGTTGTTCCAGATAGCGGGCAGCCAGATATCGTCCAGCGCCTGACCGATAGCCTTGCGCTCGTCAGGCAGAAAGCTTTCGCCCTGGCGATATCGAGCGACTTCAATGTCATGGTAAGTGGTGCGGTTGGCCGCAATTCGGATTTCCAGTTCTCGCCAGAGTTTTTGCCGGTAGAACACATATAAAAAGCCCGCTCGAGCAAGTATCGGTGTGCCGGAGTCGTTGCGATTTTTTGAGCCGGGTAAGGCAACGAAGGGGATTATTGGCACCAGTTGGTTGAATTGCGCATCGGGCTGACGTGGCGTGTTTTGCAGATCATCAAGTAAAGGGAGGCGAATAGGCTTACCGTCGGTCGTGGCGATTTCCAGTTCAAGTCTGGACTGAGCCATGTAATCCCATGCATGCAGTACGCTGCTGTACAACTCATGTTCCTGTTCATCGATGCTTGCCTTGAAGGCCATACCGGCGTTGTCACAGAACAGGAGTTTTTGGCTGTCAGGATGATCCTTACCGATCACCTGTACGATCAATTTTCCTGCTTCACATGCCGGGCCAGCGCTCAGACTGCCAAGAGGTTTGCTCATGAATGAAAACCCTTGTTCTGAACTTGTTGCTCCAGGGACTGCTGCAGGTCGTGCAGGCGTTTTTCATTGTTATCGTGTTCATCTGTAAGCTGTATGAGGCTTGTCGGATATTGCGCCCGTAGCGAAAGATATCGCTTCATCACGTCTTGTTCTTCGCCGAATCCTTGACTCATTCCTTCAGCGAGATAGATCAGCGTTTGAGGAAAGGATGTATCGGACCGCTTCCTCCACCAGTTGTAGGCAAAGCGCTCTTGCTCCTGGCGTTGGAGAGCATGCTCATGTATGGCATCCAGGTGTGGAGTGAAAGACTCATCCGGGCATTGCCAGTCGCGTACATGAGGATTCTCCGTGGACTGCCAGCGTTGCCTGTCTAAGGCATAGTCTGTCCATGTACCGCCATACCAGGACAATCGTGAAATTGGCCCCAGCCATTGGGCGTTAGCCTGCGCATCATTAATGCCGAAGAAATAGCTGGCTGTAATGGGATTTGAATAGCGCAGGACACCCCGACGTATCTGATCGAAGTGGATGAAGAGGATCCGCCTGAGATGCGCGAGCAGGACATTGGTCGATGAGGTACTTTCAATAAGCAGTCCAGGCCAATGCTCTGGTTCCAAGTGAATGGCATCCAGCAACGGCGTGTTATCCATAATCTCCAGCCATATCGGGCTTTGCTCTTTGCAGTCAACCAGTTCTGTCTCGTTGAACAGGAGATGTGGAGCCGGAGAAGGCAATAAGCTGTAAATCTTTTCCAGTAAATCGTCCGTACGTTCTAGTAGCACTGAAGAGGTCATTGTTTTTCTTCCGTCAGCAATACTTTGCGGCAGCCGCAATCTTCGAGCAGGCAATTCAATGGCGTACCGCCTTTGGGTTTCTGACATAACTCGACGATGGGAGCGGGGCCTCTCAGATTTTGCATCAACAGTTGTCCGGGTCTTTCCGTCGCCGCCTGCTGTAACAGGCCAGGCAGCAATGGCATTGAACTTGTCCCGATGCCCGGAGAGCCGCCCTCATTGGTCCTGACCAATGGCCCGTTCATCATCACGCCACTGTGATCGATCTTGATAAAGCTGCCGCCGACCTTGAGGGTCAGCTCCATCCCGGCGTCGATCACCAGCTTGTCGCCGGACTTGATGTGGATTTCCTTTCCGGCTTCTACGAGCTGCGCCACTCCCACCTTGATGTGCTGAACCTGAGCGATGCTCAAATGATCGTTCGCCCTGATTTCCACCTTGCGGTCGGCGTTGACGGTGCGGTGTTCCTCGGCCTTGAATTCGCTGTAGCTATTGGCCTCGACCCGGTCGTGACGCTCATGGCCGACATGTATCTTCTGGTCGTGGCCGATGCTCTGGTCCCAGTTGCGCTGGGCGTGGATGAAGATCTGTTCCTGATCCTTGCGGTCCTCGATGCGCAGCTCGTTAGAGCCACCGCCACCGGGGCTGCTCAACGTCTTGAAGACGCTGCGGGTGCGGTGTTCTGGCAGGCTGTAGGGCGGGGTGTTTTCGGCGTGGTAGAGGCAGCCGGTGACCAGTGGTTGATCGGGATCGCCTTCCAGAAAAGTCACCAGCACTTCCATGCCGACCCGTGGCAAGACGACAGCACCATAGCGATTGCCCGTCCAACCGGACGACACCCGCAGCCAGCAACTGCTTTTGGCATCCTGCTGGCCTTCGCGGTCCCAGTGAAACTGCACCTTGATCCGGCCATGTTTGTCGCAATGGATTTCCTGGCCCCGAGGCCCGGTGACCATGGCGGTCTGGCTGCCCTGAATGCGTGGTTTGGGATGGCGCAGAGGCGGGCGATAGAAAGCGTCCCACGGCGTACCGCGAAAGGTATTGCGATAGCCCTGCCAGTCAGAAGGGCGAGCGGACTCTTCCAGCACCTGCGGTTGGCGGCCTTCGTGACGAACCTCGGTCAGCAGCCAGAGCTGGTTCCAGCTTTTCTGCGGGTGACTGGCCAGCTCCAGAAAGTGGCCGCTGACCAGTCGTGGCTGATCGCTATGGCCTTCGGCGAGGCGGTAATCATGGCGGTGGCGTTCCAGTGCCCGTCGGGCCAGAAGATTGCCACGCTCACGGTTGGTGAAACGGCCGGGGTAATCGTAGTCCTCAAGGTCGGGCAGGGTTTTGTTCTGGACTTCGCTTTCAAGGGGAACCAGCGGTTTCTGAAAGTCATAATCCCGCCGCGTGGTGCGAGAGGTACGAGTTTCAAGACGCACATTGAAGCGCTTGACCACCGGCTCATCGGGGACCATCCCGCTGTCCTGTCGATAGGTCAGCGGCTTTAGCCTGGGGAAGACCGTCTGGTCATCGCCGAATACCAGCCGGTGCATGGCCCTGCTGTGCTGGAAGTGATAGTGCAGGCCTTCTTCTTCACAGAGTCGCTGAATGAAATGCAGGTCCGATTCGTCGTACTGCACGCAGTACTCGCGTTTCGGGTACGGCAGACCGAGCTGGAAGTGATAGCGGTCGGCCAGGATGCCGTGCTCTTGCAGGATCCGGGCAATGATGTCCGGCACCGACTGTTGCTGGAAGATGCGTTGATTGATGCGATGGCCCAGGTAGGCGAGGTGCGGTCGCAGGGTCATGGCGTAGTGTGTCAGGCGTTTGCGTGAATCGCCTTGAGCGATACGGTCGATCAAGCCATGCACGCCAGCGTCGTCGGGGCCGAACTGCAGAAAGGCAGAGCGATTGAGCAGGCTGTCCAGATCCAGCGCCGGGTTTTCGCTGACCAGTTCCAGCTCAAAGACAAAGGGCTGGTTGATGGCCTCCGTGCCGGTAAAGGCCAGCACCTGAAAGTCGTGTCTGACGTCCTCCAGATGCAGGCTGAAATGTGTTTGATGGGTGGGTGCGGACATCACGTATTACTCCATGCCTGAATGAGTGACAACTTGAGCCCTATCGATTCTGTTGAACCGACAGGGCTGTTATTCAGACTCAGGCTTTGACAGGGGCGCGCCAGTCGTCAGAGCCCAGGCTATGGGCCGATATATGAGTCCAGGTTATCTTGCGATAGGTAAAATGGACGTCTTGCAAGTGGGTGAAATGCTTGCTGGCTGGATCCTGGCAGTTATGCATGTAGTCTTTGATTTCAACGATGATTGCGTCTTCCAGCGTGGTGACGTAATAGTTCTCCTGTATGCCGTCATTAATGCGGTACCAGTGGATTTCGACTTTGGACAGGGTTTCGCCGGCGCTAAGAGCTGCATGCAACAGAGGGGAAGATCTGTCGAAAACCTTGGTGATGCATAGGGGCTTATGCACGCGCTGACCGGTAGGTTGACCTGACTGCGGATCACTGGGAACAGTAACCACATGACTAATGGCCTGGACCATGATTTCATGTTCATGATTCTCCTGATAGATATTCCCGACTGATTCGGAAGTAGAGGCATCTTTAGTAATCAGGCCTTGGCCGGTGCCTGTGATGGTCATGTAGGCGGGGATAGCCATTGATACTCTCCTTGCAAAAAAAAATAAGCGTCCAGCGGCATATTTCGCCAGTGGTACAGCCTGTCTAATACCAAGAAGTGTGCCAGTTTTATTTTTCCTTTTTGGAACATGGAGTTGGCATTTTGCTAGTTTTAAAACAGGCGATTTCAACGGGAAAATTGCGCAAAAAAATGCGCACTTGCGCAAGTTCTTGCATATGTGTTTTTCAAGCCTTGTTTCATGAGTGGTGTGGAATGTTATTCACAGCTATATCCACAATGTATTGCGCAAAAACTTGCGCATGATGGCATTTTTGTCGCATTGATTTGCAGGGGTTGATTTGGTGTTTCGGCTATCTGTTGGCCGCGGTCATGAATTTTCAAGGGGGATTGTAAAATTTTTACCGACAGCGCTGTAGGAAAGGTCCGAAAGTCTGCGGTGTGAGCTTTTTCTGCTTGTTAAAGAATTTTTTCATGGTTAGTGTCCGCATCGTGAGTTTCGCAAAGCGTCTTTCTGATCTGCGTGTTAATTGCCTGACTGGTCGGGCAAGGTTGAGTGATGACTTACTTGGATAAGCTTTCCATTCATTGCCTTGAACTTGTCGAACAACCTGTTTCCCAGATGTCCCATGAAGGTGAAGATATTCGTTTTTCAAACGAATTCGAGGCTCTGGAAGCGGAAGTTGGCAAGGCGTACTCATTGCAGGGGAATGTACAGGTCGATTGGCTTAAAGTGCGTGAGGGCAGTGAATATATCTTGCGTGGATGCTCCAGGGATTTGCGTGTTACGGTCTGGTTGACGTGGGCCTTGTATCAATGTGAATCATTTTCCGGGTTGTTGGCAGGAGTAAGTTTGCTTCACTATTTATGCAGTCATCACTGGCCAGTGCTTCATCCTCGAAAGTTGCGAACTCGAACGGCAGCGTTGAATTGGCTGGTCCCCCGGCTCGAACAGGCGCTTGCCGAAGATGTATCTGTGACAACGCAGTTAGCGTTGTTTCAAAAGCTGGTTGAAATACTTGAAGCTCTGGATAACGTGCTGACGAGTCGTCTGGGTGATGAGGCGCCGCTGCTTTTGCCAGTTCGTCGCCGGCTTGCAGGCATGGTACAGCGTGCGACCGAAAGTAAGCCTGATACAGAAAGTCTTGTTGCCCAGGTAAAGCAGGTGGCTGCCAGGGTTTTTAAAAATGAGGCAGTCATTGAAAACGAAAAAGATGCTCATAAAGCATTGAAAGATCAGCAGGAAAGTGCGCGGTTATTATGCGCCTGGTGGTTACGCCAGAAAGCTACTGATGTACGTGCTTTACGCCTGAGCCGCACGGTGTTGTGGTTGTCTACAGACAGAATGCCCGAATGCAATGTCAGGCAGATAACCACGTTACACGGCATTTCAGAGGATACAGTGAAAGGCTACGCAGAGCGTTTTCAGCAGGGACACTATGCGGATCTGGTGGTTGATATTGAAGCCAGTCTTGCCAAGTCACCTTTCTGGTTTGATGGGCAGCGTCTGGTATGGGAGTGCTTGCGTGCATTGAAATCCGAGGTGGCTATGCGGGAGGTGGAGGTTCTCTTTGCCTTGTTCCTGCAGCGGCTTCCAGGCATTTCTGATCTGAAGTTCCATGATGGATCGCCTTTCGCCGATGATGATACGCGAGGCTGGATCAGTGAGCAGGTAATGCCCCATGTCCAGGTTGCGAGCCCCGCTGATACCAGTGAAAAAAGTGCTGCTCAACCTGAGTGGGAACAGGTGTTACAGGAGGCGCTGGAAGTTTCGCGAAAAGAAGGGCTCAAGACGGCCGTTCAGATGCTTAAACAAAAATTGCAGATTGCTCAGAGTCAGCGGGATCGATTTTATTGGCAGTTCGCCTTGGCACAACTTTGTTACACCGCAAGGAAATATGAACTTGCCAAAAGCCAGCTGGAAATACTGGATCAGTATTTACAGGCGTCAGGGTTTCATACATGGGAGCCCGAGCTTTCCTTGAAAGTGCTGCACACATTGAATAGCTGCTATGAAAGCTTGCCGCAAAGCAATGTGGTAAGGGAACGCAAGGATGAAATATACCGCAGGCTTTGTCACCTCGATCTTGAGGTGCTACTTGAGTAAGCCTTGAAGGCTGGAACGCTAAAGGGGAAACATATGGCAAAAGAAGGTTCTGTCGCGCCTAAAGAACGGATAAACGTCACCTTCAAACCTGCGATTGGAGGTGCAAAGGAAGAAGTTGAGCTTCCATTCAAACTTCTGGTGGTGGGTGATTTTACGCAACGTGCCGATGAGCGGAAGCTTGAGGATCGAAAATCAATAAGCATCGATAAAAACAGTTTTGACGCTGTACTGGAAAAGCAGGAATTGACACTTGCGTTGAGTGTGCCAAACCGCCTTCAAGCGTCTGATGGCAGTGAAGAGTTGGGCATCAATGTCCGGGTTCGCTCAATCAAGGATTTCAATCCGGCCAGCCTGGTAGAACAGGTCCCCGAGCTGAAAAAACTTATGGAATTGCGGGATGCCCTTATGGCGCTCAAGGGGCCTCTTGGGAATGCACCTGCTTTTCGCAAGGCCATTGAAAGTGTGCTTGCCGATGATGAGTCTCGCAACCGTGTACTGGGTGAGTTGGGATTGGATAGTGCTGCATCGGAAAGCGCCTGAGTTATAAGCATAAGGAAATCAATCTAATGAGTGCTAAAGCGCTACAGTCAGAAAATGACAACGCTGTAGAGTATGGGGTTCTTGACCGGATCATCGCCGAAACAAGACTGACGCCCGGCGACGAGGCTTATGATATTGCCAAACGTGGAGTAGCTGCTTTCATTGAAGAGTTGCTGAAGCCACATAACAGCAAGGAGCCCGTAAAAAAGGCATTGGTTGATCGAATGATCGCCGAGATCGATACCCGGCTTGGTCAGCAGATGGATGAAATCCTGCACCACAAAGACTTTCAGGCACTGGAAGCTTCATGGCGTGGTCTTCAATTGCTGGTTGAACGCACTGATTTTCGTGAAAATATAAAAATCGAAATATTGAACGTATCCCGGCAAGATTTGCTGGATGATTTTGAAGACTCGCCAGAAGTCATGCAGTCAGGCCTTTATAAGCATGTCTATACCGCCGAATATGGCCAGTTCGGTGGTAACCCGGTTGGGGCGATCATCGCCAATTATTTCTTTTCGCCAAGTTCGCCTGACGTGAAAACCCTGCAGTATGTATCGAGTGTTGCCTGCATGGCTCATGCACCATTCATCGCTGCTGCCGGTCCCGGTTTTTTTGGTCTTGAGCAATTTACAGGCTTGCCTGACCTGAAGGATCTGAAAGATCACTTCGATGGCCCGCAATTCGTCAAATGGCAAAGTTTTCGTCAACAGGAAGACGCTCGCTACTGCGCCTTGACGGTGCCGCGTTTCCTGCTGCGCAATCCCTATGATCCGCAAGAGAACCCGGTGAAAACGTTTATCTACAGAGAAAACGTTTCCGGTAGCCATGAACATTACTTGTGGGGAAATACGGCCTATGCATTTGCCACTCGCTTGACCGACAGCTTTGCCAGGTTTCGCTGGTGTCCGAACATTATCGGCCCTCAGAGTGGCGGTGCCGTTGAGGGGCTGCCGCTGCACCACTTCCAGAGCATGGGTGAGATCGAAACCAAAATACCCACCGAGGTGCTGGTATCCGATCGCCGTGAGTATGAACTTGCCGAAGAGGGATTCATTGCCCTGACCATGCGCAAGGGAAGTGATAACGCAGCTTTTTTCTCCGCCAGTTCCGTGCAGAAACCCAGGTTCTTCGGCATCAGTGCCGAGGGAAAGACGGCCGAGCTGAACTACAAGCTGGGCACTCAGCTTCCTTACATGATGATTGTCAACCGACTGGCGCATTACCTCAAAGTGCTGCAGCGTGAGCAGCTCGGGTCCTGGAAGGAGCGTACCGATCTTGAGCTTGAGCTGAACAAGTGGATTGGCCAGTACGTGGCGGATCAGGAAAACCCAAGTGCCGATGTCCGTGGCAAACGTCCATTGCGTGCTGCGCAGATTATTGTCAGCAACGTTGAGGGCGAACCAGGTTGGTACCGGGTCAGCCTGAACGTGCGGCCTCACTTCAAATACATGGGAGCGGATTTTACGCTTTCCCTGGTCGGCAAGCTGGACAAGGAATAACGGGATGAAAGTCGCAGGCGCTCTGAAATGAGTCCTTACGGTAGTCTTTTCGAGCGTCTGGGGGGTGAGAGCAGGGGCCGCAATGGTATGAGCCGTGAAGAGTGTGTCATTGCTTCGGTGGCTGCTCATCTTGCGAAAATGCTTAGTACCCGAGCGGGTAGCGTACAGACACTGCCCGATTATGGGCTGCCGGATTTGAATGATATGAGCATGAGTCTGCATGACATCCTTGTCTCCTCTCGTTCAACTATCGAGGCTTTCATCAGAATGTGTGAGCCTCGTTTATCTGGTGTATGTATCGCGCCCTTGCCACACGGAGATGACAAGTTGAAGTTGCGATTTTCCATTGAGGGCTTCCTGACGGTGGACGGTATAAAGCGTGCCGTAAATTTTGTAGCAAGCCTGGATGGTTGTGGAAAAGTAAATATCAATTAAGTGTCAATCAGTCCCTGAACAGGTGGGTAACGCTTGTCTTTTAATAACTATTATCAAAGTGAGTTGACGGCGTTGCGTCAATTAGGGCGTCGCTTTGCCGAGCGTAATCCCTCACTGGCCCCTTTTTTAGGGCAGGCCGGGCGTGATCCGGATGTCGAGCGGTTACTGGAGGGCTTTGCATTCCTGACAGGACGCCTGCGGCAAAAACTCGATGATGAGTTACCTGAACTGACTCACTCCCTTGTGCAGTTGTTATGGCCGAATTACATGCGCCCGTTTCCGGCTGTCAGCATGTTGCAGTTCGAGCCGCTTGAATATTCAGGAACGGGAGTGATCGTTGCCCGTGGGACTCCTGTAGAAAGCATACCTGTCGAGGATTCTGTCTGTCGTTTCAGCACCTGCTACCAGACGGAAGTTCTGCCGTTAAGACTGAGCGCATTGAGTTGCTCGGAAAATGGCAGCGGTGTATTACTTGGCCTGCGTCTTGAGATGAACGGTGATGGAGCGATTGATTCTCTGCAATTGAATCGCTTGCGTCTGCATCTTGCCGGAGAACCACACGTCAGCGAGATGTTGTACCTGGGCCTGATGCGTAACCTTGAAAGGGTCAGCGTGACTCCTTTGGATGCAGAGGGTAATCCTTTGACGACAGGAGCTGCCGGGGAGAAAGTGTCGTTCAATATCCCTGTCGACAAAGTGCAACCTGTGGGGTTCGCCGAGGAAGAGGCACTGATTCCCTATCCCTTGAATACGTTTCGTGGTTATCGTTATCTGCAAGAGTATTTCATATTTAAAGAGAAGTTTTTATTCGTCGATGTGCTGGGGCTTGAGGTTGTCAACACGCTGGCACAGGAGCTCATTGAAAAGGTGAGAGGCGTTGAGTTGTCATTTGATATTGCAAAAAATGATATTCAGCGTTTACGACCCACTCTTCACAATATCAAGCTGTATTGCACTCCTGTCGTGAATCTGTTCAAGCAGGATGCCGTGCCCATTCGTCTTGAAGGAACCCGGGATGAATATCTTTTGATGCCGGGCGGTCATGGTTCAGAAAAATGCGGGATCTTTTCGGTCGATAAGGTGACGGGCTGGCAGCCGGGAGGTCTTGGGTATCAGGAGTTTGTGCTGTTCGAGTCATTCGAGCACGATTCCAGTTTTGATGTGCAGCAGCCCAAGCCTTATTACAGCATTCGTCAGCATCCTTCGCCTTTGCATGATGGTCTGGATACGTATTTGAGTTTTGATGGTCGCCAGACTGAGCGACATGAAACAGTCGCTGTAGAGTTGACGTGTACCCATCAGGGTCTTCCCTTTCACATACCGATGGGGGGCATTTGCAGGCCTTGTGAAGATACGCCTGACTTTTTGAGGTTCAAGAACATTACACCGGCCACTCGCTGCTTTGCGCCACCTCTGCATAGAGAGTTTCTGTGGCGAGTGATAAGTAACATGTCCTTGAACTATCTGTCATTGAACAATGTATCGGCACTGAGAAACATTCTGGAAACGTATGACTTTCCACGCCATTACGATCAGCAGGCGGAAAAGGTCAGCAAGCTGCTTTTGAGCGCGCTCAAGTCTATCCGTCATGAACCGGTCGACCATTTATATCGAGGCCTTCCTGTTCGTGGATTGAAAACCGAGTTGTTGATCGATACACAAGGGTGTGCCGGTGAAGGAGGCTTGTTTGTCTTTGCCTCGGTACTTAATGAGTTTTTTGCTCTTTATGCCAGTCTCAACTCTTTTCACGAGTTGCATGTCAAGAGCACCCAGGGAGAGGTATACGAATGGACGCCGCGCATGGGACTTCAGTCGTTGATCTGAATCGACTGAGTCAGGAAATACCCAGGTATTCCCTGTTTCAGGCAATACCCTTGATTCTCGAACGACTTCGGGAAAGTAACCCTGATATCGATGAAGACGAGATTCAGGAGTTGCTGGAGTTTCAGGCCAATCCAAGTCTGGGGTTCCCCGCGAGTGATATCGATTGTCTGCACTTTTTTGAAGAAAATGGACAGCAACGAGCACGGCTCGGGCTTAATCTTTTGTGTTTGTCCGGAGCCAGTTCGCCATTACCTGCTTTTTATAGTGAGCAAGCCTTGGGTGATAGCAGGGACGCGGAAACGATACGTTCGTTTCTTGATGTCTTTCATCACCGTCTGCAACGACTTGTTTTTCCGGTCTGGTGTAAATATCGCTATGACGCCAGTTTCACCCGTGGTGCGCAGGATTCGTTTTCAGGGCAGCTTTTTGCGCTGATAGGCCTCGCAGGGGAGGATATTCGCAGTACTGAAGAGTTGAACTGGAAGCGTTTGTTGCCTTATCTGGGGTTGCTGAGTCTACGGGCTCATTCAGCAGCATTGATAGAGTCTGTTCTGCGTTACTACTTCAAACATGCAGGTGTATTTATCGAGCAGTGTATGGAGCGCTCGGTCGATATTGTTCAGCGGCAATGCAATCGCCTGGGTGTGGTGAATAACCGTCTTGGCGAGGATGTTGTACTGGGCGAAAGAGTCTGCGACCGAGGTGGAAAGTTCCGTATTCATATCAAACAGCTCGGCTGGAATCGCTTTCACGAATTCCTGCCCATAGGTTCCGGTTTTGGAAGTCTTTCGGCATTGGTGCGTTTCACCCTGCGCGATCAACTGGATTACGACATTCGTCTGGAGTTACGCCAGGACGAAATCAGAGAGCTGCGTATTGGCGAATCGAACCGTTGCCATCTCGGCTGGAGCAGTTGGCTTGGATGTGAGCGGGCTGACGGGCTCGTCACTCTGAATAGCCATTAAGGACAGATATTCATGATCAATGTAGACCTGCAACAACTTGTAAAGGCACTGGATGCAGTAACCCGCCAAGACCTTGAGGGAACTGCCGGGCGTTGTGTGGCAAGAGGCGGGAGCAAGATTCTAGTAGAGGATCTGCTGCTGGCCTTGCTCGAGCGTCCCGGGGGGATACTGTCCCGCGCCTTGCAGGACGCAGATGTCGAGCCAGGAGAGCTGGCGGTAACGTTGCAAATGAGCATGGAGCAAAGCTCCTCCCGAAATCCGGTATTTGCCCCTGAGCTGGTTCAGTGGCTTCAGGATGCGTTACTGGTCGCCAATCTGGAGTTGGGCCAGAGCGAGATAGGTCAGGCCGCCTTGATCCTGGCTCTGCTGCGCAATCCGATCCGCTACGCCGGTAGCCGTTATCAGCCACTTCTGGCGAAGATAAATACCGATCGTGTGCGGGACTTTGCGCTTGGCGAGCAGGTTGCCTCTGCCGATGTCCCGTCAGGAAACGGGGAGTCCCTGCTGGCCCGTTTCACCCACAACCTGACCCGGCAAGCCCGTGAGGGCGGGCTCGACCCGGTTCTGTGCCGTGATTCCGAGATCCGGCAGATGATCGACATCCTGGCCCGTCGCAGAAAGAACAACCCGATTGTGGTCGGCGAGGCGGGCGTCGGGAAGACTGCCATTGTGGAGGGGCTGGCGCTACGGATTGCCCGTGGTGAAGTCCCTCGGCCTTTGCAGGGCGTCGAACTTCTGTCTCTGGACATGGGTTTGTTGCAGGCAGGTGCAAGCCTCAAGGGGGAGTTTGAACGTCGCCTCAAAGGCATCATCGATGAGGTGAAGTCTTCTCCAGAACCGATCATCCTTTTTATCGATGAGGCCCATACCCTGATCGGCGCAGGAGCGCAGGCCGGCAGTTCCGATGCGGCGAACCTGCTGAAACCTGCTCTGGCGAGAGGGGAGTTGCGGACCATCGCGGCAACCACCTGGGCAGAGTACAAGAAGTATTTCGAGAAAGACCCGGCGCTTTCACGGCGCTTTCAGCCTGTGCAGTTGCATGAGCCTACGGTCGATGAAGCCATCACCATTCTGCGCGGCCTGGCCCAGGTCTATGAAAGAAGTCACGGTGTTTATCTGCGTGATGATGCGGTGGTTGCGGCAGCCCGGTTATCTGCACGTTACCTGACCGGACGACAGTTGCCGGACAAGGCAGTTGATGTTCTGGATACGGCCTGTGCTCGTGTCCGCATCAGTCTTGCTGCGGCTCCTGAAAGCCTTGAACGTCTGCGTGCCGAGCTGGCTGAGGGGCAGCGTCAACTCGATGCCTTGCGGCGTGATGCAGATGCCGGATTGTCGGTTGATGCGTGCTTGCTGTATGCGCTGCAAGCCCGGATGGCGCAGGTTCGAGAGGATGAGGCTGAACTGGAAAGGCTCTGGCTTGAGCAACGAGAGATTGCCGGGCATTTGCTTGAGTTACGACAGAAGCTGGCTGCTGCGCGTGCGCAGAAAGACCACGACGCCGTATCCGAATCATTTGAGTATGAACTGCAGATTACCCATCAGCGTCTGGTCCAGGCCCAGGCAAGCAACCGGCTGGTCAGTTTTGAGGTCTGTCCCCGTCTGGTCGCTGAGGTGGTCAGCGCCTGGACCGGTATTCCGCTTTCACAACTGGCCCGTGAGTACAGCGAAAAGGTCGCTGACTTCGCTTCGGACCTGCGTTTCTGGATTCGAGGTCAGGAACAGGCTGTTCAGGCTCTTGATCGATCCATGCGTGCGGTGGCGGCAGGCCTGAACAAACCCGATGCACCTGTCGGCGTCTTTTTGCTGACAGGCCCCAGTGGTGTCGGCAAGACAGAAACGGCTCTGGCTCTAGCTGATCTTCTCTATGGCGGAGAGCGCTTCCTGATCACGATAAACATGTCCGAATTTCAGGAAAAACATACGGTTTCCCGATTGATCGGTGCGCCACCCGGTTATGTGGGGTATGGCGAAGGTGGCATGTTGACAGAGGCCGTCCGGCAGAAGCCATATTCGGTGGTTTTACTGGATGAAGTGGAAAAGGCCGACCCCGATGTATTGAATCTTTTCTACCAGATATTCGATAAGGGTGTGCTCAATGATGGCGAGGGAAGGGAGATCAATTTCCGCAATACCCTGATCCTGATGACCTCCAATCTTGGGAGCGATTACATCACGATGCTTTGCCAGAACGGTCAGCGGCCTGATGCCGATGAGCTGGACAAGATTGTTCGCCCGGTGCTCAGTGCTCACTTCAAGCCGGCGTTGCTGGCACGGATGCAGGTGGTGCCTTATTACCCGATCTGTGGGCCACTGATGCGGGAACTGATCGAACTCAAGCTTCGTCGTCTGGGTGAGCGTTTGTCAGGCCGGCAACTGATGTTCAGCCACTGCCAGGAACTGGTCACTTACCTGGCTGAGCATTGTACTCAAAGCGATAGCGGTGCCCGGTTGGTCGACTGTTTGCTCGACCTTCACGTATTGCCGTTGATTGCAGACCACGTACTGGATGCCATGGCCAGGGGAAACAGGCTGGAAAAAGTACATGTCACGCTCGACGGTACTGGTACCGTTATTTGCGAGTGTGTGTGATATGGGCTTCATGTTCGATTCAATCGAAGAGCCACTCGGCTATGCACAGGAACTCTGTATTCAATACACCAGCATTTCGCAGATATCCGATAGCGAGATGCTGTTGCAGGGTTTTGCTCTGGCGGCATCGGAACTGAGTGGTTGCGAGCTGGCGCGGTTGTATCTGCTCGATGCCACGTATACGCACTTGAAGTTGTGTGCAGAGTCTCGGGACGGTGTGGTCATACCTGGAGTCACTGCAAGCCTTGCAGTGGACTTCAACAGCGAGCAGCCATTGCAGTTATGCCTCTGCCAGAATCAGGTTGTCAGTGTGAGTGAACTCGGTGTCTGTTCATTCGACACCGATTTTTTGCCGCCCCATGAAAAGGCCTGGAAGTCATTGTTATGTGTCCCTCTGATCAATCAGCAACAGAGGGTTGCCGGCCTGTTATTGTGCGCCAGCCTTGAGAGCCGGGTTCTGGCGGGTTTTGCTGAGTCACTGGGAGGGCTGGGGGCATTCGTGCTTGCGCAATTGCATCTGCTGCAACGTCTGCGCAACCTGCAGGAGCCTTTCGTTCAGCCTCTGGCAACGACTCCTCGAGACACCGGCTATGGCTTGATCGGCCAGAGCGAGATCATGCATCAGACCTGTCACTTGATCGGGAAGGTTCTGCATAGCTCATATACCGTTTTGCTGACCGGGGAGACAGGCACAGGCAAGGAGGTGGTTGCCCGAGCCATCCACGACCACGGGCCTCGTCGCTCCATGCCATTTGTCGTCCAGAACTGTAGTGCCTTTCCTGAGGGGCTTCTGGAAAGCGAGCTGTTCGGTTATCGCAGAGGTGCATTTACCGGGGCGGATCGTGACCGGGCAGGTCTGTTCGATGCGGCCAATGGCGGTACGCTGTTGCTGGACGAGATTGGCGATATGCCGCTGTCTCTGCAGGCCAAGTTATTACGGGTCTTGCAGGAAGGAGAGATCCGTCCGCTGGGCTCAAACGTTACCCGCAAGATCGATGTGCGCATCATCGCAGCAACCCACCGCAATCTTCAGGCGCTGGTCGCCGAAGGTCTGTTCAGGGAAGACCTTTACTATCGTCTGGCACAGTTCCCTATTGAGTTGCCTGCCTTGCGCCATCGTGAAGGCGACATTGTGCAGCTGGCACGGCATTTTTCCGACAAGGCCTGCCACTTTCTTCAACGGGTCCCTGTTCGGTGGTCCGAAGTCGCGCTTGTTCTGCTGTGCAAACGTAACTTCCCCGGCAATGTCCGCGAGTTGAAGGGGCTTGTCGAACGCGCTGTGCTGCTGTGCGAAGGCGATGAACTACTGCCTGAGCATTTCTCTTTCGATGTAAAGCTGCTGAGTCGTGACACCAGCCTCAATCTGCGGGAGCGCCTTGAACAAGTAGAGCGCAGCGTATTGCTTGATAGTTTGCGCAAGAGTGGCGGCAATCGCAGTCTGGCTGCACGTGAACTGGGGCTGGCCCGTCGCACGCTGCTTTATCGAATATCTCACTTGAACATCAAGCGCGATGAGTTGCATGCCTGATTAAGAAGACACTCTTCAGGTTGTTCTTATTATTCATGCTCATGGAGGTTTTATGAGTGTTCGCTACTGGCTGCCTGCTGTTTCTGTTCTTGTGGTTATTGCCTTTCTTGCGGGATGCACTGGCCACTTCAAGTTTGATGATGACGAGTACCGTCCTCTGGGCGATCCCGACTCACTAAACCGTGGTAAGTAATCATAAATAGGTGTGCTCATGGAACGGCTTTTTGAAGTGGAAAACACCTTGCTGGACCCTCTTGCAGCACTGGAGTCCAGAAACAGTGTTTATTCAGACATGAATGACTTCTATTCATTGCCCAGTGCGTCCTGGCAGACAGGCCAGAGTCAGGATCATGCTCAAGTAGACAGTGAACATATGTCGTTGCCTGAGTTGATTGATATGCCAGTCACTGAACCTTGTCCGGTCGAGCCGGAAAGGCTGATGGACGACTTCTGGAAAGAGTTTGGCGATGCGCTGGGGATCAGTCTCGATCATCTTGAACTGTCCGGCCGTGAAGCCCTGGCGATAAATACCGCTCGCCTGTTCCGGCAGTGTATTGGCGGCTTGCGAAAAAACCTGCACACCCGCAGTGAGTTGAAACGCGAGTTGCAGTTAGTACCTGACAGCATTAGCCCGCTTGAAGACGCGGCAGATGTCAGCATTGCAATGGATAAATTGCTGCTGGGCACATCGCCGTCGCTTGTTCAGGCCTTTCGTGACTTGCAGGCGCATCAGGTTGCCATGTTTGACGCCGGTCGGACCCTGGTGCGTGCCACTTTCGATCATTTTTCACCGCAACACCTGACCTGGCAGTTTGAGCTGGATAACGGTGCCTCGTTATTGCGGACAGCGGGCAGTCGCTGGCGCGCGTATATGCGCCATTACCGCACTCTGGAACAAGAGAGTGAATGGGAAGAACACCTGCTGGTTCGCAATTTTTCTCAGGCCTATCAAGAGCAGATTCGCCTGATCAATACCCTCCATTTCAATACCCAAGGATGATGCTTATGTTTTGCTTCAGGAGTTCGATCATGCTGTCAGTGCTGTTGGCACTTGGCGGTTGTTCGGCATTGTCGCCTTACTCGACCCAGACTCGTTTGAGTCTGCAGTTGACTGCCAGTGATTACCTTAATCCGGATATCAATGGTCGGTCATCTCCCATTGTCTTGCGTCTGCTGGAGTTAAGGCATCCCGTCACTTTCGAGAACCTGGATTTCTTCAGTTTGTATGGGCGTGCGAGGGAATCCCTGAATAAGGATCTGGTGATCAGTGAGGAACTGGAGTTATTGCCAGGGCAACGTATCGATCTCAAGTTGAGAGCCGGTAAAGACAGTCAATATATCGGTGTCCTGGCGGCTTATCGAAACCTGCCTGAAGCCCGGTGGCGCCATGTTATCCCGCTGACGGCCGAAGGGCATACGCGCACCGGGCTGACACTCGATGAAACCGGTATTCACCGCAGTGATGAATATCAGCCGAAGCGAATGACCGGTCATGAATGAGCATAAAGTCATCTGGCGCGAAGGTATGTTGTTGCGCCCGCAGCACTTCCAGCATAACGACCGTTACTATGACCATCAGATGAAGACCCGTACACGGTTGGCCGGTGCCTACCTGTGGGGTTTCATGACGTTGGTGATTGACCCGCAGTTTCTTGCTTCCGGGCAAATAGTGATTGCGCAGGCCTCGGGTGTTCTTCCCGATGGAAGCATCTTTGACCTCAGGGACCGCGATAAACCTCTGGTGCTGGATATACCGCCAGACATCATGGACACGTCGGTCTATCTTGCGTTGCCGCTGGTGACCGGGAATTACATTGAGGCGCGAGGCCCTGAACAGCCGGATGTGCTGGCACGTTACACCGCCTATACAAGCAAGATATCCGACTCCAATGCCGGGGAGGGTAACGCCACTGAGATCATGTGTGCGCGCCCGGAGTTTCGCCTGCTGCTGGGTGAGCAGCAGAGTGAACAGACTTATGTGAAGCTCAAGCTGTGCCATGTCCTGTCTGTTTCTCCAGACAAGGCGATCACCCTGGCGACTGAGTTCACACCGACATTCATCAACGTTCGCAGCTCGGCCTATCTGGCCTCATGCCTCAAGGAAGTTGTGGGCCTGCTGGAATACAGAGGCGACGTCATTGCCGGGCGCATTCGGGCGAGCGGCAAGGTCGGGGGCGCGGAAGTTGGCGACTTCATGATGTTGCAACTGATCAATCGCACTGAACTTATCCTGAAGCATTACCTGAATATCGAAGATGTTCATCCTGAAGAGTTGTACCGCGTGCTGCTGGTCATGCTGGGTGACCTGGCCACTTTCGGCAGTGACAGCAGGCGTCCCTCACTGAGCAGCACTTATCGACATGGCGATCAGTGTGCGACGTTCAGGGCCTTGATGGCTGATATCCGGCAAGTGTTGTCGATGGTGCTTGAGCAACATGCAACCGAACTGGAACTTCAGGCCCGTCAGTATGGGGTTCTGGTTTCCCCACGTGTCGATCAGCAATTGCTTGGCTCGGCGTCGTTCGTTCTGGCGGCCAGTGCGCATTGCGATACCGAAGAGTTACGGCATCGATTGCCTTCACATCTCAAGGTCGGGTCTGTAGAGAGCATCCGCGAACTGGTCAGCCTGCATCTACCGGGAATCAGGCTCAGGCCACTGCCGGTCGCGCCCCGGCAGATTCCGTTTCACTCGAACAAGACCTATTTCATTCTCGAACTCAGTACTCAGGAACAAGCCCAGGTGGAAAACTCCTGTGGCTTTGCTTTCCATGTTTCAGGTGAGTTTGACGGGCTCGAACTGAAATTCTGGGCCATCAGGAACTCATGAACATGCGCATTGATATGCAAGGCGATCAGGACGACAACCTGGTTCATCAGCAGGACAGCGGACATGGCGGGCTGACAGACTTCGCCAGACCGTCAGGTTTCGAGCAACTCGAAGAGCGGCTGAGCTATACGGCACGTCTGGTGCCTGCCGAGACGTTCAGCATCAACATCAACCCTCTTGTAACGGCAGCGAGTGATCTGTTGGCGGAGATCGTCAAGCTGGCACTTGGCGCAGAGGCGGATGAACTTCACTCACTGAACCGAAGGCTTTCGCAGAACATCAAGCTTTTCGAGGCCCGAGCCCGGCAGGAGGGCATAGAGAACGATCAACTGCTGGCTGCCCGTTATGTGCTTTGTACAGTGATTGATGAAACTGTACTGACCACAAGTTGGGGCAGCGAATGGTCGACGATGAGCCTGCTGAGTCGTTTTCATCAGGAAACCTTTGGCGGTGAGAAGTTCTTCCTTCTGTTGGAGCGCTTATCGAGCAATCCGGCCCGGCATTTACCCATGCTGGAGTTGATGTATCTGTGCCTGTCATTGGGGTTTGAAGGCAAATACCGGGTCATGAAGCGCGGAAGCATCGAGCTGGAAGGGATTCGTGACGGCCTTTATCGGCAGATCCGGCAGTTGCGCGGCGATGTCTGTTCAGAGCTATCGCCGAACTGGCATGGAATGCAGGGCCAGCAGGGCCCGGCCATTCGCCCGGCTCCCTGGTGGCTGGTGGGTGTGTTCACCTTCGTGAGCCTGACAGTGATGTATTCGGGGTTCGCCTGGGTACTGGCCGAGCAGCGCGAGATGGTGCTCAAACCCTATCGTCAGATCCACGCCGCAGTACCCAAGACCTCCGCCGCAAACAGAGACATGTAATGAAAAATCTCTTCAAGAAAATGGCAGCCCTGTTTTGCCGGACATGGGTGTGGACGCTGCTGTCCGTGTTGTTTCTGGCGCTGTGCATATGGTTCGCGGGGCCGTTTCTGGCGGTGGCCGATCACAAGTTCTGGGAAAGCCCGACGTCCCGTCTTTTGTCCGTGAGCCTGTTGTTTCTGCTGTGGGGGCTGAGCATGGTCTTCGTCAGTTGGCGCAGCGCAGCAGGCAGGAAGAAACTGGAGGCCGACACGGCTGGTCAGGAGCATCTTCGCCAGCAGGCCCTGATTGAAAAAGAGCACAAGGAGTTATCCGGACGTTTCAGGGATGCGTTGCGTGTCATCAAGCTTTCCAGCCTGTATGGCGGTCAGGGTGAGCGTTTGCCCTGGTACCTGTTGATCGGCCCTGCCGGGAGTGGCAAGACGAGCCTTCTGGACTTTTCCGGCTTGGAGTTTCCGCTCAATAAAACCGGGCGCAAGTTGACCCGTGATACCCGAGGCACCGCCAGCAGCGATTGGTACTTTGCCGATCAGGCGGTGATTATCGATACGCCGGGCCGATACCTTGAGCAGGCCACGCCGCAAGTCGATGCCAGCGCCTGGCTTACGTTGCTGGGGCTGCTGCGTAACCGTCGACGGACCTGTCCGGTCAATGGCGTATTGGTGACGTTGCCTGTCGATATCCTTTTGGAGAATGACGAAGTCCGTCTGGAGATGGTCGCCGAAGCGGTACGTAACCGTCTGGATGAGTTGTATCGCAAGTTGCATGTCGATGTGCCGGTTTATCTGGTGTTGACCAAGGCCGACTCGCTGCAGGGGTTCGATGAGTTTTTCGACCAGCTATCCAGAGAAGAAGGCGAGCAGGTGCTTGGCGCGACGTTCGGCAAGGATCAGCCAGGCAGTGACCCCGATGTGCTCAAGCACGAGTTCGAAGAACTGCTGCGACGCCTGGGCAGCCAGGTCATCATGCGTATCCACCAGGAGCATGACCTTCAGCGGCGTGGGCGAATGCTCGGGTTTCCCGATCAGTTCGGGTTGATCGGGCATCGGCTGTGCATGTTTGCCGAGATGGCTTTTGCGGGGAGTCGATATCAGCGCGCCACGCAACTGCGCGGTTTCTATCTGACCTGCGCGCCTCATCTGCTCGCAAGCGTTCAAGAGGCCAGTGCAGAGGAGGGCAACAGTGCGCCGGGCAACAACAAGGTGTTGCCAGGCATGCACACCGGGCGCGCACGCTTCATTCGTTACCTGTTGAGCCGGGTCATTTTCCCCGAAGCGGCCCTGGCCATGATGGACAAGGGCGAGCGCTGGCGAGTGGATTGGGCGCGTCGCGGCTTGTATTGCGCTACCCTGATGATATTGGCGTTGTTCGGTGCGCTGTGGGCGAACGGTTTTGCCACCAATCATGATCGCCTGGAGAGCATTCGCCATCTGGCGCAGCAGTGGACACAGCAGCGTTCTGCCCTGAATACGCAGGCCGATGCTCTGGCGATACTCAAGCCTCTGAACCTCAGCCATGCAGCCGCCCAGGTTTTTCCCGCGCCAGAAGAGGTATCACTTCATGAGTACAGCGGCCTTTATCAAGGCGAGGCCAGCAATCGTGTGCTGATGGATGCCTATCAGGCGGAGCTGCAAAACCTGTTGTTACCTCGTGTGGCCCGGACGCTGGAGGCGCAGATACAGGCCAGCATGCAGGACCGTGAGCAACTGCTGGAAAGCCTGCGTGCTTACCTGATGTTGTATTTGCCCCAGCGTCGGGATCAAGCCTTGCTGCGAGACAGGATGGCGGCGGACTGGGCGCTGCGGTATGCAGGTCAGGCGCAGGAGCAAAACGAGCTAAATGGCCATCTGGAGCGCCTGCTCAGAGAATCTTTCGTTTACCCCGTCAACGATGCGCTGGTGGCCCAGGCCCGTCAGGCGCTTCGTAGCGAGTCGCTGGCCACTATCGTCTATCGGGTATTGCGCGAGCAGGCGCGCACTCTTGGGGATTATCGTCTTGCTCAACATATCGGCACCCAGGCCAGCCTTCTGGTTGGCACGCAATACCCGATTCCCGGTTTCTATACCCGGCGAGGCTACCAACAGTTCTTCGTGACCCAGGGTGTTGGCGCGGTCAATGACATCCTGCGTGACAATTGGGTGCTGGGCGACGGCGCAGGCCTGAACGGCATGGAACTGCGCAGCCTGATGGTCGAGCTGGAGCAGCTGTATTTCCGTGATTATGCCAATCATTGGAGCGAGGCTGTCGGGCAGGTTTCATTGCAGCCTTTTGACGGCCCCATGCAGGGCGCGACTCAGGTTTCAGGCCTGATATCAGCCAATTCGCCGTTACTGCAACTGCTGACGCAAGTACGCGATAACACCCAGTTTGCAGCAGCAGCCGAAACGGTAGTGGATGCGCCAGCAGTTGCCCCGAAAGGTGTGTTGAATGCAGTGGCGTCTGCTGCGGTTGAGCCGGCAGCGGCCTTGCTCCCGGTGTTGCCGGACACTGCGAAGAAATCGTTGCAGCGCCGTTTTGAACCTTTGCATCGCTTGCTGGACGAACACAACGGCCCGGCGGCGGATCTGCTTGTGGTGATCCAGGCTTTGAACGAGGTTCAACTGCAACTCGCCAGTCTGGCGCGATCCGGTCAGCCTGAGCTATTGGCTTTCGAGATGGCGCGAACCCGCATGTCGGGGCAACGGGATGCACTGAGCAACCTGCGCAATGCATCCACTCAGTTGCCGCAGCCGGTTGGTGGATGGTTCAACGGCCTGGCCGAAAGTACCTGGTCATTCGTTCTGGGTGAGGCTTATCGCTATATCAACCAGCGCTACAGGAATGAGCTGTACAGTTTCTATGAGCAGTCCCTCGATAAACGCTATCCGTTCCATGCTCATAGTGGCAGCGATGTCGCCATCAATGACTTTCGCGAGTTCTTCAAGGCGCAAGGGCTGGCCGAGCGGTTTTTCGACAGTTACATGAAGCCTTTTGTAAGTGGCGATCCGGGGCATTATCGCCTGCGTACCATTGATGGTTCAGGCTTGCCTGCCAGTCGTGCCTACCTCGATCAGATGGCCAGTGTGCAGACCATTCGCAAGAGTTTCTTTGCGGAAAACCCCGACGAACCTCTGGTGCAGTTCAAGCTTGAGCCTTACACGCTGGACCCGGCCGTCAGCCGTGCCGAGTTTCGTCTGGGCAACCAGATGATGGAGTATCGCCATGGCCCGATTGTGCCGGTCTCGTTCAAGTGGCCCACCGATGCAGATGACGGCCGTGCCAGCCTGGTGCTGGAGCGAATGACAGAACGCCCGATAGGTATCGAGAAGAGTACCGGGCCATGGTCGTTTTTCCGGCTTCTCGACCTGATGCAGGTTGAATACCTCAAAGGCCGGGATGTGCTGGTGCTCAAGGCCGATGTGGGTGGGCTGCGGGCCAATTACCTGTTGCTCGGTCAGCGATCTGCGAACCCTTTCGATGTTTCGGTATTGCGCAGATTCCGGATGCCGGCACAGCTTTGATGTTTTGAGGCCGGGAATTGCCGCCCGGCCTTGTTTTATTCCGGCACCTGCTTGCCCCAGCGTTCCATGGTGAAGTCGACAAAGCTGCGCAGTTTGGGTAGTTGGTAGCGATCCGGTGAGTAGATCAAATGCATGGGCCTGCTGGGCAAGTGATAGTCAGGCAGCAGCGCAACCAGTCGCCCGTCGCGAAGGTCCTGCTGCACGAAAGCGTCGGGAAGCATGACGATGCCTGCGCCAACCCTGGCCGTGCGGTACAGGCCTGACGAGCTGTTCATCACCATCGGGCCGCTTATCTCCACCGTGACTTCACCTTCCGGCCCGGTCAGGCGCCAGTGCTTTTCCACACCGCTCCAGTCATCGCCGGCCGGGTAGGCGAAGGCCAGGCAGTCGTGCAGTTGCAGGTCTTCCGGCCGAAGGGGCATGCCGCGTCGGGCCAGGTAATCCGGTGATGCGCAGATGGTCAGTGTGTAGTCCTGCAAGGGCCTTGCGATCAGACGCGAGTTTTCCGGAACGCTGCCCATGCGGATGGCGGCATCGAAACCGTTGTCGAGCAGGTCCAGACGCTGGTTGGTCAAGACCAGATCCAGCTTGACCTTGGGAAACTGCAAAGAGAACTCGCACAAGGACGGGGCCAGCACCTCTGAACCGAACGTCAAAGGCGCGGTAATGCGCAAGGTGCCGGTGGGTTCGCCCTGAGCCTGTTCGGCCAGTCGTTCGGATGCGGCCACCAGCCCCAGCACCTCCAGGCAGCGTTCGTAATAGGCGGTGCCGAACTCTGTCAGGCGCTGACGCCGGGTCGTGCGCTTGAGCAGGCTGACCCCGAGGCGCTGTTCCAGCGCCCGAAGATGGTTACCGACCATGGTTGTGGAAATCGAACACTCCTGTGCGGCGCCGGTCATGCTGCCTGCTTCCACAACTTTTACGTACACCGACATTGCCTGGAACAAATCCATTATCAAGTCCAAGTTTAAAATTATTGAAGGGTTTCAGTGTTTATCCAGCTCTGGTGGCTAACGATACTGCAAAAAACGACTGACCACCCTGGAGCTTTACACCATGACCGCCGATTGCCTGATGACCACTTACAAGCCCTTGGCCCTGAATTTTGTCCGTGGCCTGGGCACCCGGCTGTGGGATCAGGCAGGGCGCGAGTATCTGGACGCTGTGGCAGGCGTTGCGGTGACCAATGTCGGCCACTCTCATCCCTTGCTGGTAGCCGCTATCAGCGAGCAGGCAGGCCTACTGTTGCATACCTCCAATCTGTACAGCATTGATTGGCAGCAACGATTGGCACACAAGCTGACCCGGTTATCGGGCCTGGAGCGTGCGTTTTTCAACAATTCCGGTGCTGAGGCCAACGAAACGGCACTCAAGCTCGCCCGTTTGCATGGCTGGCACAAAGGCATTGATCAGCCCTTGGTGGTGGTCATGGAAAACGCTTTTCACGGGCGCACGCTGGGCACCTTGTCCGCGAGTGACGGGCCTGCCGTGCGGCTGGGGTTCAGCGCTTTACCGGGGGATTTCATCAAGGTTGCGTTCGGGGATCTGGCAGCGTTTGACCGGATATGTGAAAGCCATGGCCATCGCATCGCCGCCGTGCTGGTCGAGCCTGTGCAAGGTGAGGGCGGGGTGCAGGTCGCGCCAGATGGGTATCTGAAAGCCTTGCGTGAATGCTGTACACGGCGCAACTGGTTGCTGATGCTCGACGAAATCCAGACGGGCATGGGGCGTACCGGGCAATGGTTTGCCTTTCAGCACGAAGGCATAGTGCCCGACGTCATGACCCTGGCCAAAGGCCTGGGCAATGGAGTGCCCATCGGCGCCTGCCTGGCGAAAGGCCCGGCTGCCCGGTTGTTTACACCCGGCAGTCATGGCAGCACCTTTGGTGGTAATCCACTGGCCTGCCGCGCCGCCTGTACTGTGGTGGACATCATCGAGCAGCAGGATCTTGTGCAGAACGCTCGTCAGCAAGGGCTGCACTTGCTTGAGCGGTTGTGCGAAGAACTGAGCGATCACCCAGAGGTACTGGCCATTCGTGGCCTGGGATTGATGATCGGAATTGAACTGCAACAAGCCATTTCTAACCTGGCCTTGATTGCAGCCCGCCAGCAAGGTTTGTTGATCAATGTGACGAGAGGCAAGACCATCCGCCTTTTACCGCCGCTGATTCTTGATGGCGCAGAAGTCGAAATGATCGTGCAGGGCATCGTCAAGACACTGGATAGCGTCGACCGCAGTGCAATTCAGGGGTGTGCCTGAGGCAACGGATTGAGGGAAAGGCGAATCCTGGGCTATACCGTGATGATGCAGATGCGGTAGAACAAAGGCGGGAATTATGAGTCTCACCCCCCATGGATTTGAAAGGAGCCCACCATGCTTATCCGGTCCCTGACCCTCGCCACCTTGCTGATCGCTGCCGGTCCGTCGTTCGCGGCCGACAGCGATGCTCCGCTGGCGCAGGAGCGCGGCAAGACACGTCCGTTGATCATCATTGCCCCCAGCACGGTCGACCCCACCCTGATCAGCCTGAAAAAGGCCCTTGATGAACCCGCCAATCGCGAGGCATTCGCCCAGCGCAATATGGTCCTCTATACCGTGGTCAATACCATCGGTGAGCGTAACGGCAAAACCATGGATGCCCAGTCCACCATGGCCTTGATACGCGAACTCAAGCTGGGTGCGGGTGTACAGACCAAGGTCATTCTTGTGGGCAAGGATGGCGAGAAGAAGATCGAGAAATCCGGGGCAATCGATCCCAAGGAAATCTTCGCCACCATCGATCAGATGCCGATGCGCGAAAAAGAAGCTGCCGCGCCGCCCCCGGAACCGGAAGCCAAACCGGCGCCTGCCGAAAAGGCTGCGAAACCCGGCAAGGCGACCCAAGGCAAGACGCTGGACGATTGATGAGAGAGCAGGGTGGAGCTGTGTTGTCAGCTCCACCCTTTTTCTGTTGAGGCTCAATCGCCTCGAATGTACTGCTCAAGCTGCTGGATAAGGCTGGCCTGTTCCGCGATGGCTTCCTTGACCAGGTCACCGATGGACAACAGTCCCAGCAACTGCCCGTCTTCCACTACCGGCAGGTGACGAAGATGATTGTCGGTCATGATGCCCATGCAGGTTTCCACGCTCTGTTGTGAATCGACCGTGATGACCTTGCTGCTCATGATGGCGCTGACCGGCGTGCCGACAGACGAGCGTCCCTTGAGAATCATCTTGCGTGCGTAGTCACGCTCGCTGACCACCCCGACAACCACACCGCCTGCAACGACCGGCAATGCCCCGATATTCTTGTCGGCCATCAGCCTGAGTGCATCGAGCACCATCTGATCGGGACCGATGGTATGCACTTGCTGGTTGTGTTCGGATTTGAGCTTCAGCAATTGGGCAACGGTTTTCATATGGCTCTCCGTGAATGAGGACCTGAACAGACTGCGTGAATTATTGTAGCCCTCGGTTGAGGGCACTACAGAATCACGGGAACGGAGAATTCAGGCAAGTCTTTGTGAAAGGGGGATGCCAGGCCCCCTTTTGCATGATCTACCAGCGATAGGTCGCACTGGCCTGCACGGTACGTTGCGCGCCGTACCAGCACCACGAATAGTAATAGCAGGACGCTATGTATTCCTTGTTGGCCAGGTTGGAGACATTCAGCGCCAGACGCAGGTTATCCATCGGGCTGTAGAGGTTTGGAATGTCGTAATGCGCCGCAGCGTCGAACAAGGTGTAGCCCGGCACTTTCAGGCTGTTGGCCTCATCACCCCAGGTCGAGCCGATATAACGCGCACCACCACCGACGCCAAAGCCGTTCAGCTTGCCCTCGCGAAAGGTGTAGTCGACCCATGCCGAGGCCGTATGACGCGGAATGGCTGGCGGGGTTGTGCCTTCAGCCGGCAGCGCCGGGCCATTGGCCTGGCCGACGATCCCCGGCTGGACCCGCACTGTGCTGTTTGACTTGCTGATCTGGTTGTCCAGATAGGCATAAGCCGCCGTGATATCCAGGTTGTCGCTCAGGCTGGCCTTGCCTTCAAGCTCGAAGCCGCGTGACTGGACTTCGCCCGTCTGGACCTGGCAGCGGGCACCGTTGCAGATATTGGTCGCGACCGGGTCCGGAGTCAGCACATTGGTGCGTCGCAAATCGAAGATGGCGGCACTGATGAAGCTGTTGCTGCCCGGCGGCTGATACTTGATGCCCAACTCGTACTGCTTGCCCTCGGTCGGCTCGAAAGGCCTGTTGCCAAAGCCTGTGCCCGATTGCGGCTCGAAGGATTCGGAATAGCTGATGTAAGGCGCCAGGCCGTTATCGAACAGATAGACCAGCCCCAGACGCCCAGTGAAGGCTTCACTTTCCACCGAGCTTTTGGTTTTCACGCCGGTCGCTATCCGTCTTGAACTGTTGGTGCTGTCAGCCCAGTCGTAGCGGCCACCCATCAGCAATACCCATTTGTCCCACTTCAACTGTTCTTGCAGATACAGACCTTTCTGCTGGCTGCGGGCGGTCGCGTCAGTGCTGTAGGTGATGGGCGTTATCGGGCTGCCGTACACCGGGTCGAACAAGTCCAGCGCCGGACCATTGCCACTCCCGGATTTGGTGTCGGTACTGGTGTTCTGATAATCGGCACCGAACAGCACCGTATGCTGCACAGGGCCAGTATTGAATTTGGCCTGGAGTTGATTATCGACAGTGTAGGAATCCATGTTTACATCGCTGCCGATGGTGTAGCGCCCCATGGTGCGGTAATCGGGCTGCAAGGCATCGGTGCCGTTGTAGATACTCTGATAGATACCTTCGCTGCGCAGGTAGCGGGTGTTCTGGCGAAAGGTCCAGACATCGTTCAAGTGATGCTCGAACAGGTAGCCGACGGCGTGATACTCACGGTCGCTTTTCTCGAAGTCCTTTTCTCCGTCGTAGAAGTCCACGTCGATATTGCGCCCGGTCGGGCTGTCCAGCAATGAGCCGTAAGCCGGCATCGAGCCATAAGATGCGCCTTTGGGATCACTTTGATAGTTCGCCAGAAAAGTCAGCGAGGTGTCTTCATTCGGGCGCCAGGTGAAGGCTGTCGCAATCGATTGGCGGCGGGTTTCGGTATGTTCGATCTGGCCGTCGGCATCGTCATACAGCCCGGACACGCGATAGGAGTAGACCCCCTGATCGTCAATCGGCCCGCCGAAGTCGAAGGTCGTGCGCTTCTTGTTGAAGTTGCCGTAAGTGAGCCCGATTTCGCGAAAGGGTGTCTCGGTCGGCAGCTTGCTGACCATGTTCACCACGCCGCTGGGGCTGGCCTGGCCGTACAGCACGGAAGAGGGGCCGCGCAGCACTTCGACCCGTTCCAGATCGAAAGCATCTTTCTGGGGTGACGCATCACGGTTACCCGGCATGCGCAGGCCATCCAGATAGGTCGCTGGAGAGAAACCACGGATGCTCATCTGGTCGAGTCGCGAGGCTGTAGAGCCACGGGTCTCCGGCACCACCGCCGCGCTGTAGCGCAGGATCTGATTGAGGCTCGCCGCACCCTGGGCTTTCATCTGGTCCTTCGTGACCACCGAAATCGACTGCGGCGTTTCGATCAGCGCGGTGTCGGTCTTGGTTCCGGTCCGGCCACGGGTCGCGACATAGCCGGAAACCGGGCCACTGGCGCTCTCGGCCTGGGTTGCTCCGATGATGCTGGTGGCTTGCAGCTCCATTGTTCCTTCAGTGGGTTCGGGCGCTGGCTCGATGCGATAGCGATTGGCCGATAACGCCAGGGCCTGCAAGCCAGTACCGCTGAGCAAACGGCTGATGGCCTCGTGGGTACTGAATTGCCCCTGCAGCCCGTTGCTGCGCTTGCCTCGTGTCAGAGCCGGGTCAAATGCCAGTACCAGTTGCGCTTGCTCCGCAAGAGTATTGAGCGCTTCACTCAAATCCCCGGCCGGGATCGAGAAATGGCTGACAACGCTGGCCTGTTGCTCAGGCACGGATGATTCGGCGGCTTGCAGAGGCACCGCAGCGCAGGCCATGAGAGTGGCGAACGCCAATGGATGCAGCGAACTGGCAGGGCGAGACATGAAAGATCCTTGGTGCAAATGGAGGGTTTCCTTAGCCCTGACGTACACCAAGGGAAAACGGACAGTGGAATGAGAAATATTTATATCTGGCGCGCGCCATGGCGGGAAATCAGGTAGCGCTCCAGGCACCTGTCATGTGCCTCATGTCGGCGTAGATACGATTTGATACAAATATGACACATCTTGCTAAAGCCAAGGCTTTCCTGGCCGATACCTCGCGCATAAATAGACGTTATCGCTCCGGAGCCTGGCCCCAATGAAAATTGCATCTTCCGACCAAACGCCTCTAATGCAACTGCACATTGCCAGCTCAGTGCCAGTGGTTGCGACCGAAAACTCGGTCAGTGCCAGCGTTACGCCCGTTACGGTTCAGGTTCAGATCTCCAAAGAAGGCCGTGAAAAATTAGAAAGTGAAAAATACGCGGACATTGACCGGGCTCCCTTGCCCGAAGACGTCAAAGAGGCCCTGAAGAATATTCGTAAGCTGCAGGAAAAAATTGCTGAGAAAAGTCAGGAACTGATGGAGTTGGCAAGCGACAAGACGTTGTCTGACGACGACCTCAAGCGTAAACGAGATACGTTGACGATCGAGATAAGAAGCATGCAATCCGCTTTGGGGGATGCAATGAGCGCCCTGAACAACTCAATGAGTTCAAAAAACATGAGTGCCGAGAGCCAGGGCATTGCCAGGGGGCTGCTCGGGATGAAATAAGCCATGAGCTTTGTGCGGCCAGGATTGAACATGTCCCGAACCGGGCTATGCCGGGCGCGATGTGTACGAGAAGGGTAGAATCACCTTCTGAAACACTTTCTTGAGGTCCGCACGTTGGATTTACAGCAGGGCTTTATCCTGAGCCGACACTGGCGTGATACGCCTGCCGGGACTGAAGTCGACTTCTGGCTGGCCACCGATCACGGCCCCAGACATATCCGCCTGCCTTGCCAGCCTTCCGTCGCTTTTGTGCCCGCCGAGCAGAGCGAGCGGGCCAAGGCGTTGCTGCGCAGCGAGCGTGGTGTGGAGCTGCGTCCGCTGGCGCTCTGTGATTTCCGGCATCGTCCGGTGCTGGGTGTCTATTGCCAGCAGCATCGGCAGTTGATGAACATCGAGAAGCTGTTGCGCAAGGGCAATGTGGATGTCTATGAAGCCGACATCCGCCCCCCGGAACGCTACCTGATGGAGCGCTTCATCACGGCTCCGGTGCTGTTCGGTGGTACGCCCGATGCCGATGGCGTGTTGTGCGATGCCCATATCAAACCCGACCCGACTTATCGTCCGCAGTTGAAACTGGTGTCGCTGGATATCGAAACCACGGCCAGGGGTGAGCTGTATTCGATTGCCCTGGAAGGCTGCGGGCAGCGCCAGGTCTACATGCTGGGGCCAGCCAACGGCGGCAATGAAGCGCTGGATTTTCAACTGGAATATTGCGACACCCGCGCACAGTTGCTGGAGAGGCTGAACCAGTGGATGGCCCTCCATGATCCGGATGCGATCATCGGCTGGAATGTGGTGCAGTTCGACCTGCGAGTCCTGCATGAGCATGCCAAGCGCCTGCAGGTTCCTCTGATGCTGGGGCGTGACAACGAGCCCATGGGCTGGCGCGAGCATGGCAGCCGCAATAATCATTACTTTGCCGATATCGGCGGCCGTCTGGTGATCGACGGTATTGAAGCGCTGCGCTCCGCAACCTGGAGCTTTCCGTCGTTCAGCCTTGAAAACGTGGCGCAGACTCTGCTGGGCGAAGGCAAGGCCATTGATACGCCGTATCAGCGCATGGACGAAATAAACCGGATGTTCGCCGAGGACAAGCCGGCGCTGGCCCGCTACAACATCAAGGACTGCGAACTGGTGACACGGATCTTCGCCAGGACCGAGTTGCTGACCTTCCTGCTGGAGCGCGCCACGGTGACCGGCTTGCCCGCCGACCGCAGCGGTGGTTCGGTTGCCGCGTTCTGCCATTTGTATATCCCGCTGATGCACCGCCAGGGCTTTGTTGCCCCCAATCTCGGCGAGCGCCTGCCGGAAGCCAGCCCCGGTGGCTTTGTCATGGACTCCCGGCCCGGTCTGTATGAGTCTGTGCTGGTGCTGGATTACAAGAGCCTGTATCCGTCGATCATCCGCTCTTTCCTGATCGACCCCGTGGGGCTTGTCGAGGGTATGCGTCAGCCGGATGACGAGCATTCCGTACCGGGCTTTCGCGGGGCGCGTTTTTCCCGTACGCGGCATAGCCTGCCGTCCATTGTCGAGCGTGTCTGGCAAGGTCGTGAAACCGCCAAGCGCGAACAGAATGCGCCGCTGTCCCAGGCGTTGAAGATCATCATGAACGCTTTCTATGGCGTGTTGGGGTCGAGCGGTTGTCGCTTTTTCGACCCGCGCCTGGCGTCGTCGATCACCATGCGTGGCCATGAAATCATGCTCAAGACCCGTGAACTGATCCAGGCTCAGGGCTACACGGTGATCTACGGCGACACCGATTCAACCTTCGTCTGGCTGGGACGTCCGCACGAGCAGGAGGAAGCCGCGGATATCGGCCGGGCGCTGGTCAAGCATGTCAACCAGTGGTGGCGTGAGCATCTGCACAACGAGTACGGTCTGCAAAGTGCCCTTGAGTTGCAATATGAAACGCATTTTCGCCGTTTTCTGATGCCGACCATTCGGGGCGCCGAGGAGGGCAGCAAGAAGCGTTATGCCGGGTTGGTGACTCGTGCCGACGGCAGCGAGGAAATGGTCTACAAAGGGCTGGAAACCGTACGCACCGACTGGTCGCCGCTGGCGCAGCAGTTTCAGCAGGAGCTGTACTTGCGGATCTTCAAGCGCCAGCCTTATCAGGATTATGTGCGTGAGTATGTACGCCGCACTCTGGCCGGCGAACTCGATGACTTGCTGATTTATCGCAAGCGGTTGCGTCGCAAGCTGGATGACTACCAACGCAACGTCCCGCCCCATGTGCGGGCGGCGCGTCTTGCCGATGAGTACAACGACCGTCAGGGCCGACCGCGCCAGTATCAGAACGGTGGCTGGATCAGCTATGTGATAAGTGTCGCCGGGCCAGAGCCCCTGGAGATTCGTACCGCGCCTATCGATTACGACCATTACGTCAGCAAGCAACTGCAACCCTTGGCTGACGCAATTCTGCCGTTTGTGCTGTCCCGAACCATCGACTTGCAGAGTCTGGATCAGCTCAGTTTTGACTTCTGATTACGGCTGGTTCATTCCGGAATTTCAATACGGATTGCGCGGGTCCCGATTTCTGCGCCGCTCACGCTATCAATCGCAACAGGTTTTATATCGATGCCCGTCTCGGCATCCAGAAAGCGCGTCAGATCGCCTTCACCTCGATGCTTCTTGCCCCAGGCGCCGATCATGAACAGCACCGGCAAGTAGTCTCTTCCGGCCTCGGTCAAGACATATTCCTCTCGTGGCGGGCGCTCAGAATACAGGCGTTTCTCCAGCAGTTTCTCGTCCGTTAGCGTCGCAAGACGCTTGGTGAGCATGGTCGGGGCGATCCCCAGGCTCTTCTTGAACTGGTCAAAGCGCGTCAGGCCAGCATTGGCATCGCGAAGGATCAGCATGCTCCAGGCATCACCTATGCAAGCGAGGCTTCGGGCGATGGGGCAGGTGCTTTCGGTAGTGTTTTTTGAGTTCATATCATTTCAGTATTGACTAGGTACTGAAACGATACTAGCATTTCTTCCGTACCGAGTCCACCCGCAAAGGGGCTGGAGGGGCGAAGCAATATCGTCCACGTTGATCGCACAGTTTCCGGTGCGCGTATGCCAACGGCTGAATCGCAACTTTACTGCGAGTGGCCAAGTAACGCCTTGACTTTGGGGAATGATAAATGAGCAAGACAGTTTTGATTACAGGCGCATCATCTGGTTTTGGGCTATTGCTCGCCAGACAGCTTTATCAACAAGGCTTCAATGTTATCGGCACGAGTCGCGAGCCGCACAAGTATGCAGCTCAGGTTCCGTTCAAACTCTTGAAGCTCGATATCGATGATGATCATTCGATAAAGTCTTTTGTGACGGAGTTGTTTCAGCATACCCGGCAACTGGATGTATTGGTCAATAACGCCGGTTATATGGTCACGGGCATTGCAGAAGAAACACCCGTCGAATTGGGACGTCAGCAACTGGAAACAAACTTCTGGGGAACAGTGAAAGTCACAAATGCCCTTTTGCCGCATTTCAGGGCGCAGAAGCAGGGCAGGATTATCACCGTCAGTTCGATTGTCGGTTTGATCGGGCCACCCAATCTGTCTTACTACACGGCGTCGAAGCATGCCGTACAGGGCTATTTCAAATCCCTGCGTTTCGAGTTGAACCCGTTCAACATCAAGGTCAGCATGGTTGAGCCGGTCTGGTTCAAGACCAACCTTGGCCACAACGCCGTCACCGCAGAAGACACCTTCATCCCGGATTACAACGCATACCGCACGCAAGTGAGGGCTGCGACGCAGAAAGGTATCGACGGCGCTGAGGCTCCCGACAAGGTTGTCAAGACCATTACCCGTCTGATCCACGCCAAAGAGCCAGGATTCAGTAACCCTGTGGGCAAGATGACCCGCATGATTCTTTTCCTGCAAAACTATGTGCCCAGGATGTTTGAAAGCGCGATCCTGAAAAGCGTTAAAACAGCTTGAACAATAGAGTCGAAGTCAAAGAGCGGGAAGCATGGAAGCTTCGCCCTTGAGTATTATTCCTGAGAGTATCTGATCATGAAGTATTACTTGTGTAAGTTCATTCCTCCGCGTGCGGATTTTCTGGCAACCATGACGGCCGATGAGCAGCAATGGATGAAACAGCATGGCGAGTATCTGAATGCGCTGCTTGAAGATAATGTGATTGTTGCACACGGCCCGGTCATCGATGAAAGCGGTGGTTATGGTGTTTCGCTTTATCAGATTGCCGATGATCAGGATATTGCGGCTTTTACTGCCGAAGATCCTATTGTAAAGAACGGGGTCGGCCACTACGAACATTACACCATGCTTCATTTGAAGGCCCGCTGATCACAACTAAAGCAAACGCTCTACCAGCATCGGCAATACCTGCTCGCACGAAGCCTCGATCTTCATGTGTAGCAAATCGTCTGCACGGGTCTTGCCCTGATTGATCGCAATGACGGGTTTGCCCTGTTCGACCATCGCCTTGCACAACCGAAATGCCGACCAGGCCATCAATGAGGTGCCGACCACCAGCAGTCCATCGGCCTGCTCGACACTTTGCGTGGCTTTGGCGGCAGTATAGGTTGCGACGTTTTCACCAAAGAACACCACGTCCGGCTTCAGCCGCTGGCCATCGCAATGCGGGCAATGGGGTACCTGAAAGTCAGCCTCGAAAGACGAGTCCAGCAGGGTGTCGCCATCAGGCGCTTGTATGGCGTCGACCCCGGAGAGATAAGGGTTCTGCGCGAGCATGATGTCCTGGATCGTGGCGCGGTCATTGCGTTGATGGCAGTCCAGGCAATAGACGCGATGCAGGCTGCCATGCAACTCGATCACGCCATGGCTTCCCGCCTGATCGTGGAGCGCATCGACGTTCTGGGTAATGAGCCCGCTGATGTTGCCACTGGCCTGCAAACTCGCCAATGCCCGGTGCGCGGCATTGGGCTCAGCCTTGCGGATACGCGGCCAACCGAGCATCGCCCGCGCCCAGTAACGCTGTCGTGCGCTGTGTTCCTTGAGGAATTCCTGATACATCATCGGCTGCTTGCCACGCCGCACGCCATCCTTGTCGCGATAGTCGGGAATGCCCGACGCCGTGCTGATGCCTGCGCCGGTCAGGGCAAGGAGCGGCCTGTCGGTCAGGGTCTGGAGCAGGTCGCGGATCGTGTTGTCCAGCATCGTCGGACCTCTAACGGAGGGTTCAGGTCGAGGTTACCACCAATCGTTTACCGGCCAATCCTTTTACCAGGCCTTGCTCCAATATCACTGGCCTGACCATCCTTTTGTTTGCCGGTTCTGGCCTGGGTGATCAGCGCGGGGATCAGCGGGCCTTCAGGCAGGGTTTTCCAGAAGCGCGAAGGCATATGACCTTGCATGACCTTGGGGTTCAGGCGTGCGGGGTTGAAGATGTGGCTGTAATAGGTCAGCCACAGATCGCCGTGGGGGTCTTCTACCTGACGGGCCAGCTTTTGCCAGACCTCGGGGCAGCGCCGTTCATGGATCAGTTGTGTGCCATCGTAATAAACCCCGTCTCTTGGGGTGGCGATCATCCAGCGATGCTGGCCCATGCGGCCGATGAAGTGCTGGCTGGCGCTTTCCAGAATGTCATGGGCCGGTTCGTGCCAGGCCACGTATTCGGGTTGTAGCAGATCGCAGGCTTCGCTTGAGGCAGGAAGTGCCACAAAGCGCAGGAAGGCATGCAGGTGATGGGCCTCACGGCCAATGGTCTTGAGGCGTCGATGCAGTTCGCTGCCCAGCTTGTCACCCGCCAGCATGGCGGTCCGGTCGCCATGGCTGACCCGCCACAACACTTCATACAACAGGCTCCAGCGCTGATCGCCCCGATAGCAGGCCGCGCTTTGCAGCAAATGCAGCAACTCCAGCGGTACGCGCGCCTGAAACGGCCCTTGTTGCTGCGGGATATCTTCATCGCTGGAGAAAAGATCCGCAGCGCTGCCAGCCTTCCAGCTGACCCGGCTGGGATCGATTTCATGGCTCAACAGCCAGCGTGCCTGCTGGCGCCAGGTATCGAACAGGTCATCGCAATCCAGGCAGATCATCCCCAAAGCCCCAGTTGTTGAGGTTGCGGCCTATCCCGCAACTGGTGATGCAGTTGTTCGCTGCTGCTGTCGGCCTGGGACGGATGGTAATCGCTGGTGATGATGAACGGCCTGGCTTTGGCCAGGACGCAGCGCAGCCGGGTCAGGTCCTCATAGCGAATGCGCCGTTGCCTGCGCAGTTCGACCAGCCGTTGGGTGGTGCGGATGCCGATGCCCGGAATACGGGCGATCAGGGCCGGTTCGGCGTTGTTCAGGTCCAGCGGGAAGACCGCACGGTTGCTCAAGGCCCAGGCCAGCTTGGGGTCGATGTCCAGCGCCAGATCGCCCGGTCCATTGAGCAGTTCAGTGGCAGTAAAACCGTAGCCGCGCAATAGAAAGTCGGCCTGATACAGGCGGTGTTCGCGCAGCAGTGGCGGTGCGGCCAGTGGCACGCTGTTCGGGCTGTTGGGGATCGGGCTGAACGCCGAGTAATAGACCCGGCGCAACTTGAAGTTGCTGTAGAGCGACTGAGCACTGTGCAGGATGGTGCTGTCATCGGTGGCGTCGGCCCCCACGATCATCTGGGTACTTTGCCCGGCGGGTGCGAAACGCGGGGCACGTGGCTCGTTGAGCACGGTCTGCTCGCCGGTGTGGATGGTTTTCATGGCCAGCTTGATGGAGGCCACGTCCTTTTCCGGTGCCAGGGTTTGCAGGCTGGCATCGGTTGGCAGCTCGATATTCACGCTCAGGCGATCGGCATACAGGCCTGCTTGTTCTATCAGCGCCGGATCGGCATCGGGGATGGTCTTGAGGTGGATATAGCCCCGAAACTCGTGTTTCTCGCGCAGCAGCCGGGCGACCTGCACCAGTTGCTCCATGGTGTAGTCGGCGGACCGGATGATGCCGGAACTCAGGAACAACCCGCTGACACAGTTGCGTCGATAGAAATCCAGCGTCAGGGTGACGACTTCTTCAGGGCTGAAGCGAGCACGGGGCACATCGCTGGAGCGCCGGTTGACGCAGTATTGGCAGTCATACAGGCAGAAGTTGGTCAGCAGGATTTTCAGCAGCGAGACGCAGCGACCATCGGGCGTGAAGCTGTGGCAAATGCCCATGCCGGTAGTCGAGCCAAGTCCCGTCTTGCCTTGTGAACTGCGCTTGGGAGCGCCGCTGCTGGCGCACGACGCATCGTATTTGGCAGCGTCTGCCAGAATGCTGAGCTTGTCGATGAGCTGCATGAAAAATACCGATACTGTTTTTATATACAGTATAGGGTTAAGTGACTTACCACAAGCTCGGAATCAGGCTACAGGCCCTGACTGGTCCGTATCAGATCATAGGCCTTGCGGGCCAGTGGATTAACGGTGTTGGGCCGAATCCACAAGTGATAGGTCACGTTGGGCAGGCGCGGCAGGCCATCGTTCTCACCCAGTACGCGCATGTCCGGCCCGAGCATTTCCATGCTGCGCGGCGTGACGCCGAGGCCTGCACGAGTGGCGGCCTTGATGCCGATCAGATTGGACGCCAGATAAGCCTGCCGCCACGGGATATTGGCGGCTTCCAGAGCCTGCAGGGCATAGCGCCGATAGATGCTCGGTTCATCCACCAGAATCAGCGGCAGCGGTTCGTCCGGTACATGGATGTATTGCGCGGAACAGATCCACCACACAGGCGAAGTACGCAAGGCAAAACCTTCCAGGGTCGGGTCTTCGCGGGTGGAAATCACCATGTCCACCTTGCCGCGATGCAGGTCTTCCATCAGAAAGGGGCTGCGGCCCACGTCGATTTCAAGGCGCAGGCGTGGAGCCGAGCGGGCGATATGGCTCAGCAGCGGCGGCAGAATGGTGTCAGCGATGTCATGGGGCGAGCCGATACGCAACACGCCACTCAGGCTGCTTTCACGCAACGAGTTCAGGGCGTCGTCATTGAGCGACAGCATCTGCCGGGCATGACGTAGTAACTGTCGGCCCGGCTCGGTCAGTTGCTTCTGGCGACCTTGTTTCTGGAACAGGCTGACACCCACTTGTTGCTCCAGACGCTGCATGTGCTGAGTGACCGAGGACTGAGTGCGTGACAGCTGCATGCCAGCCTCGGCAAAGCTGTGATGATCGACCACGGCGACAAAGGTGCGCAGCAGTTCCAGGTCGAGAGTCGAGGTCGGGCTTGATGGGGCGGTCATGGTGATCTGTGCTGAATTCATATCAGGGGTTCAGGCAAATACATTACGTAATTTTATGTTTTATGTGGTGTTTTTTCTGCGCGTTTTAATTTTGTCCAATGAATACTGGGTTTTTATTGGCGGTTGAGCGGGCTCTGCATGGAAAGTTATAACCATATTTGATATTTGAATTTCCGTTAACAGGCAACGATCCGTAATGTCCCGGCATCAGGTCGGGGAACTCCGATCATTTGCCTGGGGAATTTACATGCCGACTCGCTCATCCGTTTCACGTTTCTTCCCGGCCATGCTGGGGCTGTTTGCCGGTCTGGCGGTCAGTGGTTCGGCACTGGCCGATGCCACCCTGGACAAGATCCAGGAGCGTCATCGTCTGGTGGTGGGCGTGTTGTTGTCCGGCGGGCCTTTCGGCTCCATCGATCCGGCGACCCAGAAACCCAAGGGCGCGAACGTGGATCTGGCCGAAGACATCGGGCGTCGCCTGGGTGTCGAGGTGGAGCTGGTGTCGGTATTGACTGCCAATCGCGTGCAATTCCTGCAACAAGGCAAGGTCGATCTGTTGATCGCCAATATGGAGTGGACCCCGGAGCGCGGCCAGATACTCGGCTCGGTGCCGACGCCTTTCTACAAGGTGGGCGGTACAGCCGTTGTACTCAAGGACAGCAAGATCAACCGTTGGGAAGACCTCAAGGGGCAGCCGGTCTGCACCTCTCAGGGCAGCAGCTACATCAAGCCGCTGACCGAGTTCGGTGCAGAACTGAAAGCCTTCAAGAGTTCTGCCGAATCCTTGCTGGCGCTGCGCGGCAATAATTGTGTCGCGGCCGTGCATGACGCCACGCTGATCAATCCACTGCTGGCCAGCAACGAAGAGTGGAAGGGCTACCGCGCCATTCTCCCTGAGCTGAACCCGGCACCTTCCGTGATCTGGACCCGTATCGGCGAAACCGATACCCAGGCGCGTCTGGACAGCATCGTCAAGGACTGGCATCGCACCGGCTGGCTGATCGAAGTCGAAAAACGCCACAACATCACACCTGCATCCCCGGCACTGGTCGAGCTGCATGAGCAGTTCAAGGCCAAGGGCGCCTGACTTTCGCGCTACGTACTTTCTCCCATTTCCATGCCGACGCCCACCGCGTCGGCCATTCAAGGACGGCTCCCATGAGCAGATTTTTTACAGCCAAGACGCTGACCGCACTGGGGTTGATCCTGTGCGCCGGGCTGGCCAGTGCCGACGCGACCCTGGACAAGATTCAGGAACGCCACAAGATCAGCATCGGCGTGATCCTCAGCGGTCCTCCGTTCGGCACCATCGATCCGAAGACCGGCGAGCATCTGGGCTACAACGTCGAGCTGTCGAAGGAAATCGCCAAGCGCCTGAACGTGGAGCTGGAAACCGTATCGGTGCTGGCTCCCAATCGCGTGCAGTTCTTGCAGCAGGGCAAGGTCGATCTGTTGATCGCCAATATGCAACTGACCGAAGAGCGTGCGCAGATTCTCGATTACGTGCCCACGCCTTACGAGGAAGTGGGCGGCGCAGCGTTGATCCGCAAGGGCGCGGGCATCAGCAAATGGGAAGACCTCAAGGACAAGCCGGTGTGCGTGTCCCAGGGCAGCAACTTCATCAAACCGTTGCAGGAAGTCTACGGCGCGCAGATCAAGGCGTTCCGCAGCCAGTCCGAATCTCTGCTGTCGCTGCGCGGCAATGGCTGTGTGGCGGCCGTGCATGTAAGCCCGACCATGCATACCCTGCTTGGCGAACCTGAGTGGTCCGGTTTCGAGATCCCACTGGCCACTGACCTGATTCCGTCCAAATCCGTGATCTGGGTGCGCAAGGGCGAGAAAGACATACAGGCCCGTCTGGACGCCATTGTCCGTGACTGGCATCGCAGCGGCTGGTTGATCGAACTGGGTAATCGCACCGGCATGGCGCCGTCCCAGGCCTTGCATGATCTGCATGAGCAATATCGCAATGCAGCGCCGCTGGCTGCCACGCCATGAGTGATGGGCTGTTCCAGGCATTGCAGCAACTGTTGGGCGCCAGTCATGTGCAGACTGGCGAGCAGGCCCGTGAGCGCTTGACTGACAAGCAGGGTCGCTATGTCGGGCAAGTGGTCGCGGTGGTGCGTCCTGCGGATACCGAACAGGTCGCCGCCGTGGTGCGTTTGTGTGTCGCCCATGCTGCACCGGTGGTGGTGCAGGGCGGTAACACCGGCCTGATGGGCGCTGCAACGCCGGATGCCAGCGGCAAGGCGGTGCTGTTGCTGCTGGAACGCATGAATCGTGTGCGTGAGATCGACACCGATAATGACACCCTGACTGTCGAAGCCGGTTGCATCCTGCAAAACCTGCAAGACGTAGCTCGTAAGGCTGACCGCCTGTTCCCGCTCAGCCTGGGCGCGCAAGGCAGTTGCACCATCGGCGGCAACCTGGGCACCAATGCCGGTGGCAACGCCGTGCTGCGTTATGGCAATACCCGCGAACTGACGCTGGGGCTGGAAGTAGTCACAGCACAAGGTGAAATCTGGGAAGGGCTGCGCGGTCTGCGCAAGGACAATACCGGTTATGACCTGCGGGACCTGTTCATCGGCAGCGAAGGCACGCTGGGCATTATCACCGCCGCGACCCTGAAACTGTTCCCGCTGCCCAAGGCGCAACTCACGGCATTTCTGGCTTTTGAGTCGCTGGCGCAGGCTGTGCGTTTTCTGTCTCACGCCCGTGCCGGGTTCGGTGCAAGCCTGACCGCTTTCGAGCTGCTTTCGGCCGACTGTCTGACCTTGCTGCGTGAACAGTTTCCCCAAGGGCCGCAACCCTTCAGCCATGCTGCATACCCTTGGTTCGCTTTGCTGGAATTGTCCGATAACCACAGTGAAAGCCATGCGCGGCAGAGTTTTGAAGAGGTACTGAGCGATGGTTTCGAAGCCGGGCTGCTGGCCGATGCTCTGGTGGCCGAAAGTCTGGCCCAGAGCCAGGCGCTGTGGCAGTTGCGCGAGAACATGAGCGATGCCCAGAGGCGTGCCGGGCGCAATATGAAGCACGATATCTCGGTGCCGATTTCCCGGGTCGTGGAGTTTGTGACCCACACCGATGCCTTGTTGCAGCAGCACTTTCCCGGTGTGCGCAATTTCACCTTTGGTCACCTGGGCGACGGCAACCTGCATTACAACGTCGCGCATCCGCTGGGCTCCACTGTCGAGGCGCATATGGCCCGTTACGCTGAACTGAGCGAGCTGGTGCACGACAGCGCGCATGCCCATGGCGGCTCGATCAGCGCCGAACACGGCATCGGCCAGCGCAAGCTGGGCATGCTGTCCCGTTACAAAAGCCCCGTGGAGCTGGACTTGATGCACCGCATCAAGCAGGCCCTGGACCCGCACAACCTGCTCAATCCGGGCAAGGTACTGGAGACCCGAGCATGAGCATCGGCTTGTCAAAGCGCGTGCAGCGCGTCTCATTGTCGGCCAACGCCGCCGCCAAATCCCGGGCCACCGCCTTGCGCGATGCCGGGGTGGATATTCTCGACCTGACCACCGGCGAGCCGGATTTCGACACCCCTGAACACATCAAGCAGGCGGCCTTCAAGGCCATTGCCGCCGGTGCCACCAAATACACGCCGACGCCCGGTGTGCGGGCCTTGCGCGAGGCGGTGCAAGGCAAGTTGCAGCGCGAAAATGCTTTGGACTATCCATTGGCTGGCATCGTGATAGCCAACGGTGCCAAGCAGATCATCTTCAATGCGTTCGCCGCGACCCTGAATGACGGCGACGAAGTGCTGGTACCTGTGCCGTACTGGCCGTCGTTCCCGGACAGCGTGCGTTTCAATGGTGGTGAACCGGTGTTCATCGAGTGCGGCCTGGAGCAAGGCTGCAAGCTGACCCCGATGCAACTGGAACGCCATATCGGTGAGCGCACGCGCTGGCTGATCCTCAACGGGCCGGGCAACCCCAGTGGCGCGGTGTATAGCGAGGCGGAGCTGTTGGCGCTGGCTGACGTGCTGCGTCGTCATCCGCACGTGCTGGTGCTGCTGGACGAGTTGTACGAGCACATTCGTTTCGACGGGCAGCCAGCCCGGAGCCTGCTCAATGTCGCGCCGGACTTGCAGCCTCGCTGCCTGCTGGTGGGCGGCGTTTCCAAGACTTACGCCATGACTGGCTGGCGCGTCGGTTTCGGAGCCGGGCCGCAAGAACTCACCACGGCCATGACAGTGGTGCAGTCGCAATCGACTTCCGGCGCATCATCGATAGGGCAGGCCGCAGCATTGGCGGCGTTCGAGGGTGGTCTGGGGTTTCTGCCGGAGCAGGTCGCGGCGTATCACCAGCGCCGTGACTTGTTGGTTGAAACCCTGAGCGCGGTGGATGGCATGGAAGTGCTGGTGCCGCAAGGCGGCTTCTTTGTCTTTGTGCGTTGTGCCGGGTTGCTGGGCCGTTATCGCCCTGACGGCCAACGGCTGGAAAACGATGCCGATGTGGTTGCCTGGCTTCTGGAGTCCGGCGTGGCCGGTGTTGCGGGCAGCGCTTATGGTTTGTCGCCGTGGTTTCGCCTGTCGATTGCCACAGCCACCGAAACCGTGATCGAAGCCGGGCAGCGTATTGCCCGTGCCTGTGCGCAGTTGAGTGTGGGGGAGGCACCATGAGTCACTGGCTGGAGTCGTTCGTGCAGTGGACGGCCGGATTTGGCCTGAACTACGCCTTTCTGCTGGATGCCTATCAGCGCGGCACCATGGTCGACGGGGCGTTGACCACCTTGCTGCTGTGCCTGCTCACCATCATTGGCAGCTTGCTGGTCGGTGTCGCCCTGGCGGCCATGCTCACCTCGGGCAAGCCATGGCTGCGTTCGCCAGCCAGAGTATTCATTGAAGTCACCCGCAATACGCCGACGCTCGTGCAACTGTATTGCGCCTTTCTGGTGTTGAACATGCTGTTGACCCAGGCCGTCGGTGCAGCCAATCCGCTGACACCTTTTGCCTGGGTCGTGATCGTGATTTCCCTGCACAAGGGGGCTTTCCATGCCGAAGCCTTGCGGGCCGGTATCGAAGCGGTGCCTTCCGTGACCCTGGAAGCCGCCAGCTCCCTGGCTTTCAACAGTCGCCAGTTGTTGTGGAACGTGCAATTGCCACTGGCCGTGCGCTTTGCCTTGCCATCGCTGATCAACAACCTGATTGATCTGGTGAAGATGACAGCCGTGGCCTCGGCCATTGCGGTGGGGGATATCACTTATGCCGCGATCATGATCTGGACCCAGAGCGATAACGTGCTGGAACTGATGATCCTGATCCTGAGCTTTTTCGGTTTGCTCAGCTTTGTCGTCAACTGTGCAGGGCGTGCCCTGGAATCACGCCTGAGGATGCCCGGCTATGGCCATTGATTCATCGGTTGCCGCGCCCGTCGCGTGGCCACGTCGCCATTTACTGGCGCTGACGCTGGTTGCTCTGACGGTTGTCTGGTTGATTTTCGGTGCCCCGGACAGCCCGGTCTTTCTGGCATTGATGCAGTGGTCGCCCGCTCTGGCGGTGGGGTTTGGCCAGAACATTCTGATCAGTCTGGTTGCCATTGGCCTGGGGACGGTGTTCGGGCTGCTGGTCGGTGCTCTGGGGATGTCGCCTTTCTTGCTGCTGCGCCTGCCTGCACGGATCTGGATACAGATCTTTCGCAATGCGCCCTGGCTGGTGCTGATCTACTTCACCACTTATGTATTCCCGTTCGAGATCAAGATCGGCAGCACGTATATCTCGTTTCCCGACTGGGTGAAGGTCACTATCGGCCTGGCATTGCCAGCCAGCGCCAATGTCGCGGAAATCTTCCGGGGTGCCGTGGCGTCGATCCCCAGCACGCAATGGGAAGCGGCGCGCTCGCTGGCCTTCACTCGCGCACAGATTTTCAGCTCGATCATTCTGCCGCAGTGCTTCAAACGCATGTTGCCGCCGTGGATGAACCTGTATGCGGTCATCACCATGGGCACCGCACTGGCTTCGCTGGTGGGAGTGCATGACGTGATCGATACCGCACAGATTGCCAGCAATACCGTCAACCAGACCGGTTTCACTGTGATCATCTATTGCAGCCTGCTGGTGCTGTTCTTTGCCTATTGCTACCCGATTTCCCGTCTGACCCAACGCCTGGAGCGACGTTATGCCTTCTATTGATTCTGGCGCCGAGCCTCTGGTCAGCCTGCGCGACCTGCACCTGTCATTCGGCAGCAACCTGGTGCTCAAGGGCATCGATCTGGATGTGCAGCGCGGTCAGGCAGTGTCGATCATCGGCCCGTCCGGTTCGGGCAAGTCGACCATTCTGCGCTGCATCACCGGGCTGTTGCAGACCCAGCACGGCACCATCCGCGTGGGTAATACCGACGTTCATGCCCTGACCCGCGAAGCGGAGCGTATCGAGTTGCGCAAGCGTGTGGGTTTCGTCTTCCAGCAGTACAACCTGTTCCCGCATCTGTCGGTGCTGGAAAACCTGGTGATTGCCCCGCGCAAGGTGCTGGGGATCGAGCGCGTCGAGGCCGAGAAGCAGGCTCGTGCCTTGCTGGCCAAGGTGCGTATGGAACACAAGGCCGATGCCTATCCGGGGCAATTGTCCGGCGGCCAGCAACAGCGGGTTGCGATTGCCCGCGCCCTGACCATGCGCCCGGAACTGATCCTGTTCGACGAAGTGACCTCGGCCCTGGACCCGGAAACCGTCGGCGAAGTGCTGACCGTGATCCGCGAGCTGACCGAGGAGGGCATGACCTGCGTACTGGTCACCCACGAAATGCGTTTCGCCGAAGAAATCAGCGACGTGGTGTATTTCACCGAGAACGGCCTGATCGTCGAGCATGGCAGCGCCGAGCAGATTTTCCAGCACCCGACCAGTGAGCGGACCCGCGAATTCCTGCGCCACGCTCTGGGAGATACCGGGCGCCGTGCGCCGGTGTCCTCCGACCCGTTTGCACTGAGCAATATCAGCCGTTACAGCCTGTCCGTATAACTAAAATTGAACCCCACCGGGAGCTACCTGATGAGCAACGCAAACCGAACCCAAGTGATTGAAAGTTTTCTGCAGCAGATTCGTGCCATCAACCAGCGCGGCGTAGACCGCGAAGCGTTGAAGGAAATCATCGCGCTGCTGGAAGACTTGGCCGGGCGCCATGACCTGTTCAACTTCACCGCATTTCCTTCGCCGGTGCCGGGGCAGGGTGAGACTGCTTTTCGCTATCGCCTGAACGATGATGGCGAAACTCCGACCCTGTACATGAACTCGCTGCTGCCAGGCAAAAGCACCTTGCCGCACAACCATGAAACCTGGGCGGTGATCGTTGCCGTGCAGGGCCAGGAGATCAACTACGTCTGGGCGCGTACCGACGATGGCAGCGACCCGGCCTTCGCTCGTCTGGAGCTGGAAAAGGAAGTCATCGTCCAGCCAGGCACGCCCATCGGTTTCCTGGGCGAAGACCTGCATGGCATCAAGGTCACGGGCGAAGAGCCGACCTTGCACTTCCATCTGTATGGCCGGCCGCTGGAATCGCTCAACGGGCGTTTCGGTGTCAATGAAGAAGGCCGTGTCCTGAACTACAACGCCTCGCAGATGGCGCCGTCGATTCGCGCCTATTGATCGTCGGCACAGGTTTCCCAATTCACTTTTATGAGCCACCCCATGAGCCAGACCACCACCGCGGCCCAACTGCAACAATGGCTGTTCGACGGGCAGGAAATTGCCCTGTTCGACCTGCGCGAACATGGCCAGTATGGCGAAGCCCATCTGTTCCATGGCGTCACGCTGCCCTATAGCCGACTGGAGCTGGATATCCGCCGCCTGGCCCCCAGCCCCGACGTGCGGCTGGTGATCTATGACCAGAATGGCGGCGATGTTGCGGCACGCGCTGCCTTGCGACTTGAAGCGCTCGGCTATCGCCACGTGCATATTCTTGAAGGTGGCGCCGATGGATGGCAGGCCGCAGGTCTGCAACTGTTTGCGGGTGTGCATGTGCCGTCCAAGGCTTTTGGTGAGCTGGTGGAAGAGGCGCGCCATACGCCGCACATCAGCGCCACCGAACTGGCGCAGCGTCAAGCTCAGGGCGAGTCGCTGGTGGTGCTGGACGGCAGACCATTCGACGAATACCGCAAGATGACCATTCCAGGTTCCGTATGCTGCCCCAATGGCGAACTGGGTTATCGCCTGCCGGAACTGGTCAGCGACGAACACACGCCGATCATCGTCAATTGTGCCGGGCGGACCCGCAGCATCATCGGCGCGCAGACGCTGATCGATCTGGGTGTCAAGAACCCGGTCTATGCACTGGAAAACGGGACACAGGGCTGGTATCTGGCCGATCTGCAACTGGAACACGGCAGCACCCGACGCTACCCGGATGCGGTATCGCCCGGTTCGTTGACCCGTCAACGCGATGCCGCACAGGCGCTGGCCGAGCGGGCAGGCGTGCAGACGGTCAGTGCCGAACAGGTCCGGGGCTGGGCCGCTGATAGCAAACGCAGCCTGTTCCTGTGCGATGTGCGCACCGCCGAGGAGTTTGCGGCAGGAACATTGGCTGGTGCGCAACATACGCCGGGCGGCCAGTTGATTCAGGCGACGGACTTGTATGTCGGCGTGCGTCAGGCGCGTCTGGTGCTGGTGGACGACGAAGGTATTCGTGCGCCGATTGTTGCCAGCTGGTTGCGGCAGTTGGGGCACGATGCCTATGTACTGGCTGATGGCGTGAACAGCGGCTTGTCGTTACCTGTTGCGCAAGCAGATGTGCAGCCGGACTTGCCGGGCATCAGCGTGCAACGGCTGGCCGATGCCTTGAAGGATCAGGCCATGGCACTGATCGATCTGCGTTCGAGCACACACTTTCGCAAAGGGCATATCGAAGGTTCACGCTGGTCGATTCGCCCGTTGCTGGCTGCTGCCGTCGCTGAAGAGTCCCGGCCTCTGGTGCTGATTGCCGATGACCCGGCTCTGGCGCAATTGGCGGCCGAGGAATTGCCACAGGCGCAGCGCCAGCAGGTGCGTCTGCTGGACGGCGGGATCAAGGCCTGGCAAACCGCCGGGCTGGCGCTGCGCGAAGACAGTGCCAGTCTGGCGGACGAGCAGTGCATCGATTTTCTGTTCTTCACCCATGACCGGCATTCCGGCAACAAGGACGCTGCCCGCCAGTACCTGGCCTGGGAAATCGGTCTGCTGGGGCAGATGACCGAGCAGGAAATTGCCAGCCTCAAGCCTTTGTCCGCAAAAAAGCCTGAGCGCCCGTCACATAACCCCTTGGTCAAGACCCGGCTGATTCATGCCGCGCGTACGGCCAAGGGCAGTGGCGTGCGCGGGGTGAATGTACCGGTTTCGCGCATGAGCACGGTGCTGTTCGACAGCCTCGGGCAGATGCGCGATATCCGCAAACGGCGTGATACCGAGCGCCTGTTGAGCTATGGCGCGCGGGGCAATCCGACGGGGTTTGCGCTGGAGGATCTGGTGACAGAGCTGGAGGGTGGTTATCGCACCCGCTTGTTCAGTACCGGCCTTGCAGCAGTGGCGCAGACGTTCCTGGCCTATCTGCGCCCAGGTGATCATGTGCTGCTGACCGATGCGGTGTACTCGCCGGTGCGACGTGTAGCCCGTGACTTCCTTGAGCCATTCGGCATTCAGGTCAGTTACTTCAGGGCTGACGGGCAAGGGCTGGAAGCACAATTGCAGGCCAATACCCGCATGGTCTACACCGAAGTGCCGGGCTCGTTGCTCTACGAACTCTGTGACTTGCCGGCCATTGCCGCGCTGTGCAAACCACGAAACATTCTGCTGGCGGTAGACAACACCTGGGGCTCGGCCTACCTCTATCGACCGCTGGAGCTTGGGGCGGACATTTCCATCATGGCCTTGACCAAGTACCTGTGCGGTCATAGCGATGTGGTGATGGGCAGCGTCTGCACCCGTGAAGAAGTCTGGCAGCCGCTGGGAAGGATGAGCGACACCTTCGGCAATGCGGTCAGCCCCGATGACGCCTATCTGGTCCTGCGCGGTGCCCGCACTCTGGCCTCTCGCATGGAAACCCACGAGCGCCAGGCTCTTGAAGTCGCGCACTGGCTGAACGAACAACCGCAAGTCCGCCGCGTGTTCCATCCAGCCTTGCCGGACCACCCCGGCCACGCCCTGTGGAAGCGCGACTTCACCGGCAGCAACGGCTTGCTGTCCTTCGAGTTCGAGTCTTCGGACCCAGGCCAGTTGGAACGTTTTATCGGTGCCTTGCAACTGTTCGGGCTCGGCGCTTCATGGGGCGGCTACGAAAGCCTGATCACCGTGGCCACTGTCAGCGATCGCGACAATGAGGCCGACAAATTGCTCAACCCGGTGCTGCGCCTGCATATCGGGCTGGAGGATGTATCGGCGTTGATCGAGGATTTGCAGAGGGGGTTTGGGGAAGGATGAAAGCTGCAAGTTTCAAGCTGCAAGCCTCAAGTCAAAAGCCTCAAGCCTCAAGCCTCAAGCCTCAAGTCAAAAGCTTGTAGCTTGTAGCTTGTAGCTTACAACTTGCAGCTCACCTAAACGTTATTTCATAACAAAATACCGGGTGGCCGTGTAATACTGTAACGAATCGTTGCAGGCTACTCTCCCGTGAAAGCTCCTCGCGCTCCCTCTGTAGCAGGTTCCGTTCTGGCTCAATCGGCCTTGAAGCGGGTCCTGCTGGCTCTCGGTATTTTGCTGTTGTTATGGCTGGCCATCGCCTGGTCGGTGGCTATTCCATGAGTGCGGCCATTGCTCTGGACAATCTGACTGTCGCTTACGAACGCCGTCCGGCGGTGCATCACATCAGTGGCCGTTTCGAGGCGGGCAGTCTGACCGCTATCGTCGGTCCCAATGGCGCTGGCAAGTCCACGTTGATCAAGACCATTGCCGGGACCATGAAGCCAGCGGCGGGGCGTGTGGATCGAGGCCGGCTGGCGACTCATACCCTGGGTTATCTGCCTCAGGCGGCCGAGATAGACCGCAGTTTCCCGTTAAGCGTGGCCGATACCGTCGCCATGGGCGCATGGCGCAGCATCGGCCCGTTTCGTGGCCTGACTCGCAACCATGCCAGGCTCACTCATGATGCGCTGAAAACCGTGGGCCTTGAGGGGTTCGAGGGGCGCAGTATCGGTTCCCTGTCGTCCGGGCAGTTCCAGCGGGTGTTGTTTGCACGGCTGTTATTGCAGGACGCCTCGGTGATTCTGCTGGACGAGCCTTTCACCGCCATTGATGCCCGCACCACCCGCGACCTGCTGGAGCTGGTCCGGGTCTGGCACGGCCAGGGACGCACGGTGATCGCGGTATTGCACGATATCGATCAGGTCCGTCAGCACTTTCCGCAAACCCTGTTGATGGCCCGAGAGGCGATTGCCTGGGGGGCGACGGCCGAGGTGTTGAACGATGCGAACTTGCGGCGTGCCCGCAATATGGCCGAGTTCTGGAGTGCGGATGCTCAGGTCTGCGATACCGAAGGTGAGCATTCATGATGCTCTATGCCACGCTGATCGAGCCTTTTGTCGAGTTCGGTTTCATGCGCCGCGCTCTGGTGGCCTGCCTCGCTTTGGGGATCGGTTCCGGTCCGGTGGGTGTGTTGCTGATGCTGCGACGCATGAGTCTGGTGGGCGATGCCATGAGTCACGCGGTCCTGCCGGGCGCGGCGCTGGGTTTCATGGTGGCAGGCCTGTCGCTGCCGGCCATGGGCATTGGCGGCTTGATCGCCGGTCTTGCGGTGGCCTTGCTGTCCGGGCTGGTCAGCCGCCTGACCGCCTTGCGCGAAGATGCCAGCTTCGCCAGTTTCTATCTGACGTCACTGGCCGCCGGAGTATTGATCGTCTCCATGCACGGCTCCAGTGTCGATCTGCTGCATGTGCTGTTTGGCACCATCCTGGCCATCGATGACAGCGCGATCTATATGGTCGGCGGCATTGCGTCATTCACCTTGATCCTGTTGGCCGTGATCTATCGCCCGCTGGTGCTTGAGTGTTTCGATCCGGGTTTCCTGCGCGCTGTCGGCGGGATGGGGTCGCTGTACCACGTGCTGTTTCTGCTGCTGGTCGTGCTGAACCTGGTGGCGGGCTTTCAGGCGCTCGGCACCCTGATGGCGGTGGGCATGATGATGCTGCCTGCGACTGCTGCGCGATTCTGGGCAACGTCACTGAGCGCCCTGATGCTGATTTCGACGGTATTGGCGACCCTCTCGGGGCTGATCGGCCTGATCGTTTCCTATCACCTTGGCGTGGCTTCCGGGCCATCCATCGTCCTGACTGCCAGCGTCTTTTATGGTTTTTCCCTGCTGTTCGGGCGCACGGGCATCTTGCGTCGACTGTTTCCAAAACCCCACCTGGCCAACTGAAAAGGGCATGTCATGAAACGATTGATGATGTTGAGCTCAATGGCGGCGATTGTGCTGTCGGCGTTTGCAAGTCTTGCCCAGGCCAAGCCTCTGGAGGCGGTGGCTTCGTTCACGGTGATTGCCGACATGGTCAGTAACGTCGGTGGCGAGCGGGTTCACGTGACGTCGCTGATCGGCCCCAATGGCGACCCTCATGTTTACGAACCCACCCCGCGTGATGCCCAGGCCCTGAGGAGTGCTGATCTGACGTTCGTCAGCGGCCTGCATCTGGAGGGCTGGATGGACCGCCTGATCAAGGCGTCTGGCTACAAGGGTCAGCCGGTCGTGTTGTCCGATGGCATCAAGACCCGTTACATGCAGGAGGACGGCAAGCTCATCACCGATCCCCATGCCTGGAACAGCGCCGCCAACGGTGTGATCTATGTGCGCAATATCATTGCCGCGCTCAAGAAGGCGGACCCTGAAGGTGCCAGCGTCTACGAGGCCAATGGTCAACGCTATATCGTGCAATTGCAGCAACTGGACCTCTACGCCAGGGACCAGATCCAGTCGGTGCCCGAGTCGAAGCGCAAGATCCTCACTTCCCACGATGCGTTCGGTTACTTCGGTGATGCCTATGGTGTGACATTCCTGTCGCCCTTGGGTTTTTCCACTGAGTCGCAAGCTTCGGCTGCGGATGTCGCAAAACTGATCCGCCAGATCAAGAGCGAACACGTGACGGCCTATTTCTTCGAGAACTCCGGTGACCCGCGTCTGGTCAAGCAGATCGCCGATGCCAGTGGAGCGCAGCCAGGTGGTGAGCTGTACGTCGAGGCCTTGTCACCCGCGGATGGCCCGGCGGCTAGCTATGCGCAGATGTTCCGCTATAACGTCGACAAGCTGACTACGGCGATGAAGGGCCAGTGAGCGTAGGAGCGAATTCATTCGCGAATGAATTCGCTCCCACAGAAACACACCTTCTCAATGATTCAGAAACTTGAAGATGGTGGTCTGGGTGTAAGGCTTGCCAGGGTCCAGTCGCGTACTGGGGAAGGCGGGCTGGTTGGGCGCATCGGGGTAGTGCTGTGTTTCCAGGGTGAAGGCGCCCCAGTGCGGGTAGACCTTGCCGGCCTTGCCATGGATGCTGCCGTCCAGAAAGTTGCCGGTATACAGCTGCACACCAGGCTCGGTGGTGAACAGTTGCAGGTGACGACCTGACTGCGGGTCACTGACTTCTGCCGCAAGTTTGCTGATGTCACCCTTTGTGTCCAGCACCCAGTTGAAGTCAAAGCCGCCTTGCTTGGGTTCAGCGTATTTGAGTTGCTGATGGTCGGCCTTGATGTTCTTGCCGATGGCCGTTGGCTTGAGGAAGTCCATTGGCGTGCCGGCCACCGGGGCCAGTTCACCGGTAGGGATCAGCTTGTCGTTGACCGGCGTGTAACGGGAGGCGTGCAGAGTCGCCACCTGCTGGAGAATATCGCCGTTGCCAGCGCCCGCCAGATTGAAATAGCTGTGGTTGGTCAGGTTCAGCACCGTGGGCTTGTCGGTGGTGGCACGGTAGTCGATCTTCAGCTCGTTCTGGTCGTTGAGGCTGTAGGTGACTTCTGTCAGCAGCGCGCCGGGAAACCCCATCTCGCCATCGGGCGACAGGTAGCTCAGTTTCACTCCGACCGAGCCATTGCTCTTGATGCTTTCTGCTTTCCAGATGCGCTTGTCAAAACCCTGATTGCCGCCATGCAGCGCGTTGGTCTTGTCGTTGAGCGGGATGTGGTAGGTCTTGCCGTCCAGCTTGAATGTGCCTCCCGCCAGACGGTTGCCGAAACGGCCGATAGTCGCACCGAAATACACGGTGCCATTGGCCTGATAACCCTGCACGTCATCGAAGCCCAGAACGACGTCTTCGACCTTGCCGTTCCTGTCCGGCACCTTGAGCGCTTGCAGGGTTGCGCCGTAGGTAATGATGCTGGCTTGCAGGCCATGACTGTTGTGCAGGGTGTACTTCTCGATGGGCGTGCCATCGGGCAGTTTGCCGAAGGTGCTATGTTCGCTGGACAGTGCGGCGGCTTGTGCGGTCAGGGTGGAGATCATCAGTGACAGTCCAAGGCTGCTGAGAAGAGCGTGATTTTTCATCTGTTCTACTCACTTTTATTGTTGTTGTGAAAGGTGACGGTAGCGCAACGCATCGTTGGATTTCGCTGGCAGGCAGCAAATTGGTAAGACTATTTGATCGGTTTTAATCCGATGCAAGGATTTATAGTCGATAAAAAGCCGCTTGAAAAATAAATCGTAATACTATTTAGTAGAGGCAGTTCCTAAGAAAAATAAAAAAGGACACCGTTCATGCATTGGCAGCCTCTTTCCGAGCACCGCTTCAAACTGGCTGAAGGCCCTTTCTGGGACCTTGAGCAACAAGCCTTGTACTGGGTCGATATCGCCGGGCGTCTGGCTTGTCGGCTGGTTCAGGGGCAATACAGCCAATGGCGTCTGCCCGAGGCGGTTTCCGCATTCATTCCCACCGATAAGGGCGATGCTCTGGTGACCCTGGCCAGTGGTGTGTATCGCCTGGACCTTGATTCGCCAAAGACTTCCGTTTCATTGCTGTGCGTGGCCGATCCTGTGGCGGGCAACCGTGCAAACGAATCGCGCTGCGATGCTCAGGGGCGCCTGTGGCTGGGCAGCATGCAGAACAATCTGGATGCCGATGGCGGTGACTTGCCGCTGGTGCGCCGCTCCGGTGGTCTGTTTCGTGTGGACCCGGATGCAAAGGTCACGCACCTGCTGGACGGGCAGGGCATCGTCAACACCCTGCTGTGGAATGCCCAAGGCACAGTGCTCTACAGCGCCGATACCCTCGATGGCGTTATCTACCAATACCCGATTCTGACTGACGGCAGCCTGGGCGAGCGCCAGGTGTGGGCGCAGCAACACCCTCGCGGCGCACCGGACGGCTCGGCCATGGATGCCGAAGGCTATGTCTGGAATGCACGCTGGGGTGGAAGCTGCCTGATCCGCTTTGCCCCCGATGGCAGCGTTGACCGGGTGATCGACCTGCCTGTCAGCCATCCCACCAGTTGTGTTTTTGGCGGCCCCGACCTGTCTACGCTCTATGTCACCAGCGCTGCACCGGCCGATGCCCATGGCCAGCTCGATGGCGCGGTACTCAAGGCCGATGTGGGCGTCGCCGGGCAGATTTGCCCGCGCTTCGCAGGCTGAATTTTCATTGCATCCAAGGAGAGTTGAACATGGCGATACCTTTGTCGTTACCCCCGGTTCCCGAGCCGGTTCGCGGTGAACGCCTCAAAGGCAAGGTGGTGCTGGTGACCGGCGCTGCACAGGGGATTGGCGAAGCCATCGTGGCGTGTTTTCAGGCGCAGCAGGCCAGGCTGATCATCAGTGATGTGCAGGGCGAAAAGGTCGAGCAGGTGGCGGCGAAGTGGCGCGAGCAAGGGGCCGAGGTCCACGCGCTCAAGGTCGATGTCACGCAGCAGGATCAATGGCGCAGCATGGTGGATCTGGCCATCGAGCATTTTGGCCGGGTCGATGTGCTGATCAACTGCGCCGGGGTCAATGTGTTCCGCGACCCGCTGGAGATGAGCGACGAGGACTGGAAGCGCTGTTTCGCCATCGATCTGGATGGTGCCTGGTATGGCTGCCGCAGTGTCTTGCCGAAAATGCTGGAGCAGGGCGCGGGCAACATCATCAATATCGCCTCGACCCATTCGAGCAACATCATTCCCGGCTGTTTTCCCTATCCGGTCGCCAAGCATGGCCTGCTGGGTCTGACCCGGGCCCTGGGTATCGAATACGCGCCCAAGGGCATCCGGGTCAACGCCATCGCGCCGGGCTATATCGAAACCCAGCTCAACGTCGATTACTGGAACGGCTTCGATGACCCACAGGCCGAGCGGCAACGCGCCTTCGATCTGCATCCGCCCAAACGTATCGGCCAGCCCATCGAGGTGGCGATGACCGCACTGTTCCTGGCCACTGATGAGGCGCCGTTCATCAATGCCAGTTGCATCATGATCGATGGCGGTCGCTCGGTGCTTTATCACGAGTGACACTCGGTTACATTGCTGTTCCTGTCGATATGGTATGACTATTTAGCGGGTTTCCGGTGTACAGAGCCTGGAGCCTCACATTGTTGGACGCTGTAGCTATTCAATAAAAATAAGGAGTTAGCTATGTTGAGTCGTCACGGGATTCGTTCCCTATGCTGCGCCGCTGTTACCACTGCCATCCTGGGCATGAGTGGCATCCTCCATGCTGCCGAAGAAGTGAAAATCGGCTTTCTGGTCAAGCAACCCGAAGAACCCTGGTTCCAGACCGAATGGGCCTTTGCCGACAAGGCTGGCAAGGAGCACGGCTTCACGGTGCTCAAGATTGCCGTACCTGACGGCGAGAAAACCCTGGCAGCCATCGACAGCCTGGCAGCCAACGGCGCCAAGGGTTTTGTCATCTGCCCGCCCGATGTTTCCCTCGGCCCGGCCATCGTCGCCAAGGCCAAGGCGTTGGGATTGAAGGTCATGGCGGTGGATGATCGTTTCGTCGATGCCAAGGGCAACTTCATGGAAGACGTGCCGTACCTGGGCATGGCCGCTTTCGAGGTGGGTCAGAAACAAGGCGAGGCCATGGCGGCCGAGGCGAAAAACCGCAATTGGGACTGGAAAGAAACCTACGCCATCATCAATACCTACAACGAGCTGGATACCGGCAAGAAACGCACCGACGGCTCTGTGGATGCGCTGAAAAAAGCCGGCCTGCCGGAAAACCATATCCTCTTCACTGCCCAGAAGACCCTCGATGTGCCGGGCAGTATGGATGCGACCAACTCGGCGCTGCCGAAACTGCCGGGTAATGCCAAGAACCTGATCATTGGTGGCATGAACGACAACACCGTGCTCGGCGGTGTGCGTGCCACAGCCACCAACGGCTTCAAGCCAGCCAACGTGATCGGTATCGGCATCAATGGCACCGACGCAATCGATGAACTGAAAAAGAAGGAAAGCGGCTTCTTCGGTTCGATGCTGCCCAGCCCGGACAAGGAAGGCTATGACACCGCCTACCAGATGTTCAAATGGGTCACGACCGGCGAAGAACCTCCCAAGTACACCGCCATGGACGACGTGACACTCATTACTCGGGCCAACTTCCAGGAAGTACTGACCAAGATCGGTCTGTGGAAGTAATGCCAGTCAGTTAAGAGGGGCTGGACTCACAATCCGTGGGAGGGGCCTTGGCCGCGACAGCATATGTAAAGGCACTGAAAATATGTTGCCTGTAAGCAGGTCGTCGCGGCCAAGGCCCCTCCCACAAGTAACAGGTATGCCTCAACTGATCGGCATTTGTCTGTGTAAGTGAGTTCAAGGGGGCCTGATCTCAGGCCCCTTCGCGAGTGAGGAGGACAGTTCATGCAGCAGGCAATCGAACAACAGCAAGCGGCCGGTGGTGCCTTGCGCTTCAGCGGCATCGGCAAGGTCTTTCCCGGCGTCAAGGCGCTGTCGGACATCAGCTTCCAGGCCAATCCCGGCAGCGTACATGCCTTGATGGGCGAGAACGGGGCTGGCAAGTCCACATTGCTGAAAATACTGGGTGGCTCCTATACACCCAACAGCGGGACCTTGCAGATCGGTGAAAACACCCATCAGTTCAGGTCCACTGCGGACAGCATCGCGGCGGGTGTCGCAGTGATTCACCAGGAGCTGTATCTGGTGCCGGAAATGACCGTGGCAGAAAACCTGCTGCTGGGGCATATGCCCAATCGCTTCGGGATGATCAATCGTCGGCTCATGCTGCGTCAGGCCACGGAACTGCTCAAGGGGCTTGCCGACGAAATCGATCCGGGCATGCGTCTCGGGGATTTGTCGCTGGGGCTGCGGCAATTGGTGGAAATCGCCAAGGCCATGTCGCGCAATGCCCATGTGATTGCCTTCGATGAACCCACCAGCAGCCTGTCGGCGCGTGAGATCGACCGCTTGATGGCGATCATCGCCAAATTGCGCGACGAGGGCAGGGTGATTCTTTACGTGTCCCATCGCATGGAAGAAATCTTCCGCATCTGCGATGCCGTGACGGTGTTCAAGGACGGGCGTTTCGTACGCACCTTCGAGGACATGGCGGAGCTTGACCATGATCGTCTGGTGACCTGCATGGTCGGGCGCGATATCCAGGATATCTATGACTATCGGCCCCGTGAGCATCAAGGCCCGAGCCTGCGCGTCACCGGGCTGCTCGGGCCAGGGTTGCAGGAACCGGTCAGTTTCGCGGTCGAGAAGGGCGAAGTGCTGGGTTTCTTCGGGCTGGTCGGTGCCGGTCGTACCGAGCTGTTTCGCCTGTTGTCCGGCATGACCCGCAGCAAGGCTGGCACGCTGCAACTGGACGGCAAGCCGCTGACCTTGAAGTCTCCTCGGGACGCGATTGCCGCTGGCATATTGCTCTGCCCGGAGGACCGCAAGAAAGAAGGCATCGTGCCGCTGTCCAGTGTGGCCGAGAACATCAATATCGGCGCCCGGTCCCGGCATCTGAGCCTGGGTTGCCTGCTTCAAGGACGTTGGGAACGCGAGAACGCCGAAAAACAGATTCGGGCGATGAACGTCAAGACGCCTTCGCCGGATCAGCAGATAGTCTTTCTTTCCGGTGGTAATCAGCAGAAGGCGATTCTGGGTCGCTGGTTGTCGATGCCGATGAAAGTCCTGCTGCTGGACGAGCCCACCCGAGGCATTGATATCGGTGCCAAATCCGAGATTTACCAGATCATCCATAACCTGGCGGCGCAAGGCATCGCGGTGATTGTCGTGTCCAGCGACCTGATGGAAGTCATGGGCATCTCAGACCGCATTCTGGTCATGAGCGAAGGGGCGATTACCGGTGAACTCAACCGCGACGAGGCCGATGAGTCGCGACTTCTACAACTGGCATTACCCCGCTCACGCGGCTGAACCTTTGGTCTACGACCATGAACAATAAAAAAGAGGTGCGTATGTCTACCGAAACCAGCCTGCGGGCTCCCCGTCAGGGCGTGAATATGCGCCGCTTTCTCGATGAATGGGTCATGTTGCTGGCTGCACTGGGCATTTTCATGCTGTGTGCGGTGTTCATCGATAACTTCCTGTCGCCGCTGAACATGCGCGGGTTGGGTCTGGCAATTTCCACCGTGGGCATTGCCGCCTGCACCATGCTTTATTGCCTGGCTTCCGGGCACTTCGACCTGTCGGTCGGTTCGGTACTGGCTTGTGCCGGGGTTATTGCCGGGATCGTGATTCGCGATACCGACAGCGTATTCCTCGGCGTAAGCGCCGCCCTGGCGATGGGCCTGCTGGTGGGGCTGATCAACGGCATCGTCATCGCCAAGCTGCGCATCAATGCCCTGATCACGACCCTGGCGACCATGCAGATCGTTCGCGGGCTGGCGTATATCTTTTCCAACGGCAAGGCTGTGGGGGTTTCCAACGAGGACTTCTTCGTCTTCGGCAACGGCCAGTTCTATGGCGTGCCGGTACCGATCCTGATCACCATCGCCTGCTTTATCTTCTTTGGCTGGTTGCTCAACTACACCACCTATGGCCGCAACACCATGGCCATCGGCGGCAATCAGGAGGCGGCCTTGCTGGCGGGTGTGCATGTCGACCGGACCAAGATCATCATCTTTGCCGTACATGGCCTGATTGGTGCGCTTGCCGGCGTGGTGCTGGCTTCACGCATGACTTCCGGGCAACCCATGATCGGCCAGGGCTTCGAGCTGACAGTCATCTCGGCCTGTGTGTTGGGCGGCGTCTCGCTGAGCGGCGGTATCGGCATGATTCGCCATGTGATCGCGGGTGTGCTGATTCTGGCGATCATCGAGAATGCGATGAACCTCAAGAACATCGACACCTTCTACCAGTACGTCATTCGCGGCACCATTCTGTTGCTGGCGGTGATTATCGACAGGCTGAAGCGCCGCTGAATGTATAGCGAATTTATTCGCGAAACGAAATTCGGCAACATACCTGTGCCGGATATGCGGATTTTCGCGAATGAATTCGCTCCCACTTCATAAGTGAGTTCTAGAAACAGGTTGGCTCGCTGACATGAATTAAATAGAATGATTCTCATTTTAAGTCGCTGTCGTGGATGGCCTTCGAATGAGTGATGCAGCAGGGTCATCGCCTGGCCTGGACAACTTCTATCGTGATCACCGTAGCTGGCTGGAAAACTGGCTACGGTGCCGCTTGGGCAATGCGTGGGATGCCGCCGATCTCAGTCAGGATACGTTCTTGCGGATCATGGCCACCTGGCAGAGCGAACCCTTGGCTAACCTGCGTGAGCCGCGTGCCTATCTGGTGACCGTGGGCAAGCGGCTGCTGATCAATCATTACAAGCGGCGCAGCCTTGAACAGGCTTATATGGAGGCTTTGGCGACATTGCCCGAAGAGGCCGTTCCATCTCCCGAGCAGCGCTGGATCCTGTTGCAGACCCTGCAGGCACTGGATGAGTTACTCGACGACTTGCCGGTGGTGGTGCGTCGGGCGTTTCTCTGGTCGCAGCTTGAAGGTCTGGGTTATGCGCAGATCGCACTCAGGCTGAAGGTGTCCGAACGTACCGTGAAACGCTACATGGCACAGGCCTATGCACATTGCCTGATGGCCGAGCTATGAGTGACATGGCGCGTGATGAGCAGGCCCGGCAAGTGGCGCATGCTGCTGCCTACTGGCTGGCGTTGCTGGAGTCCGGGACTGCCAGTGCCCAGGAGCACGAACAATTGCAGCGCTGGCGCGAGCAATGCCCAAGCCATGAGCAGGTTTGGCAGCGGGCACAAGGCTTGCGTCAACGTTTCTCCGAACTGCCGCCCGAACTGGCCATGGCCAGCCTCGATCGGGCAGACCTCAAGCGAAGCGAGCCGACGCGCCGGGCGATTCTCAAGCGTGCGCTGGTTATTGCGGCGCTGATTCCCGGTGGCTGGATCGTCAGCAGTCAGTTGCCCGTCAGGGCCTGGCGCGCCGATCTGCGCACTGCAACCGGCGAGCGCAAGACCTTGCGCCTGCCCGATGGCAGTCAACTGCAACTCAATACCGCCAGTGCCGTGGATCTCGACTTCCTGGACGGCAGGCGCCAGTTATTGTTGATCGAAGGGGAGATTGCCTTGACCATGGTCGGCAATGCGCCAGCCGTGAGCATCAACACCCGCATGGGCCATATCATCGCCAACGGTGCCGAACTGTGTATTCGACAGGACGAGCACCGTTGCCGGGTTTCGGTGGCGAGCGGCAGTGTCGATCTGCTGTCCAGACAAGGCGCGACCTTACGTCTCAAGGGGGGCGAACGGGCAGCCCTGACTGCTCAAGGTGTTACTGCGGTCGAACGCTTCGACGCCCGCCAACCGGACTGGCGCCAGGGCGTGTTGACCGTAGAAAATCGCCCGCTGGGGAGTTTCCTGACCGAACTCAACCGCTATCGCCCCGGCATTCTGCGCTGGGAACCCGAGCTGGAGGCCTTGAGGGTGACCGGCTCGTTCCGGCTGGACGATACCGATCGCATTCTGGATTTGCTGGTTGCAAGCCTGCCTGTACAGGTGCATTCGCGGACACGATACTGGATCACCCTGGGACCTCGAAATATTTCTGCCTGACGTGTCCCTTTTTTTTTCGTCGCTTGTCATCTCTCTCAAGTGAACACAAAAGAGAGTGCTCCAATGCCCGTAGTTTTCTTGCGTCGCCTGCGTCTTGCCCGTTTTGGCATGGCTCCGTTGCTGCATATGAGTTGCCAGGCCAGCGTGGTGATCGGTCTTGGCGTCGCGCCGGTATTCATGGCTTCGGTCCAGGCCGAGGAGTCTGTGCGGCGCAGTTATCAGATTCCGGCTGGCAGCCTGAGTGCCGCCTTGACCCGCTTTGCTGCGCTGTCTGGCGTCAGCCTTTCCGTAGACCCGGCACTGGTGGCCGGTCGCAACAGCAAGGGGCTGGATGGCGAATACCCTGTCGATGAGGGCTTCACGCTTTTGCTGCAAGGCTCCGGACTGCAATTGCAACCGCTCGGCAATCAGTCCTATACGCTGGTGCCTGCACCTGTCGCAGAAAACGGCTCGATGGTCTTGCCCAATACTTCCATCGACGGTAGTCGGCTGGACGGGCAGGGTGACGTTTACGCCGGTGGCCAGGTAGCCCGCAGCGGTTCTCAGGGCATGCTGGGTGACCGTGACTTCATGGAGACGCCGTTCAATCAGACGTCCTATACCAGCACCGTGATCAAGAACCAGCAGGCTCGTACCCTTGGGGATGTGGTAGCCAGCGACCCGTCGGTGCGTACCACCAACCCGGCAGGCGGACGTTTCGAGCAGTTCTCCATCCGTGGTTTCAGCCTGTTCAACAGCGATGTGTCGTTTGGCGGGCTGTATGGCGTGCTGCCGACGTACTCCATCGACATGGAGATGGTCGAGCGGGTCGATATCCTCAAAGGGCCCGGCGCGTTATTGGGTGGCATCGTTCCGCGCGGCAGTGTAGGCGGCAATATCAATATCGAGCCCAAGCGTGCCGGCAGTGAGCCGTTGACCGAGTTCACCGGCAGTTTTGCCTCTGCGGGGCAATTCGGCGGGCATGTGGATATCGGGCGCCGGTTTGGCGATAACCAACGCTTCGGTGTGCGTTACAACGGGGTGCGGCAATCGGGCGATACCGAATGGGATCACCAGAAAGTCGAGCGTGAAGCTTCGGTCATCGGGCTGGACTGGCGTGAAGACCGTATGCGCATGTCGCTGGATCTCGGGGAGCAGGAGCGTTATGCCGATGCGCCCATCGAGCGGGTCGAAGTGGCAGCCGGTATTGCGATGCCCAAGGCCAAAGACATTCGTCGCAATATCGCCCAGCCCTGGACGTATTCTCACTCCAAGGATTCCTTCGGTGCGCTGCGTGGGGAGTTCGATCTCAGTGATTCGGTGATGGTCTACGCCGCAGCCGGTGCCCGTAAAGGCAACTACGACTTCCTGCGTCATACCGTTCCGGTCACCACCAGCAGTGGCAACTTTACCGTGACGCCGCGTACCTTTCGTCGTGACGAGGAAGTCAAGACGTTCACCGTCGGTGCGCGTAGCTGGTTCAACACCGGGCCGGTGGGGCATACGCTGAATATCAGCCTCAACCGTTTCGACTTCGAGTTCGATAACGCCGGCGAACGTTACCAGCCTCGTACCAGCAATCTCTATAACCCGGTGGTATTGCCGTATCCGGGTGCGCCAAACCGCTTCGATACCTCGACTCATACCGAGAACCTGTTCACCAGTATTGCGCTGGCCGATACCTTGAGCTTTCTTGACGACCGCGTGCTGTTGACTCTGGGCGCTCGCTTGCAGCGGGTTGAAGTGGACAGCTATTCCAATGGTGCGCTGGGGCAGCGCTACGACGAACGCGCCACTTCTCCCGCCATGGGGCTGGTGATCAAGGCCACCGACTCGATCTCGCTGTATGCCAACTATATGGAAGGCCTTAGCCAGGGCGAGACTGCGCCCACGACTGCCACTAACAGCGACGAAGTGTTTGCACCGTACAAGTCCAGGCAGACGGAAGTCGGCGTGAAGTATGACCATGGCACTTTTGGCACCAGCCTGAGTGTATTCCGCATAGAACAGCCGGCCTACATCACCGATGCCCAAGGCAACTTCAATCCTGATGGCGAACTGCGCAATCAGGGTGTCGAGTTGAATATGTTCGGTGAACCCTTGCCGGGTGTACGGCTGCTGGGTGGCGTCATGTTACTTGACAGTGAGCAGACCAAAACCGCACTGGGCACTTTCGATGGCAATCGCGGTACCGGCTCGCCGGAGGTCAACGCCAATATGGGTGTGGAGTGGGATATCAATCGCCTGCCTGGCCTGACGCTGACCGCCCGTGCCATTCATACGGGATCGCAATATCTGGATGCTGCCAATAACCAGAAAATCGATTCATGGGAGCGTTATGACGTCGGTGGCCGTTATGCTTTCAAACTGGGCGATAATCCGGTCACAGTGCGTGCTTCTGTAGAAAACGTGCTCGATAAAACCTACTGGGCATCGGCGGCAACTTCGTCAGACAGTGCGGCGGGCCTTACATTATCGACACCGAGAACTTATCTGGTGTCGGCGACTGTCGGCTTTTAAGACTGTTGCAGCGGCATTCCGTAGACGATCGAATGCCGCTTCGACCTTATGGGACAAGGTCGGGAGATCAATTCAGCTTTGAACTCACGTAGATCAAGCGTACTGCCGCAACTGTAATGGCTTCCGCTTCTTCCTTGATATTGTCGACTTGTGACCTGATCGAGGTATTTTCATGGTTTTCGAGTAATCGAGCCATGTGGTAGATGTTCTGCGTGACTTCATGCAGGTTTTTATGCAGACGCGATATGACGCGATTCAGGCGCTCGCTCGTGTCATGAGTCTCCAGAGTGGGGAGAGGGCGCTCAAGGCTGAAGCCCGTCACTACATAGGTAACATCGATGCCAGCGTCTGAAATACGGGCCAGATAGTCGGCTCTGGGTGAGCGTATGCCGTTCTCGTAATTGCTCTGGGCATTGGTTTCAACACCCCCAATAGCGCCCAGCGTGCTTTGTGACAGCTTGAGTCTTATTCGTTCTCGTTTGAGGCGGGGGCCAATTCCGGGCATTCAGTTGTCCTCTAGAAGCGCCTGCCTGAAGAAGGCTGTGGCAGAATTGTAAGGAGTGTGTAAGGGATTCCATGACCTTACAGACATATCCGGCACGACTGATCAATAAGCAAAAGTCGACATCATTCAGGTAAACAATTGCCGAGGTGAAGATAGCTGCACAGCGATGCTGTATTTAATCGCGAGTGTAATGGCCTATTGGGTGCTTTTGATACTGTTTTATACTTATTTGCACTTATATATATAAGTTTTTCGGTGGGTTTTCCGTCTTTCTTATGCAACCAATAAAGCCTGCACAATAGAAAAGGCCCCTGTTACGGGGCCTTTGAGTCGGTTTTCAGAGGCATCGTGAGGAAGGATTCTGTGCCCAGCCCTGTGCGGTGCCGGCAATTTCCTGTGCGAGTTTCGAGACGGCCTGCTGGTGAGCCAGGATCAGGTTTTCCATACCCAATCCAGCCTGTTCGCGGATCACGCTGCTGCAGGTCAGGTTGAGGCGCTTGTTGCCTGCCGTTGCACCTGTGTTGCGCAGGCTCAGACTCCAGACCACATCAATCAGTGCGTACTGGCCAGGGACCGACTCGAAGCGTCTGACATCGGTGCGTAATGAAAGCACTGGCTGCCCGCTGTCCTTTGGCAGTCCCGCCATGTCGCGGCTACCGAAGCGGCGTTCCAGCTGGGCGGTCAGCGCATCGTGAAACTCGTCGCCCAGTGGCGAACCCCAGCGTTCGGTATCCAGAATCGCCAGGCTGCCATCGCCCTGACGCACCACCAGCGGTGGCTGGTCAACCTGGACGGGCATCAGCACCGGCAGCATCTCGAACTGGAACGGCGCAGGCTGCGCACTGGGCACGGTGGCCGAGTTCATGGGGGCGATCAGCGTGTAGTAACGGGTCGGCGTCGATGAGCAGGCACTCAGGCCCAGCGCAGCAGCCAATACCATCAGTTTCAGGCGCAAGGTCATTGTTTTGGCTCCAGATCGATTGCACGGGATGAAGACGGCGCTTTGTATGAACCCGGCGCAGCATCACCGGTGCGGCCGCGAATCAGCGATTCAGGGTGACGGCTGAGGAAGTCGGTCAGTACACGCACCGAGCGGGCAGTGCGCTGCACTTCTTCCATGGCCTGGGTCAGTTGCTGGCGACCCGGAGAGTCTTCACCCAATGTTTCGTTGGCGCTGCTCAGGGTTTTTTCTGCCTGCTGCAACGTGCCGCGCATTTGCGGCAAGACGCTGCCGTTGACCTGCTTGAGGGTTTTCTGCAGCTCGATCAGGTTGCCATTGAGGTTGCTGGCCAGTTCATCGATCGGCACTTTGCTGAGCTTGTCGACGAAGGCTTGCAGTTGCTCCTGCAACTTGTCGAAGTTACCCGGTACGGTGGGAATCTCCAGGGGCCTGGCCTTGGGGTTGAATGTCACCTTGGGTGCCTTGGGGTCGAACTCCATCGCAATGTACAACTGGCCGGTCAGCAGGTTGCCGGTGCGAGCCTGGGCACGCAGTCCGTTATTGACGAAGGCATTGAGGATTCTTGCCGATTGCTCGTCTTCGTTGCCGCGACCACCCAGCTGCCGCAGCTTGGACTCGGCCGCTCCCAGGCGGTTGGGGTAGATGACGGCGCCGACAATGCTCGGGAATGTCCCGGTTGCAGGGTCGTAATCCAGATCCACCGAAACCACCTTGCCAATGTTCACACCCAGAAAGTCCACCGGGGAATTGACTGCAAGCCCGCGCAGCGACTGGTTGAAGCGCATGCGTATATAGCGCGGCTCACCGTCCGGCGGTGCCAGGGCAGTGGCCTGGTCATCGAATATCTTGAACTCGGCGTTTTCGTCGGCCGGCTTGGATTCCGGGCTCCAGTTCGGCTCGCGGAATGCGATGCCACCGGAAAGGATCGAGGTCAGTGACTGGGTATTGATTTTCAGGCCCGCAGTGCCGACGGTCACGTCCACGCCGCTGGCATTCCAGAATCGCGTGTCAGTGGTGATGTACTGGTCGTTCGGAGAGTTGATGAAAATCTGGACATCGACACCTTTGCCGTCCCTGGACAGCTCATAGGCCACTACCTGACCAACCTGAATGCGGCGGTAATAGACCGGTGAGCCGATATCCAGCGAGCCCAGATCGTCGGTGTGCAGGGTAAAGCGCTTGCCTTTCTCGCCGAAGGTCACCGGAGGCGGTGTCTCGAGGCCGGTAAAGTCGTTCTTGGTTTCCTGCGAGTTACCCGCGTCGGCACCAATGAATGCGCCCGACAGCAAGGTGTCGACCCCCGACACGCCATGGGCGCCGATGCGCGGCCGCACTACCCAGAACTGGCTGTCCACCCGGGTGAAAGGCGTTGCGGTGTTGTTGAGATCGACGGACGCCAGTACGTGTGTGCGGTCTTCGCTCAGGGTGATGGAAGTCACCATGCCGATCACCACGTTCTTGTACTTGACCTGGGTCTTGTTGGCCTCAAGGCCTTCAGCCGTCTGGAAGCTGATGGTGATGCGCGGGCCTATGTTCATCCAGTCGTGAAAGGCCATGGACAGGCCTATGAGCCCTGCCACGATCGGCACCAGCCAGATAAGCGAAACACGCATTCGACGACGTTTGACTTCAGGACGAAGTAACGGCGAAGGGGGGACGTTATTGTCAGACATCTTCAACCTCTGCATCCCAGATAAGCCGGGGATCGAAACTCATGGCGGCGAACATCGTCATCACCACTACCAGACCAAAAAACAGAATGCCGATCATCGGCTCGATGGTGCTCAGCTCACGGAACTGTACAAGAGAGGCGACCAGGGCGACGACCAGCACATCGAGCATCGACCAATAGCCGATCAGTTCAATGAACCGATAAAGCCGCGCACGCTCAAGCATGGCCCAGCGACTGCGCCGCTGGCAGGTGATCAAGAGCATGCCCAGGACCAGAAACTTCACACAAGGCACCACGACGCTGGCGATGAAAATAAGCAGGGCAATATCCCATGAGCCACTTTTGAAGAACTCCACCACGCCACTCATGATGGTGTTCTGGCTGCTGTTGCCCAGCAGAGTGGTGTACATCACAGGCAGCACATTGGCCGGGACGTAGAAAATCAGTCCGGCAATCAGGAACGCCCAGGTCCGGGCAATGCTGTTTGGTTTGCGTCGATGCACGGGCGAGTCGCAGCGCGGGCACTGATGGGCTTCTTGCGGGCAGGCATAGCCGCAGGTATGACACAGGCACAAATTCTGTTCATGGGCGAAGGGAATGCCGTTCATCCTGGCTGGACTCCCAGTTCATCCCACAGGCGGCGGATATCCTTGTTGGCGATCAGCAGGATCAGCACCATCAGCATCGCCATGGCCCACAGGCCAAGGCCGGGATGAACATCGAGCATCCCCGAGAGCTTGATGATGGCCACCAGAATGCCGAGCATGCACACTTCCAGCATGCTCCAGGGGCGCAAATGTTCCAGTGCGCGCATGCAGGCCTTGAAGCCAGGGGCAATGACCCCGTTATGAGCGTGCAGCAGCAGCCAGAACAGCAGGGCGATCTGCAACAGAGGTGCAAGGATGATCGACAGGCCTGCCACCAGTGCAATGATCGTGATGCGCCCCTGGGCAAGAGCTTCCACCGATTCCCATAAGGTCACTTCGTTGGTCAGGCCCTTCATGCTGATGCTGATCACCGGAAAGAAGTTGGCGAACATGAACAGCAGGGCGGCGGCAACGGTCAGGGCCAGCAATTGCTCGATGGTCAGGCGATGGCCGCGGCCCAGCAATGCCTTGCAACGCAGGCAATGTGCCGACTCGCCTGCCTTGAGGGGCTGGGCTTCATACAGCGAGTCACAGTGCTCGCAGATAATCAGGTCCGACAGAGGTTTCATGGAATGCACAGTGGTCATCGACGCCGTTGATGCAGGATTTGCCGGGTTGAAAAAAACGAGGACGGGAAGATACCTCGTTAATGGCATTACGGCATGTTTTTCTGTGTAAACAGCTGTTCTTTTATAAACAGCCAAGGTGAACCATTGACCTCATGTATCGGTTGTCGTTCCCATGTCATTGCGCCATTATTTTGTAACGCTGTTGTCATCTGGAAGACAGCGTGGAGAAACATTTCATTACATGATGGCAAGTTACGCCCGGCTTCATGCACAGCCAGCCCTGTAGCGGCGAACAGGGCGTCGATAGGTGCAAGGCCACCCTGCGTCACCTCGACACAGCGCCTCAAACCCGAAGGCAGTAATGCTAGACTCGCGCCACTTCAGACGAGGAGCAGACTTACGTGCGCAAGACGGTAATGATTATGGCAGCGCTGACGTTGGTGCTGGCCGGATGCGATGCAGGAAACTCTCGGCCATCGGCCCGCGACAAGGCCGAGCCGACAGCTCAGGCTCCACAGGTGTCGACTCCGCAGTGGTTCATTCAGATGAACTCCAAAGAGGCGGTCAGCGATATCAGTGCCTGGTTGCTCGAACGTAGCTATGCGCCGGTAGTGGTCACCATCGACGGCAAGCAGCAGTTGTTGATTGGTCCGTTCCAGAGCCCCGAGCAGGCAGAAGAACAGCGAGTCGGCCTGTTGGCCAAGGTTGCCAAGTCTCACCGGTTGGCTGCGCCGGTTGTCATCGAGCGTAATCAGTAATGCGTTGAGCCAGCGCGACCCGTATTGACGGGCCGCGCTGGTGTGAATCAGCGACGTCCCAGCAACAGCCCTACCACCAGACCGAATCCGGCAGAAATGGCCACGGTCTGCCATGGATGCCCGCCAATATAGGTTTCAGTCGCTTCGACCACAGGCTTTGTGCGATCACGCACGCTGGAAACCGATTCCAGTGCCTGTTTGAGCTTCAGGCTCAATTGGGCGCGCAGGGTTTCCGCTTCTTCGCCTACCAGTGCAGCGCTGTCCTTGAGCAGTTTGTCTGATTCTTCGATCAGAGCCTGCAATTCGCTGAATGCCTGATCCTTGATCTGATCGGCAGTACTTTGCGCAGCGTTTTTACGAGCCATGATGTTTTCCTTTCAGTTGATGGCAGTGTTCCTCAATGGAGTCCTGAGTGTTGCGGAAAGTTGCAATTGCACAAGTCATCATTCGCAAAGGGCCCGGTAGACCCCATAAAAGATTCACTGCCAGGTATGCCGCCTCGCGAATGAATTCGCTCCTGCACAGCCTTCACGCTGCAAAAACTGTAGGAGCGAATTCATTCGCGAAGGACCAGGGTGTAAGATGCAGCCGTTTTTAGTCGTAGGTAGTAGGTGAACGCTATGAGTTTCAATCTGGCCAACCGGTCTCTCCCCGAACGCGCTGCCATTGAGGATGAGAAGTCCCGCTTGTTCGAACTCTGGCAGAGCAACCTGGGCAAGGCCAAAGGTGAAGCGGCTCGCCTGATGGGTGAAAGATCCAAGCGCAAGGGAAAGTGGTCGGAATGGGTTCGTTCTGAACTGGATGCCATGAGCCCGCCGGAATACGCCAACATGGTCCGCAGTGAAGTGAATCGCCTCATGGCGGCAGCCAAGTAAATTCAGAACAGCTCGATGATTGCCTCGCGTACGGCATCGACAGCCGGATCGGGCAGGGTGCCGGTACGCCAGCCAAGCTCTATCGGATAGCGCGGCATCGTCAGCGGGCAAGGCAACAAGGCAAGGTCGGTCAGTTGCGCAATTGCCTGTGCTGCGTGAGTGGGAATGGTGGACAGTGCCTGTGTGCCCTTGAGCAGATAAGGCAATGCCGCAAAATGCGTGGTCGACGCACACACTCGGCGGTCAAGGCCCATGCTGGCCAGCCGTTCATCAACCATGCCGATCAGCCCGCCGGATGAAATCAGAATCTGTTCGCGCTCGATGAACTCCTCGACGCTCAGGGTCGTCTGGCCGGGCCTCAGGCTGGCCGGGTCCACCAGACACGAATAATCGCCTTCACCCAATACTCGCCGGGTCAGCAAGCGGTTGGCAAACCCGCCAGAGGCAATCGCCAGATCGATAGTGCGGTCCAGCAGGGCGGCTGCGACGATCTGGCTGTGGGTCTGACGGAAAATCAGGCGCAGCCCGGGCGCGCGAATCCGGATTGCAGCCATCAGGCGTTTGCCCAATGCCATTTCAAAGTCATCCGACAGGCCTGTCACCACGGAACGTCCTTCGTAGTGGCCGGGCACCGGCGCAACCATGGCAAGGCTCTGCCGGCATTTGTTCAGGGCGTCGGTGACCACCGGTTTGAGCTGATCTGCCCGCAAGGTCGGCGCCAGGCCTCGCCCGGTGCGGACGAACAACTGATCGCCATATAGCTCCCGCAGACGGCGCAAGGCCGCGCTGATGGCCGATTGCGTCACGCCCAGGCGCAGTGCTGCCCGACTGGCGCTGGACTCATCGTGCAGGGCTTCGAAGACCTTGAGCAGATTGAGATCGATGGTGCTGATATTCATGCTGTTCATATCATTAAGCATTGAGATGGGGTTTATCAATGTTGGGCGGCCAGCCGAGAATTGGCAACATCAATAGCCAGAGGAGTCTCGCCATGTTCAAGTCCATCGTTGCCGCACTACAGATAGGCGCATTGCCGGGTGGCAAGTCAGACACCCTGGAACTGATCCTTTCCTACGAGCAGGCCATCATCGAATCCGGCGCCCGTGTCGTGGTCATGCCCGAGGCGCTTCTGGGCGGTTATCCCAAGGGGGAAACCTTCGGCACTCAACTGGGTTACCGCCTGCCGCAAGGGCGTGAAGCATTTGCGCGCTATTTCGAGAACGCCATCGATGTGCCCGGCGATGAAACCCGGGCACTTGCGCAGATGTCGGCGCGTACGGGAGCGAGTCTGGTATTGGGTGTGATCGAGCGCTCCGGCAGCAGTCTGTATTGCACTGCACTGCTTTTCGAGCCCGAAGGCGGTCTGGTCGCCACGCATCGCAAGCTGATGCCGACCGGGACCGAGCGGCTTATCTGGAGCAAGGGTGATGGCTCGACCCTGCCAGTGGTACCGAGCCGTGCCGGTCGCCTGGGGACGGCTATTTGCTGGGAAAACCATATGCCGCTGCTGCGTACCGCCATGTATGCCAAGGGCGTGGATATCTGGTGTGCGCCTACCGTGGATGAGCGGGAGATATGGCAATGCTCGATGCGTCACATCGCCCATGAAGGCCGGATGTTCGTCATCAGTGCCTGCCAGGTGCAGCCATCGCCACAAGCGCTGGGGATCGATGTTGCCAACTGGCCAGCCGATCGCCCGCTGATCAATGGCGGTAGCGTGATTGTCGGGCCGATGGGGGATGTGCTGGCGGGGCCGCTGGTGGGTGAAACCGGGCTGCTGGTGGCTGAAATCGATGTCGATGAACTGGTCAAGGCCCGTTATGACTTCGATGTGGTGGGGCACTATGCGCGGCCTGATGTTTTTGAGCTGGTCGTGGATGAGCGCCCGAAGCCCGGCGTGCGTTTTATCACAGGCTGAGTGTTACCAGTCGCCAGCGGCGGGCTGCGGCAGGCTCAGGGTGCCGCTGTCCCTGAAACGCACGGTGCCAAATACACCGCCCGCCAGCTTGCCGCTCAAGGTGTAGGGCAGGTTGTCCAGGCGTTGGCTTTGCGTCAGGCCAACGGCCTGGCGCAGCGCTGAGAAGGCCGAGATGCTCACCGGTACCACCAGCACGGTTTCAGAGAACCGTCCGATACTGCCTTGCTGGTCACTGACACCGGAGGCCAGCAGCTTGCCATTCACTTCCAGGTCCAGTGCCACACCGTTGTAGTCGATGGCGGTTTCATTGGGGTTCTGTAGGCGCAACTTGACTGCCATGCGCATCTCCAGACCCTGACCGGGCAAGGGTTCGATGCCGACCACATTGATATTGACCGGGTCGCGACCGGCAAACAGCGCACAGCCGCTCAAGGTCAGAATCAACAGGCTGGCGAGCAGGCTGCGCAGTGTGCGTGATGGCATCCGGGGACTCCCCAAAAATGGCGATACTGGCTCAGACCGCAGGCTCTGCAAGAGATTCGCCTGCTGCGACCTTTGCCTCGGAATCTACAAAAGTCGATGATTTCTGCTATTCCAATAACAACAGTACTCTGGAAATCAGCCATGTCCATCGAGAAGACCACCTCTGCCCAAGACCCCGTCGTCATTGTCAGCGCCGCACGTACGCCCATGGGCGGCTTTCAGGGGGATTTGAAAAGCCTTACCGCACCGCAACTGGGTTCGGCGGCCATTCGTGCTGCTGTCGAGCGGGCGGGTATTGATCCGCAGGATATCGAAGAAGTGCTGTTCGGCTGTGTGCTGCCGGCCGGGCTTGGCCAGGCTCCCGCACGTCAGGCGGCTCTGGGTGCGGGCTTGAGCACTTCGGCTTTATGCACAACGGTCAACAAGATGTGCGGCTCCGGCATGCAGACTGCCATTCTGGCTCACGACCTGCTGCTCGCCGGCAGTGTCAGCGTGGCCATCGCTGGCGGCATGGAAAGCATGTCCAACGCACCTTACTTGCTGGATCGTGCGCGCAGTGGCTACCGGATGGGGCATGGGCGGGTGCTGGACCACATGTTTTTCGACGGCCTTGAGGATGCTTATGAACCTGGTCGGTTGATGGGCACCTATGCCGAGGAGTGCGCCCAGTTGAACGGTTTCAGTCGTGAGGCGCAGGATGCCTTTGCCATGGCCTCTCTGACTCGCGCTCAGGAGGCTATCGCCGAAGGCTACTTCGATGCAGAAATCGTTCCTCTGCAAGTGACGGTGGGCAAGGAGCAGAAATGGATTCGTCACGACGAGCAGCCGCCCAAGGCGCGTCTGGAAAAGATTCCCACCTTGAAGCCGGCATTTCGTGAAAACGGAACGGTCACTGCCGCCAATTCCAGTTCCATCTCCGACGGGGCCGCAGCCCTGTTGCTGATGCGTCAATCCGAAGCCAGGAGTCGTGGCCTGACCCCGTTGGCGAAGATTCATGCCCATGCCGCCTTTGCCGACGTTCCCGGCCTGTTTCCTACTGCACCGATAGGGGCGATTACCCGCTTGTTGGCCAAGACCGGCTGGTCGGTGGATGATGTGGACCTGTTCGAGATCAATGAGGCCTTTGCAGTGGTGCCGCTGGTGGCCATGAGTCGTCTCGAACTGCATCACGAGAAGGTCAATATCAGTGGCGGTGCCTGTGCATTGGGGCATCCGGTGGGGGCGTCGGGTGCGCGGATCATCGTCACCTTGCTGGCGGCATTGCGCCGCAAACAGCTCAAGCGCGGTGTGGCTGCAATCTGTATCGGCGGTGGCGAGGCGACTGCTGTGGCGGTTGAATTGATGTAATACGAGGTAGGAACGAGTTCATTCGCGAAGGTATTTCAAACGACCAGTTTCTGTCGGTCCTTTCGCGAATGAATTGGCTCCTACGGAGGAATAACAATGAGTTACGAGACAATTCTAAGAGAGATCAAAGGCCGGGTCGGTTTGATTACCTTGAATCGCCCGCAGGCGCTCAATGCCTTGAATGCTCAACTGATCGATGAGCTGAATGACGTTCTGGACGAGTTTGAACGCAGTCCGGATATCGGCTGCATCGTGCTTACCGGCTCCAGCAAGGCTTTTGCTGCCGGTGCTGATATCAAGGAAATGGCCGAACTGACCTATCCGCAGATCTATCTCGATGATCTTTTCGCGCAAAGCGACCGGATTGCGTCGCGGCGCAAGCCGATCATTGCTGCCGTGGCGGGTTTTGCGCTGGGTGGCGGGTGTGAGCTTGCCCTGATGTGCGACTTCATTCTGGCGGCTGAAAACGCCAGATTCGGTCAGCCTGAAATCAATCTGGGCGTGCTGCCCGGTATGGGAGGCACTCAGCGCCTGACTCGTGCAGTGGGCAAGGCCAAGGCCATGGAAATGTGCCTGACCGGTCGTTTGATGGATGCCCGCGAGGCCGAGAGCGCAGGCCTTGTCGCAAGGATTCTGCCAACCGAGAAACTGCTCGACGAAGCATTGGCGGTGGCTGCCGTGATTGCCGATAAATCCCTGCCGGTGGCGATGATGGTCAAGGAAAGCGTCAACCGTGCGTTTGAGGTCAGCCTGACAGAAGGCGTCCGTTTTGAGCGCCGGATCTTTCATGCCGTCTTTGCCAGCGAAGACCAGAAAGAAGGCATGCAGGCTTTCATCGAAAAGCGTGCGGCCAGCTTCAAGGGCCGCTGAGTACAAACGCCTTGCGTTGCTCTTCGGTCCAGTTCTGCTGGACGTAATCCTGCAGCCTGATGCATTGGCCGGGGTGTATCAGGCACAGGCTGCCGGGCGTTTTCCTGTAGTGCGCCGCCAGTTGCTGTAACTGTTCCTGGCTCAGCCCGAGATAGCCCCATTCATTGGTCTTGCCTTCAAACAGAAAGTCCTCGGGTTCGATATGGGCCAGATGTTCCAGGCCGGGTTTGGGCATGCGCACGATGTACCAGGTGCAATTTGCCAGCGGCGCGCCCTGCAGGCCCGGCTTTTGTGTCAGGCGCAGGTCGGTGAGTGTCACTACGCAACTGTCCTGTTGTTCGGGCGGCGAGGCTTTCATGGTTCGCGGGCCGATGATGGAAATGCCTTGCGGGGCTATCTGCAATGCGCCTTGTGCGCCATGCAGGATCAGGTCCTCTCGGGTATCGATGTGCAAGTGTTGCCCGCTACCCAGGCAAATGCTCCCTGCATCAGGGGCCAGGGGTGTGCCGTCGAGCTGGATGCGTGGCTGGGCATTGACCTCGTTGCCCGGTAGCAGGCTACAGATCACGGGTTGGTCCGGGTCATTGTGCAGATGGCGGATCAATACCCTGGCTCCGGCTTGTACCTTGTCGAAACCTGACTCGTCGATCCGGGCAATGCGTGCCATGGGCCAGCGGCGGGTATTGGGCGAGGGCTGTGCAATCGTCTGCCAGTCGAAGCGGATGGGCAGACGACCTTGCTCATCGATTTCGCCAGCCTCCATCAGGGTTGCCGTGTGATAACCGCTGACCATCGGGCGGGCGCGTTTGAGTGGCGGGCGAAAGGGCATGGCCCAGGGTATGACGCGGAAACTATTGCGATACCCGTCATCGAGCGTATTTGCGCAGGAGGACATCGAGGTGTTGACGATGGCGGCGATATCGTGGGGATCGTAGCCCTCCATGAGATGACGCTGCATGCCCGTATGCTCGACCTCGGTCAACAGCCAGTGATCATTGAGCGTCGGCTCGGGATGATCGAGCACTTGCATGACCTGACCGCTGCACAATGCAGGTTGATCGCTGCATCCCGTGATGTGCCGTCGTTCGCAACGCAGGCGCTCCAGCCTGCGGGCGCTGCGCTGCCGCTGAAAGGCTTCGTCATGGTCCATGGGGCGAGAGGCGATGGACTCCTCGAAGGGCTGGTTGATACCGTGGCTCTTCTCGATTTCGATGTGTTGCGATGCAGCAAGCGCAATCGCTCCATCCCGGTGTGCGCTGTGGCTGCTGTAACCGGGGAAGATCGACAGGCATTCGGTCAGATGAGTAATGGCAGGCCTTGCAGAGGCCTGCTCATCATGCGCCCTGAACCGCATCGGCTGTGGTTGCTCTGGAAAGCGGGCCGGATCGTCGGAGAACACCAGCCGATGGCCTGTAATACTGTGCTCGAAGCGAAAGTGAATACCTTCTTCTTCGCACAAGCGTTGCAGCAGGTGCAGATCGCTTTCATCGTATTGCACGCACAAGGGACGGGCCGGATACAGGCCGATGGTTTCAAAACGCCAGGCATCTTCTTCAATGCCATGCTGCTCAAGGAGCCGGGCAATCAACTGGAGAGCGCTGAGGTCCTGATAGGCGCGCCGCTGCTGGCGTTGAGCAAGCATCTGCAAGCGTGGCATCAGGCTGACCCGGTAATGACTCAGGCAAGTGCCAGCATATGGCTGGCTGGCGTGGAATATCTGGCCATGTACGCCTTCTTGCTGCGGTCCGAAACTCAGGAAGGCGTCACGTTTCAAGAGGCTGGCGAAATCCAGGTGCGGGTCGCTGCAGATCAGGTCTATGTCGAAACGATACACTTCGTTCAAGGCGTCCAGGCCGGTAAAGCTGATGACATGCAGATCCATCTGGCAGTCGGCAATCGCCAGAAATATGGGCATTTGCGGGTCTTCGCACATTCGCTGGCTCTCTCACCATGAAATTCAGGCTGCGAAGGGTACGAAATGCAAAGCCTCAAGGGCATCGTTGCTGGTTTTTTCAGAAAAGGACTACAAGCCAAGGCGTGATCCTGGTAATTGCCAGTACGGAATTCAGAGCCACGCAGAGCTGTCGTTCGATCAATGACGCATATTCAGGGGTTTCATATGGCGCCATCGCGTATAAAATGCGCCCGGCGTCTCAGGCGCGTCATTATCGGTAACCATTTTTCAGCGCTTTGCCATTCCTGCGGCCTGCTTGCCTGGCAAGCCAGGCGGCAAGGCGCAATCGGATCAAGAGAGCAAACATGGGCGCACAGTGGAAGGTCAAGCATAAAGAAGCGGCAGCCAACGCCAAGGGGCGTGTTTTTGGCAAGCTGTCCAAGGAAATCATGATCGCTGCGCGCGCAGGTGCCGATCCGGATATGAACTCGCGTCTGCGACTGGTGGTCGAGCAGGCGAAAAAGGCCTCCATGCCTCGTGAAACCCTGGAGCGTGCCATCAAGAAAGGCGCGGGCCTGCTTGGCGAAAGCGTCAACTTCGAGCGCCTGACTTACGAAGGCTTTGCCCCGCACCGGGTTCCGGTCATCGTCGAGTGCCTGACCGATAACATCAACCGCACCGTTTCGGAAATCCGCGTGCTGTTCCGCAAGGGGCAACTGGGCGCTGCCGGTTCGGTTTCCTGGGATTTCCTCTATCAGGGCATGATCGAAGCCGTACCGGTTTCGCCGGATGCCGATCCCGATGAAGCCGCCATCGAAGCGGGCGCTCAGGATTGTGAAGCCGGTGAAGAGGGCGCCACCCTGTTCCTGACCGAGCCCACCGACATGGATGCCGTGTGCAAGAAACTGCCCGAGTTCGGTTTTACCGTGCAATCGGCGCAACTGGGCTATCGCCCGAAAAGCACCGTCGACGGTTTGAGCGACGAGCAGATGGCTGAAGTCGAAGCCTTCCTTGAAGCGATCGACAGCCATGACGACGTGCAGAACGTTTATGTAGGTCTGGCAGGCTGATCAGGCTGCGTGGGCTGTTTCAGACAGCCCACGCTTGCAACTGCTGACACACCTCTTGCAGTGCCGGTCGTTTCCCGACTTCGGCGTGCATGCATCGCTCTTGCAGCGCCTGCAACCGCTCCATGAGCGGCCCGTCCTGCGGCCTTGTATCGCAACGCTCCAGCAATTCTCCCAGCAAGATCCCGAAAGCCCGTGTTTCTATGCGCTCCAGCGCCACGCCCTGCTCGAAGGAGGGGTGGAATGAGGCTGCGCCAAAATCCCCCAGCAAGCTGTCGCCATTGCTGCGCAGCAGAATGTTGTGGGCGTAAAGATCGCCATGTGTAATCCCGCAGGCATGCAGATGCGCTGTGACCGAGGCGATTGAGCCCGCCAGATGCAGCAGCGTGGCGGGCGAGAAGCGAGTCTGGGGCGGGTAGATGTCCCGTGTGCAGGACTCCAGGCTGGGCGGCCCCGCGAGATTGGCGAAGTCGGGCGCAATCAGTTGCATCACCAGACCCAGTTGTTCGTCCGGGTGCCCGGTAACCTGGCCCAGGACCTCGATCAGATTCGGGTGACTGCCCGCAGCGATACAGGCCGCCATTTCATTGTGCGGCGATCCGTCACTGGTGACATCGCCCTTGTAGAGCTTGATGGCCACCGGCTCGTTGCCATTTTCGTTCTGCCACGCACCTTGCTGGATAACTCCGGAGGCTCCTTCACCCAGACGTTGCTGAATGCTCAGTTGTGGCCATGGAATCTGTCGGATGGATTGCTCTTCGCGTGCAGGGCACAGCGGATTGCCTGCGTAAGCCAGCCAGGCAAGAGCGGGCAGGCGAAGCAACCAGTCTGGCAGTTCCACAAGCTGGTTGGCGGCAATGCGGATCAGTTCCAGTTGGTGGCAATTGGCAAGGCTGGCAGGCAGGCTGCGCAGTTGATTACCCGCCAGCATCAGTTTTTGCAGCTCAGGCCGCTGCCCCAGTTCCTCCGGGAGCGACGGAATCCGGTTGTCAGTGAGAATCAGCCAGCGCAGGCGCGGCGGCAGTGCCTTGGCCGGAACATGGCCGATCCGGTTGGCCTTGAAACCGATGATGCGCAACTGCTGGCACTGACCAATGCACTCCGGCAACTCGGTGAACGGGTTGTCGGATGCGAACAGTACTTGCAGGTGCTTGAGCCGGCTCAGGTCATCGGGCAGGCGATCAAGGGCATTGCCGCTGAGATTGAGCACTTGCAGCGAGTCGGCCAGATCGAATATTTCCGGTGGAAACTCGGTGAGGCCACAGGACAGATCGAGTCGTGTGATGCCCGCCAGCTTGCCGGAACGTAGGTCTTCAAGGGTATGCATAGGTAATTTTCAGTCACATGCGTAGGAGCGAATTCATTCGCGAAAGCGGCATGAAGTGCACATTTTCGCGAATGAGTTCGCTCCTACCGAGTTGTGTGGTCAGCGCAAGGTCGGCGCAATTTCTGCGGTCACGGTCAGCACATCCCTGGCCAACTGGCCGGAACGCTTGCCTGACCAGCCTGTATTGGCATCCGGGGCGTTGTCGTTATCCTTGAACGGCATCTCCAGGGTCAGGGACAAGCATTTGAAGCGTTCGCCAACGCTGTTGCAGGCCAGAGTCATATTGGCCTGGCCGGGTGCGCTGCGGGGATAGCCATATCGTGTCTGGAAGTCGACGGTGATTTCACTGAGGCGGCGACGGAAATGTTCTTCCAGTTGCTGTTGTTGTGGGGTGTAGCCCGGATTGCCTTCGCAGGCGGCAGTGAAGACGTAAGGAATTTCTTCATCGCCATGGACATCGATGAACATGTCCACGCCATATTTTTCCATCTGCTGGCGGATGAAAAAGACTTCCGGACTTTTTTCTGCGGTGCTGTTCTGCCAGGCGCGGTTCAGATCGTTGCCCTGCGCGTTGGTGCGCAAGTGGCCATGAAATGCGCCGTCCGGGTTCACGTTTGGCACCAGATACAGATCCGCGCTGTCCAGCAGTTGCTTGATGACCGGATCGTCCTGTTCTTGCAGGCGCCCGATCAGGCCCTCCATGAACCACTCGGCCATGTGTTCGCCAGGATGTTGCTGGGCAATCATCCATACCTTGCGCTTGCCTTCATCGCCATTGCCATGGCGCAGAAGTTGAATGTCCCGGCCTTCGACACTTTTGCCGGTCGCCAGCAGGCGGGCGCCTGCCTTTTCCAGCGCCTGCTCGATCAGCCAGTCATGGCGCTCGCGGCTATAGGGCCCGAAATAGGCAAACCAGATTTGCGGCGCGGTGGGCGAAATACTGAAGTTCAGAGCCTTGCCATCGAAGCTGGAAGGGACGCGAAACCAGGTCTTGTGATCGTAGGAGGCCACGGCGTTATAGCCGCTCCAGGCACGATTGAAGGTGGACCCGCTGGCGTTGGTCAGGCTGAAGCCGTGTGGCTGGCCGACATTCAGGCCCTCGACCTTGAAGTGGAACCACTGGAAATGGGCGCTTTGGGTGTCAGGCGCAATTGCCAGTTCGATCCGGGCCGGATTGCTGGCATCGATGACTTGAATATTGCCGCTGTCGAAGTCGGCACGGATGGTGAGGGCCACGGTGTATTCCTGTGTGCGTAAGGCCCGTACTTTACACCGTTCGATAGCTTCTATGACGAGTTGAATGCTATCGGCGGCTCAGGAAAACGCTTCGGCCGTCATCACCAGGCCGCATACGAATGCGGTGAACAGACACCATCCCAGATACGCGCGGCGTTTGCGGCGATGCCAGCCTGAACTGCCGAGCAGGGCGGCGGGTGCTTGCAGGCGACGCCACAGGCGTTCGCTGGTCTGGAAGGCCGCAAGGTGTGCCGGATCGGCATCCAGCCAGTGGCGGAACTCGATGCGCTGGCTGGCAGTGGTGGCCGGGCTTTGCAGGTGAACATACCAGCGGTTGGCCTGTTCCTGAGCCAGGTCGCCGGGGAAGTCTGCCGGGCTGTCGTCATGTTTGTGAGCATGTTGCAGCACCCGGAACATGGCGCGCTCGACCTTTTCCAGATCGATTTCCAGAAAAGCGGCGATCTCGGCGTAGGAAATGCCATCAAGACGGCTGAGCAGGAATATCCGTTGGCGGCGGCGCGAGAGCTTGCCCAGGCTGCGGCTCAGCTCGGCGGCATGCGGGGCTACGGGAACATCGGGCTGCCGTGTGGGCAGATGCAATAGAGGCGAGAGCTGGCTACTCATGATGTATCGCTCGCTGATCTTCCATGGAAATCATCCTTGTGAGGTGAGGGGTGTCATCCGTGACTGGTGGTCAGATTAGTGAATACGAGAATCATTCTCAAGTGAAAAGTGACAACAATTACTATTTTTAATGAAAGTTGGAGCTAAAATTTATGACCCCGTTCGATATTGTTTTGCTATGATCCGCGCCATTCAGATACATAAAGACTTCATTAGCCTGAAGCAGCGAAAAAAAACCAAAAAAAGACCCGGCAAAAAGCCGGGTCAAAAACCGTGATTAGCCTGATGAGGAGATAATCCGGGAGTCGACCTAAGACTCCTGGGTTATCCGCCAGTCTCGCGACCAGCTGATGCAATAATAATCATTATCATTTGCAAGTCAAATGTTTTTCCTGCATCCATTGAAATAAATAATCCTTCCGTTATTCCGGTTTCCGATCCGAGCGATAGCCTTGTGGGCAAGCGCGTCCCTACGAATCCTGCATTTCCACCAGCAACGCTCCTTCACCGACCATTTCTCCTTCACGGCAGTGCAGGGCGCTAATGACTCCTGCCTGCGCCGCACGGATGCTGTGTTCCATTTTCATTGCCTCAAGTACCACCAGCTGTTCGCCTGCCTCAACCGTTTGGCCTTCCTCGACCAGTATCCGCACGATGCTGCCGTTCATGGGGGCGGTAAAGCCGCCTTGCTGGGTGTGGCTGGCGTTGACGGCGGCGATGGGGTCCATGCGCCTGATGGCGTGTACTTCGCCTTGCCATTTGAGGTAAAGCGTATCGCCCTGGCGGATTGCCAGATGCTGATGACGGACACCGTTGCACTCGACGATCAACCGGTCTGCGGCCCATGTCATCAGCGTTTCGCTGCTATGGCGTAGCTGGACAACCTTGGTCCGGGCTCTGCACTGCAAATGCAGGTCGATCTGCCTGGGCAGCCCAAGTCGCAAGCCCGTGGTTGCAGACCATGGCGAGCAAGGCTCAGCCGCACAAATCCGTGAAGGCTCACTCTGGATGAAGGCTTCGGCAGCGGCCTGCCAGAACTCGTCGGCCAGCTCATCGACTGCCGGCAGCAATTGTTCCTGATAGCGCGGGATAAAGCCGGTATCAAGCTCGGTGGCGGCAAAGGCCGGATGGCCAATGATGCGTTGCAAAAAGGTCAGGTTGGTTTTCACGCCGCCCACCGCAAACTCATCGAGCATGGTCAGCAGGCGCAGGCGTGCTTCTTCCCGGTTCTCGCCCCAGGCAATCAGTTTGCCCAGCATGGGGTCATAGAACGGCGAGATGCTATCGCCTTCGCTCACGCCGCTGTCGATACGCTGGCCGTGGCGGGGAAGAGGTTCACGATAAAGGTTGAGGGTGCCGGTCGCGGGCAGAAAATCGTTTTCCGGATCTTCAGCATACAGGCGCACTTCGATGGCGTGCCCGTTCAGCGGGACTTGTTCCTGGGTGAGTGGCAGTGTTTCGCCACGAGCGACGCGGATCTGCCACTGCACCAGGTCAAGCCCGGTGATGAACTCGGTGACCGGATGTTCGACCTGCAAGCGGGTGTTCATCTCCATGAAGAAGAACTCGCCCCGTGAGTCCAGCAGAAACTCCACGGTGCCTGCGCCCACATAGTCAATGGCTTGGGCTGCCCGAACGGCGGCTTCACCCATGGTCTGACGCAATTGCGGGCTCAGACCGGGAGCCGGTGCTTCTTCGACGACTTTCTGGTGGCGACGCTGTATCGAGCAGTCGCGTTCGTTGAGATAGAGACAATGGCCATGCTGGTCGGCAAAAACCTGAATCTCGATATGACGCGGCCTGAGCAGGTACTTTTCCACCAGCATCCGCGAGTCGCCAAACGAGGATTGAGCTTCACGTTGCGCCGAAGCCAGTGCCTCGGCCAGCTCACTGGCTTTCTCGACAACTTTCATGCCCTTGCCGCCGCCCCCTGCGGTGGCCTTGAGCAGCACGGGATAGCCGATCCGCTCGGCAGCAGCGCGGAAGGTGTCCAGATCCTGGGCGGCACCATGATAGCCGGGCACCAGCGGGACGCCGGCAGCTTCCATCAAGGATTTGGCGGCGGACTTGCTGCCCATGGCCTCGATGGCTGAAGCGGGTGGGCCAATGAAGATCAGCCCGGCGTTTTCAACGGCGCGGGCAAATTCGGCGCTTTCGGACAGAAAGCCATAACCCGGATGAATTGCCTGGGCATCGCTGGATCGGGCGGCGGCGATCAGTTTTTCGATTTGCAGGTAGCTTTCTGCTGCCTTGCTCCCGCCAAGGTCCACCCGAATGTCCGCTTCACAGCTATGACGTGCTTCCCGGTCGATGGCGCTGTGGACTGCGACAGTGGTCAGCCCCAATTGTTTGGCGGTGCGCATGATGCGGCAGGTGATTTCGCCCCGGTTGGCAACCAGCAGCGTGGTCAGAACAGGCTTGGCCGGGGCATTCATGATTGCGAGTCCTTCTGTTTGTCTGCAGGTGTCTGCCAATAGGGTTGGCGCTTTTCCAGAAAGGCCCGCAGACCTTCCTGGCCTTCGGCACTGGTGCGAATCCTGGCAATGGCGCTTTCGCAGTAACGGCGCAGGGATGGCGTCAGTTCGCCGCTGCCGACTTCGCGCAGCAAATCTTTGCTGGCGCGCATGGCGTGGGGGCTGTTGAGCAGCAGATTGTTGATCCAGCGCTGGGTTTCGCCCTCCAGTTCCGCTAGCGGGTAACACTCGGCAAGCAGGCCGATCTCTCGTGCGCGCAAGCCATCGAAACGCTCGGCGGTAAGGGCGTAACGCCGCGCTGCACGCTCGCCGATGGCCTTGACCACGAACGGACTGATGACCGCAGGAGCCAGGCCGATCCGTACTTCTGACAGGCAGAACTGCGCCTCTTGCGCGCCAATCGCCAGATCGCAGCAACTGATCAGGCCCAGTGCGCCGCCAAATGCCGCGCCCTGGACCACGGCCAGCGTGGGGATTTTCAGTTTGGCCAGGTTGTACATCAGTTCGGCCAGTTCCCGGGCATCGTCCAGATTGGTGTTGTAGTCCAGATCCGCTGCCTGTTGCATCCAGCTCAGATCGGCACCCGCGCTGAAATGTTTGCCATGGCCGCGAATCAGCAGGAAACGCAGGCTGGCATTGGCCTGCACCTCATCCAGGGCCAGGATCAGTTCGCGAATCATCTGCGCATTGAAGGCGTTGTGCTTTTCCGGGCGATTGAGCCAGAGAGTGGCAAAGCCGCGTGGGTCGTCGATCAGGGTCACGGTGGTGAAGGGCGTCATGGTCTATCCCCTGGTTACATGCGAAACAGGCCGAAAGTAGTGGGTTCGATGGGCGCGTTGAGCGAGGCCGAAAGCGCCAGGGCCAGAATGTCGCGGGTCTGGGCCGGGTCGATGACGCCGTCGTCCCAGAGGCGGGCGCTGGAGTAGTAAGGGTGCCCCTGATGCTCGTACTGATCGAGGATCGGCTGTTTCAGTTCGGTCTGTTGCTGTTCGCTGAAGGTCTGGCCGCTGCGTTCGGCCTGTTCACGCTTGACCTGCACCAGCACGCCTGCAGCCTGTTCGCCGCCCATTACACCGATCCGGGCGTTGGGCCACATCCACAGGAAGCGCGGGTCATAGGCGCGACCGCACATGCCATAGTTCCCGGCCCCGAAGCTGCCGCCGATGATCACCGTGAACTTGGGTACTCTGGCGCAGGCTACAGCGGTCACCAGTTTGGCGCCGTGCTTGGCAATGCCGCCGCTTTCGTATTTCTGGCCGACCATGAAACCGGTGATGTTTTGCAGGAACAGCAGCGGGATGCCGCGCTGACAGGCCAGCTCGATAAAGTGCGCGCCTTTCTGCGCGGCTTCGGCGAACAGGATGCCGTTATTGGCGAGGATCGCGACAGGATAGCCATGCAGCCGGGCAAAGCCGCAGACCAGCGTGGTACCGAACAAGGCCTTGAATTCATCCAGTACCGAGCCGTCCACCAGCCGCGCAATGACTTCGCGTACATCGAAGGGCTGCTTGGCTTCGACCGGAATCACGCCATACAACTCGTCGCTGGCATACAAGGGCGCAATGGGCGTGGTGATGTTCAGTTGGCCCTGCTTGCGCCAGTTGAGGTTGGCGACACTGCGGCGGGCCAGTTCAAGGGCGTGTTCATCATTCTCGGCATAGTGATCGGCCACCCCGGAGGTCCGGCAATGCACATCCGCGCCGCCCAGGTCTTCAGCACTCACCACTTCGCCGGTGGCAGCCTTTACCAGTGGCGGCCCGGCCAGGAAGATCGTGGCCTGTTGACGCACCATGATCGCTTCGTCGGCCATGGCGGGCACATAGGCACCGCCAGCCGTGCAGGAACCCATGACCACGGCAATCTGCGGGATGCCCATGGCACTCATGTTGGCCTGATTGAAAAAGATCCGCCCGAAGTGTTCGCGATCCGGAAACACTTCATCCTGACGAGGCAGGTTGGCACCACCCGAATCCACCAGATAAATGCAGGGCAGGCGATTCTGCTGGGCGATGGCCTGGGCGCGCAGGTGCTTTTTGACGGTTAACGGGTAGTACGAGCCGCCTTTGACCGTTGCGTCATTGGCGACAATCATGCATTCCACGCCCTCAACCCGGCCAATGCCTGCGATCACTCCGGCAGCCGGCACCTCTTCGTCATAGACGGTATGGGCCGCCAGTTGCCCGATTTCCAGAAACGGCGAGCCAAGGTCCAGCAAGCGGTTGATGCGCTCGCGAGGTAACAGTTTGCCTCGGGAAGTGTGGCGTTCCTGTGCCTTGCTGCCGCCACCCTCATGAACCTTGGCCAGCAGACGGCGCAACTCATTGACCTGCTCCAGCAGGGCCGCATGGTTGCTGGCGAATTCGGGGGAGCGCGTATTGATTCGGCTGGTCAGAATGGTCATGAAACACTCCGGAAGTCAGCGGGTCTCGTTGAACAGTTCGCGGCCAATCAGCATGCGCCGGATTTCACTGGTGCCCGCACCGATCTCGTACAGCTTGGCGTCGCGCAGCAGGCGACCGGCCGGGAATTCATTGATGTAACCGTTGCCGCCCAGAATCTGGATGGTATCCAGCGCCATTTGTGTCGCCCGCTCGGCGCTGTAGAGAATGATCCCGGCGGCATCCTTGCGGGTGGTCTCGCCTCGGTCGCAGGCCTGGGCGACCGCATACAGATAGGCGCGGCTGGCATTGAGCTGGGTGTACATGTCAGCGACCTTGCCCTGAATGAGCTGAAATTCGCCAATGCTCTGGCCGAACTGCTTGCGGTCGTGGATATAGGGCAATACCACATCCATGCAGGCCTGCATGATCCCGGTCGGGCCGCCAGACAGCACGACGCGCTCGTAATCCAGGCCGCTCATCAATACTTTCACGCCACCATTGAGCGGCCCCAGCAGGTTTTCTTCCGGGATTTCCACATCATCGAAAAACAGCTCGCAGGTATTTGAGCCACGCATGCCGAGCTTGTCGAACTTGTTGCTGCGGGTGAAACCTTTCCAGTCGCGCTCGACGATAAAGGCACTGATGCCATGTGCAGCTTGTTCCGGGTCTGTCTTGGCGTAGATCACATAGGTGTTGGCGTCCGGGCCGTTGGTGATCCAGGTCTTGCTGCCATTGAGTACGAAGCGGTCGCTATGCCGCTCGGCCCGAAGCTTCATCGAAACCACGTCGGAGCCGGCATTGGGCTCGCTCATGGCCAGGGCACCGACATGTTCGCCACTGATCAATGCGGGCAGATAGCGGGCTTTCTGCGCCGGGGTGCCATTGCGATTGATCTGGTTGACACACAGGTTCGAGTGCGCGCCATAGGAGAGGGCGACCGAGGCCGACCCGCGGCTGATTTCTTCCATGGCGACCACATGGGCCAGGTAGCCAAGACCTGCGCCGCCATATTCCTCGCTGACCGTGATGCCCAGGAGGCCCATTTCCCCGAACTTGCGCCACATATCGGCCGGGAACAGGTTGTCCCTGTCGATCTGCGCGGCACGAGGAGAGAGTTCGGATGCGACAAAGGACTGAAGCTGGTCGCGCAGCATGTCGATGGTTTCGCCCAGGGCGAAGTTCAGGCTGGGGTAGATCATGAATAGCGCTCCAGTTTTATTTTTGGCGGATTGGCTATGACCTTTACGTTAACGTAAACCTGTAACTGCCAAAGTGTCAATGCCGGAGGCGCGAGAGGAAGGAGAAGGGCTGTAAAGCTGAATATCGGAAAGCACGAAGGGGAGCCTGGGCTCCCCTTCAAGGTTTCTTTGCATGCTCTTTTTTGTTTTTCGGGAGGCCTTTTATTGTTTTTGGCGACCTGGCCCTTCACATCTTTTTTGAGCGATCCCCATTCGGGATCAAGAGCAAACGTATTTTTTTGAGCGCTGATGTGGCTTTTATCTTGTCGATCCAACCAGTACTGGAGCTACCTGAAGGTAGTTTTATTGTTCTCTGTCCGGTTGCGAGCACCCTTGGTTACAAGGGCCTCTGAAAAGCTATCCACTCCAAAAAAATCTGTTAGCTGCGCCTCTGTCCGTGTTGTTCTTGTTATGTCAGAGCCGATACATATTGTTTTTATTGGATTGCTGCGTTTTCTTGTTCTTGTTGTACAAGAGATATAGCAGAACCCGTGCCAGTTTTTATGAAGCCCTTTAAAACCGGGGCTTTGGCGGGATTCCGGAGGCTGATGGGCTGGCCCGTCAGTCTCTGAATGTTTCCGTGTTACCCGTTTTCACTGAACTGATCAGTGGTGAGGGTAACACTCTGTGACAAGTTGCCGCACCGTCTCGCCGACCAATGACCTTTCTCAGATGTGCAGGCGGGCCAGGGCCACTTTCGATCCGTTTCGGCGTTCCAGCACCGTACAGATTCGCTGACCAGCAGTGATCAGCAGGTCCAGATCGATACCGGTGTCGATACCCAGGCCGCCGAGCATATACAGCACATCCTCCGTTGCGACATTGCCGCTGGCGCCCTTGGCGTAAGGGCAGCCGCCAAGTCCGGCGACCGAGCTGTCGAATACCCCGATTCCCTCCAGCAGGCTGGCGTAGATATTGGCCAATGCCTGGCCATAGGTGTCATGGAAATGCCCGGCGAGTTTGCCGCGGGGAATCTGCCCGGCGACCGCGTTGAACAATTCCCGGGTAGCGCCTGGCGTGCCGGTGCCGATGGTGTCGCCCAGAGAAACTTCGTAGCAGCCCATGGCGATCAGTTCGTTGGCCACGGACGAAACCTGCCGGGGCGAAACCTTGCCCTCATAAGGGCAGCCCAGCACGCACGAGACATAGCCTCGCACCGCAATGCCATGCAGGTGGGCCGCGGCCATCACTGGCAGAAAACGTTCCAGGCTTTCACTGATGGAGCAATTGATATTGCGCTGTGAAAAGGCTTCGGAGGCTGAGGCAAATACCGCTACCTCCCGAACGCCGGCCGCCAGTGCATCCTCGAAACCTTTGAGGTTGGGTGTCAGGGCTGAATAGGTGACATCGGGCAGGCGATGAAGACGGGCAAAGACTTCGGCGGAGTCGGCCATCTGCGGCACCCATCTGGGCGATACGAAGCTGCCGGTCTCGATATGTTTCAGTCCTGCCGTTGCCAGGTCTTCGATCAGTTGCACCTTGTCATTGAGGCCGACCGGGCGTGCTTCGTTTTGCAGGCCATCTCTGGGGCCTACCTCCACCAGGCGAACACGTTGAGGTAAATGCATGGCGCTTGGACCTCATATTTTGTCGAGGTTTATCATTCAGATAATTGATCTGAAAGGGTTTTATCCAATGCGGCGCGGCAGCGTTCCTCTGCCGTATCCAGCTCCAGCTGCATCTGCTGGATGTCCAGAAGTTGCTGCTCCAGCTGGCCGCGACGCTCTTCGATCTTGCCTAGCATGGTGTGCAATTGCTTGTGATTGCCGCCGTGGGGGTCATACAACTCGATCAACTCCTTGCATTCGGCAAGGGAGAAACCAATGCGCTTGCCACGCAGGATCAGCTTGAGGGTGACTTTGTCGCGGGCGGAGTAGATGCGTTCAAGGCCCCGTCTTTCGGGGCTCAGCATGCCTTGCTCCTCGTAAAAGCGAATGGCGCGGGTGGTGATGTCCAGTTCGCGGGCGAGGTCGGAGATGCTGTAGGTCGGGCTGGTCATGGCTTTGCTCGGCGGGGAAACCTTTGGGGTAACCTAAGGCTGGCTTAACGTATACGTCAAGCCAGTGCCGCTGTGAGATGGCGAAGTTAAAGCTAGAAATAGCTTTAACTTAAAGATAAAAATATATATTTATCAGTATATTGAGTTATGTTGTTAATTCTCTTTTTGGGTTGTTTTCCTGCGCCGTTACCCGCTGGCACAGCTCAATAAGCTGCTCGCGCATCCAGCGATTGGCCGGGTCCTGGTCAGTGCTTTCATGCCAGTAAAGATGGGTTTCGACCGCAGGCACATCACTGACGGGCAAGCAAACGTAGTGCAGATCGTGACGGCGGGAAAAACGTTCGGGCACAGTCATGACCATATCGGTCTGCTGGAGCACCTGAGTTGCCATCAAATAGTGCTGGGAGCGCAATGCGATCTTGCGCTGGATACCCATCTTGCCCAGTGCCAGGTCCACATGCCCCAGGCCACTGCGGCGGCTGGAAATATGAATGTGCGCCTGTGCCAGATAATCATCCAGGCTCAGGGTTGTCTTGCCTGCCATAGGGTGGCCCTTGCGCATGGCGCAGACGTATTTGTCTTCCATCAGTTTGACGTGACGCACTTGCGGGTCGGTATTGAGTGGTGCATCGACAGCAAAGTCCAGGCGACCGGCAGCCAGTTCCTTGGTGGTTTCGCGACGCTTTGACAGGAAGCTTTCGATGGTCACCGCCGGTGCCTGACGACGTAAGCGCTGGAATAGCAGAGGCAGGATCACCGCTTCGGTCAGGTCGGTCATGCTGATGCGGTAATTCTTGATGGCCTGCAACGGATTGAAGATGCGGCTTTCCTGCACCGACACACGCAGCAGTGACAAGGCATTGCGGACCGGGCCGATGATGTTCTGGGCCATGGGGGTAGGCACCATGCCTTGGGCCGTACGCACGAACAACGGGTCGTTGAAGGTTTCACGCAGTCGCGCCAATGCATTGGATACCGCTGGCTGGGTAATGCCAACGATCTGGCCGGCTCGTGTCAGATTGGCTTCGGTATAAATGGCGTCGAAGACAATGAAAAGATTGAGATCAACCTTGCTCAGGTTCATTGGAGGGCGCCTCTTGTCGTTCTTGTAGGATCACTGCTTATGCCGCAGCGTGGCTCGATCATATATTGGTTATGAATGTTTATATACGCCGAGAATAGATTAGATAAATGCCGATGGGTTCTTTAGCATCCTTCCATGACCTCGATTCCCTTGAGAAGGTAGCTGCCCATGGACTTTGCCTATTCCCCGAAAGTGCAGGAACTGCGCGAGCGTGTCACTGCATTCATGGACACTTACGTCTATCCCGCTGAACCTGTGTTCGAGCGCCAGGTGGCGGAAGGTGACCGCTGGCAGCCCACGGCAATCATGGAAGAGCTCAAGGCCAGGGCCAAAGAACAAGGCTTGTGGAACCTGTTCCTGCCCGAGTCGAAGCTGGGTGCGGGCCTGACCAATCTTGAGTACGCGCCCCTGGCAGAAATCATGGGTCGCTCGCTGCTCGGGCCTGAGCCCTTCAACTGCTCGGCTCCGGACACCGGCAATATGGAAGTGCTGGTCCGCTACGCGACCCAAGAGCAGAAGCAGCAATGGCTGGAGCCTCTGCTGCGCGGTGAGATCCGTTCGGCATTCGCCATGACCGAGCCCGATGTGGCTTCCTCGGATGCGACCAACATGGCGGCCCGCGCCGAGCGCGATGGCGACGAGTGGGTCATCAACGGCCGCAAGTGGTGGACCTCGGGTGCCTGTGACCCTCGCTGCAAGATCCTGATCTTCATGGGCCTGACCAGTCCCGACGGCCCGCGTCATCAGCAGCACTCCATGATTCTGGTGCCTGCGGACACGCCCGGCGTGAAAATCGTGCGGCCGTTACCGGTCTTTGGCTATGACGATGCGCCTCATGGTCATGCCGAGGTGCTGTTCGAGAATGTCCGCGTGCCTTACGGCAATGTCTTGTTGGGCGAGGGGCGTGGTTTTGAAATTGCTCAGGGCCGTCTGGGGCCGGGGCGTATCCACCACTGCATGCGTTCGATCGGCATGGCCGAGCGTGCCCTGGAGTTGATGTGCCAGCGAGCGTCCAGTCGCGTTGCATTCGGCAAGCCGCTGGGCCTGTTGGGCGGCAATATCGACAGGATCGCGGATTCGCGCATGGAGATCGATATGGCGCGCCTGCTGACCCTCAAGGCCGCTTACATGATGGATACCGTGGGCAACAAGGTGGCCAGGAGCGAGATTGCCCAGATCAAGGTGGTTGCACCGAACGTGGCTCTGAAAGTCATTGACCGTGCCATCCAGATGCATGGCGGCGCCGGGGTTTCCAATGACTTTCCGTTGGCTTACATGTATGCCATGCAGCGCACTCTGCGCCTGGCTGACGGCCCGGACGAAGTACACCGTGCGGCAATCGGCAAGTTCGAGCTGGGCAAGTACCTGCCGCAGAAGTGAGTGTGCCGGGGAGCGGGTTCAGTTCACCCAGACTTCAACCCGCCGATTCTTGATCCGGCCATCGTCGGCGTCGTTGCCCGCGACTGGCATTTCATCGCCAAAGCCCAGTATTTCACGGAAGGTCACGCCGTTTTTCTGCAGTTCCCGGCGTACCGCCATGGCGCGCAGCCGGGAAAGCAGTGTGGCTCGCGCCGAGTCATTCTTGGCGTCACCAAACCCTACCAGAGTGACTTGCTGATTCAGCTTTTCGTGGGTTTTCAGGTAGTCCACCACGCGCCTCAAGTCGAGTTTCGCCTTGTTGTCGAGCCGGGCGCTGCCCTGGGCAAAGCGGAAGTTGACCGACAGGCGCTCGGCCTGACGGGTCAATGCCTGATAGTCCTCGGGCATCTGCGCTGTGGCCTGGACTTTCATGGCCTGAACGGTCTGCGCTACAAAACCGTTGCGGGCCACGATGTCCTGGCCTTCGGCGCTTTGCGCAAACTGAACCAGTGCCTGAGCCCATTCATGCTTCACCTTGGGCGGAACGTACAGATACAGGCGCCTTGAGAGCGGGTAATCCTCGGTCGCAATCAGGCTGACAGTCGGGAGCATCGCTTTTGAATCACCGTCGGCAACCGCCACGGCCTTGGCATGACGCACATAGGGCAGGCCGATGAAGCCAATTGCGTTGCGATCCTTGCTGACTTCATCGGACAACTGCTCGCTGGACTCGAAGCGCTTGGCCTGACGCGACAGTGTCTTGCCGTTTCTGGCCAGGACCAGTTCCTTGAAGGTTTCATACGTGCCGGATTTCTCATCGCGCACATACAGATGGATCGCTCCGGCCTTGCCGCCGACTTCTTCCCAGTCCTGAACTTCCCCCGAAAAGATGCGCGCCAGTTCCAGGGTGGAGAGCTGACGCAGCGGATTGCCCGGATGCAGGATGACCGCCACGCCGTCGATGGCGATCACTTGCTCGCCTTCAGGGCTTTTCAGATCGCCAAGATTCGCCAGATCCAGTGCTTCCTGATCCTTGATCGGCCGCGAAGACGCGGCAATATCGGCATTGCCAGCCTTAAGGGCACTGAATCCGGTGCCTGAGCCATGAGCGGCAATTTCTGTGATGACGGACTGCCCGGCAGACGTCATGCCTGTCACGCGGGCTTCGTTTTGCTGGGTTCCGGGCAATGTTTGCAGTGATTGCAGGCCTTGCTGGCGCATCAGGCCTTCGACCAGTTCCGGGCCCAGTTGCGCATCGATGGTGTTGGAGCCCTGGATGCGCAGGGCCGGGCGACCATCTGCCGGAACGGGCAACGCTGCCTGGGTCATGCCGGGCAGGATGGCGCAAGAGATCGCCAGTGCGGAAAGCAGAGCGCGCAGCATCTGCGTCACCTTGTATTGTGGAAAGTGTCGGCAGAATAAGACAGATAGATTGCTGAAATATGACGATTGGTGGGGTGACAGGACTTGCGAGAGCCGACTTGTCTTGCAAGCCGGCATCTCGGCATTTGTCAGCTCAATTCAAGCCAGATCGGTGCGTGATCCGAAGGTTTTTCCATGCCGCGCAATTCGTAGTCCACACCGGCGGCCTTGATGCGCGGTTGCAGGCCGGTGGAGGTCATGATCAGGTCGATTCGCAGACCGCGCTTGGGGCTGTCCTCAAAGCCGCGGCTGCGGTAGTCGAACCAGCTGAACTGATCGGCCACTTCCGGGTTCAGGTGGCGGAAGCTGTCGACCAGGCCCCAGTTCTTCAGGCGCTCCATCCATTCGCGTTCTTCCGGCAGGAAGCTGCATTTGCCGGTTTTCAGCCAGCGCTTGGCATTATCCGGGCCGATACCGATATCGCAGTCCTGAGGAGAAATATTCACATCGCCCATGACGATCAGTGGCTGATCATTACTGAACCGGTTTTCCAGCAGCGCCTGCAAGTCGCTGTAAAAGCGTTGCTTGGCGGGAAACTTGGTGGGGTGGTCGCGGCTTTCACCCTGAGGGAAGTAGCCGTTCATGATGGTGACCGGCTGGCCATTGCTGTCGGCGTAGGTGCCCCAGATGAAACGCTTCTGTGCCTCTTCGTCATCGCCCTCGAAACCCTTGTGCAGGGCCAGCGGCATATTGCGCGAGAGCAGGGCGACACCGTAATGGCCTTTCTGGCCATGGAAGTGGACGTGGTAGCCAAGGGCTTCGATTTCGGCCTGGGGGAACTGCTCATCGGAGACTTTGGTTTCCTGCAGACCAATCACGTCAGGCTGATGTTTTTCGATCAGCGCCGCCAGCTGATGCGGTCGGGCACGCAGACCGTTGATGTTGAACGAGACAATTTTCATAAAGCGGCAGTCCTGGATTCATGCAAAGAAGCGATGCTAGCCGACCCGCTGATTTACGGCCAGCATGCCGTCGGCTGCTACGCTGGATGGATTGCTGGAACTGTACTGGCGCCATCCACTCTCATCCGTGCGTTGCCTTGGCGCCAGGGCTTTGTAGAAATAGCCGAAATAATTGTGGGGCCTGTCCGAAAGCAGGCTTTTTTCTGACCATATCCTCAGGTTTTACCGCCTGTAATGACGTAAGGGATTGAAAGTTCGACTTATTGACGTGTTCCAGCGCACCCCGTCGGTCGTGTTAGCATCCGTGCCCATATGAAGTTTTTAACAACGCTCAGTAGCGTGCTGCTGATGTCCTTGAGTGCAACGGCCCTTGCCCAAGCCAGCCTGGATGTCAGGATCAAGCCCGCGAATCCGGAACTCAAAGCCAACGTCGAAGGATATGTGGGCAGCCTTGGCGAGCGTGACGCCGAAGCCTTGCAACACTTCAGCCTGGGCGCCGAAGAGCAGGCGCAGAAGGCGGCCCAGGCGCTGGGCTACTATCAGGCTCGAATCGACAGTCAGGTGACAGGCGACAAGGACCCGAAGCTGGTCATCAATATCCAGCCGGGTGAGCCGATCCGCCTGCGCAATGTGACGGTGCGCATCGACGGGCCGGCTGCTTCCCTGAAGGCTTTTCAGGTTCCGAAAAGCCAGGCGCTGGCGCCGGGTGCGGTGCTTAACCATGGTCATTACGAAGACGCCAAGCGTCTGATCCAGAATCAGGCATCGCGCTACGGCTTTTTCAGCGGACGCTTCACCAGCCAACGTCTGGCGATAGATCCGCGGGCCGGGGTGGCGGACATCGATCTGGTCTATGACAGCGGTCCGCGCTATTCCCTGGGCAAAGTGGTGTTCAGTGGTGACTCGCCCCTCGACGATGACCTGCTCAAGCGCATGGTGCCGTTCAAGGAAAACACACCCTATGACTCGCAACTGATCGCCGAACTCAATCAGGCCATGCAGGCCAGCGGTTATTTCGAGGGTGTCCGTGTGGACGCTGCACCGACTGCCGCCGTTGGGCAAGTCATCCCGGTGACCGTGCAACTGGAAACCCGCAAACCGCGCACCATGGGGCTTGGGCTGGGCTTTTCCACTGACGTCGGGCCGCGGGGCAAGGCCAACTGGACTCGTCACTGGGCCAATCCCCAAGGGCACAGTTATGGCTTCGAAACGGAGCTGTCTGCACCTCGGCAGAACGTGGGCCTGTGGTACGACGTGCCGCTCGATCCACCGCTGACCGACAAGCTGCGTTTTGCCGGTGGCTATCAATATGAAGAAATCGCGGGCACCGACAGCCTCAGCAAGCTGCTCACGGTCGGCCCTGAATGGCACAGCAAGTTGCCCAGCGGCTGGGAGCGGGTGGTTTCCCTCAAGTGGCAGCGTGAAGAGTACCGACTGGGCGATGACAGTGGCCTGAGCACCTTGCTGATGCCCGGTATCAGTTATTCGTTCCTGCGCAGTGACAATCGCATCGACCCAAGCCACGGCTACCGACTGCAGTTCGATGCTCAGGTGGCCAAGGAGGGCGTGATGTCCGACGCCAACCTGTTCCATGGCAACGTGTTGCTCAAGGGCCTGACCACTGTGGCGCATAATCACCGTTTTCTTGGGCGTGTGCAGTTCGGGGGCAACCTCACCAATGGCTACAAGTCCATCCCGCCGTCGCTGCGTTTTTTTGCCGGTGGTGACCAGAGCGTTCGCGGTTACGACTATCAGACCCTGTCGCCGACCAACTCCGATGGCGATCGTATCGGCGGCCGCTACATGGTGGCTGGCAGCGTCGAGTATCAATATTCCATCGCCGAAAAGTGGCGTCTGGCGACTTTTGTCGATCAGGGCAACTCCTTCAATAACCTTGAGCTGCCGAGCATGAAGACCGGCGTAGGCTTCGGTGTGCGCTGGGTTTCACCGGTCGGGCCGTTGCGTCTGGATCTGGCCCGTGCGCTGGACGATGACGGCGGGATTCGTCTGCACTTCTCCATGGGACCGGAACTGTGAAGCGTCTGAATATGAAGCGCGCGGCGAAAATGGCCGGCCTGAGTCTGGTTACGGTGCTGCTGTTGTTGGTCGTTGGCACATGGCTGGCGGTGGGCACGCAAGGTGGCAGTCAGTGGCTGTTGGCGCGGATGCCCGGTGTGCAGGTGGATAATTTCAGTGGCCGGCTGGGCGGGCAATGGCGTGCTGACACAGTGCTCTGGCAGCAAGGCGAGGATCGTGTCGAAGTCACTGCCGTCGAGTTCGACTGGACGCCTGCCTGTCTCTTGAAAATGACCCTGTGTGTCGAACAATTGCATGCCGCTCAGGTTCGCATGCACTTCACCGCCAGTGATGAGCCTGCCAACGAAGGTCCTCTGACCTTGCCACAATTGAAGCTGCCACTGGCGATTCGCCTGAATGACGTACAACTGGGCAGTTTGCAACTGGACGGCGTCGAGCAACTGAACAATCTGAAGCTGGCGGCGCACTGGACTGCCGATGGGCTGCAAATCGATTCGGCCCATTTGCAGCGCGACAGCCTGGTCCTCGACCTTGCCGGCCTGTTGACGCCCGAGGGCAACTGGCCGCTGACTGCCAAAGGCACCTTGCAACTGCCACCTCAGGACGGAAAGCCCTGGGCACTGGCGCTGGATATCACCGGCGAACTGCTCAAGACCCTGCACCTCAAGGCGGACAGCAGCGGCTACCTGCAAGGGCAATTGAGCGGTGAGTTGCAAGCGCTGGCCGAGCATCTGCCAGCCAGGCTGAACATCACCTCCGAGCGCTTCAAACCCAGTGCCGGACTGCCGGATACCTTGCAGCTTGAGCAGGTGCTGCTCAATGCCCAAGGTAACCTCGACAGTGGCTACCAGATAACCGGCAGCGCCAGCCTGCCAGCCGAGCAAGGTCCGGTCGCTCTGGCGCTGCAAGGGCGGGTCGATGCCAAAGGCGCGGATATCGCGGCGCTGCAACTGACGGCCAGTGATCAACAACATCTCACCCTCAACGGTCAGTTGAACTGGGAAAACGAGTTCAAGGCCGATGCGAAAATCGACTGGCTGGATTTCCCGTGGCAGCGGCTTTATCCGTTGGCGAGCGAGCCTCAGGTCAGCTTGCGCAAGTTCACTGGCGAGATTTCCTATACCGATGGCCAGTATCTGGGCAATTTCAGCTCAGACCTGGATGGCCCCGCGGGCGCTTTCAGCCTGGGTAGCCCGTTCAGTGGCAATTTGCAGCGGGTGTACCTGCCGCAACTGGCACTGGTCGCAGGGCAGGGCAAGGCCAGCGGTCATCTGAACCTGCAATTCGCCGATGGCATCGGCTGGGACACGGCTCTGGACCTGGCATCTCTCGATCCGTCCTATTGGGTTGCAGAGCTGCCGGGCACTCTGGCGGGTGCGCTGCGTAGCAAGGGGCAATTGAAAAACGAAAGGCTTGAGCTCAATGCCGACCTCGATCTCAAAGGCCGTTTGCGTGGGCAACCCGCTGTATTGATGGCCAAGGCCGATGGCGCGGGTGAGCAGTGGAACCTCAGTGCGCTGGATATACGCCTGGGTGATAACCGGATTCAGGGGAGCGGCAGTTTGCAGCAGCGCCTCGCGGGTCAACTGGACCTCAATCTGCCACGTCTGGGGCAGCTATGGCCTAGGTTGCAAGGGCGGCTCAACGGAAAACTGAATCTGGCCGGGACGCTCCAGGCTCCCCAGGGCCAGCTTGACCTGCAAGGCGCGCAACTGGCCTTGCAGGACAATCGCCTGCAAAACCTGACGCTGGCGGCAAAGCTCGATCAGGCCCAGCGGGCAACGGTCGACCTCAAGGGCAGTGGTATTCAGGCGGGTAACACGGCGTTGGGAACCTTGACCGTCAATGGGCAGGGCACGCTCAAGAACCAGCAGATGAAGCTCGACCTGCAAGGCCCGCTGCTGAAAATGGCCCTGGCACTGGATGGTGCTCTGGATCAGGGTAACTGGCGTGGGCGTCTGGCCAGCGGTGCCATTCAGAGCGGCGGGCAGGACTGGCAATTGCAGCGGCCAGCGAAGCTTGAGCGTCTGGCTGACGGCAAGGTCAACTTCGGTGCCCATTGCTGGGCGTCCGGACAGGCCAGCCTCTGTGCTGAGGATCAGCGCCTGCTGCCCGATCCGCGCCTGCGCTATCAACTGAAGAACTTCCCTCTGGAAAGCCTGGCTCAATGGCTGCCCAGGGATTTCGCCTGGAAAGGTTCGCTCAACGCGGATGTAAAACTCGACATGCCTGCGGCCGGTCCTGATGGGCAAATCACGGTCGATGCCAGTAACGGTACGCTGCGGGTTCGGGAAAAGGACCAATGGCTGGATTTTCCCTATCGAAGCCTGAAGCTCAGCAGCACCCTGAAGCCCCAGCGTATTGACTCGCGGCTGGATTTCGATGGCGAGAAACTGGGCAGGCTGCTGCTTGATGTGCGTATCGATCCGTTATCGCGCAACAAGAGCCTGAGTGGCGATTTCAGTCTGTCCGGTCTTGATGTGTCCGTGGCACGGCCCTTCGTGCCTATGGTGCAGAAGCTCAATGGTCGTCTGAGCGGCAATGGCCGTCTGTCTGGTGGCCTGCTGGCGCCTCAGGTCAATGGCAGCATCCGCCTCGATGATGGCGAGGTTTCCGGTCCCGAGCTTCCGATGGAGTTGCAGGGTTTGAAGGTGCAGGCCCTGATTGCCGGGGAAAGCGTGCAGCTCGATGGCGGCTGGAGAAGCGGCTCGAACGGGCAGGGAACCGTGAGCGGGCAGGTGGCCTGGGGGCAGGCCTTGCTGGTGGATATCAACCTCAAGGGCTCGCGCCTGCCGATTACCGTCGAGCCTTATGTCGCCGTGGAAGCGGCGCCCGATCTGAAAATCTCCATGCACAACGACCGGCTGGGCATTTCCGGCAAGGTACTGGTGCCCAAGGGCACGATCACGGTGCGCGAGTTGCCGCCGTCTACGGTGAAGTTGTCGGGCGATACGGTCATCGTGGGGCAACAGACCGAAGAGGGCGCGCCGCCGCTGGCCATGGCGATGGATATCGATGTCGAGGTCGGTCAGGAAAAACTGGCATTCAGCGGCTTCGGGCTGACAGCGAATCTTGCTGGTCATGTGCATATTGGCGACAACCTCGATACCCGTGGCGAACTGAACCTCAATGATGGGCGTTATCGTGCCTATGGCCAGCGCCTGACCATTCGCAAGGCCCGCCTGCTGTTTGCAGGCCCCATCGATCAGCCATATCTGGATATTGAAGCGATTCGCCAGACCGACGACATCATCGCCGGTATCCGGCTGACAGGCAGCGCCGAGCAGCCCACCACCGAAGTGTTTTCCGAGCCGGCCATGAGCCAGGAGCAGGCGCTTTCATATCTGGTAATGGGCAGGCCCCTGGGCAATACCGGTGAAGACAACAATATGGTGGCCCAGGCGGCCCTGGCGCTGGGGGTAGCGGGAAGTGCTTCCACTACCGGAAAACTGGCCGACAACCTCGGGATCAAGGACTTTGAACTCGACACCACGGGGACCGGCAACAAGACCAATGTCGTGGCCAGCGGCAAGATCACCGAAAAACTCAGCCTGCGTTATGGCGTAGGCGTGTTCGAGCCGGCCAATACCATTGCGTTGCGCTATATGCTGAGCAAAAGGGTATATCTGGAAGCGGCCAGCGGTATTGCCAGTTCGCTGGATATTTTCTATAAACGGGATTTTTAGCGCGAAGGCTCTATCTCGTACCCGTTTCGGAAATATCCGATATAGGTACTTGGTCACTTTCGTGGTTAACTTCCGGCTCTTCCAAAACTCTGTAAAAAGGACTTGGTTTCATGGCTCAAGTAACGCTCAAAGGCAACCCTGTACAAATCGCTGGCGATCTGCCGAAGACTGGCAGTGTCGCTCCTGCCTTCACACTGGTGGGTGCCGGCCTTGCCGATGTGACTCTGGCGGACTTCGCGGGCAAGCGTAAAGTGCTGAACATTTTCCCAAGCGTCGACACGCCGACCTGCGCGACTTCCGTGCGCAAGTTCAATGCTCAGGCCAATGAGGTGAACAACGCGGTCGTACTGTGTATCTCCGCTGACCTGCCATTCGCCCAGGCTCGCTTCTGTGGCTCGGAAGGTCTGGAGAACGTCCAGAACCTGTCTTCTTTCCGCAGTGCCGATTTCGGCAAGAACTACGGCGTTGAAATCGCCGATGGTGCTCTGGCTCACCTGACTGCTCGTGCTGTTGTCGTCCTGGACGAAAACAACAATGTATTGCACAGCGAGCTGGTTTCGGAAATCGCCGAAGAGCCGAACTATGAAGCGGCTCTGGCTGTATTGAAGTAATACGTTGCAACACTTCAGCGGCCTGAATCCGTTCAGGCCGTTTTTTTATTTGTGCTTCAACCGTTTAACAAAAGTAAGCGCTTGGTAAAGGCGCTTTGCTTGCAGCTCATCTGTGCTTATTGTTCAGCCTCCTGAAGAACCCCACCTGTAATGGTTGATTTATTCATGCAATCGTCTGGCCCCCGTAATTCCCGTCGCTGGTTGATCAGTCTGTTGGTCCTGTTGGTTATCGTCGGTTTGTGCTGGTGGTTCTGGCCTGCGTCCTCTTCACACAAGGGAGCCGAGGCTGGCAAGGCTCCTGCCGCTGGCGGTGCGGCCGGGCCGGGCAGAGGCATGGCGCGTCCGGGGTTCGGCGGTTCGGCGGTAGCGGTTCCGGTGCGGGTCGCTCCGGTAACCCAGGGCGACTTCCCGATCTATTACAAGGCGCTGGGCACGGTCACCGCGACCAACACCATCAATGTGCGCAGCCGGGTGGCTGGTGAGCTGGTCCGGCTTCACTTCCAGGAAGGGCAGATGGTCAAGGCGGGCGATCTGCTGGCCGAAATCGATCCGCGTACCTATCAGGTCGCGTTGCAGCAGGCTGAAGGCACCCTGGCGACCAATCAGGCGCTGCTGAAAAACGCTCAGCTCGATGTGCAACGCTACCGCGGGCTGTTCGCTGAAGACAGTATCGCCAAGCAGACGCTGGACACTGCCGAGTCGCTGGTCAACCAGTATCAGGGGACGATCAAGTCCAATCAGGCCGCAGTGGCAGAGGCCAGGCTCAACCTGGACTTCACCCGTATCAAGGCACCGATTGCCGGTCGTGTCGGCCTCAAGCAACTGGATGTCGGCAACCTTGTCGCCGCCAACGACACCACGGCACTGGTAGTGATTACCCAGATCCAGCCGATCTCGGTCAACTTCACCTTGCCGGAGAAAGAGCTTTCGGCAGTCATCACCCGTTATCGCAGTGGCGACCAGTTGCCCGTGGAAGCCTGGGACAGGGGTGACATCAAGCTACAGGCCACTGGCGTGCTCGCCAGCCTGGACAATCAGATCGATGTCGCCACCGGTACGCTGAAATTCAAGGCACGCTTCGAGAACCGGGACGAAGCGCTGTTTCCCAACCAGTTCGTGAATGTGCGCCTGCGTGCCGACACCCTCAGACAAGCGGTGCTGGTACCCACGGCTGCTGTGCAGTTCGGCACCAACGGTACCTTCGTCTATGCGATGGACGGCGACAAGAAGGTCAAGATCAATCTGCTCAAGACCGGCCCGAGCGATGAGAACTCGACGGTGGTCCTGGAAGGCCTGGCCGCAGGTGCGCGGGTCGTGCTCGAAGGTACTGACCGCCTGCGCGAAGGCGCCGCAGTGGAAGTGGTCAGCGACAGCAAGGACGTGCCGTCCACGCCGGGCCAGCAGTTACAAGGCAAGCCTGACAAGGCCACCGATAAATCGGCCTCGGCCGACAAGGCGGAAAAAACCCAAGCATGAACATGTCGCGCCTGTTCATCCTGCGTCCGGTAGCAACCACCCTGAGCATGCTGGCCATTGTGCTGGCCGGTTTGATTGCCTACACCTTGCTGCCGGTTTCTGCCCTGCCACAAGTGGATTACCCGACCATCCGGGTCATGACGCTATATCCGGGTGCCAGCCCGCAAGTCATGACCAGTGCCGTGACGGCTCCACTGGAGCGACAGTTCGGGCAGATGCCGGGGCTGGACCAGATGGCGTCCACCAGTTCGGGCGGCGCGTCGGTCATCACCTTGCGTTTCAATCTTGAAATCAATATGGACGTGGCCGAGCAGGAAGTGCAGGCGGCCATCAATGCCGCAACCAACCTGTTGCCCAACGACTTGCCCGCGCCACCTGTCTATAACAAGGTCAACCCGGCGGACACCCCGGTCCTGACCCTGGCGATTACCTCTAAAACCATGCTGCTGCCCAAGCTAAACGACTTGGTGGATACGCGCATGGCGCAGAAAATCTCCCAGATCAGCGGCGTCGGCATGGTCAGTATCGCGGGCGGACAGCGTCAGGCGGTGCGGATCAAGGTGAACCCCGATGCCCTGGCCGCCAACGGCCTGAACCTGTCGGATGTACGTACGCTGATCAGTGCCTCCAACGTCAACCAGCCAAAAGGCAACTTCGACGGGCCGACGCGGGTATCGATGCTCGATGCCAACGACCAGCTCAAGTCCCCCGAGGAATACGCCAACCTGATTCTGGCCTACAGCAACGGCGCGCCGTTGCGCCTGAAGGATGTGGCGCAGATCGTCGATGGTGCGGAAAACGAGCGGCTGGCAGCATGGGCCAACCAGAATCAGGCCGTGTTGCTCAATATCCAGCGTCAGCCCGGTGCCAACGTCATCGAGGTGGTGGACCGGATCAAGGCCTTGCTGCCCAGCATCACGGACAACCTGCCGGCCGGGCTGGACGTGATTGTGCTGACTGACCGCACCCAGACCATCCGGGCTTCCGTCACCGACGTTCAGCATGAGCTGCTGATTGCTATCGTTCTGGTGGTGCTGGTGACCTTCCTGTTCCTGCGCCGGGTGAGCGCGACCATCATTCCGTCGATTGCCGTGCCGCTGTCCCTGATAGGGACTTTTGGCGTGATGTATCTGGCCGGTTTTTCCATCAACAACCTGACACTGATGGCCTTGACCATCGCCACCGGCTTTGTGGTGGACGATGCGATCGTGATGCTGGAGAACATTTCCAGGCATATCGAAGAGGGTGAAACGCCCATGCAGGCGGCATTGAAGGGCGCGAAGCAGATCGGCTTCACGCTGATATCGCTGACCCTGTCGCTGATTGCCGTATTGATCCCGCTGCTGTTCATGGCCGATGTGGTCGGGCGTCTGTTCCGGGAGTTCGCCATTACCCTGGCTGTGGCGATCCTGATTTCCCTGGTGGTCTCCCTGACTCTGACCCCGATGATGTGCGCCCGTCTGCTCAAGCGTGAGCCCAGGGAAGAAGAGCAGGGCCGTTTCTATCGTGCCAGCGGCGCCTGGATCGACTGGCTGATCCGCATCTATGCCGACAAGCTGCGCTGGGTGCTCAAGCACCAGCCCCTGACTCTGCTGGTGGCAATCGGCACACTGGGATTGACCGTCGTGCTGTATATGGCGGTCCCCAAGGGCTTCTTTCCGGTGCAGGACACCGGCGTGATCCAGGGGATTTCCGAGGCACCGCAGTCGGTGTCGTTCAAGGCCATGAGTGAGCGTCAGCAGTCTCTGGCAGAGATCATCCTCAAGGACCCGGCGGTTGTCAGCCTGTCTTCCTATATAGGTGTCGATGGCGATAACGCCACGCTCAACAGCGGTCGCCTGCTGATCAATCTCAAGCCCCATGGCGAGCGCGACCTGACCGCCATGCAGGTCATTCAGCGCCTGCAACCTCAACTGGACGGTCTGTCGGGCATTCGCCTGTTCATGCAACCTGTGCAGGACCTGACCATCGAGGACAGGGTCAGCCGGACCCAGTATCAGTTCAGCATGTCGTCACCCGATGCCGAGCTGCTCAGCCTGTGGAGCGGCAAGCTGGTGGATGCGTTGAGCAAACGCCCCGAATTGACCGATGTTGCCAGTGACCTGCAGGACAAGGGCCTGCAGGTCTACCTGATGATCGACCGCGATGCCGCCAGCCGTGTGGGTGTCACCGTGGCCAATATCACCGACGCGCTGTACGACGCCTTTGGTCAGCGACAGATTTCCACCATTTATACCCAGGCCAGCCAGTATCGAGTGGTATTGCAGGCGGCTGCCGGCAGCGAGCTTGGGCCTAAGGCGCTGGAGCAGATCCACGTCAGGACCACCGATGGCGCTCAGGTCAAGCTGTCGAGTCTGGCGAGGGTCGAGCAGCGTCAGGCACAACTGGCGATTGCCCATATGGGGCAGTTCCCGGCGGTCATGATGTCGTTCAACCTCGCGCCGGATGTGGCGCTGGGCGAAGCGGTGAAAGTGATCGAGCAGGTGCAGAAGGACATCGGCATGCCGATTGGCGTGCAGACCCAGTTCCAGGGGGCTGCCGCAGCCTTCCAGGCCTCGCTGTCCAGTACGCTTTTACTGATCCTGGCGGCGGTGGTCACCATGTACATCGTACTGGGCGTGCTCTACGAGAGTTACATCCACCCGATCACCATTCTCTCGACCCTGCCGTCGGCAGCCGTGGGCGCCTTGCTGGCCCTGATGATCAGCGGTAACGATCTGGGGATGATCGCCATCATTGGCATCATCCTGCTGATCGGTATCGTCAAGAAAAACGCCATCATGATGATCGACTTCGCCCTGGATGCCGAACGCAATCGCGGCATCGACCCCGAGACGGCTATCTATGAAGCGGCGCTGCTGCGCTTCCGGCCGATCCTGATGACGACGTTTGCAGCGCTGTTCGGTGCCATACCGCTGATGCTGGCCACCGGTTCCGGCGCAGAGCTTCGTCAGCCGCTGGGGCTGGTGATGGTCGGCGGCCTGTTGCTCAGCCAGATCCTCACGCTGTTCACGACCCCGGTGATTTACCTGTATTTCGACCGGCTGGGTCGTCGCTGGAGCAGCAAGCCTGACGCTATACAGGTTGAAGCATGAATCTCTCCGCACCTTTCATCCGCAGGCCGGTCGCCACCGTCCTGCTGAGCCTGGCAATCATGCTGCTGGGCGCGGTCAGCTTCAGGCTGCTGCCCGTTGCACCTTTGCCGAACATGGATTTCCCGGTGATCGTGGTGTCGGCCAGTCTGCCGGGGGCCAGCCCCGAGATCATGGCCTCCAGTGTCGCAACGCCGCTGGAGCGCTCGCTGGGGACCATCGCCGGCGTCAACACCATGAGCAGCAGCTCAAGCCAGGGTTCGACCCGTGTGATTCTGCAGTTCGATCTGGATCGGGATATCAACGGCGCGGCGCGGGAAGTGCAGGCTGCAATCAACGCCTCGCGCAATCTGTTGCCCAGCGGTATGCGCAGCATGCCGACCTACAAGAAGGTCAACCCTTCCCAGGCACCGATCATGGTGCTGACGTTGACTTCCGATGTGCTGGAAAAGGGGCAGCTTTACGATCTGGCCTCGACCATTCTTTCCCAGAGCCTGTCCCAGGTGACCGGTGTGGGCGAGGTGCAGATTGGAGGCAGTTCGCTGCCGGCCGTGCGCATCGAACTTGAGCCCAACATGCTGGACCAGTACGGCGTGTCGCTGGACGAAGTGCGGACGACCATCACCGGTTCCAACGTGCGCCGCCCCAAGGGTTCGGTGGAGGATGGCCAGCATAACTGGCAGGTCCAGGCCAATGACCAGCTGGAAAAGGCCAAGGATTACGCTCCGCTGATCATCCGCTATCAGGACGGCGCTGCGCTGCGCCTCAAGGATGTGGCCAAGGTCAGCGACGCGGTGGAAAACCGCTATAACAGCGGTTTCTTCAATGACAGGTCAGCGGTGCTGCTGGTCATCAACCGTCAGGCCGGTGCCAACATCATCGAGACGGTGGCGCAGATCAAGGAACAACTGCCCGCCTTGCAGGCCGTCCTGCCTGCCAGCGTGAAACTGAACATTGCCATGGACCGCTCGCCGGTCATCAAGGCCACACTGCACGAAGCCGAGATGACCCTGCTGATCGCCGTGGTTCTGGTGATTCTGGTGGTGTTTCTGTTCCTGGGCAGCCTGCGGGCTTCACTGATCCCGACGCTGGCGGTCCCGGTTTCCCTGGTGGGCACTTTCGCCATCATGTATCTGTGCGGCTTCTCGCTGAACAACCTGTCACTGATGGCTCTGATTCTGGCCACCGGGCTGGTGGTGGATGACGCTATCGTGGTGCTGGAAAACATTTCCCGGCACATCGATGAAGGTGTTGCGCCCATGAAAGCGGCTTTTCTGGGTTCCAAGGAAGTCGGTTTCACGCTGTTATCCATGAACGTTTCGCTGGTGGCCGTGTTCATCTCGATTCTGTTCATGGGCGGTCTGGTGGAAAGCCTGTTCCGGGAGTTTTCCATCACCTTGTCGGTGGCGATCATCGTTTCGCTGCTGGTTTCCCTGACCCTGACCCCGATGCTCTGCGCACGCTGGCTCAAGCCTCAACAGCAGGAGCAGAACGCCTTTCAGCGCTGGAGTCAGCGGGTCAACGAGCGCATGGTGGCTGGCTATGACCGGTCCCTTGGCTGGGTGCTGCGCCACCCGCGCCTGACGCTGCTCAGCCTGCTGATTACCATCGTCGTGAATGTCGCGCTGTATGTGGTGGTGCCCAAGACGTTTCTGCCGCAGCAGGACACCGGGCAGCTGATGGGCTTCATCCGTGGCGATGACGGTCTTTCGTTTACCGTGATGCAACCCAAGATGGAAATCTTCCGCCGTGCCGTGCTGACCGATCCGGCGGTGCAGAGTGTTGCGGGGTTCATCGGCGGCAGTGGCGGGACCAACAACGCTTTCATGATCGTACGCCTGAAGCCGATTTCCGAACGCAAGGTATCCGCGACCCAGGTGGTCGAGCGTTTGCGCAAGACTCTGCCTCATGTGCCGGGCGGGCGATTGTTCCTGGCTCCGGATCAGGACCTGCAACTGGGCGGTGGTCGTGAACAGGCCAGCTCCCAGTATCAGTACATTCTGCAAAGCGGTGACCTGCAAAGCCTGCGCGAGTGGTATCCGAAAGTCGTGGCGGCCCTCAAGGCCCTGCCGGAGCTGACGGCCATCGACGCCCGTGAAGGGCGCGGTGCCCAGCAAGTGACGCTGGTGGTCAATCGGGACGCGGCCAAGCGGCTGGGAATCGACATGAACATGGTTACTGCCGTGCTCAACAACGCCTATAGCCAGCGTCAGGTTTCCACCATCTATGACACCCTGAACCAGTATCAGGTGGTGATGGAGGTCAACCCCCGATACGCCCAGGACCCGGTCACGCTGCAACAGGTACAGGTCATTACCGCAGACGGGCAGCGAGTGCCGTTGTCGAGCATTGCCCATTACGAGCGCAGTCTTGCCAATGACCGGGTGTCCCATGAAGGTCAGTTTGCATCGGAGAGCATTTCCTTCGATCTGGCCGAAGGTGTCAGCCTGGACACAGCGACTGTCGCCATAGAGCGTGCCATTGCCAGGGTAGGCCTGCCTTCCGAAGTCATCTCCAAGATGGCGGGTGCCGCCAGTGCCTTTGCTGCAACCCAGAAAGGGCAGCCATTGATGATTCTCGGGGCGCTGCTGGCGGTTTATCTGGTGCTGGGGATTCTTTACGAAAGCTATATCCATCCGCTGACGATTCTGTCGACCCTGCCATCGGCCGGTGTCGGTGCCTTGCTGAGCATCTACGTGCTGGGCGGCGAATTCAGCCTGATTTCCTTGCTGGGGCTGTTCCTGCTGATTGGTGTCGTGAAGAAAAACGCGATCATGATGATCGACCTGGCCCTGCATCTGGAGCGTGAGTCCGGGATGACGCCACAGGAATCGATCCGCAGTGCCTGCCTGCAACGTCTCAGGCCGATCCTGATGACCACGATGGCTGCCATTCTTGGCGCATTGCCGCTGCTGCTGAGCAATGCCGAAGGTGCGGAAATGCGTCGCCCGCTGGGCCTGACCATTATTGGCGGGCTGCTCTTCAGCCAGGTTCTGACCCTTTACACCACGCCTGTGGTTTACCTCTATCTCGACCGGCTGCGCCACCGTTTCAACGGTTGGCGTGGCGTGCGCACCGATGCTGCTTTGGAAACCCCGCTATGACCGACCATCCGGCAATCAAATCCAACCCGCAATGGCTTGTCCGGCCAGTGGCAATGGGGCTTTGTGTCCTGCTGCTGAGCGCCTGCACCGTAGGGCCTGATTACCACAAGCCGTCAGTGACCACGCCTGTGCAGTTCAAGGCTGCTGAAGGCTGGCGTCAGGCGACACCGAGCGATGCCATGGCGCGCGGCGCATGGTGGGAGGTGTATGGCGACACGGAACTCAATGCGCTGGTGGAACGGCTCAACAGTTCCAACCAGACGGTCGCGCAATATGAAGCCCAGTACCGGCAGGCCAGGGCATTGGTGCGCAGTTCCCGCGGTGCGCTGTTTCCCACACTGGACCTGACCACCAGCAAGACCCGCTCAAGCCAGGGATCTTCCAGCAGCAGTACCTCCAATGCCGACAGCATCAACAATTCCTATAACGCCCAGTTGGGTGTGAGCTGGGAGGCCGATATCTGGGGCAGGCTGCGCCGAGGCCTTGAGGCCGATACCGCCAGCGCCCAGGCCAGTCTTGCTGACCTGGCAGCCATGCAGTTGAGCCTGCAGTCGGAACTGGTGCAGAACTACCTGCAATTGCGGGTGCTGGATGAACAGAAGCGTTTGCTGGAGTCCACGGTTGAGGCTTACCAACGCTCTCTGACCATGACCCGCAATCAGTATCAGGCCGGTATTTCCGGGCGCGAAGCCGTGGCTCAGGCACAGACCCAGCTAAAGACCACCCAGGCCGACCTGATCGATCTGACGTGGCAGCGCGCCCAGTTCGAGAATGCCATCGCGGTCTTGATGGGCATGGCCCCGGCCGAGTTCAATCTGCCAGCGACTATAACTATCCCGGAGTTACCGCAGATTCCGGTGGGCATTCCTTCACAATTGCTGGAGCGTCGTCCCGATATCGCTGCCGCCGAACGCTCGATCATGGCTGCCAACGCCAATATCGGTGTCGCCAAGGCCGCTTACTACCCGGATTTCACCCTGAGCCTGAGTGGCGGCTATAACAGCAATTCGTTCTCCAACTGGATCAGCCTGCCGAACCGTTTCTGGTCGGTCGGGCCGCAAATGGCGCTGACACTGTTCGATGCGGGCAGACGCTCGGCGGAAGTCGATCGCATTGAAGCCGTCTATGACCAGACAGTTGCGCAATACCGGCAGACGGTCCTGAACGGCTTCCAGGAAGTGGAAAACTACATGGTTCAGCTCAAGGTCTACGAGGAGGAAGCGGCGGTTCGGCAGGAAGCGCTGGATGCCGCTCGCGAATCCCTGCGCCTGACCAGCAACCAGTACAAGGCCGGAGTGATCGGCTATCTGGATGTCGTCAATGTACAAACCACAGCACTGAGCAACGAGCGTTCTGTATTGAATGTCCTGCAAAGTCGCCTGATTGCCAGTGTTCAGTTGATTGCAGCACTGGGCGGTGGCTGGGATGGGCAGAGCGGTCTGCAACTCAAGGACTGATCAACCTCTGGAGGAGGGCGGAGAGCATCATTGTGCTGTCCATCTGAAATTAATAATTTATATATGGCCAATAGCCATTTTTTTACGTGTCTGACGGGACATTCTGCCGTTTTTGCGTAAACTCTCCTGCAACTGTTTGGCATGGATGCGTTAACTCGATCCATGTCACAGGAGCGCCCATGTTGACTGGTCATTACACGCCCTCACTGGTCTTCATTTCCATATTCGTGGCGATTCTCGCTTCGTATACCGCGCTCGATCTGGCAGGCCGCATTGCTTCTGCCAAGGGTCGTGGCGTTTACATATGGATGTGTGGCGGTGCCTTTGCCATGGGCATCGGTATCTGCTCCATGCACTTCATCGGGATGCTGGCTTTCAAGCTTCCCATCGAACTCGGGTTCGATATCCCTCTGACCTTGCTGTCACTGCTGATTGCCATGCTGTCTTCAGGCATCGCTTTATGGCTGGTCAATCAGGTGCAATTACCTCTGTCACACCTGGCGCTTGGCGCCTTGTTCATGGGCGGCGGCATCAGCACCATGCATTACACCGGCATGGCAGCGATGCGCATGCAGCCAGGCATCGAGTACGACCCTTTCCTGTTCATCATGTCCCTGCTTATCGCTGTAGGGGCTTCGGCCGTTGCCATCTGGATTGCCTTTCGCTTGCGTCATCAGACCTCCAATGTGTTTCTGGTTCGGGCTGGAGCGGCGGTGGTCATGGGCATCGCCATTGTGGGCATGCACTATACCGGCATGGCGGCAGCCAGTTTTCCCGAAGGCAGTTTCTGCGGCGCGCTGGGTAACGGGTTGAAAAGCGATGGTCTGGACAAGCTGGTACTGGTCACCAGCCTGGCCGTATTGACCATCGTGCTGCTGACCTCGATTCTCGACGCCCGCCTTGAGGCCCGGACGGCTGTTCTGGCCAATTCGCTGCTGGAAGCCAACCGCGAACTCACCCATCAGGCTCTGCATGACAGTCTGACCAGTCTGCCGAACCGTGTATTGCTGGCTGATCGCATCGAGCAAGCAATAAGGAAGGTCAACGATAATGGCGGCTGTTTTGCGCTGATGTTCATGGACCTGGACGGTTTCAAGCCGGTCAACGATGCATTCGGTCACCATATCGGCGATCAGTTGTTGCGTCAGGTTGCGTTGCGCCTGCGGGAAAACCTGCACCGGCATGACACCCTGGCGCGAATCGGTGGCGATGAGTTCGTTCTGTTGATGGAATCCCAGGATATCGATGACGCCCTGGCCGTTGCATCGCGCCAGGTCGGCGTGATTGCCCAGCCGTTCGATATTGCCGAACACACTCTGCAGGTTTCGGTCAGCATCGGCATCTGCATGTACCCGGGCAATGGCGAGACTCAGCATGAGCTGCTGATGAATGCCGATGCAGCGATGTATCACGCAAAGGCTGCGGGAAAGAACTGCTACAGCTTCTTTGAATCCGCGATGAACACCAATGCCCGCAATCAGATGCAGCTCTTGCAAGGGTTGCGGTCAGCCATCAAGAACACCCATTTCTGCCTGTATTACCAGCCCAAGTTCGATGCCGTCAGCGGCTTGCCTGTAGGGGCCGAGGCCTTGCTGCGCTGGAATCACCCGGAGCAGGGGCTGCTTGGGCCGGATACGTTCATTGAACTGGCTGAAAAGACCGGCCTTATTATTCCTATCGGTGAGTGGGTGCTCGATGAAGCCTGCCGTCAGATGAGCGAATGGTATGCCCAGGGTTACACCCACTGGCGTATTGCAGTGAACCTTTCGGCCTTGCAGTTCTGTCATGCCGGGTTGGTCACGACGGTCGCCAATACCTTGTCCAGGCATCGGCTTGAGCCCAATTGCCTGACCCTGGAGATCACCGAAACCACCGCCATGAGCAATGCCGAGGTCACCATGGAGGTATTGCAGAAGCTTTCGGCCATGGGTGTCGATATTTCGATTGACGACTTTGGCACCGGTTACTCCAGCCTGATGTACCTCAAGCACCTGCCTGCCAATGAGATCAAGATCGACCGTGGTTTTGTCCGTGATCTCGACCACGACCGGGACGATGCCGCGATTGTCTCGGCCATTGTTGCCGTGGGCCGTGCCCTGGATTTGCGAATCGTTGCCGAAGGCGTTGAAAACAGTGTTCAGCAAAACTTCCTGACCGATCTGGGCTGCAATGCCTTGCAGGGTTTCCTGCTGGGGCATCCGCTGCCTGCGCAACAATTCATGAGCCATATCCTTTCGGTCGAGGGCCGCACACTCCCGAGGGCAAGTGGGGTGATAGCTGAAATACAGGATGGCGTTCATGCCAAAACGCTGGCAGGATCGATTCTGCATGCGGGCGCTGTGGGTCCGCTAGGCTCTGTATGAGCAACGGATCGCCATAGCGATCCTTGGCCCCTGAAAACATACGAGAGACATTCATGGATAAAGTCCTCCTCATTACCGGCGGCTCCCGCGGGATCGGTGCAGCCACGGCGCTTCTGGCAGCTTCACAAGGTTATCGAATCTGTATCAATTACCTGTCCGACCATGCCTCTGCCGAGAAAATATGCGGCAAGATCAGGGAGTTGGGTGCGCAGGCCATCACGGTACAGGCCGATGTCAGTAACGAGGACGAGATCATTCGCCTCTACGCGCGTATCGATTCGGAGTTGGGACCCATTACCCATCTGGTAAATAACGCCGGAACCATTGCCCATACCTCGCGGCTGGACGACATGTCAGAGTTCCGTATGCTCAAGATCATGATGACCAATGTGGTCGGCCCGATGCTGTGCAGCAAACACGCTTTGCTGCGCATGTCGCCGCGTCATGGCGGCAACGGCGGCAGTATCGTCAATGTGACCTCGGCTGCCGCGCGCCTGGGAGCGCCGGGCGAATATATCGACTATGCGGCTTCCAAGGGAGCACTGGATACCTTCACCACAGGCCTGTCCCTGGAAGTCGCGGGTGAGGGCATTCGGGTCAATGCTGTAAGACCGGGCTTCATCTTCACCGACTTTCATGCCCTGAGCGGCGATCCGTTTCGGGTCAGCAAGCTTGAAGGGAACATCCCCATGTACCGGGGCGGTAAAGCCGAAGAAGTTGCCGAGACCATTGTCTGGCTGCTGTCGGACCATGCTTCATACGTGACCGGCACCTTCATCGATGTTGCTGGTGGTCGCTGATGCTCGATTGTCCAGCAACGAACGAATGATCCGTCCCAGGGTTTCCATGGCCTTCTCGGAGGTTGTGGTCCAGGGGCTGCCGTAGTTCAGGCGAATGCAGTTACCAAAGCGTCGGGTCGGCGAAAAGATCGGCCCCGGCGCAATACTGATCCCCTGAGCGAGCGCCACCTGGAAGACTTTCAGAGAGTCGAGCTGTTCTGGCAGTTCCACCCACAAAAAGTAACCGCCTACCGGCTGGCTGACTCTGGTCTGCGCCGGGAAGTGTCGACCGATGGCACTCAGCATGGCCCGCTGCTGATCTTCCAGTGCGTAGCGCAGCTTGCGCAGGTGTCGGTCATAACCGCCGTGCTGCAGATAGTCAGCAATGGCGGCTTGAGCAGGCATCGAGGCGCAAAGAGAGGTCATCAGTTTCAAGCGTTCGATCTTCTGCGCATAACGTCCTGCCGCAACCCAGCCGATCCGATAACCCGGCGCAAGGCTTTTGGAAAACGAGCCGCAGTGCATGACCAGCCCCTCGGTATCAAAGGCCTTGGCCGGTTTCGGGGCCTGAGGGCCGTAGTACAGCTCGGCATATACATCATCCTCGATCAATGGCACCTGATGCTCGCGCAGCAGTTCCACCAGTTCACGTTTGCGCGCCTCCGGGACCTGCGCACCGGTCGGGTTCTGGAAAGTGGTCATGCACCAGCAGGCCTTGATTGGATGTCGCTCCAAAGCCTGCTTCAATACGCCCAGGTCGATACCGTCACGCGGGTGAGTCGGGATCTCCACGGCCTTGAGTTTCAGACGCTCCAGCACTTGAAGGCAGGCGTAAAAGGCGGGGGCTTCGATGGCCACAAGATCGCCAGGCTCGGTGACGGCCTGTAGACACAGGTTCAGAGCTTCCAGCGCGCCATTGGTAATCAGCAGCTCCTCCATGGGTAACACCAGGCCATTGACCATGTAGCGCAAGGCGATCTGACGACGCAGTTGCGGATTGCCCGGCGACATATCGGTGACCACCATGCGCGGGTCCATCTCGCGAGAGGCACTGGCCAGAGAGCGGGAAAGACGCGGCAACGGGAACAATACCGGGCTGGGAAAGGCCGAGCCAAAGGGCACCGTATTGGGGTCCTTGATCGAATCCAGCACTGAAAACACCAGCTCACTGACATCCACTTCAGTGGATTCATAGACCTGAGTGCTGGCCTGCGGCTCGCTGAACGGTCTGGGTGGCTTGTCGACAATGCCGTTTACGAAATACCCGGAACGCGCACGCGCCCGAATCAGCCCGCGACGCTCCAGCAGGTAATACGCCTGGAACACGGTCGAAGGGCTGATACCGTGGGTCTGGCTCGCATAACGAACCGAAGGCACCCGCTGGTCCGGTCCCAGCACGCCACTGCGAATCAACTCGGCTACATCGTCGGCATACTTCTCGTAACGCTTCATGGCATCACCGCTAATGAGGTAGCCGGACTATAAAGGCGAGACTGTTTTCAGAACAGATGCAGGTTCATGCTGAAAAAGCAGATCAGATAAAGCCGGTAGGAGAGAATGCATTCGCGAAGAGTCAGTACGCCCGACAGAGTAATGTCGTTTGAAATACCCTCTCGCGAATGAATTCGCTCCTACTCTCTAACCGTGTGATGCCGCTTGTCCTGCGCACCTTGCACTGTCAGCGCATCGGCATCCGCCTCGGTTATCGGTACGTGCTGTCCATCTATCAGCGCCTCGGACATATGGGTCGCATCGTTGGTCGTGATGATCACATCAGCCACGAGGCTGCGCAAAATCGTATCGTGAAAGGTCACGGAGCAGGATTGGTGAGCGCTATCGAATTCCAGTGTCATGGCACAACTCCTTGAGGTGTGCGTCAAAACTCTCAAACATTTCTGCCCGGCACATTGACTCGGGTCAGGGTTCGACGAAGGAGAAATGCGAGCCGGCCGCAACCGCTCACATCCTCCCGATTCCGGTCACTGCGACAAGTCATCCATCAGAATGGCCGGCGGCTCCTGGGTCGGAGGGTCGCCTGCAGGCGGCTGGATCACCGGCGGCAGGGTCGGTGGCGGCTCTTCGGCTGGCGGCGGCACGGGCAGGGTGGGTTTATCGATATTCGGGTCCGGCGTTTCGGCCGGGATTGGAATGTTCATTGAGCTTCACCTCGATACCAGATAAGTGGTGTTCGTGATGTTTGACCGCCGAGCGCGTTCTGGAATTCAGACGATTTTGTTTTGCCAGGATAACAATGTGGAATGAATAGTCAGCTCATCTATTACAGGTTCTGAAGCTTCATGAGCTTCTTTCAGTTCTTTCAATACACTCCATAGTGGCTCTGATGTTTTTTCTTTTTCAACGCTCGGGTTTATGTTTTCAAAAAATAAAAGTTCGTAATTAAATATCTTGAGCTGCATGGTTGGCCTTTTTATAGATTTATAGAGGGTGTAAACCCGGTGCAAAGAATTTTTATGAGTTGTAGTTGCCTGTAGAGCCTTGCAGGGTAGGGTGTTCGTGCGTGGGATTGTGCTGAGGGATCTGTTTTTATTTGTTTAATATGTTCGAGTCAATATGGTTTGCATATGCCAGGTTTGATTGATTTTTCTGTTGTGGAAGCGTCTTACGTTTCTTTAAGAAACTTCGGTGTTTTTGCTGATGGTTACTTAAGGTCTTTGATTGTTGTAAGAGTTTTCCGTAGGTGTTATCGACAGGCTTATGCTCACCATCGAAAATATCTGATTTGAGAAAGTACTCACATTTTTCGGCTAATAGTTTTCCAGTGGTTCAACTCTGGGATCTTTATATGCTCCCCTAAAAAAGCCGACGAACGGTCGTCCGGGTTTTGGTTCGCATGCCCATTCAGGCATTTCCTGCTGTTGCATGGCTCAGCCCTGAGCGAACAGATTCGTCTACGCTGAGGCTCGTTCTCAAACTTTTTGAACTTTGCCTGTACAGGCGGCATCGGAAAAACATGTGACAGATATTCAGGCGAATCAGGATTGTCTTTGTCTGTCCGCACCGCATCGATACAAAACCTTTTTCTGCATGGATCTGCACAGGAGCGTCCCAGGGGCGTGAGGAGTGATGCTCGATGAATGTGACTGCTGATCAGCCATACGGCCCGGATTCTCTGGCCTCTGATGTTCCACACCCAACCCGTCCACTGTCCCTGACCCAAGCCCTGCAATTACCGCGCATCGTGATCGAAGACACCATGCCGGTGATCGATGGCGGGTTGTTTGCTGCCAAGGGCATCGTCGGGCAGAAGGTCACGGTGACCAGCAAGGTGTTTGCCGATGGGCATGACAAGCTGGCAGTGCGGGTCTGTTGGCGGGTGGACGGTGACGGGGAGTGGCAGGACGCTTTGCTGCACGACCTTGGAAATGACAGCTGGATCGGCGAATTCACGCCGACGTCCGTTGACCGTTACGTATTTCGCCTGGAGGCCTGGATCGATCAGTACGCCAGTTATCGTTACGAACTGGAGAAAAAGTACGGTGCCGGTGTGCCCATCGAGCTGGAGCTGGAAGAAGGGCGTATTCATCTCGTTCATGCGGCCGAGCGAAGCCAGGGCGCGTTGCGTCAGCAGATCGAAAGTGTTCTGGAGCGCTTGGGGCAACTGGATTCCGAAGGCCGGGTTGCCTTGCTCTTGCACAGTGAAACTGCGGCCTTGATGGTCCAGGCGGACAATCGGACGTTTCTGAGTCGCAGTATCGAGTTCCCGCTGGATGTGGAGCGTCAGTTGGCGCAGTTCGCCAGTTGGTATGAATTGTTTCCCCGCTCTATTACCGATGATCCGGCGCGGCATGGCACCTTCAATGATGTGCACTCACGCCTGCCGATGATTCGGGACATGGGCTTTGACGTGCTGTATTTCCCGCCTATCCACCCCATTGGTCGCGCCCATCGCAAAGGCCCGAACAATTCGCTGACCGCAGGCCCGGACGATCCGGGTAGCCCTTACGCCATCGGCAGTGAAGACGGTGGTCATGAGGCTATTCATCCGCAACTGGGCACCCGCGAGGATTTTCGCAATCTGGTTGCAGCGGCTGCGGAGCACGGCCTGGAGATCGCTCTGGATTTCGCCATTCAGTGCTCTCAGGATCACCCTTGGCTCAAGCAGCATCCGGGCTGGTTTTCCTGGCGGCCGGACGGGACCATCCGCTATGCAGAGAACCCGCCGAAGAAATATCAGGACATCGTCAACGTCGACTTCTATGCGGCCGATGCGATTCCCGGCCTGTGGCTGGAGTTGCGGGATATCGTGCTGGGGTGGGTCGAGGAGGGTGTCAAGATCTTCCGGGTCGATAACCCGCACACCAAGCCGCTGCCGTTCTGGCAGTGGATGATCGGTGACATTCGCAGCCAGCACCCTGATGTGATGTTTCTGGCTGAAGCCTTTACCAAACCCGCGATGATGGCGCGTCTGGGCAAGGTCGGCTATTCACAGAGCTATACCTATTTCACCTGGCGCAACACCAAGGCCGAGTTGTCCGAGTACCTGACCCAGCTCAACCAGCCACCGTTGCGCAATTGCTACCGTCCCAATTTCTTTGTCAATACGCCGGATATCAACCCGCATTTCCTGCATGAGTCGGGGCGCGCGGGCTTTCTGATCCGGGCCGCGCTGGCGACTATGGGGTCGGGCCTGTGGGGCATGTATTCGGGGTTTGAGCTGTGCGAGTCGGCACCGATCCCCGGCAAGGAGGAGTATCTGGATTCCGAGAAGTATGAGATCCGGGTCAGGGACTTCACGGCACCGGGCAATATCATTGCCGAGATCGCCCAGCTCAACCGTATTCGCAGGCAGAACCCTGCATTGCATAGTCATCTGGGTTTGAAGCTGTATGCGGCCTGGAACGACAACATTCTGTATTTCGGCAAGCGCTCGGACGATGGCAGTAACTTCATTCTGGTGGCTGTCAGCCTGGATCCGTTCAATGCCCAGGAAGCGCACTTCGAGTTGCCGCTGTGGGACATGGGCCTGCCCGACGATGCTGCAACTTCGGGCGAGGACCTGATGACCGGGCATCGATGGACCTGGTACGGCAAGATTCAGTGGATGCGGATCGACCCTTCGTATCAGCCATTTGGTATCTGGCGTATCCAGGCCGCGAATTGAAGAGGCAGGAGCCCGTAATGGCGAAGAAGAAAGCTACTAACGCCACATTCATCAATGATCCGCTCTGGTACAAGGACGCCGTGATCTATCAGGTTCACGTCAAGTCGTTCTTCGATTCCAACAATGATGGTATCGGTGACTTTGCCGGCCTGATCGACAAGCTCGATTACATCGCCGAACTGGGCGTCAACACCATCTGGGTGCTGCCGTTCTATCCCTCGCCCCGGCGTGATGATGGCTACGACATTTCCGAATACCGTGATGTACACAGCGACTACGGCACCATGGCCGATGCCAGAAGGTTCATTGCCCAGGCCCACAAACGCGGCTTGCGGGTCATCAGCGAACTGGTCATCAACCACACCTCGGACCAGCATCCCTGGTTTCAGAAGGCGCGGCATGCCAAGCCCGGTTCCAAGGCCCGGGATTTTTATGTGTGGTCCGATACCGATCAGAAGTATGAGGGCACGCGCATCATCTTTCTGGACACGGAAAAGTCCAACTGGACCTGGGACCCGGTGGCCGGCCAGTACTTCTGGCACCGCTTCTACTCCCATCAACCGGATCTGAATTTCGACAATCCCTACGTGATGGACGCGGTACTGGAAGTCATGCGCTTCTGGCTGGACCTGGGTGTCGATGGCTTGCGTCTGGATGCGATTCCTTACCTGATCGAGCGGGATGGCACCAACAACGAGAACCTGCCCGAGACTCATCAGGTACTCAAGCGCATCCGTGCCGAGATCGACGCCCACTATCCTGATCGCATGCTGCTGGCCGAGGCCAATCAATGGCCGGAAGATACGCAACTGTATTTCGGTGATACCCATGGCCCCAATGGCGATGAATGCCACATGGCGTTTCACTTCCCTCTGATGCCGCGCATGTATATGGCGCTGGCCCAGGAAGACCGCTTCCCGATCACTGACATTCTGCGCCAGACACCGGAAATTCCGGCCAACTGCCAGTGGGCAATCTTTCTGCGCAATCACGATGAACTGACCCTGGAAATGGTCACCGACCGTGAACGGGACTACCTGTGGAATTACTACGCAGCCGACAAGCGCGCCCGCATCAATCTGGGCATCCGCCGACGTCTGGCTCCGTTGGTGGAGCGTGACCGGCGTCGGGTCGAACTGCTCAACAGCATGCTGCTGTCCATGCCCGGTACTCCGACGCTGTACTACGGTGATGAAATCGGCATGGGCGACAACATCTATCTGGGGGACCGCGATGGCGTTCGTACGCCGATGCAGTGGTCCATCGACCGCAATGGCGGTTTCTCCCGTGCCGACCCGGCCAGTCTGGTGTTGCCACCGATCATGGACCCGCTGTACGGCTACCAGTCGGTCAACGTCGAAAGCCAGGAAAAAGATCCTCATTCATTACTGAACTGGAATCGTCGAATGCTGGCGGTGCGCAAGCAGCAGAAGGCATTCGGGCGCGGCACGCTGAAAATGCTGTCACCGTCCAATCGTCGCATCCTGGCTTACATTCGCGAATACACAGGGTCAGATGGACACAACGAAATCATTTTGTGCGTAGCCAACGTTTCCAGTGCGGCCCAGGCGGCCGAACTGGAGCTGTCGGCCCATGCGGGCACTGTCCCGGTGGAAATGCTCGGCGGCAGTGCCTTCCCGCCGATCGGGCAACTGAGTTATCTGCTGACGCTGCCACCTTATGGTTTTTACTGGTTTCTTCTCGCCCCGGAGAATCAAATGCCCAGTTGGCACGTGGAACCTGCGCAAAGCATGCCGGACTTTCCCACGCTGGTACTCAAGAAGCGTCTTGAGGAATTGCTCGACGAGCCGTTGCGCAGCACGATGGAAAACACTTCCCTGGCGGTCTATCTGCCCAAGCGTCGCTGGTTTGCGGGCAAGGACAAGGCCATTGAACAGGTCAACATCGCCTATGCCGTTCGCTTCGGCGACCCGGCGCATCCGGTCCTGCTCAGTGAAATCGAGGTCACTGCCGGTGGTCAGCCAGAGCGTTATCAATTGCCTTTCGGGCTGTTGGCCGAAGATGACATCAGCAGCGCCTTGCCCCAGCAACTGGCGCTTGCCCGCGTGCGGCGCGGTCGGCAGGTGGGGCTGATTACCGATGCCTTTACTCTGGAAACCTTTATCCGGGCAGTGATTCAAGGCATGCAGGATCAGACCGTACTGACCTGCAACGACGGCGAATTGCGTTTCGAGCACACGTCGGAACTGGCGCCCTTGGGGCTGAGTGACGAGTCTGAGGTGCGCTATCTCTCCGCCGAGCAGTCCAACAGCTCTGTTGTGGTGGGCAGCAGCCTGGTGCTCAAGCTGATCCGCAAGGTCAGTGCCGGTACTCACCCGGAGCTGGAAATGGGGGCTTATCTGACCAATGCCGGTTACCGGAACATTTCGCCCTTGCTGGGGGCCGTGACGAGGGTCGGCAATGACGGGCAGCCGCATCTATTGATGATTGCCCAAGGCTACTTGAGCAATCAGGGCGATGCCTGGGAGTGGACCCAGAACAACCTTGAGCGGGCAGTGCGCGATGCGCTGGCACATGGCGTGTCCGAGCAGGAGCAGCATTACAACGCGCTGCTGGAACTGGCGGATTTTTCTCTTTATCTGGGGCAACGACTCGGAGAAATGCACCAGGTTCTGGCAGCACCGACCGATAATCCGGACTTTGCGGTGCAAGTCACCAGCATCGATGACAGTCAGGCGTCGGCGAAAAGCATCGGCGCACAGCTTGAGCGTGCCCTGCAATTGCTCGATCAGCGCAAGGACGATCTGGGGCCGGAAGACCGGCAACTGGTCGATGACCTGAGTGCCAGTCGCCAAGCCATTCAGAACCATGTGCAAGACCTGGCCAGACGCTCGGTGGGCGGTTTGCGCATGCGGGTCCACGGCGACCTGCATCTGGGTCAGGTATTGGTGGTCAAGGGCGACGCCTATCTGATCGATTTCGAGGGCGAGCCTGCCCGCAGCTTGCCCGAGCGACGTGCCAAACACAGCCCGTTCAAGGATGTCAGCGGCGTTTTGCGATCTTTCGACTACGCTGCCGCAATGGCCGTGCGCAGTGCTCAGAGTGTCGACACCTCGGCCGAGGCCGGCGTGGCCCGCCGTCATGTAGCCGAAACCTACCTCGCTCAGGCCCGCGAGGCGTTTCTGGAGGGTTATCGCAAGGCAACACTCGGCCTGGCTCATGCCTGGAAAGACGAGAACGGAGAGAGCGCTGCGCTGGAGCTGTTCACCCTGGAAAAAGCCGCTTATGAAGTGATCTACGAAGCCGAGAATCGTCCGAGTTGGTTGGCCGTACCTTTGCAAGGCTTGCGTGGGTTGCTGGAACTGTCTGATGGAGAAACCAAATGAATTTGCCTGACAAGATCGGTACGGGCCGCCAACCAATGCCTGCTGCTGTCGATATGGATGCTTTGATCCGTGCGGAGCACAGAGATCCCTTTTCCATTCTCGGGCCACATGACGATGGCGCCCACGGGCAGTTCATCCGTGCGTACCTGCCGGGTGCATTGAGTGTTCGTGTGCTTGCCCAGAACGACGGACGTGATCTGGGCGAGTTGCAGATGAGTGAAGTGCCAGGTTTTTTCGTGGGGCATTTCGAGCAGGCACAGCCTTATCTGTTGAAGATCAACTGGGCCGGTGGCGAACAGGTAACCGAAGATCCCTACAGCTTCGGTCCGCTGCTGGGCGAGATGGATCTGTATCTCTTTGCAGAAGGCAATCATCGCGACCTGAGCAGTTGCCTGGGCGCACAGCTCACCAATGTCTCAGGTATCGATGGCGTGCGGTTTGCGGTCTGGGCTCCGAATGCTCGCCGGGTCTCGGTGGTGGGCAGTTTCAATAACTGGGACGGGCGTCGTCATCCGATGCGCCTGCGGCATCCCTCGGGTGTCTGGGAAGTATTCGTGCCTCGCTTGCAGGCAGGCGAGATCTACAAATACGAAATCCTGGGCAGCCAGGGCATCCTGCCCTTGAAATGTGACCCGGTGGCGCTGGCAACCACCTTGCCACCCGATACCGCCTCAAAGGTCGCCCAGCCGTTGCAGTTCGACTGGCAGGACCATGACTGGCTGCAATCGCGCGGCGCCCGGCATGCCCAGACGGCGCCGCTGTCGATCTACGAGCTGCATGCCGGTTCCTGGCAGATGGAGCAGAACGAAGACGGGACGCAGTGGCGGCAATACAACTGGCGTGAACTGGCTGACCGGCTGATCCCTTACGTCAAGGAACTGGGCTTCACCCATATCGAACTGATGCCGATCATGGAGCATCCATTTGGCGGCTCCTGGGGTTATCAATTGCTGGCGCAATTCGCTCCCACGGCACGTTATGGCTCGCCCGAGGATTTTGCGTTCTTCGTCAACGCCTGCCATCAGGCCGAGATCGGCGTGATCCTGGACTGGGTGCCCGCGCATTTTCCAACCGATACCCATGGCCTGGCCCAGTTCGACGGCACGGCGCTGTACGAATATGGCAACCCGCAGGAAGGCTTCCACCAGGATTGGGACACCCTGATCTACAACCTGGGCCGCACCGAAGTGCATGGTTTCATGCTGGCCTCGGCGCTGCACTGGCTCAAGCACTTCCATATCGACGGCCTGCGGGTGGATGCTGTGGCATCGATGCTGTATCGCGATTACTCGCGCAAGGCCGGCGAATGGGTACCGAACCGTTTTGGCGGGCGTGAAAACCTCGAAGCCATTGACTTCCTGCGTCACCTCAACGATGTGGTCGCGATTGAAGCGCCGGGCACCATGGTGATTGCCGAGGAGTCCACGGCCTGGCCGGGCGTCACTCAGAATACCCAGCAGGGCGGGCTGGGGTTCTCCTACAAATGGAACATGGGCTGGATGCATGATTCGTTGCATTACATGCAGCAAGACCCGATTCACCGCGCCCATCACCATAACGAACTGAGCTTTGGTCTGGTGTACGCCTGGTCCGAGCGCTTTATCCTGCCGATTTCCCACGATGAAGTGGTGCATGGCAAGCACTCGCTGATCGACAAGATGCCGGGTGACCGTTGGCAGAAATTCGCCAATCTGCGCGCTTACCTGACCTTCATGTGGACGCATCCGGGCAAGAAGCTGCTGTTCATGGGCTGTGAGTTCGGTCAGTGGCGCGAGTGGAACCACGACGAGCAACTGGACTGGTACCTGCTGCAATATGCTGATCATATCGGCGTGAAAAAGCTGGTATCGGACCTCAACCGCCTGTATCGCCAGGAAAAGGCCCTGCACGAGCGCGATGCCGAGCCGATGGGGTTCCAGTGGCTGATCGGTGACGATGCGGCCAACAGCGTGTTTGCCTGGTTGCGCTGGAGCAAGGAGGGTGAGCCGCTGCTGGTGGTCGCCAACCTGACCCCGGTGCCCCGTGAAAACTATCGTGTTGGCGTGCCATTCACCGGGACCTGGGTCGAACTGCTCAACAGTGATGCTGAAACGTATGCAGGCTCGAATCTGGGTAATGGCGGCGGGGTGCATACCGAAGACAGCCCGAGCCACGGGATGCCTGCTTCTGTTTCATTGAGTCTGCCGCCTTTGGCGGTGCTGATTCTCAAGCCTAAGGTCGAGGAATAGTGAACCGTCGCGGCCAAGGCCCCTCCCACATCTGCGTGGGAGGGGCCTTGGCCGCGACAGCAACCTACCAGCTCACTCTGACCCCCAGATTTCCCCGCAACCCATCCAGGTCATTGTCATCCAGATTGCTGCTGTAATCGGCGCTCAGGTAGAGGCTGATCTCACGGGATAATCGGGTTGTCAGCCCAACGCCCAGGTCAGCCGTCGTCGATTTGTGTTCCGTCTTGATCCGGTCGTTGTGATCGAAGGTCAGTGTGTCCGCACCATCAAAGTTGTGCCACAGGTTACCTTGTAAAAACGGCTCGACCGGAACTCCCCGCACTTGATAGCGGCCTTCAAGCCGTCCACCCAGGCGTGCGGTGGTGTAGGGCTGTGAGTCGAACGCGACGTGTGAGATTCCATCGTTCTGGCTATCGAGGTCGATACGTTGATGGACCACTTGTGCCTGAGGTTCGATAACCCAGTGTGGCGCCAGCGCAATGGGGTAACCCGCCTCGACGGAGAAGCTCAGGACATGGCCGTCAGTGTCGATACGAATCCCCCGGTCTGAACGGCTGTTGCCATCGAGTCGAGTACCCATCGCCACGGTATCCAGATACCAGCCTTGCGGGTCGATCAGGGTCCAGTAGATGCCGAGGCTGTCACCCTGGATTTTCAGCTTGCCAGTACGGCGGCCCTCGAAACCCTCGGCAAAGCCTTTGACGTGGCCGTCCAGTTGCGTGTGGGCAACGAATAGACCGGTTCGCTGGGTGCGTCCGCTGCTGGTTTGCAGGGCCAACAGGTCATGGCCGACCTGATAGCCCTTGAGCGATGCATCCAGGCCAGGAGCTACCGTGCCTGACCAGTCTTGCTGGAAGTCGTTGCCAAATATGCGTGCCCAACCGGCAGCAAAGGCACCGGTCTCGTTCAGCAGGTTCTGGTCGCCTTGACGCTCATGGAAGGTCCCCAGGGATGACAGCGCCAGTTTTGCAGCGGCTGGAGGCACCACTGCGTAATTCGGAACCTCCAGACGATACAAGGGAACAGGCGCAGCACCACGTACAGGCGCGGGAAGCGGCGGGGTGCCAGGTGCGGGAACGGGCTGGGTAGCCGCCGGTTGAAAGGTTGGCGGTGTGGGCGCTGGAGCTTCGGGTGGCACAGGAGTTGGCATTGGCGTCGGCGTTGGTGTTGGTGTCGGTTCAGGAGAAGGCTCGACTGGCACAGTGACGAGCGCCTCAGGTACGGAAATCACCGATGAGCGCAGAAACCAGCTGTTCTCCGAGCCGGCAGTGGCTCCACCCTTGAACAGGTAGTACTGATAGGCGCCGACAGACAATGAGTTTTTCAGTGAAAAGGCTGAGTTATCGCTGGTCGCGCCATTGGCGGCCTCGACCACTTCGATCCCGTTTTGCAGGGTCAATGCACCGACTCCTCCTTGATTGTCGACTGTAATCTGAGTGCTGCCGCTGATCGATCCCCGGGATACCACCAGTTTGTCGCTGGGCGAGTTGTCTTCGCCCAGCACCGATTGCAGCCGTAGCTGCCCGTTATTGCCAACGTAATTGCCATTGACCGTCAGTGTGTCAGTCGCACTGCTGCTACCGGTGCTCATGTCCAGAGTGCCGGCGTTGTTGAGTGTGGCCAAACGAGCGCTGGTAAAAGGCGAAATGCTGCCCGATACGGATGTCAGGGTACTGCTGGCGTCGACATTCATGACTCCCGTTTCGCTGGTGCTATCCCCCAGCGTGAAAATGCCTGCCAGATCCAGCCGTGAACCATTGTTCAGATTGACCGTTTCCCAGTTGGTATAGCGTGCGGGATTTGCTGAGGTTGTTGCATCAAAGGCCAGTAGATCCGTGCCCGGACCACCATTGAGCAGCGGGTTGGGTCCCAGGTAGGTTTCATTCAGATTGCTCAGTGTCGCCGTGTCATTATCGTTCTCCATCAGCACACTGCCGCGTATGTAGCCGCCATTGAGCCAGGTGAAGGTGTCATTGCCGAAGCTGGTGCGAATCCCGCCGCGAATCTCGCCGCCACTGACGGTAACCCTGTCGTTGCCACCACTGACACTGACGATCCCGCCAATACTGCCGCCTGACAGAATGATCGTATCGCGGCCAAAGCCTGTGACCAGATTGTTGACGATGGCCCCGCCCGACATATCGAAGGTATTGTCATCCAGTTTCATGTCCACGCGGCCTATGGTGCCGCCGGTCATTCTGGCCTGATCACCATCCTCGAAGGCGTTACTGATCGTGCCGCCGGTCATGAGAAAGGTGTCCAGGCCATCGCCTTGAGTCAGCGAGCGCAGGGTGCCGCCACTCATGAAGAAATCATCACGGTCGGTACCTTGATTGACATCGCCCGTGATGTTTCCTGCCGTGATACGAAACTGATCCGGCCCCGCGCCCTGATTGACGCTGCCGGTGATGTTGCCGGAATTCATCTCGACCCTGTCGCTCCCTGGCCCATAGGTGACGCTGCCGTTAATCGAACCCGTACCTCCTGCCGGGAATATCAGCGTGTTATTACCGCCAGGTTTGTTCAAGGGACCGCTGCTGCCGCTGTCACAGACCTGTATCTCGTTGGCGATGGTGGCGGTGAGATCGCAGGCACCATGAGCGTTGGGGGAGATGAAGAAGGTCAGTACAGCCAGGGGAAGGATTCGAGCGATGAAGCGCAGTAACCGGTGGTTGATTTTCATGACTGCTCTCTCTGAACACGTGGTCAGGGAGGCGGTTCATGGTTCCAATGCTGGCCTGGCTACCACGCAAGTGACATCCATGAAGGGGTTTTATAAGCCTGATCAATGGCTAGCAGAAACAAGTCAAGATCCGATTGCGGGATGCGTCAATTAGTTGACCGACCGGCGGCATCAGGTTCCGTGCGAAAACAGGTTCAGGTGCCTGCTTGAGGGCGGCGTGATAACCAGAGTGTCAGGGCCAGGGCGGTTATCGACAGCAAAGAGGCATAAAAGAAAATCCAGCCATAGCCCTGACCCAGTGCAATGGCTCCCATCACGGGGCCTGCAATCGCCAGCGCCAGATCAAAGAACACGGCATAGGCGCTCAAACCTGCACCGCGACTGGTGGTAGGGACTTGCTTGATCGCCTCGACACCCAGAGCCGGATACACCAGCGACAGCCCCAGACCGGTAAGGCCCGCGCCCGCCAGGGCAAAACCGGTGTTGGGAGACAGCCACAGCATTACCAGCCCGATGGTTTCCACTGCCATGCACAGCATCGCCGCATTGAAGCCGCCCAAGCGATTGATGGCGCCGATAAAGAGCAGGCGGGCAAGGATGAAACATACCCCGAACATGCTCAGGCACCAGGCTGCTCCTTCCCAGCCACGGCTGATATAGAACAAGGTAATGAAGGTGGTCAGCGTCCCGTAGCCGATGGATGATAGCGTCAACCCAAGGCCATACGGAGCGATACGCCCGAACACCGACCAATAGGGCAGGCGCTCACCGGCAATCACCGGTACCGATGGCTTCTTGCGAATCATCAGCAAGGCCAGGGCCGCCATGGCGACAAGGGCAATGCCCAGGCTGTTGAACCCGGTGTGGTCGATCATCACGACCCCAAGTGGTGCGCCGATGGCAATCGCGCCGTAGGACGCGATGCCATTCCAGGAAATCGAGCGTGCCGTATGCTCCGCGCCGACCTTGCCGATACACCAACTGATGGTCCCGACCCCGATCATGCCCTGAGATACGCCGAGGAACAGCCGTGCAACGATCAAAATCCACAGGCTGGCCAGAGGAATGCTTTCAAGCAGCGTGGCGGCCAGCGTCATCACACCGCTGATGACTATCCCGCAAAGGCCAAGGACGATGGCGCGTTTACTACCCATATTGTCCGTCAGCCGGCCGGCAAAGGGACGGCTGAGCAGGGTGGCCAGGTATTGCGAGCCGATGGTCAGACCTGCGACCACCGCACTGAATCCGAGTTGGTCGTGTACATAGCCGGGCAGCACGGCAATTGGCAGGCCGATGCACAGGAAGGCGATGAAGGTATAGAAGACGATTGAGACAATTTGCAGCGTGATCGCCATGGAACTTGGCTGCGCTGAAGGTTTCTGGCTTGAGGCGGCAGGCATTGGACTCGTTCGCTGGCAGGCGGTTGGAATGGAATCATCATGGCGCGGTAAGGGCTTAAATGAAAGCACGCTAACAATCTGATCGGGTGTATTGCTGTTCTTCTCACGTAGTCATAGGATGACTGACCACAAACACAATAACAAAAGGTGCTTCATGAAAAAAAACCTCCTGCTGGCGGCTGCGGTTTCCTGCTCGTTCGGTCTGTCTGCTCATGCAGCGACTTTCGCTTATATCTCCAGCCCTGCTGACGGGCTCATTTCCCAATACCGACTGGACGCGGCAAGCGGGGCGCTTAGCCTGATAGAGCAGACCAAGGCAGGCGATCAGGTCAACCCTATGGCTCTCTCGCCAGATGGCAAGACGCTGTTTGCCGCATTGCGCGCCAAGCCTTATCAGGTGGTCGGTTTCGGCATTGAGCCCGGCACCGGGCATCTGAAACAGATTTCCCAAGGACCACTGGCCGAGAGCCTGGCTTACCTGTCCACTGACCGCAGCGGTCGATTTCTGCTTGGCGCGTCCTATGGCGGCGACCTGCTCAGTGTTCAGCCCATCGATGAGCAACAGCGCCCAGGCGACAGCATCAAGACCTACAAGACCGGCCTGCATGCCCATTCGGTGCGTACAGACCCGAGCAACCGATTTGTGTATGCCGGCAACCTGGGCGTAGATCACGTCCTGCAATATCGTCTGGAGAAGGACGGCACGCTTGCACCGATTGGCACGGGTTACGTCTCCGTTGCAGACAACACCGGGCCACGCCATCTGGCCTTCTCGCCGGACGGCAAGTACCTGTATGTGGTGGGAGAGATGAGCGGCACCGTGGACGGTTTTTCAATCAATGATCAAACCGGCGCGTTGACCGCGATCACCCGGGCAGCCGGAATCCCGGAACGCCTGAAACTTGCCCATGGCGAAGTTCGTGATGCCCGCAACAACGACCTGAAGGACGATCCGACTCCACGCATCTGGGCAGCAGATATCCGTATTGCGCCGGATGGCAAGTTGCTGTTTATCAGCGAGCGTACTTCCAGCAGCGTGTCGGTCTTCAAGGTCGAGCCTTCGAGCGGCAAGATCAGCTTCCTCGAGAACTACGCGGTCCAGGAAAAACAGCCACGCAATATCGCGGTATCGCCTGATGGCCGCTGGTTGCTGGTGACGGGAGAGAAGAGCGAGGTGGTGGGCAGTTATTCGATTGGCGCAGAGGGCGCATTGAAGCGTGTGGGCGAAGCGCCGTCGGGTAAAGGTGCGCTTTGGATCGAGGTGTTGAATCAGCCGGGGGCCTGATTGATAAGGCTTTCGCGAATGAGCGGAGCGCCGCACGATTCGCTCCTACGGGGAATTTTCAACACCGCAGGAGCGAATTTATTCGTGACAGGCGAGCTTAGATCACCACACCCTGGCTACGCAGGTAATCATCGTAGGTGCCGCTGAAGTCGATCACGCCGCTTGGGCTGAGTTCGATGATGCGGGTGGCCAGCGAGGATACGAACTCACGGTCGTGGCTGACGAAAATCAGCGTGCCCGGATAGTTTTCCAGCGCCAGGTTCAAGGCTTCGATGGATTCCATGTCCAGGTGGTTGGTCGGTTCGTCCATCACCAGCACGTTCGGTTTTTGCAGGATCAGCTTGCCGAACAGCATACGGCCTTGCTCACCACCGGAAATGACCTTGACCGACTTGAGGATCTCGTCGTTGGAGAACAGCATGCGGCCCAGAGTGCCACGCACCAGTTGCTCGCCGCCTTGGGTCCACTGGCCCATCCAGTCGAACAGCGTACTGTCGTCCTCGAAGTCGTGGGCATGGTCCTGGGCGTAGTAGCCGATTTCAGCCGATTCGGTCCACTTGATCGAGCCGGCATCCGGCGTCAGGTCGTTGACCAGAGTGCGCAGCAAGGTGGTCTTGCCGATGCCGTTCGGGCCGATGATCGCAACGCGCTCGCCAGCTTCTACGGTGAAGCTGAAGTCCTTGAACAGGATATTGCCATCGAACCCTTTGGCCATGTGCTCCACGACAACGGCCTGACGGTGCAGCTTCTTGGTCTGTTCAAAGCGGATGAACGGGCTGACACGGCTGGAAGGCTTGACCTCGGCGAGCTGGATCTTGTCGATCTGCTTGGCGCGGGAAGTAGCCTGCTTGGCTTTCGAGGCGTTGGCCGAGAAGCGGCTGACGAACGATTGCAGCTCGGAAATCTGTGCTTTCTTCTTGGCGTTGTCGGCCAGCAACTGCTCGCGGGACTGGGTCGCCACGGTCATGTATTCGTCATAGTTGCCAGGGAACAGGCGCAACTCGCCGTAGTCCAGGTCAGCCATGTGGGTGCACACGCTGTTCAGGAAGTGACGGTCGTGGGAGATGATGATCATCAGGCTGTTACGCTGGGTCAGAACGTTTTCCAGCCAGCGGATGGTGTTGATGTCCAGGTGGTTGGTCGGCTCGTCGAGCAGCAGCACTTCCGGATCGGAAAACAGCGCCTGAGCCAGCAGGACGCGCAGTTTCCAGCCCGGTGAAACTTCGCTCATCGGGCCGTTGTGCTGCTCGATGCCGATACCCAGGCCCAGCAACAGCTCGCCAGCGCGGGACTCGGCGGTGTAGCCGTCCATTTCCGCGAATTCGGTTTCCAGCTCGGCAACGGCCATGCCGTCGTCTTCGGTCATTTCCGGCAACGAGTAGATACGGTCACGCTCGGCCTTGACCTTCCACAACTCTTCGTGACCCATGATCACGGTGTCGAGAACGGTGAATTCCTCGTAGGCGAACTGATCCTGGCGCAATTTACCCAGGCGCACGTTCGGCTCCAGCATCACCTGGCCACCGGAAGGTTCGAGATCGCCACCCAGAATCTTCATGAACGTGGACTTGCCGCAGCCGTTGGCGCCGATCAGGCCGTAACGGTTACCGGCACCAAACTTGACCGAGACATTCTCGAACAAGGGTTTGGGGCCGAACTGCATGGTTATATTCGCGGTGGAGATCAATTGCCTTACCTATCAATAACTTGGGAAATGCCGATGTGAGCCGTACCCCGAAGGGCGGCTCGCTCCAGTCGGAGCTTGAGTGGTTCCAGCGAGGCATACGTCGATAGCAACCAGCCTGTCAGAGACGGGTTGCCGGAATATGAATGCGGGGTTCATGCCAGACTTTGGCGCGCATTGTCGCATAGGTGGGGCGGTAGTCATATGGGGGATCTTTGAAGGTGGCCGATCCAGTCGTCGGCCACCTCGAAAGCATGAACCTGCGTTATTTGCCAATGACGCTTTACAGCCTAGGCTTTCTGCCTGATGGACCGGATACCGGGTCCTTGCATTCAGGAGTAGTCCAATGTCGAGCAAACCACCGCTCTTTAACGACGAAATTCAGGCATGGGATCTGTATGCCTCTGCCGCGCTCAGTGCCACGATTGTGAAAGCCGAATCTGCCGAGCAGGCGGTCGAGGCTGCGGCCGATCTGGCGGACAGCCTTCTCAAGGAGCGGGCAAAGCGTATCAAGGCTGCGAAGGAGCATCTTTTTCAGCATTGAGGTCTTTCTCAAGCCCGGCCATTGTGCCGGGCTTTGACATTTTTCCTGATGCTCCTGTGTTCTGGAAAAAACAGAACTGGTACGGTCATGCTCCTTCTCTGTGATCCAAGAACTCGAAATGCTGCGAATACTCGGCAAGGCATCGTCAATCAACGTCAGAAAAGTACTCTGGGCATGCGCCGAAACAGGCCGGCCTTTTGAGCAGGAAGACTGGGGAAGCGGTTTTCGGGCGACGGATACGCCCGAATTCATGGCCTTGAACCCCAATGCCATGGTGCCCGTGATTCTGGAAGACGACTTTGTCTTGTGGGAATCCAATACCATCATTCGCTATCTGGCTTCTGCTCACCCGGATGAAGGTTTCTACCCGTCCCAGCCCAGAGCCAGGGCTCGCATAGATCAGTGGATAGACTGGCAGGCAACGGACCTCAACAAGTCCTGGACCTATGCGTTCATGTCGCTGGTCAGGCGTTCGGCCGGGTTTCAGGATCGAGATGCGTTGAAGGCATCCAGCAGCAGTTGGTCCCGGCATATGCAGATACTGGATCGACAGCTTGAGCTGACCGGCGCTTATGTGAGCGGCACGTCGTTTACCCTTGCGGATATCCCGATTGGCCTCTCGGTCAATCGATGGTTTGAAACCCCGCTGGACCATCCGGATTTTCCCGCAGTCGCTGCGTACTATGAGCGTCTGAGCGATCGCCCCGGTTATTTGCTGTATGGCAGAAACGGAACTCCGTGACCGGATATTCACCGAACCCCTTCGTAAACAGGAGTCGCAGTTGTGACCACCATAAAAATAACCGCCGGCGGATATGAGTTCCTGGCTGAGGCCAATCCCGATGCACCGCAAACCGTCGCGGCCTTCTTGAAGTTGCTGCCTTACCGGCAGAAGTTCATTCATGTGCGCTGGAGCGGAGAGGGGTGCTGGGTGCCGCTGGATGATTACCAGCTCATGCTCGACGACAAGCCGATCGGTTTCGAGAATGCGACCAGCCATCCTTCGGTGGGCGACATTCTGTTTTATCCGGGTGGTTACAGTGAAACCGAAATCATCCTGGCCTACGGCTCCTGCTGTTTTGCGAGCAAGATGGGGCAGTTGGCGGGCAATCACTTTCTGACCATCACTGAGGGCAAGGAAAACCTGCGCAAACTGGGCGTCAAGACCTTGTGGGAAGGGGCGCAGGATGTGGTTTTCGAGTTGGTCGAGAGTTGATCGGCAGTATGGGGTGCTAGAATCGGCTTTTTTCGACGAAGGCATGTCATGAAATTTCCGGTTTCTATCATCGCGGCCACTCTGTTGCTGGCCGGATGCGCGGCTCCCTCAGACTCCGCTCGTTCGGTCGGGCCTGCCAAGGTCCTGTCCAGCAGCAAGCAGGATGCTGCCGTCGCTCAATGCATCCAGGTTTCCTGGCAGAACGAAGCGATGTTCGGCACGTCCTCTGATGTGTTCATGCACAAGCTTTCCGGTGGCGGCTTTACGGTCTTCACCACTGAAGCCAGATACTTCGCCGACGTGCGCAGCAAAGGCCCGAGCACCGAGATCGAGTTCTATGCCCCGCAAGGCGACAGCCACTCCGCGTTGAGGGCAGCGGCAATTGCTACCTGTTTGTAAGATGGAAGCAGGCTGAAAGCTACAAGCTACAAGCTACAAGCTACAAGCTTGAGGCTTGAGGCTTGAGGCTTGAGGCTTACGGCTTGAAGCTTTCAGTTGTGAGCGGCTTGAAACTTGCTTGAAGCTTGCAGCTTGTAACTTTCAGCCCTGGAGCCCCTATGCCTATCCATGTCGCCGATAAAGGAACTGCCGAGCCGGGCCATAGCTTGTTGTGTGATGTAAGCCTGCCAGCACTGGTGATCCACAATCAGGCGCTGGAGCACAACATTCGCTGGATGCAGGCCTTTGCCATTAACAGCGGTGCGGAGTTGGCGCCTCATGGCAAGACCAGCATGGTGCCGGCCTTGTTTCGTCGTCAGTTGGAGGAGGGGGCCTGGGGCATGACTCTGGCCACGGCGGTGCAGACCCGCACCGCTTTTGCCCATGGCGTGCGTCGGGTGCTGATGGCCAATCAGTTGGTGGGTACGCCCAATATGGCAATCATTGCCGAGATGCTGGCCGACCCTCTGTTCGATTTTCATTGCATGGTCGATCACCCGGACAACGTGGCTGCCCTGGGCGAATTCTTCGCTGCGCGCGGGCTGCGGCTGAATGTCATGATCGAGTATGGCGTGCCTGGTGGACGCTGCGGTTGTCGCACCGAGCAGGAAGTACTGGCGCTGGCAGAGGCAATCAACGCTCAGCCGGGCCTGGCTCTGACTGGTATCGAAGGTTACGAAGGTGTGATTCATGGCGATCAGGCCATCGAACACATCAAGGCTTTTGCCGCATCACTGGTGCGTCTGGCTGTCGAGTTGCAAGACAAACAAGCCTTTGCCCTGGAGCGCCCCATTGTTACCGCCTCGGGTTCGGCCTGGTACGACCTGATTGCCGAAGCCTTCGATGCCCAGGCTGTTCGTCAGCGTTTTCTCAGTGTGCTGCGCCCCGGCAGCTATGTGGTGCATGACCATGGCATCTATAAAAGCGCGCAATGCTGTGTGCTCGACCGCCGTGCGGATCTGGGCGAAGGGCTGCGTCCGGCCATGGAGGTCTGGGCGCATGTGCAGTCATTGCCGGAGCCGGGTTTTGCTGTGGTGGCTCTGGGCAAGCGCGATATTGCCTATGATGCTGGCTTGCCAAACCCTCTCGTGCGCTACAGGGCTGGTGACCGGTCAGCCAAAGGCGATGACGTCAGCGCCTGCAAGGTCACGGCCTTGATGGATCAGCATGTCTTCATGACGGTTGCGCCAGGTTGTGAGCTGAGGGTCGGCGACATCATTTCCTTTGGTTCCTCTCACCCGTGCCTGACCTTCGATAAGTGGCGTTCCGGTTGTCTGGTCGATGAGGAACTGAAGGTGATCGAAAGCTTCAGTACTTATTTTTAATGGCACATTTACCATCAAACATGCAGTTGATCGCCTAAGGGACTGAAAGAAAAGCATTTCGCTGGAGCTTGCGGGCGAATCCGGCGACCATAGGCGTCCGACGATTCTCTATCCGGAGCCTGCGTGCCTGACGACCTGCCTTCTGCTCTTCCTCCCGACCTGGATGTCGAACTCAATCCGCCCGAGCGTCTGCCGTTGTTCAAGCGCTTGCTGTCACGCCTGATCGGTCGTGGTCTGACAGGGCTTGGTGCGCAGCACAGACCTTCATGGTTTCAGGGGCATGCTGACGGGTATCTGAGCGGGCACATCGAAGGTGTGAATGAAGGCTACGCCGAAGGTCGTCTGGATGGGCTGGAGCAAGGGCGCAATGTCTTGCTGATCCGTGACACACGGCCCAGCGAGCATCGTGGGCCGAAAGTCGATGATCATCTGTTCGATGACTGGCGGCTGGCGCTGACGCCAGAGCTGAAAAAGCGTATCAAAGCCGATGTCGCGCAAAAGCTGCCGCCCCATGCACAGCCCAGCACTGCTCAATGGAAAATGATTTTCAGCGACACGCCATCCACCTACGTGATTGCGGGCGCAGGGGCGGGCAAGTCCACGTCGCTGGTGCTGCGAATACTGTTGCTCCATCACTACCTGGGCTTCGAGCTGGAAGCGATGACTGTAGTGACCTTTACTCGCGAGTCTCGCAAGGACTTCATCGGCAAGCTGATCGAGATAATGGCTTTGTGGGGGCATACCCTGAGCCACAAGCAGGCCCGGGATCTGGTCCGCACCTTCCATTCGCGAATACTGCCGCTGGTTCGCAGCCTGCCGGGTTTCGAGCAACTGCGTGCTTTCGAGAATCTGGGTAATACCTCCGCTTCAGGCGACGAGGCCGACAGTAACCCGTTCGATCTGCGTATCAACGACGCCCAGCGTCAGCAATTGAACCTCTGCTATCGCGACCTGTATGCCAGTAACGAACGCTTTCGTGAGGTGATTGCGCCGCTGTACCGCCATGCGCTGCAACTGAAGGAGCTGGATCGCGATCATCCTGATGTGCAAAAGCGCATCACCGTGACCGAGCTGTCGGCCAAGCGCGATGAGGAACTGTGCGACATCATCGAGGACCTGTGGATTCGGGCAAAGGCATGGCCTATAAAAGGCATTGAGCCTATGCGCCAGACCATTGAAATAGATGGTTTTGCCTTTCACGTTCATGGCTATATCGCCGAACTGGATGCCTGGGTCGTGCTGGGGCTCGACTCCAGCGAAGACCAGCAGATGAAGCGCCCGGGCGCCAAGCTTCCGGTCTGGGCCGAATGGGTGATCAAGCGCACGCTGTTTCAAGCTTTCTGCCGCAAGCCGCTGATCTGGTTCGAGAACTACGAAGCGGCTGGCAAGGTGCTGAAATCGCTGGCCGGATCCGCCGTGGCCGGACCGGGTTTCGATTACAGGATCAAGGGCGAGTTGAGCGCAGCGCCGCTGCTGGATTGTTTTGTCACAGCGGCCAGCTTCATCGAGAACCTGGGGCTTGATGTACCCGGTGCCGTGGCTGAAATGAGTTTTGCCAGCAATGATCCTGACCGGTTTTTCTTTGAAGGCCTCAGCCTGTTCTGGAAGGCTTTCGAGAACCATCTGCTGGATCAGACGCCGCCGATCATGACCTACAACCGGATGTTTGCCTTGTTTGGCGAAACCTCACCGGAAAACCTCAGGCAGGTCAGCGATGAAGTGCTCAGGCCTCTGTCGCACCTGATGATCGACGAATTTCAGGACGTTTCGCCGCAGATTGTCTCCTGGATACGCGCCAGCCTGCGAGAGATCCGACGCCGTGGCCCGGCCATTCATGGCGGCCGTGTCGCCAGGCATTCATCGTTGTTGTGTGTGGGAGACGACTGGCAGTCCATCTATGGCTGGCGAGGCAGCTCGCCGCAATATTTCATGGAGTTTCCCAAGGAATTTTCCTCGCCTGCGACTACCAGGGTCATGCTCATCGATAACTTTCGCAGCCACCAGTACATCATCGATGCCGCCGAACATATCGTGCGGGCTGCGCCTGCCATTGCGGGCAAGAAGGCAAAGGCCAGTGGTGCCGTTCAGGAACTGCTGCCGGTGACGGTGCTGAACCGCGATGATAATGAGCTGGCCGAGCGTGTGGCCGAGCGCTACAACGCAGGTGATTCGATCCTGTTGCTGTATCGCAAGAACAGTGAAAAGGCCATGATTTCCGAGTCGTTGAAATCCCTGATTCAGGCCGACTCTGCAATGGGCCCGCAGTCTCGGCGGATCAGGACGCTGACCTATCACAGCTCCAAAGGGCTACAGGCCGATGCGGTATTTCTGCTGGGGGATTGTCAGCACTCGACACTGTCGCCCTACAAGAATCAGGTCTATCGTCTGGCCGGTCTGGGTAACGCAAGCGATACGCAGTCGTTCGACAATGCCCAGCAGGATGAAGTCCTGCGTCTGGCGTATGTGGCGATCACCCGCGCCATACGTTATTGCTACTGGTATATCGATGAAGGAACCGCAGGCAATGACAATGTCCAGGTGCCCAAGGCTTCTGACAGGGTTGCCCGGGACAAGCCTTTTTTTGAGGATCTGCGCAAGCATTGATGAGTGAGTGGGCGGGAGTCCAAAGCTCCCGCCGGTTCACATGAAGCCGACTGACTGATGGGCTCCGAACAGCTCCAGTTCGGCTTCGATGGCTTCGATGATCCGCTCTACGTCGGTAGCGTTCATGACGGTAGCGCAGGGCAGGCCGGCAATGGCCACGACCGTTTCACCGCTGGCCCGGTCGAACAGGCGGGCGATCATGCTGCTGGGTGCATCCATGGTGGCTTCAAAGCCAACCGGATGAAAGTGCCAGCGCATCAGTTGGCATGCATTGGGGAACGTGACTTTGTTCATGGAAGCGGCCCACCTGATTCAATCGAGCAATTCCTGCAGCCCCAATGGGTAGGAAGACCAGTCGAGATGCGACCGATAAAAGCCTGAGAGATCAAACAGTGCACAATCCTGAGTGATCGTACTGCTTTTCTGCGGGATGATCTGAACGGTCTGGCGAGACCTAAAAATAGCACCTGCCTGCACACATCTGGAAAATATTTTCAGGTGTTCCCCGAATTTTTTCAATTATTTGATGTACGTCAAAATCGTTTGATCCTTAAATCAGTCTGCTCCATCTATTGAGATACGCGCGCCGGTTAGGGCAAGCTGGTTCCATTGACCCCGGGAGTTGACAGATGCTGAGTAAATCCATTGCTGCACTGATGTTGCTGGCCTCCACCAGCCATGCAGCGCAGAGGGTCAATATTTACAACTGGACCGACTACATCGCCCCCGACACCGTCAGGAATTTTCAGGAGGCGACCGGCATAACGGCCGATTATCAGACCTACGAAACCAATGAAGTCCTGAACGCCAGGCTCATGGCCCGCCATTCGGGCTATGACGTCGTGGTGCCGTCCGTACACTTCATGGCACGGCAGATCGACAGCGGCGCCTTGAAAGTGCTGGACAAGCGCCAGCTACCTAACTGGAAGAATCTGAACCCGGTATTGCTCAAGGCGCTGGAGGTCAACGATCCCGGCAACCAGCATGGTTTTCCCTATCTATGGGGCAGTACCGGCATCGGCTATGACGTCGCCAAGGTCAAGGCCCTGCTCGGAGACAATGCGCCGCTGGATTCCTGGGACCTGATCTTCAAGCCCGAAAACATGAAGAAGCTTGCGCAGTGCGGCGTCGCCATTCTGGATAATGCTCCCGAAGTGCTGCCCATCACCTTGAACTACCTTGGCCTGCCTGCCCACAGCGAGCAGCCTGAAGACTATGCAAAGGCTGCGACTGTATTGAGCGCCATCCGGCCTTACGTCCGCTATTTTGACCCCGTCAAATACATTGCAGACCTTGGCAGCGGCAAGATCTGCGTGGCGCTGGGCTTTTCCGGCGATATTGCCCAGGCTCAGGATCTGGCGGAAAAAGCCGGTAACGGCATACAGATCGGTTACACCGTGCCCAGTGAAGGGGCACCAATGTGGTTCGATATGGTCGCAATGCCTGTCGATGCCCCCAATGAAAAGGCCGGGTATGCCTTCATGAATTACCTGCTGCGCCCGGAGGTGATGGCCCACATTACCAACGAGGTCAAGTACGCGAACGGCAATGAAAAGGCGGATGCCCTGATCAATCCGGCGCTTTGGGGCGATACCAATGTCTATCCAAATGCCGACATGGTCAGCCGGATGTTCGTGCTTGAACCTGTTCAGGTGAAAATCGAAGAACTGCGTGCGCGTATATGGGCGGATACCAAGGCAGGAAAGTGAATATCAAAGACTGTATTGATCATTGAATACGGCAATAAAAACGAACGGAAAGTCGTCACTTTGACGCCAGAAAATATTTTCTGTTTTTGACTCTATTTATTCTCAAGGTTGACCGATAACCGCTTTATGGAGCACAGGCTTAATGCCGTTGCTCTTCCCATTGGCGAGAGTTTTGACTCTCTCGTTTCGTTATGCATGGAGCGCATCGGGTTGTACTTCCCAAGAGAATCAGTTCATGTCACTACGAAGCATCAATATTGCGCCTCGTGCTTTTCTGGGCTTTGCCTTTATTGCCATTCTGGTAATAGGGCTGGGCATTTTTGCACTCAATCGCATGTCCATCATTCGTCAGGCCACCACGGATCTGGAAACCAACATGCTTCCCAGCATCGCCTATCTGGGCGAAGTGGACGAGAACCTGCTGCTGTTACGCATCATGGCGTTCCGGTACGTGATCAACCGCGAGCCTGATCAGATACAGGAAACTGAAACCCGTGCCCAGTTGTTGACCCAGAAGCTTAAAAAAGCGGAGTCCAACTACGCAGCCTTGCCTGCGGAGGGTGAGGAGAAAGATATATATAGAAAGTTTCAGGCTGCGCTGGCCGATTATCTGGACGTGCAACAAACGGCAATGATGCTGTCGCGCAGTAATAAACTCGAAGAGTTGAGAGCGTTGATCAATGGCCAGATGAAAGTCAGTACGGATCTGATCTCCTCGCAACTTGATCAATTGATAACTATCAATAAGAAATCGGCCCAGGAGGCATCCAACCGCTCAAGCCTCCATTTCGATAATGCCAATACAGCAATCATTCTGGTTTCGATTCTGGCTGCTGCCTTGACGGTTCTACTGGCCTGGTTATTGACCCGCAGTATTGTCATGCCATTGAGTCGGGCGGTACGCGCAGCGCAGGAAATCTCCGACGGCAACCTGACCCGGCATATCGAAGTGGACGGCAATGATGAGCCTGCACGCTTGCTGGAAGCTCTGGTGCTGATGCAGCAGAACCTGCGCAAGACCATCGAACAGATTTCAGGCTCGGCGACGCAACTGGCTTCAGCCGCTGAAGAGTTGAGCGCCGTGACTGAAGAGTCCTCTCGCGGCCTGCAACAGCAGAACGATGAGCTTGAGCAGGCGGCCACTGCCGTCAACCAGATGACCGCAGCAGTCGAAGAGGTGGCTCGCAATGCGGTATCCACCTCCCAGGCCTCGCAGCAGTCCAACGAAACGGCACGTCTGGGGCGTGACAAGGTTGTGGAAACGGTCAAGGCCATAGAGGTCATGACCCGTGACGTCCAGAGCACCTCCAGTCTGATTGAAGGGCTGGCCACTCAAGGTCGTGAGATCGGTAAGGTGCTGGATGTGATCCGTGCCATTGCCGAGCAGACCAACCTGTTGGCACTCAATGCTGCAATCGAGGCCGCACGGGCAGGCGAGGCGGGCAGAGGCTTCGCGGTCGTGGCCGATGAAGTCCGGGCGCTGGCGCATCGTACCGCCCAGTCTACCCGGGAAATCGAGCAGATGGTGGCGGGTATCCAGAGCGGCACGGGGCAGGCTGTCGAGTCCATGACGCTCAATACCGGCCGCACTCGATCCACGCTGGACCTGGCTCAGGCCGCAGGCGATGCGCTGGAGATGATCACGGATGCCATCTCGCAGATCAACGAGCGTAATCTGGTGATCGCCAGTGCGTCCGAAGAGCAGGCTCAGGTTTCCCGCGAGGTTGACCGCAATCTGGTCAACATTCGCGACCTTGCCAATCAGTCGGCCGCGGGCGCTAACCAGACCAGCGCCGCCAGCCATGAACTGTCGCGACTGGCTGTAGGCTTGAATACGATGGTGGGTCGGTTTGTGATCTGAAAGTGAGCGGGAGGCGGCAAGCTGCAAGCCGTCTCCCTCAGTCTTCTGAATGGCCAGAGATTGAGTTTTATGCACCGCAACGCGAATTTTGAAACAAAATTCCGCCTTCAAATACTTTGCCAATATCTGTTGATTTAGCGCAAAAATCCCTCGTTTTTAACCTTCTGGTGAGCTTTTAAATCTCTCCAGAGGGCTTTTCCTGGCTATCCGTCCTCTCGCGTCTTGTCTGTTTTTGCCTGCCCGATGCAACAAGAAGGCACTTTTGGACTCCTATCATCCGAATTCTTCATATCGAAACATATAGGTATTAGTCTTTAAACGTGATCAAGGGTACGTATTCGACTGATCCACAAAGGATTTCACGGGGGCTGCGAACCCGCTCATGGCTGGCACATTCGCATCAGTGACAAGCTGACTTTACTTAACACGTGCCGGACTCCAGACAATGAATATTTCCAGAATCCACTTAATCAGCCGCGTCTATCGTCGTTACGCCTGGCTTCTTTTTCCTGCTCTGTTGATTGCTTGCCTTGCCTTCTGGTTTGCCATCGGTAGCAGAGTGCATGCCGAACCGAAAAACGGTACGCAAACCCTCGTATTCCTGCGCCATGCAGAGAAACCTTCCATGGGCCTTGGGCAGTTGAATTGCCAAGGCTTGAACCGTGCCATCGATTTGTCCGAGCTATTACCCAGGACTTATGGCAAGGCCGATTTCATCTTTGCCGCCAACCCGAGCCGTCATGTGGAAGAGGGGGAAGGTGATCTGTCCTACAGCTACCTGCGGCCCTTGATGACCGTCGGACCCAGCGCGATCAAGTTGGGCCTGCCAGTCAATATCGACTTTGGTGCCAATGACACCGGTGCCCTGGCCGATGAACTGATGCATGACAAGTATCACAACGCAGTCATCTACACGGCCTGGTCCCACGGCTATCTGCCGGAACTGATCAACAAGGTCGCCCAAGAAGCATCGGGCCAGAAAATGAAACTGCTGGACGACTGGACGGGCGACGACTTCGATTCGGTGCTGGTGATTACCCTGAAATGGGTCAATGGCAAAGCCACGCTGGACTACGAGAACCACAGGCAAGGCCTCGATAATGGCACCATCGCCTGTCCGACCTGATCGAAACCGCCCATTCATGCCTGTGCGCGTCATGCTGGCTTGACGGTATGGCCGGGAAGTCTGTTATCTGTGGCCATTGCCCATGGCCGAGGAACAGCGCATGTACAAAGACTACCCAGCCGCTTATCAGGTCAGCAAAGGTGCTGCGCTGCAAGTGGACAAGCCGTTTTACGAACGCATACGTGCCAGCGTCGATCAGCGTACGCTGATCGAGAAGTTCGAGGTGCCGATTCGTACCGGGCGGGCCTGGAAGGTCAAGGCGGGGCAGGTGTTTCGTGTCACCACGCCGGTGGGGCCGCAGGTCGGCGACTTCAATGTCTGGAGTGCCGATGATCCTCGCGAGCGCATGTGGGCTTCCCGTACTCGCCAGTTGCAGGGGGCTCATGTCACGACTCACGACAGGCTCTGGTCGAACCTGCCATTCCTGCGTCCGATGGTGACCATCACCGACGACAGCCTGGCCAGTTACGGCATCGACGAACATGGCGGGCGCCTGCATGACCTGCTCGGCACCCGCTGCGATCCCTACGTAAACAAGATGCTGACCGGCGAAGACTTTCATCATCACTGCCACTCGAACCTGACCCGCGCCGTATTGCCTCATGGCCTGACCGAGTTCGATGTCCATGACGTGCTCAATATCTTCCAGTGCACGGGGCTCAATCATGACGACATGTATTTCATGAAGGCTTGTCCGGCCCGACAGGGAGATTATCTGGAGTTCTTCGCGGAAATCGACTTGCTGTGTGCCTTGTCCACTTGCCCCGGCGGTGACCTGTCATTGCCAATGTGGGGGCCGGACGCTCAGGACCCGTTGTCCGTCTGCCGGCCTTTGGGCGTGGAAATCTACAGCCTGGAAGACTCGCTGCTCGAAGGCTGGACGCCACCTCAGCGGGCAAGCTACGACGGCTTGCATGGGCTGAAGATTGCGCCCGCAGAGTGGGAAAAGTAGCCGCAGGCCATCAAGTTCATCGTTTACCCATGGCTTTACGGTTTGAGCCCGGATAATGTGTGAGCCCCTGTACTCATCTCAGCGCAGTACAGGGGCGCGAAGGGCCGAATGTCCCGCGCATGAGCCGATCACGGAGGAATGGCCGGGCATCTGACCGATGCATCACCGCTGGCTATCCGGACTCGAACTTACCCATGTGCTCTGTGTTTCGTACCTTGTCGGTACTTGTTGTCGTGCTTGGCCTTTCGGGCTGCATCGCCAACCCTGTTCCTCTTACGCCACAGACTGTCGAGCGGCTGCATCAGCAAGCGCCCGTCCGGTTTCTGCTGACCTTTGACGACGGCCCAAGTGCATCGAGCTTCTACAATCCGACGCTCACGGTGCTCGACAGCCTGGCCCGTAATCCGCTGCAACCGGATATCAAGGCCGTGTTCTTCGTTCAGACAGGTTCCAGCGGCGCAGGCGGCAGTGAGCAAGGGCGGGCAATCATGCAGCGTCAGCATGAGGAAGGGCATGTGCTGGGTTTTCATACCAGCACCCCACATCACACCAATCACCGCTCGCTGAATCCCGAAGAGCTTGAACAATCACTGACAGAGGGCAGTGCGATCATTGCCGGCATCACGGGCACACCGACGGTGCTGTTGCGTCCGCCATTCTGGAACTATGACAAACGCACCTTTGCGGCCTATCAGCAGCATGGCCTGCATGTGCTGCTGACCGACCTGAGTGCCAACGACGGCAAGATATGGGGCTACAACTTCAGCCTGCGCCGCCGCTCCAATATGGTCCGGCAACTATCGGAAGTGCGTGAGCGCATCGCGGCCGCCGAGCTTCCGACTGTCGATGGCGTCATACCGGTTGTCGTCACCTTTCATGACCTGAACCGCTACACCGCCCGACACGCTCGCGAATACCTGCAGATATTGGTCGACAGCGCCCATGAAACCGGCGTGACCCTGGCTGAAAAGCCTTTCTACGACGACAGCGCGCAGTTGAAGCGCGCTGCGCTGGCCCGTACGGTCAAGAGCAGCGATGAGAGCGTGCGCTTGCCGGGCATATGGAACTGGCTCTGGGATCAAAACTCACATTAGGTTTTTCATACAAAGCCTGGCCCTAAGCGAAATCATTCTTCATGGACTGGTTTCTCCGGTCCATCGCGCCGCACGCTCAGCCAGCCCTCGGCGATATTTTGATGGCCATAGTCGAGGTTGACCCTGGTGCCGTTGATGTCGCTCGGTGCCTGGCTGTGCCAGTCTTTCCCGGCTGTGCTGATCCAGTGCCATTCACCCTTGGCGACCCGCGGCAGGACCATCGACGCGGGGGCAGCAGAGTCGCTGCCAGTCAGTACCGGCAGGCAGTCGAAGGTTACGTCGAGCGAGGCGAGTGCGCTTGCGTAGTGCCTGGACGGAATGTCGATGGTCTTAGCCGGCAGGATGCCGCAACTGGCGTGTACGCTGCCGCGTGGGTCGAGTAGCAGGACCAGATCCTGCGCCTGGCCATCGGCGGTGACGTTCAGATGATCGTCCGTCTCACGGTCATCGCCCGAAACGGCGGGATGGTAGATGGCCTTGAAGTTCTGGTAGTCCGCGGCATCCTGCGGATTGATCCAGTAGCCCACGAGAGTGTCATCCAGCTTGTTCAGGGCACCCAGGCGGACCGGGAAGCGAACCTTGGTCAAGCCTCCTTCGTTGAGCGTTTTCGGGTCCTTCAGGGATTTCGCCAGGGCGTTCCAGGCCTGGTTTCGCGCAGGCGGGCCAAGCAGCTCCAAGGCCAGGCTGGCACGAGCCAGAACCAGCGGCTGCCCGCTCAGCACGACGTGCTCGGCGGTTTCGGCGAACTGGTCCGGCAGGCAGTAGCGCAGGGCAAAGTCGACGGGGGCCAGGAAATGTTCGAGGACACCCTTGTCGGTGTTGCTGTACATGGCCTTGGCGAAGCGCGAGAAGTCCGCGGGCTGGCCGACGAATACGTCGTCCAGGGGCGTGCCATAGACAAATCCGCCTAGTGGTGCGCAACTCCAGTGCACCTTGTCGTCCACCAGAGCCAGTTTGCCCAGTGGCCGGCCATTGGCAGCATGTAGCATCAGAGCGCGTTCGAGATGATTGGGGATGACCCAGCCCAGTATCGGCCCACTGTCGATGCTATCGTCACTTTCCCGAATAAGGTTGATAGCGGAACGCCAGCGGAACTGCAGGCGCGCGGGCTGGGCGAGGCGTGGGGCAAGCAGGGCGCTGCCGTCCTGGCGCAAGCCGGGTGGAGGCTGCATACCCTTGGCTACCCGCACTTCGGGTGCCGAATAGTCCTTGAAGCGACCGAAAACATCCACCAGGCGCAAACGGCGGATACGCAGCAGTTCAGCGCGCAGCGGGGTGTAGCTGGCGTCGGCAACGGGAGTGAAGCGGGTTCGCCCGCCGACAGCTTTGCTCACTGCCTTGATCAGATCGGCCTGTGCATGGGCTGCCAGTGGATCGTCCACCGTCAGTTGCAGGGCTGCGCGCTGCATGAGCAAGGCGTCGTTGAGGCCCGTGAGATTCTGCGCGAGCAGGGGCAGGTTCTCGATGTTTTTCAGCAAGTCGCGCAGGGCCTGGTTATCGCCACCGCGCTGCTTTGCATAACGCTCGATTTCCCGGGTGAGACCCAAGGTGGCGTCGGCGGCCAGCAGGGTGCTGCCCTTGAGAGTGCGTTTCATGCCCACTACGCTGCTGGAAGGCTCAAGGTCGAAGGCATCGAAACCGAAGCGGAAATGCTTCTGGATGAAGTCCTCTGGATAGCCGGTGGACGCATTACCGTCGCCCAGGGCGCAGAGTTCGATTTCGTATTGCAGCAGGAAGGGCAGCCAGGGGGTGCTCCATGCCTGGTAATAGCCTGGCCCAGGCTCCAGCCCCTGGTACTCGACCGTCACAGGCATCGTACGGCTTGGCAGCGTCTTCAGTTGTGGTAACAGGTTCTTGCTGAGAATTAGCGCCTCCGCCACCAGTGCTTTCAGCGCGGGAGTCAATGGCAACTGTGCGTGTAGTTGCAGCAATGAAATGTTGGCACTGTCCCACCTGAAATGGGCTCTTGGTGCAAGGCTCACTATGCTGAAACTGCGGATCTGACTGCCCAGCCTGCATTCGTCGGCATTGCCCTTGATGCGATCCGGTTCGTGCCGGGCCGGTGGCACGACATCTTTGCCAGCGAGCAGCAATATCGGCTCGGTCGGCTGGTAGAAACGCGGTGCGCCGGTGGTTTCGCGCAGAGTGCAGTCAGTGGCCAGTTTCTTACACAGTTGCTGTTCCAACTGCTTGATAGCCAAGCGCTGAGCGGCCAGGTCGGAAAGCAGCGCCATGATGTCGGCACTGCGCGCCAGCAGCCATTTGCGCATGTCCTCCCGGTCAAGTTGCAGGCCGGGCGTCACTTGTGCAGGGTCATGCAGCAGGATCTGGTATTTCTGCCAGTCGAGGAACAGTTGCGCCTGCAGCGCTCTGCGTTTGTGATCGCCCTCGTTCAACGTGCCTTGCAGCTCGTTCAGTTTTGCCAGCAGTAACGCCTGGTCGGCTGGCAGTTCCGGCGTATCGCTGCTCAGGCGCTGGTCTTGCCGTTCGACACTCCATGAGTTGCCTCCGGAAAGGGTGGCAAACCCTGCGTCATGCACCTCCTGCTCGAATTCGCGGCCGGAACCAGTGTCACTGTCAGCATCGGACAGCCGACCGAACTGCAGGGCGTTGAACAGGGCCTCGGCATTGTTTACGTCCGACCCTTTGGCCAGCAGCGCCGACAACGCCTCACGCGAGGTGCCGGCGATGGCCACGGTCAAGTCCTGCGGTGGCGTATCGAGGTAGCGAGCGCTGGCCTGCCAGGCGATGTCGTCCAGCATGCCAGCGCAGATCAGCCGTCCTGGCTGGCTGCCCGCCGGCACCTTCCAGTCGGCTAATATCTCGGCCGTTGCCTGGTGCAGTGGATCTTCGCTCTCCCGGGCATACCACCCACTGACCTGATAGCTGATCCGAACTCGCTCCTGCGGGTTCGGGAGGTCGGTCAGCGTATCGTGGAAACCGAATACCGACATGCAATTGGGGTAGAAGGCGGCAAAGGACGGCTCGCCATAACCGAGCGCGGTGAACGGTCGTGGCGCGCGCTGGACTCCGTCAGCGTCAAGGACTTCCTGCCAGATTTCTGCGTCGAACACTTGGCCGATCCAGGCCATCTGTGGCTGCTTCTGCTTGTTCTCGAAGAGGATGGTCGGGGACTCGGGGTTGGCAGTTTCACTGAGGCGGTCGCTTTCCACTACCCAGCTTTTCAGGAGCATCTTGTCGTTGTCGTACCGCAGCATGCGGGTCACCAGCCAGCGATCCGGCACGGGAGGGAACTTCAGGCCCTGAGCCGTGCTCCCGCCGCGGGTCAGTTGTCGTGGCAGGCTCCAGTGCAGATGGATACCGGCCTTCAACGGCTTACCTTCGGCAAAGGGTGAGCTGCCGCCGAGCACGGTCTGGCTGATGTAGGGCGCTGGATTGCCCTTGTGGGGCAAACGCGAGAAGTCAGCCATGGCGGGCAGCGCAAGAGCACCGGCTTCGATATCGCCCTTGCCTACGGCCAGGGCGGCGATATCGAGGTTGGCGATCAGGATGTCATCGCTCATGGCACGCTCCAGGTGAAGTCCACGGCATCGGCACTTTCAACCATCTGCAGGGCGAAGCCGGCTGCGTCGAGGGGGGTGTGCAGCGCTTCGCCCATGCTGGCGGCCAGACGCGCCAACGGTATGACCCGGCGGCCGTTGGCGCGCGGGCTGACCACGGTGGTCAGTTCGGTGAGTCTGCCGGGATCGTTGCCGAGAGTGCGCAGGGCCTTGTCGAAGCCCTTGTTTCCTGCGTTGCTCACACCAAAATGACTGGCCTCGGCAGGCAGCGTGAAGCGCACTCGGGTCAGTCGATCATTGAACAGGCACAGCAGCAGGCCTGGAGCCAGCAGTTCCATGCGCACGATGGACAGCGCCGCGGTGTCAGTGAAGCCTTGGACCTCCAGGCCCGGCCAGGCAGCCAGCAGGTTCGAGCGCAGCAGAAAGCCACTTAGCTTGTCGCCGGTTGCCACGGGCTGGCATTGGACTTCGGGTACGGCTTCGGCGTGCAGCTCCTGGCGCATCTCGCAGCTTTGCACCGCTTCCTCGGCGGCGGCGCGCAGCGCGTTGCAGGCTTGCTGTGCGGCTTGCGAATCGACGGTTGTACTGCCGATGCTGAGCGCTCCGTCAAGCAGGGCTGTGAGCCAGCCCTTGTCGACCTGAAAAAAGCGCAGGGACTCGGCCGGCAGCATAGCCATGTCCGCCACCAGGTAGTTGAACGGTACGCCCTTGAGCATCTGCAAGTCGCTCAACCAGGCGTGGATCAGTCCTGCGTCGGTATCGTTGCTGTCCCAGGTGACGATGGGTGGTGCGACGGGGACTCGCAAGCGCTGCGCCATCTCATCCAGGGTTATCCGTGTGCCGAATTGTCGTGCCATGCTCAGTTTTTCCCCGTACCGATGGATTTGCCCAGTTCATCGACGGCTTTCTTGAGCAGGTTGGACAATACCTGTTCGACACGGCTCTCGGTGGTTTGCCCCGGCGCTCCGCTCGATGACAGATCTGCCAGTGCCGCATCCAGATCGTTGTTTTCCCAGGCTTGCAGCTGTTGCTGAGTGTGGCCGAGCTTCCAGCGGTACAGGGCGCTTGCGAAACTGCTGTTCTGCAGGGCCAGCAGCCGCCCGAGCTGCCAGGCGGCGCTGTAGCTGACATCGAACATACCGCTGGCCGGGTCGTAGCGCAGCAGTTCGTCGGGATGGCTGGCCGAGGGTTTCGGCATGGCTGTGGTGCTGACCGGCAACAACGGGCCACGGTACCAGGACACGCTCTGCTCACCGTTACGCAAAGCATGGTTCATCGCGCTGTAGCCGAGGCCGAAGGCATTCTCGACCTGCTTGTCGCCGCCAGCGTCCTGTGCGCTGGCCTTGTTCCAGGGCATGCGCAGCGCTGCGGGTTCAAGGGCTCTGAACAGCTGGGTAAAGTCCTGCTGCCCGTCGCGACAATTGAAGGTCCAGTTGGCCAGGCTCACCAGGCGGACGGTGCGTGTGCCGTCCGGTAATGCCTTGGACGGCTCACCCTCGTCCCCCGGCAAGTAGGTGGCGAAATTCTCCAGCGACACCAGATGCGCTACCGAGGAGTGCCCGGGGGCAGGCAGGCGATTGCCAACCACCACCGCATAGTCGAGCGGTGGCAGGCTGCCGTCGAGGCTGGCCTTGGCCTGGGGGGCGACACGACGCACATGGGCGTTCCAGCGCAAATCGTTGAGCGATGGGGCGATGGCGTTGAACAGATCGATATCCACATCGATCACCGTGACCGGGTCTGTGCCCAGCTCTCCGGGTTCCTCGCTGCGCTGGGGAAAGAACAGTGTGTCTTTGCCAAGCAGATTGGCCACGGTCAGTTGCTGCGGGGCAGGTGGTGGATCGTTTTCATCGAACAGCAGCACGGCCAGCCAGCTTGGCGGGGGCTCGTCCTCAGCGGTCGGTTTTACGGAGGGCGAGCGCTGCCAGGGCAGGGTGGCAGTGTTCAGCACCACGTGGGGCAACTGTCGAGAGAAATCACCGCGAGCGCCATTTTGCGGTGACTGGCTGTTTAGGAATGTCGGGGGTAGACGATAGCGTTCTCCCAGAACCACGAAGCCCTGGGTCGACTTGAAGGTGTCCTGCTCCACGCCACCGATTTCTACGGTCTGGCTGGCACTGATGCAGTATTCGCCGCTGGCTAGTGGCGGCAACAGGCAGGGGATGAAGGTCAGGGACTGGTTGCCCGGATCCTGGTGGAGAAGGCGTTCGGGGGGAGTCAACGGCACGCTGGCGGATTCCTTGGGATACCGCCGACGGCGGTGTAGTCGAAGCGAGGGAAGCGTTGTTTCATTCGGCCCCCAGTGAACACAGGTGCGGTGCCACGCGGAAAATGGAGGGCGCGTCGCTGGAGTTCTTGCTCAGGTCGAGAGTGGTGGCGGTGGTCTTTTGCTGCCGCTGCAGTGCAGCAAGGATGTCGTTGCGCGCCTTGCTAGACTGCGGACTGCTCAGGGATTCGCCTAGCTGTGCCAGGGTATTGCCCGATTCATAGGGAGCATTGTCGGGTTTGCTGTCCGAACACGTGATTTTAAGTGGTATCGACGTGGGCGCCTGGAGGTTGCTGATCAGGATGCTCAGGCCATCTTGCGCGATAGGCTGCGCGGGGAGCAGATCAAGGCCGGTCAGGGCGTTGGCAAGCATCGCCGAACCTTGCAGGGTGGCACTCCCATTGCCCCAAAGGCCAGCAGGTACGTTACCGAGCAGGGCCTGGCTGCTCCAGTTACCGCCATCCTGTTCATCGGTGCGTTTGATGCTCAGGCATAACGTACTGGTCAGCGACCCCTGTGGTTTGTCCATGGGGGCCACGCCCAGGCTGCGATTCCAGTTGCCTTGTGCCGGTGCCAGGGGACCGCTCACATGGGTAACCGGCACCGGGTTACTTAGTACCAGGCGCAGATTGGCGGGGTCGACCTTCCATAACAACTTGCTTTCTTGCGTGACGGTGTTTTTTAGCTCGACGGTGCCGAGCAGCCCACTCGGTGCGCTGATACCGATCAGCGGGCTCTGCGTGGGGGCTGGCTTGTCGGGTTTAAGAACGGTGGGGGCCGGAAGGAACGACTCGCGAAACTCCCCCCAGTCGATTGGTGTATTGCCGGGACGTTTCTGGGCACCGAAGTCGATGGTGAAGGACACCACCGACAGGTCGACCAGCGCCAGGCCACCGAAGTCAGGACCCCACAGGTCAAGATTGGCGTTGACCCGCGCATTGAGGGTGTAGGAGCTCAGCCACAGATCGACCTTGACCGAGACACCGATGCTGACAGTGGCGCTGATTCGGTAAGTGAACGGTTTGAAGCGGATCAGGAAGTTGGTCTGTATCTGGAACCAGGCTTGCACGCCGCTGCTCTGCCAGGTGGCATCGAGCAGGCCGCCGGCCATGATCACCGAGGGCGTCAGGGCGAAGTACAGCTCGCCCTTGATTGTCAGCTGGTCCGAAACCCGCCAGTTCAGTCCCAGGCGCGGGACCTGCGGATAGTGCGCCGGCACCTTGAACTGTGGATGGTAGCCGCCCAGGGTGACGACGAAGTCACCGGCATAGGGGCTGTTGCCGAACCACAGGTAGAAGGCGAAGCCGCCGGTCAGCCGCGCATCGCGACTGAACACCCATGAGGTGGACGACAACTGCGCATTCACTGCCAGCAAACCTTCCTCCAGTTGCAGGCTGGCCTTGAGCAGCAACTCGGCGTGTACCATCGTCAACGCCGGTTTCGCCGCCGTGGAGGGAGGCAGGCTCAGGGTGCTCTGGCCGAGCAGGGCGACTTCGCTGCGTGCCCCGAAGGACAGGGTCAGCAAGGCAAAGCTTTCGATCATCTTGAACGAACTGAAGCGTACTCCGGCGGCGAACCAGTCCTGATCGGCCGCGGGCTCGATGTACTTGCCGAGGTCAGCCTTTGCCTGCAGCTCGGTCATATTGCCCATCGCCGCCTGGATCAGCGGGAATTGCCCGACCTTGTCCACCTCCGGCAGGCGTAGCGCACGGTTGAAACCGACCCCGGCGGCCAGGCCGGTGACGAAGAAACACGGTGGGCCACCCAGCGGCACGTCGATGAAGGTGAAGGCCGTGAAGGACGGTCGATTGTCCGTCCCGGTGGTGTAGCTACCCAGTGCCGTGGCACCGAAGCGTCCGGCGCTGACCGTCAGTTGGCCATCGTAGGTCGGCTTTTCCCGGGTCCCGAAGCGACCCAGGGCACCGCCGATGCTCAGCGCCTTGCTGCGGTATTGCACGGCCAGCCCTGCCAGGTCGAATTCCAGCTTTCCGGCGGCACCCAGCAGGGGAATGTTCGCTTGCAGCCCGTTGAGCATGATGCTCAGACCACGAGTATCGAGGCCGGCATCGAGCAACACGGCAACGGCACCGCTGTCGGTCATGCTCAAGCCGATGCGCTGAAGGCGCAAGGGGCCGAGGGCGCGTTTTATCTTGATCCAGGCGACCTTGTCGGCGCTTGGTTGTTCTTCATCCTCCGGGAGTTCCGGTGCGGCATCTTCTTGCGCGTCTGGTTTGACTGGTGCTGCTGGCTTGACGGGCTTGATTGGCCCTGCCTCCTGGGGGGCTTTCGCTTTGCCGCCGAAGCGTGCCATCAGGGTTTTGCTCGGCTCGTTGCCCACCTTCAGGTCCACCGCCAGGGACAGGCCGCCATCGAACGATTGCCCGGACAGAGTGGCCAGCGTGCTGCTTGCAGGGATAGGCGGCAAGACCTTGCTCGCCGCGATCAGGCGCACGCGCTCGATGCCGAGGCGGTCGCTGCCGGCGGGTACCAGCTTGCCCGCCAGGGGAATGCTGTCCATGCCCAGTTCCAGATTGAGGCCAAGGTCCATGGCATACAGGTATCCCCATGGATCGTCCTTCGACTGGCGTCCGGCTACCAGCACCGCATCGCTGATACTGCGGCCGGTCGGGTCTTGCGTAGTGCTCAGTAATGCCTTGAACTCAAGGGCGAAAGACAGCGCATCGGACTCCGCCAGGAAAGTGAAGCCGGCTTTGCTCAGGCGCAGTTGCAGGCCTGCGGGCAACTCGCCTATCTGTGGCAGGTGCAGGGCGCGCAGAAGGTCATTCAAAGCGGGCGGACTGTCGTGGTTGGCCCAGTCGCCGGTAACTTTCCTGGTTTCACTGGCCAGATCGATTGCGATATTGAATTCGTTGTATTCATTGATGCGGAAGCCGCCCGCCAGTCCACCTGTGAACCCTTGCAGGTCACGCTGCATGCTCATTTCCAGGCGATGGAAAGCGAGGAAACGTTCATGGCCGATGTCGAACCTGCAGTCACCCTCGATGCTCAGCGCCGCACCGTACAAGGACTGTTCGGTCTTGGCCCAGAACTCCAGGCGCTCGATGGTCATCTCTCCCGGAAGATCGTGCTTGAAGACCTCTTTCACGAAGGTCGTCAGCGACGGTGCTGGCCTGGCCGGATCAAGGCCACCACTGAGGATCTTGCCTGGCAGGTGCCCCTTGACCAGCAATGGCAGCCCGCCCAGGGTGAACACGCCCTGGAGAGCGAAAGACAGGATACTGTTCCGGTCCTTTGGCCGCAGAGTACTGAAGCGCAGTTGCACATCGCTGAGGTTGATCAGCCCGGGGCAGATATCCAGGCCCTTGTCGCCAACGGCATGCAGCGACAGATAGGCGTAGCTCACACTGTGGCTTTCCCGGTTGAAACCACAAAAGGTTTCGTTGCGCCGCAGCAGTTTGGAGCCATTGCGGTACTGTGCCGGCAGGTTGCCATCAACCAGAGCAGCGTTCTCATTCAGGGGATTTGCCGGTGCAGAGCCCACCAGCCCCATGGAGATGGCAACTTTCAGAGTGGGTTCCTGGAGCAGCGTCAACAGCGTGTCTACGCCGATCAGGTCGCTGGCGGCGCTGTCCCAGCCGAACAGGCTGGCACCTTGTCCGGCACTGAGGTGCTTGCCATCCACCGCAGGTTGCTCGTCAGCGGGACGTACCTCGCTGACCTGATGCAACCAGCCGAGCGGAGCGCTGATGTCGCTGCTGGCGATCAGCAGGCTGCGGCAGGCTAGGGTAGCGAGAATCGGATAGGGAGCGTTCGGGAAGGCATCAATGAACTGCCAGTTCACCGGCAGGTTGATACCCAGCAGCACCATGCACCTTTCGCCGTCTGGCTGCACGCGCAGAAACACCGAGGGCTTTTTCACGCCCAGCAATGTCTCCTCTGCGTATCCGCGCAGGACGAAGGCCTGATCACTTTCGATCCAGCCCTGCTTGCTGTGCAGCGTCAATAGTAAAGGCAGACCGAGCGGTGTGAAGACCGCGTCGCAGGGCGTGCCCGGCAGTTTCGAGGTGTTCAGTACGCCCGATCGTTGCGCCTCGGGAAATCCTTGCCGCAGTTGTGCGAGCAGGTCTTTTGCGTTCATTGCGTATGCCGCCAGTGTTCCGAAGGCTGGGTGTTGCGAGCAGTTCTGTTGCGGCTGATGTCAGGAGTGCTGTATCTATTTTGTGTTGAACCTGCGTTCATTAGGAACATATTCGCCTTCAGAGACCAGTACCTCAAGGTTTTGTACCACGTTGTGGACTCCGGCGGCCTCAATCAGCGACGTGGGTGGCTTGACCGCCACGTAGAGATGGTTCTTGTCACCAATGGCAACCTGTAGCAGTTTGTCGATGCTGCTTTCGTCGACAGTTTCCTTTTCATCCGGCTTGGTGGCGTCCTTCGCCTTGAACTTGAACTGTTCGACCCCGAACAAGAAAGGACTATCGACTGTTGGGGTGCTGCCGGGGAGATCCAGCTTGACGTCGTAATGGTCCTCACCGAGGGACAGACGGAGGTTGATCGATATCTTCATTGCGCACTTCTTGTGAGATTGATGTTATATAGCCATTATGCGTAATTTCCTGTTCAGGTGAAAGAGCGATATCGGGCGGCATGGTTTGCGGGCGGACGCTTGTGAGGGCCTTGTTTGTACGACTCGATATCGAGTCGTGCCCGACAGCTTCCCACGTCAGATTTTGTAACCGGTCACTGCTTCAGCGTATTTTTCCGGATATGACCATTCTGCAAGATCATCGCCAGACGCTCGCCTTGACCTACCAGACAATCAATATCGGTCAGCGGGTCGCCGTCCACGACCAGCAGGTCGGCCAGTGCGCCGGGTGCGATGCAGCCCAGTTCACCCTCGCGCTGAAGAATCTGTGCAGCCACTCTGGTGGCGCTGCGCAGGGCCGCAAGATTGCCCAGCAGTTCGGCACGAATCTTCAGTTCGTGGCTCTGGTATTCATGCATTTCACCGAGCAGGTCCGAGCCGTACCCCATGGGCACGCCCGCTTCGGCGAACAGCAACAGGGCATTGCGTCCGGCCTGACGCACGTCTTCGATCTTGGCGACCGAGTCTGCTGGCAATCCGAAGCGTTCCCCATACTGGGCGAGCATTTCATAGGTCACTTGAGTCGGTACTGCAAACGCACCTTTTTCTGCCATCAGGCGGGCGGTGTCGGCATCCACCAGATTGCCGTGCTCGATGGTGCGCACGCCGCATTCGATGGCCCGGCGAATGGCGCGTGCCGTGTAAGCGTGAGCCATTACATAAGTGTTGGCGGCTTCGGCCTCGTCGACGATGGCGCGGATTTCGGCTTCGCTGTATTGGGTGTTGGCAATCGGGTCGGTGGGTGAAGACACGCCCCCTGACGCCATGATCTTTATCTGGTTCGCGCCTTGTTGCAGTTCTTCGCGAACCGCCAGACGCACATTGTCGACCCCATCCACCACTCGAGCGATAGCCCCGGCGCGGAAGCAGCAGGAGCAGGGTTCATTCAGCAGAAGTTCGCCACGGGCGCGCATGTCGCCGTGGCCGCCTGTCTGCGACAAGGCCTTGCCCGACGCAAAGATCTTTGGCCCGGGGATAAGCCCCAACTGGATGGAGCGGGCCAATGCCCAGTCGGCACCGCCGGCATCACGCACGGTGGTGAAACCGCGTTGCAGCATGGCTGCCAGGATCGGCAGTGCGCGATACATGATGATGGCGTTGGGTTGCAGGGCATTGAAGCCCAGGTTGGCATTGGAGGCCAGAACGTGAACATGGCAGTCGATGAGGCCGGGCATCAGCGTCTTGCCACCCAGATCGATAATCCTGGCCCCGGCTTCGGCGGGTTCGCCGGCAGGGCGTACAGCGACAATACGCTCGCCCTCGATCACGACTTCCTGGCCGGCAATCAATTGACCCAACTGAAGATCAAGCAAGCGACCGTTGCGCAGTATCAGGCGGGAAGAGTCAGTGTGATTCATTGAAGGGCTCCAGTCAGAGGACGATGTGATACGTGCTTCCGGTCGCGATAGAGCATCGCGCCGGTGCCGCTGATGAGTGCTGCAAACATGATGTAGAACGCGGGGGCCACGTTGCTGCCGGTCGAGGCGATCAGCCAGGTGATGGTGAACGTGGCGAAGCCGCCGAAGATCGTCACGGCGAAGTTGTAGGCCACCGACAAGCCCGTCGAGAGCACGTGGCTTGGTAGCAGCTCGCCGAAGGCGGCGAGGATCGAACCGATGTAACCCGAAATCAGCAGGCCGAGCACCACTTCAAATACCAGCAGCGAAAACAGCCCCGGCATCTGGTTGATGAAAAGAAACATCGGGTAGGCGCTGAAGAAAATGGCCACTGCCGACCCCAGGAGCCATGGCCGACGACCATAACGATCAGCAAGCGCGCCGACTATTGGCGTTGCCACGATCAACACAGCGCCGCCCATCATGCCCGCGCTGAATCCCATCCATGAAGGCAGGCCGAGCACCCGTTGGGCGTAGGAAGGAATGTAGAACAGGACGGCGTAGGTACAGACTGTCCAGAGCACGACCAGCGAGAAACTGATCAGGGTCTGGCGTGGGTAAGTGCGAAAGACTTCACGCAGGGGCGACTCGACAGGTTTGCTGGCGCTGTAGACAGGCGTCTCATCGACGCGGCTACGAATATAGAAACCCACCGGGCCGATCAGGGTGCCAATCAGAAAGGGCACCCGCCAGCCCCAGCTTTCCAGTTGTGCCTGGGTCAGGTAGCTGGACAGGACGGCACCCAGCGCGGAGCCGAGCAATACGGCCACGCCAATGCTGGCTTGAATCCAGCTGGAGTAGAAGGCTTTCTTGCCTTCGGGTGCGTGCTCGGTCAGGAATGCCGTGGCGCTGCCCATTTCACCTCCGGCCGAGAAGCCTTGCAGCAGGCGCGCCAGCACAATCAGTACCGGCGCCATCAGGCCTATCTGCGCATAGCTGGGAGTGATGGCGATGATCAGTGTGCCAAGGGCCATGAGCAGAATGGTCAGCGAAAGTGCCGCCTTGCGCCCGTGCTTGTCGCCATAGATGCCCAGCACGATGCCACCCACCGGGCGCATGAAGAAGCCGACGCCGAAGGTTGCCAGGGCCAGAAGGTAGGAAGTCAGCTCATTGCCGGTGGGAAAGAACACCTTGGCGATGATGACGGAAAAGAAGCTGTAGACCGTGAAGTCGAACCATTCCAGGCCATTGCCGATGACCGTGGCGATAACGGCACGACGCGCCTTTTGATTGTGGGTGCGTGATGGAGAGGCGTGTTCAGTGCTCACTTTTTGACTCCTGCATGCAAGACATGCAGGAAGCAACCCTGCATTTATAAGGGGGCAGAGTTGAAAAGTTGAAACATTATTCGGATCTAATGCCCGGTTGCGTTCGAGATTAGGCTTCGGCCTGGATTTGAGAAAGCGATCATTACGCAGGTTTGCATGCGTATTGCGCATGCAAGTAACCGCGTGTCAGCTCGCAATCTCATTGGTCAGCCATTTCTCGAAGGCACGGGCGGCGCGTCTTGGAATCTTGCCGCTGGGGGTGAGCAGGTAATAGCCGCCGATGGCACCGATATCCGAGTTGCATGCAGGCACCAGGGCACCGGATTGCACATGGCGATCAATCATCGGTCGCCAGCCCAGCACAATGCCATGACCGGCGATGGCCAGATCCACGAGCACCGGGTAGAGATTCACGGTCATGCGCTGGTGGATCAGCGAAGCATCTACACCCTGGCGACCGAACCAGTCGTTCCACGACAACCACTGGCGTTGGCCGTCTTCGAGCATCAGCAGGCAATGGTCGAGCAATTGCACCGGCTCAAGCGTCTGTCCGTTCAGATAGTCCGGTGAGCAATAGGCGTTCACCGATTCGGCAAACAGCAGGCGGCTGTCCAGGCCGGGAGGTGATTGCTCGCGCAGGAAGTACAGTGCCAGATCAAACTCCGCCCGAACCAGAGAGTCCAGCCCATCGACCACGCGCAGGCGTATGTCCACTGCCGGGAATTCATCCTTGTAACGACCCAGCAAAGGGCCAAGCCACAGCGCCGCCACACCGCTGGAGCAGGCCAGCGTCAATTGCTGTTCACCGCTGTGGGTAATGACCTGAGCCGTAGCTTCGGCGCACTGAGTCAGTATCCGATGAATTTCCTCGGCATAGATTTGCCCCGCCACGGTCAGATGAATGCGCTTGTGCTCGCGACGAAACAGCGCCCGACCCAGAAAGTCTTCCAACTGCGCGACTTGTCGGCTGATTGCGCTTTGGGTCAGGTGCAGCTCGGCGGCTGCCCGGGTGAAACTGCCGTGGCGAACGGCGGCTTCAAAAGCAATCAGGTTCTGCAGTGGCGGAAGGGGTTCTATACGCACAGAGACTCCGTATTACAAACCGTCCGGGAACGGTGTCGACAGCAGCCAGTCGCGGAACACACAGAGCGCTGGCAGGTTCTGGAAACGTGTTGCGTACACCAGATAGTAATTGCGGCCACTGTCCATCGGCTCGAACAGCGTGACCAGCTCGCCGCTGTTGATTTCATCCTGCACCAGAATGCGCGGCACCAGAGCCACGCCGATACCTGCGGCCACGGCCTGAATCAGGTGCGCGGTCAGCTCGAAACTCGGACCGGGGCGCATGATGTGGTGATCGAGCTGGTTTCTGTCGAACCAGTCGGACCAGGCGTTGGGCCGCGAAACCACGCTCAGCAGCGAGTGCTGGGCAATCTGGCCTGGCGTCATGGACTCATGGCCAGCCAGTGCCGAAGGGCTGGCGATAAGCACCAGTTTTTCCGCAATCAGCGGATGGGCGATATAGCCCGGCCAATTGCCTGTGCCTGCACAGATGATCGCGTTCATGTCGCTGGCCGCAGGCATCAGGTCGGCATGCACGATGCGCGAGTGGATATGCACCACATGGCCCGGATGTCGGGCGTAAAAGTCATGCATGCGTGGCAGCAGCCACTTGGAGCCGAAGGTCGGCAGAACGGCGAGGTGCAGGGTTCCGCCTTCGGATTTGTGGGCGATGGTCTGCAGCGTTGCACTGCGGATTCGCCCAAGGGCTGCCGCCAGTTCATGCTGATACAGCGCGCCCGCCGTGGTCAGTTCGATACGTCGGCCATCACGCTTGAACAACTCGACTTCCAGTTGTGCTTCAAGGGCCTGCACCTGGCGACTGACGGCGCTTTGGGTCAGAGCCAGTTCATCGGCAGCCTTGGTGAAGCTGACATGACGCGCCGCTGCCTCAAAAGCGATAAGCAGCGACATCGAAGGCGTGAGTCTTCTCGGGTTCATTCATAAAGCTCATGGAAAAACTACAGGTTTTACATTTGCTCTCTTGGTCATCAAGCCTGAAAATCAGCGTAACCGTTGATAAAGCCTGGTTTCAGAGCGCTCTGAAGCATACGTGCTTTACCTATAAAAGTTTGCATATAAAAAGCCTCGCCTGTCAGGAAGCCACCATGATTGCCCTCTTGAAACCGACCTCCGCGCAGGTCGATCACTATGACCGTTTCCTCAATGCCCTGGCGCAGGAGGGGTTTCGAGGCGAAATCGCAAGGGATCATGGTTCGCGAACCGTTCTGGCCACCGATAACTCGATCTATCAGCGCATGCCCCAGGCCGCAGTGTTTCCTCTCGACAGTGCCGATGTCGAGACTCTGGCGCGACTGGCCGGACGTGCCGAGCACAAACAGGTCGTACTGACGCCACGGGGCGGTGGTACCGGAACCAACGGGCAATCGCTCACCGATGGCGTGGTGGTCGACCTCTCGCGGCACATGAACAGGATTCTGGAAATCAACGTCGAGGAGCGCTGGGTTCGCGTGCAGACCGGCGTGGTCAAGGACCAGCTCAACGCAGCACTCAAGCCTCACGGGCTGTTCTTCGCCCCGGAGCTGTCCACCTCCAACCGCGCAACGGTCGGCGGCATGATCAATACCGATGCCAGCGGACAGGGCAGTTGCACCTACGGCAAGACCCGCGACCACGTACTTGAGCTGTCGACAGTACTGCTCGGTGGCTCGCGCATACACAGCCTGGCCATGGGGTCCGATCAACTGGAGTCTGAGCAGGCCCGAACCGACCGGGCAGGGGACGCTTATCGCTGTGCCCGCGAAATTGCCGATACCCAGGCGCAGTTGATCAAGGACGTCTTTCCGCCGCTCAATCGCTGTCTGACCGGTTACGACCTGGCTCACCTGCGCGAGACCGACGGCCGTTTCAACCTCAATAGCGTGCTGTGCGGCTCGGAAGGTTCGCTGGGCTTTATCGTCGAAGCCAAGCTCAATGTGCTGCCTATTCCCAAGCATTCGATCCTGGTCAACGTGCGCTATGCCGGTTTCATGGATGCCTTGCGTGACGCCAAGGCACTCATGGCGCTCAAGCCGCTGTCCATTGAAACCGTGGACTCCAAGGTCTTGATGCTTGCCATGCAGGACATCGTCTGGCATGGCGTGGCCGAATACTTTCCTCAGGACCCGGATACCCCGACGCTGGGGATCAACCTGATCGAGTTCTGCGGCGACGAAGCCAGCGAAGTGGAGCAGCGCGTCCATGCCTTCGTTGAACATTTGCAGAACGACACCTCGGTGGTTCGGCTGGGGCACACGCTGGCGGTGGGCAGCGCAGCGGTCAATCGGGTCTACGCCATGCGCAAGCGTTCGGTAGGCCTGCTGGGCAACGTCAAGGGCGAGGCCAGGCCTCAGCCTTTTGTCGAAGACACCGCCGTACCGCCTGAAAACCTTGCCGATTACATTCAGGAATTCCGGGCATTGCTGGACAGCTACAACCTGCAATACGGAATGTTTGGCCATGTGGACGCCGGCGTGCTGCACGTGCGGCCGATCCTGGACATGAAAGACCCGGCGCAGGCCGCGTTGGTACGCCCGATTTCCGATGCGGTCGCGGCCCTCACCAAACGTTATGGCGGCTTGCTCTGGGGCGAACACGGCAAAGGCCTGCGTTCGCAATATGTGCCGGAATACTTCGGTGAGTTGTACCCGGCGCTTCAGGCACTCAAGGCTGCTTTCGACCCGTTCAACCAGCTCAACCCCGGCAAGATCGCGACGCCCGCGACCGTACCGGCTGCCCGGTTGACTCTGGTGGATGAAGTGAAATTGAGGGGCGATCTGGATCGCGGTATCGACGAGCGTGTCTGGCAGAGCTACGAAAGCGCCGTCCACTGTAACGGCAACGGTGCCTGCTACAACTACGACGCCGACGACGCCATGTGTCCGTCCTGGAAAGCCACCCGCAACCGCATTCATTCGCCAAAGGGCAGGGCCTCGCTGGTCCGTGAATGGCTGCGCCTGCAAGGTGAACATAATATCGATGTGCTGACCGCCAGCGCCCGTGCCCGTTCTGCCAATGTCATCAAGAGTCTGGTCAGCAAGACCGCCAACACTCTGGGCAGGCTACGCGGGCAGCAAGACTTTTCCCATGAAGTCTATGATGCCATGGCCGGTTGCCTGGCCTGTAAATCCTGTGCTGGGCAGTGCCCGGTCAAGGTCAATGTGCCGGAATTCCGCTCGCGTTTCCTGGAGCTTTACCACAGCCGCTACCTGCGTCCGCTGAAGGATTACCTGATCGGCTCACTGGAGTTCAGCATTCCGTATCTGGCTCGTTTCCCGAAACTCTACAACGCCATAATGGCTGCCAAACCGGTTCGTTACCTGCTTGAACATGTGGCGGGCATGGTGGACAGCCCCTTGCTGAGCCTGATGGATTTCCGCGCCGCCTGTGCCCGCTGGAATGTCGGCATCGCTACGCCGCAGCGTCTGGCTGCACTGTCTGAACAGGAACGCAAGCGTACGGTTATCCTCGTTCAGGACGCTTTCACTCGTTACTTCGAGACCCATCTGGCGGCTGACTGGCTGGAGCTGATTTCGCGTCTGGGTTATCAGGTTTACCTCGCGCCATTTGCACCAAACGGCAAGCCGCTGCAAGTGCAAGGTTTCCTGGCGGCCTTCGAGAAGGCTGCCAGTTTCAACAGCCAATCGCTGCGCAAACTTGAGGCTTATGGCATTCCGCTGGTAGGGCTTGATCCGGCCATGACGCTGGTTTACCGGCAGGAATACAGCAAGACACTGGGCAGCGAAAATGTGCCCACGGTGTTGCTGCCACAAGAGTGGCTGGCTGCTCAGCTGGAAGAGTCCGGGCAGGTTCAGTCGGGCGAAACCTATTACTTCCTGCCGCACTGCACCGAGAAAACCAACGAGCCGGGCAGCGTCGGTCTGTGGCAGAAAGCCTTTGCTCGCACCGGCCTCAAGCTTGAAGTGCTGGCCAGCGGCTGCTGTGGCATGTCAGGCACCTACGGCCATGAAACCCGGAATGCCAAACACTCCGACACCATCTACAGCCAGTCCTGGCAACCGTTGGTGGCCCGTCACAATGGTGAGGGGCGGCTGGTTGCCGATGGCTACTCCTGCCGCAGCCAGGTCAAGCGCCAGGACGGGCAAGTGGTGCAGCATCCGTTACAGATATTGCTGGCTCATGTAGGAGTAATGCCTGTCAGTCAAGAGACGGTGATTTCAAAAAACAGGTGATCCGTGGGAGGGGCCTTGGCCGCGACAGCAGTATGAAGGCGCTGAAAATGTGTTGCCTTCACACTGGTCGTCGCGGCCAAGGCCCCTCCCACAAATGGCATGTACGCCTTCTTCGCGAATGGCCTCAAACCAGATAGCGCCGAAACCATCCCACGGTCCTGTCCCAGGCCAGATTGGCGGCGGCTTCGTCGTATCGTGGTGTGGAGTCGTTGTGGAAGCCGTGGTTGGCGCCGGGATAGATATAGGTTTCGTAATTCGTGCCAGCGGCTTTCAACGCCGCTTCATAAGCGGGCCAGCCTTCGTTGATGCGCGTATCCAGCTCGCCGTAATGAATCATGATCGGAGCCTTGATTCGCACGACGTCTTCGGACTTGGGCTGGCGGCCATAGAAGGAAACCGCTGCTCCCAGCTCCGGATAAGCCACGGCTGCGGCATTGGCGACGCCTCCGCCATAGCAGAAGCCGGTGATGCCGACCTTTCCGGTGCTTGCGTCATGCTTCATCAGCCATTCGATAGCCGCGAAGAAGTCGTTCATGAGTTTTTCAGGATCGACTTTCTGTTGAAGCTCGCGGCCCTTGTCATCGTTGCCCGGATAACCGCCCACCGAGGACAGGCCGTCGGGTGCCAGCGCGATGAAACCTGCCTTGGCTACGCGCCGGGCGACATCTTCGATGTAAGGGTTGAGCCCACGGTTTTCATGGGCGACCACTATCGCAGGCAGCTTGCCGCTGGCTTTCGCCGGACGCACCAGATACCCACGTACTTGCCCATGACCCTTGGGTGAAGGGTAATTGACGTATTCGGCAATGATATCCGGGTCGGTAAATGCCACTTGTTCGGCCAGCGCATAGTTCGGGCTGAGCGAGGCCAGAAGGGCTGTGGCGGTCATGCCTCCCAGAGTGAACAGGGCGGCACGGTCAAGAAATTCTCGTCTGTTGATCTTGCCGTGTGCGTAGTAGTCGTACAGCTCAAGCAGTTCAGGGGCAAAGTCTTTGGCGGTGAGACGATCCATCTGCATGCTTCCTGTCAGATCATTGGGTTGTCTATTAAAGCAGCTTTGATGTTGAGGTGCCGTTCGTGACACCTCGACATCCGGTCAGGATCAGAACTCCAGCGTGACCCCGGTATACAAGGCACGTCCATCGCCCGGCGAGTGCAGGGAGTCGACGGCGCCGTCCGGGTCATACCAGACGTACTCGTAATAACGGTTGGTCAGGTTCTTGAGTTGCAGGTCGACACTGACCGACTCGCTTACCTTCCAGGTAGCGCCCAGGTTCATCAGCACATAGCCGCCATAGGTGCCCTGAGTGTTTTCCCGTTCCAGATAGTAGTTGGTCTGGCCGTTCATCCAGGCCGTCAGTTGCAGGGCCGGAGTCGCCTGATACGTCATGCCGGCGTTGTACACGTGATGGGGAACATGGTCGATTTCCCGGCCTTTGCTGTTGGGCAATGTAGCGCTGGGCTCAAGGATTTTCGAGTATTGCCATGAGTAAGCCATCCATATTTCCGTGCGCTCGTTCGGGTGCAGGTTCACCTGCAGGTCATAACCCCAGCGCCGGGTTTCACCGACGTTGTCCGATTCCCCGCTCGGGTCGTTGAGCCGACGGCTGACCTCGCCACTGGCTTCCTGCTGCCAGTAGGCGATCCGTCCATCAACCCAGCTGGCGGGAGTGAATTTGATCCCGGTTTCCCAGCCTTCGTTGATCGACGGTTCCAGATCGGTATCCCGTGGCGGAATCTTGTAGGCCGCAGCCCCTGTGCCTACCTGAAAGGTACGTCCCCAGTTGGCATAGAAACTGGCCACATCCCAGGGCGAATACACCACGCTGAGCTTTGGTTGCTTGATCAGGCCATAGTCATTGATGTCGTAATCCAGGCCGGTCATTTCATTGGTGAAGTCGCCCTGGATCTTGTCGACCCGATAGGCCGGGACAATCTTCAACGACTCGAAAGGCTTGATCTCGGCCTGGACATAAGCACCGTAGGTGTCGAAGTCGAATTGCTGGTCTCGGGTCTGGGCCTGGCGAACCCGATTCAGGGTCCGGTAGCGTTCGCTCTTGTTTTCCTGCTGCTGCATGTCCGCTCCGCCTTCCAGGGCAAAGTCGTACAGCCAGCTGACTTCCGGGCGCCAGGTCAGGGAGGTGAGGGCGCCGTACTGGGTTTCATAGGCATCCCGCTCCTGTTGCGAGGTGGTTCTCCAGTACTGGGTCCAGCGTCGGTCGTCAAAGGTGTTGATGTAGGTTTTCGCGGACCATGCCAGGGTGTCTGCAAGATCCGTATCGAAATGCAGGCTGACCTGATTCATGCGCCGCGTGCCCTTGTCCGTGGCGTTGTAGCTGTTGGTCATGGTCGGGTGGCGGCTGGCATTCTCTTCGCTCAGGTATCCGGGCTCCTGGGCTTCGGTTTCGTAATGCCGGGCAATCAGACCGATGCGATAGCTCTCGTCGTCCGGGGTATAGAACCACTTGCCGGACATCGAGAATTTCTCGGCATCGGAATGATCGCGATAGCCTTCGGATTTCTGATAGGCGAAGAAATAGTTCTGGCTCCAGTTACTGCTCTCGAAGCCTTTGGAAAGCTGGGTTTCCTGAGTATTGAAGCTGCCGTAGCGAATCCGGGCCTTGGTGTAATTGCCGCCGGTGCGGGTCAGCATGTTGACGTTGCCCGCGATATTGTTCAGGCCGTAACGCGCATCGCTGGTGCCGCGCACGACTTCGATGCTGTCCAGTTCCATGGGGAAAATCATGTCCATGAACGGCATGTTGCCGTCGTTGCTGTTGCTCGGAATGCCATCGATCAACAGCTTCACCGCGTTGATTTCGCCTTCACCGTTAAAGCCGCGAAAGGAAATCTTGCCGGAAGTCGTGCCTTGGTTGAATTGGGTAAGGATCACGCCTGGAGCACGGCTGAACAGCTCCCAGCTGTAATTGACCGGCATCTTTTCAAGGATATCGCCACCCAGAATATCCACCGAGCTGAGCACACTGCTGGTGCTCAGCGGGCCGCTGCTGTTGCCTTGAACGGTCACGGAGCCGAGGGTCAGGGTCGAGTTCTCGACCTGGGTTTCGGCCAGAGCGGCGGATAGCGGCGTCAAGACGAATACCCCGCAGGTCAGTGCCTGACAGACCGAGCGGGACACGGGAATATGCATTGCGCGTGGCAATGTAGAAAAAACAGGCATAACAAAAACTTCCTGATGACCAAGAGACTTCAAGGGCGCGAGATGGCCGATCAGGGCATTCCCGCGCCAGACAAGAAAAACCGCGCCAGAGTCGGCGGGCAGGCAAGGCGTGGTCAGGCCAAGGGAGAGGCGCGAGGGGTCAGACTGGGCCAGCGAACCCTGGGATGCAGCGTCGGCTGCTCGGGGTTGTCCAGTGCTGTATCAGGTGTGTAGCGGGGCAGGAAGTGCCGATAGTGATCGGCTGGCAGAGCGACCAGACCCGCATGGCCACAGCAGCAATCGCCATGCTGCATGGCCGCTTTCGATGAAGCGGGTTGCAGCGTATCGATCAACTTCTGGAAGCCTGGCGGCAGGGCGGTCGAACCGCTCCCGGAACAAAACCCGCCCCATAGCAGTAAATGCGCATCCGCCGGCTGCATGGCACGGCTCATCGGCATGGCCAGCATGTTGAGCAACACGGCCAGACAAGCGATCCAGGGACTGATGCGTTTCATTGAAGCCATGGGTGGGCCCGTAGCACGAAGGCCGCCATTTAGCCGTATTTGGTGAGGGAATGTAAATGCTTCTGTGGGCGGGATTTCAGGCAGGCAGAAGGGGATGCGGGAATTGCTGTGTGGCTATTTGACATCTTGATATTTTGTCATCTAGTGTCGTGGCCTGAGAAACGTTCTCAGAATATTTCACTTCAGCAGGGAGGCTACATCGCAATGGCCACTACCATCAGTACCGCGTCGATCAAGTCAGTACGTGTGCATCCGGGGCTTGGTATTGCCCGGGTCGGCAATGCGCTGGGGCATGACGAATATGTCCTGGCCGCAGAGGTTCCGGGAGCTGTTGCGAGTAGCGCGGACGGAGAGTTTCGCGATGCCAAGGGGCATTTGCGACGCCAGGCTGTGCGCTTTCGGATCTACGCTGAGCTGACTGATGGTTCGGTCCGCGAGCTTACCCTTGCCGATGGCGTGAAGATCGACTGGACCGTGGAACTCGCCAACCTCAAGGCTGGCTGGTACGACTTCGAGAATGCCATGGACCTGCCTGCGCCATACGCCAAGAAAGCCGGTCGACGCAATCCGGCAGTCATTGGCCCTCAGCGCAAGGCGCTGGACATTCGTCCGGGCCCCAGAACCATCGGCGGTCGCAACAAGCAGGGCAAGGCCTTCCATTTCGATACGGGCGAGTTCTACAGCAAGCCGGTCTATCTGGGCGAGTTGCGCACCGACGAAGAAGGTCGGCTCATTGCGCTGGGTGGCCATGGGCATTCCGCACCGCTCAAGGCGGGTACCGCGCCTGTCACCTTTGCCAACAACGAAGACTGGCATGACGACATCTCCGATGGTCCGGTCTACGCTCGCGTGACCTTCGCCAATGGCGACACCCTGGAGGCCGAACCGGGCTTCCTGGCCGTCACACCGCCCAACTATGCACCGGGACTGTTCGGTGTCGTCACCATGGAAGACGTGGTGCGTGATCTGTACGTGCGCAACGGTCAACTGCCTGCCCACACAAGCACCGAGTTCACCCGCGACATCTGGCCGATCTTCGACCGCCTGACCAATATGCAGTGGACCAACCATGGCATTTACCTGCTCAGCGGTTCCGGCTCGCCACTGGATACCAAGAACAAGGCGGTCTTGAAGAAGCTTGCCGACCCGTCTGCAAAGAATGCCGAGTTCCGCAAGAGGGTCTTCGAGCTTTTCCGTATCCCGGATGGCGCCGGAGCGTTCACGGCTGCGCTGTTGCCGTTCTACGGCGATTACTACGGTGATTACTCCGATGCCGAAGGTGCAGGCCTGGCCGTCACGCCTTTGATGTACAAGGCACTGGAAAAATGGGTGAAGGGGGATTTCGTCTCCGACTGGAAAGGTGAACCGGTTATCCCTGCGTTCTCGTCGCTCAGTCCAAAACAGCAGACCGAAGCGCTGGATCGAGTAGGGCTGCATGAGTGCCTGGGCGGGCCGTTCCACCCCGGCATCGAGCTGACCTGGTTCATGCGTGTGTCCAGCGTCTGGAAAAGTCCGTATCGCCTGGCCGTTCTGCCCCAGGGTCATGTCGTTCGCCAGGACTACGGCAGCAAGCTGACACCGGAAATCTGCCTGAGCAAAGGTGGCCCGCTGGACGGCGTAGGTCCGGGCTCCCTGACCCGCGCACTGGGCGTGCCATGGCAGACCGACGGCGCATCCTGCCTGTCCGATGCGGAATACGAACCTGGCTCTTATCTGTCCTTCCCCAGCTACTGGGGTGCCCGCGTGCCCAACAGCGTGCTCAGCAACGAGGCCTGGCAGCGTGTCGGTTCAACGCAGTCGAGTGAACCGCAACAGCTCAAGAATTTCTCCTACCGCGAAGACTGGTTGCGCGACCTGAAAGGTTCCTACCTGGCGCGTATCAACAAGATGGTCAGCCAGTGGTGGGAGCTTGGCGTTCTGGTCAGTAAAGAGACATCGCCCGAGCTACAAAAGAAGCTGGGGCTGCCAGCCCAGGCCTGGATTGAAACCGGTCGCCCGGAAAGTGCCGTTGGCCCCAACACCAAGGTTGCCCTGCTGGCGGCCATCGAGGCTCTGGACCATCCACAACCGTTGCTCAAGGGGGCCGAACTCGACAAAGCCAAGCCACGCAAGGATGTGAAACCTCGTCGTCTGCGCAGGGACGAGATTTGACCCACGTGTACGACGTTCTGGTCGTGGGCGCCGGGCCAGCAGGTTCGGCGCTTGCCATCTGTCTGGCCCGGGCAGGGCTTGACGTATGCATGGTTGATCGCGATGACGCGAGTCAGCCACGGCCCGGTGAATGCCTGTCGCCCGAAGCGGTGCCGGCGTTGGCCGCGCTCGGGCATGCCGATTTGCTGGGCGACATATCGGCTGCCCGGCGCTGTTGCGGTGTGCAAGCGATCTGGATGACGCCTGAACGGGCTTTTCGCGATTATTTCGCCGAACGCTCATCCCATGGTTATTTCCTGGACCGTCAGGTGTTCGATTCCCGTCTGCGGGACAGGGCACAGGCTGAAGGTGTGGTGCTGGAGCGGGGCGTGCGGGTGACCGAGGCCGAGTTTGCTGCAATCACCACCCTGAGCGGCTTGCGTGGCGAGGACTGCTGGAGTGGTCAAGCCCGTTTCGTGGTCGATGCTTCGGGCAAGTCCAGCGCTATTGCGCGCCTGGGCGGTGCGGGCAGGCGTCGCTTGAGTCGTCAGGTCGCCGTTGCAGCCTGTTTGCCTGCCGGTACTTCTGAACTTGCGTCAACCGACTGGTTGTTGATCGAGGCGGACACACAGGGCTGGTGGTCCGGTGCGACTTCGGCCAGCGGCCAGCGCCATCTGGTGCGATTCTTTCCCGAAGGCGGTGAAGTCTTCCGTAGCCCGGCCGAACTTGCCCGGCAACTGGAACAGACAAAATTGATGCAGCAGTATGTTGCCGCCGGCGAACTGTCGGCGGCACCTTTGCAGGTGCTCGATGCAGGCTGTTCTGCGCTGGATTGCGTCGCAACGTCGCAATGGCTTGCGGTCGGTGAAGCGTCAATCGCTTTTGATCCCGTCACGTCACAGGGCCTTGCTCATGCATTCGGGGCGAGCCAGCCAGCGGCCAGCGCCATATTGGACTACCTGCATCACGGTCGTACGGCCAAGCTTGAACGTTATGACCAGCAGACCCGCATAACCCTGGCGCATTCCCTCAAAGGGCTCATGAGCCACTACGCGCAGTGCCATAGCCTGGCGAGTTTTGGCTGATCAGCCAGAGATAGACAAATAAAATGATTTATTTTTATCATTTGAATATTCATATATTTGAATCTTTTATTCCTGTCTGATCTATCGATACAACCGATCTTGCAGGCCACCTTCGCTCAGGAGCATCCGCGTGCAAGCAGCCATTTTGATTGCGTCCTCTTCATTCAATTTCCGAGTCACTTCATGAGCCAGACTGAGCGACAGATGCGCCTGGGCCTTTTCATTCAGGCCGCAGGTCACCACTCGGCTGGCTGGCGTTATCCGGGTGCCGAATCCGGGAGCGAAAACTTCCCGCTGATCCGCCGCCTGACCCTGGCAGCCGAAAAGGCCAAGCTGGACATGGTGTTCTTTGGCGACAAACTGGTGACCGGCCCCAAGGAACATCCCTCCATGATCGTGCGCCTGGAACCCGTGGCGCTGTTGGGCGCGCTGGCGGCGATCACCGAGCGCATCGGGCTGGTGGCGACGGCATCGACCACCTATAGCGAGCCGTACACCATCGCCCGGCAGTTCGCGACCATCGATCATCTGTCAGCAGGCCGTGCCGGCTGGAACGTGGTAACCACCGGCTACGACAGCGCGGCCAACTTCACCCGTGCCACACATCCCGACCATGCTCAGCGTTATGCGGTGGCCGAGGAATTCGTCGATGTGGTGCGGGGCCTGTGGGACAGCTGGGAAGAGGGCGCCTATGTTCGCGACAGCGAAAGCGGCGTGTATCTGGACCCTGAAAAACTGCATAGCCTGGACCACAAGGGCGAGTTCTTCTCCATTGCCGGGCCACTCAACCTGACCCGTGCGCCGCAAGGTCATCCGGTACTGGTCCAGGCCGGCTCATCCGGGCCGGGCATGGCCCTCGCGGCGCGCATCGGTGAAGTGGTGTTCACCGCCCAGCAAGGTCTGGAAGAAGCCGGGCAGTTCTATCGCGACCTCAAGGCGCAAGTCGTTGCTCAAGGCCGCTCGCCTGATCATTGCCTGGTGATGCCCGGTGTCATGCCGATCCTTGGCAAGACCGCCGCCCAAGCCCAGGCGCGCTTCGATCACCTGCAAAGCTGGACCGACCAGGAAGCCGCCTTGCTGATGGTTGCGGATCGTTTGGGGCAGGACCTCTCCGGTTTCGATCTGGACCAGCCACTGCCGGACTTGCCACTGCCGCAAAACATGCAAAGCCGCGCTCGCCTGCTGCTGGACCTTTCACACCGCGATGGCCTGACCCTGCGCCAGATCTGCAACCTGGCGGCCGGAGCACGAGGTCATAAGATCGTCGTCGGCACCCCGCAACGTGTAGCGGACGAGCTGATTGCCTGGTTCGAGGGCGGAGCCGCAGATGGCTTCAATCTGATGCCCGCGTACTTCCCCGAAGGCCTGGACGACTTCATCGAAGGCGTATTGCCAATCCTGCGCAAGCACAAACTGTTTCGTGAGGAATATAGCGGGAGCACATTGCGCGAGCATCTGGGGTTGCCTGTCCCGGAGAATCGATACACATAAGCTACAAGCGGCAGGCTGTGAGCTTTTAACTTGCAGCTTGCAACTTTCCCCCATTACATCTCACCCCTTGATCCCATATCCAATGCAAATCCCGCAAATAACTTTTGCGGTTCTTACATAACCTCCAGGCACTGCATTCCTGCTTGTTTATGCTTTTCAGGAATAATCATGAGGGGTTTCGGTATTTACGAAGAGCGCTGTCGTTGTGGTTAAACGTCATCGCCTGCTGGCCAGACAGTGCCAGTGGTTTTCTACGGAGTCCGAAACCGCCCATGTCATTGCGTTCTCATTTTCTTGTTTCTCTGCTGCTAAGCCTGGGCCTGACGCTGGGGCCATTGACTGCTGTGAGTGCGGCGCAGCTCAATATTGCGGTGTCCGATATCGGGGCAGGCAGCAAGCCTGCCGGTGGAGGTCTGGTGGATGTCATTCATGCCCAGCAGCGTCTTGAGCAGGCGTTCAGCGCCGAGGGTGTCACGGTCAAATGGCACTTCTTCAAGGGCGCGGCGCCCCTGATTAACGAAGCCTTTGCCAATGGCCAGCTGGATATGGCCTATCTCGGCGATCTGGGCAGCATCGTCGGCAAGTCGGGCGGGCTCGATACGCGGGTGGTTGCCGTCGCTGCCCGTGGCGTCGCGCATTACCTGGCGGTACCGGTCGGTTCGTCGATTCATTCCCTGGCAGACCTCAAGGGCAAACGTGTCGGTCTGTTTCGCGGGACCGCCGCGCAGCTTTCGTTCATCGATGCCCTGCGCACTGCGGGGCTGACCGAAAAGGATATCAGCGTCATCAATCTGGACTTTGCTGCCGCCAGCGCGGCTTTGGCAGCCAGGCAGATCGATGCGACCTGGGGCGGCATCAACATCCTGGCGCTGCGCGAACGTGGTCAGGCTCAGGTGCCTGTCTCTACCCGGCATCTGGATGGCGCGGGTGAGTTGTCCGGCCTGGTGCTGGTATCGCAAAAGTTGCTCGACGAGCATCCGGAGTGGGTCAGCAGGATCGTTCAGGTCCAGCGTGAGGCATCGGACTGGGCCAGCGACCCGCACAACCGCGAGGCCTATATCCAGTTACTGGCCGATCAGGCGTCTTACCCGGCCAATCTGCTGAAGGCCAACCTGGAAGGTGCGCCGCCGTTATCGGTACTGCTGTCACCGGAGCTGGACAGCGGTTTTGTCGAACGCCTCAAACAGTCCATCGGCAGCGCCAGGGAGGCGCGCCTGATTCGTCGTGACATCGATGTGGATCAGTGGCTCGCGCCGCAATTTCTGCAACAGACCCGACCTTGAACCTTATCTGCCGACAGCACATCGCTGACGGCACGGCATCCATTGCTCGCTGGAACACCCCATGAAACTTGAAACTCAGCAAAAACACCTCCCTTGGGTCACCGGCATGGCACTGGTCATTGCAGTAGCGCCCGCGATGGCTGAAACCACGACCCGACTGGACACCGTACAGGTCGAGGGCGTGCGTCAGGCCGATCCCCAGCAGCCACCTTCGTCAAAGCGTGAGCTGAGTGGCAAGACCCTTGAACAACAGGGCATTTACCGGCTTGAAGACCTGCAACAAGTGGCCTCCGGCCTGGATGTGGCCACGGTGGACTCCTATGACACACGCATGACCATTCGTGGCGTGGGCGATGGCGGCGGCACCGAAATCAATATCGGCATGCCCAGCAGCGTTGGTCTGTTTCTCGACAACGTTTACCTGAGTCGACCGGGCATGATGTCCAACGACCTGCTGGATATCGAAAGCGCCGATGTGTTCAGCGGGCCGCAAGGGACGCTCAAAGGCTTCAACACCACGGGCGGGGCGGTGGATATCCATAGCCGCAAACCCACCTTCACGCCTGAAGGCTCGTTGCGCCAGTCCATCGGCCAGCGCGGCTATACCCAGACTCAAGCGATGTTTTCCGGTCCCTTGGCTGAAACCCTGGCCGGGCGCATCAACTTGTCGCACACCGAAAAGGGCGGCTACATCAAGAACATCTACACCGGCCATGACCTGGGTGGCAGCAATCAGGATGGCATTCGCGGGCAGTTGCTCTGGCAGCCCGCGGACGATTTCAGCCTGCGGGTGATTGCCGACTACAACAAGGCGACCAGTGAGCCGGTGTCCGTGCTGGACAAGGCCAATACCGTCAATGGTACGGTGCCTTATCTGAACCGGACTGCATTGGTTGGTGCGACGGTGATAGGCGGGGGCTACAAGGTCAACGCCGACAATGAAAACCAGGCGTACGTGCGCCAGGGTGGCCTGTCTGCGGAGGCAAACTGGAAGCTGGCCAACGGTTACAACCTGCGTTCGGTGTCGTCGTTCCGCTATTTCGGTTTCCAGCCCAACAATACCGATGCCCTGGACATTCCTCTGTATGCGGGCAGCGGCGCTGACGTGCGTGACCGCATCTGGTCCCAGGACATTCGTCTGGATTCACCCAAGGGCGAGCTTTTCGACTACGCCATCGGTGCCACTTACTGGGGCGAAAACCTCGACACCTTTGCCCATGACTACTACGCCGCGGGCACTCGCACTACGCAGTATTACGGCAACACGTCCAACACCGGCAAGACAGTAAAGCGCTGGGGCGAGATCAACGACACCGTGTTTTCGCTCTATGCACAGGGCACCCTGCACGTTACCGAAAAATTCGATATCACGGCCGGGATACGCGACAGCTACAACAAGAAATCGGGCTCGTTTCGCCGGGTCAACAAGAACGATTTCGACTCTGGAGAGCTGAACCAGTACAGCCAGTTGCCTGCCGGTATGCTCAATTTCAGCTACTTCTTCATGCCCAACCTGCAAGGCTATTTCACCGTGGCCTATGGCGAGAAGGCAGGAGGCCTGAACGTCTCCTCGGGAGCTGCCAACACCGCAGGTTTCGACAGCCTGTTGATCGAGCCCGAGGAAACCCTTGGCAGCGAACTGGGGCTCAAGAGTCACTGGCTCGATAACCGGGTGACGGTGGATGCGGCCTTGTTCTGGTCGAAGGTGCGTAAATTCCAGACCACCGCCTATGACCTGGAAAGCCAGAGCAGTTACCTGATCAACGCCGGCACCATGCAATCGCGTGGCCTGGAAACCAATCTGACACTCAAGCCACTGGATGGCCTGAGCATCAACTTCAACGGCACGTTGCTGGACAACACGTATCTGGACTTCAAGGGCGGCAGATGCCCGGCGGAAGTGACGCTTGCGCCTCGTCCGCCAGCCTCCTGCGACCTGACCGGCAGCCGGGTGTTCCGCTCGCCGAAACTCACCTACAACCTGAGCAGCCGCTACGAGTGGCAGGCATTCGAGGGCCTGGAAGCCTTTGTCGCCGGGCGCTATTCGTATCGCACCTGGGCCTACGGCACCGTGGACAACTCCGAATTCACCCGCATTCCGGGCTATGGCCTGCTGAGTCTGTCCACCGGCCTGAGCGGCAAATATGACGAGGGCACCTGGAATGCTTCGTTGTGGGCCAACAACGTCACGGACAAACGCTATTACCGCTCACTGAATGCTGGCGACTATGGCTCGGCCTTTGGTGTGGTGGGTGAGCCGCGTACCTTGGGCATGACCGTTGGCTACGACTTCTAAAGGCCCTGACCGATGAGCAGATTTTTACTCGATCGCCGAAGCTTCATGCGAGTCGGTGCTGCACTGACAGGCTCCGCGCCCTTTATCGGCAGCGCTCTGGCTGCACAGCCGGCCCCCAAGGCCGAGGCCCGACTCGGTTGGCTGGGCAAGCAAACCCCGGCGTCGTTCAGCGGCGTGACCTGGGGCACGCCATGGCCCTGGGGGCAGGTTGCCGCTGGCAGCCAGTTTCAGATTCACGGCAGCGATGGATCGGCGCCGTCATTGCAAAGCTGGCCGCTGGCTTACTGGCCTGACGGCAGCCTGAAATGGACTGCCCATGCCATGGGACCGCAGCAGGGTGTTGCAGAATATTATGATCTGCGCCCGGCCAGTGTCGTGGCACCTGAAGGACGTGCGCTGGCCAGTGAAAACGATGAGCAGATCCGCATCGACACCGGCGTGCTGCAATGTGTGATCCCGCGCCAGGGCGAAAGCGTGTTGAGCAGTGTCAGCCGTAATGGCCGCATCACCTTGCAGAGCGGACATCTGGTGCTGCAAGTGCAGGGCGACCCTGACCAGCCCGCAACGCCGACCCGTCAATATCGCAGTGAAATACAGCGTGCCGTGCTGGAACAGAATGGCCCGGTACGCGCGGTGGTGGCCTTGCACGGCACCCATCGGTTGCTGGACGGCGACGGGACTTTGCTGCCTTTCATCGTGCGTATCTATGCCTATGCCAACAGTGAAAACCTGCGCCTGATTCACACCTTGCTGATCGATATCGATGAGCAGCATGACTTCATCAAAGGCGTGGGCCTGCGTTTCGATACGCCTCTCGATCAACCCTTGCATGACCGGCATGTGCGCTTCGTCGCTGCCAACGGCGGGGTCTTTGCCGAAGCAGTGCGTGGCCTGACCGGCCTGCGCCGCAATCCGGGCGACGGAATCATGCGCGCTCAGGTCGAAGGAAGAAGCACCGGCCCTGTGGAAGGCTTTGCCCCGGAAGTTGCCAATCGACTGCACTACATTCCCGCGTTCGGCAGCTATCGCTTACTGCAGGCGCACCCGGACGGTTTCCAGATCAGCAAGCGCACAACGTCCGGCCAGAGCTGGCTCAACAGTGCCACGGGGCAAAGGGCGGCAGGCGTGGGGTATATCGGCTCGCCTCAGGGTGGCGTGGTATTCGGCCTGCGCAATTTCTGGCAGAGCTACCCGGCGCAGCTGGATATCGAAGATGCGCAGACCGAAAGGGCGCAAGTCACTCTCTGGCTATGGGCGCCTCAGGCTGCACCGATGGACCTGCGCAGCTACCACGACGGCATGGGCCAGGACAGCTTCGTCAAACAGCGCGAAGCCCTGGAAATCACCTACGAAGATCATGAACCCGGCTTCGGCACTCCCTCGGGTGTTGCGCGGACCAGTGAGCTGGAGTTGCAGTTCGTTGCTGCCACGCCCAGTGGCGCAGTGTTGCAACAGATTGCCCAGCGCATTCAAGAGCCGCCACTGCTGCTGGCATCCCCCGAGCGCCTGCATGCAGCAGGCGTGTTCGGGCCTGACTGGGCACCGGTCAGGAAAGAGACCGGGCGCAAGCAACAGATCGAGCAGCAACTGGCGTGGTATTTCGATTTCTATCGCGACGAAGTCGAGCAGCGAAAATGGTACGGGTTCTGGGATTACGGCGATGTCATGCACACCTATGACGAGCAGCGGCATGTATGGCGCTATGACGTGGGTGGTTTTGCCTGGGACAACTCGGAGCTGAGCACCGATCTTTGGCTCTGGTATTACTTCTTGCGCACCGGCCGCCAGGACGTGTTCCGCATGGCCGAAGCGATGACCCGCCATACCGGCGAGGTTGACGTGCATCATATCGGGCGGTTTGCGCCGCTGGGTTCGCGGCATAACGTTCAGCACTGGGGCGACAGTGCAAAACAGTTGCGCATTTCGACTGCCGCCAATCGCCGGTTCTTGTATTACCTGACCGCCGATGAGCGCATCGGTGATTTGCTCAATGAGCAAGTCGAGGCCTTGCGCACCCTGCGCGAAGTGGTGCCCGGCCGCAAGATCGGCCAGCAACGCGACCCTCGCGACGGCTATGCCAGCATCACGTTCGGTACCGATTGGGGAGCCATTGCTGCCGCCTGGCTGACTGACTGGGAGCGCAGCGGCGATCCGGCCATGGCTCGCCGCCTGCTCAACAGCATGGAGACGATTGCCGCGCAGCCCCATGGCTTTTTCACTGGGCTTGGCAACATGCAACTGGACAGCGGACGCTTCGATATCGACACCAGTGGCAAGCTGTCGGTGTCGCACCTCTCGGCAGTATTCGGTCTGGCTGAAATCTGTAGCGAGCTATTGCAGCTTTTGCCCTCGGCCAGTTTCGAGCGCGCCTGGCTGGATTACTGCCGGTTGTACAACGCCCCGGCCGCTGAGCGGAAAAAAGCCCTGGGCGCACCACTGGCCAATCTCAATCTCGCCCAGGGCCATGCACGGCTGACGGCATTCGCGGCCTATCGATTGCGTGACCGTGGCTTGAAAGACCGGGCCTGGAAGGAGTTCTTCGGCGGTTCGGGCGGTATCCCGAAACCCAACCGAAGCCTGCATGTCGTGCAGCCGCCAGCCTATCTGTATCCGTTGAATGAGCCTGATCCCGTGTCGGTGATCGATGAGCATTCCGGAACGTCCGCTGCGGCCAATCTATCGACCAATGCCGTGGCCCAGTGGGGCCTGACCGCTATCGCCTTGTTGGCGCTGGATAACTAGACGGTCCTTTATTCATCTGTTTCGAGACTGTATTCATGCCTCACCCGAATGCTGCACCCCTCGCGCCTGCAAGCGTGGTTGTCCAGGATGACTTCCAGACCTTCAACACTCGACTCTGGATCGCCGAAACCGAATTGCCGGAGCAATCCCGTGTCTGGGCCGAACACGGCCGCCTGATCATGGATACCCGCGCCGGAATGACCGTCTGGCTGCGCCAGCGCCTGAGCGGAGCCTACCGCATCGAATTCCTGCGTCAGGTGCTGGTGGCAGGGCAGGCCAATGATCGCCTGTCGGACATGAACGTCTTCTGGGGCGCTCATGATGGAGGGGCCAGCGAACTGATCGAGCGTGACGGCGTGCTGGAATCCTATGACTCGCTGGCGACCTGGTACGTGGGCATGGGCGGCAATAGCAACAGCACCACCCGGTTTCGTTACTACGACGGTCAGGGCAATCGTCCGTTACTGGGCGAGAAACTGGATGCTGCCCATCTGCTGGAGGCGGGGAGGATTTACCGGATTCGTATCGACGTGACCTCTTCATCGACTCGCTACTGGGTCGATGAAGAGCTGGTGTTCGAGCAAGCGCTCAATGGGCTGCCGGTTGCCGGGTATTTCGGCTTGCGGTCGGTCTGGTCGCGTCAGGCAATCAGCCGCTTCAGTGTGCAAGCCCTGTAAGGGGCAGGTCGGCGAGTTCGTCTTGCGGCGGATTCGCTTCCAGCGCCTGCATCGCCTGATCCGCCTCATGAAAGGCGTCGATCAGGTTTTGCGCCAGGAATGACAGCTTGTAGCCGGCACGGCTGACGATGCCGTAATGGGTGAAGAACTCCGGCGCCTGAGGGTCCAGCCCCGTGACGTTGAGCAACTTGAGGCCCTGACGCAAGTAAGGGTTATTACGACTGACGTTGGTGGTACCGATGGCATCGGAATGCTGGATGACACTGATCAGGCTGTAGCCGTTATCGCATTCGATGCTGGTTTGAAAATCCGGCCGCCCGCTGAGTTCGACCAGCGCCTTGCGCAGATTGGGCGGGCGTACGGTGCCTGCCAGCGGGTAGCTGAACAATTGCTCTACGGTGACTTCATCGAACGCGGCCAGAGGATGCTCGCTGCGGCAGCAGAAACCCCAGCGGTGCTGGCTGAGCAGTTGGACCCGGTAATCCGGGTCGTGCTCGAAGTTACGGGCGTCGGCCACGAAGAACTCGCATTCCTCAGCCAGCAGTCGCTGCCCCAGGGCTTGCCAGTTATCGACATGAAAACGCAGCCGGACCTTGGGCAAGCGACGGGTGAAAAGCCCCAGTGCCTGTGGCATCAGCCAGGCTGCCGGAGCAGGGCCGCAAGCGAACGACAGCTCACCGTCCTCGTTTTCGTTGAACTGATGAACTGCATTGATCAGATCGTGGGCGTTGCCAATCATCAGTCGTGAATGTTCCAGCACGATCAGGCCTTTCTTGGTGGGTGCCAGGTTGCGGGTTCGATCGATCAGGCGGGTTCCGAAACTCTGTTCAAGTGCCTGGATACTGCGGCTGAATGCCGACTGGGACAGGCTGACCGACTCGGCGGCAAGGCCGAAGTTGCGATACTCCACCAAGGCAATGAAGTGCCGCAGTTGACGTAGATCCAGATGCATTGGCAGCAATGACTCATAGGAACAAGCGCATGACTTTGCCGGATTTGTCGGGTTTTTAAAAAGAACTAAAAGCATGTTGCCGATCATCATCCGGCATAAGGCCAGTGATGAAAGTGCTTCTATGGATATTTCAATTGGTTATTTATCGCCGGATAACCCGTCCATTAGGCTATATGCGATTTCGTCTCTCCTGAAGACGTCGTTTATCGCAGTGTTACCCGTGCGCGGCCTGCTTTTCTCTGATTCCTTGTGTTGAGTTCTCCATGAAAGTGCCCGTAACGGTCCCTCATGATCCTCTGGTCAGTACCCGTGGGCTGGGCAAGTCATTCGGCTCAAGCCGGGTCTTGCAGGATATCGACCTGAACCTTTATCCCGGTGAGGTTGTTGCCTTGCTCGGTGCCAATGGTGCGGGCAAATCCACCCTGGTCAAAATCCTCTCTGGCAGCCATGGCCATGATGCGGGCGAGTTGCGGGTCGAGGGCAGGGCGCTTGGTTTTGCTTCCCCCCATGAAGCGCGGCGCGCCGGTATCGTTGCCGTTCACCAGCAGGTCGACGAGGCGGTGGTGCCGGGGTTCAGCGTGGCCGAGAATCTGGTCCTGGACGAGTTGTGCCAGCCCCAAGGTTCCATCTGGAGCAAGCGACGACATCTGCATGAACGGGCTGCACAGATCGCCGCAGGTCTGGATTTGCATCTGTCGCTGGACGCCGCCATCGAAAGCCTCGGCACGGCTGAACGGCAACTGGTGGTGCTGGCTCGTGCGCTGGCACTCAAGCCCCGCTTGCTGGTGCTGGATGAGCCCACCGCTTCATTGTCTTCTGCCGAAGCAGAGCGACTGTTCGAGTTGATCGACGTGCTGCGTGGGCGCGGGGTCAGCATTCTCTACATTTCCCATCGCTTGTCAGACCTGCAGCGTATTGCCGACCGTGCGATTGTGCTGCGCGACGGGCGCCTCGCTGGCGAGTTCGCGGCACCGCTGGACCTTGCCGCTGCCGTGCGGGCCATGCTCGGCAGTGAGCTGGCGCCTGTGGTTCACCAGCAGACCGAGCGCGGGCGTGAAGTGGTGCGGATGCGCGATTGTCGACTCAGTGAAGCCAGCGCGGCTTTCGATCTGAATCTGTACAAAGGCGAAGTGGTCGCCATGACTGGCCTGCTTGGGGCCAGCAAGAGTGAGATAGCCGAACTTCTCTTCGGCCTGCGTCAGCCTGTGACGGGCGTTATCGAACTGGATGGCCAGCACTGGGCTCCGGCATCGCCACGCGAGGCCATTGCGGGCGGTGTATTCATGGCCTGCGAGGACCGCGTGCGTGGCTCGTTGGTGCCGGGCTTTTCCCTGACGCGAACCCTGACCTTGCCGTTTCTGCAGCGATTCAGCCGTGGCGGTTTTATTCATGCTGGCGCAGAGCGCGAAGCGGTGCAGGAGCAAGTGCAAACTCTGGGCATCAAGTGTGCGGGCCTTGATGTGCCGATGGAGACGCTTTCTGGCGGCAATCAACAGAAAGTGGTACTGGCCCGCTGGCTGCTGGGTAATGCCCATCTGCTGATTCTCGACGAGCCGTTCCAGGGTGTGGATATCCGCGCTCGCCGGGAAATCGGTGCGCGAATTCGTGCCAGCGCCGGGCAGCGCGCCATGCTGGTGATCTGCTCCGATCCCGACGAAGCATTGGAAATCGCCGACCGGATTCTGGTGGTGCGTGACGCCAGTGTGGTGGCCGACTACCCACGTGCCGGTCTGCAACGGGAGCAACTGGTCGCGCAAATGGCGGGCGTCGCGCCGCAACCTGACATCAACCCTCTGCATCGCCAAGGAGCCACGCTTGCCTGAGTCGACTTCTTCACATTTCCTGAAGCCACGGCCATGGGAGCCATTGCTGCGCTTCACCATTCATTACGGCCTGTTGTTGCTCCTGGCGTTGGTGGTCGTGCTGTTTTCGGTACTGGAACCTGCGTTTTTGCGGGTCGGCAACCTGTTCATCATTCTTCAGTCGGTGTCCATCGTCGCGCTGCTGGCTCTGGGTGTGACCCTGAGCATGTCGGTGGGCGGGCTCGACTTGTCCATCGGTGCGGTGGCCGCCATGAGCCTGATGTGTGCCAGCTACGTAATGGTGGTTCTGGACTGGGGGCCGCTGCCGGCGATTTTCATCAGTCTTGCCTGTGGGGCGCTGGTGGGATTGCTCAACGGATTTCTGATCGTACGCATGGGCGTTCCGGACATTCTGGCGACCTTGGGCAGCATGTTCCTGATCATCGGCCTGCAACTGATTCCTACCGGTGGCCGCTCCATTGCGGTCGGCATGACCTTGCCCAACGGCGACGAAGCTTCCGGCAGCTTCAGTGCGGCTTTTCTGGCGATTGGCCGTGCGCGGCTATGGGACACGGTGCCGGTTCCGGTGCTGGTCATGCTGGTGGTCGCGCTACTGGTCTGGGGCTTTCTTGAGCTGACCCGCTTTGGCCGGGTGTTCTACGCCATCGGTGGCAACGAGCGGGCGGCGCGGCTGGCCGGTGCCCCGGTGGAAAAATACAAACTGCTGGCCTATGTGCTCTCGGCGTTGCTGGCTTCACTGGGCGGCCTGTTGCTGGCGGCCCGGCTGGGACGTGGCGATGTCAGTTCCGGCAATGGTCTGGTGCTGGATGCGCTGGGTGCGGCACTGATCGGTTTCGCCGTGCTCGGTGCCCGCAAGCCCAATGCCTTTGGCACTCTGGTGGGCGCGTTGCTGGTTGCAACATTGCTCAACGGCCTGACCATGCTCAATGCCCCTTATTACACCCAGGATTTCGTCAAGGGCGCGGTACTGGTCCTGGCGCTGATGTTTACCTTCGGCCTCGCGCAACGGGCGCGCTGAGCCTCACTGTCAGAGAAGGAACACTCGATGCATCGACTCATCACACGCGGGCTGCGACGCCTGCTCGCCGCCACGCTGGTCGCTTCCCTGGCCACCGGTGCCAGCGCTGCCGGAATTGCCGGTGCGCCAGCACCATTCGACAAGGGCGGAGTCAATATCGCGCTGGTGGGGTATCTGTTCTCGGGGGACTTCCCCGAGGCTTACCTGCGTGGCGTCGAGAAACAGTCGGAAGCGCTGGGCATCAACCTGCGCCTGTTCGATGCGCGACAACAGGCGGCGACCCAGCGTGAGATGCTGGAGCAGGCCATCGACCTGGGCGTCGATGGCATCATCGTGCAACTGGGCCTGGCCGAAACCCTCAAGGACACCGTGGCCAAGGCCGTCGCCAAAGGCATCAAGGTGGTTGCCTTCGATATCGACCTGGGCAATCCGCAAGTGACCCAGATTGAACAGGATCACCATCAACTGGCGCGTCTGGCGCTGGATCAGGCACTCAAGGACAACGGCAACGCATTCCAGGCGGGTTATGTGTTCATCGGTGGCTTTACGCCGATGGAGCGTCGCGATGAAATCTGGCGGCAGGTCAAGGCGGACAATCCCGGTATCGTCGAGAAGGCACGTTTCGGCACCCTCAATCCGCCCATCGCCAACTCGGTCGCGGATCAGGCCAGTGCGGTGCTGCGGGCCAATCCCGGTTTGCAGGTGATCTTCGCGCCCTTCGACGAGTTCGCCAAAGGGGCCAAGATCGCAGTCGATGAGGCTGGCCTGGGCAAGCAGATCAAGATCTACAGTGCCGACATTTCCACGGCCGATATCCAGATCATGAAAGAGCCCGGCAGCGCCTGGGCTGCCACGGCTGCCGTAAACCCTGAGGTGGCAGGCGCAATCAGCGTGCGCAGCCTGGCCATGCGTATTGCCGGTGAAGATCCGGGAGCCCGTGTACTGGTGCCGCCCACCCTGATTACCCGCCAGCAGTTGCTGGACCTGGATGTGAAGAATGTCCGCGACCTGGCCAAGAAAGTACCTGCGTTCGGTGAAGCAGCGGGAGTGGCGCGTTCGGCCTGGATTCCGTTGGCCAAATAAAATGAATGTCTTTCGCGAATGAATTCGCTCCCACAGAGTAGGCGCGAATTCATTCGCTAAAAAGCCCATGTAACTGTTGCTTTGCCAACAACTAATGTTGAATAAGCAACAGTGTTGAAGGCCGATATAACCTAAGTATTATTGGTTCTTTGGCATTGATTGCCGCCTCGTCTAATGTCCTGTCCTCAAAGGGTTTTATTGGCTCTTTGTGTCTTTTTTGCATTGATCTCGCTACTTGCCAGAATTTAAAAATTACAGCAGAAAACCGCCGCAACTCTTGCTTGTCGGCAGGTATTTTTGCGACTCAAAGGAGCCGTTCCATGTATTACCGTTCACGGTCACTGCTGGCTGCCGCTGTCGTGGCGGCAATGACACAAGTTCCCGCGCAAGCCGAAGAAGCGTCCCCGAGTGCGGACGAGGACACACGCCTTGGCGCCGTACTGGTGACCGGCACGCGAGGCAAGGCCCGTACTGTGCTGGATTCGCCCGTGCCGGTAGACGTATTGACCGCCGATGACCTCAAGTCCGCCGCAGCCGGTGGGGGCGAACTGGGGCAGGCGTTGCAGACGCTATTGCCGTCGTTCAGTTTTCCCCGCCAGTCCAACTCCGGCGGTGCCGACCATGTACGGGCCGCGCAACTGCGGGGCATGAGTCCCGATCAGGTGCTGGTTCTGGTCAACGGCAAGCGTCGGCATACCTCTGCGCTGGTCAACGACTCCTCGAAGATCGGTCGCGGCACCGCGCCGGTGGATTTCAACTCGATCCCCGTGAGTGCCATCAAGCGCATCGAAGTGCTGCGCGACGGGGCCGGTGCGCAATATGGTTCTGACGCCATTGCCGGGGTGATCAATATCATCCTCGACGATGCTCCCGAAGGCGGTGAAGTCTCGACCACTTATGGCGCTTTCCACACGCGCCAGGATGCCATCGGCAAGACCACGACCGATGGCCGCAACTCGCTGACGACGGCCAAGATCGGTGCCCGTCTGGGCGACGAGGGTGGTTTCATCCGTGGCGGCACCGAATACAAGGATCGCGACCCGACCAACCGCGCCGGATTCGACGGCTTCTCCGACACGCCGGGCCAGCGCAACTATGTAATGGGCGACGGCGTGGCACGGGACATCAATGCCTGGTTCAACAGCGAGCTGCCGCTGGGCAACGGCAAAGCCTATTCATTTGGTACTTACAACGAACGGCATACCACAGGTGCCGAGTTCTATCGCTATCCCGGCGATCAGCCGCAGTTTTATCCCAACGGCTATCTGCCGCAGTCACTGGGCGATAACAAGGACCTGTCGGCCACCGTAGGCTTCAAGGGCCTGATCGGCGAGCAATGGGATTTCGACAGCAGCCTTACCCATGGCCGCAACCATTTTGAATCGGCGACCCAGCGCACCCTCAACGTTGCCTTGGGGGCTGACTCGCCGACCCGTTTCGATACAGGAACCTACGAACTGCGCCAGACCACCGCCAACCTGGATTTCACCCGTGAACTGCGCCTTGCCGGCCGCCCGTTCGTGCTGGCGCTGGGCGGCGAATACCGCTACGAAAACTACCTGACCTACGCGGGCGACGAAGCTTCGTATTTCGGCACCGGAGCCGATGGTGCCAACGGCCTGCGCCCGAGCGAAGAAGTGGACCTGGACCGTAATGTCTTCGGCACCTACGCCGAATTGTCCGGCGACCTGACCGACCGGCTGTTTGTCGATGCGGCCACTCGCTGGGAGCGTTATGACGATGCGGGCAGCAAACTCACCGGCAAGTTGAGCGGGCGCTATCGCCTGACCGAGCAACTGGCCTTGCGCGGTGCCGTCTCGAACAACTTCCGGGCGCCGTCGCTGGCGCAGGTCGGCTTCCAGAACACCACCAGCAACTTCGGTACAGGCGGCACGCTGACCGATATCCGGGTGCTGTCGGTCAATGACCCGATTGCCCGCGCGCTGGGTGCCGAGGACCTGAAACCGGAAACCTCGAAGAACTTCAGCCTCGGCCTGACGGCGCAATTGAGTGAGCGTTTCGATGCGTCCTTCGATGTGTTCCGCATCGACGTCAAAGACCGCATTACCCTGTCCCAGCGCATCGGCAGCGACGCTCTGGAGCAGTACATCAACGATAACCTCGGCGTTGCCGGGGTCCATGATGTGAACTTCTTCACCAACGCCGCCGACACCCGCACCGATGGTGCCGAACTGGTCCTCAATTACCGCCAGCCATGGCTGGACGGGCAACTGGGCCTGACCACGGCTTACACCTGGAACCACACCAAAGTCACCAAGACCAAAGGCACGCCGTCACAGCTCAGCAATCTCGGGATTGGCAGCGATGCGCTGGTGGGCGTGGAAGAGCGCAACACCCTGACCGATGCTGCACCCAGAGACCGTTTTGTGCTTTCTGCCAACTGGGCCAGCCAGCACTGGGGCCTGCTTGGCCGCCTGACGCGCCAGGGCAAGACCACCCGTGTGTTCGATTTCGGGGATTCCCAGCCGGAACAGACCTATAACGCGGTCTGGCAACTGGATGCCGAGGTGCAGTACAAATTCACGCCCAGGTTCGATATTGCCCTGGGTGGCAACAACCTGACCGACAATTATCCGGAACGCTCCAACTCCGAGATCAACTACGGCGGCAACCTGCCGTATGACGTGCTGTCACCGATTGGTACCAATGGCGCGTATTACTATGCTCGGGTGACTTACGGATTCTGAGCCGCCCTACAGGGGTAATGCAAAAACTGGGGGCCAGTGTGAAAACCGTGGGAGGGGCCTTGGCCGCGACGGCCATATCAGAGTTGAGTGTATGAATGTCGTCGCGGCCAAGGCCTCTCCCACAAGTGATATGTACGTTGATACGAGGCGATCGCTTAAAAGGAAATTTCTGCCGGTTGCGACAGGCGCAACACCGAAAGGTCGCCTGTGATGCGCTTCCAGGCCAGGCGGATAGCCTCGATGTTTTCGCGGTTCTTCGCCGTATTTTCATGCAGGATCACGATTAACCTGGTGTTCAGCCGCTCTGGCTGCGTAGCCCCCTTGTCGCGCCACTGGCCATAGGCATCGAGGGCAGTGAAACCATCAGGGAAACGTGGCGTGACCTCCTTGTCGAGAAACTCCCGCCAGCGGGTCACATTGGCCTGATCCTTCTCGCTGTCCAGCAACCCCAACGAAAAATACAACTCCGTGCGCAGCCAGGTCGCTTGCGGTGGACGGCCACTGTCGCCCTGCAAGGTGGAAGTGCTCGGATTGGTCGTATGAACGGGAAGTGTGGGGGAGGCAGTGCAACCGACCAGCAACATCAACAGGCCAGGTAGTAACAAGCGTGGCAACATCAGGGATTCCTGTAGTGGCATCAATAAAGAGGCTCACTATAAGAAGCGGGGGTAATGGTTAGAAATAATAAAAAACCTGTTTCCTGAATCAAAAAGAATAAGCGAACCAGACTACCTCCCGATTACCAGCGCTGCGCCAGGGACACCGCAATACTTGAAAGGAGCGTAGTGTTTTTCTGCCACGGCAGCGGCGGCAACAAGGACCTATGGCGTAAGCAATGGCAAGTGCTGGTTCCATCTGGTGGCCTGGCACAGGCTCGGACATGGCGTCAGCGACAAACCAAGGCAACCCGAAGCCTGCGCCTGGAACGAACGGCACCTGCCTGACCCTCAGCGTACTGGAAAAACTTCAGCAGACCGGCACCTTTGCCGCACACCATCGCCGTTTCATGCGTTTCTGGAGTAGATATTGAGTAATTTATCTTTGTCGGTGGGTTCAAATTCATCAAGTTTTATGGCTGCAAGATCAGGAGAGAGGACTTTATTGGCCAATTGATACGCATTGTCGGCGCTTGCAATGGAGGTGAAACGGTAGAACGTGTAGTAAAAGTTATGCCAGCTGTAGCTCAGCGTTTCAGTTTCCAATGCCGCTACGTCGATACCTTCGTCAGCCCATTTGGTTATCACCTTAGCGTTATAAACCGTTTGCTTATAACCCTTTTCAGGCACGCCGACTATCAACTGTCCCTTATTGTTTTTCAGGATGGCGGCTGCCGGTACTTCTCCCTTGATCAGTATTTCACGGGTTCGAATAACATCCAGCATAGCCAACTGCCGCTCATCATCCAGAGTGGTGCTGCCTTTGGCCTTGGTATGTGCCTTGCCTGCGTCGATTACTTTAGGCAAGTCTACGATATCGCCCTGCCAGATTGCGAACGCACCTGCTGCGGCAGGCGAGTGAAGGTCGTAGATGTCTTTGGCAGGAACGAAGGCAAGATCAATGATGACGGAGCCGAAAACACTCCTGAACTCCTTTCCCTTCGTTGAAAATACCGATTTGTTGGTGGTGGTAGCAGAGATATATCGCTTGCGCCAGCCGCGTGTATGGCTGATCAGGGTTTTGAGTTCATTCTGTATTCCACGTTGACCCTGATAGTGTTTGTTTTCGTCGCTGGTGAAGTCTTGATTATGAACTGCCTTCATAACCTGCTTTGACTTATCAGCGCTCGACAGGTTCTCCGAGTCAGATTGGTTGATGCCTCTTACCAGGTAACGTCGGACAAAGAAGACTTTGCCGTTCTTCTCGAAACGCACATACTCTCTTGAACCCAGGTCCTGCCGACAATAGACAGCATTTTTGGCCTCTGCTGGCTGGTGCTCTAATTTTACGAATCCGTCGCTATCGATAAATATCGTACCCACTAATTCCTTATCGGTTGTCCAGGCCTTTTCACCTTTTAATTCAAGTACAATGTCATGAGTGTTATTTCCATTGACCGGCAGGCATTTGATATTTGCCTTGAGCCGGGACATGTCGTTACGAACACGTTCGTCTACTTCGCTCAAAGCAGTTGCCATGCATTGCTCCAGACGCTCTCTCAGTTGTTGCAGGCTATGCACACCGTTACTGACTCTGGATGAGTGATGCAGGAAAAAGGCTTGAAATAATTTGCTCCGATCAATACGTCCATTAGCGTTCAGTGTACGTAAACGTTCAATTTCCTGATGCAAGGTTTGTTCGTACTGTCTCGCGTTTGTTTTCTTGTCCTCGCTCAGGCTATTCAGTGTAACGCTCACTCCTGCCCTGAGAAAACTAAAAAGGGAGCCGGTCGACGAGGGGAGATACATGTTTTTAGAAATCAGATATTGAAACTTTATCGGCATGCCTTACTTCTCCACTAGTTTTCCGATACTGTGCATCGTCTTTCCTGAGACCAGCGCCATACAATAACTACTCTGTTCATCCCAAGCCAGATTTCCAACAAAGAACTATCCCCTCAACCCCCTTCATGCTGCCTGCGATAAGCCCCCGGCTGCACGCCAATCGCCTTATTGAACGCTCGGGTAAACGCCGCAGTCGATTGATACCCCACCGCAGTCGCCACTTGCTCAACCGTCTTGTTCGCCTTGAGGAACTGACAAGCGTGGCGCATGCGCAGGGCGAGGAGTACCTGGCCCGGTGACTGGCCGGCCAGTTCGTTGAAGCGTTTGAAAAAGGCCGAGCGTGAGAGGCCGGTGCAGGCGGCCATGCTTTCCAGGCCCCAGGGTTGTTCCGGGTGTTCGATCATTTTTGCCAGCAGGCCCGCAAACGCCGGGTTTCTGGCCAAGGCAACCATGCCGCCCAGTGCCGGGTTGTCGGCAACGTGCTGGCGCAGTACGTACAGAAACAGCAGGTGGCTGAGGCGTTCGAGAATTGACGAGGAGGGTGCCGGTAGTCGCTGGCATTCCTGCAGGATCAACTGGAACAGGCTGCGAGCGGCATCGGATGAAGGTTCGTCGGCGCGGAGTATCAGCCAGTCGGGCAGGGCTTCGATCAGCAGTGACGACAGGCCCGATTGAAAGTGGAAAAAACCACAGACCAGCCCTACGCCATCGGTTGCAGTGCTGTTCAGTGCCTGCATCTCGATGCGCGGCTGGCTGCGGGCATCTTCAGGCTGTGCTTCGTTCGACAGCCGATAATCCAGGTCGCGCAGCAGAAATACCGCATCGCCGGTATCGAGCCGTTTCGGCTGTTCATGCCCTTCGATATGCAGCCAGCAATTGCCCTGAACCACCAGATGGAAACTGGTCCGTGCCATGCCATGGGTGCTGGCATGCCAGCCGCCGCAGTAGCGGCCCACGTGGAACAGGCTGGCATCCAGTTCCAGGCTTTCTAATAACCAATCGATAACAGGACTTGATGAAATCATCTAAGGGAAACACTCAGGAGCAAGTAATTGCGACTTTAGAATATGGATCGGAATTCTTATAACCAACAGACTTGGACCCATCTTGTATCGAGGAGTCCACTCCATGTCTCGTGTCACTGTTCACTCCGTGCAAAGCGCTCCCGAAGCGGCCAGGCCTTTTCTGGAAAAAGCCCAGGCGACCTCCGGGTACATTCCCAATCTGCTGGGGGTGCTGGCCAATGCACCTGCGGCGCTGGAAACCTACCTCACCGTTTCGGGGCTCAACGCCAAGGCTGAGCTAAGTCTGGCCGAAAGGGAAGTCGTACAACTGATTGCCGCCACTACCCATGAATGCAGTTTCTGTGTGGCAGGTCATACCGCGGTGGCCCTCAACAAGGCTAAATTGCCGAAGGAAGTCGTCGATGCCCTGCGTGAGCGCGGCGAGTTGCCTGAGGAAAAGCTCGAAATACTGGCTGACTTTACCCGCGCTGTTATCGCGACTCGCGGTAATGTCAGCGACAGCACTTACGAAGCGTTCCTGGCCGCCGGTTACAGTCAGGGCCACGCGCTGGAAGTGATTCTGGGCGTCAGCCTGGCGACCTTGTGCAACTTTGCCAATGTCTTTGCCAGAACACCGCTCAACCCTGAACTGGCCCAGTACCAGTGGCAAGGTCCTGAACATTAATACGTGGCACGGGAGAAACATCATGCTCGACTCCGAATCAGGCCGATGGCTGGACACACATGCCAATGCGCTTGACCTTGGCAGCCTGGACCCGGAACAGGTGCTGGCGCAATTGGTGGCCGGAGATGTGCTGGGTGTTGGGATTGATGCGGCTCAAGGCGGCAGAGGAGGTGACCTGAGCGATGCCGTTGAAGCCGTTGCAGAAGTCGCCGGTCACTCATTGGCCGCCGCATTTGTGCTCTGGGGCCAGCGGGCTTTTATCGAGTATCTGCTGCACAGTCCCAATGCGGGATTGCGTCAGCGTCTGTTGCCGGATTTGCTCAGTGGTGGTCTGGCGGGCGCTACTGGTCTTTCCAATGCCATGAAGTTTCTGTCGGGCATCGAGACGCTGCAGGTCAGTGCTCGTGAACAGGACGGCAACTGGCAGTTGAACGGCCGCCTGCACTGGGTCACCAACCTGCGCAAAAGCGGGTTTGTGGTGGCCGCAGCCATTGAGCATGAGCAGGGTGGCAAGCCCTTTATTCTGGCGATTCCGCAATCTGTCAGCGGTTTGCACCGCACGGACGATCTGCAATTGATGGGGCTGCAATCGACCAACACAGCGGCCCTGGATTTCAAGGATGTCCAGTTGAGCAACGACTGGCTGCTGCATGAAGATGCGCGGCAATTTCTGCCAGCGGTGCGGCCGGCGTTTCTGGGTTTGCAATGCGGGATGTCGATTGGTCTGGCCCGACGGGCCTTCAAGGAAGTCGACAGTCATCTGCAAGGCTCGCGTTCTGTGCTGCGTGGCGAGCTGGACGAATACCGTCTCCAGCTGGAAAGCGCCGTGAATGACCTCAAGCGTGGTTTGCTCGATGGACGCTTTCTGACTCAACCCGCCGCGCTGTTTCGCTTGCGCATTGCCTTGGCCGAGTCTGCTGCCAATGCGGTGCAACTGGAGCTTCAGGCCAGTGGCGGCAAAGCTTTCCTTTGTGAATACGGCAGCGCTTTTGCGCGGCGTTGGCGTGAGTCGGCCTTTTTGCCGATTGTCACGCCCAGCCTGGTGCAGTTGCGGGCCGAGCTGCGCCGGCAGGCCGAGGAAAACGCCGCATGAGTCGACTTCTGTTGCAGGCATCGGCCATCGTTCTGGGCTACGAGCGGGACAATGGCTGGCAAAACGTGCTTGAGAACTTCGATCTGCAACTGGCCAAGGGCGAGATCGTTTCCATTCTTGGTCCGAGCGGGGTCGGCAAGTCGAGCCTGTTGCGTGTGCTGGCCGGTTTGCAGGCACCTCGCGAAGGCACGGTGAGCCTGCTTGGCGAGCCGTTGCAAGGTCCTCATCCGCGAGTGGCAGTGGCTTTCCAGGACCCGAGCCTGTTGCCGTGGCTGACTCTGGAAAAGAACGTCGCCTTCGGCCTGGACTTTGCGCGTCAGCCGCAACTGACAGACAGCGAGCGTCAGGGGCGCATCGATCAGGCTATTGGTGAAGTCGGCCTGGAGCATGCTCGCAGTTATTACCCGGCGCAGCTTTCCGGTGGCATGGCGCAACGTACTGCACTGGCGCGCTGCCTGGCACGTCAGCCGCAAGTGTTGCTGCTGGACGAGCCCTTCGGTGCGCTGGATGAAGTCACCCGTACCGACATGCAACAACTGTTGCTCAAGGTCATCGCCCGGCATGGCACCGCGGCGTTGCTGATTACCCATGACATAGATGAAGCGCTGCTGCTTTCCGACCGAATCCTGCTACTGGGCAACACCCCGGCGCGGGTTCTCGGCGAGTGGCGCATCGAACTGCCTCAGCCTCGTGCCGAGCTGGTGGATGAACTGGGCGCTCTGCGTATCGATATTCTCAAAACCCTTCGGCGGGCGAGCCGCAATCAGCAACGTAACCCTCAATCGCTGGATTTGCCGGAGAATGGCCATGTGCCTGGACGATTTCACTCACACACGTCGTGACTTTCTGAAACTCAGCGCCATGCTGACTGCAGCCGGTGCCTTGCCGTTGCTCAACAGCCTGGAGGCGAGGGCGGCTGCCGAGCCGGATGCGCCCGTTCGCATCGGTTACTTGCCGATTACCGACGCCACGCCGTTGCTGGTGGCTCACAACAATGGCCTGTTCGAGGCCCAGGGCATCAAGGCCGAACGTCCCGTGCTGCTGCGCAGTTGGGCGCAGGTGATCGAGGCCTTCATTTCCGGTCAGGTCAACGTCATTCACCTGTTATCGCCAATGACCGTCTGGGCACGTTATGGCAGCAAGGTCCCGGCCAAGGTGGTTGCCTGGAACCATGTGGGTGGCTCAGGCCTGACCGTTGCGCCGCAGATCAACGAGGTCCGGCAACTGGGCGGGCAGACGGTGGCCATTCCGTTCTGGTACTCGGTGCATAACGTGGTGTTGCAGAGCCTGCTGCGTGACAACGGTCTGGTGCCGGTGAGCAAGGCGGCCACTGCCACGCTGGCTGCCAACGAAGTGAACCTGATCGTGCTGCCACCTTCCGATATGCCGCCAGCCCTGGCGAGCAAGCGATTGCCGGATACATCGTCGCCGAGCCGTTCAATGCCCTTGCCGAAGACCTCAAGGTCGGGCGCATCCAGCGCTTTACCAGCGATCTTTGGCGCAATCACGCCTGCTGCGTGGTGTTCATGCACGAGCATGATCTGAACAACCGGCCCGAGTGGTCGCAGAAAGTGGTCAACGCCATCGTTCAGGCCCAGGCCTGGACCCGGGATAACCGTGCCGAAGCGGCCAAGCTGCTTTCCAAGGACGGCACCAACCGCTACACGCCCCATGCGCAATCGGTACTGGACCGGGTGCTTGCGCCACAGGCCAGCGAGCGACAGGGTTATCTGGCCAGCGGTGCCATCCAGCATACGCAGTGGGACGAACATCGCATCGACTTCCAGCCTTATCCGTTCCCTAGCTATACGGAAGAACTGGTGCGTCGTCTCAAGGACACTTTGATCGAGGGCGACAAGGGTTTTCTCGCCAATCTCGATCCAAAGTTTGCGGCGCGGGACCTGGTGGACGACCGCTTTGTACGCAACAGCATCGAGGCCAGTGGCGGCCTGAAAACCTTCGGGCTGGCGAATAACTTCGAGCGTACCGAGGAGTTCGGCTTTTGAGCGAGGTGAAACGTTCAACCACCGGGCATGCGCTTTTAGGCCTGTCCGGTCTGTTATGCCTGCTTGCACTCTGGTGGCTGGGCATCAGCGTCTTTGGTGAAGCAGGCGGGCTGTCAGAGCGCTTTTCGCCGGAGTCGACCTTTGCCAGCCTGTGGGAATTGCTCGGTCGGGCTGAGCTGTACGAACACATAGGGGTGAGCCTCAAGCGGATTTTCGTCGGGCTGTTGCTGGCGCTGCTGATTGGTGTCCCGCTGGGCTTGCTGATCGGCGGCTCCCGGACGTTGGAGGCAGCAACCAATCCGGCGTTCCAGTTACTGCGCATGATTTCGCCGCTTTCGTGGATGCCAGTGGTGGTGATGCTGATGGGCGTTGGCGACCAGCCGATCTACTTCCTGCTGACCTTTGCCGCCGTCTGGCCGATCCTGCTCAATACCGTGGCAGGCGTACGACAGCTTGATCCACGCTGGCTGCAACTGAGCCGAAGCCTGAGCGCCACGCGATGGGAAACCCTGCGCAGGATCATCATTCCGGGCATCCTCGGTCACGTGCTGACCGGCACCCGATTGTCCATCGGCATCCTGTGGATCGTGCTGGTGCCTTGCGAAATGCTCGGTGTCAGTGCCGGGTTGGGCTACTTCATCCTCGATACCCGTGATCGACTGGCGTACTCGGAGTTGATGGCCATGGTGCTGTTGATCGGTGTGCTGGGGTTCATGCTGGATGCGGCGGCGAGGGGGCTGCATCGGCGGTGGGCGCATTGACCAAGGAATGATGTGTTTTATGCAAAAAAGAAATTAAAACCTGATTATTAATTCTTTTGAGCGAGCTTCCTTAGTTGACATGATCTGCAAGCCCACACGGGTCAATGCCATCGTCAACAGGATCACCCTCAATGAAGTCTCCAGGTTTCTACGCGCACGTCCTTGCCGCTGCGCTGCTATCGATTGTTTCCTTTGCCCAGGCTGCCGAGTCAGGTTCTACCTGGAAGCAGATTCACGATTCAGGCGAGCTGCGCATTGGCGTTGCTCAGGGCGAGCCTTGGTTTTTCAAGGACCCGACTACCGAACAATGGAATGGCATCGGTTACAACGTGGGTAAGGAAATCGCCAAGGATCTGGGCGTGAAGCTGGTGACTGTGGAAACCACCTGGGGCAATTCCGTTGCAGCGCTTCAGGCCGGGCAGATCGACCTGATGCTGGTACTGGACCCGACTGAAGAACGTCGCAAGGCTGTGGACTTTCCCGAGCAGCCGTTCTTCTGGTACGCGCAGGGTGTGCTGCTGCGCGATGGTCTGACGGCCACCACCTGGGAAGATCTGGACCGTGACGATGTGCGTATCGGCGTGACTCAGGGCAGTAGCCCGGACCTGATTCTCAGCAAGAAATTCAAGAAAGCCCATCTGGAGCGCTACACCAATATGGATGAAGGTGTCGCGGCGTTCTATGCGGGGCGTGTCGATGGTCTTTCGTATTTCCACCCGGCGCTGGCGCTGCAACAGGCGAAGGTGCGCAAGGGCACCTTGATTCTGCCAACGCCTATCGTGTCGGTAAGCACCAGTGGTGCGGTGCGCTACGAGGATGACAAGACCTTCCGCGATTTCGTCGGCAAGGAATTCGCCAGGCTGTACGAAAGCGGCGCGACCCAGAAATACTACGAGGACGCCCTGCGCTTGCGCGGCGTTGACCCAAGCAAGGTGCCACCGGTGGTCAAGGAGCACTGGGTCGGCAATTGAGCCTATAAAATTAATGCCAGTCAGTTAACACAATCAGTGGGAGAGGCCTTGGCCGCGACAGCCTGGTTTCAGGCGCTGAAAATGTGTTGCCTGTCAGCAGGTCGTCGCGGCCAAGGCCCCTCCCACAATTGATATGTATGCCTTAACTGATCGCCACCAAGTCTATAAAAGGCCTTGCAGCAAAGCTCCCACATCCTCGCAGTTCTCAAGCGCCAATAGCCCGGCCAGGACAGATTCCACTGTCTCGGCGGGGCTGCTCAGTGCAGCGTACTGGCGAAACTTGCTCAGCACTTGAGTTGTACCGAGTGGGCGCTGTCGACAGCCTAGCGGGTAATCCAGCCGGTTTCCGATCCTCGTCTGTTGGCCAAGATGCACGTGTACCTGGCCAGCAGGACGACGTGTCTCGCTCATCAGTTTGTCCAGCACAGGGTCCACTTCGGCAACCACTCGATCCGCGAGGCTTTGCACGTGCGGGTCATTGCGCGTCGCGTGGGTATGCCAGTCATATCTGGCAATACCCAGCGCCAGACAGGCCAGGGTATGGGGCAGGCTGAACTGGCTATCGACTTCGGTTGCCGGTCGCTTGTCCATGAAATCACGCGCCTGAGTCGTGCCGGTAAGCACATGTATCCGGGTGATGGCTGACGCCTCGAAAGGTTGCGTCTGCTGCAAGTGCTCGAAGGACTCCAGCGCCGTATGTATCCAGCGACAGGCCGGGTAGTGCTTGAGGCTGGCATTGGCAGCAAGCCAGTCACTGCCCAGTTCTGTTGTCAGTAATCGAGCATCAAAGCGGTCCGAGCCGAGCATGCGCCACAGCCCCTGATCACCATCAAGCACGGCTTTGGCTCCCACCCAATCCTGCTGATGCAGGCGCACGGCTCGCACACCCGCTTCTGCGGCCGGCGCGGTGAAATCCTTGAAGGACACCAGCGGGCGGCTATCCCAGTTGTACTTGCGCAGGCTTGGCAGCGGCGTCAGGGTTCCCGCCAGCCCCATGGCATTTTCCAGCCCGGCAGCGTCAAGCTGTATCAGCTTGCCGTAGGCCACCGCAGCGCCCAGCGCCTGATGCTGGCAGACGCCGTATACCTGGCGAAAACGCTCGATCCCCGGCTGCTGGGCGACGATTACCCGCGCGTTGATTTCATAGGCAGCAATCAATGCTTCCAGCAGTTCACGACCCGACACCTTGCGCTGCCAGATGCCGCTTAGCACTGCTGCCACGAGACTGGCACCCGGATGCCCCATGCCGCGGCCATCGATTTCCAGGCCGTCGTCATGGTCCAGTGCATTGATTGCCATGCCGTTATAGAGCGCCGCACCCACGGGGGCCAGACGTAACGAGCTGCCCAGCAGCGCGCAGGGACCGGGCGCATATTCTTCGGCGCAGTGTTTCTCGAAGGCTTTCGCCAGTTCGCTGCGGGTCGAGGCCAGGCCGCACGCCAGCGCGTCGATCAAATGCAGCTTGATCTGCTCGCGCAAGGCGTCGGGAACGTTGTCCAGTTTCAGGTCGAAAGCGAACTGCGCAAGGGTGCGAGTCATCGATACGTCAGCCATGAAAATCTCGGCGCACAAAACAGCGAAGGCTACCGGTTAAAGGTCTTTGTGGCAGAAGCACCTCAAGATCAAAAAGGCATAAGCAAAGAGATAACGGTTACTTTTGGTCAGGGTTATCCGCCGCTTATCATGCGCGGCCTCTCATCCATGGGAGCGCTGCGATTCAGATCTGAAGGGGCATCCCCAGGAGAGGAACACCGGTGTACACCTGGAATTTTTCGGCGATATGGCCATACACCGGCTTGCTCGTCGACGGGCTGCTTGGCACCTTGCATATCGCCCTGGTATCGCTGTTCTTTGGTGTCCTTGCAGGCGCGTTCATGGCCGTGCTGCGCATGTCGTCCAGCCGGTTACTGCGCTACCCGGCGATGGCCTTTATCGGTTTCTATCGCAATACACCTGCGATCGTGCATTTCTTCTGGTTCTTCTATGCCTTGCCGGTGCTGGCGCCGGTCAGCCTGTCGCCGTTCATGGCTGCGGTTCTGGCACTGTCGATTCAATCCAGTGCGTTCTACGCCGAAGTGCTGCGCGGCGGCATTGCGTCCATGGAGCGCGGGCAGTGGGAAGGTGCCAGGGCACTGGGCATGACTCAGGCCCGCATTCTGCGTCGCATCATTCTTCCCCAGGCCTTGCGGCGCATGCTCGCGCCGTTTCTGGAGCGCAGCTTCGAGCTGGTCAAGACCACCGCGCTGGCGTCTTCGCTGGCCTATGCCGAGCTGCTGTACCAGGCCATGCAGATCAATACTCAAACCTTTCGACCTCTGGAGGTCTACAGCGTGATCGCCGTGATGTATTTCAGCGTGCTGTTTGTCGCCAGTCTGGCCAGCCAGCGTCTTGAGCGTCACTTGGCCAGGAGCGCCTGAAATGGATTATCAGTGGGACTTCCAGATCGTCATCGACAATTTGCCGGTGCTGATGCGCGGGCTCAAGGTGACCTTTCAGTTATTCCTCATGGCGGCCGTGATCGGCGTGCCGGTCGGTCTGCTGCTGGGCGTGGCGCGTCTGTCACCACTCAAGCGCATCACCTTGCCGGCGATTGCCTTTATCGAAGTGTTTCGCAACACACCGGTGCTGATTCAGTTGATCTGGATCTACTACGCATTTCCGGTGCTGTTGGGTGTGCGTTTCTCGCCGTTTTTTGCTGCGGCGCTGGCCTTGAGTCTGTATACCGCCGCTTATTGCGCCGAGATATTTCGTGCCGGTCTACAGTCGGTGGTGCGCGGGCAGTGGGAGGGGGCCAAGGCATTGGGCATGACCCGGGCGAGGGCTCTGCGGCGTGTGATTCTGCCGCAAGCCTGCCAGCGCATGCTGCCGGCACTGACCAATCGCATGATCGAACTGGTCAAGGTCACGTCACTGGCGTCGACGCTGGCTGTCACCGAGGTGATGTATCAGGGGCGCTTGCTCAGCTCCAGTTACTATCGACCGCTGGAAATCCTGACGGTCGTCGCCTTGCTGTATTTCTGCCTGATCTGGCCGTTCAGCTTCCTGGCCGCGCATATCGAGCGCCGTCTGGCGCTTCGTTGATTGTCGAGAACCCTCATGACCGAACAACCGTTGTTCCGCATCCGTCAATTGCACAAAAGCTTCGACCAGCCGGTGCTCAAGGGCATCGACCTGGAGGTACGCCGTGGCGAACGTATCGCGATCATTGGCGGCAGTGGTTCGGGTAAAAGCACCTTGTTGCGCTGCCTGAACTTCATGGAAATACCTACCAGCGGCGAGATCGAACTGGATGGCGTATTGCTGGGTGAAGAGCGAGGCGCAGAGCGGGTTTATGCCGAGGCGCAGTTGCGTGCGGTGCGTGAGCGGGTCGGCATGGTGTTTCAGCAATTCAATCTGTTCCCGCATATGACGGTACTGGAAAACGTCATGGAAGGGCCGATCTCGGTGAAGAAGGTTTCGACGGCGCAAGCCCGTGAACAGGCCATCTTCCAGTTGGAAAAGGTCGGTCTGGCCGAGAAACGCGATGTCTATCCAGGACGCCTTTCCGGCGGCCAGCAACAGCGCGTGGCGATTGCCCGTGCGCTGGCCATGGAGCCCGAGGTGTTGCTGTTCGACGAGCCTACTTCATCCCTGGATCCTGAACTGGTGGGCGAAGTGCTGCGTGTGATTCACCAGTTGGCTGATGAGGGCCGAACGTTGTTGCTGGTAACCCATGAACTGGGTTTCGCCTATCACTTTGCCGAGCGTGTGCTGTTTCTCGAAAACGGCGTGATTCACGAACAGGGCACGCCCGACCAGGTGCTCAAGGCACCGCAGCAGCCTCGTACCCAGGAATTTCTTGCCCGTTTTGCCGAGCGCTCTTTCTAACGGAGATATCCATGCTTTCAACCACCAGCAGCCAGGCCTATGCGCCCGATCCGCGCAATGCCGACGTCAAGGTTTACCTCAACGGCGAGTTCGTGCATCGCGATGCTGCAAAGGTGTCGATATTCGATGCCGGTTTTGTCTGCGGCGATGGCGTGTGGGAAGGACTGCGGCTGGTCAAGGGCCGTCTGGTTGCATTGCAGGCGCATCTGGATCGGCTGTTCGAGGGAGCCTTGAGTATCGATCTGGATATCGGCCTCAGCCGTGCCGAAGTCGAAAAAGTGCTCTGGGACACCCTGGCCATCAACGGCATGACCGACGGTGCCCATTTGCGCCTGATGGTTACCCGTGGACGCAAAAGCACCCCCAATCAAGACCCGCGCTTCATCATCGGCAAGGCAACCGTGGTCTGCGTGGCGGAATACAAAGTCGTCGATGTACAGGCCAAGGCCCGCGGCATTACGTTGTTCACCTCGACTTATCGTTGCAGCACGCCGGACGTGTTCGACCTGCGCCTCAACTCCCATAGCCGCCTGAACCTTATCCAGGCCTTGCTGCAGGCGCTGCATGCCGGAGCCGACGAAGCCCTGATGCTCGACAGCCGTGGCTTCGTCGCCAGTTGTAACTCCACCAACTTCTTCATCGTGCGCAAGGGCGAGCTGTGGACCTCATCCGCCCATTGCTGCTTCAACGGCATCACCCGACAGACGCTGGTACGCCTTGCTCGGGAAAACGGTATCACGGTGCATGAAGGCGAATTCACCCTCGCGCAGGTTTATAGCGCGGACGAAGCTTTTGTGACCGGCACACTGGCCGGGATCACGCCGGTGAAAACGGTTGATGGGCGGGTTATTGGTTCGGGGGAGAGAGGGGTTATTGAGCGGTTGAATGGGCTTTATCAGCGTTATCTGGAGGAGTAGGTTAGCTGTGCCTGTATCTGTGGGAGGGGGCTTGCCCGCGACGTCGCCAGCAAGCTACCTGCCATTTGACTACTTCGCCGGCTTCACAAACCGCAACGTAAACCTGTCCGACTCGCCAATCGCCACATACCTGGCCTTGTCCTGTTCACCCAGTTTCAACGCCGGTGGCAGTGTCCAGACGCCCGCCGGGTAATCCTTGGTGTCCTTCGGGTTGGCGTTGACCTCGCTTTGCGCTTCCAGTTTGAAGCCTGCATCGGTGGCCAGTTTCACCACGTAATCGGTGGGCAGGTAGCCGCTCTTCTTGATGCTTTCCAGGTCGGTGCCGTCTTTGGCGCGGTGGTCGACCACACCCAGCACTCCGCCCGGTTTCAGCACCTTGAAGAAGGCCGCGAATGTTTGCGGCGCATCATCGGCAAGTACCCAGTTATGCACGTTGCGGAATGTCAGGACCCGGTCGGCCGAGGCGGGTTTGCCAAATACAGGGGTCTTTGGATCGAACTCGATGAATTCAGCCTTGCCGTAGCGCTCCGGATCGGTCTTGAATTTCTGCTTCAGACCGTCGGCGGCTTTCTTGTAATAGTCACCCGAGGAGGGCGCTTGCAGGGCTGCAATGTAATGCCCGTGATCCTTGAGCAAGGGTGCAAGAATCTCGCTGTACCAACCGCCACCGGGCGTGATCTCGATCACTGTCTGATTGCTCTGCAAACCGAAGAACTTCAAGGTTTCCTGCGGATGACGATAACCGTCGCGCACGCTGTTTTCCTTGGCTCTCCATGAACCCTCCAGCACGCTCTTGTATTGCGCATCACTGATCGAGGTATCGGGTGCAGCCGCCTGGCTGAAGGATGAAGCGAGAAGGGTGGAAAAGCCTAAAGCAAGAATCCTGGCGTTCATGATCGTCCTTAGAATGTGTCTAGTACCGGTATTGACTGTACCGGCAGATCGATCAGGCAAATTAGACTTTATGACACTAAGGATAGAACCGGGCGGGTTGTAAGGCTGTGCTTTACGCAGGGCTGTAGGGCCGGATTCATCCGGGAAGACATTCTTCCTGATCCAGGAGATGCGGCGGATGTACAGGCGGCTTCCCGGATAAATCCGGTCCTACACAGACCGTGCTCTAAGCATTATCTGCAAGCGCACCCAGAACCTGCTGCAGCGACCTGGGGGCTCGACCGGACAAATGCTCCACGTGCCCCGTCACAACATCAAATGCGCCTTGCACAAAATCCTGCTGAATACTGATGACCACGTTGATCACGTCCTCCGGTAAGCCCGCCTGGCTCAGGCCTGCACTAAGTTGCTCCTGGGGCAGTACGACAAAACCGAATGGTTTTCCAGTCAATGACGTCGCTGCCTCGACACGTTCTGCGCTGGTAATGCTTTTGGGGCCTGTCGCTGAGTAGATGGCTCCGATGTGGCCGTCACTGGTCAATACGCCTGCGAGTGCTGCTGCAACATCGTCTCGCGAGACATAGGACACACGGCTTTCACCAAGGCCGGTCAGTACCCCGGCGGCGGCCTGCATCCGGACTTCCTGAGCGAAGGCTTCAGCGTAGTAACTCATGCGAACAATCGTCCAGGCTGGCGCGGTCTTGATCAGGTGCTGTTCGGCAGTCCAGTAGGACGCACCGTTGGCAGGTTCTTCCTGCTTGCGAGTGCCCAGCGCCGACACCAGCACGATATGTTTCACACCTGCGGCAACTGCCGCATCGATTGCTGTGACGTGCTGGGTAGCCCGGACACCCGGACGCAAATCCACGCTTGGGATAATCAGCAACCGGTCAAGACCGACATACGCGGATATGAGGGTTTCAGGACGGTCGTAATCGCCCAGCCGCCCCTCCACATCGTTGGGTAATGAATGTGGTGTCCTGGAAATCCCCACCTGTTTCACACCCGGGTTCTTGTCGGTAATGTGCTGCAGAACAGCCCGACCCAGATGACCACTTGCGCCGCTGATACCAATTTTCATGTGCTCTCCAGACTCTATACGTACAAAATGTTCGTGCAATCTGTTTGAATGCAAACGGCTTTGCAAGAACGCACAGACACGTGCGTCAGTAACAAAAATGTTCGTAATGGAGCAGGAAACACATCTATGTCCTTAGCCAGAAATGACTCGGCAGACGGTCAGCACGATGCCGAAAGCTGCAAGGCGCTGGGTAATATTCTTGACCGCATCGGCGACAAGTGGACGGTCATGGTCGTAGGCATCCTGTCGGACGGCCCAATGCGTTTTAACGCCTTGCAGCGCACGGTTGCCGGTGTCTCGCACCGCATGCTGACCCTGACGCTAAGAGGTCTTGAACGAGATGGATTGGTCACGCGCACCGCCTTCGCGACCGTGCCTCCAAGAGTGGATTACGAACTGACCGACCTTGGTCATTCACTGAGGCCTCAACTGGAACTGCTTGCTTCCTGGGCCAGAACACATCAGGCGACAATCGAGCAGGCACGCAACAGTTTTGATCAGCGGAGTTTGGCCAAGAGCTCGGAATGATGAGGGTGCTGGCGGATGTGGGGGAGGCGAGTAACAGGCGTCGCCTCGCAGGCACTGTAATCCTGTTCAGTGGTGTTTGATGCCCATGACATACGCAATAACTGCCCGCTGAACCTGCAGCAAAAAGCGCTTTTGCTCATAACCCGCAAAGCCAGAGTAGTGAGCAGGATCGAAGTTGATTTCTTCTCCGACGTAAAAGGGTGGTGTCGGTAGAAGGACAGGGTTGCCCAGGCTGGTCAGGTGTTTTTCGGTGAGCGACCACTTGGTATCTGAATAGCCGGCAGGCCAGGAGTCTGTGATCAGGACGTCTATCTTTGCATCGGCGAAGGCCGAGAAGATTACATGGGGTTTTTCCTGATGAAACTCTTCGCTGCAAAAGTGGTGTACGACCATTTCCAGCGATTGGGCCAGTTCGTGCCATGAGTTCATGACGTTTGTGGTCGGGCCCCATAGGCCTACTTTGATATTTCGGATATCGCCAAATCGGGAGTGAAGGTAAAAACCGTCTGATAACACTTCGCAGGGATGGCCCACAGCGGACATGGCGTTTATGACCGGTCTTTTGCTGGCCGACGCAAACGCCTGCAGTTTTTCGTGGCTGGATTCGCGGATGACATACAGCGAATAGAAAGGGTCGAGGTAGCCTGCAAGATCGCAAGGCCGCTCTCTGGTTTTCAGGAAATTCGGCAGCTCGATATAATCCAGGCCCAGTTGCCTGAACGCCTGGATAAAGGTCGTGCGGGTACGAATACCATTTCCTTCAAATGACCAGCCGACGTTCCCTTCAATATGCGCAGGCGGCTGTTTGGCCAGTGCCCATATGTCCAGAATATTCTGAGTCGTCAAATCGTCGAGGCTGATGAGGTTCAAGATGTCCTTCCCTGGTGCTTTATGGCCGGGCGCCTTCGTCGGCATTCTCAACCTATAGGTTTGATAACTCTCAGTCCAGAGCGCCCGGCAACAGTCAAAGCTTAATACCTGACCTCAAACCCCACATAGGCCCCGATTCCATCCCCCGGATACAACGACGCCGTATCGGCCCCGGCCACGTTGTACTGCGGCGTGACTGCCGAGACATAGGCCTTGTTCGCCAGGTTCTTGAGGTCCAGTGAAACTTTCCAGTCGCCCTTGGGGGCTTCGTAGCCGATGTTTGCTCCCCAGATGGTGTATGAGGGCGCATAGAAGGTGTTGGCGTAATCCACGGCGGTGCGCGAAGCCGACTGCACGTTCACACCGGTGTAAACGCCGCCGTGATGCCGGTACTGCAACTCGCCCTGATAGACATGGCTGGGAATGCCCGGTAACTGGTTATCGCCGAACGTTTCGTCGTTGCGGTAGTGGAAGTCGTTCCAGGTGTACACCTGACGCCAGCGCAACTGGTCACCCTGAGGGTTTTCCCAGAGCCGGGTATTCAGCCCGGCTTCCACGCCCCGGTGAATGGTCGGCGAGGCATTGAAGGCGCCGGTCACTGCTGCGGAGGTCGAGGTTGCGGCGATGAACTGGACGTTCAGCAGCTCGTCATGAATCCATGAGCGATACAGCGCCAGGCTGCCGTCGAAGATCCCGGCCTTGCCCTTGATGCCTACCTCGAAGGTATTGGCTTTCTGTTCTACCAGTGGGCGGATGTAAGGTGTGGTCGGGCCGGAACCTGAGTATTCCCAGGAAGCCGGTGGATCGATTGAGCGGCTGAAGTTGGCGAACACTTGCAGTTGCGGGTTGAGGTCGTAGCGCAGGCCGATCCGCGGGGCGATGCTCCAGTTGTCGTAGTCTTCATGGGTGAGAAAGGTTGTGGTGTTGGGATTGAGCGCCTGATCGATATTGATCTTGCGCCTCACATTGATGAATGACACGCCGCTGGTGAGCCATAAGCGATCGATCAGGTTGAAGTCATTGCCCAGGGAAATGACCCGGTCGGAGGAGTCCTTGTAGTTGACCTGCTTGAGCGGAACCTTCGATGCCGTCGTCGAATTGACCTCTCCACGCAGATGCTGGGTGGAGGTAAAGGCAATGGAACTGCGGCTTTCATGGCCAAACCAGTTATCGATGCGCTCGTAGCTCGCGAGCAGGTTCAGGTCATGCCAGTCCCAGTAACTGGGGTTACTCGGGCTGTTCGGATTATTGTTGTGGGCATAGTCGTGATAGGCGAAGCCCAGGGTCAGGCGTGCATCGTCGTCGAAGGTGTAGAGGGTTTTGCTGCCCAGCCACAGGCTGCCTGGCCTGCGGCTGCCAGCGCCACTGGACTCGGCCGTGGCACTGGCGCGTCGTGGATTGTTTTTGATTGCACCCAGGGTGGTGGCACTGGGGTCGTCGTGGAACTCGTCGCGGTAGCGCAGCATCAGGCGGGTTTCCAGTTTCGGGCTGAAGCGATAACCCAGGTTGGCAACCACGCCGGAGCTCTTGGACAGGCTGTAGTCGCGATAGCCTTCATTGCGGTAATTGTCGACGTTCAGGTAATAGTCCAGCGGGCCTTCCACACCACCGACACTCAATGCCTGCTTCTGGTAGCCGTAGCTGCCGGCTTCAGCACGCAGACGCAGGCCCGGTGCGGTGTAGCCGCTGTGGTTGACGAAGTTCACCGCGCCACCCAGAGTCAATGCGCCGTACTGAAAGGCATTCGCCCCGCGCAGGATCTCGGTGTAGTTCACACCCGAGGCATTGAGGAATTCATAGGGTGTGCCTCCAGGCCCTGTGATCGGCAGGCCGTCGAACAGGAACTTGATGCCTTCACGAAAGTAACCGGGCGAGGTATTGGCACCGGAGCCCCGGATGGAGATTTTCGCCGCATCGTTACCGCCCGTGGACTGCACAAACACACCGGGCTGGTAGCCGAGGGTATCTTGCAGGTTGGCTGTGCGGCCTCTTGCTACTTCTTCGCTGTCGACCACGCTGGTGCCACCGGGCACTTCGGCCAGCTGGCTTCTGGCGTTTTCGGCTTCAGACTGGCGTGTTCCCTGGACGGTGACTGTCCCCAGCGTTGAGTCAGCGGCGCAGGCCATGGTCGGAATCAGCAAGGCGCATCCCAGCCCCATCGTGAAAGAGGCGTGGCGGACGGCCAGGCGCAATCGGTCCTGTTGTGTGGCGTGCAATTTATATCTCCCAAGTTCGTCGTTAAAAGGTCTCGGCGTTCTATGGGCATAGTCAGGCCAGTCATGGGCCTTCAGCAGGTTCTGTGCCATCTGTTAAAAGCCTGTGAAGTTGGCTGTTTGGCTGTAAGTGTTGATAAGCAGGTGATTAAAAATCGTAAAGTTTGTCGGCTGGATGTTGCAGGCTGAACAGTAGCGGTTATATCCATATTACTTGTTTGCAGTGTGCATGAATTGCACTTGTTTGCAGTGGATTGCTCCTTTGATCTTGCTGATCCAGAGCCTTTGAAGGGTTTTTGATGCTCTAAGGCTGCTCAACTGTTTGCAGCGCAACATCAATCGGTCAGTTTGTACTGTTGGCCAGCTTGTTAAAGGTGTCGATATAGAGAAAAACCAATAAGAAAGTGCTGGCACGACATCTGCAAAGTGAACTTTCATGACTTTTGGTGTTGTTCAAGTTCGGCCAGGTAATGGCTATTTGGATATCTACCTGTAAATTAGGGAGTACTTGCAGTGCAGGCGATCAAGCAACAAACCGGACGCTACTTCCCCCATTTGAGCAGCGCCGCCAGCGTGCCGATCCTGCTGGCCTTGCTCGGTCCGTTTGCCCATGCGGCCGATGAGCCCGGCAGCACAACGCTGGGCAAAGTGACGGTTACCGGCACTGCCGCAAGCGAAGCGCAGAAGGACCGCAAGCGCTTGCAGAAGGTGGCCGGCAATACCGCAGTGGTCGATAACCGTCAGGTCGAGCAGGGCAAGGCAGGCAGTGCCGAGGATGTGCTTGCCCTGCAACCGGGAGTGTTCGCCCAGGCCACCAGTGGCAGTGGTGCCAACAAGATCTCCATCCGTGGTTCCGGCCTGAACACCTTCTATCAAGGTTATGTGCTGGGGACCAAGTTCCTCTTCGACGGTCTGCCGATCACTGGCCCCGGTGGAACCCAGGAAGACTTCCTGGACATGCAGGCCGTGGATCACACCGAAGTGTTGTATGGCGCCAACGCTTCGGAATATGCAGCCCTGTCGCTGGGCGGTGCGATCAATTTCGTCAGCAAGACCGGCCGTACCGATCCGGGCAATTACGCCCGCTTCGAGGTCGGCAGCTACGGTTATCGCAAGCAGCAGTTGAGCACCGGTGGCGTGATCGGTGACAGCGATTACTACATCAATATCCAGCACAACGAGCGCGACGGTTATCAGGATCATGCTTCCAACGAGGCGCGTGGTCTGGCGGCCAACTTCGGGCATGTGTTCAGCCCGAAACTGGAGACGCGCTTTTTCCTAAAGTACCGCGAAGAGGATCTCATCAACGGCAATACCCTGACTCGTCAGCAACTCAGGCACGACCCGCGCAGCAACCTTGTGCCCACCGGACGCCGCAAGGATGGCACCACGTTTCTGGCCAACAAGACCACTTACACTTTCGACGATGGTGGCAAGCTTGAAGTGGGGGCGGCCTACAACAATTACCCGTTGCTCAATGGTTGGCGCTACGCCGTTGAGCCACAGGACTGGCGTTCCAAGGATATAAACCTGACCCTGCGCTATTTCCGTACCGGCGACAGCTTTTTCGGCTTACCCAGCGACAGCAGCATCATCTTCAGCAACACCCGGGCCTATCTGGCCGACGTCAAATCCCACAGCGCCAGCACTGGCGCCAAGTTGCAGGAAACCAACTACACCGGCTCCCGGGACACGGTGCTGAGTTTCGGCAACGAGCTGCAACTGACGGATCGGTTATGGCTGTCTTCGGGGCTTTCGTTCATCAACATCAAACGCAAGGCCGAGATCGAGTCCAGCACCCGCACCAACACCAGCGAATTTCCCGACAGTGTCGAATACACCGAAAACGATATCGCGCCACGCATCGGCCTGCGCTATCAACTGACGCCGGATTTCCAGGTGTTCAGCAATGTCAGCCGCAGCATCGATCCGCCGGTGACCTGGCAACTGGGCAGCACCGGCAATCCCTATCTGTTCGATGCCAGGCCGCAGAAGGCGACCACTTTCGAGGTGGGGATTCGCGGCAGCAAAGGCATTTTCGATGGCAGTCTGACGCTCTATCGCTCCTGGGTTCAGAAAGAGCTGCTGACTGTGGTGGTTCGGCAAGCCACTGCGACTCAGGATCAGCTCACCGCCACGTCCAATGCCAGCCCGACCATCCACCAGGGTATCGAGGCCGGTTTGAGCGCGCTGCTCTGGTCGGGTGCCAACGGCGACACCCTGGACCTGCGCCAGGCCTACACCCTCAACGATTTCCATTACCGCCACGACGACACCTTTGGCGATAACGAACTGCCCAGCTTGCCGCGCCAGGTTTATCAGGCCGAGCTTGCCTATCGCCAGCAAAGCGGCTTTTACGCCTCGCTCAACCTGCGTGCGGCGTCGAGTTACTACATCGACTACGCCAACAGCTGGCAAGCGCCGTCCTACGTGCTCTGGGGAGCCAAGGTCGGTTACCAGGCACCGAGCAAGAAGTGGGAGGTCTTCGCCGACCTGCGCAACCTCACTGACGAGCGTTACGCGACTGCCGCCAATACGGCCTACAACGCCAACGGTCAGGACTCGGCGAATTTCTATCCGGGCGACGCTTTCTCGGTGACTACCGGGGTGGCGTTCCGGTTCTGAACGCCGTTATCCACGAATGCAAGGAACTGCCATGAGTCATGAGTCTGAACTGCCTGTTACCGATGCCGAACTGGAAGCGCGCTTCGCGCCGGTCATTGCGCGGATTGCCGCTGGCGCCGTAGAACGCGAGCAGCAACGCCAACTGGCCCATGAGCCGGTTGGCTGGCTGCGTGAGGCCGGGTTCGGCGCGTTGCGGGTTCCGCGCCGTTATGGCGGGCTGGGCGCAAGCCTGCCTCAACTGTTGCACTGGCTGGTGCGCCTGGGCGAAGCCGACTCGAACCTGCCGCAAATCCTGCGGGCGCACCTGGGGTTCGTCGAAGGACGGCTGTCATCTCGTGAACCCGTCTCCCAGGCCTACTGGTTCGCCAAGGTCGCCGCAGGCGAGTTGTGGGGCGCGGCGATGGCTGAACGCAGCGACAGCTCCAGCAACACCGTAGCCTTGAAAGAGCGGGTTCCCGGAGATGCCAGCGCGGGTTATCACCTGGACGGGCAAAAGTATTACTGCACCGGCACGCTCTATGCCGACTGGGTGGCAGCCATCGCCAATGAGGGTGATGACTTTGTCAGCCTGTCTGTGCCGACCAGGGCGCAGGGCGTCGAGGTGCTGGATGACTGGGACGGTTTCGGCCAGCGCCTGACCGGCAGCGGCACGACAGGCTTCACTGCCGTTGAGGTGCCGGCAGAGCACATTCTGCGCCGCTTCAAGAAAGGCGAACTGCGCGCAGAGTCCTACCTGACGGCTTTTTATCAGGCCGTGCATCTGGCAACCCTGGCTGGTATCGCCCGTGGGGTATTGGCCGATGCCGTGGATTTCGTTCAGGGCCGCACTCGTGCCTTCGGGATTCCCGGCCAGACCCGTCCGGCCGAGGATCCGTTGGTGCAGCGGGTGATCGGTCGCCTGTCGAGCCTGGCCTTTGCCGCTCAGGCACAGGTCACGGCCATCGGCCACAGCCTGCAAGCCGTGTACGAGGCCGAACAGGCAGGTGTGGTTGTCGAGCAGCTTTATACCGAAGCGGAAGTACAGACCTATCAGGCCCAGCAGATTGTTCTGGCTCAGGTGCTGGAAGCCAGCACTTTGCTGTTTGAAGTCGGAGGGGCTTCGGCCACCAGCACCCGACGCAATTTCGACCGGCACTGGCGTAACGCACGCACCCTGGCCTCCCACAACCCGACGATCTACCGCGAGCAGGCGCTGGGCAATTACTACCTCAACGGTGTCAGCCCGACAGCGGCCTGGCGAGCATTGCATGCCGAGGCTGAGGGGCAGGGCGCTGTCGACGAAGCCAGCGCGGTCTGAACGCTATATACAGCTCAAGGAGAGCGCTATGCCCAAACAATTGCACGTCAACCTGTTCGAGATGAACTGCGTCAGCCATATCACTCATGGCATGTGGGTTCACCCGGACAATAATCGCCATCGCTTCAACGATCTGGACTACTGGACCGAGCTGGCTCAACTATTGGAATACGGCACTTTCGACGGGGTGTTTCTGGCCGACGTGGTGGGGGTTTACGATCGCTTTCGCAATGGCCCGGAAACTGCCCTTCGCGAAGGTTTGCAGGTGCCGAGCAACGATCCGATGCTGCTGGTCCCGGCCATGGCAGCGGTAACCCGTGAGCTGGGTTTCGGCGTGACCTTTTCCACCACCTACGAGCCGCCATTCAGTTTTGCCCGACGCATGAGCACCCTCGATCACCTGACCAAGGGGCGGGTCGGCTGGAATATCGTCACGTCCTATCTGCCCAATGCAGCCCGCAATTTCGGGCTGGACCAGGAAGTGCCCCACGACCATCGTTACGAGATCGCCGACGAATACCTCGACGTGCTCTACAAACTGTGGGAAGGCTCCTGGGACGACGATGCGGTGATTCAGGATCGTGAGCAGCGCATCTACACCGACCCGGCCAAGGTGCGTTATATCAACCATGTCGGTGAACACTTCAAGGTCGCCGGCCCGCACCTGTGCCAGCCGTCGCGTCAGCGTACGCCGGTGCTGTTCCAGGCTACGGGTTCGCCGGCAGGTTCGGCTTTCGCAGGGCGGCATGCCGAGGTGGTCTTTACCGGCGGTGTCACCCACGAGGATGTGCGGCGAAATATCACCACCATGCGCCGCAATACCGAGGAGCAGGGCCGCGATCCGACGGGTATCAAGTTCATTGTTCAGGCGGGCGTGATCGTCGGGCGCACCGATGCCGAGGTGTCGGCCAAGCTCGATAGCTACCGCCGCCTGATCAGTGCCGATGGCGGGATGGCACACGCCCAGATGGGTATCGATCTGAAGGCGTATCCACCCCATGAGCGGCTGTCCAGCATCATCAAGCGCGGCGATATCGGCTGGGGTTCGCTCAATCGCTTTGACCCGGATACCACGGTGGGTGAAATGCTCGGCAGTTTTTCCGGGCTGCAAGAGGATCGCTACTTTGTCGCTGGAACTCCGACGGTGGTCGCCGACGCGATCGAACGCTGGCTGGATGTGGACGGCATCGACGGCATCAACCTGCGCCAGTACCTGTCGTTCGAGACTGCCCGGGATTTCATCGACCTGGTAGTGCCTGAACTGCGCCGTCGTGGTCGTTTTCGTGAGCGCTACACCCCCGGCGAAACCTTGCGCGAGCGGCTGTTCGGAGCAGGGCAGGCGCGCCTGCCAAACAATCATCCGGCAGCGCGCTACCGCGACCCGGCAGCATTGAGTCAGCCCTTGCAGCCGCTGCGCTTTGCGGCGGCAGAACCGTCATGAACCAACAAGCAGCGGCTGTTGCAACAGCAACAGCCCATGGACACTTTGTTGGTCATCCACCACTGGCCTTTGTCTTTAAGTCAATGAATTCAATGGTTTGAGAGTCGGCACGGGACCTGCAATACCCCGGTAACCGCCCATGCAAAGCCATCGGACCTGTCATCCCCGGGAGCGATCTTGAAATTCGATATCCGTCCTTTTATCCCTTTATTTGCCGCCTCGACATTGGCCCTGGCGTTGACTGGCTGTGAGCGTGCCGAGAAAGTCTCGACCCAGAGCGATCAGCCGGTGCATGGCGGTACGCTGGTGTACGCCACTGACCGCGAGCCCACCTGTCTCGATCCTCATGTGGCGGGCGACATGCCTCAGGTTTTCGTCGCCCAGCAGTATCTTGATTCGCTGGTGTCCATGGACAGCGAAGGCCGGATCGGTCCATGGCTGGCCAAGAGCTGGGAAGTCTCGGTCGATGGCCTGCGCTACACCTTCCATTTGCGCAATGACGTGCATTTCACTGACGGCACGCCATTCAACGCGGCAGCCCTGAAAGCCAACCTCGAACACATTACCAATCCCAAGACCCAGTCCAGCACCGCCGGTGGCTACATTCGCCAGTACCGCAGCACCGAGGTTGTGGATGACTACACCGCCATCGTGCATCTGGCTACGCCTTATGCCGCATTCCTGGAAGTACTGGCTCAGGGTTTCCTTGGCATCCAGTCGCCCACGGCGCTGGCCCGCAGCCGCGATGCCAACTGCGAAAGCCCGGTGGGCAGCGGGCCGTTCAAGGTGGTCAAGTGGGAGCGGCAGAGCCACGTCCAGCTGGCCCGTAATCCCGACTACAACTGGGCACCGCCCACGGCCCGCCATCAGGGGTCGGCGTATCTGGAAGGTATTGTCTGGAAGTTCATTCAGGAGCCTTCGGTACGCTTTGCCTCGCTGCAGGCCGGTGAAGTGGACGTGATCGAGGCTTTGCCGCCGGAGTCCCATGAAGCGGCGCGGCGCAATCCTGACTTGAAACTGATCATCTCCCAGCGTCCGGGCAACCCTACCAATGGCACCTTCAACATTCGTCGCGCGCCCTTTGACGATCTGCGGGTGCGCGAGGCATTTGTGCGTAGCGCCGATGTCGAGGGCGCGCTCAAGAGTGTTTATTTCGGCGAATTTCAAAGGGCTGGCGGCCCTCTGAGCGTGGCGACGCCGTTCTACAGCCCCGACTTCGAGCGTGTTCAGGACTACGACCCGGCCCGCGCCACGCGATTGCTCGACGAGGCAGGCTGGACCGGTCGTGACGCCGAGGGTTATCGCACCAGGGACGGCAAGCGTCTGCGGGCTGTCGTGCTGATCGGCTCACGTACGCCACCGTCGGAAGTGACCTTGTGGGAGCAGGTCCAGGCGACGACCCGTCAGGTCGGCATCGATCTGGTTATGGATCAGATGAGCGACGTGCAGTCCACGGCGCGTCAGGCCGCCTGGGATTACGACATCCGCATCGGCTACTGGAACACCAATACCCCCGATGTGCTGCGGATCATTTTCAGTTCTGCGTTTGTCCAGCCTGCCGGGGTTGGTGGCTATCACCAGAACACCGCCGGTTATGCCGATCCCGGATTCGACGCACTGATCGAAAGCGCTCTGGCCACTCAGGACCCCGAGCAGCGCCGCAAGATTTATTACGAAGCCCAGAAGCAGATCGCTGCGCAATACCTGGAGCTGACCACCTATCCGCAAAGCACCCGGCTGGGTATCTACAAGACCGCCCATGGGGTGCGTCTGGAACCGTCGCTGGCGGTGACTTATCTCTATGACTCATGGGTGACGAAATGAGTGCAAGCGCAACGCCTCTGGATGCGGTTGATCCGCGCCGCCAACGCCTGACTGCTCTCGGGCGCCGTGCTGCCATTCGTCTGGCGGGCGGCGTGCTTGTGCTGTGGGCCGTGGCAACCCTGACTTTTTTTGCCCTGCGCCTGATGCCGGGCGATCCGGTACTGGCCATTCTCGGTGGCCCGAGCGGCAACCCGACAGCCGAAACCATCGAAGCCACGCGCCAGGAATACGGCCTCGACAAGCCGTTGCCGGTTCAATATGCGGTCTATCTGGGCCGCTTGCTGCAGGGGGATCTGGGCAACTCCTATTCCCAGCATCAGCCGGTGACCCGCGTGCTGGCCGAGCAGGGCGGTGCAACTCTGGAACTGACCCTGGCATCACTGGCGCTGGCCTGGGTACTGGTCCTGCTGTTGACGGTCATCACTTCCGGGCGCGGACGACTGATCGGTGGCGCGGCGTCATTCGTTGAAACCCTGAGTGCCGCCTTGCCGCATTTCTGGCTTGGAGTGGTGCTGCTCGCCGTATTTGCCTTTGGCCTGCGCTGGTTTCCACCGGCGGGTAGCGACAGCCTTGCAAGCCTGGTGTTGCCTGCGTTTTCTCTGGCCATTCCGCTGGCGGGTTTCATTGCTCAGGTCACCCGTGAATCCCTTGAAGTGACACTCGATCAACCTTTCGTGCTGACAGCCCGCACCCGAGGCTTGAGTGATCTGGCGGTGCGTTTCAGACACGCCTTGCGCCATGCGCTGCTGCCGGGAGTGTCGCTTTCAGGCTGGGCTATCGGTGCGTTGATCAGTGGTGCGGTGGTCTGCGAGGTGATCTTTTCCCGTAAGGGTGTCGGTCGCCAGTTGTATCAGGCAGTACAGGCCCAGGACTTGCCTTTGGTTATCGGTATCAGCCTGGTGGTGGCTGCCGGCTATGTACTGGCCAATATTCTGGTGGACCTGCTTTATCAATGGATTGACCCACGGCAACAGGAGCCGAACTCATGAGCGACCTGACTCTTGATCAGACTTTCAGCCCGTTGCGCCGTCAACGGCGCCTGCACCTGCCGCCTTTGGGCGCAAGCCTGGCGTTGCTGTTTCTTGCTGCGCTGATACTGGCGGCACTGGCACCGCAGTTGTTCACTCGCATCGATCCGCTGGCCATCGTGCCTCGCGAGGCGTTTCAGGCGCCGGGCTGGGCGCACTGGCTGGGAACCGATCAGTCAGGGCGCGACATTTTTGCCCGGATTGTCTATGGCACCCGCGAGAGTCTGTTCATCGGTGTGGCCGCCACGGCACTGGCGATGAGCATTGCCATTACCCTCGGGCTGCTGGGTGGTCTGGGTGGTGCGCGGGTTGATCGCTGGGTGGGCTGGCTGCTGGAAGTGCTGTTTGCCTTTCCGAGCCTGGTGCTTGCCTTGTTGTTTGTGACGGTATTCGGCAGCGGCATCGGTCCGTTGATTGTCGCCACCGGGCTGGGGGCTGCGCCCGGTTATGCCCGAATGGTTCGCGGTCAGGTTCTGGCGGTGCGTAATGCCGGCTATATCGAAGCGGCGCGGGCGTTGGGGCATCCGGTTTCACGCATCGTGCTGCGTCAGTTGCTTCCCAATGCCATGCGCCCGTTGGTGGTGACACTGACCATGGGTGTTGGTCAGGCGATTGTCTGGGCTTCGGCATTGAGCTTTCTCGGTATGGGCGCGCAACCGCCAGCTCCCGAGTGGGGAACCATGCTGTCCATGGGCCGTGATTTCATCGCCAATGCCTGGTGGCTCACGTTCTTTCCGGGCCTGTTCATTGTGTTGACCACGCTGTCCACCACCGTGACCGGCCGCTATATCCAACAACGTCTGGAGGGTCGCCTGCCATGAGTGACAAGACCTTGATTGTCGAAGGCCTGAGCATCGCTTTTGAAGGGCGAAAGGTGGTTCAGGATTTGTCCTTTACTCTGACGCCAGGGCGTTGCGTGGCGCTGGTGGGTGAGTCCGGCTCGGGCAAGAGTGTCAGCGCTCGTAGCCTGGTTGGCCTGGCGGGCAGTCGCGCTGAAGTGGCGGCTCGGCGGCTGAGTTTTGGTGAGCACGACCTGCTTTCTCTCAGCGAGCGGCAGTGGCGTGGTGTGCGTGGCAAGGACATCGGCTTTGTTCTGCAGGATGCTCTGGTGTCCCTCGACCCGCTGCGTCCGGTGGGCAAGGAAATCCTCGAAGTGCTGCAAACCCATGGTTTCGGCAATCGGCAACAGCGTGGCGCTCGGGTGCTGGAACTGCTGGAGCGGGTTGGCGTGCCGGATGTGGCGTTACGCGCCCGCCAGCGGCCCGGCCAGTTATCCGGTGGCTTGCGCCAGCGGGCGTTGATTGCCAGTGCATTGGCCATGGATCCGGCGCTAGTGATTGCCGACGAGCCTACCACCGCCCTGGACGCCACGGTGCAGGCGCAGATTCTTGAAGTCTTCCAGCAAATCAAGGCCCGTGGCGCTTCGTTGCTGATCATCAGCCATGACCTTGCGGTGGTCGCGCAACTGGCGGACGACGTGGTGGTGCTGCGTCACGGCGAGGTGGTAGAGCAAGGGCCGATGCAGCAAGTCCTGAGCAAGCCGCAGCATTCCTACACCCGTGAGTTGCTGGCCGCTGTGCCATCCGAACATCCGCGAGGGAGCCGTTTGTCTCCTGAGCGTGCAGGCGTGATACGCCCGACAACGCCTGTCAAAAGTGGCGAAGCGGGGCAAGTGCTGTTGCAGGCTCAAGGCCTGGGCAAGCGTTATCTGGGGCCTGATGGCCAGCTTCGTCAGGTGGTGCAGGATGTCGGTTTCGAGCTGCGCGCCGGGCAGACGCTGGGCATTGTCGGCGAGTCCGGTTCGGGAAAGACCACGGTTGCCCGCATCGCTCTTGGGCTGTTGCAACCCGATGCCGGGCAAGTGCTGTACCGCGGCCAACCCTGGAACCTGCCCGGCAATGTCATCGATGAAAAACGGCGGCGGCCACTGCGGCGGGAAATCAGCGTGATCTATCAGGACCCGCTCGGCTCCTTCGACCCGCGCTGGAACGTGATGCAGATTCTCGATGATGCATTGCATGTCGCGGGCGTCGAGCCAAGCCAGCGTCCGGCGCGGATTACCCATTTGCTGGGGCAGGTGCGATTGCCGCCCGAGCTGGCCCGGCGACGTCCCTTGCAGTTGTCCGGTGGTCAACGTCAGCGGGTGGCGATTGCCCGAGCGATTGCCAGCGAACCGAAGCTGATCATCTGCGACGAACCGGTTTCGGCGCTGGATGTTTCGGTGCAGGCGCAAGTGCTGGACCTGCTGGCTGATCTGCAACAGGAACTGGGGTTGGCCTATCTGTTCATTTCCCACGATCTGGGGGTGATTCGTCACGTCAGCGACAACGTGCTGGTGATGCGCCACGGCCAGGTTGTCGAGCTGGCGCCGGTGGAACAACTGTTTACCCGGCCCGCCCACGAATACACCCAACGTCTGCTCGGTTCGGTGCCGCGACTGCCCGGTAGCGGCGCGGAACTGGTGGTGCCGCCGCTGGACCCTGAACACGAAGCCTTTGACGTTTTCGATGAATCACGTCTCTGGAAAATTGCCATCTAGGCCTGAGGACTGCTCATGACCACTTTTCAACGTTTGACCCCGCAGGCGCCGGCCGCCACTGTCAGCGAACTGCAAGCTCGTATCACCGCGCTGCTGCCAGGCATTGCTGCTGGTGCGGCCCAGCGTGAGCGCGAGCGGCAATTGCCTTTCGAGGCCATCGCCCAGCTTGCTGCTGCCGGTCTTTATACTGTGCGTATTCCGAAAAACCATGGAGGACCGGGCGGCAGCGTACGGGATGTCATCGAGCTGCTGCTGCGTATCGCTTCGGTGGACTCCAACGTCGCCCAGGCCCTGCGCCCCGGTCTTGCCTTTGTCGAAGGCCTGCTGGTTTCCACGACTGAAGATGCCGAGGCCGAGCGCCAACGCTGGTTTGCCCGTTACCTTGAAGGCGCAGTGATCGGCAATGCCGGTTGGGAACTGGGTGGAGCCAATGGAGCGATTGCTGCACGGCTGGTGCGCGAAGGCGATCATTACCGGGTCAATGGCAGCAAGTTCTACAGCACTGGTGCATTGTTTGCCGACTGGGTCAGCGCTGTTGCGCTGGATGAAGATGAACAGCCGGTTTCATTCATTCTGCCTCGTGATCGCGAAGGTCTGGTATTGCTCGACGACTTCGATGCCATGGGCCAGCGTCTGACGGCCAGTGGCACGACTCATCTGCAGAACGTGCGGGTCGAGGCCAGTGATATTCGTACCCGCACGGTGGAAGAAGGCAAACGCACCATCGTCACGCCATTCCTGCAACTGTTTCTGGGCACGGTACAGGCCGGTATTGCCCGTAATGCACTGGACGATGCGGTACGTTTTGCCAGGGAGCACGCACGCCCAATCAAGCACAGCAGTGCCAGTCGTTCGGTGGACGATCCCTATGTGGAATTGGCCGTGGGCGATATTTCCGCTCGGGCCTATGCTGCCCAAGCGCTGGTGCTCAAGGCCGCCGAGGCAATCGATCGTGCCTGGGCCGCGCAACAGGCTCATGCAGAAGTTGAACAGGCCGCTGTGGAAGTCGCACAGGCGCAGTATCTGGTCGCTGAACTTGCGCTCAAGGCTGCTGAAACCTTGTTTGATGTGGGCGGAGCATCGACGACAGGCCGCAGCCATAATCTTGATCGCCATTGGCGCAATGCACGCACCGTGGCCAACCATAATCCGCGTCACTGGAAAGCAGCAGTGGTGGGGGCCTGGCAGCTCAAGGGCACAGAGCCGCCGACCTCAGGGTTGTTCTGAATTTCAATACCCCGTCGCGGCCAAGGCCCCTCCCACCTAAGCAGTGGGAGGGGCCCTCCGCGACAAAATATCAAATCACCCGCGCATCATGCAGTGACTCCAGCGCCTGGCTGCGCAGCTTTGCCAGGGTTTCGTCTCTGCGGTCGCGGGGGTAGGTGAGAGGTACGGTCAGCTCCCTGATGACAGTGCCGGGGCGGTTGCCGATCACCAGCACCCGATGGCTCAGGTACAGCGCTTCATCGACATCGTGGGTCACGACCAGCAGGCCGATATGGTGACGTTGGGCCAGATCCAGTAGCAGGTCCTGAAGCTTGAAGCGAGTGAAGGCATCGACCGCGCTGAAGGGTTCGTCCAGCAACAGAAGCTGCGGCTGGCCGTAAAGCCCGCGTGCAATGGCCACGCGCTGGGCCATGCCGCCCGACAACGCCTTGGGCAGCGCGTCGGCAAAGCCGGTCAGGCCGACTTCGTCGATCAGGCGGGTGACCAGGGCGCGGTCGTAATTCTTGTCCTGACTGAAGCCGATATTCTCGGCAACCGTCAGCCAGGGCATCAAGCGTGGTTCCTGAAACACGAAACCGACCTCATCGGGGCGTTTGCGCAACTGGCCGCGAAAGTCCTGATCCAGCTGTGCAATCAGGCGCAGCAGAGTGCTTTTGCCGCAGCCGCTGGGGCCGAGCAGGCTGACGATTTCCCCCGGTTGCAGGCGCAACTCAAGCTGACCGAGAACGGCGGTATCACCGAAAGCCTTGTGCTCGACATGCAGGTCCAGCAGAGGCGCCTGATCTGTAGTCGCGTGATGAAGCTGAGTCATGGTCGGGCTCCAGAGTCTGCACCGTCGAAGGTGTCACGCCAGGCCAGCCAGCGTTTTTCCAGGCCAGCCAGCAGGCCGTCGCTGATTTTACCGAGCAGCGCCAGAACAATGATTGCCGCCAGCACCAGGTCTGGCCGAGACGTTTCCCGGCCATCGCTGAGCAGATAGCCCAGGCCACGAGTGGCTGCGATCAGTTCAGCGGCGACCAGGAACATCCAGCTCAGGCTCAGGGCGCTGCGCAGGCCGGTGAACACGCCCGGAAAGGCGGCAGGCAAGAGAATCCGCCGGGCCAGGCGCGTGCGGCTGAAACCATACATGCGCCCGACTTCCACCAGCTTGCGGTCGATATTGCGAATCGCTGCGACCCCGTTGAGGTACACGGGGAAGAACGCACCGATGGCAATCAGCGTGACCTTGGAGGTTTCACCAATTCCCAGCCACAGCAGCAAGAGTGGAACCCATGCCAGGCTTGGGATGGCCCGCAGGCTGGCGAAGGTCGGCTCCAGCCAGGCTTCGGCCTCGCGGCTGAGGCCTACCCAGGCGGCAAACAGCAGCCCCAGGAACGAACCGATGAAGAAACCGGCCAGCACCCGTGACAGGCTTGCTCCAATGTGTTTCCACAACGCGCCATCGGCGAGCTGGAACAGGGTCTGTGCCACCTCGCTGGGAGCTGGCATCTGGTAGGAAGCTATCCAGCCCAGACGCACCACGGTTTCAAGCAGCAGGATGATCGCCAGAGGCAATGCCAGGCCTTTGGCCCGGCGTCGCCACTGAGGAGCACGACTGGCGGATTGCTCTGCCGGACTTGCCCCGGCGAGGGCTTTGCTGGAAGTGCTCATCACTCGATACTGGCCTTGCCAAAGGATGGATCGATCAGTTGATCGATGACCTGATTGACATCGACACCGCGCTTGACCAGTTCCTCGGATACCAGAATCGGTGCGGCAGCCTTGGAGGCGACGATATCCTTGTCAGTCAGTTGTGGCGCAGACAAATCAGTACGGGTCAGTTGCAGCTTGGCAACATCCAGCGGCAGTTTGGACTCATCAGCCAGCAGCTTGGCGAATTCTTCCGGATGGGCAATGGCCCAGTGACGTGCCTGCTCATAGGCCTTGATCACGGTAGTGATGGTTTGTGGATGGGCCTTGGCGAAAGCCTCGGTCACGCTGATCACGCCATAGCTGTTGAAGTCCTTGTTGCGGTACAGCAGACGCGAACCGGCCTGCAATTCGCTGGCGGCCATGTGCGGGTCAAGACCGGCCCAGGCGTCGACATCGCCTTTCTCCAGCGCGGTGCGTCCGTCCGGATGCTGGAGGTGCAGGAGTTCCACGTCATTCTTTTCCAGGCCCGCCTTGGCCAGTGAGCGCAGGGTGAACAGATACGGGTCTGTGCCCTTGGTCGCGGCGATCTTCTTCCCTTTAAGATCGTTCACGCTCTTGAGTGGCGAGTCCTTGCGCACCACCAATGCAGTCCATTCGGCACGGCTGTAGACATACACCGACTTGATCGGGCTGCCATTGGCCCGTGCCAGCACCGCCGAGAGGCTGGCCGACGATCCGAAGTCGGCGCCACCGCTGTTCAGGTACTCCAGCGAGCGGTTGCTGCCCTGGCTGAACACCCAACTGACTTTCGAGTTCGGCAACGCCTTTTCGACCCAGCCGAAGTGCTTGAGCACCAGGCTGACAGGCGAGTAGTAGGCGTAATCCAGACGCACTTCCTCAGGCGCATTTTCAGCGCGGGCAGACGGGTTCAGGGCCAGAGCCATCAGGCCGGAGCAGGCCAGAAGCTTCAGGGAACGAGGGAGGCGGGGCAAGGCCAGATCAATCAGACGCATCGCGTGGTATCCAGTCAGGGTTGGGAAGTAATGACGGGATTGCAGGTGTCATGCCATGTGCTACAGGCCACGGCCAGTGGGCGTTGCGCGCAATCGAGGCCGAAACGGGGCTGTGTAATCGAAGGCATAATGCTGAACAACTGTTGCTGGGTGGACAGTTGCAGCAGAGGCAAGCCGCTCGGGTAGCCCGTGCCGGGCGCCCAAGCCATGGCTTCAGATCGATAGCTGTACGACGCGATTGTCCAGTGCGTGGTTCTGGTTGCGGCGTTTGTTCACCACCAGTTCGCCAATGGCGATCAGGCGGGTACGGGTCACGTTGCGTGAAAGACCAAGCAATTGCGCGGTATGAACCTGATTGTAGTGGCAGTGATGATAGGCAGAGCGTAGCAGCGCATTCTCGACGTGCTCATGAAGATTGCCCGACTGCTTCTCGTAAAGCCTGTTGAATGCTTTCTGCAGCAGATCGTCCACTGCATTGCCATCATGGCTCGGCAACTGTTCGTCCTGACGCTCCAGACGCAGGTTGGACAGGCGCAGGTCTTCAGCCTGAACCTTGCCGTCGCAGCAGGTCAGCAGGCTATGGTGAATCACGTTCTCCAGCTCACGGATATTGCCGGGCCAGCTGTAGCTGACCAGCTTGGACTGGGCCTCTGGGGTGAGTTCCACCTGCCCGTAACCCAGGCGTTCGCTGTAAGTGCGCATGAAGTGGCGGCTCAGGGGCAGGATATCGCCGGGACGTTCGCGCAAGGCGTGCAGCGACAAGGTCACCACGTTCAGCCGGTAATACAGATCCTCACGAAAATGCCCGGCATTGATGGCTTTTTCCAGTTGCACATTGGTGGCCGCCAGGACCCGCACATTGATCGGGATGCTCTTGCGCGACCCCAGCCTCACCACTTCGCGCTCCTGCAAGACACGCAGCAGCTTGACCTGAATGGCCATTGGCAAATCGCCGATTTCATCGAGGAACAGCGTGCCGCCGTTGGCTTCCTCGAACCAGCCTGCCTTGGCGCTCAGGGCGCCGGTAAAGGCGCCTTTCTCATGACCGAACAGCTCGGCTTCCACCAGTGATTCGGAGAAGGCGCCGCAGTTGACCGCCACGAACGGACCGTTGCAGCGACCGCTGAGATTATGCAGGTGGCGCGCAACCAGCTCCTTGCCGGTTCCGGTTTCGCCGATGATCAGCACGCTGGCTTCGCTTGGGGCGATCTGTTGCAGATGGGCCAGCAGGGTCTTGGATTTCGGGTCCTCGAACACCTGGGCCGTGGCGCGAATGGAGGTCGCGAGGGATGGAGAGGGCGGAAGTGTCAGCAATTGCATAAGGGCTCTCGCTCAGGAATAGAAGGTCGGTGTCGGACGCTTGCCGTTCAAGGCCCAGTCGCCCAGCTCGTGTAGCTTGTAATCCAGCGGATCGTGCAGGGTCTGTGTACGCAGGTTGCGCCAGAAGCGGTCCAGACGCAGGGCGGCATGGGTGGCTCTGGCCCCGGTCACTTCAAACAGGCGGCTGCACAGATCAAGCCCCGTGCGAGTGGCCGCAACCTTGGCGCTGCTGATGGACAGCGCAAGGCGCGCACGTTCTTCGCTGCTCAGTTCCGGGCCTTTGTTCCAGGCTTCGTCGAGCTGCACACAAGCGCGTTCGACCAGGGCGCGTGTCCCTTCGAGCGCTGCCCAGAATTCGCCGTAATGACGCAACACATAAGGGTCTTCACTGATATCCCGCGCCTGGGAAGTGAACCACGGGCGACTTTCCTTGAGGGTGTACTGCCGGGCTTCCTCAAAGGCACCTTCACTGATGCCCAGAAACAGGTTGGTGAAGTGCAATTGGGCAATCAGCGGGCGCAGGCAGGCAAACGGTGTACTCAACGGGCCTGGATCAAGCAGCAGTTCCGATTCTTCAATACGTACCCGCTCGAAAGTGGCGCTGCCGCTGTCGGTCTGACGCTGGCCCATATTGTCCCAGTCGTCGTGCAGAGTGATGCCGGTGCGACCACTGGGGATAGCGGCAATTACCAGCTTGCCGCCAGCATTTTCATCCACCGCCGAGGCAATGAGCATTTCCGAATCGCTGGCCCCTGAACAGAAGCTCTTGCGTCCGGAAAACTCACGCCAGCCATCAAAGGTTTTCATTACGGTGCGGGTGTCGAGGGGGTTCAGCGCGTTACCCCAGAACCAGTTCTGTCGTGCCGTCTGCTCGAACCACGGGTGCCATTGCTCGGGACTGGCGAACAGTCGAACCGTGGCCAGCATCAGGTGGTGGAAGCCGAATACATGTGCAATGGAACTGTCGACCCTGGCGAACTCACGCACTACGTCGAACGTTTCCTGCCAGTTGGCACCCAGGCCACCAAAGCGGGTCGGGATACTCAGGGCCAACAGCCCGCTGCGACGCAGGGCGTCGCGTTCGGCCAGTGGCGTTCCACCGTTCTTGTCGCGCTCGGCGGCATTGATGGCGAACTCTGCCGCCAGGTTGCGGGCCAGTAGCAGCGGAGAAGTAAAGGAGGCGGGCACAGGTGATGTCACAGGCATCCCCTCATGCAGATCGGCTCAAGCCAGTTGTCTGGCAGCACCGTATTGGCAGTCAGGATAAAAGGGCAACAGGTCCCGCCTGAAACAGCGATGACCTTCAAGAGTCCGCTCATGTTCGATTCCTTTGTGATGAAGCTCCGTGATCAGAGCTGCGTCGCTCAGGTCGCAAGTCCTGTGCCAGAACTTAACAGGCTGATTTCAATCGGGTTTATGGTTTTTGGCGGGGTGGTGGTGTTGCTTGAGGGCGTGCTCTGTTGCTCAGATGTTGGTGGGGCAACAGTGGTGGGGGTGTATGAGGGTGGGCAGGCACGGGAAGAAGTGGCCTGTCCTATCTTGGGCCTTGCAGCTTGTAACCCATGCCATGAGCGGTGTGCAGCAGAAGGATATCAAAAGGCTTATCAATGACTTTGCGCAGTGTGTAAATACTGGTCCGCAAGCTATCCGAGTCGGGTGTATTGCTGCCCCAGAGCGCTTGCTCAAAATCCTTCCGCTTCACTATGGCCGGGCTTTTACGCATGAGCAGTTCAAGAAGTACCATGCTGGTAGGGTTCAGCTTGAGCAAGCATCCTGCACGTCTGACTTCCAGGGTGTCCAGGTCGTACGTCAAGTCATGTATCTGCAATATGCGTTTTTTCATGCCGCTAAAGCGTCGTGCGACGGATTCAACCCGGGCAAGTAACTCGGACAGTGCAAAGGGTTTGACGATGTAGTCGTCTGCACCCACATTGAACCCTGATATACGATCATCCAGGGCGTCACGAGCCGTCAGCATCAAGATGGGAACATGCTGCACGGTGTTTTCCCGCAAGGTTTTACACAGGAGAATACCGTCCATGCCTGGTAGCATGAGGTCCAGAATAATGGCGTCGTAATTGCCGGTGACGGCATGATGTAGCCCGGTTAGTCCGTCCAGTGCCCCAGTCACTTCAAATCCTTTCAGGGTGAAGTACTCTGTGATGTTGGCGAGAATATCTTTGTGATCTTCAATAACAAGTATGCGCATTACGCAGCTCTTTAACTTTCTGGCGTAGGGCCTGTAGCAGTTGGAGGCAAAGGTACTCAGGTAAAAGTCAATTTAAAGTGAAATCGTTGTCAAAAGTCTCTTTGCATTTCCCCTCATCAGACAGACTTTCTTTGCTGTGCCCTGAGCAGCGTTTTTTCCTACGAAAACTTGACAACTCATTGACCTCTCGGTGACAGCGCCTTGAATAGCCTGCGGGCATGAGGTCGGGGATGCGAATGCATCACCTGTAAAAACCGAAAAAACTCTGGTCAAGGAATCATGGCGTGGCTTTTACTCGGCTTTATAGTGTGGCGTCCGAAAAGCAACTTCTTCATAAACAACATGCCAACAAGTTCGGCATAAAGAATGTCGCACTATTTCTTGCACTATCCGCGCTCTTGGCAGTTTTTGTCTGGTTATGGACAGCGACTCGTATTGTTGATTTGGGCGTGGGCGATAATATGAGCAGGTCGGGGCTTCATGGCCTGTGGGCAAAAGGCGATGTTGTCGTAATGATCAGGCATGCCGAACGTTGTGATCGTTCTCATAATGCCTGCATGGGCGATGCTGATGGCATCACCGTTATTGGCAGCCAGGCGGCCATGAAAGTTGGAGCCGGTTTGCAGCAGTTGGGGCTGGAAAAGACAAGCATCATTACCAGCCCGTTGACTCGAACAAGGCAAACGGCTGAACTGATCTCGGTGACAGCGCCGACTCAACGCTGGGTTGAGGATTGCGACAGTGGTTTCAAGGATGCGGTGCTGGCGCACAAGAAACCAGGCGAGAATCTGGTGCTGATCACCCACAGCGGCTGCATCGATCACTTCGAGCGCAAGATGGGCGTTCGTGGGGGGCAACGCGATAGCGCTTACACGCAAGCTTTCTTTGTGAGGGTGGATGGCAGGCATGCACCGAAGATGCTAGGGGCGTTGGGCGCAGGGTCTTGGGGAGCTTTGAGTAACGTTCAGTTGAATTGAGGTTCGCCGCGAGCGCTCTTGCCGACGGAGTATGCCGATCAGTTAAGACGTACACGTCTAATGTGGGAGGGGCCTTGGCCGCGACGACTTGCTTACAGGCAACATTGCGGCAAGCTCACGAAAGAGGGCTATTCAGAAGTCGCTCCAGTCCATCCCACATGCTTTTCACGGGATCTCGTTTCCTGGGGTCAATAAGGTTGAGCTCTTCGACGGTATGGTTCATTTTGCCGAAGTTGCAAGGCGCACAGGTCAGCACGGTATTCTCGAGGCTATTGTCACCACCGCGAGCATGGGCCAGAACGTGATCGTATTGAGCCCAAAGGGCTTGAAAGGCCGCATGCTGGCCAGCGTTGGTTTTCCCCCAAGGCAAGGCGTCTGGGTAGTTTTTTGCCAGCACACTACGTATTTCCGCTCGTATTACAGGTACACCACAGAACCTGCAGTGAAAACCGTCGCGCAGATGAACCATTTTCTTCTCGGCCACACTCGGCATCCTGACCGGGATTCGGTTGTTCTTGAGCAGCTTTGGTGGCGCTTCCCGGAACCGTTCGCGCTTTAACATACTGGCTGGCTTTTCCCCATAATGACTCTGTCCATTCCCGGACCTCATCCATGTTGGCAGCGCGGATCAGATATTCGGCAAGCTCAGTATTTTTCGCCAGGTGAGCAGAGACTGCAGCGTCAAGGTATCGGGCTGCATCCAGCACTTGAGGCACGGGGTTTCTGAAGCAGAGCCGGGGCATCTCATCAGTAACACAGTCTGTGCTTTGCATTGCAGTTCTTCTTCTGCTCCTGCTCTTTATCATAGGGTGTGGAGATTACGGTGTCGGGCTTGTTGCATGACCGATATCCTGCATTCCAGCCTTCGGAGTAAGCGTTTTGGAGCCCCACCAGGGCGTCATTGTCTCGGTCACTGAAACTTCCGTTTTTACGCTTGATCTCGCAGCCTGCATTGAAGCCCCGGTTGTAGGGGGTATCAGGTTTGGGTTTGAGCAGGCTGCAGCCTGCAAGGGTGAGTCCGAAACATAGTGCGAGGAGCAGTGGATACGGCAATCGCATTCTTCTATCCCGGGTTTTCCGTCAAATAGCTTGGCAAGCAAGCTATTTGAGCGCTTTTATGTCCAAATGGCCAGTGGCGCAGGAACGTGTCTGGATAGCGAACGCAGTCGTTTTCACACAGCCTCTTCAGGCACCCGCCATCCACCTTGCCAGGCCATGTCGCCCACTGATGCCCAGCTTCACGGTGGCGCGTTTGAGATAGGTTTCCACCGAACTGGCCTTGACTCGCAGTCGCTGTGCCATTTCCGGCACGGTGCCGCCGGTCAGCAGGCCCAGGCAGACTTCCTGCTCGCGTGCTGACAGGTTGATCGCATCCTGTGCAAGTCGGCCGCTGAAGGCCTGGTGCATGGATGCGGCTTCTGCTTCTTGCTCGGGTTCGATGCGTGCCGTGCTTGCTCCACGGACGACTGGCTGGGCGAGGAGTTGGCTATGATGCTCGACCAGTGGCAACAGGGTTTCCGAAAGGCTCTTGAGCAGCGAAAGCTCGGACAGGGAAAACGGTCGCAAGGTTGGCAGGCGATAGAAGCAGATCACCCAGCGCTGATCGCCATTGCTTGAGACCAGGTTGCACTGGTGGGTGATGTTCTGTGGGTTCTGTTTGTTCGAGGGCACCTTGAGCTGGATAAGCAAGGGTGCCTCCATCTTCAGGATGCTTTGCAGGAGTGGGTGGTGTCGGCTATCGGTTACAGGAAAATCATGTTGCAGGCCTGCATTGCCGAGACGGTTGATCTGGCTGATGCTTTGCTGCGGCGCGTTCAGGGTCCATTCGCAGAGATCGAGTCCGTGAATGGGCACCAAGGCATCGACAAGCTGTAGCATCTGCCTGGCAAAGGCACTGTTGCCGGTGCTGGAAATCAGTTGACCCAGTTGCTGATAAAAACGCGGGTCATGGTTGTGCTCATGACTGGTTGTCAGTTTCATACTTCTATCTTCCCTGATTCTGACTGTACTAAGGGTGTTCCAGTGGCCGACACCTTATGTTGACGCCTGAATAATGACGCTGGTAATGCTGGTATTCAACCCAAGGCGCTGTTTTGTGTCTGTAGTGGAAAACCGGGACAAGCCAATTAATAGCTGTGAACTTTATTTTACAAGGGCGGTCATTGCATTTTGTGACGAGCGGTCGAGGCTACTACTTTATAGGGCTGAAACGGCTGTCAAGGTTTTTTTGTATGGTGGCTCTAGGCCATTGTAGGGGTTTTTGGGGACATACAGGTTCGGCAGGGCGGTGCTTGAATCCGCGGCTTAACTGCCTGGAAGGACCTGGACCATGTCTGCCGCCGATGTTTTCCCCCTGACCGCCGCCCAACGTGACGTCTGGCTTGACCAGATCAGCCGCGGTGATTCCCCCCTCTACAACATCGGCGGATACCTGAACCTTACCGGTCCCCTGGATCCGGTGACGTATCAGCGCGCTCTTGAGCATCTGGTTGCATCCCACGAGGGAATGCGCACCGTGTTGCTGCCGGGAGCCTCGGCAGATGGCCTGCCGTTGCAGACCTATGCCGAATCGATGCCTGTGCCGATGCCCTTGCATGATTTGAGCGACCAGCCAGACCCTGTAAGCGCGGCACACGCGCTGACCCTTGAGTATATGCAGCGCCCCTGCACGCTGGATGGCAGTCCACTGTTCAGGTTCTGCCTTGTGCGCCTGGGGGAAGACCACCACTGGATGATCAGCGTAGTTCATCACCTGATTATCGATGGCTGGGGCTTCGGGCAGATGATCAAGTCCCTGGGCGAGCATTACACCGCACTGGCTGAAGGCAGCAGCCTTGATTTCAACGGCCCGGACTACCGCGATTTCATTCAGGAAGACGCGCGTTACCACGACTCGCCACGCTACGAGCGAGACAAGGCCTACTGGCTGGAAAAGTACAGCAACCTGCCGGAACCGCTGCTGGTATCGCGCTACCACAACCGCCGGGCAACCGACCCTGCACCGTCCCATACCTGGGTGCAGAACTTTCCAGAGACGCTGCACACACGCATGAAGCAGTTCGCCGAAAGCAACGGATCTTCGGCGTTCCATGTGCTGCTGGCGGCCTTGCATGTCTATTTCACCCGTACCGCACAGCGCAAGGACTGGGTTGTCGGCCTGCCATTGCTCAACCGCATCGGGGCACGTTTCAAGGCGACCATGGGCCACTTCGCTCAGGTCAGCGCAGTGTGCATGACCTTTGACGAACAGTTGAGCTTCGGCGGGCTGGTCAACGAGGTGCGTGACACGCTCAAGCGCGACTTCCGCCACCAGCGTTTCCCTCTGAGCGAGCTGAATCGCAACCTGGGTGTCGCTCGCGAGGAGCGGGGTCAGTTGTTCGAGGTCTCGGTATCCTACGAGCAGGAAGATCATGAATATCGCTATGGCGAGGCTCAGGCACAGACGGTAAAAGTCTCGAATGGCTACGAAACGACGCCACTGGCCATACATCTGCGCACCAACCGCTTCAATGACAACGCCTGGCTGCACCTGGTCTATCACCGTGCCTGGTTTGACGCAGAAGAGGCCGAGGCTATCGCCGGTCGTCTGTTGCAGGTGCTGGAGCAGGCCCTGGAGAACCCTGAGTTGCGGGTCGAGGATTTTGACCTGCTGACGCCTGGCGAACACCAGAAATTACAGCGCTGGAATGCTACCGATGCGGTGTCCAGCAGCGAGAAACTGATCCACAAGCGCATTGAAAATCAGGCCCGGACTCGTCCGGATGCAGTGGCAGCGGTCCATCAGGGACAACACCTGACTTACGCTCAGCTCAACCGCAAGGCCAATGGCCTGGCCCACCGCCTGATCGAACTGGGCGTGCGCCCGGATGATCGTGTCGCGGTGGTTGCCCGTCGCGGTCTGGAAACGTTGGTGGGCATGCTGGCGATTCTCAAGGCCGGTGCCGCCTATGTCCCCGTCGACCCGGCGCATCCACGCGAGCGCCTGTCCTACCTGTTGAGCGACAGCCAGCCGGTGGTGGTGCTGACCCAATCGAATCTGCTCGACCGCCTGCCAGTACTGAGCCTGCCGCTGATCGAGCTGGATGGTAGCGACTGGGGCCATGGCGCCCACGCCAACCCGCGGATCGCCAACCTGAGCAGCGACAATCTGGTCTATGTGATCTACACCTCGGGTTCCACCGGCCAGCCGAAAGGGGTCATGGTGGAGCATCGTACGCTCTCTCATCTGGTGGACTGGCACTGCGAGGCTTTCTCGCTGGGTGAGGGCGGACACGCTTCCAGTCTGGCCGGTTTCGGTTTCGATGCCATGGCCTGGGAAATCTGGCCGACGCTGTGCTCCGGTGCGACCTTGCACGTGGCTCCCAATCAGGATGGAGGCGAAGACATCGACGCCTTGCTGCAATGGTGGCGCGCCCAGCCGCTGGACGTCAGCTTCCTGCCTACACCCATTGCCGAATACGCCTTCAGCCAGAACGAAGATCATCCGACTCTGCGCACCCTGTTGATCGGCGGCGACCGCCTGCGTCAATTCAATCGCGATCCGGGTTTCGCCGTGATCAACAACTATGGCCCGACTGAAACCACCGTGGTTGCCACTTCCGGCCGGGTACTGGTCGGTGAAACACTGCACATCGGCGGCCCAATCGCCAATACCCGTACTTATGTGCTGGATGAGCGCTTGCAGCAGGTACCAATAGGCGTGACCGGTGAGCTGTACATCGGCGGCGCAGGTGTTGCCCGGGGTTACCTGAACCGTCCTGAAATGACCGAGGAACGCTTTATCGCCGACCCGTTCAGCGACGTTGCCCATGCGCGCATGTACCGCAGCGGCGACCTGGTGCGCTGGAACAGCGACGGCACTCTGGACTATCAGGGCCGCAACGACGATCAGGTGAAGATTCGCGGCATGCGTATCGAACTGGGCGAAATCGAAGCGGTTCTGGCCAGTCAGCCTGGTATAAAAGACGCCGTGGTGCTGGTGCGCGATCAGCAACTGCTGGCCTGGTTCACCGAAGCGTCGCCAGTGGACCCCGAAGCATTGCGTCAGGCCTTGCGTGCCCGCTTGCCGGGTTACATGGTGCCTCGCGCCTTCACTTATCTGGCAGCCTTGCCACTGACCAGCAACGGCAAGCTCGACCGCCGCGCCTTGCCGGACCCCGATCCTGCGGCCTTGCTCGGTCAGGCCTACGAGGCGCCGGTAGGTGCAGTCGAAGTCGCCATGGCCGACATCTGGGCGCAGGTTCTGGAGGTGGAGCGAGTAGGGCGTCATGATAACTTCTTCGAGCTGGGCGGCCATTCGCTGCTGGCCATCACTCTGGTGGATCGCCTGCGCAAGGCCGGGCTCAAGGCCGATGTGCATGTCTTGCTGGCCCAGCCGACCATTGCGGCCCTGGCGGCAGCCGACAGCAATCAACAACAAGCGATTACGGTGCCGGACAACCTTGTTCCGGAAGGTTGCACGCAGATCACGCCAGAGCTGTTGAGCCTGACCGATCTTGACCAGTCGGCTATCGACCGGATTGTCGCCACCGTGCCAGGTGGCGCCGCCAACGTGCAGGAAATCTACCCGCTCGCGCCTTTGCAGGAAGGCATTCTTTATCACCACATCACTGCCGAACAGGGCGACCCGTATCTGTTGCAATGGCGTCTGGCTTTCGACAGCCTGGATCGCTTGCAAGCCTGGGCCGGCGCTTTGCAGCAAGTGATTGATCGCCACGATATCCTGCGCACATCCGTGGTCTGGGAAGGACTGGAAAGCCCGCAGCAAGTGGTCTGGCGCAAGGCTGAACTGACAGTGCAGCCGGTCAGCTTCGATACCCCGGCCACAGACGTCAGCATCATTGAACGTCTGCAGCAGCAATTCGACGCCCGTCACCATCGCCTGGAACTGTCCCAGGCACCGCTGATGCGTCTGGTCCATGCCCATGATCCGGTCAATAACCAGGTCGTGGCGATCCTGTTGTTCCACCATCTGGTGCTGGACAACGCTGCGATGGAAGTGGTCAGCAACGAGATGCAGGCACTGCTATCCGGCCAGTCGGCGGATATGGCACCGCCAGTGCCTTACCGCAACTATGTGGCTCAGGTGCGCATCGGCAGTGACGACACCCGGCACGAGGCATTTTTCAGCGAAATGCTCGGTGATATCGAAGAGCCGACTCTGCCTTTCGGCTTGCAGGACGTGCGCACCGACGGCAGTGGCATCGAAGAGTCCCGCCTGGTACTCGACAATGCTCTTTCCCTGCGTCTGCGCGAGCAGGCTCGCCAACAGGGCGTCAGCGCCGCCAGCCTGATGCACCTGGCCTGGGCGCGAGTCCTGAGTGTGCTCGCCAACCGTCGCGATGTGGTTTTCGGCACTGTATTGCTGGGCCGCATGCAGAGCGGTGAGGGCGCCGATCGGGCGCTCGGCGTATTCATCAACACCTTGCCGTTGCGTGTCGATACAGCCACGGGTGCGGGCGAAGCCTTGAAGAGCGTGCATTCGCGCCTGTCTGCCTTGCTCGCCCACGAACATGCCTCGCTGGTTCTTGCCCAGCGTTGCAGTGGCGTTGCGGCGGGCTCTCCGCTGTTCAGCGCCTTGCTCAACTACCGTCACAGCGCCAACGTGAAGCCCCTCGACGGCGAAGGTGCATGGCAGGGCGTGCGCGTGCTCGGCGGTGACGTACGCAGCAACTACCCGCTGACCTTGAGCGTCGACGATATGGGCGACAGTTTCGACCTGCATGTGCTGGCGCTGGAAGGCATTGGTGCCGAGCGCGTGGTCGGTTGGATGCATAACACGGTGGAGCAACTGGTTCAGGCTCTGGAGCAGGCATCGCCAGTGCCGCTGGATGCGCTATCGATCCTTGAGAGCGAGGAGCGTCGCAAACTGCTGGTCGACTTCAATGCCAGCGCGCAAGACTTCCCGCAAGGCCTGACCGTGCATGCACTGGTTGAAGCTCAGGCCTTCAACAGGCCGGACGCGCCTGCCGTGGTTCAGGGTGATGAAGTCTTGAGCTACGCCGAACTCAACCGTCGCGCCAACAGCCTGGCCCATCATCTGATCGGGCTTGGCGTGAAGCCGGACGAGCGTGTCGCCCTGTGCCTGCGCCGCAGCCCCGATCGTTTGGTCGGTCTGCTGGCCATTCTCAAGGCCGGTGCCGCCTATGTGCCGGTTGACCCGGCTTACCCTGCCGAGCGCATCAGCTACCTGCTGGAAGACAGCGCGCCACGAGTGGTACTGGTCGATGCTTCGACACGTGATCTGGTGGGTGAGGTCGCGCAAGTGGATCTGGGCCAGGGCGCCTGGGATCAGGAGTTCCGCAACAACCCGCAAGTGGTGGGGCTGAGCGATGCAAACCTGGCCTACGTGATCTATACCTCTGGCTCAACCGGGCAGCCCAAAGGCGTGATGGTCGAGCACCGCACCTTGAACAACCTGGTTCACTGGCATTGCCAGGCCTTCAACCTGAATGCAGGCAGCCATACCGCCAGCGTTGCCGGTTTCGGCTTCGACGCCATGGTCTGGGAAATCTGGCCTGCGCTCTGTGTCGGTGCCGTGCTGCACCTGCCACCGGCTCATGTCGGCAACGAGCATGTGGATGAACTGCTCGACTGGTGGCTGGAGCAACCGCTGCAAGTGGGCTTCCTGCCGACTCCTGTGGCCGAGCAGGCTTTCCGCCGTCCCCGTCAGCACCAGACCCTGCGCACCTTGCTGATTGGTGGCGACCGCCTGCGTCAGTTCGACCGCGATCCGGGTTTCGCCGTGATCAACAACTACGGCCCGACCGAAACCACCGTGGTTGCCACTTCGGGTCAGGTACGGGTGGGCGAGTCGCTGCACATCGGCGGCCCGATCTCCAATACCAGCATTTATGTGCTGGATGAACAGCTTCAGCCAGTGCCGGTGGGCGTGAGCGGCGAGCTTTACATCGGTGGTTCGGGCGTTGCCCGTGGCTACCTGAACCGGCCTGACCTGACCGAAGAGCGCTTTATCGCCGACCCGTTCAGCGACGCGGCCCATGCCCGCATGTATCGCAGTGGTGACCTGGTGCGCTGGAATGCCAACGGCACTCTGGACTACCTGGGCCGCAACGACGATCAGGTGAAGATTCGCGGCATGCGCATCGAGCTGGGTGAGATCGAAGCGGTTCTTGCTGCTCAGCCAGGCGTGAAAGATTCTGTGGTCCTGGTGCGCGGTGAGCGTCTGCTGGCGTGGTTCACCGAAACCTCACCGGTGGAGACGGACGCACTGCGTCAGGCCTTGCAGGCCAGTCTGCCTGGCTACATGGTGCCGCTGGCCTTTATACGGCTGGAAGCCTTGCCACTGACCAGCCACGGCAAGCTCGACCGCCGTGCTCTGCCAGACCCGGACCATGCCGATCTGGCTGCAAAGGCCTACGAAGCGCCGCAAGGCGAAGTGGAAGTCGCGATTGCCGAACTCTGGGCCCAGGTGCTGGGTGTCGACCGGGTAGGGCGTCACGATAACTTCTTTGAACTGGGCGGCCATTCATTGCTGGCGGTCAGCCTGGTGGAGCGCATGCGCAACGCCGGTCTGAGTGCCGATGTGCGTGTCTTGCTGGGCCAGCCGACTGTGGCCGCATTGGCAGCTTCGGTTGGCAATGGCCGCGAAATCACTGTACCGGCCAATCTGGTACCGGCAGGCGCCACACGAATCACGCCGGACATGCTGAGCCTGTCGCGTCTGGATCAGCCGACCATCGACCGCATTGTCGAAACCGTTCCCGGTGGTGCTGCCAACGTGCAGGAAATCTACCCGCTGGCACCGTTGCAGGAAGGCATTCTCTATCACTACCTGACCGCCGATCAGGGCGATCCCTACTTGCTGCAATTGCGCATCAGCTTTGACAGTCTGGAACGCCTGCAGACAGTTGCCGATGGCCTGCGCAAGGTCATTGCCCGTCACGACAGCCTGCGTACCGCGATTGTCTGGGAAGGGCTGGAGGTGCCGCAGCAGGTGGTCTGGCGTCATGCCGATCTGCCGGTCGATGAAGTGCCTCTGGCGCAGATCGAAACCCAGGACAGCTCGGCACGGATCGACCTCAGTCAGGCCCCGCTGATCCGTCTGGTCTACAGCCACGACCCGGCCAGCTCGCGTTTGCAGGCCACGCTGTTGTTCCATCACATCGTGGTCGATGCCACGGCCTTGCAAGTGATGCGCGAGGAAATTCTTGCCCATCTGCGCGGCGAGCCACAACCCGCCGAGCCTTCGGTGCCGTACCGCAACTATGTGGCCCAGGCGCGCCTGGGTGTCAGCGAAGCGGAGCACGAAGCGTATTTCCGCGGGCAACTGGGCGATATCGACGAGCCGACCCTGCCGTTCGGCCTGCACGATGTTCAAGGTGATGGCAGCTCCATCGAAGAAGCTCAACAGACACTGCCCGATGATCTGACCCTGCGCCTGCGCAATCAGGCCCGGCAGATGGGCGTCAGCGTCGCCAGCCTGTTCCACCTGGCCTGGGGCCGGGTGCTGGCCACCGCTACGGGCAAGGACCGTGTGGTGTTCGGCACTGTGCTGCTCGGTCGTCTGCAAGGCGGTGCCGGTGCCGACCGTGGCATGGGCATGTTCATCAATACCTTGCCGTTGCGGATCGATCTGGCCGATATCGGCGTGAGTGAAGGGGCGCGTGACACTCACGCCCGTCTTGCCGCATTGCTGGGGCATGAGCACGCTTCCCTGGCTCAGGCCCAGCGCTGGAGCGGTGTTGCTGCGCCATTGCCGCTGTTCAGCGCGATTCTCAACTACCGCCATAGCGCCGGTCAGGCTAAACAGGATGCCCAGCGCGAAGCGTGGCGCGGCCTGGAAATCCTGGCCAGCGAGAAAAACACCAACTATCCGTTGAGCCTCAACGTCGACGACCTGGGCGACAGCCTGCGTCTGTCGGTCACTGTCACGCCTGACGTGGGTGCCCGCCGTATCTGCGGCTACGTGCAGCAGGCATTGACCGGTGTGGTCGAGGCCCTTGAGTCTCAGCCTGATCTGCCATTGCAACACCTGTCGGTACTGGACGCCGAGGAGCGTCAGCGTCTGGTGGTCGACTTCAACCAGACTGAGGTCGACTACGATCTGGAGCATACCCTTCACGGTCTGTTCGAGAGCCAGGTTGTCCGCAAACCACAGGCCATTGCGCTGCGTGGCGAAGGCGTACAACTGAGCTATCAGGCGCTCAACGAACAAGCCAACCGCCTGGCGCACCACCTGATCAGCCTGGGTGTGAAAACCGATGATCGAGTAGCCATCTGTCTTGAACGTGGCGTATCCATGGTGGTTGGTCTGCTGGCCATCCTCAAGACCGGTGCCGCCTATGTGCCGCTGGACCCGAGCTATCCGCGTGAGCGCATTCATTACATGCTCGAAGACAGCTCGCCGGCCGTGGTACTGGTCCAGACTGCCACCCGCAAGCTGCTGGACGAAGAGCGTACGTTGCGTGTCGACCTCGACAACAACATCTGGGGTGCCCAGAGCATCGACAATCCGCAAATTGTCGGCATGAACCCGGACCACCTGGCCTATGTGATCTACACCTCCGGTTCCACCGGTACGCCGAAGGGTGTGATGGTCGAGCACCGCAGCGTGGGTAACCTGGTTCACTGGAGTTCGCAGGTTATTCCGTTGAAACCCGAGACGGCGCTGCTGCACAAGACGCCCATCAGCTTCGATGCTTCGGTATGGGAACTGTTCTGGCCGCTGTGCGCCGGCTTGCCGCTGGTACTGGCGCGTCCTGATGGCCATCGCGATCCGGCTTACCTGATGCGCTTGATCCGCGATCAGAAGGCCAGCGTGGTCCAATTCGTACCGGCCTTGCTTCAGCAGTTCCTTGAACTGGAAGAAATCAGCCAGTGCACTTCACTGACCGACATCGTCTGCGGCGGTGGCGAACTGACCATCGCTCTGGCCGAGCGTGTACGCCAACGCCTGCCGTGGGCGCGTCTGCACAACGTCTATGGCCCGACCGAGACCACGGTGGATTCCAGCGCCTGGACCCTTGAGCCGCACGAGCCTGTACCGGACAGCGCCTTGCCGATCGGGCGACCGATCAGCAACACCCGCATGTATGTATTGGACGAATACGACCAACTGGTTCCACAGGGCGTGATCGGTCAGTTGCACATCGGTGGCTCAGGCGTCACCCGTGGTTACCTGAACCTGCCGCAGTTCCAGGCCGAGCGTTTCATCGACAGCCCGTTCGTGGCCGGCGACCGCCTGTATCGCACCGGCGACCTGGTGTCCCAGCGTGCGGACGGCAACCTCGACTTCCTGGGTCGTAACGACGATCAGGTCAAGCTGTATGGCCTGCGTATCGAACTGGGTGAAATCCAGGCGTGCCTGACCCGTTATCCGGGCATTCAACAGGCCGTGGTGCTGGCTCGCGACGAGCAACCGGGCGGTCAGCGACTGGTGGCTTATTACACCGGCACGCTGCTGCCGGTGGAAACCCTGCGCGAAGTGCTGCGTGCGCAATTGCCGGATTACATGGTGCCTGCGCTCTATGTACATCTGGATGCATTCCCTCTGACCCCTAACGGCAAAGTGGACCAGAAGGCCTTGCCTGCGCCGGGTGCCGATGCAGTAATGACCCGCCCCTACGAAGCGCCGGAGGGCGAAACCGAAGTCCTGCTGGCCGAGCTCTGGGCCGAACTGCTCGGCGTCGAGCGGGTGGGGCGACACGACAACTTCTTTGAACTGGGCGGTCACTCGCTCCTGGCGGTCAGTCTGACCGCGCGTCTGAGGCAGGAAGGCATTGAAGCCGATGTCCGGGCGTTGTTCGAACAACCTACGCTGGCCGGCTATGCAGCCATCACAGAGAGCATGGAGATTATCCTGTGAGCATCAACGAACTCCTGGCGACACTGAAGGCCAATGACATCAATCTGTCGGTCAAGGATGGACAACTGGTGGTGCAGGGCAATCGCCGTGCACTGACCGACAAGGGCCTGGTGGAGCACCTGCGCGAACACAAGCCGGCATTGATCGAGCTGATCGAACAGGGCGAGTATCTGGCAACAAAACGCGGTGCTCCGAGCTTGCCGGAAAACGGCATTCCAGCCGGTTGCACCCGTATCACACCTGAAATGCTGACCCTGGTGTCACTGGATCAGGACACTATCGACAGTCTGGTCGCGCACGTCCCTGGCGGCGCGGCCAATGTGCAAGACATCTACCCGCTGGCTCCCTTGCAGCAGGGCATTCTGTATCACCACGTCACGGCCAGCCACGGCGACCCTTATGTGATGCACGTGGAATTCGCCTTTGCCGACCGCGCTCGTCTGGACGCATTCGCTCTGGCGCTGCAAACAGTGATCGAACGTCACGACATTTTGCGTACGTCAGTCCATTGGGACGGGCTGGAAACCCCGGTGCAGGTTGTCTGGCGCAGTGCCCAACTCAAGGTCGGTGCCTTGTCGGCGCAAGCCCAGGCCATCATGGATCTTGGCCAGGCGCCGTTGATTCGTCTGGTCTACGACGAAGCCGACCACGCTCAGGGCGTGAAGGCAGCCTTGCAGTTCCATCACATCGCCATGGACCACAGCGCTCTGGAAGTGGTGCGCCATGAAATTCAGGCCTGCCTGAGTGGCCAGGCTGGTTTGCTGGGTACGCCGGTTCCGTTCCGCAACTATGTGGGTCAGGCCCTGTTGGGCGTCAGCGAGAAAGAACACGAGACGTTCTTCCGCGAGATGCTGGGCGACCTCGATGAGCCGACTCTGGCCTATGACCTGCAGGACCTCAGCGGCGACGGTGGCGACATCACCGAATACACCCTGTCTCTGGACCTCGAACTCTGCCGCCGCCTGCGCACTCAGGCGCGTACTCTGGGCATCAGCGTCGCCAGCCTGTTTCACCTGGGCTGGGCGCGGGTGCTGTCAGGCCTGACCGGCCGCCAGCGCGTGGTATTCGGCACCGTACTCATGGGCCGCCTTCTTGGCGCCGAGGCGACCGAACGTGCTTTGGGTATCTTCATCAACACCTTGCCGATCCGTATCAATCTGGATGCGCAGGACGTTCGCACAGCGGTCAAGGCCACCCATCAGCGCCTGACCACCCTGATGCGCCACGAACATGCGCCGCTGGCTCTGGCCCAGCGTTGCAGCGGCGTGGCCGCGCCGACGCCACTGTTCAATGCCTTGCTCAATTATCGACACAGCTCGGCACAGACCACAGGCGAAACCTGGCAGGGCATCGAAGTCCTGCATGCAGAGGAGCGCAGCAACTATCCGCTGGTGGTGAGCGTCGACGATCTGGGCGACGCCTTCAGCTTCACCGCGCAAACCACGACCGGCATCGACCCGCAGCGCACCTGTGCTTATCTTGAACGTGCCATGGAGCATTTGCTGGAGGCTCTGGAACAGGCGCCGCAGACGCCGGTCGAGCGTGTGGAAATTCTGCCTGCCGATGAGCGCAAGCGGCTGCTGGAAAGTTTCAATGCCTATCATCTCGACAAGGAAACAGCGCTGACGATCCACCAGCGCATCGAGCGTCAGGCCCTCGATCAACCAGATGCCATCGCTTCGCAAGTGGGCGATCAGCACCTGAGCTACAGCGAACTGAACAGCAAGGCCAATGCCTTGGCTCATCACCTGATCAGCCAAGGTGTTCGCCCGGATGATCGTGTGGCCGTGGTCGCTCGTCGCGGGCTGGAAACACTGGTCGGTCTGCTGGCCGTGCTCAAGGCGGGCGCGGGTTATGTGCCGGTGGACCCGGCGCACCCGGACGAGCGTATCGCTTATCTATTGAGCGACAGCGCGCCAGTAGCGGTGCTGACTCAGCACGGTTTGCTGGCAGGCTTGCCGCCATTGTCTGTGCCGGTCATTGCTCTTGATCGTCCAGACTGGGCCGATCAGCAAGACAATCCGCTGGTGCAAGGCCTCACTGCTGCCAATCTGGCTTACGTCATCTACACCTCAGGTTCGACGGGTCAGCCAAAAGGCGTGATGGTTGAACACCGCACCCTGAGCAATCTGGTGCATTGGCATTGCGAAGCCTTTGATCTGCAAGCCGGCAGCCATACTGCCAGCGTTGCCGGTTTTGGTTTCGACGCCATGGCCTGGGAAGTCTGGCCGGCGCTGTGTGCCGGTGCGACCTTGCATGTGCCGCCTGCCGATGTAAGCAACGAACAGCTTGATTCGTTGCTCGACTGGTGGCTGGCTCAGCCGCTGCAAGTGTCGTTCCTGTCGACGCCAGTGGCCGAGTACGCTTTCAGCCGTGACCTGCGTCACCCGACCTTGCGCACCTTGCTGATCGGTGGCGACCGCTTGCGTCAGTTCCATCGTGATCCGGGCTTTGCGGTGATCAACAACTACGGCCCGACCGAGGCCACTGTTGTCGCCACCTCGGGTCAGTTGTTCCCCGACGGCAGCCTGGATATCGGCAAGCCAATTGCCAACACCCAGGTTTATCTGCTGGACGAACATCAACAACTGGTACCGTTTGGCGTGGCGGGTGAGTTGTATGTGGCAGGCGACGGCGTAGCCCGTGGTTACCTGAACCGCCCGGAAATGACTGCCGAGCGCTTCCTCGACGATCCATTCAGCGAGCAGCCGGGCGCGCGTATGTACCGCACGGGTGACCTTGCGCGCTGGAATGCTGATGGCACGCTGGAATATCTGGGTCGTAACGACGATCAGGTGAAGATCCGTGGCGTACGTATCGAGCTGGGCGAAATCGAAAGCCAGCTGGGCCAGTTGCCGGGCATCGAAGAAGCGTTGGTGCTGGCTCGCGAAGACGAACCGGGTCAGCCACGACTGGTGGGCTATTTCACCGAACGGGCTGACAGCACGCCACTGGTTGTGAATGACCTGCGTGCGGCCTTGCTGGAGCAGTTACCGGCCTACATGGTCCCCAGCGCGCTGGTGCGTCTGGACGCCTGGCCGCTGACGGCCAACGGCAAGGTCGACCGCCGCGCCTTGCCTGTCCCTGATCGCGATGCGCTGTTCACCGGCGAGTATCAGGCGCCGGAAGGCGAGCTGGAAATCGCTCTGGCGCAGATCTGGAGCGAATTGCTGCAAGTCGAGCGTGTCGGCCGTCATGACCGTTTCTTTGAACTGGGCGGTCACTCCCTGCTGGCGATGCGTATGGTTTCTCAGGTGCGTCAGCGCCTGTCGCTGGAGTTGTCGCTGGGCGACCTGTTCGCCGACAGCGCTCTGGCCGCTGTGGCGCAATGCCTGGGCAATGCCGACAAGAACGAACTGCCACCTATCGAAGTGCTGCCGCGCAGCGGGGCGGTTCCACTGTCTTTCGCCCAGCAGCGGATCTGGTTCCTGGCGCAGATGGAAGACGCCAACAGCGCCTATAACATCCCGTTGGGCCTGCAACTGACCGGGCAACTGGACACCCGTGCGTTGAAACGTGCGCTGGAGCGTATTGTTGCGCGCCACGACAGCCTGCGCAGTCGCTTCACTCAGGAAGAAGGCGAAGCCCGGGTACACGCTGCACCTGCAACCGTGGTTCCGGAGCTGAGCTGGCAGGACCTGCGCGGTCAGGATGATCAGGCCTTGCAGGACGTGGTCAAGGAGGAGGCGGAACAGGCTTTCGACCTGAATCACGAATTGCCGATCCGGGGTCGTCTGCTGTGTCTGGCCGAAGATCGCCATGTGTTGCTGCTGACCGTGCATCACATCGTTGCTGACGGCTGGTCGCTGGGAGTTCTGACCCGCGAACTCACCGCACTATACAAGGCGTTCAATCAGGGCCTGGATGACCCGTTGCCGCCACTGGCCTTGCAATACGCCGATTACGCCATCTGGCAACGCAACTGGCTGGACAGCGAAAGGTTGAGCAGCCAGGGCGATTACTGGCATCAGGCGCTTTCAGGCGCGCCAGTCTTGCTGACACTGCCGACCGACCGGCCTCGTCCGGCACGTCAGGACTACACGGGCGTCAGTCTTCCTGTGCGCTTCAACTCGCGTCTGAGCACCGAGATCAAAGCCTTCTGCCAGCGCCATGGTGTAACGCCGTTCATGCTGTTCATGGGAGCCTGGTCCGTGCTGCTGGCGCGCCTGTCCGGTCAGGACGAGGTGGTGATCGGTACGCCGGTTGCCAACCGCCGCCGCGCCGAAGTCGAGGGTTTGATCGGCCTGTTCGTCAACACTCTGGCCGTGCGTGTCGACACCTCGGGTGAGCCGGATGTCACTGAACTGCTGGCACGCATCAAGACTCGTGTACTGGAAGCCCAGGAGCATCAAGACCTGCCATTCGAGCAGGTTGTAGAGCGCTTGCGGCCGCCACGCAGCCTGGCCCATAGCCCGTTGTTCCAGACTTCGCTGGCCTGGGACGGCAGTCAGGGTCTGGAGCTTCATCTGGGTGATTTGCGCCTGGAGCCGCTGGGCGATCAACCGACCTTCGCCAAGTTCGACCTGACCTTGAGCATGGGCGAGACCGAGGAAGGCTTTGCCGGTGCTCTGGATTACGCAACGGCGCTGTTCGATGCAGCCACTGCCGAGCGTTATGTGTCCTATCTTGAGCCCTTGCTGTGGAGCATGGTCGGCAGCGACCAGTCTGTTCCGGCGCAGGTAGAACTGCTGGGCGCGCAGGAGCGCCGCCGTTTGCTGGTGGATTTCAACGCCAGCGAGCAGAGCTTTGTCCTCGACCAGCCTGTGCAGGCGTTGTTCGAGGCTCAGGTACTGCGCACTCCGGATGCCATTGCTCTGGAAAGCGAAGGTGTTCAGCTGAGTTATCGCCAGCTCAACGAGGCCGCCAACCGTCTGGCACATCACCTTATCGATCAAGGCGTGCAGGCCGACGATCGTGTGGCGGTGTGCCTGGAACGCGGCCCGAACCTGCTTGTCGGTTTGCTGGCTGTACTCAAGGCGGGTGGTGCCTACGTGCCGCTGGACCCAGGTTACCCGACCGAGCGTCTGGCCTACATGCTGGGGGACAGCGCAGCGCTGACCCTGCTGGTGGATGCCAGGACTCAGGACCGCTTCGCCGATAGCGCGCTGCAACTGTTGAACCTGGACGTCGGCACCTGGGCGGCACAATCCGCTGAAAACCCGGTGGTGCCTGGCCTGAGCGCAGACCATCTGGCTTACGTGATCTACACCTCCGGCTCCACCGGCACGCCAAAAGGCGTGATGGTCGAACACCGTGGCTTGTGCAACCTGGTGCAATGGAGTTCGCAGTTGTTTGTGCCGACTTCCCAAGGCGCTCTGTTGCACAAGACGCCAGTCAGTTTCGACGCTTCGGTATGGGAACTGTTCTGGCCGCTGTGTGCCGGCCTTCGCCTGGTACTGGCGCGTCCGGACGGACATCGCGATCCTGCCTATCTGGCGCAGTTGATCATCGAACGACAGGTCAGCGTGGTGCAGTTCGTACCGGCTTTGCTCCAGCAATTCCTGGAACTGGAAGAAAGCAGCCAGTGCGGCTCCCTGACCGATATCGTCTGTGGCGGTGGTGAGCTGACCGAGGCGCTGGCCCGTCAGGTACGCCAGCGTCTGCCAGGCGCACGCCTGCACAACGTTTATGGTCCGACCGAAACCACGGTGGATTGCAGCGTCTGGACCCTGGAACCTCAGGATGCAGTGCCAGACAGCGCATTGCCTATCGGCCGTCCTGTCAGCAACACCCGACTGTATGTACTGGATGCCTACGATCAGCCTGTACCGCAAGGCGTGGTGGGCGAGTTGCACATCGGCGGTGCCGGTGTGGCCCGAGGCTACCTGAACCTGCCGCACATGCAGGCCGAGCGTTTCATCGACAGCCCGTTCGTTGCAGGTGACCGCCTGTATCGCAGTGGCGACCTGGTGCGTCAGCGTGCCGACGGTACTCTGGAGTTCCTGGGCCGTAATGACTTCCAGGTCAAACTGCATGGACTGCGTATCGAACTGGGCGAAATCGAAGCACGACTGGCCACCCATCCGGCCATTCGCGAAGCGGCAGTCCTGCTGCATAACGAACGTTTGGTGGCCTGGTTCAGTTGCCATGAAGGCCAGGAAACGCCGAGCATCGAAGTCCTGCGTGAATACGTGCTGGCCGGGTTGCCGGACTACATGGTGCCTTCGGCCTATGTCGCGCTGCCAACCTTGCCCCTGAGCCCCAACGGCAAGCTCGACCGCGCAGCCTTGCCGGAGCCGGGCGCGCAGGCGGTGTTGAGCCGCAACTACGAAGCACCGCAGGGCGAGACAGAAACACAGCTGGCCGCACTCTGGGCCGAGTTGCTGCACGTGGAAACAGTCGGTCGTCAGGACAACTTCTTTGAACTGGGCGGGCATTCGTTGCTGGCCGTGACCCTGATTGCCCGCATGCGCCGTCTGGGCATGACCGCCGATATCCGCGTGTTGTTCGCCCAGCCGACCCTGGCTGCGCTGGCCAACTCCGCCGACAACAGCATCGGCAGCGAACTGCAAGTGCCAGCCAACCGGATTGGTGCAGATTGCCAGCACATCACCCCGGATCTGCTGCCTCTGGTAGCACTGGAGCAGGACGCCATCGACCGTATCGTCGCCAGCGTTCCCGGCGGCGCAGCCAACGTGCAGGACATCTACCCGCTGGGGCCGTTGCAGGCGGGGATTCTTTACCATCACCTGGCAGCAGGCGACAACGATCCGTATTTGCTGCAACCGCAGTTCGCCTTTGCTGACGAATCACGCCTCGAAGCGTTCAGCAATGCATTGCAGCGGGTCATCGAGCGTAACGACATCCTGCGCACGGCACTGCTCTGGGAAGGCTTGCAGGCACCGGTGCAAGTCGTCTGGCGCCAGGCTCGTCTGAAGGTCGAAGAGATTGCACTGCAAGACCTGGCGAATGCGCCACGCATGGACCTGACCCAGGCACCGCTGCTGCATCTGGTGCATGCCGTTGATCCGGCCACCCAGCGAATCTCTGCTGTATTACGCTTCCATCACGTGGTCATGGACCACGTGGCCCTTGAAGTGCTGGGCCACGAATTGCAGGCCATGCTCCTCGATGAAGAAGCACAACTGGCGGCTCCTGTGCCGTATCGCAACTACGTCGCTCAGGTTCTGCAAGGTCCTGGCGATGACGCCCATGAAACCTTCTTCCGCGAACAACTGGGCGATATCGATGAGCCGACCTTGCCTTACGGTCTGCCTGTAGCGGCTGGCGAGGGCGAACTCAGCGAAGCGCGACTGCCACTGGACGTCGTCTTGTGCGGCAAGGTCCGCGATCAGGCCCGACAACTGGGTGTCAGTGCCGCAAGCCTGATGCACCTTGCCTGGGCTCAGGTGCTGGGCCAGTTGTCCGGTCGCGACAGCGTAGTGTTCGGCACGGTATTGCTCGGGCGTCTGCAAGGCGGTGAGGGCGTGGAACGTGCTCTTGGTGTCTTCATCAACACCTTGCCACTGCGTATCGATCTGGGCAGCCAGCCTGTACGCGATGCGGTACTGGATACCCATCGCCGCTTGACCGGCTTGCTTGCCCACGAGCATGCACAACTGGCCCTTGCCCAGCGTTGCAGTGCCTTGCCGGCTGGCGCACCATTGTTCAGTACGCTGCTCAATTACCGCCACAGTGCGGCACCTCAGGTCAGAGACGAAGCGGCCAGCACTGCCTGGCAAGGCATCGACGTGCTGAATGCCGAAGAGCGCAGCAACTATCCGTTGACCCTGAGCATCGACGATCTGGGCGAAACCTTCAGCCTGACCGCCCAGGCGGCACAGGGCATCGATGCCCAGCGAGTCTGCGGTTACCTCCAGGAAGCCGTGGCCAATCTGGTCGAGGCGCTGGAGCAGCAGCCTGAAAACGGCATGCAGCAGTTATCGGTGCTGCCAGCGGCAGAGCGTCAGCGCCTGCTGGTCGGCTTCAATATCACCCGTCGCGATTACCCACGCGAGTTGCCGGTGCATCGTCTGTTCGAGCAGCGTGCGGCCGCTCATCCGCAAGCCGTGGCCGCCGTACATGGCAGCCTCTCGCTGAGCTATGGAGAACTGAACGAGCGCGCCAACCGCCTGGCTCATTACCTGATCGGGCAGGGCGTCAAGCCGAATGATCATGTGGCGATCCTGCTGCCACGCTCCATTGAACTGCTGGTCGGCCAACTGGCCATCGGCAAATGTGCTGCGACCTATGTGCCGCTGGACATCAATGCACCCGCCGAGCGTCAGGTCTACATGATCGAGGACTGCAAGGCTGTATTCGTGCTGGCCCAAAGTGCGGCTTCGATTGACTCTGCCACTCCGCGCATCGATCTGGATAAGCTCGTTCTGGACGATCAGCCAGCCCATGATCCGGCTCTGGTGCAGAACTCCAACAGCGTGGCGTACGTCATGTACACCTCCGGTTCCACGGGTGCACCGAAAGGCGTGTGCGTGCTGCACCGCGGTATTGCCCGTCTGGTGTTGAACAATGGCTTCGCCGACTTCAACGAACAGGACCGGGTGGCCTTCGCCTCCAACCCTGCGTTCGATGCCAGCACCATGGAAGTCTGGGGCGCCTTGCTCAATGGCGGGCAATTGCTGGTCATCGACCACCAGACCCTGATCGACCCGGCACGCCTCAGCGATGCCTTGCGCAATGTCAGCGTGCTGTTCCTCACCACCGCGCTGTTCAACCAGTATGTGCAACTGATCCCCGAAGCACTCAAGGGCCTGCGCTACCTGATGTCCGGCGGCGAGCGTGCCGATCCGGCCAGCTTCCGCGCCATGTTGGAACATGCGCCGGGCTTGCGTCTGGTGAACGGCTATGGCCCGACCGAAACCACCACCTTTGCGACCACCAACGAAGTGCGTGAAGTGGCCGAAGGTGCCGAGTCGGTATCGATTGGCCGACCTATCGGCAATACCAGCATCTATGTGCTGGATGCCCATCAGCGCCTGGTGCCGCAGGGTGTTATCGGCGAGCTGTACATTGGCGGCGACGGCGTGGCGCAGGGTTACCTGAACCGTCCGGACCTGACGGCCGAGAAATTCCTCACCGACCCGTTTAGCGATGAGCCGGGTGCCACGATGTACCGTACCGGCGACCTGGGTCGCTGGCTGGAAGATGGCCAGCTGGAATGCCTGGGCCGTAACGACGATCAGGTCAAGATCCGTGGCTTCCGTATCGAGCTGGGCGAAATCGTCAGCCGTCTCCACGAACTGCCCAGTGTCCGTGACGCCGTGGTACTGGCCCGTGAAGACGAGCCGGGACGTGTGCGTCTGGTTGCCTACTTCACCCAGCATCAGGACGTCGAAGCCCTCACGTCCGAGCAGATGCGTGCGGCCTTGCAGGCCAACCTGCCGGAATACATGGTTCCCGCCGCGTTCGTCGAGCTGGAAACCCTGCCGTTGACCGCCAACGGCAAGCTCGATAGCCGTGCGCTGCCCAAGCCGGATCGTTCGGCGCTGTTCGGCCAGACCTACGAAGCGCCGCAAGGCGAGATCGAAATCGCTCTGGCACAGATCTGGGCCGACGTGCTGCAGGTTGAGCAAGTGGGTCGCCACGATCACTTCTTCGATCTCGGCGGGCATTCCCTGTTGGCCATGCGCATGGTTTCCCAGGTTCGTCAGCAATTGGGGGTCGAGTTGCCATTGGGTGAACTCTTTGCCCTGGGCGAACTGGCTGCCGTGGCAGCGGCTGTGTCTGGCATCGGGCGTAGCGAGCAGACGCAGATTCTGCCGGCGGCTCGTGACCAGTCGCTGCCGTTGTCCTTTGCCCAGCAGCGCCTGTGGTTCCTGGCGCAGATGGAAGGTGGCAACGAGGCGTACAACATCCCCATGGCCCTGAGCCTGCAAGGCGCTCTTGATGTACCTGCGCTGTCCCGTGCCCTGGCTCGTGTCATCGAACGTCACGAAACCTTGCGCAGCCGCTTTATCGCTCTGGAAGACGGTGCAGAAGTGCTGTTTGCGCCAGTGTCCGGTGAAGTCGTGCTGCCGCTGGAAGACCTGCGCCATAACCCTGAAGCTTTGGCTGAGCGGGTTCGCACAGAAGCTGCGGCACCTTTCGACCTGACCCGTGGCCCGGTGATCCGTGGTCGCCTGTTGCAGGTGGCCGACGATAATCACGTGTTGTTGCTGACCGTGCACCATATCGTCGCCGACGGCTGGTCCATGGGCGTGCTGACCCGCGAACTGCTGGCCTTGTACCCGGCCTTGCGTGTGGGTGAGGCTGATCCTTTGCCGGCACTGGCGATCCAGTACGCCGACTATGCCGTCTGGCAGCGTCAATGGCTGACGGGCGAGCGTCTGCAACAGCAGTCCACCTACTGGCGTGAAGCACTGGGCGGCGCACCGACGCTGTTGATGTTGCCAACTGACCGTCCACGTCCGGCGCAACAGGATTTCACGGGCGGTAGCCTTGCGGTGCATCTGGATGCAAACCTGAGCAGCGGCCTGCGGAATCTGGCCCAGCGTCAGGGCGTAACGTTGTACATGACGCTGATGACAGCATGGGCGACGCTGCTGGCGCGCCTGTCCGGACAGAACGATGTGGTGATCGGCAGCCCGATGGCAGGCCGTGGTCGCGCCGAACTGGAAGGGCTGGTCGGCTTGTTCGTCAACACCCTGGCCGTGCGTATCGACACCTCGGGCGCACCGACTGGCAAAGCCTTGCTGGCACAGGTCAAGAAACGTGTTCTGGAAGCCCAGGATCACCAGGACCTGCCATTCGAGCAGGTGGTGGAAATCGTGCGGCCGGAACGCAGCCTGGCTCACGCACCACTGTTCCAGACCACCTTGAACTGGCTGGCAGGCGAAGGTTCGGTTCCGCCAATGGACGGGCTGATCGTCTCGCCGGTCGAGCAGGCCAGCCAGGTGTCCAAGTTCGACCTATCGCTGAACCTGGGCGAGCAGGGCGAAACACTGGTCGGTACGCTGGACTACGCGCTGGCGCTGTTCGACGAAGCCACCGTGGGTCGTTACGTTCATTACTTCGAGCAACTGCTGCAAGCGCTGGTAGCCAACGAACAGGCGGTGCTGGATCAGGTCGCGCTGGTGGGCGAGCAAGAGCGTCAATACTTGCTGGAAGAACTCAACGCTACAGGTCTGGAGGTCCCGCAAGGTCAGACCATTCATGGCTTGATCGAAGCCCGGGCCGTTCAGCAACCAGACGCCATCGCTTCGCAAGTGGGCGATCAGCACCTGAGCTACAGCGAGCTGAACAGCAAGGCCAATGCCCTGGCCCATCACCTGATCAGCCTCGGCGTACGCCCGGATGATCGTGTGGCCGTGGTCGCTCGTCGTGGTCTGGAAACACTGGTCGGTCTGCTGGCCGTGCTCAAGTCGGGCGCGGGTTATGTGCCGGTGGACCCAGCGCACCCGGACGAGCGTATCGCCTACCTGTTGAGCGACAGCGCGCCAGTAGCGGTGCTGACTCAGCACAGTTTGCTGGCAGGCCTGCCGCCATTGTCTGTGCCGGTCATTGCCCTTGATCGTCCAGACTGGGCCGATCAGCAAAGCAATCCGCTGGTGCCAGGCCTGACGGACGCCAATCTGGCTTACGTGATCTACACCTCAGGTTCCACCGGCCAGCCGAAAGGCGTGATGGTCGAGCACCGCACCTTGAGCAATCTGGTTCACTGGCATTGCGAAGCTTTCGACCTGCGCGCCGGCAGCCACACCGCCAGCGTCGCCGGTTTTGGCTTCGATGCCATGGCCTGGGAAGTCTGGCCGGCGTTGTGTGCCGGTGCGACCTTGCATGTGCCACCTGCCGATGTAAGCAACGAACAGCTGGATTCGCTGCTGGACTGGTGGCTGGCTCAGCCGCTGCAAGTGTCGTTCCTGTCGACGCCCGTGGCTGAATACGCTTTCAGTCGTGAGTTGCGTCACCCGACCCTGCGTACCTTGCTGATCGGTGGCGACCGCCTGCGTCAGTTCCATCGTGATCCGGGCTTTGCCGTGATCAACAACTACGGCCCGACCGAGGCCACTGTTGTTGCTACGTCTGGTCAATTATTTCCCGACGGCAGCCTGGATATCGGCAAGCCGATTGCCAACACCCAGGTTTATCTGCTGGACGAACATCAGCAACTGGTGCCGTTTGGTGTGGCCGGTGAACTGTATGTGGCAGGCGACGGCGTGGCCCGTGGCTACCTCAACCGTCCGGAAATGACCGCCGAGCGCTTCCTCGACGATCCATTCAGCGAGCAGCCGGGCGCGCGGATGTATCGCACCGGCGACCTGGCGCGCTGGAATGCTGATGGCACGCTGGAATATCTGGGTCGTAACGACGATCAGGTGAAGATCCGTGGCGTACGTATCGAGCTGGGCGAAATCGAAAGCCAGCTGGGGCAGTTGCCGGGCATCGAAGAAGCGTTGGTGCTGGCTCGCGAAGACGAACCGGGCCAGACGCGACTGGTGGCCTATTTCATCCAGCAGGCCAATACAACGCCGACTTCTGTCACCGAATTGCGTGCCGAACTGTTGACTGTCTTGCCGGGCTATATGGTGCCCAGTGCCTTTGTGCGTCTGGACGCCTGGCCACTGACCGCCAACGGCAAGGTCGACCGTCGCGCCTTGCCTGCGCCGGACCGCGAAGCGCTGCCGGGGCGTGATTACGAGGCGCCGCAAGGTCAGCTGGAAACCGATCTGGCCGAAATCTGGAGCGAGTTGCTGCAGGTTGACCGGGTAGGGCGTCACGACAACTTCTTTGAACTGGGCGGGCATTCGTTGCTGGCGGTTACGCTGGTGGCGCGCATTCGTCGCCTCGGTCTGGAAGCCGATATCCGCGTGTTGTTTGCCCAGCCGACTCTGGCCGCCCTGGCCAGCGGCATCGGCAGCAGCCATGGTGTGCAAGTGCCGGCCAACCTGATCACGGCGGATTGCTCACGCATCACGCCGGATTTGCTGCCGCTGGTAACCCTGGATCAGCCAGCCATCGACCGAATTGTCGCCAGCATTCCTGGCGGTGCTGCGAACGTGCAGGACATTTACCCGCTGGGGCCGTTGCAGGCCGGTATTTTCTACCATTACCTGACTTCGGTTGAGGACGATCCTTACCGCTTGCAGGCACGCTTTGCCTTTGCCAATCGCGAACGTCTGGACGCTTTCTGCTCGGCCTTGCAGCGTGTCATTGCCCGTAACGATGTGCTTCGCACCTCGCTGTGCTGGGAAGGTCTGGAAACGCCGGTTCAGGTGGTCTGGCGCAATGCCGAACTGCCGGTGGTCGAAGTGCCGCTGGCCGCCTTGAGCGACGCCGAGCCGCTGAATCTGGACGCGGCACCGCTGTTGCGTCTGGTGCATGCCGATGACCCGGACAACCAGCGCATCGTCGCCGTGCTGCTGTTCCATCACCTGATCATGGACCACATGGCGCTGGAGCTGTTGAGTCACGAGTTGCAAGCCGTGCTGCTCGGTCTTGAGGCGCAACTGCCTGAGCCTGTGCCGTATCGCAACTACATCGCCCAGGCTCTGCTGGGGCCGGGTGATGAGGCTCATGAAGCCTTCTTCCGCGAGCAACTGGGTGACCTCGACGAACCGACCTTGCCGTATGGTCAGGCAACTTTGCCGGGCGCGGATGTGCCAAGCGAAGCCCGTCAGCGTCTGGATGCTGCATTGTCCCGTCGGGTCCGCGATCAGTCCCGTCAGTTGGGTGTCAGCGCCGCAAGCCTGATGCACCTGGCCTGGGCTCAGGTGCTGGGGCACTTGTCTGGCCGTGACAAGGTGGTGTTCGGCACCGTTCTGCTTGGGCGTTTGCAGGGCGGCGAAGGGGTTGAGCGTACCCTGGGTGTGTTCATCAACACCTTGCCGCTGCGTATCGACCTGGGCAATCAGCCCGTGCGCGACGTGGTTCTGCAGACCCATCGCCGTCTGACCGGGCTGTTTGCCCACGAGCATGCACCACTGGCACTGGCCCAGCGTTGCAGCGCCTTGCCAGCGGGTGCGCCGTTGTTCAGCGCGCTGTTCAATTATCGTCACAGCGCAGCACCGCAAGCCGCCGATGAAGCAGCCAGCACCGCCTGGCAGGGCATCGAGTTGTTGCAGGCCGATGAGCGCAGCAACTATCCGTTGACCCTGAGCGTCGACGATCTTGGCGAAAACTTCGAGCTGAGCGCGCTGACTTCGGCGGGGATCGATGCACGCCGTATCTGCGCGTACCTGATCAACGCCGTGGAAGGTTTGATGGTCGCTCTGGAGCAGGCGCCGCAGACGCCGGTCGAGGCGTTGGGCATCCTGCCGGTTGCCGAGCGTGTCGAATTGCTGGAAGGCTTCAACGACCACCTGGCCGAGCATGAAACCGCACTGACAGTTCATCAGCGCATCGAGCAGCAGGCTGTCCTGCAACCCGACGCCGTTGCTGCGCAAGTGGGTGGCCATCACTTGAGCTACAGCGAGTTGAATCGCCGTGCCAATGCGTTGGCTCATCATTTGATCGGCCAAGGCGTGCGTGCGGATGATCGGGTGGCGGTGGTTGCCCGTCGCGGCCTGGAAACGCTGGTCGGTTTGCTGGCTGTGCTCAAGGCTGGCGCAGGTTATGTGCCGGTAGATCCGGGGCATCCGGACGACCGCATCAGCTATCTGCTGGAAAACAGCGAGCCGGTGGTGGTGCTGACCCAGCTCGATCTGTTGGCGCGTCTGCCGGAACTGCCTGTGCCGGTGATCGCTCTGGATCGCCCGGACTGGGCGGCCAACCCGGAAAACCCAGTGGTTGCGGAGTTGACCTCGGGCAATCTGGCCTATGTGATCTACACCTCGGGCTCTACCGGCCTGCCAAAGGGCGTGATGGTCGAACACCACACCCTGAACAATCTGGTGGACTGGCATTGCCAGGCCTTCGACCTGCAAGCTGGCAGTCACACCGCCAGCGTGGCCGGCTTTGGCTTCGACGCCACGGCCTGGGAAATCTGGCCAGCCCTGTGCGCCGGTGCCGTGCTGCACATTCCGCCGGCCGAGGTGGAAAACGAACAGCTCGATACGCTGCTTGACTGGTGGCTGGCTCAGCCGCTGCAAGTGTCCTTCCTGCCGACTCCGGTGGCCGAGTACGCTTTCAGCCGCGAGCTTCGTCATCCGACCCTGCGCACCTTGCTGATCGGTGGCGACCGTCTGCGTAACTTCAACCGCGATCCGGGCTTTGCCGTGGTCAACAACTACGGTCCGACCGAAGCCACGGTCGTGGCCAGTTCCGGCACCATGGAAGTGGGCGGCGTGCTGCATATCGGCAAGCCGGTGACCAATGCCCGTCTCTATGTCCTGAACGAACGTCAGCAGCCTGTGCCGCTGGGTGTGCCGGGCGAGTTGTACATCGGCGGTGCCGGTGTTGCCCGTGGCTACCTGAACCGTCCGGACCTGACGGCCGAGCGTTTCCTCGACGATCCGTTCACCGGGCAGCCGGGCGCACGTATGTACCGCACTGGCGACCTGGTGCGCTGGCTGGTCGACGGAACCCTGGAATACCTGGGCCGTAACGACGATCAGGTGAAGATCCGTGGTGTGCGTATCGAACTGGGCGAGATCGAGCAGCAACTGGCTCTGTGCCCAGGCATCGGCGAAGTCGTGGTCACCACCCAGCGTCTGGAACAGGGTGCGTTGCGTCTGGTGGCGTACTTCACCCGTCTGGACCCTGAACTCGACGGCAGCACCCTGCGCACCCATCTGTTGGGCCGCTTGCCGGAATACATGGTGCCAGCCGCTTATGTCGGCCTCGATGCACTGCCACTGACCCAGAACGGCAAGGTTGATCGCCGTGCGCTGCCGGTACCGAGCCTGGATGCCATGGCGACTGCCACTTATCAGGCACCTGCCACGCCGCTGGAAGAGCGTCTGGCCGAGCTGTGGGCCGAAGTGCTGGAAGTCGAGCGAGTAGGGCGACACGACAGCTTCTTCGAGCTGGGCGGTCATTCCCTGTCGGCGATCCGTCTGGTCAGCCTGATCCAGAAGTCCGGTGTGCCGCTGACTCTGGCCGAGCTGTTCCAGCATTCCAGTATCACTGCGCTGGCCGGTCTGCTTGACCAGCGTCCAGCCGGGCCGACAGAAGCTGAAGAGGTTATTACCGTGCGTGCGGACGGCAAACAGCCGCCGCTGTTCCTGGTCCATGACTTCACCGGCCTGGATGCCTACTTCCCGGTGCTGGGCCGTCATCTGGAAGGCGACTTCCCGATCTACGGATTACCGGGCATCGGCCTGGGGCAACCACAGCTGCGTACCATGGAATGCCTGGCGGCACGTCTGGTCGATCTGATTCGCGAAGTGCAGCCCCATGGCCCGTACCGTCTGGCTGGCTGGTCGTTCGGCGGGGTGCTCGCCTATGAAGTTGCCACGCAACTGCTGGGCATGGACGAGAAGGTCGACTTCCTGGGCCTGATCGACACTTACGTGCCGCGTCTGACCGATCAGGGCAAGGCGCGCTGGCAAGGGCCAAACCTGCTGGAGCGGCAACTGCTGTCTCACTGCACCGCGCACTGGAAGGCTCAGGGCGAAGCGGGTGTTGCACCACTGGCGCGTCTGGCTTCGATTCTGGAGCAGCCGGCCATGCCGGGCTTCGAGGACCTGCTGTTGCTGTGCCGCGAAGAGCACCTGCTGCATCCGGAACTGGCCCAGGCCAGCGATCAGCAACTGCAGCACTTCCTTGAGCGGGAAGTGGCCCATGGTCACGCCCTGGCCCATTACCGTCTGGAGCCCATCAGCCTGCCGGTACACCAGTTCCGTGCCGAGGAGCGTTCGATGGCGCCGGCCGGAACCAGTGCGACCCTGGGTTGGGCCGAAGCCTTGCAACCGGAGCAGCTGCACAGCATCGACGTGCCGGGTGATCACCAGAGCATGATGCAGGCACCTCATGTGCAGGTGCTCGGTCAGGCTATCGCTCAGGTGCTGGCGGCGGAACCGGCCAAGGCTCCGGCAGCGCCTGCCTATCAGGCTTTGCTGGCCATCCAGAGCGGCAAAAGTGGCAAGGCTCCGCTGTTCTGTGTGCCGGGCGCCGGTGACAGCGTCACCAGCTTTATCGGCCTGGTCGAGGCGTTTGGCCCGGACTGGCCGATCTATGGCCTGCAACCGCGAGGGCTGGACGGACGCAGCGTTCCCCATAGCCGGGTCGAGGCGGCGGCAGAGCGTTACATGCAGGAGATCGAGGACTTCTATCCTCAGGGGCCGTTGCATCTGGTCGGCCATTCCTTTGGCGGCTGGGCGGCTCATGCCATGGCGATAAAGCTTCAGGAGCGCGGCCGCGAAGTGGCTTCCCTGACGCTGATCGACAGCGAAGCGCCTGGCGGTGAAGGCGTGCTCAGCAAGCCTTACACCACCACGGCGGCGTTGAAGGAACTGATCGAGGCGCTGCAGATTTCCAGTGGCAAGCGTCTTGATCTGGACCTGCAAAGCTTCACCGATGGTGATGACGCCACCCAGTTGCGCCTGTTGCAGGAAGCCATGGTCCGTGTCGGTCTGCTGCCGCCACGTCTGGCACCGCAGGCGCTGCACGGGATCTTCCGCACCTTCTCCAGTGCCTTGCGCACCGTGTACCGACCAGGCCAGGGCTACACCGGCCCGGCCAGTCTGGTGCGGGTGACGGACACGCGCCTGGACGCCGAAGCCAACCTGGTCGAACAGGCCGCCATGGCGGTCGGCTGGCAGCATCTGTTGCCACAACTGGCGATATGGGACGGGCCGGGTAACCACTTCAGCATCCTCAAGGCCCCAGACGTCTACAGCCTTGCGGCCTGGTGGTACGACAGGCTGACAGTCGGAGTCGAGGAAACGCTGTCATGAGGCCATGAAGAAAGGAGCTTCCCGCCGATGAGCGCGGGAAGCTGCGCTGCACAGAACACCGAAAAGTCAGTTACCGCCCCGTTTGGTGGGCGCGATCTTCAAGTATCAGTGGGCATCTATGAACAAGTCGAAATTGCGTAAGGTTGGATTGGGTACTGCCCTGGTATTGGTCTTGGGTGCCGTGTTGTATGCAATTGAAGCCCCGGCCAAGCCGCCGACCTATATCACCGCCAGGGTCGAGCGAAGCGACATCGAAAACGCCGTGCTGGCCACAGGTGTGCTGGAGGGCATCAAGCAGGTGGACGTTGGTGCTCAGGTTTCGGGGCAGTTGAAGTCGCTCAAGGTCAAGCTGGGCGATAAGGTCAAGAAGGGCCAGTGGCTGGCTGAAATCGACCCGTTGGTACTGCGCAACACCTTGCGTCAGGCCGAAGTGGACGAGGAAAAGCTACAGGCCGACCGGCTCTCGGCAAGGGCTCAGATGAAACAGGCCAAGCGCCTTTATGATCGCTACAAGGAATTACAGACCGATCAGTCTATTTCCCGTCAGGACTTCGAGAATGCCGAGTCCGACTATGAAGTTCAGCAGGCCAACGTCAGTGCGCTGGATGCACAGATCAAAAGCGCCCAGGTGCAGATCGACACGGCCAAGGTCAATCTGGGCTATACCCGCATCGTCGCGCCGATTGATGGCGACGTGGTAGGTATCGTGACCCAGGAAGGCCAGACCGTTATCGCCCAGCAACTTGCGCCGGTACTGCTCAAGCTGGCGGACCTTGACACCATGACCATCAAGGCCCAGGTGTCCGAGGCTGACGTGATTCATATCAGCACGGGTCAGGAGGTCTACTTCACGATTCTGGGTGAAGAGAAACGCTACTACGCCACGCTGCGCGGCACCGAGCCTGCGCCGCAGGACTACCTGGAAACCGAAGGCAGTGGTTCGTCATCCAAGCAGAACTCTGCGGTGTTCTATAACGCGCTGTTTGAAGTGCCGAACCTCGATCATCGCCTGCGCATCTCCATGACCGCCCAGGTGCGTATCGTCCTCGACACCGCCAAGAATGCCCTGAGCATGCCGGTGGCCGCGCTGGGCAATCGTGATGCCGAGGGTGCCTACACCGTGCGCGTTCTGGACAAGAGCGGCTTCGCCCAGGAGCGCAAGGTTCAGACCGGGATCAACAATAACGTTCAGGTGGAGATCAAGAACGGGCTCGCCGAAGGTGATCAGGTTGTCATCGCCGATCCGTCAGCGACCGTGGCGGGGTCTTGAGCATGAACCAGAAGGTAGAGGTTGCAGCTCTTCACGAGACGACGATCGATACGGGCAGCCCGATCCTGCACCTGCAAGGTGTGAGCCGCAGTTTCATGGCCGGAGACCGCGAGTTTCTGGCGCTCAAGCACATCGACCTGGCGATTCACGCTGGCGAACTGGTGGCGATCATCGGTGCATCGGGTTCGGGCAAGTCAACCCTGATGAATATCCTCGGTTGTCTGGACCATGCCAGTGGCGGCAGCTACAAGGTCAACGGTCAGGAAACCTGTGACCTCGACGACGAAGAACTGGCCGCGCTGCGCCGTGACCATTTCGGCTTCATTTTCCAGCGTTATCACTTGCTGCCGCACCTGGATGCCGTGCGCAACGTCGAGATTCCGGCTGTGTATGCCGGTAAATCCCAGATTCAACGGCACCAGCGCGCCGAAGAGTTGCTGACGCGCCTTGGGCTCGGCGGGCACCTGTCGCACAGGCCGAGCCAGATGTCCGGTGGTCAACAGCAGCGGGTGAGTATTGCCCGGGCACTGATGAACGGTGGCCAGGTGATTCTGGCCGACGAACCGACCGGTGCTCTGGATACTGCCAGTGGCAAGGAGGTGATGAACATCCTTCTGGAGTTGCATGCCCTGGGCCATACGGTGATTCTGGTCACCCACGACCCCAAGGTCGCGGCCAATGCCGAGCGGATCATCGAAGTCAGTGACGGCGAGATCATCAGCGACCAGCGCACGGCGCAGAAAGCACAGGCGGCGCCTGAACCCGAGCCGCAATTGCAGCACGGTGCCGCGCCCCGGCGCCTGGGTGTCAGCCTCGGTCTGTTTCGCGAAGCCTTCAACATGGCCTGGATCGCTCTGATCTCGCACCGCATGCGTACCTTGCTGACCATGCTCGGGATCATCATCGGCATCACTTCGGTCGTGTCCATCTCGGCCATTGGCGAAGGGGCCAAGCGCTACGTGCTCAAGGACATCCAGGCCATCGGCAGCAACACCATCGATATCTATGCCGGCAGCAACTTCGGTGACAGCCGGGCCAAGTCCATCGAAACCCTGTTGCCGTCCGACGTCGCGGCGCTCAACCGGATGTATTACATCGACAGCGCTACGCCGGTGGTCGGTCGCAGCATGCTGGTGCGCTATCGCAACATTGACGTCGATGCCCAGCTCAACGGCGTCAGCAACCGGTACTTCCAGGTACGCAATATCCAGTTGGCGGCAGGCATCACCTTCAACGAACAGGATGCACGGCGTCAGGCCCAGGTGGTGGTGCTCGATCACAACACCGCGCAGCGGCTGTTCGGGCCGGGTGTGAATCCGTTGGGGAAGGTGATCCTGATCGGCAATCTGCCGTGCACAGTGATTGGCGTGACCAGCGACCACAAGAACCTGTTCATCGCCGGCAATACCCTCAATATCTGGATGCCTTACGAGACGGCAGCCGGTCGTGTGCTGGGCCAGCGCCATCTGGACAGCATCAGCGTGCGGGTCAAGGACGGCATGCCGAGCAAGCAGGTGGAAGAAGAGATCAAGGCCCTGATGCTACAGCGTCACGGCACCAAGGACTTCTTCACCAACAACCTGGACAGCGTCATGCAGACGGTTCAGAAGACCAGCCGCTCGCTGACCTTGCTGCTGTCGCTGATTGCGGTGATTTCCCTGGTGGTCGGTGGTATCGGGGTGATGAACATCATGCTGGTGTCGGTGACCGAGCGGACTCGTGAGATCGGTATCCGCATGGCCGTCGGCGCTCGCCAGTCGGATATCCGCCAGCAGTTTCTGGTGGAGGCTGTGATGGTTTGTCTGATTGGCGGGGTAATCGGTATCGCGTTGTCGTACGGGATCGGCTACCTGTTCACGCTGTTCGTCAAACAATGGGAAATGGTGTTCTCACCGGCCTCGATCGTCACCGCCTTTGCCTGTTCGACACTGATTGGCGTGCTGTTCGGCTTTGTACCGGCACGCAATGCGGCAAGGCTTGATCCTATCGAGGCGTTGGCGCGGGATTGATACCCGCGCCCCGGGGTGTTTCCAGTGCCTCAGTTGGCAATGGAAACGCCCTCGGATGACGCATACATCCAGCGCATCAGGGAATTGCGTCCGCTGATCCCCAGCTTGACAGCGGCGCGGCGCTGATAGCTGCCCACGGTATTGACCTTGAGCGTCAAACGCTCGGCCTGCTCCAGAGCGGTATGCCCGGCCAGCAGTCCAAGACAGACCTGTGTTTCACGCTCGGAAAGCTTCAGGCCGGTTTCGCGCAGGCGTTCGTGGAAACGGTCTTCGAGGCTTTCAGTCTTGTTCGATTCTGCCCTGGAGATAGCGGTCTGCAAGGCATCCACATGCTTGTCCAGAATCGAGAACAGAAATGGCGAAATGTCCTTCAGTCGACGGCGCTCGGCAGCAGAGAAGCAAGGAGAGGGAGGCGCGCGAAAGACGGTGATTCTGCAGCAGTAGCCATCCGACTCCTGCGTTGGGTACAGGTGAACCGAATCGGTGAAAAGTGCGAGGTTTCGCGGTGCGGCTACCGTGTCGTTAAAAACGGCCCGGGTTGGAGAAGGCTGGGATTGCCAAGGTTGTGGCAGCGCGTGGAGGTGCACGGCATCGACGGTGAGCTGGGTATTGATCAGTTCATGGAACGCGCTTGAGAAGTTGCGCGTGCCAATGCAGGCCATGACTCTGCCAATTTTCGGAAATAGTGTATGGGGCATTTTGTCATCCATGATGATGTAGCAGGGACCCGTTTTCGACGCCAATAAAGAGACCTTGGTCACGAATATGTACATGCGCGATTGCCTGTATATACATTTTCAGGTAGTGCCATGTCATTTTTTTCTGTTACACCAGATGTAATGAAATGGCTTAAATCGATGAACTCTATTCTTTTTAAATCAATGCCTTAAAGGATATATCTAAGAGCGTATAGAGATTTTTACGAGCAGGCTTTAGGTTCGATTTTGTACGCATCCTGTTACATATTCTCGACTTTTGCAGGGTATACGTGAGGATATGCAGGCCGGATAAAAAGCGGCGCACAAAGGGTTGGGCGCCGATTGCCAATTGGGTGACCAGCTTCAGATTTACAGCGATTCCCTGGTCAGATGGCGGGGATCTGGCCAATGCCTATGGCGCCCATGAAAAGGATTCAGGACAGGGCAAGCCATGTCCTCGGCAGGACCTTTATGCCTCAGATGTCCTGCTCGTTTGCGCGTCCGGCACGAAGGCCATCCATCACCAGGTCCATCAATCTTGCCAAGCGTACACGCCATTCGCCACGGGAATCGATTTGCCATATGCCGGCGATTGCTAAAAAGAAGTCATCGGTAGTCACGCCTGCCCGGATCGTACCGGCCTCTGTATTGGCGCGCAGCAGCAGGTCCGCTGCGGCTTCTACCGTGGCATACCCCGATTTTCCCTGACATGCCAAAGCTGCGGAGGCTTGCTGCAATGCTGTCGCCAGCCCGGCCTTGGTCATCGCATATTCGGCCAGGCAATCCATCCACTCTCTGAGAGCCTGTGCCGGAGGTTTTTCGGCAAGTAGCTGCTCAGCCAGAGAAGCTACTTGCTGCATTTCGTGCTGATACACCTCAAATACCAGGTCTTCTCTGGTGGGAAAGTGGCGATAAAAAGTGGCTTGCCCAACTCCGGCCTTTTTAGCGATGGCGGTAAGCGGAACAGTTGGGGAGAGCGTCAGCTCTACAACGGCAATCTTCAGTATGCGTTCTCGGTTTTGCTTCGCGTCGGCACGCTTGGGCAGTTCGGCTTCAGGGGCCACTGATTAATCCTTCATGTTGTTGCAAAGCGGACAACTGTCCGGTAGCTTGCATTAAGCGGACAATTGTCCGATTGCGTAATGACTCTGGAGCTTACTATGAATAGTACGGGTAACACGATTCTGATCACGGGCGGTACCTCTGGCATAGGCCTTGGCCTGGCTCTCGGGCTTCACAATGCAGGTAACAAAGTGATCATTGCCGGGCGGCGCAAGGAGTTGCTGGACGAGGTCGTACTGCAAAACCCGGGGATCGAGGCCATTGTGCTGGATGTTACCGACCCGGACTCCATTTTAAGCGCAGCCGAAGCTCTGGCGACCAGCCATCCTGATCTTAACGTTCTTATCAACAACGCAGGGGTCATGTACTGGGAAGACATTACCAACCCGCAAGACCTGAGCATCGCTGAAAATATTGTCGTCACCAATTTGCTGGGCACCATCAGGATGGTGTACGCACTGCTTGCGCAACTGACCCAGCGACCTGAGGCGACTATCGTTAATGTCAGTTCAGCCCTGGCGTTTGTACCACTGCCTGCAACACCTACTTATAGTGCGACAAAAGCTGCCATTCACTCATTCACCCAAAGTCTGCGGGTGCAACTGGCAGATACGGCAGTCGAAGTACTCGAGCTGGCACCGCCAGGTGTACGGACCACATTGCTTGGGCAGGAAAACGATGAGCGCGCCATGCCGCTGGATGAGTTCCTGAACGAGGCATTCGATTTGCTTGGCAGAACCCCGACTCCCCCGGAAATCATTGTCGAGCGCGCCATGCCTCTGCGCCTTGCCGAAGCGAACGGCTCTTTCGATGACGTGCTGAAAATGCTCTCCCATATCAAATCACCGGCAGAATAAACTACCCGATTGAATGGAAGGGTGCGATGGCAGCCCTCGCTTGTGAGGAGGGCTGACTGTCGAGTCTATCGATCAGTTGAGAAGTGATGCGAAGGAATGATCGTTGATGTTTTCAGTACGGATCGGGGGTAGGGCAGTGGTGCGGCAGTCAATCATGGTCAGGATCGTGGCAAGCATGGCGTTTCTGGCTCTGGCTACAGGATGCACCCGTCAGCCAGAGGCTGAAACGGCCATGACGCACCACGCGAGTTTTCAGGCGTATCTGCAAGACACCCGGCAGGAGATTAGCGAGCGGCGTCTCTTCCAGACCGAAAGCCGTGACAATGAACTGGTATGGAACGCGCCTTTCGAGATTCGCCCAGCTACTCCGTCCGGCAAGGCGTTGCTTCTGCTGCACGGATTGGGTGATTCACCCTGGTCATTCGTGGATGTTGCCCAGGATTTCGCCGATCAGGGATATGTCGTGCGGGTTGCGTTGCTGCCCGGGCATGGCACCCGGCCTGAAGACCTGATCGATATTCATCTGGAAGAATGGCAGCAACTGGTGCAGGAACAGGTCGCATTGCTGCGACAGGAGTTCCCGGAAGTCTACCTGGGAGGGTTCTCGACCGGCGCCAATCTGGCACTCGCCTATGCCATGAAGGATCCCGGCATCAGTGGTCTGGTGCTGTTCTCACCGGCTATCCGCTCCAGTGCCACCTTCGATTGGGTGACGCCATGGCTGGCCCATGTCAGAACCTGGCTCGTCGCGCCTGACGAGACGCGCCCGCAGCAATCACCGGTACGCTATTACAACGTGCCCACCAACGGCTTCGCTCAGTTCTACCGCAGCAGCGTGGCGGTTCGCAGCCTTATAGAGCATGAAAACTTCGACCGGCCTGTTGCGATTGTCCTGACTGAAAAGGATTCGGTAGTCGATGTGCAGTATGTTCGAGAACTGTTCAGTAGCCGCTTTACAAACCCTGCCAGCCGGTTGATCTGGTATGGCCAGGAAAAGGCAGGCGCACCGGACTCATCACGCATCCTGACCCGCACGGACCGACTTGTAGATGAACGTATCAGCCAGTTTTCACACATGGGCATCCTGTTCTCGCCGCAAAACGCGCTTTACGGCCGATCAGGAAAACTGCGTTTCTGCTGGAACAGCCTGAATACCAGGGATGTTGCGCGCTGTGAGGCAGGAGAGGAGGTGTGGTATTCCGAGTGGGGCTATCGTGAGCCGGGCAAGGTGCATGCACGGCTGACTTACAACCCGTACTTTGCGTGGCAATCGCAGGTTATCCGAGGTGTGCTGGAGGCCGCGAAGCCGAAGGGGTAGGAGCTTGCCGGGTTAAGGTGCATACAATTCGTAGGAGGCAGCTTGCTGGCGAAAAGGCCTGAAACCGGCAGATATTCTGCGTCTGTACGCTGAAGTCGCCAGCAAGCTGCCTCCCACAAAGTGATTTATGGGTTTTTTACCACCTGAAATTGACGGAAGTCACCAGTTCGCGCTCATCGCCGTAGCGGCAAATCGCAAACTCGCAGTAGGTGTACTTTTTATTGGTCACGTTGTTTGCACTGAGGGAAACGTCCCAGTTCTTGTCGATCTGGTAGCTGGCCATGGCGTCGAACAGGAAGTAAGCCGGCATCTGCGATTCGATACCCGAGGCCTGGGTTGTGCCCTTGTAGCGGGCACCGCCACCAATCCTCAATTGCGGCAGGCCGAGCAGGGCGAAGTTATAGTCGGTCCACAATGCAGCCTGGTGGTACGGCGTATCTTCGCTGCGCTGGCCCACTTCGGCTTGGGTCGCACTTTCGGTAATGCGCGCATCAGTGTAGGCATAGGTGGCAATGACGCTGACTTGCGGTGTCACATCGGCCTTGGCTTCAAGTTCAAATCCACGGGAGCGCTGTTCGCCCACTTGTGAGAAATTCCCGGCAAGGTCAGGCCTCAGAACGTTTTTCTGAGTCAGCTCATAAACAGCGGCACTCAACAGGATATTGCTGCCAGGAGGCTGGTAGCGAATACCCATTTCATACTGCTTGCCTTCGGTCGGTGCGAAGCTCTGGGTAGGCGCATCCGCCACCGATACCGGGAAGAACGATTCGCTGTAGCTGATGTATGGAGCCAGGCCGTTATCCGCCTGGTACACCAGACCGGCGCGCCAGGTGGTGGATTCGTCTGACTGGTGTCGTTTCTGGCCGTTTACAAAAGCTTTCTGGTCCTGGTTGGCCCAGTCGTGGCGACCGCCAAGCAGCAGCAGCCAGTGATCGTCGAACTTGATCTGATCCTGCAGATAGACTCCGGTCTGCAGGGTATCGATCTGTGAGCCACGGTCAGGGGTTCTGGTTACCACCACTGGCTGCCCATAGTTGTAGGTGGCGAGGTTCAAGGAGGGTGAGTTGGTGCGGAAGTTATGCGAGTCATACGACGCGTCGTAGGTATCGGCACCGATCAGGAAGGTGTTTTCCACACCGCCGATGTTCCAACGTGCTTCGACGTTGGTATCGCTGGTCAGGGCTCTGGAGCGCTCGTGACGGTCGCTGGACTGGCGGCGCAGCAAGCCCGTATTAGCTGAGGCATTGATAGCTGCTAAACCAGTTTGGATCAGCAAGTAGTTCCACTTCATCTCCGCTTCGTAATAACGCAGCTTGTTGCTGATGCGGATGTTGTCGTTGAAGTTATGCTCGAACTCATAACCGATGGCGGACATTTCGCCATTCATGTCGTCGTAGCCGGGCTCGCCGATGAAGTCGTGACGGCCAATGGTAAAGGGGCCGTTGCCGAGGCCTTTGACGAGCTGGTAAGGCAGTGGCGCGGAGAAGCGCGTGTCGCTTTTCTGGTGGAAAGCCAGCAAGGTCAGCGACGTGTCTTCATTGGGACGCCAGGTCAGGGCCGGAGCAATGTAGAGCTTGTCGTCATTGATATGGTCCTGCTGAGTGCCACTGTCGCGTTGCAACAGGGTCAGGCGATAGCTGAGGGTATCGCTGTCGCCAAGCGGGCCGCTGAAGTCGGCTGTCAGTTGCTTGCGATCATTGTTGCCGTATTGCAGGCCCAACTCATGAAGCGGGGTATCGGTCGGGCGCTTGCTGACACCGTTGACGAATCCGCCTGGTGACAACTGGCCGTACAGGACCGAGGCCGCGCCACGGATCACTTCCACACGCTCAAGGCCGTAGGGTTCCTGGACGCCGTCGTAGGAGTTGTTCTGCAGGCGCATGCCGTCACGCAGCGAACCGCCAGTAGCAGACTCTACGTCGAAACCGCGAATACGGAAGCGGTCGGACGTGCGGTTGAAGCTCGATGGCTGGCTGGTGAACCCCGGCGTATAGCTCAGCACATCGGCCAGGGTGTCGGATTTGCGGTCGCGGATTTCATCGGCAGTCACCACGGACAACGACTGCGGTGTTTCGGTAATAGCCGCATTGGTCTTGGTGGCGCTGGTATTGCGCAGGGCAACCTTGCCGGCCAGCGGAGCCGTCGGGTTCTCCTGGGTGTCGGCGTTGATATTGATATTGGTGAGCTGAACTGCGTTGCTGTCGGAGGTTTCATCCGCCGCGATTGCCTGCGCCGAGATGACGCTGCTCAAAGCCAATGCCAGGGTAGTCAGGTGAAACACAGGAGGGCGTCGTGTGTAATGTTTTTCGGTGCTAGCTGTTGTTTTTCTTTCGAGCATCGAGAGAGTCCTTGGATTTGCAGTGTGGCTTGTGGAATAGCTATATATGCCCTGGATCCTGTGTTGTCAGGCGCTCAACCGGGCTGGTGTCAACTGGCCGTACTTTATCTGTAAATGATAAGGTTTTGCATTAAGATTGTTACAAAGACACAGATTTATTTCATTTTCGATACATTATGTGGCCCACTTATGCCCCTCATAGCCTGACGGGACAAAAAAACGATGCAGGGCATTGCTCGATGAGTGATTCGATTAGCCCTCTCCCGAGTGGAGGGAAGGCCATGCTGAAAGCCACCGGAGTGCGGTTGAGCTATGGTGAGCAGCAGATTCTCAACGGCGTCAGCCTGGACATCCCCGAAGGCCGTTTCACGGCGCTGATCGGTGCCAATGGATGTGGCAAGACCACCTTGCTCAATGTACTGGCGCATATGCTGCGCCCGAGCGCTGGCGAGGTTCAGGTGTCCGGCAAACCGCTGCGCCAGTACTCACGTCGGGCGCTGGCACAACAGATGGCATTGCTGCCCCAGCGTGCAACATCACCCGCGGGCATGAGTGTGCGTGAGCTGGTCATGCAAGGCCGTTTCCCCTGGCAGAGCTGGTGGCGCCAATGGTCCGAGCAGGATCAGCAGGCCATTGACCGCGCCATTGAACTGACTGGTATCAAGCCTTTGCTTGATCGCTCGCTGGCAACCCTGTCGGGCGGACAGTTGCAGCGTTGCTGGATTGCCATGACCCTGGCCCAGGACACTCCGGTGATTCTGCTGGACGAGCCGACCACCTTCCTCGATATCGCGCACCAGATCACGCTGCTTGAGCTGCTGGTGGACCTTCGCGAGCAAGGTAAGACCATCGTGGCCGTGCTGCATGACCTGAACCAGGCTGCGCGTTACGCCGATCATCTGGTGATGATGCGTGAAGGTCACTTGCTGGCCCAGGGCGCGCCTGCCGAGGTGTTCACCCGGGAAAACCTCAAGGCGGTCTTCGATCTGGATGCACATATCATCACCGACCCTTATTCCGGTGACCTGTTGTGCGTTCCGCAATCGAGTCGAAGCAAGCCGCTGACTGTGCGGGAGGCGATGTGAGTCACGGCTTGCGATTGCCTGTCTGGCTGGGTTTGTTGATGGCAATTGCCCTTGCAGCGCTGCTTCATCTGGCGGTCGGCGCAAAAAGCATTCCCTGGCACGAGACCTGGCAGGCACTGGTTGCCTATGCGCCGGGCAACCCGGACCACAGCGTCATTCGTGGCAGCCGTCTGCCGCGTTTGCTGGTCGCGCTGTTGGTGGGCGCCAGTCTTGGGCTTGCCGGCACCATCATGCAGGCGGTCGGCGATAACCCGTTGGCCGACCCCGGGATTCTCGGTATCAATAGCGGTGCTGCGCTGTTCGTGGTGTTCGGGCTGCTGGTGATGCCGGGCAACGATTTGTCGATGATCCCGTTATTTGCCTTTGCCGGTGCGCTGACGGCTGCCATCGGCGTTCTGCTATTGGCGGGCAGGGGCCATAACCCGATTCGACTGACGCTGTCGGGGGCCATGATTGCGGCGCTGTTCAGTGCAGTCACTTCAATTCTGTTGCTGCTCGATCAGCAGGGCCTCGACAGTCTGCGCCGCTGGCTTACCGGTTCCATCGGCGTGACTGGCGGCACGATGCAGGCCTGGGTCTGGCCCTATGTCTTGCTGGGCATGTTCCTGTGCCTGATCAACGTGAGAGCCTTGAATGCTCATCGCCTGGGGCCGCAGGCTGCTGCGGGCATGGGCGTCAATCTATTGAAGATGCGCGTGTTCGGGCTGGCCTCGGTGGTCTTGTTGTCCGGGTGTGCCGTGGCGCTGGCAGGGCCTATCGGGTTTGTCGGGTTGGTAGTGCCGCATGCGGCACGCCTGCTGTTTGGCGATGACTATCGTCGGCTGCTACTGGCAGCGCCTTTGCTTGGTGCGCTGCTGCTGATTCTGGCGGACATCGCAGCTCGCACCGTGGTCAGCCCGTTCGAGCTCAATACCGGCATCGTGACCGCGCTGATCGGCGGCCCCGTTTTTGTCATCCTGGTGTTGAGGAAGGTCAAATGAGGCGCGCCGTACTGACCCTGCCCAGAACCTTGCCGTTGCTGCCCTGGATTGCCCGGCCCATCGACCTGATTTCTGTGCTGGTGCTGACATGTGCCGTCATTGGGCTGGCGCTGTACGCACTGACCGTGGGCAGTTTTTCCCTGAGTGTCGCCCAGGCCTGGCAAGCATTGCTGGCACCCGAGGAGGCCAGCCCGACAGTACGCAATCTGCTCTGGGAGCTGCGATTGCCCCGTGTGGTACTGGCGATCCTGGCCGGTGCGGCCATGTCACTGGCCGGTCTGTTGATGCAATCGCTGACCCGCAACCCGCTGGCGGCACCCGGTCTGGTGGGTGTGGAGTCGGGTGCCAGCGTCACCATGCTGCTGATCATTGTGCTCTGGCCCGGGCTTCTGCCGCTGGAGCTGTATCCATTGGCAGCACTGGCAGGCGGTCTGGCCGTGGCGTTCTTTGTTGCGCTGCTGTCCTGGCGCCAGGGCATCTCGCCGTTGCGTCTGATTCTGGTCGGCGTGGGGCTTACTGCCATGCTCAGTGCCGTCGCCGATCTGCTGATCACTTACGGCAATATCGATCAGGTGGAGTCGGCCCTGATGTGGCTGGGCGGCAGTCTGCATCGGGCCGGTTGGGCGCAGGTCAACAGCCTTGGGCTCTGGTTATTGCTGGCGGGTGTGCCGTTGTTGTTCTGCCATCGGCAGTTGAACCTGCTGCAACTGGGCGAAAAGGTTGCGCTCAGCAGAGGCTTGAATGTCACGGGCGTCATGATTGCCTTGCTACTGTGCAGCGTCATGCTGACGGCGGCGGCAGTGGCGAATGTCGGCACCATGACGTTTGTCGGTCTGGTGGCTCCGCATCTGGCGCGGCAACTGGCAGGTGATCGCCATGGGGCATTGATGCCTTTGTCGGCGCTGTTCGGCGCGTTGCTGGTGCTGGCCGGCGACACGCTGGGAAGGGGCGTTTTCCCGCCCTTGCAGTTGCCGGCAGGGCTGGTGGTCGCAATCATCGGTGCGCCTTATCTGATTGTGTTATTGGCGCGTCAGCGCAATCGCTAAAAACAAATACTCTGGGGGTAAGCGCGGGTGAAAGGATTTTTCCGAGGTGTGGTGGGCATGTTGTGTGTGCCTCTGGCATTGCTGGCTGTAGAGGCCGGCGCCGCTGAAACCAAGGTGTTCGAGAATAGCTTTGGGCGGGTCGAAGTGCCTGTGGCACCGCATTGCATCGTGTCGCTGCATGACTTCAGCCTGACCACGCAATTGCTGGAACTGGGCGTCAAACCCTGCGGCTCCACAGGCCGTAAAAAGCTGTTTTCCGATGTGCTGTTTCGCGGCACCCAGGAACGCTTCGATGTGACAGGCATTCAATATATCGGCTCGCATCAGGCACCCGATCTGGAAGCGATTGCCGCCTTGAAGCCCGATCTGATCGTCGGATTGTCATATCACGCGGATATCAAGGAAAAGCTCAGCAAGATTGCGCCGGTGGTGCTGTTGCCTGCACGTGAAAGCGATATCAAGACCTACGCCAGGGAACTCGCCGAACTGGTCGGCAAGCAGCAGCGCTACGCCGAAATGCTGGGCGAGTACCAATGGGTCGTCAAAGAGTTCAAGAAACGGGTCAAGGACCCTTCGCGAATCACCGTCACGACGCTTGAGGTCTACACCGATGGCTTTCAGTTGATCGGCCGTGGAGGAATGGATGATGTCATCACCGATTTTGGCCTCGGGCGTGTGCCGGCTTACAGCGCGGCAAGGCAGAACGTTCCCTACAGTCTGGAGCGAATTGGCGACTTCAACAGTGATTTCATTATTGATACATATGAGGAGTTGCTAGATTCGGAGACCAGCACAGCCGCCTTCCGCAAGTCCCCGCAATGGCAGAATCTGTTTGCGGTCAAAAACCGCCAGTTCCTGTATCTGAACCGCAGCCGCTATGCCGATACGATGCAAGGGCTGCTGGGATCTGCCTATCTGCTGATGTCGCATATCGGTGAGCGGGAGAGCGTACTGCAGGCTCAATGAAATGTGTCAATTTCGATACAAAAGTCATAAATGACAATCATTCTCTATTGATGTTGTTACTCGTTTGTATTAATTTGCGCTCTCCAAAAATACGCTTATCCGAATGGCGAGGGGTTTCAAATGGAAACGGGTTTGGCGCGTACGCAAGTTCAATCCATGGAGGTTTTCCCCGATAGCGAACAGACTCTGCCGTTCATATTTCAGGCTCCGGCTGCCGGTGATACCTGGCAAGCCCATCGCGAGCAGATTCAGCAGGTAGTCGAGACTGAACTGCCGCGTGCCGGTGGTGTTCTGTTTCGTGGTTTTGCCTTCAAGGGTGAGGCCGACTTCGAAGCGTTTGCCTGTAGTTTCGGCCATGAGCTGCTGACCTACGACTACGCTTCCACACCACGTACCAAGCTCAACAACCGGGTCTATACCTCCACCGAATACCCGGCTCACCAGATCATCCCTTTGCACAATGAACAGTCCTATTCGCTGAACTGGCCAATGAAGATCTGGTTTCATTGCGTGCAGGCGGCCCAGGTCGGTGGTGAAACCCCGATTGCCGACAGCCGTCTGGTCTACCAGCAACTGGACCCGGTCATCCGCCAGCGTTTTGCCGACAAGCGCCTGATGTATGTGCGCAACTACGGCAACGGTCTGGATCTGCCCTGGCAACAGGCTTTCAGCACTGAAGACCGTGAGCAGGTCGAGCGCTTCTGCCGGGCCAGCAATATCGAATTCGAATGGAATGACGATGGCGAGCTTTCCACTCGCCAGGTCTGTCAGGCCGTTGCCCAGCATCCGGTTACCGGTGAATGGGTATGGTTCAATCAGGCGCACCTGTTTCATATCTCCAACCTTGCACCAGCGGTACGCGAAACGCTGATTTCCATCGTTGGCGAAGAGGGTGTGCCACGTAACGTGTTTTACGGCGACGGTTCACCTATCGAGCTGGAAGCTCTTGAGCATGTGCGCGCTGTTCTCCAGCGTTGCCAGGTGAGTTTCCCCTGGCAGGCCGGTGACGTGCTGATGCTCGACAACATGCTGGTGGCCCACGGCCGCTCGACATTCCAGGGCGCACGCAAGGTCGTGGTCGCCATGGCGGAGCCTGCTTCGGCAAGCTGAGCACTCTCTTTCAGAAAGCCGTCGCAATGGGCGGCTTACTTTGAACAAGTAGAAAAAGGACATCAAATGGATCGCCTGATGCATCGCTGCTGGCTGCGCGGAATTCGCCTGTCTATAGCTGAAGGCCAGTTGGCCATTGCCCATGGATCGCAGGGCGACTTGAACGCTGAGCTGGTAGCCGAGTTGCAGGCCCAGGGCCCCGAAGTGCTGCAATGGCTGCAACAGCACCCCGATTATTTCGATGCCCGACCATTGACGGATAACGAGCAGGCGCTCTGGTTTCTCCAGCGTCTGGAGCCTGAAAGCTGCGCCTACAACATTGCTTATGCCGGTCGTCTCAAGGCGCAGTTCTTTACCGAGGATTTCCCCCAGCGCCTGCAAGATGCCTGGGCCAAGGTGCAGCAGCGCTACCCGATGCTGTGTACGGCTTATGCCGAACGCAATGGCGAGTTGCTGCAATGGAGTCATCGCGAGAAGGTCCGGCCGTTGCAGCGTGTTGCATTGCAGGCAGCAAACGCCGAAACCCTGCAACAGCGTATTACCGAGCTGGCCGATGCGCCGTTCAATCTGGAAGCCGGTGAAGTCAGTCGCGTCGTTCTTTTGAGCAATTCACAGGGTAGCGAGACCGAATACAGCGTATTGCTGGTGATTCATCACATCGCTGCGGATCTGGCCACGTTCTACATTGTGCTCAATGAGTTGTTCGCATTGGTCAATGACCAGACGCTGCCTCCTGTAAATCCCGATGCGTATCGCGATTATTGCAGTGATCTGCATATTCGCAGCGAAGCGGCCGAACCTGCTGAACTGGCATGGTGGCAGGCACAACTGGCCGAAGCCCCTGCACTGGAATTGCCGACTGACTTTCCGTATGGCAGCAATCAGGCATTCAAGGGCGGCGAGTTGTCTGTTCGCTTCGATCCGGCTGCTACGGCCAGAATCCGTGCCGTCGCCCGTGGTCTGGGCGTAACGCCTTATGTGCTCTGGTTCTCGCTGTTCCAGCAGTTTCTCGGCGTGCTGTCGGGGCAGGACGACTTCGTGCTCGGGACGCCCAGCGGCTGGCGCTTGCGGCGTGAACACCTCAATCTGCCGGGCTATCTGGTCAACCCGCTGCCGATCCGTTGCCGTCTGCGCCGCGACTTGTCCAGTGGCGAGTGGGCAAAACAGGTGGACGCCACCGTCAAACAGGCCCTGCAACACCGTCACTATCCGTTCTCGCGTCTGGTCAAACAGCTCGATTTGCCAAGGCAGATGGGCAGGGCGCCGCTGTTCCAGCATATGTTCACCCTCAACAAGGAGCGTATCGCGCCTTTCGAGCAATATGTCGACCGCTTGATCTCGGAACAGCGCGGTGCCGCACACGAACTGAACATGGTGGTCATCGACGAGGAAGAAGGCTTCCTGTGCCGGTGGCGCTACAGCAAGGCGTTGTACCTCCATCAAACCATCGAACGTTATCGGGACCAGTTCGTGGCCCTGGTACATGCAGTGCTCGAACAACCCGAAGTGCCTTTTGCCGAACTGGACTGGCTGGCTGCGCAGCAGCAATCCTTCCTGAAGGGCGAGGACGTGCCGCTGGCCATCGACAATGCCTGGCAGGCTTTCACTCAACAGTGCGCCCTGCAACCTCAAGCGATTGCGTTGCAGGATGAAGAGGGCGTTCTCGGTTATGCCGAACTCGGCCGTGCGGTGGTCGCCCGTGGCGAGCGTTTGCAGGACGGTTTGAGTCTGGCGGGCAAGCGGATTGCCTTGTGCCTGCCGCGCAGTCGCGAACTGGTGATGCATATGCTCGCGGCCTGGCAGTGTTGCGCGACTTATCTGGCCCTCGACCCGCAATGGCCGCAGTCGCGCTTGCAGGACATTTGCCTGGATGCCACGCCTGAGGTGCTGGTTGGCGAAGGGGCGCGCCCCGAATGGTTGTCGGAACAGGTGCGCTGGCTGCCAATACCTTCTGCGCCGCTATTCAGTGATTCGCCGTTGCGCGCCGCGCTGGCGGCAGACCTGACAGCTTACGTGGTGTACACCTCGGGCTCCAGTGGCAAGCCAAAAGGGGTGAAGGTCAGCCAGGGCAACCTGATTCATTACGTGACCGGTTGTCTTGAACGCCTGAACCTGAGCGCTGATGCCAGCCTGGCCAGCCTCGCCAGTTGCGCGACCGACCTTGGGCATACGGCCTTGTTCGGGGCCTTGCTCAGTGGCCGCCGTCTGCGCCTGCTGGGCGAGGAACTGGCCTTCGACGCCGAGGAACTGGCCGCCGTGCTGGAGCGTGAGCCCGTCGATCTGCTGAAGATCGTGCCGTCACATCTCAACGCCTTGCTGGTCGCCAGAGATCCGCAGCGCTTACTGCCGCGCCAGTGTCTGGTCACAGGCGGCGAAGCGCTGGGCCATGATCTGGTCAGCCGCTTGCGCACCTTGAAAACGGATCTGCGCATCGTCAACCACTACGGCCCCAGCGAAACCACGGTCGGCGTCCTGACCCATGAAGTCGATGACAGCGGTGCTGCACCGTTAGGGCGACCACTGGCCAATGTTCAGGTCAGCGTGCGTTCGCCCGATGGCGCATTGTTGCCGATTGGCGTCAGCGGCGAGCTGTACATTCAGGGCGCAACAGTCGCACCGGGCTATCTCAGCGCTCCAGATGCGGATCACGCCCGTTTTGGTGAGTACGGCTATCGCACCGGCGACCGGGTACGACTCAATCATCAGGGCCAGGTGGAATTTCTTGGCCGGCTCGATGAACAGGTCAAGATCCGCGGCTACAGGGTAGAACCGGCAGAAGTCGCGGCCCAATTGCGTGCCATGGCGCAGGTCAGTGATGTCCGGGTGCTGAACATCCCGACGCCGTTGACCGGCAACCGTCTGGTGGCCTTCCTGATTGCGCCGCCGCAGGCTCTGGCCGACATCCAGAGCGTTCTGCAAACGCAACTGCCGGACTATATGCAGCCAGCCCAGTGGCATTGCCTTGAGCGCTTTGCCTTACTGGCTAATGGCAAGGTCGATCGTCAGGCATTGAAACATCTGAGCGAGCAGGCGCCGGTTCAGTCGTCTTCGGCAGAGCCGACAGGCAATCAACCCCTGAATGCCGTTGAAAGCACCTTGCTGGATATCTGGCGGACACTGCTTGGCAAGCCCGAACTCGGGCCGGACGATAACTTCTTCGCCCATGGCGGTGACTCCATCCTCGGCCTGCAAATCATTGCTCTGGCGCGTCAGCAACAAATCCTGATGACGCCCAAGCAATTGTTCGCCGAGCAAAGCGTGCGGGCCTTGGCGCGAGTGGCGCAGACACCGCAGAGCAAACTCGAAAAACGCCTGCTGGAAATCGCCCGTGAGATTCTCGACAAGCCTGACCTGAGTGCCGACGACAACTTCTTCACGGCAGGTGGTGATTCGATTCTGAGTTTGCAGATCATCGCCAAGGCCAAGCAGCAACGCCTGCAACTCAAGCCCAAGCAAATCTTCGAGTTCCCCACCGTGCGCGGTTGGGCAGAGCAGGTGGTTGACCTTGGCGCGGCAAACGAAGGTGCAACACCAAAGGCCCAGGAACCCACCACAGCCTTTGCCTTGACACCGATTCAGGAATGGTTCTTCGCTCAGCAGCAAACCCGGCCCGGCTACTGGAACCAGTCGCTGTTGCTGGCACTGGACGAGCCACTGGATCAGGAACGCTTTACCCAGGCCGTTGGCGCATTGCTCAAACGCCATGCCAGCCTGCGCCTGACCTTCGAGGCCTCGGAAAACGGTTGGCAACAACGTTATCAGGCCTTTTCCGAAAGGCAGGCCGAAGCGCTGTTGCACGTGGAGCAGGAGCCTCTGAGCGAGGCCTTGCTGCAACGCTGGCAGCAGGGTTTCAGCCTCGATCAGGCACCCTTGATCCGCTGGGTGTATTTCTCCCACAGCCGGGAGCTGTTGTGTACGGCCCATCACCTGCTGGTGGATGCGGTGTCATGGCAAGTACTGCTGGAAGAACTGGAAAGCCTGTACCTGCAACCGAACCTGGCTCTGCCAGCCGTCTCGGCGGGTTTCCATGTGTGGAGCGAAGCCTTGCAGCGCCATCGCAGCGAACCCGAAGTACTGGCTCAGGTGGATTACTGGCATGAGCAACTGGTTGCTGAAGGCGTAGCCCTGGAGCAGACCAATGAATACGGCGAAAGCCGCACTCTGGATACGCAACTTTCGGTTGAGCAGACGCAATTGTTGCAAGGCGATTGCCACTCAGCCTACGGCACTCAGGTCCAGGATCTGCTGGTGGCGGCACTGGCCGGTGTCATCGGCCAATGGCAAGGGCGCGAGCGAGTCACCCTTGAGCTGGAAAGCCATGGTCGCAGCGGCTGGGAACAAGGCCCTGACTTGTCCCGCTCTGTGGGCTGGCACACCAGTCGCTACCCTCTGGCAGTCAAGACTTCCTGGGACCTTGAGTCCTCGATCATTGCGGCCAAGGAAGCTCTGCGCCGGGTCCCCGAGCAAGGCATCGGCTACGGCCTGTTGCGCCTCGACCCGGCCAATGAGCTGAAAGCGGCCTCGCTGCTGACCTTCAACTATCTGGGCCGTGTCGATCAATGGCTTGGAGCGTCGCGTCTCTGGCGCCTGTCCCGGCCGATCTGTCCTGGCATGCGTGCGGACAATACCCGCCGCACCCACTGGCTGGATGTAACGGTGCTGGAGAACGAAGGACGACTGCATATCGAATGGCGCTATGCCCCGCACGTGCATGACCACGCGCTGGTAAATGGATTGGCGCAACAGTTTGTGCAGCAGATCGGCGCCTTGCTGGAGCACTGTCTGTCTCCAACGGCTGGCCGCGCCACGGCTTCGGACTTCGCTGACTCAGGCCTGTCCGACGATGAATTCCTGGGCCTGCTCGAACAGCTTGAGCAGTGACACCCCTGCGTCCCCTACATTAAAGGTTCGGATACCGTCAGCATGAACGACAAGGTCAAAGCACTTTCGCGCAATATCGAAGCGATTTACCCGTTGGCTCCCATGCAGCAAGGATTGCTGTTCCACAGCCTGCTGCACCCCGGCAAGGGGATGTACCTGCTGCAATATCGCCATGTCATGGTCATGCCCGACCTCGATCTGGACGCTTTCCGCCAGGCCTGGGCGCAGGTGGTGGAGCGTCACGAGTTGCTACGCACTTCTTTTGTCTGGAAGCAGCAAAAGCGTCCGATGCAGGTGGTACACAAGCAGGTCGAACTGCCGATCACCTATGAAGACTGGTCGCACCTGAGTGACAGCGAGCAACAGGACCGTCTTGAGCAGTTGCTGAGCGAAGAACGCGCCCAAGGGCTGGACTTTACCAAGGCACCCTTGATGCGGGTCAGGCTGTACAAGATTGCACCCGACACCTATCAGTTCGTGCGCAGTTATCACCACATCCTGATGGATGCCTGGTGCTTCTCGATCATCATGATGGACTTCCTCAACGGCTACCGCGCTGCTCAGGAGGGCCTCCGCCTGAACCTGCCGGCACCGCGTCCGTACCGCGATTTCATTCGCTGGCTGGAAACCCAGAAACCGGAAGATCATCAGGACTTCTGGCAGCAACGCCTGGCTGGTTTCGATACGCCCAACGAGTTTGGCTTTGGCCATGTGGGGCGTATCCAGGATGTCGCCGAGCCCGTTGAAGACTGCGTCGAGCATCTGACTCTCGAACAGACCCAAAGCCTGCAAAACACCGCTGCCCGCCACGGCATTACCCTGAACACTCTGGTGCAGGGCGCCTGGGCTTTGTTGCTCGCGCGCTACAGCGGTGATCGCGATCTGGTGTTCGGTATCACTGTGGCCGGGCGTCCGGTTCACTTGCAGGGTATGGAAAGCATTGTCGGCCTGTTTATCAATAGCCTGCCGCTACGCTGGAGCTGGCAGCCGGACGATGCGCTGGGCCCATGGCTCAAAGCCTTGCAGACCGAGAACCTGAGCCTGCGGGAGCACGAAAGCGTTTCCCTGGCCGAAATCCAGCGCTGGAGTGAAGTGCAGCGTCAGGATCTGTTCCAGAGCCTGTTCGTGTTCGAGAACGCGCCGATTGCTTCCGACCTGCGTCAGAGCCAGCTGGATTATCTGATCAGCGACATGGCCAACCGAACCCACACGAACTACCCCGTGACTGTGGTGATCGTTCCGGGCGAACGTCTGCATTTGCAACTGACCTATCAGACCGACTGGTTCCTGCGCGAAGAAATCGAGCAGATGTTGCGCCACTTCCAGACCTTGCTGCTGAACATGGGTGAAGCGCTGAGCGCGAAGCCCGACACGCCCTTGCATCATCTGGCCATGCTCGATGAGCGTGAAATTGCCCTTCAGCATCAGGTCTGGGCCGGTGGTGGTCTGGCCGCCGATGAGCAACTGCTGCAACCCTTGTACATCGAGCGCTTGCAGCAACAGGTTCGCCAGACGCCTGATCGCGTGGCCATTGTGCATGGCGAACAGAGCCTGACTTTCGACCAGTTGAACCGTGCGGCCAACCGTCTGGCCCGGCATCTGCGGGCCGTGGGTGTCAAATCCGACGACTTGATCGCAGTGTTCGACGAGCGTGGTCTGGATCTGGTGGTGATGATCGTCGCGACCCTCAAGGCCGGTGCAGGCTGGCTGCCACTCGATCCGCGCAACCCGCCACAACGTCTGGCTCAGGTGCTGCGCCAGAGCCGCACGCCCTTGCTGATCCACAGCGCAGGGCAGGGCGAGCTGGCGATGGAGGCCGTGGAACTCCTGGAGCAGCCACTCAAGTCGGTGCTCTACGACACGTCGGTATTGAGCAGTTACAGCGATGACGACCTGAACATTCCGGTTCATGACAACTCGCTGGCCTATTGCATCTTCACGTCCGGCTCCACCGGCACGCCCAAGGGCGCGATGGTGGCCCACGCGGGCATGCTCAACAATATTCTCGGCAAACTGCCGGGGCTTGGGCTCGATGCCAATGACGTGATTGCCCAGACCGCGCCGCAATGTTTCGACATCTCCGTCTGGCAAACCCTGGCCGGTATGGTGCTGGGTGCGCGGACCGTGATTCTTGGCGATTGCGTGGTGCAGAACCCCGACGATCTGGCGTCAGCCATCGAGCGGCATGGCATCAGCATTCTTGAAGCGGTGCCGTCGCTGATGCAGAGCCTGCTCGATGCAGGCCTGGACCGTTCGCGTCTGCGCTGGGTACTGGCCACCGGCGAAGCGCTGCCACCAGCCCTGGCACGGCGCTGGTTCGAGCGTTATCCCGCGATCCCGTTGATGAACGCCTATGGCCCGGCCGAATGCTCCGATGACGTGGCGTTCCATCCGTTGCTTGAGCGTTTGCCCGAGCAACGCATCAACGTGCCCATTGGCCGCGCCACACTCAACAACCGTCTTTACCTGCTCAATGCCGACCTGCAACCCATTCCTGCCGGTGCAGTGGGGGAAATCTTCGTTGCCGGTGTGGGTGTCGGTCGCGGTTACATGGCCGACCCGGCACGCACGGCGGCGGTGTTTTTACCGGACCCGATTGCCAACGATGGCAGCCGTATCTACCGCACGGGCGACCTGGCGCGCTTCCTGCCCAATGGCGATCTGGAATACGTCGGTCGTACCGACCATCAGGTCAAGATCCGTGGACATCGTATCGAACTGGACGAAATCGAAGCCTGCCTGACCCGTTACCCAGGTGTCCGGGAAGCGGTGGTGGTGGCCCGCGATGATCAGCAGCGCTCCAAAGTGCTGGTGGCCTATGTGGTAGCCGATACCCAGCCGGGCATCGAAGCTTTGCGCGAGCATGTGCTCGGTAATCTGCCGCCGTACATGACGCCGAGTGCATTCATGTTCCTGGAGCGCTTCCCGCTCAATGGCAACGGCAAGATCGACCGCAAATCCTTGCCTGCGCCGGATTTTGCCGCGCAAAGCCAGGCTCGTTATGTGGCGCCAAGCAGCGAGCTGCAAGGCCAGATGGTCGAAGCCTGGCAAAGCGTGCTGGGGCTCGATCAGGTCGGTGTCGAAGACAACTTCTTTGAACTGGGCGGCCATTCACTGCTGGCCACGCAACTGATCGGCCTGATCGGCAAGCTCAGCGGTAAAGATCTGCCACTGCGCGTGGTATTCGAGCGGCCAACCATCGCGGCCATGGCCGACTGGCTGGAAAACCGTACCGATACCGCCAAGTCATCGCCGACGCTCTTGCCGCGTCCTGAAAAACTGCCGCTGTCCTTTGCCCAGCAACGGCTGTGGTTCCTGCAACAGCTAGACCCGCAAAGCCCGGCCTATAACCTGGCCGGCGCGGTGCGCCTGACCGGTGATCTGAGTATCGCCGACCTGCAGGCAGCCTTGCAGACCTTGCTCGACCGTCATGAAGTGTTGCGCACCGGCTTCATCAGCGGGGCCGAGGGGCCGAGCCAGGTGATTCTGCCCCGTAGCGAGCTTGAGCTGCCACTGATCGACGTACGCAGCGAAGAAGCACTGCACGACCTGCTGCGCCAGGATGCAATGACGCCGTTCGATCTGGAAGCCGCACCGTTGCTGCGTGCCAGGCTTTATCGTCTGGCGCCCGAAGCGTTTGTCCTGTCGCTGAACTGCCATCACATCGTTGCCGATGGCTGGTCCCTGCAACTGATCATCGATGGTTTGTGCAAGCAGTACCGCAATCTTCGTCAAGGCCTGGCCGCAGATGCCCCGGCAGTATCGATGCAATACGCCGATTACGCCCTGTGGCAGCATCAATGGATGAGCAGCAAGGCCTGCGAACAGGAACTGAGCTTCTGGCGCGGGCAACTGGCAGGTGAATTGCCGGTACTGGAACTGGCGGCAGATTTCCCGCGTCCCGTCCAGGCCAGCCAGAACGGCGGGCGCGTCGAGCAGCGCCTGCCTGAAGCGTTGACCGCACGCTTGCGGGCCTTCAGCGCCCGTCACGGCTGGAGCAATTTTGTCCCGATGCTGGCTGCATTCCAGTTGCTGTTGCGCAGCCGCAGCGGTGAAGACGACATCATTGTCGGGGTGCCGGCTGCCAACCGGCATCATGCAGCGTTGCAGCCTCTGGTCGGCTGCTTCGTCAATACGCTGGTGTACCGCAAGAAGCTGTCCGGCGAGCGCAGCCTGTTGCAATTGATGAGCGAGTTGCAGGCACTTTCCGTGTCGGTGCAGTCCCATCAGGATTTGCCGTTCGATTACCTGATCGAACAACTCGGAGTGGCGCGGCAAGTCAGTTACAACCCGCTGTTCCAGGTCATGTTCAACTACTTCCCGGGCAATGCGCTGGAGCGTTTCGAGCTGACCGATGTCATCGCCGAGCCACTGGACAACCGTCCGGACAGCGCCTTGTGCGACCTGCACCTGGATGTGCGTGACAGCGAGCATGGCATCAGCCTGAGCCTGCAATACAGCAGCGATCTGTTCCGCGAGCAGACCGTGCAAATCATGGCCGGTCAATATCTGGCACTGCTGGATGCCTTGCTCGACCAACCGGAAAAAGCCCTGGGTGAACTGGCCTGGCAACCTGCCGAACGTGCCTTGGCACGTCTCGACGGCCCTGAAGTCGATGGCCATCAGGACATTCTCCAGGCCTTTGACCTTCAGGTTGCCCGTCAGCCCGACGCCATTGCCGTCCTGTCAGGCAATCAGCGCCTTACCTATGCCGAACTGAATCAGGCAGCCGAACGACTGGCAGCAGTGTTGCAGGCCCATGGTGTCGGTATCGAAGATCGTGTGGCCTTCAGCTTGCCCCGCGATGCCCGTCTGCCTACGACCATGCTGGCCATCCTCAAGGCTGGCGCAGCCTATGTGCCGCTGGCCGAAGACACGCCACCGGAACGTGGTCGTTACATTCTGGAAGCTGCGCAACCCCGGATATGCCTGGGCACTGCCGCGAGCCTGGAAGCGTTGGCCGAGTGGAACAGCGGCGTGCCGTTGCTGGATATCGACACTCTGAACTCGACCGAAGCACTCCGGACACCGGCATGGACAGCGGATCAACTCGCCTACGTGCTGTACACCTCAGGCTCCACCGGCAAGCCCAAAGGTGTGGCGATCAGCCGTGGCAACCTGATGAACCTGATGCTGGCTGTCGGGCAAGTCCTGCCGCTGACCAGTCAGGACCGGGTGCTGGCCTTGACTACCGCGACCTTCGACATTGCCATTGTCGAACTGCTGCTACCGCTGGCCCATGGCGCAAGCATCCTGCTGGCTGATCGTGAACAGGCGCGGGACCCGCAAGCCATCGATCAACTGCTGCTGGCTTCACAACCGACGGTCATGCAGGCCACGCCAGCGACCTGGCGGATGCTGGTTGCTCATACCTCGCGCAGTTGGCAAGGTGTGCGGGCCATTTCCGGTGGCGAAGCCTTGCCCTGTGCGCTGGCCGAAGCCATCGAGGGCAGGGGAGCCAGGGTCATCAACGGTTACGGGCCGACAGAGGCAACGGTCTATAGCACCTTCGAGATCCGCAATGGCAGTGAGACTGGCGTGGAAGTGCCCATCGGGCAGCCTGTGGCCAATACCGCTGCCTATGTTCTGGATGCCGACCTGCAACCTGTGGCCGCAGGCGTTCCCGGTGAACTGTATCTGGCCGGTGCCAACCTGGGCCGTGGCTACTTCGCCGCGCCAAGACTGACCGCAGCGGCATTCCTGCCCGACCCATTCGTGGCCGGCGCCCGCATGTACCGCACCGGTGACCGGGTACGCCGCAACAGCAATGGCAGTCTGGATTACCTGGGTCGTCTGGACTTCCAGGTCAAACTGCGCGGTTTCCGTATCGAACTGGGGGAAATCGAAGCATTGCTGGCGCGTATCCCCGGCGTTCGCGAGGCGGCTGTCGTGCTGCTGGGCAACGGTGAAGCGGCGCGGCTGGTGGGTTATTACGCTGGCGATGTGCAGGATGAAACGCTGCTGCGCGAAACCCTTGGCGCACAACTGCCGGACTACATGCTGCCAAGTCAGTTTGTGCATCTGGACACCTTGCCGTTGAGCCCGAGCGGCAAGGTTGATCGCAAGGCGTTGCCGGAGCCGCTCCAGCGCGACGGCCATCGCGGTGTGCTTTCCGGCGAGTGGGAGCAGGAACTGGCGCGGCTCTGGGAAGAGCTGTTGGGCAGCAACGACATTGGTGCCGAGGATAATTTCTTCGCCTTGGGCGGCCATTCGCTGCTGGCGGCGCGTCTGGTGGCGCGTATTGCCGAACAGCATGGTAGACGCCTGCCATTGCGCACGCTGTTCGAGCACCCGGTCCTGCGGGATCTGGCTGCGCAACTGGCGGCGATCAGTGTTGAGTCCGAAGGCATCCTGCGTCCTTTCAAGGAGCCTTTGGCACCGCTGCATTTCACCCAGCAGCGTCTGTGGTTCCTGGATCGTCTGCAAGGCGATACCCAGGCTTATCATCTGTCTCTGGCCTTGCGTCTGGATGCAGTTCTGCAACCGGCAGTGCTGGAGCAGGCCCTGACCCAACTGATCAGCCGTCAGCACAGCCTGCGCACGGTATTCAGCGACACCGCCGAAGGCGCACGCCAGCGTGTCGAGGATCAGGCAGCGGTGCAGGTGAGCATCGAGCCGCTGGAAGTCGACGAACGTTCGTCAGCCTTCGCACAAAAACTGAGCCAGGAAGCACAGCGCACTTTCGATCTCACGGCATCGCCGCTGTTCAGAGTGCGCGTGTATCAAGGTCAAGGCCGAAGCGTGTTGCAGGTCACGCTGCATCACATCATCGCTGACGCCCGTTCACTGGATATCTTCTTCAATGAACTGCAACTGATCTATCAGGCCATTCTGGAAGGCCGCAATGCTTGCCTGCCGCCACTGCCGTTGCAGTTCTCCGACATTGCGGCGAGTTGGCAAGGCCCGGCCGGGCAGGCGCTGATCGAGTCGCAGTTTGAATACTGGCGCAAGACCCTGGCAGGCGAGCCGCCGGTGCTGAACCTGCCAACTGATTTGCCTCGCCCTGCGGAGCAAGGCTACAACGGCCAGCGCCTGCGCTTCAGCCTGCCCGCCACGTTGGTCGGTCAGTTGCGGGAAACCGCTCAAAGTCATGGCCTGACGGCGTTCGCACCCTTGCTGGCTGCCTGGAAAACCCTGTTGGCCAGACACTCTGGCCAGCGTGAAATCTGGATCGGTCTGCCTGTCGCTCATCGCCATCAAGCCCATACCGATAACCTGATCGGCTATTTCGCCACCACTCAGGTCTTGCGCAGCAGCATTGATCCGCTGCAATCGGTCGAGCAGTTCTGGCAGCAACTGCAAGCCACACATCTGGCGGCGCAACAGCATGGCGACGTGCCGTTCGAGCGTTTGGTGGAAGCCCTGCAAGTGCGCCGCGACCTGAGCCATACGCCGCTGTTCCAGGCACTGTTCAACCTGATCCAGCGAGATGTCGGCGCATCGGTGGAGCACAATTTTGCCGGCGTGCCGGTGCAGCGCCTGAATGTCGAAAGCGACAGCGCACTGGTGGATATCGGTCTGCATATCGAGCAGCACGGTGAGGACTGGCAGTGCGTGCTGGAGTACAACACCGACCTGTTCCTGCCACGCACTGCGCAACGCTATGCCGACGAATATCGCAATCTGCTCGAAGGCATGCTGAAACAACCTGAAGCACGCCTGTGGGATATCGATCTGGCCAATGCCGATCACGCGCTGGACGAGCGCCCATGGAACCTGCCAGCCCAGGCCTTGCAGCGCGAAGTGGACCTGATTGCCCGTTTCGAGCGGCAAGTGGAACTGACACCTGATGCGCTGGCTGTTGATTGCCAGGACCAGCAATGGACTTATGGGCAACTCAATGCCCGTAGCAACCGCCTGGCCCATTGGCTGCGCGCTCAAGGTGTCGGCACCGATGACCTGATTGCCGTCTGCCTGACACGCGGCCCATGGCTGTTGCCAACCCTGCTGGCCATTCACAAGGCCGGGGCGGCGTACCTGCCACTGGACCCGCAACATCCGGCAGACCGCCTGCGTTTCATCATCGAACACGCGCGTCCGGCACTGGTGCTTGGCGAAAGCCTGAGTGCCGAGGCATTGAGCGGCGTCGATAAGGCTCTGCTCGATCAACTGGCGCTGGATGACTACAGTGCCGACAACCTGAAACTGGCGGTCAACCCGCAGCAACGGGCCTATGTCATCTACACCTCGGGTTCGACCGGTACACCGAAAGGCGTGCAGGTCACACGCGACAACCTGAGCAACCTGCTGGCAGGCCTAGACCGGCAGTTGCCACTCGGCGCTGATGATGTCTGGCTCGCCAGCACCACCTACGCCTTCGATATGTGCAAGCCGGAGCTGTTCCTGCCGCTGGTCAATGGCGCAGCCATACTGCTTGCGCGTCGTGAGCAGGTTGTCGATGGGCACCAACTGTTTGCCTTGCTGCGCCGCGCCACAGTGTTCCAGGCAACACCGGCAGGCTGGCAGATTCTGCTGGAAACCGGGCAGGCCGACTGGCCTCCTGTACGCGGCCTGATCGGTGGCGAAGCGGTGCCGGGGGAACTGGTGACCGAGCTGCGCAGCCGTGGCGTGACGCTGATCAACGCCTATGGCCCGACGGAAACCACCGTCTGGTCGACGACTCAGGCGTTGCAGGAAGTGCCGAGCGGCGTTGCCGATATTGGCTCGCCGTTGCTCAACACCCGCTGCTATGTCCTCGACGAAATGCTGCGCCCGGTGCCTCTGGGCACCACCGGTGAGCTGTATATCGCAGGTTCCGGTGTGACCCGTGGCTATCAGCATGCTGCTGCGATCACGGCTGCGGCCTATCTGCCCGATCCTTATGCCCGCGAGCCTGGCAGCCGCATGTATCGCACCGGCGATCTGGTGCGCCGCCGCAATGACGGTCGGCTGGCCTACGTGGGGCGCAGTGACTTCCAGATCAAGGTGCGGGGTTTCCGCATCGAGCCGGGCGAGATCGAATCGCTGCTGCGCCGCTACCCTGGCGTGGAAGAAGCCGTGGTGATGATCGATGCGCGCAGTCAGAGCCTGTTCGCCTGGCTGCAAACGCCGAGCCCGGTGGATCAGGCGGCATTGCGTCGCCATCTGGAGGGCGTATTGCCGGGCTACATGATCCCCGCCGGTTTCATCGAGCAGCCGCGTTTTGCCCTGAACGCCAACGGCAAGATCGACCGCAAGAGCCTGCCTGCGCCGCAACCGGTCGCTACTCAGGGAGTGGCGCCGCGCAACGAACTGGAACAGCAACTGGCCGAAATCTGGCAGGAGCTGCTCGAAGTGCCGCAAGTCGGAGTGTTCACCAGCTTCTTTGAACTGGGCGGCCATTCATTGCTGGCGATGCGCTTGATGACCCGGGTCGAGAACCGATTCGGCATCAAGATCGAACTGCGCAGCCTGTTCCACAACCCGACGATTGCCGCGCTTGCCGAGCAGATCGAAAAACCCCAAGGGCCTTCCACGGATGAAGCCCTGGACGAAATGCAGCGTCTGCTATCAGAGATGGAAGAATAAGAATGAGTGGGATGACGCAACAAGCGTTCCTGGAGATTGCACAGCGACTGGCTTCCTTGCCTGCGGACAAGAAAAAGCTGTTCCGCCAGCGTCTGGCCGAGAAGGGCATCGATAGCTGGCGTCTGCCGATAGTGCCTGCCGTACTCGGCGAAGGCCAAAACCTGCCTCTGGCTCAGGCGCAACGGCGCTTTCTGTCGGCTGAAGCCCTGAGCAGTCGTGCGCTCTACAACCTGTGCTCGGTGCTGCGTTTCGACCGCGACCTGGATGGCCAGCGTCTGCAACAGGCCATGCAGCAGTTGAGCGACCGTCATCAGATCCTGCGCACACGCTACACGACCGATGCGCAAGGTCAGTTGCAGCCCCATTGCGAACCCTTGCAGGTGTCTCTGCCAAAGGTCGAACGCTTGACACTGGAGGCTGCCGACTACGAGCAATGGTGTGCCGACGAATACGCACGCCAGCTCGCCGAACCCTTCGATCTTGCCCAGTCTGCACCCTGGCGCTGGCAGGCCTTCAGCGATGTGCAGGGCCAGTCGACCTGGCTGTTTTTCACCATCCATCACGTGGCCTACGATGCCTGGTCGGCTCAGCAGCTCACTCTGGAACTGGCCGAGGCTTATCGGGCGCTGGCCCTGAATGAACCTGCCCGGCAACCCGAGCTGAGCATTCAGTACGCCGATTACGCGGCCTGGGAACAGGAGTGGCTGGACAGCGACAGTTGCCAGCAGCACATCGAGTTCTGGCGCGCCCAACTGGCAGATGCTCCGGCGCCGCTGGCCTTGCCTCTGGACCGAGCACGCCCGGCAGCCAGCCAACGCCGGCATAGCGGTGCAGTGCTTGCCCGTGAGCTTTCGCAAGAACTGACGACAGCAGTCGAAGCAGCCATTCGCAAGCAGGGCGTGACGCTGTACATCTATGGCCTGACCGCTTTCAGTTGTCTGCTGTCCCGCTACAGCGGCGAAAACGATTTGTGTCTGGGGACTTCCGCCGCCCAGCGTGACCGGCCGGAACTGGTGCCCTTGATCGGCCCGTTGCTCAACACGTTGGTGATCCGCCAGCAGTTGCAGGACAACCCTGACTTCACCAGCGCACTGCTGCGCACCCGTGACACCGTCGCAGCCGCCTTCGATCATCAATTGCTGCCGTTCGAGAACGTGCTGGAAAGCCTTGAGCGCCCACGTTCAAGCCCGCTGTTCCAGGTCATGTTCGTGCAGGTCGACTTGCCCGCAAGCCGTACCCTGGAACTGCCCGGTGTTGCGGTCGAAGTGCTTGACCCACCGCAGCGCCATGCCCGTTTCGACCTGACGCTGCGCATGGTCCGCACCGCCGACTCGCGGCTGCGCTGCGAGCTGGAATACAGCGACGAATTGTTCGATGCCGCCACGGTCGAGCAGATGCTGGACGACCTGCTTGCGATTCTTGGGCAGGCTGCGAGCCATCCCCAACGGCGTCTGGCCGAACTGCAACTGGTTTCGCCAGCGAGCGAACTGAGCGGTCCGGCATTGGGCTCGACGCCCTTGCCGCTGGACCGGCAAGTCCAGCACTGGGCGACCCATACACCGACCGCCCCGGCCTTGTGCAGCGTTGGGCAGAACATTGACTATGCAACGCTGGGTTCCGCCAGTCGGTCGTTGGCTGCAAAGCTGGCCGGGCAGGGCGTCGGGCCGGGTCATGTGGTTGCACTGTGCATGCCTCGTTGCGCAGAGCAGTTGCTGGCGACTCTGGCTTGCTGGCAGCGCGGTGCGGTCTGCCTGTTTCTCGATCCAGCCCAGCCGCCGCAGCGACTTGCGCAACTGTTGCAGGACAGTGGCGCAAGCCTGTGGCTGACCCTGGCCGAAGCGCCTGAAACCGGTATCGACATTGCGCGCCTTGAGCTGAGTGCTGGCGACTGGTCGGCTGACGCGCCTGTGGATTCGGGCCAAAGCCTGAGCCAGCCGCAACTGCCTGCTTACCTCATCTATACCTCGGGTTCGACCGGTCAGCCCAAGGGCGTGCTGGTCACCCATGCCAATCTGGCGCATTACGCGACGGCTGTTGGCCAACGTTTGCAGGCAAAGTCTGGCAGCCGTTGGGCGACCCTGGCCACCGTGGCTGCGGATCTGGGCCTGACGTGCGTATTCGCAGCCCTGAATGCCGGTGATCCTCTTGTTCTGCCGCCCGCATCCCTGACCTTCGACCCACCGGGCTGGGCTGACTTCCTCGACCAGCAGCCGGTGGACTGCCTGAAAATCGCGCCTTCGCATTTGCGCGGTTTGCTGGCACTGGACGATGCCCGACGGGTGTTGCCAAGAGAGGTGCTGATTCTGGGTGGCGAAGGCTTCGATCAGGCGTTGTTCACGCAAGTACGCGAACTGGCACCGCAACTGCGCATCTTCAACCACTACGGGCCTTCGGAAACCACGGTCGGCGTGATCTGTGGCGAAATTTCGTCCATCGATTCACTGGAGTCGGGGCAGTATCTGCCCTTGGGTCAGCCATTGGCAGACTGTGAACTGCGCATTGTCGATGGCAATGACATTCCGGTTCCGCTGGGTGTGGCCGGTGAGCTGTTGATTGCAGGCCCACAGGTTGCACAGGGTTATCTCGGCCAGCCTGAACTGACTGCAAAGGCATTCGGTTCTACGGCTCAGGATCATGGCCATAGCCAGCACCAGCGCTTTTACCGCAGCGGCGACCGGGTTCGCCTGGATCGCAACGGGCGTCTGGTGTTCCTCGGTCGTCAGGATGATCAGGTCAAGATCCGTGGTTTCCGGGTCGAACCGGGCGAAGTCAGCGCCTGGCTCAATGCCCGGCCACAGGTTCGCGAAGGTGCGGTGCTGGCACAGGAAATCAAAGGCCGGACACAACTGGTGGCGTATATCAGCCCCGCGCTGAGCGCTGAGGAACTGGCTGACGTGCAAGCCGAGGCCAGGCATCAATTGCCGGAGCATATGCTGCCTGCCCACTGGCTGGTGCTGGACACACTGCCGCTGACCGCCAATGGCAAACTGGATCGCCGCGCCTTGCCGGAGCCGGCTGGAACTGAAGCAGCAAGCGCAGTCGCTCAGCCACCGATGGGGGCCACGGAGCAGCATCTGGCGCAGTTGTGGTGCCAGGTGCTGGGTTGTGCGCAGGTCGGGCGAGAAGATGACTTTTTCGCCCTCGGTGGCGATTCGATTCTCAGTCTGCAACTGATCGGCCTCGCTTCCCGCGCCGGGCTCAAGTTGAAACCTCGGGACGTCCTGCAGCATTCCACGCTGGCGGGCATGGCCCTGTGCATCGATTGCCGCCAGCAGCCGGCCTTGTCCACGGTTCTTGACGCCTTTCGCGAGTTGCTTGAGCAACCGGGGCTGGGGCCTGATGCCGACTTCTTTGCCGCAGGTGGCGACTCGATCCTCAGCCTGCAATTGATTGCCCGCCTGCGTAAGGCCGAATTGCGCCTTATGCCTCGGCAACTGCTTGAAAACCCGACGCCTCGGCAATTGGCCGGTGTGCTGAAACCCGTCGCAGCATCCGCCGTTGCGCCGCAGGCAGTGGCCCAGGCAGCCAATCAACCTCAGCCCTTGTCCCACGCTCAGCAACGGGTGTGGTTCATGCAACAACTCGATCCGGCGCAAACGGCTTATAACGTCACTCAGTTGCTGGCCTTGCGCGGCAATCTGGATGTGCCGCGACTGCAAGGCACTTGTCAGGCGCTGGTCCATCGGCATGAAGCGCTGCGCTGCCGTTTCTTTGAAGAGCAAGGGCAGGTCTGGCAGCGTCTGGAGGAGACAGGCACGCCGATCTTCAATGTGCATGACCTCAGCGGCCTGAGCGAGTCCGAGCAACAGGCAACCATCGCCAAGGCCGCCCGACGTGTCTTCGATCTGGTCAACGGGCCGCTGCTGGCCATCGATGTATTCAGCATTGCGCCCGGCGATTACCGCCTGCTGTTCAATGTGCATCACATTGCCGTGGACGGTTGGTCCATGGGCTTGCTGGTTCAGGACTTTGCGCTGATCTATCAGGATCAGCCAACACCTGCAACAACCGGTTTGCTGCCGTTCATCAAAGAGCAGCGGCAACGTCTGGACGGCGAGCAAGGCCAGCAATTGCTGGGTTATTGGCAGCAGCGCCTGCAAGGTCTGGGCAATGAACCTCTTGAGCTGCCCGATCACTGTCTGCGGCCAGCGGTGCAGGCCTACGAAGGTGCCCGTGACGAATTTATCTTGCCGCGTGTTCTGAGCGCGGCAGTCGATGCACAGGCCCGAGCGTTGGGCGTTACGCCTTTCGTGCTGTACTTTGCTGCTTACCAGCTTCTGCTGTGGCGGCATGCCAGGCGCACTGATTTCGCCATCGGCTTACCGGTGGCAGGGCGTGAGTCGGCGACAGGGCAGGCGTTGGTCGGCCTGTTCGTCAATACCCTGGCTCACCGTGTACAGATCGATGCCCGACAAAGCCTGCAATCGTTCATCAAGACCCTGAACGGGCAACTGGCCGATGACATGGCCCATCAGGAGTTGCCGTTCGAGCAACTGCTGGACAAGCTGGACTTCGAGCGCCACCTGGATCGCACGCCGGTGTTCCAGAACCTGTTCAACTACCAGATCGACCATGGCGACTCCCGCCGCTTCAGCCTGCCGGGCGTCAGCGTCGAATCACTGGCACTGCCGGACGGCGTGGTCAGTGCCAAGTTCGATCTGACGTTCAATCTGTTCACCCACGGGCGTGGCGTTGATGCCAGTACTCGCCTGATTGTCGAGTACGCCACTGCGCTGCTGCGTCCTGAAACCGCTCAGCGTCTGGTCGAGGATTATCAGGGCCTGCTCGGCAGCCTGACCCGCCTCGATCTTCAGCAGAACCTGCTGGAAGTGCCGCTGGATTCGGTTGCAAGACTGGCCACCTCTGGCATGTCCATGGACGTGTACTGCGAAGCGGATTTTGTGACGCGCTTTGAAGTACAGGCGGCCCTGCATCCCGAGCGCGTCGCGGTATTCAGCGCAGACCGTCGCTTGAGCTACGCAGCGCTGGATGCTCAGGCCAACCGGCTGGCCCATTGGCTGCTGGCGCAGGGCGTCGGTCACGAATCGGCGGTTGCCTTCTGCCTGCCGCGAGACGAAAGACTGCTGGTGTGCATGCTGGGAATCCAGAAAGCCGGGGCTTCCTACCTGCCGCTCGATCCCGGTCATCCAGCGGCCCGTCAGGCGCAGATTCTCAATCGGGCGCAGCCACACTTGCTGCTCTGCGATGCGCGGGCTGCCGACTTGCCGGAGCAACTGCGCAGCTACCTCTGGGCCGATCTGCCGCTGGCGCAGTTCCCGGCACAGGCTCCGGCGCTGGGCAGAAACCTTCAGCAACTGGCGTATACCCTCTACACCTCGGGCTCCACCGGGCAGCCCAAGGGCGTGCAGATCAGTCGCGGCAACTTTGCTAACTTCCTGCTGGCCATGGAGCAAGCGTTGCCACTGGACAACGTGCAGCGTTACCTGGCCTTGACCACTGTCACCTTCGATATCTGCGGTCTGGAGCTGTGCCTGCCGCTGGTGCGCGGCGGTTCCGTGGTGCTGGCCGATGATGAAGAGCGTCAGGACCCTGTGTTGCTCGCCAGTCTGATCAAGAATCAGTCCGTGGAGCTGATTCAGGCAACACCTGCCACTTGGGCCATGCTGTTGCAGGGCGACAGCCAAGTGCTGGCCGGGCGTGTGGCACTGGCCGGTGGTGAAGCGCTATCGGCGGAAATGGCGACTGAGCTGCGGCAATCCGTGGCTCATCTGGTCAACGTCTATGGCCCGACAGAAACCACCGTATGGTCTACCCAGACCCCGATCGATGCGCTGCAATTACCTGTCGCGCCTATTGGCCGGCCATTGCTCAACACCCGTTGCCACGTGCTCGATGAGCATTTGTGCGAAGTGCCGCCTGGCTGCGTGGGTGAGCTGTATATCGCCGGTGATGGTCTGGCCCGTGGTTATGCAGGGCAACCGGGCCTGACAGCAGAGCGCTTCATTGCCGATCCGTTCAGCACCGATGGCAGTCGCCTGTACCGCACAGGCGATCTGGCGCGCTGGCAACCCGACGGGCAGTTGTATTACCTGGGCCGTACCGACGATCAGATCAAACTGCGCGGTTTCCGTATCGAACTGGGCGAGATCGAGGCGGTTCTGCTCAGTCACCCGAAACTGGTTCAGGCGGTCGTGGCGGTGCAGGGCGAGCATCTGGCTGCCTTCTGGGTTGCAGAGGCAGGCAGCCCGCCCGACGAAACCGAGATCCGCGACTATTTGCAGGCGCGCTTGCCGGTTTACATGCTGCCGACGCATATGCAGGCACTGGAACAGTTGCCTCTTAACACCAACGGCAAAGTGGATCGCAAGCAATTGCCACGCTTGCAACTGGAAACCTCTGCCAGCAGCGCCGTCCAGCGTCCGCTATCGGCCAGCGAAACCTTGCTGGCTGAAGTCTGGGGCGCAGTGTTGAAACGCCAGCAGATTCCAGTCGACGGCCATTTCTTCCAGTTGGGTGGGCATTCGCTGATGGCTGCCCAGGTGCGTGGGCGCTTGCGCGAGCAGGGTTTCGAAGTGCCGCTGCGCTGGCTGTTCGAGACCCCGGTACTGGCTGAACTGGCTGCGCGGCTCGAAGGCCTGGCGCGTGATCTGGATATCGGCTCGCTGGCGATTCCTCACGTCGATCAGCAAATCGAACAGCCCTTGTCTTCGGCGCAGCAGCGGGTCTGGCTGATGCAGCAACTGGATCTGGCCGACAGCAGTTTCAACATGAGCAGCAACGTGCGTTTGCGCGGAGAGCTGGACGAGCAATCCCTGCAACGCTCATTGCAGCTACTGGTAAGTCGGCATGCCATCTTGCGCACCACTTATCACCAGCAGGGCGGCGAGTTGCGCCAGCGGATTCATGGGGATCTGTCGGTAGAGCTGCAAGTGATCGCCTCCAGTGAAGCCCAATGGCCGGCCGAGGCCCGGGAGGTTGCGTTGCGACCTTTCGATCTGGGCAGTGAGGCGCCATTGCGTGCGGTGCTGTATCGCACTGGCGAGCAGGAACATGTGCTGCAACTGGTCATGCACCATATCGCTTCAGATGGATGGTCCGGCGCGGTGCTGGTGGATGAGCTGATTCAGGGCTACGAAGCCTACAGCGCAGGCCTGCAACCCGCGCAGGGCGAACTGCCGATCCAGTACGTCGACTATGCCGTGTGGCAAGGTTCGCCCGCAGTTCAGTTGCGTCAGCGTGAAGGTCTGGACTTCTGGCGACGTACCCTGGCGGGTATCCCGTCGCAAGTGCCATTGCCGTTCGACTTTCCGCGCCCGGAACGCGACACCGGTACTGGTGCAGCGCTGGACTTCCAGTTGTCAGCCGCAACGGTAGAGCGCCTGAAGGCCTTTGGCCAGGACAGCGGCACTTCACCGTTCATGCTGTTGCTGACCTGTTATGCCGCCGTGTTGCAGCGCGAGACTCAAGGCCGGGACCTGGTAATCGGCACCGATGTGGCGAATCGTGACCACCCGGATACCGAGTCGCTGATCGGCTTCTTCGTCAACCTGCTGGCCTTGCGTATCCGTCTGCAACCGGAACTGAGTTTCCGTGAGCAGGCGCAGCAGGTCAGAGAGGTTTGCCTGCAAGCGTTCGCCTGGCAGGACACGCCGTTCGAGCGTGTTGTTGAATGCCTGGAACTGCCGCGTGTGGCCAACCTGCATCCGTTGCTGCAAACGCTGTTTGTCCTGGACAACACGCCGCGTCAGCAACGCCAGTTGGGCAACCTGCAGGTCGAGCCGCTGACCGGTGAGCAGCATCATTCCAAGTTCGACATGGCGCTGTTTGCCAGTGAAGACGGGGATGCGATCAGCCTGCGCTGGGTGTATCGCACCAGCCTGTTCCGCCCAGCCACGATCGAACGCCTGCGAGACGCTTTCGAGTCGCTACTGGAAATGGCCCTCGGTGCGCCTGAAAACCCTATCGATACCTTGATTCCGACTGTAAAGGGAGCTGCTGCAATGTCCACGGACAACCCGGTGCAACGCAAGGTGAGCAAATTGGGCAAGATGCGCCAGAGTGGCACCCCGGCCACCCGCGAGCCCATCGAGGCCCGGCCGTTGCGCGAAGGCTCGAAATTCCCCTTGCTGGTGACTCTGCGCGACCGTGAACTGGCGCCGGCCATCTGGGCCGAGGCCAACCGTGACAAGGTAGAAAACTGGCTGCGCGAGCATGGCGGCATTCTGTTCCGTGGTTTCGATCTGCCGACACCGGTCGATTTCGAGACCTTTTGCCAGGCCCTGTGCCCGCAGCTTTATGGCCAGTACGGTGACCTGCCGAAAAAAGAGGGCGGCAAGAACATCTACAAGTCCACGCCATACCCCAAGGACCGGATGATCCTGTTCCACAACGAAAGCGCGCATCAGCATCGCTGGCCGCGTCGGCAGTGGTTCTACTGCGAGATTCCGGCCACCACCGGTGGCGCGACGCCGATTGTCGACAGCCGCGAGGTCTATCGTGAACTGCCGGCCTGGTTGCAGGCGAAGCTGCGCAGCAAACAACTGATGTATGTGCGCAATTTCAGCACCAGCCTGGACGTCAGCTGGCAGCACTTCTTCCAGACCGAGGAACGTGCCGAAGTCGAGCGGATCTGCCGTGAAAGCAATATCGAATTCCAGTGGCGCGGCGCCAACGACCTGCACACTCGCCAGGTCTGCCCGGCCGTGATCCTGCATCCACTGACCGGCGAGGAGAGCTTCTTCAACCAGATCCAGCTCTACCATCCGGCCTTTCTGGATGCCGATATCCGCGAGCAGTTCCTGCGCGACGGCGCGGCGACCATGCCGAGGCAGGTGTTCTACGGCGATGGCTCGGAGCTTGAAGAAAGCGCCATCGAGGCCATTAACGCTGCCTACGACCGTTGTGCTGTGCGTTTTGACTGGCAGCAAGGCGATGTGGTCATGCTCGATAACATGCTGGCGGCCCACGCACGGGACCCGTTCGACGGCGAGCGAAAGATTGTGGTGGCCATGGGCGAGATCTATGGCCGTGATCAGGTAATGGCTGCCCCGGCGCAGACCGAAGAGACCCACGCAGAGTTGAACCCATGATGGATCTTGGATTAACGCTTTCACCGCAACAGAAACAGCTTGCCCAGACCAATCCACAGGCCTGGCGCTGGGTACGGATGCAACTGGCGGGCGTGCCTGCAGGCACGATCGAACAACGCCTGCGGGCCTGCCTGGAACAACATGAGGCCCTGCGCCTGCGCTATCAGCGCCCGGTCGGTGCCACTGCGCTGCGCCAGCGGGTTGCCGAACTCAGCGAGCTGCGCCTGGACTGGCGTCAGGCTCAGGCCAGCGATGGTCATGATGCACAAGGCTGGCTGGAGCAGGCCCGAAGCCATTGCCAGACAGAACAACCGGATGTACTGGCCTGGCTGCTGGACGACAGCCTGCTGTTGGCGGTTCCGGTCTATTCACTTGATCAGCGCAGCCTGATCCAGTTGCAGGACCAATTACTGGGCCGTAGTGCAGCGCTTGAAGCCGAACCCATGCAATACGGCGAATATGTCGAGTGGATCAACGGCCTGCAACTGGACGAAGATGCCGAGCAAGGCGCGCAGTTCTGGCGCAACCTCGCGTTACAGGATGTGCCGGGCATGCGCCTGATCGAACGCTATGGCATCGCCAGTGGCAGCCATGCGCGGGTCAGCCTGGAACTTGCCCGTACATTGCCAGTTGCACTGAATGCACTGGCCGAGCGCGAAGGCGTGGAAGTCGAGCAACTGGTACTTGCAGCCTGGGGGTCGCTGCTGGGCAGGCTCAATGGTCAGCAGCATGGCCAGCTTGGCTTGCAGCATGATCCTCGCGATGACTATGAAGAGTTGCAGGGCGCTTATGGGGTTTTCGAGCAGACCCTGCCGATGGTGGTGCAGCTTTCTGAACACAGCACCCTGGTCAATCTGGCCAGGCAACTGACCCGTCAGCTGGAAAACGCTGTCGAATGGCAGGAATATGCAGGCCAGGCCCAACTGCTGCCGGAATGGCGCGCCAGTTTCCAGACCGGGCTGAGAGTGCTGTACACGTCGCAACTGCAAGACCTGCACGTGTTGTCTTTTGATACGCCGGTCGAACTGCACGTGCAATTGACTCTCGATGCACAAGGCAGCGGTCAACTGGCGCTGGCCTATGACTGCGGTTTGTACCGTGGCGAACAGGCGCAGGTATTGCTGCAGCGTTTTGCCCATTGGCTGGAGCAACTGGTGCAGTCGCCCAACGGGTTGATCAATGGCTTCGACCTTCATTTGCCCGAGGAACTGCTGCTGGCACCGGCGCGTCCGGCTCTTGAGACCGATCTCGATATCATCGCGACCTTGCGTACTCACGCCCGGACCCAACCGGATCGGCCGGCATTACGCTATGCGGATCAAATATTCTCATACGCCGAACTCGATGCCCTGAGCGACCGTGTGGCCGGCAGCCTGCATCAGGCCGGTGTGGGACGCGAGCAACTGGTCGGTCTTTACCTGCCACGCGGCGCGCAAATGCTGGTGGCGATGCTGGCCTGCTTCAAAGTCGGTGCCGCATATCTGCCGCTGGACCCCAAGCAGCCACCGTTGCGTCTGGCCGGTATTCTCGACGACGCTCGACCGGCGCTGTTGCTGCATGTGGAAGACCTGCTGCCCGAAACGTCGCTCAGGACTTTGAGCTGGTCAGAAGCCAGCAATGGCCCGCTGTTCGGGACGCCGCAACCTGTGGCTGCCCAAGACCTGGCCTACGTGCTCTATACCTCGGGCACCAGTGGCAAGCCTAAAGGCGTGCAGATCGAACAGGCTCAACTGCGCCATTACGCCACGCAAGTGACCCGGGCGCTGCAATTGCCCGAGGGCGGGCATTATGGACTGGTATCGTCGTTACTCGCGGACCTGGGCAACACTGTGCTGTTCCCGGCCTGGCTGCAAGGCGGGTGCGTGCATGTGCTGGAGCAGTCCACCGTGACCGATGCCCGGGCGTTTGCCGAAGAACTTCAGCGTCATCCGCTGGATGTCCTCAAGATCGTCCCTTCGCATCTTGAAGCCCTGATGGGCGAGCACGCTGCCGACATTCTTCCTCGCAAGGTCCTGGTGCTGGGCGGGGAACCCGTCGGTGAGCATTTGCTGAGCCGTCTGGCCGAGGCTAAACCGGCCTGTCGCCTGTACAACCATTACGGCCCGACCGAAACCACGGTCGGAGTGCTATGGCGAGCGATTGATCTCGATCAGGGCGTGGCAGGCAGTGCATTGAGCCAGGTACTGGGAGATAACCGCATCCATCTGCTCGATGAACAGCAGCGACCAGTACCGCCGGGACAGGCCGGTGAGTTGTGCATCAGCGGTAGCAGTGTCGGACGCGGCTATGTGGGGGATGTGGGCGGCTCTGCCTTTGGTATCGATCCGCTCAGTGGCAGTCGCCTGTATCGCACCGGCGATCTGGCCTTGCGTCAGGCTGATGGCGCACTGCGCATTCTGGGCCGCAACGATCAACAAGTGAAAATTCGCGGTTTTCGCCTGGAGCTGGCGGAAGTCGAACAGGCACTGTTGGGCCAGCAAGGCGTTTTGCAGGCGGCTGTGCTGCTGGATGGCGAAGGCGATCATGCGCGTCTGCTGGCCTTTATCGTCAAGGACGAGTCCGGCTCTCAGACAACAGATCAACTGCGCGCCAGTCTGGCTCGCCAGTTGCCGGACTACATGCTGCCCAGCGGTATTCTGGAGCTCAAGGCACTGCCACTGAACAGCAACGGCAAGCTGGATCGCAAGAACCTGTTGGAGCGTGCCCGGCAACGCCTGCAAAACACGCGAGTGGCGCCGGTCGGTGAACTGGAAACCGCTATTCTTGCCATCTGGTGCGAAGTGCTGGGTGTCGACGACCTGGGCGTGACCGATAACTTCTTTACGGTCGGCGGGCATTCATTGGCGGCGATCAAGGTGGTGTCTCTGCTGCGCGAGCGTCTGTCGCTCAACCTGCCGACCAATCTGTTGTTCGAGCGCCATACCGTGCGTGACCTGGTGAGTGGCCTTGGCAATGGCGAGAGCAGCGGCCCCTGGAAAGTCTTGAAGGAAGCCGATGAACAGTCGCCAGCCTTGCTGCTGGTACACGGAGCCCAAGGGCATCTGCAGGCGTATCAGCCACTGGCGGACAATCTTGGCACCCAAGTCTCGGTCTTCGGCCTTGCAGCTCTGGAAAAAGGCTGGGACGAAAGCGATATGGATGCGCTGTTGCAGCAATATGTGGCGAGCATTCCTGTCGAGTTGAAACAGCGCCCGCTGGTGCTGCTGGGCTGGAGCCTGGCTTCGCGGCTGGCCTTGTTGTTGGTGCCGCATTTGCAGGCCAGCGGTTTTAACATCGCAGGGCTAGCCGTGCTCGATCACGATGCCCAGCGCAGTCTGGCAGGCGAGGGCGATGAGGCAGGGCAGTTGATTGCCGACTTTGCCTTCTATTGCCGCAGCCACGCGCAGCCGATTGGCGAATCGTTAAGAGAGCGTTTGACGGGGCTGCTGGCCGGTCATGACTATGCCGAAGGCGTTACGCTGTTGCTCAACGATCCTCAGGTACGCTCGCATCTGCAATGGGAAGCGGCCGACGCCGAACTGCTTGCGCTGCTGGGGCAATATCGCTCGATCAAGACGCGCCTGTATGAGCAGACCTTGCCCATCGTCGATGTGCCGCTCTGGCTCTGGCGCGGCAATGTCCATGGTGACTTGCGTACCCAGTGGCAAGCGCATACGCGGCACCCCGTTCGCCAGTGGGTGCTGGACGTTGGGCATCACGATATACCGGGCGAGCCTCGACTGGCCGAAAGCCTGTTGCCTCTATTGTTGCAAACCTCTGCCAAGGCGGTATCGGCATCATGATTCTATTGAAAGAACTGCTGCATAACGCTCGATGGCGCATCTTTCTTGCGGTGCTGAGCAGTGCCTTGAGTGCAGCGGCCAGTATCGGCCTGATCGGCTACATCAACCGCAGTCTGGAACAAGGCCCTGGCGATATCGGTCAGGCCTTGCTGATGTTCGGTGGCTTGTTGGTCCTGCTGTTTATCAGCGGTGTCACCTCGCAATGGTTGCTGGTACAGATTGGCCATCGTCTGGTTTACCAGTTGCGGCTGCGGCTGGTGGGCAAGGTGTTGGGCACTGCGCTGGAACGTATCGAGCGGCTGGGCAGCCCGCGCATCTACAACGCGCTGACCAAGGACGTGACTACAGTCGCCACGGCATTCAAGCAACTGCCGATTTCCCTGTACAACGGCTTGCTGTTGCTGGCAGGGCTTGCGTACATGGCGTGGCTGAGCCTGCCGTTCTTTTTCCTGACACTGGTGGTTATTGCCTTCGGGGTCGGCCTGGATGTGTTGCTCGGGCGTAAGGTCAAGGCTCTGATGCAGGCGGTACGGCGCCAGGATGACCAGTTGACCGAGCAGTTCGAGGCAGCCATTCATGGTCGCTGCGAACTGGGCCTGAGCCGCGAGCGCCGGCATCAGCTCTATCAGCACAAGCTGGAGCCCATCGCACGGGCGTCGCTGGATGCCTCGGTGCGCGCCGATACCTTGTGGGCGATCAACCTCAACTGGACGACCCTGCTGGTATTCGTGCTGATCGGTACGCTGTTCTTTCTTGGCCAGGGGCTTGGCTGGCTGAACCAGCAGGTGGTGGTGGGCTACGTACTGGCAATCATGTTCCTGCGCACGCCGATCTCGATGATCCTCGATGCCATTCCGGCAGTCATTCGCGGTCATGTGGCTTTGCAGGCCATCGATGCTCTGGCCCTGGGCGAAACGGTGCAGTTCACGGCACCCGCACAGGCGTCGCAACCCTTTGAGGAGCTGCGCCTGTCGAACGTGCGTTATCGCTATCCCGGCCAGAGTGACGAGTTTGCCTTTGAGCTGGGGCCGATCGACCTGTCGATTCGCCGTGGCGAGCTGATTTTCATTGTCGGCGGCAATGGCAGTGGCAAATCGACCCTGGCCAAGTTGCTGACAGGGCTCTACGTACCCACTTCGGGCCAGGTTTCACTCAATGATGTAGTGCTCGATATCAGCACCAGCGAGTGGCATCGCGAGCATTTCGCCGCCATCTTTGCCGACTTCTATCTGTTCGCCGATGTGCTGGGCGAAGCAGGTAATCATGAAGGGCTTGAGGCTCGGGTGGATCATTATCTGGAGCGCCTGGGGCTGGCCCATAAAGTCGAGTTCGCGGCCGGGCGCCTGTCCACCACATCCTTGTCCATGGGCCAGCGCAAACGCCTGGCGCTGTTGATGCTGATGATGGAAGGCCGGGAAGTCTTCCTGCTGGACGAGTGGGCGGCGGATCAGGACCCGGTATTCCGCCATGTGTTCTACAACGATCTGCTGCCCGAACTGAAGGCTGCCGGCAAGACGGTAATCGCCATTACCCATGACGACCGCTATTTCGATGTTGCCGACCGGGTCTATCGCCTCGACTACGGCCATCTGGTGGATTACGACCGCGAGACCGAAAACCCTTTCCAGCTGGTGAAATGAGGGCGGCAGTCAGTCCTGCTGCCTGCATTCATCCAGAGGGCAACTGCTGCAATAGCCGACACCGGGAAGACGGTAGCGAATGCAGCAGATGCGCCTCAGGCGCAGGGGCTCGTTCTCGCCGGTATCGTGATAGCGCACGGGGGCGAACAGCGGATTGCGTCGGCCGTCAGGGCGCAGTCGGGCAGTGAGGATCTCCCTGGCCGGTGCGGTGCTCTGGGGGCTGGCCAGCGGATGCAGGTCGAGACGGCTGGTGACGAACTCGAAGGTATTGCCGGCATTGCTCCAGAACAACCGGGGCGATGCGCGGGTAACGCTGACCAGCGCTTCGATGACGGGGGTCAGATGACCGTCGATCAGGCCATGAAAGCGCTCGAAGGCAGAGCAGGGAGGCAGAGGATTGCCAGCATGGGCCAGATGCAGCGCCTTGGGTCTGGAATCGTCACCCAGTTGCAAGCCGGTATCGGCCAGGGCCAGCGGCAGTTCGCATTGTTGCAGCAGGCTGGTGGCCATGACCGGAGCCATGAACGTGCTGAAGTACCACTTGGACCATAGTGACACCAGGGCCAGGCGTTCATCGGTCTTGTAGCGCAGCAGCAGGCCATCGACGAAGGCACTGAAATGCTCGTGCTCGAAAAACAGGTCACCCGGCACGTCGGCCCGTGGAAGGCTGCGCAGTTGCAGTTTCTCACCGTAGTCGGCGAGAGGACCGGTGAACAGCGGAGCAAGGCTGGGAATCATCGACTCATCCGTGGACCGCTTGTTGAGAGCAGTTATCGTTCAGAGGGGGCTGGAAGTATAAACAGGGTGTCAGTGTCTTGCGACTGTTCATCCTGGCTATCGACGACTGAAAACGCTGCATCGGCAATAAAATATTAATGAGAATTGCTACCATTCGTAGTAATGTATCGAGAATGTATCAAGAACCTACCAAGGAGAAAAACAATGAGTCTGGACAGTCCGGATACGCGCTTTCTGGTTGTAGTCAATAGTGAGGAACAGTACTCGATCTGGCCGGATTACCGCAGTGTGCCTGAAGGCTGGCGCACCCTCGATGTTCAGGGCAGCAAGGAAGAATGCCTGAGCTATATCGAGAAAGTCTGGACCGACATGCGCCCGCTGAGCCTGCGCCAGGCCATGCAGGTACAAGGGCAGGGCTGATCGCCTGCGACCGTATTTTCAACTTCAGGGATTCAATATGGAAAGCGTCCAGCCCCGCCAGGCGTCCAGTGCTGCCTTCACACTGGAACAGTTTCGTCAGCAAGCCCCACGTGAACTGAACACCAATGAGTACTTGCAGCGCCAGGCTGCACGGGAGTCGAATGCCCGTTCTTACCCGCGACGCATTCCCTTGGCCCTGCAAGAAGCGCATGGCCTTTATGTACGCGACACCCAAGGCCAATTGTTCATGGACTGCCTGGCGGGTGCGGGGACTCTGGCTCTGGGCCATAACCACCCGGTCGCCATCGAAGCCATGCGCCAGACACTGGACTCCGGTTTGCCACTGCATACGCTGGACCTGACGACACCGGTCAAGGATCGTTTTGTCGAAGACCTGTTCAACGCGCTGCCGGAAAACTTTGCCCGCCATGCGCGTATTCAGTTCTGTGGCCCGACCGGTGCTGATGGCATCGAAGCAGCATTGAAACTGGCGCGTATTGCCACCGGGCGTAAACCGATCCTGTCGTTCTCCGGCGGTTATCACGGCATGACCCTGGGCACCTTGAGCCTGATGGGTAATCTTGGGCCAAAACAGGCGCTGGGTTCGCTGATGGCCGACGTGCAGTTTCTGCCGTACCCCTACGACTACCGCTGCCCGTTCGGCATCGGCGGTGAAGCGGGTATCGATGCCGGGCTGCATTTCATCGAGCAGTTCTTGGGCGATCCGGAGTCAGGCGTCTTGCCTCCGGCGGCCATCGTGGTCGAAGTCGTGCAGGGCGAGGGCGGGGTAATTCCCGCGCCGGTACGCTGGCTTCAAGGCCTGCGCCAGTTGACCCGCAAGCATGGCGTGGCACTGATCATCGATGAAGTGCAGACCGGCATAGGTCGTACCGGCAAACTCTTCGCTTTCGAGCATGCGGGCATCGAACCCGACATTCTCGTGCTTTCCAAAGCCATAGGCGGTGGCCTGCCATTGTCGGTAGTGGTTTACCGGGAAGAACTGGACACCTGGAAACCCGGCTCCCATGCCGGCACGTTCCGAGGCAATCAGATGGCCATGGCGGCGGGCGCTGCGACCCTGCGCCATATCATCAGCGAAGACCTGCCGGGGCATGCCGACGTCATGGGCCAACGCCTGATGAGCTCGTTGCGCCAGTTGCAGAGCGACTATCCATGCCTGGGCCAGGTGCGCGGTCGCGGCCTGATGGTCGGCGTGGAAATCGTCAGCGATACGCCGGGCGACAGCCGTGTGCCGGCAGCGGATACCGCACTGGCCCAGGCCATTCAACGTCAATGCCTGCACCTGGGCGTGATCCTGGAGCTGGGCGGACGCCACGGTGCCGTGGTGCGCTTCCTGCCTCCATTGATTATTCAGGCCGAAGAAGTTGATGTGCTGGTCGGGGTGTTTCAGGTTGCCTTGGAGAAGGCGATTGCGCAGGTTAAAGGAAAAGTCTTGCACAGCGCGTGAGTCGCCAGTGATTTAGCCAGCCTTCGGGGCCGGCAAGAATATCTCAAACCTTGCGCCTCCCAGTGGCGATGAGTCGACGGCTATCGTGCCACCCTGGCATTCAATGGCCTGTCGACTGATCGCCAGCCCCAGGCCAAACCCTCCTGTAATGCGATCACGACTTCGATCCAGTCGATAGAACGGCTCAAATATGTGTGCCTGCTCGGCTACAGGGATGCCAATACCGTCATCCTCAACGCTGATCCAGAAACCGTTGCCTGCCTCCAGGCGGGCACTTACGCGCACGACCTTCTCACAATAGCGAATGGCATTGCTGACCAGGTTCTGTATTGCGCGTGCAGTGAGGCGAGGGTCCAGGGCAAAGTCTGCGTCCGCCTTTTCAAAACACAGCAGCAAGGTAAACCCCTTGCTGTCCTGTTCCTCTATAAAGCCTCCCAGAACACTGTCCAGGTACGCCTGCATGGGGATTTCATCCAGCGCAGGGCGCTGGTTCGGCGATTTCAGCCGGGTATAGGAAAGCAACTCATCAATCAGAGTGTCCAGCTCCCGGACATGACCAAGCATCTGCTCAATCCGTCGCCGGGTCTCGGGTTCCAGAGGGTCGGCCATGACCAGTGCCATGCCGAACTCCAGCCTCGACAACGGAGTACGCAATTCGTGGGATACCGCGTTCAAAAGCTCCTGCTGCTGATTGAGCAGGCCTTCGATATCCTGAGCCATCTTGTCGAACACCTGAGCCAGATCGCCAATGTTGGAGCGCGGCGAAATTTGCGTTCGCTCCGCCAGATTGCCGCTTCCCAGGATCATTGCAGTGCGCTTGAGGCGTTGCAGGTCGCGCCAGTGAGGCCAGACCCATACCAGCAGGCAGGCCAGCAATGCGGCACCGATCAGAATATTGATCATCCAGTACATGATGTTGATATCGACAGGCGCATCGGGCGCTACCAGCTCGACCACCGTATCCGGATCGATCAGGGCGAGTGCGGTGCCCAGTTCACCATAATTATCCGAGCGCACGGCATTCTGGCCCTGCCTGAGTGCCGTGCGTTCAGGCTCCATCAGGCCGGGATCGGTTATCGAGACAAGCCTTAAGCGAGACGGGGCAAAATCTGCCCTGAGTTCGTTTTCAAGGGCTGGCCAGTCTGCTCGCGGTGTCTGATTGAAACGTTTCCTGATCAGGCTCAGCGTGCCTTTTGCCTGATCCTGGTTGTAGGTGATGGTCTGCTGGTTGAACCACTTCAGCACCACTTCAGGAATCGCAAACAGCGCGACGCCATAGGTCACCAGCATGATCAGGTAAAGCCGAGCGAGCATCTTGAACATGGCGATCCATTATTTTTGTCAGGAGTGCGGGGTGAACTCGTGAAACCAGACGGTCACTCGTCCCACTCGGAGCGACTCAACAAGTAGCCCTTACCCCATACAGTCTTGATCCTGCGGGGCTCGGCAGGATTGTCTTCGAATTTGCGCCGCAATTTGGAAATCGCCACATCGACCGAGCGGTCGATACCGTTGAATTCAATGCCGCGCAACTGCTGGATCAACTGATCGCGACTCAAGACTTCACCCGCGTGACTGGCCAGCACCAGTAACAGATTGTATTCCCCGGAGGAAAGCTCGACGTCCTGGTGGCGCCATTGCACTTGGCGTTCGCTCAGATCGATCAGCAGTTGCCCCAGGACGATCTGCTGGGCGTCGTGACGAGGCTCGGCAGACAGGCTGCGGCGCAGCAGCGTGCGAATCCGTGCCAGAAGCACTCGGGGTTCGCAGGGTTTGGCAACGTAATCATCGGCGCCGGTTTCCAGGCCGAGAATCTGGTCGTCGCTCTTGTCCCTGGCCGTCAGCATGATGATGGGCAATGCAGGGCTTTCATCCCTTAGTTGCCTGCACACATGCAAACCATCGAGCCCCGGCAGCATCAGGTCGAGGATGACCAGGTCGGGACGCAACCGGTGCATGCCTTCAAGCGCGCGATCACCGCGGTTGATGACCGTGACGTCGTACTCGAAGCGCTGGAGATAGCTGGCAATCAGCTCCGCCAGCGCGCTGTCGTCCTCGACGAGCATAATTCTGGGCATTGTTCAGACCATTTCTGCGAAGGGGACAGCATAACCAAGGCCTGCCGGATACGCGCAATGCCTTAACACTTCTTCACATCTTTCCAACACTTGTTTACATGCGTTCTGGACGCAGTCTTTAGCATGGCGCGATCTTCACGGGGAACGCCACAATGCCGTCTTTATTGCGTCTCGATCCAAACCGATTGATGTTGTGTGCCGGACTTGCTGCGCTGGCTGCCTGCGGCAAACCCACTGCACAGCAAGAGGTGCCGCCACCGCATGTGAGTGTGGAAACGGTCAGGACGCAACCTCTGACCATCACGACAGAACTCAATGGGCGTCTGGTTTCGCCGCGTATTGCCGAGGTCCGTGCGCGGGTAGCCGGGATCGTGCTGCAACGGGTTTATCGCGAGGGTACGGAAGTCCGGCAGGGCGATGTTCTTTTTCGCATTGATCCGGCGCCTTTTCAGGCGGATGTCGAAAGCGCCGAAGCGGCCTTGCGCAAGGCACAAGCGACGGAGTATCAGGCTCGCTTGCAAGCCGAACGCTATACAGAGCTGACAAAGATCAGCGCTGTCAGTCGTCAGGACGCCGAAAACGCTCGCGCCAGCTTCCTGCAGGCCCAGGCCGATGTGGCATCGACCCGGGCGGCACTCAAGCGCGCCCGTCTCAACCTGGATTACGCAACAGTCACTGCGCCCATTTCGGGACGCATCGGCAAGGCTCAGGTCACCGAAGGCGCATTGGTCGGGCAGGGTGATGCCACCGCATTGGCAACCATCCAGCAGTTGCAGCCCCTTTATGCCGATATCAACCAGTCCACACGACAGATCAGTGACCTGCGCCGCTCGCTGCTGCAAGGGCAGTTGCAGCAGCTTGAAGCGGGACAGATTACCGCGACACTCATTCAGGACGATGGCAGCCCGTATCCGTACAAGGGGAAGTTGCTGTTTTCCGACCTGACGGTGGATCAAGGCACTGGCCAGGTCACCCTGCGCAGCGAGTTTCCCAACCCGCAAAACGAGCTATTGCCTGGCAGTTTCATCACTGTGCAGCTTGATCAGGCTCGCGTGGCACAAGGTATTACGGTGCCACAGCGTGCAGTGCAACGCGACGCAGCAGGCAAGGCACTGGTATTGATTGTCGATGCGCAAGGCAAGGTACAGGAGCGGGCAATTGAACCGGGAGTTGTGCAGCACAAGCGCTGGATCGTGAAGAGCGGCCTCGATGCCGGTGATCGAGTCATCGTTTCCGGCCTGCAACACGTGCAGCCGGGTATCACAGTGACGGCAGAAGAAGAGGGCTCTCAAGCCCTGGCTCAGGAGCAGAAGTAATGGCGCCGTTTTTTATCGACCGGCCTGTGTTTGCCTGGGTCATTGCGCTGTTCATTGTGCTGGCCGGCTTGCTTGCCATACCTAAGCTGCCTGTGGCCCAGTACCCCAGCGTTGCGCCACCGCAAATCGAGTTGACCGCCACTTATCCCGGCGCGTCTGCCAATACCATCGATGAAAGCGTGGTGAGCCTGATCGAGCAAGAACTGAACGGTGTCAATCACTTGCTGTATTTCAGCTCCAGCAGCAGCCAGGGCACGGCAACCATGACCATTACGTTCCAGCCGGGCACCAATCCCGAGCTGGCCAAGGTCGATGTGCAGAACCGGCTGAAAGTCATCGAGCCGCGTCTGCCGCGGGCGGTGAGCCAGCAAGGCCTTCAGCTTGAAGAGATCTCTGCCGGATTCCTGATGATCGCCACGCTGACTTCAACGGACGGTCGTCTCGACGAAATTGCGCTCAGCGATTACTTGACGCGCAACGTGGTCAACGAACTGAAGCGCTTGAATGGTGTGGGCAAGGCCCAGTTGTTCGGTTCAGAACGTGCCATGCGGATCTGGATCGATCCGCAGAAACTGGTCGCTTTCAATCTGACTCCATCCGATGTCAGCCAGGCCATTGCCGAGCAGAACATTCAGGTCGCGGCTGGCAGTATTGGCGACTTGCCGTCATCGGCGGATCAGGATCTGACCGCAACCGTCATGGTCAAGGGGCAATTGAGTACGCCGCAGGAGTTTGCCGCCATTGTTCTCAAGGCGAACGCCAACGGCTCCAGCGTGACTGTTGGCGATGTGGCACGGGTCGAGGTTGGAGCCCAGAGCTACAATTTCGCCACCCGCCTGGATGGTAAGGCGTCGGTTGCCGTGGGCGTACAACTGGCGCCGGCAGCCAACGCGATGAGTACTGCGAACCTGGTAAGGGAAAAGCTCGACGAGCTTTCGCGTTATTTTCCGGCCGGGGTGAAATACGACGTTCCTTACGACACGTCGCCTTTCGTCAAGGTATCGATCACCAAGGTCATTCACACCTTGATCGAAGCCATGGTGCTGGTGTTCATCGTGATGTTCGTGTTCCTGCAGAACATCCGCTACACCCTGATCCCTGCTCTTGTAGTGCCCGTCGCCTTGATGGGGACATTCGCCGTGATGTTCTTGCTCGGCTTTTCAATCAATGTGCTGACGCTGTTCGGCATGGTCCTGGCAATCGGCATTCTGGTGGACGATGCCATTGTGGTGGTGGAAAACGTCGAGCGGCTGATGGCCCAGGAAGGATTGTCACCCAGGCAGGCTACTCGCAAAGCCATGGAGGAAATCAGTAGCGCCATCATCGGAATAACCCTGGTACTGACAGCCGTATTCATTCCCATGGCATTCATGCCGGGCTCGGTCGGAGTGATCTATCAGCAGTTCTCGATTTCCATGGCCGTTGCCATCGTGTTTTCGGCGTTTCTGGCCCTGAGCCTGACACCGGCTCTGTGCGCCACGATGCTCAAGCCGATACCTGCGAACTCACATCACGAGAAGAACGGTTTTTTCGGCTGGTTCAACCGGCGCTTCGAGCAAGCCAGTCAGGGCTACGAAAATCTGGTAAGCAAATCGGTAGGCCGCATTGGACGCTATATGGTCATCTTTCTGTTGCTGACAGGCATCATGGGATTGCTGTTTGTCCGCCTGCCATCCTCGTTCCTGCCGGTGGAGGATCAGGGCTATACCATCACCGATATTCAATTGCCGCCAGGGGCCAGCCAGCAACGTACCATTGAAGTGGCCAGACAGATCGAAGCACACAATGCGCAGGAAACAGGCATTACCAATACCGTGATGATTCTCGGCTTCAGCTTTTCCGGGAGCGGGCAGAATGCCGCACTTGCTTTTACCACTTTGAAAGACTGGTCGCAGCGGGCTGCACAGGACTCTGCTCAATCCATTGCCGATCGGGCCAGTGCCGTGTTTTCCGGTTTCAAGGACGCCATGGTATTCAGTCTGCTGCCGCCGCCTGTCGAAGGGCTGGGCACATCTGGTGGTTTTGAAGTGTGGCTGCAGGATCGTGGCTCACAAGGCCATGACGCATTGCGGCAAGCCCGTGATGAACTGCTGAGCAAAGCCAGCGAAAGTCCGATCCTGCAAAACGTGCGCGAAGCGTCCCTGGCGGAAACCCCGCAGGTCAATATCGAAGTGGACCGCCAGCAAGCTCATGCCATGGGCATTTCGTTCTCGGATATCGCCAGCGTGCTGTCGACCTCGCTGGGTTCAGCCTACGTCAATGACTTCCCGAATCTTGGGCGTATGCAGCAAGTGATCGTGCAGAGCCAGGGCGACCGCCGGCAACAGGTTGAAGACCTCTTGCGCCTTGAAGTCAAAAACCGTCAGGGACGCATGGTGCCTGTTTCGGCATTCGCCAGCATCCACTGGACACGAGGGCCGGCTCAGCTCACTCGATACAACGGCTATCAAGCGGTCAGCCTGTCCGGTGAGCCTTCGCCGGGGCACAGTACCGGTGAGGCGATGGAGGAAATGGAGCGTCTGGCTTCGGGGCTGTCCACAGGCTTTGCCTTGCAGTGGACAGGGCTTTCATTGCAGGAGCGCATATCCGGCGGCCAGGTGCCGCTGCTGCTCGGGCTTTCGATGCTGGTGGTGTTTCTGTGCCTGGCGGCGCTTTATGAAAGCTGGGCGATTCCTGCGGCAGTCTTGATGGTAGTGCCTCTTGGCATTATCGGCGCAGTGTTGGCGGTCACTTTACGCGGCATGCCCAATGACGTGTTCTTCAAGGTCGGGCTGATCACCATCATCGGGCTCTCTGCAAAGAACGCCATCCTGATCATTGAGTTCGCTACCAGTCTGCATGCTCAAGGCATGAGCAGGGTCGAGGCGAGTGTTCGTGCTGCTCGTCTGCGTCTGCGCCCCATCGTAATGACGTCCCTGGCGTTTATTTTCGGTGTTGTCCCGCTGGTGTTCGCCTCGGGGGCCAGCTCGGCAAGTCAGCAGGCAATAGGGACCGGCGTAATGGGCGGCATGGTCACCGCAACGCTGGCAGTACTTTTCGTACCCGTGTTTTTCGTTCTGATCATGGGGATGCGCGAGAGAAGCCGGCGAGGTTCGGCTTGCGAAGAGTAACGGGGCGACAGGGTGTTTTTTCGTGGTTCTGTATTGAAAAAGGATGATCCGTCTTGCCTGGTAGAACTTTAAATCGCTGGCTGGTACTGCTGGCGGTCATGATGGCTTTTCTGCCGATCGTACTGGATCTGACCATTCTTCATGTGGCAGTCCCCTCGCTGTCCATGGCCTTGCAGGCAACCGGTACAGAGGTCCTGTGGATCATCGACATTTATCCGCTGTTGATGGCCAGCCTGCTGATTCCCATGGGCACGCTTGCCGACAGAGTCGGTCATCGGCGCATGTTGATACTGGGGCTTGGCATCTTTTGTACAGGGTCGGTTCTTGCGGCCTTTGCTCCGAGCGCCGAGGCCCTGATCGGGGCGCGTGCCTTCATGGCCTTTGGAGCTGCCATGGTCATGCCATGCACCCTTGCTATCGTTCGACAGACTTTCGAGGATGAAGGCGAGCGAGCCATGGCGCTGGGCATCTGGGGCGCGGTTGCTTCTGCAGGGGCTGCCCTGGGACCGCTGGCTGGCGGGGCGCTGCTTGAGCATTTCTGGTGGGGCGCGGTATTTCTGATAAACGTGCCAGTGATGCTTTTTGTCATTCCTCTGGTAAAGGCCTATATCCCTGTGCGTCTGCTATCGGCAGGTGGTCCCGGAAAGTGGCCGATAGAGCAGGCCCTGATTCTTATCCTCGGCATCATGGCAACGGTATATGGCCTGAAATCGGGCTTCAGGACAGGCAGTTCCCTGCCGATGACGATCATCTTTATTGCATTTGGCATCCTGATGCTGCTTTGGTTTGCACATAAGCAGCTTCGTTCGCCCGATCCGATGCTCGATTTGAGCCTGTTTTCTGTCCCGCAGATCAGCGCAGGCGTTGTCATGTCACTGGTAGTCATGGGAGCGCTTGCCGGGGTAGAGCTGATGCTTGCTCAGGAACTGCAATTCGTCCTTGGGCAAACGCCACTGGAGGCCGGTATTTTCATGCTGCCCCTGATGATCGGTTCCGCTATCGGTGGGCCGCTTGCGGGCATGCTGCTTCAGGCGATCGGGTTGAGGCAGGTGGCGAGTTTGTCTCTGTTGATTTCTGCTGTATCTCTGGTGGGGCTGGCGCTTGCCAACCTGGGCAGCGGCGGGGTGGTTGTCGTTTTTACACTGGTGGCACTCGGGCTGGCACTCAGCGTTGGCATGACGGCTTCCTCAGTCGCAATCATGAGTCACACACCGGTCGAGAAAGCCGGCTCAGCCGGAGCTCTGGAGGCCACAAGTTATGACCTGGGCTCAGGCCTGGGGATCACTGTGTTCGGGATTCTCCTGACGTCCAGCTACGAACGATCGATTCGTCTGCCGGATGACCTGCCCTTGAATATCGCTGAAACGGCAGGGCGCTCGATAGGCGAAACGATGATGGCGGCGAAGGCGGTGGGCGGGCATCAGGCACAGCAACTCGTTCTGGCTGGTCAGGAAGCTTTCAGTGCGTCACACAGCCTGGTTCTGCTCGCGGCTGCCGCCCTGATCGGTCTGGTGAGCATCGTGGTCTGGAACCTGTTACGCAATCAGTGAGTATCGCGAATAAACTTCGGCTGCCGATTACCGTCAAACCCGTCTCGTACGTATCTTCATATAGGACGGAATATGCGGCAATTACGAAAGAAAGCATCCCTGTTGCTATTGGGCAGCTCACTCCTGACAGCCAACCATATCCTTGCAGCGGACGCAGCTTCGCCCATCACGGTAGTCGCCACTAACCCTGCGTTTTCCACACTTGTTGCGCCCGATGCGAAGGTAGAAACACTCACCGATGGTGCAAAGTGGGCAGAAGGTCCGCTATGCCTGCCCGACGGTGGCCTGCTATGGAGTGACGTCAAGGCGAACAAGGTCATGAGCTGGGACGAGAAAAACGGCGTCACGACCTTGCTGGATCCTGCCCATTATCAGAATGGCCGTGCTCTGGATGCCGAGGGCCGCGTGGTTGCTGCCTCCCACGGCGAGCGTGCAATCGTGCGCCAGGAAAAGGATGGCAAGTGGCATACCCTGGTCCAGAGATATCGGGGTAAACGCCTTAACAGTCCGAACGATGTCGTCGTCGACAAGAGCGGCCATATCTGGTTCAGCGATCCGACCTTTGGCGTGTTGAACAAGGCAGAGAGTTACGGAGGAAAACCGGAGCAGGGCGGCGAGTACCTGTATCGCTATAACCCGCAGCTCAAGGAACTGACCCGGCTCAAGACACCTGGCCTTCATTCACCCAATGGCCTGGCCTTTTCGCCTGACCAAAGCCTGCTGTATGTGGCCGACTCGCAACTGGCCCATGACTTCAAGAACCCAAAACTGGCCCATAAGGTGCTGGTCTATCAGGTTCACAATGGCGCACTGAGCAATGGCCGGACATTTACCGAAATCACGCCGGGCATCCCCGACGGCCTCAAGGTCGACGCCAAGGGCAATGTCTGGAGCAGCAGTAAAGAAGGCATTCAGGTGTATTCGCCAAAAGGCGAGTTGCTCGGGAAACTGCGGGTGGCGGCCGAGGATACCGGCAACCTTGCATTCTGCTCTACGGGTTCACAGCACTGGGCTTACGTGACGGCGGGCAACAAGGTCTTGAGGGTGCAGACGCTGATTGGAGGAGGTCAGGAGTAACCCTGGTTCGTCGACGGGCAGGGTTTGACTCTTTGCCTTGCCGTTGACGGACTTTGGATAAAACATTGTTCTGCGTCGGGGCAAGCACCATCCTCTACCCGCAATCCCGGATGAATATCGAGTTCTGGAATGTATTACGCGCCAAGTGATGGCTATATGACATATACTAGTGACTATCGCGCAGACTATAAGCAGATGCACTTCGCAAATCCCTTACAGATCCGCGGGTAACTCCTGTTGTGATCTTTTCATTACCATCCATTCTTATGTAGTCGCTAGGGGTTCCCCTTAGAGATACATGTTACCCCTTATTTCAGCAGCTCTTCGATCAGGCGACTTGTGCGCCAAGACAGCATGTTCACATCAATAGTTCCCACGGACATGGATAATAATTACACGCAACGAGACAGCCTCTTTCCATGCAGCCGCATGATTGCTCATTGCCATCACTTTAGATGCAATCCTCCCCCCTAAAGGCTTGTTTTTGCTACATGCCTGCGACAAGCCGTCTTTGGTTGCGCATAGCTCTATCTCGCGGACTCCTGCCTGAACAACCTATTTAAGACATCATATTGATATCATTAGTTCTCGTAATTTAAGAAAATTCATACAAAAACTAAAGAAGTTTCGTCTTAGTGTTTAAGTACTTGCTAGTGGCCATCACCGTGAGTAAGATCCACGCCCTCGGAGGGTGCGATTCTCAATTAGAACAGGGGTTCGCCACCACTTCGTATTGTCTTATGCCATTGCAATACTGATGGCCATACTGGATGTGATCGTAATTGAAGGTCATGGATGTCCTACTCAAGTAAGCTTTCAGCTCATTACCTTGAACTCGCAAAAGCCCCGGTCTCGGCCGAAAGTTTTGCGGGCGAGGACGTTCGCTTTTCGAGCGAGTATGAGGCTTTGGAAAGTGAGCTGAACAAAGCCCAGTCCATGCACGAAAGCGGTCAGATCGACTGGCTGAAAATTCGCGAAAACAGTGAAGCTCTCCTTCGTACCCAGTCCAAGGATCTGCGGGTGGGTGCCTGGCTGACATGGGCTCTTTACCAGCGTGAGTCCTTCCAGGGTTTGTTGGCCGGGCTTGGGCTTTTACACCATCTTTGTGAGAGTTATTGGGCCGAGGTTTATCCGAGCAAGGCCCGGACCCGTTCTGCTGCAATCAGTTGGCTGGTGTCACGCCTTGAGCAGGTACTGAACGAAAACGTCGCCATCAAGGAACAGCTGCCGCTGTTCCGCCGCCTGGTCGAGCACCTTGAAGGCCTTGACGCTGCATGCACCCAGCATCTGGGCGACGATGCTCCGCTGCTGCTACCACTTTCCCGCCGCCTGAAAGGCATGGTCCAGCGCGCCGCCGACAACCAGCCAGAGCCTGGCGTTGTGGGTGCCGCTGTGGCGCAGGTCAAGCAGGCGGCTACGCAACTGTTTACTCCTGGCGCGCCGATTGACAACGAGAAAGAGGCGCACAAGGCCCTGCGTGCCCTGCAGGAAAACGCACGTCCGCTGTGTGCCTGGTGGCTCAAGCAGAAAGCCAGCGATCTGCGCGCCTTGCGCCTCAGCCGCACACTGTTGTGGTTGCCGATCGACGCGGTTCCTGAGCGCAATGCCGAGCAGATCACAGCCCTGCGTGGCCTGCCTGCGGACAAGCTCAAGGCCTATCAGGATCGTTACGATCAGGGCAAATACGCAGACCTGCTGGTAGAGCTGGAGGCAAGCCTGACCAAGGCGCCATTCTGGTTCGATGGCCAGCGGATGGTCTGGGAGTGTTTGCAGGCGTTGAACGCCGAACTGGCAATGCGCGAAGTGGAAATCCATTTCGCACTGTTGATTCAGCGCCTGCCCGGCATTATCGAGTTGCGTTTCCACGATGGCGCACCGTTTGCCGACCCGAGCACTCGCGCCTGGATTAACGCCAACGTCATGCCGCACCTGCAGACTGCCAGTGCGCCGCGCAAGGTTGAAGTTGCCGATACCCAGCCGGCCTGGGAACTGGCCCTCGAAGAAGTCATGCCGGTTTTGCGCAAGGAAGGCCTCAAGGCCGCTGTACAGATTCTCAAACAGGGTTTGCAAAGCGCCAATGGCGGACGTGTCCGGTTTTTCTGGCAGTTCGCGCTCGCCCGGTTGTGTTTCATGGCCAAGAAATACGAGCTGGCCAGGACTCAACTCGAAACTCTGGACCAGACATTACAGGACTCAGGCCTGAACGCCTGGGAGCCCGATCTTGCGCTGGAAGTGCTGCATTTGCTGCATAGCTGCTGCGAGTTGTTACCGCAGAACCATGCCGTACGTGAACGCAAGGAAGAGATTTATCGCAGGCTGTGCCACCTCGACCTCGAAGTGGTACTCGAATAGGCCCCAGGGCCACAACCGCACGGAGAAAAGCCATGGCCAAAGAAGGCTCGGTAGCCCCCAAGGAACGTATCAACGTCACTTTCAAACCTGCCACCGGTGGTGCACAGGAAGAGATCGAACTGCCGTTGAAACTGCTTGCAATCGGTGACTACACCCACCGCAAGGACGAACGCAAGATCGAAGATCGCAAGCCGATCAGCATCGACAAAATGACGTTTGACGAAGTGCTGGCCAAGCAAGAGCTGAGTCTGACATTGAGCGTGCCGAACCGTCTTCAGGAAGAAAGCGACACTGAAGAGCTGGCCGTGAAACTGCGCGTCAATTCGATGAAGGATTTCAACCCTGCCAGCCTGGTCGAGCAAGTGCCTGAGCTGAAAAAACTGATGGAACTGCGCGACGCGCTGGTGGCCCTCAAAGGCCCGCTGGGTAATGCGCCTGCGTTCCGCAAAGCCATCGAAGGCGTTCTCGCCGACGACGAATCCCGCGGTCGCGTACTGGGTGAGCTGGGCTTGAACGCCGCAGCACCTGACGCCTGAGTCCCTATCAGCCAAGGAAGCCAACACAATGAGCACTAGCGCAGCACAGCAAAAGAGCAACGAGAGCGGCGAATACAGCATTCTCGACAGCATCATCGCTGAAACCCGTCTGACACCGGACGACGAAGCCTACGACATCGCCAAGCGCGGCGTATCGGCCTTCATCGAAGAACTGCTCAAACCGCAGAACAACGGCGAGCCGGTCAAGAAGGCCATGGTCGACCGCATGATCGCCGAGATCGATGCCAAGCTCAGCCGCCAGATGGACGAAATCCTGCACCACCCTGACTTCCAGTCCCTGGAGTCGTCGTGGCGTGGTCTGCAACTGTTGGTCGACCGCACCAACTTCCGCGAAAACATCAAGATCGAAATCCTCAACGTCTCCAAGGACGACCTGCTGGACGACTTCGAAGATTCGCCGGAAGTGATGCAGTCGGGCCTGTACAAGCACATCTACACCGCTGAATACGGCCAGTTCGGTGGTCAGCCGGTTGGTGCGATCATCGCCAACTACTACATGTCCCCAAGCTCGCCGGACGTGAAACTGATGCAGTACGTGTCCAGCGTAGCCTGCATGTCCCACGCACCGTTCATTGCTGCTGCCGGCCCGAAATTCTTCGGCCTGGAAAGCTTCACCGGTCTGCCGGACCTGAAGGATCTGAAAGATCACTTCGAGGGCCCGCAATTCGCCAAATGGCAGAGCTTCCGCCAGTCGGAAGACTCCCGTTACGTTGGCCTGACCGTGCCGCGCTTCCTGCTGCGTAACCCGTACGACCCGGAAGAAAACCCGGTCAAGTCGTTCGTGTACAAGGAAACCGTCGCCAACAGCCACGAGCACTACCTGTGGGGTAACACGGCTTATGCGTTCGGCACCAAGCTGACCGACAGCTTCGCCAAATTCCGCTGGTGCCCGAACATCATCGGCCCACAGAGCGGTGGTGCTGTTGAAGACCTGCCGTTGCACCATTTCGAAAGCATGGGCGAAATCGAGACCAAGATTCCTACCGAGGTTCTGGTCAGCGACCGTCGTGAATACGAACTGGCCGAGGAAGGCTTCATCTCCCTGACCATGCGCAAAGGCTCCGACAACGCGGCGTTCTTCTCCGCAAGCTCGGTACAGAAGCCGAAGTTCTTCGGCATCAGCGCTGAAGGCAAGGCTGCAGAGCTGAACTACAAGCTCGGCACCCAACTGCCGTACATGATGATCGTCAACCGCCTGGCTCACTACCTGAAAGTGCTGCAGCGCGAGCAACTCGGTTCGTGGAAAGAGCGCACCGACCTTGAGCTGGAACTCAACAAGTGGATCCGCCAGTACGTGGCCGACCAGGAAAACCCGAGCGCCGAAGTGCGTGGCCGTCGTCCTCTGCGCGCTGCCCAGATCATCGTCAGCGATGTAGAAGGCGAGCCAGGCTGGTACCGCGTCAGCCTGAACGTGCGCCCGCACTTCAAGTACATGGGTGCAGATTTCACCCTGTCGCTGGTTGGCAAGCTGGACAAAGAGTAAGGAGCGATTCATGACTGGATACGGCAGCCTTTTTGAACGCCTTGGTGGCGACGCAGATCAGCGCGTCGGATGGAGCCGCGAGGTTTCTGCCATGTCGTCCGTGGCTGCCCATCTGGCCAAGATGCTCAGCACCCGTGCGGGCAGCGTGCAAACGCTGTCCGATTACGGGCTACCCGATCTCAATGACATGCGCCTGAGCCTGCACGACTCATTGAGTCAGGCACGCTTGGCCATCGAAAGCTTCATCGAAGCCTACGAGCCGCGCCTGAGCAACGTGCGTGTCATTTCCCTGCCGCGTGACAACGATCAGCTTCGCCTGTCCTTCAGCATCGAAGGCCTGCTGGAAGTTGATGGTTTCAAGCGCCAGGTCAGTTTCGCCGCTCGCCTGGATGGCAGTGGTCAAGTGAAGGTCAACTAAGGAGACTCCGATGTCCGGTAAACCCGCAGCACGTGTATCCGACCCGACTGCTTGCCCTGTATCCGGCCACGGCACAAACCCGATTGCCGCCGGTTCCGGCGACGTATTCTTCGACGGCCTCCCGGCCGCCCGCCAGGGCGATGCCTCGGCCTGTGGCGGTGCGTTGGTGGGTGATCTTGCAACGACCGTTCTGATCAACGGCAAACCGGCTGCGACCGTAGGCTCCGTCGGTAGTCATGGCAACAAGGTAACGGCCGGGTCAGGGACGGTGATTATCGGGAATTCGCATACTCCGGTGCCGTTTGTGCCGCCGTTGCCTTTGCCTGGTTTTGATGAGCAGTTTGTGTTGACCGACAAGTCTGGTGCGCCAATGGCTAATTCCCGCTACCTCTTGGTAAGGGAGGATGGTTCAGAGGAAGAGGGCATTACAAACGACAAGGGCTTGACTCATCGTGTTGCTCGCCACAAGCAGGCAGAAAAAATCGACATCTATATTGCATCGAGGGACTGATCAATGGGCGCCGATACCAAAACAACTGCTAACGGAAACTTTGTAAAAGTCTCAACCATGCAGAGCACGCCAACCAAGGAGCCCGGGCCAAAGTCCGTCGAAGTAGAGCATGGGCTCACCGTATTTCTTGGCGGAGCAGGGATGGTTGGCGCCTATAACGATGACATGATCGCAGCATTTGAAGAGGTTGGCATTTCCAATGCGGCTTATGGAAATTACTCTTCACTTATTGTTGGTATGGATAAGTATGTTCCCGAATACGCCGACATGCTGAGCGACGCATCCTCGGTGGTTCTTTATAATCAGAATGAAAAAGACCCTGTCGTCCTTGAGTATGGGGAATTGCAGAAATGCGAGTACGGCAATGAGTATATAGAGAAAAAATACTTGTTTGGCTGGATTACTGTCAGAAACTACAAGGACGTTGTATGTACCCCCGTCAGTGATCTGATGGCAATGAAAATAAGTCGCGATGTGAGCAAATTAAAGGCAACTGAGTTTCCATTGAGCGCGTTGCAGATAAACAAGCCTTTGCCGAAGGTTGGGCAGTTCAACATCGTCGGTTATTCGTGGGGGGCAGTGATTGCTGCACGCAGTGCCATTTATCATGCCCGTGCCGGCATCAGGATCGATCACCTTGTTCTGATTGGTGCGCCTATCAATAAGAGCCTACGTGATGCGGTCAGCTCACACCCCAATATTGGCAGCACCATCATTATTGACCTCAAGGACAAAGGAGATCCAATTTACGCGGGGATTTCAGATGAAGAATTAATGAAAGCCTCTATTGAGTTGGGCAAGCAGATGCTCAATGGTGGAGGGCACTTTTATTACTCTGGCGATAATCCTGAGGGGAAAGCCCGACGTCGAGAGCTGGCTAAATTGCTGTACGAAAAAGGGTTGCGCTAAGTGTTTCGGTACATTTGTTTGGCCGTATCTGCGCTTTTGTTGCTGATGTCTTTTACACATCCGCGAGGGCAGCAGCCGAACAGCACATTCTATGAATGGCTATTCTTGTTTTGTACAATCTCTTTCATTCCGCTGATAGTGGCGGCACTTTATTATCTTGTTAAAGGTGCCGGCTTGGCTTTGGTTCAAAGAGATTTTCGGGCAGGCGCTCCGTCTTTGCTGGTTTCTATCGTAGCGTTTCTCGCAATTTATAGTTTTGATAAGTGGGTGTTTCGTGAGCTGTTTTAAAGGCAGCTTAGTTGGCAAGGAAGTACGTATTCGTGAAAGCAACGGGTCAATTCGTTCACAAAACAGGCAGGTAATCCGTGTCCTTTAACCACTACTACCAAAGCGAACTCACCGCATTGCGTCAGTTGGGCCGCCGTTTCGCCGAGCGTAGCCCGGCATTGGCGCCTTTTCTGGGGCAGGCCGGGCGTGATCCGGATGTGGAGCGGTTGCTGGAAGGTTTTGCATTCCTGACCGGGCGCCTGCGCCAGAAACTCGATGACGAATTGCCGGAGCTCAGCCATTCGCTGATGCAGTTGCTGTGGCCCAACTATATGCGGCCGCTGCCGGCGTTCAGCATTCTGCAGTTCGATCCGCTCAAGCGTTCCGGGCCTGCGCTGATGGTCGAGCGTGATACGCCAATCGAGAGTGTGCCGATCAATGATGTGCGCTGCCGCTTCCGCACCTGTTACCCGACCGAGGTATTGCCGCTGGATCTGGCGGCGCTGAATTACTCGGTGAAGGGCGACGGTTCGCTGTTGAGCCTGCGTCTGGAGATGAGTGCTGACGGTCACCTTGGCGAACTGGAATTGAGCCGTCTGCGTCTGCACTTCGCCGGTGAACGCTATATCAGCCAGATGCTTTATCTCAGCCTGTTGCGCAACCTGGAAGGTATCGAGCTGATTCCGCTGGATGGTGCCGGCAAACCTATCAAAGGCGTCAACGATATTCCGATGGCATTCAAGATGCCGGGCGATCGCGTGCAGCCGGTGGGTTTTGCCGAAGAGGAGGCGTTGATTCCTTATCCGCTGAACACTTTCCGCGGTTATCGCTACCTGCAGGAATACTTCGCTTTCCAGGACAAGTTCCTGTTCGTCGACATCAACGGCCTGGATATTCTCAAAGCGCTGCCGCAAGACACCCTCAAGCAGATGCGTGGTCTGGAGCTGCGTTTCGATATCCGTAAAAGCGGTATCCAGCGCCTGCGTCCGACCCTGGATAACGTGAAACTGTTCTGCACGCCCATCGTCAATCTGTTTCCGCACGATGCGCTGCCGATTCGCCTTGATGGCAAACAGGACGAGTACCTGCTGCTGCCAGCGGAATACGATCTGGAAAACTGTGGCGTGTTCTCGGTAGAAACCGTGACTGGCTGGAAGCCCGGCGGCCTCGGTTATCAGGAGTACGTGCCGTTCGAGTCCTTCGAGCACGACCCGAGTTTCGACGTACCCAACAGCCGCCCGCATTACAGCATCCGCCAGCGTTCATCCTTGCTGCATGACGGCCTCGACACCTACCTGAGCTTCGGCATCCGCCATACCGAAGCCCACGAAACCCTGTCCATCGAGCTGATGTGTACCAACCAGAACCTGCCGCGCAAGCTCAAGCTCGGTGATATCTGCATGGCGTGCGAAGAGACGCCGGAGTTCCTGAGTTTCCGCAATATCACGCCGGCCACATCGAGTTTTGCGCCGCCGCTGAACCGTGACTTCCTGTGGAAGCTGATCAGCAACATGTCGCTTAACTATTTGTCCCTGGCCGACGTCAATGCACTGAAGGTGATTCTCGAAACCTACGACCTGCCGCGCTACTACGACCAGCATGCGGAAAAGGTCAGCAAGCGCCTTCTGGGCGGGCTCAAGTCGATCAGGCATCAACACGTGGATCGGTTGCACCGTGGTCTTCCGGTACGCGGTTTGCGCACCGAACTGACCATCGACCCGGAAGGGTATATCGGCGAAGGCGACCTGTTCGTGTTCGCTTCGGTTCTCAACGAGTTTTTCGCGCTTTACGCCAGTCTCAATTCGTACCATGAGCTGCGGGTAAAAAGCACACAGGGAGAGGTGTACCAATGGACACCACGTATGGGCCTGCAGCCCCTGCTTTAAGCGGGCTGACCCGAGGTATACGCGAGTACTCGCTGTTTCAGGCCGTGTTGCTGGTAATCGACCGGCTGCGCGATGCGCACCCGTACCTGAGCGAAGACGACCTTTATGACCAGCTTGAATTCCAGGCCAACCCGAGCCTGGGTTTCCCTGGCAGTGACGTTGATCGCGTGGAGTTTTTTGAAGAACACGGGCAGATGCGTGCGCGCATGCGTTTCAACCTGATCGGCCTGGTAGGTTCCGGTTCGCCGCTGCCTGCGTTTTACGGCGAACAGGCTCTGGGCGACAGCGAGGACGGCAACCCGACCCGTAACTTCCTTGACCTGTTTCACCATCGCCTGCAACGGCTGATGCTGCCGATCTGGAAGAAGTACCGCTATCGCGCCAGCTTTGAGAGCGGTGCAATCGATCCGTTTTCTTCGCATCTTTTTGCCTTGATCGGCCTTGGCAGTGAAGAGATCCGACGCGCCAAGGAACTGAACTGGAAGCGCTTGTTACCGTACCTGGGCTTGCTCAGCCTGCGCGCTCACTCGGCCGCGCTGATCGAAGCGGTGCTGCGTTACTACTTCAAGCACGCTGAACTGACCATCGAGCAGTGCATTGAGCGGCGTGTGGAAATTCTCGAAGAGCAGCGCAATCGTCTGGGCCGTGCCAACAGCATGCTTGGGGAAGACCTTGTGCTGGGCGAACACGTACGTGATCGCAGCGGCAAGTTTCGCATTCACATCCGCGAGCTCGACTGGCAACGCTTTCACGAATTCCTGCCGATCGGTTTCGGTTATCAGCCGCTCTGCGCGCTGGTGCGGTTCACCTTGCGTGACCCGCTTGATTACGACATTCGCCTGGTATTGCGCCAGGAAGAAATCCGCGAACTGCGCATCGGTGAACAAAACGCCTGTCGCCTGGGATGGACCAGTTGGCTCGGCCGCGAAAAAGCGGACGGTGTGGTAACCCTGGGCAGCAAAATTCATTAAGGACAGATGACCCATGATCAACGTAGACCTGCAACAACTTATTCAGGCACTGGACGCCGAAACCCGCCGTGATCTGGAGCGTTCAGCCGAGCGCTGCGTTGCCCGTGGCGGTAGCAAAATCCTTGTCGAAGACTTGTTGCTGGGCCTGCTGGAGCGCCCGCAAGGCCTGCTCACTCGCGCATTGCAGGATGCCGAAGTGGATGCAGGTGAGCTAAGCGCCGCGTTGCAATCGCGTGTCGAGCACAGCGCCTCACGCAACCCGGTGTTCGCGCCAGAGTTAGTCCAATGGCTGCAAGACGCGCTGTTGGTGGCCAACCTTGAACTTGGCCAGAGTCAGGTCGAGCAAGCCGCGCTGATCCTTGCACTGCTGCGCAATCCGATGCGCTACGCTGGCAGCCGTTACCAGCCATTGCTGGCAAAACTGAATGTCGAACGCCTGAAAGAGTTCGCTCTGTCCCAGAAAGAGCAACCGGCCAGCGGCAAACCGGCAGTGCAGGGTGAATCGCTGCTGGAGCGCTTTACTCATAACTTGACCCAACAGGCCCGCGACGGCAAACTCGACCCTGTGCTGTGCCGCGACGGCGCAATCCGTCAGATGGTCGATATCCTTGCACGTCGCCGCAAGAACAACCCGATTGTGGTCGGTGAAGCCGGCGTGGGTAAAACCGCTATCGTTGAAGGCCTGGCCTCGCGTATTGCCGCCGGTGAAGTACCACAAGTCCTCAAGGGCGTAGAGCTTCTGTCCCTGGACATGGGGCTGCTTCAGGCCGGTGCCAGCGTCAAGGGTGAGTTCGAGCGACGTCTCAAAGGCGTGATCGACGAAGTCAAGGCCTCGCCAAAACCTATCATCCTGTTCATCGACGAAGCCCACACCCTGATCGGTGCGGGCGGCAATGCCGGTGGTTCCGATGCCGCCAACCTGCTCAAGCCGGCCCTGGCCCGTGGCGAGTTGCGCACCATCGCCGCCACCACCTGGGCGGAGTACAAGAAGTACTTTGAAAAAGACCCGGCCCTGGCCCGTCGTTTCCAGCCAGTGCAACTGCACGAACCGACCGTCAGCGAGGCAGTGACCATTCTTCGTGGCCTGGCTCAGGTCTATGAAAAGAGCCACGGTATCTACCTGCGTGATGACGCGGTGGTTTCCGCCGCCGAGTTGTCTGCCCGTTATCTGGCAGGCCGTCAGTTGCCGGACAAGGCTGTCGACGTTCTCGATACCGCGTGTGCCCGTGTGCGCATCAGCCTTGCTGCTGCACCGGAAAGCCTTGAACGCCTGCGCGGTGAACTGGCTGAAGGTGGCCGTCAGCGTCAGGCATTGCGTCGTGATGCCGAGGCCGGTCTGCTGATTGACCACGAAGCACTGGATGCGCTGGAAGCTCGGCTGGAAGAAGCCCAAAACGAAATGACTGCCCTGGAAACCCAGTGGACCGAGCAGAAACAACTGGCCGAGCGCCTGCTGGAACTGCGTCAGCAATTGGCCAAGGCCCGCGAAGCTGCGGCGGTCGAACCGACCATCAGCGTCGAAGAAGACGCCGAAGGCACGGTGATTGAAACCCTGACCAACGAAACCGACGAGGTCTTGAGCGTCGAGGCTCTGGAAGCCGAGCTGAACCAGACCCACAGCGCTCTGACCGCCGCCCAGACCAAAGAGCGTCTGGTGAGTTTTGAAGTCTGCCCGCGTCTGGTGGCTGAAGTGATCAGTGCCTGGACCGGCGTACCTCTGGCGCAACTGGCCCGTGAACACAACGCCAAGGTTGCCAGTTTCGCCGTTGACCTGCGCACACGCATTCGTGGCCAGGAACAGGCCGTACATGCACTGGATCGTTCGATGCGTGCCACGGCTGCCGGCCTGAACAAGCCCGATGCACCGGTGGGCGTGTTCCTGCTGGTCGGTCCTAGCGGTGTCGGCAAGACCGAAACCGCGCTGGCGCTTGCGGATTTGCTGTACGGCGGTGATCGTTTCATCACCACGATCAACATGTCCGAATTCCAGGAGAAGCACACTGTTTCCCGCCTGATCGGTGCTCCACCGGGCTATGTCGGTTACGGCGAAGGCGGCATGCTCACCGAAGCCGTGCGCCAGAAGCCTTACTCCGTGGTGTTGCTGGATGAGGTAGAGAAGGCTGACCCGGATGTGCTCAACCTGTTTTACCAGATCTTCGACAAAGGCGTGGCCAACGACGGGGAAGGGCGCGAGATCGACTTCCGCAATACCCTGATCCTGATGACCTCGAACCTGGGCAGCGACCGTATCGCCGAACTGTGCGAAAACGGCGAGCGTCCATCCGCTGAAGTGCTTGAAGAAACCATTCGCCCGGTTCTCAGCAAGCACTTCAAACCGGCGCTGCTGGCACGCATGCGCGTTGTGCCGTACTACCCGGTAGGTGGCCCGGTGCTGCGCGAACTGATCGAAATCAAACTCGGTCGTCTGGGTGAGCGTCTGAATCGTCGTCAGCTGGAGTTCACCTGGTGCCAGAACCTTGTGGATCACCTGTCCGAGCGTTGCACTCAAAGCGAAAGCGGTGCACGCCTGATCGATCATCTGCTGGATCAGCACGTTCTGCCGCTGGTGGCCGACCGCCTGCTCGACGCAATGGCCACCGGTGAAAGCCTCAAGCGGGTTCACGCCACGCTCGACGGCAACGCCAGCGTGACCTGCGAGTTCGCCTGAGGTGGGTGTGATGTTCACTCAGGTGCCACAGCCGCTGGCCTATGCCGAAGCCTTGCTCGCGCAGTTCTCTGAACTGTCGCGGGCGGCCAACGGTGCCGATCTGCTGAGTGGTTTTGTGCGTGGGCTGGCCGAGCTCAGCGGGTGCGAGCTGACTCAGGTCTACCTGATGGATGCCACCCACACCTGCCTGGGCATGAATGCCGAATGCCTTGACGGCATCCTGCAACCCCGGGAGGCAGCGAGCTTGCCGGTGGATTACAACGGCGAACAGCTGTTGCAGTTCGCCCTGTGCCAGAACCGCGTGATATTTCTCAGTGAACTGAGCGGTAGCCTGCACGAAACCAGTTTCCTGCCGGCACAGGCCACCCCATGGCAGTCGCTGCTCTGTGTGCCGATGGTCAATCATCAAAAAGCCGTTGAAGGCGTGTTGTTATGCGCAAGCCGCCAGCATGTCGACCTGCAAGGCTTTGCTGATTCCCTCGGGCAGCTTGGCTCGTTCGTGCTTGGCCAACTGCATCTGCTGCAACGTCTGCGTCAACCCGCCGATGAGCTACCCACTGCATTGGCCCGTGTGCCCAATGCCAGCGATTACGGTTTGATCGGGAAGAGCGCCAGCATGCGCCGTACCTATTCGATGATCAGTAAAGTCCTGCACAGCCCGTACACAGTGCTGTTGCGCGGCGAGACCGGCACCGGCAAGGAAGTGGTCGCACGGGCAATTCACGACTTCGGGCCACGTCGCTCAAAGGCATTCATCGTGCAGAACTGTGCAGCCTTCCCGGAAAACCTGCTTGAAAGCGAGCTGTTCGGTTATCGCAAAGGTGCATTCACCGGTGCTGACGTTGACCGTGAGGGTCTTTTCGACGCAGCCAATGGTGGCACTCTGTTGCTCGACGAAATCGGCGACATGCCACTGGCTCTGCAAGCCAAGCTGCTGCGCGTGTTGCAGGAAGGCGAGATCCGCCCGCTGGGTTCCAACGACACACACAAGATCGACGTACGCATCATCGCCGCCACGCACCGAGACTTGTCGGTGATGGTCAATGAAGGCACGTTCCGCGAGGACTTGTACTACCGTCTCGCGCAATTCCCCATTGAGCTGCCGGCCCTGCGTCATCGCGAAGGCGACATTCTCGACCTGGCCCGGCACTTTGCCGACAAGACCTGTGCGTTCCTGCAACGTGACCCGTTGCGCTGGTCGGATTCGGCCCTGACTCACCTGTCCAGTTATGCGTTCCCGGGCAACGTGCGGGAACTCAAAGGCCTGGTCGAACGTGCCGTTTTGCTGTGTGAAGGCGGCGAGTTGCTGGCCGAGCATTTTTCCCTTCGTGCAGAAACCGTTCCCATGGACAGCAGTCTGAATCTGCGTGAACGGCTGGAACAGGTGGAACGCTGCCTGCTCCTCGATTGCCTGCGCAAGAACGACGGCAACCAGACCCTTTCCGCCCGTGAACTCGGCCTGCCGAGACGCACGCTGCTTTACCGCCTTGAGCGCCTGAATATCAATCTGGGTGAATTCAATGGGTAGGCAAAAAGATTCGCTTTTCCCTTGTCCGCTTCTAACAGCGCCACCCGAAAGGTTCGGCGCTTTGTGCTTACTTCTGGAGACCCTCTGATGTCTGTTCGTCACTGGCAAGCCTTCCTGCTGACACTTGTCGTTCTATGTGGCCTTGGCGGCTGCAGCGGCAATTACAAATTCAATGACAACACCTATCGCCCATTGGGTGATCCGCAGGCGGTCAACCGCGGCAAGTGACCGCAAGGAGCATCATCATGGAACTGGTTTTCGAAATGCTTAACACCAAGCAGTTCGTGCCCACGGAGTTGTGCCAGAAGACCTTCAAGCAGGCTGGTGGCGTGATTGGTCGGGGAGAGGACTGCGACTGGATCATCCCGGACCGCAAGCGGCACCTGTCCAACCACCACGCGCTGATCAGCTACCGTGAAGGCACGTTTTTCCTGACCGATACCAGCAGCAACGGTATCCAGGACAGCGCCAACGGTGCGCGCCTGCGCAAAGGTGAGGCCGTACGTATAGAACACGGCAGCGTGTATGTCCTGGGTGACTTCGAGATTCGTGCACGTCTGGTTCGCGACCCGGCGACGTTCGACGTGGAAGTCGGTCGGCCACAGGCAGCCGGCAGCATCATTCCTGACGATGCGTTCCTCGACCTGGACCCGCTCAACGCCCTTGATCAGCAGGAGCGTGTCTATTCGGAAATCGAGGAACTGATTTCCCCGAACACAAGCATCGATGACGGCCGCCAGCGCGCCGACTATGCCCGCATCGACATGGAAAGCCTGTTGGTACCGGAGCTGATCGAGGTCGCGAAAAAGCCTGAACCTGCGCCAGCACCAATACCGGTCGAGCGTCAGCCCGACAGTTTCTGGGACAAGTTTTCTGCTGCTCTGGGCGTGGACCTGAACGGTCTCGACCATGATGCCAAAGAAGCACTGGCGTTGAACGCCGCCCGCTTGCTCAAGCAAAGCGTCGGCGGTCTGCAACAGAGCCTGCGCACGCGCAGCGAGCTGAAAAACGAATTGCGCCTTGCACAGACCACGGTGCAAGGCACTCAGAAGAACCCGTTGAAGTTTGCCGTCGACACCAGCGAAGCACTGGGCATTCTGTTGCAACCGAACAAGCCCGGGCAGCTACCGGCCGAGCAGGCGATATCCCGTGCGTTCCGCGACCTGCAGGCACATCAGGTTGCGTTGCTGACGGCCAGCCGTGCCGCCGTTCGCGGCACTCTGGAACACTTCTCGCCGCAACAGCTCACCCTGCGTTTCGAGCGCGATAACAAACCGCTGCTCGCCACCTCCGGCAGTCGCTGGAGAGCTTACGGGCGTTATCACCAGGCTTTGCGTCAGGATGATGACTGGAGCGAGCGTTTGCTGGCCCGTGACTTCGCCCAGGCTTACGAAGAACAGATTCGCCTGATTTCCACCCTCCACACCGACCACCAAGGATGATGCGCATGTTTCGCAGTACGACTGCTTTCTCTAAAACGCTGGCTGCGCTGACCGCCTTGGTGCTGCTGGCCGGCTGCTCAACGCTCTCGCCGTATTCGCATATCACCAAGCTCAACCTGAAGCTGACGGCCAGCGATCAGTTGAACCCGGACCTCAACGGTCGCCCGTCACCGATCGTGGTGCGCCTGTTTGAGCTCAAGCACCCGGTCGCATTCGAGAACGCAGACTTCTTCAGCCTGTACGAGCGGGCCAAGGAATCCCTGGCTCCGGACATGGTAGCAAGCGAGGAACTGGAGCTGCGCCCGGGCGAGACCGTCGAGCTCAAGCTCAGCGTGGGAGAGGGTAGCCGCTACGTCGGTGTTCTCGCCGCCTATCGTGACCTGCCGGAAACCAGATGGCGCTACACGCTGCAAGTGACCCCGCTGGCCCTCACCAACGCCGAACTGACCCTCGATCAGAACGGTATTCGCAGCCCCAATGAATCCCTCGCCAAGGCAGTTGACTGACCATGAACTCTCATAAAGTCATTTGGCAGGAAGGCATGCTGTTGCGTCCGCAGCACTTCCAGCACAACGATCGTTACTACGATCATCAGATGAAGACCCGAACCCAGTTGCTGGGTAGTTACACCTGGGGCTTTCTCAACCTGGATATCGACTTGCAGTTCCTGAACATGGGCAAGCTGGTGGTTAGCCAGGCCTCTGGTGTTCTGCCGGACGGCAGCCTGTTCGAGCTGGGCGGCAACACTGAACCGCTGGCTCTCGACGTGCCGCCCAATACCGGTAACACGCCGATCTATCTGGCGCTGCCGCTGGTTACCGGCAACCACATCGAGGCGCGCCGTCCGGAGCAGTCCGACGTCCTGGCGCGTTATACCGCGTACGATGCGGAAGTGGCCGACTCCAATGCCGGAGACGACTCCTCAAGCCAGGTCAGTTGTGGTCGTCCCGACTTCAAACTGTTGCTCGGCGAGCAGCAGAGCGATCAGGCGTACGTGAAGCTGAAGATCTGCGAAGTGCTCGACACCACGCCGGACGGCGTCATCAGCCTCGACCCGGACTTTGTACCGACCTACATCCAGGCGCACGCTTCCAGCTACTTGCTGTCGTGCCTCAAGGAAGTCATCAGCATGCTCAGCCACCGGGGCGACACCATCGCCGACCGGATCCGTTCTAACGGCAAGGTGGGCGGCGCGGAAGTCGGCGATTTCATGATGCTGCAACTGATCAACCGCACCGAACTGCTGCTGCGTCATTACCTCGGCCTGGAGCAGGTACACCCGGAAGAACTGTACCGCACGCTGCTGACCATGCTCGGCGATCTGGCGACTTTTTCCAGCGACAGCAAACGCCCGCGTCTGGACAGCCGTTATCAGCACAGCGATCAGGGCGCGAGCTTCCGCAAACTGATGGAAGCGATCCGTCAGGTGTTGTCGATGGTGCTGGAACAGCACGCCATCGAGTTGATCCTGCAAGCGCGTCAGTACGGCATCATCGTATCCCCGCTGCACGACCACACATTGCTGGGATCGGCCTCGTTCGTACTGGCAGCCAGTGCCAACTGCGACTCCGAAGAGCTGCGTCACCGCTTGCCGGCACACCTCAAGGTCGGCCCGGTGGAGCGTATCCGCCAACTGGTCAACCTGCACCTGCCAGGCATCAAGGTCAAACCCTTGCCGGTGGCCCCGCGGCAGATCGCGTTCCACTCCAACAAAACCTATTTCATCCTTGAACTCAGTTCCGAAGACCTGGCGCAACTTGAACGCTCCGGCGGCTTTGCGTTCCACGTATCCGGCGAATTCGCCGAGCTTGAACTGAAATTCTGGGCCATAAGGAACTGATCGACATGATCAAGGACACGGAATACAACCAGGACGACAAGACCGTCCTGCTCGACCGTCAGGGCCAGGGCCCTGCATCGAGCCCGCTGACTGACTTCGCTGCGCCGCCACGTTTTGAACAACTGGAAGAGCGCATGATCTATGCCGCACGCCTGCGCCCGGCCGAAGCATTCAATATCAGCCTCAACTCACTGGTGGCGGCGGGTTCCGAGCTGCTGTCCGAAGTGGTGCGGCTCAAGCACAGCGATACACGTGAAGACCTGTATGCGCTCAACGAGCGACTGACTGCCGGTCTGAAACTGTTTGAAGTGCGCGCTCTGCACAACGGCGCCGAAAGCAGCCAGGTGATGGCGGCCCGTTACGTGCTGTGTACCGTGGTAGACGAAGCGGTTGTGACCACGCCCTGGGGCAACGAAAGCGAATGGTCGCAGATGAGCCTGCTCAGCAGCTTCCACAACGAGACCTTCGGTGGCGAGAAGTTTTTCCAGTTGCTGGATCGACTCTCGAAAAACCCGGTCAAGCACCTGCCGATGCTGGAGTTGATGTACCTGTGCCTGTCCCTGGGTTTTGAGGGCAAGTACCGGGTGCAAGCACGCGGCATGCTCGAACTCGAAGGCATCCGCGACGCTTTGTATCGCCAGATCCGTCAATTGCGCGGTGACGTGCCACGTGAACTGTCGCCCCACTGGGAAGGCCTGAACGATCAGCGCCGCAGCCTGGTGCGTATCGTGCCGGTGTGGATGGTGGTGCTGTTTACTTTCGTCTGTCTGGTCGTGATGTATTCCGGCTTCGCCTGGGTATTGAGCGAACAACGCGACACCGTTCTGCAACCTTATCAGCCGTTTGAACAGACCGCGGTCCAACCGCAGTCGCAGCCGTAATCAGGGACGTGTGATGAAGAATTTTTTCAAGAAGGTCGGCGCATTCCTGCGCAAGACATGGGTCTGGACGCTGCTGCTGGTGCTGTTTGTTGCATTATTGGTGTGGTTCGTCGGGCCGTTGCTGGCCGTGAATGACTACAAGTTCTGGGAAGGCTCGACTTCTCGCTTGCTGACCATCAGTGTGCTGTTCCTGATCTGGGGCCTGACCATGGTCTTCGTCAGCTGGCGCGCCGGTATTCGCAAGAAAGCCGTGGAAGAAAGCGAAGACGGCCAGGACCGTCTCCGCCGTGAAGAACAGATCGACGAAGAACAGAAAGAACTGAAGGCGCGCTTCAAGGACGCATTGAAAACCCTGAAGACTTCGAGCCTGTATCGCGGCCGCAGCGAACGCTGGCGCAGTGATCTGCCGTGGTACCTGCTGATTGGTCCACAGAGCAGTGGCAAAACCAGCCTGCTGGACTTTTCGGGCCTTGAGTTTCCGATCAACAAGATCGAACGCAAACTGACCCGCGACACCCTTGGCACCCGTCACTGCGACTGGTACTTCGCCGATCATGGCGTGCTGATCGACACCGCTGGCCGTTACCTGACCCAGCCAGACGTCGAGGTCGACGGCAGTGCCTGGAGCACATTGCTGGACCTGCTGCGCAAACGTCGCCGTAATCGTCCGCTCAATGGTGTGTTGGTGACCATTCCGGTGGAAACCCTGCTTCAGGGCAGCGAACAGCAGCTCGAAACCCTGGCCCGCCAGGTGCGTGCGCGCCTGCAGGACGTGCATCAGAAACTGCATGTCGACGTGCCGGTTTATCTGGTCTTGAGCAAGGCGGACAGCCTGCTGGGCTTTGACGAGTTCTTTGACCAGCTTACCCGCGAAGAAAGCGATCAGGTTCTCGGCACCAGCTTCCGCAAAGATCAGATCGGCACCGATGTGGCTGTGCTGCGCAACGAGTTTGAAGAGCTGCTGCGTCGCCTCAACAGTCAGGTGATCATGCGCATGCACCAGGAGCGTGATACCCAGCGCCGTGGCCGCATCCTCGACTTCCCGCATCAACTGGGGCAGATCGGCGAGCGCCTGTGCCTGTTCGTTGACATGGCATTCACTGGCAACCGCTACCAGCGTGCCAGCCAGTTGCGCGGTTTTTACCTGACCAGCGCGCCGCACCTGACTACGGAAATGGACGCTACCACAGCGGGTATCGGAGCCAACCTTGGCCTGAACGCCGGCATACTGCCGACCCTGCGCAGTGGTCGTTCGCGCTTCATTCACCATTTGCTCAGCCGGGTGATTTTCCCTGAAGCCGATCTTGCGGGTCTGGACAAGCGTGAGCGCAGCCGCATTCATTGGGGCCAGCGTGCGCTTTACGTGGGCGCTCTGGCAGCACTGGCACTCTTCGGTGTGCTTTGGGCTGGCGGTTTCTCTGCCAACTACGAGCGTCTGGAAAACCTGCGCAATCTGGCGCAGACCTGGACTCAACAGCGTTCGGCTCTGACGACCCGCGATGACTCCATGGCGGCGCTCAAGAGCCTCGATACCAGCTACGCGGCGACGCAGGTCTTCCCGCAAAAAGGCGACGTGGGTTACCACGAGCGTGTTGGCTTGTATCAGGGTGAAGAGGTCAATCCGGTCGTCAAGGCGGCTTACGAGCGTCAGCTTGAGGAACAACTGCTGCCACGGGTCGCAACCCTGCTGGAAGGGCAGGTTCGTGCCAATACCAAGGACCGTGATCGCCTGCTCAACAGCCTGCGTGCGTACCTGATGCTGAACATGAAGGATCGCCGCGACGAACAGTGGCTCAAGGATTGGGTCGCAGCCGAATGGTCCCAGCGTTACAGCGGTAACACCGCAGTGCAGAACGGTCTGAACAGCCACTTCGAGCGCTTGCTCAAGCAGCCGTTCATCTATCCGCTTAACGACCAACTGGTTGCTCAGGCGCGTCAGATCCTGCGCAGCGAGTCTCTGGCCAACGTGGTCTACCGGATGCTGCGCGAGCAGGCCCGCAACTTGCCGGAATACCGTCTGGACCAGCACCTCGGCCCACAGGGCTCGCTGTTTGTTGGCACCGACTATGTGATCCCCGGGTTCTACACCCAGCAGGGCTACCAACAGTACTTCTCGGTGCAGGGCTCGATGCTGGTCACCGATATCCTGCGCGACAACTGGGTACTGGGTGAAGGCACAGGCCTGAGCAGCATGGACTTGCGCCGCCTGATGGTTGAACTGGAGCAATTGTATTTCCGCGACTACGCCAACTATTGGGGCGAAGCGGTCGGTCAGGTTCAGTTGCCGGCGATCAACGATTTTGGCGAGGGTGCCGAACAACTGGCAGGCCTGACTTCGGCCAATTCGCCAATCCTCCAGATGCTGGTGGAAGTACGCGAAAACACCCGGTTCCCGGTGGTCGCGGAAACGGCGGAAGAAGCCTCCGATGCAGCAGCTCAACTGGCAGAAAAGGGTGGGAAACTCGGCCAGGTAGCGGCCGCAGCGGCCGGCAAGGCATCTGATGCCCTGGCGAAAAAACTGCCGGACACTGCACGCAAATCCCTGCAAAGCCGCTTCGAGCCACTGCACCGCTTGCTGGATGACAACAACGGCCCGACCGCTGACCTGACGCCAGCCCTGTCGGCGCTCAACGAACTGCAAATGCAGATGGCCAGTCTGGCGCGCTCCAGCTCGCCAGATCAGGCCGCATTTGAACTGGCCAAGACCCGCATGGGTGGCCAGCGCGATGCGCTGAGCAACCTGCGCACGGCATCCAACCGCCTGCCACGTCCGGTAGGCGTGTGGTTCAACGTGTTGGCTGAAGACACCTGGCGTCTGGTACTGCGTGATTCCTATCAATACCTGAACCAGCGCTATCAGAATGAGCTGTACAGCTTCTACGGCAAAGCAATCAACCAGCGTTATCCGTTCAACGCCCACAGCGCCAGCGACGTGGCGATCAGTGACTTCCGTGAGTTCTTCAAGGCTCAGGGCATTGCCGATCGTTTCTTCGACAGCTACATGCGTCCGTTCGTCAGTGGTGATCCGGGTAACTACCGCATGCGCACTGTCGATGGCTACAGCCTGCCGGTCTCCAAGGTCTACCTCGACCAGATGGCCTCTGCACTGGTCATCCGTCAGAGCTTCTTCGCTGACAACCCGGCCGAGCCGCAAGTGCAGTTCAAGCTGGAGCCTTACACCCTGGACCCGGCGGTCAGCCGTTCGGAGTTCAAACTGGGTAACAAGACCATCGAATACCGCCACGGCCCGATCGTGCCGGTAGCGTTCAAGTGGCCAACCGATGCTGAAGACGGTCGTACCAGTCTGGTACTCGACAGAATGGTCGGCCGCCCGCTGGGTATCGAGAAGAACACTGGCCCATGGTCGCTGTTCCGTCTGTTCGACCTGATGCAGACCGAATACCTGACCGGGCGCGATGTGTTGGTGCTCAAGGCTGACGTGGGTGGCCTGCGCGCCAACTACTTGCTGACCAGCCAGCGTACGCCGAACCCGTTCGACATGGGTGTACTGCGCACCTTCCGTATGCCGGTGCAGCTCTGATGCTGGTAGCCAGCCCATGGCGCAGTGCTGCGCGCACCGATGCCGGCAAGGTTCGGGCGCGCAACGAAGATGCTTTCCTGGACTCCCCACAGCATGGGCTGTGGGTGGTCGCGGACGGCATGGGCGGTCATCAGGGTGGCGATATAGCCAGCCAGTTGATCGTCGCCAGCCTGGCAGAATTGCCGGTGCAGAATGATTTCAACGAACGACTCAAGGGCATTCGCCAGTGCCTGCACTGGCTCAACCGCCGTTTGGGGCAAGAGTTGACTGTCACCGCCGGACACCACGACAGCATCATGGGCAGCACCGTGGTGGCGTTGCTGGTGGAAGGTAATCGTGCAGCCTGCATCTGGGCGGGCGATAGCCGCTGCTATCTGTGGCGCGGTCAACGTTTGTATCAGCTGTCCAGGGACCATTCACTGCAACAACAACTGATCGACGAGCAGAAAATGAGCGTTGAACAGGCCAGGGCCTATCCCGGCGCACATGCTTTGACCCGTGCGGTCGGGGCTGCCGAGCAGTTGACTCTGGATGTGCTGGAGCTTGAGGTATATCCCGGCGATACCTTTCTGCTTTGCAGCGATGGCTTGTATCAAGGGCTCAGCAGTGATGCACTCGGCAATGCCTTGAGCCTGACTGCGCCACAGATTGCGCTGGAGCGCCTGTTCGATGGTGCCCTGCGTGGTTCGGCACGGGACAACCTGACGGCCGTGGTAATCCGCCAATGACTGAACTCATGCGCCCGATCGATGACTTGCTGGTGAGCGAGGAGCAGGACAGCAATCTGACCTACTTTGCCTTCGCCCAGTCGCACAAGGCAGAAGCTGCGCCGGCGCCGACCCGTGCCAGCATCTCGGAGATGCCCGATCTGCTGGCAGGTCGTTACCGTATCGAGCGTTTGCTCGGTGCCGGTGGCATGGGCCTGGTCTACCGCGCACGGGATTTGCTGAGCGAGCAGTTCGGCGATCCCGATCCTTATATAGCGCTGAAAGTCCTCAGCGAAGAATTCGCCGAGTCGCCGGATGCCAGCGCCTTGCTTTACAGCGAGTACGCCCTGACCCGACGCTTGCGCCACGACAACGTACTGCGCCTGCATAACTTTGAAGTGGACACTGACTGTCAGCGGGCCTTCATCACCATGGAACTCATGCGTGGGCTGACCCTAGACAAATTACTCTGCGAGCGGCCTCTGGGCCTGCCGTGGAAAGAATTACGCGACATCACGCTGCCGCTGCTCGACGCATTGGCCTATTCCCATGCTCACGGCGTGCTGCATGGTGATATGAAACCGAGCAATGTCATGGTCAGCGAAGAGGGCGTACGCCTGTTCGACTTTGGCCTTGGCCAAGCAGAGGAGGGTATCCTTCCCGGCCTGCCGCACCTGAGCCGCGAGCGCTTCCATGCCTGGACCCCAGGCTACGCTGCCCCGGAATTGCTCGAAGGCCAGCCACTGTCAGCCCGTGCCGATGTTTATGGTGTGGCCTGTGTGATCTTCGAGCTGGCGGGAGGCAAACACCCGTTTCGCCGTTTGCCCTCGACCCAGGCCCGTGACGAGCGTCTTGACCGGGGGCTGCAAGCACCAAAGAACCTGCCGAAACACTGCTGGCCAGCCTTGCGCTCAGCGCTGGCTTTCGATGTCGGAGATCGAACGATCACCGCCAGACAATTGCGTGACGCTTTCGCTGCCACCTCGTCCTGGAAGCAGCGCCTGATGCATTGGCGTAACGGATGACTACCGAACAGGGAGCAAACAATGTTCAACCCTTCTAACGAAACGCACTTCAGCCTGACCATCGAAGATTACGAAGGCGATCTGCAAGTGCTGTCGTTTACTGGTACCGAAGGCATCAGCCAGGCCTTTCGTTTCGACCTGGAACTTGTCAGCGAAAACCCTGATCTGGACCTGGAGAAACTCCTGCACAAGCAGGCATTCCTGGCGCTCGATCCGCAAGGCAGTGGCATCCATGGCCAGATCTACCGCGCAGCCCAGGGCGATGCTGGCAAGCGCTTGACTCGTTACACCGTTTCTCTGGTACCGCAACTGCAATATCTGCATCACCGCACCAATCAGCGTATCTACCAGCAAATGTCAGCGCCGAAAATCATCGCGCTGATCCTGGAAGAGCACGGCATAAAGGGCAACGCCTACAGTTTCCAGCTCAGCCAGCCATGCCCGGACCGCGAGTATTGCGTGCAGTACGACGAAACCGACCTGCACTTTATCCAGCGTCTGTGCGAAGAGGAGGGTATTCATTACCACTTCCAGCACAGCAAACAGGCTCATCTGCTGGTATTCGGTGACGACCAGACCGTATTCCCCAAGCTTGGCCAGCCTACCGCCTATGTTCAAGGCAGCGGCATGGTTGCTGACGAGCCGGTGATCAAGGGCTTCAAACTGCGTCTGGAAACCCGCACCAGTCGTGTTACCAGACGTGACTACGATTTCGAGAAACCCGGCTTTCAACTCGAAGCCGCCTACAAGCCCTCCGAAGAAAGCACTGAGCCGGATCTGGAAGACTACGACTATCCAGGTCGTTTCCTGGACCGCGCACGGGGTAAATTCCTCAGTCAGCGCGCACTTGAACGTCATCGCACCGACTATCAGCAAGCCGAAGGCTGGGGCGACCAGACAACCCTCACCAGCGGTCACTTCCTGGAAATCTCCGATCACCCTCGTACCGAGTGGAATGACCTGTGGCTGCTGACTGAGATCTTCCACGAAGGCAAACAGCCGCAAGTGTTGGAAGAGTCGGTAACCAGCGACACCACCGACAACAAGGATGATTTCCACCAGGGCTACCGCAACCGCTTTCTCGCGACCCCGTGGGCCGTGTTCTATCGCCCGGCGCTGGAACACCCCAAACCCCGCGTCCTTGGCACCCAGACCGCCATGGTCACCGGCCCCAAAGGTGAAGAAATCCACTGCGACCAGTACGGTCGGGTGAAAGTGCAATTCCACTGGGATCGAGAAGGCCAGGCTGACGACAAAACCAGCTGCTGGCTGCGTGTTTCAAGTGCATGGGCCGGTGACCGCTATGGTGCCATCTCCATACCGCGCATTGGCATGGAAGTCCTCGTCACCTTTTTGGAAGGTGACCCCGACCAACCGTTGGTGAGCGGCTGCCTGTATCACAAGGAAAATCAGGTTCCCTACGCGCTGCCTGCCAATAAAACCCGCACCGTCTTCAAGACTCTCAGTTCTCCGGGTGGTGGCGGATACAACGAGTTGCGCATCGAAGACAAGAAAGGCGCCGAACAGATCTACATCCATGCCCAGCGCAACTGGGATGAAAACATCGAGCATGACCAGAAAATTCGCGTCGGCAACGAACGCCACGACACTGTAGAGAAGAATACCTACACCGAACTCAAGGCCGAAGAACACCGCACCACCCTGAGCGACCGCAAGGTGGAAGCACGGATGGACGATCACCTGACCATCGGCCAGAACCAGCATGTGAAGCTCGGCACGGCGCAGTTGACCAGTGCAGGCCGAGAGATCCACCTCAAGGCTGGCGACAAGATCGTCATCGAAGCCGGCACGGAGCTGACCGCGCTGGGAGGAGGGAGCTTTATCAAGCTCGATGGCGGCGGCATCACGGTGGTTGGGCCAGTGGTGAAGATCAATGCCGGCGGCTCGGCAGGCTCGGGCACCGGGATCGGAATCAAGCCGCCTGTGCTGCCGGGGGCGGCGGATAAGGACAAGGCGGGGAGTCTGATGGATCAGGCATTGGTGAATGCGCCGCCTGAGAAGGTTAAGCCGAAAGCTTTTTTTGTGTTTTCTGAGTGACTGATATGAATCGTGCTTCAAAAAAGAAATGCTCATGGGCTTTAATGTTTTTTGCAACCTCAGGATTAAACCTGTTTCATGGCATCGCAAGTGCAAATGAATGTCCATCTGATGACTTCAGTACATTCCTCAATGCGTTTTCCAACGCTCCTGAAGTGCAGCAGAAGCTTACAGCCGGGTCGATAAAGGTCACGGCATTGAAGTCTGCCAGGGAATCGGACTCATTTGAGCCTCAAACCACTGAGGTTCCGAATTCACGTGTGGCGTTTCCGTTAATGAATCCGATTCCCTTGAGTCAAGTGGACGGTGTAGAGATTGAAAAGATTGACGACATGCATGTCAATGTTATCGATAAGCGTGCAGGCAATAGCAACATCAAAGTATTCAACTTCACTCACAAGGCATGCTGGGTGCTTGACGGTATGGAAGATTGGTCTATTCGTGAAAAAGATCTTTCTGCATCAGAAAAAGTGGGCATGAACCGTGCCGAGACCCACTGTTATCAACGTGGCAGATCTTACGCCAACCTCGCTGGCGGAGAGCAGTATCGATTAACAGCAGAACTCTTTGAAGCCGCACTTGAAAACTACACATGTGCGGCTGCTTCCGGGGACCCTCAGGCCAGCCTGGAGGCTGCCAGTTTGAGTCTCTCGGGGATGGCACCCCAGTTGGAGACTACAAAGGTTGAAGCACTGTTAAAAGCTGCGGCGACCACGATGGCTGATGGCGCCGCAGCTTTATCGACCTTTTATTGTTACGGTAACAGTACATCTGCCGATGGCGCATGCCAGCATCCTGATCTTGCCGAGAAAGAGCTGATACGAGCAGCCTCCATGGGGTCTGTCGACGCTACCAATTACTTGGGCTACGCCTTTGAACAAGGTGAGTTTTCCGCCAGGGATGTGTCCAGAGCAATGGCTTGTTATCGTTTGGCCGCTGATAAAGGGAATGAAACTGCTGCTGCTAACGCGCAGCGCCTGAAGGCGCAAGTCGCTGACATTCCTATGCATAGCAGCTGCTATTAATTACAGGGTGTAGAAATGACAGAACCACTTGACTTAAAAGGCAACTACACCGGCGGTGATTATGTTTATAAAATGGGCGGTGATGGCTCCACCGTCGTCAATGGGAAAAAGCAAATTGATTGCTCCCACATGGTCAATCTGTTACTGAAAGGCGCTGGCTACAACATTCCGTATGAAGATACGCGAGTGATGAACAACTCGACTTACTATACGACCGTGTTGCCGCAAGATGTAAAACGTGGCGACATTGTACTGTGGATCAATGCAACTGCTCATCAGACTGGTAGCAGCCCGCTCTTTCATACTGGCATTGTTGAAGACTTCAATTCTGCAACTAACGCTGGGCATTTTTTTGGCGCGCAGACGAGCAGCGGACCTGCCAAAACAGTATTCGGTCCGAAACCTCCCAGTTATTATTGGCCCGTTGCCACGAAATTCCTGAGGGCTAAGGAAGAGTTCAGGACAGGAACTACTCCAGCGCCTGCTGCTGCGCCGACTCCCACTCCTGCGCCTGCCGGGCCAGCGCCATTGATGAATTTCCACTACCCATTCCGTAAAGCAGACGGTAAGCAGTTCACCGACGCGGAAGAAATCTACAAGGTACTGGAAGGCGAAACATCAGGCCATTATCTGCTGGGTAACAACAGGTTCTGGCACGGTGGCATTCATATTTCCGATAAAAGTGCACCACAGTGCGTGCTGAATGAACCGGTACGCTGCATGGCCGATGGTGAGGTCGTCGCTTACCGCTTGAACCAGGATTACCTGGAATCGACCTTCGGTGACAACGAGAAGAAGCTGAAGTATTCCAACTCTTTTTGCCTGGTGCGCCACGAATTCAAATCAGCGCCAAACCCCGAGGAAGGGCCGAATAAAGGCAAGCAGAACAAGCTGAACTTCTACAGTTTGTACATGCATCTGTTGCCTTACGCCCGCTACCCGCTAGCCCCGGAAGAAACACCAAAGCCAGTCGTTACGATGAACGTTGGTGATTACAAGGCCTATGACAAGGCTCGCTGGGCAGAGGGTGCCCAGTCTTATGGCTTGATCAAGAAAGGGACAAGGCTGGAGATTATTGATCAGGCCAGCGAAGGAGTGGAGGTCTACGCCAAGGGCAAGATTCTTGTCGGGTCGGTAAAAAGTGGCTCAAGTACGACACGTAACGTAGGCGATGAAATCTGGTTCGCCTACAAGAAGAACGATGCACCTTACAAAAACTCCGGTGGCGACAACATCTGGACGGCGGACAAGATCGTTGAGCGTCTGCGACCAAACTATTGGCAGGGTAAGGTAAAAGCGACTGCGGCCATCAAGCTTGATCTGTACAAGGATCCGGCGAATCCACAAAACGGCCAGCCAGCGGGAGACAAGTACAGCATCCAACTCAACGCCACCAGTATCGTAGAGTTCGAGAGCAAAGAGGTTCTGACTCTCAACGTGGGGGGCAAACTCCGCAGAATGGCGAAATGCACCTTGGTCAGTGGCGAAGTCGCTGGTGCAGGGACCATACCGCCAAGCTTTTGGATATGTGTGGAAAACGAGGCAGATTACAAAGTGGTCGAGTGGACATCCTTGGCCCCTGACAGTTTTGACTCGGTTGAAACGACCAGTACAGGCATCAAGGCAGGCGATCCTATTGGCTATCTTGGATTGACCGAAAACCTTACCGGTGAAGACGGTGGTGTAAACAGCAAGCACCAGGTACACGTCGAGATTTTTACCGCCGAGGCTGAGGTAAAGGAATTTCTCAAGAACGTCGCGGGCTTGAAGACAGGCAAGCAATATCTTTACCTGGCGAAAGACGCAAAGCTCAAGGTAAAAGCTTCTGCCACCGAGACGGCTCCGCTCAAGAAACAACATGCCATCGATCTGGCCAAGGCTCCCGTCATCAAAGAGAACAACGAAGACTGGTACGAAGTCAGCGTCGTTGATGACAACCAAACGCTTACCGGCCTGGTGAAAAAAACAGGCGCGCAACTGATCACCCAGCATGACTGGGAAAAGCTGGGCTTTCAGATTGTCGAAGAAGCCAATGCCACGGCTGACGGTTTTCTCGATCCAGACGATATGCCGCCATTTTTCAAGGATTTGTTCGCCAAAATTGATAAGAACAATGATAAAGAAGTCAGCTCTGACGAACTGTCCGAAGCCTTGAAAAACAAGGATACGAGAGATCAGTGGTCGAAGCTGATTGCTTATCATCCGACGGAGTGGAAGGACAAGTCCGGTTCAGCGAAGTGGAGCAAGCTCGATACGCTGCTGGAGACATCACCGAAAACGCTTAAGCATGAGAAAGAGCGTATTGATAAGTATGTTTTTTGGGATGAGTTGTCAGGGAAGGCTGCGATAGGGTCGAGTTTGGTTTGGCATTTTCATCCGGTTGAGTTTGTATCGAACTCATTAACTCAAAGCAGTATAAAACTGACACTGGCAATGCTGAAGAAAGTGTTCACAACGGGCGATAGCTCGAAATTACAACAGTTAGTTGACGAGCTTAACCCACGCCTAGCGGAATATAAGTTAGATACCCCCCTAAGACTAAGCCATTTCTTTGCACAGGTTAGAATCGAAGTGGGTGATGGATACGCACTGGTTGAGTCCTTAAGTTACCGGCCAGAAAAACTAGCTAGATTCTCCTACTTTAGCAGTAGACCTGAAGAAGCAGATTTGTATGGATACAAACCGGGAGTGCAATCTGCCAATCAAGTAGAAATCGCAAACAGAGCTTATAATGGGGTTTCAGGCGTTACTGACTTGGGTAATGGTAATATTGCAAGTGGTGACGGTTGGAAGTATAGAGGTCGTGGACTCAAGCAACTGACTGGGCGGTATAATTACACTCAGTTCACAAACCTTTACCCACAAATTTGGCCTGGAGAGAATGTTGACTTCACAAACAATCCAGATTTACTTGAAGAACCAAAGTATGCATCTAGATCAGCCGTATTTTTTTGGCTGAAAAACAAACTCTACGAAATAGCAGATAAGGGTGATGGTAGCGAATTTGTCAACTCGATTACCGCAAAAATCAATCTTCATACAGATAGCTATGGCGATAGAAGAACACAATTCACTAGGATTTGGACAAATGAAAAGATTTTTCGTTAAACGTATACTGGTTGGCTTTCTGGGGTGCTCTATGGGCGCTGCCACCGCTGCAGATTATTTAACAATAAATCAGGATGTTACGGGGGACGGAACGGCTGATCAAATAGTTGTCAATGGGGACGATTCCGAGTTCTATAATTTGAGTATCACATCAAAAGGCAAAGAAATTCTAAAAAACAAAAATCTGATACCCAGAACAATAAAAAACAGTGGTGGGCTGGATGTTTTTCAAGGAGTATCTGTCACTGATAAAAACATATCAATTCGATATCGGTTCTGTAGCCCGTCTAAAGGCGTTTGCTATGATAGGAACATAGTTGGCAGCTTTAAAGAGGGACATTTCTTTTTCTCACGAGAAGAAGCTACTGCTAACGCAGATAAAATTGCCGTGTCCGGAGTTTTTTATCAGCGACCTCCGACTCCGTTGGAGTCACTAAGCTACCAGTCGCTATTAGAAAATAACGATAATGCTGAAAAACTGTTCAGTAATATATACGGAAGCTGCGTAGCTGATCAGGGGGGGGATTCGTTGACTAAGATTTCAGAAGCGTTGGAAAAAGATAACCCAGATGAGTGGGTTTTAGCTAAAGGCTGCGTTACCCCAGCATTGGTATATAGTCTGGAAGCACAAGAGTACTTGTCACACAGCGCGGCATCTAAATATTTGTCTTCGTATAAATAAAATTTTACTGCCCAACACATCTGAAGATTTTATATTGGCACCCATAGCAGGTGTCAATATAATAAAGCGGATCAGCCCTGGGCTATAGGAGATACTGTGCTAAACGATAAGGCTACAAATAAAATTACGCTTATACGATTTTTGTTTAGTGCTCTTTCGCTGACTCCTATCTCGGCTATTTGCCACTCTGCTGAAATTACTTTAATAGGTGTTGAGGGCTCTGCCTTAAAGTTTAACTCATGGAATAAAAGCCATGCAGCTTGGGAGAAGACTAGCTTTATAAAAAACGACTCAGAATTTCCCTTGTATGGCAGAGTTTCGATAGGCTTAAATACAAACTCTACCGCCACTTCCCCAGACAAAAAATATGTGCTCATCCAGCGAATAGTATTCGGTGAGTTGAATGACTCTCAGCAAGTGGCTAGTACGGAAAAAAGCTATTGCGACATGGTGGCAATGGATAGTGGCTGTGTACTTCTAACGCGACCTGCTGAGGTATGTTCTGGAAACTGGAAGAATGGTAACTGGTTAACGGATGGAGGTGAAGTGGTAGAGCCTCAGCTAGAAACAGTAAGTCCTAAAGATTTAATAAAGTCGACTTCAGCGATAGGTGATGTAGCATCCCGAGCTATTGCCATAAAGGATCAGATTTTCATGGGGGTTGGCTCTTACATGAGCTGTTACTCACCCGCTAAAAACGCCCAAGCCTTAAATGATTTGGGATTCTATCTAGCTGAAGCCGGTGATAACGCTTCTGCTCTCAAGATATATCGAGGCGTTGAGTCTGTGGGTAAGCGCACAGTGTTGATGCTGAATATTGCTGACTCCCTGTGGAGCATGGAAAAGACCTCTGAAGCTATCGACTATTATAAACAGTACGCTGAGTCGATGAGCCAGGCTGGAAAAATTTCCAAGATCCCGACACGAGTAGCTGAGCGCATACGACAGTAGAGGGTAAGATGGACTTCAATGAGCACTTTATCAGGCGATGGATGAGTAAGAAACCAAGCTTTGCTACTTCGATAATCACTTTATCAATATATATGGCTTCATGTCAGGTCATGGTATATGCGTCTGAGATAAGCTTTTGTACGGAAGACGAAGATGTCTACTTTAACTGCTCTCTATCAGGCGGTAAGATTGTCTCTGTATGCGCGTCTGGTAATACAGAGCCGAGCACGGGGTATGTCCAATATCGGTATGGGACTCCAAGCAATATCGAAATGAGCTATCCAGAGAAAGAAATTCCGCCCAAGGGACGTTTATTTTTTGTGAACGCATCAGAGGGTAGCGTTAATAAAGATATCATAAAGTTCAAAAATGGCAGTTACACTTACATTATCGCTCAGTCAACTGTTAGTTCTCTTTCTGTATTGAAGAACGATAAGGTCGTATTGCGAAAATCTTGCAATGAGGGTGGTAATGCATTTGTAAGTCGCGCAGCAAGACAAGGCATTGAGTCAGTCCCCAAGAGCGCAGAAGATTTTAGGTAAAGATTGGAAGTCTTGTTCTTGGATGATCGTATGCCAAGCACAGATTACCAATCCATTACAGGCCGACTTGAAATTTCAAAGCGATCAGCTTATTTGGATAAGATCTTGCCTGAAATCTAATGTGGATAGAGCTGGCTAAGATGCGGGAAACTATGGATTGCTCTATGCTTAGTACGCAGCACAGTCCGTACCTTTTGAAAGATTTAAGCGCGTTAATTATTTGGAGTGAGCAATGTTTAAAAGCTTTAAATTAATCCTTTTTGGCTCATTGCTTGCTTTTTCAGGACTGTCATGGAGTGTCGACTATGGTAGAGCCTCTAAAATAGAATCAGCTCGCCAAGGACATGTAGTAGCTAGATACATAAAAGAGTATGGCTCACCTTGTCTAACTGTTCAGACATTAGATCCTGCTAAGAGCTGGGCGCTAATTGACGAGAGGAAATTTTGTAGCTACGGATCAAAATCGCTGATGACTGATGTGAGTTATGCCTCATTTGAAAAAAATCACATTTTCGCCTGACGGCATTCACTTTAATTTGAGTATCACTCCACTTGCACTGAGCGAAGATGAACTACATGTTTGCGCCATTCCTATAAAAGGTGCGGAGATAAAGGATTTGGAGTGTCCAGATCTAAAAAAATAAGCAAGTTAGTACATGTCAGGAGCTTGTGAGATTTTTATGCTTTTGCGAGTCTCTTGGGGTGTAAGGAATAATTGGCTTGAAGTACCTAGAGCTTCAATATCACTAAATGTGGTTTTCTTGGCTTTTATAAAATCCCGCGCGACAGGAGACGTTGTGCCAAAGAATAAGACCACAAAAAACTTACGCTTATACGATTTTTGTGTAGTGTTTTTTGTTGGCTACTGTGTCGGCCATTTACTTTGTCTGAGGTGGCGCGCTTATGAGTTTTCTACGGTGTTCACATGAATTTTCGACAAACTACGTTACTGACATCAAAGGGAGCCATATGAGGCTGGTCAAAAAAATCCTGGTCACTTTCTGTGTCATGTGCTCATTCAACGCATTTTCCTGTGAGGTGCTTGAAGGCAAAGCATTTCGGTCAATATCTGTTGAAAACGGAGTCATTACTTTTGATCTCGTCCCTATTGATGAGGATGCGGGAGATACCAGCGCGGGTGAGCAGTTAGGAATCGATATTAATTTCTTTAACTGCAGCACCGGTGACAGAAGCCTGATTGGGCAGTTGCCTTTTTTAGCAGACACCGGCGAAGTCAAAGCAGCTTTTTTAGCTAATGCAGAACAAGGTTCCGAAAAAAAGCTTTTTGTGATACATGGTGTCGAGATCAGGTCCGATACGGGAATCAAATACTCGGGAGAGTACTATTCTGTTCATGCTTACAAAAAGAGCCCTAATGGCTATACGAAGGATGAGCGGCTTTCCAGGTACTTTGGTGAGGGTGGTGATATTTTAGGAGATGATTATAAAGAGGTTTTATATTTGTTTCCGTATAAGAATGAAAAAGCGGTTATTTCCAAGCTTGAGTCAGAAGCTTATAGAAAGTGGAGTTTCAGCGCACCCGTGACTTTGGTCGTCAACAAGAAGTCTTCTTTGTATAACTCACCTGTGCTGGCCGACATGAGTCGCATGTATCTTGTTGCAGGAGACAAGGTCATACAAGAAGCCGTTGAGTCCGGATGGATTTCAATTGTGTATACCACTGGCAAGGGAAAAGTTATTCGTGGCTGGATTCAGTGCGGCAACGTAGACGGTTGCTAACCAGAATGGAGGTTATTTTAAAAATAACCTCCTGAACTCCTTGGCCGCAACGAACTAAACCACTTCGTCGATCAGCGAGGTTTTCACCGGTGTCACCGTAACTGGAGGGTTGGTCGGGTTTTGCAACTGATCCCTGAGCTTTTCCAATGCTGCTTTTTGCTCATCAGTCAGTGGCGGCGGCGGAGTAGGGGAAGCGGGTAGGGGAGTAGACGGCCGAGTACCACCAGGGGTCAGTACGGGCAAAGGACTGTTGGTTATTTGCATGTCACTGCTTCCGTGAGTGAGGGTTGAATACAGGGTAACGGCCGTTTTTCGGTGAGCTTTAGGGCTGATTTCCCAAGATGTCTATACGCACTCGATGACCAGAAGGAGGGGACAATCCGTGTTTAAGGTAGTGTCTGACGGAGCCTGCTTAACTGGGCGCAAACAGCAGAACGAAGGGTTGCCGGGATGCTTGGCGACAATGAAGCCAAGCTGGTAAATGAAAAGCTTCGGTACGGGATCAGGAGCTTTGAGAAAGATTCTCTCGGGTATTATGCTCATCAAGGGTTCCGGCCTGGAAGGCAAATGACAATTCCCCGAAAAAGGCCCTGAGCAAGGGCTGAACTCATCTGGCCGCAGCGAGGCGGAACCATGCTCGAAGCCAATCCGAATTGCCCTATACGTCGTCGACTGGGCCACCTGCCTTGGGTCGGTGATAACCGTGCAGGCTTGCGCCACTGGCTGGAGATCCAGCGCGATCCATTGGCCTGGCTGCAGAAAATGCACGCGATGCAGCCGGACGTCGCCGTCATGCGGATGGGGCCGCAGCGTGTCTGGTGTCTGTTCCTGGGTGCTCGCGCAGAACGCGAGCACGCTTCTCTTGGGCGGCTAACCGCTGAAGCGCAACTCTGTCTGGAGCGTTGAGCCCATCAGGTGCTTGGCGCTAAAGTTTAACGAACCCGTCTGATTCGAGATTTTCCATGAGATGCGCGATGTTCGATGTCCCCGGTATTGGGAACATGATCGGGGAGTAGTCCAGTAGCCATTTCAAAGCCTCTTTGGCCGTGACGGCCGATCCTGTGGCGGGTTGAGATTGCTCAAGGCATTTTCCAGCTCCCAGCGGAGCGTAAGGTACGAAAGCGCAATCCTTGTTCTCACACCAAGCCACGACGTCCGCCGATTTGGGCTGAAGAAGGTTAAAGGGATTTTGAACAGCCGCAATTGGGGCAATCGTGATCGCTTGTTCGAGTTGGGCAATGTCGACTTTTGACAACCCCAGCGCCTTTATCTTTCCCTCTCCACGCATCCGCTCCAGTTCGCCAAGCTGATCCACTAAAGGGGTTTCAGGGTCTATCCTGTGTAGGTAATAGAGATCGATGGCCTCCACGTTCAAGCGTCTCAAGCTCATTTCAACGCATTGACGCAGATACGCTGGCACACCGCATGGCGTCCAACGGCCGGGGCCCTGACGCGTAAAGCCGCCCTTCGTCGCGATGATCAGATCGTCTGGATAAGGATATAAGGCGTGTCGAAGCAACGGCTCCACAACATCGGGCCCGTAAGCATCTGCGGTGTCAATGTGCTGAATACCCGACGCCACAGCCTGACGCAGCACCTCGACGGCGCGTCGCTGATCATTGGGCGGCCCCCAGATGCCCGGCCCGGTCAACCTCATCGTACCAAATCCCAGGCGACGAACCGTTTTGCCCGCTAGCTTGCCGCTCAATATCCGGGTCATGAGAGCCCCACGTGGTGCAGAACCTCAGATTGAATGGTGGTCAGAAGGGACTCACGCACCTGCGGAAACAGCAGCTGATGTCGGAGCTCTAAACCCGCCAATAGACGGTGTAGGTGGCTATCAACCGATTCTCTGAATACAAGGTCACCGTCTCGATTCGGGCCAAGTGGGACGCTTACATCCAGCCTAGTGGCAACCAGGATGCCATAGGCCGGGCAATGGTCGCGCATCAGCGAGTGAATAGCGTCGATCTCATGATCAGCGGCGGCATCACCGCGATAGGCAACTGCTGCATTCCAGTAGGCCAAAGCGTCGATAATTGGACGGTCTACCAGCACAACATCCGCATCAACGATGGCCGCTTGTTGAGCCTCAAGCGTCTGGTCTATGAACCACATGGTGGAGTCATAGGTGTGGTTGGCCAGGATGGGAGTGCCTAGATTGTGAGCGCGCCTGCCAAACGACGGGATGCTGGCAACACGAATATCGTGCTGTTCGAGTGACTGGCGAAGATCGGCACAAAATGTCGACTTGCCGGTTGAATGCGTACCGGTCACGCCTACCATGACAGCGCTCACCATAGACTTCCTTGTTCGGGTGGGGGCGCCTTCTCCTCGGTCGGCTTCTGGATCTGAGCAATCTTGCAGATCTCAATCCAGTTTTTAGCCGAGGACTTTTCTACAAGGTGGGCGAGCAGAAGGGCAGTAACGCGTGCGTCTTCACCGGCTCGATGCAGCTCCCCAGAGACCTCATCTCGAAGGCCCGTTGTCGTCAATAGCGCCGCCAGACTGTGACTTTTAGCGTTGGGGTACACATGCCTAGCAAACCTCAAGGTATCGATAATGCCGGCGGGAACCCAATCGGGCAGATGGCGTTTAACGACCGAGTAGTCTACTAACGCGTTGTGGGCGACAAACCATTTCCCTGTCAGCTCCTGCTCGACGTCACTCTTGATGTCATACCAGCCCGGGCAGTTCTCCACGTCAGAATTGCCGATCCCGTGTATGTTTTTGGCCTGCCAAGTGATGCGATTAGCCGGTTTGATCAACCAGCTCAAAGGGGCTTCATCCTTGATGGCTGGAAATGCGGCAATAGCCAGCTCAACCAGATCAGGCGGGGTGTGCCCGTTGCCCTCTACGTCGACGATAATGATCTGTTCAGAAGGCCACGCGAATTCAGTGTCGTTCATCAAAGATTCCTATCTGCTTCAGCTCGACCGTGGCGGTCGTAGTGATGGGGCTTATCGGCGTCGTGGACTTGATACCCCAGCGTATGCTGCATGAAATAGCGCCGCTGTTCATCCAGTCCACGGACAATGATCGCGCGCTCGGTAACCTGTGGCTGTCCTTCAGCACCCAGTTCTGAACACAATTGCTGAAGGCGGATTTCATCTGGTTTTTTCCACGCCGCCTTACAGATGACGAATTGCGATCTAGGGCATGTATCGCAGAGCTCGGTGATACCGAAGTGGCCATTGTAATCGGGCTGCTGATGGCCGAATGCAACACCGCACGAGGTTTTGCGGAAAATGGGTGTGCCTGTCCTATAGGAGTCGTACCGGCTGAGCAAAAGCTGCTCCTCTTCGAATGGCAGGAGTTTGCGCCTGGCTGTTGAACTGTAGGGTTCCGCGATCCCCTGGCTTTGGTAGTAGTCGGCAATTTCTTTGCGGTAGAACAAGCCGCTGAACACCGTGGAATGGGCATATTGAGCCAATCCAGCGGCTTGCGCGACGTGCTCCTCCGAGTCGTTCAAGCCTGGGATGATAGGGCGCCAGTACAGCACCACGCGGTAACTCTGGGCGTGCTTGAAAAGCGTTTTCAAACTATTGCCAGCAATCGACGACTTGATCGGTTCGACCTTCGGATCTCTGATGCCTGAATAGGTCACGAGGATCGTCAGCTTGATGTTTCGCAGCGTATTGAACCTCTCGCAGTCTTCTGGCGTTACCTTCCATCGAGTGATGACCAATACGTTGTTGGTCAGGCCTGTCTCATCGAGCAGGCGCAACAAATTATGCGTATGAGCTTTAACGTCAGGCAGCATCGGATCGGTGGCACGATTGAACAGCTGGATCGGCGTGATGTGAGGCTGAAAATACCGATGCGAGATGAACTGCTCGAAAGCGTGTTCGTCACTCATCAGCGCCTGTGGCTGGCGTTGATCAAAATTACCGAATAGGTGACGGACGCAGTAACTGCAGTCCAGAGGGCAGCCAACGATATGATTGAGGCTTAAACCGCTTTTACGGTATTGAACCGGATCCCTGAGGCTCGGATTGACATCGCGCAGCTGCTCAGCGGTAATGAGGTGGATGTTTCGTTTCATTGACGCGCTCCCTGCAATTCAATCTACGACTGGCCTCTGGATCGCGCCATCAAGTACAACGCTGATCGATGTGTTGCTCTGCAGACCCTGACCCTTTGCACATGGGGTTCCACAGCTGGCGTTCAATACCGATACGCTGCTCGCCGCGACCTCATGCTGTAACGCCTTAACGGCTTTGCTTGAAAGGCTTGAACAGCTTGTCCGAAACAAAATACAGATTGCCTCGCGCCCGCGAGCAGGCCACATACAGCTTATTTCGTGTCTGGGGTTTGGATTCGTGCAGGCTTCCGTTTTGATACCGTTTCCAAGCTTCTGAACCCAGGACTACGCAGACATCCTGGAAGTGATCCATGCCCTTGCTGGCCCCCCAGTTCTGCGAGTGGCAACCGTACTTGCTGTGATCTTGCAAAAACAGCTTCACCACCGACTGATCCGCGTGCAAGGCATTGGCGTGTGTCTGCTCAAGGATCGTGACGATGTCACTGGAGCGCTTTTCATGCGAGCCCATCGGTATGTGTAATTTGGCGGTGATGAAATCGCTCACGGATGTCGCGCAGCGCCAGCTGTCGCTGAGTGTGGTCTTGTCGACCTTCACTCCCACGTCGCGAAATCGCTTTTCGTATTTGGCGAGATCGTCATGCAGAGTGCTGTTAACCGAACCGTCCCTGCTCGTGTCGAACGTATGCTGAAAGAAATCCCCCACAAACGTCATCGCAGCCTTGGCCTTGGAGACGTCCAGCAACAGGTTGAAATCGTGGCCGGCAAAATCCTGTACCTCATCAACATAAACGTGATCGTAGAAGCGTTCGATACGGCTGTGAATCGCGGGCACACAGCCTTGAAACTGCAGAAGTTTGGCCAGGCGATTGTGGTAGAGCCTGCGGCTGGGACTGCGGAAGCGTTCGATGTCTGTCAACGGAATCTGACGGTTCGGCGGGAGCCGGAAGGTCAAGCCTCGGCTTCCGAGTTTCAGCTGCATCAGCGGCCGGTAACAAAAACCATGCAGGAATGAGAAGTAGGTCATCACGGTGATGTTGGATGGGACTGTCCCGAATTTCTGGATGATCTTGTTGCGTAGGTGACGGTAGTTATTCTCTGTGTAGGTGATGATCAGCGCTCGCTCGTCGAGGCTCAGGCGCTTGATCACAAGGCTTGTCTTACCTGAACCCGCGACAGCAAAAATCACGCTCTTATCCACGTGATGGCCTCCTGAATGTACGCCGGCGCGACCAGTTCATCGGCCTTTGCTTTCAGCAGCTCGAACGCCACGTCAGCTTTGTTCTTAAGCATATAGTCCTGGACTGACAGCGTTCTGCGAGCTTTGCCAAACAGGTCGTCGCACACTTTTTTGTTATCTAAGTACAAACCGATTTCAAACGTCGAGCGATCATCGTTCCGGTCTGCAAAGATTCGAGCGCCGTCGTAGAGACACTCCTTGTAGTTCTCGACGCAGTTTTGCTCGTAATCGTGGTCGTTGTCCCGAATCGCAGCCACTTTGATTCCGAGCAGTTTGCCGAGTTCCAGGTAGCGTTTGAAGCTGGTGCCACCAATGGAGATGATATGGACGCCATCGGCTTGCGGAGTGTTGCCTTGGGCATTCCGTTTGTAGAGGTGCTCGATGAGAATGAACTCTGCATCGCCTTCGACCAGGATGACGCGCTTGGAAAGTGCGAACTCCAGAACGTTATTGTCCGGCGCTTTCATAAAAAATTCGGCCGTGGGCTCAGTCAGGTCTTTAAGCCTTCCGGCTTTCTGCTCCGTGCCCAGAAGCAAAGCATGCCGAAGGTCTAGACGCGAGCAGATATGGCTACTGTGCGTGGCAATGAAGAGCTGCGTCTCCTTAGCACGTGTCAGACGCTCCACAAGCCGCTTCATGTTCGTGTGACTCAGGTGGTTCTCAGGCTCTTCGAGCAGCAGGGCATCCAGGCCACCCTTGGCATCGTGCTTCTGGAGCGCAAAGTTGGTTTTTATGAAGCACTGTTCCCCCTTGCCACGGTTCTCGATCGGAATGCCGTCTTTGGTAATGACAAGGTCAGTTTCGAGGTTTGAGCGCATGCTTGTTCTGAGGGCGAACTGGTAATCGCCTAGCGTATCGTTCAGTGCCTTAAGATTGGTTTTCTGAAAGCCCTCTTTGCCCTGACGATACTGATTTTCGAGAAGATATCGATCCGGCACCTGGGTGTGGTATCCGAAGACAGTTCGTGTGTACTCCCGAGCCGCATATTCAGTATCGATTCGAGAGCTGTCGATCAGCAGGTGTTTGACTGGACGCCTGTAACTGACATGTGGAGCACCTGAAAATGTCGAGAACTGGACGGTGTAATACTCGAACGGAAAGCTGTCCTTGTTTGCGCGCAATAGCTCAAGAATCGTGGGCCCGAAGTCTTCTATCAGTGGCACGATGGCCATCCGCAGGCCGTCGCGTCCAGCCTGCGTCAGGTTCTGATATCCATACAGACCCTGATCTTCACCATCCTCAAGGTAGACGTCCACAATGACCTCTGGCAGCAGGTCTAATCGGGCAGGGCCGGCCAGGAATTTCTTGAAAGCTGCTTGGTTGAAGAGGGCTTCATAGCCGATAGTCTCGACGCGACTTCTACTGGCGCTGAGCGCCAAATCGAGTGCAAGCAGGACACTGCTCTTGCCTGTCTCGTTATCCCCGATCAACACGTTTGTGCCTGGGTCAAAGCGCAGCGTCAATGCAGGAAAGCTTTTGAAGTTTTGCAACACTAACTGCGTGATGGCTGGCATTCTCGTTCCTTGTGACATGCTGGATGACTTGACCTAACTGTGGCTCGAAATGATCGGAGTCGGGTCACGATTAACCGTCTGATCGATTGGCCTCTGTCTTGCGCCGCGCCTCCATGATCGGATGGTCTGCAGCGACTTGTTTGCCGAGGTGCATCGGGCCAGGCAGGCGCAGATGACCATCCCACAGTGGCGGGTTGCGACAGAGCAACGCCACCTGCTCGGCAACCGCAGCAGCTGCGCCAAAGGTGCCAGGCTGGATGATTGCGATTTCCGTGACTCCCAGTTGTTGCCAAGGATCGCGAAGATCTCTCTCCTGCACGTCGTAACGTGTATTGTCACGCTGCGAACGCACGCTGCCAAATTGCTTGGATGGAGACACAAAGTAAAATACGGGGGAGCTTTCGCACGACTGAAACGCCCCGACCTTCGTACCGATGTAGTGGGGGCCTTGTGGCGAAATCGTGTGGCTGCCGCTGATTTGTGCAACCTGATGATCTGCTCGGATCCGCACAACCGCCGCACCAGCCGGTACGGATGGCAACCCCTCACCAGGGCTGTCTTTCAAGCTCGCATAGAAGGTTCTCAGGTCTGCATCAAGGCAGACGATCAATGAATCAGCTGCATTGGCTTTACAATCAAGAAAAGCTTGGTTAATGAGCGTTTTCAGCTGATCGGGCGCCAGCAGGGCATCCGTGGCATGGATGGCAGTCAGTCCCGCGCTGTAGCTGAACCATTTGCCGGAAGAGCCTGTGCCAGATTCAAACCAGAAGATTTCGGGGGTATGGCCACCGAGTGTGGTGCGTGTGATCACGGGCAAGAATTTCGCCCAGCCTTTGTCCTGAAGTCGATCCAGCAGTACCGACACCACCGTAGTGTTTGCCGGCATCGATTTAACTTTGGGTGTAGGGGCAGGGTGATGGCCGCTTAACCGGATCGCTTCGATTATCGAGTTGATCGCTTTGAAATCTCGGTCATCCTCTTTCGGCTTACGCTTCTTCACCTGTGCATCGGGGTCGACGTGCATGATGAACTGGGTTGCGATGCCATGCTTCGCAAGCACTTGGCGGATGACGTGTTTGGGATCAAGTCCCGCTTCGCGTGATGCTGCCGATGTGCTGGTCTCAACAATCATCACCTTGGCGTCATTTTGAGCAAGCGCCTTGCTCGCCGGAACCACGTGATTCAACAACCATTCGTTGAGGCTGTTCAGATCATGCTGTCCCTCCAGCATCCGCTGCGCGTCCGGCACATCCAGACGTGACAGCGTCACAAGTGGCGGGGCGACTTTCTTGAAGAACTTACTGTCTCTACCCAAGTTTGGACTTGCAGCGTGAAGCCTGAGCATCACGTCTGCGTGAGCTGCCAAGACCATCACGTTCAAGTTGATCACTTCGCCCGTGGTAGGGGGCTTTTCCTCACGCAGCACCGCGACAGACTTCCTTACCAGAAGCGGCGTTGTCCCTGGCAGGCACGCAATCAGGTGGAATCCTGCCTGGTCAAGAAATAGAGGCCCAGTACCTGATGCGATCAAGGGATTGGAGGGTGGAATCGCGTAGATCGGCCGCACGTCGCTGTCGACAGGGATGTCGCCCTCGACAATCGGAGGAAATGACGGAACACCCATGAAGGCCAGCAATTTCTCGATCGGGTGTTCGTAGAACGTTTCCCAGCCCCCGTTCCCGTCTGGCTTGGTACGAATTTTCGCTTTGACAATCAGGTCGCCGGTCTTAACCCAGGCATGCTTCTTCTGGCCTTTGAGATTTGGCATCACCTGGGTCAGTTTCACCCGTAGCTGCAGATAAGGTTTGGACTGACCGTAAAGCAGCACCAATGCAGGCTCAATAGCGTGAAGCGCACTCGCGTAGCGCACGTCGCTTTCAGAGACGACAGGGTCGTCCCAGGCGAGTACGCTCCCGTCGGCAGCCTGATAGAGCTTGAGAGGTTTCGCCGCCTGCATAGGCTTCGCAATGAGCGCCTGACCTACTAGCCAAGGGATGACCGTATACGCGAGAGACGATACGTCGCCGGGTGCGACCAGGCGGCTGGTATCCATCAGTACCACCTCGGTAACGACCAATTTGCCGTCGAATTCGACCAGTTCCTGGTTGTAAATCCGCATCACGTCCATAGACCAAAGGCGGAGCGCTTCGTTGATGGTGTCGACGGGCAGAGGCTTGAGCAGCAGGATTGCTGACACGCCGCCTTCTTTTTGCGGGAAAAGGTTCACCTTGACTGGCCCCTGGGAGAGGGTGGCGAGCATTTCCTCAAGCCCTGTGGTGGGCAGTCCAGGATGGGGCTTCCTTACCAATCCCTGAAGCGCTTCCCAGGCATCAAGGTAATGAGGGCCTACCACGACGCGGTGGCACTGTCCCAACGATGCTGGATCGAATTCAAAGAGGCTGGTGCGTAATTCAAGAACCTTCATTGTGCGTCCTTCACTGATCCATTGATGTATTTCAAAAGCGCGGCAGCAACACCGGCATGGTGCCGTTCAAATTGATTCCAATCGCCGTCTTGCTTGAGCTGTTCAACGCTTTCGCTAAGCATCTGAGGCCATGGCTTCAAGCCTTCGAGAAATGCTGCATCGGCGAAGTAGCAGGTCACGGGCGTACCGCCCCGACGCCCACGACCAATCAGCTGGGTGAGGCTCACGAGAATGTTCATGATGGTGTAGTGGCGGATATTGGCCGGCTGTTGGCTGAACGCAGGGCGGGCGGTACGAATCTTTTGTAAAAGAGCGTTGGAGTGCTTGCGTTCCTGCATCATCAAAATCCCTGGGCTGCTGGATGGCGCCACAGATTTGCCGGTCTCGTAACAGATATGCGCCAGGTTGTTGTTAGGGCTGTCCGATGATGGAAGTGGGCGCACGCAGATCACCACTGCACCAATGGCTGAAAAGCCGTCACTGTTCACGATGTTGTGACCACGAGCCATTGGGCCCAATGCACTGACCAGCAGCGTTTTGTCCTTGTGCCGGCCGTTGGTGAACTCAGCGAGGTCGTCGTATGCAAGCATCTGCTCTGCATCGAGCGTGGATGGTTTGTAATCGCTTTGACGGCCACGAACCCAACCCACCAGTTGGCCTGGGCCGCCCTGCAGCCTGGCCAAGGTCATGGCCAGCACTTCTGCGTCTGCATCGCTGTTGGTTACCAGCAGCAGGCGGGCACGAGCCTGTGTCACGGGGTCGCTGGCCAGGCTTGCAAGTCGGCTTCTCAGCCACGGCCAAATCTCTTTCGCAAATTTCGACACAAGGAATTTGCGCTGCGAGAATGGGGTGCCAGAGATAGCGGTAGTCGGAGGCACATTCTCGAAAGTGACTTGACCTGCCACATCGGGAACGTCGATGAAATCTTTCGCACGAAGGTCATAAGCGCTGGCGCCGGGGAAGTAGGCAGTCGCCGAGAACCCGATAAACAAACGCTTCACACCGGCATAGCCCAGGGCGCTGACATCTGGCAGCGAAAGGAGTGTGCTGTGCGGATCACCACGCATTGCGACGACGTTCAGGGTTGAGTCGTTATCCCCGGTGTCCTTACGTTTGAAGCCAAAGACGGCTCGCTGCAGGGGGCCATTTGGCGTCGGGCTCAGCGGCTCGGGCCCTGCAATGCTCCGTTTGACCTCGTAGGCATAAGGGATTTCGGCGTTGACGAAGCTGGGTAGCTCAACCTGAAGATTGCGCAGGTGCGTTTCGATTGCCTCTAAAGTGCCTCGCAAAATGAGCGATGCCTTCATGCGAATTTGATCATGCTCGCTCAGACGCCCAGGAAGTAGGCCGCTGTCGGACAACTCTTTGACCAGATGGCCCAGATTGATTGCCAAGGCCTCAAGCTTGTACTGACCTCCATTTGAACGCCAGTGAGCAAGGTGCTGACTCAGTTTTTCCAGATAGCCTGGTATACGGTTCGTGCTGTTGAACAGATGCCCCAGCGTTTCACGATCAATGCCAAGCTTTTCAGTGATGAACGTGTCATCTGCATCCGACCAGGTGGTCTCTTTCTTGGGCCACTCGAAATACTCCTCTTGCTGGAGGTTCATGAGCTGGCTGACGCTGAGCGTGCAGTAGGTAAGCGCCCAGTTCACCCGGTACAAGCTGCTTCGATCTATCTCGGGGATACTGGGTCTGCCGGCGACCGTGTTGAACAGGCGCAGCAGCGGACTGTTGTCGCCCTGATTACCCAGTTTCAGCTCGATGACGCTGCTGTCGATCGCCGACTTCAGTAGGCCGTCGATTTCGTCAACAAGAAACACAGGGGCTGTTCTGAGCAGCAGCTCTATGAAGCTGCGCGGGCCGGGAAACTGATCCGAGTCGGACAGCGGAATACGGGTTGTTCCGGACAGCAGGGCGTGGTGGTTGATCACCACGATGTCCGCTTCGAGCGCCTGCGACAGCATCGCTGTTCGTCCGCACTTGAACAGGAAAGGGCAGTGATTCAACCGCTTCGATTGCTCTGCACGACCTTCCTCCTGAGTCGATACGCGGACGTTGAAGCACGGCTCTTTTCCTGGCTCAACGTTAAGCGTATCGGAGGCATAAGCATCGAGTAAGCAGGCGTAGTCGTATGCGGGTGCGGCGTGGCCCTGTTGGAACTGAATCTTTCCACGCTCGTATATGCGGGTCGCTGAATGCAGAGGGGCAACCTTCAGATCAGGCGCTGTTACCGCAGTCGACTGTTTGAGGATCCGTACCGTGTTCTCCAACTCAACCAGTGTCGGCACCGCGATCACGACCCGTTGCCCTCCGCGAGCGGCATCGATAGACATCATGACCATAGCCACACTTTTGCCGGTACCGGTTGGCGCGTTCACACGGTAGAAATCACCGGCCTGAGCTCTGCGTACAGGGTCTGAGCCCCAAATGTTGGTCAGCGAGCTGCGGTGGTTCGTGTGCAGTCCTGGTGCCGCATCAAGCGACTCCGCGAGCTCGTTCAGAGCGTCAAATTTCCACTCTGTCTCAGGGGCTGCGCTGGAGGTTGGGACAGGGATGTGTTGATGGACGCTGCTGAGTACCCCTCGCTCGTTCTGAGGCACCACGAGCACTCTGACCTGATCACCCGCGATGTGCTTGAGAACCACATCGCCTGACTCTGGTATCTGCACCTGGGCGATTGGGGATCGCCCATATTTCAACGTATCCAGGTGCTCTCTGATGAGATGGTCAACGTTCAGGTGGGGTGAGACGCGATAGCGATCCTGTTCGTGGAGCTCGCTGCTGAGCGTGCTTGGGTCGATTAACTCAAAGGGGCTACGTTCGCCCTTGATGATTTCCTCTGCGGTCATCACGAAGCGTTTGGGCTGGGCTACGGAGGCGGGGCGTAGGCGAAGGCCTTCGGCGATGAGGAGTTGGTCGGTTTCAGATAGCCCGTACCACGTGCTCCAGCCTCGCGTACGCCCCGCGCACAGTGCCGCTGCGTCCGCCACCATAGGTTCGTTGCTCACGTAGCGCGCGGCCAGAGCGAGAAACAGTGTGACGCTGGTATCAGAAAGCGGGCGCATGTTTCAAAGCCTCCCTTACACACTGGCTTTGGGTAAAAACATTCACTCCAGGTTTGCAGCGCTGGCGTAGGAACGGGATGTTCTGTCGCTGGTAGTCCGGGATCACGATCCAGCGCGGCTTGCTGGATGAGATTGAGTCTATGTGCTTGGCCAGCTCATAAGGTGACACCCACACCTTGGCATCGATGTCCTGCTCAATGAAGCCCAAGTGGATACGAAGGTCTGTTCGATCCACGTCCGGCCAGAGCCGCACATCGAACCCTTTGGCCGCCAACTCATTCGCCAGGGCGAGTTCAATCAGTCCTGGCTGCAATGTGAATTTCCATAGCGCGGGTTTGAGCATCAGTCGGCCATCCACCGGCTGGCCATGCAGGACGCTGTTGTTTACCCGGTTGAGAAGACTTGTACCTTCGCGAACAAAGAGGCTTTTTTTGTCCTGACACCACGCAGAGTCACAGCTGACTTCATGCCGCTGGGCATTCATCGGCCAGCGGCATTCAGGGCACAAATAGACCAGGCCGTTGTGATAGAGGTGCAGAGGAATAGGTTCGTAGAACTCGTTCAAAGACAGGTTGAGCGGAACGAAGACGCCTTGGGCTTCAGACGGATGGATCACGCCATGCTCAATGAGGAAAAGCCTGAAGTTGCGATAATGAAATTCGCCTTCTGATCGCAGTCGGCACGCCTGCTTGACCCTGTTCACGCTTGCCTGGACTTCTTCCCAGAGCTGACCGACGTCGAGCTCAAGCAGCATTTCGTTGCAGGTTTGCGTTGCTATATTGGAGTAGAGCAGGGGGCCTGAATAATCCAGCCTCAGGACTTCCGGTAACCACGTTTCCAAGGGTAGGCGAAGCTGTTTCTCAAGCTCAATCGCAGACATCGGCGCAGCGGCAGGCTCCAGCCGCCAGAGCACTGCGCACGCTCTCTGAAGAACGGTAAACGCTTCGGCCCTGTCGGTGCCACAAAGCGATGCGCCTTGCGCGAGAAGCCGGAGCAGATACTCGGGAGCACGCTTGTCCATCTGCGGTACCTCACTTCTTCCTTGAGTGATTAATTAACGGTGCAAGTTAAGTAAGGCAGAGGGGGGGCTATGGCATCACCGCCTGCCTGCAACGTAATCGCTTCAATCGCTAAGCTATCAATTTGCTACTAAAGCACGCAACGCTGGATAACGCAGTTTTTCTTTCGAATTGCTTCAGGTTTGCCATGGCTTCTGGCATTAACGGCATCCGGTCAAGAGTGCACGGGGCATCTGTGCAGATAAACGTCAATATTTGTCTTACTGTCGAACTCAGTTTGATGGAGTCGTGAGGGGCAGCCACACGGGCGTTAATCCCTCAGCGATCCATTAGCGCGCAAACATGGGCTCGTCAGGCTTCAGCTGACGTCGAAACGCATTAACCTATGAAGTGGAACTTGAATCTCAATTAGGCCTGAGGCGCAACGGTCACGTCATGGCCGATCGCATACAAGACATTCTTCCAGAGCACTCTGTTCAGATCGTTCGGGATGAGTGATGTCTGCTCGTTGCCCAAACTTTTCATGTAGTCGCCGAGATCGAGTGAGTACAGCTCACTGACCAAAGTCGTGAATCGGACTTCGCCCTTTTCGTAGTCCAGCACCTTTGAATTCTGTGGCTGAACATACTAATGGGTTGGGAAGATAAAGGAGGGCTTTCCACTCAAATCGCGATTGGCGCAGCCGACAGGAGCACGTATTTCACAACTTGCAAGCTGAATGACTCATGAACATATCTGGCATAGCACATCATTTAACATAATACACATTATGCGTACCTATTGATTATTACATTGGGGCTCCCCGACGCAAAAATCAAAGCCCTAACAATCAACACATTAGCCCCAACTCATGAACCAGACTCATGAGTTCATGCAGATAACCACTACTAGTTCAGGCACCACCAAGTCACTACATTGTTCAATGCACTGCCTCAACCACTCGTTACTTTCGCAGTGATGCCATCTCACATGCTTTCCATCTGTAACCGACAGGAAACCATTAATGAAAAATGTGAATGCTGACGTGATTGTCGTCATCGGCCCCGGGTCGATTGGTCAAGCTATTGCGCGACGTGTTGGCGTGGGAAAACACGTTCTGCTTGCCGACCTGCGCGAAGAAAATGCTCGGTCGGCGGCCGAAATACTCAGCAACGCTGGCTACGAGACCAGCATCACGACCGTCAACGTGTCCTCACGTGAATCTGTGCATGCACTGGTAGAGAAAGCAACAGCGCTTGGTAACGTAACCGGCGTTATCCACGCTGCTGGAGTGTCGCCGTCGCAGGCATCGCCTGAAACCATTCTGGCGGTCGATCTCTACGGTACTGCGCTGGTGCTCGAAGAGTTCGGCAATGTCATTGCTGCTGGAGGCTCGGCTGTTGTCATTGCATCGCAGTCTGGGCATCGGCTGGGCGCTTTGACATCTGAGCAAAATAAAGCGTTGGCTCTAACTCCCACAGACGAATTGCTGTCGTTACCGTTTCTGCAGCCGGACCAGGTAACGGATCCGTTGAACGCCTAACACCGCTGGCCAAGGACGAACTGACCGGCCCACGAGGCGAAGGCTACCGACGCATGATCGACCTGTGTCCCTCTGGCCGAGCCGGTACGCCGGATGAAGTGGGTGCCGTAGCCGCTCTGCTGATGGGACAGGATGGTGGTTTCATCACCGGCAGCGACTTCCTCATGGGCGGCGGTGTCACTTCGTCCTATTGGTTCGGCGACCTGGCACCTGAATGATCCCGTCACGGCTGCTCGCAGTAGCAGCCGTTGACAAGCCGGCAGGCTACTGCGATGCAGTAGCCACGCGAACTACATCACCATTGGCGATGCCGTCAGGAGGGCTATTGATCACACGATCACCCACCTCTACGCCATCGGTCATCTCCACCACATGGCCCAGATCACGCGCGATGGTCACTGTACGCAAGCGGGCCCGGCTCTGGTCGTCAAGCAAAGCGATCTGTACGCCGCTGCGTCCAACGATCAACGCACTGGGAGGCAGGCCGATGGCTTGTGTATCCGCCGCCCCCTCGAATTGAACATTCACAAAGCCTCCCGGCATCAATCGCCCCTCGGAATTGTCGACCGTAAGCTGTACCCGCATTGCCCCGGTGCCGGCATCGATGGCACGAGCCAACGACTGAACGGTAGCCTCGAATGTCTCGCCGGGATGCTCAGGCACACTCAACAATGCTTTGGTACCGTTGCGAATGGACGCTACCTGGCGTTGAGGGACGCTCACGTAAATGCGCAGACGTCGCACGTCCGACACAACAAACAGCTCGCGGTCCGTACTTGAGCCGACGTTGATCAACGCACCTATATCAGTATTTCGCGAAGTGACGACACCATCGAATGGCGCAGTGAGCCTGCGGTATTGCTGCATCGTCTGAAAGCGCTCGACATTGGCCTGCAAAGCCATCATCGCAGCGTGCTTGGCGGCATGATCGGCAATGCGCTCCTCTACCTCCTGCCGCGCCACCGAACCGCTGGACAACAGCGAATGCCAGCGTCGGGCAGTCGTCTCGGCAAGTGCAACCTCGCTACGCGCACGGACCAACTCGGCACGTGCCTGCTGCAGTTCCTGGTCAAGGTCAGGTGTATCGATCTCGGCTAATACTTGCCCGCTTTTGACCGACTCGCCGATATCATGCGACCAGCCTTTGAGGTAACCGCTGACACGCGCATGGATTGGCGCACGCGCCCAGGCCTCAATACGGCCCGGCAGCACCAGCACGTTCCCCGAGAGCAGGATCGGAGAAATTAGCCCGACAGTACGTATGTTCTGCACCTCGGCGCTCTCACTCAACTCTTCAGCGCGGGACCACCTTGTCAGCAAACCAATGACTACGATCGCCACCGCTGCCGCCATAAGGATAATCGCGGGCAGGTACCGGCGTCTGGAAGAAACATTAATCATCTCAGGAAACTCCAAGGGCCGGTTGCGGCGTAGACTCGGGACGGCGGGAAGGCCGACCATGTACCAGGCTGAACAGCACCGGCACGAACATAAGGGTGGCAACGGTGGCGAACAACAAACCGCCAATCACTGCACGGCCAAGCGGCGCGTTCTGCTCTGCGCCCTCTCCCACGCCCAATGCCATGGGAAGCATGCCTATGATCATTGCCAGAGCAGTCATCAGAACCGGCCGAAAGCGCACGAACCCGGCCTCCAGCGCAGCAGCACTGGCATCGCCCAGCTCAGCCAGCCGCTCACGGGCGAAACTCGTCACCAACACACTGTTGGCGGTTGCAACCCCCATGCACATGATCGCCCCGGTGAGTGCTGGCACTGACAACGTGGTATCGGTTGCAAACAACATCCAGACAATGCCGGCCAATGCGGCTGACAACGCCGACACGATCACAGCGGGGTCCAGCCAGGACTGGAAATTCACAACGATCAGCAGATAAATCAGTACGATCGCCCCCAGGAGGCCGAAAAACAGCCCGGAGAACGCTCGCTCCATGGTTTCCACCTGCCCCATTAAATGCACGGTGGTCCCTCGTGGCACGTCGCCTGCTGTTTGCGCCATTACCTTACGAATATCGGCAGCTACTGCGGCCAGATCACGTCCTTGGGTAGCAGCATGGATTTGCACCATAGGCTGGATGTTGTACTGGCTAACCAGGGCGTTGGCGCTGCCACGAGTGAAACGCGCAACACCTCCCAGCGTGGTATCACTGCTGACCGTGCCATTGCCCACCGGCAGATTGGACAAGGCAGCCAGCGAATCAAGCTCGCGCTGCGGGGTCTGGATCACAATGGGGTAACTCACGCCGTTGGCCGGGTTCAACCAGAAATTCGGCGCAACCTGACTGCTGCCTGCCAGGTTTGTCACCAGGCTGTTGGTGACATCCCGCGTGGTCAGCCCCAACAGTTGAGCCTGGGTACGATCCAGCGTCACATCGAACTTCGGTGCCTGGTTCGATTGCTGTATACGTGCGTCGACCACGCCCGGAATACTGCGGATGCTCTTGAGCAGGTTCTGGGCATAACCGAAATTAGCATCGAGATTCGACCCGCGTATCTGGATGTCGATCGGGGCCGGTGCGCCGAAATTCAGGATCTGGCTGACGATGTCAGCTGGCGGGAAAGAAAAGGTCGCGTCCGGAAACTGCTCTGGCAATACTTTGCGCAATTCTTTTATATACTCGGCAGTCGGGCGGCTTCCATCGCGTAATGCAATCTGGAAATCGCCGTCCTGCGAGCCCATTACCCCGGTGTTGTTGTAGGTCAGATTGATGTTGCTTGGAGGCAGGCCGATGTTGTCCACCAGGGTCTCTATCTGCTCGGAAGGAATTACCCGACGTATCGCTCGCTCGATCTCGGCAAAACGCGATGCGGTCTCTTCTACGCGGGTGCCTACCGGCAGGCGCACATGCATCAGAACCTGCCCCGAGTCCACCGAAGGGAAGAAATTGGCACCTAGGAAAGGTACCAGCGAAAAGGACATGCCTGTCACCGCAACAAAACCGATCAGGAACCGTTTTCGACTCGCCAATGCGCGCTGCAACAGGCTGCGGTAACCATCGCGAAAACGCTCGAAACGCACTTCAAAACCCTGCTGAAACCGCACCAGAGGATTGCGTGGAGCTGCATCCTCGTTACCGCTTACCTGCGTATGAGGTGAGTGCGGTTTAAGCAGGTACTTGGCCATGGTCGGCACCAGGGTGCGCGAAAGAATGAACGAACAGACCATGGCAAAGATCACCGACAACGCCATTGGCACGAAGAGAAAGCGCGAAACGCCTTCGAGAAAGAACATCGGTACAAAGGCAATGCAGATGCAAAGCAGGGAAACAAAGGCAGGGGTTACGATCTGCCGAGCCCCGTCGATGATGGCGGACTCTACATCCTTGCCCTGCTCAAGATGCCAGTTGACGTTCTCGATGGTCACAGTAGCATCATCGACCAGAATACCGATGGCCAATGCCAGCCCTCCGAGGGTCATCAGGTTCATGGTCTGCCCCAGCGCAGCCAGAGCCATGATCGAGCCGAGGATGGACAAGGGAATGGAGACGGCGATGATGATCGTAGAGCGCCAACTGCCAAGAAACAGCAGGATCATCAAGCTGGTCATGGCCGCAGCGATCACGCCCTCCAGAGCGACACCCCGGATGGCTGCCCGAACAAACACCGACTGATCGTTGATTGGCACAACCCGCAGCGCCTCGGGCAAGGCACCGCGCATATTGTCGAGCATGTCTCGAATACCATCCACAATGGCAAGCGTAGAGGCCGAGCCGCTCTTGAGTACGGTCATCAGTACCGAACGGTTGCCGTCGACATGCACGATGTTGGTCTGGGGTGCATTGCCATCGCGTACATCGGCAACATCGTGCAGATAGATCGTGGCACCATCGACAACCTTGATTGGCAGCCCGCCGATTTCGTCTATGGCCGAAGGCGCACTGTTGAGTTGCAGTGTGTACTCGCGATCATCGATTTTTTGTGTGCCGATGGGTGTCAGTACATTGTGTGCGGCCAGTGCTGCCGATACATCTTGCGAGGACAATCCTCGGGCTTGAAGCGCCTCGGGCTTGAGGTCAATTTGCACCTGACGCTGAACGCCTCCGTAGGGCAACGGAATGACAGCGCCCGGCACGGTGATCAGCGGAGTGCGCACGGTATTCATGCCAAGATCGAACAGGTTCTGCTCTGACATGCCCTCGCCTGACAACGCCAGTTGCACAATTGGCACGGTAGCGGCGTTGTAATTGAGAATCACGGGGGGCTGGATACCGGCGGGCATCTGTCGAAGCGCCACCTGCGACGCTGCGGTTATCTGAGCGTTGGCAGTTGCCACGTCGACACCAGGCTGGAAGAAGATCTTGACGATGCCTACGCCGGGATAGGTGCTGGCCTCAATCCGCTCGATGTTGTTGACCGAGGCGCTGAGGATACGCTGGAACGGCGAGGTAATGCGGCCTGCCATTTCATCTGGCGGCAGACCTGTGTACTGCCAGGCCGTGGCAATCACCGGGATACGGATCTCAGGGAAGATATCGGTCGGCGTGCGCAGCATCGTCAGAATACCGCCGATCATAATCAACAACGCCATAACGACGAAGGTATAAGGCCGCCGCAGGGCGACGAGGACAACATTCATCAACATTGTGCGACTCCAATACGCTGGATCATCCTGGAACTCCGTGTGAAACAGATATTGAGATCACCGGCACAGCCTAGCCGCGGCAAAACTTCGGCTATTCAAGACCTTGCGATGACAGGTTTGATCGGAGAGATATCGCTAGCTTGCGGGGCCGCCATTGCAGCGACCCAAATTACAGATAATGATCGTTCACGATTAGATGGCGTAATCCGCATAGTGCCATGAGGACAGCTCATCAATAACATTCCGATATAGACAACGGATGAGGGCACCAGCCTGAAACGGGTACTGCCGGTCAAGCAGGAACAGGTTTTTCAATCACGCGCACGACCTGGCTGCCATGGATCGACTTACCAGCGGCCGCACCATGCTAATCAACCCTAAAAACGCCAGCCCCGCTCCGACCCACAACGGTCCACGCAGGCCATACCCGGCATTGATCGCCTCTCCGCCCGCCCAGCTACCCAAAGCGAGGCCCGCGGTGATGACTGATGTGTGAAGCGTATTAACCAGTGCGCCCGGTTCGGCGGCTTTCATCACTCGTGCTGCCATGGCCGGGTTCAGTGCGACACCTGTTAAACCGATAGTGATGAAGCACACCACATTCAACCACTGATGCTCACCAGCCAGAGCGAAGCCGCTTAATGCCAGGACCAACAGAGCAAGCCCCCAGCCCAATGCCGGGAAGGTATGGCGGTCGGCGATGCGGCCGACGACCATGTTGCCTGCCAGGTTGGCCACGCCATAAAGCGCCAGCAGAGGCGCTATGTAGCTGGGAAGTACACCGACTTCCTTGATCAGAATCGGCGTGATGTAACTGAACGCCGCGAAGGTCGACCCAATGATCAGGCCGCTGGTGAGGTAAGCGCCCCAAAGGCTGAGATTATTGAGATCGCTCAATTGCTGGTGTAACGCTGGTTGTTTGTCTGTACCGCCATGAGGCAGCCTGGTGGCGACCAGGAATGTGCACACCAACGATAACGCCACAATCAGCCATGAACTCACACGCCATCCAAAAGCATGCTCAATCACATTGGTCATCGGCACGCCCGCTACAGGCGAAAGCATGAGCCCGGCCAGAACAACTGAGACCGCCCGCCCCCTGGCCTCAGGCTGCACAAGCCCGGCGCAGATTGTCATACATAACCCGATGCATGCGGCGCTGGCCACGCCCATGATGACTCTGGCCACCAACAAGGTCTCGTAGCTTTGCGCAGCTGATGCCAGTGCTCCGGCAGCAACGTACAGGGTCAGCAGCCCGATGAGCGCATGCTTGTTGCCGATGTTGCGGGAAATCAGAAGCACCATGACCGGTGGCCCGCCCAGCGCCATGCCCAGTGCATAAAAGGCGATCAGGTTACCGACTTGGGCAAGGCTCACCGAGAATGAGTCTGCCAGCGCCGGCATCATCCCGGCCACCATGAACTCTGCGGTGACAAGTGTGAAGATCGTCAAACCCAGCAGGTAGACGGTAGGCGGCAGTTTAGAGCGGTTGGTCATGGCAATCTCAAAGCAAGACAAAGCGCGCTACCCTAAGCAGATATGACCGTTCGGTCAAATATCCGGGCTCGGTTATCGATGCGACGGGGCTTTAAACAATCCCCGACAACCCTTCCCTGTCCAGCCGCCGCTCAATGCTTCCGCCCTTGATCAGCACGGCCCTGTCACACAGATGTGCAACCGTATTCATGTCATGACTGACCAGAACCATGGTCATCCCGGTATCGCGCCGTAACCCTTGAAGCAGATTGAGGATTTCCGCCTGGACGGTCATGTCCAGCGCCGAGGTGGGTTCATCGAGCAACAGCAACCTTGGCTGCAGTTGCAAGGCACGCACAATCGCGATTCGTTGGCGTTGCCCACCGGATAGCTGATGCGGATAACGGTCCAGCACCTCGGCCGGTAACCCGACCTGCTCCAATGACGCCACCAGACTGGCTTCATCAAAAGGCAATCCGTTGATTTGCCGTGGTTCGCGCAGGCTACGACGAATTCGATGCAAGGGGTGCAATGAGGCGTACGGGTCCTGGAACACCATCTGGACATCACGGCGCAGTTTGCCCGTAAAAGCTCGCTGCGCCACAAGGGACTGGCCGAACAATTGAACTTCGCCTTGCCAGTCACGCTGCAATCCCGCAAGGACCCGCAACAGGGTCGACTTGCCAGAGCCGGAGCCACCGATCAAACCGTAACATTCACCAGGCTCGATATGTATCTGCTCGACTTCCAGCGCCTTGAAGTGGCTCAACCCCCGCTTGAAACTCACCGCCAACGAACTGATATCCACTGCGCTCATTGACGCTCCTCAAGCAGGCTTCTGTCCAGAGTGGGCAATGGTTGCCCGTAGCTCTGCGCCGAAGGCTGGCAGTTCCACAAGGTTTTTGTATAAGGATGGCTGGCAGTCGCCAACTCTGATGCCCGGCACCGGTCCACGATGTTGCCGCGATACATGACCAGCACGCGATCGCAATATTTGGCAACCAGAGGCAGATCGTGGCTGATCAACAGCAGGCCCATGCCCCGCTCCTCCACCAGGCCCATGATCAAATCGAGCATCTGGTCGCGCAGGCTACTGTCGAGTGCTGACGTCGGTTCATCAGCAATCAACACACGAGGATCATTGATCAGCATCGCTGCCAGCATGACCCTCTGGCCCATGCCTCCGGACAGTTCATGAGGATAAAGGTCATAAAGCGCGGCAGGATTTGGCAAGCCCACCGCGTCGAGCATTTCCAGCACTTTCTCACGGCGCTCGCGGCGTCCGAGCCGAGTGTGCAATACCAGTACTTCCTCCACTTGGGTACCGACTTTAAGTACCGGGTTCAGGGAATATTTGGGGTCTTGCAACACCAGTGAAAGCCGCGTGCCGCGCAGGGTCTGCCACTGTTTTTCGCTCAAGCCCAGCAAATCATTGCCTCCCAGGCGCAGATGCCCGGCAGACACCAGTCCTGGACGAGGAACCAGCCCAAGAAGCGCACGGGCGGTCAGTGACTTACCCGAGCCAGACTCACCCACCAAGGCAACCTTTTCAGTCCCCACCGTGAAATCGATCCCTTTGACGACATCAATCCGCTGGGCATCAGGCCCGGGAAAACCGACACGCAGGCCTCGTACATCCAGAAGGGTTTCATCACGTACCATGACGGGGATCCAGAACATCGCGCAGGCCATCGCCCAGCAGGTTGAAGGACAGGCTCGTCAGTAGAATGGCGATACCCGGTGCAGCCGCAACCCACCACTGATCAAAAATGACACGGCTTCCATCGGCAACCATCGAGCCCCACTCGGCAGTCGGTGGCTCGACACCCAGCCCGAGAAAACCGAGCCCGGCAGCCGCCAGAATGATGCCGCCCAGATTCAATGCCACCCGCACAATCACCGAAGGCAGGCACAGCGGCAATACATGCCCGAGCAACAAGCGCGCACCCTTGATCCCTTGCAGATGAGCCGCAGCCAGATAGTCACTGTCGCGCAGGACACTGGTCTCGGCCCGTGCCTGACGGGCATAAGCTGGCCATGCAGTGAGCGACAAAGCCAGCGCGCCATTGAGTAACCCAGGCCCGAGAATGGCGACGAAAGCCAAAGCCAGAACCAGTTGCGGAAAAGCCATGACCACATCGGTCATGCGCATCAGGATTCGCTCTGGCCAGCCGCCGTAGAACCCGGCTGTAACACCCACCAGTACACCGATGGGCAAGGTCAACAACAAGACCAGTGACACCAGCAATAAGGTGGGACGAGTGCCGTAAAGCAACCGCGTAAACAGATCCCGGCCAAAGCCGTCGGTGCCTAGCCAATGACTGGCTGACGGTGGTAACAATCGCTGTTCGATATCTTGGTGGTTTGGATCAAAGCCGCTTAACAAGGGTGCGAACAGCGCAACCAACAGCAGCAATACAATCAACGATCCGCCAAGGGTCAAGGCTGGCGAACGACGCCACCAGCGTCGCCCCGACACGCTATCGAAGGCTACAGAAAGACTCATAGCAACTCCCTCGTCCGTGGGTCGATCATGCCTGCCAACACATCGGCGATACCGTTGACGATCACGAAACAAAGGCCGATCACCAAGGTGCTACCCAGAATCGCCGGCACATCGCCTGCGAACAATGCAGTCGTCAGATAGCGGCCGATGCCCGGCCAGGCAAAGACGGTTTCAGTAAGAATGGAGCCCTCGAGCAGACCGGCATAAGCCAGGGCAACCACAATCACCAACGTACCTGCGACATTGGGTAGAACGTGACGAAACAACACTCGACCACGCCCTGCACCTTTGGCCAGAGCGGTTATCACGTATTCCTTGCCCATCTCACCCAGTAACGCAGAGCGTGTCAGCCGACAAATCCCCGCCATGGCATAAAAACCCAAGACCGTCACCGGCAGTACCAAGTGTGAGAAAGCATTACGCAAAGCCCCCTCCTCGCCGGATCGCCAGGTGTCCCACAGCATCCAGCCACTGGGCAGTTCAATGGTGTAAAGAAACGAGTCGTCCAGGCGGCCAGGCCCTCCCGCCCACTGCAATTTTGCATAGAACAACAGCAGCATCAGCAGCCCGAGCCAGAATACCGGCACCGAGTAGCCGATCAGCGAGAACAGCCTCACCAGAGTGTCGATCCAGCCGCCCGGCCGCCAGACAGCCAGCAGGCCCAGTGACAGACCAAGGGACGCCCCCAGCACAATCGACAGGGTTGCCAACTCCAGAGTCGCGGGCAAGGCACGCTTCAAATCCTCCAGCACCGGTTTGCTGGAGGTATTGGAAACGCCCAGATCGCCCTGAGCCAGTTGCTGGAGGTAATTACCGAAACGTACCGGCCAGGGTTGATCCAGTCCCAAGTCAGTGCGTACCTGAGCCAGCGATGCCTCGCTAGCACGATCCCCGGCAATCCGTAGCGCTGGATCGACCGGGGACAACGTGGTCAGCAGAAAAGTAAAGAAAAGCAGGCCGAGCAGCGTGACCAGCAAGGTTAACAATCCCGTTCCTGCCACTCGAAACCTTCGCGAGGCCCCTACCCTCACTTGGCTTTGCTCACCTGATCGAAGTACGGCAGAGAAACCGTGATGTTCTGCAGAACACCCTCGACGCCTTCATGGACTGCAACCTGATTACGACCTTGCAGCGCCACTACATAGGGCGAACTTTCCTGCACGGTCTTTTGCAGATGGCCGTACAAGGCGGTGCGTTTCTGTGGGTCGCGCTCAGCCGCTGCGGCACGAGTCTCCTGGCTTAGCTGGGGAATATTCCACTGGGTACGCCATGCCAGCGTTTTTGGCCCATTCTCCACGTTGTAGGTGAAGGTACTGGCGTTGGAGTTCGGGTCAAGGTAGTCCATGCCCCAATAGGTAAAGATCAACTGGAAATCACGGCTCCGCATTTTTGCCCACAGCTCGCTCTCGACCAGAGGACGAACAGCAATGTCGATGCCTGCTTTCGCGAAACTGGATTGCAGCGCCTGGGCAATGTCGGTGTAAGGCGGCTGATTGAAGACATTCAATTCAACCTTGGTGCCTTCAGCGATGCCGGCATTTTTCAGGATGCTTTTGGCTTTCTCCACGTCCAGCTTGAATGGCTGATCACTCAATGAACCCGCCACGCCTGCCGGCAGGAACGACTGGTGAACGCTGTACTGCCCTTTCAGCAGGTTATTGGAAATGCTCTGGTAGTCCACGAGCCAGCGGGCGACTTCCCAGAAAGCGGGATTCTTCAGGGCGGGAACCTGAGTATTACCGCTGTTGATGCCCAGGTAGTAGATCATCGATGAAGGGAAGCGCTGGACTGTCACCCCCTTCTGCTTTTCCAGAGCGCTGAACTGGTCGGCTCCCAGATCAAACGCAAGGTCGGCATCACCTTGTACCACCAGCAGACGACGGGTCGCCGGGTCCGTGACATTCTTGATCACGACTGTCTTTAACTTGGGCGCTACGGCTGCATGGGGGTTGGCCTGCAAAACCACTGCTTCATGGGGCGTATAGGAACGCAACGCATAAGCGCCAGTACCCGCCGAGTGGTTTTTCAGCCAGCCATTACCCAGATCGGCGCCCTTCGCATGCTTCTCGACTTCTGTCGCATCGACAATGAAACCAACGGGGGTCGCCGACAGGATACTCAAGGCAAACGCGCTGCCTACACCTGCTGGCCAGGCAATTTTTACGTGATCGTCATCAACCTTGGTGAGGAAGCCGTCAATATTTTCCGCATTCCAGCCCAGCTCACCCAGGATGAATGAGGGTGTCTTGTTCAGTTTGACGACGCGCTTGAAAGAGTAAATGACGTCCTCTGGACGTACCACGTTACCCGAAGAGAAAGTCGCTCCGGGGCGCAGTTTGAAAACCAGGCTCTTGTCGTCACTCGCGGCGGTCCAGCTTGCCGCCAACGCCGGGACCAGTACGGACGGGTTCTGGCGATCAGGCTCAAGCAGACGTTGATACAGGTTAGTCAGGGTATTTGTAGCGGTGATTTCAAAACTTTCAGCGGGATCAAGGCTGACGATATCGTCAATTGAACGAGCCACAATCAACGTATCCGCAGGCGTCTTCGCCCACGCCGAACCACTGATTGCAATAGCCATTGCCAAAGCCGTAAGACGCCGCATTCCTGATCCCTCATTCCAAAAACATCGTTCATGTGAATCGACGATATATTGCCTTTAGGAATAAGAAAAATAGTTTTTAGTCATTAACTTATGACTTTTCAGGTTGACGCTGAGACTGGATTCGATCGAGAACCCGGCCATGGCCTTGATCATGAAGGGACTCACACTTGCCACATCTCATCCCTTTGTTCAGGATGACGACCGTTTTCAAAGTCCGAAAAGGCTCTCTTCATGAATCTATTGCGCAAATGGCGCGAGCACCGGGAGCGCAAGGCCCTGCGCAATTTGTCCAGGCTCGAACGTGTTACACAGAAATTGCGTAATCGCTATCCGCAATTCAGCTTTGGGCTGGGCACTTATGGCGATCTGCGAGTCCACGACTGGAGCGAAGGTACAACCTTGCGCGTGGGCGCCTACACCTCCATTGCAATGAATGTCGAGGTTTACCTGGGTGGTCATCATCGCAGCGACTGGCTCAGCTGTTATCCGTTCCCGGCGATGATCGAGGAAGTCGCTCACATAGAGGATTTTGGCGGCAGCAACGGTGATGTGGTGATCGGCAATGATTGCTGGATCTGCTCGCACACCAAGATTTTGTCAGGTGTGACCATCGGCGATGGTGCTGTTGTAGCGGCTGGCTCACTGGTTACCCGAGACGTTGCGCCATATTCGATTGTCGGTGGCAATCCGGCAAAGCATATTCGCTGGCGTTTTGACGAGGGCATGCGGCGCTTGCTTACAGAGTCCGCCTGGTGGAACTGGCCCGAGTCCGAGGTCAGGTCTGTGGCACACCTGCTTTGCTCGACGGATCCTGCGCCCTTTGCAGAGTACCTGACACAGCGCGTCAGCCCCCCACAAAAAATCTGAATATCGACGCGCCGGGCAGTACCTATGCCCGGCGCGCCATTCCTGGATTACCTGTTACGAGTCACCCTCCAAACCGTATTCGCAAGGTCGTCCGCGATGATCAGTGCGCCACGTGGGTCGACAGTGACACCCACAGGCCTGCCACGGGTTTTCCCGTCGGTACCACGGAAGCCCGTAGCGAAATCAAGCGGCTCACCTGCAGGACGGCCGTTACTGAACGGTACGAAGATCACTTTGTAACCCACCGGATTATCCCGGTTCCAACTGCCATGCTCGCCGACAAATACCCCGTCTGCATATTTGTCGCCCATGGCCGGTATCGAGAAATCGACGCCGAGTGCGGCGACGTGTGACCCCAGGCTGTAATCCGGCTTGATCGCAGCGGCAACCTTTTCAGGGTTCTGCGGCTGTGCACGTGAGTCCACGTTCTGACCCCAATAGCTGTAGGGCCAGCCATAAAACCCGCCTTCGCGCACTGAGGTCAGGTAGTCCGGTACCAGATCGGGTCCCAGCTCGTCGCGCTCATTGACCACCGTCCACAACTGACCGGTCCCGGGCTGAATCGTCAATGCCGTCGGGTTGCGCAAGCCGGTTGCATACGGTTTGTGGGCTCCCGTCTGGGCGTCGATCTGCCACACCATGGCACGGTCAACCTCCGCTTCCATCCCGCGCTCGGTAACATTGCTGTTTGAACCGATGCCGACATACAGGAAGCGGCCATCGGGGCTGATGGTCAACGCCTTGGTCCAGTGGTGGTTGATCTCGGAAGGCAGGTCGGTGACCTTGGTGGGCGAGCCGCTGGCCTTGGTCTGGCCTTCTGCATAATCGAAACGCACCAGCGCATCCTGGTTTGCTACATACAGCTTGCCATCGGCAAAGGCCAGGCCGTACGGCGCGTTGAGGTTTTCGGCGAATACCGTTTTCAATTCATAGGTGCCATCGCCGTCGGCATCGCGCAGCAATGTCAGACGGTTGCCGCCTTTGACTTTGGTATTGCCCTCGGCCTTGATGACACTTGCAATCACGTCCTTGGGCTTGAGCTTCGCAGCTCCACCACCACGCCCTTCTGCGACGAGGATGTCACCATTGGGCAGGACCAGGGTCTGGCGCGGGATTCTCAGATCAGTCGCGATCGCCGTGATGCTGTAACCCTGAGGCACCGTTGGCTTTTGATCACCCCACGCCACCGGCTCGGCAATTTTCATGCTGGGCAACAGGCCGCGCTGCGGTTCCGGCAGCTTGGGATCGGGGCCGAGCGACTGGGTACTGTCCGCTTCGCCACCACATGCGCTCAACAGTAACGCGACGCTCAAGACAGACAATGCGTTCAGGTGTCTCATTGCGCACCTCCCGACCGCAGACTGGTCAGTCCGGTCCAGGTCGCCACGAAGGCCAGCAGGGTCACGATGACTGAGAGAATCAGTCCAGAGGGCATGACGGCCCATGCATCTTTCGCATGCTCGAAGGCATTGACGAGCCCCAGCACCCAAGTGACCAGCAGTAGCAGGAAGTACAGCACCGGGCGTCCTGCCTTCTGCTGCGCCCGGATCAGGTTGGCGAGCGCGAACAACAGCGCCAGCCCGCAGAAAACAAGCCCTCCGGCAATCAGCCAGGAGGCGAAGTTGCTCCATTGGATCTGGAAGGTCTTGAAGTAGGCAATGTCGCTCAGCAAGGCACCGAGAAACAGCGGAACGGTTCCGGCAAGCAAGATCGCATGCAGCGGGCTTGGCGTGCTTCGGTAGACGGGGTTAGCGGTAACGGTCACGGCGGCTCCTTATCGTGTGGCGCACCTGGCGGATGCTCAGTACGAAAGCACTGGTCTGTCAGGCACGCGCGCGGACTGCGCAGAAAAGAGGATCGTTCTGCAGGAGTTTTAGTTCACCGCGTTTCGTATCTAAATATTTTGAATGTGATCCCAGAGAGTCGCGTGCTTATTTTGCCACCTCTCCTCCAATCACCACCTTGTCCCCAGCTTTCAGGCCGGAAAGCACCTGAACCCGGACCTTGTTATTGATGCCAGTGCGTATGTTTTCCGCTCTGACCTGGTCTTTTTCTTCGAGGATACTGACAGGAAAAGTGCCGTCGGGATTCTGTTCCCCCAACGCAGCAACCGGAATCGTCAGCACGCCCTCTCCCACTTCAAGCACCACTCGCACCTGTGCCGTCATGTTGATTCTCAAGCGCCCGTCCGGGTTGGGCACATCGAACAGGGCATTGTAGAAAACCGCCGAATCTGACCGCCCTGCTCCACCGGACTGGCTGGCGAAGCTGGTAGAGGCTGGTTCGATGCCGCGTAATGTGGCGTTGTAACGCTTGTCACGGTCCCCGAGTATCGTGAAGTAGACCGGCATGCCGACCTTGATCTTGACCACATCCGCCTCGGAAACCCGGGCCTTGATCGTCATCGTGTCGAGCCGGGCCATTTTCAGGATCACGGGTGCCAGTTGTTCGGCAATGACTGTCTGGCCTTCCTGAGTGACAATCGCCAGGATCTTGCCATCCATAGGGGCAAGAATGCGCGTATAACCCAGGTTTATGCGGGCAGTTTCTATCTTGATCCGGGCAGTGCGTACCTGAGCCTCAAGCGAAGCCAGTGTCGCGCTCAACTCTTCATAGTCATACTTTGCCTTGTCGAAATCCTCACGAGATACCGCCGCATCAGCCCCCAGTTCCTCATAGCGCTGATAGGTCAGGCGCGCGAGCTTCAACTGATGAGCCGCTGCATCTCTGTCCGCAGTGAGCCTTTCACTGTTGACGATTGCCTGACGCAACGCATTGCGCGCAGGCAGAGGATCGATCTGGGCCAGCAACTGATCCTTATGGACATTGTCGCCCGGTGCGACTTTCAGGGTTTGCAACTGGCCGGAAACCTGTGCGCCCACATCCACTTGCTGCTGCCCGTGAAGCACCCCGTCTGCCAGCACCGCATGTTCAATGCTGGTGATCTCTGCCGAGGCGGTCAGATAATTCGGGGTGTCGCTTTGAGTCGCACCTTTATAGAGGGCATAACCCGCCAGCGAAACCAGCAGATCGATGAAGATCACTCTCAAAATGATCTTGCGGTAGTTAAGGCCCCGCAGAAAGCGCCAGATCCTCACCGCCAGGCCCTTCTATTGATATGCATGAAAATCCCCTCATTCTTCAGCGAGGGAATAGAAGCATCCAGAAACGGGCACGTCTGTCCTTGCATTTGGGGACAAGGTTTCTGTGGTTTTTTCCTGAGCGTGGGAGGCCGCACCTGTAGCAATATGCTCCCCTGAACCGGCAAGAACCCTCTAGTACAAGGGCTGTAGCGCCACCCTGCGCATGCATGACAGTTTGTCCCCAGTTTCCCTTACAGACATGGACTAAAGGCGATGTGTACATTCATCCATACATTAGGAGTCTTGTCCTACAAATGAGCCTGCAACAAGGCAGACATTGATGGAATTCCGAACTGGACGAGGTCTGGAATCCTGGCGGAAATAAATGCCATGGGGGCGCAAGTGTGATGAATGCCAATCTACGAATGACGGGAAAACAACCGGCTTACTTTCTGGAACTGGGACGTCTGATCTCGAGCGTCGGTGATGCGCAGTTCGTTTCCAACATGTACCAACTCATAGCAGCCTCAGTGCCGATTGACCTTCTTGACCTCAGCGAATGGACAATTGACGAAAACGAAGCAAGCATCATAAGCATCCAGCCGCTGGGGCGCGAAGCTACAGAGCGAAAGCAGGGAACGCCGACAGCATCGCCGGACAACCAGATGCTGCTCACGCGAATGCTCAACCTGGATGACTCACTGCTGATTCACCTCAAATATCCATTCAACGATGCACCCGGCAACACCGTAGGTTCTACGGCCGCTTACCAGTGCAATCTGGTTTCACGAAAGTCCAATCGCCGATGTGTGATCTCTCTGCAGCGCGAACAGCCACTGCGCGATTTCTCCCTTCACGAGCTGTCCTTTCTCAAGAATTTTTCCGAAACGCTGCTGCCCTTGCTGGAGCGACATGCCCAGGCAACACGCAATCTGTGCAGCACACCGGCCGAAGACGATGCGGGAATGCTGGGCGGACAACAGTTGCTGAAAGACTTCAACGAAAAGCTGACGCTTTCAGAAGTCAGGCTGTCATTGCGTGAAAAAGAGATCTGTCTTGGCTTGCTCGCAGGTTCGACCGTTCCGGAAATGGCTGAAAAGCTCCATGTCAAAAACAGCTCCATAGAAACCTACCTCAAGCGCGCAGCGGCCAAGCTTGGCGTCAAAGGACGTCACGGTCTGGTGAAGTGGATGATTGGTGTCTCTCAGAGTGCCTGACCCCCTGACTGCGGTGGGTTGCCGGTATCCACAAAGGTTATTTCAATGAAGTATTTTCTGCTCAGCGCCATAGCAGTTTCAGTGCTTGGCGGCTGTTCCCTCATTCCCGAATACCAACTTCCACCCTCCCCTGTGGCTGCAAACTATCCCTACGCCTCGGCAGGCAATAACGATCTGGTGAATACTGCAGCGGCGGAACAAGGCTGGCGGAATTTCTTTCGTGATCCGGTGCTTGGCCAGTTGATCGAAAGCTCACTGTCCAATAATCGTGACTTGCGTGTAGCAGTGCTCAACCTTGAGGCCTATCAGGCTCAGTACCGCATACAGCGCAGCGATCTGTTTCCTTCGGTTTCGGTGAGCGGATCGGGCAGTCGACAAAGCCTTCCGGCTGATATGTCAGGCCTTGGTGAACGCGCCATCAGCAGCTCCTACTCGGCCACGCTGGGTATCAGCGCCTACGAGCTTGACCTGTTCGGGCGAAACCGCAGCCTTACTCAGGAAAGTCTGGAAACCTATCTTTCCAGCGAGCAAGCCAGACGCAGCACGCAATTGAGCCTTGTGGCCAATGTGGCAAACGCCTACCTCACCTGGCGGGCAGATCAGGAACAGCTCAAGCTCACCAGGGACACACTGAAAACCTATGAAAAGAGCCTCAAGCTGACTCTGCAGCAAGGCTCTGCAGGCACTGCGTCGGCTCTGGCCATCAGCCAGGCTCGTACGTCAGTGGAAAGCGCACGGGCCAACCTCGCGCAATACGAAAGACTGATTGCCCAGGACCTCAATGCCCTGACGCTTCTGGTAGGCACAAGCGTATCGGACACTCTGCCGGCACAGCCCTTGAGCAATGAGCTGCTGGGCAGTGTGCCCGCCGGGCTGCCTTCAGAATTATTGCAGCGCCGCCCCGACATTCAGGAAGCCGAACACCTGCTTAAAGCCGCCAATGCCAATATCGGGGCTGCACGAGCCGCATTTTTCCCGAGTATCAGCCTGACCGCCAACGCGGGTACATCCAGCACCGAGCTGTCCAGGCTGTTCAAGGCCGGTTCAGGGGGATGGCTTTTCCAGCCCCAGATCAATATTCCAGTCTTCAACGCGGGCAACCTGCGCGCCAGCCTGGATTACTCGAAAATCCAGAAAGATATCCGGGTTGCACAGTACGAGAAAAGCATCCAGACCGCTTTCCAGGAAGTCGCTGATGGCCTGGCGGCAAGGCAGACCTACACGCAGCAACTGGCCGCGCAACGTGACTCATTGAAGGCTAACGAGGACTATTACCGATTGGCTGAGGCTCGCTATCGCAGCGGTCTGGATAGCAGCCTTACCTTGCTGGATGCACAGCGCTCGCTGTTCAACGCGCAGTCCACATTGATCTCGAACCGCCTCGCCCAGCTCACGGCCGAAGTCAATCTATACAAGGCCCTGGGTGGCGGGTGGACTGAATACAGCACTCCTGCAAGCCTCCCTTCAGCAAGCCTCCAGCCTCCCCCCGCGTGAGCGGGCATCAGGTATCATCCATTCTAATGATGATAGTAGCCAAGTGACTCTCCGCTCGATAATAGTAAGCGCTTAATATTAAAGAGCTAGCACTTCTCGCCCCCTGCTGCATTAATATTTTTTTACCTACACATCTGTATCTTTTTGGACTAACTAATTTTAATAGTGTTACTAATTCACTCAATCCAAAGACCCGAAGACAATCGCCCTCCGCACTCACTAGTCGAAAATGATGAAAGCTACTCCCCTACGGTTGCGCTAGATGCTGAAACGATATAGCCTTTTTCCACATCAAGGTGCATGAGTGAGTCCAGACATGGTTTTGTCGAATCTAATAGCAGACGGAACAGCGACTTTGAAAATCATGATTCTTTCAGGCCTGACAGAGTCCGGGGCCTTAAACACGTTAAAAGTCTCAAAATCCTTATTGAACTTTCTCAATCGTCTGTTGTCGTATGACCGCAATTCCTTCCGATGAAAACTCGCACTATTCAGCGTTCTTGACCGGATAACAGGCGCCGCTCATGCGTGGCAAAGATTGATATTTATCGGACTGACTCTATGCACAAAAAATTACCGGACTCCCAGGTATTGGATTTGCTCATCGAAGCGGAGCGCAATTTCCCTGCCGCCAGCGAGACGGAATATATCAGTTCGCTCTCCTCGCTGTTTGGCAAGTTAAACGTTGATTATTTTGCCTACCTGCACATGGACCTGACCCCGTTGGGCATTTCTCGAGTCTCCATATTCAGCAACTACCCGACCGAATGGATTGAGACCTATCGCAAGAAGTCGCTCTACAAGAAAGACCCCATCATCATTCACTCGGCAAACACCTCAAGCCCGTTCTTCTGGAGCGAGGTGTTACGCCCCAAGCATGCCAATCTGGAAGTGGTCGAGCAATCCGCACGCTACGGGATAGAACAGGGCTTTACCGTTCCCATGCATGAGCCGGGCCGCACCTTTGGCTCGATGCACCTGGCCGCCTCCCTTGCAAATAAAGCCTTTGTGCCCAGCATGCAGTCCCACCTTCTGGCGATAAAAGCCATAAGCGATATCGCCCATCACAACCGACCGTTGCCTTGCTCCACGTGCGAATCGCTGAGATTGACGCCCCGTGAAAACGAGTTTCTGAGATGGCTCAGTATGGGCAAGACTTACCGCGAGATCGGTCTGATAATGAATATCAGTGAGCGCACAGTGAAATTCTATGCTCACCAGATGACGGAAAAACTGGAGTGCGTGAATGTCAAACAAGCCATGATGAAAGCCATGTATCTCAACTTGGTCTAGTCCAGAAACAATGCGTGGTCTAGTCCAAAGATTAACTTGGTCTAGTCCAGAAACACCAAATACCGCCTTTACCCACCTATATCGAAAGGACTTTCCGCACTCAATTAGTGCGTCATCTGCGTGCCTCAGCGATATATCCTAATAACTTACGCCCTAAACATGCGTTTGAAACATCTATATGTTTAAACGACTCTGAGGCGCTGCCTTTGTTTAACCGCTGACCACCTCAAGAAATGTTCCCGATAAACATTAACTATTTGCGACATTGAAAAAAGTTATAACGACCTTCGCCCGACTTCATGAATCATTCCTGTACCTAGGTACAGTAGTAAAAGAGGGGGTCGAAAGTTAAAAATCAAGCACTGTTCAATATTCAGGCATCTTGAAAATAGTTGGCGACCACTTGATGTCGTTTTTGAGCAGCTCCTGTGTTTGGCAAGTTTGCAACCTTTCACTTGCCGCCAGGAAACAGCCCCCGAGTCGTCGGGGGAAGGCTTGGGCAGCGTACAGGAAGATGACTGCCCGGACCTTAAGCCATAAGCCCGGTCACGCACGGGTCGTGACTGAGGTTGAAGAGATTCAACTGAAAAAAATTTCATCTAACACAAAAAGGAAGTCTGATGAACGTTCAACAACTCTTTCCCCATCTGGGCAAAGTCATCACCGGTACTGGAAGCCGTCATTTTGCGCGTCTGCTTCACGATCTGATCAGCGCCTCGCTTCATGTGGATGCCACTCATGTGAGCCAGCACAGAACCAGGCTCGTGGAGGTTGCGGCAGGTGCCTCAGCGCCAGTCTCCATGGATAAAGACTCAAGCCAGGATGCGTTGCCTCAGGGCAGCCAGCAACGCCTGGAGCCTGTCTTGCTGAGCGTCGACCAGGTCGCCAATGCTCGCGTCGACAAAAGTATCAAGTTTGGCACGCCGGCTTATGACGCACAGGACATCGAGAACCCGTGCGAGGATCACAGTGAGGTGCCTCAAGTACACCTGGCATCGCACAGCAACGGCCAACGCTGCGTCATCTCGGTCTATCGCTCATCGTCCTCCAAACCCTTCACCAGCCAGGAGCGGGCTCAGCTCAAGGACATGTCCTGGATGCTGCTGCCCATTGTCGAGGAGCACATCGCGACCCTGACACCCGTGCGCGCAGCCGTTGCCCCTACGCCGATCATTGCCGGGGCCGATGAAGATGCCGCCATGGAAAGCCTTCGTCAGCGCTTCCTCGATCGGCTACAGGCGTCGGAACTGAGCCTGTCTCTGCGCGAAACAGAAGTTTGCGTAGGGCTGCTGGCCGGCCTCACCGTGCCTCAGTTGGCCGAACGGCTCGAATTGAAGGTCAGCACCGTAGAAAGCTATTTCAAGCGCGCAGCAGTAAAGATGGGGATCGGCGGACGCAGCCCTTTGCTTCGCTGGCTGCACGCCACGGACACCAAGCGCCACCCTGCTGCCGGTGTCTATCAGAAAGCGGTCTGATACAACTCTTCTCTTATAACCTCACTTCCTTATGCAGCGGCATCGGTTCTATATCCCATGGATGTACCAACCGATACCGTTGCGCCACCTCGTCCTTAACTGCCGCAATCGATTCAACTGCGGCAGTCAGTGTGCCTCAGTCCCGAGCCAGGGCATCGATCGGATCAAGCCGCGCAGCATTGCGTGCCGGTACGAAGCCGAACACGATGCCGATCAGGGTTGAGCAGACGAAAGCCGTAATGATCGAGCCCAGTGAAAACACCATTTGCCATTCCTTGACCAACAGGGAAAACACATAACCTATGGCAAAGGACAGTCCTATGCCGATCAGGCCCCCCAACAGACAGACCATGACAGCTTCCACCAGAAACTGCTGACGGATATCAGAGGGCCTTGCACCCACTGCCATCCTGATGCCGATCTCGCGGGTACGTTCGGTCACCGATACCAACATGATGTTCATGACGCCAATACCGCCGACCACCAGGGAAATCACTGCAATCAGCGACAATAGCAGCGCCAGCGACTGGCTGGTCTTCTGCACGGTCTGCATGATGCTGTCCAGGTTATAGGTGAAGAAATCCTTGGTGCCATGACGTTTCTCGATGAGTCTGGTCAGGTTTTCTTCCACCAGCTTGCTTGGCTGGCCGTCCTTGACGCGCACCGTGATGCTGTCCAGATAGCGCTGCCCCAGCAACCGGCCGGACGCCGTTTCGTAAGGCATCCATACATTCAGGTTCTTGCTGGTATTGAAGACGCTTTTCTTGTCTTCCGTCACACCAATAACGATACAGGGCAGGTTATCCACCAGTATCACCTGGCCCAACGGGTCGGTTTTCGGCCCGAACAGGCGTGTGCGAGTGTTGTGGTCGATCACCACCACCTGGGCCTGGCGAATACTGTCTTCTTTGCTGAACCCTACGCCCTCACCCATCTTGATGCCACGCACCCTGAAATAGTTGTCGCCTACCCCGTTGACGGTCGCGGTCACGTCGAGGTTCTGATAGCGCAATAACAGGTTGCGGCCGACATTGGGCGTTGCACTGTCGATGTAGTACTGGTCCCCCAGCGCAGCGACATCGCCCAGAGAGAGGGTTTCGATTGCCGCCGAGCGGCTGTCTCCCCAGTCAGTGCCGGGAAATATCTCGATTGTCGTACTGCCAATGGCGGCAATGTCATTGAGCACGTAACGCTTGGCCCCCTCACCGACTGCCACGATAGACACCACGGACGTGATGCCGATCACAATTCCCAACATGGTCAGCAAGGTACGCATGCGGTGCGATATCAGCGCTATCCAGGCCATGCTGAAGGCTTCGCGGAACAGCTCGAAGCTGGCCACCAGACGATTACCCTGCCGGGTTTTGCTCGGTAATACCTCCTGGTCATCGTCTTCCAGCGTCTGGCGGGCGGGATTGGTACGATCGCTGATGATCTTGCCGTCGGAGATCTCGATGATCCGATGCGCATGCGCCGCGACTTTTTCATCGTGCGTGACCAGGATAACCGTACGCCCGGCCGCATTGAGCTCCAGCAGAATCTTCATCACTTCCTTGCCGCTGGCAGTATCAAGCGCGCCTGTGGGCTCGTCGGCCAGAATGATCTCGCCGCCGTTCATCAAGGCCCGTGCAATGCTGACCCGTTGCTGCTGACCACCGGAAAGCTGATTGGGACGGTTACGCAAGTGATCGCCGAGGCCCAGACGGGACAACAACTCTTGCGCTCGGTCATTGCGGGCCGACTCGCCTACCCCGGCATAGATCGCTGGCATCTCGACGTTATTGACCGCGCTCAAATGACTGAGCAGATGGTAACGCTGGAAAATGAAACCAAAATGATCACGGCGCAGCGCTGCCAGCTCGTCATCGGTCAGCGAATGGGTTTCGCGCCCACTGACCTTGTAACTTCCGGCATCGGCATGGTCGAGGCAACCCAGCACGTTCATCAAGGTCGACTTGCCCGACCCTGAGGCCCCGATGATCGCGACCAGTTCCCCATGATTGATCGTCAGGTTGATGTCATCCAGGGCAATGAAATCCTTGGCACCTGCGCTGAAACGTCGGGTAATGCCCTGTAGCTCCAGTAACGGCTGAGTCGTCATGCGCCTGCCCCCGAGGTTGAGGCCGCGGTCGCCGTTGCGGTGGACGGTTCGCCAATGACAACCTGATCGCCTTCCTGCAATCCGTCATCGATCTGTACCCGGACATTGTTATTGATACCGGTCTTGACCTTGCGAACCTGAGCCACTCCCTGAGCATCCAGCACTCGAATCGCAAAGCGGCCCTCCGCATCTTTGTCACCCAACGCCGCAACAGGCACTGTCAGCACACCAGTGGCCTTGGAAAGCACAATGCGAACTTGCGCAGTCATCGATATCCGCAGCTTGTGCTCAGGGTTTGGCACATCGAACAGTGCGTTATAGAAAACGGCTGTGTTCTGGCGGCTGGAGTTGTTGGCCTGGGTTTCCAGGAAGTTCTGCGGCGCAGGCTCGATACCGCGCAATTTGCCGTAGTAGCGTTTGTCGGACTCCCCCAGGATCGTGAAGTAGACCTCCTGGCCTTGCTTGATATGAATCACATCCGCCTCGGAAACCTGAGCCTTGACGGTCATGGTGTCCAGATCGGCCAGCTTGAGCAGCACCGGCGCCAGTTGTTGGGCGATGACGGTCTGGCCTTCCTGAGTCACGATCCCTACCACAGCGCCATCGATGGGAGCCACGATGCGCGTATAGTCCAGATTGACCCGTGCAGTTTCCACCTGGATGCGAGCGTCCTTGAGTTGAGCGCTCAAGGACCGCAGGTTGGCAGCCTCGACCCGGTAATCCGACTCGGCGGTTTCAAAATCCTGTTTCGAGATCGCTTCTGTCGGCAGCAGGTTCAGATAGCGCTCGTAGGTCGCCTTGGCTTTGCTCAGTTGCGCGGCAGTGGCTTCCTTCTTGGCGATCAGATCCTCTTCATTGACCTGAGCCTGGCGCAGGGAATTCTGCAGGACGACCGGATCGATCTCGGCCAGCCACTGCCCTTTCTTGACCTCATCCCCCAGTTTGACCTTGAGTGACTTCAACTGGCCGGACACCTGGGCACCGACATCCACCTGCCTGACGCCTTGCAGAACGCCGGTGGCCAGCACCGAATTCTCGATATCGCTGCGTTCGGCCTTGGCCGTCAGGTATTGGGGCGGCGCTTCCTCGGAGCGAGTAGCGGCATACAAGACCCCGGCGACAGTCAACAGGCCGAGGATGATAACGGTTTTGCGAAACTTGAACTTTGGCATATGAGACCACGAATACGTTGCTGGCAGACCCGGCTGGCTGGCAGCCGGGATGGAGGTGTCGATATGTGCCGTCGAGGCCGTTATTGCAGGATCGATGGATGGCTGACTTCCTTGCCGGGTGTAACGAGTCCCTCGCGCCACCATTGCGCGAGGCGTTGAACATGGCCGTCCTTGAGGATCGTGAAATGGTTGCCCGGCCCGTACCAGACACTCAGGTCCGGGACATGAGACTTCCAGCCCTCCAGCATCGATTGCTGCTCACGCTGGTTGTGCGCCGCATCCAGAGTCGGGTCTTCGGCCAGCACCAGCCGGACGGGGCCGTCATAGCGGTGAACGGGCTGATAACGAGTTCGCAAGGCTGCACCAAAGGCACGCGCCGGACCGTTCATTGCGGTGACCGGAGAGCGGGCTGGCAGAATTCCGGCGCGCACCATCCCGGCATGCAGCAGACGCATCTGGCCGGCATCGTCCTGTGCGGCAAATGCGGCAGCATCGATGTGCAGTGATTTGCCCGACGACAACTGAATCGCCTCGATCAGGCGCATCAGCACCCCACTGCTCGTATAAGGCCGGCCCACTACGCCATTGCCGCCTGGCGACTCGCTGTCGATCAGGGTCAGCGACGCAACCTCACGACCCTGAGCCTGGAGACGAGCCGCCATTTCATAGACCACCCAGCCACCGAACGAATGGCCCAGCAGATGCAACGGGCCATGGGGATGGACCGAGTCGATGGCTTTCAGATACGCCTCGGCCGCGGTTTCCACCAGACCGAACGGCACAGTTGCGCCATCCAGCCCGCGTGGTTGCAGACCATGCAGCGGCCAGTGCGGCCCAAACGCATCAGCCAGGCCGATGAAACCGGTGACACTGTCCCCGGCGCCCGGTACGCAGAACACCGGCACGTGATCGGCGCGCCCGGACTGAATCGTCAGCAACGGCTGGAACGTCCCGCCACCCGGGCCTGTCGGGCCGCCCTCTGCCAGGGCCGCATTGATAGCCAGCCCCAGTTCCTGGATATGGGGCACCTCCATCATCGTCTGATGGTTGCCCGGGACCGATACGCAACGCAGTTGCGCAGCAGGCAAGACGGCCTCCCAGCCGAGATAGCCTTCATGCAGCGGCGCATCCTCGGCCCGTTCGGCGGCCACGAACAGATGGACCGGAACCGGCACCGGATACACGGTGTAGTTGGCAAGGGCGTGGCCATGGGCGACTTCGCGATCAAGGTAATGCCACAGCTCGTCGCGGCCCAGCGCCGCTATCTCCGCAGGCAGCAGGTTTTGCTCGCGGCAGGCTTGCAGTAGCGTATCGAAGTCCACCTGACGAGCCATCGATTGCAGCGCTGCCAGTGACGCAGCGATACGGGCTCGCTCTTCACTGCTGGATGCCGAAGCGTTACCCAGAACCTCGCAACGATCCAGCAGATGCAAGGCATGCCCGTGCTCGCGGGTCCAGCGCTGACGTCCCTGATCCACGCAACGCGGGTAATAACTGTCGATCAGACCAAGAAACTCGACCGTCTCCTCAAGTGCGATCAACTGGTTGGCGATTTCATAGGCCAGAACGCCACCAAACGACCAGCCCGCCAGACGATACGGGCCATGCGGCTGAACCTCACGCATCAGCCCGATCAGTCGGGTTGCCATGCATTCCATCGTTTGCAACTGCTGCTCGCCCCAGGCCATGGCAGGCAAACCATAGACCGGCGTGTCCGGGTCGATATGCTTGCCCAGGGCCGGGAAGTAAAGATCCAGGCCGCTGAACTCATGAACCAGGAACAATGGCGTACGGGTGCCACTGCGTCGTACAGGAACTGCGCCTCCTGCGTGCGCCTGGCCACTCTCGCGTTGCTGGATAAGCCCGGCCATGGCAGCAACACTGTCGTGTTCAAAGACTTCGGACAAGGTGATACGCGCATCTGTCTGAGTCAGAACCCCGACCAGACGCACCGCCAGCAACGAGTGACCGCCCAGCTCGAAGAACCGTTCATGGCGTCCCACCCGCTCCAGTTGCAACACATGCGCCCAAGCCTGGGCCAGTGTAGTTTCAAGGCCCTCATGCGGCGCCTCATAACCGTGGCTGACCAGCGCCTGTTCATCGGGAACAGGCAATGCTTTCACGTCGAGCTTGCCGTTTGCAGTCAATGGCATGTTTTCCATCCTTACATAAGCGCTCGGCACCATATAGTCCGGTAGCTGGCTCTGCATGTGCGCTCGCAGCGCGTCGATACCCACGTCGCCGTCGGCAGTGAAGTAGGCCACCAGGCATTGCCCCGCCGCAGCCGATTGCCGCGCCAGCACAACACTTTCCCTGATTGCCGGATGAAGATTCAGCCTCGCATCGATTTCGCCCAGCTCGATCCGATAGCCACGCACCTTGACCTGGTTGTCGGTACGCCCCAGGTAATCCAGCGTGCCGTCCGCCTGCCAGCGCCCGGAATCGCCGGTGCGGTACAGCAACGCACCTTCGCCAGGGCTGAACGGGTCATCGAGGAAAGCTTTTGCTGTCAGCTCCGCACGATTCAGATACCCCAGCGCCACGCCGTCGCCTGCGATACAGATTTCACCCGCAACGCCCACCGGGACCGGTTTTTGCCGCGCATCCAGCACATACACCCGGGTGTTGGACAACGGTTTGCCAATCGGCAGGCTGGCCGTGTCTGGCGCAACATCCCCGAATGCATAAGTCGTGGCGAAGGTCGTGCTTTCCGTTGGCCCGTAGCCGTTGATCAACTGCAAGGCCGGAGCCAGTGCACGCATCTTGCCGAACATCTGCGCATCGGCCCGCTCACCGCCCGACATCAATACACGCAAGCCGGCAAGGGCTGGCCCTATCAGGCCCACGTACTGGTTGAAGACCGACGTGGTCAGGAACAACACGCTGACCTCGGTACGTGCCAGAACATCCGCGAAACGGGGAGGATCCAGCAGGCATTCATGGTCGATAATGACCAGTCGCCCACCATTGAGCAGCGCGCCCCAGACCTCCATCGTGCTTGCATCGAATGCCGGATTGGAAGCGAACGCCAATCGGTCTTCAGGCCTGAACTGCACAAAACGGTTATTCAGGACCAGACGCGCAATGCCACGGTGCGGCACCACCACCCCTTTGGGCAGGCCGGTGGAACCTGAGGTGTACAGCACGTATGCCGCATCGTTGCCGTTTGTTTCGACATCGCACTCAAGGGCTGCCCCCAGCGGTGCCGTCACGTCCAGCCAGCGAATCCCTTCCGGCATCGGCGTATCGGCGGTGCCCAGGGTCAATACAGCGGCGCTGTCCTCGATAATCAGACGCAGGCGCTCCTCGGGGGCCTGACGATCAAGCGGCACATAGATGGCGCCGCATTTGAGAATGGCAAGGGCACTGACCAGCCAGTCCAGAGACCGGCTCAGCAACATGGCGACACGCTCGCCCGGCCTGACACCTTCATGCCAGAGCTGACCGGCCAGCCGCTGTGCCTGATCGTCGAGAGCCCGATATGAGGTCTGGACGCCATCGTGTTCCACGGCAATAGCCAACGGATTCAAACGCGCCTGCGCCTCGAACAGGCGATGCACCGGCTGATCCGCAGGGTAGTCAGCATGGGTATCGTTGAACTCCAGCAATACCTGATGACGCTCGGCCATCGGCAAGACCTGCAATTCGTGAACGGGCTTGTCCGGGGTACGCTCCAGCGCCTCGACCAGGCTGTACAACGCCCGATTCATGTAGGCACAGATGCGTTCTGCTCCGGCCTGAGGCACGGCCTGGGCGGTCAGCACAAAAGCGTCGACCATATCGTCCACGTTCAACGCGACCGGATAGTTGCTCCACTCCTCCCCGCCCAATCCTTGAATACCGTCCCATGCCGCCTGTGCCTGGGCATCGACCTGCACGCCACTGTGACGATAGTTGAGCAAGGCGCTGAACAATGGCGCGGGGGCTTCGATCCCGCTGCAACGCTGGGCAAGCGCCAGTGAGGCGTGCTCATGGGCCAGCAGAGCCGCCAGTGAGGCATGGGTTGAGCGCACTGCATCTCTTGCGCTCTGGCCAGAGATATCGATGCGGATCGGCAAGGTATTGATAAACATGCCCAGAGCACGATCGGCACCCTCACCGCCCTGCATGCGGCCCATCAACAAGGTGCCGAACACGACATCTTCGCGACCGCTGACCAGGCTAAGCACCTGTGCCCAGGCCAGATGATGCAGGCTGGCCGGGCTAACGCCCAGTTGCCGGGCGCTGGTACGCAGCCTTTGCCCAAGCCCCTCGTCCAGCACCAGCCGGAACTGCTCGATACCGTTGCCGTCCATCTGCACATCATGCAGGCCGAATGGCAGCGTCGATGTACTGACATCACCGAGCATTTGCGTAAAGAACGCATCGTGCGTCTGCGCCTCAGTGCCCAGCCTGGCCTGCGCAACATAGTTGCGATAAGGCACCGCAGCGCCCAGTTGCGCCTCCTGCCCCGTGAGGAATGCCTGCATTTCAGCCTGCAAGACATCCAGAGCGGTATGATCCAGTGCAATGTGATGGAACAGCAGAATGCCGACCCAGCGATCCTGCTCATTGTCGTAGGCGTAGGCCAGATGCAGCAGCGGTGCCTGACGTACGTCCATGCGGTAATGACGCGGGTCGAAATGCTCGCGCAAACGGGTTTCCAGCGCGCCATGGCTTGGGTCCAGCGTCACCACCTCGATAGGCAGCGGTGCATCGCGCAATACCACTTGCACAGGCTCGCTCAGACCTTCCCAGAAAATCGCCGTACGCAGGATGTCATGCCGCCCGATCACACCGCGCAACGCGGCGATAAAGGCATCCAGCCGCTCCTGATCCTCGAAGGTGAATACCGCCTGCTGCAAGTAGGAGTCACCGAGCCCGGCAGCCAGGTGGTGATAGAGAATGCCTTCCTGCAACGGCGCCAGCGGGTAGATATCCTGAATGTTCGCCACACCGCCGGGAACCGAAGCAGCCAGCCGGTCGATTTCGTCCTGAGTCAGATCGATCAGCGGCAACATCTCAGGCGTAATCCGTTCACATCCCTGAGCCGCGATCAGATTGGCGGGCACTGTCACTTCATGATCGCTGCCGACCGCCTGAGCCAGTGCAGCCAGTGTCGGCTGGCCAAACAGAACGCGAACATCAGCACTCAGCCCGACCTGACGCATGCGCTCGATCAGCGTGACAGCCAGCAGCGAGTGACCGCCCAGTTCAAAGAAGTGATCAAAACGACCTACTTGCTCCACATGCAGCAGCTCCGACCAGATTTCGGCCAGCATGACCTCCACCGCACCTTGAGGTGCTTCATAGCTGCGGTTGGCAATGCTGTCGCGATCCGGCGCGGGCAAGCGCTTGCGATCCAGCTTGCCATTGGCGCTCAGCGGCAGGCTGGCAAGTTTCACATAAGCGGCAGGCACCATGTACTCAGGCAACAGGCCCGACAGATAGCCACGCAGACTTTCGACTTCCAGATCCTGCTGTGCGGTGTAATAGGCAACCAGCCGCTTGTCACCCGGCGTGTCTTCACGCGCGATGACCACCGCTTCCAGAATGTCCGGATGAGTACCCAGACGTGCGGCCACTTCACCCAGTTCGATGCGGAAACCGCGTATTTTCACCTGGTCGTCATTGCGGCCCAGATAAATCAGCGTGCCATCGGCCAGGAAACGACCCAGGTCACCGGTGCGGTACATACGTGCCGTCGGGTCACTGCTGAACGGATCACGAAGGAAACGTTCGGCGGTCAGCTCCGGACGGCCCAGATAGCCCCGCGCCACTTGAATGCCGGCAATGTAGATCTCGCCCGCACTGCCCAGCGGCACCGGTTGAGCGATGCTGTCGAGCAGATAGATACCGGTATTGGCCACCGGTTTGCCAATCGGCGTGTTATCCGGGGTTTCAAGACCGCTGCAATCCCAGGCCGTGACGTCCACGGCAGCTTCGGTCGGGCCGTACAGGTTGTACAGAACGGCACCGGTCGGTTGTGCCTTGAAGCGCCTGACCAGATGCCCCGGCAACGCTTCACCGCTGCACATCACACGGGTCAGGCTATGGCAGCGTTCCAGGTTGCCGTGAGCCAGGAAGACTTCCAGCATCGAAGGTACGAAGTGCAGGGTCGTCACACCCAGGGCCTGAATCGTGTCGCACAGGTAGGCTGGCTCACGATGACCACCCGGACGCGCCATCACCAGACGGGCGCCGTTGAACAGTGGCCAGAAGAACTCCCATACCGATACATCGAAGCTGAACGGGGTTTTCTGGAGCACGACATCGGTTGCGTCCAGAACGTATTCATCCTGCATCCACAAGAGCCGGTTCACGACGCCAATATGTTCGTTCATCACGCCCTTGGGCTGGCCGGTGGAGCCGGAGGTATAGATGACATAGGCCAGATTCGAGGCGGTAAGGTTGGCAACCCGAGGGTTATCGCCAGGCTGACCGTCCAGTTCCTGGCCGTCGAGCATCAGCATCGGGCATTTGCAGTGTGGCAGGCTGTCACGCAAGGACAATTGGCCAAGCACCACGACCGGCGCGCTGTTCTCCAGCATATAGGCCAGTCGGTCCGCAGGATAATCCGGGTCCAGCGGTACATAACCGGCCCCGGCCTTGAGAATGCCCAGCAGGCCCGCAACCATATGCAGGCTGCGCTCCACACAGATGGCGATCCGATCCTCCACACCGACGCCCATGCCGATCAGGCGATGAGCGATACGGTTGGCCTGTGCGTTGAGCTGCGCATAGCTCCATGACGTGCCCTCGAACGTCAAGGCCGTTGCATCCGGCGTCCTCGCTACCTGGTCTTCAAACAAGCCGTGCAGCGTCAGGCCTTGCGGATAGTCCACGGCTGTCGCGTTGAATGTTTCGAGTAATAGCCGACGCTCATCGGCCTGAACCAGCGGAATATGGGTCGCGACTGCATGGCTGTCAGCGACCATGCCACGCAATACAGCTTCCAGATAACCCAGATGGCGCTCGATGGTGTCCCGGTCAAACAGCGCGGTTGCATACTCCAGCGAGCCATACAGGCGTCCGCCGACTTCCGCCATGTCCAGCAGCACATCGAACTTGGCGCTGCGACTGCTGGCATTCACGCCCTGCAGGTTCATATCGCCAAGGGCCAGGTCCTCGCCTGCGCCGTTCTGCCAGGACAACATGGCCTGGAAGATCGGGCTGTGAGCCAGGCTGCGCACCGGATTGACCGCTTCCACCACCTGCTCGAACGGCAAGTCCTGATGAGCCTGTGCTTCAAGGGTGCGAGCCTTGACCTGTTGCAGCAACGCCTCGACCGTCGGCTCGGCAGACAAGTCCACTCGCAGTGCCAGGGTGTTGACGAACAGGCCGATCAGGCCTTCGACCTCGACCCGCGTGCGGTTGGCCACTGGCGTTCCGATCACCACATCATCCTGACTGGCCAGGCGGCCCAATACCGTGGCCCAGGCCGCAAGTACAGTCATGAACAAAGTGGTGCCCTGGCGCTGGCTCAAAGCCTTGATCTGGTCGGTCAGCGCCTGATCCAGCGCCAGGCCGACGGCATTCCCTGAATAATCCTGTTGCGCAGGACGAGCACGGTCAGTAGGCAGGCTCAGCAGCGCCGGGGCCTCAGCCAGAGCCTGTTGCCAGTAACCGCTTTGCTGCTGCAACACCTCGGCGGTCAGCCAGCAGCGCTGCCACATTGCATAATCGGCGTATTGCAGCGCCAGGGCCGGCAGCGGATCGGCTTCACCGTTGCGCAGTGCTTCATAAAGAATGCCCAGTTCACGGGTGAAGATATCCGAGGACCAGCCATCGGCAATGATGTGGTGGAAAGTCACCAGCAAGACATGATCGTCGCTGGCCATGCGTACCAGTCGGCCACGAACCAACGGACCTTTGCTCAGATCGAACGGTGCCCGTGCCTCGTCGGTAACCAGCAGCGCCAGGCTCTGTTCGGCAGTCGGCTGCCCGTCCAGTGCCTGCAAGCGCAGCTCGAAGCCGATATCCGACGGCGCAATACGCTGTTCGGCATCCTGCCCCGGCAACTGGACAAAAGTGGTGCGCAGCGATTCGTGACGGGCCACGATCATGTCCAGCGCACTCTGCAGTGCATTCGCATCCAGTTCGCCACGCAGACGCAGGCCGGCCGGAATGTGATAGGCCGGGTTGTCGCCTTCAAGACGCGCCAGGAACCAGAGTCGCTGTTGTGCGAACGACAGCGGCAAGGCCTGATCACGGGAAACCGCAATCACGGAAGGCTGCGAACTGCGCGCTGCCTGCGCCAGTCCCCTGGCCATGGCTTCAAGGACAGGATGGGCGAAAACATCCATCAAGCGCAACTCAGCCCCCAGTCGCTGCCGTACATGGGCAATCAGCCGCATGGCCAGCAAGGAATGCCCGCCCAGTTCAAAGAAGTGGTCGTTGCGCCCCACCCGCTCCACATCGAGCAATTGTTGCCAGACCTGAGCCAGAGCGGTTTCGGTCGCGCCTTGCGGCGGCTCGTGGATCCGGCTGGCAAAGGCCTCACCTTCCGGTGCCGGGAGCGCCTTGCGGTCCAGCTTGCGGTTCGGCGTCAGTGGCATGGCTTCAAGCATCACAAAGGCGCTGGGCAACATGTACTCGGCCAGTTGTGGCGCGAGGGATTCACGCAGCACACCAGCAGTCAGTGTCTGCCCGGCATGAGGCACCACATAGGCGACCAGACGCTTCTCGCCCGGCACGTCCTCGCGGGCAATGACCACGGCTTCCTTGACCCCGGCACAGTCGCCGAGACGGGTTTCGATTTCCCCCAGTTCGATACGGAACCCTCGAACCTTGACCTGGAAGTCATTGCGGCCCAGGTATTCGAGGCTGCCGTCTGCCAGGTAACGCGCCAGATCGCCGGTCCTGTACATGCGCGCATCCGATTCGTCGCTGAAAGGATCGACCAGGAAACGCTCTGCATTTACTTTCTCAAGGTTCAGATAACCGCGTGCCACCCCGTCGCCACCGATGTACATTTCGCCAGCGACACCGGCTGGAACCGGTTGCTGCCAGGCGTCGAGCAGGTAAATGCGGGTATTGGCCATCGGTTTGCCGATGGTGACGTTGTGACTGGCTCCGCTGCTGTCCACGTAAGCGGCAGTACAGGACACCGTCGCCTCTGTCGGGCCGTAGGTATTGATCAATTGGGTATGGGCCGGGCGCAACGCCTGCCACCATTGCAGCTTCTGGGCCGACAGGGCATCGCCGGTGACGTTGATCAGGCGCACGCCCGCCAGTGCCTTGGCAGCCAGCGCTGGCTGATGGTGCCAATCACCCACCAGGGTGTGCCAGTGCGCGGCAGTCATATGCAGCATGCTCGGGGTTTCGCCTGCCAGACCTTCGCTGCCAAAGATGTCCCGAGTGGGAACCAGAGTAGCGCCAGCCAGCAATGCCGGGAAAACCTCTTCCACCGACAGATCGAAGTTAAGGGAGTTTTGTTGCAGCACCGAATCCTCGGCTGTCAGCTCGAAAAGCCGGGCCGCGTCGAGGCTGTAGTTGACCAGCCCGCGATGCTCGATCATCACGCCCTTGGGATTGCCGGTGGAGCCGGAGGTATAGATCACATAGGCCAGGTGGCGGGCGTTCAAGCCTTTGACGTCCGGGTTGTGCTCCTCGCCTGCCAGAGGGCTGTCCAGAGCCACTACCGGAATGCTCAGTTCCGGTAGCGAACGGTCCATCCCGCGATGGCTCAAGACCGCCTTGGGCTGGCTGTCCTGCAACATGAATTGCAGGCGATCCGCCGGATAGGCCGGATCGAGCGGCACATAGGCTCCGCCGGCCTTGAGCACGCCCAGCAGGCCGACCAGCATGTCGACGCCGCGCTCCACACAGATCGCCACCCGGTCATCCGGGCCGATGCCCATGCCGATCAGTGTGTGTGCCAGGCGGTTGGCCCGCAGGTTCAGTTGCGCATAACTCAGGCGCTCGCCTTCGCACACCACCGCAATGGCATCCGGCTGGGCAGCCACGCGCTCCTCGAACATGCAGTGAGCGGTGCTGGTTTGCGGATAGGCAGTCCGGGTGCGGTTCAAGTCGCTCAGCAGACGCTGACGCTCTTCGGCATCCAGCAATTCAATTCTGGTGATCGCCGCGCCATCACCCGACACCAGACCGCGCAGGACATTTTCAAAATAGCGGGCGTAACGGCGCACAGTGGCTTCACCAAACAGTGCAGTGGCGTATTCCAGACTGCCGACCAGTTGCCCCTGCAACTCGCTCAGGTCCAGAGAAAGGTCGAACTTGGACACGGTATTGGCAATGCCAATGCCTTCCAGAGCCAGGCCATCGAGTGTCAGAGCAGCGCCACCGGTGTCCTGCCAGCTCAACATCGCCTGGAACACTGGGCTGTGCGACAGGCTGCGTACCGGTTTGACCACTTCCACCACTTGCTCGAATGGCAGGTCCTGATGGGCCTGGGCACTCAGGACCCGATCCTTGACCCGCGCCAGCAGTGTGCCGACATCCGGGTCGTCCGAAACGTCGATACGCACGGCCAGTGTGTTGACGAAAAAGCCGATCAAAGGCTCGACTTCAGCACGCATGCGGTTGGCCATTGGTGAGCCGATCACCACGTCGTCCTGCCCGCCAAGCCGGCTCAGCAATACGGCCCAGGCAGCCATGACCGTCATGTACAACGTTGTGCCGTGGCGCTGGCTCAAGGCTTTCAAGTCCTGGGTCAGGGCTGCATCGAGCACGATGCCCAGGGTCGCACCGGCATAATCCTGTTGTGCCGGGCGTGGTTTGTCGGTGGGCAGCGCCAGCAATGCGGGAGCATCGGCCAGGGTTTGCTGCCAGTAACGGCTTTGCGCTTCCAGTACTTCGCCACTGAGCCAGCGGCGCTGCCAGACGGCATAATCGGCGTACTGAACGCTCAGTGGCGGCAGCGGATCTTCCAGTCCTTGTCTGAACGCTTCATACAATTCGGTCAGCTCACGGGTCAGCACGCCAAGGGACCAACCGTCTGAGACGATATGGTGAACAGTCACCAACAAGGCATGATCCTCGGCATCCAGACGCACCAGACGTCCGCGGATCAAGGGGCCGGTGGCAAGGTCGAACGGTGCCAGCGCTTCTTCCTGAGCCATGGCGAGCAATTGTTGCTCACGGTCGTTACTGGCTTGCAGGTTGAAACGAGTCAACGCGAATCCGCTGTCGACTGGCTCAATCAGTTGCACAGGTTCCTGATCCTCACGAACGGCGAATCGAGTACGCAAGGCTTCATGGCGAGCCAGAATGCGCTCCAGTGCCCGTTGCAGTGCGCTTTCATCGAGAGGCCCGCGCAGGCGCAGGCCGGCCGGCATGTTGTACGCCGTGCTGCCACCCTCCATTTGCGCCAGGAACCACAGGCGCTGCTGGGCAAAGGACAAGGGCAGATCCTCGTCGCGGGGCACTCTGACGATATCCGGCAACGTGCTGCGACCTGCCTGTGCCAGCAGCCCGGCGAGAGCTGACAGCTCCGAATGAGTGAACAGCTCGGCCAGGCTCAGCTCGACACCAAGGCGCAGCCTAACCTGGGAAATCAGGCGAATGGCGAGCAATGAATGCCCACCCAGATCGAAGAAACGGTCAAAGCGTCCGACCTTCTCGACCCCGAGCAATTCCTGCCAGAGCTGGGCCAGCGCCACTTCGATTTCGCCTTGAGGCGCTTCGTAGCCCTGACTGACCAGCGCCTGCAGGTCCGGTGCAGGCAGCGCCTTGCGATCCAGCTTGCCATTGGGCGTCAACGGCAGCGATTGCAGAACAACATAAGCCACCGGAACCATATATTCGGGTAACTGAGCCAGCAGGTATTCACGCAGATCCTCGATATCCACATCTTCGATGCTGGCGGTGAAATAGGCCACCAGACGCTTGTCGCCCGGCACATCCTCACGGGCCATGACTACAGCCTCTTTAACCGAGGCATGGCGGGCCAGCCGGGCCTCGATCTCGCCCAGTTCGATACGGAAACCACGGATCTTGACCTGATCGTCGTTACGGCCCAGGTATTCGATATTGCCATCTGCTAGCCAGCGACCCAGGTCGCCAGTGCGGTACATGCGGGCACCAGCGTTGAATGGATCCTCAAGGAAGCGCTCGGCGGTCAGGTCATCGCGATTCAAGTAACCGCGAGCCACACCCGCACCGCCGATATAGATTTCGCCTGGAACACCCAACGGCACCGGCTGGCGATGCTCATCCAGCAGATAGAACCGGGTATTGGCCACAGGCTTGCCGATATGGGCCGAGAAACCGTCTTCGCGGTCCATGGCCACCCAGCTTGAGTAAGTGGTGGTTTCCGAAGGTCCGTAAAGGTTGCACAGGCGTTTGACGCCAGTTTCAGCGAACAGCCTTTCAACCAGCGAACCTTTGAGTGCCTCACCTGCCACGTTGACGGTATGCACGCTCTGCCCCAGACCGCCCGATTCCAAGAGTGCTTTCAACGCTGAAGGCACGGTATTGATCAGCGTGACGTCATGCTCGCCGTCTTGCAGGGCCAGTACGTTCTTGACCACTTCAATGCTGCCGCCCGAAATCAGCGGTGCAAAACACTCGTAAACCGCAAGGTCGAAGTTCAACGAAGTCGAGAACAGGGTCCTGGCCAGGACTTCTGGCTCAAACGCCTGCTGAGCCCAGGTCAGGAAGTTGACCGTATTGCGATGTTCGATCATCACCCCTTTGGGCAAACCAGTGGAGCCCGAGGTATAGATCACATAAGCCAGATGGCTGGAATTGAGGCCAGGCACCTGTGGGTTGGCGGCCGGCTCAGTGAGCCAGTTGCCCCGATCCAGTTCGATGACCGGTGCCGAGGACGTGGCCAGCAATTCATGACTCGCGGCATGGGCCAGAATGGCCGTAGGCGCACTGTCCTGCAACATGTAGGCAATACGATCCACCGGATAGGCCGGGTCCAGCGGCACATAAGCGCCACCCGCCTTGAGAATGGCCAGCAGGCCGACCACCATATCGACGCCACGCTGAACACAGATCCCCACTCGCGAATCTGGCTGCACGCCCTGATTGCGCAGGTGGTGCGCCAGTCGGTTGGCGCGTTCGTTAAGGGTTTGGTAGCTCAGACGCTCATTGCCATGTACCAGCGCAATGGCCTGCGGTGTACGCTCGACCTGGGCCTCGAACAGGCCGTGAATGGTCTGCGTTTCCGGATACGGCGCCTGGGTGTCATTGAATGTAACCAGCAACTGAGTGCGCTCGGCCTCGGACAAGACCGAAAGACGATTAAGGTGGGTATGCGGCGCGTCTTCCAGAGCAGTGACCAGGCTCGACAATGCCGTCTGCATGAAATCACAGGTGCGTTGTGCGCCAATGGCCGCCACCGCCTGGGCAGTCAGCATGAATGAGTCACCCAGATCATCGACGTTCAGCATCAGCGGATAGTTGGTGCGTTCCTCCATGGACAGGGTCTGGATACCGGCCCACGCCGCCACGGCTTCGGGTGCGGCGGCCTGACCTGCGCTGTGGCGATAGTTGAGCAACGTGCTGAACAGCGGCAGCGCGGAAGGCACGCCACTGCAACGCTGGGCCAGGGACAAGGAAGCATGTTCATGGCCGAGCAATGCCGACAGCTTTTGATGCGTGGCACGCACACCGGCCTCGACACCCTGAACACCCACATCGATACGCAGCGGCAGCGTATTGATAAACATGCCCAGCGCCCGATCCGTACCGGCAGCGCCGCTCATGCGGCCCATCAGCACCGTCCCGAAGACCACCTCTTCACGCCCGGCAAGCCGGCCCACCACCTGCGCCCACGCCAGATGCACCAGGCTCGCGGCACTGGCTCCCAGACGGCGGGCCTGAATGAGCAGACGCTGGCCCAAATCAGCATCCACTAGCTGATGCACTTCTTCGATACCACTGCCATCGCCCTGCACATCCTGCAACCCCAATGGCAGTGTCGGCTCGTCGATATCGCCCAGCATGTCGCGGAAGAAGGCTTCATGCTCCTCACGGCTGACGCCCAGACGGGCATTCGCCACATGATTGCGGTAAGGCACAGCAACAGGCAGCAGCCCGGACTGACCGGTGAGGCTGGCCTGCATTTCCTGAACCACGACTTCCAGCGCGGTATGGTCAAGGGCCATATGGTGGAACAACAGCATGCCGACCCAGCGGTTATTGGCCGGATCAGCGGCACAGGCAAGGCGCATCAGCGGAGCACGGGAAACATCGAGGCGATAGTGACGCGGGTCAAAGCGCTGTTGCAGTTGCTCCAGCACATCTTCACTACCCTGCGCCATCACAACTTCTTCGACTTCCAGAGTTGCCGTGCGCCAGACCACCTGAACCGGCTCGCTCAGGCTTTCCCAGACCACGGCGGTACGCAGAATATCGTTACGATCCACGACGCTCTGCAAGGCACGGGCAAAGCTGTCCAGATGTTGCCGGCTCTCGAAACTGAACTGCACCTGCAACACATAGGGATCGCCTTCGGCGGCTGCCAGATGGTGATACAAGATCCCCTCCTGCAACGGAGCCAGGGCATAGATATCCTGCACATTGGCAACACCACCCGGCACACTGGCGACCACGCGGTCGATAGCGTCCTGATCCAGATCCGCCAGCGGCAGCATGTCCGGGGTAATCCGCTCGCAACCTTCGGTAATCAGATTGGCAGGCACCACTATTTCTGTCTGCCCACCTACGGCTGCGGCCAGTGCTGCCAGAGTCGGCTGGCCAAACAGCACACGAACATCGGCGCTGAGGTTCTGCTGACGCATGCGCTCGATCAGCTTCACTGCCAACAGGGAATGCCCGCCCAGCTCGAAGAAGTGGTCATGACGACCTACTTGCTCAACATCCAGCAGTTCTTGCCAGAGTTGGGCAATGGTCACTTCGACTTCGCCTTGGGGCGCTTCATAGGCTCGGCTTGCCAGTGCCGATTGGTCCGGCGCTGGCAAGGCCTTGCGATCCAGCTTGCCGTTGGTGGTCAGTGGCAAGGCTTCCAGCGTCACAAAGGCGCTTGGCAGCATATGCTCGGCCAGGGTTTGCAACAGTTGGTCACGCAGTTCTGCGGCAGATGGCGTAGCGCCCTCTTCAGGAATCACATAAGCCACAAGGCGCTTGTCGCCTGGAATGTCTTCGCGAGCGATAACCACGGTTTCACGCACGCCCTTGCAGGCTGCAAGTTGGGCTTCAACTTCACCCAGCTCAATACGGAAACCACGAATCTTCACCTGATCGTCGTTACGACCCAGATAATCCAGGCTGCCCTCGGCGGTCCAGCGGGCCAGGTCGCCAGTGCGATACAGGCGCGCTCCGGGACGCTGGCTGAAAGGATCAGGGATAAACCGTTCTTCATTCAGTTCAGGACGGTTCAGGTAACCCCGCGCTACGCCCGCGCCACCCACATACAATTCACCCACAACACCGACCGGCACTGGCTCTCGATTGGCATCCAGCACATAGGTCTGCAAATCAGGGATTCGCACACCAATCGGGCTGACACCCGCTTTTAGCGCATCGGCAGCCTGCAAGGCTCGATACGTTACGTGTACCGTGGTTTCGGTGATGCCATACATATTCACCAGTTGGGTTCCAGCGTTCACCGGCCTTGCGTACCAAGGTTTGAGTATTCCGGTTTCCAGCGCTTCGCCACCAAAGATCACCTGACGCAATGAATGCGCCTGATGGCTTTCACCCTGAGCCGCAATCAACTGGCGGAAAGCGCTTGGTGTCTGGTTCAACACCGTCACGCCAGCCTCACAGATCAAGGCATAGCATTCCTGAGGCGAGCGGCTGACCAGTTGCGGCACGATCAGCAGTTCTCCGCCATGTACCAGCGCGCCCCAGATTTCCCAGACCGAAAAATCGAAGGCAAAGGAATGGAACAGCGCCCAGGTATCGGTCGGGCCAAAGTCGAACCATGCCTGAGTGGCCGTGAACAGACGGGCCACGTTGCGGTGCTCGATCTGAACGCCCTTCGGCAAACCGGTGGAACCCGAGGTGTAGATCACATAAGCCAGGTGCGAAGACGTCAACCCTGAAACCTGCGGATTCGAGACGGATTGCTCCTGCAAGCGGGCATCGTCCAGATTGATGACAGGCACCGACACACCCGATAGCACATCTGCCGTGGCCTGCTGAACCAGCACCGCCAGTGGTGCGCTGTCATTGAGCAGATAAGTCAAGCGCTCGGCGGGATAAGCCGGGTCCAGCGGCACATAACCCGCGCCGGCCTTGAGAATCCCCAGCAGGCCGATGATCATTTCCAGCCCGCGTTCGACGCAGATCGCTACACGATCATCCGGGCCGATGCCCTGCTCCATCAGGCGATGGGCAACCTGGTTGGCTCGTGTGTTGAGCTCGCCATAGCTCAACTGGCGACCTTCAAAGCGAACCGCCGTGGCTGACGGTTGTTTTGCAGCCCACGCCTCGAAAGCACGATGTATCAACAAGTCATCGGCAAAGGTCGTGTCATTGGCATTCCACCCGTGCAGCAATTGCTCACGCTCACTGCGAGGCAGAATCGACAGGCTGTTGAGCGACGTTTGCGGCGCCTGCTCCAGCGCATCGATCAACTGATGCATCACGCGCTGCATATAGCCACAGACACGCTCGGCACCTATTTGCGCTTCAGCCATCACCGTCAGGTTGAAGCCTTCGCCCAGATCGTCTACGGACAAGGTCAGCGGATAGTTGGTGCGTTCCTCCCCGGACAGCGCCTGGATACCTTCCCAGGCCGCGACACTGGAATCACCGGTATGGTTTTCCAGATGACGGTAATTGAGCAATGAGCTGAACAGCGGTGTAGGTGCTTCGACTCCGCTGCAACGCTGGGCAAGCACCAGCGAGGCGTGTTCGTGGCCCAACAGTGCAGTCAGATTGGCATGGGTTTTCCTGACGCCGTTGCTGACGTGCTGATCCCCAAGGTCAACGCGCAACGGCAAGGTATTGATAAACATGCCCAGCGCCCGGTCGGCACCTGCGCCGCCCTGCATGCGGCCCAGCAGGACCGTGCCGAACACTACTTCATCACGCCCCGACAAGGCGCCCAGCACCCGAGCCCAGCCCAGGTGATACAGGCTGGCAGCACCGACACCCAGCTTGCGAGCCTGAACTCGCAACCGCTGGCCAAGGGAAGCATCCACCACCTGGCGGACTTCCTGAATGCCTTGTCCGTCCCCTTGCACGTCATGCAGCCCGAACGGCAGGGTCGGCTCATCGATATCGCCCAGCATCTCGCGGAAAAACGCTTCATGGGCTTCACGACTGACACCCAGCCGCGCCTGCGCCACGTAGTTGCGATAAGGCACCGAAGCGGGAAGCTGATCACCGAGGCCGCACATGAAGGCTTCGATTTCCGAAGTCAGGATACCCAGCGACGTGGCATCGTCGACCATATGGTGGAACAACAGCATGCCCAGCCAGCGATTATTGGCTGGATCATGGGCATAACCGATACGCATCATCGGTGCCTGGCGAATATCCAGTCGATAATGACGCGGGTCCAGGGCTTCACGCAGTTGATCGGCAATATCGCCCGCGGCAGGATCGAGACGAACCTCCTCCACCGCCAGCTCCGCATGACGCCAGACCACCTGCACCGGTTCATCCAGCCGCTCCCAGAGCACACCGGTGCGCAGGATATCGTGCCGTGAAACAACGGCCTGCAAGGCAGCAGCGAATTGCTGGAGCCGTTGCAGACCATCAAAACTGAACAGCGCATATTGCAGGTACGGATCGCCTTCAGCGGCTGCCAGATGGTGATAAAGAATCCCCTCCTGCAAAGGTGCCAAGGCGTAGATATCCTGAATATTGGCAATACCGCCCGGCACACTGGCGACCACACGGTCGATAGCGTCCTGATCCAGATCCGCCAGCGGCAGCATATCCGGGGTAATCCGCTCGCAACCTTCGGTAATCAGATTGGCTGGCACCACTATTTCTGTCTGCCCGCCTACTGCAGCGGCCAGTGCTGCCAGAGTCGGCTGGCCAAACAGCACACGAACATCGGCGCTGAGGTTCTGCTGACGCATGCGCTCGATCAGCTTCACCGCCAGCAGGGAATGGCCACCCAGCTCGAAGAAGTGGTCATGACGACCTACCTGCTCAACATCCAGCAGTTCTTGCCAGAGTTCGGCAATGATCACTTCGACTTCGCCTTGAGGCGCTTCATAGGCACGACTGGCCAGTGCCGATTGATCCGGCGCTGGCAAGGCCTTGCGATCCAGCTTGCCGTTGGTGGTCAGTGGCAGCGACTCAAGCGTCACAAAGGCGCTTGGCAGCATATGTTCGGCCAGGGTTTGCAATAGTTGGTCACGCAACTCTGCGGCGGACGGCGTTGTGCCCTCTTCAGGAATCACATAAGCGACCAGACGCTTGTCGCCTGGAATGTCTTCGCGAGCGATAACCACCGCTTCGCGAACGCCGGTACAGGCCGCAAGCTGTGCCTCGACTTCACCCAGCTCGATACGGAAACCGCGAATCTTCACCTGATCGTCGTTACGGCCCAAGTAATCCAGGCTGCCCTCGGCGGTCCAGCGGGCAAGGTCGCCAGTGCGATACAGGCGCGCTCCGGGACGCTGGCTGAAAGGATCAGGGATAAACCGTTCTTCATTCAGTTCAGGGCGGTTCAGGTAACCCCTCGCCACACCGGCGCCGCCGACATACAGCTCACCCACAACACCGACCGGCACTGGCTCACGATTGGCATCCAGCACGTAAGTCTGCAAGTCAGGAATCCGCACACCAATCGGGCTGACGCCAGCCTGCAAGGCATCGGCAGCCTGCAAGGCTCGATACGTTACGTGTACCGTGGTTTCGGTGATGCCGTACATGTTTACTAACTGAGTACCGGCGTTCACCGGCCTTGCGTACCAAGGCTTGAGAATCCCGGTTTCCAGCGCTTCGCCACCAAAGATCACCTGACGCAATGAATGCGCCTGATGGCTTTCACCCTGAGCCGCAATCAACTGGCGGAAGGCACTTGGCGTCTGGTTGAGCACAGTCACGCCAGCTTCACAGATCAAGGCATAGCATTCCTGCGGCGAGCGGCTGACCAGTTGCGGCACGATCAGCAACTCGCCGCCATGTATCAGCGCGCCCCAGATTTCCCAGACCGAGAAATCGAAAGCGAACGAGTGGAACAGCGCCCAGGTATCAGTCGGGCCAAAGTCGAACCATGCCTGAGTGGCCGAGAACAAACGGGCTACGTTGCGGTGCTCGATCTGAACGCCCTTCGGCAGGCCAGTCGAGCCTGAGGTGTAGATCACATAAGCCAGGTGCGAAGACGTCAACCCTAAAACCTGCGGATTCGAGACGGATTGCTCCTGCAAGCGGGCATCGTCCAGATTGATGACAGGCACCGACACACCCGACAACACATCCACCGTGGTTTTCTGAACCAGCACGGCCAGCGGCTCGCTGTCCTTGAGCAGGTACGCCAGACGCTCAGCCGGATAGGCCGGATCCAGCGGCACATAGCCTGCCCCGGCCTTGAGAATCCCCAGCAGGCCGATGATCATTTTCAGACCACGTTCGACGCAGATCGCTACACGATCATCCGGGCGGATGCCTTGTTCAATCAGGCGATGGGCCACCTGATTGGCACGGGCATTGAGTTCGCCATAGCTCAACCAGTGGCCCTCGAAACGAATCGCCGTGGCCGACGGTTGTTTTGCAGCCCACGCCTCGAAAGCACGATGAATCAACTGGTCATCGGCAAAGGTCGCGTCACTGGCGTTCCACTGATACAGCAGTTGCTCACGCTCGCTGCCCGGCAGAATCGACAGGTTGCTCAACGGCGTTTGCGGTGCCTGCTCCAGTGCATCGGTCAACTGCTCCAGCGCGACCTGCACATAGTCACAGACTCGACGGGCACCGATGCTTTCCAGTGCCAGCACCGTAAAGTGGAAACCTTCGCCCAAGTCATCGACGTTCAGGGTCAGCGGGTAGTTGGTGCGCTCGTCGCCGCCCAGGGTCTGCATGCCTTCCCAGGCATTCAGGCTCTCCTGAGTAACAACAGCATTACTGTGCCGGTAATTGAGCAGCGCACTGAACAACGGAGTGGTGGCTGCCACGCCGCTGCAACGCTGGGCCAACGCCAGAGACGCATGCTCGTGGACCAGCAGCCCGGTGAGTCGGCCATGGGCCTCGCTTACCGCCTGACGCACACTGTTGCGGTCCAGGCTGACCCGCAATGGCAAGGTATTGATAAACATGCCCAAGGCACGGTCGGCACCCTCGCCGCCTTGCATGCGGCCCAGCAATACGGTGCCGAACACCACATCGTCGGTGGCCGACACCTTGCCCAGCACCAGCGCCCAGGCCAGATGCACCAGGCTGGCAGCGCTGACGCCCAATTGGCGGGCCTGTTGCCGTAAACGATTGCTGACTTGTATATCCAGCGGCGCTCGCGCCTCCTCGATACCCTGGCCGTCGCCCTGAACATCATGCACACCAAATGGCAGGGTCGGCTCGCTGATATCACCCAGCATCTCGCGGAAGAACGCCTCATGGGCAGCCGGTTCTACACCCAGCCGGGCCTGGGCCACATAGTTGCGATACGGCATTGCCGCACCCAGTTGATCGGCAGTCCCCAGCAGGAAAGCCTGCATTTCAAGCTGCATCACTTCCAGCGCGGTATGGTCCAGCGCCAGGTGATGGAACAGCAACGTGGCAACCCAGCGGTTCTGCTCCTTGTCCTCGGCGCAAGCCAGGTGCAGCAATGGCGCACGGGTCAGGTCGAGACGATAGTGACGGGCGTCGAATTGTGCCGACAATTGCGTGGCGACCGGGCCATTGCCCGGATCAAGTTCGACGAATTGCGGTTGCAGCGTAACAGTGCGGCAGACCACCTGCACTGGCTCATCAAGGCCAGTCCAATGAACTGCGGTGCGCAGGATATCGTGGCGATTGATGACCGACTGCAGTGCTCCGATGAAAGCGTCCAGACGTTCGCGACTATCAAAGGCGTACTGCGATTGCAGTACATAAGGGTCGCCAGCTTCGGCAGTCAGATAGTGATAGAGAATCCCTTCCTGCAACGGGGCCAGCGGGTAAATGTCCTGCACATTGGCTGCGCCACCCGGCACTGCCGCCAGAACCCGCTCCAGCGAAGCTTCGCTGATATCCAGCAATGGCAGCATATCAGGGGTGATCTGCGTGCAACCGGGCTCGATCAGGTTGGCCGGAACGCGGATTTCAGTGCTGTTGCCCACTGCGGCAGCCAAGGCCATCAGCGTTGGCTGGCTGAACAGGACGCGAACATCGGCGCTGAGGCCTTGTTGACGCATCTTCTCGATCAGCTTGACCGCCAGCAACGAATGGCCGCCCAGCTCGAAGAAATGGTCATGACGCCCTACGCGCTCGACCTTGAGCACATCGGCCCAGAGGTCGGCGAGCACCGACTCGACATGCCCCACAGGCGCTTCATACTCACGGCTGGCATAGGCCTGGGCATCAGGCGCTGGCAATGCGCGACGGTCCAGCTTGCCGTTGGCGGTCAGTGGCAGGCTGTCCAGTACCACAAAGGCCACGGGCACCATGTAATCGGCCAGCGAAGCACTCAATTCACGGCGCAACTCCTGCACTGACAGGCTCGCACCCGGCAGAGCGGTGACATAACCCACCAATTGCTTCGGCCCACGGGCTTCATCGCCGTCCGCATCCTGACGGGCCAGAACTACTGACTCCTTGACCCCGACGCATTGCGCCAGACGCGCTTCGATTTCCCCGATTTCGATCCGGAAACCACGGATCTTGACCTGATTGTCATTACGGCCACGGTATTCCACCGAACCGTCAGGCAGCCAGCAGGCCAGGTCGCCAGTGCGATACAGACGGGCGGCTGGGTCATTACTGAAGGGATCTGCAACAAAAACCTGCTCAGTCAGCTCTGCACGGTTCAGATAACCGAGCGCTACGCCATCGCCGCCGATATACAGCTCGCCGGTAACACCCAGCGGCACCGGTTGCTGACGGGCATCCAACACATACAACCGGGTATTGGCCAACGGCTTGCCAATCGGAATACTGCCCTCACCCACGGCCTTGATTTCGTGGGTTGCCGAGAACGTGGTCGCTTCGGTCGGGCCATAGCCATTGAGCAGATGCTGAGGCGCGCCGTGCTTCAAGACCTGAGCAATGATCGAAGGATCGAGCACATCGCCGCCGACAATCAAGTAACGCAACTGGGCAAAGGCGTCGTACAAGCCCGAGGCATATTGATGGAACAGGCCTGCCGTCATCCACAGCACGCTGACCGACTGTTCCAGCAACAGAGCCCGGAACTCAGGCAGCGACAGCAATACATCCTGATCGACGACCACAACACTGCCGCCATTGAGCAGCGGCGCCCAGACATCCAGGGTACTGGCGTCAAACGCCGGGTTCGAGGCAAATGCCACCCGATCCTGCACGTTGAAATCGGCATAGCCGTTATTGAACACCAAACGGGCAATGGCGCGATGCGGGACCAGCACACCTTTTGGCGTACCGGTGGAACCCGAGGTGTACATGATGTAGGCCGCACTTTCGCTGGAACAGGCCAGCTCCGGGTTATTACCGTGCTCATGAGTCAGATCAAGGCTGTCCAGATCAATGCGAGCAACGCCTTGCGGTATCACCAGATTGCTATGGGTCAGGACATGGCGAGCACCGCTGTCCTGCACCATAAAGGCCTGACGTTCCTGGGGCGCATTGATATCCAGCGGCACATAAATGGCTGCGCACTTGATGATTGCCAGTTGCGCTACCAGCAGATCCAGCGAGCGTGGCAGCAGAATCGCGACCGCATCGCCTGCAATCACACCTTGGCCAATCAGATGATGAGCCAGACGATTGGCCCGGACATTCAGTTCGGCATAGGTCAGCGCCTGTTTGCCATGCACTGCGGCAATAGCTTGAGGCCGTTCGGCCACTTGCCTTTCAAACAAGGCCTGGACGGAGCTGTCGCGTGGATAGTCGCAGGCACTGTCGTTGAAGCCATGCAGCAGTTGTTCGCGCTCGGCTTGCGGCAATACGGCAATGGCGTGAAGCGCGGTATCCGGTTGGTACTCCAGTGCATCGATCAGGTTTGCCAGCGCACACGCCAATGTGTCGCAAACCCGCTGTGCGCCGATCTCGGTCATTGCCAGTGCTGTGATGGCAAAGCCTGTGCCCAGATCATCCACGGAGAGGGTCAGCGGGTAGTTGGTGCGCTCTTCGTTGCTCAGGCTTTCGATACCGTCCCAGGCCGACAGCGCCTGATCGGAGGTGACGTCGGCTGAGCTATGACGGTAATTGAGCAAGGTATTGAACAGCGGCGCAGGTGCGGCAACGGCACTGCAACGCTGGGCCAGAGCCAATGAAGCATGCTCATGACCAAGCAACGCGGTAAGGCGCGCATGAGTGGATTTCACGCCTTCAACCACACTGCGGGCATCGATATCCACTCGCAGCGGCAAGGTATTGATAAACATGCCCAGGGCACGGTCTGAACCCTCGCCCCCTTGCATACGCCCCATCAGCACCGTACCGAAAACCACCTGATCGCGACCGCAAGCCGCACGGGCAACCAGTGCCCATGCCAGATGCAATACGCTGGCTGCACTGCTGCCCAGTTTCCGGGCCTGAGCCCGTACTCGCAGGCTCAGTTCGTCATCCAGAGCAATCCTGGCTTCCTCGATACCGCTCCCGTCGCCTCGCACGCCTGCCTGACCAAATGCCAGGGTCGATTCCTCGATATCACCGAGCTGGCTGCGGAAGAAGGTTTCATGGTCCTGCTCGCTCAACCCCAGGCAGGCCTGGGCCACGTAATTGCGATAAGGCATGGCGGCGGGCAGCGAATCCCCTTCGCCCAGCATGAACGCCTGCATTTCATGACGTACCACCTCAAGGGCCGTGTGATCCAGCGCCATATGGTGGAACATCAGCAGCATGACCCAGTGTCCTTTGTTCTGATCAAAGGCGCAGGCCAGGCGCATCAGAGGTGCCAGCCCCAGATCAAGGCGGTGATGGTGGGTAGAGAATCGTTCACGAATCTGGATGGCAACGTCGCCGTCCACGGGATTCAGCTCAAGGGTGTCCACCACCAGTTGCGCCTGACGCCAGACCACTTGCACTGGGCTTTCCAGCCCTTCCCAGAATACCGAGGTGCGCAAGGTGTCATGCCGGTCAATAACCTTCTGCAAAGCCGTGGCAAAGGATTCGATACGTGCCTGATCCCTGACCGTAAAGGTCGCCTGAAGAACGTAAGGATCGCCCTGAGCGGCGGATACATGGTGATAAAGAATGCCCGCCTGCAACGGCGCCAGCGGATAGATATCCTGCACATTGGCTGCACCGCCCGGCACGCTGGCCACGATACGGTCCAGGGCCGGCTGGTCGAGGTTCACCAGCGGCAGAAGTTCAGGCGTAATGCGGGTGCAGCCCGGCCCGATCAGATTGGCCGGAACCACGACTTCGCGGTTATGGCCAACGGCAGCAGCCAGCGCGGCAACGGTTGGCTGACTGAACAGGATTCGCACATCGGCCGACAATCCCTTGCGACGCATGCGCTCGATCAGAGTGACAGCCAGCAACGAGTGACCGCCCAGCTCGAAGAAGTGGTCATGACGCCCTACACGCTCGACCTTGAGCACATCGGCCCAGATCTGCGCCAGAGTGATTTCGGTTTCGCCTTGCGGCGCTTCATAGCCTCGGCTGATCAGGGCTTGCTGGTCTGGCGCGGGGAGCGCCTTGCGATCCAGCTTTCCGTTTGGTGTCAGCGGCAGTTTTTCAAGATGGACATAGGCCGCTGGAACCATATAGTCCGGCAACTGGCTTTGCAGATGCGATCTCAGGATTTCCAGATCGGCTGTTTGACCTGTCGAGGTGAAGTAGGCAACCAGACGCTTATCGCCCGGTACGTCTTCACGGGCCATGACCACAGCCTCTTTGACGGAGGTATGACGAGCCAGCTTGGCTTCGATCTCGCCGAGTTCGATACGGAAACCACGAATCTTGACCTGATCGTCGTTACGGCCCAGATACTCGATATTGCCATCCGCCAACCAGCGACCCAGGTCGCCGGTGCGATACATGCGCGCTCCGGCGTTGAATGGATCGTCAAGGAAGCGTTCGGCGGTCAGGTCATCGCGATTCAGATAACCGCGAGCCACGCCCGCGCCGCCGATATAGATTTCGCCCGGAACACCCAGCGGCACCGGCTGGCGATGTTCATCCAGCAGGTAGAACTGAGTATTGGCGACCGGCTTGCCGATATGGGCCGCAAAACCGTCTTCACGATCCATGGCCACCCAGCTTGAATAGGTGGTGGTTTCCGATGGGCCATAGAGGTTGCACAGGCGCTTGACGCCGGTTTCAGCGAATAGCCTTTCAACCAGCGAACCTTTAAGGGCCTCACCCGCGACGTTAACGGTATGAACGCCTTCTTGAAGGCCGCCCGACTCCAGCAATGCTTTAAGTGCTGAAGGAACGGTATTGATCAAGGTGACGTCATGTTCGCACTCTTGCAGGGCCAGCACGTTCTTGACCACTTCAATGCTGCCGCCAGAAGCCAGCGGTGCAAAGCACTCGTAAACGGCCAGGTCAAAGTTCAGTGAGGTCGAGAACAGGGTTTTGGCCAGGACTTCCGGCTCAAACGCCTGTTGTGCCCAGGTCAGGAAGTTGACCGTATTACGGTGCTCGATCATCACGCCTTTCGGCAGACCGGTAGAACCCGAGGTGTAGATCACATAAGCCAGATGGGCAGGCGTCAGGCCTTCAATCACAGGATTGGAGGCGGATTTGTCCTGCCAGCTCACCTCATCCAGATTGACCACAGCCACATCAGCAGCCGACAACAAGCCCAGAGTCGCAGTCTGCGCCAATACAGCCGCAGGCGCACTGTCCTGCAGCATGTAGGCAAGTCGCTCCACCGGATAAGCCGGGTCCAGAGGCACATAACCACCACCAGCTTTCAAAATAGCCAGCAGCCCGACCACCATATCGATACCGCGTTCGACGCAGATCGCCACCCGCGAATCGGGCACAACGCCCTGGCTGCGCAAGTGATGGGCCAGTCGGTTGGCGCGCTGGTTCAGTTCGGCATAGATCAGATGTTCATGGCCATAAACCACGGCAACCGCATCCGGCGTACGTTCAACCTGAGCCTCGAACAGGCCATGCACGGTCTGATCAAGCGGGTACTCGGCGCTCGTATCGTTGAAACCCTGCAATAACTGTTCGCGTTCGGTTTCCGGCAAGACCGACAGGCTGCGCAGTGGTGCCTGTGGTGTCAGTTCCAGTGCTTCGACCAGTTGCAGCAAGGCCGCCTGCATATAGCCGCAGACACGCCGGGCATCCACACCTTCCTGAGCCAGCGCAGTCAGCAGCAGGTTATCGCCCAGATCGTCGACGTTCAGGGTCAGCGGATAGTTGGTTCGCTCTTCGCCGGACAGGCCTTCGATACCTTTCCAGGCCTGCAAGGCTTCCGGCGTGATGGTGCCCGCAGCGCTGTGGCGATAGTTGAGCAGTGCGCTGAATAACGGCATGGATGCTGGCACGCCGCTGCAACGCTGGGCCAGAGCCAGGGAGGCATGTTCGTGGCCGAGCAAGTCGGTCAGCCGTTCGTGGGCCGCCCTGACACCGGCGCGTACGCCCTGCTCACCTACTGCCAGGCGCAACGGCAGGGTGTTGATGAAAAGGCCGATGGCGCGATCCGTGCCTTCGCCGCCTTGCATGCGGCCCATCAGCACAGTGCCGAACACCACATCCTGCTTGCCGGCGATTGCTCCCAGCACCACGCCCCACGCCAGATGCACCAGGCTGGCCAGGCTCACGCCCAGATGACGAGCCTGGGCCCGCAGGCGTTGATCCAGACCTTCGGCCAGTGCCTGTTTTGCTTCTTCGACACCACCGCCGTCGCCCTGCACATTCTGCAAGCCGAAAGGCAGCGTCGGTTCATCGACCTCACCCAGCATGCCGCGAAAGAATGACTCGTGAGCTTCACGACTGACGCCCAGACGGGCCTGAGCTACATAGTTGCGATAGGCGATGGCTTCGCCCAGTTCCTGCTGACGCCCCAGCAGCCAGGCCTGCATCTCATGCTGGACCACTTCCAGCGCGGTATGGTCCAGCGCCAGGTGATGGAACAGCAGCAAGGCGACGCACCGCTGATTGGCCGTATCTTCGGCAAACAGGATGCGCAACAGTGGCGGCTGAGCCAGATCGAGACGGAAATGCCGTGGATCGAAGCGCGCCTGCAATTGCTCGGCGATATCGCCTTGCGTCGGGTCGAGGCTGACCTCCTCGACACTCAACTGTGCCTGACGGCAGACCACTTGCACCGGGCTGTCGAGGCCTTCCCAGAACACAGCAGTGCGCAGAATGTCATGACGATCGACAACGGCTTGCAGCGCCTGAACGAAATCACTCAGGCGACCGCGATCCGCCATGCCAAACAGCGTCTGCAACACATAGGGATCACCCTGTTCGGCCGCCAGATGGTGATAAAGAATGCCTTCCTGCAACGGAGCAAGAGCGTAGATGTCCTGAATATTGGCAAGACCACCCGGCACGCTGGCCACGATACGGTCGATGGACGTCTGATCCAGATCCGCCAGCGGCAGCATGGCGGGAGTGATGCGTTGGCTATCGATGCCAATGACGTTGGCCGGAACACTGATTTCATGACTCTCGCCGACCGCAGCAGCCAGTGCCGCCAGGGTCGGCTGACTGAACAGCACCCGCACATCGGCGCGCAGGCCCACCTGACGCATGCGCTCGATCAGGCTGACGGCAAGCAACGAGTGCCCGCCCAGTTCGAAGAAATGATCGAAGCGCCCCACTCGCTCTACCTTCAGTAACTGCGCCCAGAGCGTGGCAAGGGTTTCCTCGACCGGCCCCTGAGGCGCCTCATACTCGCGGCTGGCGAAGGCTTCAGCACCCGGTTCAGGCAAGGCGCGACGATCCAGTTTGCCGTTGGCCGTCAGCGGGAAGGCGTCAAGCATCACGAATGCAGCAGGCACCATGTACTCGGCCAGCGAGCCAAGCAATTCATCACGCAAGGCCTGGGCACTGAGTTCAACGCCCGCTTGCGCAATGACATAGGCCACCAGACGTTTCTGACCGGGTGTGTCCTGTTCGGCGCGGACCAGCACTGTGGCGTCGGCAACACCGGCACAGGTGCTCAGACGCGCTGATATTTCACCCAACTCGATCCGGAAACCACGAATCTTCACTTGATCGTCGTTACGCCCGCGGTACTCGATGCTGCCGTCAGGCCGCCAGCAACCCAGGTCGCCAGTACGGTAAAGCCTGGCGTCGGTGTCTGTGCCAAACGGATCGGGAATGAATTTTTCAAGGGTCAGGTCGGGACGGTTCAGATAGCCCCTGGCAACGCCATCACCGCCGATGTACAGCTCTCCCGTCACACCCAGCGGCGCGGGCCGCAGATAAGCATCCAGTACATAAACCCGGCTATTGCCGATAGGTCGACCAATAGGAATGCTCGGCCCGTCGACCCGCTCGATCTCCCAGGTGGTGGAAAAGGTGGTCGCTTCGGTGGGTCCATAGCCATTGAGCAGGTGACGGGGCGCGCCATTTGCCAGGACCCGGGCAATCACCACGGGGTCGAGCACATCGCCGCCGACGATCAGATAACGCAACCGGGCAAATGCATCGCTCAGGCCCGATGCATATTGGTGAAACAGGCCAGCCGTCATCCACAGCACACTCACCGACTGCTCCAGCAGCAACCCGGCGAAATGCGCCCTCGACAACAGAACGTCCTGATCCACCAGGACCACGCAACCGCCATTGAGCAGCGCGGCCCAGACTTCCAGCGTACTGGCGTCGAACGCCGGGTTGGAGGCAAACGCTACGCGGTCTGCGGCATTGAAGTCGGCGTAACCGTTATCGATGACCAGGCGACTGATTGCCCGGTGTGTCACCAGCACACCCTTTGGCGTTCCGGTGGAGCCAGAGGTGTACATGACGTAAGCCGGCGCACCACCGACCAGCGCCTGTTGCGGTACGGGTTCAGCCTCAGCGTCCAGATTCAGGGTATCGAGATCCAGACGCGGAATACCGGCCAGTGGCGCACGACTGCTCACACTCAGCAATACACGGGCCTGGCTGTCCTCAAGGATGAATTGCAGACGTTCGGCAGGTGCATTGACGTCCAGAGGCACATAGACCGCGCCGCACTTGAGAATCGCCAGTTGGCTGATCAGCAGCTCGAATGAGCGCTCCAGCTCCATGGCGACCCGATCACCCGGCTGGATGCCCGCTGCGCGCAAATACTCCGCCAGCACATTGGCACGCTCATTCAACTGGCCATAACCGAGCTGTTGCTCGCCATGCACTGCCGCCGGTGCCTCGGGATGAAGGCTGGCATGGGCCTCGAACAGCGCCGTGACGCTGCTGTCGCGAGGGTAAGCGCGCATTGTGTCGTTGAATGCGGTGAGCAACTGATTGCGCTCGGCAGCCGGCAGCAGGTCCAGCGTGCTCAAGGCACGCCGAGGGTCCTGCTCCAGCGCCTGAGCCAGTTGCTCGAATGCGCTCGAAAGATAGTCGCCGATCCGCTGTGCGCCGATTTGTGCCAGGGCCAGAACGCTGATGACGAAACGGTCGCCCAGATCGTCCACCGAAACGGTGATCGGGTAGTTGCTTCGCTCTTCACCCCCCAGTATCTGCAAACCATGCCAGGCTTCACGGGCCTGGGTCGTCACAGCCTGTGCCGCGCTGCCATGGCGATAGTTGAGCAGCGAACCGAACAGCGGTGTCGGTGCCGCCACGCCACTGCAACGCTGGGCCAGGGCCAACGATGCATGTTCATGCCCCAGCAGACCGGTCAGGCGCTGGTGAGTGGCCTTGATACTGGCATCCACACTCTGGCTACCCAGTTCGACCCGCAACGGCAAGGTATTGATAAACAGGCCCAGGGCACGGTCGGCACCCTCGCCACCTTGCATGCGGCCCATCAGTACGGTGCCGAACACCACGTCTTCACGGCCGGATATACGGCCCAGCACTTGCGCCCAGGCCAGATGCACCAGGCTCGCGGCACTTACGCCCAGGCGCCGGGCATGACCTCGCAGAGTAGCGCCCAGTGTTTCATCCACCGGCAGCCGGGCTTCTTCGATCACCACATCGGGGTTCAGGGCATCGGTGAAACCGAATGGCAGGGTCGGCTCTTCAACATCCGCGAGCATGTCGCGAAAGAACGCTTCGTGGGACTCGCGCCCTGCCCCCTGACGTGCCTGAGCCACATAGTTGCGATAGGAAACCGCTTCGGGCAACGAGTCCTCGACGCCCAGCAGGAATGCCTGGGTTTCATGCTGCACCAGTTCCAGCGCAGCATGGTCGAGGGCCATATGATGGAACAGCAGCATCGCCACCCAGCGCGAGTTGAGTGGGTCGGCCGCCCAGACAAGACGCATCAGCGGAGCCTGTCGAACATCCATCCGGTAATGGCGGGTGTCGAAGCGCTCTTGCAGTTGCCGGGCGATATCGCCATCGGCAGGGTCCAGGACGACTTCATCAAAGCCTAGCCGGGCTTCTTGCCAGACCACCTGCATGGGCTCGTCGAGACCTTCCCAGACAATGGCAGTGCGCAGGATATCGTGCCGGTCCATGACGCCTTGCAGGGCCTGGGCAAAGTGCTCAAGCCGCTGAAGACTTTCTGCACCGAATATCGTGTGCAAGACATAGGGGTCGCCCTGGGTGGCCGAGATATGGTGGTAAAGAATGCCCTCCTGCAACGGCGCCAGCGGATAGATATCCTGTACGTTTGCCGCACCGCCCGGCACGGTTTCGACGATCCGGTCAATCGCTTCCTGGCTAAGGCCGGCCAGGGGCAGCATGTCCGGGGTAATGCGAAAGGCCGGGCTCAGCCAGTCGCCACCGTTTCTCTTCACCAGGTCGATCAGCGCATGCTTGTGCAGGCGCATGCTGTCCATCAGCGCGTCATCGAAACCCTCGTCATCCCCCAGAATGACAAGGTCACCTTCCTCGTGCTGGAGGCGGATCGGGTGACCGGAAATGATAGCCATCAATTCGTTGAAGAGCATCGAATAACCTGCGCTGTATGAGTTCTGGAAAAGTCGGCGGCAAACACAAGGCGACTTCACGAAAGAGGCGAAAGACCGCCTTTCTAGGATGGGAAAAAACTAGAGCATCGGTTCTGGACTGTCTGTCACGGTATGTAGGGACAGGCGGGATGCAAGACGTCAGGGGCTTTGGGAAAGCGGCGTCCCCTTGAACGGGGACACCGAAAGGTCAACAAAGAGACAGATCAGATGCGGCGTTTGCGCTGCTGGGTCGGTACCCGGGATGCCGAAACTTCAAGGGTGCGCAGGGGCACCACCGAAGCCGCCACCGCAGCCAGCGTCGACTGCCCGAACAGCACACGAACGTCGGCTTCCAGCCCCTCATGACGCATGCGTTCGATGAGGCTGACCGCCAACAGCGAATGCCCGCCCAGCTCGAAGAAATGGTCATGACGCCCCACTCGCTCGACCTTCAGCAACTCGGCCCAGAGCATGGCCAGCCAGGTTTCGGTTTCACCCTGGGGCGCTTCGTAACGATGAGTCACGTAAGCGTTGCTGTCAGGCAACGGCAACAGCTTGCGATCCAGCTTGCCATTGGGTGTCAGCGGCATGGCATCCAGGCGCACGTAAGCTGCGGGGACCATGTACTCAGGCAATTGCGCCTGCAAATGGGCTCGCAACAAACCACTGTCGACCAGAACCTTCGGGCTCTGCGGCGTGTAATACGCTACCAGCCGCACATCCCCCGGCTCGTCTTCACGGGCCACGACCACCACGTCCCGCACAGCTTCGTGTCGGGCCAGGCGCGCTTCGATTTCCCCAAGCTCGATACGGAAACCGCGAATCTTCACCTGATCGTCGTTACGGCCCAGGTACTCGATATTGCCGTCCGCCAGCCAGCGCCCCAGATCCCCGGTACGATACATGCGAGCGCCAGGGACACTGCTGAACGGATCATCGAGGAAACGCTGGGCGGTCAGGTCGTCACGATTGAGATAACCCCGCGCCACGCCAGCCCCGCCAATGAAGAGTTCGCCCGCAACACCCAGCGGCACCGGGTTCAGGTACTCGTCCAGCACATGGAATTGAGTATTGGCGATGGGTTTGCCGATGTGCGCGCTGAAACCGTCTTCGCGATCCATCGCGACCCAGCTTGAGTAAGTAGTGGTTTCCGAAGGGCCATAGAGGTTGCACAGACGCTTGACCTGAGTCTGCTCGAACAGCTTTTCCACCAGGCTGCGCTTGAGCGCTTCGCCCGCCACGTTGACCGTATGCACGCCCTGCGCCAGCCCGCTGGTATCCAGCAGCGCCTGGAGCGCCGAAGGCACGGTATTGATCAGCGTGACATCGTGCTCATTTCGCTGCAATTCAAGCGCATTCTGCACAAGATCGATGCAACCACCGGTTGTCAGCGGAGCAAAGCACTCGTAGACCGCCAGATCGAAGTTCAACGAAGTGGAGAACAGCGTCCTGGCAAGCACTGCCGGCTCGAAAGCGCGCTTGGCCCAGCTCAGGAAGTTGACCGTGTTGCGGTGTTCGATCATCACGCCTTTGGGCATACCGGTGGAACCGGAGGTGTAAATCACATACGCCAGATGGGCAGCGTTCAGCCCGGTAACGTCCGGGTTTTCCAGCGGTTGTCCGAGCCAGGTTCTGCTGTCCAGATCGATCACCGGTGCAGGCGTGGCAGACAGCAGGCCAAGGGTCGGTCCATGGGCCAGCACCACTGTCGGTGCGCTGTCCTCCAGCATGTAGGCAATACGCTCGACGGGATACGCCGGGTCCAGCGGCACATAACCGCCACCCGCCTTGAGGATGGCCAGCAGGCCGACCACCATTTCCGTGCCGCGCTCCATGCAGATCGCCACCCGGGCGTCAGGCTCGACGCCCTGTGTGCGCAAATGCCAGGCCAGACAATTGGCTCGTTCGTTCAACTGCCGATAGCTCAGTTGCTCATGGCCATGGATCAGCGCTGGAGCATCAGGCGTACGCAGTACCTGCGCCTCGAAAAGGCCGTGAATGGTCTGTGCCGGTGGATAGTAATGGTGTGTGTCGTTGAAACGCGCCAGATGCAGTCGTTCTGCTTCTCCTGGCAACGCAACCCCGTACACGGCCTGTTCGGCATCGGCCACCATGGCTCGCAGCAGGTTTTCCAGATAACCGCGATAACGCTCGACGGTTTCCGGGTAAAACAGGGCCGTGGCGAATTCCAGGCTGCCTTGCAACTGGCCGTTGATCTCTCCGAGATCCAGAGACAGGTCGAACTTGGCGCTGTTTCTCGGCGCACCAATGCCCTCCAGTGTCAGGTCGCCCAGCATCAGATCGACATTCTCGTTGTTCTGCCACGACAACATGGCCTGGAACAATGGACTGTGTGACAGGCTACGCACCGGTTTGACCACCTCGACCACATGCTCGAATGGCAATGCCTGACGAGCCTGAGCCTCCAGGGACAACTGCCTGACCCGGCGCAGCAGTTCGGCAAAGTCGGGTTTGCCGGACAAGTCGATCGGCAACGCAAGGGTATTGACGAACAGGCCGATAAGCCCTTCGATCTCTGCATTCATGCGGTTGGCAACCGGCGAGCCGATGACCACGTGCTCCTGGCCTGACAAACGCCCGAGCGTGGCCGCCCAGGCGGCCAGCACGGTCATGTACAACGTGGTGCCGTGGCACCTGCTCAAATCCTGAAGCTGCGCGGTCAACTGCGCGTCGAAGCAGACCGGTATCGCAGCACCCGAATAATCCTGCAACGCCGGGCGTGGCTGATCGGTCGGCAGCGTCAGCACCGCCGGAGCCTGTGCCAGTGCCTTGCGCCACCAGTCGGTCTGGGCCTGCAAGGCTTCGCTGTCCAGCAGGCGGCGCTGCCAGACGGCATAGTCGGCGTATTGCACGGCCAGTTGCGGCAGAGGGTCCGGCTCGCCTTGCACAAAGGCCGCGTAGAGAGCGCCCAGCTCGGCCGTCAGCACGCCCATGGACCAGCCATCGGAAACGATATGGTGCATGGTCACCAACAGCACATGCTCTTCGGTCGCCAGTCGAATCAACTGGCCACGAATCAGTGGTCCCTGTTGCAGATCGAAGGCCTGCTGCGCCTCTTGAGCGGTCAACTCGTCCAGTGCCACGGACGGCTCGTCGTGTCCCGAAAGGTCCACATGAGTCAGCGTAAAACCGCTGTGTGCCGGCAAGATTCGTTGCAACGCCGCACCGCCAGCAGGCTGCACGAAACACGTCCGCAAGGCCTCATGACGCGCCACGATCCGGTCCAGAGCACGCTGCAGGGCCGACACGTCGAGTACGCCTTTCAAGCGCAGACCGGCCGGCAAATGGTAGGCCGCGCTGGCACCCTCCATCTTTGCCAGGAACAACAGGCGCTGCTGGGCGAACGAGAGCGGCAATTCTTCATCACGGGAAACCGGTGTGATATCCGGCCAGGTGCTGCGTGTCGCGAGGATAATCTGCCCGGCCACTGCATGTAATTGCGGATGGGCAAACAGCTCGGCCAGTTGCAGCTCCACGCCCCACTGCTGGCGGACCTGCGAAACCAGACGCATGGCCAGCAACGAATGACCACCCAGCTCGAAGAAGTGGTCTTCACGCCCCACTTGAGGGACTTTCAGCAGGTTTTGCCACAGTTCTGCCAGAGTGATTTCCACTTCGCCCCGAGGTGCCTCAAAACTGCGGCTGATCACGTCGTTCGCCTCGGGTGCAGGCAAGCGGCCGCGATCCAGCTTGCCATTGGCCGTAAGTGGCAAAACGTCCAGCCCGATAAAGGAAGTGGGCACCATGTAATCGGGAAGGTGAATCTGCAAATGGCTGCGCAGCTCATGGATTTCCAGAGTCGAGCCGGTGCGCAAGGTGAAGTAAGCCACCAGAATCTTGTCGCCAGTGGCGCCATCGCGAGCCAGCACCACAGCTTCCTTGATGGCCTCGTGCAAGGCCAGCCTGGCTTCGATCTCGCCCAGCTCGATGCGCTGGCCACGGATCTTGACCTGGAAGTCGTTACGGCCGATGTACTCGACCGCGCCATTGTCCAGCCAGCGGCCCAGATCGCCGGTCTTGTACAGGCGAGCCTGCGGGTCACTGGAGAACGGATCACGCACAAAGCGTTCGGCGCTCAGTTCAGGCAGGTTCAGGTAGCCACGGGCAACGCCCACGCCACCAATGTTGATTTCACCCGCCACACCCACAGGTGTTGGCTGGCCATGGGGATCGAGGATATAGATCTGGATATTGGCGATAGGCCGGCCAATCGGCACGCTGTCGCCTTCGTCGCTCGGGCGGCAGTGCCAGGACGTGACGTCAATGGCGGCTTCGGTCGGGCCATAGAGGTTATGCAGCTCGACCGGCGCCAGTTGCTCCTCGAAACGCTTCTGCAGACTGCGAGGCAAGGCTTCGCCACTGCACAACACGCGGCTCAGGGCGGTAAAACCCTGATTGTCGCCATGCTCCAGGAACACTTCCAGCATCGAGGGAACGAAGTGCAACAGAGTGATGTTTTGCTCGCGCATGACCTGAGCCAGATAGGCTGGGTCCTGATGGCCGCCAGGGCGCGCCATGTAGAGATGAGCGCCGGTCAGCAGCGGCAGGAAGAATTCCCAGACCGATACGTCAAAGCCGAAAGGCGTCTTTTGCAGCACCCGGTCGGTTTTATTGACTCGGTATTCGTCCCGTGCCCAGAGCAGGCGGTTGACCACGCCCCGGTGTTCGTTCATCACACCTTTTGGCTTGCCGGTGGAGCCTGAGGTGTACAGCACATAAGCCAGGTGCGTGGCTTCAAGGCCCAGCAATGCCGGGTCTGGGTTGGTATTCGGAAACGCGGAGCGGTCGATGTCTTCGTCAACCAGCAGCACGGGAATATCCGCTCGGGCCACATTATCCAGCAGGGCTTCGGAGGTCAGCATCGCCACCGGTGCGCTGTCGTCGAGCATATAGTCCCGGCGATTGTCCGGCAGGTCCGGGTCTATCGGCACGTACGCGCCACCGGCCTTGATAATCGCCAGAAGCGCGACCACCAGTTCGTTGCTACGGCGCAGGGCCACGGCGACCCTGGCATCCGGTGTTACACCTTGCTTGATCAGTTGATGGGCCAACTGGTTGGCGCGCTGGTTAAGCGCGCTGTAGCTCAATGACTGGCCATTGTGGTCGCTGACTGCAGCCGCATCAGGCGTACGTTCGACCTGCTGCTCGAAGAACCCGTGAATCAGTTCATCGCGAGGGTAGTCGTGCTGTGTGGCGTTGAAGGTGTGCAGCACGCGGTCCTGCTCGGTTTGCGGCAATATCGAAAGACTATTCAGGGCTGTCAGTGGTGCCTGTTCGAGCGTTTCCACCAGCTTCTGCAACGCAGACTGCATGTAATCGCACAGGTTTTCGGCATTGATTCCAGAGGTAGCCTGCACGGTCAGAACAACAGCTTCTCCCGTATCGTCCACAGCCAGCGTCAACGGGTACGCAGTGTGCTCATGGGCTTCAAGGCCCTGAATCCCCTGCCAGGCAGTCTGAGCCTGAACCGAGTCATCTGCCGGGCTATGGCGGAAGTTGAGCAATGCACTGAACAACGGCGTTGGCGCAGCGACGCCACTGCAACGCTGGGCCAGTGCCAGGGATGCGTGCTCATGTTCCAGCAGACCGGTCAGGCGCGCATGCACCTGCCTGACCGCCTGAGTCACGGCCTCTTGCCCCAGCTCCACACGGATCGGCAAGGTGTTGATGAACATGCCCAGCGCCCGGTCGGCACCTTCACCGCCACGCATCCGGCCCACCAGCACCGTGCCGAACACCACATCGTCACTCGCTGAAACCCGGCCCACTACCAGGCCCCACGCCAGGTGATAGAGGCTGGCCGCACTGACACCCAGATTACGGGCAAGGCTGCGGGCGCGCCGGCTGACATCGCTGTTCACACTCTGCCGGACTTCATCCACGGCACCTTCCGATACCTGCTTGCCAAACGGCAAGGTGGGCTCTTCCACTGCTTGCAGCATGTCGCGGAAGAAGCGCTCATGAGCAGCCTCATCGGCACCCAGGCGTACCTGGGCGATGTAGTTGCGATACGGAACCGGTACCGGCAACGGTGCGGCTTCATCCAGCAACAGGCTCTGAATTTCGGAGACCACCACCTCGAAGGCCACGTGATCCATGATCAGGTGATGAAGCACCAGCGCCACCACGTAGCGCTGATTCAGCGGATCCCAGGCGTAAGGCATGCAGACCAGCGGAGCCTTGCTGATGTCCATGCGCACGTTGCGAGCGGCGAACCGCTCACGCATCTGCTCGACGATATCGCCTGCGGCCGGGTCCAGTTCAACGCGCTCGCTGGTCAGGGTTGCCGTGCGAAGCACCACTTGAACCGGAGCTTCCAGGCCTTTCCAGAACACCGCCGTGCGCAGGATGTCATGACGGTCGATAACCTTCTGGAATGCAAGGGTAAGCGCTTGCAGACGCTCTTCACTGTCCAGCGCCAGCAAGGACTGCAGGATGAACGGGTCTCCCTGGCGGGCGGCGACATGGTGATACAGGATGCCTTCCTGCAACGGCGCAAGCGCATAGATGTCCTGCACATTGGCCACGCCGCCCGGCACGGCAGCGACGATATCGTCGATGGCCGTCTGGTCGAGACTGGCCATAGGCAGCATCCAGGGTTCGATACTCTGGCAGTCAGCCGGGATCAGGTTGGCGGGTACCTGAATATCCTGTTCCGTCGTCAGCGAAGCAGCCAGTGCCGCCAGCGTAGGCTGGTTGAACAGAACCTTGATATCGGCGCGCAGACCTTCCTGGCGCATGCGCTCGATCAGCGTCACCGCCAGCAGCGAATGGCCGCCCAAGGTAAAGAAGTTATCGAAGCGCCCTACGCGCTCCACCTTCAGCACCTGTGACCAGATGTGGGCCAGCAGGGTTTCGACCTCACCCTCTGGCGCCTCGTAGACACTGCTGGTCAGTGCCTGCGCGTCAGGGACAGGCAGCGCCTTCTGGTCAAGCTTGCCGTTGTTGTTCAAGGGCCAGTGCTCAAGACATACAAAGGCAGAAGGCACCATGTATTCCGGCAGAGCCTCACGCAACCAGGCCTGGACACTCTGAGCAGTCAGCTGCGAACTGGCTGATTCGGCGGTGTAATACGCCACCAGTTGCTTTTGCCCCGGCACGTCTTCGCGTATCACGACCGATGCCTGATGAACGCCCGGGCAGGCTTTCAGACGCGCATCGATCTCACCCGGCTCGATACGAAAACCGCGCAGTTTCACTTGGCCGTCACCGCGGCCAAGGTGCTCAAGGCTGCCATCCGCACGCCAGCAACCACGGTCGCCGGAGCGATAGAGACGCGCGCCCTCGACGCGGCTGAACGGGTCAGCGATAAACGACTGGGCATTCAGTTCGGGACGATTCAGATAACCCCGTGCAACACCGTCGCCGCCAATGCAGATTTCCCCGGCGACCCCGATCGGAACCGGCTGCTGACGGGCATCCAGCACATACACCTGAGTATTGGCCAGCGGTTTGCCGATGGGCACATTGCTCATTTCCAGCGGCACATCGGTCACGTGCAGGGTTGTCGCGTAAGTAGTGGTTTCCGTCGGGCCATAGCAGTGGATCAAACGCAGGTCCGGAGCAATGGCCAGCAAGTCCCGGAACACTTGCGGGTCGGCACGCTCACCGCCACACATCAGAATACGCAGGCCGGCCAGGGTTTTGCCGATCAGGCTCACGTACTGATTGAACACTGCCGTGGTCACAAACAGCGATGTCACGGCCTTCGCTACCAGCTCTTCGGCCAGACGCGGCGGGTCCAGCAGCAGTTCATGATCGATCACCACCACTTGTCCGCCATTGAGCAACGCAGCCCAGACTTCCAGGGTGCTGGCGTCAAACGCCGGGTTCGACGCAAATGCCAGGCGGTCTTTGTGGTTGAAATCGGCAAAACCGTTATTGCGCACCAGTTTTACAATGCCACGGTGCGCGACGATCACCCCTTTGGGCGTACCGGTAGAGCCCGAGGTGTACATGATGTAAGCCGCTGACTCTGCCGTGCAGCTGTTCTGGGGATCATGATCCGGCTGGTTGCTTACATCGAGTCGATCCAGATCCAGGCGCTCGGCGCCGTCTGGAATCTCACGACCATGATGGGTCAGCAACTGCCGGGCACCGCTGTCCCGGACCATGAAGGCCTGACGGTCCAGCGGTGCATTGACGTCCAGCGGCACGTAGAGGGCGGCACATTTGGTGATTGCCAGTTGCGCAACCAGCAGGTCCAGCGAACGCGGCAGCAAGATCGCCACTGCATCGCCCGCGTTAACCCCGAGCCCTTTCAGGTAATGGGCCAGACGGTTGGCTCGGCGGTTGAGTTCGGCGTAGGTCAGTATCTGTTCGCCGTGTACGGCGGCAACGGCTTCAGGTCGCTCGGCAACCTGCGCTTCGAACAGGGGCTGTAATGTCTGGTGCCTTGGATAATCCGTGGCGGTGGCGTTGAACTCTTCAAGCAGGCGTTGACGCTCCGGTGGTGCAATGACCGGCACGTCATACAGCGCAGTCTGCGGGCGCTCATCAAGGGCCGCGACCAGTTGCTGCAACGTGTAGGCAAAGGTGTCGCAGACACGCCGGGCACCGATTTCCTGCATCGCCAGCACGCTGACGGTAAAGCTTTCGCCCAGGTCATCCACGGAAATGGCCAGTGGATAGTTGGTGCGCTCTTCGTTGCTCAGGCTTTCGATGCCGTCCCAGGCCGACAACGCCTGGCTGGAAGTAACGTCGGCTGCGCTATGGCGATAATTGAGCAATGAGTTGAACAGTGGCGAAGGCGCCGCCACGGCACTGCTGCGTTGCGCGAGCGCCAGCGAAGCATGTTCGTGGCCAAGCAGTGCGCTGAGGCGTGCATGGGTGGATTTCACACCCTCGACCACGCTACGCCCATCGATATCCACCCGCAGCGGCAGCGTGTTGATGAACATGCCCAAGGCACGGTCGGCACCGTCGCCGCCCTGCATGCGGCCCATAAGCACCGTGCCGAACACCGCCTGAGTACGGCCGCTGGCCTTGCCGGCCACCAGCGCCCAGACCAGATGCATCAGGCTGGCGGCACTGACACCAAGCTGGCGAGCCTGCACACGAATCCGGCGACACAGTTCGATATCCAGTTGCACACGGGCTTCTTCGATATGGCCGCCGTCATCAGGCAACGAGGCCTGGCCGTAAGCCAGCGTAGGCTCATCGACATCGCCCAGCATGTCGCGGAAAAAGGCTTCGTGCTCCTGCTGCCCCATCCCCAGGCGGGCTTGAGCCACATAGTTGCGGTATGGCACGGCAGCGGGCAACGCATCGGCTTCGCCCAGCATGAAGGCCTGCATTTCCTCACGCACCACATCCAGTGCGGTATGGTCCAGCGCCAGGTGATGGAAGATCAGCAGCATGACCCAGCCGTCGCCGTCACGGGCACAGGCCAGACGGATCAAGGGAGCCTCGGCCAGATCGAGACGATAGTGGCTGCTGGCGAAACGTTCGCTCAGTTGCTCGCCAATAGCGCCATTGCGAGGGTCCGGTTTAAGGAACTCCACGACCAGCTCAGCCTCACGCCAGACCACTTGCAGCGGCTCGCTCAGCCCTTGCCAGACCACGGCAGTACGCAGAATGTCGTGGCGCTGGATGACATGACGCAACGCATCGGCAAAGGCATCGAGACGCTCCCGGCTCCTGACCGAGAAAGTTGCCTGCAACACATAGGGGTCGCCCTGTTCGGCGCTGATGTGATGGTAAAGAATGCCTTGCTGAAGCGGTGCCAGCGGATAGATATCCTGCACATTGGCAGCACCGCCGGGCACCGTTGCCACGACAAGATCAAGGGTGTTCTGGTCCAGTTCGACCAGAGGCAGCATATCCGGCGTGATCCGCGTGCAGCCCGGCTCGATCAGGTTGGTCGGCACACGGATTTCCGTACCGCTGCCCACCGCAGCAGCCAGTGCCATCAAGGTTGGCTGGCCAAACAGGACCCGAACATCAGCGCTGAGCCCTTGCTGACGCATTTTTTCGATCAGCTTGACCGCCAGCAGCGAATGACCGCCCAGTTCAAAGAAATGATCGAACCGCCCTACACGCTCGACTTGCAGCACTTCAGCCCAGATCTGCGCCAGAGTGGTTTCGGTCTCGCCTTGCGGCGCTTCATAGCCTCGGCTGATCAGGGCTTGCTGGTCTGGAGCTGGCAATGCCTTGCGGTCCAGCTTGCCGTTATTGGTCAGCGGCAGGCTATCCAGATGAACATAGGCCGCCGGGACCATATAGTCCGGCAATTGGCTTTGCAGATGGGTGCGCAGTGCCTCCAGATCGACTTCGGCAACGGTCGAGGTGAAATACGCCACCAGACGCTTGTCACCCGGCACGTCTTCGCGAACCAGAACCACCGCATCTTTTACGGCCTCATGGCGCGCCAGTCTGGCCTCGATCTCGCCCGGTTCGATCCGGAAACCACGGATCTTGACCTGATTGTCATTGCGGCCACGGTATTCCACCGAACCGTCAGGCAGCCAGCAGGCCAGGTCGCCAGTGCGATACAGACGGGCGGCTGGGTCATTGCTGAAGGGATCGGTAACAAAAACCTGCTCGGTAAGGTCTGCGCGATTCAGGTAACCGAGCGCTACGCCATCGCCGCCGATATACAGCTCGCCAGTCACGCCTAGCGGAACCGGCTGCTGACGGGCATCCAGTACGTACAACCGGGTATTGGCCAGCGGCTTGCCAATCGGAATACTGCCCTCACCCACGGCCTTGATTTCATGGGTTGCCGAGAAGGTCGTTGCTTCGGTCGGGCCATAGCCATTGAGCAGATGCTGAGGCGCGCCGTGCTTCAAGACCTGAGCAATGATCGAAGGATCGAGCACATCGCCGCCGACAATCAAGTAACGCAACTGGGCAAAGGCATCGTAGAGGCCCGAGGCGTATTGATGAAACAGACCGGCTGTCATCCACAAAACGCTAACCGACTGTTCCAGCAACAGAGCCCGGAACTCAGGCAGAGACAGCAAGATATCCTGATCGACGACCACAACACTGCCGCCATTGAGCAGCGGCGCCCAAACGTCCAGGGTACTGGCGTCAAACGCCGGGTTCGAGGCAAACGCCACCCGGTCATGCGCGTTGAAATCGGCATAGCCGTTATTGATCACCAACCGGGCAATGGCGCGATGCGGGACCAGTACCCCTTTTGGCGTACCGGTGGAACCCGAGGTGTACATGATGTAGGCCGCACTTTCGCTGGAACAGGCCAGATCCGGGTTATTACCGTGCTCATGAGTCAGATCAAGGCTGTCCAGATCAATGCGAGCAACGCCTTGCGGCACTGCCAGCTCGCCATGGGTCAGGACATGGCGGGCGCCGCTGTCCTGCACCATAAAGGCCTGACGTTCCTGGGGTGCATTGATATCCAGCGGCACATAAATGGCTGCGCACTTGATGATTGCCAGTTGCGCAACCAGCAGATCCAGCGAGCGTGGCAGCAGAATCGCAACCGCATCGCCTGAGATAACGCCCTGGCCAATCAGATGATGAGCCAGACGATTGGCCTGAGCATTGAGTTCGGCATAGGTCAGCGCCTGTTTGCCATGCACTGCGGCAATAGCTTCAGGTCGCGTGGCCACTTGCCTTTCAAACAAGGCATGAACGGAGCTGTCGCGTGGATAGTCGCAGGCGCTGTCGTTGAAGCCATGCAGCAGTTGCTCACGCTCGGCTTGTGGCAGTACCGAAATATCCGTCAGCTCTGTTTTACCCCCGGCCTCCAGAGCGCTGACCAGATTTGTCAGAGCGGCTGCCATATAACCTGCAACACGTTGCGCACCGATATGCACAGAAGCCTGCACGTTGAGCGCAAAGTGCTCGCCAAAGTCATCTACCGACAGAATCAGCGGGTAGTTGGTCCGCTCTTCCGCACTCAGGGTTTCAATGCCTTGCCAGGCGGCCAGTGTCTGCGCATCCAGCTGTTGCCCGGCGTCGGTGCTGTGCCGGTAGTTCAACAAGGCGCTAAATAGCGGTGTCGGGGCGATAACGCCGCTGCAACGTTGGGCCAGAGCCAGGGACGCATGCTCGTGACCCAGCAGTTGGGTCAGCGTGGCGTGGGTGTTCGAGACCCCGTCACGCGCACTCTGCCCGCCGATACGCACACGCAGCGGCAAGGTGTTGATGAACATGCCCAAGGATTGCCCGGCAGCCTGCGTTGCCTGCATACGGCCCAGCATGACCGTACCGAACACCACATCATCGCGACCCGACACCACGCTCAGCACCCGGGCCCAGGCCAGATGGCAGAGGCTGGTCGCGCTGACGCCCAGTTGCCGGGTCTGGGCGCGCAGGCGCTGCCCAAGTTCGGCAGACAGTGTCAAATGCGCCTCTTCGACTCCATTTCCGTCGCCCAGTACATCCTGCTGGCCGAACGGCAAGGTGGGCTCATCCATATCCCCCAGCATCTCGCTGAAAAACGCTTCGTGGCCCTGACGTTTTCCGGGCTGGCGGGTCTGCGCCACATAGTTGCGATAAGGCACAGGGGCTTCGAGGGTTTTAGACTGACCGGTCAAAAATGCCTGCATTTCACGCTGCACGATCTCCAGTGCCGCATGGTCGATGGCCAGATGATGAAACAGCAGCATGCCCAGCCAGCGCTGATTGGCCTTGTCTTCGCTGACCACCAACAGCAATAGCGGCGCCTTGCCGATATCCAGACGATAGTGGCGAGGATCAAAGCGTGCCTTGAGCTGTGGCAGCACTTCACCCTCGTCCAGTTCGTGGGTAATGTCCCTGACACCCAGTTGCGCTTCACGCCAGACCACTTGCACGGGCTCTTCCAGACCTTCCCACGCAAGGGACGTGCGCAAGATGTCATGCCGGTCGATCACGCTCTGCAAGGCATCGACGAAATCATTCAGTCGCTCGCGGCTGGCCATGGTGAATTCGGCCTGCAACACGTAAGGGTCGCCGCGTTCGGCAGTCAGGTGATGGTAGAGAACCCCTTCCTGCAACGGCGCCAGCGGGTAGATATCCTGAACATTGGCCGTGCCTCCGGGAATGCCGGCCACGATCCTGTCGATGGCCGCCTGCTCCAGGACCAGCAACGGCAGCATATCCGGCGTGATGCGCTCGCAGCCCGGAACAATGCCGTTGGCGGGCACGCTTTGCAGGCTCGCCAGAGTGCTGGCATAAGCGCCGCTCTTGATCGACTCGATCAGCATTGCCTTGTGTTCACGCAGCAATGCCAGGGTGGCGGGCTCAGCAATCGATTGCTTGCGGCCGCGTACCGCCAGTTGATCACCCGTGACGGAAAGCTCGACGCCTTTTTCTTCCAGTGTTGCCAGCAGATCAATCAAATTCACAGGAAAATCTCCGTTTTTTCCGTCGCAGCGGCGTATTTCGCGAGGGTAGGTTGTTCAAACAGGGTTTTGACGTCGGCTTCAATGCCTGCCTGACGTACCCTTTCCATCAGGCTGACCGCCAGCAACGAGTGACCGCCCAGTTCAAAGAAATGGTCATGACGCCCTACACGCTCGACCTTGAGCACATCGGCCCAGATCTGCGCCAGGATGATTTCGGTTTCGCCTTGCGGCGCTTCATAGCCTCGGCTGATCAGGGCTTGCTGGTCTGGCGCAGGCAATGCCTTGCGGTCCAGCTTGCCGTTTGGCGTCAGTGGCAGTTTTTCAAGATGGACATAGGCCGCCGGGACCATGTATTCCGGCAACTGGCTTTGCAGATGGGTGCGCAAGGTTTCCAGATCGACTTCGGCAATGGTCGAGGTGAAATACGCCACCAGACGCTTGTCCCCCGGCACGTCTTCACGGGCCATGACCACCGCTTCTTTCACACTCTCATGGCGAGCCAGCCTGGCTTCGATCTCGCCCAGTTCGATACGGAAACCGCGAATCTTCACCTGATCGTCGTTACGGCCCAGGTATTCGATATTGCCATCTGCCAGCCAACGACCCAGGTCGCCAGTGCGATACATGCGGGCGCCAGCGTTGAATGGATCTTCAAGGAAGCGTTCGGCCGTCAGGTCATCGCGGTTCAGGTAACCGCGCGCCACGCCCGCACCGCCGATATAGATCTCGCCCGGAACACCCAGCGGCACCGGCTGGCGATGTTCGTCCAGCAGATAGAACTGGGTATTGGCGACCGGCTTGCCGATATGGGACGCAAAACCATCTTCGCGGTCCATCTCCACCCAGCTTGAATAGGTGGTGGTTTCCGACGGGCCATAGAGGTTGCACAGACGCTTGACGCTGGTTTCAGCGAATAACCTTTCAACCAGCGAACCTTTGAGGGCCTCACCCGCGACGTTGACGGTATGAACGTCCGGCCCCAGACCACCCGATTCCAGCAACGCTTTCAGGGCCGAAGGCACGGTATTGATCAAGGTGACGTCATGTTCGCCCTCTTGCAGGGCCAGCACGTTCTTGACCACTTCAATGCTGCCGCCAGAAGCCAGCGGCGCAAAGCACTCGTAAACTGCAAGATCGAAGTTCAGTGAGGTCGAGAACAGGGTTTTGGCCAGGACTTCCGGCTCAAACGCCTGCTGCGCCCAGGTCAGGAAGTTGACCGTATTGCGGTGCTCGATCATCACGCCTTTAGGCAAGCCAGTCGAACCCGAGGTATAGATCACATACGCCAGATGAGCCGGAGTCAGGCCCTCGATAACCGGATTGGAAGCCGACTGGTTCTGCCAGGTGATCTCATCCAGATTGACCACAACCGCATCAGCAGCCGACAGCAACTCCAGCGTTGCGGTCTGCGCCAATACAGCCGCAGGCGCACTGTCCTGCAGCATGTAGGCAAGTCGCTCAACCGGATAAGCAGGGTCCAGAGGCACATAACCACCACCGGCTTTCAAAATAGCCAGCAGCCCGACCACCATATCGATGCCACGCTCGACACAGATCGCCACCCGTGAATCAGGCACAACGCCTTGACTGCGCAGGTGGTGAGCCAAACGGTTGGCCCGCTCATTGAGCGCCTTATAGCTCAGGCGCTCATCGCCAGACACCAGTGCAACCGCATCCGGCGTACGTTCGACCTGAGCCTCGAACAGGCCATGAACGGTCTGATCGAGAGGATATGGAACCTGAGTGGCATTGAAGCCGGAAATCACCTCGTCCCGCTCTTGGGCAGGCAGAATTTTCAGTGCATGCAACGGCAGGCCGGGTGCTGACTCCAGAGCATCGGCCAGGCTTTCCAGCGCGGTGTTCATATAACCCGCAACACGCGGCGAAGCGATGGCCGCCACGGTCTGCACCGTAAGAAGGAAACCTTCGCCCAGATCATCCACCGACAGCATGAACGGATAGTTGGTCCGCTCCATCACTTCCAGTACTTCGGCACCGCCCCAGCGCTCGACCTCTTCATCGGTCTGGGTCGGGCTATGGCGATAGTTGAGCAAAGCGCTGAACAACGGCATGGATGCGGGTACGCCGCTGCAACGCTGGGCCAGCGCCAAGGAAGCATGTTCGTGGCCCAGCAGAGCGGTCAGGCGCGCATGGGTCTGGCGAACACCCTGGCTGACGCTGACAGCACCCAGTGCAACCCGCACTGGCAGCGTATTGATAAACATCCCCAAAGCACGCTCGGCACCGCTGCCACTCTGCATACGCCCCAGTAGCACCGTGCCGAACACTACATCGCTGCGCCCTGACAGACTGCCTACCACCTGAGCCCAGGCCAGATGGTGAAGGCTGGCCGGGCTGACGCCCAGTTTGCGGGACAGGCCGCGCAAACGCGCACTCAAGGCAGCATCCAGCTTGAACCTGCACTCCTCGACACCACGGCCGTCACCCTGCACTTCCTGCAGGCCCAGCGGCAATGTCGGCTCCTCCACATCGGCAAGCATCTCGCGGAAGAAGCTTTCATGGGCTGCCTGACTGACGGCCATTCTGGCCTGGGCGACATAGCGACGATATGGCATCGGCGTGTCGAGCCCGGACAGTTCACCGCTCAGAATGAGCTGCATTTCATGCTGCATCACTTCCAGCGCGGTATGGTCGAGGGCGATGTGGTGGAACAGCAGGATCGCGACCCAGCGACCGTTCGGTTCATCATGAGCGCAAGCCATGCGCATCAGCGGAGCCTGTCCCAGGTCGAGACGGCGGTCACGCGGATCGAACAGTGCCTGCAACTGGCTGGCGATATCACCCAGGGACGCATCCAGCTCAAGGGTTTCGACGATCAGGCGGGCCTGGCGCAGCACCACTTGCACAGGCTGCTCCAGGCCATCCCAGATCAACGCAGTACGAAGAATGTCGTGACGATCGATAACGCTTTGCAACGCAGCAATGAAGCTGTCGAGCTGTGCCCGACTGTCCATGGCGAAAGCAGCCTGCAGCAGGTAAGGATCACCCTGCCCGGCAGAAATATGGTGGTAGAGAATCCCTTCCTGTAGCGGTGCAAGCGGGTAGATATCCTGAATATTGGCCGCACCGCCCGGCATGGCGGCAACGATCCGCTCGACAGCACTCTGCTCCAGGTCCAGCAAGGTGAGCATTGATGCGGTGATGTGTTCACAACCTTCAGAAATGCCGTTATCCGGAATCTGCAGGGCTTCTTCGACACCACCGACAGCGGCGGCCAGAGCAGACAGGGTCGGCTGGCTGAACAGCACGCGAACATCGGCATCCAGATCAAGCTGGCGCATACGCTCGATCAGCTTCACCGCCAGCAGCGAATGGCCGCCCAGCTCGAAGAAGTGATCGTGACGACCGACCTGCGCAACACCCAGTATCTGCGACCAAAGGCTGGCCAGAGTCGTTTCGATGTTGCCTCGCGGTGCTTCATAGGCCTGACTGACGAATGCCGTGGCGTCCGGCGCGGGCAAGGAGCGACGGTCCAGCTTGCCGTTGGCCGATACCGGCATTTTTTCCAGTTCGACATAAGCGGCCGGGATCATGTAGTCCGGCAAGCACGCCTGCAAGTGAGCGCGCAGCACATCGGCCGAGGCCGGTTCCTGGCCTGGCTGCTGGGTGAAATAGGCAATCAGGCGCTTGTCGCCGGGGTTGTCTTCGCGAGCCAGTACCGCTGCATCACGCACGGTGATGTGATCGGTCAGGCGGGATTCGATTTCACCCAGCTCGACCCGGAAGCCACGGATCTTGATCTGGTCATCGTTACGGCCCAGGTACTCGATTACCCCATCAGCGCTTCGGCAGCCCAGGTCGCCGGTCTTGTACAGGCGGCCCTCGACAAAAGGATCACGCAGAAAACGCTCGGCGGTCAGTTCGTCACGGTTCAGGTAACCCCGTGCAACACACGTCCCGCCAATGTAGATCTCGCCCGCAACGCCAACCGGTACGGGCTGGAACTGCTCATCGAGCAGGTAAATACGGGTGTTGGCCACCGGCACGCCAATGGCCGGCAAGGTTGGCCAATGCGCCACGTTCACCGGCAAGGTAAACGAAGTGGTGACATGGGATTCGGTCGGGCCGTAGTGGTTATGCAGCCGACACTCGGACAAATGCTCGAACAGTGCGCGGATCGGCGCGGTAATGCGCAATTGCTCACCGGCGGTGACGATCTCACGCAAGGAGCAGGTTTGCTGACGCAACGACGGATCATCGATCAACGCCTCGGCCAGTGCCTGCAAGGCAATGCACGGCAGATAGAGGCGCTCGATACGCGCTTCGCACAGGTGCAGGTACAGCTTGCGCAGGTCCAGTCGGGTATCGGCATGAATCAACGACAGTGGCGCACCGGCGCACAGCGTACTGAAGATTTCCTGAAAGGCGACGTCAAAGCCAAGCGCCGCAAACTGCACGGTCGCCGGAGCGGTATTGCCACTTTTGATGCCCTCGGCAAGCTGCCAGTGCATCAGGTTGACCAGCGGGCCGTGAGGCATGGCCACGCCTTTGGGCTGGCCGGTGGAACCCGAGGTGTAGATGACGTAGGCCAGATGCTCAGGACGAAGCCCTTGGGCGGCCAGCTCCGGGTTGTGCTCCGGCTGGCGACTGAATTCTTCTGCCCCTTCGGCCAGGCCGTCGAGCAGCACACCGGGCACGGTGGATTCACTGAACAACCCGGCGATGCTGGCCTGGCTGAGCACGGCCTTGGGTGCAGCATCGCGAAGCATGTATTCAAGGCGTTCAGCCGGGTAATCCGGGTCGAGCGGCACATACCCTGCCCCAGCCTTGAGAATGCCCAGCAGGCCGGCAATCATTTCCGGACTCCGGCGGCAGCAGATCGCGACGCGGTCGTCGAAGCCAACTCCCAGCTCCAGCAGACGATGAGCAATGCGGTTGGCCTGGCGATTCAGCTCGCCGTAGGTCACACGCTTCGTTTCAAAAGTCACCGCCAGCGCGTCCGGCTGACGCTCGGCCTGGGCCTCGAACAATTGATGCACCAGCAGATGCGATGCAAAGGCCTGATCACAGGCATTGAAGCCATGCAGCAATTGCTGACGTTCGCTATCCGGCATGAATGCCAGGTCTTGCAATGCGACCTCGTCAGTGCGGTCCAGTGCATCGGCCAGTTCGGCCAGCACCGCCTGCATGTAATCGGCAATACGCTGTGCGCCGATGCCTGGCACGACCTGTACGGTCAGGCTGAAGGCATCGCCCAGATCGTCCACCGAAAGCGACAGCGGATAGTTGGTGCGCTCCTCACCGCCTGCCAGCTCGAAGCCCGCCCACTGCAAACCTGCTCCACCGGTAGATGCGCCAACCGCTGCATGGCGATAGTTGAGCAAGGCGCTGAACAACGGCGTCGGTGCCGCAACGCCGCTACAGCGTTGCGCCAGGGCCAGCGGCGCATGCTCATGGCCGAGCAAGGCCGCCAGTCTGTCATGGGTCGCTCGTGCTGCGGCCCTGACACTTGGCCCTTGCGCCGCGACACGCAGCGGCAAGGTATTGATGAACATGCCCAGAGCGCGCTCGGCGTCCTGGCCGCCTTGCAGTCGCCCCATCAGCACCGTGCCGAACACCACATCCTGACGGCCCGACAAGCGCCCCACCACCTGCCCCCAGGCCAGATGATGAAGGCTGGCATTGCTGACACCCAGGCTGCGGGCATGGGCGCGCAGGCGCTGAGCGAGTTGGTCATCCAGCGTCAATACGGCCTGTTCGATTGCACTGCCGTCACCCCGAACATCCTGCAGACCGAATGGCAGCGTTGGCTCATCCACATCCCCCAGCGCCGCGCTGAAAAAGGCTTCATGTTCCTCGCGGCTGATACCAAGACGGGATTGGGCGACATAGTTGCGATACGGCACGGATGCCGGCAACTCGGCGCCTTGCCCTGCAATGTGTGCCTGGATTTCGGCACCCAGAATGCGCAGCGATGTGGCGTCATCGATCAGGTGATGGAAGAGAATGACCGCGACCCAGCCGCCACGGACTACGTCTTGGGCCACATGCAGCTCCATCAGCGGAGCCTGGCGCAGGTCGAAACGCATGTGCCGTGGATCCAGCAAGGCTTGCAACTGACCGGCAATATCGCCGTCAGCCCCTTGCAGCTCATGCTCGCGAACCCGCAACGGCGCCTCGCGCCAGACAACTTGCACAGGCTCGTCAAGGCCTTCCCAGGCAATGGAAGTGCGCAGGATATCGTGACGTTCGACCACGGCCTGCAGCGCCTGGACAAATGCATCGACCCGGGCGCGACTGTCCATGCGCAGTGTGCCTTGCAACAGATAGGGGTCGCCTTCAGGTGTCGCAAGGTGGTGATAGAGAATGCCTTCCTGCAAAGGCACCAGCGCATAGATATCCTGGACATTGGCCACGCCCCCAGGAACGCCCGCCACCACGGCATCGATCTGTTCCTGGCTCAGACGGGCCAGCGGCAGCATCTGCGGAGTAATGCGCTGTACGCCCGGCTCGATGAGGTTGACCGGCACCGCGACATCTCGACCGGAACCCGCCGTTTCGGCCAGCCCCGACAAGGTCGGCTGACCGAACAAGACCCGTACATCGACCTTCAGCCCCGTATCGCGCATGCGCTCGATCAGCTTGACTGCCAACAGCGAATCGCCTCCCAGCTCAAAGAACTGGTCATGACGGCTGATGCGTTCGACCCCGAGCAGCTCGCTCCACAGGTCAGCCAGAACCGTTTCCACCGGGCCTTGCGGCGCTTCGTATTCACGTCGTGCGAAAGCTGATGCGTCAGGCGCTGGCAATGCCTTGCGGTCCAGCTTGCCGTTGCCGGTCAGGGGGAAGTCGGCCAATAGCACAAAGGCACTCGGTACCATGTAATCGGCCAGGTTCTGCAACAGCTCAGAACGCAGATCGCTTGCGGTCGGCGTCTGGCCTGGCTGAGGGATCACATAACCCACCAGACGTTTGTCGCCCGGCTCGTCCTGACGCGCAATCACCACCGCTTCGCGGACCCCGGCACAGGCTGCGAGACGGCTTTCGATCTCGCCCAGTTCGATTCGGAAACCACGGACTTTCACCTGATCATCGTTACGCCCCAGATAGTCGAGGTTGCCGTCTGCCGTCCAGCGCGCAAGGTCCCCGGAACGGTACATCCGTGCGCCCGGTGTAGCATCGAAGGAGTCTTTCAGGAAGCGCTCTGCATCCAGCTGCGGACGGTTCAGATAACCTCGCGCCACACCGGCACCCCCTACATACAGCTCGGCGACCACACCCGGAGGCACCGGCTGGCCATAGTCATCGAGCAGGTACAGGCGCAGATCGGGGATACGCTTGCCGATGGGGCTGACACCGCCATCGACATCCGCCCGGGACAGCGGATGGCAGGTGACGTGTACGGTGGTTTCAGTAATGCCGTACATGTTGAAGAGTTGAGTGTCGGCATTCGCCTTGCGCGCATACCACGGCTTGAGAATCCCCGTATCCAGTGCTTCACCCCCAAAGATCACTTGGCGCAGTGCATGGGGCCGAGGACTTTCACCCTGGGCAGCGATGATCTGGCGGAACGCGCTGGGCGTCTGGTTGAGCACCGTAACACCGGCCTCGCACAGCAGTTCGTAACAGGCCTCGGGCGAACGGGTGGTCAGTTGCGGTACCAGCAACAAACGGCCGCCATGCAACAGCGCGCCCCAGATTTCCCAGACCGAAAAGTCGAAGGCAAACGAGTGAAACAGTGCCCAGACGTCGTCGGCACCGAAGTCGAACCACACCCGTGTTGCCGAGAACAGGCGCGTGACATTGCGATGCTCGACCATCACGCCCTTGGGTTGCCCGGTGGAACCCGAGGTGTAGATCACATAGGCCAGATGCCCCGGCTCAAGCCCATCAACCTGCGGGTTCTCTTCGGACTGCTCGGTAAAACCCGCTGCCTCGGGCTGGTCGAGAAGCAGGACAGGAATGCCCTGAGCCGGCAAGTGCTCAAGGTGTGCAGACTCGGTCAGTAACGCCAGCGGCGTGCTGTCGTCCAGCATGAACGCCAGGCGCTCCAGTGGATAAGCGGGATCCAGCGGCACATAACCGGCACCGGCCTTGAGAATACCCAGCAAGCCGATGATCATCCTTGGGCCACGCTCGACACAGATGCCTACCCGATCGTCAGGCCCGATCCCCAACAGTCTCAGGCGATGGGCTACCTGATTGGCCTGGGCATTGAGCTGGCCGTAGGTGACGCTCTGCCCTTCATGCAGCAATGCCACGGCATCGGGTCGAGCCTGGGCCTGCGCCTCGAAACGGGCATGAATGGTCCCGGTGTCGTCTTCGGCTGGCTGTCCATGGTTCCAGGCCTCAAGCAGTTGCGCCTCGCCCGGCGTTGGCAGACTGAAGCCGTGTACCGGCAATTGCGGGTTTTTCAGCCCCTGTTCCAGTACATGCATGAAGCGCTCGGCGAGACTTTCGACTTCATCGGCCTGGAAAAACGCTTCGTTGTAGATGTACTCCAGCCAGACCTCATCCGTGTGCGGATTGGCCCGTATGTGCAAGGCAAGAGGTGTCTGTTCATGGCCGTTGGCGCATTTGACCGAGTAGGCAGTCGCTTCGCCGAACGCGAGACGGTGATCGCTCACTTCGTATGAAACCGAAAGGTCAAAAACCTGATCGCGGCCGTCGCGCAGCAGCCCCAGCGAGCGGTTCATGTCACTCAAGGGGAAACGCTGGTTGCGGTAATCCTGCTTGAGGGCGCGGGCCACCTCACTGACCAGCTCACCAAAGCCCAGATCGGCGTCGAATTGAAGACGTACTGCACTGACCTGAGTGAACAGGCCAATGGTGTTGCGGAAGTTCGCATTGGAACGGTTGAGTACCGGCAGACCGATGACCAGCTCTTCCCGGCGGGACGTGCGCATGAAATACACATAGAGCGCCGCCATGAGCACATGGAAGCGCGAACACTGGCGAGGCTCGGCAACCTGAGCGATACGTTCAAGCAGTGTCGCCGGATAACGGCGTGATACATGACCACCGGGAGCCACAGCCCCGGCATGGCGAGCCAGGTGCCGCGGCTCGAACAGCGGCTCGGGAACGTCCTGATATTTGCCCAGCCAGTAATCCTGATCGCGGGCGTAGCGTTTCGAGTTGCGGTAGGCAATGTCGTCCTGAATGTAGTGGACGTAAGACGGAGCCAGGGTGTCAGCAGACGTGCCATGCACAGCGCCATACAGCTCGCCCAGTTCCTTGAGCAGAAGCGAAATGCCCCAGCCATCGATCACGATATGGTGCGCCTGGACTCCCAGATAGCTGAGGTGATCATTGATCCTGAGCAGTTGCAGACGCACCAGCGGCGAGCCATCGAGGTCGAACGGCACACGGTTACGGGCCTGAACGAACTCCAGCGCTGCGGCCTGGGGGTCATCCTGACCGGAGAAATCATGCAGCGACAGTTGCAGCGGCAAGTCGTCGACAAAGGTCTGAACCGGCAAACCGTCGTCGCCCAGCCCGTTTAACAACACCATCCGCAGCGCATCGTGGCGACGGACCATCTGGTCTATGGCACGCTGAAGGCGCTCGGCATCAACACTGCCCTCGATGACGGTGTAGCCGCCAATGTTGTAGAGAGGAACGTCACTGCGCACGGCCTGATCGAGCCAGATATCACGCTGGGCGGCGGTGAGTGGATAAGTGTTGGGCACGGAAAGGGACTGGTTCATGCAGTTACTCCTTGAATCACACAACGACTGGACACCCGATCCGCCATCCACTTGACCGCCTTGTTTCCAGCAAAAATCGTCATATGTTCTGTCTCGAATAGTCAGGGACTTCGGTATATATGAGGGAACTTTAATCAGGCGATCCGGTACATGTATGTCACTTGATACCCGGACAAGAAACAGGACGTGCGGTACAAATACCGAATAGGGCGGGCTTGTCCCTGTTTTTCACCACAGACAACCCGGCCTCGCAGTGATCGAATACAAATGTGCAAGTAACGTTTGAGCAGTTTCACGCGCAAAGGACGATGACATGAACAGCTTCGAACCCGGTGAATACGTACGCCTGCGCTCGGGAGGCAGGAAGATGCAGGTGATCAATGCCGGGGCGACCGAGTCCCTGCCCGACTCGTCGCTGGTGGCTTGCGAGTACCGTGCTAAAAGTCGAAGAGTGTTGGGTTTCTATGCGGCCAACTCACTGATTCGTGCGCCGCATTCTTCGAGTGATGCAATGCAACAATAAAAAACAAGAATAAACACTGGAAGTTGAATAATTGTTAACTTTCAGTTTGCCTGGCCACTCCCCCTTCGATCCTCTTTTGCAGGATCGTTTTTATTTACCTCAATAAATACACATCCCGACAGGAGCTCATTCATTCGCGAAGTTACCCTTCGCGAATGAATGAGCTCCTGCGCAGTCTGAAACTTCCGAACATCAAGCGGTAAACGAATGCGAAGCCAGGTTGTAAAGCAGGCCGGTTGCGAACAGGCCGATGACCATGGAAACGCCCTTGTTCAGCAGACGCGACGAACGCGGTGAATTCAACCGGCTGCCAAAGCAGGCACCGAAGATGACCCAGGCCGAACCAACCGGCAGGACCACAGCAGTAAAGGTGCTCATGAATGCCAGGTAATCCGCACTGTTGAGGAATGTACCGACAGGTGCCACGAACGAAGCGAAGAACAGCCCCTTGGGATTGGTCAGCGTGGCGACGAACAGACCTGCTGGCGAAAGACCCGGCTCATCATCGGCGTGCTGGCCGGCACGGGCCATAGACCAGAGCTTCATTGCGATATAGAACAGGAAGCACACTGCGAAAGCCTTGCTGAGGGTCGCCACCCAGGGATAGTCACGGGCGATCCGGTCCAGGGTCAGCCCCCAGGCCGTGATCTGAATCATATAGGCCAGCCACTCTGCCCCCACCCACAGCAATGACTTCGTATTGAAACCCCGGTTCATGCCAGTCTGGAACAATAGCGAGTTGGTCGGGCCGGGAACCGCGAGCACAGCCAGCAGCGCCAGAAAGATTGAACCACTCATGTTGATGCCCTCATTCGGTTGTAGTGTTGATTGGAACAGCGAATCTGGATAGGTCAGTGGCCATGGCCCAAACGCCCCGTAGCGCGCTTGAAGAGCTGCAACAGGTCATCCACATAGGTAAAAATCACCGGAATCACCAACAGGCTGAGCACGGTCGAGGTCAGGAGCCCGCCGATCACAACCACCGCCATGGGCTGCCTGAATCCCGGATCGGCCCCCACGCCGATAGCGGTCGGCAGCATCCCGGCGCCCATGGCAATGGTGGTCATCAGGATCGGGCGCGCACGCTTGTGGCAGGCATCGAGCAGCGCCTGATAACGGCTCATGCCGAAGTCCCGGCGCGCGAGAATCGCGTAGTCCACCAGCAGGATCGAATTCTTGGTGACGATGCCCATCAGCATCAGCAAGCCGATGACCGAAGACAGGGAAAAGCTCAGATCACAAGCCAGCAGCCCCAGCAATGCGCCGCCCAACGAGAGAGGCAGTGCGGAAAGAATGGTGGCCGGTTGCAGAAAGTCGTGAAACAGCAGCACCAGCACCGCATAGATGCAGAACACACCAATGGCCATGGTCAGGCCGAAGCTGCCAAACAGCTCGCTCATCAACTGCACTTCGCCCTGCTCCACCAGCCGGACTCCGGCAGGCAGATGCGCAAGCCCCGGCAACTGACGGGCCTGATTCATCACTTCGCCCAGGCTGCGGCCATTGAGTTCGACAGACAACGTGACATAGCGCTGTCGATCCAGACGATCGATCTGTGCCGGCCCGCTGCCGGTGCTCAGTTCCCCCAGGGAAGCCAGCGTGACCTGGCCATCCCGGCCATTGACGCGCAACTGGCCAATACGTTCGAGGTCGCCCCGCAGACCCGGCTCCATGCGCACCCGCAGGTTCACCTGGCGTTGGGAAAGATTGATCTTGCCCAAGGCCGAGGAATAATCGCCATAAGTGGCCAGACGCAAGGTATCGGCGATCTGCTGACTGGTGACACCCAATTGCGCGGCCCTTGTGTAATCCGGGCGGAACTGGACCTCCGGTGCCTGCAATGCGGCGCTGGAAGCAATGTTGCCCACCCCGTTCAGTTGGCGCAGCATGGGTTCGAGAGCCAGTGCGGTACGCTCCAGCAAATCACCGTCTTCACTGGCAAGGACGATATCTAGCTTTTCACCGTTGCCATCGCCGCCCACGCTGACACGAGCCCCCGGCAGTGAGCGCAAGGCATCGCGCATGCTGGCTTCCAGCTCGGTCTGGCTGAACTCACGATCCTGACGCCGGGCCAGCTCCACGGTCAGGGTTGCCTGATTGACCGCCGCACCATCGCCCGCCTCGCTACCTGCCGTTCCCGCCATGGCGAAGATATGCCGGATCCCCGGCAATGGCTTCAGTCGGGCACTGGCGTCGCGGGCCAGACTGGCGGTCTGCTCCAGAGTCGCGCCCGGCGGCAGTTCCAGGGTAATGGTGGATCGGGCAATGTCCTGAGCCGGCAGAAAACTGGTGGGCAAGAAGCCGATCAACGCCAGTGAGCCGGCAAAGAACAGCCCGGCCAGTGCCATGCTGGTCTTGCGCCATTCGAGACTGCGATGAATCCACACCAGATAGCGGCGCATCAGCCAGCCATCCTGCTCGACGTGATCCACCGGTTTGAGAAAGGCCGCAGCCATCATCGGGGTCAGCAGGCGCGCAACCATCAGCGAGAAAAGCAGCGCCGCCGAAGCCGTGACGCCGAACTGCACGAACAGCTTGCCTGCAACACCGCCCATGAATGCCGTGGGCAGGAACACCGCGACCAGCGTCACGGTGGTGGCGATCACCGCCAGCCCGATTTCATCCGCTGCCTCCATGGCGGCCTCGCGTGGGCTTTTGCCCATGCGCAGATGCCGGGCGATGTTTTCCACCTCGACAATCGCATCGTCGACCAGAATGCCGATGATCAATGCCAGGGCCAGCAAGGAGACGGTATTGAGAGTAAAACCGGCGAAGTACATCAAGCCAAAAGTGGGGATGATCGATAGCGGCAATGCCGTTGCGACGATCAGCATCGCCCGTGGATCGCGCAGGAACCACCACACCACCAGAACCGCCAGCAGAATCCCCTCGTACAGCAGGTTCATCGAGTCGTGATAGTTCTCCAGCACCGAGGCCGAGCTGTCGCTGATCTCGATCAGGCTGACACCCGGCTGCCGGGCCATGAAATCTGCCACCGCCGCACGGATGCCACTGGCCATGCTGACGTCGGAAAACCCCAGAGAGCGGATCACCTGCACACCAATCACTGGCTTGCCGTTGAAAAATGCCAGGGAATGGCGCTCGGCATGGTGGTCGCGGATCGTCGCCAACTGGCGTAATGCAAAGGAACGACCATCGCCAGTCGGCACATCAACGGCGCCCAGTGTCTGCGGGTCTTCGATACCGCCCAGAGTACGCACCGCCATGCGCGCGCCACCCAGCTCCGCCATACCACCGGAGTTATCGATTTCCATGGCCTTGAGCTGCGTCTCTACATCGGCAACACCCAGCCCCAGCCCGGCCATCATGGTCGGATCGAGATCCACCTGAATCTCACGCTCGACACCACCAACCCGCAACACCTGAGCAACGCCCCTGACCTCTTGCAGATGCTTGCTCAGTTCATTGTCGACAAACCATGACAGCGCCTCTTCGTCCATGCCCGGCGCGTCGATCACATAAGTCAGCACCGGTGTGTCATGGATCGTCAGCCGCGAGACGCTGGGGGTTTCCAGGCTGGCGGGCAGTTCCGCCATGGCACTGTCCACCACATTACGGACTTCGTTGAGGGCTTCGTTGCCATCCTTCTCGATAGCGAAGCTGACATTGATCTGTACATTGCCGGAGGTGATGGTCGTGGTGACATGCTTGAGCAGCCGCAGCGATGACAGCCGGTCCTCCAGCTTGCGGGCCACCTCGGTTTCCAGTTGCTCGGGTGCAGCGCCTTCAAGGGATGCACTGATGGTGACGGTGGGCAGATCGAGGTCGGGGAAATCCTGGATACCCAGCCTTTGCAGACCGATAAAGCCCAGCACGCCCAGCAGGATAAACAGCATGATTGCAGGAACGGGAAAGCGTATCGACAAGGACGACAACGTCATGGCTGAACAGCCCCCGCCGTCACCGGCGTCACATGGGCACCGTCACTCAGGAAAGCACCGCCGGAACGCACGATGGTCTGCCGTTCGTCCAGCCCGGAAACGATTTCCACGGCATTATCCCTGCGGCGCCCCAACTGCACCTGACGCAGCGCAACGCGCTCATCGGTGCCGACAATGAATACCCAGGAACGGCCATCACGCAGGAACACCGCTGTATCCGGCACCGTCAGTGCAGGTTTCGCAGCCAGCTCGATGCGGCCACTGGCATACATGCCAGAACGTGCCGGGCTGTCTGGTGCAAGTGCCACATACACCAGCGCCCGGCCGGTATTGTTATCGAGGATTGGCGATACCAGACGAACCTGGCCATCCACCGACTGGCCGTCGGGCAGCGTCAACTGTGCGTGCTGCCCTGGCTTGACCCTAAGCAATTGCCGGGCGTCCAGCTCGGCCTGCCACTCGATACGCCCCTCGCGCACCAGTCGAAACAGCTCGGTACCGGCATCCACCACACTGCCCAACAGCGCTGTGCGCGATGAGACGATTCCATCATCGACTGCCACAATCCGGGTCTGGCCAAGGCGGATACGAATACTCTGCATATCGGCAGTCGCAACGCCCAGTTCGGCCTTGGCGGTGTCCAGGGCAATCCGGTACTGCTCGCTCTGCTGAGCGGACAAAACACCGGTCACGCCCACCACATCGGCACGGCGCACATCGGATTGCGCCTTGCGCAGGTTGGCCCGGGCCTGCTCGACGGTTGCCTGCTGCCTGCTCTGCTCGGCCAGCAGGCTGTCCTGGGCCAGGGTTGCCAGTACTTGCCCCTTGCGCACCCGGTCGCCGATATCCGCATGAATACTGGCAATCCTCAGACTGCCGGTTTCTGCGCTGATCAACGCTTCCTGCCACGGCAATAACCGACCGCTCGCCGTCAGTTCATGGGGCCATGGGCGCCACTGTGCCTGGGTGACCTCGACGCTGAGGCTGCTCAAATTGCTGGCAGGTGCGGCGTCTGGAGCTTGCGGGCGACTGCGAATCACGAAAACCAGCACCAGAGCAATGCCCAGCACCAGCACGATCCAGACGAACTTGCGACGTGCGGAACTCAAGATCGTTCTCCCGCCGAGGCCTGCGCGACCGACGTGCTATCAGCGCTGTCCTGCCATCCTCCCCCCAATGCCTTGTAGAGGGCGATCCAGTAACGTACCTGTTCCTGCTGCAAGGTAATCAGTTCAATCCGGGCATCGAGCGCGGAACGTCGGGCCACTTCCCGGTCCAGGATACTCACGCCACCGGCCTGCCAGGACTTGTCCACGGCCTGAAAATATTCGCTGTAGCCTTGAGTCGCCCGCTCGACATCGGCTTCACGGCGTCGAGCCGCGTCGAGCCGGACCAGCGCCTGTTCCACCTCGCCTACGCTCGTGCGCAGCGTCTGTCGATAAGCGGCCAGTGCAGCGTCGTAAGCAGCCTCGGCACTCTTGACCGTGGCGCGACCGAGACCGCCATCCAGCAGCGGTAAAGACAACAATGGCCCTACAGTCCAGTTGCGCACCAACTGACCATCCGTAGTCCCGACGGCAAACGAGCCGGTCAGGCTCAGGCTTGGCCAGCGCTGGGCTTCGGCCACACCGATATCCGCGCTGGCTGCGGCCAGTTCGCGCTCTCGCGAGGCCAGGTCAGGCCGCTGGCGAACCAGATCGGCAGGAATGGAACGGACTTCCAGTTGTGCTGGCGACGGCAGGATGGCCGGTGCCTGGCCCAGCAATTCCCGCACCCGCTTTTCATCGCTGCCGGTCAACAGGGTCAGTTGCTTGAGCAGTACTTCGCACTCGCTGCGCTGATTGATCAGGGTCGACTGGCTGCTGGCCGCCGATGCCTGGGTCAAGACCAGATCGGCCGGTGCAGTGAAACCGGCCTTGAGGGACAGCCCGGTCAGTTCGGCGGTCTGGCGCTGCGAATCGAGCTGTTCCTGGTAGGCCAGAACCAGGCGCTGACAACCTCGATATTGAACGTAGTCATCGGCCACTTCGGCCGCCAGCGACACCCTGGCGTCATGCCAGTCATCGACACGGGCCTGAATACGATTGGCCGAGGCTTCACGATTACGTCGAAACTTGCCGAACAGATCGAGTTCCCAGGCGGCATCGAGCCCCGCCGAGGAACTGGAGTACGACTGGCGCGTGCTCTCTTCACGCTCTCCCGTACGGTTGCGTGACAGACTGCCTCGCAAGCTGGGTGCCGCATCGGCATCGCTTACTGCCAGGGTCGCCCTGGCCTGCTGAATGTTCGCCCAGGCCTGATCCAGCGTAGGGCTGTCGGCCTCGGCCCATTGCAGCAGGCGTTCCAGTTGCGGATCGTTGAATTGCTGCCACCAGCCGGACAGCGCCTTGACGCTGGCGCCGTGGGGCAAAGGTGCATGCCATTGCGCGGGCAAGGTGATCGGCGGAGGCTGATAGTCGGGGCCCATCACACAACCACTGGTGATCAGGGCAATGAGTATCGGCAGTGAACGTTGCGCTGCCGCTTTGAAGATATCCATGACGTCCTCTTGATGCCCGGACGTTGGGTCAGGCGCTCGGCTGCATTGACGGCGCTATTGAAACGTCTGCCGTCATGACTGTCTGGCGCGGAAAGCGGGGACATTGCCCCGTGGGAAATTGTCGGTCCATGACCTGTGCAGCAGAATCGCAATCACATCACGCGGGCGTGTGAACACCTCGCAGGCGATGCCATTTCTCAAGGCAAACGAGTGACCGACTATGCAAGAGTTGAGCTATCTGAAAAAAGTCGAATCCAACGCAAGGACTTACGCGGCCACATTCCAGCGCCTGTTCGTCAGCGGTAACGGTTCACGCCTCAAGGATGACCAGGGACGCGAGTACCTTGACTGTCTGGCCAATGCCGGCACCCTTGCCCTGGGTCATAATCCTGCGGTGGTCCGCGAGGCCGTGCTGCAGTTTCTGGATACCGATCAGCTGCAACAAGGCCTCGATCTGGCAACGCCGGCCAAGCATGAGTTCGTGCAGGCGCTCTTCGCGACATTGCCCGCGCCGATGCGCAACAACAGCAAGATCCTGTTCTGCGGCCCCAGTGGTTCGGACGCTGTGGAAGCGGCCATCAAGCTGGCACGTCATTACACCCAGCGCACCCCGCTGATGGCATTTCATGGCGGCTATCACGGCATGACCGCAGGCGCCCTGTCGGCCATGGGCAACCTCAAGCCCAAGATCAACACAGGCGCGGTCAACCCCGGCACACACTTCCTGCCCTTCCCTTATGCGTTGCGCTGCCCCTTTGGCACCGATGGCTCGCAGACCGATCAGCTTTCCATCGAATACATCCGCACGGTACTCAGCGACCCCGAAGGCGGCGTGCAGAAACCCGCCGCGGTGATCGTCGAAGTGATTCAGGGCGAAGGTGGCTGTATTCCCGCGTCGGCAAACTGGCTGCGCGAGTTGCGTGAGATCACCCGTGAGCAGGAAATCCTGCTGATCATCGATGAAGTACAGACAGGCCTGGGGCGTACCGGCAGCACCTTTGCCATCGATCATTCGGGGATCACTCCAGACATTCTGGTGCTATCCAAGGCGATTGGTGGTGGTTATCCGATGTCGGTAATCGTCTTTGCCGAACACCTGGATACCTGGGGCCCCGGCATGCATGCGGGTACATTTCGTGGCAACCAGATTGCAATGGTCGCGGGTGCAGCGACGATCCGGCATATACAGTCACAGAACCTGGCGGCGCAGGCTGCTGCACGGGGCGAGACGCTGGCCAGCGGTCTCAAGGACATTGCCCGGCGCTACCCGGCACTGGCCGAAGTGCGTGGTCGCGGCCTGATGCTGGGCGTCGAGGTGACCCACCCTCGCGAGCAAGGCCGCACCGGCACGGGCCATTCACAACTGGCCCGCGCCATCAAGCTCAACTGTTTCGAGAATGGCCTGATCATCGAAACCGGAGGTCGCCATAGCTCCGTACTGCGCTTCCTGCCGGCGCTGACCATCAGCGAACAGGAAGTGGCCATGGTTCTTGAGCGTTTTGAAGATTCGGTTGCAGCGGCCTGCAAGGGACATTGATCAACCGCCCCCCTGGCAGGAGCTAATTCATTCGCGAATGAATTCGCTCCTGCCCAGACTGTGTGAACATAGCGCCTCTTGATTCCCCTCCCCAAAAAAAGCCCGGCCAAAAGGCCGGGCCAAAGAGGCGCAAGCCTCAGGCTTGCTTATCGCGAATCCCGCAATTGATATCGGAAACGATCTGTCCGTCGGCCAGCTTGATGATGCGGTCGGCCAGCTGGAAGTACTGATCGTCATGGGTGATGATCAGGATCGTCTTGCCGCGTCGCTTCAGGTCAGGCAGCAGTTCCTCGTAGAAGAACCGTTTGAACGGTGGGTCCTGGTCCGCAGCCCATTCGTCGAGGACGTAGACCGGACGGTCTTCCAGGTAAGCACAGACCAGCGCCAGGCGTTTCTGCTGTCCATAGGAAAGCGCCTTCAGCGTCGAATAACCGTGCCCTTCGATCTTGATCTTGTCCGCCAGCCCCAGGGTCGTCAGGTACTTCTGTGCCAGCGTACTGCTTGCTTCCTTTTCATCCGGGCCAATCAGGCGGTTGAACAGATGGAAGTCGGAGAACACAGCCGAAAACATATCCCGGTAGTCGCTGCGGTTCTTGTCGGTAACGTCGACACCATCGATCTGCACATGGCCCTGACGCGGGATATAAAGACCGCACAGCACTTTGGCCAGGGTACTTTTACCGCAGCCGTTGCCGCCGACGATATAGATGAGCTCTCCCGCATGAATGTCCAGATCCACAGGCCCAAGGGCGAACCCCGAACCTGCATCGGCATTCTGATAATCCATCTTCACGCCCTTGAGCGAGATGGTATCCCAGGCTTTTTGCGGGAAGTGCAGCAGCTTGGGTACTTCCGCCTCCACAACCTGTGGGTGCTTGTCATTGATACCGAATCCGAACTCCGCCAGCCGGCTGCTTGCAACACGACCCTGAGCCAGAATCGGCATGGCGGTCACCAGCAGAGAGAGCGGCCCCATGATGTAAAGCACGGCCAGTACGCTGGCAGTCAGTACGGCCGGATCCAAAGCTGCCACTTTCGGCGCGGCGAACAACAGGCAGCCCAAAAGTACCGACAATGTCAGTTGCCCAACGTTGTCACCGGCCGTGAACCAGACACGTTCGATGAAGTTGAAACGCGCCACCCGGGTTGAGGAAGCATCAATGGCCGAGCGACTGAACCAGTTGCGGCGAATACGATTGAGCTTCAGCTCCTTGAGGCCGAACACCAGCGCATGGGTGTATTCGTTGAACGAGGTGAATTCGTCACGCACCCGGCTCGACACCTTTACGCCACTGCTGAAGAAATACAGATAAAGCACCACTCCCGCGAACATCAGCGACAGCGTGACCGCAAACACCACCCAGGACAGGTAGGCAAGGTAAGCGATACCGAACAGGAATACCGTCGTCTCGACCAGCACGGTGGGCATCACGACCAGCGTGGTATTGAGTTGGGGAATGTCATTGGTGAGCATGGTCAGCACATTCGCCGGCCCGCGCTTGTCCACTTCTTCAAGGGGAGTGCGCAGAATCTTGCGGCACAGCGCGATGCGCAGCCTCGTCATGATGTGCATGCTCGCATAGGCCGGAAAGAACGCTGCGGCATTGCGAAAGACGAACGCCACGACGCTCAGGCCAATGAACCAGTACAGCACATGGGTCCGTGAACCCTCCATATGGATCGCCTGGTTGATCACGTTGACCACTGCAATCGAAGCGACCCCGCTGATGACACCGGTCACCAGAGTGAAAAGGGTCAGCCAGGGATGGCTGCGCCATAACAGGCGCATGATCGAACCCGGACTGGGCTTTTTCTCTTGCTCGTTGCTCATTGCTCAATATCCTTGCATGGACGGGCCAGATGGCAGTACCGATTACGAATCGCTGGTGCATGAACGCTCCAGCTCGTTCGGGAAAAACAGTGAAAGATCAAAAGCCAGTGTACGGACGAGACGGCTCGCAGCTGTCCCGGACTCCGAGTACAAGCGTCAATCATTTGCGTGGCCAGATGGCGTCTCGCGTGGTCATCTCGCCCATGGCCACTGCGATGAGCCTTGGCTCTTCATAGGGGTCGCGCGCATGTGCAGCGAGCATGTTGTCGAGCATGACCAGATCACCCTTCTGCCACTGGAACCTGACCGCACAGGCCTCGTAGGCTTCGCCGACCAGGGCCATGACTTCATCTTCGATAGGGCTGCCATCGCCGTAGCTGACCATGCGCGGCAGACGGTCTTCACCAAACATGTCGAACAGGTCTTCGCGCATTTCCTCACCCAGGCAGAACGGGTGATGCAACTGGACCTGATTGAAGAAAGCCGCCTGCCCGGTGACCGGGTGATGAATGACCGCCGGACAATGGGTGTGGATTTGCAGGGTGTCGGCATCCAGCCACTCGAATGCCGTGCCTTGCTCGCGGCAACGAGCCTCTGCCACCTCGGGCCGGTCGGTGCCGAAAAAGCTCTGCCAGCTGGGCTCTACACCTGAGGTAAAGGTACGGATATAGCGCAGCGCCTTGCGCTCGAATGTATCGACCACTTCGGCAGGCAGTTGCAACAGCATCTGGCGAATGTCCACCAAGGGTGTCGCACCGCCCACTTTCGATGGCAGCTCACAGTAGAACCATTGCTTGCGCGGCCAGCTTTCCAGGTGCGAGCTTTCATTGTGATAGAGGATCATTTCCCGCTCGGGATAAGGTGTCGAGCGATACACATTGCGCCCGCCCTCCTTCTTCGGAAGATCACCGTATCCGCCGTGCAATCCCGGGGACAATGCCTCGGCGAAACTCTCGAACAAGGGCACTGTATCGAGACCGAAACCCCGGAACAGAATCGCCCCGTGCCGGCACAGCAACGCTTCGATGCTTTCACGGTTTTCGGCGGCCCAGGCCAGCGGCTCCAGCCCGGCTTCGACGGGCTCGATCACTACTGGCAGGCTGCTTTCAGGGTCCAGCAGCGACAGGCGCACCTTTGCGTCGCTACGGCTGTCCGGCCAGCGCAACGGCTCGGTAATGTTCGCCTGCAAACCGGCAGGCGACGCGATGGTTTCAAGGTTCATGCATAACTCCCGGGCGATGGGTATCGAGGGTCGCGCCTGATCGAGAAACCTCCCGTACCGGCACGCTTTGCGCCAGCATGTAAGCATCGCCCGATACGCCTGTCTGTCACCGCAATCGGGGACATTACGGCCCCCGCAGCGCGTCACCAACTGTCCCCATTTCCCTCGACAGACACCCTTGCGGGTTCGGTGCTGAAATGCCTCCGCTGCGCAGATACGAGCGGTTCGCAAGTACCTCACACTCTTCGGTACGGGCTGCAGAACCTGGTTTCCGAATGCGTCCAGCGCACTGCAACTTGTGATCAAACAGGAGTGTTATTCATGCCGATCAACCCGACTGGCAAAGGGGCAGACAAGCTGTCAGCCCCACTGCGACCCGGCACCTTGCTGCACGAATTGTTCAGTGCCAGGGCCAGAGAATTTCCCGAAAGAACAGCGCTATCCGATGAAACCCGAGCCGTCAGTTACGCAGAGCTCGACGCAGCGTCTTCGTCGCTGGCAGCCAGCCTGCGCAAGCGCGGCGTCAAGGACGGCAGCCTGGTCGGCCTGTGCCTGGAGCGCGATGTCGATCTGGTCATTACCCTGCTCGCCATCCTCAAGGCCGGTGGTGCCTATGTTCCGGTCGACCCGGCCTACCCTGCAAAACGCATCGAGCACATCGTTCAGGACAGCGGCCTGCAACTGATCGTCAGTTCCCGTGACTTGTGCAGCATTCCCAAGACGCCTTCGCTGCAAGTGCTGCTCCTGAACGAGCTGCTGGCAGAAAAGAACCCTGGCGAATTCAAGGCCAGCAGCGCCGATGCGTCTCAGGCTCCGGCCTACGTGATCTACACCTCGGGCTCCACGGGCGAACCCAAAGGCGTACTGGTAACCCATGCCAACGTCAGCAGCCTGCTGGAAAGCACTCAGCGCATCTACCATTTCACTCAAAATGACATCTGGTCGATGTTCCACTCCATCGGCTTCGATTTCTCTGTCTGGGAAATCTGGGGCGCGCTCGCTCACGGTGGCCAGGTCGCCATCGTGCCTTACGAAATCTCCCGCTCGCCTGAGACCTTCAGAAAGTGGCTGATCAGCAATCAGGTCACTGTCCTGAGCCAGACGCCATCGGCCTTCCGCGGTCTTGACGAAGCAGATAGCCAGGCCAGCAAGCGTCTGTCGCTGCGTTACGTGGTATTCGGCGGCGAAGCATTGCCCGCCACCGTGCTGCGTCCATGGGTCGAACGTCATGGTGACGCGCTGCCAGCCCTGATCAACATGTATGGCATCACCGAAGCCACTGTGCACACCACCCACAAACGGGTACGCGGCCAGGACCTCGAAACATCGGCTACCGTATCTGTCGGCAAACCGCTGGATGGCTGGAGCCTGCACCTGCTGGATGAAAAACAGCAGCCGGTGAACACAGGCGAAATCGGCGAGCTGTATATCGAAGGCGCCGGGCTGACCCTGGGCTACCTGAACCGTCCGGGCCTGACGGCCGAACGCTTTGTCACCCTGCCAGGCAGCGGCATCCGTGCCTATCGCACCGGCGACCTGCTCAAGCTCGACGAGCATGGCGAATACCACTACGCCGGGCGTAGCGATCAGCAACTCAAGGTTCGCGGCTTCCGTATCGAGGCCGGCGAAGTAGAAGCTTCCCTGCAGTCGAGCAAGAGTATCTCCGCCAGTCACGTTACCGCGTACGACTACGGTCAGGGCGATTTGCGTCTTGTGGCCTACGTCGTTCCCGCCGATGGCTCACAGACCGTGACCCAGGAACTGCGCAGTGAACTGGCGGCCCTGGCCGCACAACAGTTGCCGGACTACATGCGTCCCTCGACTTACATTGGCCTGGCGGCACTGCCGGTCACCGCCCACGGCAAGATCGACAAACAGCAACTGCCTTCGCCGCTTGAGCACGTCAGCGCCACAACCGACCAGGACAACCTGTCGGAGCAGGAACTGTATGTACTCAAGGTCTGGTCCGACGATATCGGCCTCAAGGGCATTGGCCTGAACGACGACTTCTTCGATCACGGCGGCACCTCACTGGCCCTGATCCGTTCACTCAGCCTGCTCAAGGCTCACTACAAGGTTGACCTCAACCCTGGCGTCCTTGCGGACGGAGCCACAGCCAGGATCCTTGCCAACAGCATTCGTACCTCCCTTGCCAAAATCGATCAGGGCAACCTGTCGGAACAGGAGCTGCATGTACTCAAGGTCTGGTCCGACGACATCGGCCTCAAGGGCATTGGCCTGAACGACGACTTCTTCGATCACGGCGGTACCTCACTGGCCCTGATCCGCTCACTCAGCCTGCTCAAGGCTCACTACAAGGTCGACCTCAACCCTGGCGCTCTCGCGAACGGAGCCACTGCCAAGATTCTTGCCGACAGCATTCGCACCTCCCTTGCCAACGCCCATTGACCGAAAAGGAACACGCACATGTCTGAAACAGCAATCAAGCGATTCCACCTTTCCAAGGAGGAACGCGCCACATTCGAGAAGAACGGTTTCATCGGCCCTTTCACAGCCTATGACCAGGATGAAATGAAGGAAGTCTGGAAACGCCTTCGCCTGCGCCTGCTGGACCGCAGCCATGCGGCCTATCAGGATCTGGACGCGATTTCCGGCGGCACCAACATCGCCAACTACGACCGCCACCTGGATGACGACTTCCTGGCCTCCCATATCGGCTGCCCGGAAATCTGTGACCGCGTACAAAGCATCCTCGGCCCGGATGTACTGTGCTGGCGCACCGAGTTTTTCCCGAAATACCCTGGCGATGAAGGCACCGACTGGCACCAGGCAGACACCTTTGCCAACGCTTCGGGCAAGCCGCAGATCATCTGGCCTGAAAACGAAGAGTTTGGCGGCACCATCACTGTATGGACGGCCTTCACCGACGTGAGCATTGCCAACGGCTGCCTGCAGTTCATTCCCGGCACGCAGAACAGCATGAACTACGACGAAACCAAGCGCATGAGCTACTCGCCGGAAACCTCCAACTCGGTGGTCAAGGACGGCGTACGCCGTGGTTTCTTCGGCTACGACTATCGCCAGTTGCAGATCGACGAGAACTGGAAACCCGACGAAGCCAGCGCTGTGCCCATCCAGATGAAAGCCGGCCAGTTCATCATTTTCTGGTCGACCCTGATGCACGCCTCGTACCCGCACAGCGGCGAAAGCCAGGAAATGCGCATGGGCTTCGCGTCCCGCTATGTACCGTCCTTCGTCCACGTCTACCCGGATTCCGATCACATCGAGGAATACGGGGGCAAGATCAGCCTGGAAAAATACGGCGCGGTGCAGGTCATCGGCAATTCCACTCCTGACTACAACCGCCTGGTGACTGAAACCACTCGCGGCAAGAAGTTCAGGGAAGACTGAGTCATCGGTAATCGAGGCGGCAGGTCACCACACATGTCTGGTAAGGAGCGTTTAACCATGTCCAACTTCACTGACGCGGCGACGCGCCTGTGCGAGGCAGTCAGGATGCTCCGGCATCTGGCGACCAACCTCCCCGAACCGATTCGTATCGGCTTCCTCGGGGCCGAGGATGATCGTTCGATCATCGCCGGCCCCGGCGTAGCAGCAACACAGAAGGCGGTCAGCCTGGTTTTCGAACGCCTGGGCGTCCGACACCTGGAATACTGCCACGATGCCATTGCGCAACTGTCCTCTTTTGAATTGTTCATCAGCAGGAAAATCAGTGCCGCGCTGGATTTCAACTATGAGCTGTTTGGCGTTGCCGAACCGGATCAGGCGCAACAAGCGCTTATCCAGGACTTCGACTTCAGCCCTCCTCTGCCCGACATCGCCCGATCGAGCCTGATCACCCGCGACGGTGTCCTGCTCAATACTTACGCCAGTGCCAACCGGCAACTGGCGCCCATCGTACTTGCACTGCCGTGCGGCCTGCCTTTCGAGCTGTGCCGCGAATGGTTCCAGGCGCTGGGCGAACGCTACTTCGTCATGGCCTGGGAAACCCGCGGGCTCTTTGGGGCCTGTATCGACTTCGATCGTCTGGAGGTAGATGCCGACGCTCAGGTTGCGGACCTGTTCGCAGTCATGGATCACTTCGGCCATGACAGCGCACACCTGATGGGGATCTGTGGCGGCGCAGCGATCGCTTTGTGCGCAGCCGCCGCCAATACTGAGCGCGTTCGTTCGCTGAGCCTTTGGCACGGTGATTACAACCTGGCCGATGACAATCTGCGCACAGCTCATCAGCGCAATTTCGAGTGGCTGATGGAAGCCGCCGCAGCCGACCGTAACGAAGCTGCAGATCTGCAGATGCTCTTCGTCGATCAGGCCACGCTGGTCACTACTCCGGAACCCATTGCCCACGTGGCCCTGTTTCCGTACACCAATGCGGAGCTGTTCTACCGCTACTCGAAACTCAATGATGCACTGAACAAGACTGACCTGAACGTGCTGCTCGACCAGATCGTCGTGCCGGTGCTGGTGGTGGCTGGCGACAGCGACCAGACCACGCACATCGGTGGCTCACGGCATATTGCCCAGACTATCGACGGGGCACGCCTACATGTTGAAGAAAACGGCAGCCACCTGGCGTTTTTCGAGCATGCCCCGCGTTCGTGCGCTACCGCGTTTCGCTTCATGGAAGAACTGGAAGAACCCGCACTGATTTAAATCGGAAATGCATCCATGCAGAATGCGAATTCATTCGCGAGAAGGCATTCAAAACGACATATTTCTGTCTGCCCTTCGCGAATGAATTCGCTACGCCTCAATCAGGCCTGCCCCACCATATGCTGCTCGCGATAGAACTCCATATACATCACTGTCCTTACACCATTCGATGCATTGACCGCAAAGTGATCGAGTGAGCCATCAAACACCACCAGATTGCCGTTGACGCTCTGGCTGAACTGGCCATTGACGTTCAGGTAGTTGTAGTTCTGCCGGGTCGGCGCATCGATGGTCAGTTGCATGTGCAGCAAGCCCTCTTCCCAGGTCCCGCCATGGGAATGTGTGCCCAGGAACACATTGGGCTCCAGGCGCAACAACGCACACAGTTTGATGCCTGGCGTGTTGCTCAGCAGCTCCAGGGTGCGAGGCATCTTTTGCTGGGCAAACGGGATGGGCTGGTCGTAGGCCACCAGCGCGTATTGCGTCCAGTTGGTCATCAACTGGTCGTTGTCGCCCCACCCCCAGAGCCAGCCGTACTCGCCGCCGTTATTGACGTGCTCGGTCAGTTCCTCGAACAACTCGGTGATGGACTTGTTCACGCGATTTATTTCCAGGGTCGGCGCATCCAGAGCCTGAAATTCATCGCGAATCACTTCCCAGTTTCTGGCCAGGTTTTCAAGTTGCGGGAAACGGCTGGCTTCATAAAACGATGGGCGCATGGCACCTCCTTCATCAGCAATTACTGGAAGACCTTCAAGGTGAGGTCATTTGCCTTTCGCCAGGCGAATGCAAGGCGATCAAGCCATTTGGCCTGCGCCACCATGGGCTGTCTGCCACCGTATTCGGGTACACCGATCCACCCGTGCTGCGCCTGCTGTTTGTCCCCACTTCCGGCGACAGACAGTCCAGAACCGATCCTCTAATTTCCAACCATTGCTCCCCGGAAGCGCCCGGTACCCAGGCACGGGATGGTTTGCTCGATTGCGCATTCTTCTCTCGAAAAGCCGGTTCACCGACTGCGACCGCCGAGACGACTTTTATTGATCGAACCTCATGATTCGTCACGCCGATGGGCAATGTCCGCATTGCAGCCTGCCTGCCCACCGCCCGTAGACGAGCCTTCACTGACTGCGCAATACAGGTGATCCAACATGGCCTCGTCCACTCCCCAGGTGCTTGAACAAGAAACCCCGGCGTACGGGCTCGCCTCCGTCCAGCAAGGTATCTGGCTCGATCAGATGGCTCATCCCGAGTTGCCTTACTACAACATAGGCATGGCGATGGAGATCCGTGGCGAGATCAATGTCCCGCTGTTCGAGAAGGCCATCCAGCTGGTTGTGGAACGTCACGATTCCCTGCGCCTGAGTTTCGATGTACAGGACGGCGTCGCCTGCCAGCGTGTCCTGCCTCGGGTCGATGTGGCATTGGAAGTGGTGGATCTCTCCGGCGAGCAGGACCCGGAAAAAGTCGCCAGAGCGTACCTGCAGGAAGAGTTCCGCCGCCCCTTTGCGTCGCTGACCGGTGTGCTCTGGAGTGTTCGTCTGGTGCGTTGCGGGCCACAGCTTTATTACTGGCTGACCCGCTATCACCACCTGATGACCGATGGCATCAGCGTCATGCTGATGGGGCGCGCAGTGGAGCAGGCTTATAACGGCCTGCTCATTGGTGAAGACGATCCGGCCCAAGGGCCGTCCTATCTGTCTTTCCTCGAAGAGGATCGCGGCTACCTGGAATCGAGTCGTTTCGAGCGGGACCGGGCGTTCTGGCAGGAAGTCTTCGCCGAGTTGCCACCGCCGCTGCTGCAACAGCGTTTTGCAGTCCCTGGTAACGGCGTTGCACCCAGCGCCCAGGTGCAGACGATGATGCCGCGCAAACTGTTCAACGAACTGGCCGAGTTCGCTACCGGCCAGGGTCTGTCCCTGGCTCACGTGTTCATGACGGTGATCAGCACCTATTTCTGTCGCACCACGGGCGTAGACTCCATCGTGATCGGCATGCCGGTCCACAACCGTACCAATGCCCGGCAAAAGGCGACCGTGGGTATGTTCTCGTCGGTCAGCCCGATCCGTCTGGAAGTCGATACCCAGGCTTCGCTTATAGACCTGATGCAGGTCACGGCAGGCCAGTTGCGCCGTTGCTATCGGCACCAGCGCTTTCCGATTGCCGAACTCAACCGCACCTTGAAGCTTGCCCAGCAAGGTCGTCGGCAGCTTTTTGACGTGTCGATTTCATTTGAAAGCCTCAATGGCGACGCGACGCTGGGCGGTCAGGAAACCGAGATTTTCACCCAGGACAACGGTTACGAGCGTTTGCCACTGGCAATCTTCGTCCGTGACTACCATGCCTCAGACGATGTTTATCTGGACTTCAACTTCAACACCGCCTTCTTCACTCAGGAAGAAGTCCAGGTCATTCAGGGCCGCATGGTGTCGATGTTTGAAGCTCTTATCGAGCACCACGCGCTGCCTGTCGCGCAATTCCCGATCATGCCGCAAACCGAGCAGGACCGCGTGCTGCACACCTTCAACGCCACACAGCATGACTACCCTCGCGATGAACTGATCCACGGGCTGTTCGAGCAGCAGGTCGAACGTACGCCTGATGCGGCTGCGGTCAGCGACCATAACGGCCGGTCGTTGAGCTACGAGGCGCTTAATCAGCGTGCCAACCAGTTGGCCCATCAACTGATCAAGCAAGGTGTAACACCGGATGCCCGGGTCGCCGTGGCCCTGCGCCGTAGCAACGAGCTGGTGGTCGCGCTTCTGGCAATCCTCAAGGCCGGTGGCGCGTACGTGCCGATAGACCCGGACCTGCCGGACAATCGCCGGGACTATATGCTCGACGACAGTGCGCCGGTGGCGATGCTGACCTCAGGGGCATTGCTGGATAACGTCGCACGGGCAGACATCCCCGTGCTGCTGGTTGACGAAGACATTGACCGCTCCGCGTTCCCGAATACCAACCCAGACCCGGCATTGCTGGGCCTTGAAGCCACGCACCTGGCTTATGTGCTGTACACCTCCGGCTCCACCGGCAAGCCAAAAGGTGTGATGAACGAGCACCGGGGCGTGGTCAACCGCCTGCTATGGGCACGGGACGAATACCGGGTCAATGAAACCGACCGAGTGCTGCAAAAGACACCTTTCGGTTTTGACGTATCGGTCTGGGAATTCTTCCTGCCGCTGCTGACCGGCGCGCATCTGTACATGGCGCTCCCTGGTGGCCATCAGGACCCTGCCTATCTGGCTCAGGTGATGCGCGAACAAAACATCACCCTGTTGCACTTCGTCCCCTCGATGCTGGAAGTGTTTCTGGAGCATGGCGACAATCAGGGTTTTACCGCCCTGAGCCGCGTGTTGTGCAGTGGCGAAGCCTTTCCTCGCAGTCTGCAGAAACGTTTCGAGGAGCAACTGGCGCCGGTCGAGCTGCATAACCTCTATGGCCCGACCGAAGCCGCCATCGACGTCACGTCCTGGCACTGCCGCCCGACTGACGAAGGCGACAGCGTGCCGATTGGCCGGCCTATCGCCAATATCCAGATCTATATCCTCGATCCCCATGGCCAGCCGACGCCTGTGGGTGTGGCGGGTGAAATCAACATTGGTGGTGTGGGCGTTGCTCGTGGCTACCTGAACCTTCCTGAACTGAGCGCCGAACGCTTTGTGCGTGATCCGTTCTCCCGTGCCCCGCAGGCTCGCCTGTACAAGACCGGCGATCTGGGCCGCTGGCTGGACAATGGCGCGGTCGAGTACATCGGCCGTAACGACTTCCAGGTCAAGATCCGGGGGCAGCGTATCGAGCTGGGCGAGATCGAAGCCAAGCTGGCCCTGCATGAGGCCATCAAGGAAGCTGTGGTGCTGGCTCGCGACGAAGCGTCCGGCGAGAAACGTCTGGTGGCCTACTTCACCTCGACCAGCGACTCTGCGCTGAATATCCGTGAACTGCGCGACCACCTGCACGCCCAGCTTCCCGCCTACATGGTGCCTGCCGCTTATGTCGGCCTGGAAACCCTGCCGCTGACTGGCAACGGCAAACTGGATCGCGGCCTGCTGCCAGCACCGACAGCAGACGACGTGATCAGCCGTCGCTATGAAGCGCCTCAAGGCCAGCTGGAAAACGCCCTTGCCGAGTTGTGGCAAAACCTGCTGAAAGTCCCTCAAGTGGGGCGTGAAGACCACTTCTTCGAGTTGGGTGGCCATTCGTTGCTGGCCATTCAACTGATTTCCCAGATGCGCCAGCAACTGTCCATCGAGCTGGATCTGGCGGAGCTGTTTGCCCACCCGACACTTGCGGATCTTGCGCAGATTGCGGCAAGCGCAGGCAGAAGCAGCCTGCCGGACATCACGCCGGTTGACCGTGAAGCAGACCTGCCCATGTCGTTCGCCCAACAGCGCCTGTGGTTTCTGGCGCAGATGGAAGGTGCCAGCGAGGCTTATCACATGCCGGCGGGCTTGCGCCTGCGTGGCACGCTCGACGTTTCGGTACTGCAAAGCGCTCTGGATCGTGTGGTCACCCGCCATGAGGTATTGCGCACCCGTTTCGTGCCCCATGCCAGTCAGCAGGCGGTGCAAGTCATCGATGCCGAGAACATCGGCTTTACCCTGAAACGCATCGACCTGTCGGGCCAGGCAGATGCCGAACAGCAGATGCAGGCCCTGGCCCATGAAGAAGCTCTGGCACCTTTCGACCTGGAGCGCGGCCCGCTGGTGCGTGGCACGCTGATTCGCCTGGGTGAAACCGAGCATGTACTGCTGGTGACGCTGCACCACATCATCTCCGATGGTTGGTCGATTGGCGTGCTGACCCGTGAAGTGGCCGCGCTCTATGACGCGCTGCGTCAGGGTCATGCCGACCCATTGCCGCCTCTTGCGTTGCAATACGCCGACTACGCTGCCTGGCAGCGTCGCTGGCTGACCGGCGAGGTGCTGGAGAAGCAAAGCCGCTACTGGAAGGAAACACTGGCCGATGCGCCAGCACTGCTGACCCTGCCAACCGACCGGCCACGCCCGGCGGAACAGAGCTATAGCGGCGCCAGCTTGCCGGTGGCCTTTGACGAAGAGCTGACCCAGGCCCTCAAGACGTTGGGGCAACGTCACGGCGCGACCCTGTACATGACCGTAATGAGCGCCTGGGCCGCCCTGCTCAGCCGCCTTTGCGGGCAAGACGAAGTGGTGATCGGTTCACCCATGGCCAACCGGACCCGTTCCGAGGTCGAACCTTTGATCGGCTTCTTCGTGAACACCCTGGCGATTCGTGTCGACACCTCGGGGCAACCCGATGTCGGATCGCTGCTGGCACGGGTCAAGGCCCAGACCCTGGCTGCCCAGCGTCATCAGGACCTGCCTTTCGAGCAGGTCGTGGAAATCGTCAATCCGTTCCGCAGCCTGTCCCACACCCCGATCTTTCAAGCCATGCTCAGTTGGCAGGACACCGGCGTCGGCCAGGCCGAACTGGGCGAACTGCTGCTTGAAGACCTTGGCCTGTTGAACGATATCGCCAAATTCGACCTGTCCCTTGACCTGGGTGAAACCAATGGCCGCCTGAGTGGCAACCTCGAATACGCCACCGCCTTGTTCGATGAAGCCACAGCACAGCGCTATCTCGGTTACTTCGAGCGCATTCTGCGAGCGATGGCCGACGACGACCGCTCGGTGGTGGAACATATCGAACTGCTCGACGCCAGCGAGCGTCAGCGGGTGCTGCAGGATCTGAACCCCGCCCGCACACCTTACCCCCACGACCGGACCATCCATAGTCTGTTCGAGGATCAGGCCAGCGTGCGCGGCGATGAGCTGGCAGTGGCTTTCGAGGGCCAGCGCCTGAGCTACAGCGAACTCAACCGGCAGGCCAACCGCCTGGCGCATCACCTCATCGGCCTGGGGGTTCGACCAGACGACCGGGTGGCGATCTGCGTAGAGCGCAGCGCCAGGATGGTGGTCGGTTTACTGGGTATTCTCAAGGCGGGCGCGGCCTATGTGCCGCTGGACCCGGATTATCCTGAACAACGCATTGCCTACATGCTGGAAGACAGCGCGCCCTCGGTGCTGGTCAGCCAGCACGAGGTTCTGGGGCGCGTGCCACAACTGTCGATCCCGCTGGTGCTGCTGGATGAGCCCATCGAGGGCCGCGATGACAATCCGTTCGTTGCCGACCTGAAGCCTGAGCATCTGGCTTATGTGATCTACACCTCCGGCTCCACCGGCAACCCGAAAGGGGTCATGATCGAACACCGCTCACTGGTCAACTACAGCCTCGATGCGGCCCGTCTGTTCGAGCTGAGCACCCGCGACACCGTGTTGCAGCAGAACACCCTGAACTTCGATCTTTCCATCGAAGAAATCTTCCCGGCCATGTTGGCTGGCGCGACCCTGAAACCGACCCGCAGCCTGTTCGGCACCCGGCAGGATGACGATGAACCCGTCGCGACCATGGTACACATGACCGCCGCCCACTGGCACACCATGGTGGGTGAATGGCACCTGAATGCCGAGTTGGCCACAAGGCAGTTGAAAGACGTGCGCCTGATCAACGTGACCGGCGATGCGCTGTCCGCACAAAAGCTGCAACAGTGGGAAACCATCCGCCCGGCCCATGTGAAGCTGGTCAATACCTACGGCCCGACCGAAGCGACGGTGTCTTGCACTGCCGCCTATGTGCAGGGTTCTGCCGACGATAGCGAAGCCAGCGGCAATGCCACCATCGGCACACCCATGGCCAACACCCGGATCTATCTGCTGGACGAGCAGCAACAACCCGTACCGTTCGGTGCTTCGGGGGAAATGTTCATCGGCGGCGATGGCATAGCCAGAGGCTATCTGAATCTGGAGTCCATTACTCTGGAGCGTTTCCTGGCAGACCCGTTCAGCGATCAGCCTGACGCCCGCATGTACAAGACCGGTGACCTGGCCCGCTATCTGCCGGACGGACGTATCGAATATCTGGGCCGCAATGACTTCCAGGTCAAGGTGCGGGGCTTCCGCATCGAACTGGGAGAAATCGAGGCTCGCCTGGGCAGCCTGCCGGGCATCAAGGAAGCGGCGGTCATTGCCCGCGCCGACAGTGCAGGTGAAAAGCGCCTGCTGGCCTATGTCGTTCCCCGTGACGGCCAGAGCATCGAGGCGTCAGAGCTGCACGCGCAACTGACTCCGCTACTGGCTGAATACATGATGCCCGCTGCGTTCGTGAGCCTGCCGGCCTTCCCGTTGACTGCCAACCGCAAGCTGGACCGCAAGGCGCTGCCCGAGCCCACTGCCGAAGCCTATGCCAATCGCGCACACGAGGCGCCCCAAGGTGCCACCGAAACCTTGTTGGCGCAGGCCTGGCAAGAAGTGCTCGGCATTGAAACCGTAGGCCGTAACGATCACTTCTTTGCCTTGGGCGGGCACTCACTGAAAGCCGTCAGCCTGATCGAGCGTTTGCGTGAGCAAGGGTTGGTCGCCGATGTACGGGCCGTGTTCAGTACACCACTGTTGCGGGACATGGCCACAGCCATCGAGGGCGGCAACGACTCGCTGTTCGTCGCCCCGGCGAACCTGATTCCCGATGGCTGCACGGCGCTGACGCCGGACATGCTGCCGCTGGTTCAATTGAGCCAGCAACAACTGGACACCCTGGCCCAGCGAGTGCCGGGCGGCGCAGCGAATGTCCAGGACATCTACCCGCTGGTGCCATTACAGCAGGGCATTCTCTATCACCACATGCTGGGTCACGAGGGCGACGCCTATCTGGTGCGCTCGCTGATCGAATTCGACGACCGCACCCACCTGGATGCCTTTCTCGACGCCTTGCAGCAGGTCATCGACCGCCACGACATCCTGCGCAGTTCCGTTCAGTGGAGCGGCCTGCCACAGGCGGTGCAGATCGTTCAGCGTCAGTCCACCTTGCCGGTAGAGACACTGGCACTCAAAGGCCACTCGACAGCCCTTGAACAACTGCAACGGGCAAGCGACCCGCGCCATCTGCGCATGGACCTGACCAAGGCACCGCTACTCAGTGCCCGGATCGTCCAGGACCCGCAATCCCGGCGCTGGCTGCTGGCGTTGCTCGATCATCACCTGATCAGCGACCACGTCAGCCTTGCGATCATTCTCGAAGAAATCCAGACGATCATGCAGGATCGCAGTGATCAACTGCCGGTACCGATGCCTTACAGGGATTTCGTCGCCCAGACCCTGGCCAGCACGCCCGAGGTTCACGAAGCCTATTTCAGCGAACGTCTGGCAGTAATCGATACACCTACCGCCCCTTTCGATCTGCTCAATGTGCAAGGCGACGGAGCCGACGTCAGCGAAATCAGCCAGTACCTGGAACCGGAGCTGGCCCACGCCATCCGCGAGCAGGCCCGCCGCCAGGGCATGACTCCAGCAGTGCTGTTCCATGCAGCCTGGGCGCAGGTTCTAGCCCGCTGCACCGATCAGAGCGACGTGGTGTTCGGCACTGTGGTGTCGGGCCGTCTGCAAGGTTCGTCCGGCTCCGAACGGGCGCTGGGGGTGTTCATCAATACCCTGCCGGTGCGCATCAGCCTTGCCGGGCAAGGTGTCCGCGAACTGGTCAGCGAAGTGGCCCGGGATCTTGGCCAGTTGCTCGGTCACGAACAGGCCTCGCTGGCGCTGGCCCAGCGTTGCAGCGGCGTACCGGCGTCTCTGCCGCTGTTCACCACCCTGCTCAACTATCGCCATCAGACCGATGGTGGATCTCTGGCCAATGACGAGGCCGTACTGCAATGGAATGGCGTGCGTTTCCTCAGCAACGAGGCACGCACCAACTATCCGATTGAAGTCGCCGTGGCCGATGAAGGCCAAGGTTTCTCACTGACCACCCAGACAGCCGCCGGTGTCGATCCGCAGCGTGTTGCCAGCTATTTCATCCAGGCTGTCAGTACGCTGGTCGACGCTTTGGAACAGACGCCGCTGCGTCTGGCTGACACCCTCGACATCCTGTCCGAAGCTGAACGCCAGCAGGTACTGACCGGTTTCAACCAGACTGCCATCGACTTCGGTACGCCAAGACCCTTGCAGACCTTGTTCGAGGCTCAGGCGCTGACCCGACCGGATGCCATCGCTCTGGTTTTCGAGCAACAACAGCTTACCTATGCTCAGTTAAACCGCCGCGCAAACCAGTTGGCCCAGCGTCTTCTGGTACACGGCATTCAGCCAGAACAACGGGTCGCCATCTTTGCGGATCGCGGCGTCGAGATGATCGTGGCCCTGCTCGCGGTGCTCAAGGCCGGCGGCGCTTATGTGCCAATCGACCCCAATCACCCGGCTGATCGCATCGCCTTTATCCTCAAGGACAGTGCCGCCCGTTTGCTGCTGTGCCAGAAGACCCTGACTCCTCACCTGCCTGCAGCTCGCTATTGCCCGGCGCTGATCCTGCTCGATGAGCACGACCCGGCAGTCATCGATGACGATCCGCAGTACGACGAGAACTTTGACCCGGAATCCGTGGGCTTGAGTGCCGAGAACCTGGCTTATGTGATCTACACCTCCGGCTCAACCGGGCAGTCCAAGGGTGTGATGGTCGAACACCGTTCGGTGTTCAACTTCAGCCACGTCATGGCGCAGACCACCCACGCCCATTGCCCACCACAGGCCAATATCGCGCTCAATGCTGGCTTCTACTTCGACATGTCCATCAAGGGCATCGCGCAACTGTTCTTCGGCCATCGCCTGATCATCATTCCACCGCTGATCCGGGCCAGCGGCCATGAACTGCTGGATTTCCTTGAGAAACATCAGGTCCATGCCTTCGATTCCACGCCATCACAGCTGGATACTCTGCTGGCGGCTGGCTTGCTGGAGCGCCGCAGCTACCAGCCGGTCAGCGTCCTGCTGGGTGGCGAAGCCCTGAATGCTGCGACCTGGGACAAACTGCGCCAGAGCCAGAATATCCATTTCTACAATATGTACGGCCCGACCGAGTGTACGGTCGATGCCTCTTTGGGCCTGATCAGCGAGCTGGGCGACCGCCCGAGCATCGGCAAGCCGCTGTCCAACATGCAGGTGCTGGTACTCGACAAGCGTGGTCAGCCAGTGCCGGTGGGCGTGACCGGGGAGCTGCATATCGGCGGTGCCGGTGTGGCCCGCGGCTATCTGAATAACCCGCAACTGACTGCCCAGCGTTTTATCTCCAACCCGTTCTCCAGTGATAAGCAGGCACGCTTGTACAAGACCGGCGACCTGGGTCGCTGGAAAGCCGACGGCAGCCTGGAATACGCCGGGCGTAACGACTTCCAGGTCAAGATCCGGGGCTTCCGTATCGAACTGGGCGAGATCGAAAGCGCACTGCTGGCTTCTCCAGCGGTGCGTGAAGCGGTAGTGATTGCCCGTGAAGACAACCCCGGCGAAGCCAGCAGCAACCGGTTGGTGGCTTATGTCTGTGGCGAGCCGACTTCTGCCGAAGAGCTGCGGGCACGTTTGATCAAGCGCTTGCCGGAATACATGGTGCCCAGCGCCTTCGTGCAACTGGACGCCATGCCGCTGACCGCCAACGGCAAGCTCGACCGTCGCGCCCTGCCCGCTCCGGGCCAGGACTCGCTGGCAAGCCGGGCCTATGAAGAACCGCAGGGTGAAGTGGAACAAGCGATTGCCAACATCTGGCAGGACTTGCTGCATGTGGAGCGAGTCGGTCGCAACGATGGCTTCCTGGAGCTGGGCGGCCACTCGCTGCTGAGCGTTCAGTTACAGGCTCGCCTGCACACCGAACTGGGTGTTGAAATCGACCTGCGTACGCTGTTCGCCCAGTCCTCGCTGCAGGAACTGGCGGCCTATGTCGCCCAGGCCGATCAATCCCGTTCGCAACCGATTCCTCTGGCAGACCGCCAGCAAGCGTTGCCGGTGTCCCTGGCCCAGCAGCGTCTGTGGTTCCTCGACCAACTGGACCGCAACGCCAGCGCTGCCTATCACATCCCGGCACTGCTGCGCCTGACCGGCAAGCTGGACCGCGCTGCTCTGCAACGGGCGCTGGCCAGGATCGTGGAGCGCCACGAAAGCCTGCGTACCACCTTCGAGCGCCATGGCACGCAAGTGCAGCAGCATATCGCGGCGCCAGGCAGTGGCATCGTCATCAGTGAAACCACCGTCACCCATCCAGTGGACCGGCTCACTCTGCAACGCATGGCCGAGGAAGAAGTGGCCCGGCCTTTCGACTTGGCCAAAGGGCCGCTGGTCAGGGCGCATCTGGTCATCCTGGGCGATGACGAGCATCGGCTCTGGGTAACCCTGCACCACATCATTTCCGACGGTGCTTCGCTGGGCGTGCTGATCGACGAATTCAGCGCGCTTTACAGTGCTTTCGCCAAAGGCGAGACCGATCCGCTGCCTGCTCTGGCCATCCAGTACGCCGACCATGCCGTCTGGCAGCGGCAATGGCTGTCGGGCTCACGCTTGCAGGCGCAGAAGGATTACTGGCAGCAACACCTGCAGGGCGCGCCTACCCTGCTGGAACTGCCCACCGACCGCCCTCGTCCACTGGTCCAGAGCCATGCAGGCGGCCAGTACAACGTCGCGTTGCCCACTGAACTGACGTCGGGGCTTCGTGCCCTGAGTCGCCGCCATGGCAATACCCTGTTCATGACTCTGATGGCGGGCTGGGCAGCGTTGCTGTCACGCCTGAGCGGACAGACCGACATCGTGATCGGCACACCGGTCGCCAACCGGCAACGCGAGGAAACCGAGTCGCTGATCGGCTTCTTCGTCAATACCCTGGCGATCCGCGTACGGCTGGACGACGAACCGACCGTCACGCAACTGCTTGAGCAAGTGAAAGCCAGCACGCTGGGGGCTTTCAGTCATCAGGAACTGCCTTTCGAGCATGTGGTGGAAACCCTGAACCCGGCTCGCAGCCTGGGCCACAGCCCGGTCTTCCAGAGCATGCTGGCGCTGAAGAACGGCGACGCCGAACCTGCCCTGCAACTGCCGGGGCTGACGCTGAGCGCCGAGGACTACGAGCACCGCAGCACCCAGTTCGACCTGTCGCTGTCACTGACCGACGACGGCACCGACCTGACCGGCAGCGTGGAATACGCCAGCGACCTGTTTGACGACAGCACTATTGCTCGCTTCATGTCCCACTTCCAGACCTTGCTTGACAGTCTGCTGGGCAACGACCTGCAAGCGGTCAGCCGCCTGCCGCTGCTCAACGAGGAGGAGCGCGAGCAAGTGCTGCATGGCTGGAACGCAACCGAACGGCCATTACCGGGCAATCCCTGCATCCATGAGCTGTTTGAACAACAGGTTCGCAATCAGCCTGACGAACTGGCACTGATCTTCGAAGACCGGCACCTGAGCTACGCCGAGCTGAACGCCGAGGCCAACCGCCTGGCCCATTACCTGCTGGCCACCGGCATCCAGCCCGATGACCGTGTGGCACTGGCCATCGAGCGCAGCCCGCGCCTGATCGTCGCCTTGCTGGCGATCCTCAAGGCGGGTGCAGCCTATGTGCCGCTGGACCCGGCGTACCCTGCGGAACGCCTGGCGTACATGCTGCGTGACAGCGCACCGCGTGCCTTGCTCTGCGAGCACGGGGCCTTGCAGCGTCTGGGCGAACTGCCCGCTGGCCTGCAAGTGATTGCTCTGGATGACGAGTTCCAGCCCTGGAACACCCTCGATGACAGCAACCCGGATGCTGCTGCGCTTGGGCTGACGGCATCGAACCTGGCCTACGTGATCTACACCTCCGGCTCCACCGGTACACCGAAAGGCGTGATGCTTGAACATGCGGGCCTGCGCAACGAAGTGGCGGCAATCTGCAAGCTGACCGGCCTGGTCGCTGGAGAACGCTCGCTGCAATTCGCGTCGGTCAACTTCGACGCCTCTACCGAGGAGATTTTCGGCGCGTTGATCAGCGGCGCCACGCTGGTCTTGCGCAACGATGACTGGCTCACCTACGCCAGCAACTTCTGGGCCTTGTGTGCGGAAAACAGGTTGAGTGTGGTGAGCCTGCCCACGCGTTTCTGGCAACAACTGGCTCAGGACCAGAAGGCACCGATTCCCGAGCAGGTGCGCGTGGTGGTCATCGGTGGCGAGGAATTGAGCACTGAGGCCGTGCAGCAGTGGTTCGCACGCCCTGGCCATACTCCGAGGCTGCTCAATACCTACGGGCCAACCGAGGCGACCATCGTGACGACTGCGGCTGAAGTCCAGCCACAGGACACCCCGAACCGAAGCATTGGACGGCCATTGGACAATACCCGGGTCTACGTCCTCGACCGCCATGGCGAACCGCTGCCCACTGGCGTGGTCGGTGAGCTGTATATCGGCGGTGCCGGGGTCGCACGTGGCTACCTCAATCAGCCACAACTGAGCGCCGAACGCTTCCCGATCTGCCCGTTCGGCAACGATCGACAACGCATGTACCGCACCGGCGACCTGGGTCGCTGGTTGCCGGACGGCACCTTGCAGTTCCTGGGCCGTAATGACGATCAGGTCAAGATCCGTGGCCTGCGCATCGAGCTGGGTGAAATCGAAAACGCCCTCGCCGCCTGTCCGGGCGTGCGCCAGGCGGTGGTACTGGCCAGGGACGACACGCCCGGACAGGCCAGGGACCTGCGGCTGGTCGCCTACCTGTGCGGCGAATCACTGTCCGTGGAGCAATTGCGCGCGCAACTGCTTGAACGGCTCCCTGATTTCATGGTGCCCAGCGCCTTCGTTCAGCTCGATGCGTTACCACTGACCCCTAACGGCAAGCTCGACCGCCGCGCCTTGCCAGTGCCCGATCAGCAGGCCTTCACCAGCCGCCGGAACGAAGCGCCCCAGGGCGAAACCGAAACCGTGCTTGCCACGCTCTGGCAGGAACTGCTGGGGCTGGAAAAAGTCGGGCGCCATGACCGGTTCTTCGAGCTGGGCGGTCACTCGCTGATGGCCGTCACGCTGATCGATCGTCTGCGTCAATTGGGCCTGAACGCTGACGTGCGCAGCGTATTCACGGCGCCAAGCCTGCACGAACTGGCTGCGACCTTGCAGCACGGCAACGTATTGCAATTCGAGACACCGGCCAACCCGATACAGGCCGGTTGTACAGAACTGACCCCGGACCTGCTGCCGCTGGTGGAGCTAAGCCAGTCGCACATCGACCATATCGTCATGCAAGTACCGGGCGGCGCGGCCAATATCCAGGACGTCTATCCACTGGTGCCTTTGCAGCAGGGAATCCTGTTCCACCATCTGCTGGACCAGGAAGGCGACGCCTATCTGGTGCGTTCGGTCCTCGAATTCAGCGAGCGGGCAACCCTCGATGCCTTCCTGGAGGCGCTGCAACAGGTCATCGACCGGCATGACAGCCTGCGCACCTCAATACACTGGAGCGGCCTGCCGCAACCACTACAGGTAGTACAGCGCAACGCACGACTGACCGTGAACAGTCTGGACTTCACAGGCGACGACATTCGCGGGCAACTGGAACGCGCCACCGAGCCTGGCCGCCAGCGTATCGATCTGGGCAAGGCACCGCTGATCCACGCCCACATCACCCATGATGTAGACACACAATGCTGGCTGCTGACCCTGCTTGACCATCACATCATCAACGACCATGTGAGCCTGGGCATCGTCCTCGACGAAATCCGCACGATCATGGACGGCGACGCAGCCCGCCTGCCTGAACCCCAGCATTATCGCGAGTTTGTCGCGCAGACCCTGGCCAGCCCGGTCGAACTGCATGAGGACTACTTCCGTCGGCGTCTGGCAGACGTGGACAGCCCGACTGCGCCATTCGACGTGATGGATGTGCAGAGCGACTTCCAGAACCACATCCTGACACTCGACGAAGACTTCACCCAGAGCCTGCGCACCCAGGCCCGAAGCCGCGGCGTACTGCCCGCGACGATCCTGCATGCAGCCTGGGCGATGGTGCTGGCACGTTGCACTTGCCGCGATGACGTGGTGTTCGGCACCGTACTCTCCGGCCGCCTGCAAGGCGGTGCCGGGGCGCAAAGTGCCGTGGGCATGTTTATCAATACCCTGCCGGTGCGCGTACAACTGGCAGGACGAAGCGTTCAGGGCCTGATCGGCGAAACTCATCAGGACCTGAGCGAGTTGCTGGGCCACGAACAGGCTGCACTGACCACCGCCCAGAGTTGCAGCGGTATCGACACTGGCCTGCCGCTGTTTACCAGCCTGCTCAACTACCGCCTGCATGCCCGGGCTGCCGAAGGGCTGGCGGACTGGCCCGGCATACGGGTGCTGACCGACGTCGATAACGGCGACTATCCGCTGTCGCTGTCGGTGGACGATTATCCTCAGCACCTGACACTCACCCTGCAAAGTGTGCCGGTCATGGATGCCCGGCGCATCGCCGACATGACACTCAAAGCCCTGAAACTGTTGGTCCAGGCACTGGCGGAAAATCCGGACATCGAGCTTGCCGACCTGGACCTGCTATCGGACGAAGAACGTCAGCGAGTGCTGGTCGAACTCAACCAGTCTCAGACGGCCTATCTGCAGGACACCTGCATCCACCAGCTCTTTGAAGCACAGGTGCTGCGCCAGCCCGAGGCGATTGCCGTCCGGGACCGCGAGCGGAACCTGAGCTATCAGGAACTCAACCGTCAGGCCAACCTCGTCGCCCACCAGTTGCTGGCCCAGGGTCTGCAACCGGACGATCGGGTCGCCTTGCTGCTGGAGCGTGGCCCGGAACTGATCATCGGCATGTTGGGCATTCTCAAGGCCGGTGGCGCCTATGTACCACTGGACCCCGATTATCCGGCCGAGCGGCTGGCGCATATTGCGACCGACAGCGCACCGAAGGTCTTGCTCAGCCGGGCTGGACGGCTGAATTCGCTGCCTGAGCTGTCGATCCCGACATTGCTGATCGATGCCGGGTTCCTGACCCGGAGCAACCCGGAACAGGAGCACAACCCGGACTTGGCGTTGAGTTCCAGAAACCTGGCCTACGTGATCTATACCTCGGGTTCGACCGGCCTGCCCAAAGGCGTAATGATCGAGCACCGCAGCCTGGTCAATTACAGCCTGGATGCAGCCAGCCTGTTCGAACTGACCTCGGACGATCTGGTATTGCAGCAGAACTCGCCGAACTTCGACCTGTCGGTCGAGGAAATTTTCCCGGCCCTGCTGGCAGGCGCCACTTTGATGCCGACGCAGGAGATTTTCGGCACTGACGGGCTGATCGGCGAAGCGGCTCCAACGGTGCTGCACATGACATCGGCCCACTGGCACAGCCTGGTCGGCGGCTGGCACCCACAACCGGAGCGCGCCCTGGCCTGCCTGGGCAATGTGCGGCTGATCAACGTGACCGGCGATGCTCTGTCGGCGCAGAAGCTGGAGCAATGGGCCAGGATCCGGCCGGCTCACACCCGACTGGTGAACACCTACGGCCCTACCGAGGCGACCGTATCCTGTACCGCCGCTTATGTGGGCGAAGCAGCAGGCGACCGGCCGATGGAAGCCTTGGTGAGCATTGGCAAACCCATGGCCAATACCCGTATTTACCTGCTGGACCCACACCTGCGCCCCGTGCCTTTCGGTACTACGGGGGAAATGTATATCGGTGGCCACGGGGTCGCTCGCGGCTACCTGAACCTGGAAACCGCCAATGCCGAACGCTTCCTGGCCGACCCGTTCAGCGACGAAGCCGATGCCCGCCTGTACAAGACCGGCGATCTGGCCCGTTACCTGAGCGACGGCAGCCTGGCGTTCATGGGCCGTAACGACTTCCAGGTCAAGGTCAGGGGTTTCCGGATCGAGCTGGGGGAAATCGAATCCCGGCTTGCCGGCTGTGCCGGGGTCAAGGAAGCGGCCGTCATCGCCCGCGAAGACGTGCCCGGCGAGAAACGGCTGGTGGCCTATGTGGTCGCGCAGGCCGGTCATGTCCTCAGTGCCACGGCATTGCGCGAAGAACTCGCGCCGCAACTGGCCGAGTACATGCTGCCCGGCGCTTTCGTGATCATCGATGCCATGCCATTGACCCCCAACGGCAAGCTCGACCGCGCACGGCTTCCAGCACCGGACCAGCAAGCCTTTGCCCAGCGCGCCTATGAAGCCCCGAGTGGCGAGACCGAGCAATTGCTGGCCAGCCTGTGGGCCGACCTGCTCGGTTTCGAGCACATCGGTCGTAACGATTCGTTCTTCGAGCTGGGCGGTCACTCCCTGACAGCGGTGCAATTGACCCTGCGGATTCGTGAGGAAACCGGCGTCGACATTCCTCTCAGAACCCTTTTTGAACAGAACTCGCTGATGGCTCTGGCCGACCACATCAACACCTTGCAACTGGCGCTGTACGACGCCGACGACCTGCTCGCGCTCGAACAGGAACTGGCTTTGCTCTCTGAAAGCGACCTGCTCGCTATTGTCTCCAAGGATGCCTGAATTGAACGACCGTAACGAAAGTCTCGACCAGTTGAAACGCGCCGCCCTGCTGCGCCTGCTCCAGCAACGTGGCGCCAGCCGTACCGAACGGGCACCGCAGGATGCAATCGAAGCGGCCGACCGCAGCGCCGCGCTGCCGCTGTCATTCGCCCAGCAACGCTTGTGGTTCCTCGACCAGCTCGATCACACCGCCAGCGTGGCCTATCACATGCCTGCGGCCTTGCGCCTGACGGGCAGTCTGGACAGATCGGCACTCAAGTCCGCACTCGACCATCTGGTGGCGCGTCACGAAAGCCTGCGCACGACCTTCAAGCAAGAAAACGAGCAACCGGTGCAAGTCATCGCCGCTGCCGACAGTGGCTTTGTGTTGGTGGAGCAGGATCTGCGTGAGCAGTCGCCCGGACAGGCACGCCTGAGCGCCACCCGGATCAGCGAAGCCGAAGCCGCCGAGCCTTTCGACCTGTTGGAAGGGCCGCTGATTCGCGGTCGCCTGCTGCAAGTGACCGATGAAGAACACCTGCTGCTGATCACCCAGCACCACATCATTTCCGATGGCTGGTCCATTGAAGTGCTGGTCCGGGAGTTCTCGGCGCTTTATGAAGCCTTTGTCGGCAACCAGCCGAACCCGCTGCCGCCCTTGTCGATCCAGTATGCCGATTACGCTGCCTGGCAACGTCAACGCATGAATGGCGACCTCCAGACACAACATGTGGAGTTCTGGCGTAATCACCTGAGCGGCGCACCCGTCCTGCTGACGGTTCCCACTGACCGGCCTCGCCCGCCAGTACAAAGCCATGAAGGCAGCACCCTGAAATTCACTCTGCCCAAGGAGCTGTCTCGCGCAATCGGTGCCTTTGCCCAGTTGCGCGCCGCAACGCCATTCATGACCCTGATGGCGGCCTGGGCCGTGCTGTTGACCCGCATCAGCGGCCAGCAGGACGTAGTGATCGGCACTGTCGCCGCCAATCGTGACCGCCAGGATGTACAAGGTCTGATCGGCTTCTTTGCCAATACCCTGGCATTGCGTGTCCGTTTGCAGGCTGATCCGAGCCTGGATGAAGTCATGGCCCAGGTGCGCAACCTGATGCTGGAATCGTCGAGCTATCAGGACACGCCTTTCGACCTGGTAGTCGAAGCACTCAAGCCACCGCGCAGTGCCAGCCACAGCCCGATCTTCCAGACCATGCTGTACACCAACGCCGGCAACGACGCAGAACAGCTGAGCCTGCCGGGCCTGACGCTGGAATTCCTGTCTTCGCGTCAGGAAGACACCCAGCACGATCTGTCTCTGCACATTGACGAGGGCGGCGAGCAACTGGTGTGCAGCCTGTCCTACTCCACGGCCCTGTTCGACGTCTCGACCATCGAACGACTTTCCCGGCGCTTCGAGCGAGTGCTGCGCTATTTCACCGATGCACCACAGACCCGGGTCGGCGCGCTGGACCTGGACCCGGATCTTGAACTGCCACAGGTGCAGCCTGTCAGCCACGATGCTCTGGAAACGCCATTGTCCTGGCACCAGGAACGTATCTGGTTCGTCGATACCTTTGAAACCGGCTACCTGTATGCCGCCAACCCGATCTACCACAATATCCCGCTGTTGCTGGAACTCAGTGGTGAAATCAATACCACCGCGCTGCAAACGGCCCTCAATGACTTGATGGCTCGCCATGAAGTCCTGCGCTGTCGGGTACTCAGCGATGGCGCCAGAGCCTGGCAGCGTTTTGAAAAGAACGCCTCGCTGCCCCTCAACTGCCTGCAAGCAACAACCGATCAATGCACCGCCGTTGCGCTGGAAGATGCGACACAGCCGCTGCATATGGACGGCGGTGGCCTGGTGCGGGCGACGCTGGTACAGGACGGTACTCAAGAGGCCGTGCTGGCCATTACCGTTCACCACCTGTTGGCCGATCGGGCTTCGATGCAGATCATCAAGCGCGACTTGCTGGAGCTGTATGACGCGGCCTGCTCGGAGCGCGAACCGCAGCTTCCGGAACTGCCAGTGGCCTATCGCGATTTCGCCCAATGGCAGCGTCAGTTGCCTGCCGCCACCCGTGAATCCCTGCATTCGTTCTGGGCCTACCAGCTGCGCGGCAAGCTTCAGCCCATGGAGCTGCCTCTAAACCGTCCTCGCGCAGCGGTTCACGTATTTACACCGGCCACCCATGCCTTTGCCCTCACTGGCAAACAGGTCAAGGCTATCGAAGCCGTCGCACGCCGCGCCGGAGTCTCGACCCAAAGCCTGGCCCTGAGTGCATTCACCGCCCTGCTGCGTCGCTATGCCGGGCACGACGAACTGGTGATCGGCACCACCGCTGCCTGCCGCGAAGACGTGGCCTTGCAGGACATGGTCGGCCCAGTCGGCAACCTGCTGGTGCTGCGCGGTGCCTGCGATGAAAACACCTCGCTGCAAGGCTTGCTGACCCAGACCTCGACAAAACTGGCTCAGGCCCACAAACATCGCTACATGCAGTTCGACCAACTGGTACTGGCCCTCAATCCCGACAAGGACATGAGCCGCACCGCGCTGTTCGATGTGCTGTTCAACTTTGAACAGGCTCGCCAGACGCCTGATCAGGTTGCAGGCCTTGGAGTGCGTACCCTGGAAACCAGCCTGGGTTACGGCAAGAACGACCTGCATCTGTTGATCGTCGCCAGCGAAGCTCAGTGGCAAGGCCACATGACCTACAACGCCGACTTCTTCGATCAGGACTTCATCGCGCAACTGATGCAGCATTTCGTGCGCCTGCTGGATGCTTTTGCTGAAGATGCCGAACAACCGGTGGATGACATCCCGCTGCTGGATGAACAGGAAAAACTCCTTCAGGCCTTGCATTGGAACGACACCGAAGCCGCTTACCCGACGGATGCAACACTGCACCAACTGTTCGAGGCGCAGGTGCTGGCCACACCGGAACATATTGCAGTCAACAGTAGCGAGGGTCAGCTCACCTATAAGGCCCTCAATGAGCGGGCCAACCGCCTGGCTCATCGCCTGCGTGCCAGCGGAGTCGTCGCGCAGGAATTGATCGCGATCCTGCTGGACCGCTCGCTGGACATGATTGTCAGCACCCTGGCCGTGCTCAAGGCCGGAGCAGCCTATGTCCCCATCGACCCGGCCTCGCCTGCCGACCGCATGGCCTACATTCTGAAAGACAGCGGCGTGCGCAAGATCATCGCACGGGCAGAGACAGCAGCATCCCTGGCAGACCCGGATCTTGAAGTCTTCGATCCCGCCTCGATGAACGAAGAGCGCATTACCGCTACAAACCTGGACAACCTGACGGCGCCGGGCCACTTGTGCTACGTGATCTACACCTCGGGATCCACCGGCCAGCCCAAGGGCACCTTGCTGGAACACCGCAACGTAGTACGCCTGCTGCACAACAGCCGCAGCCCTTTCAGCTTCGGCAGCGACGATGTCTGGACGCTGTTCCACTCCAACGCCTTCGATTTCTCGGTATGGGAAATGTTCGGAGCCTTGCTGCACGGCGGGCGTCTGGTGCTGGTGCCGGAACCCGAGCGCCGTGATCCGGCGCTGTTCCTCGATTTCCTCGAACGCGAGCAGGTCACGGTCCTCAACCAGACTCCCTCGGCCTTCCTGCCCTTGAGCGAAGCAGCGCTGGGACACAAGGAAACCGCTCTGCGCGCCTTGAAATACGTGATCTTTGGCGGCGAAAGCCTGGAAGTGAACCGTCTGGCAGCGTTCCATGGCGCTTTCCCCGAGGTGGTGCTGATCAATATGTACGGCATCACCGAAACCTGCGTGCATGTGACCTTCAAGCACATCAAGACCGACGACATCAACGCCGGCATTTCCAATGTAGGACGGCCGATCCCGACCACTGTGACCTACGTCATGGACGGCAAACAGCGTCTGCTGCCGGTGGGCGTACCGGGGGAAATCTGTGTCGGTGGCCTTGGGGTCGGGCGCGGCTACCTGAATCGTCCGCAACTCACTGCCGAGCGTTTCATCGACGACCCGCTGCGCCCCGGTGAGCGCCTGTATCGCTCGGGTGACCTGGGTAAATTGCTGAGCAATGGCGAGATCGTACACCTGGGCCGCATGGACGCTCAGGTCAAGATTCGTGGCTTCCGTATTGAACTGGGCGAGATCGAGGCCAAGTTGCTGGCCTGCGAAGGCGTGTATGAAGTGCGCGTACTGGCCCGCGACGATGCCCGCCAGGGCAAACGCCTGATCGCCTACCTGATTCCCGAGCCGGAAGCCGTGATTGAAGTGGCGGCCCTGCGCAAGCAATTGGGCGCGACCTTGCCGGACTATATGGTGCCCAGCGCCTTTGTCAGCCTGAACGCTTACCCACTGACCGCCAACGGTAAACTGGATCAGGATGCCCTGCCCGCTGCTGGCGTAGATTCCATGTCCGAGCGCGGCTATGAAGCGCCACAGGGCACCACCGAACAGGCACTGGCGCAGATTTATCAGGAACTGCTGGGCGTTGAGCGCGTAGGGCGTCGTGACGGCTTCTTCGAGCTGGGTGGCCACTCGCTGCTGGCCGCGCAACTGGTGTCCCGTGTTCGTCAGGTGCTGGGCGGCGAACTGATGCTGCGTGAGCTGTTCAGCCATCCTACCGTCGAAGAACTGGCCAGGGTCATCGGTGCGCTGGAACAGACCACAGTTGCCGACATTCAGCCCGTCGGCCGTGAAGCTCCGCTGGTCCTGTCCTTCTCTCAACAGCGCCTGTGGTTCCTCGATCAACTGGACCCCAATGCCAGCATCGCTTATCACATGCCGGCGTCCCTGCAATTGCGCGGCGACCTGAACACTCAGGCCTTGAAAGCTGCACTGGATCATCTGGTGGCACGTCACGAAGGGCTGCGCACCACCTTCAAGCGTATCGGTGAACAGCCGGTTCAGGTGATTGCCGCCACCGACAGCGGCTTCAGCCTGACCGAACACGACCTGCGTGCCCTGCCTTTCGAGGAGGCACAATCCAGCGCGGCACGTATCGCCCAGCGCGAAGCGGCAGCGCCGTTCGATTTGCAACAAGGCCCGCTGATTCGCGGCAGCCTGGTGCGTCTGGCCGATGACGAATATCGCCTGCATATCACCCAGCACCACATCATCTCCGATGGCTGGTCCGTGGGTGTATTGGTCAAGGAGTTCGCGCAGCTTTATGAAGCCTTTGCCAACGGCAATACCCCATCGCTCGAACCACTGGCGATCCAGTACGCCGACTATGCCGCCTGGCAGCGCGAAACCCTTTCAGGCCCGCAACTGGTCAACCAGCTTGAGCAATGGCGCGAGCACCTGGGTGGCGCGCCGACACTACTGACCCTGCCAGCAGACCGCCCGAGGCCTGCGCTGCAAAGCTATCGCGGTGCCGACATACCACTGGCATTGAGCCCGCAACTGCTCGCTCAGGTGGAACGCTGCTGCAAGCAACACGACGTCACACTGTTCATGGTCCTGCTCAGCGCCTGGTCGGTGCTGATGGCGCGGCTGGGCAACGAGCGCGATGTGGTGATCGGCGTGCCGACTGCCAACCGTGGCAATGCGCAGGTCGAATCCCTGATCGGCTTTTTCGTCAACACGCTGCCGGTGCGGGTGCAATTGCAGGACAGCCCGAGCGTCGCGCAACTGCTGGTGCAGGTCCGGGACACACTGCTGGCGGTCCATGAACGCCAGGAAGTACCTTTCGAGCATGTGATCGAAGCCCTGCAACCTCCGCGGTCCCTGAGCCATAACCCGTTGTGTCAGGTTGCACTGTCCTTGAACAACACCCCGGACGATGGCCCGCTGAAGTTGCCGGGCCTGACCCTGACAGCCCTGAATCAGGCTCAGGAAACCTCGCAGTTCGACCTGATGCTGTCTCTGGCGGAAAACGCCGGAACGCTGGGCGGTGCGATTCAATACGCCACCGACCTGTTTGATCGTGCAACCGTGGAGCGCTTCGCCCAATCCTTCCAGGTACTGCTGGAAGCCTTTGTCCAAGACAGCGAACAACCGGTCATGGCCCTGCCGCTGCTGACACCTGCCCAGCGAGAAGCGCATCCGTCATTGCGCCCTCCTGTGGCGAGTTTCGGCACTCATACCCTGATTCATCAGCGCTTCGAGCAAATGGCGGAGCAACAGCCGCACGCCATTGCGCTGCAATTCGCCGAACGTCAGGTCAGCTATCAGGAACTCAACCGCCGCGCCAACCGCATTGCCGGGCAACTGCTCGACCTGAACGTCAAGCCCGATGATCGGGTCGGTATTCTCGCCGAGCGTGGTGTTGAAATGCTGTGCGCCATTCTCGGTGTGCTGAAAGCAGGTGCCGCTTACGTCCCGCTCGACCCAGCCTATCCGCAGGCGCGCCTGACTTATCTGCTGGAGGACAGCCAGCCGGTCGCCCTGCTGGCACAGCCCGCCAGCCTGGATGCACTGGGCGCCCGTCCCGACATTGCGCTGATCGAGCTGAACCCGCAAACCGACAGTGAAACGGCAGCCGACGCGACCCTTGATCGCAATCCGACTCCAGAGCTTGGTCCGCAGCACCTCGCTTACGTGATTTACACCTCCGGCTCTACCGGGCTGCCCAAAGGTGTGCTGGTGGAACACGGCAATGTTGCGCGACTGTTCGATGCCACACAGGCCAGCTTCAGTTTCGGCAATGACGATGTCTGGACGCTGTTCCACTCCTTCGCCTTCGACTTCTCGGTCTGGGAAATCTGGGGAGCCTTGATCTACGGCGGCAAGCTGGTGATCGTGCCCACCGAACTGGCACGCTCGCCGGACGACTTCCATGCGCTGGTCTGCCGTGAGCACGTCACAGTGCTGAACCAGACGCCGAGTGCCTTCCGCCAGTTCATCGAAGCGGCCGGGCGCAGCGGCGAGGCACACAACCTCAAGGAAGTGATTTTCGGCGGCGAAGCCCTCGACGTTCGCACCTTGCGCGCCTGGACACAGAACACGCCGCTGACCCGTACCCGACTGGTGAACATGTACGGGATTACCGAAATAACCGTACATGCCACCTTTCATGCCGTCAGCCAGGCTGAAATCGATGCAGGCGACAACGGCCTGATCGGCGAGCCGCTGCAGGACCTGTGCCTGCGCATTCTGGACGCCTTCGGGCAGCCGGTGCCGGTCGGTGTCGAAGGCGAAATCTATATTGGCGGCGCAGGTGTCGCTCGCCACTACCTGAATCGCCCTGAACTGAATGCCGAGCGTTTCATCGCCGATCCGTTTACCAGCAGCCCTGAAGCACGCCTCTATCGCACCGGCGATGTGGCTCGCTATCGGGCCGATGGCGGAATCGTCTACGTGGGCCGCAACGACTCACAGATCAAGATCCGCGGTTTCCGTATCGAACTGGGCGAGATCGAAGCCCGTCTGCAAGCCTGCGACGGCGTGCGTGAGGCGGTGGTGATCGTGCGCGAAGATGCGCCCGGCGACAAACGTCTGGTGGCTTACCTTATCGCCCATGAACACACGACGCTGGAGTCGTCGGCCTTGCGTTCTCAACTGGCCAGCACCCTGGCCGAGCATATGATCCCGAGCGCTTTCGTGACCTTGTCGGCCTGGCCGCTGACCACCAACGGCAAGCTGGATCGCAACGCACTGCCCGCGCCGGATCGCACCGCTACGGCCACTCGCGATTACGAAGCCCCTCAAGGTACGCTGGAAATTGCACTGGCGTCGGCCTGGCAGGAACTCTTGGGTATCGAGCGTGTGGGTCGCGAAGATCACTTCTTCGAGCTGGGCGGGCATTCGTTCCTGGTAATCAGCCTGATCGAACGTCTGCGTCAGGGCGGAATCGTGCTGGATGTGCGCAGCGTCTTTGCCGCACCGACACTCAAGGCTATGGCCGCAGTGCTGTCTACGGATACCGGGCTTGCCAGCACCGTAATTCCGCCAAATCTGATTCCTGACGGCTGCACGGAAATCACCCCGGACATGCTGCCGCTGGTCACGCTCACTCAGGCGGAAATCGAGCAGATTGTGGCCGACGTGCCAGGCGGTGCCGGCAATGTCCAGGATATCTACCCGCTGTCGTCACTGCAGGAAGGGATTCTCTTCCACCACCTGTTGCAGGGCCAGGGCGATGCGTACCTGATGCGCACCGTGGTGAAATTCGATCAACGCGAGCGTCTGGGCGAGTTTCTGGCGGCGCTGCAAAGCGTGATCGATCGCCATGACATCCTGCGCACGGCCCTGCGCTGGTCCGGCCTGCCGAAACCGGTGCAGATCGTGCAGCGCCAGGCAACGCTGCCGGTGAATGTGCTCGACAGCAGCCAGGCTGCCGATCCGTTGCAGATGCTGCATGAACACACCGACACCCAGACCCTGAGCCTGGATCTGCAACAGGCCCCGCTGATCGCGGCGTACATGACCTGGGACCGGACACGGGAGCAATGGCTGCTGGCGCTGCTGGATCACCACTTGATCAGCGATAACGTGACCCTGCGCCTGATCATGTCGGAGATCTACGCCATCCTGCATGGCGAAGGTCACAGCCTGCCGCCGTCTCACCCTTACCGGAACTTCATTGCCAAGGCGGCCATGGTTTCCCAGGAAGAGCACGAAGCCTATTTCCGCAAACTTCTGGGCGACGTGGACGAAACCACTGCGCCCTATGGTGTGCTGGATGTTCAGAGCAGCGGTGCCGGCAATACCAAGGCCATCCGTTACCTGAGCGATGAGGTCAGCGCAGCCGTTCACCGCGTGGCCAAAATCCGTGGGGTGCCCAATTCCGTGCTGTTCCATGCGGCCTGGGGGCTGGTGGTCGCGGCCACCAGCGGACGCGACGATGCGGTATTCGGCACGGTGTTGTCGGGCCGTTCCCAGGGTGCCAGCGGTGCCGACCAGGCACTGGGCATGTTCATCAACACCCTGCCGATGCGCATTCGCCTGGAGCAAAGAAGCGTCAACGACATCGTCCAGGATGCCTATCAGCAATTGAGCGAGCTGCTGACCCACGAACAGGCTTCACTGGCCCTGGCCCAGCGTTGCAGTGCGGTCGATGCCTCGATGCCGCTGTTTACCGTCATCCTCAACTGCCGACATGGCGAGATGATCACTGCCGATGGCAGCAATATCGCTGAATTCGACAAGTGGGACGGTATCCAGTTCGAGGCTTCGGAAACCCACACCAACTACCCGATCGAAATTGCCGTGGCGACTGAAAACGGTGCGATCTCGCTGACCTCCCAGACAGTGGTCGGTATCGACCCGCAACGTATTGCCGATTATCTGGCACAAGCGGTGACTGTGCTGGTGGAAGCGCTGGAACATACACCGCAACGTCTGGCCGATACCCTCGACATCCTGCCTGTGGCAGAGCGCCAATTGGTGCTGAACGGTTTCAACCAGACCGCCAGCGACTTTGGCAGCCCTCGCCCTCTGCAGACCTTGTTCGAGCAGCAGGTTCAGGTTCAGCCGAATGCCATTGCGCTGGTGCATGAGCAGCAACAGCTCACCTACGCCCAGCTCAACCGTCGGGCCAATCAGTTGGCCCAGCGTCTACTGTCCCACGGCATTCAGCCAGAACAGCGGGTGGCCATCTGTGCAGAACGCGGCGTCGAGATGATCGTGGCTCTGCTCGCCGTGCTCAAGGCTGGCGGCGCTTATGTGCCGATCGACCCGGATCACCCGACTGACCGTATCGCCTTTATCCTCAAGGACAGCGACGCTCAGGCTCTGCTCTGCCAGCAGGCACTGACTGCTCACCTGCCTGCCGAACCCAACCGTCCGATGCTGATCCTGCTCGATGAGCATGACCTTGAATCGGTCGATAACGACGCGCAATACGACAAGAACATCGACCCTGCCAGCATCGGCCTGACCGCCGAGAACCTGGCCTATGTGATCTACACCTCAGGCTCAACCGGGCAGTCCAAGGGCGTGATGGTCGAGCACCGTTCGGTGTTCAACTTCAGTCACGTCATGGCCCGCACCACCCACGCCCATTGCCCGCCGCAGGCCAATGTGGCCCTCAATGCCGGGTTCTACTTCGACATGTCCATCAAGGGCATCGCGCAACTGTTCTTTGGCCATCGCCTGATCATCATTCCGCCTTTGATCCGTGCCAGCGGCCATGAACTGCTGGATTTCCTTGAGAAACATCAGGTCCATGCCTTCGATTCCACGCCATCACAGCTGGATACATTGCTGGCGGCGGGATTGCTGGAACGTCGCAGCTATCAGCCGGTCAGCGTCCTGCTGGGTGGCGAAGCCCTGAATGCTGCGACCTGGGACAAGCTGCGCCAGAGCCAGAACATCCGTTTCTACAACATGTACGGCCCGACCGAATGCACGGTCGATGCCTCTTTGGGCCTGATCAGCGATCTGGGCGACCGTCCGAGCATCGGCAAGCCGCTGTCCAACATGCAGGTGCTGGTACTCGACAAGCGTGGCCAGCCGGTGCCGGTGGGTGTGACCGGGGAACTGCATATCGGCGGTGCCGGTGTGGCCCGCGGTTATCTGAACAACCCGCAAATGACCGCCGAGCGCTTCTTCAGCAATCCGTTCTCCAGTAATCAACAGGCTCGCTTGTACAAGACCGGCGACCTGGGCCGCTGGAAAGCTGACGGCAGCCTGGAATACGCAGGACGCAACGACTTCCAGGTCAAGATCCGGGGCTTCCGTATCGAACTGGGCGAGATCGAAAGCGCATTGCTGACCTCTCCGGCAGTACGTGAAGCAGTAGTGATTGCCCGTGAAGACAACCCAGGCGAAGCCAGCAGCAGCCGATTGGTGGCCTATATCTGTGGCGAACCGACTTCTGCCGAGGAACTGCGCGCCTTGCTGCTCAAGCGCCTGCCGGAATACATGGTGCCCAGCGCCTTCGTGCAACTGGAATCCATGCCACTGACCGCCAACGGCAAGCTCGACCGCCGCGCCCTGCCCGCTCCGGGCCAGGACTCGTTGGCCAGCCGGGTCTATGAAGCGCCACAGGGCGAAGTGGAACAGGCGATTGCCAAAATCTGGCAGGACTTGCTGCATGTGGAGCGAGTCGGCCGTAACGATGGCTTCCTGGAACTGGGCGGCCATTCGCTGCTGGCAGTGCAATTGCTCTCGCGGCTGCGCCGCAAGCTCGGCACCCGGCTGACCTTGCGTGAGCTGTTCGACGCCCCGACCGTGCGCGGTCTTGCGGCCAGGGTGGAATCGGCTTCGTCCGAGCAAAGCCAGACCATCCCGCTGGCCAACCGCAAGGAAAAGCTTGCCCTGTCGTTCTCCCAGCAACGCTTGTGGTTCCTCGATCATCTGGACCCGGCAGCCGGTGCCGCCTATCACTTGCCTGTGGCTCTGCGCCTGAGTGGGCAACTGAACCCCGATGCCTTGCAGGCAGCCCTTGATCGTCTGGTAGCACGCCATGAGAACCTGCGGACCTCGTTTGCACTGGTCGATGGCCAACCGGAACAGAAAATCGCACCTGCGGACCGTGGTTTCTCGCTGACGCGGCATGATTTGCGTCAGTTGCTGGCCGAGGAACGTCAACGGACCATCGAGCAACTGGGTGAAACCAATGCCAGTACTCTGTTCGATCTCGGCAACGGGCCACTGCTCAGAGGTTGTCTGGTACAGACTGGCAACAATGAGCATGTGTTGTTCATCACCTTGCACCACATCATCTCGGACGGCTGGTCCAACAGTGTTCTGGCCCACGAAATAAGCGTGCTTTACAGCGCCTACAGCCAGGGGAACAAGGACCCGCTGCCAGCCTTGCCGCTGCAATACGCCGATTACGCCGTCTGGCAACGGCAGTGGTTGCAGGGTGCAGCCCTGCAGGCCCAGACCGACTTCTGGCACAAGCACCTGCAAGGCGCACCCGCCTTGCTGAACCTGCCACTCGACCGGCCTCGCCCAACCGTGCAGAGCTATGCCGGCGGCATCCTCGACTTCACTTTGCCCGCAGCGCTGAGCGAACAGTTGCGTACCTTCAGCCAGGCACAGGGCACCACCCTGTTCATGACCCTCCTGGCTGGCTGGTCGACTCTGATGACTCACCTCAGCGGCCAGGATGACGTGGTGGTCGGGACACCGGTCGCCAACAGGCAGCGTACCGAGCTGGAGCCGCTGATCGGCTTCTTCGCCAACACCCTGGCCTTAAGGGTCAAGGCTGAGCGTGAGACAAGTGTTTCCAGGTTGCTGGTCAGCATCCGGGACCTGACCCTGGCAGCCTTCAATCATCAGGATCTGCCTTTCGAGCAGGTGGTCAGCGCGCTGCAGCCGACCCGCAGCATGAGCCACAGCCCGCTGTTCCAGGTGATGCTCAGCCTCAACAACACCCCGCCAGCACCGCTGACGCTGCCCGGACTTGAGATCGAGTCCCTGGAAAGTGCTCACCACACGACCCAGTTCGATCTGTCGCTGTCTCTTACCGAGGATCAAGGCAGCTTGTACGGCAGCATGCAGTACGCCAGCGACCTGTTCGATACCGCAACGGTGCAGAACATTCTCGATCTGTTCACTCTGAACCTGGAGCATCTGATCGCGGATGCCCGGCAACCGGTCGGCAAGCTGCTGGAGCAGTTGCCAGCGCTGGTGCGTGCCGAGTCCGCGCCGCACCTGCCCGCCTCGGCACTGGATGCACAAGAAGCAGAAGCCTTGCCCTATGAGGCCCCGCAAGGCGATACGGAACTGGCGATTGCACGCATCTGGCAAGAGCTGTTCAAGACCGAGCAGATCAGTCGCCACGATGATTTCTTCAAACTGGGCGGCATCTCGCTGATGGCCGTACAAATGACCTCAAGGCTGCGCAAGGTGCTGGGCAAGGCAATCGCGGTCCGTGATCTGTTTGTCGAACCTACCGTGGCCGGTTTCGCCCGGACTCTGGACCAGAAGGCTGGTCAGGCAGCACAGAGCAATCTGGTGCCTATCCGTCGCAGCGGCAGCCAGCGGCCATTGTTCCTGGTCCACCCATTGGGCGGCGAAGTGCAATATGCAAGGGATCTGGCACCGGAGCTGAATGTCGAGGTGCCGGTCTACGGGCTGGCGGCCAGTGGTTTCGCCGCCGGGGAAAAGACCCCGAACACGGTCCAGGCCCTTGCCGCCAGCTACCTGACAGCGATTCGCGCCGTGCAGCCCAAGGGGCCTTACCGCATTGCGGGCTGGTCGGCTGGTGGTCTGATCGCCCATGAAATGGCTCATCAGGCCATTGCTGCGGGCGAAACAGTGGAGTTCCTGGGGATTATCGACACCTCGGTACACAAGACCGCGCCTGCCGAACAGCCCATCAGCGAAACGCAATTCCTGCTCGAATGGCTGCCGGAACGGATCGAACCGGCCATCAGAAACGAGCTGGATGCCCATGCCGCTGCCAACAGGATCGAGCAGATGCTTGCACTGTGCCTGGCCAACGACCTGTTGCCGCAGGAGCTGGGCAAAGACATCGACGCCCAGTCTCTGCGCACTCACCTGAAGGTTGCCTATGCCATTCGTCAGGCGGTCGATGCCTATGTCAGCCCTGTGACGGCAGTGAACGTATCGCTGTTTACCGCCAAGGACCAAGAGCGTGTCGATGCGACTCTGGGCTGGAGCGACCTGCAGGGCAACCGCCTGCAAGTCACCCCGCTGCGCGGCGAGCACAATACGCTGGTAACGGCACCGTATGTCAGGGCATTGGGCGAGGCCATCTCTCTGGCCTTGAAGCGTCTATAACTTCCAGCAGCATCGGCGACCTGGTGCTAGAAGCACCAGGCCGCCATTCACCGGGTTGGAACGAGGTTTTTTCTGTGAATGGAGCATCTGCAACGGCAATCAACTTTGCCGACAAGTTTTCCCTGTTTTCCGAGCAATGGACCCCCAAGGTCATCGCGCAGATGAATGACTACCAGTTCAAGCTGGTCAAGGTCGAAGGCGAGTTCATCTGGCATAGCCATGCCGACACGGATGAAGTCTTTATCGTCCTGGAAGGCGAACTGGAGATTCACCTGCGCGATGGCAAGGTCACTTTGGGAGCAGGAGAAATGTATGTGGTCGGCAAAGGTGTCGAGCACAAGCCTTGTGCGGCGCGGGAGGCCAGGATTCTGCTGGTCGAACCCCGTGGCGTCATCAATACCGGCGAGCACACTGGCGAGATGACCGCCGAGAATGACCGCTGGATCTGAAGCAGCGCTCCCGCACACTGCGCGGGAGCCTTCAGTTTGAAGCCCTCAGCCTGAAGCATGAGTCAGGAAACCACCGCCTTGACAGGCGGCTGGGTACGACGTCCCAAAACACCGGCACCTGCTGCCACCAGACCGGAGATCACCAGCGTGATCAACAGAATCCAGGCCGCCTGCGAAATCCGCTTGGCAGCCACTTCGGCGGTTTCACGGGCTTTCTGCTCGGCCTGGGCCTTCAACTCCTCATACTTGGCATAAGCCTCGCGGTAACTGGCCTGAGCCTGATCGACGATCTGGTTGGCTTCTTCATCGGTCTTGTTGCCACGGGCCTTGATCAGATTGACCAGCGCCTGACGGTCGGCCGCATCCCAGGCCTGATCGCCCTTGGCCTTGATCCGATCCATCAGACCACCCAGTTGCTCATCGGCTTGTTGAGGGTTCTGAGCCCCCTGTCGGGCAGTATTCTGCGCGTCCTGTTGGGTGGACTGGGCCTCCTGCCTGACATTATCGGGGTTCAGTTCGGGTTTTCCGGTCTGGCGCATGGCGGTTTCGATTTCACCCTGAATATCGTTGAGGTTGAAGTCGATACCTTGCGCACGCAGTTGCTCCTGAATCTTGCCGCCCAGCGCAGGCGCGACCTGAGCAATGCCGCTGCCAAGTGCCGACATGCCGCTGCCAGCCAGATTCAGACCTCCGCGTACCACGCCCGTAACAGCACTGGAAACCAGATAGACCGTGATCAGCGAAACGCTGGCCCACACCAGCAAGCCGTGAAACGCACCTTCACGCTGAGCCAGACGCCCTGCCGCCCACCCCCCGACAAACAGCGAGATCATGGAGCTGGCGACCAGCCAGATACCGGCACCAGTACCGATCCCGGACATGGGGTTGGCTTCCTGGACAGGGTCGATGCTGGCACTCCCGATAGCCGTCCCCAGCAGGTTCAGCAGCAATGAAACAACCATGGCCAACACGACACCGGCCAGTATCGCACTCCAGGAAATACGCTTGAGCAGCGGTGCAATGGCATGGGTGTCTTGATGGGCATAGGCGGGATCAACGCCCGGATTGATACGGTCATCGCGAATCATGATGGTAGTCCTTGAAGTCAGTGGCAGAACACGCAAAAAGCCTGCGCTTAGTCCAGTGACCTGAAGGCAACTCAGGAAGTTTAATACTTCCGTCGAAAAGTTTTAAATAATCAAAAACGTTACAGAGTGCGCTTTATACACATAAATAAATATGACTCACCCATGTTACAGCCTGGGGCCTGACATGCACTGCACTTTATATTCTTAACACTCTCTGCCACTCGACTCGCCAGACCACTCACGATCAGATTAATTTCTAACAATATTGTAATAATCGGCTCATCTTCCCGTTAGCCTTCACGACGTACCATCACGCTCAAGTCCTCAGGTTCAACGAACAGAATCGCAGTGAAACTTCACGGCTGGTCAGTGCGGATGAAAAACCTCGTGCCGAACAGATAAACAAGTCGGAAGGCTGAAAATCAGATTTCCAGAACTCACCTTTATAGCTTTACAGCTCCTTTGGTAAAGGTGAATCTTCAAGCGTCCTCAGGGACGCTTTTTTTTGGGTACGTTTTCAGTGATGTATAGCAATACTTCACTCTGCATGTCAGAAAGGAATAAAAAACCCGCCCCCTTACAGCAATCGAGAGTGCTGAAACATGAGCAGAATGGGTCAAGTTTCAACATGCGTCGCTTCTGAAAAATACTGACGATTCGATAAATGGAAAATAGCCGGCTACTCAGAACCGCCTTGAAAACTTCTTGAGAAGCTCATTCTCAAGGATAGGCCTACGCTCAGCCCCTCTCCGGTGCCCTGCCGCTTGACTACAAAGCCCTCGCTGGAGGGCTTTTTCATTCAAGCCCCCGAAATCGGCAGCCAGCAGGCCGATCTCACCGCAAAAAAATACCAATCAAGCATAATAAACAAACCGTAAATCACAAAAATGTATATTAGCTTAAAACCAAAAAGACTTTTACAGCCCCTTCTCAGACGAATAAGGTCTTAAAAACCAGCCTGAAGCGCTGTTCGACTTGAAGAGGATTTCTCATGCACCGCACTCAACATCAGGCATTGCCAGCCAACCCCGCGGACCAGGGGACGCAGCAATGATCAAACGCCCTCTTCCCATGCGCCTGTTGTTTGCCGCTGCCACTGCCGCCACTTTGCTGGGTTGCTCCCCTGCCGGTCAGGACAGTCAGGCGGCCAAGACGCTCAAAGTCGCTTTTTTCAGGGATAACACCATATTGGTCAGCGTCGATCCCTTCCAGGTCTACTGGCTGGAGCATCGGGTAGTGCTGCGCAATGTCGTCGAGTCATTGACCGATCAGGACCCACAGACCGGCAAGATCATTCCCTGGCTGGCAGAGCGCTGGGAGGTAAGTGACAACGCGCTGGAATACACCTTTCACCTGCGCAAGGACGTGACCTTCAGCAACGGTACGCGCTTCGACGCTCATGCGGTGAAGGCTGCTTATGACTCAAACAAATCTTTCGCCGCCCAGTTGCCGAGCACCTTTGGCGCGACTTATCTGGCGGGCTACGATCACGCCGAGGTCCTGGACGACTTTACCGTCAAGCTGGTGCTGGCCAAGCCCAATGCCGGCTTCCTGCAAGCCACGTCCACTACCAACCTCTCAATTCTGGCTCCGGAATCCTACAAGCTCAGCGCCAAGGAGCGCTCGTTGGGCGCGATCATTGGCACCGGGCCTTTTGTGCTGGAGCGCTATACGCCGGAAAGCGGTCTGCTCCTGACCAAACGCAAAGGCTACGCCTGGCCATCAGCCAATGCCCAGAACAAGGGCGAAGCGCATCTGGATAAGGTCGAAGTCAGTTACGTGCCGGAAGAAAGCGTGCGCAACGGTCAGTTCGTACAGGGTCAGGTCGATATTCTCTGGCCGCGCAACCCGTTCTCCGAAGTGGACCTGAACCTGTTCAAGTCCAAGGGCGCCACCATCCAGAGCCGCTCCCTGCCTGGCCCGGCCTTGAACATCTACCCCAATACCCGTGGCTCGCGCATTCTGGCCGATCGCGATGTGCGTCTGGCGCTACAGAAAGGCATCGACCGCAAGACTTACGCCGCCACGGTTTATAGCCCAGAGTTCCCTGTGGTTTCTGGCATCTATGACATCACTACGCCTTATTACAAGAACCAGAGCGACAAGCTTGCCTATGATCCCCAGGGTGCCGAGCGACTGCTGGAAGGTGCGGGCTGGCAGAAAAATGCCGATGGCTATCGCTACAAGGACGGTAAACGGCTGAAGCTTTCCTACAACCTGTCGCCTTCCGAAAGCGCTGGCGATGTGCTGATCCAGGATCAACTGCGCAAGATCGGTATCGAACTCAAGCTCAGCGTCGTGACGACGGCTGAATGGGCAGCGACCAACGCCGCAGGTAACTACGACCTGACCTTCGCCTATATGACCCGCGCAGACCCGATCGTCCTGCAGAGCATCCTCGATCCGCGCAGTGCCAACAGCTCGACCCTGGCGACCAGCCTTTACGAGCCGCAAACGCTGCCAAGAGCACTGGAGCTGTTCGATGCCGGGCTGACCGCTACCCGCAGCGAGCAACGGGCGCAAGCCTATGGCGACTTGCAGGACCTGCTGATCGACGAAGGCTCGGCATTCCCTATCTATGAGCGGGTCTGGCAAGCCGCGACCGCCAAGAAGGTGCGTAATTTCCACTGGACCGCCGAAGGTTTCGCACTGTTCAACGACATCGAGATCGCAACACCATGAGCCGTTACGTTCTTGGCCGGATTGCCCAGGCGCTGCTGGTACTCTGGGGTGCCTACAGCATCACTTATTTCATTCTGTATCTGCTGCCCGGCGACACACTGTCCATCATGCTCAGCGCCTCAGGGGTCGAGATCGATGCTCTGTCAGAGCAGGACCTCGCTCAGGCCAGGTCCTATTACGGGCTGGATCGCAGCGCCTTCGAGCAATATGTCGATCTGCTATGGGGCGCGATCCACGGTGACTTCGGCAATTCGCTGACGCTCAACCGCCCCGTTTCAGAAGTGCTGGTCGAGCGGCTGCCGCAAACCATGGCGCTGGCAGGCCTGGCCATTGTCCTGTCGCTGATCGGCGGGATCGGCCTGGCGTACCTCACCGCGTATGTACGCTGGCAGCCGTTGAAGGTCGCCCTGTCGCGCTTGCCTTCGCTGGGCTTCTCGGTACCGGTGTTCTGGATGGGATTGTTGCTGATCCAGTTGTTCGCCTTCAGCCTCGGCTGGTTTCCGGCAACCGGCAATGATGGCTTTTCCAGCCTGATATTGCCTGCGGTCACTCTGGCGATTCCCAGTGCCGCGGTTTACGCCCAGGTTCTGCTGCGCGGCTTTCAGGGTGTCTGGAAAGAACCCTACATCATCACCGCCTACGCCAAAGGCCTGAGCCGCGCTCAGGTCCAGGCACGTCATGCGTTCAAGAACGCGGCCTTGCCACTGCTGACGCTGATCGGCCTGCAGGTGGGCAATACCGTTTCCGGCGCAGTACTGGTGGAAACCATCTTCGCCCGCTCTGGAGTCGGTCGTCTTGCCCAGGAAGCGGTGCTGCGCCAGGACATCCCGGTGGTACTCGCCATCGTCGCCGTCTCGGCTGTCGCTTTTGTATTGGTCAATCTGATCGTTGACCTGCTCTACCCTGCGCTGGATCCGCGCATCGCCCACACGCCAAAGGTCTCCTGACACCATGACCATTTTCGATAATCGCCTTGCGCGTCTGGCTCGCGTTGTCAGCCGCAGTGAAACACCGCCTGCGACCCAGTGGCGGCGGCGCAGCAGCCTGAGCCGGGCTTTCGATGCCGCAAGACCACTGTTGCGTCGACCCGGCTTTCTGCTGGCGGTGGCTATCGTTGCCTTTGCGTTGCTGGCAGCAATAGCTCCGACCCTGCTCAGCAGCTATGCCCCCTACGCCACCTCGCCGACCGACAAGCTCACGCCGCCCAATGCCGTACACTGGTTCGGCACCGACGAGCTGGGGCGCGACCTTTATACCCGCGTCGTGCATGGCTCCAGCCTGTCTGTGCAGGCGGCCTTGCTGGCCGTCGGCATCGCCATGGCCGGTGGCCTTAGCCTTGGGGTGATTTCCGGCTTTGCGGGCGGCCGTATCGATGCCGTGATCATGCGTTTCATCGATGTATTACTGGCCCTGCCCGGCCTGTTGCTGGCTTTGGCCATTGTCACGGCTATCGGCTTCGGCACCATTCCGGTGGCCATCGCGGTGGGTGTCGGGATCATCCCCGGCTTCGCCCGCACCACCCGCGCCGAAGTGCTGCGCGTCAAGACCTTGCCCTACGTCGAGGCGGCACGCCTGGGCGGTGCAAGCTGGACCCGAACCTTGCTGCGACACATCCTGCCCAACGCCTGGGGCCCGGTTGCCGTGCTGGCCACTCTGGACTTCGGCGCAGCGATTCTGGCCACCGCCGGCCTGAGCTTTCTCGGCTTTGGCGCAGAACCGCCAGCCGCCGAATGGGGCACGCTGATTGCCAACGGCCGTCACTTCCTGATGACCGCGCCCTGGGTGTCACTGTTGCCTGGCCTGTTTCTGGTCGCCGTAGTGTTCAGCTTCAACCATATCGCCCGCACCCTGGAAGAGACTCAACGATGACCGATACGCCTCAACTGATCGATCTCCAGAACCTGAGCGTGACCTATCGCTTCAACGGGCAGCTCACTCAGGCCGTGCGTAACGTTTCCTTTCAAGTGGCAAGAGGCGAAACCGTGGCGATTGTCGGCGAGTCCGGCTCCGGCAAGTCCACCATCGCCAACTCGATACTCGGCCTGCTGCCGGATAACGCGACCATCACCCACGGCGAACTGCGGGTCGATGGCAACGACCTGAGCCACGCCTCTGAACGTGAAAAGCGGCAGATCCGCGGCAGCATCATCGGCCTGGTTCCCCAGGACCCGATGGTCAGCCTCAACCCGACCTTGCGCATTGGCCAGCAGATTGCCGAAGCGCTGATCCAGGCCCACGGCCGTCGCTACCCGGCCATCGATGCCGATGTCGTGGAGTTGCTGGAACAGGTCGGGCTCGACAAACCGGTGCTGCGCGCCCGGCAGTACCCGCACGAACTGTCAGGCGGCATGCGTCAGCGGGTGCTGATTGCCATTGCTCTGGCGGGCAATCCGCGATTGATCATCGCCGACGAGCCGACCAGCGCGCTGGATGTCACGGTGCAACGCAAGATTCTCGACCACCTGCAACGTCTGGTGGGCGAGCGTGGCATTTCCCTGCTGATCATCACCCACGACCTTGGCGTGGCGGCTGATCGCGCAGACCGGGTGCTGGTGATGAAAAGCGGTGAGCTGGTGGAACAAGGCCCGCCACAGCAGATTCTCATCAAGCCAGAGCACGCTTACACCCGCGCATTGATTGCCGCAGCGCCTGCTTTCGGACAGCGCAAAAGCCCGGCCGCGCCCCGCAATATCTCGCCCGACGCTACGCCGTTGCTGACCTTGAGCAATATCGGCAAGACCTATCGCCTGCCTTATGTGAAAGGAGAAGACGCCGACTTTCAGGCCCTGCAGGATGTCAATTTCAAGGTTTATCCGGGGCAGACACTGGCCATTGTCGGTGAATCCGGCTCAGGTAAAAGCACCGCGCTGCGAATCGCACTGGGCCTGGAAAAGCCGACCCACGGACGAGTACTGTTCGAGGACCGCGATGTCACGGACCTTGGCTGGAACGAGTTCAGGCCGTTGCGGCGGCGTATCCAGCTGGTTCAGCAGAACCCGTTCGGCGCCCTCGACCCACGCTTTACCTTGTTTGAAAGCATTGTTGAACCACTGGTTTCCTTTGGCCTGCTCAAGGGGCGCGAACTGGAACAGGCTGCACGCCAGCTTATCGAACGGGTTCACCTGCCAACCGCCTATCTGGATCGACTGCCCCGCGAGCTGTCAGGCGGACAACGGCAACGGGTTGCAATTGCCAGAGCCCTGGCCCTGCAACCGGACCTGCTGCTGCTCGATGAACCTGTCTCGGCACTCGATGTTTCGGTTCAGGCGCAGATCCTTGACCTGCTCGTCGAACTGCAAAGTGAACTGGGCATCGCTTATGTGCTGGTTTCCCATGACCTTGCGGTGGTTGCCAGCGTCGCCCATCAGGTACTGGTGCTCAAACACGGCAAGACCGTCGAACAAGGTCTCGCCAGCGACGTCTTCGAGCGGCCCGAGGCGGCTTACACGCAAGAGCTTATTGCCGCGATACCGGGCCGGAGCCTGGAATTGCAGGCTGCGTCATAGGACCAGCCTCATAAAATAATTTATGGGGCTCTGCAAATAACGTTGTTGGCTGCCAACCAGCCAGACCTCTAGGATGCCTTATCGCTCATCGCCTCAAGGAAAGACCATGATAAGGCTGCATCATCTGAACCAGTCTCGCTCCATCCGCATTCTCTGGCTGCTGGAGGAGATTGGCGCGCCGTACGACATCGAGTTCTACCGTCGTGACGGCAAGACCCATTTTGCACCCGAGTCCTTGAAGGCCATCCATCCTCTGGGCAAATCCCCGGTTATCGAGCTTGATGGCAAGGTCGTTGCCGAGTCCGGTGCCATCACCGAGATTCTCATCGAACGCTTCGCGCCGCACCTTGCCCCTGAAAAACACACAGGGGATTATCTGGACTACCTGCAATGGCTGCACTTCTCCGAAAGCTCCGCCATGCTCCCGCCGCTGTTGAAAATCTTTGCCCAGCGCGAAACGGCCACCCTCTCCTTTCTGCCCGGCTATGCGCAGGTCGAATGCGAAAAGGTCTTTGGCTATCTGAACCAGCAACTGGAAAACAAGACGTTTCTGGTCGGCGAAAAGCTGAGCGGTGCGGACTTCATGATGTTTTTTGTCGCTGAACTGGTGGAGCGGCTGGAGAAGCCGCAGGCCTACGCCAATATTCAGCGCTATCTGGCCACGCTGAGGAACCTTGATAGCTGGAAAAGTGCGCAGGCCCGTGAGGCAGAGGCTTACAGGTAAGCTCAATTACATCCTGCTCAGAAGACTCACTCGGCGAATGGCAATGAAAGGTAGTGTTGGCCCAACTCCGTCAGCGTTCCCTCGTTACTCAGCAGGCTTGAAAAATGAGGGTCATCGTTCATCCGTCCGGTGAACCACGCATAACGGAACACGTCAGCCCGGCTCTCGCAGATGGCAACCATTTCGGTCATCTGCTGTTTCTGCTTTTCGAGTGAGTCGATCTGGGCACCATCCGGCACGGAATGCCAATTGGCGAATTCGGTTACCCAGAATTGCTTTCCGTATCTGGACAGCCTGTCGAGCATTCCTGACAGGCCGTAGTCGTACCAGTGAAAAGCCAGGTAATCGATTTGCGGCTCCCTGTTCTGGTTCTGCGCCCGATAGGCCGCATAGAAGGCATCCAGCCATACGACCGGGTCACCATAACCGCTCATGGTTCCCCAGTTCATGGCAGGACCGACCAGCTTGACGCCAGTCTGGGCGGATATCTGCTCCAGTCTTGGCCAGAACCGGGCTGCCGCCTCGGGAGTCATGTTCGCCTGATCCAGAAGATTCGGCTCATTGATGACCAGCAGATATCGAATATTGGGGTGAGCAAGCAGATATAGCTTCAACTGGCCGTCATCGACATTCGAATTCCAGACCATGGGGATGAAGTCCACCCCGTACATCGATGCATAGTCATACGAAGCCAGCCGATCGTGAGGCTTGGGACTCCAGTTGTACCACCAGCTGATTCCGGGAGCCAAAGCACTCAAGTCTGCTGGAAACGCAATGTCATAGGCGATCCCGCGCTTTGCACTTTTTGTGGCAGCCCAGGCAGATGAGCTCAATACCAGCATCAGCAGCACACAAAAGAATCGTGCGCAGCGTTGTCTTGCAGTGTTTTTCAAAATCATGGGCTGATCTTCCATAGATAATTCAACGGAAAGTCTTATTCAGATCATCCAACGACAGAAACTTTTCCCACCCTGCTTCAGCCGGATCTTAAATACTTATCCAATTCGCACTTCTTGAAAACCCACCTAAAGACACTGACAACTAACCCTGTAGAAAACCCGAACCAGTCCATTCAAAAACATTTATTTAACACACAAAAACCACCATCTAATTCCAGCTATAACAGCATATCAGACCACTAAACCTAACAGCAATTAGGTTTACAAATTAGCAAAATAACCACAATAAATGACTAAAAATATGCAAAAAATAATCATAAAACCCAAAAAATAAGCAATAAAAAATCAAAATCAGACGTTTTTAGCACGGTTTTTTTTGGGGAAACCCTTAAAAACAAACACCAGTAGCCATGCGCCAGCATTTCCAACTAGCCTCATAAAATATAATTTCTCCCCTGCTGAACTTTTAATCCTCTTCCCGGACTTAACATGCGGCTTTCAGGCGGAACTTCTGCATTCCGCGACCAGCCGACTCAACACTTATCCTTTATCGAGACTCCATCGATGACTAGACCCCTGCTGTCTGTTGTTAGCGTATTACTGCTGGGCGCCTCCAGTGTCGGCCCGGTTTGGGCAGAATCCAAAGCGGTCGACACACATCACTCGGAACAAGCTGTTCGTGAACAGGTGGATAAACAAAGGGAGCAACTTTCGGGTGCCAACAAAATTGCCACGCCGGTTGAAAAAGGATCATCCGCACTTCTGGAGGCACCGGTAGACACAGAGGATGCGCCCGCTCAGGTGCAAAAACCATGAACGCCAGCGCCCATGACTCCCTCACCCCCCGCCTCCATCATCAGCCAAAGAGGATGCTGCCCTTGTCAGCCTTCAAACACACATTGGGCTTGAGCATATTGGCCATAAGCGTCTCACAGGCCAGTGTCATCATGGCTGCAACCCCCATGACCGGCAACGAGGTAGAAGCCCGTGTCGGTGCCGTTCTGGACAACATGAGTGTCTCGGAAAAAATCAACTTCACCCGCGTGGATGACGGTCGCATGATTCCTCGTCTGAGCAAGTGGGGAATGGAGGGCACCGTCGCGTATGACTCGGCGATGGGCGTGCACGTCAACAATGCGACATTTGGAGCCCAGTACCCTGCTCAATCCGCGCTGGCGGCCACCTGGAGCATCAACCGCGCCAAGGAGTTCGGCCTGGCAATCGGTTACGAGACTCGCATCGCCGGCGGCCAGCAAATGCTGTCGCCAGGCGTCAACCTGTATCGCACGCCTTATGCCGGGCGTACCGCAGAGTATGTCAGTGGAGAGGATCCATTCCTTGGAGCCGTGCTGGCACCTGCCATCACTAACGGAATCCAGACTCAGGGCATACAGGCTGCCGGAAAACACTATGTTGCCAATGAGCAGGAAGCCAACAGGCATTACGTCGATATTCGCGTTGACCAGCGCACGCTGCGTGAGATGTATCTGCCGGGCTTCGAGTCGATGGTCAAGAACGCCAATATCGCTTCGATCATGTGTGGGTATAACAAGATCAATGGCGATTATGCCTGCGAGAACCACCACCTGATCACTGACATCCTGAAGGGTGAATGGGGCTTTCAGGGCTTCGTGATGAGCGACTTCAACTCGGTTCAGGATGCGTTCAAAGGCGCTTGGGCCGGGACCGATATTGATATGCCATCTGGCCTGCAGTTTACCGAGGCCAAGCTGCTTCCCTATCTCTGGAGCGGGCAACTGACCCAGAACGTCATTGATGACAAGGTCAGACGCAACCTGCGAGGGTTGGTGAGCTACGGTTTCGACAAGCAATTGAACAAGGCACAGACACTGGATCATCCGGAATATGGCATGCGTGCGGCCTTGAACATGGCCCGTGAATCGACAGTGCTTTTGCGTAACGAAAAGACCGCGAGTGGAAAACCTCTCCTGCCCCTGGCCCGGGATGCAAAAATCGCCGTTATCGGCGACCTGGCCATGCAGCCTCCCGCTTCGCCGTTCGGCACCGCCAACTCGCCCCCCAACAGCTACGTGACCGAACTCAGCGGCTTGCAGCAGCTGGCTTCCACAAGCTCGAATATCGACTACCTGCACGAGATGAGCCTCAATCCGAAGGCATCTGTCTGGTATCAGCCAGCCAGTGGTCAGAACGGTATCAGCAACAGCGGGGTGAAAGCGGAGTACTTCTCCAATACGGACCTTTCCGGCTCCCCCGTCCTGACCCGTGTGGAGCCTGGGGTGAACCTGAACTGGGTCAGTAATACCAACACAACCGATAACGGCAGCACGACCGTTTCGGGGTTCAACCCTGCAGCCGGATCGTTCTCGGCGCGTTTCACGTCCACGATCAAGCCGACCATTTCCGGCGAGCACGTTTTCAAGGTGCGTGCTGACGGGGCTTACAAGCTGTGGGTAAACGACGAACTGGTTCTCGAAAACGATGGCACGCAACAGTCGTTCGATCTGATCAATGCCCTGGTGACTTCAGGCAAGACTGCGCGACTGCAAGCAGGCAAGGAATACAGCGTGAAGCTGGAATATCGCCGCCTGCAAGGCAACTTCACCACCTTCCTCGGTGGCCTGGCTGGCGTTCAGATGAGCTGGGCGTCTCTGCGTCCGCCAAAAGATCTGTCGCGATATGACGCGGTCGTCATTGCAGCCGGTACCAACCATGAATATGAGGGCGAGTCGATTGATCATGCCTACGAACTGCCTGAATACCAGTCGGACCTGATTACCTACGCGACGAAGGCCAACCCGAACACTGTCGTGATCCTGCACAGTGGCGGCGGGCTGGATATGCAGCCCTGGGCCAACAAGGTCGGTGCCAGCCTTCATGCATGGTTTCCGGGCCAGCAAGGTGGCCAGGCAATTGCCGAAATCCTGTACGGAAAAGTGAACCCTTCGGGCAAGCTGCCCATCACGATCGACAAAAAGATCCAGGATAACCCCAGCTACGCCTCCTATTCCGATCCAAAACAATATCGAGGTGACAACGCACTGACCGAAATGACTTACAGCGAAGGTATTTATCTGGGCTACAGAGGTTATGACAAGAAGCATGCGAAACCGCTGTACCCCTTCGGATACGGGCTTTCCTATACCAGCTTCGAGTACAGCGATCTGAAACTGTCGACCAACGTCATGACTCCGGGCAACACCATTGACGTGAAATTCACGGTCACCAACACCGGCGACAAGGCAGGCTTTGAAGTCGCACAGTTGTACGTTCGTCCGATGACGCCAGCGGTGGACCGTCCGGAAAAAGAACTCAAGGGGTTCAGCAAGGTTTACTTGCAGCCAGGCGAGAGCAAGACCGTCAGTATTGCGATTGACTCACGTTCACTGGCCTATTACGTGGACAAGACGGCCACTTGGGATGTCGATGCCGGCAAGTTCAAGATTCTGGTAGGCCCGGACTCGGAGACTCTGCCTCTGGATCGCACCTTGATCACGCTGTTTCCCGAGCACCTGACCACCCGCGACAGCAACCCATTGCCAATACCGCTGCGCAAGGCCGTACAGGTAAGCGCCACGCAAGCATTCTGATGAAAGGCATTCAGGCTCAGGGATGAGCCTGAATATCCTTGCCCAAACGATGCAGGTAGATATCGAAGACAGCCATGACATCCACGTCCTGCGGACATCTCAGCCACTGGATCTGCAAACCGTCCATGACCGAGAAGATTTCCTGCGCCAATGCCTTCACATCGATATCAGCCCGAATCTCTCCCGCCTCTTTCAAGGCCGTCATGTGCCCGCGTGCGTGCAGGTGAGTCAAGTGAAAGCGTTCCTGATACCAGGACCATGCAGGGTGAGCATTCGACAGGCTCTCTGTATTCATGACCATCGACGCCTGGCACTCGAAGGCGTCTTCAATACTGAAGCCCATGCTCTGCCTCAGAAACCTGAGAAACCCCTCAAGCGTCATCTCCATGGTCAGCTCGTGAAATCTTGAGACGACCCTTTGATCCCTGCGCTCCAGCAGCGCGTTCAGCAAAGCCTCTTTATTGGGAAAGTGGTGCAGCAACCCTACGGTTGTAATGCCAACAAGCGCTGCAATATCGCGCATTGACGCGCTGGAGTATCCATCCCGCGCAAAAATGACGGTAGCCGCATCCAGCAAAGCCGTTCTGCGCATCTCCCCCTTGGGTGCCCGACGCCGCTTCGGCGCAGCATCTTCAACTGATTCATTCCCTGATTCGTCAACTGCCATAAGGATCCGCTAACACACTCATTCAAACTGTCTCGAGATCTTGTAAAACCCGACTGCACGGAGTCAGGCCAAGGATGCGACAAGATACGCTAGCCCTGTGGGCATCGACAAACGGGGAAATGAAAGGAAAACACTCAACTGATTGTTTTCGCTTCTGACAAGGCAAGGATGCTTCCCGGGCAGTCAACAGGCACATGCTCATAAAACACTGGTGCCAGAATCTGGCACCAGTGGGCGTTAGGCTTGCCTCAACTCCCCATGAGTACCGCACCTATCATGAAGCGTATCCAGTACCACAATTACGGCGATGCCAGTGTCATGCAGCTTGAGTCATTCGAACTGGCCTCACCCGGTCACGCCGAGGTCGCCGTAAAGGTCCGGTTTGCAGCCATCAACCCTATCGACTGGAAGCTGCGTCAGGGCCAGATGAAACTCATTACAGGCAAGGCGTTCCCCCGTACGATGGGTATGGATTTTTCGGGGACAGTCATTGCCACAGGCACCGGCGTGACGCGCTTCAAGGTCGGTGACGCCGTTTTCGGGCTTGCCCGTTTCAAGGAAAGTGGCGCATTGGCAGAGGCTGTGATCACCAGGGAAGCGCTGTTGGCCAGGAAACCCGATGAGGTGTCTTTCGAGGATGCGGCCTGTCTCGCAACACCCGGAGTCACAGCCTGGAACGGCCTTGCAGACAAGGCAAGACTGACGGCAGGCCATCATGTTTTCATCAATGGTTGTCGCGGCGCAGTGGGTGAAGCCGCCGTGCAGATCGCACGCATGACCGGCGCAAGGATTTCAGGCAGTTGCAGTGCTGGCGGCATGCAGCAGGCAAAGCTCCTTGGCGTTGAAACCGTTTACGACTACCAGACGACAAACCTTGCTGACATCAAGGAGCGTTTTGACGTGGTGTATGACACGGCAGCCACAATGACGACCGCCACCGGGTTTGGAATGCTGCGCAAGGGAGGCGTATTCCTGGATCTGACACCCAGCCCCGGCAAGTTCATTCGTGCCATTATTGACCGGCGCCTAAAACCCGTTATCTGCACACCGCGCCCCGGTATTCTTGACGACCTTGCCAGCGCCGTAAAGAATGGCAATTTCCGGGTTTCCATAGCTCAGACCGTTCCCCTGAACGAAGCCATCGCGCTTATCACCGCGCTGGAGGGAGGCCGGAGAATCCCTGGCAAGGCCCTTGTAGCGATGGATTGAAGCGTGTCACGAAGCCATAGATTATTCGACCTCATGCAAGTGCTTCGCCGCCACCGCGGCGCGGTTTCCGGTGAAGTGCTTGCGGGCGAACTGAAAGTTTCACTGCGCACCATACGCCGCGATATCGCCACTTTGCAGGCCATGGGCGCAGACGTCACCGGAGAGCCTGGCGTGGGCTACATGCTGCGTCCAGACTTCCTTCTGCCACCCCTCACCTTTACCGAGGAAGAGATCCAGGCACTGGTGGCTGGCGCGCTGTGGGTCAGCCGCCAGACCGACGAGGGTCTGGCTCACGCCGTCGATAACGCCCTCGCAAAAATCCATGCGGTCCTGCCGCCGGATATGCGGCGCTCCCTGGACGACAATACGATCTATATCAACCGCGACAGGAAGGACTCCACAGTCCTGGATATGACCAAGGTCAGACAGGCACTGCGCGAGCAACGCAAACTGCACATCCGGTACACCGACAAGAATGGCGCAGAGTCACAAAGAATCATCTGGCCCATCATGCTGGGGTTCGTCGAATCACGCCTGTTTATTGCAGGATGGTGCGAGCTGCGCGAGGGCTATCGAATTTTCCGGACCGACCAGATAGCAGAAGTGGACTTCCTCAAGGATCACTACTCTCGCCCTCGCCAGCAACTGATCAAGGAATGGCGGGCTCAGGAAGCTCATCCTTGCAACCAGAGTGATTGCAGTTGATGGAGTGCAGCGCGAGCCTGCGCAAAGTGCCAAGGGATCACGAACTACATCAGTACTGCCAGGACTATAAGCGCCAAGACGGCAATACCTGTCAAAGACGTCAAGTTGGCCTGCGGGGTTTCTGAAAGCAAAGAGCCTTTCACTGGGTACTTCCCTAGCGTGAGAGCCTTCATCACAGGCCAGCCGACAAAGTAGAAAACAGCTCGAAAAACGACTTCAACCAGTATGTCAATCACAGCCGACAATCCTTGATCTGCTTAAAAGAGAATGGGCGCGTAAATTACCACTTCACAACAGATTGCCGAAGGCCTGCGTTAAGCTTCAGTTTCCTGCCTTGCGCTCTTCCCGCCGCTGAACAAGCACGCAAACACTCATCAAGACGACACCCGATACCGCAAGGATGCTTCCTACCCAGCCGGTGGACGCCCACCCGAAACCGGAGGCAATGGCCAGCCCTCCAAGGCTTGCGCCTACGGCATTGGAGATATTGAAGGCGCTGTGATTGAGGGCGGCGGCAAGGGTCTGCGCTTCACCCGCGATATTCATGAGGTGAACCTGTAGCGCTGGCACGAGTGCAAAGCCACAACCGATGAAAAACAGAACCGTCAGCGAGCCCCAGGTCGAAGACGCATAGATGGAAAAAAGCCCGAGAAAGACAACGTTCCAGATCATGATGCAGAAAATGGCGGGGATCAGTGCCCGGTCTGCCAGCCAGCCTCCCGCCAGGTTACCGACGATCATGCCAAGCCCCCACAGGGCCAGAACCATCGGCACCTGATCCACGCCAAAGCCGCTCACTTCAGTCAGTGTCGGCGTGATGTAGCTGTACACCGCAAACATTCCACCGAAACCAATCGAGGCCGTCGCCAGAGTCAGCCATATCCGAGGCCGCTTCAGGCCGCTCAACTCTGCCTTGGGGCTGGCTTTTTCATCTTTGGGGATCGTGGGTACGAAGTACCAGAACAGCCCCATCGAAACCACTCCGGCAGCAGCAAGTGCAGCAAAGGTCGCGCGCCAGCCCCAAAGCTGTCCTATCCAGGTCGCAATCGGTACGCCGATCACGTTAGCCGCCAGCCCGGCCATCACATACCCTGCTGCCTGAGCCTTGCGGTTCTCGGCCACCATGGCTGCTGCCACCAGACAGGCTACGCCGTAATACGCGCCATGGGGCAAACCAGCCAGAAACCGGGCTCCGAGCAGCGACATGTGATCCCAGGCCACCGCGCTTGCTGCATACCCCAGTACAAACAAGGCCAGCAACGCGATCAGCAGAGTCTTTCGGGGCCAGCGCGCAGCCATGATCGCAATGGCAGGAGCACCGATCACCACGCCAAGCGCATAGGCACTGATATAGCCACCGGCAGTCGGCACCGAGACATTGGTACTCTCTGCCAGGCCCGGCAGGAGACTCATTGAAACGAACTCGCCCGTGCCGATGAAAAGCCCGCCGAGACCCAGCGTCACAATCGCGGCGGTTACGCTATGAGGAGCCGTAGTCGCTGATAGATCGCCGACCGCAACGCTGTCTGAATGGCTCATGAAAATCTCCTGCAAAGCGGTTAACGAGATGACTCGGCACGAAGGGCGAACCCGGTAGTTTTCGCCGGTACGCCCGGGCGGACAGGAAAACAGTTCTGCAAGCCCGTGCCATTGCTTGTGTAAAGCAACCTGTCGCATCATTGAATTTTTCTAATGATAAACTCTGCATCCTTCGATTTTGTTTAGCGCCATCGAAGGAAGCATTGAGCAAAACTCAACAATGAGAATCCATGATGCCCGTGCTTCCCACTACCAGACTGTCACGAGCAGACCTGGCCGACCTGAATGCATTCCTGACCGTCGAAAGCCATCGAAGCTTTTCCAAAGCCGCCGTCGAGCTGGGCATCACAACCTCGGCCCTCAGCCATTCCATCCGCAATCTGGAAACCCGTCTTGGCGTGCGGTTGTTGAATCGCACCAGCCGCACGGTTTCTCCTACGGATGCGGGTACAACCCTGGCCAAACGGCTTGCAATCGGTTTTCAGGAGATCGGCGGCGCACTGGCTGAAGTAGACAGGCACCGTGACAAGCCTTCGGGACGGTTGCGCATCAACGTTCTCAATGACGGAGCACGCCTGCTGTTCACTCGATGGCTGCCTCCGTTTCTGGACGCTTACCCCGACGTGTCGGTCGAAATAGCCGTGGACGACCGTATGATGGATATCATCGCCGCAGGTTTCGATGCAGGTATCCGGTACGGAGGAACCATCCCGGAGGACTTCATCGCCGTGCCCGTCAGCGGCCCCTTGAGATGGGTTGCGTCAGCCTCTCCACGGTATCTCAATCGCTCACCGCGCCTTGTGCATCCCGAAGACCTGAAGAATCACAACTGCATCCAGATCCGCACTGGCAACGGAACGATCTACCGCTGGGACTTCGAGAAGGACGGGGAGCATCAGGCAATTGATGTGACCGGGCAGTTATGTGTCAACGAAACCGAATTCGGCATTGAAATGGCCCTGGCTGACAGAGGAATCACCTACTGTCTGGAAGATCGCATACGCGGTCATCTGGAACGGGGTGAACTGCAAGTGGTGCTACCCGAGTGGTCCCCCATCGAACCTCCTTTTCATATCTACTACCCAGACCGCAGGCAGATGCCGCCGGGGCTTCGGGAGCTGGTCGACATGTTGCGAACCGAGGCTGGCTCATGGTCAGGCCCGCCTAGCGAAAGGCATCGGCACTGAGCCCGAACCGGTTCATTTTGTTATACAGCCCGCCGCGGGATACCTTCAGGTGCTTTGCCGCCAGCCGGATATTTCCATTGGTGTGCTTCAGGGCACCGATGATCGCATTCATTTCATGGGCTCCCAGATCAGGCGCCTCGTTATATTCAGGGCGTGATGTGTGTTGTGCGCGCAGCGATGCCTGCATGATTTCCAAAGGCAGATCACCTGGCTGGATCAATACAGTCGCAGCCAGATTGGTTGCCCTTTCGATGGTATTTTCCAGTTCACGTACATTTCCCGGCCATGAATACGCCATGAGCACTTCCAGCGCCGGGGTGGAGATGCCTGACACCGCCTTGCGCAATGACTGCGCGCAACGATCGAGAAAGTGCTGCGCCAGAAGGGAGATGTCGTCCTTGCGCATCCGCAACGGAGGCACGGTGAGGTTCAGGACATTGAGCCGGTAATAGAGGTCTTCCCTGAACGCGCCTTCAGCCACGGCCTGGCTCAGGTTGCGGTGGGTCGCGGCGATGATACGCACATCCACCTGCCGGGATTTCCTGGCACCGACCCGAGTTACCTCGCCTTCCTGCAAGACCCGCAACAGGCTGACCTGGGCGTCAAACGACATATCACCGATTTCATCGAGAAAAATGGTGCCGCCATCCGCCAGCTCGAACTTGCCCGCCGAACCACCGCGAGCCGACCCGGTGAACGCGCCTTCAACGTGACCAAACAGCTCACTCTGCACCAGCTCACGGGGAATGGCGCCACAATTGACCGCCACAAAGGGACCGCTGCTACGCTCGCTGGCGTTATGAATGGCCTGAGCGAACAATTCCTTGCCGGTTCCGCTTTCTCCGAGAATCAGCGTGGTGGAGTCGCTGCGACTCGCAATCCTGCCAAGGCGCAGCGCGTCCTGTATGACTCTGGAGTTGCCCTGAATGCTATCGAAGGTATAGCGAGCCTGAGCCCCCATGATGCGGCGGGTGATTTCGCGGATGCGCCGGTTTTCACGCAGCGACACGACCCGACCACCCTGCCCGGCCAGACAAACCGAGACCAGACATGCCAGTTGAGTGCCATCGTGGAGCTGAAAGGTACAGTCCAGATCCCGCAACGCTTCGCCCTGGCGCTGCATGATTGCCTCGTTCAACTCACTGTGCCCAAGTTGCAGGAACGGGCGCTCCAGCAGTTCAGGCCCGACCCGGAACAACTGGCGTGCATAGCGATTGAGCGCCTTGATGCAACCTTTGTCATCGAGGACCACCAGACCTTCATTGAGCACTTCCAGAACGCTGCGCTGTTCGTCCAGCAGAGCCTGCAACGCCATTTGCCGCGAAACGGCTTCAGCCGCCGCCTGTACAGTGCCCAGAGTATGGAAATGAAACCATCCAGGTTCGGCTGTCAGGGTCAGGATTGCCAGGGTTTCGCCACTGGCATTGCGGATCGGCGCAGCAGCGCAATGCATTCGGCGCTGCCGCAGGCCATTGGCAAAGTTCTCCTCGGCCAGCACGTAAACCAGACGATCCTCGGCAATCGCTAGGCCGGTACAGTTGGTGCCCTGAATGGATTCCGAGAGGCGACTGCCTACCGGGGTGATGTCCAGCCCGCAGAAACTCAGGGTCGTGCCCTGAGGATCGGTGAGGTTGATATGGCCTCTGGGGTTATAGGCGAGCAGACCGCGCATCACTTCCCGGGCTGTCTCGATCAATAAGGCGTTGCCGGTCAGTTTTTCAACCAGAGCCGTCGGCGTGACGAACCGGTATTCGGCATCTTCAGGGTCGATCCCCTTATCGACACTGCGCCGCCATGAAGCCCAGATGACCGGCCTGACCTCAGGATGAGGCTCGACCCTGCCTGCAAGACACTCGCGCCAGGCCTGTTGCAGTTCGGCCATTGGCCCGTCACTCAGGGCCAGCGGGCCGATGGCAGTGATGTAGTCCAGCTCATCCTGAGGCAATGTCAGGAACAAATGATCGGCCATATCCAGCTCTCTGAGTGTTCATATCTTTGACATGTCATTGTAGACATGTCTTTCAAATAGACACTTTCTAGAATCAAAAACAATAATTCTCCTTAAATATCAATCAATTAATAAATGGCACAGCGCTTGCTCTCCTCTCAGCAGAGCGAATGACCCCACTCGCTCATCCAACTACAACAACAAGGAACGCATGCATATGAGCAAGATCATTCGCCTGGGACTCATCGGTGCAGGCCGCATGGGCAGTTTTCATGGCCAGACGGCCGCCCTGCATATTCCGGGAGCCAGCCTGGCTGCCATTGCCGACCCGACACCGGGGCAAGCCGCCCGCCTGGCTGAAAAGCTCAATGTCCAGCGGGTCTACACAGATCCGCAGCAATTGCTGGATGACCCTGAAATCGATGGTGTCCTGATTGCGGCTCCGGCTCGCAGCCACGCCGAACTGGTCATCGCAGCCGCCCGGGCCGGGAAAGGCGTCTTTTGCGAAAAGCCCATGGCAATCACGCTTGATGAAGCCGACCGGGCCATCGCCGCAGCCGCCGACGCACGGGTGCCTTTGCAAGTGGGGTTCAATCGACGCTTTGCCAGAAGCTTTCGTCAGGCGCATCTGGATGTCGTCGCCGGCCGGATTGGTACACCGCAACTGCTGCGCTCGGTCACCCGCGACCCGGCATTGAATAATCCGGCCGGCATCGGGCAGTGGGTCATTTTTCTGGAGACGCTGATCCACGATTTCGATGCCCTGCTCTACCTGAACCCCGGCGCCAGGGCCGTGGAGGTGAATGTCATGGCCGATGCACTGGTCGCTCCGGCCTACAAGGACAAGGGCCTGCTGGACACCGCTGTGGTGACGATCCGTTTCGATAACGGCGCCATCGCGACTGCCGAGGCCAACTTCCAGGCGGTCTATGGCTACGATGTGCGGGGTGAAGTCTTTGGCAGCGCGGGCATGCTGACCATGGGCAGCGTCGCCCAGTCCGAACTGGTGCGTTATCTGGCAGATGGCATTCAGGCCGATACCCAGCGCATGGACACCGATCTGCTGCGCGATGCCTACATCGCCGAACTCAATCACTTCGTCGACTGCCTGCGCAGTGGCGAAAAACCACTGGCAAGCGGTGAAGATGCCCGGGCGGCACTGGCCATTGCCCGCGCCTGCATCGAGTCAGTCCAGCAGGGCAAGACGGTCCGGATACAAGGAGAACCGACATGAGTTTCTGCCCCTTCAAACTGGCAGTCAGCGCCGAAATGGTGTTTCTCGACCTGCCCTTCGTGCAACGTGTCCAGCGTATCCATGAGCTGGGATTCAGTGCCGAAATCTGGGACTGGACCACCAAGGACATCGCTGCGCTGAGTGCCACCGGCGCTGATTTCACCTCCATGACCGGTTATATCTCGGGCAACCTGACAGACGCCGAAGATATTCAGCGTTTGCTGGACAGCGCCAGAGAATCACTGGCCGTTGCCGAGCGCCTGAACTGCCCCAGCCTCAACCTGCATGGCACCGGCCTGGATAACAAGGGCCTGCCGGTCAAACCTGTTGGCCATACCAGCGGGCGCATGTGGCTGAACGCCTGCAAGACCCTGGAGAAAATCGCCCGGCTTGGAGAGGAGCATTCCAGGGTGTTCCTGCTGGAAAACCTCAATACACAAGTCGACCATCCCGGCACGCCCTTCGCCCGGGCAGAAGATACACTGGCCCTGATCGAAGCAGTGGATAGCCCGTATCTGAAAATGAATCTGGACCTCTATCACGCGCAAATTGGCGAGGGAAACCTGATCGAACTGATCCAGCGTGCAGGCACCGCCATCGGAGAAATCCAGGTGGCGGATGTGCCTGGGCGCATGGAACCCGGCACCGGGGAAATCCATTACCCGGCCATTGCCAAAGCCCTGCATCGAACAGGCTACAGCGGCGTGGTCGGCCTGGAAGGCTGGGCCAGCGGCGATCCGGACATTGCGCTACACCGTTTTCGCCAGGCCTTTACTCTGGAGGAGTGAATATTCAAAAGCCTCTGGCCCGGCCATCGAGCTGTCCGGCGCGGGGCCAGAAGCACCGTTTACTTGATGAATTTCAACTCATAAAAACAAAAGGAAAACCATCATGCGCCACTCACTTGTACTTGCCTTCCTGACCCTGCTGTTCAGTCATGGGGTGCTTGCCGACTACCGGATCGGCGTCAGCATCGCCAAGGTCGACGATAACTTCATGACTTACGTGCGCAACGGTCTGAATGACGCGGCGAAAAAAGAAAACGTGAAGATCCAGTTCGAGGATGCCCAAGGGGACGTGGTTCGCCAGCTCAGCCAGGTCGAGGGCTTTATCAGCCAGAAAGTGGATGCGATCATTGTATTGCCGGTCGATACCGCTGCTGCCGTCAATATCACTCGTGCCGCCACCAAGGCCACAATCCCGCTGGTCTACGTCAACCGCCGCCCCGACCAACAGACACTGCCTGCCGGCGTTGTGGCCGTTGCTTCCCAGGACATCCAGGCCGGTCAGCTACAGATGCAATACCTGGCTGAAAAGATGGGCGGTAAAGGGAATCTGGCGATCATCATGGGCGATCTGGTGCAAAACGCGACCCAAGGCAGAACCGAAGGGGTCAAGCAGGTTTTGAAGCAGTATCCCGACATCAGGATCGTGGGTGAACAGAGTGCCATGTGGCAGCGTGACAAAGGCATGGACCTGACCAGCAACTGGTTACTGGCCGGAGTCAGGATCGACGCGGTCGTGGCCAACAATGATGAAATGGCAATCGGTGCCGCCATGGCACTGCAACAGGCCGGGCAACGCTCGACACCTGTCGTGGGCATCGACGGCCTTCCCGATGGTCTTGCGGCCATCAAGCGCGGTCAATTGGCGGCATCGGTGTTTCAGGACCCGCAGGCCCAGGCCAGCAGTGCCATCACCGCCGCGCTACGGATGATAAAGGGAGAGCCCGTAGAGTCCGATATATGGGTGCCCTACCAATTGATCAGGCCGGATCAGGTCTCGACCTTCGCACAACACTTCAAGTAGTCCGACAGAGATAGTTCTCAAGCAGCGTGACGACTTCTGCGACAAAATCCGGATTGCCGAGCAGGTCTGGCCTGTCGGCAGTCACGGTATGGATGATGCCGTGCGCAGCGATACCCATCAGGTAGATCGAAAGATCCGGGTCGGGGACGTTCTTCATGAACGGCTTCAGCACCTCAGCGAACTGTTTGCGCATTTGATCCGGGTCATCCGCCTGCCTCACCGTATGAGGCAACTCCTCATGAATTGCCTTGTGCAATGCCGGCGCAACACGGTGTTCGTTGACGATCATCTCGACAATCAGGGTCAGTGCGTCGCGCAGAGAGGGCTGCTGCGGCAAGACTTCCAGCGCTTTGAGCAAGTCAGTGCGCGTGGCCACCGCATGGCGCCGCTGTAATTCGGCAATCACGGCTTCCTTGTTCGGGAAGAACTGATACAGCGAACCGATATTGACGCCCGCACGCTCTGCAATGGCGTTGGTCGTCAGGCCTTCCCAGCCGACCCGGATCAAAATGTAAGTCGCCGCCTGAATAATCGCATCGACCGTGGCACGGGAGCGCGCCTGAGCCGGGATTTTCCTGGGGTTTACGGCTGCTCGGCCTTTGCTCACGGGCGGCTCCAGAACATGAGTATTTAAAACATAAGCTTTAACTTACGATTTTGAAGCGTGGACACACAACACCCTTCATGTTCTTGAGAGCATTTCCAACCATGAAAACACCAGACTTCGTGAGTGCCTGGGACGGCTTCCAGACTGCAAATCACTTTCGCAGAGCCATTCGCAAATTCAACTCCAGCCCCATTGCAGAGGATGACGTCAATGCACTGCTCGCTGAAGCGGCTTATGCGCCGTCCAGCGGGAACATGCAGCCGTACGAGCTGCACTGGATCCGGGACCCGGCCTTGAAAACCAGTATGACGGCGGCCTGCAATGGGCAGAAAGCGGCTGCATCGGCAGCAGAATTCATTGTCGTAGTGGCAAGCCCCGCACTCGGGCTGCGCACCGCCAAAGCGCAGCTTGAACATGTCGAAGGCTCATCGCTGCTGGGACAGAATTCCAAAGCCTATTACCGCAAGCAAGTGGGGATGTTTCAGAAGATCCTCGGGCTCGGATCTTCTGCCCTGTGGTCACCGCTGGTTTTTCTTGCGGCACTTATTCGCCCCACCTTGTCCCTGATCCCCATAGGTCACATCGGCGGCCGTCAATGGGCTGCGCGCAACGCCATCTTCGCAGCCCAGACACTGATGCTCGGAGCTGCCGCAAAAGGAATCGACTCCTGCCCGATGGAAGGCTTTTCCGCCTCTCGGGTTGCCAGTCTTTTAAAACTTCCACGGGGTTCAGTGATTCCGCTCGTTATAGCACTCGGGTATCGCGCCGATGATGCAAGAATCGAAGAACAGTGGCGCCAGACAATAACGGAGCTTGTGGTTTCGCACTGAATCCGAGTAGCAGCGGCCCCGATCAATATGGGCTGCTGCAACCACTTTAAATTGATAATAAGTCTCACTAACAAACGATAAATACTTTTATAAACTGCCTGATCATCCCCCTGAAAACACTCTTCCGACCCCATAGAACTTCGCCTTCAAATTCTGTCATTTCACATACTTGCAAAACGCTAGCACTGAACTACATTGCTATTCATTCCCAGCCTGCATAGTCAGGCGCCCTACCCGTTTGGTTGTATAGACAGGAGTAATGCCTGCCCCGGATGCAGTTTGAAATATCTGACAAGGACATTCCGTCATAACAATCAAGAGGGATGCTTGATGAAGCATAGTCAGTTGTACCGTGCGTTCTCTAAAACAGGAGTCGCCGGAAGTTGGTGGCTGTCGTTGCTGTGTTTTTCGATTCTGGTCATCGCCAGTTTCATGCTGTTTGGTGAACAGATCGAACAATTCCTGACAGGTTTAAGCCTGACGATTCCGTCAGACCCTATTCAGAAGTTAAACCTCGCACTTCTGTTGATTGCACTGCTTGCTTTCGACGTCGTACTGCCCGTGCCCTCCAGCATTGTGGCGCTGCTGGCGGTGGCTCTGCTTGGAAGTGTGGGCGGTTATTTCGTCATCTTCATCGGCCTTTGTCTCGGTGCCGGCATTGGCTATGCCCTTGGCGCGGGCTACTTTCGCTTGCTGTCCGGGCGTCTGTCGGTGAATAAGCGCAGTACCGGGCAACTGGCCTATCAGCTCAATACCTTGTCGTTGATTTGCCTTCGTGGCGTGCCGGTTCTGGCCGAAACCTCAGTGGTGGCTGCCGGCATGCAGCGCTATCCGCTGCGTCAGTTCCTGTTGGTCACCACCCTGGCCAATGCCGGACTTGCCCTGGCCTACAGCGCTATCGGCACTTACCTCATGGAGAAGAACGCACTGTTGGCCACGGTACTGGCCAGTATGGTGCTGCCTGGTCTGTTCCTCGTAGGACGGAGCCTGTTCAAGACGGCAAAAGCACGCCTTGTAAAAGACACCGGCCGCCCTTTGCAGGGCCGCTTCGAGGTCAGTTACAACTACCCCGTGGTCTTTACCGATCACCTGTTCGACCCGAAAAATGACTGCCTGCGTGAACAACTCACCACCCAGCAGGCTGGCCGGGTAACGGTGCTGATCTTTGCCGACGAGCAACTGCTCAAATCGTCGCCCCATCTGCTGCCGCAAATTGATGCCTACTTTGCCGCGCACAGCCACGACTTGCGCTTGCAGACCGCTCCCATCGCGGTGCCTGCGGGCGAATCGAGCAAGACCCCGCAAGTATTGCATCAGCTCTATGAGCACATGTTGCAGCACGGGCTGGACCGGCATTGTTATGTGCTGGCCATGGGCGGCGGTGCCGTGCTGGATGCCGTGGGTTATGCCTGCTCCACCTTCCATCGTGGCATGCGCCTGATTCGTATCCCGACCACGGTGCTTGCGCAGAACGATGCGGGTATCGGCGTCAAGAACGGCATCAATGCCTTTGGCCAGAAGAACCTGCTTGGTGCGTTCTGCCCGGCCAATGCGGTTATCAACGACTTTCAGATGCTGCTCAGCCTGTCGCAGCGTGACAGGATCGCCGGGCTGGCCGAAGCCGTGAAAGTGGCCTCCATCAAGGACTCGGCCTTTTTCCAGTGGATGGAGCAGCAAGCCCAGGCGCTGGCGGACTTCGAACACAACGCCAGCCGTTACGCCATCCGCCGTTGTGCGGAGCTGCATCTGGGGCATATCACCGGCGCAGGCGACCCGTTCGAGCGGGGCAACGGTCGGCCGCTGGATTATGGCCACTGGTCCGCTCACAAGCTGGAAAACCTGAGTCAGCACCGTTTGCGCCATGGTGAAGCGGTTGCCGTGGGCATGGCGCTGGACGCGCTGTACGCCAATGCGGTGGGGCTGCTGTCGGACACCGATACCGAGCGCCTGTTGCACTTGCTCGTGCAGCTCGGTTTCAGCCTCAACCCGCCAGAGCTGCTGCTCAAGGACTCGCAAGGCCGCTCGCTGATCGTGCAAGGGCTGGAAGAGTTCAGGCAGCACCTTGGCGGCCAGCTCTCCATCCCGATGCTCACCAGCCTGGGTGAGTCCACCGATCTGCACGAGATCGATTTCGCTCTGATGGAGCAAGCCCTGCAGCGCCTGTCGTCCTACAGCACATCGCCCCTCGGATGGCCCAAGAGTTGCCCTGAATGAATCAGACCTCCTTGAAGACCTGGATGACTCTGGGTCGAGTCTCCAACCTGCCGACGGTATGGACCAATACCCTGGCAGCCGCATTGTTGGCCAGCAGCGCTGGCGCCCTCGCCCCACCCTCGCTGCTGGTCTGGGGTCTGCTGCTGGTCGTGCTGTCGCTGCTTTACCTGTTCGGCATGCTCTTGAACGATCTGCTGGATGCCGACTGGGATCAGAAACACGATAACCCGCGCCCCATCACCCTCGGGCTGGTCAGTCGCCAGCAGGTCGCACTGGCCGTCTGCGCCCTGATTCTGGTCGCCGCGGTTTCGATACTGGGCCTGAGCCAGTTGATCGAAGAACCGAACTGGCTACTGGGCAGCGCTGCGCTGTTGCTGGGCTTTATCCTGGCCTACAACCTGCTGCACAAGAAATACCCCCACAGCGTCTGGTTGATGGGCGCCTGCCGCTCGGCGCTTTACCTGACAGCGGCTGCCAGCCTGAGTGTGCCACCCGAGCCCATCTGGCTTTGCGCGGCGCTGCTGGGAGCCTATATCAGCGGCCTGACCTATCTGGCCCGCCAGGAACATCGCAATCAGTTACTCAGCCGCTTCCCGCTGATTCTGATGCTGAGCCCGCTGATCCTGGTCAGCTACGCCAGCAACGGCATGTTCTGGCTGGTGTTGCTGATCTGGCTCGCCTGGCTGGGGCGCAATTACTGGCGTCATCTGGCCAACCCGCAGCATCGTCAGGTTCGCGCCTTCATCGGTGCCGGTCTGGCGGCGCTGCCTCTGTTCGACGCCATGGTTCTGGCATTGGCAGATCAACCTTGGGGCAGTCTGCTGTGTGTCCTGGTGTTCTTTCTGCTCCCTCGCTTCCAACGCTGGATCAAGCCGACATGATTGAAATCGCCCCGAATGGACTTGCGGCACTTGAACTCAGAGAAGAGATACTGACCGAACAACTGCAACGCTTCACCCGTCATCTGCAGATCTCCGAGTTGCAGTGGTGGGAAGGAGCACTGCAACAGATCGCGAAGAACCCGACGGCCAATACCCTGGTATTCCTGAGCAGTCAGTGCAAACGCTATCTGGCCGAACAGGCGACAACCGATAACGCCATCTGGACAAAGACCCAGAAGGCACGTGTGCAGTTGTTGGCCGAGGCCTTGAAGCATCAGGAACCGGGTAATCGCTCTCCTCTGCTGCGTCAGTTCTATGCCTGGGGCGACGATCAGGAAAAGATTGCGATCCTGAAGGCTCTGGACTGGTTCGATGCCAGCGGGCAATGCCTGGACCTCGCGCTTCAGGCCGGCCGCACCCATAACAGCCAGGTATTTGCCGCCATTGCGCTGGACAACCCCTTCCCGTCGAGCCATTACAACGAACGCGCCTTCCATCAACTGGTACTCAAAGCGCTGAGCATGAGCCTGGAAATCCAGCGCCTGCTGGGCCTGCCGGAACGTCGCAGCAGCTCGCTGAACCAGCTTGCCCTGGACCTGATGGAAGAACAGCTTGCAGCCGAGCGCCCGGTCTCAGTCGGCCTGGTTCACGTCATCGCCTTTGCGCTGCTCACGGCGTCGCAACACCAACGACTCGCCCAGCTGAATCAGGCGCAACGCCTGCCGGCCGAATGGGCAGATCACTTTTACCAGTACGAAACCCGACTCCCCCAATGATTGCCCCTTTCTGACTGCGAGGATGTTCCATGCTCAAGTACTTCGATCCGCACATCCACATGGTAAGCCGTACCACGGACGACTATCAGAACATGGCCGCCGCTGGAATCACCGGAGTCATCGAGCCGGCTTTCTGGCAGGGCCAGGCGCGCACCAGTGTCGGCAGCTTTGTCGACTACTTCGATACGCTGCTCGGCTGGGAGCGCTTTCGTGCCAGCATGTTCGGCATCCATCACTTCTGCACCATCGGCCTCAACCCCAAGGAAGCCAATAACCTCTCGATAGCCGAAGAAGTGCTGGAGATCCTGCCCCGCTATCTGGTCAAGGACGGCGTGGTGGCGGTGGGCGAAATCGGCTACGACGACATTACACCCGACGAGGACCGTTTTCTGGCCGCCCAACTGGAACTGGCCAAGCAGTTCCACCTGCCAGTTCTGGTCCACACCCCGCATCGCGACAAGATTGGTGGCACCAAACGCACTCTGGCGGTGATCCGGGAAGTCAACATTCCCGAGCATCTGGTCATCATCGACCACCTGAACGAACTGACCTTGCCTCTGGTGCTGGAAACCGACTGCTGGCGCGGCCACTCGATCTACCCCAACACCAAGATGTCGGAACAACGCATGGTGGCGCTACTCAAGGAGTACGGCACCGAAAAAATGGTGGTCAACAGCGCTGCCGACTGGGGCATCAGCGACCCGCTCAAGGTACCGAAAACCGGTCAGGCAATGCTCGATGCCGGCTTTACCCAAGCCCAGGTTGAACAAGTGCTGTTCCATAACCCGGTGGACTTCTTCGCCCAGAGCGGACAACTGGACAAGACCCTGGTCAGCACCCCGCTGCCCATCGATCAGCGCAAGCAATGGCAGGAAAACTCGGCCCTGCGTGGCCAGGAACCGGTGGTCAAATGAGCGCCGCCTCAGGCTGGACCGCCGCCCAGATAGGCTATTGCAGCAATGTGCATCCCGCGCCCGGGCTGGCTGAGCTGTGCGCCTCCATCGAACAGCATTTCCAGGGCGTACGCCAGCAACGCAAGCTGGTCGAGCAGGAAAGCGGGCTATGGATCAGCGCCCAGGCAGCTCAGGAACTGCAAGATGATTCAGCGCGTATGGCCTTTCTGGACGTGCTGAAAAACTGCGGCGTGCGGCTGACGTCACTCAACGGTTTTCCCTACGGCCAGTTTCACAAGGGCGCAGTGAAAGCCGAGGTTTACCTGCCCAGTTGGGCTGACGCCGAGCGGCTGGCTTACAGCCTGCAACTGGCGGAAATTCTCGCCCAGGCATTGCCTGCAGATTGCGATCAGGGCGTGATCTCGACAGTGCCATTGGGTTACGCCGCCCACTGGAGCCCTGAACGGCAACAGCGTGCCGAACAGTTTCTGGCGCAACTGACCTCTTCTCTGGCCAGCCTGCAGCAGAAGACCGGCAAGAAGATCGTGATCTGCCTGGAAATGGAACCGGACTGCGTGCTTGAAAACACCACGCAGGCCATCGAGTTCTTTCACCGCCTGCAAGCCCGCGATCCCCATCACGAGCATCTGGCCTTGTGCTTCGATGTCTGCCATCAGTCGGTCGTCTTCGAGCACTGCTACGAATCCCTTGAAAGTCTGCGCAAGGCCGGGGTTCCAGTCGGCAAGATCCAGTTATCCAATGCCATGATCTGTCGACTGCCCGCCGAGGATGACAGTCGCCGTGAGCAGGTTCTCGACGCTCTGGGCGACTTTGCCGAAGCCACGTATCTGCATCAGGTCAAGACCCTGGACCCGCAAGGCCGATTGAAAGCCTGGGCCGACTTGCCTGCGGCACTTGAGAACCCCGAGCAAAGCACCGAGCTGAGGATTCATTTCCACGTGCCGCTGTTCAGCGAGCAATTGCTGTTGCCGGAGCTGAGCGGCAGCCAGATTGCCCTGGCCCAGACCTTCGACTTCCTGGCAGACCACGCCGACTTCCGTCCGGTACTGGAGGCGGAAACCTATAGCTGGAACGTCCTGCCTTCGGCCATCAGGCCACAGACCGAACGGGCCTTGCTGCTGGGGATCGCTGCCGAACTGCAATGGGTCGAGGCACAACTGCGCCAGCGGGGATTGTTGCTGCCCCACGCCAACAGACAAAAGGCGTATGCGGATGCGATCTGACCTGCCGCCGCTGTTGCTGATCAACGTGGTGGGGCTGACACCCGGCTTGCTGGGCGATGCCACACCGCAGATCAACGCTTTACTCAAGAATGCACAGATGGCCAGTCTGCAACCGGTCTTTCCGGCAGTGACCTCGACTGTGCAGGCATCCATTCTCACCGGCCAGCCGCCATCGAAGCATGGCATCGTCGGCAATGGCTGGTATTTCCGCGATCAGGCCGAAGTGCGCTTCTGGCTACAGCCCAATGACCTGATACAGGGCGAGAAAGTCTGGCATGCCCTCAAACGTGAGCATCCTGACTTTCGCAGCAGCCAGTTGTTCTGGTGGTTCAACATGTACGCCGACGTGGATGCCGCCATCACGCCACGCCCACACTACCCCGCTGACGGTCGCAAGATGTTCGGCCTTTACTCGTCGCCGGCGTCACTGCACGAAGTCATAGAACAACAGATTGGCGAGTTTCCATTCCCCGGTTTCTGGGGACCCGCTGCCGGCATCTCGTCCAGCCGCTGGATCGTGGATTGCGCCATGGCCGAATTCCGCATCAACCGGCCCAATCTGCAACTGGTCTATCTGCCGCACCTGGATTACAGCCTGCAACGCCACGGGCCGGATCATCCGTCGATTGCCGATGAAGTCAGGGCCATCGACCATGAAGTCGGACGTTTGCTGAGCTTTGCCGAGCAGCAAGGTGCCAAGGTCATGCTGCTCTCGGAGTACGGGATCGAAGCGGTTCAACAGTCGATATCGATCAACCGGGTGCTGCGCTCGGAAGGCTTGCTGCACGTGCGGCAGTCCCTGTCCTGGGAACTGCTGGATCCGGGTGCCAGTGCGGCCTTTGCCGTCACCGATCATCAGATCGCCCATATCTATGTGAGGCAGGCGCAGGACATTCCCAAAGTCAAAGCCCTGTTGCAACGTCAGCCGGGCATCGAGCAGGTGCTGGATAAAACCGAGCAGCAGGCCTGGCAACTCGATCACCCCCGCAGCGGCGAGCTGGTGGTCATCGCAGAGGCCGGTTACTGGTTCGATTACTACTACTGGTTCGATGATCGCAAGGCACCCGACTTTGCCCGCACCGTGGATATTCATCGCAAACCCGGTTACGACCCGCTGGAGCTGTTCATCGACCCGGCCATTCGTTTCCCGAAACTGAAAGTGGCGCGCCGCCTGCTGCAGAAAAAGCTCGGCTTTCGCTACTACATGGACTTGATCCCTCTCGATACCCGACTGATTCGCGGCAGCCATGGACGCTTGCCCAGCGACGAACAGTCAGGCCCGTTACTTATTACAAATTGCGAACTGCAGCTGCCGGAGCGTCTTCCTGCAACAGCCGTCAAGCAACTGCTTCTGGAGTACTTCCGGGGGCACCAACACCGTGATCAGGCCAATGCCAAGGAGATTTCATGCGGCGAGCCCTTTGTGTAACCGTTCTGAGTGCTGTAGCCGGTCTGGCTCAAGCGCAGACGCCGACCCCAGCCAATTTCGATTGCACCAACCTTTTCAAATTTGGCAGCAGCCCCGCCACGACCTGGACTGCATTCCAGCAGAGCCCTGAAACCATGGCCTGGAACTGGTTTGCCTGCCTGAACCAGCCCGCAGCCCAAGGCAACCCCAATCGTGTCTGGGAAACCCTCAAGCCCAGCGATCAGGTCTATCTGGGCAATGGCGCACAGCCTCTGCCCTATGCCCAGCGCGAACCGTTGCCAGCCGATGTGAGCAAACAGGCCCAGACACTGGGCCTGAACATGCAGCGCGCTTTCCAGAACCTGGACAGCGTGCAGCAGGTGGACGGGCTGATTCTGCAAATGGGCAACCAGGTACCTGCAGCGCAACGGGGCCAGCCGGTGCGTTTTCACCTGCAGATGAGTGAAGACACCTTCAATTACATCATGCAGCAAAAGGTCTACAACGCGAACGGCCAGGCGGCCCTGACCAGCAGCCTGAACTTTCCCTCCACAGCCTGGGAGCTGAAAACTTCATGGCTGTGGATCGGTGCCGATCAGACTTTCATGCAGCAACTGACCAATGATGGTTACTACATCATTCAGGCCTATTACCTGGAGGACGACGAGAAAACCTATAACGTGGGTTATGCCGCCCTCAGTGGCATGCACGTCATCAACAAGCTGTCGCCAAGCTGGGTCTGGACAACCTTTGAAAACAAGAACAACAGCAAGTACAGCGTGACCAATGACACTCCGGCAAAGCCCATGACCAATATCACCGGGCCAACAGCGGCGGCAAAACCGGTCAACGCCACTTTCCAGGCTCAATACCCTGCGCTGGCGCAATACGAATTGATCGGCGTCCAGTATCAGAACGATGGACAGTTGCTGGCCAACTCGCAACTGGAGTCGGCTTTCCAGAGCAATTCCGACTGCCTGGCCTGTCACAGCACAGCGGCCTATTCAACGAAGACCAAGACTTATTTCAACTTCGCGCTCGACCAGAATGGCGGCCTCGCCTACCCGGTCAAGGAGCTGCCCGAGTCGGCCTATGCCGGTTACGAAAAACTGGACTTCGTCTGGTCGCTGAAACGCGCCCAGTGGCAACGACCTTAAGGAGCATGACCCTATGAGCGTGTTGAATTTCCCTCGTATCTATTTCAATGGCCACATGTTCTGGAACCCGCCGACGGCCAACAACAACGACATGTTTCCGCTGTACGACGCGGTCAAGATGCAGATGAACTGGCCGTTTCTGGCCGAGTACGGCATCACCCCCGAAAACGCCGCCAGCACTCTGCTGCCCTGGACCATCGCACCGATCCCCACCGTTCCAGACTATGTGCTGCAAGTACCCGGCAACGCTGCGGCGAGCGGTATCCCTGGCGAATGGAACCTGTTTGGCGATAACAGCTGCGGCACGGTCAGCCACAACCTTACCCAGTCGCTGGTCATCGGTGGCGAGTTGCAGACCAACAGCTATATCAGCCAGGACAACCTGGTCAACAAGAGCTACCAGTTGACAGGCAACCCCTTTGGCGGCACGGCCCCCTCCGCGGCACGTTTCGTTGATGTCAGCCCCTGGCAGAACACGTTCACGGCGCTGTACTTCGACAATCTGGTCATAGGCGACAACCAGTGCGGCCTGACCCTCAATCGCCAGCACCGCATGCTCGACCGTTTTCTGAACTTCAACTGGGGAGCCTTCGGCGGCCTGAGTTATGTCACCACCACCTGGCAGACCTGTTTTCCCAAGGAAAACCTGCAATGGGTGATCGGCGACTCGGTTCTATTGCAGAACCTGCAGCAGCAGATGGAACAGCAAAACGCCAAAGGCCTGATGTTCCGCTTCTCGACCTATCTGACCTACTACGACAAGAACGGCATCTTCAACGACTACCCGCCCTTTATCACCCACCCGACAGGCAACGAAAGCCCGGCAAAAATACTGGCAGAAATGCAGGCCATGTATCAGAAAGGTCTGGATAACGTCGCCGATATCTTTTTCAACCCGGCCTACAGCCGCACGGCCGGCACACTGGGGTTATGGTTCGAGGATGAATTCCCGACCGCACCCGCAGGGCAGCGTCTGGTCCCGGCCTCGCCTATCAGCGTTTACAAGACCAAACCCGGCGATACCCCGCTGCCGCCTGGCGTGGCTATCCAGCTTGGGGTGATTTCGGCTCAGGTGCAGCCTGAGAACAACACCCTGTCGCTGGACCTTGGAACCGGATTCCCGTTCTATCCGGTCGACAGCAAGGCGGCCATTCCCGTTGCGGAAAAATTCCAGGCCGGTGACTACCAGGTGGGCGTACGCAATAACGGAAAATTCACTCCGGTAGCGAACTTCGGCTTCGAGCAGTACCGGCAGTTTGCGTTCGACAAGCGCGCCGGTATTCTCGACTTTGCCCTGAGCGCCGATGACATCGCCACGCTGCAAAGCGGGCCGCTGGAACTGCGTTTGCTGGGCTCGTCACCCAAGACCGCCGCCACGCAACAGATGTGGACTGCCGAGGTAGTGGAAAGCGCCAGCTTCATCGATGTGGGTGATATCAAGACCCTGAATATCATGGTCCAGTACGACGGCAAGCCGGCAGTGGACACAGTGATCTGGGTGGCGGAATACAACAACGCCTTCTCGGTAACGACCAGCGACTATTATCTGGCCTTCCGCAATGATCCGGACTTCACGCTGTTCACCAACAATCCATTGGACTACTCGCAGAACCAATCCCGACTGCCGCAATTTATCGATACGCCCCTGGTAGTGAGTCAGGCAACCAAAGGCAGCGGCCGCAGCCTGAGTGCCGTACATTCTGCGGCAATCAACACGGGAACCAATGGCGATAAAGTCAGCTATCAGGCCTATCTGCACGAACCCACAGCGCTGTCCCTCAAACATTGCCTGACATTTGCCAATGCCACCCAGTTGCAAGGCACCCTCCAGGGCAACACCACGGTGGATTACAGCGTGGTACAGATCAAGACCGACGCCAAAGGCATTGCCCAGGTGATGATCAACGCCACGGCAGCCGGCTTTCCCACCCTGAGGTTCTTTGTCCAGGAAGGCGATCAGCCTCCCGCGATCCCTTTCAGCTTCAACTACATGGAAGCCTACACCGACTTCCTGGCACCGTTGCGGGTGCTGCCTATGGAGCCCAAGTTGCAAAAGGACTTCGTCGACTACTGGAACAGCATCTGTACGCAACAGGATGCCCGTGTATTGATCTGGGAACAGTTCATCTATCCACGAATCCTCGAACCCTTCTATTACCTGTACCCGATCATGACCAAGTACATGCCTCTCAACTCCCTGAAACGCATCGAGGGCGCGGTCGATCAGTTGATCAAACTGATCGGCAAGCCATACCAGGAAGAAAGCACACTGGCGATGCCCATCACCCGTGACATGCCGCAAAGCCGACGCGCCGTGCTGGAGCTTTGGGCGCAATCGCTGGTGAAGGCGAACTACCCGCCCATGCCGCTGAGCATGAGTAATTACCCTCAAAGCTGTTAAACCCGGCAGGAAAGCGGGTGGCTGAAAGGCCATCCGCGCTTGCAAAGGAGTGTCGTATGAAGTCCAGCATTTTGATTCGGCTGTTCATGTTGTCGAGCCTGCTGTTTTGCAACACCCTGTTTGCGCAGGACGGCGGCGATGTCTACTTCAGCATGGGTGTCCATAACACTTCGGGCTGCACCGAAAAGAATGGCAATTGCATTGCCAAGAGGAATCCGGGCGACCCAAGCGATCCGTTTTTCCCCGCGTACTGGGTCAGCAACTGGACGATGTACCGGGTGACCACCGACAGCTACAAGACCAACCCGCCGCCTTACAGCAACCCACCCGCCACCTTGAAAACCAGTGACTACAGCGTTTCCAAGGGCACCAGCTATTACGACACGACCTATATTCCGGCCGATGGCGATGGCTACGGCGCAATGATGGAGCACTACGAGAAATACTGCCTGCCGATCTTCCCGATCAAGGACAACAACTACACGTGCAGCTTCGTGTCGCTGGGCAACAAGGCGTACTTCCTGACTTACGAGCAGGACCGCCCCAAAGGCATGCCCGCCTGCTGCATGTTCTCGCCCATGAACCACCCGCCGCGCCAGGACTTCATCCAGCATTTGCCCTATAGCGCCGAGCGCAGCAAGAACCTCAACGCCAGCGTGCAAGCGTATGCCCTTGATGTGCCGGGGCCGGACGGTCCGATCCTGTTCGGTTATTCATTCTTCAAGGCCGCCACCAGCAGCCAGAAAGGGCAACCACCTTACCGGCTTCCTCAATCCTTCTTCTTTTCGGGCGATGTCTCCACCGCCAATGCCCCTATCGTCAGCCAGAACTACACCAACTTCCGCATAGCCAAACCGGACCCGGCCACTACCTGGGCACAGGTGGCGAAGATGTGCCCGGCAAACCCCGAGCCCTGCCAGTTGTTCAATCCGCCGACCACACTGAGCAATGGCAAAAAGGCGCAGTGGAACAACCTGATGCCCAACAAGCCCTGACAGACAAGGACGCATGCCATGAATAACCGATATCGTCTTGCCCTGGCGCTGCTGGGCAGTGTCAGCCTGCCTGCGCTAGCTCTCGAACAGCCAATGCCGGATGTGTCTGTGACGAGTCTCAACTGCCAGCTTCCCGGCAGCGCTCCAGCCGCCAAAAGCGGCCAGGACCTGTTCGATCTGTACAGCTGGCAGATGTTCATCGCCCTGAACTGGCCCGTAACGGATGGTCAGCGCGGAACCCCCGATTGCAACAAGAAACCCGGAGATGCGGGTTACACCGTCTGGCAGAGCTACAAGAACGTCAGTGAAATATTCCCGGCGGACGGCAGTAATCCAGGCCCCTGGAATACTCCGTTGACCGGCAGGAATCTGGGCATGATCAATATTTCGGCCCTGAAAAACACCGGCGTACTCCAGGCGGTCGATCAGGCCGTGGGCGGCTGGCTGATCGATCAACGCGGTAACCCGACCTACTACGACATCTCGGCCAACGAGGTTTCGTACAACTACATCGTGGACAACAACTTCTACAACGCTAATGTCGTGTCCAAAGCCAGCAACATTTCATTCCCCAACGAAGTCATCGAGGTCAAGTCGAGCTGGCGCATCCTCACACCCGCCGACAACGCCAGTCGTTACCTGACGATTCATTCGCAGGTCGATCTGTTCGATGATCAGGGCAAACCCACCGGTGCTGTTGCAGATGCCTATCTGGGTCTGGTGGGCCTGCACATCATCACCAAGGTGCAAGGCTATCCACAGTGGATCTGGTCCACCTTCGAGCAGATCGACAACGTGCCACCCAAGAAGGAGTCGGGAGGCCAATGGATCGACAACCCGGCACCCGGCATCAACTACTCCTACTTCAACCCCCACGCCGATCCTGCCAGCCTCAATCAGTCCCCGTGCGACTGGCAGACGCAAGACAACAAGATGGTGTGCGTGCCCAAGGCAGGCACCACCTTCCAGACCCCGAACCCGCTGAACCGGGTGACGCCGATTGCTCTCTCCACCGAACTGATCAACAAGGGGTTCCAGCTCAATCCCGGCCTGCAGCAAAGCGCTCTGAAGTACTACCAGCTCGTCACGACCCAGCGTCCGTTCAACCCGAACAACCCCGGTAATCCGTTGGGCCAGCCGACCCCGGCACTTTCGGCCAACGTCACGATGGAAAGCTACATCCAGGCCAACAGCAGTTGCATGGCTTGCCATTCCATGGCGACACCGGTCGGCAGCCCTTACAAGGCCGATTTTTCCTACATGTTCAAATTTGCACAGCCCGCCCCCCAAGGCCCCAAGGACGAGAAATAGACCATGAGCATTCTTAATGGACCACGAGTGAACTTCTGGGGTGGCATCAGCACGGATGTGAGCGTGCCGAACAATTCAGCAACTGTGCCTCAGAACGATACAAAAGGATTCAAGCTATTTGATCCGGCGACCTCGACTATTGCCCCGGAGGCACAGTCCTACACCGATGAGCAATTGAACGAAAAGATCAATGCGCCCTCCAGTACTGCGCCAGCCAGCGGTTACACCCAGGGTGGCTGGAATCACTATGGCCAGCATCTCGTCGAACTGGATACGCAGATCAGTTCACAGGGCAATCCGGGAGCGATCAGCAAGCAAGGCGACCTGGTGGGGCAACCCGTCTATCTGCTCGGCTCACTGGACCCGGCAACCGGCCAACGAAGCTCCTCCGGTCCGATGATGGTAGATCTGGACCCGACCTCAGTGGTGACTACCCAGATATTTGTCGGCGGTCTTCAGATCGGCAACATAGGCGATGTCCAGTTGCTGATCAACTGCGATACCGTGTGCAGCAGCCTGGATGTGAAACAACGAATACTGGGGCCTGAGACCATGGATGCTCCAGGATCCTTTGCCCTCAGCGGCACATTCCAGTTGACCTTCCCGCTGGACAGCATCGTCAGTTACAACCAGCAGAGCGAAATCCTGCAATCGATCATCAAGGCTCCCGGAGCAACCGGTATCGTCCTGCGCTTCGTCATGTTCGAGATGTGCCCGACCCTGACCACAAAACAACTGAATGCCGATTATGCAGCCAGGAAATACACACCCAATCCAAGCATTGGCAGGGTTATCGGCACATTGGCACCGGCCTTTGCCGACGAGCCTGTCATCTGCCCAGCGGGCCGGCTGCTCGTCAACCAGAACACAGGAGGTACCGGTTTTGCAGACCTGAGCGACAACGGGTTATTGAGCATCGATATGGTGAACCTCATTCCTGAGGAGACGTTCAGGTCCGACCGTACTGCCATTACCAGTCCCATCGGACCCAATGCCGATTACGGTCCTGTCAACTTCTGCGCGGGTACTACAACCCTCACGACTCTGACTCCGGACAATGAGTACCTGCAGAATTATTACCTGTACGGCGGTATCGTGGATTTGCCGCTTGATGCTGGCACAGCACAGCAGGTCAAAACCCAGCCATTGACCATCACGGCTCCAGACGAGGTCATGAACTATAGACTTGATCCACCTGCAAAGACGTCTCTACAAATCGCCGAGTCGCCCTACAGACTCTACACCGACCAGCGAAATATCTATCTGGAAGACCATCCTGACGGCCTGACGATTCCATTGCAGGTCAGGTATCTGGGTGGGCCTGTTCCTTCCGACACCTCTATTAAAATAGCCATTGGCACAAGCCTCGATTGCCTGAACTATCCGTCATCGGTTTCCGTACCCGCCAATCAACATTCGGTCAATATCGATATCAGCCTGAAAAACGGGACCGAAGCGTTGGCGGGCTTTCCCAAGCTGACGTACACCCTTGCGGATAACAGTCCATACTTCAGCGCCTTCCGCAAATACTCCCAGACAGACTTCGGAATCCCTGAAGGCAGCATCATCACCTGGGATCAGGTGTACCCCAACGTGCTGCGCTATCACTATCTGGCGTTCCCTGCCATGTCGCGCTACGTACCGCTCAATCAGCCAGATGCGGTCATGGGCGCCAAGAATGCCATCCTTGCGCGCACCTCGGACAAGTACAAAGGCACCACTCTTTATATGCCGGTCGTGCGTTCGATGTCGCCCAGCCAGCGCGCACTGCTCAGCGCCTACCTGACAGGTACGCCATGGCAGCCGCAGCAATGAGTGCCCCACCCATGGCTATGGAGAGCTTCATGACTGTTCCCATTGAAATTCCCGCTCACCCCGTTGAGCATCTGTGTGCCAGCACCTTCATTGCAGAAGGTTTGCTGAACCCGCGTGGGTTGTGTGTACGACCCGACGGCAGCCTGCTGCTGATCGAAGCCGGATCGGGCTTGCCCGATGCGACTTTCAGTGGCCGTATCAGCGTGCTGCGCCCGGACCCGAAAAATCCAGAGGCTTACCTGCCTGCCGAAACACTGGCGCAAGGTTTTCGCGCCATGAACATGCAGCCTCGCATGCTGCGGGACGAAATCATGGGCGTCTCGGACATCGCCTTGGGTGACGGGCGCTGCCTGGTCAGCCAGACCGACTATGTGCAGGGCTCGAAGATCCTGGATATCCAGTACTCGCCGCCCGAGCCGGTATTTCACAGCCAGGGCAACCTGAATTCCCTGTGCTATCACCCGGCTCGTCATAGCTGGCTGGCGGTCAAGCCTGATACCAACCAACTGGTGGAATTCAGTCAGGGCAATGAAGGTGAGCGCATCCTGGCTCAGTTGCCTGATCTGGCTCAAGGACAGGAAGCGGTGCCCGTCACACTGGTCTATGAGCCTGCGACCGGTGCGGTCCTGATCAGTCTGTTCTCCGGGGAGTTGCGCAGCGATCCTGCCAGACAGGGTATCGATTTTGTCGACCGGGCCGGCCAGGTGATACGAGTCTGGCCGGACACCGGCAAGATCGAGTTGCTGATCAGCGGGCTGCAACTGCCCACCGGCCTGGCAATACGCCCGGATGGCAGCGTACTGGTGCTGGAACTGTGCGACCGGCTGCTACAACCCTTGCGCCCCGACTGGGCCGGCGAACCCTTGCATGGTGGTTTCGAGCGCTTCAGCGGCAGGCTATTGAGCTGCGACCTGCAAAGCCGAGAGGTTGTCGTTCTTGCAACAGAGCTGGATACCCCCTCCAACCTGTGCCTTGTGGAAAATGCCGTGATCGTCAGCGAAGGCATGGGACTCACCGGACGTCTACTTCCCGGCCGGGAAAATACAGTGGTGCCGCTGACCGGGAGGTTACGGCGAGTGGCATTGTTTTCTTGATGTACTCAATACCGTGTGGGAGGGGCCTTGGCCGCGACAGATTTTTCAGGCGCTGAAAATGTGGTGCCTGTTGTGAAGCCGTCGCGGGCAAGCCCCCTCCAACGGGCAAAACCCGCCTATATTTGCAGCAAGTGACGCCATCCCCCTGTCCGGCATCGAATACCTATTCTGCGGCACAGCGGTCGTTCTCAAGGAACAAGGCATATGCACTTGCAACACACTCCACCTTTCCCCCTATCTCGTCTGAGCACTGCGAAACTGCTGGGCCTCAGCGCCGCCCTCGCCTGCGTCAATATCGCTCACGCCCAGAGCAGTGATGAAAACACCGTCAATCTGTCGAATATCGAGGTTTCTGCCGGTACGGTCAGTGCCGCCGAGGTATCGCGGGAGGAAGTGAAAAAGGTGCCGGGTGCCACCAATGTCGTGGACCTGAATGACGTCGAGCAAGGCCGGGTAGCCAACAATGAAGATGTCTTCAAATATCAGGCCGGTATCTACGCCAAGGCGGCCAACAGCGAAGGCGCGAAAATTTCCATTCGCGGCTCGGGCATCAACCGGGCGCCGGGCGCACATGCTTCAGGGCTGTTTGAAATGCTCGATGGCCTGCCGCTTACCGGTCCAGGCGGGACGCCTTATGAACTGAAGGAACCTCTGTGGCTGAGCCATGTGGACGTGCGTCGTGGCGCCAACGGCTTCGATCAGGGCTCACTGGCCCTGGGCGGCTCGATCAATTACCTCACCCGTACCGGCTATGACGCCCCCAAACTGCAACTGCGCTATGAAGCTGGCAGCCATGGCTATACCAAGCGGCAGATCAGCTCCGGGCAGGTGCTGGGGGATCTGGATTACTACGTCAGCCTGACCGACTCGAACTATGACGGTTTTCAGGATCAAAGCGCCGGTGGCAGCAAAGGCATTGCCGCCAACGTCGGCTACCGCTTCAACCCGAATATCGAGACCCGTTTCTACTTCCGCTATCGGGAAACCGACAACGATACGCCGGGCAGGCTCACTAAAGACCAGATCCGTCACGATCCGCGGGCGGCCAACACTCTCAATGTGGCCCGCGACTCCAAACGTCTGCAGCCGGGCAGCACCTGGCTGGCCAACAAGACCACGTTCTATCTGGATGACAATTCCAGAGTGGAAGCCGGTCTGGTCTATCACGACTACCCCATGGACCTGCGCGAAGGCACCAACCGGCTCAAGGTTGCCTACACCGATATCAGCGGCACACTGAACTATATCCGTCAGGACCAACTGGCCGGTCATCAGAGCATCACCACCATCGGCCTGCGTACTACCAAGGGTTTGCCGAATAATGGCGCTTCCGAATACGTCCGTATTCCCACCGGCAACACCGCCGGTTTTGCCGTCGGCACCAAGACCCGGGATTACAGTTACCTGGGCTCCGACACGGCCCTGCACCTGAGCAACGACCTGGAACTGGTCCCCGACCTGTGGCTGACCACCGGCATCGCCGCCATCTATACCCGCCGCGAGACAGAAGTCACCTATCCCGAGGTCAACGACCCGGTCAGCACCCATGACTGGGATTACGCCGCCCGCCTCGGCCTGCGCTACGACTTCACCCCGCAATTGCAGGTGTACGGCAACCTCAGCCGTTCGGTAGAGCCGCCTCATGCGTGGTCGATGATCTGGGGCTCGAACAAGTTCTTCCCGGCCGGAAGCGGAGCCGCCACCGGTCTGCAACGTGCAGGTGTCGAGCTTGAGAACCAGACTGCCACCACTCTGGAGCTGGGCGGACGTGGTGAAAACGGCTTGGGTCGCTGGGATCTGGCCTGGTACTACTCACAGGTACGCCACGAACTGCTGAGCATCGAAACCCAGGCAGCGACCCAGACCACTTCGCAGATCATTGCGGAATCCAATGCCAGCCCGACGATTCATCAAGGGGTCGAGGCCAGCCTGGACAGTCCGCTGTGGCAAGGCGGCGCGGCAGGCAAGCTGGCATTGCGTCAGGCCTATACCTACAGCGACTTCCACTACCGCGATGATGATCGTTTCGGTGACAACCAGTTGGCTGGCATTCCCAAGCACTATTACCAGGCTGAACTGCGCTATAGCCACCCCACCGGTTTCTATGTCGGGCTGAACACCGAACATGCGTCAAAGATTGCCGTGGACTACGCCAACTCCTATTACGCGGACTCGTACACGCTGCTGGGTGCCACGCTGGGTTATGCCTCGCCCAAGGATGACTGGCAGACCTGGCTGGACCTGCGCAACCTGACCAACAAGCGTTACGCCAGTACCGTGACGCCGGGTTATGACGACCGAGGGCAGGATGTGGCCCGCTCGACACCGGGCGATGGCATGGGCGTCTATGCCGGGGTTTCGTGGAGCCTGCGCTGAGATGACTGCACCCCCATCGACTTGCCCTGTGCAAGCGATGGGGACGGGTCAGAAGTTTGCAGGCGTGTTGGCGCTGATGATCTCGGCCTCGTCCTGGCCGATGTTGCGAAAGCGATGGGGCAAGGTAGAGGGGAAATAGTAGCCATCGCCAGCGTTGAGGATATTGGTCTGGCCGTTGATGGTCAGCTCGACCGTCCCGCGCGTGACCAACCCGCACTCCTCGCCTTCGGCGTGCACGATAGGCTCGTCACCGGAACTGGCGCCCGGCGCGTATTGCTCGCGCAGAAAGCGCATCTGCCGGCTCGGCAAGGTCGCTCCGACCAGAAGCAGGCGTAACCCGTTGCGCCCCAGATCAGGCTGGTCATTGGCCCGGAACACATACTGGTCCTGCCCCGGCGGCTGATCGAAGGTGAAGAAATCCGCCAGAGTCATGGGAATACCCTCAAGCAGTTTCTTGAGGGAACTGACTGAAGGGCTTACCCGGTTCTGCTCGATCAGAGAGATCGTGGCATTGGTCACACCGCTGCGCCTGGCCAGCTCGCGCTGAGACAACTTGTAGCTTTCGCGTACCAGCTTGAGTCGTGCTCCTGTGTCCATAGCCGCCTTACATGAGAAATATTCGGTGAATTAGGCGCGGTTGATGGCAGACACCACAACCCCACAAAAGCCGCGTATTAAATCACGTTTGTCAGCGTACAGAATATGTCCTGACTCTTACTGGCTGCGGCGTTGCGCATAAACCTGACAGGCTTCGCGAAATGCCTCGAACAGACGCAACGACACCGGATTATCCAGGAACTGCCATTCAGGGTGCCACTGCACACCCAGCACGAACCCGGGCGCTGTCGGCAGGGAAACCGCTTCGACCAGACCGTCCGGCGCCAGAGCCTCGGCGCGCAAATCAGCCGCCAGCCGGTCGATGCCCTGGCTGTGCAGGCTGTTGACTTCAAAGCCTGGAGCCAGCCCAAGAGCGTCGAGTACACCACCGGGCTGCACCTGAACCCCATGCTGCGGGGTATATTGCTCTTCCAGCAGCTCACTTTTCGGCTCGCGATGGTCCATGTAACCCGGCAGTTCATGGACACGCTGATGCAGGCTGCCGCCCAAGGCCACGTTCAGTTCCTGAAAACCCCGGCAGATACAGAAAACCGGGACGCCTTGCGCAATGGCCTGCCTGAGCAATGGCAAGGTGTTGCGATCCCGAAATACATCATGCTGGGTGCCTTCGGCGCTGGGAGGCCCCTGATAGTGGCGAGGCTCGACATTGGAGGGCGAGCCGGTAAAGAGCAGACCATCCAGATGGGCCAGTAATTGCGCAGGATCGCTGGGCGTTGCCAGCGCCGGCAAGACCACAGGAATACCGGCAAATGCAGCGGCCTCGACGTATTTGTCACCCGCCGTATGGGAGGAATATTTGCCCAACTGCTGACGGCAGGCAGTAACGCCAATCATTGGAGAGTTCGACATGATTCAACCTCTTTGACGATGCACGCGCAGGGCCTGTAAAGCCACTATCGCGCAGAATGGCTACGAGTCTAAGATAGTCATTACCGCAATTGGCATGGGCATTCTGGCAATGGAAGTATGCAGCGATGCAATATGAGATCAGTCACGCCGACCTGTCACTGGTGCTGGCATTGGTGCGCGGACGCACACTGGCACGTGCCGCAGAGCTGCTGCATGTCGATATCTCCACAGTATTCCGCTCCATCAGACGGCTCGAAGCGGCATTGGGTACGGCACTGTTCGAGAAAAACCGTCGTGGCTATATCCCCACCGACACGGCACAGGCCATGTCCGAACAGGCTGAACGCGCAGAGCTGGCCCTCAATGCTGCCCGCGTGGCCCTGCAACAAGGGGAAAACGTGGTCAGCGGCACAGTACGCCTGACCTGCACCGACGCCGTATTGCATAGCCTGTTGCTACCCGCCCTCGCCCGCTTCATGCCGTCCTACCCGGCGTTGACCCTGGAACTGGCGACCTCCAACACATTCGCCAACCTCAGCCGCCGCGATGCGGACATCGCCCTGCGCCTGACCAATACCCCGCCCGAGCATCTGATAGGCCGACAACTGGGCAGCGCCCACTATGTCATTTGCGGCCATTCTGACTATCGCGAGCCACTGCAAGACTCACCGGCTTGCGTGCCGTGGATCAGCCCCGACGACTCAATGCCGGACCACACCTCAGTGATCTGGCGCAGGCAGGCATTCCCTGCCGTCGTACCTCGCTATCGATGCAGCAGCATGTCAGCCGTCTCACAACTGGTGGCCGCCGGGCTTGGCGTGGCAGCCATGCCCGACTTCACCGCCCGCAGCCTGCCAGACACCGAAGTGCTGAGCCCTCCCCTGGAAGGCTGCAGCACCGACCTGTGGTTACTGACACGCCCCGACTGCAGGGCATTACGCTCGGTTCAGGTGCTGCTTGACGAACTGACGCCGCTGCTGCGCAGCGCGATTTAAGCTTCAAGCTGTAAGCCTCAAGCCTCAAGCCTCAAGCCTCAAGCCTCAAGCCTCAAGCCTCAAGCCTCAAGCTTTTGACTTATAGCTTATAGCTTATAGCTTATAGCTTGTAGCTTGTAGCTTGTAGCTTGTAGCTTTCAGCTTACCCCCCTCCCTCCAACCGTACTTCAAACCGGCAGCCATTAGGCTCCCGGCTGGTCAGCAGTACTTGCCACTGCTGGTTGGCGCAGATGCGTTGTACCAGTGAAAGCCCCAGCCCCAGTCCATCGCCGCGCTGTTCATCCCCTCTGATAAAGGGTTGAAACATCTCTTGCTGCTTCTCGGCGGGAATTCCGATGCCGCTGTCTTCCACCACAAAGCTGTCCGCCTTCAGGGTCAGGCGAATGAAGCCCTGATCGGTGTAGTGCCAGGCATTGCGCAGCAGGTTGCCCATGACCGAGTGCAGGAGTGTCGCGTTATACAGCGTGTCCGAGGGTTCCTGGGGTTCATGGATCAGCTCCAGACCTTTTTGCCTGATAGGTTCTCCCCAGAGCTCGACCAGTTCATTGGCCACCATCGACAGTGTCGAACGCGGTCCCTGGTTGGGTTGATTGCTTTCGGCACGGGCCAGCAGCAGAAAGGTTTCCACCAGTTGTTGCATGGCTGCACTGGCCCTGGCAATGCGCACAACCTGTGAATGGGAGCGCTTGTCGAGGCTCGGGTTTTCCAGCAGCAGCTCACTGGAACTGATGAGGATCATCAAGGGAGTGCGCAGTTCATGGCTGACGTCACTGGTAAACAGCTTCTCGCGCCCCAACGCCGCACGTAACTGGCCCATGGTCTTGTCGAATGCCACGGCCAGGGTGCCCACTTCGTCCTTGGCATATTCCGGGGCCAATGCAGGCGCCTGCCCCATGAACTGCTCTCGCTGACGAACCTGGCGGGATAGCCGTATAACCGGCGCGATTACACGATGTGCCAACAAACGTCCCAATAGAATGGCCAGCAGCACACTCAACACAAAGCTGATGAAAACCACGACCAGCAGAATTCGCTCACGCTTGATGGAGCTATGCAGGTCGCGCAATAAAACGTATTTGCGACCACTCACCGACTCGACCATGGCGTAATAAGGACGGTTCTCCCGGGTCAGCTCATGAAAACCTTCGTCAAGTGCCTCAAGAGACGGCGTCATCGCCAGATCACCCGCTCCGCCCTGAACATAGAACAGCGAACGCTTATAAGGCCGATGCTGCCAGTCATCTGCGTCCTCCATCATCAATAGCCGATGAAGTTCACTGCCAAGGGTGATGATGGACAGCCGCTTCTCGACAACATGGACTGTAACAACAACACCTGCTGCAAATACGCCAGCAATCAAGGCGCTCATCACTGCAAAAACCGTGACGATGCGTTGCTTCAGGCTGTGTTTGTTTTCCATGGACTTTCCGACAACAGGACAATGCTCGACGACCCGAAATCACTCAAGCCTTCAGGCGTGAGTGATTATCGGGGAGCAGATGTCATGATTTCGTCAAGAAATGGTGCTGACCACGCGCAACGCCAGCCCTTCATAGGCATCGAGGGTAATGGTGAATTCGCCCTGTTGCGTCAGATCCCCTTCCACGCGCTCATTGATGATGTCCACCACCGGCCCCGGCGCGATATCCGGCAAGTGCAGGGTTTCGACAATGGTCTGTGCGCTGAAGTTGAGGGCCGTGATCTGCGTGCCTTTGCCGGCGGGCAACTCATGGACCATGACCAGCAGGCCGGGGTGCTCCACATCGGGAATCAATATCTGGCGACTGGCGGCAATATCATAGGCACGGCGTACCGCGAGTATCTTCTTGAGTTGCGAAGCAAACGAGTCCGGCTGCTGCAACTGGCTGATCAGGCTGCCGTACAAGGTTTTGGGACGGGGCATGTTGCCCGCGGAAAACTCAGCTTCGGGGTCGAGGTCCGCCAGATCGTAGGCCCCACGGTGAATCCAGCGGGTGTCGCCATCCTGCATCAGGTGCTGAACCTGCTCGGCGGGCAGCGGTAATGCACCGACCAGGTCCCACCCGGACAAGGCAAAAACCCCGGGCTGCATCGCGTTGTACATCACCAGCAACAAGTGAATGTGCTGGATCTGCTTGATGTCTGCCTCCTTGATCGTGTCGAGGTCACGAATCCCCAAGGCTGCAGTGATGATACTGGCCGTGGTGCAGGACACGCCGTTGGTGACGAACTTGAGGTTGTAGGGCGCATGCTCGCCCGCCAGATGCTCATACATCTCTTCGCGGATATGCTCGCGCAGGATGTTTCCGGGAAAGGTCTGACCTTGGTAGTGATAGGTGTCATGGGCATGCAAGGTCCAGAAATGCACCAGCTCCAGGGTCAGTTCATCATGATTCTGCAGGGCATGGATCAATGAAGCAGGGTCGATTCCGAATACATGCACCTGACGCAACATCAGGCGCAGGAACTCGGTTGTGCCGGTCAACAGCGCATGCTGATAGGCAGGCCGGGTGATGAAGTCGTAGGACAGATCGGCACCGCCATGGGACATGGCCGCAATATCGTCCAGAGTCAGGTTCAGTTCCTGAAAGCTGAAGCCGCCCGCCTTGCGGATTGCGCCGCCCAGCAACTGGTTGCCGGTAATCGACAGCGGGTGGCTTTCCGACCAGGCCGAGCCTTCAGCCTTGCGCTCCACACCCAGAAAGCCATTGGCATCCAGGCGCAGGATCCTCGCGCCCATGACGTCAATGGCATGCAGTGCGTCGCCAATGATCATCTGCTGCGCAGCAAAGCTTGGGTCCAGCCAGTTGAGCGATGGCTGGCCCTCCTTGAAGTAATGCAGGTAAACCCAGCGCCGGGCCTTGCCATCCACGCCCTGAACCACGGCCGTGGCACTCCAGTCGGTTTCCTTGACACCCGGCTCGAAGAAAATGACGCGCTGCAATTGCCCGACGATGTAATGCTTGTCCCGAAGCTGATCGACCACCTCAGGCATCAGGTTGACCGCATCACGTCCAGCGGGCACGTCAGGCAACAGATGCCAGTCTTCCTCACGGATCTCGACCATATGGTAGAGGCCGGGATAATCCTCGTAAGCCATTTCCGCCAGCCGAAAATCCGCGCCCTTGCCGGTGTGTGACGGAATCACGTCATCAATGATGACGGCGTTGTGCGCGGCAGCGATGCGGCTGAGGTTCAGTAACTGGGCTTCGGTCCCCAGTTGCGGGTCGATGCCGAAACTGATCCGGTCAAAATTGCCGTCGATGCTGGGCGTAAGATTGCGGCCTTGCAGGCCACCGGAAAGTTTGAGCGGGCCGTTATGAATGCCCTGAATGCCGATTTCGGACAAGGAATGCCAAAGCGCTTCATCCCCCAATGCCTCCAGAACCGAGCCGCCTTCGCGGGTAATGATGGAAGCCGGATAGGCCGTGAACCAGACAGAGGCTATCGCCGAAGCATCCCTGGGACGAGCATGGGCGAAAGGTCGCTGCCATAACCTGCCCTGCCCGCCATAGGATTTGGCACGCTGCCTTGCGGCATTGAGCATTGATTGTTCAACCAGCCAGTCCAGATACTGCTTGTCCGGTGTCGTCATAAGGTTCAGTCATCCACGTCCATTAGGGTGGCTCAAGACAGACCGCAAGCGCCCCGTCCCGAATTCATTACCTATGGGTATGAGCGCCAGCGATGGAAAACGTTGCATCCGGTTTTATGTGAGCAATCGCTTGGTCGGGATGATCGATGGCTTCTTCAATGTCTGCAGCACGGCATTGGCCGCATTGGACAATAGCGATGTGGGCCGTGCGACGACGCTGATATGACGCATGATCGTCAAGGGTAGCGGAACGGGCACAAGATTGCTGAAACGGCCGGCCAGCAAGGCGCTGGGCAGTATCGAAATGCAATGCCCCTTGGCAATCAGGTCCAGCAATGTTTCCAGGCAACTGAGCTCCCCGCGATGGCTGAGGCGCAACTGGGCCGAGGCAAGATGATTGTGCAGACGCTCAAGGCCTGGATGACGCCAGGCAACATAGCGCACGGTTTGCGAGAGTTCAGTGAAGCTGTGTACGGAAGGATGCCCGTTCCTGGCGCACACCAGCACGTAATAGTCGGACCAGTGATGATGCTCGATATAGTGCTCGCTCTGCACGGTGCTGGGCAGGATCAGGATATCGGCCAGTTCTTTTCTCAAGGGGTCCAGAGAGGGGTTTTGTTCGTTGCTGTGCACAACGCTCAAATGGATATCCGGGTAAATCCGGGCCAGAAAATCCAGCGACGTATCCAGGCTTGTTTCGAGAATGTGTGTGAAATAGTGGATTGTTACAGTACCGCTGGCCCTATTTTTTTTAGTTGTTCAAGCGTCGCCATGATACTGCCGAGGGTCTGGGTGATGACTTTTCCTTCCGGGGTCAGGGTGCAGCCTGTGCGGCTGCGGATGAACAGGCGCTTTTCGAAAAAATCCTCAACCTCCTTGATGGCGTAGCTGATATTGGACTGACTACAGCCCAGGATGGCCGCAGCCTCCGAGAAAGAACCATGCATTGCAACGGCTTGAACGACTTTGAAGAAGTGGGTTTTCATATTTCCTGCACTCTGGACGTGGCGATAGTGGGCGCGGGCCTGCAATTGAGCAGGTTGGTGAAGGGAATACAAGAAGCCCCGCAAACGCAATCCCGCAGCCTGCCGCAGGGCAACACAGAGGGATGTGTCAGACGGGGTAAAGCGACCGCTGCATTTTTCGAGAAAGGTGCGTTACGCACAAGCGCGTAACGAAATCAGTGATATTCCCTGCGCGGCTCAACGGCTGTGAGGCAGAGGGAATATCGGCACCGATGCTTCTGAAAAAACAGGAAAAAACGCAATGACAGGATGGCCCAGGGTTTGTACGAAAACTCGGCGAGCGACGCTCAGGCAAGGCGAAAACAGGCGAGGAAGCGGAGTTTACGTGTTGTAAATGAGCATTCCGAGCCTGTTTTCAACGCAGCATGAGCGACGCGCAGCCAGTTTGCGTGCGAAGCCTAGTCGTTTTCGGTCCAGTCGAAGTCTAGTTGCAGAGCGGTGCGTTCCGCCAGTTCGCGGCTGTGCAAGCGTTCAACCAGGTGCAGGCTCATGTCGATACCGGCGGAAATGCCCGCCGAGGTCACGAAGGAACCTTCATCGACCCAGCGCAGAGTGCTCAGTACATCGATGGAGGGGAACATTTCCTTGAGGTCGGCGATGTCTTCCCAGTGAGTGGTGACTTGCTTACCCGCCAGCTTGCCGGTCTTGGCCAGCAAGAAAGCGCCGGTGCAGACGGCAGCAACCACACGGCCGGGCACGGACTGATCACTGATCCAGTGGATGACATCCGGTTTTTCCAGTTCGGCGTTTACAACGCCACCCGGTACAATCAGGCAATCCATGGCCGGATGATCGTGGATCGAATAGTCCGGGTCGACCTTCAGGCCGGCCCTGGCGCGTACCGAAGCGGTGCTTCGGCCAATGGTGAATACATTGAACAATGGCCGTTCGTCGCGGCTTTTGCGTGCATGCATGCGCGTTGCAGTGGTGAACACTTCATAGGGCCCTGCGAAGTCCAGGACTTCGACATCGTCATAGACGTAGATACCGATATTGAGTGACATGAAGGGGCTCCAGAGTACTTGGTGACAGCCGTCAGATTACCCAGTAGCATCACACCGAACTACTGTCGGTAATGCCAATATCCGGTAACATCGCGCCATGAAAAATCATCTCGTCGTTGCCCTCATCTACAACCAGCTCTGCACCTTCGAATTTGGTTGCACGGTGGAAGTCTTCGCCCTGAAAAGGCCCGAGCTAGGCGTAAGCTGGTATGAGTTCGCCACATTCCCGGTAGATGACGGCCCGATCACAGCGGCGGGCGGCATTACCATCGTCCCAACGCCCGGTGATGTGCTGCTGGAAAACGCCGACACCATCATCGTCCCCGGCTGGCGCGGGGTGGAATCCGCCATTCCTCAACGACTTATCGAACAGCTTCAGGCAGCCCATGCACGCGGGGCGCGCATCTGCTCTATCTGCACCGGCGCCTTTGTGCTGGCAGCGGCCGGTCTGCTCGATGGGCACAAGGTAACCACTCACTGGCGTTACACCGATCTGTTGGCCACCATGTATCCGGGCCTGACCATCCAGCCCAATGAGTTGTATGTCGATCAAGGCAATATCGTGACTGCTGCCGGTTCTGCAGCAGGCCTGGACATGATGCTGCATCTGGTGCGTAACGATCACGGCTCGCGTGTTGCCAATATGGTGGCGCAGCGCATGGTAATTCCGCCCCATCGCGAAGGCGGACAGTCGCAATACGCTTCCCGGCAACTGGTCGCGGCCGCCGATGGGCCGATCTCCAACCTGATGGACTGGATCCGCAGCGACTTGCAGCGCCCGCACACCATCAAGGAAATGGCTTCCCGCGCCGCAGTCAGTACCCGCACTCTGCACCGCAGTTTCATGGAAAGCACCGGCCTGACGCCTTATGACTGGCTGCTCGGTGAGAGAATCGCCTACGCCAAGGAATTACTGGAGTCTTCGCGCATCCGCCTCAACGAAGTAGTGGACCGGGCAGGCTTTGGTTCGGAAGAGTCTTTCCGTCGGCACTTCCGCAATCTGGTGGGCATCAGCCCCAGCAGTTACCGCAAGCAGTTTGCCAGGGCTTGATACTGGCCGGTTCTAGCCGTAGATGGCCTCGACCAGCCCATCGGCAAATACCCCCCATGCCCCGGCCACGGCGGTATTGGTCAAGGCAACCATGCTGATCCCGGCCTGAGGGTCGACCCAGTAATGGCAACCATATAAACCACACCACGACCAGGTACCCGCGCCCTGGGGATGCCGAGCCAGTTCAGGATCAGCAAGAACCACCGGACCAAGCCCGAACTTCCAGCCTGCTCCCCTGCGCGCCAGCCCGATATCACCAATGGCATTGCCCAACAGGCTGGCGGTACTGGCAGCGCTCAATACCGGTGAACCGCCCAGCCTCAGGCACTCCAGCAGACGCAGATAGTCATCAGCCGAGCCCAGCATGCCCGCGCCCCCCGAAGCATAAGCCTCAAGCTCATAAGCCCGACTCGACGACAGCCAGGCATGCCCGCTGTCGAGCACCAGCACATCATGGCGGCCCACCCGCTCCGGGCCACAAACTCCGTCCTTGTAGGCGCTGGACAGCGGTTGATCGCCATCGGGACTGAAACCTGTCGCACTCATGCCCAAGGGCTCCGTCACCCAGCGAGCAACCGCTTGGGGCAACGCAAGGCCGGTAGCCTGCTCGATAACCGCACCCACCACATCCGTAGCCAACGAATAACCCCAGCCAGTCCCCGGCTCGAACAACAGAGGCACACTGGCCAGACGTTGCAGGTTTTGCTGCAGGCCCATGGCGACAAGATCCAGCCCGTCCGACACTCCGGCCAAGGCATAGGCATTCCCCGGGGGTTGCTCAAAGCCATAGCTCAAGCCCGAGGTGTGGGACAGCAAGTGCCGTAAGGTGATAAACGGCTCGCGACCATCCGCCAGTTGCGGGCGAAAGTCCTTGAGCCAGGCTGTCACCGGAGCCTCCAGTGACAATACCCCCAGCTCACAGAGACGCAAGGCCGTGACCGAAGTCAGCAACTTGGTCAGCGAAGCCAGGCGGAACCGGGTATCGCGCCGGGCCGCTATGCGGCTCTCACGATCCGCCCAGCCACGAGCGGATGTGTAGCGAATCTCGCCTTCCTGAGCCACCAGCAGCACACCGCCGACAATCGAGCCCTGATCCACAAACCCATGCCAGACCTCGGCCAGACGCTCGATAACCCGCGCATCGATAGACGCCATGAGCTACTACCCTCTGACTGCATGGCTGAATATCTGCGCATAGACCTGCGCCGAGTGGCGGATCGGATTGGTGTGCGAGCAGCCATCGGCAAATGCCATGCGCCCCACCAGCTCTGCATCACGTTCATCGATGCCAATTGCACCCAGCATGTGAGGAATACCGATCTGCTCGCGCAGTTGCAGCACCCACTCCATGACCCCCGTGAAACCCGGCACAGGCAAACGCAGGTAAACCGCCAGGTCATCCATCTGCGTGGTCAGGGCTGACTCGTTGGCTTGCAGCACATAGGGCAACAAAATGGCATTCAACAAACCATGGTGAAGGTCATACAAGGCACCCAGACTCTGGGCGATGGCATGCACACCACCCAGCCCGCGCTGAAAGGCGGCGGCGCCCAGGCTTGAAGCCACCAGCATTTGCTGGCGAGCCTCAAGATCGTGACCGTCCTCCACGACTCTGGGCAAGTGGACCTTGATCAGTTGCATACCCTTGACTGCCACCGCCTCGGCCATCGGGTGATAAACCGGCGAACAATAGGCTTCCATGCAGTGAGTCAGGGCATCGGCACCGGTGGCTGCGGTCAGGTGCGTGGGCAAATCCAGCGTCAGGTTGGCATCCAGAATGGCAATGCGCGGCATCATGCGGATATGCAGGATGGTGCGTTTGACCCGCGCTTCTTCATCGGTAATCACCGAGGCTCGCCCGACTTCAGAGCCCGTGCCCGCCGTGGTGGGCAAGGCAATGACAGGGGCAATCCCCAGTGGATCGGCCCGCAAATGGTTCTGGCCGATATCCTCGAAATCCCAGAGCGGGCGGCTCTGGCCCGACATCAGCGCCACGGCCTTGGCCGCATCCAGCGCCGAGCCGCCGCCAAAGGCAATGACACCGTCATGACCACCGGTTTTATAAGCCTCCAGCCCATTGGCGACATTATCGCCAGTGGGATTACCCTTGACCTGATCGAACAGGCCGCAGTGACCCAGCGCTTTGCGGCAATCGGCCAAGGCGCTGTGAATCATGTCGGTACTGCCCAGAAACGTGTCGGTAATCAACAACGGACGTTTGATCCCTGTGACGCGACAAGCCTCGGCCAACTCGCTGACACGCCCTGCCCCCACTCGAATCGAAGTGGGATAGTTCCAGTCGTTAGTGTGCATGTGTCTATTCCTTTATTGAGGCGAACGTTGTTTCAGCCAATAAAACCGGCAGGCAATAAACCCATCAGCAGTCGCAGACCGAAAATGATCATGAACAGCCCGGTAATGATGTCGATGGCCTTCTTCATACGCTGATAACGCGCTTGAACAGCCGGAATGGAAAACAGCGTCGCCAACAGGACAAACCAGGAAATAGCCAGAATCGCGATGATCGAAACTCCGGCGGTACGCACCCACATCGGCATACCTGGCGTGGAGACCGTAGTGAATACACTGGTGTAGAAAGCCAGCGCCTTGGGGTTGGTCATATTGGTCAGCAACCCGAAGCGATAGGCGCGGCCCAGGCTGCCGATCCCCAAGGCCTGGATATCACGCGGCCTGGGCTGGCTGCCCGCGCTGCGCAGGCTTTTGCTGCCCAGCCAGGTCAGGTAAGTGCCGCCGAGCAATTGCAGGGCCGGTTGCAACCAGGGCAATTGTTGAAAGATAAGCCCAAGACTGGTGGCCGCCAGCAATGCCCAGATAATACTTCCCGAAGCCACACCCAACCCGGCGCAAATACCTTGTTGTCGCGACTGACTAAAGGAAAGTTGGGTAATAACCAGAAAGTTGGGGCCAGGGCTGATAATCAAAACAATGAAAGCACCGGCGAGCGCGGTCAACAAAGTGATCTCGTACATGGAGATTTATCCTGTTCAATTCAATAAGTAATGTTGCTGATTACGGATGAGTTACGGTTGAAGCCTTTATGCCCAGGACACCCACACAGGACTCAACGGCCAATCGCGCCTCAATGAGTGCGCGGCAGGTCGGGTCCGGCGTGGGAACGTAATGGTTGTAGAAGGTGCAGCCCTCGACGGCAGGCCCCAAGACCCAGAGCCGTTCCTGTACCGAACCATCGGCGCTCAGCGCACGACCGACACTGTCCGTCTCGATGCCATCGGCGGGATATGCATGGGCGGCGCGGACCAGCCCCTGGCGCTGCAAGTCACCCATAAGCCCCCTATCGTTGCGCGACAGACCGCTATGGGGGACGCGAGCATTGATCACCCTGTCGAACTCGATACCTGCGCAACCCGCATCGTTCATTGGCGGCAATACCGTGACCACACCGGCGTCCATCAAGGCCAGCAGGTCTTCGTAACGCTCTTTTTGCGGCCCGCCGACCAGACGGTTTGAAAGCCCGGCCCAGGTGCCATAGAACTCAAGAGTCGAGCGCTCCGTCAGCCCGTTGCGATCCACCAGCATTCGCAACAGGTCGCGGTAGTCGCGCCAGACCTCCAGCGCCTGCTTCACCGGGCTCTGCGCAGTACCTCGGCGACTGAGCGCAAGATCATGCTCGACCCACTCGCGATACCACTGGTTGTAATCACTGCTCTGCCCCGTCCAGCGGCGGGTTGGCAACCATTGAGCCGGCTCGAACTCACCCCACTCTCCGGCCAGGCGAGCAAACAGCATTTCCCGAACATCGGCTTCCTTCGCGGCCCGCAATCCTTGTTGAACAGACAACAGTTGTTCAGGTGCTTCAAGCCGAACCCTGGCCTGATAGAACACCGCACGCATTTCGTCTTCGATCAGCGGCAGGATGTCCCGCTCGAAATCCAGTTGCCCGGTCGCGCTCTGCTGCCGCAAAGCCTCGATGGCAGGGGCAGTGAAAAACAACCTGGGCAATGCCGCCCCGCTGGCCGGGCTCCATTGCGGCCGGGCATGGAACGCCAGTCCCGAACGGGAAAACAGGTAGATCTGCGGCTCGCGCCCGGATGGCAGGTAACGCCATCCTGCAAAACCATCGTCGCGTTCATAGCGCCCGCCTCGCCCCTGAGTCAGCGCGGCAACAGTGTCCATGGCGGCCAGTCCAAGGCCTTCAATGGCGACCCGCTCGCCAATTACCAGTTCTGCCCGTGCTTCAGGCACATGCCCGCTGGTGAGAAACACCGCTTCGGTGGTGAACTGTCGGCCATTGGCGGCTTTCAAGTGAAAGCCAGGCGCATCCGGCAATGGCTGGCAAGCGATCACCTCTTGCGGGTAATGACACACCTGAACATTGGCAGGACATTGCTCCAGCAGAAACCGGTAACAGTCCTGTAGATAGCGGCCCAGCAACTTGCGCGGCACGAAATCGCCAAACCCGACGGGGCGACCCTGCTCGTTATCACAGGTATGACCACGTTCATCCAGACGCACACCGTGGGCTGTACACCATTGCAGGAATGTCATGCCCGCCGGCTCACAAGCGGGAAAGGCACTGGAAAACGCCGAAAGCTGCCCGGCCATGGTGTTGAGCATCAGGTAGTCCGGTTGCTCGGCCAGGTGCAGGCCGCTGCCGGGCGCTTGCGGGTCTGAAACCTCGATCACCCAGCATTGGCTCTGGTCCTGACGCGCCATGCCGATCAACTGCTCCAGAATGCTCAACCCTCTGGAGCCCATGCCGATAATGGCGACCTTGCGTGCTTCAGGTTCGGCAACAGGTATGGATTCATCAAGGAAACGTTCGATGGAAAGAGTCTGCATAGCCATCACCACCGATTCGATTCGAAAAAGAACCGGGGCACGGACAGCGCCGTGCAGTCTGTGATTGCCTGCTGATAAACCCGCTGCCCCACGGCCAGATCCAGCACGCCGAGCCCGAAAGGCGAAAAGATCGTCGCCCTGTCCGGCTTCAGTTCGATCAGGCCCAGCATCAGTTGCGCCAGGGTGCCGGTGATGAACGAGCGATCCTGATACTGCTGCACCGCAAGGTCTGGCGAAGTCTGGGCCTTGAGACAATGCTCCACGTCATCGAGGATATTGTTGGAGCGGGCAATGACCTTTGGCCCAAGATCACGCAACGAAATATTGAGGATGACCTGCTCGGGACGGAACGGGTAATCGTCCACGTACGGGCTCGGTGCCGTTGTCGCAAACACCACCACATCGGCCTGCAGACTGCTTTCCAGGTCCGCAGGGTGGCTGGTCAGTTGATGGCGGGTCGAAGCATGCTCGATCAGGGCCAGGGCCGATTCGACGTGCTTGTCGAACACACTGACTTCATCCATCACCCAGCCATCGCTGACGAACATGTCCAGAATCGTGCGGGCAATGAACCCCGCGCCGATAAAGGCGATTCGACGGACATTGCGTTGCTGGCGGTTCAACCAGCGTGCCCCCAGCACTGCCGAGGCCGCAGTCCGCATGGCGCTGATGCGCGAAGCTTCCAGGCACGCGAAGGCATAGCCGGTCAGCGGGTCGTTGAGGATCAGGACCGCCGAGGCACGCTGCAAACCCGAGTCGATATTGCCGGGAAAGCTGGAAATCCACTTGATGCCACTCACAGGCTGTTCACCTGAAAGGCTGGCCGGCAACGCGATGATGCGATTGGCCGGGGCCTGGGGAAAGCGCAGGAAGTAACTGTCAGGATTGATGGAACGCCCCGCTTCATGCTCCAGATACGCACGCTGCACATCATCGATGCAGGCTTGCGGGTCGGCAGACAGAATCCGCGCGACCGCTTCGCCATCCACCACATGGAACGGCGTCTGGCGCAGGCGCTCAGCCGCCAGATAAGTGGTCCACTCGGGCACGACCGGCATGTCCGCCAGGGTCATGTTCAGCACTTCGCTGCCAAAACGCTGCTCGACCCATTGATCGTCGTAGATCGTGTCCAGATAGCGCTCGCCCCAGTCCGGCGATAACGCCACCACAACGGAGCCGGGTTCGATGCGCTCGCGCCAGGCATGCACGGCAGCCACCACCGTGGCGGTTGAACCACCAACCAGCAAGCCTTTGCTGCGCGCCAGCACTCGGCACATGGCTACGGTGCGTGATTCCGGCACCATTTCCAGAGCATGGATGCCTTCGGCATTGAAGATCGGCGGGCGCTGGCTGGTACCCAGCCCGGGAATGAAACGCCGACTGGCCGGTGTGTTGAAAGTCACCGAGCCAACGCTGTCTACGGCAATGATCTTTGTCGTCGGGTGATGACGCTGAAAATACTGCACGCAGCCCATCAGGGTGCCCGTGGTGCCAGCGCCCACGAACAGGTAATCCACATGCCCGAAATGTCGGCCGATCGAACGTGCCGTCGTACGCGCATGGGCGCGGGGGTTGGCCGAGTTTTCATACTGGTTGAGCCAGACATAGCGCGAGTCGCTGCTGACCTTGTCGCGGATCAGGGCGATGCGCGTCCCCAGAAAACCGCCATTGGCGTCCGGCGTATCGACCTGGATCACCTCGGCGCCATAAGTACGCATCATGCGGATGTTGTGATTGGAGCTGTTGGGGTCGACCACACAGGTAAACCTGATGGAGCGCTCGGCGCAGATCATCGCCAGGGCAACCCCGAGGTTGCCGGATGAAGACTCGATGAGAATGGTGTCCGGACCAATCAGGCCACGGGCTTGCAGGTCATCCACCAGGCCGACGGCAGTCTTGAGCTTGATGGAGCCGGCCGGGTTGAGCGATTCCATTTTCAGGAAAAATTCATGCCCCAGCCCCGCTACCTTGAGAAAGGTCTGGTCGTGAACGATATCGCAGATATTGTCGTACATGAGGGTCACTTCACTGTGTCAGGAGCGGAGCATCGGCCGGGGTATTGAGGGTTTGCCCAAGGGCATTGGCGATGCGCTCGGCCCGCAATGCCATCAAGGAAAACGACTGGCTGTCGCTGATGCCGTGGGTCCGCTCGGAAAGGCCGTTGACCCAGACGCTCACGTCGCACTCGCCCTGAGTGGCGACGTTGTAATCCCTGTCGATGATCAGGCCGCCATCCAGGTCAGCCTTGAGCCACGGTTGCAGGTTGCTCAACAAGGGTGGAACCAGATACTGCTGGTAGCCCGTGCCAAGCACGACCACATCCACTTCCAGAATTTCGGTGCGATGGCTGAAGGTATCGGTCAACGCCACGCGATAACCCTGGTCGATCTGCTCGATGTGGGAAACGACCCGGTAGCCATAGGTCTTCAGCCGTTTGCGACCTGCGATGGAGTCTTCGTAGATCATCGAGAACAGCTTCTGGCTCTCGTCCGGATCGATGCCGGCGTAGTTGGTCGAACGGCTCCAGTCGAGGAATCGATGGCGCGCGGCATGGTTCAGGCTATGGAAGTAATCGACATGATCCGGCGCGAAAACCCGGTTGGGGAACTGGCCCAGTTGGGTCAGCTTGAAACCTGCGGAGCGATGGACCGAATGCACCTCAATGCCGCTGTCACGCCCGACCAGTTCCAGCACCGACTCACTGGCGCTCTGCCCGGAGCCCAGTACCAGCCAGCGCTTGGGCAGCTTGTCGCCAAAAGCCTTTAGGCGCGTCAGGAATTGCGAGGTGTGGAACAGGGTTGGGCCGAGCAGCGTCTGGAACTCGACCGGAATCCTTGGCTCGCTGCCGCTGGAGAGCACGATATTGCGCGTGTTGAAACTGGCATCCGGGGTCTTGACCTGAACTTCGCACAAGCGACCGTCACGGATCACCGGCAGGATTTCAGTGACTGGCGCATTGAAACGGGTGTGACTGTCGACTTGCCGGGAAACCCAGGCGACATAGTCCGACCACTCATGACGACTGGCAGGACGCCCCAGCAGCCCGAAGTCAAACATGCGCCCCTGGCTTTTCAGGTACATGGCGAACGAAAAGCGGCTGCGGGGATTGCGCGGCGTTACCAGATCACGGAAAACATGGTGATTGATATCGGCCCCGGCCAGCAGAAGTTCGCGATGCCATTGAGTATCCTGCGCGGCCTCAAGATAACGAACTGTCAGGTGAGACAGCGGATCATCAACTTCCCGTGCATCTTCGAACACACAGGAAAGTGCAATACCCGCAGGCCCGAAACCAATACAGACCGCATCGGTATTAAACGTGTGTGGTGCTAAGTTACCCATTAAATAACCATCCTTAGAACTGGAGTAAATGGCAGTAAGCAGATAGACGTGTTGCGTTATTCGGTAACGGGAGCGAGCCCTCTCTCGCCCAGTTTCCAGACACTGTTGAACGCCCCCCTGCACTCGCCCTGATCAAAGCTGACGATGCCCAGCGGGGTGTTGAAAGTTGTGTTGCTCAATGCCGACAGCAGCTCGGCCTTGCGCCAGTTGCTGTTGGCCAATACCGCCAGCACGTAAAACATCAACAGGCTTTCGCGGTAATAGGTTTCAGGCATTGCGCCGTATAACCGTTGATGAAGAGCCGTTGCATGACATGAAGAGGCTCCCGACTCTTCGTCCATGCCGGCTACACCGAAACCGATGACATAGGTGTCACGATCATTGGCAAGGGCATTGCCCAGATAAGGCGATGCGGCATCGTCGGTCAGTACCAGAGGTCGCGTGCTGCCGGACCGACGTCGTGCAAGCCAGTGCTCGCGGCTGGCCTGCAAGCGCCCGGCGAACACTTCCACCTGCGCCTGCCCCGGCTCGCTGACCTGATGCAAGCCCGCCTGTTTCGCCGCCTCGGCGATGGCCCTGGCCAATGCCTGGCCGTGGGCGCTGCCGTCAGCGCCAATATGCAGCACATTCCATTGGCGAGTTTTCAGCCAGGCCAGCAGATCGTTGGCCAACTGTCGATCCGACGGGCAAAAGCGAAAGACGTTGTCGTGCTCAAGCGTCAGGCAGTCAATGGTCGCGGCAGGTGTCAGCAAGGCGATGCCCGCCTGCCGATAGAGTGCCGCAGCGCTCACTGCCGCATCGGAAGAGAAATGCCCGACGACCAGATCGACCTCCCGATCGATCATCTGCCGCGCTACTTCCGCACCACGCGCTGCATTGGCGCCATCATCGAGAAAGCGCCATTCCACCTGGCCCAGCCCGGCAATGAAGTTTCGCGCCACAGCCAGGGCCCGCAGAAAGGTTCGGGCATGAGGCGTGTCACTGGGGTCGAACAAGGCACTGACGCCAACCCGCAGAACGCGGGACTTCTGCAAATGCATCATGGCTGCACACCCGGGTCGCCAGAGCCAGCCTGAATGCGTGCCGGTGACAGAGCCGACCATTCGCCGCTCAGTTCCTGCCCCGCCAGATGGCTGCGCAACTGGTCGAACGCAATCTGTGCAATTCCGGGCGCAAGCTTGAAACCAAGCCCGGACATGCCGGTGGCCATGAAAACGGGGCTGTGCTCATCGCAAAATCCAACCAGCGGCCTGCCATCGGCACTGTAGCTGTCAAAACCCGGCAGCACGTCCAGCACGCTGATCAGGCCGCTGGATGCAGACAGCTGCTGCACACGCTGGCTGGCATCCAGGGCATGCCGCTCGTCAGGGCGGGCCAGAGTCTCCGGCCAGGCACCGCTGTCTCGCAAGCCGCAGCCGGTCTGAACGATATTGCGGGTCAGGGGAATCCCGTAAGTCTGGGTGACGGCATCGATAACCGGCATGAACCAGGTGCTTTCAGTCATCACCCTTGCCAGGGGGATAGAACGGGTTTCAAGCCCGAAATCCGTTCCTGGCAGCAGATGCTGGCTCCAGGCTCCGGCGGCAACGACCACCGCCCGGCAACGCAAGGTGGCACTGCCCAGTTCGATGCGAACATCATGACTGGAGCGACAATCGATGGACTTGACCTCGCAGTGCTCCAGCAATAACCCGTACTGGCGGACCACATTGCTCAACAGGGCCACGGCCTGACGCACATTGCCCACGCTGGCCCTAGGCTCGAACAGATTGACCCGCGCGTCCTTGTGGCAGTGCGGATAATGCACGCCATCGAGTTCGTGGGTGCCGACCAGATGCATCGGGTAACGCACTTTGGCGTGTTGCCTGATCGCGCTCCAGATGTCCTCCAGTTGATCCGGTGCGGCACGATAAATCATGCCGGTGCGGCGCAATGCACTGGAGTAAGTGGTGGCGAAAACGCCCTCATCCATCAAGCCAATGGAATACGCTGCCAGTTCCATCAACAGCGGGTCGGTGTCGTATAAACGCACCAGCCCGCCGGAATAACCGCTGGCCCCAAGGGCGCCTGCTGCGCCCTTGTCGATCAGCGCCACGGAAATACCCGTACTGCTCAGTTTCGCGGCAATGCTGGCGCCCACGATGCCAGCGCCAATCACCGCAATTTCATAATCGATGAACATCGAGATGTTCCTGCTCAGATAGAGTATTCAGCGGCCGAACCGGACATGACTGTGGCGTTTACCCGTGTCTCGGGCAGCCCGAATGCCGTGACGATGCGCGCTGACATCTCCGGGATCAGCGATTTGCCGATCACTGCCAGGAACGCCGCCAGGTGAATCACCGTGCGCCCTTCGGCAAGGCGCGTAGCAGTAATGGCGATCACATCCAGCAGTACCTGAGCCATACCCTTCATCGAGAAGTGTTCGGGGTCCGAAGCCTTGATCCATTGCAGACGCAGCGCTTCCAGCAAACCGGCATCCTGGCCGCAGACTCCACTCCACCAGCAGTCATCGCAGCGTTGCCCGGCCTCCAGCAAGGCCGGGAAAAATTCGTTGAATACCCTCTGCCGCCATTGCAGAAAGTGCTCCAGGCGGAAATCGCCTTCGCTTTCTTCAGGGGCGATGCTGGCCAGATACAGGCGTGCGCTGTCCGCACAGGCCTCACGGGCAAGATCACCGACCCAGATGGCATGGTTGCGGCTGGTGGACAGGTTCAGGCCATCAAGCTTGAGAAACTGGTTAGGCATGAAGCGCTGGTTGACCTTGATGTCATCGAGGGCCGACAACTGCGCCGGGTAAACGATGGCGTGGCTGAATACACAGTCAAACCCCAGGAAATGCACCAGCGTTCCCTGCCCCGACTGCCAGTACTGACGGAACAGTTCGGGACGCCCGGCCTGATCGGCATGCTCGCGAAAAGCCGCCATGTAACCGGCCAGCCCCATGAACCAGGTATGCACCCGACAGGCCCCATCGGCTTCAAGATCCAGCCCGCCATCCTCAGGGCGCGTAACGCCCCAGTCATGCAGGTTTTCAACGGTGTCGCGCAGCCAGTTATCCAGCGGTTTTCGCCATTTGCGGGCAAACAGCCTGTCGCGCAAGACCGGCTTGAACGCCGCCAGCTTCATGAAGGCACGGTGGGTGGATTTCCACTGCGACGGCTGCTTGCACAGCTTGCAGTGCAGATCCGTCATCAGCTCGGCATCAGGCGCCTGTGCGCAGTTCTCGCACTGACTGGCATCGGACTCGGCCCCGCAATAGTTGCAATTGCCTCTGGCAAAGGCCTCATAGCCCCATACCCGACAGTCCGGGCAATACGGTTCCTCGGCATCGCGAAACTCGATAAAGCCGGACTTGCGGACCTTGCCGAAGACTTCGCAAACCGCCTGCTCGAACCAAGGGTTCTGGTAAGGACGCATCCAGTTGTCAGGCTTGATGTTGATAGCGGCCAGCGACGCTTCAATGCGGTCCGAATTGCGATTGGCCAGTTCGACCGGGTCGACTCCCAGCTCCATGCCCTTGCGCAGCATGTAGGACTGATAATCGTCAGAGTAGGAAACCAGTACGCAGTCATGCCCGCGCTGGCGCTGGACACGGGTGAAAACATCAGCCGCCAGGAACGGTCCGGCGATATGGCCGATGTGCAGATCACCGTTGGGCGTGGGCGGAGTGATGGTCACGATGAACTTAGTCATTGAGACACCCCGTCGTTTCATTGTGCTGTTCGACAAAGGCATTCACGTAGTTCATGTCCCACCAGACCACGTAGAAATGAAAGTCCTCATCGGAATCATTGATGACGTAGTGATTGGTGTGTTTGGGGATCGCCGCAATATCGCCCACGGCAAACTCCATTTCCCGCTCACCCACGACCAGCCTGGAACGCCCCTTGATGGCGATGAAGATTTCCTGATCGATCTGGGTATGAGCCTCACTGCTGGTGCCGGGGCGCACAACGCACCAGCCACCGGCAAACGGCATCGGATAACCATCCCATGGCAGCAGACGGCTGCCATCGAGCCCGTACTCATGAACCAGGGCGTCGAAGTTGGTTTTACGGTGAATATCGAACTTTTCCATGCTCAAACCCGTGCGTTGTAGATGGGTAAAGCATGAATTTGGTGAAAAACGTTGGCTATCGGATTACTGGATAAGTCAGGCGGGTAGAATCGATTTTTTGGATGGGTATATATAAGGCTTCACCCTGCGCTGAAGCACATTTGCCTTAGTAAGATTTCTTACGGCAGTGCAGGCATTTGATTCAAAGTATTTCATTTCAAATGAAAAACACCGTTATGACAGGCGTTACAAGGCATTGGCGCGCAAGGGGCGAACAATGATAATCACTATCATTGTTGCTGATAATTGAATGTATCAAAGCGGTGTTACCGTTGCAGGCGATGAACGAACATGTGGAAAGCCTGCGAAACCGCATCGCAGGCCTGAATACCTGCTCCACTTCATCAGTCCTTTGGTTAGATCTTTTTAAGCCATCCCACGTGAGTGCGATGGCTTTTTTTTGATTTGAATTATCGCCCGTGCTGATCGGGCAATCGGCAGTAACAACTTTCGACTTGATGAATAACCTGTTTGCGCTAGTTTTTTGAGCGTTTTCTCACGGCCAAAGACAGGCATTCCGATGTCCACCCCCGCAGTATCTCCTCACAACACCGAGTACGGTGCCGAATTCTGGCTCATTGCCAATCAGGTCAGTAAACGTACCGAAAGTGAACGTTTGACCAACATCCAGTCAGGCTTTGCGCCCGGCTGGATACGCTCGGTCCGCGAGGCATTCCGGCTGAGCAATGAACACCTCGAAGCATTGCTCAACGCCTCGATTTCCACTCTGGAACGGCGTCAGCGTCAGCAACAGCCTCTGGACCAGGTCGCATCGGAGCGTCTTGACCGGATCGCGATGATTGCCACGCAAGCCCTGGAGATTTTCGAGACACCCGAACGCGCCAGCCAATGGATGCTGACGACCAATGCGGCATTGGGTGATCAGCGTCCACTGCGCTTGTGTGAAACAGAGATTGGCGCCCAGCAAGTACGCCGGACACTCGCTGCTATCGCCTATGGCGGGGTTGTCTGATGGAGGTCTGGAGAATCACCACGGCACGGTTCGCCACTGACCTGAGCGGCCAGGGCGCAGCGTTATATGGCGGGCGCTGGAATCACACGGAGCACAAGGCCCTGTATTTCGGCATGACGGCGGAAGTCTGTGCTCTGGAAACCGTTATACATTGCACAGAAGTCCCCCGCATCGCGTTGAAACTCGTGCGCGTCAAGCTGCCGGACGATCCGCAGCTTTACTGCGAACCCGACCTGCAACAGCTTGGCGAGGCCTGGGCCAGCAACCCGGCCGATATCCAGAGCATGAATATCGGCACAGCCTGGCTCAAGCGTGGTCAGCATCTGGGCCTGATCGTACCCTCTTCGGCACTGCCACAGGCCCGCAACATCGTGCTCAATCCGCTGCATCCGGCAGCAAGACGGATAGAGATTCTGGACGTCGCTGACTTCTTTCTGGGTCAACGGCCGAGATCGACCACCAACCTGCCCCTCACCTGACCTGCAATCAGTTGTGGCGCAATGTCGATGACCTCGCTCAGACCGATTTCACGGCTGATCAGCGGCAACAGCGAAACATCCAGGTCACTGGCCAGCCGCTCCCAGGCTTCCAGCCGATCAGCACGAGGACGTGTGACACTGTCGATCCCCGCCAGCGTTACTCCGCGCAGAATGAAGGGTGCGACAGAGCCCGGAAACTCCATACCCTGCGCCAGACCGCAGGCAGCGACTATGCCGCGATAGCGAATCCCGGCGCAGACATTGGCCAGCGTATGGCTGCCGACCGAGTCAATCGCAGCCGCCCATTGCTCTTTCGCCAACGGGCGACCGGGCTCGGACAAGGTAGCCCGGTCAATGATCTGCGCCGCCCCCAACTGCTGCAGATACGCACTTTCCGCAGGACGTCCGGTTGAGGCCACCACTCGATAACCGAGCCTTGCCAGAATGGCGACCGCAAAGCTGCCCACGCCACCGTTTGCTCCAGTGACCAGCACGTCGCCGCTGTCGGGAGTCAGGCCGTGTTTCTGCAAGGCAATAACCGCAAGCATCGCGGTATATCCCGCCGTGCCGATGGCCATGGCCTGTGCTGGCGTGAACGCTTGCGGCAAAGGAATCAGCCACTGGCTCTTGAGCCGTGCCTTTTCAGCCAGCCCACCCCAATGTGCCTCACCTACGCCCCAGCCATTGAGCAGGACCTGATCACCCGCCTTGAACTCGGGCGTATCGCTGCTTTCGACCGTCCCCGCCAGATCGATCCCCGGCACCATGGGGAAACTTCGCACCACCGGGCTGGCACCGGTTATTGCCAAGGCGTCCTTGTAGTTCAGAGTGCTGCTGGACACGCGCACCGTGACATCACCCGACGGCAACGAAGCTTCATCGATATCCGTCAGGCTGGCGCGGTATCCCTGCTCGTCCTTGTTGATCAAAATGCCTTTGAACATATGCACCTCCAATTTAGACCGATCGTCTTTAAATAGACCCGAGCAATCACTGCGGCAAGCCACGGAGAAAGCCGGCAATAAAGGTATTCAAGGGTTTTTCGCTTTTAACCAGCCGCGCACGCAGCACCGCGCCTTCCCAGCCGATCCAGAAAAAAGCCGCCAGCTCATTGCAATCGGCATCCCTGGCAAGCTCGCCAGCCTGCTGAGCAGCCTTGAGGCAGTGAGCAAGTTTTGCCTGCCAATCCTGCAAGATATCTTCAAGCTCAACACGAAATACATCAGGTAAAACACTGATTTCCTGACCTAAATTCCCCACCATGCATCCACGCCGATAGCCATGGCGCGCCATGCCACTCTTGGCGCTCTGGACGAACCCCACCAGCCGCTCCAATGGCGACAGCGCTTCATCCAGCAGCCAACGATCCAGGCGACGGGCGAAGTAACTGGCGTAGCTATCCAGTACTGCACGGCCAAAGACTTCCTTGCTCGCAAAATAGTGGTAGAAAGACCCTTTGGGTACGCCTACTTCCTTGAGGATGTAATCGATGCCCGTGGCCATGTAGCCCTGCTCGGTCAGGACTTCAAGGCCACGGCGGATCAGGGCTTCGCGGGTTTCCAGGTTCTCTCGGTCCACCTTGGGCGGGCGACCGGGGCGTCTGGGTTTCTCGGATAATATAGTCATGGCGGCAATATTAGACCGACCGTCTCTAAAGTCAAATCCACGTCAGGCCACATCTGCCTGAAGGGTTGCCAAAGACGATGGCAACGCGCTCAATAGCGGTTTGACTGCCTTCGATATGGAGCCCATGGAATGAGCGCATGGCCTGACAAACGCATCCTCGACCTGTTCTCGATCAACCTGCCCATCCTGCAAGCCCCCATGGCCGGAGCCACTGGATCGGCAATGGCGATTGCCGTCGGAAATGCAGGCGGGCTGGCTTCACTCCCCTGCGCCATGCTGAGCCCTGAGCAAATACGCGAAGAAGTCGCATTGATTCGCCAACACAGCCAGGCACCGCTGAACCTGAACTTCTTCTGCCATACACCACCGGCTCCCGACCCTGAACGGGCCGAACGCTGGAAAGAAGCGCTGCGACCTTACTATCAGGAACTGGGGGCCGACTTCGATGCCCCGACCCCGGTTTCAAACCGGGCCCCCTTCGATACAGATAGCTGCGCACTGGTCGAAATCCTAAGGCCTGAAGTAGTGAGTTTCCATTTCGGCCTTCCTGAGCAAGCCTTGCTGGACAGAGTCAGGGCGACCGGCGCCAGAATCATTTCCTCGGCCACAACAGTGGAAGAAGCTGTCTGGCTTGAGCGCAACGGCTGCGACGCAATTATTGCCATGGGTTACGAAGCGGGCGGCCATCGCGGCATGTTCCTGAGCGAACAACTCCATACCCAGGTCGGTACTTTTGCCTTGATCCCGCAAATCGCCAATGCCGTCAGCGTTCCGGTCATTGCGGCGGGAGGTATTGCAGAAGGTCGAAGCGTCGCAGCGGCTTTCATCCTGGGCGCATCGGCGGTGCAAGTGGGAACAGCGTATCTGTTCTGCCCCGAAGCCAAGGTCAGCAAGCCGCATCATCAGGCCTTGCGCAGCGCCACGGACAGCCAGACGGCCTTGACCAATATTTTCACGGGCCGCCCGGCACGGGGCATCGTCAACCGGATCATGAGCGAACTCGGCCCGATGAGCGCTCTTGCACCCGCCTTTCCGTTGGCTGGCGGTGCGTTGATGCCGCTTCGTGCCAAGGCAGAACCACAAGGTAACGGCGGCTTCATGAACCTGTGGGCAGGCCAGGCCGTGGGCATCAAACATGAGCTGTCTGCTGCCGAACTGACCCGGCAACTGGCTGATAATGCGCTGAAAATACTCTCCGGGATTTGAAACAGCGCTTCCCTGCGAGCGCGTCATCGCTATATATTTAAATATATAGCGAATGGCCGCCAATCTCCTGCGCGCCCACTCTCCCCCAAAGCACCCCCGGAGCCGTTTCATGCGAGTGTCCCTGCCAAGCATTACCCTCAAATCACTGGTCGTTGCCATCGCAGCCCTAGGCATGACCGGCGCCTTTGCCGACGAGGTACAGGTCGCCGTCGCCGCCAACTTCACGGCACCGATTCAGGCCATCGCCAAGGATTTCGAGAGAGACACCGGGCACAAGCTGGTCGCAGCCTTTGGTGCAACGGGCCAGTTCTACACACAGATCAAGAACGGCGCGCCTTTTGAAGTGTTCCTGTCCGCCGACGACACTGCCCCGGCCAAGCTTGAGCAGGAAGGCGATACCGTCAAAGGTTCGCGCTTCACCTATGCCATCGGCACGCTGGCGCTGTGGTCGGCCAAAGAGGGTTATGTCGACAGCAAGGGCGAGGTGCTCAAGGCCAACCAGTATCAGCACTTGTCCATCGCCAACCCCAAGACCGCACCTTACGGCCTGGCTGCCACTCAAGTGCTGGGCAAACTGGGGCTGATCGATGCAACGAAGGCCAGGATCGTCGAAGGTCAGAGCATCACCCAGGCCTACCAGTTCGTGTCCACCGGCAATGCCGAGCTGGGTTTTGTCGCCCTGTCGCAGATCTACAAGGATGGCAAACTCGCCAGCGGCTCCGCCTGGATTGTTCCGGCCGAGCTGCATGACCCGATCAAACAGGACGCGGTAATCCTCAACAAAGGCAAGGACAACCCGGCCGCCAAGGCACTGGTCGAATACCTCAAAGGCCCGCAAGCGGCCAGCGTCATCAAGTCTTTCGGGTATCAACTGTAAATGCCGCTGGGGAGTGCCGATATCGCGGCGATCTGGCTGACGCTGAAACTGGCGTCGCTGACAACCGTCATCCTGCTGGTGATCGGCACGCCCATTGCCCTGTGGCTGGCCAGGACCAACTCCTGGCTCAAAGGCCCGGTCGGCGCCGTGGTGGCATTGCCGCTGGTGCTGCCACCGACCGTCATCGGCTTTTACCTGCTGCTTTTGTTGGGGCCTAACGGTTTTATCGGTCAGCTCACGCAAAGCCTTGGCCTGGGCACCCTTACATTCAGCTTCACCGGGCTGGTGATTGGCTCGGTCCTGTATTCGATGCCCTTTGTCGTGCAGCCTTTGCAAAATGCTTTCGCAGCCATAGGCACACGCCCGCTGGAGGTGGCTGCCACCTTGAGAGCCGGCCCGTGGGACACCTTTTTCAATGTTGTCCTGCCACTGGCCAGGCCGGGCTTCATCACCGGTGCCATTCTGGGCTTTGCCCATACGGTGGGCGAGTTCGGCGTGGTACTGATGATTGGCGGCAATATTCCCGAGAAAACCCGTGTGGTGTCGGTGCAGATATTCGATCACGTCGAGTCGATGGAGTACCTGCAAGCTCACTGGCTGGCTGGCGCCATGCTGGTTTTTTCATTTCTGGTTCTTTTGGCGCTCTATTCAAGCGGCAAGTCCAAAACAGGCTGGAGCTGATTCATGGCATCGCCCATCGCCGTTCGCCTGCAGATGGCTTTTCCCACCTTCAAGGTGGATGTGGACCTGAACTTGCCGGGCACCGGCGTGACCGCACTGTTTGGCCCATCCGGCTCAGGCAAGACCACCTGCCTGCGCTGCATTGCCGGCCTGGAGAAAGCGCAACAGGGTTTTATTCAGGTCAATGGCGAAGTCTGGCAAGACTCGGCCAACGGCATATTCCTCGCACCACACAAGCGCTCCATCGGTTATGTCTTTCAGGAAGCCAGCCTGTTTGAGCACCTGTCGGTACGCGGCAATCTGGAATTCGGCCTGAACCGCATCCCCAAAAACCAGCGCAGTATCCAGATGCAGCATGCAACCGTCTTGCTGGGCATCGACCACCTGCTTGACCGGCTGCCGGACAAACTCTCAGGCGGCGAACGTCAGCGAGTCGGCATCGCCCGCGCCTTGCTGACCAGCCCGCGCCTGATGCTGCTCGACGAGCCGTTGGCCGCGCTGGATACCCGGCGCAAGAACGAGATCCTGCCGTATCTGGAGCGCCTGCATAACGAACTGGAAATCCCCATGCTCTACGTCAGCCACTCGCAGGATGAAGTAGCACGCCTGGCGGATCATCTGGTGCTGCTTGAAGAAGGCAGCGTCCTGGCCTGCGGCCCCATAGAGGAAACCCTGGCCAGGCTCGATCTGCCACTGGCCATGGGCGACGATGCCGGCGTCGTGATCGAGGGCACGGTGAGCGCTTACGACAGTCATTACCAGCTCCTGACCATCACCCTGCCCAACAGCAGGCTACCACTGATCGTTGCCCATGCCGAACTGGAAAAGGGCAAGAGCTTGCGCGTCAAGGTGCAGGCACGCGACGTCAGTCTCAACCTGCAAGCGGATGATCAAAGCAGCATCCTAAACCGACTGCCCGTGACAGTAATCAGTGAAGTTGCCGCAGACAATACGGCACACATGCTGGTACGGCTGGATGCAGGCGGCACACCCTTGCTGGCGCGTATCACCCGCTATTCCTACGACAACCTGAGACTGTACCCCGGGCAGCAACTCTGGGCGCAGATCAAGGCCGTTGCGGTACTGGCATGAAATAATTGGCACCCGTTTGAACAGGCGTGGTCAGTGTTGATAACCGATCTGGAAACATGACCATGCCCTCTTCGTCCGCCAGTTCAACAGCAGCACCTGAACTTCATTACGTCGACGACTCCCAGCCAGGCTTCACCCGCAAGGTCCTGCGGGGCAAGTTCGCTTACTTCGATACCGACGGCCAGCGCATCCGCGACGAAGCCGAGATCCAGCGCATCAACGCGCTGGTCATTCCGCCCGCCTATACCGATGTCTGGATCTGCGCCGACCCGGCCGGACACCTGCAAGCCACCGGCCGCGACGCCCGAGGCCGCAAACAATATCGCTACCATCCGCAATGGCGTGAAATCCGCGACCTGAACAAATACTCACGCCTGATCGAATTCGGCCATGCACTGCCCAAAGTCCGCAAACAGATCGAAGCGCAACTGGCACAACCCGGCATCGGTCGAGAGAAAGTCATGGCAACGGTCATTTCCCTGCTCGATGCCACCTTGATCCGCATCGGCAACAGCCGCTACGCCAAGGAAAACCGCTCGTACGGCCTGACCACCTTGCGCAACAAGCATGTGGAAGTGCATGGCACACAAATCGTCTTCGAGTTTCGGGGTAAAAGTGGCATAGAACACCGCGTCAGCGTCAAGGACCGCCGCCTGGCCAATGTGATCAAGCGCTGCATGGAATTACCGGGACAAAACCTCTTCCAGTACCTGGACGATAACGGAGAGCGGCATACCGTCAGTTCTTCTGATATCAATGCCTACTTGCAAGACCTCACCGGAGCGGACTTCACCGCCAAGGACTATCGAACCTGGGCCGCCAGCGCGCTGGCTCTTGCAACCCTGCGCAAACTGCATTGGGAGCCTGAAGCCGATGCCAAGAAACACATCGTCGAGATGGTCAAGGCCGTCTCACGACAACTGGGCAACACCCCCGCCATCTGCCGAAAATGCTACATCCACCCCGCCGTGCTGGAAGGCTTCCTGCTGGGCGACCTGGCAAAACTCCCACGTAGCAGGCAGCGCAAAGGCCTGCACCTTGAAGAAGTAGCGCTGGCCCACTACCTGCGCAGCCTGGCGCAAAGCATCGAGGACGTCGCGACCATCAGGAAATCATGAGGCCAGCGGCAGACAGCGCCGCGGGTCGCAACCTCGACCTTCATCACAAGCAGGTTTCGTAGCCTCATGATTTACAGAGATTTTTTATTTCGCGGAAAAAGTAACATCTTGTGCCATCTAGAGGACTTGCACGCTTGCTTCATGGGGACGGGATGTATATATTCCCTGCCTTGGCGCTACCGCCCCGATGGCGAAATTGGTAGACGCAAGGGACTTAAAATCCCTCGTCCTCTGGACGTGCCGGTTCGACCCCGGCTCGGGGCACCATATAAATCAATGGTTTGCGAGCTTTTCCCCTTGAGGCGCAAGAACAAGCGCTTCGCAACAAAGCATACTGCTTCGCAACGATTAGACTTCACACCCATCCTCCGGCGTCCTGCCGACATTCACCTAATCCATCTCTCAAGCAATCCACGCCAGAACAATCAACCCTTGCGTATATCATATGATATATAGATAATGGCCTCACATCTGAGGAGATGGCCATGAAGCTCTTCCACACCAGCCCAACAGAAATCACCAGCATCGAAAAAAACGGTCGATTCGGTGAGTTCCTATTTTTCTCTGGCAACGTGTATGCCATGACTGCGGGCGAAGCGGTCACCTACTCGATTGATCTGGATAACGAGGCTGTCATTGACGCTGGACGCCTTTTCTATCACGAAGACGCCGAGAAACTTAATGACCTGGTGGCTGAGCTGGCTGCCCATCTGGAGATAGACGCTGACACAGCAGAAGACCTGATTTCCGAGAAAGCCAATGTCTACGACTTGGACAGCATTGATCCAGAGGATATAGCCGATGCGTCTTGGGATGTTCAGCGCTTCACGGCTCGCGCTGCAAAGATTTTAGGCTTTCGCGGCGTCGCTGTCAGTGACGAACAGGGGGCTGCTTATATGATTGACATGCTGACCCATGAATCTGATCTGGTGAAAGCATGAGCAAGGCGCAGAAGGAAGCTGCAGCCAAATACCGCGCAGCGCAGATACAAGTGCAAGCTCTGATCAATCCAGACACTGAATCGGAGCTTGCTGAATCCTGGGCGTATTTGCGAAGACAGTTTGGTGGAAGCGGAAAGAAAGCCATTTCATGGGCAATATCAAATGCCAAAAACAGCATGGACTTATTCTACATATGGAAAGATGGAGAGGAAAACGCCGCTTTAACCGTATGGGCGGTCAACATGAATACAGCACTGGACGAGGCGGCTTACCGCCACGGATATGTTGATTATGCGGATATGGCTCAGGAAATGGCTTGGTCAGGCGGTGAAGGACTGAACATCAAGAAAGCCGAAATGTGAGGCGAAAATGCGCCACGAGTTCCCGGATAATATGCCATGTTGCGAGCAACTACTGAAAGTTTCCCAGACCCGAAAGCCTGGGCGCAAGCATCGCAAGACAGCTCCGAATCGCTGCAAACAAAATCAGGCTAACGCCATTCGGCGTAGCGATGCGTTTAAGGGCAAAAAGATCAAAGCTTTCCGCGAAAAGGTAAAAGCCTACTGGAGGGGCGATCTGGAAAAGTTTCCGATCTTTGCCGGACACTAAAGCAAACATGCGAGCATAGCTCAGTTGGATAGAGCATCCGCCTTCTAAGCGGATGGTCGCAGGTTCGAGTCCTGCTGTTCGCACCACTCCATTTATTCAAACTGCCGTGCAGGCAGCAACGAGAATTCGGAGAAGAAGTATGCTTTGCCAGCACTGCACCGCAGTAATGCCATCATCAAAAAAGACGCTTGGAGCCTGGGCGGTAGAGTATACCCAGCTAATTGCCACTCGCGATCTCAAGCCGAAAACACTAAAAGACCGTTTTGCCCATACCGCGAAGCTTATCTCGTTACTCGGAGGGCCTGACCGCCCCGTAGCAAGCATAAGGCCTGTTGATATGGCGAAGGCAATTCGCCAGGTATGGGATTCGGGTCGAGAGCATTTAGCGCTGCGACTCTATATCGAAGCCGATGACATGTTCAGCGAGGCCATTGTCGCCGGCTATGCCGGGATGAATCCGGTGCCACATATAAAGCGTCCTCGACCTAATGTGCGCCGCGCAAGACTCACAATTGAACAGTTCAGGGCTATTCGCAAGCGCTCTGTTCGTGAGGGTCGACAATGGCTTGTGAATGCAATAGATCTTGCACTCGTGTCCGGCTTGAGAATCGGTGATATCGTCAGACTCAGATCCAGCCATATTGTCGATGGGTATCTGCTTGTGGCACAGCAGAAAACAGGAGTAAGACAGGCTATTCCGTTGGACCTGCGCCTCTCATCCGAAAGGCTGAGTCTCGGAAAAATCATTTCTCGTTGCTCTGCCGGAAAAGCCGAAGGGTCCTTGCTTATATCGCGGAATGACGGAAAACCATACTGCAAGAGATACCTGACCACAGCATTCTCAACCGACCGAAACATGGCATTGCCTTTGTCTACATGGTGGGATGGAAAGAAGCCAGCCACCTTTCACGAAATACGATCACTTTGCCAGCGCCTTTATCGGGAGCAAGGCCTTGATACCAGGGAGCTACTTGGGCACAAGAGGCAAAGCACAACCGATCTCTACAACGACGACCGAGAGTGCTATGGAGCGGCATTCAAGGTCTTTGTACTGCCCGGCATAAAGAAAGGCCCGTCGCATATAAAATCGTCGATTAAAGCCTGGGCAGGCTGAAATTTCGGCCTACAAATCCTCATCATAAATCGAGATTGCGAGATGAATATCCGAGAGCTTTATGAGCGCGAATGGCTCAAGCAAAACCCAGGGAGGACTTTGGCCAGCATGCAGAGCTCCGGCGACTTCTACTACGATGACGCCGCGCAAGCGGGCTGGCACTGGTGGCAGACAGCTTGGGAAGCCCTGCAGTCCGCTCAGCGTGAAAGCGATTCATAGGCCCGCTCACAAGCCATTCCGGCTATTCGGGCTCGGTCATAAGCCGTTGCCAGCTCTCCCGCTCTTTTGTCAGCCCGGCTGAGCAGGTCGGAGAGCACCAGGGCGGCGCGGCGGGTTGACGCGCTTCGCTCGGCAGTTCTGGAATCGCTGGCGGCGCAACTGGCTCGACCGGCAAAGTCCTGAGCTGCGACGTGCAGCCGCTCACCAGCACGATCAGCGTGATCGGCATCATCCACCGCAGCCACTTGTTGAGTTCTTGCATCGTTTGATACCTGGTTGATTGCCGTCTGTCGGCGCTGCTCTTCGGTTCGACTCTTGGATTCGGCTACAGCTACGGCTTGCAGGTCGTCGGCATCGCGGGCATTCCAGCGGGCTTGCCACTCTTTCCTCTCGACCGATATGCCGTGGCAATAAGCAAGCCACAGGCTGCCCACCACCAGTGCGACAAAGACACCGATCGTGCTCAGTCGACCGGTTATCGCAAGCGGAATCATGACAGCACCTTCAATGCACGCTGGTAGAACTCTTCGCGCTCAGCCAGGCCATTTGTCCCGCCATTGATCCGCTTCGTGATCCCGACGAAATCAGACTTGTCAGCGAGCCGGTTCAGACCGTTGCTGCCCCAGAACCACGCGGCGGACATTGCTGCATGCTCTGGCTGCTCCAGCAACTCAGGGCGCTTGAGCAGGTCCAGCCCCAAGGCTTCACCGCACGCAGCGTAGTTCGCCCGCCCCGTCACCTGAATAAGCCCCCGGCCGCGATAGAGCTGGCCATCTCCATCGGCTTCCGGCGTGTTGCCGAGGTTCGCAGCGAGGCGACCGGTATCGTACTTGCTCAGGTATGCGTCATTGCCCAGTTCGCGGACGTACCGAAGCTGGCCGGATTCGTGACCGATCTGCGCAATGAAAGCGGCAATGCGCAACGGAGTGATGATCTGGTACCGGCCCATGGCCGCATTGAGCGCAGGAACAAAAACGCCGGCTTTAGAACCGGCGTTGGGGAGTATCTGCAGGAGCTGCTGTTGCGTGATCGACATTCACTTTTCTCCAGGTAATAAAAAGCCCGCTCGGAGGCGGGCGCTGGTGTTCTGCTGGGGTCAGGCCGGAATAGATGGCCAGTTGATTGCTGTCGGATACCCGGGCTGCTCGGGCAGCCGGACCAGTGCGACCCTGTATTTCTTCCAGGCTTTGAGCAGCGCGATCTCGGCGTCTGTCGCATCATCGATGTCGACGGCGTCTTGAAGCGGCGCAATCGCGTAATCAGCAGCTGCTCGCAAAGATGCAATCTTGCTCGCGATATCTGCCAGGGCCTGATCCGCTGCAGCCTTTTCCTTCATTGCCCTTGTGATGAGCTTGCTCCAGTCGATGTTCATGCCTCGGGCTCCACTGATGATTCCTGAACTGAAATATCCGCCGAGAAGCTGACGGGGAGCGGCGCAGGGAATACGATCGGGCCGTCACCGACATTGATGAGCGGATCGGGAAATGCCTGGGCCTGACTGTAATT
>NZ_BLVZ01000002.1 GCF_015471405.1 Pseudomonas cichorii
GCCCACAAAAAAGGGCGACCGAAGTCGCCCTTTTTCATGGTCAAGCAGAACTTAGTTCTGTTTTTCCATTTGCGCGCGCAGCAGGTCACCAATAGTGGTTGGACCAGTGCTTTCAGCAGCTTCAGGCTTGCTACGCAGGCTCTGGATAGCTTCTTTCTCGTCTTCAACGTCTTTCGACTTGATGGACAGGCTGATTACGCGGCTCTTGCGGTCAACGCTGATGATCTTGGCTTCGATCTCTTCGCCTTCTTTCAGAACGTTACGCGCGTCTTCAACGCGGTCACGGCTGATTTCGGAGGCTTTGAGGGTAGCTTCGATGTCGTCGGCCAGAGTGATGATGGCGCCTTTGGCGTCAACTTCTTTAACGGTACCGCGAACGATAGCGCCTTTGTCATTGACAGTGACGTACTCGGAGAACGGATCGCTTTCCAGTTGCTTGATACCCAGGGAGATACGCTCACGCTCTGGATCAACAGACAGGATTACGGTGTCGAGCTCGTCGCCCTTCTTGAAGCGACGTACGGCTTCTTCGCCCACTTCGTTCCAGGAGATGTCGGACAGGTGAACCAGGCCGTCGATGCCGCCGTCCAGACCAATGAAGATACCGAAATCGGTGATCGACTTGATGGTGCCGGAGATTTTATCGCCCTTGTTGAACTGGCCAGAGAAATCTTCCCACGGGTTCGATTTGCACTGCTTGATGCCCAAGGAGATACGACGACGCTCTTCGTCGATGTCCAGAACCATGACTTCCACTTCGTCGCCAACCTGAACGACTTTGGACGGGTGGATGTTCTTGTTGGTCCAGTCCATTTCGGAAACGTGTACCAGGCCTTCCACGCCTTCTTCCAGCTCTGCGAAGCAGCCGTAGTCGGTCAGGTTGGTTACACGCGCGGTAACGCGGGTGCTTTCCGGGTAACGAGCCTTGATAGCAACCCATGGGTCTTCGCCCAGTTGCTTCAGACCCAGGGAAACACGATTGCGCTCGCGATCGTACTTCAGGACTTTTACATCGATCTCATCGCCAACATTGACGATTTCCGATGGATGCTTGATACGCTTCCAGGCCATGTCGGTGATGTGCAGCAGGCCATCGACGCCACCCAGATCGACGAATGCGCCGTAATCGGTGAGGTTCTTGACGATACCTTTGACTTGCTGACCTTCCTGCAGGGACTCGAGCAGTGCTTCGCGCTCTGCACTGTTCTCGGCTTCCAGGACGCTGCGACGGGAAACGACAACGTTGTTGCGCTTCTGGTCCAGCTTGATGACCTTGAACTCGAGCTCTTTGCCTTCCAGGTGCGTGGTGTCGCGCACTGGACGGACGTCAACCAGAGAACCTGGCAGGAACGCACGGATGCCGTTAACGTCGACAGTGAAGCCGCCTTTAACCTTACCGTTGATAACGCCCTTGACCACTTCTTCAGCTGCGAAAGCCGCTTCCAGAACAATCCAGCACTCGGCGCGCTTGGCTTTTTCGCGGGACAGCTTGGTTTCGCCAAAGCCGTCTTCTACCGCGTCCAGCGCAACGTGAACTTCGTCACCGACCTTGATGGTCAGCTCGCCAGCGTCGTTGTAGAACTGCTCGAGCGGGATGACGCCTTCGGACTTCAGGCCAGCGTGTACAGTTACCCAGTCGCCGTCGATGTCGACAACGATACCGGTAATGATGGCGCCCGGCTGAAGGTTCAGGGTTTTTAGGCTTTCTTCAAAAAGTTCTGCAAAGCTTTCGCTCATTTTAATTCCTGTTGATCAAGGGCGAAGAATACGCCCATCTGCCACGTCCCAGACAACGTGGGTTTCGTTCATGTAAAAGGAAGCTGGCAGGACTAAATCTGGTCGCCTGTGCAGCTCCTTGATCACCCGGCGATATCGCGTAGCGCGACCTCACTCAGAATGCGTTCCAGCACCTGCTCGATGGATAACTCGGTGGAATCCAGCTGTATGGCGTCATGCGCCGGCTTTAGCGGAGCTACCGCTCGCTGGGTGTCGCGCTCATCGCGCGCACATATCTCATCTAGCAGACTCGACAGACTAACATCATCACCCTTGGCCTTCAACTGCAAGTAACGACGACGTGCACGCTCCTCGGCACTGGCAGTGAGAAAAATCTTCAGGGGCGCGTCGGGAAACACCACCGTTCCCATGTCGCGGCCATCGGCAACGAGCCCCGGCTCTTCCTGAAACGCACGCTGGCGCTGCAACAACGCATCACGCACTGCGGGCAAGGAAGCAACCTGCGAGGCACCGCTGCCAATCTGCTCGTTACGGATGGCATGGGTAACATCCTCACCCTCAAGGATGATGCGCTGCCCCTGACCACCGGAAGTCGTCTCGAACTGCACATCAAGATGTGCCGCCAGCAGCTTCAGCGCCTCTTCATTGGTCAGATCGACACCGTGGTTGCGTGCCGCAAAGGCCAGCAAACGGTAAAGAGCGCCGGAATCGAGCAGACACCAGCCCAGATGCTTGGCAAGCAAACCGGCAACAGTGCCCTTCCCCGAGCCGCTAGGGCCGTCGATGGTTATAACGGGTGCTTTGATTTTCACTTTTGATCCTCTTGCGCGACACGCATACCGACTTGAGCGCACAGCGCCAGAAAATTGGGAAACGATGTGGCGACGTTCGCACAATCGTGGATACGGATCGGTGCCGATGCCCGCAATGATGCAACACTGAATGCCATTGCAATGCGGTGATCGCCATGAGCATCGATCTCGGCACCGCCCATGGAACCGCCTTCAATAATAATGCCATCCGGCGTCGGCTCAACCTTGATACCCAACGCCAGCAGACCGTCGGCCATGGCCTGAATCCGGTCAGACTCCTTGACTCGCAACTCCTGGGCACCGCGCAGGACAGTGCGCCCCTGGGCACAGGCCGCTGCAATGAACAGCACCGGAAACTCGTCGATGGCCAACGGCACCAGCGCTTCCGGGATATCTACACCTTTCAGGGAAGCAGAGCGCACGCGCAGGTCCGCAACAGGCTCACCTCCCACTTCACGCGGGTTTTCCAGGGTGATATCACCGCCCATCAGGCGAAGAATATCAATAACACCTGAACGTGTCGGATTGACGCCCACATGTTCAAGCAGCAGCTCGGAACCCTCGGTAATCGAGGCCGCCACCATGAAAAACGCTGCCGATGAAATATCCGCCGGCACTTCTATACGGGTCGCGACCAGTTTATGCCCGGACTCGACCGAAACCTTGTTGCCCTCGACCGACAGCGGATAGCCGAAGCCACGCAGCATGCGCTCGGTATGATCGCGTGTGAGTGCCGGCTCGCTGACCACTGTCTCGCCGTGTGCATACAAACCGGCCAGCAACAGGCAGGATTTGACCTGCGCACTGGCCATTGGCGTAGTGTAGGCTCGACCCGAGAGTTTTCCTGCACCATGAATGGTCAGTGGCGGACGGCCATCGGCAGCCGTTTCGATGACAGCACCCATTTCACGCAAAGGATCGACCACACGACTCATGGGGCGCCTGGAGAGCGAGGCATCGCCCGTCAGGGTACTGTCGAAATCCTGCGCGGCCAGCAGCCCCGACAGCAGACGCATGGAGGTTCCGGAATTCCCCAGATAGATCGGGCCGGGCGCAGCTTTCAGGCCGCGCATGCCGACACCATGGATCGTCACGCGACCATGATGCGGGCCTTCGATCACCACGCCCATGTCACGGAAGGCCTGCAAGGTCGCCAGCGCATCCTCGCCTTCAAGAAAACCTTCGACCTCGGTGGTGCCTTCAGCCAGAGAACCCAGCATGATCGAGCGGTGGGAGATGGATTTGTCACCCGGCACTCGAACATTGCCGCTGACACGGCCTCCGGGGCTGGCAACAAAGACCAGATCATCCGTGCTGGTAGGCTCTACATAGGCGCGACGGGCGAGAATCTTGCCGAAGTGCTCCCGGGCAACACGGGCACGGGTAAACACGCCCAGCAACTGATGCCCATCGCCTGTATCCACAGCTTCACGCAAGGCATCGAGGTCGCTGCGGAATGTATCCAGCGTTCGCAGCACCGCCTCGCGGTTGGCCAGAAAGATATCGTGCCACATCACCGGATCACTGCCTGCGATGCGGGTGAAATCACGAAAGCCGCCTGCTGCGTACCTGAATATCTCCAGGTTCTCGTTACGCTTGGCCAGAGAATCCACCAGACCGAATGCCAGCAAATGCGGCAAGTGACTGGTCGCGGCCAGCACCTCATCGTGACGCTCGACCTGCATGTGCTCGACATCGGCACCCAGTACCGACCAGAGGCGATCAACCAGCGCAACGGCATCGGGATCGGTCTCGGCCAACGGCGTCAGGATCACCTTATGCCGCCGGAACAGCTCGGAATTCGACGCCTCGACACCACTCTGCTCGGAACCCGCAATCGGGTGCCCCGGCACGAAACGGGTCGGCATATGGCCGAACGCAAGCCGCGCAGCCCTGACCACATTGCCCTTGGCACTGCCGACATCCGTCAGGATGGCATTGCCAAGATCAAGGGGAGCCAGCAGCGCAAGCAGCTTTTCCATCGCCAGAATAGGAACTGCAAGCTGAATGACATCAGCGCCACGACAAGCGGCAGCCAGATCATCCTCGCAACGATCCACAACCCCCAACTCAACGGCCAGCTTGCGTGAGCGCGGGTCAAGATCGACCCCCACCACCTCACGGCACAGACCGCTTTCGCGAACACCTTTGGCAAAGGAGCCGCCGATCAAACCCAGACCGACGACCACAAGCCGACCAATAACAGGTCGAACGGACTGCACCGACGTGAAATCAACCACGCGCAGAAACCTTGTGACTGACACCCGCGCAAGGCGAACGTGTTTGCACACCCGGCAGCGCCGGAGTGAAGAAATCGCTGCTCATGTATCGTCTCTTCAAAGAACCGCTTTCGGGTAGGAACCCAGCACCTTCAGTGCAACGGCTTCATGACTGATCTTCTCCAGCACCGCCTTGACCAGCGGATCCTGGTGGTGCCCCACGAAATCGATGAAGAACACATAAGTCCACTTGCCACTGCGCGAAGGACGGGTTTCGATGCGGGTCAGGTCCAGCCCGTTCTCATGGAACGGCACCAGCAGCTCATGCAAGGCACCCGGCTTGTTGCTCATCGACACAATGATCGAGGTCTTGTCGTCACCGGTCGGCGGCACTTCCTGATTACCGATGATCAGGAACCGCGTGGAATTGTCGGGACGATCTTCGATCTTCTCGGCCAGACGTGTCAGACCATACAGGCTGGCTGCCATGTCTCCGGCAATGGCGGCGGAATTCCACTCGCTCTTGACCCGCTTGGCCGCTTCGGCGTTGCTGGCGACAGCGACACGCTCGACATTCGGGTAATGGGCGTCCAGCCACTTGCGGCATTGAGCCAGCGACTGGGCATGGGAATAGATGCGGGTAATGCTTTGAGTCTTGGTGCTCTCACCGACCAGCAAATGGTGGTGAATACGCAACTCGACCTCGCCACAGATGACCATGTCGTGTTCGAGGAAGCTGTCGAGGGTGTGATTGACCGCGCCCTCGGTGGAGTTTTCCACCGGCACGACGCCGAAATTCACTGCACCGGCAACCACTTCGCGGAACACTTCATCGATAGCTGCCATGGGCAGACTGATGACGGCATGCCCGAAATGCTTCATGGCCGCGGCCTGGGTAAACGTCCCTTCAGGCCCCAGATAAGCGACCTTCAGCGGCTGCTCCAGCGCCAGGCAGGAAGACATGATTTCGCGGAACAGACGCGCCATCTCTTCGTTACTCAGCGGACCACGGTTGCGATCCATGACACGCTTGAGAACCTGAGCCTCACGCTCCGGGCGATAGAACACAGGCACTTCGCCTTCCGCCAGCGAGGACATTTTCACCCGCGCCACTTCCTGCGCGCAGCGAGCGCGCTCGCTGATCAACTCCAGAACCTTTTCGTCCAGGCTGTCGATGCGGACTCGCAGCGCCTTGAGTTCTTGCTCGGACATCAGCCGTGTTCCTTCTCGAAGTCTTTCATGTAGGTCACCAGCGCATTGACTGCATTGATGTCGACAGCATTGTAGATGGAAGCACGCATGCCGCCGACCGAGCGATGGCCCTTGAGGTTGAGCAGGCCATTGGCATCGGCACCCGCCAGGAACGGCTTGTCCAGGCGATCATCGGCCAGACGGAACGGCACGTTCATCCAGGAGCGATCGGGCTTGTTGATCGGGTTGCTGTACAGCTCGCTGGCATCGATGAAGTCATACAGGGTGCGCTTCTTGACTTCATTGAGCTTGCCGATGGCTTCGACGCCACCCTGCTCCTTGAGCCACTCAAAGACCAGACCCGACAGATACCAGGCCAGGGTCGGCGGCGTGTTGTACATCGAACCGTTATCGGCTGCGACCTTGTAGTCGAGCATGGTCGGGCAGAGCGCACGGGCACGACCGAGCAAGTCTTCACGAATGATGACGACGACGATGCCGCTCGGGCCGATGTTCTTCTGGGCGCCGGCGTAGATCATTCCGAAGCGCGAAACGTCCACCGGACGGGAAAGAATGTCGGAGGACATGTCCGCGACCAGCGGAACGTCGCCGGTTTCCGGAATCCAGTCGAACTCCAGGCCACCGATGGTTTCGTTCGGCGCGTAATGAACGTAGGCAGCGTCCCTGGACAGCTTCCACTCGTTCTGGCCAGGAATGGCAAAGTAGTCGTAGGGCTTGGCGCTGGCGGCGACATTGACCGTACCGTAGCGCGAAGCCTCTTCAATTGCCTTCTGCGACCAGATGCCGGTATCAATGTAGTCGGCCTTGCCGTTTTCCGGCAACAGGTTCAGGGCGATCTGGGCAAACTGCTGGCTGGCACCGCCTTGCAGGAACAGCACCTTGTAGTTCGAGGGGATGGTCAGCAGGTCGCGAAGATCCTGCTCGGCCTTGATGGCGATGGAGACGAACTCATCGCTGCGATGGCTCATCTCCATCACGGACAGGCCCTTGCCGTGCCAGTCCAGAAGCTCCGCCTGGGCACGCAACAGAACCGCTTCAGGAAGCGCAGCAGGGCCTGCGCAAAAGTTAAAGGCTCGCTTGCTCATATCCACTCTCGTCAAATGCGTTGGGTCTTACGCGCTTCTTTGTCGAAGCAGGCCGGACAGCTGTTGGCCACTTCTGCAGGAATACGTATTCGGCCACACGACCGAATGTCGCAAGGGCTGAGTCACCTGTAATGCACATGCATTCACAGACGAGCCAGCCCTTACCGGATTTACGTTACAACTCAGCCTTGAGATTCGTCATCGTCAGTCGCTGCATCGACTTGCAGGTCGTCAGCATCATCCGGCTCGACAACGGTGCCATCCACGATTTCACCGTCAATCTCTTCGCCTTCAACTTCCGATGGCTCCTGGACACGCTCCAGACCCACCAGGGTTTCGTCGCTGGCAAGCTTGATCAAGGTGACGCCCTGAGTGTTGCGATCCAGTCGGGACACTTCGTCGACACGGGTACGAACCAGCGTGCCCTGATCGGAAATCAGCATGATTTCCTCGCCTTCCTGAACCTGCACAGCGCCGATCAGCTTCCCGTTACGCCCCTTGGTGACCATGGCGATAACGCCCTGACCGCCACGACCGCGACGCGGGAACTTGCTCAGCAAGGTCCGCTTGCCGAAACCACGCTCGGAGGCCGTGAGAATCTGTGCGCCCGACTCGGGGATCAGCATGGAAATCAGTCGGCCCTTGCCGATCTTCATCCCGCGCACACCGCGAGCACCACGACCCATCTGACGAACATCGCTCTCGGCGAAGCGGATAACCTTGCCCGCGTCGGAGAACAGCATGACTTCCTTGGCGCCGTCGGTGATCGCAACAGCGATCAGGGTGTCGCCTTCCTTCAGTTTCAGGGCGATCAGGCCGCTGGAACGAGGACGGGAGAACTGTGCCAGAGGCGTCTTCTTGACCGTACCGAAGGCTGTAGCCATGAAGATATAGGCGCCAGTCGGCTCGGCAACCAGCTCAGGAGTGTCACCGTCTTCTTCGTCGACTTCCTCGGCCTCGACAACTTCACCTTCGATCACCGCATCTTCGGCATCTTCCAGCTCGTCATCGGCACCCGAACTCTGTTGCAGCGCCTCAAGATCGATCGGCAGCATGGCGGTGATGTACTCACCTTCGTCCAGCGGCAGCAGGTTGACCAAAGGACGTCCGCGAGCAGCACGGGATGCTTCCGGAATTTCGTAAGTCTTGAGCCAGTAGACCTTGCCCTTGCTGGAGAACATCAGCAGCGTGGTATGGCTGTTGGCGACCAGCAGGTGAGCGATGTAGTCCTCATCCTTGACGCCGGTAGCCGACTTGCCTTTACCGCCACGGCGCTGAGCCTGATAGACCGCCAATGGCTGGGTCTTGGCATAGCCGCCGTGGGAGATGGTGACAACCCGCTCTTCTTCGGTGATCAGGTCACCCAGAGTCAGGTCCAGACGCGCATCGAGAATCTCGGTGCGGCGCACATCGCCATATTCGGAACGAATCAGCTCCAGCTCTTCGCGGATCACTTCCATCAGGCGCGTGGCGCTGCCGAGGATGCGGATCAGCTCGCCGATCTGGCCGAGGATTTCCTGATACTCGGTGAGCAGTTTTTCATGTTCCAGGCCGGTCAGACGGTGCAGACGCAACTCAAGAATCGCCTGTGCCTGTTCTGGCGACAGGAAATACTTGCCATCACGCAGACCGTACTGCGGATCGAGGTTCTCCGGACGGCAGGAATCAGCACCGGCACGCTCGACCATTTCAACCACTGCGCTGGATTCCCAGGGAGTGCTGACCAGTGCTTCCTTGGCTTCAGCCGAAGACGGCGAGGCCTTGATAAGGGCGATGACCGGGTCGATGTTCGACAAGGCAACGGCCTGACCTTCGAGAATATGCCCGCGCTCACGCGCCTTGCGCAGCTCGAAGACGGTACGGCGGGTAACCACTTCACGACGGTGACGAACGAACGCTTCCAGCAGATCCTTGAGGTTGAGGATTCGCGGGCGGCCGTCGATCAACGCAACGATGTTGATACCGAACACGCTTTGCAACTGGGTCTGGGCGTAGAGGTTGTTGAGGATGACCTCAGGAACCTCGCCACGGCGCAGCTCGATGACCACGCGCATACCGTCCTTGTCGGACTCGTCGCGCAGCTCGGTGATACCTTCGAGTTTCTTCTCTTTTACCAGCTCGGCGATCTTCTCGATCAGGCGGGCCTTGTTCAACTGGTACGGCAGCTCGGTGATGACGATCTGCTGGCGACCGCCCACCTTGTCGATATCCTCGACGATCGAACGGGCACGCATGTAAATGCGGCCACGACCGGTGCGATAGGCCTCGATGATGCCGGCACGGCCGTTGATGATCCCCGCTGTCGGGAAATCCGGGCCGGGAATGTACTGCATCAACTCATCGACAGTGACTTCGGGGTTGTCGATCAGGGCCAGACAGCCATCAATGACTTCACCGAGGTTGTGCGGCGGGATGTTGGTCGCCATGCCCACGGCAATACCGCTGGAACCGTTGACCAGCAGGTTGGGAATACGGGTCGGCATGACCGCCGGGATCTGCTCGGTGCCGTCATAGTTCGGCACCCAGTCCACGGTTTCCTTGTGCAGGTCGGCCAGCAGCTCGTGAGCCAGCTTGGTCATGCGCACTTCGGTGTATCGCATCGCCGCGGCGTTGTCGCCGTCGACCGAACCGAAGTTGCCCTGACCGTCTACCAGCAGGTAGCGAAGCGAAAATGGCTGCGCCATACGAACGATGGTGTCGTAGACAGCGGTATCGCCATGCGGGTGGTACTTACCGATTACGTCACCAACCACACGAGCGGATTTCTTGTACGGTTTGTTCCAGTCGTTACCCAGCTCGCTCATTGCGTACAGCACACGCCGGTGCACGGGCTTCAAGCCATCGCGCGCATCCGGCAGTGCTCGCCCGACGATCACGCTCATCGCGTAGTCGAGGTAGGACTGTTTCAGCTCGTCTTCGATATTGACCGGGAGGATTTCTTTGGCCAGTTCGCCCATGAGAAGCCTGATTCCTTTTTCTGGTGAAACCTCGTACATCCATACGGGATAGACGAAGCTCGCCGCCGCCGGCATTTGCCAGGCAACGACTTACGACAAATCAACGAGTTATGCCATGGATCTGCGCAGTAAGGGCGACTACTGATAGCGCCGTTGGAAACCGCCGGATATTACCACAATCGCTGTCACGCTCCTATCCTTTGAAAGCGCTGAAAACAAGCCGCCCCGAACGAGGGAGCGGCCAGACTGCGAAACGATCAATGCAAGTGCTTGCGGCTCATGAGCTGGGCCATCTTGGCGGTATCAGGACGCTCGACGATGCCCTTTTCGGTCACGATGGCGTCGATCAGATCGGCCGGCGTCACATCGAACACCGGATTGAAGGCCTCGACATCAGCCCCCACGCGATGACCACCCACTTCGAGCAGTTCACGCCCGTCACGCTCTTCAATGACAATGTCTTCGCCGCTGGGCATATCCATATCAATCGTAGAGCTTGGCGCCACGACCATGAAACGCACGCCGTGGTGCATGGCCGCAACGGCCAGCTGATAAGTGCCGATCTTGTTGGCCACATCGCCATTGGCGGTAATGCGGTCGGCACCGACGATGACCCAGGTAATGCCCTTGGTACGCATCAGATGCGCGGCTGCGGAGTCGGCATTGAGGGTGACCGGAATCCCCTCGTTCGCCAATTCCCAGGCCGTCAGACGCGAACCTTGCAGCCAGGGCCGGGTTTCGTCGGCATAAACATGCTCGATCATGCCTTCAAGATGCGCGGCACGGATCACGCCCAGCGCAGTACCAAAGCCGCCCGTCGCCAGGGCGCCCGTATTGCAATGGGTCAGGACTGCCTGCAGGTTGCCCTGATGCTTGCGAATGAGATCCGCCCCCAACTGCGCCATGGTCAGATTGGCTTCACGGTCGCTCAGATGGATCGCCACGGCTTCGGCTTCCAGAACAGCCAGAGGGTCATCCCCTTCCTTGAGCCGTTGCAGGCGGTCGCGCATCCGGTTCAGCGCCCAGAAAAGATTGACGGCCGTGGGGCGCGAATCCGCGAGCAGCGAGAAGTCTTCCTCCAGCGCTGCCTGCCAGTCACCACCCGCCGCGAACCTCGCACGCGCGCCCAGCACAACGCCATAGGCTGCCGCGATACCGATTGCAGGCGCGCCGCGCACTACCATCGAGCGAATCGCTTCGGCCACTGCCGCAGCACCGTTATAAGCGTGCCAGGTTTCCTCGAACGGCAGCACACGCTGATCCAGGAGATACAGAGTGTCATCTCGCCAATCGATGGCCTTTACCTTCTCCGCAGCCAATAGCCGATCGCGCATTACCACCCACTCCATCTCGAAAATCCAAAGCCCGGAATCAAAAGGGGACGATTATAGCGAGCCGACCGCGAAGGTGCTCGGGTATACTTCGCCATTATTGCAATAAGCTCTGGAAGCCCTGACATGCCGAACGCAACAGCACCGCTCGACCTCCTGCTCCTGCCCAGCTGGCTGGTGCCGGTCGAACCTGCAGGCGTGGTACTCAAGGATCATGGACTCGGCATCCGCGATGGCTGCATCGTTTATATAGGCCCCAGAGCCGAGGCATTGAAACACAACGCCCTGCACGTGCAGGAGTTGCCCGGCATGCTGCTCACGCCAGGACTGATCAATGCCCACGGCCACGCGGCAATGACCCTTTTCCGCGGTCTGGCCGATGATATGCCGCTGATGACCTGGCTGCAGGACCATATCTGGCCTTCCGAAGGCAAATGGGTCACCGAAGACTTTGTACGCGATGGCACGGACCTGGCCATTGCCGAACAGATCAAGGGCGGCATCACCTGCTTCTCGGACATGTACTTCTACCCCAAGGTTGCCGCAGACCGGGCCCATAGCAGCGGTATCCGCGCCCAGATCACCGTGCCGGTGCTGGACTTCCCGATTCCGGGAGCCAGGACCACCGACGAATCCCTGCACATCGGGGTCGAGCTGTTCAACGACCTGATTCATCACCCGCGCATCAAGATTGCCTTCGGCCCACATGCGCCCTACACCGTCAGCGACGAAAATCTGGAAAAGGTCCGGGTCATCGCGGACGAACTCGACGCCATGATTCAGATGCATGTGCATGAAACAGCCTTCGAGGTCGAGCAATCCCTCGAACAACGCCAGGAACGCCCACTGGCGCGACTGAACCGCCTCGGCATGCTGGGGCCGCGCTTCCAGGCCGTACATATGACGCAAATCAGCGACGACGACCTGGCTTTACTGGTAGAAAGCAACTCCAGCGTACTGCATTGCCCGGAATCCAACCTGAAACTGGCCAGTGGCTTCTGCCCGGTGGAGCGCCTGTGGCAAGCCGGCGTCAACGTTGCGGTGGGAACCGATGGCGCAGCCAGTAACAATGACCTGGACCTGCTCGGCGAAACACGCACTGCGGCCTTGCTGGCCAAGGCTGTCGCGGGCTCGGCAACAGCGCTGGATGCGCATCGGGCATTGCGCATGGCGACCCTGAACGGCGCACGCGCCCTGGGCATCCAGGCCGAGACGGGCTCGCTGGAAATCGGCAAGGCGGCCGATATCGTCGCGTTCGATCTTTCCAGGCTGGAGCAGCAACCGATCTATGATCCAGTGTCACAGCTTATATACGCCACCGGCCGCGACTGCGTGAGCCATGTCTGGGTGGCCGGCAAGCAATTGCTCGACAATCGCCGCCTGACACGAATGGACGAATCGGCGCTACGCGAGACCGCGATTGCCTGGGGCAAACGCATTGGCGGCGCAAACTGAATACATGAAGGCCTGGCCTGTCTGATCGCCGGGCCTCTGAAAACGAATTTCAAGTTCAAGAGGTAACCCCCATGAGCAACGTCGACCGCGCAGAAATCGCCAAATTCGAGGCACTGGCACATCGTTGGTGGGATCGTGAAAGCGAATTCAAGCCGCTGCACGATATCAATCCGCTTCGGGTCAACTGGATCGACGAACGGGTCAATCTGGCGGGCAAGAAAGTGCTCGACGTCGGTTGTGGCGGCGGCATTCTCAGCGAGGCCATGGCCCAGCGCGGCGCTACCGTGACCGGCATCGACATGGGCGAAGCCCCATTGGCCGTGGCCCAGTTGCATCAGCTCGAATCCGGCGTGAATGTCGAGTACCGTCAGATCACCGCCGAAGACCTGGCCGAAGAAATGCCCGAGCAGTTCGATGTGGTGACCTGCCTGGAAATGCTGGAGCACGTACCGGACCCTTCTTCCGTGATCCGCGCCTGCTATCGCATGGTCAAGCCCGGCGGCCAGGTGTTCTTCTCCACCATCAACCGCAACCCCAAGGCTTACCTGTTCGCGATTGTCGGCGCCGAATACATCATGGGCCTGCTGCCACGCGGCACACATGACTTCAAGAAATTCATCCGCCCGTCGGAGCTGGGTGCCTGGAGCCGCGATGCCGGCCTGCAGGTCAAGGACATCATCGGCCTGACCTACAACCCGCTGACCAAGCACTACAAGCTGGCCTCGGATGTAGACGTCAACTACATGATCCAGACACTGCGGGAGGCATAAGGCATGCGCTTGAGAGCGGTTCTATTCGACATGGACGGCACATTGCTCGACACCGCACCGGACTTCATCGCCATTTCCCAGGCGATGCTGGCCGATCGTGGCCTGCCAGCAGTCCCGGACAAGCTGATTCGCGATGAAATCTCGGGCGGCGCCAAGGCCATGGTCGCGGCAACCTTTGCCATGTCCCCGCAGGATCCGGCCTTCGAGGCCCTGCGCCTTGAGTTTCTGGAGCGCTACCAACGTGATTGCGCGGTCCACAGCCGACTCTTCGACGGCATGGCAGAGCTGCTGGCCGACATTGAAAAGGCCGGCCTGATCTGGGGCGTTGTGACCAACAAGCCCGTGCGTTTCGCCCAACCGATCATGGAGCAGCTCGACCTGGCCCAACGCTCGGCGCTGCTGATCTGCCCCGACCATGTGACCTACAGCAAACCTCACCCGGAGCCACTGATCCTGGCTTGCAGCCAGCTTGATCTGGACCCGGCCAGCGTGCTGTTCGTGGGCGATGATCTGCGCGACATCGAGTCCGGTCGCGATGCCGGCACCCGGACTGCCGCCGTGCGTTACGGCTATATCCACCCCAACGACAACCCCGATCACTGGGGCGCCGATGTGGTTGTGGATCATCCGCTGGACCTGCGCAAGGTTCTGGATAACGCGCTGTGCAGTTGCTGACAGCGGCTTGAGCCTTATTTACAGCTACAGAGGTTTCTCATGTTCGATTACTCCGCTCGCCCTGAACTGCTCAAGGACCGGGTAATTCTGGTCACCGGCGCAGGTCGCGGCATCGGCGCAGCGGCAGCAAAGACCTATGCAGCCCATGGCGCTACGGTTTTACTGCTGGGCAAGACCGAAGCCAACCTGACTCAGGTGTATGACGAGATAGAAGCAGCAGGCCATCCTCAGCCTGTGGTCATTCCGTTCAATCTGGAAACCGCCCTGCCCCATCAATACGATGAACTGGCGGCGATGATCGAAACCGAATTCGGCCATCTCGACGGCCTGCTGCACAATGCCTCGATCATCGGCCCGCGCACGCCCGTGGAGCAGTTGTCAGGCGAAAACTTCATGCGCGTCATGCATATCAACGTCAATGCGATGTTCATGCTCACCAGCACCTTGCTGCCACTGCTCAAACTGTCCGCCGATGCTTCAGTGGTATTCACCTCCAGCAGCGTCGGTCGCAAGGGACGCGCCTATTGGGGTGCCTATGGTGTGTCGAAGTTCGCCACCGAAGGGCTGATGCAGACGCTGGCCGACGAACTGGATACCGTCGCGCCGGTCCGCGCCAACAGCATCAACCCCGGAGCAACCCGCACCAGCATGCGTGCGCAGGCCTATCCTGGGGAAAACCCCATGGACAACCCGACACCCGAGGAAATCATGCCGGTCTATCTGTACCTGATGGGTCCAGACAGCACGGGCATCAACGGCCAGGCATTCAACGCGCAATAAAGCCCGGCGCCAAAGAAGCCTGCCTTGGCGGAAATCCGTCACGGCAGGCTTTTTCATGAAGGCGCCAAGTCAAAAAATCGTCAATTCTTTTTCAGAACCTCTTCAAGCTCTTAAATAAACAATAAAATTCAACACGTTATAAACATACCAACAACATGGCACGACTTTCGCTCTAGCCCTCACAAGCCAGCAACGATGTGATAGGAGTGAAGCCATGAGTTCTCCGACCGGCCCCCAGGCAATTGATTTCGATACTGCAAAATTGCAAAGGCAGGGCTTTCGCAATCGACCAGCGGCTTCTCTTCCTCCTGTAGACCTGCCCAGACTCACCCAGCAACTGAGCCTGCAATTACAAAGCAGCCTGGAAGCGGAAAAAATTTTCGGCATGTTCTTTCGTGGGGTTCAGCGTCTTGTGCCGCTATCCGCACTGATCTATGAACACCCCCGCAGCGACCTGCATATGCAACTGGGCGAAGACGCAGAGCACAAGGCTCATTACACGCTGCGTCACAAGAACGAATGCCTGGGCTATCTGGTGTTCCAGCGCTCCAACGCCTTCAGCGAACAGGAACTGAGCGAACTTGAATCACTCATGACCTGCCTGCTCTACCCCATGAAAAATGCCCTGCTTTATCGTATCGCCATGCAAAGCGCGCTACGCGACCCATTGACCAACACCGGCAACCGGATCGCGATGGACCAGAACCTGCTGCGGGAAACCGAAGTGTCGCATCGCAACAAGCAGCCGCTTTCACTGCTGATGCTGGATATCGACCACTTCAAGAACGTCAACGATAACTACGGCCACAAGACCGGCGACGAAGTGCTTCGCATCATCGCCCATACGCTCAAGGCTCAGTTGCGCAACATAGACCGGGTGTTCAGGTATGGCGGAGAGGAATTTGTGATCGTGCTTGCCAACACCGATCGCGATTGTGCGGCAATGGTCGGTGAGCGTCTGCGCCAGGCCGTGCTGGAACTGGAGTTCCACGAGTGCAATACCGCACTCAACATCACCATAAGCCTGGGCTGCTCGACCTTGCTGCCCGCAGAGTCCGCCGACAGCCTGCTGCGCCGCGCCGACAACGCCCTGTATGTCGCCAAGCGCGAAGGCCGTAATCGCCTGACAATGGCAGGCTGATTGCCGATGCATGAGCGCCCCCTCGAAACGAAGGGGGCACAAGGGCAAGTGCAACAGGTTATGCACTCAAACGTGAGATTACGTCATCAAGGCCTGCTGAAAGACCGCGCAAGTCATGACTGGCACTTTGAGTACGTTTGACGTTGTCCTGATTGGTTACGGCGATAGCGGTAATTTCAGTCAGGTTACGCGAGATATCTTCTGCCACTGACGTCTGCTCCTCGGCAGCAGTGGCGATCTGGCGGTTCATGTCACGGATGTTTTCCACTGCCACAGTGATGCGCTGCAAGGTTGCACCGGCATGAGTGACCTGCTCGACACTCTCCTCACTACGGGCCTGACCGCCCTGAATGGCCAGCACCGCATCGGTAGCGCCGGTCTGCACCGAACTGATGATCTGATTGATCTCGGCCGTGGACACAGCGGTACGTTGCGCCAGGGTACGCACTTCGTCGGCCACCACCGCAAAACCACGTCCGGCATCTCCGGCACGCGCGGCTTCGATGGCCGCATTGAGCGCCAGCAGGTTGGTCTGCTCGGCGATGCCACGAATCACTTCCAGCACCTTGCCGATTCGACCGCTGTCTGTTTCCAGGCGCTGAATGACATTGGCGGTGGAGGAAATTTCATTGCGCATGCGGGTTATGGTGGCAATGGTCGACTGCATGACCTTCTCGCCATCCTGCGCGCTGTGATCGGCGTCATCCGCCGCACGCGCCGCGTCCGCAGCATGCCTGGCGACTTCCTGAGCCGTTGCCGACATTTCAGTCATGGCTGTGGCAACCTGATCGGTACGCTCAAATTGCTCATGAGTGCCTTGAGCCATCAGCGCAGCAATGGCATTCAATTCCCCGCCAGCAGCGTCCAGTTCAGTGGTGCTGCGCTTCAGGCGATTGAAGGTGTCGGCCAGAAAATCGCGCAAGGTATTGGCGGCCACAGCCAAACGACCCAGTTCGTCCTGGCGCACTACCTCGACACGCGCACCAAACTTGCCTTCGCTCAACTGAGCCACATACTCGATCAGCATGCGAATCGGCGCGACCAGGTTGCGATTGACCATCCACAGCGCCAGTAATCCGACCAGCAGAGCAGAGGCCAGCATTACCGTAGCACCAACCAATATGGTCTGGTCAGCCTCTTTGCTGATCGCAACCGACTGGGCATCACTGGATTTGTGCAGTTGATCTACCAGACTGGCCATCTGCTCGCTGGTCGGGCGATCCACGCCCTTGACCGCGGCATCGCCGACCGAAGCATCACCACCAGCAGCCACGAATGCATCACGACCCGTGCGGTAGGAAGCGCCCAGGGTTCGATGCTCCTGCTGCAGCCTCTGAACCTGATTTTTCAGCGCAGCGTCCGTACCTTTCATATCAACGAGCTGGCCCAGCGTGCCCTGCACCTTGCGCTCCTGCTCTTCAAACTGAGCCCAGAACTTGTCTCGCTCCGCAGGAGTCTTGCCACGCAGCAGTACGTTTTTCCACTCCTGAACCTGGACCTTGAACTGAAGGTTGGCTTCGTCGACCAGTTGTGAAGCACGGATCGGGCCTTCAAGCAGGCTGCGATAGGACTGCACGTTATCGGAAAGGAAATTGAAACAAGCCAGCGCGATGACCAGCACCAGCGCAAGGCTGCCGCCGAGCAAGCCAAGAATTTGGAGCCTCAGGGATTTGGACATGATGATGATCTCTGGAGAACACGGATCTGCGAAGGTGTGCAGATAGATGGCAGGCCACATCCCTGTACAACCGTTTTCAATCCGGTGTGTATGCCCTATGAGATCCCCATCGGCGTAAGCCGGTCTTTCTTTAAAAAGAGCGACGACTGGAAGGGAGCGGTGAAAAACGTCAAAAACCAACCGCCGAAAAGCCGCCGATGTGAACTGTCGCGGCCAAGGCCCCTCCCGCAAGTGACTGCCAATCAGTCAAAAATCATAAATCACTTTGTGGGAGGCAGCTTGCTGGCGACTTCATGTACAGACGCAGAATATCTGCCGGTTTTCAAGGTCTTTTCGCCAGCAAGCTGCCTCCCACAAGTTTTGTTTGGGCCTTAACTGATCGGCATTACTCCTGCCGAGAGGTATCAGGCCTCAACCGCCGTGGCACGTTCCCGCGCTGGCTTGGCCTTTTCTAGCTGCAGGCAGCTCTCAAGAAACAGGTACATGTAGTCATAGCTCTTGATGGTCGCCTGGCGCAATTCCGTCTGGAGTTGCACACTGGGGTTGTTGCCCGCCAGGGTGCAGATGATCTCCAGCGCCTCCCATGGGTGCGCATCATCATACTGAGCGTGCATTTTGAGCCATTTCATGGCGCGTTTTCGGGTTTCTGCCGGGAAACCCTCGGCATATACGTCCGTGGAGCAGACGATGGCCGCCCACTCCCCTGTAGCGCCTTCGATTGCATAGTTCGTCGCGGCCATGGCTACGGCCAGAGAGTCCGAGGAGCTGGTCTGCCAGCACCAGTGGCTCAAGGCATGCAGCTCGGGTGCCACGCGCTGGGCGTGCAGGTCGTCGAGGCTCACGCCATGGGCATCAGACCAGTTCACCCAGTAGTCGGCATGATTGAGTTCGACGCGGATATTGCGCATCAGCCAGCGACGCGCCATGTCTTCGCCAGGATGACGGCCGAAACGGGTTTTGGTCAGATTCTTGGCCATATAGACGGCGAACTGCTCGACCACCGGCCATCCGCCAATCAGGTAATGGCGCATGACCTGAGGGCTCAGACGCCCGTCGCGCATTCTCTGATAAAGCTCGTGCTCGACCACTCGGGTCTTGGCAGCACTGCAATCCTTGATTAACTGTTGCGCCCATGCCGGATAACTGCTGGCTTCCATGAGCGGACCGGTTCTATTGAAAGTGTCGATCACTGTGCGGCTCCCTTTTTTGTTGGTTGTACCGAGTTGGCTTGATGCCCCTGCGCATCGGCCACTGAAGAGGCCGGGCGTGCAGGCTGGGTGTACAGACTTTCACACGTCAACAGCTCTGGACGAGCTATCAGATACCCCTGTGCAAAATCCACACCTATTTCCTGCAGAGCTGCCTCAATCTGCGGGGTTTCAACAAACTCGGCAATTGTTTTTTTGCCCATTACATGACCGATATGATTGATGACATCGACCATGGCACGGTTGATCGGATTGTCGAGCATATCCTTTACAAAACTACCATCGATCTTCAGAAAATCGACGGGCAGATGTTTCAGATAGGCAAAGGAGGACATGCCGGCGCAAAAGTCATCGAGAGAGAACAGGCAACCCAACGATTTAAGTTCATTCATGAAGCGGATGGCACTTCCCAGATCAGCAATTGCGCTGGTTTCGGTCACCTCGAAACAGATCATGCTCGGCGAAACACCGTAAGTCCTGAACTGAAGCTTGAGGTAATCCAGAAATGCTTCATCGCCAATACTGGAGCCGGACAGATTAATGGCACAGAGCGCCTGTGGCATCTGATGCCTTGGGTCGTTCATGCATTGCGCAATGACCCTGAATACATTCTGCACAACCCAGCGATCAAGCGTGGTCATCAGCCCGTACCGCTCGGCAGCCGGGATGAAGCTGTCCGGCGAAACCATTCGCCCCGACTCGTCCCGCAGCCGCAACAGGATCTCGATATGCCGAAGCCCGTCGTCAGGCTGGCGGAGCGAGGCAATTTCCTGGGTGTACAGGCAAAAACGGTTTTCATCCAGGGCCATGTGCAGACGCTGGATCCAGGCCATTTCGCCGGAGCGCATTGAAAGTTCGGAATCATCGGGGTGATAGACCTGAACCCGGTTGCGGCCCTTTTCCTTGGCCATGTAGCACGCCATGTCCGCCGCTCGAAGCGAGGCTTCCAGGGTGGTCGGAGCATCACCTATATGCACCAGGCCAATACTGACAGTCGTCACGAATGGCCGCCCTTTCCAGACGAAGTGCATGTTCTGCACCATCAGGCGCAGGTTCTCGGAGATTTCCAGTGCCGTGTGTGGCGCACAATTGCGCAGCAGGATGCCAAACTCATCGCCCCCCAAACGAGCAAGGGTGTCACCGTCACGGATGCCCTGAGGCAGCATGCGACAAAGGTGCCTGAGCAATTCATCCCCTGCGGCATGACCATTGGTGTCATTGACCAGTTTGAACTGATCCAGATCCAGAAACATCAGGCAGTGGCTTTGCCCCTCGGACTCAGAATGGCTGAGCATCTGTTCCAGGCGATACTCGAACTCACTGCGGTTGACCAGCCCGGTCAGCGCATCATGCGCAGCCTGCCATGAAAGATTGGCAATGTGCTGGCTCTCCTGGGTCATGTCATGCAATACCAGCACCGCGCCACTGATCTCACCGTCGCTGTAGATCGGCGAACCGACCAGTGCGACCAGCACCGTACTGCCATCCAGACGCTGGATCAGCTTGCAGTTCACCCCGCCGCCCTTGAGCCTGCCGCTGAGGATGTGCTCCATCAGCGTCGAACTGTCCTTGTGATCATTTTCATCGAGCAGATTGAACAGCGCAGCCAGCGGCAACCCGATGGCCTGACTGTTTCTCCAGTGCGTCAGGCCTTCGGCGGCAGGGTTCATGTAAACGATGAAGCCTTTGACGTCAGTGGTAATGACCCCGTCGCCAATCGATTGCAGAGTGATCTGCGCCCGGTCCTTTTCCAGTTGCAGCGCATGGGCAAAGACATGGCGCTGTGCAAGCAGCTTGTGTACACGCAGCAGCGCCAGAAGGATCAGCACCAGCGCGGTGACCAGATTGATGATGACCAGTAACCAGAGAATGAATCTCGAACCTTCCCCCAGAGCATCGCTGAAAGCCTTGGCAACGGGAGTGACCGCCTCATTGATCGCATTGATCCGGGCGTGCCATTGCAGGGCGTCCTCGGGGCTTGCCGAGCCTTCGGCGACTCTGCCACGGATAGTGCGGGCCAGGTCATCGAGTCGGGCAAGATAATCATCGCCCATGGTCCACCAGCGAATGGCCTTTTCCATATAGCTGAAATCGTGGAAGTTCAGGTACAGCCAGATGATGCCGCCCACATCATCCGGGTGATTACCGCCCTGAAGAATGGCTTTTCTCGCATCCGCCAATGAGGGTTCAGGCTGATTCAGCGCGTCGCGCAGGGCATGACCGCCTTGCGGGATGGCAATAGCCTGCTGGTACTTCAGATAGTCGCGTTCATCATGACTGTCGACATAAAGCCCCAGGTAATGAATGGCATCCTTCTGACCTTTGGACCAGAGACTTTCGCCCACGACATAGCTACGCACGGCAGACAAGGTGTACAGGCTCACGCATCCAAGCAGCGCCTGAAAAAGCGCGACCGCAACGAAAGGCCATACAATGCCCAGTAGACGGGGCTTCGAGAGAGACCGCGGCTGCTTCATGGGTTCACTTCACCACATGACTGATTGAATGTCCTGCCCTGAGACTAGGCCAAATCCATCAATCGGGACGAGTGATTTTCCCGGATTTTATACAAGGTGCAACATTGCGCACAAAGCAGGCGTGTCATTCGCGCTGGAGCGATCAGATCTGCTGCAGGTGGCCGTATAGTTTGGCGTAAAGGCCGCCCTCTGCAATCAGTTGCTGGTGATCGCCATCTTCGGCGATACGGCCACCGTCGAATACCAGCACCCGATCAGCCTGTTTAACCGCTGACAGGCGGTGAGCAATGATCAAGGTCGTGCGGCTGCGCAGGAAGCGCGCCAAAGCCTTGTGCAGGTTGTATTCGGTGGCGGCATCCAGCGCCGAAGTCGCCTCGTCCAGGATGACGACTTTCGGATCGGACAGAACCATTCGCGCAATCGCCAGCCGCTGCCGCTGCCCACCGGACAAACGCACCCCGGAACGCCCCACGATGCTGTCCAGGCCTTCGGGCAACAGGCGAATGGCCGACTCAAGCTGAGCGACCTCAAGCGCCGCCCAGCAAGCCTCATCCGTACAATCGCGCCCCATGGTCAGGTTGGCGCGTACGGTATCGTTGAACAACGCCGGATGTTGCAGCACCACCGCAACATGTTCGCGCACCCGCTCCAGACCGATCTCCTGCTGGGTGGAGCCGCCAAAACGGATAGTCCCGGTCTGCGCGCTGTACAAGCCCAGCAACAACTGCACCAGGGTACTTTTGCCGCCACCACTGGCGCCGACTATCGCCACCTTCTCTCCGGGCGCAATCGACAGATCCAGCCGGTCCAGCACCAGATCCTCGCCATAGCCGAAACTCAGGCCTCGCACCTCGATGCCGACGGTTTCCCGGCCCTTGAAGGGGTCGACGACACCGGGATATTGCGGCTCATCATCACGGGCCAGCAGTTCATTGATCCGGGTCAGCGCCCCACCGGCCGCGTAATAGGCGTATTGCAGGTTCAGCAGTTGCTCCACCGGCGCGATCATGAACCACAGATAGCTGAATACCGCGAGCATCTGGCCAATGGAAAGATCCGAGAACAGCACAGTCAGCATCGCGGCGGCGCGGAAAATATCGATACCGAACTGGAACAGCAGGCCGCTGGCCCGGCCGGAAGCATCGCTTTTCCATTGCGAATTCACCGCGTAATCGCGCACTTCCCGAGCGCGCAGCCCAAGGCGCCCCAGGAAAAAGCCCTGCCGATTGCCAGCCCGCACTTCCTGAATGGCATCAAGGGTTTCACTCAGGGCCTGGGTAAAACGCGAAGTGCTGTCGTTCTCCAGCTTTTTCAGATGCTTGACCCGCTTGCCCAGCTTCACCGTGGCAAAGATCACCAGTGGGTTGAACAACATGATCAGCAGCGCGAGCTTCCAGTGCATCCACATCAGAATGCCGGCCGTACCCGCCAGGGTCAGGGTTGCCACCAGAAAGCGACTGAGGGTTTCGCCGACGAACTTGTCCAGCGTATCCAGATCGGTGACCAGATGCGTCGTCACCATGCCGCTGCCAAGGCTTTCATACTCGCGCAAGGAAATACGCTTGAGGCGTTCGATCAGACGCAGGCGAATGCGGTAGACGATGTCCTTGGCCAGACGAGCGAACAGGCGTGCCTGGAGGACATTGAACAGCAGAGCCCCCGTACGCAGAACCAGAGTCAGCACCAGCATCAGGCCGATATAGCCCACCGCCTTCTGCAGGCCTTCGGGCAAGGCATGGTCCATGATTCTCAGTGCCGCGTCGCCACGCCCCAGCAGCACTTCATCCACCAACAGCGGCAGCAACAACGGAATCGGCACACTGCACAGCGTCGCCAGCACGGCCACGCCGTTGGCGATCCAGAGGGCTTTTTTATGACGTAATGCCAGCCGCCGGATCTCGGCCCAACTCAAACTGTCGTTACGGGGCTCTGGCTGCTTGGGAGAAGGCTCGTCACGCACTGGCGGCACGCTCCAGCCATCGCCCAAGCAATGGCGCCAGCTCGTTCAAGGGTTGGTAACCATTGGTCAGCAACGCGAATTGACCGTTGTGCTCGGCGAGCAGGGTCGGGAAACCGGCAATACCCAGACCCTGCACCCAGGCGAAGTCGGCAGCCGTGGCCGCTCGCTGTTCAGCGCTGTCGAAAGCATCCGCAAACGACTGACGGGCAAGCCCCGCCTGCTCGGCCAGCTCGACCAGCAACGGGGCATAAGTGACATCACGCCCCTGGGTGTAGAACGCCAGCTGAATCAACTTGACCAGCTCCCACGCTGCTTGCGGGTCAAGGCTGCGGGCCGCGCACACCGCCCGACAGGCGGGTGTGGTGTCATAGACGAAACCGTCCGGCAAGGCACCCTCGAAACGAAATGGCTGCCCCGTGGTTTTCCCCACGCTTTCCCAGTGTTCAAGGATGTAACGCCGCGTCGACGAGTCCAGCGCCGCCGTGCCAGAGCGCAAGCCGCCCATGACCAGATGCAGCGGAACACCCACCGCCCGAGCCTGCTGTACCAGTGCATCGGCAACCGGAGTGAACCCCCAGCACCACGAGCACATCGGGTCCATTACATAGATCAGGCGGGAGGACATGGCTCAGGCCTCGGATTGCAGACGGTAGTTATGACCAATCGGGTGCGGTTGGTTACGGGCTTTGGCCAGCTCGATCTGCTTTTGCCGATCAATGGCGCTGCGACGGGTCTTCTCGCTCAGGGTGTCCCAGCAATGCGGGCAACTGATGCCAGCAGAATAATGCTCGCTGGCGCGGTCTTCGGCACTGATCGGTGTGCGGCAGGCATGACATTGATCGTAGTCGCCTTCGCTCAGGTCGTGACGCACCGTGACACGGTTATCGAACACGAAGCATTCGCCACGCCACTGGCTTTCTTCCTGGGGCACTTCTTCGAGGTATTTGAGAATCCCGCCCTTGAGGTGATAAACCTCCTCGAAGCCCTCGCCCAACATGTAGCTCGACGCCTTTTCGCAACGAATGCCACCGGTGCAGAACATCGCGACCTTCTTGTGGACGGCCGGATCGAAGTGTTCCTTGATGTATTCCGGAAACTCGCGGAAGGACGTGGTCTTGGGGTCGATAGCGCCTTCAAAGGTGCCAATGGACACTTCGTAGTCGTTACGGGTATCGATCAGCAGCACTTCAGGATCGGTGATCAGGGCGTTCCAGTCCTTGGGCTCGACATAAGTGCCGACGCTCTTGTTGGGGTCCACGCCTTCGACGCCCAGGGTGACGATCTCTTTCTTGAGCTTGACCTTGGTGCGGTAGAACGGCTGCTCGTCGCAGAACGATTCCTTGTGATCGATATCGACCATGCGCGGATCGTTTCTCAGCCAGGCCAGCAGGCCGTCGATGCCTTCACGGCTACCGGAAACCGTACCGTTGATGCCCTCCTCGGCGATCAACAGAGTGCCCTTGATGCCATTGGCAATCATGGCCTGCAACAGAGGCTCACGCAGGGCGACGTAATCGCTGAGGGTCACGAATTTGTATAGCGCAGCCACGACGATCGGCTGAGTCATCGGCTCTTGAGTCATGTATCTCTCCTGGTGGTGACCCTCGTAAAGGGCCTACCGGGCAAAAAAAATCCAAACGAAAAACGCACCGGCCATGCGGCGCGGTGCGGATTCTAGCAAAACAGGTGTCAGGCAGGTATCAGGATATTGCTACGGACCGAACCCCGAGGCCTGGATCAGTGACCGCCAGCGCAGGTCGGCGAAGCCGGCGCTGCACCGACCTTTGCCCATTCCTCAGGCGTGTAGGTATGCAGCGCCAGGGCGTGGAACTCGCCCATGAGGCTGCCCAGCGTGCCGTAGACTTTCTGATGCCGCTTGACCGAGTTCAAGCCCTGAAACTGGTCGCAGACCAGAACAGCCTTGTAATGCGTCTGCTGACCACGGCTGTGCATGTGGCTCTCGTCGAGCACTTGCAGGTGCTGCGGCTGAAGCAGCGCAAGCGCCGACTCGATTCGTTGTTGCATGGTCATGACAAAGCTCGCCTGTCAGGGTTTCTTGGGCGCAGCCGGGGCTGCGGCTTTGGCAGGCTCCAGTTCTGCGGTCATGTCGGCGAGCAGCTTGTTGACGACCGGCACGGCGCTTTCCAGCTTGCTCTGGGTCAGTTGGGCCGATTGCTGAGCCAGCTCAGGCATTTTGGTCATCACTTTCTTGCCCAGTGGCGACTGGTAGAACGCAACCAGATCCTTCAACTCGCTTTCGGTGAAGTTGGTCGTGTAGAGCTTGACCATGTCCGGCTTGATCTTGTTCCAGCCGATAGCCTGGTCGAGAGCGGTATTGGCCTTGGCCTGATAGGTTTCCAGCAGGGCTTTTTTCGATGCAGGCGCCTTGGTTTCAGCAAAGCGCTGGGCAAACATCTGCTGAACCTGCGCGTAGACCGGAGCACCCAGCCTGTCAGCGTTGGCAAGCTTGAGGAAAGTTTCGGCACTGGCGTTGTGGCTGGCGGTGTCGGCGAGAACCTGACCGCTGGCACAAACCAGGGCTACCGCGGTACAGATGGCACGAAGACGGGTCATCGAATTTCCTTAATCTGACAAACGAGGCATTACCTCAAGGCCGACCATTCTGCGCTTATGTTCGCTTTTGGCTCAACCCCCGCTTAACTGAGTGGTTAAAAACCGCCCCTGAACAGACAGCGCGGGAACCCTGCCGGACTATGGGCACCTAACCTTCACGCACCTTAAAGGAGTAAGACCAGTGAGCCGTACCGAAACAGACAGCATTGGCCCGATAGAAGTCCCTGAAGACGCTTACTGGGGTGCACAGACCCAACGGTCGCTGATCAACTTCGCCATTGGCGATCAGTCCATGCCCCTTGCCGTCCTGCATGCCCTGACCCTGATCAAGAAAGCCGCCGCCCGTGTCAACGACCGCAATGGCGACCTCCCCGCCGATATCGCCCGGCTCATCGAGCAGGCTGCCAACGAAGTGCTCGACGGTCAGCATGACGCGCAATTCCCGCTGGTGGTCTGGCAGACCGGCAGCGGCACGCAAAGCAACATGAACGTCAACGAGGTGATTGCCGGTCGGGCCAACGAACTGGCTGGTCAGGGTCGTGGCGGCAAGAGCCCGGTCCACCCCAACGATCACGTCAATCGCTCACAAAGCTCCAATGACTGCTTCCCCACAGCCATGCATATCGCGGCCGCACAAGCGATCAAGGAGCAACTGCTACCCGCCATCGCCGAACTGTCCAATGGACTTGCCGAGCAGTCGACACGGCATATCAAACTGGTGAAAACCGGTCGCACCCACATGATGGATGCCACGCCGATCACCTTCGGGCAGGAATTGTCGGGCTTCGTGGCACAACTGGATTATGCCCAGAAAGCCATCCGTGCAACCCTGCCCGCCGTCTTCGAGCTGGCGCAGGGCGGCACCGCAGTGGGCACCGGCCTGAACGCCCCCAAGGGGTTCGCCGAAGCCGTGGCAGCAGAGCTGGCGGCATTGTCAGGACTTCCGTTCGTCACCGCGCCCAACAAATTCGCGGCACTGGCAGGCCACGAACCCCTGACAGCCCTGTCCGGGGCGCTCAAGACCCTGGCCGTCGCCCTGATGAAAATTGCCAACGACCTGCGCCTGCTGGGTTCCGGTCCACGCGCCGGGCTGGCCGAAGTGCGACTGCCTGCAAATGAGCCGGGAAGCTCGATCATGCCTGGCAAGGTCAACCCGACCCAGTGCGAGGCCCTGTCGATGCTGGCCTGTCAGGTCATGGGCAACGATGTGACCATCGGTTTCGCCGCCAGTCAGGGCCATCTGCAGTTGAACGTCTACAAACCGGTCATCATCCACAACCTGCTGCAATCGATCCGGCTGCTGGCCGATGGTTGCCGCAACTTCAACGAGCATTGCATCGCGGGCCTTGAACCCGATGCCGGGAAGATGGCCGAACACCTGGAACGCGGCCTGATGCTGGTTACCGCCCTCAATCCTCATATCGGTTACGACAAATCGGCGCAGATCGCCAAGAAAGCCTATAGCGAAGGATTGACCTTGCGTGAAGCCGCCCTTGCCCTGGGCTACCTCACCGACGAGCAATTCGACGCCTGGGTGCGACCGGAAAAAATGCTGGAGGCGGGTAGCAATGGCTGACCCCAAAAGTGGTGCAACACCCTTGGAAGGCAGTGGGAAACGCATCCTGATGATTTACGGAACACCGAAGACCGTCAGTTTCTGCCATGCCCTGGGTGATGCCTACTCGCAGGGAGCACGCAGCAAAGGCCATGTGGTGAGAGCGCTCAGGCTCAGCGAACTGACGTTCGACCCGATCCTGCACAACGGCTACGAGCAGAGTCAGAACCTGGAACAAGACCTGCTCGAGGCCCAACGCCAGATCCACTGGGCCGAACATCTGGTATTCGTCTATCCCGTTTCATGGGGTGGGCTACCGGCCTTGCTGAGTGGTTTCTTCGACCGGGTCTTCATGCCCGGTTTTGCCTTCAAGGCCCATGGTCGCCGGCATCCATCCAACGAATTGCTCAAGGGCAAGTCTGCTGAACTGCTGGTGACCATGGACACCCCGCCCCGCTATTTCCAATGGATCTACGGCGCCCCGGCCCATCGTCAGATGATCCGGACGATCCTGGCTTTTTGCGGGATAAAGACAAAACGCCTGAGCGAATTCTCACCGATACGCACATCCACCGAGGAACAACGCCAGCAATGGCTTCGGCAGGCCGGGCAACTGGGTCGGGAGTAGGAAAGAATCGAGCGGCAGGATGCTAAACCGCCAACCGCTGCTTCCTGGCCTTCCAGCCTGCAATCATCGACGGTCCCAAGGCGGTCAAGGCCGAACCCAGCACCACCAGCACCGCACCGCCATACCCCAGCGCATTGATCTCTTCGGCCTGCACATAGTCCGGCCACAACCAGGCAGCCACCGCAACCGAAGCCAGCGTCACCAGCGGCGTCAGGGCCAGGGTCGCGCTGACACGCGATGCCTCCCAATGAGCCAGAGCCTCGGCAAAGGCGCCATAGGCCACCAGCGTGTTCAGGCAACAAGCCAGCAATAACCAACCCTGCAACGGGCTCAACTGCAAAGCCTCCATCGGATGCGCCCAGGGCGTGATCAACAGCGCACAGAACAGATAGATCACCATCATGACCTGCAACGAGTTCCACACTGTCAGCAATTGCTTCTGGCTCAAGCCATAGAACGTCCAGACCACCGCAGCCAGAAAGACGATCAGGACCCCGGCGGTGTAATCACTCAACGAGGTGAACAGCTCCACAAGACGCTCATTGAAGAACAGGCCAAAACCGGTCAGCAGCACAAACAGGCCAATGCCCTGCCCAAGAGTGAATCGCTCCTTGAACAGAAAGATGCTGCCGAGCAGCAACAGGATCGGCCCCGTCTGAATCATCAGTTGTGTGGTACCCGGGCTCAGCAGCCGCAACCCCACCAGATACAACACATAGTTGCCCACCAGCCCCAACACAGCCAGCAGCACCAGAACCTTGCCCTTGCGCCCCAACACCTTGAAGCTCGGCAGCCGCTTGACCGATGCCAGCCATATAAAGAGCAGGACGCCGGATACCAGCAGACGGAACCAGGTCACCGTCACTGGATCCATCGCTTGAAGCACTTGCTTGAGCTTGACGGGCAGAATGCCCCAGAGAAAAGCGGTCAACAGGGCAAGACAGAGGCCATACACCCAGCGGCCGGAGGAAATGTGCATCGGTCATTCCATGTCAGACAAAACAAAGTTGTCAGTCTAGGCACAGATTGCCGGTACTCACAGATACAGCTGGGAACACATAACGTCCCCAAGTGTTTTTGCGGCTCACTTTTCCGAGTGATTACGCTGATAAGTCTCGTCGCCCATGGCCTTGATCTGCCCTTCGATCAAGGCATCGAAAGGCTGTAGCAGCGCACAGAAGGAATCCCCGCCCTCAAGGGTTTGCAAGGCATGGGTGATCGCTTCCAGAGTCGACAAGGCATCCGGCCCGGGCGCCTTGCGCAGGCGATAACGTGAAACCGGAGCCGAGCCCAGCGTCACTCTGGGCAGCGCGGCCAACAGCGGGTTGAGGTGCAACAGCTTTCGCGCCTTGCGCCAGGTGCCATCTGGAACCACCAACAGCGTTGGCAGATCCTGATCGGCATAGGGTGCCAGCACTTGCGCATCATCGCCCGGAAACAACAGGCGGGCCTGATAACCGGGCTGGTTCAACAACACATCCAGATCCTCGAATACCTCCCCCACCACCAATCCGGCATTGACCAGCCCAAGGGTGGCCAGGCGTGCAGTATTCAAGGCATGGCTGACTTCACTGGGATGTTGCAGCACCAAAACACGAGTGCGGCTGTCCAGTTGCGGAATCAAGTCGCAAAGACAATGGTTGTCTGGACGCAGACAGCGCTCGCAACGGGCACGGGACATGGTTTTCTCTTCAGTTGCAGACAAGGCGCGCAGTCTAGCCGATCACCTGACTGGCCTGAACCCGCTATCGGACACCCGTCGCCCAGCACAGGCCGCCAGCAAACTTCAGCTAGCCTGAAACCGAGGGCTGGCTTATCCGAAGTTCCCGTAATCCTGACATGATTAAAATCCGGGGCTTCCATGAACCGCGAGGACATCAACCAAAGGGTGCTCGACGTTCTGGGAGTCATTCTTGTGGACAAATCTGCGCTGCGCGACGATGTGACCTTCAAGGATCTCGTTCTGGACGAGGAGGATATAGATGAGTTTTTCGGGCGCCTGGGAGAAGAGTTCGACTTCAAGTTCCCGGCCTTCATAAGGGCGCGCGCCCTCGACAAGCCCGAGCATCTATCGCTGCCCATGGTGGTGGATCTGATCGTATTGATGCGCCAGATATAGCGCCAGGAAAAAAGACAATTGCAAGCAGATAACGGGACACGGCCTTGCGTCCCGCTCGGATTGAGCGCCAATACAGGTGACCGCGATTGCGGTCGACCAAGGCTTATCGACGTGGGCGGCGACGCTCGTCCTCGGCGCGCACAGGTACAGGTTGCAGTTTGGGCCGTTCAATCAAACCCAGTGCAACACCCAGATCATGGAGCCATTCTTGCAATTTGCTGTTCATAACGCCCCCTTGAGGGAAAAGCCAGGCAACCGGCCATGTGCCCATTGCTACTACTGATCATAGAAGCAAGTTTTCATTTAGCCGAGTGTCTCGGAAAACATTTTTCCCGATGGAATCAATGTGACATCTCTGCGCGTTTCCTTCTAGTCTTTACGACAGACGGTTTTACGCGGCTCACCCTGCCCGCTACTCAGGTAAACGCAACACGCCATCTTCATCAGTCATGGCACGCTCAAGCAGGTCTGGCGGCAGGTTTTTGCTGGCCCGCGCGCCCAACAATCTGAGCTGCTCACTGCGGCTGACCAGATTACCGCGGCCCTCCGTCAATTTGTTGCGGGCAGCGGAATACGCTTTATCAAGTTGTTGCAAGCGGTTACCGACCTCGTCCAGATCCTGAATGAACAACACGAACTTGTCGTACAGCCACCCTGCCCGCTCCGCGATTTCCCTGGCGTTCTGGCTCTGGCGCTCCTGCTTCCACAGGCTGTCGATGACCCGCAAGGTGGCAAGCAGCGTGGTCGGGCTGACAATCACGATATTACGATCGAACGCTTCCTGGAACAGGTTGGGCTCAGCCTGCAATGCCGCAGAAAACGCCGCTTCTATGGGCACGAACAACAAGACGAAATCCAGGCTGTGCAACCCTTCAAGCCGCTTGTAATCCTTGCCGGACAAACCTTTGACATGATTGCGCAAGGACAGGACATGCTGCTTCAAGGCTGCCTGACCGATCACTTCGTCGGCCGCCGACACATACTGCTGATAGGCCGTCAGGCTGACCTTGGCATCCACCACAACCTGCTTGTCCCCCGGCAACATGATCAGGACATCCGGTTGGAAACGTTCACCATCAGGCCCCTTGAGACTGACCTGGGTCTGGTACTCGCGGCCTTTCTCCAGACCGGCATGCTCCAGCACCCGCTCCAGAATCAGCTCCCCCCAGTTGCCCTGGGTTTTCTGGCCCTTGAGTGCGCGGGTAAGGTTGGTCGCCTCATCGCTCAGACGCAGGTTCAACTGCTGCAGACGTTCAAGCTCCTTGCCCAGGGAAAACCGCTCGCGGGCTTCGCTCTGATAGCTTTCCTCGACGCGCTTCTCGAATGACTGAATGCGCTCCTTCAGCGGGTTGAGCAGTTGCCCAATCTGTTGCTGACTGGTTTCAGCGAAGCGTTGCTCGCGCTCATCAAAAATCTTGCCCGCCAGCTCGGCAAACTGGGCGCGCAACTCATCACGCGAACCCTGAAGATCGTTCAGGCGCTGCTGATGGCTTTCCTGCTGTTCGCGCAACTCGGCATTCAAAGCGGCACATTGCGCATCCAGACGGCGCAGCTCGGTTTCCTTGCTGGCCCGTTCGAGGTTCCAGCCATGAGCGGCATCGCGGCCGTTATCGCACTCCTGGCGCAACAGTTCGACTTCACGGCGCACGGCAGCAAGGTCGGCCTGCCGGGCAGAGTTTGCCTGGCTCAGGTCACTGATCTCGTCGCGGCTAGCGTCCAGTTGGGCGTTAAGGCCGTCCTGCGCCATCTGCGCCATGCTCAAGCGTTCATCGAGCAACGCCGTATCGGCCTGCTGACGCGCCAGACGTCGCTGCAATTGCCAGACCCACGCCAACAAAGGCAGCGCCGCCGCACCAAGCCCCAGCAACAGGCTGTTCAGGTCCAAGGCCATAACGACTCCATACATGCCGGATCAGTGCCTTCGGCATTGTGAACAAAAGAAGATTCAGAAACGTCTCCGGGACAGAGACTGCGACTCAAGGCAGGCATGATAGGCATTGCGGGGGCAAATCGGGGGACATAACTCTACTCTCTTTTAGCACAAGGTAAACCCTGCATATAACCGCTTCATGTGACGGGACAATCCACAGAAGCTGTGGATAACTCAGTGGACAACCCCCCTTTAACCCTCGCAAACGTAGATAGAACGGGGGCTGCGCTCAAACTGACGATTTTTTCACCAGTAAAAAAAAGCGATGTTTTTCATTGACTTAATAATTCACCACAGTAAATCAAACTCTTAGGGTCGTATGTGACAGTGATGTGGCAGCTTGTGCCGCTAATGTGTACAAGTGGATTTTCACGAGACCCGTACAGACCACCCGACAAGAAAAAATATTTACAGATACCCCTTTCATTACTCTGGATATTGCATTAGTATCCGCGCCGTTAGTACCAAGCTGAAAATCAATTCCGGTCGATAAGTCCCCCGACAAGCGCTACTCCATATGGAAGCGGTGTCGACAACAAGGGATCGACCACCTCGATGGTTTCCAGGCATGTCCTGCGCAACATTGGCCCACAAGGGCAAAGCGTAATCATGGCCTGCACTGACCAGCCTGCAATTGATCAGGATCTTCACCCGAGCGTCGAACCTTTGCTCGTGTTGTGTTGCCTGCCCTCCTAAGTACCTACCTGTCAGCCAGGGCGCCATACGATAAAGCGCGCTTCAACTGACTGCCTTGTTCCAGTCAGGTTCTTCGCCCGGCCCGCTTCGACACTCAAGCCAGCCCGCGTTTACTGGAGCCTTTATTGATGCACGGTATTGTTCCGTGTCGTTTCAGGAAACACTTTCAATGATGACTACTCATATCCAGACCCAGGATGCCATCCGCACCCTCACCCACGCTTTCGCTCCAATGGACTGCCTTATCATGGCCGCCCGCAAAGGCTCCTTCAGCTTTACCATCGTCAATGAACACGGTATTGCCCGCCATAGCGAACGCCTCTACCCCGATCAGTACTCCAGCGCCGCGCCGCTGCAGGCTGTGATAGAACGCACCCGCCAGGCCCTGACCGCCTGAAGCCTCTGGCTACCCTCAAAAGCCCCGCCCTCAAAAGCGGGGCTTTTTAATATCTGCCGGACCAAGCTAATCGCCAACCGATCTATAGGGTCAGGGCGTAAAACCTAAAACGATGTAAAACATAATTTTACATTCCAAATATGAGACTACACTTCAACTCAAGCGGCCTCTGGCTGCTTCCAACGGGCCCGATCCGATTCACCGCTGCCACGCATTAGGGTCCGTTGGCCATTACCTTGCGAGCTGACTGTCTTATGGGTATTGCAGCCATAGAATTATGCCGTCATGTAATCCGCCCGACCCTGATCTACCTGGATCGCCAGAACGCCTGCGCCGAATCCCTGCTTCTGGGCATAGCGGCAAGCCAGTCATCCCTGGGCGATGCGCTGGACAGCAGACGCGGCCACGGCCTGTACCGCATCCCGGAACTACGGCACCGACAGCTTTGGGACAATTACCTGGCACAAGACCCGGACCTCGCCAGCCGCGTGCGCGGCCTTGCCAGCCAGCATGCCTTCCTGAGCGGGCCGCATCTGGAACTGACCGTCAACCTGCGCTACTCCACCGCCATTGCCTGGATGATGATCGAAGCCCAGACCGTCACCTTGCCCACCGAAGACGATGCATTGGCCATGGCCAGAATCTGGCGACAGATATTTCAACCGCAAGGACGATTACGAGACTTTGTAACCGCTTGGCACTCTTGCGTAGCACCTATTTATTTATCGCAACAAGCATGATTGCCAAAAAACAAAGTTCTGGAAAATTCCTGCAATATTATCGGATTGTCCTACAAAAATAGCTCTAAATCGGGCTCTTCAGCCCACTAGCGCGTTCTTGAAAATGTTGGTAATTTCCGCCCCGTGATCAACAAAGGAGTTCTAATAATGAGAATAACGACAAAAGCAATTCACAGGACAACACTTGGTCTAGCCATTGGCCTGGCATCTTCCCAACTATTCGCTTCTGGCTTTGCAATCAACGAACAAAGTATCAGTGCCATGGGTACCGGTTTTGCCGGACGCTCCTCCTCCGCAGAGGACGCCAGTACCGTATTCGGCAACCCGGCCGGCATGTCCCGTCTCAAGCGCGAACAAGTCAGCGTTGGCGCGGCGGCAATCATCGCCAAGACCGATATCAGCAATGCCCGCAGCACTTTCACCGGCAGCAATGACGGCGACATGGTGCCGGTCGTTGGCGTGCCCATGGGTTACTACGTCAAACCACTCGACGATCAATGGGCCGTCGGCCTGGGTGTCTATGTGCCGTTTGGCCTGGTCACCGACTATGAAAACGGTTTCGCGGGCCGCTACTGGGCCGACAAGAGCCACGTACAGGTCGTCACCTTCCAGCCGACTGTCAGCTACGCCTTCAACGATCGGGTTTCCATCGGTTTCGGCCCGACCATCAACCGCATCGAAGGCGAACTGACCTCTTCGACCGTCAACGCCGCTTCTCAGGGCACAAACGACGGCAAGGTCAAGATCAAGGGTGACGATGTCGCTCTGGGTTTCAACGTCGGCATCCTGGTCCAGGCCACCGACACCACCCGCCTGGGCCTGACTTACCACTCCAAGGTCGACTACAAGCTCGAAGGCAAGACCAAGATCGAAGGCAGCAGTTTCAGTATCTTCAACGGCCAGAAGTACGACGCCTCGCTGGATATCAGCACACCTGAGTCGGTGGATTTCTCCATCACCCAGCAACTGGATGAAAACTGGACCGTCTATGCAGGCAGCACCTGGACACGCTGGAGCCGCCTGAAAGACATCACCGTCAACAACAGCGGTGTTCAAGCAGTTCTGGGTGGTGCCAACGGTCCTATCGGACGCATTTCCGAAGAACAGGACTGGCATGACACCTGGGCCCATGCCATCGGCGCTTCGTACAAGGTCAATAAAGAGTGGACCTTGCGCACCGGCTACTCCGTCGACCAGTCGCCTACCAACAACGAGCACCGCTCTCCACGCATTCCGACCGGTGATCGTCAGATCATCAGCTTCGGCGCTGGCTGGACCCCGAGCGACGCGATCACCATTGATGTCGCCTATTCCTACCTGTGGGAAGACGAAGCCAAGATCCGCAACTCCAGTGCCACCAAAGGCACCTACAACGCTGACTACAAGAACAGCGCCCACGGTATCGGTACTTCGCTGACCTATCGCTTCTGATGACACCCGACCGAAGCAGGCTGAAAAGCCTGTTCCGGCCACGAAAAAGCCCGCGACCATCACTGGTCGCGGGCTTTTTCGTATCAGGTCATGGCTTTGAAGCGATAGCCTTCTCGATGGCTGCAATCAGCTCCGGGTCGTCGGGCTTGGTCATGCTGGAGAAATTGGCGACCACCTTGCCCTGGCGGTCCACCACATATTTATAGAAGTTCCAGCGCGGCGCACTGCTCTGCTCGGCCAGCACCTTGAACAGATGCGTTGCATCATCACCCCTGACCGGCTGCGGCTCGGTCATGGTGAAGGTCACGCCGTAATTGACGTAGCAGACCTTGGCGGTTTCCTCTCCGTCCTTGGACTCCTGTTTGAAGTCATTGGACGGAACACCGAGCACTTCCAGCCCTTGGGCCTTGTAGCGCTGACTCAACTCCTCAAGCCCCTTGAACTGTGGGGCAAAACCGCAAAAGCTGGCGGTATTGACCACCACCAGAGGTTTGCCGGCAAAGCGCTTGCAAAGGTCGATGTTTTCCTTGGCACGCAGCTTGGGCAACTCGCCCTGCAGCAATGGCGGGCAATCGGCAGCCATCGCAGCACCGCTCATGGCGAACAGCAGAACAGGGACAGAAATCCAGCGTATTTTCATCAAGGCATCCCTACATTATTGTCTGGAGAGACACGCTACTCCTTGAAGAGCCTGCACTCAACAGGCACCCAGCCCCAACTGCAAGGCCGCCAGCCCGACCTGTTGCCAGGCCCACCAGAGCAACGCCAACACCACGGTGCCGCTCAGCACCGCAGCCAGCACAGGCCATGACAGATTCACGCCACGCTACCCTGAGGTTGTAACCGAGCCACCGGCCGCTCACGCACGGGCCAGTTCAGGGCCGCCGCCATCAGGCTGAGCAGAATGGACACCTGCCAGATCAAATCGTAACTCCCGGTATGGTCATACACGAGCCCACCCAGCCAGCCACCCAGGAAGGAGCCCAACTGGTGGAACAGGAAAACAATACCACCAAGCATCGACAGATTGCGCACACCGAACAGCGTCGCCACCGTACCGTTGGTCAGCGGCACAGTCGACAGCCACAACAAGCCCATTGCTATACCAAACAGATAGGCCGTCGTTTCACTCAGCGGAACCCACAGGAACAGCACGATCACCACTGCGCGCAGCAGATAGAGCGCAGTCAGCAAACGCGGTTTGGACATGCGTCCACCCAGCCAGCCTGCCGTGTAAGTGCCGAAGATATTGAACAGCCCGATCAAGGCCAGCACCGTGGTCCCGACCTTGGCCGGCAAATGTTGATCGACCAGATACGCAGGCAAGTGAATGCCGATGAACACGACCTGGAAACCACAGACGAAAAAGCCCAGGGCCAGCAACCAGAAACCCGAATGGGAACAGGCCTCGCGCAATGCTTCACCCAAGGTCAACTCACTGCCAGCCGAAGCCGCCGGGCTGTCCTTGAGCATGCTCACCAGCGGCAGAATCAAGGCAACCATCAAACCCAGCACCAGCAAGGTACTGGACCAACCCAGCCAGCTCAGAAGCCCCAAAGTCCCCGGCAGCATGGCGAACTGGCCGAACGAACCGGCAGCACTGGCTATCCCCATCCCCATGCTGCGCTTCTCGGGTGGCAAGGCGCGGCCTACGACACCCAGAATGACCGAGAAAGACGTCCCGGACAGGCCAATCCCGATCAAGATACCGGCACTCAGGGAAAGGCTCGCAGGCGAATCGGCCATGCTCATGCAGATCAGGCCCGAGGCATAAAGCACGCCGCCGATAAACACCACCTTCGCCGCACCGAACCGGTCCGCCAAGGCACCGGCAAACGGCTGCGCCAGCCCCCACATGAGATTCTGCAGGGCAATGGCAAAGGCAAAGACTTCCCGTCCCCACCCGAACTCGGCACTCATGGGCGCCAGAAACAACCCGAAGCCATGCCGGGTCCCCAGGGACAGCGCGAGAATCAACGCACTGCCCAACAGAATCCAACCGCTGGTACGCCAGACCGATGTCATTGTTTTTATGCTCCCCAAGGCTCGACGGACACTATTTACGTGGATATACCCGCAAATAATCACAACGCGAAATTACGCCTCGCGGGATGGCTGTGTCAATAGATTACAGGTGTCATCTTTCGCGAATGAATTCGCTCCCACACGGCACCGGCAGGATGCGAGTTCATTCGCGAAAAACCAACACAACCGCCAACAAAACCAACACCTCAAGCAACTCCAGCAAGGCACCCGCGGTATCACCGGTCGTACCGCCCAACCGGCGCAACATCAACTGGCGCAGCCAGAAGAAACCCGCGGTTGCCGCAAGCACAGCAATCAATCCGGCCCAGCCACCCAGTAACACACAAGCGCCCGCACTAATCAGCAAGACCCACTGCCCGGTGTGCTTTGGCAAATGATCGGCCAGCGCCTGCCCAAGACCGCCCGCCCGAACATAAGGAGTGCCGAGAAACAGCCCAAGCATGGCGCTGCGCCCGATCAGCGGAGCCAACAGCAAGGCGATGCTGTTTTGGTTTTCGATCAAGGCCAGAATGGCGGTGAACTTGAGCAGCAGGACCAGCACCAGTGTCACCACGGCAACAGGCCCGCTGCGCGGGTCTTTCATGATGCTTAGGGTTCGTTCACGGTCGCCAAAGCCGCCCAGCCAGGCGTCGGCGCTGTCTGCCAGGCCGTCCAGATGCAAGCCACCACTTAGCAACACCCAAGCCGTCAGCAGCAACGCGGCATGCAGCATCAGTGGCGCGCCGTCGAGCACGACGTTCAGCATCATCAACAGCACACCGAACAGCACGCCCACCAGCGGATAGAACAACAACGAACGCCCTAGCTCCTGAGGCTGCGGCATACCCGGCAGCCGAATCGGCAAGCTGCTGAGAAATTGCAGGGCGATCCAGAACGGCAGCATCTCAGTTCTCCGTCAACACGCCGCCAGCGGCGACACTGACGGACAGCAGCGCTCCGTGGCCGACCACGACCTGCAACAACTGTTCGCGAGGCAAACCCCGCGCCTGAGCCAGCAAAAGGCGCATCACCCCACCGTGGCTGACCAGCAACACTCGCTCACCGGCATGGCGCTGCTGCAACGCCTGAACCGCGCCCAATACCCGTGCTGAGAAGTCCACAACCCGCTCGCCATTGGGCGGTGTGAAAGCGTAAGGATCTTCCCAGAACAACCCCAGCCCTTCAGCGTCGGTTTCCATCAGTTGCGCGGCGCTATGCCCTTCCCAGTCGCCGAAATGCAGCTCTTGCAAGCCCGGCTCAAGATGCAGCGGCAACGCCAGTTTGTCCGCAAGCTCTTCGGCAAAACGCGCACAGCGCTGCAAGGGCGAGCTGTAAATCCGATCCCACGGGCCTGCTTGTGCAACGGCCTCGCGCATCTGCTCCCAGCCCGTCGCAGTCAGGGCGTCGTCCAGGCTGCCGCGCAGGCCGCCACCCAGTTCGGTTTCACCGTGACGCAACAGGTCCAGATGCAATGTCATGCCGGACGATCCGCCACAGCCGCTTCAGCGAAGGTCGCCATGCCGTTGTGCAGTTCACAGGCCAGCCGCACCAGCGGCACCGCCAAGGCTGCGCCGCTGCCTTCACCCAGGCGCAGGCCCAGGTCCAGTAAAGGCTCAGCCTGCAAGGCTTCCAGCAGATGACGATGCCCAGGCTCCGCGCCACGATGACCAAACAGCAGCCAGTCGCGGCAGGACGGATTCAGACGCACAGCGACCAGCGCCGCAACGCTGCAAATGAAACCATCCACCAGCACCGCGATGCCTTCCTGCGCACAGGCCAGGTAAGCACCTGCCAGCGCGGCAATCTCGAAACCACCCAGGCAGAACAGGCTTTGCAACGGATCGCCCGCCTGCTCGGCATGCAGGACCAGAGCACGCTCGATGACCTCGCTCTTGTGCCGCACGCCCTCGGCGTTCAGGCCAGTACCAGGGCCGACCAGCAATTGCGCCGCGCACTCCAGCAACGAACAGGCGACAGCACTGGCCGCTGTGGTATTGCCGATCCCCATTTCGCCGCCGATGAACAGCTCGGAACCCGCGGCCTTGGCCCGCAACACACTGTCGCGCCCGGCCTGCATGGCCGCCAGCCCCTGCTCGACCGTCATGGCCGGGCCCTGGGCAAAGTTGGCGGTACCTGCGCCAATGCGCAAATGCCGCACACCGGGGAAATCCACGGGCGATACGGAACCCAGATCAACCACGTCCAGCTGCGCCGACAACTGCTTGGCCAACACGCTGATCGCAGCGCCGCCGTTGACGAAGTTATGCAGCATCTGCCCGGTCACTTCCTGCGGATAAGCCGAAACGCCTTCCGCCACGACTCCGTGATCACCGGCAAAAATCGCAATCCACACCTGATCGGCCTTGGGTTTGACTCGCCCTTGCAAGCCTGCGAGCTGAACCGCCAGCCGCTCCAGTTGCGCCAGCGAACCGGCCGGCTTGGTCAGTTGCTGCTGACGAGCCAGAGCGGCTTCACGCATCGGCACATCGATGGCCTGAGCGGGCTTTAGCCACCAGGAATTACTCATAATGCGGTTCCTTTCAAAGTCAGAGGCAAGCCGGCAACGGTCAGCACCACACGCTGACAACGCTCGGCAATGGCCTGGTGCAACAGCCCGGCTTCGTCGACATAGCGGCGGGTCAGCTCACCCAGCGGCACGACGCCCAGCCCGGTTTCGTTGCTGACAAAAATGATTTCGCCCGGCAGTTCGCCCAGGCACTCCAGCAGCGCATCGCGCTCTTGAACCAGACGCTCGGGATTATCGAGCATCAGCAGATTGGTCAGCCACAGCGTCAGGCAGTCCACCAGCAGGCAGTGCCCGGTTGCGGCGTTTTCGCGCAGGACACGGGCCAGCTCCAGCGGCTCTTCAACCAGCCCCCAACTGTCGGGGCGACGCTGACGATGACTGATCACGCGCTGACTCATCTCGCCGTCCAGCGGCTGGCTGGTGGCGATATAAATGACGCTCAGTTCCGATTCCGCCGCCAGTTTTTCAGCCAGGCGACTCTTGCCCGAACGGGCACCACCCAGGATCAATTGCAGCATTTCAATTCGCCTCCAGGCCGCACAGCTCGCGCAACAAACGGCCATCGAGGTGTTTTTCCACCAGGTCGGCCAGACGCTCGATATCCCGCTCGCGCAGCCCGTGATAATCCACCTGCTGCACATCCTGCAAACCCGCCCAACGCAGCAGTGCGCTACACGCGGCAGGCGACTCGAACAGGCCATGCAGATAAGTCCCGAAAATCTGCCCGTCAGCACTTTGCGCGCCGTCACTGCGGCCGTCGTCCAGACGTACGGCTGCGTTTTCCAATGCAGCACCGCTGGTGACACCTGCGTGGATTTCATAGCCACAGACTTCGGCGTCTTCCAGCACCAGACGTCCGCGCACATTACGCAACTGCTTCTCGGCTTCCAGCACCGTGCTCATGTCCAGCAAGCCCAGACCGGGGCTGGAACCTGCCGCGCCCTCAAGGCCCAACGGATCATGCAACTGCTGGCCCAGCATCTGCAGGCCGCCGCAAATGCCCAGCAGCTTGCCGCCATAGCGCAGATGCCGGTCAATGGCAGTGTCCCAGCCATTGGCGCGCAGGTAAGTCAGGTCGCTGCGCACACTTTTCGAGCCCGGCAGGATGATCAGATCAGCAGGAGGCACAGGCTGACCGGGGCCGATGAATTGCAGATTGACCTGCGGATGCAGGCGCAGCGGATCGAAATCGGTGTGGTTGCTGATGCGTGGCAGCACTGGCACCACGACATTCAGCACTTGCTCGACCTTGTCGGTCTGGCGTCGATCCAGACCGTCCTCGGCTTCCAGGTGCAAATCCATCACATACGGCAACACGCCCACCACCGGCTTGCCGGTGCGCGCTTCGAGCCAGTCCAGCCCCGGTTGCAGCAGCGCGATATCGCCACGAAAACGGTTGATGACAAACCCTTTGACCCGCGCCTGCTCGCTGGGCGACAGCAACTCCAGCGTACCGACCAGATGCGCGAACACGCCGCCGCGGTTGATATCGGCGACCAGCAACACCGGGCAATCCACCGCTTCGGCAAACCCCATATTGGCGATGTCGTTGGCGCGCAGATTGATCTCCGCAGGCGAACCGGCACCCTCCACCATGATCACTGGATAAGCCTCGCCCAGGCGCTGGTGCGACTCCAGCACCGCTTTCATCGCGATCTCTTTATAGCCGTGATAGGCCACCGCATTCATGGTAGTGACAGCGCGGCCATGAATGATGACCTGTGCTCCGGTATCGCTATTGGGCTTGAGCAGCACCGGGTTCATGTCGGTGTGGGGTTCAAGCCCGCAGGCCTGGGCCTGTACAGCCTGGGCACGACCGATCTCCCCGCCGTCTGCCGTCACCGCGCTGTTGAGCGCCATGTTCTGCGGCTTGAACGGCACCACCTTGACGCCCTGACGGGTCAGCCAGCGACAAAGCGCGGTTACCAGCGTGCTTTTGCCAGCATCGGACGTCGTGCCTTGCACCATCAACGTGGTCATGGGGTTTCCTTGCGGTATTCAAGCAGTACATTTTCCAGGCGCAGCCAGTCGGCCTCTTCGCAAGGCAGACCAAAACGCAGACTGGTGACCGAACCCTCACCATCGAACAAGCGCAGCAACACGCCACGCCGGGCAAAGAAGTCATGGAGGGCTTGTGCCTGCTCCGTAACCACCCACTGGAACAGCGCGCAGCCACCCTGCGGGCTCAGGCCGTTATTGCTGAGCAATGTCGCCAATCGCTGGCTGGCCTGATCGCAGCGCAAGCGCTGCCGGGCATGGCCTTCCAGATCACCCAGGCACACCTGACCCAGAATCCGTGTCGGGCCGCTGACCGCCCAAGGGCCGATCTGCTCCGCCAACGATTTCAACAGGCCCGGCTCAGCCAGCACGAAACCCAGCCTTACACCGGCAAGGCCAAAGAACTTGCCGAACGAACGCAACACGATCAAACCAACCCGCCAGGTTTCGGCCGCCAGACTCGCGTCAGGCGTGTTATCCATGAATGCCTCATCGACCACCAGCCAGCCGCCGCGCTCGGCCAGACGAGCGTGCCATTCCAGAAGACGTTCCGAGGTCAGGTGCAGGCCCGTGGGATTGTTGGGGTTGACCACCACCAGCACGTCTAGGCTGTCCAGGAAGTATTCCACTTCATGTTCCCGGACTTCGCGCACCAGAAATCCGCTTTTGCGCCAGGCATGGGCATGTTCGGCATAACACGGCGACAAGACACCGACCCGGCAGGTACTGCGCACACGTGGCAGTGCCTGGATCGCCGCTTGCGACCCGGGCACCGGCAACAGATGAGGCACGCCGTAATAAGCACAGGCTGCGGCCTCCAGACCATCATCGTTTTCCGGCAAGCGTGCCCAGGCCTGTGGCGCAATGTCTGGAATCGGCCACGCCCAGGGCGCGATGCCGGTGGACAGGTCCAGCCAGTCAGCGCGGTCGATACCGTAATGTTGCGCTGCCGCCCGCAGGCGACCACCGTGCTCAAGCATAGAACTCGGCCCCCATGCACAAGATCAGCAACCACAGCCAGACGCCTCTCTGCACCAGTTGCCAGCCGCGGTCGATAGCATTCGCATCGGCCGGCACACCCTCGCCCAGTTGCGGACGCTGATGCAGCTCACCGTGATAGATCGCCGCGCCACCCAGCTCAACACCCAGGGCACCGGCACCGGCCGCCATCACAGGCCCGGCATTGGGGCTGTCCCAGGTCGGCCCTTGGGTTCGCCAGCAGCGCAAGGCAAGGCGAGTCTTGCCCAGCAGCGCGTAGGTCAAGGCCACCAGACGCGCAGGAATATAGTTGAGCAGGTCGTCGATTTTCGCCGCAGCCCAGCCGAAGCGCTCGAAACGCTCGTTGCGATACCCCCACATGGCATCCAGCGTGTTGCTCAGTCGGTACAAAACCACGCCGGGCGCACCGGCCACCGCAAACCAGAACAGCGCGGCAAACACCGCATCGCTGCCGTTTTCCAGTACGGACTCGGTTGCCGCCCGAGCAACTTGCGTCTCGTCCAGTTCGGTGGTCTGGCGGCTGACCAGATAACCGACCCGGCGCCGCGCCTCCTCCAGATTGCCCGAGCGCAGGGCCTGAGCAACCGGCTCCACATGTTCGCCCAGGCTGCGCAGCCCCAGCGCACAATACAGCGCCAGAATTTCCACCAGCCAGCCGACATAGGGCAACCAGCTCAAGAGTGTTGCCAGCAGGGTCAATGGCACCACGGCCAGAAACCAGGCCGTGACGCCATGGCTGCGCCAGCCGCGACCGCCGGAATTGAAACGCTGCTCTATACGGTCGGCCAAACGACCGAACGCCACCAGCGGATGTGAGCGTTTCGGCTCGCCGAGCAACGCATCCAGCGCCACACCGGCAACGCTCAACAGCGCCACACTCATGGACTCACTCCCCATTGATTTTCATACAGCAATTCATTGAGTGGCCGAGCCTGCGCCCAGCCTTCCAGCACCAGCATCGGCGCAGGATAAAACTCTTTCACCGGCCCCAGACACAGAATCGCCAGGGGTTTTGCGCCTTCGGGCATGCCCAGCAGGCTGGCCAGTTGCTGCGGGTCGAACAGCGACACCCAGCCCATGCCCAGCCCTTCGGCGCGGGAAGCCAGCCACAGGTTCTGGATCGCGCAGGACAAGGACGCCATGTCCATTTCCGGCAAGGTCCGGCGACCGAAGATATGCTTCTCGCGGTCCTCCATGAGCGCGGCGACCAACACCTCGGCGCAATCGCTGATGCCCTCGACCTTGAGCTTCATGAATTCGTCGGCACGCTCGCCCAGGGCTTCGGCAGTACGTACCCGCTCCTCCTCCACCTGAGCCTGCATCTTCGCCCGCAATGCCGGGTCGCTGATGCGGATAAAACGCCAGGGTTGCATCAAACCGACACTGGGCGCCTGATGCGCCGCCTCAAGCAAACGTGCAAGCAGTTCAGGCGCCACGCTGCCGCCACTGAAGTGACGCATGTCGCGACGCTCGGCAATCGCCCGATATACCGCTTCCCGCTCCTGGGGGCTGAACGCTTGATCGGTCATGGTGTAAACAGCGCCGCAACCGCCTGGGGATTGGAAGGGAAATAGAAATGAACGTAAGAAGCTGTCAGACGCCCGTTGCGGTACACCGCCTCTGCGCCTCGTCCGCCATTGGGGCTGACGCCACGGGCAATGGGCTGCAACTCGGTGCTGGTCAGGGAATGGTGATAGGTGTGTCCGCGCAGCAAGCCTTCAGGCAGCTCGACCGCTTGCAACGCCAACGCCGCCAGACGCTTTTGCATCACCGCCTCGCCATTCAGCAAGCCTACCAGTTCTGCCCGCTGCCCTTCGACATCGGTCAGGGCATCGAGCAGATACAACATGCCGCCGCACTCGGCCAGGATCGGCTTGCCCGCCTGATGATGGGCACGAATCGCCGTCAGCATCGGAGCGTTTTCGGCCAGAGCAGCATGGTGCAGCTCCGGGTAACCGCCAGGGAGATACAGGCTGTCGGCCTCGGGCAACCGGCTATCGCGGATCGGCGAGAAGAACGACAGCTCCGCCCCCATGGCTCGCAGCAGGTCAAGGCTCGCGCCATAGGCAAAGGCAAAGGCCTCGTCACGAGCAATCGCGATACGCACGCCAGCCAATAAAGGTTCGGCAGGCACCGGATCCGGCGCATTGAAAGTCACAGCGGGCGGCAAGGCCACTTCACAGGTGCTGGCCAGCGCATCGGCGGCGGCATCCAGACGCAGGTCCAGATCGTTGAGTTCACTGGCCTGCACCAGCCCCAGATGACGGCTGGGCAATTCGATACCGGTTTCACGGGACAGCGCGCCATACCAGCGCAGGCCTTCAGTCAGGCTGCCTTCGAGCAGTTGCGCATGACGCACGGTGCCGACCCGATTGGCCAGTACCCCGGCGAACGGCAAGTCCGGCTGGTAACGCGCCAACCCCAAAGCCAGCGCCCCGAAGGTCTGGGCCATGGCCGTGCCGTCGATCACGCCCAGCACCGGAACGCCGAAATGACGAGCAAGATCGGCGCTGGACGGCGTACCGTCGAACAGCCCCATCACACCTTCGATCAGGATCAGATCTGCCTCATCGGCCGCTTCCCACAACAGGCGTCGGCTTTCGTCGGCACCCACCATCCACAGATCAAGTTGATAGACCGGCGCGCCGCTGGCCCGCTCCAGAATCATCGGGTCCAGAAAGTCAGGCCCGCACTTGAACACACGGACCTTGCGGCCCTGATTACGGTGCAAGCGTGCCAGCGCAGCGGTGACCGTGGTCTTGCCCTGCCCGGACGCGGGCGCGGCAATCAATACTGCCGGGCAATGACGCGGCGCTCTCATAACGGTTTACTCACAACTCGATGCCTTTTTGCGCACGAATTCCGGCCTGGAACGCATGCTTGACTACGCCGATCTCGGAAACGGTATCGGACAGATCGATCAATTCGGGTTTGGCGCCACGGCCGGTCACCACCACATGCTGCATCGGTGGACGGGCTTGCAGGTCACTCAGTACTTGTTCCAGATCCAGATAGCCGTGCTTGAGGGCGATATTCAGCTCATCGAGGATCACCAGCCCGATGCTCGGATCGCGAAGCATTTCACGGGAAACTTCCCAGGCGGCTTCAGCGGCAGCGATATCACGCTGACGATCCTGGGTTTCCCAGGTGAAACCCTCGCCCATCACGTGGTAACGCACCTGCTCGGGGAAACGCCGGAAGAACAGTTCTTCGCCGGTGCTGTTGCGGCCTTTGATGAACTGCACCACGCCGCACTGCATGTCGTGCCCCATGGCCCGGGCGAGCATGCCGAATGCAGAGCTGCTTTTACCCTTGCCATTACCGGTCAATACCAGCAGCAAGCCACACTCGTTGGGAGCGTTGGCAATACGCTCGTCAATTACCGCCTTCTTGCGCAGCATGCGCGCCAGATGACGTTCGTCACGTTCGGGGGATTCGTTCATCTCAGCTCTCCGCTTGAGGGCACGCGAAAGCAGACGGAAGGACAGCATCAGACAGCACGGCAAAGCCCTGCGCAGAGCATCGCCCGCCGTGATGCTGTTGAGTGGATCAGGCCGGTCTCCGGGCTCATGAGCAGGCATCTGCCTGACCTGCGCGCCTTCCCGTGTCCTGGGACACAGTGGCATCGAGCGCAGTCTTGACTCATTTACCGTTGCGGGGGCAGCGCCGGGATCGGAGTTGCAATGCCTCCTCACCGGCTTCCCTGTTTCACTTTGCCAATCGAGGACTGCAAAGCACCTGAAACAAGCCGCGAAGGGTAGAGGGTTGGGGTGGGAGCGTCAATCGACACAACAGGATTGAACCTCGACAGTGCAGGTATCTCCTATCTTTTAACTGACCACTGACCGTTATGGAGATCGGCATGTTCACACTTAAACCGCAGCTTGCCTTGCTGCTTCTGGTTGCCGGGGGCCTTGTAGCCTGCGGCGAGTCCTCGACACTGCAAGTCTCGGATGGCACCGGCCCTTCGCCCAGGCTGCCCGAGCCGAACAAGACCCTGATCCCCACCGTCAATATCGCGCCCGCCGTGGGCTGGGAAAAGAACGCCAAACCGGTCGCAGCGCCCGGCACTCAGGTCGCGGCGTTTGCCGAAGGGCTGGATCACCCGCGCTGGCTATACGTACTACCCAATGGCGACGTGCTGGTCGCGGAAACCAATGCGCCGCCCAAACCTGACGACTCCAAAGGCATACGCGGCTGGGTCATGGAAAAGGTCATGAACCGTGCCGGGGCTGGCGTACCCAGCGCCAACCGAATCACCCTGCTACGCGACAAAGACCACGACGGCGTGGCCGAAACGCGCACGGTCTTTCTGCAAAACCTCAACTCGCCCTTCGGCATGACGCTGGTGGGCAACAAGCTCTATATAGCCGACACCGACCGCCTGATCAGCTTCCCCTATGAAACCGGCCAGACCTCCATCAACGCCCAGCCGACCAAGGTCGTCGACTTGCCTGGCGGCACGCTCAACCATCACTGGACCAAGAACGTGATCGCCAGCAAGGACGGCAGCAAGCTGTACGTCACTGTCGGCTCCAACAGCAATGTGGGCGAAAACGGCATGGATCAGGAAGAAGGCCGCGCCGCGATCTGGGAAGTGGACGCTGCCACCGGCCAACACCGGATTTTCGCCTCGGGCCTGCGCAACCCCAATGGCATGGACTGGGAACCACACACCGGCAAGTTGTGGACAGCCGTCAACGAGCGCGACGAGATCGGCAGCGATCTGGTGCCTGACTACGTCACCTCGGTGCAGGATGGCGGCTTCTATGGCTGGCCCTACAGCTATTACGGCCAGAATGTAGATGTGCGGGTCAAACCCCAGAAACCGGAACTGGTCGCCAAGGCCATCTCCCCGGATTACGCGGTCGGCCCGCACACGGCATCGCTGGGGCTGGTGTTCGCCGATGGCAAGACACTGGCGTCGCCGTTCAACGAAGGCCTGTTCATCGGCCAGCACGGCTCATGGAATCGCAAGCCACACAGCGGCTATAAAGTGGTGTTCATCCCCTTCAGCGGCGGCAAACCCACTGGCGCACCAGTGGATGTACTGACCGGCTTCCTGAGTGCAGACGAAAAAGCCCAGGGGCGCCCGGTGGGTGTGGTCAATGACCAGCATGGCGGATTGTTGGTAGCGGATGACGTGGGCAACAAGATCTGGCGAGTGACGTCAGTGAAATGACCCACGCCCCGGTAGAGGCTCTGCGCTCGGTCATGCCGCGTTGAAAACAGGCTGGGTAGGAGCGAATTTATTCGCGAGAGGCCTGTACATCCGAAGAAAATGTATAGGCCTTCAATGACGTCTCGCGAATGAATTCGCTCCTACGCGGGTGTTAATTATGCAGCTGTGCGTTCTGCGCCAGGTTCGAGGGCTGGATCACGCGCTTGGCGTTGAGATAGGCCTTTTGCCAATACGGCTTGTCCAGGCTGTCCAGCTTCACCGTGCCACCGGTCGCCGGGGCATGCACGAAGCGCCCCTCTCCGACATAGATGCCCGCATGGGAAACCTGCGAGCCACCCGATGTTGCAAAGAACACCAGATCACCGGATTGCAGCTGTTCACGCCCGACATTCGGCGCACCCATCACGATCATGTCGCGGGTGGAGCGCGGCAACGAGATACCCGCCGCGTCACGATACACATAGCCGATCAGGCCACTGCAATCGAACCCCGAATCCGGCGTGTTGCCGCCCCAGCGATAAGGCGTGCCGACCAGCCCAAGCGCACGGAACAGTACGTCTTCGGCAGCCTGGGAGAGAACTTGCGGGGGAGCAGAAAGCACCGGACGTTGAACGACACGGGACTGAGGAGGTGGCGAGCTGGCACAAGCACCCAGCAACGCAGCGATGGAGATGACCGCCAGACGTAACGTAATCGACATAACCACAACAACCTGATCTGGATGCGGCCTACGCTGCCGAGAATCGAAAAAAGCAGACAGGCTCATGCCTGTCTGCGTATCACATCATTTATGGCGCTTGATTGTAGTCGATGTCATTGCGGTGGTCTGGACAGGCTCGCTTGAGGGAGCCATTGCCAGGGCACGCTTGGCTTCGATGAAGGTCTTGCTCCAGTAAGCGTCATCGAGGCTGTCGATGCGCACACCGCCGCTGCGGCGGCTGCTGGAATGGATGAACTGATCGTCACCCAGATAAATGGCTGCGTGGCTCACACGACCGCGACCACGGGTGCTGAAGAACAGCAGGTCACCGGGCTTGAGGTCATTACGCGAAACCAGAGGCGCATTCACGTTGATCATTTCGCGAGTGGAACGCGGCAGGCTCATGCCAGCCTCTTCGCGGAACAGATAACCGATGAAACCGCTGCAATCGAAACCCGAAGTGGTCGAAGAACCACCGAAACGGTAGCGCGTACCGATCAGGGACTTGCCACGTTCAAGGATGCTGTCGGCCAGAACCGGCAACTGGTAAGGCTTGTTGTCAGCAAAACCGGCCAGTTCGTCTTCGGTGGCGAGTTCTTCCTGCAACATGGCTGCGTCTGCACGGCGAGCAGCAGACTGCGAGCTGGTGGAATTCGTGTACTGCGGTTGTTGCTCTTGAGATACCGGTAAATTGGCAGAGCAACCAAACAAAAAAGTAACGAGTGCGAGGGGCACGAGGGGTGCGAAGCGAACTACTTGCATGGGCACGACCGTGGCTGAACTGTTAAGAAGGCGAGACTATGCCCGCTATCAAGATGATTTGCAAATTCAATCGAATCAAATGTGACTTATGAGTTTTTCCATGACATGTGCCGCTCGGCACTTCAGAAAAACGTCCATCTGCGCGCTGTGATCGGTGGCCGCCGGATTGATTTCTGCGGTGAATCCCCCGCAAATACGGGTGCGCAGCACAGGTTCGTGGATATAGGGGAAGCTGGCGGTGGTGCCGATGCTCAGCACTGCATCAAAGCCTTTGGCCATCTCCTCATAAAGTGTTTCAAGAGCTTGCTCCGGCAACATCTCCTGAAACAGCACGACGGACGGTCGCAAAACGCCACTACATTTCTCGCACAAGGGCGGCAACGGACGTTGCAGGTGTTCACTCAAATGAGGGTCTTTTTCGCCACAGGCCTGGCAAAAAAGTGGAGCCATTTGCCCGTGGATCTCGATCAGGCGCTCAGGCGGGCTGCCTGCGGCGCGATGATAGCCATCGACGTTCTGGGTCAGCACCCAGCATTCGGGCTTGATCCTCTGCAATTGAGCAATGGCGTAATGCGCAGCATTGGGCTGCCCGCCAAGACAGGCCTTGCCCAGCTCGGCAATGTACTTCCAGCACAGTTCGGGATCACGGCGCAGCATCGGCCCCGACAAGGCCACCTCGATCGGCAGGCCATCATCGGTCTTGCCGTTATACAGCCCGCCAACACCGCGATAGGTCGGCAGACCCGAATCAGCCGAAAGCCCCGCGCCGGTAATCACCAGGATCCGCTGAGCATGGCGCAGTGCTGCCGCCGTCTGCATCAGCAAGGCCTGATCTACCAACCCAGGGTTTCCTTCAAGAAGGGAATGGTCAGCTTGCGCTTTTCCTGAAGAGAGGCCTGATCAAGACGCTCCAGCAACTCGAACAAGGCGCTCATGCTGCGCGTGCCGCGGGTGAGGATGAAATGCCCGACTTCGTCGGTCAGGTGCAGGCCGCGACGGGAAGCACGCAGTTGCAGGGCGCGCAGCTTGTCCTCATCGGACAGAGGGCGCATCTGGAACACCAGCGCCATGGTCAGTCGGGATTTGAGGTCAGGCAGCTTGACCGGCAACTCGCGTGGCGACTGGGAGGCGGCGATCAGCAGGCGACGCCCGCTGTCACGCAAACGGTTGAACAGATGAAACAACGCTTCTTCCCACTCCGGCTTGCCCACTACCGCTTGCAGGTCGTCCAGGCAAACCAGCTCGTACTGCTCAAGGTGATCGAACAGCTCGACGCCTTCATCGATCACTTCGGCCAGGGGCAGATACACCGAAGGCTCACCCATCTGCTCGAAGCGCAGGCACGCGGCCTGAAGCAAGTGCGTACGACCCACGCCATCCTTGCCCCACAGATAGATCAGGCTTTCCGTCCACCCCGCATCGGCCTCGCACAGGCGCTCGACATAGCCGAGTGCCGCAGCATTGGCGCCGGGATAGTAATTGATGAAAGTGGCGTCATCACGCAGACGAACACTCAGGGGCAGCTGAATCGGTTTCATGCTGGCTGACACGGTTCAGGCGAACCGCTAAGGGCCTCTGGGAAAGTGCGCAAAGTTTATACCCGTGACGGCGACGGCACAATGCGCCATACCCCAAGCAAAATCAAAGACTTGCGCTTTGGCGCTACAAACCTTCGCCAACCGGGCCTGCATGACCCTGTTGGCGAAAATGTCTGAGCGCCGGATTCAGGAGAACGACAAAGCTCTATAGATCAGGGTCTTCCATGCCGCCGTAGACTTCGGAGCTCTTATAAATGTCATGAATATGACGCACCAGCACCATGATCACTGCCGCTACCGGCAACGCCAGCAGAATGCCGGTAAAACCGAATAGCTCGCCACCGGCCAGAATCGCAAAGATCACTGCCACCGGATGCAGACCGATCCGGTCGCCCACCAGCAACGGCGTGAGCACCATGCCTTCGAGCATCTGGCCAATCATGAACACGGCAACGATGCCCAGCAGCGGATACAGCTCGCCGCCGAACTGGAACAACCCGGCAACCAGTGCAGCACCGATACCGATCACAAAGCCCATATAAGGCACGATGGCCGCAAGCCCAGCGATCACGCCGATCAGAAGCCCAAGCTCAAGACCGACCAGCATAAGGCCAGCCGCGTAGATCACACCCAGACCGACCATCACCAGCAACTGGCCACGAATGAACGCACCCAGCACCTCATGGCATTCGCCGGCCAGTTTCACGACCTGATCCTCACGATGACGAGGCAGCAGGCCACGGACCTTGCCCATCATCAGGTCCCAGTCACGCAGCAGGTAGAAACACACCACCGGGATCAGCACCAGATTGGTCAGCCAGCCGATCAGCGCAAGGCTCGATGCCGTGGCTTGCGACAACACCACGCTGACGATATCCCCCGCCTTGCCCATGTGCTCGGAAATTGCCGTCTTGACCTTGTCGAACTTCCAGAAACCGTCAGACAAGCCGAACTTGGCTTGCACCCACGGCAAAGCCGTATGCTGCAACCAGTCGAGAATCTGCGGGGCCAGCTCATAAAGACGGAACAACTGCTTGGCCAGCATCGGCACCAGAACCAGCAGCAGCGCCATCAGCACCAGCGTGAACAGACCGAATACCGCCACCACCCCCAGCGTTCTCGACATCCCTAACCTTTCAAGACGATCAACCAGCGGATCACCCATATAGGCCAGCAGCAGCGCTACCAGAAACGGCATCAGAATCGGATGCAGCATAAATATGAACGCAGCCAGCAGAGCAATCCCGCCAAGCAAGTACCAACGCCTTGTATCAGTCATCAATGACCCCAACCCCAGGAAAAAACGTACTCCGGCACTCTTTGCCAGGCTACCAACGGAAATACAGTTGCGGTGCAGACACCGGGACAATCGTTGGCGCGCCGGCAGAAGGAGCAGGCGGCGCACCGGCATCGACTGGCGCGGCTGGAGCAGTTGGCGCAGTGGTAGCGGTCGCAGCTTCGCTGGCAGGCACTTCCTGCAATTTTGCCAGGGACAATTGCGAGCGTAGCTGCTCCGGGCTGCTCGTGACTTCAAAAGTCACGCGATCAGCCTCGACCGACTGGAGCCTGGCGCCAAAGGGTTCAAGCAGATTAAGCAATTGTGCATAACGCTCCAGCGTCATGCCTTGCACCTGGAATACCAGCCCGGTGGACGCCCCCGGCTTGGCCACAAAGCGTGGCGCCAGACGCTGGCTCACTGCCAGAAGAACGGAATCGGCCAACGCTTCTGGATTGGCGCCGGTGGCGGTACCCTGCTCGCGCTGATCACCCAGCCACAACCGCCACTTGCCCTGCCATTGTCCGGCCTCTTCCTTGGCATGCACGGCAAGAATGGCGTCGGCGCCATAACGCTCGGAAGCTTCTTTCAACGGCGTGACATCGTTGCTTTCAAGATGCTGCGCCGTACCAATGCCCTGCTCGCTCAGGTCAGCCAGCGGCAGACGCAAAGGCATGCCACGATGCTGGGCTGCACGGCGCAGGGGCTCGGCAGAAGTCTGGCCATCGCCGACCAGATTGGAACCTTCGGTGGAGTCCAGCAGCCACCAGCCCAGGATCGACGGGCGATTGCTGCCCCATATCGACAGGCCGGCCTGACGCAGGGAGCGGTCGGTAGTGGCCGGATCGAAATCCACCAGCAGGGTTTCAGGTGGGCCGGCTTCATAGCCGTACTGGCTGATGATCTGTTGCGGGTCCTTGCGCAACTCGGCCAAGGCCGAACCCTGGGCAGCCTTGGTATCGCCGGTCAGGCGCACTACCAGTGTTTCAAGGGCAGCCTGAGTCGCGCGGGTACGCTCCTCGGGCGACTGGCCGCTGACAGTTTCACGCACTTGATACAAATTGCTCACGGTCTCGGCAAGGCCGGGCAGGCTGAACAGAGACAGGCAGCCGACGAAAAGGAATCTAGAAAAACGCATGGACAGTTCCCGAACGGAAAAAACGGCATTGAAGACCGTATAAAGATGCTCAACATGCCTCAGACAGCAGGTCCTTGCCAATCATTCACATAAAATTACAGCTTATTAAGGAAGGCCTGAATCGCCGATCCGGATTTTATTTTTGCCTGATACCCCCCTGCCCGTCGGCCCAAGGATGGCTCACGGGCAGCAAGCCTGATAAAATCGCGCGCCTTCGCAGACTGGCGATGGTGGCGGCCTGAAATGGCACTGCGCGAAAGCGCAACCTTGAACCGGCCCCGCCGCAGCGGTCGATACCCCCGAATCCCCCCTAAAGGCCTGGATTTTTATGAGCAAGCAACCCTCCCTGAGCTACAAAGACGCCGGTGTAGACATCGACGCCGGTGAAGCATTGGTCGAACGCATCAAGAGCGTCGCCAAGCGCACCAAGCGTCCGGAAGTCATGGGCGGCCTGGGAGGTTTCGGCGCCCTCTGCGAAATCCCGGCCGGCTACAAACAACCGGTTCTGGTTTCCGGCACCGACGGCGTAGGCACCAAGCTGCGTCTGGCCCTGAACCTGAACAAGCACGACAGCATCGGCATCGATCTGGTCGCCATGTGCGTCAACGATCTGGTGGTCTGCGGTGCAGAGCCTCTGTTCTTCCTCGACTACTACGCCACCGGCAAGCTCAACGTCGACACGGCGGCTCAGGTCGTGACCGGTATCGGCGCGGGCTGTGAACTGGCCGGCTGCTCGCTGGTTGGCGGCGAAACTGCCGAAATGCCCGGCATGTACGAAGGCGAAGACTACGACCTGGCCGGCTTCTGCGTCGGCGTCGTGGAAAAGGCCGACATCATCGACGGCTCGAAAGTCGTTGCCGGTGACGCCCTGCTCGCTCTGCCATCGTCCGGCCCGCACTCCAACGGTTACTCGCTGATCCGCAAGATCATCGAAGTGGCAGGTGCCGATATCGAAAACATCCAGCTGGACGGCAAGCCTCTGACCGACCTGCTGATGGCGCCAACCCGCATCTACGTCAAGCCGCTGCTCAAGCTGATCAAGGAAACCGGCGCGGTCAAGGCCATGGCCCACATCACCGGTGGCGGCCTGCTGGACAACATCCCGCGTGTACTGCCGGAAGGCGCACAAGCCGTGGTCGACGTTGCCAGCTGGCAACGCCCTGCGGTATTCGACTGGTTGCAGCAGCAAGGCAACGTCGAAGAAAACGAAATGCACCGCGTCCTGAACTGCGGCGTCGGCATGGTTATCTGCGTTGCTCAGGAGCACGTTGAAACCGCCCTGAACGTATTGCGCGAAGCGGGCGAGCAGCCTTGGGTCATCGGCCAGATCGCCACCGCCGCCGAAGGCGCAGCACAAGTCGAGCTGAAGAACCTCAAGGCGCATTGATGTCTGCCACCTGCGATGTCGTGGTGCTGCTTTCCGGCACCGGTGGCAACCTGCAAGCCATGATCGACAGTTTCAAGGACGGGGCCAGCCCCGTCCGTATCCGGGCCGTCATTTCCAACCGTGACGATGCGTTCGGTCTGCAACGCGCCAGAGACGCAGGTATCGAAGCCTGCGTTCTGGATCACAAGGCATACGAAGGCCGCGAAGCCTTCGATACCGCCCTGATGAAACTGATCGACACCTTCAAGCCACAGCTCGTGGTACTGGCCGGATTCATGCGCATCCTGACGGCGGACTTCGTTCGTCACTACCAGGGTCGCCTGCTCAATATCCACCCTTCCCTGCTCCCTCGCTACAAAGGCCTGCATACCCATCAGCGGGCTCTGGAAGCCGGGGACACCGAACACGGCTGCAGCGTGCATTTCGTCACCGAGGAACTCGATGGCGGACCACTGGTCGTACAGGCTGTGATTTCGGTAGAGTTGCAGGATTCGCCAGCCACACTTGCGCAGCGAGTCCATGTTCAGGAACACCGGATTTACCCGCTGGCCATACGCTGGTTCGCCGAAGGCCGATTGAGGCTTGGCGATGAAGGCTCATTACTGGATGGCAAGCTGCTTCCGCCCACCGGACACTTGATTCAAAACTAGGAGATACCATGCGTCGTGCCTTGCTCTTCGCTTTCGCTCTGTTCGCACTGCCTGCGGCACATGCAGCAGATCTTCAACCCTTCTCCGCAAGCTATACCGCCGACTGGAAACAGCTTCCAATGAGCGGTACAGCCGAACGCAGCCTGGAAGCCGGCCCCAACGGCACCTGGACCCTCAACTTCAAGGCCTCGATGATGATCGCCAGCCTGACGGAAGTCAGCACGCTGAAAGTCGACAAGGACGTGATGCTGCCTCAGACCTACAACTTCGAGCGTAGCGGCCTGGGCAAATCCAAGAAGGTTGATCTGGCCTTCGACTGGAACGCCAAGTTCGTGACCGGCAGCGACCGTGGCGACGCGATCAAGCTGCCGCTAAACCGTGGCGTTCTCGACAAGTCCACCTACCAACTGGCCCTGCAGCATGACGTGGCAGCCGGCAAGAAGAGCATGAGCTATCAGGTCGTCGATGGTGACGAAATCGATACTTATGACTTCCGTGTGCTGGGCTCGGAAACGGTCGCCACCAAGGCAGGCCAGGTCGATGCCATCAAGGTCGAGCGCGTACGTGACCCGACTCAAAGCAAGCGCACCACCGTGCTGTGGTTCGCCAAGGATTGGGACTACCTGCTGGTCCGCCTGCAACAGGTCGAAACCGACGGCAAGGAATACAACATCATGCTGTTGGACGGTACTGTGAATGGCAAGGCTGTGAAGGGTAGCTAAGCCTCTTTCGCGAATGAATTCGCTCCTACAGCAGGGGCGAATTGATTCGTGAACCCTTCATGAAGAATCCTTCATTTCCCCCTCGCAAAACCTGAAAGCCCCGCCATTCAAAGCCTCCAGCCCCGCAAAAAGTTCAATGGGCCAGTACCGCAAAAATTTCCTGTTTACTTAGCAAGCTAACCGATTCTATAAAAGAGGCCTGCGACACATCGCCGCAGTTTCTAGAGTCAGGAGCTATCAATATGACCGTAAAAGTTACTGAGCGTGACGAAGCCCACCTCTCTCATGAAGCCGTTGCCGATGGCATTCAGATCTGGGACGTTTACCAACAAGACCAGTTGGTCGGGATGTTTCACGTAGAGTCGGACGCCTATCGTTACAAGGCGGAGCTGGAAGAGCAGGAAAACCAGCGGACTCACTAAAATTCGAGAGAAAAACAAAACCCGCTAAAAGCGGGTTTTGTTCCTTACCACATCAGGTCGTCAGGTACCTGATAAGCCGCGTACGGATCGTCGGCATCCGGGGCTTCGGTTGGCGTATTGAGCAACACGATACGACGCGGATCGCGCTCCTGAATCTTCAAAGCCGCTTCACGGGGGATGATTTCGTAACCACCGCCATGATGCACGATGGCCAGCGAGCCGCTGCTCAGCTTGTTGCGCATCAGGGCGTTGACCGAGATACGCTTGACCTTCTTGTCATCGACGAAGTTGTAGTAATCCTCGGTGGTCAGCTTGGGCAGACGCGAGACTTCAATCAATTGCTTGATCTGCGCGGTGCGGGCCTTGGCCTCGGCCTTCTCCTGCTGCTGACGATTGAGCTCCTGGTCGCGCCTGGCCTTTTCGGCCTGAGCCTCTTGGGCCGCACGCTTTTGCGAGTCGTCAATCTGGATCTGGCCCTTGTGCGCCAGACGCTGTTCTTTCTGCTTTTCTTTGCCGACCTGCTTGGCCTGCTTTTGGTTGACCAGACCTGCCTTGAGCAACTGGTCGCGAAGGGAAAGGCTCATTGTCTACTCGCTTATGCAGATACCACACGCTCAGCCGCAGCCGGGCGCGTTCTTTTCCTGACGTTTGGCTTCGCCCCACAGAGCGTCCATTTCTTCGAGAGAGCACTCTTCGATGGGACGCCCGGCATGATGCAATGCCTGTTCAATAAATCGGAAGCGCCTGTCGAATTTGCCATTGGCCGAGCGTAGCGCAGTTTCCGGGTCAACTTTAAGATGCCGGGCCAGATTGACGACCACAAACAGCAAATCGCCGACTTCCTCGGCCATGCCCTGGGCGTCGTTCTCGGCCATGGCTTCAAGTACTTCATCGAGCTCTTCACGAATCTTGTCGACCACCGGCAAGGCGGCGGGCCAGTCGAAACCGACCTGAGCAGCACGCTTTTGCAGTTTGACCGCACGGGACAGCGCCGGCAAAGCCGTGGGCACATCGTCGAGCAACGAAAGCTGCTCGGGCGCACCCGCCTTCTCGGCGCGCTCCTGAGCCTTGATCTCATCCCAGCGCCGATTGACCTCTTCGTCGGTCAGGCGCGGTGTTTCCAGCGGCGCATACAGCTCGCCGGTCGGGAACACATGGGGATGACGCCGCAGCAACTTGCGGACGATGCCGTCTACAACACCCTCAAACTCGAAACGGCCCTCCTCCTTCGCCAACTGGGCATAGAAGACCACCTGAAACAGCAGGTCTCCCAACTCACCGGGAAGATGATCGAAATCGCCCTGCTCGATGGCATCGGCCACTTCATAAGCTTCTTCCAGCGTATGAGGCACGATACTGGCGTAAGTCTGCTTCAGATCCCACGGACAACCGTATTGCGGGTCGCGCAGACGGGACATGAGATTGAGCAGATCGGTGATTGAATACATGGGGGTCCGTGTCTGGCTGGTTCGCGAATGAATTCGCTCCTACGGTAGGAGCGAATTCATTCGCGAAGGCTTATCAAGGCGTCCTGTTGCGCCGTGTCTCGATGATGTTCGGCAACTGGGCAATACGCCCCAGCAATCGACCCAATGCATCCAGCCCCGGAATCTCGATGGTCAGTGACATGAGTGCGGTGTTGTCTTCCTTGTTCGAGCGGGTGTTGACAGCCAGAACGTTGATCCGCTCGTTGAGCAGGACCTGGGTGACGTCACGCAGCAGCCCGGAGCGGTCGTAAGCGCGGATGATGATGTCCACCGGATAGGTGAGCACCGGCACTGGCCCCCAGCTGACCTGAATGATTCGCTCGGGTTCGCGGCTGCTCAGTTGCAGCACCGACGCACAATCCTGACGGTGGATGCTCACGCCGCGGCCCTGGGTGATATAGCCGACAATGGCGTCCCCCGGCAGCGGCTGGCAGCAGCCGGCCATTTGCGTCATCAGGTTGCCGACGCCCTGGATCTGAATGTCGCCGCGCTTGCCCGGCTTGTAGCCGGTGGCCTTGCGCGGAATCAGCTCCACATCGTTGATACGCTCAGGCTCGACCTGCTGCTGGGCAAGGTTGACCAGTTGCGCCAGACGCAAGTCGCCTGCACCGAGGGCGGCGAACATGTCTTCGGCCGTCTTGTAGTTGGCCTTGTCCGCCAGCTTCTCGAAATCCACCAGCGACAGCGCCAGACGTGCCAGCTCGCGCTCAAGCAGGGTTCTACCCGCCGCAACGTTCTGGTCACGGGCCTGCAACTTGAACCAATGGACAATCTTGGCCCGCGCCCGCGACGTGGTGATGTAACCCAGGTTCGAGTTCAGCCAGTCGCGGCTCGGGGTCCCGTGCTTGCTGGTGATGATCTCGACCTGCTCGCCGGTCTGCAGGCTGTAGTTGAGCGGCACGATCCGGCCATTGATCTTCGCGCCACGGCAGTTGTGGCCGATCTCGGTGTGTACCCGATAAGCGAAGTCCAGCGGTGTCGAGCCCTTGGGCAGGTCGATGGCGTGGCCGTCCGGGGTGAAGACGTAAACACGATCCGGCTCGATATCGACCCGTAACTGCTCCGCCAGACCGCCGATATCCCCCAGCTCTTCGTGCCATTCCAGCACCTGACGCAGCCAGGAGATTTTCTCTTCGTAGTGATTGGAGCCGGATTTGACGTCGGTGCCCTTGTAGCGCCAGTGCGCACAAACACCCAGTTCGGCCTCTTCGTGCATGGAATGCGTGCGGATCTGGACTTCCAGCACCTTGCCTTCCGGCCCGATGACGGCGGTGTGCAACGAGCGATAGCCGTTTTCCTTGGGGTTGGCGATGTAATCGTCGAACTCCTTGGGAATGTGTCGCCACAAGGTATGCACGATCCCCAGCGCGGTGTAGCAGTCGCGCATTTCCGGGACCAACACCCGAACGGCACGCACGTCATAGATCTGGCTGAAAGCCAGGCCCTTGCGCTGCATTTTGCGCCAGATGGAATAGATGTGTTTGGCACGCCCGCTGATGTCGGCCTTGACGCCGGTGGCCAGCAGTTCGTTTTCCAGTTGCGACATCACATCGCTGATGAAGCGCTCACGATCCAGGCGCCGCTCATGCAAAAGCTTGGCGATCTGCTTGTATTGCTCAGGCTCAAGGTAGCGGAAAGACAGGTCTTCCAGCTCCCACTTGATATGACCGATGCCCAGTCGATGGGCCAGAGGCGCATAGATGTCGAAGACTTCACGGGCCACGCGGTTGCGTTTTTCGTCGTCGGCATTCTTTACCGCACGAATCGCACAGGTACGCTCGGCCAGCTTGATCAGGGCCACGCGCACGTCATCGACCATCGCCACCAGCATCTTGCGCAGGTTTTCCACCTGCGCCTGACTGCCCAGCACCAGAGACTGGCGAGGGCTGAGGCTGGCACTGATCGCCGCCATGCGCAGTACGCCATCAATCAGCTTGGCGACCGTCGAGCCAAATCGCTGTTCGACATCCTGCAAGGGAATCACGCCTTCGCGCACACCCCGATAGATGACGGCTGCGATCAGGGAATCCTGATCGAGCTTGAGGTCAGCCAGGATTTCCGCAATTTCCAGACCGGTCTGGAAACTGGAAGTACCGTCTGCCCAATGATTCTTTAAAGCGTTGTCCTTCTGCTCGGCTTGCCGGGCAAATTCGCAGGCCTCTTTCATGGCCTCCCGGTCCAGGACCAGATCGACGCTGACAATATGATCAAGCCATGCGTCGAGGTTGATACTGCCGTCTGTGTTTATCGGCTGGTGCGCTCTCACCTGTACCATGCTGCTTACCTTCCCTACGGCGCGATGAATAGCGCCATCAGTCGCCAGCCTTCTTGAGCGAATGCCACTTGCCGGGCAAGCAAGGACCGGCATTCGCGGGCCAGTCGGATTAAACGAGATTCCCTGTCAGCAGCTGACTCGATCCAATGAACCGCTGCTCACTTACTCGCTTCAAATAAAGCCATCGCCTCGACATGGGCCGTCTGTGGAAACATATCGAGAATTCCGGCACGTTTTAATCGGTAGCCCTGATTGACCAATTCGACCGTGTCGCGAGCCAAAGTTGCCGGGTTGCATGAAACATAAACCAACCGTTTGGCGCCTGATTTCCTGATCTGGCGCACCACTTCAAAAGCCCCGTCGCGCGGTGGGTCCAAGAGTACCGCAGAAAACCCGTCAGCGGCCCAGCTTGCTTGTGTCAGCGGCTGGGAAAGATCCGCCTGAAAAAAACTGACATTGTGCAGATCATTACTCATTGCATTGGCAGAGGCACGCTCGACCATGGTCGCAACCCCCTCGACCGCAACCACCTCCTGCGCCATCCCGGCCAGCGGCAGGGCAAAGTTGCCCAGGCCACAGAACAGATCCATCACTCGCTCGTCAGCCTTGGGTGCCAGCCACTGCAAGGCCTGCTCGATCATCGCGGTATTCACCGCCGCGTTGACCTGAATGAAATCCCCCGGCCTCCAGGCCAACTGCAGATTCCATGGATCAAGATGATAGCCCAATGCCTGTTCCGGGTCTGCCGGTTGCGGCTCGCCTTCGCCATGCAGCCAGAGTTGCGCGTCATGCTCCTTGCAGAACCCTTGCAGCATGGCCAGATCACCCTCGGCCAGAGGCGCGGTGTGACGCAGCAACACGGCAATGGAAGAGCCGCTGAACAATTCAACGTGACCCAGCGACTGAGGTTTGATGAAGCTTTTCAACAAGGCAGGCAGTTGCGTCATGATCGGTTGCAAGGCCTGTACCAGCACCGGGCAATGCTCGATGCTGACGATGTCCTGACTGGCTGCCGCACGAAAGCCCACATCCAGCCGTCTGGCCTTGGCATCCCAGCGCACGGCGATACGCGCACGACGACGGTAGGCCAGCTCGGAACCGGCAAGTGGAGCGGCCCATTCGTCCGGCTCGACACTGGCGACCCGCTGCAACTGCTCGGCCAGCATGCGCTGTTTCAGGGCAAGCTGCTCGTCATGGGGCACATGCTGCACGCTGCAACCACCACAACGGCCAAAATGCTTGCACGCCGCAGGACGGCGCATGGCACTGGCCTGCAAGACTCGCTCGGTGCGCGCTTCGACAATCTTGCCATGGGCATTGAGCACCCGCGCCTCGACCTCCTCTCCCGCCAGGCTACCCGCGACAAACCAGGTCTTGCCGTCGAGAAAGGCGATACCGCGTCCGTCGCTGGAAAGGCGCTCGATGGTCAGCCGCTGTTTCTTGCCAGCAGGGATCTGCGCAGCCTTGACGCCTCCAGCGGGTTGGAAGCGCAGCCCTCTTGGTTGCCTGGCCATCAGTTGGGCGCGTCGTAGACGCCGGTCGACAGGTAACGGTCGCCACGGTCACAGATGATTGCGACCATGACCGCATTTTCGACTTCAAGAGACAGGCGCAACATGCCAGCCACAGCACCACCGGACGAAACGCCACAGAAGATGCCTTCCTCGCGGGCCAGTCGGCGCATGGTGTCTTCGGCTTCAAGCTGGGCCATGTCGATGATGCGATCGACACGATCAGCCTGATAGATGCGCGGCAGATATTCGTGAGGCCAGCGGCGGATGCCGGGGATCGCAGCGCCTTCCATGGGTTGCAGGCCGACGATCTGCACGTCGGGGTTCTGCTCCTTGAGGTAGCGCGAGGTACCCATGATGGTCCCCGTGGTGCCCATGGAACTGACGAAATGGGTAATGGTTCCACCGGTCTGCTGCCAGATTTCCGGGCCGGTACTGGTGTAATGCGCCTCAGGGTTGTCACCGTTGGCGAATTGATCGAGCACCTTGCCACGGCCTTCGGCCTGCATGCGTTCAGCCAGATCGCGGGCGCCTTCCATGCCCTCTTCCTTGCTGACCAGAATGAGTTCTGCGCCATAAGCCGTCATCGCGGCCTTGCGCTCAGCACTGGAGTTGTCGGGCATGATCAGGATCATGCGGTAACCCTTGATCGCCGCGGCCATGGCCAGAGCGATGCCGGTATTGCCGGAAGTGGCTTCGATCAGGGTGTCACCCGCGTGGATCTGGCCGCGCAATTCGGCACGGGTAATCATCGACAGCGCCGGGCGGTCTTTTACCGAGCCAGCCGGGTTGTTACCTTCGAGCTTCAACAGGAGGGTATTGCTGGTATTACCCGCGATGCGTTGCAGGCGCACAAGCGGGGTGTTGCCGACGCAATCGGCAATGGTTTGATACTGCAAGGTCATGGCGTATTCGCGATCCAGACTGCGGGGGGCACTATCATAACGGCAAACGCCCAAAGCCCATATCACGCAAAGTGCGCTTCTTATCACCAAAAGGAATAAGTGGTGTTTTTTGGCTTCTGTCTCTCAAGCCTTGACTTCCCGCAACCCCAAGAACGTATCGGCATGTAATATGCGTTACAGGGTCAGCAGCTAGACTGCGCTGAACCGATATCGACGGACTGATTCTGAATATCTGGAGAAAGCTGTGCTGACCAAACTGGGTATAAAAGGCCGCGTATTACTGCTGACTATTTTGCCGGCCAGTTTGATCGCGCTGATGATGGGCAGCTACTTCACCGTGATGCAGCTTCACGAGTTGCAGGGTCAACTGCTGCAACGCGGTGAAATGATTGCCCAGGAGCTGGCCCCGCTGTCCGCGCCCGCACTGGGCCGCAAGGACAAGACACTCCTGAGCCGCATCGCTTCCCAGACGCTGGAACAGGCAGACGTGCGCTCGGTGTCCTTTCTCGACCCTGAGCGCAATACTCTGGCACACGCCGGCCCGAGCATGATTGCCCCGGCCCCCATCGGTAACAGCACCCAGTTGCTCAACAACTCGGCCAACGATGCAACCCGCTATTTGCTGCCGGTCTTTGGCAATCAACGCCACCTGACCAGCGAAATCATCCCGGCCGAAGCCGACCGGCTGCTGGGTTGGGTGGAACTGGAAATTTCCCACAACGGCACGTTGCTGCGTGGCTATCGCAGCCTCTTCGTGAGTACGCTGCTGATCGCCTTCGGCCTGGCACTCACCGCCATTGTTGCAGTACGCATGGGCCGCACCATCAATGAACCCCTGAGCCAGATCAAGCAGGCGGTGTCGCAACTCAAGGATGGCAACCTCGAAACCCGCGTGCCGCCCCTGGGCAGCGCTGAGCTGGATGTACTCGCGTCCGGCATCAACCGCATGGCCTCGACGCTGCAGAATGCTCAGGAAGAATTGCAGCACAGCATCGATCAGGCCACCGAAGACGTCAGGCAGAACCTTGAAACCATCGAGATCCAGAACATAGAGCTGGATCTGGCGCGCAAGGAAGCGCTGGAGGCCAGCCGGATCAAATCCGAATTCCTGGCCAACATGAGCCATGAAATCCGCACCCCGCTCAACGGCATTCTGGGCTTCACCCATCTGCTGCAAAAAAGCGAGCTGACCCCGCGCCAGCGCGATTACATGAACACCATCGAGAAGTCGGCCGACAGCCTGCTGAGCATCATCAACGAGATTCTCGACTTTTCCAAAATCGAGGCCGGCAAGCTGGTTCTGGAAAACGTGCCTTTCAACCTGCGGGACCTGTTGCAGGACACCATGACCATCCTGGCGCCTGCGGCCCATGCCAAGCAGCTTGAACTGGTCAGCCTGGTTTACCGCGACACACCACTGTCACTGTCCGGCGACCCGCTGCGCCTCAAGCAGATCCTGACCAACCTGGTCAGCAACGCGATCAAGTTCACCCGCGAAGGCACCATCGTCGCCCGGGCCATGGTCGAGGATGAAACCGAAGAACACGCGCAGTTGCGCATCAGCGTTCAGGACACCGGCATCGGCTTGTCCAGCCAGGATGTACGCGCTCTGTTCCAGGCATTCAGTCAGGCGGACAACTCGCTGTCCCGGCAACCGGGCGGCACCGGCCTTGGGCTGGTCATTTCCAAACGCCTGATCGAACAGATGGGTGGCGAGATTGGCGTGGACAGCACGCCGGGCATCGGTTCGGAATTCTGGATCACCCTGACGCTGCCCAAAGCCCGTGACGAAGTGGATGATCTGCTGCACAAGCCGCTGGAAGGCGTTCGGGCCGCGGTGCTTGAGCACCACGACCTTGCTCGTCAGGCTCTGGAGCATCAACTGGAAGACTGTGGGCTTGAAACGCTGATCTTCAACAATCTGGAAAACCTGCTCAACGGCGTTACCGCCGCCCACCAGACACCGACGGCAATCGATCTGGCCGTGCTGGGCGTGACGGCCCATGAAATCCCGCCGGAGCGCTTGCGCCAGCACATATGGGACCTGGAAAACCTTGGCTGCAAGGTGCTGGTGTTGTGCCCGACCACCGAACAGGCGCTGTTCCAGTTGTCGGTGCCCGATGTCTATAACCAGTTGCAGGCCAAGCCAGCCTGTACCCGCAAGCTGCAAAAAGCCTTGTCGGAGCTGATTGCCCCGAAAGTAGTGCGCACCGACGTTATCCAGCCGCTGGCCAGCCGTCCGCCGAAAGTCCTGTGCGTGGACGACAACCCCGCCAACCTGCTGCTGGTACAGACCCTGCTTGAAGACATGGGCGCTCTGGTGGTTGCGGTCGACAGTGGCTATGCCGCGCTGCATTGCGTCCAGACTGAAACCTTCGATCTGGTGCTGATGGATGTACAGATGCCCGGCATGGACGGGCGTCAGGCCACCGAGGCGATTCGTCTCTGGGAACTGGAGCGCCAGTGTACTTCCCTGCCGATCGTCGCCCTGACCGCCCATGCCATGGCCAATGAAAAACGCTCCCTGTTGCAAAGCGGCATGGATGATTACCTGACCAAGCCGATCAGCGAAAGGCAACTGGCCCAAGTGGTGCTCAAGTGGACCGGGCTGGCCTTGCGCACTCCGCTGCCGGAACGCCCGTCCGACACTCAGCAGAGCCATACCGGCCCGCTGGTGCTCGATCATGAAGAAGGGCTGCGTCTGGCAGCCGGCAAACCCGATCTGGCCACCGACATGCTGGCCATGCTGCTCGCGTCCCTGGATGCCGACCGCGAAGCCATTCGGCTGGCCAGAGCCGCCGAAGACATTCAAGGCCTCATCGAGCGCGTCCATCGCCTGCACGGTGCCACTCGCTACTGTGGCGTGCCACAACTGCGCGCCGCCTGTCAGCGCGCTGAAACCCTGCTCAAGCAAGATGCACCACAGGCTGGCGATGCGCTGGACGATCTGGATAAAGCCATTACCCGACTGGCCGTCGAGGCACGTGTCACGGCCTGAAATTCAGTGATGTGGGGGCAGCTTGCTGGCGACAGGGCCAGTGAAGCCAAAACATTTTTATCGGCTTCAACGCCCCCGTCGCCAGCAAGCTGCCTCCCACAGTCAACGAACTGACCTGGCAACATTTAACGCAGACAGAGCGAATAAACTCGTTTCTACAAGGAAGACCCATGACCCTGCGCACCCTGATTTTCAGCAGCCAGACCTACGACCGGGAAAGCTTCCTGGCAGCTCAAGCGCCCGAAGGCCTTGAAGTGCATTTCCAGCCGGCTCGCCTGACCCTCGAAACCGCCACACTGGCCAACAACTACCCGGTGGTATGCGCCTTCATCAATGATGACCTCAGCGCCCCGGTGCTGGAGCGTCTGGCAGCCGGCGGTACAAAGCTGGTCGCCCTGCGTTCTGCGGGCTACAACCATGTGGACCTGTCTGCCGCAGAACGCCTTGGCATCAGCGTGGTACGGGTTCCGGCCTATTCGCCCCATGCCGTGGCCGAACATGCGGTGGCCTTGATCCTGGCCCTCAATCGCCACCTGAATCGTGCCTACAACCGCACCCGCGAAGGTGATTTCAGCCTGCACGGCCTGACCGGTTTCGACCTGGTGGGCAAGACGGTCGGCGTGGTCGGCACCGGTCAGATCGGCGCAACTTTCGCGAAGATCATGTCAGGCTTCGGTTGCAAGCTGCTGGCTTACGATCCCTGCCCGAATCCGGAAGTCCAGGCCCTGGGCGCCGAATACCTGAGCCTGCCCGCCCTGCTTGAACAGGCGCAGATCATCAGCCTGCATTGCCCGCTTACCGAGCAGACACGCCACATGATCAACCAGCAATCCCTGGCGACCCTGCAACGCGGCGCCATGCTCATCAATACCGGCCGGGGCGCGCTGGTGGAAACACCCGCACTGATCGACGCGCTCAAGACCGGGCAACTGGGTTATCTGGGGCTGGATGTGTATGAAGAGGAAGCGCAACTGTTCTTCGCCGACCGTTCGGACCTGCCCTTGCAGGACGATGTGCTGGCGCGGCTGCTGACCTTCCCCAATGTCATCATCACCGCCCATCAGGCCTTCCTGACTCAGGAAGCACTGGGCGCGATTGCCCGGACAACTCTGGACAACATTGCAGCGTGGAATGCAGGTACTGCGCAAAACCGGGTCCAGGCGCAGCCGTGATAAGATGCGCGGCAATTTGGAGGACCCATGGTCGAACACGATTTCCGCTACAGCATGCTCAACCCGCAGCACACACTCATCGAGTGCCGTACGCTGGGGCCTGGCCGCTATCAAGTCACCGGTAACGGCGGCTCGATTCACAACAATGATCAACTGCTGGTGACCATCAAGGGCAGCAAGAGCCTTTATATGCGCCTGGCCGTTGAGAAAGTCCGGCACCTGATCAACCCGCCCGGCCAATGGGTCGCGGTAGCCAATGGCCCGGCATTCGATGAACTGTCGATCCATCAATGGAAAGTCAATTGCGACAGTTGCTCTGCCGAACTGGACTTCGAGTTCATGGTCGAGAGCAAGCTGGGCACCAAGGCCCAGAAACCCGCCGCCGTTGCACGCATCGCCGAGCTGGGCTGGAAGACCGAAGGTGAAAAACACACATGCAGAAAGTGTCAGGAGAAAGCGGCATGAAACACCTGGCTGTACTGAGCCTGATCGGTAGCGCCCTGCTGGCTGGCTGTGCGACTGAGCCCAAACCCATCGAACAGGATCAGAGCTATGTACTGGAGTGGATCGGCGAACGTCCGCTGATCGACTCCAGCCGGCTGACCATGACCCTGGGTGCCGATGGCCGGGCCTACGGCAATGCAGGCTGCAACCACTGGTTCGCACCCTACACCCTGCAAGGCCAGACCATCAGTTTCGGCCCCATCGGCAATACCCGCAAAATGTGCGTACCGCCTGTGATGGAGCAGGAGCAGCGCTTCCTGAAAGAGCTGAGCAAAGTGCAGCGCTGGGATATTTCCCCCATCGAGCAGTTGCGCCTGTGGCCTGCGGAAGGCAAGCCATTGCGGTTCTGGCCTGAAGACTGATCAAGCCACACCCTGTGGGAGCGAATTCATTCGCGAATGAATTCGCTCCCACACGTCAGCCCTCGCCGCGTAACGCCTTCAACTTGTCAGTCACGCCCTGGGCTGTCTGCTCACCCAGCAACTGCGCACGCATCTTGCCTTTGTCGTCGATGATGTAAGTCACGGGCAGCGCTTCGGAAGGCGGCAGGTTGTAGCGCTCGGCCGGGTCCTGGGCCAGCACGGTGAATTTGATCCCCAGGGCATTGGAGGCATTTTTCAGGTCGTCCCCCTGCAGGTTGTCGAAATTGACGCCCAGCACACTGACCTTCCTGTCCTTGAGCTCTTCGGACAAGTGATTGAACTCTGGAATCTCGGTACGGCACGGACCACACCATTCGGCCCAGTAGTTAATCACCAGCCAATGGTTGTCGATACGCTCGCTGGCAACCTTCTGGCCGTTCTGGTCTGTGCCCAGATCAGCGCCACAGCCACCCAACAGTAAACTGCCGACAAACATCGCTACCGCTGCCAATCGCCTCGCCATCTGTGCTTCCTTCCTCGACTTTCTCTATAAAACGGTTCACCGAGATGCGCCTGATCATGTCGACCTGCGCCATCGCACAGGTAGAATACGCGCCACTCTACGCAAGATGCGACCTGCAAATGACTGATCTGAAGCTTTATCACAACCCGCGCTGCTCGAAATCCCGCGGTGCGCTGGAACTGCTGCAGGCCCGTGGCCTGACTCCGGACATCGTTCTGTATCTTGAAACCCCACCGGATGCCGCACAATTGCGCGAGCTGCTGGGCAAGCTGGGCATTGGCGCACGGCAATTGCTGCGCAGCGGCGAAGATGACTACAAGGCCCTGAACCTGGCTGACCCAAGCCTGAGCGACGAGCAACTGATCGCGGCCATGGCCTCCCATCCGAAACTGATCGAACGGCCAATCCTGGTCGCTGGCGACAAGGCCGTCATCGGCCGTCCTCCAGAAAACATACTGGAGCTATTGCCGTGAGCACGCCTTATATTCTGGTTCTGTTCTATAGCCGCAACGGTTCGACCAGCGAGATGGCCCGCCAGATCGCTCGCGGCATTGAAATGGGCGGCATGGAAGCACGCCTGCGCACCGTGCCCGCCGTCTCCGCCGACTGCGAAGCCACAGCATCGGATATTCCGGAAAACGGCGCGCTGTATGCCACGCTGGACGACCTGAAAAACTGCTCCGGCCTGGCGCTGGGCAGCCCGACCCGCTTCGGCAACATGGCCGCGCCGCTCAAATACTTTCTGGACGGCACCAGCAACCTCTGGCTGACCGGCGCCCTGGTGGGCAAACCGGCCAGCGTGTTCACCTCCACCGCCAGCCTGCATGGCGGCCAGGAAACCACCCTGATGTCGATGCTGCTGCCCTTGCTGCATCACGGCATGCTGGTCATGGGCCTGCCTTACAGCGAAGCCGCTCTGCTGGAAACCGCCGGTGGCGGCACACCTTACGGCGCCAGCCATCATGCGGGGCCTGACGGCAAGCGGCCGCTGGATCGTCATGAAACCGAACTGTGCCGCGCCCTTGGCCAGCGTCTGGCAAAAACCGCGTTGCAACTGGAGACGCCCCGTGGCTAAAAAGCCCAAAGTGCTGCCACCCAGGGAATGGCTGGAGCCACGGGTACGCATCAGCCGGGCCGCGAGCCTGATCTGCTTTCTGGGCATGATCGCCCTGCTGTCGGTGTATTACCTGTTTATCGCCGACCTGCATGGCGCCCGTCCCCATGTGATCCTGGCCGTCGAGCTGTTGCCTTTGCTGTTGCTGGCACCCGGCATGCTACTGGGTAAAACCCGAGGGCACTCCTGGACCTGTTTTGTCATCAACCTGTATTTCATCAAAGGTGCCCTGGCGGCCTTCGACCCGAACCGCTGGCTGTTCGGCGTGCTGGAAATGCTGGCCAGTGTGGCGGTATTCATCAGTGCGTTGCTGTATGTCAGGTGGAAATCACAACTTGATCGCACCGACCAAACAATGCCTATCCGTTAAGGTCATAAATCACTTTGTGGGAGGCAGCTTGCTGGCGACTTCACGTACAGACGCAGAATATCTGCCGATTTTCAGGCCTTTTCGCCAGCAAGCTGCCTCCCACAAGTTTTGTTTGTGACTGATCCCACCTGCTTATGGAGAACCGATGCTCGATTACAAATGGCTGAACGAATACTGCCTGAACCGTTTCGGCTCCGCCAAGGCACTTGAGGCGCTGCTGCCGGTGCCGCATACGCCGAAGCAACTGATGGCTTTCGGCGATGATCGCTATCTGTCGACCATGGCCCTGCGGGTATTTCGTGCTGGCTTGAAACACAGCCTGGTAGATGCAAAGTGGCCGGCTTTCGAGGAGGTTTTCTTTCGCTTCGACCCGGAAAAGGTCGTGCTGATGGGCGCCGATCATCTGGAGCGACTGATGCAGGACACCCGCATCATTCGCCACCTGGGCAAGCTCAAGAGCGTGCCGCGCAATGCGCAACTGATTCTGGATATCGCCCAGGAACACGGCAGCTTCGCCAAATTCATCGCCCAGTGGCCGGTCGATGACATCACCGGCCTCTGGCAATACCTGGCCAGACACGGCAACCAGATGGGCGGGCTTTCAGCGCCACGTTTCCTGCGCATGGTGGGCAAGGACACCTTTATCCCGAGCCAGGATGTAGTGGCCGCCCTGAACGCGCAGAACATCGTCGATAAAGTACCGACCAGCAAGCGTGATCAGGCCATCGTGCAGGACGCCTTCAATCAGTGGCACGCTGAAAGCGGGCGACCGATGTGCCAGCTTTCAGCGATGTTGGCGTTTACCGTGAATCACTGACAGGTCAGATATTCACCACATTGACGAACCGCGAGGCTGCGGTTTCGTCCATGCGCAGGCTGGTGAAGTCGAACAGGTTGCGGTCGGCCAGTTGCGAAGGATGGACGTTCTGCAAGGCGCGGAAGATGCTTTCGGTACGGCCGGGTGTCTTGCGCTCCCACTCGATGAGCATTTCCTTGACTACCTGACGTTGCAGGTTTTCCTGCGAGCCGCACAGGTTGCATGGAATGATCGGGAACTCCTTGAAGTCCGAATACGCCTGAATGTCCTTCTCATGGCAGTAGGCAAGCGGGCGAATCACCACGTTGCGGCCATCGTCGGAGCGCAGCTTGGGCGGCATGGCCTTGAGCGAACCGTTGAAGAACATGTTGAGAAAGAAGGTTTCGACGATATCGTCGCGGTGATGCCCCAGCGCCATTTTGGTGGCACCGATTTCATCGGCGAAGGTGTACAAGGTGCCGCGGCGCAGGCGCGAGCACAGCGAGCAGGTGGTCTTTCCTTCCGGGACCAGCTCCTTGACCACCGAATAGGTGTCTTTTTCGACGATGTGGTACTCGATGCCCAGAGTGGCCAGATAGGCAGGCAGCACATGCTCTGGAAAGCCCGGCTGCTTCTGGTCCATGTTCACGGCTACGATCTCGAACTTGATCGGCGCGACCTTCTGCAGGTGCATCAGCACGTCGAGCATGGTGTAGCTGTCCTTGCCACCGGAGAGACAGACCATCACCTTGTCGCCATCTTCAATCATGTTGAAGTCGGTAACCGCTTCGCCGGCCAGCCGACGCAGGCGTTTCTGCAGTTTGTTCTGATTGACTGAAAGGGTGCCCATGATGCTGGTGGTATCCGCTGGTGACTTCGGGGAAAGGGCAGCCATTTTACGCACAACCTGCGAATCGTTAAACAACTGGCTTATCGAAGCAGGCTATTAACAGCCCCCTGCAAATGGCCAAACACTCTAAGCCCGCCGCTCTTCCCCTTGCCATGCTTTCTATACTGCGTGGTGAGGTCGCATTTCAGGCTTGTGGCCTTCAATCCACGAGATGAAGGAGTAACCCTATGATCCATCACGTATGGGGATTGTTCACGCATCCCGATCGGGAATGGAGACAGATACGTGGCGAAGAAGAAAGCATTGGCCACATGTACCTCACTCACACCCTGATCCTGGCTGCGATCCCGGCGGTTTCCGCCTATATAGGCACGACACAGATCGGCTGGGTGATCGGAGATCGACCGCCAGTCATGCTCACCCATGGCAGCGCGATATGGATGACGCTCATGTCATATATCTCCATGTTGCTGGGCGTTGCGGTGATGGGCGGCTTCATTCACTGGATGGCACGCACCTATGACGCCACGCCCACTCTGGCAAGGTGCATCGCTTTCGCCACCTATACGGCCACGCCGCTGTTCATCGGCGGGCTGGCGGCGCTCTATCCGCATATGTGGCTGGGCATGCTGGTGGGGACAGCAGCCATTTGCTACACGGTCTATCTGCTCTATGTCGGCCTGCCGACCTTCATGAATATTCCCTCCGAGGAAGGCTTCATGTTTTCCAGCTCCATCCTCGCCGTGGGCCTGGTGGTGCTGGTCGCGATCATGGCATTTACCGTCGTGCTGTGGGGAGTCGGGGTCGGCCCGGAATATACCAGTTGAACCATCGTCAGGCGGGCAGCGCACCCATGCGGCCCGCCGCAGCGACCAACCATCTGGCGGTTGGGGTTTTCAGCCCCACACTGCTTTACGGCATACTTGAGGCATCTGGAGAGCCACACAGCATGCCTGAGCAAATCAACTCCCGCGTCGAAACCTGTTACCAACAAGCCGAAGCCTTTTTCAAACGCACTTTCAAGCGCCCTGTCGTCAGCCTCAAGCTGCGCGGCCAGAAAGCCGGCGTCGCGCACCTGCACGAGAATATGCTGCGCTTCAACCCGCAGCTGTATCGGGAAAACACCGAAGACTTCCTGCGCCAGACCGTGCCCCATGAAGTCGCCCACATGATTGCCCATCAGCTTTTCGGGGACCGTATCCAGCCCCATGGCGAAGAGTGGCAACTGATCATGCGCGGCGTGTACGAGCTGCCGCCCAACCGCTGCCACACCTACGCCATCGAACGGCGCAGCGTGACCCGTTACATCTATCGCTGCCCCTGCGCCGGGAGCGACTTCCCCTTCTCGGCGCAACGCCACAACATGGTTTCCAAAGGCCGGCGCTACCTGTGCCGACGCTGCCGCCAGACACTGGTTTTCAGCGGTGAGACCCGCGTGGAGTAATCCCGCCCCGCAGGAATCGCAGGTATAAAAAAACCCATCCGAAGATGGGTTTTTTATCATTCAGCGCGTGTCAGACGGTCTTGCCAGTGTCGACAGGAGCCGGGCCTTCAGCGACACCCAGGTCATCTTCATGACGGGTTTCGACGATGGAAGTACCACCGGAAGCCAGTTCGGCCTGCAGCTTGTCGTTGTCCAGCTCGCCAACCCACTTGGCAACAACCAGAGTTGCAACAGCGTTACCTACCAGGTTGGTCAGGGCGCGGGCTTCGGACATGAAGCGGTCGATACCCAGGATCAGCGCCAGACCGGCAACCGGCAGGTGGCCTACGGCCGACAGGGTTGCAGCCAGAACGATGAAGCCGCTACCGGTCACGCCAGCAGCACCTTTGGAGGACAGCAGCAGCACCAGCAACAGGGTGATCTGGTGAGAGATGTCCATCTCGGTGTTGGTCGCCTGAGCGATGAACACGGCAGCCATGGTCAGGTAGATCGAGGTGCCGTCCAGGTTGAAGGAGTAACCGGTCGGGATAACCAGACCAACCACCGACTTCTGAGCACCCAGGCGCTCCATCTTGATCAGCATGCGTGGCAGGGCGGATTCCGAAGAGGAAGTACCCAGTACGATCAGCAGCTCTTCACGGATGTAGCGGATCACCTTGGAGATGGTGAAACCGTGAGCACGGCAGATGGCGCCCAGAACCAGCATCACGAACAGGAAGCAGGTGATGTAGAAGCAGATCATCAACTGACCGAGCTGCACCAGGGTACCCACACCGTAGGCGCCGATGGTGAAGGCCATGGCACCGAACGCACCGACAGGCGCCAGCTTCATGATCATGTTGATGATGTTGAACATCACGTGAGCGAAGCGATCGATGAAGTCCAGGACCGGACGGCCATAGGCACCCAGGCGATGCAGGGCGAAGCCGAAGATCACCGAGAACATCAGTACTTGCAGGATATCGCCGTTGGCAAACGCGCCGACGATGGTGTTCGGAATCACGTTGAGGATAAAGCCGACGATGCTCTGGTCTTTACCGGCGGTGACATAGGCAGCAATCTTGGAGGCATCCAGAGTGCTGACGTCGATGTTCATGCCGACACCCGGCTTGACGACGTTGACTACTACCAGACCGATGATCAGGGCCAGAGTCGAAACGATCTCGAAGTACAGCAGTGCATAGCCACCGGTCTTGCCGACCGATTTCATGTTCTGCATGCCGGCGATACCACTGACGACCGTACAGAAGATGATGGGGGCGATGACCATCTTGATCAGTTTGATGAACCCGTCACCCAGCGGCTTCAAGGCCTTGCCGGTATCTGGATAGAAGTGGCCGATCAGGATACCGATGACAATCGCTACGATTACCTGAAAGTACAGTGTTTTGTAGAAGGGCTGACGAGTCGTCATTGTTGTTATCCTCAAGGGCGTCGTCGGCATCTCACCTGATGCACGCGAGCCTATAAAGCACTAACCCTCCTGCACTGGAGGGATTTGTTGTGTCGAGTTTGCACAGGGCAGTTCTCTACGACGACAAGTAGCAAGCGGCGTGCCACTCCTGGAAAAAATCATCCAGAGCCCGGATCACAAGGCGTCGCTGTATAAACACTAGTATGAAAAGGCCATGACAGTGGCGGTTTTCCGCCGATAGCGAATAAAAAAACCGAAAGGGTGGCGGGTATCCGCCTAATGGAGGTTGTGATTGTCGACCAGAGCATCCCCCGTCGCGGCCAAGGCCCCTCACACAAAACGATGATCACGCCAGAAAATGAATCCTGAACACCGCCCCGCCCAGCGGTGAATCGCCCAGGGTCAGGCGGGCGCTGTAGCTTTCGATGATGTCCTTGACCACCGCCAGCCCGATGCCCTGCCCCGGATTCTGGCGGTCAAGCCGCTCGCCGCGCTCAAGAATGCGCGCTCGCTGGCGCAGCGGGATGCCGGGACCATCGTCCTCGACGCACAATTCGTCACCCGTTGCAGATGACTGAAAACTGACCCTGACTTCGCCAAGGCAGAGCCGGTAAGCGTTTTCCAGCAGGTTGCCGAGCATTTCCAGCAATGCGCCCTCTTCCATCGGCACCTGGCATTGCTCGGGCAGGTCCAGCGTGACCTTGACCTGCTTGTCGCGGTAAACCTTCTCCAGGGTGTTGCACAGGCTTTCGACCACCGGGCGCAGCATCACGTGATGCCGCACCAGACCGCTCTTGCGCAGGCTGGCACGTTGTAATTGGTAACCGATCTGCTGGCTCATACGCTCGATCTGCGACTGCAGAACCCTGGCCTGCTCCACATCTTCCGGGCGTTTGGCGATGTTTTCACTGACACCCTGCAACACCGCCAGCGGTGTTTTCAGGCTATGGGCCAGGTCCCCAAGAGAATCACGATACCGGGTGCGCTGCTCGCGCTCGCTACGTAACAGGCGGTTCAGGGAGTCGGTCAGGCGTAGCAATTCGCTGGGATGCTCTTCACTCAAGCTATCGCGGGCGCCCGCCTCAACCTGATCCAGCTCCTGACTCAAGCCCTTGAGCGCTCGCAGCCCCCAGGTCAGCCCAAGCCACAGCAACCCCAGCAGCACCAGCAAGGCCCCGCCAAACCCCAGGTACAGTTTCTGTCGCAGGCCAGCGATGGTTTCCTGATAGTCGCGCAAGGGTTGCAGGGCCACGATACTGAACGCCGCATTGCGCCCGCCCAGCAGGCGAATCTCGGCGTCATAGACGAAATACTCGTCGCCGTTGGCTTCCTTTATCTTGGAAAACTGACTGCCCTGGCCGTCATAGTGCGGGTGGTATTTGATGTTTTCACCTTCAGTGCCCAGCGAGCGCCAGACCAGTTGGCCCTGAAGGTTATAGATATAGCCAAGCAAGCGGCTGCCCGGCAGGTTGAACTGTTCGCTGGGCAACAGCGATGGCATCAGCAGGCGCCCGTCTTCGACACGCGCGGCTGAAATCATGGTCGTCACATCCGACGCCAGACGCTGCTCGATTGCGCCACGCAATGCCAGGCTGAATGCGCCCTGCAAGGCAGGCAGCATCAGCAACATGAAAATCACCGCCAGAGTTGCAGCGGCCAGCATCAAACGCAGGCGCAGCGAACGAATCATGTACAGCGCTCAGTGAACAGATACCCCATGCCACGCACCGTATCGATAGGTTTGAATGCCACGCTACCTTCCAGCTTGCGGCGCAGGCGCCCGACCAGCACCTCGATCACATTCGGATCGCGCTCATCGTCGTCAGGGTACAACTGCTCCATCAGGCGCTCCTTGGGCACCACTTGCTGGTGATGAAGCATCAGGTATTCGAGAATCCGGTATTCGTAGGCCGTCAGCGCCAATGGCTGTTCGTCCAGTGCGGCCTGCTTGCGATTGAGGTCAAGCAACAAAGGCCCCGCCGTGATGGTCGACTGGATGAAGCCACTGGAACGACGCAACAAGGCATTGAGTCGCGCTTCAAGCTCCTCGAACTGGAACGGCTTGACCACGTAATCATCCGCACCGGCAGCCAGCCCTTCGACCTTGTCCTGCCAGTTGCCGCGGGCGGTGAGAATCAGGATCGGAAACGCCTTGCCTTGAGCACGCAACTGGCGGATGAGGTCCAGCCCGCCAATACCCGGCAATCCAAGATCGATCACGGCCAGATCATGATTGAACTGCCCGACCTGATACAGCGCCTCCTCGGCATTGGCCACCGCCTCCACCACATGGCCCGCTTCGGTCAAGCGAGTCCACAAGTGATGACGTAGCAGCGCCTCATCCTCGACCACCAACAACTTCATGCAGCTCTCCCCTAAGACAAATAATGAAACGACTTTGCCGAATCGGTACTCGACAGCATCGTGCTCAAGGGCAAACGCTGTTTTACATCATATCCGCCCAGCAGGGCCTCGCGGCTGACAGACACGCCATTGTAGGTGCCTGAAAGACTGCCATAAATAGCCGGCGAATAGAGCGCCCCTGTTGAAGAAACCAACGGCTCATGCTGACCCAGACCATGGCTCCAGCCATTGGCATCGTCAAGCCTCTCGCTGGTTTTACCGAACTCGATACGTGCCGGCTCCAACCGCCCATCACTGGCCTGCGCCGCAGCACTGCCACCCAGAAAAGCCAACGCCAGGAAAAACTTGTTGATGTTCAACATAAGGACTCCTTTTGCGATCGGGGACACTGTCAAAGTACGATTTCACAGTAGCCCCCATGGCCTGAACTGTTACTGAACGCGCTCTGAACCTGCGCTGAACACAAGTACAGGATAAAAAAGCGGAATCGTCTAAGCTGTGCCCTTTATTCCCTCCTGCTAGAAGGAACTGAACATGCGTGTGTGGATTGCGTTGATCATGATGAGCCTCACCGGCCTGGCCCAGGCAGCGATCAAGACCGAACAGATCGATTACAAAAGTGCCGACGGTACAAAACTGGTGGGTTACTACGCCTACGACGACGCCATCAAGGGCCAGCGCCCCGGCGTGCTGGTGGTTCACGAATGGTGGGGGCTGAACGATTACGCCAAACGTCGCGCCCGCGATCTCGCCGCACTGGGTTACAGCGCTCTGGCCATCGACATGTACGGCGACGGCAAGAACACCGAACACCCCAAGGACGCTCTGGCCTTCATGCAGGCAGCTCTCAAGGACAGCGATGCAGCAGACAAGCGCTTCGACGCAGGCCTTGAGCAACTGAAGAAACAGCCACAGACCAACCCGGCAAAGATCGCTGCCATCGGCTACTGCTTCGGCGGCAAGATCGTGCTTGATGCGGCACGTCGCGGCGAACCACTGGCGGGCGTAGTGAGTTTCCATGGCGCGCTGGTAACCAATACGCCTGCCAAACCGGGCATCAAGGTTCCAATGCTGGTAGAGCATGGCGCCAAGGACAGCATGGTCACGCCTGAACACGTCCTTGCCTTCAAGAAGGAAATGGACGACGCCAAGGCTGACTACAAGTTCGTCAGCATCGAAGGCGCGAAACACGGCTTCACCAACCCCGACGCCGACCGCTTGAGCCACGGCGACCATGGCGGCCCGGACATCGGCTACGACAAGGCCGCCGACCAGAGTTCGTGGGCGGACATGCAAGCGTTCTTCAAGAAGATATTTGGTTGATCAACCTTTCGCGAATGAATTCGCTCCTACAGAACTGTGTAGGAGCGAATTCATTCGCGAAGCAAATACAATGCATCCCATGACTCAAATCCCGACATTCCCCACCTGCTGCTCCGAACCCACGCGACACTGGCCTCTGCCACACGCTGTGCCGGGTGCAATATTGGTCAGCAGTCATTTCGACCCGCAAAAACTGGTCGAAGGCGATTTCCAGCGTTGCGCCATCGCGCCGCCCGCCAGCATTCAGCGCTCGGTCGCCAAGCGTCAGGCGGAATTCCTCGCCGGTCGGCTCTGCGCCCGTGAAGCGTTGCGACAACTCGATGAGCGCCTGTACGTCCCCACTATTGGCGAAGATCGTGCGCCGATCTGGCCGACCGATATCTGCGGCTCGATCACCCACAGCACCGGCTGGGCAGCCGCCATCGTTGCGCCCAGACAACAATGGCGCGGGCTGGGGCTGGATACCGAAAACCTGTTGAGCACCGACCGCGCCACACGGCTGGCCGGAGAAATCCTCACCGCCGATGAACTGGCCGCCATGGCAGCAGGCCCGCAAGAAGAAATAGCGCTACGGGTCACCCTGACCTTCTCGATCAAGGAAGCGCTGTTCAAGGCGCTCTACCCCATCGTGCAGAAACGCTTCTACTTTGAAGACGCGCAACTGCTGGAATGGTCAGCCGATGGCAGCGTACGCCTGCGTCTATTGATGGACCTGTCCAGTGAATGGCACAGCGGCAAGGAACTGGAAGGCCAGTTCAGCGTGCAGGATCAGCACTTGTTGAGCCTGGTCAGCATCGCAGCCTGAATCAGGCCGGCAACGGGCAATGCTCGCAGCGCCCGACCCACTCGACCTGATAACTCAGGCAGCACGTGCGGCGCTGACGACGCTGCCCGCTATAACTCACCGCCCTGAACAACGGGTTGCGCCTGCCGTCCGGGCGCACTCGCGCAGCCAGCAACGCCTGCCCTGCCTCCAGCGATACCTCGCTGCACTGGCCCAGTTGCAACAGACAACCTTCCAGATAATCCCCGACGCTGCACCACAGCACTCCCCCGGCCAAATCACCATAAGCGCTCAATGCCTCAATGAACGGTTGCAGGTTATCGTCCAGCAGGCTGGCGAAACGCTGAAAGGGATCGACCGGTAACTCACCCCATGCCGCCCCTTCGCCCAGCAGCTTCACTCCCGTCGGCACGCCCCGCTCATCCAGCGCTACCGCCACCTGCTCCAGCTTCAGCGGCCAGTGCCAGCCATGAACAAGGCTGGCAACCACCAGCGGCGGAATGGCCTGCATGAAGTAATACTTGGCCCATTGCGACACCAGCACCGGCAAATGAGCGGCCATCAAATCCGGCCCGTAAAGCCCGGTCAGTAAAGCATCCAGCGAGTCCTTGTGAAGCAAATCGGGCAACGCCGTCACCCGTCGCGGATCATCTGCCGCCAGCAGCGTCTGCCCGAACCGCGCCAGCGGCCCAGCGAACAATGTGTTCATCGCGATTCCTGAATGCGCGGCCAGACCAGCGTGAAACAGGCGCCGCCCAGACTCCCGCTGCGGTCGATGGATGCGCGGCCTTCGTGCCAGTTGATGATTCGCCGCACGATGGACAACCCCAGCCCGTGCCCGCCGGACGCTCGGGTGCGGCTGTCATCCAGACGCATGAAAGGCGTGAAGATTTGCTCCCAGGCACTTTCCGGCACGCCGGGGCCGTCGTCTTCGACATCGAGACGACAGCATCCCGGCTCCAGTCGATAGCTGATGCTGACTTGCGACTCGGCATGGCGCATGGCGTTGCTCACCAGATTCTGCACCGCCCGATGCATGTAACGAGGTTCGGCATCCACCCAGGCTGACTCACCCACGGTGGTTATCACACATTCGCCACGCGCGACCCGGACATTGGCGCGCAAGGGCGCCAGTTCCGCGATCACCCGATTGATCAACAGGTCCAGATCGATACGCTGGAAATTCAGGGTCGGCGCGCCCTGCTCCAGTCGCGCATAGGTCAACATCTCGTCCACGAGCTTGTCGAGGTCCTGAATGTCGTGGTCCATGCCGGTCATGTATTTCTGGCGGGCCTCAGGCGTGGCTGCGTCCTGAATCATCTCCAGACCAAAGCGCAAACGCGACACTGGCGTGCGCAGTTCATGGGACACCGCACGCACCAGTTCGCGCTGGATCATCAGCGAGCGCTGCAAGTGCTCGGCCATGCTGTTGAACGCGGCTGCCAGACGCCCGATGGAGTCGGAGCCTTCGGTGGGGACCCGCGTTTGCAGGCTGCCTTTGGCGATCAAAGTGGCAGCCGCTTCCAGCGCCTGCACCCGTCGTTCAAGAGGCCGCACCAACAGGTAAACCACCACGCCGATAAAACACAGCCCCAACAGGGCAATCAGCACCAGCAGTTGGGGCGGATAAGGATTCATCTGGTACAGCGGGCCGATTTCCAGCACCCAGTTGGTATCGACGATCCCGGACAGCACGCGGATGGAATCACCGCCCTTGCCCAGCGCCATGACCGTATCGCCCTCATAGACACGCCGGCGCTGATCGTCATCCAGATCGGCCTGATCCAGTGCAATGAGGTTCAGATCAAAGCCAAAGCCCTTGCTCACCCGCAAGGCTTGCAGCCGGGCCGGTTGTTCATCGACCGGCAGGCGCACCAGTTCGTCGATCAATAAATAGATGGTGGCCCGCGCCAACTGCTCAGTGATTTGCTGCACCTCGCCGGTCAGCAACAAGTGCTCATTATCACTGAGCTGACGATAGACCCTGGCCGCATGCGGGCCGATCTGCTCGACCACCACCTGCCCGCGCTGCAAGCGGCTGCGGGCACTGCTGTCCAGGTTTGCCTGTTCGACACTTTGCAGGCTCAGTGGAATCCCCAACAAGCGTTCCCATACCGCCAGCGCACGACGACGCTCGATGTCATTCAAGGGGATCAGGTTATCGGCCATTACCGTAAAGGTGCCGTGGGCCAGCCGCTCGCGGTATTGCCCGCTTCGCTCCTGATTGAGCAGATGCAGCGCCAGCACCCCGAGCAAGGCCACCAACACCAGTACGCCCAGCATGCCGCCATAGATGCGCAGAAAAATGGAGTTCATGGGGGTCAGCCGTTCAGGACAAAGCTGTTCATGTCCTGCGCGGCTTCAGGCACAAACAGATAGCCCTTGCTGCGCACCGTTTTGATCAGACGCGGGTGAATCGGATCGTCGCCGATACGCGGGCGAATGCGCGAAATACGCACGTCGATGGAGCGGTCCTGGCCGTCATAGCCCACACCACGCAAGGCCGTGAAGATTTCTTCCCGCGACAGGATGCGCCCGGCATTGGCGACCAGCAGCCACAACAGATCGAACTCGGCACCAGTCAGCTCGATGCTTTGATCCCGCAGCCAGGCCTCGCGCAAGGCGTTATCCACCACCAGCGGGCCGAACACCAGACGGCGCAACTCGGCGGCAGGCACTTGCGGTGCTTCACTGCGCCGCAGCAAGGCGTGGATGCGCGCCAGCAACACGCGCGGGTGAACAGGTTTGCAGACAAAATCGTCAGCACCTGTGTCCAGCCCCTGGATCTGATCGGAATCGTCGGTGCGTGCGGTGAGCATCAGGATCGGCCCGTCATAACGGCCGCGCACCTTGCGGCAGATGCTCAGACCGTCTTCGCCGGGAAGCATCAGGTCGAGGATCACCAGATCCGGCTGCTCATCAATGATGCGCGCCGCCGCCAGAGCGCCATTGCCCTCGATGGCCACGCTCAGGCCGTTGCTCTGCAGATAATCACAGGTCAACTCGGCCAATCGCCGATCATCTTCGACGATCAGCACCTGCCAGTTTTCTTGCTCCACAAGCTGCCTCCTGATTGTTGTTATGCAAGGCGTTTTCTATCGCATCGGTGGAGGCGATTGTAGCAAGCGCTGGGACAAGCACACGACATGCCAGAGCGGCCTTGCACGATGCGTTTTTTGTGATAGGGTTCGCGCCCGCAAAAATCCGCTCAGAGCCGCCAACAGATGTAAAAAACAATGACAAACGGTCCAGCTCAGTAGTTATGCGGCCTACACGCGATATGGGCGATTCATACACAAACTACGCACAAGCTTATCCACAGGCTGTGCGTTGCAATTGATGTCCCAAACGCATTATCTTGTAGCCCGATCCGAAGCGACACCCTACATGTAGGGTTTTGTGGAGAAACGCCAACACAACTCAATCGAGAAATTCAAGCATTTTTCTTGTGCCTGCACGGTTGAACTTTAAGACGTGTTCAATAGCCCAATCGACCGCGCCAGCCTTTGGCAAGCCGGTACACGTTTTGCAACATCAAATGAGCAATATTCATCAGATTTTCAAGGGAATGGCCATCGAACCATTCCCCTTTTGACTTCAAAGCCCGGGAGCGGTGATCAAGCGCTCCTTTCTCCGTTTTGAAGTCCTTTGCAGTCGCCCCTTTTGGCGGCTGAATGCCTCAAGACGGATCGGTGGGTGGCCTGGCTGCCCAAACAAACTTAAAGAACGTGGAGACACCCATGCAAACAGACACAACTCGCGAGAACTCGCCGACCAATGCGCCGCAATCGAGCCAGGGCCAACAGGACCTGACCGCGACCGCACCTGGTCAACTGCGCGTGATCAAGCGTAACGGCACTGTTGTTGCGTACACCGATGACAAGATCACCGTCGCTATCACCAAAGCGTTTCTTGCAGTTGAAGGTGGCAATGCTGCCGCCTCGTCGCGCATCCACGACACCGTTGCACGTCTGACCGAGCAAGTCACCGCGACCTTCAAGCGTCGCATGCCATCGGGCGGCACCATCCACATCGAAGAAATCCAGGACCAGGTCGAACTGGCCCTGATGCGTGCCGGTGAGCAGAAAGTCGCTCGCGACTACGTCATCTATCGTGACTCCCGTGCCAAGGAGCGTGCTGGCCGCGCTACCGAAAGCGAAGTCCAGGCTCACCCGTCGATCCGCATCACTCGTGCCGACGGCAGCCTGACGCCGCTGGACATGGGTCGTCTGAACACCATCGTTACCGAAGCGTGCGAAGGCCTGGCTGAAGTCGACGCCAACCTGATCCAGACCGAAACCCTGAAAAACCTGTACGACGGCGTTGCACTGAAAGACGTCAACACCGCACTGGTCATGACTGCCCGTACTCTGGTCGAGCGTGAGCCGAACTACTCGTTCGTCACCGCCCGCCTGCTGATGGACACCCTGCGTGCCGAAGGCCTGAGCTTCCTGGAAGTCGCCGACAGCGCCACGCACCACGAAATGGCCGACCTGTACGCCAAGGCCCTGCCTGCCTACATCGCCACCGGTATCAAGTACGAACTGCTCAACCCTGTGCTGGCCGACTTCGATCTGGTCAAGCTGGGCAAGGCGATCAACCACGAGCGCGACCAGCAGTTCACTTACCTGGGCCTGCAAACCCTGTATGACCGTTACTTCATCCATAAGGATGGCGTGCGTTTCGAACTGCCGCAGATCTTCTTCATGCGTGTGGCCATGGGCCTGGCGATCGAAGAGAAAGCCAAGGAAGATCGCGCCATCGAGTTCTACAACCTGTTGTCGTCCTTCGACTACATGTCGTCGACGCCGACACTGTTCAACGCCGGTACCCTGCGTCCACAGCTGTCCAGCTGCTACCTGACCACCGTGCCGGATGACCTGTCGGGCATCTACCACGCCATCCACGACAACGCCATGCTGTCCAAATTCGCAGGCGGCCTGGGCAACGACTGGACTCCGGTTCGTGCTCTGGGCTCCTACATCAAGGGCACCAACGGCAAGTCGCAAGGCGTCGTACCTTTCCTGAAAGTGGTCAACGACACCGCCGTTGCGGTCAACCAGGGCGGCAAGCGCAAAGGCGCTGTCTGTGCCTACCTGGAAACCTGGCACATGGACATTGAAGAGTTCATCGAGCTGCGCAAGAACACCGGTGATGATCGTCGTCGTACCCACGACATGAACACCGCCAACTGGATCCCTGATCTGTTCATGAAGCGCGTCTTCGATGACGGCCAGTGGACCCTGTTCTCGCCATCGGAAGTACCGGACCTGCACGACCTGACCGGCAAGGCCTTCGAAGAGCGTTACGAGTACTACGAAGCCCTGACCGAGTACCCAGGCAAGATCAAGCTGTTCAAGACCATCCAGGCCAAGGATCTGTGGCGCAAGATGCTCTCGATGCTGTTCGAGACCGGCCACCCATGGCTGACCTTCAAGGACCCGTGCAACCTGCGCAGCCCGCAGCAGCACGTGGGCGTGGTCCACAGCTCGAACCTGTGCACCGAGATCACCCTGAACACCAACAAGGACGAGATCGCGGTCTGCAACCTGGGCTCGATCAACCTGCCGAACCACATCGTCAACGGCAAGCTGGACACCGACAAGCTCAAGCGTACTGTCGATGTAGCGGTTCGCATGCTCGACAACGTGATCGACATCAACTACTACTCGGTACCGCAGGCGAAGAACTCCAACTTCCGCCACCGTCCGGTCGGCCTGGGCATCATGGGCTTCCAGGACGCGCTGTACCTGCAGCACATCCCGTACGGTTCGCAAGCGGCCGTCGAGTTCGCCGACACTTCCATGGAAGCGGTCAGCTACTACGCCATCCAGGCATCCTGTGACCTGGCGGACGAGCGCGGCGCCTACGAGACGTTCCAGGGTTCGCTGTGGTCCAAGGGCATCCTGCCACTGGATTCGCAACAGATCCTGATCGAAGCCCGTGGCCAGAAGTACATCGATGTCGACCTGAAGGAAACCCTGGACTGGGCGCCGGTACGTGCCCGCGTTCAGAAAGGTATCCGTAACTCGAACATCATGGCCATCGCACCGACCGCGACCATCGCCAACATCACCGGCGTATCGCAGTCGATCGAACCGACCTATCAGAACCTGTACGTGAAATCGAACCTGTCGGGCGAATTCACCGTGATCAACCCGTACCTGGTTCGCGACCTCAAGGCACGCGATCTGTGGGACTCGGTCATGATCAACGACCTGAAGTACTACGACGGTTCCGTACAACAGATCGAGCGCATTCCGCAGGAGCTCAAAGAGCTTTACGCCACCGCGTTCGAAGTGGAAACCAAGTGGATCGTCGACGCCGCAAGCCGCCGTCAGAAGTGGATCGATCAGGCTCAGTCCCTGAACCTCTACATCGCTGGCGCTTCGGGCAAGAAACTGGACGTGACCTACCGCATGGCCTGGTACCGTGGTCTGAAAACCACTTACTACCTCCGTGCCCTGGCTGCGACCAGCACCGAGAAGTCGACCATCAACACCGGCAAGCTCAACGCAGTATCGAGCGGCGGCCACGGCCCGGACGACTCCGCGATCACCGCGCCACGTCCAGCCGAAGCAGCACCCGCCGGCCCGGCCCCAGTGCCAAAGGCCTGCGCCATTGACGAGCCGGATTGCGAAGCTTGCCAATGACACTCAGGTAACAAAGCGCTGAAACACCATCAACCCTCTGCTCATGCAGGGGGTTTTTGGTTTATGGCAGCCTGAAAAGCGCGATCATTCAGGGTCATAAATCACTTTGTAGGAGACACCTTGCTGGCGACGCTCCTGTGTACAGATGCAGAGTTTCTGCCGGTTCACAGGCCCTTTCGCCAGCAAGCTGTCTCCCACCAGTTTTGTTTAGGCCTTAAGTGATCGGCGTTAAATCAGTTGCTGCCGATCCGTGCCCAGAAGTCTTCGGCAGATTGACTGAGTGGCGCTGCCGGGCGAGTCAGATGAATTTCCAGAGGTATATCCCAGCTTTCGTCGAGGGCTCTGACCAGACGCCCATCGAGTATTTCCTGCTCGGTGAGGCTCTTGGGCAACCACGCCACGCCCTTGCTTTCCAGGGCCATGGACATCAGCACCGCCGCGAGGTGGGTGCTGAAAAGCGGTTTGAGGTGCAGGTAGTCTTCCTTGCCACGCAGGCGGTGAGCGACGATGCGCCCCAGACCCGACTCATGGGTGTAAGCGAGGTAAGGTAACGCCGCGGGAGATGTACCGAAGTGGGCAGAAGCACTCGCCAGAGGAACGAGCACGTCCTCACCCACCTTCTTGCCGATGAACTGATCAGGTGCCAGCAAAGGCGGTACATCGGGGTGGCGGTGGCAGAGCAGAAACTGCACCTGCCCATGTATCAGCATCTGTTCACAGACAGCCATACTGTCGGAGTGCAGTTGCACCGACTCGATGGGGGCACCGTTTTCCGAGCTGCGAAGCCACTTGGGGAAAAATGTAAACGACAGGGAGTGAGTGGCCGCGAATTGCAGGGACCTGGCGGCCACCCCCGCTACCTCCTGAGCCTCGTTGCGTATCCGGTACAAACGTCTGGCAGCCTCCTGAGCAGCGGGCAGGATTTGCCTCCCCGCATCGGTCAGGATGGCTCCCTGAGGTGTACGCACAAACAACTCAACTCCCATCCAGTTTTCCAATGAACGCACTCTGCGGCTGAAGGCCGGCTGAGTGACATGGCGTGCTTCAGCGGCACGGACAAAGCTGCCGTATTCCGCAAGCGCTGAAAAGTCTTCGAGCCAGACGAGTTCCAAGGGCAATGCCTCCTGTGCATAGGGCGCGGCATTAATAGCATTGGGCGGGTGTCATCGCAAAGCATAACGTGGGGTCATCAACAACAAGAGGAACCCGCCATGCGTATCGTGGACATTCGTGAAAAAACTGTCTCTATCGCCTCCCCCATTGCCAACGCCTATATCGATTTCTCGAAAATGACCTGCTCGGTTGTCGCCGTGGTCACGGATGTGATCCGCGATGGCAAGCCTGTCATCGGCTACGGCTTCAACTCCAATGGCCGTTATGGCCAGGGCGCCCTGATGCGCGACCGGTTCCTGGCGCGTATCACGGAAGCTGACCCAGACACCCTCATCGATCATGAAAACAACAACCTGGACCCGTTCGCCATCTGGAAAACCCTGATGACCAACGAAAAGCCAGGCGGCCACGGCGAGCGCTCGGTCGCCGTGGGCACCATCGACATGGCGGTATGGGATGCCGTCGCCAAGATTGAAGGCAAACCGCTGTATCGCCTCCTGGCCGACCGCTACCGTAACGGCGTGGCCGATGACAAGGTCTGGGTCTATGCAGCGGGCGGCTACTACTATCCCGGCAAAGACCAGACCAAGCTCAAGGCAGAAATGCAGAGTTATCTGGATCGTGGCTACGACGTCGTCAAGATGAAGATTGGTGCAGTGCCACTGGACGAAGATATCCGCCGCATCGAGGCCGTGCTCGAAGTGGTCGGTGACGGTCGTCGACTGGCGGTGGATGCCAATGGCCGTTTCGATCTGCAGACCGGTATTGCGTACGCCGAAGCCATCAAGAAGTACAACCTCTTCTGGTACGAAGAGATCGGTGACCCGCTGGACTATGCGCTGCAGGCCGAGCTTGCCAATCACTACGAACTGCCCATGGCGACGGGTGAAAACCTGTTCTCCCACCAGGATGCCCGCAACCTTCTGCGCCACGGCGGCATGCGCCCTGATCGCGATTACCTCCAGTTCGACTGCGCCCTGTCCTACGGGCTGGTGGAATACATGCGCACCCTGAAGGTGATGGAAGAAATGGGTTGGTCTTCGCGCCGTGTGGTGCCGCACGGTGGTCACCAGATGTCCCTGAACATCGCAGCGGGCCTGCACCTGGGCGGTAACGAATCGTATCCGGACGTGTTCCAGCCTTTCGGCGGCTTCGCTGACGGAATCCGTGTGGAAAATGGTTTTGTCGGTCTGCCGGATATTCCAGGTGTCGGCTTCGAAGCGAAATCCGCCTTGTACGCGGTCATGCGCGAGTTGGGCGAAGGCTGATCACTCGTGATTTGCGGTCTCTCTTGAAGAGGCCGCGGATCAATCACCCAGCCTCAAGCCACATGCCCATCACAAAAATAAAATGAGGTGCTTCCGTGGAAATCTCCAAGTCCCGCTGGTACAGCCAGCTATATGTACAGGTGCTGATCGGCATCGTGATCGGTGCAGCAATCGGTTACTTCGTGCCAGATATCGGAGCCAAGCTGCAACCCTTCGCCGATGGCTTCATCAAGCTGATCAAGATGCTGTTGGCGCCCATCATTTTCGGTACGGTCGTCGTGGGTATCGCCAAGATGGGCAGCATCAAAGAGGTCGGGCGGATTGGCGTGAAAGCGCTGATCTACTTCGAGATTCTTTCGACCATCGCCCTTGTTCTCGGCCTTGTTGTGGTCAACATCGTGAAACCTGGCGTAGGGATGAACATCAACGCCAGCGCGCTGGATGGAAGTGCGATCAGCAAGTACAGCCAGGCGGCAAGCGAGCAAGGCGGCACCATTGAGTTCTTCCTCAACATCATCCCCCATACCTTCCTGGGCGCATTCTCCAATGGGGTGATGCTTCAGGTTATTCTGCTCTCGGTCCTGATGGGGGTAGCCCTGGTTCAAATGGGCGAAACCAGCAAGCCGCTGATCAACACCATTGATCTGTTCCTGCAAGGCCTGTTCAAGATCGTTGCGATGGTCATGCGCCTGGCTCCGCTCGGGGCCGGTGCCGGCATGGCGTTCACCATTGGCAAGTACGGGATTGGTACCTTGCTTTCACTCGGCCAGTTGCTGGTCGCGCTCTACATCACGACCCTGATTTTCATCGTAGTCATACTGGGTGCGGTTGCCAGATGGTCGGGCATGCCCCTCATGCAGTTTCTTCGTTATTTCAAAGATGAAATTCTCATCACTCTGGGAACCTGCTCGACTGAAGCCGTACTGCCGCGAATGATGGTGAAACTTGAAAAGCTCGGCTGCAAGAAATCCGTGGTGGGCATGGTGCTGCCAACGGGGTACACCTTCAATGCCGACGGCACCTGCATCTATCTCACCATGGCCGCCATCTTCATCGCCCAGGCGACCAACACGCCCCTGACCTTCATGGATCAGATGATTCTGCTGGGCGTATTCCTGCTGACCTCAAAAGGCTCGGCCGGCGTGGCGGGTGCGGGCTTCGTAACCCTCGCAGCAACGCTCACAACCATCCACTCCATTCCTCTGGTAGGCCTCGTTCTGCTCCTGGGCATCGATCGGTTCCTGAACGAAGCAAGAGCCGTTACCAACCTGATCGGTAATGGCATCGGCACCATTGCCATAGCCAAGTGGGACAACTCGTTCGATGTCGAGGCATGCGAGCGTGAAATCGCCGCCATGAAGCATGAAAAGGCAACCAGAAAGGCATTACTGGCGCAAAAGTAATCGCAAGATGCTCCGGTCATTGCGCTTCAAACAGGGCAATGACCGGTTTCATCAACGCTTCACATCGCTCTTCAGACTTTCGGGGCTGCCAGCGCATAGACCATCCATCACCAGGCCCATCAATCTGGCAAGCCGTGAGCGCCATTCGCTCTGGGCATCTATTTGCCATATGCCGGCAATGGCCAGAAAAAAGTCATCGTTGGTCACACCGCTACGAATCGTGCCGGCCTTTTCATTGGCCCTCAAAAGCAGTTCGGCTGCATTCTGGACTGGCGCATATCCCGACTTCCCCGGAAATTCGTATGTAGAGGCTGCCTGTCGTATCGCAATCGCGAGCCCGGCCTTTGTCATCGCATATTCAGCGAGGCAGTCCATCCATTCCCGTAAGGCCTCCTTGGGTGGTCTTGTCGCGAGCAACTGCTCGGCCAACGAGGCTACTTGTTGCATTTCAAATTGGTAGACCTCGAATACCAGGCTCTCTCTGGTCGCGAAATGGCGATAGAACGTGCCTTGCCCTACTCCGGCTTTCTTCGCAATCGCGCTCAGCGGGACAGCAGGATCGAGTGTCAGCTCGACCACGGCGACCTCCAGGATACGTTCCCGGTTTTTCCTGGCGTCAGAACGCATCACCAATTCGTCATTCATGAGCAAGGTTTTCCTTCACTGCATTGCAAAGCGGACACTTGTCCGGTAATTTCTCTCAAGTGGACACTTGTCCGATTACGCGCTTTCACTGGAGTTTACTATGAACGGCACTGGCAATACGATTCTGGTCACCGGCAGTACCTCAGGCATAGGCCTTGGCCTGGCGCTCAGGCTCCACAAGGCGGGCAACACCGTCATCATCGCGGGACGTCGCAAGGCACTGCTCGACAAGATCGTATCGGAATACCCGGGTATCGAATCAGTCGTGCTGGACGTTTCCGATCCGCAATCCATCCAGCGCACCAGCGAAGCACTTGCGATCAGTCACCCGAACCTCAACGTGCTCATAAACAACGCCGGCATCATGCACTGGGAGAATCTTACTGATCAGCAAGACCTGAGCACCGCCGAAGACATCGTGACAACAAACCTACTGGGCACGATCCGCATGGTGTATGCATTTACTCCGCAACTGCTCAAGCAGCCCAGTGCAACGATCATCAATATCAGTTCGGCCTTGGCCTTCGTTCCGCTGCCAGCAACACCGACCTACAGCGCAACCAAAGCGGCCGTTCATTCGTTCACCCAAAGCCTTCGAGTGCAGTTGGAAGACTCGTCGGTCGAGGTTATCGAGCTTGCGCCACCGGGCGTGCGTACCACGTTGCTTGGGCAGGAGAACGACGAACACGCCATGCCTCTGGACGAGTTTCTGGATGAGATATTCGAACTGTTCAAGATCACTCCAACCCCACGTGAACTCGTCGTCGAACGCGCCAAACCATTACGTTTTGCTGAAGCGAGCGGCTCACATGATGACGTGTTGAAAATGCTTTCGGGATACAAGCCAACGGCAAAATGACGTTAACCGTGTGGGTAACCCCTGATGCCATCGCTGTAGACAGATGGCATCAGGGGCTTCGACTATTCGCCAGCCATTCGTCGACTTTACGACAGACAAACCGGCAGCATTCAGGCACCTGAAATGCTCGCATCCCCTTAAGAGCCACTATCTACGGCAGATGAAACTCTTGACCTGGATCATGCTCTAAACAAACGCTCGAAAATCACGGCCAATGAGTCGTTGCCCGAAAAGCCAACGCACTATATCCTGCGTTTCAAATCGTAAAAAACACTACATAAGGGATTTCCGCTGTGTTTGCCGCCCATTTTCGGTGCAATGAAAATGAACGTGCAAACGCTGAAAGAAAAGCGTGAAGTCACACTGCAAATTCAATTACGGATGAACAAGCTTCGGGGAAAATCTGTATACTCCCGCGCTTGCTCCAGGGTACTCAAATGACCATTTGCACATGCAAAGCTGGCTCACCTGAAAGCAACCCCAAAGACCCGTATTGCACGCTTGTGAGCCAACGCCACAAGCTCATTGAACGACCGACAATTTCATAGATCGGCCGATCACGAAAAGACTCCGAGTAAACCTCGAAAAATCACTGCCAGCGTGCACCGTTCGCAACGCTGGCGATCCACACTTGAAAATCCAAGCGGTTGCCGCTGGCACCCTCACGCACAGGAGCTTTACCACCATGCTGAGCTGGGACGAATTCGACAAAGACGAAGGCGAAGTAGCCTCCAAACCCAACCAGGCTGCACAGGCTCACGACGCCACGATGGACCGCCTGGACAGCGCCGGTGGCGCTGCGGCACTGGAAGCCCGTGCAATTACCGCCAACGACTCCGCCGCCCTGATCCGCGCCAAGAAAGCGCTGGACGCTCTGGACGTTGCCGAAGGTCTTGCTGAACTCGAAGGTGCCTCGGCCCGCGTCGCGGTCGATGAAAAGCGCATGATCAACTGCCGCGCCGACCTCAACCAGCTCGTGCCTTTCAAATATGACTGGGCATGGCAGAAGTACCTGGACGGCTGCGCAAACCACTGGATGCCGCAAGAAGTCAACATGACCGCCGACATCGCCCTCTGGAAAAACCCGGAAGGCCTGACCGACGACGAGCGCCGCATCGTGATGCGCAACCTGGGCTTCTTCTCCACCGCCGACTCCCTGGTTGCCAACAACCTCGTGCTGGCCGTGTACCGCCTGATCACCAACCCCGAGTGCCGCCAGTACATCCTGCGCCAGGCCTTCGAGGAAGCGATCCACACCCACGCTTACCAGTACTGCATCGAATCGCTGGCCATGGATGAAGGCGAGATCTTCAACATGTACCACGAGATTCCATCGGTCGCTAAAAAAGCAGCCTGGGGCCTGAAATACACCCGCTCGATCTCCGATCCGAAGTTCGAGACCGGCACCGTCGAAACCGACAAGGAACTGCTGCGCAACCTGATCGCCTACTACTGCGTTCTGGAAGGCATCTTCTTCTATTGCGGCTTCACCCAGATCCTCTCCATGGGCCGCCGCAACAAGATGACCGGCGTCGCCGAGCAGTTCCAGTACATCCTGCGCGACGAGTCCATGCACCTGAACTTCGGCATCGACGTGATCAACCAGATCAAGATCGAAAACCCGCACCTGTGGGATAACGAGATGAAGGAAGAAGCCACGCAGATGATCCTGCAAGGCACCCAGCTGGAAATCGAATACGCCCGCGACACCATGCCTCGCGGCGTACTGGGCATGAACGCAGCGATGATGGAGGACTACCTCAAGTTCATCGCCAACCGTCGCCTGTCGCAGATCGGCCTGAAAGAAGAATACCCGGGCACCAACAACCCGTTCCCATGGATGAGCGAGATCATGGACTTGAAGAAAGAGAAGAACTTCTTCGAGACTCGGGTTATCGAGTATCAGACTGGCGGTGCGTTGAGCTGGGATTGATCGGCTCTTCTTCTCTTCGCGAATAAATTCGCTCCTACCGCCGTAGGAGCGAATTCATTCGCGAAAAGCCTCCCACAATTGCGTGGGAGGCAGCTTGCTGGCGACGGCTTCTTCACTCAAGGCGCAAACGGTGGCGCTTCGTTGATTTCAATGATCAACGGGCGGTCATTCGGGGCTTCGCGCAGCAGGGTTTGCAGGTGCGCATGGTCACGGGCGCGTTCGGCGGCACAGCCGAAACCTCGGGCAATTGCGAGGAAGTCCGGGGTGTAGATGTCCACGCCTAGCGGTGTGATGTCCCGGCGCTCCATGTAGCGCTTGATCTCGCCATAGCCCTGGTTATTCCACAACAGCACGATGATAGCGATTCGCGCTTCCACGGCACTGGCCAGTTCTGGCAGTGTGAACTGGATGCCGCCATCCCCCATCAGGCTGATTACCGCTCGTTCAGGCTCGGCCAGTTTTGCGCCGAGTGCGGCTGGCAGGCCGTAGCCCAGCGTGCCGTAGCCGGTGGAGGCGTTGAACCAGCGGCGCGGGCCATTCAGTTCGACCAGGTGATTGCCGCTGTACACGGTCTGTGTCGAATCCCCGACAAAACGCGCCTCGGGCAACACTTCCAGCACACACTCAAATAACCGCCGGTAATGCGCCCAGCCGCTGAAATCCTCAGCCAGTTGTTTGCGCACCGCAGCCGCTCGCTGAGCTCCCGGACTGTCGGGGCTTGCAGCACGGGCCGGCAACTCGGCCAGCAAGGCACGCATCGCCTGACGGGCATCGCTGAGGATGGCCAGGCTCGGCGCATGGTTGCGAGTCAGTTGTTCGGCATCGATATCGATACGGATCAACTCACCGCCAATCCGAAAATTACCGTCGAACACCACGTCATAATCGGTCTCGCCCAGTTCAGTGCCAATCGCCAATACCACATCAGCCTCCAGCGCCAGTTGCCGCACCGGCACCAGTGACTGATTGCTGCCCAGCAACAACGGATGATCCGCTGGCAGCAGGCCTTTGGCGTTGATGGTCAAGGCGGTCGGCGCATCGAGACGGGCCGCCAGCTCGCGAGCCTCATCCATGGCCGCGACGCAACCGCCGCCCAGCAGCAAGAGCGGGCGCCGCGCCGAGCGCAAGCGTTCTGCCGCTTCATGAATGGCTGCAAGGTCCGGCGCCGGTCGGGCGATGATCTGGCGTGGCAACAAGGCCAAGTGATCGGCGGGCGCGGTGATGATGTCCAGCGGCAACTCGATGTGTACCGGCCTCGGGCGCTGGCTGTCGAAGACTGCAAAAGCACGCGCCAGCACGGCGGGCAACTCTTCGACGCTCATCAGGGTATGGCTGAAGGCACTGACACCCGCGACCATGGCGCGCTGGTTCGGCAGTTCATGCAGATACCCGTTGCCCAGCCCCAACCGCGCCCGCTCGTTGACACTGGAAATCACCAGCATCGGAATCGAGTCGGCATAGGCCTGGCCCATGGCGGTGAGGATATTGGTCATCCCTGGCCCGGTGATGATGAAACACACACCCGGCTTGCCGCTGACCCGCGCATAACCATCAGCCATGAAACCCGCGCCCTGTTCGTGGCGCGGAGTGATATGGCGAATGCCGCTGCCCGGCAGTCCGCGATACAACTCAACAGTGTGTACGCCGGGAATACCGAACACGGTATCGACACCCCAGGCATGCAGTTGCTGGACGAGAAATTCACCACATGTGGTCATGCTGTCGCCTCCTGTTCCAGACCGATAAAGCGGCGCACCCGTGGGTCACCCTCGTTGCGGATCGACGTCGGTGAAGCATCGGTCACCACATGGCCGTTTTCCATGAACACGATTCGGTCGGAAATCGACAGCGCAAAATCCATTTCATGGGTCACGATCAACATGGTCATGCCGTCGCGGGCCAGGTCACCGATCACCTTGAGCACATCGCCCACCAGTTCCGGGTCCAGCGCCGAGGTAGGTTCGTCGAACAGCATGATGTCTGGCTCCATGGCCAGGGCACGGGCAATCGCCACCCGCTGTTGCTGGCCACCAGACAACTGATGCGGGTATTTGTCGGCATGTGCCAGCAGCCCGACCCGATCCAGCAGCGCATGGCCCTTGCGGCGTAGCTCGGTGGAATCGGCCAAACCGTGATAACGCGGCGCGAGGATGACGTTATCGAGGATGGTGCGATGCGGAAACAGGTTGAAGTTCTGGAACACCATGCCAATGCGCCGGATACCCTGGCGGATGACCGGCGCATCGTCACGCTTGCCTGCCTTGATGAAGTCATTGCCGAACAGCACGATCTCGCCACGATCAATGCTTTCCAGGCTGTTGATAGTACGGATCAGCGACGTCTTGCCCGAGCCGGACGGGCCGATGATGGAAATCACCTCACCAGGCTTGACCACAAGGTCGATGCCCTTGAGGACTTCGTGATTGCCATAGCGCTTGTGAATGCCGCGCAGCAACAAGGCATCGGGTTGCCCTGGCACCGGCTCGTTACGTTTTTTGCTGTCACTCGCCGGTTGGCGCAGGGCCTGGGCCTGTGTGTCATCGAGGGTGCCAGCGTTCTTGCGTGACAGGTCCAGATGACGCTCGGCCCATTGCAACAACCAGCCAAACAGCGTGACGATCAGCACGTAATACACGGCCACGGCCGCCAGGGTTTCCAGCACCAGAAAGTTCTGCGCATACAGGCGCTGGCCGACCAGCAGCAACTCGTTCAGGGAAATCACCGACACCAGCGAAGTGAGCTTGACGATGGTCACGTATTCGTTGGTCAGCGTCGGCAAGGAAATACGAATGGCCTGGGGAATGATCACCAGCCGCTGCGCGCCGATCCCGCGAATGCCCAGCGCCTTGGCCGCTTCACGCTGGCCCTTGAGCACCGACAGCAACCCACCGCGATGGATCTCGGCCATGTAGGCGGTTTCGGTCAGCACCAACGCGATCAAGCCGGAATAGAACGGCTGCGACAGCACGCTGCCGGTCATGGGAAACAACTGCGGCAGGTTGTAGACGAACACCAGCAGCACCAATAACGGGATGCTGCGAAACAGCCAGATATAAAAACTCGCCGGCATGCGTAACCAGGCATGGCCGGACAGTTTGGCACTGGCCAACAGAAAGCCCAGCACCAGCCCGATGGACCAGGACAAGGTGCTCAACTGAACCACAGTAAGGCAGGCTTTCCAGAAGGCAGAGACAGAAAACAGCGAGAAAAAATAGGCCCAATCAAATGCCATGATGACCTCGGTGAATCAGATAAAGGTTGCAGGAGCGAACGGGCAAGCGCGCTCCTGCACAGTGGCAGTATTTACGCCGGGTCCAGGTTGTACTTCTTGAGCAACTGGCTGTACTCGCCGCTCTGTTTGTAGGCCTCGACAGCACTGCGCAGTTTTTCCAGCAGTTCGGTATTGCCTTTCTTCACGTAGATGCCAAGGGTCTGCGCGTACAGCGACTTCTGCGAGCTGATGACGATGCGGCCACGGGCCTTGTCGATGATCATCTGTGCGGCGGCGGAGATTTCCAGGTGGGCCTGAATGTTGCCGGACATCAGCGCCTGGGACGCTTCAGCAGTGGTCGGGAATTCGCTGATCAGGATCTCGCCCTTGTTCTGCTTGGCGCAGTAATCGCTGGATACCGCCTTGAGCTGGTTGATCCAGTTGGTGCCCTGTTGCAGGCCGACTTTCAGGCCGCACAAGTCCTCAGGCTGCTGCGGTTTGGCGGTGCTGTCGCTGCGCACCATGATCGCTGCGCCGACCTTCGCGTAAGGGATGGCTTCCGCCTGCTTGGTGCGCTCCTCGGTGATGTACATGCCCGAAATGATGGTGTCGAAGCGGTTGGCATTCAGGCCCAGGATCAGGTTCGGAAAGCGCGTGTCGACGAATTCGACTTTCAGGCCACCGATCTGTTTTGCCAGCGCGGCGGACACTTCCGGGTCAAAGCCCACAACCTTGTCGCCGTCATAGGACTCGAACGGCGGATAAGAGATTTCCATACCGACCTTGAGCGTGCCGGGCGTTGCAGTCGGTGCCGCCTGGGCGCTGCCCGCGAACAACAGAGACAGGCCAAGCACAGAAGTGGCAAGGCGCGAAAGCGTGGTGTTTTGCATAGTCGTCATTCCAGGTTGAGGGAAAAGGCAGATCACAAAGTCACGCTCTGGTTTTTCAGGTGCCCGAAGCTTGAAGGCTTTCTGGCGCGTTCCGGCAAGGCAATCTGCCCGCTGGCCACGCGCTGGCGAAGGTATTGATACGTCTGCAAGGCCTGGGCCCACATGTGCTCGCCAATGGCGATGGGCTCATAACTCTGCTCACCGGCCGCGAACTGCGGCAGCGGTTTGATAAGGGTGTGGTAGTCGCAGGCATAGAACAGCGGGAACGAATAACGCTCCTGCCTGACCTTGCGCACGCGATGCGCGGTGGCGACAAAAGCACCGGCGGTCATCACTTCCAGCATGTCGCCAATGTTCACCACAAAGGCATCGCCCAAGGGTGGTGCGTCGATCCACTCGCCCTGCTCGTTCATCACCTCCAGGCCCGGCTGGTCGGCCTTGAGAATGGTGAAGCACTCGTAGTCGGTGTGAGCGCCGATGCCGGGGGCGTCCTGCGCATCGCCGTCGTAGGGGTAATGGATCAGGCGCAGCTTCGAGGGCGGAAAACAGGCCATGTCATCAAAAAAATGCTCGTCCAGCCCAAGGGCCAGGGCAAAGCCGCGAAACAACTGATGCCCCAACGCGAACACCGCTTTGTAATAAGCCTGCACCGCCGCCTGAAAACCCGGCAGGCTCGGCCAGTCATTGGGGCCAAGCAATGGTGTACCGGCGAGCACCAGCGGGTTATCGGCTGGCACCTCGAAACCGATATCGAAGGCTTCCTTGTGATCCGGCTTACCGGTGCCATACACCTCTTCGCCTTCAGGCACGAACCCCTTGTGGGTCTGGGAGGCACCGATGTAATGACGCATCTTGGCGTCCAGCGGCTGGGCGAAATACTGCTCGGCGGCGCGGTGCAGGTTGTCGATCAACTCTGGCGCGATGCCATGGCCGGTGATGTAGAGAAAACCGACATGCCGGGCCGCATCGCCAAGTGCCTGAGCCACGGCTTGGCGGTCTTCCAGACGCTCGCTGAACAGACCGTGTATATCGACCACGGGAATCCGGGTGAAGGCTGAACGTTCACTCATGGCTGCAAGTTCTCTGGACGTTTGGAGAAGGCATTGAAATGCTCGCGTTCGGTACGGCCCATCCAGGCATTGAGGCTCCACAGATCGGCCACCGGCACATCGGTGAAAGGCAAATGATGCAGATAACCATCGGGGCCGAACTCGGGCGTCAAGGTGGTCCCGGTAAAACCACGGGCCAGTTGCGAACGCCAGATCGCTTCCCAATGCTGCTGATGAAACGCCAGCGCCGCAGCGTATTCAGGAGCCGCCGGGTGCGGCACCTGAGGGCCCTGGTCGTAACCCACCCGCGCCTGAATGTGATGAACGCGCTCGACGAAGGCCCCGAGATCGTCAGCCGGGTCGTCCAGCAGCCGCTCGCACGTCACCACCCAATGGCTGATATCGCTGGTGAAACGCAGGTCCGGTACTTGCTCGATCAGTTGCAGGGTCAGCCACGGATTGAACAGCGAACGCGCCCGATGCGTCTCGAAACTGCAAATCAAACCGCTGCGCGATGCAATCTCCAGCGCCTCACCAAAAAAATCCACCTGCCGGGCCAGCGGCCAGCGGTCATTGCCAGCCAGCACATTCACAAAGCGCGGCTCAAGCTCAGCGGCCAGTTGCAACTTGTGCCTGAAATCGGCCAGATGCTCAGCCGGTGTGGCTGACTGCAACGGCAACACCGGCGTGGAAGTGAACAGCGTCGCGATATACGGCACCCGGTTGTCACGCAGGAAAGCCGCGAACGCTGCACGCTCGGTCTGCTGCTCGGGAATACGCGCCTCAAAGCCATCGAAACCCGCTGCATGGGCTTCATCCAGTGCCTGCTGCCACGTGTCGCGATAACCCCACAGCGTGCGAAAGACTTCCAGTTTCATGGGCAAGCCTCCCCACCTGTGGCGGATCGGGCAACGTTGCTCATGGCCTTGCGGCCCAGCATCGGGTGGGCACCCTTGGGGCCATACACCGAAGCTGGCTCAGGAAAAGTACGCAGCAATGTCAGGTACAGCAACGCCGCCAGTCCCAGAGTGATCGGCAGGCTGACATCGATACCGCCCGCCCATTCACCCAGCGGCCCCACAAACTGGCCCGGCACGTTGACGAAGCACAGCCCAACCACCGCGCTGGGAATCCACGCTCCCAGACCACGCCAGTTCCAGCCATGGTTAAACCAGTAACGTCCACCGCGCTGACCACGGGTAAACACTTGTAAATCATCGGCGTGATAGAAGCCGCGACGTGCGACCAGACCGAGAATCATCACCACCATCCACGGGCTGGTGCAGGTAATGATCAGCACCGCAAAGGTCGACACGCTCTGCACCAGATTGAAGGTGAAGCGGCCGATGAAGATAAAGGCGATGGCAGCAAGCCCGATCAGCAGCGTGGCTCCGGCACGACTGAGCAAGCGCGGGAACATGCTCGACATGTCCAGCCCGGTCCCATACAGCGCCGTGGTACCGGTCGACAACCCGCCGATGACTGCAATCAGACACACCGGCAGAAAGAACCAGCCTGGCGAAATGGCCAGCAGACCGCCGACATAATTGTTCGCCTCAATGTACTGCGGAGCCTGAGTCGCCACCAACGTTGCGGTACACAGCCCGAACAGAAACGGAATCAGCGTACAGGCCTGTGCCACAAGCACTGCCAGCATGATTCGCACCCTGGAAGTATCGCGCGGGATATAGCGCGACCAGTCACCGAGAAAAGCCCCGAACGAGACCGGGTTACTCATCGCCAGCAGCGCTGCCCCAATGAACGCCGCCCAGAAACCCGGCTGATCCAGGCTGACACTGCCGGCATACCCCGCATCAAACGGCTCGGCAAAGGCAAGAATGCCCAACAGAAACAACAGACTCGACGCCCACACCGCAACCTTGTTGACCCACAGCATGAAGCGAAAACCAAAGATGCACACGATCAATACCAGAACCGCGAACAACCCGTAGGCCAGCCCCAGGCTCAGATCGTTTTCCGGCAAGCCCACCAACCGCCGTGCGCCGCCCACCAGCGCATCACCGGAACTCCATACCGACAGGGAAAAGAACGCCACGGCAGTGAGCAACGACAGAAACGAGCCGATGATCCGCCCATGTACACCGAAATGCGCGCCGGATGACACCGCATTGTTGGTGCCATTGATCGCACCGAACACACCCATCGGTGCCAATATCAACGCCCCGACCAGCACACCCAGCACAATCGCCCAGACCCCTGCCTGAAACGACAACCCGAACAACACCGGAAAACTGCCCAGCACAGCGGTAGCAAAGGTATTCGCACCACCGAAAATCAGGCGAAACAGGTCGATAGGGGAAGCATGGCGTTGGCTGTCGGGTATTTGCTCGACACCAAAGGTTTCAATGCGGGTTTCAATTCGCGTCGAATGGTTCATGTGCTGCTCCAGCGCCTGTCACGGTTGTTGTAAGGCCAGCGCAGGCACGCTGACCCTTTATCGCTCTACTGGGTAATGCCGATCAGTCAAGGTACACACAAACTTGTGGGAGGCAGCTTGCTGGCGAAAAAGGCCTGAAAACCAGCAGATATGCTGCGTCTGTACGTGAAGTCGCCAGCAAGCTGCCTCCCACAAAGTAATTCATGACCTTCACTGATCAGCATTACTTCCAGGGGGCTTTACCTACGCACCACACCCGGCAACACACACAGCATTTCGTACAACAGGTTGGCGCCCAGCAACGAGGTATTACCAGTGGTGTCATAAGGCGGCGACACCTCCACCAGATCGCAGCCAATCAAGTCCAGCCCCTGACACCCGCGAATGATCTCCAGCGCCTGAATCGTGGTCAGCCCGCCGACCTCCGGCGTGCCGGTACCTGGCGCCCAGGCCGGGTCGATGCCGTCAATATCGAACGACAGATACACCGGCCCGCCACCCACCTTCTCCCGCACCTCGGCCATCAGCGGCGTCAGCGACTGGTGCCAGCACTCCTCGGCCTGCACCACACGAAAACCCTGCTTGCGGCTCCAGTTGAAATCCTCGGCGGTGTAACCCTGAGCGCGCAGGCCGATCTGCACCACGCGGTCGCTGTCCAGCAAGCCTTCTTCCTGAGCGCGGCGAAACGTGGTGCCGTGGGCGATCTTCTCGCCGAACATGTGATCGTTGACGTCGGCATGGGCATCGATATGCACCAGCCCGACCTTGCCATGCTTCTTGTGAATGGCCCGCAGGATCGGCAGCGTCAGGGTGTGGTCGCCGCCCAGGGTCAGCGGGACGATGCCATGGCCGAGAATCCGGTCGTAGGCCTCCTCGATGATCCGCACCGCATCGAGCAGGTTGAAGGTATTGATCGCCACATCGCCAATGTCCGCCACGTTCAAGGAGTCGAATGGCGCCGCGCCTGTGGCCATGTTGTAAGGACGGATCATCACCGACTCGGCCCGAATCTCCCGCGGCCCGAAACGAGTACCGGAACGCAACGACGTCCCGATATCCAGCGGAATACCCACAAACGCGGCATCCAGACGCTCAAGTTCTTCGGGGGCCTGCACATGAGGCAAGCGCATCATCGTGGCGATACCACCGAAACGGGGCATCTCATTGCCGCCCAGGGGCTGGTGGAAAGTCTTGTCCACGGGAGGCCTCACCTTGTTCTCATTGAAAGTGAGGCCATTCTGGAGAGCCGCGATAACCAGACACATCGCTGCCAGCAAATAATTACTTCAGAGATTTCTAAACTATCGCCAGATACACTGCCACCTCGTACCAGCCCGACCAATCCCTGTGGGGAGGCAGCTTGCTGGCGACAGCCATATTCACAGGAGCGCCCATGTCCTCAGCCCTGCCCGACCTCAAACTGCTGCGCATCTTCGCCAGCGTGGTACGCCATCAGGGCTTTGCCGCCGCACAACAGGAACTCAACCTCTCCACCTCCGCCATCAGCACCTACATGAGCCAGCTCGAAACCCAGCTCGGCCTCGTACTCTGCCACCGAGGCCGCGGCGGCTTCAGCCTCACCAGCAAAGGCGAACTCTTCCACCAGGAAACCCTGCGCCTGCTGGCTGAACTCGAAGGCTTCGAGCGCTACAGCGCCGCCCTCAAAGGCGAACTGCGCGGCACCCTCAACCTCGGCGTGCTCGACACCACCGTCAGCGACCCGGCCCTGCCACTGGCCGACGTCATCGGCGCCTACAGCAAAGAACACCCCGCCGTACACCTGCACCTCTCGGTACTCAGCCCCGCGCAACTGCAACTGGGCTTACAGGAAAACCGCATCGACCTCGCCATCGGCGCCTTCTCCATCCGCATGAACGGCCTCATGTACCAAGGCCTGTACCGCGAACAGCACTGGCTGTATTGCAGCGACCGCCACGAACTCTTCGACCAGCGCCGCATCCCCGCCGAAGTCATCACCCAACAACGCATGGTCGGCCGCGGCTACTGGAGCCAGGCCGAACTCGCCCGCCACGGCTTCAAACACAGCGCCGCGACGGTCGAATCCATGGAAGCGCAACTGATACTCGTACTGTCCGGGGCCTACATCGGCTACTTGCCGGAACACTACGCGCAATTCTGGGTGGATCAGAAGCGGCTGAAGGTGTTGCTGCCAACAACGTTCGGGTATCAGGCACCGTTTTCACTGGCGTTGAGACGTGGGCGATCGAAGGAGCCGCTGATCAAGAGCTTTCGGGATCGGTTGAAGGGGTGTTTTGAGGAGTAGGTGCAATCGGGCGGCGCTCCGCTTATGCGCGAAAGGCCAGCAGCTTTCACACAACACTTGAGAACGAATACGCACCCGTGGGAGGGGGCTTGCCCGCGACAGCGTAAGTCGCCATTCAAATAAATTCTATTTAACTCAAAATCTTATGGCCAAACTGTAGGAGCGCGCTTGCCCGCGACAACTGAAGTTCAGTCACCGAATTCCTCACTCAAAATACCGCAATAGCAATCACACCAAGATTGATCAGCCCCCGCAATGTCCGATGAACCCAAGCCCCAGACCCGCTTCGCTTTCAAAAAACTTCTGATAAAGTCGCCCATTGCTAAAGTCCGCTGACATGGAGTCACACATGGCAAAGCCTGCCGCACGTATAAGCGATCCGACCAGTTGCCCAGTGCCAGGGCATGGTGCCAAGGCAATTTCCTCTGGATCACCTGACGTATTCTTCGATGGGCTCGCAGCAGCCCGCCAAGGCGATACTTGCACATGTGGCAGCGCCCTGGCTTCGGCTGTATCCGCTACCGTATTTATCAATGGTAAAAACGCTGCACTCGTTGGCACGGCCGGCGCGCATGGGGACGTCGTGATCGGCGGGTCCGGGACAGTGATTATTGGTGATACGCATACACCTGCGCCGTTTATCCCCATCACACCCTTGAACATCAACAAAGCCCAGTATTCCGGACGATTCCAGCTCATCGACCAAGCAACCGGCAAACCCGTTGCCGGGCGCAAGGTCAAGGTATGGTCCAGTGATGGCTGGAGTGCCGTCAGCATGACCGATGCACAAGGCATGACATCGTGGGTCAGCCACGATACCCCTGCATCCATTCATATCGATCTGGTGCAGGAAGACGAAGCATGAGCGATCAGCCAGGCATCTCTCAGGGCGGCATGAGCTCTGAAGGCAAGACTAACCCGGTCGGTATTTTGAAACCCAGCCTCGACCCACAAGACAAAAAAGTCCTGTGCTCGGCGATCTGCTACTGCATCAACACGCCTAACATCAGTAAAGATGGCAAAAACCTTAAGCAGGCCTGCGTGGCTCAGAGTCTGGGAGATCTGGATGAGCGTCTTCAGAAACGCAGCCTATACAAGCCAGAGGTCAGTTACGACATGACCAAGAACCCACCGCAGCCTATCCTAGACAGCCAGACCGGACACAACCCACATGGCTGGATACCCGGCTGGATCGAAAAGTATTGGAATGACGACCCGGAACACCCGCCCTTCAAACCTGGCCGCGGCATGATTCGCCGGCCCGACGTGGTGATCGTCAAAGATCCAGGCAAGCCGCCCACGCAGGACAATATCAAGCAGGTGGTGGAAATGAAGTTCCCACCAGATCCCCCAAATAATAGGCAGACAAATGCCTACCAGAAGATTGCCGGTGATCCGAACAAGGTCGTCGAAATGAAATCTACCGACTGCGACTGTAATCAGGAAGAACAGAAGTCCGAGGTGCCAGTTGAACAATTAGGATGGGCCGCGAGCGTCGCAAGTGCAGTGGTATATATCCTGAGCCGTGGTCGCACCCCTCGACCAACAATCCCCGCCTATTGATTCGGAGAAGACTTCATGAAACCAGAATTCAACATGGCCGAGGAACTTGCAAAGCAACCGCAACTACTTGAAATGCCCGGCAACCTGCTGATGAAAGGTGGCCCTGAAAACTATGTAGGTACCGTACTTTGCCTGCGCGGCACACTCTATTTCAAGGAAGCCCATACGCCTCAAGTACGCGAGGCGGTATGCCAATGTTTCGATGAGTTCAAGCATATTGCCGAGCCCCATCTCACCTGGCTATGGCGAGAAGAACCGCCAGAGGGAAAACCATTAACGCCATACAATAAAGCAAAAACCCTACGCGAAATGCTGGCGGCCATGGACGAGGATTATCCTCTGAGCTTTTACTACACGAGCGGCAAGCAACCTGACGACGCCAGCCCTTGGTACTTCGAGTTTTTTGGCCAGCCTGCCTGGGAAGCCAAAATGGGAGACGACCTGAGCGTTCTGGAGTTCTCCGTTCCCCTGCTTTATCAGGAACAGAACCCGCTCAAGTTTCTGCAACTGTTTATCGACTTCTCGAAACACCTGAACCCGATACAGGGCTACGCAGGCCATGCCTACAACCTCTCGATAACCAAGCGGGATGACAACCAACCCACAGAAGCCTTCATGGCCACACGCATGCCCGGACTGGATGTAGGCACTGCGGCGCTCTTGGCTAATCGCCCGCAATTCAAAGCCAGCAAAATCAAAACGGTCAGTTGGCTGACACTGCTTGATAAAGAGCGCGTGGAGTTGGCAGGCGGGCTGGAAGCATTGCGCACGCAACTGCCACCGAGCCACTTCGCCTTCTACCGTTGCGAGGAATCCTTGGTAATACAAGCCGGAGCCTATCCATACCTCAGCGGTGATGCCGAAGACCCGAAACCAGCGGCATACGTACTGCTGAACCACACGCTTAAAAACCTTCGCTATGACACGGTAGGCTCCCTGCACGGCGGCTCGCATGATGGTGAATTGCGCTTGGTCGGCTGGGCGGCGGATCAGTGGCTCAAACGTCTGGATGTGGATGAGAGCGAATTGCCTGTGTGGAGTGCAAGGTTGCTTGGTAATGAGCCGGGGCTGGATGGATCGAATACTTTATCGGGGCATTTGTAGGGCAGTTGTCATGATGTGCTTATCGGAGGGTAGTATTCATTCATGGTTTGCAGTTCATTGCCAGCGAGCGCTGGCAGCGTGATGATGAAAAAACTGGTGGTCGCAGCAACCCTGACGGTGCTGGCTTTGCTGTATGTCGGCTATTACGAAGCGCTTGAGGATGGGGATATTGAAACTGTTGTGTTTATCAAGAAGCATCCGACGTTTCAGGTGAAGTTTTACAACATCCATGCCAATGACGGTGAAATCAGAAAAATGGAGCACCTGACCGATGAAGAGCGACAGCTCATTATTGATTACTGTCGCTACAGGTTGGGAATCGATACAGAGCTGAAAACGCAGGATGACGTGGAGATGTGTAGGCGGAAATAATGTTCGCTTTTCAATCCATCTCCATAGGGTACAGCCGCAGGAGGAGTAGTCAGGCTATCGATGAGCATTCAAAAGTAAATGGGCTTGTGCGCAACGAAACAAAAAATGCGTGATCCACAGAATACCTGCACGCTACGCAACACGCCCAACCTTAACTCAATTAAAGCTTATCAAATATAGACCCACTAGAGGGTGTAAATATTTTGTGATACAACCTGGTAGCATAATCATCGGTTGTACCCGCAAGATAGTCACAAACGACTCTCTTTTCCGAGTTCTCTGAAACGTAGCGTTTGTAATACTTCTTTGGAAGAAGCCTTGAGGGGTTGGCTGAGATTGCGTCAAACAACTTCACAATCATTTGCTGGCCTTTATACTCAAGCGTCTGCACTTCGGGTGTTTTTATAACATTTTCCCTCACGAACTCTTGCAGAATATCAAGCTCCTCCCTTACGACAGAAGGAAATGCAGCCTGATAATCGAGCAAGGCATGAGAAAATTCACCTTGCTTTTTCACCTCAACACCCACAATAAAATAGCTGACTAATTTACCGATAGCCGCCTTCCTAACTTTATTCTCACCAGAAAATAGCTGAGAGGTATATAGCTCAATTTTCTTTGCGAGCGGATACTCTTTCAAAGAATCCATCAGCTTTGAAACCACCTCCTTCCTCCATCTACTTTCCGAAACCAAACCTAATGCAACCGAATCTTCTAAATCATGTACACCATACGCAATATCATCCGCCAATTCCATAATACTACAATCAAAAGACTTGTATTTTGGCTTACTATGCTTACTCTTACCTTTTGAGGCAAACTCCATAAACTTTGAACGATCGTTAGTAAACGGCTTGAAAACCCACTCGACATTCTCCCTATCCGAATCAAAGATGCATTTAGGTGGTTTGAAAGAATCTAAATTAAGCCCTCCTACATCCCCATAAGCGCCAGGATTTACCACATCAGAGTAGTAGCTAGGATATTTAATTAAGCCCAGCAAAACTCTTCTAGTGAGATTCAGGCCATTCGAGTCAGAATACTCACCTAACGATGTACAAACACGAAGAGTCTGCGCATTCCCCTCAAACCCTTGGTCATCTCGCATAACATAATTAAGCGCAACTTCTCCGCCATGACCAAAAGGGGGATGACCAATATCATGCGCCAACCCAAGTGACTCAATAAGATTTTGCCCAGGGATTATATTTAATATCTCGCCATCTTCAGAGCACTTTGTTTTTAAAAACTCAGCAATCCCTCCACCAATCTGTGCAACCTCTAGCGAGTGTGTTAGGCGAGTTCTATAAAAATCACTTTCCCCCAAGCCCAAAACCTGAGTCTTGCCTTGAAGCCTCCTAAAAAATGCCGAATGGATGATACGCGCCCGATCCCGAGCATACTCGTCTCGTTTAAAGCTCGACTCTTCGACATTGAAATACCGCTCTTCCCACATAAAACACTCCTTGTCCTAATCAATATTACAGAACAGACATCACTCTCAATACGTCTAAAAGATCTTAACAATTCACACTTTGGCGCAAGTCTGGCGTCCCCATGCAATGAGGCCACGATTTTGCTTGCCTCTATGCGAGGATCACTGAAGCCTCACGTTCATGAGTTTTTCGGCACGTATCGAAAATACATAAATCTATGCCTAAGGTCACCAATGACTATTTATTGAATAAGGCACCATCCCTCCTACAAAAGTAGTGCTTTTTGACGCAAATATATTTGTAACAAGATAGACAGTACGGCACCATCCTTTTCCTACAGAAAAAATGGAACGGGACTACCTAGTGAACACAAAGGCCTCACAACACGCCCTCACTGGAGCTTTTGCATCGCAACAACTGACGGTAGGCAACATTCACACCCGTGTAGACCTGCGTGATCTGTTTCACATCACAGCCTCCAGCATCAACAACGGCATCTTCAAACCCGCAGCCTTTGACTCTGTATGGATTTTCGTGACAGAGCACAAAACGGCAGACCGGACACAATACGAGGATATCCTCACAGGCGATGTGCTTCACATGGAAGGCCAACTCAAAGGCGGCACCGACCATCTTCTGAAGGAACACATCGAGCGCGGTCTGGAATTGCTGCTGTTCTACCGCAAAAAGAAATACGAACACCCCGGCGCAGGCTTCACCTATGAGGGTCGCTTTCTCTACCAAAGCCACGAAGGCTCAGGCCCTACCAAGTTCACGCTTCAGCGAGAAACCAGCCCTGCATTGGCAATTGCGGCCATTGAAGCTGAGCTGGAAACTCAGGGTGCCTTCGACCCAACGAATATTCCCGATGCCCGTAAGCGCATTCTCTCAAGCATCGTGCGCCGCAAAGGACAGAGGTCCTTTCGCAAGAAGCTACTCAAGGCTTACGATGGCCAATGTGCGGTGACTGGATGCCGCATCGAAGCCTTGCTGGAAGCCGCACACATCGTGCCTTATCAAGGTACTGACACGAATGTGGTTAGCAACGGTTTGCTGCTTCGTGCAGACATCCACACTCTGTTTGATCTGGGGCTTTTGTGGGTTCACCCCGATAGCCTCTTGGTGGGACTGGCTGACGAACTCAAGCACAGTGAATACGACTCGCTGGATCAGAAACCTCTCTCGCTTCCCTCGTCGTTGCAGGACAGGCCAAGCGCAAAAGCTCTCCAACACCATCTCGACACATTGTTATAGATCTGGGATCTGCCGGGCATGGGTCCGGCGCTCTCTGCATTTTCAGAATCGCCCTACAACCTTGCACCTTGCTGGCCTCGCTATCGCGCCCTACCCTTGCTGCGCGCCTAAGAAACGCACAGAAACCTAACAGCAGCGGCCTGACCGCCCCGATATAATGCGGCTTTTTGTACCTGCGGCCTTTGGCTGCGCGTCCTAAAATTTCTGCTATGTCGGGAGTGGACTAATACAAGACCCGCAAGGGGAATACGTCCGGCCTTTCTGCTGTGGGTTTCTTAACTCCCGACGCCTTTATCTCAAGAAAAAAACAGCAGAGATCACGTAAATGCCAATACCCAGCTATCCATACTCGGACAGTAATACTTCTACATCAGCAACTTTCCACCCCACCACCTTCCTCCGCTACAACCGCCAACTCCGCGCCCTCCTTCTTGAAACCCAAGCCTGGTTCTCCGCCCGTGACCTGAGCAAGCTCATTGCCTGGCCTCTCAACGAACGCACCACGAGCAAGCTTGATTCAGACCAACGCCGCACGCTCTGGCTGGAGACTCATGGGCGGACTGAGGAGGCGTTGATGATCAGTGAGTCGGGGTTGTATGCGTTGCTGGTTCATCACTATCACCCCGAGCATCGCAGTTTGCGGCACTGGATTACCAATGAGGTGGTCGCGGCGTTGCGGGATGCGCAGGAGCCGCCGGTGGAGAGCATGCCGAGTCTGAGTGTGCTGCAATGGCCGGGGATGTCGTTGAGTATGTTGCATTGGCAGAGCGAGCCGTGGATCAGGTTGCGGGATGTGCCGCAGGTGTTGCCGTTGCCTGGGCAGGGGGTTGAGGAGCAACAGGGTCGATTGAATGGGTCCTGGTTTCAGGGGGCAGCGAGGTTTTTTCAGGGGACGTGATGAAGTAACGCAGGTAGGTAGTTGATAGCGTGGGTATTCTGGCCCGTTCATTTCACAGATGAGCGGACCACCGCCTTCCTCGTTACACCTTATATCCATGGACGAGTTCAATCTCGGAATAGTCCTACATACTCATTAACGTCTCATCCATAAACTGATCAGCCATTTATCAGGATGATCGTTATATGGCTAATCACGGTTACATGACCATAAAGGGTGAAAGTCAAGGTCTTATATCTGAAGGTTGCTCAAGCGACAAATCTATTGGCAACAAATGCCAGATCGGGCATCTGAATGAAATCATGGTGCTGTCCTTTGCCCATCACATGAGCAATGTCGGAAACCTTAAGTACTCTACCCATCGTCCAGTTGTCATCGTCAAGAATGTTGATAAGTCTTCGCCTTTGCTGGCTCAGGCTCTGGCTAATCGTGAGCCTGTGAATTGCATGATCGATTTCTATCGCACATCGTCCAAGGGCCTTCAAGAGAAGTTTTATAGTATTGAAATAAACGGCGGGCTTATTTCCGAGTTAATGCTGGATGTACCGCACTCTATTTTGCAGAACGGTGCAGAAGCTCAAGAGCATATATCCATCAGTTACAGCGAAATTATCTGGACTCACCACTCGGCAAGAACACGCGGACACGCTTTCTGGGGCGGGGAATGAACCATTGAGTACACAGACAACCTCAAAGAGTCATGAGTTTTGGAAAGTAAGCGAGGCGGCGACCCTCTTGGCAGGACAGGCCTGCACCTTGGCAGCGCGGCATATCAACGACGGAATGCTCCGGCTTCAATTCAATCGGGAAGTGGCTTATTACGCGAAGAGTATTGTCAGGGATGTTGAGCGGGGGAATAAGACTGTCGAGCAAGGGATGAAGGCGATAAAGGATGAGCAGGAGAGTCTGCTTAGTCAGTCTTTTGAAATTGGCAAAAAAGGAATCGGTTTAATCGCGGGTGGGCTGCAGGTAGCAGGAGGCGTGGGAGTTTGTTATGCGTCAATGGGTACGCTGTGTTTATTATTTGGCGGCTCATTAATAGTTCATGGGACCAATAACGTTTATGAAAATGGGCGTAATCTCATAACGGGACGTTCTGACACAGAAGGGCCATTGCGCAAGGGATATCAGAAACTTGCCAGAATCAGCGGATATGATGACTGCATAGGGAATGTAGCTTACGGTTCAACTGACTTGATACTATCTGCTTATGGCGCAGGAAGATTAGTAATAAAACCTGATTCATGGCGACTTTTTAAATATATTCATACAGATTACATTAGAGCCTACAAGACAACCCCAGCTGGAGTTCTCGCTATTGATTTAATTTCAGACGGCATCACAATCGACAGTATTATTGACCAGTGGAGATGCCGAAATGACTGATGCATTTATTTATACGGCATTTATATTCTTCGCCTCAATCTTTTACATCCCTTCTTTTTTGTCTAGACGCTACCTCTCTGGAAAAAGATTTTCACCCTTTATATTTTGGATCACAATGGCATACAATGTTGCATTAGGAAGCATTCATGCGAAATTTATAAAGTTTAGCACCCTCCCCTTCTTCGGAATAGTAGACAACTCCATCTTTGGCTGGCTGTCTTATCTATTTATTTTTGCTCATGCCTTTTCAGTACCGTCCCCCAAAGAGAGAGAATCGAACTCCAACAAAGCAAAAATAACACCTTATAAATGGAAAAAATAATGAATGACGCCATTATATTCACATCATTCACGCTGCTAACCCTTGCAGCCTATATGCCTTCATTGTGGGCAAGCCTAGCTCTTTCCGGAAACGGTTACTCCCCCCTCAAAAGCTGGATTTTAGCCGTCTACAACACTGTTATTATTTTTATACACATGTCTTTCATCAAGCTCAGCACACTTCCCTTTGTAGGAAAGCAAGATAACTCCATCTTTGGCTGGCTTTCTTTTGTCATGCTCTTTGCACACGCTTTTACCCAAATCACACCTTGGGTACAACGATTCAGAATCATAAGAAAGTAATCACCTCAACTGCATTACACCTCCTTTTAGTACGCATGCAACAGGAGAGGAAACACCATGACCAACACGACAACCTACTTAACATTCACACTCATGAGCCTTGCATTTTACCTACCTTCACTTTGGGCACGATCTGCATTCTCTGGAAAAAACTTCTCAACGATAAAATTTTGGACAGTCATGACATACAACATATTCTTCATTTATCTTCATATGCGCTTTATAGAAAAAGAAAAGCTTCCCTTTTATGGCACTCAAGACAACTCAACACTTGGCTGGCTTTCGTTCGCACTGATCTTTGCTTACGCCTCGTCCTATGCTGTGCCTTGGGAAAGAAAGCCGTGGTTCGCACGAAAAAACGGTTTTAAACACCGTGAGCGTTGAAAACCACTATTTCCGAAAAAAGGAAGATATACCATTTGATATATGGATGGATCGGAAAAAGTAGATCAACCGTTCTGCGACAAGAAGGTAACCATAGGTTTTGATGTGATCGGTCTTTTTCGCGAATGAATTCGCTCCTACGGAGGTATGCGGAGATTTAAAAATCCCCATAACCCGGTAGGAGCGAATTCATTCGCGAAGACATTTATCGATTAAACCGCTCCGCAAGGCTGTGCAGGTACTCAGCCATTTCTTCCAGCTCTTTGCTGATCTGTGAGCCTTGCTGCGCCTGGCCGGCGCTTTGGTCGCAGAGTTGGGCGATGCGGGTGATTTGCTGGCTGATGTTTTCTGCTACGTGGGTCTGTTCTTCCGAGGCGGAGGCCATTTGTTGGCTCATGCCGGTAATCCGGGTGACGGCCTGGCTGATGCCGTCGAGGGCCTTTTGGACGGCTTCGACGCTGGCGACGCTTTCCTGGGAGATCTGTTCGCCTTTGCTGGCGGTCTGCACGGCTCGGTCGGCACCGTCGCGCAATGAGGTGATGATCTGCTGGATCTGTTCAGTCGAGGACTGGGTGCGTGAGGCCAGCGAGCGGACTTCATCGGCTACCACGGCAAAACCACGACCTTGTTCACCCGCACGAGCGGCTTCGATGGCGGCGTTGAGGGCCAGCAGGTTGGTTTGCTGGGCAATGGCGGTAATCACGTCGACAACGCTGCCGATGGATTGGGTGGCGCTGGCCAGTTCTCCAACGGCGGTGCCAATCTCGGTCACCGAGTTGGCCATGTGACGAATCGCCAGCAGGCTGTCATCGGCAAGGTTGCGGCCTTGCTGTGCCAGTTTGTCGGCTTCTTCGGCGGCATGGGCGGTGCTTTGGACGTTGTGAGTGACTTCCTGAATGGTCGCCGCCATCTGGTTGATCGCGGTGGCGGACTGGTCGGTTTCACTGCGCTGTTGATCGAGGGAGCGCGCTTGTTGATGCGACAGTTGCGCCGATTGCCCGGCGTGCTTTCTGACGCTTTCGCCGGTATCCACCAAGCGGGTCAAGGCGGTTTGCAGGCGCGCTTCTTCGCTGAGCAAAGCCAGGTCGAGTTGTGCCTGAGGCCCGCGGTTGTCGCTGTAGGTCAGGGCAACCAGTGGGCTGGTAAACGCCTTGGGGTGGTCGTCGAGGGTTTTCTGGATGCTGCTTCGATGGCGGGCTTCCAGGTAGCCACCCAGGGCGACCAATACCACCAGGATCATGACGAAGGATGCATTGTCGTCCAGCAGGTACACGCCCACCATCAGGGCAAGGGCGCAAAGAACCATCGGCAACTGGCGCAGCAGGTGATATTGCGCGCTGCCGAGCTTGGAAACCGCAGACTTGCCTGCACGCAACCGCGCATAGAGCGCTTCGGCACGGCGTACCTGATCGCGGGTCGGGACCGAGCGCACCGATTCATAACCGACAATGCGGCCGTTTTCGTATACGGCGGTCACGTAGGCGCTCACCCAGTAGTAGTCGCCTTGCTTGGAGCGGTTCTTGACCACGCCCATCCAGGGTTTGCCCTGTTTGATGGTTTCCCACATGTGGGCGAAGACCGAAGGTGGCATGTCCGGATGGCGGACCAGATTGTGTGGCTGGCCGATCAGCTCTTCACGTGTAAAACCGCTGAGCGCTACGAAGGCATCGTTGCAGTACGTGATGTGGCTATTGAGGTCGGTGGTGGAAATCAAACGTTCAGAAGCGGGAAAGGTTCTCTCGTTCTGGGTGACAGGCATGTTTACACGCATCTAGAAGACCTCTCCCTGATAAAATCTTCAAATACCGGGTACCTTGAAGGTTTAGCACAGTCTTTCAAAGTGACAACCGGAATCGCATTGGCATATTTATCGACCCTGTTGATAGGGCCTTTAATTATTGTTGTGCTGCATTTTCCAACGTTTGAAGCGCCATTTATTTTTACGGCCGTTCAAGCGTGAAGAGGTAGAAGCTTTTGCACACAAGAGAGTCACTACTTGCCCCCCGTTTTGTTTGTTTAAACAGGTGCTTCGCGGGTGTTTGGCGGCACTGGCACGCGGTTTTGCGAGCGGGGGATGTGCGGGCTTGAAAGGCCATAAATCCTTTGCTTCATCTTCTTGACCTCTGCACCATGAGCGCCCATTTCCAAGCGACTCGCCCCGCACCCCACAGGCAACGCCATGTCACGTAAACCTTCTTCCAGCCTTGAAACTCTTGTTTATCGGGTCAGTAAACTGCCCAAGCGGCTGAGCGCTGCACTGATTTCGTTGCTGGCCAGACGCAAGCGCCAGCCCGTGGAGGAATCCCCCACAACTCCGGAACCCCATGCGCCGCAGCCCGTTGAGCCGGACGAAAAAACACCATCTGCTCCGGTTATTGCAGTACGCAAAGCTGTTAAAAAAACGGCACCTCCCAAACCGGTCATAGAACCTGCCGCGCCCAATTGCCCGCACTGTAAAAAGACCATGATCATGAAAGTGGCACGTACCGGGCGTAATGCCGGTGGACATTTCTGGGGCTGTACGGATTATCCAAAGTGTCGGGGTATGCGGGGTATGTTCAGGACAGTATGAACAAACGACATCTTTAACTTTGTGTATGTTTTTAAACAACTTTTTAAACTTTTCAGCCACTGATGTATGGGGAAGTCCAATGCGATCGTTCAGTCTTAAAGCCGTGATGGTGTGCGTTGCATTGGCCAGTTGCCAAGGCATCGTGAGTGCTCAGGCAGCCACGAAACCCGCCGCCGAGAAACAGGCTGCTGCCACTCAGAAAGCGTCTTTACTCGACGGCAAACTGGCGTTCACGCTGCCGGCCGGCTACGTGCGGGGCGAGATGCCTGAAATCGATGCGAAGGCCATTGCTCAGGGCGTAAGTGGCGCGCTTTACACCCATCAGGCCCAGAAGCGGGTGTTGATTGTCACTGAAACGCCGATCCCGATGGATATGCAGGCCAGCGATAACGACAGCCTGGTGCTGGATGGTCTGGTCGCCGGGACGCTGGCTCAGCAACGCTCCGGTTACAAGGACTTCAAGGAGTTGGGCGAGAAGAAGATCGTCAAGAAGAACGGCCTGGGGATTCGTCAGATCGATACCTCGGCGACCATGAGCGGCGCGAAAGTGTTGAGCACGACCGTGGTGGCGGCGTCGGGAAGTCGGTCGGCGATCTTGAATGTGATTTCCAATGCCAAGAACGCGGTGGAACATGAGCAGATGGTGAAAACGGTTATTGGGCAATAGGAGTTTTAAGCTGCAAGCTTTAAGCGGTAAGTCAAAAGCTTGCAGCTATTCCCTACACCCGGAGTGATTGGGCAAGCAGCTCGATCAACGCCTGCACTTTTGGCAATGCTTCGCGGCTGCGGGGCCAGGCGAGGTGCAGGGCCAGGCCGTCGGTGCTCAGGTGCGGGAGGATTTCCACCAGTTCGCCGCGTTGCAGTTGTTCCTCGATCAGCCAGGTTGCCAGTTGGGCGATGCCGCAGGCTGAGGTGACGGCGGCTACCAGTGCCTCGCCGTTGCCGACGACGATCCGGCCTTCGATGGCGCGGGTTTCGGGTTGGCCCTGAGCATCGATAAACAGCCATGGGCTGGTGCTGCCATCGCCTCTGCCAAACACAATGCAGTCATGCCCGCTCAGTTCTTCGGCGGTGAGCGGTATGCCGTGGCGTTTCAGATAGGCCGGGGACGCACAGAAGATCACCCGCTCGGTTCCCAGGTAGCGATGCCCAACGCCCACCGGCCAGACTTGTGGCCCGCCAATGCGCACGCTCAGATCGATGCCCTCTTCCAGCAGATCGACGAAGCGATCCGTAAAAGTGACCCGAGGGCGCAGTTTGGGATGCTGCTCGGCAAACTTCAGGATCAAGGGCAGCACGTTCAGTCGCCCGAACGTGGCTGGCAGGTCGATGCGTAATTGCCCCGCCGGTTCGGAGCGTTGCGCCACCAATGCGGTTTCCGCGTCCTCCAGTTCCGCGAGGATGCGGATGCAGACGCCATGGTAAGTCACGCCCTCTTCGGTCAGGGACAAGCTGCGGGTAGTGCGCTCGAAAAGGCGCATGCCCAGGCGGCCTTCTAACCGCGCCACGCTTTTGCTGACCGCAGAGTTGGTCAGGTTCAAACGCTCGGCAGCGGCAGTAAAGCTGCCTGCGTTGGCCACAGCAACAAAGGTGGTGATGCCCTTGAGGCGATCAGGAGAGAACACGCTATGCCTCCAATTATGGAAATTATTTCCATAATGCTCTGAAAATTCTCCAAAGATAAGAACTCTTTTCCGCAATAAACTGACACATTCTTTCGTTTCAGGCTGTGTGTCATGTCGTATTCAGAATCTAGCTCTAGCGTCGCAAGCAGCGACGCGCGTTCCACGGGCACGGGTTTGTCCATTGCCATTCTGGCGCTCGCAGGTTTTGTGATCGTCACCACCGAGTTTTTGATTATCGGCCTGTTGCCTGCTCTGGCGCGGGACCTTGGGGTTTCGATCTCTGTGGCGGGTTTGCTGGTCACGCTGTTTGCCTTCACGGTCATGCTTTTCGGCCCGCCGCTGACGGCCATGCTTTCGCACCTGGACCGCAAACGCACCTTTATCGCGATCCTGCTGATCTTTGCGGCCTCCAATGCGTTGGCAGCGGTGTCGACAAATATCTGGGTGCTGGCACTGGCGCGCTTTATCCCGGCGCTGGCGCTGCCGGTGTTCTGGGGGACGGCCAGTGAAACCGCCAGCCTGCTGGCTGGCCCGAAAAACGCCGGTAAAGCCGTGGCGCAGGTTTACCTGGGGATTTCGGCGGCCATGCTGCTGGGTATTCCGTTGGGGACGGTGTTTGCCGATGCGGTGGGCTGGCGCGGGACATTCTGGGCGCTGACGGTACTTTCCGGGTTGATGGCGCTGCTGTTGGCCCTGTCGATGCCGCATCTGGCACCGAGCGAGAAAGTCGGCCTCAAGCAGCAGGCCAGAATCCTGCGCGACCCGAATTTCCTGGCAAACCTGCTGTTGTCTATCTTGCTGTTCACCGCGATGTTCGCGGCCTACACCTATCTGGCCGATACCCTTGAGCGTGTCGCCAGCATCGCTCCGGCTCAGGTCGGATGGTGGTTGATGGGCTTTGGTGCAGTCGGTTTGATCGGCAATGGTCTGGGTGGACGTTATGTGGACCGCAGCCCGCTGGGCTCGACCATGGTGTTCGCTTTGCTGTTGGCGCTGGGCATGAGTGCCAGCGTGCCGATGGCCGGTTCGTTGCCGTTGCTGGCGGTGGTGCTGATGGTATGGGGCATTGCACACACCGCGCTGTTCCCGATCTGCCAGATTCGCGTGATGAAAGCCGCACCGCAGGCCCAGGCACTGGCGGGCACCTTGAATGTGTCGGCGGCCAATGCCGGTATCGGGCTGGGCTCGATCATCGGCGGTGCAACCATCGAGCATCTTGGGCTTGGGTCGGTGGGGTATGTCGCAGCCGGGGTCGCGCTGCTTGCGATTGCCGTGGCATGGTGGACGCAGCGTCAGGCTCGTCAGTTGCAGGGCTGACAGCATCTGGCTGAACAGCCCGCTTGTTTGGCCTGCCCCTGAGCGAACTCACTGGCTCTGTCTGCATCAAGTGTTGTGATGTCTCTGGCGCTGCGCTGGTAATACTGTGGGAGGCGGCTTGCCGGCGACAATATTTCGGGATTACTGGCAAAAGGCTCTTCCCATGTATGCCGCCATCAGGCGAAACTCTTGCCTTTCGGTCAAGTACAGGGGTTTCTGGCCGGGTCGCACAACAGTCCGGTAAGCGCTATGAACACACAACACGGCAAAGGTCTTTCATTTGCCAAAAGAATCTATGCCCCACGCACCCTTGGCGTGAGCATAGGTTTCTTCACTGTGGCAGTGTCGTTGTATCAGGTCAGTGCCCCACACTGGCTATGGCCGTTGGTATTGCTCAATGCCTTTGTCTGGCCTCACGTCGCTTACCAGATCGCAAAACGCTCCTCTTACCCCTACAAAGCCGAATGGCGCAATCTGCTCACGGACTCCCTGATGGGTGGTTTCTGGGTCGGGGCGATGGGGTTCAGCGTGCTGCCCAGCGTTACCGTGCTGGCGATGATGGCCATGCACAACATCGCAGCCGGTGGCACACGATTGATGGTCCAGGGTTTTCTGGCGCAGTTTCTGGGGGCAATCATCGCGCTTCTGGCGCTGTCCCCGGTGATCAATATCGACAACAACACGGCCCAGATCTATGCCTGCCTTCCGGTGCTGGTGATCTATCCGATATTCATTGGCTGGATGAGCCATCAGCTTGCTCTCAGGCTATGGGAACACCGGAATATCCTGAGTGAACTCAGCCGCACCGACAGCCTGACGGGCCTCATCAATCACGGCTCGTGGAAAGACCTGCTCGAAGCCGAGTTCATCAAGAGCCGCAAACAGGAGCATCCGTGTTCCATCGCTCTGATCGACATTGACCATTTCAAGTCCATCAATGACACCTATGGCCACATCATGGGTGACACGGTGCTCAAGAACATCAGTGAAGCCCTGTCTCAAAACCTGCGCGATACCGACCTGGCAGGCCGTTATGGCGGCGATGAGTTCTGCATCATCCTGCCCGCCACCTCCGCCGAGCAGGCCAGCGAGATACTTGAACGCCTGCGCAGTGTGGTCAAGGAATATACCGACGCCCTGCTCCCTGACCTCAATATCAGCCTGAGCATCGGGATTGCGGCTTACCAGCCTGATATCACGGATGCGGCCATGTGGCTGCACGCCGCGGACAAGGCGCTCTACATGGCCAAGGCCAGCGGCCGAAACCAGGTGGTCAGCATCAAGGACAACTCGCAGGAATACCTGCGCCTGACGATGCAGAACTGACCACCCCGCCTCCGCCCTTGCCAGGCTCAGCCATCAATGGGAACTCCCCGCCAGTACGCAAAGGTTCTCCAGCAACCATTCAGGCGTATGCGTTTCGAAAATCACGCTCAGTGGCTGGGTCAGGTCGAGATTGCCGTAGAGGGCTTCCTCGTGATCGAGATGGCTTTGCTGAACCGCTCGGTAGTTGAGCGGGTAAATGCTCTGTTCCACCGGCAGCAAGCCGTCGAAATGTTCCAGCAGGCCATGAAAGACAATGCGCCGCTCGACCGTGTCACGGGTCGTGGCAATAAGCTTGGCGAAATACTCGCTATCGCGCTGGCGTAACGCTTCGCCTGCGGCATAGCGCTCAGCCTGGGTATAGGGCGCCGCTTCGTCATACACGACACAGCACAGGAACTCCCGGGACATCCCGGTAAAAGGGTTCTGCGTGACCTCGCGCCGACGGTAACGCCCCAGGATGAAGCGGACGGTCTTTTCTACCAGCAACTGATGTTCACGGTCCTTGATCTCATACAGGTCCTCAAAAACCGATGCCTGCCTCCCCAGTTGCGGGATCTCTTGGGAAAACCTGGCGAACAGCCCCTTGGGCCCCAGCAAGTTGGCCTGCTGCTCGCTGAGTTGGGCCATGGACAATGCGGACTGCCGGGCCGCCAGGTGTTGAAAATCCATCAGGACAGCAATACCTGACGCATGGAGGGCCAGCCGCACTGACTGATGCGGCTGCTCCTCACTCTGAATGAAACAGACATCCATGAAATAACTCCTTCTTATTGTTTGCTCTTTCGTTGTGCTGAATTTAAAAACCGATATTTATCGCCATGCCGCACAAACGAATGAGCGCCAAAGTTCAGCAATCGGTTCTGTGCCCACAAGTTTCATCCGGCAAGTAAAACCACGACAGCCTCCCCAACTGCCAGGTCACTGACTTCAAGGCACCGGACACTTTTTATCGAACAAACCGAATGCAGCCAGTCCCTTGATCACACTAACCGGCCCCACCCGGAACAAAGCGAATTATGTGCAGTCTGTCTCGTTGCACAACCCGACAGATGTAGGGGGTTGCACGTTCTTTCTTGTCATCAGCCGAGCAACATAGCCAGCAATAAGCTCGGTGCGAGTCTTTACCTGGCTCTTCCTGAGCAGCGAAGAAACGTGATCGCGCACGGTGTAGCCACTGATACAGAGCTGCTGCGCTATTTCCTTGTTGGTGCAGCCTTGCAATAGCAGATGCAAGACCTCCCGTTCCCTGATTGTCACCCACATGTTGTTTCTCCTTGTGATTAGCCTGTCCACATGCAAACTGTAGGAAGTTTCTTACACTCACCTTCCTTGGCATCAATAACAAATCGGCACACCCATACATTTATTTAGAACTATTTTTCACAGCTCACCCTGTACACAAAAACAAATTCAAACCCACATAAAGAAAACCACCAGAAACTCTCATAGACAAAGAAAACTCCTACACTACTGCCAGAACACTCCCAGCTAATTCATTAAAAAATCCCCATAGAAAACTTTTACCCAGCTTTTAGATTGGATAGTTTTATTCGACGGCATGAATAGCGCTGCGCATAGGCAGGCGAAAGATAAACTTGCACAATGAGAATTACAATCAGTTGTTACAATTGGATCCAGTTACTGACACATATTCAAACACACGTCACAACAATGTATGTCACAACCACTCAGCCCTTCTGCCATGGCAGGCAGGCTGAGTACTCGTCACGCTTGAGAGGGGGTTGAACATTGCCGGCGCGAGGCTCAACTCCGGCTGGCCGCACCATCATCGACCGACATTCCCTTGTGCAGGCCAAAGACGGCTGCGGTCAGCAAACCTGCGCCGCCCATGACAACGCCATAGGCGACACAGACCCATGGGCTCCAGGGCATCAGGGCAATGAGCATCAGCGGAGTGGTGCTGGCCCAGAGGGCGTAGGCGATGTTGTAGGTGAAGGAAATACCCGATACCCGAATGCCGGGCGGGAATAGCCCCACCATGACCGACGGCACGACACCGACAATTCCACAGGCCAGCCCGGCAATGGCATAGGCGATGGCCGGGGTAAGCCACTGCAGGATAAGGCTCGCGTACAGCACGCCGATGCCCAACGGCAGCAACAGGCTGTAGACGATCACGCCACGCCAGGCACCGATACGATCCACCAGCATGCCGGCCAGCACACAACCGATATTGAGGAACACAATGCCCACGGCACTCAGGGCAAAGGTGTCGCTGGCGCTGATGCCAAAGCGTTTTTGCATGACGGTCGGGGTGATCACCACCAGCACCACGACAGCCGAGGTCAGCACACAGGTGAGCAGGGCCGCAGGCAACAGCGACTGTCGGTGTTCGCGCAACACCTGGCCCAGCGGCAGGCCCTGCATGTTTTCGCGCTGGGCCTGCATGGCGACAAATACAGGCGTTTCACTCAACCAGCGACGTAACCAGACACCCACGACACCAAACACACCGCCCAGCAGGAACGGAATGCGCCAGGCGTAATCGAGGATTTCCGCAGGCGTGAATACTCTGGCCAGCCAGGTCGCTGTCAGCGCGCCCAGCAGATACCCGAACGTCAGCCCGGCTTGCAGAACACCCAGGGCATAGCCGCGATGCCCTTGAGGCGCATGTTCGGCGACAAACACCCAGGCGCTCGGCACTTCACCGCCCACGGCGGCACCTTGCAGGATGCGTAATGTCAGCAGGATCAACGGTGCCCAGTAACCGATCTGGGCGTAGGTCGGCATGATGCCGATCAGCAGACAGGGTAAGGCCATCATCAGGATGCTCAGGCTGAACATCTGTTTGCGGCCCAGACGGTCGGCAAAATGCGCCATCAGAATTCCGCCCAGCGGACGCGCCAGATAGCCGGTGACGAAGATGCCGAAGCTTTGCAGCAGACGCAGCCATTCGGGCATGTCTGGCGGGAAGAACAGCTGGCTGAGGGTCAGGGCGAAAAATACGAAGATGATGAAGTCGTAGATTTCAAGAGCGCCGCCCAGGGCTGCAAGGCTCAAGGTCTTGTAGTCGCCCCTGGAGAATGGCTGAGGGCGTGTTTTAACAATGGCTGTCATGGAGCCCTCGTAAACATGTCTGAAAAGAGCGCCTGCGTGCGCAGGGCGCGAAGATTTGCGTGGTGGAACGCCCAGTAGGAGCGAATTCATTCGCGAGAGGCCGGTACATCCGAAGAAAATCTATCGCCTTCAATGATGCCTCGCGAATGAATTCGCTCCTACCTGTTCGCCTCCGGGTGCTAGAAATTGACCGAAGCCGACAGGGTCGCCGTTCTCGGAGCACCCATGAACAGGTAGTCGTCGCCCAGGTATTCCCCGGCATCGCGCCAGTAGCGTTTATCGAACAGGTTATCCACGGTCAGGCGAAATACGGTGTCGTAGTCGCCCAGGCGGGTGCTGTAACGGCTGCCGATATTGAACAGAGCGTAGTCGTTGACCTTCACGGTGCCTTCACGGTTGGCATATTTGCTGGCGCTGTACTGCATGCCGCCCAGCAGCGCCAGGCCACGGATCGGCAAGCTGTAATCGGCCTGGAGGCTGCCGCGATACTTGGGAACGTTGAGCGCCTGATGATCTTCATAAGCCGCCGTGCCGCTGCCCTCGACCCGCGCCCGGATCGCCGCCGCACTGGCAGAAAGTTGCAGACGGTCGGTCACCCAGCCATTGGCGCCCAGTTCAAGGCCGGTGTTCTTCTGCTCGCCCTGCTGAACGTAGGTGAAGCTGCCATCATCATTGGGCTTCGAGTACTGATAGGCCTGACGTGCCTGGAACAGCGCAGCCGTGAAGCTCATGCGCTGCCAGTCGTACTTGATACCGGCTTCCAACTGACGCGACACGGTCGGCGCAAGAATTTCACTGGCGTTGGTGGTGAACCAGGCCGCCGTGCCACCCAGCGACAAGCCTTTGCTGTAGCTGGTGTAGAGAGAAATGTTTTCCACCGGCTTGTAGATCAGGGCCGCCTGCGGCAGGAAGACCGAGCGCTGGGTGTGACGCTGTTCGCTGCCATCTTCGGCGTAGGCGTGTTCGTCGAGACGCACCTGACGCCCGCCCAGCACGGTCTGCCAGTGTTCGTTGAAGCTGATCCGGTCGGTAACGAACAGCCCGTACTGGCGGCTGTCCAGACGGCGTTCGGTATGCGGCAACGGCAGATCCGAAGGCGATATGAGTTCAGGCGTCGTATTGATGTTGCCCGAACCGACCATCTCGTTGAAGGTGCCGCGAGTGTCCACGGTACGCCGGAACGCGCTGGTGCCGAAGGTCAGCTCATGCTTGAGCGAACCGGTGTCGAAGGTGCCGCTCATGGCCGCTTCGACTTCATCGTTGCGGCGCGTGTCGTCAGGGCTGCGGAAGTCGTAGATGTCGTAGCCGCCCTCGGCGCTGAAGTGATTGGGCACCGCTTCGGCGGCACAACTGGCCGAGCCATAGCAGCCCCAGGCGAAGGCGCTGTAGTCATCGATCACCACACGACTGCGCGAAGCGCTGAGGCTGCCTTTCCAGGCATCGTTGAAACGGTACTCGAAGCGGCCATTCATGTTCAGCGAGTCAATGCCCACCGGGTTCGACCAGCTCTGATAGCCCAGCAGCCTGCGCGGCGAGGCGTTGTGGGGCAACGCCGTACCGCCCAGCAATTGATAGCCCGGCACCGAGCGCTGTTCCTTGGTCTGGTATTCGACGTCCAGTTGCAGCAAGGCCCGGTCGCTGATGTTCCAGTCAAAGGCCAGGGAAGCGAAGTCACGCTGGCCATCGGCATGCTCGACGTAGGAACGCAGGTCTTCATGGGCAAGGTTGGCGCGCAGGCCGAACTGGTTTTCGCTGCCAAACCAGCCACCGACGTCTGTCGCGATGTAGCGACCGCCGTGCTCATTGGTGGACACCGTCACAGAGCGCACATCCTGGGCACGCTTGGTTTCGTAGTTGATCAGGCCGCCCGGCGCGGCAGCACCGCTCTGCAATCCGGACAAGCCCTTGAGTAATTCCACCTGTTGCTTGTTTTCCAGCGCCACATTCTGCTCGCCCGCAATGGTGCGGCCGTTGATGCGATAGCTGTTGGCGGCATTCAATGAAAAACCGCGAACCACGAAGTTCTCGTAATAGCCGACCGGGGCATAGCCGTCGCCCACTGAAGCGTCATTGCGCAGGACTTCACTGAGCAGCCTGGCCTGACGGTCCTTGATCAGCGCCTCAGTGAATACCGATACCGAAGCCGGCGTGTCGATCAGGGCTGTCTCGCCAAAGCCACCCACCGATGCCTGACGGGCCTGATAATCGGGGCTGGATGCGTCTGCGGTTCCCGACACTTTCACGGCATCCAGATTCACCGGCTCTGCGGCCAGCAACGGTGAAGTGACGGCCATGCCAAAGGGCAACAGACACGAAGCCAGACGCGCGGCAGGTCGGCGTGACGTACTCATCAATGAAACTCCAGCGGAATGGGGACCGGGAAAGCGACGAGGCACCATCCGGCCGGGGGCCACCTTTTACGTTCACCGCCGCTTTTTTACAACCTCTGCCTGCCTGCGTCGGAAACTTTGTCTACCAAGACGCAAGAAGCGACTTTCGGCCAGACACGCACACCTTGAACATTTAAGGATGAATTAAGTAAGGCGCATTAATCTGGCTTCAACAAAACAGTTGAACGAATCAACTGGTAAAGCATCCATTAAGCAGTCCCATCAGAAGGAATAACCCATGAAACTTATGCCTGCTCTTTTCACCGCCTTTGCACTGACCACTGCTGCCGGTATGGCCCAAGCCGATATTGGCCCTGACGAAGTAATCCGCCTGCAGAAATCCGGCGCAGTCGGGGACTTTGAACAGTTCAACAAACAGGCACTGGCCAAACACCCAGGCTTCCAGATTCACGATACCGAGCTTGAAAGACACGCTGGCCGTTACGTGTATCAGATCGAGCTGAAAGACGCCAAGGGCGTGGAGTGGGACTTCGAGGTCGACGCCAAGACCGGTGAAGTGCTGCGCGACGCTCAGGATCGCTAAGCGATTCGCTCAAGCCTCCCCGTTTGAGAACGCTCCCGCATGAACCTTTCATGCGGGAGTTTTTATTTATTATTGCAAACCGACTTTAAGCAACTTCCCTTTATCGTCATCGGTCAGCACATACAAGTAACCATCCGGCCCCTGACGGACATCACGGATGCGTTGTTTCATATCGCCCAGGAAACGTTCTTCGTGAACAATCCGGTCGCCTTCAAACTGCAAGCGGATCAACTCTTCGGTGGCCAATGCGCCAATAAACAAGTTATGGTCCCAGGCTTTGAAACGGCCGTCGCTATAAAACGCCATGCCGCTAATACCCGGTGACTTTTCCCACACATGGAACGGTACTTTCGTGCCTTCAACAAACTTGCCCTTGGCTTCCGGAATCGGTTGCCCGGAATAGTTGATGCCGTGGGTCGCGAGTGGCCAGCCATAATTCTGGGCGCGCTCGATGATATTCACCTCGTCACCGCCCTTCGGGCCGTGTTCGTTGGTCCATACGGTTCCGCTCCAGGGGTTCAGGGCCGCGCCCTGCTGGTTACGATGGCCGTAAGACCAGATTTCGGGGCGCACATTGTTCTGCCCGACGAAGGGGTTGTCTTTCGGGACATTGCCGTCCGGGTAGAGACGCACGACCTTGCCTTGCAGCTTGTCCAGGTCCTGGGAAGTCGGACGGTTATTGTTTTCGCCCAGCGCGATGAACAGATAGCCCTCGCGGTCGAAGACCATCCGCGAACCGAAGTGATTCCCTACCGACAGCTTGGGCTGCTGGCGGAAAATCACGGTGAAGTCTTCCAGTCTGGTCAGGTCGGCCGACAGGCGACCGCGTCCGGCAGCAGTGCCTGCATTGTCGCCTTCGGCGGCTGTCTTGCCGCTGCCTTCGGAATAGGTCAGGTAGACCAGACGGTCTTTGGCGAAATCAGGAGAAAGCACAACATCCAGCAAACCGCCCTGCCCTCTTGCCCAGACTTGTGGAACACCGGAGATCGGGCTGGACAGCTTGCCCTCCGGCGAGACGACACGCAGATTGCCCGATCGCTCAGTGACCAGAATGCCTTTCTTGTCAGGCAGGAACGCCAGAGCCCAAGGATGATCCAGCCCGCCAACCACTTCACTGACACTGACAGTGCCCAGCTCGCTCTTGTACTGCTGCACGGCCTCGTCAGCCGCACTGGCAGTCAATGGCAGGCTCAACAAAGCGGTGGCACACATTGTCGCGATCAGGGTTTTTCTTAACATGGGCGATTCCTTATGCATTGAGTAGAGATCCCGACTTCTGCGGGAGATGAGTCATGGGCGTTTAGGCGTGGTGTTCTGATTGGTCGGGCTGGTCGGGCTGGTTGGCGTCTGACGGGTTGGATAGCCATTGCGGATCCCGCCGTTTTCCAGGGTCGGCTGACGAGGTTCTGGCCCGATGCTCGGACGTACCTGAGGCGTGCTCGGCTGAGTGCCCTGGCGACTGTTGGGATTGGCGCGATGAATCGGGCTGTTATAGGGGTTGCTGGTGGCACCGTTTCTGCCCGGCTGATCCTGCGCCTGGGCAATGCCGATACCTGACAAGGCAACGAGCGCCGCGATTGCGAGGTTTCGCACAAAACTGTTCATCACTTGCCCTCAAGGGAAATGGTAAGGCTTTGATAGCGATTGGGTTGTCAGGTTCGACCTTGAATGACAGATGAGCAAGTTTATAACGAGGGAGTTTGTAACAAGGATGGTCTGGGGCAAGGCAACACAAAACGATGTGGGAGGCTGCGTGGTGTTGACGCAGCGCTCCGACGTCGTGCTCGCACCTGCGGATTTCAGGCTGTCTGGGGAATGCTCGCGGTAAAGGTCGTGCCATGTTCGGCCATGGAAAGGACGGTCACGTCTCCCAGGTGTGCCCGGGCAATCTCCCGGACAATGAACAATCCCAGGCCAACGCTGCGATTTTCATCCGTGTCACCTGAGTTGCGCACAGCAGGCTCGAACAGGTTATCAAGCATTTCGGGCGGTATCGGCTCCCCGAAGTTATGCACCGACAATCGAACCCGGTTCGACTCCAGCGCGGAGGTCACCACAATTTCCCCATCCACCGAGCCATAGTTGATGGCATTGGCAACCAGGTTACTGATGACCTGCACCAATCGGTCTGCATCGGCAATACAGGGGCCCTGGCCTTCGCAACGATGAGTGATGACATGGCCAGGGAATGCCCCGCGCATTTCCTCAACACAGCGGGCAATCACGGCATGCAGGTCAATGGGCAGAGGAGAAACCGAGATGCCGCGCCCGACTCTTGCATCGGTGAAATCCAGCAGATCGACAATCATGCGCTGGGCGCGGTCGGTTGCATGATTGATGTGGCCCAGCATGCGTTCCTGCCGGGGTTCCAGCGCGCTACGCCCCAGCAATCCGGACGCCATCTTGATCGCCGATAACGGATTGCGCAGGTCATGGCTGAAAATGCTCACCATCTGCTCGGCAAAGATCGCCCGGATTTCGGCCTCGACATGGGCCAGGCGCAAGCGGTTGCGGGCCGATGTCAGCTCTGTCTGGACGCTCATCTGTTGCAGCAGCAGCTCTTCGGCAAGCTTTTGCGCCGACAGCAGTTCACGTTCGTACTTGTTGCGCTCTTCAGCCACAAACACTGCAAGTTCATGGAAGAAGCCGCCAGCATGTTCACGGCGTATACCGTTGAGCATCATCGGGATCGGGCGGCCATCAGCATGAAGCAGCTCAAGTTTGACTTCGGCAACCGAACCACGGGCCTGTAGCAGAGGCGCCCAGTGAGTCTGATGGAAAATCTTGCCGGCCATGCTCAACAAGTCTTGAAAACGCCGCCCCAGCAGCGACTCGCGCTCCATGCCCAACCAGACACAGAAGGCCTGGTTGACCCGTTCGATGGTGCCGTTTTCCCGTGTCAGCAATAAACCGCAGGCAGCTCCGTCAAACAGGTCGTCAGCATCAGGCAAGGCAGGTGAATCAGACCGCATGTTCGGCATATCCAAAAGGTTGCAGGAATTCGCTCATCGCCGCGATACAGGCTTTGGGCGCACTCATGTGAGGATAGTGGCCGACGTTTTCGATGACGCGCAATGTGCTGTTCTCAATGACACGGTTAAGGTACTCGCCCACCTGGACCGGCACGATCATGTCATCGCTACATTGCAGAATCAGGGTTTTACCCGAAAAATTCGCGACATCCCTGCGGTGGTCCGACATGAAGGTCACGCGGGCAAACTGCTTGGCGATATCGGCATTGGTGCGACAGAAACTGTCGGCCAGTTCCTCGCCCAGTTCGGGACGGTCAGAAGAGCCCATCAGCGTTGGCGCCATGGTGCTGGACCAGCCCAGATAGTTGCTTTCCAGGGTATGCAGCAATGAGTCGATATCCGCCTGGCTGAAACCGCCGACGTAATCGTCATCGTTGAGGTAGCGAGGCGACGGGCCGACCATGATGTGGGCGGCAAAACGACCGGGAGCCTGGATTTCAGACAGTACCGCGATCATGGCGCTGACCGAATGCCCGACATGAATGACAGGCCCGGTATTGGCGAACTCCTCGACAACTTCCAGCAAATCGCTGGCATAACCGCGCAGGGAGGCATATTTGTGCGGGAAGTAAGCCGACAACTCGGACTTCCCGCTGCCCACCAGATCAAACAGCACGACCTTGAAATGTTTGGCGAACACCGGCGCGATGAAGCGCCACATGTTTTGATTGCAGCCAAAACCGTGAGCAAAAATCAATGTGGCCGGTCCATCGCCCATGACGTTTACGTTATTGCGTCGCTGAACCGGCATTACTGACTCCGTACCACATGAACAATGAGTCGAGATTAACACCCTTCACAGAGCCCGCGAAGGCTTGATAGCACTAAGCTTTCACTCCCCGATGTCTTCACTCCACAGCTCAGGCTTGCAGGCGATGAAACCATGCATCATGTGCTGGCAAGTCGTGTCGTGCAGCACATCGACTTGCACCCCACGGGAGCGCAAAAGCTCCTCTTCGCCCATGAATGTCTCGTTTTCGCCCACGATGACCTTGCCGATGCCATAAAGCAGAATCGCACCGCTGCACATCGCACAGGGCGACAACGTGGTATAGAGCACAGAGTCGCGATAAACGCTGGCAGGCTGGCGACCCGCGTTTTCCAGGGCGTCCATCTCGCCATGCTTGATTGCACTGCCCTCTTGTACCCGGCGATTGTGTCCACGCCCGATGATCTTGCCGTCATGAACGATGACCGAACCGATAGGAATCCCGCCCTCGGCCAATCCCTGTTGCGCCTCATCAATGGCGGCTTGCATGAATAGGTCCATGGTGTTGTTCCTCGCTTTCGTGTTGCTTTGATAGGAGCAGGCTCTGTACGAAATGTGTTCGAGCGAAGGTGAGCCTGTTTTCAACGCTGCATCACCGAACGCAGGTGGATTTCCTGCAGAGCCTCAATGGGCGAGTGACTTCTGAGCATTGCCCAGCGCTTGGGCAACGAAAGCCTTCAGCAGTTCGGACGAACGCGCTTTCATCTGTGCGCCGACCTCGTTGTTCCTGGCCTTGAACTTGTTCATCAAGGACAGGGAACTGCTGCCCTGATTCAGAGACTGCAATTCTTGCGCCGTAAAGGAATGAGCATAGGCTGCCGCAAGATTGCGGTCCCACTGCATCTGATAGGTGGGTTGCAGACGCTGCAATTCCTTGTGCACCAGGTCCTGAGCCTGGGTCTTGCCAATGGACTGGACAAGGCTTGCAAAGGTGACGGTGCGCGACGCGACCTGATAACCCAGCCAGGCCAGGCTGTCGCCAAGATGGCGTTCCTGAACGAACAGCAGCGCCGTATCGTCCGCGTCTTCATCGGCGCGAACATCCAGAGTCAGCGCCAAGGACAGCAGCAGGCTGCATCCCAAAAGGGTCAGGCTTGTTCTGGATACACGTGCCCTGAATACAACAGGCGGCAGACCCTGATAGTCATTCATGGCCTCCTCCCGAGATGAATTGACTGCAACCTTGAACTTAACAGTTAATCCACGCTTTTCCAGAGTCGGGGTCGCATCCCGTCGAGTCATGCCGTTATCAGGAAGATCCCGTCAGCCATTGCTCACACGTCATGCGATAAATCCGTACACCCAGGCGATGGTATTGGCTATGAATAAAGCCGCTGAACCCTGTCTTGCGCAGGATATTCACCGAAGCGGTGTTTTCAGGCTGCACGATTGCAATGACCGAAGGCATGCCCAGCACGGCAAAGCCGTGCTGCAACATGGCCCGAACGGCTTCGGTGGCAAGGCCCTGGCCCCAGAAGGCGGTGCCCAGCCGGTAGCCGATCTCGACTTCCCGGACGCCATCCACCCGTTCGGCGTTAAACCCGCAAAATCCGGCGAGCCGTGACGAAGCCTTTTCAATCACGGCCATCGGCCCAAAGCCATCGGTGTCATAGCAATGGATACAGCCCTGAACGAACTCGGCGGTGGCTTGTTCGCTGAGCACGCCCCGGACCGAATAGCGCATGACCTGAGCATCCCCAAGAATCGCCGCCAGGGCCGGGATATCGGTGCTGCCCAGCTCACGGATCAGCAAGCGGGGAGTATGCAATTCAACAGGTTTTCGGCTCATGGATAAATCATAGACCGCGGTTGATATGAGTCACGTCAGCGGGTCGGGCCTCTGTATGATGGCCCGCCTCGAACAGCAGAGCCCGACCATGCCCGACATTCAGTTCAGCATCCTGCCTGATGCCTGCCGCCCCTTGCTGGACAAGTTCTACCGCGAGCATAAATCGTCCATGCGCGCCGTGCCCCGCGGGACTCTGTGGGTGGCAAAACAGTCGCAGATCGTCGGCGCTCTTTGCCTGAGCGAAGTCGCCGACGGACATTGGCTGACCGGGTTGTTTGTCGACCCGCACCTGCGTGGCCAGGCCGTTGCACGACGCCTGATCGGGCATGCCGTGGAGCCATTGGCGGGGCCGGTCTGGCTGTTCTGTCATCCGGATTTGCTGGAGTTCTATCGGCTGAGTGGTTTCGAGCCAGCCCAGAGGCTGCCGCATGCACTGGGCGAAAAGTTCATGCGCTTCAGCCGCAGCAAGGCGCTGGTTGCCTTGTGCCGGGCAGGCCACTGAGTCAGTCGTCGGCGTTGGGGTCCATGTCCGGGAACATGACCTCGATAAAGCCGAACTTGCTGAAGTCGGTGATGCGCGAAGGGTACAACCGACCGATCAGGTGATCGCATTCATGCTGCACCACCCGCGCATGAAAACCCTGGGCGATGCGCTGGATCGGCTGGCCGTCGGGGTCAAAACCTTCATAGCGAATGCTTTCGTAGCGATCGACCATGCCACGCAGGCCCGGCACCGACAGACAACCTTCCCAGCCCGCTTCAAGGGTTGGGCTCAGTGGCGTGATCAGCGGGTTGAGCAGGATGGTCTGCGGCACCGCTTCGGCATGGGGATAGCGCTCACTGCGCTCGAAACCGAATATCACCAGTTGCAGATCGACACCGATCTGCGGCGCAGCGAGGCCAACGCCGCCGACACTTTTCATGGTCTCGAACATATCGGCAATCAGCGTCTTGAGTTCGCTGCTGCCAAACATCTCACGGGGCACAGGCGGCGCAATGCGCAACAAGCGCTCGTCGCCCATCTTCAGAATGTTGCGGATCATGGTGAGTGTCGGTCCCTTGAACGAAAAAGCGATTCTGGCACTCTGGCTCAGGATTCGTCAGCCTTTAATGTGCCATGCACCGAATGATCGCGCCCCAGCCCGGAAACATGCTGCTTGGTGGTTGAGTGTACGCCATTGTCGCCGGCCTCTTTCTCTCCGGCATCCTTGCCCTCTTGGGACATGTGCTCGATCACGGCATTCATCTCGGCACCGAGCAGCAGTACCGCCGCCGATATGTAGAAATACAGCAACAGCACAATGATCGCGCCGATGCTGCCGTACATGGCGTTGTAGTCGGCAAAAGTCTTGACGTAGAAGCCAAAGCCCAGCGACGCGATGATCCACACCACCACGGCCAGTACGGAACCGGGAGTGATGAAGCGGAATTCCTGCTTCACGTCAGGCATGACGTAATAGATCAAGGCCACGGCAATCATCAGCAGCAGGATGATCATCGGCCAGCGCAGGACGGTCCAGAGCGTGACGATGAATTCCTCCATGCCGATCTGCGAAGCGAACCAGCTCATGACCTGCGGGCCGACCACCATGAACCCTGCAGCAGCCAGCAACATGCCAGCGATGCCCACGGTGTAGAGGATCGATAACGGAAAACGCTTCCAGATAGGCCGCCCTTCAACGACGTCGTAGGCCGCGTTCATGGCGCTCATCATCAGGCGCACGCCTGCCGACGCAGTCCATAACGCAACAACGATACCGATGGACAGCAAGCCGCCCTTGGATTGTTGCAACTGATCGATTACCGGGTTGACCTGCTCCAGCGCCTGAGGTGGCAGAACCAGCTCAGACTGAAGACGCAGCCAGGAGAAGAAGTCCGGCAGGTGCAGGAAACCGATCAGGGCAATCAGAAACAACAGGAACGGAAACAGCGAAAACAGCATCTGGTAGGCCAGTGCCGATGCGTAGGTAGACATCTCGTCATCGAGAAACTCAGTGACGGTACGAACCATCACTTTGCCCAGTGGCAACTGACGCATGTGAGGAAAGATCATGGCGTCTCCTTGCGCTAAAAACCCGAATACATTACATCGCCCGACCGACAAACGCTGCGATTATGCGGCTGCCCATATGCCAGTAGCATTGCACTGGCGTCAAATGGACTGGGCGAGTTGTAAAAGGTTTCAAGGCCATGATGGATAAAGGCCACCTAGGCGATGACCTTTATCCGTTCTCCTTCAGGGCTACGCCTTGTCTACACCCTTTTTCAGTACTTCCTTGGTTTTACCTTTGGCTTGCTGGGCTTCGCCCTTGAGTTCCTGCGCCTTGCCTTCGGCCTTCAACCGGTTGTTGTCGGTCGCCTTGCCGATGCCTTGCTTGACGTTACCAGCCACTTCATTAGCTTTGCCTTTGATTTTGTCGCCAGTACTGCTCATGACGTTTCTCCCGGGTCTTGAAGACCGTTCTGAAATCAAATGTCGTAACCTCGACAAGAAAATTGACCGGGGGCCGTCGCGCAGAGTTTCAATTATTTTCCCGCCAAAGCCTTCCGTTCGTCAGCTTATGGGCAGGTCTTATTTCCGGTGTTTGTGCGAGAATGCGCGTCGCAGTCAGTCTGTGCCCGGCACACTGAACAAACCGATTCACAGGAACGTTATGAAACTCGATAAAAAGCTGGCCATCGCACGCAGGAACCAGGATCTGGGCGGCGCAGTGCTGGGCGTCAACAACACCCACTTCGCCATCCTGGATACCAAGCGCAATATCTGGTGGTTCGATCTGCCCGTGGCACGCCTGCAAGTCGGCCAGTACGAATGGCTGCATCTGCTGCTGCACACTCCGGCAACCGACCAATTGCTGCACCTGAAGGTGACCACCGTCTTCATGCGTGATCACATCGAAGGCCTGGAAGTGCGCAATGCCGGCAAGCGCAAGCCGACCGTCAGCCTTGAGTTGAGCGCCGACAAGGATTCGTTCCTCAAGGACATGCGCCCCAAGGGCAGCAACCTCAGCTTTGCGGGTTTTGTGCAGAAGTAAGGGGTTCAGGCAAGGCGGCGTGTCGCCAGATACCCCGCCGTCCCGGCCAGGGCCGAGACAACGGTGCCCCAGGCCAGATCGACCAGCGCCAACTGCGCAGGCCAACCCTGCAAGGTCGCCCAGTTCGTCAGGTCGTAAGTGCCGTAGGCAATCAGCCCCAGCAGCCCGCTATACAGGGTTGCATGCCCAAGGCGTTGCGCCTTGAGCGCGGGCAGTACGCCGAATATCACCAGCCCCGCCGCGTACAGCAGATAGAACACGACCGCCGGCCCCAACAGCGGCGCGGCGAGCATCAGCGGCCCGAGCCAGTCCCGATAGGTCGAGCCCATGAGCAATCCCAGCCAGATACCATCCAGGATCAGAAAAGCCAGAAGCGTACTGAAGTAGGCTGTAAGGACTTTTTTCATGGGCGCACCCGGTATCAGGTCAGTTCGATACGGTCAGGATGAATCACAATCTGACCCTGTTTATACAAGGCACCGATAGCCTTCTTGAAGTTCCCTTTACTGACGCCGAACAGGCCACTGATGACCTGTGGATCGCTCTTGTCGCTGACCGGCAAAACGCCATTGTTCTCACGCAATCTGGCGAGAATCTTGGAGTTCAGGCTACCGGCCGCTTCGGCGCCGACCGGTTGCAGGCTCAGGCTGATGTTGCCATCAGCACGAATTTCCTTGATGAAGCCTTTTTCCTGCTTGCCGGGACGCAGGAACTTGAATACTTCGTTCTTGTGGATCAAGCCCCAATGCTTGTTGTTGATAATCGCCTTGAAGCCCATGTCGGTGGCTTCGGCAACCAGCAGGTCGACTTCCTGACCCACGCTGTAATTGGCAGGCGTCTTGTCCAGATAGCGATCCAGGCGCGCAGTGGCGGTGATGCGGCGCGAGTGTTTGTCCAGATAGACATGCACCACGCAATAATCACCTGCCTGCAACGTGCGCTTCTCTTCGGAGTACGGCAGCAGCAGATCCTTGGGCAGCCCCCAGTCCAGGAACACGCCGATGCTGTTGACCTCGACCACCTTCAGGCTGGCGAACTCACCCACTTGAACCTTGGGTTTTTCAGTGGTGGCGATCAGCTTGTCTTCGCTGTCCAGATAGATGAAAACGTTGATCCAGTCTTCATCTTCAGTAGGAATATCCTTGGGGATATACCGGTTGGGCAGCAGGATTTCACCATCCTGAGCACCGTCCAGATACAGACCGAAGTTAGTGTGCTTGACCACTTGCAAGCTGTTGTAACGCCCGATTAACGCCATTTGCAGATACCCTCATTACGTAGGCGGCATTCTACCCGACTTTACGTCGGCATTCGCGCGGCAGATCACCGGCCCTCGCGGCGGGCAGCGTGCTGGCGAACAGATGCCCGGGATGTGCAGGCATTACTGACCAGCTCCCGCTCGTCAGTTTTCCGGGCAGAACATCCACAGACAAAACCAGCCGCCATCAATGATGACTTCCCATTTAAAACAGAGAGTTAAGGGTGTCATGCCGGGCCTTCACCTTCACTGCTCACGGGCCGCTCATTTGGCTGCGCGTCTTATTAAGCCAGCAGAGACCCTTCATTTCCTGTACGATGGCTGGCCGTACGAAGTTTATGAAGGTTATGGCAGTCATGCGTATCAAGGCATCCCACACCAAAGCAAAGCCAGCTCCAGCCGTTGAAACGAGCGATTCGATCAACGCCCAGATCGCAGCTTTCCTTAAGTCCGGCGGCGAAATCCAGCAAATCGCCAAAGGCGTGAGCGGCCAGACTTTTACCCCGTCCAAGCACATCAACCTCGGCAAGAAGTAATTCTCCCCGACTGCTTTGCGGTTTCTATGCGCCCTGATCAATGCAGGGCGCTAGCTACATCTCCCGTCTCACTGCTAATCTCCTTCATTATCTCCAAACCAAGAGCAGGAAAACGCTCTGGTAGCAGACCCCTTTTGCTTTGCGGAATGCTTGAATGAAGAACTGGATGCTTTTCGGCGCTCTGATCTACCTGGGTGGTTGTGCATCGCAGCATTGCGAAAACGGCCCCAATGAAAATCCCCTCACTGACAGCCCTTGCCGTGCAGGCCATCTGCTGTATCAGCACGATATGCTTCAGGCCAAACTGCTGATCAGCGAAGCTGACCGCGAAAACTACGAACTGGCCGAGGCCATGCTGCGACGCGCCGCCATCGACGATGCATCCGGTGAAGCCGAGTTCTATCAGGCGGTATTGCTGATTCGCGAGCAGGCCGAGCAGAAGCGGATCATCGATCTGTTGCAGACTGCAGCCGACAAATACCGGCACCCTCTGGCCATCGCCCTGCTCTCCCAGCAACTGAGCATGAGCGACCCGCAAAAGTCCGAACGCTATCGCACCGAATACGCCGAACTCGACGTGGCCAAGAGCGGCTACCCCTCGTTCGAGCAGGCTCTGGTGGTGATTCGCGGGCTGATCATTACGCCCACCGAGACAACAGCCAGCAACTGAAGCTCCTGCGGATCGACGAACGGTCCGCATCCCCGGCATTTCATCGGTATGCTTGCGAGGCTCTAGCTCGCGGCTTGTGTCGGGCCCCTGCGCCGTTTTCGATACGCCATTGTGACCACACTCCTCGACACGCTTAAGGAGTGAGCCATGCTCAATCTTCGATTACAGATGCTGTCTCTCAGCACGTTGCTGTTGTGCCAGCAGGTTTACGCCCAGGTTCTGGAACGGGATTTGGGCGACTTCGACCTCAAACTGGCGACCACGCCCACACGCAGCATGGCTCAGGGGCTGGTGACACCCAACGGCAACTCCGGCTCCTTCCACGGCGGGCTGGACCTGACCCATGAAAGCGGCTTTTACATCGGTCAATGGTCGCCGAACATGGGCTTTACCGAAGACACGACACTTGAAGTCGACTCCTACATGGGTTTCAAGAAACCCTTCGACAACACCCTGGGTTACGAACTGGGGATGATTCGCTACAGCTATCCCGACACCAGCCAGATCGACAGCCATGAGTTCTATGCCGGGCTGCGCGTGCTCAACAGCCGGGTTGGCGCGGCATTCAGCAATGATGTCGGCATCCGCAACAGCACTGTTTTCATCGACCTTGGCGCCATTGAGCAACTGGGCCTGGGCGTTCGCATGCAATACGCTAATCACCAGTTCGACACGCCGCAGGCCGGCGATGACGGTTCATTGATCAGCGGTTTCAACGACTGGTCATTGAAGCTGTCACGACCATGGCTGGGGATCGACATGAACCTGATTTACAGCGGATCGAGCCTCAGCGGCTCCGATTGCAGCGTCTACAGCGGCCATAATTCCCGGTGCGAAGGGATGTTCACGATCAAGGCCGTACGCTCGTTCTTCTAGGCTTGCATGACACTTCAGGTAACCGGTTTTCGTGCAACGCCTCAAGTAAGTTGAACTGCCAGCTCCTACACTCCTCTACAAGTCACTCAATGCGTCGAGGAGCTGTCATGCATTGTTTCAAAGCCTTCATTAAGCTATTGATGGCCGTGCCGTTGCTTGTTGCATGCAGCCAGGTGGGTCTGGCGTATCGCAACCTTGACGTGATCATTCCCTGGACGCTCAACGACTATCTGGACATGAGTCGTACGCAAAAGAACTGGCTCGACGAACGTCTCAAACAGCACTTGAGCTGGCATTGCAGTACACAACTGCCCGACTACCTGACCTGGTTCAATCGCCTGGAAGACATGGTTAAAAACGATCAGGTCACCCAGGCAGAGCTGGAAGCGCGTACTGAAGAAGCCAAGGAAGCCATCGCGAAAATCTCCCGCCAGATCACGCCCTCGGCCGTCGAATTGCTGGCCCGCTTCGATGACAAGCAGGTTCAGGAGATGCAGAACGCATTCGCCAAGGACAAGCGCAAACAGGAAAACAAACTCCTCAACGAGCCGCTGGACAAGCAGATCGCCGAACGCTCCGAGCGCATGGAAAAACGCCTCACGCCCTGGCTGGGCCAGTTGAGCACAGCACAGAAAGCGCGGGTTCAAACCTGGTCGGCCTCACTGGGCGAACAGAACCGTGCCTGGATAGAAAACCGCACCCGCTGGCAGAACCTGTTCCTGGCTACGGTGCAGCAACGTCAGGCCAGCGACTTCCCGCAGCGCATTGCCGCCCTGCTGCAGAATCGCGAAACCTTCTGGACGCCTGAATACCGCCAGAACTACAACAAGGCCGAGCATGCCGCGATTTCGCTGCTCGTGGACGTGATCGCCCAGAGCACACCCGAGCAGCGAAAACGCCTGTTGGCCAGAATCGCAGACATGCGTGAGGACTTCGCGGATCTGGATTGCCTGAAGGCCTCACAAAAGGCATGACGGGGGCTCAGGCCACTTGCGCCTTGGACGCGACCTCATCGAATGTCGAAGGGTCGAGTGCATCGGCCTGATCATCCAGCACCTGCCGCGGATGATCGTTGCCCGGAATGCTGCTGTCGATCATCGCCAGCAGGCTCGACCCGCGAGCGGTCAGGACAAAGTTCGAGCCCGTGCCGCCTTCCTCTTCGGGACGCGGTTCGATGTAGTTGTGCTTGAGCAATAGCGCTTCCAGATCGGCAGCTTCGGTCTTCAAGTGATCCAGATTACCCACAGACTCGCCTTCAGCAGCCTTGGCTGCCGCATGATCCTCGGCATATTTGCGCGGAGCAAAGGACTCGCCAGCGCTGTTCTGTACTTCATGGAGCAGACGTTCGATAAGGTCCCAGTTGTAAGCCATTTTGTAAAACCTCCGTCCAGCATGGATGAATAGCCCATGACGTCCGGCCACGGGCTTGCTACTCAGAGGTTGTGACCTGTTGCGAGGGTGGCCGTTCAGCCGGGGAGACGGAGGGAGATCGTTCGTGACTGAAGTCGCTCCCACAGGCTGTGTGTGGGAGCGACTTCAGTCGCGAGTGGCAGATTACTCAGCCGCAGGTGCCGGTGTGCTGCGTTTCTTCAACGGCGCCATGCCGTCCTTGCTTACCAGCGAATCAGACTTGGGACGATTGACGCTCTTGCGCTTGGTCGGCCCCTTGGCGGCAACCTTTTTCTTGTCGCCCTTGGTATCAGTCTTTTTCTTCTTGGTGCCGACAGCCTTGCCCGACGCCTTGACCTTCTTCGGTCCGCCGTAGGTGCCTTTGACTTCCTTGACGGTGCGACGCTCGAAGCTTTGCTTGAGGTAGCGCTCGATGCTGGACATCAGGTTCCAGTCGCCGTGGCAGATCAGCGAAACCGCCAGACCTTCACTGCCCGCACGCCCGGTACGGCCTACGCGGTGAACGTAATCATCGCCGCTACGTGGCATGTCGAAGTTGATGACCAGATCCAGGCCATCCACATCCAGCCCGCGCGCCGCCACATCAGTGGCCACCAGTATCTTGGCGCCGCCCTGTTTCAGACGGTCGATGGCCGCCTTGCGGTCCTTCTGGTCCTTGTCGCCGTGCAGCACGAACGCCTTGTATTCCTGAGCGACCAGACGCCCGTACAGACGATCGGCCATTGCCTTGGTGTTGGTGAACACAATGGCTTTCTGGTAGGTCTCGTTGGCCAGCAGCCAGTTGAGAATCTGCTCTTTGTGGACATTGTGGTCAGCGGTGATGATCTGCTGACGAGTACCGCTGGCCAGCTCGCTGACGTTATTGAGCTGCAGGTGCTGTGGGTCTTTCAGCACCTTGCGGATCATGTCCCGCAGACCCGAACCACCGGTGGTGGCCGAGAACAGCATGGTCTGCTGGCGGTCGGCACATTCGCCCGCCAGACGCTCGACGTCTTCGGAGAAGCCCATGTCCAGCATGCGGTCGGCTTCGTCGAGAACCAGCACTTCAACCAGCTTGAGATCCAGGTTGCCGGCGTTGAGGTGCTCCAGCAGACGACCCGGCGTACCGATCAGGATATCCGGCACCTTGCGCAGCATTGCGGCCTGGACCTTGAAATCTTCGCCACCGGTGATCAGGCCAGCCTTGATGAAGGTGAACTGCGAGAAACGCTCGACTTCCTTGAGGGTCTGCTGAGCCAGTTCGCGGGTCGGCAGCAGGATCACGGCGCGGATATCCACACGCACCCGAGCCGGACCGATCAGGCGATTGAGGATCGGCAACACGAAAGCAGCCGTCTTGCCGCTACCGGTTTGTGCAGTCACCCGCAGGTCACGCCCTTGCAATGCCAGCGGAATAGCGGCGGCCTGCACAGGCGTAGGCTCGACAAATTTAAGCTCGGCCACAGCTTTAAGCAGGCGTTCGTGCAGGGCGAATTCGGAAAACACGGGTACTACCTCGACGAAATACAAAAATACAGCTGCATAGCGTAACGGTTTCGAGCGCCGGGGCCGAGTTTCTTTACCACTGTGGGTGGATTTTGTTGCTCGACCGGGCATTTAGCCGCGCTCTACGAGGCCGGAATGTGCGAATCGGAGGGCATCACTGGATAACCGGTGGGCATGCATGACAGTCGATCAGCACCGGACGATTGCCCCCAGCCTGAAAAATGGTCATATTATGGGCATATACCCATTAAACCAGTGACGCTTGCCTTGCCGCTGATGCCCTTGCACTGATACCGGATCTGCCATGTCAAAACTCCCCCCGGTGGTTGCTCAGCAACCCGCAGCTACAGCATCGCGCCCCATCAACTCTGCCCGTGAGAGACTGCTGACCGGGCCGATTCTTTCGACGTTACTGCTGCTCGCCTGGCCAACGGTCGCCGTACTGCTGGCACAGACCGCCGTGACCATGGCCGAAGCCTATTACGTAGGGCTTTTGGGAACGGCTGCATTGGCAGGTGTCGCTCTGGTATTTCCGTTCTACATGCTCATGGTGACGATGTCCGGCGGCGGAATCGGCAGCGGCGTAGCCTCGGCGGTAGCCCGTGCCGTTGGAGCGAGAAACGAACACGATGCCGATTCACTGCTGATGCACTCCATCATTCTCGCGGTTTTCATCGGCCTGGCATTTACAGTGGCCGCGCTCCTGCTGGGGCCTTTTCTCTACCACGCAATGGGCGGGCGCAGCGAAGCTCTGGATGCGGCCCTGAAGTATTCCAACTATCTGTTTCTGGGCGCGGTGCCCATGTGGATCGTCAACATGATCACCGCATCGCTTCGTGGCTCGGGAAACGTAAAGATCCCCGCGCTCATCACGCTCATAGGCGCAATCATTCTGATCCCGGCTTCCCCGGCGCTGATCTTCGGGTTTGGTCCAGTCCCGGCAATGGGAATCGCGGGCGCCGGTACGGCCTTCGCCATCTACTACGTGGCCGCCGCGTTTTTCCTTGTGCGCTACATGATGTCCGGCAAGACGAACCTCACCCTCCGGAAAGTCTCGTTCGAGTGGCGCCTGATCAGGGAAATATTGAAAGTCGGCCTGCCCGCTGCACTCAGCACTGTAATGACCAACCTGATTGTCATCCTGATCACCGGCGCAGTCGGGCTGGCGGGTACGGACGCGCTGGCCGCCTTCGGGATTGCTTCGCGCTTGGATTACGTGATGATTCCACTGCTGTTCGGCTTATCGGCTGCGGTATTGACGATGGTGGGCGTCAACATAGGTGCTGGCGAAACTGATCGGGCCAGACAGATTGCCTGGATCGGGATACTTGTCGGTACTGCCTTTGTCGGGGTCATTGGCGTGATAGTCGCAGTCTTCCCGATGCTGTGGCTGCAGTTTTTCAGCACCGACCCGGCCGTGCTGGAGCCTGCGAAAAACTACCTGCACATTGTTGCGCCATTCTATGGCGCACTCGGGTTCGGCTTCGTCTTCGGGTTCGCTGCCCAAGGGGCTGGCCACGCAGGCGCGCCCTTCATTGCGATTACCACTCGCATGCTTTTGGCCACGTCGCTGAGCTGGCTGGCCGCTTTGTATCTGGAGCCCCAGCTATCAAACATTGCCATTGCCACGGCTTTTTCACTGGTGGCATATGCTCTGGTCAGTTACTTCGCGATGCTCAAAGGGGTCATTCGAGCGCCTTGAGCGCTCATCACTCTTCGGTGAGCACCAGGCGTTCGTCGTAGGCAATGCTGAGCAATGCCTTGCACAGCTCACCCGCCGCGTCCTCACCGAAAGTCTTGAGAAACCGCTCCTGAGCCTGTCGCCACAAGATCCGGGCGTCATGAAATGCCTTTTCCCCTTCCGCCGTCGCGATGATCAGGCGACGTCGGCGATCGGCAAGGCTGGTTTGCTGCGCAACGAGCCCATCGCGCTCAAGGGGTTTGAGGTTGTGACCCAGCGAGGAACGATCCAGAACCAGCGCATCGGCCAGTTCCTGCAAGGTAGGAGGTGATTTGGCCCGAGGAACCAGCTCTGCAAGAATCGCAAACTGGGTCGAGCGAAGCCCCGAAGGAGCCAGAGCATCATCATAAAGCTGAGTCAGCCGCCTTGAGGCCTTGCGCATTGCCGTCGCGTAGCAGCGCACGGGCGGTTGAACAGCCATTTTTGAAACGCTCTATTGATGTGGGACCTGCCGGAGTATAGCGAGGTCGAGAGCTCCACCACCAATAGCAACTTGAACGATAATGTTCGTTTTCAGAAACCAGGCCTCACTGCGCGGAGAAACCGATTTGAAAAAAAGTGAGCTGCCAGTCAAAACCTGTGCGACTTGCGAACTGCCTTTCACCTGGCGCAAGAAATGGGCGCGCTGCTGGGATGAGGTGCGTTACTGCTCGGAGCGTTGTCGGCGACATAAACGTGTTGCCTGTCATTGAGTCGTCGCGGCCAAGGCCCCTCCCACAAGTGACAGGTATGCCTTAATTGATCAGCATTAGCCCTACTGCCCCCTCACCAGCAAAGGCCTGGCACCCAACCGGCTGATCCAGAGTGACACCACGATCAGCGCGCCCCCAATGAACAGGCGGCTCAGGGACTCGTGCTGGTTCCAGATCAACAGGTTTACCAACAGGCCGACTGGCACATGCAGCACATTGAATACGGCCAGGGTTGACCCCGAAACGAGGCATGCCCCTTTGTTCCACCAGTACATGCCCAATGCAGTGGAGCACAGGCCCAGGAACAGCAACACGCTCCATTGCTGGACGTCGGTGGGAACATTCTGCGGGTTGCCGAACATCAGGAAGGCTGGCAGGACCACGGCCAGCGCGCCGAGGTAGAAGTAGCCGAAACGCCGATAATGCGGCAGGTCGCTCGGGTGGCGCGCCACCAGATGTTTGTAGAGCACCTGCCCGGCGGCGTAGGTGAAGTTGGCCAGTTGCAGCAGCAGGAAACCGCCAAGGAAGTCGCCGTCCAGCCCGTCGTAGCGAATCACGCCCGCCCCCAGCACCGCGACCACGGCAGCCAGCAAGGCCCATGGGTTGAAACGCCGGTTGAGGGCGTCTTCGATCAGGGTCACATGCAAGGGAGTGAGGATGGTGAACAGCAGCACTTCCGGCACTGTCAGGACACGGAAGCTCAGATAGAGACAGACATAGGTAATGCCGAACTGCAAAGCACCGATCAGCAGCATCCCGCGCATGAAACGCGGCTCGACCTTTCGCCAGTGGGTCAGCGGAATGAATACCAGCCCCGCCAGCACCACGCGAATCAGCACGGCGAGGTAGCTGTCGACATGGCCCGCCAGATAGACACCGATCAGGCTGAAGGAAAACGCCTGGATCAGCGTAACGATAAGTAGATAGCCCATGAGCGCCCCTTTTTTGAAGGTCGCGAACATAGCGGGTTGGTGGTTTGGGTGTCTAGCGATTCTGTAGGAGCGGATTCATCCGCGAGAGTTCAGTTGAGTCAGACAGGGGTATGTCGTTTTCAATGACGTCTCGCGAATGAATTCGCTCCTACACAGTCTTCAATCAGGCCACTTCAGCGAGCCTGGCAATCGCCTGATTCAGGCCTTTCTCACTGAATTCACCGCCCATGTTCAAGCCTTCGGCATGGATAAAGCTGACATCGTGAATCCCTACGAAACCCAGTACCTGGCGCAGGTAGGGTTCCTGATGATCATTGTTGCTGCCGGCATAGATGCCGCCGCGGGCGGTCAGCACGAAAGCGCGTTTGTCGGTCAGCAAGCCTTGGGGGCCGGTTTCGCCGTATTTGAAGGTCACGCCGGCACGCAGCACATGATCGAACCAGGCCTTGAGGGTGCTGGGGATGGTGAAGTTGTACATCGGTGCCGCCAGGACCAGCACGTCGGCCGCGATCAGTTCATCGGTCAGCAGGTTGGAACGCTCCAGCGCGGCTTGCTCGATGGCAGTACGCTGCTCGGCAGGCTTCATCCAGCCGCCAAGCAGGGTTGCGTCCAGGTGAGGAACAGGATCGATGGCCAGGTCACGCACAGTGATTTCATCGCCAGGGTGCGAATTTTTCCACTGACTGATGAATTGCTGGGTCAGTTGACGGGAAACCGAATCCTGTTGACGAGCGCTGCTTTCGATAATGAGTACGCGGGACATGACCTGTGATCTCCATCCAAGAATGTGTTGAGTCGATGGAGAGAAGGCTAAACGTGAACCTATCGATAAAAAAGCGCAAAAACCTGGTTCTATATATCGAATAATTTGTCTTATCCCGCAGAGCGCTCTACTCTCAGGCCTATGCAGGCTCACAACTGAGCGTGATCCGCAGCTTGATAATGCTGCGATTGAACTTGGACGAGACATCGACGCTTTTCCCGGCGGCCACCTGAACACGACGAGTGCGTGGCGCCTCGGGACCGTTGCGAAACAGCACCGAGCACTTGGCATCGACACTGCCGTAGTTGTTCACGGTGATGGAGCCGGTGTCGTGGTAGGTGTCGTGGCTGTTGTAGTCGATCTGAACGCCCTGATACTGCTTCTCCACCTCGATGGGGTAGGCAAAAGCACTCAAGGGCAACATCGCCAGCAATGCGCAGCACAATCTGTTCATCCGACAGTCTCCAGAGAAAGGACTGTCAGAGTAGGACAATAGGGATAGAAAGAGGAATAACAGAATGAAAGCCCCTCGCGTGACCCTCGATCAATGGCGCACTTTGCAGGCCGTTGTCGATCACGGTGGTTTTGCCCAGGCAGCCGAGGCCCTGCACCGCTCACAGTCGTCAGTGAGTTACACCGTTGCGCGGATGCAGGATCAGCTCGGTGTGCCGCTGTTGCGCATTGATGGGCGCAAGGCTGTATTGACCGAGGCTGGAGGCGTGCTTCTGCGTCGTTCGCGACAACTGGTCAAGCAAGCCAGCCAACTGGAAGATCTGGCTCATCACATGGAGCAGGGTTGGGAGGCTGAGGTGCGTCTGGTGGTCGATGCGGCCTACCCCACCGCGCGACTGGTACGCGCCTTGACCGCCTTTATGCCGCAAAGCCGTGGCTGTCGGGTGCGGTTACGCGAAGAAGTGTTGTCAGGCGTCGAGGAAGTGCTGCTTGAAGGCGTGGCCGACCTGGCGATCAGCGGCTTCAGCATTCCCGGTTATCTGGGCACGGAAATGAGCACTGTGGAGTTCACGGCAGTTGCCCATCCCGAGCATCCCTTGCATCTGGCCAATCGCGAATTGACGTTCCAGGACCTGGAAAGCCAGTTGCAAGTAGTGATCCGCGACTCAGGCAGGCAACAGCCGCGTGACGTCGGCTGGCTCGGCGCCGAACAGCGCTGGACGGTCGGCAGCCTCGGCACGGCGACCACCTTTGTCAGCAGCGGCCTGGGCTTTGCCTGGTTGCCACGACACATGATCGAACGGGAACTCAAGGACGGCGTGCTCAAGATACTTCCGCTGGACAAGGGTGGCAGTCGCAATCCGTCGTTCTATCTTTACTCAAGTAAAGACAAGCCGTTGGGGCCGGCGACACAGATCCTGATTGACTTGATCCGAACGTTCGACACGGCGCCACTGACAGCGGCATTCGCGGCGCCTCAACAAGCCTGACGGGGAAGGACCCAATGACTTTTTTCGAGCATGACGGCTGTTCGCTGCATTACGAGGAATACGGCCAGGGCGAACCGGTATTACTGCTGCACGGCCTGGGCTCCAGTTGCCAGGACTGGGAATACCAGATTCCGGCACTGGCCGAACACTATCGGGTCATCGTCATGGATGCCCGAGGCCACGGCCGCTCGGACAAGCCCCATGAGCGTTACAGCATCAAGGGCTTCAGCGCCGATGTCGAAGCCCTGATCGAGCATCTGCATCTGGGGCCGGTGCATGTCATCGGCCTGTCCATGGGCGGGATGATCGGTTTTCAGATAGCCGTCGATCAACCACACCTGCTCAAGAGCCTGTGCATCGTCAACAGTGCGCCACAGGTCAAGGTCCAAAGCTTCAGCGACCTCCTGCAATTGATCAGGCGCTGGACGCTGTCGCGGGTGGTGAGCATGAACACCCTGGGCCATGCGCTGGGCAAGCTGTTGTTCCCCAAACCGGAGCAGGCCGAACTGCGCCAGAAAATGGCAGAGCGCTGGAGCAAGAATGACAAGCGCGCTTACCTGGCCAGTTTCGATGCGATTGTCGGCTGGGGCGTGGAGAAAAAGCTGTCGAGGATTACCTGCCCGACGCTGATTATCAGCGCTGACCGCGACTACACGCCGGTAGCGCTCAAGGAAGCCTACGTCAAACGGCTACCCAACGCCCGACTGGTGGTCATCAAGGACTCCAGACACGCCACGCCGCTGGACCAGCCCGAGCAATTCAACCGGACCGTTCTGGAATTCATCGCGTCAACGCAGGTCTGAAAAACCACAAGCGGTTCACATGCGGGGTTTCGGGTGTCGATCCCACTGGGCAAAAAAAGCCAAACGTGGTTACCTTGCCAGCCACAGTCGACATATTCACTGAAGGACTCTCTGCCCCATGCTGAAAAAAATCGCCCTCGCCGCCTGCTCCGTGCTGTTCGCAGCCAACCTGATGGCGGCCCAGCCTCCGGCCAAGGCCACTCATGTGGTGCTCAACACCAGCTTCGGCGAGATTGAACTTGAACTCGCTAACGACAAGGCGCCCATCAGCACTCAGAACTTCCTGGGTTATGTCGACAGCGGTTTCTACAACAACACCATTTTTCATCGTGTGATCCCGGGTTTCATGGTCCAGGGCGGCGGTTTTACCCAGTATCTGGTGCAGAAGCCCACCAAGGACCCGATCAAGAACGAAGCACAGAATGGCCTGCATAACGTGCGCGGTACCATTTCCATGGCCCGCACCTCTAGCGTGAACTCTGCGACCAGCCAGTTCTTCATCAACACCAATGACAACGCCATGCTCGACAACGGTGTGCGCGACTACGGTTATGCGGTGTTCGGCAAAGTGGTCAAGGGCATGGACGTGGTGGACCAGATCGTCAATGCCCAGACCAGCAACCAGAAAGGCATGCAGAACGTGCCAATCGACCCGATCCTGATCAAGTCGGCCAAGCGCGTCGAGTAAAGGGAACTCAGGTGCATGCAGCCCGGCACTCAACACCGGGCTCATGCGCTCTGTCAGGGAGAGCCTCCAATCATCGAGGAGAACCCACATTGCGTGGGTATCATTGCCAATGCTTTATCGTCGTTTTGAAAAGCTGATCGATACCTTCCGAGACGCACCTACCGCCTCCCCGCCCAACACCGTTCTAGCGTTCTACGTCTATTACCTGCGCCAGGTATGGCCTGTTTTCTCCGCGCTGCTGGTCGTCGGGCTGATCGGCGCGCTGATCGAAGTGGCGCTGTTCAGTTACCTGAGCCGCATCATCGACCTTGCCCAGACAACGCCGGCCAAGGACTTCTTCACTGTCCATGGCAACGAGCTGATCTGGATGGTGATCGTGACCCTGCTGCTGCGTCCGGTCTTCGTCGGCCTGCATGACCTGCTGGTGCATCAGACCATCAGCCCCGGCATGACCAACATGATTCGCTGGCAGAACCACAGTTACGTGCTCAAGCAGAGCATCAACTTCTTCCAGAACGATTTCGCCGGGCGCATCGCCCAACGCATCATGCAGACCGGCAACTCCCTTCGCGACTCAGCCGTGCAGGCCGTGGATGCCTTGTGGCATGTGCTGATCTACGCCATCAGCTCGCTGGTGCTGTTCGCCGAGGCGGACTGGCGCCTGATGATTCCACTGATGCTCTGGATCGCCGCCTACATTCTGTCGCTTGCCTACTTCGTGCCAAGGGTCAAGGAGCGCTCGGTGGTGTCCTCGGATGCGCGCTCCAAACTCATGGGGCGGATCGTCGATGGCTACACCAACATCACTACCCTCAAACTGTTCGCCCACACCAACTTCGAGGAGCAATACGCCCGCGAAGCCATCAGCGAGCACACCCACAAGACCCAACTGGCCGCTCGCGTGGTCACCGCCATGGATACGGTCATCACCACCATGAACGGTCTGCTGATCGTGTCCACCACCGGCCTTGCCCTGTGGCTCTGGACCCAGTCGCTGATCTCGATGGGCGCCATCGCCCTGGCAACGGGGCTGGTGATTCGTATCGTCAACATGTCCGGCTGGATCATGTGGGTGGTCAACGGCATTTTCGAGAACATCGGCACTGTGCAGGACGGTCTGGAAAGCATCTCGCAGCCGGTCACAGTCAACGACAAGCCTGCCGCACCACAGTTGAAGATCGCCAAGGGCGGCGTGAAGTTCGAGGGTGTGGATTTCCACTACGGCAATGGCAACGGCATCATTCACAACCTCAACCTGGATATCCGGCCGGGGGAGAAAATCGGCCTGATCGGCCCTTCCGGCGCGGGCAAGTCGACACTGGTCAACCTGTTGCTGCGCATGTACGACGTACAGGCAGGCCAGATTCTGATCGATGGCCAGGATATCTCTGACGTTACTCAGGAAAGTCTGCGGGCACAGATCGGCATGATCACCCAGGACACGTCGCTGTTGCACCGTTCGATCCGCGACAACCTGCTGTATGGCAATCCAGGCGCAACCGACGAGCAACTGTGGGATGCCGTACACAAAGCCAGCGCCGAAGAGTTCATCCCGCTGCTGTCCGACTCCGAAGGCCGCACCGGTTTCGATGCCCATGTCGGGGAGCGTGGCGTGAAACTGTCCGGTGGTCAGCGGCAGCGCATCGCGATTACGCGGGTTCTGCTCAAGGACGCGCCGATCCTGATCATGGACGAAGCCACATCAGCGCTGGACTCGGAAGTCGAAGCCGCGATTCAGGAAAGCCTGGAAACCCTGATGCAAGGCAAGACCGTCATCGCCATCGCCCACCGCCTCTCGACCATCGCCCGCATGGATCGTCTGGTGGTTCTGGAGAAAGGCCAGATAGCCGAAACCGGCACCCACGCCGAACTGCTGGCCCGTGGCGGGTTGTATGCACGCTTGTGGCAGCATCAGACCGGCGGGTTTGTAGGGGTTGATTGAGACAACCTGTAGGAGCGAATTCATTCGCGAATAAATTCGCTCCTACACGCCTGACTGCCGATACGGCAAAGCCCCTCGCGCATCCTCGGCGTAAGCCAGGATGCCGACCCGCTCCTGCTCCAGGAAGTCACTCACGGCGTCCTTCAATCCCGGATGCAGCAGGTAGTGCCAGGAATGGGTGATCTGTGGCTCGAAGCCACGAATCAGCTTGTGCTCTCCCTGCGCTCCCGCATCGAAACGCTGTAGCCCCTTTTCGATGGCGTAATCCATGCCCTGATAGAAACAGGTCTCGAAATGCAGGCGGTCGAATTCCGCCAGGCATCCCCAGTAACGGCCATAGAAACTGTCGCCACCGGTAAGGCTGAACGCCATGGCCACCGGACGATGGCCCTGACGGGCCAGCACCACACGAATCGCCTCGGGCATGCGTTCGGCCAGCAGGCTGAAGAATTCTCGCGTCAGGTACGGCGCCTGCCCGCGTACTTCATAGGTATTGGAATAGCAGGCATAAACGAAGTCCCACAGCACCTCGCTCATCTGCGCCCCTTCAAGCCACTCGAACTCGATCCCCTGCCCCGCGACCTGCTCACGCTCCTTGCGCATCTGCTTGCGTTTGCGCGAACTCAAGGCATCGAGAAAGTCCTGAAAGTCCCGATAGCCACGGTTATGCCAATGGAACTGGCAGCCATAGCGCTGCAACCAGCCCGGCTGAGCGCTCAGCAGGGCATCGGCAGCAGGGTCGGTGAAGTTCACATGGGCGCTCGACAAGCCTTCGCCTTGCAGATAGCCCGGCAACCCCGCGAGTAATTGCAGACCGGCCTCTGGCGTTTGCGCCAGGACCCGCGCCCCACTCACCGGGCTGAACGGCACAGCCGCAAGCAGTTTGGGGTAGTAAGCGATGCCCGCACGCCGACAGGCATCAGCCCAGCCGTGATCAAAGACGTATTCGCCGTAGGAATGCCATTTACGGTAAGCGGGCAATGCAGCAATCAGTTCGCCGTTCTCGTAATGAAGCAAATGCTCGGCCTTCCAGCCCGAACGAGGCCCGAGGCTGCCGCTGTCTTCCAGGGCACTGAGAAAGGCGTGACGAAGGAAAGGCTGGCCATCGGGAACCAGCGCATCCCAGTGCGCAGGCACAACATCACTGAGGCTGGCGGTTGGTAAGGACATGCAGGCTTTCCAGACTGATCGAAGGACGCAGCAGTATCCCCCATCGAAACGCAATGTTCACGAATTGTTGCTGCGAAGGCTCTAGCTCGCATGTTTACGACTTTTAATCGTCACCAACATGCCATCGTATTGCCACCTTACTGAAATAACCAGTCGCAATACTGGCGCCTGTTTTTAGAACAGAGGGTACTAACCCTCACCGCGCCCTGCCTGTTGGGTGGTTTTTACAAGGATGGTTTTCGCCATCCGCTATTCAGTTATGGAGATTGACATGCGTCTTGTTTCTACACGTACTGCAGCCGCCCTTTCCGGCAGCCTGGCATTGGCCATGAGTGTTTCCGCCAACGCCGCAGTCGACGCTAAACTGCTGGACATGCTGCGGGCCAACGGCTCGATCAATCAGGCCCAATACGCTGAGTTGCAGACCGAACTGGCAAAAGACCAGCAGGCTCAGAAACAAGCGTTGGCAGATATCCAGCAGAGCAAGTCCGCCTCTCAAGCCGAGTTCGAGAAAAAGATCGCCTGGGCCACCAAGACCCAATTCAAGGGTGACGTGCGCGTTCGTCAGGAAACCATCAACATCGACGGCCAGACCAACGCTCAGGACAAAGATCGCCAGCGTATCCGTGCCCGTCTGGGTGCCTACACCGAAATCAACCCTCAGGTGAGCACCGGTATCCGTATCGCCACCGGCGGCAGCAGCGATGCACGCTCCACCAACCAGGATCTGGACGGCTACTTCGTCAAGAAGGATCTGTGGCTGGATCTGGGCTACATCGACTACGCCCCGACTGCGGTCAAGGATCTGCACGTGATCGGCGGCAAGATGAACCAGCCATGGGTCAGCATGGGCGACGTCATCTGGGATAGCGACATCAACCCGGAAGGTCTGGCGGCCACCTACAAACTGCCGCTGGGCGGCAAGACCGAACTGTTCGGCAGCGCCGGTCACTACACCCTCAAGGACAACATCGACGGCGACGGCACCCAGTTCCGTCACGACCTGACCATGTACGCCGGCCAGTTGGGCGCACGCTTCGCACCGACCGATGACCTGAAAGTCACCCTCGGCGGCAGCCTCTACGGTTTCCGTAACGACAAGGACAGTGCTGCCCTGCGCGTCAACGGCAACACCACCAACCAGTTCCGTCTGTATGAAGGTTTCGGCCAGATCGACATCAGCGGCCTGGCCTTGCCGCTGGCTCTGTATGGACAGTACGTCGTCAACAATGACAGCACTGACGATCAGGACACTGCCTGGCTGACTGGCGTGAAGACCAAGGTGTTCGGCTTCAACCTCGACTACAACTACCGCGACACTCAGCGTAACGCTGTGGTCGGTGCCTTCACTGACTCGGACTTCGCCAACGGCACTACAGGTTCACGCGGCCACAAGCTCAAAGTTGGTTACGAAATCGACAAGAATTTCTCTGTCGGCGCAACCTACTTCCTGACCAAAGCCGACTACGCTACTTCAACCAGCCCACGTGATGCAGATGTGAATACTCTGCAGCTGGACGTAGAAGCCAAGTTCTAACGCAAACTGGCTGCGCGTCGATCATGCGGCGTTGAAAACAGGCTCGTGCGCGAGTCCGATCGGAATGCTCATTTACAGCAGTAAAGTCGAGCGCGACTCCGACCGTTCCTCGCCTGTTTTCGCCTTGCCTGATCACCGCTCGCCGACGTTTCGTAAATAGCTACACGCTCTCGTTTTTTACAGGCTGGCCTTGGCATATCGATCCCCATCATCCGTCGATCTGCCAATGTCAGCCTGTCTTTCTTTTCAGGCTCTGTAGCCCTTCAAGTCCGTGATCAGCGCTTGCGCAGGATCACGCTGCCAATCGAATAACCCGCCCCGAACGAACTGAGCACGCCCAGCGCGCCTTTGGGCAAGTCGTCCTGATAGGAATGAAAGGCAATCACTGAACCCGCAGAACTGGTGTTGGCATAGGTATCGAGAATGACCGGTGCCTCTTCGATGCTGGCTTCGCGCCCGAGCAGTTTCTTGACGATCAGGTGGTTCATGCTCAGGTTCGCCTGATGCAGCCAGAAACGCTGCACGTCACTGGCATTCAAACCGTTTTCATTCAAATGAGTACCCACCAGTTCCGCCACCATCGGGCAGACATCGCGGAATACCTTGCGGCCTTCCTGGACGAACAGCTTGTCCGGCGCACCTTCACCTTCATCCGAAGCCCGATTGAGAAAACCGAAGTTGTTGCGGATGTTGTTGGAGAAGGTGGTCAGCAGTTTGGTGCTGACGATATCAAACTGATGCGCAGACGTAGCCAGATCGGCACGCTCGACAACCACGGCAGTAGCACCGTCGCCAAAAATGAAGTGGCTGTCGCGGTCACGGAAATTCAAATGTGCCGTACAGATTTCCGGGCTGATGACCAGCAACGCACGGGCCTGACCCAACTGCACGCTGTTGCAGGCGGCCTGAATGCCAAAAGTGGCCGAAGAACAGGCAACGTTCATGTCGAAGCCATAGCCCTGCACACCGAGGGCTGACTGGATTTCGATGGAAATGGCCGGGTAAGCGCGTTGCAGATTGGAACAGGCGACGATCACGCCATCGATATCGGCTGCAGTCTTGCCTGCGCGCTGCAAGGCTTGCTCGGCAGCGGCCACGCCCATCTGGCAGAGAATCGACCACTCGTCATTGGAGCGCTCCGGCAGATTCGGCTTCATGCGCTGCGGATCGAGGATGCCTTGCTTGTCCATCACAAAACGGCTCTTGATACCCGAGGCCTTTTCGATGAAGGCTGCACTGGACTCGCTCAGCGCCTCGACTTCACCACGCTCGATGGCGGCTGCGTTCTCGCTATTGAATTGGGCGACATAGGTATTGAAAGACTGCACCAGCTCTTCGTTTGAGATGCTGTTGGCCGGGGTGTACAGGCCTGTGCCGCTGATGACGACGTTGTGCACGGTCGTTCCTCTCTTATGAATGTTGCTGGTAGTAGTACGGTAAGTGGCGGCCAACAACTTATTGGAACCAGCGTACCAATACGCATGTAAAAACCGCCTGCTGGGGCAAGACAACACCCCGAGGCACACTTCAAGGCAAGGCGCGAAGTGTGCCATAACGGCGGGGGTTTGGCGCTAGTCAGGCGACCGGGAACGGTATGCAGTCTGTGTGGGACCGGATTTATCCGGGAAGAGGTCTGTACTTCCAGAGCCTCTTCATCGGCAGAGAGAATGCCTTCCCGGATAAATCCGGTCCTACGGTTTGTACAGGAATCGTGTTCTCAGGCTTCCACCTGACTCCACTGCTTGCTCAGACGCTTGTCCGATACGGGCATTCGGGTGCCCAGTTGCTGCGCGAACAGAGACACGCGATATTCTTCCAGCCACCAGCGGTAGACCACCAGTTCCTGATCGCGCTTGCCTTCCTGGGCATGTTTGGAGGCGCGGGCCTGGTATTGCGCCCACAGGCCGGACAGTTCGATACTCCAGACCCGATCCTTCTGTACCTGACCCGGCAGTTTTTCCAGACGGATCTCGATAGCCTTCAGATAACGCGGCAGTTCCTTGAGCCACTGGGCAGGGGTTTCGCGCACGAAGCCCGGATAGACCAGTTGCCCCAACTGGGACTTGATGTCGTTCAACGCCACAGCCTGGGACAGGTCGATCTTGCCCTTGAAGCGCTTTTGCAGGCCGTGCCAGAGCTTGAGAATCTCCAGGGTCAGCTTTGCCAGACGCTCTGCATGCTCGGTCCAGTTGCCACGCTTGCGCTCGGCCAGCGACAGCAGACCTGCGCCGTCACGGGGCAGCTCCGCTTCGCCTTCCAGGATGCACGTGTCGAGGCTCGCCAGCAGAATGTCTTCCACCAGCGCATCGATACGCCCAAGCTCGCGATGCAACAAGGCCAGCTCGGTTTGCCCCGGCAGCTTGCTGCGCAGGAACTTGGCCGGCTCTGCCAATTGCTGCAAGAGCAAGCGCTGCAAGGCCCGGCGATGTTGATACTCAGCCTCGGCCTGGGTCGAGAAGCGCCCTTCCTTGACCGTGCCCGCCTCTTCCACCAGAGCCGGATACACCGTCATCGACAGGCCGGCAATGTTTTGCTGAGTCTTCTGAGCCACCGGGGCAAATACCTTGGCCTCCACCGGCTGCTGACTTTTCGCGCTTTGCGGCACTGCCAGTGCTGCCTGGCTGGCCTCGGCAAAACGCGCCGTCAGCTCGGCCAGATCACGCCCCTCGCCAAGGAACTTGCCGCTGCCGTCGAGGATTTCCAGATTCATTTTCAAGTGGTTTTCAAGCTGCTGAGCCGCTTCGGCCCAGGCTTCGTCCGCCACTCTTGCGCCGGTCATGCGCAGCAGTTCACGCCCCAATGCCTGAGGCAAAGAGCCTTCGCCAAAGGTGATGCGCTGCAAGGCCGCCTTCACGAAGTCCGGCACCGGCACGAAGTTCTTGCGGATGGCTTTGGGCAGGTTGCGAACCAGCGCAATGCACTTGGTTTCCAGCAAGCCCGGCACCAGCCATTCCAGACGCTCGACCGGCAAGGACAGCAACAGCGGCGCCGGTACGCGCAGGGTGACACCGTCACGGGGATGGTTCGGCTCGAAGTGGTAAGTCAGTGCCAGGCTCAGCTCACCCAGGCGCAAGGTGTCGGGGTACTGCGCGGCCGTCACTTCACTGGCTTCGCGGGCCAGGACGTCCTCTTCTCGCATGATCAACAGTTGCGGATTTTTCTGGCTATTGACCTTGTACCAACTGTCAAAGGTTGCGGTCTGGTGAATCTCGGCCGGAATCCGCGCCTCGTAGAAACTGTAGAGCGTGTCTTCGTCGGCCAGAATGTCGCGACGGCGGGCCTTGGCTTCCAGCTCGTCCAGTTGCTCCAGCAGGCGAGTGTTGGCGCTCAGGCACTTGGCGCGGGACTGAATATCGCCACGCACCAGCCCTTCGCGGATAAACAGTTCACGGGAAACAACCGGATCGACCGGGCCGTAATGCACCGGACGACGACCGACAACGATCAGCCCGAACAGGGTGATCTGCTCGAAAGCCACCACCTGACCGCGCTTTTTCTCCCAGTGCGGCTCGAAATGGTTTTTCTTGACCAGATGCCCGGCCAGCGGCTCGATCCAGTCGGCATCGATTTTGGCGACCATGCGCGCATAGAGCTTGGTGGTTTCCACCAGTTCGGCGGTCATCAGCCATTGCGGGCGCTTCTTGCCTAGCCCCGACGATGGATGAATCCAGAAGCGCCGCTGCCGCGCGCCCAGGTAATCGCCCTCTTCCGCCTTCTGGCCGATCTGGCTCAGCAGGCCGGAGAGAATCGCCTTGTGGAATTTGGGATAGTCGGCAGGTTCCTTGTTGATCGCCAACTGCAAGTCACGGCAGATCAGGCTCAATTGCCGATGGGAATCGCGCCACTCGCGCAGCCGAAGGTAATTGAGGAAGTTGCGGCGGCACCAGTTGCGCAACGGGCTGGCCGTCAACGCCTGGCGCTGCTCCTCGAAACCGCGCCACAGATTGACCAGACCGGCAAAGTCCGAGTCGGCATCCTTCCATTGCGCATGAGCCTGATCGGCAGCCTGCTGGCGCTCGGGCGGACGTTCGCGCACATCCTGCACCGACATGGCGCTGGCGACGATCAAGACTTCCTGAAGGCTGCCCTGCTTCGCCGCTTCAAGCAGCATGCGGCCCATGCGCGGGTCGACCGGTAGCCGCGCCAACTGGCGGCCCAGCGGCGTGAGCTGGTTTTCGCGATTGACGGCGGACAGCTCCTGCAACAGGTTGAAGCCGTCACTGATGGCCTTGCCGTCCGGCGGCTCGATAAACGGGAATGCCGTGATTTCACCCAGACGCAGATGCAGCATCTGCAGGATGACCGCCGCCAGGTTGGTGCGCAGAATCTCCGGGTCCGTGAATTCAGGACGCCCGTTGAAATCCTCTTCGCTGTAAAGACGCACGCACAACCCGGGCTCGACCCGGCCACAGCGCCCTTTACGCTGGTTGGCACTGGCCTGGGAAATCGCTTCGATGGGCAGGCGCTGGACCTTCGCCCGATAGCTGTAGCGGCTGATGCGCGCAGTACCGGTATCAATCACATAACGAATGCCCGGCACTGTCAGGGAAGTCTCGGCGACGTTGGTCGCCAGCACCACGCGCCGCCCAGGGTGCGACTGGAAAATCCGCTGCTGTTCGGCGGGCGACAGCCGCGCATACAACGGCAGAATTTCCGTGTGCTTGAGTTGAGCCTTGCGCAGCACTTCCGCCGCGTCACGGATCTCTCGCTCGCCGGGCAGAAACACCAGCACATCACCGGGGCTCTTGCGTTCGCTGCGCTCGAAAGCCGCCAGCTCATCCAGTGTGGCCAGAATCGCCTGATCGACTGTCAGGTCCTCTTCGACGCTATTGCCTTCTTCGTCCTGTTCGCTGGTCAGAGGGCGATACCAGGTTTCCACCGGGAAGGTGCGACCGGACACTTCGACGATGGGCGCCTTGTCGAAGTGCTCGGAGAAACGCTGCAGGTCGATGGTGGCGGAGGTGATGATCACCTTGAGGTCCGGGCGACGCGGCAGCAGGGTTTTCAGATAGCCCAGCAGGAAGTCGATGTTCAGGCTGCGTTCGTGGGCTTCGTCGACGATGATGGTGTCGTAGCGTTCCAGAAAGCGGTCATGCTGGGTTTCAGCCAGCAGGATGCCGTCGGTCATCAGCTTGATGAGGGTATTGCTGTCGCTTTGATCCTCGAAGCGCACCTGATAACCGACCAGTGCGCCCAAGGGCGTGGCCAGTTCTTCCGCAACCCGGCTGGCAACGCTGCGCGCCGCGATACGGCGGGGCTGGGTATGGCCGATCAGACCGTGCTGGCCGCGACCGATTTCCAGGCAGATCTTGGGCAACTGGGTGGTTTTGCCCGAACCGGTCTCACCGGCAATGATCAGCACCTGATGCTTGAGCAGCGCTTCCTTGATTTCATCGCGCTTGGCGGCAATCGGCAGGTTTTCGTCATAACGGATCACCGGCACGCTATCGCGCCGCGAAGTCACCTGAGCAAAAGACGCCTGCACCTTCTCCACCCACTGCGCCAGCTTCGCTTCGTCAGGCTTCTTGCGCAGCTCATGCAGTTGACGACGCAAACGATGGCGATCGCTGATCATCGCGTGATCGAGGTTTTTCAGCAGTTGGTCGACGGAGGGAGATTCTTCGGTCATCAGGCGCGCAGGGTCTTTTTGCAGATGCGGGGCGCGGATTGTCGCAGATTTGCAGGAGGGATGCTTTTCGCGAATGAATTCGCTCCTGCCACAGGAGCGCATTCATTCGCGAAAGCAGGCTTACTTCTTGACGCCCAGCTTTTTCAGCTCTTCGTCACGCAGTTCGCGGCGCAGGATCTTGCCGACGTTGGTGGTCGGCAGAACATCCCGGAACTCGACGCTGCGCGGTACCTTGTAGCCGGTCAGGTTGGCGCGCATGTGCTCCATGACCTGCTCTTTGGTCAAGGTGACGCCAGGTTTGGCGACCACGAAAACCTTGATCGCTTCGCCGGATTTTTCGTCCGGTACACCAATGGCTGCGCATTGCAGTACGCCCGGCAAGCCTACCAGCACATCTTCCAGCTCGTTGGGGTAGACGTTGAAACCCGAGATCAGAATCATGTCTTTCTTGCGGTCGACGATACGCATGTAGCCATCGGACTGGATAATCGCGATGTCGCCCGTCTTGAGCCAGCCTTCGGCATCGAGCATTTCGTCGGTGGCTTCCTGGCGCTGCCAGTAGCCCTTCATGACCTGAGGGCCTTTGACACACAGTTCGCCCACTTCACCCAATGGCAACTCGTTGCCCGCATCGTCGATGACCTTGCACAGGGTCGAAGGCACGGGAATACCGATGGTGCCTATCTGGATGTTGCTGATGGGGTTGACCGTCGCCACCGGGCTGGTTTCGGTCATGCCGTAACCTTCGCAGATCGAGCAATTGGTGACTTCCTTCCAGCGCTCGGCCACTGCCAGTTGCAACGCCATACCGCCAGACAGCGTGACTTTAAGGCTGGAGAAGTCCAGGTTGCGGAACTCCTGGTTATTGCACAGCGCAACGAACAGGGTGTTGAGCCCCACGAAACCGCTGAACTTCCACTTCGACAACTCCTTGACCATCGCCGGTAGATCGCGAGGGTTGCTGATCAGGATGTTGTGGTTGCCGATAAGCATCATCGACATGCAGTGAAAGGTGAAGGCATAGATGTGGTACAGCGGCAGCGGCGTGATGAGGATCTCGCAACCTTCATGCAGGTTGGAGCCCATCAGCGCCTTGCATTGCAGCATGTTGGCGATGAGGTTGCGGTGGGTAAGCATCGCGCCCTTGGCCACGCCCGTGGTGCCGCCGGTGTATTGCAGCACCGCAACATCGTTGTTGTCGGGCGACGCTTCATTGACAGGCTGGCCACGGCCCTTGCTCAGGACGTCGTTGAACCTGATGGCGTTGGGCAGGTGATAGGCCGGCACCATCTTCTTGACGTACTTGATGACGCTATTGATCAGCAGGCGCTTGAGCGGCGGCAGCAGGTCGGCGACTTCGGTGACGATGACGTGCTTGACCTGGGTCTTGGGCACGACCTTCTCGGCCAGATGCGCCATGTTCGCCAGACAGACCAGTGCCTTGGCTCCGGAGTCATTGAACTGGTGTTCCATTTCCCGCACGGTGTACAGCGGGTTGGTGTTGACCACGATCAGGCCAGCCCGCATGGCTCCAAATACTGCTACTGGATATTGCAGGACGTTGGGCAACTGGACCGCAATACGGTCGCCCGGTTGCAGGTCGGTATGCTGTTGAAGCCAGGCAGCGAAAGCACCCGAGAGCTCATACAGCTCGCCATAGGTAATGGTCTTGCCCAGGTTGCTGAAGGCCGGTTTATTGGCGAAGCGCTGACAAGACTGCTTCAATACCGCCTGGACGTTTGGATACTCATCAGGATCGATCTCGGTAGCGATACCGGACGGGTATTTATCCTTCCAGAAGTTCTCGATCATGCAAGCCAGCTCCGTAGCGATAGCGAATTCTTCACACCGCTGTACGCGATGATTTTTTTGTGTTTTGGAATTATGCTGTTTCCCGCTTTTTCCGCTTCATGACTGGGCAGAAAGCGGGCCGAGAGTAGCAGCTTTGCCAGAGGCCGCCTAGAGGCAAAAAAGCCCTGACCAGTCACAATAATGACTCTTGAATAACAAAAGGTCATTTTTAGAGCAATGATTCTATTTATTGCAAATCAAACCGGAAACACTGGGCCAAACACTCGGCGCACACCACGAAACATCCTCCCCGGACACCTCCCCGATCATCGCGACACCCACCCCGCACGCCAGCCTGAAATGATGACTACGTGATTTTTGCAGTCGGGCAGACTGGCGTTTGTCATCGGCGATACACTGAATGGACACCTCATTCGGGCATCGATCCAGACTCGGGAAATTGCCATGAACCACGAAGCCTTCTGGCTTGATGCCAGTGATCACAGTCGCCTCCACGTCAATGCCTGGCTACCGGCGCAAAAGCCGAAAGCCGTTGTGATGCTGTCTCACGGAATGGCCGAGCACAGTGGACGTTATGCAAGACTGGGCGCCGCATTGAACGCGGCAGGCTTTGCGCTTTATGCCCATGACCAGCGCGGACACGGGCTGACGGCCTCGCAAGGCGAACTGGGTCACTACGCCGATGAAGACGGCTGGAGCAAGGTGATCGGCGACCTGGCGACCCTGAGTCAGGCCATCGGCCAGAAACACCCGGGCCTGCCGCTGTTCCTGATGGGGCACAGCATGGGCAGCTACATCGCTCAGGCCTACCTGATGCACCATGGCGCCAGCCTGCAAGGTGCGATTATCAGTGGCTCGAACTTCCAGCCGGTTTCTCTCTATCGCAGCGCTCGCCAGATCGCCCGGCTGGAACGTTTGCGTCAGGGACCAAAAGGTCGCAGCGCCCTGATCGAGTGGCTGTCGTTCGGCTCGTTCAACAAGGCATTCAAACCGGCACGCACACGATTCGACTGGCTTAGCCGTGATCCGGAGGAAGTCGACAAGTACCTTTTCGACCCTCTTTGCGGTTTCCGCTGCACCAATCAGTTATGGTTCGACCTGCTCGGCGGGCTGCAGAAAATCAGCAAGCCTTCCAACCTGAAACAGATCGATCAGGGCCTGCCATTACTGATTATTGGTGGTGAATGTGATCCGGTGAGCAATGGGAAGCGTCTGAGAGATCTTGCTCATGCATTGGGGCAGGCAGGTCATCAGGCAGTACAGCTTGAAATCTACCCCCAGGCGCGACATGAACTGCTCAATGAAACCAATCGCGATGACGTTATCCGTGACTTGATCGACTGGCTGCTGCACGCTCTCGAACAACCACGTCCACACCGGGCTGAATGACTCCTCCCGGTTTAAAACTTTCATTTTCAGGACAGCCACATGACCCAAGTCACCAACACACCTTACGAAGCACTTGAAGTCGGCCAGACCGCCAGCTACAGCAAAACGGTAGAAGAGCGTGACATTCAGCTGTTCGCCGCGATGTCGGGCGACCACAATCCAGTCCATCTGGATGCCGAATATGCTTCCAGGACCATGTTCAAGGAGCGTATCGCTCATGGCATGTTCAGCGGTGCGTTGATCAGTGCCGCCGTGGCTTGCGAGCTGCCTGGGCCGGGCACTATTTATATCGGTCAGCAAATGAGCTTTCAAAAGCCGGTAAAGCTGGGCGACACCCTGACCGTGCGCCTGGAAATCCTGGAAAAACTGCCGAAATTCCGCGTGCGCATCGCAACCCGCGTGTTCAACCAGAACGATGAGCTGGTCGTTGATGGCGAAGCGGAAATCCTGGCACCTCGCAAGCAACAGACCGTTGACCTGACCGTTCTGCCGGAAATCACCTTCGGCTGATACAGCTGGAGCGAATTCATTCGCTCCTACCTGGCCCCATATGGCTTTCTCCAGGCAAAAAAATGGGCGACCGAAGTCGCCCTAAATGCCTTGCGTGCTCTTGTTATGGAAGGCCTGAGCCTTTACTTGCGCTTTTGCGAGTCCTTCCAGATAAAAAGTCCGAAGCCTGCGAAGAAAACAAGCATCAGGCCAACGGTGACGACCCCTGCGACAACCACATTGTCCAGAAACATAACTTCGCCTCCTGCTCTGCCCTGTTCGATGGAGCTAGATTAACCAGAACGGCGCGCAAAGAAATTGACCCAGATCAGTTGTCCATAAGCTCGGCAGGTGAGCGTGTGGGCAACTGATCTGGGTCAACGGATCTGAAGCGGGATCTGAAACAGGAGGTATCAGCGTTTTTTCGGTTTCTTGCCGGGCTTTTTCTTGCCACTCAATGGCATGGCCTGTTCAAAGGCGTTGCGCACTTCATTAAGGCGTTTATCGTTCAGGTCGTGAACACGCTTGGCGCGCTCAGCATTCAGATCGATCAGCTTTTCATCTTCGCTCATGACTCGCAGCTCTCGGACACTCGGTATCAGGGCCAATAATGCTCAATCGCAACGGCTATGACCAGCGAGGATGCGTCCTGCATCAAACCTCGACATCCACCCACAGGCCCTGACGCGGTTCATTGTCGATCAAAGGCACGACAGGCACGGTGTTGTCGGCATTCAGGGAGGTACCGGGAACGGCCAAATGCTCGATAGGCTCGCCCTCCTCTTCGTGATGCTGACGCTGTTGCTGCTGGCGTTGTTGCTCTTCACGCAGCAGCAAGGCGCTTCTCTCGGTGTCTTCGTTGCGAAGGTCGATGGTGGTTTCGCTGGAACCTGGTTGAACCGGTGCGACAGGTGGTATGTCCGGCATACGCTTGGCCGGGTCCAATTGCGACGTCACGGGTACCACACTCAGCGGAAGCGTCGGTTGCAGCATGATTTTCGTCTCCTGTTATCGGGCTTTCGGCTGCCACTCCGTCGACTTGAAGGCCATTTTGGAAAACTTTTCGACTATGTTTTAAGTAATAAGTGCCCACAGAGACGTATTTGTCAGATTTACGGCCAATAACAGGTGTTTTTTCACTCCTGTCTTTGGCTTCAGTGCGTGTTCCGTTAACATAGTCGGCTTTTCAAAAGCGGGAGTCAGGCAGCATGGCGCAGCAGTATCAACCGGGGCAACGCTGGATTAGCGACAGCGAAGCCGAGCTGGGTTTAGGCACCGTTCTGGCACAGGATGGCCGCTTATTGACCGTGCTCTATCCGGCCACTGGCGACACGCGCCAGTACGCACTGCGTAATGCTCCATTGACCCGGGTACGCTTTTCTCCGGGTGATGTGATTACGCACTTCGAGAACTGGAAGATGACCGTGCGCGAAGTCGAGGATGTCGACGGGCTGCTGGTCTACCACGGCCTCAATGCGCAGAACGAGGCAGTCACCCTGCCGGAAACCCAGTTATCGAACTTCATCCAGTTCCGTCTGGCCACCGACCGCCTGTTTGCCGGACAGATCGACCCGCTGGCGTGGTTCTCGCTGCGTTACAACACCCTTGAGCACACCAGCCGCCAGTTGCAGTCTTCCCTGTGGGGCCTGGGCGGCGTGCGCGCCCAACCTATCGCTCACCAGTTGCACATTGCCCGTGAAGTCGCCGACCGTATCGCACCACGGGTCTTGCTGGCTGACGAAGTGGGTCTGGGTAAAACCATCGAAGCAGGCCTGGTGATCCATCGCCAACTGCTGTCCGGCCGCGCCAGCCGCGTGCTGATCCTGGTCCCGGAAAACCTTCAGCACCAGTGGCTGGTGGAAATGCGTCGCCGCTTCAACCTTCAGGTCGCACTGTTCGACTCGGAGCGCTTCATCGAAAGCGATGCCGGCAACCCTTTCGAGGACACCCAACTGGCGCTGGTCGCGCTGGAGTGGCTGGTCGAAGACGAAAAAGCCCAGGACGCCCTGTTCGCCGCGGGCTGGGACCTGATGGTGGTCGACGAAGCCCACCACCTGGTCTGGCATGAAGAAAAGGTCAGCCCCGAATACTCGCTGGTCGAGCAACTGGCCGAAGTCATTCCCGGCGTCCTGCTGCTGACCGCAACCCCGGAACAACTGGGCCAGGACAGCCACTTTGCCCGTCTGCGCCTGCTGGACCCGAACCGCTTCCATGACCTGCAAGCCTTCCGTGCCGAAAGCGAGAACTATCGCCCGGTGGCCGAAGCCGTGCAGGAGCTTCTGGACAAAGGCAAACTGTCGGCCAGTGCGCACAAGACCATTCATGGTTTCCTGGGTGCCGAAGGCGAAACCCTGCTGAGCGCCGTGAACGCTGGCGATGAAGAAGCCAAGGCGCGTCTGATCCGCGAACTGCTGGATCGCCATGGCACCGGCCGGGTCCTTTTCCGTAATACCCGCGCAGCCGTGCAAGGTTTCCCTGAGCGTCAGTTGCATCAGTATCCGCTGCCCTGCCCTGCCGAATATCTGGAACTGCCGCTGGGCGAGCATGCCGATCTGTACCCGGAAGTCAGCTTCCAGTCGCAACCGGAGATCACCGAAGAAGAACGCTGGTGGCGCTTCGATCCGCGGGTCGACTGGCTGATCGACACCCTCAAGATGCTCAAGCGCGTCAAGGTACTGGTCATCTGCGCCCACGCCGAAACCGCCATGGATCTGGAAGACGCGCTGCGTGTGCGCTCCGGCATCCCGGCAACCGTGTTCCATGAAGGCATGAACATTCTGGAGCGCGACCGCGCAGCGGCCTATTTCGCCGATGAAGAATTCGGCGCGCAGGTTCTGATCTGTTCGGAAATCGGCAGTGAAGGCCGCAACTTCCAGTTCTCCCATCATCTGGTGCTGTTCGACCTGCCAGCGCACCCGGACCTGCTGGAGCAGCGTATCGGCCGTCTGGACCGTATCGGCCAGAAACACACCATCGAGCTGCACGTGCCATTCCTGGAAACCAGCCCGCAAGCGCGTCTTTTCCAGTGGTATCACGAAGCGCTCAATGCCTTCCTCAATACCTGCCCGACCGGCAACGCCCTGCAACACCAGTTCGGCCCGCGCCTGCTGCCGTTGCTGGAAAGCGGTGACGACGATGAGTGGCAGAGCCTGATCAACGAAGCCCGTACCGAGCGTGAGCGTCTGGAAAGCGAACTGCATACCGGCCGTGACCGTCTGCTGGAACTCAACTCCGGTGGCGCTGGCGAAGGCGAGGCGCTGGTGGAAGCGATTCTGGAACAGGACGATCAGTTCACCCTGCCGATCTACATGGAAACCCTGTTCGACGCCTTCGGTATCGACAGCGAAGACCATTCGGAAAACGCCCTGATCCTCAAGCCGAGCGAAAAAATGCTCGACGCCAGCTTCCCGCTGGGCGACGACGAAGGCGTGACCATCACGTACGACCGCAATCAGGCGCTGTCTCGCGAAGACATGCAGTTCATCACCTGGGAACACCCGATGGTTCAGGGCGGCATGGATCTGGTGCTGTCCGGCTCGATGGGCAACACCTCGGTGGCGCTGATCAAGAACAAGGCGCTCAAGCCTGGCACCGTGCTGCTGGAACTGATCTACGTCAGCGAAGTGGTTGCGCCGCGCTCCCTGCAACTGGGTCGCTACCTGCCGCCTGCTGCACTGCGCTGCCTGCTGGATGCAAACGGCAACGATCTGGCCAGCCGCGTCTCGTTCAGCACCTTGAACGATCAACTGGAAAGCGTGCCACGGGCCAGCGCCAACAAGTTCATCCAGGCACAGCGCGACGTGCTGACGCCCAAGATCAACGCCGGTGAAGAAAAGATCGCCCCGAAACACGCCGAGCGCGTGGCCGAGGCACAACGTCGTCTGGCAGCCGATACAGAGGAAGAACTGGCGCGCCTGACCGCCTTGCAAGCCGTCAACCCGACCGTACGCGACAGCGAACTGGTCGCCCTGCGTACCCAGCGCGAACAAGGCCTGGCAATGCTTGAAAAAGCAGCGCTGCGCCTGGAAGCGATTCGGGTGCTGGTGGCGGGCTGATAGCCTGTTCGCGAATGAATTCGCCCCTACGCCCCGGTAGGAGCGAATTCATTCGCGAAAGGCACACCTACACAGGACTCACCATCCTGTCCGTCATCCGCTTGGCATCTCTGGTGAAACAACGGGTTGCCAGCAGCAGAAACACCAGGGTCATGCCCAGGGTAACCGGGATCAGGTACATCGCATCGTGCAACCCGGTGGCCTTGAAGCTTTCATCCATCTGCACAGCTCCCGCCAGCGTCATCGCTTCATGGGCATAGTGATCCGACAGCCAGCCGACCACTACCGGCCCAAGCCCTCCACCCAACAGGTATAACCCGGCAAAGAACAACGCCATGGCCGTCGCCCGCAGGCGCGGTTCCACCACGTCCTGGATGGCGGTGTAGACACAGGTATAGAAGTTATAGGCAAACAGCCAGCCTATGCTGAATACCGCGACAAACACGCCGATCTCGACCCGTCCCGCGTGCAAGGCATAGCCCGTTGCCAACGTGGCGACCAGCATGCTGAACGCCGCAAACAGCAGCCGCCCGTTAGGCGAGCGCTGGTGCAGTTTGTCCGCGATCAGGCCGCCCAGTGTCAGGCCGACCAGGCCGGTGACGCCGACAATGATCCCGGTTGCCACAGCCGCTTCCTGCAAGGACACCTGAAAGTAGCGTTGCAGCATCGGCACCATGAACGAGTTGCAGGCATAGGTCGCGAAGTTGAAAGTCAGCCCGGCCAGGACCAGCCAGCAAAAGGTCGGGATCGACAACACCCGGCGAACCGGCTTTTCGATCTTCTCCTCGGACATCTGCACACTTTCGGCAGCGCCACGCTTGGGCTCACGAATAAAGAAGATGAACACCGCCAGAATCAGGCCGGGCACCGCTGCAATAAAGAATGGCGCCCGCCAGCTGTCGAACGCCTTGACCATTGCGCCGATTGTAAAGAACGCCAGCAGAAGCCCCAACGGCAGGCCCAGCATGAAAATGCCTATGGCCCGTGAGCGACGATGGGCCGGGAACAGATCACCGATCAATGAGTTGGCCGCTGGCGCATAACTGGCTTCGCCGATCCCGACGCCCATGCGCACCAGCAGGAACGTCCAGAAACTGTTGGCCATCCCGTTGACCGCCGTCAGCCCGCTCCAGACAGCAAGCCCCCAACCCATGAGTTTCTTGCGCGAACCGGTGTCGGCCATTCGCCCAAGAGGCAAGCCGGCAATCGCATAGACCAGGGTGAACGCCGTGCCCAGCAGTCCCAGCTGGAAATCACTCAGATGCCATTCCTTGCGAATGGGCTCGGTGATAATCGCCGGAATCGCTCGATCGAAGAAGTTGAACAGGTTGGCCAGAAATAGCAGAAACAAGACACGCCAGGCATTGGAGGCCTGAATAGAGTTGTCTGTCGGGGTGTTGTTCATGAGGCATCCATCCCTTTTTTCTGTCTACTCTAGAGCCCCTCTGCCAAACCGACTGTAAACATTCGTAAAAGGCCGGAAATATTGAAATCCGGCTTTTTATAACCATTGGTTATTGAGTCAATTCCATTTTTTTGAGTGTTGACACTGGCAGGTTTTTTACAGCCTCTATACTCACCACTATTCGCCAGGCTTAGCGCCTTGGTGAACCCTGGTAGTGAACAATAGGGCTCGCTATGGAATGGCTCGGTTTGAATATGTTTGTCGGCTTCCCGGCAAACGGGCAATTACTGATCAACTGCAGTCATAACTTGTTTCTGGTAGCGCTAGCCTACGGGGTGGCGTGCGCAGCCTGTTTTGCAACACTGGATATTGCGGACCGGGTCATTCAGGTCGAGGCGACAAAGAGCCGTCGTGTCTGGAAGGCTCTGGCTGCGCTTTGCCTGGCCGGCGGTATCTGGGCCATGCATTTCATCAGCATGCTGGCTTTCCAGGCCCCGCTGAAAATCAGCTACGACCTGCCCATCACCGTTTCGTCCCTGCTGATCGTGCTGGTCGCCGGCCTGTTCGCGGTCAAGGCGCTGAGCATGGAAACCCTGACCCTCAAGCGTTGCCTGCTCACCTCCCTGATCATGGGGCTGGCGATCAGCGCCATGCATTACGTCGGCATGGCGGCAATGCAGTCCGATGCCACCCAGTATTACGAACCGGGCATGTTCGCCCTGTCGGTTCTGGTCGCCATCGTGGCCAGTCTGGCGCTGTTGACCCTTTCCAGACACCTGCGCCACCACAGCGGGATGTTTCATCAGATGTTCAGGTACGGCGTCAGCCTGTTGCTCGGCGCAGGCTTGTTGACCATGCACCTGATGGGAATGGAAGCACTGCAACTGGTGCTGCCCCTCGAAGCGCAATTACAGATACCCAATACCGAAAACAGCCAGCAACTGGGCCTGACCATCGCAATCATTACCTTGCTGATCATCGCCGGGAGCATCAGTGCCGCGATGGCCGACAAGAAGCTGCAAAGCAAGGAGCATGACCTGCAACGGGTCAACGCCCTGCTCAGCCAACTGGATCAGGCCCGTGTTTCCTTGCAGCAGGTTGCACACTACGACCCTCTGACCAACCTGATCAACCGGCGCGGCTTCAACCAGATATTCGGGGAGAAACTGCTGGAGCACAGTGTCAGCAATGGCATGCTGGCCGTGATGTTTCTGGATATCGACCATTTCAAGCGCATCAACGACAGCCTGGGCCATGACGCCGGGGATGAACTGCTCAAGGTAATTGCCGAACGTATCCGCAGCGCAACGCGGATACAGGATGTGGTCGCCCGGTTCGGTGGCGATGAATTCTGCATCCTGCTCAGTATTCCCGACTATGAAGAAGCGCGGCATCTGGCTTATCGGGTCATGCAGAAGATGAAGGAAACCATCGCGCTGGCAGGCCGACGCATGGTGATGACCACCAGTATCGGTATCGCGGTCTTCCCCCGTGACGGTTCAACTTGCGACGAACTGCTCAAGCACGCGGATCTGGCGCTTTATCAATCCAAGGGCAACGGCCGTAACCGGGTCAATTTCTTCAGCCCGGCCCTCAAGACCAAAGCCAGCCTGGAGCTGCATCTTGAGGAAGAGCTGCGCAATGCCTTGCGCGAAGAGACCGGCCTGCAGGTTTACTACCAACCCATCGTCGACCTGCGAACCGGGCATGTGGCCAAACTTGAAGCGCTGGTGCGCTGGCATCATCCGCAACATGGCTTGCTCATACCCGACCGTTTCATCGGCATTGCCGAAGCCAACGGGCTGATCGCCGAGCTTGATAACTGGGTATTGCGCCGTGCCTGCAAGGATCTGGGCGCCCTGCGTCTGGACGGGTTCGACAAGATGATCATTGCCGTGAACTGCTCGGCACTCAATCTGGCCAGGGATGAACTGGCCGATGAAGTCGAGCAGGCTTTGAGTGAAGCCAATGTTTCCCCTGGTCGCCTGGAACTGGAAGTGACCGAAAACGCCCTGATGGGCAACATCAGCAATACCATCTTGATGCTCAAGCACATTCGCAGCCTGGGCGTATCGCTTTCCATCGACGACTTCGGCACCGGCTACTCATCACTTGCCTATCTGAAACGCCTGCCGCTGGACACCCTGAAGATCGACCGCTCGTTCATCATCGACATTCCCCAATCGCCGCAGGACATGGAAATTGTTCAGGCGATTATCGTCATGGCTCACACATTACGCCTGAAAGTCGTCACAGAAGGCGTGGAAACCCCGGCACAACTGGAGTTCCTCAGCCAGTACGGCTGCGACTATGTGCAAGGCTATCTTTTCAGCAAGCCTCAACCCCTGGAACGCTTGCTGCCTCTGGTCAAGCAGATGAACCAGCGCGAACCTGCCAGCCTGTTGCCAAACGCGCTCATGCTTGAAAGCAGGGATCTGGATAAAGACACCCCCTACTCACTCGACCTTTTCAGTGAACTGCCCGGCAGTGAAAACCTGCAAATGCGTAACGCCAGCCGCACAAAACGCTCCCGTTGGTCGGATTAAAGAACCAGAAGGCCATGCCGATTCAGTACCCATGACAAGGGACTCCCGTGCCTTGTCAGCAGCGCTGAATGTCGTTCTTTCTTCCTTTGAGATGGCCCGATGCTGTTTATCGAGCGGCCATCCTTTCCAGACCAATGGCGCACGATGACTAAAAAAATCAATACTTCAGATGTGGTAGCCGAGACCGTCTATAACAACCAGAACGATAAAGTGGCAGCCAATAGCCGCGCTTATCGCACCCAGAGCACTCCCACCCAGCAATACATGTACTTCACCGAAACAGACACCGACCGGATTCTCGATAATCTCGACGGCCTGCGAGACATGGTTTTCCCGCCCTCGCCCCATGTCGAAGAAAACGCCATGCGCCGGGACCAGCAGTTTCCCTCCGTATGCCTGATCGGTCTGGGTCGTTGTGGCTCCAACATTGCGCTGGATGTAGCCGAACTGGTTTACAACGCGCGCAAGTTCTACCTCAATCAGTTCAACAACGAAGACCGGCTTGCCAACGAAAAGAGCTACAACCCTGGCCGCTGGATTCGCAATAACCTGCGCCTGGTACAGAACAAGGCAAGCAAGCCGGTGTTTCTGGTCGAGCCTCTGGTGATGCTGGGCGATCTGGACAAAGACATTGCCGGACGCATCCGTTTCTCCCGCAAGGGCGAGAAAAACGGCTTTATCAGCGACTACAGCAAAATGAAGATCATGGACCTGTCCGAAGTCCATGCCGGTGGTGCGGGCAACGCCCCGATCCTGGGCCAGTATCTGGCCAAGATCATCCTGAACAAGGACACCAGCCACTTCTCCAGCCCCGACTGGAAGCTGATCCACTCGTACCTGATAGATTCCTGCGGGATCAAGGCCAACCAGTCACGCCTGTATTTCTACATCTTCAGTGCCGGCGGCGGTACCGGTTCGGGCATGGCTTCGGAGTTCGGGCTGGCCCAGCAATACTCGTACATGAACAAGACGTTCGATACCCGGCCTACCAACGAAAACGACAGCAAGCGCGGCCGCTCCTTTGTGTTCGAGCCGATCTTCACCAGCGGCATCTGCGTACTGCCGAACATCTCGGACCACCGCAGCGAAATGTCCGAAGCCCTGCACATCAACGCTGGACGCCTGCTCTGCAAGTATCTGGCTGAAGAATGGGACTTCTCGTACAACTTCGAGAATGAAGACAGCAGCGAAGCCAGCGTGATGGGCCGTATCCGGCCATGGAACGCAATGATGCTGATCTCCAACGACATAATGCGTTACGCCGAAGAGAGCGATGACGGCAACATCGAGAATATCGACGTCAACGCCATGGAGCGTCACGCCAACCAGTACATCTCGCAGCAGATCTTCAACATTCTGACCGCTCAGGCCGTTACCACCGACTACGACCAGAACTATTTCCGGCGTGCAGGGATCGACATCGGCGAAACCATTCGCCTGGATGCAAACGACCTGTTCATGAGCCTCGCAGGCCCGGTGGCAATTGCTTATGCAGAATCCGTGGTGCCGGAAACACCCGCGCCGGGTTCGGACAAGTTCAAGGTGTTCGAGAAAGATCCACCACGCCTGAACATCGACGATCTGTTCTTCCGCTCCATCGACTTGCCGCACTTCAACAAGGTCACTCAGGCCATCGAAGGCATCAGCCTGTTGCCCATCGAGTCACGCCGCTATCGAGCCGCCCTTGAGCAATACAAGACCTCCGGCTATGACGCGGCGGCGCTGCACGACCTGCACTTCTTCAAGAACTGCTCGTCGGTGGTTTCCATCGTCTCGCTGCCCAAGGACTACAAGCTGTCCTATATGGACCTGAACCGGCTCAAGACTCACCTCAACAGCCTGTTCCCCAACACCACGCTCAAGCGCTACGCGCTGGTCATCGGCGCTTCGGCCAACCTGTCGCTGACCACGCTGATCGCGAAAAGCCCGTGCCTGTCGGACGACTTCCTGACCCTGATCGTGGCGTTCATCAAGCGCTGCTTCGCGAAGACTCCGTTCCGCTTCGATGACACGCTGGATAACTCGATCATCGATTTCATCATGAGCGAGGAGTTCGACGAGGACCGCATCGACGATCTGCTCAACGAGTACGAAAACCCGGCCAAGATCCTCGATACCAACTGGTATGCGATCAAGCCGATGTACGAGAAGAAGTATCGCGAGCTGATCGATGAGAAATCCAGGTTCGTCTCGATCAACGATATCCGGATCTCTCGCGAAAGCGTGAAGAAGGCTATCAAATACCTGCGCGAGATCTACCGCCACCGTATCGGCAAGACCCGCGTCATCTCGCTCAATCAGTACACGGGCAGAACCGAATACTGATGAGGGTGTGCCTTCGCGGGCCAATTGCGCCGCGAAGGCACCAATACAGTGCGCGAGCTAGTCGGCCGCCTTGTTCTGGATCAGCACCCAGGGCGCTACCACTACGGCCCAAAGCAGCGGATCGCTTTCCACAAGCTCCATCGCCTTTGACTCAGACACCTTGCCGACCTGTCCGCTGGTCAGCCAGGCGGAAACCCTGCTGGCGTCATTTTCGGCCATAGCCTCGGCAACTTCGATCAGATCCAGCGGTTCCTCGACCCACAACAGGGCACCCTTGGCAAAGAATGGTTGCAATTCTTTCCAGGTAATCGAAGCGGTTTCGCCAAGCAGTTTGGCATAGAGGGTGCTAGGTTCTTGCGTCATGGGTTTCACCAAAAGAAAAATCGGCGCAATGATAGCGCTGCCTTTTCCGCAGACAAGCCCGGATGTATGCCATTGATCGCAACAGAGTTATATGGGAGTCCATGAAATGGGGGTCGAATTCATGGGCTTAAATGGTTGGATTATGTAACTTTCTTTCGATTAAGCGACATCCATCGATTTCCTTCCCCGCACCCAGCTTTTCAAGCCATCGACCGGCGCTCTAAACTGTTCCGGTACAGTTGGCAGAGTGGGGAGGCGATCGGTCATCAAGTCCGATCCTGCAGCTTTAGCCATCAGGATTATAAAAACTACAACGCAAGAGTGGAGCATCATGACTAAGGGTACCAAGAAGCTTTCGAAGCTGTTTGCCGCATTGGTTATGGCGGGAGTTGCCAGCCATTCGTTCGCAGCCGACACCATCAAGATCGGCATCGCAGGTCCAAAGACCGGTGCAGTCGCTCAGTACGGCGACATGCAGTTCAGCGGCGCGAAAATGGCCATCGAGCAGATCAACGCCAAGGGCGGCGTTGATGGCAAGAAGCTTGAAGCGGTTGAATACGACGATGCCTGCGACCCGAAACAAGCGGTTGCCGTGGCCAACAAGATCGTCAACGACGGCGTGAAGTTCGTCATCGGCCACTTGTGCTCCAGCTCGGCTCAACCGGCTTCGGACGTCTACGAAGACGAAGGCATCATCATGGTGACTCCAGCGGCTACCAGCCCGGACATCACTTCCCGTGGCTACAAGCTGGTGTTCCGCACCATCGGTCTGGACAGCGCTCAAGGCCCGGCCGCAGGCGAGTACATTGCCAAGCAGGTCAAGCCGAAAGTCGTTGCCGTCATCCACGACAAGCAGCAGTACGGTGAAGGCATCGCCACCGCCGTCAAGCAGACCCTTGAAAAAGACGGCGTCAAAGTCGCTCTGTTCGAGGGCATCAATGCTGGCGACAAGGACTTCTCTTCGCTGATCGCCAAGATGAAGCAAGCCAACGTCGACTTCGTCTACTACGGCGGCTACCACCCTGAACTGGGCCTGATCCTGCGTCAGTCTCAAGAAAAAGGTCTGAAAGCCGGCTTCATGGGTCCTGAAGGCGTGGGTAACGCTTCGATCTCGCAGATCGCTCAGGATGCATCCGAAGGCCTGCTGGTCACCTTGCCAGCCTCGTTCGACCAGGACCCGGCCAACAAGGCGCTGGTTGACGCCTTCAAAGCCAAGAAAGAAGATCCGAGCGGCCCGTTCGTGTTCCCGTCCTACTCGGCGGTGACCGTGATTGCCGATGCAATCAAGATCGCCAAGAGCGAAGACACCGACAAAGTCGCTGCTGCCCTGCATGCCAACACCTTCAAGACTCCGACCGGCGACCTGGCATTCGATGCCAAGGGCGACCTGAAAGACTTCAAGTTCGTGGTCTACACCTGGCACAAGGACGGCACCAAGACCGAGGCGCCCGTGAAGTAATACACGGCCTTGATCTACACCAAAGCCCACTGCAACCGCAGTGGGCTTTGTTTTGCGAGGCGAAAGGACTCCACAAGATCCTGACGTCCCTGAATATCTTGAAACCGTTACCCGTGATTCACGAGGGTCTGTTGCCGTTTCAGCACGGCTCGTGCTGAAACGGCAACAGACCCAGCTGTAACAAACGTGGACCCAGAGCACGACGTGCAGCCGGTAAAGACTTCACCAGTGAAACACAGAGCAGGTTTTTAGGAGCGCTGTAATGCCCGAGATAGACATCTATCACTTTTTCCAACAGCTGGTTAATGGCATGACCATTGGCAGCACTTATGCCTTGATCGCCATCGGTTACACCATGGTTTACGGCATCATCGGCATGATCAACTTCGCCCACGGCGAGGTGTACATGATCGGTTCCTACGTGGCGTTCATCGCCATCGCGGGCCTGACGATGATGGGCCTTGGCAGCTTGCCGCTGCTGATCACCGCAGCCTTCGCCGCGAGTATTGTCGTAACCAGTGCCTATGGTTATGCCATCGAGCGTGTGGCCTACCGGCCATTGCGTGGCAGTAACCGCTTGATCCCTCTTATTTCCGCCATCGGCATGTCCCTTTTCCTGCAAAACACCGTATTGCTTTCGCAGGACTCCAAGGACAAGTCGATTCCCAACCTGATTCCCGGCAACTTCGTGTTCGGCTCTGCCAGCACTCATGAAGTCGTGATCTCGTACATGCAGGTGCTGATTTTCATCGTGACCGTGGTCGCGATGCTCGGCCTGACCTGGTTCATCTCCCGCTCTCGTCTGGGTCGTGCATGCCGCGCCTGTGCCGAAGACATCAAGATGGCCAACCTGCTGGGTATCAACACCAACAACATCATTGCCCTGACCTTCGTCATCGGTGCAGCCCTGGCGGCCATTGCTGCCGTGCTGCTGAGCATGCAATACGGCGTGATCAACCCCAACGCCGGCTTCCTGGTCGGTATCAAGGCGTTCACCGCTGCGGTACTGGGCGGTATCGGCAGCATTCCCGGCGCCATGCTGGGTGGTCTGGTACTGGGCATAGCCGAGGCATTCGGCGCTGACGTTTTCGGCGATCAGTACAAGGATGTCGTTGCGTTCAGTCTTCTCGTATTGGTGCTGTTGTTCCGGCCGACCGGCCTGCTTGGCCGTCCGGAGGTTGAAAAAGTATGACCAAGAATCTCAAGTCGGCGTTTTTCAGCGCCTTGCTGGTGCTGGCTGTCGCCTATCCGGTGCTGGGACTGAAACTGGAAATCGTCGGGGTAAACCTGACGGTCATTGGTGCCAGTACCACAACCGTGACAATCATCCTGGCCTGTGCCGCACTCATGTTCGTGCGCGTGCTGTTCCATGAGCAGATATCAGCCGCCTGGCGCTCGTCGCCAAGTCTGCCGAGCGTACCGTCCAAGGCCAGTAACTTCCTGACTCTGCCGAGCACACAGCGCTGGATCATTCTGGCTCTGGTGATGGTCGCGCTGGTCTGGCCGTTCTTCGGCTCCCGTGGCGCGGTGGATATTGCGACACTGATCCTGATCTACGTGATGCTGGGCCTGGGCCTGAACATCGTGGTCGGTCTGGCCGGTCTGCTGGACCTGGGTTATGTCGGCTTCTATGCCGTCGGTGCCTACAGCTACGCCCTGCTCTCTCACTACTTCGGCCTGGGTTTCTGGATCTGCCTGCCGATTGCCGGGCTGATGGCTGCGCTGTTCGGTTTCCTGCTGGGCTTCCCGGTATTGCGCCTGCGCGGTGACTATCTGGCCATCGTGACTCTGGGCTTCGGTGAAATCATTCGTCTGCTGCTGCGCAACATGACCGAATTCACCGGCGGCCCGAACGGCATCAGCAACATTGAAAAACCAACGTTTTTCGGCCTGACGTTCGAGCGCAAGGCGGCTGAAGGCATGCAGACCTTCCACGAGTTCTTCGGCCTGACCTACAACTCGATCAACAAGGTGATCTTCCTCTATCTGGTTGCCCTGCTGCTGGCTCTGGCCGCGCTGTTCGTCATCAACCGCCTGCTGCGCATGCCTATCGGCCGTGCCTGGGAAGCGTTGCGTGAAGACGAAATCGCCTGCCGGGCTCTGGGACTGAATCCGACGGTCATCAAGTTGTCGGCCTTCACCCTGGGTGCTGCGTTCGCAGGTTTCGCCGGTAGCTTCTTCGCCGCCCGTCAGGGTCTGGTGACGCCGGAGTCCTTCACCTTCATCGAGTCGGCAATCATTCTGGCCATCGTCGTCCTTGGCGGCATGGGCTCGCAGCTTGGTGTCATCCTCGCTGCCATCGTGATGATCCTGCTGCCCGAGTTGATGCGTGAATTCAGCGAATACCGCATGTTGATGTTCGGCGCCATGATGGTGCTGATGATGATCTGGCGTCCTCAAGGTTTCCTGCCTATGCAGCGCCCTCACATGGAGCTGCGTAAATGAGCCGTCCATTACTGCAAGCCTCGGGTCTGAGCATGCGCTTTGGTGGCCTGCTGGCCGTCAACGGCGTTGGCCTGACCGTCAATGAAAAGCAAGTCGTGTCGATGATCGGCCCCAACGGTGCCGGCAAGACCACGGTCTTCAACTGCCTGACCGGGTTCTACAAGCCGACCGCGGGCACCATCCTGCTCGATGGCGAGCCGATCCAGGGCCTTGCCGGCCACGAGATCGCTCGCAAAGGCGTGGTCCGTACCTTCCAGAACGTGCGTCTGTTCAAGGACATGACCGCCGTGGAAAACCTGCTGGTCGCCCAGCATCGCCACCTGAACACCAACTTCCTGTCCGGCCTGTTCAAGACCCCGGCGTTCCGCAGAAGCGAACGCGAGGCCATGGACTATGCCGAACACTGGCTGGAAGCAGTGAACCTCAAGGAGTTTGCCAACCGGCCAGCTGGCACTCTGGCTTATGGTCAGCAACGTCGTCTGGAAATCGCCCGCTGCATGATGACCCGTCCGCGCATCCTGATGCTCGACGAGCCGGCAGCCGGCCTGAACCCCAAGGAAACCGAAGACCTCAAGGCACTGATCGGCGTGCTGCGCAACGATCACAACGCCACGGTATTGCTGATCGAGCACGACATGAAACTGGTCATGAGCATTTCCGACCATATCGTGGTGATCAACCAGGGCACACCTCTGGCCGACGGCACACCACAAGAGATCCGCGACAATCCTGAAGTGATCAAAGCCTACCTGGGGGAAGCGTAAATGCTGCAGTTTGAAAACGTTTCCACCTTCTACGGCAAGATCCAGGCGCTGCACGACGTCAACGTCGAAGTACGCAAAGGCGAGATCGTCACCCTGATCGGGGCCAACGGCGCGGGCAAGTCCACGCTGTTGATGACCCTGTGCGGATCACCTCGCGCCCACAGCGGCAGCATTCGCTACATGGGCGAGGAACTGGTGGGGCTGGAATCCTCGATCATCATGCGCAAGAGCATCGCGGTCGTGCCGGAAGGCCGTCGCGTGTTCGCACGCCTGACGGTCGAAGAAAACCTGGCCATGGGCGGTTTCTTCACCGAAAAGGGCGATTATCAGGAGCAGATGGACAAGGTCCTGCACCTGTTCCCTCGTCTCAAGGAGCGCTTCACCCAGCGCGGCGGCACCATGTCCGGTGGCGAACAGCAGATGCTTGCCATCGGCCGTGCGCTGATGAGCAAGCCCAAGCTGTTGTTGCTGGACGAGCCGTCGCTGGGCCTGGCACCGATCATCATTCAGCAGATTTTCGAGATCGTCGAACAACTGCGCCGTGATGGCGTGACCGTGTTCCTGGTGGAGCAGAACGCCAACCAGGCCCTGAAAATCGCCGACCGCGCCTACGTTCTGGAGAACGGTCGCGTGGTGATGCAGGGTTCCGGGGAAGAGCTGCTGGTGGACCCGAAAGTCCGGGATGCCTACCTGGGCGGTTGATCTTTGGGTGTGGGAGCGGATTTATCCGTGAAGCTTCGCGAATAAATTCGCTCCCACCCTCACAGCCCTTGTGATGAGGCGGCAGGCTGAGTAACGTGGCGGCTCTTATCTGGAGGCCTCCTCATGTCCGCTGTTCGTTCCGCCTTTGTATTCGCTCTCTTGCCGCTGTTCGCCGGGTGCCAGATGCTCGGGCTTCCACTGGGCAAGTCGCAGGATGCGCCCAAGGTGTCTACCGCTGGCATGATCCGCATGCAGGGCGACCTGACCGGTGAAAACGGGCAGTTGCTGTTCAAGCCATGCCATGAGCAACGTCGCTACGTGGTCAAGGATCGCGGCAACACCGGTATCCTTCAGGAAGCCGCCTCGCTGGCCGACAGCAAGGGCCAGGTGTTTGCCGATCTGCGTGGCAACTTCGTTGCCAGCAAGGCCGTCAACAGTGACGGGCAAGTGGACCTGTATCAGTTCTATCGCGTCGAACGTCCCGACCAGTCCTGCGAAGACCTCAACTTCAAGCGCCTGACCTTGCACGCCAGCGGCAACAAGCCCGCCTGGAACGTCAATGTCGGCGGCAAGGGCATGGTTCTGGAACGTGAGGGTCAGGAAGCGCTGGCCTTCCCCTATCTTGAAGAACAACTGCCCGATGGCAGCTTCAGCGTCAGTACCGAAGCCAACAATCAACGCATCGAACTCTGGGTGACGCCTCAACGTTGCGTCGACAGCGTCAATGGATCGGTGCAGCACCTGTCGGCCGAACTGCGCGTCAACGGTCAGACCCAGCGTGGCTGCGGGTATTACGGTGGTTCGCGTAACGATTGATGCGGCATCGGGCCAGCCGACTCGCCGTGACAGGGGTTCAGCGCTTATAATCGCCGGTTCTTGTAGTGCTGTCGGGCTGAACCTGCGGCCCGAAAACTGGACCCCTTAATGTTACGAATCACCGAACTCAAGCTGCCGATCGATCACCCGGACGAAGACCTGCGCGCTGCCCTGTTGCAGCACCTGGGTATCGACAGCAGCGAACTGCTGGACTTCACCCTGTTCAAGCGCAGCTACGATGCGCGCAAGAAGTCCTCCGAGCTGTTCTTCATCTACACCATCGATTTCCAGGTGCGCGACGAAGAAGCCCTGCTGCGCAAACTGGCCAATGACCGCCATGTCGGCCCGGCGCCGGACGTCAGCTACAAAGTCGTGGGCCATGCTCCTGCGGATCTGAAAGAGCGCCCGATCGTGGTCGGCTTTGGCCCCTGCGGGATTTTCGCGGGCCTGCTGCTGGCACAGATGGGCTTCAAGCCGATCATTCTTGAGCGCGGCAAGGAAGTACGCCAGCGCACCAAGGACACCTGGGGCCTGTGGCGCAAGAAGATCCTCAACCCGGAATCCAACGTGCAGTTTGGCGAAGGCGGCGCCGGGACCTTTTCCGACGGTAAGCTCTACAGCCAGATCAAGGACCCCAAATTCCACGGTCGCAAGGTTCTGCACGAATTCGTGAAAGCAGGCGCACCGGAAGAAATCCTCTACGTCAGCAAGCCGCACATCGGCACCTTCCGTCTGACGGGCGTCGTTGAAAACATGCGTCAGCAGATCGAAGCCCTGGGCGGCGAAGTACGTTTTCAACAGCGTGTCACCGACCTGCTGATCGAAGACGGCCAGTTGCACGGCGTAGAACTGGACAGCGGCGAACGCATCGAGTCGCGCCATGTAATTCTGGCACTGGGTCACAGCGCCCGCGATACGTTCCGCATGCTGCACAGCCGTGGCGTGTACATGGAAGCCAAGCCGTTTTCGGTGGGTTTCCGTATCGAGCACCCGCAGTCCCTGATCGACCGTGCCCGCCTGGGCAAGTACGCCGGTCACCCGAAACTGGGCGCTGCCGATTACAAGCTGGTGCACCACGCCAGCAACGGTCGTTCGGTGTACAGCTTCTGCATGTGTCCGGGAGGCACCGTCGTCGCTGCGACCTCCGAGCCAAACCGGGTGGTCACCAACGGCATGAGCCAATACTCGCGTAACGAGCGCAACGCCAACTCGGGCATCGTGGTCGGCATTACCCCGGAAGACTATCCGGGCAGCCCGCTGGCCGGGATCGAGCTACAGGAGCGCCTGGAATCCCACGCCTTCCTGATGGGTGGCAGCACCTACGAAGCGCCTGCGCAACTGGTGGGCGACTTCATTGCGGGCAAGGCTTCCACCGAGCTGGGCAGCGTCGAGCCGTCCTACAAGCCAGGCGTAAAACTGATGGACCTGGCTGACGCCCTGCCCGCTTACGCCATCGAAGCCATTCGCGAAGCATTGCCTGCGTTCGACAAGCAGATCAAAGGCTTCGCCCAGCATGATGCGATCCTGACCGGCATCGAAACCCGCACCTCCGCCCCGCTGCGCATCACACGTGGCGCGGACATGCAGAGCCTGAACGTCAAAGGCCTGTACCCGGCAGGTGAAGGTGCCGGTTATGCCGGCGGCATCCTGTCGGCAGGCGTGGACGGTATCCGGATTGCCGAAGGGCTGGCACGCAACATGTTGGGGATTGAATAAAATCCATCCGCTGCAGGATCGAATTCATTCGCAAACTCTTCGCGAATGAATTCGATCCTACAAGCCTGCTCGCAGCACACCCTCGGGCAAGGCCTTGCCTTGCTCGGCACAGGCTGCAATACCCTCGATCAGTCCCGCCAGTTCATACCCCTGAGCCTTGAGCCAGGCCTCATCGTAATACGTGCTGGCATAGCGCTCGCCGCCATCGCACAAAATCGCCACAATCGAGCCCTTCTCTCCCGCTTCGACCATCTGCCGGGCCGCCAGCAGCGCGCCGATCAGGTTGGTGCCGCTGGACCCGCCGACCTTGCGCCCCAGTCGCCGGGCCAGGTAATGCATGGCCGCCAGCGACAAGGCGTCCGGCACCTTGACCATGGCATCGATGACATTGGGCAGGAACGAGGCCTCGACACGCGGCCTGCCGATACCTTCGATGCGTGACCCGCACTCCAGACGCAAGCTGGCATCGCCACTGCGGTAATAATCGAAAAATACCGAGCGCTCGGCATCGGCACACAGAACACGTGTAGGGTGCTGGCGATAACGAACGTAGCGCCCCAGGGTTGCGGTCGTGCCGCCCGTGCCTGGGCTAGAGATCAGCCAGCTCGGTTCTGGATGCTTTTCAAAACGCAGTTGCTGAAAGATCGACTCGGCAATGTTGTTGTTCGCCCGCCAGTCAGTAGCCCGCTCGGCATAGGTGAACTGATCCATGAAATGCCCGCCAGTTTCCCGCGCCAGTCTTTCGGACTCGGCATAGATTTGCGTCGGGTCCTGGACCAGATGGCTCTTGCCGCCATAGAAGGCAATCTGATCGATCTTGGCCTGGGAAGTACTCGCCGGCATGACCGCCACGAACGGCAAGCCCAGCAAACGGGCGAAGTAAGCCTCGGAAATCGCCGTGGAGCCGCTGGACGCTTCGATAACCGGCGCTCCGGCCTTGAGCCAGCCGTTGCACAGCGCATACAGAAACAACGAACGCGCCAGACGATGCTTGAGGCTGCCGGTGGGATGACTGGACTCGTCCTTGAAATAAAGCTCCACGCCGGGTAGCCCGGGCAGTGGCAAGGGAATCAGGTGAGTATCGGCGCTGCGCTGGAAGTCGGCTTCGATGATGCGAATGGCTTCACGGGACCAGGGGCGGTTATCGATCATTTACTGACTTCTCTTTCCAAAATATCCGGAAGTTACATAAAGATAATGAGAACGCGATTTTAGGAAATACCCTACAACCAAAACAGGCACAGTTAGGAATTAATAAGTTACATAATTGTTAGACTTCAAAGGCTGCAAACGGGCCGTTACCTTTAGAACCAAAACGAATATAACTTTTGTTTTAACCCTTGCAGGTAAACGGTAGGGTAGCGGGCTTTTCCTTGAAGACCATGGAGCATAACCGCACCGATGCGAAATACGATCATACGTTTCTTTCAACTTGAGGCAGCAGGCGGTTTGCTGCTGATCGCTGCTGCTGCGCTGGCACTGATTATCAACAACTCCCCGTTGTCGTGGCTGTACAACGAATTCCTCAATATTCCGGTAGTGGCACAGATAGGCGCGATAAAAATCGCCAAGCCGCTGTTGCTGTGGATCAACGACGGCTTGATGGCCCTGTTCTTTCTGGTCATCGGGCTTGAAGTCAAACGCGAAGTACTTGAGGGGCATCTGTCCCGCCCCTCACAGATAGTGCTGCCCGGCGCAGCAGCCATTGGCGGCATGGTCGTTCCGGCACTTATCTATTACGCACTCAACAAGGACGACCCGACAGCCTTGGGCGGCTGGGCCATTCCCATGGCCACCGATATCGCTTTTGCCCTGGGTGTTCTCGCGCTGCTCGGCAAGCGCGTGCCGGTATCGCTCAAACTGTTTCTCATGACCCTCGCCATCATCGACGACCTCGGCGCGATCATCGTCATTGCATTGTTTTATTCGGGAGAGCTGTCGAACCTGTCGCTGATATTAGCCGGTGCCGCCATCCTGGCCCTGATCGTGATGAACAGGCTCGGCGTGGCAAAGCTGGGGCCTTATCTGCTGGTCGGTCTGGTGCTCTGGGTGTGCGTACTCAAAAGCGGCGTGCATGCGACTCTGGCAGGCGTGGTGCTGGCATTCTGCATACCGCTGCGCATCAAGGAGGTAAAGGCTTCACCGCTACTGAGCCTGGAACATGGGCTGCACCCGTGGGTCGCCTACGCAATCCTGCCACTCTTCGCCTTTGCCAATGCCGGTGTTTCGCTGACTGGTGTCACTCTGGACAGCTTCACGCATTCAGTGCCGATGGGGATTGCAGCAGGCCTGCTGCTGGGCAAGACGCTGGGGGTATTCGGGCTGACCTGGCTGGCGATACAGACCGGTCTGGCGAAACTGCCGAACGAGGCGAACTGGGGGCAGGTACTGGGCGTTTCGATCCTGTGCGGTATCGGCTTCACCATGAGCCTGTTCGTCGGCTCACTGGCTTTCGAGTCCGGCACGAGTGATTACGCGGGTGTGGACCGCATGGGCATTCTGACCGGCTCCATACTTTCGGCCTTGATCGGTTATGGCGTCATGCTGATGTCTAGCAGGCAACCCAGGCAATAACCGCCATAACGAGAAAACCCGAGCCAGGCTCGGGTTTTCTTTCACAGCATGAAAAACAGATCAGTGCGTCACACGGCTCGTGCCATTGACGGTCATGATGCGAACACGCTCGCCCACACGGAAAATCTCGTTTTCCTGAACCTGCTGTACATAGGCACGCATGCTGCCGTCGTCTTCACGCACGGTGATTTCGACACCCTGAGTACGGGTCAGACCTTCTTCAGTCATGGAACCGAGCAAACCACCAGCAACCGCACCGACTACCGCAGCAACCACGCTACCGCGCCCGCCGCCGATGGCGCTACCGCCCACACCGCCGACAATTGCACCGGCACCTGCGCCGATTGGCGTCTTGGTGCCTTCGATTTTGACAGGTCGCAGAGATTCGACAGTACCCAGGCGAACGGTCTGTACAGTCCTGGCTTCGTCACGGGAGTAGGAATCACCGGTGAGATTCGAGGTACAGCCGCCCAGTGTCAGTGCCATCGCTGTGAACGAGGCGACCAGAAAAGCAGACTTGCGCATAAAGGCATCTCCAAAGGAACAAGTGGCCATTAGACTCCGCGCCATCGGCGCTGTCACTGCCCTGCTCCTGCAATTTAAGTTCATTCAGGCGTCATACAGCGACGTGCCATGTAACGCTATGATGATCTGGTAACAGGATAATTCCCGCCTTAACCTTTAAATAAAAGCTCAGGGCGCCAAACGCTCACGTATCCATTGATCGTCTATCAAACGATAGTTCAAACGATCATGCAAACGGCTTGGACGTCCCTGCCAGAATTCGATCCGCTCAGGTAAAAGACGATAGCCGCCCCAGTGATCCGGGCAATGCGGCTGTGTATCGAGAAAACGCTGCTCCGTCTGTTTGATCATGCCTTCAAGCTGCGCACGATCGGCAATCACCCGACTTTGCGGCGATGCCCAGGCGCCCAGACGACTGCCCAGTGGACGAACCTGGAAATACGCATCTGACTCTTGCGCACTGACCTTGACCACGCGCCCTTCAATACGCACCTGACGCTCCAGGGTCGGCCAGAAGAAGGTCATGGCTGCAAATGGGCGAGCAGCCAGTTGCTGCCCCTTGGCGCTGTCGTAGTTGGTGAAGAACGTGAAGCCCAGAGTATCCAGCCCCTTGAGCAGCAGAACCCGGCAATGCGGGCGCCCCTCCTCGTCGACTGTCGCCAGCGTCATGGCATTGGCTTCTACAGGTGCCTGCTCAGTCTTGACCGCTTCGTCGAACCATTTGTGGAACAGGGCAAAGGGTTCATCGGGAGCCTGCGCTTCGGTCAAACCATCGCGAGCATAATCACGGCGCATATCGGCCAGGGCTTGGGTCATGACAGGGTTCCTTCACCGAAATAATGCGAAGTCTGACCCGCTCACTCCCCTTCGGGAATGATACGGGTCAGCCAGACGATCAGTTGCTGGCCTGATCGCCGGTTTTCTTGGCTACGGTCTTGGCAGGAGCATCCTTGGCCGCAGTAGCTTTCTTGGCTGGCGCCGTGGCTTTGGCGGGCGCAGCTTTCTTGGCGGTGGCAGCCTTCGCAGGTGCAGCCTTCTTGGCCGTATCTTTCTTGGCAGGAGCCGCTTTCTTGGCGGGTGCTGGCGGGACAACAGGCTTGACGTCCTGAGTAGCGACCATGGTGGGCGCAGTCGGTGGCACGACATACTTGCTCATCAGCGCAACCATGGTGTCCTGCGGCGTCAGCAGGATTTCCACCCGACGGTTGAGCGAGCGACCCTGAGCGCTGTCGTTGGCAGCACGCGGCATCACGGCCCCCATGCCACGCAGGCTCAGGCGATTACGCTCCAGACCACTGAGGCGGAAGATCGCAGCAACGGATTGCGCCCGCTCCTGGCTGATTTTCTGGTTGGCAGCCATGACACCCGAAGTGTCGGCATGACCAAGAACCAGTACGGCAGTCTTGGGGTCACCTTCGACGAGCTTGGCCAGACGAGTGATAGGGCCGAGGGTCACTGGCAGCAACATGGCCGGACGGTCAGGGTTGAACGAGGTATCGACCGGCGCGGTAATGGCCAGCAGGTCTTCACGTCGCTCAAGCTCGAACGGGCTGTCCTTGATCGCCGCACGCAGGCGCGGCTCGTACTCGTCGAGCCAGGCCTGGGTGACTTTCGGATCGGGCATCGGCACGGCTTTAGGCTCGTCCTTCTTGCTATCGCTGCTACCGAACGGCCAGTACCACGGGTTGCTCTTTTCAGTCTTGGCGAGGGAATCAACCACAGCCGCCTTTTGAGGAGCCGGGGCAGACGCCGGAGCAGGAGCTTTTGCTACATCATCCGCTGGAGCATCCTTGCCAAAACCAAACTGCCACCAATGGCTGCCCGTATCGGCAACATCGGCAGAATCGGTTTTAGGGGTTTGGGCACAGCCAGTGACGGCAATACACAGGGCGAGAACGAGACTTTTATTGGATAACATGGATGACCCACAGCAGTATTGATGACAAGGGACGTAGGGACTTGGCTACGTCCGTATAACACGCATAAAGACTCAGTTGGAAAAAGAAACCGTCGTACGGTTCCTCTTACACCTCATTAACTGACAGTCGGTATGAAACAAGCACTTATGAGTGATAGTTACTGCAAACACTCACGCAGTGTCCTGACCAGTTTTTGTGCACGGGGGTCCATCAGCACATAAGGCCCCAGCGTGTGAGTGACAAAGCCGAAAGCGACCTCGTAATCGGGATCGGCAAAGCCCACTGAACCGCCTGCTCCCGGATGCCCGAATGCTTTCGGCCCCAGGCCGTAAGTGGCGTTGGGCACATTGGGCTGGTCGAGCATGCAACCCAGGCCAAAGCGCGTGGAAGTCATCAGGGTCTTGTCCTGACCGACGCTGTGCTCGCGGGTCAGCTCATTGAGCAGTTCAGCTTCAAGCAGGCTGCCATCGAGCAGGCCACTATAGAAGCCGGCAAGGCTGCGCGCATTGCCATGGCCATTGGCAGCCGGTTGCTGCATGCGGCGCCATTCGGGCTTGTTGGTACTGGTCATGATCGACGGCGGATTGGTGAAAGCCTTGGTGGCGATGGCGTCAGGCTCGCGCATGAGTGCTTGCAGCAGGCGCTGGGCAGCGTCGTCCCCCATATTCCCCTTGCTGCGAGCGATATGCGCCACCCGGTCGAATTCCTCGTCGGCCAGCCCGATATGAAAATCGAGCCCGAGAGGCCGTGCGATTCGGGACACGATGGACTCACCCGGCCCACGACCGTCGGCGCGACGCAACATCTCGCCCACCAGCCAGCCATAAGTGATCGCCGCATAACCATGCCCTTGGCCAGGAACCCACCAAGGCTGTTCGGCCGCCAGGGCTGCGGTCATGGTGTCCCACTCATAAAGGGCGGTTGCGGGCAGTTGCTCGCGCAGTGCCGGCAGACCAGCCTGATGGCACAGCAACTGGCGCAAGGTGATCGAGCCCTTGCCTGCGGCTGCAAATTCGGGCCAGAGCCGGGCGACGGGCTCATCGAGTTTCAGCTTGCCTTCATCCACCAGTTGCAAGGCGGCAACGGCAGCAAAAGTCTTGGTGCAAGAAAACAGGTTGGCAATGGTATCGCTGTGCCAGGCCTGGGTGCCGTCCTTGTCGGCGGTCCCCGCCCAGAGGTCTATGACGGTTTCGCCACCGACCTGAATGCACAACGCCGCGCCACGCTCCTGCGGGTCGTCGAAAAGCGCGGCGAAAGCTTCACGCACTGCTTCAAATTTAAGCTCGAAATAGCCCTGAATCTGCACCCGCTGGCTCCCGCAAGACTGTTGCCTGAAAAGGCGTGCATTGTTTCAGCGATTGGCGACTTTGGGAACTGCCGCCACCCAGCAGATGCTTCAGGAAATCTCCCGATGAAACGGCGGCAGCGCATTGAGAATGGCCTTGCCATAGCGCTGCGTCACCACGCGCCGATCCAGCAACGTAATGGTGCCGCGATCCGCTTCGGTGCGCAGCAACCGGCCACAGGCCTGGATCAGACGCAAAGAGGCATCGGGCACGGCGATTTCCATGAACGGGTTGCCGCCTCGGGCTTCGATCCATTCCGCCAGCGCGGCCTCCACAGGGTCATCCGGCACCGCGAATGGAATCTTGGCGATGACCACGTGCTCGCAGTATGCACCGGGCAAATCCACACCCTCGGCAAAACTGGCCAGCCCGAACAATACGCTGGAATCGCCGCCATCGACCCGCGCCTTGTGCTTGTTGAGGGTTTCCTGCTTGGACAGGTTGCCCTGAATGAAGACCTGCTTGCGCCAGTCGCGGTCCAGGCCATCGAAGACATCCTGCATCTGTTTGCGGGATGAAAACAGCACCAGCGTGCCCCGTGAACCTTCCACCAGATCCGGCAGTTCGCGAATGATTGCCGCCGTGTGTGCCACCGCATCGCGGGGGTCGGCCTTGAGGTCAGGCACCCGCAGTACGCCAGCGTCGGCATGATGGAACGGGCTGGGTACAATCGCCGTCACTGCTCCCTTGGGCAAACCGGCACGCATGCGATAGCGGTCGAACTTGCCCAGCGCGGTCAGGGTCGCCGAGGTGACCAGAGCGCCATAGGCAATGTTCCAGAGATTGCGTCGCAACATTTCAGCCGCCAGGATCGGGCTGGCATTGACCTCGATATCGAACTGCGCGCCGCTGTCGGCCAGGGTCAGCCAGCGCGCCATCGGCGGGCTGTCTTCCGGGTCTTCGGCGGTAAAGGCGGTCCACAGCTCCCAGTTGCCATGGGCACGGGCCAGCAGGCTGCCGAACAGCGGATACCACTCTTCGGCCTGATGACTGGCAATGCCGATATTCACCTCGCCATCCATGCCGTCCTTGAGCAGTTCGGTCAGGCGCGTGAACAGATCGTCCAGCCGCGCAAAGCCCTTCTTCAGCTCAATCCCCATCTCGCGAATATGCTCGGGAATGACACCGCCGACAAAACGATGGCGCGGGCGCTCACGCCCCTGCATGTCTTCACCGGCGCGGAAATCGGCCAGTTGCTCGCAGGCACCGAACATGAATTGCTGATGTCCCTTGATCTCACGCGCCAGTTCGGGAACCTGTTCGATCAGCTTGCCCAGATCGCCGGGCAGCGGGTGCTGGGCAAGCAGCTTGGCAAGGTTCTTGGCCGTCTGCTCCAGCCAGTCGGCCGTGGAGCGCAACCGGGTGTAGTGGGCAAAGTGGCCGATGGCCTTGTCCGGGAGGTGGTGAGCCTCGTCGAACACATACATGGTGTCGCGGGGATCGGGCAGCACCGCGCCGCCGCCCAGTGCCAGGTCTGCCAGCACCATGTCGTGGTTGGTGACGATCACATCCACCTTGCCCATGCCTTCGCGGGCCTTGTAGAACGCACACTGCTGGAAGTTCGGGCAATGGCGGTTGGTACACTGGCTGTGGTCGGTGGTCAGACGGGCCCAGTCCTGATCGGCCAGTTCCTGAGGCCAGCTATCACGGTCACCATCCCATTTATTGCCGGCCAGCTTCTGGAGCATACTGGTGAAAAGCTTCTGGCTGGCTTCATCGACCTCGATCTTGAAGCCCTCTTCCTCGAACAACTGCGCAGTGGCGTTGGTCGCATCGCCTTCCTGCAACAACATGTCGAGTTTGGACAGGCACATATAGCGCCCGCGCCCCTTGGCCAGAGCAAAACTGAAGTTCAGGCCGCTGTTGCGCATGAGGTCGGGCAGATCCTTGTAGACGATCTGCTCTTGCAGGGCGACGGTTGCCGTGGCGATGACCAGCCGCTTGCCCGCAGCCTTGGCCGCGGGGATAGAGGCGATGGCATAGGCTACGGTCTTCCCCGTACCGGTGCCCGCTTCCACCGCAACCACTGCCGGGTCGCCAGAACGCCGTCCCTCCTCATCGGTCTCGACATCGCCCAGCACCTTGGCGACCTCTGCGATCATCAAACGCTGGCCATAGCGAGGCTTGAGGCTCTTGGCTTCGAGGAAACGCGAGTAAGCGCCCTGTATCTGGGATTTTAATTCGGTACTGATCATTGGCTCGGGTTCGGCGGCACGGCAAAAAAGGCTGGATAAATTTTCAGTGGTTCCAAGTGGGCGCTATCATACCGCGCTAAATCCATCCGCGCAGAACGGAGTACCTGATGACTGCTTTCGCCCCTGTCTACACACTGCATGTTCTGGCTGCCCTGGTCTGGGTTGGCGGAATGTTTTTCGCCTGGATGGTCCTTCGTCCGGCTGTCGGCGCGGCACTGGAAGGTCCGCTGCGTCTGAAACTGTGGCTTCAGGTGTTTCCACGGTTCTTCGTCTGGGTCTGGGCAGCTATCGTGGTCTTGCCCATTACCGGCGTCGGCATGATCCAGTTGAACTTCACCAGCTTCGAGACAGCACCACGTTATGTGCAGGTCATGATGGGGCTGTATGTGGTGATGGTTGCACTGTTCTTGCGTATCCAGTCGTTACAGCTCCCGGAGCTGCAACGCGCAGTGGATGCCGGACAATGGGCCGAAGGTGCCGCTGCATTGGGCAGGATCAGGCGTCTGGTGGGGATCAATCTGATCGTTGGCCTGACTGTAGTTGCAATTGCGGCGGCCCGGCCGACTTTCTGAAAGGAAAAATCTGTCTTGAATATAAGCCAGGCCCGGCACAAGCATGCTCCGGGCCTGACGAAACGGCGTTACAGACGCTGTAGGCTCAATGCACCGGCAGGTCCTGCGGCACCTGGCTGCCCTACTTGCCCGGGTTTCCCCGGCTTGCCGCCATCGGCGCGATAGACGATACAGCCTTTGGATTCGCCACCCTTGCCCGGTTTGCCGCCCTCGCCACCCGGCCCAGGGGCACCGCCCTCGACGTTGACCTTGATACGCTCGGCAGCAAAACTCTGTGGCAGCTCCAGACGAACCTGAGCACCTGCCGCACCGTCATGGCCGTTACCGCCATTGTCACCGTCATAACCGCGACCCGCCTGCCCCCAGGTGCAACCCGGCGCCTGACCATTGCCACCATCAAGCCCTGCATAACCTCGCGCACCGGCACCGCCACGGGCATCGATCGACAGTTGCTCGGCGTTCAGGCTCTGCAAGCGCAGGATCAGATTGCGCCCCGGCAAGGCCGCTTTTTCAAAGGTCCCCGGTGCGCCACGCGCCATGATCTGGCTGCCAGAGGCCAATTCGCCATGACTGACGACGAGGCTGAAAGTCTGCGAACCCGGCACGATGGCGATACGTGCCTCATGCCCCAGCACCAGCTCACCGACCTTGACCTCGGTAATATTTGCCGGGATCAGCAAGGTGCCGTAATCCGCCACCTCCAGACGCTCGACCTGCAGAACGCTGCTGTTACCCGGCAGACGCATCAGGGAGTGCGCATCGACATTGATCGTCTGCGCCAAGGCCAGCGGGCTGAACAAGGCCGCCAGGAGAAAAAGGTTACGCATGAGTGGACTCCGCTGGACGACGACCTATGGCCTGGACATGGAAGATACCGAAAATGAGGATTTTCCCCCGATCACGCCACGGATGCCGGCGACCGCGCAGGCTGCCGTTGAACAGGATCAACTCAAGCAAATGAGTCAACAGCACCAGGCTGCCTGCCATATCGATCATGATGCCGAACGGACTGGGAGCCTCGATGACCGAATTGACCATCACCACCAGCCAGAACCCCAGCGTCAATACCTTGCCCAGCCCCCAAAACAGCTTCATCGCCTGCCCCCCATGGTCATGATGCGTTTACGAAAGCGAATTCTTCGCACGCTTTTTCGTTGCCGCACAGTAGACGTCCTGTACACCAAATATGCCAGCGGTGGAGTGAAAAAAGACCGGACTGACGGCGGCATCGAGGCTGGGGCTTCCGGTTTTCAGGCCTGGCTGCTGGCCTTGCCCTCAATGACAGGCTGAACCACCGGTGCCGGGCGCTTGTACCACCAGACGCCCAGCAGCACGGCGGCGACGCCTACCCATTGCAGCGCGGCCAGCTTCTCGTCGAAAAAGAAGAAGCCGATCAGAATCGCGACCACCGGGCGAGCCAGCGCCGAGACGGAGGCCAGCACCACGTCGACATGACGCAGCGCATAGGCCATCAACCCATGCCCCAGCAATTGGCTGATCAACGCCAACAGAGCAATCACCAGCCAGCCATAAAGGGTGTCCGGCAAAATCTGCTGACTGGTGACAAGGGCCACCGGCAACAGCAGCAAGGCACAGGTGAAGCTGTTCCAGATGATTATCTTGCGGGACGAGAAGCAGTCGCGCAGGGATTTGATCAGGATCAGATAGATCGCATAGAACAGCGCCGAGTTGAGCGCCAGCAGATCGCCAGTCACGCTCTGGCTGGAGAATGTCAGGCTCGCGCTGCCATCAAACACCAGCAGGCAGGCTCCCGCGATACTCAGGGCCAGCGCCAATACCTGAGAGGTGCCGATTTTTTCCTTGAGAAACAGAAAGGACAAAATCGCCACGAAGACCGGCGACAGGTTCATCAGGATCGAGGTGTTGGCCATGCTGGTCAGCTTCACCGCCCAGTGGTTGGACAGCAGATCGATGCACGACACCACACCCGACAGCAGCAACAGGGCCAACATGACACTGCGGCTGCGACCTGGAGTGATGGTTTCCACATCCTTGTTCTTGCCGGGCGGCAAGGCGGTAAACGCATAGGCCATGCCGCCAGCGATGAACATGCGCAGCATCAGCGTTGAAGTGGCATCCACCTCGCTGAGCTTGACGAACGCAATCGCCGACGCCACACCAATGGTGCTGATGATCAGTGCCAGAACGGGCAGAACAGACTTATTACCCACCGTCATGACGGGTCCTCGAAGTTATATAAGAAGTTATATGAGTTGGGTGGCGCAATGAATGCCGCCAAATTGCTTCTGGTGTTCGGCGAAAGAGACCCGATGAATGTCATAGCCACGCGCCGACAGCCGATCCAGCAAGCCCGTGGGTGCGTTGTGATCGATCCAGACATGCTTGCCCAGTGAGAACGCATTGGCGCACCAGGCTGACATCATCGATTCGTCCAGCAACACCGGCTCAAGATCCACAGCCTCTGCGGCCTGGCGCAACGTCAGGTGTTCTTGCGAGAGCTGCCAGCCCGAAGGTGTACGGTGATAGAGGCTCACCCGTGAGCGGTCGATGGCGTCGGCTCGTTTCGCATCGATCAGCAAGTCGCCGCGCAGCAGGGATACATAGTGGTCGAGGTGGAACTGTTCAGGGTTGTGCCACCCATCCTCGACGGCCAGCACGACATCGCTCTTGAGCAGGCTGGCCCCCAGCAAGAAGTGCAGCGTCTCGACCTGGGTCCGAAAGCCGGTGTTGATGATCGATACGCGCTCGTTTTCCTGATAGTCACCGCCTTCAAGCACATGGTCGAGTTCCACAAGGGGATAGCCATGGGCGGCGACTACCTTTTTCACCACTTCAACTTCCCGCGCCCGGTCCTGGCGTTTCAAGCGGCCGAAAACCGGCTGGCCGCCCACGTTCATGAAATGGTCTCGCGGGAACAGCAGCCCGTACAACGGATGAATTTCATACGTTTCATAAGTGGCGTCAGGGCTGATGCGGCCCAGTTCATCATCGTAATACAGCCGGAGTTTCGGCTGGTTGATGATGATTTCCGCCAGTTCCCGGCGACTGCTGCGCGTCAGTTGTTCGTGGGCAAGACGCTGGCGCTCCTGTGGAATATCGTCGGCAAAGCGCAGCGCATTCCCGGCCAGTTGCCGCATATCTTCCAGCGGGACGTGCGGCCCGTCTTCATTGAACAGCGCGTCGGACAGAAAAGCCGTCGGGATACCTGCGGCATTGAACGATGCGGCCAGGGCCAGCACATCGGCATCGGCCTGACGCAGCGAGTAAGGCTGCTGCGCCTCCATGAATACCGACATGGCCACAGGCTGTACGATGGAGGGAAGTTGCACAAGCACTTTCATCAGCTCGCCTCCCGCACTGAGTCGGCACGAATGGAGGTCTGCAGGACGTCCATGCAATACAGGATGGCGTCTTCCACCTCAGCCTGGGTTTCGCCCACAAAATGCAGCCGTGCGGGGATTTCTTCGTAGCTGAACTCGCTGGATTCGCCTTGCCGCTGAACGCTGCTATAGGCCAGCAGCGGGTGGGACAATTGCATCTTCGGGTCGAAGGCAAAGCCAGTGGTGAAGGGGTTGGGCATCATCAGAAAACCGGTGATCCGGGTTTTGACAGGCGGGACATGGTCCTTGAGCGCAGCACGGGTCCACAGCTCATACAGATCGATTCCCTCGCTGCGCATGGCGACAAACGGAATCTCGCCACCGCCGACCCGACCGCCGATTTCCAGAAAAACCAGTTCGCCGCGCCGCTCGATAAGCTCCAGATGAATGGCCTGATCCTTGAGGTTCAGCCGAACACAGACTTCTCTGGTAAAAGCCTGCACCGCCTCGATGAACCGAGAATTATCGACAGCCACCGAGCCAAGCGGCTGGCCATTGCGAAAATCCAGGCAGGTGTTCAGGTATTTCGACACCTTGAAATACGGAGTGCTGTCGCCCGCCAGTATGGCGTCGACGTGATAGATATCGCCTTCTATGTACTCTTCCACTTCATAGCCGGTGAAATCCAGCAGGTCGGGGATATCGCTCAGACGGTCAATCTTCACGACACCGTCCGAAGCCGCGCCAACCTGAGGTTTCAGGATCACCGGGTAGCCGTGCGCATGGCAGAACTCTTCCACGTCCAGACGCGACAACACGTTTCGGTACTGCGGGTAGCGGACGGTCGAGCCCTGTAGTGCTTCTTTCATACTGGCCTTGTTACGGCACAGCAGGTTGTCGGCGATTTTCGCACCGCTGATATTCAGCTCGGTGCGGACCAGTGCAGCGGCATCCAGATCGTATTCCGAGAAGGCGATGACAAAGTCGATGGGGTGCTGACGATGAATGGCCTGCGCTTCCTGCAGTATCAGGCCTGCATCCAGTACGCCAAGCTCCACCACTTTGAAGCTGAGCTGCTGATCAATCAGCCCTGCACGCCCCGCCAGGGAAATATAGGAAACGTCGACCTGAGTGTGATCGATATATTTGCGGTAATCGGAAAGTTCGTCGTCGTAGCGGTTAATGATCAGAACGTGCTTCATACGATTGCAACCTCGTTGTGTACCCGCCCGACCAGGCTTCTGACTGCGGCCTCATCAACGCCGCCGAACATCACGTAGCCAACCCGTGAGGTCCAGTCCTGATCCGAGCCCAGCGCATCGCCGGTACGAAAGTAAATCTGGTGCGAGAGGTAGTACGGACTGTCGATAAGCTCACCGAGACCGTGCAGGCGGGTAAATTCGCTTTTCTCGCCACGGGGAATGAAGGCGATGGCACTGACACCACTCGCCTGGGGGGCGGCAGGCGTATCGATGCTCAGGTATTCACAGAGCGTTTCAAGGGCCAGATCGATTCCACTGGCCCGTTTGATCAGCTCGACGATACCGTCGCCGGGAAGACGGGCTGCCAGTTCGACCGCTACGGGCTGGCCCTGGGGCGTAACCCGAAGCTCCAGATGGAAAGGGCCGACGTTCAGGCTGATGGCATCCAGCACCGCCAGCGTGTAGTCGTTCAGAGTGGTGCGAAACGCCTCATCGTAGCCCTGGCCGACGATATGGCCGATCTCGATGAAGTAAGGCTCCGAGCCGAGCAGTTTCTCGGTGATGGACGCGATGGTGACGCTGCCATCCCTACGCACCACACCTTCGATACTGTATTCGTTGCCGGGAATGTACTCTTCGACGATCAGGCGTCCGCTGGCGGTAAAGCCAATGTCATTGGGCAACGACTGACGAAAGGCGCTGACGGCCTCGACCAGCTCTTCATGGTTATAAAGCTTGCGAACGCCGATACTCCCGGCCATATCGACCGGCTTGACCACCGCCGGGAAGCTGAAGCCTGCGGGCACGACCACCGGCTCGTCGGTGCTGAGCAGAAAAAATCCGATATCGCTGAGCCCCGTCTCGGTCAGACGACTGCGGAAGTTGAACTTGTTGCGCACCCGTTGCACGGCGTTGTCGCCAAGATGCGTTTTACCTTGCGCAGCGCCCAGGCTTGCAGCCATCGGGACGGCATACTCCACGCCGGGAAGAATGGCACTGACGGTTCCCAACTCATTGAGCGCCGCCATCTGTGCGTCGAAATCAGCGGTGTCGATCTTGATGACCTGACGCGCCTTGGCACGCAGTTGCGGGTCAAGCTCCTGCTCGCCCCCGTCGACGGAAAAGACATATAAATCAACGCCCAGTTGCTGCGCTGCATTGAGATAGTTTATGCCGGATGAAACAGGATCGATGACAACTACGGACATTGTTCAGTCTCCGACTATCCAAAACTTTCGAGTTCACATAAAGGAAGGTTTTTCAGCTTGTCGATTACCAGATCCGACCCCACACCTACCGTAAGTGCATCCACTACCAAGTGTTCGCCAATATCGAAATCCGCACAGGTCCAGTCACGATAAGGAATGTTGACGACATTGACCTTGCATTCAACGGAACTGCGAAATCGTTCAATACAGCCCGAGTGGTAGGTGGAAAGAGTGGTACGGTTGACGGCATACACCTCAACTTCACCGATATTGTGTTTTACCACCAACTCCTGCGCACGACTCAATGCCGCCCCCATTCCGCTGCCGCCACTGACTATATTCAGACGGTTCATGGCGCTTTCATAGTGAGGCAATGAAGGACTCACGATGTAATACTCCAGTCGGTCGTCAACGGACAACGTTGCAAACAGACTTGAGAACAGCCCACCGGGGCGTAACTTCACATGAAACGTGATGCTGTCGTACGCTTTTTTGCCCAACGTGACCACGGAGTAACTGCGCACCGCTGAAAGCTCGGGATGCTTCAACGTCACGACAGATTTGGCGTTATAAAAAACCCGCTTGACCTCCAGGACGACTTCCATGACCTGTTCGGACAAATACGTTTTACTTTTGAGCCTGGCGGCATGAAAGCTGCTGATAGCGGGGACAATATCAATATCCGTTTCTGCCCTGCTTATACAGGGCAGAAACTCGCTTTGTACTGTAACTTCCACACCGTCTTCCAGAACGCGGCCTGACACCAATCGGCATCGACACACTCTGCACACACCTTTAAGGCAGCCTTTTACGAGCGCTCCGGAGGGGATTGCATCAATAAGAGGCTGCCTGCTGTCGGCGGTGTAGGTCTGCTCTCCAACGCGGACACTATAAGTTGCCATTACACCGGCCTTCAGTGATGTGTATTAAAGCGTTGAAGCACGCAGGGCCTGGAAGTATTCGCCCACCATCGGGATGAAAGCCTTGATATGGACAACGGCTTTGTCCAGGTCCTTTTCATCCTTGATGACCGAGGCCAGCATGTTGTTCATCATGCCGCTGTGGTCTTCCGCTTCGTCGAACGCGACATGGGAGGCCGCGCCGCTCACCGCAGGCTGGCCCATGCTGGCGCTGGCTTTCTGGGTGATGAACGAGCTGTATTTATCGCCGTAGTACTCCAGGAACCAGTCCCAGGTGATCGCAGGCAGCGGGCCGAACTTGCTGACGCACAGATTCAGGTAGCCCATCAGTTTCCAGGTTTCCGGGAAGGCAAACTCTGCCTGAACGTCGGACTTGGAATAACCGTAAGTGATGAGATCCTGCCCAAACATTTCGTCATGGCCAAACTCATCATACAGATAGTAAGAGAGTTGCTTGGCGGCGGAGATATTATCGATGGCCGCCACCTGAACGGCACGTGCGTCCAGTTCATTGTTCATGTGAATGCGGATTACGCATTCCAGGATGTGGCGCTTGTAGTAATGCTCATTGAACCAGTCTCCTTGGTGGAACTCGCCCATGATGTTGTCTTTCTTGAATTCTGCATCCAGGCAGGCATCAACGGTGGACTCAAGCGTTTTCAATATCACATCAGTGGAAATCATCGGTTATACCTCTCCATTATGGTCATCTGAAATCAATGACTATTTTATTTCAGCGAGACGCTGATCCCTGTCACGTACTGCTACAGCAAAAGAAATAACTCATTTCAAGAACGACCGGCAAAAACAGCATATGCCTCATCTGACAAAAGATCAGACAGAGTTGACACTACAAAGCCATCATTCAATAAGCCCTTTTCGGGGCAGCGGCAGTATTAGCGCTGTATATTTCAATTTCAAGACCTGAATCGAATTAACTTTTACGCTATAGCGTCGATATGCTTATACCGAGCGTACGGCAAGCCCTTCAATGGCTCGCCCTCACATGTATATATTCTTCGGGCAGCAAGCATCTACAAAGACATCGCTGAAGCAGCGGTCTTGCAAATGAATTAAAAGATGCAGTTTCCGACGCACTGACCCATGGCTATATCACCAAAAGATATGCGTACAGAACAACGCTCAAGGGGAAGCGGAATATTGCCAACATCGCCACACGCAAGGTTCAGGTCGATGTTTTCCGTTTTTAGCTTCCATGCACAACATTCCATTGGATCCAATTTTGCTCAACATCCTAATGCGCTCGATAAACGTCTGCAAGCAACTTTATGTTCTATGCAACAGACAAAGTGTTTGGTTGCCCGATCGGCGCATTGAATAAAAGCGAGGGGCGTCGCCGCTTTCCAGAGTCCGCCCGGCAGGCTAGTCTTACAGGTCAACCAGAGGACTTTCGATGACCGTCGGCTATTCCACCCGCACCCCGCAACAAGCACTGGCCGCCCTGCTCGACCGTTATGCTCCCGAGCGCCTCCTGCTGGTCGGAGCACAGGAATTTCCTGCACTGCACGCTTTCCGGGAAGCACACCCACAGACCGAGGTAGCACTCGCGGCTCCCGGCAACCTGCCAGCGGAACTGGCTGCACAGCGCTTTGACCTGGCGCTGGTGGTCGATTGCCTGGAGCACATCCCCAAGCGCACCGGCCTGGAACTGCTGGGCGGTATCCGCAATCTCAATGCCAGTCGCATCGCAGTACTGGCAGACCTGCAGGCCTGTGGCTGGCAGGAAACCGATTTCTTTTCACTGGCCCTGCAAGCGAGCGAACGCTTTGAGCGCGACGAGCAGATCCTGACACTGTTCACCTACGACTTGCGCGAATACAAGCAAGTACCCGACTGGCTGAACTCGAAATTCTGGGCGAACCCGGAAAACTTCGGCAAATACTGGTGGTGAGTCATGAGTAGTGCTATTTGCCCCTGCGGTAGCGGGGATCTGTTGTTAGCCTGCTGCGGGCATTTTCATGCGGGACAACCCGCGCCTTGCGCCGAGAAGCTGATGCGTTCGCGCTACAGCGCCTATGTATTGGGATTGATCGATTATCTGGTCGATACCACGCTGCCCGCGCAGAAACAGGGGCTGGACCGCGAATCCATTGCCCAGTGGAGTGCGCAAAGCACCTGGCTGGGCCTTGAGGTAGAAAGCTCGGAGGTTTTCGGTGGCAAGCCCGAACATGCCTTCGTCACGTTCACGGCTCGCTGGCATGACGGCAGCGGTGAGCACAGCCACCGGGAACGCTCTTCATTTGTACAGAATCAGGGCCGCTGGTACTTCATTGATCCCACGGCGCCCCTCAAGGCTGGCCGCAACGACGCCTGCCCCTGCGGGAGCGAACAGAAATTCAAGAAGTGTTGTGCGAGTTACATTGGATAAACCTGGAATACTGCTTTCGCGAATGAATTCGCTCCCACACCGGTAGGAGCGAATTCATTCGCGAAGAGGCCATGAAGCCTTTATGGCACGAGCTTCAGGTGTGAAATATCCGGATTGAGCGCTTTCGCGACAGGTTTTGCCTGCCCCATATCACTACCGGCCGGGGCCAGGCTCAAGGCTGAAAGGTCCAGCGCCGGTGTCGACTGTTCGGGCCTGGGGTCCTGCATGTCGCTGCCGACTTCGGCGACAGAAAAATCCGGCGCATCGACATCAACAAAAGCCGCCATGTACACATCCCGAGGCTTGATCTGCAAACGGGCCGTGCCCGGCTCTGCAGGCGGCGGTGCCAGTTCCACTTCTTCGACCGGCAGTTTCATGTCCAGCACTTCGACCAGAGCACCGGCACGCTCCAGGGTCGAACGGTATTTCTCGGCGGCATCGGCATCGAGATTGCTCTTGAGCACCAGGCTCCGCCCCGAAAACAGCAGCGCCAGACGCTGCTCATCGGCCTGAAACAGTTTGCCCAGATTGGCTTTTACCCGCTCAAGCTGGGCGCCAGGAACCAACTGGCCGCAAAAGACGATTTCATAGAGATTCATGCAAGGGCACTCATACTGCGTATGACGGGAGTATGGCGTAGCGTCGACAGCCCCAACAAGCCAGCCAGTTGCTAAACTCAGCTCTCCAACGGAGCAAAACAATGTCAATCCAGGCGCCAATTACAAGAACGATAAGCCTTGCATTGCTATTACTGGGGCTGACCGGCTGCTCGACATGGAGCAGCATCACGTCCTTCCAGGACCCGGACGTTCATCTGCTGAAAGTCCAGGTCGTCAAGGCCAGGCTGACGCAGCAGGACTTCAATCTGCACTTTCTTGTCGACAACCCCAACGACTCACGTCTGCTGGTGCGTGGCTTTCGCTACAAGCTCATGCTCAACGATGTACTGCTGGCAGACGAAAGGTCCAATGACTGGTTTTTCGTCGCAGCTCACAGCCAGAAAACCTTTGTGGTGCCAGTCAGGACCAACCTATGGCGACACGTGAAATACATCGCCGAACTGATGAAAGACCCTGACGAAGAGGTTCGCTACCGACTCGAAGGCAGGATCAAGACGGGGATCATTTTCCGGCACAGCACCACTATCGAGCGCAGTGAGACGGTAAAACCCCGTGAGCTGCTGCTCAAGAATCGCTAAAGGTATTGCTGTGCGCACATTTGCGAGATAATGCGCGCCGATTTAATTGCGGAGTACCCCCGATGAACCAGCAAGCCCATGTGCATGGCCCTGATTGCAATCACGATCATGACCATGATCATCACGACCACCAGCACGGCCATGTCCACGGCCCGAACTGCGGTCACGCTCACCAGGAGCCGGTGCGCAACGCCCTGAAGGACGTTGGCCGCAACGATCCTTGCCCATGCGGCAGCGACAAGAAATTCAAGAAGTGCCACGGCGCGTGAAGCGCTGAGCATTTTGCCAACGGCCTGCCTTGCAGGTCGTTTTCATTTGTATGGAGAGTTCAAGGGAGAGTAAAACAGTCGGTCTTGATCAATCACATGGAGCCTTCAATGATCGACCTTCATTACTGGACCACTCCCAATGGACACAAGATCACCCTGTTCCTTGAAGAAACGGGCCTGCCTTACAAGATCTTCCCGGTGAACATTGGCAAGGACGAACAGTTCGAGCCCGGCTTCCTGAAAATCGCACCCAACAATCGTATCCCGGCCATTGTCGATCACGAACCAACCGATGGCGGTGAGCCTCTGAGCCTGTTCGAGTCCGGCGCAATCCTGCTGTATCTGGCGGACAAGACCGGCAAATTCATCTCTCAGGATTTCCGTGGCCGTCAGGAAACGCTGCAATGGCTGTTCTGGCAGATGGGCGGCCTTGGGCCGATGGCCGGCCAGAATCACCACTTCAACCGCTTCGCCAAGGAAAAGATTCCTTATGCGATCAAGCGCTACGTGGATGAAACCGCCCGTCTGTACGGCGTGTTGAACAAGCGTCTGGCCGACCGTGACTTCGTGGCAGGCAGCGAGTACAGCATTGCGGACATGGCGATCTACCCGTGGATCGTGCCGCATACCTTTCAGCAGCAGAACCTGGATGACTTCCCTCATCTCAAGCGCTGGTTCGAGACCATTGCCGGGCGTGAGGCGACCCAAAGGGCTTATGCGCTGGTCGAGCAGATCAATCCGCCGAAGGCTTGATGATCTTCTTCGCGAATGAATTGGCTCCTGCGAGCTTGCCTGTAGGAGTAATGCCGATCAGTTAAGGTCATAAATCACTTCGTGGGAGGCGCTTGCTGGCAAATTCAGCGTACAGACGCAGAATATCTGCCGGTTTTCAGGCCTTTTCGCCAGCAAGCTGTCTTCCACAAGTTTTGTTTGCACCTTAACTGATCGGCATTAGCCTGTAGGAGAGCGGATTTATCCGCGAACCAACCCACCCCTTTGTAAAATCCTGAAATAAACTCCCCTTCCCGTCTTGCGTGGCGCCTGTCTGCTCTCTAACGTAGCGACCTTTACATATGCCACCCCTGCGGGAGTTTCGCCATGGCCTCGCCAGCCCCTTCATTTTTCCTGAGCCGATTCAGTGCTGCCGCCATTGCGGCAAGTTTCCTGAGCCTTGCGGGCTGCCAGTTGGGCGGTGGTGACAACGAGACATTGCTGCCCAATTCCGGGGTTTTTCCGGTCAAGGGGCTGGCACAGAACGTATCGGTACGCCGCAATAACCTGGGCATGCCGCTGATAGAAAGCAGCACTTACCACGACGCGCTGTTCACACTCGGCTATATGCATGCTGGCGACCGCATCACCCAGATGGTCGGCATGCGCCTGCTGGCACAGGGACGCCTGGCGGAAATGGCCGGGGCCGATGCTCTGGAAGTCGACCGCCTGATGCGCTCGGCCAACCTCAAGCAGCGCGCCAGCGAGCTTTACAACGCTTCATCGCCACGCCTCAAACGCTTTTTCGAGGTCTATGCCCGCGGCGTCAACGCTTACCTGTTCCGCTATCGCGACAAGCTGCCAGAGGACCTGGCCAGTTCCGGCTATCGCCCGGAATACTGGCAGCCCGAAGACTCGGCGCTGATCTTCAGCCTGCTGAGTTTCAACCTGTCGGTGAACCTGCAGGAAGAACTCTCGGCACTGGTGCTGGCCCAGAAAGTCGGCAGCGACAAGCTGGCCTGGCTGCTGCCGACCTATCCTGACGAAGCACTGCCCTTCTCCGAAGCCGACAAGCTCAAGGGGCTGAGCCTGAACAGCCAGGCACAAGAGCTGAACGACCTGACCAAGGTCACGCTGCAACTTTCCGAGCTGAACATGCTCGGTGTAGCCGCTTCCAGTAACTGGGCCATCGCACCGCAACGCAGCCGTAATGGCAAAAGCCTGCTGGCCAGTGAAATGCAACTGCCTGCCGGGATCACCTCGGCCTGGAGTTTCGTGCAGTTGCGTGCGCCGAAATATCAGGCGTCGGGCGCGTCGATTGCCGGGCTGCCTCTGATCCTGAGCGGTTTCAACGGCAAGCTGGCCTGGAGCCTGAGCAACGTCAAAGGCGACAATCAGGATCTGTTCCTGGAAAAGCTCAAGCGCGAAAACAATCGCCTGTTCTACATGGCTGACGGCAAATGGTTGCCCGCCATCGCCCATGAAGAAACCTTCCTGGTCAAAGGCGGCCGTCCGATTCGTGAAACCGTGTACGCCACCCGTCACGGCGCCCTGCTCAACACCAGCGCAAATCCGTTGGGCAACGGCTTTGGCCTGGCACTGCAAACGCCGGACTTCAAGGACGACAAGAGCCTGGATGCTTTCTTCGACCTGTCCCGCGCGCCCAACGTGGAGAAAGCCTTCGACACCAGCCGCGAGATTCGTGCGATTACGCTGAACATGGTGTTCGCGGATGCCTCGAACATCGGCTGGCAAGTGACCGGACGCTACCCGAACCGCCGTGAAGGCCAGGGCCTGCTGCCTTCACCGGGCTGGGACGGCAAGTTCGACTGGGACGGCTTTGCCGACTCGATGCTGCACCCTTACGATCAAGACCCGCGCCAGGGCTGGATCGCTACCGCCAATCAGCGCACGGTGCCCAAAGGCTATGGCATGCAACTGTCCAACTCCTGGGGCTACCCGGAGCGGGCCGAGCGCATTGGCGAACTGGCCAACAGTGGCAAGCAGGACACCCGCAGCACCATTGCCATGCAGTACGACCAGACCACGACGTTTGCCGCCAAGCTCAAGAACATGTTTGAAGCGCCGGGCATGACCAAGCCGCTCAAGCAGGCCATCGACGCGCTGCCCGAGGCCGAGCGCGCCAAGGCTCGGGAAGCCTACACGCGCCTGATGGCATTCGACGGCAAGCTCACCGCTGGCTCCGCCGATGCAGCGCTGTATGAGCTGTTCCTGCAGGAAAGCGCCAAACTGACCTTCCTCGATGAGCTGGGTCCGGAAAGCAGTCTGGCCTGGCAAGCCTTGAGCGCCAACGCCAGCTCGTCATACTCGCCACAGGCCGATCATTTGCTGGGCCGTGAAGACAGCCCTTACTGGGATGACATCAAGACCCCACAAAAAGAAGACAAGCCTGCAATCCTGGCCCGCAGTCTGGCGGCCGCCATCACCGCAGGCGACAGCCTTTTGGGCAGTGATCACAAGGCCTGGCAATGGGGCAAGCTGCATCGCGAAAACTGGGCCGCACCGGCTAGCCCGCTGGCCAAGGCATTGGGCGGCAACCACTTCAACCGCAGCCAGAGCGCAGCCGGTGGCGATCACAGCACCATCAATGTCTCGGGCTATGAGTGGGGCAAGAATCTGGAAGCACACACGGCGCCAGCCTTGCGCATGATCGTCGACTTCAGCCAGGTGGAACCAATGATGGGTCTGGTCAGCACCGGCCAGTCGGACAACCCGGCCAGCCCGCACTACGCCAACAGCATCGAACCGTGGCTCAAGGCGCAATACCAGACGATTCCGCTGCAACAGCAGAACTATGAAAGAGGTTATGGCAAACAGCGCCTGACCCTGACGCCCGGAAAGTAGAGATCAGAAAGCACCAAAACAGGGCAATACTCTCGTCACGCCCTGTTTTGGACACCCCTCTTGAGCAACTATCGCTCCTGCATCCCAGACACTAAACAACGCGCCCAAGTGAGCAGGTTCTGCGTTCGGAAGCAGAAATGCGCATGATGGCAAGCTAGTTCATCATTGCGACAACTGCTTATATTTAAAACGCACGTTCGTCTCTTTGGTTCGGAAATTGCTACTTCTTGTCAGTCTGGCATCCGCCGGTAGCAAGCCTGGCGTGTTCTCTACGCTCAATTTGGTTAAGGACTGAACAATGAAAAAAGCATGGCTGACCCTTTCCGCACTGGCTCTGTGCCTGGCCGCTGGTACCTCCGTGGCCAAGGAATACAAGGAGCTGCGTTTTGGCGTCGATCCTTCTTATGCTCCTTTTGAGTCGAAAGCCGCAGACGGCAGCCTCCAGGGCTTCGATATCGACCTGGGCAATGCAATCTGCAAAGAACTGAACGTGACCTGCAAATGGGTCGAAAGCGATTTCGACGGCATGATTCCAGGCCTGAAAGCCAAGAAATTCGACGGTGTCATCTCGTCGATGACCGTTACTCCAGCCCGCGAGAAAGTCATCGACTTCTCCAACGAACTGTTCTCCGGCCCGACCTCGCTGGTGTTCAAAAAAGGTGCAGGCTTCACCGCTGACCCGGCCAGCCTGAAAGGTAAAACCGTAGGCTACGAGCAAGGCACCATCCAGGAAGCCTATGCCAAGGCCGTTCTGGACAAGGCCGGTGTAAGCACCAAAGCCTACGCCAACCAGGATCAGGTTTATGCGGACCTGACTTCCGGCCGTCTGGATGCTTCCATCCAGGACATGCTGCAAGCCGAACTGGGCTTCCTGAAATCCCCGGCCGGCGCCGGTTATGAAGTCAGCGAGCCAGTCGACAGCCCGCTGCTGCCCGCCAAGACTGCGATCGGTATCGCAAAAGGTAACAAAGAGCTCAAGGCTCTCCTGGATAAAGGTATCAAAGCGTTACACGATGACGGCACCTACGCCGAAATCCAGAAGAAACACTTTGGCGACCTGAATCTGTATAGCGGTAAATAACACCCCCAACGCCCATCGATTCGGCGATCATTCGCCGCCGCTCTCGATGGGCGTTTCTGTTTGTTGCCCGCTCAAGGCTTTATCCATGCTCGATGCATTAATGCAAAACCTGGGACTCTCGGCATTCAGCTTGAAAGGCTTCGGCCCGCTGCTGCTTCAGGGCACCTGGATGACCATCAAATTATCGGTACTGTCGCTGCTGCTGAGCATCGTGCTCGGCCTGATCGGCGCCAGTGCCAAGCTGTCCAGCTCGGCGCTGCTGCGCGTGCCGGCACAGATCTACACCACCCTGATCCGTGGCGTTCCGGATCTGGTGCTGATGCTGCTGATTTTCTACAGCCTGCAAACCTGGCTCACCAGCCTCACTGACGCCATGGAATGGGAATACATCGAAATCAATCCTTTCGGCGCCGGGGTCATCACCCTCGGCTTCATCTATGGCGCCTATTTCACGGAAACCTTCCGCGGCGCCATTCTGTCGGTGCCACGCGGTCAGGTTGAAGCAGCCATCGCCTACGGTCTGAAACGCGGCCAGCGCTTTCGCTATGTCGTGTTCCCACAGATGATGCGTTACGCATTGCCGGGCATCGGCAATAACTGGCAAGTGCTGCTCAAGGCCACCGCACTGGTGTCGATCATCGGTCTGGCCGATCTGGTCAAGGCGTCTCAGGATGCCGGTAAAAGCACCTATCAACTGTTCTATTTTCTGGTCCTGGCGGCATTGATCTACCTGGTGATTACCAGCGCCTCGAACTTTGCCTTGCGCTGGGCCGAACGGCATTACGCCGCAGGCAGCCGGGAGGCCAAGCGATGATCGAGCTGCTTCAGGAATACTGGAAAGCCTTCCTTTATACAGACGGCGTCAACGTTACCGGTCTGGCGATGACCATGTGGTTGCTCAGCGCTTCCATTGCCATCGGTTTCTGCCTGTCCATTCCGCTGTCCATTGCCCGTGTCTCGGAAAAGCGCTGGGTACGCTGGCCGGTGCAGTTCTACACCTATCTGTTTCGCGGCACGCCTCTCTATATCCAGTTGCTGATCTGCTATACCGGCATCTACAGCATCGCGGCCGTGCGTGAACAGCCTGTTCTGGACGCATTCTTTCGCGATGCGATGAACTGCACCATTCTGGCTTTTACCCTCAATACCTGCGCCTATACCACCGAGATCTTCGCGGGTGCGATACGCAGCATGGCCCACGGTGAAGTCGAAGCCGCCAAGGCCTACGGCCTGACAGGCTGGAAGCTCTATGCCTATGTGATCATGCCCTCGGCGCTACGTCGCTCGCTGCCCTACTACAGCAACGAAGTGATCCTGATGCTGCACTCGACCACGGTAGCCTTCACGGCCACGGTGCCGGACATTCTCAAGGTGGCGCGCGATGCCAACTCGGCAACCTTCATGACGTTCCAGTCTTTCGGGATTGCAGCAGCCATGTACCTGACCGTCACCTTTATCCTGGTCGGACTGTTCCGTCTTGCCGAACGTCGCTGGCTGGCCTTCCTCGGCCCGGCTCACTAGACAGGACACCTGCCCATGCATCATCAGACCCACGACTTGCTGTCGCCGGTGCCCGGCACTGCGCGGCAAGTCCACAGTTTTCATTACGGCCCGCAAGACGGCACCTGCAAGATCTACATCCAGGCGTCGCTGCATGCCGACGAACTGCCAGGCATGCTGGTGGCCTGGTATCTGAAACAGCGCCTTGCAGAACTGGAAAATGCCGGGCGGCTGCGAGGAGAAATCATTGTCGTCCCGGTTGCCAACCCGATTGGCCTGGAACAGATCCTGATGGACACCCCGCTGGGGCGTTACGAGCTGGAAAGCGGGCAAAACTTCAATCGCTGGTTTACCGACCTTGGCGAACAGGTCGGCGATGAAATCGAAAGCCGGCTCAATGACGATGCGCAGCACAACACGACGCTGATCCGCGAAAACCTGCGTCTGGCGCTGGATGCCCAGATCGCCACGACGCAGTTGCAGTCACTGCGACTGACCCTGCAAAAGCTGGCCTGCAATGCCGACATGGTGCTGGACCTGCATTGCGACTTCGAGTCGGTGGAACACCTTTACACCACGCCCGAGGCATGGCCGAAAGTCGAGCCGCTGTCGCGCTATCTGGGTGCGCAGGCAAGCCTGCTGGCCACCGATTCGGGCGGTCAATCGTTCGATGAATGCTTCACGCTGGTCTGGTGGCAATTGCAGCAACGCTTTGGCGAGCGCTTCCCGATCCCGATGGGCAGCTTTTCGGTGACGCTGGAGTTGCGAGGCCAGGGTGACGTCAATCACGCGCTGGGCAGCCGCGACTGCCAGGCGATCATCAACTACCTGATCGACTTTGGCGCCATCGAAGGCGAAGCCCCCGAGCAACCTGAATTGCTCTACCCGGCCACTCCGCTGGCAGCGGTCGAACCAGTCCTTACCCCGACTGGCGGCCTGCTGGTGTTCTGCGCCCAGCCCGGCGAATACATCGAGGCCGGGCAACTGATCGCCGAAATCATCGACCCGATCAGCGACGCAGTCGCCTCCATTCACGCACAAAACGCTGGTCTGCTCTATGCCCGCTCACTACGACGCATGGCAACGGCAGGCATGGTCATCGCTCATGTCGCTGGCACTCAGGCCTATCGCAGCGGCTATCTACTTTCTCCTTGAGGACCTGACATGTACAAACTGACCATCGATGGCCTGCATAAAAGCTATGGCGACAACGAGGTACTCAAAGGCGTATCGCTCAAGGCTCAAAGCGGTGACGTGATCTGCCTGATCGGCGCCAGCGGCTCGGGCAAGAGCACCTTCCTGCGCTGCATCAACTTTCTGGAACAGCCAAACGACGGCGCCATGAGCCTGGATGGCCAGCAGATCCGCATGGTCAGTGACAAGGACGGCATGCGGGTCGCCGACGCCGACGAACTGCAACGCATCCGCACACGACTGGCGATGGTGTTCCAGCATTTCAATCTGTGGGCACACATGACCGTGCTGGAGAACATCACCATGGCTCCGCGCCGGGTGCTGGGCGTATCAAAGGCCGAAGCTGAACAGCGCGCCCGCAAATATCTGGACAAGGTCGGGCTGCCTGAACGTGTCGCCGATCAATACCCGGCGTTTCTGTCCGGCGGGCAGCAGCAGCGCGTGGCAATAGCCCGTGCTCTGGCGATGGAGCCGGAAATCATGCTGTTCGACGAGCCTACCTCGGCGCTCGACCCGGAACTGGTCGGTGAAGTGCTCAAGGTGATTCAAGGCCTGGCAGAGGAAGGCCGGACCATGATCCTGGTCACCCATGAAATGGGCTTCGCCCGCAAGGTCGCCACTCAGGTGGTGTTTCTGCACAAGGGCCAGATCGAAGAATCAGGTCATCCGGACGAAGTCCTCAACAACCCCAAGAGCGAGCGCTTGCAGCAGTTCCTGAGCGGCAACCTGAAGTAGGCGTCAGGGCACTGAAGCCGCTCCAGAGCAGGGCACTCATGCAACAGGAACAGGCGGAGGCTCGTCCGGCAATGTCGGCTCACCGGGCTCATCCGGTGGTCCGGGCGGAAACGGCGTGTCCGGCCCCGGATCGCCCGGAATGCCACCGCCCACCATATTGAATTGCAAATCAGCCATTAATGACCAGGCAAGAAGCCCTATCTCATTGAGCTGAGGAGGCTTTTCCCGGTCAGAGGGTTTGAAATCTGTCGTCATAGGGCACTCCCGATCATCGGCCTCCCCACACGCTGCGTATGAGGAGGATCATGTCAGGAAATAGAGTGCGCAAACGGGCTTTAATTCAATTGACCGAATGCCGTACCCCAAAAATCATGTACGCGGCAGGGTCACGCCACGCTGGCCCTGATACTTGCCGCCGCGGTCCTTATAGGACACTTCACATTCCTCATCGGACTCCAGGAACAGCATCTGCGCAACGCCTTCGTTGGCGTAGATCTTGGCTGGCAGGGTCGTGGTGTTCGAGAACTCCAGGGTCACGTGACCTTCCCATTCCGGCTCAAGCGGCGTGACGTTGACGATGATGCCGCAACGCGCATAGGTGCTCTTGCCCAGACAGATGGTCAGGACATTGCGCGGGATACGGAAGTATTCGACGGTACGCGCCAGCGCAAAAGAGTTCGGCGGGATGATGCAGACGTCGCTCTTGATATCGACGAAGCTTTTCTCATCGAAGTTTTTCGGATCGACGGTCGCCGAGTTGATGTTGGTGAAAACCTTGAATTCATCTGCACAACGCACGTCGTAACCGTAGCTGGATACTCCGAAGGAAATCAGACGGTCGGCGCCCTCGCCACGCATCTGGCGCTCGACGAAGGGCTCGATCATGCCGTGCTCTTGCGCCATGCGGCGAATCCACTTGTCCGATTTGATGCTCATGGCGATGTCCTGAATAGCGAGGTGAAAAAAGATGTCCGGCATCTTACCGGGCCGAGGCGTCCGGTTCAAAGGCAACAGATCCAGAGTTTACGGGACTCACACCCACATTGAGCGCGAATAGAAATAATCCTCATAAGACCATTGGCACGTCCCTTAAAAAGGGTTAAGGTGTTGCCACTGTGTTGCTTGTGTCACTGAGAATCTCTACACGATGTTGAATTTCGATCCAACCATCTCCATGAATTTTCCAGCTCTTTGCACTCAGTCTCGGCCAGGGCTCTTCCTGAGTCGCAGTTAACTTTGTCCAAGGAGATATATTATGTCCAATCGCCAAACTGGTACCGTTAAGTGGTTCAACGATGAAAAAGGCTTCGGCTTCATCACTCCACAATCCGGTGACGACCTGTTCGTGCACTTCAAAGCTATCCAATCCGACGGCTTCAAAAGCCTGAAAGAAGGCCAACAGGTTTCTTTCATCGCTACCCGCGGTCAGAAAGGCATGCAAGCTGAAGAAGTTCAAGTTATCTAACTTGTACTGATTCGCTTAAAAACCCCGCCCTTAAAAGCGGGGTTTTTTGTGCGCGTGTGGTTTGTGGCTACAAGCTACAAGCTTTTGACTTGAAGCTTGCAGCTCAAAGCTTGCCGCTGCCCCAGCTCAATCGTCACTGATTGAGATGGTCGGCATCGCCGGGCTTGCAGCTTCCTGCAGCACAATCCGGGCACCCACGTGCCGCGCCAGTTCCTGATACACCATCGCAATCTGGCTTTCCGGCTCGGCAATCGCCGTCGGCTTGCCGCCATCGGCTTGTTCGCGAATCAGCATCGACAATGGCAGCGAAGCCAGCAGCTCGACGTCATATTGCGAAGCCAGCTTCTCACCGCCGCCCTCACCGAACAGATGCTCGGCATGCCCGCAGTTCGAGCAGATATGCACCGCCATGTTTTCCACGACGCCCAATACCGGAATATTGACCTTGCGGAACATCTCGACGCCTTTCTTCGCATCCAGCAAGGCCAGGTCCTGAGGCGTCGTGACGATCACGGAGCCGGCAACCGGAACCTTCTGCGCCAGGGTCAGCTGGATATCTCCGGTGCCCGGCGGCATGTCGATGACCAGATAATCCAGATCATTCCAGGCCGTCTGGGTGACCAGTTGCAGCAACGCGCCGGACACCATCGGCCCGCGCCAGACCATCGGCGTGTTGTCATCGGTCAGAAAAGCCATGGACATGACTTCAACACCATGCGCCTCGATGGGCACGAACCACTTCTGGTCCTTGATACGCGGCCGCGTGCCTTCGGGAATACCGAACATCACGCCCTGGCTCGGGCCATAGATATCCGCATCGAGGATGCCGACCCGTGCGCCTTCGCGAGACAAGGCCAGCGCCAGGTTGGCAGCCGTCGTGGATTTCCCGACTCCGCCCTTGCCCGAAGCCACGGCAACAATGTTCTTCACATTGGCCAGCCCGGGAACCTGCGCCTGAGCCTTGTGAGGGTTGATGACGGTGCGGATATCGACCTTGGCCGAGGCGACGCCATCCAGGCCTTCGATTGCCGTTTGCAGCACCTGCGCCCAGCCTTTTCGGAACAGATCGGCGGCATAACCCAACTCAAGCTGCACGCTGACTTGTGCATCCTGAATATCGATGGATCGAACACAACCGGCGCTGACCGGGTCCAGGTTCATGTAAGGGTCGGTGTACTGGCGAAGAATCGTCTCCACCGCTGCGCGATTGACTGCGCTCATGGGCTTACTCCGAAAAGAGACTGACTAAAACAGGCGGCTATCCTACATATAGAAAGTCTGTACAAGGTGAAATATATTTCCCGGACCTTTATAGTGGCCGACCTCCGTTCCAGTTCAAGTAGCCGAGCCCCATGTCCGAGCCACGCAAGATTCTCGTTACCAGCGCCCTGCCCTATGCCAATGGTTCCATTCACCTTGGCCACATGCTCGAATACATCCAGACCGACATGTGGGTGCGTTTCCAGAAGCATCGCGGCAACCAGTGCACTTATGTCTGCGCAGACGATGCCCATGGCTCGGCAATCATGCTGCGCGCAGAAAAGGAAGGCATCACCCCGGAACAGCTGATCGACAACGTCAAGGCCGAACACAGCGCCGACTTTGCCGACTTCCTGGTGGACTTCGACAACTTCCACTCGACGCACGCCGAAGAAAACCGCGAGCTGTCGAGCATGATCTACACCCGGCTGCGCGATGCCGGGCATATTGCCACGCGCTCGATCACGCAATATTTCGACCCGGAAAAGAAGATGTTCCTGGCCGACCGCTTTATCAAGGGCACCTGTCCGAAATGCGGTACCGAGGATCAGTACGGCGACAACTGCGAAAAATGCGGCGCGACCTACGCACCGACTGACCTGAAAGACCCGAAATCGGCGATTTCCGGCGCAACGCCCGTACTGAAGGATTCCAAACACTTCTTCTTCGACCTGCCCGCCTTTGAGGACATGCTCAAGAGCTGGACCCGCAGCGGTACCCTGCAGGACGCTGTCGCCAACAAGATCGCCGAATGGCTCGATAGCGGCCTTCAACAGTGGGATATCTCCCGCGATGCGCCGTATTTCGGCTTCGAGATCCCTGACGAGCCGGGCAAATACTTCTATGTCTGGCTGGATGCGCCTATCGGCTACATCGCCAGCTTCAAGAACCTGTGCGCACGTCGCCCGGACCTGGACTTCGATGCCTTCTGGGCCAAGGACTCCACCACCGAGCTGTACCACTTCATCGGCAAGGACATCGTCAACTTCCACGCCCTGTTCTGGCCTGCAATGCTCGAAGGCGCAGGCCTGCGCAAGCCAACCGGGATCAACGTCCACGGCTACCTGACCGTGAACGGGCAGAAAATGTCGAAATCGCGTGGCACCTTCATCAAGGCGCGCACCTATCTGGAACACCTCTCACCCGAGTACCTGCGTTACTACTACGCGGCGAAGCTGGGCCGGGGCGTTGACGACCTGGACCTGAACCTTGAAGACTTCGTGCAAAAGGTCAACTCCGACCTGATCGGCAAGGTGGTCAATATCGCCAGCCGTTGTGCAGGTTTCATCCACAAAGGCAACGCAGGCGTTCTGGTCGAGGGCAATGCCGCGCCGGAACTGACCGACGCTTTCCTGGCTGCCGCACCTGGCATCGCCGAAGCCTACGAAGCCCGTGACTTCGCTCGCGCCATGCGTGAAACCATGGCCCTGGCCGACCGCGCCAACGCCTACATCGCCGACAAGGCTCCCTGGTCACTGGCCAAACAGGAAGGCAAGCAGGATGAAGTCCAGGCCGTATGTGCTCTGGGCATCAACCTGTTCCGCCAACTGGTGATCTTCCTCAAGCCGGTCCTGCCAGCACTGGCCGCCGACGCCGAGAAATTCCTCAATGTCGCGCCGCTGACCTGGGACGATCACAAGACACTGCTGGGCAATCACCAGCTCAATCCGTTCTCGGCGCTGATGACCCGTATCGATCCGGCCAAGGTCGAAGCCATGACCGCCGCTTCCAAGGAAGATCTGGCTGCCAGCTCCACCGATGCTGCCCCAACAGGCAACGGCGAGCTGACCAAGGACCCGCTGTCGGCGGAAATCGACTTCGACACCTTTGCCGCTGTCGACCTGCGCGTTGCGCTGATCGTCAAGGCCGAGCATGTGGAGGGTGCAGACAAGCTGCTGCGCCTGACTCTGGATATCGGTGACGAGCAGCGCAACGTGTTCTCCGGGATCAAGAGCGCTTACCCGGAGCCGAGCAAGCTGGAAGGTCGCCTGACCATGATGATCGCCAACCTCAAGCCACGGAAAATGCGTTTTGGCATTTCCGAAGGCATGGTGATGGCGGCCGGCCCCGGCGGTGAAGAAATTTACCTGCTGAGCCCCGACAGTGGCGCCAAGCCAGGTCAGCGCATCAAGTAATGCACCCCAGGCCCGATAGCTCCGCTATCGGGCCTTTGACTATCACGCCGCTTCCTTGCCGGATACTGTCTACTTTTAAAGAGGCTCACCAGCCTGTTCGCCACCCGGCAAGATCATGACCGATTTCATCTACACACTCTTGAGCGCCGCCCTGATCAACAACTTCGTGTTGCAGCAACCGCTGGGCGCCGATCCCTTGTCACCTCAGCCACGACATCGCCTGCATGCACTGGGCATCGCTACCTGCTGGCTGATGCTGGCAAGCAGCATCGTCAGTTACCTGATCCTCCATTACGTGCTGGCGCCCTTGAATCAGGGAGGCTTGCGGCTGTTCGTCGTCTTGCCGGTGATGGTGCTTTTGCTGACGCCCAGCCTGAAGGGGCTGAAAAGACTGCTTCCACGGCTGGACTTCGACGGCCTGTGGCCGTTGCTGCTGGGGAATGCGGGCATGGCGGGCGTTTTGCTGCTCGGCATCGAACCTGATCAGGGCCTTGGGCATCTGCTGGCCCTGAGCCTCGGTGCAGGTCTGGGTTTCTGGCTGGTATTGAGCCTGCTGGATGATCTTGGGCAAAGGGTCCGCTCTGAAGATATTGCACAACCTTTTCGCGGCATGCCGATCCGCTTGATCAGCATCGGGCTCATGGGGCTGGCCTTCATGGGCTTCAACGGACTGATAAAGTCATGAACCTGATACAACGCATCGACGCCCTGCTGCCACAGACCCAATGCGGCAAATGCGGGCATCCCGGCTGCAAGCCTTACGCCGAAGGTATTGCCGGTGGCGAAGCCATCAACAAATGCCCGCCCGGCGGTGAGGAAACCATTGCGCAACTGGCGCAACTGCTGCGCATCCCCGCTCTGCCACTGGATACCGAACGCGGCGTGGCACCGGCACAGGTCGCCTTCATTCGAGAAGCAGAATGCATCGGCTGTACAAAGTGCATTCAGGCCTGCCCGGTCGATGCCATTGTCGGTGCCGCAAAGCAGATGCATACAGTCATCATCGACGAATGCACAGGCTGCGACCTGTGTGTGGCGCCCTGCCCGGTGGACTGTATCGAAATGCGCCCGTTGCCGCTGGCAAGCGTCACCCCGATTGTCGGTGGCCTGGCTTCAAGCACCGAACAACTGCAGGCCCGTGCCCAGAAGCGTAACCACGCCCGTCGTCGCTTCGAGTCGCGCAATGCACGGCTGCGTCGCGAGCTGGAGCAACGTGCAGCAGAGCGTCAGGCAAGAACACAAAAGCAGTTACCGGTCAGCACATCTGTCATCGAGCGGGTTCGTAGCGACAAGGCCGCGGTGGAAGACGAAGCGCTGAAAAAAGCCCGTATTACCGTCGCCATGAGTCGTGCGCAGTTGAACAAATCCCTCAAAGCTTTCGGCCATCCGCCTATCGCTGAACAGGCAGCACGGCTGGTGGAACTGCAACGGGAATTCGAGGACGCCGAACAGGCTCTGGAAAAACTGCTTTCTGCTGCATCCGGGCAACCCGTACAGCCTGTGGCCAGGCTCGACAACAGCGGGGTAAAACGCGCCAAGATCCAGTTGGCCATGGCCCGCGCCGCCGTGAAGAAAGCCGAAGCCGCAGACGCTCCGGCAGAACGACTCGCCGCATTGAACACAGAATTGCAACACGCCGAAACGGTGCTGAGCGCTGCCGAAGCGGCCTTGACCGATGCAAGCGCCTGAACGTCTGCAAAAGTCCATGGGCATGGTTCTGCTCGCAGTCCTGCCCGGCGCGCTGACGCTGCTGTGGTTGTATGGCTGGGGAGTGTTGATCACATGGCTGCTTGCATCGGGCACCGCTCTGCTCGTCGAGTTCACCGGCCTGCGGTTACAGCACCGGCCTGCACACTCAAGCCTTATGGACGGCAGCGCACTGGTCAGCGCCACCCTACTCGCCCTCGCTCTGCCGCCCTATTTACCCTGGTGGCTGACATGTCTGGCCAGTGGCTTCGCAATGATTTTTGGCAAACACCTGTATGGCGGCGTCGGCAAAAATCCTTTCAATCCGGCAATGCTCGGTTATGCCTTTGTATTGGTGAGCTTTACCCAGCAGATGAATCACTGGTCTGCCAGCCATGGCCTGAACCTGATGGGAGGCCTGCAACAGATCTTCGGTTTCAGCGATGGCTCTCAAGCGGATGCGTGGTCACAGGCCACGGCCCTGGATGTTCTGCGCATCAACACCAACCTGACCATCGATGAACTATTCGCCAACCATCCGGCTTTCGGCGCAATGGGTGGTCGTGGCACGGAATGGGTCAATCTGGCATTTCTCGCAGGCGGTGCATGGCTGCTGCGACAGCGGATCATCAGTTGGCATGCTCCGGTCGGTATGCTTGCCAGCCTGTTCGTGATCAGCCTGTTGTGCTGGAACGGTTCGGGATCGGACTCCAACGGCTCACCCACCTTTCACCTGCTGACTGGCGCCACGATGCTGGGTGCTTTCTTTATCGCCACCGAGCCGGTATCCGGGCCAGCCAGCCCACGCGCACGCCTGCTGTTCGGGATCGGCATCGGCCTGCTGACTTATGTGATACGCACTTGGGGCGGCTACCCGGATGGCGTGGCCTTCGCAGTGCTGCTGATGAATCTGGCGGTACCGGCTCTGGAACGGCTGACCACACGCTCATCTGCGGAGTCGGCATCATGAAGCCGCTTGGCGTGATCGTCATGATCGCCATCGCGGGACTGGGCACTGGCATCAGCATGAGCGTGCAACACTCTGCCGCGCCGCGTATTCAGGCTGCTCGTGAAGAAGCACGCAACCAGGAATGGTCGAGTGTCTTGCCCGACGGTACCTACGACAATCAGCCATTGCGCCATCCATTGCCGTTGCCCGTAAGCCATTCATCAGTGCTGGGTGTCTTTCTCGCCACCCGTGAGGGCCAGCCGCATGCAGTGATCTTTCATAGCCACGGCCAAGGCTATGCCGGCCCCGTGGAGTTGCTTGTGGGCGTATCGATTGAAGGCAGGTTGTTGGGGATCAAGGTGCTTGAGCAACACGAGACACCGGGCATGGGCGCCCGTATCGTGAGCGAGCCTCAATGGCTGAAGGGCTTCTCAGGCAAAACGCTGAACGACGGAGCATTCGACCAGATCGCCGGTGCAACCATCACCTCCAGAGCGGTTGTCGGAGCCATTCAGGACACCTTGCGCTACTTCGACGATCACAAGGTCCGCCTTCTGAGTACAAGACCGTGAAGCTGCATACGCCCTGCCTGCTCCTTCTCGTCCCGCTGATTGGCGCTACAGATTCGCTGATCAAGGCGCTCGCTTTCTTGCTGGCATTCACTGTGGTCGCCGGCTTGCACACAGCCTTGTTACGGGCGCTGACGCCATTGCTGGATGCACGCCAGAAATGGCTTGCCAGCACCCTGATTGCCGCCACACTGGTCACCTGTGCAGAAACAGGCCTGCAACTTCAGGCTCCCGAACTGCATAAGGCTCTGGGCATTTATCTGCCCTTGATCGCCATCCATTGCCTTCAGATCCAGGCTGCGCCCATCAGCAAATACATTCTGGGCGGATACACCACGTTGATGCTGGTGCTGGGGTTCATGCGCGAGTTGTTGGGCAACGCGACGATCCTGAGCAATGCCCATTGGTTGTTTGGCAATTCTGCAATCCAGTGGCAAATTAGCCTTCCCGGCCCAACCTTGCACATGGCCATTCTGGCTCCCGGTGGCTTCATGCTTCTGGGCCTTCTGCTTGCCGCATACAATGCCTTGACCAGACCGACACCTTCCAGGGAAATACCTTCTGCATGAATGCCGCAAAACGTCAGGAAATCTTCCGCAGGCTCCACGAAGACAATCCCGATCCAAAAACCGAGCTGGCCTACACCACACCGTTCGAGTTGTTGATATCGGTGATCCTGTCAGCACAGGCGACTGATGTCAGCGTCAACAAGGCCACAGCCAGGCTTTATCCGGTAGCCAATACGCCACAGGCCATTCACGCGCTGGGCGTCGAAGGATTGTCCGAGTACATCAAGACCATCGGGCTCTACAACAGCAAGGCCAGGAACGTTATTGAAACCTGTCGGCTGCTTATGGAGCTGCACAACGGTGAAGTGCCACAAACTCGCGAAGCTCTGGAGGCATTACCCGGCGTGGGCCGCAAAACGGCCAATGTCGTGCTCAACACTGCTTTTCGCCAGATAGCGATGGCTGTCGACACGCACATTTTCCGTGTCAGCAACCGCACCGGCATCGCACCCGGCAAAAACGTGGTGGAAGTGGAAAAACAGTTGATGAAGTTTGTGCCCAAAAACTACCTGCTGGATGCCCATCACTGGCTGATCCTCCACGGACGCTATGTGTGCCAGGCACGCAAGCCCCGCTGCGGAAGCTGCCGAATCGAGGACCTCTGCGATTACAAGGAAAAGACCTCGGACGATTGAGCAATAGAGGCTCTATGGCTTGATCGATTGAAAAAATCTTTTTTACCAGCATCGGGATTATCGATATAAGGTGCGCCAATGACAGCCAAAGCCTGGAGTCAACTTTCATGAGTACCGGCAAAGAGCAATTGGACGTAGAAGACGATTTCATCGCTGTCGATTCGGACGACATCGAACAAGCACCCGTCGAACCCGCCAAGACCAACCTGAGCAAGCGACGCACCATCGATAACATGCTTGAAGAGCGGCGCCTGCAGAAGCAACTGGCCGATTACGACTTCGACCTTTAAGCGCCCCCTTGCAAAAACCTGATTCAAAGCCTCTCATCAGGAGAGGCTTTCGCATGGGCTTGCCTGATCGATACCGCGCAGACCCACAGGAAGCCTTTTGGGCGTGAGCATCAGACCAGCCCGTTACGCTGGGCAAGCTCGATCAGATCGACCAGTGAGTGCGCATTGAGCTTGAGCAGCAGGCGCGTCTTGTAGGTGCTGACGGTTTTATTGCTCAGGAACATGCCATCTGCGATTTCCTTGTTCGTTTTCCCCCTGGCCAATTGCTGCAACACCATCATCTCGCGCCCCGAGAGACGATCCACCATATCGGCTTCACTGGCATTCCCCATGCTTGAGCGCACGGTATGCAAGGCCTGGTTGGGAAAGTAGCTGTACCCCGATAACACCGCCTTGATGGCGCTCAGCAATTCGGTCAGATCCTGTTGCTTGCAGACATATCCGGCAGCACCGGCCTGCATGCAGCGCATGGAAAAATGGCCAGGTGCCTGCGAGGTAAGAATCAGCACCTTGAATGGCAATGTCATGGCAGACAGACGGGCAATTACTTCCAGGCCATCGAGCTTGGGAATGCCTATATCCAGAATGACGATATCGGGCAAATGTTCGCGAGCCAGTTGCAACGCATCCACTCCATTGTCCGTCTCCGCAATGACCTCATAGCCGTGGCGCTCCATCAGCATGCGTACAGCAAGGCGAATGACAGGATGATCATCCACGATCAGCACTTTATTCATGGGCAGTCCAATTTTCGCTATTCGAATTTTCAGAGTCAGCACAATAGCTTAGTCGTTTAGTGCTTTGCATGACGCTCACCCTCGAGGAGTAACAGCCAAAGACCGTTCCTACACATACAACAGAAAACTCCTACAAATTTCGCTACTAACGAACTATTTTTTATATTTTTCATAGAGCCTCCCCTTCGGAATTCGATGAAATTACTACCGTCTGGAGTGCTGAGATAGAGCATCGTAACTCAGATAAAACAATTATTGCCGCGAGGTCAAGCATTAGTCTTTTACTTCTCAAGCCTGATCAGTCAATAGCCGATGAACATGCAATCGCCCCGATGGTTATTCACCCTTGGCAACTGTCAAAAATCTGGATAGACGTCATTTATATAGCCTCTTGCCACCACTCTAAAACTGAAAACGCGCAAACGAACAGCGCTACCGAGAACCGGCCTGAATAGGGGCACAGAGACATCAGGCATCATGTTCCAGGCAGCTACAGCATGCTCGCTCCGAGCACCTGTGAGCCAATCGGGCGTACGTAAAACAGGCGAGAATCATATTGAATTACTTGCTTCAGAAATTTACCTTCAAAACCATATATCAGCACTACGTAGAAAAAATACACATATAAATATACCTTTCTTATACAAACCCAAGCAAAAAGACCAAGGCCACGCAACGTTCAGATTTTTCCTACATCGCACGGAACCAGGACTCCTCAACTATCAGTTACTCACTGCAGAAGCATTCAAGATGCTGACTTTACGCTATCACCACGATAAAAGTGATACATAAATACTCCCTACAGAAAAGTTTCATACCTTTCTGTCGCACACCGTACACAGTTCAATTCTGCGAATGGCTCATTCGACAAGTAGCTAATACTATATTTCATTTGGCTTCCATACCTGCCACGCCAAAGAGGAAACGTACTACACAACTAGCAGACGGTAGATAGCAGCATGTAAGACCTCTTCAAACCCAACAAGTCAATTCATGTAGCGCCCCGTTTTTTCACTTGCAAATTCTATTACCAGTCGTTACTTTTTTAACAACGAACTCATTACTTTCTGCCAACAACTATGTGCAGTTAGATTAGAGCGACCCAACAAACGACGTCATTTTAATGACGCCATGAATAACACAGCTTTATATGGACTCTGCTTATCAAGAGAGTCGAAAGGATTCGGGCAACATGAACATGGCCGATCAGGAACACCCTCCCTTTGACAAGCCCGAACCGGGCCTGACAATTCTTTTGAATTGGCCATGTGTATAACCATGTTCAAAAAGGGATATACCATGAACAACAAAACCTCTCACTCGACCTCAAAAAATATAACCCCTCTTGATTTAACCGCCGCTGTTGAACAGTTTGTGGCACAAGGAGGTGTCATTGCAGTTATACCCGATGGCGAAACAGCAGAATCACCGGTTCTAGCGGTTGCGGAAGAAGCACCTGCCCTTTATCCGGAGCTTGAAAAAAGTGCCAAACTGGAGTTGCTCAGGAGTCTGGTTGCCAAAGGCGCAGGGGTTTCCGCCCTGCAATATTCATTGAGGATGAACAAGAAGGAAATTCGACAACTGGCGCTGGAAAACGATGTAAAGATCAAGTTCAGCCGCCCTATAAGAGAAGCCAATAAAGACCCCCACTATGACACCTCCGATATTGACGATGTCGTTGCCGGTCATGCCATGCATTATTCCAGCCTCGGCTATACCGCGCCGGAAATTGCACAACTACTTGATCTGAGTGTGCGACAGGTCTGGAATATCGGTAAAGCCTATCGTTTTGAATTCAAACAAAAGAGGGACAGTGAAACGCCCTGAACATACTTGATATAAACAGATAACCCGCGGTATCGACTGGACTTCGTGTCGATACCGCCTCCCCCGGCCCGCATCGCCACACACGCCCGCGACACTGCACGACACGAGCATTTGAAACGCCTTCCTGCGACCCACTTCTTCTTTATCTCTCGCACACACAAGAATGCCCGCAGCACCCGGCATCAAGAACGCAAACGGGGAATATCAGCATGGGAAAGGTCGGGAAAAACGTGACAGTGCATTGCACACCGCCGATTTAAAATGCAGCCCCGAAGGGCTGCATTCTCAAACATCAGACCGGGTTCAGAAGAACTTGCGGCCCTTGTTCGCAGCAATGCGCATGCGCAGGGCATTGAGCTTGATGAAGCCAGCAGCGTCCGCCTGATTGTAAGCACCGCCATCCTCTTCAAAGGTGGCAATGTTTGCATCGAACAGCGACTCTTCGGACTTGCGACCAGTAACGATCACATTACCTTTATACAGTTTCAGGCGAACGATACCGTTCACATGGACCTGGGACGCATCGATCATCTGTTGCAGCATCAGACGCTCAGGGCTCCACCAGTAGCCGGTGTAGATCAGGCTGGCGTACTTGGCCATCAACTCATCCTTGAGGTGAGCGACTTCACGATCCAGAGTGATCGACTCGATGGCGCGGTGAGCGCGCAGCATGATGGTGCCGCCTGGGGTTTCATAGCAGCCGCGGGACTTCATGCCCACATAACGGTTTTCCACGATGTCCAGACGGCCGATGCCGTTCTCGCCACCGATGCGGTTCAAGGTAGCCAGTACGGTAGCAGGCGACATTTCAACGCCGTCCAGAGCGACGATATCGCCATTGCGATAGGTCAGCTCAAGATAGGTTGGAACGTTCGGCGCGTCTTCCGGAGACTTGGTCCAGCGCCACATGTCTTCTTCGTGCTCGGTCCAGGTGTCTTCCAGCACGCCGCCTTCATAGGAGATGTGCAGCAGGTTGGCATCCATCGAGTACGGGGATTTTTTCTTGCCATGACGCTCGATCGGGATTGCATGCTTCTCGGCATAATCCATCAGCTTTTCACGCGAAAGCAGATCCCACTCACGCCATGGGGCAATCACTTTGACGCCTGGCTTGAGGGCGTAGGCGCCCAGCTCGAAACGAACCTGATCGTTACCTTTACCGGTAGCACCATGGGAAATGGCGTCAGCGCCGGTTTCGTTGGCGATTTCGATCAGGCGTTTGGCGATCAGTGGACGAGCGATGGAAGTACCCAGCAGGTACTCGCCTTCGTAGACGGTGTTGGCACGGAACATCGGGAACACGAAATCACGTACGAACTCTTCACGCAGGTCGTCGATGTAGATTTCTTTAACGCCCATGGCCTGAGCCTTGGCACGTGCCGGCTCGACCTCTTCACCCTGACCCAGGTCAGCTGTAAAGGTCACCACTTCGCAGTTATACGTATCTTGCAGCCACTTCAGAATGACCGAAGTATCCAGGCCACCGGAATACGCGAGAACTACCTTGTTTACGTCCGCCATGCCATCACTCCACCGGGTTGTACGGAAAACCGGTGATTCTACCGTTCAAACCAGCAAATTTACAGGGGCGCGACAGCTTGTGACGACGAGGCGACAGGTTATGTCAGCCTCGCGAGGAGACAGGCGGGTTACGAAGTGCGTGCAGCGCTGGCGGCAGAAGCGACTGGAACCGGCTTTTCTTCGGGAGCGACACGCTCCAGATGCACATTTACACGGCGGTTGCGCGCGCGGTTGGCATCGTTGGTGTTGGGAGCCAGCGGATAACGCTCGCCATGAAAGCGCAAGGTGATCTGTTGCTCGGGAATCCCCTGAGCCTTCATATAGTCCATCACCGCCAGCGCCCGACGCCGGGACAGGTCGCGGTTGGTCAGGCGATTGCCGCTGTTATCCGAATGGCCGTCCAGCTCGATATGGTTGACCGTTGGGTCGGCACGCAGATACGCAATCATATTGTCCAGACGGGCCTTGGCCTTGGCGTCCAGCTCGATGCCGCCGCCGGGGAAGCCAACTTCGGCCTGCTTGATCTGATCGAAATTCATCGGCAGCAGTTTGGTCGTACACAACTGATAGTCGCTGAACGCCTTGCTGAACCTGACGGGCAATAGCCGTATTTCCATTGGGCCACCGCCATCGCGGGTGCTATGACGGATGAGCGGGCTGCGCCCTTCCATCAAACCGCTGATCAGGCGTCCGGCCTGTGCCTCGGAGCTATTGAAAGGAATCTCGCCATTGCTGACACGGACCGAGCCGAGGTTGATATCACCCCGTCCCGGCTGCCAGGGTGCTGCCGCAGCCAGCAGAGTGGCCGAACCATTACCCAGCATGTTGTAAGACGGCTTGAGACGGAATGTAGCCTGCTCACCGGCGCGGCGCACGAATTCACCTACACCGAAATCGGTAATCGGCTGACTCAGGCGACACTCGAACTGATCCCCTTCGACCTTCCACTCGATACTCTCCAGACGTGTCTGGAAACTGACTGCCATGGCCGGGAGGCTGGCAAATACGCTGAGCAAGGCGAGATATAGCTGGCGCACGGGAGGCTCCACTTATAAAAATGACACGAAACAAAAAACTGCTTCTTACGTCGGGCTATCGGTAACTTCCTACAAAACTTGATAGCGAGTGCCTGAGAGAGTCTTTTCCGGTAGGATTCCCAGCAGTTTGACCCGCCTGGAATCCCCAATGTCTGACCGCCTGACCCTTCTGCGTCCCGACGACTGGCACATCCACCTCCGTGACGGAGCTGTTTTGCCACACACCGTTGCTGACGTTGCGCGCACTTTTGGCCGCGCAATCATCATGCCCAACCTTGTGCCCCCAGTACGCAATGCACAGCAAGCCGATGCCTATCGCCAGCGCATCCTGGATGCACGCCCGGCCGGCAGCCGTTTCGAGCCGCTGATGGTGCTTTATCTGACCGACCAGACCACGCCCGAGGACATTCGCACGGCCAAGGCCAGCGGTTTCGTCCATGCGGCCAAACTGTATCCGGCCGGTGCGACCACCAACTCCGACTCTGGCGTCACCAGCATCGACAAGATTTTCCATGTTCTGGAAGCCATGGCCGAAGTCGGCATGCTGCTGCTGGTCCATGGCGAAGTCACCCGCGGCGACATTGACGTCTTCGACCGCGAGAAGATCTTCATCGACGAGCATCTGCGCCGTGTGGTGGAGCGCTTCCCGACGTTGAAAGTGGTGTTTGAACACATCACGACCGGTGACGCCGTGCAATTCGTCAATGCGGCCCCGGCCAACGTTGCAGCGACCATCACCGCGCATCACTTGCTCTATAACCGCAACCACATGCTGGTCGGCGGTATTCGGCCACATTTCTATTGCCTGCCGATCCTCAAGCGCAATACGCACCAGACAGCGCTGCTCGATGCCGCAACCAGTGGCAACGGCAAGTTCTTCCTGGGCACCGACTCGGCACCTCATGCCCAGCATGCCAAGGAAGCCGCCTGCGGTTGCGCTGGCTGCTACACGGCCTATGCCGCTATCGAAATGTATGCCGAGGCTTTCGAGCAACGTAACGCGCTGGACAAACTGGAAGGCTTCGCCAGCCTCCACGGCCCGGCGTTCTACGGCCTGCCTGCCAACCAGGACACCATCACGCTGGTTCGTGACGAGTGGACAGCCCCTGCCAGCCTGCCATTTGGCGAGTTGAGCGTAATCCCGCTGCGCGCCGGAGAAAAACTGCGCTGGCGCCTGCTGGAGGAAAATGCGTGAGTGAAGATCATTACGACGACGAACAGGACGGTCACGGTGGCGGCGGCTCGCGCCACCCGATGGCAGCACGTTTTCGTGGCTACCTGCCTGTAGTCATCGACGTGGAAACCGGTGGTTTCAATGCGGCAACCGATGCCCTGCTGGAAATCGCCGCTGTAACGATCGGCATGGACGAAAAAGGTTTTGTGTTCCCGGAGCACACCTATTTCTTCCGTGTGGAACCGTTCGAGGGCGCCAATATCGAAGCGGCTGCGCTTGAGTTCACCGGTATCAAGCTCGATCACCCGCTGCGCATGGCAGTGAGCGAAGAAACCGCACTGACCGATATCTTTCGCGGCGTGCGCAAGGCGCTGAAGGCCAATGGCTGCAAACGCGCCGTGCTGGTCGGCCACAACGCCAGCTTCGATCTGGGCTTCCTGAACGCTGCCGTCGCTCGCCTGGACATGAAACGCAATCCGTTTCATCCGTTCTCCAGCTTCGACACCGCAACCCTCGCTGGCCTGGCCTATGGTCAGACAGTACTGGCCAAGGCGTGCCAGGCAGCCGGAATGGACTTCGATGGACGCGAGGCCCACTCGGCTCGCTACGACACCGAAAAAACCGCCGAGCTGTTCTGTGGCATCGTCAACCGCTGGAAGGAAATGGGCGGCTGGGAAGACTACGACGACTGAGGCCCATGCCTCATGAATGAACCGGCCTTGCGCCGGTTTTTTTATTTATATTTCCCACGGCAGTTAACGACGCATTACCGGGCAGAATTGAAAATTGCTCATGACCGTCCATCGGAGTTGGCAAAGCGTATCCAAAACAGTTTTGACAAGCATTCTCATTAAGATTAACCTCCTCGGCACAAAGCAATAACCAGCGACGGTTACCGACTTATGTATGTTTGCCTCTGCCAAGGTGTCACTGACGGCCAGATCCGGGATGCAATCCTTGAGGGCTGCTGTAGTTATCGCGAAGTACGTCAGACGTTGGGTGTTGCCAGCAAATGCGGAAAATGCGCCTGCCTTGCCAAGGAAGTGGTGCGTGAAACCCTGACAGAACTGCAAAGCAGCCAGGTTTCGCTGGCTTATCCAGCAGAATTTTCAGCTGCCTGAATTCCCCTATTTCAAAGAACCGGACCCTGTGTCCGGTTTTTTTATGCCTGTAATTCAAGCGCTTAGCGTCAAGATGCGGAACTCAAACATTCTTATTCTTATTTAATTTCACTTATTATTCAATAACTTAGGTTTGACAGGCTTTTAAGTGCAGCTCAAACTCGCGCTTTATATACACAAGCCATCGGCAGGACCTCGAACATGAAAGGCGACATTACAGTCATCCAGCATCTCAACAAGATCCTCGGAAACGAGCTGGTCGCGATCAATCAGTACTTCCTGCATGCCCGCATGTATGAAGATTGGGGTCTGAAAAAACTGGGCGCTCATGAGTATCGCGAGTCCATCGACGAGATGAAGCACGCCGACAAGCTCATCAAGCGCATCCTGTTCCTCGAAGGCCTGCCTAACCTGCAAGAGCTGGGCAAGATCCTGATCGGCGAGCACACCAAGGAAATGCTTGAGTGCGACCTGAAGATCGAAAAGAAAGGCCTGGCTGACCTCAAGGCTGCGATTGCGCACTTTGAAACCGTTGGCGACTTTGGCAGCCGCGAACTGCTGGAAGACATCCTCGAATCCGAGGAAGAGCACATCGACTGGCTGGAAACCCAACTGGGCCTGATCGAAAAAGTGGGTATCGAAAATTACCTGCAGTCGCAGATGGGCGATTAAGCCTTTTCAGCGACCGACAAAAAGCCCCGCCTCTGACGAGAGCGGGGCTTTTTGTTTGCATACAAGCTACAAGCTACAAGCTACAAGCTACAAGCTACAAGCTTTTGACTTGAAGCTTAAAGCTTAAAGCTTGCAGCTATTCTATTCTGCTTCACTTCGCGCTTTCAGCCGCTTGCTTGAGCAGAGGCTGCAACTCACCGTTCTGGAACATTTCGGTGATGATGTCGCTGCCGCCAACCAGCTCACCGGCAACCCACAGTTGCGGGAAGGTTGGCCAGTTGGCGTATTTAGGCAGGTTGGCGCGGATTTCCGGGTTCTGCAGAATGTCGACATAAGCGAATTTTTCGCCACATGCCATCAAGGCCTGGGAGGCTTTGGCCGAAAAACCGCACTGCGGGGCATTCGGAGCGCCTTTCATGTAAAGCAGAATGGTGTTGTTGGCAATCTGCTCTTTGATCGTTTCGATGATATCCATGGAGCACCTCGGCTGAACTTTCCGACTCAGTTGTCGGCACGGTGGCGCATTGTAACGGAATCCCGTGCCAGACGCTCAGTCTTGAACTCAGCAGGAAGTCACCTGCACAGGCACGCCATTCAACACGGCATTGCCGGACAAGACATCGAGCTGTCGCTCGTCAGTCAGGTCATTGGCACTGACGCCTGGCTGCCCCTGGGCGATCTCCATACGCACCCCGGCACGCGAATGCCCCCAGCCATGGGGCAAGCTGACCACTCCGGGCATCATCTCGGCACTGCCCAACACCTGCACTTCGATCATCCCGACCCGCGAGTTGACCTTCACCTGTTGCCCGTCGCTCAGACCTCGACTGGCCAGGTCATCGGGATGCATCAGCAATTGATGACGAGGTTTGCCCTTCACCAGACGGTGATAGTTATGCATCCATGAGTTGTTGCTGCGCACATGCCGTCGACCGATCAACAACAACTCCCCTGCTTGCGGCGCTGGTGATTCAATGAACCGGGACAGATCAGCCATGATCACTTCAGGAGCCGCCTGGAGACGTCCATTGGCGGTTTTCAGGCGAGGTGTCAGATTGGGTTTCAATGGCCCCAGATCCAGCCCGTGCGGGTAATTGCCCAAGGCCTCGACTGACAAAGCGTGAGCCGATGCCTCACCATAAAAGCCCTTGCGCAGGCCATGGTCGATGATTGCCGCAGGAGGCATCGTCGGTTTCAGTTCCTTTTGGGCCTTGGCCGCAAAAGCCCTGGCCAGCCCGACGAAGATTTCCCAGTCATGCAATGCGCCTTCAGGCTTGGCAAAGATCGCACGATTGAAGCGGGTGACGTTACGCACCGCCAGAAGGTTGAAAGTCGTGTCGTAATGATCGTTTTCCAGCGCCGAGGTTGAAGGCAGGATCAGATCGGCATAACGAGTGGTTTCATTGATGTACAGATCGATACTGAGCATGAAATCCAGCCCGTCCAGAGCCTCTTCCAACTGGCGCCCGTTGGGCGTGGACAGTACCGGGTTGCCGGCAACCGTGACCAAGGCACGTATCTGCCCTTCCCCTTCGGTCAGAATCTCTTCTGCCAGCGCCGAAACCGGCAACTCGCCGCCATACTCGGGCAAACCGGAAACCCTGCTCTGCCAGAGATTGAAATGCCCGCCTGAAGTCGAACTGACCAGATCCACGGCAGGTTCGGTACACAGGGTTCCGCCGACCCGATCAAGGTTGCCGGTCACCAGATTGATCAATTGCACCAGCCAGTGACACAGCGTTCCAAAGGCCTGAGTGGAAATTCCCATGCGCCCGTAACACACAGCTTTGTCAGCGGCAGCAAAATCACGGGCCAACTGGCGAATCTGCTCGGCAGGAATCCCACAACGCGGGCTCATGGCTTCGGCGCTCAGCGCCTTGATCGCCTCTCGCACCTGCTCCAGACCATCGACGGGCAAATGACTCTCGCGGGTCAGGCCTTCCTCGAACAAGGTGTTGAGCAGACCGAAAAGCAGCGCGGCATCGCCACCGGGCCGGACAAAGACATGTTGATCCGCAATCGCAGCCGTCTCGCTGCGCCGAGGATCGACCACAACCACTTTGCCGCCACGTTTCTGAATGGCTTTCAGGCGCTTCTCGACATCAGGCACCGTCATGATGCTGCCATTGGAGGCCAGGGGGTTGCCGCCCAGGATCAGCATGAAATCGGTGTGGTCGATATCGGGCACAGGCAGTAACAGACCGTGGCCATACATCAGGAAACTGGTGAGGTGATGCGGCAGTTGATCGACAGAAGTGGCCGAGTAACGGTTACGGGTCTTGAGCAAGCCGAGAAAATAGTTGCTATGGGTCGTCAGCCCATAGTTATGCACGCTGGGATTGCCTTGATAGACCGCGACTGCGTTTTGCCCATACTGCTGCTGAATGGCAAAAAGGCGCTCGGCGACGAGATCAAAAGCATCCTGCCACTCGATCGGCTGCCATTGGCTCCCCACACGCAACATGGGCTGGCGCAAGCGGTCGGGATCATTCTGGATATCTTGCAGGGCCACGGCCTTGGGACAGATGTGGCCACGGCTGAAACCATCGAGCGGGTCGCCCTTGATCGAGGTGATGATCGGGGCAGCATCCGGGGATGCACTGGTTTCGATGGTGAGGCCGCAGATGGCCTCGCACAGGTGGCAAGCGCGGTGGTGCTCGGTCCTGATCATCGCAGCCTCATATTCTTGTCATGGCAGTCACGATTGATTGCATTGACAAGAATATGGAACGTTACTGCCGAGCGCGCCAGAGACGTTCGTCTCGTGAATCGCGGGCCATCAGGCGGGCGGATGGCCTCAGTCGGTCAGTTGCCGATGGGGGTCACGACCTTACGCTGCAACTGGATTTCAGTGACAGTTTCGATCTGCTCCTGAGCGACATGCACGCCCGTCAGTTCGCCGATCAGACGCCAGTGGTCATCAAGACCTGAACTGATGGTCGCCATACGGTCGATCATGCGACGTCCGGCAGCCCGCGTGACTTCGTCTTCGCTACGCAACAACTCAAAAGACATCGACGTCATCGAAGCGGTGAGGTGCGTCAGGGTACGAGCGGTCAACCCAAGCAGCTCCGTTAGTTGTCGTTCCTTTGAGTCCATTCCCGGCTCCTCGATTGATATTGAGCAGTTACTTGTAACTCTTTATAACTCACGTAAGCAGTTAAGGAAACGGGCAACCTTTCAACGCCGTGAAGCACGTCGCATAAGCGTAGAGGCACAAGACCGGACTTTTACAGGATCGGCATCAATTGCCAAGCACTGTTTGGTCAGTGTACAAATGCTGCCTTCTGCAATCAGCGGACCGGCCACAGGGCTGTTTCAACCAGCGCCTTTGCGGTTACGGACTTCGTTCTCTCTGAAGTAAGCATGCTATTGGTAAGACGCGACATTTTTTTATACTATCGCGCCTTCCTTATTCGTCGCCCCCGTGCGGCTTTCGCCTCAGGTCATGCCGTTTTCCCGATAAAAACCGGCTTTCAGAACCTGCGGTCTGTTGCAAAAAAGGTAGTTAATAATGAGCGCCAGGCACTTTCTCTCGATGATGGATTACACCCCAGATGAGCTTCTGGGCCTGATCCGTCGTGGCGTAGAGCTTAAAGACCTGCGAAATCGCGGCGTGCTTTTTGAACCACTCAAGAATCGAGTGCTGGGGATGATCTTCGAGAAATCCTCGACACGTACCCGTCTTTCCTTTGAAGCGGGCATGATCCAGATGGGTGGTCAGGCCATCTTTCTGTCCCATCGCGACACCCAACTGGGCCGTGGCGAGCCGATTGCCGACAGTGCAAAGGTCATGTCACGCATGCTCGATGCGGTGATGATTCGTACTTTTGCCCACAGCAACCTGACCGAATTCGCTGCCAATTCCCGCGTCCCGGTGATCAACGGGCTGTCCGACGATCTGCATCCGTGCCAGTTGCTGGCCGACATGCAGACTTTCCTGGAGCATCGTGGCTCGATCAAGGGCAAGACGGTGGCCTGGATCGGCGACGGCAACAATATGTGCAACAGCTATATAGAAGCAGCCATACAGTTTGACTTCCAGTTGCGCGTGGCCTGCCCTTCCGGCTACGAGCCAAACCCGGAGTTCCTGGCACTGGCCGGTGATCGCGTGACCGTCACCCGTGATCCGAAGGAAGCAGTCGCCGGCGCGCATCTGGTCAGTACCGATGTCTGGACCTCGATGGGCCAGGAAGAAGAAACCGCCAAACGCATCGCGCTGTTCGCCCCTTTCCAGGTCACTCGGGCCTTGCTCGACCTGGCTGCCGAAGACGTCCTGTTCATGCATTGCCTGCCAGCGCATCGCGGGGAAGAAATCAGCGTCGACCTGCTGGATGATGAACGCTCGGTCGCCTGGGATCAGGCCGAAAACCGCCTGCATGCCCAGAAAGCCCTGCTGGAGTTTCTGGTCGCGCCGTCCTATCAGCCAAAATGAGTCATACCCTGCTGCTGAATCTGCGCAATCTGGCATGCGGCTATCAGGATCAACGTGTGGTGCAGGACCTCAACCTGCACCTCAACGCCGGGGATATCGGCTGTCTGCTGGGATCGTCAGGGTGCGGCAAGACCACGACCTTGCGCGCCATTGCCGGGTTTGAACCGATCCATGCCGGCGAGATCACGCTGGCCGGCGAAGTCATCTCACGCCCCGGCTGGACCCTCGCGCCGGAGAAACGCCGGATCGGCATGGTGTTCCAGGACTATGCGCTGTTTCCACATCTGAGCGTGGCGCAGAACATCGCCTTCGGTATCCGTAAACACCCGCGCCTGAATCAGGTGATCGACGAATTGCTGGAGTTGGTCAATCTGGGCTCGCTGGGCAAACGTTATCCTCATGAGCTTTCCGGCGGACAGCAGCAACGTGTCGCGCTGGCCCGAGCGCTGGCTCCGGAGCCGCAGTTGTTATTGCTGGATGAGCCGTTTTCCAACCTCGACGGTGAATTGCGCCGACGCCTGAGCCATGAAGTGCGCGACATTCTCAAGGCTCGTGGCACCAGCGCGATTCTGGTGACCCATGACCAGGAGGAAGCCTTCGCGGTCAGCGACCATGTGGGTGTCTTCAAGGAAGGTCGGCTTGAGCAATGGGATACGCCCTACAACCTGTATCACGAACCGCAGACGCCTTTCGTGGCCAGTTTCATCGGGCAAGGCTATTTCATTCGCGGGCAACTGGTAGATCCACAGTCGGTACAGACCGAAATCGGCGTACTGCGTGGCAATCGCGCCTATCCGGGCGTCAGCGGCAGTGCCGTCGACGTGTTGCTGCGGCCGGACGATATTGTCTATGCCGCCGACAGCGACCTGAAGGCACGGGTCGTTGGCAGAACATTCCAGGGCGCTTCGACCCTGTATCGCTTGCAGTTACCGACAGGCAGCCAGCTTGAAGCCATCTTCCCGGGCCATGCCGATCATATGACAGGGGAAGAAGTCGGCATCCGGGTGACCACCGAGCATCTGGTGCTGTTTCCGGCTGCCGGGAGTGTTGCCGCGCATTCGGTTCTGTAGATCGCTTTTCGCGAATGAATTCGCTCCGACCTTGAAGTGAGAGCGAACTATTCCCGCCCGATTGCGGCAAAAACCGCCTTGGTATGTTCGGCCAGCACCGCCGCCGACAACTCAACCTCCAGCCCGCGCCGACCTGCACTGACGTAGATCGTCTCAAAAGGCTGGGCGCTGTGGTCGATGAAGGTGCGTAAACGCTTCTTCTGCCCCAGGGGGCTGATCCCGCCCAACAGATAACCGGTTGCCCGCTGGGCCGCAGCTGGGTCGGCCATTTCGGTTTTCTTCGCCGCTGCGGCACTGGCCAGGGCTTTCAGATCCAGGGTTCCGGCAACCGGCACCACGGCCACCAACAATTCCCCCTTTTCAGTGCTGGCAAGCAGGGTCTTGAACACCCGCGCCGCTTCGAGGCCAAGCTTTTCGGCCGCTTCCAGCCCATAAGACGCTGCTTTCGGATCATGTTCGTAACTGTGAATACGATGTTCGGCGCGAACCTTTTTCAATAAATCCAGCGCGGGGGTCATACGACACTCCTGATAACTCAAGGCGGCCATTACTTTAGGCGAAATGCAGCGCAAAAGCCCTGTCTCAATACATACACCTCAGTGATAGCCCTTTAAAATCAAAAAAATAATTCCTACACAAAATGGAGAAAAATCAAATTTCGCTGTCAGAAAATATCGTCAACGGTTCACTTTCAACCTTTGACAGCATTGTTTCTTGTCTATATTTTTTCGTTTACGAATATTTTTGAAATTCAATTTTCAACAAGATTCGTAAAACCGGTCGGGAATGGGGTTTTCCCGATACGGCAGATGATGAGCATCGGTGCTTTGCATACGAAGCCGCAAAAAACAAAAAAATGAGGTTCAAATGACCATATCAATGCAACAACCGACGCTCAGAGGCCAGTGCCTGGCTGAATTCCTTGGCACCGCTCTGATGATTTTTTTCGGCACAGGATGCGTTGCAGCGCTCAAGGTCGCAGGTGCTTCATTTGGCTTGTGGGAAATCTGCATCATCTGGGGTCTGGCCGTCAGCATGGCGATTTACATAAGCGCCGGTGTTTCGGGCGCTCACCTGAACCCTGCCGTCAGCATCGCACTCAGCCTCTTTGCAGGCTTCGAAAAGAAAAAACTGCCCTTCTATATAAGCGCACAGATTGCCGGTGCCTTCTGTGGTGCGGGGCTGGTCTATCTGCTTTACATCAGCCTGTTCTTCGATTACGAACATGCACACAACATGATTCGTGGCAGCGTGCAAAGCCTTGAATTGGCGTCGGTATTCTCAACCTATCCGAACCCGGCCATTTCAGTGGGCCAGGCGTTTCTGGTCGAGGTGGTGATCACTGCCGTGCTGATGGGCGTCATCATGGCTCTGGGCGATGACAGCAACGGCCTGCCACGCGGCGCGATGGCGCCTTTGCTGGTCGGCTTGCTGGTTGCCGTGATCGGAGCATCCATGGGGCCGCTGACCGGCTTCGCCATGAACCCGGCACGGGATTTCGGCCCTAAACTGATGACATTCCTTGCAGGCTGGGATGAGATAGCGTTCACCGGTGGGCGCGACATACCGTATTTCCTGGTTCCGATCTTTGCACCGATTCTGGGTGCCTGCCTGGGTGCTGCCGGCTATCGCGGGCTTATCGCCCGTCATCTGCCCAGCGCCGTCGCCGTTGAACAGGCTCCTGAAGCCATTCGCGGCAAAGCACAGACTTCCGCTTGAATACCCCCAATAACGCAAGGCAATCGAAATGACAGACTCTCAGAACAAGAACTACATCATTGCCCTTGACCAGGGCACCACCAGTTCACGTGCGATCATTTTCGACCGCAACGCCAACGTGGTGAGCACCGCCCAAAGCGAGTTCGTCCAGCATTACCCGCAGGCTGGCTGGGTCGAGCATGACCCGATGGAAATCTTCGCCACCCAGACCGCCTGCATGACCAAGGCCCTGGCTCAGGCTGACCTGCATCACAATCAGATCGCGGCCATCGGTATCACCAACCAGCGTGAAACCACGGTTGTATGGGAAAAGGACACCGGCCGCCCGATCTACAACGCCATCGTCTGGCAGTGCCGCCGCAGCACCGAGATCTGCCAGCAGCTCAAGCGCGACGGCCTTGAAGAATACATCAAGGAAACCACTGGCCTGGTCACCGACCCGTACTTCTCCGGTACCAAGCTCAAGTGGATTCTGGATAACGTCGAAGGCAGCCGCGAGCGCGCACGCAAGGGCGAGCTGATGTTTGGCACCGTCGATAGCTGGCTGATCTGGAAATTCACCGGCGGCAAGATTCACGTCACCGACTACACCAACGCCTCGCGCACCATGCTGTTCAACATCCATACCCTGGAATGGGATCAGCGCATGCTCGATGTGCTGGATATCCCTCGCGAAATGCTGCCCGAGGTCAAGGCATCCTCGGAAGTCTATGGCCACAGCAAAAGCGGGATTCCGATTGCCGGTATCGCAGGCGACCAGCAGGCCGCGCTGTTCGGGCAAATGTGCGTGGAACCGGGCCAGGCGAAAAACACCTATGGCACCGGCTGCTTCCTGCTGATGAACACCGGCAAGAAAGCCGTCAAGTCGGCCCACGGCATGCTGACCACCATTGGCTGCGGCCCGCGTGGCGAAGTGGCTTACGCACTGGAAGGCGCGGTGTTCAACGGCGGCTCTACTGTGCAGTGGCTGCGTGACGAACTGAAAATCGTCAACGACGCGCTGGACACCGAGTACTTCGCCAACAAGGTCAAGAACAGCAACGGCGTGTATCTGGTCCCGGCCTTTACCGGCCTGGGCGCGCCCTACTGGGACCCTTATGCCCGTGGCGCATTGTTCGGCCTGACTCGCGGCGTGAAAGTCGACCACATCATCCGCGCCGCACTGGAATCCATCGCCTATCAGACTCGCGATGTGCTGGACGCCATGCAGCAGGATTCGGGCGAACGTCTCAAGTCTCTGCGCGTCGATGGCGGCGCGGTCGCCAACAACTTCCTCATGCAATTCCAGGCCGACATCCTCGGCACTCAGGTCGAGCGCCCGCAAATGCGCGAAACCACCGCTCTGGGCGCAGCGTTCCTGGCTGGTCTGGCAATTGGCTTCTGGAGCAGTCTGGACGAGTTGCGCAACAAGGCCGTGATCGAGCGTGTGTTCGAGCCTCAGTGCGACGAGGCAGAAAAAGAGAAGCTCTACGCTGGCTGGAAGAAAGCCGTCGAGCGCACTCGTGACTGGGAACCACACGAAAACGAGGAGTAAGCAGGACGGGGAGCAGATTATTGAAGCTGACAGCCGAGGCCCGGCTGCGGCATCATGGGCGCCATTTGCAGAGGGTGCCCTAAGGAAAAACAATGAACCTGCCTCCCCGCCAGCAACAAATCCTCGAACTGGTTCGCGAACGCGGCTATGTGAGCATCGAGGAAATGGCGACGCTGTTCGTCGTGACCCCACAAACCATCCGCCGGGATATCAATCAACTTGCGGAAATGAACCTGCTGCGTCGCTACCACGGCGGCGCGGCCTATGACTCAAGCATCGAAAACACCGCCTACGCCATGCGTGCGGACCAAATGCGTGACGAGAAACAACGGATCGCCGAAGCCATCGCCGCACAGATCCCGGACAACGCCTCGCTGTTCATCAATATCGGTACCACCACCGAATCCATCGCCCGCGCCCTGCTCAACCACAACAACCTGAAAATCATCACGAACAACCTGCACGTGGCTTCCATTCTGAGCGGCAAGGATGATTTCGAGGTCCTGCTGGCCGGTGGCAACGTACGCCGTGACGGTGGCGTGGTCGGTCAGGCCAGTGTGGATTTCATCACCCAGTTCAAAGTCGACTTTGCTCTGGTCGGGATAAGCGGTATCGACGAAGACGGCAGCCTGCTGGATTTCGATTATCAGGAAGTCCGGGTTTCCCAGGCAATCATTGCCAATGCCCGGCAAGTGCTGCTGGCTGCGGACTCCAGCAAGTTCGGGCGTAACGCCATGGTGCGGCTTGGCCCTATCACCCTGATCGATTGTCTGGTAACCGATCAGGCACCTGTGCCGGCACTTCAGCAATTGCTTGCCCAGCACAAGATTCGCCTCGAAGTGGTTTGATTCACATCGTTTTTTGCGAACTGTAGGACCGGATTTATCCGGGAAGGCCGCGTGCAATCTCATACAGATGCAGCGGCCTTTTCGCGAATGAATTCGCTCCTGCGGGGCATGGCTGCACAGGCAAGCATTTGCGAAAATCGTCCTACGATGTTCGTTTTTATTCCTTTCCCCTCATCCTCATCAGTATTTTCAATAAATACTGACTGGCAGCGCCTTGTTTCTTGAGCTATGATTTTCACAAACGAACATCAATGTTCAAATTCGCCTTTCGTGCGTTATTCAAGAATTGTCCAGGAGGCCACCCAATGCCCCACTCCACTGCGTCAGCACCATCGCTTTCCGAGGTCTACGACATTGCCGTTATCGGTGGTGGTATCAACGGTGTCGGTATTGCAGCGGATGCATCGGGCCGTGGTCTGTCGGTTTTCCTTTGTGAAAAGGATGACCTGGCCAGCCACACCTCGTCAGCCAGCAGCAAGCTGATCCATGGCGGGCTGCGCTACCTGGAACATTACGAATTCCGTCTGGTGAGAGAGGCTCTGGCCGAACGCGAAGTATTGCTGGCCAAGGCGCCGCATATCGTCAAGCCGATGCGCTTCGTCCTGCCACATCGCCCGCATCTGCGTCCGGCCTGGATGATCCGTGCCGGCATGTTCCTTTATGACAACCTCGGCAAGCGCGAAAAACTGCCTGCGTCACGTAGCCTGCGTTTCGGGGCGGACAGCCCGCTCAACGCTTCCATCACTCGCGGTTTTGAGTACTCCGACTGCTGGGTAGATGACGCGCGTCTGGTGGTTCTCAATGCCATGGCCGCCCGCGAAAACGGCGCTCACATCCATACACGCACCCGTTGCCTGAGTGCCCGTCGGACCAAAGGCATGTGGCACCTGGAAATGGAGCGCGCCGACGGCACGCTGTTCTCGGTACAGGCCAAGGCACTGGTCAACGCCGCTGGCCCGTGGGTTGCCAGGTTCATTCGCGAAGACCTGAAGCTGGACTCGCCTTACGGCATCCGCCTGATTCAGGGCAGCCACCTGATCGTGCCAAGGCTGTACGAGGGCGAACACGCTTTCATCCTGCAGAATGAAGACAAGCGCATCGTGTTCACCATTCCGTACCTGGACAAATTCACCATCGTCGGCACGACCGACCGTGAATATCAGGGCGACCCGGCCAAGGTACAGATCACCGATGGCGAAATGGATTACATGCTGAAAGTGGCCAACGACCACTTCAAGAAGCAATTGAGCCGCAGTGACGTGCTGCACACTTATTCGGGCGTGCGCCCGCTGTGCAACGATGAATCCGATAATCCTTCGGCCATCACCCGCGACTACACCCTGTCGTTGTCGGGCGGCGAAAACGAAGCGCCGATTCTTTCGGTGTTCGGCGGCAAACTGACGACCTATCGCAAACTGGCCGAATCGGCGCTGGCGCAACTGGCTCCGTTCTTCACCCGGATGAAGCCGAGCTGGACCGCCAAGGCCGCACTGCCGGGCGCAGAAGAGATGACCACACCGCAGGTACTGGCAACCGAGCTGAGCAAACGCTACCCATGGCTGCCTGTTTCCATCGCACAACGCTGGTCCATCACCTACGGCAGCCGCAGCTGGCGCCTGATGGACGGCGTGAACGGCCTGGAAGACATGGGCGAGCATCTGGGCGCAGGCCTGTACACCCGCGAAGTCGATTACCTGTGCGCCAACGAGTGGGCAACCAACGCTGACGACATCCTGTGGCGTCGCACCAAGCTTGGGCTGTTCACCACGCCTGAAGAGCAGGCCGGGGTACAGGGTTATCTGGAAAAGGTTGTGCCGAATAAATCAGCTATCGCGGCAGCCTGAAGATCGATTTCGCGAATGAATTCGCTCCTACACCGCGTAGGAGCGAATTCATTCGCGAAGAACTAACAGGCAATAAACGCCGCAGGCAGATTGCGTATCTGCTCAGGTTCGCGAATGACGTAATGGTCATCGCTGGTCAGCTCATGCAGCAGTTCTTCACGCAACTGATGAAAATCAAAGCTGCTGCGCTGACGAGGATGCGGCAGTTTTATATCCACGATGCGCTTGATACGGCCAGGCCTTGGCTCCATGACCACGACCCGATCGGCCAGGAAGATGGCTTCCTCCACATCATGCGTCACCAGTACCGTAGTGATTTTTGCCCGCTCGCGAATGGCCAGCAGTTCTTCCTGCATCTGCTGGCGTGTCAGCGCATCCAGTGCGCCAAACGGTTCATCCAGCAACAGGATACGAGGGCTCGCCACCAGCCCTCGGGCAATCGCAACCCGCTGGGCCATGCCGCCTGAAAGCTGGTGGGGATAGGCCTTGGTAAAGTCCTTGAGGCCAACCAGATCAATGAAGTCAGCGATCCTCTGCTGCATCTCCTTCTGCCCAAGCCCTTCGTTGACCAAGCCCAGCTCGATGTTTTCCTCGACCGTCAGCCACGGGAACAGGCGATGCTCCTGAAACACGATCCCCCGCTCACTGCCAATGCCGCTGACCGGCTTGCCGTCGACCAGGATTTCACCGCGAAACTCGGTGTCCAGCCCGATCAATAGCCGCAACAGCGTGGATTTGCCGCAACCACTGGAGCCTACGATGGCAATGAACTCGCCTTCCTCGACTTGCAGATTGAACTCACGAATCGCTTCCACATCGCCATGACCGGTCTGGAACACCTTGCCCACATGGTTGAAGTTCACGATGGAATGGGTCTGGGCTGTCATGCATGCCTCCAGCGCGTTGCCCGCGCTTCAATGCGTTGTCCGATTTCGTTGAGTACCGCGCCGGTCAGGCCCACCAACAGCATGCCACTCATGATGACGTCCATGCGCAGCAGTTGCTGCGCACCGATCATCAGGCTGCCGATGCCGCCATTGGATGGCATGAAATATTCGGCACCGATGGTGCCCAGCCAGGCATAGATCAGGCTCAGGCGCAGGCCGGCAAAAATCCCCGGTGCAGCACCCGGCAGCACCATGCGAGTCAAGCGTTGCCACAGGTTCAGGCGCAAGACCTGGGCCGCCTCCCTCAGTTGCGGTGACAGGTTGGCGACGCTGCGCTGGGTCGCAATGAACAGCGGGAAAAATGCCGCAAGCCCGACGAATACCCACTTGGCCGGCTCTCCCAACCCGAACCAGGCTGTGATCAGGGGCACCCAGGCGAAAATGGCGACTTGCCTGAACGCAGCCAGTGTCGGCCCGAGAAAACGCTCCAGGGGTTGCGACAAGCCAAGCAGCAAGCCCAAAGAAAACCCCAGCGTACCGCCCAGAAACAGACCTCCCAAGGCACGGCTCAGGCTCAGCCCCATCGCTTGCGGCAACGAACCATCCAGCAGACCGGCCCACAGGGTTTCAATCACCAGCAGCGGTGAAACCAGAATATTGGCATTGACCCAGCCCCACTGGCTGGCGGCTTGCCACAGCGCCAGCAAGGCAAAGGGCAGAATCCAGGGAACGATTCGATCAAGCCCTTGCGCTGGAGCGCGACCACGAAACTCGGCGGTCGCGGCATGGGGCCAGAACACCCATTTACGATCCGCCAAGCCAATCCCGCGATCCATCAGCACGCCAATCACGCCGATCACGGCAATGCAGACGAACACGATATCGAGCATGAACAATTGCCGAGCCCATACCATCAGGTAGCCAATCCCTTCGCTTGAAGCCAGCAACTCGACTGCCAGCAACGAAGACCAGCCAGACGACAGCGCCAGCCGCACGCCGGCCATGAAAGACGGCAAGGCCGCAGGAAGAATGAGACGCCGGATCAGCAAATGCAGAGGCAGACGTAAAACGGCAGCGGCTTCGCGCAAGCGAGGCTGGGCATCGCGAACGCCGATCAGGGTGTGCAGGGTTACCGGAACGATAACCGCCTTGATCATCACCACCAGCTTGAGCATCTCACCAATGCCGAACACGACCATGAACAGCGGAATCCACGCCAGGGTCGGCACTTGCGCCAGCGAGGTAAATGTCGGCAAGACCAGCCTTTCGGCCCGACGGCTGAAACCCAGCCAGGCACCCAGCACGGCACCCGCCGAGATCCCCGCCAGCAAGCCCCAGAACAGGCGTTGCAAACTGATCCACAAGTTGCCGGGAAGGTCAGAGGTTGCCAGCTCCAGAGCGCTCTGCCAGACCAGCGAAGGTGCCGGCAGGATCTGCTCGCTCATCCAGTGATTGCGGCTGGCCACCCACCAGAGCACAGCCAGTGCGAGGGGCAGATACCACGCCAACAGATACCGTTTGAATACCGGAGCCACAGCCCGGCGCCGGGAAGACGCAACAGGCTGCGGAATAGAAAGAAGGGAGTCACGAGCCATATCAGAACTCCGCTGTCGGCTGCTGCATAAAGGCTATTTGCATATTCTTATCCGATCTATAAAAACAGACAGGAATTCCATATAGAGATAAGTATCGCCATTTAAGTGCGGATGCAAGCCAGACATCCAATGCATTTAAAGAATACTTTTATTGCATGCAATGCATGTCCCGCAGCGCGCCCCGAACATGCGGTTTATTCCATTGGGTGATTAAACGTGGAATTAATATTATTTCTGGACTGATCCAAAGCTGTGTCTATTAGGCGTTCTCCGCGAACAATCAGGACAGCCCATGAAAAAGATCTTCAAATCCCTGGCCTTCGGATGCGCCCTTGCCCTGACCTCCATCGCCAGCCATGCCGCCGATCTCAAGGAGATCCGCATCGCCGTGCCGGACCTCAGCGCCGGAGCCGGAAACAGCGGAGGCGGCATAGTCGATGTGCTGCGCAGCCAGCAGATTTACGAAAAGGCCTTTGCCGATGAAGGCATCAAGATTCAGTGGGTGTTCTTCAAGGGCGCAGGCCCGGTCATCAATGAAGCGTTCGCCAACAAACAGGTGGACCTGGCCTATCTGGGTGATCTGGCAGCCATCATCGGCAAATCCAACGGGCTCGATACCCGCCTGCTCAGCGCCGCCGCTCGCGGCATCAAGCATTATCTGGCGGTGGTGCCAGGCTCGGGCATCAAGACCTTGCAGGATCTCAAGGGCAAACGGGTTTCTGTATTTCGCGGCACGGCCAGCCAGTTGTCCTTCGATACCGCGCTGGCCAGCCAGGGCCTTAGCGAGAAAGACCTGAAAGTCATCAACCTGGACTTCAATGCCGCACTGGCAGCCCTGGCCGCCAAACAGATCGACGCCACCTGGGCACTCTCGGGCCTGACCGCTCTTGAAGCCAAGGGCCTGGCAGAACTGCCTCTAAGCTCCAGGGACCTGGGCGGCGCGGGCAATATTCAGGGCGTACTGGTCGCTGACGGAGCCTTCGTCGACGCCCACCCCGAAGCCGTGGCTCGTCTGCTCAAGGCCCAGGAACAGGCCACCCGCTGGCTGACCGACGAGAGGCCTATATCGATCTGGTTTCCAACTATGCGAGCTACCCGGCAGCCATACTGGAAAAAGACCTGCGCACGGAAAAAATGGCTGACATCTTCCCCTCACAACTCGACCCGCAATTCCTCGCCGCCTTGCAATCCTCCGTGGATATCGCCGCCAGAGAACGGTTGATCCGCAAGCCTTTCAAGGTGAGTGAGTGGGTACAGTAGGAGCGAATTCATTCGCGAAGGCCGATATTCGCGAATAAATTCGCTCCCACACAGATGGGGTCACTCATTGTCTTCATCCACCTCAACAATCACCTCGATCATCGCCCGCGCCGCCGGTGACAGTCTGAAGCCTGCACGGCTGACGATGCCGTAGCGGGCGCTCAGGCTGTCGAGTTCGTCGGGCAGGTTGCGCCAGTGCAGGCGAGCCAGGGTGCCGTTGGCGATGTCGTGCTCCAGTGCTTCTTGCGGGCCGATGCCGATGACGTTGGAGCTTTGCACGATTTTCATCAGGGCCGGGAAATGGGCGGTTTCGATATGCAGGGTGAAGTCGGAGCGGCCACTGAGGTTGGCGAGCCCTTTACGGATGCCCGGCGGGATCAGTGTCGCGCCCAACGGGTAATCGAACATGTCATTGGTGGACAGGCTTTCCTTGCTCAGCAGCGGGTGCCCTGCCCGGCAAAAGAACATGCCGCGCCGCGCTTTCAGGGGCCGGGTCTGGAAGTTCGGGTCTGACTCGAACTGGCGGGTGTCGGCCACGAAGAATTCGATCTCTTCCCGAGCCAGGCTGCGGGCCAGTTTTTCCCAGTTGTTCACTTCCAGATAAGCCCGCACTTTGGGGTGGGCCTCGATGAAGCGAGACATGGCTTCGGGAATCAGGCGCATGGCTGGCGCAGGTCCAGAGCCAAAGCGTATTTCACCGGCATCGAGCTTGGTCATCTGCGCCACTTCGCTGCTCAGCAATGCAGCGCCTTGTACCAGTCGCAACGCATGTTGCAACACCACATGGCCTTCAGGCGTCGGTCGCAGATCCTTGTTGGCGCGCTCCACCAGCACACACCCGAACTCTTGCTCCAGGCCTTGAATACTGCGGCTGAACGCCGGTTGGGTAATCCCCATGGCGTCTGCTGCGCGCACGAAACTGCGGTGTTCGTTCAGCGCGATGAAGTAGCGTAATTGACGCAGATCCATATGCATTCCAGGCATTTGAAAATGAGGCCAAAGGTATTGGCCTGACGAATGGGTTGAGGTTTTAAATGCAAGCTCTTATGCCGTCAACGAACAAAATAAATACCGGATAGACCTTTTGGTTCTAACCATAGATAAAGAGGATTTGCCATGAGCCAGGCAGCACTTGCTACCCAACCCAACCCCCTGACGCTGGATATTCAACCGATTGCAGGCCGTATCGGCGCACAGATCAATGGCGTCGCCTTGAGCGCTGATCTGGATGCCGCCACCGTGGACGCCATCCAGGCCGCACTGGTGCAATACAAAGTGCTGTTCTTTCGCGGCCAGACTCACCTGGACGATCAGAGTCAGGAAGCCTTTGCCAAGCTGCTGGGTGAACCCATTGCACACCCGACGGTTCCGGTGCGTGACGGGACCCGCTACCTGATGCAATTGAGTGGTGCCGATGGCCAGCGCGCCAACTCCTGGCACACGGATGTCACTTTTGTGGACGCTTACCCCAAGGCCTCGATCCTGCGCTCGGTCATCGCACCGGCTTCCGGTGGCGATACCGTGTGGGCCAATACTGCTGCGGCCTATAACGATCTTTCGCCGGAGATACGCGAACTGGCCGACAAACTCTGGGCCTTGCACAGCAACGAATATGACTACGCGGGCATCCGGCCCGGCGTGACCTCGGAAAAGCTTGATAACTACCGCAAGGTCTTTGCTTCCACCGTCTATGAAACCGAGCATCCGGTGGTACGAGTGCATCCGGTGAGTGGTGAAAGAAGCCTGCTGCTCGGCCATTTCGTCAAACGCATCAAGGGCTATTCGGCAAGCGACTCGGCCCATCTCTTCGGTCTGTTGCAGAGCCATGTCACTCGCCTGGAAAACACCGTGCGCTGGCGCTGGACGGCAGGAGATGTTGCCATCTGGGACAACCGCTCCACCCAGCACTATGCCGTGGACGACTACGGCCAGCAGGAACGCATCGTGCGTCGCGTGACCTTGCAGGGCGAAGTCCCGGTGGGTGTCGCCGGGCAAAAAAGCGTCACCATCAAAGGTGCCTGACCTGAAACGTTCGCGGGCGCTCTCACGCCCGCGATGTTTCACCAGACGCCGATCTGTACCATCGCGTCATCTTCCAGCTCGCCATAACGGAATCGTTGCCCACGCTGATCGATTTCCTCGTTACTGATCGTCGTGCGCCGTTTCAAGCCCCGTAACCAGTCGAACAGGTAGCTCTGGTGTTGCTCGCGCACCTGGGCGAACGCCGGATCGGCACCCAGATCGTTGAGTTCCTGAGGATCGTTTTCCAGATCGAACAACTGAGCGCGGAAACCGTCATAGGCCAGGTACTTGAAGCGCTCGCTGCGCACCATGTACATCCGGCAACGATCGATAGGTTGTCCCAAACGCTCACGGGCAGGTGCCTGGAACGCATAGTCGTATTCGGAAATAGCGAACTGGCGCCATTGCGGTTGCTGGCCATGCAGCAGCGGAATCAGCGACCGGCCTTCAAGACGATGCCCGGCACCGGGCAAGCCCAGAGCTTCCAGAAAGGTCGGCAAGGCATCGATGGTTTCCACCAGTCGCTCATCGACACTGCCACGGGTCACGTCGGCTGCCGGACGCGGATCGCGCACGATCAGCGGCACGCCCACGGCGGGTTCAAGCAGAAACTCTTTCTCGCCCAGATAGTGATCACCAAGGAAGTCACCATGGTCGCTGGTGAAGACGATCAGCGTGTCGTCCCAACGCCCATTGCTCTGCATCACATCGAACAGCCGCCCGAGCTGATCGTCCACCTGCTTCACCAGCCCCATGTAGGTCGGGATAACATTCAGGCGCACTTCTTCACGGGAAAAATTACGGCTTTCCTGATGCTCGCGGAATGCCGCGTAAACCGGATGGTCGCTCTCCTTGCCCGCTTCGGCGCGTATCGGCGCAATCACATGCTCTTTGCCGTACAGCGCGTGATAAGGCGCCGGGGCGATGTAAGGCCAATGCGGCTTGATGTATGAAAGATGCAGGCACCAGGGTTGCTCGCCCTGCTCCGTCATGAAGTCGATGGCGCGGTCGGTGGTGTAAACGGTTTCCGAATGCTGCTCTTCGATACGGGCCGGCAAGTGCGAATGGCGCATTTTCCAGCCACTGAGGATTTCGCCATTTTCGCCTTCAGCGGCGTTGGCCCAGTCATGCCAGGGATTGACCCCATCAAAGCCCAGATTGCGCAGGTAATGGGTGTAAGGCGCACTTTCACGCTTGTCGGCAAAAACCGGATCGTCCGGGTAGATGCCGTCGTGGCGGAAAAAAGCTTCAAACCCTACTTCGTTGAGGTTCTCGGCCTGCTCGCTGTCAGGTTCCAGAGCCAGGCGTTGCTGGGCGTCCAGATTGGGCGTGGCGTGGGTCTTGCCCACCAGCGCCGTGCGAATCCCGGCCGGGCGCAGGTAGTCGCCGATGGTGAGTTCATCCAGAGGCAAGGGCACGGAGTTCCAGGCCACCTGATGGCTGCTGACGTAACGGCCCGTGTAGGCCGACATTCGCGAAGGTCCACAAATGGTGCCTTGGGTGTAAGCCCGGGCGAAGCGCACGCCAGCTTGTGCCAGACGGTCAATATTCGGGGTGTGCAGATGCGGGTGGCCATAGCACGACAGATAATCACGGCGCAGTTGGTCGCACATGATGTACAGCACGTTCTTGATTGCAGTCATGGGAGATTACCTGTCAGGTCAGAGTGCATTGCCAGCGGCATCGAATACCGGCCAGAAATCTGTCAGTTTCTGTTGTTGCAGGGCACTGTCGACGAAACGTGGCTCGGCCCATTCATCCACCGCGAAAGTGCGACGGATCAGGCCAAGGGTCTTGGCCTGATCGACGCTGTTTTGCAGGGTGGTTTTCAGGAACGGGTCCAGCCGCGGCGAGTTGCGGAATTTCAGGTCATCGCCTTTCAATTCCCGCTCGAACAAGGCCGCTGGCGTTGAACTTCTTTCCCCCATCAACGCGCTATAGGCCGGCAGGTTCTGCACATCACTCAGCCACACGGCGTTCTTGACCAGCACATTGATCAGGCGCTGGGTCAATTCCGGATGCTTGTCGATAAAGGCCTGGCTGCCGACAAGCCCAGCCTGAGTGGTGGACTGACGGGAAAGCTGCTTGGTGCTCACCGGAAACAGAATGCCCTTGCTCTCAAGCCCCAGGACACCCATGCCCGACCAGGTCGCATCGATCTGCCCGCTGGCCAGTGCCGCGCGGGCGGCGGCCCAGTCGAGGCTGATGATTTGCAGGTCGCGCTCTTTCAGGCCCTCGCTTTCCAGTGCCTTGGCAAATGAAAGCTGGTCTGCCGTGCCACGATAGGCCGCCACGCGCTTGCCCTTGAGGTCGGTCAGCCGGGTAATACCCGATTGCGGCGTCACCGCCAGATACATGTTGGCGCCACGTGCGCCCAGCAGCAGGCGAGTCTGCAAACCGCTGGAGCGACCGATGATTGCAGCCAGATCGCCCAGCCAGGCGAAGTCCAGTTGCTGGTTGGCAAAAGCTTCGTTGACCGCAGGCCCTGCCCCCTTGAAGAAATGCCACTGCACCTTCACCCCGGACGCTGCAAATTCCTGCTCAAGCTGCTGATGGATGTGCGCAAGCCCCACCACACCTTGCACGAATGGCAAACTCCCGGCGCCTTGATCCGGTGAGCCGATGCGGATGGTCACTGCCTCATCGCTGGCCTGGGCATTGCCGATAAGGCCGGCGAGAAGCATTCCCAGCAGGGGCTTGAAAAGTTGTCGTATGGATTTGCTCATGGGGTCGGTCCGTTGATGTGCAGGCTAATAGCGGTTATTTCGCGATCCGGGCGGGTATTCAGCAAGTGCATTTGTTGAATAGTTCATATGCAAGGCCTGCATACCAAGGCGGCATCACACCGCCAGATTGGTCAGCAACGATTCGTGGGCCGCGTCCTCTGCCTGATCGACCTTCTTGATCTCTTCGATCATCTCCTGCGCCAGAGGCGACAATCGATAACCGGCCCGACTGACGATGCCATAGCGCGTGAACAACTCTTCACATTGGTCATCCAGACCTTCGATACGCAAACGCACCAGCTCCTGCCGTGCGTAGTACAGCGCATCGCTGTAAGAGCCACTGATACCGATTGCGTTAGAACTCATCACCACGGCGAGCAGGCTGAACGTGTTCTCGCACTCGACGTTAGGCGCGAAGTCCGGTTGGCCGCTCAGGTCGGCCATCACCTTGCGCAGGTTCGGTGGCCGCAGGGTCGCGGCCAGCGGGAAGCTCAGCAATTCGCTGGCGGTAATCGTCTCGCGCTGCGCCAGCGGATGCCCGGCGCGACAGCAGAAATGCCATTTGCGCGGCCGCAGCTTGTGCGTGACATAGGAAGGGTCTGCCTCGAATTGCCGGGTATCGGCCACGAAGAACTCGAACTCTTCATTGAGCAAACGCTTGCCCAGGCTCTGCCAGTCGTCCACCTGAAAATGAACCCGTGCCTTGGGCAGGCGGCTGATGAAGCTGCCTATCGCACGGGGCACTAGACCTGACGCTGGCGCCGGCCCACAACCGAAACGCAGTTCGCCCGCTTCCAGCGCATTGAACTGGCTGATCTCGCTGGTCAGTTGCCTGGCACCACTGACCAGACGCCGCGCGTGCTCAAGCACCACCTGCCCTTGCTGGGTCGGCGTCAGGTCCTTGCTGACCCGATCAATCAACTGGCAGCCGACGCTGTGCTCCAGCGCCTGGATGCTGCGACTGAAAGCGGATTGCGACAGGTTCACCGCCACAGCAGCGGCGACAAAGCTTCGATGCTCGGCCAGAGCAATCAGGTGACGGAGTTGGCGAAGGTCGATATGCATTTTTCACATAAAAAGTATCGGGCAAATGCATTTGCTCTGCCTCGGTAGCACTCCTTATAAAGGCAATCTCTTATTCAGTAAAACCTTATAAATACATATTCAAATAACTAAAAAGAATATTAGTAGTGCAAGAGGAATAACCGACCTTGGCATTGCATCACAGGAGCCGCGACATGAATGATCAACAATCCGCCCCCCCGATCGCCGCCGGACGACTCAAGCGTTTGCCGCTCGCCCTGTTGCTGGCGGGCTGCGCAGGCTTTTCGCTTGCCCACGCGGCTGAAACCCCGTCGACAACAAGCGCTGCCAGATCCGACAGCGGTGCTACCGCGGATGACACACGGCTCAAGACCGTAACCGTCACCACCCGCCGCCGCGAGGAAAGTTCGCAGAACGTGCCCACTCCGATCAGCGTGCTGGACGGTGCCTCGCTGGAAAGCCAGCGGATCTATCAGATCCAGGACCTGCAACAACTGGTGCCGAGCCTGAACGTGGCCTACATGCATGCCCGGCAGTCGAGCGTGTCGATCCGCGGGCTTGGCAATAACCCGGCCAGCGACGGGCTGGAAGGCAGCGTTGGCTTGTACATCGACAACGTTTATCTCGGGCGGCCCGGCATGGCGGTGTTCGACCTCATGGACATCGAGCAACTGGAAGTGCTGCGCGGCCCGCAAGGGACGCTGTTCGGCAAGAACACCACGGCCGGGGTCCTGAACATCAATACCCGTGCGCCCGGTTTTACCCCGGAACGCAGCATCGAAACGTCCATTGGCGAGAGTGGCTACTTCCAGACCAAGGGCACGATTTCCGGCCCGCTCAACGATCAGTTGGCCGGTCGCTTCTCCGCTTATCGCAGCCGCAGCGACGGCGATCTGGATAACGTCTTCGACGGTAACAAACTCGGTGGCGGCTCACGCGAAGGCTTCCGTGGACAACTGCTGTTCAAGCCCAACGAAGACTTCAGCCTGCGCTGGATTGCCGACTACAACGAGGAAAGCTCCAGCGCCGGAACCCGTGCGCTGTTCAGCACCGGACCGACCATCAACGGCGTCAACCGCTACGAAAGCCGCGCTGCCGCAGCGGGTGCCACGCTGGTGGATGGCTCGCACCGCAAGGTCAACCTCAACAGCGACCAGCGCGTGACCGTGCATCAAGGGGGCACCTCGCTGGAAGCCAACTGGAAGCTGGCCAACGATTTCACCCTGACCTCCGTGAGTTCCTATCGCTGGTGGAATTTCACGCCGCGCAACGATGACGGCCTCAATGCATCGGCCTCCTACAACGGCGGCGTATCGGTGGAAGATAAACAGTGGTCCCAGGAATTTCGCCTGGCGTCCCCTGGCGGCGGCTTTTTCGATTACGTAGTCGGTGCGTACTATTTCGGCTCCGATCTGGATAACAAGTCGTTCACCAACTATGGCCCGCAGGCCGATATCTGGAACGGCACCGCCACCGGCGCACTGGCCAACGTCAACAGCCTGGGCAAAGGCCATATCGAAACCAACAGCTTTGCCCTCTTCGCCCAGGGCACCTGGCACCTCACGCCGAAACTGGATTTCACTGCCGGTGTTCGCGGCACTTATGAAGAGAAGAATGCCTGGGTGCAACGCGATGCTCCGCAAGGCGGTGCCACTGTTACCGGCGCGGCCCTCACCGCACGCAATGCCCGCACAGGTGCCTACGAGTCGGGCGACCTGAACCAGTACACCGCCAGCCCTTCGGGCATGCTCAACCTGAGTTACCACTTCACCGACGATCTGCTGGGCTACGCCACGCTCTCCCACGGTGAGAAATCCGGCGGGGTCAACCTGGCGGTCGGTACGGCCCCAACAGCCGGTGCAGACTCGCTGCTGATCGGCACCGAGCGCGCCAACAACGCAGAGCTGGGCCTGAAAAGCACGCTCTGGGATCGTCGCCTGCAACTCAACGCCAACCTGTTCTGGACCCAGGTCAACGGCTACCAGACCAACGCCTATGACAACGCCAACCGCGTGCAATACCTGACCAACGCCGGCACCGTGCGCTCTCGCGGTCTGGAACTGGAAAGCACCATTCTGCCGATTCGCGGGCTGACGCTGAACGTCAATGGCTCTTACAACGACGTGCGTTACACCTCTTATAAAGATGCGCCTTGCCCACCCGAAGTCAGCCTGCAGGCCGGCGCGCCCGCTTCGTGCGACCTGAGCGGTCATCAGGTGGTCGGAGCCTCCAAATACATCGCCAACGTCAATGGCGAGTACAAGTGGGATCTGGATAACGGTCTGCAAGAGTACGTCACGGCCAGCTATGCATTCCGCTCCAAGGCCGTGGGCACTGTTGAAGACTCCGATTACGCGCAGATCCCGAGCTACGCCGTCGTCAACCTCAGCACCGGCTTGCGCGGAGATCTCGGCCAAGGTCAGTGGGACGTCTCGCTGTGGCTGAAGAACGCTTTCGACAAGACCTATTACACGACCTTGTGGAGTGAACCCAACGGCGGCTACGGCGGCTTGCTGGGTACGCCGCGCACGCTGGGCATGACTGCTCGTTACGACTTCTGACTGGCCGGACTGACTGGAGTAAAACCATGACTTTTTCAAAAGCTGCCTGGCTGGCAGGGGCTGTGTCCGCATTCGCGCTCACGGCCCAGGCGGCCCCGAGTGTCTACCCAACGGGCGTGACCCTTTACGATCCCGCCAAGGCGTACAACCAGTATGTGGTCTTTTCGGGTGCCGACAAGCAGACCCACTTGATCGACATGAATGGCAATGAGGTAAAACGCTGGCCCCACAAGGGCTTTCCCTCCGCAATCATCGACCCGCAACTGGTCGGTGGCGAACGTGGGCGCGTGCTGCTGCAACTCTCGGAGAAAGATCCGGGCAAGCTCGGTGCGGCAGGCAATGGCCTGAGCAATCAAAGCATCGGCGAACTGGACTGGAACGGTCAGGTCGTCTGGCAATGGGGCGACAAGGCACCGGGCGGGGCCGCTCAACAGCATCATGACCAACGCAGGTTGAGCAATGGCAATACGCTGGTGCTGGCCAACAAAGTACACAAGGTCGCAGGCTTCAAGGTGCCGCAAGTGATCGATGACGTCATCTATGAAGTCTCGCCTGCTGGCGAAGTGAAATGGCAATGGCTGGCGAGCGAGCATCTGAAAGAGTTCGGTTTTACCGTCGAACAACTGAAGCTGGTGCATGCCACCGACAACCCTGACTATCTGCACATCAACAACCTGAGCGTCGTCGGCCCCAACAAATGGTTCGACGCTGGCGATAAGCGTTTCCACCCGGACAATCTGGTGGTGGATTCACGTAACGCCAACTTCATCGCAATCATCGACAAGGCCAGCGGCAAGGTTGTCTGGCATCTTGGCCCCAACCTGCCCGCCATCGATCGCAAGACAGCACTGCAAGTGCCACGCCCCGTCGATCAGTTTGTCGGTCAGCATGACGCGCACATCATCGCCGCCGGATTACCCGGCGCAGGCAACGTGCTGGTCTTCGATAATCAGGGCAGTGCGGGTTACCCCTCGGCACCTCTGGGGCTGAACAGCGGCTCCCGCGTTCTGGAAATCGATCCGATTACCCGGCAAGTGGTCTGGCAATACACTGCCGCCAACTCAAGACAGCCTGGCTGGGCGTTCTACAGCTCGTTCATCAGCAGTGCCCGCCGCTTGCCCAATGGCAATACCCTGATCGATGAAGGCATGAACGGTCGCTTCTTTCAGGTAACCCGCGAGGGAGAAATCGTCTGGGAGTATGTCAGCCCCTACAACGGCAAGGCTCCGTCAGGCGACGCCATCAGCAATTGGGTTTACCGCGCCCTGCCCGTCAATTACAACTGGGTCCCGGACGGCACACCCCGCTCCGAGGTCGCCGTTGTACCCGCGGGCAACACACTGAAAACAGCCGATAGCAGCCGCTGATTCCTGCTCCGGCAGACGTTAATGTCTGCGTCCCCTGAAACCGTTGCATCGCTGCAACGGTTTTTCATTTCTGCTGCGCTTTGACACGTCCATCCGTCCTATTCGGTTTTCCGAACAGGCCATCACCCTCAGTTCGGAAACCCGGACGCCCGCAGCTCGACCGCGCAACAAAAAATACAATTAAACCTAATAAAATCAAATATTTGGATACACGAAAGATCCTTGGCACGACTCATGCTCTACACTTTTTGTCGATAGCTTCGACTGTCGCGTGTGTCTGGCTCGGACGCCGTTGAAGCATTCACTGAGAAATCGGGCCTGCTACTGGCAGCCCTCTTAATAAAAACGAATTCGAGGATTCATCGATGCGTATCGTTCCCCAACTGTTGGGCGCAGCAATCGCCGCCACTCTGATCAGCACTCCAGTTTTCGCAGCAGAATTGACCGGCACACTGAAGAAGATCAAAGAATCGGGCACCATCACCCTCGGTCACCGTGACGCCTCCATCCCGTTTTCCTACATTGCCGATGCTTCCGGCATCCCGGTTGGCTACTCCCACGATATCCAGCTGAAAATCGTTGAAGCGATCAAGAAAGAACTCGACATTCCGGACCTGAAGGTCAAGTACAACCTGGTCACGTCCCAGACCCGTATCCCGCTGGTACAGAACGGCACCGTTGACGTGGAATGCGGCTCCACCACCAACAACGTAGAGCGCCAGCAGCAAGTGGACTTCTCGGTCGGTATCTTCGAGATCGGTACTCGCCTGCTGTCCAAGGTTGACTCGTCCTACAAGGACTTCGACGACCTGAAAGGCAAGAACGTCGTGACCACCGCCGGCACCACGTCCGAGCGCATCCTCAAAGCGATGAATGCTGACAAGCAGATGGGCATGAACGTGATCTCCGCCAAGGACCACGGTGAATCCTTCCAGATGCTGGAATCGGGCCGTGCCGTCGCCTTCATGATGGACGACGCACTGCTGGCAGGCGAAATGGCCAAGGCCAAGAAGCCGACCGACTGGGCTGTGACGGGCACCGCGCAATCCTATGAAATCTACGGCTGCATGGTTCGCAAAGGCGACGCGCCGTTCAAGAAAGCTGTCGATGACGCCATCGTTGCCACTTACAAATCCGGTGAAATCAACACCATCTACAACAAGTGGTTCCAGTCGCCAATCCCGCCAAAAGGCCTGAACCTGCAGTTCCCGATGAGCGAAGAGCTGAAAAAGCTGATCGCCGAACCGAACGACAAAGCTGCTGAAGCCAAGAAAGCCTGAGTAACCGACACACCGTGAACTCACGGTTTTCCGAACAGGCTGCGGCCCGTTCGGAAAACCGCTCATCACTCACTGTACCCAGACAATAAACGCCAGGACGGAGTCTGAAGGCGGGTCTGGTGTGCATAAGGGCTCGAACGGATTCATGCGAGACGGGTGCGTGCATTTCGACAACAAGAGGGGGAGACCCTGATGAATTACAACTGGGACTGGGGCGTATTCTTCAAGTCCACCGGTGTCGGCAGCGAAACCTATCTGGACTGGTTCATTTCCGGTCTGGGCTGGACCATCGCCATTGCCGTTGCCGCCTGGATCATCGCCTTGATACTGGGTTCCATACTCGGTGTCATGCGTACTGTGCCAAGCCGTCTGGTGGCTGGCATCGCCACGATCTACGTGGAAATCTTCCGTAATGTGCCACTGCTGGTGCAGCTGTTCATCTGGTACTTCCTGGTGCCCGACCTGCTGCCTGAAAACCTGCAGGAGTGGTACAAGCAAGACCTCAACCCGACTACTTCAGCATTCCTGAGCGTCGTGGTCTGCCTGGGTCTGTTCACCGCTGCACGGGTTTGTGAACAAGTGCGTACCGGTATCGAGGCCCTGCCAAAAGGCCAGGAGTCCGCGGCCCGCGCCATGGGTTTCAAACTGCCGCAGATCTACTGGAACGTGCTGCTTCCACAGGCTTACCGGATCATCATTCCGCCACTTACCTCCGAATTCCTGAACGTGTTCAAGAACTCGTCGGTGGCGTCGCTGATCGGTCTGATGGAACTGCTGGCACAAACCAAGCAGACCGCCGAGTTCTCCGCGAACCTGTTTGAAGCGTTCACTCTGGCGACACTGATCTACTTCACCCTGAACATGAGCCTGATGTTGCTGATGCGTCTGATCGAGAAGAAAGTCGCAGTGCCGGGCCTGATTTCCCTGGGGGGTAAATAATGGACTTCAGTGGAATCATTCCAGCCATTCCGGGCCTGTGGAACGGCATGGTCATGACCCTGCAACTGATGGCCCTGGGCATCGTCGGCGGTCTCGTCATCGGTACCATCCTGGCCTTGATGCGCCTGTCATCGAACAAGCTGCTGGCCAATGTGGCCGGTGCGTACGTGAACTACTTCCGTTCGATCCCGCTGCTGCTGGTCATCACCTGGTTCTACCTGGCGGTGCCGTTCGTGCTGCGCTGGATCACCGGTGAAGACACGCCGATCGGTGCATTCACCTCTTGCGTCGTGGCGTTCATGATGTTCGAGGCCGCGTACTTCTGCGAAATCGTGCGTGCCGGTGTGCAGTCCATCTCCAAGGGTCAGATGGGTGCCGCCAAGGCCCTGGGCATGACCTACGGGCAAATGATGCGCCTGATCATCCTGCCTCAGGCGTTTCGCAAGATGACTCCGCTGTTGCTGCAACAGAGCATCATTCTGTTCCAGGACACGTCTCTGGTTTACACGGTCGGTCTGGTGGATTTCCTCAATGCCTCGCGCGCCAGTGGCGACATTATCGGCCGCGCCAATGAGTTCCTGATCATCGCCGGTGTGGTGTATTTCACGATCAGCTTTGCCGCCTCGTTGCTGGTGAAGCGTCTGCAAAAAAGGTTTGCCATATGATTTCCATCAAGAACGTCAACAAGTGGTATGGGGACTTCCAGGTACTGACCGATTGCAGCACCGAGGTCAGCAAGGGTGAAGTGGTCGTGGTCTGCGGTCCGTCCGGTTCCGGCAAATCGACCCTGATCAAATGCGTGAACGCTCTGGAGCCTTTCCAGAAAGGCGACATCGTGGTCGATGGCACGTCGATCTCCGATCCAAAGACCGACCTGCCGAAACTCCGCTCGCGGGTCGGCATGGTGTTCCAGCATTTCGAGCTGTTCCCGCACCTGAGCATCGTGGAAAACCTGACCATCGCGCAGATCAAGGTGCTGGGCCGCAGCAAGGCCGAAGCCACCGAGAAAGGTCTCAAGCTGCTGGATCGCGTCGGCCTTTCCGCCCACGCCCACAAGCATCCGGGCCAGCTTTCCGGTGGTCAGCAGCAGCGTGTGGCGATTGCCCGCGCCCTGGCGATGGACCCGGTGGTCATGCTGTTCGACGAACCGACCTCCGCCCTCGACCCGGAAATGGTCAACGAAGTGCTCGACGTGATGGTTCAACTGGCCCACGAAGGCATGACCATGATGTGCGTAACCCACGAAATGGGCTTCGCCCGTAAAGTGGCCAATCGCGTGATCTTCATGGACAAGGGGCAGATCGTCGAAGACTGCGCCAAGGAAGAGTTTTTCGGTGATGTCAGCGCACGTTCCGAACGTGCTCAGCAATTCCTCGCCAAGATCCTCCAGCACTAAGGAATACCGTTCGCTACCCATGCTCCGTTTCTCGGGGCACGGGTAGCTGTTCGGCTCAGGACGACTGTGATGAAATGCGACCCTCATATCTATAGCGCTGCGCCGCCATCACTCGCCGTGAAACCCCGTCTGATACGCCAACTGTTTCTGCCTCCGCTGATCCTCATGCTGATGATCGGCCTGGGCTACATCGCTTATTTATTCAGCGAGACCCACGGCATCAAGAACCTCAGCGAAAATGGCGAACGCCAGCTGGAGTTACATGCCCGTACGGTCGAAAGTGAAATCAACAAGTACACCTACCTGCCCAGCGTCCTGGAGCTTGAGTCCAGCGTTTCACAACTGCTGAGAAACCCGACGCCCGACCTGCAAGGCAAGGTCAACAGTTACCTTGAAGGCCTCAACCGCCGCAGTCGCAGCCGTGCCATTTACGTCATGGACACCACCGGACGAGTGCTGGCGACCAGCAACTGGCGTGATGCTGACAGCTATCAGGGTGAAGACCTGTCGTTCCGCGCCTATTTTCAGGATGCCGTGCGTGGCTTGCCCGGCCGCTTCTACGGCATCGGCACCACCGTGGGCGAATCCGGTTATTACCTGGCCCACGGGCTGGAGGAAAGAGGCCGGATCATTGGCGTCGCCGTCATCAAGGTTCGACTGGAAGCGTTGGAAGAACGCTGGCAGCGGGCGCGTATGGAGGCCTTTGTCAGCGATGAAAACGGCATCATCATCCTGTCCAGCGACCCGGCCCGACGTCTGAAGTCGGTGCGCCCACTGAACCCGACCATCAAGGAACGTCTGGCGCGCAGTCTGCAATATTACTGGTGGCCGCTGAACGAACTGGTGCCACTGGAACGCGAAACCCTGGCCGAAGGTGTTGAAAAGCTCACCTTCCCCGCCAATGTCAGTGTTGATAAGGAGCACACGCAAGTCAGCTATCTGGCCCAGACCCGGCAACTGAGCGATACGCCCTGGCACCTGACTCTGCTTACCCCGCTCGAAGACCTGCGCCGCGAAGCCGCCAGCCAGGGCATGCTGGTCGCAGTGGCCTGTGCGCTGGTGGCCTTTTTGCTGATTGCCTGGAACGAGCGACGCAAGGTGATTTCCACCCGGCTTGCGGCCCGTGAGGCCCTGCAGGCCGCCAACGACGAACTGGAACGCAAGATCGCAGAACGAACCGAACACTTGCGCGCCAGCAACGAACGCCTCAAGGCGCAGATCCGTGAGCGCCGACAGGCCGAGGACACGCTGCGCAAGGCCCAGGATGAATTGGTTCAGGCCGGCAAGCTTGCCGCCATCGGTCAGATGTCCACCAGCATCGCCCATGAACTGAACCAGCCACTGGCAGCCTTGCGCACATTGTCCGGCAATACCGTTCGCTTCCTCGAACGCGGTGCTCTGGATACCGCCAGCACCAACCTGCGCACCATCAACGATCTGGTGGACCGCATGGGGCGCATAACCGCCAGCCTGCGGGCCTTTGCCCGGCGCGGCAACGATCAGGGCCAGGCGCAGTTGAGCAAGGCGGTGGACGCAGCCTTGCAGTTATTGAGCGTCCGTCTTGAAAACTTTGGCCTGAACCTGCATCAGGACTTCATCGATGCCGAACTGCGAATAGATCAGACGCGACTGGAGCAGATTCTGGTCAACCTGATCGGTAATGCCCTGGATGCGATGCATGCCCAACCACAACCCGAATTGTGGCTTGCAGGTGAAGTGGTCGAGGATCGCTATCGCTTGCTCGTACGCGACAACGGCCATGGCATCGACGACGAAGCCCGCAAGCATCTGTTCGAACCGTTTTTCACCACCAAACCCGGTGAACAGGGCCTGGGCCTGGGCCTGACCCTTTCCGCCAGCCTCGCGGCAGCAGCAGGTGGCAGTCTGAGTGCCGAGTATCCGGCAGGCGGCACAACCTTCGTGTTGTGGCTGCCGCTGGTCAAGGACGTGGAGGCGGATTCATGAGGTCTTCCATATGCCTTTCGACCTTCATAGCGCCTTTCGCGAATGAATTCGCTCCTACAGATGTGGGTATTCGCGAACACCTCAAAGGACCTGAGCGTTCACCATGAGTAATCCTAAAATGAACACCGACCTGACTGTACTCATCGTCGAAGACGATCCGCATGTACTGCTCGGCTGCCAACAGGCGCTGGCGCTGGAAGACATTACCAGCGAAGGCGTATCCAGTGCCGAAGAGGCACTGGAGCGCATCGGCGACAACTTTGCCGGAATCGTCATCAGTGACATCCGCCTGCCGGGTATCGACGGACTGGAATTGCTGACCCGTCTCAAGGCCCGCGACAGCAGCCTGCCCGTGGTGCTGATTACCGGCCATGGCGATATCTCCATGGCGGTCAATGCCATGCGCGACGGCGCCTATGACTTCATGGAAAAACCATTCTCGCCGGAGCGGCTGGTGGATGTCGCCCGTCGCGCTCTGGAGCAGCGTGGGCTGGCCCGGGAAGTCTGGGCACTGCGCAAGCAACTGGCCGAACGCAACTCGCTGGAAGGCAAGATCATCGGCCGCTCGCCGGCCATGCAGAACCTGCGGGCCTTGATCGCCAACATTGCCGACACCTCGGCCAATGTGCTGATCGAAGGAGAGACCGGCACCGGCAAGGAACTGGTCGCTCGTTGCCTGCATGACTTCAGTCGTCGCACCAAGAATCAGTTCGTAGCCTTGAACTGCGGCGGGCTGGCAGAGAGCCTGTTCGAGTCGGAAATCTTCGGTCATGAGGCCAATGCCTTCACGGGTGCGGGCAAGCGCCGGATCGGCAAGATCGAACACGCACACAACGGCACGCTGTTCCTCGATGAAGTGGAAAGCATGCCGATCAATCTGCAGATCAAGCTGTTGCGGGTCTTGCAGGAGCGGACCCTGGAACGGCTGGGCTCCAACCAGAACGTCGAGGTGGATTGCCGGGTCATCGCGGCGACCAAATCCGATCTCAATGAGCTGAGCAAGGCCAACCAGTTCCGTAGCGACCTGTATTACCGTCTCAATGTCGTGACCCTGGAGCTACCGCCCCTGCGCGAACGGCGCGAAGACATCCTGCAACTGTTCGAGCATTTCCTGCAGTTGTCTTCACTGCGCTTCGACCGCGAACCGCCACAACTGGACCGGCAAACGGCGTCTGCCTTGATGAGCCACGACTGGCCGGGTAACGTTCGCGAGCTGCGTAACGTGGCCGAGCGTTACGCGCTGGGGTTGCCGGTGTTCAAGAAATCCGACCACGCCGAAAGCCAGAGCCTGGGTTTTGCCGAAGCGGTGGAAGCCTTCGAGCGCAGCCTGCTGCGCGAAGCCCTGCAACGCAGCGGCGGCAACCTCAGCCAGGCCAGTCAGGAACTGAGCATGGCCAAGACCACGCTGTTCGACAAGGTCAAGAAATACGGGCTGCAAGCCTGAAACCGTACGGGAAGAAATCGTGGATCTGCTACTCAAGGCCCTTCTGGGCGCAGCTGTTGTCGTGATCCTGGCTGCACTGGCCAAGACCCGCAATTATTACATTGCAGGCCTGGTGCCGCTGTTCCCGACCTTTGCGCTGATTGCTCACTACATCGTCGGCAAGGGCCGCTCGCTGGATGACCTGAAAACCACCATTCTGTTCGGCATGTGGTCGATCATTCCCTACTTCGTTTACCTGGCGGCCCTGTACCTGATGGTGGACCGCTGGCGGCTGGAAGTATCGCTGGCAATGGCCGCACTGGCCTGGCTGGTCGCCGCCAGCGTGCTGGTAACGTTATGGGTGCGGTTTCACGGGTGATGCCCCGCACAAATCCGTAGGACCGAATTCATTCGGGAAGAAACCTGCACACTAACCGCATCTTCATCGTCAGCCATAGCGCTTCCCGGATGAATCCTACCGCTTCATGCTGCGCTCGTAGGCTGCCAGAACGGTGCGCTCCGATTGCACCAGATAGGTTTCGAGCATTGCCGTCGCGTCTTCTACACGCCCCTCCTCGACGCAGCGCAGGATCGCGGCGTTCATGTCCAGATAAGGCAAGTGCAGGAATTCGGGATCGTCGAGCAGGCCGAAGGCCAGTCGCAGTTCCGCCGATATCTGTCCGTAGAACACCACCAGCCGCGGGCTGTCGGCCAGTTCGACAATGGCCTTGTGGAAAACCATGTTGGCAGTACCGACTGCCACCCAGTCCTTGACTTCCCTGGCGCGCATCCCGGCCTCGACCGCTTCACGCATTTTCAATGCTCCGGGGTGCAGCGGAAAACCCTGGGCGATGGCCTTGCATTCGATAAAACGGCGCACGCGATAGATGTCGATGATCGACGCCATATCGGGCTCTGCAACGGTCACTCCACGATTGGGTTCGTGCTTGAGCAATCCTTCGCGGGTCAGGACCCTGAACGCTTCTCTCAAGGTATTACGGGAAATCTGCAAGCTCTCGGCCAGTGCTGCTTCGGACAGGCGTTGACCGGGCACCAGTTCGCCTTCAACCAGCATTCGGCGGATTTCCTGGGTAATGGTTTCTCCCAACGTGCGAGGAAGGGAGGGAGAAGCGTCGTTCATGAGAAATCCAGAATGAGAAAAACCGGCAGATGTTCCCTGAGAGCTTAGTGCGTGGCAAGGCATAAGCGTGTCGCGTGCTTCATTAAGTAGCGTGCTTGAGTGAAAGGGTAACAATATGGTGCAAATCGCTCACTCAAGAAGATATGATTGTTCAACAATATATCCTTGATATACCTACATCGCAGAGCTATTGAATGAAGCTTGGCACGCTCATTGCTCAAGCAAGGTACCACTCACTGTAGGAATCATGCCGTGACACAGACCACCAAAGAGTTTACAAAAGCGCGGCGCGCATCTTTGATCGCCGCCATTTTCATGATGGCCACGTCAGCTATCGGGCCAGGCTTCCTGACCCAGACGGCTACGTTCACCGCAACTCTGGGCGCTGCGTTTGCCTTCGGCATCCTGGCCTCGATCCTGATCGACTTTGTCGTTCAGTTGAATGTCTGGCGAATCGTGACACTGACCAAAATGCGCGCAGCCGATCTGGCCAACGCGGCCATTCCAGGGAGCGGGTATCTGCTGTCGGTACTGGTGATATGCGGCGGTCTGGTGTTCATGCTGGGTAACATTGCCGGTGCGGGCCTTGGGTTGAACGCCTTGACGGGCCTTGATCCCAAGTGGGGAGGCTTGTTGAGCGCGCTGCTCGCCATCGGGATCTTCTCGTCCCATCGGGCGGGCGTCGCCATGGACCGCATCATGATCGTGCTGGGGCTACTGAAAGTGGGCCTGATCCTTTTCGCCGCCTTTGCGACCCATCCGCCGCTGGGTGAAGCCCTGCGTCAAACGGTATTGCCCGATCTGATCGACTTCGCCTCCATCACGACCATCGTCGGCGGCACAGTCGGGGGTTACATCACTTATGCCGGTGCTCACCGTCTGCTCGATCGCGGCACTGTGGGTGTGGAAAATATCGAAGCGGTATCCAAGGCTGCACTGACTGGCATTCTGGTCACCGGTGTTGCCCGTTACATCCTGTTTCTGGCTATCCTCGGCGTCGTCGCCAGCGGTGTCGTGATCGACGTGTCGGGCAAAGGCGCAAACCCTGCTGCCCAGGCATTCCATGCTGCTGCAGGCGATATCGGCATGATGATGTTCGGTCTGGTGTTGTGGGCCGCGGGTATCAGCAGTGTGATTGGTGCGTCTTATACGACAATGTCCTTCACCACCGTGTTCTCGAAACGAATCACCGAGCGTGTGCGCAACCTGGCCACCGTCGGTTTCATTGTCATAACGCTGTCGGTGTATATGGTGTTGGGCAAACCACCAGCAGCCTTGCTGATATTCGCGGGTGGTTTCAACGGCCTGATTCTGCCGCTGGGCCTGAGCATTTTCATGTACGTGGGCTGGCGCCGTTCCGACCTGATGGACGGCTATCACTACCCTCGCTGGTTGCTGGTGCTTGGCGTGCTGACCTGTCTGCTGTCCTGGTTCATGGCCTACAAGTCGGCAGGTGCCATCTTTGCGTTCATCGGCGCGGCCTGATTTCAAAGGAGATAATTTAGATGCGTGCAATTGACCTGAACAGCGACCTGGGCGAAAGCTTCGGCGCATGGAGCATGGGTGACGATGAGGCGGTTCTCGAAATCGTCAGCAGCGCCAACGTCGCCTGCGGCTTTCACGCCGGTGACCCGGCCGGGATTCTGCGGACCCTGGAGGCTGCCGCCGCTCGTGGCGTTGCCATCGGAGCCCATGTGTCCTACCCGGACCTGGTGGGCTTCGGGCGGCGCAACATGGACGTCCCCTCCGACCAGTTGACTGCCGATGTGATCTATCAGATCGGCGCGCTGCAAGGCCTGGCCCGCAGCGTCGGCACTCGGGTGAGTTACGTCAAACCCCATGGCGCGCTGTACAACACCATTGCCGGCAATCAGCGTCAGGCGACGGCGGTCATCCAGGCATTGCTGCGCATCGATCCCCAGTTGAAGCTGGTGTGCCTGGCCAACTCGCCACTGATCGGCTGGGCCACGGAGGCCGGCTTGTCCTGCGTGGCCGAGGCCTTCGCCGACCGTGCCTATACCGCCGAGGGCACGCTGGTGTCACGCTCGAAGCCGGGTGCCGTGCTGCACGATCCCGAACTGATCGCCCAGCGCATGTTGCGTCTGGTACGCGATGGCGTCATCGAGGCCGAGAACGGCAGCCTGATCAATCTGCAGGCAGATTCGATCTGTGTACACGGCGACAACCAGGACGCGGTCGCCATCGCCCGCAACCTGAAAAACAGCCTGCTTGAAGCAGGCGTCACCATCCGCACATTTACCTGAGGTGGATCATGCGTTTCTATCCGGTCAGCCTGGACGCGCTCCTGGTTGAATTGGCGAATCTGGACGAGACACTTGCCCTGTTCGACTCGCTACAGCAGGAGCCTATCGTCGGCGTGCAGGAAATCATTCCTGCCGCACGTACGGTGCTCGTACACTTTCGGCCCGGCGCCATCAGCCGTGAGACGCTGGCTGCGCGAATCGCTTCGCGCAACGTCCACGGCTCGGTTCGCGAAGCTGGCAAACTGGTCGAAATCGCCGTGCATTACAACGGCGAAGACCTGGCCGATGTCGCCCGTGAACTGGATATCAGTGTCGAGGAAGTGATCCGGCGCCATACCGGCAGCGATTACAACGTAGCCTTCTGCGGCTTTGCTCCGGGCTTTGCCTACCTCAGCGGCGGTGCCGAATTCGTGGTGCCGCGTCGCAGTACGCCGCGCACCCGTATTCCAGCAGGTGCCGTGGCTCTGGCTGGCGGCTTCAGCGGGATCTATCCACAGGCCAGCCCTGGCGGCTGGCAGATCATCGGCGTGACCGAGTCGAAAATGTGGGATCTGGAACGTGATGAACCGGCATTGCTGCAACCGGGTTATCGCGTGCGTTTTCGCGATGCCGGTCCCCTGCCCGTCCAGAATGTTTCGGTGTCTGTGCCGAGCCGTCCGGCAGCGTCTCCCGTCACCGGGAGCGCTCTGGAAATCGTTTCGCCCGGCCTGCAAACCCTGTTTCAGGATCTCGGCCGTCCTGGCCGCGCCGGGCAAGGCGTGTCGGCCTCGGGCGCCATGGACCGGGGATCGTTGCGCGCCGCCAACCGTGCAGTGGGTAACGATCCGGCAAGCGCCTGCCTGGAAATCCTCATGGGCGGCCTGAGCTTTATCAGTCATGGTCCGTCCGTGGTCGCCATTACAGGAGCCACCGCCGCGATAGAAGTGCGTACCGCTGAAGGCCAGTTGCTGCGCCCGGCGCTCTACACGCCTTTCGCCTTGCAGGACGGTGATCGGGTCAGCATCGACGCACCCACTGCCGGGCTGCGCAACTATCTGGCGATTCGTGGCGGCTTCACCCGTGAGCCGGTGCTGGGCAGCCTGTCCACCGACACCCTGGCTCAGGTCGGTCCTGCGCCGCTGGCGACCGGTGACCGTCTTGGCTTCCAGCAGAAAGTGGGCGGGGCTGCGGTATCGGTGACCGAGCAACAGGCATTCGACATGCCTCGCGCCGATCAGATCATCACCCTGGATGTGGTCATGGGGCCGCGCAGTGACTGGTTCACGCCAGAAGCTCAGGCCTTGCTGGCTGAACAGACCTGGCAGGTGACGCCGCAGTCGAACCGTATCGGCATTCGCCTGGCGGGCGATCAGGCACTGGAACGTGTCATCGAAGGTGAGTTGCCCAGCGAAGGCACCACCGTCGGCGCCATTCAGGTACCGCCCAGTGGCCAGCCGGTGCTGTTCCTGGCCGATCACCCGCTGACCGGTGGCTACCCGGTTATCGGCGTGGTTGCGCCTTATCACCTGGACCTGGCCGGTCAGATTCCGGTCAATTCCCGTATCCGCTTCAAACCGCTGGGCGCCTTTGAGCCCGTGCGTCCTGCCCTTTCAGACGAGACAAACAAGCAATGAAAAAGGTTCTGATTGCCAACCGTGGTGAGATTGCCGTCCGTATCGCCCGTGCCTGCCGCGACTATGGCATTGCTTCGGTGGCGGTGTATGCCGATGCCGATATCGATGCGTTGCATGTGCGCCAGGCCGACGAAGCCTATGCGTTGAACGGCGAGCGGCCTGCCGATAGCTACCTGAACATCGAGAAACTGCTGGCGGTCGCGGCTCGCGCCGGTGCCGACGCCGTTCACCCCGGTTATGGCTTTCTTTCGGAACGTGCCGACTTCGCCCGTGCAGTGATCGATGCAGGCCTGACCTGGATCGGCCCGGACCCGAGCACCATCGATGCCCTGGGCGACAAGGTCCAGGCTCGAAAAATCGCCCTGAAGGTCGGCGCACCACTGGTAGCCGGTACCGAAGACCCGGTGAACGACGCCAGCGAAGTGGTCGCCTTTGCCGAGCAACATGGTTTGCCGATTGCCATCAAGGCCGCGTTCGGCGGTGGCGGTCGTGGCCTGAAAGTGGCCTGGAAGCTTGAAGAAGTCAGTGAGCTGTACGAGTCGGCAGTACGTGAAGCCGTCACGGCATTCGGTCGTGGCGAATGCTTTGTCGAGCGCTTCCTGGATCGCCCTCGGCATATCGAGGCGCAGATCATTGCTGATCGCCATGGCCGGGTCGTGGTGGCAGGGACTCGCGACTGCTCGCTGCAACGGCGCAATCAGAAACTGATCGAAGAAGCGCCGGCACCTTATCTCGACGATGCCTTGCGCCAGCGTATTCACGATTCGGCACGGGACATCTGCGCCGAGGCCGGTTATGTCGGCGCAGGCACGGTGGAGTTCCTGCTCAGCGCGGATGGCACCTTGTCGTTCCTTGAGGTCAACACCCGCTTGCAGGTGGAGCATCCGGTTACCGAAGAAACCAGCGGTATCGATCTGGTCATCGAGCAGTTACGGGTTGCCGAAGGCCTGCCGCTGTCGTTCGAGGGCACGCCGACGCCTCGCGGTCACAGCTTTGAATTCCGCATCAACGCCGAAGACGCTGGCAATGGTTTCCTGCCGACGCCTGGCCTCATCGAGCGGTTCCAGACGCCGTCCGGTCCGGGTGTGAGGCTGGACACCGGCGTGATCGAAGGCTCGCGAGTGTCGCCGAACTTCGACTCGATGATCGCCAAGCTGATCGTCACAGGTGCCACCCGTGAGCAGGCCATTCGCCGTGCCCGCCGTGCCCTGGCCGAGTTCAACGTGGACGGTGTGGCGACGGTGCTGCCGTTCCATCGTGCAGTGATGGACCATGACGACTTCACCGCCACCGATACTTTCGCTGTGCATACCCGCTGGATCGAGACTGATTTCGCCGAAAAAGTGACCATCGCTCCGCGCAGTGCCGCACCGGCCGACTCTGGCGTGCTGCGCACCTTCGTCGAGATCGACGGCAAGCGTCACGAACTGGGCCTGCCAGCAGCACTTCTGCGTAGCGTCAGCCTGAACGCGGCAGCACCCGGCACAGAAAGTGTCGCGGCTGCCGAAGCACAGGACCCACAAGCGGTCGTTACTCCGGTCGCAGGCAATCTGCATACCTGGGTCGTCGCCGATGGCGAATCCGTACAGGCCGGGCAAGTTATCGCGGTGATGGAAGCGATGAAGATGGAAACTTCGATTCTGGCGCCGTGTGCCGGTCAATTGCAGATCACCCAACAGCCCGGTAGTTACTTTGAAGCCAAGTCCAGAATTGGCCGTATAGAAACAACACTCTGATTCAATAGTTTTTCTGCTGGCAAGTTACGCACAACCGGGTATTCCCCCGGTTGCTGCGTGCTGCCCACAGGAAATGTTCCAGGCAACGTTGCACTCCTTATAAAAACAAACCGTACCGATTGAATCTGCCATTACTCGGAGCATAACGAAAATGTCGATCAATAAGACTTTTGCACTCGTCAGTACTTGCGCGCTGGTTATTCCAATGAGCGCTTCGGCAGACTTTATTGCCGATAGCAAGGCCAGTGTCGATCTGCGCAACTTCTACTTCAACCGTGACTTTCGCAACGGCCCACCCACTGCCCGGCGCGACTCGGCACAGGAATGGGCGCAGGGCGCAATGCTCAGGTTCGAGTCGGGTTATACCGCCGGAACAGTGGGTCTGGGGATCGATGCCCTCGGCATGGCAGGCTTCAAGCTGGACGGCGGCGATGGCTCCGGTGGCACGGGTTTGCTGCCAGCCGACCTCAGTTCAAGAAACGGCCGCGGCTCACAGAGCGAATACTCCAAACTGGAACTGACAGCCAAGGCGAAGGTGTCCGAGACCGTGCTCAAGGTCGGCTCTCTTGCCTTCCGCAGCCCGGTGGTGTCGAGCAATGACACCCGCCTGCTGCCATCGACCTTCGAGGGCGCGATGCTGACCTCAAAGGATATCGACAAGCTGGTCTTGCAAGGCGGCCAGCTGGAGCAGATCAAGTTCAACAGCTCCTCCAACTATCAGGATTTCACCGGTAACCGCATCGGTGGCGTCAGTGATGAATTCAACTTCGCCGGCGGCACCTACAACTTCAGCAAGACCCTCAGCACCAGCCTGTATTACGGCAATCTGGAAAACGTCTACCGGCAGTTCTTTGGTGGCGTGGTCTACGAGATTCCACTGGCTGCACAGCAGTCGCTGAAGTTTGACCTGCGCTACTCGAAAAGCACCGAGGACGGTAACTTCCGCAACCTCGACAACCGCGCCGCGAACGGCATGGTCTCCTACACCCTGGGCTCCAACGTGTTCAGTGCCGCTTACCAGCGCATGAGCGGCGATGATCCGTTTCCATACATCGCCAATACCGACCCTTACCTGGTCAACTTCGTACAGATCAACGACTTCGCCAACATCGAAGAACGTTCGTGGCAGTTGCGCTATGACTACAACTTCGCCGCATTGGGTATTCCCGGCCTGACCTTCATGAGCCGGTATGTCAGCGGTGACAATGTCCGTGTATCGGGCAATAACACGGGTAAAGAGTGGGAACGCAATACCGATATCGGTTATGTCATCCAGAGCGGCACATTGAAGAATGTCGGTATCAAACTCAGGAATGCCACAGTGCGCTCGAACTTTGGCAATGACCTGGATGAAACCCGACTGATTCTGAGTTACACAGTGGCCCTGTGGTAAACCCGACACGCTTCAAAGGCTTTCAAATATAGAACCACGTTACTTACCGGCAAACTTCACATGTAGGCCTCTACACGTGCGGCCCCGTTCGCCCGGAATTTATCGATAGCAGGGATGCTTTAAACATTAATCAAAAACCAACGGACTGTTGTGCAACCGATCCAGTACGCAGAGAAACAGTGATGAGACATCTCAGGTTCAACCAGAAGATATTACTGATCGCCGCGCTGGTGATCATGACAGTGTTTTGCGCGTTTTCCGCGCTGAATGACGTTCGCTTGCGTGACGACAACCTACAGAGAATCGAACAAAGCACCCGCGCACTCTCGGTCTCGATGGCCCATGACATTCAGAGCTGGCTGGACGGGCGGATGATTCTGATCAAGAACGTTGCCGAATCCATCGGCCAGGCGCCCTCGCCTGAAAACATACTCGGCAAGTTGCAGGGCCAGGTGCTGATGGAGCAGTTCATTGCCGGCTATGTCGGCACCCGTGACGGCGGCTTCCACATCTATCCACCGCGACAGATGCCTGCCGGATACGACAGCCGGGAACGGCAGTGGTACAAGGATGCCATCGATCAGGGCACAGCGATGACAGAACCCTACGTCGGCGCTGGTATCGATTACCGGATCATCACTCAGGCGGCCGTCATCCGTTCCGGCGGGCAAACCCTTGGGGTTCTGGGTGCCAGCCTGAACATCGAGACCATTTCCCGGACCATCAATGCGCAGGTGTTCGAGGGTGGCGGTTACGCCCTCCTGGTGAGCAAGGCCGGCAAGATACTGGTTCACCCGGACAAGGCGCTTATCGGCAAGACCCTGGCCGACCTGTTTCCCGCAGAGACGCTGACGCTGAGCGACAGACTGGTCGAAGCTGCGTCGGTGGATGGTCCGAAACTTACCCTGTTCACCCCCGTCAAAGGCCTGCCCTCACAGGACTGGTACATCGGCATCGTGCTGGATAAGCAGGCGGCCCTGGCCAGTATCTCGGCGTTCCGTAACTCAGCAATCATCGCCACAATCGTTGCCGGCCTGATTACCTTGCTGCTGCTCGGATTGCTGATGCGCGTGCTGATGAAACCCCTGCACCTGATCAACCACGCGATGGAAGACATTGCTCAGGGCGATGGCGACCTGACACGGCGCTTGTCGATTGTCTCCCACGATGAGTTCGGACACCTGGCCGAGAGCTTCAATCGATTCGGCGACCGGATTCATGCCTCCATCACCGAAGTTTCATCCACGACACAGGCCTTGAACGAAGCCACCCGCCGAGTCCTGTCGGCGTCCAACTCTTCGGTGGAAAAGTCGGAGCACCAGTCGGGCTACACCACCACCGTTGCAGCAGCTATCGAAGAACTGGGAGCGGCAGCACAGGAAATAGCCTCAAGTGCCTCGGCAGCCTCAAGAGGTGCATCCAGCGCCAGGACACAGATCGACTGGACCAGTACGCTGGTCGAAAAAACGGTCGATACGATGAGTCAGTTGCAACAGAACATCGAAACGACACGCACCCAGATCGAAGACCTCAACGCCAAAAGCGCCAATATCGGCAAGGTGCTGGAAGTCATTTCGACGATATCCGGCAAGACCAACCTGCTGGCCTTGAACGCAGCCATTGAAGCGGCCAGAGCGGGTGAGGCAGGCCGAGGGTTCGCGGTGGTGGCGGACGAGGTCCGAAGCCTGGCCCATCACACCCAGAATGCGACCGAAGAAATCCGCGCAGTGATCCAGGCGCTGCAGGACGGTGCCACACAGGCTGCCGAGACCATGTCCCTCAGCCATGAAATGGGCAGCCAGAGCGTAAGGGTGGCAACCGAGGCTGGCGCCAGCCTGCTGAGCGTCGTGTCACGTATCAGCGAGATCGATGACGTGTGCCTGACAGTCGCCGCGGCGACCGAGGAACAGACCACTGCCGTCGATCAACTGACCCGTGATGTGCATGCGATCAGCCAGTTGAACCACCAGGCCACCGACAACCTGAATGCAACCCTCAAAGCCTGCGGCGAGCTGGACTTTGAGGCCGGACGGCTCAGGAGTGTTGTCGATACCTTCAAGTTGTAACTCGGCAAGCGGTCTGTGTCGGGGGCGCTGCTCACAATCCGTAGGACCGGATTTATCCGGGAAGGCGGTATTTAGGCCGATGAAGATGAAGCGCCTGCACAGGCCTCTTCCCGGCTGAAGCCGGTCCTACAAACGATGCCACCAGCGCAGTTCTTACACGCTCTTGTTGATGATCTGCCGGATCGCGCCGACAAACACATCGACAGGCTGGCCGCCAGACACGGCGTATTCGTCGTTGAACACGATGGTCGGCACCGAACTGACGCCGCGTGAGGTCCAGAGTTGTTCAGCCTCACGTACTTCGGCGGCATATTCGCCAGAAGCAAGAATGGCCTCGGCACGCAGGCGGTCCAGTCCCACTTTTTGCGCCACAGTGGCCAGAGTCTGGTGGCTGGACGGGTCTGCGAGATCGGTGAAATAGGCGGTAAACAGGGCTTGCTTCAACGCCGGTTGCTTGCCTTCCAGTTCAGCCCAGTGCAGCAGGCGATGGGCATCGAACGTGTTGTAGATGCGCCGCTCGCCCTGGGTAAAGACAAACCCCAGCTCTGCGCCACGCGCCCGGATGTTCTCGTGGATGTCGTTCATCTGCTCAGGCGTGGAGCCGTATTTCTCGGCCAGGTGTTCCTTGATGTCCTGGCCTTCGGCAACCATGTTCGGGTTCAGCTCGAAGGGCTGGAAATGAAGCTGCGCCTGCACTTCATCACCCAGCGCCTCAAGGGCCTGCTCCAGGGCACGCAAGCCAATGGCGCACCACGGGCAGGAAACGTCGGAAACGAAATCGATTTTCAGGGGAGTGGTCATCGTGACGCTCGCACTTGGCAGAAAACAGTCACGATACACGTCTGGCTTACAACTGCGCCACATGCCGTCCGTCTTCATGCTGCGCCTTGAGATAAGGCAACACTGCCGCCAGCAACGGCGCCTTGAACGCTTCCTGAAAGCGATGCGCCAAGCCGGGAATCAGGCGTAACTGACTGCCCTGGATATGCGCAGCGACATGCACGCCATGCATGACCGGCAGCAGTGGATCGGCCGTTCCATGGACCACCAGCACCGGAAGACGCAAGCGGTTGAGCAGTTCGACCCGGCTGGGTTCGGCCAGAATCGCGGTGATCTGACGTTTTACGCCTTCGGGGTTGAAGGCCCGGTCATAAGAGGCTGCAGCCTGTTGCAGGAGCATTTCCCTATCGTCCTTGATCTGCGGGCTGCCCAGGGCGGCCAGCAGATCCGCCTGCTGCTCGATGGCAATCTCGCGGTTGGGCGCGCCACGGCGGGCCAGCAATTGCATCAAGGCAGCATTGGGCATCGGCAAGCCCTGGGCGCCGGAACTGGTCATGATCAGGGTCAGGCTTTCGATTCGTTGCGGGGCAAGGTCGGCAAGATGCTGAGCAATCATGCCGCCCATGCTCGCCCCCAGCACATGAAACTGTTCAACGTGCAGCGCATCCATCAAGCCCAGCGCATCATCGGCCATATCGGTCAGGGAATAGACCGCAGACACCGGCAAGCCGAGCTTGTAGCGCAGCACTTCATAAGTGAGGTTGGCATCCGCAGGAGGCTGGACCCAGGTCGACAGGCCAACATCGCGGTTGTCGTAGCGAATCACCCGATAGCCTTGCTGACAAAGGGCAACCACCACTTCGTCAGGCCAGTGAATCAGCTGCCCGCCAAGGCCCATGACCAGCAGCAAGGCAGGGTCGGATTCATTGCCGATACTTTGATAGGCAATACGAACTTCCTTGAGTTCGGCAATCTGTACAGGAGCACTGACATCGCATCGAGAGGCCGCAAAAGACGGCAAGCCGCACAAGAGCGCGGCCAGAAAGAGTAAAACCCGCATGAAAAACACCAAAAAACAGATCCCCAGTAGGCAATAAGTCTGATGATGTTTTTCAAAGCGCGCTGCCACAGTTGCGTGACAGTTTGATGAATCGGGATCAACGGCAAAATGGCCGCTGAAAATCCCTTACCGGCTCTTGGCGGGGATGCGCGGAAATCCAAGGCTGTGCGCCAAAGCCATGCTGCGTTCGCCATAAAAGATGGCGCTATTGTCGACAGCCAGACAAACATGAGACAAACTCATTGTTTTCTCTTTGATCACAAATTTCATTCATGGAGCGCTCAAGGTGCTTGAAATACGTCACCTCAAAACCCTGCACGCCTTACGCGAGGCCGACAGCCTTGTGGAAGCTGCCGAGCGCTTGCACCTGACCCAGTCCGCCCTCTCCCACCAGTTCAAGGAACTGGAGGAGCGCATGGGTATGCAGTTGTTCGTGCGCAAGACCAAACCGGTGCGCTTTACCAGCGCCGGGCTGCGCCTGTTGCAACTGGCCGATTCATTGCTGCCCCAATTGCGCAGCGCCGAACGCGACATTGCGCGACTGGCAGGCGGTACAGCCGGGCGTCTGCACATGGCTATCGAATGCCATAGCTGCTTTCAGTGGCTGATGCCGACCATCGACCAGTTCCGTGACTCCTGGCCGGAGGTCGAACTGGATCTGTCTTCGGGTTTTTCGTTCGCTCCGTTGCCGGCACTGGCTCGCGGTGATCTGGATCTGGTGGTCACTTCAGACCCGCTGGACATTCCCGGCATCACCTATGTGCCGCTGTTCACTTACGAAGCAATGCTCGCCGTGGCCAACCAGCATGCACTGGCGAACAAGCCCTACATCGTGCCGGAGGACCTGGTCACTGAAACGCTGATCACTTATCCAGTGGAGCGGGATCGGCTGGATATTTTCACGCGCTTCCTGGAGCCGGCCGACATTGAACCGGCGCAGGTCCGCACTTCCGAACTGACGGTCATGATGATGCAACTGGTGGCCAGCGGACGCGGCGTGTGCGGCATGCCTCATTGGGCACTGCACGAGTACAGCTCGCGTGGCTACGTAAAGGCCAAGCGCCTGGGTGAAAAGGGATTGTTCGCGACGCTTTATGCAGGTATTCGCGCCGATATGCTCGACGCGCCTTACATGCGTGATTTCCTGCTGACGGCGAAGGACACGTCGTTTTCGACACTGGACGGGGTGAGTGCGGTGCGTTGAACCCAGCAGGAGCGAATTCATTCGCGAAAAAGCCCTTCGCGAATGAATTCGCTCCGTGATCAGGCTTCTTCGCGCATCTCGCGATACAGCGGCAGGATCAAGTCGCGGGTCAGAGGAGCCAGCACCAGTTCCGGGTGTTGCTCTGGCCCAATCCAGATGATTTCCTCGATCTCGGCCGCCGGTACGACCTGGGCATCGGTGCGTACCCCGAACAACTGGCAATGCACTTCAAAGCCCGGCTCGTTGGCCGCCGGAGCGCTGAATTCACCAAGGAAAATGGCCTGTTGCGGGTCAATCACCAGGCCCAGTTCTTCTTCCAGCTCCCGAACCAGCGCATTTACCGCTGGCTCGTGCGCTTCAATCTTGCCGCCCGGCTGCATGAACGCCTCGGTACCGCGCTTGCGTACCAACAAGGTCTGGCCATCCGGGGCAATCAACAAGGCTGCGGCAATATTGATGATCTTCATGCAAAGATGTCCGTCTTCAGCAAGCGAGCCTCATCATCGCGCTCCAGTGCCAGTACGATCAAGCGATCAATCAGACCGGCGTAGGACAAGCCAGTGGCCTGCCAGAGCTTGGGGTACATGCTGATGGAGGTGAAACCGGGGATCGTGTTGATCTCGTTGATGATGATCTCCCGCGCTTCGGTGACGAAGAAGTCGACACGCGCCAGCCCGGCACAGCCCAGAACCCGATAGGCCTGCAATGCAACTTCGCGCACCTGTTCGCTGAGTTCTGGCGCAAGTTCGGCGGGGATGGCGATACGCGCCTGATCACCGTTGAGGTACTTGGTGTCGTAGGCGTAGAACTCGTCATTGGCGATGACTTCGCCACATACACTGACCTGCGGCTCACGGTTGCCCAGCACCGCACATTCCACTTCCCGGCCGACAATGCCCTGTTCGATCAGAACCTTGTGGTCGAACTCGAAGGCCAGCGCCAGGGCCGCTTCGAACCCGGCTTCGTCGGTCACCTTGCTGACGCCCACCGAAGAGCCCTGGCTCGCCGGTTTGACGAACATCGGCAGCCCCAGTTGCCCGGCCACGTCGCTGAACTGAGCTGTCTGGCCACGCATCAGCACCACGAACGGTGCCACGCTGATGTCGGCATCGCGCAGCAGGCGCTTGGTCACGTCTTTATCCATGCAGGCCGCAGAGCCCAACACATCCGGCCCTACAAACGGAATCGCCAGCAGGCGCAACAGGCCTTGCAGGGAGCCATCTTCGCCGTAGGCACCGTGAATCAGCGGGAACACGACATCGATACGCTTGAGCGGCTCGCCCGACCCGACTTCGACGAACTGTCCGCCTGTGCTGCCTGGCAACAGGGCCAACAGCTTGCCTGAAGTGCTCAGCCTGATCTTTGCTGGGTCGCTCGCATTGAGCAGGTAATCGCTTTCATCGAACCGCAGCCAACGGCCCAGCTTGTCGATACCGATCAAGGTCAGCTCGTAGCTTTCGCGATCGATCGCATTGATCACGTTGCGTGCTGACTGCAACGAAACCTCATGCTCGCTGGATTGCCCACCGAAAACGATGGCGACTGATTTTTTCAACGCGGGTACTCCTGTTTTTCAGGCCGCGAAGATAAAAGCAATGCCCGGCATTAGTCCAGAGGCTCAGTGGTCGCATGTCCGAAAAGCAGGCAAAAAAAATCCCCGGTCCGGAGCAATCCTGCACAGATCGCCTTGAATCGGGGAGTCGGGTGCCGGATCAAGCAGCGGGAGTGCCTGCCTTGCTGCCGGAACCGAAGGTTGCGAAGCGCTTGTTGAAGCCCGCGATACGGCCTTCGGTGGTGGTCTTGCGTTGCTGGCCGGTGTACATCGGGTGCGAAGCACTGGACACGTCGAGCGCCACGTAAGGGTAGGTATTGCCGTCAGTATGCTGTTGCGTGCGATCGGTATCGACTGTGGAGCCGATCAGGAAATACACGTCGGCAGCCGTGTCGTGGAACAGCACTGTGCGGTAAGCAGGATGGATATCAGGTTTCATGGGGGCCTCCGGATGAGTTGCTTGAGTATTGTTATACCATAACATAATACTTCACATTAATGATAATCAATGCTGTTTGCTGCTCCCGCCCTGAACTTGATCGGGCTGGCGCTTGAAGCTATGGTTCGCCCCGCCTCTGCCAAATCAGCGGCCCGGGACGGGGCTCCCGGCTTACTGGTAGCCAGGACAACACGCCAGCGCCTACTACTCACAGCCGTATGGGTCCGTCCAGCGATTGGCCCTGGACTGCGGATGAAATAACAAGTCGGTAGGATTTCTCATGCCTGATATCACCCACTATGACCTTCCTCAATCCGCTTACGAGCGACTGATAGAAGCCCGTGACTCACTGCGTCTGCTCGATGGTTATGTCAACAAGACCGATGTGCTCTGCAACCCTTCGATGCTGGTGGGTTATGTCTCGATGCTGCAAAACGCCTTGCAGGAAGTGATTGCCGCCAGTACCCCGACCGAGCCACGCGATACGTTCATGCGCAAGGCCGATGAACTGGGCTTCGTCGCACTCAATCCGAAAGAGCAGGCCTTGATCCAGCATCTGCGCTGGACCAGCCTGGAGGGACGTGACGATATCTATGCCATGGCCGAACGGCTTCGGCATATCAAACCGTGGATATTGGAGAGTTGAAGTTTCAATCCACAACTTGATGTTTATCATGCCGTTGAACAGAGAAAAGCAGACCCACAACGAAGTGCGTCATGAAACGTGAAAGACTGAATGACATGCCCCGTTGAAAATGAGAAACATTCCATAAGTTGCAAATAATGATTTCTATATTGGAAAGCCTTTTCCGATAAATATATTTTTCATTATCCCCATGGAATTAAACATGAAGTCATCTATGTTGAAACTGCCTTCACGCTCCGTGGACACGGGCTCATTTTCATAGGCAGCACAGTTGGTTGGCATTTTGCCTTTATCCTGACGAGTGTTTTTGACAATTAATGATCGCTCACACTGCACAGGTGCCGTACAGCGAGCCGGACATGCACTGTTACAGGGCAAGTCAACCTTCAACACACTGTTCAATTACCCGCAACAGATAAAGAGAGTGATGCTCTCTGCATTGCTGTGCCTGCGCTCTACCTATCTATATTCAAGGAGGAAACATGCCCATCAGCCTGACGTCGCAGTGGTTCATTCAGCCAGGCCAGGAAATAGAAGCACGCCAGGCACTGATACAACTTGCCCGCGATGTACAAAACAACGAACCCGGTACGCTCACCTATCTGGTAAACACACCTTTCGGTGCCGATGGCCGGCTTCAATCGCTGCCGCCACCTGATCCATTGCTGGTGTTGTTCTTCGAGACCTATGCAAGCCCCGATGCGTTTCTCGCCCATGTGAACGGGCCGCTCTTCACAAACTTTGTGGCGCAATACGGCCACTGCTTCGTGTCGGCTAACGGCAAGCCATACACCACAGTGCAATTTCTCGACACACTGGCCGGTTTTTCCGGGCGCAACCTTCAAGAGACAGAAGAGCTCGGCAACCGGCATCCGGCCGTGATGTTTGAAATCATCGCGAAGGACTCCGCAACGGCCAGGGCGTTCTATCAGCAAGTGTTCGGCTGGCAGTATCAGACCGGGACTGGCGGCTTCTCCTATATCCACTTCCCGGCCGGTACTCCGCCGCTACTGGGTGGCATCGGCCAGGCCGATCCTTCCATTCCCGGCTTCGAGCCCGGACACAACTTCTATCTGCTGGTGGACACCCTGGAACCGGTGCTTGAAACAGCATTGGCGGCAGGCGGATCGGCGCTGATGCCGCCTACAGCAATCGATGGCTACCGCTTCGCGATGTTCAAGGACCCGGAAGGCAATCCGGTCGGCCTTATCGAACCCTTCAACACCTGAACACGCTTTTTAGCAGGACGCAGCACGGACACAACCTTTCACAACATGGACGCAACACGGAGGTATTCGACGTGAGTTATCTGAACTCCCTCAGGCTTCACTTTTCCGGGAAATTCCAGGCCAATGTGTCGACGGTCAATAATGACGCCGGCCACTATGACAATGATGCGTTCAAATCCAGCTATCAAAAACTGGAAGGCCCGCACATGAAGCCACCTAACGGGTGGTTCAATCCACAAGGTGACGCGGCATTCCGTTTGCTGGGCTGCACCATCAACTCGGCCTGGACCCCGGCGGGTGCCGTGACTCCGTCAGATCCCGTACTGCGTTACATCATTGCCGATTCCAATGGCCGGGTGCCGGCCAAGATGGTCGACCTCGACCCCGAACAACAACTGGTATCGGAAATATGGGGCCTGGAGGTGCGGATAGCGGACCTCAATGGCGACACACTTTTTAGCGGGCAATTCCTGCCTGCTGCCTTCATCGACATATGGGATCGCGCAACCGGTTCGGGTTCAGGAGACATCGGTGCAGGCGCGATGTATCAATCGGTATTGCACAACCTGCAATGGGGCGATGTTTCTCACTCTGCATTTCTGAGCCAGTTGAAACAAGCCGCCCAAGCTACAGGACAGTTGTCAATCAAGTTCAATGTTGACGGCCTGAACATGGACAATACATCGCCGAACTTCATGTGCGGTCGAATCGTAGGCACCATAGGGCCTTACCTGGCAGAGGAGCCTCGACATCTGGTGCTTGGCCGCCACTTCATGGCAGCGGTTTCACCTCAGGGAAACTTCTTCACTCCCATTGGCGGTATCAACTTCTTTGCAGCAGCCATCGATACAGAAGCAAGTTGCATTTACCTCGATCTGGGTAATGCCATCTCCACAACGGCTCCGGGCGCAGGCCTGAACGATCTCGGAGATCTGCAGCTCGGAGCTTATGAGCCGAGCCTTACACCCACAGGTCCGAGGTGCTCTATCATTCCTCTCGGAACCATTGCCTCTCAGGGAGGTGATGGCTACTCCAGCAATCCCGACTGGTATGCAAAGACGGCAGGCATCGTAGTACTGCCGCTGTCAGCGCAACAGCTTCAGGTTGCCCAGACCAATGTGCTACTCCTGTCGGGCAGCCAAGGCATCATCATCAATGAATGGACCAATGCGGCGTTCATACGTGCCGACAAGTTTGTCTATCGCCTGAGCCCGGACGAAAAAGTCGATATTCCTGTCTACGCAACGCAGTATGGACAGCCGTTGCCAGGGATTTCGGTGTCATTCATTCTTGACTCCTCGCAGTTGCAACCAACACCCGACTCCCCCCCTTATGTCATGGCTTCCCCGCCGGTGGCGACGCCAGAAAACGCCCTGAACTTCGCCGCAACAGCAGTAACCGACGCCAGCGGAAAAGCCGTCTTGTCACTCAGCACAAACGATCCGGGAATACCTCGCAGTTTCAAAAACAGCAGTTCCTCAATCGATGGCCAGGTCTATGGCATCCGCCCGGTATTCACTGAAGTGGGCATGAATGCCGGCCCCGTCAACCAGTGGGACTTCATCAGTTTTCTACTCTGGAGCGGTTACAGCATTCCTGCATCACCCACCTGGGATGATATCCAGCCGATCTTCCAGCAATACGCCAATCTCTACCCGGTAATGCTGCGCTTCCTGAACATGGCGGATTTCGACTCTGTGGTGAAAACCGCAGGATTGCTGACCCTCGCGTTCAGCCTGGATATTCACGACGCCAACTCGATGCCGGTGACCCGGGACCTGTCTCCCGCCAAACGCCAGGCCATTCTTGCCTGGCTCAAGAATCCCCTACCAGGCACCAGGACGGCGCCAAAAGCAGCGCTCCAGACCAGTGAAGCGACTTCTTACACGCCCCAGGAAGAGGCCGCCTTGGCAAACGCCGCCCGAGGTGGCAAAGCGGCAGCGGTTGCTCGCCGTCTGATCAACCAATCCCAAAGGGGGTAATGCCCATGATCCGTCTTCAACTTTCGACCATCGCGGGCCTCCAAGGCCCGACCGTAACAGTGCAAGCGGTGCTTGACGCGCTTCAACAGGCAGTCGAGCTGGAGCACTCGACGATTCCGCTTTATCTCTATGCGCTCTATTCGATCGATGCCAGCAAGAATCCGGAAATCGCCGCCATCATTTCCTCGGTGGTCATAGAGGAAATGCTGCACATGACACTGGCGAGCAATGTGATGAACGCCCTCGGCGGCTCACCAGTCATCGACTCACCAGGTTTTATCCCCAACTACCCGGGCCCACTGCCTGGTGGCGTGCAATCGGACCTGACCGTGCATCTGGCTCCCTTCTCGATGACACAACTGCAGACCTTCCTGCAGATCGAAGAGCCTGAACATGCCCTCGACTTCAAACTGCTTGCCGCACAAAAAGACCTCACCATCGGGCAGTTCTATACCGCCATCATCGAAGCCATAGAACAGCTCGGCGACGGTGTCTTTCTCAATCCGTCACCCAATCAGGTCGGACCTGACCTGATGTGGGAGTCGGTTGTGGTCAGCAATGTCGCCACGGCCAGGCAAGCCCTCCAGAGCATCATCGATCAGGGCGAAGGCACTTCGCTTTCACCGCTCGAAGTCGTGGGCAAAGGCTATGCGCATTACTATCGCTTCATGCAGATCCAGAAAGGGAAGCTACTGATTCCAACCCCCGATGGAGGCCCGACGCCGGAGGACAAGTATGCCTATGCAGGGGCTCCGATAACCCTGGACACCACAGGTGTCTATCCCGTCGCCACCGATCCAGGCCCTTATACACCGGGCACGGTGCAATCCTTTGCCAACGACAATTTCAACTACACCTACACCAGCCTGCTCCAGTCGTTGCATGCCTTGTTCAACGGCGATTCGAGCCAGAACCAGATGAATACGGCACTAGGCCTGATGATGTCGCTCAAGGGCCAGGCCAAGGCAATGATGTCCGGCATACCGGACCCGAAAACCTTCACAGGCCCGACCTTTCAGTACCAGCCGACCAACCCTGCCAACTGACAACCTCCTCGATCAAGGGCGAAGAACGGCAACATTGCGGTCTTCGCCCTTATTCATTTATCACCCGCCTGCTACATTTCTCATGCAACGGCTCGTTAGCCAGCAATCGATGTTTATGCAGCCCTGCGGCCCGATGCGGCAAAAAGACAGGGCGTGTCGTCATTAGCCCAAGGATTCCCCATGAGCCTATCGCTACTCAGTCGTTATGCAGTCTTCGTTGGTTGCGTGCTGTTCACCCTGTTCAGCCTGCCGTTCTGGCATCACGAGTGGCTTTGGCCATTTACCCTGCTGACTGCGGTATTGAGCGTGGTCGGTATCATCGATTTGCTGCAATCTCCGCATTCGGTACGCCGCAACTACCCGATCCTGGGCAATATCCGTTATGCCGTGGAAGCCATCCGCCCGGAGATTCGCCAATACCTGCTGGAATCCGACAGCGACGCCCTGCCCTTTTCCCGCGCCCAGCGCTCGCTGGTGTATTCACGGGCCAAGAACGAAACAGCCGACAGGCCGTTCGGCACGCTGATCGATGTCTATGAAACCGGCTTCGAGTTCATCGGCCACTCCATGCGCCCGGCGCCATTGAGCGATCCAAACTCGTTTCGCGTGCTGATCGGTGGCCCACAATGCACCCAGCCGTACTCGGCCTCGATCTTCAATATCTCGGCGATGAGTTTTGGCTCGCTCAGCGCCAATGCCATCCGGGCATTGAATCAGGGGGCCAAGCTGGGCAATTTCGCCCATGACACCGGCGAAGGCAGCATCAGCCCGTATCACCGGGAACATGGCGGTGACCTGACCTGGGAGCTGGGCAGCGGTTACTTCGGCTGTCGCGGTGCAGATGGTCGCTTCGATCCAGAGCGCTTCGCCGCACAAGCTCGTGACCCGCAAGTGCGCATGATTGAAATCAAGATGAGCCAGGGCGCCAAGCCGGGCCATGGCGGAATCCTGCCCAAACACAAGGTCACTCAGGAAATCGCCGATACCCGCGGCATCCCGATGGGCGAGGACTGCATCTCACCCTCTCGGCACAGTGCTTTCTCGACACCTTATGAATTGATGCAGTTCATCGCTCAACTGCGCGAGCTGTCTGGCGGCAAGCCGGTGGGCTTCAAGTTCTGCCTGGGTCATCCGTGGGAGTTCATGGGGATCGCCAAGGCCATGCTTGAAACCGGCATCTACCCCGACTTCATCGTCATCGACGGTGCCGAGGGTGGCACCGGGGCCGCGCCGGTCGAGTTCACCGACCATATCGGCTCACCGATGCGTGAAGGCCTGCTGTTCGTACACAACACTCTGGTGGGCCTGAACCTGCGGGACAAGATCAAACTGGGTGCCAGCGGCAAGATTGTCAGCGCCTTCGACATCGCCAGCGTACTGGCCATCGGCGCCGACTGGGCCAACTCGGCACGCGGCTTCATGTTCGCCATCGGTTGTATCCAGTCACAAAGTTGTCACACCAACAAATGCCCGACCGGCGTCGCGACCCAGGACAGCTTGCGACAACGCGCACTGGTGGTGCCGGACAAGGCTCAACGAGTCTTCAACTTCCACCGCAACACCCTCAAGGCTCTGGCCGAAATGCTTGCGGCGGCCGGGCTTGATCAGCCTTCACAACTGGAAGCCAGGCATCTGGTGCGCCGTATGTCGGCAACGGAAATCAAACTGTTCTCGCAGACCCATGTGTTCTTGCAACCCGGCCAGTTGCTGAACGGGATACAGGACGACAGCTTCTATTCACGCATGTGGCAAATGGCACGCTCGGACAGCTTTGAGCCCGCTGAACTCACCTGAGCCGACCGTATGGAGACATTCTGTAATAGCCCGGCTTTTGCATTTCTCGTCGATTAACGCCACCCTGCCGCGCCGCCGACCGACTACTGACTGGCGGTGCGGAACCTCAACCCACTGCGGTTGATCCTTATTCAATCGACAAACTTTCAAGAGCCCACCGTTATGACTAACGGACGCGATTATCGAATCGACTTCTTTCGAGGTTTGGCGCTGATCTTCATTTTCTGGGATCACGTGCCGGACAACCCATTGGCACAACTGACCGTGCGCAATTTCGGCTTCAGCGATGCAGCAGAGATATTTGTCTTTCTGGCTGGCTACGCTGCAATTCTGGCCTACGGACGCATTGCCCAGCGCGACGGCATGATGGTGGCCTGCGTGCGCATCCTGCGTCGTACCTGGGTCTTGTATGTGGTACACATTTTCCTGCTGACCCTGTTGATGGGCATTGTCTTCGTGGCCAACAACCACGTTGAAACCCGCGATATGGTCCAGCAGATGGGCCTCGAATACTTTGTCGGCAATCCACAGCAAGCCCTGGCCGACGAACTGTTGCTGCGCTTCAAGCCCAACCTGACCGACCCGTTACCGCTCTACATCCTGCTGCTACTGGCTCTGCCGCTGATCCTGCCCTTGATGCTGCGCAAGGTTGAAGTGGCGGTCGGCCTGTCCATCGCGCTGTACATGATGGTGCCGCTGTTTGGCTGGAACCTGCGCGCCTACGAAGGCGGCGGGCTCTGGTATTTCAACCCGGTGGCCTGGCAACTGCTGTTCGTACTGGGCGGTGCCTGTGCGTTGCGGACGACGCAACCGGTCATCGCGGAGCATCGTCCGTTGTACCAGCAGCCGTTGTTTCTGCTGGCGACCGTCTATGTCTTGATCGCCGGCGCACTGACCTTCAGCGAAAAGTGGCCCGAACTGCATGGGGCTCTGGTCTCGACCATGGGCCTGGAAGCCCTGTACCCCATCAGCAAGACCGACCTGGAACCTGCCCGCCTCGTACACTTCCTGGCTCTGGTCTATGTGGTCGCCAAATTGCTGCCGACCCGCCACACCTGGCTCGATAACTGGCCCGCGCAACAGACCTGCCGTATGGGGCGCTACTCCCTTGAAGTCTTCTGCCTGGGCGTATTGCTTGCACCACTGGCGGATATGGCCAACGCCCTGGCAGGCGATACCTGGCCGATGCAAGTCACCACCGCGCTGGTCGGACTGGGTTTGATGGTATTGATGGCCAACGGGTTGGAACTGAACAAGCGGCTGGGGAGCACGCAGAGGGTAGTCACGGCTTGAGGCAGGTTTTAATGTAAACGGGCTGGCAAATATGGACTTTTGCTAGCTCGTTTATTTGCGAGGTTCCGTGGATCAATGATGCTCTGCTTCATCAACAAAAGCCTCCTGCAAAACGGACTTAACGACTATAAAAAAGAGAAACTTCTTACAAGCCGCCTTAATGCACTTGTCTCTGGGACTATTCCTACACACTTATCAGGACAAGTTTCCTCAAACTCCGCCGCTAAACAGTCGACTGTATAAACCATGAGACTGTGCCATGAACATCAATTCGCCTTCCCCTGCCTTGCAAAACTGGCAACCCCCAGCAATTGAGCCTGCCTCAAGAGCTGTTTCTACTGACAAAATATCAAGCACACCGCCAGCAGCCATCAAGAGGGGGCATGATGCCAATGAAGCGTTTTATCGATCGAAAGAATCGCCTTGGCTACCCAAGACATCAAAAGGTGAGATTTTAGAGCCTTATAAAGATTTGTCCGACAAAACCACTGAAGACATGAGAAAAAACTATCTTGATAAAGAGTTAAAGACCTTCAACACGTCCATACATGCCATGTTCGACAATTTTCACGACTTCAAGCAGCAACTCTCCTTTCTGAATACGGCGCTGTCAAAGAAACACTTCGGCTTCACGCTCGGCCTGGACCAGCAGATAAAAGTGACCGCCCCCGATGGCGTGCTGACACCGGCCGAACTCAGCTACCTGACGGAAAGTCTCAATGACCGCAATGGGCTCAAAAAGAATCTGTTCACCCATGCCAAAAGCGTCATGACATTGACGGATCACTACACCGAGAAGTTCGGCAACGAGCACAGGCTCAATCTGGAGGCCTACAGCAAGGTCATTGATTATGGCCAGATATTCAGCCGCAATACCATCGGCAACTTCATGAACACCATCATCTACCAGATTGAACGCTTTGCACCCAAGCGAGAGGACAACGAAAAGCTTCTGGTCGATATCCAGGCCTGAAACAGACTGTTCGCTGCCTGAGCCATCAGGCAGCGAAACTTTCCTGTCGTTTAACTACCAGACCTGTTAACCAGCGAACGCTTGCAGATATGTCCGAAAGCGTACTCCTGCCGTTTATCGTCCAGGCTCCCAAGGAGTACATTATGTGCACTGTATTTCCCGACTTTATAACGGGTGCTCCATATATTGTTACCCGTACTCGGGTGAACAAAATCCCCCGCAAGATCCCCGCCCTCACAGCGACCGAACTCGATAAACCTTGAAATTTTCCCGCGGCTATCAGAGGTAAGCACTTTATTGATCTCTGCATAACCTTCATGAGGCTCCAGCCTGAAATCCATTACCCCTCCCGCCAATGGGTAAGCCTTGCTATCGGTAAAGGTGGCCTCAAGCAATACCTTGGTATAAGCCTGAGTGGCGAGGAAGGAAGGCCTGGTCAATCCATAAGGAATTTTCAGGAAACCACCCTCATCATGAAGCTCATACTGCATATGGGGATACGACCCCACAACCATGCGGTAGTCAGCCTTCCCAAAGCTGGCCCCCTCAGCAGCCCTCACTCGAACATTGACCCGCGAGCCTGGTTTCAGGTCTCGAATGGCTTGCGGCCCCGTAGGCGTCTTGAGTTTCCATTCGCCATTATCGATTTGATACTCGACCTTCCACATAGCGCTCGATGCATCATAGCCAGGCGTCGCCAACAGTACATCCTGACCGCGCAACGATATAAAACGATAGCGATGCACCGATGTTGCACTTTGCAATGTCTGATTGACCTGGTTAAGGCGGTCACCCAAAAAGGTTGAGGCCTGTCCTGAAACTTCCTGCACTTGCGGTTCTTGCCCTGCAGGTAAACCGGGAGACTCGGCGATCTCTTTAGTGTGCGCAAAGGACTGGCGTGTCATCACTAAAGCGCCAGACATCAGGAAACGATAAAAAAACCTTTTATTCTTATGCATGATAGCTCTCTCAATACTCCATTATTCATCCAGGGCTCTCTTGCCACTGACAAGCCGGACATAATCATCAGGGATCATGAAGATCAACCCTGGACAACATGAAAAAAGAAAACTCCTACAAAATATAAAACTCAAAACCAATCACCTCCTCTGCAATAGATTTGAGAACAGCGTCTCACACAAACCTCCTCTCGGATCTTTCCCACAACGTTATCAGGCCAAGTTTTACTTTCAGCGGCCGCTACTGATAGGGAATCAACCCATAAAGGAGCAAAACATGAATATCAGCAGCGTTGTATCAAATGCAGTAAAACCTCAACTACCTTCTGTTCAGGCCAGCACTTCAATACCCGCAAAAATGACTGCTCCAGAAGCAGAGCCCACCCTAAGTGCCAAGGAGGCACGGGCGAAAGAGTTTTATACTCGGGAGGAGGAACCATGGAAGGGTAAATATTACATATATGGTGATGACTTTATAAAGTCAGAAGAACGCCCCATGACCAAAGAAGTCTATCTAGGATGCCTGGAATCAAGTCTCTGGATCAATTTGACTGTCCAGCAAAGCTACTACGACAGCTTTAGAAAAGAACTCATCGAGCTAAGGCCAGACCTGGCCAACAAAGGCTTCAGCTATACATTGGGAGACGATGCCCAGATAAAAATAATCGCGCCTGAAAACAGCCTGAGCGAGGATGAAATAAAGTGGCTTACCGACACACTCAATAACATCGAGGACTTCAAAGAAAGCGTTCAGTCTCATGCAAGAGCCATGATGGCTCTTGTCGACCATGACACAGAAAGATTTGGCGGAAAATACATCCTGAACCTCATGAACTTTCAAGACACTATCGATTATGGAAAAGTCGTGGCCGTCAGAAAAAATGACCTGAGCGAAGAGTGGATACGGCAGATTCATGAAAATGCAGAGAAGCGTGAGCCCTCATTGATTGATATCAGGGCTTGATTGATAAAAGGGTGATCTGCCCCCTTCAGGCATATCACCCGGCTTATAGAAACGATGTTTCTCAGTTTCTGGACCAATTGATCAGCGTTCGCTTGCAGATATGCCCAAAGGCGTACACATGCGGTTTATCCGCCATACTCTCCAGCAGCACATTGACCGCGCTGTATTTTCCAGCCAGGTACTGAGTACTCCAGGTATTGCGGCCATTATGCTTATGAACGAAATTACCGGCATATTTACCGCTTTCACAACGATCAAACTCGAAAAGCTCCGAAATCCTGCCCTCTGCATCAGAGGTAAAGCTTCTAGTGATTTTTTTCATCCCGTCATGGGGCTCCAACTCAAAACCCATCACCCCACCCTCCAACGGATAAGCCTTGCTATCGGTAAATGTCCCCTCAAGCAATGCTTTCGTAAAAGCCTGGGTGGCCAGAAAAGGAGGATCGGTCAAGCCATAGGGTATTTTCAGAAAACCCTCTTCATCATGAAGGTCATAGCGCATATGGGGGTACGAGCCGAACACTATGCGGTAACCCGCTTTATCAAATCTGGCGCCGTCAGAAGCCAGCACCCGAATATTGATCCGCGCTCCCGGTGTCAGGCTACGAAAAGCCTCAGGCCCGTTGTATTTCTTGAGCGTCCACTCTCCACCATCGACCTGATATTCAACCTTCCATACGCGATTCAATACACTGAGCCCCGGCGTTGCGAGTAATACATCCTGCCCGCGAATGGCTGTAAAACTATAACGGTCCACCGAAGTGTCGCTCTGTAATGTCTGCTCGATCTGATGAATGCGGTCGCTCAATACAGTAAAGGCTTCGCCTTCGATGTCTTGTACCTGTTGCTCCTGTCCGGCAGTCGAAGCGGGAGGTTCGACAGTTCCCTCCGTCTGCGCCAAAGAGTGACATGAAAACGCCCATAAAACCCCGGATAAGAACGCCGGGTAAAACCAGTTCCTGCTCTTGTTCATGATAACTTCCTTATTATTGATTTTATGCAGAGCACCCTTGCCACTGACAAGCCGGACATAATCACCAAGCCCTATCGGGTTCAATCCCGAATAAAATAAAAGGAAATGTCCTACATGTTTTAATTTCAGAAACCCCTTACGTTTTTCCAGGCAATATCTCTTGTTAATAAATACCAGCACAATGAAGTCGCCTGGTAGCCTCAACGCCCCTGCCCGCCTGAAATATCCCACGTCACAAGACAATTTTTCCCGCAGCTCCGGCCAGCGTCTAAGCTTGAGACAAGTGCGACTAACAGGGTGACCGGGCCAATCGATCATGGGCGTATTACGGCATTCCGATACCAGGCAAGGTGTGATTTCTGCTGAGCGTCAGGATGACCCTCCCATGTCCACTCCACCCCGCCGCAAGCGTTACGGGTGGAGGGTGTTCTGGGTCGTGGTGACGATGGGCGGCATTGCATTGGGAGCAGCCATTGCCGTCGAAAGCCGCAGTTCAAGGCTTCAGGCAAAGGAGTTCAGCCGCTTTGCCGCCAGCTTGAGCTATTCGCTCGAACCCGGCCCGAGCGATGCAGTGGTTTATCCCGGTGAGGGGCCTTTCGATAAACGCCTGGGCTATTCGTCGATGGATGAATTCCTGTCGCGCCTGCTCAAACGCGATTACCTGATTACCCGGCAGACACGCTTTTCACCCGAGCTGTTGCGCTACAGCCAACACGGCTTTTTCGTGCCTTACGAGGAGAAAATCCAGGCGGGCCTGTCGATCACCGACTGCCGCAGTGAACCGCTTTATGAGTTTCGCTATCCGCAGCAACTCTACGCCGACTTTGCCTCCATCCCGCCCTTGGTGGTGAACAGTCTTTTGTTTATCGAGAACCGAGATCTGCTGGATGAACAGCAACCACTGGCCAACCCGGCCGTGGACTGGCCGCGCTTCGCCAAGGCGGCACTGTCTCAGGTGGCCAAGATATTTGCGATCCCAGGCCAGTCAGCGGGCGGCAGTACCCTGGCGACACAACTGGAGAAATATCGCCACTCTCCGGACGGATTGACGCAATCGGGTTCAGAGAAACTACGTCAGATGATTTCTGCCAGTGTCCGGGCCTATCTGCCCGGCGAGCAGACCTTGCAGGCGCGTCAGCATGTGGTGCGTGACTACCTGAACAGCGTGCCACTTTCCGCGGTGCCCGGGCATGGCGAAGTTCATGGCATGGCTGAGGGCTTGCGAGTCTGGTTCGGTGCCGACTTTGCAAGGACCAACCAGGTACTCGCCTCAGACCCGAAAGACGCAAAAAGCCTGACCGAAAAAGGTCTGGCGCTGCGCGAGGTGTTATCGCTGGTGATTGCCCAGCGTCGTCCGTCCTATTACCTGACCAAAGGCCGACTGGAACTGGCGGATCTCACTGACAGCCATATTCGCTTGCTTGCACAGGCACAGGTCATCGATCAACCACTGGCCAATGCAGCACTGGCCAGCGCAGTCACTTACCGGGACTGGGTACAGCAACCGACAATTCAGCCCATTGAAACCAACAAGGGCATCAGTGTTGCCCGCAGCCGGCTGTCCAACCTGCTCAATCGCCCGCTCTACGATCTGGACCGGCTTGATCTGTCGGCCACCAGCACGTTGCAGGGCGAGCTGCAAAACAGCGTCAGCCAATACCTGCGCGATCTGGCGAACCCGGCCTTCGCCGAGAAAATCGGCCTGTTCGGCGAACGGCTCTTGTCCCCGGCAAGCACCGCTCAGGTGCGTTATAGCTTCACCCTGTTCGAGCGCGGCCCGGACGGTTCGCGGGTACGAGTGCAAACCGACAGCACCGACCAGCCGTTCGACATCAACGAAGGCAGCAAGCTGGAGCTGGGCTCCACTGCCAAGATGCGGGTGCTGACCACTTATCTGGAAATCATCGCCGAGCTGCACGCACGCTACGCCGACATGAGTGTTACAGAGTTGAGAAAGACCCCGGTCGAAGAGCCTGACCGGCTGACCCGCTGGGCTCTGGATTACCTGATACAGAACAAGGACCGGGACCTGGCGAAAATGCTCTCTGCGGCCCTGGATCGACAATATTCGGCCAGCCCTGGCGAAAGCTTTTTTACCGGTGGCGGCCTGCATCGCTTCAACAATTTCCGTCGCGAAGACAATGAGCGGATTCCGACGTTGCGCGAGTCCCTGCGCGAGTCGATCAACCTGCCCTTCATTCGACTGATGCGTGATCTGGTGCGCTACAGCACTTATCAGGCTCCAAACAACAGCGCTGCGCTGCTCAAGGATGATGACAACCCGCGCCGTCAGGAATACCTGAGCCAGTTTGCCGACCGAGAAGGCACGGTTTTTCTGCTCAAGTTCTGGAAGCGCTACAAGGACAAATCCACCCAGGAACGGCTGGACACCTTTCTCGATGGCATCAATCCCACTGCTGTCCGTTTGGCGGCAGTGCATCGCTACCTGTTGCCGGGTGCCGATCAGGATACGTTCAAGGCCTTCGTCCGCGCCCATCTGGTCGAAACCGGAACCGGCCCGAAACTCACCGAAAAGCGCCTGACAGAGCTTTACAAAAACTATGGGCCTGGCGCCTACGACTTGCCGGATCAGGGTTATATCGCGCGTGTCCATCCTCTGGATCTGTGGCTGCTCGGTTACCTGTTGAAATACCCCGACGCCCAGTTCAAGGATGCGGTTGCAGCCAGCCGTCATGAGCGCCAGGAAGTCTATGGCTGGCTGTTCAAGAGCCGACACAAGAGTGCTCGGGACAGCCGCATCCGTACGATGATGGAAGTCGAGGCGTTCCTGGATATCGAGCAACGCTGGCAGCGTGTGGGTTACCCGTTCGATCATCTGGTGCCTTCACTGGCAACCGCCATAGGCAGCTCGGGCGACCGGCCTGCGGCGCTGGCCGAGTTGATCGGCATCATCCAGAACGATGGTATTCGCCTGCCCGCCCTGCGCATCGACAGCCTGCACTTTGCTGCAGGCACACCTTATGAAACCGTGCTGGCCAGTAACCCTGAACTGGGCAAGCGCGTTCTGCCTTCGGAGGTCGCGGCAGCCATGCGTGAAGCGCTGTCGCAAGTGGTGGATGGCGGTACGGCCAAGCGTGTGCAAGGCACTTTCAAATTGCAGGATGGCAGCATCCTGGCCATGGGCGGCAAGACCGGTACAGGCGACAACCGCATCGAAAGCATTGGCGCGGGTGGACGGGTTATCAGTTCGAGGGCCATCAATCGCACGGCAACCTTTGTGTTCTACATCGGTGAAAACCACTTCGGCACCCTGACCGCCTTTGTCCCCGGACGCGCCGCCGAAGGCTTCAGATTTACTTCAGCCCTGCCGGTGCAGGTACTCAAGGGCATGGCTCCCATCCTCACGCCCTATCTGGAAAATGGTGGACAGGCCATGTGCAGCACGCCCTCTACACGGCTGTAAGACCATTCGTCTGTATCTCTTTGCGAAGACTTAAAGATATATCTTAAGGTATATCTAAATCGTAACGAGAGATGAAGACAATGCGTGATGACCCTCACCGCCCCGATGACCGTCCACTGCTGCGCGAATATGGCGATGGCCGCGACGGTTTTGAAAAACGCCCCGGCCGTGAACGCGGCGGACGTGGCCCCCGGGTATTCGCTCCGGGCGACTTGAAGCTGTTGCTGCTGGCCCTGATTGCCGAACAGCCTTGCCATGGTTATGACCTGATCCGCCAGATCGAAGGCATGTTCGATGGCGCCTACAGCCCAAGCCCCGGCGTGATTTATCCCACCCTGACCTTTCTTGAAGAAAGCGAACTGATCCTGGGCGATGCCCAGGGCGGCAAGAAGCTCTACACCATCACTGTTGCCGGTCTGCAATCGCTGACCGAGCAGGCCGTTGCGCTGGATGGCGTGCGCATGCGGATCGAAGTCAGCAAGCGCTCTTTGCGCGGGCATGACCGGCCACCGGAAATCCATGAAGCGGTACACAACCTGCGTCATGCGCTGCAAATGCACCATGGCCGCTGGAGCCCGGAAGAAATTCTGCGTGTTCGCGACCTGCTCAATGAAACCGCCAAATCCATCGTTGATGGCCCCCAATCTGTGTCGGAGAAGTCCGTATGAATTCGCAGCAATCGATCCATCGCGTCAACCATGAAATCAAACTGCGCAAGCTCGAAGTCTTGCGCGTGACCGACCTGACACCGCTGATGCGTCGCGTCACCTTGCACGGGCCACAACTGGCAGGCTTCATCAGCCTGGGCACCGATGACCACGTAAAGCTGCTGTTCGCCCAGACTCCCGAAGAGCAGGCCGCGCTGGAGAGCTTCACGCCCGGCGGCAGCAGCGACGGCCCGCGCCCCGCCATGCGTGACTACACGCCGCGTCGTTACGATGAAACGGCAGGCGAACTGGATATCGATTTTGTCCTGCACGGTGACGGGCCGGCCGCGACATGGGCAGCGCAGGCCGAGCCGGGGCAACTCCTGCACATAGCCGGCCCGCGCGGCTCGATGGTGGTGCCCGATATCTTCGACAGCTATCTGCTGATCGGCGACGAAACCGCTATCCCGGCCATTGCCCGGCGTCTGGAGTCGCTACCAGCGAATCGCATTGCGCGGGTGGTGGTCGAGATTGCGAACAAGGATGAACAACAGGTTTTCACAAGCCAGGCGCAGATCGATGTCACCTGGATCATTCGCGGCGAACAGAATCTGGTGGACGTTGCGCGCAGTCTGGAAGTGCCTGCCGACAAGCTCTACGCCTGGGTTGCAACCGAAGCGGCCTTGTCACGCAAGATTCGCCGCGTGCTGCTTGACGAACTGGGCCTTGATGACGGGTTTGTGAAAGCAGCAGGTTACTGGCGTCTTGATGAAAATGATGAGTCTCTGTAGGCAAACCATTTATCGATCCCCAGCAAAACCAGTGCAATCCCCACAAAACCCGACAACACGCCTCCCGCATTGATGAAGGCTTTGGCGTACCCGATGGTGCCGACATCGATGAAGGGGTACAGATAATCGCCTATCGCATCGCCGCGCAGCAGGACATAGCCGAAATAGAGCACCGGATACAGCGTCCATAGCAACACATGGACAAGACGCAGGCGGCCTCTGGGCACATACAGCCACCAATACAGCACGAACATCAGCGGCATGACGTCGTGCAGCAGTTCGTCAGCGATCCACTGCCAGCCTTGTGGCTGCCACAGATGGCGCAACAGCAGGTTATAGGCGATGCCCACCAGTGCAATGCTGGCAGCAATACCGCCGCATACGACCGGGTTACGAAAGAAATCATGCCCGCGGGACTGACGGCGACTCAGAGCACAAGTCAGCACCACCGCCACCAGCGTATTGCTCAAGACGGTAAAGAAGCTGAAAAAACGGATCAGCCCGCCCAACAGGCTGGCTTGATCGGCCCAGCGCGACCAGAAAACCAGATACATCTGGATAGCCAGACCGGACCAGGCGAGGCAGGCAGCAATAAGCGTGTAAAGACGCTGTCCCTGCGCCTGTTGCGGGTGTTCGCTGTGCATCTTTTGATCCTTGAAGGCCAGCGTCCCTGCCGTGCGTTTTTACCAGCCCTTGCTGCGATGCAGCTTCACGTACAGCGCTTCCACTTTCTCGCGAGCCCAAGGCGTCTTGCGCAGGAAAGTCAGGCTGGACTTGATGCTCGGATCACTCTTGAAGCAGCGAATGTCGATGCGCTCAGCCAGACCGGACCATTGGTAGTGCTCAACCAGAGCCTTGAGGATCTGCTCAAGCGTAACGCCGTGCAGTGGGTCGTTTTGGGTTGTTGTCATGACTGACCTTGCAGCTTGATGAATGCGAAGGTGCGCACCTTAGCCGAGCCATCAAAAGGTAGGAAGAGCTTAGCGTGAGATGAGTGAAGTTTCGCCAACTCCGACCACAAGAAGCCCTCACAGCAAGACACGGAAAAGTTCCCCTTTTCACGCCAAAAAGAGATGTTATAGTGTAACAATAAATTACTTACCTATCCGCTTAACTCTCGACTGGGGCTCTGCCATGCGCCCTGCCAAGGAAACCGATATGTCACCGATGCACCGCAACCTGCTCTGGCGCCTGACGCCACTGGCAACCGCTCTGCTGCTTGCCGCGCCGGCCCATGCAGCAGAAAGCCTTGAGCTGCAACCTCAGGTCATCACGGCCAACCCGCTGGGCAGCGATCAACTGGCAACGCCGACAACGGTTCTGGAAGGCGATGCCCTGACGTTTGAACAGAAAGGCAGCCTGGGTGAGACGCTGAACAAGCAGCCAGGGGTTTCTTCGTCTTACTTCGGCCCTGGAGCCAGCCGCCCGATCATTCGCGGCATGGATGGTGACCGGATTCGTATCCTGCGCAATGGCGTAGGCGCGCTGGATGCCTCGTCCCTGTCCTATGACCACGCCGTACCGCTGGACCCGGTGAATGTCGACCGTATCGAAATCGTACGTGGCCCGGCAGCCCTGCTTTATGGCGGCAGCGCTATCGGCGGTGTGGTCAACACCTTTGACAATCGTATTCCCACCGAAGCCATCGAAGGCATTCACGGTGCCGGCGAGCTGCGTTACGGCGGTGCCGATACCACCCGCAGCAGCGCTGGCAAACTGGAAGCCGGTAACGGGCAGTTCGCTTTGCACATCGATGCCAACTCTCGTCAGTTCAATGACCTGCGCATTCCCGGCTATGCCCGCACCAGCGAACTGCGCGCACAAGGCAGCGAAGACGGAGACAAGAAAAAACGTCTGAGCAACAGCGATGGACGTCAGGACGGCGGCGCAGTCGGCGGTTCCTATACATGGGATGACGGTTACGCCGGTGTCTCGTACAGCAACTATGACTCCAACTACGGCTCACCCGCCGAACAGGACGTGCGCATCCGCATGCAGCAGGAGCATTACGCTTTCGCTTCCGAGATCCGCAATCTGTCCGGGCCTTTCACTTCGGTCAAACTCGATGCAGGCTACACCGACTACGAACACCGCGAAATCGAAGGCGGCGAAGTCGGTACAACCTTCAAGAACAAGGGTTATGAAGCCCGCATCGAAGCCCGCCACCAACCGATCGGCCCACTCAATGGCGTAGTCGGCGCACAAGTGACCCGCAACGAATTTTCTGCCTTGGGTGAAGAAGCCTTCGTGCCGCAAACCGATACCAATGCCGGCGCGCTGTTCATTCTTGAGGAGCTGCAAGCCACCGAGCGCTTGAAACTGAGCCTGGGTGGACGCATCGAGCACACCACGGTCGATCCCGATGCCCAGGGCAAGGATCGTTTCGCCGCCGCCGAGAACTCCAGCACATTCACAGCGGGCAGCCTGTCGTCGGGCGCGGTCTACACCCTGACACCGGTCTGGTCCCTGGCCGCGACACTGGGCTATACCGAACGGGCTCCAACCTTCTATGAGCTGTATGCCAACGGCGCTCACGTCGCCACCGGCACCTATGAACGCGGCAATGCCGACCTGTCGAAAGAGAAAGCGGTGTCCAGCGACCTGGCCCTGCGTTTCGACAACGGCACACACAAAGGCAGCGCGGGCGTGTTCTACAGCCACTTCTCCAATTACATCGGCTTGCTGGGCAGCGGTCGTACGGTCGATGACGACGGCGAAGACGATGCCAATGGCATCCCGGAATACAACTATGCAGGCGTTCGTGCCCGCTTCAGCGGTATCGAGGCTCAGGATCACTGGAAACTGGGTGAAAACCAGTACGGCAGCCTGGCACTGGAGCTGTCCGGTGACTACACCCGCGCCAAAAATCTGGATACCGGCGAAGCCCTGCCCCGTATCGCACCTCTGCGCCTGAACAGTGGCCTGCTGTGGGAGCTGGACAAATGGCAGGCGCGCATCGATGTCGAACATGCCAGCTCGCAGCATCGTGTTCCGGATAACGAATCCAGCACCGACGGCTACACCACACTGGGCGCCAGCGCCGGTTATCGTTTCAACCTGGGCGGCAGCCAGTGGCTGGCCTTCGTCAACGGCGAGAACCTGACCAACCAGACGGTACGCTACGCCAGCTCGATCCTGCGGGATATCGCACCGGCTCAGGGCCGTAGCGTGGAAGTCGGTTTGCGCACCACTTTCTGACGCCCCCAAAGAAAGAAGCGCCTGCGTGCAATGCGCAGGCGCCTTCGGGTTGCACTGTTGCGGATCATGCAAGGGTCCGTATCAGGTTTGTGACTGTTTACAAAATCATTAGCACCCTATCATTTTCCCTCCTGAACTGACGTTCTGCCCGCTCGGGCTGTGCCTGTCACCACCATTTCAATGCACGAATCCATACCTTGGCGGTCTACGCCTCAACGCCCGGTTTTCGGGCCTGAGCAGGACCTTCTGACCAATGGTTGATTTCTGCTGTCGGGAATTCGTTTCAAGAACTAGCGTTCAAAAACATGACGCCAACGTGCAACACACAACGTAGCGTCAATAAAACAATGAAATCGTCACGGAGATTTGCATTATGAGCACTGAAGGTGCTTTGAGTAGAAATCGCCTGTTACCCACATTGCTCGGTCTGGTGATCGCGCTGATGGGACTGGTCCTCTTGGCTGGCGGCCTGCGCCTGATACAACTGGACGGCTCGCTCTACTACCTGCTGGCAGGCATCGGTTTTACGGTAACCGGCGTATTGCTCATCATGGGACGTCACTTCGCACTTGGCCTGTATGCAGTGCTGCTGTTTGCGAGCACGGTCTGGGCATTGTGGGAGGTAGGCCTGGACTGGTGGCAACTGGTACCACGGCTGGCGCTCTGGTTCGCGCTGGGCATTGTCCTGCTGTTGCCATGGTTTCGCCAGCCTCTGCTGCGTGGCGAGCCTGCCCGCCTGGGAACCGGTGCCCTGACTGTTGCCGTAGTGCTGGCAGGTGTTGCCGCGCTGGCCAGCCAGTTCACAAACCCCGGCCGTATCGAAGGGCAACTGGATCGTGAAACCGCTGGCACCGCGAACACCGCTCCTGCCATGCCCGATGGCGACTGGCAGTCCTATGGCCGTACCGCCTTTGGCGACCGCTACTCGCCGCTGGCCCAGATCACGCCGGAAAACGTCAGCAAGCTGGTCCCGGCCTGGACCTATCGCACAGGCGATATTCCCGGCCCGGGCGATCCGGGAGAAACCACTGCCGAAAACACGCCGCTCAAGGTCAACGGCATGTTGTACGTGTGTACGCCGCACAGCCAGGTGATTGCACTGGACCCGGACAGCGGCAAGGAAATCTGGCGCTTCGATCCGAAGATCAGCACCCAGAGTGCAGAAAACTTCAAAGGCTGGGCGCACATGACCTGCCGTGGCGTCTCGTATCACGATGACGCGGCCTACGCAGCGAGCAGCCCTGCTCAAAGCCCGGCAACACTGGCAGCCGCGAGCACGACAGGCAACGCCTGCCCGCGCCGTATCTTCCTGCCCACTGCCGACACCCGTCTGATCGCCCTCAATGCCGACACCGGCAAGATGTGTGAAGACTTCGGCAACAAAGGCTCAATCGATCTGAGCGCCAATATCGGCACCTTCGCGCCGGGCGGCTACTACTCCACGTCGCCACCGGCGGTGACCAGGGATCTGGTGGTGATCGGCGGCCATGTCACCGATAACGTCTCCACCGACGAACCTTCGGGCGTCATCCGCGCCTACGATGTTCACACGGGCCGTCTGGTCTGGAACTGGGACAGTGGCAACCCGGACGATACGACGCCTATTGCCGAAGGCAAGACCTACACCCGCAACTCACCGAACATGTGGTCCATGTTCAGCGTCGATGAAAAACTGGGCATGCTTTACCTGCCCATGGGCAACCAGATGCCCGACCAGTGGGGCGGCAACCGCACTCCTGGCTCGGAGAAATACAGCGCAGGCCTGGTAGCGCTGGATATCGCCACCGGTCATGTGCGCTGGAACTATCAGTTCACTCATCACGACTTGTGGGACATGGACGTGGGCGGTCAGCCGACGCTCATGGACATGAAAACCGCCGATGGCGTCAAACCGGCGGTACTGGCCTCGACCAAGCAAGGCAGCATCTATGTGCTGGACCGCAGCAACGGCCAGCCCATCGTGCCGATCAGGGAAGTGCCGGTGCCGCAAGGCGCGGTCGAAGGGGATCACACCTCGCCGACCCAGCCCAAGTCCGACCTGAACTTCATGCCACCGCCCCTCAAGGAACGTGACATGTGGGGTGTGACGCCATTCGATCAGATGCTGTGCCGGATCGACTTCAAGTCCTTGCGCTACGAAGGCCCGTTCACACCGCCATCGCTGCAAGGCTCGATCGTTTACCCGGGTAACTTCGGCGTGTTCGACTGGGGCGGCATCTCGATTGACCCGGTTCGCCAGATCGCTTTCGTCAACCCGAGTTACATGGCGTTCCGCTCGAAACTGGTCCCCGCAGCCGAGGTTGAAGCAGGCCCTGGCCGCAAGAGCGAAACCGAAGGCGTACAACCGAACAAGGGCGCACCTTATGGCGTGATACTCGAAGCCTTGCTCTCACCCATGGGCCTGCCTTGCCAGGCGCCAGCATGGGGTTATGTGGCAGCAGTGGACCTGACTAATCACAAGACCATCTGGATGCACAAGAACGGCACCGTGCGTGACAGCTCGCCGGTCCCTGTCCCGCTGACAATGGGCGTTCCAAGCCTGGGCGGTACGTTCACCACCGCCAGTGGCCTGGCGTTCCTGAGCGGTACGCTGGACCAATACCTGCGCGCCTACGATGTTCGTAACGGCAAACAGTTGTGGGAAGCACGTCTGCCAGCAGGCGCCCAGACCACACCAATGACGTACACCGGCAAGGACGGCCAGCAATATGTGCTGGTGGTGGCCGGTGGTCATGGTTCGCTGGGTACTAAACAGGGAGACTATGTAATGGCGTTCAAACTGCCGAAATGATGTTTCTCTGAATCAACAAGAAAGGCGGCTACCCTGAGGGAGCCGCCTTTCTTGTTTCAAGCTCGATGCGTCAGTGAAACGCGATCAGCAACCTTTGGAACCGGCCTTGGGTACAAACGCCGTTTTCACACCCGGTTTGAAGGTGATGTAAGCACGACGCCATGGCTCGTCACCGACCATCTGCCAGCGGTGGCCTTCGCCTGTGGTGTCTTGCGCAACCAGCACATCACCAGGACGCAGGACAAAAGTTTCGCCGCCTGTGGTGAAGAACTCCAGCGTGCCGGTGAGGGTGATCACGTATTGCTCTTCAGGAGCAGGGTGCCAATCGTAGGACGAATGGGGTGCTGTTTCCTTGAAGTGGATGATGTCCACGTCTGTGCGGAATTTCTGATCAATCGTGCCTTCCTGGATGTGCGCACGGTTATCAGTGCCCGTGCACAGCTTGAACGCTCTTATCCCCTGCTGCGCAACCTCTGTAGCGGGTGTAGCAGCGTGCGCGGCCCCCAGAGGAAGCATCACCACAGCCGCCATGGCAACTCCGGCTCCCAATACGCGAATCAACTCCAGTTGACGAGAGACTACATTTTTCAAAAACAGACTTTGCTTCTGCAACATATAACTTCCCTGAGAAATGTGACACACACTGAAAACGGCCCTGGTTATCCAAAGGGATGACCAAAGCAAAAAGGTTTGAATAGGCATTGCCGTCTTTTAAGACAAGTAAGCCGTCTGATGCGGCGTTCACCTCACATACGACTGTGTATCAACTTCAATACAAAAGAGTTATGCGCAAACGGACATTTGTTGATAACCCCCCGGCGCTGAAGGGCGAGAGATAGCCTGCCTTGAGCGCTGGAATGAAATACCACACCTCTGAAAAATTTAGAAATATTTTTTAAAGGCGGATTTTTCATTTCCATTCTATGGGCTTTTAGCGCATCGGTTTATGTACCGAATATTGACGCGGTATTAAAAAGCTCACCCCCCAAATTAATAATTCTTCATAAAGGCAGGGAGGTATTGGAAAACGAACGGTTCTTTGATTTGTCGCACAATCAAGTCGGCAACGTGAACGACTTGATTGCGAACAGGCTTGCAAGAGGATTACTTCTCGATGACTTCGCCACGCATCGGTGCCAGCCTGGCGATCAGGCGGTTTTGCACCGGCACCGGGATTTTCTCGGCATCCATGGACTTGATGAGGTTTTCTACCAACGCATTGAAATCGCTGCGGGTCAGGTTCTGGCCCTTGTGCGACTCGGCCATGCTGTCACCTTTGTATTCGCAAGGCCCTCCGGCTTCGACACAGAGCTTTTCCACCAGCCTGTCGCGCAACAGGACGATATTGACCCTCTTGAAGCGCTCGACAATACGGTCATCCTGGGCGACGTTCATCAACATGCCCTCGACAATGCGCTGGATACCGGCACGCTGTCCGAGGTCCTGGTAAAGGCGGTCATCCTTGGGCGGCTGCTGGGCGCAACCAGCCAGCAAGGCAATCATCAGGCACATCAACAGACGTCTCATCAGAAACTCCCCTGAATAGACAGATAAGTGCCGTTCTGGTTATCCAGTGTGGCGATTTCGCCCAGCCGCGCGTAGGCCAGGACAATGGACAAATGCTTGTTGGGGAAATAGCCGACAAACACATCTGCCCAATCATTCTCTCCGGCAAACGACAGGTTGTCCGGCTTCTCGCGGTACTCAACCCCCATGGCCCAGCGTGGGTTGAACAGCACGGCAACCGAGCCTTCCTTGAGGACGCTGCGGCTGTCGCGGCGGTCGCCACCAAAACCCAGCAAGCCGGTTTCGTTGGCGCGGCTATAACGCACACCGCCGTTGACTACAACGTTGTAACCAAAGGCCGCGCCCATGAACAGGCGGCTGGCGGTCAGATACCCTTCGACGTCCGAATCACGCTTTGAGCCTATGAGGCTCGGGATCAGAAAATCGTTCTGGTGCTTGTACTGCACACCCAGGGAAACCTGCGGCAGGGAGTCGTAAATCAAGTCACCGAACAGCCGGACCTTGATGCCGAAGACGTCCTGGGTCAGGTTGTCTTCGGGCAGGCTCAACTTGTGCTGCAAGGTGCCCAGATCGAAACGCTGATGGGCATAGGACAGCTCGACACGGTTACCGTAAGCCACTGCCATACCCGCCACATCCAGTGTGTAGTCAGGCAAGTCGATATGGGTAGCAAAGGCACTGGCGCCCCACTCGCCCTGTTCGCCATAACCGGTAATCACCGCCCATGGCGTTATCCCCCCGCCCGCAGCACCTTCTATGCTGCTGGCACCGCCCGTGGCGATCAGACGACCGTTATCGGCCATGGAAAGGGACGAGAAAGCCCCCAGTACACAACCCAACAACAACGAAATTCTGTAGGTCATAGCTCAATTAACCATCAGGCTGGGGGGAGTCAGAGACGTGGCAATCCATGCCTCGAACGCGGGGGCGGTCAAAGGGCGACTGATGAGGTAACCCTGAGCCGTATCGCAGTGCCAACGCTCAAGCAAATCCAGGCTGTGCTGATACTCGACACCTTCAGCGACCACCTTGAGCCCCAGGTTGTGGCTCATCTCGATGGTGGAACGCACGATCACTGCGTCCTCGCTGGTTTCATCCAGATTGCGGACAAAGGACTGGTCGATTTTCAACTCCTGTACCGGTAATCGTTTGAGGTGTGCCAACGAAGAGTAGCCGGTGCCGAAGTCATCCACCGAAAGGCTGATGCCACAATCGCGCAGACGATGGAGAACAATCAGGGCTTTTTCCGGCTCACTCATCACGGCGCTTTCCGTGATCTCGAAAATCAGTTGCTCGGCAGGCACACCATGGTGTTTGAGCAGCGTGATGACATGCCCGACCAGATCGCTACCGAGCAGGTCGTCAGCTGAAATATTGACCGACAACTGGATGAACAGACCGCGCTTGTTCCACTCGGCCAACTGGCGCATGGCTTCTTCGATCACCCAGTTGGTCAGTAACTGGATACTGCCGGTGCGCTCGGCCAGCACGATGAACTCGGCTGGCGAAACATTGCCGAATTGCGGGTGGCTCCAGCGCAACAAGGCTTCGGCCTGACGCACATGGCCTTTGCGGATATCCAGCTTGGGCTGGTAATGCAACATCAGCTCGCCATTCTGCGCAGCCTTGCGCAGGTCACGAATCAGGCTGATCTGGCGTTGGTGAGCAAGGTCGCGACCATCTTCGTAGATTTGCATACGGCCCGGCAGATTCACCGCGTCTTTACGCGCAATCGCCGCACGACTGAGCAACTCCTTGGGGGCGTCGCCGTTTTCCGGGTAAGTCGTGATACCGATACAGCACTCAAGCGAGATCTCCTGGCTATCGACACGATGCGGCTCGCTGAGTATGCGTTGCAGGGTGTCGCCCATGGCCACAGCGCCATCGCTGGTGGTGTGGTCCAGCAACAACAGGAATTCATTGGCCGTCAGTCGAGCCACGGTATCGCCAGAACCCAGTGCGTCCTGCAACTGCTGGCCTATCTGGCGCAGTAACTGGTCAACGCCATCGGCACCACAGCTTTCGTTGATCGACGCCATGTTCTCTATGCCGAGATACATCAATGCCACCGGGCGCTCTGCCGCAATCGCACTGCCCAGACGCTCGATGACCAGCGCCCGGTTGGGCAGCCCGGTTACCGCATCGTGCAACGCATTGTGTGACAATTGCCCTTCGCGCGTTGCGATACCACGCTGCATCGCGTTGATCGCGCCAGCGAGCATGCCCAACTCGTCGCTGCGCTTCATGGCTACCGGGGTTTCATAATCCCCGTCCTCGATACGCTTGGCCGCCAGAGCCAGTTCCCGAACCGGAGTGGACACACTGCGAGCCAGCGCCAGCGTACCGATCAAAGAAGCAAAGAGCGCAGCCAGGGATATCCAGAAAATCTTTTCATCCAGTGGTGCAAAAGCCTGCAAGGCCTTGTCCAGCGGGCTTTGCAGCAAGGCAATCACTTGCCCGTCGCTCGCCTGCCCCGTATTGGCCAGCATCAGTGCCTGGCTGAGAAAGTTCTGATTCAACTGCTCGGTGACGCGCATCTGACCTTCGGAGGAGTTACGCATCAGCTCGACCAGGCCAGGATGCAAGGCATCAGGCTGGGTACTGATCAATTCGCCCGGCTGGCCGTTTTCAACGGTCAGAAAGGAAACTTCCAGGCCACTGAGCGAGCGCAGTTCCTGGGCAATATCGCTATCGATGGCAAATCCCATCACCACACGCCCAAGGGGCAAGGGCGCCAGAACCGTACTTTCAACCAACAGATGCGGTATACCGCCGCCGGGAATGATCAGGACCGACTGCTTGTTGCGCTTGGCATTGCGCAACGCCTGGTCATAGACGAACTTGGAGCCTTCCGGCACCTCAGCCTCGGTACTGGCGACAACCGTACCGTCCATGCCCAGCAAAAACATGTCACTGGCGTTGATTCTTCCACCGTGGTTCAGCAACACCGAACGGATAGTCGCCGAGTCTTCGCTGGCTACCGCATCGCGGAATCCAAAATCGGCAGACAGCAATTGAACCGTGTCGCGCAAGCGCTTGCCGCGCAGCTCGATCAAACGTTCAAAAACCCGGCTACCCACTTCCAGTTGAGCCTGAGCCTGGGTACGGACCGCATCGCCAGTCGCAATCTTGACGGCAAAAAGCACCGCGCTGATCACGATAAGCAGCAAAGCAATCAATACACAGGCAATGCGCGCCTGAAAGCTGTTACGAAGACTCATCAATGAGCAGCCTTGTGGAAAGCCTCGCCAAACGCCCCTGGCGCGGGCTTGGCAGGTTTATCTTCAGCCTTGATCTCGACATCGAGGTTAAAACGCTGGGCAAGGCCCGACGCTGGAATATCGAACTCACCTCCCGGCACCGGCTGCATGTCTTCGGCCTGCGGATGCCAGAGCGTTGCCACGTAATGCCCGGCAGGCAGTTGGTCGAGCTTGAGGGTGCCATTGCTGTCGGTCACGCCGAACCATGGCTCGTCGGTGACATAGATGTAACCGACCATCCAGTCATGGATATTGCAGCCAAGCACCACAACACCCGCCTTGTCGAAGAGCAGGGGTTCTGAAGGCGTACCTTCATAAAGGCGTAGCTCGAAGCGCTTTGCAGGCGAGAAGGAATAGACCTGATGGCGAATGTTGTCACTGTTGGGGAATTTGACTTGCGCGCCGGTATGCACCGCCAGCACGCGAGGCGAAAACTCCTGGTCGCGCTGATCCATTTCAGCCTTGCCGCCACTGGCAGCCGCTCCGGCTGGCCCCTTGAGCGTCAAGACAGCATCGGCAAGCGGTTTGCCTTGCTTGTCAAATACCTGAGCCGTCAAGGCAGCAGCCGATGCATTTGCAGCGGACCACACCAATAACCCAGCCAGGACAACAGAAGAAAATACTCTGGTCATACTCGATTCAATCCAAAACGGCAGTACTGAGAACAAGAACGCCAGCCTTGGCATGGTTTTGCATGCAGATGAACTGTCGACCCCATTAAGAGTACGCGACACCAGGCATAAAGCCATCACGCAATCAGAGCCTGAAAACATAAGGCATTGCCTTGTTTTTCACAGGCTGATCACCTCCTACTTACGCTATCGACCGTCCCCATTGAAACCTGAGGCGACTTGCCCCATCTAAGCATCATGTTCAATTTCGCAGGTGCCCTATGAGTGACCAGCAGAAAGACTCGCAAGATTTGCCTGATGACGCCGCCGAACACACGATCCACCTGAATTCCGACAACACGTCCCTTGCTCTTCCCGGCCAGAATCTTCCGGACAAGGTCTACATCATCCCGATCCACAATCGCCCTTTCTTTCCGGCGCAGGTCCTGCCTGTGATCGTCAATGAAGAGCCCTGGGCCGAAACCCTCGAACTGGTCAGCAAATCCGAGCATCACTCGCTTGCACTGTTTTTCATGGACACCCCTCAGGAAGATCCTCGCCACTTCAATACCAAGGCACTTCCCGAATATGGCACTTTGGTCAAGGTTCACCATGCCAGCCGCGAAAATGGTCGATTGCAGTTCGTAGCGCAGGGTTTGAGCCGCGTACGTATCCGCACCTGGCTCAAGCACCACCGTCCGCCTTATCTGGTGGAAGTCGAATACCCGCAGCAACCCAATGAGCCGACCGACGAGGTCAAGGCCTACGGCATGGCCCTGATCAACGCGATCAAGGAACTGCTGCCGCTCAACCCGCTTTACAGCGAAGAGCTGAAGAACTACCTCAACCGCTTCAGCCCTAACGATCCCTCGCCCCTGACCGACTTTGCCGCTGCGCTGACCTCCGCCACCGGCGTCGAACTCCAGCAAGTGCTCGATTGCGTCCCCATGCTCAAGCGCATGGAAAAGGTCCTGCCGATGCTGCGCAAGGAAGTCGAAGTCGCGCGCCTGCAGAAAGAGATCTCCGCCGAGGTCAATCGCAAGATCGGCGAACATCAGCGCCAGTTCTTCCTCAAGGAACAGCTCAAGGTCATCCAGCAGGAACTGGGCTTGAGCAAGGACGACCGCAGCGCCGATATCGAACAGTTCGAGCAACGCCTGGAAGGCAAGACCCTGCCCGCCCAGGCCCGCAAGAAAATCGACGAAGAGATCGGCAAGCTCAAGGTCCTGGAAACCGGCTCGCCCGAATACGCAGTGACCCGCAACTATCTGGACTGGGCAAGCTCTCTGCCCTGGGGTGTCTACGGCGAAGACAAGCTGGACCTCAAGCACGCGCGCAAGGTGCTCGATCAGCACCATGCAGGGCTGGACGATATCAAGGCCCGTATTCTCGAATTCCTAGCCGTGGGAGCCTACAAAGGTGAGATCAGTGGCTCGATTGTCTTGCTGGTCGGCCCGCCCGGCGTGGGCAAGACCAGTGTCGGGCGTTCGATTGCCGAATCCCTCGGGCGCCCTTTCTATCGCCTGAGCGTGGGCGGCATGCGCGACGAAGCGGAAATCAAGGGCCACCGTCGTACCTACATCGGCGCCCAACCGGGCAAACTGGTGCAGGCGCTCAAGGATGTGGAGGTGATGAACCCGGTCATCATGCTCGATGAAATCGACAAGATGGGTCAGAGCTATCAGGGTGATCCGGCTTCTGCCCTTCTGGAAACCCTGGACCCGGAACAGAACGTGGAATTCCTCGACCACTATCTGGACCTGCGCCTGGACCTTTCCAAGGTGCTGTTCGTATGCACCGCCAACACACTGGATTCGATTCCCGGCCCACTGCTGGACCGGATGGAAGTGATACGCCTGTCCGGCTATATCACCGAAGAAAAGCTCGCCATCGCCAAGCGTCACCTGTGGCCCAAGCAACTGGACAAGGCCGGTGTCGCCAAGACAAAACTGTCGATCAGCGACAGCGCACTGCGCGCCGTGATCGAGGGCTATGCACGCGAAGCTGGCGTACGACAGCTGGAAAAACAGTTGGGCAAGCTGGTGCGCAAGGCGGTGGTCAAACTGCTGGATAAGCCTGACTCGGTGATCAAGATCGGCAACAAGGATCTGGAGGCTTCTCTGGGCATGCCAGTGTTCCGCAGCGAACAGGTCCTGTCCGGCACCGGCGTAATCACGGGCCTTGCCTGGACCAGCATGGGCGGCGCCACCCTGCCGATCGAGGCGACACGCATCCACACCCTGAACCGGGGTTTCAAACTGACCGGGCAACTGGGTGACGTGATGAAAGAGTCCGCCGAAATAGCCTACAGCTACGTCAGTTCCAACCTGAAAAGCTTCGGTGGCGATACAACGTTCTTCGACGAAGCCTTCGTGCATCTGCACGTCCCGGAAGGCGCAACGCCCAAGGACGGCCCGAGTGCCGGCGTGACCATGGCCAGTGCCTTGCTGTCTCTGGCACGCAACCAGCCGCCGAAAAAAGGCGTGGCCATGACCGGCGAACTGACCTTGACCGGACATGTTCTGCCAATTGGCGGGGTGCGTGAAAAGGTCATTGCGGCACGGCGACAGAAGATAAACGAACTGATTCTTCCGGAACCCAATCGCGGAAACTTCGAGGAGCTTCCCGATTACTTGAAGGAGGGACTGACCGTACACTTCGCCAAACGCTTTGCGGATGTGGCAAAAGTACTGTTCTGATACTTTCGCGAATGGGCGGCGTTCCGCCCATTCGCGAAGTTCCACAAGCGCTACTGGTTAGCGCGTTGTTCCAGGTGCATCCAGTCGACAATTTCACCTTCAGGCATATAACCGACGACCAGCTCACTCAGCATTTGCCGAACACGTGGGTAGTCATCTGTGGAAATAGCCTCCAGCAGCGACACCAGTTTGTCTTTGAGGATGTCCCACGGCAGGAAATCTTCCTGGGCACTCATGATCATCGGGTGACGGGTAGGAACCACGTTATCGCCGATCAGAAGCTCCTCATAAAGCTTCTCCCCGGGACGCAAGCCGGTGAACTCAATGGCGATATCGCCATGGGGATTTCGCTCGGAGCGCATGCTCAACCCTGACAGATTGATCATGCGTTCGGCCAGCTCGACGATCTTGACCGGTGCGCCCATATCAAGCACGAAGACGTCACCACCCTGCCCCATGGAGCCCGCCTGAATCACCAGTTGAGCCGCTTCGGGGATGGTCATGAAGTAGCGGGTGATATTGGGATGAGTCACCGTCAATGGCCCGCCGCTCTTGATCTGCTTGTGAAAAAGCGGGATCACGGAGCCCGAAGAGCCCAGCACATTACCGAAGCGCACCATCGTGAATCGGGTCTTGTTGACGTGGGAAACATTATTGCTGCCGCTGAACAATACCGGCGCAACTTCACGACTCAGCGCCTGGAGGATCATTTCGGCAAGGCGCTTGGTACTGCCCATGACATTCGTGGGCCGAACCGCCTTGTCAGTGGAGATCAGCACGAAATTGGCAACGCCAACCTGCAAGGCAGCCTGTGCCGTGTGCAAGGTCCCCATCACATTGTTCAAGACACCTTCGGCGCTGTTGTGCTCGACGATCGGCACATGCTTATAGGCTGCGGCGTGATAAACCGTGTCGACGTTCCAGGTCCCCATCACATCGACCATCTTGTCGAAGTGGCGGACCGAGCCCAGAATCGGCAGCAATTCAACATCCAGCGAACCCTGCTGAACCTGCTTCTCCAGTTCACCGAAAATGCTGTAGAGGTTGAACTCGCTGTGCTCGAACAGCAGCAGCCGGGAAGGTTTCAGAAACAGGATCTGACGACATAGCTCAGATCCTATCGAGCCGCCTGCTCCAGTGACCATTACCACCTTGCCGGTAATGCAGCGCTCCAGCAGATCATCCTGTGCAGACACCGAATCGCGACCGAGCAAGTCAGCAATGCCGACTTCCTGGATGTCATCGACCTTGACCCTGCCGCTGGCCAGATCCATGAAACCCGGGACGCTGCGCACATGGATCGGATAGCCTTCGAGGTACTCGAGGATCTCGCGACGACGGGCACGGGTCGCTGACGGGATCGCCAAAAGAATCTCTTCTGCTCCCGTGGCATCGATCATTTGCTGGATATGCCTGGGCTTGTAGACAACCAGCCCGGCGATGGTGCGCTTGGTCACGCTGCTATCGTCGTCGATGAATGCCACCGGGCGCATCATGCGGCCCAGGCGCAAGGCCGCAACCAGTTGATTACCCGCAGCACCAGCGCCATAGATTGCGACCTTGGGCAATCCATTGTCGCGTGACGTAAAGGGCACATGCTGGGATGCCATGAACCAGTCACCCAGAAAGTACTGGCGCATGATCAGACGCAAGCCACCGATCATGACCAGACTCAGCCACCAGTAGTTGAAAACCACTGAGCGAGGGACAACTACTTCATGGTCGCCATACCAATACACCACCACCGACACCAATAAAGCAGAAAGGCTGACGGCCTTGCCTATGGCAATCAGCGCATCGTTGCCGAAAAAGCGCATGACGGCACGGTACATGCCAAAGCGGATAAAGATGGGGATCGTCAGTACAGGTGCGGCCGAGAACAGCCATAAGTGCTCGAAGATGGATACGGAAGCTGCATCGAACCCCAGTCGCACGACGAACGCGAGCAACAAAGCGACCCAGATCAGCACAATATCGGCGCCAACCTGCACTATTCGCTTGTTCTTGCGCGAAAGACCCAGCATTCGCGAGCGTAATTTCATCATCATCCTTCTACCTCCACCTCACTCCATGTCGCTTCGTACCGACTTCACGTCGCATGGCGTCGTTGAAAACCATTTATATCGCAATCAGCCTGCAAGGCGCTTCGCGCCCTGAACTTGAATGCCACTACCCGTTGAAAGAACCACCCTTGCGTTATTTGCCCGGGTTTTCCTGATAGTGGCGCGCGACCATCGACAAGGCCTTATCCACGCTAACCGGAGGAGTCCAGTCCAATAGCGAGCGTGTCTTCTGGATATCGACCTGCAAGGACCCGCAAAGACGCTGTGACAGCGAACGCTTGCCCAGAAGCCTCGCAGCCAGCACGAGCAAGGCAGACGGTATCGGCAACAGGCGCGCCGACTTGCCAAGCCCACTCGCCATACGTTTGAGCAACAGGGTAGTCGACAGATCTTCGCCATCGCTGACCAGAAACGTCTGGTTGGCAGCGGCTGGATGCGTCATGCAGGTCACGATCAGATCGACCAGATTATCCAGAGCAACCAGACTGCGCCGATTGTCGATTGCCCCGAAAGGCAGTGGAACGCCTTTGTCCAGCCAGCGCATCATCGACAGGAAGTTGGCTTTCACTCCCGGCCCATAGACCAGAACCGGCCGGATAATCACCACCTCCAGCCCCGTCTCCTCGGCCAAGGCACGCAGACCTTGCTCGGCTTCCATCTTGGAGATCCCGTAAGGGTCAATCGGAGCCGCAATATCGTCAGCACGGTAAGGCTGGCCGGGCAAGGTGCCTTCGCCGTTGACCTTGATGGAACTGATGAAGATAAAACGTCGCACTCCCGCCGCTGCCGCCTGACGAGCCAGATTCAATGTGCCTTCGACGTTGACCTTGCGAAACGCAGCCAGCGGATCGGCCTCAGTGTCGGTCATGACATGCACGCGGGCCGCCGCATGAATCACCACTTGCACATTCTGGAGACTATCCTGCCACTGCGTCTGTCCATCAAGGCCGGCAATCTGAGCAAGCGTGACCGTGGGATCGATTTGCGCCGAGGAACCGCGCACAGCGGCAGTCACTTTATCGCCCCGTTTGAGCAGACTGGCGAGCAGCGCTTTACCGACAAAACCGGTTGCACCTGTCAGTAAAACAGAAGAGGGGTTCATGGCTGGCTCACTTTGCGAAGGGTAGCTTGACGAAAGAGGGTTTCCAAACGCATCAGAAGATTGCCCTTGGCATAGTGCTGCTCGTAATAGTTGCGCCCGGCACGGCCCATACTGTCGCGCTGGGCCGGGGCAGTATTGGCAAGTGAACGGGTAATGGCTGCCAGGCCCTCAGCGTCACCGGAGTCACAGGCAAAACCGGCACCGGACTCACTGATCACACGCGCCGCCTCACCATTGATCATCCCCAATACAGGCCTCCCGGAAGCAAGATATGCCTGAACCTTACCCGGAATGGTCTTTTCGAATACGTCATTGGTTTTCAGCGATACCAGCAAGGCATCGGCCTGGGCAAACAGCCCCGGCATCGCCTCCAATGGATGACGACCGAGAAGATGCACGTTATCCAGTTGCCTGGCAGCGATCTGTTCGGCAATCCATTCACTCATGCGGCCATCGCCGACAATAACCCAGCGTACGGCATGGCTGACGCGCAACGACTCGGCAGCATCCAGTACAGCCGGGAAATCCTGAGCCTCGCCCAGATTGCCAGCAAACACGACCGTAAATACATTCGGGTCCTGCGGGATCAAATCACATAATGGCGGTGCCGAAGATGAAAAATCGTCCTCAGCCCAGCTCGGGAAGTAAACCAGACGCTCATCGGTAATCGGTCGGGTGCAATAACGCCGAACGTTGTCAATGAACCCGTGGGATTGCAGCAGCAGATAGTCTGTACGGTTATAAATCCACGAAACGACCTTGCCTACCAGCCCCAGCAGTAAAGGCTGCTTCACCACACCGACGGCACGCAAGGTTTCAGGCCATAGATCCAGCACCCATACAAACACTGGAGCACGCTTCAGACGCCCGATCACCAGTGCCGGAATGGCAGCCATGATTGGCGAAACGGCATACACGAAGATCGTATCGAACTTGTGTTTGCGCAACTTGAAAGCCCCCAGGATCGAGGCGCTGATAAAGAACGACAGGTAGTTCAGCGCAAGACTGAGGCTGCGCTTGCCCCTGGGGACAAGCGGAACCCTTACCACCTCGGCACCGCAGTAGGGACTAAACTCTTCAGGCTTCTCGCGGTAACTTTCAAATACTTTCCCTTCAGGATAGTTAGGCAACCCCGTCAAGACGGTTACCTCATGCCCCTTCGCCGAAAGATCGCGGACCAGATCATTGATCCGCATGTTCTCAGGCCAGAAATACTGAGTCACTACGAGAACTTTTAACGCTTTTTCAGCCATTTCCACTACTCGGATCAGTACCGCTTCCAGACCACTCGATTCACATAGTCGGTATAGCTATGCAGGATACGTACGACCTTGTCCGAAACGTTGGGCATGCTGTAGTCGCTCACCAGACGCAAGCTGCGCACATCACCACGAGACTGGCTGTCCAGGATGCTCAAGCCTTGCAGCACACGCTCGGTTTCCAGACCGACCATCATGGCTGCGGCCTCTTCCATGCCCTCAGGACGCTCATGAGCTTCGCGCAGGTTCAATGCCGGGAAGTTCAGGATGGAAGCTTCCTCGTTGATCGTTCCGCTGTCGGACAGTACGGCCCTGGATTCAACTTGAAGCTTGTTGTAATCCTTGAAGCCCAAAGGCTTGAGCAACCGAACGTTGGCATGGAAGGTCACCCCCATCGCATCGACACGCTTCTGGGTACGAGGGTGGGTGGAGACGATCACTGGCAGGCCGAACTGCTCGGCCACGGTATTGAGCACATCCACCAGCTTGAGGAAGTTCCTGTCCGAGTCGACGTTCTCTTCGCGGTGCGCACTGACCACAAAGAATTTGCCAGGCTCAAGCCCCAGACGGGTAAGAACGTCCGAGTTGTCGATGCCTTCGCGGTAGTGCCCCAGCACCTCGAACATCGGGCTGCCGGTCTTGATAACGCGGTCTGCCGGCAGACCTTCGCGCAACAGGTAATCGCGGGCGATGGTGCTGTAGGTCAGATTGATGTCGGCCGTATGGTCGACGATGCGCCGGTTGATCTCTTCCGGCACGCGCATGTCGAAGCAACGGTTGCCCGCTTCCATATGGAAAGTCGGGATCTTGCGGCGCTTGGCTGGCAATACAGCCATGCAGCTATTGGTATCGCCCAGCACCAGCAGAGCCTCTGGCTCGATTTCAGCCAGCACGCGGTCGACAGCGATGATCACGTTACCGATGGTTTCTGCACCACTGGCACCGGCAGCATTCAGGAAGTGGTCTGGCTTGCGAATGCCCAGGTCCTGAAAGAAGATCTCGTTCAGCTCGTAATCGTAGTTCTGGCCAGTGTGGACCAGGATGTGATCGCAATGCTCATCCAGCGCAGCCATGACCCGCGACAGACGAATGATCTCTGGCCGTGTGCCTACGACAGTTACAATTTTCAGCTTTTTCATTTCAATATCCTGTCAACAGCGGCTCAGGCTTCGGTACCGACGGGGCGCGCATAAGTGTCTGGGTGTTCACGGTCGAATATTTCATTGGCCCAGAGCATGACGATCATCTCGTCCTCACCGACATTGGTGATGTCGTGGGTCCAGCCGGGTACGGTTTCAACGATCTGCGGCTGTTCACCGGTAGTGAACAACTCATAGAACTCGCCGGAAACAATATGGCGGAAGCGGAAACAGGCCTTGCCCTTGATGACCAGAAACTTCTCGGTCTTGGAGTGGTGGTAGTGACCACCACGGGTAATGCCCGGATGCGCAGTGAAATAGGAAAACTGCCCGGAGTCCCGGGTCTTGAGCATTTCCACGAACACGCCACGCGGATCGCCATGCTTGGGCACTTCATAAGTGAAGCGGTCCGGTGGCAGGTAGCTCAGGTAAGTCGAGTACAAGGCCCGGACCAGACCTGTGCCGACCGGCTCGGTGATCATTGACTGGCGGCTGTCGCGAAATACATACAGCTGTTCGGCCAGGTCACCCACGGTAATCGAATACTGTGGCTCGACACTGACGAAAGGCGTACCCGCCAGCTTACCGTCCATGACGGCCAGGAAATGCCTGATCACATCATCGATGTAGACAAGGTTGATACGGGCCTGCGGATCGTTGATGCTGATAGGCAAGCCTCGGGAAACGTTGTGGCAGAACGTTGCAACGGCCGAGTTGTAGTTCGCACGCGCCCATTTGCCGAAAACGTTCGGAAGGCGAAACAGGTGAACCGGCACACCATGGCTGGCATTCAGTGCCACGAGCGCGTCTTCGGCACCCCGCTTGCTGCTGCCATAAGCATTGTCCAGTTCGGCCTGACTGGACGAGGTGTACAGAATCGGCACCTGACGGCCACTGCTCACAATGGCCTCACACAAGGCGCGAGTCAGATCGGTATTGCCCGTCTGGAACTCTTGCGGGTCTTGTGGACGGTTGACGCCCGCCAGGTGAAAAATGAAGTCTGCCTCGGCAACCAGCCCCGCAAGACTGTCCAGGGACTCGTCACGGGTAAAACGCAGTACCTGCACATCGGCCCGTTCCCCAAGGTGGGAAACAAGATTCTGGCCAACGAAACCGTTGGCACCCGTAATCAGAACCTTCATGTTCATTCCTCCGGCGTAGCGTGCTCGCCACGCTGGATTGCGCGCATGAAGTCCAGTTTGAGCAACAGGCGTTGCATGCCTTCGATATCCAGGCGCTCGGTGTTGTGCGAGTTATAGTCTTCGGTGCGCGAGATCTTGGTTTCACCCTGCTCCACGAACTTCGCGTAGTTCAGGTCGCGCAGGTCCGGCGGAATGCGGAAGTATTCGCCCTTGTCTTCGGCGCAGGCCATTTCTTCACGGCTCAACAGCGCTTCATACAACTTCTCGCCATGGCGCGTGCCAATCACCTGAATCGGATGATCAGGCTTGCCCACCAGCGCAGTCAGAGCCTTGGCCAGCACTTCGACAGTCGCGGCCGGGGCCTTCTGAACGAACAGATCGCCGTTGTTACCATGCTCGAACGCATAAAGAACCAGGTCGACGGCATCGCCCAGAGTCATCATGAAGCGCGTCATGTTGGGATCAGTAAGCGTCAGCTCTTTACCAGCACGAATCTGCTCGATAAAGAGTGGAATCACGGACCCGCGCGATGCCATCACGTTGCCGTAGCGAGTGCCGCAGATGACGGTCTTGCTATCGTCGACATTACGCGACTTGGCGACCATGACCTTTTCCATCATCGCCTTGGAAATGCCCATGGCGTTGATTGGATAGACGGCCTTGTCAGTGCTGAGGCAGACAACGCGACGAACTTCGTTCTGGATTGCGGCTTCCAGCAGGTTCTCGGTACCGATGACATTCGTCTTGACCGCTTCCATCGGGTGGAACTCGCAGGACGGAACCTGTTTCAGGGCAGCAGCATGAAAAATGTAATCGACGCCACGAGTGGCATTGAGCACGCTCTGGTAGTCACGCACATCACCGATGTAAAACTTCAGCTTGCTATTGGCATAGCGCTTGCGCATGTCATCCTGTTTCTTCTCGTCCCGGCTGAAAATACGGATTTCCGCAATATCACTGTCGAGAAAACGCTTGAGCACAGCGTTGCCAAAAGAACCGGTACCGCCAGAGATGAGAAGTTTTTTTCCGCTAAACATAATAATTCCTGAAAATGAGGCAGGCAGTCCTGGGATTAACGAGACCTCAAGGCCGAAAAACCAATTTGTCTTACTGCTGAGCGTTGCGATAACTGATCGATACAGCTCGATCAACGCCCTTGAAAACAAAAAAGCTGCCCGCAGCAACGCCTGCTACGTCCACGCTGCGACCATCCTGTGCATATTGTCCAACGAACCGTCGCCGAGTGTCGTGAGCAAAATCCAATGCTCACAACCGCTCGCAACTGACTGGCTGCTGCTTGCCGGGCAGTCGCTGTTTGTGGTCGATTAAACCGCAAATAGCCTGCCATACAAAAAACCTTGGCGATTGTGCCACTTCCCTATCGAAATGCCACCTCATTCTAGGCATTGCGCAGCACACAAGACCCTTCTTTTACAAAACGAACATCCAAGGCATAACGCCATCATCCTGTGCCGACTGAAAAAGAGGGGCCCGTGACATCAAGATCCTCTGCCAGCAACAATGGAAGAGTGCGAAACAATTTACGTTCTCGCCTGCGCGTAATCTATTCATAACTCCATGAGTTTATCGGGAGCTTGAATACTTCATGAAGATCAGAAACCAAACCCATAATACGCCACTAATGCTGTATGACTTTTCTGAAATTCACAAAACTACCCTACCTTGTCGGGTGTAACGTCAGCCGGCAGGGCTGCACAGTTCTTCATCGTGCTCACGCATCAATGCGTTATGCTCCAGCATCGTCACGCAAAACCGGACCTTGCCATGACCCATGCCCGCCTTCTCGCGCCCTTGAGCCTTGCCCTGCTGACAGCCTGCGCACAAACACCGAAAAACATCGTTTCAGTGGAGGCCCAGAGCGACTGCCCGCTGACACTCAAAAGCGGACAAACCCTGATCCTCACCTTGCCCAGCAACCCCACCACCGGCTTTCGCTGGCAGATCCAGAACCCGGCACAGAACGTCCTGCGAAGCCTGGGGCCTGAGGTCTATAAAAACGCGCAAAGCACGGAAATGGTTGGCAGTGGCGGACAATCGGTATGGCGCTACAAGGCGGCCGATGCAGGCAGCGGACAACTGCTGATGATCTACCAGCAACCCTGGACACCTGAAGCGCCTCCCGAGCAGACCTTCGAGTGTGCGATCACGGTGAATTGAAGCGTTTTACACGCTCTGTCAGAGAACACGCTCTGACTGATGCATCCCGGCGACAACTTGCCTAGAATGCCCGCCTTTCAAAGCCTTCGCCGGAACAGCCGTGAGCAAAGAACCCGACCGCATTTTCGCCCAGCCTTTGGCTCAGGTGCCTGACTTCGCCTTCAACGAGGATGTCGTTCGGGTCTTTCCTGACATGATCAAGCGCTCGGTGCCCGGCTACCCGACGATTGTCGAGAATCTCGGCGTGCTCGCGGCACAATTCGCCAGACCCGATACGGTTCTGTATGACCTGGGCAGTTCGCTGGGGGCCGTGACTCAAGCCCTGCGCCGCCATGTGCGCAGCGAGGGTTGCAAGGTCATCGCGGTGGATAACTCGGCAGCAATGGTCGAGCGCTGCCGTGAATACCTCAATGCACAGAACTCGATGTTTCAGGAGTTGCTGCCGGTCGAGGTCATAGAAGGCGATATTCTGGGATTGCAGTTCCAGCCTGCCTCGGTGGTGGCTTTGAACTTCACCCTGCAATTCATCGCTCCCGAACAGCGGCTGACGCTGCTGACCAGCATTCGTCAGGCGCTGGTGCCTGGCGGTGCCTTGATCCTCTCGGAAAAGCTGCGCTTCAACGATGAGCAGGAGCATGCACTGCTGACCGACCTGCATATCGCCTTCAAACGCGCCAACGGCTACAGCGATCTGGAAATAGCCCAGAAGCGCAGCGCCATCGAAAACGTCATGAAACCCGACAGCCTGGAAGAACACCGCCAACGCCTGCTGGCCGCCGGCTTTTCCAAGGTCGTCCCCTGGTTCCAATGCCTTAACTTTGCCTCGTTGATTGCCCTGCCATGATTGATCTCGCTCCACTCGTTCGCCGCCTGACAGGCACACCTCTGGCTGAATGGGCCAACGGCCTGCAAGCACAACTCGACGCCAAGATGGCCAAGGGGCACGGCGACCTGCAACGCTGGCAAAGCGCACTGGATGCCCTGCCCAGACTCACGCCGGAGCGCGTTGAGCTGGCCGACAGCTTTACTCTGGAGGTCGAGTGCGACGACGAGACCCGCACTCAAGTGCGCAAGGCCTTGATGGGGCTTTCACCCTGGCGAAAGGGTCCGTTCGATGTGTTCGGGGTGCATGTCGATACCGAATGGCGCTCGGACTGGAAGTGGTCACGAGTCTCGCCACATCTGGATCTCAAGGGTAAACGCATACTGGATGTAGGCTGCGGCAACGGCTATTACCAGTGGCGCATGCTCGGTGCTGGAGCCGAGAGCGTGATTGGTGTAGACCCCAACTGGCTGTTCTTCTGCCAGTTCCAGGCGATGCAGCGCTATCTGCCGGACCTGCCGGCCTGGCATTTGCCCTTTGCTCTGGAAGACTTGCCGGCCAACCTCGAAGGCTTCGATACCGTGTTCTCAATGGGCGTGCTGTATCACCGCAAATCGCCTGTCGACCACTTGCTGGCCTTGAAGGACTGTCTGGTCAAAGGCGGCGAGCTGGTCATGGAAACACTGGTGGTGCCGGGTGATGCACAACAAGTGCTGGTCCCGGAAGATCGCTACGCTCAAATGCGCAACGTATGGTTCCTGCCATCGGTCCCGGCGCTGGAGTTATGGCTGCGTCGCGCCGGATTCACCGATGTGCGCTGCGTCGATGTCAGCACCACGACCGTTCAGGAACAACGCAGCACCGAATGGATGCGCTACCAGTCGCTGGGCGATTTCCTTGATCCGCAAGATCACAGCCGCACCGTTGAAGGCCTGCCCGCACCGATGCGTGCTGTGATTGTCGGGCGCAAGCCCTGAGGCTGATTACCTGGCTGCCGCCACAATCAATGCCTTCATTTCGGCCACAGCAGCCTTGAAGCCCACGAACAGGGCATGTGCAACCAGCGCATGCCCGATGTTCAGCTCATTGATCCCTTTGATCGCCGCCACCGCTTCGACGTTGTGATAATGCAGGCCATGGCCGGCATTGACGATCAGGCCCTGAGCCACACCGAAAGCCACGCCATCGGCAATACGCTTGAGTTCTTCTGCGACTTCATCCGGCGTCTGTGCATCGGCATAACGGCCGGTATGCAGTTCGATGGCAGGAGCGCCGACACGCCTGGAAGCAGCGATCTGTTGCTCGTCGGCATCGATGAACAGCGAAACTTCGCAACCGATCTTCGCCAGTCGCTCGACCGCAGCCTTGATCCGGGTTTCCTGCCCGGCGACATCCAGGCCGCCTTCGGTGGTCAGCTCCTGGCGGGTTTCCGGCACCAGACATACGTGAGCTGGACGAATGCGCTCGGCGAAGGCGAGCATTTCTTCGGTTACGCCCATCTCGAAATTCATGCGTGTCTGCAGAACATCCTTGAGCAGCAACACATCGCGCTCCTGAATATGCCGACGATCTTCACGCAAATGCACAGTGATGCCATCGGCGCCCGCCTCTTCGGCATCCAGCGCGGCTTTCACCGGGTCCGGGTAACGTGTACCGCGAGCCTGACGCAAGGTGGCAACGTGGTCGATATTCACGCCAAGAAGGATGCGAGTGCTTTGGGTCACGGGTGTCTCCTGAAATTTGATCGAAGCAGGCCGCAGAGCATAAAGCCTGCTCACGGCTTGCGAAACAGTTCACGGCTCACTAATGGACGACCGCCCAGATGCACAGCCAATGCCTGACGCATCAAGCGCTTGGCTGCGGACAACGCTCCCGGAGCGCTCCAGTCAGCTTCGGCCATGGCCAGTAGTTCAACACCCTGAAACAGTCCGGGCTGCAACAGATAAACCCGCTCAAGCCCGGCATCCACTTGCAGGCGATACAAACCGTCAGCAGCAAGGGGGTCGCCATTGATATCCATGTCCAGCGCAAAGCCATAGCCCAGATCGTCCAGCAGTCGCCACTCGAATGATCGCAGCAGCGGCTCCAGGGGACGGCCTTGCGCCAATGCCGTCAGGGTCGCGGCATAGTGATCGAAAACGGCGGGGTGAGGATCTTCGGAAGGCAGCAGGCGAATCAGCAGTTCGTTGAGGTACATGCCGCTGAACAAGGCTTCACCGGACAACCAGATGGCAACACCGGCACCTTCCATGCGCCCGACATTCTTGAGTTCACCACGCCCGCGAAACTCTGCTTCCAGAGGAACAAAGGGCCGCGCCAGAGTGCCTGCCTTGCCACGCGCATTACGCAACACGGCGCGCAAGCGGCCTTGCGGTGTGAGGAAGTCGACCAGGGCGCTGTTTTCGCGATATGCCCGGCTGTGGAGCACATAAGCAGGTTGGCCGGTTGGCGTGCTCATCGGGCTGGCTCGAAAGAAAGGGGATTCACCCGATCATGAAGAAATCATGATCGGGTGACAGAACACTTACAGGTCGCCGTAACCCAACGAACGCAAGGCGCGCTCATCATCGGACCAGCCACCCTTGACCTTGACCCACAGGTTGAGCATGACCTTGGAGTCGAACAGCAACTCCATGTCGCGACGTGCATCGCTGCCAATACGCTTGATCCGCTCACCCTTGTCGCCAATGATGATTTTCTTCTGGCCGTCACGTTCGACAAGAATCAGGGCATGGATATGCAGGGTGCGGCCCTGCTGCTTGAACTCTTCGATTTCGACGGTGATCTGGTATGGAAGCTCGGCACCCAGCTGGCGCATGATTTTCTCGCGAACCAGTTCGGCAGCCAGGAAACGACTGCTGCGGTCGGTAATCTGGTCTTCCGGGAAGAAATGATCGTTTTCCGGCAGATGGGAAGCGATCAGGCCTTCCAGCGCATCGAGGTTATGCCCGTGCTGCGCGGAAATCGGCACGATGGACGCATTGGGCAACTGGCCTTGCAGCCATTCCAGATGCGGCATCAGATCGCTCTTGTCTTCGATGCGATCGGTCTTGTTGATCGCCAGGATGACAGGACCTTGTACGTACTGGACGCGCTCGAGCACCATCTGATCCTCTTCAGTCCAGCGGGTGCGGTCAACCACGAAGATCACGACATCGACGTCTTTCAACGCAGCCGAAGCGGTCTTGTTCATGTATCGGTTGAGCGCTTTCTCGCCGTTCTTGTGCATACCGGGGGTATCGACATAGATCGCCTGCACGGCGCCCTCGGTCTTGATACCCAGCATGTTGTGACGAGTGGTCTGCGGCTTGCGCGAGGTGATTGCCAGTTTCTGGCCCAGAATGTGGTTGAGCAGCGTTGACTTGCCTACGTTGGGGCGGCCGACGATGGCAACATAGCCACAGCGAGTTGCAGTTGTATCAGTCATGACCGTTCTCCACGCCCAGGGCAATGAGTGCTGCGGCCGCGGCTACCTGTTCGGCAATGCGACGGCTGACACCCTGGCCTCGACTCTTTTCATTCAATAAGGTGATCTCGCATTCGACGAAAAACGTCCGGCAATGCGGTTCGCCCTGGATATCCACCACTTCGTAACGCGGCAATTCACAGGCACGGGACTGGAGGAATTCCTGCAGTCGGGTTTTAGGGTCTTTATTGGTGTCGACCAGGGTCAGGCTGTCGAACTCGTTGGTCAGCCATGCCAGGACACGCTCACGCGCAACCTCCATGCCCGAATCGAGATAGATCGCACCGATCAAGGCTTCAAGGGCATCGGCAAGAATCGACTCGCGACGGAAGCCGCCACTCTTCAACTCACCGGACCCCAGGCGCAGGTACTCGCCCAGATCGAAACCACGGGCCAGCAGTGCGAGGGTTTCCCCTTTCACCAGGCGTGCGCGCAAACGCGACAACTGGCCTTCGCGGGCCTGAGGGAAGCGCTCGAACAAGGCTTCACCGGCCACGAAATTGAGGATCGCATCACCGAGAAACTCCAGACGCTCATTGTTGCGGCCAGCAAAACTGCGGTGAGTCAGGGCCAGGATCATCAGTTCCTGATCCTTGAAGGTATAGCCGAGCTGACGCTCCAGGCGGCTCAAGGATACGCTCACAGTTTACCCACGCTGAATTGCTGGTCGAACTTCATCACCAGATCGATATTCTGGATCAACGGCTCACGCTGTTCATATTTCAAATGGGCACTGAACTTGTTGTTCTGCACCGTCACCTTTAAAGCCTTGTTCAAATCCACATCCCGAATATTGTTGACCTGCATGTTTTTACCGACATAACTGTAAAAATCGTCGACCGTGGTGATATCCAGGGCCTGATTGCTCTCGACCGTCTCGATGATTTTCTTCATCGACATGTAGTCAAGGTAGTGCGGGATCAGCTTGAAAGCCGTGCTCGTCACAAATGCGACAAACGCCAGCGCAACCAGCCATCCCACGAACGACAAACCTTTCTGAGAAGCGGAGAACGTCATGCTTCGACCTCGACCTCAAGAATAGCCCGCTCACGCAACCGACATGATTTATCGGTCAGAAACGTTTCGGGCCAGCCCAAATGAGATACGGCGCTGTTCTAGCAGCGCCGCATTGATTACTTGATCAACCCTACACGTGAAAAGTTAGGGAAATGACTGAGTTTGGGCTCCGGCCAGCTCATCCAGACAGCAAAGGCCTTGCCGACGATGTTCTTGTCCGGGACCATGCCCAGTTCATTCTTGGGAATATTCGGATCGTCCCAGTAACGGCTGTCATTGGAGTTGTCGCGGTTGTCACCCATCATGAAGTAATGCTCGGCCGGCACGGTCCACTCGCTGTCAGGCGGTGCGCGATAGCGGCTCATCTCCTGGCGGATCTGGTGCTCGACATCGCCAAGCAGCTCTTCGTACAGCTCAGCGCTGCCCAGAGTACCTGGCTCACTGCCGATCAGCTTCTTGGCAACCAGCTCACCATTGACGAACAGACGCTTGTCACTGGTGTAACGGATGTGGTCGCCCGGCAACCCGACTACACGCTTGATGTAGTTGACGCTAGGGTCGCTCGGGTAGCGAAACACCATGACATCGCCACGCTTCGGATCGCCGATCTGGATCACTTTCTGATCCAGCACCGGCAGGCGGATGCCATAGGAGAACTTGTTGACCAGGATGAAATCACCCACCTCCAGTGTCGGTTTCATGGAGCCCGAAGGAATCTGGAAGGGTTCGACCAGAAACGAACGGAGCACCAGAACGATAAACAGCACCGGAAAGAACGATTTGCCGTATTCGACCAGCAAAGGCTCTTTGTTCAATTGCTCAACAACCGCGATGTCCGGCTGACTGACACTGCTCTGGTAGGTCGAAATGGCCGCCCGGCGACGAGGCGCCAGGAAAACCAGATCGATCAGTGCGAGCACGCCACAGACAAAGACTGCGATGACCAACAACAGCGGGAAATTTAGTGACATAGGACCTGACTATTCCAACCTGAGCACTGCAAGGAAAGCTTCCTGTGGAATCTCCACGTTGCCGACCTGCTTCATGCGTTTCTTACCGGCCTTTTGCTTCTCAAGCAGCTTGCGCTTACGGCTTACGTCGCCGCCATAACATTTGGCCAGTACGTTCTTTCTAAGTGCCTTGACGGTTGTACGCGCCACAATCTGCCCGCCAATGGCGGCCTGGATTGCCACATCGAACATCTGCCGCGGAATCAGCTCTTTCATTTTCTCGGTCAACGCACGCCCTTTGTAGTGCGCGTTGTCACGGTGCACGATCAACGCCAGTGCGTCGACCTTCTCGCCGTTGATCAACACATCGAGCTTGACCAGATTGGCTGACTGGTAACGATCGAAATGATAATCCAGAGAAGCATAACCACGGCTGACAGACTTGAGACGATCGAAGAAGTCCAGAACCACTTCGTTCATAGGCAAGTCATAGCTCACCTGAACCTGGGTCCCCAGGAACAACATGTCGTGCTGCACGCCACGCTTCTCGATGCACAGCGTAATGACGTTGCCCAGGTGCTCCTGAGGCACAAGAATATTGGCCCGCACGATTGGCTCGCGCATATCCTCGATAGAGGACAGGTCAGGAAGCTTCGACGGGTTGTCGACGTAAATCGTTTCGCCGCTCTTGAGCAACAGCTCAAAGATTACCGTTGGTGCAGTGGTAATCAGGTCCAGATCGTATTCGCGCTCCAGACGCTCCTGGATGATCTCCATGTGGAGCATGCCCAGGAAGCCGCAACGGAAGCCGAAGCCCAGTGCATCGGAGCTTTCCGGCAGGTACTGCAGCGAAGAGTCGTTGAGCGTCAGCTTTTGCAGCGCTTCACGGAAATCCTCGAAATCGTCCGAACTGACCGGAAACAGGCCAGCGTAAACCTGCGGCTGGATGCGTTTGAAGCCCGGCAGCACGTCTACATCGGGTGTGGAACTCAGGGTCAGGGTGTCACCGACCGGCGCACCATGAATGTCCTTGATGCCCGCAATGATGAAACCTACTTCACCGGCTTTCAGGTCAACGGTTGCAGTGTGCTTGGGGTTGAACACGCCGACGCTGTCGACCAGATGCACCTTGCCGGTGGACTTGACGAGGATCTTGTCACCCTTCTTGACGCGGCCATGACGCACGCGCACCAGGGAGACAACGCCCAGGTAGTTGTCGAACCACGAGTCGATGATCAACGCCTGCAGCGGATCTTCGATGTTGCCCTCAGGCGCAGGAATGGTAGCGACAAGACGCTCCAGCACCTCGTCGACACCCATGCCGCTCTTGGCGCTGCATGCCACCGCATCGGTAGCATCGATGCCGATGATCTTCTCGATCTCTTCCTTGACGCGGTCTGGATCGGCCTGCGGCAAGTCCATCTTGTTCAGGACCGGCATGACCTCAAGGCCCTGCTCGATAGCGGTGTAGCAGTTGGCAACCGACTGCGCCTCGACACCCTGACCGGCATCGACAACCAGCAACGCGCCTTCACAGGCAGCCAGGGAACGGCTGACTTCATAGGTGAAGTCCACGTGGCCCGGAGTGTCGATGAAGTTCAGTTGGTAGGTCTTACCGTCTTTGGCCTTGTAGTACAGGGTAACGCTGTGGGCCTTGATGGTGATCCCGCGCTCGCGCTCAAGATCCATGGAGTCGAGGACCTGCGCTTCCATTTCGCGCTCGGACAAGCCACCGCACATTTGAATGAAGCGGTCGGCCAGCGTCGACTTGCCATGGTCAATGTGGGCGATGATGGAGAAATTGCGGATATGACTCAAATCACTCACGGATCAACACTCAAAAAGGTTGCAGGCAGATTACCCGCCGAAAAATAGCCGGGAATTGTACCTGAAGGAAGCAAGAGGCGTCACGTCTGGAGGCATACAGATCAATATCCACCCGGCAGGCAACCACAAAAAAGGGCGGTTTCTACCGCCCTTTTTCGTCAAATCTGCCGATTACTCAGCCAATTTGAAGGTAATGAAACTTGCTCGCCCCTGACGCAGAACGCGCATGGAGACGGAACGATCCTTGGGAAGACTCTTGGCGACCTCGGTAAATTGCTTCGCCGAAACGATGGCCTGATTGTTCAGGTGAGTGATCACGTCACCCGCCTGCAGACCGATCAAGGCAGCAGGACCACCCTGAACCTCCTTGATGACCACTCCACCCTTGAGGTCGAAGCTTTTCTTCTGCTCGGCGGTCAGCTCTATCACCGAAACCCCAAGGCGGTTGCTGCTGCGCTCGGCAGCAGAACCCGAAGAGCCCATTTCCTGACCTTCGTCCGGCAGCGCTCCGACGGTGACCGTCAGATTCTGACGTTTGCCATCACGGATCACTTCAAGCTCGGCCTTGCTGCCGTCCTTGAGATTGCCGATCAGGTGAGGAAGGTCGGCGGACATGACAATCGGCTGGCCGTTGGCGCTGAGGATTACATCACCGACCTGCAAGCCACCCTTGGCAGCCGGGCCATCTTCAAGCACCTGGGCAACCAGGGCGCCAGCAGGCTTGTCCAGACCGAAAGACTCGGCCAGGTCCTTGTTGACCTCCTGAATCACAACGCCCAGCCAACCGCGGTTGACCTTGCCATTGGTCTTGAGCTGATTGGCGACATCCATGGCCACGTCGATCGGAATCGCGAACGACAGCCCCATGAAACCGCCGGAGCGGGTAAAGATCTGCGAGTTGATACCAACCACTTCACCAGCCATGTTGAACAGCGGACCACCCGAGTTACCCGGGTTGATCGCTACGTCGGTCTGGATGAACGGTACATAAGTATCGTTCGGCAGGCTGCGGCCTTTGGCGCTGACGATGCCCTTGGTAACCGAATGGTCAAAACCGAACGGCGAACCGATAGCCAGTACCCACTCGCCTACTTTCAGCTTGTTGGAATTACCCAGCTTGGCGGTAGGCAGGTTCTTGCCATCGATCTTCAGAACGGCAACGTCGGTACGCGGATCGGTACCGACCAGCTTGGCCTTCAACTCACTGCGATCGGAGAGACGCACAATGATCTCATCGGCGCCATCAATCACGTGGTTATTGGTAAGGACGTAGCCGTCACCGGAAATAATGAACCCCGACCCCAGCGACTGCGCTTCGCGCTGACGATCGCCCTTTCCGGGGGCACGAGATCCAGGCGGCATGCTGCGCTCGAGAAACTCGCGAAGCATGGGTGGCAGGCCTTCCATATCAGGAACCTGAGCGGCCATTGCACGATCAGGCATTTTCTGGCGGGTACTGATATTCACTACCGCAGGCGATGCCTGCTCAACCAGCACAGTGAAATCCGGCAAATCCTCGGCCTGAGCCACAGCGACCTGGCCGAGCATCATCATGGCGGCAATCAGTGAAACATAAGATTTCAAGCGTGGTATCGACATACGGCTCCCGTTAACAACGAGCAAAGTTAAGCAGTACAGAGCGACTGACTCAAAGACCCCATGCGCCGCATTCGGATGCGGCGCTATCCTTGGGTCAGCTTTTTGGCCCCACAAACGACAAAGGCCAGAGCTGCAAGGCTGTGACCTATAGAAAAAAACGAGATTTTTTGCAACTTGCAAACCTCACCAAACATTTCAGTATCTCTGCCAAAGGCCAGGTTAACTGCGGTCTGGCGGCTTATCGGGCCCAAGATGAAACCTTTTACACATCCCGGGCACTGACCTCGTTTCCAGAGCTACTTATCCAGAACTACTTGTTGCTGGCCTGCACATCGGCACTGCGCATCGACAAGGCTACATGCTCGGCAGTCCCCATAGGGATCTCGCCAACCACAGTCACCATGACGACGCCCTTGGGCGTGGTAAGCCTGCGGGACACGGCAACGGTAGGCCCCAACTGGGTACGAATATCCGTACTGGTGCCGTCACTCACCGACTCAATGAATACCGAAAAACGTGCAAGACCATCGCCATACATCAGGCTGGTGACCAATGCCTTCGACGCCGGATCCTTGCGCGATGAACTGCTGCTGAGCTCAAAGCCAGGCGGCAGCCACTCGGAACGCCACGCAACAGGCGCGCTCGCAGGTTCGGCCTTGGCCTTGGCGACACTCACCGGCTTGCAGTCGGAACTTGGTTGCAGCGACTCGGCAGAAGGAGCGACGGTATCGAGTTCAGTGAACTGGAAGCGCTCCAGCAACTGACCTTTTTCGCTCAACAGAAGCGATTTCAGAGGCAGACCGGTCTCGTTATCCACATGCAGTTCGATGCCGTATCGGTGCTGATCCTTGGGCGTCATCGCAACAATGGTAGCCGCCCGACCCGCAACCCTGGACTTGCCGACAATGGTCATGTCGTACCAGGCCGAGAGCTTTTTGGTATCGAATACACGTGCTGTCGAATCGGAAGGGTTGGCAACGCCCGACACCAGTGTGCCACTGACACATTGGGTCAAGCCGTCAACGCGAGAGACCTCCTGAGCAGAACCATCAAGCTGGAGCAGCCGCTCGCGAACCTTACCGTCGGCAACGCTGTGCCAGATACGGTGAGTGGAGAAGCTGCCATTACGTTCGTAAACGAAAGTACCTTGATAGCTCTGCTGCTGATTGGCCTGCGCAAGACGCTTGAACATGTCTTGCGCATCATCTGCATGCGCGGGAAGGACAAGCCATCCACCAAGCAAAAGCGGTAATAGAGGGACGGCTCGCATGATCCTCCTTAACGGTTTTCCAGGCTGGCAGCACGTGCGTATGGCAGCGCGCTTTCAGTACCCTTCAACGCTGCTTCCTGAGCGTGTTGACGCAGATAACCTGGCAGACGCTGATCGCCTTCACCGGCTTGCCCCTGCAAGACACCATTGGCCATAGGGCCTGTGGCTTGCTCGGTGCTTTCAGTGTAACCGGCCAGTACTGCCGGGCCTTTTACTTGCGGTACAGACAGATTGGCAGGCTGTTGAACCTGCTGGGCCAACTGGGCACCTGCAATCTCGTCCTGATTGTAGAGACGAACACCAGCCAGAACGGCAACAGTCACCGAAGCGGCAACAGCCAGACGGCCAAGAGTGCGCCACGGACCGCGAGCGGCCTTGAGCGGGCTGACTTCATCGGCGATTGCGGCAGACACAGCAGCCGAAATATCCAGATGAGGCATCAACAACTCTTTATGCATGGCAGCACGTGCAACCTGATAACGCGACCACGTTGCACGTGTCTCGGCGTCGTCAAGGGCATTCAGTACCCGACGCAATTCCAATTCATCCGCTTCGTTATCCATCACTGCGGACAGCGATTCCTGCAGGGCTTCACGACTCATGGCGGTTTCCTCTCTTGGCTATCGCCGCTGTCTCAGGATTCCTGCAACAACGGCTGCAGGGCTTTATCGATGGCTTCCCGAGCGCGGAAGATCCGGGAGCGCACGGTACCAACAGGACATTGCATGACGCTCGCAATGTCTTCGTAACTCAGACCATCGAATTCACGCAAAGTTAGTGCAGTGCGCAAATCTTCCGGGAGAAGCTGGATGGTCCGATGGACTGTGCCCTCGATCTCATCCCTCAACAATGCACGTTCCGGCGATTCGATGTCCTTGAGGCCATGATCGCCATCGTAGAACTCCGCATCTTCAGACCTTACATCGCTATCTGGCGGTCGCCGACCGCGCGACACCAAATAGTTTTTCGCCGTGTTGATGGCGATGCGGTACAGCCATGTATAGAAGGCGCTGTCACCGCGAAAGTTTCCAAGCGCACGGTAGGCCTTGATAAAGGCTTCCTGTGCAACATCCTGAGCCTCATGGGTGTCGTGCACGAATCGCACGATCAACCCTAGAATCTTGTGCTGATACTTCAGCACCAACAGATCAAATGCTCGCGTGTCACCGCGCTGAACGCGCTCGACAAGCTGCTGATCCTCTTCCTGGGTTAGCATGAACACTCCTCGTTGAGCCTGGAGGGGTGTTGCATCAGCCATCGTTCAGGCTTGCAAACATAGACTCGGGCTTTTCGCAAAAGTTCTCCCCTTCCAAGCAAGTTTCCTGCGGGTACTCATTTGACCCGCACGAAAAACGCAGCTCGAACAAGTCGGCTGCGTGAATAGTCTTGTCGGCGGCTGCGCTGTCGATGATGGGTCGACCTCGCGCAAGCCGTCGCTGTCCTTTACAGGCAACCCGCTATTGAGCCTGGGCCTCATTAAAAAGTTCCCTGGATCAAAACACAGGTGCAAGACACATACTGCTACCTTTGCGACCAAATCAATCCGGTGATTGACCACCGGCTACCGGCTCGACGGAAAACGGTATGCATGACGTCAGGGACTGGCGCACAATCCAGCCCCGCACTGGTCTCACAATGCCATGAAAGCGAGGCTATTGTGCCGATACCCCCTTACTTATACTAGGGCCTGTTGCCGTTTCAGCACGAACTGTATTGCTGCGCAAAATTCAGCCTGCCCGGCCGTGTAAAAAGCCGTGTTGAAACCACAGAACCTGATGGCCGCCAAAGGCAGAATTCATACATGAGTCAACATTTTCAGCACGATGTACTGGTGATTGGCAGCGGTGCGGCGGGATTGAGTCTGGCGCTGACCCTTCCCGGACATTTGCGCATCGCGGTCCTGAGCAAGGGCGACCTGTCCAACGGTTCGACATTCTGGGCCCAGGGCGGCGTTGCTGCCGTACTCGATGACACCGACACCGTAGAGTCTCATGTCGAAGACACACTCAATGCCGGTGGCGGTCTCTGCAATGAAGAAGCGGTACGTTTCACGGTAGAACACAGCCGTGAGTCGATCCAGTGGCTGATCGATCAGGGCGTTCCGTTCACTCGCGGCGATCATTCGGACACCGAAGAAAGCAGTTTCGAATTCCACCTGACCCGCGAAGGCGGCCACAGCCATCGCCGGATCATCCATGCGGCCGACGCTACCGGAGCCGCCATTTTCAAGACGCTGTTCGAGCAGGCCAGCAAACGTCCGAATATCGAACTGCTGGATCAGCGCGCCGCCATCGACCTGATCACTGAACGACGCCTGGGCCTGACAGGCCAGCGCTGCCTCGGCGCTTATGTGCTCAACCGCAAGACGGGGGAAGTCGACACCTATGGTGCCCGCTTTACCATCCTGGCCTCGGGCGGTGCGGCGAAGGTTTACCTCTATACCAGCAACCCCGACGGTGCCTGTGGTGACGGCATCGCCATGGCCTGGCGCTCCGGTTGCCGGGTCGCGAATCTGGAATTCAACCAGTTTCACCCAACCTGCCTCTATCACCCACAAGCCAAGAGCTTCCTGATTACTGAAGCGCTGCGTGGCGAGGGAGCCTATCTCAAGCTGCCCAACGGCGAGCGCTTCATGCCGCGCTTCGATGAACGCGCCGAACTGGCTCCCCGCGACATAGTCGCCCGCGCCATCGACCACGAAATGAAGCGTCTGGGTGTCGATTGCGTCTATCTGGACATCAGCCACAAGCCTGAATCCTTCATCAAGACTCACTTCCCGACCGTCTACGAGCGCTGCCTGGAATTCTCCATCGACATCACCAGACAGCCAATCCCGGTGGTGCCAGCCGCGCATTACACCTGCGGCGGCGTGATGGTCGACAGCAAGGGCCGCACCGATGTGCCCGGCCTGTACGCCATCGGCGAAACCAGCTTTACCGGGTTGCACGGTGCCAATCGCATGGCCAGCAACTCACTGCTTGAGTGCTTTGTCTACGCACGCTCTGCGGCCGCGGACATCGAGGCGCAACTGGCCGAGATTCAGATGCCGGACAACCTGCCCGCCTGGGATGCCAGCCAGGTGACCGACTCCGATGAAGACGTAATCATTGCGCACAACTGGGACGAACTGCGGCGTTTCATGTGGGACTACGTCGGGATAGTGCGCACCAACAAGCGCTTGCAGCGCGCCCAGCACCGGGTACGCCTGCTGCTTGATGAAATCGATGAGTTCTACAGCAACTATAAAGTCAGCCGCGACCTGATCGAGTTGCGCAATCTGGCACAAGTGGCCGAACTGATGATCCGCTCGGCAATGGAGCGCAAAGAAAGCCGCGGCCTTCATTACACGCTGGATTATCCGAACATGCTGCCTCAGGCACTGGACACTATTCTGGTACCGCCCACCTACGCGGGCTGAATTTCAGACGTACGCGCAGGCGTCGGTGGGTATCCGGCGTCAGCGCATCGCAGGGAATGCAGATACTTTTCATGTAGCGCCCGGCTCGTCCCTCTTTTACGGAACGAAAGCGCAAGATGACGACCCATGGCAGGGCCAGGCTGTCACGACAGAGCTGCACGGGCTGCCAGCCGCCCTGCTCACTCCACAACTGCCAGCCCTTGCGATCACGCCGCAAGGCGGTGACTGCCGAGCGGCGAGCAAGCAGGATCGACCCGGGAACGACCCAAAAACCATGGGCCAGACAAAACAGGACGCCGAGCACAGAAGCCCAGCCTGGGATATCGAGCCAATACAGGGCAAAGAGCGCCAGTAGCTGGATACTCAGATACCCGACCAATAGCAGGCGCGAGGCCTGCCAGTGGCACTCGAAACGATCACTTGGGCTGGACACGGTCCAGAATCATGCGAACCATGCGCTGTAACTCGGGATCTTCGGATTCGGCACGCTGCATGAACCAGCCGAACATGTCCTGATCCTCACAAGTGAGCAGGCGACGATAAAGCTCACGATCTTCTTCATTCAAATCCGGGTAGACTTCCCGGACAAACGGCACCAGCAGCACGTCCAGTTCAAGCATGCCGCGGCGGCTGTGCCAATAAAGGCGGTTGAGTTCGACGTCTTCGACCATGGAGCGCTCCTCAAAGTAGGTCGCGAGTATACAGGTGCGAGACGTTTGAGCGAATTGCCCAATGGTCGCAGCAGTTTTCATATACCCATATTCACGACTCGGCACTATGATGTGCCCCAGACTTTTCCTCTTGCGATGACCATGGCCCACTCAGCTTTCTTCAGCACGCTATCCCATGAGGGCATTCTTGCCGTTCGCGGCGTGGATGCCAGCAAATTCCTGCAGGGTCAGTTGACCTGCAACCTCAACTACCTGAACGACAGCAAATCCAGCCTGGGTGCCCGCTGCACTCAAAAAGGCCGTATGCAGTCGAGCTTCCGCATCGTGCTCGAAGGCGATGGCTGCCTGCTGGCAATGGCCAGCGAGCTGATCGAGCCGCAATTGCTGGACCTGAAAAAATACGCAGTCTTCTCCAAGTCCAAGCTGACCGACGAGAGCGCAGCGTGGGTGCGATTCGGCCTTCAGGATGGTGACGGCGCCCTGGTCAGCCTCGGGCTCGACCTGCCTCAGGACACCGACGCACTGGTGCGCGCCAACAATCTGATTGCCATCCGCACTTCTCCTGCCCGCGCCGAACTCTGGGTTCGTGCCGAACAGGCAGAGGATGTGAAATCACGACTAGCTGCCCAACTGCCCGAAGGCCCGCTCAATGACTGGCTTCTGGGCCAGATCCGCGCTGGCATCGGCCAGGTAGTAGGTAGCACTCGCGAAGAATTCATCCCGCAGATGATCAATCTGCAGGCGGTCGGCGGCGTCAGCTTCAAGAAAGGTTGCTACACCGGCCAGGAAATCGTGGCCCGCATGCAGTATCTTGGCAAACTCAAGCGCAGGCTTTATCGCCTTACGCTGGAGGCCAGCGAACTTCCCGAACCCGGTACGTCGCTGTTCTCTCCCGTACACAACAGCGCCGTGGGCAATGTCGTTATCGCAGCCAACGCCGAGCAAGGCATCGAGTTGCTGGCGGTATTGCAAGCCGATGCCGCGGAAAGCGGCAACCTTCATCTCGGCTCGCCAGACGGACCAACCCTGCAATTGAGCGAACTGCCCTACACCCTGGACAGCAAGCTCGAAACCCAGCGTTAAGCCGTTACGGCGAACACCCGCACGTTACAACTGTCACAAAAGCTATCTGGCCTCCTGACGCTTACCCGGCGTCCAGGCGGCCTGAACACCCCCAACGGCTGCGAGATGCAACATGAGCAAGATGGCTGACGAGGTGCAGAGAAACCTGATCAAGGCAATCGATAGAGATGCCTTGTTTCTGCCTACCCTGCCAGAGGTAGCCCTGAAAATTCGCCTGGCTGCCGAAAACACCGAAATAAGCATTGCCGAACTGAGCAAAGTCATCGGCAGTGACACCGCACTGTCCGCACGACTGATCAAGGTTGCCAACAGCCCGTTGCTGCGCGCCAACTTTGAAGTCAGCGACGTAAACACCGCCATCCGCCGCCTGGGCGTCAATTACACCTGCAACCTGGCCATCGGCCTTGTTGTCGAGCAGATGTTTCACGCCAAGTCGGAAGTCATCGAACACAAGATGCGGGAAATCTGGAAGCAGAGCCTGCAAGTGGCCGGGATCAGCTATACCCTGTGTCACCGGCACACCAACCTGAAGCCGGATCAGGCCACGCTCGCCGGGCTGATCCACCTCATCGGCATCCTGCCGATCCTGACGTACGCCGAAGACCACTTCGATCTGCTGTCCGACCCGATCAGCCTCAACCATGTGATCGACAACATTCACCCGATCATCGGCGAACGCCTGCTGCGATCATGGGATTTCCCGGAGCCGCTGGCGGCAGTGCCGGCGCAGTTCCAGGATTTCACACGGGTGTCCAGAAGTGCCGATTACATCGATCTGGTACAAGTCGCGACCATCCACATCCACAAGAACACCACTCACCCCTTCAGCCAGATCGACATTGTCGACCTGCCAGCCTTTCATCAATTACGGCTGAATGTGGCCGGTGGGCTGCTGAGTGCTGAAATGGACGAAGCGATGGGCATGCTTTACTGAAAGGCAGCAAAACTGACTCGCACTTTCAAACCACGCTGCGCCCCGTCATGCAGAGATATCTGCGCCAGGTGGGCGCGGCAGATCTCACCGACGATCGCCAGCCCCAACCCGGAACCGCTACCCTGTTGATTGCGGCGGTAGAAACGCTCGAAGACCCGCTCGCGGTCTTCCTCTGGAATACCCGAACCATCGTCCTCGACTTCCAGAATGCAGGGTCCATAAACCCGCAACACAACGTTGCCGCCCACCGGGGTATGCGCCAGAGCATTGTCGATCAGGTTGCTCAGCAACTCGTTGAGCAACGTCGGCTCGCCACGCAGCCAGACCGGCTCATCAGCCTCAAGCGCCAGCGCAACGCCACGGGAATGAGCCAGTGGCGCCATGGCCATGCCCAGTTCACGGGCCAACTGGCTCAGATCCAGCTTCTGCACGCCACCTTCGGCAATCGCGCGGGCTCCGTTCTCGATGCGCGCCAGTGACAACAACTGGTTGGCCAGAGACGTCAACCGATCCGTCCCTTGGGCTGCGGCCTCAAGGGTTGAACGCCACTGCTGAGGATCGGAATCACGCAAACCAAGCTCGACCCGCGCCTTGAGCGCAGCCAGTGGCGTGCGCAATTCATGGGCGGCATCGGCAATGAACTGCGCCTGACGCTCAAACTGCAAACGCAGGCGCTCAGTGAAGTGGTTGAGCGCATTCACCAGCGGGCGCAGTTCACGCTGCACCTCAACCATAGGCAGAGCGCGCAAGTCATCGGGCTGTCGCTCCTCCACGGCAGTACGCAGTCGCTCCAGCGGACGCAATGTGGAGCTGACCGTGATCCAGACCAGCAACAAGGCGCCGCCGCCCAGCATCCCCAGACGCAGCAAAGTGTCCGCCATCAGGCTGCGGGCCATACGCACCCTCGCCTCCTGGGTTTCAGCCACACGAATTTCCGCCATACCGTTCATGCCGGGTTCGCTGACCGGTTTGAGCAGGCTGACCACCCGCACATCCTGGCCCAGGTAAACGCCGTTGTAGAACTTGGCGAGTGCCGGGTAATCGTCGGTACGCAAGGTTCCTGAAGGCGGGGAAGGCAGGTTTTCATAGCCGGAAATCAACGTCTTGTTGATGTCGTTGACCAGGTAATAGATACGCCCTTCGCTGTCATAGGCAAAGGTATCCAGCGCCACATAAGGCACATCGGCGCTCAGCGTGCCGTCGCGCTGGGTCAACCCGGCAGCGATGGTTCGTGCCGAAGCCAGCAGAGTACGGTCATAGGCCGTGTCGGCCACTTCGCGTCCATTCCAGTAGGCGCTCATGCCGCTGGCCAGCATCAACACAATCAGCAGTAATGCCAGGTTCCATAACAGTCGCCAGCGCAGGCTGTCGTTATGCATCGCGGTTTTCCAGCAGATAACCCAGGCCACGGAAAGTCACGATGGCAATGGGATGACCATCGAGCTTCTTGCGCAGGCGATGGACGTAGATTTCGATGGCATCCGGGCTGGCTTCTTCATCAAGGCCGAAAACCTGCGCTGCCAGTTGTTCCTTGCTCATGACCCGACCCGGGCGGGCAATCAGCGCCTCAAGCACGGCTTGCTCACGGGAGGTCAGGTTCAGCAAGTCACTGCCCAGAGTGAAACGTCTCGTATCCAGGTCATAGGCCAGCACACCACAACGCTGCTGCCGCTCACCGCCCAGCACACTGCGACGCAGCAGCGCCTTGACCCGCGCCTCCAGCTCAGAAAGCTCGAACGGCTTGGCCAGATAATCGTCGGCCCCCAGATTGAGCCCGTGGACCCGATCCTTGACATCGCTACGCGCTGTCAGCATCAGCACCGGCAGGTTCTTGCCCCGCGCCCGCAAACGCCCCAGCACTTCAAAACCATCCAGGCGCGGCAGCCCTACATCAAGGATCGCCACCGCATATTGCTCACTGCTCAAGGCCAGATCGGCCGCAACGCCATCGTGCAACACATCAACGTTCAAACCTGCGTTCTTGAGCGCCTGGGCGATACTTTCAGCCAATTGCAGATGGTCTTCGACGAGAAGAACACGCATCGCCGTCTCCTGAATCATGAATGTTGTAATGAAGGCACGAGGCGGAGTGTACAGGCGTGCCACAACCTGTGAAGCATTGAAACAACTAGAGGCTATTGAATACACCTCTCAAAGATAGTTGAAAGGTTTGTGAAAGGTTCGCCATTTAGCATCGCGATACGGCCGCAGAAATGGGCACGTAAATAAAGGCGCCTGGATGCGTCTGTAAAATAAAAACAATAAATGGAGTCAACCATGTCCAAGCCATCCCTGGCTTTGCACCTCGTCTATTGCGTCGAGCCCTCGACCGTTCCGTTCTTGCTCAGCAAATCCATTTCCCGCTTGCGATGCGCTCATTTGCGTCGACGATAAACCGTGCGTGCGACAGAAATCGTACTGAACAGCTTCTTCTATCCAAAAACAAAAAACGTTTCAGGAGACTGACCATGATTCGATCCTTGCGTCATTTGAGCCTGGCGGCCGGCTGCATGCTGGTTGCTACACAATTGTTCGCCGCGGAGCCCAAGCGTCCGGAATGCATTGCACCGGCCTCGCCCGGAGGCGGTTTCGACCTGACCTGCAAGCTGATCCAGAGCGCACTGATCAACGAAAAGATCCTGACCACCCCAATGCGCGTGACGTACATGCCTGGTGGTGTCGGCGCAGTGGCCTACAACGCAGTGGTTGCGCAACGACCAGCCGATGCCGGGACACTGGTGGCGTGGTCCAGCGGTTCTTTGCTCAACCTGGCACAAGGCAAGTTCGGCCGTTTCGATGAAAATGCCGTGCGCTGGCTAGCCGCAGTGGGCACCAGCTACGGCGCCATCGCAGTCAAGAGCGATTCGCCTTACAAGAACCTCGACGACTTGGTCCAGGCTCTGAAGACCGACCCAAGCAAAGTGGTGATCGGCTCCGGCGGCACCGTCGGCAGCCAGGACTGGATGCAGACCGCACTGATCGCAAAAGCCGCTGGCATCAACCCGCGCGCCCTGCGCTATGTCGCCCTCGAAGGCGGCGGTGAAATCGCAACCGCCCTGCTCGGCGGCCACATTCAGGTGGGCAGTACCGATATCTCCGACTCCATGCCACACATCCTGAGCGGTGACATGCGTCTGCTGGCGGTATTCGCCGAGAAGCGCATCGACGAGCCGGAAATGAAAGACATTCCAACCGCCAAGGAACAGGGGTACGACATCGTCTGGCCTGTGGTCCGTGGTTTCTATGTCGGCCCAAAAGTCAGCGACGAAGCCTACGATTGGTGGAAAGCTTCGTTCGACAAGATCCTGGCGTCGGAAGACTTCGCCAAACTGCGCGACCAGCGCGAGCTGTTCCCCTTCGCCATGACCGGTGCGGAGCTGGACACCTATGTCAAGAAACAAGTCGCGGACTACAAGATGCTGGCCAAGGAGTTCGGCCTGATTCAGTGATTGAACTCAATTGACTGACGATCCGTTGCGCCTGCCCGGCAGGCGCGACGCAGGAGTTTTCCATGGTCTTGCAACGCATTTTTGCTGCCGTACTGTTACTGGTATGCGCAGGTCTGACACTGATGGCCTGGCCTTACCAGGCACCCTTTTCCTATGAACCTGTAGGCCCGAGAGCCTTTCCTCTGCTGATGCTGGGGCTGATGGGGCTGGCTCTGCTGTACATGCTGATCCGCCCGACACCCATCGTTCACTCAGAAGATGAACCGCCTCTGGATCGTGAAACCCTGATCAAGATCGGCATCTGCATCGCGCTGTTGCTGGTTTTCGCCGGCCTGTTCGAGCCCCTGGGTTTCATCCTCAGCAGCATCCTGATCGGCATCCCCATGGCACGCCTGTATGGCGGGCGCTGGGTTCCGAGCATCGCGGTAGTGATCCTGATGAGCGTCGGCCTTTACCTGTTGTTCGATAAAGCCATGGACGTTCCCTTGCCTTTGGGCCTGCTCAGCGTTCTGGAGAATTGATATGGATACTTTCAGCTATCTGGGCCAGGGATTTGGTGTTGCCCTTACCCCTTACAATCTGGTCACGGCACTTTCCGGCACCTTGATTGGCACCGTCGTCGGCCTGCTGCCGGGCCTTGGCCCGATCAACGGCGTCGCGCTGTTGATTCCCATCGCATTCGCACTGGGCCTGCCGCCTGAATCGGCACTGATTCTCCTGGCTGCGGTTTATCTGGGCTGTGAATACGGCGGGCGTATCAGCTCGATACTGCTGAACATTCCCGGCGAAGCTTCGACTGTGATGACCACGCTGGATGGTTATCCGATGGCCCGTAAAGGGCTGGCGGGGGTCGCTCTGTCACTGTCGGCATGGAGTTCATTCATCGGGGCGTTCATCGCCACCTGCGGCATGGTGTTGTTTGCACCGCTACTGGCCAAATGGGCGATAGCCTTCGGCCCGGCGGAATACTTCGTGCTGATGGTCTTCGCCATTGTCTGCCTGGGCGGCATGGCGGGTGATCGACCGCTCAAGACCTTTATCGCTGCATTGATCGGTCTGTTCCTGTCAGCCGTCGGCATCGATGCAAACAGCGGCGTATACCGTTTTACCGGTGACAATATTCACCTGGCTGACGGCATTCAGTTCGTGGTGCTGGTGTTGGGCCTGTTTTCCATCAGCGAGATTCTGTTGCTGCTGGAGAAAACCCATCGTGGCCAGGAAGCCGTGAAAGCCACAGGGCGCATGCTGTTCAACTTCAAGGAAGCATCAGCGGTGTTCCTGGTGAACATCCGTTGCGGCCTGCTCGGTTTCGGTCTGGGCGTATTGCCGGGTGCCGGAGCAACGCTGGCCAGCGCCGTGGCTTACATGACTGAAAAACGCATTGCAGGCCCGAGCGGCAAGTTCGGCCAGGGCGACATGCGTGGCCTCGCGGCGCCTGAAACCGCCATCGGCGCAACCGCTTGTGGCGCGCTGGTGCCCATGCTGACCCTGGGTGTTCCGGGTTCCGGCACAACAGCAGTGATGATCGGCGCGCTGTCGCTGTACAACATCACGCCCGGCCCGATGCTGTTCCAGCAACAACCGGACATCGTCTGGGGCCTGATCGCTTCATTGTTCATCGCCAACATCATGCTGGTGATCCTCAACATCCCGATGATCCGCATCTTCACCCGCATCCTTGCCGTGCCGAACTGGGCACTGGTACCTGTGATCGCGATCATTACCGGGATTGGCGTCTACGCCGTCCATGCCACGACCTTCGACCTCTTCCTGATGGTCGGCATCGGTATCTTCGGCTATATCCTGCGCAAGCTGGATTTCCCGCTGTCGCCGATTCTGCTCGGGTTCATTCTGGGTGGTTTGATGGAGCAGAACCTGCGTCGCGCCCTGTCAATCTCCAATGGCGCTCTGGAAATCCTGTGGGCCAGCCCGATCAGCATTGGTGTCTGGATCGTGACGATTTTCATGCTGCTGTTCCCGCTATACCGGATCTGGCGCAAGCGCTCCCGGCAGTCTCGCGCGCTGGCCGATGTCTGACCGGTCCTTTCGTAGCTGGTGGGGCACTCCGCTGGTCGGCCTGCTTGGCGGATACCTCGCCAGCCAGGTCGGCTGGCCTTTGCCATGGATGATCGGCTCGTTGCTGGCGATCATCATGGTCCGCTGTCTGACACCCTGGCAACTGACGCAAATCCCCGGTGGACGCAAAGTCGGGCAACTGATCATCGGCATCGGGATTGGCCTGCACTTCACCCCGGTAGTCATCGAGCAAGTGCTGGATCATTTCGGCCTGATTGTGCTCGGGGCGCTGGTGACCAGTCTTTCCAGCGTGGTCAGCGTCTGGCTGATGCTGCGCACCGGGGAGGATCGTCCTACGGCATTTTTCTCAAGCATGCCGGGCGGCTCGGGGGAGATGGTCAATCTCGGCGCACGCAATGGTGCGACCCTCAGCAGTGTTGCGGCCGCTCAAAGCCTGCGGGTGCTGGCGGTGGTGCTGTGTGTACCGGCGATCTTCAAATACCTGCTGGGTGACGGCACTCCAGCGCTGCATGCCACAACGGTGGACTGGCGATGGTTGCTGTTTCTGCTGCCCGCGGGCGCGGTACTGGCTTTTCTCTGGCAACGCCTCAAACAACCCAATCCCTGGCTATTCGGGCCTCTGCTGCTCAGTTCAGTGGTCAGTGTCGCCTGGGACTTGAAAATCGGACTGCCCAACGGGGCCAGCCAGCTTGGTCAACTGCTGATCGGCAGCGGCCTGGGCTGCCACTTCAATCGTGAGTTCTTCAGGCGGGCACCGTCCTTTCTCGGACGCACGCTGGTGGGGACAGCCCTGACCATGCTGATCGCAGCCCTCGCCGCACTGGGCCTGAGCGCCCTCACCCACCTGGATCTGCGCTCCCTGACCCTGGGCATGATGCCCGGCGGCATCGCAGAAATGAGCCTGACAGCCGAAGTGCTTCAGCTATCAGTTCCGCTAGTGACCGCGATGCAGGTCATGCGGCTGCTGTTTGTGATGTTTCTGGCAGAGCCGTTTTACAGGCGGTGGAATAGGAGATAGGAGCTGCAAGCTGCAAGCTTTTGACTTGAAGCTTAAAGCTTGCGGCTTGAAGCTTGGCGTCTAAAGCCTCCAATCAATCGGCGCCAGCCCATTCTGCTCCAGATACTTGTTGGCGCGGCCGAAGTGTCCGTTACCCAGAAAGCCTTTATAAGCCGAGAGCGGCGACGGGTGAACCGAAGTCAGCACCAGATGCTTGGTGGCGTCGACCAGTTTCTGCTTGCTCTGCGCATGGGAACCCCACAACAGGAAGACCAGATTCGGCTGATGGGCGCTGACGACTTCGATGACCTTGTCGGTGAAATGCTGCCAGCCCTTGCCGGCATGAGAAGCCGCATTGGCCCGCTGCACGGTCAGGGTGGTATTGAGCATCAGAACACCCTGATCGGCCCAGGATTGCAGGCAGCCGTGGTTGGGGATGTCGATGTTCAAGTCGCGCTTCAACTCCTTGAAGATATTCACCAGCGAAGGCGGCGCAGGCACGCCGGGTTGTACCGAAAAGCACAAGCCATGTGCCTGACCGGGGCCGTGATACGGGTCCTGACCGAGAATCACGACTTTCACCTGATCCAGCGGCGTCGAGTTGAGCGCATTGAAGATCAGCGGCCCCGGCGGATAGATTTCCTTGCCTTCGGCATGCTCCTGGCGCAGGAACTCACGCAGTTGCGCCATATAAGGTTTGTCGAACTCATCGCGCAGCGCCTGCTTCCAGCTGGGCTCAAGTTTGATGCGGTCATCGCTTGTCATGGTCATACCCGGTAAAAACACTGCGCGACACTAGGAAAGCTGGCTGCCAATGTCAAATGCGCAGCAGCAAACCAGCAGTTTCCTACACTTGAGGGCAGAGCGTCGTTTGAACTGCCTATGAGAGGGACATGATGAATCTGCAATTTGAAGAGCGTCACGGGCAAGAAGGTGCCCGAATAGGTATCGCCAGCCTGGATGCCGAAAAGTCACTCAATGCCCTGACGCTGCCAATGATTCTAGCCCTTCAAGACAAGCTCGCTGCCTGGGCGGACGATCCGAAGATCGTGTGCGTTCTGTTGCGTGGTAACGGGCCGAAAGCCTTTTGCGCAGGTGGTGAGGTCCGCTCGCTGGCCGAAGCCTGTCGTGAATCTCCCGGCACCGTGCCACCTCTTGCCGCCAGCTTCTTCGCCGCTGAATACCGTTTGGACTACAGCCTGCATACCTACCCGAAACCCTTGATCTGCTGGGGACACGGCTATGTGTTGGGTGGCGGCATGGGGTTATTGCAAGGCGCCAGTATTCGTATCGTTACTCCGAGCAGCCGCCTGGCAATGCCCGAGATTGGTATCGGTTTATATCCGGATGTGGGCGCCAGCTGGTTTCTGTCTCGCCTGCCCGGAAAGCTGGGCCTGTTTCTGGGGCTGACCGGCGCGCACATCAATGGCCGTGACGCGCTGGACCTGGACCTGGCTGACCGTTTCCTCCTCGACGAGCAGCAGAACGTGCTGATAGAAAGCCTGCTGCAACTGAACTGGCAGGAACAGACTGAAATACAGCTCAACAGCCTGCTCAAGGCCCTGCAACAGGAAGCCATCAGCCACTTGCCTGCCGCCCAGTGGCTGCCGCGTCGGCAACAGATCGATGAGTTGCTGGATGTCGGAAATCTATCCGGTGCCTGGAATGCCATCAGTCATCTGCAATATCAGGATGACGCGCTGCTGGCACGTTGCGCGAAAAACCTGCTGGAAGGCTGCCCGTTGACCGCTCATCTGATCTGGGAACAGATCCGTCGAGGCAAGTATCTGTCACTGGCCCAGGTGTTCCAGATGGAATACGCCATGAGCCTCAACTGTTGCAGTCATCCGGAATTCAATGAGGGTGTGCGTGCGCGCCTGATCGACAAGGATCACACGCCCCATTGGCACTGGCAGGATGTGGCGAGGATACCGAGAGCGGTGATAGATGCTCACTTTGCCAAAGCCTGGGAAGGCAGGCATCCGCTGGCGGATTTGTCGTAAATACTGGCCTCGTCGCGGGCAAGCCCCCTCCCACAAGAGGAGGGGGACATTGGCACCTGCCTATCAATAACGGCCATCACCCCGGCCGCGATCCCATGACCGGCCGCCTCCACGGTAGTCATTGCGATAGTCGTTACGGTAATTGTTCCGATAGCCATCATTGCCGCGGAACCGGTTATCACGCCATGCATGGCCCGGTGGCCGGCCAGGGTTGTAGTAGCGCGGTTGCGGTGGAGGACCGTAATAACGCGGTGGTGGCGGTGGTGCGTAATAACGCGGTGGCTGGCTGTAGTAATAGCGTGGCTGAGGCGCTACATAAATGCGCCGCTCCTGATAATAGGAAGAGCGGTAACCATTGTCATAAGCATACCCTCCAGCGACGACAGTCGTCGGTTGTGTGTACACCTCGGATTCGTAGTAACCAGGACCTGCATAGCAACCTGTCATGAACAGGGCCAGCAAAGCGATGAGCAAGGGTCTTCGATACATGGCGGCCTCCTTGGACCGCGATTGGGCACAACCAGCGACGCTGGTCGGCGTCTGCACATTGGCCAGCAGACGAATTATCTGACAGCAGAAAACCTTTCTAGTGCGGGATTTCCCCAAGCCACTGATCCCTTGAAATAATGGCCAAATGGCTCGCAAGGCCTTGATAACCAAGGCCTCGGGGCCTTGCTCCGGTTTCGTACAAAGATGCTACAAAACATTTCACCCTACAGCGCTTCATCGCGGTGCAAACCTGCACCAGCACAAGGCAGATACGGGCCTCAAAACCTCTCTCCTTTTCCAGTACCCGTTGAAAAACAAGGCTTGTAGCGAGTTGGCACAACTCTCGCTTAACGATTGATGTGCAGGAGTCAACACAGCTTCGCGGCACCACAATTTGCAATAGCCGACTAGGGTTCCGGCTTGCCGACAGGCAAGTGGCTGGTCCGAGAGTTGGCGACCTCCAGTAGAGGTTACACGGCGGGATAAAAGCCCGGGAGACAGGACACCAGTGGTGTCGAGTTGCTCCTGGCCGCCCCTTTCACTACTGGAGGTTTATTCAGCATGCACAAGCCCAAGTCCCGCCTGTCCGGTCTGCTCGCAGCAGGCCTCATCGCTGCATTGAGCCTCTCGGCACAAGCCGCCCCCAAAGATCACTTCAACGTCTGCTGGACCATTTACGCGGGCTGGATGCCGTGGGAATACGCCGGCACTCAAGGCATCGTCGACAAATGGGCGAAGAAGTACGGCATCAAGATCGATGTCACCCAGCTCAACGATTACGTCGAATCGATCAATCAGTACACCGCCGGTCAGTTCGACGGCTGCACCATGACCAACATGGATGCCCTGACCATTCCGGCTGCCGGAGGCGTTGAAAGCACAGCGCTGATCGTCAGTGACTTCTCAAACGGCAATGACGGCATCGTGATCAAGGGCGAAGGCAAGAAAGTCGCCGACCTCAAGGGGATGAACGTCAATCTGGTCGAGCTGTCGGTTTCCCATTACCTGCTGGCCCGTGCGCTGGACAGCGCAGACCTCACCGAAAAAGACCTCAAGGTGGTCAACACCTCGGACGCCGATATCTCGGCAGCCTTCAACACCGATGAAGTGAAAGCCGTCACCACCTGGAACCCGATGCTCTCGGACATCAAGGCCAAGCCTGGCGTCACCCAGGTCTTCGATTCGAGCAAGATCCCCGGCGAAATCATGGACATGATGGTGGTCAACACTCAGACCCTGAAAGACAACCCGGCCCTGGGCAAGGCCCTGACCGGCGCCTGGTTTGAAGTGGTTGCCCTGATGAACGCCAAGTCGGCTGCCAGCAAGGCGGCACTGGAGCACATGGCCAAGGCTTCGGGTACCGATCTGGCGGGCTTCCAGGCGCAACTCGACACCACTCGGCTGTTCGCTACGCCCAAGGAAGCTCTGGCTTTCGCAACCAGCACCCAACTGCCGGACACCATGCGCAAGGTCGCCAGTTTCTCCTTCGAGCATGGCTTGCTGGGCGAAGGTGCCAGAGACTCAAGCGCCGTGGGCATGTCGTTCGCCAATGGCGTGACTGAAGGCGACAAGGCCAACCTCAAGCTGCACTTCGACCCAAGCTACGTACAGATGGCCGTCGACAACAAGCTGTAAACCGCACCCAGCCCAAAGGTCATTGCCATGCGCTTGATAAATCGCCATCCGGATCGGGCCGGTCGCCTGATTCTGGTGATCCTGCCATTCGCCCTGTTGCTGTTCGCCTACTTCACGGGCTCGGCAACACGGCTGATGGAAAACCCCAACGACAAACTGCTGCCCAGCGCGGTGCAGATGGCCGATGCGGTCAATCGTATGGCCTTCACCGAGGACTCGCGCACCGGCAGTTATCTGCTTTGGCAGGACACCGGTTCCAGCCTGCAACGGCTGGCCATCGGTCTGGGAGTCAGCGCATTGCTGGGCCTGTGCCTAGGGATTGCGTCGGGCATTCTGCCGATCTTCGGTGCGCCGCTGTCGCCGTTGCTGACGGTGTTGTCGATGGTGCCGCCGCTGGCGATTCTGCCGATTCTGTTCATTGTTTTCGGGCTGGGAGAGTTATCGAAAGTGATGCTGATTGTCATCGGTATCACGCCGATTCTGGCGCGGGATCTGGAACAGCGCGCACGGGAAATCCCGGTCGAACTGCTGATCAAGGCGCAAACCCTCGGTGCCTCGACCTGGACATTGATCCTGCGGGTAATCCTGCCGCAACTGCTACCGCGCCTGCTGATCGCCTTGCGGCTGGTACTGGGTTCAGCGTGGCTGTTCCTGATCGCGGCCGAAGCCATCGCCTCCACGGACGGGCTGGGCTACCGGATTTTTCTGGTCCGCCGCTATCTGGCCATGGACGTGATCCTGCCTTACGTGATCTGGATCACCCTGCTCGCCTGGCTGATGGACTGGGGCCTCAAGGCCCTGACCCGTCGTGCATTCCCCTGGTATGAAGGAGCACGAGGATGAGCTTTATCAGTGTGCGCAATGTCTGGCAGCAGTACGACGACCAAGTGGTGCTCGAAGGCTTGAACCTGGAAGTGGCCGAGGGTGAATTCTGTACCCTGGTCGGCGCATCGGGTTGCGGCAAATCCACCTTTCTGCGCCTGCTGCTGGGCCAGGAAATCCCCAGTCGTGGCGTTATCACCCTGGACGGAAAGGCTCTGGCCAGCGAGCCGGACCCAAGCCGTGGCGTGGTCTTCCAGCGCTATTCGGTGTTCCCGCACCTGAGCGTGCTGGATAACGTGGCGCTGGGTCTGGAATTGCCGAAGGCTCGCTGGATTGGCCGCTTGTTCGGGCAGGCCAAACGCGATGCACGGGAACAGGCGGCCATGCTGCTGCATAAAGTCGGGCTGGGCCATGCGCTGGACAAGTATCCGACTCAACTGTCCGGTGGCATGCAGCAACGGCTGGCCATCGCTCAGGCCCTCATCATGAAGCCTCGCGTTCTGCTGCTGGACGAGCCGTTCGGCGCGCTGGACCCCGGCATTCGCAAGGACATGCACAACCTGCTGCTGGAGCTTTGGCAGGAAACGAAGCTGACCGTGTTCATGGTCACCCACGACCTGTCCGAAGGCTTCAACCTCGGCACCCGCCTGATGGTCTTCGACAAAGTGCGCCACGACCCGCACGCCCCCGGCGCCTATGGCGCACGCATCACTTACGACATCCCCTTGAACAGCGACCGCCGTGCAGCTCGCGCGGCTCTCGACTCGCTGCTACCGGCTTGAAAGGAGACCGACTCATGACTGACTCAACCACCCTGTTTCCCGTGTTCGCCGAAGAACTGCTGCCCGGCGGCGCCCACCGTTCATTCGTGCTCAAGCGCGGCGAACTGCTGCGCCTGACCGACCTGAACGGCAACGCCAATGTCAGCCTGACGCTGCTCAATGCCCATGAAAAGACCGAGCGCCTGAACCTGCCCGACAGCCTCAAGTGCCAACACACCGCCAAACTCACCAGCGGTCACTGCCTGTACTCGGACATGGGTCGTGTGCTGGCGGCGATCACTGCTGACACCTGCGGCTGGAGCGACAGCCTCGGCGGCGTGCTCAACGCAGCGGAAGTCGAAGAGAAATACGGTCAGGGCCGCTATCAGGAACTGCGCAATGGCTTCTTCCGCAACGGCGTCGACAACCTGCTGGTGGAGCTGGGCAAGTGGGGCCTGGGCCTTTCTGACCTGCTGATGACCCTGAACCTGTTCAGCCGGGTCAATGTGGACGAAACCGGCGCCCTGCATTTCGTGCCGGACAACTCAAAGGCCGGTGACTACATCGAGCTGTATGCGCCGATGGACACCCTGGTGGTCCTCACCGCCCTGCAACACCCGATGGACCCCAACCCGCAATACGCCCCACAACCCCTGAAGCTGAGCTGGATGAAAGCCGACGCCAGTGTGGCCGAGCACTGCCGTACCTCACGCCCGGAAAACGAGCGTGGCTTCATCAATACCGACCGCCTGTTTGCCTGAGGAGCCCTTGCCATGCATTCGACTCAACATTGCTGCGACGCCACCATCCCCGCTGGCGAACCTTTCCTGGCCGAGGTCAAGGCCGGGCAAACCGTCCGCATTCTAGACCTGGAAGGCAACCAGGCCGTCGATACCCTGTTCTACAGCCTGGCCAACCCACGCGAGCGTTATGACGTGCAACGCACCCTGCGCCGCCAGAACAACGTGTACCTGACCACGGGCAGCGTGCTGTATTCCAACCTCGGCAAGCCGATGCTGACCATCGTCGACGACACCTGCGGACGTCACGACACCGTCGGCGGAGCCTGCGCCCAGGAAAGCAACACCGTGCGCTATGCCCTGGAAAAACTCCACATGCACAGCTGCCGTGACAACTACCTGCGCGCCTGTGTTCATGACGGCCGTCTGGGCAAAGGCGACATCGGCCCGAATATCAACTTCTTCATGAATGTTCCGGTTACTGCCGAAGGCGGCCTGACCTTCGAGGACGGCATTTCCGCGCCCGGTAAATACGTCGAATTGCGCGCCGAAATGGATGTGATCGTGCTGATCTCCAACTGCCCGCAATTGAACAACCCCTGCAACGGTTACAACCCGACTCCGGCCCGACTGCTGATCCGCGACTGATCCAGAAAAAACGAGCCCTCCACAACGGACGACCGTTGTGCGCAACGACCCATAGCGGGACGGCCCGCTTCCCATCACGAAACCGAGCGAATCTGGGTTTCCGGGGTTTATGCCATGTTCGACAAACTGCTGATCGCCAACCGTGGCGCCATTGCCTGCCGCATCCTGCGAACCCTGCGCACCTTGAAGGTCAAGGGCGTTGCGGTCTACTCCGAAGCCGATGCTGCCAGCCTGCACCTGATGCAGGCCGACGAAGCCCACAGCCTGGGAGAAGGCGGTGCTTCGGGGACTTATCTGGCGGTCGACAAGATTCTCGCCATTGCCAAAGACAGTGGCGCCAAAGCGATTCATCCCGGCTACGGTTTTCTGTCTGAAAACGCGGCGTTCGCCCAGGCCTGCGAAGACGCCGGTATCGCCTTCGTCGGCCCGACGCCCGAGCAACTGCGCGTATTCGGCCTCAAGCACACCGCTCGCGCACTGGCCAAAGAACATGGCGTGCCCATGCTCGAAGGCACCGAACTGCTCGACAGCCTTGAGTCGGCCCTGACGGCAGCACGCGACATCGGTTATCCGGTGATGCTCAAGAGCACCGCAGGCGGCGGTGGCATCGGCATGCGTGTCTGCCGCAGTGCCGAAGAACTGGCTGAGTCCTTCGAGGCCGTGAAACGCCTTGGACAGAACAACTTCAGCGATGCCGGTGTGTTTATCGAAAAATACATTCAGCGCGCTCGCCACCTTGAAGTGCAGGTTTTCGGTGACGGCCAGGGCGAAGTGCTGGCGCTGGGTGTACGCGACTGCTCGGTACAGCGTCGCAACCAGAAAGTGCTGGAAGAAACCCCGGCGCCCAACCTGCCGGACGGCATGGCCGAAGAACTCTGCGCGGCGGCTATCAAGCTGGCCAAGGCGGTCAACTATCGCAGCGCGGGCACTGTGGAGTTTGTCTTCGACAGCGAAGATCAGCGCTTCTACTTCCTGGAAGTGAATACCCGCCTGCAGGTCGAACACGGCGTCACCGAGCAGGTATGGGGCGTCGACCTGGTTGGCTGGATGGTGCAACTGGCGGCCGGGGATCTGCCGCCGCTCAGCCAGTTGCAGGCCACCCTGCAACCGACCGGCCATGCCATTCAGGCGCGCTTGTATGCCGAAGATCCAGGGCGCGACTTCCAGCCCTGCCCCGGCCTGTTGACTGCCGTGAACTTTCCTCAGGCCGATGGCCAGAAGTTGCGCATCGATACCTGGGTTGAAGCCGGTTGCGAGATCCCGCCGTTTTTCGATCCGATGATCGCCAAGCTCATCAGTTGGGCACCGGATCGTCAGCAAGCCAGTGATGCATTGGCCGAAGCCTTGAGCAACACGCGCCTGTATGGCGTGGAAACCAACCGCGATTATCTTCGCCAGATCATCGTCGATGCCCCCTTTGCCAGCGGCCAGCCGTGGACACGTTGCCTGGAAAACCTGATCTATCACGCCGACACCTTTGAAGTGCTCAGCGGCGGCACCCAGACCACCGTCCAGGACTATCCGGGTCGCCTCGGTTACTGGGCGGTCGGCGTACCGCCGTCAGGGCCGATGGACAGCCGCGCCTTGCGCCAGGGCAATCGCCTGCTGGGTAATGCCGAAGGTTGCGCGGCACTGGAAATCACCATGAGCGGCCCGCTGATTCGTTTCAATACCGATGCGGTAGTGGCTGTTACGGGCGCGCAGATCCCGTTCACTCTGGACGGTGAGCCGCAGCCCATGAACACGGCGCTGTTGCTGCCCGCCGGTTCGACGTTGGCGATGGGCACCATTGCGGGTGCCGGAGCACGCAGTTACCTGTGCGTTCGCGGTGGTCTGGATGTGCCGGACTATCTGGGCAGCAAAAGCACCTTCACCCTCGGCCAGTTCGGCGGCCATGGCGGACGGGCGTTACGCGCAGGAGATGTATTGCATATTGCGACGCTGGCAGACCGCAGCGCGGGGCAGCGTGTGCCGGATGAACAGATCACTCCCTTGGCAGATGTGCGTCAGATTCGTGTGATTTATGGGCCGCATGGCGCGCCGGAATATTTTACCGAGGGTTACATCGACACGTTCTTTGCCACCGACTGGGAAGTGCATTTCAACTCCAGCCGCACCGGCGTGCGCCTGATCGGGCCCAAGCCGGAATGGGTGCGCGCCGATGGTGGCGAAGCGGGTTTGCACCCGTCCAATATCCATGACAATCCCTACGCCATCGGCGCGGTGGATTTTACCGGCGACATGCCCGTCATCCTCGGCCCCGACGGCCCGAGCCTGGGCGGATTCGTCTGCCCGGTGACCATCATCGAAGCGGATCTGTGGCAGTTGGGGCAGCTCAAGGCCGGAGATAAAGTGCGTTTCAGCCCGGTCAGCCTGGAAATAGCCCGCGCGCTCCTCTGTAGGAGCGACTTCAGTCGCGAAGACGGTGGCTCATGCACAAATGATGCGTTGGATGTAACGGCCTCTTCGCGGATGAATCCGCTCCTACAGAATCCGGTTGTGCTGGATATAGGCCAGGACGACAAACGACTGGTCGCCCGGCTATCAGGCGACACCCATGTGTTGCTGGAAATCGGGGCTCCCGAACTGGATCTGGTGCTGCGATTCCGCGGGCACGCCTTGATGCAGGCGCTGGAAAGCAAGGCGCTGCAAGGGGTGATCGACCTGACGCCAGGCATTCGCTCCCTGCAAGTGCATTACCAGCCCGAACAACTGCCTCTCAAAACACTGCTCGATATCGTCGCCGGTGAATGGGATGCCGTCTGCGCCACCCAGGATCTGCAAGTCCCGTCGCGCATCGTGCATCTGCCCTTGTCCTGGGACGATCCGGCCTGTCAGTTGGCAATCGAGAAATACATGACCACAGTGCGCAAGGACGCGCCCTGGTGCCCGAGCAACCTGGAGTTCATCCGCCGCATCAACGACCTGCCCAATCTGGACGAAGTGCAACGAACGGTGTTCGACGCCAGCTATCTGGTCATGGGCCTCGGTGACGTCTATCTCGGCGCGCCTGTGGCCACGCCCCTGGACCCGCGTCATCGTCTGGTCACCACCAAGTACAACCCGGCACGTACCTGGACCGCCGAAAACTCGGTGGGCATCGGCGGAGCCTACATGTGCGTGTACGGCATGGAAGGCCCCGGCGGCTATCAGTTCGTGGGCCGTACGTTGCAGATGTGGAACCGCTATCGCGAAGTCGCCGCCTTTGACGGCAAACCCTGGCTACTGCGCTTCTTCGACCAGATCCGCTTTTACCCGGTCAGCGCCGATGAACTGCTGCGCATCCGTCGAGACTTCCCGCTGGGCCGCTACCCGCTGGAAATCGAACACAGCACCCTGAACCTGGCCGAATACCAGGCCTTCCTGAGTCAGGAAGCCGAGGGAATCGCCGCCTTTCGCAGCCAGCAGCAGGCCGCTTTCCAGGCCGAACGCGAACGCTGGATCGCCAGCGGGCAAGCCAACTTCGAGAGCGAAGAAAGTGCGGCCCCGCTCACCGATGAGCCTGCACTCGAAGCGGGTCAGCAAGGGATCGACAGCCATATCGCCGGCAACCTCTGGCAAGTGCAGGTCCAGCCGGGTGAACGGGTTGCGGCAGGAGATGTGCTGGTGATTCTGGAGTCCATGAAAATGGAAATCCCGCTGCTGGCTCCCGTGAGCGGCGTCGTTCGCGATGTGCGGGTGCAACCTGGCTCGGCGGTGCGAGCCGGGCAACGTGTGGTCGTTCTGGAAACGGACTGAAACCTTGTGTCTTTAACTCTTTCGACGGAATTCGCCATGAACCACAACGTACTCCCAAGCGACCTGCAACTGGATACACTGCGTGCCGCGTACCAGTCCGGCAGCCTGACGCCCCGGCAACTGATCCTGGCCCTCCATGAAAAGGCCGCCGTACTGAATCCTGACTTTCACCTGTTCATCCACCTGCTCACCCCGGCAGAACTGGAGCCTTACCTCGCCGTACTGGAAAACCGCGATATCAAAGACCTGCCGCTGTACGGCATCCCGTTTTCGATCAAGGACAATATCGACCTTGCAGGCATTGCCACCACCGCAGCCTGCCCGTCCTATGCGTATGTGCCACAACGTTCGGCAACCATTGTCGAGCAACTGATCGCTCTGGGCGCAGTGCCCATGGGCAAGACCAATCTCGATCAATTCGCTACCGGCCTGAACGGCAGCCGTTCACCCTATGGCGCATGCCCCAACAGCGTACTCAAGGACTATCCGTCCGGCGGGTCGAGTTCCGGTTCGTCATTGGCCGTGGCATTGGGAGTCAGCAGCTTCTCACTGGGCACCGACACCGCAGGCTCGGGCCGGGTGCCCGCAGCGCTGAACAATCTGGTCGGCATGAAAGCCAGTAAAGGGCTGATCTCCACGGCTGGCGTAGTACCGGCCTGCCGTACGCTGGATTGCGTCACCACCTTCACTGCCACAGCAAGGGAAGCCAGCCAGTTGCTGGGGCTGGTGGCCAGGCTGGACCCTCGCGACGAATACAGCCGCAGCAACCCGCTGTGGAACGACGCTTCGGCCTTCGGCGCGCCCCGTGCTTTGCGTTTCGGCGTGCCACGTGCCGAAGACCTGGAGTTTTTCGGGTGTGCCGAAGGCCCACAGTTGTTCGAGGCGGCGCTCGCTCATCTGAAAGCACTGGGCGGTGAAGCTGTCACCCTGGATCTTTCGCCCTTCCTGGAAGCGGCGCGTCTGCTGTATGAAGGCCCATGGGTCGCCGAACGCTACAGCGTGGCCGGGCAATTGATGCAGGAAGCTCCCGACGCCGTGCTGCCCGTTATCCGCGCTGTACTGGCCAAGGCGCCTGCGGTCACGGGTGTCGATACTTTCCGGGCGCAATATCGTTTGCAGGCGCTCAAGGCGATCTGCGACAAGGCGCTTGAAGACCTGGACTTCGTGGTCACGCCCAGCATCGGTCGCCCGGTCACCTCGGCAGAGCTCGAAGCAGAACCGGTGTTGCGCAACTCGGAGCTGGGTTACTACACCAACTTCGTCAACCTGCTGGATTACGCGGCGGTTGCGGTCCCCAGTGCCTTTATGAACAACGGCCTGCCCTGGGGCGTAACGCTGTTTGGTCGGGCCTTTACCGATCAGTACCTGCTGAGCATGGCCGACGCCTTGCAACGCCAGACCGCACTGCCACTGATCGGTGGCCACATTCCAGATCTGCCTCAACCCAAGTCCGCCGCCCGCAATGACATGAGCCGCCTTGTGGTATGTGGCGCCCACCTGGACGGCCTGGCACTGAACTGGCAACTCAAGCAGCGCGGCGCACGCTTGCTGGAAGTGACACAAAGCTCGCCCGACTATCAGTTGTATGCACTGGCAGGCGGCCCGCCGTTTCGTCCAGGCATGTTGCGTGTCGCGCAAGATGGCGTGGCGATAGAGGTGGAAGTCTGGGAGCTGCCGAGCCGTGAGCTGGGTTCATTCCTGACCGGCATTCCCGCACCGCTGGGGCTGGGCAAGGTGCAACTGGCCGATGGACGCTGGGAAAGCGGCTTTATCTGCGAACCTTATGGCCTTGAAGGCGCGACCGATATCAGCCATCTGGGCGGCTGGCGTGCTTATCTGCAACAGCGCTGAACCCATAAATAGATAGGCAACTGCGCAGCCTTGGCAGTGACATAGTAAGCGGCCACTCACTTCGCTATGTCACTGTCATGGATGAACTCTGGAAATCCCTCTCTGCTGCTTCCAATCTGGAGCATCCCGATTTCATCATATTGCCGGGGCCTGATTCGGAACGAAAAGACAGCCTCAATGGCTCGGGGGCATTTTCCCTTGCGCCGCTGCATTACCCGACTGACGAAAAACCGCTGCCGGAGATCGCCTCGCCATCACCTTCGGCATTACCCGATACACAAGCCCTACAGCGACTGAAAAAGCTCAGAAAAAGCCCCGGTTTCAAACTGCTTGCCGACTCGATCCTGCTGTTGAAAACCCTGCAACTGGACATGGACTGCCCTCCTCCCCGACGGGCGTATATCGGCGAGCAACTGAAAGCCCTGCTGCTGCAGAAGGCTGGCAAGCAACTGGACCCTGACCACCTGCACATCACCTTCACGACCGAAAACCGGCCCTCGGTCGATGAGCGTGGGCGCGAGCGTTACAGCGCCCGACTCTCCCTGACCGAACTGGCCCTGATATCTGGCGACACGAGCCGGCTGGCAGACCTGCTGAGCTGCACGATAACCGACACATTGCCGGCCCCGGATACGCCATCACTAAGCTCCAGGACACTGTTTGACCTCATCATCAATGCCCCGTGGGTCGATGACTACACCAGCAAGGTCAATGCCTTCTGGCACAAACATGAAACGACTTACCGCGCACTGGCCAGGCTTTCCTTTCTCGATGTGCTGGCACGAAAGTTCGCCCGGAAAAAGATCAGCCGCAACGGTTATTACCTGACGCTAGATGCACTGGGGCTCAAGCACTTTCCAGCCGACAGCCAGGCGCTGGAACAGACCGCACGAGGAAACAGCTCGGAGGTCCGCATGCTGTCTGTCAACGCTCAGCTCGTACCCGGCATCTTTCAGGTCAGGTCGCTGAACACCTCGCATTGCTTCATTCATGTCCTGGGTGATACGGCAACCATCACCGAGTACATCAGTGACGAGCCGCGCCAGATGACCCAACGATTGCTCGATGCCCTGAATACCTCAAGGCAGCATCGACTCTGGCTGAACAAATACATTGCCGATGAAAGCCTGGCACTCGTGGTCGAGTCGGTAGTGCTTCAGGGTGACGTGTTCAGCCACCTGACAGATGCTCAGAAAACATTCGCACTCGACCTGCTGGAAAGCGTGGATGGCGCCCACGATATCGACCTGCTCAAACCCATTGCACGTGGCCTGACCCTGGCAGGAGCGGTAGACCTCTGGCAGACAAAGGCCCCCATCCTCGGGCAAGTCCCCGCACCGCTGAAAATAGCGGCGCAGCTCATGGCTGAAGTCATCCTCACCCTGCATGGCGCAGAGCTAAACCCTGATCACGTCTTCATTGCCTATCGACGCGGGCACTCGGTCACGCCGCTGGGCAGCATTCTGCGACCTACCGTTCATGTACACGTACCCGACGAGAAACCCGTCAGCCTCAGTGAAGCCCTGATGAGCAATTATCGGGTGCAATACCCTGCCGGCTATATCGACCATGGCGGTCGGTCGGTGGTGTATCTGGACACGACCGGCAAAGGCGTCTGGTCAGCCGACAAGGAGCTTGCGGTTGCGGCCCTGGATATCGAAGAACGGATAAAAGCCATCGACTTTCTGCACCTGATGTCCCGCCGTCTCGATGAATTCTGGGAACAACAGGCGCAGAGGATCGAGCAGATATTTCAGGCCATGTTGATCAGTCAGGCCGTGATCTGCCTGAAACAGGGCAGCCTGCTGCGCAGCGGCTTCGACAGCATCGTGAAGTCATTGACGGACCCCGCTGCACAATGGCTCACCCTGGGCTTTGAAGTGCAGAACTCATTTGTTGAAGGTGTCGAGCACCAGTATTGCGCTGGCCTGCTGGTGCTTGAGGAGCCCGACAAGCCGCAAAGGGTGCTTTATCAAGCCGGGCTGCCCAAGGCGCTCATTGAATTCAAGAACGATGAGGCCCTTCAGGAATACCTCAGGCAAGCCACCGGGGACGAGAAGTGGCGCACGGCCGTACTGAATTACGTACCGGGCCGCAATCAGGAGCGCTTGAACTATCTGTTCAGGTTATGGGGCGGAGTCCAGGCACCAGACCCGCCTGCTTCGATACTGCGCCCCTGGACAGACGCGATATACAACCCCGATGTGCGCAAGGCATTAAGCCATTCGCTGCATAGATATCTGCTGCCGGGCTCGCCGTTCGCTTTCATGCGCCAGACACTGAAACAGAACACCCTGGAAGAGACCCAACAACAGATCGTGACTTCGACCCAGCTTTCGCTGCGCTACTGGACCCAGCGTCTGAGTCATCTGCAATGGGTGCTGGCCCCCATGTCTTTTCTGCTGACCCCTGCGTTCATTGCGGTACTGGCCATCGACATCGGCATCACGTCCCTGAACATCGTAGCGGCCAATCAGCCCGGCAGTGGTCGCGAGGAAAAGAAGCAGGCGATCCTGTCTGCACTGTCATTGGGGTTGTTCAGCCTGATGCCTTTCACGCCAAGGTTGCTTGGGGCGCTCAAGAAAGTCGTGACGCCTGCAAGAAACATCGTGCGCACACAACGCGCCACAGCCGTTCGCCCCTTGAGCCACGCGTCACTGTTTGGCCATTCAATGCAACCTCGGCAAACCCGTCTGGAGAAGTTCTTTCACACCGACAGCATGCTCAAGGTCTGGACCGTGCCGGGGCATCCACGCTATGGCAACCTGCCTATCCATGCCTGGAAACTGGGACGCAAGTTTCTGCTCTGGACATCCAGCAAAGGTCAGGCCCGCACCCTGGTGGTCAGCACCCATGGCCAGTATCTGCCCTGGAGTTCGACGGTCAAAATCCCCAACGGCACAGAAATACAAACCTATGCACCTCATGGTTATCTTCTTGCCGATCCAAAGCTGCATCGCGTCGTCAGTAAAAAAGTCGGCCCATTTGCCATATCGAATACGGCGGGCAATACCCTGGCGATACCGCCATCTTCACTGCCCTCTCTGGTAGTGACCGACAAACTCATGGCGGGCACCTCGGTTCACGGCAGATTGAAGAATTACACCTTGTCAAAGTTTCAGACTCTGGCCGATGAAAGCTATCAGGACATTGCCAATATTGTGCGCAATTCAAATATCTCGCCTTTCAAAGGGCACCTCCCGCCCGTCCCCATGGATATATTGACGGTGCGTAACCGTTTTGCAATGTCCGCACCCTCGCTGGAAGATCTGTTCAAGACATTATCGGCGCAGGGTATTCATTACGACCGGATTCTTTTGGTGCATTGTCGATGTTCCGCCATTGACGCCTTCCTGCGTCGAAGCCCGGTTTATCTGGCTCCGGCGCTTATCAATGCGCCCTGACTGAAAGTGGCCAGAGACTTGCTTTATATATCCGGTTATTAATGAATCGCCGATTCATTTAATATACGCACTCTCAAGGATATTCAAGAAAGCGGATCTTTCATGCCCCATCACTCTGCAATTACATCTCATCGTTCATTATTACTGACCTTAGTGTTTTTGCTCGGAAGCGGCTTTCTGACAACCTCACTGTTGAGCTATTACGTTTCACGAGAATCCATTCGCAACGCAATTATCAACACTGAGTTGCCATTGACCTCGGATACCGTCTATTCGGAAATCCAGAAAGACCTGGTCCGGCCCGTTCTCATTTCCTCGATGATGTCGCGCGATACTTTCATGCGCGACTGGATTGTCGATGGCGAACGCAACCCGGAACAAATGACCCGTTACCTCAAGGAAGTCATGGATCATTACGGAGCCTACACATCCTTTTTCATCTCCGATTCCACCCATATCTATTACCACGCCAAAGGCATTCTGAAAAAAATCAGCGCCCTTGAACCGCGAGACGCCTGGTATTACCGGGTGCGGGACATGGACGTGCCTTACGAAATCAGCTTCGACCCCGACATGGCCAACAAAGACAACCTGACCTTTTTCATCAACTACAAAGTATTCGACTACAACAACCGGTTTATCGGGGTAGCCGGAGTAGGTCTTACCGTCGATGCCGTCACCCAACTGATTGACCGCTACCAGCAACGCTATGAGCGCAACGTCTACCTCGTCGACACCTTCGGACGCATCGTCCTGACTGGAGCGGGCGGCGGGCCACAAGGCGCAGTGATCGGGCAAAAGCTGCAAGACCTGCCCAGCATGAGTGACCTGCAGGAAAAGCTGCCCAAACCTCACAGTGGCACCTTTGAATACAGCACCGAAGACGAAGGTCATTTTCTGAATGTGCGTTTCATCCCCGAACTGGACTGGTATCTGTTCGTCGACAAACAGGAAGAAAAAGCCCTGAGCGACATTCGCCAGTCGCTGTACCTGAACCTGTTCATCTGCCTGATCGTGACGCTGGTGATTGTCGGGCTCCTGCATCGCATCATCATCAGCTACCAGCAAAAACTTGAAACCCAGGCCGCGCTCGACAGCCTGACCGGCTTGCCCACTCGTCGAGGCTTCAACCTGCTGGCCGTCAATACGCTCAAGGATACGCAACGCGAAGCCACGCCCCTTACGGCGCTGCTGCTGGACCTGGATCACTTCAAGCGGCTCAATGACACTCATGGTCATCTGGCGGGCGATGAAGTGCTGGCCGGTTTTGCCAATGATCTGAAAAGCTGTCTGCGCCAGTCAGACATCATTTGCCGCTGGGGCGGTGAAGAGTTCATCATCCTGCTCAAGGGCAGCGACACCAAAGGCGCCCAACGCATCGCCGAGAAAATCCGTGAACTGGCCGAACAGCACGTTTATATATTTTCCGGCCTGCCATTACAGGTCACCGTCAGCGTAGGGCTGGCCGAACTGCAAAGCGGTGATACCCTGCAAAGCCTGATCGCCCGTGCCGACAGCGCGCTCTATCGCGCCAAACTCAATGGCCGCAACCAAGTCTGTATCGAGAACCCTATCCCGGCATGAACACAACAGCGACACACACAGACCCCGGCCTGTGCCCGGTATGCGGCTTCAGCAACAGTTGCACACTGGCGGACCCACGCACGGTCGATCAAGCCTGCTGGTGCTTTTCGCAGACCATTGACCCGGCCGTGCTGCAAGCCCTGCCCGCCGAGATCCGCAACCTGGCCTGCCTGTGCCCGCGCTGCGCCGGCATCGCAAACAGTGTGCAGGCCAAACCGGAACGATAGGCGTACCATGCGCGCTCCTTGCCCATCGCCCTGTTACCCTCATGCGTCTTGACCGCTTTCTCAGCAACCTGCCCCGCTTCAACCGCCAGCATGTCCGCCTGGCGCTGGCCAGTGGGCGAGTCAAAGTCGATGGCCTGGTGATTGGCGATCCACATCATGAAGTGCGCGAGTTCAGCCGAGTGGAATTCGACAGCGAATTACTGCAGGCCGGCAAGGCAGCCCGTTATTTCATGCTGCACAAACCGCGAGGCTATGTGAGTGCAACAGTCGATGCACAACACCCGACCGTACTCGACTTGCTGGATGAACCCGACAAACATGAACTGCACATCGCCGGTCGGCTGGATTTCAATACCACCGGCCTGATGCTGATCACCAACGACGGACAGTGGTCACGTCGCCTGACCCAGCCTCAAACCAGACTTTCAAAAGTGTATTACGTCGAGACAGAGCAAGTTATCGACGAACGGTACATAGCAAAGTTTGCCGAAGGTTTTTACTTTGCCTACGAGAACATCACCACACAACCTGCCGCTCTGACCCTGCTCGGACCTCGCCGTGCAAGGCTCAGTATCGTGGAAGGCCGTTACCATCAGGTAAAACGGATGTTCGGTCATTTCGACAATAAAGTACTGATTCTGCATCGAGAAAGCATGGGGCCTCTGGCCCTGGCCCCCGAGCTAGAGCCCGGCAGCTATCAGGCACTGAGTAGCGCTCAAATTCAGTCGATCTGAAAAAGTCACTACCATTCGGCGGAACGGCCAGATCAATTACGAACGGCACTTGCGGGTTCCCGGATCGCCTGCTTGAATCCAATCGTCAGTCCACATGTGACTGGCAAGTCAGCAACGCATTCTAAGAAACCTTTTGCCGTATCGAGCCCTCGGGTTCACGACAAATTGCCCGCCAATAACAATACCTGTCGAACAGATCGTTTGGATCGACATGGGCCTTCAAGGCTAATGCCTACCTGTCACCAAACCGTGCATTTTTTTATTTGCGCTAGCGCATACGCATATCTGTAAGTCAGGAGACATACATATGAGGCCAGAAATCGCCGTGCTTGATATACAAGGACAGTTTCGGGTTTACACGGAGTTCTACCGCGCAGATGCCGCGGAAAAAACCATCGTCATGGTTAACGGCTCGCTGGCCACCACCGCTTCCTTTGCCCAGACCGTTCGCAACCTGTATCCACAGTTCAATGTGGTGCTTTACGACCAACCCTATGCCGGGAAATCCAAGCCGCACAACCTGCATGAAAAACCCCTGACCCGGGAAATGGAAGGCCAGATACTGCTGGAGCTGATCGACCACTTCAACGCCGAACACATCATGTCGTTTTCATGGGGCGGAGCCGCGGCACTGGTTGCATTGTCACACCGGCCAAAACGCATCGAGAGTGCGGTCATCAGTTCGTTCTCGCCGATCCTCAACGAACACATGCGCGGCTACCTGAACCGTGGCCTGAAGCACCTGGGCGACCATAACCGCTATGAAATGGGCCACCTGATCAACGACACCATCGGCAAACATCTGCCATCGCTGTTCAAACGCTTCAACTATCGTCACGTCAGCAGCCTGGACCTGCATGAATACGACCAGATGCACTATCACATCAGCCAGGTACTGGAACTCGATCCGGACAACTACCTGACCGCTGCGAAGAACATCAACGTCCCCATACTGTTCATGAACGGCGCTTGGGACGAATACACCGCAGCGGACGACGCGGTGCTCTTTGCTCAACACGTACAGAACTGCAGCTTCAGCACCATCGAAGCCGCCGGACACTTTCTGGACATGGAACACAAAGCCGCCTGCCGCGACTCGAAAAAGGCACTGATGGGTTTTCTGCAACCAGTAGCAGAACCCGCTCGCCACGCCTACAACCAGGCTGCGCACCATGCATTCGCCTTCTGAGCCCGGCGCTCGACAGAGCCGAGGGACCATTCGCCAACGCAGGGAAAGCAGCAACTGGCGAATGGTCTCCCTGGGCGCAGTACAGCCAGAAAGCGCGGCTGGATGAATTTAGCGCTTTAACTCGCACCGGGCATCTGGTACAAAGTCAGCCGCTCAGAGCGGGTATAGTTTAGTGGCAAAACGAAAGCTTCCCAAGCTTTAGTTGAGGGTTCGATTCCCTCTACCCGCTCCAGCCTTTCCTTAGAAAAATCCTTTTTAATCAACATCCTCTGCTGATTAACTTCTGCAATACCATTGATCAATTTCCCCATCCTGAGTCCATCTGGCAGCAATACCCACTGGGCATAGATCTCTTGAGATTTTGTGAGCTGCGCCCACGATGGGACCGGTAAGATCAGCCCTGCATCCCGCGAACGCACAAACAATCTCAGCGCCGCGAGCCGCAATCATGACTCACGGATGATCGCCACTCGATCATGTGCCCCCGTCGCGGACATAGGCGCCAAGTGAGGTGGGGCAAAGCGGCGCACGCCTGAGTTGAAGCACATCAAATTCCCTGAATCGTACCGGTTCAGTGAAACTATCAGTTACCAAGTCAAATTGACCTGGGGCGTTATCGGGCAGCAACCTTCTCGTTTTGGTCTGAACTCATACAGGGACTTCACGTGGAGGAGGATAAACACGACTCTTTTTTTGACTCACTCTTGCATCAGAAGCGCCCAAACGCTGGAGCCTCATGGGCAGCGTGGGCCAAAACCTCTATACCAGAACCCATGTACGCCCCCAAAGATGAATGGCCATCTCCCAAGCAGCGCGCAGACCTAGTCTTCGCCAAATCCTGCGTTGCTGAAAATTGGTGCAGCACAGAAGCAGGAACGATCACCGAACCAGCCTCCAACTTCGGCAACATCATGGTTGTTGCCTCCATGCTTTTGCCTTCGTCGGCAGATGCATTGGCAATGGCCATCGGTGCTGATGCCGGACTGGGCCGTGTTGCTGGCGGTGGCATCATGCAAAAGCGTATGACGTGGGCAATACGTGGCGCCGGGGGACCGATAAGCGTTTTTATAATGGGCATGCTCCCCACCAAAATGGGTGACGGCACACTCCATACAGATGAACAACTGCGCAGCATGGGCAAGGCCACAACACGGGTGCGCTTTCAGTTCAGGCGTGATGCCGAAGGCATAGCAAAGATCTACGGCATTCACACCGGCGCGTCAGGTGATGACTCGGTACGCATAGTGCAGGTGAAGTGGAACGCAACCAAAACTGCGATGGAGGCCGAACTAAACGGGATCACCATTCTCTGGACGCCGCCAAACAGCTCTTCAGGAATGCCACCACTGACTTACCCCGACCAAAGCAGTGAGCAACTGGGTGCCATCCTTGTACACCCAATCCCGGAAAACACGGACAGCCTGATTGAAGGCCTTCCCGGCGACGACATTACAACTGACGACTGTATTCTGGTCTTTCCGGCAGAAACGGGCTTAAAGTCGCTGTATGTGGTTTATGCAAAGCCGCTTGGCGGAGACCACAGCTATCATCCAGCCCCCAGAGGGCTTACAGCTTTTCCAGATGCACGGATTACCCCACGGAAAACATCGATACAGGGCGGAGGGGGGCTACGCAAACGATGGAAGACAAGAGATGGCACTATTTTCGAGTGGGATAGCCAACATGGGACTGTTGAGAAATACAATAAGCGCGGAGCCCATCTTGGAGAGTTTAATCACGAAACAGGTGAGCAAACCAAAGACGCAGATAAAAACAGACAGGTAGAACCATGAAATTTATCATCGAAGCATTCGACAAAGAGAACGAATTTCTAGATTTTGAAATTGTTCTACCAGATGACTGCGAAGCCCAACTAGCCGAAATTATGAATTGGTCATCACCGCAGCGAGGTATTGAAGGTTACAACCTTAGCAATACCCAGCTGTCCAGCATCGAGGTGTTGGCAGGTAAGCGTTTCAACGACGAGAAACACATATTTCAACTGACCTGTAACGTAAGTTGAATTAAAACCTCCCACGGCTGCCAGGAGGCGTGCGGGCTGTGATCGAGATCGACTATCCCGAATCAGACGGTCGCTCAAGTCTGAGCCGATACGCCAACAGGCAGGAGCAATCGGGCGGCGCTCCGCTTCTTCGCGAGAGGCGCGTACACCCGAACAAAATGTATCTCCTTCAATGAAGTCTCGCGGATAAATCCGCTCCTACCTGCTGATGCCGATAAGTTGAGGTCATAAATCACTTTGAGGGAGGCAGCTTGCTGGCGACCTCGCTCCCGACCTTCGCCGTCAACCAGATCGATTTATTCCTGTTCACCGGATTACTGATGAAACCGTGGTCATGCAATCGACTCATAAGTTTTTCGTCGTACTTCATGATCGTTGCTCCACTCATATTCAAAAGTAATGTCGAGCTTGTGGGTATCTGCAGGCAGCCCCACAAAGCCCGACACAACTACTGAACCATGACCAGGCTTTGAAGTGAACACCCGACCTCAGCATGCTCCAGGCGGAATGCCGTTCTTGTTGAAGTCCTTCAGCCGCTCCCTTTCCTTCTCGGTCGAATGCGCGGGGGTGTCGTTCTCGGGTTTGTCCTGTTGCTTCTGCTTATCGTCACTCATGGTCTGACCTCCTTTGGCCATCAGTCCAGACAGGTTTTACGCTTGGTATTCAAAAGAGCCTGACAAGTGGATAACAGTTCCTGCCAATTGCCTCATTGCAGAGAAACCGCCGGGGTATCGCCTTTGAACTTTTCCGGGACGATGGGTTTCAGACACCTGAATTCATGGAGAAACCTTATGACCCAGACAGCATTGGTCGTCGGTGCCAGCGGCATCGTCGGTAGCGAAACCACTCGACTCCTGATTGAAAACGGCTGGCAGGTTGCGGCGCTTTCGCGCAATCCATCCCCCGCGAAAGGCGTGATCCCGGTCGCTGCTGATCTTCAGGACCCCGCATCGCTGCGCTCGGCGCTGGCAGACCTGAAACCTACCCATGTATTCATCACGACCTGGTCACGGCAAGCGACCGAAGCCGAGAACATTCGGGTCAACGCCGCCATGGTGCGCAATGTGCTGGACGCCGTTCGCCCGGCCGCAAGCGTGAAGCACGTGGCGCTGGTCACGGGCTTGAAGCATTACCTCGGCCCTTTCGAGGCCTATGGCAAAGGCAGCCTTCCGCAGACGCCGTTCCGTGAGGATCAGGGTCGCCTGGATGTAGAGAACTTCTACTACGCGCAGGAAGATGAAGTATTCGCCGCCGCCGAAAAGGACGGTTTCAGTTGGAGCGTGCATCGCCCGCATACGGTCACAGGCGTCGCCGTGGGCAACGCGATGAACATGGCGACAACCCTCGCCGTCTACGCCACCATCAGCAAACACACTGGACGCCCCTTTGTATTTCCCGGCTCACGGGTGCAATGGGACAGCCTCACCGACATGACCGATGCCCGGCAACTTGCCAGACAGCAGCTCTGGGCAGCGACTACACCAGAGGCCGCCAATCAGGCATTCAATATCACCAACGGCGATGTATTTCGCTGGAAATGGATGTGGGGCCAAATCGCCAACTACTTCGGCCTGCAACCGGCCGACTTTCCATCGGCGCCCTCTCCACTCGAAACGCAGATGGCCAACGACCAGAGCGCATGGAGTCAGATCGTTGCAGAGCATGATCTGCGCGAAGCCGACATCAGCCGCCTGATATCGCCATGGCACACCGATGCAGACCTTGGACGTCCCATCGAAGTAGTCACCGATATGTCGAAAAGCAGGGCATTGGGCTTCAGCGCCTATCAGGCCAGTGACCAGGCCTTTTTCGATGTATTCGACAGGTTGCGCGCTGAGCGCTTGATACCCTGACTGATAAGTTAAGGCGTACATATCACTAAGTGAGAGGGGCCTTGGCCGCGACTTCAATGCTGTCGCGGCCAAGGCCCCTCTCACAATGTGTAACTACCATCCCTGCCTACATCAACTCTCCACCACCGGAAAACTCAAGACTGTCGTAGTCCCGACGGGATCATGCGTCGTCACTACAAGCTCGCCTCCCAACTGCGTCGCCAAGGCCTTTGTGAGTTTGCGGCCTAGCCCTTTGCGTCGCGGCGCGGGGTCCGTGGTTTCGTCAGGCAGGCCGATCCCGTTGTCCGAGACGGTCAGCACAAACTGTTGGTTGGTACGGCAAAAATCTACTGTGATGCTACCTGCGCGCCCATCGGGAAACGCATGCTTCAAGGCATTGGTAATGAGTTCATTGGTGATGAGCCCCACAGCCCCGGCACGATCCAGAGGCAGTGTAAGGGCCTGTGCCTTTACAAGCATTTCAATGGGCCGGGTTTCGGCCATGCTGTAATTCAACCCGGCGACCAGGTCCTGGAGGTATTCATTCATGTCAACGGATACCTCACCATCGTGGTGAGCCAGGCGATCATGCATGGAGGCAACAACGTTTATCTGTCCGGCCGCCTGTCTGAGGGCCGAGGCGACGTCGGGGGCAGAGTGGACGGCTTGCAGATGCAGGGTGGCGATGGTGCGCTGCATGTCGTTTTTGACCCGATGCCCGAACTCTACGAGCAGCAACTGTCGTTCGCGCTCGCCTTTCTCGGCCAGGGCACGCGCCTTCTCCGCATCATCGTGGGCGATGGCCGTCTGGCGCTGCAATTGCTCGGTTTCGAGGTAGGCATTGCGCAATGCCGACCCCATTAGCGTAATAAGTGCACTGGTCATGATGAATAGCGTGAGGCTGAATGCGCCACTGGGTGCAGCAATACTCAAACTGCCGAGCGGGGGAAGGAAGAAATAAGCAGCAATGGCTGAACTCAGGGCTGTGGCAAACAGACCGAAACGCCGTCCGAAAAAAATCGCCGAGAACAGGATGGCCGGCAAGAAAAACAATATGGGCAAGGGTGGAATCGCGGTGAATACTTTTGCTCTCAATAAATACGCGCTCCATACAATCAGCAGCGTCAGCCCCCATTTCAGGGGCTGGGGCAAATCAAGACGTATCAGTGCGCGCACATCAAACCGGGTAACTGGCATCACGTGTTCCCAAATAACCAAACTCTACAAACCTGACTGATAAAACGTCCCTTCCCGGCGGCTTAACAACAAAGGCCGCCCCTTGGAGTCACTCTGTTTCAACCCGATTGCGCCCCAGACTCTTCGCCCGATACAGCAGCCGATCCGCCTCTCTCAAACTTGCAGCGTAGCTCTCTCCTTCGGACAACCGCGTAGCGACCACGCCGGCACTGATGGTAACAACCTTCAAGGCACTGCCCGAATGTTCAATGCCAGCGGCATGGATGGCTGACCTTATGAGTTCAGCCACACTCAATGCACCGGCCAGATCGGTATCCGGCAGCAAGACCACAAACTCTTCCCCGCCATATCGAGCGGCCAGGTCGGCAGGGCGACGGATATTGGCCTGTATAAGGCGCGCCACCTGTTGCAGGCATTGGTCGCCCATAACATGACCGTAGGTATCGTTGTATTGCTTGAACCAGTCGATATCGAGAAGAATCAGCCCGATACTTTGTCCGTTACGCCGCGATTGAGCTTCCTCTTTCTGTAATGCGGCATCGAAGCATCTTCTGTTAGCCACGTTTGTGAGGCTGTCTGTTTGCGCCAGTATTTCCAGTTCGCTGCGTGCGATATTGAGTTGTTTTTCAGCCTTCAGCAGTTTCTGAACCTGGCTGTAAAGCACAACCCCGAGCAACGTGAGTGCAAAAATGATGAAACCGGCAATGGCGAACGAGCGGTAGGCATATGTCCACCAGTTGGAGAATACGTATTCATAGGAAAACCCCGCAGCCGTCACCATTGGCAGCCCTTGCAGGCGGCGATAGGCATATATCCGTTCAATACCGTCCACTACAGAAGTGATAATGGCGGTACCTCTATCGCTTACAGGCAGGTATCTGCTGAAGATTTCCCCCTTGGAAATATTGGTCACCACCAAGGTCCCAACTGCCGGGCGACGTGCCAGCAGGTCCCCGTTATCAAGGGCTAGAAAAATGACGCCTTTATCATCAACTTCCATGCGCTCAAAAAAACGCTGGAAATAAGCAACAGGAATCGTGGCCAGGGCAACCCCCGCAAAGCCACCATCCGGACTTTGAATACGGCGACTGACCGGAATCACCATTTCTCCGGTAGTGCGGCTTGTGATGATCGAACCAATATGAATCGAATCATCAATGTTTTCGCGGTGATAAATAAAATAGTCGCGATCGCTGTTATTTTTTTTGCTGACGTTTGGCGAGAAGGAGTTGGCGATCCAGTTTCCCTCTTCGTCATAGATGAAAAGTCCCTGAATACTGTCCATCGTGGCAGTGTCCTGGGACATGATTTTGTGCAGGCGTAGTTGCTGGGGCCGGTCCATGCCCTCGCTCTCTACCCGCTCAACGATATCCCTCAACTTGTTGTCAGCCTGACGGACGGTGTCTTGAGCCTGTTGCTCGGCAGCACTGACAATATTTGAAACACCCATTTGGGCATTTGCCAGACGTTCATCGGCCGACTGTTGGATTTGCCAGGCTGTGGCCAGTATCAGGGAGACGCAGACCAGAACAATGAAACCTATAAGCCCTGCCGACAGGGCTTTAGGTGTGAGCCGGGCCGATACGAAGGGTATGGGCTTCATGGTTTCTCGTCATTTTCTTGGCAGATCCGTGCTTTGCTGCACATTTCATACCCAAGGGGATGACGAGTATTGTGCGAATTTACACCTTCACCCAGCGCTCCACTTTGATTTCCGGCAAGTCCTGGCGGCGCATGTATACACGCAGCGGTTCGGTGATATTCAGGCGGCTGTCGATGTTCTGGTCGAGCAGCAGTTGCAGGCGCTCGCGGCTGAGGTTCATCTGGGCGCCGGAGCCTGCACTCCAGACGAATTCACTGGTGGGGGTGATGCTGTCTTCGGTGACGTCCATGCCAAAAGAGTCTTCGCTGAAACGAACGATGAAATGTTTGTGCTTGTGGTGATAGCCCACAAAACCTTCAAGTTGCTCGGCGGCTTCGCAGATGTCGCTGGAAGTGGTGCTCATTGTGTTTTCCTCAAAGAGCCTGACGGAAGATGCCTTCAATCTGTTCCTGATTGGCCGGGCGCGGATTGGTCAGGCCGCAGGCGTCTTTCAAGGCATTGGCAGCCAGAGTCGGGATGTCTTCTTCCTTCACGCCCAGCGCCACGAGGCCTGACGGAATTTCCACCGACGCCGACAGTTTGCGGATCGCCGTAATAGCCGCACGGGCACCGTCCTCAGGGGACAGGCCGCGAATATCGGCGCCCATGGCGTGAGCCACGTCGGTCAGGCGCGCAGCACTGACGGCGGCGTTGAAACTTTGCACATGAGGCAGTAATACCGCGTTGCAGACGCCATGGGGCAAATCATAGAAACCGCCCAACTGGTGCGCCATGGCATGCACGTAACCCAGCGAAGCGTTGTTGAACGCCATACCCGCCAGGAACTGCGCATAGGCCATGTTTTCCCGGGCAACGATATCCGTACCGTCAAAAACCGCCTTATGCAGGTTGCCCGCAATCAGGTTCATGGCCTTGATGGCGCAAGCGTCGGTGATCGGGGTAGCAGCGGTCGACACGTAGGCTTCGATGGCGTGGGTCAGTGCGTCCATGCCCGTGGCGGCGGTCAGGGACTTAGGCATGCCGACCATCATCTTCGGGTCGTTCACCGACAGGATCGGCGTGACGTTGCGGTCGATGATCGCCATTTTCACGTGGCGCACTTCATCGGTAATGATGCAGAAGCGAGTCATCTCGCTGGCAGTACCGGCGGTGGTGTTGATTGCGATCAGCGGCAGTTGAGGCTTTTGCGAGCGGTCAACGCCTTCGTAATCGCTGATATGCCCGCCGTTACTGGCGCACAGGGCAATCCCCTTGGCACAGTCATGGGGTGAGCCGCCACCGAGGGAAATCACGAAATCGCATTGGCGCTCTTGCAGCAGCGCGAGGCCTTTTTCCACGTTGCTGATGGTCGGATTGGGCTTGGCACCGTCGTACACCACAGCATCGATCCCCTGCTCCACCAACAGGCCCGCGACCTGAGCCGCGACACCGGCCTTGGCCAGCCCGGCATCGGTGACGATCAGTGCCTTGAGGAACCCGTATTTGCGGATGGCTTGCATGGCTTCATCAATGCAACCGGAGCCAATAATGTTCACGGCGGGAATGAAAAAGGTGCTGCTCATGGCGAATCCTCATCTCTGGCTGGCTCAGGTGTCCGACAAGACGGCGGGTCTGGGACCTTGGGTTTGCCTGTAGCTTCTGCCTTAGCGCAGGCGCAGACGTTGATCCAGCTCAATGAAGCGCAACTGCAGGCTACCGATGGTCGCAACTGTACGGTTGAATCTGTGCATAGCTGTAGACGTACGATTGATCTGACCTGTGGCTATATGCCCATTCTGTATACAAAAAACATTAAAAATGGATTGGGATCATGTCTTCTCGTGAAAACACCGGTATGGCTCTGGGCCTGCTGGGCGTCATCATTTTCAGCCTGACACTGCCGATGACCCGCATCGTGGTGCAGGAACTTCACCCACTGCTCAACGGCATCGGTCGTGCGCTGCTGGCCGCGATTCCGGCGGCGGCGCTGCTGTACTGGCGGCGGGAAAAGTGGCCGACGCGGCAACAACTCAAAGGGCTGGCGCTGGTGATCTTTGGCGTGATCATTGGTTTTCCGGTGCTGTCGGCCTGGGCCATGCAGACCTTGCCCGCCTCTCACGGCGCACTGGTCAACGGCATACAGCCGCTGTTTGTCGCGATCTATGCAGCGTGGCTGTCCCACGAGCGTCCATCCAAGGCCTTCTGGGGCTGCGCGGCACTGGGCAGCGCATTGGTGCTCGCTTATTCGCTGATGAGTGGTGCCGGTGGCATTCAGATAGGTGATCTGTGGATGCTGGCTGCCGTCGCCGTAGGCGGGCTGGGTTACGCGGAAGGTGGCCGACTGGCCAAGGAAATGGGCGGCTGGCAAGTAATCTGCTGGGCCTTGGTGCTGTCGAGCCCTGTGCTGATCGGCCCTTTCATTTATTTCGCCGCACAACACCAGGGGCCTGTGTCCAGCGGGACCTTGTGGGCCTTTGCCTATGTGGCGTTTTTTTCGCAGTTCCTGGGCTTCTTTGCGTGGTATTCAGGGCTGGCGATGGGGGGGATTTCGCGGGTCAGCCAGGTTCAGCTGTTGCAGATCTTCTTCACCATGGCCTTGTCGGCCATGTTCTTTGGCGAACATATCGAACCGATGACCTGGGTTTTCGCCGCTGCCGTCATTGCCACGGTGATGCTGGGGCGCAAGACATCGGTCATTGCGCCGCCAAAACCGGCCACATCCCTCAGCTGAGAAAGCCGTCTGCCTGGAGCAAGGTTTCCAGGCAGTGTTCGGTAATGCCGTAGAACGTCTTGAGTTCCTGAATACGCGCCAGCAACTGCGCCGGGTCGACCGACTCGGCGCGTTTGACCGCCAGGATCATCTTGTTCTTGTTGGTGTGCTCCAGGGAAATGAACTCGAACACCTTGGTTTCGTAGCCACAAGCTTCAAGCAGCAAGGCACGCAGGCTGTCGGTGACCATTTCCGCCTGCTGGCCCATGTGCAAACCGTATTGCAGCATCGGGCGCAGCAAGGTCGGGCTCTGGATCTGCAAACGGATCTGTTTGTGGCAGCACGGCGAGCACATGATGATCGACGCACCAGAACGAATGCCCATATGAATGGCATAGTCAGTGGCGATATCGCAGGCGTGCAGGGCAATCATCACGTCCAGATCGCTGGGCGCCACGCTACGGACGTCGCCATGCTTGAACACCAGACCAGAATGCTCAAGCCGCTCGGCTGCGGCGTTGCACAGGTTCACCATGTCTTCGCGCAGTTCAACGCCGGTAACCTGCCCTTGTGCCTGCAAGGTGTTGCACAGGTAATCGTGGATCGCGAACGTCAGGTAGCCCTTGCCGGAGCCGAAGTCAGCCACCTTGACCGGCTGATCGAGCTGGAGCGGCGATGAGGTCAGGGCATGGGAAAACACTTCGATGAACTTGTTGATCTGCTTCCATTTGCGCGACATGGCCGGGATCAGCTCATGCTGCTTGTTGGTCACGCCCAGATCGGCGAGAAATGGACGGCTGAGTTCCAGATAGCGTTTCTTCTCACGATCATGCCCGGCCGATGGCGCCTCGCGCTCTTGCTGTGCCTTGCTCTTGAACAGCGTGCTCTTGCCCTTCTTGCCGAACTCCAGTTGCACCTCATCGGTCAGCGACAGCAAATGTGCATTTTTAAACGACTCGGGCAGCAAGCCCGCAATGACATCCACCGCCTCTCGCAAGGGGAAGTTCTTGGTGATATCGCGGGTCTTGTAGCGATACACGAATGACAGGCATGGCTGATCCTTGACCGTCAACGGCTTGATGATGACCCGCTGCAACTCAGCTTCGGAGCCCACGTATCTGGCCAGAACCAGTTTGATGAGAGAGTTCTGGGAAAGGCTGGTGTCCAGCAAACCCAGGAACTGCGCGCGATGGTCCGGCGTGGGTCTGGAGGAAGTGGCAGTGGCTGACATCGAAAAACGCCTCGGGCGGCTGGAGCTGAACAGGAAGGGAGCCATTTTAGGCGGGTTGAAGGTTCAGGGTTAATAAATATGTATGACTGATGCCGATCAGTTAAGGCACAAACAAAACGTATGGGAGGCAGCTTGCTGGCAAAAAAGTCTGAAAACCGGCAGATATTCTGCGTCTGTACGTGAAGTCGCCAGCAAGCTGCCTCCCACGAAGTGATTTATGACCGTAACTGACAGGCCTTATCCCAGAACCACCAACCGGTTGCTCAACTCGCCGCGCTCATGGGTCACAGGAACATGATCGGCCAGCAATTCCCCGCAGGCATGGATGCAGCCCAGAAAGCCCTGCACCGCCTGCCCGTCCCGGATCTGCTGGGTAAAGACATCAACCATCGCCTTCCAGATATCGCTGTGCAAGCGAGTGGCAATACCGTGATCCACCAGGATTTCGACGTAGCGCTCTGCCTCGCAGACGAACACCAGAATCCCGGTGCCGCCCACCGCGTTATGCAGGTTCTGTTCGAGAAACAGCCGACGGGCCAGGTTCCCGGCCCGCCAGCGCCGAACCGCGGTCGGGACCAGATGACTGGTGACCGCCGGAATACGGCACAGCAGGGCCACGATGATGAAGGTACTCATCTGCGCCAGCAGCAATTCATTGGCGCTCAGCACATCCATGAAGAAATTGATGACGCCCGGCAGCAACAGGCCGATCAGCCCGGCCCAGACCAGAGGCATGTAGGCGTAGTCATCGGCTCTGGCTGCCAGGACCGTGACCAGTTCGGCATCGGTGCGCAGTTCAAGACGACCAATCGCTTCTGCGACCTGCTGCTGTTCATCTTTATTGAGTAAAGCCATTTCCAGTGTCCTGTTACCAGTTGCCCGAAGCCCCGCCGCCGCCAAATCGGCCCTTGCCGCTTGCCGCCCCTTCGCGTGAAGCGGCACAGACCAGTACGGCCCTTCTCAAGCAGACAAACACAATCAGCAACACACCGACAATCAGCCCTCCGGCAATCTGCCAGGCCACATCGCTGCTGGCCTGCACGTCGTAGACGCTGAATTCGGTCGAGGGCTCGGGTTCGTCCGGTACATGACCGCCCAGCGCCATGATCATGGCCCGCGCGCCACGTTCGATGCCCGTGGCAAAGCGGCTGCGGTTGAATTCCGGGGCAATCAGCATGTTGATGATGAGCGACGCCTGAGCCTCGGTAAGACGATCGTCCAGGGCGGAACCCACCTCGATCAGGACTCTGCGCTTGTCGCGGTCGACAATCAGCAGGGCACTGTTGTCCCGGCCCTGGCTGCCCAATCCCCATGCGCTGCCCAGTCGCGAACCGTAATCCTCGATGGTCGTGCCTTGCAAGTCGACCACGGTAACCAGCACGACCCGCTCCCCGGTCACTTGCTCATGGGCCTGTAGCATTTTCGCCAGACGCACCGTTGCCTGGCTGTCGAGCATTTGCGCCGAGTCGACTACATTGCCCGTCATTGGCGGGAACACCAGAGCGAGCTGTTCGGCCTGCACCTTCAGAGCGCTCCCCCACAACATCGCTATATAAAACATATGCTGTAACACAAACTTCAACACCCGACCTCCGGTGATTTTTTGTTCTATTGGATGGACACGCCTTAGCCAAAATAGAAGTTCCCCGGCATAATCCCTCGCCAACGCCCGAGTCGGTCGAATCTGACTGGATTCGATATGCCTCGGGCAACGAAACGAACAGCGTCTACCCTTCGCGTTGTTTGCACAATAAATGCCAAAGGTCTAAAACCCAAAATCTGGCTACCCGGTATTAAACGCGAGTTACCGGCAAAAGCCTTGAGAAATCATTCATGAATAAGCTGTGTTTATTAGGTCTGCTGGTCGGTTTGGCCAGTCAATCGGTAATGGCCGACGCCACTTCCACTACCGCTCCCTCCGCCAAAGCCACACTGCAAGCCAAGAATGCCTTCATCTCCAACCTGATGAAACAAATGACCCTTGATGAAAAGATCGGTCAGTTGCGCCTTATCAGCATCAGCGGTGAGATGCCTCAGCCGAAAATTCTCAAGGAAATTGCCGCAGGAAGGATCGGCGGAACATTCAACTCCATTACACGCTCGGAAAACCGCCCATTGCAAGAAGCGGCTGTAGCCCATAGCCGTCTGAAGATTCCGATGTTCTTCGCCTATGACGTGATTCATGGCCATCGCACGATTTTCCCGATCAGCCTGGGCATGGCTGCCAGCTGGGACATGGACGCCATCGCGCTGACCGGCCGGATTTCTGCGAAGGAAGCCAGCGCCGACGGCCTGGACATGACCTTTGCCCCCATGGTCGACATCTCCCGTGACCCACGCTGGGGACGCAGCTCCGAAGGCTTCGGCGAGGACACCTATCTGGTGTCGCGTATCTCCGAAGTGATGGTCAAGTCCTTCCAGGGCAAGAGCGTCGCCGCGAACGACAGCATCATGGCAGCCGTCAAACACTTCGCCCTGTATGGCGCGGTCGAAGGCGGGCGTGACTACAACACCGTGGACATGAGCATGACGCGCATGCACCAGGATTACCTGCCACCTTACCGCGCAGCTATCGATGCCGGTGCCGGCGGTGTCATGGTCGCACTCAACTCGATCAACGGTGTTCCGTCCACTTCCAACATGTGGCTGATGCAAGACCTGCTGCGCAAGGACTGGGGCTTCAAAGGCGTGACCATCAGCGACCACGGCGCCATCAAGGAGCTGATCGAACACGGCGTTGCCAAGGACTATCGCGAAGCCGCCAAGCTGGCGATCAAGGCTGGCATCGACCTGAGCATGAACGACGTGGCCTACGGCGAGCAATTGCCCGGTCTGGTGAAGGACGGTGAGGTTTCCATGAAGGAAATCGACAACGCCGTACGTGAAGTGCTGGGCGCCAAGTACGACATGGGCCTGTTCGCAGCGCCTTATGGTCGTATCGGCGTTGCCGCCGATGATCCGGCCGACACTTACTCCGATGATCGCCTGCACCGCGCAGAAGCTCGCGATGTCGCCCGCAAGACTCTGGTGCTGCTGAAGAACCAGAACGAAACCCTGCCACTGAAGAAGCAAGGGACCATCGCCGTGATCGGCGGTCTGGCGAAAAGTCAGCTCGACATGCTGGGCAGCTGGTCCGCAGCCGGCCGGCCGAACCAGTCGGTGACCGTGTATGAAGGCCTGACCAGAGCTGTCGGCGACAAGGCCAAGCTGGTCTATGCCCGTGGCGCGAACGTCAGTGACAACGAGCACATCCTCAACTACCTGAACTTCATCGAACACGAAGTGGAAGTCGATCCACGTCCTGCTCAGGAAATGATCGACGAAGCCGTGAAGGTAGCCGAGCAGTCCGACGTGATCGTGGCCGTTGTAGGTGAGTCCCGTGGCATGTCCCATGAATCGGCAAGCCGCAGCAGCCTGAACATTCCGGGCAAGCAGCGTGATCTGATCAAGGCCCTGAAAGCCACCGGCAAGCCGCTGGTTCTGGTGTTGATGAATGGCCGCCCGCTGGTACTGGTCGACGAACTGGAACAGGCCGATGCCATGCTCGAAACCTGGTTCCCGGGCACCGAAGGCGGTAACGCCGTGGCTGACGTGCTGTTTGGCGACTACAACCCGTCGGGCAAACTGGCCATGTCCTTCCCGCGCTCGATCGGCCAACTGCCGGTCTACTATGCGCACCTGAACACCGGCCGTCCTTACACGCCGGGCAAGCCAGGCAACTACACCTCGCACTACTTCGAGGAACCCAACGGCCCGTTGTTTCCGTTCGGTTATGGCCTGAGCTACACCCAGTTCGATGTCTCCGACGTCAAGCTGTCGGACACCAAGATGGCCCGCAAAGGCAAGCTGACCGCCAGTGTCACCGTCAAGAACACCGGCAAGGTTGCCGGCACCACCATCGTGCAGTTGTACTTGCGTGATGTAGCGGCTTCGATCAGCCGTCCGGTGAAAGAACTGAAGAACTTCGAGAAAGTCACGCTTGAGCCGGGTGAGGAGAAAGTCGTGAACTTCACCCTCAGCGAGAACGACCTGAAGTTCTATGACTCGAAGCTGAAATACGCGGCCGAGCCAGGTGAGTTCAAGGTCATGATCGGCCTCGACTCCGAAGCAGTGAAACAAGCAAGCTTCGATCTGTTGTAAATGCCGATAACGGCGTATTCGTAAGTGCCTGCGCTTGCGAATACGCCCGTTTTGAAACCTCAGGCAGCACACGCAGTATGATCATCAAGCGCAACGTGCGTATTTCCCTGTATATCCTCTTGATCCTGGCGGGCGCCGCCCTGTCGGCCAGTCTGGCCATGCGTCAGGCGCAGCGACATGCCCTGGCACAGGAAGCAACACGTGCCAGCGGGCAAATGGCTCTGTACGCCAACACCCTTCACACCTTGATCGAACGCTATCGCGCCCTCCCCTCGGTGCTGGCGCTCGACGCCGAAATTCGCGCAGCGGTGAGCGGCCCCATCAGCGAAAGCGCCCAGCTCTCACTCAATCGCAAGCTGGAAAAAATCAACGAAACCGCACACTCCTCGTCCCTGGAACTACTTGATCGAAACGGGTTGGCCGTAGGCGCCAGCAACTGGCGACAGCCCAACAGCTATGTCGGGCACAACTACGGGTTTCGCCCTTACTTTCAACAGACCCGGACCCAGGGTATCGGACGCTTCTATGCGGTCGGTGTCACGACAGGCATTCCCGGTTACTTCCTGTCCAATGCCGTGCTGGATGAGGCAGGAGAGTTCGGCGGCGCCATGGTGGTGAAGCTGGAGTTTCCCAATATCGAACAGGAATGGAGCCAGGGCGACGATCTGCTCCTGGTCAGCGATAACAAAGGCATCGTGTTTATCTCCAGCAAAAGCGAATGGCGCTATCGCGAACTGGAACCCATTTCCCTCGAAAACCGTGCAGAACTGCTGCGTACCCGCCAGTACGATAAAAAGCCGCTGTCGCCACTGCGCAGCCGCATCCTCGATCAGGTCGGGCAGCAAAGCCATTTGAGCCGGGTCGACGGCCCCGACGGCACGGTTGATTACCTTTGGCAGTCCATGCCGCTTCCCGATGAAAACTGGACCTTGCACCTGCTGCGCAAACCCCAGATGGTCAATGACGACATACGCAATGCCGCACTGGCCGGCGCGGGTATCTGGCTGACGCTGGTCTTTCTGGGGTTGTTCCTGTACCAGCGCTGGCGACTGTCGAAATTGCGCGAGCGCAGCCGTGACGAACTGGAACGTCAGGTGCAGGAGCGTACCCGTGATTTGCGTACCGCCCAGGAAGGTCTGGTGCAATCGACCAAGCTGGCGGCACTGGGGCAAATGTCCGCGGCACTGGCCCATGAGATCAACCAGCCGCTGACGGCCCAGCGCATGCAACTGGCGACCGTGCGCCTGCTTCTGGATCAGGGCCGTATCGAGGATGCCTGCAAATCCCTTACGCCGCTGGACCAGCAACTGACCCGCATGAGCGCGCTGACCGGGCACCTGAAAACCTTCGCCCGCAAGAGCCCAAGCGGCTTGCGTGAACGTCTGGACCTGGCGACCGTAGTCGATCAGGCCTTGCTGTTGCTGGACCCGCGCATCCGCGAGGAGCGGGTCAGTTGTGTTCTGCATCTGTCACGCCCGGCCTGGGTACGTGGCGATGCAATCCGTCTGGAACAGGTGCTGATCAACCTGCTGCGCAATGCCCTGGATGCCATACGCAATCAACCCCTCAAACGCCTGGAAGTGCGGATAGATGCCCAAGCCGGACACTGGCGTCTGAGTGTCATCGACAGTGGCGGTGGCATTGCGCAGGAACATCTGGGCAATATCTTCGATCCGTTCTTCACCACCAAACCGGTGGGCGACGGGCTTGGCCTCGGGCTGGCGGTATCCTATGCGATCATCCATGAACTCAATGGTCGCCTGACGGCAGAAAACCGGGATAACGGCGCGGTGTTCTGGTTCAGCCTGCCCAATGACTTTATAGAGACTGAAAACGCATGCTGAACTCGGTCATCGTCGTTGACGACGAAGCCCCCATTCGCCAGGCCATTGAGCCATGGCTGACGCTGTCCGGTTTCCAGGTTCAGGTCTACAGCCGCGCCGAGGAATGTCTGGAGCACTTGCCCGAACACTTTCCTGGCGTGATCCTCACCGACGTGCGCATGCCGGGCATGGGCGGCCTTGAGTTGCTGGCCCGCCTGCAAGCGCTGGACAAGGACTTGCCGGTTATCCTGCTGACCGGCCACGGCGATGTGCCCATGGCGGTCGAGGCCATGCGTGAAGGCGCTTACGACTTTCTGGAAAAACCCTTCAGCCCGCAGACCCTGCTCACCAACCTGAGCAGAGCCATGGAAAAACGCCAGCTGGTTCTGGAGAACCGCCGCCTGACCGAACAGGCCGACGCCCGTTCCCAGCTGGATACCACGCTGCTGGGTGTATCGCCCAGCCTGCAAGTCTTGCGACGCAATGTGCTGGAACTGTCGCAACTACCGGTCAACGTGATCATCCGTGGCGAAACCGGCAGCGGCAAGGAACTGGTCGCTCGCTGCCTGCATGACTTCGGCCCTCGCGCCAGCAAGCCTTTTGTCGCCCTCAACTGCGCCGCCATCCCCGAGCATTTGTTCGAAGCCGAACTGTTCGGCCATGAAAGCGGAGCCTTTACCGGCGCTCAAGGCAAGCGTATCGGCAGGCTGGAGTACGCCGACGGCGGCACGCTGTTTCTCGACGAGATCGAAAGCATGCCGATGGCTCAGCAGGTCAAACTGTTGCGCGTGCTGCAGGACAAGCGCCTGGAGCGGCTGGGCTCCAACCGCAGTATTGAAGTTGACCTGCGCATCATCGCCGCGACCAAGCCGGATCTGCTGGAAGAAGCACGGGCTGGACGCTTCCGCGAAGACCTGGCTTATCGCCTGAACGTTGCACAGTTGCATCTGCCGCCCCTGCGTGAGCGACGCGAAGATATCGTGCAGCTCTTCAACCACTTTGCCCGCACCGCCGCTGCCCGCATGGGCCGCGAAGCGCCGGCACTCAGCGCCTTGCAACTGAGCCAGTTGCTCAGCCATGACTGGCCGGGCAATGTCCGCGAACTGGCCAACGCGGCCGAGCGTCAGGCATTGGGGCTGGATATCGCCGAATCACCGCAGCAGGGACAATCCCTGGCGGCGCAGCAGGAAGCATTCGAGGCCCAGTGCCTGCGTGCGTCTCTGGCCCGTCATAAAGGCGATATCAAATCCGTGCTCAATGAGCTGCAACTGCCGCGTCGAACGCTCAACGAAAAAATGCAGCGTCACGGGCTGGTGCGAGAAATGTTTCTGGTATGAAACTATTCATGGAATCGACCGATCAACCTTATCCCCCTTTAGAATCCGGACAGTGACCACGCAAGGAGAAAGCATTACATGATCGTCGGTATAGATTTGGGCACGACCAATAGTCTGGTCGCCGTCTGGCGCGATGGTAAAACCCGACTGGTTGCCAACGCACTGGGCGAGATGCTGACGCCCAGCGTGGTAGGACTGGACGACGATGATCAGATCCTGGTGGGCAAAGCTGCACGCGAACGCCTGCAAACCCATCCGGCCAGAACCGCTGCGCTGTTCAAGCGCCATATGGGCAGCGCGCAAAAGGTCAGCCTGGGATCGAACAGCTATCGGCCCGAAGAGCTCTCGGCACTGGTCTTGAAAAGCCTCAAGGCCGATGTGGAACGTGAGTTCGGTGAACCCGTGACCGAAGCGGTGATCAGCGTGCCGGCCTACTTCAGCGATGCCCAGCGCAAGGCCACTCGCGTGGCTGGCGAACTGGCAGGCCTTAAAGTCGACAAACTGATCAATGAACCCACCGCCGCGGCGCTGGCCTACGGGCTGCACCAGAAGGAAGGCGAAACCTCTTTTCTGGTGTTCGACCTCGGCGGTGGTACCTTCGATATCTCGATCCTTGAGCTGTTCGATGGCGTGATGGAAGTCCGCGCCAGCGCCGGGGATAACTTTCTTGGCGGTGAAGACTTCGACCTCTTGCTGGTCGATCACTTCATTGGTCTGCATCGCGATGAAACCGATTTCCCGCCCCGAACGAACATCGGCCCGTCATTGCGCCGCGAAGCCGAGCGCGTACGTAAAACACTGGGGCAGGATAGCAGCGCCGAATTCGTGCTGCGCCATGCTGATCGTGAATGGCGCAAGACGATTACCCAGGAACAACTGGGCGAGCTGTATGCACCATTGCTCTCGCGTTTGCGCGCCCCCATCGAGCGCGCCCTGCGCGATGCGAAAATCCGCGTAGCCGATCTCGACGAAATACTGCTGGTCGGCGGCACCACGCGCATGCCGCTGATCCGCAAGCTCGCGGCGGGTCTGTTCGGGCGCTTTCCGTCCATTACCCTCAACCCCGATGAAGTGGTCGCGCAGGGTGCAGCCATCCAGGCGGCGCTCAAGCAAAGAGACGCGGCACTGGAAGAGATTGTCCTGACTGACGTGTGCCCTTACACCTTGGGTATCGAAACCTCCAACCGGTTCGGCACCTCCATCGAAAGCGGCCATTACCTGCCGATCATCGAGCGCAACAGCGTGGTGCCGGTCAGCCGTGTCAGAACCGTGCAGACCCTGAGCGACAATCAGAAGCATGTTCTGGTGAAGATTTATCAAGGCGAAAGCCGCTTGGTGAAAGACAACATTGCTCTGGGTGAGCTGGATATTCCGATCCCGCCCGCCAAGGCCGGGGAAGTCGAGTTGAATGTGCGATTCACCTACGACAACAACGGTCTGCTGGAAGCTGACGTGCAAATCCCGATGACCGGCCAGAGCCACAAGCTGGTGATCGAGAACAACCCCGGAGTGATGACCCCGGCGGAAATCCAGGAACGCCTCAAGGTGCTGGAATCGCTCAAGGTTCACCCTCGCGAACAGCAGGTCAATACGCACCTGAGCGCACGCCTGGAGCGGCTGTATCAGGAATATCTGGGCGAAGCCCGGGAAATGATCGGCTACTGGGCCAGCCAGTTTCAGCGAGTGCTGGAAACCCAGGATGAGCGCCAGATCAGCGAAATGCGCAAGAGCCTCGAACAAGAGATCGATCGTTTCGAGCGGGGCGAGAGGTAACAGGGATGAATTGCTGGAGCGTCCTTGAGCTGGACAGAAACGCCGACGAGCGCAGCATCAAACGTCAGTACGCAAAGCTGCTGAAAGTGAACCGGCCCGATGAGGACCCGGACGCCTTTCAGCGATTGCGCGACGCTTATGAGCAGGCGCTGGATCAGGCACGCAATCGCTATGAGGCGGATGAGTATGAGTACGAAGAAGTCGATGCGAGCCCTGAACCGCTCATGCATCTGCAACTCGTCGAGACAGTACAGGTTTCAGAGCCAACGGTTGTCAGCACGCCTCCGCCTGTGGAACAGAGCTGGTACGAGCTGGCTCACAAGACCACAGCTCAGAACCTGCACTCGCAACATCAGTTGGCCAAGGACCTCGGGGCGGATGCGCAGTTTCAGCAGCATCTTGTGCAGCGCTGCCTGATCGATGTTGCCGACAATCTGGAGCTGCTCAAGGCCGCTGTAGCGCAACTGCAATGGCTGACGCCCTGGCAAAAGGTGACGCTGAGTGCTCATCAGGAAAAACGCCTGATCCAGGCCCTGCTCGATGACGTGCTGCCACGCCTGCAAGCGCTGCTGGAAAGCCAGCAGGAGCGCCAGTTCCTGGACGAGCTGAAAACCCTTGAGCAACAACCCTGGCTGGAAAAGCTGGAGCATCGTGAGCACCTTCAGCGCTGGACCATGACCCTGCTGATCAATACGAGGGACTGGACGCCGGCCCTGTTCGAGCGTATCTGCCAGCTCTTTGACTGGGATCAGAAACATTACGCCCCGACCGATCCGCCTTCGCTCTGGCAGCGTCTTGTGGAGCGTTGCGAACGATATGGTTTTGCCAAACGCCTACAAGAGTTGCTGAACGAGAACAGTCATCATGGCGATGCGGCGAAGCTGCTGCTTGAGCCGCCTGCGCTGGATACTCAGTTGCGCATGGCCAGAAACAGCGACCCGGCAGTCTGGCAAGGTTGCGAGCAACTGTCTCAGGACCTGACCTATCGTTACCCCGAGACGCTGGAGCAATACCCGAACGCCGATCTTTCGAGTTGGCGAACGCTGTATGACCAGGTGCATTTCAACACGTACCTGAGAGCCTATCTGTTCGGGTTCGTATTCATTCTGATGGCAGGCATTGTTCCTACGTCCAGAGCCGGAAAGTTTGATCTGCTCTACATGATTTTCACGGCACTCAGCTTGCCAGTGGTGATTCTTCTGGTGGTCCACGTCTTCATGTCGTTCTGGAGGCCGGTTTCCGCCTCCTTTGCATCTGTGGATGAATATCTGAGCAAGCGGTTACTGCCTGGCTGGCTGAGTTGGCCGGGACATCAGGCATTGCTGCTGCGTCATGGTATCCCGGTGATCGTCGCAGGTATCGCCTTCGCCAATAACGGGCCGGTTGCACTGGTCACATACGCAATCACTCTGGCGGCCTGGATAGCCCTTTCGCCCTACCGGATATTCAGGCTCCAGAGCTATTGCGCAGCGAAAACCGGTGGATGGAAACGCATCAAGAGCTACTGCTCGGAAAATATCGGCAAGGGCGTCATGATCATCCTGGGTCTGATGTTCGCCTTTGTACTGGCCGTGCTGATTTTCGGTCCCGGTCACCCTCGCTAGCCCCATACCTTGCTGCCATCGGCAATTTTCCGCTTATCCAGAAAGACCGGATAGGCGGATTTCCGCTCATTTTAATCCCCTTCCCCCTCTGGAACGGGCCTCTCAGGCCTGGCACAACTCCTGCTATAGCTCAGGTCAGGCTGCGTGCAGCTGCCTTCTAAAAATAATGACTTAAGGAACACCATGGATATCTCCAACTCCCTCTCGAAAGAGTCGGCAGGCACCCCCGCCGCTGAAAAATCCACCTCCAGCCGGCTCAAGTCGATCTTCAGCGGCTCGGTCGGCAACATGGTCGAGTGGTATGACTGGTACGTCTATGCCGCTTTCTCGTTGTACTTCGCCAAAGTCTTCTTCCCCAAGGGCGACAGCACCGCTCAACTGCTCAACACCGCTGCAATCTTCGCCGTAGGCTTTCTGATGCGCCCGATCGGTGGCTGGCTGATGGGCCTGTACGCCGACTACAAAGGACGCAAGGCAGCCCTGATGGCGTCGGTACTGCTGATGTGCTTCGGCTCGCTGATCATTGCCCTGACACCGGGTTATGAAACCATCGGTGTCGGCGCTCCGATCCTGCTGGTCTTCGCCCGTCTGCTGCAGGGCCTGTCGGTGGGTGGCGAATATGGCACCTCGGCAACCTACCTCAGTGAAATGGCGACCAAGGAACGTCGCGGCTTTTTCTCCAGCTTCCAGTACGTCACCCTGATTTCCGGCCAGCTCATAGCACTGGCTGTCCTGATCGTGCTGCAACAGGTCCTGACCACCGAAGAACTGCACAGCTGGGGCTGGCGTATCCCGTTCGCCATCGGCGCGCTGTGTGCAGTGGTTGCGCTGTTCCTGCGTCGCGGCATGGAAGAAACAGAGTCCTTTACCCGCAAGCAGAAAGACGACAAGCCTAAAGAAAGCCTGATGCGCACCCTGATGCGTCATCCCAAGGAACTGATGACCGTGGTCGGCCTGACCATGGGCGGCACCCTGGCCTTCTACACCTACACCACCTACATGCAGAAGTATCTGGTGAACACCGTAGGCATGAGCATCAGCGACTCGACCACCATCTCGGCCGCGACGCTGTTCCTGTTCATGCTGCTGCAACCGGTCGTGGGTGGGCTGTCCGACAAGATCGGTCGTCGTCCGATCCTGATCGCCTTCGGCGTACTGGGTACCCTGTGCACCGTGCCGATCCTGACCACCCTGCACACCATCCAGACCTGGTGGGGCGCGTTCTTCCTGATCATGGCCGCACTGATCATCGTCAGCGGCTACACCTCGATCAACGCCGTGGTCAAAGCCGAACTGTTCCCGACCGAAATCCGCGCGCTGGGCGTAGGCCTGCCTTACGCACTGACCGTCTCGATCTTTGGTGGCACGGCTGAATACATTGCACTGTGGTTCAAGAGCATCGGCATGGAAACCGGATACTACTGGTATGTCACGGCCTGTATCGCATGCTCGCTGCTGGTGTATGTATTCATGAAGGACACCCGCAAGCATTCGCGTATCGAAACCGACTGATCTCGTGTTTGAGTGATGATCAAGGGCAGCCAGCGTCATGGGCTGCCCTTTTTCATGGACGACAGAACATGACAAGTTGTTTCAGGCTGGTGCGCTTTTCAACAGCCTTTCGCATGTAAGCCCTTAAATTTATTTATATTTAAATTTGTCAAGAGGCTTTATTGCAAGATTTTTCAGAAAATGCACCATCAATAGCCATTTCTACCTGAAAGGCCCGAAAATCGGGCGATACGACTTACTATCATTTTCAGCGATGGTAGGTAGCAATCCTATTAACTTCTTAATAATGCCCAGCCGCGTAGCATTGCCTCCATACCGGGATGACAACTCACCCGACCCAAATTGGAGACACCATCATGAAAACCAACAAACTGATTTTCGGCCTCGCTTTCTCTGTTCTGGCTTCGACTGCTTTTGCACTCCCAGCCATCAACACCAATGATTCGTTGAACGCTCCAGTCGTTGCAGAAGGTGGTTCAAACAACACCAACATCGGCCCGAATCGTCAGACTTCCGATGGTGCTGACCGCGTCGGTGCAAATCGTCTGGCTGCTGACGGTGCTGACCGTGTTGGCGCAAACCGCCTGACTTCCGATGGTGCCGACCGCGTTGGTGCAAATCGTCTGGCTGCTGACGGTGCTGATCGTGTTGGCGCAAACCGTCTGACTTCCGATGGCGCTGACCGCGTTGGTGCAAATCGTCTGGCTGCTGACGGTGCTGATCGTGTCGGTGCAAACCGTCTGACTTCCGACGGTGCCGACCACGTTGGTGCAAACCGCCTGGCTGCTGACGGTGCTGATCGTGTCGGTGCAAACCGCCGGGTCTGATACCTCCCGAATGACACCCAAGCCCGGCCAGTGCCGGGCTTTGTTGTTCCTGGGCTCAGGTCTACTATGATCGACTCTCCGAAACCGTGGTTACCAGGAATCAAGCCATGTCAGACGATATTCACTCCTACGAGCCAGCCAAAGGTCATGGCCTGCCGCACGATCCCTTCAACGCTATCGTAGGCCCGCGCCCCATTGGCTGGATTTCTTCCCAGGACGCCGAGGGCAGACTGAATCTCGCACCCTACAGTTTCTTCAACGCCTTCAACTACATTCCCCCAATCATTGGTTTTTGCAGTGTCGGGCGCAAAGACAGCCTCAATAACATCGAGCAGACGGGCGAGTTCGTCTGGAACCTGTCCACACGCTCACTGGCCGAGGCCATGAACCAGAGCTGCGCAGCCGTGCCAGCGGATGTGAATGAGTTTGAACTGGCTGGCCTGACACCACTGGCCTCGAAGATCGTCGCCGTGCCTCGGGTACTGGAAACGCCAGTATCGTTTGAATGCAAGGTCACCCAGATCGTGCAATTGCAGCGCGCCGACAAGGAGCTGGTACCAAGCTGGCTGATTCTGGGGGAAGTGGTGGCGGTACATATCGCCAAGTGGCTGCTCAAGGATGGCGTCTATGACACCGCAGCAGCCGAGCCTATCCTGCGTGGTGGTGGCCCGGCTGACTACTTTCAGTTAGGGCCTGAAGCACTCTTCAAGATGTACCGGCCTACTGTCTGATTACTCGTTTGCCCATACCAGTTCAGCCTCGACATCCACGCCGATCAGCCGCTCAAGCTCCTGAGCCGCGGCCAGATCGGCGTCATGGGCGGTCTTGAACTTTTCTCCCGCCAGAACGGGATGGAAGCGTGGCGCACCACCCGCCTCCAAAGCCTTTACCGCAATCGCCGCGCTGTAACCGCCTTCACCGGGAATGACTGCCGAAACTGCCTCGTACTCATTGAATTCCTTGCGTGCCATGGAAGCGAACCTGTCTGCTGGATAAATCGAAGGGACGCATTCTAATCGGTCTTCGCGAATAAATTCGCTCCTACCGCCTGATCCATAATTCTTGTCCTACAATCACTTCATGTCCTTTTCTGTAGTGGGAATGAGGAATGCACCATGAAAGTGAAAACAAGAAAATGCATGGCTGTATTGGGTGTACTCGCAGTGGTTGGTATATACGCGGCGGGCGCCTATCGCATTGAAATGATTCGCCAGGCACCCAAGGTCGCAATCTGCAGCTTTGGCCATTGCGTACCAACCACTGCAACATTAAGTGCTTTGCGATGATCGACAACCAATAGCACGCGCCTCTTAAACAAAGTCAGCTATCGATTAGCAGGCTATCGGATTAGACTGGCCAACTTCCCCCGCCAGGTTTCGGGCTTTATCTTGACCAGTCTTGCGCACACTACACCGACAATTCGCAGCATTTTATTTGCACTGATGATGGCCGTGTTTCTCAGTGCGCTGGATCAGACGATCGTGGCCGTTTCGATGCCCGCGATCTCTGCTCAATTCAAGGACATCGACCTGCTGGCCTGGGTCATCGCGGCGTATATGGTGGCGCTGACCGTTGCCGTGCCCATCTACGGCAAGCTGGGCGACTTGTATGGGCGGCGCAGGCTGATGCTGTTCGGGCTCGGGCTGTTTACCCTGGCATCGCTGTTTTGCGGGTTTGCGCAAAGCATGGAGCAACTGGTGCTGGCCCGAGTGCTTCAAGGGATCGGGGCTGGCGGCATGGTATCGGTCAGCCAGGCAATCATCGCCGACATAGTCCCGCCCCGCGAACGGGGTCGCTATCAGGGCTATTTCAGCAGCATGTACGCCATTGCCAGTGTCGCCGGCCCTGTATTGGGCGGGCTGATGACCGAATACCTGTCCTGGCGCTGGGTGTTCCTGATCAATCTTCCTCTGGGCATCGTGGCCTGGGTCGTGGCTTACCGTACCTTGAATGGCCTGCCCGTACCGCAACGCAAACCGGTCATCGATTACCTGGGAACAGTGTTGATGATCATCGGCCTGACCAGTCTGTTGCTGGGCATCACCGAAATCGGTCAGGGCCACGGCCTGAGTCGCCCAAGGATTCTGCTACTGCTGGGAATTGCACTGTTCACCCTGGCGCTTTTTGCATGGTACGAGCGCAGAGCGCTGGAACCTCTGCTGCCCATGCACCTGTTTGCCAATCGCAGCGCAGTGCTTTGCTGGAGTGCGGTGTTCTTTACCAGCTTTCAGGCTATCTCGCTGATCGTCCTGATGCCGATGCGTTACCAGACGGTCACCGGCGGGGGAGCCGACAGCGCAGCCCTGCATCTGCTGCCACTGGCGATGGGCATTCCCATCGGCGCCTATTGTGCAGGCCGAAGAACCGCAGTGACCGGCCGTTATCAACCTCTGATCCTGTGCGGCGCGTTACTCATGCCCATCGCCATTCTGGGGATGGCGTTCACTCCCGCGCACTCGATCCTGCTCACCAGCCTGTTCATGGTCCTGACCGGAATTGCCAGCGGCATGCAGTTCCCCACTTCACTGGTCGGTACGCAAAGCGCGGTCGCGATCAAGGATATTGGCGTGGCGACCAGTACCTCCAATCTGTTCCGCTCGCTGGGCGGCGCCGTGGGTGTAGCGATGATGTCCGCTCTGCTGCTGGCCATGCTGCAAGACACGGGGATCGGCCAGCTTCAACCCGGATCGATAAGTGGCGAAGGCAATGCCGGCAATGCGTTGATCGATAGCCTGAACACCGCCAGCGGTCCGGCCCTCGAAGCCTTGCGTGCAGAACTGGCGCTGACCTTCCGTCATTTATTGATGATCAGTGCGGCTGTCTCGCTACTGGGTCTGGCGACGGCACTGGTCATGCCCAACCAACTGCTGCGCGGTGCGGAACAGAAGTAGGCTTCAGTCTTCCTGCTGCGCCCAGAACCATTGGCTGCGTCCAGCCTTGATATGCGCAAATACAGGCATGATTTCGCCCTGATTGAAAAAGCGCCGGGAACGCACCTTGGCATTGCTGAACCAGTAACCGGATCTGGGGCATGGCTCACCGCAATTGACCGGCGGGACGGGCTTTTCGTCGAAACGGGCATACCACTGCGCAGTGGTTTCCTTGGTAAACCCCACACCCGGAACCAGATAAGGGTGAAGGCAGCCGGTATCCTGCAAGCGAATCGGCCTGATGATCTTGTTAAGCACCCTGTAGACATCTGGCGCCTTCCCCTGGCTGCCCAGTTGCGGGACGACTCCTGAACGAATCATCAGGCCATTGCTGTAGGCGTGAAACACAATGTCGCTGCAACCGCTCAACTTGCCGCGCAGAGCATCGCTACCGCCAAGCCGCCGCACGAACGACTCGCCCAATACCGTGTACCAGGCAACGCCCTTGATATGCTCAAGCAGCCGCAGGCTTTCTATATGCGGACCAGGATCGACCATCAGCCCGGCGTATTCCTGAGCAAACTGATACTCCAGCGGCAGATAATGATGCCCGTCCCCCGGTAACACACACGCCAGACCGCCAAACCCGTGTTCGGCCTGAACCTCGCTGCACAGGTATCTGATCCAGGTTTCATAACGCTTCAAGCCATCGGGTTCCGCCAGGTACGACCAGGGCAAAACCATTTTCAGACAGGAACGATCATTCTCTGCCTGTGATTGCGAGGTGTTCATTACAAACAGGCTGTAGGTCGCGACTTCCGCCTGGGTGGCGCTGGCAATCGACCACACGAACTGGGCATCGGGCGAGCTTTGCAGGACCTGACGCCGGCACGAAGCAAACCCCGAGGCCGTAAGACGTCGCATCCGGTTGTAAAGCTGCCATTTGAGCATCGGTTTGAAGGCGCCGTAGAAACGCAGGAAACAGGCCTCGACACGTCGTTTGACCTCTTGCGTATGGCCCTGCTTGAAATACAGCGTTGTGATCAGCCCCAGACGAACGACCGGGACACCTTCAGAGCAATCTACCGCCAGATGTTCAGATTGAGAGGCAAGCCGGGCCAATAACCTCACAGGATCAGATACAGTTTCTGACATCGTCTGTCCTCCCGATGATCCGTCGGATCTGGGAAGCGTCCATGCCAGACATGCAAGGGTCTGCCGTGATCAGGCCTGCCACCCTCTTTTCACAGCCAGACAGGGCTATTTCAATACTGGTGAAGTTGCTGCTGACTTCAGAGCATATGGGCGCAAGATTCAATGAAAACATGCAACCTCCCTCCCGTTTGTTTGTTAAGGGACGAAGATTGAAGGGAGTTTGATAGCGGAGCAATACGCGGAAATCAGTTTGGGAAATCAGCTACATACATCGAGAAATGTCCTACCTAATTCCTACAAAGCAGGTGTCATCCCAAAGCCCCGATGCTCGGCTGGCCAGGCAATACTGACGCCGAAAAGGTAAACGGTGAGTAAACAGCCCGCCAAAGCATGCCGTATTGAAGTTATGTACTGGTCTGCGCGTGCAGGTCAGCGCTATATTGGCCTACCTCACAGCAGGGTTCGCACTCAAGCCCGCAAGGCCGGACTGTACTGCAACATATCCATGCAACTATCGACGAGTTGCTCGGCTTCCCCGGACAGCGAAAAACTGTCAGGCACCAGCAGCCATTGGTAGATGATGCCGTTGATATAGGAAAACAGGCAGATCGAGGCGCGTTTGACGTCCAGAGAGGCCGGTAGCTGTCCCCGGCGCACGGCATTGCTCAATGCCCGGCCGATTCGTTCATGACACAGGATTGCGTTAGCTTGACGCTGACGTCGGAAATCACACATTTCATCCGTGAACTCGCATTTATGGAAAAGGATTTCATTGATGCGACGGGTCTGCGGATCAAGTGCAACTTCATGAAACAAATGAATCAGCAGTTTTCTCATCCAGCCAAGCGGATCGGCTTCAGTTTCACTTTCGCTGGCCTGGGCCATGTCTTCGAGCGGCTCACGGAGGCTGTCGAGCATTGCCTGCACCAGTTCGGCCTTGTTGGTGAAGTGCCAATAAATAGCACCACGAGTCACGCCAGCAAGCGTCGCAATGTCGGCAAGCGTCGTGCGGGCAATGCCGCGGTCATCAAACGCTTGCTCAGCGGCCTGCAGAATATGACTGCGAGTAACCTGGGCTTCCTCTTTGGTGCGGCGGACCATGGCAATAAACCTCAAAGACTTGCGAACCGTGTATCAAGACCTGAAACGTGATCGGGCGGCATTTGGCTGCCTTGTCCCGAGCTTGCAATCACCCCTTCCACACAGCAGATGAGCGGGTAAGAAGATGTTTACAAACAACCGTGAATGTAAGTATATTCATTAGCATGCTACTTATCTAGCCGAAATATTTTTTTACACTCTCCAACTCCCTTGCGTAAACAGGCTCCTGCCCCCGAGGATCTTCATGCAATTCAAGCCAGCTGTTACCGTTCTGGTCACTGCCGTCGCCCTGGCAACACTGCTCAGTGGCTGTAGTAAAAAGGAAGAGGCGGCACCGCCGGCTCAAATTCCTCAGGTCGGCGTAGTCACCCTCAAAGCCCAACCTTATGCACTGACCACCGAACTTCCGGGTCGAACCACAGCCTTCCGTGTTGCTGAAGTTCGTCCACAGGTCAACGGCATCATTCTCAAGCGCCTGTTCACCGAAGGCGGCGATGTAAAAGCTGGCCAGCAGCTGTATCAGATCGACCCGGCGCTTTACGAAGCAACCGCCACCAGCGCACAGGCGACCTTGCAGTCGGCCAAATCACTGGCGGATCGTTACAAGCAACTGGTCAATGAACAAGCAGTGAGCCGTCAGGAATACGACACGGCATTAGCCTCCAGCCAGGAAGCCCAGGCCGCCTTGCAGACCGCCCAGATCAACCTGCGCTACACCAAGGTTCTGGCACCGATCTCCGGTCGTATCGGCCGCTCCGCGGTCACCGAAGGTGCGCTGGTCAGCAGTGCCCAGACCGAAGCCATGGCTACCATCCAGCAACTCGACCCGATCTATGTCGATGTGGTGCAGTCCTCGGCCAACATGCTCAAGCTGCGTGCAGACCTGGAAAGCGGCAAATTGCAGAAGGCAGGCGACAACGCCGCCAAGGTCAAGCTGACTCTGGAAGACTCCAGCGTCTACCCGGTTGAAGGCAAGCTGGAGTTCTCGGAAGTTTCGGTCGACCAAGGCACAGGCTCTGTAACCCTGCGTGCAGTCTTTCCGAACCCCGATCATCGTCTGCTGCCAGGCATGTTCGTTCACGCCCAACTGCAAGCCGGTGTAAGCGCCCAGGCGATCCTCGCACCGCAACAAGGTGTGACCCGCGACCAGAAAGGCACACCGACTGCCCTGATCGTGAACAAGGACAACAAGGTTGAGCTTCGCACTCTGGTTGCCAAGCGCACCGTAGGTAGCGAGTGGCTGATCGAAGAAGGCCTGAACGCCGGTGATCGTGTCATCACCGAAGGCCTGCAATACGTAAGGCCAGGCGCGGAAGTGAAAGTCGCAGAAGCAACCAACGTCAAAGGAGCAAACCCGGCGCCTGCCCCGGCCACTGAAAAAGCCGCAGGCAGCAAAGGGGAGTAACCCATGTCGAAATTCTTTATCGATCGCCCGATTTTCGCCTGGGTAATTGCCCTGGTGATCATGCTGATCGGCTCCTTGTCGATCCTCAGCCTGCCGATCAACCAGTACCCGAGCATCGCGCCGCCAGCCATCGCGATTCAAGTGACCTACCCGGGCGCTTCTGCACAGACCGTGCAGGACACCGTGGTGCAGGTCATCGAGCAGCAGCTCAACGGTATCGACAACCTGCGTTATGTGAGTTCGGAAAGTAACTCCGACGGCAGCATGACCATCACCGCGACCTTCAATCAGGGTACTAACGCAGATACGGCGCAGGTCCAGGTGCAGAACAAGCTGAACCTGGCCACACCGCTGCTACCCCAGGAAGTGCAGCAACAGGGCATCCGCGTAACCAAGTCAGTACGAAACTTCCTGATGGTTATCGGCCTGGTGTCCGAAGATGGCAGCCAGGACAGGGAAGACCTGGCCAACTACATCGTATCGAACATGCAGGACCCGATTTCCCGGACCTCCGGTGTGGGGGACTTCCAGGTCTTTGGCTCCCAATACGCCATGCGTATCTGGCTAGACCCGGCCAAGTTGAACAACTTCCAGTTGACTCCGGTCGATGTCAGCAACGCAATCACGGCTCAGAACGTTCAGGTTTCCTCCGGGCAACTCGGCGGTCTGCCGTCCATTAACGGCCAGCAACTGAACGCCACCATCATCGGCAAGACCCGCCTGCAGACCGCAGAGCAGTTCGGCAATATTCTGCTGAAGGTCAACACCGATGGTTCCCAGGTGCGCATCAAGGATGTTGCCACGGTAGGTCTAGGCTCGGAAAACTACAGTGTCGACTCTCAGTTCAACGGCAAACCGGCTTCTGGCCTTGCGATCAGGCTGGCCCCCGGTGCCAACGCACTAGACACCGCCAAGGCCATCCGCAAGACCGTTTCATCCCTTGAGCCGTTCTTCCCGCCGGGCATGAAAGTCGTTTACCCGTATGACACCACTCCAGTGGTCAGCGAGTCGATTTCCGGGGTTGTTCATACCCTGGGCGAAGCGATTGTCCTGGTGTTCCTGGTGATGTACCTGTTCCTGCAGAACTTCCGCGCCACGGTCATCACCACATTGACCGTTCCGGTGGTATTGCTGGGTACTTTCGGTATCCTCGCGGCCTTCGGTTTCACCATCAACACCCTGACCATGTTCGGCATGATCCTGGCCATCGGCTTGCTGGTGGACGACGCCATCGTCGTGGTGGAAAACGTCGAACGGGTCATGGCAGAAGAAAAACTGTCGCCCCGACAGGCAACCATCAAGTCCATGGAGCAGATCCAGGGCGCACTGGTGGGTATTGCACTGGTTCTGTCGGCGGTTCTGCTGCCAATGGCGTTCTTCGGTGGCTCCACCGGGGTGATCTATAAACAGTTCTCGATCACCATCGTTTCGGCGATGGCGCTATCGGTCGTGGTGGCCCTGATCTTCACCCCTGCCCTTTGCGCCACGATGCTCAAGCCGATCGATCACGAGAAGCATGGTCAACCCAAGCGTGGATTCTTCGGCTGGTTCAACCGCACCTTCGACCGCAGCGTAGAAAGCTACGAGCGCGGCGTGGGCAATATGCTCAAGCATAAATTCCCGGCGTACCTGGGCTATGTCCTGATCTGCGTTGGCATGATCTGGATGTTCACTCGCATTCCGGCCGCGTTCCTGCCTGAAGAAGACCAGGGCGTTCTCTTCGTCCAGGTCCAGACGCCGGCGGGTTCGTCGTCTGAGCGCACGCAAGAAGTCATCGACAAGATGCGCGAACACCTGCTGACCAAAGAAAGCGGGGCCGTCAAATCGGTGTTCACGGTCAACGGTTTCAACTTCGCCGGTCGCGGCCAGAGCTCTGCGATTGCGTTCGTGATGCTCAAGCCATGGGATGAGCGTTCGGCTGAAAACAGCGTCTTCGAGCTGGCCAAGCGTGCCCAGGCACACTTCTTCAGCTTCCGCGATGCCATGGTGTTTGCCGTAGTACCTCCATCGGTTCTGGAACTGGGTAACGCCACCGGTTTCGACGTTTACCTGCAAGACCAGGGTGGCGTAGGCCATGAGAAACTCATGGAAGCCCGCAACCAGTTCCTGGGCATGGCGTCCCAGAGCAAGGTTCTGGCAGGCGTCCGCCCCAACGGCCTGAACGATGAGCCTCAGTACCAGTTGCTGATCGATGACGAGCGCGCCAGCGCCCTGGGCATCACGCTGTCGGACATCAACAGTACGCTGTCGATTGCAATGGGTGGCCGCTATATCAACGACTTCATCGACCGTGGTCGTGTCAAAAGGGTCTACCTGCAGGGCGACTCTGGCGCACGAATGTCACCGGAAGACCTGAACAAGTGGTATGTGCGCAACAGTGCAGGCGAGATGGTGCCGTTCTCGGCATTTGCCAGCGGCAAGTGGGTCTACGGCTCGCCTAAACTGTCGCGCTACAACGGCGTGGCGGCAGAGGAAATTCTCGGTACACCGGCCCCTGGCTACAGTACTGGTCAAGCCATGGCCGAAGTGGAAGCACTGGCCAAGAAACTGCCACCAGGCATCGGCATCTCCTGGACAGGTCTGTCCTTCGAGGAACGTCTGTCCGGCTCGCAGGCACCTGCGCTGTATGCTCTTTCCCTGCTGGTGGTCTTCCTCTGTCTGGCGGCCCTGTATGAAAGCTGGTCGATTCCGATCGCGGTCATGCTGGTCGTGCCACTGGGCGTCATCGGTGCGTTGATGGCAACCAGCTTGCGCGGCCTGTCCAACGACGTGTTCTTCCAGGTAGGGTTGCTGGTGACAGTCGGTCTGGCTGCGAAGAACGCCATTCTGATCGTGGAGTTCGCCAAGGAGCTTCACGAACAGGGCAAGAGTCTGGTCGACGCTGCAATTGAGGCTTGCCGGATGCGCCTGCGTCCGATCATCATGACCTCCATGGCCTTCATCCTGGGTGTTGTCCCACTGACAATTTCCACGGGCGCAGGCTCGGGCAGCCAACACTCGATTGGTACAGGCGTAATTGGCGGTATGATCACTGCCGTTGTTCTGGCCATCTTCTGGGTGCCACTGTTCTTTGTATCGATATCGTCGCTCTTCAAGAGCAAGCAGAAACCTATCTCTCACGATGAGGCTGGCCAATGAGCAAGTCCCTGATTTCTCTGGCAGTAACCGCGTTCATTCTCAGCGGTTGCTCTTTGATTCCTGAGTACAAGCAACCAGAATCACCGGTTGCAGCGCAGTACCCGCAAGGTCCTGCGTACCTGCCAGCCGAGACCGCCGAAAGAGCTGCCGCCGAACAAGGCTGGCGTCAGTTCTTCCGTGACCCGGCATTGCAACAACTGATCCAGTCCGCTCTGGTCAACAACCGCGACCTGCGTGTCGCGGCACTGAACATCGACGCTTACCGTGCGCAATACCGCATCCAGCGTTCCGACCTGTTCCCGGCCGTCTCGGCAAATGCCACGGGCTCACGCCAGCGCGTGCCAGCCGACATGTCCACCAGTGGCGAGGCTGGTATCACCAGTTCCTACTCGGCAAACCTGGGTATCAGTTCCTATGAACTGGATCTGTTCGGTCGTGTTCGCAGCCTCAGCGATCAGGCCTTGCAGACTTACTTCGCCAGCGAAGAAGCACGCCGCAGCACACAGATCAGCCTGGTGGCCAACGTCGCCAACGCTTACCTGACCTGGCAGGCCGACAAGGAACTGCTCAAGCTGACGCAGGAAACCCTCAAGACCTACGAGGAAAGCTATCGCCTGACTTCGCGCAGCAATGAAGTGGGTGTCGCTTCGGCTCTGGACCTGAGCCAGTCGCGTACCTCGGTTGAAAGTGCCAAGGCCAGACTGGCCCAGTACCAACGACTGGTCGCACAGGATCAGAACAACCTGACCTTGCTGCTGGGCTCTGCCCTGCCTGACAACCTTCCCGAAGCGCAGCCTCTGTCTGCCGACCTGCTGACCGAAATGCCGGTCGGCCTGCCGTCTGACCTGCTGCAGCGCCGTCCGGATATCCTGCAGGCCGAACATAACCTGCTGGCCGCCAACGCCAATATCGGTGCAGCACGTGCCGCGTTCTTCCCGAGCATCACGCTGACGGCCAATGCCGGTACAGCCAGCCCTGACCTGTCCGGTTTGTTCAAGGGCGGCTCGGGCACATGGTTGTTCCAGCCAAGCATCAACCTGCCGATCTTCAACGCCGGCAACCTGCGCGCCAGCCTGGATTACTCCAAGATCCAGAAGGAAATCAACGTCGCCAACTATGAGAAGGCGATTCAGACTGCGTTCCAGGAAGTCTCCGACGGCCTGGCCTCGCGCAAGACCTATAACGAGCAGCTTCAGGCGCAGCGCGATTTCGTCACTGCCAACCAGGACTACTACCGTCTTGCCGAGCGTCGCTACCGCATCGGGATCGACAGCAACCTGACGTTCCTTGACGCACAGCGCTCGCTGTTCAGCGCGCAACAGACGCTGATCACTGATCGTCTGTCGCAGCTCACCAGCGAGGTCAACCTGTACAAGGCCCTCGGTGGCGGCTGGTACGAGCAGACCAGCAGCGCGGAACCTATCGCCAAAGAGAAGCCGTCAGTTCAATTGTTCTGATCGGCATCCACAAAAAAACCACCCTGACGGGTGGTTTTTTTATGCCCTGAAAAACGCAATCAGTGATCGTGATGCAGATACGCTGGCTGCTTCGGCAAGCGCAGGCTGAACAGGAAAGCCACTACCATCATCGCCGTCACGTACCAATAGAAGGTGTTTTCCATGCCGTTGCTCTTGAAGCTCAGAGCGACGTATTCGGCCGAACCGCCAAATAGAGCGTTGGCCACTGCGTAAGCCAGGCCGACACCCAGCGCACGCACTTGGGGCGGGAACATTTCGGCTTTTACCAGACCGCTGATGGATGTGTAGAAACTGACAATCGCCAGTGCCAGGGTAATCAACACGAAAGCAACGAACGGGCTGGTGTTGCTTTTCAGGGTCATCAGAATGGGCACGGTGCAAAGTGCGCCCAGCGCGCCGAACCACAACATCGAGTTACGACGCCCGATCCTGTCTGCCAGCATGCCGAAAAACGGCTGCATGCACATGTACAGAAACAGCGCGCCGGTCATGATGTAGCTGGCGGTCTTGGGTTCCATACCGCCTGTGTTGACCAGATACTTCTGCATGTAAGTGGTGAAGGTGTAGAAAATCAGCGAGCCACCCGCGGTGTATCCCAGTACGGTGATAAACGCCGACTTGTGATGCTTGAACAGCGCCGCAATACTTCCGGCGTCCTTGTCCTGACGGCTTTCGGCAGTGGTCGTTTCATTGAGGGTGCGGCGCAGCAGCAAGGCAATCACCGCAGCACAGGCACCGATCACGAACGGGATACGCCAGCCGTAGTCGCGCAGCTCTTCAGTGGTGAGAAACTGCTGCAGGATCACCACCGTCAGCACTGCCAGCAACTGGCCGCCAATCAGGGTCACGTACTGAAAGGACGCATAGAAACCGCGCTTGCCGCGCAGTGCGACTTCACTCATGTAAGTGGCCGTGGTGCCGTATTCACCACCCACCGACAACCCTTGCAGCAGACGCGCCATCAGCAATAACGCAGGAGCCCAGGCACCAATCGTGGCATAGGTCGGCAAACAGGCAATGATCAGCGACCCGGCGCACATCATGGTTACCGAGATCAGCATCGAGTTCTTGCGGCCATGCTTGTCGGCCACACGTCCGAACAGCCAACCGCCGATCGGCCGCATCAAAAACCCGGCCGCGAACACCCCGGCGGTATTGAGCAACTGAACGGTAGGATCATCCGAAGGAAAGAACGCCGGAGCAAAGTAAATGGCGCAGAAGGCGTAGATATAGAAGTCGAACCACTCGACAAGATTGCCGGAAGAGGCGCCTACGATGGCAAAGATTCGCTTGCTGCGCTCTTCGCCGGTATAAGGCGTTTCCGTCGTGTTTGTAGTTGTCATTGTTTCCCCATCCTGATTAGGCGACTAGAAACAATCTGTAACACTCAAGCCCGACAAGTACAACCATCCCGGCATTGCAAACCACACACTTCTGTTGAATGCACCGGCTTCTCGCGAATGAATTCACTCCTACCTAGCCACCGTAGGAGCGAATTCATTCGCGATGCGGTATTCCAAACGACATATATCTATCGAATATGCCGCCCCCTCGCGAATGAATTCGCTCCTACGCGGGTTGTACTTCGATTGCCAGCGCCAGCCCCTGCCCTACTCCTACGCACATGGTCGCCAGACCTTTGCGGCCGCCGGTCTTTTCCAGTTGGTGCAAGGCCGTCAACACCAGTCGGGCGCCACTCATGCCCAGTGGATGCCCCAGCGCAATCGCACCACCGTTCGGGTTGACCTGAGGTGCGTCATCGGCAAGCCCCAGTTCACGCAGCACTGCAAGCCCCTGGCTGGCGAAGGCTTCGTTGAGTTCGATGACATCGAAATCGGAAACAGCCAGCCCAAGACGCTCGACCAGTTTGCGTACCGCCGGGACCGGGCCGATGCCCATCACCCGAGGTGCAACACCGGCGCTGGCCATGCCCAGAATCCGTGCCCGAGGCGTCAGGCCATGCTTCTTGACGGCTTCGGCCGAAGCCAGAATCAAGGCTGCCGCGCCGTCGTTGACGCCCGAGGCATTGCCAGCGGTAACGGTTTTTTCCGGACCGTTGACAGGCTTGAGCCGGGCCAGCGTTTCCAGACTGGTGTCGGCGCGTGGATGTTCATCCTTGTCGACGATGGTTTCGCCCTTCTTGTGAGCGACCCGCACCGGCACGATCTCCTCCTCGAAAAAGCCCGCAGCCTGAGCAACGGCGGTGCGTTGCTGGCTGCGCAGGGCGAAAGCGTCCTGATCGGCTCGAGAAATCTTGAAGTCATCCGCCACGTTGTCGGCGGTTTCCGGCATGGAATCGACACCGTATGCAGCCTTCATGGCCGGATTGACGAAGCGCCAGCCGATGGTGGTGTCTTCCAGCTTCATGTTGCGCGAGAACGCTGCATCGGCCTTACCCATGACAAACGGTGCGCGCGACATCGACTCGACGCCACCGGCAATCGCCAATTCCATCTCGCCTGCGGCAATGGCACGGAAGGCGGTGCCGATAGCGTCCATGCCCGAAGCGCACAACCGATTGAGGGTCACGCCGGGAATGCTCGGCGGCAGGCCCGCCAGCAGAGCGGCCATGCGCGCAACGTTGCGGTTGTCTTCGCCTGCCTGGTTGGCGCAGCCAAGAAACACCTCGTCGACCTCCTCCCAGTTGACCGACGGGTTGCGCTCTATCAGAGCCTTGATCGGCACGGCCGCCAGGTCGTCGGCACGCACCGAAGACAGGCCACCGCCAAAACGTCCGATAGGAGTACGAATCGCATCGCAGATAAAGACGTCACGCATCATGCTTCTCCTGCAACCTGACCGTGAGCCGCCGCGGTTCGAGCTTCCAGCTCACGCAGGGCATTGAGTTCCACGTCAGTGGGCTCTTCGGAGTAAACGACCTGCTCGGCAAAACGGATTTCCCAGCCGGTGGCCGCAATGACCTGTTCACGAGTGACACCCGGATGCAGCGTAGTCACAACGAATTCGTTGGTGCCGGTTTCCGGCTCCATGATGCACAGGTCCGTGATGATCCCTACAGGTCCCGCACCCGGCAGCCCAAGGCGCTTGCGCGAGTCGCCGCCTTCGCCATGGCCGACAGAGGTCACGAAGTCGAGCTTGTTGACGAACGAGCGGGCCGACTGCTTGAGAATGATCAGTACAGACTTGGCAGAACCGGCGATTTCCGGCGCGCCACCGGCACCCGGCAAGCGGACTTTCGGGTTGTGGTAATCGCCCACGACCGTGGTGTTGATATTGCCGAAACGGTCGACCTGAGCCGCCCCCAGAAAGCCCACATCCACGCGCCCGCCTTGCAACCAGTAACGGAAGATTTCGCTGGTGGCGACCACGGTGTCAGCCGTTTCGGCCAACTCGCCATCACCAATCGACAGCGGCAATACGCTCGGCTTGGCACCAATCGGGCCGGACTCGTAGATAAGCACCACATCCGGCGAAGAGGTCAGGCGCGCAAGGTTCGCAGCCTTGGAAGGCAGGCCGATGCCCACGAAACAGACCGCGCCATTACGCAAGCGGCGGGCGGCGGCAATAGTCATCATTTCACTGGTGGTGTAAGTCATTATTTTGCCTCCGCAGCGCTGGCCAACTTGCTCTGGAACTCACTGAAATCCGCCGTGCCATGAATGTATTCGGCAATCCAGGCGGTGAAACTCTCGCGGTCCCGGGCAATAGGGTCCCAGGCTTGATAGAAAGGATTGTCCCGCTCGTAGTAGCCGTGGGCGTAGGACGGATGCGCACCGCCCGGCACAAGACAGACAGCGCTCAACGCCCAGGTCGGCAATACGCAGGAGTTCATCGGAGCCTTGAGGTCGTCGACTATTTCTTCGACCGTCACGATGCAGCGCTTGGCAGACAGGGCCGCTTCCTTTTGCGCACCGAGAATGCCCCACAGCAGCACGTTGCCCTTGCGGTCGGCTTTCTGGGCGTGGATCACCGTGACATCCGGGCGCACCGAAGGCACGGCAGCCAGCACTTCACCGGTAAACGGACAGGTCACGGTCTTGATAAGCGGGTTGACCTTGGGCAAGTCGGAGCCGGCGTAAGCACGCAGCACTGCGAACGGCAAACCCGACGCACCGGCCACGTAGGCGTTGGCCAGGTCGGCATGGCTGTGCTCTTCGATTTCAATCGCATGAGGCCACTGTTTTTCGACCGCATCACGCAAACGGTGCAAAGAGCCAACGCCCGGATTACCGCCCCACGAAAAAATCAGCCGTTTCGCACAACCGGCACCGATCAATTGGTCGTAGATCAAATCCGGCGTCATACGGACCAGCGTCAGGTCTTTTTTGCCCTGACGAATGATTTCATGACCAGCAGCCGTAGGAATCAAATGCGTGAAGCCTTCCAGTGCAACGGTATCGCCGTCGTTGACCAGTTGCTTCACTGCATCGCGTAGAGAAAGAATTTCAGCCATGAGGTGCTCCCGAACCCAACATCACGTTCAATGATCAGCGCGAAGAGCGCCGCAATGAAAATGAGGTTATGCCTGAGCACGGTCGCAAACAATCCGATAATCGACTAAGCGTTCGATAATCGAACGCATTAAAAAGCGACTACAGCGATCAGGTAAACAGTTGCGTGCTCAAGTCCCGGCTCGCATCGAGCATGATCGGCAAGAACCGCTGCTCCAGCTCGCTGCGGGCCACTCGCCCGGCACTGGTGCTGACATTCAGCGCAGCCAGCACCTGACCCGATGCGTCATAAACAGGTACGGCAATCGAGCGCAGCCCTTGCTCCAGTTCCTGATCGACGATGCACCAGCCTTGCTGGCGAACCAGTTGCAGACATTCGAGAAGTGCTTCGGGAGTGCGAATGGTGCGGCTGGTCTTGGGCTGTAAATCCACATGATCCAGATATTCACGCAACGACACATCATCCAGCGCCGCCAGCAGGATACGTCCCATGGACGTGCAATAAGCCGGCAAGCGACCACCGACAGACAGATCGACGGAAATGAGCCGCTGGGTGGTTGCCGAGCGGGCGATATAAAGAATGTCATCGCCTTCGAGGGTCGCCATGTTGCAGGCCTCATGCAGCATATCGCTCATGCGGTCCAGATAAGGCTGGGAAGAAACCGCCAGAGGGGTCGAGGACAGATAGGCATGACCCAGTGTCAGGACCTTGGGCAACAATGAGTAGGTTCGACCGTCTGTCGTCGCGTAACCCAGCTTGATCAGCGTATGCAGACAACGCCGAACCGCAGCCCGGGGAATTTCCGTGCGATGGCTGATCTGGGCAATGGTCAGATGCCGCTTGCGCTCCTGGAAGGCATGAATCACTGCCAGGCCACGTGCCAGTGACGTCATGAAATCGGGGTCGCCGGTCAGTGCCTGAATACGTTTTGCAGGCGATGCCACGATAGGCGGTGCCAGCGATGCAAAAGAATTACGCAGTTCATCATTATTCATTGCCAACACCTCTGTAACAGCTCTCAGGCCTTGTAAACCGCTGGCTTCAGCCCCTTTTCAAGGGGTTCTGCGAAGCCCGGATTGTGCGATTATCGAACCAATGGCCGATAATCGCAATTGACCCGTCGCAAATATACTTATACCTTTACGTCTGCCATGAAGTGACTTCTTGGAAATCCTGGTCAGGTACCCACTAAGAAGTCCAAGGCAGCGGCCTTGCCCACGAAGCAAGGCCGTTTTCATTAGAGCGATCCAGACTGCGACATCCTGACGCACCCCTCAATGATCACTCGATAAATCGCCTCTCTCATTTTCATTTGAATTTTGTCGCCAGTATTCTGTCCCGGCGCATCAGACTTTCATCGATGAAAGTTCTGTCATATTCATTACTCACCAAAACTTCGGAAGAGTCTCACAAAAAAAACAATATTCATGAAATCTCATGGCGTCCGGACAACGCCTATAGTTGACGAGACTGAACTTCTTGGAGATAGTATCGATCACTTGATTGGCGATACCTTGCCCTCCTGCGCAACATGCAGTTAATTTTTCGGTGCAAGGACCAGTCAACGTTAAGCATTAGCGCCCAACCCAAAAACGAATGTCGCTACGACAGCTGTTTTTTCTGGTGCCCCGTAGCCGCGAGCAGCAACGTGTCAAAGGCCTTGTGAAAAAGCCGGAATCCCTGCGTGGCCAGACAGCCACGAATGTATTTCGCCGGTCAGCTCACACGAGCGAACACTTTTGCGTGCTCAGCGTTATCACCAGACTCAATTGACTTAGATCAGGTAACTCAGTGACTAAAGATGAACTGCGCGCGGAACTTGAGCGCCAGGAGCAACGTTACAAGGATGTCTACGGCGGGGAAGTCACCACCTATGCCGCGCAACCCGAACCGGAACGCAAGCCTTGGCGTAAAAGAGCCAGTCTTCTGGATCAGGCTTTCAAACAAGAGTTGCAGAAGATGGAAAAAGACCTGAAAGAAGAGACATAGGTCTGAACGGGCTTCAGCCGTTCGCCCAGACCTGAAAATGCCAGCCACACAGGCGTCACCGTCCCATTGAGCAATCATTCGGGCACCTGTGGCATGCCTTTTTTTTGACTTTAATCGATACCAATCAGCGGCTGGCAAGTCGATCCGTATTTTTTCTGTCATAATCGCGCCCCCTTCAGACCGGGTCAGAAAACCTACATGATCGATTTATTCAGCGGGCTAGATGCTTGGGTGTTAGTGAGCCTGTTGCTCGCCCTGGCATTCGTCCTAACGTTCGAGTTCATCAACGGCTTTCATGACACCGCCAACGCGGTGGCGACAGTCATTTACACCAAGGCAATGCCGCCTCATCTGGCCGTGTTCTTCTCGGGTGTGTTCAACTTTCTCGGCGTCCTGCTGGGCGGTGTCGGCGTGGCCTATGCCATCGTCCACCTGCTTCCGGTGGAAATGCTGATCAACGTCAACACAGGACACGGGCTGGCGATGGTGTTCTCGCTGCTGGCTGCCGCGATCGCCTGGAACCTGGGGACGTGGTACTTCGGTATCCCGGCATCGAGTTCCCATACGCTGATCGGCTCGATCCTTGGCGTGGGTCTGGCCAACGCCCTGATCAACGACATCCCCCTGAGCGAGGGCGTCAACTGGCAGAAAGCGATGGATATCGGCGCATCGCTGGTGTTCTCGCCACTGGCTGGCTTCCTGGTGGCGGGCCTGGTGCTCATCGCACTGAAATGGTGGCGCCCCCTGTCCAAGATGCACAAGACGCCTGAACAGCGTCGCAAGATCGACGACAAGAAGCACCCACCGTTCTGGAACCGTCTGGTACTGGTCATTTCGGCCATGGCCGTCAGCTTTGTACACGGCTCCAACGATGGCCAGAAAGGTATCGGCCTGATCATGCTGGTATTGATCGGTATCGTGCCAAGCCAGTTCGTACTGGACCTCAACAGCACGACCTACCAGATCGAGCGCACCCGGGATGCAACCCTGCACCTGAGCCAGTTCTATCAGCGCAACAGCAACACGCTGGGCGAATACCTGGCCATGGGCAAGTCGTTCAAGGGCGACCTGCCATCCAGTTCCGCATGTAACCCGGAGCAGACCGAGCCAACCATCGACGCACTGCTCGACACATTGAAAGGCGTTGCCGATTACCACTCGCTGTCTTCCGAGCAACGCATCGAGGTACGTCGCTACCTGCTTTGCCTGGATGACACTGCACGCAAGGTCGGCAAGTTGCCAAACCTGGGCGCTCGTGAAAAATCCGACCTGGAAAAACTTCGCAAGGACCTGACCGGTACGACCGAATACGCACCGTTCTGGGTAATCCTGGCCGTTGCACTGGCGCTGGGTATCGGCACCATGGTCGGCTGGAAACGTGTGGTACTGACCATTGGCGAGAAGATCGGCAAGCAAGGCATGACTTACGCTCAAGGCATGTCTGCGCAGATCACCACAGCCTGCGCAATTGGTATGGCCAACATCTTCAGCCTGCCCGTTTCGACCACCCACATCCTGTCGTCGGGTGTTGCCGGAACCATGGTTGCCAACAGGAGCGGCCTGCAAGGCGGCACCGTACGTACGATTCTGCTGGCCTGGGTCCTGACCCTTCCAGCCACTGTCGCACTGTCGGCCTGTCTGTTCTGGCTCGCGTCCAAAGCGCTGGCCTGATGCTCCATACAAAGGCGGTGCGCACGCACCGCCTTTGACGCCTTACCTGCGCTTCTTGCCGCCCAGCAACGACCCCATCAAACCCCGCACCAGCTCACGACCCAATTGAGTCGCCGCCTGACGCATGGCATTTTTCACCGCCTGCCCTGCAACGCTTCCCAGAAACTCACTGGCCTTGTCCCCGAAACTTTCCGACTCCTGCGTGTTTGCGGCAGGTGCATCGGCCTGACTCGGTTCGCTCGCTTTGCGGGTGACCAGTATTTCGTAGGCCGACTCCCGGTCGACAGGCCTGTCATAGCGCCCCGCCAGAGGCGACTGGCTGATAAGGCTGACACGCTCGGCTTCGCTCAGCGGCCCGATGCGCGATTGAGGAGGAGCCACAAGAACCCGCTGGACCATGGCCGGCGTACCCTTGTCCTGCAAGGTGCCCACCAGCGCTTCACCGATTCCCAGCTCAGTCAGCACACTCAATGCATCGAACTCAGGGTTGGGCCTGAAACCATCGGCTACTGCACGCAGCGACTTCTGCTCCTTGGCCGTAAACGCTCGAAGCCCGTGCTGAATACGCAGCCCCAACTGCGCCAGAATGTCATCCGGCAGGTCACCGGGCGACTGAGTGACGAAATACACACCGACACCCTTGGAGCGAATCAGACGCACCACCTGTTCAAGCCGCTCCTGCAAGGCCTTGGGCGTATCGGCAAACAACAGATGCGCTTCATCGAAGAACAGCGCCAGCAGCGGCTTGTCTGCATCGCCACGCTCAGGCAATTGCTCGAAGAGTTCTGCCAGCAACCACAGCAGGAAAGTGGCGTAGACCTTGGGGGCTTCGTGTACCAGGCGGCTGGCGTCCAGCAGATGAATGCGCCCTCGCCCGTCGCTGGCAGGCCGCAGGATATCTTCCAGTTGCAAGGCCGGCTCACCAAACAAGGCTTCTGCGCCCTGCTGCTCCAGAACCGCGAGACGCCGCTGCAAGGCCTGGCTGGAACCGGTAGTCATCAGCGCGCCATCTTCCCCCAGCAACTGCGGGTTATCGCGCAAATGGTTGAGCAGTGCCTTGAGGTCCTTGATATCCAGCAGCAGAAGGCCTTCACGATCAGCCACCTTGAAGGCTGCGTACAACGCCGATTGCTGGCTGTCGCTCAGTTCAAGCAGATTGCCCAGCAACAACGGCCCCATTTCACTCAATGTCGTGCGCAAGGGATGGCCGGACTTGCCGTCAATATCCCACAGCGTTACTGGATATCCCTGAGGCTTGTGATTGAGCCAGGGCATCCCGGCAATCCGTTCGGCAATCTTGCCCTGAGGATTGCCCGCTGCCCCCAGCCCGCAGAGATCGCCCTTGATATCCGCGGCGAATACGGCCACGCCGGCATCGCTGAAGGCTTCAGCCAGACGCTGCAAGGTGACCGTCTTGCCAGTCCCGGTTGCACCGGCCACCAGACCATGACGATTGGTCAGGCGCAAAGCCTGAAAGACCGGTTGCCCACCAAGGTCGGCCCCCAACGCAATTTCCTGAGAATCGGGCATGTCATCACCTTCTCATGCACATCATGCAGAGCTGTTGGAAATAGCTGACCGCCAGCCAGCCGCTTTTTATAGAACGCATAGTATTGACCAGTTTCAACAAGGCTGACTGCCATCCTCCCGCCGGGCGGCGGGATTTGCACGCGAACATCTATTCTTGTGGGAGGTCAAGGAAAGAACTGCCATTGATCGCAGGAGTGCCAACTGTGCATATCGCCGACATGACCATGTTCTACGCCCCCGCCAGCGGTGGAGTACGCACTTACCTCGATGCCAAGCACCGCCGCCTTGAGCGCTACCCGGATGTGCGCCACAGCCTGCTGATCCCCGGTGCCTGCTCAAGCCATAACGACGGGGTTTATAAAGTGGCCGCTCCTGCCTTGCCGTTCAGCAATGGTTACCGCTTTCCGTTACGGGTATCGCCCTGGCGCAATGTATTGCATAGCCTGCAACCGGACCTGATAGAAGTCGGCGATGCCTACCTCACTGCCTGGGCGGCACTCGATGCCCGGCGGCAACTGGAAGTGCCGGTGATCGGCTTCTATCACTCGGATCTGCCATTGTTGGTCAGCAACCGCATGGGCCACTGGATGGGGACCAGTGTCGAAGCCTACATCAGCAAGTTATACGGCAACTTCGACCGGGTATTGGCGCCCAGTCAGATCATGGCTGACAAGTTGATATCCCTGGGCGTAGAAAATGTTTATACACAGCCCCTGGGCGTCGATCTGGAGACATTCAACCCCCGCCATCGAAACCCGGACATCAGAACTGAACTCGGCTTGAACGAACATACCCATCTGCTGATATTTGCCGGGCGCGGCTCGAAAGAGAAAAAGTTGCCGGTCTTGCTTGAATGCATGCGCCAACTTGGCCCGCACTATCACCTGTTGCTGGTGGGTTCACATATGCCGGTCCAGGTGCCGGACAATGTTTCGGTTATCGGACGCTTCTGCAACACCAGGCTGCTGGCACAACTGCTGGCCAGTGCCGATGCCCTGGTACATGCAGGCGATCAGGAGACTTTCGGCCTGGTAATCCTTGAAGCCATGGCCAGCGGCATTCCCGTAATTGCCGTCGCGGCCGGGGCTTTTACTGAAATAGTAAAACCGGAGTGCGGCTTGTTGTGTCATGCGAATGATCCCCAGGCGATGGCCTTCGCCGTTCGCGAGTTGTTCAGCCATGACACGCAGCAGAAAGGCCTGGCGGCTCGACGCCATGTCGAGGAGCGTTACAGTTGGGATAACGTGATCAGCGGCCTGCTCGAACATTATCGAGCAGTCCTGGGCTGTCGCCTGCCAGCACTCGCCCATGGCTGAAACGCCGAAACCGCGCAGTGTCCTGCTGGTCCTGCATGATGTCGCGCCGCCAACCTGGGCCGACTATCAGCCCTTTGTGGCTGCCGTGGATGCATTGGGCTCGATCCCCATCACCTGGCTGGTCGTACCGGACTTCCACAAACGCCACCCGCTGGATAACGACCCGTACTTGCCTAACCTGCTGCACAGCAGGCTTGAACGAGGCGATGAGCTGGCATTGCATGGTTACTGTCACTACGACGACGGCCCTGCGCCCCGCTCACTGCATGAATACTTCATGCGTCGCATCTTCACCTGGGAAGGCGAGTTTTACACCCTGAACAGACAACAGGCCCTTGCGCGACTGGAAGCGGGTATTGAACTGTTCAGACGCCATGCCTGGCCCCTTCACGGTTTTGTGGCACCCGCCTGGTTGATGAGCCAAGGCACCCGCGAAGCGCTGCGCCAACTGCCACTGGCTTACACCAGCGACTCGCAGCACCTTTATCGATTACCTGACTTTACGAGCATCGATGCACCCGGTCTTGTCTGGAGCGCACGAAGTTCCTGGCGGCGAGGCGTATCGAAAGTGGTCAGCGAACTGCACAGGTCCAGGATTCAGGAAGCACCGACCATTCGTCTGGGCCTGCACCCTGTCGACATGCGCCATGGGTTCTCGCGCCGCTACTGGCTCGACACCCTCAAACGCTTGCTGGAGGAAGGACGTCAGCCCATGACCAAAATCGCCTGGCTGAATGCTCAAGCGTTGCTGTCGGGCTCGGGGGATTGTTCTTGCAACTGACGCCACAATTCAGCGGCCTCAGAGAAGTCGGCGCCGTCTTCAGGCGTCAACTCATCAAGGTCGTAGCGACTCAGACAGCCTTCGCCCAGAGTGGGAGGCGCGGTGGAGGTGGCTTTGTCGAGGGGATCGGTCATTAGCAAGGCGCCCGTACATTCGAAGAAAATCTGTCGCCTTCAATGACGTCTCGCGAATGAATTCGCTCCTACAGAGGCGTAGGAACGAATTTATTCGCGAATGGCGCAAATGATCAATCGAAAACCACGGTCTTGTTGTCATGCACCAACACCCGGTCTTCCAGGTGAGCACGCAGACCACGGGCCAGGACCATTTTTTCCACGTCACGGCCGAAGCGCACCATGTTTTCGATGCTGTCGCGATGGCTGACGCGAACCACGTCCTGCTCGATGATGGGACCGGCGTCGAGTTCTTCGGTGACATAGTGACAAGTGGCACCAATCAACTTCACGCCACGCAGCGAGGCCTGATGATAAGGCTTGGCGCCGACGAACGATGGCAGGAAGCTGTGGTGAATGTTGATCACCTGATGGGCATATTCGCTGCACAACTGCGGCGGCAGGATCTGCATGTAGCGCGCCAGAACCACCACATCAGCCTTGTGATGACCGACCAGACGCGAAACTTCGGCAAATGCCGGCTGCTTGTCTTTTGGATCGACAGGGACGTGGTAATAAGGAATGTCGTGCCACTCGACCATGCTGCGCAGATCCTGGTGATTGGAAATCACGCAGGCGATGTCACAGTCGAGTTCATCGCTGTGCCAGCGGTGCAGCAGGTCAGCCAGGCAATGGGATTCGCGGCTGGCCATCAGCACAACGCGCTTCTTCTGCGCAGAGTCAGTGATGCGCCAGTCCATCGAGAACTCTTCGGCGATAGGCGTAAACGCCTCGCGAAAGCCCTCGAGATCAAAGGGCAATGTATCGGCACGGATCTCGTGACGCATGAAGAACCAGCCACTGAGATTGTCCGAATGGTGGCTCGCTTCGGTAATCCAGCCATTATGGGATGCCAAAAAGTTACTGACTTTGGCAACGATGCCAACACGGTCCGGGCAAGCAATCACCAGACGAAAAGTGCGCATTTAGGGAAACTCCAGAACTTCGCAAAGGCGCTATTCTAGCGACTGTGCGGCAAAACTGCAGTATTCCCTTTGCCTGCCTCTCAAGAAAACCCGCCGCCAGAGATTGCACCTTGCCAGCATCACATTGTCAGCGCTCAAGCCCCAAACAAACCCTCTATTTAGCGGTGCTTTAATAGGGTGCATCTTTGGGAGTCGCACACCCGCTTGCTAGTTCCATGAATCTGTAGACGGGGTGTATATTCTAAATAATCCAATAAAACTTTTATTTAATGTTTACTTGCTCAAGTTCTCTGACTATTATTGCGTGACTGTAACCCTGAAACCCATCACAACATAAGGTTCCCTCATGTCCCTGATCAACGAATACCGCGCCACAGAAGAAGCCATCAAAGAACTGCAAGCCCGTTTGAAAAACCTGTCGCAAGACGACAAACTGCAAACCGAGCTGGAATTTGAAGGCAAACTGCGCACACTGATGGGCGAATACCAAAAATCGCTGCGCGACATCATTGCACTTCTGGATCCAGAATCCAAAGTTAAAGCGCCTCGTGGCGGTGCAGTGAAAACTACCGGCACCAAGCGTGCTCGCAAAGTCAAGCAATACAAAAACCCGCACAACGGCGAAGTCATCGAAACCAAAGGTGGCAACCATAAAACTCTGAAAGAGTGGAAAGCCAAGTGGGGCAGCGACGAGGTTGAAAGCTGGGCCACTCTGCTGGGCTAAGCCTTACAGGGCTGCACCGCATCTGCACCCGTTAAAAACGCCAGCTTGCTGGCGTTTTTTTATTAATAAGATTCCCCCCCTCTCGCCTTATACTCCCAATCGCCCGGTTAAATGCTGTACATAATTCTGCCACTGATTCAACACCTGAAGCTGCGCAGGGGTGGCATTAACAGACAACTCGGCCAGCGCGTCTGTAAAACTTTGTAAGGTATTGGGAGCGCCCCATTCCGGGCTGCGTAGCCGCGCCTGACAAAAATGGCGCCAACGCTGTTGCTCTTCGTCACTCAAGGTATCGGGGAAGTTACGGGCGCGATAACGAAACAACAACTCAGGCAGACGCCCATCGTCAAAAGGCCACGCATCATGGGCCAGTTGTTCCGGCTCGGCACAGCGTACTTGCTCACAAAGTCGACGATCACGATCACCAATAAATCCATCATACAATTGCTGCTCGGGATCTTCGGTGGCCGTGAAATCATCCTTGTCATACAAAGCAGGCAATTTACTCTGCCAAACTTCACGACTCTCGTTCAGCCGAGACGCGCGCGCCTGATAGCCCGCCATATCCAGCTGCAAGCGCTCTTGATCTTCACTGCGCAAGACACTGAGCGGCGCAATCACCGGGCATCGATTTATATGCAGTAATTTGAGCGGCACCGGCAACTCACCCTCCGCCATCTCCTCACGACGCCTATATAAACGCTGCTTCAGAACTTCGGCATCCAGGTCCAGCAGAGGCGAATGATCCAGATGCAGGTCGCACACAATCAGGGCATTGCGATTCCTGGGATGCCAGGCCAGCGGCAATACCACACCCAGATAATTACGGGCCGCAGAAAAGCGTCCTGAGATATGCACCAGCGGCTGCATCAGACGAATCTGTTCCTGAACCTTATGTTTGCTGCGCAGAGCGAACAGGTAGTCATACAGTCTTGGTTGTTTCTCACGTATCAGGCGCGCCAGAGCGATAGTTGCCCGCACATCCGACAACGCATCATGGGCTTGCCCGTGATCAATGCCATTGGCGGCGGTCAGGCGTTCCAGCTTGAGGGTTACTCTGCCCTCTTCCTGTGGCCAGACAATCCCGTCAGGGCGCAGTGCATAGGCGGCTCGCACTACATCGATCAAATCCCAGCGACTGTTACCGCCCTGCCACTCTCGCGCATAAGGATCGAAGAAGTTTCGATACAAGCTGTAACGGGTTACCTCATCATCGAAACGCAGCGTGTTATAGCCCGAACCGCATGTGCCGGGAGCCGACAGTTCAGCATGCACACGGGTCATGAAATCGGCTTCGCAGAGCCCTTTTTCAGCCAGACGCTCGGGCGTGATCCCGGTAATCAGGCACGCCGCCGGATGAGGAAGAATGTCGTCGCCGGGCTGGCAATAAAGATTTACGGGCTCTGCGATCTCATTGAGGTCGAAGTCGGTACGAATGCCGGCCATCTGCAACGCACGGTCACTGCGCGGATTGATACCGGTGGTTTCATAGTCGTACCAGAAGATGCTGGAGGTCACGGGCTGATCCTGAACAAAAGACCTGCAAAGTGTAGGTTGTCGAGCATGCCTGTGGCGAATTAAAGCCTTATTGCCCCACAAAGCCCGGAATGCCTTGTTGCGCACCACAGCCTTGCTCGATAGCATCACAAATCGCTTTCAGGTGCCCTGCTCCCGACAATGTCATCGCCTCCAGCCTCGCCAAGGAATGCAGCGCCGCCCGCGCCACTGGATACCCGAATAGGGATCGAGACCCCGGAAGGCATCGATCTGGTCATCCGTCCAGCCGGTCTGCTGCCGCGCGCACTGGCCTTCGGGATCGATCTCGGCATCCGAGTGCTGATCATCGGCGCACTCATCATGTTCTTCCGGCTGTTCGACAAACTCGGCACAGGCCTGGGTTCCATCGCCACGTTTCTGGTGACCTGGTGGTACATGGTGCTGTTTGAAGTATTGAATCAAGGCAGCACGCCGGGCAAACGCATCATGGGCCTGCGCGTGGTACAGGACGATGGCACGCCCATCGACTGGGCATCGTCGCTGATCCGCAACCTGCTGCGCGTCGTCGACATGCTGCCTTTCGGTTACTGCATCGGGATCATCAGTTGCCTGAGCCATCCCATGTTCAAGCGTCTGGGCGATCTGGCGGCCGGAACCTGCGTGATCTATCGCGATGTACCGGTCCAGCGCCCCGTTCTGCCGCAAGCCGAGCCGGTTGTTGCGCCGTTCACGCTGACTCTGGACGAACAACGTGCCGTCATGGATCTGGCGGAACGCCAGGGCGAACTCTCCGCTGCCCGCACTGAAGAGCTGGCAGCCATTCTGGCAGAACCCTTGCACATTCCTCCCGGCAAGGCAGTCGCGCACATCAATGGCCTGGCCCGCGGCCTGTTGGGGCCAACATGAAACAGAGCCTGTTCGAAGCCCGTCACCAACCCCAATGGCAACGTTTCAGTGAGCGCCTGGATGCACTTGAGCGTAGCAAGAGCGATCCCGAAACCGGCGAAACCTTCGCCAGCGATTACCGGCGTATCTGCCATCAACTGGCATTGGCGAGGGAACGCGGCTACAGCAGCCACTTGATCGACCCGTTGCAACAACTGGCCATGCGCGGCCACCAACAGCTCTACCGCCATCGCAGCAGCATCGGTGCGCAGTTCCTGAGTTTCATCCTCGCAGGCTTCCCGCGTCTGGTTCGGGCGCAATGGTGCTTCGTACTGGTCGCCAGCCTGTTGTTTTTCGCCAGCCTGATCGGCATGGGCCTGCTGGTGTATTTCTTTCCGGATCTGGTCTACAGCATCCTCAGCCCGGCACAGGTCAGCGACATGGAAAGCATGTACGACCCCTCCGCGAAACGCATAGGCCAGGCGCTGGAGCGAGAATCCAGCGATGACTGGATGATGTTCGGCTACTACATCATGAATAACATCGGCATCGCGTTTCAGACCTACGCCAGCGGATTGCTCTTTGGCCTGGGCAGCCTGTTCTTCCTGCTGTTCAACGGCCTGATGATCGGTGCCGTTGCCGGCCACCTGACACAGATCGGCTTTGGCCAGACATTCTGGTCATTCGTGGTGGGGCACGGTGCCTTTGAGTTGACGGCAATTGCCCTGGCCGGCGCGGCAGGCCTGAAACTGGGCTGGGCCTTGCTGGCTCCGGGTCGCCTGACCCGCGCCGAAGCCTTGCGTCTGGCGGCACGAACCAGTGTGCAGTTGATCGGCGGCGTCATTCTGTTCCTGTTTATTGCGGCCTTTATAGAAGCCTACTGGTCATCGATGACCTGGCCCGCCCCTCTCATCAAATATCTGGTGGGCGCCGCTCTCTGGGCATTGGTGATTGCCTATCTGGCTCTGGCAGGACGGACAGCCCATGCGCCTGACTGACGCCAGCGTCACGATACGTCCGCGCAACGCCTGGGAAGCCATCGATCTCGGCGTACTGCTGGCCCGCGAGCACCGGGCCCTGCTGATGAGCAGTTGGGCCATCGTCACACTGCCGGTCTTCACACTGCTCAGCGTATTGCTGTGGGATTATCCCTCGCTGGTCTTCATCCTGATCTGGTGGCTAAAACCCGTCTTTGAGCGCTTGTCCCTGCTGATTCTCTCCCAGGCCTTGTTCGGCCCTGCGCCGACACTCAAACAGGCGCTCAAGGGCTGGCCTGCGACACTCAAGAACCAGTTGCTCCCCAGCCTGACCACAAGACGCCTGAGCCTGAGTCGCAGTTTCCTGCTGCCGGTGCAACAACTGGAAAACCTTTCAGGCATCGAACGAAGCCAGCGCATCGCCCTGCTCCAACAAAAAAACATGCGCGCCGCCCGCTGCCTGACCATCGTCGGCAGCCATCTGGAATTTGCGCTGTGGTTCGGCCTGATCCTGCTGTTCTATGCCTTCATTCCCCAGCAGATCGAACTCGACTGGCGCTGGTACAGCATGCTGAATACGGACGGAAGCTGGAACTGGCTTGAACACCTGAGCAATGCGCTTTATGCCTTGGTGCTGGTGTTCTGGGGGCCGATCTACGTTGCCTGCGGTTTTACCCTGTACCTCAATCGCCGCACCACACTGGAAGCCTGGGATATCGAACTGATATTCAGGCGCCTGCGCCAACGGTTGATCGGCAGCGCTTCTGTCCTGCTGATAGCCACAGGCTTGGCCCTGTCCGCCTTGCCCACGTCGAGCCTGGCAGACGAACCCCAAAGCTATAGCTGCCCGCTGCCGGAGCAGGATCCAGCCATCAATGACCCGCAACCCGCTGCGCCCGATACACCACGCCTGACGCATCAGGCCTTGACCAGCGAAGACGCGAAAAAGGACATCAAGGCCCTGCTGCAACAACCACCGTTCAAGAACCCCAAGACCGTAAGCGGCTGGCGCTTCCCGGAACACGAAGAGCCCGCGTCCAAGGCCAAGCCCGGCAGTGAAGGCGCCCTGATCAAATGGCTGAACGGCTTGTTGAGGTCGGCAAATGTGATCGCCAACGTACTGGAGGTCTTGCTTTGGGGGGCCGCCATCGCCCTGATCGGCTGGCTGGTCTGGCGTTATCGCGAGTGGTTCAAGACCTTTGTAGGCCGAGGCAATGGCAAGCGCAAAACCTTGCATGACAGGCCCGAGCAGTTGTTCGGCCTGTCCATCACGGCCCAAAGCCTGCCTGACGACATTGCCAGCCACGCCCAGCGACTCTGGGCCACCCAACCGCGAGAAGCGTTGAGCCTGTTGTATCGCGGCTTGCTCAGCCGCTTGTTGAGTGACTATCAACTTCCCCTCAAGAACGCCGACACCGAAGGCCAGGTGCTGGAGCAGGTCACGAAACTGAACCAGCCACTGCTGAGCGAGTTCAGCCGCAACCTGACCACCCATTGGCAAAACCTCGCCTACGGCCATCGCCTGCCACCCGCTCATCTGCAGCAGGAACTCTGTGACGGCTGGCGCCGCCTGTTTGATGCCGGAGTACAGCGATGACTCGGCGCAAGCAGATCCTCATCGGCTTGCTGGTGCTCGTGGCGCTGGTACTGAGCGCTGTCTATGCCTACAAGAACCTTGAGCCCTACGAAGAAATCATCGATCAAGGGCCTTCACCGGAAGTAGCGGCCAATCCGTACCTGGCTGCCGAACACTTCCTTCGGCAACGCTCGACGTCAGTAAACACGACCCGCACCCTGCTCGCTCTTCCCGATGTCAGTCAGCAGGCACAAACGCTCTTGCTGCTCGACAGTCGCGAAAACATGACGCCTGCTCAGGTCGAACGGCTGCTGGACTGGGCCAGATCGGGTGGCCATCTGCTGTTTGTCGCCGAGCAGCTATGGGACGAAAAAAAGGGACGGAGCGGCGACCTGTTGCTGGACAGGGTTCAGGTTCGCCAATACCTCACAAGAGATATCAAGCGACAGGACCGCGAACAGGAACGGCTGGAAAACGAGGCACGCCCCAGACTGCCCCTTCCCATGATTGCCCCGCGCCCTGCGGCACCTTCCATGCGCTGGCCGGAACTGACTCGCCTGTATCTGGAAAACGAAAAAGAACCGGCCTACATGAGTTTCAGCCCGGCCTTCCATCTGGAAGATCCGCAGGATCACGCCCAGTCCTGGGCCAACAGCGCCGATGCCACGCACATGCTGCAAATGATCTACGGCAAGGGGCTGATCACTGTCCTCACGGACTCGGATCTGTGGAAAAACCGCGCCATCGCCAAATACGACAACGCCTGGCTGTTGTGGTATCTCACCCAGGACAGCGCGGTGACCATGCTTCTGGAAACCGAGCATGACAGCCTGCCGGGACTATTGCTGCGCAACTTCCCGCTGGCGCTGGTGACACTCGCGCTACTGATCATCCTGACGCTCTGGCATGTCGGCCTGCGTGAAGGCCCCTTGCAAGCGCCCGCCGCCAGAGGCAGGCGACAACTGGCTGAGCATCTGCGCGCCAGTGCCGACTTTGTGCGCCGACGCAGTGGTCAGCAGGTTCTGCTCAAGAGCCTGCAAATGGATATCCTGCGGCGCGCCCGCCTGCGCCATCCCGGTTTTGAACGATTGGGGGTAACCGATCAGTGGCAGGTTCTGGCCCGCCTGACTCGCCAACCCACCAGCGCCATCAGCGACGCCCTGCGGCCAAGACCCAGCCAGCGGATGTCCAGTGCCGAATTCACCCGTCAGGTTGCCCACCTGCAAACCCTCAGGAATGCCCTATGAGCGATCAAACGACCGACCAGCCTCACACTCCCGACGACCTCACGCCTACCGAAGCCCAGGGTGCTGCCGAACAGGCGCCGAGCAATCAGGCGCAGCAACGTCAACGCGCCAGCCATCTGGCACAGGCGCTGCGCAATGAGCTGCAAAAAGCACTGATCGGCCAGAATGCAGTGATCGACGATGTCCTGACCGCCCTGATCGGCGGCGGCCATGTGTTGCTTGAAGGTGTGCCGGGGCTGGGCAAGACCCTGTTGGTCCGCGCCCTGGCTCGCTGCTTCGGCGGTGAGTTCGCCCGCATCCAGTTCACTCCCGACCTGATGCCCAGCGATGTCACCGGCCATGCGGTGTACGACATGCAGACCGAGCAGTTCAAACTGCGCAAGGGGCCTCTGTTCACCAATCTGCTGCTGGCCGACGAGATCAACCGCGCACCGGCCAAGACTCAGGCCGCGCTGCTTGAAGCCATGCAGGAACGGCAAGTCACCCTTGAGGGCCGAGCGTTACCCATTGCCCAGCCCTTCATGGTGCTGGCGACGCAAAACCCCATCGAACAGGAAGGCACTTATCCGTTGCCAGAGGCTGAACTGGATCGCTTCATGCTCAAGTTGCGCATGGATTATCCCGACGCTCAGGAAGAACTGGCCATGGTTCGACAAGTCACCCGCTCGACCCGCGCCGACATGCTTGATGTGCAACCCCTGCGGGTGATCCTGCAAGCCCGTGAGGTTCAGGCATTGCAACGCATCGCCAGCGAACTGCCCATGGACGAACAGGTTCTGGACTATGCCGTGCGACTGGCGCGCAGCACACGCACCTGGCCAGGCCTGAGCCTCGGTGCCGGGCCACGGGCGTCCATCGCTCTGGCCCGTGGCGGACGGGCACGCGCACTGTTACGCGGCGGTGAGTTCGTCATACCGGACGACATCAAAGGCTGCGCCCTGGCCGTATTGCGCCATCGCGTGCGGCTATCGGCAGAGCTGGATATCGAAGGTCTTTCGGTGGATCAGGTACTCAAGCAAGTACTCGATCAGGTTCCGGCACCGCGCCTATGAAGCAGGCATTCAGGCCTTCTGTCGTACTGTTGCGCTGGCTTGGCGGGCTGGCGGGCATTGCCTTGCTGCTCGGAACCCTCAAGGCTTTGGGCGTCGAGCTACCCCACCAGGTCACAACCCTGTTCTGGGGAGCGTTGCTCGGGCTGACCGGGGCAAGCCTGTTCGACCTCATCAAGGTCGCACGCCAACCGTCACCCGGCGTGCAGCGCCACTTGCCGGGCAGCCTGGCACTGGGACGCTGGAGCGAAGTGCGGCTGGATCTTGAGCACGTCTACCCGAGTGCCTTGACCTTGCAAGTGTTCGATCACATTCCCAACGGTCTTGAATTTGAAAACATGCCGCAATCGATCACCCTGGCCAGCGGCGAACAAGGCCGGCTGGGGTATCGTCTGCGCCCCTTGAGCCGAGGGCATTTCGTCTTCGGGCACTGCGAAGTCAGCCTGCCCAGCCCGTTGCGCCTGTGGTCTGCACGTCGCTATCTGCCGCTGCCCGGCAGCACCCGCGTCTACCCGGATTTCGCCCGACTGTATGGCGGGCAATTGCTGGCTGTGGATAACTGGCTCAGTCAGATCGGCGTACACCAGCGTCAACGCCGGGGTCTCGGGCTGGAATTCAATCAATTGCGTGAATTCCGCGAAGGTGACAGCCTGCGGCAGATCGACTGGAAAGCCACTGCCCGGCAACGCACGCCCATTGCCCGTGAATATCAGGACGAGCGCGACCAGCAAATCATCCTCATGCTCGACTGCGGCCGACGTATGCGCAGTCAGGATGGCGACCTGTCGCACTTCGATCACAGCCTCAATGCCTGCCTCTTGCTCAGTTACGTTGCATTGCGCCAGGGAGATGCCGTGGGGCTGATGACCTTTGCCGGCGAACAGCAGCGCTATCTGGCCCCGGTCAAAGGGCAGAGCCAGTTGAACCTGTTGCTCAACAAGGTTTATGACCTGCAAAGTACTCAGCATGCAGCGGACTACAGCGCTGCGGTACGCCAGGTGCTGGCGCGGCAGAAACGCCGGGCACTGGTGGTACTGGTGACCAACCTGCGCGATGAAGACGATGAAGAGCTGCCGGCAGCCGTTAAACAGCTCAGCCGCCATCACCGCGTACTGGTCGCCAGTCTGCGTGAAGAGGTTCTCGACAGCCTGCGTCAATCGTCGGTACAAACCTACGATCAGGCGCTGGCTTATTGCGGGACCATCGATTTTCTCAATGCGAGAGCCGGGCTTCATGAACGCCTGGCAGCCCAGGAAATCCCGGTCATGGATGTACGCCCAGCAGAACTGGGCGCACAACTGGTCACTCGTTACTTGAGCTGGAAGAAAGCAGGAACCCTGTAAATCGCCTGCGTCAGGCTGAAGCTTCCACAAGGTAGAAGCAGAAGTAATGACGCAGAGCATCGGCAAGATCACGATAGCCCTCAGGCACCGTGTTCAATAAAAAGCCCGAATTGTAGTTTCCAGGTGTTTCATCTTCGTTGCACCACAGGCAGGTGGCATTTACATCTACCATCCTTTGCCCGCTCTCGTTAACGGGCATCTTCATGCGCAAATCAAATACTGCGCCGACCAGTAATGGCAAGTCACTGATGAGCATCAATCCCTCTTCAGAGACATTGCCCAGACAACCTATCGACCTGCCGGTGTAGCGATTTGAGACGTGAAGATAATCTTGCAATTGGTGACGTTCAATCCTTCGATTCCTTTGCATCTCAGCCGCCTTCTGAACTATTGGGCGTGATCCTGCACGCGAACAATTCAAATTCCCTGCGGTTACGACCTACTCATGCCGCATGGAAAGCCCTTGAAACAGGTTTAGCTCTGTACATTCCATTCCCTTGACACAGAGCCTAGCCGAGATTTTTTTAACATCCACCCAAAAACGCTACTTTTCCCCCAATCGGGTGTAATCATTTTGACGCAGGAAGGGGCTTCGCAGGTTGTCCACCGAGGTTATGGCCCAGTTGCGACAAGGTATCGAGGCGTGCGCGGGCACGGTACGCATATTCACTGGAAGGATACCTGGCAATCAGAAATTGATAGGTCTGCACCGCATCTATATACAGCTTTTGCCTTTCAAGGCATTGCCCACGCAGCATAGACACTTCCGGCAGGACGTACGGGCGATCACGGCTCTGACGCTCGACCTTCGACAGAGACAGCATCACACTGTCGCAATCACCACGATCATAAGCCTGATAGGCCTCATTCAAGTTGGCGTTCATCGCCCAACGGGTACATCCGCTGACAGCAACCAGTAATACAAGAATCGTTAAAATGCGCATGAGAGTCTCCTGTTCTGTGCCTTGATATCGGCCCCCGGCCCCATTTCTTCAGGGCCGATTCAACACCGATCATCAGCCGATTGCCCTGCCGATTTCCGAAGAGGTAGTGCAAAGGAACAATGACTAAAGCCCCGGACAGGAGTAGCCTCTCGCTGCGCTTCAATTAAGGAGTTTGTGCATGACCGTTCGCCGCACCAAAATCGTCGCCACACTTGGCCCTGCCAGTAATTCGCCTGAAGTCATCGAACAACTCATTCTCTCGGGTCTGGACGTTGCTCGCCTGAACTTCTCCCACGGCACCCCGGATGAGCACAAGGCTCGCGCCAGGCTGATCCGTGAAATCGCCGCCAGACACGGGCGCTTCGTCGCACTGCTGGGTGACCTGCAAGGCCCGAAAATTCGTATCGCCAAGTTCGCCAACAAACGAATAGAGCTTAAGGTCGGAGACAAGTTCACCTTCTCCACCGCTCATCCACTGACCGATGGCAATCAGGAAATCGTGGGCATCGATTACCCCGACCTGGTCAAGGACTGCGGCGTGGGCGACGAGCTGCTGCTCGACGACGGTCGCGTGGTCATGCGCGTCGATACACAAACGGCTGAAGAACTGCATTGCACCGTGTTGATCGGTGGCCCGCTCTCGGACCACAAAGGCATCAACCGCCGCGGTGGTGGCCTGACAGCACCCGCGCTGACCGAAAAAGACAAACAGGACATCAAGCTGGCTGCAGAAATGGAGCTGGACTACCTGGCCGTTTCCTTCCCGCGCGATGCCGCGGACATGGAATACGCTCGCAAGCTGCGTGACGAAGCCGGCGGCACTGCCTGGCTGGTCGCCAAGATCGAGCGCGCCGAAGCCGTTGCAAACGATGAAGTGCTCGACGAGCTTATCCGCGCCAGCGATGCCGTCATGGTTGCCCGTGGTGACCTGGGCGTTGAAATCGGTGACGCCGAACTGGTCGGCGTACAGAAACGCATCATCCTGCACGCACGTCGCCACAACAAGGCGGTGATCGTTGCCACGCAAATGATGGAGTCGATGATCTCCAGCCCGATGCCGACCCGCGCCGAAGTGTCCGACGTGGCCAACGCCGTGCTCGACTACACCGACGCCGTGATGCTCTCGGCTGAAAGTGCCGCCGGTTCCTATCCGATCGAAGCTGTACAGGCCATGGCTCGCATCTGCCTGGGCGCTGAAAAGCACCCGACAGGCAAGACCTCCAGCCACCGCATCGGTCACTCGTTCACTCGCTGTGACGAAAGCATCGCGCTGGCCGCCATGTACACCGCCAACCACTTCCCGGGCGTCAAGGCGATCATCGCCCTGACCGAAAGTGGCTACACCCCGCTGATCATGTCGCGTATCCGTTCTTCGGTGCCGATCTATGCGTTCTCCCCGCACCGCGAAACCCAGGCGCGTGCCGCCATGTTCCGTGGCGTCTACACCGTGCCGTTCGACCCGGCAGCCCTGCCGCCAGGTCAAGTCAGCCAGGCTGCGGTAGACGAACTGCTCAAGCGCGGTCTGGTCGAGCAAGGCGACTGGGTCATCCTGACCAAGGGCGACAGCTACCACACCATCGGTGGCACCAACGGCATGAAAATCCTGCACGTTGGCGATCCCCTGGTTTAAAACGCCAGACGCCGTAAACGAAAACCCCCGGTCTCTCGCGAGCCGGGGGTTTTCGTTTTATGGAAGCATGATCTGGAAAGGGACTTGGTCGCGACGCTTCAAAACAATACCTAACGGCCTGAAAACACATCAGCAAGCATCTGGCTACGAGGTAAACCAGCCATGTAGAGCCGCTTGGCGAACACTTCGACACTCTCGGGACTGCCGCAAACCAACGCCATGGCTTGCCTGGATAGAAGGCGCAATTCAGACAATGCGCTTTGCAGTTCATCGGCAACGATCATCTGAATATGCAGATTGGCATGCCGGGTTGCCAGCGCCTGCAATGCATCACGAAGGTAATGCTCACTCCTTTCATGTGCCAGATGCAGCACACGAATCACACCCTTGTGCTCCTGACGCAACGCCTCGCGCAGCACGCCCCACAACGGGCCAAGCCCGGTGCCAGCCGCCAGCAGCAACAGCGGACGCTCCTGCCAGTCGGGGTCGTATTGCAAGGCACCGCCACGCAACTCGCCCAGCCTGATGGCATCGCCCACTTGCAACTGCCTTGCAACATCGCAGAACGCGCCGGGACGGCGGCAATCGAGGTGAAACTCCAGAAAAGCGTCTTCACCGGGCAGGCTGGCCAGTGAATACGGCCGCGCAACCCCGCTGCTCGTCCACAGCACCTGATGCTGACCGGCGCGGTAACGCAGCGGGCGCTCCGGCTCCAGACGCAAACGCAGCACCGTCGGGCTCAGCCAGTCGCAGCCCGACACTCTGGCAGGCAAACCGTCGCGAACCGGGTCGAAGACCTCCACCGTCAGATCTTCAACCACACGGCACTGGCACGCCAGACGCCAACCCTGCTGACGCTTGTCCGCAGCCAGCGCATCGGGTTTGTCATCCGCAGGTTCGCCCTGTACGCAGCGCACCAGACACGCATGGCAACTGCCCGCCCGACAACTGTAAGGTACGGCAATACCCGCCTGATTAAGGGCATCGAGCAGATTACTGGCCGCAGCCACCGGCCAGTGCCGGTCGCCGACATGTATCTCAGGCATCGGAAAGTTCCAGGCCCTGCGCAGAAAATATGCGCGATTGTACAGGTTGGTCGATTGGGCGGGTTATACTGCCGCGCCTTTTTGCGCCCGCTACGGCTACCCTGACAACTCTGGCTCGTGCCGCTGTGCCAGATGTCTGCCGATAGCGTAATTGAATGTTCCCGTCCTTACAGAGGAGCGCGCCGCATGACCGTGATCAAGCAAGACGACCTGATTCAGAGCGTTGCAGACGCACTGCAATTCATTTCCTATTACCACCCCGTTGATTTCATCCAGGCCATGCATGAGGCCTATCTGCGTGAAGAGTCCCCTGCTGCCCGCGATTCCATGGCTCAGATCCTGATCAACTCGCGCATGTGTGCAACCGGCCATCGTCCGATCTGCCAGGACACCGGTATCGTCACCGTGTTCGTGCGTGTCGGCATGGACGTACGCTGGGATGGCGCCACCATGGGCCTGGACGACATGATCAACGAGGGCGTGCGTCGCGCCTACAACCTGCCTGAAAACGTCCTGCGCGCTTCGATCCTGGCCGACCCGGCTGGCGCTCGTAAAAACACCAAGGACAACACTCCGGCGGTCATCCACTACTCCATCGTGCCGGGTAACACCGTCGAAGTGGACGTCGCGGCCAAAGGCGGCGGCTCGGAAAACAAATCGAAGATGGCGATGCTCAACCCGTCCGACTCCATCGTCGACTGGGTACTGAAAACCGTTCCGACCATGGGCGCTGGCTGGTGCCCACCGGGCATGCTGGGCATCGGTATCGGCGGCACTGCCGAGAAGGCGGCGGTCATGGCCAAGGAAGTGTTGATGGAGTCCATCGACATTCACGAGCTGAAGGCCCGTGGCCCGCAAAACCGTATCGAAGAAATGCGTCTTGAGCTGTTCGAGAAGGTCAACCAACTGGGCATCGGCGCTCAGGGCCTTGGCGGTCTGACCACCGTGCTTGACGTCAAGATCATGGACTACCCGACCCACGCCGCTTCGCTGCCGGTGTGCATGATCCCCAACTGCGCCGCCACCCGTCACGCGCACTTCGTTCTGGACGGCTCCGGCCCGGCTTCCCTGGAAGCGCCGCCACTGGACGCTTACCCGGAAATCGTCTGGGAAGCAGGCCCGTCGGCCCGCCGCGTCAACCTCGACACCCTGACGCCGGAAGAAGTACAGAGCTGGCAGCCGGGCGAAACCGTTCTGCTCAACGGCAAGATGCTCACCGGTCGCGACGCAGCGCACAAGCGCATGGTCGAGATGCTGAACAAGGGCGAAACCCTGCCGGTAGACCTCAAGGGCCGTTTCATCTACTACGTCGGCCCGGTCGATCCGGTACGCGAAGAAGTGGTTGGCCCGGCTGGCCCGACAACGGCCACGCGGATGGACAAGTTCACCCGCCAGATCCTTGAACAGACCGGCCTGCTGGGCATGATCGGCAAATCCGAGCGCGGCCCGACCGCTATCGACGCGATCAAGGACAGCAAGGCTGTGTACCTGATGGCCGTCGGTGGCGCTGCTTACCTCGTGGCTCAGGCGATCAAGAAATCCAAGGTCCTGGCCTTTGCCGAACTGGGCATGGAAGCGATCTACGAGTTCGAGGTCAAGGACATGCCAGTCACGGTCGCCGTCGACAGCAAAGGCGAATCCGTACACATCACCGGCCCGCAGATCTGGCAGAAAAAGATCAGCGACAGCCTGGCGGTGGAAGTGCAGTAAGTCTGGTTGGCGTACTCAAAAAACCCGGCGCAATGCCGGGTTTTCTTTTTGTGTTCTTGCTCTTTAGCGAATGAATTCGCTTCTACACGGTCCGGTAGGAGCGAATTCATTCGCGAAGGGACGGTATCTACAAACAGGCTATCGAACGATCCACCATAGCCTTGGCCATTTCCGCCAGATGCTGCACCGAGAAGGCCAGATCGCGGCTTGTGCCCTGGGCGCAGTCGCCCGACTCGTAGGCTGTGGTGATGATGCAGCGCAACAGGTCGGAAGCGTAATTGAGCGCTTCTTCCCGATTGACGGACTCGTTGACGATAAACAGGGCTGTGGGTGGGGCTGGTATGACTTTATCGAGCATTTGTGCAACTCCAGGCTTGTTAAAGGAGCCGCCTCTTATCGCTACCAACGATCAGGGTGGCGGCCGTGCGCAAGTTGGTAGACCGGCAGCCTGGCGAACCGGTGCGTCCGAGAACGCCGAGCGCACGGCCACCATAAACGCAGGCCGTAAAAACGCGCCCCGTAGAAGGTGGCGCATTGCGCCGGGCTAGCTCAGGTCTACCAAACCTGATCGCTGATTTTGCAGCGACCGGGGCAGCCTAGAGACCTGAATGACAAGGCGCAAGAGGTTGGGATTTTCTCGGAAATGTCCTTCAAGGGAAAGAGAGGCATCCTGTCATTTAGAACAAAAAACTGAATGACCGAAGCATCGGTAAAGATCCATTCTCATAAAAAACCCGGCCTTTATCACCCATCAAGCTATGCCTTTAAAAACATGTAACTCATTGTTTTAAATTTTAAAAAAAAACATATTCCTTCCTCACTGTCATTTCTGTCAGATGACAAAAACCCTCTATTGAAAAAAGCTGTCAGTAATCCCCGCAGGAGCACTGACATGTCCGACCAGCCTTTTTCCTTACTCAGAAATCTCGCCAAAACCGAGCCATCTCCTGTTGAACAGGCAGATGGAAAAATGACGTTTATCAGCGCCATTCAAGAGATGGGGATTACTTCGGTATTCGACATTGTGCGCCGCGCCAAGCCTGCTTTCGTGCGAGAGCTTGCCCGGTTGAGCGATGCCAACGGTGAGCTGGCTTATGAAAACGCCCGTTGTTACGCCACCCAGATTGTTCGGCTGTATCGCAACCAACTGGTGTCATCCGGGCGCACTCAAAGCATTACCAGGCGTACCGGTGTTCGCTCGCTGGTGGATATCGGTCCCAGCTTCCCCAACCTGTTCAAGGAAAACTGGGACCTGTTTTGCAAGGTGGGCGCGATTGAAGCCAAGGACTCGCCCGCGGCGTACCTCACGTCCCTGTACAGGTTTGCCAGGGAAGAGCTGGAAGGCAGCACCCCGGAAACAAACCGTATCAGTCTCGAAGACCGTCGCCCGGACCTGAAAGATCTTTTGATCGATCAGCAAAGTACCTTCACTCCGGTGCCGACCTTGCAGATCGTCAATCAGGTATTGAGCAAGGCCATCGACACTTATGTCGATACCGTAGAAGCGGACAAGGACAAGACCATTTATCAATTGGTGGCGGAAAAGAAACACCCCTTTCTGTTCCCGTACAACTTTCACCATCAACAGATCATGCTGGGCCTTGGCGGCAAGAAACCGAGGCTGGGCGAGCTGAGTTACCGTATAAGCCTTGAGGTTCCGGCCACATCTGCCGGGACCAGCGCCTATGGAGCTCTGCAACACAACAGTTCCGTAGCGCAGGTGATGATGAGCGGGTTCAGCCCCGAGCTGTTTAGGACTGAGATAAATACAGAGGGTCAAATAAGATAAATGTGGGATATGAAGGGAGAACATGGGAAAGGTTGGGATAGAGGATGCAAAACCATTGCATTGGTCGCAATGGCTTTGAGTGCGGACTTCAGACGTCCATCGGACCAAACATATCGCTCTGACGCTTGGCGACTTCCTCCTTTCTGACGGTTTTGATGATCTTGTAAACCCACACCAGCGAGATTGAGTACTTCCGCGCCAAATCACTGTGATTGGAGCCGTTGAAGTCGTTGTACACCTGCAGATCTCGGCGGCTTAGTCGGATTGACTGTCCCATTGGAACGTAGATGTTTTGGCCACCCCAGTGGGATGCAATCCGTTCGGCCACCTCACGACCCACCTGGTCAGCTCGCTCCTTATCCAGCTTGGTCAGCTCGACAAGAGCATGAGATATCTGCTCTGCCAGATCCGTCAGCAGCTCAGGTGCCTTGCTGCGCGATTTGCTCATACTCATATAGGCTCCTGCAAGCGTGAGCTCTGCTTACCTGCGCGCTGCTCCCACTGCTTGAGGTTCTCGATAACCTGACCGGCCTGAGCGATTGTCAGCCATTGCAGCGCCTTAACGCCTGTCATCGTGCACACGAACTTAGCTAGCGCCGACTCTGACGAATCTCGAACAACTCCAGCAGCGTGCAGGCCCAGCCACATAGACCTGATTTTCTTCGACTGGGCATCGCCAGCCATCGGGCGAACCGATTTTTTGTTTGGACGTACCTTGAAACCTTTGGCTTTGAGCTGTTCCAAAACCAGCTTCAGCTTTGGAATGCTCAAATCTGCTGTCGAAGTGACGCCACCCAACTGTTTCATGCCAGCAAGCATCAGTCGGTAGGTATCGGGCTCCATGCCCAGCTCGCGGCGGCCCACATGGATCAGCTTGATCAGTTGCAACCTTTCATCTGTACTCATGCCTCATCCCCCAAGGCCGCGATGCGGCGCTCTCCTTCTTCTGCAGTACAAATCCCAAGCAGAACGTCACTTTTGATTCGGCCAACATTTTCCTGGTGCACTTGCTGCACAGTCATGCTGGATTTTGAGCGACCCGGCGTCACTGGCTGTGCCTTGATCACCGCTGCAGGGTCGTTGGCTATGCCATACACCACAGCGCGCAGGTAATGGTGGGTGTCCAGCGGAAGCGTCAGGCGCTCCCGCTGAGTCAGCATTTGATCAATGCCTGCTGCCCACATTGCTGGAGTCGCCGGCTTTGATTCAGCAGTCCGAGCGTCACGGGTGACCGAGCCGGTTTTGACCAAGGCCATCAGTTCCTCAACCAGTTTGATAGCGCGGCTGGTGCGCAAGCCGCGCTTGGCTGGGCTGAACAACCGTAGGTAACCGAGGACCGCCCGGCCGAGGCGCGGTTCGATATCAGCGAACTGGGCAGCCAAGCGCTTTCCCTCATCATCTAAGAACCCGGCTTCCAGAGGGAACTGCTCGCCGCAACAAGGGCATTGAACTCGCATTCAAACCCCCATCGTCAGCCGGGCACGAGGCTCATGGCTTACCGCTCGGTGCAACTGAGCGGATTTTCCAGCCTGGTAGCCAGCATCTGCCGCTGACTCATCCCGTGACTTGAGCTTGCGCCGCTTGATTTCTGCCTTTTCCAGTTCAGGATGGTGCTTTTCAATATAGGCTTCGATCGCCTCGGCAATGTTGTCTTCAACACCGGAAAATTCGTCGATTTTCTGGTGTACGGCATCAATCCAGGCATTGGCAAATGCGTCCCCACGCGCTGTTTTTGTCGACCGCTTGCACCGTTTCTGCGTGTCCAGGTATTCACGGCGAGCCTTCTGCAGTTGCCGGACCAGCACCTGATAGGCATAACCGGTCAATTCGGGAGCCGCAGCGCAGCCGATCAGGATGAAGCGTGAAGCACTTAAGGGGCTTGTCTGAATGATCAGTCGGGTACCGAAAGCTAGGCTGCATACTTGGGCCAGGCGAACACGCCAGGCCGGAGGAGGCCCCTCTGATCCTGCCAGGATCGACACCTCGCACGCCATGCTGGCCAGCACGTCGCCCATCTCCAAGCTGTACATGTCCATCAGCTTGCGCGCGTGGCGTAGCGCCGTTTCTGCCTCATTGGGGTTGCTGGTTTTGGACTTGGCCATCTCCAGGCACTTTTTTATTTTATCGAGGATACGATTCTCTTCCATGTCACACCCCCAAGACTTGTTTGAAATGGAACCGAAGATCAATGGTGTTTTTTATTCCAGCGCTTTTGAGCGGCTCGACCCTTTCGACCTCATTCATAGGGCAGATTTTTCTTACCAAGGCTTCGGCCGCATGTTGCCCACTGATCGAAGAAGACGCTTTTGCCTTATGACCAGATGCGGAAGCGTGGTATGCCCCCGTCGAGTAACGTAAACGAATAATGATTGACTGCATGTCACACCCCCGCGATATCGAGGCTGATTGGGCGGTACTGATCGGAGTCTCCGACTCGCTCATATACGCGGATGTAGGATTTAGAGCCCACCACTTGGCATGCCTCTCCGATCGCTGTCATTGCTCGCTGCCAGCGTTCGTCCTTGATATCCAAGCGCCGCAATGCAAGAACTCGTGCAGTACGGATCTCGCCCTGAGCGTCAGTGCGGAACGCATCATTCGCTAGAGTCGCCACTTCCGGGCGGGCACCTTCAGTCCAATCGCGTAGGCATTCATCGATCAATGCACGTGCTGCCTGCAGGCGTTCATCGAACGCAATAGATTCCTGCACAGCACGCTGGATCTTGAAGCGACCGTCGAAGCTGTAGAGGGTGACGTTGCCCTTTTTTCCGCCCAATTTAACGGCATATTGCTCGGCGCTCAGCTCAACGAAAGCCTCGATATCGCCGAATGCGCCAGCTTTGAAAGTGGTCAGTTCGCTATTAATTTTGTCTGCGCGCTGAACCAGATCGCGCACTAAGCGATCGCGCTCCACATCAATCGGTTTGATCATGCTTTCGTGAACGAGACGACCTTGTGCGTCCTGCCAGAAGCCTACGGGGATCGGCGTTTTTTGGGTGTTAGACATGATGTTCTTCCTTTATAAGAGCTTGAAGTTGGAGTGACGCAGATCGGCAAGTGTCGTCGATCTTCAGGTCGTGCTCCTGCACCACCACACGCTCAAATCCCCCTTGTTTGTCATAGACGGTGATCATCCAGCCGCTCACTCTGTTGAAGCCGATTTCCAGCCATAAGAACGGCTTGATCATGAGTGCAGCTTCAAAATCAACCAGCAAGTCTGACAGGGGCACAACGTGCGCCCCCGCCAAGGCCTGAAGGGAATGCAGTACCTGGTCAAGGTGATCTGCTGCATCTGAAAAACGACCTTCGGAAGTAGCTGCTCGGGTTAACTTGATTGAATCCGTGGCATTTGATGAGCCTCGTACATGCTCAAGAAGCACTGCGACATGCTCCATAGCCTCTTGCCAAAAAATGGTTGGAGTTTCAGATCTGACGGCTGTAGTCAGGGTGTCAATTGAGGTTTTCAGAGCCTGATTCATCAGTGAGTCTGCCTTGCAGCTTGTGCTACTTTCTGCTCTTGGTAGTGAGCAGCAAGACGCTGCATCTCGTTGTAAATTTCGCTGTAGTTTTCCGATATCTGCAGCTTGGCCAGCCTCACCAAAATTGCATCAAGTGCGTGAACTTGCTCTTTGAGCTCAATGATCTTCAGGTCTTTACCGAACAGGTCATCGTTGGCCCGTTTCAGCTCAGCGCGCACTTGGTGTTCACTCAAAAGATCCGGGTTACAGAGGGTTGAGCAGGCATGAAAAACAATGGATTCGCTCATTTGTCCTGCTCCTTTACACGTGAGAACCAGGACACGTTCATATCGCGTATGCGTACTGAATGGCGGGTGTGGAGCCCGCTGGTTTTGCTGCTCTGACTACGGATCTCATGACCAAAGCGGCGTGAAATAATGTCCAGGTCATCACCTGAGATCACGATGCGTTTATCCAGGAAGTTCAGCGAACGGATATTGGCACCCGCATCGCGAAGATCCCGAGTCAATTGGTTGAACGCAGCGAGCATGGGTTGGAAGTCATGAGCCAGAAGGCTCAGTGGTGGCTTGGGCTGTGGTGGTACGAGGTACAGGTGTGCCATCTCACACCCCCTTTACGACGTCAGCATTGACTACAGGCACGCCCAGCTCGGCGGCAAGATTCAACGCTGCGATAACCAGATTGCCGATGGCCAGCGGGTACAGGAGCGAAACGGCCTCATCGCGGCCACCGCGACGTGCGACCTGAGAAAGACGTGCAGCAATAGCCTGGACGCCGCTCTCGTCGATGACTTGGCGCATGTCTTTGCCTGCTCGCTCAAATTTGAACCAGAGAAACTCTTCCAGGCGCTGCCCTTCAATCGGCGGCAGCGTTACGCGCTCGCAGCGCTGCACAACCTCGCGCACGTCGGCGTTACGCTCGGAGAGTTTCACGGCCAGTTCCGGCTGTCCGATTATGATGATGCTGACCAGTTTGGTGAACCCGATCTCCAGTTCCAGGATGCGCTTGAGGTGTTTGAGGGTCGGGATCGGCAGGCTGTGGGCCTCTTCGATGACCAAGCAGTGCCGGTAACCCGCAGCATGTGACTCTTTTAACACCCGGTGGAGTTGAGCGAAGCGAGCCTCAGGGCTGCTCTTGGCCTTTTCCAGTGGCGCGACTGCAGCCATCATGGATTCGGCGATATGGGTGCTCTTCAGCGACTTGCCCTTGGTATCGTTGTCCTCAGACGCCAGCACGTAGGGTTCAATGATGATCACCGGGTCGTTGTTTTCGACCAGTCGGTTGATGAGATCGCGGCGCAAAGTGCTCTTGCCAGCGCCTGACTCGCCTTCGACCGCCATAAAGCCACCGTGGCGCGCCACCTGATACATCGCTTCTCGAACGTAGCGAATGTCGGGGCTGACCCACATGTCCTTGGCGTCCTGCAGCTCATCGAAAGGATCTCTGAAAAGGCCAAAAGCTTTACGTGTAGCTGCCTTCAGGGTCTGTTTTGGTAGTAGCATGGGTTCGTCCTCCCCGGACGGCTCTTCATTAAGGGCCGGACCTGCCGTGTTGGCGCACGGTGGGTCCACTTTTTCAAATACATCTGCAACGTCAGCATCATTGGCCCCGGACTCGACCAAAAACGCACGAATGCGTCCCTGCAGGTCTTCACTGTCCAGGCTGCGGGGCCACTGGCCGTGATTGATCAACTGGGCGACAGTGGCCGGGCTGACCTTCAGCGCCTCGGCCAAGGCCGATTGAGGCCGGCCCACCCCCTGCAATACAGACTTGAGTTTCAACATCATTCACCTCCTACGGCGCGTACCAGGGCGAGTGCCGGGCGAGCTGTTTCTGCAGGTGCGCTCAATTCGGCCTCAATGGCATTAAGTTGGTCTTGAGGAACACCTTCAGGGAATTTGCGCTGCAACCAGGCAAACGACTCGCCCGACCAGGTGGTGCCCAGGCGGGAGCGAAGTTGCTTCGCGGCTTCGACGTGGGTCAGTGGGGCCAGCTCAATCGAGGGCGCGTTGACGTTCATCGAAGTGCCGCGACGTGGCATGTACGAAGGCAGTAAAGTGTCGGTGACGTGTTTGTGCGGATCGATCTGGCCACCAAACGGCACAGCCTTGGCCTTGCGTGCTGCCTCGGCCTCAGCTTCGCTATTGGTTCCGGTTGCAATTTGCTCCAGGACCTTGCGGGACTGCTGAGCTGGCGTTTCGGCGTGGTGTTTGTGCTGTTCACCAATCGTGGCCGAGGTTTCAGCGAAGCCGAACTGGTCCACCCCAATCCTGTCGATCACGTGGTAATGCTCACGCCCGTCATCACCTACCAGCACCGCGATGGCTGTGTCTTTGTCTCGCCAGCAATTGCGGGTGATCAGCAGTTGCTCGCCGACCATTACGCCCGGCACCGTGCTGACATCAAATTGAGTGCCCCGAAAGTTCACGCGCAGAAGGTTGGTTACTTTGCGGGTTTCTGGCGTGCTGACGGCCAGCTCGCGGCAGACTTCGACGGCGGGAGCCAGGCGAAGCTGATCGGCGGTGATGAGTTGCCAGACGCCAAATCTGGTGCGTTGGGTGCGTGTATGGATAGAGGTTGCGTTGTAGTAGCGCATCCACTGGCCTGCCCAGCCGTTGATCTGTGCCAGGCTTTCAGCGGATTGGAGTTTGAGCGCGCTCTCGAACTCCCGCTCGACTATGTTGTGCGCTTGCTCGACTTGGCCCTTGGCGCGTGCGTTGCCGACCTGGTTGATCACCAGCTCAATGCTCATAGCCCGGCACAGGTTGCGGAAGATGCCACTGGTCATTGCTGCGCCAGGGTCGGTCATCAGCATCCAGGGGACGCCGTGAAACGGATCTGCTGCGTGGCGCTTCTGCATGGCATTAATCAGCACCGTACAGAGGTTCTCGGCAGACTCAGCACCCAGAACGTATTCCAGGTACAGCGTACCGCTCGTGTGGTCTGTGATCACGTAGCGCCACAGTCGTTGGCGCTCGATCTTCTTCAGATTGCCCGGCTTGCCTTCGTAGAACTCCGACTGGCTCATGGCTCGCGCACCATCGTCCGCCAGATAGAACTGGGTCGAGATCGAGGCGTCGATCTGCCAGACATGGTTTGGGTGCTTGCTCGCCAGGGAGACAGCCGGTGCATCTTGCAGAAGTTGTTCCGGGTGCAGTTTGTAAGTGCGAAGTGCGCGAGTAATGGCCCCGCAAGACAGCGGCTTAAACTCACCCGTCACTTCATCCACCCGACCGGCCAAAATCATGTTGTTGCTGCGTAGGCGCTCGACCGCACGCTCAATGGTCGAGAGCTGTTTGTTGTTTGCACGGATGGACTCCAGCAGCATGGCCGAGATCAACCGTGCTTCCGCAACAGGCAACGCACTGTTACCAGCGTCGTTGCGGCGTTTGCGTGGTTTGATGTTCACGGAGACCTCCTTGAGCTTGCGCTGCAGGGTTTGCAGCGAGACGCCCATTTCAACGGCGCCGTCCTTGTAGATCAGCGTGCGCTGGCCATGAGGCGCGCTTGCGGCACGCTGGGCGATCTGCACCAGTTGCTGGGTTTGAATGGGCGTCATAGGTCAGGCCTGATCCATCCAGACTGGAGCGCCTTCGAGCTTGGTCGGCAAGTGGAACTCGCTACGCACCTCGCCCAAGGTGATTTCCAGTTGACGTATTAAGCTGGCCTCGAATAGGAAGCGCTGGTCATCACTTTCGATCTGCAGTTCTGCGAGCTTGGAAAAGGCCTCGCGTATAGAGCCGCGAATGATGGCTTCTGCCTCATACGCAACTGCCGTGGCTTCTTTGCGAAGTTCAGTAATGGTTTCGCTGGCAGGCTGGGCCTGGATGCGTTTGCGCGTCTTCTCCAGTTCCTGACGTGTCTTGTCCAACTCGGCGGTCTTGGTGGCCATGACCTTGGACTGCGCCTCATAGTCAGCATTGGTCTCGTCCAGGCGCTGGGTCAGCGTTTCTTTATCTTTGGCGTGCTTGGCGATGATTTCCTCAGCAAGGTCCAAAAAGGCTTCCTTGTCGCCAGTCTCTGCTACCGCTATCAGAGCGGCCTGCGAGTCTTCAGGCAGGCGGCGGTATTGGCGCATTTCACGGTAGCCGATGCCCATGCTGCTCATGCTTTCGAGAGCGGCCTCGCCAAACGAGCGAAGGTTGTGAATATCTTCATTGACTTTGGGGGCCGACGACCCCAGCAAGCTGCAGAACTCCTCCCAAGTCCCCTTCAAACCGCGACCGTCGCGGTCAAGCATTCCTGCCAGTGCCTGATAAAGCTTGTGTTCTTTGACGTGAGCCATCTTTGAAACCGCGACGGTCGCGGTGAACTTACCAATTGCATCGGCCATCTGTGCCTGACCCAGTAGCTGGTTGACCAGGTCACGTTCGTTGCTGTGAGTGCCAATCATCGAAGCCATCAGGTTCTGGCTGGTGGTCAAAGCTTCGGCATCGAGTGGAGCCAGTTCAACCTTCGGTGTTACATCCAGTTTTGTACGCGCCATCTTGGTTTCCTTAGTTCATCGAGCCAGCAGCGATGCGCTGGTTAATTTCCTGCATGCGGCCCTGCAGACGGGCCATGTGTTCGGCGTGAGCCTGGGCGATTTGCAACATGCCGACTGAATGCGCGAACCGTCCATTGTCCAGCTTGACTGCCAAGCCCTCTTCAATGAGGGTCTGCATGGCACGAGTAATGTTGCTGGGGCTGTCACCCGCCAGCTGAGCCAGCTCGGTGTTGCTAAGCCCAGTGATCGTGTGGCCCTTGAGGGCTTTCAAAACGCGCAGCACGCGTGCAGAGGCCGAGATCGACACGCTCATGGCTGATCTCCCAGTTCAAGTTGCGGAGTTTGGGTTTGGGCAACATTCCCGTTGTGCCAAGCAAGGGCTTCCATAGCGGCCTTGATTGCTGCAAGGGTGGGTTCTACTTCTGCGTTCTTTGAGTAGAAGGCCAGAAGCTTTCCGGCAGCGGCGGTCAGCAGTTCCTGAAGTGCTTGCGTGTCTTCCGCTGAACACTTGCGACCGGATGGCATTTCGATTGTCAGTCGCCCCGCGCTCGCGGCAATCCAGCGTGTGACATAGTCACAGCCACAGGCGCGCTCAAAGGGGCGGATGAGAGTCGCGGGCATGCGTCCGGTCTGAAACCACTTATAAAGAGCCCAGTGGTCGGCCAGCCCCATCTCAGCGGCAATTCGCTCGACGCTGAGTTTGTGCTGCTCACGAGCAAAGTCCTTGCATAGCTCAAGTGCATGACGGAGCGATGTGGGCTGGAGGTTCTTCCAGCGGCGTCGGCTCATTGGAATGCCCTCAAAACAGACACTTCCAAACAAAAAAGGGATTTGCGCCTATGCAAAAGGTTTGCATCTACAGCAATCTTTTCAGGTAAATTGACATACGGAGTCATGACAATGACCACGCAGGAGTTTGATGAGCTGGCTGGCCGCATTGAGGGCATTGCTCGCAGCGTGCTGATTCTCTCGGCAACCCTTCAACGGCAAGGCATTCTTGACGAGCAAAAGCTGCAAGCTGATCTGAGAATTGCTGCTGAAAGACTGGGGCCAGACGTGCTTGGTCGGGCAGTTGTCGTACAGACGCTAGAGGATATGGCCGATCAGTTGCTGGCTGACTTTCGGTATTTGAAATCCCTCGAGCGTAATGAGCCCCGATGACTGGTCGGTTCATATCAAATCCATATGAGTTGTCCATTAGCGACCTCACGCAGCTAGCGAAATGGTTGGCTTCAAGCCGAGCTTGACGGCAATGTCATGGGCTTTGCCGTAATTGGCTTTAGCTTGGCCATTGAGGACGCGGTACACCTCGTTACGGGTGTAGCCGTTCTCGGTCGCCCACTCCGAGATGGTTTTGCCGGCCTGACGGAATTTTTCCTTCACCTGGTCGGCGGTTAGGGCTTTGGCATGGGTGGCCATGGTGGTGGCTCCTGTGATGCAAAGATGATTGCTGTTTGTGCAAATGATTATGTAAACATTAGTTCTCTTTATCAAGGGGTTTTTGTGTCCTTTTCTTCTCTTTCTGCTGATAGATTGAAGGCAGAGCGAGCGCGTCTAGGCCTGAATCAGGCCAGTGCTGCCTCCTTGTGCGGGGTTTCTCGCGAAATTTGGGGGCGGTATGAGCGTGGTACCACCGTGCCAGGTGGAGATGTATTGTTCTCTTTTGCTCAGGCTGGGGCGGATGTGCAATTCATCCTCACGGGATCGTCAAGTCCGGGCGATATTGCATCTGGGAGCTCAGATGATTTGGGGCAGATCAACATAGATCGGTTAGAGCGAATCACCGAGATGCTCGAAGCTGCTGCTCAACGGGCAGGACGAAAGTGGCCGGCCCGAAAGCTAGCGACGGTTGCAGCGGAAATTTACAACGCGGTTAGCGCTGATAAAGGACTGGACGAGCCCCAGGTCGAACGAGTGTTGAAGTTAGTAGTGAATCGTTGATGTGACGAAGGGGCTTTATGCGGCGCGAAGATGAATTGATCTCCAGGCTATCGGATAGACTTGATGAGGAAATTAAAAGCCTTCCTAAGGACGGTAAAGATCATGAGTTCATCATCAAGATCAAGGGCGATCATGGGAACATAAATTTAGGCAAACAAACCTTTGAGATTCATTCTGGTGGTAAGCAAACTCCACCTCATGGTAGTGCTATGGCTCGAGAGTGTCCGCAATGTGGAAACATTGCTTGGCGATTTACGCAGCTGTGCATGCATTGTGAATATGATTTACGTCTACACGACGAAATTGAAGAGGAGCAAGAGAGAAAACGCCAAAAAGATTTAGAAGACCTTCGGATGCTAAAAATCTTTGGAGGGTGCGTTTTTATAGCGGTGTTTAGCTTTCTAGTGAAGGATTATCTACCCGAACCTTTGCAAGGCTGGTCATTGGGTATAACACTAGCCACCGGGTTTCTAGCGTTCTGTATCATGCAGAGCCCAAATAAATGATCTCTACCTGAATCCAGAGGTCGTGTTAGTTCATCATCAAAGGAATGTATTTTGAAAGCTTGTATCTTGGTTCTTCTCTCCCTACTTTCTGTATTCGCCAGAGCCGAAAACGTTGCGGAAAAACTTACTGAACTGAGCTTGGATAAATCACTGAAAAGCAGTTCGCCAGAGGTTGAACGTACCCAAGCAGCACTCAAGAGAGGCATGACCGTTTGTAACTTTGAAAACGAAGAGAAGCTTGCCAACGTTGTATGGTTCATAACCAAGGCGATTCGTGAGAAAGGCCAGTACGCAGAGGCTACCGATATCATCGAAGGCGTGAATGCCATTCTTTTAGGCGCAAAGACCAAACAAGATTGCTCCGAATTGATGTCTCTGTATGCAGTGAACCGTATTGATGGAAATACACATTCGGATGCTGTCGCCGGTGGCCGAGGTGTATACCGTTCAATGGGAATCGTAAAGTGATTACATAGAGATGTCTTTCCGCCATCTCTTTAAACCGGATTAAAAGCCCTCCTGCACCACGCCGCCGATCATGGCGGCGTGTTCGTTTCTGGCATCCGCATCCTGCGGCGCCGAACAACGGCAGGAGGCGTATATGCGACCCAATCCCCGTGGCATCCGCAATTTTAACCCCGGCAACATCCGTCACGCGAAAGGCGTGCGCTGGCAGGGCCAGGCGGCTAGTCAAGCTGACACCGACTTCGTCCAGTTCACCGACCCTCGATGGGGCATCCGCGCCATCGCCCGTGTCCTGATCACGTACCAGGACAAACGCCGCGCCGCTGACGGCAGCCGGATTGACACCGTCCGCGAGATCATCGAGCGCTGGGCACCACCGAACGAGAACAACACCGAGGCCTACGTCATCAGCGTGGCTGGTGTGCTGCAGATCGGCCCCAATGACGAAACCATTGATGTCTACGACTACGCCACCATGCGCACGCTTGTGATGGCCATCGTTCGTCATGAGAACGGCACCGGCTCCCTGCCTGGCGGCCAATGGTATGGCGATAACGTCATCAAAGAAGGCCTGGCGTTGGCTGGGGTTGTCCCTGATGCAGTTCACGGTCGGGGTATTGCAGCATGAAGCTGATCCCCCAATGGCGCCGCTGCTATCGCTTGTACAGCGTTCAGTTGGGTCTGTTCATTGCCGTGTTCGGCTTTGTACAGGCCAACCTGTTACCGATGTGGCAAGCCGAGCTGTCGCCCACTGCGTATGCGGTGGCGAATAGCGTGCTGGCCGGGCTGCTGTTCCTAGTGCGCCTGATCAAGCAAGGCCCAGACCAGGAGATCGTCTGATGCGGCTACTGCGTTTCGCATTTTCGCGCATCTGCCGCTGGTTTCCACGGCTCTGCGTTGCTCCTAACCGGTTGGCTTGCACGACTGGAGTCAGCTCACCTGGTCGTTGGGGGCATCGTTCTCCGCTGCCCCAATACCGGCTCGGCAAGACAGGGGTGTCCACCGCCAAGCGGCGCTCCCGAAAAATGCGGTTCTGGTGTGGGAATGGAGGTGGTTATGGGCGTCGCTGAGATTCTGAAATGGCTGCTGGATCGCTGGCAGATCCTGCTTGTTGTTGCCGCTCTTGCGATTGCGTATGTCCACGGCCAGCAGCAGTGGTCCAGTGGTTACGAGCAGGCTGAAGCCAAAGGAACTGCTGCGCTGGCCCAGTTGAAACAGCATTACGCCGAGCAGGCCTTGGCGGTTGCCAAAAAGAGCAACAGCGATCTGCAACTGCAGGTCAACCGCGCTCAGGCCGCTGAAGAAACCTTGTTCTCCCAGTACACGGTACATGCTGACGAAGTGCAGCAACTCAAGGAGCGGATCGCCCATGTCACCTCTCAGTACAAACCCGAGCCGAGCGCTGCTGCTCGGCCTGTTCCTCATTGCGTGTTTACTGCTGGCTGGCTGCGCGACTACAACGCCGCCCTTGGTGTGCCCGCCGCCAGTTCAACTGCCGCTGCCGGTACTGCTGCAGAAGCGACCAGCGCCGCCTCCAGCACTGACGCCGAACTACTGGAAAGCGGCGTCACCCCAGCAGACATTCTTGCTCACGCCCAGGATTACGGACGTTGGGCCAGAGACAATCTGGCTCAACTCAACTCGCTACTCGACCTGCAAAAGGACTGACCCTGCATGGATTTTGTAGAACCCGTCATGGATGACGAAGAAGCGGTTGCAGGGCTGTATGCACGCCGCAGTGGTTTGCAGCACAGATCCGGCAACTCGGGGTATCGGTGCGAAGACTGTGGCGATGCAATTCCCGAGGACAGACGCCAGGCCGAGCCTGGCACTCAACACTGCGCAGACTGTAAAGACACTCTGCAATTTTTGATGAATGAGGCCTGTGATGACCTTTGAAGAAACCAGTTTCAGCTTGAAAACGGTGCAGTGGGTCGTCATGGCCGTGCTGGGGGTATACACCTGGCTGACCAACCGCCAGGCCGCCAGTGCCCAGGAAATGATGGTGCTGCGTACTCGCATTATTGCCCTGGAGGAACACATCCGGCACTTGCCAGATCACGCTGCCGTCACCGATTTGCTCGGGGATATGAAAGCCATGCGATCCGAGTTGACGGGGGTCAAGGATGCACTGGCCCCTTTGTCCCGATCGTTGGATCGGATTAACGACTACCTGTTGCGAGATAAAAAATGACGACTCATTACGCCGAGTTTCTGCGCGAAGACGTCCGCCTGGTCTTACTGCGCCTACTGTCTGAGATGGTCGCTTACCGGGCCAACAGTTCGGTGCTGACAATGGCACTGGATAGCTACGGCCACTCGCTCAGTCGTGACCAGGTGAAGACGGAACTGTACTGGCTGGCTGAGCAAGGTGCGCTTGCTCTGAGCGATGTCGGACCAGTGCTGGTGGCAACACTGACGGAGCGTGGTCAGGACATTGCCGCTGGCCGTGCCCGCGTTCCCGGTATCAAACGTCCGGGAGCCTGATCATGGCAGGTAAATCGTCGATCGACCGCTTGCCCCCAGTGGTCAAGGCCTATATCCAGAAGCTACTGCGTGAAGATCGGTTCACGCTTGATGACATGCTTGATGATATTCGGGGACGCTTTCCGAATGAAAAGTCTCCAAGCCGCAGCGCCCTGGGCCGCTTCAAACAGGGCTTTGAAGAACTGACCCAGAAGGCCCGCCAGCAACGTGAGATGGCCGAGGCATTCGTCGGCGCCCTAGGCGAGGATGCCTCCGACAAGACTGGTGTCTTGCTTGTCGAAGCCATCTCGACGTTGACCTACCAGGCCGCTCTGGGTGCGCACGAAAAGGACGAGGTGACCATCAGTGAAGTGACGGCGCTGGCCAGGGCGGCGAAGGCGACGATGGAAGCCCGTACGATGAGCGTCAAGGAACGCCAGGCGATTGAGAAAGCCACCCGTGAACGCTTGCTGCGAGAGCAATCTGCTGAGCTGGACAAGGCAGTCAAGACCCAAGGTATGACCGAAGACCAGGCCCAGTTCTGGCGCCAAAAGTTTCTGGGGGTGTGACGTGAGCGCCTCTGCTGTTAAACCGTCAACCAGCACCCTGCGGGTTGTCGAATGGGAAGAACTGCCCGATAGCGTGAGGCAGATCCCTGAGGGCTATAACCCGGTCGCCGACGGCATTCTGATGGCGCACCAGGCCGACTGGCTGCGCATCCAAGCCCAGATCAAGCTCTGCGAAAAAGGCCGCCGTACCGGTATCACCTTCGCCGAAGCGCTGGACTCGGTCATTACCGCGGCGTCTCGCAAGAGCGCTGGCGGCATGGACTGCTTCTACATCGGCGACACCAAGGAAAAAGGCCTGGAGTTTATCGGCTACTGCGCAAAGTTTTCGCGGGTCATGGCTGAAGCCCAGGCGTCCGGTGTTAGCCAGATCGAAGAGTTCCTGTTTGAAGACCAGGACACCGATGGCAATACCCGGCAAATCAATGCCTACCGCATTCGCTATGCATCAGGCTTCAAGATCGTGGCCCTGTCCAGCAACCCGGCCAACTTGCGCGGACTGCAGGGCAAGGTAGTGATCGACGAAGCGGCGTTTCACCGTGACGTTTCCGCTGTGCTTGATGCCGCAACGGCTCTGCTGATCTGGGGCGGTCGGATCGTCATCATCAGCACGCACAACGGCAAGGGCAATGCTTTCAACCAGATGGCCAACGACATCCGTGACAACCGTTACGGAGACTCTGCTGTCGTTTACCGGGCAACCTTCGATGATGCTGTGGCCAACGGCTTGTATGAGCGCGTGTGCTTCATGGCCGGGAAGGAAGCGACCGCCGAAGGCAAGGAAGCCTGGTACAAGAAGATTCGTAACGCATATGGCCCGCGTAAAGCGCAGATGCGCGAAGAACTGGACGCCATCCCGCGTGACGGCAATGGCGTGTGTATTCCCGGTGTGTGGATTGATGAAGCCATGCGCCCCGGTAGGACGGTCCTTCGCCTGGCGCTGGACGATGACTTTACCCTACAGCCGGTCCACCGACGCGAAGCGTACGTCGATGCATGGATTGAACAGCATCTGGCCCCTTTGCTGGCCGCGTTGAACAGTGCGCTACGCCACTACGCTGGCATGGACTATGCCCGGCACCGAGACTTTTCCATCATCAGCCCGATGTCGGTTGATCAGGATCGTCACCGCGATGTGCCGTTCGTTGTCGAGATGCACAAGGTGCCAACCCGGCAACAGCAACAGGTACTGTTCTACATCCTACGGCGGCTGCCCCAGTTCGTCGGGGCTGCGCTGGATGCCACCGGCAGTGGCGAGACCCTGGCCGAGGATACTGCAGATGAGTTCGGCCACAACCGCATTCATCAGGTGAAGCTCAGCCGCACCTGGTACGGCATGTGGATGCCCAAGTTTGTGCAGCTTTTCGAGGACGGGACCGTGACCATGCCCAAGGACGATTCACTGCACCAGGACATCCGCGCCATCGAGCAGGTCGACGGCATCCCGATGATCGTCAAGGCCCGCTCTCAAGACCTTAAAGACCCTGACCTGTACCGCCACGGTGACTTTGCAGGGGCCGGTGCGCTGGCCAACTTCGCCACGCTCGAAGTCAGCTCAGGACCGGTCAGCGTCAAATCACGTCGCCCTCGCCAGGGCCGCCGAATCACCCAGGGGTACGCATGAAAAGCAAAGGTGTGTGGGTCAGCCCCACCGAGTTCGTGAGCTTTGCAGACGCCAAGCGTTCGCCAGGTCTCGTTAATCACGTCGCCACTCGTGGCCGGGCCGACATTGCCTCAATGAGTGGCATCAACCTGCCAAACCCTGATCCGATCCTGAAAGCCCAAGGCAAGGACATTACGGCTTATCGCGATCTGCGCAGCGCTGCCTTGGTCGGCGGTAACGTGCGCCGCCGCAAGTCGGCTGTACTGGCTCTGGAGCGCGGGCTGAAACGTGGTAACGCCCCGACCAAGGTCGAGCGCTTCATTCGTGACTGGCTCACCGACCTGGATCTTGATCGTGTGATCCGTGAGCTGCTCGATGCCCCCCTTTACGGCTATCAACCCGTTGAGCTGATGTGGCAGCCGGTTGGGCTGTTCACCGTGCCCGAGGATCTGTTGGGTAAGCCTGCTGAGTGGTTCTTCTACGACCAGGACAACGCACTGCGTTTTCGCTCGAAAGAGGCTGGCAAGGACGGTGAGATCTGCGATCCGCTGCGTTTCGTTGTGGCACGCCAGGATGCGACCTACGCCAACCCCTACGGTTTTCCAGACCTGAGCATGTGCTTCTGGCCGGCCATCTTCATGAAAGGCGGGCTGAAGTTCTGGGTACAGTTCACAGAGAAATACGGCTCGCCCTGGGTGATCGGCAAGCACCCACGTGGCGCGACCGATGCGGAAACCGACTTGCTGCTCGACAGCCTGGAGGCGATGGTGCAGGACGCCGTGGCGGCGATCCCTGACGACTCAAGTGTGTCGATCGTAGAAGCCGCTGGTAAAGCTGACAGTGCAGATGTGTATCGCGAACTACTGGAGTACTGCCGTAGCGAGATCAACGTGGCCATGCTCGGACAAAACCAGACCACTGAAAAAGAGAGCAACCGGGCCAGTGCGATGGCGGGAGCAGAAGTCACCAATGATATCCGCGATGGTGATGCAGGCATTGTGGCAGCCAGCTTTAACGCGGTGATCCGCCGCATCGTAGACATCAACTTTGGCGAAGCGGTGGTTGCTCCGGTCTATGAACTCTGGGAACAGGATGAGATCGACAAAACCCTGGCCGAACGCGATAAGAACCTCACCGACTCGGGAGTCAAGTTCACCCCTGCTTACTGGATGCGGACCTACAACCTGCAAGAAGGAGATCTTGCGCAAGAAGTGGCAGCGCCTGCGGCTGAGTTCGCAGAGCCAGATTTCAAGCCCCTCGTTGATCAGACCGCGCTTGACCAGGTGATTGCCGCACTACCCGTCGAGCTGCTGCAGGAGCAGGCTGAACAAGCGATTGCACCGATCCTTGAAGCACTACAGCGTGGCCGAACCGAGGTCGAAGCACTGAGCCTGCTCGCCGAGGTGTATCCGAAGATGGATGACAAGGGGCTGCAAGAGACCCTGACACGTCTGATGTTCGTCGCCGATATGTGGGGCCGACTGAGCGCCGCTGCTGACCTGGAAGACTGACATGGCCAAGAACAAAACACCCAAGGCACCTGTCAAGCAGCCGACCATTGCAGATCTGAAGGCTATCTTTGGTCTTGAGCCAAAGAAGGCTGTCGAGTACATGACGTCCAAAGGCTATGCCATTACCTGGGCATGGCAGGACATGCTCGATGAGGCTCACGACAAGGCATTCACTGTCGCCAAAGCCATGCGCCTCGACCTACTGTCTGATATCCGTGCAGCTTTGGAGACAGCCCTGCAGGATGGCCAAACCCTGTCCCAATTCATCAAAACGCTGCAGCCTACTCTTGAGGCGCAGGGCTGGTGGGGAAAACAGGCAATTGTCGATAGCCAAGGCAATGCTGAGATGGTCCAGTTGGGCAGTCCGCATCGTCTTCAGACGATCTACCAGACAAATCTGCAAAGTGCGTATATGGCAGGCCGGAAGGTCAGTATGGAAGAGACGGCTGACACACACCCGTACTGGCGCTATGTCGCTATCCTTGATGGAAAAACCAGACCTGGTCATCGCGTTATGAGTGGAAAGGTCTATCGCCATGATGACCCGATCTGGTCTGTTATCTATCCACCGAACGGATTCCGCTGCCGATGCCGGGTGACAGCGTTGACCGAGGCTGCGCTCAAACGTAAAGGGCTGGCGGTAGATAGCAGTGCTGGACGGATGCAGACTGAAACAGTTGAAACAGGTACCAACTTACGAACTGGCGAAGTTCGCACTGCCCAAGTAACCGCTGTCCGCACAACCAATGCCGAAGGTCGGGTGGTTTTGTTCCGCACTGATCCAGGGTTCAATCATGCACCAGGTACAGGCCTTGCTGCTGTTCTGAAAACCAAACAGGCCAATGCCATGCAAGGAGACTGACATGATCACTATCGAGATGGATCACCAGCGCCTGCAGCAACTGCTGAACAAAATCGAATGGGCCGTGGGTGATATTGCTCCGCTTATGCGATCACTTGCTGCCGAGTTGGCATCACAGACTGAAGAGAACCTTGAAGAGCAAGGTCGGCCCAACTGGACCGAGCTGTCAGATGCGCGGATCTCGCAACGCGAGAAATCTGGCACATGGCCGGGGCAGATCCTGCAGGTCAGTTCGGCAGGCCTGGCAGCTTCGATCTCTAGCTACTCCACGGATGCTACTGCAGTGGTGGGCAGCAACAAACCTTATGCAGCCATGATGCATTTTGGCGGCTCAAAGGCATCCTTTCCGCATCTGTGGGGTGACATTCCAGCCCGACCTTATCTGCCGATGGATGAAAACGGAGTATTGCAGCCTGAAGCTGAAGAGGCGCTTCTTGATTTGGCGTTGCTGCATCTTAAAAAGGCTGCTCGCCTGTAAGGCTTCAGGACGCGATTAGGCGCGTTCATTTATGATTCATAACAACTGCCCAATGAAGTTATCTGCATGGGCCTTGTAAAGCTTTATAAAGCACTCCCTGCCGCACCTCATGATCAGATGAGCAGGTGCATACGCAACGTTTCTTGAAATTCCCCTTTCAATCACTCTTTAAACCCGATTAAAAGTCCTGGTTCAGCTCGTGGGGCAGGCTGTGCGTGTATTCCACAAACACGCAAAGACTCCCGATGAAGCCACTGCATATTTTCAAGCCAGGTCAGCACACCGCAATGAGCGGTGACAGCTTCAATTTCAGTGAGAGCGACCTGGCCGCCACGGTGCGTGCTTACTCCCCAGCTCTGCACGAAGCGCCTCTCGTGATTGGTCATCCGAAGCATGATGCACCGGCTGCGGGCTGGGTGAAGTCTCTGCAGGCAACATCCGAGGGCTTGGTTGCCGAAACTCAACAGGTCGACCCAGCGTTCGCCGAGCTGGTTGGCCGTGGTAGCTACAAGAAAATCTCCGCATCGTTCTACCACCCAGATTCACCGAGCAACCCTGTGCCAGGTGTGTACTACCTACGCCATGTCGGCTTTCTCGGCGCACAGCCACCATCGATCAAAGGCCTGCGACCGATCGAACTCGCTGATACCGATGAAGGTGTGATCGAGTTCGGCGACTTTGGACATGAGGTCAGTTCCGGCCTCTGGCGCCGCTTTCGCGAATTTCTGATCGGCCAGTTCGGTGCCGAGACCGCCGACAAGGTCGCCCCCTCTTGGGAGATCGACAGCCTGGCTGAAGCTGCGCGTCGTCCAGAGCAAGGCATCGGCCCGTCCTACTCCGAACCCAAATCCACTACTGAGGTACATGCCGTGACGACGGAAGAACAGGCCGCCCTGCAGGCGGAAAACGAGCGACTGAAAAAGAGCCTGGCTCTGCGCGACAAGACCGACAAGGCCGCTGCCCTGGAAGCGATCAGCGTCAAGAACACCGAGTTCGCTGAGGCCCTGGTCGCCAGCGGCATGAAGCCGGCTCACGTGCCGGCAGTCGTTGCAGTTCTGAATTTTGCCGAGTCGAGCGACAAGCCCCTGGAGTTCGGTGAAGTTGATGACCGCCAACCTCTGGCAGACGGACTCAAGGCCGTGTTCCAGGAACTGACAGGGGCCGTCAACTTCGGCGAGCAGGCCTCCAAGGCTCGCGCTGGCAAGACCGTGGATAAATCCATCAACCCGCTGGTCGCTGACGCAGAAGCGCGCAGCAAGCAATAGGAGGCCGTATGGCTACGTCTAAACCCGCCAAGCAGGTTGGCGATTTGCTCCTGGTCGAAGTAGCAGTTGGCTGGACCAAGGAAAAGATCACGCTTCTGAGCGGTTCGATCTACCCCTTCGGCAGCGTGCTGGCCAAGGTCAGCGGCAAGTACCAGGTTCTTGATCCAACTGGTACTGGCGCTGCCAAGAAAGCTGCCGCAGTGCTGACAGAGAGTGTCGACGCCACCACGGGTGATACCCCAGGCGTGGTCATTGCCCGTGGTGGCGTCCTGGATATCAACGAACTTACCTGGCCTGCCGGTATTACCGACGCGCAGAAATCCACCGCTCTGGAAGAGCTTATCGCTCTGGGCATCGTCGCCCGTGCGACGCTCTAAGGAAACGCTATGAATCTTCAAGATCTGTTTACCGTTGCGACCCTCAGTGCCGCGATCAACAAACTGCCCACTGTTCCAGGCAAGGTCGGCGCGATGGGCCTGTTTGAAGAGAAAGGCATCACCACCACTCATGTCGTGATCGATGAGTATGAAGGGCGCCTGGTGCTGGTACCCAACACTTCGCGCAACGCAGATCCTGCGCCGGTTAAAGGCGGTGGTCGTGCGCGACGCACCTTTGAAACCCTTCACTTGCCAGTCTCTCGTCCGATATTGCCCAGCCAGTTGCAAGGCATTGCTTCGTTCGGCCAGGAAACGGCAGCACTGCCTCAGGCAACCGTGATCAACGACCAGTTGCAGGAAATGAAAAACAGCGTCGAAGCTACCCGTGAGTTTCAACGGGTCGGTGCCTTGGGCGGCAAGCTGCTCGACGCTGACGGTTCTGTCATCGCGGATCTCTACGAGGAGTTCGGCGTCGAGCAAAAGAAGGTCCCTGTAGCATTAGATGTCGGTGGGACCAACGTTCGTAAGATCTGTCTGGATGCGAAGCGTCATGCCGAATCCAAGCTGGGCAGTGTCATGGTCACGGGTTTCAGAGCTATGTGCGGCCCGGACTGGTTCGATGCCTTCACTGAACACGATAAGGTCAAAGCAGCATTTGCCAATTATCAGCAAGCCCAGGATCGGCTCGGTGGTGACATGCGCTCTGGCTTCACCTTCGGTGGTATCGAGTTCATCGAGTACGACGTGACAGTCAGTGGCCAGCGTTTCATTCCGAGCAACGTAGCCCGCGTGTTCCCGGTCGCGAAAGGCATTTTCAAAATGTTCAACGCGCCCGCGAACTACAACGAAACAGTCAACACGATGGGGCTGCCGTTCTACAGCAAAGCGGAAGAACGCAAGCTGGGCAAGGGTTGGGACTTGGAAGCGCAGGCCAATCCTTTGGCCATGTGCTTGTTCCCTGAAGCGCTTGTTGAGCTGGCTTGCTGACCGATGCGCTACTGCACCCGCGCCGATATCGGCAACGCCATCCCTGAGATGACGCTCATTCAGCTCTCGAACGACGACTCAGCAGCCATGGAGGCAAATGAGTCAGTGGTCGAGGACGGTGTGCGTCAGGCTGAAGAACTGGTGGATGGCTATCTGCGCGGTCGTTACACCTTGCCACTCGACCCGGTACCCACTGTATTGCGGGATGCGGTGGTCTATCTGGCACGGCACTGGTTGTACCAGCGCCGTCCTGAAGGTGGGCTGCCGGATGCGGTCAAGGACAGCCGCAAAGACACCATCAAGCTGCTGGAAAGCATTCGCGATGGCGTTGTAACCCTGGGCATGCCATCCGGTCAGGCAGCCCCAGAGCCCGGCGAGATCCGCGTCAGATCCAGACGTCAGCAGTTCAGCGACACGGAATGGGACAAATACTGATGAGCCGGCCAGCCTCACCACCACAGACCCAAACCGAGCAACTGATGACGTCGATGGTTGATCGCTTGGCAACAGGGTTTGGCAAGGAGTTGATGGTCGAGTTGTTCCCGGAAAGTCCGAGTGGCTATCGGATGAACCACCCAAGGGGAGCGGTTCTCGTGGCTTTCGGAAAGTCGACGTTTGATGAGTCTGAGTCTTTTGACTCAATGTTCCAGGCTCGAAAGATCACCTTGCGTCTGACATTGGTGTTTCGACAGCTGAATGGTAAGGACGGGGCTATCAGCTATCTGGATCGTATCCGCGCCAGGCTTACGGGCTGGAAGCCCCCTCACTGCGACATTGCCTGTCGACCTGTTGCGGAGACATTCATCGGGCAGAGCCAAGGGCTGTGGCAGTACGGCCTCGACATTTCCACCCGCTCAACACAGATGCAAATCATGGAGCCCGAAAATGGGCCTCGCCTTACACAGCTCCGTTTCGAGGAAAGCCCGTGAAACTGACACGCTACTTATACAAAGGCCCTCAAAGTGCAGCGTCACTGCGTGTGGGCGACACCAAAGAGCTGCTGGATGTCCAGCTCATACCCGAGCAAGAAGTCGAGTTGCCTGCCGAGCACGAGTATGTCCAGGTGTTGTTGGTACTCGAACACTTGCAACCTGTTCCCGCCAAGACCGGCAAGGAGAAAACCTGATGGCCGCTAACTACCTGCACGGTATTGAAACGATCGAAGTGTCCCGAGGCCCTCGTGCCATTCGCGTGGTCAAGTCTGCGGTCATTGCCTTGGTCGGTACCGCGCCCGTCGGCCCAGTCAATGCGGTGACTCTGTCGCTGAATGATACCGATGGTGCGCAGTTCGGCCCAGCGGACCTGGACGGCTTCAGCATTCCGAAAGCCCTGGAAGGGATCTATGACTTTGGCGCTGGCACAGTCCTCGTGGTCAACGTCCTTGACCCGCTGGTTCACCGCACCAATGTCGTCGACCAGGCTCGGTCCTTTGGCGATAACGACCTGCTGAAGCTGGGGCACGGGGCGCTGCAGGCTCTGACGCTGAAACCTGCCGCCGCTGGCAATGCCTACGTGAAAGACACAGACTTCACAGTCGACATGCTGACCGGCAAGGTCACGCGGATGCGCACAGGCGCTATTCCAGTTCATGGCGCGGTCCTGGCGGATTACACCCATGCAGACCCGAGCAAAGTCACTCTGGCCGAGATCGTCGGTGCAGTGAACATCGCTGGCCAGCGCAGTGGTATCAAGGCCTTCGCTGACAGCTATAACACCCTGGGTTTTTTCGCGAAGATCTTCATCGCCCCATGGTTCAGCCAGCTCAATGCTGTCAGCACTGAACTGATCGCTGCAGCAACACAGGTCGGCGGCGTTGCGTACATCGATGCGCCGATCGGCACCACTGTGCAGCAGTGCATTGCCGGTCGCGGCCCTGCAGGTGCGATCAACTTCAATACCAGCAGCGACCGTGTTCGTCTGTGTTATCCGCACGTCAAGGTGCTCGATACCGCGACGAGCTTGGAGCGCCTGGAGCCATTGTCCATTCGTGCTGCAGGCTTGCGTGCCAAAGTCGATAACGACAAGGGCTACTGGTGGAGTAGCTCCAACCAGGAGCTGCTGGGTGTGATCGGTCTGGAGCGTCCACTAACCGCCCGTGTTGATGATGCGAGCAGTGAGGTCAACCTGCTCAACGAGAACGGCATCACCACCGTGTTCAACTCGTTCGGTACCGGCTTGCGCCTGTGGGGCAACCGGACTGCGGCATGGCCGACAGTGACTGAGATGCGCAACTTCGAGAATGTCCGCCGTACAAAGGACATTGTCGACGAGTCGATCCGCTACAGCTCTCTGCAGTTCGTCGATATGCCCATCACGGATGCGTTACTCGACAGCATCACCGAAAGCGTGAATCTGTTTCTGCGCAAGTTGATTGGTGACGAGGCGCTGATCGGTGGCGAGTGCTGGTACGACCAGGCACGCAACCCTCAGACCGAGCTGCAACTGGGGCATGTGCTGTTCAACTACAAGCTGACCGTGCCACTGCCATTCGAGCGCGGCACGTTCGAGACTGAAATCACCGGGGAATACCTGGTCAACCTGGGAGCACCGTAATGGGCCTTTCTGCACATCGGGTTTCAAACGCCACAATTTACCTTGATGGCAACAGTTTCCTGGGTAAAGCCGAGGAAATTGACCTGGGCTCAGTCAAGGCTGTCACCAGCGACTTCCTTGGCCTTGGCCTCATCGGGTTGATTGAACTGCCTGATGGTTTTGACAAAATCGAAGGCAAGATCAACTGGAACAGCATGTATGCCGACGCAGCCCGTAAGCTGGCGTCACCGTTCAAGGCAGTTCAGCTCCAGTGTCGCTCGAACGTCCAGGTCTTCGATGGCACTGGCCTGGTAAAGGAAATCCCGCTGGTTACGATGATGACCATCACATTCAAAGAGTACAAACTCGGCAGTCATAAGCCGCGCGACCCGGCTAAGTACGAATCGCCTTTCTCAGCGACCTACGTGCGCCAGGTGCTCGACGGTGAAGAAGTGTTACTCCTGGACTACATGGCCAACATCTTCAAGGTCAACGGTGAGGACCAGTTGGTCAACTATCGCAAGAACACTGGCCAGGCTTGATGGCGAAGTAGGATGAGCCCCATGGACGGGGCTGCATGGATGCAAACGGAGCCCCGCCACTGTGCGGGGCTTCTCTTTAAAGTCGGTTAAAAGCCAGGCCGAAGACCAGATGCGACGCTTTGGACTCTTTCAAAGACAACCCCGTCATCTGGAGCTGCAATCATGGCTGATACTCTCAAAATCCCTCTGAAATTCCCTTTCAACAATGCTCTCGGTACTCGCATCGAGTCACTGCCGATCACTCGTCTGAAGCGCAAAGACATCGCCTCTGCCCAAAAGTACAGCGCTGACGCTGCCGATCAGGAAGACTTTCTGGTTGCCAAGATGACCAGCATGACCATGGAGGACCTGAGCGACCTCGATATTGCCGACTCTGCAACCCTGACCAAGGTGTTTCGGGGAATGGCTGAGGGACAAGACCTGGCTGCAATCCTGGGACGAAGCGCTGCTCCTGGTACTGCGGATGCAACCGTCGGAGATAGCGAACCTGGAGATGCCGGACTACCTGTTCTGGGTTGAAGCCTGCGAACGCGAAATTGATCGGCGCATCGAAGCATCAGAACGCATGAACTCCAAGTAATACCCCAGAAGTACACTTTCAAGGAGCCTGGCAATGGCCAATGAAGTTCTTGTCGGGCTCCGCATCGGGGCCGCTGTATCCGGCTCTCTGCAGTCTGCATTCGGATCTGCGCGCTCGACCATGCAACTGCTTGGTCGAACCGCTGACAGCCTCACAACCCGCCAAAAGCTGCTCGGTGCAGAACTTGCTGCGAGCCTGGCACGTGGTGGCACTGGCATCGAGAAGATGCGCAGTCAGTACACCCAACTGGGCCGCACGATCGACCAGTTAAAGGTCAAGCAGGAAAACCTCAACGCAAGCATTGCTCGGCAAGAGCGGCATACCGAAGAACGCGGCGAAACCCGTGGCCAGATCATGGAGACCCTCGGTAATGCGGCCGTGGTCGCTGCGCCTGTCGTGCTCTCGATGAAGTCGGCGATCGATTACAAGGACCAGACGAACGATATCGCTATTACAGGTGGCTTTGATCAGGCCAAGGAAGAGTCTCTCAGCAATGTGATGCGCGGCGCGGCGTTGAAATGGAACCAGACTCAGGAAGAGGTCGCCAAGGGAACGGCCGTGCTCATTGCGGGTGGCATTTCAAACGTTCGTGAGCTTGAAGGCTATGCCCCCATCATGGCCAAAACCGCGACCGCCACACGTGCCAGCATGGATGACCTAGGCTCCGTTGCCATTGCCCTGAATGACAATCTGGGGATCGGTGCAGCGGGGCTTGAACGGTCTATGAACATGCTCGCGTTCGCAGGTAAGAGTGGTCAATTCGAGCTTGCGGACATGGCCAAATGGTTGCCGCAGTTGACCCCCCAGTTCGCCGCCCTAGGTATTACCGGTGAGCGCGCTGTAGCTGAGATCGGTGCGTCTTTACAGATTGCCCGTAAAGGTGCTGGCAGCAACGACGAAGCCGCTAACAATTTCAAGAACTTCATGTCAAAAATCACTGCTGCCGACACGCTCAAGTCATTCAAGGATGCGGGCATTGATCTTCAGGACGCAATGAAGAACCTGGTCTCCAAGGGAATGACTCCCATGCAGGCCATGCTGGACATCATTACTCAGTACATGAGTAAAAAAGGTCCAAAAGCTGCCGCTGACTTTGAAAAAGTTATGGCGATCAAGGATGACACTGAGCGTGAAACCGCGCTCGCCCGCCTTAACGAATCGTACAAACTGGGTGAGTTGTTCGCAGACCAGCAAGTGCTTGCCTTTATTAGGCCTGCCATTGCGAACAGAGATGAGGGTAGGAACATCCAGAAAGGCAGCATGGCTGCTGCTGAACAGGGTGTGCTTGACCAAGACTGGGCTCGCAGAATGCAGAGCCCCAAAGAGCAGTTGAAGCTGCTCACTACCAACCTGAACGATGTAGCAATCACCGTAGGCACCGTCTTGCTGCCTGCATTGGTTGATGTCACCTCGGCAATTCTTCCGGTCGCGCAAGCTTTCTCGAACTGGGCTGGCCAAAACCCCGAAGTTATTAAAGGCACCGTTGCGGTAGTGGGTGCTTTGTTCGGCCTGAAGTTGGGGATCTTGGGAGTCGCTTATGGAGCGAACCTGGTGATGGCACCGTTTCTCGCGATGAACACGATGTTCACAACAGCATCTGCAAAGTGGACCTTGCTGAAGGCACACATGCTGGTCCATTTTCCCGCGATCGCCGGCACGCTTTCAGCATTCGGGAGTGCCATTATGGCTACGCCGATTGGTTGGATAGTGGCTGGTATAGCAGCCGTCGCTGTTGCTGGCCTGCTTATCTATAAATACTGGGACCCAATCAAGGCGTTCGTCGGTGGTTTCTTCACCGGTTTCATGGATGGCATCAGGCCGATCGGCACCGCCTTCTCGGCAGCATTCGCTCCATTTGGTCCTATGTTCACGAAGCTGGGCCAGTTACTGGCGCCGGTGATCACCTGGTTCAAAGAGCTACTGACGCCGGTCGACATGTCCGGTGATGCTTTGGGTCGGGTCGGCTATGCAGGCATCCAGTTCGGCCAGGTTGTCGGTTCGATCCTGAGCGGCCTGCTGGCGCCCCTGCGCTGGGTTCTGGAAGGCATAACCGCGTTGCCTGATGCCTTCAGCGGTGGCCTTGGCAGTATGGCAGCCCATATCGCCAACTTCTCGCCGCTCGGCTTGTTCTACCGTGCCTTTGCGGGCGTCTCGACGTACTTTGGGATTGAGCTGCCGGCAAAGTTCACAGACTTCGGCGGGATGATCATTGATGGCCTGATCAAAGGCCTGGGCAATAAGTTGGAGAGCGCCAAGGACACAGTGGTGGGCATCGGCTCCTCGATCAAGGGCTGGTTCACCGACCCCCTAGGCATTCAGTCGCCGAGCCGGGTGTTCATGGGCTACGGGGCCAACATCAGTGAAGGCGCAGCGATCGGCATTGCCTCCCAGGCAGGCATGGTGCGCCAGGCGGCGTTGGGCATGGCAAGCGAGTCGATGGTCGAGATGGGTTTGCCCAACCTGGCCGGCGCGACAAGGGCCAGCATGTCTGCAGGTGGTTCATCCATGGCCGGGCCAGATGGAATGAGCAGTAGCAGTCAAGGCTCTGGCCTGCCTTCCATCACATATGCTCCGGTGATCAGTGTTCCCGGTGGCGAAGGCGTAGGTGCGCAGGTGGGCTCAGCTTTACAGGCGGGCTATGCCGATTTCGTCAAGTTCATGGAGCGCTACATGCACGACCAGGCGCGCCGTAGCTACGGTCCTGCTGCAGGAGCACGCTGATGTTTGCGGTCCTGGGAAAGCTGGAATTTGAGGTCGCCAGCGGCATAACTGGTATGGAGCAGCGAGGCACAGCCGACTGGGCTGAACATCCGCTGATCAAGGGCAAGCCCAAGCTGGAGTGGATTGGTGAAGGCCTAGAAGAGATTACTTTCACCATGCAGTTGCATCCGTGGCTAGGCGATCCCGAGGTCCGTCTGCGCAACTTACGCGAACTGAAAGCCAAGCATGAGCCGCTTGCGTTTGTCCTGGGCAGCGGCGAGTACCTCGGCACCTTCGTTGTCACGGACATCAGCAGCGTGCCGAAGCGCGCATCCGCTGATGGTCGTATTTTCTCAACTGCGGTTCAGGTCGGCCTGCGGGAGTTTGATGGCCAATTCAAGCCGAAGACAGTCAAAGCCGGTCTGGTGGACTCTGCGGTGAAGAACACCTTGGCATCGAAGCTGGCCACTCCCGAAGTGGTATCGAAGCTTGCACCGGCCAAGAGCACTATCCAGCAGGTGGTTGGCTACGCACGCCAGGCTGGCAACATGATCAAACAGGCAAAGGGAATCTATGACGCGGTCAAGAACTTCAACCCGGCCACGTTGCTTGCCCAGGCGCCACAATTGATCGGCTTGAGTGAGCGCATGCTCGGGCCAATAGGTGGGCTCACCGAGGTAGCTGGCCTGATGAAAGATGGTTCAGACATCGTTGCCCTGGGCCAAGGTGTCATGGGCGATGTCAGCATTGCCCGGTCAAGCCTCACCCCGCTTGACCTGGACAACGTTACTGAGCGGTTCACGCGCTCGGGCGAATCCATGAGCCGGGCGTACGACAAGATGGAAAGCGCATCACCGCGCATCGCCGGACTGGCCGCGCAAGTCGTCACAAGGAGAGCTTGATGTTCTTGGAACACACGACGGTCGAGGGGGAACGCTGGGACCAATTGGCCTGGCGTTACTACGGCGATGCCCACCGGTACCACCCGATCGTTGAGGCCAATCCCCACGTGCCGATTACCAGGGCATTGCCTTCAGGCTTGAAGCTGGCAATCCCTGTCCTTGAACCTGTTACGACTGGGGACGATCTTCCACCATGGATGCGTTAACGCCTTCCCAGGTGCCTGAAGCGCGATTTGTACTGACCTACCAGCAGCGCAATATTACCCGCGACATCAGCAAGCACCTTATATCGATCTTCTATTCGGACGTACTGAGCGGCCAGGCTGACAGCCTCGATGTCGAGCTGGAGGACGTAGATGGCAAGTGGCTGGACGCCTGGTACCCCGGTCATGGCGATAAGCTGACCCTGGCGATGGGTTGGGAAGGCAAGCCGCTGCGCCAGTTATCCAGCCTAGAGATCGATGAGATCAACTTCAGCACGCCGCCTTCTACTGTGACCATCCGTGCGATCGCAGCCGGTATCAACACGGCACTGCGAACCGACGAGCACAAAGCTTATGAGAAAACCACGTTGGCCGCTGTTGCCCAGGCGATCGCCAAGCGGCAAAACCTAACTCTGGTTGGCAGCATCGAACCGATCAAGATCGATCGCCTAACGCAGCAGGAGCCTGACCTGGAGTTTCTGCGCAACCTGGCTGACGAGTATGACTATGCGTTCAAAGTGACCGGTTCCAAGCTGGTGTTCCACTCCATCAGCGAGCTGGCCAAGGGCAAGCCTGTCGTCCAGGTGAGCCTGAAGGAGTTGAAGAATGTCAGGTTGAGGGACCAGATTATGACGGTACCGGCCAAAGTGCAGGTCAAGCACAAGGACCCGTCGACCAAAAAGCTCATGTCCTACGACATCCAGAACGGCGAGACCGTGGCAGTGCCCAGCAGCGCAAGCCAGACCACGACCAGTGCTGATACCAAGAAGAGTCGCAAGCGGGCAGCGTCGGTGGAAGAAGCCAAGGCCAAAGCAAAGGCCGAGTTGGCCAAGAAGAACCGAGAGCGCACCACGGGCGGCTGGGCAATGATGGGACAGCCCAACCTGGTCAGTGGCAATGTCATCGGCCTGAGCGCTGCCGGCAAGCTGGGCGGTAATTACCTTATCACTGCAGCGCACCACCGGATCAATCGCAATGGCGGCTACACGGTCGACCTCGATCTGTGCCGGGTATCAGCACCGTCGATCAAGTTCACGTCAGAAAGCACGCAGCCCGACCTGGCGCTGTCTCACTATGGCTTTTCCCAGGGCGACACCCTGGCGTAAGAGGTAACGATGGGCGTTGAATTGGAGTATGGCGAGGTCAGTGCGGTTGATTACCAGGGGTGCCGGATTCGAGTACGTCTTGATGACCGCGATGGTGTCGAGAGCTATTGGCTGAGCGTTCCGCAGCGCAACACCCAAGGCACGAAGCGCAGGCCACTGATGCCTGAACTGGGCGAGCAAGTGGCCTTGCTGCTCGATGCTGATGGTGTGGGTGGCGTGTACTTGGGCGGGGTTTATTCGTCTGCAGAACCGCCACCAGTGGTCGACGAAGACACGGACTTTATTCGGTTCAGTGACGGCACTACCGTGACCTACGACCGCAGAGAAGGTGTCATGGCCGTGGATTGCATAGGGGCTACGACACTGAAATGCGCCAGGAACCTCAGCGTTGAGTGCGGTGAACCTGTGTCGGTCAAGGCACCCTCAGCGACGCTGGACATAGCTGAGGTGGATCTGAAGGGGAATCTGAAGGTTAGCGGCAATGTTACGGTTGGAGGAAATGTCGATGCTGCTGGCTCGGTGATGGATGCGGGTGGCAACTCGAATCACCACTCGCATTAAGCGGCAGTAGCTGACCGTCACGCAAAGACGGACTCTAAACTTGTTTAGAGGCAGGTAGGGGCTGGCCTTCTCATTATGGGCGCATGACGACGCCTATCTCTCCTTCCAGTATCACCGCCGCCCACTGGCAGCCCGCACTGGGCACTGCCGGCGCGGTCGTTGAAGGCCTGCGTGATATCGACCAGGCGATCCGTATCATTCTCACCACCCCCAAGGGCAGTGATCCGCACCGCCCGACCTTCGGCAGCGACATCCACCTCTATATCGACTGGCCCGTAAACCGGGTTGTGCCGCACTTGGTGCGCGAGGCCGTGGACGCTATCCGTATCTGGGAGCCTCGGATCAATGTTGTCCAAGTCACTCCGACGATTGAAGGCTCACAGGTATGGCTCAGGATTACCTGGCGTGTCGCCGATGGTCTACCACAACTGACCGAGGTGTCGTATGCGCGAGCTGCCTAAGCCGGTATTCGTCACCATTGATCCGGCAGCCACCGAAGCGGATCTTATTGCTCGATATGAGGCTAAGTCGGGCAAGACGCTGTATCCAGCCCAGGTCGAACGACTGTTCATCGATCAGATCGCCTATGCCACTACCAGCCTGCAGATGTCGATCCAGAATGCCGGCGAGCAACTGCTGGTCAGGTACGCGAATGGACCGATCCTGGATTACCTGGGCGAGATGGTGGACACCCCTCGGCTGCTGGCTGTCGCGGCACGTTGTACCCTGCGGTTCACCCTAGCGACAGTAGCAACGCAGCCTCGGTTGATCCCGATAGGCACTCGGGTGGCCACGCAAGACGGCAAGATTGCGTTTCTGACTGACTCCGATGCCCTGATCCTGGCCGGTCAAACTCAGGTTAGCATTACTGCCACTTGTAGCACGGTTGGTGACACCGGCAACGATTGGGCGGTGGGCCAGATCAGCCTCATATCAGATGCTGAGTTGAACGACCTGACGGCCAGTAACATCACTGTGAGCGCCGATGGTGACGAAGACGAGAGTGATGACCGGTACCGCGAGCGCATCATTCTGGCACCTGAAGCGTTCTCGAACGCCGGCAGCCGAGGCGCGTACCGATATCACGCCATGTCAGCACATCAGTCGATCATTGATGTGGCCGTCCATGGTCCTGCTGAAGGACAGCAGCCAGGCCACGTCGCGCTGTTTCCCCTGACGACTCGCGGGCTGCCGACCGCTGACCTGTTGCAGCGCATGCTGGACGTTGTGAACGGCGAGAAGGTCCGCCCGCTGTGCGACACCGTGCATGCCTTGCTGCTGACTCAGGTCGACTATTCGATCAACGCCCGGATCGTCTTCTTTAATAGCGCCGATCGGGTCACCACCATGGCTGCCGTTCGAGCGGCTGCCGATGACTACGTTCTGGAGCTAAGCGCCAGGCTGGGTGTCGATATCGTTCCTGAGCAGTTGACCAGCCGCCTGCAGGTACCAGGTGTGTACCGGGCATTTGTAGAGTTGCCAGCGGTACCGCGTGAGCTGGCCGGGAATGAGTGGGCCGTCTGCAGCTCGATCACGCTGACGGATGCGGGTACTGCCAATGGCTGAGCAGCAACTGCCGCCCGCGCTGGCTGGTGACGAGCGATTCGTCTGGTTTAACGAACTGCTGAACGAGAACGTGCAGCAGCTCGACCTCAACGCGATGCTGGTGTACCTGGTCGACCTGGTGAAGCCCTCGCTGCTTCCGATACTGGCAGAGCAGTTCTCGATGCTCGATGAGGCCACTTGGCCGGTAGCCAGGTCCGATGATGACCGCCGTGCCCTGATCAAGACTGCCATTGAACTGCACCGCTATAAAGGCACGCCCTGGGCGGTCAAGCATGCCTTGTCGATCATCGGCTATCCGGTCCTAGAGCTAATCGAGCAGAAGACCTACCAGGCCGAGTGGGTTGCTGCAGGTGGCAAGACGCTGGACGGCACCTGGTTGCTCGACAGCAAGGTCAACCTGACACCACCTAATACTGGCATCAATGGCCAAGTCATGAAGCGCATCGCACTCAGCCACTGGGCGCAGTATGCGATCCGGCTTAATGCTTCTGACGGTGACTGGTCACGCGAGCAGCAGAAGCGTATTCGCCAGGTCGCTGAGGCCTATGCGCCGGCCCGCGATGAGCTGGTGGGCATCATCATCGCCCTGCAAGCCAGATTCGACTCTCGTATCACCCTGAAGTCGATGGCCGACCGCTTGCGCATGAAGTACTCCAAATGCCAACGCTTTCAGCCTGCACAACGTCGCACCCTTGACGGTTGCTGGAGGCTCGGTGGCGGCTATGTCGACGTGTTGCTTGATGGTGGCTGGCGGCTTGATGGCAGACCGCTTAATGGACGATCGCCAACGGGGCTTGCCCTGGAGAGCGGTCACATCAATACCCGCCAAAAAATCTCGCTGCGTGCCGCCATGTCCATGGGTGGAGCGCGTACGCCAGCACCTGTGGTCCTGGAGGACCGCTTTCGCATGCTGGATGGGCGCTGGAGCCTGGACAAGCAGACCTTGCAGGGGTGGCCCTTGGATGAGGGCCGAAGCCTCGCTGATGCTCAGCTCAATCGTATTGGCATGCATTGCCTGGACGGCACATGGCTGCTTGGCGGCGAACTGGGCGGTCCCGGTATTAGGTTCAGCGCGACCATGCGCGTCAAAAACAACGGCATCACAACTCAGGAGCCGCTATGAGTAACCCAAACGCCACACCAACCACACTGGCCTACCGGAAGCACGTCGCAGTCTGTGCTGCGACAGGAGGCACATTATCAAAGGCTGCCTGGATGTGTTTTGGCTCTGGTAGCAATCCCTACTCACCAGATGAGGACGTTGGGTTGGTCGATGAGTTCGCTCGCGTGCCGGTTGTTTGTAACGTCTCGGGCTCGGTTCTTACCGTCAGTGGAACGCTGACTGGAGCAATGGCCGGCAACCATGTGCTGCGTGAGTTTTCCGTTGAAACCGATACTGGCGTGCTCATGGGGCGTCGTGTTGTGAAACCCAAAGAGTTCGAGTCCACCAGCGAAATCGAACTCGACCTTGATTTTGAATACTGAGGAAAAACGCCATGCCACTGATTCCAAGTCCCGAGCCGAAGTTTTCAATCAGCCTTCCTGAGCTCACCACATCCAGTGTCGCTCACCCGGACTCGTTCAACCCAGCCAACCAGATGCTTCTGGACAACGATATTGTGCTGCGCCAGTCCATAGAAGACGCCAATTTGACGTTGAGCGGCCAGGTCGGCGACCTGAATGACCGCCTTGCAGATGTTGAGTTGTCCAGCGCTGTATCGGTACAGCGGGCGGTGGATCTGGACTGGCTCTACCGCAACAATGCGATTCGCTTCGAGATGTTCGTCTCGGGTTACACGCTGATTGATCTTGAGCCGATCGCCGTAGTTCAGGGTGTCAGTGGTGATGACTCTATCGACGTTGCCTCTACAGCAGGGCTTCGCGCTGGAGAGTTTTATGTCCTGAGTGATCCTGCTGCGACCGACTCGAACGGAAAGCTGGCTCCAGTGTCGGCTTTAGTTCAGATCCAAACGATCCTGTCCAATGCACGGATTCGTTTAACCGCCAACCTTTCTCGCGACTGGGGTAATACCGCAACGCTTCGCCGCTCCAGCATCAAGGTGCTGAGCGCATCACATGCAGCAGCAGTACCAGGTGACATCTACCTGACTCGCTCCATCAATATTGGTACCGATGCTGCAGGTGGCTCAGTAATGATTCGACGCACACTGAACTCTGGCTTGGCCCGCCTGTATTATCGCGATGGCTACCAGCCCGCCTGGAAGGAAACGGGTTGGTCGTTGCGCCGTACCGATGGTGATATCCCTTCGGGCTATGCGGACTATGAGTACATTCTGCCGATGCGTGGTGATGGTTCGTTGCGCCTGGATATCCAGGGCGAAGCCATGACGATCAAGCACATTGTCGCGCTGGGTCAGTCGACGGGGCTGGGCGGTTTCGTGAACCCAGATCTGCGCCCTGTGGCACCACTGATCAGTGCGCCAGCATCAGCGGCAACCGAGGTGATGGAACGACCGAGTCTGGCGCTGGCAGGCTACAGCTCACCGTCTGGCAATGCCCAGGCTGCAGTTCAGTTCCAATTATCCACGACCGCAACATTTACCTCAGTCTTGCATGACTCAGGGGTGTTGGGTTCCGGGCTCTCATATGCTCTTCCAGCATCAGTGCTCGTCGCAGGCTCGACCTACTATTGGCGGGCTCGCGTGCAGGATGTTGCAGGGCTTTGGTCCGACTATTCGACGGTGTCCAGTTTTTCCACGGCGGCCTCATTCGTGTATGTCGTTGCGCCAAATGTCACAGGTCCGGCAGCCAACGCTACCGATGTTCCTGAGCAACCCACAATCACCAGTTCAGTTTTCACTGTCTCGGGTGATGCAGATACGCACGAGGCCAGCCAGTGGCGAATCCGCCAGGCTGCAGGGACCTATGCGGCTCCCGTGTGGGATAGCGGTACCGATACGGTCAATAAACTCGCGGCTATTGTTCCGGCTGGAAGGCTGCTGCAGGGGCAGCAGGACTACTATGTCCAGGTTCGCCACAAGGGCGCGGCAAAAGGTTGGTCCGAGTGGTCTACCGAGAGCAAGTTCATCACCAAAGCTGCCTTTGCGAATGTTATCGGGATTGCCATGCTGACCACCGGCGGCGGTGCAGGCACGTGGGCTCGGGTCGACGAAACCGGGGCCACAAAGGTGACTGATGCTTCGTTCTTCAGTTCGCATGCCACCTACGGCGCTATCCAGGACCAAGTCGTTGATGGCCAGAGCATGGTCAGGATTCCAGCGTTCTATGTGAAGCGCGGCACCATCGCTTCAGGCCCACACCTTGGAAAAAAAGCAGTTTGGATCTCTGATCAACCAGCTACGGGCTTCAAGTTGCACCCGGCATTCAAGAATGTCGGCGCGGATCTCGCTCAGTTCTGGGTGGGGAAGTACCAAGGTACTGCGGACGGGAGCAAGCTGGGCTCTAAGGCCGGGGCTACACCGCTTGTGAATATCGACTTCCAAGCCATGCAGGCTCTGGCTGCAGCACGTAACGTCTCAGGCGTAAGTGGATTCGCACTGTGGTCGATCTACCAGTTGTCCGCAATCCAGTTGCTGGCAATGATTGAGATGGGCGGATCTGACTCGCAAGCGCTCATCGGTCAAGGCAACGTCAGTACTGGCAGTGTCCTGGCGGTTGATAGCCAGCAGGTTGCTCAAGCTACTTGGCGCGGCATCGTGGGGCTTTGGGGAAATGTCTGGCAGATGGTCGACGGCCTGCAAACCGATGCTACGGGCCGATACATGATCTGGGATCGAAACGGCAACAAGCTATATCAATCGACCAACCGGACTGCTTTGGGGAGCTGTTACCCGGTAACCATGGCTCAGGACTCAGACACCAATTACGACTTGCGGGACATATTCGTACCTGCCACAGGCGATGCCTCAGCAAGCAACGGCAGTTACGGCGACTACTTCAACAGCAACGCCAGCTGTATAGCAATCCATGGTGGCTACGATGGCCATGGTTTACGCGCTGGGCTCTTCTGTTTACACATCGATACCACCGCATCAGATGCGAGTTCATACATAGGCGGTCGCCTCGCAAAGGCGTAACGCTTCACATGCACTGAACCATGCCCAGAGAGCACCAACCGAGCTGGCGCTCTTATCAGTAGGAGAAAGTAATGAAGGTTGAAAATGGAGTCCTGATTATTGGTAATCAGCACATCGAACTGCCATTGATCCATGCAGATGCACTGGTCCGTGTCTGGGCTGTGCCGTCTGACTACCGTGAGAATGGTTTCTTTGTCGCGGTCATCCTCCCAGGGCAGCCTGATGAAATCCCCGCATGCTCCTTGGGAGAGACCCAATATCTGGGTGAACTGACATACCCAGCAGCGGAGTCAAACAAACTGGCTGCTGCCAAGGCTGCCAGGCTGCTTTTTATCAATGAGGCCTGTGACCTTTCGCTGACAGCCCTGACAAGTACTTATCCGGCGGGAGAACTGCAGAGCTGGCCTCAGCAAGTGCAAGAGGCCACGGCGCTGTTGCTTGACCCCTCAAACGCTACACCTTTGCTGTCGGCTATCGCGGATGCACGAGGCTTGACGGCTGTTGAGTTGGCCAGCCGAGTACAGGCCAAGGCTGAGGGCTACGCCAAGTATTCAGGCGCTATTATCGGTAAACGGCAGGCTCTGGAGGATCAGCTTGACCGTGCAGAAACCCTGCCGGATATCGAGGTGATCGTATGGTGAAGCGTTTGACTCTGGGCCTTGCTCTTTGGCTGTTATGCATGCTGGCGGCGATTGTAGGCGGTCTCTGGATGCTCGCTGCTGTACTGGTCAACAGCACCCGCGCTTGGCGTTTGGCTGTTTCATATGATCAGTTGGCCAATACCGCATTTGGTGGCCATGAAGACGAAACGATAAGTTCCAGGGCAGGTAAAGAGGCGCGTAAGGGAAAGCGTTGGGCATGCATGCTTTGCAAGTTTCTGGACCGGTTTGATCCAAAGCACTGTGAAAAGAATATCGAACCAGACCGAGTGGCAAGACACGCGGATTGAAAAAGGGCGATCGATTTGAGTGTTGCAGCACTCAAATCGATCACTAACCAGCAGGTATAGCCTGCAAGCCAGCCATGGCCCTCCGCTCACGCGTAAGCATAGAGGAGGTTACCAGAAGTGCAAAAGGTTTGCAGATGATGCAAGAGATTAGATGTGGCCACTGCAGTCGGAAACTTGCCGCTGCATGTGGATTCATTGAGCTACAGATCAAATGTCCGCGTTGCCGGACACTTAATCACTTGAAGGCCGAGAGCCTCCTGACACCGCCAACGAGCGCCCAAAGCCATCAGGAGGCCGCATGTACGCACAACCGATCATCCCCTGGTTAGGAGGCAAACGCCGACTCGCCGATCGTATCTTTCCGTTGTTCCCAGCTCATAGTTGCTACGTCGAGCCTTTCGCAGGAGGCGCAGCGCTGTTTTTTCTGCGCCCGGTACCGGCAGAGGTTGAGGTCCTCAATGACGTCAATGGTGACCTGGTTAACCTCTACCGAGTGGTGCAAAACCACTTGGAAGAGTTCGTCAGGCAGTTCAAGTGGGCACTGTCGAGCCGTCAGGTGTTCAAGTGGCTGCAAATGACCAGGACTGAAACCCTGACAGATATCCAGCGTGCAGCTCGGTTTTACTATCTGCAACAGTCAGCTTTTGGTGGTCGTGTTGATGGCCAGACATTCGGTACAGCCACAACCACACCGCCTGGGCTCAATCTACTGAGGCTGGAGGAAACCCTATCTGCTGCTCATTTACGATTGAGCAGCACCTATATAGAGCACCTCGACTGGCAGGAGGTCATTAAGAAGTATGACCGTGAGCACACGCTGTTCTACTGCGACCCACCATACTGGCAGACCGAGGGCTATGGCGTGCCATTCGGCCTTGAGCAATACGAGGCAATGGCGAAGCTGCTGGGGCAGATCAAAGGTAAAGCCATCATCAGCCTGAACGACCATCCAGATATCCGCAGGGTGTTCTCAGCCTTCCACATGGAGACGACGAACATCAAATACACGGTCGGTGGTGGTAAAGGGAGTGAGGCAACAGAGGTCTTGATCTTCAGTTGGGACATTCAAGCCGAACCAGCAGGCTTGTTTTGATATTCTGTTGCAACAGGTGCAACAGAACCTAAAGCCATTTATCTCACGTCAGAGCGCGGATTTTTCGCGCTCGGCATCACCGAGCAACAGGCACTTGTGCTGGCCCCTGCCCTGCCCCTGGAACCGCCGCCAGCCGAAACCGCAGATGACGCGCGGGATGATCAGGAAGACCTGCTGACCATCACCCGTTTTTTCAAAGCCAGTTACGGTGTCAGTTACATCCAGGGGGCGGCCAACGCTCTGGATTCGCTCAAGGTGTTCATCGAGAAAACCGGCCTGAACAGTGATGCCGTCGAAGCCGTGCTGGCTGTACACAACCATGCCCCCTATGAATCCCCCAACGTCCTGCCGGCAGGACACAGCGCCATCGAACCTCAGGCGAGCGCTGTCAAATACGGGGCCTGCTATGTCAATGGTCCGTCTGATCAGGCACCGCTGGGTTTGAGCAGAGACGACAAGGGCAATGCACGACTGATCAACACCAGCGTGGACCGCTTCGACCGCCTGCAACGCATGATCCGCCTGCAACGCTGGATGGATATTCCCTTTGCCAAACTGGATACGCTGATCATGGCCGTCATTCGCTCGGAAGGCGAAGCCAACACCGGCCAGGTATTGACTCTGAATACCTTGAGAACACTGGGTACCTATCGCTACCTGAGCAAGCACTACTCCATCGAGCCCGAGGAGTTCGCCGGTTTATTCCATCAATTGAGCGCCTATGCCAGCAACCGGCACTTGCCAATGTACGATCAGGCCTTTAACTACCCTGTCGTGTTCGACACCCCATTGGTACTGGATGGCAAGGACGTCTGGCTGACCAGTGGTGACAGCCTCAGCAACAAGACACTCGCCCAGATCTGCATGGCGCTGGGCCTGGAATACACCCGCGAAAGTCTGTGGCCCATTCTGGTCGACACCCGCAACGCCTATGCTGACGCGGACAAGCCGTTCAAACGTACCTTGTCCATGTTGTCCTCGATGTATCGCCAGACCCGGATCGCTTCGATGCTTGATATTCCAGCCCCGTCCAGCCGCGCGCTGGTCGATCTGCTGGGTGGCGAGTCTTACCGCAATCAGATAGTAAAAGGCGTGCTCAAGGCTCCCGAAACATTGAGCGACGACACCACTCCCGACATCCTCGACATCCTCATGCAATTGGAGTGGGCCGTGAGCTGGCTCAACGAAACCGGACGCGACGTGTGGACGCTCCGTCGCCAGCTGGGAATCGACCCGTCAGAATCCACACTCCCTCAATCGCTGCTCGACCAACTGGATCAACTGGGCAAGGACGCCAGTGCAACCGCACTTGCCGAGGAGCAGTTGACCCCTTTGAACCTGCCGATCAAGGATGACGGCGGCACAGCCATCGACTGGTGGGGAACCGTGCTTTCTCCTCTCGTCGAATCCCATGGGCTGGTCAAGGCCCTGCCATTGGTGCTGGATGACAACGCTTCGGCTGCCATCGACAAACTGCTCGTTGTCCAGATCGAACCACTGAAACTGGGCGCTGAGGCCAAAGAAGCGGCCAGGACCAGCCTGGGCGAATTCGTGTTCAAAGGCTACGTGGTTCAGCACCGCCTGGTGGAAGGCTTGCTGCAGTCCAACGCTGGCTTGCCGCTGGATCGATGCGAAACCGTCATGCGCTGGGCGGGCACCAGTGCTGACGCTTTTCTGGGCAAGGTGCTGGATGCATCGGCGCCTGCAAGCTTCAGCCTGCCATTGGCCGCCAGAAGCCAAGAGGTGATCGACAGCCTGATGACCCTGCTGCGCTACGCCGAGGTCAATCAGGAACTGGGCCTAAGTGCCCAGGCACTGCGCACTTTTCTGGTCCATCCACAATGGCTGCATGCCAGTTTCGCCGCCCCGCTACCTCTGTCACTGGCAAGCTTTCATGTTCTGGACCGCTACCGGAACTGGCGTGACAGCTCCGGACATCCGGAAGCAGCCTTGCTCAGCTACTTCGTTCTGGCGAACACCGACGCCACAGCCAGTCAGTGGGCGGCGCGTCTGGCCTCGCTCATGGATTGGAGCTCGACGGAAATAGGAGCTGCAAGCGAACTCCTGGCAAATCGCATCGGCAAATCCATGCACCAGATTGATTGGCTGAGACGCATGCACGGTATCTGCACTCTGACTGGCCTCGGTACCGCCCAGCTACTGGCTGCGACGGCCTTGACCAGCGACAGCACCACCGACGAATGGAAAAAGGTCGGCGACGCCGTCATGGGAGCCAGCCGCTGACCCTTGAATGAACGGACTTACATCAACTGCCATGGAGGCTCCAAATATGTCTCGCTCCATTGATAGCCAGCTCAACGAATCCTTTCGGGATGCACTGGTCGCTTATTACCTGGGTGAGGTGGTTCCCAATTCCCCTTTACTGAGGAGTCTTGGTCTGGACCAACGCCTGAAAACTGCCAACGATCTGTATGAGTTTTTTCTGATCGACAATCAGGTCATCAATGAAGTCGAAACCAGTTATGTGGCCTCTGCCATTGGCAGTATTCAGCAGTTCATCAACGGAGCATTGATGGGCATGGAGCCGGGTTATGACTTGCTGCGACCCACCGAAGCAAACTTCGTCGAATGGCGCGAGCGCAGCAGCCAGTACCCGATCTGGGCCGCCAACATGCAATTGGCGCTCTACCCGGAAACCTTCATTTCCCCGGCCTTGCGGTTGAAGAAATCCGGTTACTTTGAAAATCTGGAAAACGATATCAACCAGAACAAGATCAGTATCGATACGACACAGGAAGCCGTGAAATCCTACCTCGCCAGTTTCGAGGAAGTGGCAAACCTGACGGTGATCAATGGCTATATCGACACTGAGCGCTTTGCAGAGGGCAAGTATTACTTCATTGGCCGGTCTCGTGCCGAGAATATCTATTACTGGCGCATGGTCGATATGAACGAGCGCGCCTACAAGGAAGGCACTGAAGGCCCGAAATATGACTACCCGACACCCGGCGCCTGGTCGGACTGGAAGCGGGCAGAGATCGGGGTCAATGCCAATACGATTGAGCGCACCCTTCGCCCGGTATTCTTCAATAACCGGCTGTTTGTGACCTGGGTGGATATGATTCCTGTGTCGGAAGAGATTGAAGTCACACTGCCAACAGAAAGTATCAAACCCGGTACAGATGGCAGCATTCCCATTATTCCGCCCCCCCCACCGACATCCAACCCCAAGGTGCGCCTGCTCTTCAATATCTCGTACAAGAAATATGATGACTCCTGGAGCGCACCACTGATTTACATGGACATCACGTCACTCAAAACTTTTACCCGGGCAGGCAAGACGGTCAACCTTGAAAACGATCTGAACAGCATTGCCGTGTTTGATCTTTCGGCTTCACCGGAATCCCTGTTTATCGCCATCTATGCCGGTGAACATCTGGTCAGTGGCGATACGGATGGATCCACTTCAGATTATGCATTGCTGGAAACCGCGTTTGTTGACAAGAACTTCAACAAGGAAAGATCGTTCCCCAAAGATGGTTACGTGGAAGAAAATTACAATGGAGCAGATGCAGAGCCTAATGAAAGCCGCATTCGTAAAACCTGCTGGGCGCTGGCACTCAAAAACAAAGGAAATTTTCAGTTCACATGGAGTGTTCACATTGGTTTAAAACCCATTATTACCAAACCAGCACTTCCTGGGTCTGCCGACTGGGACTACAACGGTTGGCAGTCCCGGATACGGGCGATGGAAGATCCGGCTATACAACAGCCTACCCTTGACCATGCCAGCTCTACGATACGCTTAACATCCGATATCAATGCCGACATCATCCCGGAAAGCGGTGATAATGCTCCTGAACCGATGACCATTGATATAACTTTTCACTTCAGAGGCGCCCCCCCACACTAACTTGCATTTAATAGTAGGCAAAAAAGAAGGCATTTACAACAAACTACTGCCAGGCTCACTCATTACCTTTCTGCCTACAGAGGCAGTACCTAATTTTTTATCCGTTCAGTTTTCCGCTTATATAAGCCATGACATCCGTCTACCTATAGAACTAATCGACTTCATAAGAAACCCAAACCACCTACCCTATGTATTCGGTATAGATTCAAGAACGATCGACGCTACAGACGGCTATATAAACCATTACCTTACCCGACTAGTCAGGCATGAGACCCTTTATGACATAGACGATATCAAGGCAGGGCTTGTCATGATGGAGCTACTAATACCCTTCCAATGCAACGTCACCATTGAAGCGTCTAATACAAACCCTGAAATTACTCTCCATCAGTACATGAGCCACCCTCAAAACATGGCACTGCCTTATGGCCCTCAAAAAATCATCACTAAAACGCAAGACCACGAAAATCTGTTCACACCCACTCCCCAATCCATAACAATCCCCTTTAATAAAGCAACATTACTGCCAACATTACCCGCCACTTTTATGGAGGGTTCAAAAAAATTCTACATTACCCACGGCGTCGGGATTAACACTAAAAAAGACCAGGAATGGATTGGCTCCGCCATCAAATCCACCGAAATAGAACTCACCTGGGAATCCGAAGGCGGCGTCGACCCTATCGCCCCCAAAATCAACAA
>NZ_BLVZ01000003.1 GCF_015471405.1 Pseudomonas cichorii
CTGAAAAAGCCTCAGACGCGCTCGGCCATCGCCGCATTCACCTGGCAGCGATGAGTCAGTTTTTGCAGGCGCTTTTCCAGGGCAATGAACACGACACGATCAGTGCGACCGCTGTCCAGCTCATCGATCAGGTCATTGGCGACCTGACGCAATTCATAGGCGAGCACTACACGATCATCGTTCAAGTCCTGTTTATGGGACTCGAACAAGCGGTGCAGATAATCCTGCAAGGTGTATTTCAGGCGATGACGGTCGCTGGCACGCAAATGGCTGAGGTTGAGGCTCGTTCTGGCCTGCAGTTCGGTCAACTCGCCGCACAGGTATTGAATACGGCGGGCATAACCGGTTTCACGCTCACGCAGTTGCCTGTGAGCCACGGCTGCTTCCTGCTTGCGCTGGATACCTGGAACACCCACCGCGACCATCATGCCGACAATCAGCGCGGTAGCCTGGACCCAGCCGGCCCAGTCGGAAGGACGTGAAAAAAAGCCTGTAACAAGCAGCACTACCGCAACCAGAGATGCAGCGATCACCAGAACAACGTAATCCTTGCCGATAAACCCCTTGAGCATTGCACGCTTCCTTAAATCGATGACCATTGATGGCGTGGATGCTAATCGGTGCGAGCCTCCGACACCACGAATATTGAAAGCACAACATCAATTCATGGCTTTCCTACTTAACAGCGACTTAATAAAACCACAATTCCTGCATTAATTGACGAAACGCCCTACTCACCCCATCGACTTTGAGCAAAGTCCGCTCCTAAAATGCAGCGTTTTTCCTATATCCACGTGCAAAACCGCACATTTATCGAGTGAGCCTTGCTCTTGAAAATTCGTCTGCCACTTCTGGGTCTTTTATTTGCACTTACAGGCCCTGTAGTTTCCGCCCATGCCATTGCAAACGAAGCCGCAGCCCTGAACCGGGACCCATCACAACTTCATCTGGCTTCCGGCAGCACACTGGTCATTGATGTACAGACCGACAAGGTTCTTTATTCGCACAACCCGGACGTTATCGTCCCGATCGCCTCGGTCACCAAGCTCATGACGGCAATGGTGGTGCTGGATGCCAAGCAGCCGATGGACGAAGTCATTCCGGTCAATATTTCCCAGACGCCGGAAATGAAAGGCGTGTTCTCCCGCGTCAAACTGGGCAGCGAAATGAATCGCAAGGACATGCTGCTGATTACTCTGATGTCCTCGGAAAACCGTGCCGCCGCAAGCCTGGCCCACAGTTATCCGGGCGGCTACCCGGCCTTTATCCTGGCAATGAACGCCAAGGCCAAGGCACTGGGCATGAAGCATACGGCCTATGTCGAGCCTACCGGATTGTCGGTCTATAACGTGTCCACGGCTCGCGACCTCACCAAGCTGATCATGGCCGCTCGCAAATACCCGATGATCACCGAACTGAGTACCACCCCGGAAAAGACCGTGACCTTCCGTAAACCCACTTACATCCTGGGTTTCAGCAACACGGATCACCTTGTCCGCAAGGATAACTGGGATATCAAGCTGACCAAGACCGGCTTCACCAATCAGGCCGGTCATTGCCTGGTGCTGCTGACCACCATGGCTAACCGCCAGGTTTCCGTGGTGATTCTCGATGCCTTCGGCAAATACACACACTTCGCCGATGCCAGCCGCCTGCGCCGGTGGCTGGAAACAGGCCAGAGCGGCCCTGCGCCGGAAGTCGCCTTGCAGTACAAGAAGGAGAAGAATCTGGTGATGAAACAGAACGGTATTCAGCAGGCGCGGGAATAAAACCCCACCTGCGCAGGAGCGGATTTATCCGCGAAGAAGGTATGAAGATCTTCGCGAATGAATTCGCTCCTACCGGGGCAGGTTTAGTTGAACTGCGTCACCAGCTTGGTATTGAGGTAAGCCTCGATGGCTTCGGTGCCGCCTTCGGAGCCGTAGCCTGAGTCCTTGATCCCGCCAAACGGAATTTCAGGCAGGCCAATGCCCTGATGGTTGATCGACAGCATGCCTGCCTCGATGCCATTGCTCAGCGCCTGAGCAGTCTTCATCGACGTGGTGAAGGCATAGGACGCCAGCCCGAACGGCACTCGGTTGGATTCGGCGATAACCTCTTCCAGCGTGTCGAACGGCACCAGCAATGCTACCGGCCCGAAAGGTTCTTCGTTCATGATGCGCATTTCACGGTTCAGACCGCTCAATACGGTTGGCTCGAAGAAATAGCCCGGCCCTTCAAGGGCCTTGCCGCCCGTTTCAAGCTTCGCACCGGCACCCACGGCATCCTCGACCAGATCCACCAGCGCCGGAACACGACGCTCATTGGCCACCGGCCCCATGGTGGTGCCCGCCTCCAGACCATTGCCCACCTTGACCTCACGGGTCAGGCCGACGAATTTCTCGGTGAAAGCCTCGAATACCTTGCGCTGAACCAGAATCCGCGTCGGTGAAACGCAGACCTGGCCGGCATTGCGGAATTTGGCGGTTACCAGCACCCGAGCAGCCAGATCCAGATCGGCATCGTCGAATACCAGCGCAGGCGCATGGCCGCCCAGCTCCATGGTGGCACGTTTCATATGCTGACCAGCCAGGGCCGCCAGTTGCTTGCCCACCGGCGTGGAGCCAGTAAAGGTCACCTTGCGGATCACCGGATGCGGGATCAGGTAATTGGAGATTTCGGCAGGAATGCCATACACCAGACCGATCACACCTGCCGGCACGCCAGCATCGGCAAAGGCACGAATCAGTTCAGCAGGCGATGCCGGGGTTTCTTCCGGTGCCTTGATGATGATCGAACAACCGGCAGCCAGTGCGGAAGACAGCTTGCGCACCACCTGGTTGATCGGGAAGTTCCAGGGCGTAAACGCCGCCACCGGGCCAACCGGCTCCTTGATGACTTTCTGTTCGATTGAAGGATTGCGCGACGGCACAAGGCGGCCATAGCTGCGGCGCCCCTCCTCGGCCAGCCAGTCGATGATATCGGCAGCAGACAGGGTTTCCATGCGCGCCTCGGCCAGCGGCTTGCCCTGTTCCTGAGTCATGATGCGGGCGATGCTGTCGGCGCGTTCGCGCAACAGTTGTGCAGCTTTCTGCATGATCTTGTAGCGATCATAAGCCGAAGTGGCACGCCAGGTTGCAAAACCACGTTCAGCTGCCGCCAGCGCTTCATCCAGATCGGGAATGCTGGCATGCGCCACAGTTCCCAGAGACTGGCCGGTGGCAGGATCGATGACAGGCAAGGTGCGGCCATCACGGCTTGCACGCCATTGGCCATCGATAAAGAGCTGAACATCGGGATACATGGCAATTCTCCTGAGGCAGTTGAATGACAGAGCCGCCCAACTTACGGGGATATCCCCGCATAAGTCAAGGCACAGTCAAGAATGAATGACATACGGAAACAGCAGCGGCCTGCCAACACCTCATCGTCAGGCCGTCACTGCATGGGATTACATCGACACCAGAATGTTCGCTACAGAATGGGCTTACCACCCGTGACGCTATACAGCGCGCCCGAGGTGTAGCTGGCCTGATCGGAAGCCAGCAACACATAAACAGGTGCGACCTCGACAGGTTGGCCCGGACGCCCCAATGGCGTCTGGCTACCAAAGTTGCTGGCCTCCTCTTCGGGCATGGTCGAAACGATCAAGGGTGTCCAGATCGGTCCCGGAGCGACGCTGTTCACCCGGATACCACGCTCGCCCAGCATTTGCGCAAGGCCACCGGAGAAGTTGGCAATGGCCCCTTTGGTGGAGGCATAGGCCAGCAAGGTTGGCTTGGGCATGTCGGCGTTCACCGAACTGGTATTGATGATCGAGCTGCCCGCAGCCATGTGCGGCAGAGCCGCCTGACAGATACGAAATATCGCCGTGATATTGATATCGAAGGTCTTCACCCACTCCTCATCGGTGATTTCCTCGAAGGTTTCGTGGCTCATCTGGAAAGCTGCGTTATTGACCAATACATCAATCCGGCCAAATCGCTCCACCGTTTTTTCAACGATGCCACGGCAATGCTCCTTCTGCGCCAGATCACCCGGCAGCAGCAGGCACTGCCTGCCCGCCTGCTCGACCCAGCGAGCGGTTTCCTGAGCGTCCTCATGCTCATCGAGATAAGAAAGCGCGACATCGGCGCCCTCTCGTGCAAAGGCGATGGCCACCGCACGACCAATGCCGCTATCGGCGCCAGTAATCAGGGCAATTTTGTCTTGTAGCCGTTCAGCGCCGCGGTAGCTCTGTTCGCCGCAATCGGGATAAGGCTCCATCTTCGCCTGCGAACCGGGCACCGATTGGGCCTGTGGCGGGAATGGAGGTCTCGGGTAGTCAGTCATTTCTTTCTCCTGTTGTGGGCTGAAGAAGACGGAAGTCATCCATGGCTCATGGAATATCTGGCCCGTCACCCGGGACCAACGTTCAAAGAACAGGGAAGAACGACTGACGAATGGTCGACGCACGAGGTTTTTGTATCCGACTCGAATAAAGCGCTTGCACACGCAATCTTATGGTATACCATCAGACGAAATACAACAGCGCTCGATCCGGGAGTCCTACATGAGCTTTGAAATTCGCAAGATCGTCAATTACACCGAAGAGACCTTCATCGAAGGCGGCAAGGCGACCGACAAACCAGTGACCATGGTCGGCCTGGCTGTCGTGATCAAGAACCCTTGGCTCGGTCGTGGTTTTGTCGAAGACCTCAAGCCGGAAATCCGCGCCAACTGCTCAGAGCTGGGCGAACTGATGGTCAAACGCCTGACCGATGCCATCGGTGGTGCAGACAAGATCGAGGCCTATGGCAAAGCCGCTGTGGTCGGGGCCGAAGGCGAGATCGAGCATGCTTCGGCGGTCATTCACACCCTGCGTTTTGGCAACCATTACCGTGAAGCGGTCAAGGCCAAGAGCTACCTGAGCTTCACCAACAAACGCGGCGGCCCGGGCACGTCCATCCAGATCCCGATGATGCACAAGGACGACGAAGGCCTGCGCTCGCACTACATCACCCTGGAAATGCAGATCGAAGACTCGCCACGCGCCGATGAAATCATTGTCGTGCTGGGCGCAGCCAACGGCGGCCGTCTGCATCCGCGCATCGGCAACCGTTATATCGACCTGGAAGAGCTGGCTGCCGAAAAGGCCCAGTAATCATCCATCCCCAACAATAATGAATGCCTGCGCAGGAGCGATCCATGATTCAGCTCACCGCTGAACGCACCCCGGCCGGGACCAGTTATCTGGCCACCGGCCAAGGCCACCCTGTGGTGTTGATTCACGGGGTAGGTCTGAACAAAGAGATGTGGGGCGGGCAGATCGTCGGTCTGTCCCCGCACTATCGAGTCATTGCCTACGACATGCTGGGTCATGGATCGAGTCCGCGCCCGGACCCGGATACCGGCCTGCCCGGTTATGCCGAACAACTGCGTGAGCTGCTCGACCATCTGGGTTTGCCCCAGGCCACGATCATCGGCTTCTCGATGGGCGGGCTGGTGGCGCGGGCCTTTGCCCTGCACTTCCCGCAGCACCTGTCAGGCATGGTCATCCTCAACAGCGTATTCAATCGCACCCCCGAACAACGTGCCGGTGTGATTGCACGCACCAGCCAGGCAGCCGAGCACGGGCCGGACGCCAATGCAGCAGAGGCCTTGTCGCGCTGGTTCAGTCGTGAATACCAGGCCGCCAACCCCGCGCAGATCGCTGCCATCCGCCAGAACCTGGCCAGCAACGATCCGCAGGGCTACCTGACGACTTACAAGCTGTTCGCCACGCAGGATATGTACCGCGCCGACGATCTGGGCGATATTCACGTCCCGACGCTGATTGCCACCGGCGAGCTGGACCCGGGCTCGACGCCCGACATGGCCCGCCAGCTGGCAATGCGCATTCAGGGTGCAGAGGTTGCGATACTGCCCGAGCAGCGGCACATGATGCCGGTGGAATCGCCACGTCTGGTCAATCAGGTGTTGCTGGACTTCCTCGACAAGTCGGCAGCTCTACACAACCCGGTAAAGGGAATCGTTGCATGACTCTCACGCGCTTTCAGATGTGCATCGACGGCCAATGGGTCGACGCACTTTCCGGCAAGACCTTCGACAGTCTCAACCCTGCATTGGCCGAGCCTTGGGCACAATTGCCCGACGCTGATGAAGCGGATGTGGAGCGCGCCGTCCAGGCGGCGCAAAAGGCCTTTGAAAGCCCGGCATGGCGTGGATTGACCGCCACTGCACGGGGCAAACTGCTGCGCAGGCTGGGCGACCTGATTGCCGAGAACAAGGAACAACTGGCCCAGCTGGAAAGCCGCGACAACGGCAAGCTGATCCGCGAAACCCGCGGTCAGGTGAGCTATCTGCCGGAGTTCTTCCACTACACGGCCGGCCTTGCAGACAAACTCGAAGGCGGCACCCTGCCCCTCGACAAGCCTGATCTGTTTGCCTACACCGTCCATGAACCGATGGGCGTGGTCGCCGGGATCATTCCCTGGAACAGCCCGCTGTACCTGACAGCCATCAAGCTGGCTCCGGCACTGGCGGCTGGCAACACTATCGTGCTCAAGCCTTCCGAACATGCCTCGGCGACCATTCTTGAACTGGCTCGCCTGGCACTGGAAGCCGGTATTCCGCCGGGCGTGGTCAATGTCGTGACCGGCTATGGCCCAAGCACCGGCGCAGCCTTGACCCGTCATCCGCTGGTACGCAAGATCGCCTTTACCGGCGGTGCCGCGACCGCACGCCATGTAGTGCGCAGCAGCGCCGAGAACTTCGCCAAATTGTCACTGGAACTGGGTGGCAAATCCCCCAACATCATCTTTGCCGACGCCGATCTGGACAGCGCCATCAATGGCGCGGTCGCCGGTATCTACGCAGCCTCGGGGCAAAGCTGTGTGTCCGGTTCGCGACTGTTGGTTCAGGACGAGATCTACGACGAATTCGTCGAGCGGCTGGCCGAACGTGCCAGCCGCATCCGCATCGGTAACCCGCAGGACGAAACCACTGAAATGGGCCCCATGGCCACCGCCCAGCAACTGGCGGTGGTCGAAGGTCTGGTGGCTGACGCTCTGGCCGAAGGCGCACGCCTGAGACTGGGTGGCAAACGCCCGGCAACAGCCAGTGAAGGCTGGTTCTACGAGCCGACCCTGTTCGAGTGCGACCGCAACTCCATGAAGATCATGCAGGAAGAAGTCTTCGGCCCTGTGGCGTCCGTGATTCGTTTCAAGGACGAAGCCGAAGCCCTGGCAATTGCCAACGACTCCCAGTTTGGTCTGGCGGCAGGCATCTGGACCCGCGACCTTGGCCGCGCACACCGTCTGGCACGGGACATTCGTTCAGGTATCATCTGGGTCAACACCTATCGAGCCGTCTCTGCCATGGCCCCCATCGGCGGGTTCAAGAACAGCGGCTATGGCCGTGAGAGCGGCATTGACTCGGTCCTGGCCTATACCGAACTGAAAACGGTATGGATCAATCTATCGCAGGCCCCTATGCCTGATCCTTTTGTAATGCGTTGAGTGAGGCGGCGGCAATGATAGAACCCGGCATTTATAAAGAAGTCATGGCGTCCTTTCCCTCGGGCGTCACCATCGTCACCACACTTGACGCCGAAGGCGGTCTGGTAGGCATCACCGCCAGTGCCTTCAGCGCACTGTCCATCGACCCCGCGCTGGTGCTGTTCTGCCCCAACTATGCCAGCGACACCTACCCGGTCCTGCGCGACAGTAAAAAATTCGCCATCCATTTGCTGTCCGCAGAACAGCAGACCGAAGCCTATGCTTTCGCCAGCAAGGGCAAGGACAAGACCAAGGGTATCGAATGGCACCTGAGCGACCTCGGCAACCCGTTGCTGAGCAAGGCGACGGCGATCATCGAGTGCGAGTTGTGGCGCGAATATGACGGCGGCGATCACGCCATCATCGTCGGTGCCGTGAAAAACCTGATCCTGCCCGAAACACCGGCGACGCCGATGCTCTACTACCGCGGCAAACTGGGGGCTCTGCCACCTTTTGCATGAGACGGGGTTCTTGGTAGTCGAGCGCAACGGCATGATAAACTCGGCACCTTTCCGGGCGATACATGCCCGGTCATGCGTCAGCCCGGCCAGTTTTCAGGCTGACGCCATGAACGCGACCGCCTTGTTCTGGCCGTGTTTTTCACATAGACAGCCCCACTCCGAGCACACCCGATGAAACGCCTGCCACTCGACGACAACTTCAAGGTCAATCGCAATCCCGTTACCCTGCGCGAGATCGTGCTGGACAAACTGCGCAGCGCGATCATGAACTTCCAGCTTCTGCCGGGAGATCGTCTGGTCGAGCGAGACTTGTGCGACCGCCTGGGGGTCAGTCGAACATCGGTGCGCGAAGCATTGCGTCATCTGGAGTCCGAGGGGCTGGTGGAGTTCGCCGACGCCAAGGGGCCACGGGTCGCGATCATCACTCTGGAAGATGCCTGCGATATCTATGAACTGCGTTGCGTGCTTGAAGGGCTGATCGTGCAGCTTTTCACCCTGCGAGCCAAGGCAAAAGATATCCGTGCCCTGGAAAAGGCCCTCGAAGAAAACCGCAAGGCACTCAACGATGGCGAGCTGCAACAGGTCATCGACTCGGTGCAAAGCTTCTACGATGTGCTGCTTGAAGGGTCGGGCAATCACATCGCCGCCACCCAGTTGCGGCAGTTGCAGGCACGTATAAGCTACCTGCGTGCCACCTCGGTGTCCCAGGTCAATCGTCGCGGTGCGAGCAGCCAGGAAATGGAACGCATCGTCGAAGCCATCAAGAGCGGCGACCCGCTGGCGGCGCATCAGGCCTCGGTCGATCATGTGCGCAATGCCGCCAAGGTGGCGCTGGAATACCTGAAGTCCAAGCAGGACGATGATGCCAAGGTTCGCGACATCGTTGCCCCCGTCGTGCTCAAAGAACCCCGCATAGGCCGCTGACATGCCAGCGCCGCGCTTTTGCCCGCAGTGCGGCAGCGCTGATCTCGATCAGCGTGTGCCACCGGGCGATACCCATGCGCGGCTGATGTGCGGCAGTTGCAACTACATTCACTACGTCAATCCCAAGATCATTGCCGGCTGCATCATCGAGCAGGAAGGCAAGTACCTGCTGTGCCAACGGGCAATCGCACCACGCCCCGGCACCTGGACGCTTCCGGCAGGCTTCATGGAAAGCGGCGAGACCACCGAGCAGGCGGCGCTGCGCGAAGTCTGGGAAGAAAGCGGCGTACGCGCAGAAATCATCTCGCCCTACTCCATCTTCAGCGTGCCGAAGATCAGCGAGGTGTATATCGTCTTCCGGGCAATAGCACTGGAAATCACCGGCCAGTTCGGGCCGGAGACACTGGATTACCGCTTCTTCGCACCTGAAGAAATCCCGTGGGACAGCATCTACTACCCAGCCATCCGGCAGATCCTCGAACGCTACATCACCGAGCGTCAGGCCGGGGTGTATGGCCTGTACATGGGCAATGACGATACCGGAAAGGTGCATTTCATTCGGTGAATTTCCTCCGTGTGGGAGCGAATTTATTCGCGAAACGGCCCTTCGCGAATGAATTCGCTCCTACGGGGATAAGTCAAACCCCTTCGACAATCACGATCTCGGCCTTCGCCACGCCATGGCGATGACTCATCGCCTCCTGATACTCGGCCGAGCGATAACAGGCCACGGCCTGCTCATACGATTCGAACTCGATCACTACCGTGCGTTGCGGCGTTTCGCGTCCTTCGACTGCTTCAGAACGCCCGCCGCGTGCCATGAATTTGCCACCAAATAATTTGAACGCCGCTGGCGCTCGCTGGGTATATTCGCTGTACTGCTGAGGGTCGGTAACGTCCACGTTTGCAATCCAATAAGCCTTCATCGCGATCTCACTGTTTCAATGATAGGGAATCTATGAAATATTCTGTCTTATGGTATACCACGATTTTTCATCCATAACACCGAGATCCTGAGTATGGCGTTCGATCGCATCGAAGACATCATTGAAGACTACCGCCAAGGCAAGATGGTCCTGCTGGTCGACGATGAAGACCGGGAAAACGAAGGTGACCTGCTGCTCGCCGCCGACCTCTGCACACCTCAGGCAATCAGCTTCATGGCCCGCGAAGCACGCGGCCTGATCTGCCTTACCCTGACCGACGAACATTGCCAGCGTCTGGGGCTGGAGCAGATGGTGCCCAGCAACGGCAGTGTCTTCGCGACAGCCTTCACGGTTTCCATAGAAGCCGCCACAGGCGTCAGCACCGGCATTTCCGCCGCCGACCGCGCCCGCACCGTTCAGGCCGCAGTGAATCCCGAAGCCCGCGCCGAGGATCTGGTGCAGCCTGGCCATATCTTCCCGTTGCGCGCCCGGGAAGGCGGCGTGCTGACCCGCGCCGGGCACACCGAGGCTGGTTGCGACCTGGCTCGTCTGGCTGGCCTGACGCCTGCGTCGGTGATCGTCGAAGTCATGAACGATGACGGTACGATGGCCCGCCGCCCCGATCTGGAACTGTTCGCTGAAAAGCACGGCATCCGCATCGGCACCATTGCCGACCTGATCCACTACCGCCTGAGCACCGAACACACGGTCGTGCGTATCGGCGAACGCGAGCTGCCGACCGTCCACGGGATTTTCCGCCTGTTCAGCTACGAGGACCGGATCGAAGGTGGCGTACACATGGCCATGGTCATGGGCGACATTCAGCGTAATTACCCGACGCTGGTGCGGGTGCATGTGGTTGACCCTCTGCGCGATCTGGTAGGTGCCGAATACACAGGACCGGCAAACTGGACGCTCTGGGCCGCTCTGCAAAAGGTGGCCGAAGAAGGTCGCGGCGTGGTCGTGGTGCTGGCCAATCATGAGTCGTCCCAGGCTTTGCTCGAACGCATTCCGCAACTCACTCAACCGCCACGCCAGTACACACGTTCGCAGTCACGCATCTATTCGGAAGTCGGTACTGGCGCACAGATCCTGCAGGACCTTGGCGTGGGTAAATTGCGCCATCTTGGCCCGCCTCTCAAGTACGCAGGGCTGACCGGATACGATCTGGAAGTGGTTGAAAGCATTCCTTTTACTGGCTGACCGGCCACTGATGCAAGGCAGGCAACACGTCTGAAGAGGTGACGCCTGCCCCAGTAAACAAAGGCTTTCACGGGCAAAAAATTAAAAAGGAACGGGTTCCGGCAGGGCAAAATACTTGCACAAAGTTTGGAATACCATAATATGACATTCCGTAGACCGAAGGTTTTTGTCAGGTGCGCCCGCTGAGGGATAAGGCCAAACAACAGCACCCGGCATGGTCGCCAGTTTCTCCGGTCCACTGGACCTACTGCTCCCGAATACGCGGGCAAAAAAAGCCCGCTCAAAACACAACAAATGAGGGCGTGAAAATGGTGTTGAACAAACGTGCAACTGCAGTTCTTGCTGCTGGCGTGTTGGCTATTTCAAGTTTCACAGCCATAGCCGCCGAAAGCGTCAACTTCGTCAGTTGGGGTGGCTCGACCCAGGATGCACAGAAGCAAGCCTGGGCTGCACCTTTCACCAAGACCAGCGGCATTACTGTTGTGCAGGATGGTCCGACCGACTACGGCAAACTCAAGGCCATGGTCGAAAGCGGCAACGTGCAGTGGGATGTCGTGGATGTGGAAGCCGACTTCGCCCTGCGCGCCGCCAGCGAAGGCCTGCTTGAACCCCTCGATTTCACCACCATCAAGCGTGACCGGATCGACCCTCGCTTCGTGTCTGACCACGGCGCCGGCTCGTTCTTCTTCTCCTTCGTACTGGGCTACAACGAAAGCAAGGTAGGCGCCAAGACCCCGCAAGACTGGTCGGCCATGTTCGATACCAAGACCTACCCCGGCAAACGCGCCCTGTACAAATGGCCAAGCCCTGGCGTACTTGAACTGGCACTGCTGGCCGATGGCGTAGCCCCTGACAAGCTCTATCCGCTGGATCTGGACCGCGCCTTCAAGAAACTCGACACCATCAAGAAAGACATCGTCTGGTGGGGCGGCGGCGCTCAGTCCCAGCAACTGCTGGCTTCGGGCGAAGCGTCCATGGGCCAGATGTGGAACGGCCGCGTCTACGCTCTGCAACAGGACGGTGCGCCAGTGGGCGTGAGCTGGAAGCAGAACCTGGTCATGGCCGATTTCCTGGTGGTCCCCAAAGGCGCCAAGAACAAAGCTGCTGCCATGAAGTTCATCGCCGAGGCGACCAGCCCTAAAGGCCAGGCAGACTTCTCCAACCTCAGCGCCTATGCGCCGGTCAACCTGGACAGCGTGCCGCGCCTGGATTCGACGCTGGCGCCTAATCTGCCAACCGCGTATGCCCAGGATCAAATCACTCTCGACTTCGCATACTGGGCCAAGAATGGTCCGGACATCGCGACACGGTGGAACGAATGGCTGGTCAAGTAAAAATGACGGCTATCGCTTCCCGTCAATCCAACCCGGCCGGTGGTGCGTCAAGCACCGCTGGCGCGGCTTGCACCAAGGCAGTGACGATGCAGTCAAAAACCACTTTGTCACAACGCTGGCGCGGCAGCCGCAATCTGCTCCCGGCACTGCTCTTTCTGGGGCTTTTTTTCTTCGCACCGCTGATAGGCCTGCTGCTTCGCGGCGTGCTTGAGCCCACTCCGGGCCTGGGCAACTACGAGCAACTGTTCGCCAACTCAGCCTACTCCAGAGTGTTGTTCAACACCTTCTCGGTGGCGGGCCTGGTGACACTGTTCAGTGTGCTGCTGGGTTTCCCGCTGGCCTGGGTCATCACCCTGGTGCCACGCGGCTGGGGTCGCTGGATTCTCAATATCGTACTGCTGTCGATGTGGACCAGCCTGCTGGCCCGCACCTATTCCTGGCTGGTGCTGTTGCAGGCGTCCGGGGTCATCAACAAGACACTGATGGCCATGGGCATCATCGATCAGCCGCTGGAAATGGTTCACAACCTCACAGGCGTGGTGATCGGCATGAGCTACATCATGATCCCGTTCATCGTGCTGCCGTTGCAGGCAACCATGCAGGCCATCGACCCGATGGTGTTGCAGGCCGGTTCCATTTGCGGCGCCAGCCCGTGGTCCAACTTCTTCAGAGTGTTCCTGCCGCTGTGTCGCTCGGGGTTGTTTTCCGGTGGCCTGATGGTGTTTGTCATGTCCCTGGGTTACTACGTCACCCCTGCACTGCTCGGTGGCGCGCAGAACATGATGCTGCCCGAGTTCATCGTGCAACAGGTGCAGTCTTTCCTGAACTGGGGACTGGCCAGCGCCGCAGCCGCGCTGCTGATCCTGATCACCCTGGTGTTGTTCTACTTCTACCTGAAGCTCCAGCCGGAATCCCCGGTCGGCGCCAGCAATGCGAGGTGAACCATGCTCCTGACTCCCAATGCCATGAGCACGCGCCTGCGGTTGGGTCTTTACCTGACCACCGGCCTGATCGCGCTGTTCCTGTTGCTGCCGATCCTGTTCATCGTGCTGCTTTCGTTCGGCTCATCCCAGTGGCTGGTCTTCCCGCCGCCGGGCTGGACCCTGAAATGGTATCAGCAGTTTTTCTCCAATCCGGAGTGGATGCAGGCGGCAATGTCCAGTTTCAAGGTCGCCGTGCTGACCACCATCAGCGCCGTCGCTCTGGGCCTGCCCACCGCCTTTGCTCTGGTACGCGGACGCTTTCCGGGGCGTGACATGCTGTATGGCATCTTCACCCTGCCGATGATCGTGCCGCTGGTGATCATTGCCGTGGCCGTGTATGCGCTGTTTCTCAAGCTTGGTTACACCGGCACGCTGTTTTCCTTCGTGGTCAGCCATGTGATCGTGGCGTTGCCGTTCACCATCATCTCGATCATCAACTCGCTGAAGCTGTTCGATCAGTCCATCGAGGATGCCGCTGTGATCTGCGGGGCTTCGCGCATCCAGGCCGTGATCAAGGTCACTTTCCCGGCCATCCGTCCCGGCATGGTTGCCGGTGCGCTGTTCGCGTTTCTGGTGTCGTGGGACGAGGTGGTCCTGAGCGTGATGATGGCCAGCCCGACCCTGCAAACCCTACCCGTCAAAATGTGGACCACTCTGCGTCAGGATCTGACCCCGGTCATTGCAGTCGCTTCGACGCTGCTGATCGCCCTGTCGGTGCTGGTCATGTTCATCGCCGCGACCCTGCGTCGCCGCAACGAAGCCAGGAGTACCTCATGAGTGCCGTGATCAAAGACAACGCACAACACGACCCGAACACCCTGGTCAGCCTGTGCAACCTGAACAAGTATTACGGCGACTTCGCCGCCGTGGACAACATCGACCTGGATATCCAGGACGGTGAATTCCTGACGTTCCTTGGCTCCAGCGGCTCGGGCAAGAGCACCACGCTGTCGATGCTGGCGGGATTTGAAACGCCCAGTTCGGGAGAAATCCTGGTCGGTGGCAAGTCGCTGGTGAACGTGCCGCCCCACAAGCGCGACATCGGCATGGTGTTCCAGCGCTATTCGCTGTTCCCGCATCTGTCGGTGCGCGACAACATCGCCTTCCCGCTGGCCATTCGCAAATTGCCGGCAGCCGAGCGCGAAAAACGTGTGGATGCAATGCTCAAGCTGGTGCAACTGGAACAATTCGCCCATCGCCGCCCTTCGCAACTTTCAGGCGGTCAGCAACAGCGGGTGGCGATTGCCAGGGCGCTGGTTTACGAGCCGCGCATTCTGCTGATGGACGAGCCGCTGGGTGCGCTGGACAAGAAACTGCGTGAGGATTTGCAGGATGAACTGCGCCAGTTGCATCGTCGTTTGGGCATCACCATTGTCTACGTGACCCACGATCAGGAAGAAGCCATGCGTCTGTCACAGCGCATTGCGATCTTCAGCCACGGCAAGATTGTCGGTCTGGGCACTGGCTATGACCTTTATCAGAACCCGCCCAATGCCTTTGTCGCCTCGTTCCTGGGCAACTCGAACTTCCTGAAGCTCAAGGCTCAGGGCAATGCGGTGGCGACGTTTGAAAGCAGCCCGCTGTCGATTCGGCTGACCCCTGGCCTGAAAACCGATCAGGATGTGCTGTTGATGATCCGCCCGGAAAAAGCTCAGGCTCTGAGCATTCAACAGGCTGAAGCCACTCCGCTGGAACATGGCTGGAATGAAGTGACCGCGAAGGTGACAGAGGTACTGTTTCTGGGCGAAAGCCAGACCTGCGCAGTCGTTACCCCTGGCGGTACGGCCATGACCGTCAAGGCGCTGTCTGCAACCGGGCTGCAACTGAAAGCCGGTGATGCTGTGCGCGTCCGCTGGGCCACCGCCGATGCCTGTATCTACACCCAATGGGCAGAAAGCGACCTGAACAAGGCGGCTGGGGCTCATTGAGCCTTTTTCGCGACTGAAGTCGCTTGCCTGGAGTCCGCAGGAGCGAATTCATTCGCGAAAGACCACAACATCACACACAAAAAAAAGGCCGTACCTACCTGAGGGTACGACCTTAAAGGCTTCACTGTCTTGAAGGGTATTGCTCTATTTGGCAGTAATCACCGACAACTTGGTGATGCCTGCACGTTCGATCGAGGCCATGGCACGGGCCACTTCGCCGTAGTTCACATCGTTGTCAGCCTGAAGCTGCACACGAACCTGCGCGTCCTTGGCCTTGGCGGCCTGAAGATTGGTTTCCAGCAGATCTGCCTGGATCTCGTCCTTGTTGATGAACACCTTGCCCTGCCCGTCGATACTCACTACCAGCGGGTCCTTCTGCTCTGCCGGGGCGACCGCTTCGGTCTTGGGCAAATTGATCGGGATCGAGTTGGTCAGCAACGGCGCAGTCACGATGAACACCACCAGCAGTACCAGCATCACGTCCACCAGAGGTGTCACGTTGATTTCACTGAGTACTTCATCACTGTCTTGAGTGGAGAAAGCCATATCAGGAAGCCTCTTTCACTTTCTGGCCAGCGGCGCTGGCACCGTTCTTGGTCAGTACCGGGTGCAGCAGGACACGGAAGGAATTCTTCTGCGCAAGGCTGTAGAAGTCATGGGCAAAATCGTCCAGGTCGGCAGCGGTAAGCTTCAGACGACGCAGGAAGTAGTTGTAAACCAGCACCGCTGGCACCGCGACCGCGATACCGACACCGGTAGCAACCAGGGCCGCACCGATAGGACCGGCAACCGTTTCCAGGCTGGCAGAACCCGCAGCACTGATACCCTGGAGTGCCGACATGATCCCCCAGACGGTACCGAACAGACCGATGAAGGGCGAGGTGCTGCCGATACTGGCCAGAACAGCCAGGCCGGTTTCCAGCGAACGACGCTCACGCACGATCTGCTGGCGCAAGGCGCGCTCCAGACGATCCTGATGGTTGATCGACTGGCTCAGGTCGGTCTGTTGAGTGCCTTCATGCACCTGGATTGCTGCATAACCTGCCTGGGCAACACGAGCAGCGGCGCCCGGCTGCTGCTGAGCCAGCTCGGCGGCCGAGTCCAGGCTGGAAGCCGCCCAGAACTGTTTGTGGAACTTGCGATCCTGGGATTTCAGACGTGAAAACTGCACGCCCTTGAGCAAGGCCAGGCCCCAGGTCGCGACGGAAAAGACCACCAGCAGCCAGATGACGGCGTGTTCGATGGATTCAAAAGGGGATGCCAGTAAGTTCATGATCTGTACTCTCGTGCTGTGCTGATACGTCAGGTTCTGGTGTCGCGATGCTCCTTTTGTCAGGTGGCTCGCATTGAAGCTTTGAAACCGTTATTTGATCTTGAAGTCGATGGGGACGCTGACCCAGCCATCCTGGGCGACATCGCCCTGCTTGGCTGGAACGAAGCTCCAGCGCTTGACTGCCGTTACTGCGGCTTCGTCGAGCGATTCACGACCACTGCTTTTCTGAATCTGGATTTCTCCAGGCTTGCCGCTGGCCAGTACATGCACTCGCAACAGGACTGTCCCTTCCCAACCGCGGCGCATGGCCAGAGACGGGTATTCCGGTGCCGGATTGCGCAGATAACCGGCGCTGGCCGAAGCAGGCGTCACGGGTGCTGGCGCAGGCGGTGCTGGAGGCGCTGGCGCTGCAACCGGTTGTGGCGGTGCAGGTGGCGCTGGCGGTTGCTCCACGGGCTTGGCGACAGGCTTGGGAGTCGGCGGTTTAACGACCGGCTTGGGTTTTGGCTTGGGCGGTGGCTTGACGGCCAGCTCATCCTCGACGGGAGGCGGCGGCTCGACCACAGGTTGAACGATTGGCTCGGGCGGCGGTGGCGGTGTTTCCACCACAGGCGGCGCGGGCTGGGAAAATTCGATGGTCATCGGCGGAATTTCCGGCGGAACGATCGGCAGAACAGGCGTCGGCGTCTGGCTCAGCCAGTAAATCACTGCGCCATGCAACACCAGAGCAAATGCACCGAGCAGAATTCCTTCCCGACGTCCCAAGACAGGCTTGGGCGTGCGGTGCAACCGCGACAGCGCCAAGGGTCCCCGAAAAGGACGCCCCAGATCGACCAATTCGCCGCTCGGCGTTTGGCGCCAAGGCACTTCATGCGCACTGGCTGCGGTCTGGACATTGCCCATTGATACACTCCTGCATTTTTTCAGTAAAAATCCAGGTTCTGTTGGTATCAGTCACCTTTCCAATTTGATAGCGCCGGGCAATCATCCATGATCACGCTTGTTCCCGAAAAGAATATTTAGTTCTCCTGTTATTCAAAAAGGAAATATAAAAAAATCTCACCCATGAAAAAGCCCCGGCATGCAATGACATGACGGGGCTTGGCGCTGCCTGGGTCAACGGATCAATCAGTGACCGCTATGATCGCCATGACCGGAATGTCCCTGGGCCGTCAGCGCCTTGACTGGCGCGAGGACCTTGATCGACTCCTTGACGCCCTTGTCGTCTTCAACGGTCAGGGTCAGCGGCACCTGATCGCCCTCCTTCACCTGGGCAACCAGGCCCATGAGCATGACGTGATAGCCATTGGAGTCCAGCACAACAGTCTTGCCGGCTGGCAGGTCGATGGATTTGACCTGCTGCATGTTCATTACATCGTTCTTCATGCTCATCTGATGGATCTGCACATCTTTCGCGGCAGGCGAGCTGACTTCAACCAGCTTGCTGTTGGTGGTCGACGTGATGTTCATGAAAGCACCGGTCGCAGGCTGCCCGGCCACAGTGGCCCGCACCCAGGCGTCATCAACGGTGGTTTGCGCGTGAGCCTGCACGCTCATGCCCATGACAGAAAGGGCCAGCAGCAGGCTTTTGCATGGGGTGGCGTTCAGGGCATTACGGATCAGAGCATTCATCAACATACTTCCATCAAGGTGAGCAGATCTTCTGCGCATTGCTGTGCGGACAGCGAGTGGGACAGACCAAGGCGCAGCACGCCACGGGTGTCGAACACATAGCTGGTTGAGGTGTGGGAAATCGTATAAGTGTCGCCCAGCGGCACCTTCTCGTAGAACACGCCGAACTCCTTGGCCGTGGCCGCGGTTTCTTCCAGCGTGCCGGACAGGGCCACAAAACTTGGGTCGAACGCCTTTACATAGGCATCAATGACTTTTGGCGTGTCGCGCTCCGGGTCCAGGGTGATGAACACCACCTGGAAGGTGTCGGCATCGGCACCCATCAGTTTCTTGATCTGCGCCGCTCGGGCCAGTGCCGTCGGACAGACCGCCGGGCATTGGGTAAAGCCGAAGAACACCATCGGCATATAGCCCCGGAAACTCGACAGGGTCAGCACATCACCCTGAGAGTTCTTGAGCTTGAAGTTACGCCCGATGATCTTGTTGCTCAGGTCCTTGCCGTACTTGAACGGCAAGGCATTGGAGTTATTGCAACCGGTCAGAACGCCAAGGCTCAGCAAGGAGAGGCCCGCGACCACTTCGCGACGGGTCAGGTATTGAGTCATGCATTACGGTCCTTTGAAGGAAAACAGGCAAGGCATGCAGCACGTCACATGCTGGATGCGCTGCAGACAACCAATCAAGGCAAGACCGGGCTTCAGGGTGCCTGTGGCACCAGCCCTGGCGAAGTGTGACGGGAAGACTGGCGCATCAGGCCCGGCGGGATACGCAGCCTGACATCGCGCGAGCGCAGCAGCCAGCCCAGTCCGATGAAGAACACCACAATACCGGTCAGCTTGCCGGCGAAGGTACAGTCCAGCATGGCCAGTTGCATGACCAGCGCATGCCTGGCCTCGTCCGGCCCTTCCATCGACAGGGAAGTGTCCGGGTGATCACCACAGATATCTGCGGCCTCTACAGAGGAAAACGCCCCCAGCATCTGCCCATGGCTGACGCTGCACATGACGCCATTGAACAGGATGAAGCCATACAGCATCCAGGCAATGAGCGAGCGGTGGGTTCGGACGAATTTCATGGCGGCGAATCTACCACTCTCACGCCCTGTCGAACACCGCGAATCCACGGGCGGCGTGCAGGCCAAGGCAGGAAGCGTGTGGTGACGGGCCATAGCCCGAGGTGCGACAAAGTGGCGCAGCCTGCACATAGGGTCCGCTGGCGACTGAAAGTCCGGATTCCCGCCAACCTAAAGATGCAATTATTTTATTTACACGATAAATATAAATTCAAATTATTTATAATTAGCTTATACCGAAAAGAACTTTCACAGGATTGTTTCATAACCATATATTCCCGCTTACAGACCGACCCCTACCAGTGGAGGCTCAGAAAAACTTCCCGAAACTGACAAGGATCACTCTCCATGGCCTTCACTGCTCGCGCAGCCACAAAGCCTCTGCACCCTCACCTGCTAAAAGGTATCGCCTTTGCCGGACTGGGTCTGATAACGCCCGTTCAGGCGGCTGAAGAATCCGGCAATGACACCCGCCTGGACAAGGTCACGGTCATCTCCACCGGCATTCGCGGCACCGAGCGCACCGTGACCAACAGCCCGGCCCCCATCGACATAGTCACCAGCGAGCAGTTGCTCAAGACCGGCCGCGCAGACCTGACCGAAGCCATCGCCAAGCTGCTGCCTTCGTTCAACTACGGCACCAACGTCGCCGGCTACAACTCCACTATCCGCCCCTTGTCCAACCGCAGCCTGGCACCGGCTTATACATTGGTGCTGGTCAATGGCAAGCGACGCCATAACAGCGCCCTGCCCGCCAACGGCTCGACTGACAGCAGCGGCGCCAACTCGGTGGACATCGACATGATCCCCGTCAGCGCTGTGGAGCGCATCGAAGTCCTAAAGGACAGCGCCGCGGCCCAGTACGGCTCCGATGCCATTGCGGGGGTGATCAACGTCATCCTCAAATCCAGCGCTCAGGGCGGCCACCTGGGCGTGACCTACGGCAAGCTCTATAGCGGCGAAGGCGAAGTGACCAAGTTCGAAGGCGATACCGGCTTTGAACTGGGGGATGGCGGTTTCCTGCACCTGTCCGCCGATGCGCGCAAGCGTGGAGATGCCAGCTGGAATGAAAAAGCCACCAACACCGCTTACTTCCCCGGCGATCCTCGGGAAGCGACCTGGGACCGGGTGGGCGTCAAGAACGGCGACCCGCAGATCAAGGCATTCAACCTGGCCTACAACGCCGAACTGCCACTCGATGACCGGACAAAGCTGTATTCCTACGGCACCTATGGTCAACGCGACGCCATCATCAATAACTATTTCCGCTACCCCAACGGCAACGCCAACATCCCGGAACTGTTCCCCGATGGCTACTATCCGCTGAACAACCTGGACGATACCGACTACCAGTACCTGATCGGTGCCAAAGGCGAGTCACTGGGCTGGAACTGGGACCTGAGCACCACCTACGGGCGCAACAACAACCATCAATACAGTGACCTGACCATCAACCCGTCACTGGGTCCGGCATCACCGACGTCCTTCGATGACCTGGCGACCTACCGTTTCGAGCAATGGGTCAACAACCTGGACATCACCCGCGCCTTTGACGGGGTGTTCGGCGTGCCATTGCAGGTTTCTGCGGGGCTGGAACATCGCTGGGAGCGCTTCCGGACCTTCGCCGGTGATGCCCAGGCGTATCAGGTCGGGGGATATCGCTTCCCGGCCACCCTGCCCAATGGCCAGCCCAACCCGTTGGCAGGCCAGTTGGCCTCGATTGCCGCGCAGGCTGCGGCGGTCATTTCACCTCTGGACGCCACCAGTATCAAACGCAACAACTATGCAGCCTATGTGGACTTCGGCATCACGCCCATAGAGCCACTGTTCATTGACCTGGCCCTGCGCGCAGAGCATTTCGATGACGACTCGGGCAACACCGTCAGCGCCAAGCTCAACTCCCGCTACGAGTTCACCGACACCTTCGCGGTGCGCGGTACAGTGGGCACCGGCTTCCGGGCACCTTCCCTGACCCAGATCGGCTACAGCATCTCCGACAACCGGGTCGGTGCAGCGCCTGACGGCACCATCGTGCCGGCCGTGACCCGCATCGCACCGGTCAATTCGGCCCTGGCCCAGGCCTTGGGTGCCACTCCTCTGGACCCGGAAAAATCCCGTAACCTGGGCCTTGGCGTGACCTGGCAACCGGCACCGCGCACCAGCGTGACGGTGGATGCCTACTGGATCGAAATCGCCGACCGCATCGCGCGTACCGAAAGCCTGTACGGCCCGGCACTGGCACCGATTCTTACCGCGCAAGGCGTCGACACCAGCACCTGGACCTCGTACTACGCCAACGCCTTCGACACCCGCACTCGCGGCCTGGATATCGTGCTCGATCACTCCAGCCGTTATGGCGCTTTTGGCGATGTGCGCTGGAGTGCCGGCTTCAACTACAACAAGACCATCATCACCGACGTCAAGAGCGAGCCCTCAGCCTTACAGGGCCTGGGCGACAACACCGGCGGCAGCCTGACCTGGGTCGGCCGTGCCCGGGAGGGCGATCTGACCGACGCGCAACCAAAAACCAAATGGGTGCTGGGCGCCAACTGGACCCTCGGCGATCTGGGCGTGAACCTGCAAACCACCCGCTATGGCAAGGTCAAGACGCTTCAACAACTGGAAAGTGGCGACCGCAGCTTTGGTGCCAAATGGATCACCGACCTGGACCTGTCCTACACCATTGCGGACAACATCACCCTCAGCCTGGGCGGCACCAACATCTTCAATGTGCGACCGGACAAGAACGCCATCCCTTCGGCCAATGGTCTGAACCTGTACAGCAACCCGCCGTTCTATCCGGGTGGCGGGTTCTGGTATAGCAAGATCGCTTATGACTTCTGATTGGCGCCATCAGGATCAGAATGGATAGACCTCGGCCTGAATCGCGGTCTCATCCATGCCATTGGCGGCCAGGGTACTGAAGTGCAGCGGATTGATGCCGTAGTAACGGCGGAAAACCTTGGCGAAGTGGCTGGCGTTGGAATACCCGACCGCCGCCGCCACTTCGCTGACCGATCCCTGCTGCTTGAGCAATTGTGCAGCACGCTCGATACGGACTTTCTGCAGATAGCCGTACACGCCGCTGTCGTAGACGTCGCGAAAACCCTGCTTGAGTTTCTTGGTATTGAGTTCCACACACTGGGCCAGTGACTCGATGGTCCAGTCCTGTTCCGGGTGAGCCTCAAGCAGTTTGCGCGCACGCTCGACACGGGCCAGATCACGGCCACCGGCGCTGAGCCCGGTGAAGCGCGCAAGGTCCTGGATATGCGCCGTCAATTGCCCGAGCATTTCATAGGCCTTGCCCCGCAGCAGTAAATCCCTGGCAACACCTTCTAGCCTGCATCCCAGCATTTCCTGGCCGATACGCCGCACCACATGGGGCGCTGGAAACTGTGCCAGACGCGCCGCACTGTCTACCGTACGGGTTTTCTCCCAGGGGCCGTCGTACTCGAACAATTGAGTGGCCAGATCCAGCATGCCCAGCCGATGAGCTGCGAAACTGATATTCACCCCGCGCCAGCGCGTCCCCGCCGGGACAAAACCCACGCCCTGTAAAGGCACCGTGGAATGAAACAGACAGCAATGATCTTCGCGCCAGCTCAAGGGCGAAGTATCGGCGAAACTGCGCCAGCCCGCACAGTTGGCGTGATAGGACACCGTCAACGACGCCTCGCAGGAGGCATCCAGATGGCGGTCTTCATCGACCTGCCATTCGATCAGACGGATATCGAGTTCGTCTCCCACCTCTTCGGTGAGCACCTTGGGCAACTCATAATCAGCATGGTAATGATTAAGGCTCATTGGTACACACTCTTTTGGGAATCAGACTCAAATGATAACACTTATCAACTATAGTGCCGATTGCGCGCTTTTATACCCCGATCGCACGCGCAACAACATAACCATAACCAGAAGATAGCGGCTTCCACTTAGCAGCCGAGTCTTCCCATGCAGCGCTCTATACTCAGCCTGGCGATTACATTCGCCATATCCGGCCACGTTCTGGCGGACGATGTTCTGAACTTGCCCGAAATGCAAGTGACTGCCAGCAAGCGAACCCAGGCCCAGGATCAGACCGATCTCGCGCTTTCGGTTGCCAGTGAGGCTGACCTTGAGCGTGCCAACGTCTATAACAGCGGCGAGCTGGAAAGAGTATTCCCCGAACTGCTGGTGCGTAATACCGGTGCTGGAGTGTTCCCGAGCCTGAGCATGCGCGGCATTTCGTCTTCGGACCCTTACAACGCGCCAGTGGCAATCTACGTCGATGGCGTCCCGCAATACCTGGGCACCTTCAATCAACAACTGCTCGACGTCGAACACATCGAACTGCTCAAAGGGCCGCAAGGCACCCTGTACGGACGCAACGCCCATGCAGGTGCGCTGAACATCATTACCCGCCAGCCGGACAACACACCGACGGCGACGATACAAAGCCGCTTCAGCAATCTGCATCAACAAGTCGCCGTCAGCGGCTCGGCTCCGCTGGTCACAGACAAGCTGTTCATTCAGGGCACCGTCTATCACGATGATACCGATGGCGAGCTGACCCGCAGCGAACATCATGGCGACAGCGACAACGGTGGTGGCAATGTCGCACTGACCTTCAGGCCCAACGAAGACTTCAGCCTGAAACTGGCCTATGCCCGTGACCGGCTGACGTCCTACAACGAGCAATATCTGGCCGACGAAACCTATGAAAAGCGCCGGGCCAGCGTGCCGTTGATGGAGTCGATCTACGTGCGTCGGGTAGAAACCAGCAGCGCGACCATCGACTGGAACCTCAGCGACTCACTGAAACTGACCTCCATCACATCCCTGCAGAATTACCGTCATGAGCGCCTGTTCGGTGACATGGGTTTCCACTGGCCGGAAGCCCAGCGCACCGTCAGCCAGGAATTGCGCCTCGCCACCCAAGGTGAAGACCGTGCCTGGGATGCAGTCGGCGGTCTGTACTGGCAGAAGAGCCGCAGCCACTCAGAGCGGACTCCTGACGCTGGCGCCCCGTTGTTCGGCGTGTATGGCGCAGCCGACAGCCGCATCGAGAACACCGAAAAAGCCGTGTTCGGCGAGTTCATCTGGCACCTGGCGCCGCGCTGGGACCTGACCCTGGGCGCCCGTCACAGCGAGGAAAAGGCCGAGACCACCTACAACCAGGTGGACGCGCTGTTCACACCGGGCTTCGTCTATAAAGGCAACGACACCTTCACCAGCACCACGCCCAAAGTGGCGCTGGGCTTCCAGGTAACGCCTGATACCCGCCTGTACGCATCGGTCAGCAAAGGCTTCAAGGCAGGTGGTTACAACCGCATTGGCTCGATCACCTCCGACTCGGTGGCTTACTCGCCGGAAAAATCCCTGAACATGGAAGTCGGCGTCAAATCCAGCCTGCTGGACAAGCGTCTCTGGCTGAATGCGGCGCTGTACCGCATCGATATCGACGATGTGCAGCAGTTCATCGGCGCCGCAGGCACCGGCACTCAAGCCTTGAGCAACATCGGCAAGGCCCGCAGCGAAGGCGCGGAAATGTCCGTGGACTGGCGCGCCGACGAAGCGACGCTGATTCGTCTGGCCGGCACCGTCAACCGCAACCGCATGCTGGATTCCGACCGCCAGGGCAACAGCCTGACCTACACACCCGGACGCACCTTGCGTGCTTCGGCCGAGCGCAGTTTCTACTTCGATAACCTGTTGGGCGAGCTGCGTCCGAGTGTCGGCATCAGCTACACCGGCCAGCACTACTTCGATGTGGACAACGAAGTCTCGCAAGGCGGTTACAGCCTGGTGGACGCCCGCCTTTCCTGGCTGCCCAAACCGGACCTGGAACTGGCGCTGTACGGCAACAACCTGGGGGACAAGGACTATCGCACCTACTCCTACATCACCTCCGGCGCCCAGTTCAGCCAACCCGGCCAAGGCCGCGAACTGGGCGTGAGCACCAAAATAACCTTCTGACGCGAGACACGTCGGGAAAGGTGTAACGGGCGAAGCCGGCAAGCGCTTCGCTCTTTCAACGGAATGACCCGTGGCCACGGCCCTTCAGCCGTCAGCCCGGCCCCGTGCACCCTCCTGAAAAGCACAGAAACCTACAGGAGTTCTGAATGAGCCCACAACACGACACTGTCGGCACGACCACAAAAGAGCCCTTGAGCCATACCGGGCTGCTGAAACTGGCACCCACAATGTTTGCCATCGCCATCGGTTGCGCCGTGGCCTCGACCCTGCTCAGCCTGGTGCCGCTGTGGTGCATCTACAAGATTGCGCAGATGCTGCTCAATACCGCACCCAATGCCGAAGCCGCCCTGGGCTGGGGGCTGGCAGCGCTTTTTGCCGTTCTGTTGCGCTGGCTGATCATGACCGTCAGCCATGTAACCGCCCACCTGGCGGCCTTCGAGCTATTACGCCAGCTGCGCAGCCGTATCGCCCGGCATCTGGGCGAAGTCCCCTTGAGCTTCTTCAACAAGAACAGCAGCACGGACCTGCGTCGCACAATCAACGACGACGTCGGCTCTCTTGAAGGCTTTTTTGCTCACTCACTCCCCGACTCCATAGCCGCCGCCGTAATGCCGCCGCTGACCCTGATCGTGCTGCTTTGCATCGACTGGCGACTGGCACTGGCCTGTATTGCCCCGCTGCCCCTGGCCTTTATGGCGCAGATGCTGATGGTCAAGGGCTCGGCCGAACGCATGGCCAAATGGCAAAGCCTGCAACAGCAGATTTCCCAGAGCTTCAGCGAGTACCTGCAAGGTATACAGGTCGTGAAAAGCTTCGGCCTGACCAGCCTGCGCTTCGGCACACTGAGCAAGGACATTCGCGGTGCCGCTGAGTGGGTGGCCGGCTTTGCCCGCAAGAGTTCGCTGTTCTGGGTGGTGTTCTCGGGCCTGCTCAGCGCCAACCTGATCATCGTTGCGCCACTGGGTGCCTGGCTGCTGCTGGCAGGCAAGATCACCCTGGAAACATTGCTGTTGTTTCTGCTTCTCGCCCCCGCCGTACTGATGCCACTGCTGCGCCTGACCTACATGCTCGGCGATCAGGTACAACGCAATGCGGCACTGGCCCGTATCAACGAGGTGTTGCTCAGCCCGGCGATGAGCGAAAACCCGGACGCCCGCATCCCCGATGCGCCACTGGACCTGCGCCTGGAAAACGTCTCCCACACCTATGGCGAAAGAAAAGCCCTGAACCAGGTCAGCTTCAGCGCCCAGGCAGGCCAGTTGACAGCGCTGGTCGGCCCGAGCGGCTCCGGCAAGAGCACCGTGGCGCAACTGGTTTGCCGTCTGTTCGATGCCGACAGCGGCAGTATCACTCTGGGCGGCACGGATCTGCGTGACTGGCCGCTGGAAGCCTTGCTCGAACGGGTCGCGTCGGTATTCCAGCAGGTTCACCTGTTCGACGGCACAGTGCTCGACAACCTGCTGCTGGCCAGGCCCGATGCCGATCAGGCCAGCGTCGAAGCCGCCGCCCGCGCAGCCTGTGCCCATGACTTCATTCAGCGTCTGCCGCAGGGCTATCAGACCCGAATCGGCGAAGGCGGAGCGCAACTGTCCGGTGGCGAACGCCAGCGGCTGTCCATCGCCCGCGCCCTGCTCAAGAACGCTCCGGTACTGATTCTTGATGAAGCCACCGCCTATGCCGACAGCGAAAACGAAGCGCTGATCCAGGAAGCTCTGGCCAATCTGTGCCGAGGCCGCACGGTGCTGATGATCGCCCACCGCCTGCATACCGTGATTGCCGCCCAGCGCATCGTCGTGCTGGATCAGGGGCAAGTGTGCGGCATCGGTCGTCATGAAGAGCTGCTTGAAGGCTGCACGCTGTATCGACAGCTCTGGCAAGACCACACACGTATTCGCCAATGGCAACTGAGCAGTACAGGAGTATCGGCATGATCGCCAATCTGATGCGAGCCGGTGAACGCCTGGCCGGCCAGCGTGACCCACATCTGAATCAGGGCCTGCGCCTTGCAGTGCTGGAAGGCCTGTTGAGCGCTGCGCCTTACCCTTTGTTGTACTGGTTGCTCGACAGCCTGCTCAAAGGCACGTCCACCACCTTGAGCGTGATCGGGCTGGCACTGGCGATGCTCGCCTGCCTGATTGCCCGAATCGTCACCGGCGCAATCGGCACACCGCTGATCTTCACCGGTGCCTACGCCATGATGGCCAACGCCCGCATTCGCCTTGTGGACCATCTGCAAAAGCTGCCTCTTGGCTGGTTCGGCAAGACCCACAGCGGCGAAATCAGCGCTCGGGTCACCGGTGACCTGGCACTGGTAGAACATCTCTGGTCACACTTTCTCGGCGTCTTCGCCCTGTCGCTTGCGAAGCTGGCCTTTCTACTGATCTTCCTGTTCTGGCTGGAACCCGTGCTGGCCTTCGCTGTGCTGGCCATGCTCCCATTGGCCTGCCTGGCCATCTATGTGGCGATCCGCAAGACTCTGGTGCATGCCGACCGCATGCTCACCAATAACAACCGCACCCAGGCAGCGTTGCAGGAATACATTCAAGGCATTGCGGTGATCCGCAGCTTCGGCCGGTTCGGCAGCGCCCTGCAACGCTTGAACAAAGTGATGGATGCGCAGCATCAGGCGATGGTCAGCATCGAACTGAAACCGGCACCCTGGGTCGGGCTGTTCGGACTGGTGATCGAAGCCGGTTTCATCCTGATGGTACTGCTGGGCTGCAACCTGCTGCTCAAGGGGCAGTTGAGCATCGAAAACCTGCTCATCTTTACCGTGCTGTCCCTGCCGCTGTATCGCCAGGCCATCGACCTGGGTTTCTCCACGCTGCTGCTGCGCTTCGGCCATCTGGCCCTGACCCGCACCGAGCAGTTGCTGGAGCAGGCACCGATGCCTGAGCCTTCCACGCCACGCAAACCCCAACACTTCGATATCGAACTCAAGAATGTGCGCTTCAGCTACGCCGAGCGTGAATCGACGGTGATCGACGGTATTTCCTGCCACATGCCAGCGGGCACCCTGACCGCACTGGTCGGCCCGAGCGGAGCCGGCAAAAGCACTCTGGCGCATCTGGTCGCAAGGCTCTGGGACATCGACAGCGGTCACTTGCAGATTGGCGGCATCGAGGCCCGTGAGATTGGCAGTCAGTACCTGCAAGAACACATCTCCATGGTCTTCCAGGACGTCACGCTGTTCTCCGGCACCGTGCTGGACAACCTGCTGGTCGGCAAGCCCGGCGCAAGCGAACAGGAAGTCATCCACGCCGCACGCCTTGCTCAGGCCCACGACTTTATCGAGGCCCTGCCAGACGGTTACGCCACGCGGATTGGCGAAAACGGCGGCTGGCTTTCAGGTGGCGAACGCCAACGCCTGTCCATTGCCCGTGCCCTGCTCAAGAACAGCCCGATCCTGTTGCTCGATGAAGCCACTTCCAGCGTCGATCCGTCCTCGGAAGCCGCTATTCAACTGGGGCTCGATGCATTGGTGCGTGACCGCACCGTGCTGGTCATCGCTCACCGCCTGCACAACATCCAGCACGCCGACCAGATTCTGGTCATGGATCGCGGGCGCATCGTCGAGCAGGGCCGTCACGACGAGCTTCTGGAGCTGAACGGTCTTTACGCACATTTATGGAATCAGCAGAGCCGGGCACGGCACTGGAACCTGAACACCTGAACCCTACGCGCCGCGCAAATCCTGCGCGGCACGAGTACTTGTCTGGATGGAGTCTTACCATGTACACATCGACCAGAAAAGCCTCGACTACGCGCGGCACAACGCTTGAAGACTTCGACCCTGCAACACTGGTTGATGAAATCGCCAAGCAACTTCGCTTGCCCGTCGAACAGCTACCAGGCGATGCCAACCTTCTACGGCTGGGCCTTGATTCAATGCACCTGATGGCCTGGCTCAATCGCTTTCGTCGCCTGGGCTTCAAGGTGACCTTGAGCGAGCTTTATGACCACCCGACGCTGGAGGGCTGGCAAAACCTGCTGGCCAATGCCCGCGCCAAAGTTTCGGGTGCCGCAGTACCACAAGCCACCGAACCGCTGCCGCGCATGAGCGATGGCCAGCCATTCCCGCTGACCGCCGTGCAGCACGCCTATCTGGTAGGCCGCTCCAGCGAGCAGCCACTGGGCGGCGTGGGTTGCCATCTGTATCAGGAATTCGATGGCCATGGGCTGACAGCACAGGTGCTGGAGCCTGCGATCTATCAGCTGATCGAACGCCATCCGATGCTCAAGACCCGCTTTCTGGCCAACGGTCGCCAGCAATGGCAACCACACGCCTCATGGCCGGGCCTGAAGGTTCATGACCTGCGTCAGCACGACCAGGCTTCGCGCCAGCAGACCCTCCTGCAATTGCGTGAGCAACTGGGCCATCGTCGTCTGCAGGTCGAGATCGGTGAAACCTTCGACTTCCAGTTGTGCCTGCTGCCTGAAGGCAAACACCGGCTGCTGGTCAATATCGACCTGCTGGTCTGCGATGCCGCCAGCTTCAACCAGTTGTTCGAGGAACTGATTGCCCTGATAGCAGACCAGCCGCTGCCGCCCTCGCCCACCGATTACGACTTTTGCAGTTACCTGACACAGGTCGAGCGCAACGATCAGGCACGTATCGAACAGGCCAAAGCCTGGTGGATGGCGCGTCTGGACGATTTGCCGCTAGCCCCGATCCTGCCTTTGGCGCAAGAACCCGAGCGTATCGAACAGGTCCGCATCAGCCGCCGTCGCGGACAACTGGACGCCGCGCAATGGCAGGTTTTCAAGGAGCACGCCGGCAACCACGGCGTAACCCCGACCATGGCGCTGGCCACATTGTTCAGCGCGGTGCTGGGTCGCTGGAGCGGCCAACAGAAACTGCTGCTGAACCTGACCCTGTTCGACCGCCAGCCGCTGCACTCAGCCGTAGCCGGCATGATTGCCGACTTCACCAATATCCTGCCGCTGCCTGTGGAATGCGACGGCCAGACCTTTGCCGAACTGGCACTGGCCAATCAGCGCACGTTCGCCGAGGTTCATGAACACAGCGCCTGGTCCGGTGTTGAAGTGCTGCGCGAACTCAAGAAGCACCAGCGCCATCCCCATGGCGCGCCGTTGGTGTTCACCAGCAATCTGGGACGCCCGCTGTATGGCGAAGCCGAAGCAAGCTCCATCGGCGAACTGGGCTGGGGCATTTCCCAGACCCCGCAAGTGTGGATCGACCACCTGGCGTTCGAGCACCGTGGCCAGATCATGCTGCAATGGGACAGCAACAACGACCTGTTCCCCAAAGGGCTGACCGACACGCTGTTCGAGGTCTATTTCGAGCAGGTGCTTGCCTTGATTGCTGACCCGAGCGGCTGGTCACGTCCGCTTCCGGAACTGATGCCTGCCACCCAGCGAGTGGTTCGCGAGCTGGTGAACGCCACAGCGCGTCCTGTGCCTGCCGGCCTGCTGCACGACGCCGTTTTCGCCCAGGCTGAACATCGTCCAGACGCCATCGCCTTGATTCAGGGCGAGCGTCAGTTGAGCTTTGCCCAGTTGATCGACCAGGCCAGTCGCCTTGCCGGCAGCCTGCAAGCCCGAGGCGTGAGCGCAGGCGATACGGTCGCGGTCAGCATGTTCAAGGATATCGGCCAGATCATTGCCGTACTGGGCATTCTCAAGGCCGGAGCCATTTACGTTCCCGTGCCACCTGATCAACCGCTGGCGCGACGCCTGGGGATCTATAAAGGTGCCGGGGTCAAGTGCGTGCTGACCAGCGCGGAAGAACCTCGCGAAAGCGAAATCGACAACCGTCTCGACTGGCAGCAGGCAATCCTCGGTGAACCCTTGCTTGAGCAAGTGCCGGTGGATGTGCAACAACCGGCCTACATCATCTACACCTCGGGTTCCACCGGCGAACCCAAAGGCGTGGTCATCAGCCATCAGAGCGCCCTGAACACCTGCGTGGATATCAGCCAACGCCATCAAGTCGACGAAAACGACCGGGTACTGGCCCTCTCGGCGCTGCATTTCGACCTGTCGGTCTACGACATCTTCGGCGTGCTCGGTTCAGGCGCTTCGGTGGTGCTGGTCAACGAGCAGCAGCGCCGTGACCCGGCGCTGTGGTGCGACCTGATCGTGAAACACGGCATCACGCTCTGGAACAGCGTACCTGCCCTGTTCGACATGCTGCTGACCTACAGCGAAGGTTTCGAGCTGCACAGCCCGTCACATCTGCGGGTGGTCATGCTGTCCGGCGACTGGATCGGCCTGGACCTGCCCGAGCGCTATCACCAGTACCGCGCCGACGGCCAGTTCGTGGCCATGGGCGGTGCGACGGAAGCGGCGATCTGGTCCAACACCTGCACCGTGGCGCGTGTCGAGCCGAACTGGCGCTCGATTCCCTACGGCCAGCCGCTGGCCAACCAGAGCTATCGCGTGGTGGATGAGCTGGGTCGCGACTGCCCCGACTGGGTTGCGGGGGAACTATGGATCGGCGGTATCGGCGTCGCACAAGGCTACTTCAACGACATCGAGCGCAGCGCCCGTCAATTCGTCGAAGTGGACGGCGCACGCTGGTATCGCACCGGCGACATGGGCTGCTACTGGCCCGACGGCACTCTGGAGTTTCTGGGTCGTCGCGACAAGCAGGTCAAGGTCGGCGGCTATCGCATTGAGCTGGGTGAAATTGATGCAGCGTTCAACCGTCTGGATGGCGTCAAAAGCGCCATCAGCATGGCGCTGGGCGAGCGGGAAAAAAGTCTGGTGGCCTTTGTCGTGCCGCAAGGTTCAAGCCTGTGCAGCCCGGTGGAAGCCGACCCACGCACACCGACCGACTATTGCGACTGGCTGACGTCTGCCTGCCTTGCCGAGCTATCGACCTCGCAAGATGCTCTGCTGGCTGATTTCCTGACCCAGCATCTGGCCCTCAACGGCCTGGACTTCAATACACCCGCCAGCCTCGACGCGGCCCTGCAAACCTATGGCGCTCAGGAACAATGGCGTGGACTGATGGGTCGCTGGCTGGACTGGCTGAGCGCCCAGGGCCGCCTGAGCTGCAATGCCGATGGACAATGGCAGCGCACACACAGCGCCGAATCGGTCAGCAGCGCCGACAACGATTCGACTTACGCCCTCAAGGAAGCGCTGAACGCTCACCATGACGCACTCAGCGATATCCTGCGCGGCCAACGCAATGCCCGGACTTTGCTCGATCACCCTTACTGGTCGCCCGAGCATCTGTTGATGCAAAGCGCTGGCAGCAGCGCCGCCCTCGAACAACTGGCGGCCTCCATTGCCAGCCTGAGCCAGCGTCTGCAACGCCCCGTGCGGCTGATCGAAGCCGGTGCCCGCAGCGCTGTGGGCGCCGTTCATCTGCTGGAGCGACTGAGCGCCACCCAGGTGCAATACACGGCTATCGATGAGTCCCAGGCGCTGGTCCTCAAAGCCCGGGAACGTCTGGCCCGCTTTGCCCACGGCAAAGCCTGTCGCGACACCGATGCCGAACTCCAGACCCTGCGCCACAGCGCCGATGTACTGCTGATCAATAACCAGTTGCACCGCATCGATCAGTCTGAGCTGGCACTCCAGCGCTGGCTGAAACTCTGTACACCGGGCGCAGCCGTCTGCGTGCTGGAACTGGCGCAGGCTTCTGCGCTGGCATTGGTCAGCGCGGATCTGCTCAACGGCGGTCAGAGTGCCGCGCAACAGTTGCGCAACACCGCTCACTGGCAAAACCTGCTGGCACAAGCCGGGCTGAACGCTTGCCAGGCTGATCGCCTGGGCGATGTGCAACGTCTGGTGCTGCGCGCCAGCGACACACTGCAAAAACCGGACGCGGCACGACTGGCCAAGGCACTGGCCAGCGAACTGCCCGGCTATATGATCCCGCAGCGCCTGTACTTTCTCGACGCTCTGCCCTTGACTGCCAATGGCAAGATCGACCACAAGACTCTGGCCCAGCTCTGCAAACCTGCCGTCGAAACCCTCGACGACACTCAGGCCCCGAGCACCGACAGCGAGCAATTGCTGGCCCGTCTCTGGGAAGAGCTGTTGCAGACCGGCCCGGTCCATTGCCAGAGCCAGTTCTTCCAGCTGGGCGGCGACTCCCTGCTGGCCACCCGACTGATCGGCGAACTGGGCAAGCATGGCTATCGCGCACGGCTCGATGACCTGTTCAACTTCCCGGGCCTGCAAGCCTTCGCCGCCACTCTGGTTGCCGACAACAGCGCGCCTGCGACAAACCTGCAACATGATCCCGCTGGCCGCTATCAGCCTTTTGCCTTGAGCGATGTGCAGGAAGCCTATCTGGTGGGTCGCCAGCCCGGTTTCGTACTGGGTGGCGTAGGCGCGCATTTCTTTGTCGAGTTCAACGTCGAACAACTGGATATCCAGCGCTTCGAGTCGGTCTGGCAACAGTTGATCGCCCGCCACGACACACTGCGCGCAGTGGTGCGTGACGGGAGCATGCAAGTGCTGGAGCAGGTTCCCGCTTTTGTGCCGCAACGTCACCGCGTCAGCTCGCTGCAGGCCCCGGAAACCCTGGCGCTGCGTTATCGCCTGTCGCATCAAGTGCTGAACCCGGAACAATGGCCATTGTTCGATGTGCAAATCGCCGAGGATGGCGGCACGCACAGCAGCGTTTTCATCAGCCTGGACAACCTGTTGCTCGACGGTATGAGCATGCAGATTCTGCTGGCCGAACTGGAAGTGCTGTATCAGCAACCCGACCGCGAACTGGAGCCCATCGAGATCGGCTTCCGGGATTACCAGTGTCTGCGTGCCGCGCAACCCGAGGCCGTCAACGCCCAGGCCTACTGGCAGCGCCGCCTGGACAGTCTGCCGTCCGCGCCGCGCCTGCCATTGCGACAGGACCCGAGCGAAGTCGGTACACCGCGCTTCGTGCGTCTGGCCGACCGGATTCCGGCAGACACCTGGGAACGCCTGAAAGCCCAGGCACACCAGCACCAGTTGACGCCTTCAGGCCTGCTGCTCAGTGCATTCGCCGCCGTGCTTTCGGCCTGGAGCAGCGAGCGTGAACTGACCCTGAACCTGACGCTGTTCGACCGTCAGCCGTTGCACCCGCACATCGACCGGGTACTGGGCGACTTCACGTCATTGCTGTTGCTGGCCTGGCAACCGACCGGCCAGTGGCTCGGCAGCGCTCAACGCCTGCAACAGCGGCTCTGGCGCGATCTGGCCCAACGGGATCACTCGGCCATCCGGGTCATGCGCGAACTGGCCAGACGCAACGGTATGACTGCCGCGCAGATGCCGGTGGTGTTCACCAGCGCGCTGGGCTTCGACAAAGGCCGCTTCATGGCCGAGTCGTCCTGGCTCAAGCCGGTCTGGGGCATTTCCCAGACGCCACAGATCTGGCTGGACCATCAGGTCTACGAGTCGGAAGGCGACCTGTGCCTGAACTGGGATGCCGTCGAGGCGCTGTTCGAGCCAGAGATGCTGCGCGCCATGTTTGCGCAGTACGTTGCCTTGTTGCATCAACTGGCCGAACAACCGCAGGCATGGGCCTTGCCGCTGGAGCAACTGGTGACGCGCAAACAGGCAGGCGCCTCAATCGCCACCCTGCCCCGCGCACTGCCAGTACCGACGCCGGTTGACACCGGCAGCCAGGTCGATGAGCAGATCGTCGAACAGATCCGCCAGAGCTTCAGCGAAGTGATGGGGCTGAAGCTGCACGACGCCCGGCAGAACTTCTTCGATGCGGGCGCCAGCTCCCTGAAGCTGGTGCAGTTGCATATCCGTCTGACTCAGTCGGGCTACCCGCAACTGCAAGTCACGGACCTGTTCGGCTACCCCAATGCCCATGCGCTGGCCTTGCATCTGAGCCAGACAGCGCCAGTCAGCGAAGATCTGGAACAGGCGCGTCGTACCCAGTTGACCCAGCGCAATGCCAGACGGTTACGTCGCATCGGGAGTGCTTCATGAGCCGCTACCTGCCTTATTGGTGTTACTACCTGCATCAAGGCATGCTCACGGCCTTGATGCTGCAAGGGGTGGTCGGCTACTTCCGTCATCAGGGGCTGGACCTTGCAAGCCTCAGTTTGCTGTCGCTGACGTTCCTGCCCTGGGTCGGCAAGTTTCTCTGGGCACCCTGGTGCGAACGCCACAGCATTTCCCTGCGCGGCAACCGCTACCTGGGCAGCCTGGTGATCCTGCAACTGTGCATGGCGGCGACCTTGCTGACGCTCGGCTTTCTGGCACCGGAGCATTCGATCTACCCGATCATGGCCGGTTTGATGCTGCTGGCCTTGCTGTCGGCCAGTCATGACATCTATGCCGACGGCATCACCATCACTACTTGTGATGCCGCCAGTCGTCCGTTCGCCAATACCGCGCAGGTGGGCGGCAGTTATCTGGGCGTGGTGTTCGGCTCGTTCGTGTTCCTGTACCTGGCCGAGCACTGGGGCTGGCGTGCGGGCTTTACCGGGATGGCGGCGGTTTCACTGTTGCTGTTGTTGCCGGTGAGCCTGCTACCGGCCAGCACGGTCAGCACGGAACCGACACGGCCTCCAAGGCTGGACCTCAGCAGTTTCACGGCCCTGTGGCCTGCGCTCTGCCTGACCGCCATCTACTACCTGGCAATGCGCGGCCTGATGACCGTACAAACCGTGCTCTTGCTGGATCAAGGCTTGAGCCTTGCGGACCTGGGTTTTGTAACGACGTTGTACGGCACCCTCGCCAGCGCCCTTGGCGTATTCCTCGGTGGCTGGCTGGCCAAGCGTTTCGGCGCCTGGCGCTGCCTGTTGCCCGCCATGGCCATCCACGCCGCGATTGCCGTGGCGGCGGCACTGGGCGCCACGCTCTACAGCCTCACGGCCTGGCTGGCGCTGTTCGCGCTGGTCAATGTCGCGGCGGCCATCAGCTTTGTCACGCTTTACAACCTGTTGATGGGCGTCGTACGAGCGCATCAACCGGCCTCGGACTATGCCCTGCTGCAATCGGTGGATGCCGCCATTGCCATGCTCGGTTCCATGGCCGCCCTGCAAGTCGCCCATCATCTGGGCTATCCAGCGTTGCTGGCCATTCTGGCGGCCATTGCCTGCCTTTCTCTATGGCCTGCGTTGCGGCTGCGTCGCCGCCTTGAACGCGCTTCATCCACTTCGTCTAACGCTCCTGCCCAAGAGGTCATTCATGCACACCTTTGAAGAGTTCTACGGCACCAGTGAACCCATCGCAGTCATTGGTCTGGCTTGCCGCTTCCCCGGCGCCAGCGACAGTACCGAGTACTGGCAGAATCTACTGAATGGCCGCGAATGCAGCCGCCGTTTCAGCCGCGAAGAACTGTTGGCCGCCGGGCTGGACCCGGCGCTGATCGACAACCCCGATTTCGTCAATGTGGCCTCGACCATCGATAACCCTGACCGGTTCGATGCCGCGCTGTTCGGCTATTCGCGTCAGGAAGCCGAATCCATCGACCCGCAACAACGACTGTTCCTGCAAACCGTCTGGCACGCTCTGGAGCATGCGGGTTTTGCGCCACGCGACGTTGTTCACAAGACCGGCGTTTTTGCATCAGGACGCATGAGCACCTATCCGGGCCGCGACAATATCCGCGTCACCGAAGTGGCTCAGGTCAAGGGTTTGCAAGCCTTGATGGGCAACGACAAGGATTATCTGGCCAGCCGCGCCGCTTACAAGCTCAACCTGCGCGGCCCGGCCATGACGGTGCAGACGGCCTGTTCCAGTTCGCTGGTCGCCGTGCATATGGCCTGTGAAAGCCTGCGCAGCGGCGAATGCTCCATGGCAGTGGCAGGTGGTGTTGCGGTGTCGTTTCCGCAACAGGCCGGTTATCTCTACCAGCCGGGTATGATCTTTTCGCCGGACGGGCGCTGCCGCCCTTTCGACGCCAGTGCCCAGGGCACCTTTGCCGGCAACGGAGTAGGCGCCGTGACCTTGCGCCGTCTTGAAGATGCCCTGCGCGACGGCGATCCGGTTCTTGCCGTACTGCGCGGCAGTGCAATCAATAACGACGGTCATCACAAGGTCGGCTACACCGCGCCATCGGTGGTCGGCCAGCGTGAGGTCATCAGCGACGCCCTGCTGCTGGCCGATATCGATTGCGCCAGCATCGGCATGATCGAGGCTCACGGAACCGGCACGCCACTGGGCGACCCCATCGAAGTGCAGGCGCTGCGCGATGTCTTCGCCCAGCGCAGCGACATCGGCGGCTGTGCGCTGGGCTCGGTCAAGGGCAACCTCGGCCATCTGGACACCGCAGCCGGTATCGCCAGCCTGATCAAGACGGTGCTTGCCGTCAGCCATGGGCGGATTCCGCCGAGTATCAACTTCGAGCAGGCCAACCCGGCGCTGCAACTGGAAAACAGTCCGTTCAAGGTCCCGACCCAGCCTCGTGACTGGCCAGCCGGGCCGCGCCGCGCGGGCGTTTCCTCCTTCGGAATCGGCGGCACCAACTGCCATGTAATCGTCGAAGCCGTACCGGACACCTTGCGCAGCGTCAGCCCCAAACCTGAGGCCAGCGCTCTGTTGCTCAGCGCCGCAAGCCAGGCATCACTGCAGCAACTGGCCGGTCGCTACGCCCTGCAACTCAAGAACAGCAACGCTCCTGCCAACCTGGCACATACCGCGTTACACGGTCGCCAACTCGACCTGCCTTATCGCCTGGCGGTGCCATTGCATGAAGAAACGGCACCGGCACTTGAAGCCTTTGCCCAGGGCAACAGCGATGCACTGCTGCATGACGGCCATGCACAACAGGCCGCACAGCTCTGGTTGTGCAGCGGCCAGGGCAGCCAGTGGGCGGGCATGGGCAAAAGTCTCTACGGCCAGGCCAAGGCATTTACCGAAAGCCTGGACCGCAGCTTCGCCGCCTGCGCTGCCCACCTTCAACCATCCCTGCAATCGGTGATGTTCGGCGAGCATGACACGCTGATCGACCGCATGGATTATGCGCAGCCGGCCATCGTGGCCTTTGCCGTGGCCATGGCCGCCCACTGGCGCGAACAAGGCCTGACGCCGGACCTGCTGATCGGTCATTCGGTGGGTGAGTTCGCTGCCGTGGTGATCGCCGGAATCTACCGTCTGGAAGACGTGCTGCCACTGGTCATTACCCGTGGTCGCCTGATGAACCAGAGCGCCGCCGAAGGCACGATGCTCTCGGTGTTCTGCGACGCCGCAACCCTTGAGCCTCTGGCCCGCCAGCATGGCGTCGAGATTGCCGTGCATAACGCCGAACAGCATCTGGTGGCTTCGGGCAGCCGTGACGGCATCGAGGCGCTTGTGCAAACACTGCAAGACCGGCAGATCCGCCATAATCGCCTGAGCGTGGCCGGTGCAGCACATTCTCGTCTGCTCGACCCGATCCTTGATGAGTTCCAGCAAGCCTGCGCCCGCCTGCATGCCAACCCCGGAAAAATCCCGCTGATCTCGACCCTGACCGGCCAGCCGCTGACTCAGGCAGAGCTGGAAAGCGGTGATTACTGGCGCCGACACATGCGCGAGCCGGTGCGCTTCCATCAGGCATTGCAACAAGCCCTGCAAACCGGCGTCGGCATCAGCCTGGAGCTTGGCCCCGATGCACCGCTGACCGGCATTGGCACTCGCCTGCAACAACCGGGCGTTCACTGGATCGCCAGTGCCCGACGTCACAAACCCGCACAGACTGTATTGCAAGACAGCCTCCTGCGCCTGTTCGCCGCTGGCGCCAACCTGCCATGGCGCGAGTTGCTGCCCAGCAGCGGGCAGCGCATCCAGGCACCACTTTATGCCTTCGATGAACAACGCTACTGGTGCGATACGCCACGTCAAACGCTCGCGGTGACTCAGCAGGATCCGTTGCTGGAAGCCGGTCGCAAGGCAGTCATTCAGGAAGGCGCAAGCCTGGATCTGCCGCGTCTGGAACGCCTCTATGTGTGCGTGACCAAGCTGCATGCAATCTATGTCGATCAGATGGTTCGTCAGTGCGTGGGCGAGCGCATCGATGCCGGTGCTCCGGCGCTGGATATACTGCGTGGCGGGCGTCTGCTACCGCGTCACCGGCAATTGCTGGTACGCCTGCTCAACGCCTGTGTCGAGGACGGCTACTACGCGCAGGAACAAGGCCTCTATCGCACCGCCATTCCGGTGCCTTACGAGCAGCGCGCAGCCCTGCTCAAGGAGTTGCGCGACTGCTGCGAAGGCCTGGACGTGATCGCCGAAACGGTCGAACGCGCTGGCGAGCAGCTTTTCGCCATGATGAACGGCTCCGTGGAGCCCGTGGCAGTGATCTTCCCGGAAAGCGCATCGAGCGGCGTGGAAGTGCTGTATCAGCAATTCAGTTTCGGTCGCTACTTCAACCAGATTGCCGCAGGCGTGATAACCGGGCTGGTCAACCAGAACCAGCAGAACGGTGGTGGCCCGCTGCGCATTCTGGAAGTCGGTGGCGGCACGGGCGGCACCACCGCCTGGCTGTTGCCCGAGCTCAAGGATGTGGCGGATGTGCGTTATTGCTTCACCGATATCTCCGCCCTGTTCAGCCGCCGCGCCGAAGACAAGTTCAGCGAATACGACTTTGTCGATTACGCCCAGTTCGACCTGCAGAAACCGGCCGGCGAGCAAGGCTTCCTGGCCGGGCAATATGACCTGATCGTCGCCGCCAACGTGATCCACGCCACCCAGCATGTGGGCCAGACGCTACAAAACCTGCGCCCGTTGCTCAAGCCCGGTGGCGGCCTGTTGATGCGCGAAATCACCCGCCCGATGCGTCTTTTCGACTTCGTGTTCGGCCCGCTGGTACTGCCGCTGCATGACGAACAGGCCCGTGGCGGCGAGTTGTTCCTGTCCACTGAACACTGGCAGCAGCAATGCCGGGAAAGCGGTTTCGAGCGCCTGGACTGGCTGCCGGACGATGGCAGCGCCACCGCCAACATCAGCGAACATATTCTGCTGGCCCGAACCCAGGCGTCGAACGTCACCAACAGCACGGCCAGTGCCGGTCACGACAGTGGCAGCGCTGTCCTCGGTCGACAATTGGGCGAAAGCCTCTATCAACCCGACTGGCGCGATTGCGCCGGCCAGGCACAACGCTGGCAGGCGCGTCTGCAACAGGCGTGCAGCGAACTGGCGGCGCGGCATGGCGATACACGCCAAGTACCTGCCTTCAATCAGCCCGTGATTTTGCCGGAGCGGCTGGACGGTTTGTCGCTGGAATGGTGCGCCAGCCCGTTCGGCGTCGCCCGTGTAACCCTCAAGCAACGCAATGACCAAGGCCAATGGCTCTTGCTGGGCAGCGCCGATAACCAGCCAGCGGCCAGCGCGTCTCTGCCCGCACTGAAAGCAGCGCCGGGAACTCATTACGCCTGGCAGTGGCTGACACTGAAAGTGCAGGATGCCGTTGTACCCGCGTTGCGTATTGAACCGGCCAGCATGCGATCTGCACTGGCTGAAGTGGGCATTGCTCATGACCCTGACGCCAAGGCCTGTCTGCTGATCGTGGAAAACGGCGAGCTGCAAAGCATCACCAACGACGTGCTCAATGCCCTGACCCACAACACCGATCAACCGTTGCTGGTGGTCACCCGCAATGCCTGGGCACCGACCGCCGTAAGTCCGGAACAACGTGCAATCTGGGGTCTGCTAAAGGTTGCCAGTGCCGAGCAGCCAGAGCGGGCGCTGGCGGCTATCGACCTGAATGGCAGTGACGAATGGCAACAACTCTTGCCGGGACTGAGCGCCGCACAGAGCGGCGAACGCTGGATCGCGGTACGCAATGGCCTGGTGCAGGTCCAGACACTGGCCGTCCAACCCCACAGCACCGCCAACCTGCCCGCGCAAAGCTTCACCGGCAACGGCTGGCATGTGGTCACCGGCGCCTTTGGCGGGCTGGGTCGCTTGAGCGTCGAGTGGCTGGCTCATCAAGGTGCCCGTCGCATTGCCCTGCTCGCCCCTCGTTGCCCTGAAGACGTCGGGCAATGGTTCGCCCGCCTGCAACAGGAGCACACCTGCGAATTGCGCTGGTTCGACTGCGATGTCAGCGATCCGGCTGCACTGGGCATGTGCCTGGAAGACTTGCAACTGGATGGCGGCATGACTGGCGCGATTCATAGCGCCGGTCTGCTGGACGATACGCCGCTGGCCAACCTCGACAGCGAACGCATGCAACCGCTGTTGCAGGTCAAATGCTCGGCCGCCAGCCAGCTCCAGACCGCACTGGCCGGTCAGGGCCGCTATCTGCTGCTCTACTCTTCGGCCGCTGCCAGCCTCGGCGCATCGGGCCAGGGTGCCCATGCGCTGGCCAGTGCCTATCTGGACGGTCTGGCCGAAGCCAATCCTCGCACCAGCCTGCGCACCATCAGCATTGCCTGGGGTGCCTGGGGCGAAATCGGCCGGGCTGCCGAAGACAACCTGCATGCCAGACTGGCTCAGGGTGGAATGGGCACGCTGCAAACCGGCGAAGGTCTCTGGCATCTGGAGCAAGCTGTCATGCGCGGTGCGCCATGGCACCTGGCAATGCGCGTGGATCATGAGCGTATCGACCCGCGTCGTCGCCTGTTCGCACAACAGGCCGAACAACCTGCCGCCCGACCTCAGGCCAAGAACACTCGGCAGACCGATGCCATCGCGGCACCGGTGCTGACCGGCGAAGCAAAGGCTGATCGTCAGGCCCTGAGCCAGTGGCTGAGCGCATCGATCTGCCGACAATTGCGCCTGGGCTCCGACTCTGCGCCTGCGGAAAATCAGGACCTGATGCAACTGGGCCTGGACTCGTTGCTGTTTCTGGAACTGAGCAGCGATATCCAGCGCCAACTGGGCATTCGTCTGGACGCCGAACAGGCCTATCGCGACCTGAGCATCCGCGGCCTGAGCGCCCTGTTGCTGACCGATGCCGGGAAAGCGCCGGTGGCCGCGAACGATCAGCAGATCGTGCCTGATCCAAAGGCGCGCTTCGAGCCGTTCCCGTTGACACCGATTCAGCACGCCTACTGGCTGGGACGCACCGACCTGATCGAATACGGCGGTGTGGCCTGCCATGTGCTGTTCGAGTGGGACAAGGCCTATGCCGACTTTGACCTGAGCCGTTTCGAGCGGGCCTGGAATGCGCTGATCGCACGCCACGACATGCTGCGCATGGTGGTCGACAGTGACGGTCGGCAACGCATCCTTGAACAGACGCCCTGGTACAAGCTGCCACGCAATGACCTGCGCGACTTGCCTCAGGAGCAGCAGCAACAGCGCTTGCTGGGCATTCGCGAAGAAATGTCGTATCGGGTCCTGCCTGCCGACCGCTGGCCTCTGTTCGAGGTCACGGTCAGCGAACTGGATGCAGGGCATTGCCGCCTGCACATGAACCTCGATCTGCTGCTGTTCGATGTGCAGAGTTTCAAGGTGATGATGGACGATCTGGCCACGGCCTATGCCGGTCAGGACCTTGCGCCTCTGCAACTGACCTTCCGCGACTATGTACTGACCGATCTGGCGCAGCGCGACAGCCTGCAATGGCGCCAGTCCTGGCGCTACTGGCAGGAAACGCTGGAGCACCTGCCAGCCGCTCCGCAGTTGCCGATGGCAGCCGTGCCGCAACAGGGCCAGCCACGTTTCCGCACTCTGCAGGCCACGCTGGGTACCGAGCACTGGAGCAGCTTCAAGACGCAATGCCAACAGTCTGGCGTCACCGCCTCCGCGGCCTTGCTGGCGCTGTTTGCCCAGACACTGGAAAGCGTCAGCCGCACGCCGGACTTCACCCTCAACCTGACTTACTTCAACCGCCGCCCGCTGCATCCGCAGGTCCAGCAGTTGATCGGCGACTTCACTTCGGTGCTGTTGATCGACTTCCAGCTGGGGCGCGGCGACAGTCTGCGCCAGGTCATGGAAAGTACCCAGGCACGTCTCTGGCAACGCCTCACCCACACCAACGTCAACGGTGTGGAACTGATGCGCGAACTCGGACGCCGTCAGGGCCAGAGCCGTCAACCGGCAATGCCGGTGGTGTTCACCAGCATGCTGGGCATGTCGCTGGACGGTAAAGCCATCGATCAGGCCATGACCTCGACTCTCGGCGACCCGGTGCATGTCTTCACCCAGACGCCGCAGGTCTGGCTCGATCATCAGGTCATGGAGATCGATGGAGAGCTGGTGTTCAGTTGGTACTGCATGGAGGACGTGCTGGCCGATGGTTTGATCGACAGCCTGTTCCAGGCCTATGGCGAATTGTTGCAGAAGCTGGCAAGCCAGCCCCAAGGCTTCGATGGTCAGCCCGATCTGCCGCGCCACGACTGGTCGGTCAATCTGGACGGCGAGCGCTTCGACCCGCAAGCCCTTGAGGCACAGTTGCGCCGTGCTCAAGGCGTTCAGGCGGCAAGAATCAGCGTCGATACCGATGGCCGGACCTTGCTGGGTGAACTGGTCGCCAGAGAACCGGCAGCCCTTGATGACACCCTTCTCGCCCCGCTGCCACTGGCGCTGAACGAGTTGCCGGACCTGAGCGATGCCCAGCGTCGGGAAGTGGACCTGACCTGGCAAGCGCTCGAAAGCCGTGCCCGCCAGGGCATCCTCGCCACTCTGCAAAAACACGGGCTGTTCACTGAAGCAGGTCAGAGCCATGACCTGGCCCAGGTGATGACCCGTCTGGGAGCATTGCCGCAATTTGGCGGCCTGCTGCGCCAATGGCTGGCCATGCTCTGCCAGCAAGGCTGGGTACAACAGGACGGGCAGCGCTACCTGACCCTGACGCCAGAAGGTGCCCCGGCGATAGCGCAGACACTGCCTGATGCCGACTGGAGCCAGACACTTTCCACCTATCTGGATGCCTGCATCGAGTTGCATGGAGAGTTGCTGCGTGGTGATCGCTCACCACTGAGCCTGCTGTTCGGTAACAGCGACGAGGTCGTGAAAGCCCTTTACAGCAACAATCCGGTCCTGCATTGCCTGAACAGTGCTCTCGCACAGACCGCCAAGGCGCTGGCCGGTAAACGTCGTGACCTGCGCGTGCTGGAAGTGGGTGCCGGTACCGGTGCCACCACCAACCACTTGCTGCCGATGCTGGAAAGTCATCTGAGCGAATACCGCTTTACCGATGTTTCCAGCCTGTTCCTCAAGCAGGCCCAGGAGCGCTTCGCAGCCTGGCCACAACTGACCAGCTCGATTCTGGACCTGAACCAGCCCGTGGACTTCAGCCAGCATCCGGCACAAGGCTACGACCTGATCGTGGCGGTCAACGTGATGCACGATGCTTCCCATGTGACACGCTCACTCAAGCGCTTGCATCGCCTGTTACGCAGTGGCGGGCATTTGCTGCTGCTGGAGGCAACCGAACGCGACAGCGCACTGCAACTGGCGAGCATCGGGTTCATCGAAGGCCTGAGCAACTTCGAAGACGAGCGCAGCGAAGACGACAAGGCCATGCTGGATCTGCCGCGCTGGCGCACTGCCGTGCAGGCTTCGGGCTTCAGTTGGGTGATGAACTGGCCGCAACAGGCTCAGGACAGCATGCGGCAGCATTTCATGCTGGCCCGCGCCGAAGGCAACACGCATCTGGATCTGGCGGCCGTGCAGACTGATATTGAACAGCAGACACACTGGCCACTGGCATTGCGTCAGGTCGAACAGTTGTTGAGCGCGACTGAAACCCAGCGTGCCGAAGCAGCCAGCACCGAGTCTCGTCCCGCAGCAGTCGTGAACCCGGCAACACTGGATGCCGTCGCCCGGCTATGGCAGGAATTGCTCGGGCAAAGCCTGGATGCCGAAAGCGACTTCTTCCAGAGTGGCGGTGACAGCCTGATCGCGACCCGCATGATCGCACGCCTCAACCGCATGGGTTACCCAGGCAGCAGCCTGCGCAATCTGTTCGACAACCCGCGTCTGGGCGACTTCTGCGCCACCTTGCAGACCACCGAAACCCGTGCCGACGACAACCCGCTGGCCCTGGCCCGTGGCCGCAACAAGCTGCCGATGTTTGTGTTCCATGCATCCGATGGCGAAATAGGCTCTTACCTGCCACTGGCTCAAGCGCTGGATCTGCAGGTCTTCGGCCTGCAGGCCGCCGATGCACTGGGTATTCAGTCTCTGCAAGATCTGGCAGCACATTACGTTCGCGCCATTCGCCGCCAACAGGCCAGCGGACCGTATGTGCTGTTGGGCTGGTCCTACGGGACATTCGTGGCCGAAGCGGCTGCTCATCTGTTGCAGCGCGATGGTCAGCAGGTGCGTCTGATCCTGCTCGACCCGGTCTGCCGTGAAGACTTCCACTTCGAGAACCGTTCGGGCCTGCTGCGCCTGATGGCCCAGGGCGCGAAGACCGTCGAGTTGCCCGACGATCTGGAACAACTTTCCGCATCCCGGCAACTGGAAGTGTTCATGGGCAATGCCACCCGTGCCGGCGTACTGAAGAACCAGCCGGAACCGGAGCAGGCCCGACAGTGGCTGCAACGCATCGAGCACTTGATGAAGCTGCTGACCCGCCACTCACGCCCACAACACCTGGACCTGCCGTGCCTGTGGCTGACCGCCGAAGGTCGCCCGCAGCACTGGCAACCCGCCGAACAGGACTGGCAGGACTGGGCTGCACAGGCCAGGCGCCAATCCATGGCCTGCGATCACTGGCAACTGCTGCTTGAACCGCAACAGGTCGAACGTACCGCCGCAGCCATCAATGCCTGGCTGGTCGCCACTGACAAGGAGCATCAACAATGAGTACGCCTTTGAAAGTCCTGATCGTCGGGGCCAAATTCGGCGAGCTGTACCTCAACAGCTTTCTGGACGAGCAACCCGGCCTGCAACTGGCTGGCCTGCTGGCCAATGGCAGCCCGCGTTCCCGAGCGCTGGCCAATGCCTTCGGCATCCCGCTGTACACCGACATCGAGCAATTGCCAGGCGACCTGGACATTGCCTGTGTCGTGGTCCGCTCGGCCATCGTTGGCGGTGTCGGCGGGCAGCTCACGGAAAAGCTGCTGCGCCGTGGCCTGCATGTCATTCAGGAACACCCGGTTCACCCGGATGAAATCGCCCGTCATCAGCAACTGGCCGCGCAGTCGGGGCTGCATTACATTGTCAACAGCTTCTACCCGCATACCGAAGCCGGTCGTTGCTGGACCGGTGCGGCGCAACGTGTCAGCCAATTGCTGGATGGCCAGAAACCACAACTGGCGCAACTGACCACCAGTCGCCAGTTGCTCTATTCGAGCCTGGACCTGCTGTTGCAAGCCTTGGGCTGCGAGCTGGCAGCCCAGGCCAGCGTGAGCCTGGTGGATCGCGACACGGATTTTCACACTCTGTCCCTCAATCTGCCGGGCAGTCGTGTGCTGCTGCGCCTGCAAAGCTGGATGGACCCTGACGATCCCGACCTGCACAGCCTGGTCATGCATCAGTTGAACCTGGCCTGGAGCAGCGGATACCTGTCGCTGGACGCCAGTTACGGCCCGGTCAACTGGACGCCCGCGCTGCATGCCGATACCCACAACGACGATCGGCAGACGCTCTACGCCAGCACCGCCAACTATCTTGAACGAGCCACGGCATTACCCCTGCACCCGGCAGCCAGCCACTGGCGCAGCGCCCATGAAATCGAAGGACCTGCCGGCGTCACCTGGCTGTTGCAACACCTGAAAGCCTGTATTCAGGGCGAACCTGTCGCTGCAAGCCTGAGCGGCGACTACCAACTCGCCCTGGCCCGGCTCTGGCAGGAAACCCTGCGCTGCGCAGGGCCTGCCGAGCAGCGTTCGGCCACGCCGCCGCGCATCATCGATGCCGACCAACTGCGAGCGGAGGTCTGAGTCCATGGGCATGCTGCGACCTTATCTTCAGGCCGACCACTGCGACACCCATGTGCTGCTCTGCCCGTTCGCCGGTGCCAGCGGCGGTGCATTCCAGAGCTGGCGGGGCCTGGACGAACTGGGGCTGGACCTTTCGCTGGCAATCTATCCGGGACGCGACCAGCGCATGCACGAACCTTGCGTGCGTCAGGTCCAGCCACTGGCCGAAAGCCTTGCCGCCGAAATTCAGGCGCTGACCAACCCCCAGCGCCAGAAGCTGATCCTGGCCGGGCACAGCATGGGCGCTCAGGTGGCGTTCGAGACCTGCCTGCTACTGGAAAAGGCCGGTAAACCGCCCGCCGGGCTGGTGTTATCTGCCTGCCATGCGCCGCATCTGAGTGGCAGGCGCCTGCTCAGCCATCTGGATGACCAGCGCTTTATCGAGCAACTGGTCGCCATTGGTGGTTGCAGCGAGGCGCTGTTGAAAGACCGCGACCTGCTGATGCTGTTCATGCCGTTGCTGCGCGCCGACTTCCAGGCCACCGAAAGCTACCACCGCCTGCTTGATCCGCAGCGCCAGCAACTGCACACCCCGACCCTGCTGCTGCACGGCAGTCACGACCCCGAGGCCGATGCCGAGGAAGTCGCGGCCTGGAGCCAATGGCTGAGTGGCGATCACCAGCAACACGTCATGGCAGGCGATCACTTTTACCTGACTCAGCGTCCCAGGGCCTTTGCGGCCCGTGTTCTCGGTTTCATCGAGAACAGCATCAGCCCTTTCCATCATTAACGGGAGCCGGACATGAACACACAACACACCTTGCCCAATGACCCGCTACAACCTTACCTCGACCTGACGCTACCCCAGCGTCTGCAACACTGGGCTCAGGCCAAGGGTTCACGCACCGCTCTGGTATCGGGCGAGCTGCGCATGAGCTACACGCAGCTCAATCAACGAGTAGAACGCCTGGCAGGCGGGCTGGCAGCACTCGGCATCGTGGCCGGTGACCGGGTGATGCTGCAACTGCCCAACAGCATTGCCTTTGTCAGCGCCTTTTTCGCCGTGATGCGCATCGGCGCGCTGCCGGTCCTGACCATGCCCACACAACGCGCCCAGGATATCGAAGCGCTGTGCCAACTGGCCGAACCGGTGGCCTACCTGATTCCCGACCGTATCCGTGACTTCGACTACCGGGAAATGGCGGCAGGCATCGTCGAGCGTCAGCACTCGTTGCGCCATGTGATTGTCGATGGAGAACCGGGAGCCTTCACGGCACTGTCATCCCTGGATGCGCCCTGCCCGGCATGGCCGGTCATCAATCCACTCGATACGGCTTTGCTGCTGCTTTCCGGCGGTACTACCGGAACACCCAAGCTGATTCCTCGCAGCCACGCGGCCTACGCCTATAACTTTTCCCTCTCGGCCAAGCTATGCGAAATCGACAGCAGCAGCGTGTACCTCGCGGTTCTGCCGACCGCCCATAACTTCACCCTGGCCTGTCCGGGAATATTGGGCAGCCTGGCGGCGGGAGCGACGGTCATTCTGGGCGAAAGCGCCAGTTGCGATCAGGCGATGCCGTTGATCGAGCGCGAGCGTGTCACCCATGTGGCGCTGGTGCCGCCACTGGCACAGCTTTGGGCACAAGGCCGGGAATGGGAAGACAGCGACCTGTCGAGCCTGAAGCTGTTGCAGGTCGGCGGCTCGCGACTCGATCCGGTTCTGGCGCAACAGCTGCTGGATTCTCTCGGCTGTCGCCTGCAGCAGGTGTTCGGCATGGCCGAAGGCTTGCTGTGTTACACCCGGCCCTCGGACTCGCTGGATGTGGTGATCAACACTCAAGGCCGTCCATTGTCGCCATTCGATGAAGTGCGGCTGGTGGATGCCGATCTGCAGGACGTCGCACCGGGCCAGACCGGCGAACTGCTGACCCGTGGCCCTTACACCATTGCCGGTTATTACCGGGCCGAGGCCCACAACGCCGTCAGCTTTACCCCGGATGGCTTTTACCGCAGTGGCGACCTGGCGCGCTGGACACCCGAAGGCAACATCATCGTCGAAGGCCGGATCAAGGAGCAGATCCAGCGCAGTGGGGAAAAGATCTCTGCCGCACTGATCGAATCCCACCTCAATACCCTGCCCGAAGTCGAAGCGGCGGTTGTGGTTGCCGTGCCGGACACGCTGCTGGGCGAGCGCATCTGCGCCTTCATTCTTGGAGAGCAACCTGCGGGCGCAGCTCAACAGGTGCGTGACCAGTTGCGCGAATGCGGGTTGGGCGAAGACAAACTGCCCGATCAGTTCGAGTGGGTCGCGGCCTGGCCATTGACCGCCGTGGGCAAGATAGACAAACGCCAACTCGCCGTCATGGCTCAGTGAATCCGGAGTTTTCCATGAGTGCCATCAAGTCCGCGCCTGACTGCCAGAACCTGGGCGACATACGCCAAGGCATCGACAGCATTGATCAGCAGATCGTCAGTCTGCTTGCCCGACGCTTGACCTATGTAAAGGCCGCTACCCGTTTCAAGGCCAACGAACACAGCATTCCCGCCCCGGAGCGGGTCGTGGCCATGCTCGAAGAGCGGCGCCAATGGGCCGCCGAGGCGGGGCTGCCTGTGGATCAGACCGAGGATTTCTTCAAGGACCTGATTCACTGGTTCATCAATCAGCAGATCAATCACTGGCGCACCCTGCATCCGGAGGCTTGTGAACAATGAACCCACTCCCATCGTTCGACGGGCTGCTGAAATGCCTGGACGAAGCCCGGCAGCGGGTCAGCCCGAAACGGCCTTTTGTGCTGGCGTCATTCTCGACGCCATCGCCGGAGGTCGAGCCACTGACGCTGTTCAGCGCCAACCGGGAACATCTGCAACCGGCCAGCCTGTGGCACGTCAAGGCTCAGGCGCAATATCGCCTGGGGCTGGGCCTTGCTCATGAGTTCAATGCCCGCAGCACCGACAGTTGGCAACTGCTTGAAGATCGCTGGCAAAGCCTGGCAGCCGACGCCGTCGTCCATGGCCCGCATCGTCCGGCGCTGTTCGGTGGTTTCGCCTTCGACAGGCACCATCACAGAACCCGGTTATGGCGTGATTTTCCCGATGCTGCGCTGACCCTGCCGCGCTTCGAGCTGCATGAGAACGAGGGCCAGACACGCCTGATCGTCAATGTGCTGGTGGCGCAAGGCACCGTCTGTGAGCAACTGGCCGACAGCCTTGTCAACGAGTGGGCGACCGTTCTCGCCAGACCGGTACCCGTCAAGGCTGCGCCCGTCGACAACTATGTGCGCCTGTCCATGGCGCACTTGTGGAAGCAGGATGTAAGTAATGCTGTGAGCTGGATCCAGCGCAGCGACCTGGAAAAGGTCGTGCTGGCCCGTTCGCAAAACGTACCGGCTGCGCAGCCCTTGCATCAGGTCATGCAACGTCTGCTGCACAAACAACCCAATGCCTATCTGTTTGCATTCGCTCGGCAGGACAGTTGCTTTGTCGGCGCTTCACCTGAATGCCTGCTTACCGTACAAGGCAAGGCGTTTCGGACCATGGCCCTGGCGGGCACAGCACCACGCGGCCAGAACAGCGCTGACGATGCGCGGCTGGGAGAGCAATTGCTCGCCAGCCGCAAGGACAACGCCGAGCATGCAATGGTGGTCGCCAGCCTCAGGGAGTGCCTGAGCCAGCACTGCCTGGAACTGGATATCGCTCGCCAGCCACGGCTGCATAAACTGCCGCATATCCAGCACTTGCTGACGCCGGTCCAGGGCACACTCGCGCCAAACGCCCGCTTGCTGGCAATGGTCGAAAGCCTGCACCCGACCCCGGCGGTAGGCGGTTTGCCGCGTAATCAGGCACTGGACTACATACGCAATCACGAGCATCTGGATCGTGGCTGGTACGCCGGGCCGGTAGGCTGGCTGGATGATCGCGGTAGCGGCGAATTTGCCGTCGCCCTGCGCTCTGCCCTGCTGGACGGCAACAGAGCGACCCTGTTTGCAGGGTGCGGGCTGGTCAGTGAATCTGAGCCGGAGAGCGAATATCGGGAGAGTGATCTGAAGATGCAGACCATGCGCGAGGCGTTGTCAGGAGGCATGATGGGGATTGGATAACGCCGTCGCGGGCAAGCCCCCTCCCACAATCCCGTGGGAGGGGGCTTGCCCGCGACAGATGGTTTGTCCTTACTTCGCCGCGCCCTGCAAGAAGAACTGCATCAACAATGCTGCCATACCGGAGCGCGCCACCCGGCCGCGCCGTTCTGCATCCACCAGCCCGAACAGCTGGGAAGCGAAGATTTCCGTCAGTACCGGTGCGCCGATGTCGATCCGGAAAATACCCTCGCGCTGACCACGCAGGAAGAAGGCATCCAAAGCATCCGAATACGGCATCCAGCGGGTGCCGCCACAGCGTTCGTCCATGGAATCCGGGCGCCATTGAAAGCACAGGAACACCAGCACTTCACGATGGGTCAGGTGCCCTTCGATCAGACGGCTCAATGCATCCAGCGGTGCAGCGTGCTCCAGGTCCGAGGCTTCAATGACCTGGTTCATCAGCGACGAGCCATGGTTGAGCAACATTTCGATGAGGTTGCTGCGGGTCCCGCAAAAGCGATTGAGGGTAGCCTTGCTCACGCCGGCAGCCTCGGCGATGTCCTTGAACGTGCCTGCCGGATGTTCGACAAGCGCGATAGCCAGAGCTTTCAGGAGTTTTTCATCAGCAGCGGGTAAATCCATTGGGTGGTCTTTCACTCGTCAAAATGGCATGGCGGGCATTGTGCAGAAAAAGCCCATTTCCTCAAAGAACATTAACAATTGCTCACAAAAGATTCATATGAGTCAATATTGACTCACCTTAGTACAAAACAGATCATTCGCAACTTTAGCGACTAATGGGCGTTGCCCGGGTGAAAGCATGAGTACGTTGCGCGAATGGCGTGTTATTCCGGTTGTGACGCTGCTGGCCGCATTGGGCCTGGCAGGTTGTGATCAAAAAGCCCAACAGGGCTGGGGAGCGTCAGGCGCACCACGGGAGGTCGAGTCTGTTGCCGTCAAGACCGAGGCTTTCACCCTGATCAACGAACTGCCCGGCCGCATCGAGCCGGTTAGAGTCGCCCAGGTGCGCGCCCGGGTCGCGGGTATCGTGCTCAGTCGCAACTTCGTGGAAGGAGCCGATGTAAAGGCTGGCGACATCTTGTTCCAGATCGACCCTGCTCCGTTCAAGGCCGCCCTTTCCAAGGCCCAGGGTGATCTGGCCCGCACCGAGGCCACGCTGTTCGAGACCCAGGCCACCGTCAAACGCTATGAACCCCTGGTGAAAATCGAAGCAGTCAGCCAGCAGGACTACGACACCGCCAGGGCCGCACTGCAAAACGCCATTGCCGCAAAACGCTCGGCCCAGGCCGATGTCGAGACAGCAAGGCTGGACCTGGGTTATGCCACGGTCAAGGCGCCGATCTCCGGGCGTATCGGTCGTGCCACCGTCACCGAAGGTGCGCTGGTCGGCCAGGGCGAAACCACACTGATGGCGACCATCCAGCAACTGGACCCGGTGTATGCCGACTTCACCCAGCCGGTGGCCGATGCATTGCGCATGCGTACCGCAATCCAGAACGGCAGCCTGCCCAAGGGCGGTGAAGATGCCCTTTCCCTGAGCGTCGAAGGTACCGATTACCAGAGCCGTGGCACGCTGCTGTTCACCGACATCGAGGTAGACCGCACCACCAGTCAGGTTTCCCTGCGCGCCCGCTTCGCCAACCCCGAAGGCATATTGTTGCCAGGCATGTATGTGCGGGTTCGCACGCCACAGAGCACAAGCGATAACGCGATCCTGATTCCTCAGCGTGCCATCAAGCGTTCCAGCGACGGCGCAGCCCAGGTGCTGGTCATCGGCAAGGATGGAACGGTGGAAGCCAGACCGGTGAAAACCGGAGCGATGCAGGACTCGCGCTGGCAGATCACCGAAGGGTTGAGCGCAGGCGAGCAGATCATCGTCGGCAACATGACCGGCCTCAATCCTGGTGACAAGGTAGTCCCCAAATCGCAACCCGCTCAACAGCAGGCCAAGGCTCTGTAAGGCCGACTTCAGCGCGATCAAGGATAACCTTCTATGTCACTGTTCTTTATCAAGCGCCCCAACTTCGCGTGGGTCGTTGCCTTGTTCATCCTGCTGGCAGGCCTGATGGCGCTGCCGTCATTGCCGGTGGCGCAATACCCGGTCGTGGCTCCGCCGCAGATCACCGTGACTGCCACCTACCCGGGCGCCTCCGCCAAGGTGCTGGTGGACTCGGTCACCAGCGTCATCGAGGACGAACTCAACGGCGCCAAGGGGATGCTGTATTACGAGTCGACCAGCAACTCAACCGGTTCTGCCGAAATCAATGTGACCTTCAATCCGGGCACCAACCCGGACATGGCACAGGTCGAAGTACAGAACCGCATCAAGAAAGCCGAAGCACGCCTGCCGCAACCTGTCCTGAGCCAGGGCCTGCAAGTGGAACAGGCCAGCTCCGGTTTCCTGATGATTTTCACCCTGAGTTACAAGGGTGATTCAACCAACAAGGACACCGTTGCCCTGGCTGACTATGCAGCGCGTAACGTCAACAATGAAATCAGCCGCGTGGCCGGTGTCGGCAAGTTGCAGTTCTTTGCCGCCGAAGCCGCCATGCGCGTATGGATCGACCCGCAGAAGCTGGTGGGTTTCGGGCTGTCCATCGATGACGTGAACACCGCAATTCAGGGCCAGAACGTTCAGGTACCTGCCGGCAGCTTCGGCAGTACCCCCGGCTCGTCCCTGCAAGAGCTGACCGCGACGCTGGCGGTCAAGGGCACTCTGGATAATCCCGAGGAGTTCGGGCGCATCGTGTTGCGCGCCAATCAGGATGGCTCCACCGTGCATCTGTCCGATGTCGCACGCCTTGCCGTGGGCAGCCAGGATTACAACTTCGAGTCGCGCCTGAACGGCAAGCGTGCCGTAGCGGCTGCCATTCAGCTATCGCCGGGCGCCAACGCCATCGAGACGGTCAAGGCGGTCAAACAGCGCCTGACCGAGCTGTCGGTGAATTTCCCGGACGATGTCGAGTTTTCCGTTCCCTATGACACCTCGCTGTTCGTGGGTGTGGCCATCGACAAGGTGATCTACACCCTGATCGAAGCCATGGTGCTGGTGTTCCTGGTGATGTTCCTGTTCCTGCAGAACATCCGCTACACCCTGATCCCGACCATTGTGGTGCCAGTCTGTCTGGCCGGTACGCTGGCGATCATGTACCTGCTGGGCTTCTCGGTGAACATGATGACCATGTTCGGCATGGTACTGGCCATCGGTATTCTGGTGGACGACGCCATTGTGGTGGTGGAGAACGTCGAGCGGATCATGGCCGAAGAAGGCCTGTCCCCGGCGGCCGCGACGGTCAAGGCGATGGGTCAGGTGTCAGGCGCGATTCTGGGCATCACCCTGGTGCTGGCTGCGGTGTTCCTGCCGCTGGCCTTCATGGGCGGTTCGGTGGGCGTGATCTACCAGCAGTTCTCGCTGTCGCTGGCGGTGTCGATCCTGTTCTCGGGCTTCCTGGCCCTGACGTTCACACCCGCACTGTGTGCCACTCTGCTCAAGCCGATCCCGGCCGGGCATCACGAGAAGCGCGGTTTCTTCGGTGGCTTCAACCGTCTGTTCAACAAGCTGACCCACCGCTACGAGCGCCTGAGTTCAAGCATGCTCAAACGTGCGGGCCGTTACATGCTGCTGTATGTGGGCATCGTCGGTCTGCTGGGCTTTTTCTATCTGCGTCTGCCGGAATCCTTCGTGCCAGTTGAAGACCAGGGCTACCTGATCGTCGACGTGCAACTACCGCCCGGCGCGACCCGTGCGCGCACCGATGAAACTGCGCAACTGTTGGAAAAATACCTGATGTCCCGGGAGAGCAACGACGCGGTGACGATGCTGCTGGGCTTCAGCTTCTCCGGCATGGGCGAAAACGCCGGCCTGGCTTTCCCGACCCTGAAGGACTGGTCCGAACGCGGCAAGGGGCAGTCGGCCGCCGACGAAGCAGCAGCATTCAACCAGCATTTCGCCGGCCTGAGCGACGGTACGGTCATGGCCGTTACACCACCGCCAATCGAAGGCCTTGGCACGTCGGGCGGTTTTGCCCTGCGCCTGCAAGACCGTGCAGGTCTGGGCCGCGAAGCCCTATTGGCAGCACGTAATGAATTGCTGGGCAAGGCCAATGGCAACCCGAAAATCCTCTACGCCATGATGGAAGGCCTGGCCGAAGCACCACAACTGCGTCTGAATATCGACCGGGAAAAAGCCCGCGCCCTGGGGGTGAGTTTCGAGTCGATCAACAATGCCCTGTCCACGGCATTTGGCTCCTCGGTCATCAGTGACTTTGCCAACGCCGGCAGACAGCAACGAGTCGTGGTTCAGGCCGATCAGGACTCGCGGATGACACCGGAAAGCGTTCTGAAACTCCATGTTCCCAACAGCAGCGGCACACTGGTTCCACTGGCTGCGTTCGTCACCACTCACTGGGAGGAAGGCCCGGTGCAGATCGCCCGCTACAATGGCTATCCGGCGTTCAAGATCTCGGGTGATGCCCCGCCGGGTGTCAGCACTGGCGAGGCGATGGCCGAGATCGAGCGGATTGTCTCCGAGTTGCCACCGGGCATTGGCTATGAGTGGACCGGCCTCTCCTATCAGGAGAAAGTAGCCAGCGGCCAGGCAACGGTGTTGTTCGCCCTGGCGTTGGTGGTGGTGTTCCTGTTGCTGGTTGCGCTTTATGAAAGCTGGGCGATCCCGCTGGTGGTGATGCTGATCGTACCGGTCGGCGCCTTGGGTGCAGTGCTGGCTGTAACGGCGGTCGACATGCCTAACGATGTGTACTTCAAGGTTGGTCTGATCACCATCATCGGTCTGGCAGCGAAGAACGCGATTCTGATCGTCGAGTTCGCCAAGGAGCTGTGGGAACAGGGGCATTCCCTGCGCGATTCGGCTCTCCAGGCAGCACGCCTGCGCTTCCGCCCGATCGTCATGACCTCGCTGGCCTTTATCCTGGGTGTCGTCCCGCTGACCATCGCTACCGGTGCCGGCGCTGCCAGCCAGCGAGCCATCGGTACAGGCGTGATTGGCGGCATGCTCAGTGCGACCCTGCTGGGCGTGATTCTGGTGCCGATCTTCTTTGTCTGGGTGCTGTCGGTATTACGCCGCAAGCCCAATGCAATCAAGTAGGAGAGAATCGGGCGGCGCTCCGCTCATTCGCGAATGAATTCGCTACGGATTATTTCTTGCCGTGATCTGTGACCAGGCCGGGCTGACGTCGAGGAGGAACTTCGACGCCATGCTCACCTGGTTCTTGCCCTGTGACTTGGCCGAATACAGCGCCCGGTCGGCCAGTTCGATCAACCCTTCCTGATTCACCGGCTCATTGCGCTGCGCAAGCGTTGCAACCCCCAGGCTGATGGTCACGATGTTGAAGGGGCTCGATATATGCTCGATGCATTGAGTGCGGATGCGCTCCAGAATCGCCTCGGCGACCGCGCTGGCACCCGCCTCGTCAGTATCGGGAATGACCACCGCAAACTCCTCACCGCCATAGCGGGCCGCCATGTCTCCAGGGCGTCTTATGCATTGCTCGATGATCCGGCTGATGGTCTTAAGACACTCATCACCCGCCAGATGGCCGTAATGGTCGTTATAGAGTTTGAAGTAATCCACATCGATAAGGATCAGCGACAAGGCACGCCGCTCGCGCTTGGCACGCTTGAATTCGATATCCAGAAACTGATCGAAGCGCCTGCGGTTGGCCAACCCCGTCAGTTTGTCCTGAGAGGCAAGAAGTTCCAGGCTCTGGTTCAGCTCGATCAGCGCGGCCTGGGAAACCAGCAGTTCGCTTTCGGCCCGTATGCGGCGATGGATGTGGCCAATCAGGCGAATCCCCAATCCAACCAGCAACCCCAATAGCACCAGCACCACCACAATCGACTGCCGGGCCTGGCTCCACCAGATTTCCATGGCCTCGTTGCGCCCTACCGCCACCGTGGTCACCAACGGGTAATATTCGCTCCTCTTGAATGCATAGAGACGATCCACACCATCCACATTGGAAATGAACTCGGCCGTACCGGACAGGCTCTTCCGGGTCATGGCAAAAATCGGTGCCGAGGACAGATCGCGATTGATATCAGCCTCTCGGAAGGGGTACCTGACCAACAGCCGTCCCTGTGCCGAACTCAAGCTGATGACCCCGGTGTGCCCGACATCAATATTGGAGTAGAACTTGAGCAAATGATCGATGCTGATGGTGATCAGCATGACGCCGGCAAAACCTGAGTCAGGATTGTCGATTCGCCGGCTGATCGAAACCAGCCAAGCCCCCGTGACACGACTTTGAAAAGCCGGGCCGATGAATACACCTCGGTCGCGGTTATTCTTGTGGTACATGAAGAACTCGCGATCTTCGCCCCCCATCCTGGGGATATGCCGGTTGCTCAGGAAGACCCCGTTGCCCTCTGCGTCATACAACACCACGCTGTTCAACGCTTTCAGCGTTGCCATTTCCTGGGCAACCACCGACCTCAGGCGGTCGATCTGCTTTTCGCCGACACCCTCTTTCTCGACCCTTTCGATAAGGCCGACCAGCATCAACTCACTCTGCCTGAACATGCCCTCGGTGTAGTTGCTCAGGGCACTGGTGAGGTTGACGGTATTGGTTTCGATACTCACCAGCGTATTCTGGCGAACCGTCACTATCTGCCATACCGTCAGTAACACGACGCACAGGCACACAACAAAAATCAGCAATGAGGCAAGACGAAGATCACTCTTCAAAGGCAGCCTCCAAGGCAGGTTGAAAACATGTTCGACGTACACGGATTCATCATTGAACCTGCGCACTCATGATGTGTACCAACCCTGTACCATTCTTTTGCCATCATTTCCAAGATTTGCTCGCATCCCTAGTCCATATTCCTTATTGAAACAGTAGACGTGTTCCGGCCTTGAACGGAAAAAGCTTTGGGCCTCATACGAAAAAAATTGGCGGCCAGATCATGAGCTTAGCTCTGAAAAAGCTCGCACAAGCCTGACACAGAAGCTTTCGCTGGGTATTCTGGCCGGCTTGGCCCAATGGATATGAAACCGTCATGAAGAAAACCCTGAGCACCTTGCTTGCCGCTTCGGCAATCCTGCTTGCAGCCCACTCTGTACAGGCTCACCAGATCTGGTTCGAGCAGGCCCCGGACCGCAGCATGACGTTCTACTACGGCGAATATGACAGCAACATGCTGGAAGTCACACCCGGCGGCATGGATCGCTTCAAGGCCCTGGAAGCTCAGTGGACAAGCGCCTCAGGTACGGTCCCGCTGAAGATGAAACTCGAACGCGACCATTTCTCGGTCGCTCAGAAGCCAGGCAAGAATGATTCATTGCTGGCCGTCGACAAGCAGTACCCGATCTTTCAGGTCAAGGACGAAGGCAAGACCGTCAGCGCCTACTGGACACCAGCCACCCGCTGGGTCAGCGACTTTCGTGTACGCGAGCCCGAACTGGACCTGGATATCGTGCCGACAGGCGTCGTAAAGGGCGATGAAGTGGAGTTTCAGGTCTTTCACCTGCAAGACCCGTTGGGCAATGTTCCCGTGACCCTGTCTTCGGGCTCCGGCTGGGTGCGGCTGGCCAATACAGATGGCGAAGGCAAGGTCAGCTTCAAGCTGCCCTGGAAAGGCACTTATGTGCTGGGTATCGAATACCGCGATCGCTCGGCGGGTGGAGAACGTGTCGGCCTTGATGGCAACAAGGAAAAATACGACATCCTGGCCTATAGCTCGTCGCTCTCCTTCCACAAGAATACAGGCCTGGCACCTCTGCCCCGAGCCGACTCAAGCCTGCCAGCGTCTGAAATCGCTCGCCTGAACAAAAAGTGATTGATGGAGCCTTGTCATGAAAGCTGTTTTCCAGACCCTGCTGGCCGCGACCTGCGCCCTGCTCATGAGCCAGGCCAGTGCCCATGGTGTCCCCCAGCCACAGCACGGTGGCCTGATCGAGGATGCCGGGCTGGTCGCCATTGAAATGGTTGCTGAGGGCGATACGGTCGATCTGTACCTGACCGACCATGATGAGCCCGTCAGTGCAGAGAATGTCACCGGGGTACTCACCATCACCACCCGCCACAAACGGGTTAAAACCGACATCGTCGCGCTCAGCGGCAATCAACTGCAAAGCAAGGGCGTGAGTTACCAGTCGGGCTCACGGATCAGCGCCCTGCTGACCCTGGCGGACGGCAAGACCAAGGTCAGCGCCCGGTTCAAGGTTCCGTGATGGTTTGAAGGTGGCTTTGTGGGTGATCGGTGTTACTTAAACTAACGAAAATGCCCTGCTTGCAGGGCATTTCTTACAGACCCGTCCCTATCATCCGCACGAAGTTTCCTAGAAAATCTCATCCCCTTGCGTGGGTGTTTTTGGCTCTCTAGGCTGTGCCGGTCACTGCTCATCAGTGATCGGGTTTAGCAGCCTGCATAGCTCAACCACGCAAGAGTCACGCCTATATGGCGGCTTTGCGTGGGGCACCTTCGGGTGCGCCGGTTTTGGTTGAGTTACCGGTCTGCTAACCCGCGTCAAAGTCGCCACCCTCTGTCATTTAGCAGTGAGTGAAAGGTGGCCCGATATAGGTAACTCGACCGTGAAAAAAGTAACCCCCGACCCACCTGTTCCTTCCCTCGAAGAATCCCTGCTGCACATCTCCGAACTGCTGCGTTGCGCAGCCGCCACCGCCTACGAATCCGGCGACAGCCTCAATGGCCCCAAACGTGATCTAGCTTTTTCAGTTGTGCACTTGATTGGCATGGCCAGAGCTGAGCTTGATCGATCGTTGGAGCGAGTGGAGCTGCGTTGAAGCTGGAGTGACTGTGTGGGGCCGGATTGGGTGGTGCTCTGCTTATCCGGTCCTACGAAAAAAATGTTTTCCGGTCAGTACAGCAAAGCTTTAAAGACACCGAAACAATGCCCGGCAAGGCTGGGGTAAGAGAGCAAAGACTGAAAGTGTGATCAGGAACGAAGAATATCCTTGTCCAGCCCATGTCCTGAATACTGGTTGATACATCGTCGCATCTATCATCAGCCCGCTATTCGGCGGTCCCATACCCCGGAATGGTCAGGACACTCAATGGAATCAGGGAGAGATGGATGTACCTCAATCAAAAGTCCAGTCGCTGTATCTTGCTGGCAGGCGCGTTGGTAATTGGCTGTGCACTTCGTTTTTGCAGGGCAAGTAGCATGCCTTGGCACCGATGAACCCTCTGCAACGATTCGCCTCAAGGCTGGAAATGGCGCGAGACTGGATGCCATGACATTCAGCGACAATGGATGCTAGGAGGGTTACACCATCCTGCCCTCTGACAGCGACTAAATCGAATCTCGGGTTGCCGTGAACGGAACTGATCCTGATCTAGTGGCAGACCGTAGGAGACAGCGTTTGCAAGATACCGTTCTCTTTTACGCCCGAGGACGGTGCCACCTATACCTTGACCCAAGGCTTCTGGAGCAAGCCCCAGGCAGGCATTCTTCAGATCTTCAACCGCGAGCAACATTTCTGCTGCATAGGCGTCATCAAGAAAGTCGGCGACCAGAAAAACATTGACCCCATTCAACAACTGAAAATCAAGATCGGGTTCGCATGCCTGAAGTTCGTTCAATAGAAACACCGCACGGTATCCGCTACGAGTTGGTTGAACCATTCCGAGTGGATACCGCCCTTGGCGGAGGGCAGCTAGCGGCCCAAAGCGGTCAGTGGCAAAAGCAGAGATCGGCCAAAAGTTGTGAGCTGGATGCGTCTTTAAAATTAGGAGCGATTTCACCCGGCTTGCTGTTTCTGTTAGAGAAACCTGATTGTGAGGAGTGCACGTCATAGAGCTGTTTGGGCTGGCTCGGTGCACATCGTCGGCTGGTACCCCGTTACTGCAAGCGTCAACAATTTTCTCGGCGGTGGTCACTATGGTTTACTGGGGACTATGCCCACGAAACGACCTATTGCACAATCTCCAGCAATGAGCGAATCTCATGGACGAGAAAGTGGCACTTTGCTACCTTGTTTGAGCATATGTAGCTTTAAAAGGAATTATAATGCTAATCCCCATCTCTGAAATCTTAAGTAATGATGATCATTATGCATTCAAGGCAAGCTGTGAAAATGCCCTAGAGTACCAGTTAAAAAAAGTGCTGCATCTCACCAAGAAAGTCGAGAAAGGGTTAGATGACCAAGCAAACGGTCCCTACTTCTACGTCACTGATGAGAAGTTTTCCTATAACCTAGATGCACTTATTCATAACCTCTCAATACTTACGGAGTACTACCATGGATGGGTGGTATTTTCCTATATCGGAACGAACTCTCAGGGGAAGACCAAGTATATACCGCTAAAGAAAGATGAGAAGCTCAGTGCTGAAATCGATAAAATATTCAAGTTGAATTCTATTGGGGTTCTGAATTCGCCTAAAAAATACCGTGGTGACTTCTATGAAGACTGCAAAAAAGCTTTTTTGAAGGCTTATGATTTCCTGTTTATTGGGAAATTCTATGAAATTTACGTACTAAATAACTATTTAAAACACAATACTGTAGCCATGTCATATGCGCCCAAAGCGATGCTCGGAAACCGAGAAATATCCATTCCGTACGTATATATAGGAAAGCCTAATGATCGTCTTTTGAACACGTCGGTTTTCAAAAGTCTAATTGATCACGAGTTTGATGAGTACGGGAAAATGTCTAGCATTAAAGATGATTACTTTGTAAGTATTATCAATGCAACAGCTCGACCGGTGTGCAGCCTTGGCGGTTACAAAGTGTATAACATTAATGGCTTGGACTACCTGAAGGGCGGCTTAAGCGTTGGGCTGTCAATGGAGTCTATCGTGGAAGTGGCCCACGAACTAGTTTCGAATATAGCTAGGATTTTCATTGAAAGTTCGAGCACTAATCCAGGTCGTGGGATAAAGCTAAATCGATTGGTTGCTGAAATCACTGCACGTCCGCCAAAAACGCTGGCCAAGCTGGTAAATGTATAAAAATGACCGAGTGAAGCACTGATCTTTAGCGAGCAACGTATATGACGTTGGATTGGTATGCCCGGAATATATCGCCGTGTGTGGCCCAATGTCCGCTTCTGGCCGATATCTGCCGGTTGGCAAGAATTGGCCAGATCAATACGCCTCCACCCCTGGCTAAATTCGCGAAGCGGTCTATGGCGTACGAAACCCGCTAAGCAGAATTGCGCCATAGGCTACTAATTAAAAATTGATCTGACCACATTAACTAATCGCCTCTGGGGTCCGAGCAAATCGACACATGCTCTGTAGACGCTTGCCGGGACGAACAGTTTATGAAGTAAGCTAATAAACACGCGCCCAAGCTTTACGTCATATCTCTCGCAGGATCTGCGGCCAGTTCGTCGAGCACAGAGTAAACTTGTTCGAGATCGTCGCTGTATGAGGCCGTGTAATTAATCGTATACACGTATCTCTCTTGCACAAGCGCATTCGCTTGTCGAATGACGGCTTGGTGACGAGCCCAGTAGCTCCCCAGGGCCCGCGCATTAAACCCTCCCACCAATCCTGACTTGGTCGGAATAAAACCAACCTGATCGCTGTCTGTGAAGAACGAATTGCTCAGATTGGCCAGGCAATGATCAGTGAAGTGATATGCGTTTTCCTGCTGAAGCTCTGGGTTGAAGCAGAATTCAAATACATAGTCATTCATCAATCTGGCTATCTCTGCTGCATCGCCTGTCCCTTGAGCGTCGTAGAACCCGCAACCAATTCCTGAGCCGGTAGGGCCCAAGGTGTTGCTGAGTTGGTAAATCACGAAAGATTTGATACTGGAGCGTATTGATGCAACACGCTCCGCCAGGGAGCGCGATTGAGTTTCGTCAGCGTTTGGAGAATCACCTGCGGCTACCAAGCTCCCGGTTGTTCCAAGGAACTCTCTGTCAGGAGTATCGTTGACATCGTCATAGAAATTACGCTCTTGATCGATGTAAGTGTACTTAAACAGCGCAAACACCTGTTGAGACAATGCACGCATACCTAGTCGCGCAAGTGCATCCACGTAGCCGGTAGTGGGCGCGGTAGGATCCTCATGTTGCACGAGTGCTGACTGAAGGTTGTGCAGTTGCCCTTGTCGATCGGCAGAGCATTGAAGCCGAAAGAGCATCAGATCGTTCCAGCCAAGCACTCCGCGTTCAGTGCTTGCGAGTCTGCCAATTATGTCTTTTCCCTCATAGCCGTGATCGCCAAAAATCCGAGATGCAATTTCTCGAATATTTTCCGGAATGTTGTGACGCCGAACTGCGGATCTGCCCCATCCAGCTCGGTCGAGAAGGTGTAATAGGGAGTAAATTGATCGTTGACGGAGAGAGGCCATGCTGTCCGTCAACGATGAATACTTAGGAATGAAATCGATCAACATATTGATCGCATCGTCGGCGACAGCTTGGCTAAGATCATAGGATTTATTGATCAGCAGCCTCCAAAATTGATCATGGGGATGCTCGCCTTGCTCTAGCTTAAAATCAGACGACGCTAGGAGGGCAGCGATGCTCTCGCCATTTCGAACTTTGTCTACTGCTTGGGAATACAAAATGTAGGTTTTTTGGGGTTCGGGTGCAGCGAATCGAACGATAAGTTTTAGGTAGTTTTCCAAATTTCTATATAAGCCACTGTTGAAGCAGGCACGTGTAGCCAATGTCGCTTCATCGACATCCATGCGCACTGAAAGCTCTAGAGTCCTGACGTTGAAAAGCTGATTCAGGAGGAACTGGGCAAGGCTTGGCTGGCTGTTAACCACGCTCGAAAACGCCTCTGAGTTTTGAAACTCCCGTTCTCCAGGTGCTTTGTGGAGAGAAAAGACTCCTGAGCGTCGCTCAGTTTCTTCTGCATAGATCGTTCTGAAGAGCCCTGGATAATGGAGATGAATCAGTATGAGGTTGATAAGATCGCGTTTGTTAAAGTCTGTCCGCGCAAGGTCGCTGCGTTCAAGCTGCATGATCAGCATGGCGTTGAAAAAACGTTTTACTTTACGCAAATTTCCAACGAGCGGCAGATAGGCTGGTGCCAAGCTTCCGTCAAGAATTTTCCCCAGCTCTCCGAGTACTGCTCCAAGTTTGAACATGGTGTCAGCAGGGATAGAGCCCAGCTCGCTTCCCTCGCCCTGCCAGTCGCGCTCTAAGTAATTTTTGATGCTTGAGCTGTCGACAAAAAGGCTCAGCTTGACAGTGACAAATTTCTCAAGAAATTCCCTTGCTCTCGTTCCTTCCTCCTGCGCACCGGCTAGTATTTCAGTGTCGTAGCACAAGATATATGTAGCCCGCGACAGTCTAAAAGTTCGCCTTGTAGCAAATAACACAGAGTTGACGGTTTTCGCGTCAAGTCGATCGAGGTCATCGATCACGATGATTACCCGTCTATCGATGCGACGAAGAACCTCATCTATGTCCTCCAGCAGCTCATCCAAGGTTTCTTGCGACGGTTCAAGAGAAAGCTTGAAGCCGAGGAAGGAAAAGTCGGCTTTGCCTTTGAGCAAGCGGGAGTATCGGGAGGCAGCTGGTCGAAATTCAGGGGCGAATACTTCCCGCTGAATTGCGGCTGAGAGGTCTTTTATCAGCCGATCCGCAAGGTCTGGTTCCGAGGCATAGCGCAACGGTTCAAATCGACAGACTATCACTTTATCTGGAGCTTGCGTCCAGTAGCGCTCAGCGAGATTGATGAAACTGGTTTTGCCTACGCCCCATGGGCCGTCCACTCCAAAGACTAGTCCCGTGTGAGCACCGCTGGCGAGCACTGTCCTTGCAAAAGATTCAGCTTGTGGTTCGGTTGTGAGCGAGTCCTCTTCCTTACGATTTACCTCTGTATCGGAAAGGAAGTACAGCTGGGGTAGCGCCCTAGCTCTAGGCCGGTACTGTTGCACCAGTGGAGACAGCAGCATTGCACTGAAAAAAAGGAGCAAGGTCGGCGCCCAGTTTGGGTCCGCCGCAGCAACAGCCGTGTGAATTTTTGTGAACCAGGGCGATACGAGTTCATCAACCCAAACTCCAAGGATGAACGTGAGTAAGAGGTCTACTCGGGCGCTGATTACCATCCGTGTTACAAGGCTGCACGCCCCACGAGCGAAGATGTAGATCAGACATAGCGTCAATCCAGCAGCAATACCTGTAATCACGAAGCAAGAGGCTATGCCTTGCATTTTAGGTGCGAAATTTTTCCCAAGAGAAAATGCAACACGCCAGACCTCTGCCGCAATAAAACCAGCAGCTAGAAACCTTCCAAACACCAGTAACTCAGGCGTCTTCATCACAGTTTTTGCAGATGGCACTTCTCATTCCCCATGCTAGGTTTTCGCTCGCCGATGTGCCGTCTCTTCATGCTCATGCTTCTATGGAGCGGTTTTCAGAAACGAGAGTGTCATCCTGCCATGCCCGTTGGCTCATCCGTCTGAGTTGGAATGAGAATCCGGCTCCCTTTCTTGATCGCTGCGTCCACCTGAATGCCTAACTCGCCACCGGAGGCTCGGTCTACTGAAACGCCGTCCAGCTGAAGACTTAAGACATTCCGAGTTTCGTATACGTCGTTTTTTAGGATATACAGCTTGCTGCCAACAGACACCGTTGCTTCATACAGTTGCAAAATAACCACGCGGCCGTTTTGGAAAACTTCGTCGACGACGCCGATCTCGGTCAGCTCCGGCGGTGCGATTTTCACATGCCCGAACCCCAGCAGCTGGTTTCGAACATCGTCCTTGGTAATCAATCCGCGAAGGATATCGAAATAGGCGTTGTAGAGTTGATACGTCGTAATCAGCCCCCGCTTGTCCAGCAGCGCGTCTTTTATCTGGTTTGGAGTAAAAGGCGGGTTTATCCGCTGCTTGGGAGAAACGTATCGTTGGTGGTTCACGATGTACAGGGCTGATACGTCCCACGCTTTTCTTTCCTCTTGGCGTCGATTCTTAATCTTGGAGATCTGAGCGCATTCCTTGTCTTTGGACGTTCCGCCGATGCCTTTGACTTCTACCACCAAGAGGCCAGGCTCCAGTTCAATTTGAATATCTTCCTCCAGCGTATCTTCGCTGTGCTCATCCATGGCTTTTGCGGAGGAGTAGCCCAGCCAGACAAAATATTCGCGTACAGCTTCTACTAACTCGTCTCCCGTTCCTGAAAGCATCACACGAAGGAAGCTGAATTCACTTTTCAGATTTGCAATAGCGGTATCATTCTCAGCGACATCAGTTATGTACTTTGCTTCAATCGCTGCACGTTGTTCACGAATCTCCTCTTCGCCGGGGAGTGGATGAGAGCCGTCGTCCAGCCATGCAAACATGCCGTTGTACGGAAAAACGTCTGGAAACACCCCCGCAAGGTTGTCAAAGAATTCAACCAGAAATTCTGCTTTGCGCACCAACTGCGGAAGGACGAAGACGGCACCTTCATCAACAAACATCGCGTACCCAACGATTTCATCCCCTGCATTGGCCAGAATAGGAACAAATCGTTCATCCGGCTTGCTGTTCCCGTTCCTCCAGACCATGGGATGGGGAAAGGTTACTTCGTAGTGTGCGCCTTTGAGGTACTTGCCGATAAATGAGTGGAATCGTGTCTCTTCTTTATGCAGTTCAATTGTTTTTCCAAATTTGTTCTTGAACTCTTTTATTCCACTGCAAAGGCGTAAGGTTTCGCAGTCGAATTGATCAACTACGCTTGCGCCATGTATTCCAATTTCAGCAACGTCGTAATGGATTTTTTCATTTTCAGCTGCGAAAATTACAATAACGGATTGCTTCTTGAGAACATCCTCTATTTCAGTAGAAAATCTGGTTGCTCCGAATCCCTTCGAGTTGAAAACTTGCTCTGGATAGGAACTAATCAGCGCATATGCTGTTTTACCGGTGGTGTTTTTCAACTCGGCGCGTGCTTCAGACTCGTCTATGCCGTCGGTCTTCGCCAAGTCAACCACGACCACGTGAAATTCGTGAAGATTGGAAGGCAGCATTACCAATGGGCGGAGGTAGGTCTGCATACCCGCTCTGTTTTTGGGTGTCTTTACATCGCCGCCCAGAGTGGCTGTCGTGCAATCGTAGAGTTTCTGGGTTAGCAGAGCCGAGACGTCGATTGCGGTGTCAATCAGGCAGACTTTTGGAACAGCGTTCAATGCAGGTTGCGTCAGTGGCAGCGATGTGACATCTGGCATGGGCTGGATACCTTGCGTAGCGTTTCTTTTGGCCATCCTTTTTAATCTTCCAAGAAACTTGAGCATTTCGTTGTCCGTATGGCATCAAACACGGAAAGGCGACTCGCCATTTCCACGGCACTCAACCCAAAGGGTAATGTGAGTTTGACATCAATAGCAATGGCCACTCTCCAAGCCGATATGGTGCCCAAAAAAAAGAAGCCAGCCGACCGCTTCCGGCCGATTTCTGCCAATCGCAATTCGCAGCATCCACCCCAAAACCACACTTGGCCAACAACAATATTCAGCAAACATTGACCCAGGAAACCCACTGCCCTAAAACTGCCTACCCTAAGCATCTGAAGAATTCAGGGCTATTGCACCGGCTACAAACACAGGGAAAGTAGTAATGAAATTCAGCAAGACGCAGGTTGCCCTCAATAGCCTGATGCGCCTTCTGCAGGTGCTGTTGGGTGTGGCGGGCTGGGTGGGCGCAGGGTTGATTCTCGGGCTGCATCTACATTCCGACTTCCAACCATTTTTGTCGATGATCCTGGCGTCGGGGTTAGGTGTCATTGCAGCGGTCGTGCATGAGGGTGGTCATTACCTGGGCGCCAGATTGCATGGTATGCAGGTGTTGATGATGCGTGTAGCAGCCGTAGAGATTCAGGTGCGTCGCCGAAACTGGCAGATTCGCTGGTCGCCACAGCTCAAGGGACGTAGCTTGGGTGGTTACGTAATGGCGGTACCCAATCTTCAGGTTCCGCTGCGTCAGCAGATGCTATGGATAGTGTTGATGGGCCCCATGACCAACCTGCTTATGGGTCTGGCCGCAGGTGGACTTGGCTGGTTCACTGAGGGGCTGATGTCAGCATTCTTCCTGGCGTTTGCCCTGCTTAATCTGGGCATGGCATTGGCTAATCTGGTGCCGACCTCACGTATTCTGCCTAGCGACGGTAAGCTTCTTATCATCTGGTGGCAGCACCGCGACGACAAGCGTGCCGATTTGGCCCAGACGCGCTTACTGGCAATGTCAGTGGCAGGAGTCGCCTACGAGCAACTACCGGATTCCGACATTGCACAGTTGTCTCAAGGAGCCATGCCTCAACCCTTGATTGCCCTCAGCTACCGTCTCAGTGCCTTGCTGAATCAGGGTGACTTTCAGGCGGCAGCGCAACTGGAAGAGCATCTTGAGGCGATGTTGCAAGATCATGTGCAGTCACTTGAGGGGATGGGCACGCTGATCACTTTGTTGCGCGCTGAGTTCGCTTTCGTCCGCGCCTATCTAGAACAGGACGCCAGGTACTTGTGGAATGACTGGACGAACAGAGACCTTGACTGGCATTGCCCTTGGCTTCGCCAACGCTGTGCAGCTCTACGGGAGTTTTTGCAGGGGGACCTGCAACAGGCTGAACGCTATTTGCAGCAGGCGCTGGCAACTGCAGACAACAGCATCTTACCTACGACACGCCACAGCGAAGCACTTATGGCAGACAGTTTGCGGGCATTATCAGCAGCGGTACAAAGCAAGGGTCTCGAACCCGAGCGCGAGCCATATCCACGCCTTCAGCAGGCACCCCATTAGTCTGGTGGTATGCCAGCAAAAAAGCCGATGCCATTCCAAAAGCCAAAAGCATCGGCCATGCCTCAACAGCTCAAAGCCCCACTATTCTCACTCGTCACTATCTGCAAAGGCACATGAACACAATGCCGCTTTGGATCAAAGGCTGGTGCCTCCTGCAACTCGACCAGCAACCGGATCAGGGAAGTGCCGATTAGCAGTGGCTGCGAATCGATGACCAGGCTGACCACGCCCTGCTCAAGGGCCTGACACGACAGGGGCGTCGACTCCAGCAGGATGCTGCAGATCGACGGCCGCTCGGGCAGTTGAGCCAGCGCCTTGATGATGCCATCTCCCCCGCCTCCGACTACGCACAGGCCGCGCAGGTCGTCATGGCGGGCCAGCAGGTCAAGCGTGGCCTCCTCGGTGATGTCGTCGTTATCCATGTTCACCAACGCTTCCAGCATGCGCAACTGCGGTGCATGTTCTGTCAGGTAGCTGCGCAGGCCATCGACACGGGCCTGATGTCCCAGAAAGCGATGCCCGCCCATCAATACACCGACACAACCTTCGCGGGCACCCCCGAAGTGCGCGACCAGCCAGCCCATGGTACGCCCGACCTGGTGATTGTCCTGCCCGACATAAGGCCCTTGCCGGGTGTCGTGAAAGTCCGACAGCAAGGCCACGACAGGCACGCCGGCAGCGCGTATCTGCGTGATGGTCTGGTTGATCAGCGGATGGGCAAAGCTGACCACGCCAAGGCCGTCGTACTTCACCGCCAGTTGTTCGATCTGCCCGGCAATGACAGCCGGTGTGCGGTCGGTGATGTACTCGAAGTGGCACGTGAGATTCGCATCGGGCCAGGCCCGCGCCGCCTCATTGATGGCGGCGGCAAGATTGGCGTAGAACGCCTGGGCCGTCCCCAGCAACAGGATGCCGAAACGGTAGTGAGGACGACGTTCACGAATTCGCTGGCCAATCAGCCGGGCAGCGAAATAACCGACCGACTCGGCCGCTTGCAGCACCTGCTCGGCCGTTTGCGGGCTGACCGGTGCCCTGTCGTTGAGCACCCGGTCCACGGTGGCGACACTCAACCCGGCACGCTCGGCCACTGTGGCAATCGTAGGACGTTTCTTGTTATTCATGTTTGATCCCTTGATAGAAAACTATCATTCCGCTCCGGGGCTGGATGATAGCTTGATAGAGAATGAATTCAAGGGATTGAGTGACTTACTGCAACTGCCTACTCTTTTCTCCAGCGATGCAATCAAACAAACATCGCGGCAAGTTCCAACAATAAACATGCTTGCGGAGAATAATAAAATGCCTGAACACGATTCAGCCTTTGAACAGGATATTCAATACAAGCGCCGGGATTATCGACTGACCGGTCCAGAGGCAGCACGTGCCGCGCAAAAAGGTCTGGTCTCGGCCACCTGGTATCAATGCCCTGTCCCTCGCAAGCGCATGAAGGAATTGATGCAACGCAGCGATGGTCCGGCCCTGCGTGATACCGCGCTGTGGTTTCTGACACTGGGGCTGTCCGGTTGGGGTGGCTACTGGTTCTGGGGAAGCTGGGCGTGCGTGCCGTTTTTCATTGTCTATGGCGTGCTGTATGGCACAGCCTCCAATGCCCGCTGGCATGAAACCGGCCACGGCACGGCCTTCAAGACCCGCTGGATGAACGATGTCGTCTATCACATTGCCAGTTTCATGTGCATCTTCGAGCCCCATGTCTGGCGCTGGAGCCATGCCCGTCATCACACCGACACCATCATCGTCGGCCGGGACCCGGAGATCGTCGAACCACGTCCGCCCAGTCTGTTGAAGATGTTTCTGAACCTGCTCAGCCTGCCCCGCGCCCTGGAAACCTTTCGCGGTGTCCTGCGCCATGCCCAGGGCCATGCGAGTGATGAAGAACGGGATTTCATCCCTGAATCCGAGCTGCCCAAGGTCTTTCGTGCGGCGCGGATCTGGCTGGTGATCTATGCCCTGACCATCATGGCAGCACTCTATCTGCACAGTTGGCTGCCGTTGATGTTTATCGGTCTACCGTCACTTTATGGCGGCTGGCTTTCCTATCTTTTCGGTATTACGCAACATGTAGGGCTGGCCGAAGATACATTGGACCACCGCACTAACTGCCGAACCATTTATATGAACCCTGTGCTTCGGTTCCTCTACATGAACATGAACTATCACCTGGAACATCACATGTTTCCCATGGTGCCTTATCACGCCCTGGCCCAACTTCATGCCGAAATAGTCGACGATTGTCCGCCGCCCTATCGCAGCCTGTTCGAGGCTTTCAGGGAGATCCTTCCAACGGTCTGGAAACAGCGCAAGGACCCGACCTACTTCGTTCGCCGCCCGTTGCAACCACGCCGGGAAAGCAGTGAACAGGCACTTGCCGAGTCCTGAACGGCCCCTCGCTGGATCCCACGAAAAACAACAAGAGAGTTTGCCATGACCGACCAATGGATCGACGTATGCGCTGTGGACGACATAGACGAAGAAGATGTCATTCGTTTCGACCATGCCCAGCGCACCTATGCGGTTTACCGCTCTGCCGACAGTGAGTTCTTCGCCACCGACGGCCTGTGCTCCCATGAGGCCATTCACCTGGCCGACGGGCTGGTGATGGCGCATGTGATCGAGTGCCCCAAACACAATGGACGCTTCGATTACCGCTCTGGCCAGGCCTTGGGGGCTCCGGTCTGCGTCAATCTCAAGACCTATCAGGTCCGGGTCGAAGCGGGACGTGTCCTGCTCGGCCTCACCTCATGAAAGGGGGAATCGCCATGCCTGCTCATGACGCTCCACTGGTGATCATCGGCGCCGGGCATGCCGGTGGCCGTGCGGCCCTGACTCTGCGGGCCGAGGGTTACAGCGGTCGTCTGGTGCTGATCGGTGATGAAAGGCACCTGCCCTACGAGCGTCCGCCACTGTCCAAGGAGTTGCTCAAGGGTACGATGGACCTTGCTGCATGCAGCCTCTGCGATGAGGCCCGGCTGGCCGAACTGAGCATCGAGCATCTGTCGGGCAACCCGGTAACAGCACTGGACCCGTCCCGTCATCACCTGCAACTGGCCGACGGCAACTGGCTGGATTATGCCCGCCTGTTGATTGCCACCGGTGGCCGGGCACGGCAGTTGCCCATTACTGTGCAGCAGCCCGCCAACCTGCTTTACCTTCGGACCCATGACGAAGCCATTGCCTTGCGAACGTCGCTCAAGCCGGGAACTCGTCTGGTGGTGATCGGTGGCGGCTTCATCGGCCTGGAGGTCGCGGCCACTGCCCGAGCCCTGGATTGCCAGGTGACCTTGCTGGAGGCCGGGCCGCGTCTGGCGGGTCGAGTCCTGCCAGGGCCTGTTTCCGCCGCCCTGCTGGCACTGCATGTACGCAACCGCGTGAACGTACGTCTGAATGCAGCCATTGAAACCTTGCAGGGCGCGCCCCGTGTAGAGGCCGTGCAACTGGTCAACGGCGAGCAGTTTGCCTGTGACCTGGTGGTCGCAGGTATTGGCATGCAACCCAATATCGAGCTGGCCAGAGCAGCAGGTCTTGAGGTCGGGCAAGGCATTCGTGTCGATGAACAATTGCGTACCAGCGCCCCGGATATCTTTGCCGCCGGGGATGTCTGCGAGTTCCGCCTGCACCCCGAGGGTGACTTTCAACGTCAGGAAACCTGGCGCAATGCCGAAGCCCAAGGGCGACATGCAGCCTTGAATATGCTGGGTGCCGGGCAGCCATTCAACGATGTACCCGGCTTCTGGAGCGATCAGTACGATTGGGGGCTGCAAACCGTGGGGCAGGTTTCAAATAGCGAGCCTGATGCCACACGTGTCACCTCGGCGGACGGCTTCGTGCTGTTTTACCTCGACCCGCAGCAACGCCTGATCGGCGCCTGCGGCTGGGGACCGGGTAACAGCGTCGCCAAGGACATCAAGCTTTGCGAACGGCTGATCGGCAGTCAGATCAGCCTGGATGCGGGGCAACTGGCCAATCCCGATATGCCACTCAAGCAACTGCTGAGGAGCTGACATGCGTGAATTCCTGATCTTTCAGTCACTCTGGGCAATGCTCGATCATCAGGGGCAATGCGACCTCTCTCTTGAGGCGCAACTGGAGAAAATCGCGGCGGCAGGGTTTGACGGCATCACCGATCACTTCTGGGTCCCCGGGCATGTGAAGCGGCTAGCCTCTGCTGCCAACGCTCAGGGCTTGCAGATCGAAGGCCAGTTGTTTCCGCGTACCGTGGACGATCTGGCCAGAGCCATCGATGTGATTTCACCTTACGGCTGCCACCACCTCACCCTGCAAGCGGATGCGCAACCACGGACATTGCACCAGGCCATCGACCTGATAGAGGGCTGGCAGCGACTGGCCGAGCAGGCAGCGTTTCCGATCCTGCTGGAAACCCATCGCTATCGCATCACCAGCGACTTGTTGTTCACCCTGGATATCCTCGCCGAGATGCCGGACCTCAAGCTCCTGGCCGATCTGTCCCATTACGTCGTGGGTCGGGAACTGCCCGTGCCTGCGGCCTCGCAAGACGAAGAGCATTTGCAGACCATTCTGCGCCATAGCTGGGGTTTTCATGGCCGGGTCGCCAACAGTGAACAGGTGCAAATACCCATCACCTTTGCCCAGCATCGGCCCTGGCTGGACTACTTTCTCAAGCTCTGGCGCTACGGCATCGAGGACTGGCTGAACCGCCCGCTCGGCGAAACCGGCAGCCTGTCATTTACCTGCGAACTCGGCCCGCCGCCCTATGCAATCACCGGCCCGGACGGACGTGATATCACCGACCGTTGGGCCGAGGCGCTGTTGCTCAAACAACTGATCGGCGAGGTCTGGAAAGAATGTCAGGCTAGCCGGCGCCAGTACTCTTCTCGCGTTTCATCTGCACCACCAGTGTGAAGCGGTCATCCGGGTGAATGGTTTCGGACACCACCATCAAGGCCCCTGAATCGTCTCGATACTGGCGAATGATCTTCAGGCCGGGCGAGCCCGTCTCGGCATTGAGGCTCCTGGCGATTTCCGGGGTCAGGAGCACCGCTCGCACCTGCTGGTCCACCACGTCGATATGGCGACCGAAATGCTGCTCGATCAGTGCCGCGATCAGTTCGTCGGGGTGCTGCTCGGCCAGTTCGATCACGGCCGAGTAGCCATCCTGCGCGTAGACATCCGTCCAGCACAAAGGCGCATTGATGTTCTGCTGGTCGACCCGAATGCTCGACACGCAAAAGTAGTGTTCCCCCGGCTCAAGCCCCAGACGCCGGGCTTCGGCGATATCCGCAACGAAATGACGAACGTTCTGGATGCTGCGCACCTGCGTCTCGGCCAGATGAACCAGATCCGACACCGATGCCAATGAATGCGAGTAGCCGCCTCTCGGCGAGCTGGCTTCGACCCGCGTCCCCACCCGCTTGCGTCGTGATACCAGGCCCTGATTCTGCAACTGGGTGATGGCCGCACGCACGGTATGGCGGCTCACGTCATAAAGCTCACATAACTCGAACTCGGTGGGTAGCAGGCTCCCCACCGGGTAGCGGCCGCTGGCAATGCCCTCCAGCAGGTCCTTTGCAACAACCGCATAGCGCGTCTGGTTCATACCTTTCATCAGTCCCGGTCTTTCTGCGAGTTGACAGTGTATCAGCGAGCGGGCAAGAATTATGTACGGACATTTATAATATGTCCGACCAATAACAACATATCAGGTATCTCTTCATGTCCAGCACCGTCTTCGACTCCGCCCTCTTTCGCGATATGTTCGGCACCGCCGAGATGCGCGCCGTGTTTTCCGACAAAGCCCTGATCGAACGCTATATCGAGGTCGAAGTTGCCCTCGCTCGTGCAGAAGCCCGTTGTGGCGTGATCCCCGCCAAGGCGGCCGAGCAGATCGCCGAACTGGCCACTTACTCGTCGCTGGATCTGGCGCTCATGCAGCACGAAACCGAAATCGTCGGTTACCCGATCCTGCCTCTGGTCGAACAACTGTCCAAAACCTGCGGCGAAGCCGGACGCTATGTGCATTGGGGCGCGACCACCCAGGACATCATGGACACCGCTGTGGTGTTGCAGGTACGCGCAGCCCTGGCCATCGTCGAACGTGATATCCAGAGCGTGCGCAACCTGCTGGCCGGTCTGGCCCAGCGTTATCGCGATACCCCGATGGCTGGCCGGACTCACTTGCAACATGCCCTGCCGATCACCTTCGGCTACAAATGCGCCGTCTGGCTGAGCATGTTCGACCGCCATGCCGAGCGTCTGGTGGAACTGCGCCCGCGGGTGGAAATCGGTCAGTTCGCAGGGGCCGCAGGCACCCTGGCCTCGCTGGGCGACAAGGGCCTGGAAGTGCAGGAAGCCTTGATGGCCGAGCTGGGCCTTGGCGTCCCTCAGGCGACCTGGCATGTCGCTCGTGACGGGCTGGCCGAAACCTTGAACTTTCTTGGGCTGGTCACCGGCTCTCTGGGCAAGATCGCGCTGGACATCATGATGATGATGACCAGCGAACTGGGCGAAGTGTACGAACCCTTCGTCAAGGGACGTGGTGCCAGCAGCACCATGCCGCAGAAACGCAACCCGATTTCCTGCGAGCTGATGTATGCCGCCGCCAAGGGTGTACGCCAGCAGGCAGGCCTGATGCTCGACGCCATGATTCAGGATTTCGAGCGCTCCACCGGCCCATGGCAGGCCGAATGGATCGCCATTCCCGAAGCCTTCGCCTTGAGCGCCGCGTCCCTGGGCCAGGCGACCTTCATGCTCGCCGGGCTTGAAGTACGCCCCGAGCGCATGCGCAAGAACCTGGACATGACCCAAGGCCTGATCGTGGCCGAAGCGGTGATGATGGGACTGGCTCCGGCATTGGGTCGCCAGGTCGCCCATGACGTGGTGTATACCGCCTGCCGCATGGCCAACGATCAGGGCATCAGCCTGCTCGACGCCCTTCTCGCCCAAGGCGAAGCCACCGCACAACTGGACATCGAGGAGCTCAAGCGTCTGACCGATCCGGCCAACTATCTGGGCCTGGCCCCGCAGATGGTCGATATCGCCCTGGCCCGAGAGGGCTCTGTCAAACGCTGATCCTCCGAAGGCCCGGTCAAGGCCGGGTCATTGCCTTTGCTTGCCAATAAAAACAATGAGATTGCAATCATGTCCACGACCACCAAGAAACCGTTCTACAAGGACCTGACCTTTCAGGTCATCGCTGCGATGGTGCTGGGTATCGCCTTCGGCTTCATGGCTCCGGAGCTGGCGGCCAAGTTCAAGATCCTCGGCGATATCTTCCTCAAGCTGATCAAGACCGCTGTTGCGCCACTGGTGTTTTTCACCGTGGTTCATGGCATCGCCTCGGCCGGCGATATCAAGCGGGTCGGCAAGGTGGGCCTGCGCGCCCTGATCTATTTCGAGATCGTGTCCACCATTGCTCTGGCTCTGGGCCTGCTGTGGGGCAACCTGCTGCAGATCGGCTCAGGCATGCATGACGCACACCCGAGCAGCAATACCGCAGCGGCAGCCAGCGCGGCAATCGCCAAGGGCCACGCACCGACCTCGACGCTGGACTTCATCTACGGGATTTTCCCGGACAACTTCGTCGGAGCCTTCTCCGGCGGTCAACTGCTGCAAGTGCTGGTGATCTCGGTGTTCTTCGGTTTTGCGCTGCTGGCACTCAAGCCCGAACGCCGGGAAGTCATCGAGGATGGCCTGAATCGCATCTCCGAGTGCTTCTTCGAGTTCATCAACCTGATCATGAAGTTCGCGCCTCTGGGTGCATTCGGCTCGGTGGCGTACGCCGTCGGCAGCAACGGCACGGCAGTGCTGATGTCGCTGGCCAATCTGGTGCTGATGTTCTACGTCTGCGTGGCCTTCTTCATCTTTGTAGTGCTGGGCGTGGTGTGCCGTATTTCCGGGTTCAGCCTGTGGCGCTTCCTGAAGTACATCAAGGATGAAATCTTCATCGTTCTGGGAACGGCCTCCTCGGAAAGCGCCCTGCCACGCCTGCTGCAAAAGCTGGAGAAGTTCGGCTGTTCCAAGCAGAGCGTGGGCCTGGTACTGCCTACCGGCTATGCCTTCAACCTGGACGGCACGTCCATCTACATGTCGCTGTGTGTGCTGTTCATCGCCAATGCCTACGGCGTGCCGCTGAGCTGGGAGCAACAACTGGGCATCATCGCCCTGATGCTGGTGACCTCCAAAGGCGCCGCCGCCGTGTCGGGAGGCAGCTTTGTGGTATTCGCCGCGACAGTGACCGCCATCGGCGTACTGCCAGCCGAAGGCCTGGCGCTGCTGTTCGGGGTCTACCGCTTCATGTCCATGGCCATCGCCACCTGCAACACCATTGGCAATAGCGTCGCAACAGTGGTGGTTTCCAAATGGTCGGGCGAGTTTACAGAAGCGACAGCCCAGGCTGAATACAGCCGTGTGCTGGGGCGTAGTCCGCAGGCTGCGTTGTAAATTCAGCAGTAAGGCATCAAGGCCCCGGAGCAATCCGGGGCTTTTCCTGTTCTGCGTGCGAAGCACGTTTCACCGCCTGTATAAGTTGCTCATTCGACAAGGGGTGATCAAGCAGCGCATAGGCATTGAGGAATGCACCCAACGCCCGCACTGTAGACTCGCCGAGATACTGGCTGGTGGGGTTCTTGAGGATGCCCAGCAGCCCCGGCAGCAGGGTTTCAGCCTGATGCAATGAGTGAAAGTGTTGAGCGGTGACCATCGAATCACTGCGCCTGAGCATGCCAGCCTCCATCTGCCGCTCCAGATAGTCGGCAAGCGCTTGCAGTCCTTTGGCAGGCCCCGTCGCATAGAACATTACGCCTATATCACTTCTCCCGGACACCGCAATCATCGTGCGCATGATCTGCAATGTCTGCTCATCGGTCATCAGCCTGCTCAAGCTGTAGCCGACCCTTGCCAATGCCACAGGAAGTGGCTCATCGGTAGTTGCAAGGGAGTCAAACAGCGAACCTAGCAAACCCTCGGCAACGTTATGCGCAACAGCGACGAAGAGGTCTTCCTTGTTCGCGAAATAACCGTATAGCGTGCGTTTTGATCCGCCGACCCGAGCGGCGATCTGAGACATCGACGCCCCCTCGAAACCAGACTCCAGAAAAACCTGAGAAGCAGCCTCAAGAATGGCTTGGCGCTTGGCTTCTGTCCTGACGCGCATAAAAAACTCCTTATAGGCGGACGCCAATAGTACACCAAACTGGGCAGTTTAAGTTGACGCCTAAAAAAGCCGTTATTAGTATACCGAACCGTACCGTTTATATTTTAATCGCCCCCTCGCCCGCCGGAGAACTACCTTGAGCCCTGCTGCCAGTCGTACCAGCCTGCCTTTTGCTCTTGTATTTGTGCTTGCAACGCCGCTGCTGTTGACGGCATGCGGCAATCCACCCGGTGGGCCACCGCCTGCTGAAGGAACGCCGGTGATGGGTGTCACGACGGTCAGGGCTCAGCCCGTCAACCTGACAACCGAGCTTCCGGGCCGCACGACTCCCTACCTGATCGCCGAAGTTCGCCCTCAGGTAGGCGGCATCGTTCTGGAGCGTACCTTCCGCGAAGGCGCTGATGTAAAGGCGGGTGAAACGCTCTACCGGATTGACCCGGCGACGTTCAAGGCAAGTTACGACAATTACGTGGCGACCCTCGGCAAGGCGCAAGCCACTCAGCGCTCCTCGCGCCTCAAGACCGAACGCTACAAGGAGTTAGTGACAATAAAGGCCGTCAGTCAGCAAGAATACGATGATGCTGACGCTGAACTGGGACAAGCCAATGCCGATGTGAATGCGGCGAAGGCGAACGTCGAAAGCGCTCGTATCACCCTTGCCTACACCCGAGTCACCGCTCCTATTACCGGGCGCATCGGCAAGTCGACCGTCACACCCGGGGCATTGGTAACGGCTAGCCAGACCACGGCTCTGACCACCATTCAGCAACTTGACCCTATCTATGTAGACGTCACTCAGCCCAGCGCATCGCTGCTGCGTCTCAAGCGCTCAATGGCTCGTGGTGAGCTGGAAAAATCCGGTGAGTCCGCCGCCAGAATCCGGTTACAGCTGGAGGACGGCAGTGACTACCCGCTTGAAGGCCGCCTGGAATTCTCGGACGTCACCGTGGACCAGAACACCGGCTCCATCACTCTGCGGGCCGTCTTCCCTAATCCACAGGCAGAGTTGCTGCCAGGGATGTACGTACGCGCGATTCTGCAGGAAGGCACGCAACAGAACGGAATTCTGATCCCGCAGCAGGCTGTATCACGTAACAGCGCAGGCAAACCCATTGCTTATGTCGTCGGCAAAGACAACAAACTCGAACTCCGGACACTGGATACCGACCGCACCGTTGGCGACCAATGGCTGGTGCGCTCAGGCTTGCAGCCTGGTGAGCAACTGGTGGTAGAGGGCATCCCGCGCGCCCAACCGGGTGCCGAAGTCAAGACAACGCCCTGGCAGCCCAAGGCTGTTACTGCGACCGTTTTCTCATCAGCGCCAGCCAGCGCCTCGAACTAAGTCGGACGGCCCCCTATGTCGCGTTTCTTTATCGACCGACCCATTTTTGCATGGGTACTTGCCATTATCGTGATGCTAGCGGGCATCATGTCGATTCTCACATTGCCTATCGCGCAGTACCCCAGCATCGCACCGCCAGCAATCGCCATCACCGCTACCTACCCCGGAGCCTCGGCGAAAACCCTGGAAGACAGTGTCACCCAGGTCATCGAGCAAAAGATGAAGGGGCTGGACAGGCTTAGCTACATGGCCTCGACCAGTGAGTCCTCGGGCACCGCCACCATTACCCTGACATTCGAGAACGGCACTGACCCGGACACTGCACAGGTACAAGTGCAGAATAAGCTATCGCTGGCCACTCCATTGCTGCCGCAGGAAGTCCAGCAGCAAGGTGTCACCGTTGCCAAGTCAGCGACCAACTTCCTCAATGTGCTCGCCTTCACCTCAGAAGACGGCAGCATGAGCGATACGGACCTCGCCGACTACGTGGCCGCTAACGTACAGGAAACGATCAGCCGTCTGGATGGAGTCGGAGACACCACACTGTTCGGGTCTCAATACGCCATGCGCATCTGGCTCGACCCGAACAAGCTGATCAACTTCGGGCTTACGCCCATTGATGTCACGACCGCGATCAAGGCTCAGAACGCCCAGGTATCGGCCGGTCAGCTAGGCGGCTTGCCACTGGCACCCAACCAGCAACTCAATGCAACGATTACCGCTCAGACTCGACTCAAGACAGCTGAGGAGTTCAGAAACATCCTGCTGCGCACCCAGACCGATGGCTCCCAGGTACGCCTCAAGGATGTCGCACGAATAGAATTGGGGGCCGAGTCCTACACCACTTCCAGCCGCTACAACGGCAAACCGGCGACCGGCCTGGCCATCAAACTGGCCCCCGGTGCCAACGCACTGGATACAGTGAAGGCAATCGATGCCAGCCTCGCCGAGCAGGAAAAGTTCTTCCCGCCAGGCATGAAAGTCCAAAAGCCGTATGACACGACGCCCTTCGTGCGGATCTCGATCAAGCAGGTCGTTAATACCCTGGTCGAAGCTGTGGCGCTGGTCTTTCTGGTGATGTTTCTGTTCCTGCAGAATCTGCGCGCCACATTGATCCCGACCATCGCGGTGCCTGTAGTGTTGCTCGGCACCTTTGGTGTATTAGCGGTTTTCGGGTTCACCATCAACACGCTGACCATGTTCGCCATGGTTCTGGCCATTGGCTTGTTGGTAGACGATGCTATCGTCGTGGTGGAGAACGTCGAACGGGTGATGGAGGAAGAAGGCCTGTCTCCCAAAGAGGCCACACGCAAATCCATGACACAGATCAGCGGCGCACTGATCGGCATCGCGCTGGTTCTGGCCGCTGTATTCGTACCTATGGCCTTTTTTGGCGGCTCAACCGGCGTGATCTATCGCCAGTTCTCCATCACCATCGTCTCGGCGATGACGCTTTCGGTGCTGGTGGCCTTCGTGCTCACCCCGGCACTCTGCGCGACAATGCTCAAACCCTCCCATGGCCTGACCAATAAAGGATTCTTTGGCGGGTTCAATCGCATGTTCGACCGTGGCAACAAACGCTACCAGGGCATCGTCATGCACATGCTGGGCAAGGGACGGCGCTACATGGTTGTCTACGCGATGTTACTGGCCGCGGTCGTATTCGGATTCAGCAAACTTCCAGGCGGGTTCCTGCCTGACGAGGATCAGGGCACCTTGTTTGCCCTCGTCCAGTTGCCGCCGGGCGCAACACAGACCCGCACCAACGAAGTCTTGCGTGAAGTCGAGCACCATTTCCTGGTGGACCAGAAGGACTCGGTTGAAGGCATGTTTGCCGTCATGGGCTTCAGCTTCGCTGGCAGCGGGCAGAACGTCGGCTTTGCCTTCATCAAGTTACGCCCCTGGGACCAGAGAACTGGCAAGGATCAGAGCGTGACCGCTGTGGCAGCCAAGGCTGGGGCCTTCTTTGCAGGCATTCGCGACGCCAGAGTGTTTGCCTTCGCGCCGCCTGCCGTCTCGGAACTCGGCAACGCAACGGGCTTTGATCTGATGCTGCAAGACAAGGCCAACCTCGGGCACGAGGCGCTCATGCAGGCACGCAACCAGTTGATGGCCGACTTGAACAAGGACAATCGACTGGTCGCCATACGCCCCAACGGTCAGGAAGACTCGCCGGAGTTCAAACTGGAAATCGACACCCACAAGGCTGAAAGCCTGGGCGTTTCGATTGACGACATCAATACCGTCTTTTCCAACGCCTGGGGCAGCAGCTATGTGAATGACTTCATAGACAAGGGCCGGATAAAGAAAGTGATGCTGCAGGGCGAAGCCACCTACCGCATGCTGCCGGAAGATATCCGTCGTTGGTATGTGCGCAACAGTGCCGGCACCATGGTGTCGTTCGATGCCTTCTCCAAAGGTGAGTGGATGCTGGCCTCCCCACGCCTTGAGCGATACAACGCCGTGCCGTCGGTCGAAATCCTCGGCATGGGCATGCCCGGCAGAGCCTCTAGCGGCGAGGCACTTGAGATCGTTGAGGCAGCAATCGCCAGGTTGCCAGCCGGGATAGGTTTCCAGTGGACAGGCCTTTCCCGTCAGGAAAAAGCGTCCAGCGGCCAGACGACACTCCTGTATAGCCTGTCGATCCTGATCGTGTTCCTCTGTCTGGCAGCGCTTTATGAAAGCTGGTCGATCCCTGTTTCGGTGATTCTGGTGATCCCTCTGGGTGTATTCGGTGCATTGCTGGGTGCGATGCTGACCTGGAAACTCAATGACGTTTATTTCCAGGTCGCCCTGCTCACCACCATCGGCCTGGCCTCAAAGAACGCCATCCTGATCGTCGAGTTTGCCAAAGAACAGCACGAAGCTGGAAAGACACTGGTCGCGGCGGCACTCGAAGCAGCCCGTATGCGCCTGCGCCCGGTCTTGATGACCTCCATCGCGTTCATTCTCGGTTGCGTTCCTCTGGTACTGAGCAACGGTGCCGGATCAGGCGCTCAAAATGCCCTGGGCACCGCCGTCATCGGCGGCATGCTGTCCGGCACGATCCTGGCGATCATATTTGTTCCGCTGTTTTACGTGATGGTGTCGCGCATTTTCCATGGCAAGGACAGCAAGGAAGCTGTTTGAAAAAGTTCCATGGACTCACGGGTATGACCTGCCATACGACGAACGGCAGGTCATATCAGCCACCAAAACGACGAAAGGCATGTTCCCCCGCTACCCAGAACAATAATCCGAGAGTAAATTTTGGATCCAATGAGCAACACAGTTCATCCGCAGGAGCACCGATGAGAATTCATGCTTGTTTGTTGGCTCTACTGATCCCAGTCTTCTCGGCCAATGCCACCGAGAAAACCATTTCCGTTCCCGGTGACCCGATCGGCACTTACGCTGTGGTGAAAAAAAGCGGCACAGCCGGACAGCGTGTCATCGTCACCAAACGTGAAGGCTTCCTGGGCGTGATCTACTCAAAGCGCGTCTATGACTGCCAGAACCGCACGGTGAATCTGGTGGGCACCGGCGCAACGCTTGAGATCATGGAACAATCGCACCCTGTCAGCAGCATGGGGCCAATCATTCGTGATTCCACTGCCGAATATCTTCATGCGGAAGCTTGCAGTTGATCGGCTGACACCAGGCCATCAATGACACCTTCGATTCAGCCCATCGCCCCATAGAGCCCGACCCGATCGGGCTCTTTGTTTTCTGATACCCGCCCGATCCTTCCCCCCGCAAACATGCCGACACACCTCTCGCACTCTCGCTCTTTTAGGCAATGATTCGAGCGTAATGGGTAATTCGGGAAATGTGCCGCGCCCTATAGTTCCTCGCAGGAACCCTGTCACGGTTCATCACCTTTGTGGGCTGCATGCTCATACCCGTTTGAGAAACTGACCTATGAAATATATATCCATTGGGGGGCTCGAAGTTTCCCGTATAGGGCTCGGCGCAATGTCGATGTCGGCCTTTTATGATATCGGGACAGCCAACGACGATGACTCCGTCAGAACCATTCACAGGGCGCTTGAGTTAGGGGTCACTCACCTGGACACCGCCGAAATCTATGGCCCCTATATCAATGAAGAACTGGTGGGTCGGGCCATCAAAGGACGTCGCGACAAGGTCGTGCTGGCCAGCAAGTTCGGGATTGTCTCCCACTCGAACGGTGGGCCTGGAGTGCTCGACAGCAGCCCGCTGAATATCCGCACCGCCGTCGAAGGTTCGCTGAAACGCCTGGGTACCGATTACATCGATTTGTACTACCAGCATCGTGTCGATCCGGATACTCCAATCGAAGATACCGTTGCGACACTGGCTGACCTCGTCAAAGAGGGAAAGATCCGCCATATCGGCCTGTCCGAGGCCTCGCCCTCCACAATCCGCCGAGCCCACGCAGTACACCCGATCAGCGCCCTGCAAACGGAATACTCTTTGTGGAGCCGTGATCCCGAGGCGGTATTACTGCCATTGCTGCGAGAACTGGGCATCGGTTTTGTGCCGTATTCACCACTGGGCCACGGTTTCCTCACCGGCGCAATCCGTTCTCCCGAGCAGATTGGTGACGATGACTGGCGCAAGACCAACCCACGTTTTATCGGCGAAAACTTCCAGCGTAACCTGCGCATCGTTGAGCAGGTAAAGGCTGTGGCTGACGAGTCAGATGCGACCCCGGCTCAAGTGGCGCTGGCATGGTTGCTGGCTCAGGGTGACGACATTGCACCGATTCCAGGCACCAAACACTTGTCACGAGTCGAGGAAAACACAGCGGCGGATCAGCTTGAGCTCAGTGCCGGGCAAATCCATCGCCTGAATAATCTCACGCCTGCTGCAGGCGAGCGCCATAGTGAAGAAGGAATGGCCGCAATAGACCTTTGAGGATCGTTTTCATGCCAACTATTCGTCGCGCTGTTCTGATGGCCATTATGGTTTTATCAACGCTGTGGCTCTTCCCTGCCACAAGTCATGCCGAGCCCAGGATGCGAATCGGGGTGATCGGTGCCGGCTCACATGGCGGGACTCTCGGCCGGCTCTGGGTACAAGCGGGTCATGAGGTCATGTTTTCGTCGCGCACCCCGTCGGAACTTGAGCCGATGGTCAAACAACTGGGGCCACTGGCGTCGACAGGTACCCCGCAGCAGGCGGCAGAGTTCGGAACCGTGGTGTTTTTTGCCGTGCCTTATAACGCGCTAGTGCAACTGGGACAGGATCTGGCCCCTGCCCTGCGCGGCAAGATAGTCCTGGATGCCACCAACCCGCCTCCCGATGAAGGCAACGCCTTGTCCCGCGAAGCCTATGCCAATGGCGTAGGCGAAACCTCAACCAGATACTTGCCCGGGACCCGACTGGTTCGTGCTTTCAGCGCTGTCGATGCGACTTCTGTAAGTGCCTCTGCGCGTGGCCAGGGAGCGAAGCTGGGCGTACCCATCGCCAGTAATGACTCACAGGCGCTGGAAGTGGCAGCCCGGTTGGCCCGTGACATTGGCTGCGAACCGGTCATCACCGGCAACCTGGCCACGGCCCGTACCTTTCAACGGGGTGGCCCTGGGTTCAGGGCCAATACCGATGCAGTTGAGTTGCGCCAGTTGCTGGGTTTGCCAGCGGGCACCTGAGCACCTGCATGTTTGAAAGACTCGTTCCCCTCCAATCACTGAGAGCAGACACACCATGAGCGCCCTCAATATCAACGGTAAAGACCACGTAGTCGATGTAGACCCCGCAACGCCTGTCCTCTGGGTCTTGCGCGACACTCTGGGGCTGAGCGGCACCAAGTTCGGCTGCGGAATGGCGCTTTGCGGTGCTTGCACAGTGCATCTGGACGGACAGGCCATACGCTCCTGCGTGACTCCGATATCGGCAGTCCTGGGCAAGAAAATCGTCACGATCGAAAGCGCAACCGATGGCCACGACCCCATAGGTGCAGCGGTTCATGCTGCCTGGGTCAAGCACGACGTAGCGCAATGCGGTTACTGCCAGAGCGGGCAGATCATGAGTGCGACCGCCTTTCTCAAGGCCCAGCCCAAGGGCAGGCAGCCGACACCTGAGGAAATCGACTCCGCCATGGTCGGCAATATCTGCCGCTGCGGTACCTATGCCCGCATACGCGCAGCCGTGGCCGACGCGGCTCAAACTCTTGCCTGACTGGAGCTTTCATCATGTTCAACGAAACCGTCCCGGATGAGCTGCCACGTGCGCTGCAACACCTGCTTGAACGTGACCAGAAGCGCGAACCGGTCATGCTGGCACGACGCAATTTCCTGAAAATGGCCGGTATCGGCGGGCTGGCCATCGGTGCCTTTCCCCACTGGGCAATGGCAGAAAGCGGCAGCACTGGCCCGGCACCTCTCAAACCTTCGCAACAGCCGTCGGCCTTTGTGCAGATTGCCTCCAACGGTGAAGTGACGGTGACCATCAACCGGCTGGAGTTTGGCCAGGGCGTACAAACCGGCCTGCCAATGATTCTGGCCGAAGAACTCGATGCTGACTGGAGCCTGGTGCGCAGTCGCAACGGCAACAGCGACGCAGCCTATCAAGACCCGTCTTTCGGCATGCACCTTACCGGCGGCTCGAATTCAATCAAGAACAGCTACCTCCAGTACCGCGAACTGGGCGCACGAGCACGCGCCATGTTGCTCACGGCAGCAGCCACGCGCTGGAAGGTAAACGTGACAAGCCTGCACACACAGTCAGGAATGGTCATCGGGCCGGGTGGCCGCAAGGCGAGCTACGGTGAGTTGGCCGAAGCCGCAATGGCATTGCCCGTACCGGAAAAAGTCACGCTCAAGGACCCCAAGGATTTCAGAATCATCGGCCGTGCAACAACACGTATCGACGCCAAGGCCAAAAGCAGTGGCCAGCAGGATTTTGGCATCGACATGCGCCTGCCTGGACAACTCACCGCCGTGGTCGCGCGCCCACCGATCTTTGGTGCCCGGCTTAGCTCGGTGGATGACAGTGCAGCTCGTGCAGTGAAAGGCGTAAAAGCCGTGCTGCGTATTCCGCTCGATCGCGGCGCAGAAGGCGTGGCGGTGGTGGCTGACGGTTACTGGCAAGCCAGACAGGGACGCGATGCACTCAAGCTGCAATGGGATACCGCAAACCTCGAAAAGGTAGACAGCGAAAAGCAGTTGGCTTCGTACCGAGAGCTGGCAGAGCGCCCCGGCCCGCGAAGCTTCGAGGCCGACATGACGCCGCTGGCAACAGCGCCGCATCAATTGCAGGCGGAGTTTGTGTTCCCGTACCTGGCCCACGCGCCCATGGAGCCGTTGAACTGTACCGTCCAGCTTTCTGAAAAGCGCGCCGAGCTTTGGGTGGGCACCCAGTTTCCCGGCACAGACAATGCGGCTGCCGCACGCGCTCTTGACCTCAAGCCTGAGCAGGTAAACGTGAATGTACAGATCGCTGGCGGTGGCTTCGGTCGGCGTGGCCTGCACAGTTGCGACATCGTTGTACTCGCGTGTGAAGTGGCCAAGGCAGCCCGGACAGCAGGTCTGAATGTACCAGTGCGTACGCTCTGGAGTCGCGAGGACGATATAAAGGGTGGCTACTACCGCCCCATGCATTTGCACCGCGCACATATCGGTTTTGACGACAAAGGCAACGTGCTGGCCTGGGACCATGTTCTGGTCGGGCAGTCCATCACCAGCGATACCATGTTCAGCGGCATGGTAAAGAACGGCATCGACAGGACCGCAACGGAAGGCATGCGTGATCCCTATCCGTTCCCCATGCGCCTGACCGTGCACCATCCGAAGCTCAACGTTCCGGTTTTATGGTGGCGCAGTGTGGGCTCCACTCACACCGCCTTCGTGATGGAAACACTGATTGATGAAATCGCACGGACAACCGGCCAGGACCCTGTGGAGTATCGGATGCACCTGTTCGCCGATCAAAACCCACGCCACCGTGCCGCCCTGCAACTGGCGGTGGAAAAAAGCGGCTATGGCAAGGCTCAACTACCCGCAGGCCGTGCATGGGGAGTGGCCGTGCATGAGTCCTTCAGTTCGATTGTCGCCTACGTAGTACAAGCCTCGGTACGTGACGGGCAACCGGTGCTGCACCATGTCACGGCTGGCGTGCATTGCAACCTCGCGGTCAACCCGCGCAGCGTGGAAGCCCAGGTACAAGGTGCAGCCGTCATGGGCCTGTCGATGTGCTTGCCAGGCGGCGCAATCACGCTGAAAGACGGAGAAGTGCAGCAAAGCAATTTTGCAGACTTCAGCGTGCCGCGCATCACTGACATGCCTGAGTTCGCTGTACATGTCGTGCCGAGCGCCGAGCCGCCGACAGGAATCGGTGAGCCTGGCCTCCCCCCTCTCGCACCGGCTTTCGCCAACGCCATTGCCCGGCTCACTGGCAAACCGCTGCGTGAGCTGCCTTTCAAACTCGCGTAAACGAATGCTGATCAATAGAGAGAAAACCAATTGACCTACTATCTGAACCCGAAATCTGCGCACAAACCGCAAGGCGTCATGATTGCCGTACTGGTCATGTCTCTAGGGGCAGTTGCCAGCCTCCTGTTGCCAGCACAGGCCCAAGCCAGCCAGGCTTTGGCCCAGCGCTATGTCTGCACCGCCTGCCACCAGCCCGCTGCAAGGGTCGTTGGCCCGTCCTGGAAGGAAATCGCGCAAAAGTATAGCGACGGCAACACGACAGCAGAGCAAATAGCCGCCAGTATCAAATCGGGCAGCACCGGCAAGTGGGGACCGATGTCGATGCCCCCGCAAGCCCAGGTTTCCGATGCCGATCTGAAGTCGATCGCGCAGTGGCTACTGGATGGCGCACCCTAGCATCACACACGCATCCGCTTGATATCCCGCTGCGGCGGTGCGCCAAACAATCGGCTGTATTCACGACTGAACTGCGACGAGCTTTCATAACCCACCAACCCGCTGGCGCGGCTCGCATCGATATTCTGGCTCAGCATCAACTGCCGGGCCGCTTGCAGCCGCAATTGCTTCTGGTACTGCAACGGGCTCATCCCCGTGACGGACCGAAAGTGCTGGCGAAAAGTCGATGGGCTCATATGGGCATGTTCCGCCAGATCGTCCATACGCAGGGTTTCCCGAAAATTCAGCTTCAGCCAGGCAACCGTTCTGGCGATGTGATTTCTGGGCGAACCGGCAGCCACGATATGCAGCAATTGCGGGCCATGCGCGCCATTCAGAAGACGAGTGATGATCTCTTCCTTGATCAGCGGAGCAATGGACGCCAGTAAATCCGGCTCACCAAGCAGATCGACCAGACGTCTCAACGCATCAAGTACGCCGGCGTCCAGCGCCTGTACGGTAATCGGACGAAACTCGTCGTCTTTCATGCGCGGCGACAACTGCATGCGCTCGGCCACCTGCATGACCGTGGCACTGTCGAAGGTCAGCATCATGCCCAAGAACGGTTTGGCAACGCTGGCCTTGGTGACATTCGAGAACACCGGCAAATCGATGCTGGTCACCATCGACTGGCCAGGGTCATAGGCGAGCACCTCATCCCCGACAATGGCCTGCTTGCCGCCTTGTAACGTCACACCGATCCCCAAGCCGTAAATACAATGCACTGGCAACGTAGCGGCCTTGCGCCGATGCAGGCTCAGGCCGGGAATCGCGGTGACCAGGTCCCCTTCACTGCGCAGCAGCTGGCTCACCACGTGGGCGAGCTGGCTGGTATCGCTGCTGGTCTGATTGTTTTCGAAAGAAGACTGCACGTTCGACTCCTTGGCACTATCAGGTCTATAACTGGCAGGTCTATAACTGGCCACGAACAACTCCATCAGTAATGCGGACAATGTATGCCGGGCCTTGCTCAAGCCATTTCGAGGCTTGCTGCACGACCTGAAAATCAGGATTTCTCATGGGTTATCTGGGTGTCGACAGACGCCCTTTCCCGGTGCCGTCTGGATAGCCAGAGGCACAACACGCCCCACAGACCAGCGACGGGCACGATGACGATGGCCAAAGCGCCAAAACCTGCGCCCAACGCCGTCAAACCAACGGACAGCCAGCCACTGGCCGCATCGCCACCCCGGTACACCAGGGTTTCGATCACATTCTTTGCCTTGTATTTTTCCTCGCGGGTGACGACGGTCCAGAGCACTTCACGGGCTGGACGCACCACGGCGAATTCGATGGCGCGACGCAAGCCCTGCGCCAACGCAACAGTCGCAGGAACGGGAGCCATGGCCATTGCAGTAAACGCCACGATGGTCGCCAGCGGCAGCGAGATCAGCGCGCCACCGACACCGACCAGCCGGATCAGCGGCCCCGTCAGCAAGAGCTGGAAAATCAGGGTCAGCGCTGACACGACCAGATCAATGATGGCAAAGAACCGGGTTCTGCTGCCCACATCCGAGTAACTGCCGGCAACAATCCGGCCCTGCTCGAAATACAGGAAAGTGGCTGCCGTGGTATGCAAGAGCATGAACAAGACCAGCCCCAGCAGATAAGGCGAGCGCGAAATCAGCGTGATGCCCGCCAGCACACTGCCGCCCATGCTTCGCTCACTCTGCAACGGGCTTATGGATTGCGCCTCGGTGCGAGACAGAAGCCCCCGATAGCAACGCACGGACAGTTCAAGCAGCAACGCCGCTGCAAAGGTCAATGCCAGCGGCCCTAGCCTGGTCGCCATTCCCGCAGCGAGTAACGGGCCGACGAAAGTCCCCAGGGTTCCTCCCGCCGCCACGAAGCCGAACAGTCGTCGACCTTGCTCGCTGGAGAATCGATCTACCAGCACACTCCAGAAAATGGAGACGATGAACAGGTTGTAGACGCTGATCCAGACAAAAAACACCTGCCCTACTCTGACTGGCGCAACCCGGTTGGCAATCAGCACACCGAATATCAGCATCGTCAACGCAACGAGCCGATAGATCAAAGGCACGAAACGCTTCGCAGGCAGGCAGGAAACCAATGCGCCAAATAACGGGACCATCAGCAGCATCACCAGGAAGGTCGCCGTAAACAGCCATTGCAGTTTGTCGGCCCCGCCCTCCAGCCCCAAGGCATCACGTAGAGGACGCACCAGGTAATAGCTGGCCAGGACGCAGAAATGAAACGCGAACCCCAGCAAAAGCGCAGCTCGCTCGGACGGCTGTACGTTTGTCCATTTGAATGCCTTGGCAGATATCAAAACCCGGTACCAAGCGCTGAAACAGGTGAATGAATAACAAGAGACATGGCGAAAGATCCTGTACGGGTCATGTGGGCACTCAAGACAACACCTGCTGCGCCTGCACTCGCGCAACCGTATTGAAAGCGCTGAACAACAGCGCGCGGGAGTGGTGTTGGCGGGCCAGTTGAAACAGGTCCGGCTCTATGGCTTGAGCTTTCTCAATCGCTTGCTGGCCCTGATTTACGGAGGACCACAGAAACTGCATGAGCACTCTGTCGCCCGCCTCACTGACATTGACGTGAGCACTGATGAATCCCGGATAAAAACAGGTAAAACGTTCAGCGCGAGCAATCAATGCCGCCGCCAGATCCTGAGCGTGAAGCGGATCTACGATGAATTCCACGAACTGACTGAACAGGGAATCGTGAGTTGAAAGGCTCATGAGCGGTCTCCAAAAGGCAGTCTTTGGGGCCAGGATCACTCAGCAGAAACTCAGATCCCGTGCAGCCTGACGCAGTATCCTGCGCTGAAGGCCTGATCGATTGCCTGATCGGCGCTATTGATTGCTCGATTCAACGGAGTTTTACTCGCCTGCTCCGAAAAACAACAAAGATTACAAATCATTTCAAAGTGGCAGAGTGCCCAAAACGACGGGACAGCTCATCGCTCCAGCACATGGAAGGTATAGTCAATCAGCACCCGACCAGGCAAATATCCCGCCAGCGCATTGCCCTTCCATTCGGGCGAGACCTGCCATAAGTACATCACTGATGGTCGGGCCTGAGATTGACCAGCATCCCTCCAGTCCCATCCTCTACCAGCCAGACAGCACCATCAGGCGCCACGGCGACATCGCGGATTCGCTTGCCGAGGTTCCAGCGGTCCTCTTGCCTGGCAATGCCGCGCGGATCAATGGAAACCCGGATGAGGCCGGTTGCCGACAACGATCCGATCAGCGCAGAGCCGTTCCACTCAGGGAACAATGGGCCGCTGTAAAAACTCATGCCTGCCGGAGATATGACCGGGGTCCAGAATAGCGCCGGGCCAGCGAACTCGGGACGTCTGTCCTGATCATGGTCCGGTATTGGCGAGCCGCCGTAGTTGTCGCCGTTCGAGACTACCGGCCAGCCGTAGTTTCTCCCTGCTTGCAGCAGGTTGAGTTCATCACCACCCTGGGGCCCCATTTCATGCTGCCAGAGCTTTCCATCAGTTGAAAAAGCCAGTCCGTAAGGGTTTCGATGCCCGCTGGTCCAGATCTGGGCCCTTACCCCGCCCCGGCTTGCCATGGGGTTGTCAGCAGGTGTCGTGCCGTCGAGGTCAAGACGAATCACTTTCCCCAATGCAGAGTCCAGGTCCTGGGCCGAGTCGGGGTGGCGTCTGTCACCTGAGGTCAGAAAAAGGTGCTGGCCGTCAGGAGAGAACGCGATGACCCCGCCCGGCTGACTCCCCATGGCTTTGGGCTCCTGCCGCCAGATGACCGTCAGATCCTTCAGCGCAGCGCCCTGCTCAGTCTCATCCAGCCGGCCTCGGGCCAATGCGAGTCCGCTGCCTCCCGTTACCGGCTCAACAAAACTCAGGTAGATGCTGGAGTCCTGGTCAAACGTGGGTGAAACCGCGACGTCGAGCAACCCGTTTTGTCCGCCGTACTGAACCTGCGGAACACCTTCGACCTCCTTTTTTACGCCATCCTGGGTGGTAATAAACAGGCGACCTGCCTTTTCGGTGACCAGAAGCCGGGAATCAGGCAGGAACGCGATTGCCCAGGGCTCCCTGAATGCGGCAACCGGCGTTACCGAAAACGGGCGGGAAATACTGGGTTGCTGCTGGCCGGCATTCGGGGCACTTTTTGCAAATGATGGCGGTGCAATCAGAGCAAGAAATCCGCTGACGAGTATCAGGTGATGACGAGGGCGTTTACTTCCAAAGCTTCTCATAGAGCTCCATGACTCGCTGACGACGCGATACAACTGGGTGAGTATTGAGGCCCGAATTTAAGATTCCGTCGCTGACGGCAAGGTGACAGTTAACTGACGGCAAACCGACAAAGTCATTTTCCGGCAAGGCACACACCCCTGTGCCTGCTGCTGATGTCATGCTGCCAGGCAGCGATTACTGACAAAAATGTCAGGTAGCGGTCAGGCTGTAGACATGCATCCCCTCTACCCTGTAATGCTGATAATTCCCCTTATTCGAAGCAGCCGACTGCCATGCAAGGCTGCGCACCAGGAGTACAGAATGCGTCTGCTGATGGTTGAGGATGAAGAAAAGACATCCTCCTATGTTCATCGCGGTCTGAGCGAGCTGGGCTATACCGTCGACATTGCCAGCAATGGCATCGACGGTCTGCATCTGGCCGTGGAGATCGATTACGACGTCATCATTCTCGACATCATGCTGCCAGGCAAAGATGGCTACGGTGTTCTGGAAGGCCTGCGCCAGAAGAAGAAAACACCGGTCATCATGCTGTCCGCGCGAGGCACTGTAGATGACCGGGTCCGGGGGCTCAGGGAAGGTGCCGATGACTATCTGGGCAAACCCTTTTCATTTGCCGAACTGGTCGCCCGCATCCAGGCGCTGATACGTCGCAGCAGCGATGCGATAGACCTGACACACATCCATATCGACGATCTGGAAGTGGACCTGCAAGCCCGCAAGGTCATGCGCGGAGGCATTCGCCTGGACCTTACCGCCAAGGAGTTCGCCCTGCTGAGCCTGCTGGCTCGGCATCAGGGTGAAATTCTCTCCAAGTTGATGATCGCCGAGCAGGTATGGGACATGAACTTCGACAGCGACGCCAATGTAGTCGAAGTAGCAATCAAGCGAGTGCGGGCCAAAATCGACGCGCCTTATCCAAACAAGTTGCTGCATACCGTGCGCGGCATGGGCTATGTACTGGAAAAGCGCGAAACCCCAGGCATCAAAAGTAGCGTCACACCATGAAACTATCGATCTCGAAACGGCTGGCGCTGCTGTTTGCTCTGGCCATGGCGCTCATCATGTCGGTCAGCGCGGTCCTGCTGCGCAACTCACTGAAAGAATCGCTTCAGGGCCAGATCAGCAATGAACTGGCTCTGCGCCATTTCATGCTGGACCCCGCTGTCGCCAAGTACGAGAGCCGCGCAGACTGGATTGGCCTGCACAAAAAACTGGACGACCTTACGCCGTCGGACAAACGTGTGCGCCACTGGGTCCTGGCCGGTGACACCTATTTCAGCTATGGCGGCCCCATGCCGGACGGCAAGGACTGGTCCAGGCACCCCGATGGTACGGCAGTGATGGATATTGCCGACAAGAACCGGATGTTCCTGATGATCAAGACCATTCCGGCCTCGGCGATTCGTCCGGAACTGCGCTTTATCATCGGCCTGGACTACATGCCCTTCTGCGTTACGCTGGGGGAGTTCACCCACACCCTGATCATGACCTCGGCCTGGGCAATGCTTCTGGCGGCGCTGGTCGGTTACTGGGTAGCACGGGTGGGTCTGGCACCGGTGCGCAGGCTCAGCCAGCAAGCCAACAATCTGCCTCCCGGCGACTCGAAAAAACGCCTGGACACCACGGCACTGCCCAATGAACTGCAAGAGCTTGCGACCTCGTTCAATGGTGCATTGAGTCGGCAGGAAGCGGCATGGCAACAACTTGAAGGCTTCAATGCGAACGTGGCCCACGAACTGCGCACGCCACTGACCAACCTGATAGGCCAGACCCAGGTCGCACTGGCCCATGATCGTGATATCAATGAGCTTCAGGATCTTCTTCAGTCCAACCTCGAAGAGCTGGAGCGCATGGGCGGTATCGTGAACGACATGCTGTTTCTTGCAGGTGCCGAGAGCGGCGAGAGAATCACCGAACTGAGTGAGGTTTCCCTTCAGGAAGAGTCCTCCAAGACAGTGGAATACCTGGAGCCGGTACTGATAGAAAAGAATCTGGTTCTCGCCATTCACGGCGACATGCGGATCCAGGTAGACAAGCGCCTTTTTCACCGCTCCCTGGCCAACCTCCTGCAAAACGCAGCACGATACGCCCCGGTCTCCAGCACGCTGACCATCAATCTCGCCCGCAAGGAAAAGCATGTCGAGATCAGCGTCTCCAACGTGGGCGAGCACATTGACAATACGCATCTGCAGCGCCTGTTCGAGCGTTTCTATCGGGCCGATGCCGCCCGCGCCCGAAGTGACTCGCATCACGGCCTGGGGCTCTCCATTGTCCGCGCTGTTGCGTCCATGCATGGCGGTATCGTTTTTGCACGAAGTGAAAACGGCCTCAATACTTTCGGCTTCTCGGTAATGATCGACCCGCCTACCTCAAGAATGGCACCTGCCTGACCCGATCCCCCCGGTTTGATCAGACTGGCGTTTGACATGTTCCTGTCAGCCGCCAGTCACTCTGACGTCAGTTCCTCCTCTCTAAAGTAACCCCATGATTGCTGCTCTGATGCCTGCGTGAAAGACGCGCTATCAGTGCCAGTGAAGGGGCTAGCGTCTGGCAGAACCTCTTGCCATCAGCCGGAAGGAGAAACGCATATGAGCCACCCTGATACCCACGATAGCGTCCTGACCCCATTCAAATGGCAACCCGTGCCTGACAGTAATCAGGGCAGGAAAAATTTTCTGCTGTCCGTATTTGCCGAGCAGCGCTCGGTTGCAGAGAGGACAGCTTGCGGCAGTATCGATCAGAAAGACTATCTGCTTGCCTTGATCGACAAGGCTTCAAAGCCATCGACCTTCGATGCCGATCGACTTCGCCATGTCATCACTGAAGCGGCGGCCAAAGGCCACTGGGGCAAGCCTTCACGAAAAGGAAGAGCACAGGGCATCGCCGCACACTACGACTCATCGGCATACCTGGCGGTGGTACTCGATGTAGAGGTGAGTGATGAGGGTCGCTTGATCATTCATGAAGCTGTGATTGCTGCTGACCTCGGCCCGCTTGAAAGTCCAGGACGCATGCGCTCACAGCTTGAAGGCGCTTGCCTGATGGGCGTAGCGCTTGTGACGTCATGCGATATCGGCCCGACCACAAGTCACCCATACCCGGTGGATGCCAGTCGCAATAGCTGGCCGCTCGTGTCCTTGTTACCCAGGCAAATCGCGGTACACCTGATAGATGCCGATCAAGACCTCAATGCCTGCCAGCCTGGCCAGGTGAGTTACGTACCCTTCGTGCGGGCCTTGTGTAATGCCATCGTCAACGCGATGGGCAGCCGTACTCACCACTTGCCATTCAAAAGCCGTTCGATCGAAAGAAATAGAGGAAGTTGATACCCCGTTCGCTATCCGCACGCCGCTACCGCTTTTCCCCTTAATCCCCCTGTCCCATGAATCCCTCAACGGAGCTATATCCATGAGCATTCGAGTTGCGAGAGTACCCAGGCTCCTGTTGTTCATCGCCCTTGCTTCAAGTGCAGGTATTGCAGTCTGGTACACCCCGATGCTGTCAGGCTCCAGCACACCGCCGGCAGCGGCGGCTGCTCCGGTAGCTGTCGCCGTGATGCAGGTAAAAAAGAACACGATACGGACCTGGGACGATTTTTCAGGGCGCCTGGAAGCCGTTGATCGCGTGCTCATACGTCCTCAAGTGGCTGGCCAGATCAAGGAAATCCGTTTTCAAGAAGGTCAACTGGTCAAGCAAGGGGATGTTTTGCTGACCATTGACGCCGCGGTCTATGCCGCCGCAGTTGCACAGGCAGAAGCTCAGGTCGCCTCCGCCAGAGCACGCAAGCTCTACACCTCGGGTGAGGCCGAGCGAGCACGAAAACTGTGGCCTGCCCGGGCCATTGCCCAGAACATTCTGGAGCAGCGCGAAAACGAGGCGCTGGAGGCTGATGCACAGTTGAAGGCCGCTCAGGCCAACCTGCGGCTGGCGCAGATAAACCTCGGCTACACCGAGGTACGAGCACCTATTTCGGGTCGGATCGGACGTCGCGAAGTCACTACGGGGAATCTGGTAGCCGCAGGCCCGGAAGGTCCTGTGCTGACGACTCTGGTATCGGTAGATCCGATTTACCTGAGCTTTGACGCAGACGAGCAGGCGGTCGTGCGAGCGCTCGATACATTCTCCCAGCGCGATCAACTGGCCAATGTTCCCGTGCGCGTCACCGGCCAAGGCTTCCAGGCCACCGAAGGCCGCTTGCAGTTACTCGACAACCAGATCGACCCACAAAGCGGCACGGTGCGTATGCGCGCCGTGCTGGCAAATCCAGACGGGCAGCTTGTGCCTGGCCAGTTCGCCCGCTTGCAAATGGGACAGGTGCAAGCCCGTGAGGCCATTCTGGTAGAGGAACGATCAATTGGTACGGATCAGGATCGACGTTACGTACTTATCCTTGATGACCAGAACAAGGTCAGTTATCGGCAGATCTCGCTTGGAGCACGGGTCGATACGCAACGCATCGTGACCTCGGGGCTAGCTGAAGGCGACCGCATCATTGTCGATGGTATGCAACGTGTGCGTCCCGGAGCGCTTGTAACGCCTCAACCCGTTATCGATAACGGCTCATCCCTCGCCTCCAACAAGATCTGAAGCCCAGATGAATATTTCAAGGTTTTTCATCGACCGTCCCATCTTCGCCGCCGTCCTTTCGATATTGGTGGTCGTAGCAGGCCTGGTCGCGATTCCATTGCTACCGGTGTCCGAATACCCGGAAGTTGCCCCGCCGACCGTAGTGGTCAGTGCCCGGTTTCCGGGTGCGAGCCCGGAAGTCATTGCACAGACAGTGGCCATGCCACTGGAAGAAGCCATCAACGGCGTCGAGAACATGCTCTACATGAGCAGCCAGGCGACAACCGATGGCCTGCTGACGCTGACGGTGACCTTCCAGCTGGGAACGGACCCGAATCTGGCTCAGCAACTGGTTCAGAACCGGGTCCTGCAAGCGGAAACCCGATTGCCCGAAGAGGTCCAGCGGCTCGGCGTAACCACCATAAAAAGCACGCCCGACCTGACGATGGTGGTACACCTGTATTCGCCGGGTGAACGCTACGACATGGCCTATCTGAACAACTATGCGATCCTCAATGTGCGCGACCGGCTCACCCGTATTCAGGGTGTCGGAAGCATTCAGGTGCGTGGGGCTGGCGAATATGCGATGCGCATCTGGCTGGACCCTCAGAAGCTGAGTGAACGCGGGCTGGCGCCGATCGATGTCGTGACCGCCATCCGCCAGGAAAACCTTCAGGCGGCGGCAGGCATCATCGGTGCCAGCCCCAGCCCCAGCGATGTCGTTACACAGATGTCGATCAGTGTTCAGGGGCGTCTCAAGGATACTCAGGAGTTCGGCAATATCGTGGTGCGCACCAGCCCCACCGGTGCCGTGACTCACCTGCGCGATATCGCCCGGATCGAACTGGGCAGCGCCGAATATGCCGCCAGGGCACTGATGGATAATCAGCCCGCTGCGGCGCTGTTAGTGACACAGGCTCCCGGCTCCAACACCGTCGAAATCGGTAACGAAGTTCGACGGATCATGGCCGAACTGAAACAGCAGATGCCTGAGGGCGTGGACTACCGGATTATTTTCGACCCCACACAGTTCGTCACCGCTTCCATCGAGGCTGTAACCACCACATTGCTGGAAGCGGTCGCACTGGTGGTGCTCGTGGTGATCCTCTTTCTCCAGACATGGCGTGCCTCCATCATTCCCTTGCTGGCCGTTCCGGTATCGGTGATTGGCACCTTTGCCGTGATGCAGGCCTTTGGCTTCTCGATCAACACCCTGACGTTGTTCGGCCTGGTGCTGGCCATTGGCATAGTGGTGGATGATGCAATCGTCGTCGTGGAAAACGTGGAGCGCAACATTGAGGCAGGCCTGACGCCCAAGGAGGCCAGTTATCAGGCCATGCGTGAAGTCTCGGGGCCGATCATTGCCATCGCACTGGTGCTGTGTGCGGTATTCGTGCCCCTGGCTTTCAGTAGTGGGCTCAGCGGCCAGTTCTATCGTCAGTTCGCCCTGACAATCGCCATATCGACGGTGATTTCGGCCTTCAATTCCCTGACATTGTCTCCGGCCATGGCCGCCCTGCTGCTCAAGTCCCATGATGCACCCAAGGACTGGCTGACACGGGTCATGGACCGATTTCTCGGTCGATTCTTCCATGGGTTCAACCGGCTGTTCAGCAGAGGTGCGCAAGGTTATGGCACCAGTGTGCGTACAGCTCTGACACACAAGGGATCGCTTCTGCTGATCTACATGCTACTTGTGGGCGTCACCGTGCTGCTGTTTCGCACCGTGCCAGCCGGTTTTGTGCCGGCTCAGGACAGGACCTATCTGCTTGCGGTTATCCAGTTGCCCGATGGCGCAACCCTGGACCGTACAGAGAAAGTCGTGAGGCAAGCCAGCGACATTGCCTTGCGCCACCCGGATGTTCGCGCATCGCTGGCCTTTCCCGGCATGTCGGTGAACGGCTTCACGAACAGCTCCAATGCGGGCATTGCCTTTATCAACCTCAAGCCCTTCGACGAACGTGTAGGTGAAGCCCATAGCGCCAGGGCAATTTCTGCTGCGCTGGCCCGCGAGTTTTCGGCAATCAAAGAGGCCCGTATCATTCTTTTCAACCCGCCTCCCGTTCGTGGTCTCGGAACGACTGGCGGATTCAGGCTTCAGCTTGAGGACCGTGCAGCACTCGGGTATGCCGCGCTTGACGAAGCCTCCAAGCGCTTCATCGCCGCAGCTTCTCAGGCGCCCGAACTGACCGGCATGTTCTCGAGCTTTCAGGTAAACGTTCCGCAATTGCGGGCGGAGGTGGACCGCGTCAAGGCCAGGCAACTGGGGGTGCCGGTCAATGAAATCTTCAGCACATTGCAGATATACCTGGGCAGCCTCTACGTAAACGACTTCACTCAATTCGGTCGCACTTACACGGTTCGCGCCCAAGCCGATGGCGAGTTCCGCGCCCAGGCAGAGGATGTCGGAGCACTGCGGGTACGTTCGCAAAGTGGTGAAATGATTCCTCTGGAAACCTTGCTGTCGATCCAGCCCGGCTATGGGCCGGAACGGGCAATGCGCTATAACGGTTACCCCAGTGCCGACGTCAGTGGAGCCGCCGCTGCTGGTTATTCAAGCAGCCAGGCTCGCGAGGCCGTGGAAAGAGTTGCCGCCCAGACGCTACCGCCAGGCATAGCGTTCGAGTGGACCGACCTCACCTATCAGGAAATTCTTGCGGGCAGCAGCGGCTGGTGGCTGTTCCCGCTGGCTGTCCTGCTGGTGTTCCTGGTACTGGCCGCGCTTTATGAAAGTCTGGCCTTGCCGATGGCAATTATCCTCATCGTGCCCATGGCGCTCTTGTCGGCACTCACCGGAGTGTGGCTGACAGAGGGCGACAACAATATCTTCACGCAGATCGGCCTGATGGTTCTGGTAGGGCTTTCAGCGAAAAATGCCATTCTGATCGTGGAGTTCGCTCGGGAACTGGAATTCAATGGCCGCTCACCGCTCCAGGCCGCCATCGAATCCTGCCGCCTGCGGCTGCGCCCGATCCTGATGACATCCGTGGCATTCATCATGGGGGTACTGCCGTTGCTTTACTCGACCGGTGCGGGATCAGAGGTTCGCTATGTCATGGGGGTTACGGTGTTTGCGGGGATGATTGGCGTGACGTTCTTCGGGCTTTTGCTGACGCCGGTGTTCTATGTCGCGATGCGCAAATTGGGTGGCAACCGACCTTTGCATCGGCATGCCAGCCTGTAGAGCTAATGCCAATCAGTCAAGCGGCTGACTTTGAAAATAGGGGGCTGGAATCACAATCCGAGGGAGGAGCATTGGCCGCGACAGCCAGGTTTCAGGCGCTGAAAATGAGTTGCCTGTAAGTTGGTCGTCGCGGCCAAGGCCCCTCCCACAGGTGACATGTATGCCTTTACTGATCGGCATTAGCCTGTAGAGCGCGCCTGCGCAAGGCAGGCGCGCTGTTTGGCTAGAGCCAGGCCTTTATCTGCTGGCTCACCGCGTTGGTTGAAATCCCGTAACGATCATGAAGCGTCGGCAAGGCTCCGGCATCCAGGAAGGCATCCGGCAGGGCAATCTGCCGGAAGGTCGGGGTTACGCCATTACGCAGCAGAACCCCCGCCACCGCTTCGCCCAGGCCTCCGATGATCGAGTGGTTTTCAGCCGTCACCACCAGTCGGCCCGGTTTACGGGCTTCGGCCAGGATGGTCTGCTCATCCAGCGGTTTGATGGTCGGGACATGCAATACCGCCACGTCCACGCCATCGGCCTGAAGCTGTTTGGCTGCTTCAAGGGCGCGCATGGTCATCAGGCCCGTGGAGATGATCAGCACATCGTTGCCGGTCCTGAGGGTTTTCGCCTTGCCCAGCTCGAAGGTGTAGCCGTACTCGTCCAGCACCAGAGGCACGTTGCCGCGCAGCAGGCGCATATAGACCGGGCCCTGGTGAGCGGCAATGGCGGGTACTGCCTGTTCGATTTCCAGTGCATCGCAAGGGTCGACGATCATCAGGTTCGGCATGGCGCGAAAGATCGCCAGATCATCGGTGGCCTGGTGGCTCGGGCCATAACCGGTGGTCAGGCCCGGCAAGCCACAGACGATCTTGACGTTCAGGTTCTCTTCGGCAATCGCCATGCAGATGAAGTCATAGGCCCGACGCGAGGCGAACACCGCATAGGTGGTCGCAAACGGCACAAAGCCCTCACGGGCCATGCCCGCTGCGGCGCTCATCAGCAACTGTTCGGCCATGCCCATCTGATAGAAACGCTCGGGATGAGCCTTGGCGAAGATATGCAAGTCAGTGTATTTCGACAGGTCGGCAGACAGCCCGACGATGTCCGGACGCTGATCGGCCAGCGCTGCGAGGGCATGGCCAAAGGGAGCCGGACGGGTTGCCTGCCCTTCGGAGGCAATCGAGGCGATCATGGCCGAGGTGGTCAGGCGTTTCTTCGGCGCTTCGCTGCCGGAAGCGGTGTTTTTCAAGGTGCTCATACGGTTCTCCCGGTTTCCAGCCCAGCGTCCAGATTGTCCAGTGCAATATCCCATTCGTGCTCGTCGACACGAATGAAGTGGGTCTTTTCACGGGTTTCCAGGAAGGGAACGCCCTTGCCCATGCGGGTATCGCAAATGATGACCCGCGGCTGTGACCCAGTGTGATTGCGCGCCGCATCGAAGGCCTTGACCAGCGCCTCCAGATCATTGCCATCGACCCGCTGGGTAAACCAGCCAAAGGCCTGCCAGCGGTCGACGATAGGCTCGAACGCCAGGATTTCGCTGGAATGGCCGTCGGCCTGTTGGTTGTTCACGTCGACAATGGCAATCAGGTTATCGAGCTTCCAGTGGGAGGCGGACATGACCGCTTCCCAGGTGGAGCCTTCATTCAATTCGCCGTCGGACAGCAGGTTGTAGACAAAGGAAGACGACGCCTTGCGCTTGAGCCCCAGGCAGGCTCCCACGGCGATACCCAGCCCATGGCCCAGTGAGCCACCGGTGATTTCCATGCCCGGTGTATAGGCCGCCATGCCTGACATGGGCAGGCGACTGTCATCTGCACCATAGGTTTCCAGCTCGTCGGCAGGAATGATTTCGGCCTCGATCAGCGCGGCATACAGGGCAATTGCATAGTGCCCGATGGACAGATAGAACCGGTCCCGGCCCTCCCACTCAGGGTCTTCGGGCCGCAGGTTCATGGCGTGGAAGTAGGACACTGCCAGCAGGTCGGCAGCGCCGAGTGCCTGGCCGACATAGCCCTGGCCTTGAACCTGCCCCATGCGCAAGGCATTGCGGCGGATGTTATGAGCACGTTGCGCCAGTGTCAGGGCACCGGTTTGTAAATCAGTAGCAGTCATTCGGGAAACTCCTCAACTTAGCGGTTGACCAAGGCAGCCGGGACACGCAGAACCAGAAAGGCACCAAAGACCAGCACGCAGGTAATCAAGTACATGCCAATGGCACTGGAGCCGGTAGTGGTCGTGATCCAGCCGATCAGATAGGGGGAACAGAAACCGGCAAGGTTGGCGAAACTGTTGACCGCCGCGATTCCAGCCGCCGCCGATACACCGCCCAGCAGCGTGGTGGGCAACATCCAGAACAGTGAAGACGCGGACAGAATTCCGGCAGCAGCCAGGCACAGGCTCATGATCGAAAACAGCAGGTTTCCGCCCATCACTGCCGCCAGGCTCAAGCCAGCAGCACCCGCAATCATCGGGATCACCAGATGCCAGCGCCGCTCGCGATGCTTGTCACCGCTGCGCCCCATCAACAACATTGCGAAGATGGCGCAGATGTAAGGCACGCTGCTCAACAGACCGATGTGCAACGGGTCGGACACCCCGGCATTGCGCACCAGTGTCGGCAGCCAGAAGGTGATCGCGTACTGGCCCATGACCACGCAGAAGTAGATGCCCGCCAGCAACCACAGACGCCGGTCGCGAATAAAGGCACCTGTGGATTCATGGACGACTTTCTGGCTGTTGTCTTCTTCAAGCTCGCGCAGCACCAGCGCTTTTTCATCGTCATTGAGCCAGGTGGCCTGATGCACGCCGTCCTTGAGATAGCCCAGTACCATCAAGCCGACCACAACGGTGGGAATGGCCTCGATGACGAACATCCATTGCCAGCCCGCCCAGCCGTGATAACCGGCAAAGCTGTTCATGATCCAGCCTGACAGCGGCCCGCCGATCATTCCCGACAACGGAATGGCGACAAACCACAGCACCGTCATGCGCGCACGACGATAGGACGGAAACCAGTAGGTCAGATAAAGCAACAGGCCGGGAGCCAGGCCCGCTTCGGCAACACCCAGCAAGAAGCGCAGGACATAGAACTGCCAGGCCGTTTCCACAAAGGCAAAAAGCCCCGAAATGATGCCCCAGGTAATCATGATCCGGGCAATCCAGATCCGGGCGCCGACACGGTGCAGGATGATGTTGCTGGGGACTTCACACAGGAAGTAGCCGATGAAGAACATGCCGGCACCCAGGCCGTATACCGCTTCGCTGAGGGCCAGGTCGTTCATCATCTGCAATTTGGCAAAGCCGACGTTGACCCGATCCAGATAGGCGCACAGGTAGCACAGCATCAGGAACGGCATGAGTCGCCAGGCGGTCTTGCGATAAGCGTTGGAACGCACGGTGGTGACCGCGTCCGCAGACAAGGTGGTCGTTGTCATGATGGTCTGATCTCTTGTTTTTATTGACCGCCAGGCTCGTGACCCGGCGGTATCGTCGATACAGAACAGTACGGGCAGGATTGGCCCGCCCGGTTTAGTGAATCAGCATGCCGCCGTTCACATCCAGGGTAATGCCAGTCAGGTACGAAGACAGATCGCTGGCCAGGAACAACGCCGCATTGGCCACGTCCTGAGCCACGCCCAGACGCCCGAGCGGAATGCCTTCGATAATGGCGTGACGACGTTCATCCTGCATCAGGCCGCCGGTGATATCGGTGTGGATCAGGCCCGGCGCGATGGAGTTGACCCGCACATTGTCCGGCCCAAGCTCCCGCGCCATGGCCTTGGCCAGCCCCAGCACACCGGCCTTGGCCGCGCTGTAGTGAGGGCCGCCAAAGATACCGCCGCCACGCTGGGCGGAAACCGAAGACATGCACACAATGCTGCCGCTGGCCTGCTTGCGCATGGCCGGGATCACGGCCTGGGACATGAGCAATGTGCCGCGCAGACTGACATCCAGCACCTTGTCGTAATCGCTGCGACCGATGTCGAGGGTCTTGAGTGGCTGGGTGATACCAGCATTGTTGACCAGCACGTCGATACGGCCGAAGTGCTCTAGAACGCGGGCGACTGCCTGAGAGACATGAGCTTCGTCCGCCACGTTGGCAGCAAGCCCCAGATGACCTTCACCCAACGAAGCGGCGGCGTCACGGGCGGCTGACTCATCCAGGTCCAGAATGACCACGCGAGCGCCCTGTTGGGCAAAAGTGACAGCAGTGGCTCGGCCAATACCTCGTGCAGAGGCGGCACCGGTGATGATTGCGATCTTGTCTTGAAGAATCATGGGCAGGGTTCTCCTGAATTGTTTTTATTGGATCGACCCAAGTCGAATCGATGACCCAGCTTGTGCCCCACCCCGAACCTGAGCAATAACGCGACTTTCAGCAAGTGCTGAAAAAAAATCAGCACTCGGCAAATGAATCGGTGATATTTGGACGCAAAGAAAAGCTGACCAAGGCCGGATACCCGCATGCATACCCCAGGCGACCCTTCACTCAATCTGCCACCGCTCAAGGCCATTCAAGCCTTTGAGCAGACTGCCCGCTTCGGCAATGTGGCGCGCGCCGCCGAACAGCTCAACCTGACGCCCTCGGCTGTGAGCCATCAACTGGCCAAGCTGGAATCGATGATCGGTCGCCAGTTGTTCCTGCGCACGGCCAGAGGCGTGAGCCTGACGCCTGTAGGCGAACAGTACCTGTCGGAGATTTCAGGGATACTGCACAGCTTTGCCGTGGCCACCGAACGGGCTGCCAGTGATATCAGCCTGGACTGCCTGCGGCTGCATTCGGCGCCTAGCTTCGGCTTCCTGTGGCTGATGCCGCGCCTGGAAAAGTTTCGCCAGAGCCACCCCGATATCCAGCTGAACCTGTCGTGCTCCTACGAATCCCTGCACTTCAGCCGCGACAAGATCGACGTGGATATCCGCCATGGCCTGCCCAACTGGCCGACGCTTGAAGTGCGCACGGTGCGCAACGAACAGATCGCGGTCATGGCCTCACCGGCGCTGCTGGAAAGAAGCCCCGTCCAGAGCGCAGCGGACCTGCTCGACAGCCCGCTGATCCTGTCCGAATCCACCTTGATCAACTGGCCACAATGGTTTGCCCGGCACGGCCTTTCCCGACCGGAAAAGCCCTATCCATTGAGTTTCGACCGCTCATACATGGCCCTCGAAGCGGCCAGTCAGGGTCTTGGCTTTGCACTGGAAAGTACCCTGCTGGCCCAGAAGTATCTGGCCAGTGGCGATCTGGTGGTTGTATCGCCCGAAGAGTTGAGCGCGCCGATTACCGCTCACCATCTGGTATTCCCCAAGGCACATGCCAACTTTCCAAGGGTGAAACGATTTCTGGAGTGGATGCAGGAAGAGTTGGGCGGGGACTTTTCGTATTGAGGCAGGCAATGCCCGGGCAAGTCTGTCTTGCTTCGCTCTCCATGCGACATGTACGATTTGCCATCACTCTCTCGGCAATCCGCTCACCCAAGGAAGGATCATGCGTTTCGTCAATTTCATCAGTGCCCTGCCAGAGAGCTTCAAGGCAGGGACGCGCCAGCGAGTAAAGCGACTCGTCGCAGAGATGTCCCCGGGGTTCAAACCGCATACCCCGACTCTACGAGACAATAATGTCTTGCCTCTTTCAATGTATGAGGCAGGAGTCTCAGACACTCGACATCAGGACTGTCACCGTGGCCATTTGATCGCCCTGGAATTTGGCGGCCCCGAACACTCGGGAAATCTGGTCCCCATGTATGGGTCGTTCAACTCTGGCGGCATCTGGCGCCAATTTGAACGTGATCTCGAAATATGGGTCAACGCCGCCGGAGGCAACTGCGAAGTCACCATCGTCTGCGATTACGCCATTGACCCTGCCGAGGATCAGCGTGTGCCCACAATGTTCATGATCACAGTGAGAGTCATGAATGGCCTGCAAACGGGACGCACCCACACATGGCCTATTACTCACAGCAAACCGGTACCGGTCGTCAGCGGTGCCGACCCGATCAAGAAGGCTGAATATCTGGCGCTTATTGCCGAAATGACAAATCTGGGCTGGGATATCAAGGACTATCTCAGTACCGCAGGTTTTCCGTCCTATCGACGCATGCCCCTATTCCCCATCGCAGCCAAGCCATACGCCTTCCTCGATTATGCAGAGTGGAAAGCCGTCAAGGACTACCCGCAAGCGCTTGAGCATTGGAACAACGGCCTGATACTGGCGCAGGCCTCAGAATTCACAAGTTCACAGATCGAAACCATCCGCGCAGTCAATCGCGTACTCAATGACGGATTCCTGATAAGCGACTCACCGAACGACCCAGTACACACCGACAGATATCGCATACCGGGCCAGCCACTGGGTCTGCTGGTCGAAGGCGGGCATGACCTGACGCCTCAGGTCGATCACGTGATTCCCAAGTCTGCCAGCGGAGCCGCCTCCTATAGCAACGCCATGCTCATCAGCGCCAAGCACAACAGCGACAAGCGCGCACGGATAAACGATGCTGACAGAAAACCCCTATATAGCATCATTCGTGGCACCGGCCGCATAAAGAAAAAAAGCTATAAATTCAGTCCCTACTGAGCAGACCGCTGCACTTTTCTCGAAACAGCCAGGCACTCGAACGAATGAACAGTCCGGGTATACGGACAAGACGATAAACACTTCAACGCACACTGGAAACGGATTGCTCCACGAATACAGCGTTTATCGTCCCGCCTCTAAAGCACCCCCAGCAACGCCCAGACCCTTCTTGCCTCGGCATCGGATGTAATCAGTTCCGAAAGCAGTTCCTTGAGGGGTTTGTTGCCCCACTCCACGCCTTTGCGGATCAGGTAAGGCACCGGGCTGTGGGGTTCGTTGCGAGCCAGGTAATCGGCAATCAACAGTAATTGCCGATAGGCCTCTTCACGATTGCGTGGCTCGCTGAATGCTCGTGCTCCGGCGTTCGACTCAAGCGGGGTATCAAGCGTCATGTCGGCTGAGGCCTCTTCGGTTTCCGGCGGCAAGGGTTGTGGTGGATGCATGGCAATGAATTCCTTGAACAGTGCCGCCAGGGATACCAGCGTCTGTTTCAGGGGCGCGTACGAGGGGCCATCCTCGGCAAAGTACTGGGTGCTCCAGTTGTCCAGCGCCTCAAGTTTCTGCAACGCCGCCTGGGTGACTTCAAAGCTGCTCAACCACCAGGCAACCGGCGTGGCACGTACCCGTTCATTGATTCGGGCCTGATCGCCAGCAGCGTTTTCGGCCGCTATTCTGGACGCCTTGCTGTCGTTGACCTGCACTCGGTTGCGTTGCAGTTGCTGCCAGTCACTCAGGACATAACCGGCAAACTCTCCTTCCCGACTCTCGAACAACTGGAATTGTGTGCGCAGCAGTTCGGTATAGCGACGCACGATCCACTCAAGAGGCGTCGCTCGCCATGACAAGTCACCATCGGCGGGTTGTGGGTGCAGCTCCTGCGGATAGCGCTCGCACAGACCGATCAGCAGGCTCAACGCATCGATGATTCCCGGCCTGGCATCCTTGTGCAGCCAGGCTTCGCCCAGCCAGGCGGCAATCATCAGGTCCTTGCTTTCCTTGAGCAGTACCGAGGTCGCAATCGCTTCCACCTGCCCCCAGTCGGCCCGTTTGATGTCCGCCTGCCAGACGCCCATCGGCAAGCTGGCATCGTCCTCACGACGCAACTGGCGCAAGCGGTCGTAGATGGGTTCGTGGCGCAGGTTCACGCCGCAGGGCGAGTGACCAAACAGGGGCTCCAGCAGTTCGCTGACCCGTGACGAAAGCTGACTCATCGATACACTCCAGCATCAACTACAGAACGAGGGGCCGAGCCGAATGGCGAGCGAGGTGCCTGCACCGGCAAGGGTTGGATCGACAACGGAGCTTTGCCACCCTGGCTCATCAACGACAGGCGCACGAACATCAGGGTCTGGTTTTCCTCATTGGCAGGCGCATGGACTGGCACCTCAAGCGACAACGGGAATTCCGTGTAATCGACATTGGGCTGACGCTGCACCGATACATGGGCGCTCATCAGGCGCAATAGCGACCACGGCCCAAGGTATTGCCACTCGGCTTCCAGCCCGCTGACACGCAAGTCGGGCTGCAATGGATCGTTGACCGGACGCTGAGTGCCATCCCGAGCCCAGCGCAGGATCAGGCTAAGCGGCTGACCGACATTCCAGTGCAGGACCTGCTGCGCCTGGCCCGGATAGCTGATCTCACGGTTCCCTGAAACCAGTTTCCAGTTGATGACCTGATCGGCACCACGCTCACTGTCACGATCGGTGCGCCACTGGATTTCCATGTCCGCGCCCACCAGGCCGGCCTTGTCCCGCAGCAGCAACGCACCAAGCCAGGGTCGGGCCAGCTTCAGACGTTCAAGAAACTCGGCAGCCGCCGCCCGGTCGCGGGACTGGGCATTCTTGAGTCCGTCCTGAGCCTGAGGCAATCGCTCGTCGATCAGGGTCAGGAAGTGCTGAACCCGCGCCGGGTCGGCATCCGCCGCGCTCAGATCATGAGCGAAGGGGAAACGCCCCGACAGGTATTGATTGAAGTAACTGGCCAGTGCGTTCCAGGCGGCGGTGCCCTGCTGCTGTTGCAAGAGCTGGCAACGGCGCAGAGCCCCTTGTTGCAAGGTCAGCCAGCGCTGAGTCAACTGCCCGGTACTGACAGGCACATTGGCCGACTGCAAGATGCCCAGGCAAGTGTTCTCGTCCATGTCGTTGAAGTCACGACTGAGCAACTGAGTGATCAAGGCTGGAGAACTCGACGGGTTCTGCGCCTTGTACTTGTTCATTTCCTCACTCAGCGAGGCAAACCGGGTCACTTCCTCGACGCTGACCAGCGGCAGGTTCTGCAACTGTGTCTTGAGCCATTCCACGGCCGGTGCATGCTGCTCGGTGATCTTGGAGATCACCACGAATTGCTGGTCCAGACCACGCTTGAGATCCTGGGCATCCGTGGCTCGCAACAATTGCAGACCAAAGTTTTTCCCGCCATCCCATTCACTGATATCGGCACGGTCCCGGAACAGCGGTTGCTCCAGCACCATCCCGGTTGCAGCCGAGATATCCGCCAGTGCGACCCGGTTCAGGTAGTTCTGCAGGCTGATGGCAAGCTGGGGGTGCTTGAGTTCGATAAAGGCCTTGTGCAGCGCCAGTGCCTGATCGGTCCGGATATCGAAAAGCTGAACTTCTTCCTGAGCCGCCAACGAAGACGCATGGGTACTCAGGCTCGACCACATGGAGTCGGCAGCAGCTTCCTCGGCGGTGCTCAACATGGCCGGGCGATACATGGCCGGAATATTCGGCAGCTCTTCACGGGCATACAGCTTGTAGCTGTTGTAGTGATTCAGGGCAATGCTCAGGCCGTCGTTATCGACATGCTGTGCCGGGCCGTTTTCGCCACTGCCATCCTGACGCAACGCGCTGGCCACAAAGTCGCGCCGCAGTAACGAGTTGATGGCCGCATGCAGTTGCGAAACCCGCTCCTGCAAGGTCAGTTGCCCGCTGCCACTCTGGGTCAGCAAGCTATTGCTCGCGGCACCCTGGGCGATCCATTGCCCCTTGAAGCTGTGTTGCAATTGAGCCGCCTGGCTTTCAAGATCCTGAGCAACCTGTGGCCCCAGCAGCTTGCTCTTCCTGACGCTGTCCATCATGGCCAGATAACCCGGCACCAGTTCCTGCCCCTTGCCACGGCTCCAGGTCGCGTTGGTCAGGTCGATGACCGCCTGCAAATCATCGATCAGATCCTTGATGCGCTCCAGCTCTTCAAGGTTGTTATCAGTGCTCGACTCCAGACGTTCCAGATGCAGCTTGAGATAACCGGCAGCGGTAATGAAGTTGTCCGCCCGATAGTATTGAACCAGCCACTTCTCCATCAGTTTGGTGAAATTGCCAGTCACTTCCTTGCGGTGAGCCAGGAGGTCCAGCGGTTGCAGGACTGAAGTGCCCTTTTCCACCATCAGCTGGTTGTAGAACGACTCACGATGCAAGGTGCCCGCATTGAGGTTCAGGCTCAAGGCGTTATTGCTCAGAGGCACCAGCTCATCAAGAGGCGTTTTCTGGTTGCTCAGCGACAGGCTGTACAGATTGCTCATCTGCTCCAGACGAGTCGCCCGCTCCACCAGATCCCTGGCCTTGACGTAACTCTGCCACAACGCAGGGTCATCGCCTTCCTGAACGGAGCGCCGGTCACTGTCGGTGATCGCCAGCAATTCGTTGGTCTGGGCCAGCAGCAAGTCATGCAAAGGCTGGCGCATATGACTCATGGACATATGCCGCAAGACCCCGTCCAGACGGGTATCCAGCGAGGAGAACCAGGAGCTTGGATAAACCGGAGAAGCGAAATGCCAGCGCGGCGCGTTCTGCAGCACATTCCAGAAGGCCTGCACATTGCTGCGGGTCAGTTCCTGCCGGTGCGCGTCATCGTTGACCTGCACGTAACTGCGCTGGGCCTCCTGTAACAAGCGGGACAGTTCATCGGCCTCATCAATCGAATAGCGCCAGACCCAAAGCATGGAAATGCCCCAGATCACGCCAAAGATCAGAGCACCAATGGCCGTGACCCGCTGCCAGCGTCGACGCAGATGCAAAAGGCGCGGCACCGGTTGCGCCAGCCCGCGCTCGGCATTGATGCGATGCTGCCAGAGCGACGAAGCGAAGACGCTCTGCATGGCCGGTGCATCGCTTGCCGACAGCGTTTCATGGCCCGGAGCCGACGCCTGATCGGCAGTGAAGTACAGCCCCCGAAAACGCACCGCCTCGCCCTGGGCATTGCCCTGAAAGACCGGTTCCAGCAGCATTTGCAGAGAGCGGCGCAAATCCTTCAGACGCTCGGGGAGGAAACTCAGCTCACCACTCAAGTGACCTGACAACGCGCCGATCTGGACCACCGCTTCAGACAGTGCCTGAATCACGGAGTCCAGCGCGGTATCGCTCCACTGGGATTGCCAGACCATTTCCGGGTCATAAGGCGAACTCCAGCCCAGAATCTGCTGGCGGGTGTCCTGCGGCAAGGCCATGACCAGATCCTGAAAGCCGGGAATCTCGTCCATGCCGTTGATCACGACATACACCGGCACACTGAGCCCAAGGCGTTGCAATAGATCGATAAAGCGCCGACGCGCCGCCAGCCCAAGCGAGGCCGCACGCTCGCCATCCAGAAGGTCGGCTGCGCTGATGTTCCAGATCACACCGTCCAGCGGGCGCTGGCCACGGATACGCAGCAACAGGCCAAGCAGGCTCGCCCAGCCGTTACCCTGAAGTTTCATGCCTTCTTCGGGCATGAACAGAGACTGCGGCACAACCAGCACCGCGCCTTCGGGATCGGACCACCAACGGCCGAACCATGCCGGCTTGTCCGTGGGCGAAAGGTTCCAGGCCGAGCACAACTGCGAGCCCTGGGCCTCATCGCCAACCATCAACAGCCACGAGGTCTGATAGTGATCGCGTACGCCCTGATCCTTCTCCATCTGGCGCACGGCAAAATGGAAACTGCGGATCGCTGCACCGCCACGGGTACGCAACCACCAGATGCACAACAGCACAATCAGCAGGACGACCAGGATGCCGATCACCCAGCCCAGCATTGCCAGCGTCATGACAGGCTCTCCACAACGGCGAAGGGAGTCGCCAGATGCAGGACCGGCTCCAGACGCTGGCCGATGTCATGCCAGAACAGTTGACCGATACCGATAAACAGCAGCGTGAACGCCAGAATCACCAGCCCCAGGCGCAAGCCGTCAGGCAGGGATTTACGCAACGGCAACTGACGTGGCGCAACACTGGAAGGTTCGGCCAGCAACTGGCTGACATTGGCATAGTCCGGCTCGCGCTGGCGAGTGAAGGTAAACAGCGCATGACGCCATTTTTCGTGCAGAGCCTGACCGCGCTCCCCACGCAAGTGCCCGTGAAAACCGAGGATCAGGCACAACAGATAAACGTTGCCCAGGTCCCGATTGGTGGAAACCTGCTCATCGAGCAAGCGCTTGATTTCCAGCGGCAGCCGCTGACCGGCCTGACGGCTTGAATACAGGCGCGATTCCAGCGGCTTTTCCTGCCAGGCGCTCTGCCCCGACCAGTCGGCGAACAACAGGGTTTCATCCACCAGCGCGACAAAGGCATAGACCATGGCCTTCATTTGCTGAGTCGCGGAATCCCCTACATTGGAAAATGCATTGCGCCACAGTCGGCGTGTGATCCGGGTCGACAGCTCGGCCACGGTCTCGACCAGCTTCGGGGTATCTTCGCTACTCTTGTCCAGCTCGTTCCAGGCGGTCAGCCATTGCTGCCACGCCTCACGAAAAGCGCTACTCAACGGTGCATCCTGCATGGCGCGCACCCGCGAAACGGCATTCCCTTCAGGCATACGACTTCCCTACCGTACTCAGGCGGATTCGTTGGTGGTTTTGTCGATGAACAGAACGACTTGCCAGGGGCTGACTGCGCCTCCTGCAGTAGATGAAACAATGTGCAACGGCTGTGTCGGGTCGAACCATTCACCACTGGCCTGGATGACAAACAGCCGTGTGTCGTCGCCCGTGCTGTAGGCAACCTGCTCCTGACGGCTCATCGCCTGATGGGGCAAGCCGCTCATGCGTTGGCGGGCCAGCACTGGTATATGCGGGCCGGAAGCAATGATCGACCTGCCCAGCCAGTCCATTGCTGCCTGCTCGGACGCACCGGCCGGCATGCGCAAGCCGACCACCAATCGCTGGCGAGGCTTTTGCTCGGGCAGTGCAATGGAAAAGACATGCTCGGCCTGCTCGAAAGGCACGCTGCGAAAGCCGACCCGCAACTGGTCCAGAGTGCGCTCCAGCCAGGTCAGTACCTGGTCGTAGCCGCGATACAGGTCGAGAAAGTCCAGCGGCGCATAAGCAGGCACACCCGAAATCGGGTCCAGTACCGACCAACTGCCAGTCATGCCGAGCAGCAATCCATGCAGACCTTGAGCCGTAGCGACCCGACTGCTCAAGGCACCTTCCACCTCGGGCAATCTGGACCAGAGCGCAGCGGATTGCAGACGGATTTCCTCGGCATCGTCCTGATTACCCGCCTGCTGGGACTGACGCAAACGTCCGGCCAGAAACATGCATTTCTCACGGGTGCGGGCACACAGGGCCGCGACTCTGCGGCCCAGCAAGGATTCGGGCAGGATCAGCGGTGTCGGCGCGACATAGGGCAACTGCACGAAACCACCACCCTCTTTGCGCAGATGCAGCAGAGGCACGCAGATGGAGTCAGCCTTGTTGGCCTCGGTGACCAGCCGAGGGTTAGGTCGCCATACGGTTATGGTTTCCGGGTTCTCGCCACTGGCCAGATCCGGCAGCGAGTCGCCGAGCACCGATTGCAGGCGACCCTTGAGCGGCAACAACTGACCGGCGCGCCACAAAGGGCTGACCGCCAGGTAGACCATCACAGTCGCAGTCGGAGATGCGGCGGCAGCCTCGTTGATATCCAGCTCGACCATCGGCCCCGATCCGGCACGAATGCTCAGCGGCATGCCGTCAGGCAAGGTAGCGTCCAGGGCCAGAATACGGACCTGCCCGGCAAACAGGGCCGAAGGGTCCAGATCAAGGTTTGTAACCCCCCAGTACCAAGGGTTGGATGCCTGGGCCAGATGGGCGGCCAACACTTCGGCCCGCAAGCCTTGCAACTGAAAATGCTGGGGCAGCAATTGCATGCCTTCGTGCCAGCAGACTGCATCAGGTAGCACGCTCATAAGGTTTCCTTGACATCCTGTGTGTGGCGCATGGTCAGTGCGACGCGATACTCAATGGGCATTTTCGTCGAACAGCGTCATTTCCCGACTATCGAATTTCAGCCATATCCTGCGCTGGCCATCGAGCCGCAGGCGATGCGCGCCGGGCGTATTGTAATGGGCAAAAACCAGTAACCCTACGGCGGGCTTGCCGTCCAGCGGGAAGATGCCGGATTCGATCAGTTGTCCCGGCACCAGCTCCATGCCCCAGACAGCCATGTTCTGGCGGTGGTCACGGCGGAACTGATCACGCTCGCTGAACCACTGGCTGGCGGTCAGGCCTGACAGTTGCTTGAGAAGGTCCGGGTCATTGACGGCGATGAAATCGACAGCGACAGGCGAGTCATCATTGGCACGCAGGGCTACGTCCAGAATCAGTGAATCGACGCCTATTTTTGGATCCAAGAATGAACAACCCGTGAGCATGAAAACAGCCAGCAATACGGCAATCCATTGTCGGTATATGAACTGTTTTACGGTCATGATTGTCCAAGAAAAATTTTGTATTGCTTTTAGCCGTTCCTGTTATAGCATCAAGGTCAATTCGCCACCATGACGAATTTTTAGAGGATCGCAGAATTAGACCCGTGCGGCTCTGTTCTGCGGTCAAGCAAGGGAATGCGAGCATTGGGAAACCGTTGCATTGCGCCCGCCTTATGCATCGGAGTTCAGCCACCATGGCCGAGAGTACTCAGCACAAGCTAGACAGGGTCCGCCCGCCTCGTGTTCAGATCACTTACGACGTAGAAATCGGTAATGCCATCGAAAAAAAGGAACTGCCTCTCGTAGTCGGCATCCTGGCCGATCTGTCAGGCAAACCTGATGCTCCCCCGCCAAAACTGATCGATCGACGTTTCGTTGAAATCGATCGCGACAACTTCAATGAAGTCCTCGCCTCCATTGCTCCACGCACCGCTATCCAGGTCGACAACACCCTCAGCGGTGACGGCAGCAAGCTCAACGTCGAACTGCGCTTCGGCCATATCGACGATTTCGACCCGATCAATCTGGTCAAGCAAGTCACGCCTCTGCGTCGCCTGCTCGAAGCCCGTCAGCGTCTTCGCGACCTGCTGACCAAGCTCGACGGCAACGACGATCTGGACAAGCTGCTGCAAGATGTCGTCGCCAATACCGAAGGCCTGCAACAGATCAAATCGGCCCGTCCGGAAAGCGAAACGGTAGCTGATGCACCGGCAGCAGCTGAAGAGCCGCCAGCCGAACCGCAAGCCTGATCGTCATCGCCCACCTATTCGCGGAGGATTAACCATGGCCACGTCAACCAGCGCTGAGAGTCAAGGCAGCGAAGGCTCCACCCAAACATTGTCCCTGCTGGACAAGATCATCGCCGAAGGTCGCATGGCGCATGACGACAGCCAGCAAGGCTACGCTCGCGACATGCTCGCCGAGTTCGCCACCCAGGTCCTGGATGAAGGCATGGCGGTCGATAAAGACACCGTCGCCATGATCAACGACCGCATCAGCCAGATCGACTCGCTGATCAGCGACCAGCTCAACCAGATCCTCCATCACGAGGACCTGCAGAAGCTTGAAGCTTCATGGCGCGGCCTGCATTCGCTGGTGCAGAACACCGAAACCAGCACCCGCCTGAAACTGCGCCTGCTCAACGTCTCGCAGAAAGAACTGCAGACCGATCTGGAGAAGGCAGTCGAATTCGACCAGAGCTCGCTGTTCAAGAAAATCTACGAAGAAGAATACGGCACCTTCGGCGGTCATCCGTTCAGCGTGCTGGTCGGCGACTACACCTTTGGCCGTCACCCACAGGACATCGGCCTGCTGGAGAAGCTGTCCAACGTCGCGGCAGCGGCTCACGCGCCATTCATTGCCGCAGCCAGCCCGCGCCTGTTCGACATGAGCAGCTTCACCGAACTGGCAGTGCCTCGTGACCTGGCCAAAGTGTTCGAGAGCCAGGAACTGATCAAGTGGCGCTCCTTCCGCGAAAGCGAAGACTCGCGTTATGTCTCCCTGGTGCTGCCGAACTTCCTGCTGCGCCTGCCTTACGGCCCGGACACCAGCCCGGTTGAAGGCATGAACTTCGTCGAAGACGTCACCGGCACCGACCACAGCAAATACCTGTGGGGCAATGCGGCCTGGGCACTGTCCCAACGTATCACCGAGGCCTACGCCAAATACGGCTGGTGCGCAGCGATTCGCGGTGCAGAAGGCGGTGGCGCGGTCGAAGGTTTGCCAGCGCATACTTTCCGCACCTCCTCGGGCGATATCTCGCTCAAGTGCCCGACCGAGGTGGCGATCACCGACCGTCGCGAGAAAGAACTCAACGACCTGGGCTTCATCTCGCTCTGCCACAAGAAGAACAGCGATGTTGCCGTGTTCTTTGGCGGGCAGACGACCAACAAGCCCAAGCTCTACAACACCAACGAAGCCAACGCCAACGCGCGGATTTCCGCCATGTTGCCGTACGTGCTCGCCGCTTCGCGCTTCGCTCACTACCTGAAAGTGATCATGCGCGACAAGGTCGGCAGCTTCATGACCCGCGACAACGTCCAGACCTACCTCAACAACTGGATCGCGGATTACGTACTGATCAACGACAACGCGCCGCAGGAAATCAAGGCCCAGTACCCGCTGCGTGAAGCGCGCGTGGACATCACCGAGGTCGCCGGCAAGCCAGGTGCCTACCGCGCCACGGTGTTCCTGCGTCCGCACTTCCAGCTGGAAGAACTGACCGCCTCGATCCGTCTGGTTGCCAGTCTGCCGCCGCCGGTAGCAGCCTGACCCTGAGCCCTGCGGGCCTGGCTCGCAGGGCTTCTCCCCCACTTTCTTTTTGCCAATTTGCAGGAGTTACACCCGATGGATGCGATCATTCTGGATCTGGGTGACGATATTAAAGGCGACAGCATGCTGGAAGGCTTCACGGACAAGATCGAAATCATGTCCTACAGCCATAACGTTGCCATGCAAGTGACCAACGACGTCAGCAACTCGGAGCGTACTTCGGGTAAACCCCATGTCGGTGAGTTCACCCTGACCAAGTTCGTCGACAGCTCCACCCCCAACCTCAACAGCTACTGCTGCGCGGGCAAGCCCATCGCTACCGCCAAGATCACCATTGGCCGCAACGCCTCCGAAGGCAGCGGCCAGATCATGCCGTTCATTGTCTACACCCTGGACAACGTTGTGCTGTCCAACGTCAGCGTCAGCGGCGGTGCCGGTGGCAAACCGGTGGAAACCATCTCGCTGAACTTCACCAAGATCAAATGGGAACTGACAGCCCAGAAAGACGATGGCACCAAGGAAGGCGTGGCTGGCACCAGTTGGGACCTGGCCGCCAACAAGAAAGCCAGCTAAGAAAGGTAACTCGCCATGCCAGGCACAGGCATTCGTCCGCCGTTATTCGAGCGCCTGGCTTTCAGCGAGGAGCAGACGCAGCACACCCGATTTTTCGACCGACAGGCTCTGGCCGACTCGGTCCGGAACGAGCTGTTGCGCCTGCTCAATACCCGCCGCGCCTCCAGGAACCTCACCACGCCACCGACCCTGCTCGACTATGGCATCGCCGACTGGAGCGCCCTGCAAGCCAGCAACAGCGATGACCGACGCCGCATGACCCGGGAAATCCGCGCTGCAATCACTCATTTCGAGCCGCGACTGCACCTGACCGGTGTGGATGTGCAAGCCATGCCAGGGCATCCCCGGCAACTGGATATCCGCCTGAGCGGCACCCTGCGCCATGACCGTCAGGAATGGCCTGTGGCCTTTGCGGTTCAGACCTCGGAAGCCGGGCTGGAGGTCAGCCATGAGCGACTCGATTGATCCGCAACTGCTTGATTATTACCAACGCGAACTGACCTGGCTGCGACATGCCGGCAGCGTATTCGCCAACCGCTACCCCAAAGTCGCCCGACGCCTGGAACTGTCTCCCGGTGAAAGCCAGGACCCGCATGTGGAGCGCCTGCTCGAAGGCTTCGCCCTTCTGGCCGCACGCCTGCAACGACGCCTGGATGACGACTACGACGAATTCAGCAACGCCCTGCTGGAACAGCTTTATCCGCTGGCCATCAGGCCCCTGCCCTCGTGCAGCATCGTCCGGTTCGAGCCGGACCCGAGCAAAGGCAACCTCGCAGCGGGCTATGCATTGCCACGGGATACGCCCTTGTTTGTCACCACGACCAAGGGTGAAAGCATCCACTTTCGTACCAGCGCCGAAGTGACTTTGTGGCCCATTCAGATCAGCGAAGCCGTGCTGCTCAATGCTGAAGAAACACAGGCCCTGACCGGTGTGATCCAGGCCCGTTCGGCACTGCGCCTGAGTCTGGAATGCCTGGGAGAAACAACAGACTGGGCGCAACTGAGCATTGAGCACCTGCGCCTGCATCTGGACGCATCACCGGTGGTGAATGCCGCGCTGTACGACTTGCTGGGCGCCCATGCCGTCAAGGTCTTGAGCGGCGCACCGGGCAGTCAGCCAGTCGCCCATGGCGACCTGCCGAACATTGCCGGTTTCGCCAACGACGAAGCCCTGCTGCCAGAGGAAGACGGCGTACATCCAGGCATGCGTTTGCTGGCCGAATATTTCGCCTTCCCGGAAAAATTCCACTTCTTCGATATTCCCCTGAACACGGCTCATGTCGAAGGCCGCACGCTTTATCTGTATATCGTCTTCGACCGCGCTCCTCAGGCTCGCCTGCATCTGCAAGCCAGCGATATCGCACTGGGCTGCACACCAGTGATCAACCTGTTTCCACGCACCTCCGAACCATTGCGCCCGGACGGCACGCAAAGCGAATACCGGCTGATCGCCGACAGCCATCGCGAGAACAGCGTAGAGATCCACAGCATCCGTGGCATGCGTGCCGCATCACCTCAAGGCGTACGCCCGGTACCGGCCTATTACGGCAGCCAGCACAGCCTTGGCGACAGCAACCTCTATTGGCATGCCCGACGCATCACCGGGCTGACGCCCAACCGTCTGGGCAGCGACTTGATGCTCAGTCTGGTCGACACCCGCTTCGACCCGCTGCTCGACGCACCGAACTACAGCCTGACGGCGGAGCTGCTTTGCACCAACCGTCATCTGGCCCAGAGCCTGAGCGCTGGAACCCCTTTGAGCTTCGAGCGGCCCGGCCCGGTGGCCAAGGCCAGCCTGATCAACCCGCCCAGTTCGCAAAGCTCGCCGCACCTGGGTGGTGAGTCGCGCTGGCGTCTGGTTTCACAACTGACCCTCAACCACCTGTCGCTGGTGGAAGGCCCCAAGGCGCTGGAAGCCCTCAAGGAAATACTCAACCTGCACAACCTGCGCGACGAGGCCAGCGCCCGTCGGCAGATCGACGGCCTGCAAAAGATGGACTGCGAACGGGTCATTGCACAGGTGGGCGAAGATGCCTGGCGCGGCTGGCGCAACGGGCTGGAAGTCCGCCTGCAACTGGACCCGGAACACTTCGTCGGCAATAGCGCCGTGCTGTTCTCGGCAGTGCTGGCGCAATTCTTCTCGCTTTACGCCACCGCCAATCGCTTCGTGCGTACGGTGCTGGTCAACTCGGACAAGGAGGTCAAGACATGGCAACCCCAGGCCGGCATGCCCCTGTCCCTCTAAGCGAGGTCTTGCGCAAGGAGCCACAGGCTTTCGAGCTGTTGCAGGCCTTGCTGATTCTGGAGCGCGAGCATCCGCAGGCTTCTCCATTGGGCACCGGCACCTCGCCCCAGGCCGAAGCCATCCGCCTGCGCGGCCCGCTGACGCCCTTGTTTGCCTCCAGCGAAGTCGAAAACCTGACCCAGGAACCCGGCCAGCAACCGGTACTGACGACGCCGATCTTTGGATTGGGCGGCCCCGACGGTCCTTTGCCGTACGCCTTTCAGGAATGGCTGCAACAACGCGCCCGCGCCAAGGATCATGCGCCCGCCGAGTTTCTCGACCTGTTCCAGCATCGCCTGCTCAGCCTGCTCTATCGGGTGCTGCGCAAGCATCGCGTGGCGCTGGGGTTCGCCGTGCCTTCGGCCAGCCCGGTGCAGGCGCAGTTACGCGCTCTGACCGGTCTGCTGCCAAAATCATTGCAGGAACGCCAGGCACTGCCTGATGCCGCGATCATGGCGCGTAGCGCCTTGTACTCAGGCGGCCGCCGCTCGCTGGCCGGTTTCGCCGCCATCGTGCGCCAGCATTTCGGCTTGCCGGTACAGATCAGCGCATATGAAGGCGCATGGCGCAGCATCCCGCCAGCCAGTCGCAGCCTGCTGAAACCCGGTGGCCGCAACCTGAAACTGGGCAGCACCGCCATCGCCGGAACCCGCGTCTGGGACGAACATGCCGGCATTCGCCTGACCATCGGCCCCTTGCAGAACGCGCAGGCCAGACGCCTGCTGCCCGAAGGCGAAGCCCATCAGCAACTGGCGAGCATGGCGGCGCTGTATTTCGGCCCCGATCTGGACTGCTCATTGACCTTGCTGGTATCGGGTGCCGAACCCATGGTCATGAATCGAGAGAATCCACCGACCCTCAACTGGAACGGTGGCTTGCGCAACAAACCCAACCAAGACCTGCAGCGCATCGATACCCGGCTGCGCCAACCGGAGATGGCCTGAATATGGAACTCGGCAGCCTGATAGCACGCCTCAACGCCGACAGCCGCCGCGCTCTGGAGCGCGCCGCGCAGCGCTGCCTGCAACGGGGTCATCACTACGTTGAAATCGAGCACCTGCTGCTGGAACTGCTGGATATCGAGGGCGGCGACCTGGCCTGCCTGCTGCCGCGTTTCGGCCTGGAGCGCGATGCGCTGACCGCAGAAATCAACAAGGCGCTGGAGCTGTTCAAATCCGGCAGTACCCGCACTCCGGCACTGTCCGCGCAGACCATCGGCCTTTTGGAAGACACCGTGGTGCAGGCCAGCGTCATGGGCCAGCAAAGCATTCGTTCAGGGCTGTTGCTGCTGGCCTTGCTGGACAGAGATGAACGTCGCAGCCTGCTGCTCAACAGCGCATCCTCGTTGCTGCGCATTCCCCGGGATGTGCTGCGCAACAACTTGCAGGAATGGGCGCAACCCTCTCGCGAACATATCGCCATCGCCGTACCTGGCCAACCGGGCAAGGCTCCGGTGAAAACCGTCGAGGACTCGACTCTCGACCAATACACCCAGGACCTGACCGCCGATGCCCACGCCGGGCGCATCGACCCCATCGTGGGCCGCGACGGGGAAATCCGTCAGTGCATCGACATCCTGCTGCGCCGTCGCCAGAACAACCCGATTCTGGTGGGCGCACCGGGCGTGGGTAAAACCGCCGTGGTCGAAGGCCTGGCGTTGCGCATTGCTGCCGGTGATGTGCCGCCGTCCTTGCAGGATGTCAGCCTGCGCGTGCTCGACCTTGGCCTGCTGCAAGCCGGTGCCGGGGTCAAGGGCGAATTCGAGCAACGTCTCAAAGGCGTGATCGATGCGGTACGCAGCGCAGAAAAACCGATCATCCTGTTTATCGACGAAGCCCACACCCTGATCGGTGCCGGTGGCGCGGAAGGCGGCAGTGATGCGGCCAACCTGCTCAAACCCGCTCTGGCCCGCGGCGAACTGCGCACCCTGGCTGCCACCACCTGGATGGAATACAAGAAGTATTTCGAGAAAGACCCGGCGCTGGCCCGACGATTCCAGTTGGTGCAGGTGGAAGAGCCGGACGAAGCCACAGCCGTGGAAATGCTTCGGGGCGTGGCGACCAAACTGGAGCAGCACCATGGCGTGCAAGTGCTGGATGCAGCGATTCACGATGCGGTGAAACTCTCACACCGCTACATCTCCGGGCGGCAACTGCCGGACAAGGCCATCAGCATCCTCGACACCGCCTGCGCCCGCGTCGCCCTCGGCCAGCACGACGTCCCTCCGCCGCTGGAAAGCCTGCGCCATCGCCAGCAAAGCCTGAAGGAAGAAGTCGAACGCCTGCGTCGCGAGCAGGCCACCGGTCTTGATCATCGGGAACGCATTACCACGCTGGAAAGCGAATCCGGCAGCAACCTGCAAGCCATCCGTGAACTGGAAGTGCGTTGGGGCGAAGAGCGCGAGGCCGTGCGCGAACTGCTGGAAACCCGTCGCGAACTGCTCGCCCTGAGCGAGCGCGTGGACGCCAATACCGACCTCGAAAAACGCGACCCGGACACCGACAGCCGCATCGATTACCTGGCTTCCGAACTGGTGCGCCTGGGAGCCGGGCTGGATGCCATTCGCCAGGACGATCCATTGGTGCCCGAACAGGTCGACTCCAAGACCGTCGCCGCCGTGATTGCAGGCTGGACCGGCATCCCGGTGGGCAAGATGCTCGCCGACGAAGCCCATGCCGTGCGGACCCTGGGGCAGCGCATGGGCCAGCGGGTCATGGGCCAGAAAGCCGCCCTCGACACCATCGCCCAACGCCTGCAAGCCTACCGCGCCGGCCTGACCGACCCACAGAAACCGGTCGGCGTGTTCCTGCTGCCCGGCCCTACCGGCGTCGGCAAGACCGAAACCGCCTACGCCCTGGCCGACGCCCTGTACGGCGGCGAGCGCAACCTGATCAGCATCAACCTTTCCGAGTACCAGGAAGCCCACACCGTCAGCCAGCTCAAAGGCGCACCACCCGGTTATGTGGGTTACGGAACCGGCGGCGTGCTGACCGAAGCCGTACGCCGCAAACCCTATTCCGTGGTGCTGCTGGACGAAATCGAAAAAGCCCACCCGGATGTGCTGGAAGCGTTCTATAACGTGTTCGACAAAGGCGTCATGGAAGACGGCACCGGCCTGGTGGTGGACTTCAAGAACACCGTCATGCTCGCCACCAGCAACGTTGGCGCCGAACTGATCCTCGACACCCCCACCGCCGAACTCGACAGCGACCCGTTCAACGAACGCCTGCACAAAGTCCTGCTACAAGCCTTCCGCCCCGCCTTTCTTGCACGCATGACCGTGGTGCCTTATCACCCGCTGGATGAAGCGACACTGGAAGGGATCGTGCTGGCCAAGCTGGAGAAACTGCGTGGCCGGTACAAGGCCGCGACGGGTAAACAGTTTGATTTTGATAACGGGATTGTCAAGGCCGTGCTCGCGAAATGCAGCGGGGCTGGGGCGAGGGATATTGAGAATGTGTTGATGAAGCAGGTGACGGGGAAGTTGGCGGAGTGGGTGTTGGAGTGAATAACCCCTACATTCTGTTTACCATTATTGAAGATTGAAAATCGATATGACGACCATTACCTTTGACCTCGCGTCCATCTCCGTACTGGACAACGGCTGGAACGGAAAAATCACCGAGTTTGGCAAAGACTACATGATCCTGACAGGCACAGGCAGCCATACCCAGATCAAAAATCTGGGCGGCGGTAACTACGAAGTAAAACGCAGGCAAGGCGATAATATCCAAACGCTTGCCCCACTAAACATTTCAAGCATGACCACTGCCTACTTGACTAATGGGTACCGTACAAGCCTGGCAGTCCACGACACTCCATTTTCTACCTCGATCGACTACACAAAAATCAAGCTGGACCAGAACTGGCTTAATCAGTATGTTTTCGACTCTGTTATCTTACGGGTCCCCGGCGCTGATAAATCGGCAGCCACCCAAGAGAACATCAAGGCTTTCAACTGCTACTGGTGTGGCTTTGTGTACCCTGCCTGGACGATGGAAATCGACCACATCAAGGCACAAACCAAGCCAGAAATGGCACTGATAAAATTCTTGCGCTTACTCGGCGGCACAAATCATCAGAACACCAACCATGCTGATCGGCGAGCTAACCATGTTGCAAAGTGGAATCCTAAAACCTATGCCAACACTAATGGGTTTATAGACGACGCATCTGCATTCCATAACTATCTGAATATGAGAGAGGAAAATTTCAACGAGAACAAGAGTACGATAGCCTTCAAAGATGTTGCAATGTTGATTCACCTGTTCGACGACATGAACGCCTTTCATGTCAGCAAAGGGATTGGAAGCACCAAGCATCAAGTCAACAGCCAAAGCCCTCTATGGAAAATAATCCACAGCGGAAACAATCTGGTACCTTCATGCTCGTTCTGCAACAGAACAAAAAGCAAGAAAGGCTGACAACAATATTTTCCATTAACAACGAATAGAAAAAACTACCCCCTGAGCATGAGTAAAGACATCATGGCAAAAACACCAAAAACCACATCTGTAATAATCTGTTGAATTGAGGGAAACCGAGCATCATTGAATCCCGTTTTCTATCAATTTTGATATCTCACATGCGTTGATTGAGCTATGTACTTTTCGTATAAAGCATTACGCTGAAGTCCTGCTATTCAGCAATATCTACTTGAGATGAAAGAATGCCCCGCTCCACCGACACCACAACCAGCCTCTCCCTGACCGGCTCAGCCCTCACCGAGCTGTATCCAGACGTCATCAGCGGCGAGGAATCCCTCAATGCGCTGGGGCAGTATTTCCTGCATGGCCAGGCCGACACTGCGCTGACGCTGACTTCCGCTATCGCCACTCACGTCACGACCACGCTGCATAACGATGCGATGCTGCGCCCAATGGATGCGCTGGTGGCGGAGATCCGGCAGCTTCCGGCTGACGCAACGGCGGATCGTTATCAGGTGTTGTTGCGGCCATGGTTGTGGTGGCTGACGCTGGCGAGCAATAACCGGGTGTTTCAGAACCTCTCCACGTCGGACATCGTGACGTCGATCTTCACTGACCACGGATTCAGCGATCACAAGCTGTCGCTGACCGGCAGTTACACGCCGCGTGAGTATTGCGTGCAGTACGGCGAAACCGACTTTGCGTTTGTGTCGCGCCTGCTGGAAGAGGAAGGGATTTTCTGGTTTTTCACCCATGAGGAAGGCAAGCACACGCTGGTGCTGGCGGATAACAACGATGCGTTTCCAGCGATTCCCAACGGGCCGGCGGTGAAGTATCTGGGTCAGGGAATGGGCAATCGGGAACTGCACGGGATTCGTTCCGGGCAACTGGTGTTACAGGCGGTTTCCGGGGTGTATTCAGCCTCGGATTATGAGTTCACCACACCCACCACTTCGCTTTACAGCAAGGCGGAAGCCAAGGCCGGGCCGTTGTCGATGTATGAGCATCCGGGCGGTTATATCGCCAAGGCACGGGGCGATGCATTGACCAAACAGCGGGTCGACGGGCTGCGCAGTCAGGAGAAACGCTTTGTCGGTGAAAGCGACTGTCGCTGGCTGGTGCCGGGGCACTTTTTCACTCTGAGCGGCCATGACGATGCGACCCTGAATATCGACTGGGTGGTGACAGCAGTCACTCATGAAGCCAGCCATGAAGGCTATCGCAACCGTTTCGAGGCCATCCCCAAGGCCACCACTTATCGCCCGGCGCGGGTGACATCCAAACCGCGCATGCACACCCAGACGGCCACCGTGGTCGGCAAGTCCGGCGAGGAAATCTGGACCGACGAATATGGCCGGATCAAGATCCAGTTCCCGTGGGACCGCGACGGCAAGAGCGACGAAACCAGCTCCTGCTGGGTGCGTGTGGTACTGCCCTGGACCGGCAAGGGGTTCGGCATGCAGTTCGTGCCGCGCATCGGCCAGGAAGTGATCGTCACCTTTATCGACGGCGACCCCGACCGGCCATTGGTCAGCGGTTGCGTGTACAACGGCGACAACGCCCTGCCCTATGCCCTGCCCGCCAACCAGACGCAATCGGGGATCAAGACCAATTCCTCCAAGGGCGGCGGCGGTTTCAACGAGTTGCGTTTCGAGGACAAGAAAGACGCTGAGGAAGTCTTTCTGCAAGCCCAGAAGGACTTCAAGACCAATGTGCTCAACGACACCACAGTCACCGTCGGCCACGATGAAACCCTGACCGTACAGAACGCCCGCACCCGAACCGTCAAGGAAGGCGATGAAACCGTCACGCTGGAAAAGGGCAAACGCAGCGTCACCATCCAGACCGGTAGCGATACGCTGGATGTGAAGGACACTCGCACCGTCAAGGTCGGCGGCGACCAGACCCATAGCACCGGCGGCAACTACACCGACAAGGTCACAGGCAATTACAGCCTGACCGTGGACGGCAACCTGACCCTCAAGGTCAGCGGCACCATCACCCTGGAAAGCGGCGGCAGCTTCACGATCAAGAGCGGTGCCGATCTGGCCGTGCAGGCCAGCACTTCGATCACCCAAAAGGCAGGAACGGCCCTGACCAATCAGGCGGGCACATCGCTGGAAAACAAGGCAGGCACGACCATGACCAACGACGCAGGCATCAGCCTGACCAACAAGGCCGCAGCGTCACAGACCGTGGATGGCGGTGGCATGCTGACCATCAAGGGCGGCCTGGTACAAGTCAATTGAGATCCTGAGCCATGGCCAAGACTGAAACAGTGGATGTACAAAGCGGTGATGCACAACTGGCCGGACGCTTGAATGATGGCCAACTGGATGGGCCGTTGCGAATCGAAAAAGACAACCGACCGCTGGCCAACCTGAATTACAGCCAGGGCGAGTTGCAGGGCATGAGCCTCACCTACCACCCCAACGGCCGGGTTTCCGCGCAACTGCCTTACGTGAACGACAAGCTGCATGGCATCGCAAATTTCTATTCGCCCGAAGGACTGTTGCAACGTCGGGCCACCTATAAAATGGGCCTGCTGCATGGCGAGGCCAGCATTCACTACCCTGACGGGCAACTGGCAGAGTTGGAGCAATACAAGGACGGTGTGCGCGACGGGCTGTATCAGCGTTTCCACACCAACGGCCAGGCCTCCTTCAAGGCCCGCTACCTGAATGGCCAGTTGCTGGATCAGGAACAACAATTCGCCGATGACGGCCGCCCGCTGGATGCCAAGGGCAAACCGGTTTCACACCTACGCTGGTGGTGGATGAATAATGTGTCGCCTGCGCAGTCCTGATCAGGATCTCAGATAAAACGCAAAGGACAGTTCAAATACCTTGAAGAAGACCTGCGCGATAACAAACGCCATGATCATCCAGACAATCGTCAGCTTGATCAGCGTCCAGGTACTTTCGCCAGTAAACCGCTTCAACCCCGCAAAGTAGATCAGCAAGCCGAGGATGAAGATAAACGCATATAGAAGCTTTTCAGTGCCTTCAAGAGCGACGCCCATCACCTGAAGAAAAGCAACGACCAGTAGCGCCGGAATAATACCCAGCCCGACATTCATGATCCGGGAAGCCACAACCAGAGATAACGTACTGAAAGCAATCGAGAACAGCACACCCATCCATATCGTCCTTGCAGAAAAGCGTTTTTATCAAACTAAGGAATCAACATCTGCACCTGACCCGGCATCACAATCTTGATCACCCCGGCCCAGTTGCACATCAGCATGCTGTTGGAATCAATCGCTGGCATGCCGCCCAATAACACCGTTGGCGCACCGCCCGGAATCCATGGCGAGGCCGTTGCGGGAATGCAAGGCATGGGAGTGAGCACGCCCAATGCTGCCGCCGTGGCCGCGATCACCATGGGGTTGGCTGTGCTCATGCACATTCCGAAGGTGGGAATGTTGACCAACGGGATGTGATCCATGATGGTCGCCGCCGGCATGCTGCTGGTCAGCACGCGATTGGTCGGCAATACGTTCAATACGGTAGGCGCAGCGCCGAAACTGCATTGCAACGTGGCTCCGGCACAAACTTGCGGGCATGACATCGGCAGATACCTGGAGAGAGGTTCGGAGGACAAAATAGCGCAAGGTCATTGGCCTGCCAATCAAGCCCCTTACAAATACTCGGATATCTCGATCAGGTTCAGGTCAGGGTCCCGGACATACACCGAACGGATCGGCCCCGTGGCTCCGGTCCTTTGCACCGGGCCTTCCACTATCGGCCAGTTCTGTTGCTGGAGATGAACGATCACTTCATCCAGAGGCCTGGCACCGATGAAGCAAAGATCCAGCGCACCGGGTACCGGCAGATGCGCCTTGGGCTCGAATTCGTGGCCTCGCACATGCAGGTTGATCTTCTGATTGCCGAAGCGAAAGGCAATACGGCCATTGCCAAAGGTTTCCAGGCTCATGCCCATGACACGGGTGTAGAAATCCTGACAGGCTGCCGCGTCGCAAGTCGTGAGGACCAGGTGGTCCAGATGATCGATAAGCATGGTGTTCCTCTCACAAAAAAGTGGACGAAAAATCGGTAGGAGCGAATTCATTCGCGAAGAAGGATGTCTTCGCGGATGAGCAGAGCGCCGCCCGATTGCTCCTACAGAAGCCATTCCTGCAATAGCTCGGTTGTACGCTGCGGATATTCCAGAGGCGGCAGATGCCCGCATTCGGGAAGGACGACCAGACGCGAACCGGCAATGCTCCGATGGGTGAACTCCGATTCTGCCAGAGGTGTTATTTCGTCATTCTCGCCGACGACAATCAGGGTCGGCACGCTGATCGTCTCCAGAAGAGAACTGTAGTCCTGACGCTCGATGATCGCTTGCTGCTGACGGATGAAACCTTCCCTGCCAATGGCCTGCGCCATATCCATGACCTGTTGTGCAGCGGCAGTGCCTATGCAACGGGTATGAATGATACGCGGCAGCAAGTGAGGTGTTACACCCATGAACTTGCCCAGTTGCGCCAGCTCCAGCAGGCCACGCCTGACTCTGGCTCGATCCTCGCTGTCTGGCCGGACCATGGTGTCGAACAAGGCCAGTGCCACCACCCGCTCGGGAGCCTGACGCATGATTTCCATCGCCACATATCCGCCCATGGACAAGGCCGCCAGGGCAAAAAATGGCGGAGCCTGTTCCAGCGTGCGCCGGGCCATTTGCGCGATGCTGTCATCCTGAGAAAGATCCGCAACGAAAACCTTGCGTGAAGACTCGAAAGCAGCCGTCTGATGAGCCCAAAGTCGCTCATCGTTCAGCAGGCCGGGCAAAAGAACGAGAGGAATGTTATTGCAAGCCAACGTGGCTCTCCTGGGGCAAAAGAAAAATACTCATACATGACATCTTCCGAACCTCATTCGGCACATCATTGAAGCTGCTCGTTACGAGCAGGCCCGCCCCGCGCCTCCAGCAACTCGACAAACCGCGTCAGACTCTGGGAAACAGTGCCCCTGCGCCACACCAGCCAGGTCTGCAGAAAACGGAACTTCTCGGACAGTGGCCAGATGCTGACGGTGGTGCAGCCTGGCATGCTTTCGAGCATGCTGCGCGGCATCAGCGCCAGGCCCGCGCCCGCACTGACGCACGCCAACATGCCGTGATAGGACTCCATTTCGTAGATCTTGCCCGGCACTGCGGCGTCGTCGGTGAACCAGCTCTCGAAGTGATGACGGTATGAGCAGTTGGCGCGAAAGGCGTAGATGCTTTCGCCATTCACATCCAGCCCCCGCGTCACGGGCTGATGGTTGAGCGGCGCAATGATCACCATCTCTTCTTCAAAGACCGGCACGCCTTCCAGCGCCGGATGCAGCACCGGCCCATCAACAAACGCCGCCACCAGACGGCCAGACAATACGCCATCGATCATGGTGCCGGACGGCCCCGTGGACAGGTCCAGTTCGACCTTGGCGTATTGCTGGTTATAGGCCGCCAACAGCGCCGGAATACGTACCGCTGCCGTACTCTCCAGCGAGCCAAGAGAAAACGGGCCTTGGGGTTCTTCGCCGGAAATGGCCATTCGCGCTTCTTCCACCAGCGCAAGGATGCGCCGGGCGTAGTCCAGAAAATTCCAGCCAGCCGGTGACAGGCGCAAGCGGTGCTTTTCACGAATGAACAGCTCGACGCCCAGGTCGAGTTCCAGCTGCTTGATTCGTGTGGTCAGGTTCGAGGGCACCCGATGGATGTGCTGCGCGGCGGCGCTGATGCTGCCCTGCTCGGCGACGGCCTTGAATATTTCAAGCTGGACGAGATCCAATTCATTCTCCAAACGTGAACGATATAATCATTATTATTCAGTTTCGCAAAGCATAGCACGACGATACTCTGGCCCCATTCCCACCCACAAGAGGATGGCGTCATGACACAGATTTCCAGCCACACCCATGCAATCTCGATCAACCCGGCCAACGGCGAACAGATCGGCCACTATGCGTTTGAGTCCGACTCGACACTGGATGCCGCTCTTTCCCGTGCGGCCGACGGTTATGCACTATGGCGACGCAAGACGGTCGATGAACGCGCTCAACTGCTGGTTGCGCTGGCCAGGGCATTACGCGACAACGCGACCGCAATGGCACAGATGATCACCCGGGAAATGGGCAAGCCCATTGCTCAAGCCCGTGGCGAAATCGAGAAATGCGCGCAGCTCTGCGAGTGGTACGCCAGCCATGGCCCGGCGATGCTTGCACCGGAACCGACACTGGTCGAGAACAACAAGGCGCGTATCGAATACCGCCCGCTTGGCCCGATCCTGGCGGTCATGCCCTGGAACTTCCCGGTCTGGCAGGTACTGCGCGGTGCCGTTCCGGTCTTGCTCGCCGGCAACACTTACGTGCTCAAACATGCGCCCAACGTGATGGGCTGCGCCTATCTGATACGCGACGCACTCCAGCAAGCCGGTTTCCCGCAAGGCGTGTTTGAAGTGATCAACGTGGCTCAGGAAGGTGTATCCCGCGCCATTGCCGACCCGCGCATTGCCGCCGTGACACTGACCGGCAGCGTACGGGCCGGGGCTGCGATTGGCGCTCAGGCAGGTGCGGCCCTGAAGAAATGCGTACTGGAACTGGGCGGCTCCGATCCCTTTATCGTGCTCAACGATGCCGACCTGGACGAAGCCGTGAAAGCCGCCGTTATCGGCCGCTATCAGAACACCGGTCAGGTCTGTGCGGCAGCCAAGCGTTTGATCGTCGAACAGGGCATCGTTGAAGCCTTCACCCGCAAGTTCGTCGAAGCCACTCGCCTGCTGGCAGTTGGCGATCCATCGAGCACAGAAACCTATATCGGCCCCATGGCCCGTTTCGATCTGCGTGACGAACTGGATCTTCAGGTGCAGGCCACTCTGGCCGAAGGCGCGACCTTGTTGCTGGGCGGTAAAAAGGCCGAAGACGCTGGCAACTTCTATGAGCCCACGGTGTTGAGTGATGTCACCGACCAGATGACATCCTTCAAGGAAGAACTGTTCGGCCCGGTGGCTTCGATCATCACCGCCCGCGATGCCAGACATGCACTGGAACTGGCCAACGATAGCGAATTCGGCCTGACTTCGACCATTTACACCCGCAATGTCGAACTTGCCGAACAACTGGCTGACGAGCTGGAAACAGGCGGTGTGTTCATCAATGGTTATTGCGCCTCCGACCCGCGTGTTGCCTTCGGCGGCGTGAAGAAAAGCGGCTTTGGTCGTGAGCTTTCACACTTCGGCGTGCGAGAGTTCTGCAATGCGAAGACCGTATGGCTGGATCGCCGTTGATCGATCGGGGGAGCCTTGCGCTCCCCCCGTTTTTTACACCCTTTTATTCCTCTTCGCTTTCAACCCGAACCAGATCACCGATAGCGTAGAAAGTCCCGCCAGCGATGTAGTGCAGGCTGCGCCAACGAGGATCGGCCGTCTCGAAAGCCCAATGGCCATCCTTGAACGCCCGCTCATCGGCCCAGGCTCCCACAACCTCGCCGATGAACAAATCATAGGTCTGCTGGTTATGGGGCTCAGGAACGAGCTTGCAGATCAGCCAGGCCGAACAGCCCGCCACCAGCGGAGTCTCGTACCCTTCAATACGAAACAGCTCGACACCTGACTTTTCCAGCTTGTCGGGCATATAGCCAAGGCTTTGTGTCCCGACGTCATAGGTCAGTTGTACCTGCTCAACCGTCGGCACCTGCAGAGCGAAATAGCCACTCTTCTCGACAAGCCCACGGGTTCTGGTCATCTTGTCGATGACCACCGTGACCTTGGGCGGAGAAAAGTCCAGGGCACAGGCCCATGAAGCCGACATCACGTTATCCGTCCCGGCATGGCTGGCAGAAACCAGTACGGCAGGGCCGTGATTTATCAGCCGGTAGGCCTTTTCCAGCTCGACTGGGCGAATAGGGTTATCCACGAAACCTCCTTCAGTACAGGCAGTGCAAAGGCACAGTCTACTGAATACGAAGCCTTTCTGTGGAGAGCCCCGACTTTCACAAGGAAGGCTCCCAACGACGAAAGACAACGCTGGCATTCACACCACCAAAGCCGAACCCGTTCGACAGCGCATGGGTCAGCGGCAGTTTTCGGGCGTTCAGGCCGACAAGCTCAAGCCCGTCTGCGGCCTCATCCGGGTGAGTCAGATTCAACGTGGGCGGCACGATCTGATCGCGTAATGCCAATACCGTGAAGATGGCTTCAATGCCGCCCGCCGCGCCCAGCAGATGCCCGGTAGCGGACTTGGTCGACGTGATCGCCACGCCAGACCCCGCACCGAATACCGAACGAATGGCTGTCAGTTCGCCCTTGTCGCCCACTTGAGTCGAAGTGGCGTGAGCATTGATGTGCTGAACGTCGTCAGGGCTCAAACCAGCCTGCTGCAAGGCCTGTTGCATGGCGCGCCGGGCTCCCCCGCCATCTTCGGGGCCAGCCGTCAGGTGATAGGCATCGGCGCTGGTGCCGTAGCCCACCAGTTCCGCCAGAGGTGTGGCACCACGCGCCAAAGCGTGTTCAAGAGACTCGATGACCAGCAGCCCGGCCCCTTCGGACATGACAAAACCGTCACGCTCACGATCAAAGGGGCGCGAGGCTTCCTGCGGCTGCTCGGCAAACCCTGTAGACAGCGCCCGAGCCGCCGCAAAGCAGCCCAGGGTCACTCGATCAATCGCAGCCTCTGTCCCACCGCAAACAGCGATATCGGCCTCACCGCTCCTGATCAGCCTAGCCGCGTCGCCAATGGCTTGCACGCCTGCTGCGCAAGCGGTCACTGGTGCGCCGAGCGGGCCTTTGAAGCCGTGCCTGATGGAAACATGCCCGGCCGCCATGTTGGCCAGGAAGGACGGCGCCGTGAATGGCGACAATCTGCGAGGGCCACGCGCATCGGTAGTCCTTACGGCCTCGGCGATGGCACCGAAACCACCCACACCCGATGCAATGATGGTCGCAGTCCTCTGCTGCCCGGCCTCATCGACTGGATGCCAGTTCGCTTGCTCAAGAGCCTCATGGGCAGCAACGAGTGCAAACTCGATGAAACGGTCCATCTTCTTGCGGTCCTTGGCCGAAATGAGACGGTCAGGGTCATAACCGGCAATGGCATCCTCCTCCAGCGACGGCACCTGCCCGCCTACCGCAACGCCTGTGCCCTCGGTGATGTCCTGCGCCAGGTTGCGAATGCCGGACTGTCCTGCCAGCAGTCTTTTCCAGACCTCCTCCACACCACATCCCAGTGGCCCGACAATCCCGACACCCGTCACTACGATTCGTTTTTGAGCCGTGAAATCAGTCATTCAAAACCTCTTCATTACACTGTTGGCAGCCATGACACGGGTCATGCTGCCTTTTCGGTGGATCCGGTATCAGGACGGATCCTGAACCAGATGGCGTACATGGCCGGCAGGAACACCAGGGTCATGATGGTGCCGCCAAAGGTGCCGCCGATCAGGGTGTAGGCCAGCGTTCCCCAGAACACCGAATGGGTCAGCGGGATAAAGGCCAAGATTGCCGCCAATGCCGTCAGCAATACGGGACGGGCACGCTGTACGGTGGCTTCCACCACTGCACGGAAAGGCTCCAGCCCCTGGGCCTTGTTGTCGTGGATCTGGCCGATCAGGATCAGGGTATTGCGCATCAGGATGCCCGACAGCGCGATCAGGCCGACCAGGGCATTGATGCCGAACGGTTGCTGGAACAGCAGCAGGGTCGGCACCACGCCGATCAACCCCAGCGGTGCGGTGAGGAACACCATGACCATGGCCGAGATCGAGCGCACCTGGAGGATGATGATCAGCAACGTCAGAGCAATCATGATCGGGAACAACGGCAGCATTGCCTTGCTGGCCTTGGCCGACTCTTCGCTTGATCCTGCCTCCACGATCCGGTAGCCATCAGGAAGTGTGTCGATCACCGGTTGCAGTTGTTTCAGGACAACACTGGAAACATCGGGCGGCTGCAAACCCTCGGCGATGTCACCGCGTACGGTGATGGTTGGCGTACGATCACGGCGTCGCAGGATAGGGTCTTCCATCCGCACGTCGACATCGCCTACCTGGGATAGCGGGATACGCTGCCCGGCCGAACCCACCAGAGTGAAACCGGCAATCTTCGCGGGATCGAGGCGTATGTCGCCCGCTGCACGGCCCACCACTTGCACCGAACGGATATCTTCCCGGACCGCTGTAATCGGGACTCCAGTGAGCAGAAACTGCAATTGTTGCGCGACGGCATTCGACGTCAGGCCGACCGCCTGCAAGCGATCCTGATCCAGTGAAAAATGCAGCACAGGCACCAACGGCCCCCAGTCGGTATTGACGGTCCTCATCATCGGGCTCGCCTGCAAGACCTTCTGAACCTGGCCAGCGATTTCACGCAACTTCAAGGGATCAGGCCCCGTCACGCGATAAGCCACGGGGAACGGCGAATACGGGCCAAACACGAGTTGCGTGACCCGGACCTGTGCCTCGGGTGCCAGCCCATCGGCAGCCGCCTCGCGAAGACGGAACTTGAGGGCTTCACGCGCCTCCTGACTGTCCGTCAGCACCACAATCTTGGCGAAGGACGGATCAGGCAGTTCAGGCGCCATCGCCAGGTAGAAACGTGGCGCACCCTGACCGATGTAAGACGTGACAATCCTGGCCTCCTTCTGCTTTTGCAGCCAGGCTTCGACCTTGGCAGCAGTTGCGCTGGTCTGCTCGATGGAGGTTCCGTACGGCATCTGCACTTCGACCAGCACCTCCGGACGGTCCGAGGTCGGGAAGAACTGCTTCTTGACCAGCCCCATGCCGAGAATCGCCACTACAAAGGCTCCGATCACCGTACCGGCAACCAGCCATTTGCGCGCAATGACGCTTCTCAGGAACCGGCGGAAACGGTTGTAGTTGGGAGTGTTGTAGATGGCTTCATGACCACCCTCGACCTGTTTGAGGTCCGGCAGCAGTTTCACGCCCAGATAAGGCGTGAACGCCACGGCCACCACCCAGGAAGCAATCAATGCGATGCCCACGATCCAGAACATGTTGCTGGTGTACTCGCCTGCCGTCGAATGGGCGAAGCCATTGGGCATGAAGCCGATAGCGGTCACCAGCGTGCCGGAGAGCATAGGCGCTGCCGTGTGGCTCCAGGCATAGGCCGATGCGGCCATACGGCTGTAGCCCTCCTCCATTTTCACCACCATCATTTCGATTGCGATGATGGCATCGTCCACCAGCAGCCCCAACGCCAGGATCAGCGAGCCCAGGGTAATGCGGTCGAAGTTCTTGCCGGTGGCCGCCATCACCACGAACACCACTGCCAGCGTCAATGGCACAGCCGCCGCCACCACGACACCCACGCGCCAGCCCATGCTGAGGAAGCAGACCAGCATTACCACCAGCAGCGCGATGAAGAACTTGACCATGAACTCATCGACCGATGAGCTGATGTTCACCGACTGGTCGGTCACCTTGGTCAGCGTCATGCCCAGCGGCATGCCGTCGTTGATTTTCGCAGTCTCGGCGTCGAGGGCCTTGCCCAGATCCAGGCCATTCCAGCCTTCGCGCATCACGATACCCAGCAACAGGGCGGGTTCACCGTTGTTGCGCACCTGAAAGGTGGCCGGGTCTTCATAGCCGCGCTCGACCGTCGCCACATCCGACAGTTTCAGGGTGCGGCCCTGTACCGAAACCGGTGTGTCACGAATCTTTTTCAGCTTGTCGAAAGCGCCGTCCAGACGGAGAAAAACCTGCGGCCCGTCGGTTTCGATCGAACCGGCAGGTGTCAGCACGTTCTGGCTGTTCAGGGCCGCGAATATCTCCTGAGGAGAAATCCCCAGCGTTGCGAGGCGATCATGGGAGAAGGACACAAAAATGCGTTCGGCCTGCTCACCAATGATGTTGACCTTCTTGACCCCAGGCACATGCAAGAGGCGCTGGCGCAATGACTCGGCATCGCGCACCAGCAGCCGTTGCGGTTCGCCTTTGGCCTTCAAGGCAAAAAGCGCAAAGGTCACATCGGCAAACTCGTCGTTGACCATCGGCCCAATGACACCCGCCGGCAAGAGCCTGGTTTCGTCACTGAGTTTCTTGCGTGCCTGATAGAACTCTTCCTGCACTTGCGAAGGCGGCGTGCTATCGAGAAGCGACAGCATGGTGAAAGCCATGCCCGGGCGCGTGTAGGTTTCCGTGCGGTCGTACCAGCGCAGTTCCTGCAAGCGTTTTTCCAGCGGCTCGGCGACCTGATCCTGCATCTCCTGGGCTGTAGCGCCAGGCCATGCGGTGATCACCGTCATCTGCTTGACCGTGAACGGCGGGTCTTCCGCACGCCCAAGGCCAAAGAAAGCCAGAATGCCGGCAGCAGAAATCAGAAAGATCAGGAACAGCGTGATGGAGCGCTCGCGAACGGCAAGCGCCGACAGATTGAAACGCCCTTCGCTCATGGCTGGCTCCCGGCGACTTTGGCACCAAGCGTTTCGTTCAGCCGGACCTGATCGCCGTCATGCAGCAGATGGGCTCCCAATGCCACCACTTGCTCGCCGGCCTTGAGATTGCCGGTTACTCGCACCACATCGTCGTGCAGGGCAAGCACCTGAACAGGCTGCCAACTCACTTTTAAAGGCTTGCCGGAAATGCTCCACACGCCCGGACCAGTGCCCGGATCGTAAAGCGCGCCCATTGGTATTTGTAGTGCTTGAATGGACGTTGTGCCATAAGCGATCTGGAGGCTGACAGTCGCTCCCAAGGGTGCGCTGGCCATCGCGCCCTCTAGCACATACCTCGCCTCGAAAGTCCGAGTCACGGGATCGGCCGCGTTGGAGAGCAAGCGCAGTTTTGCAGGCACTGCCCCAAGGCTGCTGCCATACAGGGTGGCCTGTGCCACGGAGCCCACGGCCGGGCGCAGAGTCTCGGGCAGATGAACAATGGCTTCACGCAACCCTGCCCGCGCCAGCCTTACCACGGGTTGTCCGGCACTGACGACCTGACCGGGCTCGGCCAGGGTTTCCACCACGACACCATCGGCATCGGCCAGCAGAACGGCATAGCTTGTGGCGTTCCTGGCCACATTGGCCTGGGCTTGCGCCGCACTGAGTTGCGCCTTCGCTGAATCCGCTGCTGCTTTTATCTGAGCGTAGGTAGAGGCCGAAACCGCGCCGGTAGCGACCAGATTCCGATAACGTGCTTCGTCATCGACAGCCTGCCTGGCCAGTGCCTGTGCGGCGATGACAGCCTCTTGCTGTGCCTTGGCCTGCAGGCCCAGGTCCACCGGGTCGATACGCATCAACGGCTGACCTTGCCTGACGCTCTGGCCGGTATCGACAAGACGCTCAAGCACCTTGCCCGAGACGCGAAAACCCAGATCACTCTGAATGCGCGCCGCGACTGTACCGGTGAAGGAGCGTGAAATATCCGATGAATCCTGAACGGTAGCGGCTCTTACCAGAGGCGCCTGAGTGCGTGGATCATTAACGACGGAAGAGTCGCCACACGCTGTCAGGACGAGTGGCAATAAACAAAGGGCAATGACAGCAGGTCGGCGACGAGACATGAGTGTACGAGCTCAGATTGATTATCCAGAGCCAGATTCTCATTCTAGTGACCAATTAAGTCAATAGTCACAACTCTATCTAAGGCGCCATGCTGCGCAAGATCAATGCCGACAGATGCGCCGTCGTTTCATCTGCCAGATCGAGGCTGTACTGCAACAGCACGGGGCTGATGTAGGGGCGCATCACCAGATAAATGGCATTGGTCACCTCGTCCAGCGGCGTCTTGCGCTCGAATTCGCCGGCCTCCCGGCCTTCCCGGACAATCTGCTCGATCAGTTGTCGCAGGCGCGCTTCATGCTCGCGCGCCGAGGGCCACTTGTCCCTGGCCGAAACGGCGGCAATGTCATAGAGCTTGCGGTCGTGGAAGAACAGATTGCTGCCCGCCTCTAGCAAGGCCTTGAACATGCGCCGCAGCTTTTCGGAAGCGGTCGGCGCATCCACAACAGCCGCATCGATGATCTCCATGATGGCGGCCAGCCGGTTCGCGCAAATAACCTCGCCAATCGCCTGCTTGGAGTCGAAGAACTTGTAGATATAGGCCTTGGAAAAGCCGATGGCCTTGGCCAGATCGGACACGGTGGTCTTCTCGTAACCATAGTGTCCGAAGTGCTGGGTGGCGGCTTCGACGATCTGGTCGCGAACGCTATGATCCGAAGGACCGCGTGAGGGGGATGCATTCATGGTTTCAGTCATTTTCCCGGCTTGGCCTGCGTGACGCTGATTGACAACGAGTGACTATATTTCAATTTGGTCATTACTTTCTACCTTCTGGCCCTTTCGCGAATGAATTCGTTCCTGCCTGTTTGCTATCCATTCATTCATGAAAACAGCTCATGACTCCATCCCGTCTTGCGAGCTTAATGAATCCCTGACCATCTTCTATGATGCCTGTTCAACTCTGTTCCTGCCCTCAAGGACTCCGGATGAATGAGTCTGCACCTCACGTAATCGGCCTCATACTGGCAGCCGGGCGCAGCAAGCGCTTTGCTGACGACAAGCGCCGGGCACTTCTGCCCGATGGGCGCAGCATGCTGCAAGCCAGTATCGACACGGCCAGACAGTCCTTCAATGAAGTCTGGGTGGTACTGCGCAGCGATGACGATGCGCAGGCACTGGGGATTGTGCCCGATGTCGGCATCGTGCACAGCGAACAGGCCGACCTCGGCATGGGCCACAGCCTGGCCAGCGGTATCGAGGCGCTGATGCCCTCGCCTGCCATCGCTGTCGCCGTCCTGCTCGCCGACATGCCATGGCTGCAGACCGCGACGTTGCGCAGCCTTGTGCAACTGGCCGATCCACAGCGTATCGCCCAGCCGGTATATGCCGGACAGCGCGGGCACCCGGTCATCATTGGCCGCCAATTCTGGCCAGAACTTCTTTTGCTCAAAGGCGATCAGGGCGCAAAGACATTGCTGGCAGCCAATGCCTCGGCATGCGACCTCATGGCAACGGATGATCCCGGCACCGTGCGCGACGTCGATACGCCAGAGCAACTTCACTCAAGTTGAAATCAGGGAAGCCCACACCATGAAGCACTTAGCCGCTGCGACCTTTCTCGCGTGTTCAATGGCAGAAGCCAGTCAAGGCACACCCAAGCCGGACCCCAAGCCTTCGCCGGATGTTCTGGCAGTCGCGCCACAGCTATATAGCTACACGACAGACTTGCTGTTTGCCGAAGTCTGGAAACGCAAAGACCTTGAACCCCGTGACCGCAGCCTGATCACCCTGGCCTCTCTGCTGGCTGGCGGGCAAACGGCGCAGATGACCGGCCATATCAATCTGGGTCTGGACAATGGCCTGAAACCCGGCGAAATCAGCGCCCTGATTACCCATCTCGCATTTTATAGCGGCTGGCCCAATGCAATGTCAGCAGCAGCCGTAGCGAAAAAGGTCTTTGCCGAAAGAGGCCTTACAGTCGAGCCGCCGTCGAAGGAGCGTCTGACGCTGAATGAGGAAAGCGAGAAAAAGCGCCGGGAGAGTGTCGAAAATGCCGTCGGCTCTGTGGCACCGGATCTCGCCCACTACACCAATGACGTTCTGTTCGGCGATCTATGGCGAAATACCGAGCTCAGCCCAAGGGATCGCAGCCTGATCACCGTCGCGGCGCTCATCACCCAGAATCAGTCGGCGCAACTGACGTTTCACCTGAATCGCGCCATGGATAACGGCCTGACCCAGGCCCAGGCCTCGGAAGTGGTGACGCACCTGGCCTTCTATGCGGGCTGGCCGAAAGCGATGTCCGCCGTGCCGGTGCTCAAGGAAGTCTTCGAGTCACGCAAGAGCTGAAACCGGCTCGAACCAGAACCCCGCAGAGTCACCGTGGCAATTCTGCGGGGTTCGTCAAAACGCTCACTATCATTTATCCAGGGCAGCCGCCTGAGCGTATTCCTGTTCGCTGACCTGCTGCATCCACTCAACGACCTTGCCATCCAGAGACTCGGCAATGGCGATGTGAGTCATGCCGGTTTTCGCAGTCGCACCATGCCAATGCCTGACATTGGGCGGAATCCATACCGTATCGCCGGGGCGGATGGTCTTGATCGATTGCCCCTGCTGCTGAACCAGGCCCGTCCCCGCAGTGACGATCAGGGTCTGGCCCAATGGATGGGTATGCCAGGCGGTACGTGCGCCCGGCTCGAAAGTGACTGTCGCGCCACCGACTCGTGCATCGCCGGTCCCCTTGAAAGGAGCATCCACGCGCACCTGACCTGTGAAATAGTCAGCCGGCCCCTTGGCCGAAGGTTGGGAGCCGTTCTGAGTGACGGTAACGACCGGGCTCGTCTCGCTGTGAGCTTCAGTTGCCAGAAGGGAAAGGGAAAGTGCTGTTGCTGCAAGCGTCTTCAATTACAGTCCTCCATCTACATGGATGAGCGCGCCGGCGGGGCATGGAGGTCGTCAATCACAGAGTTGCCTGACTCATGCCCACTCTGGAGGCGGCTGCGTCGATTTTGCCGTATCCCTTTGCGGCGATACGACATATCCAATCTATCAGCCTGAAGAGTCAGTGATTAGTCACCTGAATCAGCTAACCGCCATGAGCCAGCCTCATCAATGCGCAACATCAGGCAGCGCTGGAGCGCTTGACCGTCACGATCAGGATGCCGCCGATAATTGCCATGATCCCGACAATCAACGTCATCGTCAGTTGTTCGCCCATGAAGACCACCGACATCAACAACCCCACAACCGGAACCCCGAGCATCGCCGTCGACATGCTGGTGCTTGAAAGCCACATGCTGGCGGCATTGACCGCGCAAAAGCAGAACGCCGTTGCCAGAGGCCCCATGAAGATCAGGATCTCCCACAAGGTTCTGGAGCCATCCCCCGTGAAAGGCCCTTCGGTGAAGTAAGCCAGGGCGATCAAGGGAACGGTGGCGACCAGCATCTGCCAGGGTGCCAGTTGGTAGGCACTGGTGGTGCTTTTGGAGTAACGCAGATGCAGGATGCACATTGCCCAGCAGAATGAAGCAGCCAGCAGCATCAGGTTGGCTTTCACCAGTGCTCCGTTGCCCCAGTCCAGAGTCAGGGGGTTGAACAGCACACAGACACCGACGCCGCCCAACAGCGTGCCGATCAGTTGCCGCGTGGACAGTTTTTCACGCAGGAACATGACGGCAATCGGCGTCACCCACAACGGCGTGGTGTAGGCCAGGACGGCAGAGCGCCCGGCAGGCACCTGAGTCATGGCAATCGCGCCCAGCACGGTAAAGGTCAGCATTTGCAGCAGACCGACACTCAGGATCAACGGCAGATCCTGCCGGGTGGGCAGCCGCAGCTTGCCGGTCACCATCTGTAATGCGAACAGGCAGGCTGCACCGGTAGCAAAGCGCAGGGTTGAAAACCAGACAGGGGTAATGTGCTCAAGGCCGGTTTTCATGACCGGCCAGTTGGCACCCCAGATAAGGATTGCCATGACCAGTAAAAGCACGCCCTTGGCCTTGGAAGAAGACACCAGACTCTGCGCATGAGTCGAGTCAGTCACCATGGTGTTGTGCTTGCTTGCGTCCGGCATGTTTCTCCCCTCGTGGAAGCGCGTTTCGAGGGAAAAATTTTAACTGGCGTATCGGGAGAAAGTTTCTCCCTTCTTTGCTATCAATCGAACGGATCAAAGATGTAATCTCTGCAAAATCACGTTTTCACAGAGGTTTATTCTTTTGAAAAAACTGGATCGGACCGATATCAGCATTTTGAACACCCTGCAGCAGGATGCTGGCATCACCAATGCGGACCTGGGTCGTTCGGTAAATCTCTCACCTACGCCCTGCTTCAATCGGGTCAAGGCCATGGAGGAAGCGGGCCTGATCAAGGGGCAAGTGACGCTGCTGGACCCTCAGGTATTGGGCCTGCATCTCAATGTATTCATCCATGTGAGCCTGGAAAAACAGGTCGAAGGCGCCTTGCGGCTATTTGAACAGGCCGTGGCAGATCGCCCGGAAGTGATGGAGTGCTACCTGATGACCGGCGATGCCGATTATCTGCTGCGCATTCTGGTGGCCAACATTCAGGACCTGGAGCGTTTCATTCTGGATCACCTGTCGAAGATTCCGGGGGTCGCGAATATCCGCTCCAGCTTTGCCCTCAAGCAGGTGCTTTACAAGACGGCCCTGCCGCTGCCGCCCAACGGGCTGACGCTCTCAGAACCTAGATAACCCGCTTCAATGTTCAGCCTGAGGAGTGGCGAAGCTGACAAACGTCAGGTTCGCGCCACACTCGATCAGGGAATTGATCAACGCCGACATGGCTGCGCCGCTGAAATGCTCCGTCATGTCGCAAGCACTTGCCCAGTAACCGCTCAGAATCCACAGACAATCCTCATTGGCGCTTCGGCCAAGCGCATACCCAAGGCATCCTGGCGCGCCCTGAAGCTGGGCAATGTGCAGCTTCACACGGCTCTCGAAAAACGGGTCCGTGTCTTCGATGAAACGAATTTCCAATGCATTCATGGCATTGATATGCATTACAGCACTCTCCCGCGAAACCCGAGCCATGCATTCAGGTGGTTGATTTCTATCCCGGTAGCGAACTTAACGATCAAGCCGCTTCATGACTACAAGGTTCAGCCGAATGCACTCATGAACTCGACTCATCAATAAGCCATTCACGCCAGAGGTCACGCCCCTAAACTTCGGGCCAGACAGGCCGAAAACAAGATAGTCAGGTGCTTTCAGATGCCCGAAAAGAGGGAAAACGTCGTTGTGTGACGGGTCAATCTCGCTGATCAGGCCTTAATCCTGGATACATCCTGTAATATTTAGCTTGCTATCAATGGCAGGAAAACGCTCTCATTTTCAGGTTAACGGCTCCCAAAAAGCGCTTTCTGGATTACATCAGGCTCGACAGGACAGGCAGGACAAGGCTCTAGAACGTGATGGCAACTCGCACCAAAGGTTCACATTATGCGAAAATGCCGAGTCATCGCCGACTTGGAGAGCCTGACAGAACATGGCAGCATGCGCGCGCTCGCCAGATCTGACGATGGTGAGCTTATGACACGCAGGTCACCGTAGCATGTCGCGGCAGCCTTGATGACGGACAAAGACACCCCAGACGTGTCTATGCGTACCGACCAGGCGTCGCAACTCCGTGAGGAAGCTGATGGGTATGGCTTGCGAGTGCAGGCAGATGTCTTTTCTGCACGAGAGCCGTACCAACAGAACTATGTGTCACTCAAGCCGCTGAAGCCAATGATGATAAGAAGTCAGCGCAGGAGGACATAAAAGTGAGGTCTAAAGCGTTATTGTATTGGCCTTGTATGTCCATCTCTAGTCCTTGTGGGTGTGAGAGTTTGTCGCATGCGGCATAGCATGCGACACGCCATGGCTCCCATAAACAGAAGTAGAGAGCGGATGGCGTTTATCATATGGATCACAGTATGTTGAAGAAAATGAACACGGCTCTGCTGGGCCTGGCTATGTCGATGGGTCTCATGCCCTTGCATGCGGCTGAAGCAAAAAAAGTAGACGTTTTGCTCATCGGGGGGGGAATCATGAGTTCGACCCTGGGTATCTGGCTCAATGAGCTGGAGCCAGGCTGGTCGATCGAAATGGTTGAACGTCTTGATGGCGTCGCACAGGAAAGCTCGAACGGCTGGAACAACGCCGGTACTGGTCACTCTGCCCTGGCCGAGCTGAACTACACGCCAGAAAAAGATGGCAAGATCGACGTCTCCAAGGCCATCGAAATCAACGAATCCTTCCAGATCTCCCGCCAGTTCTGGGCGTGGCAGGTCAAGAACGGTGTGTTGAAAAACCCGCGTTCGTTCATCAACTACACCCCGCACATGAGCTTCCTGTGGGGCGACAAGAACATTTCGTTCCTGAAAAGACGCTATGAAGCACTGAAGGTCAACCCTCTCTTCAGCGCCATGCAGTACTCCGAAGATCAGGAGCAGATCAAGAAGTGGGTTCCGCTGATGATGGAAGGGCGTGACCCGAACCAGAAGATCGCGGCTACCTGGACTCCGATCGGTACTGACGTGAACTTCGGCGAAATCACTCGCCAGTTCGTGGGCCACCTGAAGAACCAGCCTAACTTCAATCTGCAACTGTCGAGCGAAGTTGAAGACATCAAGCGTAATGCTGATGGCTCGTGGCGCGTGTCCTACAAGAACCTGAAAGACGGCAAGGAAACCGAAACCGACGCCAAGTTCGTGTTCATCGGTGCTGGCGGTGGTGCACTGCACCTGCTGCAGAAGTCCGGCATTCCTGAAGCCAAGGAATACGGTGCATTCCCTGTTGGTGGTTCGTTCCTCGTGACCGAAAACCCACAGATCGCCGATCTGCACATGGCCAAGGCCTATGGTCAGGCTTCGGTTGGTGCACCTCCAATGTCGGTTCCTCACCTGGACACCCGCGTACTGGATGGCAAGCGCGTTATCCTGTTTGGCCCATTCGCGACCTTCTCCACGAAGTTCCTGAAAGAAGGCTCTTATCTGGACCTGCTGACCAGCACCACCCTGCACAACGTCTGGCCAATGACCCGGGTAGGCATCAAGGAATACCCACTGGTTGAGTACCTTGCCGGCCAGCTCATGCAGTCCGATGATGATCGCTTCGCAGCCCTGAAAGAGTACTTCCCTAACGCCAAGAAAGAAGACTGGCGTCTGTGGCAGGCAGGTCAGCGCGTTCAGATCATCAAGCGTGATGAAGAGAAAGGCGGCGTCCTGAAACTGGGTACCGAGATTGTCAGCTCCAAGGACAACAGCATTGCCGGCCTGCTGGGCGCATCGCCAGGTGCATCGACCGCAGCTCCGATCATGCTGAGCGTTCTGGAGAAGATCTTCAAGGACAAGGTTGCAACCCCTGCCTGGCAGGAAAAGCTGCACCAGATCATCCCAAGCTACGGCACCAAGCTGAACGATCATCCTGATCAGGTTGCCAAGGAATGGGCTTACACCAGCGAAATCCTGCAACTGCCAGCACCTCCAGCTGTTGGCGCTGCAGCACCGGCTCCGGCAGCAACACCTGCCAAGCCACGCGAAAGCAACGCAGCGACTGATATGGCGCTGTAATGCCAAAGCCCCATCAAACCTGGTTTGATGGGGCTTTTTTCTGTAGCCGGGAAATACCGCTTTACCGCCTCCCCTACCTTCCCTCCTGACGCCTACTTCGCGAACAACTGCCCCATATCCTTGAACGCCTTGAACTCCAGTGCGTTGCCACAAGGGTCAAGCAGAAACATCGTCGCCTGCTCACCCACCTGCCCCTTGAAGCGGATGTAAGGCTCGATCACGAAACGAGTCTCGAACGACCTCAAACGCTCGGCAAGCGCTTCCCACTGCTCCCATTGCAACACGATGCCAAAGTGCGGAACAGGCACGTCATGCCCGTCCACCGGATTGCTATGCGCACTTTCCTGCACTGCGTTCTTCGGCGCTTCGTGAATCACCAGTTGGTGACCATAGAAATTGAAATCGACCCAGTGATCACTGGAGCGCCCTTCTTCCAGACCAAAAACCTGACCATAGAAGGAACGCGCAGCCGCAAGGTCGTAGACGGGGATCGCAAGGTGAAAGGGAGAAAGACTCATCGAAAACTCCAGGCTTTTGGTTTTTATCAACCGCAAGGGCTTGCTTGCGGCTGTTCAAGTGCTGGAGAAATCATAGAAGCTGCGACTCAACAATAAAATCAATATATATTTCTCAGACTGACAAAAGAGATTTATCAATGATTCGTGAGCTGAAAACCCTTGTCGCGGTCGCACAAGAAGGCACCTTTGCCGCCGCCGGAAACCGGATCGGTCTGACCCAGGCTGCCGTCAGCGCACAGATGCAACGTCTCGAAACCGAACTTGGCTATCAGCTATTTGATCGCAAGGGCCGCTCGGCACAGCTCAATCGAATGGGGCATCAGACCCTCCTGCAAGCCCAGGAACTGATCCGCCTCTACAACAACCTTGGCTCGACAGCCAGCGGACAACCCGAGAGCGTACTGGTCAATATCGGCGCAATTGCCTCGGTCCAGCGCTCACTGCTCCCCGATGCACTGGCAGCCTTCCACCGCCAATGGCCTCAATGTCGCACCCGCGTCATACCGGGTGTATCCATGCAACTGGTTAACCTGGTGGATGCCGGCGAAATCGACATGGCGGCCATCATCCGCCCACCCTTCGCACTGCAAAGCGACCTGCGCTGGACCGCTCTGGCCAGCGAACCCTATCGCCTGATCGTCCCGAACCACCTGCCCGGCGATGACTGGGCCGAACTGCTGTCCACCCAGCCCCTGATCCGCTACGACCGCACCTCGTTCGGCGGCCGACAGGTCGACCGCTTCCTGCGCCAGATGCACTTCACCCTGCGCGAAGCCTGCGAGCTGGATGAACTTGAAGCCATCATCAAACTGGTCGCCAATGGCGTAGGCGTGGCATTGGTTCCCCAGACAGCCGACCACCGGCAATGGCCCGCCGAAGTGCGGGCACTGGATTTAGGCGCGCACACGTTTCATCGCGATGTGGGGTTGGTACATCGGGCCAGGGAGAGCTTGAGCGAGCCGGTGAGGTTGTTGATTGAGTTGGTGGAGGGGTTGGTGCAGGTGCGTAGATAAACCACGACAATTCTTCAGAAAAGAACCGGTTTTCTTCAAAAAGCCTGTAAGTCGAAAGACTCTGTAGATATCTGCCGTAAAAAACACAAACTGAAACGATTAACCCACTGGTTTTCCTTATGCTTTACAGATATTTTCCCGCGATTCCAGCAGGGCATGTGCTCTGACAGCCTTCCAGGTCATCTTGCAGGTGTTTATGAGTACCCCGGTCCAGCGCCCTAAAAGCAAAGCTTTTTTTCTTGGGCTGGCGTTTTGTCTGTTGCTGAGCCTAGGCATTACTTTGGCCTTGATCTGGCTTCCCGACCAGTACCCGGCCAATAGTTACATCGAACTCGCCCTGATCATTCAAACACTTTTTCTGGGCAGCCTGTGCGTCTCCACATGCCTGCGCCAAAAGCAGTCGCAGGCGCAGTTCGACGAACTGATTGCACAGAAAAACCAGATCAGCTTCTTGAATGCACGCATCACCAACCTGATCAATGCCGCCACCCAGGTTGCCGTCGTCACGACTAACGCGCAAGGAGAGACAAAGCTTTTCAGCGATGGTGCCCAGGCCATGTTCGGCTTCAACCGCGAGGAGATGCTTGGCCGCAACAATGTTCAGATGCTTTATGTAAAGGAAGAAATCGATGCACGCCGACAATTGCTAACCGACCCCACCCTTCTTGCACTGACCGACAAACAGCTCATTCGCAAGCTCTCCAACGACGACAACGGAGTCAGCAAACCAACCGAATGGACTTATCGGCGCAAAGACGGCAGCCAGTTCACCGGAGAACTGCGCCACGCGCGATTCAGCGACGCAAATAGCGGTGAAGTCGAACACATCAGCGTAATCATTGACGTCAGCGAGCGAATCGAATTACTCAACAGTGTCCAGAAAAGCAAGGCACTGCTTACGCAGTTGACTCAACACATCCCGAATATGCTGTATCAGTTTCATTTGCGAGCGCCTGGTGACGGTTACTTTTCATTTTGCAGCCCCAGCATTGAAGACATCTTCGAGTTGAGTGCCGAAGCAGTCATCGGTGCCAACTTCTCCGATAACCCACTCTTCAAGCGCCTGCATCCCGACGACTTGCCATTGATCAGGGCAGTTTCTGTGGCATCAGTGGAAACCGGCGATGGCTGGATGTGTGATTTCCGCGTAGTGCTACCCGTTAAAGGCGTGCGCTGGCTGCGCGGAGATGCCCATGCCGAACGCCAGCCGGACCAGACATTCATCTGGTACGGCTCGTTCAGTGACATTACCGAACTCAAGGACCGAGAAGAAAAACTTCAAACCCAAGCCGTCACTGACGAATTGACCGGCATCTATAACCGCCGCCATTTCATAAGTTCGCTGGAACAACTGGTGGACACCGGTAAACGCTACGCCACCCCTTTCTCGCTGATCACATTTGACCTGGACCACTCCATGGCCGAATCAATCAATGATCGATTCGGCCATGGAGTGGGCGATACCGTATTGCAGCAAGTCTGCACACTGATTCGCCAGCGCCTGCGTTCCAGCGATATTTTTTGCCGAATCGGCGGCGAAGAATTGGCAATCCTTTGCCCGCTTACCTCACATGCAGACACCGAAAAACTGGCCAATATGCTGTGCCAGGCATTAGCTAATCATGAAATCGATGTCGCTGGCCGCGTCACCGCCAGTTTCGGCTTTGCCGCCTGGACGAAAGACCTGAGCGCCGAAGAACTGCTGAGCCTTGCCGACATGGCCAGTTACAACGCCAAGAAGAATGGGCGCAACCGGGTTGTAGGGGCCTAAGGGCCGTCATCCATAGTTCACGACCAATAACCAGCAACAGTGCAGGCACGGGGACACGCATACATTTCATGGGGATGCAGAGCTGGCGACAGCGAGAAAATGCATCCCCTGTATCATCACCCGAACCGGATCACTGCTTTAGATCCGCCATCAGCTTGCCAGTGAGCAGATCGATAGCACGATTGAACGCCGAACGCAGTGCCTCGGGGTCAGCAGCATACCTTTCTGGAGTAAATGCCTTGTCATTACCGGCGCTCATTGCGGTGATGGTTTCAAAGTTACGCCATATCTGCTCATCGCCACGCCTCATGACAGCGACGACGCCCATCGTCGGATAAAGCTCTTTGCTGAAGTTGACCAAAGACACTCCCCATTGGCCGCCTCTCAACTCGATTGTTGCATCTGCACCCGCTTCATCTGCAACGACGACAAAGAGCTTCTCCTGCGCAATTCTTGCTTTGAAGCGATCACGCAGCATGGCACCAACATCAATACCGTTACGTTGCATGTTGAGCAGAATGGCTTCTCTCGGGGTGATCCCGGCTTGTGCGGGAGACTGACTCGTGGTGGACAGAACCATCGGATAAAGAGAAGTACCTGCGGCGGCATTGGTTCCTGCACTCACACCCGCCTCCCAGGCTTGAGTCATACTGTTGAACTGAAAATATTGCGGCGAAAACTCTACCGGGGAGAGCCAGACGGTTTTGACTCGCTGTCGGTTCTCATGACTAAAGATCTTTGGTTACGCAGCCACACAACATAAATATGAGGCACAACAATACAGCCATGCGTCCGCTTGAAAAGTGCATTACAACTTCCTGAAATTGATATTCATGCACCACTATCACGGGTACGTTACACGAACGATATCGGCTGCTGAAGCAAGCGTATAACGCAGGTGCATATGGGCAGCATGCGTGCCACCTTGGCCAAGATCAAAGCAGCCGAGAGCCGAAGAGGCAATAAGCCTCCTCGGCGACTCAGTATCAGGTAAACAGGTCGACACCCAGCTGGAAAGCGACCCAGAGCGCCAGGCATGTTGCGAAGAACAATGCGATATTTTCAAACAGGTTATTGCGATATTTCTTGTCCAGCAGCGACTTCTGGTTGGACATGATCAACAGGCCCAGCGAAATGACCGGCAAACCAATGATGTTCAGCGCACTGACCCCAATGGTCAAGGTAACGAAATCCGGCATGCCAGGCAGCGACCAGATCAATGGCGTTACCAGAATGAACAGCATGAACCACTTATGCATGGGGTCATGGTGAAACTCTTTACCGTACCTCTCGCGACGAGCAGGCCTGACATGCTGGAACGCATCGGTAATCAACATCGGGAATGCAGTGGTTTTTCCTGAAATACTGGCGAACAGAGTCGCGAATACGCCAATAAAGAACACATACCAACCAGCGGGGCCAAAGAACATTTCCAGCGCCTTGCCCAAGTCACCCAAGGTCTTCACCTCGATACCGTTTGGCCGCAGAATTTCTGCTCCGACAATCCAGATGGCCAGGTTAATGACGATCCCGACGCACACGGCAAACAATAAATCGTTACGCTGAACACGCTTGTGTTGCGGCCCTACCCAGCCCTTCTGGCGCATGACATAGGGATGCACGAAGTTTGCAATGGAACCTGCAACCGCGCCGATCACCGATACCGCAACCAGCAGCGCGCCATGCACACCTTCATCCGGCGGGATACTGAAACCAATGGTGCCTTTGACGATACCCACAACATCCGGGCCGGACATGACAGCCAAGGCGATAAAGGCCAGGGTCATGACAGCCAACAACAACTTCATCACGCCTTCGATCATTGAATAGATGTTGCGACCGACCAGCATCCATACAGCCAGCACCACCGCTACCGAACAGAGCAATGGGTGGTCGATCTTGAACAGCATCGCCAGCGACTCACCTGCCCCTTTGATCATGTAGGCATTCATCAAATGCCCCATCAGCAAGGCATAAACAAGCATGAACCAGGCAAAAAAGGGATTCAGTTGCGCATAACCCTGAAGGATTGTCATACCTTGGTTGTTGCACAACTGGAAGCGAGCAATGATGTTTACGATCAGGTATCTCAACAGCAGAGAAACCGCCAACACCCACATCATCGCGTAACCGTAATTCGCTCCTGCGACAGACGACGTAATCAGATCACCTGCACCTAGCCAGGACAGTACGGCAATGATGCCCGGCCCCAGCAGTTTCAGCATTCGTGTAAATCGATTTTGTGCGCGCCCGGATGCCTGACCTTCAACGGAAGGAATGCTTGCCATAGAGGATGTCTCCATTATTGTTTTTGTTAGATCCATAGCAGTCGAACACAACTCATTAGACGTCGTACAACACTTCTGAAGAAAATGTGTTTTTAGATATTTCAATCCCAGGGTGTCAGCTAGAGTTGATGAAGGTTTCTCAGTGCTTATGGCACGTGAAGCCATGCGGGTCGTGTGCATGCATTACTGGAAGAGCTGCAACAACACGCAACCGGGGTGATCCTCGGACGGAACGGTGACCACACCCCAAAAAATACAGAAAAGGCCGAGGCATCATTTGAAGCGATGGCTGAAAAGCGAATCAGAAAGCAAACGCCAATACCCTACAGGACTTGCCTTTGTGAGGGGGCTGACTGCGTAAAAGCACCTGAAGATGGATACGATTCTCATGATGCACGCCTCTGAATCGATTGATTAGAGACGGCGCCGGATCGTCAGAATAGGGAGTGCGACCTTGTTTTCAGATATAAAAAAAGGTCTTGGACGTTTTTACTTCTGAAAGCCCAATGACGTATCAGCTGTCATTGGTATGCGCTTTCAGCAGAAACGACGCAAGACCTTGATTTACATCAAAAAATTCTGGCTCCACGACCTGGACTCGAACCAGGGACCCAGTGATTAACAGTCACTTGCTCTACCAACTGAGCTATCGCGGAATGAGAGCTATCTTACTGATTAAAATAGGTAAGTCAAGCATCCCCTTGAAAAAATATTGAGCATAAACAGTCATTTGCAGGCGCAGGGTTTCGTCGTGGGTTTGCTGTGGCGTAGTGTGTTCGCTTGCCCCCGCAACGCTTATCACAGAAAGGAGAACGAGATGACCCAGGCTAACCGTCTTGAAACGTTGTTCCCCACCGCTGACGACATTCCGGAGCAGTACCGTACAGGCCCGGCCATCGAGCAGCGGGAATATCTGGTCAATGGTGTACTGCAATCATGGCAAGGGCCTCTGGCTCCGGTGCGCAGTCCGGTTTGTCTGAGAAGTGAAACGGGGCTTGAGTCGGTGATTCTGGGCAGTACGCCGCTGCTGGATGCAGAAACGGCCATGACGGCACTCGATGCTGCGGTTCAGGCTTATGATCGTGGCCAGGGTCGCTGGCCGACGATGCGTGTGGTGGAGCGCATTCAGCATGTAGAGTCGTTCCTCAAACGCATGCGTGAACAACGCCAGGCCGTGGTGAATCTGCTGATGTGGGAGATCGGCAAGAACCTCAAGGACTCGGAAAAGGAGTTCGACCGTACCTGCGATTACATCGTCGACACCATCAATGCCCTGAAAGAACTGGACCGCCGCTCCAGTCGTTTCGAGCTGGAACAGGACACCCTTGGCCAGATCCGTCGTGTACCGCTTGGCGTGACGCTGTGCATGGGGCCTTACAATTATCCGCTCAACGAAACCTTCACCACCCTCATTCCGGCCCTGATCATGGGCAATACCGTGGTCTTCAAGCCCGCCAAGTTCGGCGTGCTGCTGATTCGTCCGCTGCTTGAAGCCTTCCGGGACAGCTTTCCGGCCGGGGTCATCAATGTGATCTACGGGCGCGGCAGGGAAACGGTCAGTGCCTTGATGGCCACCGGCAAGATCGACATCTTTGCCTTTATCGGCACCAACAAGGCCGCCAGCGACCTGAAAAAGCTGCATCCCCGTCCTCACCGCCTTCGTGCCGCGCTGGGGCTGGATGCAAAAAATCCCGGCATCGTGCTGCCCGATGTGGATCTGGATAACGCCGTCAACGAAGCGGTGACCGGTTCGCTGTCTTTCAATGGTCAACGTTGCACAGCCCTGAAGATCCTCTTCGTCCATGAGGATGTGGTGGATGGTTTTCTGGAGAAATTCCAGCAGAAGCTGGCACAGTTGAAGCCCGGCATGCCTTGGGAGCCTGGCGTGTCCCTTACGCCACTGCCGGAGCCAGGCAAGACTGACTACCTGCAAGGCCTGGTTGTCGACGCCACCGCAAAGGGTGCCCGGGTCGTCAATGAAGGCGGCGCAGACTTCAGCGAAACCTTCTTCTACCCTGCCCTGCTGTACCCCGTGACACCGGACATGCGCGTCTACCACGAAGAACAGTTCGGCCCGGTCGTGCCGGTAGTCGCTTATCGGGATCTGCAAACCGTGATCGACTATGTGCTCGACTCCGACTTCGGCCAGCAACTGAGCATATTCGGCAATGACTCTACCCAGGTCGGACGACTGGTGGATGCCTTTGCCAATCAGGTGGGCCGGATCAATATCAACGCCCAATGCCAGCGAGGCCCGGACCAGTACCCGTTCAATGGCCGCAAGAATTCCGCCGAGGGCACCCTGTCGGTTCACGATGCCTTGCGCGTGTTCTCGATCCGTACGCTGGTAGCGACCAAGTTCCAGGACAGCAACAAGACACTGATCAGCGACATCATCCGTAACCGGGAGTCCAGCTTCCTGACCACCGACTATATCTTCTGAAGTCCGGAATCAGGGGCGCAGTGCAAGGCTGCGCCCCTGACAATGCAGTGGCAGAAAGACATAAATCGCATTTGATAATGATTATCGAAAACAGGTAGCATGCCCACTTTCGGGCAGGACATGTCGCACCTCCCCACGCGATACGAGCACTAACCTCCGTGGATTCGTCCGCCAGCAAACTCGACCTTTATATGGCGCATCGCTCTGCCTTGGTGGACTATGCCGCGCCCATCGTAGGCTGCCGTGCTCGCGCCGAAGATGTGGTCCAGGAAGCCTGGCTGCGTTTCAATGGTCGCCCCAATCAAGACACCACCATCGACCATCCGGTCGGCTATCTGTATCGAATCGTACGAAACCTGGCCCTGGACCTGACACGCAGTATTGCGACCGAAAAACGCCAGCCCGACGGCGACACCCTGCTGGCGGAGCTACCAGCCGCTACTGCGTCCCCCGAGCAGGAAGCGGTCAGCCATGATGAGCTGCAACAAGTCTCCGATGCCCTGGCACAATTACCGGAGCGAACCCGCATGGCTTTCGAGATGCATCGTCTCGGTGGCTACACCCTGCAACAGATCGCAGCAGCTCTGGGTATCTCGGTCGGGCTGACTCACCAGTTGGTACATGATGCCTTGAGTCATTGCGCAGCCTGGCTGGAGCGAGGCAATGGCTGAGCCCCGTTCAAAGAATTTTCAGGAAAATCTGAAAAAAAACACGAGCCAAACGTCTTTTGCAGAAGGGAGCCATAGTGTGCGACCCTCTCACGCCTTTTCTACAGCTGGAGTCTTGCCGGACATGCCGCAAGCCGAACCTCGCCAAGCTCGTCTGGATATTGCCCTGGATTGGCTGATGCGTGTCCGGCAGGGGCCCGACGATGCTCGCTTGCAGGCTGAGCTTCAGGACTGGCTGCAGGCCGCACCGGAAAATGCCGAAGCCTTGCTCAAGGCCGAACGTGTCTGGAGCCTGACCGGCCAGCTTACTCCGGCAACAGCCCATAAATGGCCTCCGGTTCCACCTGTAGCGACAGCCCCTGCACCACCCGCACCTTTCGTCGCCCGCCCAAGACGCCGACGCACCTTGAGTTGGGCCGTAGGCGGAGCGCTTGCTGCCTGCCTCGTGGCTGCCGTGGCTCCCAGTCTGAATACTGCCTTGCAGGCGGACTTCCAGACCGCCAGCGAGCGACGCGAAATCCAGTTGCCGGACGGCAGCCGCGCAGTGCTCGACAGCAACAGCGCCATTGCCTTTGAATTCACGGCAACCCGCCGCGATATTCGCCTGCTGTGCGGGCAAGCCTTTTTCGAGGTCAAGCCTGATCGCAGCAAGCCCTTCAATGTAAGCGCACAAGACCTCGACGTGACCGTCACCGGCACAGCCTTCAATGTCGATCTGGAAGCGAAGAATATTGAAGTTGGCGTACAGCATGGCTCAGTAAAGGTCATTGAGCGCGGTTCAAACCGAATCCTGAATCCAGGCCTGAGCGCAGGCCAGCTACTGGACTTCAACCGCAGCACCGGCCAGGCAAAACTGCAAACCCTGCCTGCCAACCGCATCGCCACCTGGCGTAACGGCCAGCTAGTCGCCGACAACGCCCGCATGGCCGATATAGTGGACGAACTGCGCCGCTACCTGCCCGGCACCCTCTGGCTGAAAGACTCGCAACTGGCCGAGAAACGCATTACCGGCGTGTACGACACCAGCAACCCCGAGGCCGCATTGCGTGCAATGGCGCAGCCCCATGGGGCGAAGATTGAAAGCTGGGGACCTTGGGTGCTGGTGATCTCGCGGTAGTTTTGAAACGGAACACTGCTTTACTGACTGATCCGGTAATGAAACGTATTCTTCACCCCCGAAACCGTCACCGCCCTTCCCTCCACAATTCTCGGCTGATACCGGAAGGTTTCCGCTGCGGTCATTGATGGCCTTATAAACAGCGGATGACAGGTACCTTGAACCTGTGGGTTGACGACGCGGCCTTGAGGGGAAACGTCGTAGATAACGGTGCAGTCGCCTTCGATGCCTTTGTCCAGTGCGCGCTGGGGATAGTCGGGGGCTTCTTTGCTCAGAGGCTGGTATTGGCTGCTGTCGGCGGCGGCTGCCGTCTGTTGCTTGGCCTGGCGGGCGCGTTCAGCGGTTTGTCTGGCCTGTTCGGCCTGGCGTTGTTGCTCGGCCTGCTGCTGCGCCACGCGCTGTTGTTCCTGCTGACGCTGCTGCTCGGCCTCCTGGGCATGTTGCCGTTGCTCGCGCTTTTGCTCTTCGACGCGCTTGCGCGTCAGTGCGGCCTGTTCGAGTTGGCGGGCCTGACGTTGTGTATCGATCTGTGGCCTGGCGGGTTCGATGGGCCTGGCAACGGGCACTGGCTCAACCGCAGGCTCAATGACCGACGCAGGGGCAATCATGGCAGGTGCCGGTTCGGGCGGCAGGATAAACAACTGGGTGGTGATCGTTCGGGCGGGTTCAGGCGTTTTTTCCTGAATGCTCCAGCCGAACATCAACCCGCCCAGCAGCGCGCCATGCAGAGTAAAGGCGATGGCAGCAGCCAGCCCGTTGTTACGTAACCTGCTCCAGTCCATGGCGCTGGAGCCAGACGACTCGAATTCCAGTGTCATGGTGGTCATTGCGGGGCCTCTGTCACCAGTCCCAGATGAGTCACGCCGCTATGCTGCAAAGCGGCCATGGCGGCAACCACCCGCCCATAATCGGCCTTGTCGTCTGCGCGGATGAATACCTGGGTATCTGCACGTTCGGCCACCAGTCGGGCAATGCGGTCTTGCATATCTTCCAGACTGGCAGCGGTATCGGTCTGCGAATGGGTGTCGACGTTTTCCCCGAGGTTCCAGTAGTAACCGCCTTCGGCCTTGACTGACAAGGTCACGATGCGCTGCTTGGTGTCGGTGGGCAGCGCCTCACTGGCAACTTTCGGCAGTTCGATCTTCACGCCCTGGGTCAGCATCGGCGCGGTCACCATGAAAATAACCAGCAGCACCAGCATGACGTCGATATAGGGTACGACGTTCATTTCGGCTTTCGGACCATGTTTGCGTTGAGGTTTGACCAGCATGGAAAGTCCCTCAGGCCACAGCGGCCATAGTACGTGTCAGGCCTTGCAGGGTTCGATTCAAACGCACCTGCATTTCGTTGCCGAAGCTGTAGTAGCGAGCCGCAAGGGTCTGGCCGCGTGCGGCAAAGCGGTTGTAGGCAATCACGGCAGGAATGGCTGCGAACAGGCCGATGGCGGTCGCAATCAAGGCTTCGGCAATACCGGGCGCGACTGTGGACAGCGTGGCTTGCTGCACCTGAGACAAGCCGATGAAGGCATTCATGATGCCCCAGACAGTGCCGAACAGACCGATGTACGGGCTGACCGAGCCCACCGTGGCAAGAAATTGCAGGCCCTTTTCCAGTTGCAGTTCCTGCTCGCTGATTGCCACTTGAAGCGAACGCTCGACGCCGGACAACACGGCATCGGGTTCAATGTCCGGACGATGCCTGAGCTGCTGATACTCGGCATAACCCGCCTGAAATATCTGCTGAATGCCGTTGGCTCGATCACGGGCTTCAGTGGCCTCGCTGTACAGCGGCGACAGTTCCGGTTCGCGACGAAAGCGCTGCTGGAAAGCATCCATGGAATGTTCGTCGTGACGCAAGGCAAGGCTGCGCTGGATGATCAGATACCAACTGGTCAGCGAGGCCATCAGCAGGGTCAGCATCACAGCCTGGACCAGTACGCTGGCATTGCTGATCAACCCCCAGAGGGTCATGTGTTCTAGCGTGGCGTGCATCGTGGAATTCCTGATGTATGGCACCTTCCGGTCAAGGTCAGTGCCTTTATGAATCGATTGTTTATCACCGCTTGATGACAAACGACTTACGGCAGAGCCAGGGTTTTAACCACATCGGCCCAAGGGATGAATTTGAAGTTCTGCGCCTGTTCGGGCATGCGCTTGCGGCCGTCCTGCACCACCAGCATGCCTTTGCTCCATGGGCCGCCAAGGTTGGCCGAGGTCACTTCCAGACCATCGGTTTCAGAAGTCCCATCAATCCCGAGCCTGGCATTGAGGCCCACACGAAATGCGCCGCGCAGCGCATAAGGCGGTTCGGCATCCACCACCACATAGCTGTCATTGCCCTGGCTGGAGATCACCAGATAGTCATGCTGCTCGCTCTGATACAGCGCCAGCCCCTCGACATCGGCATGTACCACATCGCCGACCTTGATCACGCTGGACAGTGTTGCGGGCTGATCGGCACGGGCATCCACCGCCCAGACACCAACGTCCTCCTCGCCAAGAAACAGCCGCTGGCGCTGATCGTCGGCCACGCAGCCTTCCGGCTGGCTGTCCACCTTGAAACTGCGCACCAGTTCACCCCTGGCCTTGCCGTCAGGCGCGCTGATCCGGTATTGGAGGAAGCTGCCATCCTTGCCGTTGGCGAAGGCATAGAGCTCGCCACTGGCAGGCTGGAACAGGCAGATGCCATAGATCTGCGCCAGCGGCGTGGGAATTTCGCCCGCCTCGCGAAGCGCGCCACTGTTACGGTCGATGCTGAACAGGCTCAGGCTGTTGCGATCACGATTGCTGGCAACCGCCAGATCGACCTTCTGCTTGCCCAGCATGAAGCCGGGCCGTACATCGACGTTGTTCAGACGTCCGACGGCCAGTTCCTGAAGCTGCTTGCCCTTCAGGTCATAAACCAGCAGCCCCTGCTTCTTGTTGGTGCCCAGCACGCGACTTTGGGCCGGATTTTTCGGATGAATCCAGATCGCAGGATCGTCCGCAGCATCGCCCTGACGCGCTACCGGCTGACTCTGAGCGATAGCCGCCACGCCGGGCAGCGGCGCAGCCAGAGCGACCGGTTCAGGCTTCCAGCTCAGTTCCCCCTCAAACAGGCGGTCACCGTCGTTATCGTTGAGCAGCAATTGCAGGCCACTCTGGCTTTCATGAATCGACAGGCCTTCAGGCTTTTTCAGGTTCATCAGCGACAGTTCGGCTACCGATGACCAGCTCTCGCCATCGCCCTGCTGCTGATAGAGGTGCAAGGCCTTGCCCTTGGGATCGAGCGCCAGCAAACCACCAGGGACGACCGCCATGGCCCCCGCCGCCTGCTTGATTGCGCCAAACGGCTCACGCAAGGCAACCGGCGTGCGGGCTACATCGGCTTCGGGATGCGCCGGGTAAGCCCACCAGCCGATGTTCTGCTCATTGACGAACAAGCGATGTGCCGCGTCGTCCACCTGACAGAACTCCGCATTGGGCGGCAGCGGCAGGTTGCGCACCAGGCGAGGCTGCTCGCCGAGGTGCTCCCCGCTGCCGACCAGCCATTGCTCACCCTTGCCCTCGTCGCCGACCAGAAACAGGAACAGGTTGCTGGCGTCATCGCGATACAGGCACAAGCCGGTGACCGAATAATCCCGTGCTGGCAGGTAAACAGGCTTTGACCATTGGTTCTTTGCCGGATCGATGCGGCTCAGCATCGGTTGCTGACGCAGGTTGTCCAGCGTCGCCACCAATGCCGTCTCACCACTCTGACGGCTATCCAGCGCCTGATAGGAACCCGGCAGCCGGGCCAGTTGGCGCCCTTTGTCATCGAGCAGCAACAGGCCGGATTTGACACTGGCGGCCAGGCGTTTCGCCCCGTCACTGCCAGGCAGAAAACCCACGGACTGGGCCTTGAACGGCTCGCTTTCGGCCCAGCGCCCAAGGCTCATCTCGGGAGTGGGCGCAGCCTGTACGGCCCCGGCCATCAGGCCGATCAACAGCGACAGGCAACCCGCTTTACGTGGCAACAAAATCTTCATGAACACTTGAATCCTTGCACAAGGTTATCCGGCAACACGGGTGAAGGGCTGCCGGTATCGATCAGAAATGGGTGAATGTCAGGCCGACCTTGTAGGTCGGGCCGTACTCTTCGTATTGGCTGTTGAGAGAGCGATGGCCGGCATAGACGAAGTACGGCTGATCGGTGAGGTTTTGCGCCTCGAAACTGACTTTCAGGTTCTTGGTCAGCGAGTAGCGAGCGCTGAAATCGATGAAGGTCTGGCCGTCGACGTACAGGTCATGGTCCTTGTCGCCAATGGCCGCCAGCTCATACAGATAGGCCGACTTGTAGTTGGCCGACAGACGCAGGCTGAGCTTGTCGTTTTCCCAGCCAAGCATCAGGTTGCCGACCGTATCGGACTGGCTCGGCAGATCGATATCGCGCTTGCGGTTGGTGCCCGTGCTCTGGTCGAAGCCCTTGATGCTGGCGTCCGAGCGGCTGAAAGTAGCGTTGGCGCCCAGCAGCAGGCCATTCCAGGGCGCAGGCAACCAGTCGAGTTTCTGCGAGTACGCCAGCTCAAGACCATACAGCTTGGCCTTGTCGCCATTGGCGTAAGTGTTGGCCTCGGAAAAACTCGCCCACTGCCCCGTACCCGCCAGATCGGTGTTGTAAACGAAATTCTGGATATCCTTGTAGAACACGAAGGCCGAAACCGTGCCGGCGCGCCCCATGAAGCGTTCAATGCCCAGGTCCAGGTTGCTGGACTCCAGTGGCTTGAGGTCCGGATTGCCGAAAGTGGCTTCGTCATCATCGATCACAAAACCCGGTGCCAGTTGCCCGAAGGTCGGACGCACAACGCTTTTGGTCCAGGCGGCGCGCAACTGGGTGTTCTTGTCGATCTGATAGCGTGCATGCAGGCCCGGCAGCCAGTGGTGGTAATCGCGTCGGGTCTGGCTCGACTCGAACACCCCGTCGCGTACGCCGGTTCCCTTGGCTTCCATCTCGGTGCCTTCGTAGCGAAGGCCGGCAATGAAGCGCCATTTATCGATATCGATGGTGTTCATGAAGTAACCGGCGTTGATGTCTTCACTGATCGTGAAGTCATTGGCCCGCGACTCCGACTCATCGTAGAAGTCCGCAGCATTCAGGCCACCCAGCAACCCTTTGATGGCGCCGGGACTGATGCCGTTACCGAAATTACCCAGCCGGTAATCGATTGTGCCTTTCTGGAATTGCGTCAGATTCAAATCACTGGAAGTGAAACCCAGCGTATCGAAGTCCTCGTATTTCCAGACCTCCAGATCGTTGGTCTTGTCACGCCGGCTGACCTTGCCACCGAACTTGAATTGCGAGGCATACCCCTTTAAGTCGTAATCCCGGGCCAGGTCCAGACGCAGGTTCTTTTCCTTGTCCCTGGTGTTCTGCTTTTCCCAGTCCACCTTGTCGAGAGTGAAGTTCGAGGCATCGTAAAAAGCGGAGCCGACAATCGGGCGCGGCGTTTCAGTGTCGTAGAAACCGGTGTTGGCGAAGTCATTGTTGCCCACGAACGTGGCGCCTGCGATATGGCCAGGGCTGTCTTCGCTGGACTCGCTATAACCGGCCTGACCGCTGACAGTCCACAGGTCGTACATGCGCTCACCGCCGAACACAAAGGATTTGATCTCCTGGGTTTCAGTGCGCGCCTTGAGCTTGCGGGTGCCTTCGGCATCGCCCAGCGTACCGGCGCTTTGCGCATCGGCGAACTCGAAACCATTGGTGGTACGGACTTCATCGTCCTTGAAGCGGCTGTACAAGGTTCGCAGGTAGAAACTGCTGACATCATCCGGCTTGTAATCGAAGTTCAGACCGCCGCCAGCACGCTCGCGGCTGATGTCATAGTTGCGCTGCTCGAACTCTTGCAGGCTCCGGCCATCCCAGGCACCGCCCGTTTCGACGTTGTCAGAACCGAAGTCGCGCTTCTGCCAGCTGAGAGCCGCCGCGACACCGAAGTTGTCGATGCCATCACCCAGGCTAAAGCGATTGCTGGCCGCGCCGGAAAACTTCGGGCTGGTCTGGCCGCTGTTCTTGTCATAACTGGCTTCGCTGCTACCGGTATAGAACAACCCCTTGTGATCGAACGCCGAAAGGCTCTCGACATCCACCGTGCCGCCCAGGGAGTTGGCGTCCATGTCCGGCGTCAGGGTCTTGATGACAGACAGCGATTGCACCAGCTCCGAGGGCAAGACATCCAGCGCCACTGCGCGACGGTCACTTTCCGGTGCCGGTACGAGTGTGCCATTGATGGTCACGCTGTTCAGGTCCGGGGCCAGGCCCCGCACCGTCACGAAACGGCCTTCACCCTGATCGCGCTCAACGCTGATGCCCGGCAGACGCTGCACCGCTTCGGCAACGTTCTGGTCCGGCAATTGGGCCACGCCATCGGCATGCACCACGCTCTTGATGCTGTCCGAGGAGCGCTGTTCCTTGAGGGCCTGATCGATACTTGCCGCCTGCCCCACCACCTCGACATGCTCGATGGCATTGACTTCGGCAGCCTGAAGCCGCTCGTTGGCAATCGCCAGGGCCAGTGCGCTGAGTGCGTAGCCGACCAGTTGTGCCCTGCTGCGGCGCTTGTACATGTCTGTCCTCTCCAGGCTTCACGATGGGCCAGGCAAATGACCCGGCAACTGGAGGCGCAAGCTAGAGTCCAGGCGTGACGGTTCTGTGACAGATAACGCCGAAAACCCCTGAAATTGAGGGTTTCAGGGGTGAAATGAGCTGATTTGACTTTGGGTTGTGGGGAGTCTTTGGAGCTTCGCGAATGAATTCGCTCCTAAAGCCCCGGCAGGAGCGAATTCATTCGCGAAAAACAGGCACACACCATGAGCTGATTCGACCCTTTGCGCCGTCACCCAACTGTCACAGTCATCTGTTCTGCTGGCCGACATTCAGCGCTCCAGGAGCCCGTCAGGCCATGTTCAGCATCCTCAAACCCCACCGCGGGAAACTCGCCCTGCTGATGGTCGCGGCCAATATGGGGCTGCTCGCATTCCTGGCTTTTGGCGATATCAAATACGTCAGCGAATGGAAATGGCTGGATATCATCGGCGAAGGCGGCTCGGCGCTGCTGGCCTTGACCTGGCTGTTTCTGGTGTTCAAGAGCCGCCCGGCCGGTCGGGTAACCAATTACCTGTCCGTGGGCCTGAGCTGCGTATTCTTTTCCTGGTGGATCGATGCGCTGGACGAGTTCATCCGCCTGCCCAAGGAAATCGGCTGGGACCATTGGCTGGAGTCCGGCCCGATGCCAGTGGGTTTGATTCTGTTGACCATCGGTATCTATCACTGGCACCGGGAACAACTGGCAATCAGCGCACAGATGGAAAAGCGTGAGCGCGGCTTTCGCGAGCATCGGCTGTTCGACAAGCTCACCCCGCTGGGAAGCGCCGATTACCTCAAGCGCCAGTTGGTGCTCAGCCTGGAACAGAGCCAGCGCCAGCAGCAACCCCTGTCACTGGTGGTGGTGGATATCGACAATTTCAGCGCCATCAATCAGTCGTTCGGTCATGGCGAAGGCGATGAAGTGCTGTCGGCCCTCAGCCATCTGCTGGTGCTGAACCTGCGTCGCCAGGATCTGCTCTGTCGTCTGGCGGGTGACCGGTTTGTCGTGCTGCTGCCCAATACCGGCGAAAGCCAGGCAAAACTGTTTGCCCTGGAGTTGCAGCAAGCCGTTGCCGGGCTGGCCCACAAGACCCGGCAACAGGGTGAGCGGCTTCATCTGTCAGCCAGCACTGCCGCCGTAATGGCCATGGACGAAACACCCGAAAACCTGCTCAAGCGCCTGAACCTGTCACTGGCCCGCGCCCGGCAACCTCTGCCGCGAATAGCCTGAGGCCTGCCATGACCATCAAGAGCGACTGGTACGAAACCGACAGCCGATTCATTCCCGGCCATTACCAGCCGGCAACGCTGATTGACCTGGCGTTGTCGCGCGCTATCGACAGCCACCGCCTGCTCAAAGGCACCGGTCTGTTCTACGAGGACATCATTGCAGGCAAGACACGCCTGAGCCCGCAACAATTCTTCGCCCTGATCGGCAATGCCCAACGGCAGATGGGCGCCGATGACACCAGCTTCCTGTTTGGCCAGCGCCTGTTTCCCGGCCATTACGGTGCAGCCAGTCATGCCTTGCGCCATGCCCGAAATCTGCATCAGGCTCTGGAAATCCTGATCCAGCAGCAGGCGCTGCTCAGCCCGCTGCTGACGCCGCGCCTGGAACTGGACGAGCACTATGCCTATCTCTACTGGCTGGACAGTTGCGGCGCAGGCGAGCAGCAGCGGTTTGTGCTGGAAGCCGGCATGACCGCGCTGATCGCGATGAGTCATCTGCTGGGCGGTGAGCGTCTGCCCTGGGAATGCAGTTTCTGTCATGACGAGCCACGCTACGTCGAGCAGTACTGGGTTCATCTGGGGGAAAACACCTCGTTCGGGCGACCACTGGACATGATGCGCCTTCCCAGAGAATGCCTGACCCGTCCATGGCCGGGCGCGTCTCCGATTGCCGGGCAAGTCGCTCAGCAGGAAGCCAGCGCACAACTGGAAACGCTGGGCATGTACGCCAGCCTGCTGGACCGGATCTACCGTTATCTGCGCGATAACGTGCGTGAAGCACCGAACCTGGATCAGGTCGCCCAGGCTTTCGCCATGAGCCCGGCGACCCTCAAGCGCAAACTGCAGAAACACGGCACCAGTTTCCAGGCCCAGCACGATCTGGCCCGCAAACACGTGGCCCTGCACCTGTATCAGATCAAGGGTATGAGCAATGAAGCCGTCGCCGAATACCTGAACTTCAATGACCCCGCCAACTTCCGCCGATCCTTCAAACGCTGGACTGGCAGTACCCCGAAACTGATCCAGCGCCTGTTCAATTTCGACTGAAAACGACCTGAGAATGGCCTCTGCCCGCCCTTCATGAAGTTTTTTCAATTATTTTCTGAAAATTTCCCGCGCTGCCCCGTCCTTTGACTCGCACATAACATTGAGATCAATTCTCATTCAAAAATGCGGGTTTTAAGCCCGTACGGGGACGTGGGATGACACCGAACACTCAGCCATCGCGAAGCCTGGGCACAGCGATTCGCAAACACCTGAATCACGCCACACAACTCAGCGCCTTGAGCCTGTGCTGGATGATCAGCAGCCAGAACGTAATGGCCAGCGAACCGCTGAGCGAGCGTGAGCAAATCCTGCAAACCCGCCATAGTTTTGATATCTCGGTACAAGAACTCTCGGCCGCGCTGATCAGCTTCGGCCAGCAGAGCGGCCTGCAAGTCAGCGTCGACCCGGCCTTGCTGGGCAACCGTTACTCACAAGCCGTACAAGGCCAGATGAGCAGCGAACAGGCCCTCGCGAAACTGCTGCATGGCACTGGCATCGGCTGGGGCTATGAAGATGGCAGCCTGGTGTTTCACCTGACCCGGACCAGCGGCTTCGATGCGCCGATGGAGTTGCAGAGCACGGTGGTGCTGGGTGAGCCGGTAGAAAACAGTTTCCAGGGACAGACCGTGATCGGTCGCAAGGCCATCGAAGCCTTCCCCGGTGCCAATGGCGACATCACCACCCTGCTGCGCATGCACCCAAACGTGCAATTCAACAATGCTCAGCAAAGCTCCAATTCTCCCGGCGAAATCGACCCGGCGGATATCAGCATCAACGGCGCCAAGTTCTACCAGAACAACTTCATGATCGATGGCATCTCGATCAATAACGACCTGGATCCGGGCGAGCACGACTACAACTCCATTCGCCAGTTCGACTCGGCACCCAGCCGTTCACACGGCATTGCGCTGGATGCCGACCTGCTCGAAGAAGTTCGCGTTTACGACAGTAACGTCCCCGCTGAATACGGGGGCTTCAATGGTGGTGTGGTAGACGCCATTACCCGTAAACCCACCCAGGAAATGCATGGCAAGATTTCAGCGTCCATGACACGCTCGGAATGGACCAAATACCACATCAGTGGCGAGGACCAGGAAGGCTTCCAGACCTCCACGGACGAGCAATACCAGCCTCAGTTCGAGAAAACCACTGTGCGGGGCACACTGGAAGGTCATCTGACAGAGAACTTCGGGGCCATTCTCAACTTTTCCCAGAAACGGGCCACCATTCCGCTGAATGTCTACGATAACGGCTACAGAAGTGATACCAGCCCCAATACCAAAGACCAGACACGCCGTATCGACAACTACCTGCTCAAGACCTACTGGAATGCCAGCGAGCGACTGACCCTCGATACCTCGCTGACCTATGCCCCGCAGGAAAATTTTTACTTCCGGGCCAACCGCATCAACTCCGGCTTCACCACAGAAGGCGGTGGCTTTCAGGGCGCGATCAACGCCAAGTGGCAAGGTGACAATGCCGTCTGGACCAATAAACTGGCGCTTACCAACCTGAACAGTTCGCGGGATGCCGAGTCAGACGAATACATCAACTGGTACTTCTCGACCGTAAAGAACTGGGGCAACCCCAACAGCAACACAGCCCGCAGCGCCGAGGGCTCGTCCGGGTCGCTCGAACAGACACAGCGCGGCATCACCTATAACACCAAGGCCGACTGGTTCCCGATCCAGATTGCAGGCACCACTCACAACTTCACGACAGGCATGGAGTTGTCACACCAGGTCGCAACCTGGGAACGCCTTGACGACGTGACCTCCGCAACCACATTCCGCCGGGACAATGTCGCCACGTGCGCCGGTAACGACTCGCTTTGCTCGATCGGCAGGATGCTCAATGGCAACATCCGGCAATACGCCACACGGATGACCACCTATGAAGCCGGCAAGATTGAACTGACGGAAAACAAATATGCCTTCTTCGCCCAGGACAAGATTGAAATCGGCAAGCTGACCCTGCGTCCAGGCGTGCGCTTTGAGGGCGACGACTATATGGAGAAGAAGACCATTGCTCCACGCTTTTCCGGCGACTACGACCTGTTCGGCGACCGCAGCACCGTGCTGGTCTTTGGTGCCAACCGTTACTACGGCCGCAACCTGTTCAAGTATCGGCTGGCAGACGGACGCGGCACGCTCAATACCAGTTATGCCCGCGAAACCCAGACCGGCGCCTGGGTAGGAACCCGGCAGGCCAGCACCAGCAAGTTCACCTCCCTTGATGTTCCTTATGACGACGAACTGACTCTGGGCATCGATCAGCGCTGGCTGGATACCGACTTTCGTCTGAAATATGTCAACCGCAAGGGCAGAGACAAGATCAATCGCTCATCGGCTCGTGTCCAGGGATTGGCAGCCGAGAACGGCTATGCGACCGAATACTTCACCTACACCAACGAAGGGATGAGCGAAAGCGACAACATCACGCTGAGCGTCACCCCTTTGCATGAACTCAAGTTCCAGGGCACCCGGACCAGCGTGCAGATGGCCTTCGACTGGTCCCGTACTCGTGATGCCTATGGCAACTATGACGATGCCATCAACTCCGAGTTGTATACCAACGAAGATGTGATCTATGACGGCAAACAGATGAAATACAACGAGTTGCCTGCCAGTGACTTCAACCGGCCCTGGACAGCTCGCATGACCACTATCACCGAGATACCGCAACTGAACCTGACCTGGAGCAACTTCTTTCGCTACCGCGGTGGCTACGACCAGATCATCAGTACAGGCGATGACGTGACCATTGATGGCAAAGACTACTCCGTGTACGAAACAGCCACCGTCAAGGCAGCCCCTACCTGGGACATGCGCCTGGACTGGGAACTACCCACCGGCAAGGATCAGGCCGCATTCGTTGCCGTGGACGTGACCAACGTTGCCGACAAGGTCAATCCGATAGTCAGCAACAGTGCCCGCACCACCTATGAAACCGGTCGCCAGTACTGGCTCGAAGTCGGCTACCGCTTCTGACCTCTGCGTAACCGATTGATCAAACGCTTTAACCGAGATACCTGATCTGATGAAAAAAATAATCATGAGCCTGTCGGGCTTGCTGATGCTGAGCGCCTGCGCCCAGTTTCCCGGCAGCCCGCAAACACAGGCCTGGGACGCCCAAGTCGTACGCGGTCATCTGAGCAATGGCCTGGAATATCGTCTGGTACGTGAAGTCAGCCAGCCCGGCCGAATCGATGCACGTCTGGCCGTCAAGGCCGGTTCCGTGGATGAAGAGGATGACCAGGTGGGTGTCGCCCACCTGGTCGAGCACCTGAATTTCTACAGCCATGCCGGACAAGGCGAGAACATTCGCAGCCTCATGAACCAGTGGGGCTGGGCTCAGGGGCGTAATTACAACGCCATGACCAACTACGACCGCACCCTGTACATGCTCAGCCCTACCGGCGGCACGGCCCAGACCGAGCAGGCCTTGCAGGCGCTTTCGACCCTGACCCTGGCCCATGATTACACCGCGGAAAATCTGGAGCAGGAGCGTCCGGTCGTCATCGAAGAATGGCGCGGCGGCCTGGGTGTCGCCCAGCGCATGAACGATCAGCGTACCGCCTCACAACGCATCGGTTCACGCTACCCGGAGCATCGCACCATCGGCAACGAAGCTGCGATTCGCTCGGCCACGCTGGCTGAACTCAAGAGCTTCGGACAACGCTGGTATGTGCCCAACAATATGGTGCTGACCATTGTCGGCGATATCGACCCCGCGACCCTGCCCAACCGTATCGAACACTGGTTCGGCAAGGCCAGGCCAGGGGCATTGCCCGAGAAAAGCTACCGGGAGCTGCCACTGGACAAGCAACTGAAAATCGTCCGCCTGCAGGACAGCCAGAGCGGTAGCAATCAAGTGGCCTTGCTGTTTCGCCTGCATGAGCCCGACAGTCGTGCGCCTACCCAGGACGGCCTGCGCGAACGCCTGATCGACCGCATTACCCTGTCGGCCTTGCTGGACCAGTTGCGTATCCAGCCTCGGGAAACCGGCGTGCGCAGCCTGACCGTGCAGAAAAGCCTGATCGGCGACTACTCCAGCGTTCTGGGCATTGCTGCGAGCGTGGAAGGTGACGCTCACCAGGCGGCATTGAAACAATTGCTGACGGAAATCGAGCGGGTGCGGCGCTATGGCCTGCGTGATACCGATCTGCGTCGCGAGAAAGAAGAAATACGCGCCGTCGCGCAAAAGATGCTGGCGAAAAACGAACCACGCACCTTCGAGCAATGGATCACGGACCTCAACGATGCAACGAATCAGAATCGCATCGTCTCCACCAAACACGACATCGCTTCGCAGTACCTGAAAGCGCTCGACACCGTCGAACTCAAGGACCTCAACCAGCGCCTGAAAAGCTGGACCGACAGCCCGGACCGGGTCCTGCAACTCTCGGCTCCCGGCCTGAAACCTCTGACCTTGCCCACGACTGAGGCTGTAAACAGCCTGATGGCACAGGTCCAGAGCAGCCCGCTGGACGCCCCGCAAGCCGAAGCTGCCACCGTCTCGACAGAACCCGACGCCCTGCCCGCCTTGCCTGCGGCCACGGCCAAAGGACAGGTCGTGAAACGCAAGGCATTCGCCGAGCAGAAAGTCGAATACTGGCAGTTGAGCAACGGCGACCGTCTGGTCTGGCTCAAACGCAATGGCGACAATGACCGACTGCTGATGAAAGCAGACTCCAGCGCCGGGTTCATGACCGCCGAGATTCCAGCCTGGCGCAGCCAGATGGCGGCGCAATTGACTGGCCAAAGCGCTCCACAAGGCTGGAACGAAGAGCAGATCCGCCGCTGGCGCAGCGAGCAAGGGGTGAATCTATCCCTCGATCAGGAAGCAGACCGTCTGCAAATGGATCTCTCGACAATAGACGCCAAAAAGGACATTCCCGCACAACATCGCCTTCTGGCCATGCTGCAAGCCTATCGCCTGAGCCAGTCGCCAGCAGGCATCGACAGCGAAGCTTTCGAGGAGGCGCGAGACGAGCTGATCGGGCGTCTGTCGCGCAATACCGACAATGTCCGAGAGCTACAGGACAAGGCCCTGCGCAAGCTGCAATACGGCCAGGACAACTGGCAGACGCCAACCATCGCCCAATTGCAGAACGTACAGCCTGAAGAGCTGGATAAGGACTGGAAACGCCTGAGCCAGGCACCGGTGACTTACTACCTGATGGCCGATGTGGACGTCAGCGTTCTCCAGCCTCTGGTGGAACAGGAACTGGCTGGCATTCCTCGCGGCAAGGCCCTGAAGACCAGCCAGCAACAGCAGCGCAGCGGCTACCACGCTCAGGAACTGGCCATCGGCATCGAACCTCGTGCCGTGCTGCAAGCCTTCAGCTATCACCCGCGCACCTGGACACCGGTGGACGCTGCACGAGTCGCGACCTTGCGGGACATAGCCCTCGCCGCCCTCAAACAGCAGCTTCGGGGCGAAGCCTCGGGGGTCTATCGACTGAACTTTGACAGCACGCTCAATCAACAGACCCAACGCATTGAAAGCAGCCTGAATTTCAGTACCGATCCGGCCCGTGTCGAAGAGCTTTGGCAAATGGCCAAGGCCACGCTTGCCGGGCTGTCGAAAACCATCAGCGAAAAAGACATCGCTGCCGCCCGCAAGAACCTGATCCATCAGGAAAAACTGCGCCGCGACGATCCGCAGACCCAGATGCGCCGCCTGATTCTCAGTGATCGTTACTGGGGTGATCCGCGCTACCTGAGCCAGCAACAGCAATTGCTCGACGCCCTGACAGTTCCGGCGCTCAAGCGTCTGGCCGGTGAGCTGTTCGATCAGCAGAACCTGGTCCAGTTCCGCCTGCTGCCTGCACCGAAAGAGGCGGGAGCCGGTCAATGAAAACCCTGAAAACCTTCTATGCCCTGGCCAGCCCCTACTGGCTGGACCGCAGGCAATGGCTGTCGTGGGTGTTGCTGCTCAGTGTGATCGGCATGGGCTTGCTGGTGGTGCAGATCAACGTCTGGATCAACGCCTGGAGCAAGACGTTCTACGACACCCTGGGCGAGTTCAAGACCGAAGCGCTGTACTCGCTGATGGGCCAGTACTGCCTGTACATCGCGGGCTACGTGGTGATCGTTGTCTACCTGGAATGGCTGCGCAAGGCATTGGTGCTGCGCTGGCGCCGGGCGATGACAAAAACCACCATCGACGCCTGGATGCAGGGCCAGGCCTACTATCGGCTGGGGCTGACCGGCGAGCCGGATAACCCGGACCAGCGGATTGCCGAGGACGTGGACCTGCTGGTGGATCGCAGCGTCGAGCTGCTGGCGTCGTTCATCATCAACCTGGCTCAGGTGCTGGCCTTCGCAGGCGTGCTATGGAACCTCTCGGGGGTCCTGAACTTTCAGGTGCTGGGCCATGACATCACGATCCATGGTTATCTGCTGTGGGCAGCCGTGCTTTACACCGTGCTGGGCACCGCGTTCACTCACTTTCTCGGGAGCCCGTTGCAGCCGCTCAACTTTCAGCAGCAGCGTTACGAAGCCGACTTTCGCGCCAGCCTGCTGCGCAAGCGCGACCATGCCGAGCAGATCGCGTTGTATGGCGGTGAAGCCGTCGAGAAACGCCAACTGGGCGAACGTTTCGAACACATCGCCGGCAACTGGTGGCAGCTCATGGAACGGATGCGCAAGCTGCAGTTCTTCACCGTGAGTTATGACCGGGTCAGCCGCATCATCCCGGTCTTCGCGGCCCTGCCCGCCTTTCTGGCCAAGACCATCACTCTTGGTGGTCTGATGCAGATCCGCAGTGCCTTTACGGCGGTGCAAGGCTCGCTCAGCTGGTTTATCGACGTCTATCCACGCCTCGCCGCCTGGAGCGCCACGGTGGAACGGCTTGGCCAGTTTCAGCAGGCGATTGAGGCAACCCGTGGCCAGGTTCGCGAAATCGAGCGCACCGTGGCGTTGCGTATCGATGACCTGCAAATCCATCGCCCCGATGGCAGCGTCCTGCTGGATAACATCAATGCCAGCGCCACGACAGGCGAATGGCTGCGCATCGAAGGCCGCAGCGGTCTGGGCAAGTCCACTCTGCTGCGCACCCTGCAAGGCCTGTGGCCCTACTACCGGGGGAACTGGGAACTGCCGGGCGGATCGAGCCTGCTGATTCCGCAGCAGCCTTACCTGCCGCAAATGCCGTTGCGTCAGTTGCTGGTCTACCCGGCCACAGAATGCCCTTCCGATGCACGTCTTGTTCAGGTGCTGCATCAGGTCGGCCTGTCGAAGCTGGAACATCGCCTGGAACAGCAAACCGAATGGACTCGCGAACTGTCCGGTGGCGAGCAGCAACGCCTGGGCCTGGCCCGTGCCCTGCTGTATGCACCGCAGACGCTGTATCTGGACGAAGCGACCAATCAACTGGATGACCAGAGCGCCTGCCATCTGCTCAATATCCTGAAACAGGAACTGCCCGACACACTGGTGATCGGCATCAGCCATCAGCCCAGTGTTGCAAACCTCTTCCAGCGCAGCTTGAATCTGCAGGCCAGCCTCACACCCACCGCCGCCTGACTCCCGCCTCAAAAGCCGGGAGCGTCTGCTCCCGGTGCCTCTGTAAAAAATACAACGCAATGAATTAAAAGGATTTTTTGTAGGAGCGAATTCATTCGCGAGAGGCCCGTACATCCGAAGAAAATATATCGACTTCAATGACGTCTCGCGGATGAATCCGCTCCTACTCGACCCATAGAAGTATGACGACAACAAGGAATCCACCTCCCTTCCTGTATGATGACCTCAATAACACCCCATAAAAACTACGAATAATCGAAATAGTCATCACACCACTATTGACCGTTCTCTCGATATCTGCAAATAATCGCCCCAACGTTGTATGACGACATACGAATAATCTCCTTTATAAATACAAGACCAATGAAGGCCCCCATGAAAATCATCTCTGTCAGTGTCGATGTCTTTTCCTACCCTTCGCGGCGCGCTGTAGACAGCGCCGGCCACGCCCATCCCGGCGAAGAGAAACCGGTCAAAATGGGCATGCTGCGCATCGCCTGCGACGATGGCAGCGAAGGCTTTTCCTTTGGTGCGCCCGAGTTGATCCGCCCGCATATCATCGAGTCATTCGTGAAGAAGGTGCTGATCGGCCAGAACCCCATGAACCGGGAAAAGATCTGGCAGGAACTGGCTCACTGGCAACGCGGCAGTGCCAGCCAGTTTACCGATCGTGCCCTGGCGCTGGTTGAGCAGGCCTTGTGGGATCTGGCCGGACGCGCCCTGAAAATGCCCGTGTACAAATTGCTGGGCGGTTATCGAGACAAGGTGCTGGCTTATGGTTCGACCATGTGCGGCGATGACCTGCCGGGCGGTCTGTCCACGCCGGATGAATACGGCCAGTTCGCCGAGAAGCTGGTCCAGCGCGGCTACAAGGGCATCAAACTGCACACCTGGATGCCACCGATTTCCTTCGCGCCCAACCCCCAGATGGACGTCCAGGCCTGCGCCGCCGTACGCGAAGCCGTAGGGCCGGATATCGCCCTGATGCTCGACGGCTATCACTGGTACAGCCGCACCGACGCTCTTTATATAGGCCGCGAATTACAGAAGCTCGACTTTGCCTGGTTCGAAGAGCCAATGATGGAAGACTCCAGCGAATCCTATGCCTGGCTCGCCGCGAATCTGGACATTCCGGTACTCGGACCTGAAAGCATTGCCGGCAAGTACCACAGCCGCGCCAGCTGGGTCAGCAACAAGGCCTGCGACATCCTGCGCGCCGGTGTGGCAGGTGTTGGCGGTATCGGGCCATGCATGAAAGTCGCGCATCTGGCCGAATCGTTCGGCATGGACTGCGAGGTCCACGGCAACGGCGCAGCCAACCTGAGTGTGGTCGGCGCCATCAGCAACTGTCGCTGGTACGAGCGCGGCCTGCTGCACCCTTTCCTTGAGTACGATGACGTACCGGCCTACCTCAATACCCTGGTCGACCCCATGGACAGCGACGGTTACGTGCATCTTTCCCAGAAGCCGGGACTGGGCGAAGACATCAACTTCAGTTATATCGAGACTCACACCCTGCAACGTTACTGAACCGGCTGTACCACGAGGGGCGATCAGAGCGCCCCTCGTCAAAGTGTCTTTATAAATATAAAAAAGGACCGCCCCCATGAAACTCTGGCCCAAGCGCCTGCCCTGGCTGCTATGCCTCGCCCTCACGGCGACATTTCTGCACACCCCGCCTGCCACCGCACGCGGAGAAACACCCGTCGATCAATTGGTGATCGGCATGAGCATGATCAATCTCCTGTCCCTGGACCCCGCAGGCGCAACCGGCCTTGAGGTGTCGGAGGTCAACTCCAATGTCTACGACATGCTGCTGGAACAGGACGCCGCACGCCCGGACCAGTTGATTCCGGCTCTGGCCGAACGCTGGGAAATCAGCCCGGACCGCATGCGCCTCACCTTTCACCTGCGTCCTGGCGTGACCTTTCACTCCGGCAACCCGCTGACCGCCCAGGATGTCGCCTGGTCTCTGCAGCGTGTGGTCACTCTCAATAAAGCCCTCGCCTCCACCTGGAAAGCCTATGGCTATACGGCGCAGAACGTCACCCAACTGATGCGCGCCGAAGGACCGTCGACTTTCGTTCTCGACCTGCCCAAGGCCACCGACCCGTTACTGGTGCTCAATACCCTGGCGACTTCCCCAAGTGCTTTTGTGATTGATCGCGTCACGGCCATGCAAAATGCCCAGGGTGACGATCAGGGCGCAGCCTGGCTCACGACGCACACTGCAGGTTCCGGTGCCTTCAAGCTGGATATCTGGCGTGCCAACGACGTGATCCTCATGACCCGCTTCGACCAGTACTGGCGCGGGCCGGCCAAGATGCGCCGGGTGATCATGCGCAACATGACCGAGTCCCAGGCCTTGCGCCTGATGGTCGAACGCGGCGATCTGGATGTGGCACGCGGCATGGCCGCCACCGATATCAAGGCCCTGACCCGCTCTGAAGAAGTCAGCGTACAGACCATCCCTCGCGGCACGCTCTATTACGTGGCCCTGAGCATGGAGCAGCCGTTGTTTCAGGACATACGGGTTCGCCAGGCCATTCGTTCGCTGATCGACTATCAGGGCATCAATAACGTGGTGATGCCTCACTACGGCCTGATCAATCAGCGCCCGCTGCAACTAGGGCTGGCGGCGCGACTGGACGATCCGGGCTACAAGCTCAACGTCACACAAGCCAAACGCTTGCTGGCCGAGGCCGGGCATCCCGATGGTTTCAAGATCACCATTCGCTCACTCACCGACTCCCCGTTCATCAACATCGCCACCAGCCTGCAATCCACCCTTGCTCAGGCTGGCATTCAGGCCACGATCATCACCGGTACCGGCAACCAGATCTACGGTGCCATGCGGGATCGTCGCTTCGACATTCTGGTCGGTCGCGGTGGCGGCGGCGCCGAACGCCATCCCCATTCCAGCCTGCGGGCACTGATCTACAACCCGGACAACCGCGAGCAGGCCAAGCTGAGCAATTTTCAGGGCTGGCGCACCTCGTTCTACAACGCCGAGATCAACCAGTTGATCGAGCAGGCCGAGCAGGAACGCGATGCCGCCAGACAGCTCAGCCTGTACCAGCGCATCCAGACCCTCTACGACCAGAAGGCAGGCCCCATCATGCCGGTCTCGCAGATGACCGACGAAGTGGTGATCCACGCCGATGTCCGCCAATACCTGGGCCACAGCGCAGCCACCACGCGCCTGCGGGACGTCTACAAGCAACGCTGACCTCATGGGTTCAACGAAGGCAGGAATCATTATGTCGAGTGCATCATTTTCACTTTTGAGCAGTCGGGTCGCCAACGGCACCCGGCGCGGCGGATCAGTGGCGGCGACCCTGTTCGGACTGCTTTTGCTCACTTTCTTCATCGGTCGGGTCATGCCGCTGGACCCGGTGCTGGCCATCGTTGGGCCTGACGCCGACGCAGCCGCCTACGCTCAGGCCTATCAGGAGCTGGGCCTGGACAAGCCGCTCTGGACCCAGTTCGGTCTGTACCTCAAGGACCTGCTGCATGGGGATCTGGGCAAGGCGTTGCTCACTGGCCATCCGGTCATCGAAGACATCGCCCGGGTATTCCCGGCCACCCTGGAACTGGCGACCCTGGCAATTCTGTTCGGCGTGCTGATCGGCCTGCCGCTGGGCGTGTATGCCGCGACTCATCAAGGCCGTACCGGCGACCACATTGCCCGCGTCATCACACTGTTCGGTTACTCCACGCCGATCTTCTGGCTGGGCATGATGGCGTTCCTGGTGTTTTACGCCTGGCTGGGCTGGGCCGGTGGTGTCGGACGTATCGGCCTGGCCTATGACGGCCTGATCGAAACCCGCTCCGGGCTGCTGCTGATCGACACCGCCCTGTCCGGCGACTGGGAGGCCTTTCGCAGCGCACTGCGCCACATCCTGCTGCCAGCGGTGATCCTGAGTTTCAACTCGGTGGCTTACATCAGCCGCATGACCCGCAGTTTCATGCTCGAACAACTGTCGCAGGAGTACATCATCACGGCGCGGGTCAAGGGTCTGTCGCAGCGGCGAATCGTCTGGGGCCATGCCTTCCGCAACATTCGCGTGCAGTTGCTGACCATCGTCGCCCTGGCCTACGGCGGCCTGCTTGAAGGTGCAGTACTGATCGAAACGGTCTTTGCCTGGCCGGGCTTCGGCCAGTACCTGACCAGCAGCCTGTTGCTGGGCGACATGAATGCGGTGATGGCCTGCGTGCTGCTGATCGGTCTGATCTTCGTGATCCTGAACCAGATCAGCGATGCCCTCTATAAAGTCTTCGATCCGAGAACCCGCTGATGAATACGTCCATTGCAAGCAGCGCCAAACCCATGATCCAGGCACCCGCCTCAAGCTTCGCGGCCTTCACCGGCAGTTGCTCACGCCTGTTGCGCTTTCTGCTGCGCAACCCGATGACGCTGGCGGGCCTGATCGTGATCAGCACGTTGATGGTGGTCGCCCTCTTCGCGCCATGGATTGCCACTCACGACCCACTCGCCCAGGACCTGTCAGCCGCCCTGCGCACGCCAGGCGCACAGAACTGGTTCGGTACCGATGAATATGGCCGGGACGTGTTCAGCCGCCTGGTGTATGGCTCACGCATCACCCTGTACATCGTGATGCTGGTGACCGTGATCGTCGGCCCGATCGGGCTGCTGATCGGCACCGTATCCGGCTACTTTGGCGGCTGGGTCGACAGCCTGTTCATGCGTATCACCGATATCTTCATCTCGTTTCCCAGCCTGGTTCTGGCACTGGCGTTCATCGCCGCTCTCGGCCCAGGCCTGGAACATGCGGTGATTGCCATTGCACTGACCGCATGGCCGCCCATTGCACGCCTGGCGCGGGCTGAAACCCTGTCGCTGCGCAACGCCGACTTCGTGGTGGCGGTCAAGCTGCAGGGCGCATCGGCACTGCGCATCATTGGTCGCCACATCATCCCCATGTGCCTGTCCTCGGTGATCATCCGCCTGACCATGAACATGGCAAGCATCATCCTCACCGCCGCGGCACTGGGCTTCCTCGGTCTGGGCGCACAGGCGCCACTGCCGGAATGGGGCGCGATGATATCCAGCGGCCGACGCTACATGCTGGAAAGCTGGTGGCTGGTGGCAGCACCCGGCGCAACGATCATGCTGGTCAGCCTGGCGTTCAACCTGCTGGGTGATGGCCTGCGCGATGTTCTGGACCCACGCAGCGAATAACAAAAACAAGGTAAAAGCCATGTCACAGATAAAGCTTGCGGTAGAAGACTTGCGCGTCGAATTCACCAATGCTGGCAAGACAACGGCGGCGGTACGCGATGTTTCGTTCAATCTGGGTCGGGAAAAACTGGCCATCGTCGGCGAGTCCGGCTCCGGAAAATCCACAGTAGGCCGCAGCCTGTTGCGTCTGCACCCGTCGAGCGCCCGCATCACCGCCAAGACCCTGCGCTTCGGCGATATCGACCTGCTCAGTTGCAGCGAGAAACAGATCCAGGGCATTCGCGGTCGGCGCATGTCGATGATCATGCAAGACCCTAAATACTCGCTGAACCCGGTGATCAAGGTCGGCGAACAGATTGCCGAGGCCTATCTGGCTCATCACAAGGTTTCGGCACGGGAAGCCCGCGAACGCACCCTGGACATGCTGGCCAAGGTGCATATCCGCGACCCGGCACGGGTTTACGATCTCTACCCCCACGAGGTTTCCGGCGGTATGGGACAGCGAATCATGATTGCCATGATGGTGATCACCGACCCGCAAGTGATCATCGCCGACGAACCCACCTCGGCACTGGATGTCTCGGTGCGTCGTCAGGTGCTCAATGTGCTGGAAGAACTGGTCAGCGAACGTGATCTGGGGCTGATCTTTATCAGCCATGACCTGAATCTGGTGCGGCACTTCTGCGACCGGGTGCTGGTGATGTACGCCGGACGGGTCGTTGAATCCCTGGCGGCCAGCGAACTGGACCACGCCCGCCACCCGTACACCCAGGGCCTGCTCGCCGCCCTGCCCAGCCTGGATCGTCCGCGCGCCAGCCTGCCGGTCCTGCAACGCGATCCCCTTTGGCTCACCCACTGAGAATGATCCCATGGCAATGATCAGAGTCGATTCACTGAACCTGAGTTTTGGTACTGGTCCAGGACTGAATCAGGTGCTGCGTGACGTTAACCTGCAAGTCGCAGAGGGCCAGTCGTTCGGGCTGGTTGGCGAGTCGGGTTCGGGCAAGACTACGGTCCTGCGCTGCCTGGCCGGGCAATACCAGCACTGGACCGGCAGCCTGAGCGTGGCCGGCCGGGCGGTAAGCCGTCATCTGGACGCCAGTCATTACCGGACCGTGCAGATGGTCTTTCAGGACCCCTATGCTTCGCTGCACCCGCGCCACACCATCGATGCAGCGCTCAAGGAGCCCCTGAGCATCCATCGCATCGGCGAGCGCGACAGAAGAGTCTGCGAAGTGCTGTCACGGGTTGGTCTCAATGAAAGCTTTCGCTTTCGCTATCCGCATCAACTGTCCGGTGGTCAGCGCCAGCGTGTCGCCATCGCCCGGGCATTGATTCTGGAACCCCGCGTCCTGCTGCTGGATGAACCCACCTCGGCGCTGGACGTTTCCGTTCAGGCCGAAATCCTCAATCTGCTGGCCGACCTGCGACAGCAACAAGGCCTCACCTACCTGATGGTGACGCACGACCTGGGCGTCGTGGCGCACCTGTGCGACCGGGTTGCCGTGATGCAGCAAGGCCAGGTGCTGGAAACCCTCGACAGCAGCCAGTTGGTCAACAATCAGGCGCAGCACGAGTACTCCCGATTATTGATCCAGGCCAGCCGCGACATGGACGTGCGCCTCACCGGCTGAGCGGTCGTCGCCTGACGGCCTGAAAAACCGAACCCCGCTGACAGCGTGACCCCAGGCCATGACGGCTACGGGATTCGGCTGCCTGCGATTTGCTCCAACACACCCAGAACTTCAATCAAACAAGAATAAAAAAATGAAAAAATCAATCGCTCTGCTCTCCCTGTCCGCCCTGTTGCCATCTGCCTGGAGCTATGCCGACAGCGGCTATATCAACTATCGACATCAATACGCGGAAAGCACCCGCATGCACTCCGACCGGGTCAAGTTCGGCACACGCCTGGACAGTGGCTGGGGGTTTGAAGGTGAGCTGAAGTACAAGACTGCGGGTGACCGTCAGGATGTGGCCTTCGACAATACCGTCGGCAACGGCCATGAACTGACGATCAGCTATCAGCACAAACTCAACGACAGATGGACCGTGACGCCTTCCCTGGCACTGGAAAGCATCGAGAAGTCCACGTCTTACAAGACGGGCATCAAGGTCGGTTACAAGGTGAACGATGCGCTGAGCATTTCAGGCCGTTACCGCTATGACTCGATCAAGCTGGACCGGGACAGGATCAACGAATCCATGCCCGACAACTCGATGGACAACCAGTCGATCAACCGCTATGACATCTGGATCAACTACTCGACCAAGGGACCATGGACTTACGAGTACCAGCTCACCTATTTCGATACCGACTATATCCGTTACGACAACGGCACCAGCGATTACGAACAGAATGCGGCGTTCAAGTATCGCTGGAGCAAACAATGGGTGCCGTTCTTCGAGATCGGCGATATCAAGGTCGATTCCGAGGATGACAAACGCCAGCTGAGGTTGCGAGTGGGGATTCAGTACAACTTTATGTGATCCTTTCGCGAATAAATTCGCTCCTACCGCGGTGTAGGAGCGAATTCATTCGCGAACAAACCCTACTCGCTATGAGTACGCCGCAATCGGATGCGGCTGCCGTTGAGGTGCAGGTACATGGCCGAGCGGGCGGCATCCACATTGCCTTCGGCAATCGCGTTGTAGATCTGTCGATGTTCGGCATTGATCCCGGCCAGGTAGGCGCTGCGATCACTTTGCCCGGTGTAGGCGGAATTCATGCGGGTACGCGGGATCAGTTTGGTGCCCAGGTGTTTCATGATGTCGATCAGGTAGGCATTACCCGAAGCCTTGGCGATCTTGAGGTGAAACTGGAAGTCGGCATTGATCGTGGTCCCGGACTTTTCAGGGCCTTCAAGCAACGCATCGAAGGCACGCTTGAGCTCCAGCAAGGCTTCAGGACTGCGACGTTGCGCCGCCAGCCCGGCCGCTTCGACTTCAAGGCTGATACGAAACTCCAGCAGATTAAGCACATCGGACACAGTCGCAATGGTCGCCGGCCCGACCGAAAAACCTTCAGGTGGCGGCATGTCCAGCACAAAGGTGCCGACCCCGTGGCGCGTCTCGACAAGCCCTGCCGCCTGCATCCGCGACAACGCATCGCGCACCACCGTGCGGCTGACCCCTTCGGCCTCCATGATATTGATCTCGGAAGGCAGCTTCTCGCCACGCTGCAGCACGCCATCGCGCATGCGCTGGGCAAAGCGGTCGACCAGTGTTTCAGCCAGACGGCGATGGTTTTTCTGCGAGGAAACGACGTTGTCCGACATTGCAGCCTCAATTTGATCGAATGGCGCAGTATAGGCTGCGATCACGACACAAAACACGCCATTACTCCGGTTATACTCAGCCCCCCGACCCGGACCCGATCAGCCCGCCCATGGAACACCCTTCCCCTCCTACAGGCCGCCGCTCCAGCCTGACCCAGCAACTGGTCGCCGAGTTCTCGCGCAAGATCCGCGAAGGCGAGATCAAGAGCGGTGAAAAGCTGCCGACCGAGCAGGTCATCATCCGGGAAACCGGTGTCAGCCGCACAGTGGTTCGCGAGGCGATGTCGCGCTTGCAGGCCGAAGGGCTGGTGGAAACCCGCCATGGCATCGGAACCTTCGTGGTCGATGCTTCGCGCCCCCGGGACTTCCAGATTCCGGAAGCCATCTCCGGCAGCCCTCCCGATGCAGCAGCCATCATAGAGCTGCGCCTGAGCCTTGAGCCCGAGTCCGCCGCCCTCGCCGCCCAACGGCGTACACCGGAGCAGCTTGAAGCCATACGCAAGGCGCTGGACGAGCTGCATCGCTGCGACCAGAACGAAACCGATACGACCCAGGCCGATTTCGAGTTTCATCGCAGTATCGTGCAATGTACTGCCAACAGCTTCTTTACCGATGTCATGACCCAACTGGGCAACAGCATCCTGCCTCGCGCACGGGTCGGTTTCGGCAATGTGCCGTCATTTCAACTCATGGATGACCCGGATATCCAGCAGCGCGAACAGGAGCAGATCTACTCGGCCATCGCCCATCAGGATCGCGATGCGGCCAGGGCGGCGATGCGCCTGCACCTGATCAACTGCCTCCAGCGCTTTCGCGCAAAGGATTAGCCACTAAAAGGCTTATCGTTTACCATCGCGCCCCGTCGGTTTCCGAGAGGAACTAACAGGGAATTCGAGAGCCTCGCACCTGCGCGGCTCAAACGAAACTGCCCCCGCAACTGTAGGCATCGAGCCAACTCCATGACAGCCACTGGTGATTTCCGGGAAGGCTGGAGCAAAGCAATGACGTGCCAGTCAGGAGACCTACCGACCTGCAACTTTACTGACCGGCGGGGTGTCCGGGAAGGACATCCGCGCGCCGGTTCATGGCTGCCTTGCCCTGCCTTCCGTGCAGTGCCGGGGATGTGTTTCCTGTCTGTACATTGCGCCCTGCACGTACGAAACGGAGATCGCATTACATGTCACTGCCTCGCCTTGCCACACTCATCGCCGGTCTGAGCCTGTCCACCCTGAGCCTTGCCGCTCCCACTCAATACCCGCTCACTGTCGAAAACTGTGGCATGAAGCTGACGTTCGAGCATGCGCCGCGCAAGGCAGTGACCATCGGCCAGTCCGGGACCGAAATGCTCTACGAACTGGGGCTGGGCGACAAGCTGGTGGGTACTTCGCTGTGGTTCAACGATGTGCTGCCGCGCTTCAAGGCGCAGAACGACAAGGTCGAGCGCCTGGCGGACAACGACCCGAGTTTCGAGGCCGTCATCGGCAAGCGCCCGGAGCTGGTGGCCGTCCAGCTTGAATGGATGGTGGGCGCTCAGGGCGTGGTCGGCACCCGCCAGCAGTTTCATGACTTGAAGATCCCGACCTACATCATGCCGTCCGACTGCGAAGGCAAGGACAATCTGGTAGGTGCCGACGGCACGCGCCTGGAGCCCTTCCGCATCGACACCATCTACAAGAGCATCGAACAACTGGCCCGGATATTCGACGTACAGGATCGCGGTCAGCAACTGGTTGCAGAACTGCGCAGTCGTCTGGCCCATGCGGTCGCCAACGTCAAACAGAACAAGGAGCGGGATGTGTCCGCAGTGTTCTGGTTCTCCAGCGCAGATATCAACATCGACCCTTATGTGGCAGGCCGCAAAGGCATTCCGGACTTCATGCTCAATAACCTGGGCATGCGCAATATCGTCGAGTCCGATGAAGAGTGGCCGACCGTGGGCTGGGAAACCATCGCCAAGGCCAATCCGGACATTCTGGTGATCGCGCGCATGGATCGCCGTCGCTTTCCGGCCGACGATTACCGCAAGAAACTCGAATTCCTTAAATCCGACCCGGTGACCCGCAACATGGAGGCGGTCAAACATGACCGTATCGTGATCATCGATGCCGATGCCATGCAGGCCAGCATCCGGCTGTTCACTGGCATAGAAGAACTGGCCGAAGCCGCCAATCGCTACAACGCCGGCCAATGAAACTGGTCACCGCGCTCGGCCACACGCTCTGGGTTACAGCGGTTCTACTGCTGGCCATTGTTGCGGGCGCTGCCATCGGTGAAACCAGCATCAGCCTGCCTGTGGTCTTCCAGGTGCTGGCGAACAAACTGTGGGCTGCCGGCTATGTGCTCGACCCCATCGATGAAGGGATTGTCTGGAACTACCGGCTGACCCGCTCCATCGTGGCGGCGGCCTGTGGCGCGGGGCTGGCGATTTCCGGTGTGGTGCTGCAATCGTTGCTGCGTAATCCGTTGGCCGATCCCTATCTGCTGGGCATCTCCGCCGGCGCCTCGACGGGCGCTGTGCTGGTGGCGATTCTGGGCCTGGGCGCCGGAGCCATTTCCATGTCGGCGGGAGCCTTCGCCGGAGCGGTGGCGGCCTTCTCGCTGGTCGCCCTGCTCGCCCGTTCTTCCCATGGCCCGACCGCAGCCGGGCATATCATTCTGGCCGGGATCGCCGGGTCGCAGCTTTTCAATGCCCTGACCTCGTTTCTCATCACCAAATCCGCCAGCGCCGAGCAGGCACGAGGCATCATGTTCTGGCTGTTGGGTAACCTCAGTGGCGTGCGCTGGCATTCGGTATGGCTGGCGGTGCCGGTGGTGCTGATCGGCTTGCTGGTCTGCCTTTGGCATCGGCGCGCACTGGATGCATTCACCTTCGGCAGCGATTCGGCAGCGTCCCTCGGCATCCCGGTACGGCGCGTGCAAATCGTGCTGATCGCTTCGGCAGCGCTGGTCACGGCAGTGATGGTATCCATTGTCGGCTCCATCGGTTTTGTCGGGCTGGTGATTCCCCATGCCGTGCGCATGGTCGCCGGAGTCCGCCATGCCCGGCTGGTGCCGCTCAGCGCCTTGTGCGGCGCACTGTTTCTGATTGCCGCCGACATCCTGTCCCGCACCCTGATCAAGGGCCAGGTCTTGCCGATTGGCGTCATCACCGCACTGATCGGCGCACCCGTTTTCGCGATGATTCTTATCCGGGGGAAAACCACACGATGAATGCCTTTTCGCCCATCCTCGGCACGCCGGTACTGCATTGCTCAGGGCTTGGCTATTCGCTCAAGGACAAGGCCTTGCTCAAGGACGTGAATCTGAGCATTGCGCCGGGTGAAACCCTTGGCATTGTCGGCCCCAACGGTTCGGGGAAGTCGACACTGCTCAAGCTGCTGTCGGGCCTTCAGTCGCCGTCCAGCGGTCAGGTTCAGCTCAATGGGCAGGCACTGGCCAGCATGAAGCGCCGCGATATCGCCCAACTGTTGGCGGTAGTAGAACAACAGGCTGAAACCAGCGACGCAATCACCGTACTGGACGCCGTCGAATTGGGCCGCACGCCTTGGCTGTCGGCCCTGGAACCCTGGAGCGACAGCGACGACACCATCGTTCGCCAGGCCTTGCAGGATGTCGGGATGCTGCATCTGATCAAGCGCGCCTGGCATACCCTGTCCGGCGGCGAACGCCAGCGCACCCATATCGCCCGGGCACTGGCGCAACGGCCGCAGATCCTGTTACTGGACGAGCCGACCAACCATCTGGATATCCAGCATCAACTGTCGATTCTGGGGCTGATCAGGTCTTTGCCTGTCACCACCATCATTGCCCTGCACGACCTCAATCAGGCGCTGGATTGTGACCGTGTGGCAGTGATGGAAAACGGCCAGATGGTTGCGCTGGGCAAGCCTGTGGATGTGCTGACACCCGAGCGTTTGCATAGCACTTTCGGCGTCAGGGCCCACTGGCTGACCGATCCGTTCGATGGTGCACGAATACTGCGTCTGCGGCCTTGCTGACCACGAACACCGCTTCGCGAATGAATTCGCTCCTACGCGGGTAAACCGCGCCTTGGCTGAATCCTTACTGAGGCCATTGCTCCAGCAGCATTGCCACGAATTTTTCGGCAGCAGGCGACAGTGATGCGCCACGCCGTGAAACCAGGCCCAGGGTCCGGTCAACCACCGGATCTACCAGCGGAACGCTGACCAGGGTCGGATGCCCTTCAGCCGGCATCGCCAGGCTGGGCATGGCGGATATGCCCAGCCCCGCTTCGACCATGCCCAGCGATGTCGACAGGTGCTGCACTTCATAGAACCACTTTGGCCGCCAGCTCAACCCGGCCAGCGCATGGTCGAGAATCATCCGGTTACCGCTCAGGCGGCCAACACCGATCAGGCGATATTCACTGAGTTCGATCCAGGAAACCGACTCCCGCTTTGCCAGTTCATGATCGCGCCGACAGGCGAGCACGAAAGGCTCTTTGACCAGCGGCACGAACTCGATATCCGGGTGTTGCCCGCTCATCATGTTGATGCCGAAATCCGCCTCCCCTCGCAACACGGCTTCCAGCCCTTCGTTGGCACTGAGGTCCAGCAGGCGGATGCGGATCTTGGGGTAACGCTCGTTGTACAGGCGGATCACGGAAGGCAGAAAGTAGAAAGCGGCCGTGGGAATACAGGCAAGAGTCACCTGGCCAATCTGGCGCTCTGCCAGCTCCCTGATATTGAGAATCGAGTCCTCGAAATCATCCAGAAGCCGTCGCGCCTTGGGGAAAAAATCGCGGCCGACACTGGTCAGGCTGACCCGGCGAGTGGTGCGATCCAGCAATGAGGTGCCCAGACCCTGCTCCAGCTTCTTGATTCGCCGGGTGAGCGCTGGCTGGGAAATATGCAGCACTTCAGCGGCTTCATGGAAGCTGCCAAGTTCAGCGATTTTCACGAACGATCGAATATCTTGCAGCTCATATTCCACATTATTTTCCTTTTGGTGGATTGCGATGGGCCTTCAAGACCAGCGAGTTATTATTTACCAAAGTGGAATAATAGCTACGATCTTTGCATTGGATACGCTTAAAAATCCATGGGACTCTTGCTTTCAACACATCAATTACCCCAATTGATCAACAAGAGTCCGAAATCATGCAACCGATTCCCTGCGTCCTGATGCGCGGCGGCACTTCCAAAGGGCCGGTCTTTCTCGCCAGTGATTTACCCTCTTCGACCGCCGAGCGCGACGAACTGCTGCTGGCTCTCATGGGCTCTGGCCATGAGCTGGAAATCGACGGCATCGGTGGCGGCAGCCCGCAGACCAGCAAAGTGGCAATCGTCAGCCCGTCGACTCATGAAGATGCCGACGTGGATTACCTGTTCGTGCAGGTCATGGTTTCCCAGCGCCGCGTCGATACTGCGCCCAATTGCGGCAACATGCTCTGCGCTGTAGGGCCGTTTGCGGTGGAGCAGGGTCTGGTCGAGGCGAGCGGCGACGTCACTCAGGTGCGGATTCGCAACCTCAACACCGGCACCTTCGTCTGCGCCGATGTTTACACACCCGGCGGTCAGGTCAGCTACGAAGGCCAGACCCGCATCGACGGTGTACCCGGTACGGCAGCGCCTGTGCAACTGACTTTTCTGGACGCGGCCGGCAGCAAGACCGGCAAGCTGTTCCCCACCGGCCAACAGACTGACATCTTCGACGGCGTGCCGGTGACCTGTATCGACATGGCCATGCCCATGGTCATCATCGAAGCGTCCCTGCTGGGCAAGCGTGGCGATGAAACGCCCGCCGAACTGGATGCCGACAAGGATTTCCTGCGCAGGCTCGAAGCTTTACGCTTGCGCGCGGGAATGGCCATGGGGCTGGGAGATGTGAGCGACAAAGTGATTCCCAAACCCGTACTGGTTTCGCTGCCCGACGCCGGTGGCACCCTCAAGGTTCGCTACTTCATGCCGCATAACTGTCATAAGGCCCTGGCGATTACCGGCTCTATCGGCCTGGCCACCGCCTGCGTCAGCGAAGACACCGTTGTTGCCCGCTTGCTGGGTAATACCGGGGCCACGCGCCTGCAAGAAGTACGAATCGAGCACCCAAGCGGTTCGATCCAGGTCGCACTGGCCTATGTCGGAGAAAACGGGCAAACCATCCGCGCTTCGGTGGTTCGCACGGCACGTCGCCTGTTCTCCGGCGAGGTCTATGCCCCGGCCGCGCAACTGCTGGCGGGCTGACGTTTTACAGCTGCATCGTGCTCTGCCTGACATCGAGTACCGCATCAGAACAACTCCAATAATGGGTGATGCAACATGAAAATCGCTAAATCGCTCTACTTTCAGATTATCTGCGCCGTGATCCTCGGGGTTCTGGTCGGTCACTTCTGGGCTCAACAAGCCATCGCCCTGAAACCTCTGGGCGATGCGTTCATCAAGCTGATCAAAATGATGATCGCGCCGGTGGTGTTCTGCACCATCGTCACCGGCATTGCCGGCATGAGCGACAAGCGCTCTCTCGGGCGCCTGATGAGCAAGACCATGCTGCTGTTCCTCGCCCTGACGGTGGTCAGCCTGCTCATCGGCCTGATCGCGGTCTATGTGATCAAGCCAGGCGTCGGCATGAACATTGACCCGGCAAAACTCAGCACTGCCGGACTGAGCCAGTACACCGACTCCGCCGCGAAACTGGGTGTCGTGGACTTTTTCATGCACATCATCCCGGACACCTTCATCGGCGCGTTCAACAAGGGTGAAGTATTGCCGGTGCTGTTTATCGCCGTGTTGTCCGGGTTCGCCCTGTCGTCGCTGGGCGAGCGTGGCAAGCCGGTGCTCAATGTGCTGGAATCGGCATCGCACATGGTCTTCAAGATCTTCTCGTACCTGATGCGCTTCGCTCCGATCGGTGCCTTTGGTGCCCTGGCATTTACCGTGGGCCAGTACGGCATTACGTCTCTGGGCTCGCTGGCCAAGCTCATCATGACCTTGTACATCGCCTGCGGCTTCTTCGTGTTTGTAGTACTGGGCGGAATCTGCCGCGCTCACGGCTTCAGCCTCTGGAAACTGCTGCGCTACTTTCGCGAAGAGTTTCTGGTGGTGCTTGGCACATCCTCAACCGAGCCTGTCATGCCGCGCATGCTGGAGAAACTTCAAGCCCTGGGCTGCAAGAAAGGCGTCGTCGGCCTGGTACTGCCAACGGGTTACTCCTTCAACCTGGACGGCACAGCGATCTATCTTTCCCTGGCCGCCATTTTCATTGCCCAGGCGTGCAATATCGAACTGAGCATGACGCAGACCCTGACCATGCTGGCAATCATGTTGCTGTCATCCAAGGGCGCGGCGGGTGTGACCGGCAGCGGCTTTGTCGCCCTGGCATCGACCCTTACCGTCATCCACGATATTCCGCTAGCAGGCCTGGCATTGCTGATCGGTATCGACCGCTTCATGTCCGAAGCCCGGGCGCTGACCAGTCTGGCCAGTAACGCCGTCGCGACGGTGGTGATCTCCCTGTCGGAAAACGCATGTGACCGCCAGGCACTCATGCAACGCCTCGACGGGAAAGCCATCGCCGCCACGCCTGACACCCCGCAATGGGACAGCACTGCGCAGGCAGCCGAGCGCACCTGACACACACATACACAAATCAATCGATATCCATTCGAGCAGGCAAGGCATCGTTCATGCGATGCCCTGCAGGCCCGGCGGCATTCGCTTGCCCATGAATAACAACAAGAGAATATCCATATGCTTGCCTTTCTTGGCCTGGCCATGGTCGTGGTGTTCACCTACCTGATCATGTCCAAACGCTTGTCTCCGATTGTCGCGCTGACTCTGGTACCCATCGTTTTCGCAATCATTGGCGGCTTTGGCGGCACCACCGGCAAAATGATGCTCGACGGCCTGAAAATGGTCGCGCCCTCCGCGGCCCTCCTGTTGTTCGCCATCCTGTTCTTTGGCCTGATGATCGATTCGGGCCTGTTCGACCCGCTGATCCGCAAGATCCTCAAGCGGGTCAATGGCGACCCGATGAAGATCGCGGTGGGCACCGCGCTCTTGTCACTGACTGTCGCCCTCGACGGTGATGGCACGACCACTTACATGATTACCTGCGCAGCCATGCTGCCGCTGTACAAGCGCATTGGCATGAACCCGATGATCCTCGGCATCATATCGATGCTTTCCCTGAGCATCATGAGCGGCATGACGCCATGGGGCGGCCCTGCAACCCGAGCCATTGCCGCGCTGGGCCTGGATGCCGGCGAGTATTTCATTCCGTTGCTGCCCACCATGATCGGCGGTGCTGCCTGGGTGGTGTTCACGGCCTTTCTGCTGGGCCGCGCCGAGCGCAAACGCATAGGCAACGTGCAGTTGCAGAGCGGCGGCGGTGATTGCTACATCGACGAAATACTGGGCAATACGCCGCACAAACGCCCCAAACTGGCCTACGTCAATCTGGCGCTGGTCATTGCCGTGATGATTGCGCTGGTAACGGGCCTGATGCACTCGGCCGTGCTGTTCCTGATCGGTTTCGTCGTCGCGCTGATGATCAACTACCCGCAACTGGATATTCAGAAAGAACGCATCCTGGCCCACTCCGGCAATGCCATGACCGTGGTGCTGCTGGTCTTCGCCGCCGGGGTTTTCGCCGGGATCTTCTCCGGCACCAAGATGGTCGACGCCCTGGCGCAGACCCTGGTGGACTGGATTCCACCGCAATGGGGGCATCTGTTCCCGCTGGTCGTCGCCCTGACCAGCATGCCGCTGACCTTTGTGCTGTCCAACGACGCTTATTACTTCGGCGTGGTACCGATCCTTGCCAATGCCGCAGCCGCCTATGGCATCAGCCCGCTGGAAATTGCCAGGGCTTCGATTCTGGGCCAGCCGGTACATCTGATGAGCCCGCTGGTGGCCTCGACCCTCTTGCTGGTCGGCATGATCGACCGCGACATCGGTGAGTTCCAGAAAGCCACCTTGAAATGGGCGGTGCTGACCTCCCTTGTGGTCACGGCCCTGGCTCTGCTGACCGGAGCCCTGACGCTGTTCGTCTGACGTCACCCACTCCGTAACACGACTACTCACGGGTCCTGAAAAGGACCTGCGGATCACTGCACCTCCAATAACAACAACGAGTATTGAGCATGAGTATGTTTTTCAAGCGTGGAGCCCTTTTTTCCGTGTTGGGAGCCCTGCCCTGCGCCAGTGTCGGCGCTGCGGGTTTCATTGAAGACAGCAAGCTGAAGCTGCAACTGCGCAACGTCTACTTCAATGAAAACTTCCGGGACGAGAACGGCCTGAGCGCCCGTGCGGCGAGCACAGCCAAAAGCGAGCGTACCGAGTGGGCACAAGGCTTCCTGCTCGACTATCAGTCCGGTTTTACTCAGGGGACTCTGGGTTTTGGCCTCGATGCACTCGGGCTGATGGGCGTAAAGCTCGACTCGGGCAAGGGCCGTAGCGGCACCGGATTGCTGCCGGTGCATGGCGACGGACGTGCGGCGGATGAGTTTGCCAGCCTGGGCGCAGCCGCAAAAATGCGTCTGGCCAAGACCACCGTCAAATACGGCTCGTTGCTGCCCAAAAACCCGGTGCTGATTTACAACGACGCTCGCCTGCTGCCACAGACTTATCAGGGCACCCAGTTCACCAGCAACGACATCGACAACCTGACCCTCACCGGCGGCCATCTGGATCAATTCAAGTTGCGCGACTCTTCGGACAGCCGCTCGATCATTCCCGACGGCTTTACTGGCAAAGGCTCGGACTTCTCTTATATCGGCGGGGACTACAAGCTCGGCAAGAACATTCGCCTCAGCTATTTCCATGGTGAGCTTGAGGACTTCTACCGCCAGAACTTCGCCTCGATCCAGCACGACCTGCCGATTGGCAAAGGCGTGCTGACCAGCGATCTGCGTTATTTCCATAGCGTGGATGCCGGCGCGGCGCGAGATGGCAAGATCGATAACGACATGCTCAGCGGGCAACTGACCTACGCTCTGGCCGGGCACAGCTTCAGCGGCGGTTACCAGACACTGAGCGGGGATGCAGGCCTGCCTTATATAAGCGGCGCAACCGTGTACTCATTCACCAATGTCGGGATCGGCAAATTCATCGAAGAAGATGAAAAGACCTGGATGCTCGGTTATAGCTACGACTTTTCACGGGTTGGCATACCGGGCCTGTCGTTTACGACCAAATATCTGAGTGGCGACAATGGCAAGTCCGGCTCGGCAAGGCTGCACGAGTGGGAGCGCGATGCCGAACTGGCCTATGTGCTGCAAGGCGGGACCTTCAAAGGGCTGGGCATGAAGCTGCGCAACTATGTCTACCGCTCGGATTACGCACGGGGGCGTGACAGCAACCGGATCTACATTACCTATGAGATTGCACTCTGGTGACCGGATACCGGTCGGCGAGTGAGGTTTTGTAGCTGACCATCACTCGCCTGCTCTTTATATAAAGTCTCGTAAAGGGCTCATGCCAACTCTTCAAGCTCGGCCAGCAGATCCGGCTCGATCACCAGCTCACTGGCAGAGAGGTTTTCGCGCAGGTGCGCAACCGAAGAGGTCCCCGGAATCAGCAGGATATTGGGCGAGCGTTGCAGCAGCCAGGCCAGCGCCACGTTCAGAGGCGAGGCACCCAGGCGAGTCGCGACGCAAGACAGGGTTGTCGATTGCAACGGGCTGAAGCCACCGAGGGGAAAGAACGGCACGTAGGCAATGCCTTGCTGGCTCAGCTCTTGGATAAGCTGTTCATCTGCCCGGTGAGACAGGTTGTAATGGTTCTGCACACAGACAACCCTGGCGATTCCTTGAGCCTGTTTGATCTGCGACGCCGTGACATTGCTTAGGCCCAGATGACGAATCAACCCTTGTTGCTGCAATTCGGCCAGAGTCGTGAACGCCTCCTCGATCGGCCCCTCTTCGGGAGCCTGCTGGCTGCCCCAGGCCCGCAGGTTCACAACATCCAGCACATCGCGCCCCAGGTTGCGCAAGTTGTCATGCACCGCGCGGGTCAGTTCGGCAGGGCTCGGTGCCGGGTTCCATGAACCATCTGCACCGCGCAGGGCGCCGACCTTGGTCACGATCACCAGATTGTCCGGGTATGGCTGCAAGGCTTCGCGGATCAACTGGTTGGTCACATGCGGGCCGTAGAAGTCCGCGGTATCGATATGGTTGACACCCGATGCCAGTGCTTCCTGCAAAACAGCCACTGCCGCTTTCGGGTCTTTGGGTGGGCCGAAGACATTGGGACCGGCCAATTGCATCGCGCCATAGCCCATGCGATTGACCGTACGGTCGCCCAACAAGAAAGAACCTGCCTTGCGTGCATTGCTCATGTCGTCCACCTCGGGAAATGTGTTCAGGCCACTATAGGCATTGACGACTCCACTGATAATACAGTGCAATCCGCACAGGTTGTACGCCGGAGAGAACAGTGCCCGCAGATATCCAGGACTTGCTGTCCTATGTGATTGTCGTAAAAGCCGGAGGCTTTCGTGAGGGAGCCAGGGCCAGCGGCAAATCCGCCTCCAGCCTCAGCGATGCCGTGCGGCGCATCGAAGCAAGGCTCGGCGTGCGTCTGCTCAATCGCACTACGCGCAGCGTAATGCCCACCGAGGCGGGTGCGCGCTTGATGGAGCGGATCGTTCCAGCCCTTGCCGAGGTCGAGACATCCCTGGATGTGGTGAATGACTTCCGCGACGGCCCTTCCGGCACCCTGAAGCTGAACGTACCTGCCAGCGCGGCCAGACTGGTACTGCCCGCAATCATCACGCCCTTTCTGCAAGCCTGCCCCGACATCCGCCTGGAAGTGGTCATCGAAGAAAGCTTTGTCGACATGCTCAAGGAAGGTTGTGACGCCGGGATTCGTTACGATGAACGTCTTGAAAAAGACATGATTGCCATCCCCATCGGCCCGAGACTCCAGCGCATGGCGACAGCAGCGTCACCCGCCTATCTCAAGGCCCATGGTCGCCCAGAGCATCCGCAAGACCTTCTGCAACACTCATGCATACGGGGTAAATTCGCCAGTGGCGCCATGCCGCTCTGGGAGTACGAACGTGATGGCGAAACCGTTTGCGTAGACCCCACTGGCCCTTTGCTGGTCAGGGCTGGAGGGGCTTACGACCTGGCGGTCCAGGCGGCAATCGATGGCCTGGGCATCATTTATCTTTTCGAGGAGTGGATTCAACCGCATCTGCAAAGTGGAGCACTGGAACCGGTGATGGAAACCTGGTGGCAGGAGTTTTCCGGGCCTTATCTCTACTATCCCGGTCGCCGCTACCTGCCTTCCCCGCTCAGGGCATTTGTGGACTTTGTCAAAGAGCAGAACCTCACCCGGCCTGACAGCAGAAAATCTGGCCTATTTTCTCCTTGACCAACTCCATGAACGCCGACACCGCAACGGGAAGATGTTTGCGACTCGGGTAAAGTGCATTCAGGCTGAGGCCTGCGCGCTGGTATTGCGGGAGTACCGATACAAGCCGGCCAGCCTGCAGATCCGCGTGGGTAAGCGTGCTGGGAAGCAAGGTTATGCCAAGCCCGGCCATTGAGGCCTTGCGCAGTGATTGCGCAGTATTGCCGATGAACCGGCAGGTCACCTGAACCTCTTCTTCAACACCGTCAGGCCCGTCGAGGCGCCATGTGGCAAAACCGCTGGGATGGGAAAAGCCTACGCAGTCAAACCCAGCCACATCCTGCAAGGTTTCGGGTTGGCCATGCTCGGCGATATAAGCAGGGCTGGCCACGAGTCCACTGCTGCTGGTACCTAGAATCTGCCGACTGACATAACCCAGATCGTTGAGCGGCCCACCCCGAAACGCAACATCGATCTGATCGGCAATCAGGTCAGCCTTGTCATCACTGAGTACGAATTCGAGCCGCATCTTGGGGTACAACGCCATGAATTCGGCGACCCATTCCATCTGAAAGACATCGAAGAAGTCGGCAGGCACTGCCACACGCATAAGCCCGCTGGATTCCTGACTGCCCATCATCAATGCCTGACCGGCATCGGCCAGATCATCCACAGCACCGGCACAGCGTTCGTGAAAGGTCTTCCCGGCATCAGTCAGGGTGAGCTTGCGCGTCGAGCGCTGCAACAGCCTGGAACCCAATTGCGCCTCAAGCTGCTGTACGCGACGGCTCACCGTATTGGACGGAATCCCCATGCGCCTCGCGGCCTCGGCAAAGCTGCCGTAACGCACGACCTGAACGAAGAGCGCGACATCATTGAGATCAAGCATCTGGCCAATTCCATTGAAATATGGACGAGTTAAATACAACTCATCCAGCCAGTAAAGCGGTCAGCGCAGACAATGCATATGCGTTGTCTGCCAGACCGGATCGTCCTCTACATCGACCGTCACAAAACCCTGCTTTTCCCAGAAGCGGATCGCGCCCGGCAGAAACGGGTGGGTGTGCAGATACAACACTTCGACGCCACTGGCATCGGCCTGCACCTTGAGCGCTTCGTATAACCGCCCTGCCAGCCCGGCACCTCTGAATTCGTGGCTGACGAACAGACGCACAATCTCCACCGTTCTGCGGCCTGCGTAGTCCAGTTGAGCAAAGCGATGGTCGTAAGGCAGATACCCGATGGCTGCGATGATCCGGCCTTCGCAGCAGGCGATCAGGAACTTTCCGTCCTTCGCGTCCAGATAGACCTGTTCAAAGTCGGCCAGATCAGCCGGAACGGTGCTGGCATCGAGCATGGGAAATATTTCAGCGCGGGCCGCCATGACAAAGTCGATGGCGCGGGGAATGTCGGCAGGCTGGACTTCAGTGATGGTGATGTTCATTACAACTGACCTGGCTGGGGTAACGCAGGGTAATACAACACAAAACCGGGTAGGAGCGAATTCATTCGCGAGAGGCCGGTACATCCAATTCATCTCTATATGTCTGGAATAATCTTCGCGAATAAATTCGCTCCTACCGGGTATTCATGCACAGATTTACAGCATTGCCGCCCCATGACGCACCAATGCAAAGCGGACCTGCGCCGCTCTATCCAGCCATACCCCCTTGAAAACAGGCCTTCGGGCAAGCTGGCACACCCCCTGCATAGTCTCCGATAACCCCACCATGAATGTGGTCGGGCGGTGCATCCGGCAACGTCGCCCGATGACACCCAAAACACTTGATGAATAACAGGCAAAGGCGCCTGGAACCGAAAGGTTCCGGGCGCCTTTTTTTTGGCTTTGAAAAACCTGATTGGCCTCGGCCGGGACTTGCTATGAACACCACAGTCTTACCCTTCAGCGATGTACAGACCCTTATCGTCGTCGGCAATGGCATGGTCGGTCATCATTGCGTCGAGCAGTTGATCGCAGGCGGCGCCCTTGATCGCTATCGCATTCATGTCTTCGGCGAAGAACGCCAGCGTGCCTACGACCGCGTGCATCTTTCCGAATACTTCACCGGCCGCGATGCCGAATCCCTGGCCATGAGCGATGCGGCCCTCTATCAGCAAGCCGGGCTGACCCTGCACCTGGGTGTTCCAGTGCTGGAGATCGACCGGGATCGTCGCGAGATCATCACCGCTGAAGGCTGCTTCACTTATGACAAGCTGATCATGGCCACGGGCTCGTTCCCGTTCGTGCCGCCAATCGAAGGTGCGCAAGGCGACTCACGTCTGGTCTACCGCACCCTCGAAGACCTGGACACCATTCGTTACGCCGCCAGCAAGGCGCGTCGCGGTGTAGTCGTGGGTGGCGGCCTGTTGGGGCTGGAAGCGGCAAACGCCCTGAAATCCCTGGGGCTTGAAGCCCATGTGGTGGAGTTCGCCCCGCGTCTGATGCCGGTGCAACTGGACGATCTTGGCGGCGCGGCCCTCAAGGCCCGGATCGAGGCTATGGGCGTTGGCGTGCATCTGTCCCGCGCCACGCAGTCGATCAGCGACGGCAAGCAGTATCGCTATCGCATGAACTTCGCCAACGACGAATTCCTGGAAACCGATCTGATCGTGTTCTCTGCCGGTATCCGCCCGCAGGATGCGCTGGCTCGCCAGTGTGAACTGGAACTCGGCCCTCGTGGCGGTATTGCCATCGATGAACACTGCCGCACCAGCGATGCGGATATTTATGCAATTGGCGAGTGCGCCGCCTGGAATGGCAGCGTCTTCGGTCTGGTTGCACCGGGCTATCAGATGGCCCGTAGCGTTGCAGCACAGCTTTGCGACAAGGAAGCCGATCCTTTCTTCGGTGCCGACATGTCCACCAAACTCAAACTGCTGGGCGTGGACGTCGGTTCGATTGGCGATGCCCATGGCGCACTGGCGGGTGCGGTCAGCTATCGCTTTATCGATGAAGCCACTTCCAGCTATCGCCGTCTGGTGGTGTCGGCCGATGGCAAGCAAGTGCTGGGAGCGGTGCTGGTGGGCGACAACAGTTATTACGACACCCTGCTGCAATACGCGCAGAACGGCATTCCCCTGCCCGCCGACCCGTCCAGCCTGATCCTGCCCCGTGGCGAAGGCGCGCCGACCCTGGGGGCCGATGCCCTGCCCGCCACGGCGACCATCTGTTCCTGCCATAACGTCAGCAAGGGCTCGATCTGCTCGGCCATCGATGCAGGCTGTACCGATCTGGCCGGCATCAAGACTCAGACCAAGGCCTGCACCGGTTGTGGTGGCTGCGCAGCCTTGCTCAAGCAGGTGTTCGAGCATGAGCTGATCGCCCGTGGCGTCAGCGTCGACAAGAGCCTGTGCGAACACTTCGCCTACACCCGTCAGGAGCTGTATTCGATGGTCCGCGTCGAAGGCATCGAAACCTTCGAGGAACTGCTGACCCGCCACGGCAAGGGCGCCCATGGCTGCGACATCTGCAAACCGGCAGTGGGCTCGATCCTCGCGTCCTGCTGGAACCGGCAGATTACCGAGCCTTCGCTGGTGCCACTGCAAGACACCAATGACACCTTCATGGCCAACATGCAGAAAAACGGCACCTACTCGGTCGTGCCCCGTATTCCCGGTGGAGAGATCACACCGGACGGCCTGATTGCCATCGGCGCCGTAGCCAAGAAATACGACCTGTACACCAAGATCACCGGCGGCCAGCGTATCGACCTGTTTGGCGCGCAGTTGCACGAATTGCCGGATATCTGGAGCGAGCTGATCGAAGCCGGCTTCGAGACCGGCCATGCCTACGGCAAGTCGACGCGGACGGTGAAATCCTGCGTGGGCAGTACCTGGTGCCGCTATGGCGTGCAGGACAGCGTGGCCATGGCCTTGCGCATCGAAGACCGCTACAAGGGCCTGCGCTCGCCGCACAAACTCAAGTTCGCCGTTTCCGGCTGCACCCGTGAATGCGCGGAAGCACAAAGCAAGGATGTGGGGGTCATCGCCACCGAAAACGGCTGGAACCTCTATGTCAGCGGCAACGGCGGCATGCGTCCGCGCCATGCAGAACTGTTCGCCACCGATCTGGATGACGAAACCCTCATTCGTTACATCGACCGCTTCCTGATGCTCTACATCCGCACCGCCGACAAGCTGCAACGCACCTCGGTCTGGCGCGAGTCGCTGGAAGGCGGCCTGGATTACCTCAAGGCCGTGATCATCGACGACAGCCTGGGGCTGGCCGAAGAGCTGGAAGCGCAGATGCAACTGGTGGTCGACCGCTATGAATGCGAATGGGCCAACGCCCTCAAGGACCCGGAAAAGCTCAAGCGCTTCCGCACCTTCGTCAACGACAAGCGCAGCGACCCGGATGTCCACTTCGTCAAGGAACGTGAGCAACGCCGCCCTGCAAAACCTGAAGAAATCGCCCTTATCCCGTTCAAGGAGGTGGTCTGATGAGCCAGTCCAATGTGGCCTATGCCGAAAAAACATCCGCCACGCACACTCAATGGCAGACCCTGTGCTCGCGCCGGGATCTGGTGGCCAACTCCGGCGTAGTCGCCTGGCTCGATGGCGCACAGGTCGCGCTGTTCTACCTGCCTGAAACCAGCGAAGGCGAAAAGCTTTACGCCATAGAGAATCGCGACCCCAAATCCGGTGCCAACGTCATCGGCCGCGGCCTCATAGGGCAGATTGGCGGGGAACTGGTCATCGCATCGCCGCTGTACAAGCAGCACTTTCGTCTGCACAACGGCACGTGCGTGGAATACCCGGAGCAACAACTTGAAGTCTGGCAGGTACGGCTGAATGGCGAACAGGTGGAAATCGCGGTTTAGGCCATCTCAGGGCAAGTCTTGGCGTGTTATTTCACAAGAAGGGTATGGCTGATTCTTCTGTGGTCGCTGTGAAATACCACACCAGGCTTCAAACGAAAACTCATGCAGTATTACGGGCGTTCAGCGTAGGCCACCACTGGCCGTAATTTCTTCGCCCGTTACAAAGCGCGCATCATCGGACGCTAGAAATGCCACAACACGAGCAATATCTTCTGGTGTACCAGAACGACCGAGTGGAGTCAGAGATATGATGCCCGCAGCCATCTCAGAGCCAACGATGCCAGCGGCTGTAGTACCTTCGGTCACCACGAAGCCTGGGCTGACGACGTTAACCCGCACGTTTCGTGGCGCAAGCTCCTTGGCAAGCACGCCAGATATTGCATTGACAGCGGCCTTGCTCGCTGTATAGATCGAGGTACCAGGCGTACGCAGGCTGGTAATTGATGACGAAATGTTGATAACGCTTGCACCCTCCCCAAGATGCTTGATGGCAGCTTGAGTGGTAAGTACTACCCCAAGCACGTTGATGTCAAAGAGGCGACGATACTGCTCCTCGGTTACGTGTTCGACCGGAGCAACATCAAAGACGCCCGAGTTGTTGACCAGAATATCCAGCCGGCCGAAATTCGTTATAGCGGCCTCGATCAATGCTTGAGCCTCTGCCGCTATGGAAACATCAGCCTTCAACGCGATAGCGTGGCCGCCAGATGATTTGATGGCGTCGACAACCGCATCTGCGCCTTCGCGACTCGATGCGTAATTGACCACTACTGCTGCGCCGTCCTGCGCTAAAGCCTTGGCTATACCGGCACCAATCCCCTTTGAGGCCCCCGTCACAACGGCTACTTTACCTGCCAGTTTCTTCATGATTCATACCTTTTCATGCTAAATTTCGACATTAAATTAATTGAGACTGAGACCGGAACCGATGCTTTTCCTGAGTCAGAGAGCAATTGGTTCCTTAGTTCCGATATTAGGAACTATAGGATTACAGGTCAAGCAAGAAGTGAAGCGACCATGAGACCCATATTTCATCCTGCGATTGAGGACGTTCAACCCCAAGCCATCCTCCATGCGCTGTCTGATCCGAACCGGGCAGCGATTCTGGCCAGGATCCTGACTTCGGGTAGTGTCAAAGCCTGCTCGGTTGTAGCCAGACTGGGTGATCGGGTCATCCCGAAATCATCTCTGTCCACCCATTTCAGAGTGTTACGTGAAGCAGGATTGATCCGTAGTGAGCGCCATGGGGTGGAGATGAGAAACCACTCGCGTTTTGCCGAAGTTGATGCGCGATTCCCGGGCCTGGTTGCAGCGATTATCAACGCTTACGCCTCGGTTATCGTTAACGACCCTTCCGGGGCGGACGAATAGCACCGACCTGTTTTTCAACGCAGCATCACCGATGCGTAGATACATTTCGTCTAGAGCCTACAAGGTTTATCTGTATATCCATACAGATAAACCTTGCTCACAACGCTTTCAGTGTTCATCCTTACCGCATTCAAAACCCGTCAATGCAAGCGGTGGTTATGCGGCTGTTTCTCTGCGAAAAACCCTCACAGGCCAAAGATATCGCCGCCGTCCTCGGCGCGACCCGGCGTGGAGACGGTTGCTGGACAGGCCCCAACGCCACCGTGACCTGGTGCATCGGTCACCTGCTGGAAACCGCGCCACCGGATGCCTACGATGCCCGTTACAAACGCTGGGTGCTGGAAGACCTGCCGATTGTCCCGGACAAATGGAAAATGCTGGTCAAACCCCGTACCGCCAGCCAGTTCAAGGCCGTAAAACGCCTGCTGGGTGAAGCCCGAGAACTGATCATCGCCACCGACGCCGACCGGGAAGGCGAGATGATTGCCCGCGAACTGGTAGAACATTGCCGCTATCGTGGCCCGATCCAGCGCTTGTGGCTGTCGGCACTGGACGACGCTTCGATCCGCAAGGCGCTGGCGTCCCTCAAGCCCGGTGCCGATACCTTCAGCCTTTATCATTCGGCACTTGGCCGCTCCCGCGCCGACTGGCTGATCGGCATGAACATGAGCCGTCTGTTCACCCTGCTCGGTCGCCAGTCCGGGTATCAGGGCGTGCTGCCGGTGGGTCGCGTGCAGACGCCAACCCTGCGGCTGGTCGTGGATCGCGACCGCAGTATCGCCGACTTCGTGCCCGTGCCTTACTGGGCCATCGACGTCAGACTGCTGCATGACGGCCAGGCATTCATTGCCCAGTGGCGAGCGCCTTCGGATGCCTGTGACGATCAGGACCGCTGCCTGAACCAGCCACTGGCGCAACAGGCCTCAGAGGCGATTCGCAATGCCGCCAGCGCCAGGGTCGTAAAACTGCGTACCGAACGGATTCGCGAGGCTGCGCCCTTGCCTTTCGACCTGGGCACCTTGCAGGAAATCTGCTCGAAAAAACTCGGCCTTGGCGCTCAGGAAACCCTGGATATCGCCCAGGCCCTGTATGAAACCCACAAGGTCATCACCTACCCGCGCAGCGATTGCGGTTATCTGCCCATGAGCCAGCATGGCGAAGCGGCGGGCATCATCGCCGCGCTGGGCAAATCCGATCCTGCGCTGAGCGAACTGCTCAGGCATCTGGACCCGCAACGCCGCTCACGGGCCTGGAACGACGCCAAGGTCAGCGCCCACCACGGCATCATCCCCACCGCTGCCGCCCGAGGCATCGAGCGCCTGACAGGCAAGCCGCGAGCGGTCTACACCCTGATCCGCGCGCGCTATCTGGCGCAGTTCCTGCCCAACCACGAATACGACCGGACCCAGGCCGACTTCGACTGCGCCGGGCAGGCCTTGCGCGCCATCGGCAAGCAGATCATCGAACCGGGCTGGAAACGTGCCATGCCCGAAGCGCTGGCCCCGGCCAAAGGTCGCGAAGCCCCTGCCCCGCAAAACCTTCCCACGCTGTTTCAGGGCTGCGACTGCCCGGTGAACGATGTCATCCTCAAGGACCTGTGGACCCAGCCGCCCAAGCCCTTCACCGAAGGCGACCTGATCAAGGCCATGAAGAATGTCGCCAGGCTGGTGGAAGATCCGCTGCTCAAGCAGAAGCTCAAGGACACCACCGGGATCGGTACCGAAGCCACCCGCGCCGGTATCATCCAGGGGCTGCTCGACCGGGGTTATCTGATCAAGCAAGGCAAGGCCTTGTCTGCCACTGCCGCAGCGTTCAGCCTGATCGATGCCGTCCCTCGCGCCATCGCCGACCCCGGCACCACCGCCATCTGGGAGCAGGCGCTGGATATGGTGCAAAGCGGTGAAATGAGTCTTGAAGAGTTCGTTGCCAAGCAAGCAGCCTGGATGAGCAAGCAAGTCACCCGCTGCGTCGGCCTGCGCCTGACCATCAGCGGCCCGGCCAGCCCGGCAGGTGGCGCCGCGCCCTGGAAGAAGAAACGCAAGACCGGCACGCGCAAGGCAGCCGGAACCACTGCAAGCAAAGGCAAACGCCCGCCAAGAGCAACAAAGAAAGCCTGACCCCATTTGTATCTCGCCGCTTACAACTTGCAGCTTATCGCTTGCAGCTTGCCCCTGCTTTTCACTTTCCCCCCTATACATCAATGCCGTATTGATAGCACAATAATGATAATGATTAGCATTTACTAACATTAATGAATCTTAATTGTTACAATCTGGCTTTCCGTTTGAAGATGACTGCCACCAGAAGAAGGGAGCGGGACCACCATGCGTGTATTAGTGGTAGAAGACGACATATCGGTCAGCCACTGGCTTGGCAGCAAACTCCATGCGTTCGGCCATAACTGCAAGTTGACCCATGACGGTGAGGGCGCGCTGGAGATCCTCACCCAGGAAGCGTTCGACGTTGTGGTGCTGGACCGCATGCTGCCCAGGATGGATGGCATCGAACTGCTTAACAGGCTCCATGGCCGCTCCCGCCCTCCCGTGCTGATCCTGTCGGCAAACGACCAGACCAGTGACCGTGTCGAAGGTCTGCGTGCCGGTGCGGACGACTATCTGGGCAAGCCTTTCGACTTCACCGAACTGCTGTTGCGCCTGGAGGTGCTGGCTCGCCGGCACAATCAAACCGCTATGGAAGAAGTGATCTACATAGAAGATTTACGCATCGATCTGGGCCAGCGCAGTGCATGTCGGGCCGGGCGCAATATCGACCTGACCGACAAGGAGTTCCGCCTGCTGCAAGTGCTGGCCGAGCACCCGGGCCAGACGGTCACCCGCACCATGCTGCTGGAAAAGGTCTGGGGGTATCACTTCGACCCGCAGACCAACCTGATCGACGTCCATATCTCCAAACTGCGGACCAAGATCGACAAGGGTTTTGAACGCAGCCTGCTGAGGACCATTCGTGCAATCGGCTATGAACTCGGCTAGTCGTTTCGAGCTGCGCCACATCCTTGAAACCAGCAATTTTCAACAAGCCGCCACCATGGCATTTGCCTGTCTGCTGGTGGCCTTGCTGTCGGTCATCGGCAGTGGTTGCGTGCTTGAAAGCGTCATGCGCAGCCACGTGCGGGAAATGATCCTCGCCGACGTGCGCACCATGCATGAACTGACCCAGAGCCGCAGCAGCCATCAGGTTGCCGAACTGCTCAGGCAGCGGGACCTCTATGACCGGCGCAGCGAGCGTCATTCGCTGCTGCTGGACCCACAGGGCAAGGTCCTGACCGGCGATGCGACGATGCACGAAGTCATGGACTGCATCGCGGCACGCTGCCCGGATAACTGGCGAAACATTCGTAACAAAGAGCGGCAGATCATGGGGCTGGTGATCGAGCTTCGCGACGGCGGCCGCTATTTCAGCGCCTACGACCTGCAACCGATGCTGGAGCGCACCCAGATCATTCCGCTGATGGCCGGTGCCGGCCTGTTTCTGGTGCTATTGGGCAGCCTGATCTTCAGCCTGCGTTACAGCCTGCGCAAGCTGTACCGCATAGAACGTATTCATGACGCGCTGAAACGCTTTGCCAGTGGCGATCATCAGGCCTTTCCGCCCCATGACCGCAGCGGCGACGAGCTGGACCGGCTGGCCACCGAGATCTATCGCAATCTGGAGCGGATCAACAAGCTGATGGCCGAGGTCAAGGGCGTGACCAGCCATATCGCCCACGAACTGCGCACGCCGCTGACGCGATTGCAGAATCGTCTGGTCAGCGCAGCCGAAATCGCCACTGGCGATGTGCGCGAAGCCCTGTGGTTGGCCGCTGATGAAAGCGAACGTATCCAGAGCCTGTTTCGCGCAGTGATGCGGGTCGGGGAAGTGGAAACCGGGCGTTGCGCCCATCTTTTCGAGGAGTTTCCGGCTCAGGATCTGCTCAACGATCTGCGCGAGTACTACTTGCCCCTGGCCGATGAGCGCAACTCGCCACTGGTGCTGAACATAGACCCCGGCTGCCGGATCTGGGGCGACCGCGCCCTGCTGTTCCAGGCCATGGCCAATCTGGTGGACAACGCACTGAAATATGCGCCGCGCAACTCCACGATCACGCTCTTTGCCCGGCATCGCCCTCTCTTCGCCACCCTTGGCGTGGCGGATCACGGCGAAGGCATTCCGGCTTCTGCAACGGAACAGGTGGTGGAACGCTTCCATCGCCTGCATACCTCCGGCGACATTCCCGGCAACGGGCTCGGCCTGACACTCGTCAAGGCCATCAGTGAACTGCATGGCGGCTCCCTGCGGCTGAGCGACAACCAGCCCGGCCTGCGTGTCGAATTGCAGTTGAGCCGGGCGATTCCTTAAGGCTTCTTAATGATCCCCGCCTTGCCGCTTAATGAGAATAAATCTTAGTATCGTTTCACCTTATTGAACCGTCCTCGACCGCTGTTCACTGCGGTCGGGATTCCCTTTTCCGACATCTCACACAGGCTTGCGCCATGCTCAACTCCTTCAAGAAATTCCTTCGCGACGAAAGCGGCGTGACCGCCATTGAATACGGCATTCTGGCGGCTTCCATGGCCGCAGCCATCGGCTACATCTTCGGCTCCGACGGCCAGTTCATCGGCGCGCTCAAGGAGCGTTTCGGTGGCATCGCCGACCAGATCAGGTCCACCAACAACAGCACCGGCAGCAACTGACGTTACCCCGCAGGATTCCCGTCCATGACCAGCCTTGTCGTCGTTCTGCTGTTACCCGCCTTGTGCTGGGTCGTGGTCACGGACCTGCTGTATCGCAAGATCCATAACCGACTGGTGCTGGCATTGCTGGCGGGATGGCTGGCATTGCCGCTGCTGGCGCCCCTGAATGTCGGCCCTTTTGCAGGTCTGGGGGTCTGGCAGGTCATTTCCGCCATGGGCTGGTCTACGGCAGGCGCAGCGCTGGTCCTGCTGGTCGGTTATGGCCTCTACATGATCGAACGGGTCGGCGGCGGCGACGTCAAGCTGATGACCGTGCTGAGCCTGTGGATCGGCAGCGAAGACCTGATCACCTTCCTGATCATCACCTCGCTGGCTGGCGGCATCCTGGCGCTGGTGCTGCCCACGCTGGAAATGCTCGAAGCCGCTCTTGCAAGGGGCGTGATGTGGCTGATCCGGCGCATGCCGCAAGACGCTATCGCGGTACCGATCATCTATGACGCTCAACGCCCCGCAGGTATTCCCTACGGCCTGGCCATCGCAGCAGGTGCGCTGTTCACCTTGCTGTTTCCCATCCACACCTGAACCCACAGTAGCCGTACTCGATGAAAAAGAATTCGCTCATTCTGCTGACTGGGGCCATTGTCCTCGCCAGTGGCTCCGCTCTGCTCGCACGGGCTTTGCTGGCACCGCCAAAGCCACCTGAAGTCAAGGCACAGGTTCAACCTGCCGCCCCCAAGGAAGCCACTCGCCAGGTGCTGGTCGCTTCACGCAACCTGCAACCGGGCGACTTCATCGATGCAGGCAGCCTGGACTGGCAACCGGCAACCGCACAAATGACGCGCTCCCTGTATTTCATCGAAGGCCAGGACAAGCAGGACTCCTTGCTGGGCGCCACTGTGCGTCAACCGGTCGAAGCCGGCCAGCCACTGACCAGCAGCGTGGTCGTGCGCCCCGGCGAACCAGGCTTTCTGGCCTCGGTCATCAAGCCCGGCATGCGCGCCGTATCCGTGCCGACCAGCGCAGTGGAGAGCAACTTCGGCCTGGTGGCCGCCGGTGATCGCGTGGATGTGATCCTGAGCCTCAAGCGCGAACAGGAAACCCAGGCGCCAGACGCCACCGCCAATGCCGCGCCGTTTCTGGCCGCCCAGACCATCCTTCACGATATCCGCGTGCTGGCAATGAATAACAGCACCCGCAGCGACCTGAATGTACGCCGGGATCTGGAAACCACGCCCAACGCCAAGAACACCAGCAGCCGCCAGAGCTTTGAAACCGTGACTCTGGAAGTCGCGCCGTCGGCGGCCGAGCAACTGGCAGTCGCCAAGGAGATCGGCAACCTGCAACTGGCCATCCGCTCATCGGTCGAGCAGACCGAAGACGAGCTGCTGACCAGCGGTGAAGTCACCACCCTGAACAAGACCACCAGCATTTATCCCTCGCAGAAAAGCGCGGGTAAATCCGGGCCGGCCACCACTGTGCAGCTCTTCAGGGGCAAGGCCACCGAAGTTCTGGACCTGGCGAAACACTGATCAGTTGCGTCTGCCGGCCGGTGTAGCGCCGACAGACGCCCTTACGGAAAAAACAGCATGAAACGCACAGCGCAACCTCTGGCTTCGGGCCGGAACGGACTCTCCTTGCTGCTCGCCGGCCTCGGCTTGAGCGCCACACTGGTCAGCCCGTCAGTTGTCATGGCCGAACAGGCGACCGTGGACAACTACGACATGCCTGCCAAAACCCCGGTCACGCCGGTTATCACAGCCCAGCAACGTGCCCAGTTGCAACAGATCAGTGAAACCCAGACAGTCAACCTGACCGTGCGCCAGGGACGCCTGCTGCAACTGCCTCGCGCCGCGGCAAAAGTGCTGTTGGCCGACCCGGAAGTGGCCAGTTTCCAGATGCCGTCGCCGAGCAGTGTCTTCGTATTCGCCCAGCGGTCAGGCGCCACGACCCTGTATGCACTGGACGCCAACGACAATGTGATCGCAGCCATGCGGCTGGTCGCAGGCTTCGATCTGGAAGGCCTGCGCCAACAGATCGAAAACGAAGTGGTGGGCTCGCAGGTCAGTTTCGTACCGGCGGCAGGCGATGGCCTGATCGTTCGTGGACATGTTCGTACGCCCCTCGAAGCCCGTCAGGTCATGGCCAGCGTCAAGGCAGCCGTCGGCGCCAGTGACAGCGCCGCAGGTGGACCGGGTGGCGGCGCTCCAGCCGGTGCGCCCGGAGGCGGCGGCCCTGCTGCACCGCGAGTGATCAACCAACTCAAGGTCGAGTTGTCGGCACAGGTCAATATCCGGGTCCGGGTCGTCGAAGTGTCCCGCAACCTCAGCCATACTCTGGGCCTGAACTGGGACTCGGTCATGAACAGCGGCAAGTTCCGTCTGGCGACCGGTTCTTCGACCAGCCTGTTCAACGCCGCCGACGCGGCCTCATCGGCAGGCACCATCGCTGGCGCGACCCAGGCCGGTCAGTTGATCCGCACGGCCAACACCATCGGTTTCACCGACGGCAACCTGACCGGGCTGATCAACGCCCTGTCGGTGGAAGGCATGGCTTCGGTCCTGGCCGAGCCCAACCTGACGGCTATGTCCGGCGAAACCGCAGGCTTTGCGGCGGGCGGTGAAGTGCCAATCGTGGTCATCACCAACAACAACGTCAGCATCACCTACAAATCCTACGGCGTGATCCTGCGCATGACGCCCACCCTGCTCTCGCCCAACCGCATCAGCCTGCATATCGCACCGGAAGTCAGCGACCTGTCCGATGACGGCGCAGTGACCCTGCCCGATGGCGGCTCGACCATTCCGGCCTTCAAGGTTCGGCGCGCCGACACCACGGTGGAACTGGCCAGCGGCCAGAGCTTCGCCCTGGCGGGCATGCTGCGCAGCAACGTTGCCCAGCAAGTCAGCGGCCTGCCGGGCCTCAAGGGCGTGCCGTTGCTCGGTCGCCTGTTCGAGGGTGAAACCAGCACACAAGAGGACACCGAACTGGTGATTCTGGCGACCGCTTATGTCGTAGACCCCGTCACCGAAGGTGAACTGCAAACCCCGGGCCGCGGCCTGCCAGGCATGGATGCGCAGATGCCGCGCCAGGCCAGCGCAGGGTACCTGTACTGATGGAGACCTTGAAAATGAAGCCTGTCACTTTCCGCCTCGCGCTGCTGGCCTGCCTGCCTTTGCTCATGGCGGGCTGTACCGCGCAGTACAACGAACTGCGCGCCAAGCGCTTTGCCAACACGCCGATGCCGGTCACTCAGGTGAACCCCAGCGCCCTGAGCGTTTCCCTCAACACCGTCAATCAGGGTAAGGGGCTGACTGCCGAATCCCTGGAAAACCTCAACACGATGCTGAGTAATCAGGGTCGTCTGAAAAACCAGAGCCTGACCCTGCAACCCTTCACCCCTGCGGGTGAGCAGATGGCCAAACGTCTGACACGGGTACTGAACGAACGCGGCGCGGATGCCAGTCGCATCATTCTGGCCCCGGTCCAGCTCAAGGCTGCCGAACAGTCTGGCGGCTGGGATCTGCAAGTCATTTCCGAGGCCATGGTCGCGCAAATCCCCGACTGCCGAATCGCCAACGCCGATGCCTGGACCATGACCCCTTATCAGGCAGTCGGCACTCTTGGTTGTGCCAACCGGGCCAACATTGCGCGGATGGTCAGCGACCCTCGCGACCTGGTCCGCCCGCGCACTCTGGACAGCGCCGATGGCAATCAGGCCAACAATGCCGTGCAGCGTTATCAGGAAAGCAAGACCACCGAACTGATGAACATCGACTTCTCCCAGGACGACTGAGGACGCCGCCATGAACGACAAGACCAACACTGTACTGCCCAGCGGCGACAAAACCTTTCTGGCACCGGTCCTGTTCGCCGCCAGTACGGCTGACCAGCGCAGCTTCGCCGAACAGTTGCAGCGCCTGGGCCAGCCCGAGGCGCTGGTCCTGAGCGGCGGAATCGAAGCGGCCAAGGCCTGGTGTGCCGAACAGCGGGCCAGCCTGCTGCTGGTGGACCTGGATGGCGAGCAATTTCCCTTGCAGGCCATTTCTGAACTGTCGAGCCTGTGCGATCCGGGCTGTGCGATTCTGGCCCTCGGCAGCCAGCAGAATGTCGACCTTTATCGCGCCCTGACCCACAGCGGCGTGGTGGATTACCTGTGCAAACCCGTACCACTGGACTTGCTGGCCAGCAGCCTGGAGCGTGCGCGCAATATCCATCAGCAACCCCAGACCAGCCAGGTGCGCACCGGTCGCAGCATTGCCGTGACGGCTTGCTCCGGCGGGCTGGGTACCAGCACGGTCAGCGCCGGGCTGAGCCTGTTGCTGTCACACGAACGGCATATTCCTGTGGCCGCCGTGGATTACGACCGGCACAACGCAGACCTGTCCCTGCTGCTGGGGGCTCAGGGCGATTGCGGGCTGGCCGCTGCCTTGAGCAGCAGCGAGATCGATGCCCGCTTTCTGCAACGGGCCATGACTCGTCTGGATGACCGCCTGCATCTGTTGGCCCAGGAACCTTCGGCCGACCATTTCGCCCCTATCGATACCGATCACCTGCTTGAGCTGGGCGCCAACCTGTGCCGCCTGTTCAATCAGGTGGTGTGGGACCTGCCATCCGGCCACCCGCAAGGTGCGCTGGAGGTGTTGCGCCACGTCGAAACCCGCATCCTGCTCAGCGAATTCACCATTCAAGGCGCCCGCAATACCCAGCGCCTGCTTGAAGAGATCGGTGACGAAAGCGAGGGCCAGCAACTGCTGCTGGTGGTCAACCAGAACCATGGCACTCATCAGACAGTCGCCCGCGAACAGTTCGAGGCCTTCGTCGGCAGACGTGTGGACCTGATCCTGCCTTACGCCGGACACGCACTGAGCGACAGCCTCTTGAGCGGCCCGCTGCGCCTGGACGCTGCACCGGCCTTTCGTCAGGCCCTGCTGAATCTGGCGGACCTGGCCTGTGGCCGCAAACCGGGCAATGCCCTCGCAGCGACGTCGGTGCTGGCCCGCCTCAAAGGCGCCCTGACCCGTCGTAACGCGGCCTGACACAAGGAGCCGGATCATGCTGATACGCAAGCCCAGAACCCCTGCCCCCGCGCCGACACCCTTGCCCGTGCAGGAAAGCAGCGAGTCGGTCATCGAGATGCAGAAGGTCAACACGACCAAGGCAAACCCTGCCAGCAAGAATGCCGACAGCGGCGCCAACCTTAACCGGCGCCTGATTCGCGGTTTTCTCTATGACCAGATCGACCCGCTCAAGGCGGCGGCCATGGGGCGCGACAAGCTGCGTCAGCAGATCGAAAGCCAGATACGGCGCATCTGCGATGACAACCGCCTGCAACTGTCGCGCCCCGAAGAAGAGCAGATCGCCAGCGAAATGCTGGACGAGATGCTGGGTATCGGGCCGATCCAGCCGCTGCTGGCCGACGACACGGTCAACGATATTCTGGTCAATGGCGCAGGTCAGGTGTTCGTCGAGCGCTTCGGCAAGCTGGAACTGTCGAACATCACGTTTCTTGACGAAGAGCATGTGTTCAACACTGCCCAGCGTATCGCGGCCGGTGTAGGACGACGCATCGACGAAGCCAACCCCATGGTCGATGCACGGCTGGCTGACGGCAGCCGGGTCAACGTTATTACTTACCCGCTGGCCATCGACGGCACCACCATCTCCATCCGTAAATTCATGCGCCGCAACCTGACGCTGGAATCCCTGGCGGCACGTAACGCCATGTCGATGGAAATGGTCCAGGTGCTCAACCGCGCCATGATTGCCAAGCTCAATATCGTGGTGTCCGGCGGTACGGGTGCGGGCAAGACCACGCTGCTCAATGCGTTGTCGCAAAAGATCAGCGAAGACGATCGTATCCTGACCATCGAAGATGCCGCAGAGCTGCAACTGCAACAGATCCATGTGGTGCGTCTTGAAACACGGCCGGTCAGTGCCGAAGGCACCGGCAAGGTCGATCAGCGCGATCTGGTGCGCAACGCCCTGCGGATGCGGCCTGACCGGATCATCCTCGGTGAAGTACGCGGCGGTGAAGCCTTCGACATGTTGCAGGCCATGAATACCGGGCATGACGGCTCGCTCTGTACCGTCCACGCCAACACCCCTCGCGACGCCATCATGCGCCTGGAAAACATGGTGATGATGGCAAGCATGCAACTGCCGATGGAAGCCATTCGACGCCAGATCGCCAGTGCCGTGAACCTGGTGGTTCAGGTCGAACGCCAGCGTGACGGCGGACGACGTGTTGTCTCGATCACTGAAGTCTGCGGCATGGAAAACGACGTCATCCAGACTCAGGAGCTGTTCGGCTTCAAGGTCCGCTCCACCGACAGCCAAGGCAAGATTCTGGGCGACTACGTGAGCAGCGGCCAACGGCCCGAGTTCTACAACCAGCATGCCCACCTGTTTGGCGACCTTTGAGAGGACACCTCATGCAAGCTGTCCTCGATTTGCTCACCCTGCTGGTTTTCGCCTGCGTCATGTTCGCGTTCTATGGGCTGCTGAGCCTGAGCAAGCGACGTCAGCGAGCCGCCGAAAGTGCGGCGCGCCTGGAGCAACTGCTGCGCGAAAAGGTGAAGGTGAATGCACCGAACACCCAGGTCGAGAGCATCATGCGTGACATGCAGAGCGCACCGCTGGGCAGCATGCCCGTGCTTGGCACTCACATCACTCATCTGTGGATCAACCTGAACCTGCTGGGCTGGCGAAAGACGCTCAAGGCGCGGGCCATTGCATTCAGCCTCGGCGGCTTTTTCGCCGGAGTGCTGATTGGTCGCGACACGCCCATGCCCTTGCTGTTCGGCAGCCTGATTGCGGTATTCACCGCCATTGCCCTGTTCACGCTGTTCTATCGCCAGGCACTGGCCAAGTACCACAAGCAGCTGCGCCAGTCCCTGCCTGAAGCCATCGACTCCATCACCCGCACCTGCCGTGCAGGCGTACCGATCAGCAACGCTTTCGCACTGGTTGCCGATCATCTGAGCGGGCCGTTGAGCGTGGAGTTCGCGATCATCGACCACTGGCTGCGTCTGGGTGTGCCGTTGCGGCGGGTCATGCAGGATTCGACCCTGCGCGTGCCACTGGCCGAGTACCGATTCTTCGCGGTGATCCTGATCATCAATCAGGAAGCCGGTGGCCGTCTGGGCGAAACCCTGGACCGGCTCTCGACCACCCTGCGCGACCGTCACGAGCTGCAACTGAAGATTCTGTCCAAGACCTCCGAAGCACGGGCCTCCTCCAAGATCGTGTCATCGCTGGTGCCCGCCATGCTGGGCTACATGTACATCAATGCCCCACAGGATTTCCGCTTTCTGCTCAACGACCCCACCGGCAACATGGTGCTGTTCTACGCCCTTGCCAGCGTCACGCTGGGGCTGGTCATCAACCACCTGATGGTGAGCCGAGTCGGATGAACGCTCGCTTTTGCGGAGAACAACAGTCATGACCAACGAAACGCTCATTCTGCTCGCCCTGGGGGTGATGTTGACCGGCACCGGCCTGGGCCTGCTCGGCTGGTACCTGGGTCTTTCGGAGAAAAGCCTGGACCTGCGCCTGGGCCGCAGCGAGCACAATCGCCAGCAACAGGTCCAGGCCAACATCCTGCGCACCGATCAACTGGCCCTGTCCGCCAATGCCCGGCGCCTGCTGTTGCCACTGGCTTCGGCCGGCGAACATCTGGCCGGCACGGCACAGGATCGCCAGCACCTCAACCGTCTGCTGAGCATGGCGGGCTTTCGTGCTCAGGCCAGCCTGGGTCTGTTGATGGTCGCCAAATATGCCAACGGCCTGCTGTTTCTGGGCATCGTTCTGTTTGGTGTTCTGGATGCCCAGAGCCGCTTCGGCCTCAAGGGTCTGGCCATGGGCCTGATCGCCCTGTTCGTCGGCACCACCCTGCCCGAAGCCTGGCTGAAATGGCGGGCGGCGCGGCGCGGCGGGCGCATGGCCCGTTCGGTGCCCGATGGCCTGGACCTGATGGTGATCTGCGCCGAAGCCGGCTTGCCGCTGGGCCGCATCATGCAAGTGGTGGCCAGGGAACTGGCGCTGTCGGCTCCCGAACTGGCAGATGAATTGCGCTACACCTTCGCCGAACTGCAAATCGTCAGTGACCGCTCACGGGCATTGCTCAATCTTGCCGAGCGCACGGGCGTCCGGGAAATCGAAAGCATGGTGGGAACCCTGATCCAGGCCGAGCGCTACGGCACTCCCCTGTCACAGGCACTGCGCACCATCGCCGATGAAAGTCGCAAGACCCTGGTGCTGGGCCTTGAAGAAAAAGCCGGAAAGCTGCCCGCGCAAATGAGCGTGCCACTGATGGTCCTGATCCTGCCACCGATCATCGCGGTCATGGGCGCCCCGGCGATGATCCGTCTGGTCCGCGCTCTGGCGCAAAACTGATGCCTGCCTTGTCTCTGGAGAATACCGTGTCCTCACCTCTGTCCCTTTCACGCCTCGCCCTGCTTTCGCTGCTGATCATCGGCGCAAGCGGCTGCTCCAGCCTGCCCGGCCTCGACCGTAACAATGCCCAGCCACAGACCAACGCGCCCCTGAGCAAAAAGGAAAGCGCCGAAGCGCTGAGGCTGGCCCGCGTGCTGCGCGATAACGGGCGTATCGAAGCAGCCACCGAGGTCTACGCCAAGATGGATCAACGCCAGCAACTCAGCCCCCGGGAACTGCTGGAATACGCCAGTGTTGCGGCGTTGGTGCGCAAGCCGCAGCAATCGCTGGAACTCTACGGCCGTGCCCGACACGCCCTTGGCGGTGCCGACAATCTCAGCCCGTCCGAAAGCCTGATTACCTGCCTGGGCATGGGCCGTGCGCGTCTGGCACTGAATCAGCTTCAGGCTTCGGTGAAGGATTTCAATTGCGCGCTCAAGGCCCAGCCGGACAGCACCGAAGGCCTCAATGGTCTGGGCGTGGCCAGCAACAGCCTTGGCCAGACCGAGCAGGCTCAGAAGCTGTTTCAACAAGTACTGGAGATCGACCCGTCCAACCAGCCAGCGCTGAACAATCTGGCCATGACCTACCTGAGCAGCAACCAGCCTCAGCAGGCCATCACGCTTCTGCAAGGCGCCAGCCTCAATGCCACACCCAGCCTGGTGCTGAACCTGGCCTTGGCGCATCTGCTCAAGGGCGATAACGATCAGGCGCGTCAGACCCTGAGTCGCAACCTGCCCGATGCCAATACCGAAGACTTGCTGCAAGCCTTGCAGGCCAGCATCGCCCGCATCCATGCAGGCTCCCCTGCCGCGACCGAACTGCTCGCCGCCAGCCAGCGTCCGCTGGCCCTCGGCACACCACAGTGAAGCGGGTCGGACCACACAGCCAGCGCGGCGTGACGGCGGTGGAAACCGCGCTGATCATGCCGGTGATCCTGATCGGCCTGATGATGTTCTTCGAGCTGGCACGCATTGCGCTGGTGGTGATCATCGGCAATCTGGCGCTGGACTCGGCACTGGGCGGCCTGCGTCACGAGAAAGCCGACCTGATGGCAACCGAGCAGCTTCAGCCTCTGATCACCGAGCGGATTCTGCTGGCGTCCTACGGCTACCTCAAGGCCAATGAAATCCAGATCGATGCGACTTCCTACAGCGCCCTGCAAGTCATGGGCGGGGAAGACGCCAGCGACGATGAGTCCAGCACGGAACTGCCCGACGGCAGCCAGCCGGTGATTGTCGTCAAGGTGACCCTGCAGCAGACCTACATCACCGCACTGCCCAAACTGCTCGCCCTGCCCGACCGCTTTACCTATGAGTACCGTCAGGTGCTGGGCAACCTCTATAACACTGCCCTCATTGGTAACGATCAATGATCAAGCGTACGCGGCAACGCGGCAGCGCCCTGCTGGAAACTGCACTGGCCCTGCCGATCATCCTTGGCACAGGTTTTGTCTGCGCCGACCTTTACAACCTCAGCCGCGCCAAGACCGACATGGAGCGCAGCACCTCGACGCTGTCCTCGATCCTGGCGATTCAGGATCGGCTGACCAGTGGCGGCCTCGAACAGTTGATCGAGAACATACGTGGCCCGCGCAAGGACAACTATCAGATTTTCATCGCTCAGGTCCGGCGCAGCGGTGAGGTGGTCTGGCATCTGCAACGGGGCAATGCCACCGGGCTGTGCGATGACCCTTTCGCCAGCAGCCAGTACAGCGGCGAGCTGCCCGAAAGCAGCCCAACGCCATCTTCCTCCGAAGAGCCACAGCAAGACACGGTCTCGATGCTGATCGTGCAGACCTGCCAGGCCAGTACCGAACTGGCCATGAGCAGCGAGCTGTTTGGCGGCAGAATCCTGCAAAGCGTCGCTCTGGACCGCATGCAGAACAGCGACCTGCAACTGGCTGAAGATCTGGCGCAGGAGGCCGGTCTGGACACGGACCAGAGTTGATTAAGCCTTCTTAATGGAGCCAGCCTTGCTGCTAGTTGGGAAAGATTCTTATTCTTGTATAAACCTCAAGGCTGCTGTCATAGCGGCCTGTTGATCCCTTCAGGAATGACCGCTTCATGCTCAATCGCAAGCTTCAGCGCGGTAACGTCGCGCCCTTCATGATTCTTGCCACTGGCGGCCTGTTACTGGCCAGTGCCTACGCGATAGACCTGACGCGCATGACCGGCAACGCCTCGCAACTCAAGCGCGCGACCGACGCCGCCGCCCTGGCCGTCGGCCGGGCCAATGCCGACGGCGATGAAAACGTCAGCAAGGACCCCACCGGTTTTGCCACCGCGTATGTGCGCCAGAACCTGGGCATGGATGCGCAGCTTCTGGACAACCTGGGCGAAGTCACCGTCGAAGAAGGACGCAGCGCCGACAGCAATCCCACCTACCGGGTAACCGCAACGTCCCGTCACGACCCGCAAGTCAGCGGTAATGCCAGTCAGGACCTGACCGTGCATTCCACGGCGGAGTTGATCAGCAAGCCGCTGGAGGTGGCGTTGGCGATTGATTCGTCTGTGAATTTTGCCTCGATATTCTCCGGCATCAGCCCGGACGCGCAGTTGCATATCGAAGCCACGGAGCATTTTCTGGGCGAACTGTTCGGCAAGGACAGCAGTGGCAACACCCGTGAAGAGAAAGAGAACCTGCGGGTAGCCATTATTCCATTCAGCAACGAGGTCAATCTGTACGACCCCGACTACGGTCGCAATAACCAGCCGCGACTCAAGGAGTGGACAACTCCAGATGCACTGACCACTGAAGATCCGATCCCGTCCTTGCGCACACGTGGTTTCTACCGGCAATACGGCGACTTGAGCAATGTCATGTTTCCGGATCGCAGAGCCAGGCGACAGAGCTTCTACAGGGGAGACAACTACCGGGACAAGACCTATGACTGGATTGCCTCTCCTGCCCAGTCGAAGATGCGTCTTACCGCGAACATGCTTTACCTGAACCCGGAGGACAATCGCCCTGTCGTTTCCGAGCGCCGCATGTTTTCACTCAGCACAGTGGATGCCAACGGTGCGGACCAAACGATCATGACCGATCAAGGCACCCCCAACGCTCCATTGCTGCCTCTGGAAGCCAGCAGAAGCAAGATCGAAGAGCGAGTGCGCGAGATCAGAGGCGATTGGCAGATTCATCCGTTACCGGGACTCGTTTGGGCGGGTAGTGCCTTGTCACCCAACTGGCGTGGGGGCAACGGCTGGGGCGACAGTCAATACCCGCTGGATTTCAATGCCGATGGCAGCGGCCCCAACCGCAAGGCCATTGTGCTACTGATGAACTGGAATTCAGGCTCTGCCTGGAGTTCAGAAAAAGAAACCCTGCGCCATTATCTCGATACCTGCCAATCCTTCAGCGACAACGGGATCGTTTTCTACGCCGTGGTCCGCAACACCACAAATATTAATACCCCCGGCGGCCACTACGTGACGCCTGCCGACTGGCTGAACCCCTGCACCGATGGCGGCAAACGCCTGCATGTCATCGAAGGCAATTCATCGGATACCTCCGGCGATCTGAAGGCCGCGTTCGACAGCATTGCCAATGAACTCAAGAGCCAGGCCAATCGCGTGCTGCTGGTTGAATGATGCGCCTCCCTATTTCCGTCTACGCCCCAAAGGACTGTCCCAATGACTGAGCGTTCTCCTGCCCGTCCCCGCCTCCAGCGACTGTATCTGGCGCTCGAACCCCGGATGATGTTCGATGCGGCGGCGGTCGCCACTGCGACAGAAGTCGCTGCTGCCAGCGAAACCCAGAGCGCCAGTCCGGCAGCAGATAAAACGGCGGACAACTCCGCAACCAGCGTTGCTCATGAAAACAGCAGCACTTCGGACAACGATCAGGCAAGCGCCACCACAAGCCAGCGCACCACAGCGCTGGCGACCGATAACGGTGCCCACCTGAGTCTGGACGCTCTGACAAGCCTGGAAACCCTGAGCACAATCAGCGGCCTGAGCAACATTGCACATACCGAACTGTCCAGTGATGGCACGACCCTGTATGCAGCCAGCAGAACAGGTGAGCTGGCCATCTTCACACGTGATACCGAGACTGGCGCGTTGACGCTAAGCAACACCCTGACGGCCAGCGACACTCAGCTGACTTTAATCATTGATCTGAAGATCAGCCCGGATGGCGAAACGCTCCTTATGAGCGGTGCAAACGGCAGGTCCTATTCGGACACGCTTGCCGTATTCAACCGCGATCCGGCCACGGGAAGCCTTGTCTTCCTGGAAAGCCATTACATCCTCACGATAGAAACACTGGAAATCTCGGACGACGGCAAATCGGTATATGCCGTCGATAGCGGCAACGAAGGGATCTATGTCTTCAGCCGTGATAGCGACAGCGGCAGTCTGACGCGACTGAATCTGGTCGAGAACACGTCATGGAGCCCACCTTACATGTTCGCCATATCGGCCATGGAGAGCCGAGGAGATTACGTATTCGTAACAACCCAGACCTTCTCCCCCCCACATACCCTGATCGCTTATCAGCGTGACGCCGACGGCAACCTGGGTTCGCCGTTTTATATCCGCGATGGCCAGCGAGACAGCGCTGGCAATACGGTTTCGCTCAAGTCTCCCAGCCAGATCAATGCATCGCCCGATGGCCAGACGCTTTATGTCACCACCTCCGAAGGCATCGTCACGTTCCGGGTCGAAAACCAGTCCTTTGTGGTCCAGAACTCCATAAGCCAGGCCAATATCACCTCGACAGCCCTGAGCAGTAACGGCAGTACGCTTTATGCCACCCTCAGCGACGGCACCATCAATCGCTACAGCGCCACGACCTCAGGCCTGATGCTGCTCAATAGCACAGCCGGTGGCCAGAGCGACGCCAGCGCGATTCAGGTAAGTGCCGATGGCGGCGTGATTGTCACGGGCTCTGGCATCAGCGTTCTGCAGGAAGCCAGCACCCGCTACCTGGAAGGCACGGCCCCACAAAAGCTGAGCGATGCGCTGGTCAGCGACTCGACCCTGGACGCGCTCGACAACGGTAATGGTGACTATAACGGCGCAAGCTTCAGCGTCACGCCGCAACGCGGTGACAACGCCGAAGACACCTTGAGCTTTATCCCCACCAGCAGCCTGACCTTGAGCAGTGACGGTTCGCAAATCCTGAACAACGGCACGGCCATCGCCAACCTGACAGTCAATGGCTCCAGCCTGAGCATCACCTTTACCGGTCAGGTCAGCACCGCGCTGGCCAATCAGGTGCTCCAGCAGATCGGCTACAGCAACACCAGTTCGGACGCTGGCAGCCTGGCGGTCATGGTGCTGGCGTTCGACAACGGCCAGGGCGCGAGCACCTCGCTGAATGTGGAAGTGCGTCTGGTGGACGTCAACAACGCCCCCACTCTGACCACCACCGCCACCGATCCCAGATACTCCGCCCAAGGCAACCCGGTTGCCGTGTTTCAGGACACTGTCATCAATACCGGCGAAAGAGCCCAGTCGGTCAGCGGCCTGGCCCTGAGCGTGACCGGTATACAGGACGGTGCCAACGAAGTGCTGGTCGTTGACGGCACGCGCATCACCCTCACCCAAGGCAATACCGGCATCACACGCAGCGGCCTGAGTTATGAAGTCAGCGTCAGCGGCACAACCGCCAGTGTCAGCCTGAGTGGCGGCAACCTCAGCGTGGCCAATGCGCAGACGCTGGTAAACGGCATCGGCTATTACAACGACAGCACCACCATCACCGGCGTTGATCGGGTGGTCGGCCTGACGCTGATTCGCGATAACGGCACAACAGCCAATGGCGGTATCGACAGCACAGCGCTGAACCTGACCTCCACCGTGACCATGCGCGATAACAGCGCACCGCTGCTCAGTGACGTACCGACAAACCTGGCCTACACCGAAAAAGCGGCAGCGATTTCACTGCTCGCAGACACAGGCTTCAACGATGTCGAACTGGACAGCGATGGCGATTACCGCGACGCCAGCATCCGTATCGTGCGCAGCGAAGGTGCCAATGCGGCCGATATCTTCGGTTTTCAGGACGGCAACGGCTTCACGCTTTGCGCCGATGGCAAGCAGGTGCTCAAGGACGGCGACGTCATTGCCAGTTTCAGCCTGGTAGACGGCGCACTGGTGCTGACCTTCACCTCCAGCCAGCCAGTCAGCGCCGCCGATGCCAATCTGGTTATCAAGCAGATTACCTATGCCAATGAAAACAGCGATCCGGGCAGCCAGATCAGCCTGAACCTGTCGATCAACGATGGTGATGGCCTGACATCGACCGCGCATACCATTGCCATAACCGTGACCGAAATCAACGATGCGCCTGAGCTGTCAGCCACCGCGCTGGACCCGACCCTGAGCTTTGGCAACAACACGGCGCTGTTCAGCGACACGCAGATTTCAACGGTGGAACAGGGTCAACTCATCATCGAACTGCGTCTGGAAATCAGCGGCCTGAGCGATGGCAGCCAGGAACGCCTGAACATCAACGGCACCCTTGTGGAACTGGTGGACGGCACGCAAACCGTCGGCGATTACACCTACACAGTCAGCCTGTCGGCAGGCATCGCCACATTAATCATCACCCCGGCTAACGGCATCGACACCGAGGCGGCGCAAACGCTGATCGATGGCATCCGTTACAGCAATGCCAGCCTGGCACCGACCCTGGGCAGCCGCACCGTGACGCTGGTCAGCATTCAGGACAGCGGCGGCACACTGGATGACGGAACCGATGTCAGCGACCTGAACATTGCATCCACAGTCGATGTGACCGCCAATACCGCTCCCGGCATCAGCAACCCGAACCCGGGAACGGTGCTGACGTCTCCCAATATCACCGACCCGACTCAGCCCACCCAACTGACACCGGGCAGCGTTGACTCGGCACCTTCAGCCATGGCCACTTCCAGCGATGGCAAGTTCGTCTATATCGTGGCCGGCAAGACCCTGACGATCTACGCCAGAACAGCAGACGGCCTGGTCGAGCAAGGCAGCTTCAGCGACGACCAGTATTTCAGCGACCGGGACGTCTTTCTGGAAGGCATGGACCGGGTGTCCTCGGTCACGTTGTCGGCCGATGGAAGGTTTCTGTATGTGGCCGGTTTCGAGGCTACTTCCGAGACAGGTGCGCTTTCGACCATCACCTTGTATCAGCGCGATATCACTACCGGGGCACTCAGCTATGTGGGCATTGCTGCCAGCAACGACACAAGCAGTAGCTATTTCGGGCAAATGGTGGTGTCCGCAGATGGCAGGTCGTTGTATGCCGTCAGTGCCGACAGCTCAAACAGCGGCATCACGACCTTCACCATCGATGCGCAGGGCAGGCTGACTCAATCCGGGCACCTGTCAGACGGCATTGGCCAAAGCTCGGATGTGGTGATTTCCAGCGATGGTCGCTCGGTGTATGTCGGCAATAGCTGGGACAGCGCCATCGCAATCTTCAGCCGCGACACGACCACCGGCGCACTCAGCTTTACGGGTTCACTGACAGCACTGGGCAGCGGTCAAAACCTCAGTTCGATCGGCGGGCTTGCCCTGTCCAGCGCAGGCGACTTCCTGTATGTCTCGGACAAGAACAGCAACTCGATCCGGATTTTCAGCCGCAGCGCCGATGGCAGCCTGACGCTGAGCGGCACCGTCAGGGACGGGCTGAGAAGTGTCTATTCGCTGGAGGATATAACCCTCAGTGCCGATGGCAGCGCGTTGTATCTTGCCCACGGGGCCAGTGATCCGAGCCTGCTGGTGTACAGCCGAGACGCCACCACCGGTGCTTTGACCTTTGTTCGTGCCTACTCGTCATCGACAGGTTTCAACAGCCTCGTCAGCGCTACAGACGGCAGCCTGTATGCCCTGGGCAGCGAATGGTCCGGCGCGGATGTGGTGATTCTGAGCAGCCCGACCATCGCCCCGCACTTCACCCAGGGCGGCGATGCCGTACTGCTGGCACCTAATGGGCTTGTCAGCGATGCCGAGCTGGATGCGCTGAACGATGGCGCAGGCAATTACAACGGTGCCACCCTCACCCTGGCGCGCCAGGAAGGTGCCAGCACCGAAGACCGGTTTGGCCTGCAACCTTCCGCAACGCTTGGTCTGTCGAGCGATGGCAGCCAGATACTGCTCAACGGAACAGCCATCGCCACGTTCAGCCAGACCGAAGGTCGCCTGACCATCGCTTTCATTGAAGATGTCAGCCAGGCGCAGGCCCAGTCGGTGCTGCAACACCTGACCTACCTCAACAGCGCCGCTACACCACCTGCGCAGGTGGAACTGGTGGCCAGTATCAACGATGGCTTGCTGACCTCGAACAGCGCGAGCTTTACCGTCGCAATCACGGCAACCAGCACGCCCGTCATCACGCCGCCAGTGGTGACGCCTCCTGTCGTGGAACCGCCTGTAGTGACACCGCCAGTCGTGGTTCCTCCTGTAGTAACGCCGCCAGATACAGGCGGCGGTACCGTCATTACACCGCCACCAACAGACGTGGATACCGGCAGCAGCACCCCGACAACCAACGTCACCGAGCCGGTTATCGTTGCAGCGCAGTCCGCGCCGCTGATGGGGCTGCGCCCAAGCGGGTTCAATGAAGTCCGGCAAACAGAAACGCCCTTGCCACCGGGCATCAGCCCGCTCGGCTTGCCAGCAGAGATAAACAGCACGCTGAACACTGTCCTGCCCGACTCCACAGGCCTGGAATCGAGTCAGCGCAGCGTCACCGAGCAATTGCTCGGCAGTAGCAACATCCTCAGCGACACCCTGGCCTCCAGCCAGTCGGCACGTCCGGGCGAAACCTGGCAGATGCAGGTCGCAGCCAACGGCAATGCAAACAGCGAAATGCAACTGCCGCCATCGTTGCTCGCCAGCACCCAGAGTAGCCCGCAACTGCGCATGAGCAATGGCCTGCCTTTGCCAAGCTGGGTCCGTTTCGACCCGCGCAGCGGCAAGCTGATTGTCGATAACCGCCAGTTGGCTGCCGCACAACGCCTGAATCTGGTGCTGATCACCCGCGACCGTTCAGGTCAGGAACAACGCACGCCAGTCCAGATCGAGACCGGTGAACGCCCTCAAGGCGCAGCCACACGACAGGAACCGGTAAACACACCACCTGCGCCCGCAGCGGAACAGGCCTTGCGCGCCCAACTGCAAGACAGCGCGCCGAGCCTGAACCTGGCTCATCAGGCCCAGAGCCTGTTGGAAAACCTGCTGTCGATAGTGGGCAACGAATCGAACGAAACCGTCGCCAACGCAGCGACCCAAGACGACCAGCGCGTCGCATGATCTTTTTCAGGGGAAACGCAACAATGTCCAGACTCACCCAAGAACAGCGACTGCCCGGCCTTGCGCTGCGCAAGACCGTCCTGTGCCTGACCATCGGCTGCATCGTTGCCGGCCTGAGCGCCTGCGCGGTCAAACCCGAGCCGGTCAGCCTGGACCAGCAACTGGCCCAGGCCAGTGCCGACCGCAGCAAGATGTTCGATCAGCAAGAGCCCCTGAACCGACCGGTCAGCCTCAACGAAGCCATGGCGCGAGCGGTGAAGTACAACCTGCAACAACGTGTGGGCCTGATGGAACAAGCCATGGAAGAAGGCCTGCTCGATACCCAGAATCTGTCGATGCTGCCGCAACTGGCCGCTCGCGCAGGCTGGCGTGGCCGGGACAATGTCGCGGGCTCGTCCAGCGAATCGGTTCGTACCCGCACCCAGTCGCTGGAACCTTCCACCAGTTCTGATCGTTCAGGCCATACGGCTGACTTGCAGTTGTCGTGGAACGTGCTGGATTTCGGCATCAGCTACTTCGGCGCCAAGGTCCAGGCCAACAAGACCCTGGCGGCTGAAGAACGTCGTCGCCGGGTGATTGCCGACATCATCCAGCAAGTACGCACCGCTTACTGGGACGCCGCCACCGCACAACGCCTCAAGCCGCAGGTTCAATCGACACTGGTGCAGGCCCGCGCCGCACTGGATCAGGCCCGCGTTACCGAGCGCGAGCGCTTGCTGACGCCTATCGACTCGTTGCGCTACCAGAAAAGCCTGGTGGAAATGATTCGCCAACTGGAAGTGCTGGACGGTGAACTGGCGCTGGCCAAGGCACGCCTTGCAGGCTTGATGAACATTCCGCCTGCCAGCCAGTACACCCTGGCCGTCCCGGACGATGCCAGCATGACTGCGCCCGCCGTGGCCTACAGCCTGGATGATCTGGAAACCCTGGCCATGACCCAGCGCCCGGAAATCCGTGAAGAAACCTATCAGGCCCGCAACGCGGTACTGGAAACCCGCATGGCGATGCTCAAGCTGTTGCCCGGCGTCAACTTGTTCGCAGGCCTGAACCGTGACAGCAACAGCTATCTGGTCAATGAGCAATGGGCCGATGCCGGCATGCAGATCAGCTGGAACCTGATGAGCGTGCTGTCCTATTCGTCGATCAAGAAGACTGGTGAAACCCGCGAAGCCGTGGCTGAACTGCGTCGCCAGGCCGTGCGTATGGCAGTGCTGACCCAGGTCAACGTGGCCTGGCAGCAATACCAGCGCGCCAATAAGCTGTTCGAGCGCTCCAACGAGCTGCACCGTTTGCAGGACGGCATCCTGGCGCAAAGTGAAAGAGCCTACAGCAGCCAGGCCCAGAGCCTGCTGGAAAAGGTACGGATCGAAACCGAAACCGTACTGGCGAAACGAACCCGTGATCGTAGCTTCGCAGAGTTGCAAGCCACCTACGGCGCGATCCAGCAGGCTGCCGGGCTCGATCCCCTGCCCCAGCGTCTGGCAGGCGAAAGCATTGCCGAACTGACCCAGGCCATTGCCCGCAATGCGGTCGACCTGGCAAGCGGTCAGGTGCAGATCCCACGCTTTGAAACGCCTCTGAATACCGCAGCCCAAAGCCGGCCGGCCTCCACCAGACCCGTCGCCATTTCCCCGATTGCCAGAGTCGATATGTTCGACAGCCTGGGTTCGTTGCAAGGCGTGGAACTCAAAGAGCAAGGAAGCACGGCAAATGCACGCTGAACCTGCCTCCATCAGACAGCATTCACGAGTCTGGCTGGCGATTCTGATCAGCGTTGCCGCCAACATGGCGCATGCTGCTGATACCCAGCCAGTGTTGCGCGTGCAACTGAGCGCCATTGCCCAGACCACGCTGTCCAGCGAGGTCGCCGGGAAGATCACCGAACTGTCCATCAAGGAAGGTGAGCGATTCAAGAAAGGCGACCGGCTGGTGGCGTTCGATTGCAGTGTCTATCAGGCGCAGTTGAATCGCACCGCCGCCGTGCAGGAAGGCGCACGCAAGAAGCTTGAAGTCGCCAATCGCCTCGACAAGCTCAACTCCATCAGCGTCGCCGATGTCACCCAGGCCCAGGCAGCCATGGCGGTTGCCAGGGCCGAAAGCGGTATCAACCAGGCGATTCTGGGACGCTGCGCAATCACTGCGCCCTTCTCGGGGCGAGTCGCGGCACGCAAGGCGCAACGCTGGGAGTACGTCGCGGAAGGCAAGGAGTTGCTGAGCATCTACGATGACAGCGCCTATGAGCTGGAACTGATCGTGCCGTCCAACTGGTTGCGCTGGCTCAAACCGGGCCAGAACTTCAGCGTGCATCTGGACGAAAGCGGCAAGGACTATCCGGCGCAGATCAGCCGGATCGGCGCGATCATCGACCCGGTCAGCCAGTCGGTGAAAGTATTCGGGCGCATCACCCAGAGCGATGAAAGCCTGCTGCCCGGCATGAGCGGCGTGGCGAAACTGACGGCTCCGGGTGAGTCATGATTCAGGCGCAAAGCCGCTCCATGGAACACCTGACCTTGCTGGTCCAGCTGGAGCAGCAAGTCCGCGCCGCCGAGAGCCTGCAAACGTTGAGCTTCATTCTGCTCAACGACAGCCACTCGCTGCTCGAATACCGGCAAGCCATCCTCTGGTGCTGCGACACCCAGACCATACAAGGTTTCTCGGGGCTGGCCGTCGTGGAGCAACAGGCCCCCATGGTGACCTGGCTTAACCGCCAGTGCCGCCGCTGGGAACAGACCGACAATGCCCGGCATATTCATGAACTGACCGCTTCGACAGTACTTGCCGAAGACCAGCCGCAATGGAGCGAGTATTGCGCCCAGCGCCTGATCTGGATGCCGTTGCAAAAGGCAGGCGGCCCGCTTCTTGGAGCGTTGCTCTTGAGTCGCGATGCCCCGCTGCGCGACACAGAACGGCTGTTGGCTCCACTGCTGCTGGATTGCTACGGCCACGCCTGGAGCAGCCTGCTGGGGCATCGTCCACAACGCCAACCACTGCGCAGACGCAAGCGCCTGCTGTGGATCGCCGGATTGGCAATGGCGGCAGTGTTGATGCTACCGGTACGCCAGTCGGTATTGGCTCCGGCGGAAATCGTTGCACGGGACCCGGCTGTGCTGCGTGCGCCGCTGGCTGCGGTGGTGGACCGCATTCTGGTTCAGCCGAACCAGCGAGTCACCGCTGGCCAACCGCTGGTACAACTCGATACCCGCGAGCAAAGCAATCATCTGGAGTCGGCCCGTCAGGCCTACGCCGTGGCCGATGCCGAGCTGCGTCAGGCCCAGCAACAGGCGCTGTTCGACGAACGTAGCAAGGCCACGCTGGCCACCCTGCAAGGACGGCGCGAACAGGCCAGAAACGATGTCGAGTTCTATACCGCCAATCTCAAGCGCCTGAGTATTGAAGCGCCCCGTGACGGCATCGCGATTTTCGATGACCCCAGTGACTGGATCGGTCGCCCCGTCAATCTGGGAGAACGCATCATGCTGATCGCCGAACCTCAGGATGCCGATCTGGAAATCCAGCTACCCGTCGCCGATGCCATTGCCCTGCAAGCGCAGACACCGGTGAAACTGTTCCTGAACACCGACCCCACGTCACCACTGGATGCGACCCTGCAACGCATCGGCTACCGCGCCAGCGTCAACCCCGATGGCGTCATGGCGTATCGACTGAAAAGCACCTTCGACACCCAGGACCCACGCATCCGCATCGGCCTCAAGGGCAGCGCCAAGCTGTATGCAGAACCCACGGTGCTGTTCTATTACCTGCTGCGTCGACCGCTGGCGGCATTGCGTATTCATGTGGGGCTGTAAGTGATACACGACCTTGCAACCCCGGACCTGCCACAACTGCGCCAGGAACTGAAACTGCATCGCGGTCCGAGGCTGCGCGACGGCTCACCGAGCTGGACCCTTGAAGACCCTGCTCGCGGGCAGTTCTTCCGGCTTGGCTGGGCCGAAGTGGAAATGCTGGCCCGCTGGGAAACCGGCAACAGCCAAAAGGTGCTGGACTCGGTCAATCACCAGACATCCCTGACGCTGGACATTCAGGACGTCAAAGGTTTCGCGGCATTTCTAGGCAACCTGCAACTGGTCCAGACCCAAGGGCAGGAAGGCAACGAAAGGTTGCTCAAGATCAACCAGCAGAACAAGCATGGCTGGGCCGGCTGGCTGATGCACAACTACCTGTTCGTGCGTATTCCGCTGGTCAATCCCGATGCGTTTCTGGAGCGCTCATTGCCGTGGGTGCGACCGTTGATGAGTCGCGGCTTTGCCCTTCTGACCTTGATGGCAGCCCTGACCGGACTGATCCTGGTTGCCCGTCAGTGGGACGTCTTCGTGCATACATTCCTGCACTTTTTCACCCTTGAAGGTGCCTTGCTGGCAGCCATGACTCTGGGGTGTACCAAAGTGCTTCACGAACTGGGGCATGCCTACACCTGTAAACGCTTCGGTTGCCGGGTAGCCAGTATGGGCGTGGCCTTGCTGGTGATGTGGCCGGTGCTTTACACCGACACCACCGGAGCCTGGCGCCTGACCGCACGTCGCCAGCGTCTGGCGATTGGCGCGGCAGGCATGCTGGTGGAGCTGTCACTGGCCGCCTGGGCGACCCTGCTCTGGAGCTTTCTGCCTGACGGCCCCTTGCGCAGTGCGGCCTTCATGCTGGCGACCACCACCTGGATTCTGACCCTGGCGATCAACCTAAGTCCCCTGATGCGTTTCGATGGCTACTTCCTGCTCTCCGATGCGCTGGACGTGCCCAATCTGCAAGGTCGCAGCTTTGCTCTGGCCCGCTGGCGTCTGCGCGAGTGGCTGTTCGGCCTGGGCGATCCACGGCCTGAAGTGTTCGAGCCGTGGCTGGAACGTACGCTGCTGATCTACGCCTTCGGCACCTGGATCTACCGCTTTTTCCTGTTTCTGGGCATTGCCCTGCTGGTCTATCACTTCGCGTTCAAGTTGCTGGGGCTGCTGCTGTTCGCCGTCGAGATCGGCGTTTTTATCCTGATGCCGATCTTTCGCGAGTTGCAACACTGGGCCGGACGCCGCAAGGACTACCGCATGAACCGCAATACCCTGATCACCACCGCTGTGCTCGCCACTCTGCTACTTGGCGTCTGCCTGCCATGGCGCAGCAGCGTTCAGGCACCAGCCCTGTTGCGCGCCAGCCAGCAGGCAACCCTGCTGGTGCCCAACGGTGCCCGGTTGCAAAGTATCGATGTACGACCCGGCCAGGTCGTAGAGCGCGATCAACCGATGTTCCACCTTGAGGCACCCACACTGACTCATGAGCTGAGCAACCTTGAACTCCAGATCAAGACGCTGAGCTGGCAACTGAGCTTCCAGCGCATGGACAAGGACGCCGCCGCCCGCTTACCCGTGGTGCAACGCGAACTCGATACCGCTCAGGAACGCTACAACGCACTGCGCAGCCAGATCGATCAGTTGCAGATTCGTGCGCCCTTCGACGGTACCCTCGTCGATATGGCCGAACCCTTGGCCGTCGGCCAATGGCTGCCGCAGGGAGAGTGGCTGGCGACCCTCGCGGCACCGGGCAGTGCATTGATCGAAGCCTTTGTCAGTGAGCAGGACATGCATCGCATCGCGGCAGACAATCGTGCCTGGTTCTACCCCGAGGACCTGTCTCGCCCGCGCATCGAACTGCTCGTCAGCAGCGTCGAGCAAACCGCAGTCCGCAAACTGGCCTCGGCTCCCGAACTGGCCTCGGACTATCAGGGCGCTATCGCAACCCGTCTGAACAAGGAACATGAGCCAATCCCGGAACAAGCGATGTATCGGGTTCTGCTGCGCCCGAGTGGACCTGCGCAGAACATTCAACAGGCCCTCAGAGGCAGCGTCAGCATCGACGCCGAGACGCGCAGCCCGCTGCTGTACGCCTGGCAGAATGTGGTCGCCGTATTGATTCGCGAAGCCGCATTCTGACCTTAACAACTCTTAATGGACCCGCGATTGTTGGCACCTGACGCGGACTCTATCGTGCAGTTCTACTTTCACGCTGGAGTCCGATATGTCCACCGCCACCCTTGCAGAACCACTATCACGCGCCAAACGACTGAAAGCCGGGACTCACACCGAACACGACAACATCAACGATCTGGTCATGCGCAACGAGCCTTTCCAGAGCATTGAAAACTACGGCAACTTCCTGCGCCTGCAACATGGTTTTCATGGTGCGCTGCAACCGGTCTACCTCAATGAAAACCTGAACGAATTGCTGCCAGGCCTGAGCCAGCTCGACCGTTTCCCGGCCGTCGAAGCGGACCTGAACGATCTGCAGATTCCCACACCGCACACCCCGGCACCGGCTGCCATCGGCTCGGTCTATCAGGCACTGGGCTGGCTGTATTGCAGCGAAGGCTCGAACCTGGGCGCTGCAATCCTGTTCAAACACACCCGCCAGCTCGACCTGAACGAAACCCACGGCGCACGCCACCTTGCCGCCCACGAAGACGGTCGCGCCCTGCACTGGCGCGCCTTCGTCCAGCAACTGGATGCACTGGAACTGACAGAAGAACAGGACAAGGAAGTGATTGCCGGGGCACGGGCGGCGTTTGACTTCTATCGTGACCGGTTGCAGCAGGTGTATGGCGTGGTTTGATGGATTGGCTTCGCGAATGAATTCGCTCCTACAGCGTGTAGGAGCGAATTCATTCGCGAAGGAACACTCATGAAAGACTAAATTTCACTATCGGCTTTTGATCGACTCGATAACCGCCTCGGTAATATCCAGCACGACCTTTTTCTCGTTGAACACGATGCTGGAGTCGCTACCCACTACCAGTTCGTACTTTTGCGAGCGGGCATAGTTTTCTATCGCATCGTCAGCCGCCTGCTCGATTTTCTTCCGGATATTGATATCGAATTGCCGTCTTTTTTCTTCTACTGCTTCCATGCCCGCAAGCCGAACACGCAAGTCCGAAACCAGTTGATCGCCTTCCGCAACCCGTGAGCAACGTTGGGCAGCAGTTGGGGAGCTTCCATTAGCAATCATGATTTGCTCATAAGACGACAACCCTTGAATCGCTCCCGTAGAGGGCTTGGACGTGCCTGCTGGCGTCTGGCTTGCAATACAACGTGAAAGAGCAGACTGCCTCAAATCGCTGATCTGCCTGCGTAGTTGCTCCTGATCAGTGCGCTGCTGCAAGGGATCACCCAACTCGGACGGGTAAGGATTAGCCTGGCGAATACGCTCGGACAATGCAGAAACGATAACGGATTTCTTCACCTGCGCCCAAGGCAGTGGAGGTTGAGAACCAAACTCGAATCTACAGGCCGATAACGGCAGACAGAGGAGCAATACGGCAAGAGTCTTGTAGTGCATGAGTATTCCCTTAGGTGAAAAAATTGCAGCTCTTATGCCCGTGCAGCACAGCAAAGTACAGCGTTTACTGACTTAGCCGCGAAGCCCCTTCCAGCGTTTTCCAGAGTTTGCGCATGGTGGGGTTTTGATTGGCTATCGCGCAGTAAGAGCGGATTTCCAGTCGGGTGCTCCACTCTTCGCCACCGGCTCTTACCAGTAACCCTCGTTCAAGCTCGTCAACAACCGCGCTTTGTGGCAACCAGGCCACGCCGTAGCCTTCGATGGCCATGCGCATCAGGAGCATGGCCATGTCGGCTTCGTAGCAGCGTTCCAGCTTGACGGGCGTCGGGCCGTTCTTGATGACGATATCGGCGACGCGCCCCAGAAAAGTCGTTGCGGTGTAGGCAAGGTGCGGGACGGGTTTTGCGGCGCTGCCCGGCAAGCGGTACAGGGGCTGGCCTTTCTTGTCCGGGGCGCACAAGGGGATGAAAGCGTCATGCCCCAAGGCCAGGCTGCCGAAGCGTTCGGCGTTCAGCAGGATGGGCGCAAGGGGATGGTGGTAGACGATCATCAGGTCGCAACTGCCCTCCTCCAGGGCAATCACGGCGTCATGGATGTTGGCAGCCACGACCCGTGCGTTGAATTGCTCGTTGTGTTGCTGAAACTGCGAAAGCCATTTGGGCAGAAACGTCATCGACAGGCTGTGCCCGGCCGTGACCTGAATGGAACGCCCAGGCATGCGTTCAACTTCACGCAAGGTTGAGCGCAGTCTCAGCAAGCCTGCCAGCACTTCGCGGCTCTCTTCACAGAAGGCGCTTCCGGCAGCCGTAAGTCGCACGGGATAGGTGCCACGGTCAACCAGTTCGACGCCCACCCATTCTTCAAGTGACCGAATCCGTCGCGACAGGGCCGATTGGGTCACGCAGCGAACTTCGGCCGCACGGGAGAAGTTCTTCCACTCGGCGATAGCCAGAAGGTCGTCCAGCCATTTGATTTGCATACAGGCATCTCCCGCTGTGAGAAGTGCATTTTACGTCGGCTTCGCGGCCCTATCGCTGCCATTTCAACAACTATTCCAAAAGCGCATGGGTTTAGCATGATTACTCATCATCGCCGCCGAACGCTTGCCTAGAATCGCCGCTAGCACCAGGGCCACGAGAGCCATTGGGCGAATCTGATTTGTCTCCTGCCGGATAAAAAAATCAAAAACCACTTGAGGACAGCTTCGTGAAGAAAAACAGACTTCCACGGCAAATCGCCATTGGCATTGCACTGGGCGTGCTGGTGGGTTGGGCGTGTCACCATTTCGCAGGGAACGAGCAGAATGCCAGGCAGATTGCTTCGTACTTTTCAATGATCACCGATATTTTCCTGCGCATGATCAAGATGATCATCGCACCGCTGGTATTTGCCACACTGGTTGGCGGCATTGCCAGCCTGGGGAACTCACGATCGGTCGGGCGCATCGGCATGCGTGCCATGGCCTGGTTCGTGACGGCCTCGGTGATCTCGCTGACAATCGGCATGGGGCTGGTCAACCTGTTTCAGCCGGGAGCCGGGCTGAATATGGAAGTCGTTCAGCATGCGACAGCGGCTGTGCCAGTCAATACTGGCGACTTCAGCCTCAAGGTATTCATCAGCCATGTGTTCCCCCGCAGCATTGCCGAGGCCATGGCCAATAACGAGATCCTGCAGATCGTGGTGTTCTCGCTGTTCTTCGGCTTTGCGCTGGCTGGCGTCAAGCGCGCCGGTTACACACGGATCACCGACACCATCGATGAGCTGGCCAAGGTGATGTTCAAGATCACCGATTACGTCATGGCCCTGGCACCGATTGGTGTGTTTGCAGCCATCGCTTCGGCGATCACCACTCAGGGGCTTGGTCTGCTGGTCGATTACGGCAAGCTGATCGCCGAGTTCTATCTGGGGATTGCCGTCCTTTGGGCTGTGCTCTTTGGTGCTGGCTATCTGTTCCTTGGCCGCTCCGTTTTCACACTGGGCAAGCTGATTCGCGAGCCCATCCTGTTGGCGTTCTCGACGGCCAGCAGCGAATCCGCTTATCCAAAAACCATGGAAGCCCTGGAGAAGTTCGGTGCGCCCAAGCGGGTTTCCAGTTTCGTATTGCCGCTGGGTTATTCGTTCAACCTCGATGGTTCGATGATGTACCAGGCCTTCGCCATCATGTTCATCGCCCAGGCCTACAACATCGACCTGAGCTTTACCCAGCAACTGTTGATCCTGTTGACGCTGATGGTCACCAGCAAAGGCATGGCAGGCGTGGCTCGTGCTTCGGTGGTCGTGGTCGCCGCGACCCTGCCGATGTTCAACCTGCCGGAAGCCGGGCTGCTGCTGATCATCGGTATCGATCAGTTCCTGGACATGGCGCGCACCGCCACCAACGTCGTGGGCAACAGCATCGCCACTGCCGTGGTCGCGAAATCCGAGCCACACGAAGATCCCGATGAAACAGCGGATAACACAGATGTACGCGCCCAATCCGGACACCCGGTTTCGGTCGCCTGAGGAGCAGGGTCATGAAGAGAAAATCCAGGTCGGCCAGCAAGGGTGTCTTTGTCCGCAAGCTGGGTATCGTCGGTGGGCTGGGCTCGCTGGCTGGTGGTGACCTCTTCTACAAGCTGGTCAAATCCAGAGCGGTGCTTGAGGATCAGGGCCGCTACCACTTCCTGTTCGAGCAGCACCCGTTCAAGGACGTGCTGCTGCCTCTGGACAAGGAGGCCAACATGACGTCACGCAAGTTCTATGTGTTCCAGGTGTGCAAGTCGTTCGAGGAAAGCGGCGTCGATGCGGTGATGCTTCCCTGCTTTGCCAGCCATACGTTCCGCGCCGAAATCCAGGAGGAGCTGGGCATTCCGGTGCTGGACATGATGCAGGCGCTGGTGCGGCACATTCGACTCATGATCAAACCCGGAACGACCCTGGGCGTGATTGCTTCGGATTTCGTCGCTCATTCAGGACTGTTCGAGCGGTATCTGGGCCAGGATTTCAGGATCGTTTATCCCGATGCCGAAGCACAGTCTGCGCTGATGGACGCGATGTACGGCGTCAACGGCATCAAGGACGGCCACCTTGAAGGCGCGCCTCTGGAAACGGTCTATCAGGCGTGTCTCTCCTTGCAGGCGCAAGGGGCTGCGGTGGTGATCCCCGGCATGACGGAGCTATCGCTGGTTTGCCCAGAGCTTCAGCGCCGCGGGGTATCGGTTCTGGATATCAACGAGATCTACGCAAGCTTTGCGACCCTGGAAAAAGGCCAGCCTGCACGCCTGGCGTTCAAACTGGGTATTGTGGGCGGTGTAGGCCCCGCCGCCACGGTGGACTTCATGGGCAAAGTGGTTGCCAATACGCCAGCGGGAAAGGATCAGGAACACATCAAGATGGTGGTCGAGCAGAATCCGCAGATCCCTGATCGCACCGCCAGTTTGCTGCACGACGAAACCGACCCGACCATGGCGATGTACGCAACCTGCAAACGCCTGGAAAGCGCTGGCGCAAACGCCATCGCAATCCCCTGCAACACAGCTCATGCGTTTGTCGAACGCATCCAGCCCCATTTGCAGGTGCCCATCATCAACATGCTGACCGAGACGGTGGAGTGGATCGTGCAGCAATACGGTTCGGGCAAGACCGTCGGCCTGCTGGCCACATCCGGTACAGTGCAAAGTCAGGTCTACCACGAAGCGGCAAGCCGCGCAGGGCTACAGATCATCACGCCGGGGCTCGATTATCAGCACATGGTCATGGAAGCCATCTACGGCGAGCGCGGCATCAAGGCTGGTTTCACCGAAGGACTCTGCAAGGAGCAATTGCTGCTGGCGGCGGAGCACCTTTGTGAACTGGGCGCTGACGTGTTGATTCTCGGCTGCACGGAATTGCCATTGGTGCTGGCCCACAGCGAGGCGTTTCAGATAATGGACCACAATGTCGCACTGGTCGACCCGACCACGATTCTTGCGCTGAAATGCATTGAGTTGGCGGGTGAAAAGCCAGTCAGGGTAAAGATCGATGCGGCTTGAAAAATGAAACGTAAAGGGCGCCTCACAAGCGCCCTCTGGATGAATTGAGTGCTGGCTTCAACCGACCTTTTTTTGAGAATCAGGCGTCATGAAGCAAGCTATAGATGCTTTTGATCCGGGATATCTCATCGATGTCAATCTTGAGGTTTATCGAAGAAAGCTGGCGCTGATACAGAGCAATGAATGTATTCAGTTTAAGTTTTTGCACGTCGATGGCCGATTTCGAGTAGGTCATTACCAGCAGGTCATTTAACTCTTTCTTCACCGCCCCTGAAAAATTCACCTTCTGATTCCACAGGTGGATATCAAGCCTTATGAGCGCATTATGCTCAGCGTAGACAATGTAATATTCTTCGGTATTTCCAAAGGCTGCCGAATTCCCCAGAAAGCCGGACACGATGTTTGTCACCATGGCATTGACAGCTTTCTTCCCCCCGCTCCCCACGCCGGGAGATATTTTTTCCATCAGTGGCTCGACGGTGTTTTTTATCGTATCGCCTTCGATCCTTGTCACTGCAAATACCCTGGAGTCTGTTTCCAGAATGCTTTCAATGGGGACTTGAGCATTGTCCGTGGTTCCCGACACACGCAAGTCAGAAGCCGTTTTGATCTTGAAATAATCGGCCTTTGCTTCACTGAGTTGCACCAGAAGCTCCAAGTGCTCTCTGACAACGGGCTCGGCGTCAGAACCCTCTGTTTTCACGAACGAGCGCAGCGAATACAACGTACTCATAAAATCACCCCAATAGAGTTTCTGCAGGTACACACGGCCAGGAGTCAGCCCTCTTCTGCTCTCAAAACAGCTTGGCCAATATAAGTACAAGTGGATCAACTGAACATCCTTACCACTGCACGATGCACTCCCGACCACCAGCGCAGATCAGGATTTCCTCATTGCAGACATCGGTGGGACCTGCGTGATCGGTCATCGCTGCCGGCAAGCCATGGCGACGGGCATCGGCAGAGCAAAAAATTTACATCCAGTTACATTCACACTCAGTAATAATTCTCAACGGAGATGTTATATTGTATCCATAACTATCAGGAAATCCTCCATGTCGTCTCGTAAAATCGCGTCTCTGACCAGCCTGGCAATCGGAGTGCTGGGCAATGTCAGTTTCGCTGAAGAATTGCCGCAAACCCTCGAACTGGACAACGTCAACATCTCCTCCGATTACCACTATGAGACGGCCACCAGCCCGGTTCAGGGTTATCGGGCCACGCGCTCGGCAACGGCGACCAAGACCGACACCGCCATCAAGGATATTCCGCAATCCATCAGCGTGGTTCCGGCCTCGGTACTCAAGGATCTGGGCAGCAACAATGTCGAACGCGCCCTGGACTATGCTGGCGGCGTGTCGAAGCAGAATAACTTCGGCGGCCTGACCCTTTACGAGTACAGCATTCGCGGCTTTACCACTTCGGAGTTCTACAAGGATGGCTTCAGCGCCAACCGTGGTTACCCGACGACTCCGGACACCGCCAATATCGAGCGTATCGAAGTCTTGAAAGGCCCTGCCGCCAGCCTGTATGGCCGTGGCGATCCGGGCGGTACGGTCAATATCGTGACCAAAAAGCCGCAGCGCGAAGCCTTCACCACGCTGCAAGCCAGTGCTGGCAGTTGGGATCGTTATCGCACGGCACTGGACGTCAACACACCTCTGGATGAAGAAGGTAATGTCCTGTCGCGGGTCAATCTGGCGGTCGAGGACAACAACAGTTTCCGCGATCACGTCGAGAGCAATCGCGTGTTCGTGGCCCCGTCTTTCAGTTGGCAGCTGAATCCCGACACCAGCCTGTTGGTGGAAACCGAGTTCGTACGCCACAAGTCGACCTTCGACCGTGGCATCGTCGCGCCGAACAACAAGTGGAGCGGCATGTCCCGTTCGACCTTTCTGGGCGAGCCGGACGACGATATCGATAACGACAACAACATGATTCAGGTCGCGCTGGATCATCATCTCAATGATGCCTGGTCGCTGCGTCTGGCCAGCCATTACAAGGAAGGCGAACTGTCGGGCTACGCCAGTGAATCCCGGCCGTTGAGCGCCAACTCGCAAACCGTCAACCGCCGCTATCGCGAACGCGACATGAACTGGCATGACAGCATCACCCAACTGGAACTGCGCGGCCGTTTCGACGCCGTGGGGCTGGAGCATGAGGTGCTGATCGGCACCGAATACGAGAACTACCGCAAGAACGAGCGGGTTACCAATATTGGCGGCAGCAACTATGCCATCAATATCTACAACCCGGTCTATGGCCAGGCCAAACCCAATGGTGCCCGCACCGGTACGGACTTCTTCGAGCATGTCGAAAGCCGAGCCCTGAACCTGCAGGATCAGATCGTTTTCACCGACAAGTTGCGCGGCATGATCGGTGCTCGCTACGAGCATTTCGATCAGCAGATCGATGACTACACCCCTACCGCAACCAACCCGACCTCAAGACAGCGCCATGACGCCTTCACCCAGCGCGCCGGCCTGCTGTATCAACTGACGCCACAAGTCGGCCTGTTCGCCAACGCCTCGACCTCATTCAAACCCAATAACGGTCTGGATGCCTCAGGTAAAACCTTCGATCCGGAAGAAGGTGTCGGTTACGAGATCGGGATCAAGAGCGAGCTGTTCGACGATCGCTTGAGCACCACCCTCGCCGCCTTCCATATCGAGAAGGAAAACGTGCTGGCCCTCGATCCTTCCACCGACAGCAACCGTGCCATCGGTGAGGCTCGCAGTCAGGGCCTGGATCTGCAATTGACTGGTCAGGTGACCGACGCCATTCGTGTGATCGGGGCCTTTGCCTACATCGATGCCGAAGTGACCAAGGGTGACCGGACCATTCCGACCGGCAGCCGGATCCTCGGTGTCGCCAAGCGCAGTGGCAGCCTGCTGGGCGTTTATGAATTCCAGGAAGGCGTATTGCGAGGCTCTGATGTGGGTGCCGCGTTCACGTATGTCGGTGATCGCTCCGGTGAAGCCGGGACCAGTTTCGAGCTGCCGGCCTACCATACCGTGGATCTGCTCGCCCATTACAAGGCCACTGAGAACGTGACCGTTGGCCTGAACCTCAACAACCTGTTTGACGAGAAATACTTCGAGCGCTCCTACAGCAATTACTGGGTCGCACCCGGCGAGCCACGCAACTTCACTGTCAGCCTGACCCTCAACCTCTGACCGGAAAACAAGGACGCATCATGATTTGCAAACCATCAGTTCTGGCCTTGAGCCTGCTGGGCGCCCTTTTCGCGGGCCATGCGAGCGCTCACGGTCTGTGGACCGAACAGCGTCGCGGCAATATTGAAGTGGTCTACGGCCATGGCGCAGAAGACAACGCCTTCAAGGCGCAAAAGGTCAGCGGAGCCTGGGCCTATGATCTTGCTGGCCGGATGGTTCCGGTTACCGTGCAGCGCCTGGACGACCATGCACGCCTGCAACCCTTGAAGCCGGTGGCTGTGATGTCTGTGGCGCTGGACAACGGCATGTGGACCAGAAACAAGGACAAGAAGTGGATCAACGAAGGTCGCAGCAAAGTTCCGGGCGGCACCGAGTCGATCCATACCTTCAAGTACAGCCTGGCGATTTATGAGGAAGGCGCTCGCTTGCCGTCATTCGACAAACTGAAGTTCGTGATCGTGCCTCAGGTCGACCCGCTAACGGTCGGGCCGGGCAAACCGTTGCCGGTTCGCGTGCTGGTGGATGGCAAACCTGCGGCGGGTATCAAGCTGTTCGGGGATTATCGCAGCGCCCCGGACGTGGTGAGTGCCGAAACCGATGCCGAAGGTCGCGCCAATGTGGTCGTGCGTAACGAGGGGTTGAATGTGATCGCGGCCGAAGTGACGCTGCCGGTCAAGGACAATGCCGATATCGAAGAGCGAGGCCTGTTTACCTCGCTGACCTTCGTGGGTGAAGCACATCACGATTGATGCAAATCCGTAGGAGATCACCCGCCGCCTCGGCTCCGCGCTGTCAGCAGGTGTTTCCAAATTAATGGTTCGGCTTGAGGCCGCCTTGCGCCTTTACGGCGCGTCACTTTGGTTTCGGCCAAAGTAACCAAAGCCACTGCTCCGGGTTCGGCCCCGCCTTGAGGCGGGGTTCCTTCGCTCCGGCAGTGATCCGGCGGTCGCCGCAATGGGCCATCCATGGCCCTGTGCGGCTAACTCTGCATCCCTGCAGAGTTCCCACCGGATCACTACCTCCTCTCAGCCTTCACCAACGTCGCGTTCTGCGGTGCTCTCACCATCGTGCGTAGGAGCGAATTTATTCGCGAAACAGCAGACGATGTGTTTTGGGGATGTGATCAGAAATATTCCAGACACCGCCGATTGCGACGTGGGTGAAGGCCGAGTGGAGGTATTGTGCAGTGGGGTGCGAGGCAGGACGCCGAGCAAGCGCCGCAGGGCCATGGAAGGCCCGTCGGCGCGTACCCACGGAGCAATGCCAGAGCGAGGGAACCCCGCCCCAAGGCGGGGCCGAACCGGAGCGAATGGTTTCCCCCCTTTGCCGAAACAAAGGGGGCCGCCGTAAAGGCGGAACCGGTAGGAGCAGCACATACCAATAATGGATATGTACGCCGGGTAAAGTTTTACCCTACGTAAAATACTTTCTAATTCATGCTCTTGCGTCTTGTTTGATGGGAGCAAATTTATTCGCGAAGGCATTTCAAACGACGTATCTCTCTCGGATGTAATACCGCCTTCGCGGACAAGTCCGCTCCTACAAGTATTTCAGCCAGGTAATATCACGCCGCCGCGCTTTCAGCCCGGCAAACCAGCGCACCGCCGGAAACAGCGCCACCGCCAGCAGCACTGAACTCAGCCATACGCCCCACATCGCATCGAAGCCGAAGTAATCGCCCTGATTCTTGCCCCAGATCGCCACGGCAATCAGGTACAGGAACTTCAGCACATACAGGTGCAGCAAGTAGAAGAACATCGGTGCTGCGCCCAGGGTCACCAGCGGTTTCAGCCAGCCCTTCTCCTGAATACGCTCGAACCAGATCAACACCAGCAGACCAATGCCCAGTGTCAGGCTGATGAACAGCAATGACGGCGGGTATTTGGTGATATTGAAAAAGCTCATCAGCGTCTGTACGCCGGTTTCGCCAACGCTCCAGGGCTTTTCGCCATAGCCGTTGATCACGCGCAGGACCATGAAGCCAATCAGCGCGCCCAATCCCCAGACCCACAACCGGCTGCGACGTGCAGCAGCATCCATACTCGATGTGAACCATGGTCCGGCGGCATAACCCAGTGCGATAACGCCGATCCAGGGCAGCAGCGGATAAGAGGTGCGCAAGCGCAGGGTGTCACTGACTTCGATCCAGCCACGATCATGCAGAATCGCCCATGGTATATGCATGGCCGACTCGACACCGAAATGCAGCGAGTCCAGCAGGTTGTGCCCGGCGACGATCACCAGACCGATCACCACCAGCGCCCAGCGCGGCAGAAACACCATCGCAGACAAGGCCACCATGCTCAGGCCGATGGCCCAGATGACTTGCAGGTAAATGATGGTCGGCGGGAATTTGAAGGTCCAGGCGAAGCTGACCAGGGTGAATTCCAGGGCAATCAGGAACAGGCCGCGCTTGAGCAGAAAGGCGGAAACGTCAGTCCGGCCACTGTACTTTTCGCCGTACAGGTAGGCCGAAAGCCCGGTCAGCAGCACGAACAATGGCGCACATACATGGGCCAGCAAGCGGCTGAAGAACACTTCCGGAGCTGTGGTGGCGACATCCATGGGATCGCTGACCTGACGATGCAGGAAGAAGGTTTCCCGCACATGGTCCAGCAACATGAAAAGAATGATCAGCCCGCGCAGGGCGTCGATCGATCGCAATCGCGAAGACGGCGCAGGTGTCGAGGGAACAACTGTTGTCATGGGAAGCTCTTGTCCGTGGGAAGCTGTAACAGGTGCATGATGTTTCAAGAGTGCGGGCAAGCCTCGCGCACACAAAACGCCGCGCGCATTGTGCCGCAGACGGGCTTGCCCATGACAGCGCTATGTTATTCAGAACTCGTTCTGCAAGGCCTTATAGCCGCGAACCAGATCGATATTGGTATGTGCCACGTCCTCCGAGAACTCCGAAGCCGAAATACTTACCGGCGGGAATTGCGAAAGATCGGTGTTCGGACCGATACGTGTGGTGGATGGCACATAGAAGCTTTCTGGCAGATCGCGGCCATCGACCACGGAGTTATGGCGCACGACGCTGCCATTACCCACCTGACAGTTGAACAGCACGCTGTTGAAGCCGACGAAAACCCGGTCGCCCACCGTGCAGGGGCCGTGGACGATGGAACGGTGGGCAATGGAGGTGTATTCGCCGATGGTCACCGCTGCGCCGGACTTGGAATGGATGACCACGCCGTCCTGGATATTGGAATTGGCACCGATGATGATCGGGTCCATATCGCCATTGGCGTTGACCTCGTCGGCGCGGATCACGGCATAGGGACCGACAAAGACGTTGTCCTTGATGATCACCTTGCCGCAAATGATCGCGGTTTTATCGATATAAGCCGACTCGGCAATGACCGGCAGATGGCCGGAAGGGTTCTTGCGGATCACGGTGGTAGTCCTCAGGACGTATAGTTGGAGGTATAAGCCACGGCATCGTGGGGGTGCAGGCTTTCAAGGTGACGCACGCTGACACTGGACGCGGCGAACAGCCCTTCCAGTGCCTGCTGGATCTTGCGTGCAGCGTCTTCGACGTACATCAGGTTCTTGCCGTTGAGACGGGCAAAGGCCTGTTCGTCAGCACGTTTGACGGCGGTCTGCACCGGTGTGCCCAAGGCGCTTTCGGTGGCATCGATCAACGCCATCAGGCCAAGCACGGTTGCCTGCTCCGGGATACGCACCTGGACCGTTGCCACGCTGCGCTGGCTATGGGGTGTCGCGAAGGAGGCATTCTCTCGCAGCCAGGCCGCCGCATGAGCGGGGCTCAATGCTTCCTGACCGGCAAAGCGCGCCAGAAACGCCTCTTCCACAAGCTGGCGCGACAAGGCTGCCGAACACGGGCAGGTCGAGGAATACGTGACATCCACCGCAGCATCGAGCAACAGACTGCCTCCAGTCCAGACCGCGTTCAACGTTACCGGATAGGATTTCCAGCCACTCAAGCCTTGAGTCTTCAATGCCGGTCGGCGGCACAGCAGATTGAAACTCACCTTGAGCCGCGAGCGACTGGAGTGGCAGTCGGCATGGCTGGTAACCATGGCTTCGAGCAGCGCCGCCATGGCGCCAGGGGTGAATGGCTGATGTACGGCGAAGCTGTCGAGCAAGGTATAGAGGCGCGACATATGGATGCCCTTGACGCTGGGATCGGCCAGGTCGACCTGCAGATCAACATAGGCATGTATCGGATGCACCACACCGGGTTCGCTCAGCAGAATCGGGACTTCGACACCTTGCATGCCGACCCAGTCAAGGGCGATCAGGGCTGCGGAAACTTCCGTCAGGGCAACGTCAGGGAGGGGGTTATTCATGTCAGTCGGTCATCTCGTTGGCCTGCTTCGCCACAACGGACGAAGCATGATGTAAGCGATATGAGCGGCGTGTTATGCCATCTCATATTGATACACTATAACATTAACAACGATAGAACCAGACATGCCCGCTCAGGTATTGCGACTCATGTTTTGGCAAGTTCCTCGATCAGGAAGTCCCGAAACGCACTGACCGCCGCAGGCAGGTTGCGGCCCGCCATGCTCTGCAACTCGATACGCCGGGCTTTCATGCCTTCGTCACTGATCGGCAGGGATCGAAGCTCCTTGCCGAGCAGACGCCTGTCCAGGGTCATCTCACTGGAGAGGCTGATACCCCCCTCCTCCCGGACAAAACGCAACAAGGAGCCAATGTAATTGCTGGTCAGCACCGGATCGAACAGCAGGCCCTGAACACCACAGCAGATATCGAACAACTGGCGCAGTGTCGTATCGGTATTGGTCAAGGCGATGGCATAAGGCTGAAGCTCTGCCAGCGAAACCTCCGGACGGTCTGCCAGAGGATGGTTGTTGCTCACCACCGCGCAGATGGCTCCGGTATGGATGTATTCGACCTTGATCTCCTTTTGCGGCGTCAGGCTGAACGTCAGGCCAAGGTCGGCATCGCCGGAGCGTACCTTTTCCGTGGCCTGGGCCGGTGCGCAGACTTCCAGTGAAAAATGGATGCCTTGATAGGTCCGGCGAAACAGCGCGATAGCCTTGGGCAGAAACTCCAGGGCGAAGCCTTCGGAACAGGCAATGCGCACATGACCGCGTTGCAGGCCGTGCAACTCGGTGATTTCCAGTACCACCTGCTCGGCTTCGAGCTGGGATTTGCGTGCATAGGCCGCCAGGCGTATCCCCGCCTCGCTCAGCACCATGCCTCGGGCGCGCCGCTCGAACAGCACCGCATCCAGATCCCGCTCCAGTTTGGCGATCTGCCGGCTGACTGCCGAAGCCGCGACATTCAGTCGCAAGGACGCTTCACTGATAGACCCGCAACGCGCCACTTCCAGAAAGTAGCGCAAAGCCGTGGATTGCACACCGTAGAGCTGCATGACCACCTCCAGCATTGCCTTTTCGGCAAAGCAAGTATCGAAAGATTGTGCTTGTGGCATTGATACGCTTTGCCTAGAGTCGTGTCGAGGCCTAATAAAACCATTGCCTGCTTGTACCCCTTTCTCCTTTCGCATTTGCGATCCACTGCCCTTTGATACAACCACTTCGCCTTTTGGAGATGACGGCATGGGCATCAAGGGTTTCGCTCGCAGCATTGCGCTGCTGGGCTTGTTCAGCAGCTTTTCCGCCTTCGCAGGCAAAGCCGATGACACGCTGGTTTACGCATCCGACAGTGAACCTGAAAACATCAGTCCTTATCACAACGACTTGCGCGAAGGCGTCATTCTGGGTCGACTCATCTGGGATAACCTGGTCTATCGCAATCCCGACAGCGGACAACTGGAACCCATGCTGGCCACCAGCTGGAAACAGGTCGACGACAGCACCATCGATTTCGAATTGCGCCAGGGCGTGAAATTCCACAACGGCGATGCCTTCACGGCCGACGATGTGGTGTTCACCCTCAACTATGTGGTTTCGCCGGACTCCAAAGTCGTCACCATACAGAACGTCGACTGGATCAAGAGCGCAGAAAAACTGGGGGATTACAGCGTTCGCCTGCACCTGAAAAAGCCCTTCCCGGCCGCCCTCGAATACCTGTCCAACGCAGTGCCGATGTTCCCGAAAAACTATTTCGAGAAAGTCGGCCTGGCCGAGTTCAGCCGCAAACCGGTGGGCACCGGTCCTTACAAGGTTGCGTCCATCACCAGCGGCGTAGGCGTGAACATGGACAAGAACCCGGACTACTTTCAGGGCAGCCCTCAAGGCCAGCCGAAAATCGGTCATATCCAGTTCAAGGTGATTGCCGACTCCGAAACACGTCTTGCCGAGCTGATGACCGGTGGCGTTGACTGGGTCTGGCGCGTGGCACCGGATCAGGCGCAAAGCCTCAAGGGCATGCAAAGCCTGGTGGTAACCAGCGGCGGGACCATGCGTATCGGCTTTTTGATCCTCGATGCACGGGGCACCTCCAGCGCCGATTCGCCCATGAAACACCTCAAGGTGCGTCAGGCGATCAACCACGCCATCAACCGTGAGGGTCTGGCTTCACAACTGGTGGGCGGCGAAAGCAAGCCGCTGCAAGTGGCCTGCTACCCTGGCCAGTTCGGTTGCGACACCACGGCTGCCACGGTCTATAACTACGACCCGGCCAAGGCCAAGGCGCTGCTCGCGGAAGCGGGCTACCCCAATGGTTTCGAGACTGAAATCTTCGCCTACCGTGACCGCGACTATGTAGAAGCGATTATCGGCAACCTGCGCGCCGTAGGCATCAACGCCAAGCTTCGTTACCTGAAATACGCAGCACTGCGTGACCAGCAACGCGGCGGCAAGGTGCCGATGTCGTTCCAGGCCTGGGGCTCGTTCTCGATCCTCGACACCTCGGCCTCGGCCGGTACCTGGTTCAAAGGCAACCCGGACGACAACATCAAGGACCCGCAAGTCCAGAGCTGGCTGCAAACAGCAGACAACGCGCTGGACCCTCAGGTGCGCAAGGACAATTACCGCCTGGCCTTGCAGCGCATCAGCGAACAGGCCTACTGGGCACCGCTGTTCAACTACTCGATGAACTATGCGTATGTCTCGGACCTGAACTTCAAGCCGTACCCGGACGAGCTGCCGCGCTTCGTTCTGTCGAGCTGGAAGTAAGCGCCACCTGAAGTAAATCGGTGAGTGCGGCACGACTGCGCACTCATCAATGTCATCCCATGGATACAAGGTCACTTGCCATGTTTGGATTCCTTCTGCGCCGTCTGGGTATCGCCTTGTGCGTGGCGATTACCGTGTCGGTCATCAGTTTCTCCCTCTTGCACCTTTCAGGTGACCTGGCTACCGCCATTGGCGGACCGGAAGCCACCAGCGAACAGATCGAGCAGATCCGTGTGCAGTACGGCCTCGACAAGCCGCTGGTCACTCAATACTTCAACTGGCTGAGCGACCTGCTGCGTCTGGATCTGGGTGATTCGTTCTTCTTTCAGGAGTCGGTCTACAACCTGATCGCCTCGCGTCTGTCGATCACCCTCGGGCTGGGAGCCATGGCTTTAGGCATTGCCCTGTTGATCGCCATTCCGCTGGGCGTACTGGCGGCGGTCAAGCGTGACACCTGGATCGATCGTCTGGCCTTGAGCATCGCGGTGCTGGGTCAAGCAATGCCCAGCTTCTGGTTTGCCCTGATGCTGATCGTGGTGTTCTCGGTCACGCTGAAATGGCTGCCGGTTTCCGGCAATGCCACCTGGGCGCATTTTGTGATGCCCGCCATTGCCCTGGGTTACTACGCCACGCCGGCCATCATGCGCCTGACCCGCGCCGGGATGCTCGATGTACTCAACTCCGACTACATCCGCACCGCTCGCGCCAAAGGGCTGCGTCCTTCTACCGTGCTGTTCAAGCACGCGCTGCGCAATGCCTTGATCCCCGTGGTCGCACTGGCGGCCGTGGAGTTCGGCTTCATGCTCGGCGGCTCGGTGGTCATCGAGACGGTGTTCTCCCTGCAAGGCATCGGTCAACTGGCCTGGGATGCCATCGCCCGTGACGACTTCCCGGTGGTTCAGGCCGTGGTGTTGCTGATTGCCGTGATCTACATCGTTCTCACCCTGCTGGCCGACGTGCTCAACGCACTGCTCGACCCGCGCATTCGCGTGAAATAGGAGGCCCCATGAGCACGACAACTTCATCTGCTCTGGTCATCAACGACTACCAGCCACCGGCGAAAAGCATCCTGCGGTCCCTGCGCAACAGCCTGCGTCATCGCGGCTTTGCGATTGGCATGCTGCTGCTGGCAATCATTCTGTTCGGCGCGTTGTTCGCGCCGTGGCTTGCGCCTTACGACCCTTACGCTCAGGACGTCATGCTGCGCATGAAGCCGCCGGTATGGATGGCCAATGGCACCTGGGATTACATTCTGGGCACCGACAAGCTGGGCCGCGATTACCTGTCGCGCCTGCTTTACGGCGCTCGAATCTCACTGTTCATCGGTTTCTCGGCGGCACTGATTTCCGGCTTGATTGGCACCATCATGGGCCTGCTGGCAGGTTACTTCGGCGGCAAGGTCGATGCCGTGATCAGCTACCTGATCACCACCCGCCTGGCCATGCCCGTGGTCATGGTCGCGCTGGCCTCTGCCTCGCTGATGGGAGGTTCGCTGAAAGTGGTGATCATTCTGCTTGGTTGCCTGCTATGGGACCGTTTCGCAGTGGTGGTCCGCGCGGCGGTGCAACAGATTCGCGATGCCGAATATGTCGCCTCGGCCCAAGCGTTGGGTTGCTCGACCTTTCGCATCCTGGCCAGTGAAATCCTGCCCAATCTGGTGGGCGCGCTGATCGTGGTTGCCACCCTGGAAATGGCCCACGCCATCCTGCTGGAGTCCGCGCTGTCGTTTCTGGGCGTGGGCGTACAACCGCCGATTCCGTCCTGGGGCCTGATGATCGCCGAGGGCAAGCCCTACATGTTCTTTTCCCCCTGGGTCATCGCCATCCCCGGTGTCGCACTGATGGTGCTGGTGCTGGGTATCAATCTGGTCGGTGACGGCCTGCGTGACTTGATCCTGCCCGATGGGCGCAACTGACAGAGGATATCCGGACATGGCTCTCTTGCATGTTGAAAACCTGCGCGTCGATATCCCTCTTGGCCAGGAAACCCTGCACGCCGTTCGCGGCCTGGATTTCCATGTCGAGCGCGGCGAAATGCTGTGCATCGTCGGCGAGTCGGGATGCGGCAAATCCCTGACGTCCCTGGCGCTGATGGACCTGCTGCCGCGCAAGGCAAAACGTACCGCAACGCAACTCAGCCTGGACGGCATAGATATGCTGACCCAGAGCGAACGCCAGATGTGCGACCTGCGCGGCAACCGCCTGGCAATGATCTTCCAGGAACCCATGACCTCGCTGAACCCGGCCTACAGCATTGGCGATCAGCTTTGCGAGGTCCTGCTGCGTCACCGCAAGGTGTCGCGCAAGGATGCCATGTTGCGTGCAGGGCAGATGCTGGAAAAGGTCGGCATCAGCAATGCGGGCGAACGCCTGCGTCAATACCCGCATCAATTGTCGGGCGGCCTGCGCCAGCGGGTCATCATCGCCATGGCGTTGATGTGCGAACCCGATGTGATCATCGCCGACGAGCCGACTACAGCGCTGGACGTCACCATTCAGGCGCAGATTCTGCGGCTGATTCGCGACCTTCAGAAAGAATTCGGCATGGCCGTGATCTTCATTACTCACGATCTGGGGCTTGTGGCACGTATCGCGGACCGGGTTGCGGTGATGTACGCCGGGCAAATCGTCGAGACAGCACCCGCCGTGCAGTTGTTCGAGAACCCGCAGCATCCTTATACCCGCGGTCTGCTGGCCAGTATCCCGATTCCGGGGCGCACGCAACCGGGTCAGCCGCTGGGATCGATTCCCGGTCTGGTGCCGAGCCTGGTAGGCGAACAACAGGGCTGCGCGTTCCGCAACCGTTGCTCACAAGCGATTGAAGCCTGCGCCAGTCACGTACCGCCCGTGGAAAGCGACGACCACATGGCCCGCTGCCTGTTTGCCACTCCCGCAGCAACACCCGTCTTTCACCGGGAAGGAGCACTGTCATGAAAAAAGATATCGCTCTGGAACTCTGTGATATCCGTCGGGAGTTCAAGATCAATCGCGGCTTCTTCAAGCCATCGGCCACCCTGAAAGCCGTGGATGGTGTGTCCTTGCGCCTGATGCGCGGTGAAACCCTGGGGCTGGTGGGTGAGTCCGGCTGTGGCAAGAGCACTCTGGCAAAGATGCTGCTGGGCTTGCTGCCACCGAGCAGCGGTGACGTGCTGGTCAACGGCAAACACCTGGCCGCCACCGACCGCAAGGAAATGGCGCGACGCATCCAGCCGATTTTCCAGGACCCCTACTCTTCGTTGAACCCGCGCAAGACCCTGCGCGAAATCGTTACCCTGCCGATGATCGTGCACGACATCGGCACCACGGCCGAACGCCGCAAGCGCACCGAAGAAATGCTCGATGTGGTCGGCCTGCCCAAGCGCGTGATCGACAGCTATCCCAGCCAGCTTTCCGGCGGCCAGCGCCAGCGTGTGGCCATCGCCCGTGCGCTGATCATGCGCCCGGATGTGTTGATCTGCGACGAACCCACTTCGGCGCTGGACGTTTCGGTACAGGCGCAGATTCTCAACCTGTTGCAGGACCTCAAGCGTGAGTTCGGCCTGACCTATCTGCTGATCAGCCACAACCTGGCGGTGATCGAACACCTGGCAGACCGAGTCGCAGTGATGTATCTGGGCCGCATCGTCGAAGAGCGCAGCCGCGAATCGCTGTTCTCCGAGCCTGGCCATCCTTATACCCAGGCGCTGCTGGACTCGGTGCTGACACCCGACCCGCATCTGGGCATTCCCGACCTTGGCCTGCATGGCAACTTCCCCAACCCGATGTCGCCCCCGACCGGCTGCGCCTTCCACCCGCGCTGCCCCAGCAGCGGTGACACCTGCAAGCAACACTATCCGGCCAATGCTTCCGTCAAGGGCGGAACCGTGCGCTGCCATCTTCGCGACACCCCTCAAACCCTGGAGCTCGTTGCCTCATGAGTAGTCGCTCGAACGCTATCGAAAACGTCTGCGAACAATTCGACAACGGCGCTTTCTTCGCCCTGCTGCAAAGCAGTGTCGCCTACCCGACCCAAAGCCAGGAAGCCAGCAGCCTGCCGGAGCTTTATCGCTATCTGAAGGAGTTCATCACGCCGCATGTGGAGCGCCTGGGTTTCAATGTGCAGATTCATGAAAACCCGGTGACCGGACGCGGGCCGCTGATGATCGCCACCCGCATCGAAGACCCGCAACTGCCAACCCTGCTCAGCTATGGGCACGGCGATGTAGTGCGCGGTTACGACGCGCAATGGTACGAAGGCCTGTCGCCCTGGAATGTCGTTGAACGTGGTGAGCGCTGGTACGGTCGCGGCACGGCGGATAACAAGGGCCAGCACCTGATCAATCTGACCGCACTGGAGCAAACCCTCAAGGCCCGCAACGGCAAGCTGGGTTTCAATGTGAAGCTGCTGCTGGAAATGGGCGAAGAAGACGGCTCCCCCGGCCTGCGTGCATTTTGCGAAGCGCATAGCGAAGCACTGGCGGCCGATATTTTCATTGCTTCCGATGGTCCGCGTCTGGCGGCGTCACGACCGACGCTGTTTCTCGGCTCGCGGGGCGTCTTCAATTTCGAGCTGAACGTGGACTTGCGTGAAGGCGCGCATCACTCCGGCAACTGGGGCGGTCTGCTGGCCAATCCGGGCATCATCCTGGCCAACGCCATCGCCAGCATGGTGGATGAAAAAGGCCGGGTGAAAGTCGCCGGGCTGATGCCCAAGGCCATTCCTGAAAAAGTGCGTGAGGCCCTGGCGGATATCGAAGTGGGTGGCGGCCCTGGCGACCCGGATATCGATCCGAATTGGGGCGAGCCAGGCCTGTCCCTGAGCGAAAAGGTGTTCGGCTGGAATACCCTGGACGTGCTGGCCTTCAAGACCGGCAACCCGGAAGCGCCGGTTCACGCTATTCCCGGCAAGGCCATTGCTCACTGCCATATGCGCTTTGTCGTGGACAGCGACTACAACACGTTCATACCGGCAGTACGCGCCCACCTGGACGCTCACGGTTTCAGCAAGGTCGAGGTGAAGCAAAGCCGGATCGATGTCATGCACGCCACCCGCCTGTCACCCGACAGCCCGTGGGTTGAATGGGCGCTCGATTCGCTGGCCACCACCACCGGCAAGAAACCCGCGTTGCTGCCCAACCTCGGTGGCTCGCTGCCCAATGACGTTTTTGCAGAAGTACTTGGCCTGCCCACGGTCTGGGTGCCACATTCATACCCGGCGTGTTCGCAGCATGCTCCCAACGAACACCTGCTGGCGCCGGTGGTCAAGGAAAGCCTGCAAATCATGACAGGTCTGTTCTGGGACCTGGGCAATGATGCTGCACGCCTGACCCGCGAACATCAGGCACTGGAGAACGCCTTATGAATGAAGCTCAAAAGCAGGCCACCCAATGGCTCGCCGGACAGCACGATGCCATGGAGTCACTGCTGCAACGGCTGGTGGATACCGACTCCAACAGCTACGACAAGGCCGGCGTCGACGCGGTGGGTGAACTGCTCGCCGCCGAACTGCAGGCCGACGGCATCGGCGTCGAACGTATCGCCATCGAGAACTTTGGCGATGTCCTGCTGGCCGAACTGCCCGGTGGTCCGGGCAAGCCGGTCCTGCTGCTGGGGCATCGCGACACGGTTTTCCCCAAAGGCACCACCGCCACTCGCGGCTATTCCATGGATGACAAACTGGCCTACGGCCCGGGCGTGGCGGACATGAAAGGCGGGCTGGTGCTCAACTGCTTCGCCCTCAAGGCCCTGAAACGCCTGCCACCGTTGCCGTTTCCGGTACAGATTCTCTATACCGGCGATGAAGAGATCGGTTCGGGCAGTGCCCGTGTTCATATCGAACGTCATGCCCGTGCAGCCCAGGCCGTGCTCAACCCGGAACCGGGACGCGCCAGCGGCAATGTCGTCAGCGCCCGCAAAGGTGGTGCCACGCTGATCATCGAAGTCAGTGGCCGCGCCGCACATTCGGGGGTCAATCATGCCGACGGCGCCAGCGCCATTCAGGCACTGGCGCACAAGATCATCAAGCTGCATGCCTTGACCGACTATGCGGCAGGCATCACCACCAATGTCGGTTTGATGTCCGGCGGCACTTCCAGCAATACCGTCGCCCCCAGCGCCACGGCAAAGCTCGATGTGCGCTTTGTGGAACTCAGGCAATGGGATGAAATTCTCACGGCCATCCAGGCCATCGTCGATGAAGAGGAGCTGCCCGGCACATCGGCCCGTCTGCTGGAAGCCACCACGTTCCTGCCCATGGAGGCCCGACACAGCACCGACCTGCTGCGTCTTTATCAGCAACAGGCGACCGAACTGGGCTTCATCGTGGAAGGCGAGTTCACCGGCGGCTGCGCCGACTCAGGATTCACTGCCAGCCTGGGCATCCCGACCCTGTGTGGATTGGGGCCGGTCGGCGGCAAGGTGCATACCGATCGCGAATACCTGGAACTGGCGACCCTGGTTCCAAGAGGCCAGGCACTGGTCGCGACCATTCTGGCGCTGAATGAATCATCCGCCCCTACACCAACCCCGTAGGAGCGAATTCATTCGCGAAAAGCCCACCGTTTATTCCAAGGACTGCCCTCATGCCTCACTCCGACCTGCTCAGCAAACCCGCCACCGAACTGCGCGCCCTGATCGGCAATAAACAGCTTTCCCCCGTCGAGCTGCTGGACGCCTGCATCCAGCGAATCGAAACCCTGAACCCGAAGATCAACGCCTTTTCCGCCACCTGTTTCGAGCGGGCCCGCAAGGAAGCGGTAGAGGCAGAACAGGCGGTGATGCAAGGCAAGCCGCTGGGGTTGCTGCATGGCCTGCCCATCGGCATCAAGGACCTGGAGGAAACCGCCGACGTCCTGACCACTTACGGCTCGTCGCTGTTTCGCGACAACGTGCCCAGCCGTGACAACCTCTTCGTGACCCGTCTGCGCAGTGCCGGGGCGATCATGGTCGGCAAGACCAACGTCCCGGAAATGGGCGCAGGAGCCAACACCCGCAATGTGGTCTGGGGAGCCACCGGCAATCCTTTTGATCCAGAGCTGAACGCTGGCGGTTCATCGGGCGGTTCGGCTGCTGCGCTGGCGGTGGATATGGTGCCGCTGTGCAGCGGCTCCGACACTGGCGGCTCGTTGCGTATTCCCGCTGCACTGTGCGGCATCGTTGGCCTGCGGCCTTCACCGGGTCTGGTACCCAGCGAGCGCAAGAAGCTTGGCTGGACCCCGATTTCAGTGGTCGGCCCCATGGGCCGAACTGTGGCCGATACCTTGCTGCAACTGCGGGCATCGGCAGGTCTGGGCCAGTCCGACCCGTTGAGCTATACCGTCGACAACGACGAGTTTGCGCCCCGCTCCATCGACCTGAGCCAGTTGCGCGTCGGTTACAGCGAAGACTTTGGCAGTTGCGCCGTGGATAACGAAATCCGCGCTGTGTTCCGGGCAAAAATCAATGCCATCAAGCACCTGTTCAAGTCCTGCGAGGCCATCGACCTCAATCTGGAAAGCGCCCATCGCACCTTCGACGTGTTGCGCGCCGAAGCCTTCGTCGCCGGTCTTCAGGATGCCCATGAGCGTGACCCGGACGCACTCGGCCCCAACACCCGCGCCAACTATGAAATGGGCGCGGCCATGTCGTTGCAGGATTGCGTCAAGGCCCATGGCGAACAGAGCCGCATCTTCCGCAGCTTCCAGCAACAGTTCGAGCGCTATGACCTGATCCTCTCCCCCACCACACCGGTTTCGCCCTTCCCGTGGACCGAGCTGTACCTGCGAGAAGTCAATGGCGTGCCGCTGGACAATTACTATCGCTGGCTGGCGCTGTGCTACACCATCACCCTGACCACCAACCCTGCCGTCTCGATCCCCTGTGGCCTGGACCACAAGGGCATGCCATTCGGTCTGCAAGTGATTGGCGGTTTCCGGGGCGATGCCGTCTTGATGGCCTGCGCCCAGGCGCTCGAACAGGCCACCGCAGGCGACCCTCGCCTGTCACGTCCGCGCCCGGACCTGCAAAAGCTGATGGATTCGGCGGTGGATCTGACCCATATCGTCACTCATCCACCGATCTATGGTGGATCGAGCACGCTCAAGCCGGATATAGGGGCAATGTGATAGGCATGGCCGGGTCCAGAGCGCCATAATGCCCGGCCATCCCCCAAGGAGCTTGAATCTGTGGCCGTTTCCCAAGCCATCCTGCCGATATTTCTGTTGATCGTCCTGGGTTACGTGCTGGGACGCCGCAAAGCACTCACTCCCGATAGCACCAAGGCCTTGAGCAATCTGGCCTTCAAGCTGTTCATGCCCATGGTGCTGTTTACCGGCATGGCCAAGGCGCCACTGCACGATGGTCTGGATATACGGATACTGGCAGCCTACTTCGTACCCGCATTGATGGTGTTTGCGCTGGTCAATCTGGTGAACCACCGCTTTGCCGGCAAACCGACACCCTTCGGCCTGACAGCGAGCTTTTCCAATAACGTGCTGATCGGCATTCCGATGATCGCCGGTCTGTTCGGCAATCCCGGGCTGGTCCTGCTGTTTACCGTGATTGCCGTTCACAGCCTGTTGCTGTTCAGCTTCCAGAGCCTGTACGACAGTTTTGCGGGCAACGAACCGTTCAATTCGCGCTCTTTGATTGCGAGCCTGGCGAACCCGATGATCATTGGCCTGTTGCTGGGCGTGGCGCTGAACCTGTCGGGCCTTGCATTACCGGACTGGGCGGACCACCTCACCACATGGCTGGCCCAGGCTGCCCTGCCCTGCGCATTGATCGTGCTGGGTGCCAACCTTTCCAGCTACCGGCTGACACCCAGCGCCGAGGCCTTGGGTATCACTTTCGCCAAACTGGCGCTGATGCCGCTGCTGGTGTTGCTGGCCTGTATCGTGCTGGGCATAGAAGGCATGCCACGGGCGGTGCTGGTGCTGATGGCTGCCGGACCGTCCGGGGTCAATGTGCTGGGTTTTGCCCGGACCGTGTCGGACGTCCAGAAAACCAGCTCGGCGATTTGCCTGACCACCATTCTGTCGGCGGGGACATTGCCGTTGTGGATGTGGATCGGGACACTGTTTTAAACATCTGTGTAGGAGCGAATTCATTCGCGAATTGTCATTTTCGCGAATGAATTCGCTCCTACCGGGGATCAGACAGCCACCGCCTCCACCTTGCGATGCTTCTCGTACAGGAAGCTCAGCACTGCATGGCGATACTGGTTGTACAGCGGGTCATCGGCCATGGCGATGCGGTTGCGCGGGCGCGGCAGGTCGATCTTGAGGATTTCGCCAATGGTCGCCGACGGGCCATTGGTCATCATCACGATACGATCGGAAAGCAGCACCGCTTCGTCCACGTCATGGGTAATCATCAGCACCGTGTTCTGCAACTCGCTCTGGATTCGCATCACCTCATCCTGCAAGTGCGCACGAGTCAGTGCATCCAGTGCGCCGAAGGGTTCGTCCAGCAGCAGGACCTTGGGTTGCATGGCCAGTGCGCGAGCAATACCGACCCGTTGCTTCATACCGCCGGATACTTCACTCGGGCGCTTGTGCAGAGCATGACTCATGCTGACCATGTCCAGGTTATACAACACCCACTCATGACGCTCGGCCTTGCTCTTGCTGTGCTTGAACACCTTGTCGACCGCCAGCGCCACGTTTTCGTAAACCGTCAGCCAGGGCAGCAGCGAATGGTTCTGGAACACCAGGCTGCGATCCGGGCCCGGTGCGCGAACCTCTTTACCATCCAGGATCACCGCACCGCTGGTGGACTCGGTCAGCCCGGCCACAATGTTCAACACCGTCGACTTGCCGCAGCCCGAGTGGCCGATGATCGAGATGTACTCGCCCCGTGCCACATCCAGATTGACGCCGGTCAGGACCTGGCTGGAAACCCCGTCGCGCTCGAAGGTCTTGCTGACTTTTTCGATGCTCAGATACTTGTCTTGCGCATTCATGTGCATGCTCCTTAACCGGCCGATGTGCCGCGAGTGACGAGATGACCGACAAAGGCCACCAACCGGTCGAGTAGAAACCCGACGACACCGACGTAGATCAGCGCCAGGATGATGTCGCTGATGCGCGAGGCGTTCCACGCATCCCAGATGAAGAAGCCGATACCCACGCCACCGATCAACATCTCGGCGGCAATGATCGCCAGCCATGACAGACCGACACCGATACGCAGGCCGGAGAAGATATAAGGCGCTGCGGCAGGCAGCATGATCTTGCAGAAGTACTCCACGCCATTGAGACGCAGAACCTTGGCCACGTTGCGGTAGTCCTCGGGAATGTTGCGCACGCCCACCGAGGTATTGATGATGATCGGCCAGATCGCGGTGATGAAAATCACGAAGATCGCGGAAGGATGGCTGTCCTTGAAACCGGCCAGCGACAGCGGCAGCCAGGCCAGTGGCGGAACCGTACGCAGGATCTGGAACAGTGGGTCCAGAGCGCGCATGGCCCAGGCCGACTGACCGATCAATACCCCGAAACTGATCCCGGCGATGACTGCCAGCGTATAGCCGTAGGCAACACGTTGCAGGCTGGCGAGCAGTTGCCAGGCCATGCCCTTGTCATTGCCACCGTTGTCATAGAACGGATGAATGATCAGTTCCCAGGTTTCATGGATAACCTGAGTCGGCGGCGGCAAGGCCGCGCCCTTCCCGCTGCAGAGCATTTGCCACAGCAACAGAAACAGGGCACCCACCACCAGCGGCGGCAATACACTCTGCATCAGAAACTGACGCAGGTTCTTGAATCTGGCAGGCCAGCGACTGGCAGGCTTGCCGGTGACAGATACGGGCGTTCCCGCGGCCTTGAAGCTTTTACTTTCAGCGTTCATCGATTTCTCCCAAGCGAGTGGCCACGATCAAGACAGTGCCTTGATGGTCTGGCTGTCCAGATAGGCCTGCGGGTTTTGCGGATCAAAGGTCTTGCCATCGAAGAACGTCTCGATGCCACGCGAGGTGGAGGCCGGAATCTGTGCCGCTGGCACGTTCAACTCAGCCGCTGCCTTGCGCCAGATGTCTTCGCGGTTGACCTTGTCGACCAGCGCCTGGCTGTCGAAACCTTGCGGCAGGTAACCCCAGCGTTTGTTCTCGGTCAGGAACCACAGGTCATGGCTCTTGAACGGATAGGACGCGAACTCGTTCCAGTAGCGCATCAGGAACGGGCTGTTTTCCACAACCTTGCCGGTGCCGTAGTCGAAGTTGCCTTTCATGCGCTGCACGATGTCTTCGTAAGGCGCATTGATCCAGCGGCGCTTGGCGCAGATCTGAGCGACCTCTTCCTTGTTTTCCGGCTGGTCGCAGAACATCTGCGCTTCCATTACAGCCTTGAGCAAGGCCTTGGCCGAGTTGGGGTTGGCGTCTACATAATCGGCACGCAACGCCAGGGCCTTTTCCGGGTGGTTGTTCCAGATCTCGCCGGTGGTGTTGGCCGTGTAACCGATTTTCTGGTTGACCAGTTGTCCGTTCCACGGCTCGCCCACACAGAAACTGTCCATGCTGCCGACTTTCATGTTGGCGACCATTTGCGGTGGCGGCACGACGATGGTCGACAGGTCCTTGTTCGGGTCGATGCCACCTGCCGCCAGCCAGTAGCGCATCCACAGGTCATGGGTGCCGCCGGGGAAGGTCATCGCGGCGTTGAGGCTCTTGCCTGCCGCTTTCTTGGCAGCCAGGGCGGCCTTGAAAGGTGACGAGTCGAGGCCCAGCTTCAGGTCAGCGTATTCGCTACCCACGGAAATGCACTGACCGCCGACGTTCAGACGGGCCAGGATGTACATCGGAACCGGCCGGTTGTTGGGCGTGATCTTGCCTGCGGCGATCAGATAAGGCATCGGCGTCAGGATGTGCGCGCCGTCGATGCCGTTGCTGGCCGATCCCAGGACCAGGTTGTCGCGTGTCGTTCCCCAGGAGGACTGTTTCAGCACTTCGACGCCGGTCATGCCGTACTTGGCAAACAGCCCTTTCTCGTCGGCAACGAACAGTGGCGCGGCATCGGTCAGGGCGATGAAACCCAGCTTGGCGGTGGTGGTTTCCAGACCATCGGTGCCAGCGGCCCAGACCACGGACTGCAAGCCCGGCGGCAGAATACTCAGTGCCGCGCCGCCACCCAGCAAGCCCAGTGACTGTTTGAGGAAAGACCGCCGAGGCGCATTTTGCGGGCTGTCTTGCTCAAGGCTATCTGGCTTCTCGTCCATATCGTTCCCCCAAAAACACGCATAAAAAAACGGCGTACACACGCTCCAGGCCTTTGCCGATGAACGTGTGGACGCCGTTGTCCGGAATTCGCTTATGTGCCGCGGTCTTCGTCTGGAAGCACCCGGCTTGCATAACCTGCAAAGCAGTTTGCATGCCAGCTTTGCGGCAGCCATGAACCGCGTGGGTTGTAGCGAAGATGAAGCGTCTGGATCGCTGTCCACCGCCGGAGCGTTTCGCACAGTAGTGGGGCGCTGCCTGCGCCGATTGCCCGGCGCAAGTGCATAAGGCTCAATGTCGCTTGCGTGGTGCCGGACGAGCTGCGGCGAAGGCAAGCAGGGTCTGGGAGACATCAACCATACGCTGGCCGCGCTCCATTGCCGACTGGCGCAGACGCTCGTAGGCCTGGCCTTCGCTCAACTGATGTTCATCCATCAACAAGCGCTTGGCACGCTCGATCAACTTGCGCTCATTAAGGGCTTGTCGTGCCTCTTCAAGCTCATCGTTGGCGCTCAGCAGGCGCTGGGTCTGGGACTGCAACAGATCCAGAACCGAACGCCCCAGATGCGGCCCAAGGCCATCAGCTGGCGGACTGTCCATATCGATAGCCTGGACACTGAACAGCCGCGCCTGATCGACACTGCCCTCAGCTTCCAGACTCACCAGACGGGTCAACAATTGTCGATGGTTGTCCAGATCGGCGCGAGCCTGCTTGATGCTCTCCTGACAACGGACCAGAAGTCCGTCAGCCAGATAGATCTCGATATCGCGCATGGCATCGATGCGCAGGGTATTGAGGTCGAACCACACCTCCGAAAGCATCGAATCGACTTTCTCGGCCTCGGAGGTCTTCAACGCTACCCCCCGCAGACGCCCGAGTTGCGCCACGCAATCGCTGCTTTCCTGATTGCGCCACAAACGCCGGGCATCGTCGTCGGCGAACTGGATGAAGGTCTGGAAACAGCGCTCCTGGCTCTGGACCAGATGTTCCAGGCGATCATGGGCAGCCGCATCGAAATAACCTGCCAGAAAGCCACCTACGCCACAGGCACGCTCCTGCCCTGCCAGTTCCTTGCCCTGCATGAAATTGAACATCGCCACCAGAACGCGGGTAACCACCGGGTCGATGGCAGTGTCAGCGGCCTCGAATACAACCGCCAGCAAGCCACCGATCAGACGGCTCAACACCATGGTGGCGTCCTGAGGCGTCAGCCGCTGCTCGCGAATGCGTCGCCGCAAACCCGGCAGTTCATCCAGCCCATGCATGACATAGGCAATGCGGTTAAACAGGCGGGCACGGTCGGATGCACTGGCCGCGTCCAGATCGATGCGCTCGAAACAGACCAGGACCCGAGCTTCTATAGTCTTGGCTTCGGCGGTCAGCACATCGAGTTGGGTCAGATGATGGGCCTTGCCGCTGCCCAGATACATATTGGAATAACCACGCTCACGTTGCAGGGCATGCACCAGTTGGCCGACCTGGGTCACCATCTGGCAGGTAGACGCCAATCCTTCCAGGCCTTCCAGTTCGCTGCGGCGCGCAGCCAACATGAAACGCAACGCTGCGGGCATGTTTTTATCAGTCATGGAATAGCTTCACGGGTGGAGTTAGGGGTCTCCATGCAAAAGCGGGTCCATGCCCGGGAACGAATCGCGGCCAAGGCCCCTCCCACAATCTGTGGGAGGGGCCTTGGCCGCGACAGCAATCATGACTGCTTGATGAAATCCAGCAGATAGCCGTTGATCTCATCGATCAATGTCGTACACATGCCATGGGAAGCACCGGGGATGATTTTCAGCACCGAACCTCGGACCAGCTCTGCGCTTTTGATGGCAGAAGCGGAAATGGGTACGATCTGGTCGTCATCGCCATGCAGGATCAAGGTAGGAACATCGAATTTCTTCAGGTCTTCGGTGAAATCGGTTTCGGAAAACGCCTTGATGCAATCCAGTTGGCCCTTGATCGAACCCAGCATGCCAATTGCCCAGAACGTATCGATGGTTCCTTGTGAAACATCAGCACCCTCGCGGTTGAAACCATAGAACGGTGTCGCAAGATCCTTGAAGAATTGCGAACGATTGGCCGTCACACCCTCGCGGATTCCATCGAATACCTCAATGGGCAGGCCCTCGGGATTGGCCTCCGTCTTGAGCATGATCGGCGGCACAGCACCAATCAGCACAGCCTTGGCAACCCGCTCCGTACCGTGGCGGCCAATATAGCGGGCGACTTCACCGCCGCCTGTGGAGTGGCCGACAAGAATAGCGTCCGTCAGGTCCAGCGCCTCGAACAGTTCGGCCAGATCGTCGGCGTAGGTGTCCATTTCATTACCGTCCCAAGGCTGGCTTGAACGGCCATGGCCACGCCGATCGTGGGCAATGACGCGATAGCCGAGGCGGCCCAGGAAGTTCATCTGGGCATCCCAGGCGTCGGCATCCAGCGGCCAGCCATGGGAAAACACTATCGGTTGCCCGGTGCCCCAATCCTTGTAATAGATCTCGGTGCCATCTTTGACTTTCAACAGGCTCATAAACATCAATCCTCATGTTATGCAGCAGTGACAGGAACAAGGACGACATTCGAGCGACGTAATACGCAATCGACGCATCGAAGGTGTGGGAATTGAGACTAGACCTGAATAAGGGCACAGCCTTGTATAGGTGTGCCCTACTGGACCGGTGGTTCGGTCAGGCGGGTTCGCGCTGGCTGTCGATGTAGCGGATGAGGTTGCTGACGGTCTGTTGCAGGTCGCCGGAGTTATCCAGCAGGAACACGGAAGGGTTACTGGCCAGTACATTCACGGCAAAGGCAGCATTGCGCTCCAGCCTTGCCTCGATTTCCGGGACTGATTCACGTCCTCGTAACAGCAGACGCTGACGCAAGACCTGCTGATCGACGGTCAACAACACCGCCAGCAGATTCGGGTAACGCACTTGCGCCTGTTGCAGATGAGCTCTTGAACCGTTGATAAGCACGTTATGCCCTTCAAGCAGCCACTGCTCTATCTCTTTGGGAATGCCGTAATGCAGACCATTGGCCTGCCAGCTCAAGGCGAAGGCGCCCTGCTCACGCATGCTCTCGAACTGCTCGACGCTGACGGCCTGAGCCGCCTCGCCAACAGCTTCGGCAGAACGGGTGATGACCCGCCGCACGATCCGGCAACCGTTGCGGGTCAATGTTTCCCGTGCGGCATCCAGCAGGCTGTCCTTGCCTGAGCCGGACGGCCCGATGAGATAGATCAACCTGCCCACCATCAAAACACCCTCGCCAGACTTTGCGGGTAACGGCAGGCCGTGGTGAGCGATTCACACCACGGCCAGTAAAAGACTGGCCGGATGATAATCGTTCAAGGGGAGTTTCAGTAGCTTCTTTTACCCGATCAGATGCGGAAGCTGCCGACCAGTTGCTGTAGGCGAGCCGCCTGCTCTTCCAGCAGGTTGCAGGCATCCAGGGTCAACCGGAGGTTATCGACGCCCTGCTGGTTGAGGGTGTTGATATGCGTGATATCGACGTTGATCGATTCCACAACGGCGGTCTGCTCTTCGGTTGCGGTCGCGACCGACTGGTTCATGCCGTTGATTTCATCGATACGTCGAGTAACGCTGCCCAGACGCTCGCCAGCACGGTTGGCAATGCTCACGCTGTCCTCGCTCTGACGCTGGCTTTCGGTCATGTTCGCCACCGCCTCGCGGGCACCGACCTGCAGCTCTTCGATCATGGTCTGCACTTGCTGGGCAGAATCCTGAGTCCTGTGCGCCAGGTTGCGGACTTCATCGGCTACCACCGCAAAGCCACGGCCCGCTTCACCTGCGCGAGCCGCTTCGATGGCAGCGTTGAGCGCCAGCAGGTTGGTCTGCTGGGAAATGCTGGTGATCACTTCGAGAATCTGCCCGATATTGGCGGTCTTGCCATTGAGGCTCTCGATGTTGACGCACGACTCGCTGATCTTGCCGGACAGTTCGTTCATCGCCGCAATGGTTTGCTGCACGACGCTCTGGCCTTCACCGGCCAGATCGCTGGCATCGCTGGACTGCTGCGAAGTACGGGCAGCGTTCTGGGCGATTTCATGGGCGGCTGCGCCCAGTTGGTTGATCGCGGCAGCAACACTTTCGGTACGGTTGGATTGCTGATCGGAGTTGGTCATGGATGAGTTGGAAGCCTTGACCACTCGCGTTGCCACTTCACCCAGTTGCCCGGCAGTGGAAGCCACTTCGCGAATCGATGTGTGGATACGCTCGACGAAGTGGTTGAAGGATTGCGCCAGCTCACCGAACTCATCCTGAGAGGTAATGGCCAGTCGCTTGGTCAGATCGCCTTCACCGTCCGCAATGTCACGCATGGCGCGGCCCATCTGATGCAGCGGCTGCATCAGCACACGAATCAGCAGGCCCAGCAGCAGGATGATCACCAGCACGACCACGCCCATGGCGGTGATCGCCGAAGTGCGGAACTCGCTCAGCATCGCGTAGGCCGCATCCTGGTCCAGCACCAGGGCAACATACCAGTTCGCTGTTGCGATGCCTTGAACCGGCGTGAAGGAAATGATCTCGGACTTGCCGCCGGACTCGATCTCGCTGGCCCCGGCCACGACCTTTGGCGTATTGGTCGGATAGGCTTCGCTGATGTTCTTGAGGACCAGCTTGCTGTCCGGATGAATCAGGATCTTGCCATCGGCGCTGACAATGAACGCATAGCCATGCCCGCCGAAATTAAGGGAGTTGATGGTCTTGCTGATGCTGTCCAGGGAAATGTCCGCCCCCGCAACACCTGCAAACTGGTTCTGGATCTTGACCGGAGTCGCCAGGGTGACTACCAGCTTGCCCGAGGAAGCGGCAATGTAGGGTTCGGTAACGATGACGCCAGGAGCATTCTGTGCGGCCTTGTACCAGCCACGGGCGCGCGGATCGTAATCGGCGGCGCGGTTGCCGGCAGGAATGGAAAACATGACGCCTTCGGTGCTGCCGAAATAGCTGAGCTGAAAGTTCTCGCTGTACGCCTGCAAACCGATTGCCCGCTGCAATTGAGGCAGCGTCTTGCCATCGGCGGAAATCTGCTGACCCATCGATTGCAGCAGATGCGAACGGCTCTCCAGCCAGGTCTGAATGTTTTGTGTCGTCAGGCTGCCTAACTGCTGCAATTCGGACAAGACATTGGATTTCAAAGTTTGGCGCTGTCGATAGTCGTTTATGACAATAAACGCACTAAACGCGACAACCACAATCAACGCGGCAGCCAGCAGAATTTTCTTGCTGAAACCTAAACTTTTCATCATGAGGGATACTTCCATGCAAAAACCAAAACGGAGATATAGCGATCACCAGAAAAGCCTGACAACTGTGTCGTTTTTTACGAACCAGGGGGATTGACAAAAACCGCTGTTAGTCAGTAGGTACGTACAATCTGGAAAGCTTTCAGCAACGGCTCGCCCCGAAAACAGAGCGATTTAATATCATACACACAAGCATTTTTCATGACAATTTGGGCGCTTTATTTAAATAAACCTGGCTGACAATATTTCGTATTTAAAAGCGTGTTGTATGACGTCAATAAAGTGTCGAACAATCCTGACTTCATGATCAGGCTTTCAGGTACACATATTTTTTAAACGGATATCCATTACTTGAGGCATAAACGCCCCATAAACTTTGCAATACTTTTTGCAAGGCCTGCCATCGCGTCGACAATACATCGGATGATTTGCTTCGGATGCCAGAGCTGAGATGCACCTCTCACAATGCGCCGGGAAACGTGCAGAGGGGAAAAAACTGACTATCGTTGAATCATCCGACGTACGAGGATGCCATCGATGACTCTTGAAAAACTGTTTGACGATTTGCACAGCCTGCCCAGCATTCCCAAAGTGGCCCAGGACCTGATGCTGCAGTTCGATAACCCCTCCTCCAACCTGGAAAGCATCGCCCGCAATATCGAAAAGGACCCGGTGATTGCCGCAAAGGTACTTCGTCTGGCCAACTCTGCACGGTTTCGCGGCTCCCGGGAGTCATCCAGTATCGAAGACGCGGCCATGCGTCTGGGCTTCAATACCCTGCGCACGCTGGTGATGGCCTCGGCAGTGACGGGAGCTTTCAAGGCCGGTCCGAGTTTTGACCTCAAGGCTTTCTGGCTCAAGAGCTTTCAGGTGGCGGGGATCTGCCGGATGCTGGCCAAGCAGACCGGTGCAGATCCTGAAATCGCCTTCACCTGCGGGGTCATGCATAACATTGGCGAACTGCTGATCCAGACTGGAGCGCCACAAGTGGCCGAGCGCATCAATAATGCCGCTCGCACAGGAGCACCGGGGCGTGCAGCCATCGAAACGCTGCAACTGGGTTTCGGTTATCCGGAAGTGGGCGCAGAGCTTGCCAACCGCTGGCATTTGCCCCACGTCATCAAACAGGCGATTGCCTATCAGGCCAACCCGGTCCAGGCACCGGACAACGCCCCGTTACCACGCATCGTGGCTCAGGCCATCGTGATTTCCGACGCACTGGAAACCGGTGGCGGCGCCACGCCTGAAGCCCAGAAGGCAGCAAGCGGCCCGCTGATGGAAGGCATCGACCTGGACGCCCTCTTCAACGGCCTGCCTCCTGTGCTGGAAGCAGACAAGGCGTTTTCACAATTGCTGTCTTGATTCCCATTATTCGCGAATAAATTCGCTCCTGCCTGGTTTGCGTAGGAGCGAATTCATTCGCGAAGACTATTTCAGGAGCAAACCTGAAACCAGTGCCTTGTTGAACATGACCGGATCTTCCATCTGCGGTGCATGCCCCAGGCCTTTGAACTCCACAAGTGTGGCGCCCGGAATCATCTCGGTAACCTGCTTGCCCAATACCTTGTAATTGCCGATCCGGGCCTTGACCTCCGGTGGCGCGATATCGCTGCCAATGGCGGTGGTGTCTGCATCGCCGATCATCAGCACGGTCGGCACCTTGAGTTTAGGGAATTCGTAGAACACTGGCTGAGTGAAAATCATGTCGTAGATCAGCGCCGAGTTCCAGGCAACCGCTTTCTGGCCCGGCCCCTTGTTCAGACCGGCCAGCATATCGACCCACTTGTCGTACTCAGGCTTCCAGCGCCCGTCGTAATACGTCTTCTGTTCGTAATTGCGAATCCCTTCGGCAGTCACCTTCAACTCACGCTCATACCATTGATCGATACTGCGATAGGGCACGCCCAGAGCTTTCCAGTCTTCCAGGCCAATCGGGTTGACCATCACCAGTTTTTCGGTCTGTTGCGGATACATCAGCGCAAAACGTGTAGCCAGCATGCCGCCAGTGGAATGGCCTATCACCGAAACCTTGTCGATCTTCAGGCTGGTCAGCAAGGCCTGGGTATTGGTTGCCAATTGCTGAAAACTGTATTGGTAGTAGCCAGGCTTGGTGGACGTGCAGAAGCCGATCTGATCAGGCACCACGACGCGATAACCTGCGGCGCTCAATGCCTTGATGCTGTCTTCCCAGGTGGCGGCGCAGAAGTTCTTGCCATGCATCAACACCGCCGTGCGGCCGTTGGCCTTGCCAGTGGGCGCGACATCCATATAGCCCATTTCCAGTGCTTGCCCTTGGGACTGGAAGTTGAATTTATGCAGGGTATGGGGATAGGTGAACCCTTCGAGTTGCTGGCCATAGCTGGGTGTTTCGGCAAACACGGCACCCGGCAACGCAAGTGTCATGAGAAAACCTGCGATCTTTACAGCGCGCATAAAGAACCTCCTGTAGGAAATGGAGCGTGAACATGCGGGAAGGCAGCATGCTGGCCTACAGATTTGCTCCTGTCACGCGGACAGACATTTCATAGTGTTAATGCCGAGTCATATAGACTGTCGCCATCCTTTATAAGTACAACCTGGCCTGGTGCAAAGGAATAACCATGAATCGCAATGAGCTGCGCAAGGCAGACATCAACCTGATGGTGGTTTTCGAGACATTGATGCAAGAGCGCAATGTGACCCGCGCTGCCGAAAAACTGTTTCTTGGTCAGCCGACCATCAGTGCAGCCCTCAACCGGTTGCGCAACCTGCTCAACGACCCGCTGTTCATCCGGGTCGGCCATCGCATGGAACCCACCGCTCGCGCCCATGAAATTCTCAGACACCTGACCCCGGCACTGGATGCCATGTCTGCGGCGCTGAGCCTGGCCAGTGAATTCAACCCAGCGGCCAGCACCATGACCTTCCGCATCGGCATGTCGGATGATGTGGAGTTTGGTCTGTTGCCAGCCTTGCTACAGGCAATCCGCAAGGAAGCACCTGGCGTGGTGCTGGTCGTCAAGCACGTCGACTACCTGAATATCTCGGAAGTGCTGATGTCCGGCGAGATTACCGTGGGCATCTGCCTGACCCGCGACCTGCCAGCCAATGCCAAGCGCAAGCCGTTGCGCAATGTGCAGCCTCGCGTGGTAAGGGCCGACAAGTCATCAACGCCCATGACGCTGGATGAATACTGCTCACGCCCGCATGTAGTGGTGTCGCATGCGGCGAACGTCAGCAGCTTTGCCGATGAATGGCTGACGGCTCTGGGTCGCAAACGCAAGGTGGTGCTGTCCGTGCCGCGCTTCACTACCCTGCCCGCGCTGATGGCCGGAACCGACCTGATTGCCGGTCTCTCCGACTTCACGGCCAGTGCCATGAGTGCGCTGGGGTTATTGCACGATGAACCCTTGCCGTTCAGTACACCGGGGCTGGATCTGTCGATGACATGGCTGAGCGTGATGGACAACGATCCGGCAGAACGCTGGTTGCGCAGCCGGATCGAGGAATTCATGGGCGAGCACCGGACGGCGCCCACCCTGGCGGGAATCAGCCAAAGCGACCCGTGATGTAGTCTTCGGTCTGGGTCTTGGAAGGCTTGGTGAAGATGGTGTCGGTATCGCCATGTTCGATCAGCTCACCCATGAACATGAACGCGGTGTAGTCCGAGCAACGGGCCGCTTGCTGCATGTTGTGGGTCACGATGATCACGGTGAACTGCTCTTTCAGCTCGGTGATCAACTGCTCGATACGCCCGGTGGAGATCGGGTCCAGTGCCGAGGTCGGCTCATCGAGCAGCAGGACCTGAGGACGCAGTGCGATGGTACGCGCGATACACAGACGCTGTTGCTGACCGCCGGACAGGCTGGTCGCGCTGTTCTTGAGCTTGTCCTTCACTTCATCCCACAACGCGGCGCCACGCAGGGCCTGCTCGACGCGATCTTCCATTTCACGACGCGACAGCTTTTCGTGGTGGCGAATAGCGTAGGCAATGTTCTCGAAGATCGACATCGGGAACGGCACCGGCTTCTGGAACACCATCCCCACCTGACTGCGCAGACGGTTCATCGAATAGCCCGGCGCCAGGATATTTTCGCCATTGAGCAGCACTTCGCCGCGCGCTTCCTGTTTCGGGTACATCGAGTAGATACGGTTGAACACGCGCAGCAGGGTGGACTTACCGCAGCCGGACGGGCCGATGATCGACGTGATGCGCTTTTCAGGAATCATCATGTCGATGGATTTCAGTGACTTCTGGTCGTTGTAGAAAAACTCCAGACCGCGCACTTGAATCTTGGTTTTTTCGTTGGCAAGGGAAAGGTTGTTCATCAGGACGCCCTATTGCGCAGAAGAATTAAGCGAGAAAGCAGACTCAGTATCAGAACGAAGAGCGTCATGACCAATGCACCGGCCCATGCCAGGGAGTGCCAGTCTTCAAACGGGCTCATGGCGTACTGGAAGACCACCACCGGAACGCTGGCAATTGGCTTGAGCAGATCGCTGCTCCAGAACTGGTTGCCGAAAGCAGTGAACAGCAGCGGCGCGGTTTCGCCCGTGATACGAGCCAGCGCCAGCAGAACGCCCGTTACCACGCCCGCCTTGGCGGCACGCAGGACGATTTGCAGGGTCAGCTTCCATTGCGGCACACCCAGGGCCAGCGCAGCTTCACGCATGGTCGAAGGTTGCAGTTGCATCATTTCATCGGTGGTACGCACCACAACCGGAATGACCAGCAGGGCCAGGGCCAGGGCACCGGCAATCGCCGAGAAACCTACCTGCTGACCCGTGAGCTGATTGAGCGGCAGCACGACCACGGTGTACACGAACAGGCCCAGCACAATCGACGGAGCCGACAGCAGAATGTCGTTGATGAAGCGTACGGCGTTACCCAGCTTCGAGTAGCGGGCGAACTCGGCCAGCCAGATACCGGCCATCAGGCCGATAGGCGTACCGATCAACAGACCGATGCCGGACATCAGCAAGCTGCCGTAGAAGGCGTTGGCCAGACCGCCTTCGACACCCGGCGGCGGGGTCATGCCGGAGAACAGTTGCAGGTTCAGGGCATCGATGCCCTTGATGATGGTGGTCAGCAGAATCCACACCAGCCACAGCAGACCAAATGCAGTGGCGCCACAACTGAGCACCATTGCGATCTTGTTCTTGATATCGCGAACCCTGTACAGGCTCTCGTTACCGGTTACGGCCTTACTCATAACCCCTCCTTACGCGAAAGACGCGACAACATCAGACGTGCAAGGGCAAGCACGATGAAAGTAACCACAAACAGCAGGAAGCCCAGAGCAATGAGCGCCGAACGGTGAAGGTCGGTGTAGGCTTCGTTGAACTCGTTGGCGATTACCGAAGCGATGGAGCTGCTTGGCATCATCAGGGACGCGGAGAACTGGTGGGCGTTACCCAGAACGAAGGTCACCGCCATGGTTTCACCCAATGCACGGCCAAGCCCCAGGAATACACCGCCAACCACCGCCGAACGGGTGTAAGGCAGAACGATGTCCCAGACCACTTCCCAGGTCGTGCCCCCCAGCGCATAGGCAGACTCTTTGAGGGTCGTCGGAACGGTGCGGAAAACTTCCTGCATCACCGAGGTAATGAACGGCGTGATCATGATCGCCAGCACGATACCGGCAGTCAGCATGCCGATACCCAGTGGCGGCCCCTGGAACAGGGTGCCGATAAATGGCAGGCCGCCCAGGTTTTCGTTGATCCACGGCGACAGGTGTTCAGCCATGAACGGGCCGAACACGAACAGCCCCCACATGCCATAAATGATCGAAGGGATGCCGGCCAACAACTCGATGGCCGAAGCAATCGGCATCCGCAACCAGGGCGGCGCGACTTCCGTCAGGAAGATAGCGATGCCGAAACTCACCGGAACGGCGATCAGCAAAGCCAGGAAAGAAGTAACCAACGTACCGTAGATCGGAACCAGGGCACCAAACTTGCCGTTGTTCACGTCCCACTCGGCACTGGTCAGAAAACCAAAACCAAAGGTCTCGAATGCCAGAGCACCGCCCCACAAGGTCGACAGGGCAATACAGCCCAGCAGCGCAAGCACCAGCATGGCCGCGCCTTGCAGCGAACGTCTGAACCATGCGTCATGTCGATGATCCCGCTTGGCGCGTCTCTCTCCTTCGGAGTCGATATCAGAGACGTTAGCGGACAGGTATTGGGTGTTTTCAGTCATGTTGAGTCCACTCGCAAGAAAAAGCCCCTGTCATCGAACCGATATCGCGGCCAATGACAGGGGTGAGCTACAGGCTTGAATCACTTACTTGGTGAATTCGGTTTTCCAGTAGCCTTCTACACGCTCAACCAACGATTTCGGCAGAGCGACGTAATCCAGTGCTTCTGCTTGTTTCTGGCCATTTTCCAGAGACCACTTGAAGAAGTCGAAAGTGGCTGCACTTTTCTCTTCGTTCTTGGCCTTCTTGTACATGATGATCCAGGTGGTTGCGGTGATCGGCCATGCTTCGTCGCCCGGAGCGTTGGTCATGATCAGACCGAAGTCCTTGGCGCTTGCCCAGTCTGCGGTGTCAGCAGCAGCGGCGAAGGTCTTGGAAGTCGGAGTTACAAACTTGCCAGCAGCGTTTTTCAGCTGGGTGTAGGCCAGTTTGTTGGTAGCCGCGTAGGAATACTCTACGTAGCCGATAGAACCCTTGATCTGCTTGACGTAGGCAGAAACACCTTCGTTACCCTTGCCACCCACACCCACCGGCCACTTGACGGTGGAACCGAACTGCAGCTTCTCGTTCCACTCCGGGCTGACTTTGCTCAGGTAGTTGGTGAAGTTGTAGGAAGTGCCCGAGCCGTCGGAACGGTGAACCACGGTGATGTTGGTTTTAGGCAGGGTCACGCCTGGGTTCAGAGCCTTGATAGCCTCGTCGTCCCAAGTCTTTACAGCACCCATGAAGATCTTGGCCAGCGTCTCGCCGTCCAGTTTCAGCTCGCCGCTTTCAACACCTTCAACGTTGACGATTGGCACGATGCCACCGATCACGCTAGGGAACTGACCCAGGCCAGCGGCCTCCAGGTCTGCTGCCGACATAGGGGCATCGGATGCGCCGAAGTCAACGGTTGCTGCCTTGATCTGGGCGATACCGCCACCCGAACCGATCGACTGATAGTTGATGCGGTTTGGAGAATCCTTGCTGTAGTCCTGGGACCACTTTGAAATAACCGGGAAGACGAAACTCGAACCAGCGCCAGTGACATCAGTCGCATGTGCAGCACCACTCAGGCACAACGAAGCGATCAGAAGCGACAAGCGTTTTTTAGTCAGCAGTATCACGGTAATACCTCAGTCCAGGAGAAAATGTGGTGGTCCACTTAAGGAAGCCCGAGGCGGATTTAAAACCTGAAATGTTGCTGTTTAATGACAATCAGTCGACTCGTGTCAGAAATGAGCGTTTTTTGTAGTCGATCTCCTACGCCCACCCACAATAAAAAACCGGCAAAGCCTCGTATTTACAGGGGTATCCTCCTGAATCCCGAAGAGTATCAATCTGCCATCTCATCAGGATGGCGCAGAGCCATCTCTGTTTTTTAATTGTAAGAAAGCACGTCTTTTTAGAACCAATGTCAGGCAGGAGATGGTTTTTTATAGCGACAAGGTCTTGATCCGCCCATCGGTCGGAAGCGTCGCACCTATCTTTTCCCAAGCCAGACCAATGACAGGTAACGACCCAACATTGGAGACTCACATCATGATCGGCAACCGAATAGCGGCTTTGGGCATTGCGGCCTTACTGGCAGGTATGAGCGCAGGTGCATGGGCAGGATCGACCGGCCCTACCCATCCAGAAGGCAATGACCCGGACAGCCCGGCCATGGAGCTGAAAAGCGATCAGGAAGACAACACCGACGGCAGCAGCCCCGAAGCAGACGGCAGGGTCCCTGACCCGGAGCAAACCAACGGGATGGGCAGCGACAGCACTCAGGGCTCGAACGGCGATAACGACAGCAGTACCGCCAATGATAAAAAACCCTCGGATCACTGAGATCAGTCCAGTTGATCGGGTGCCCACTGCACGTAACAGACTTCTACAGGCATGCCATGCTCGGCACAGAAATCCAGCCAGCGCAGTTGGTTGTCCTGTAGCCGGTCGCCAGGCCCCTTGACCTCGATCATGCGATAACGACGCTGTTCGGGGAAAAACTGAATCAGGTCCGGCATACCGGTGCGATTGGCCTTGATGTCTTGCAGCAGTCGACGAAACCAGTGGCCAAGATGCTCGGCAGGCAGACAATGCAGCGCCTGTTCCAGCAGTTCAGGGGTCAGAACGTTCCAGAACACGAAAGGCGATTGCAGGCCGGATTTGCTCTGGAAGTGCTCACGAATCGTCGCCTGATAGGCACCTGTTTCCAGTTGGGCCAGACACTCGTCAAACAGTGCGGCACGACGCTGGTAGAAATCCGGGCTGAGCAGATCACTGGGAGCACTGTGAAACGGATGGAAAAACGCCCCAGGCAACGGCTCGAATATCGCAGGCCAGCACAACAGGCCGAACAATGAGTTGATCAGCGCATTCTCGACGTAATGCACCTCGCTGCCCTCTTCTGCCAGATGCTCGCGGATCAGGAACTCGACACTCAGACCCGGCACCGGCACCACGCTCAGATCCAGACGTGACACGCTGCGAGCGGCTGCACGCTTCTCGACCGCCAGCCCCAGCTTGCGCTGCAAACGCGGCAGAATGCGTTGCAGATGCTGAAGCTCGGCATCGTTCTGCGGAACGGCCCTTGCCTGTTCAAGCAATTCCATGGCCCGGGCGTATTCGGCACTCAGTTCCAGGACCCGAATCTGTCGCGAACGCGCACCGGGGTAATCGCACTGGCGATAGACTTCCAGTGCCAGCGGCCACTCCTGTAAACGCTCGGCCTGCTGCCCGATATGGAACAACAGCCTGGCGCAGCGTCTTTGCAGCCACGGGTTGCGTGTCTCGATGGCTATCGCCTGTTCAGCCAGCAACGCCAGCTCCACGCCCTGCCCCAGCGCTTCCCGACAGGCATGCAACTGGAGGCAGACGTCTATGTCCACCCGTTCGCTGATGGCTCGTGAGTCCGGCGAAAACTCAACCTTTTCGTAGCGATAGATTCCCAGATCCGCCAGCACGAACTCCGACCATTCCTGATACAGGTTGCCGAAGTACAGCAGGCGCAAGCGATCACACAGCGGCATCACCGTCAGCCCGAATACCTGATCGTCCAGATCCGGGTGCCATTGATCCAGAGGCTGGGCGACGTCATACACAGCCTGCAGGCGCGCAAACCACTCTGCCTTGCGCTCCGGGCCTTTGACCGCATGGGCCTTGAAACACTGGCTCAGCTCGTCCTTGCGCAGCAGTTGAAACAACGCTTCCAGGTCCAGGGCCGGACGTGAGTCGACCCAACCCAGCGCCAGCAGTGGCGACGCGGCTTCGCGGGTGTCGCCAATCTCGTCATAGTTCAGTTTGCTGGCCCGGAACAGCGTCCCCTTGCGCATGACCATACGCACCAGCAACCCCTGAGCGGGAGTCGGCAGCCCGGAAAAATCACTGATGAACCGGCGCTCCTGCTCATCGAGCAAATCGTCGTAACGCTGAACGATCCAGCCAAGTACCTGACGAAAGTTTTCCAGGTAATAAAACGGATTGTCGAGAGGTGAAGTGCTCAAGGATACGGTCACATACGGCAGGGACAGGCGGCCAAGGATACTGGTTATCCGTACAGATTCCAGCCATGAATCCACCGGTTTTCCCCTTGGCCGATAAATGGTGCATTTCGGGAAAAGGCCTGCGGGCCGTAAGATCGACTTTTTTGACAAAGGAGCAGATATGCAAGCGCCGCTGGTTTACCTCGCAGGTTTTGATGTGTTCCGCCAGGACGCCATCGAACATGGCCGCTATCTGAAAGCCTTGTGTGCCAGCCACGGCCTTGAGGGCCTGTACCCGTTCGACAATGAAGTGCCATCCGGCCTCTCCCCTCACGACACGGCGCAACTGATCTGCACAATGAACATCGCAATGATCCAGCGCTGCACGGCGGTGCTCGCCAACCTCAATGTCTTTCGCGGCCTGGAACCCGACTCCGGCACCGCTTTCGAGGTCGGCATGGCGGTGGCGCTGAACAAGCCGGTCTGGGGATATTTCGAGCCTGTGGCATCCTTGCTCGAACTGGTGCCTCACGATGAAAACGGCTTCGACAGCCAGGGTTTTATCGTGGAAGACTTCAACCTGCCCCGCAACCTGATGCTCGCCTGCACCTGGGCGGGAAACAGCCCGAGTGCGGAGTCAGGCGTCGAAGCATTGGCCCGGTATCTGGCACAGTAGGCGTAATGCCGATCAGTCAAGGTAGGCATGTCACTTGTGGGAGGGGCCTTGGCCGCGACGGCCTGCTGACAGGCAACACATTTTCAGTATCTTCACACATGCTGTCGCGGCCACGGCCCCTCTCACGGATTGCGAATCAGAGTAGGTAAAATCAGGCTCACCCCAATGTCGCTGATCCGATATCGCCCGTGATCGTCGGATCAAGCTTGTCGGCATCGACAAAATCATCAAGGCCCAGGATATCCAGGTCCAGATACCCTTCCGGGTCATTGTCTTCATCGGCATCGGCATCGTTCAAAGGCGACTGGTCACCGCCAAAATGCTGTGCCGGACGGGGAAACAGAGAGAGGTCCGGTGAATGTGAAAATGTCTGCATCGCTGTCGGGCTCCTGTTTTATCTCATGAAATCAGACACGTCCTACGCATCTGCATAACCACAGGCTAACGCAGCCGCGGATAAAAGCGCAAAACCTCAGGCCCAGCTCACAAAATCGCCTCCGTTATCACGCAACATCTGCAACATGCTCTGGGCCGCCGGAGACAGATACCCCCCTCTGCGCATCGTCACGCCGATGGTGCGTTTCATCGTGGTCTGTTCCAGGCGCACTTCGCGAAGATGCTGCATGTTCTTGCCAAACTCCAGCGATTCCCGGGCAATAAAACTCAGCAGGTTGCTTTGGGCAATCAGCCCCGGCAGCAGGGAAATCGAATTCGCCTCGATCTGCACCACAGGCAGCGGCAAACCATGGGCAGCAAAGGTTGCATCCAGCCATTTGCGCGAGGACACGCCTATGGGCGGCAACACCCAGCGATAGGCCGTCAAGTCGCTCATCTGCATGGGCGCCTTGAAAATCGGGTGATGCTCGCTGGCAATGACCACCGCCTCGTCCTTGAGAATCGGGAAACTGGTGACCTGTTCGTCATCAGGAATCAACGAGCAGATAATCATGTCCAGTTGCCCCGAACGCAGGGATTCACTGAGCAGGTCATCCTGTCCGACCACCAGCTTGAAGGTCACGTCCGGTGCCCGTTGCAGCAGGGCCGATGTCAGTTTGGGCATCAGGTATTCGGCCATGGTAGCGGCACACCCCACGCGGATATTACCGACCATGCCACTGGCGAAATCCCGGACCTCGCGCTGGGTCTGGGCAATGCTCTGCTGCAACTCCTTGCCACGGGCCTGCAACAGTTCGCCGACCGGCGTCAGCTTGATGCGTCGCCCGTCACGCTGGAACAGCCGTGTACCAAAAGACTCCTCAAGGCGCTGGATGCTTTTGGTCAGTGCTGGCTGGCTGCGATTGAGCTTTTCGGCAGCGCGGCCCAGATGGCCCAGTTCGGCGATGGTGTCGAAATAAGTGAGGTCCCGCAGGTCCATATCTATCAACCAAAGTTATCAATTCATGATTATTAGAAAATAGACTTGATTGATTAGAGTGTCGATACTCTCCCTGTCCGATCAGCTCCTGACCGGCCAGCCAAAGTCTGGGAGAACCTCCTTGCCACGTGCTTCAAGCCTGTCGTTATCCACGCTGTCTCCTCTGGCCCAATGGGCAAGCCTGCTGCTGATTGCAGGCACCTTCGGGCAACTCCTCAAATTCCTGAATGTTCCCGCAGCACTGTTTCTGGGGCCGATGCTGGTAGCCATTGGCTTCGGCGTCTCAGGCGCAACCATTCGCATGAATAAAAAGCTCTTCCAGCTGGGCCAGGGCGCGGTGGGTGTGTTGATCGCCCATGCCATGACCATGGGCGTGCTGATCACCGCCATGCAGTCCTGGCATGTGATGTTATTCGCCACGCTCCTGACCGTCATACTCAGCGCAGTGGTCGGGCTGGTGCTGGTGCGCTTTGCCGGCATCCCCAGCAACACGGCCGCCTGGGGAACCTCGCCGGGCGCGGCATCGGCGATGGTGGCCATGTCCGAAGACTATGGCGCCGACTCACGGGTGGTCGCCACCATGCAATATGTGCGCGTCGTGTGTGTCGTGGTGGTCGGGTCACTGGTCAGCCGCTTCATGGGCGCGCCTGACAGCGGCGCCGATCTGCACAGTAGCGAAGTCGCGCTGCAAAGCATGAATCTTCTGGACCTTGGGCTGAGCCTCGGGGTCATCGTGATCGGTGTGCTGCTGGGTTCTAGAATGCCGGCCGGCGCCTTGCTGGTGCCGCTGGTGCTCGGCGGTGCCCTGCAATTGAGCGGCCTGCTGCAGATCACCATACCCACCTGGCTGCTGGCCATGGGGTATGGCGCCATTGGTTGCTACATCGGCTTGCGCTTTGACCGAGACACCATCAGCTACGTCTGGCGACGCCTGCCAATGATGATCTTCGCCTCGATGCTGCTGATCGTGCTGTGCGCCCTTTCAGCCTGGTTGATTGCAGCAATGCTGGGCAAGGACTACCTCTCGGTCTACCTGGCCACCAGCCCCGGCGGCCTGGATGCGATGGCGATCATTGCCATCGACACCCACGCCGACGTTGGCTTTGTACTGGCGATGCAGACCCTGCGCCTGTTCGGGGTGATCCTGACCGGCAGTTTCCTGGCCCGCCAGATCATCCGCCTGACCGACAAGCGTCTGCCGGCGCACTGACGCCGGTCAGTCCATACCCGACAGCGCACTGGCCAGGCTTGGCGCCAGGGGCAATACCGGCAGCAGAGTGGCCTGATAGGCGTGATACAGGTCCGGCTTGCCCGGCCAGATGTCCGCGCTGGGCACATTCTGTTCGTTGAGTTCATGACGCCAGCTACCGTGTTCATGGTCGATGAACAGGGTTTCGTTGAACTCCCAGAAGCGGCGGTACCAATCCTCGTAGTGTTTTTCGCCGGTGCGTTGCAGCAACGCGGCAGCTGCGGCCGCCGCTTCGCAATGAGTCCAGTGCAGACGATGACGCACGACCGGGCGGTTTTCCCAGTCCAGGGTGTAGACAATGCCCGGCGCGCCATCGACATCCCAGCCATGTTGACAGGCATTGGCAAACAACTGGCGGGCATCGCTCAGCAGCCAGTCCGGTGTCGCACGGCCTGCGCGCTTGAGTGCGGCCTCCAGATGCAGGACCAGACGCGCCCACTCGAAGGCATGCCCCGGCGTGGTGCCGAAAGGCCGGAAACCGTCTGCGGGATTGTCGCGGTTGTAGTCGGGCAAAGGCTGCCAGGACTGGCTGAAATGCTCGACGACCGTGAAGCCATTGGTCGCTGCATGCTGGTGGATGATGCGCTCGACGATACTCAGCGCACGATCAAGCCATTGCACGTCACCGGTGACGTCCGCCAGGGCCAGAAAGGCTTCAGTACTGTGCATATTGCTGTTGGCGCCACGATAGGCTTCTTCGCTCTGCCAGTCCCGGGCAAAGGACTCGCGCATGGCACCTTCTTCGTCGCTCCAGAAACGGGTCTTGATAACCTGGATCGCATCGGACAGCAGCGCTTGTGCGCCCTCGCGCCCCGCCACCACCGCCGAGCTGGCAGCCAGAGCGACAAAGGCATGCAGGTACGCCTGTTTGTCCGTCTTGCCGCCCTCTTCCAGCGCAGCGCTGAACCAGCCGCCGTGCTCGGCATCACGCAAGGGGCCGCTGAGGGCTGCGATGCCATGATCCACCAGCGCAGCGCAGCCGGGAATACCCTGAACGTGGGCCATGGCGAAACTGTGGGTCATGCGGGCGGTGTTCATGGTCTGGGCCGTGGCGCCGACCATAAGCCGACCATAGCCATCAAGGCTGCCGAAGCCGTTTTCCAGCTTCGAGGCCTTGGCGAAGGTCAGCAGGCGAGTACCTTCCTGCGCCAGCCATTGATGATGACGTTGCGAAAGCAGCCAACTGCTGAAGTTGTAGTTGTTATTGTCCATGACGCGATGCCGCCTCCAACGATAAGAAATTTACCGGTGGTCTTTCCGACCGTGGGCAATCATGCGCGCCACGGTCGGTCAGCGGCAAGCGGACCTGTAAAGGTTCTGCTTCAGACCTTGAAGTTGGACACGACCTGATTCAGGTCGGCAGCCAGGCGCGACAGCTCATGGCTGGAGGCGCTGATCTGGTTCGCGCCCTGAGTCGACTGCATGGACAGGTCGCGGATATTGACAATATTGCGGTCCACTTCACGGGCCACCTGGGCCTGTTCTTCAGCAGCGCTGGCGATCACCAGGTTGCGTTCGGAGATCTGATTGATCGACGAAGTGATTTCGCTCAGGGACTCACCCGCACCTTGAGCCAGCGACAGCGTGGAATCTGCACGGTCGCGGCTGGTCATCATCGACTCCAGGGCCTGTGCCGAACCATTACGCATGGCGCTGACCATGGTGTCGATTTCCAGGGTCGACTGCTGGGTACGATGAGCCAGTGCCCGCACCTCATCAGCCACCACCGCGAAACCACGACCGGACTCACCGGCCCGCGCAGCTTCGATGGCCGCGTTGAGCGCCAGCAGGTTGGTCTGTTCGGCGATGGAGCGGATCACATCCAGCACCTTGCCGATGTCCTGGGATTGATCGGCCAGGTTCTGGACCAGTGCCGAAGTGGCCTGCACGTTGGTGGTCAGGGTCTGGATCGACTGGACGGTCTCGATCACCCGCGCCTGTCCGGCCTTGGCCGAGGTACTGGAATGGTTGGAAGCATCGGAGGTGGACACTGCGTTGCGTGCCACTTCTTCGACAGCCGAGGTCATTTCGTTGATGGCCGTGGCAGCCTGATCGATCTCGGCGTTCTGTTGATTCAGGCCGCGATAGCTGTCTTCAGTGACCGAGTTGAGTTCGGTAGCAGCGGATGCCAACTGAGTGGCGGAGCTGCTGATATTGCGCATGGCCAGACGCAGGTTGGCTTGCATCTGCTCCAGCGCACGCAGCAGGCGAGTGACTTCATCGCTGCCATCAACCACGATGTCATGGGTCAGATCACCCTTGGCCACATGTTCGGCGGCAGACACTGCACTCTCCAGCGGCCTGACGATACTGCGGGTCAGCAACAGAGCCAGACCAATAGTGCCCAGAGCGGCAAGGATCACGAACGCAATCACGATATTGCGTGACTGGTCATATTGAATCTCGGCGGCCTTGCCTTCGGCATCGACCTTCTGGTTGTAGAACTCACCCATGTCGCTCAGTTGTTTGCCCGAGCCATCGACAATGGTTTTCATATCGACCAGCAGCAGCTTGTTCAAGCCGGCGCTGTCATTCTGGCCAGCGAGCACAAATGAGCGCTCCAGGGCTTTCTGATATTCAGCCAGGCTGACGCGGAACTGGTCGGCGAGGGCCTTTTCTTCCGGGGTATCGACAAACTTGTCGAGGATATCGAGCTTCTTGGCCAGATCCTGATTACGCACGTCCATCTGACTGCGATAGGTAGGAATATTCTTCGGGTCCGGGTCCAGAGCCATACGCAGGGAAATCGTACGAATACGCAGCATGGTTTCACGAATGTCGTTGACTACGCGCATGCTAGGCAGCCAATTGGTCTCAACCGCAATCTCGCTTTGGCGAATCGCAGACATCTGTACCAGAGCGAACCAACCCAACAACGCAACCAGCAGGGAAATCAGGGTAAAACCCAGGCCCGCACGGCGAGCGATAGTCAATTTGCGTAAGTTCATGGCGAGGACTCTTATATTTTGAAAGGCAGTTTTGCAGCAGCGTTGTCAGACAACCACCTAACATATCGACGTGCCATGACGCTTCTTGAGAGCCGGGCGACATCATTTTTCAAACAGCCACAACACTATTTACGTCAATGACATTGTTGCGACGGAGCCTGTCGCCCACAGACTCCGCCCCGGTTTTATACCTTCACTTGCTGGAAGCCCGCTCAGCAGCCAACTCGGCAAGCAGGTTTTGTCTTGCGGTCGTGATGATCGCTGCCGGGTCCTTTGGCAGATCATGTTCGACGATATAGAGAGGTCTATCGGTGCGCTCATAAGCGGGAATGATTTCTTTCCAGCTCAACAACCCTTCACCCAAGGGTGCGAAGTTCATTTCGTCGTCACGCACTCCGATTCCGGAGTTGTCCTTGGCATGGATGGCAAACAGTCGACCGGCATATTGTCTGATAAAACGGGCCGGATCGTGGCCGCCGCGATAAATCCAGGCCACATCGACTTCAAGCAAAAGGTTCTCGGGCCTTGTAGAACTGACCAGCCACTCAAAGGCGGTTTTGCCCTGGTACTTTTTCATTTCAAAGTCGTGGTTATGGTATGCCAGCTTCATGCCGTACTCGCGCAGCCTGGCACCCAGACGATCCAGCTCCCCACCCAGCTTGCGCCAACCTGCTGCATCGACTGGCCGGTCGGCCGGATCAAGCCAGGGCAGCACCAGAACCTTGTTGCCAATGGTCTGATTGAAAGCAATGGTGGCCGGAAGATTGTTGCGCAAGGTTGCCAGCTGTTCGTGGGAAGAGACCACGTTCAACTGATACTTATCCAGCAGAAACTTGAGTTCATTGGCTGTAACACCCTGGTTACCCACGACCTCGACCGAGCGAAAGCCTGCACTTTTTGCCATCGCCAATTGCTGCTCAAGCGTACCGGCATTGCGCAGCGTATACATTTGCAGGGCAATCGGGCTGGTTGCACTTGAAGGCGGCGCAGCCATCGCTGCGCTTCCTCCAGATACGACCCCGATAAATAGTGCAGACAGTGCGGCAGACTTCATGAAACCCATGGCAACTTCCTTTATTGGTTATTGGTATATTCACGACTTGGAAAGCGCAATACCGGCAGGTCGCGAATCGCGAAACGCCAGCAGAAAGACCAGCACGACACCGAGTGAAAAGGTCGCAGGGAATAACCAGATGCTGCGCCATAGATGCCCCTCGGGGCCTGCGTAATAATCGGAGACATGCCCGGCAACCCAGAAGCCGATCAGCATTCCCACGCCGTAGGTGGCCAGGGTAATAAGCCCTTGGGCAGAACTTCTGAAGCGTTCCGAGGCTTTGGCGTCGGTATAGATCTGGCCCGAGACAAAGAAGAAGTCATAACAGATGCCATGCAAGGCGATGCCCGCGAAGAGCATGAAAGCCAGGTCGCCATTATTGCCGTAAGCGAAGAGCAGATAACGCAACGCCCAGGCCAGCATCCCCACCAACAAGGCAATCTTGATACCGAAGCGGTGAATGAAGAGCGGCAACAGCAGCATGAACACCACTTCGGAAACCTGACCCACAGCCATTTTCGCCGTGGGGTTGGCCACACCGATTTCCGCCAGAAACGTATTGGCGTTCTGGTAATAAAAAGCCAGCGGAATGCAGATCAGGATCGAAGCGATAAAGAACACCAGATAACTGCGGTCCTTCAACAGACCCAAGGCATCAAGCCCGAGCAACTGCCTGAAACCGTCACGGCGCGAGTCGGACTTCTGCGAGGGCGTACCTGGCAAGGTAAAGCTGTAGAGCCCCAGTACAAGAGACGCAATGGATGACATCAGGAAGGTGCTACGCAGAGCACCGGACGAAATGGCGGCCTGGGAGTCCCAGGCAAATACAAAGCTGATCACCACGCCAGCCACGATCCAGCCGATGGTTCCCCAGACGCGGATACGGGCAAATTCCAGTGCCGGGTCTTTCATCTGCCGGAACGCCACCGAGTTCACCAGGGCCAGGGTCGGCATGTAAATGATCATGTAGCCCAGCAGGTACGGATAGAACTGGCTGAAGTCAGGCGCACGATACAGTTGATACAACAACACCGCGCCCAGCAGGTGCAGCACGGCAAGGATACGTTCTGCGTTGAAATAGCGGTCGGCGATCAGGCCGATGACAAAGGGCGCGATAATCGCGCCCCATGATTGTGTAGAAAATGCCATCCCGACCTGGCTGCCGCTGGCATCCAGGCTGGTGGAGAGAAAAGTACCCAGAGTGACGAACCATCCTCCCCAGATAAAGAACTGCAGGAACATCATTGTGCTAAGACGCACAGTCATATTGGTCATAACAGTCACCGTTTTATTTTTATAGCGGTAAACAGCATTGAGTTCAGGTGTAGGTTCAGGCGTCGGGTGGCAACCCCAATAACCGCCGATTGGATCGCTCATCGGCGGCCACGCTGGCGAAATCGTCGAATGCCTTCTGTGTCTTGGTGATCATGTGCTGGCGAATGAATTCGGCACCTTCAGCGGCACCCTGTACGGAGTCCTTGAGGCAGCACTCCCACTCCAGCACGGCCCAGCCTGAAAAATCGTATTGCGTCAGTTTGCTGAAGATGGATTTGAAATCGATCTGTCCATCACCCAGAGAGCGAAAGCGGCCCGCACGCTCGACCCAGCCCTGATAGCCCCCGTAAACACCAGAGCGGGCGTCGGGACGAAACTCTGCATCCTTGACGTGGAACATGCGAATCCGGTCGTGATAGCGGTCTATGAAGCCCAGGTAGTCCATTTGCTGAAGCAGCAGATGGCTGGGGTCATACAGAATCGTCGCCCGTGGATGGTGATCGACGGCCTGGAGAAAACGCTCGAACGAAGCGCCATCGTGCAGGTCTTCGCCGGGATGAATCTCGTAGCAAAGGTCGACGCCCGCCTCATCGAAGCAATCGAGGATCGGCAACCAGCGTTTCGCCAGCTCGGCAAAGCCCTGCTCCACCAGACCGCTGGGGCGTTGCGGCCAGGGATAGACATAAGGCCACAGCAACGCGCCGGAAAAAGTCGCGTGCGCCGTCAGCCCAAGACGCTGACTGGCCCGTGCGGCCAGCTTCAATTGGTCGATTGCCCATTCGGTACGGGCTTGTGGCTTCCCGCGCAGGTGAGCCGGTGCAAAGTCATCGAACAGCGTGTCGAAGGCCGGATGCACGGCCACCAACTGGCCTTGCAAGTGCGTCGACAGTTCACTGATCTCGACCCCGGCCTCGGCGCAGACGGCTTTCAACTCATCGCAATAACTCTGGCTTTCGGCGGCGCGTGCCAGATCGATGTACTGCGTGCCGAGCGTCGGCAACTGAATCGCTTTGTAACCCTGGGACGCAGCCCAGCGGGCAATATTGGCCAGCGTGTCGAACGGTGCGTCCGAGGAGATTAACTGAGCGAGAAAAATGCCCGGCCCACGCAAGCGTGTGGATGCCTGACTCATGACTGTGCTCCTTGGGTGCAGACCAGTCCGGTCCACTTGGCGTCGCCGCGATGGCTGGCGATCACGGTTTCGATAAAGGCCATGCCGCGCAACCCGACGTCGATGCCAGGCACACCGGCGGCATCGTTGCCGGTGATATCGGCACGAATGGCAGTGGCGAAATCACCATAGAGGTTGGCCATGGCTTCTAGATAGCCTTCGGGATGTCCTGCGGGTAAACGCATGCGCTGACTGGCGGCGTCGCACAACCAGGGCTGGCCGAGGCCCGAACGCAAGATGCTTAAAGGCTGATCGAGAGAACGATGAATGAGGCTGGCGGGCTCTTCCTGACGCCATTCCAGACCACCCTTGCTGCCGTAGAGGCGGATCTTGAGCGGGTTCTCTTCACCGGCGCAGACCTGGCTGGCAATCAGCACGCCGCTGGCGCCTTCGGCCATCTTGAACAGCATCGAGGCATCATCGTCCAGTTGCCGGCCTTCGATGTGTACACCCAGCATCGCGCACAACTGCACAATCGACTGACCCGCCACGAATTCCGCCAGGGAAAAGGCATGGGTGCCTATATCGCCAATGCAACCGCCTGCTCCGGACTGCTCGGGCCGGTCTCGCCAGTCGGCCTGCTTGTTGCCCTGCCCCGCGACATCCTGGCTGAGCCAGCCCTGGGGGTACTCGACAATGACCTTGCGCAGTTCGCCGATCACGCCGCTGCGCACCATCTCGCGGGCCTGCCAGACCATCGGATAACCCAGATAAGTGTGGGCCAGGCCATAAAGACGATTGCTGCGACCGACAACGTCTTTCAAGGCCAGCAACTCGGCCAGATTCAACGCTGCGGGCTTTTCGCTGAACACATGAAACCCCGCGCTCAGCGCCTGGCTGGCAATGGGTGCATGCAGATGATTGGGGGTGACGATCACCAGCAACTCCATGCGCTGGCCTGCCGGTAGCGCACGCTCGGCTTCGAGCATGTGCTGCCAGTCGTCGTAGCAGCGTGCCCCTGGCAAACCCAGCGCCGCGCCTGTGTTGCGATTGTTTTGTGCATCCCGGCTGAACGCGCCGCACACCAGCTCATAGCGCCCATCGAGCCACGCGGCCTGACGGTGAGCCTTGGCAATGAACGCGCCCTCACCTCCGCCGACAAACCCCATTCTTATTTTTGGAATTGCTGCATTCATCGCGAACCTTCTCTGTTTGAAGCAAGGCCAAGCCCAGGTTTTACAGAAATGTAACCGGTTACATCGTGGCGAGAAGTTATCCCCTCCCATGTCGGGTGTCAAACCCCGAATCGGGGTCCGGGAAGTTTTCTGAACACGACCAACCTGCGGTAAGCTCGCAGGCCACACAGCTTGAAACGAGGTGGTTTTGTCCAATATCCGTGAAGTGGCCCGCCTGGCAGGCGTCTCGGTAGCCACCGTGTCCCGAACGCTCAAATCCCCCGAGCGCGTGCTCCCCGAGACTCGCGACAAGGTCAATGCCGCCGTGGAACAGGCCGGTTATCGCCCCAACCTCATGGCAGTGCAGTTTCGTTCTCGCAAGACTGCCAATCTGGTCATTCTGGTGCCGACCATCTCCAACACCTTCTTTGCCCGGGTGATCAGCGGCGCTCAACAAGCCGCCCAGGCTGCCGGTTATCGACTGCTGCTGTGTGATACCCAGGGACGCGAGGAAATCGAACGGACATTCGCCGAGCTGGTTTATGCCCATCAGGCAGATGGCGTGATTCAACTGCGCGCTTACGATCCTTATGACACGCCCTGCTCCAGCGCCGACTTGCCGCCTATCGTCAACGCCTGCGAAGTGATCAGGGATGGCCGCCATCCCACCATCAGCCTGGATAATCATGCGGCGGCCAAAGCCATGACCGAGCACCTGATCGCCCTGGGACATCGCCGAATCGGCCTGATCAAAGGCCCCAGAAGCAGCCCGCTGACCCGCGACCGCGTGGCCGGCTACCTTGACGCTCTGGAACAGGCCGGCATCGACTTCGACCCCACGCTGATCTGCCACGGCAACTTCAGCCTCAAAGCCGGCTATGACGGTGCGAGCGCCATACTGGAGTTACCCGAACGGCCCACCGCGCTCTTCTGCGAAAACGATGAAATGGCCATCGGCGCACTGAAACGCATCAAGGAACAAGGCTTGCGCGTGCCTGAAGACCTTTCACTGGTAGGCTTCGACGACATTCCGCTGGCGGCCTATTGCGACCCGCCCCTGACCACCATCGCCCAGCCTGCCGAAGCGTTCGGTCAGACTGCCGTCGAGATGCTGATCGCACTGATTGAAAAGAAGCCCATTGAACAGCGCCATATCGTACTGCCGTTTGAATTGACGTTACGTAACAGCACGGCTGCGCCTGGTTTCAGTGGTGATTAAAGATGAATACGATCAAAGTGGAAGAGGCCTTGGCCGCGACGACTTGCTTACAGACAGCACATTTTCAGCGCACTTCAACATGCTGTCGCGGCCAAGGCCCCTCCCACGGATTATGGCCGTAACATGCAGTTCAAGACCCCGCCAGACGCCAGACCCGCGCCAGATCCCGCGCCCGGTCATGCAGCAGGCTTGCGGCATTGCGGCAGGCTTCGTCCAGGGTCATAGGGCCGTTGGCCAGGGCAAACGCGGCGCTGATGCCGTGTTCGTACAAGCGCTCATAGCCCTCGCCCAGGGTGCCGGCCAGCACGACTACCGGCACATGATGACGGGCGGCAACCCTGGCAACACCAAAGGGCGTCTTGCCGCGCAGGGTCTGGGCATCGAAGCGCCCTTCCCCGGTAATCACCAGATCAGCCCCCACCAGCGACTGTTCGAGACCGGTGAGATCGGCGACCACTTCCACACCCGCCCGGAATGAAGCCTTGAGATAGGCCTTGGCAGCAAAACCCATGCCGCCAGCGGCACCGCTGCCGGGGCTGTCACGCAGATCCTGACCGACAGCTTGCACGGACAGATCGGCAAAATGCCCGAGGGCTGTATCCAGCGCCAGCACCTGTTCAGGAGATGCGCCTTTCTGTGGGCCGAAAATATGCGATGCACCGTTCGGGCCGCACAACGGGTTGTCCACATCGGCGGCGATTTCAAAGCGTACATCGGACAGACGCGGATCAAACCCTCTCAGATCGACGCGAGCCAGTTGCGCCAATGCCAGGCCGCCCGGTGCCAACGGCTGATCGTTGCCATCAAAAAAGCGAGCACCGAGCGCCGATAGCATGCCAGTGCCTGCATCGTTGGTCGCACTGCCGCCAATGGCCAGGATCACACGCTGCGCTCCGGCATCCAGCGCGGCGGCAATCAACTGGCCAGTGCCGTAAGTCGTGGTGATGCAGGCGTTACGTTGTTCGAGGGTCAGTAATTGCAGGCCGCTGGCCATGGCCATTTCGATAATCGCGGTGCGGCTGTGGGGCAGCCAGCCCCAATGGGCCTGAACCGGGCTTTCCAGAGGCCCGCGGACTTCAGCGCTCATCAATTGCCCGTTGCAGGCGGCCAATACGGCTTCGATGGTGCCTTCGCCACCGTCGGCCATCGGGCATTCGATCAGTTCGGCAGTCGGCCAGACTTCGGCGAGGCCGCTGGCAATGGCAGTAGCGACAGCCTGGGCACTGAGGCTGTCCTTGAAAGAGTCGGGTGCGATGACGATTTTCATTGTTGTTCTCCATATCCGATGCAGGGATGTTCTCACTCCGCCATGGATTTTCCGCCTGCCCTTCGCACAATGATTCTCAAAGGTTATCGGTCATTTGAACAAAAATTCGCGCTCAACCAGACCTTGGCGTCATTTGTACACCCAGGTATAAACGCAACAAATCATCCGTCTTGTAAGGGTCGCACCCGGTAAGCTCGGCAATCTTCTCCAGCCTGTAGCGCAGGCTGTTGCGATGGATGCCCAAGGCTTCGGCGCACGCCTGACTCTCACCGCTGTACTCGAACCAGCTGCACAGGGTTTCCAGCAATTGACCATGATTGTGCAAACGGCCAATCGGCTCGGCGACTTCCCGGGCCAGCCAGTCGTGCCGATGACGCCAGAACAGCACCGGCAGACGATAAGCCCCCAGACGTAGCAGACGCTGATCGGGGCGCGACTGACTGGCGTAATCCAGCAGATCCTGCGCAGCGATGCAGGCATGGCGCAAGGCAGGCAGATCGGCCGATGGCTCGGCGGTGGCCATGCGTAGCACCGGCCAGCCATGTTCGTCGAACTGCTTGAGCAGCAAGGCATCGTCCCGATCCTTGCCCTGCGCCCGGCACCAGTACAAGAGCGTCGGCTCGCGCATCACACACCAACTGTCGGCGTAGCGGCCATTGAGCCAGGCCACCAGTTGGCTCGCTGTGGAAGTCTGCTCGGCCAGACGGATCAACACCGCCTGACGCGGCAAGTGAGGTTGCAGGCCCAGTTGTCGGGCTTCATCCACCAGGCTTTCCGGGCAATCCTGCAACAGTAGCCGGGCCAGCAGGTCTTCACTGCGCTGCAAACGCCACTGGCGATCAGCCTGCTGACGACGGTGCTCCATCAGCATCTCGGCAGTCATGCGCACCAGTTCGCCGTAGACCCGAACCTCGTCCGGCTCCCCCGTAATGCCGAGCACGCCGACCAGTTTGTGGTCGAGCATCAGTGGCAGGTTCACGCCAGGTTTGACGCCGCCCAGATGCAGTGCCGCCTGGGAATCGATCTCCACCACCCGACTGTTGGCCAGTACCAGTTGCGCCCCTTCATGCCGGGTACACAAACGCTCGGGATCGCCACTGCCGATGATGATGCCCAGATAGTCCATGACATTGACGTTGTACGGGAGAATCGCCATGGCCCGGTCGACAATGTCCTGAGCCAGCACTCGATCAAGGGCGAACATGGAGGGAAACCTGCTGTGGGAAAGGCTTTGACTGGATAGACATGGGATACATTTTTGGATTTATTGAAGTCTGGAGTGTGCCTGCAAGTTTGGTGCTTGTCTGTAGCCCAAGGCGGACGGCGCAGGAGCGAGTTCATTCGCGAAATGCCTCGTCTTCGAGAATGAGCGGAGCGCCGCCCGATTGCTCCTACAGCGGGACCAGGCGTTCGCGACTGTTGCTCAGGTGAGTCCACATTGCAGCCCTTGCTGCATCGGGGTCTTTACGGCGAATGGCACTGAGCAGGGCTTCATGTTCGAGGTTGGCCAGATAGCCGTGAGGAGCCATGCTGGCACCGGCGCGTTCGCTTGAGGCGATGCGTGTGCGGGGAATGATCGCGCTGCCCAGGTGCTGCATGATTTCAATGAAATACGGGTTGCCTGTCGCTTCGGCGATCAGCATGTGGAAACGCTTGTCGGCTTCTACACAACTGTCTTCGTTGGCCAGCAGATCCTGATAGTCATCCAGCGCCTGACGCATCGCCGCCAGTTGCTCATCGGTACGACGTAGCGCAGCCAGTGCCACCGCCTGGGTTTCCAGACCGATGCGCAGCTCGATGATGTCCCGCACCCTGGAAACCGTTTCAACCTTGAGCCGCAGCCCGGTCTGGTCGCTGCGCTCCAGCACGAAAGTGCCGACGCCATGATGAGTCACGACCAGCCCGGACGCCTGCAACTTGGAAATCGCTTCACGCACCACGGTGCGACTGACGCCATGCTCACGAACGATCTCGTTCTCGGACGGCAGTTTCTGGCCGGGAGCAATCTTGCCCAGCAGAATCCGCTGGCTGAGTTCTGTGACCAGATCGGTGGCCAGGCTGTGTTGACGACGCTTTGAGGAAGCGATGCTGGGTTCTTGCATGGCGATCATGTCCTGAAACACCGGGTTTCTGACCTTCTCACTTGTCTGAAACAACAAGCGCGAGGTCGGCGATGGGCCGGATCATAACACCGGATAGCACCTGAGATGCCCATTCGCCAAGGCATCGGCACTTGTCTAACTTGTCAGACAAGTAATCATATCCTTGAAAATACCGCCTTTTGCGCCACCTGATTTTTTTGTGCGGCCTACCCACCGAAACCGCTTCATCAACACCTGCCACGACACAATCAAAAACCCCGTAAAAAGCCATAAAACCCAACAAATAAAGGGTATAAATCGATAAAAACCCTGACACATTCAACTCTTCAACCAAGACATCACTCATTCCATAAACGAAAAAAATGACTCAGACCAAGCGACGAGGGGGCTTGCGCAACACACTTTTACTTGTATGATGACCGACAATGCAAGGGACACATCTTGCAAAGACCCGCATAAAAACAACGAGTGGGAGATTCAACCTTGAGCACATCCAATCCCGGGATAGCTGACCACAAGGATCCGGTCCTGAGTTCGGCCATATCCAAAGTCAAGCGCCACGTCCTGCCGCTTTTCGTCATCATGTTTATCGTCAACTACATCGACCGGGTGAACATCGGCTTCGTGCGTTCGCACATGGAGCATGATCTGGGCATTGGTGCTGCGGCCTATGGCCTGGGTGCCGGCCTGTTCTTCATCGGTTATGCGTTGTTCGAGGTACCGTCCAACCTGCTGCTGCAAAAAGTCGGCGCCCGAATCTGGCTGACACGCATCATGTTCACCTGGGGCATCGTCGCCTCCTGCATGGCGTTCATCCAGAACGAAACCCACTTCTATATCCTGCGTTTCCTGCTGGGCGTGGCCGAAGCCGGCTTCTTCCCGGGCGTGATCTACTACTTCACGCGCTGGTTGCCGGGAGCCGAACGCGGCAAGGCCATTGCCATCTTCCTCAGCGGCTCGGCCATTGCTTCGCTGATTGCCGGCCCGCTGTCAGGCCTGCTGTTGCAGATCAGTGGCCTGGGCATGAAAGGCTGGCAGTGGATGTACTTCATCGAAGGCATGTTCTCGGTAGGGCTGTGCTTCTTTGTCTGGTTCTGGCTGGATTCCAAGCCTCACGACGCCAAGTGGCTGACCCGTGAAGAACAGGACGCCCTGGTCAAGGCCATCGACGACGAGCAACTGGCTCGCGAAGCGGCAACCCCCATCAAGCCGTCGCTGGGCAAGCTGCTCAAGGACAGCCAGATCATTCTGTTCTGCCTGATCTACTTCTTCATCCAGTTGACCATTTATGCAGCGACCTTCTGGCTGCCCAGCATCATCAAGAAAATGGGTGACCTGAGCGATATCCAGGTCGGCTTCTTCAACTCGATCCCATGGTTGCTGTCGATCATCGGCATGTACGCCTTCGCTTCACTGTCGGCCAAATGGAAAAACCAGCAGGCCTGGGTTGCCGCCGCCCTGCTGATCGCAGCCGCGGGGATGTTCCTGTCCACCACCGGCAGCCCGATCTTTGCCTTTGTCGCCATCTGCTTCGCTGCACTGGGCTTCAAGTCGGCATCGTCACTGTTCTGGCCAATCCCGCAAGCCTATCTGGATGCTCGGATCGCTGCGGCAGTCATCGCCCTGATCAACTCGGTGGGCAACCTGGGCGGCTTCGTGGCACCCACCACCTTCGGCATCCTTGAGCAGAACACAGGCTCGATTCAAGGCGGACTCTATGGCCTGACGGCAACTTCGATCATTGCCGCGATCATCGTCTTTGCCGCCCGCAACAAGCCCAAGCCTGGCGCCACACCGGTTGCCGCCGTCCAGACATCGACCAGCCATTGATCACTCGCCCGGACGAGCATTTTTACAGGATCAGACCATGAACACTCAGAACGTACATACCGCCAGCAAAACCCCGGTCATCACCAGCCTGCAGGTCGTGCCGGTGGCCGGTCACGACGACATGCTGCTCAACCTCAGCGGCGCGCATGGCCCGTACTTCACCCGCAATATCGTGATTCTCAAGGACAACGCCGGTAATACAGGCGTTGGCGAAGTACCCGGCGGCGAGCGCATTCGCCAGACACTGGAGGACGCCCGCTCTCTGGTGGTCGGCAGCAGCATCGGCACTTATCAGAAGATTCTCAACAATGTGCGCCAGGCATTTGCCGAACGCGATTCGGGAGGCCGCGGCCAGCAGACCTTCGACCTGCGCATTACCATTCACGCCGTCACGGCACTGGAGGCCGCGCTGCTGGACTTGCTCGGCCAGCATCTGGAAGTACCGGTTGCCGCCCTGCTGGGCGAAGGTCAGCAACGCGATGCCGTGGAAATGCTCGGTTACCTGTTTTATGTCGGCGACCAGCACCAGACCAACCTGCCCTACCGCAGTGAAGCGGATGCCGATAACGACTGGTTCCGGGTCCGTCACGAGAAAGCACTGACTCCCGAAGCCGTGGTGCGCCTTGCAGAAGCCGCTCACAGCCGTTATGGCTTCCAGGACTTCAAGCTCAAGGGCGGCGTATTGCGCGGTGACGAGGAAATCGAAGCCGTGACCGCGCTGGCCGAGCGCTTCCCCGATGCGCGCATCACCCTGGACCCGAACGGGGCCTGGTCATTGAAAGAAGCGATTCGTCTGTGCCGCGACCAGCATCATGTGCTGGCCTATGCCGAAGACCCGTGCGGTGCTGAAAACGGCTTCTCCGGTCGTGAAGTCATGGCCGAGTTCCGCCGCGCCACGGGCCTGAAGACCGCCACCAACATGATCGCCACCGACTGGCGTGAAATGGGCCATGCGATCCAGTTGCAGTCCGTCGACATTCCGCTGGCCGACCCGCACTTCTGGACCATGCAAGGTTCGGTGCGCGTGGCCCAGATGTGCAACGAGTGGGGCCTGACCTGGGGCTCGCACTCCAACAACCACTTTGATATTTCACTGGCGATGTTCACCCATGTGGCTGCCGCTGCACCGGGCGATATCACCGCCATCGACACCCACTGGATCTGGCAGGACGGCCAGCGCTTGACCAAAGAGCCATTGCAGATCATCGGTGGCCATGTGCAGGTTCCGAAAAAACCGGGGCTGGGTATCGAGCTGGATGTGGACCAGCTCAACAAGGCTCACGAACTCTACAAAGGCATGGGCCTGGGCGCACGCAACGACGCAGTTGCCATGCAGTTCCTGATTCCGAACTGGGAGTTCAACAACAAGCAGCCTTGCCTGGTGCGCTGACCCCGTTATACCTGATCAACAGTCTTGCCCTCTCTACTCATGGCAACCGGCGCGTAACCCCCTTACGCGCCGTTTTTTTTGCCCGGATCATGACGTGCTATGGTGTGTGCAACATTTTGTCGCGACTGACCGTCATGTTGCATATCGCTCGTACTCACCCACGCCTGAGCCTGGCTACGCTACTGGGCCTGACTGGCGGCATCGCTTCAGTCTTCCTCTATCCTCACGCCACCTTTACCAGCAATTGCCTGACCGGCTGGAACCTCGGCGTGTGGCTTTACCTGATCCTGATCTTCACTCACACCCTGCGCAGCAACGCCGAAGACGTCCAAAGAATCGCCATGATCGAGGACGAGAATGCCGGCGTGATCCTGATGACCGTGAGCATTGCAGCCCTGGCCAGTCTGGCGGCCATTTTCCTCGAACTGGCTGGCAGCAAGGACATGACCAGCAACCAGCGCCTGCTGCATTACGCCTTTACCGGCATGACCATCGTGGGTTCCTGGCTGATGATCGGGGTGGTCTTCAGCCTGCATTACGCCCGCCTGTTCTATACATGGAAAGGCAAGGAGCCAGCCCTGCGCTTTGCCGATGGCGAAACCAGGCCCGATTACTGGGACTTCCTGTATTTTTCCTTCACCCTGAGCGTCGCCGTGCAAACCTCGGATGTAGGCGTAGCCAGCCGGAACATGCGCAGGATCGTCCTGGCCCAGAGCCTGATCGGCTTTGTGTTCAATACCGCGATCCTTGGGTTTTCCATCAACATCGCTGCCAGCCTGTTTGGCTGACAAACTGAAAAACCAGGCCACTGGAGCCCCCGAATGACAAAAACAACCATTGCAGTGCTCGATGACTGGCAAGACGTTGCTCGCGACGTTGTGGACTGGTCAGTGCTGGCGCCCATCGGCGAAGTGAGTTTTCTTCATGACTTCCCGGCCGACACCGCAACCATGGTGCAGCGCCTGCAGGGTTTCGAGATCATTTGCGTAATGCGCGAACGCACCTTGTTCGATGAAGCCCTGCTCAGCCAGTTGCCACGCCTCAAGCTGCTGGTGACCGGCGGCATGCGCAACGCCGCCATTGATATCAAGGCTGCGAAACGGCTGGGGATCGAAGTCTGCGGCACCGAAAGCTACAAGCATGCCGCACCGGAGCTGACCTGGGCGCTGATCATGGGCATCACCCGCAATCTGGTCGCGGAAGCCAATTCATTGCGCGAAGGCAAATGGCAAGTCGGCCTGGGCAGCGATCTGCATGGCAAGACATTGGGGATTCTGGGGCTGGGCAGCATCGGCAAGTGGATTGCCCGTTACGGGCAGGCATTCGGTATGAACGTCATAGCCTGGAGCCAGAACCTGACAGCCGAGGCAGCCGCCGAGTCGGGTGTCACTTATGTGAGCAAGCAGGAATTGTTCGAGCAGGCCGACGTGCTGTCCGTGCATCTGGTGCTCAGCGACCGCAGTCGTGGGCTGGTGGATGCACAAGCCTTGGCCTGGATGAAGCCAAGTGCCTATATCGTCAACTCGTCGCGCGGCCCCATCATCGATGAAGCGGCGCTGATTGCAACTCTGCAAGAACGCAGGATTGCCGGTGCGGCGCTGGACGTCTTCGATATCGAGCCATTGCTGGCCGAACATCCGTTCCGCAGGCTGGACAACGTATTGGCGACCCCGCATATCGGTTATGTCACCGAAAACAACTACCGGACCTTCTTCAGTCAGATGATTGAAGATATCCAGGCCTGGCATGCGGGCTCGCCAATTCGAGTGTTTGCCTGACGTAAAGGGAAGCCTTCGCGAGCAGGCTCGCGAAGACTTCATGCCTTACAAGCTGTAGGAAATACCGGCCTGCACAGTGCGCGGTGCGCCTGGGTAAGCGAAGGCATTGCCCCAAGCCCCTTCTTCAAACTCCTTGTTGAAGAGGTTTTTCACATCAAGATTCAGCTTCACACGATCGTTGACCTTGTAGTAGCTGAGCAGGTCGAAAACCGTGTAGCTGTCCATATCAAACGACTCGTTGACCGTCCGCCCTTCACGCTGAGCCACATAACGACCACCGGCACCAACACCCAGGCCTTTGAAGAAGCCGTCCTGGAACTCATAGACGTTCAACAGGCTGAAGCTCTGCTCCGGGATATTCGCCAGACGAGTGCCTTTTCTGAGCGAGTTGTCCTTGGTGACTTCGGCATCCACGTAGGCATAGTTACCCATCAGACGCCACTCGGGAGTCAGGTTGCCGACCACGTTCAGGTCGAAACCTCGGCTACGCACCTCACCCGCTGCAACACTGAAGTTCGGATCAACCGGATCGCTGGTCAGGACGTTTTTCTTGTCGATCTGATAGACAGCGGCATCGACGTTCAACTGACGATCAAGCGCCTGCCACTTCACACCAACTTCATAGGACTTGCCTTCTTCAGCCTTGAAACCACCGCCCAGGCGACTCGCACCGGTGTTTGGTTTGAAGGAACGCGCCGTGTTGGCGTAGACCGCGACCGTGTCGGTCAGGTCGTAGACCAGGCCCAGACGAGGAGTGACCGCGTTGTCGGCCTTGGTGAAGTCTTCGGTATCGGAGACATAAGAATCATAGTCGTGCTCGAAACGCTCGAAGCGGGCACCGGCCAGCAATTTCAAACGCTCGGTCAGCGCAACCTGATCCTGCAGGAACGCGGCGTAGGTCTTGAGGTTTTCCTTGTCATGGGTCGTGGTGCGGGTCAACGCCGGACGTGCCTGACCGTAGACCGGGTCGTAGATATCGATGGTGTAGACGTTCGCACCTGCCGCGGAGCGCTGGATGATGGACTTGTAGTCATAATCCTCATATTCCACGCCAGCCAACAGTGTGTGGTCGAAGCCACCGGCAGTGAAGTTGCCCGTCACGTTGAACTGCAGGTCGCGGTCGGTCCACTCCAGCTTGCGATAGTTGTAGTTACGCCCCAGGGTACGTCCATCGGCCCCCATGCCATTGGCCTCGACTGCATCGCCCTGCATGGTGCCATCAAGCAGTTGGAAACCACCGCCCAGCTTCCAGTTGTCGTTGAGGTCATGCTCGAAACGCACCTGCGCCATGCTGGTGTCGGTGTGCAGCTTGCCCGCGTCCTTTTCGCCGAAGAACGAGTCACGCGAAGCCGTGCGCGTCTGGTTGGTATAGCGTGTCAGACCACGGTCGAGGGGCGCATTGTTGCGCATGAAATCACCCTCGAAGATGATGCGGGTCGCGTCGTTGACCTGCCAGCTCAAGACCGGCGCAATACCGTAACGCTCGGTTTCAACGTGATCGCGGAAGGTATCGCCACCCTCGCCCACCACGTTCAGGCGATAGGCAAAGCGGCCTTCGTCATCCAGCGGGCCGGTAGCATCGAGAGTGCCGCGCTTCATGCCCTGATCGTTGATCTGGGTGCCCAGGGTAACGGCTCTTTCCGCCAGCGGCTGCTTGGACACCACGTTGAAAGTACCGCCGGGATCGCCACGGCCATACAGTGTGGTCGCCGGGCCGCGCAGAACTTCAAGACGCTCGATGGTGTTGGCATCGGGCATGCTCGGATAGCCGCGGTTGATCGGGAAGCCATTGCGGTAGAACTCACCGGTGGTAAAACCACGCACGGTGAAGGTCGTCAGTCCCTGCGCGCCGAAGTTGTTGGCACGGCCCACGCCACCGGCGTAGTCGAGCGCATCCTGCAGGCGTATCGCGCCGATGTCTTCCACCGCTTCGCGGGTGACAACGCTGACCGACTGCGGCGTTTCGTGCAAAGAGGTGTCAGTACGAGTGGCACTGGCAGAACGGGTCGCACGATAGCCCTGGACCGGGCCTGTCGCTTGCTCGGTGTCGGCAGCGCCCTGGATGTCGATATTCTGCAACTCGATCGACGCTTTATCGGCAGTAACCGGATCAGCCCAGGCAGCCTGGCTGATGGCTTGAATGACGCAGAGAGAAACTAAAGTACGACGCATGAACGTGTATATCCCCGATGAAAACCAGGCCTTCATAGGACCCGGCAGGTTTTTTTGCGCGAATAGTACAGATTCTCATTAGTACTTGATACAAATTGCTAATAAATAAAAATGGACAGCAGCGCACCTTTCGCAAAGGCAGCGGGAAAGAGGCAAACTGTCGGCCTGCACACGTCCGATCAGGAGCCACCCCAAATGCCACTTTCCCAACTGCCCGCTGCTCCCAACTGCGCCCTGCTGGTCATCGACATGCAATATGACTTCATGCCCGGCGGCCGACTGGCAGTACCCGACGGCGAGGCAGTTCTGCCCTTGATCAACCGACTGGGCGAACGCTTCACACGGGTGATCCTCACGCAGGACTGGCACCCGGCCGGTCATATTTCCTTTGCCTCCAGCCATCCGGGCTGCACGCCTTTCGAGAGCATCACCCTGCCCTACGGCCCTCAGACGTTATGGCCGGATCATTGCGTGCAAGGCAGCCAGGGATCGCAATTGCATGCCGACCTGAACCTGCCGCATGCGCAGTTGATCGTGCGCAAGGGCTTCAATGCGCACATCGACAGTTACTCCGCATTCATGGAAGCGGATCGCAGCACCACGACCGGGCTGGCCGGTTACCTGAAGGAGCGCGGCATCGACACGCTGTTCGTGGTCGGCCTGGCGCTGGATTTCTGCGTTTCGTGGTCGGCGCAGGACGCCCGCAAGGCAGGCTTCACCACCTATGTGATCGAGGACGCCTGCCGCGCCATCGATATGAACGGGTCGCTGGAAAATGCCTGGCAGGCGATGCTGGCGAGCGGGGTAAATCGGGTGCAGAGCAATGTGTTTCTGGAGCGTGCAAGCGGCCTTCGCGAATGAATTCGCCCCTACCTGGAAACAGGCGAACGAACGACCGCTGGTCCGTGTCTGAACCAACAGCCCCTCATGCGCAGGAAGTTGAGTTCCATGGACCAGTCCCCAGACGGCAAGACCCCAGGCTTGTCAGCCGAAGAACAACGCGAAATCGATGAAAACCAGCCGCCTCGTGCGGCGGTCCTGCATGAAACCATTCGCATCCAGGGCGACCATGAACTTGAGCGCAGTGCTGCGGCCCTGTGGTGGTCGGCGTTTGCGGCAGGCCTGACCATGGGGCTGTCGCTGATGGCCATGGGGCTTTTCAAGTCGCGGCTGGCGGATGTGGAAGCCAGCCATGTCATCGCCAGCCTCGGTTATTCGGCAGGCTTTCTGGCCGTGATCCTCGCTCGCCAGCAACTGTTCACGGAAAACACCCTTACCGCCGTACTGCCGGTCATGAGCAAGCTGACCCTTGGCAATGTCGCCAGACTGCTGCGGCTATGGACCATCGTCCTGGCGGGTAATCTGGCCGGTACCTTGCTGGTGGCCTACGTGATGCTGCATTTGCCGATTTTCGATGGCAAAACCGATCAGGCGTTTCTGGAGATCGGGCGCAAGATCATGGAAAACGACGTCAATCAGATGTTCTCCAAAGGCATCGTCTCCGGCTGGATGATTGCGACCATGGTCTGGATGATCGCCTCCATGGAGAACGCTAAGATAGCCATCATTGTGATGATCACTTACCTGATGGCCCTGGGTGATTTCACCCATATCGTCGTCGGCTCCGCAGAAGTCTCCTATCTGGTATTTGCAGGCGAAATTGCCTGGAAAGATTTCTGGCTGGTCTTCGCCGGCCCTACCCTGGCCGGCAATATCATCGGCGGCAGTTTCATTTTCGGACTGCTCAGCCATGCGCAGATCCGCAGTGAAAAGGACACGACGGCCAAATGGGAACGTGATCGCAAGAAACGCCAGGCCGAAGCCCTGGCCCGCAAAGAACAAAAGCGTACTGAAAGTACGTAGCCCGGCAACAGCAGATAACGACAATTGAAAGCTTCTTAAACTTTTATTCAGCAAACACCCGGGCATTAATAGGCAAACTACGGTTTTCCCGTATTTATTCAGGCAAAGATCATGACCAGAATCCTGGCAATCGAAGACGATGCTGTCACCGCAAGGGAAATCGTTGCGGAACTCAGCAGCCATGGCCTTGAAGTGGACTGGGTGGATAACGGTCGTGACGGATTCGCGCGGGCCGCGAGCGGCGACTATGACCTCATCACGCTGGATCGCATGCTGCCGGAAATGGACGGTCTGAGTATCGTCACCAACCTGCGCGCCCAGGGGATTGCCACCCCGATCCTGATGATCAGCGCGCTGTCGGATGTGGACGAGCGCGTGCGCGGCCTGCGGGCCGGGGGCGATGACTACCTGCCAAAACCTTTCGCCTCCGATGAAATGGCAGCGCGGGTCGAAGTATTGCTGCGCCGCAGCAATCCTGTGGCGGCAGCCAAGACCGTGTTGCAGGTCGCAGACCTTGAATTGAACCTGATCAGCCGTGAAGCCTGCCGGGGCGGCAAGCCGCTCACCCTGCTGCCTACCGAATACAAACTGCTGGAGTTTCTCATGCGCAACAGCGGGCAGATCATCACCCGCATGATGATTTTCCAGGAAGTCTGGGGTTATCACTTCGATCCGGGCACCAACCTGATCGATGTGCATATCGGCCGCCTGCGCAAGAAGATCGACCCGCCCGGCAACATACCGCTGATCCAGACTGTTCGGGGCTCCGGCTATGTCATTGCCGAACCCGTCTAAGGGCTGGCGTTCTTCAAGCAGCCGCCTGCTGGCGCTGTACAGTTTTCTGTTCGTGACCTGGAGCGGCATTCTGCTGGGCGTGCTGTATTGGGAGGTTACGTCCTATCTGGGCAACCTCGCCCGCCATTCGCTGATGCAGCGCCAGCAGTTGTTTGCCCGCTTTGAAGGCCATGAACTGGTGGATGCGCTGGCCACCAGCATGACCTTCGACATGCGCTCCGTGGATGCCTACGGCCTGTTCGATGCCAATCTGCAACCGCTGGCCGGGCCGATCCGGCAAATCCCCCCGAGCCTGCCGCTCGATGGCAGCATCCATCAACTGAGCAATTGCGTCGAATCCAATGACCCGGAACTGCCTAGCGACAGTTGCGATGCCATCGCGACGGAAACTCCCGATGGCCGCTGGCTGGTACTGGTACGTGACAACGGTTCCTTGTTCGCTGTCTCGACCCTGATCCTCAAGGCCCTGCTGTGGGGCATTTCCCTGACCATCATCCCCGGCGTGGCCGGCTGGCATTTACTGCGCCGCCGCCCTTTGCGCCGCATCCGCGCCATACAGGCCAGCGCGGAGTCGATCATTGCCGGCGACATGTCGGGACGCCTGCCGGTGTCCAACAAACGTGACGAACTGGACATGCTGGCAGTAATCGTCAACGCCATGCTCGACCGCATCGAAAAACTGATGAACGAGGTCAAGGGCGTCTGCGACAACATCGCCCATGACTTGCGCACCCCGCTGACCCGCATGCGCGCCCAGCTTTACCGCATCCAGCAGCAATCGGCGGACGATTCACCGCAAGCGGCTCAGATGGCGCAGGTAATTGCCGAAGCCGATACGCTGATGGCGCGTTTTCGCGGACTTTTACGTATTTCGGAAATAGAGGATCACCAAAGACGTTCGGCATTCGTTGAGCTGGATCTGCGTCCGCTCTTGCAGGAACTTCACGACTTTTACCTGCCACTTGCCGAAGAAGACGAGGTGTTACTGATTCTGCAACTCAATGAGCCATTACCGACGCTGGTCGGTGATCGGGCCTTGCTGTTTGAAGCTCTGGCCAACTTGCTGAGCAATGCAATCAAGTTCACACCGCCCGGCGGCACTGTCCTGATCAGCGCCTACAGCAAAGGCGTCGGCAACAGCCCTTGTATCGAGGTTCAGGACTCCGGCCCGGGTATCCCGCCCTCTGAACGTGAAGCGGTCTTCCAGCGCTTCTATCGTTGCGAAGACAACAACCAGCAAGGCGGCTTCGGCCTTGGCCTGTCGGTGGTTGCCGCCATCGTCAACCTGCACGGCTTCAACTTGCAGATCGGCACAAGCCAGTACGGAGGAGCCAGCATCGTACTGGAGTGCCAACACGTTAATACCCTGGTATAAAGCAGGGCCTTCCCTCTATAAAAGCCGTACCGTGCCTGCATTTTGACGAAGATAAAGGCTCTAACCCGCGGCTAAAGACACTTCGCTGTAAATCTGGCGCACGCTGGCAAGCGCTAATTTGTAACAAATAATTTCAAAAAGTGACTTTGTTGGACCGATTCAGCAAGCACAAGTTCCACCCCATAGATGAGTTTTTCACGCTCGATAAGCTGCTTTTCACCGAATAATATCCCTTTGACATCACTCCCCGTGCTTCGTCCCTGAAAAGGGGGACCACAGCGCATTGACATTTTTATGGCGTCATCCACTTGTCGTTCTGGTGTGCTGTGCGTTATCAATAGCCACCGTGATTCACGTTCTTACCACACCGCACTACATAACAATAAAAACTCAATGGATTTCGCCACTAACCAGGCGAGGCTTTGGCATGGCCGCTAGAGCAGAGAAAACCGTATCAATTAGTAGGATCGACTTAGCCTGGGAGGCTTCTATTTATGGGCGCGCAATCAAAGATCGTAAGCGTTGGAGAGTTCAAGCTCTACACCGAAACCTATTGGAAAAGCAGTGCTGCAAAGACCATTCTGCTGATTAATGGTGCACTGTCCACCACCGGTTCTTTTGGCCAGACGGTCAAGTATCTACAACCGCACTACAACCTCGTTTTATTCGACCTGCCGTTTGCAGGGCAGTCCCGTGAGCACAACCGCGACGACCTGATCGTGACCAAGGAAGATGAGGTCAAGATCCTTCTTCAGCTCATCGATCGTTTCCAGGTCAATTACCTGCTTTCGGTTTCCTGGGGCGGTGTATCGGCGCTGCTGGCACTGGCCGAATCGCCACCGACTGTAGAAAAGGCGCTCATTTCCTCCTTCTCCCCGGTGCTGAACGAGCCAATGCTCGACTACATCGACAAGGCACAGATCTATCTGGCTGCCCGCGAAAAACGGAAAATCGGCTCCCTGCTCAACGATACCGTTGGCAAGTACCTGCCGCGCCTGTTCAAGCTTTATAACTACAAGCACCTGATCAGCCTTGCCGAGCACGAATACAAGCAGATCGACTTCCATATCAGCCAGATCCGCAAACTGAGCGCCAGCAACTATGTCGAGCGCTTTTCCTCGATCAAGATCCCGGTGCTGTTCATCAACGGCGACAAAGATGAATACACCACGGTCGAAGATGCCCGTAGTTTTTCAAACTACATCGCCCAGAGCAGCTTCAAGGTAGTCCCCGATACCGGGCACTTCCTGGACCTGGAGAGCAAGGCAGCCTGGCTGGCATCGCAAAAGAACGTGCTGGAGTTTTTCGGCACCGAGGAAACCAGCAGCCAGCACGTATGGCCTGACGCAACCGCTATTGCCTGAAACACCCGTGAAACGGTGATTCACCGGTGTTGGCTTATTCCACAAGGCAGTGGCTGTGTTGTTGATGACTATTAACCCTGAAACTCTTTTACGTTCGTTTTGCCGTGTTACCGGAAAAATCCGACCTTCGCACCACAGACCGTTTCTGAGCCGGCCCTGGCTGACCCTGGGGCTTCACTGTGTTCTGGCGCTCTCGATCAGTGCTTGTTCTGCCGGGAAACCTGCGGAAAAAGCACGGGTCCGGGTGGCGGTCCAGCAAGTGGCATCCAGTGATGTCGTGACCAGTGTCGTGCTCACAGGCGACATCCAGGCACGCAAAGTGACCGATCAGTCCTTTCGCGTGTCGGGCAAGCTTGTACAGCGGTTTGTGGATGTGGGGGATCGGGTGCGGGCCAATCAGGTATTAGCCAGACTGGACCCGCGTGAACAAAAGACCGACCTTGAGTCGGCAAATGCCGAAGTGGCAGCCCGGGAATCACGGTTGCGCCTTGCACAAAACAACTATCAGCGTCAGCAGACATTACTGCCCAAAGGTTATACCAATCTCAGTGAATACCAGCAGGCACTCTCCGCTCTGGAGAGTGCCCGCGGGGACCTGGCTTCGTTGAAAGCCCGTCAGGCCAATGCCCGTGATCAGGTCGGTTATACCGAACTGGTTGCGGTGGCCGATGGGGTCATCACCGCTCGCCACGCAGAAGAAGGCCAGGTGGTACAGGCCGCTACGCCCATTTTCAGCCTTGCCCACGATGGCGAACGTGAAGCGGTATTTGCCGCTTATGAGTCTTTACTGAGTTCCGACCAGCCTGGCGGTGCCGTGCTGGTCAGGACTCTAGGCCTGCCCGATATCGAAGTGCCTGGCAAGATCCGTGAAATCACCCCCATCGTATCCGCATCCAGCGGTACGTTGAGGGTGCGGGTTTCCCTGCCGGACACCTCTCCAACGCTGGCGCTGGGAACCGTCGTCAGTGCCCGACTTCTTACCCATTCGCAACGGGCCTTCGCCCTTCCATGGTCCGCCTTGAGTCGTATCCACGGGCAGCCTGCCGTCTGGCTGCTGGACGACAAGTCACAGGTCAGGCTGGCCAGGGTGCAGGTGATGCGTTACGAACAAGGGCAGGTTGTCATCGCCTCCGGTTTATCGGATGGCGACAGGGTGGTTTCCAGAGGTGCTCAGTTCCTCTATCCCGGGCAAAAAGTCGATGTCGTTGAACACACAACCGACAGCGCATCGACCGCCGCCGTGTCATCGGAAAACACGCTATGAGTCTGACCGTAAAGACCTGCATACAGCTGTGGCTGTTTTGCGTGCTGATCATGTTTCTGGCGGGCTGTCGTGACAAGCCGGTTCGCGAGTTCATCGAGCGGCCTGTGCTGTTCACCGAGATCGTCGATCAGCGTAACGACTTGCATGGACGTTTCGCAGGCAGCATCCAGCCGCAATACGAAGTGGCTCTGGGGTTTCGTGTCGCCGGGCGCATCGCCAGCAGACACGCCGAAACCGGCCAGTTGGTGCGCAAGGGTGACCTGCTGGCCACGCTTGAGCCCAGCGATCAGCAGAACCGTTTACGTGCGCAACAGGCAGAGCTGAGCAAGGCCCAGGCCTCGTGGCAACAGATCCGCGATGAGCAGTTGCGCTACCAGCAACTGTTCGAGCGGGGTGTGGGCTCGCAAGCGCGTCTGGACCGGCTGAGCAGCGATTTGCGCAGCCAGGAAGCCATCCTGCATCAGGCACGGATTGCCTCAGAGCAGGCCAGCGACCAACTTTCCTACACGCGCCTGCTGGCCGAGTTCGACGGCGTCGTCACCGACTGGCATGCCGAAGTCGGCCAGGTGATGGTCACCGGTCATTCCGTCGTCAGCCTGGCGCGTCCGGAAAGCCGCGAAGCCGTGGTGGACCTGCCAGTGGATCTGGCAACGAATCTGGATCAGGACATGCAGATCAAGGTGGTTTCCCAGCTGAACGAACAGGTGTTCGTCAGCGCTCAGGTTCGCCAGTTATCCCCGCAGATCGATGCCGCCACCCGCACCCAGCGTGTACGCCTGACCTTGCAGCAGATTCCGGACAGTTTCCGTCTGGGTTCGACAGTCAGCGTAGAAATCAGCAGCAACGTGCCCGCCTTCCGCGAACTGCCCGATACCGCACTGCAAGAACACAACGGTCAGGCGCAGGTATGGGTCATTGACCCGCAGACTGCAACCCTGAACCCGCGCACCGTGCAGGTACTGACACGTCATGGCTCTTCTGTGCGTGTCAGCGGCGAATTGCATGACGGCGACAAAGTGGTGATCGCTGGTGTGAACAGCCTGAGGCCTGGGCAGAAAATCCGTGTCGAACGAGAGGTCAGTTTGTGAGAGAGCGCTTCAATCTGTCTGCCTGGGGCCTCAAGCATCGCACACTGGTCTGGTACATGATGTTCGTTTCCCTCTTGATGGGAAGCATGTCGTTTTTCAATCTGGGCCGTGAGGAAGATCCGTCTTTCGCCATCAAGACCATGGTCATTCAGGCCCGCTGGCCAGGCGCGACCCTGCCCGACACTTTGCAGCAGGTGACCGACCGCCTGGAAAAGAAACTCGAAGAAATCGATGCACTGGACTACGTGCGCAGCTACACGCTGGCAGGCGAATCGACGATCTTCGTGTTCCTCAAGAGTGAAACCCGCAGCGCCGACATTCCTGCCGCCTGGTATCAGGTGCGCAAGAAAATCATGGACGTTCGCGGCGAACTGCCCAGCGGTATCCAAGGGCCGGCCTTCAACGACGAATTCGGCGACGTGTTCGGCAGCATTTATGCCTTTACTGCCGATGGCCTGTCGTTCCGTCAGTTGCGCGACTATGTCGAGCAGGTTCGAGCGGATATCCGCAGCGTGCCGAACCTGGGCAAGATCGAACTGCTCGGCGCCCAGCGCGAAGTCATCTATCTGAACTTCTCGATACGCAAGCTGGCCGCGCTGGGCATCGACCAGCGTCAGGTACTACAGAGCCTGCAAGCGCAGAACTCGGTCACACCTGCCGGCGTCATGGAAGCCGGCCCCGAACGTATCGCCGTGCGTACCAGCGGCCAGTTCACCAACGAGCAGGACCTGCTGGCGGTGAACCTGCGCTTTGGCGACCGCTTCTTTCGCCTGAGCGATCTGGCGACGGTGGAGCGTCGCTATGCAGACCCGCCCTCCTCGCTTTTCCGCTTCAACGGCCAGCCTGCCATCGGGCTGGCAGTGGCGATGAAGCAAGGCGGCAATATTCAGGAGTTCGGCAACCGCCTGCAGCAGCGTATCGATGAACTGACCGGCGAACTGCCGCTGGGTATCGATGTGCATCTGGTGTCCAGCCAGGCCGATGTGGTCGACAAGGCCATCGGCGGTTTCACCCGCGCATTGTTCGAGGCGATCCTGATCGTGCTGGTGGTGAGCTTCATCAGCCTGGGTATCCGCGCGGGCCTGGTGGTGGCCTGTTCGATTCCACTGGTACTGGCGCTGGTGTTTGTCTTCATGGAATACAGCGGCATCACCATGCAGCGCATTTCACTCGGGGCCTTGATCATTGCCCTGGGGCTGCTGGTGGATGACGCGATGATCACCGTGGAGATGATGGTCACCCGGCTTGAAGGCGGAGACTCCTTGCAGCAGGCCGCAACCTTTGCCTACACCTCGACCGCCTTTCCGATGTTGACCGGCACATTGGTGACCGTCGCCGGTTTCGTACCCATTGGCCTGAACTCCAGTTCGGCGGGTGAATACGTCTTCACCATGTTTGCCGTGATTGCCGTTGCCCTGCTGCTGTCATGGCTGGTAGCGGTGTTGTTCGCGCCGCTGATCGGCATCTATATCCTGAAGAAACCCGAAGGCCATCAGGCACATGACAGTGCCTGGATGCGAGCCTTCCAGCGTGTGCTGCTGCAGGCTCTCAAGCATCGCTGGTGGGTGATCGGCATCACGGCCGTGGCCTTTGTCGGGGCGCTGTTTGCGGGCAAGCTGCTGCAAAACCAGTTTTTCCCCGACTCCGATCGCCCGGAAATTCTGGTGGATATCTACATGCCGCAGAACGGCTCGATCGAAGGCACACGCCAGACCATGGACCGCTTCGAGGCCACACTCAAGGACGATCCGGACATCCTGCGCTGGAGTTCCTATGTGGGTAAAGGTGCCGTGCGTTTCTATCTGCCGCTGGACCAGCAGTTGAACAACCCTTTCTATGGGCAACTGGTGATTGTCAGCCGTGGCGGCGAAGGCCGTGACCGCCTGATCGAACGTCTGCGCCAACGCTTTCGCGATGACTTTGTCGGCGTGGGCGGCTACGTCCAGCTCCTGAACATGGGGCCGCCCGTGGGCTGGCCGGTGCAATACCGGGTCAGCGGCCCGGACATCGAGCAGGTTCGCAGCAACGCCATGGCCCTGGCTGCCATTCTGGATGCCAACCCCAATATCGGGCAGGTCATCTATGACTGGAACGAACCGGGCAAGGTACTCAAGATCCATATCGCCCAGGACAAGGTGCGTCAGTTCGGCCTGTCATCCGAAGACGTCGCGCAGATCCTCAATAGCCTGGTCACGGGCACCAGCATCACTCAGGTGCGGGATGACACTTACCTGATCGACCTGATCGGCCGTGCCGAAGATCAGGAGCGCAGTTCGCTGCAAACCCTGAGCAGCCTGCAGATCCCGACACCCAACGGTGCCACAGTACCACTGATGGCGTTTGCCACCTTGAGTTACGAACAGGAGCAGCCGCTGGTCTGGCGTCGTGATCGCCTGCCGACCATCACGCTGAAGGCCAACGTCATCGGGCATCTGCAACCGGCGGCGCTGGTCAAGCAGTTGCAGCCGCAGGTCAAGGCATTCACCGATGCGCTGCCGGTACGCTACTCCGTAGCCACCGGTGGCGCGGTAGAAGCCAGCGCCCGTTCACAAGGGCCGATCCTCAAAGTGGTGCCGCTGATGCTGTTACTGGTCGCAACCTTTCTGATGATCCAGCTGCATAGCGTGAAAAAACTGCTGCTGGTGGTCAGTGTCGTGCCGCTGGGCCTGATCGGCGTGGTCGCCGCGCTACTGTTGACGGGGTATCCGCTGGGCTTTGTGGCCATTCTCGGGATATTGGCGCTGATCGGCATCATCATCCGCAACTCGGTGATTCTGGTGACGCAAATCGATGAGTTCATGGCAGCGGGTGAAGATGCCTGGAATGCGGTGGTCAAGGCCACCGAGCACCGCTGCCGACCGATTCTGTTGACTGCCGCTGCGGCCAGCCTGGGGATGATCCCCATTGCCCGTGAGGTTTTCTGGGGACCGATGGCCTACGCCATGATTGGAGGGATTGCGATAGCCACGGTGTTGACGCTGTTCTTCCTGCCAGCCTTGTACATGGTCTGCTACCGGATCCAGGCACCCAAAGGCTGATAGGAAAACTCTCGGCTCAGAGCTCGACCGTGGAGAAATCGAACAACGCCTGCGCGGCCTCGACCAGCATGCTCTGCTTGATCGGGGCCGGGCAGTCGAGGCTGCGGAACTGCTCGACCACTGTTGCGTAACTGACGTGATGCTCATGCTGGGTATGCGGCCAGTCGCTGCCCCACACCAGACGACGTGCGCCGAAAGCCTGAATCAGCAAAGGCAACGCGGCATTGGCGAAGTCCATGTTCTGCTCATCATTGCCGCCCAGACGATAGATGGCAGAAACCTTCATCCAGATCTGCCCGCTCAGGCCCAGCTCCAGCAAGGCCTGAAAGGCCGGATCATCGACACCCAGACGCGCATCGGGCCGGCCGAAATGATCGACCACGATCTTGCAGCCAAACGGCAGCAGATCGCGGATCAGCCCCGGAAGATCGGCCACATGGCGATGCAACTCAATATGCCATCCCAGTGCCCAGACATTCTTGAACAGATCTCGCCAGCCAGGCTCGCTGAAATCCGGCAGAGGCTTGCCCATCAGGTTCAGACGAATACCGACAACACCCTGATCGCTCATGCGCTGTAACGCTGAACGGCTGATTGTGTTGTCCACCACCGCAACACCGCGCAGTTGTCCCGGCGCATGGGCAATGGCATCCAGCAGGTATTGATTGTCAGTGCCCAGAAAACTGGGCTGCACCAGCACACCATGGCTCAGGCCATGCTCACGCAAGTGCGTCAGATAAGACTGCAGAGTGGCTTCGTAATCGGGGGTATAACGTCGACCCGAAGTCAGGCTCAAGCCGCTGCCGAAGACATGGGCATGGCCGTCGATACCGAGAATCGGCGAAGTACAGGGGTCAGTCATGGAACTCATCTACGAAGTGAGCGCGGTGCCGTGACACCGCGCAGATAATGGCCAGATCAAGCCTGCTGTGGCGCGCCCTTGTCGGTGGCATCCGCCGTCACAGGCGCGCCCTCCAGAGTGCGTCCACGGGTTTCCGGCAAGCACAGCGCGGCAAGCATTGCCACGCCGTAGGCAATCCCGGCATCGATACCGATAGCGGTGCCCAGCGACATGGACTCACTCATGTGCCCGACCAGGAACGGGAAGACTGCCGACAGCACGCGGCCGAAGTTGTAGCAGAAACCGACCCCTGCCCCGCGCACATCCGCCGGGTACAGTTCATTGAAGAACGAGCCGAGACTGGCCGGAATGCCTGCCGCGAAGAAACCCAGCGGGAAGCCCAGGAACAGCATTTGCGTATTGGTCAGCGGCAACATCAGGTAGCACTGCACAGTAATCACGCAGCACAGAGCGAACAGCACGATATTCTTGCGGCGGCCGATACGGTCGATCAGCATGCCGCTGGTGATGCAGCCACACCAGAAAGCGAAAATGATCACTGCCAGATAGCCACCGGAACTCAGCACCGAGAGATTGCGCTCAGTCTTGAGGAAAGTCGGCAGCCAGGTCATCACCGCATGGTAGCCACCATGGGCACCCAGCCCCAGCAGACCGCCCAGCAGAGTCACACGCAACAATTCGGGACGGAAGATCCCGGCCATGGATTTGAAAAAGTTGCCCGATGGGGTCTTTTCCTTTTGCATGCGCTGGTAGCTGTCCGGCTCTTCAACGTTGCGGCGCACCCAGATGATCAACAAGGCAGGCAGCAGACCGATGCCGAACATCACCCGCCAGGCAATATCCTGCGGCACGAACGAATAGATCAGGGTAAACAGCAGCACCGCCATGCCCCAACCCACGGCCCAGGCACTTTGTACGGTGCCCATCACCTTGCCGCGGTACTTGGACTGAATGGTCTCGGCCATCAACACTGCGCCCGCCGCCCACTCACCACCGATGCCGAAGCCTTGCATGGCCTTGACGATCAGCAACTGGTTGAAGCCGGTCACGAACGCCGACAGGAAGGTAAAAAACGAGAACCACAGAATCATCAACTGCAAGGTACGAACCCGACCATAACGGTCAGACAAAGTACCGCCTACCCAGCCGCCCAGTGCCGAAGTCACCAGGGTGACGGCACTGATCATGCCCGCATCGCCCTTGCTCAAGGCAAAAGCGGCGATCAGCGCCGGAATCGCCAGACCGAACATCTGAACTTCCAATGCATCCAGCGACCATCCGCCGAAGCAGGCCCAAAACGTCTTGCGTTCCCGTGGTGTGACTTCGCGATACCAACTGAACATGCGCAATATCCTTATGAAGCGTGCAGTGAATGACGAGATTGAAGACTCAGCGAATTTCTACGCTGTAACGGAAATGGCTGGCATGCCCACGCGAGCGGCGCCACTCCAGCGGCTCACCGGCGTAATTGCGCGCCAGGCGCTCGATCACCACGACCGGGCTGCCGGTCTGAACCTGAAGCATGCGGGCATACACATCGCTGACCGATTCGGCCGTCAGGGTTTCCTCGGCATACGCCACAACCTGACCGCACAGCTCTTCATAGATCGGATAGAGCAAAGGCCCCTGAGCATTCAGATCGACCTCCAGCAGTGCCTGAAACTGAACCCGAGGCAGCCAGATTTCTTCGGTGAGGACCGGCTGAGCATCCAGCAGCCTCAGACGGATCATGCGAATCACCGGCGCATCCGGGATCAACCCCAGCGCATGACTGACCGCCGAAGGCGCAGTAACCGGCTCGACAGACAGAATCCGGCTTTGCGGAACCTGACGCACACCGGACTCGGTCTGGAAACGGAAGAAGCGAAATAGCGAAGACTGAAACTGCGCACGTCGAATGAAGGTGCCACGACCTTGCTGACGCTCAAGGATGTTGTCATTGACCAGCATGTCGATGGCTTTGCGCACCGTACCGGTCGACAGACAATACTCGGCGGAAAGAGCCGCCTCGGTAGGAATCGCCTCACCTGGACGCCAGCGGTTATTGGCGATCTGCTCAGCCAGACAATCGCGCAGACGTTGGTAAAGCGGAAGGCGTTCATCACTTGAAAGCTTATTCATTCCCTGATTCATCCAGTCATATATATGAATATGCACAGTATTCATCTGTTACAAATGAACGTCAAGGATTTGATGGACAGATTGCCATCATTGGCGTTGTGCCGCGTGACGACCTACCCTGGCTTTGTACGAAATGTTCTTGTGTGGAGGTGAGGCAAGGCAGAGCAGGCAACGATCAGGATGAGCAGGCTACAAAAATCACTCACAGCGCTTCATCTCAAGCAAAGCAAGCATCATGTTATAGGGCACTTGCATATCCACCCTATCAGGAGCCATAGACATCAAGCGCCAAATCAATATTCAGCTCACCCAACTTCCTCAGCAAGGCGCTCTCAAAAACGCCCCCCGTATTACCTGGCGAGTCCCAACCGATGAAAAGCTCGGATCTACCTCCGCTATCAGCAACCCAGTCAAACGTAGACTTATACTTGAAAAGATCAGCTATCGTCTCCTCCAGAAACTCATGAAATTCAACACTCTGCCTGCCCGCCAACTTGAAAGAGCAATAGCTTCTATCGTAAACACCACCCAGCGCACGTCCGTCCGGTGTTTTTCTTAAATCGCCCATTTTATATTTCCACTTGGGAACACGCTGGAGCTGCTGGCAAATGATATCCGGGTCAATATTCAAGCCGAAGAAACGCAGAGAAACTGAAAAAACAAAGGAGTGCATATATTTATACCCTATAGACCAATTAGCCACTCTTACAAATGCATTTCATACACGACCGCAGACAATATTAACTTTTGACAAGCCACATCAACCCACACCAAAAACTTGCTGATATTCATAGCTGCCATGCGATCAGGCACAGCAGCCATGAAGCACCTAAAACTCCAAAATCAAAAAAACACGCTCAAGCATTAGGGTACCAATGAATAAACCCCTCTCCATCATAAGCACCGACCACAACCTCTACGACAACTAGTGGATCTATGATCTTACGAGAGCCAAGAAATTCATGGACAGCATCAATACTGCTCCCCTCTATAATCACAGCTAAAAAATGCCAAGAAACCCCAGCCATTTTTACATACTTATCGATAATATTTTCGTCGAGACCTTCAGCACTTAAAACATGACAAACCTTATCCCCAACGAGCAGCCCAAAAGCAGATCCAGCCATCTCTTCGGGGCCAGCCATAACGTCATCAATTATCAAAACCCTGCCAGATTTTTCTTGCAAACTTCCTAGTAGTCGACCACCTACAGAGGTATCTCTCCCTTTTCCAAACCCCCAAGAGAAATCAACTATTTTATCTACACTCACTTCACCTGGAGGCACAGTAAAAAACCTGCCTCCCTCTCTATTAAACACTGGCTTTACCAAAGCACTCAAACAACTATCCACCTCAAGAACTTTGTTTATATGCGAAATCGCCAAGCTTTTCAGCGGTTCCAAAATATCCATAAATACCTCCGTATTATTTTGGCGTAATAGTACCATCAGGACCGATTCTGTAACCGCCTGAAGCCCTATCATTAAAGTCCCAGTGAGCGCCTATATCACCACCATGATCAAGATCTGGATGCAAGCTTTCAGGACCATTCGGATTTTTATAACCCCCCTTGCTTCCACCCTGTGGTAATTGTCCCTTCCAAGGCCATGCGACTCCATCAGAATCAACAGGACATTGCTCTGGCTTTTCAAAGTCAAAGTCAGGAATTTTATCTGGAAGATCTATTGGGAGGGCTGGACCATCAGTGCTTTCGCTTTTGGTCCACTGAGCGATCTGGTCTGCAAGCACAAAAGTTGCGATAAGACCTATTCCGCCCCCCACAACGGTCCCTAATCCTGGAAGCACCAACGTGCCTAACTCAGCACCTACAACTCCACCAGCGATGGGCGTTGTACCAGTTGAGTCAAAAAACCTTATTGGGTTTCCGCCGGTATAACCATAAGTGTTAATTCCGCCTTCTAACCCAATCGGATCACTCTGCACATACCGCCCGGTTTCCGGATTGTAATCCCTATAATAGTTGTAATTCAGCTGCGTCTGAGCGTCATAAATCTGCCCCGGAAAACGCAGTGCTACGCTGGTCGCCACGCCATCGCCGTCAACATCTTCATCAGGCTTGCCGACCCCGTAGGCATCACTGTTCCAGCGCCATTGCAAAGCCTGTGTGCTGTCGGTTGCCAGTCGTGGAGTATTCAGGTGATCTGAATGCAGGTAAACCAGTTTGCTGCTGCTCACTTCTCCCAACGATGAGAAATTGGCCGTCAACTGGGCAAGAGGCATGTCATCCAGCCAGAACCAGTATTGGCCGCTGGTTTTCAAGCCGTTTGCATCGTAAAAAGTCTGGCCAATGAGCTTGCCATCCGGATCATACAAATATGTCGTTGTACCAATGAGCGCTTGGCTACCCATCTCGTAGACACGCTTGCTGACACGCTGACCCAAAGCGTTGTATTTGTATTCAGCAATCTGATAGATGCTGGCCTGGTGGACCTGACTCAGACGCCCTTGACTGTCATAGGTAAGTCGCAATCCGTTGACCTGTGTATGGTTGCCGGATACATCCACAGGGGCCGTAGCGCCATTGATGCTGGTCAGTCGATTGCTGTCGCTGGCATAGACTAGCGTCTGGGTTTCAGTGGTGCTGCTACTGGCCAGATTACTGGTAGTGCGCCGTGTGCGGTTGCCGGTCGCATCGAGGGTATAGGCTTTTTTGATCGTACTGTTCTGCTCCTGAGTCAGACGACTCAGGGCATCGTACTCGTACTGCACCGCCCCCCAGAGGCTATTGGTCGTCGAACTGATGTTGCTGTCAGCGTCATAGCCATAAGTCGTTTGCCAGTTACCAACTTGTTGCTGTGTCAGTTGATAGTCCTGATCGTAGGTTTTCGACAGCAGGATGCCGTTACCCCAGGTCAAGGTTCTGACAGGGCCAAAGGGTTGGTAAGCGATATTGCTGGCCAGGGTGACGGTTTTACCTGCCACTGTCAGTTGTATACCTGCTACCTGCCCGGCGGTATTTCGGGTGTACGTCACACCAATACTGGACGGATAACCCATCTTTACAAGATTACCGGCCGCGTCGTAGCCATACGTCAGAGTTTCGTTATAGCTACCGCTGTTGACAGCTACCGAACGCTGCTGCCCGGCCAGTTTGCCTTGAACATCGTAGGAGTAACTCAACAGCCCGGCGCTGTCCTGGATGCCCGTACGGCGACCAATGCCGTAATTGCCGCCAGTGGTCTGGTCGTAGAGAAACTTGACGTTCAATGCTGGTGTGGACGGGTAGCTTTTGGTGATCAGCCGATTTAGCGCATCGTAGGTGTACTCGGTCACAACACCTCGTGCATCCGTGCTGCGAATCAGGTTATTGGCCTCATCGTAGACAAAGGCGCTGGTCCCGGTGTCCGGGCTGACCGTCTTGAGCAAGTTGCCTTGGCCGTCATAGGCATACTGGGTCGTTACACCGCGAGGGTCTACAACCTGAGTGACCCGATCATCAGCGTTGTAAGCCAATGAAGTAGAACCTTGAAGCGGGTCGACAATCTTGATGACACGGTTCAAGGCATCAAAAGACTGTTGGGTCTTGTTGCTTCGCGCCGAGGTATCAGTAGACAGGTTGTCGTTCAGGTCATAGCTATAACGTCGAGTCTGGTTGGCAGCACCCACAACCTGAACCAGGCGACCCAATTCATCGAATGCACGCCGTTGCTGGCGAACTACAGTTCCGCTGCTGTTTTTGGTAACTTCGGCAGTGCGGTTGCCCATTTTATCCAGTGTATAAGTAAGACTCTCACCGAGAATATTACGGACGCCAGTCAAACGTCGGGCACTATCGTAACTGTACTCAACCCAATTACCGTTACCACCGGTCACTTTAATGACATCGCCTACAGCATTGTAATCAAATCGAGTGGTACTGCTGCCGAGCGTCGTGCTCGCCAATAGACCATTCGTTGTATATGACAGCGTTGTCACCGCCCCATTGGGGTCAGTAATTTTTTGTGGGTTACCTTGGAGATCATAACTGGTCAGCCTCGTCACATGCCCAAGCGCATTGGTCACCGAGGCCAGATTACCCTGAGCATCATAGGTAAAACGGGTTATATCATTTAAATCGGTACGAGGTCCGTTGACCGTTTCCAGTTGGCCCAGTGATGTATAACTGTAATCCGTCGCGACGGCCAACGCCCTATCAGACAGAGTGACGACAGCCAAAGCTACCCACAACGACGACAGATTGAAATAGTTGATAACGCTCACAAATCAGACTCCATAACAGACACGTTCAGTTCCATGAATTCATACCCGACTGACAACTGAAGTATTGACCAGCCGCCCCTGAGCGTCATAACTGTAAGTCGTTATACGGGTAGGCGTAGTGACCTTGATAGGCTTTTGAAAAGTGGCATGCCACTCTGTCAATGTTTCTTTGGATACGCTCGTACCCACTGCAACAACGGTGCGCACCAACAGGTCCCGATCATTGTAGTAATATTCAGAACGGACACCCATATTATCGATCTTTGCCGACATCCGCCCTTTTTTGTCATACTCAAACTTTGAGTTTGAGTAAGGGCAGGACGGTGTAGGCTCACCGATAATTTCCACTATTCGCCGACTGTAGTAAACCTCCTTGAACTTATAAGTCGTCTGCTTACCCAGTTCATTCGTCACTACCGTTATCAAGTGATCTTTATAGTCCAGCCTGCTGGACTCTACACCCTCGGCATGTTCGCTGGAAATGGCACGGTATGAGTCGTCATATTTCCAGGTTGCAAAACGAATCCCCCGTTCATCCGTTATACCGGTCAAAAGCCAGCGCGCATTGGGAACTTCATAATGGTACTGGCGCGTTAACGTTTTACCATCCACGATCTTGCTCAAGGACATCAATCGTGTGGCGTCGGCAGCGTAGTTATACGTAATGCTGAGCCCCCCTACCTTGGCGCTCGTCAACTGCGAAAGCATGCCCAGCGTCATGACAAGGGTCTGTCCAAAAATATTTTTCACAGTGACCGTATTATTAGCCGAATAGGTCAACGTCTGCGTAAGCCCCTCAGTGTCCTTGGTTGAAATCAGCTTTCCATCCGAGTCAAATGCCAACTGACTGCCATCCATGGCAGTGTACAAATATCCAGTCCCACTTGACGACAGCTTGCCAGCAGCGCCGTACAAAGGTGTAAGCCCCTTTTTCATAAACACACGGCGGGTTCCATCAGCCCGTACATAAGTAATCACAAACTGGCCGATAGACAGATTATCCGAATAGTTATGACGCCATACACCGTCATAGCTGTTATAAACCCGCGTCAAGCTTATTGGTGATACACCTTTACCAATATAATCAACTTCCTCCTGAAACTTGTTTCCCGAAACAAGATTTATAGGATTCCCCACCATACCGCAAGGTTGAGGTTCATCATCATTCAAGACGTCATCGTCGCCGCCCCCCACCTCATCATCCAAGGGAAGAACGATGTCGCACCCCATTCCCCAAACGCTCATCGGAGAACTGGCCAATAGAAAAGCAGATAGCGCGTAAACCCAGAATTGCCTTAAAGCACGAATAGGTTTTTTTATAGTATCGTCCATGTTCAACCTTGCAATACGACTGTAAAAGCTGCGTTAGCAGATCCATTGACCCATTCCAGATTCACAGGCCTTATCGCCAGATTGCCGTGCTGAAAGTCGGAGAAATATTTATCAATCACTGTAACTGCCTGCAATCGGGGAACGGCACTGTTCATTGCAGTGTGTGCAATACCACAGCATGCGTTACTGGCCAGCAACCGAGTGCCAAACACATGGCCATCACGCAGTACGAACACATCAAAGCCAGAAGAAAACCGAGAGGCTGTAGAAGCTATAATGCGATCCGAGAGAATAGGAAAGGATACATTTATATCCGCAGAACCATCAGGACGTGTCTTGACCCGGGTAGACACCAGTGGTCGAGACTTCTCTCTTAAATAAGAGTCAGCCTGAAGCACGATAAGGTCGCCACCTTCCACGGGAGAAAATGCCGAGTCAACAACATTAATCTTGAGGTTAACTGTGGGTAATCCATACTCTCCTGTGACCACACCCTGTGGAACCCAGCGTCCAAAGAAATGCTTGATCCGTCCGGACAGAACATCGCCACCTTTATTCAACCTGTATATATCAGGCATACGTTTTTCATCATCTGCCAGTATATTCAAAGGCGCGCACGTACCGGCCAACACAACGCCTTTCAATACATGACGCCTGGAATATACCGCACACGTATCTTCCTTCATGATGTCAGCTCCTCTTCGGCATGGGCCTGGATATAGACATCACTGGTCGGGTAGGCACAACACAGCAATACAAATCCTTCGGCTAACTGATCATCATCCAGAAATGAACCATCTGACTGATTGACTGTTCCACTCATGATTTTTCCAACACACGACGAACAAGAACCCGCACGACAAGAATACGGCAGGTCAAGCCGATACTCTTCGGCCTGGTCCAGAATATAAGCATCATCAGAGCAGCGGAAAGTACAACCGTCGATCGTGACATTGTATACCTGTCCTGTTCCCCCGCCGCTGCCTCCTCGAGTACCGGGTGCGGGAGCTGTTACTGGAATACTGGGTAAATTTATAGTGCCGCCTGCCATCGTTCTATCCTTAAGTTAAAACACTAAATAAGCGCTTACATGCATCGCCTTGCTTGAGCAACGGCAAACAAAGCGGTCGCACCCCGTACCGGAGTCGATACAAAATCGACACACCCGAAGGAAGACGTTCAAACAGGCCCTTTTTTCAAAAAATCAGTAAAAACAATGAAATAAATTTAAACAGATCGATTTCAGAAGGCGGCTTCACAGACAGAACGTTTTTCCCTCGCCCGGCCATCCCCCGAACCGATGCCCTCCGACTGACTATTGTTTTCAGAAATATCTTGTATCAATCAGCCGCACCTACTTAATCTCCGCCAAAGCCGTTAGCCTGCTCAGCATCCAGTCCCGACCGCTCTGGCAGGCTTGCTTTACGCGGCTTTCCGGTCTTTTGCACAAGCGAGAATATTCATGAGTACTTCGATCCACGCCCGGCACGGCGCTGTCACCATGACCAGGGGTCTGGTGATGCTGTTTGCGTTCTGCTGCGGCGCTATCGTTGCCAACATCTATTACGCCCAGCCGATCATTGAGCTGATTGCGCCGGACATTGGTCTGTCGAGCACCATGGCCAGCCTGATCGTTTCGTTGACTCAAGTGGGTTATGCGCTGGGGCTGTTCTTTCTGGTGCCGCTGGGGGATCTGCTGGAGAACCGGCGCTTGATGCTCTTGACCACCGGGGTTGCGATTCTCAGCCTGTTGGGTGCGGCGTTTGCCGAGCAGCCCAATCTGTTTCTGGTGATATCGCTGCTGGTGGGGTTCAGTTCGGTTTCGGTTCAGATGCTGATTCCGCTGGCTGCGCATCTGGCGCCAGAGGAAACACGCGGGCGGGTGGTCGGCTCGATCATGGGCGGATTGCTGTTGGGAATTCTGCTGGCCCGGCCAGTTTCGAGTGTGGTGGCGGATAATTTTGGCTGGCGTGCGGTGTTTGGTTCGGCGGCGGTGTTGATGGCAGGCATCAGTTTGGTACTGGCCACCACCATGCCGAGGCGTGTGCCGGATCATCGGGCGTCATATGGCCAGCTGTTGTTTTCCCTTTGGGTTCTGCTGCGCCAGCAGCCGGTGCTGAGGCAACGGGCGTTTTATCAGGCGTGCATGTTTGCCACTTTCAGCCTGTTCTGGACGGCTGTGCCGCTGGATTTGGCGCGTAACCATGGTTTATCCCAAAGCCAGATTGCCTTGTTCGCGCTGATCGGTGCCATTGGTGCGATTGCTGCGCCCATCAGCGGACGCCTTGCGGATGCGGGCCACAGCCGTGTCGCCACGCTGGGTGCCTTGTTGTTTGGGGCCTTGAGTTTCCTGCCGGGTCTGATTCCTGCACCCTACAACCTGATCGGCCTTGCCGTGACCGGTGTCGTGCTGGATTTCTGCGTACAGATGAATATGGTGGTGGGACAACGCGCTGTCTATGCACTGGATGCCGCAAGCCGCAGCCGGCTCAATGCGCTGTACATGGCCAGTATCTTTATCGGCGGAGCGATTGGATCGTCGGTTGCCAGCGTGCTGTTCGATCATGGAGGCTGGGTGTGGATCAGTGTCGTGGGCACTGCCCTGCCCTTGATTGCACTGCTGGTTTTTTTGAGGGATTCGCGGCGGTAGGTTTTTTCGAGAAGGCATTCGCTTCTACAAAAAAAACGCAACATCATGAATTAAATGGAATTTCCGTAGGAGCGAATTCATTCGCGAGGCGCCAAAAAATCTATCGCCTTCAATGACGTCTCGCGAATGAATTCACTCCTACCTGTTTGCCAAGCGACAGCGCTAGAACGAATGCTCCAGCCACCGCTTCAAATCTGCGACTTCTTCCTGATTGATGGTATGCCCCATCCCTTTATAGGCATGAAACTCCGGTTTGATGCCTAACCCCTTCAAGGTTTCCTCCGTTCGGGTTGCTCCGCTGAAAGGCAATACCGGGTCTTCGGTGCCATGGGCGGCAAACACGTTGAATGTCTTGAAACGCTCTTCGGGCTTGAGGCTGGATTTCAGCACTGACAATACCGGGCCGCTCAATGCCGCAATGCCGCCGACCATATCCGGGTCGCGTAGCGCCACTTCATAGCTCATGACTGAGCCCTGACTGAAGCCCACCAGCACCACCTTGCCCGGCTGGGTCCGGTATTTCTGTGTGGCCTGCTTGATGAATGCCTTGAGCAAGTCACCGCTGTTTTTCAGGTCTTCGGTCTCGCCATCGTAGTTGCCTGCCTCGATCCGGCGATTGAACCATTTGTAGCCACCGGGCCTTACCTCGATGGGTGCCCGCACGGACAGGTAGTTGTAGTCCGGGGACAAAAGCTCCTTGAGGCCGAACAGGTCTGCTTCATTACTGCCTGAGCCGTGAATGAAGATCACCAATGGTTTGTTCGGCACATCGGTACTGGCCTGAGCCAGGTATTTGAGGGGCAGATCGGTGTGCAACGTATTTTCTGCCTGAACCAGACCCGAGAACGCAAAAAGCAAGACAGCAAAAAACTTCAGCATGTGTTCATGACCTCTATGGGGCACTGCCTGAAAGCGGGCAGTGCCGTGAGTGGGCGTCGAGCCTCATGATAGCTGCTTAGTTCTGCATGCTGGTTCGTGAGACTTGTGGTTTGAGCAATTGCATCTGCTGGCGATAGTCATCGGTGACCTGACGCGCCTGACTGCTGCTGGTAATGACACGTGGCGTAATCAGTACGATCAGCTCGGTACGATCCCTGGATTTGCTGGTCGCGCCAAACAGCCAGCGCAAGCCCGGAATACGCCCCAGATACGGTACCGAACTCACGGTTTCGGCATTGTCCTGCTTGATCAGCCCCCCCAACAACACAGTCTGGCCGCTTTGCGCCGCCACTTGAGTCGCCACCGAGCGAGTGGAAATACGCGGGTTGCCATTGTCGTCGGTGACATTGCCAGCATCGCTGACCTGCTGCTGAATATCCATGTACACCAGACCACCCGGATTGATGCGTGGCACCACATCCAGAATCACACCGGTCTGCACGTATTCGACGCTGCTCAGGGTTGTGTCGGATGTGTTGGTATTGACTGTGGTCTGGCTGATGGGGATGTTGTCGCCCACTTGAATCTGCGCTTGCTGGTTGTTCATGACCACCAGCGACGGAGCCGACAGCACCTGGGTGCGGCCATTGGTTTCCAGTGCGCGCAACGCGACCTGCAGGTTGCTGCTGACAAAGGAGTAAAACAACGAATCCGTCGCGCCCAGCCCTGCTCCGCCGGAGCCCAGTGCGCCCTGGCTGCCGGCGGTGTTGGCTACCGTGGTGCTTGCGGAGTTGCCAGCCAGACGGCCCAGATACCACTGCACGCCCATGTCCAGTTCGCCAGTGAGTTGGACTTCCAGAATCCGGGTTTCGATCTGCACTTGCAGCGGCGGATTGTCGAGGCGTTTGATGGCCGATTCGATTTCCTTCCACTGCGCCGGGCGCGTACGGACCAGCAACTGGTTGCTGCTGCGTTGCGCGGTGATCCGGGTGCCGGAATCCAGGCTCTTGCTGGCGTTAGAGCCCTGATCCCCCGTGGAGTCGCTGCCCTGTTCTTCCTCTTGGGACTCGCTGTCATCGGCATTCTGGTTATTCATGCCACCGTTGTTGTTCATGCCACGGTTATTGCCGAACCCGCCGCTGTTGCCCAAGCCGCCGGAGCTGCTGTTGAAACCGGAGCCAGAGCCGAAACCACCACTGGAGTTGGGCGACGACAGCGTGGCCGTGCGCAGCCCAGGCGCAACCTTGGCCGGGGAGTCATCCTTGATGGCGGCAGTGCCGTAGATCTGGCGCAGGTATTTGGCCAGGTCCGTGGCCTTCATGTTGCGCACGTCATAGACGTACATCTGCGGTTCGTTGCCGCCACCTTCGTCGATGGTGTGAATCCACTGGCCGACTTCGTTCAGGTATTCGGGCTGGGATGAAATCGCCACCACCGAATTGGTCCGCTCGATGGGCAAAAAGCGCACCATGCCTGCCAGCGGCATGCCGCTTTTAGGGCCGAATATCTTTTGCAACTCGGGCATCAGTTCGCTGACCGAAGCACGCTGCAAGCCGAAAACACCGACCGACATGCCTTTGAGCCAGTCGACGTCGAAGGTGTCGATGGTGTCCTGATAGTTGGCCAGCTCATCGGGCGTGCCCGCCATGCTCAGGACGTTGCGCGCAGGATCGACCAGCAGGAAGGCGTTTTCACGGGCAAAGGGCTTGAGCAGCTTCTGCATTTCCGTGGCCGAGATGTAGCGCAGCGGGAACAGCCGTGCCGACATGCCCGCTGCGGGTTGCGCCACCGGCATTTCCGGCACCAGCTTGCCCGCCACCGCTTGGCTGGACGGCAGGATCACGTAGCGGTCGCCCTGGCGAATCATCGCGTTGTCCGTCCAGGACAGCAGCGTTTCCAGAATCGACAATGCTTGCTGCTTGTTCACCGGTTTGGAGGTGGAGAAGCTCACATCACCCTTCACGCCCTGGGCAATGCTGTAGTTCTCATGCAGCAGGTCGCCCATGATGCTGTTGATCACCGCCTGGATGGGCTGATTGGTGAAGTTGAACACGATATCGCCGGTCTCGGCCTGAGCGGCAGGCGAAACCGCAGGGGTGCGGACAAAGCGCTGATTGCCTTTGATGATCTGCCGTTGCGGTGAAATGGCCGAGGGTTGTGGCTGGGTGTCGACAGGCGCCTGTTCGGTACGAGGATCTACCGGTGGACGTTGTGAACCCGTGCCTTGCAGCGCTTCCTGCAGCATGCCGTTGTCGGGGTCAAGAGTGTCGGGCGCAGTCGCGCAGCCGCCAAGAGCGACGGCAGTGGCCAGAAAAAGCAAGGGTGTGCGCAAGGTAGCGATGGCAGGAACTCCTGAAAAGGTACCCATCACGGGGCTGAATCGTTAGTTAAGGTAATAGGGGGGGTATTCGATGGAGGTGGCAGACGCGGTGCGGGCAAGCGCAAGGCTTGCGTGCGGCCATCGAGACTGAATGTGGCTTGCATCGGCTCGACACTGTCCAGCATCCAGCCATTGGCCAGACGCTGGCCTTGTTTGATTTTCAAGGGCGGACCATCGTTTTGCTTGAGCAGTGCAACCTTCAGGGAACCGTCGATGATGACGCCACTCAGGGTCATGCCCGACAGGCTGGCGGCCTGCACATTGGCCTGTTCCACCTGGCGATCCGGGCTGCGGTCGGGGCTGAACAACGGGGTTTTCCAGGTATTGGACAAACTCTCCAGAGTCGCTTCGGGAGCGCGCTGGGTCTTTGCCGCATGATTGGCCGGGTTGCGCGGAGCCTCTTCGGGCAACCAGTCCGGCGAGTGGGCCGCGCCACTGAGCACCAGAGCAACAAGCGCCGCCAGCAACGTTGCCAGCCCCAGCAATGCCCACTCCAGAGGACGCAATAGAGTCTTCATTGCTCGCCCTCCCCGACCGATGACGGTTGCAGGTAGCCACGTACCAGCAGATGCACCACCAGCTTGCCGGCACCGCCGGTTGCCGGAGCATTGGCATCACGGCGCATGCTCATTTCGTCGACGAACAGAAACGGTCGCTGATATTCCAGCGCATGCAGGATGGCCGTGAGCGGCTCGATGGCGCAGTTCAACGTCAGGCTGACCTTGACCTGCCGATAAGGCTCGGCGCTGTCCTGCTCGGGGGTGATCGGCATGCGCTGGGTCAAGGCGCAGCCACCCCCGGTGGTGGCGTGGCTGTTGATCAGGTCGGCAATACGCTGCATCAGGTCGGCGGCCACGGCACTGGGATCCTCGCCCGGCAACAGGCTGGTGCTGCTGGCCGGATCGTTACGCGCCTGAGCCAGTTGCTGACGCAGTGAATCGCCCTGTTGCAGCAAGCCGGCATAGCGCTGTTGCTGTTCACGCAGTTGTTCGGTCTGTTCGTTGATCTCGCGCAACGGGCCGGCGAACCAGCTGTCGATCAACAGCCAGTAGGCCAGATAAAGCAGCAGCGCCAGGACGATCAGGGCCGCGCCCCGACGTTCACGGCTTGTCAGTGGACGGCGCATCGGCGTTCTCCTGATGCAGATGGGCACGCAGGGAATACCGATCCTTGCCCGTCCGGGTATCGGGCTGGATCACGCCCTGAAACTGCGCGTTATCCAGGCTGTGACAGTTCTTGGCCCGTGCAATAAGGGCACTGGCCTTGGCGCTCTGGCCGGAGAATGCGACTTCGGCGTTATCGCTGATTTCCAGATGTTCGATCCAGGTGTCCGAAGGCAGGCAAGTGGTCAGCTCGCTGAGCAACGCCGACAAGGGCGTTTGAGCCGCCTTGCGACGTATCAGGTAGTTGGCCGCACCACGGGTGTTGGTCAGTTGCTGGCGCAGCTTCTGGATTTCAGCAACCTGTGTCCTTTGCTCTTGTACGCTGGCCTGCATCTCTTCCAGTAAACGCTGACGATCGTTGAGCCAGAGCAGCATGAGGCCAAGCAACAAGGCGCCGCAGGTCCACAGCAGCAAGCGTTGCGTTCGATGACCGGAGCGAACCTGATTCGAGCGCAACGGTGTCGGCAGCAGGTCGATGCCCATCCGCTGCTCGGCAGACCCCACATCCACGGCATCGGGCTGCAAACCCTGGGCAGCGCACTCGGCCAGAATGCTATCCAGACGCTCGCGAAGAATGGCCACCAGCGTGACCTGAATGAAACTGGCGCTGCGGCTTTCCTGCCGAGCGACAAAGTACAGTTGCCCCGCATCGAACGGGGTAAAACGATCCAGTTCGTAACCCACGACAGTCGACAGATTACGGGCCGCCGCCGACGGCAACTGCAGGCTCTGTACCAGCACATCGGCCGGCGACAACAGCAGGATTCGGCGCGCCTCGACAGAAGATTTCGGCAAGGACGATTGCAGCGGCCACGGGTAAAGTTGCTCGACGGTTTCATGCACCAGCCACTGGCGCACACGAACCGGCAGGCAGGCCTTCAACTCCGCCAGCCATAATTGCCAGCCACGCTGGGCCAGACTGCCACGCCACTGCTGGGCAACGCGGTCGCGCAAGGCGAAGACCGGTGCCAGACGTGCTGATAATGAATTCATTCTTGCCAACGCAACACCTTGTAAGGCTGTGCGTTTTCCCCCGCTGGACTCAATAGAATCGTGGTTTGTAAATGGGCGGACGTACCACCCGGTTGTTGTGCCTGACTGTCAATGAACAGAACTTCGCCAGGATCGACCCCGACGGAGCTCTGGTTCGGCAGGTTCAGACTGCGGCGTATCAAAGCCGTTGCAAATGCGGGATCAGGCCGCTCCAGCCCGCTCCATAGCGTGACTTCCGGCACCAGACAGACATACAACGCCTGGTTCATGCCCGGCAGTTGACGAACCTCTTCGATCACCCGCAACGGCGGCTGCCCCGCGTTGCGTTGCGCTTCAAGAAACTGCGCGATACCGCTTGCCTGGTCTTTCGCCGCTCCACAGGCCTGCAAGACCCTGGAAATATCTGCAACGGGCGCACTGTTGAGGTCCAGCTTCCCTTGTTCACTGCGCACGCTGACGAGAAGTTGCGTGTCATCGAACTTCAAGGCAACCGGACGTCCATCTGCTATCCATGACTTGCGCTGCGCCGGATCGAGCAAACCTTGTATCGCCATGTTCATGCCCGCTTCGGCCGCCAGAATCGCCTGGGTATTCTGCCGCAACCAAAGCGCCTGACGACTTTCAAGCTGCACCCAGCCGGCCAGCCCGCCAAGCAACAGACTGAGCAAGGCCAGCACCCAGAGCACCACCAATAGCGCAACGCCTTGCTGATGCCGGTAAAAACGCTTCATTGGCCACCCGCCCCGCCGGACAGGTCCAGGCGCAAGGCAACCACTTCACTGACCCAGGCCACCGGCCCGTTCAGCTTCACATCGATGCGCACGGCACTGGGCAAACGACTTGGCCACGGCCACTCAGCCAGCCAGCCGGTCGGCTTGCCCTTGGGAGAGAAGCCGCGATAACTGAACGTCAGCCCCTCCACGTTATTTAGCAAGACCTGTGGCTCGCCCCATGGCTGTACGACCGTACCACCCACACCGGTCTTGATCTGCTCAAAAGTCACTTGCAGATCGCGCTGCCCTTCAGACCCGCTCAATTGCAGGGTATGACGCTGAATACCGCCCCCCAGTTCACCAGGCAAGGTCGCAACGAATTGCAACTGGTGAGCCGAGCCCTCGAAAAAACCATTGCTGACGCTGTCGTCATCGGAAGTATCCAGGGGCAATGCCTGACCGATGGAGGTGCGTAAAAACGCCTGTGTCGCCCTCACTTCATCCAGGCTGGCCGTGTAGCGCTCAGCCTTGAGTACCGCACGATTCGCGCCCAGCAATGCACCTGCGATCAGTACCAGCAATATGCCCAACAGACTGAGCACCAGCATGATTTCCAGCAGCGTGAAGCCACGCTGAGCGGATCTCAAAATCCGACTCCAGGTGACGAGCCGCGCAGTTTCAAGGTGCTGAACCGGGCACGGCGCTGGTCTTCCTGAAGTGTCAGATCAAGACGAAACAGACGCGCCCGGGTACTTTGTCCCGGCATCTGGCGAATGTTCAAGGTCCAGTCGATGCCCGCCAATACTCCCTGGCGCGTGCTGTTTTCCAGCGGGCCAGCGCTTTCCTGATCCAGAATCGTGCGGGCAGCATGGCTCAGCCGGTCACTGTGCGATACCTGCAACAGTGAACGAGCACTCTGCCCAAAAGCCACCAGCAAAACACTGCTGCACAGCGCCATGACCGTCAGGGCCGCAAGCATTTCCAGCAGCGTGAAACCCGACTGCACGTTTTTCATCAAAGCGCCCGAGCCTGGACACTGCCGGTCAGCCAGCCGATATCGATCCGCCAGCGACGATCACCATTGACCAGCGTAAGGTTACCGCCACTGGAACCGCCATCGGGGTAGAACTCAACCGAAGCCCCCAGATCGGCCGACGTTTGCATGGTCACTTGCAAGTGCTCGGGCCAGTGCTGTACGCGCTTGCCCGGTGCCTTGAATGTCATGCGACGCAAATCGAACACTGTCCGGGCAGGCTGCCCCGTGACAATCGCCCGGACCCGCGTGGCGCGTAGCGCTTCAACCATGTCGCCCACTGCACGGCGCTCGCTGGCAGCGTTCAGACCCTGTTGCAAACCAAAACCCACCAGGCCCACGGCGATGCTCATCAACACCAGCACCACCAGCATTTCCATCAGGGTAAAACCTCGGTTCGCGACAGGGGAATTCATGACGCCTCCTTACTCCCAGTTGCCGAGATCGGCGCTATAGCCTTCGCCACCGGGCTCGCCATCCTGACCGTAGAAAATCAGATCGAAACTGCCGTGCTGCCCTGGAAAGCGGTAGCCGAAGGCATGACCGAACGGATCCTTGAGGTCCGACGGCTTGGCGTAAGGACCGTTCCAGCCCGAGGAGTTGCCGGGTTTTTCCACCAGTTGCTGCAAGGTCTTGGGCGGCGAGCCAACGTCCAGTGCATAGCTTTCGATCTTCATGCCCAGACTGGCCAGTTGCGCCTTGCCCGCGCCGTATTTGCCCTTGTCGACGTTGCCGCCCACCTGACGCACAACGATGGTTGCCACGATGCCCAGCAGAACAATCACGGCAAGCATTTCCAGCAGGGTAAAACCGCCCTGTCGGCGTCCGGGTTTGAAGCGCGTACGGTTAACACTCATCGGGGTGATTCCTCGTTCATGAATTCAGATATTGCTGGTCAGGCTCATCAGCGGCAGCATGATTGCCAGCATGATCACAGCGACCATGCCCGCCATGACCACCGTCAGCGCCGGCACCAGCGCCGCGAGCATGCGATCGATACCGCGCTTGGCTTCGACATCGAAGATATCGGCGACCTTGAGCAGCATGCTGTCCAGCTCGCCCGCCTGTTCGCCAACCTCGATCATCTGCAACGCCAGATCAGGCAATAGCGGCTGCGCCCCAAAGGCGCTGGCCAATGTGCCACCGCCCTTGACCGACTCTGCGGCCTGTTCCACCTGTGCCTGCAAGGCCCGGTTGGTGCAGACCTGACGGGCAATGACCAAGGCCTGCAACAACGCCACACCATTGCTGAGCAAAGTGCCGAGGGTTCGGGTCAGGCGTGCGGCTTCGACTCGTTGCAACAATGGGCCGATCACCCGAATGCCCAGCAAGCGCCGGTCACGGCGTTCGCGGCGCTGCGGGTCGCGCAGACGCACAGCCATGCCCCAGGCCAGGACAATCAGCCCGGCGAACAGCGCCAGACCGTAGTCCCCCAGAAACTGACCAAGGTCGAGAATGACCTCGGTAATCAGCGGGATCGGCACGCCCAAATCCTTGAAGATAGGCACGAACTGCGGCACCACATAGGCCAGCAGCAAAGCCAGGGAACCCAGCACGCCGACCACCAGAAACGCCGGATAGATCAGCGCATTGATGACTTCGCCACGCAGCAACTGGCTACGCTCCAGGTAATCGCTCAACTGGCGCAGGGTGCTTTCCAGCGCACCACCGGCCTCTCCGGCACGCACCATGCTGATATACAGCGGCGAGAACTGGCTGCCCTCTTCTTCCAGCGCAACAGACAACGGTTTACCGGCCTTGACCTGCTCGCGAATCCGCTCGATCAAGGCTCTGGTCTGCGGTTGGCCAGGCTGTTTGAGCAGAATTCCCAAGGATCGTTCCAGAGGCTGGCCAGCGCCCAGCAGCGTCGCCAGTTGCTGAGTAAAGCTGACCAGCGCCGCGCCACTCAGTTGCCCACGCCCCAATGCCCGGCGCAAACCGCCCAGACCGGCACTTTCTATATGCATCACCATCAAGCCGCGCTTTTGCAAGGCGGCTACGGCTGCCTCCTGATCCTTGGCCTCCAGCGCACCGTTCTGCACGGCACCCGAGGCATCCAGAGCGCGGAACTTGAACAGGCTCATGAGCTTTCACCACGAGTAACGCGCAGCACCTCTTCCAGAGACGTCACGCCTGCAACGGCCTGACGCAAGCCCTCTTCATGCAGGGTTCGCAAACCACCGCGCCGGGCAGCCTCTTCCAGGGTCGCAGCATCGGCATGGCGCATCAGCAGGCTGCGCAACTCTTCATTCATCACCAGCAGTTCGGTGATTGCGCTACGCCCGCGATAACCACCGCCCGGCGCATCGGCACGAGGCCGGTAAAGACGAATCGGGCGTTCATCGGTAAAGCGCTCAAGCCCGTGTTCGGCAATAAGCTCCGGCGGCGCATCGAAGGCCTCCCGGGTGGCCGGGTCCAGGCGTCGGACCAGCCGCTGAGCGAGAATACCGTTGACCGTGGACGCGATCAGATAGCTTTCCACGCCCATGTCCAACAAGCGGGTGATACTCGCCGCCGCACTGTTGGTGTGCAGGGTCGAGAGTACCAGGTGACCGGTCAACGAGGACTGAATGGCGATACGACAGGTTTCCAGGTCGCGCATTTCCCCGATCATGATGACGTCCGGGTCCTGACGCACAATCGAGCGCAGTGCTCCGGCAAAGTCCAGGCCGATGGCGGGCTTGACCTGAATCTGATTGATGCCTTCGAGCTGATACTCCACCGGGTCTTCAACGGTGATGATCTTGCGCTCGGCGGTGTTGAGCCGTGACAGCGCAGTATAAAGAGTCGTGGTCTTGCCGGAACCGGTCGGGCCAGTCACCAGCAGAATGCCGTGGGGACGCTCCAGCACATCAAGGAAATGCTCAAGACGTTCGCCATCGAAACCCAGGCTGGGGAAATCGAAATCGATGGTCTGGCGATCCAGCAGACGCATGACCACCGACTCGCCAAAGCTGGTGGGCACGGTGGAAACCCGCAAGTCCAGTTCCTTGCCCTGAATACGCAACATGATCCGCCCGTCCTGGGGCAAACGGCGTTCGGCAATGTCCAGCCGCGCCATGATCTTGACCCGGGAAATCACTGCCGCCGATGAACTGGACGGCGGCGCTTCGGCTTCGTGCAATACGCCATCGATGCGATAACGCACCTTGAGCTGGCTCTCGAAGGGTTCGATATGAATGTCCGAGGCGCGCTGCTCGACGGCTCGTTGCAGGATCAGGTTGACCAGACGAATCACCGGCGCTTCGGATGCCAGATCCTTGAGGTGTTCGATGTCTTCCAGCGAGCCGCCGTCTTCATCGAGGTTTTCAATCAGCGTGCCCATGGCGGAACGTCCCTGGCCGTAATAGCGCTCGATCAGGGTTTCGACTTCATTGCGCGGCCCGATGGACAACCCGACCGGCACTTCACAGGCATAGGCAATGGCCTGAAACGGGTACAACACAGCCGGGTTCGCTGCCAGCACTTGCAAGCGGTTGTCGCTCCACCCCACCGGCACCACTTGATAGTGGCGCATGAAGCGCTCGGTCAGCGGCGGCAAAGGGTCCAGCAAGGGCGGCGCGGCATCGGCCATCAGCAGCGGAGCATTCAATAAAGCAGCCCAGGCACGCGCCAGCTCGAATTCGGAAACCAGCCCCAATCGGGTCAGCAGAGCCAGCAGCTCAGTACCTTCGGACTCCTGCTGCAAGCGCTGAGCGCGTTCAAGATCCTGGGTTTTCAGACCGGCATTGCCCATCAGCCAGGCACATACCTGAGCGGCATCGGGAATCACGAGCTGGGTAGCATCGACGGGTTCTGACTGCATTTGAGAGGAAATCTGTACACATCGGAGGGGCATAGACTACAGCACTCCCCCATGACGAGGGAGGCCATGCTCAGAAACGTCTTACGATCAATCAGCCTGTTTCTGAGTAGTCGAACTCTGAGGACGTCCGCCCCTGGCGGTTTCGACTGTCTGTTTCTTCGTCGCCTTGGTGTCCTGAGTCTGGGTCATCACAGTGGAATCGCTCGCTCCGGAAGTCGCATCTGCATCCGTGGCTTCAGCCGCAACTACCGCGCCACTAAGCGCCATACCCATAACAACACCCGCACCAAAAATCGACAACTTCATAGCAAATACTCCAGACAACTAAATTCAAGGATTAAATAAAACAGGGCCAAGGAATCGAATCAGACCTGGCAACTAAGCAGCTGACCATCAGGTGGCTACCACCCAACAGACACGGCACTGAAAATTCTTAAACCCATCGACCAGTAGGTTTAACAAGAGTTCAAAATTTGTAAAGAAAAAAGTCAAAAACCAACAAAAACACATTTTTGTTTGACTTTTTATCGTCTCTTTCGTCTTAATTGTTGCGATTTGTTAGTTCAAAGCGCCATCAAGTAGTGGCTCTTTGGAATCAAACAAGCAGAAGAACTTAAATAATATTTAATTGATAAAACCATCATAAAACAGCAACACCCGCTTGAAGTTAAAACACTTTGAATCGCGGTGACGGGAAACTGTTGCCCAAAGAAAAGTCATGAAGTAAGCGACCCTGTCGTCGCTTCTCCCTGCATGAATCCTTATTGACCCAGTTGTTGGAGAGACGCATGAACAAACGGAAAATGATCGGCGCCCAGTCGGCCCTGGCCTTGCTGGCATTGGCTGTATCGCAGGTACATGCTACCGACGCCGCTCAGCAGGAAGCTCGTGAAGCCCGCGCCGAAAAGGCCGCGCAAAAGACCCTGGACAAGATGACCCAGGAAGAAAAACTGGCCTATATCGGCGGTACAGGTGGTTGGGATGTCAAACCCCTGACCCAATACGGCATCCCGCAGATTCACGGTGCCGATGGTGGCGTCGGTGTGCGCTACACCAGCGAAGGCAACGATCAGGGCGTGGTCTATCCGTCCGGCCCCAACCTGGCGGCCACCTGGAACCCGCGCCGCGCCATCGATCTGGGCCGCGCCCTGGGTTATGACACGGCCACTGGCGGCTACCAGTTCATTACCGGCCCTGGCGTGACCCTGTACCGCATGCCTTACGGCGGCCGTGCGTTCGAGTACATCTCGGGTGAAGATCCGTTCCTGGGTGCAAGCCTGGCGCCAGGCGTCATCAACGGTATCCAGTCGCGCGGTGTCTGGGCCAACGCCAAGCACTTCGCCGCCAACGATCAGGAAAGCAGCCGCTTCACGCTGAACCAGATCATGAGCGAACGTGTGCTTCGTGAAATGTCGCTGCCAGCCTTCGAGTCCGCCTCCAAGAACGGCAATGTCTCGATGGTGATGTGTGCCTTCCAGAAGATAAACGGTGAATTCGCCTGTGAAAACAAGCACTTGATCACCGATATTCTTAAAAAGGAATGGGGCTACAAAGGCTTCGTGCAGAGCGACTACAACGCTGTCGTCCATGGTCTGAATGCTGCCCAGGCAGGCACCGACCTGGACATGATGGGCTATCAGATGAACAGCACCATCCTCAAGCCTTACCTCAACAGCGGTGAGTTGAGCGCAGCGACCATCGACGAGAAAGTTCGCCGCATTCTCAAGCAGATCTACCTGTACAAGTTCGATACCAAGACGCCGCTGACCACCCACAACATGAACAGCGCCACCAGCAACAAGGTCGCCCTGAACGCTGCCCGTGAAGGCATCGTGCTGCTCAAGAACCAGGACAATCTGCTGCCGCTGGACAAGCAGAAGGTCAAGAAAATCGCCGTTGTCGGCAACCTGGCCAAATACGCACCGCCTACCGGTTTCGGCAGCGCCAACGTTCAGGCGACCCGCTACGTCAGCGAGTTGAGCGGCCTGCAACAGATTGCTCCGAATGCCAAGGTCGAGTTCATCGATGGTCTGTCACTGGACCCGGCCGCCGCTCAATGGACCAGCACCAATACCGCTGGCGATGACGTGAAAGGCATGAAGGTCGAGTACTTCAGCAACGCCAACTGGTCCGGCGATGCAGCGGTGACCCGCACCGAAACCCATGTCGACCTGGACTGGGCCAACGACACCGACCTGCCGTTCGAGAGCAATACCTCGACCTCCGATCCGTATACCAGCAAGGGCTCGACTGCCGGCTCGCTCAATGGCGACACCTCCTCCACCTCGATTCGCTACAGCGGCAAGATCACCCCGACCCAGAGCGGCGAACAGGTATTCAAGGTGCGCGCCGACGGGGCCATCCGCCTGTACGTCAATGGCAAGAAAATCATCGACAACGGCGATGGCAACCCACTGCCGGACAACAGCATCCCGCCAACCATTCCGGAATACGCCAAGATCAACCTGGAAGCAGGCAAGAGCTATGACGTGAAACTCGAATACTCGCGTCGTGCCGGTTACCTCTCGACCATGGGCGGCCTGGTGGGCGTGCAGATGAGCTGGGCGGCATTGAACGCACCTCAGGATCTGTCCGGTTACGATGCGGTAGTGGTTGCTGTCGGTAACAGCGCCGAATACGAAGGTGAAGGTTTCGACCACAGCTTCGATCTGCCTGAATACCAGAACGAACTGATCCAGAGCATCGCCAAGGTCAACCCCAATACCGTGGTGACCATGTTCGGCGGTACCGGTCTGAAAATGAGCGACTGGATCGACCAGGTTCCGGTGGCGCTGCATGCGTTCTATCCAGGTCAGAACGGTGGTCAGGCACTGGCCGAGATCCTGTTCGGCAAGGTCAACCCGTCAGGCAAGCTGCCGATCAGTATCGAACGCAATATCGAAGACAACCCGGTCTATGCGTCCTTCCCGAAATTCGACAACGAAGGCGCGCTCAAGGAAATGGACTACAAGGATGACCTGCTGCTGGGTTATCGCGGTTACGAGAAGAAAGGCATCAAGCCGCTCTACCCGTTCGGCTATGGCCTGTCCTACACCACGTTCGGCTACAGCAACATCAGCGTTACGCCAGGCGTAGCGGTGGGCAATACGCCGATCAAGGTCTCGTTCGACCTGACCAACACCGGCAAGGTCGGTGGTTCGGAAGTGGCTCAGCTGTATGTAGGCCAGCAGAACCCGAAAGTCGAACGCGCCCTCAAAGAGCTTAAAGGCTACAAGAAGGTGTTCCTCCAGCCGGGTGAAAGCAAGCGTGTGACCATCGAGCTCAATGATCGCTCGCTGGCTTACTACGACGTCAAATCCAAGCAGTGGGTGGTCGATGCCGACACCTTCAACCTGTCGCTGGGTGGCTCGTCTCAGGACATCCGCCTGAACGCCAAAGTGGTCAACCCGTTCCGCCAGGAACTGTCGACCACCACCAGCAACCCGCTGCCACGTTCGGCACTGAACTCGGTGAATGTCAGCAAACCAGCGGTGAAGACCGGTGGGGTGTTTGAGCAGGAAACCGAATAACCGTCGCAGGAGCGGATTTATTCGCGAGATGGCATTGAAGACGATGCATTTGCTTTGCATGTATCGGCCTCTCGCGAATGAATTCGCTCCTACCGGGTAAGCCTTATCGCCTGATCGACCTGCGCAATGTAGGCATCGAAACTTTTCACCAGATCAACCTGATCCGGGAAACGCAGCCACTGGATCTGCAGCCCGTCCATCATCGCCAGAATCTGCTGGATCAGCGCTGGCAAATCCACATCTGCGCGCACTTCCCCGCTGTCCACCAACTCCGTGAACTGGGCCAGCAAGCGCTCATAGATCCGCTGATAGCGTGTCTGAAACCAGGCCCAGGCGGGATGGTTTTCCAGCAGGCTTTCCGCATTGAGAATCGAGAAGGCCCGGATCACGCCCGGCGCCGTGGCATTGGAACGGTTGATCGCCCGCAGGCTGCCCAGCAGGCCGGTGAGGTTGTTTTCTGCGTGGACTTCGTCGGCGATCTTGCGGCTGACCTCATCGCGCCGGTCCAGCACGCCCATCAACAGGGAAACCTTGTTGGGGAAGTGATGCAGCAGGCCAGCGACGGATATGCCGACAATCCCCGCCACCTGAGCCATGGACGCTCCGGTGTAGCCTTCCAGGGAAAACACCTGCAAGGCCGCATCGAGCAGTTCTTCGCGGCGCTTTTCGCCTTTGGGCGCACGTCGTTGCCGGATGGCTGGCGACCCCGTGTCCTGTGGGTTGTGCCGGGTCATGGCAGGCTCCTTCTTGTTCAGGCGCGTACCCTACTCACTCAGGTCACAGGCCGCAATCCCGTGGCGCCACCGACTATCGTCTACCACCGTTCTCCCAGCCCGAGCAGGCCGAGGATCTGACGACGCAAGTCAACGAGGTAAGGATCGTCACGATGACGTGGATAAGGGCGTTCGATGGTCAACTGCGCCTTGATACTGGCTGGCCGGTCGCTGAAAACGATCACCCGATTGGCCAGCAGCAACGCCTCTTCGACATCGTGAGTCACCAGCAGCGCGGTATAGCCCTGGCGTTGCCAGAGATCGATCAGTTCCTGCTGCATGGCAATTCGGGTCAGAGAATCAAGCTTGCCCAGCGGCTCGTCGAGAATCAGCAACCGTGGCTCATTGACCAGGGCCCGCGCGAGTGCCACCCGTTGCGCCATACCCCCGGACAATTGCCTTGGATAAGCCCGCCCGAACTGACTGAGCCCGACCTTGGCCAACGCCGCATCGACCTTGGACGAATGGGTTTTCAGCAAGCCCTGAGCTTGCAGCCCCAGCGCCACGTTGTCCCATACCCGACGCCAGGGATAAAGGGTCGGGTCCTGAAATACCACGACCCGGGAAGGATCCGGGCCGCCGATGGGGACGCCATCGGCCAGCAAGGCACCGGAATCGGCAGGTTCAAGCCCGGCCACCAATCGCAACAGGGTGGACTTGCCGCACCCGGAAGGCCCGAGCAATGCAACGAATTCGCCAGGGGCGACATCCAGCGAAACCTTGTCCAGCACCGGCAAACGCTGGCCATCCAGCGCAAACCCATGGCTGAGGTTATCGATACGCAACGCAAGCCCGGCTTGCGATGAAGGGTTTGAAGCCTGAGCTGTAGCTACCATTTCATGGTTCCTTGTTGCCAGGCCAGCAGACGGTCACGGATCAGAAACAACGCCGTGATCAGGCCAGAACACGCCAGCGCCATGATCAGCAGCGCAGCATACATATTCGCGTAAGCCGCCCAGCCCTGCGCCCATTGCAGGTACCAGCCGATCCCGGATTTGACGCCCATCATTTCGGCCACCACCAAAGTCGAGAAAGACGCGCCCAGGCCCATGAACAGCCCGACGAACACATGGGGCAAGGCAGCCGGGATCGCCACGTTGAAGATCAGGAAACCCGGTTTGGCACCCAGCGTGCGCGCCACGTCGTAGTAGGCCTTGTCGACACTGGCAACACCCGACCAGGTCAACACAGTCACCGGAAACCAGGTGGCCAGTGCAATCAGGAACACACTGGCGCTCCAACTGGTGGGGAACAGAAAGAAGCACAGTGGCAACAGGGCTGTGGAAGGCACCGGACCCAGAATGCGCAGGACCGGATGCAGCCAGTAGCCAATGCTGCTCGACCAGCCGATGGCGACCCCGGCGATAAAACCTGTCACGGCTCCCAGCGCCACGCCGGTGCCCAGCAACAGAGCCGAATGCAGCAGACTTTCCAGCAGACGCGGCCAGTCTTCGACGTACACATCCAGCAAGGCCTGCGGTGGTGCAAAAAATGGCACAGGCAGCAGACCCAGCTTGGCAGTGAGCACTTCCCAGATACCCAGCAGGACCGGCAATGCAATCAGCCATGGTCCGGCCGCCTGAGCCCGGCGAGCCAATCCTTCAGACCAGCGCCCGGCAATACCGACCAGCAGGACCAACAGTGCAATTACCAGACACAGATTCGCCAAGCCTTCGGTCATCGGCCATTTGCGGGTGGCATTGGGCAGATACAGGGTCAATGCGGCGACAACGATCCAGGCAAAAACAGCCACTGCGCCCAGCTTCCAGAACCCGAAAGCCTGACGGGATTCGTCAGTCGCCAGCGTGGTAGCCTCAACTGAAGACATCGGCGGTAATCTCCTTGGAGAACTCAACGGCATCGGTGCTCTGACGGATCACTTCGACGGTTTTCAGGTCCGTGACGTAGGTCTGGATTTCCTTGGTCAATGCCGCGCCGACAGCGTGATGCCCGTGAGTGTGGTCGTGAAGGATCGCCTGAACCTCTTCCACCGAAGTGTTCAAGGCATGGGCCTGAAAGCCCTTGGCGACCACTTCGGGATTTTTCACGGCGTAATCATGAGCCTCCAGAATCGCCTGGGTCAGGGCCGCCACTACGCGCTTGTCTTCACGTACCAGCTTGCCGGTGACACCCACCACGCAGCAGCTCAGGTTGGCGTACTCCTCCACCAGATTGGTGGACAGTTCACGCGCCTTGCCGGCATTGATCAGGCGATACATGAACGGGTCGCTGCCGCTGACGGCCTGCACCTCGCCCCGCTCCAGCGCCGTGCCCAGCAGGTCTGCGGGATACAGACGCCAGTCCACATCCCGTACCGGGTCAACGCCATGCTTCTTGAGCAGCACCGAGAAGAAATTGCGGTCAGGGCTGGCCATGTCGGTCACACCGATGGCCTTGCCCTTGAGGTCCTCCAGCTTGTTGATCGGGCTGTTGGCGGCGCTGAGCAGGCGCAGACACCCGCCATGAGTGCCAGCCGTCAGCTTGACGTCGAAGCCCTGCTCCAGCGCCTTGAGCCAGCGCAGCGCCATGCCGACACCCGCATCAGCCTTGCCGGTTGCGATGGCTTCGAGCAGCACTTCAGTGGAGTTACCAAAGTTGACCAGTTCCACGTCCAGATTGTGCTTCTTGAAGAAACCCTGGCCATGGGCGATGACCACCGGCGCCAGACAGACCGCGTTGAGGTTGACCGCCAGCTTGAGTGCTCGCGGCTCGGCCAGACGAATGAAGTCTCCAGTGCCGGCAGGCTCGATATCCGGATGACTCAGATGCCCGGCATGCTCGTCCACTGCCCAGCCGGAACGCGGCAACGACAGCAACAAAGGACTGGCCAGAACGGCACTGGCCCATCCCAGCAAGCGGCGACGGGTTAACGAATCAAAAGCGGACATGCGGGTCGTTCCTTGAGAATGAAAACGGTGACGGCCTTCACCGAGAAGTTTTAATAACCTTTCTCAAGGATCCAGCAATTGGTTAAAACCATATCACCGGATAAAACATTCTATAAATTCATTTAACTTATAAACAAATATGCAAATAGTCTATCAACCGACAGGCACTTGAGCGTGGCGCCGCAGAACCATCGCCAAGCCCCACACCAGCAGACTGATGGCCAGCGAAAGCAATACCAGCCCGCGATCCCCTGAAGTTTCACGCACCAGAGCGTAGAACCAGGGTGCGCCCGCCGCACACAGAAAAGCCGGTGCCAGCAGCCTGCCCTGCAATTGTGTGTAACGGGCATGGGCAAAAAGCTCGAACGGCAGGCTGGCACGCAACAAGGTTCCCAGACCGTTCATGGCCCCGTAGCCAAAGATGAACAGACAGGCCAGCCAGACTCGTCCCTGGCTCATGAGCGCCATGGCAAAGCACAGCGCAAGACCGGCACCCACCCAGACATTCAAACGCAACGCCGACATGGATTGCCCCAGCAGCACCTGCAACAGACGAGCGCAGGTCTGCCCGATTCCCCACAAGGCCACCAGCCCCAGCGGCACACCGAACCCCGCCAGCATGGCAGGCAAGTGCGCAGAAAGGCCGGCGGACATGAAACCGGTCAGCGTCATGCTCAGGGCATACCCGATCTGCGGCAGAAAAGACGTAGCAATGGGCGGCTCGCCGGATTCGACACGCTCTTGTGCAAAACCTGTACGGGCGTCCGACAGCCCGCTTGCCAACAGCCCGCTGAACAGCGCCAGAGCGGCATACACCCCAAGCGCACTGCGCCAGCCGAAAACGTCCTGCAAGTAATGCCCCAGGGGCCAGAACACCGCTGAAGCCAGGCCGCCCAGTAAAGTGATCTGCATCATCAGCGGACGAGCCCTGGCAGCCAGCCATCCGGCCAGCACCGCAAACAGCGCATCGTAAAGGGACAAACGCATCCCGACGCCAAGGATGCACCAGGCCATGAAATACAACGTCGGGCTCTGGCACAACGCCAGACCACAGCACCCCATCGCGTTGAGCAGCGCCCCCGCCTGCATCACCTGCCGAGCGCCCAGACGCTGGATCAGGCGGGCAACCAGCGGAGAAACCAGCCCCATGACCAGCATCGCGACTGATAGTCCGGCAAAGACCCGCTGCCCGCTCCAGCCCAGATCATGGGCAATGGCGTTGCCAAAAGCCCCTGGCAGGTAAAAGGTCACACCCCAATTGATCAACTGTGCAACGCCCAGTCGTAACACCGCATGCCGGGGCAAGCCCGTGCCGTTCACCCGGTTTCACACAACAGGTTCAGGCGTACTGAGCGAACCGTCGCCCAAGGCCCGCTGCATCAACACGGTATCGACCCAGCGTCCGTGCTTGAAGCCCACCGACTCGAAGACGCCTACCCGATGAAACCCCAACCGCTCATGCAGGCGGATCGACGCGGTATTCTCGCTGTTACCGATAACGGCGATCATCTGCCGCCAGCCACCTTGTACGCAGTGCTCGACCAGTTCTGCGAGCAGCGCCTGGCCGATGCCCAGGCCACCCATGCCACTGCGCACATAAACCGAGTCTTCCACAGTAAACCGGTAGCCCGGACGTGGCCGATAAGGCGTGACATAGCCATACCCCACTACTTCACCCAGGCGCTCGGCAACCCGATAAGGCAACCCCTTGGCGAGCACTTCGGCGCGCCGACGCAGCATTTCCTCCAGGCTCGGCGGCTCCAGCTCAAAGCTGGAAATCCCCTCCAGCACATGCTCGGCATAGATCGCCTGGACCATGGGCATATCATCGTCGCGGGCGTCACGCAGGATCAGGGCATCGTTCATCTTGAAGACTCTTTGGCGGGTGCTATTGAATGAGAGCAATGATGCAGCGCGGCAACCCATAAACAAAGCTATGATCATTCATCCTCAGCATAAGTAAAACTTTGCCATGCGCCGACTGAACCTCAACCATCTGCATACCTTCTCGCTGGTTATTGCTCACGGCAGCTTCTCGGCGGCAGCCGAACGCCTGAACCTGACCCAACCGGCGGTCAGCCTGCAAGTGCGGCAACTGGAAGAACATCTGAACCTGCGCCTGATCGAGCGGGTGGGCAAGCGCATCAAACCTACCTCGGCAGGCAGCACCTTGCTGGAACATGCCTCGCGAATCGATGCGGTGGTCGAAGAAGCCATGCTGGAGCTTTCCAGCCATGCCCATGGCATAGCCGGACAAATCGCCATCGGCACCGGGGCAACCGCCTGCATTCACCTGCTGCCGCCCATGCTGCAAAACCTGCGACAACGCTTTCCGGATCTGGACGTGCGAGTCAGCACCGGCAATACCGACGGTATCCTCAAGGCCGTGGAAGAGAACCGCCTGGACCTCGCTCTGGTCACCCTGCCCGCTTCAGGCCGTAGCCTGGAAGTCACACCGCTGCTGGAAGATGAATTCGTGGCGATTTTCGCCAGCCAGCAAGAGCTATTGCCCGAAGCCTTCACACCCCAGGCACTCAGCGATTACCCGCTGGTGGTGTTTGAAGCCGGCAGCAGCACCCGCCTGCTTATTAATGAGTGGTACCTGCAAGCGGGAATCCGCATCAAACCGGTCATGGAGCTGGGCAGCATCGAGGCCATCAAGGAAATGGTCGCGGCGGGTCTGGGTTACAGCATCGTGCCCCGTATGTCGGTGGCGGCAACCCATCATCGGCGCGGGTTGCAGGTTCATTCCCTGACACCGGGGCTGAGCCGTACACTGGGCATCGTGTTGCGTCAGGACAAACCGGTAAGCAAGGCATTGCGCAAGGTGCTGGATACGCTTCGCGGGTAAGCGATTCGTTCCTGCCGCTATCCTGCTTTGGCAGTTGCATATGCTGCCGACCAAGTTGTACGATGACTGCTGACCTCATAGATTCGGCAACCCATAAGGAGCACCGGTCCACATTTATCCGGACCGGCCTCCAACGTCAAAACAACAGGAGATACCGATGCCTAACATTCTCGGCCACAACTTTATCGCTGGCGGCCGCAGCGCCCTTGGTCAGACCCAGCAGAAAAGCCTCGACGCCACGACAGGTGAAGAACTGCCGTACAGCTTCTTCCAGGCCACCGACGGCGAAATCGATGCCGCTGCCCTGGCTGCCAAAGAGGCCTTCCCCGAATTCCGTCAACTGAGCCCGGCCCGTCGCGCCGAGTTTCTTGAAGCCATCGCTGACGAGATCGATCAACTGGGCGATGATTTCGTCGCTATCGTCTGCCAGGAAACCGCTCTGCCTCAAGCGCGTATCCAGGGTGAGCGCGGTCGTACCAGCGGTCAGATGCGTCTGTTCGCCAAGGTCCTGCGTCGTGGCGATTACCTCGGTGCCCGTATCGACCTGCCGCTGCCGGACCGCAAGCCTCTGCCACGTGTGGACCTGCGCCAGTACCGCATCGGAGTAGGCCCGGTCGCAGTGTTCGGCGCCAGCAACTTCCCGCTGGCCTTCTCCACCGCCGGTGGTGATACCGCTGCTGCGCTGGCAGCCGGTTGCCCGGTGGTCTTCAAGGCTCACAGCGGCCACATGGCCACCGCCGATCTGGTGGGCAGTGCAATTATTCGCGCAGCAGAACGCACCCATATGCCAAAAGGTGTGTTCAACATGATCTTCGGCAATGGCGTCGGTGAAGGACTGGTCAAGCACCCTGCCATTCAGGCTGTCGGTTTCACCGGTTCTCTGGGCGGCGGTAATGCGCTGAGCAAGATGGCCGCCGAGCGTCCACAACCGATTCCGGTCTTCGCTGAAATGTCGAGCATCAATCCGGTGGTCCTGCTGCCGGAAGCCCTGACAGCACGCGGCGAAACCGTGGCCAAGGACCTGGCCGCTTCCGTGGTAATGGGTGCCGGCCAGTTCTGCACCAACCCAGGCGTGGTAATCGGTCTGCGCTCTGCGACCTTCTCGGCCTTCCTTGAGCAACTGACCGAGCACATGGGCGGTCAGGCCCCGCAAACCATGCTCAACGCTGGCGGTCTGCGCAGCTACAGCAAAGGTGTCCAGCACTTGCTGGAGCACCCGGGCGTCACTCACCTGGCAGGCAAGCCGCAAGAAGGCAAGCAGGCTCAGGCACAACTGTTCAAGGCTGATGTCAGCCTGCTGCTCAACGGTGACGAACTGTTGCAGGAAGAGGTTTTCGGCCCGACCACGCTGGTGATCGAAGTCGCTGACGATGCCGAACTGAAGAAAGCCCTGCTGGCCTTGCGTGGGCAGCTCACTGCGACCCTGATCGGCGAACAGTCAGATCTGAGCAAATACAACTGGCTGCTGCCTTTGCTGGAAGAGAAAGTCGGTCGCATTCTGATCAATGGCTACCCGACTGGCGTCGAAGTCTGCGATGCCATGGTCCACGGCGGTCCTTACCCGGCGACTTCCGATGCACGCGGCACCTCGGTGGGCAGCCTGGCCATCGATCGCTTCCTGCGCCCGATCTGCTATCAGAACCAGGCTGACAGCCTGTTGCCTCCAGCCCTGCAGAACGCTAACCCGCTGGGCCTGAAGCGTCTGGTCAACGGTGAGTGGAGCGACCAGCCTATCGTCTGACCGGCGTCCACAAAAAAGAGCGGCGCGACCTGAAAGGGCCGCGCCGTTTTTTTTGAAAACCACAACGATAACCTTGTGTCAGCTTGCCGGGACCGGAAACCGGTCCTGGCCAGAATCAGCACCGCATCGACCGTTATAACGGTCGTGCGGTAGAGAACACGGTATGCACCTTTAACCAGTGCATACCCTTTTTTCAACGCTGGCGAATCAGACAGCCTCCGAGACATTGATCCGCACCGGCACGTTCAGCGATTGCCCCAATGGCAGGCCAAACAGCAGAACGTCGGAGCGCTGCTCACCGAAGCGGGCGATGTTGGGCAGGCGAGCCCACAGATGCGCGCCAACCGCTGTAACGATCTTCTGGCTGGGCGTGTTGGCCGCCATGATCCAGGCCACCAGGTTCTCAAGCCCGGCCTGCTGGCCCAGGATGACCGTCGCTTTACAGAGCAACACGCCAATGCCACTGCCGAAATGGTCGCCGCGCACGTAGATGGCCGTTTCCCCGGTTCTGTAGCAGGCCTGGGTTCCCCAACTGAAGCGGTTAATCGACAACCAGCCCAGCACTTCACCACGACGCTCGTAAACGTAGACAGGCAAGCCGTCACGCTTGTAGAGGTTGACGTAGAACTTCACTTCTTCGTAGGTCATCGGCCGGGTAACCGGCGAGTTGGCACCGCTGCCAGCCGTTTCGTTGAAGATGTTCATCATCGCTTCGAGATCGTCTTCAGTGAACTCGCGAATACCGCGTGGCAGACGTGGCAGCTCGGGTTTAGGGACAAAACTGTTCATTAGTGAATCTCCTTGGAATAAACGCTGGTTTTGAGCTGTCCACGAGCACGGGCCAATCGTGAGCGGATGGTGCCAATCGGGATGTCCAGATGACGCGCGGCATCCTGATAACTGATGTCCGAATCGACCACCAGTTGAATGACGGTGCGCATGTCCACCGAGAGTTCTTCGATAGCTTCAAGGGTACGGCCCAGGGTGCGCTGGAAATCGCTGATCAGGCTTGGGTCATGGCCCTGCTCCAGGTTTTCCAGTTCGGAGTCGGTCAGTTCCATGCACTGAGGCTGGTTGTAAAACGTTTTGAAATGGTTCCTCACCAGATTGGCTGCAATCCCGAACAACCAGGTTTCAGGGCGGGAGGTGCCCAGATACTTGTGTTGATTGCGCCAGGCTTCCAGATACGTCATCTGCATCAGGTCATCGACATCCGCCTGATTGAATACGCGCTTACCGATGAAACCTCTCAGCTTTTTCTCGCTGCTTTTAGCAAGGCCACCCAAGTCCAGTGCGATAACACCGATGACTTTCCCTTCGCGCTGCATGCCTTTGACTTCCACGGTTGTATCTCCATATCCATAAGTAACTTTTGCCGGTAGTGGCCAGATAGGGAGAGCAGCGAATGTACCAACTATTTATTATTTTCAAGTCATTGATTTATAAGGACTTGCACTCTCAAAAGTAGTGGCTTTGTGCCATTTGTTGCATTCTCGACACAAAGCCCGTGCAAGAACTGGCACAGCTTTCAAAGCATCAGATGGCAGGAACCGGTTGCGCTTAAACGCCACTCAGGAAACACATGTTCCGAGGCGATAGCGCAGCCCATGAAAATCAACTCCTTCCAAGATATGCGGCCCGCTGAACTGGAGCCGTTCCCTCGCCCCCCCGTCCAGGAGATGTCGAAGTCCTTCGCTCCCAAGAATCCGTTGCTCGATTCCATGGAAGAAGTGGCGATGAAGTTCAGCGAAAGCGTGGAGCGCCACAGCAAGGGACTGGACGAACGGCATGTTCGTGAATCAGGCAGCTCGCAACGTATAGAACGCATCGAGAAACTGGCCGAGATGTACCGCCTGCTCGATAACAGCGAGCAACCCAGCCTTGAGCAACAGGCCAGGCGAATGCAGATCCAGATGATGCAGCAAGGCAGCTCGATGCCTGACCTGCTGAAAATGGCCGACAACGACCCGGCGCGGGCCGACATTCTGTTGCAACAGGTGGTGCGCATATCCGTTGCCGAAAGCAACGAAGCCAGTCACGACCAGGCTCAGACAATGCTTGAAGAGCTGCGTCTGACACACGGCGACAAGATTCGCGCCGGCTTGAACACCGCCAGCGCCATTGCCCTGTTCAGCAGCGACCCCCAACAGCGCAGCCTGATGCGTCAGCTTTATTACAAGGCAATCGTCGGTCAGCAGCCTCTGGCAACCCTGCTGGAAGCCTTGCTCGAACGCTTCAACGAAGACCAGTTCGCCCGCGGCCTGCGCACCTTGCAACGGGCATTGGCCGACGACATCGCCGCCCTCGCCCCGTCGCTGCCGGGCGGTGTGCTGCGCTCGATGCTGCGTGGCCTGGGTGCCAGCGGTCAGTTGAACAACCTGCTGAAAACCTGCCTGGCGCTGCTTGAACGTCTGGCCAAGAAGTCTCCGTGCAGCAGCATGACCGCACTGGGCATGAGCAAGCGGGTATTGCGTTTCTGTGGCAACGGCTTCTTCGCCCGCGACCTGACGCTGCTGGCCGAAGAAACCATTGGTCGCACGCCCAACCTGCAACCGCTGTTCTTCAACGGCCTGTACCCGCTGCTGCAAAACCTGCCTCTGCCGTTGTGGAAGGACCTGAAAACCCGTCAGAACGGCCTGCGCCTGTTGCAGGGCCTCATGGATGAATTGTCTCGTCAGGAACGCAAGGCCATGGGCATTGAAGATGCCGGGAGAGCCATCCAATGATTCGCATCATCCATGCACTCAACAACCTCGCGCTGGCGGTGATGAGGCGCACGGAAATCGTCGGTGCGATCATGGTCATGGCCATTGTGTTCATGATGATCCTGCCCTTGCCCACCGCGCTGGTGGACGTGCTGATCGCCCTGAACATCTGTATTTCTTCATTGCTTATCGTGTTGGCGATGTACCTGCCGCGCCCGCTGGCGTTCTCGACCTTCCCGGCAGTATTGCTGCTGACCACCATGTTTCGCCTGGCCCTGTCGATTGCCACCACCCGCCTGATTCTGCTGCAACAGGATGCCGGCCATATCGTCGAGGCATTCGGCAGCTTCGTGGTCGGCGGCAACCTGGCCGTGGGTCTGGTGATCTTCCTGATCCTGACCATCGTCAACTTTCTGGTGATCACCAAGGGGTCGGAACGGGTTGCGGAAGTCGCCGCGCGCTTCACCCTGGACGCGATGCCCGGCAAACAGATGTCCATCGACAGCGACCTGCGGGCCAACCTGATCAACGTACGTGAAGCCCGGCACCGCCGCGAGCAACTGTCCAAGGAAAGCCAGTTGTTCGGCGCAATGGATGGCGCGATGAAGTTCGTGAAGGGTGATGCCATCGCCGGTCTGGTGATCGTGTTCATCAACCTGATCGGTGGGTTTTCCATCGGCGTGATGCAACACGGCATGGAAGCCGGTGACGCCATGCACCTGTATTCGGTACTGACCATCGGTGACGGCCTGATCGCACAGATTCCTGCGCTGCTGATCTCGCTGACTGCGGGCATGATCATCACCCGCGTTGCCCCGGACAGCCAGACCGCCGACGCCAACATCGGTCACGAAATCGCCGAACAGCTCACCAGCCAGCCAAAAGCCTGGGTGTTCTCTTCCATCGGCATGATGGGCTTCGGCCTGATTCCCGGCATGCCGACCATGGTGTTTGCCTGCATCAGCCTGCTGTGCCTGTTCAGCGGGCTGATTCAGTTATGGCGGATTCGTCAGAAGGAGCTTTATCAGGATCAGGCCGGTGCCGCCCGCAATGGCGCGCCCGAACTCAATGGCCGCGAGGATATCCGTCGTTTCAACCCGTCGCGGGCCTACCTGTTGCAGTTTCACCCAAGCCATCAGGGTTTGATGGAGCTCGACATGCTGATTCAAGGTATTCGCCAGCGCCGTAACACACTGGTTCATAACTTTGGCCTGACACTGCCCTCCTTCGATATAGAGTTCACGGAGAGTTGCGAAATCGATGAATTCCGCTTCTGCGTTTATGAAGTGCCTTTTATCCGTGCCACCATTTCCCTGACCCAGGTGGCCGTCGATATTCGTGATGTCGAGGAAGACCAGCCCGGCACCCCAGGACGGGTTGATCGCGACGAAGCCCAGTGGATCTGGGTCGATGCCAACGATCCGCTGTTCGAGGACGAGGACATCGTCGGCATACGGCCTCATGAACTTGTCCTTGAACGCATGAGCCGCGCCTTCCAGGCCACCGGCCCGCAGTTCATCGGCCTTCAGGAAAGCAAGGCGATCCTCAGTTGGCTGGAATCCGAACAACCGGAGCTGGCTCAGGAGCTGCAACGCACCTTGCCGCTGGCGCGCTTTGCCGCCGTGCTGCAACGCCTCTCCGCCGAACTGGTTTCCCTGCGTTCGGTCAGGCCGATTGCCGAAACCCTGATCGAACAAGGCCAGCATGAACGCGACCTAAATGCCCTGACCGACTATGTGCGCATCGCCCTCAAGGCGCAGATCTGTCATCAACACAGTGAAGAAAACACCCTCCACACCTGGCTGGTGACGCCGGAAACGGAAGTATTGCTGCGCGATGCCCTGCGCCAGACCCAGAACGAATCCTACTTTGCCCTTGAGCCCGAGCTGGGCAGTGCGCTGCTCGAACAGTTGCGCGAAGCCTTCGCCCTGCAATCGAACCCGCCATCGAGCCCCAAGGCCGTCCTGCTGGTTGCACAGGATTTGCGCAGCCCCTTGCACAGCCTGCTGGCAGATGAGTTCAACCACGTACCCGTGCTGTCTTTCGCCGAGTTGTTGTCCACGGTGCAAGTCAAGGTCCTGGGTCGCATCGACCTGGATGAAGCACAAGCCCTGCTAGCCTGACGGAGTCCCTATGGAAACCAAGAAACACTACGAACTACGGGTACTGACCGGCCTGCATCGGGGCGCGGCACTGCCCTTGAACGGCGATCAATGGAGCATCGGCTCATCCAGCGGCGCAGACCTTTCACTGTACGATCCCGGCATCAAGGACAGCCACTGCATGCTGCGGCTGGTGGACAGCACCTGGTCGCTGGCCAGCAGCGAAGGCCCAGTCACCGACAGCGAAGGCCACAAGATAGAAGGCATTACCCAGCTTGAGCCGGGGACGCCGTTTGCCCTCAATGGCGTATGGCTGTCAGTGCTCAGCGCCAACACCGAATGGCCACCTGAAGAAGACGAAGAAAACGAAGAACAGCCTCAAGCGTCTGCCGAAGCCTTTGCAGACGCTCTTGCCGACCCAGAGCCCGAACAGAAGTACGAACCGGAACCTGTGCAGTTGGTCGCCGAGCGCGAAGCTCCGGCACCTAAGGCAGCACCACGCTCACTGCTCGGGCCTTTATTGCTGGCCGGTTCACTGGTGGTGTTTCTGGGCGCGCTGTTCTGGCTGGTCAACCAGCAGGAACCTGCACCGCCAGCGCCGCTGAAACCGTCCAAAGTCGAGCTCAAGGATGCGACCGAGGTAAAGAAAGTCCTCACCAGAATGCTCGAAGAGCGCGAGCTGCAAAAGCGCATAACCATTGCTGAAGAAGAAGGAAAGATTTTCCTGCACGGGCCTTTCGACGAGGACGACCTGTTGCAGTCCACCTCGCGCATGCTGTTGCACTTCGATCGTCAGTACAAAAGCCCGCTGCAAGTGCTCAACGCCCTGCCCGCCGCCACGGCTGAACTGCCTTTCACCATCATTCAGATCAGCAATACACGCCTGGCCAGTGTCCTGACCAGCGATGGCCGGCGCCTGTTCCTGGGCGATGAAGTCGATGGCGTGCGCTTCGTCGATATCAACGAGCATAAAGTGGTATTCGAGGGTGAACGGCGTGTGGAGGTGAGCTGGTGAGCGAATCAGCCCTGAATCCTCTGAACACATGGCGCCAGGAACACAGCGAACGACTGCAACGTTGTGCGCCAGTGGAAGTCATGGGTCGTATCGCCGGTGTCAGCGGCATCCTCTTGCACAGCCATATGCCTCAGGCACGCATCGGCGACTTGTGCGAAATCCGTCGGGCAGATGGCACTGAGGTGATGGCCGAAATCGTGGGCTTCGACCGCAAGCACACCTTGCTCGCGGCACTCGGAGCGCTGGACGGCATCGCCATCGGTGCGCCGGTCCGGCCACTGTTCCAGCCCCACAGTCTGGTGGTGGGTGAATATCTGCTGGGCTCGGTCCTGGATGGTTTCGGACGCTCGTTGAGCGGTGACGGGCCATCGGCCTTTGCGCTTTCCGGCGCGGCGGGAGCCCAGCCCGTCATCCGCGATGCACCACCGGCCACCGAGCGCCCCAGGATCGAAGCGCCGTTGTCCACCGGCCTGCGCGCCATCGACGGGCTCCTGACCCTTGGCGAAGGCCAGCGGGTCGGCCTGTTCGCCGGTGCCGGTTGCGGCAAGACGACGTTGCTCGCGGAAATGGCGCGCAACACGCCCTGCGAGGCAATCGTGTTTGGCCTGATCGGTGAGCGCGGACGTGAATTGCGTGAGTTTCTCGACCACGAACTGGACGAAGAACTGCGCTCGCGAACCGTGCTGGTCTGCTCCACTTCGGACCGCAGCAGCATGGAGCGTGCCCGTGCAGCGTTCACTGCCACGACCATCGCCGAAGGTTTTCGACAGCAGGGCAAATCGACCTTGCTGATCATCGACTCCCTCACCCGTTTTGCACGGGCCCAGCGGGAAATCGGTCTGGCCAGTGGCGAGCCGGCCGGTCGCGGCGGGCTTCCGCCCTCGGTCTACAGCCTGCTGCCGCGTCTGGTGGAGCGCGCCGGAAGAACCCGGACCGGAGCAATCACAGCCCTGTACTCGGTACTGATCGAACAGGACTCGATGAACGACCCGGTGGCCGACGAAGTTCGCTCCCTGCTGGACGGCCATATCGTGCTCTCTCGGCGCCTGGCAGAGCGCGGCCATTACCCGGCCGTGGACATTCTGACGAGCCTGAGTCGAACGATGAGCAATGTGGTGGGAACCGAACAGGTCAAGGGTGCCACACAGATACGCAGACTGTTGGCTGCTTATCAGCAAGTTGAAATGTTGATCAAGCTGGGTGAGTACCAACAGGGGAACGATCCACTGACCGACTTCGCTGTGCAATCGCGCGATCAGATCATGGATTTTCTGCAGCAATCGCTACGAGACCCGGTGTCGCTGGAAGACACCCTGGACCACCTCATACAGGTAACTGCTGATGTCCCACGATGACCTTGACCTGCTGGATTCGGCCAATGATCCGCAAATGAACAGCCTTGGCCAGACCCTCGATATCCTGGCGCCGATCCGTCGGCACCGTCTGACCCTGGCCGAACAGGCATGGCGACGTCAAAACCAGGTGCTCAACGACTTGCAGACCCGCCTGCATCAAATGACCAGGGACATCGAGTCATTGCATCAGGCCTATCGCCAGTCACGCATCGAGCAACGCGATCGGCATGCGAACCGCCCGTTGCCCTTGAGCGAAATGAATGACTGGCTGGCCCAGGAACGTCAGGCCATCCGGCATATCGAGCGCAGCGAAAAGCATCTGAGCAACCTTCAGCACGAGCACCGCCAGCAGCAAATGTGGACTGATGACAGCCACAAGGAACTGCGCAAACGCCAGCGTGATGTTGAAAAACTCGACTACCTGATGGATCTCGCCCGGGAGGCCTCATGAACACCAAGCCTGTGGCGCACAAGCCCACGCCTCCACGCCCGCAGGAGCCGCCCAAGCCACGCAACAGCACCAGCAACACCGAGAACACCGCCACGCCGGTCAAGCACGAGCGCGGCGAACATGTGCCTCACGAAACTCTGGAAGAAGGCGAACTCTTCGAGCAGATGATGACCGCGTCGAACGACAACGTCTTCTGGCTGGGCAACGATCAGCCACAAGGCCTGAGCGATGGCTGGCGCGATGGCGAAAAGCATGGCAGCAATGCCTCGCTGCCACCGGCACCGGTTGAAGCCTTGTGGGACTCGCTGCTCAACCCGATAGAAGAACACCTGGCCAGCAACGAAATGGAACCGATGGAAGCCATCTTCGAGCTGCCGGAACTGGGCAAGGTGACGGTACAGGTCATCCCGCGCAGCGACGGGCTGGATATTGCCCTGCGCTTTGCCCGTGATGCTGCCTTGCAGCGTTGTCAGGAAAACCGCGAAGCCAGCCGTGAATGGCTCAGCCAACGGCTGGGACGTCGCGTCAGGCTCACTCTCGATCAGGCAGGTCATTGAAATGAATGCACAGGCACTTGCCCTCAGACCCGTCAGCACCACCGAAGCTTCGATCCGACAACGGATAGGCACCGGTCTGAGCCTGCCTTTCCAGCTCAATCGGCAAAAAGGCCAACTGGCCTTGCGCCTGGCGCCCACACCCGGCCAGACCGTCGACGAAGGTCATCTGGAATGTGCGTCCGGGCCTTTGCGGCTGACCAATACCGAAGCCCTGCTGGGCCTGTTATCCAGTTGCCCGGCCCTGTTGCAGCAATCGGACAACAACGAAGACCATCAGTGGTACTGGCAGCTTTACAACCATTACCTGAGCCCCGAGCTGCAACACCTGTTCGGCACATTGCAGCCGCTGGATCAGCCCAATGAACAAGGGCTGGACTGCCTGCTGGAAGCGCGCATCAACGGTTTGCGGGTCTGCTCCAGGCTGAGCGCGCCACCCGCCACCCTGCTCGATCTGCTGGATCGCGGCCAATGGCAGCACACTCATATCGGCCAGACCTGGCCGTGGCCCATCAACACCCCGCTGCTGTTGGGCCATCTGGCCCTGACCTACAAGCAGTTGAAGGGGTTGCGCCCCGGCGATGTGCTGCTGCCCGACCATCCACTGTTTACCCCCGATGGCCACGGAATACTGCAACTGGGCTCCTGCCGCCTGAGCCTGGTCCAGGAGTCCGCCAACGCATTGTGCTTCACCCTTACCGAACTGGAGCAAGACACCATGAATGCCACTATCGACCACTTTGCGGCTTCCGACAGCGATAACCCGATTCTGCTCGACGATATCCATATGCAGGAACACGAAGATTTCGCCGAAAACACGGCTGACGGAAGCGACGATATGGAGCGCTTCAACGATCTGGCGCTGGCCCTGACGCTGCGTGCGGGCAATCTCTCACTGAGCCTGGGTCAGTTGCGTTCGCTGTCGGTCGGCTCCGTGCTGACCTTCAACGGTTGCGCGCCGGGCCATGCCATGCTGTTCCATGGCGAGCGTGCGCTGGCGCATGGCGAGCTGGTGGATGTCGAAGGACGCCTGGGCCTGCAGATCACCCGCATGGAAGCCTTGCGGTGAATCTCCAGGATGCCAACCCACTGACGCTTGCCCTGTTTCTGGGGGCTCTGTCACTGGTGCCATTGCTGATGATCATCTGCACGGCCTTCCTGAAGATCGCCATGGTGCTCTTGATTACCCGTAACGCCATCGGTGTCCAGCAGGCCCCGCCAAACATGGCGTTGTATGGCATTGCCCTGGCGGCCACGCTGTTCATCATGGCGCCGGTGTTCAATGAAATGGGGCAACGGGTCAAGAAACTCCCCGAACGCCTGGATAACTTTGCCGCCATGGAAAGCGCCGGCAAACATGTGATCGAACCGTTGCGCCTGTTCATGACCCGCAACATCGATCCGGATATTCAGACCCACCTGCTGGAAAACACCCAGCGCATGTGGCCAAAGGAAATGTCGTCCCAGGCCAGCCGCGATGACCTGCTGCTTGTCGTGCCGGCCTTCGTATTGTCCGAGTTGCAGGCCGGTTTTCAGATCGGCTTCCTGATCTACATCCCGTTCATCGTCATCGACCTGATTGTCTCGAACATTCTGCTGGCTCTGGGCATGCAGATGGTTGCGCCGATGACCATTTCGCTGCCGCTGAAAATCCTCCTGTTCGTGCTGGTCGATGGCTGGACCCGCCTGCTCGATGGGCTCTTCTACAGCTACATGTGATCCGCCGAGGCTTTATGGAAACCCTGACGCTTTTCAAGCAGGCCATGTTGCTGGTGGTAGTGCTTTCCGCTCCGGCACTGATCGTGGCGGTGATTGTCGGTGTCATCACCTCGCTGCTGCAGGCCGTGATGCAGTTGCAGGATCAGACCCTGCCGTTCGCCATCAAGCTGGTTGCCGTGGGCGTGGCACTGGCGCTGACCGGACGCTGGATCGGTATCGAACTCATGCAACTGGCTTACCTGTCTTTCAACATGATCGGTCAGACGAGGCCTTGAGATGTTCGAGCTCCCGTTCAAGGAAGTCAGCGAATCGATCATTGCCCTCACAGTGGGCATGGCGCGGCTGTACCCGTGCCTGTTCCTGATTCCGGCGTTCGCATTCACCGAACTCAAAGGCATGCTGCGCCACACCATCGTCCTGGCCCTGGCGCTGTTCCCCATGCCCGCCATTCGCGAATCCCTCGCGGGCCAGAGCCTCGATTGGCTGGACCTGACGTCACTGCTGCTCAAGGAAAGCATTATCGGCCTGCTGCTGGGCCTGTTGCTGGCCATGCCCTTCTGGCTGTTCGAGTCCATCGGCTGCCTGTTCGACAACCAGCGTGGTGCGCTGGTGGGCGGCCAGATCAACCCGGCACTGGGCGACAACACTTCGGAACTGGGCCATATGCTCAAGCAGGTCATGATCCTGCTGATGATCCTAGGTGGCGGTTACGCCAGCCTGACCCAGATCATGTGGGACAGTTATCTGGTATGGCCTGCCACCCAATGGGTACCTGTCACCGGCCCCGAAGGATTCGAGGTCTATCTCAAGCTGGTCGCCAGCACGTTCCGCTTCATGGTGCTGTACGCCGCACCGCTGGTAGGCCTGTTGCTGCTGATCGAATTCGGCATGGCGATTCTCAGCCTTTACAGCCCGCAACTACAGGTTTCAACCCTGGCGATGCCCGCCAAGAGCCTCGTAGGCCTGGGCTTCCTGGTGCTGTACATGCCCATGCTCACCTGGCTGGGCGAAGGCCGTCTGGATGAGCTGAAAGATTTGACGCACTTGCTACCGCTGATGTTGCAGATCCCCTGACCGCCCTCTGCCGGAAGCCGGACCATGAGCGAAAAAACAGAAGAACCCACGCAGAAAAAGCTCGACGACGCACGCAAGAAAGGTCAGGTCGGGCAAAGCCAGGATATTCCCAAACTGTTCATTTTCGCGGCCCTGATCGAGATGATCCTGGCCATGGTGGATTCCGGCATGGAACGCCTGAAAGAGCTGATCATGCTGCCCATGATGGAGCTGGATCGGCCCTTCGGCGCCGCCCTTGGAGAGGTGATGACCAAGGCAGGCCTGGAGTTGCTGCTGTTCATGCTCCCGGTCCTGGGTGTTGCCGCAGTCATGCGCCTGGCCGGCGGCTGGGTCCAGTTCGGCCCGCTGTTCGCCACCGAAGCCCTGAAGCTGGACTTCGAGCGCCTGAACCCCATCAACCAGTTCCAGCAGATGTTCTCTTCACGGCAGTTGTTCAACCTGTTCAACAGCCTGTGCAAGGCCGTGATGATAACCCTCGTGCTGTATTGGCTCCTGCCGCCGTCACTGGGCGACCTGATCGGCCTTGCCCAGACGGATCTGGACAGCTACTGGAAAGCACTGGTCGATCTGTTCAGACGCCTGTCACGCATCTGCCTGGGTCTGCTGCTGGTGCTGGCCATCGTGGACTTCGCTCTGCAGAAGTACTTCTTCATCAAGGGCCAGCGCATGAGCCATGAAGATATCCGCAAGGAGTACAAGGAGTCCGAAGGCGACCCGCACATGAAGTCGCACCGCAAGTCACTGGCACACGAAATCTCTCAACAGCCTGCCTCCGCCGCGCCTGCCAGGGCACCGGTCGAAGACGCCGACATGCTGCTGGTCAACCCGACCCACTTTGCCGTGGCCCTCTTCTATCGCCCGGAGCAAACCCCGTTGCCGCGCATTATCTGCAAGGGCCGCGACGCCGATGCCCGCGAGCTCATCGAGCGCGCCCGCAAGGCAGGTGTACCAGTGGTGCGCTTCGTCTGGCTGGCACGGACGCTGTATCGTGAAAACGTTGGTCAGTTCATTCCACGCGCCACTTTGCAGGCTGTGGCGCAGGTTTATCGACTGTTGCGTGAAATTGATGAACAGGCAAAGGGGGACGTGATCGAAATGCCGCATTATTAAGTTTTGGCAAACACACTCAAACGCGCCCGGAAATTTCCTTATAAATCAGCGTCATTACCAAACCACCAAAAAGGCTTAATACGAAAGGCATAACTCACGTAATCTTTTTTATGATTTTTCGATCTATATGCCGTGTTGCCATGCTCAAAGCGCTGATATAGATTCAGCCCCGTACTCAGTCAGCAGGACACACTGACGCAGTTGCTTCAACACGGATTATGTTGAGGCTTGAATAAGGCAATCACGGAAGATTCGTATCATGAATACTTATCATAAAAACAACTGCCGTTCTTCGTTCAAAGCAACACATGAACAATTCGCAAGAATGTTCACCCTCCCCGATATCAGCCGGAACAACGTGATTTCGTTGCGCTCCCGGCTCTGGAACATCCTCAAGATCCGCTCTCAAGGCCTGAAAAACCAAGCGTCCAGCGAGCCTGCGCAACAGCGGCCGCACATAAGCGATGGTCACTTTCACTCTTAGAGTACTTCAATGTTCCAGGGCATTCGCCCTGCACTAACGACTTGAATGAACACTGAACTCATTCGGTTTGTCCGCAAGACAATCCGTTACGGAATTCGTGTACGCGCTTGTCCGCAATTCCAATGAACACATTAACTCTTCCAAGACGGAGATGATTATGACTGGACTCAAAGTTGGTATCGTTGGTCTCGGCGCACAGATGAAAGAGAATCTGTTGCCCACACTTTTACAAATGCCGGACATTCGTATCGTGGCGGTCTGCGACAGCGACCGAACCCGTGCAGAAGAAATCAATCGTTTCGTATCCAACGTGATGATCACTGATAACTTCGACGAGATGCTTGCCTGCCCCGGGCTCGATGCAGTCGTCATGGCCTGCCCACCTCAGGCGCATCGTGATCTTGCGTTCAAGGCCATGGCCAGGGGCGTGCATGTCTTTGTCGAGAAGCCACCTTGCTTCACCCTCGACGAACTGGAAGCACTGATCGCTGCCAGTCACGATGCCAAAGTGGTTACCGGCGTCGGCATGAACTTCAAGTTCGCCAAGCCCATGCAGCAGTTGCGTCAGATGACCAGCACTGAACAGTTCGGCAAGATCGTGCATGTTCAGCTCAACCACTATGCAAGCAAACCCACGTCGCCGCTTTGGGGCCTGGATTCGACACTGCGTTCCTTCCTGCTGGCCCAGGCCATTCACACCATCGACCTGGGCGTGACCTTCGGTGGCGGCGAACTGCGTGATATCGAGTCCCGGGTGCAGCGTCACGGCGACTCATTGCTGGTCAGCCTTGAGCTGCAATTCAGCACAGGTGCCAGCGTCAGCCTGCTCAGCGGCACCCTGTTCCCCTACTTTGAATTCGACATGAAGATTGTCAGCTCGAACTCGATGATGGTGGAACTCAACAACCTGTGGAACATCACCATGCACGAACCGGAGCACGGCACCAGTGCCACCGGTACGGCCAAACGCTGGCGTGGGGCGTGGCAGCCAGGGCCACTGGATTCCGGCTATGAGCGCAGCGGTTATTTCGGCGAGCTGGAAAAGTTCTTCCACGCCGTACGTACCAACACAGCCTATGAGGCGAGCTTCGAGAGCCTGCTCCCGACTTACAGGGTAATCGAGAGCATCTGCTACGCAGCCGAACCAAACCTTGCCCTTAGCGCTTGAGCCCACCCATAGCCTGTTACGGAATCCATGAACATGTCAGCCAATCTTTCCAGTACCGCCACTGCACACAAGCCTGTTTCAGATAAATATCGCCCGGTGTATGCCGACGACCTGCTGACCATGAAGTTGACCCTGGAACGCCCGCTGTCGGGCACCAGCGATGTGGTCGGCGAATACGAAAGCAAGCTCGCCGAGTGGTTCGAGGCGCAGCACGCCATTGCCGTTTCGTCAGGCGGCGCGGCGCTCAGCGTGGCCATTTACGCATCCGGCGTAGGCCCTGGCGATGACGTCCTGCTGACACCGAGCTGCCCGCTGTGCACCATCTACCCGATCATTGCCGCCGGGGCCAACCCCATCTTCGTCGATACCCGCGCCCACGGCTTCGGTGCAGATCCAGCCTCGATCAAGGCCCGCATCACACCGAACACCAAGGCCATCATCGACATCCCGATGTGGGGTTATCCGACTGAAGTCGACGAACTGCGCCTGCTGACCCATGAACTGGGCATCAAGCTGATTCTGGACCTGGCTCACTCCCACGGCACGACCCTGCAAGGGCGCCCGTTGTCGCAGTTCGGTGACCTGTCCTGTTTCAGCACCCATGAGCGCAAACCACTGGCCACCGGAGAAGGCGGTTTCATCCTCACCGATGACGATGCACTGGCCCAGCGCTGCCGTGACTACAGCCGCTTCGGCAACCTCAATGGCAAGGACTTCGGCCTCAACTACAAGCTTGCTGCACTGCCGGCCGCCCTGGGCGGTAGCCGTCTGGCGTCATTGGCCGGTCAAATCGAGAAACGCCGTGCGAACACGGCCTACTTCCTCAGCAAGCTGGATCACAGCAAGGTCCGCGAGAAGAAGATCATCGATGGCGGTCTGCCGAACTATTACTTCCTCAATCTTGAACTGCACTTTGCCGACAACCGTGCTTTTATCGATTATCTCGATGACGCGGGTATCCCTTCCGACATCAAGCGCTATGGTTGCAAGGCGCTCTATGAATTCCCGGCACTCGCCCAATACCGTAACGAATGTCCAAACGCTGAGGCCTTGCTGGCGGGCATGACGACAATTCCGGTTCATCCGGACATTACCCAGACGGAACTGGACTACATGGCAGATCGCATCAATCAGTACGGTGCCGCGTAAATGACGGCCCCACTCGATCGCTCACAACTGGATCGGCATTTCACCGCGTCCGGGTTCGTCTTGAACCCGGACCGGAAGATGCTGCTGTTGCATCACCGCAAGCTCGGTGTCTGGCTGTATCCCGGTGGCCATATCGAACAGGGAGAAACCCCCGACGTCGCAGTACTGAGGGAAATTTTCGAGGAGACGGGGATACACGCCCAACTGCTCGGCGAGCGCGACGAAGAACTCGCCGATGTCGAAACCGATGTTACCGTGCTGCATCAACCGTATCGGGTACTGTGCGAATACATCGACGACAAGCGCGGGCCGCACTATCACCTTGACCTGATCTATGTCACGGCAACTCCTCTGCTCGCCTGCCCGGACGACAGAGAGGTCGAACACGCGCGCTTCTTCAGCCATAAGGAAACGGCTGAGTTGAAGATGTTTCCCAACTTCCGGCGAATGGTAGACCGAGTCTTCGCAGACGATGCGCTGTGGGATCTGGTGGGGATAAAGGTGTCGTCATGAGCCTGCGAACCATTACCCAGAAAGGCACTCTGCACTCGGCTGACGACCTGCACGAACTGGAGCGGGCCCTGCACTCGGGCCTGACCGGCACCTCGCCGATTGTCGAAGAGTACGAAGCAGCGCTTTCTGCGCTGTACGGCATCAAGCATGTGATTGCCGTGTCGTCAGGTGCCGCTTCGGTGACGGCGGCGCTGTCTGGCGTCGACTTCAAGCCAGGCGATGAAGTCATCGTCGCCCCGACCGGACCGATCTGTACGGTACTGCCGATTCTATCCATGGGGCTTGTGCCGGTGTTCTGCGATGTCGCGCCGGACAGTTTCGGTCTTGACCCGCAGGACCTGCGGCGCTGTGTCAGCCCTCGGACCTGTGCAGTGATCGAAGTGCCGATGTGGGGTTATCCGATCAACTCTGACGCGACCTGGGCATTTGCGCAGGAAGCCGGGATCGCGCTGATTCAGGACCTGGCCCACGCCCACATGACCCGTCTGGACGGAACATGGCTGGCGCGCCATGGCGACATCAGTTGCTTCAGCACCCATGACTGCAAGTTCATCTCCACCGGCGAAGGTGGCTTCGTGATGACCGATGACGATGAGCGGGCACGGCGGATTCGCGCCTACACCCGCTTCGGCAATCTGACCGGCGAGTCTCTGGGCATCAACCTGAAACTGGGCGGTCTGCAAGCTGCCGTTGGCCTGGCCAGGTCACGTCAGCTCGGTGTGCATCTGGAACAACGTCTGGACAACCGCGAGCGGCTTCTGGGCCTGCTCGACAACCCGGCGTTTCGCGAACTGCCCGTGGTCCCCGGTGGCGTCGTGAACGGTTATTCGCTGTTACTGCAATCGGTGGGGCATGACGGTCGCCAGTTGGTGCATTACCAGCAACGGCACGGTATCGAGTCGGATATAGGCAAGTACGACAACCAGCCGCTGTATCAACTGCCGTTACTGACCCGCTATCACCGCGATTGCCCCAACGCCGCCAGGTTGCTGCGCTCACTGACGACGGTGCCCTTGCATCCGGGTCTGCTGGACGACGACCTGCACTACATCGCCAAGGTGCTCAATGACTACTCTCCCAACTGAATCGGGCCGGCGCTCGGGCCATGCGGTGGTGATCGGCGGCAGCGTGACCGGCTGCCTGACCGCTGCGGTGCTGGCGAAACGCTTCGAGCGTGTCACCGTGATCGAGAAAAGTGATTTCTACGACGAAACCGGTCCGCGCCAGAGCCTTCCCCAGGAACATCACGTGCATCTGTTGCTGTTGCGCGGCAAGCAGATCATCGAGCGCATTTTCCCGGGCCTGCTGAGTGCCCTTGAGCAAGACGGTGCCCAGGTGGCGGACCTGGGTCACGATGTAAAGTGGTATCAGGGCGGTCGCTGGAAAAACCGTTACCGCAGCGGCATTCATGCTCACTATTGCAGCCGCAGGCTCATCGATAACCAGCTTCGCCGTTGCCTGACGACTGTGCCGCAGGTGGATATTCTTTCCGGCACGCGAGTGACGGGCATCGAGTTTGCAGGTATCGAAGACCGACGTCATGTAAGCGGCGTGACCATCGACAACGGTTCGGGTGCGCAACATTTGCCCTGCGATCTGCTGGTGGACGCCAGCGGCCGGGGCACGCATATGCCCTCCTGGCTGAAAGAGGCCGGTTTCGGCACGGTGCAAAACAGCTTGGTCAAGACCGAGCTGGGTTATGCATCGCGCATCTACAAGCGGCTCCCCGCGTTCGCCGAACAATGGCAAGTGTTGCTGGTGCTGCCAACGGCCCCGGCACAACGCTCGATGGGCGTGATCAGCCCCATCGAGGGTGATCGCTGGATGGTGACCACCGGTGGCTGGTTCGGCCATTTTCCCGGCAAGGATCCGGACGACTTTCTGCAAGCCCTGGCCGACCTGCCGGTGCCGGATATCCATGAAGTCATCCGCGAAGCCGAACCGCTGTCGGAAGTCTTCACGTTCAAGATGCCCGGCAGCCGTCGCACTCACTACGACCGCCTTGAACACTGGCCGGAAGGTTTGCTGGTCGTGGGTGATGCCCTGAGCAGCATGAACCCGCTGTACAGTCAGGGCATGACCATTGGCGCACTGGAAGCCGACTGCATCGACAACCGCCTTGACGCGCTGCTGGATCGCTCGCTCAGTTGCCATCAGTTGCAGGGTTTGCTGTGTGGCGTGGTCGATGGTGCATGGAACATGGCCACGACCGAGGATTTCCGCTTCCCGGAAACCTCCGGTGAACGCACCTGGCGCACCCGCTTTGACCATTGGTTCGGCGCCGGGCTTGGCAAGCTCTCGGCGAGCAATCGCCGGGCGCTGGAGACACAAATCGGTGTGACCAATCTGGTAGTAGATCCCAGCCGACTCTACTCGCCGGCAATTGTGTCGCGCATCGCACTCAATGCCCTATTTCCCAGGAACACCCGACAATGATCGACGATCCCCTGCATTTTTCCGGCATCGAACATGTGGTGTTCGACTGGAACGGTACCCTGATCGACGATATCGATCTGGCTGTCTTCGCCGTGAATCGCTGCGGCGAGCATTTCGATGTCCCACCCATTACCGCTGACCTGTATCGGGCCAGGTTCAACTTTCCGATTGCCGGCTTCTACGCCGCGCTCGGCTTCGATCTGGACCGCGTGCCTTTCTCCACCATCGTCCAGCGTTACCTGGAGCACTTCGACGCAAATGTCGCGCACTGCCCGTTGCACTCGGGTGTGATCGAGTTTCTCGACGCTGCAAAACGTGCCGGTATCGGCGTCTCGATTCTCTCGGCGTCGCATTGCGATGTGCTGGTTCAGACCCTTGAAGCCAAGGGTCTGCATGACTATTTCGAGCATGTCGTGGGGCTGAGCCATAACCAGGCTACCAGCAAGACAGCCGAGGCCGTGGTGTTGCAGAAAACCCTGGGCACACCTGCCTCACGAACCCTGTTCGTCGGCGATACGCTGCACGACTTCGAGGTGGCGAATGCTGTGGGCTGGTCGCCAGTACTGGTTTCGACCGGCCATCAGAACAGCGAACGCCTGCGTGCCAGCGGTGCGCCGCTGTTCAGCAACCTGGACGAACTGCTGCAACGCTTTGCACCCGCTCACGCACGGTGCGCCGAAACCGGGAGTGCCTGACCATGACCACCTCGCACACGGTTCTGATCGGCCTGATTGCCACAGCATTGGCATTACGCGCGATGGTCACCTTTTATTACCGCGACCATCAGCGCATTCTGAGGCTGTTAAGGCTGGAGCCACGGATTCCCGACCGCAAGGAGCACTACTACCGGCCACTGGATGAGTGGTTCGCGCCGCTGCCCTTCATCTGGACCTGGCTGGATATCGTAGCTGCCGTTGTACTGGCATCGATCTACTCGACACCGTTGATGTGGTTGCTGGTGGTGCTCTGGAGTGGCGGACGCCTGCGCGCCCTGCAGGAGTTCGGACACAACGCCGTGCATTTCGCGTTATGCCCCAACCATGAATGGCAGTGGTGGCTGAGTAACGTTTTCTATCAGTTTCCGGCGTTCAAACGCGACATGCGCAGCCGCCACCAGACCCACACGCTGGAACACCATCGCAACCCCAATCACCCCAGCCGGGACCCGAACCGTGCGAGGGTGCATGCCGGTGGCTATGTGGCAGGTATTTCCTCCACCAGCTTCTACGCGCTGCTGCTCTACCCGCTGACGCCGCGTGGCGCCTGGGTCAACCTGACGACCATGGCACGCAGCAGCCTGTTGAACCACTCGCGCCTGACGACGGTGGTCCGGGTGCTGTGCCTGATAGCCGTCGCTGCCCTGCTCTATTGGGCCGGCGGCTGGAAAGGCGTGCTGTTTGGCTGGCTGGTCCCGCTACTGACGTCGTACCCGGTCTTTGCCTGGGTATCGCTGCTCACCGAGCACCGCTGGTTTGTCGAAGGGACGTCCAGAGATCGACGCGACCTCGAATACCTGGCAGGCCGCCCCACCGATTACTTCGGTATCAGCGGATGGCTGATTCGCGTGTTCATCGCCCCGACATCCGACGCCTACCATCTGGCGCACTCGCTGTACCCCGGCGTTCGCTGGAACTACCTGCCAGCCATCGACCGGCATCTGAAGATTCATGAACCACGCTACAGCAACAACGCCAGTGAAGGCCTGTTGCTCAAGCGCGGCAGCGCACCCACTGCGCTTTCCGAACTGTATGAGCGTCTGGTGACCACCGGACAACCAGAAACCACCCTGAAGACGAGAGGCAGCGTGTGAATAATTCATCGGCACACCAGCAGGTTCAACGTATCGGCATCATTGGCGGCAGTGGTCTTCAGCAACTGCCCGGCTTGAAGGATATCCAGTTGGTCGAATGCGAGACTGCGTTCGGCAAACCTTCATCACCTGTCACCCTGGGCACCCTCAACAATGTGCCGGTGGCCTTCGTGCAGCGCCATGGCGTCGGACACACCATCCCGCCCTCGTTCATCAATGTGCGGGCCAATATCGCTGCGCTGCGCAGTGTCGGCTGTACCCAACTGTTATCGGTCAGTGCCGTGGGCAGCCTGACCCACGATGCACCGCCGGGCAGCTTCGTGCTGATCGATCAATTCATCGATCGTACGATCCAGCGTGAAAAGACCTTCTTCGGGCCGGGCCTGGTCGGTCATGTACCCTTTGGCGACCCCGTGTGCGGGCGCATGCGCTCGGTGCTGGCAAGCGCCGCAGAAACCGCTGACGTGCAGGCCCGCAATGGCGGCACCTATGTGGTCATGGAAGGGCCACAGTTTTCGACCCGCGCCGAATCCCACCTCTATCGTGAGTGGGGCGGCACCGTGATCGGCATGACCGCCATGCCTGAAGCCAAGCTCGCACGTGAAGCGGAGCTTTGCTACGCGATGATTGCCATCCCGACTGACTTCGATTGCTGGCACGAGTCCCACGAAGACGTGAACGCCACCCTGGTTGCCCAGCGCATGGCCGACACCTTTACCCTGACCCGCCGTCTGGTCACCGAAGCCGTCACCCGTCTGGGTGAGCATCAGGGCGCCTGTTCATCCGGGTGCGACCATGCGCTGGATACTGCCGTGATGACTGCACCTGAGCATCGTGATCCTGAAATGGTCGCACGGCTGCTGACGGTGGCACCCAACGCTACTCATCTGGGAGCCAAACAGTGAACAAAGCCATCGCCACCAAGGACCGGGTGCGTATCAAGCAGGTCGACGTGCTGTCGGACAACTGGTACGTCCTGCGCAAGACCACGTACGACTTTCAGAGCAATAACGGCACCTGGAGCACCCTGACCCGTGAAACCTATGACCGGGGCAACGGCGCTACCATCCTGCTCTACAGCAAGCTGAAACAGACCGTGGTCCTGACCCGGCAATTCCGTTTTCCTGCCTTCGTCAACGAACACGATGGCATGCTCATCGAGACCTGTGCCGGGCTGCTGGACCGGGACGACCCACAGACCTGCATCCGCAAGGAAACCGAGGAAGAAACCGGTTATCGCATTCAGGAAGTGCGCAAGGTGTTTGAGGCCTTCATGAGTCCCGGATCAGTGACCGAGCGTTTGTACTTTTTTGTCGGGGAATATTTCGACGAAGACAAACTGAGCGCAGGGGGTGGTCTTGAGGACGAAGGCGAAGACATCGAAGTCCTCGAAGTGCCTCTGGATGAAGCGCTGTCGATGATCGATACCGGCGCGATCTGCGACGGCAAGACCATCATGCTCCTGCAATACGCCAAACTGCATCGACTGCTGGATTGAGGCCGGGAATGAATGAACTTATCGCTATCAGCTCGATGGAAAACGCCGAGCTTGCCGAGTTCGTGGCAGGTATCAGCGAGCATATCGGCGTGCCCGTGAGCCTTTCACGCTGGTCCACGTCAGAGTTGATCGAGCGGGTGATCGACGGCACGGCGGGTGACTGGGATCTGCTTCTGGGAACCGCTGCCACCGCCCTTCTCGATCCCGCTCTGGCTTCACAGTTGCGGGTTCTTGACGGCCTGGATGGCTCGACATTGCCTCCCGAGGCGATTGCAGCCGACCGGCGCTGGTTCAGCCCGTCAGGCTTCGTGCCCGCCTTTTGCTACGACCCGCAAGTGCTTGCTGCAAAGGGTTTGACGCCTCCACGCTCCTGGGAAGAGCTTTGCGCACCGGCGTGGTCGCAACGCATTGCCCTGCCAGACCCGGGGCGTTCGGGCGCAGGCTATCTGCACCTGAGCGCACTGCTGGAACATTACAGCGGCGGGGCCTGGGACATGCTGGCTGAAGTTGCACAGCTACGACCTTCGATCAGCGGGTCTTCGACTGCGCCGATAGAAGCCGTGCTTGAAGGCCGGGCATTCGTCGGGGTGACAGTGTCCACGGCGGCCACTCGCGCAGTGGCGCAGCATCCTTCATTGCACTGGTGCGTCCCCGCTGATGCACGGCGTTACGAGTTTGAAGTGTTCGGCTGCCGTGCCGGCTCGCAACGGGCAACGCAGGCGCTGCAAGCACTTGGCTGGATGCTTTCGCCGCAGGCCGCTGCAATCAGCAGAGGCTATGGCAAGGTCGTGGTCGGCGGCGTGTCGAGCGATACGCTAGCGGCGGTTGACCTGAAAGCGCTGGATGCAATAGAGGCCAGCAACGCCAAGGTCGCTCGTTGCGCACGCTGGCATTCACTGTTCGACACAAAGGCTGGCCTATGACCGACATGGCTCACACGCAAAGACGGCCATGGTCGATTTACCTGATGTTCGGCCTGTTCGGCGCTCAGCAAGGCATGCTCGGTCCTTTGATGCCGTTTCTGCGTGCCGAATTCGATCTGGACCTGCGCTGGACAGGCCTGCATTTTGCGGCCTATGCATTGGGGCTGGTGCTGATCGGCATTCCGTATCGCTGGCTGGAACGCCGGGCATTGCCAATCGGCACGGGGCGTATCGCAATAGGCTCGATTGTGCTGGCGAGCGGACTGTTTGCCATCGCGGGCGGCTTGCCCATGACCCTGCCGGGCAGCGTCCTCATGGGGTTGTCCGGGGGGCTGGTCATGGCCGTCGGGCAGGCCATGCTCGGCAAACGCTATCGTCAGCAGGCTGCCGCAAAACTGGTGGAAGCGCACATTGTCGCTGGGCTCTGCGTGCTGGGCGGTGCATTGCTGGTGGGCGCCGCGACGGCCATCGGGCTTTCCTGGCGCACGGCTCCGCTGATCGTCAGTGCGTGGGCCTTGATGATGTTCTGCGCGCCACTGACGATCCATCGGCCGGACTCTGAGCAGATCGCGTCATCGGCAACGGCCTCGGACACCTTGCGTGCGCAATCTCTGACGCGGTTCAGCCTGTGGGCGCTGGTAATTCTGGGGATCTCGGCAGAATGGGGTGTAGGGTTCTGGGGCGCGGAATATATCAAGACCCATGTCCAGACCAGCGCATCAGTCGCCGCGACCTTGATGAGCCTGTACTTTGCCGGCACCGTCTGCGGGCGTCTGGCCAGCAGCTATGCGCTGCGCCGGGTAGCACCACTGACCTTGCTGACGGCGGTGATTCTCAGCGCCATTGCTACACTGCTGGTGCTGTCGTTGATAGAGGGGCTGGTCGGTACAGCAATATTTACCTTTGTGCTCGGAGCCTGCCTGGGCAACTTCTTCCCGCTGATTCTGGGCTCTGCCATGCGCGTCGCGCCCCACGCAAGTTCGGCACTCAGCACCCAGGCATCACAGGCAGTAGGCGTCGCGTTGTTGCTGGCGCCGTTTCTGCTCGGGTTGCTGTCTGAGCGAATAGGGGTCGAGGCCGCCTTCAGCCTGTTGATCGTCTATCCCCTTCTCATGTTGCCGCTGGTGCCGGCCCTGCGGGGTGTCTGGTCCATCGGCAACACTACTGCACATTTAAAGGAGTAAGAACCAATGGCCCTTTCTGCGCTGTTGTTCGATCTGGACGGAACCCTCATCGATACCGATGAACTGCACCTGAACGCCTACAACCAGTTGCTGGCACGCTGGGATCGCTCGATGGACCTCGGCTACTACAAGGCCCATGTCATGGGCTTCCCGGATGACATGATTTTCGGCGGCCTGTTTCCCGATATTCCTGCGTCGCAATACGCTGATCTGGCCGCTCAGAAAGAGGCCATGTTTCGCGCTCAACTGGGAGAAACCATCCCCGTGCCTGGCGTGCTGCGCATTCTCGATCATGCACAGGACACCGGCCTGCGCACTGCCGTGGTGACCAACGCGCCACGAGAGAACGCCATGGCCATGTTGACCGGCCTGGGAATCGTAGACCGCTTCGAGACCATCGTCATCGGCGGAGAACTGGAACGCGGCAAGCCCCATCCCATGCCGTACCTGACGGCCCTGGAACTTCTCGGTGTGAGCGCCGACAACGCGCTTGCCTTCGAGGACTCGCTGGCGGGCGTACAGTCAGCAAATACCGCTGGCATCCATACCTTCGGCGTCTTGTCGGGGCTTGATGAAAACCAGCTGCGAGAAGCAGGCGCCAAAAGCGTGATCCGTGACTTCAATGATGAGGTTCTGTGGAATCTGTTGAAATCGTCGTCCTGATGCGATGTAAATCACCCGCGATCCGGCATGAAATCAATAATCGCTGAAGTTCCAACAGACAAGGACGACTCAAGGGTCAGTTGCCAGCCAAACCGCTCGCAGATGCGCTGGGTCAGAAACAGACCCAGCCCTGCACCGCCTGCCCGTTTCCCAGATTGCTTGAGTGATTCAGTGAAACGATAGGCCGCCTGGGTTGCATCGAAGCCCGAGCCGGAGTCACGGATACACAATACTCCATCCACAAGTGACACATGGATTTCGCCTTCGTGGGTATGCTCCGCAGCGTTCCTGAGCAAATTGCCTGCCGCGATTCGCACCATGGATTCAGGGGCCTGCAAGGTTAAAGGTTCGATATCTCCCAACACATAACGCACTGGTTTTCCAGAAAGCAGATAGGTGTGGTCATTCACCAGTTCAGGAAGCAGCCCGTGCAACACGGTAACTTGCTTTCGCTCTTGAGGGCTTGGCTCGCGTGACAGGTACAACAGAGCTTCCATGATCTGCGTGAGTGTATCCACTGCTTCGTCAATCCGGCGTAGCGGCCGCTGTGCCCGTTCGGGTAATTGTTGTTTATGAAGCACATCCGCAGCGCCAGAAATAATTGCCAGAGGCGTACGAAATTCGTGGCTGGCCTGATCCAGCAGGCTGCGTTCACGCTCAACCGCGAGCTCGACCCGCTCAAGGTGCGCGTTGGCTTCCTGAGCGATGGTATTAAGTTCGCTTTTACGATAGGTCGCCGGAAGCCGTTGCGACGGTTTCAACGGATCGAGCTTGCGCATCCGCCATGCCAGGTCCGCAATGGGTCTGGTCAGGCTCAGATGGAACCATCGGATCACCAGGCAGATCAGGATGAAATTGAACAGCAGAAACACCAGGCTGAGTTGTACGCTTGCGTTCTGCTCGTCTTCCAGCCCGGTCATGTCGATTGCCATGATCAATCGCCCCTGCGGCACAGAGGTCACCAGGGCGGTGTAAGCGCGGGCACGAGTGGTGTCACCGGGTGCGTCAGCAAAAGGCCCCCACCTCGGTGTCACAATAGACAGCACACCGGAAAGCGGCGAAGAGTCCGCGATGCTATCAAGTTCGCCTTCCCTGTAATATCCGGGTGCCAGAGTCGCCAGGAACGCTGGCATGTCAGCGGGTAGCGTTCCATCACGGGTTAACAGCCAACCCCTCACCGCGCCCTCGGTGGGCAACGTATCACTAAAGTCTGCTCGGGAAGAGTGCAGAACATTCTGCGTGCTCGACTCCAGCACTTGCTGCCAGACTGGGTGCTCGACCAGCCCTTGACTCAGCCTGCCCTGAACGACAAGCGCTAGCGTGAGCATCACACCAAACATTGCAAAGCTCACATTGACCAGCCATTGCACACTCTGCAAACGCCATGGAAACTTCATTCGCCGCTCTCACCCAGACGATAGCCAGTGCCAGTAACCGTATGAAGAAGCTTGTGTTCGCCATTCTGGTCGATGGCGCGACGCAACAGGTGCATATGTGAGCGCAGCAGATCTCCATCAGGAACACTTTCGCCCCAGATCAAACCCTCAAGACGATCACGGCGTACCGTTCTTGGCGACTCACGCATCAGCAACTCCAATACATTCCTCAGCGTCCCGGAGAGCGTTAGCGTGCGCGAGCCTCTTGTAACCTCCTGGCTGTCCAGGTTGTATGTCAAATCGCGTATTCGCAACTGGCGCCCTGCTGCCGCACTGGCCTTGGCGCGACTGACCATGACGCGCAAGCGGATTTCGAGCTCCGGCAAGGCCACAGGTTTGACAAGGTAGTCGTCTGCGCCCTGTTCGAAACTCAACAATTTGCCTTCGAGCTGGTCCTTGGCGGTGAGCATGATAATTGGCGTTACACACCCATGTTCCTCTCGTAGTTTGCGCAGGACGCTCATGCCGTCCATTCGTGGCAACATCCAGTCCAGAATGATCGCGTCGTAGCGGTTCTGGATCGCAAGACTCAACCCTGAGTGGCCATCGGGTGCTGCATCAGGGATATGTCCGCAGGCTTCCAGATAGTCAAACATGTTGGCTGCAAGCAAGCGGTTATCCTCGATGATAAGGACTTGTAACGATATCGGATGAGCCAGGCCGGAGTTCATTTGACAGACCTTTTCACAACGGAAATGTAATAGGGGTTGCGAATCGCAGTTTCTTCCCACGAACGAGAGGTGGGGTAAAACAGACAACGGTGCCTTGCCTCAGAAGCGCCGCGAGATGCCAAACATAACCGATCCTTCGCCATCGGTGTCAGCCTCAAGCAGCGGACTGTCGCTAATGTCATTGGGCAGAAACTTGTACTGCACGGAGCTCATGAACTGCCAGTTCTGGCCGATCGGGTGGGCGTAAGCCAGGCCTAGCTCGGGGATAGTGGCTGAGCCAGGCTTGTAGTCAACGACGCCTCGCGCCACTTCGTCTTTCAGGGTGCCGTAATAGTAGTTCGCCGTATCCTTGGAGAGGTGGCTGACACTGATAGTCGGTTCGAGACTACCGCGACCGACTTCAAACTCATAACCGTACTTGGCCGACAACTCAAACCCTTCGCTCGCACCACTTACGTCGGTCTTGGCGACCAATTCAAACTTGCCTGCTGCCCCCCGCCACGAGGCTGAGAGCCCCATGTCCAGACCATTGTCACGATCTTCGAGCAGGTCCCTGTCGATACCGTTACGGGCCAGTTCCTTACGCCCGAAATCCTTGGCATCTATCCCGTCCATGCGTAACGAGGCGATGGCATTCAGCTCGAAGCCTTCATTGCGAATCAGATGCGCGCCACCAGTAAGGCCGCGTACAAAGAACCGCTCCCCTTCATAATGAATCAGTGGCAACGGGGTGATTTTTGTCCCCTCACCCGCGTAAGGACTTTCCGATATCCCAACGCCCAACCCCAAGCCCCAGCGTGGGGAATCGGCCTGTGAGGCCGTCTGCGCGGTAGCGAGGGTTGGCAAGGCGAGCAAGCAGGCCAGGACTGAGCAGGATTTATTCATAAGTGCCAGGAGTTCCGATTGGTTTCAGGATCGGGGCGCGCGCAACCTGACAAGACAACGTGCCAGGCCGGGTTTACACCCCAAGGTTTTCAAGCAATCGAATCGTACGTCTGGCGTGTCGTAACAATGTCGTAAAGGGAGTTGGCACCTGGCTGATCGGGTATAGCGCAGGTGCGGGAATCGGAGGTTTGATCTGCCCGTCACGCAGTACGCAGGAGCCCTGTCGTAGAGCGTGGAGAAAGCCAATGGCGAATCCGGCGCTGCGCACTATCCATACAGGAAAAGACCACCGGGACGACGAGCAGGCTGAGAGCAGTGGATGTGATCAGTCCACCGATCACTGCCACCGCCATCGGCTGGCGAAAACTCGCATCGGCACCAAATCCCAACCCGATCGGCAACATGCCGGCGATCATTGCAATAGTTGTCATCACGATGGGGCGCGCACGTTTGTGGCAAGCGTCAAGCAGCGCCGTATTCAACGCAACGCCCTGCTCACTCATCGTTACAATCGTGTACTCGACCAGCAGAATCGAGTTCTTGGTCACAATACCCATCAACATGATCAACCCGATCATTGACGGGATACTCAACTCGCTGCCCGCAACGAGCAGACCGACAAAAGCACCGCCCAGTGACAGAGGGATAGCCGAAAGAATGGTGACCGGGTGCAGGAAGTCCTTGAACAGCAGCACCAGAACACAGTAAACGCACACCACACCAATAAGGCTGGCTAACCCGAAGCCCAGCCCCAGCTCTTCCATGAGTTCGGCATCATCTGCCTGAACAATCTGCACACTCGACGGCATGGCTTGCACCGCAGGTAAAGCCAGGGTGTCAGCAAGCGCCTGGCCAAGGGGCGTCCCACCCAGTTCGGCACTGATGGTCACGTAGCGGCGCCGATCATAGCGCTCAATCTGTGCCGGACCACTGCCGATGCTGATGTGTGCCACATTCCCAAGCGGCACAAGCCCCTCGCGGCCCCGCACTCGAAGATTGCTCAAGGACTCGACATCCTGCTGAACAGCCTCAGGCAGTTGTGTGCGTATATACACCTGTCGATTGTCGAGATTGAGCCGCGCAAGTCGTGAGTCCGTATCTCCGGCCGTTGCGATACGTACCGTCTCGCCAATTGCGGCTGTACTGACGCCTGACTCGGAAGCCCGCACCAGATCGGGCCGGACGGTAATTTCCGGGCGCTCCAGGCTTGCCGTAGAACTGACGTTGTACAAGCCGCGTACTCCTCGAAGCTCAGACTCGATAGCCTGAGCGCTGGCTTTCAGTGCGACAGCGTCATCACTGGTCAGAATGATCGACATTTGTTCGCCGATATTGCCGCTGCCTACGGTAAAACGTGCCCCCGGCACACTCTGCAGTGCTGCGCGTATGGAGTTTTCAATCGACGTTTGATCGCCGCGCTCGGCGCGAGGCATCAACGTCACATCCAAAGCTCCGCGACGCACGTCTCCACCCTGTAAATTATCACTGTCCGCCTGCGCCGCCCCCACAGTAGATAACACCCGCTGGACGCCAGGCAGCGTGGCCAGTCGGGCACGAGCAGCTTCGGCAGTTGTCAGGGTATCCTGTAGTGCGCTGCCGGGAGGTAATTCGATGCTGATTGTGGTGTATCCACGGTCAGAGGCCGGCATTAAGCCCGTTGGCAAGTAAGGTACGAGAGCCACCGAACCGACCATGAATGCAAATGTCAGGGCCAGCGTGGATTTGCGATGCATAAGGCACCAATGTGCCAAGCGCAGATAGGTGCGCATCACGCGGCCATCCAACACTTCGGACTCATCCGCACGAGGGGGATACGGTTTCAGAAACCGGACTGCCATCATCGGAGTAATCAGCCGGGCTACCAATAACGAAGCCAGCACCGCAACTACTGCGGTCCAACCAAACTCTCGAAAGAACAGGCCGGGCACCCCGCCCATCATCGCGGTGGGAAGAAACACGACGACAAGCGCCATTGTGGTAGCAATCACCGCCAGCGCTATCTCCGTAACAGCATCAGCCGTTGCTTGCTCCATAGGCTTGCCCATGCGTGCATGGCGCTCAATGTTCTCGACTTCCACAATTGCATCGTCCACCAGGATGCCGACTATGACTGCCAGCGCCAGCAGGCTTATCGTGTTAAGCGAAAAACCAAACCACGCCATGGCAGCGAATGTCGGAAGAATCGACAGTGGCAGCGCCGAAGCGGCTATCAACATGGCTCGCCAGTCCCGCAGGAAGAACCAGACCACCAGCACAGCCAATAACGCCCCTTCGTAGAGCATGAACAGCGAACCATCGAATTGCTCTTGCGTGTAATCAACGCTGTTAGTGACCAGAGTGGCCTGCAAGCCCGGACGCTTTTGCTGCAACCCGGCCAGCGCCGCCTTTACACCGGCTGCGATTCGAGTAACGTCCTGCCCCATGGACGGGTAGATCCGGAAACCGACAACGGGCTTCCCGTCCAACAGTGCTATCTGACTGCGTTCGGCAACCGTATCAGTGACCGTTGCCAACTGATCCAGTCGCAGTGATCGTCCATCCGACAACGCTATCGGCAATGCCGACAACTCGGAAGCCTGGCCAGCCAGTGAAATAGTCCGCACCGCCTGTTCGCCACCACCAAGTCTGGCGCGCCCTCCTGAGCTTTGCTGCTGAGCGTTGCTCAATGCAAGCGAGACTTCGCCGACAGTCGCAGCGTGGGCGATGAGTAAAGCGGGGTCCAGAGTCACCCGTACTTCCCGCATCACGCCACCGATACGCTCGAAACGGCCAACACCTTTTACCCCCAATATCGTCTTGGCTACCGTGTCATCCACAAACCATGACAAAGCCTCTTCGTTCATGGCAGGCATGGCGATGGCATAAGTCTGAATAGCTTCACTACTCGCACGCACAGCGCTTACCTGCGGCTCCAGTAGATCGTCAGGCAAGTCGGAGCGAACGCGATCAACGGCATCCCTGGATTCCATCAATGCATCGGAAAGAGGCTTGCCCAGCTCGAACTCAACCGCAATATTCACGGAGCTTTCAGTGATCACGGTGCTTATGTGCTTGATTCTGTCCAGCGTGGCCAGCGAGTCTTCGATTTTACGCGCCACTTCGGTTTCAAGCTGAGCAGGTGCAGCACCGGGTTGCGAAAGCGCTATGCGAACAACCGGCATATCGACATCGGGCATATCCTGAATCGGTAACTTCCACAGCCCCCATATGCCCGCCAGGGTAAGCAGTGCAAACAGCAGGATAGAGGGGATCGGATTGCGTATGGACCAGGTAGCCAGGTTCATTTCTCTGCTCCGTTTGCAACTGTCGTAGCAGAAATCGCAACCGCAGGTGCCTGAACAATCCTTACGCTGTCGCCATCATTCACAAAACCGGCGCCCTGTACCACAACACGGTCTCCCTCACTCAAACCCTGCACGATCTCTACATCCTGAGCCTGGCGGCGGCCAGTCTTCACGACCTGAAGAGATACCTTCGCAGCACCTTGTTGCGTATCGAGTTTGAATACATGGCTATGCCCATCGCGGATAAAGACACTACCAGCGGGCACCACCAACGCACTCTGCTGCGTCACTGAAATACGCCCTTGTACATACATGCCCGCTCGCGCTGTGCTGCCCGAAATGATGTCTGCATACACCATTGCGAGGCGCGTTTGAGCGTTCAACGCGGGTGCCATTTGCCTGACAGTTGCTTGCGCGACCTGGCCATCTGGCAGCGCCAACGTCACAATCTGGCCAGCAGCCACCTGCCCTGCCTGCGCAGCGGTAAGCTCACCTCGCCATTCGAGTCGACTCTGGCGTATGAGCCGAAACAGCTCATCGCCGACCGCGCCTACTGTGCCAATCGTTGCAGTGCGGGTACTGATCACACCATCGTCGGGCGATACAACCGTTGCATACCTGAGCTGTAACTCCCGAGACGTCAATTGAGCCTGACTGGACTCAACCTGCGCCAACGCTGTTTCAGCCTCGGTCACCGAGTTCGATATGTCCTGCTCGCTCATGGCACCCACTTCCTTGAGTTTGAGTGCGCGTTCACGATTGGCAACCGCTTGTACTGCCAGAGCTTTCGACTGCCTGAGTGCTGCATGCAATTGCGCAACATCGGCGCGCAAGGCCTCGGTTTCAAATCGAGCCAACACCTGGCCTCGACGCACCACATCCCCCGGGCCAACAAGCAACTCAGTGAGTCGAACCCCACTGACCTGTCCTCCGATAACCGCCTCCTGCCACGGCTCAATCGCACCGGAGGCATTCAAATGGACCGGCCATTCAACCAGCCGCACGGATGCATCGGTCACCGTCATTGCGACCAAGGCATCAGTGGTCGGCTCTGAAGGTGGAGGTTCGCGCAGATACAGCACCTGCCAGGAAATAGCCCCGACAACCAGTAAGGCAAACAGGCTGAGCGCCGCAATTGCCCAGTTACGCTGGCGTTCGTCTATTGATTTACCGGTATTGGGCGCACAGTTTCTTACTGTCATAGAGGGTGTGTTCTAAGTTGGGGGAGTATCGGGAAGAAGAAGTACCGCCAGTGGTGCTCAAGGCTGAAATCATCCCTGGGCTACCTGCGGTTTTTTGAGGAGTCAGATCGTATCGCTGGCGTGTCGTAGCAATGTCGTCAAGCTGGACGGATGCGCCGTGTCCAGGCGGCTATTGCAGCCAGCCTGGATTGTCTCTGGAAGGGAAGTAAAGCGAGAGGAAACTGGTCTGGGCGGCCCTCCAACGACCGCGACAGGGCGGTATTACGGAATCAGACCGAAAGCTCGGCAATCCGCTGCTCGGCAGCACTAATCGCAGCAGCACGCTGATCGGGACCGAAGGCAACACCCTCGGCCAGGATGACCTCGGGGTTGGTGATGCCGATGAAGTTGAGCGCGGTGCGCAGGTAGGTTTCGCCATGTTCCATGTTGGCAATCGGCGAGTCTGGCCCATAGATGCCGCCACGTGCGACCGCCAGGATGACACGTTTTCCACCCGCCAATCCTTCAGGCCCTTGCTCCGTGTAGCGGAAGGTCTGGCCTGCCACAAGAACCCGGTCGATCCAGGCCTTGAGTTGTGTAGGCACAGTGAAGTTGTAGAGCGCGACACCGATCACAAGGGTGTCGGCAGCCAGAAACTCCTGCAAGGTGGCCGCACCAATCTCAAGGTCGCGTTGTATCTCCGGCGAGTGATCAACGCCTGTGGTCTGTAGAGCCGTGAGGTAAGCGGCGGACAGATGTGGTACCGGCGTTGCTGCCAGGTCACGATAGGTCACGACGGCATTCGGCGTTTCACCCTGCAGTTTCGCGACAATCTGTGCAGACAAGGTGCGGCTGACCGAGTGGGCGCCCAGGATGCTCGAATCGAGGTGAAGAATGTTCATGGGTAACTTCCTTACTTTGGCTGAAATATTCGTTCTGAAATGATGCAGAAGGGTGTTAGCCCAGTCGCCCGTCGCGCCGCAGAGCAGCACCGATGCGCTGTATCTCGGCTTCACCTCGTGCAAGGGCTTCCCTGCTGGTGTGAACCGAGTAGTAACCCATCACTAGCTCGTGGGGATGTTTCACGGCTGAGCCCAGTACAAAAGAGGTTGTGCCCTGCGCGACCAGATCGATGGCCTGGTTTGACTCCTCAAACACCGCCAGCTCGCCGGTATCCACAGCGCTACCGGCCTCAAGCAGCCCTTCACTGACCGCCAGCCACGTCACGGTATGACCCGATGGCGGAGTGAAGCGCCACCGCTCACCGTCTTTAAGCGTCACGGCGAGATAAGTCATGTCCGAAGGAGCCGGGATGGTACTTTCTGCATTGCCATAGCGACCGAGCAGAACTCGCGCCGGGCCTTCCCGGGGAATCTGCGCGGGGGCAAGGTAATGACTTTCAGGGGGCGCATTTTCTTCTGCGGCGGGCAACGCGACCCACAACTGGAAGCCACGCATCGCCTTTTCACTGAACGGCGTACCCGAATGCCAGATGCCATTGCCGGCACTCATCCACTCGACACCGCCAGCGGGCAGAACGCCCTTCTTGCCAGTCGTGTCTTCGTAGATCACTTCACCGGCCTCCATGAAGGTCAGCGTTGCAATGCCGGAATGAGGATGCATGCCGAAGCCTTGCGGTCTGGCGTTTGGCAGAGTGCTGAAGATGTCGAGAAACACGAAAGGCTTCAGGATCTGGCCAAGGTCGCTCGGGCTCACGAGGCGAGTGACAGGCCCATGCACTCGGCCATGGGTGCGATGGACGATGGCACGCGCCTGCTCGTTAGTGCCCACCCTTGCATGACTTTGCTGGTGATCGTGAAGGGTGTGGCGAGTGCCGTTAAGCAAGGATGAAGTGGTCATGAGTCAGCGATGCCTTGTGTGTAAAGCAGAGGGCATGTGCCCTGTTGTCACTAGGATAGGGTTGACTCATTTACTTGATAAGATGGGGTTGTCGGATTGAATTAATCCATTTATTGACGTAATTAATGTTAAAGCCTGTGAAAGATATAATCGGCAGCGTCACTGCTGGCCAGTGGGACATTGTGTGCGATCAAGTGTCCACGCAGTTGCGGATCATCGACCCGAACTGTCCATCCTTCAGCCCAGTCATCCACGACAACCTCCTTGCTGCGGCGTATCGCCTCGATCAACGTCAAGCGCTCCGGGAAATAGACAGCGAAGGCATTCTCCTTCCAGCTCGCGACCTTGATGCCCAGTTGCGCGCACACGGCTATCTTGGTTGCCGCGTCAACGATATCGGCTTGTCTGGACTGATTGACCAGCGCCTGAAGCTCGGGGTTGGCGACACCGTCTGTACACAGGATGTCACCACTGCCCCATGATTCAGGCGGACAGATCTTGTTGTCACTGCTCATCTCAATGAACGGATTGATTTCCATAGGGTAGATCCGACAGACCAGCGGGCGCTCTTCATAGATGCCGCACAGGTTATCCGCACGCAGATTCGGGCACTGGTCGAGTGCATTGGCAACGAACACCGCGATAACGCGGATGCTGCTGTCATCACTATTGACCGCGACCGACCGGCCTGCGCCGTGGGCATATTGTCTTGAGTCGGCTGGCCAGGTCAGCTCGTTGAAAGCTTCCAGCACCACCGCTACATCATGACCTCGGGCCAGCCATTGCTCGGCTTCGATCAGCGTCAGGGGTATGAGCCGGCCTTTGCAGCAGATCCCGCAGCCCACGCAGTTATAGCGAATTACAGTGTTTTGCATATTCCATCCTGGAGCTACAGGTCTTTTCAGGGGCGAACGGGTTCGGCGCCCATAATCTGGTCGAATGATTGAAAAACAGGGTCACGGACATTCACCTGCTGCTGATCAGCCAGGGTGAGGGGTAAACAAATGTATTGAGTTGCGATACACAAGCATCAATAGGATGGCGCTGGTGCAGTCATGGCGGGAAAATAACAGTTTCCGAACGTATCAATATCGACACAGTTGTAGCCGGGTATTTCAAAGAGAAGCATTCTCGTCCCATAAGCCAGGCAAAGCCGCAAACGGCATCGCCATGCTGGAACCAAGTCACAGGGCATTTCCACTCAGGGCAAAGGAAACCTTCCTTTACGGCCGGACAGCCATCGCGAGGTTGTTCCGGTCAGTCCATGACACGGAGAATGCTCATGATTCCGCTTAACAACACACCCGGCACGAGCCAGATACATGGCGCGACGTCCTCGGGCCACAACCCGCAAGGCCTCAACCAGCAAAACCAGCCACCGACACAGCGCACAGCCACTTCACTGGACAAACTGGGTCAGCACTCAACCACAAAAACCGGCCCGGTGACTCAGGACCTGCAGGCCACGCCAAAGATCGGCGTGCAGAGCAGCGGACAGTCCGAGATACAGAATCAGGACGCCAGCGATCAGGCCGCTCAAGCCACAGCACAGCGTATGCGCGGGGCGGGCTCAAGCCTGCGCGGTTCGGATAAATTGGGGCGCTCTGGGGGCGGAGAAAGCCGGGCAGAATCCTCGAAATCGAAGAAATCCGAAAGCAACGCAGAAAGCAGCGTCAAGTCAGAAGCCATGCCTCTGGCACAAAATGACCCGGTTGTGCTGAAAACAGAGGAGATGGGTTGGCCACTGCGCAACAGCGCACTGAAAAACTCCTTGATGGGCAAACCTAAAGCCGAATCCTCGAAATCGAATAAAGCCGAAGGCAAGAGCAGCGCAGGCGAGTCAGCCAAAGAAACGCCAATCCAGAAAGAGGCCGGTACATCATCTAAGCAGGAGATTACCGAAACCGGATCACCGAAGCTTTCCCGTGATGAGCAGGCGCTTCAGAACGCAGCTCAGGCCAGAAGCAGATCGAATACCAGACTCAGTGGCAGCGATGGCCTGGGCCGGGCCCTCAACGAAGGCCGCGAGTCCCTCCCCAGACCCGATAGCAACGCGGTCACTCTGGACAAGAAAGGCAAGGCCAGTTTCGAGAACTTCAGCCCACCGGCGCTGAACACCTTGCTTCAAGATACCGTTGGCAAAAAGGATAAAACCTACCTGGCCCATCATTACACGGGGAAAGGCAACGATCAGGTCCTGCTGGAACCCAAGGGCCACCTGCTCAAGATGCAGCAGAGTGAAACAGGCTTCACCCTGTTGCGCAGCAGTAAATCGCTGGATGTACCGTCAGGTAGCAAACCTGGCAGCGTCACGCTCCAACGCCAGGGCAACTCGATGAACCTCGAAGGCCTGAAATCGACGGTCACACAAGCCCTGCCGGACAAAGCGCACATTGCCCACTTGAGCGGAGCCCATCAGGACAGCAGCGGCCAGACGCTGCGCCTTCATGATGAAAAGCTTTATCAGTTCAAGTCGGACACTTCCAAGTGGTCCCCCCTTCCCGATACAGGCGACAAAAAATTCAGCAGCCTTTCAACGGAAGGTGACGGCAAGCTCTATGCCCGTAGCGGCGACTCGCTGATCAATCTGTCCAGCGATAAAAAACCCGAAATCCAACTCAAGGATCTGGCGGCACATTCGGTTGCCTCCGACGGAACCGTGGCCATGCTGGCGGGCAAGGACACCCAGACCCTGCAGTTGGGCAAGATGGGGGAAGTGCCAGAGCTGCATATCACCCTCAACCTCAACGATGGCAAGTCCGAAGCCAGCAGCATCGGCCTGACCAAGGATCGCCTGTTCGTCGCCGATACCGAAGGCAAGCTGTACAGCGCCTCGCGCAACGAGCTTAAAAGCGATGATGGCGTCCTGAAACTCATGCCGGAGAAAAACTACCAGCCAGAAGATGGCAAGCTGGGAGCGCGTCATCAGGTCACCGGTTTCATGAGTGGTGATGACGGGCAGATGCATGCCTTGGTCAAGGACGGTGCCGGCCAGGTCCACTCCCATACCCTGGATGAAAAGACCTCCAGCCTCCAGAGCGGCTGGAACCTCTCGGACGTGAAGGTTCTGGAAAATACCCAGGGCCTGCCTGTAAAGAGCGAGCCGACTTCGGAAAACATCTACGACCTGCACAGGAACGGTCGCGTAGGCCTGGTGGATGGCAGTATCCAGGCATGGGATACGACCACTCAGGCCTGGAAAGACACCGGCGTCAAAGATATCGATGCGCTGAAACGCGGCATCGACGGCAATGCCTATGTGCTCAAGGACGGCAAGGTTCACGAGCTGAAAGTGACTCCCGACTACGGCAAGAGCACCTTCAACGACACCCACAACCTGAAAGATACGCCACGCTCTACCAAGGTCGAACTGGGCGATGCCATCGCGGGCCTGGAGGACCGCGTGATCAAAGACTTTGCCATGTACAACGACAAACAGTTCGTGGCCCTTGATGACAAAGGCCGCATGACCGCCCACCACAAGGAAGGCGATCCAACTGAAATGACCCGCCATGGCCTGGAAGGCACTGTTGCCTACCTGACCCTGGACGCCAATGGCGTGCATGCTGCAACCAGCAATGGCGATCTGTTCTTCATGCTCAACGAGGACTGGCAGAAAAAACCGACGGATACGCCATTGCAGTCCCAGCCTTCGACCTCCACAGCGGCTGAGGACAAACCTTCAACATCCGCCGCAGCAGCGGACAAACCTTCAACCTCCACTGCAACAGCGGACAAACCTTCAAGCCCCAAGGCATCGGAGTCCAAAACAGACAGCGAGCCCAAATGGCAAAAAATCCCTCTCAGCTTCGGGAGTGAGATAGCCAGTATTCGTACAGAAGTGGATAACACGCTCAGCGTTTCGCTGAAAAACGACCCCAATGGTAACGGCGCCTATCAGCTCAAGGACAAGAAATGGCAAACCATTGACCATCGTCCTGCCGATCAGAACGAACTGAACACGATATTCAATCGACTCGACAAAAGCATGGCAAGGGTGAGCATTCCCGGAGTCGGCACATTAAACTATACCTCCAACCTGCTGGGCCGCAGCGGTATAGAGCAAAGCAATAAATCCAGCACGGTAGAGTTCACCAAGGCTTACGTTTTCAAGCCCGATCTGGAAATACGACCGGCCAAGAACGTAGTGAACTATTTCGACCACAAGATCAATGGCCGGGTCGGTCTGGCAGACGTCTACAATGCCCAGTCCCCCTTGTTTCATGACTTGAAGGAAATCCGCCAGGCACCAGGCAAGGCCCCGGAAGCCGGCCACGACCTGAAAACTCGCATCGCCAAACTGGATATCGGTGAAGAAGGCAAGGAGTTGACCAAAAGCCTGGAGTCTTTCCGCGAAGAGCTGGAAAACCACAGCCGCAAGGCGGTCATGACCCTGGGCGAAAAAGCAGGCCTGCTCAACCTTCATGGAGAGCCCACGGAAAAAGGGAAAAAAGCCGCGAGTAAACTGGAGTCTGCGCCTCCAAAACGTAATGAACCCAAGAATGACCTGATGGCACTGACTCAGGGTGCTCTGGACAAAGTCTCTCCGTCCTCGGATAACCCGACCGGCGCATTGCTCAAGTCCCTGCAGGGCATGGGCCTGAAAATGAAGCATCTGGATGCCGATACCCCCGCGGGCAAGCGTCGCCATGGCCACGATGAACATGCCCTGACCAAGGCACGCCTGGCTCTGGATATCAAGACCCTCAATGAGGTCGGACAGCTGCTGGACAAAGCTGAAAAACTCCCTGATGGCCCCGACAAGAATGCCCAGATAAAGGCCATCAAGCACGAATTGACCCATCTGCGCGACAAGACCTATGGCGAAAATCCGATCAAGCACGTTTCGGACATGGGTTTTACCGAGCACTATCAGTTGGAAAAGTCCTACGACGGAATCAAGGCTTTCCTGAACGGTTTCCACAAGCCGGATCACGCCACCAGCCTCAACATGCGCGTCGCCACCGGCAGCAAGGATCAGGCCGAGCTGGCTGAAAAATTCAAGAACTCGCTTAAGCAGCTGGAATTTCCGGACGACGAAATCAGCCTTTCACGCAGCTACGGCATGACCTTGAGCACGCCCTTCATTGGTATAGCCAAACACGTGACAGGCCCCTTCCCCAGCGGGCAGTACACCAACACCCGCAATTACGCCTTTGCGGCCGAGCGCGGCGAAAAGGGCGTGGAAGTCTATCTGCTTCGTGAACGTGCCAACCTGCTCAGCGGTACCGTGGGAGCCGGCAAGGATGTCCTGCCGGACATTACGAGCGCCGGTGAATACGCAAAACTGACCACCCTGGATCTGGGCAATGAAAAACGTGGCGCACTGGCCTTTCGCGTAGGAGGCGATATAACGCTTGCGGGTACCCACACCCAACGTACCGGTGTGGCATTTACAGTGCCGGATGAAAAGATCGATCAGTTCGTCGACAACCTCTTCACAGGCAAGCTGACAGCACTGGATGTTCTCAAGGAAGGCGCAAACCACAAGGCCCACGAAATGAAGCGGGTCAATGTCGACTTGACTGCGGGGGCCAACACCGAGTTCCGCGTACAACTGGGCATCTCGGATCATGACAGCAAGCCATTGACAGCCTCTGCACGCTTCGGTGTCGGTTTCACCGCCAACGTCAATCTTGCCAACTTCACCTGGCAAAAACTGAGTCAGGAAAACGATACCAGTCGCATGGATGAAAAATCCCAGAACAGGCCTCGTCTGCTCAACAACTTCAATGCCGGATTTTTCGCCCGCGCTCAGGTTGTCGGCGGCCATACCAATCCAACCCCGAGCTCGGCCCCCGGCTCTCAGGCAATCACGAGCACCAACGGCATCACTGGAACCGCCTCCATTGACGACAAGACAACCAAGCGGATCAAGTTCCAGTTCAAGGAGGCGGCACCGCTGACCACCGCCAATGTGACCAAACTCGCAACGTCGTTGGGCGATGCGTTCAAGGACAAGGCTTCGAAGGCCGAACTGACTCGACTGGCCGACCATAAACAACCGGAATACAAGGACGCCAGTGCCAAGGAGAAAATCCAGATTCATCTGAAGGGGCTCAATGACTTCTTTGCCAGCAAGACGCCGGAAAACGATGATCAATACGCAGCATTGCGTTCTCTGAAACGTTCCACGGCCCAGCAGGAAGCCTCGGTCAACAAGCACAGCGTGCTGGACAATGGTCGCTTTGAAAGTAACTACACCAACCTGGCGCGCCTGGACTCGCAGAACCTTACTTCCAAGATCATGAGTGTGATTTACGGCAATCATCAGACCAGCAACGCGGAGAACATCGCCAAGCTGATCGATCAGGACCCGGCACTCAAGTCGATACTCAAAGAGTTTCAAAGCCAGCCTGGCACCCTGGCACGGGTTCGCCTGGAGCCCAAGGACCATGTCTTCGACAGGGTCGATGCCGGCAGCCGGGATGGCACTCTCACGCAAAAAGAAATGTTCGAACTGCTCAGCAACCGCGACAACATGCGGGTCCTGGCTATTTCGATCTTCAAGAGCGCAGCACAGACCGAAGGTTTCACCACTCCCACGCCATTGGTCAGTGCCAATAGCTCAGCCTCAATGGCCGTGAACAAGACCCTGGCCAAGGTGAACTTCACCTACGGCGAGGATCAGGACAAACCCAAGGCGTACTTCGTGAACGGTGAGATTTCCCGAGCATCGGACACACAGAAAACCGTAATGCAAGACCTGCAGAAAAGCGGACTGGAACTCAAGAGCTAAGCCGCTCCCGTTCTTTGTTCACTGACGTAAAAAACAGGCTCGCGGCGCAAACAGAATTGCGCCGCGAGCCTCACCTGTTCTGTGTTTTGACTGCTCAAAGGAACCTCAAGATGACTACCGCTTTTTATGCTCTCGACGATTTTCCGGAACTGGCCAACCTGGTCGCCAACTGCGCGGTGATCCAGGAAGAGCTCGCGACTCTGGATGCACCTCTGCTCGATATCGACCGTACCAACAAGCAGCATCAGCAAGTACACGAAGAACTGAGCGAACACCTGCAACAGGGTGGCGATTACGGCTGGCTCAAGGGCTGGGGTGCCGAAGGAGGCAACCGTGACTGGACGCAATATGCGCTGCTGTTCAGAGACACGCCTATCGGCCCGGCCCAGGCGACCATGCCCCGCACTCTGGAGTTGTTCAAGCCGCTCAAGGGCATAAAAGTCGTGGCCCTGGCCCGTATGGCGCCTCACAGTTTTCTGAGCTTGCACCGTCACCCGGAACTGACGGATGAAGGCCTGTTGCAGATGCACATCACCCTCAGCGCCGCCAATGAAGCCAACTACTCCTACCTGAACGTGGCGGGCGAGTTCTATCACCAGAAACCGGGCACAGGCGCGATTTTCGATGGCTCGCTGGATCATTTCGCCGTCAACGCCACCCCGGTTCCACGGACCATCATTTACATGGAGTTCGAGAAAGAGAAGTTCATGAAGCATTGATTGAAGTAAACGCTTTACCCGTCCCACAGAGCGTGAGTAACGCCTGTGGGATTTTTTATGCCTGTGTTTTGACCAGAATGAATTCGCGAGGTGGGGTTTCAAGCGACGTATATTTATCGGATTTGATGGCCCTTCGCGAATGAATTCGCTCCTACACCGCCCCAAATTCACACACCACCGTAGGAGCGAATTTATTCGCGAGACGTCATTGAGAACGATAGATTTTCTTCAGCTTCACAGTCCTCTCGCGAATCAATTCGCTCCGGGGTAGTGCCAGTCAGCAAATGCAAACAGCGCCCATAAAAAAACGGGCTCTTCAAGAGCCCGTTTTGTTTCCCGCCTTACGTACTGTCAGTGCACGACCGGCTTGGCACCCGCAGCTTCCAGCAAGCGATCAGCCAACAACCGCACGATCCAGAAGGCTGTCAGCGAAGCATCGCCACGTAGCTCGTCAGCACCTGCATCACGCTTGAAGTCCGACTCCAGGCTGTCAATGTAATTGTTCAGGCTGAACTGACCATTGACCCGGTTACCCGGCTTGTCGAGAGTCGCCTGCAAACGCTCGTTGACCAGAGCGATTGCATTTTCAAACGCCTGACGCTGATCTGGAGTCAGGTAACCGCCCTTGCGTACCAATGACGACCAGGAGACTTCTTCAGGCTTTTGTTGCGTGGCTGTCATATCAGACCTCCTTGTGGTTGGTAGAGCCCGGCAGCTTGTCGTAAGGGTGCTCTACGTTCTTCAGGTTGATGCCGCTGGTGGTCAGGTTCAGGCCTTCACTGTCGCTCTTCACGAAGGAGAACTTGCCGTTTTCAGCGTCGACGTTCTTCAGGTCCAGGTTCCAGTTGCCTTGCTGCCCACCGTTGGTGCGCATGAAAGTACCGAAGTCCTTGGCCTTGAAGTTATCCACGGTCACGTTAGCGTCGGCATTGAGCTGGAAGATCTTGTCATTGGCGCCTTGGGCACTGCTGTTGGTGATGTTCAGGTTGGTGACTTTGGCACCGCCCTCACCCTTCACGGTCAGCGCGTCTTCACCGACGTTGGTCCAGTGAACGTTATCGACGTTTACAGCCTTCTCGTTGCCGGCACGAACATGCACGCCATCAGCGGCGTTGTCACCGAAGGTCACGTTTTTCAAGGTGGCGCCTTCAGCCAGTTCAAACATTGGCTTCTGTCCTTCGCCCTGTCCGCCATCACCCAGGCTAGGGCCGGCAGTGAAGGTCTTGCCCTGGCCATCGAACACTTCGCCCGGACCTACCTTGATCGTTTCATTGACTACGGTCGGGCTGCCCGAAGCAGTCGGGAAGGACACTGGAGTCGATGAACCAGCAGCGCCAGTGCCTGCAGGGCTACCTGTGCCAGGAGTCGGGGTCGGAGTCGTGCCACCGATGGATGGAGTGCTACCACCACCGCCGCCACCAACAGACGGAGTACCGCCGCCACCACCGCCACCAACAGATGGAGCTGGAGCACCACCGCCACCGCCACCAACAGACGGAGCTGGAGAACCACCGCCACCGCCGCCAGCAACAGCCGGAGCACCACCGCCACCGCCACCGCCACCGCCAACAGACGGAGCAGGAGAACCACCGCCGCCACCGCCGCCACCACCGGTCCCCTTGCTGGAGGAGTCAGACGGCTGGTTGAAGGTTTCCGGGTGGCTGTCCATGAACTGAGCGATCATTTCCAGCAGTTCCTTGAGCTTGCCATCCTGAGAAACCTGGCCGCCGCCATCGGATGTTGGCTGGATGGAGTTATCCAGAGAACCGCCACCCAGGCTTTTCATCAAGGTGTTGACCAGGTCTTCAACGCTGCCGGAGCCACCACCTGCGCCCTGAGCCCCACCCAGGCCCTGGTTTGAGCCCAGACCTTCAAGGCCTTTGGTGCCGCCACCGCCAGTGCCGCCTGCACCGCTTACCGGCGAACCGGAACCGGAACCGGAACCCGACCCATTACCGCCGCCTTCACCAGTGCCCGACGAAGAGTCGGAGCCGCCAAGAATTTTTTCGAACAGGGCCATCAGAACCTGAGTCAGCAGCTCCTTGGACGATTCGTCACCAGTGCCGTTAGCACCCTTGGAACTGCCATCCTTCTGCTCGCCGCCCTGCAGGGACTGCAGCAAGGAGTCGATGTCGCTCTGGCCCGACTTGCCAGCCTGGCCCGCACCGGAACCCGAACCTGCGCCGGCACCAGCACCACCGGAGCCAGAACCGGAACCGAGCAACATTTCAGCCAGCATGCCGGCCAGTTGCTCCAGAGGGGATTGTCCGCCCTGCCCCGTGGCAGCGCCCGCTGCTGCGCCCCCCAGACCACCGGATAAGCCCGAAAGACCGGAAAGACCGTTTTGGGAAAAACCCGAAATACCCGCGATATCAGACATTTTCTACCTCGCTCCATCGTTGAGAGTGTCCGGAGTACGGCAATCAATGCCGCCTTGACCGGGAGTGGTGCCATCGAGAAGTCCGGCTTCGTAGTGGCACTCACCGTTGTGTGGCAACAGCCGACAGGCGGTTCCCTGGCAAATGCTTAATTCAGCAATGGCTGCACGGTGGTTCGGGTGTGCTGGACTTGCGTGATGAACCCATTGACCAGGTCGCAGAACTGAACTTCGTCAAGGCGAGCCAATTCACGCTGGGTACACAGACGCAGCTCTTGCTGATCAAGGGCCAGCCAGCAGCCACGCAGACTTGCAACATCAAAATTGATGTTGAGCAGACGCTGCATGTTTTCCTGGCTTTTGCGCACTTGGCCCAGACTGCAATGAATAACCACATTGTCACTGAGCCTGGGCACTTCGATAACGGCGGCTTGACGGTTCTGGCTGTCATACAACGCACAGACACCATTTTGGAGGGTTAAAGATGTACCGAGTGTTTCACTAAGACGAGCAATAAAACGTTGCGCGTCGCGTTGAGAGTTCGCCATTGAATTTTCCTCAAGTTTGTCGTTGCTCAAAATGGATCCATAGCGACAACTGAGTGGAAAATTAATGGCGAGCGGTTCCGGCTGGAATAAATATTCTGAATCTAGTGTTTAAAACCGGTCAATGTGAGGAACTCACTGAGCAGGCTTTGCAAGCTCTCTGAGCGACGATAATCAAGATCCAGTTCGTGCCAGACGACGAACCGCTGCTGATTGTCCAGACAGATATAGTAACCGTCATAGGACTCAACGTTCTCGAAGCGGCGCTTCAGCGTATCGGAGAACAGATTGGGCCGCTGGGCCTGGCGCTCTATCATCAGCGCCAGCCCCCAGCCCACGCTGTCTCTGCGATACACGAAATCGATGCCGGGCGCCCACTCCCACGTACTCGGCTGCTGCTCGCCGATGCTGACGAAGAAATCTCGCTGGTCGGTACTACGCAGAATCGTTTCAGTCATTCAAATGTACCGTAGTGTATTCAGTCGCGTCGTTACGCAGTTCAGGTGACCACCAAACTTTAAGGCTAGAACTATTGGCGCCAACTTGCTGGCATTCACTGGCAAAACAAGATGTTTCCATTGTCGCACAAGCACTCAACAATAGAGTGACAATAAACAAGGCACCGGCATGTACCAACTTCATTTCGGATTCTCCCTACAAACGGACTGTACTGAATTCGGCCCTGAAAAAGTACTGTGTTAATGAGCGATGGCGCTATTAAAACAATAGATGTCACTGTGCCTGAAAACCTTTCTCCATCACATCTGTTTCAAGGCGGCAGTATTGATACTCTGGCTGGGCTGGTCGGTGTCGCAATCGTCGCAACCGGCCTTGTTGCCACAAAGACTTCAGTTGATTGACCTGGCTGAAGACGTGCAACAGGCAACATTGTTACAGCAAGTGTACGAGTTCCCGAGCAGGACGCCAGTGAGAAATCCTGAGCCTTTGCACTGGTATTACGCACGACCCCGACAGCAATATCGAAACCATCCCCGCCAAACCATTGGCCTCGCGCAGGATCGATCGAAAACTCACTCCCCACTCTACACAGATCCCCTAGACGCACACCAGACGATGTCTCTTTGAGATCAGCCGGAATGCGCCCCTTGACCAGGTCGGCAAACGCCTTGGAGATGGCTATTTTCTTGCGCTCGCGGCTATTGGGAGAACCACTGAGAGCCAGTGCCTTGTCCAGTTGCGGGCGGTTTTCGCTGGCGATGTAACGCGCAGGATCGATCTGGTCACCAATCAGCCTTGGCGTGAGGATGAACAGGCGCTCGCGTCGTGAAACCTCCTGGCGCTTGGAAGTGAACAGCGGCCCCAGAACAGGCAGGTCACCCAGCAGCGGGACCTTGTCATGATGCTGGCCTGTCTCATCGACATGAAACCCGCCAATGACCAGTGAACGGTTTTCGCTGATGACCGCCTGTGTGCTGACCGTTCCTCGCTTCACATCCGGAGTTTCGCCGTCGCGAGAGCGGTCGAGCTGGCCATCTTCAATGTCGATGATCAACTGAAAACGATTGGCCTGCGCACCGGCAATGGTACGAGGGATCACTTGCAGGCTGGTCCCGGCCGTAACCGATTGCACGTTGGCGACCCGCTCACCGGTGGCAGTGATATAAGCGGTGCGGCTGAAATCGATCACGGCGGGCTGGTTTTCCAGGGTCAATACCGAAGGCCTGGCGATCACCGATGCCACCCCCTGCCCTTCAAGCGCCTGGATGTCGGCAAAGAAGCGATCGAAATCACTGATGGAAAGCGTGGCCGAACCACCGGTCAGTAGCGAGCTGCCAAAGTTTACCGAACCGGCACGCGCCGACCAGCGGGACTCCAGGGCGCTCAACTGGGTACGATCGATATCCAGGATGATGGCGTCGATCTCCACCAGATTGCTCGGTTGGTCCAGTTGCTGGATCAACTGCTGATACATATCGCGCTTGTCCGGATTGTCATAGATCAGCACCGCATTGTTGCGTACATCGGCGACCACCTTATGGTTGCTCGAAGTTTTACCGGGCTTTGGCTTGTCACGCGAGGCGGTGCGATCCGTGGCCAGATTGATGATCTTGTTGCGGCCGATATCCGCCATGCCCTGCAAGGCCTGGATATTGGCCATCGGATCCTGGGGCGAAGGCGGTACGACCTGCTTGCTCTGGAGCAAGCCATCGAGCAGTGTCGCAACACCGGGAATGGTGATGCTCTGCTCCCGATAGTGAATATCGCGATCCGCCACAGCGGCATAACGCAACGAGAACATCATGACCTGCTGCTTCTCTTCAGGCTTGACCTTTTCCTTGCTGAAACCGCGAATCAACTCAACATAGCGCGACGGGCCACTGACCAGCACCACGCCTTCGTCCGGCAGCTCACCCCAACCGAAACGCTTGTCCAGCAGACCGATATCGGTCAGCGCCTGCTTAAGGTCGGGAGCGGCATCGGATGACACTTCCAGCCGTTGCGAGACTTGCCCCGACTGAGGGCTCACGTACAACTTGCCGTTGTACAGGAACCACTGAAATTGATGCTCCAGGGCCATACGGTCCAGAAACTCCTGGGCATTGCCCGCGCGAATCTTTGCATCGACCACACCGCTGACGCCATTCATCTCCAGACCCACGCCATAGGAGCTGGCAAAATCTTTCAGCACAGTGGTCAGAGGTGCCTGAGATGCCTCATAGGCATAAGCAGACTGGCGCCACTCTTCCGGTACCGCAGCCATGGCAACCTCTGCCTGCATGCCAAGCAGCGCAAGACAGAGCAATCGTTTCAAGCATTGCTTAAACATAAGAGCCTCTCAGTGCCAAAGGACGCATGAATTGCCTTGGCGGGGTCACCTTCCTGGGTTCAAGCATCGATTCCCAGACATCGCGCTGGTTAACCAGGTCTTCGATGTCATGGATGACCGATGCCGTGCTCTGAAACTTCTGGTATTGCACAAGGCACAGGTGACTCGTCTCGGGATCGAGTGCCAGTGCTCCGCGAAAACGCCTGATACTTGGCCCGGAAAGACGCAATGCGGCCTCAAGCCCCGCATCACCACCGCGCCATGCCTCGCTCAAGGGGGCGAGATAAACCAGCCCTTCATTGCTGCGTTTTATGCTTAACGGCAGTTGATCGACTTGCAACAGCAACACAGGGGTGTTGCTGTCGAGCCAACGCTCGACAGCAACGATCAGATCAGCGGATTTCATTGATGATTGCCTTGGCCAGGTTGTGCTTGACCACAATTTCCTGGTTCACAGCCCAGCTGGCAGTCGAAGACTGCCGGATAGCCGAGTTGAAGGCGTGCCAATCATCCGGGGAGAAGGCGTCCAGACTCAGTGCAGCCGAGTCCAGATCCTTTTGGGTGTTTTCGAAGTTGCTGTCGAGACGGCGTCTGAGTGCATCGGAAGAAAGCATGGTGATACTCCAGGTTCGGGGACTCATGACTGAGTGGCACGCGCAGGAGTTTGGTTCCAGAATATTCCGGTCAAGGCCAAAGATGACGTTGCAGGGCACTCCAGCTCAGGCTGAAATCCCCATGTTCGGTGCGCAGGCTGATGGCATCGAGGTCAAGATTCGGATCACCTCGCAACGTCCAGCCCAGTTGACCCTGCTCTTCCAGGCTCTGGGCAAGCAGCGGTATCTGGTCGGGGTGACAATAGATCAGGGCCGACTCCTCGTTGGGACTGGCCGAGGTCAGTTGCCGCAGGACTGCACTGACTTTCTGGCCGTCCGGCAACTCACCCAGCACAAGCTGCAATGCCTGCTGCACCAGGTCTTCTGCCGCCTCGACAATCGTTGCCAGTGTCTGCTCCCGTTGCTCGCGCAGATCATCGAGCAGTGACTGGGCCTGCTGCCAGACCTCGGCACGGGTTTCTTCTTCGCAACGCCGACGCAACGCCTCGGCTTCAGCCTCGGCAGTTTCAAGAATTTCCCGTGCCCGGGCACGGGCATCTTCCAGCAGTTCCTCTGCCAGCAGGCTCTGCTCAAGAACTTCCCGGCGCAGAAGCGGCTCGTTAACCGTGGAGCGGTTACTGGTAAGCGTCAGACTGCGACTGGTCAACATGCGGACTTCCCTCAATGCTGTTGCTCAAAACGTACCCACCCACGGCCTGCCACAAGGCACACAATCTGGCTTTGGGTATGTCATCAAAGGACAGGCATTCGGCCTGCCCCACGGCATCGCGAGCGAACTTGACCCGCAGTCGCTGCCAGAGCCGGTCACCGACCCACGCTTTCAAGAGGCCAAGGCCCGCAATCCGGGGCTGTCGAGCGTCCCAGTGTTCAGGCAGCCAGTGCCCGGGTTGCAGGGCCCTGCCCAACCGTCGACACCAGAGCCAGGCCGGTTCGTCCAGACTATCGGGGCGCGGCATGCGACTGCCGGCACAGATCCCCACACACAGTTCGAGAGCCAGCGCCCATTGCTCATCGGTCAGATCCAGCAAGGGCAACAACAGGACATCGGGTTCAGGCGGCAGGGTCGAAGTCATGCCCAGGTAGCGGTCGACCATTGCGTCATCGACCTGCCCCAGAAGCCTCAAGGTTGAGGCGCTCATGCCTGCCGAATCGTGCAATTGCCAACTTTCATGGGCCTGGCGCCAGCCCCGGGTCCACCAACATACCCAGACCAGCGCCTGTGGCTCACTCACTTTCATTTCGGCGGTTCCGCTGCTACAGCAGGCGTCGGCCGTGGCCTGAAGCGTTGCCGCCATTGTGGATTGAGTGCCCACAGGCCAGCCAGCATCAGAGCGATCCCGAATGTGCAGAGCACTGCCATCCACTGCCAGAACTCCATGCGCTCACGGGTCATGGTGAAGGGCCCGACACTGACCATCGGCACAGACTCCTGATAACCCTGTGAAGGCACGAAGACCACGGCCAGCTTTTTCTCGTCCGCATTGGCCATGCCGGGAATACTGCTGGCAACCATGCGCCTTATGCGTGGCAATACGCTGTCGGGTTCAAGGTCAGGGCGGTATTTGATAAACACCGCGGCCGAGGCCGGCTGAACCGGCTCCCCCGGCGCGATGCGCTCAGGCAACACAACATGCACCCTGGCAACCACTACACCATCGATCTGCGACAGGGTCTGCTCCAGCTCCTGAGACAAGGCATAGATGTATCGCGCCCGCTCCTCCATCGGAGAGGAAATGACGCCTTCCTTGCGGAAGACTTCCCCAAGCGTCGAGCGTGACCGGCGAGGCAGACCTACCGCCTCCAGCACCTTCACCGCACGGGAAATATCCTGCGTGGAAACCAGGACGGCGACTCCACCCTTGTCCAGGCGCTTTTGCGCGTCAATGTTTTTACCCGCAAGCTCTGCCAACACTTCGTTGGCATCCTGCTCGGTCAGATCGCGATGCAGCTCCATACGGTCGCCGCAACCAGCCATCAATAACGCCAAAAGCATAAGGATGGCCAGCCTGATTGCCTTGGGGTGCATAAGTTGGGCCTTATTGCAGACTGGTCAGTTTTTCCACGCTCTGGGCGGCCTTGCTCACCAGCTTGGCGCTGAGCAGGCTTTCCAGATAAAAAGAAGACAGAGAACGGTTGGCATCAATAGCCATTTTCGGGTCGCTCGATCTGGCTGCTCGTTGCAGGTCTCGATCAACCCTCTCGGACTCTTTCTGGTAAGCAGTCGATGCCTTGGAGATAGGCGACACCAGCATTTGTGAATCGCTGGCAGTCTTTGGTTCTCCAGAACGCATGGCGGCATTGAACCAGGCAATGTCCGCCTCGGCAGGAGTAGGACCTGGCGGTGGCGATGTCACCTCTGTCTCGAATAGCCCAGTGTGATGTGTTGATACGCGAGTAACGGCCATGTTTGCTTTCTCCTGCCAAGACGAAGGTTTACAGATCAACCGCGATAGTCGGTGACGCTTTGCTGAACCAGAACCGACAGAACGTTGCCTGCCGCGATGCTGGCATCGGTCTTCAAGGTGTTGCCGGCGCCACCGTTCTGGAAGTTCTGCTCCGCATTGGGAAACAGACCACCCAGCGAGTTGCCCTGAGCACTGTCCTTGATTTCGCCCTTGATCATGTTGATCGCTTTCTGGAACTGCTCGCCTTCAGCCTTGGACATGACGTTGTCGCCCTCGGAGAGCTCACCCATCCAGTCCTTCGACTTGCCGTCCGGTTTTCCGAACTCTTCCGGATGCATATCCATGAAGCGCGAGACCTCTTTGAGAACGTCTTTGTCCTCAAAGTTGAAGCTCATCTGACCGCTTTTGGCATTCGGTGCAGTATTGGGCGTCAGCAGGTTGTCGAGCTTTTCCTCGCCCAGGCTGCCCAGCAATGCAGCCAGCAGTTCCTGAAGACCACCACCGGAAGCCGCGCCACCACTGGCAGCAGGCGAACCGCCGCAGTTCGACGAAGAATGGGTGCTGCCGGTGTTGTTACCGGTATTGAAACCCGAGTTGCCCGTGCCGAAACCCGAACCGCCCGAGACGTTCTGACCTTTGGAGCCACCGCTGAGGAACTCGTTGATCAGACCTTCCAGCCCTTTGGTGAAGGCGTCCTTCTCCTTGCTGTTCAGGTACTTGTCTTCCGACAGCTCATCGCGCCAGCCATTGACCTTGCCATTGGCGTCGTGCGGTTTTCCGAACTCTTCAGGATTGCGGTCCATGTAATCGGCAACCATGCCGAGCAATGGATTATCAGTGTTGCGAATGTTGGCTCCGCTGCCGGACTTTTCAAACATCGAATCGCCAAGCAATGAAGCGATCTTGCCAGCACTTCCATTGGAATCGGACTGCATGGCAGTCATTTGCGTGTTCGCGAAAGTACTCTGGAAAGTGCTGCTTTGTGGAACGCCTATTGAAGAAGAAGGAATCATATACTTACTCCTTGAAAACCGAACAGGTTGAAGCCCTCCTGGCGTGAACCAAGAGGGCGCGACAACCACTTAGTAGTTGATCGCCTTACCGGTTTGCTGAGCAGCGTTCTGCGCCTTGGTGGCAGAGTCCTGGTAGGCGCTGGCGATACCGTTGATGGTATCTGTTTGCATTTTGTTCGATTGCGCTTCGGCGTTCATCATTGTGGTTGCAGCAGCAGTGGAGTCCATCAGGGTCATTGCGGACATCGAAGCGCCGAGGGAAGCGGTACCAGCCATAGTTATTACTCCTGATCATCGAGATGGTTTGGACACCGAATTGGTGTTCGAACATTGAGTGGTCGATTTTCAGAAGCGGTTCCATGCGAGTGCATGAATGAGGAAGTAAATAAAAAACTACGGCTCCGGCGAGTTGATGCTGAGGCTTTTCATGCGGTGATAAAGAGTGCGTCGCGGAATACCCAATTCACTGATCACGGACTCGATGCTCTTGGGGTGACGTGACAGACAGTCCTGGATGAGCGCCTTCTCAAACTGGCGAAGATAACCCTTGAGATGAACATTGCGTTCCAGATGTGGATCTTCGTCGGTGCCCAAAGGCGACATGCCCAGCACGAAACGCTCCGCAGCACACTTGAGCTCGCGAATATTGCCGGGCCAGCGGTGGCTGAGCAGGCGGTTGAGCACTGTCGGATCTCGCGGGGGAAGCGGTTGATGGTGCTTGTGAGCCGTCTCCATGACGAAACGCTCGAACAGTGAAGGGAGATGATCCAGACGTGAGCGCAGGGTTGGCAACTGGATCTTGATGACATTCAGGCGAAAAAACAGGTCGCGTCGAAACTTGCCCTCCTCTACCAGTTTTTCCAGCGGCGTTTGTGTCGCGACGATGACACGCAGGTTCAGCGCCACAAAGCGCGTCGACCCCAAGCGCTCTATTCCGCGCATTTCCAGCACGCGCAGCAGCTTGGCCTGCAGCAGGAGCGGCATGCTGTCGATTTCATCCAGATACAGCGTCCCGTTATGGGAAGCCTCGATATAGCCAGCCCGCGATTTGGATGCGCCGGTGTACGCCCCCGCCATCACCCCGAAAAGCTCACTTTCGGCCAACTGCTCCGGTACGGCCGCGCAGTTGAGTGCAACCAGCGGTCCTTCGCGCCCCGACAATTGATGAATCCGCCGTGCCAGGGTGTCCTTTCCGGTGCCCGTCTCCCCCTCCAATACCATGTCGACGTTGAGTGGAGCCGCCTTGCGGATAAAAGACTGCAGCGTGCCAAAGATATCGAGGACCTCATGCTCCATCTGCGAAGAGTCATTATTCATAGAGCCCTCATCCGTCCATCTCCTTGCGATGATAAACACTTGCGCTGAATCTCAGGAATACCCTTGCCGACGGGTCTCAGCACTCTGCCGACGACCGACACCGCGAAACGGGTACTTTAAATTAACGTTCAGCAATTATCTCGTTTTGATTTTCTATTAAAACCATTGATTTTTCGGTAAGGCACCGAGATGACAAGCAACATGTAAAGAAAACCAGGACGAAAGCATCATTGCCTCAATGCAGGTTTGCAACTTTTCAAGTCGTTTAAGAGCCCGGCCTTTTATGGTGTGCAAAGTGCATTCTTATTCGGTTTTCCGAACGCGCAATACAACCGTCGTATACTTCTGGTACATATCTCGCCTTGATTCATATACATGTCTTGTCCTCTTTAACAACTGCACGCAGAAGCGCCCTGTGACGCTCCCATCATGAAAAGGAGCACACGGCACATCATATTCCAAAAAAGAATTACAAGATTACTTTATATTCTTTTTAAGATCACCAACGAGCTGCAACACTCATCATCAGAATCATCCATAAAGTGTTGAGAACTCATGAAAAAATTGACTGCCATTACTGCCCTGTCCCTTGCCGTTCTCTCAGGTCTGGCTCACGCCGACCGACTGGAAGACATCAAAAAATCGGGTGTCCTGAGGGTCGCTGCTTTCGACAGCAATCCACCGTTCGGTTTCGTAGATGCAAAAAGCAAGCAAATAGAAGGCCTGGATGTCGATTATGCCAAGGCCATCGCTGACAAGCTGGGCGTGAAGCTGCAGTTGCAACCGACCAACCCGGCAAACCGTGTGCCGCTGCTGGTGGCCAACAAGGTCGATCTGGTCCTGGCTAACTTCACCATCACCCCTGAGCGGGCAGAGCAAGTGAACTTCAGCATCCCCTATTTCTCCTCGGGTCAGCAGTTCATCGTCAAGAAAGGCACGCTCAAGAATCAGGATGACCTGAACAAATGGCGCGTGGGTGTCGACAAGGGCACTGTCAACGAAGGCGTGCTGCGCGAGAAATTCCCCGGCGCCAAAGTGATTGCCTACGATGATACGCCTTTTGCCTTTACCGCATTGCGCAACGGTAACGTGCAAGCCATCACTCAGGACGGCCCGAAACTGATCGGTCTGCTGGCCAACGTACCGGACAAGGACAAATACGAAGTACCGCCTTTCACCATTTCCAATGACCTGATCGGAGTCGGAATTCCGAAAGGCGAAACCGCACTGACCGAGTTCGTCAACCAGACGCTGGTGGAGCTGGAATCCAAAGGCCAGGCCCAGAAGATTTATGACACCTGGTTCGGTCCAGACACCCCGACGCCACTGGCTCGCTTGTTCAAGATCGGCGACAAGAGCTGATCCGGGCTGAACCTCTTCACTATCCAGCCCGCGCGGACAACCCGGCGGGCTCTTTCAATTCTGGATGGATGTTGCGTCTGATGTTCGGTGAACTGCTGGGCCCGCAGTACCTGCATTTGTTGTTCGATGGATTTCTGCTCACGCTGCGCCTTTCGATTCTGGTCTGCCTGATCGCAACGGCACTCGGCTTTCTGATATGTCTGGCGCGTATTTCCTCTTCGCGCTTCTGGTCCTGGCCTGCGCGCGGCTACCTGTCGCTGTTTCGCAATACGCCCCTGCTGGTGCAATTGTTCTTCTGGTATTTCGGGGTCAGCGCCCTGCTGCCCGAAGACCTGGTCAGTTGGCTGAACATGCCCCATGAGGTGAACCTGGCCGGGTTGCTCATCGAATGGCCATCATTCGAGTTCATCGCCGGCTTCTGGGGGCTGACGCTCTATAGCAGTGCGTTCATCGCCGAGGAGTTTCGTGCAGGCGTCGCTTCGGTGCGCCCCCAACAACGCATTGCAGGGCAAGCTCTGGGGCTGCGTCCCGTGCAGGTCTGGCGTTATGTCGTACTGCCTCAGGCCGTACGAACTGCACTGGGTCCACTGCTGGGCCAATGCATGAATGTGCTGAAAAACTCATCGCTGACCATGGCCATCGGGCTGGCCGAGTTGTCCTATGCCTCGCGCCAGGTTGAAACCGAAACCTTCAAAGCCTTCCAGGCCTTCGGCATCGCGACCTTGCTGTACATCGCCAGTATCGCGCTGATCGAAGCAATCGGTCAGGTGATCCAGCACAGCAAGCGTTATCGCCAGGGAGCGGCCTGACCATGGATTTTTCAGTCATAAGCGACAACTTCGCCTACCTGATGGTGGGCGCGTATCCGGATGGACCGCTGGGTGGTGCAGCACTGACGCTGATTCTCAGCCTGCTGTCGGGCGTTCTGGCCGCTGCGTTGGGCCTGATTCTGGGCGTGGCTCTGGTGCTGGTGCGCGGCCGGACACGCTGGGTGTTGCTCGCCGTGCTGGGGTTCTTTCGCGCCATTCCCGTGGTGATGCTGATCTTCTGGACCTACTTCCTGCTGCCGATCCTGTTCAAGATCGATGTTCCGGCCTTGTTCACCGTGGTCTGCGCACTCTCGCTGATTGGCGGCGCCTATCTGGCGCACTCCGTCCATTCGGGCATCATCAGCCTGTCCTCAGGACAATGGGCGGCAGCCAAGGCTTTGGGCATGAGTTCCTGGCAGGTGCTGCGCCTGATCATTCTGCCCCAGGCACTGCCGATCATGCTGCCCTCCTTCCTGAATCAATGGATTTCCCTGATAAAGGATACCTCGCTGGCCTACGTGATCGGTGTCGGGGAACTGTCGTTCGTGGCAACCCAGGTCAGCAACCGGGTCATGGTGTACCCCACCGAAATATTCCTGTTCATTGCATTGGTGTACTTCATTATCTGCTCGGCACTGGACCTGATCGCCAGCCGGCTCGCGGGTACCGGAAGCGTGAAAAAAAGCTGAAAAAATAATCGGATTCTGTGCGCTTATTCGCTGTTTCAGGATCCATTTTCAGCCCTCTGAAGGGCACCGGACAGGCGTACATCAGGAGCTGTTCATAAAATAACCACACAGCCAAAAGCCACGTAGAACGTGGCTTACAAAAAGTTACCCACAGACATACCCACGATTTCCGTGGACAACTTTTCCACCATTTCGGAACTGAAAAACACCAGCGAGTGCAAGTCAAAAATTCATCGACAGGACGAAGTTTTTGCACGCCCTCCTTTTACCAGCCTGTTCGGCAAGCCTATACGATCCAGGCATATGCTTATGCCTTTTTGACTGTTGCCTCACCTGCACCCGTTCTCTGAAATAAGCGCTTTTTCGGGACGGCCTGCAGATGGAACAACGTTGTGAAGTGGCTGTTCTCGGCCTGGGAGCCATGGGCGCGGCAACCCTTTATCAACTGGCCAAAGCCGGTGTCGACGTCATTGGCGTAGATCGCCATAGCCCGCCACATACTCAGGGCTCCAGCCATGGCGATACGCGCATCACTCGCGTTTCAGTCGGTGAAGGCCCGCAATATCTGCCATTGGTACGCAACTCCCACGTCCTGTGGCGTGAACTTGAAGCGTTGTCCGGCGAGTCGCTGTTCGAGCAATGCGGCGTACTGGTGATGACCTCAAATCCGGCCTATGACCCTCAGGACCCGGAAGACTTCACCCACAAGACCATCGAGCTGGCTAAGGCCTATGATGTGGAACATGAAGTCTTGTCGGCTCACTCCATTCGCCAGCGATTCCCGCAGTTCTCTCCGGTACTGGATAGCGCCATCGGCTACTTTGAGCCCGGCGGCGGTTATGTTCGGCCAGAGCGCTGCATCGCCGTGCAACTCAAGCTGGCCAAAGAGCATGGAGCAAAGGTTTTGACGGACGAAACCGTCACCCGCTTGCAGAATCATGGCGAAGGCGTACGTATCACGACCGATAAAGGCTCGATCCTGGCCGATAAAGTCATCGTCAGTGCTGGCATGTGGTCAGCCGAACTGCTCGGAGCCCCCTTTGATCGATTGCTGAAAGTCTGTCGGCAAAAGCTGTTCTGGTTTGAACTGGAAGAGCACGCCGACTTCGCTCCTGTGTCGCCCAGTTTTATCCTGACTCACGGACCGGGCGAAGTGGATATCAACTACGGCTTCCCGCCACTTGCAGGCGAAGGCAGCATGAAGATCGCCACCGAACAATACATCGACGTTTCACAACCCGACACACTGGACCGGACCATTACTGCGCAGGAAGAACAGGAAATGTTCCAGACCCAGGTCAACGGCAAGATAGCCGGGTTGACCTCCAGGGTCGTCAGGTCCTCGGTATGTGCCTATACAGTGACACCGGATTACCACTTCATAATTGATGAACACCCACGCCTTGAAAACGTCACCGTGGTCTCTGCCTGCTCGGGGCACGGCTTCAAACATTCCGCCGGGCTTGGGCAGGCACTGGCCCAGCGTTGTATTCACGGGAAGAGTGACGTGGATTTATCGGCGTTTTCGTTAAAGCGATTTAATTCGGGCATTTGAAAAGCCCTACAGACATCGCGGTTATAAAAATCATGGCGGTAGGCAAAAAATCCTTATCGCCATCCTGAACAGATAGACAGTCTTGATTTTAAATAACCAGAAACTTCTCACCTGCCGTCTTTCATAAAATAATCTGGAAAATTTCTCATTCATTATTAATTAACAAGTACGCCGGTCCGCTCTCACGAAGTAATGAGCAAGTTGTTTACCGGCCATCCTGCTACTGCAAGCACAGTGTTGATAGCCGTCCGGCCGAATCACCGGACGGCTTTACCTGCACTAAACCTGAAACTGCTTGGTAATACGGCTCAAGTTTGTCGCCAGCGTAGACAGTTCAGCAGTGGCGATGGTCGTCTGGTTCGCGCCTTCGGAAGTCTGAGCCGACAGGTCACGGATGCTGACCAGGCTTCTGTCGACCTCTCGCGCAACCTGAGCCTGTTCTTCGGCTGCGGTGGCGATCATCAGGTTACGCTCGTTGATCTGGCTGATGGAGTCGGTAATGGCCAGCAATGCCTGCCCGGCGCCGTTAGCCAGCTCCAGTGTGTTATGGGCCTGCACACTGGTTGCTCCATGGCCGTAACCGCTTGATGGGTACCGGTCTGGATCGAGCTGACCATCTGCTCGATTTCCCGAGTCGACTGCTGGGTACGATGTGCCAGCGCCCGCACCTCGTCGGCCACCACGGCAAAACCACGACCGGCTTCACCTGCTCGCGCCGCTTCGATGGCAGCATTGAGTGCCAACAGGTTGGTCTGCTCGGCAATGGCACGAATGACATCCAGCACCTTGCTGATATCCGTGGCCATGGTCGCCAGGCCACGCACCTCGGCCGACGTGCTTCCCACCTTGGCCACCATCAGGTTGATCGCCGCCACGGTTTCATCCACCTGGGCGCGCCCATCCAGCGCGGCCTTACTGGACTGAGCCGCCGACGTCGAAGCCGCCGCAGCGTTACTGGCCACCTCATCGACTGCAGCGCTCATTTCGTTGACGGCAGTTGCCGCCATTTCAATCTCGTTACTCTGGCGCTGGGTCGTGCGGGAAGCATCTTCGGTCACCACATGCATCTCTTCCGAAGTCGATGCCAGTTGAGACGCCGAGTCCAGGATAGTAGCCAGTGCCCCGCGCAGGTTCGACTGCATAGCGGCCAGCGAACCCACCAACCGGGCGGCCTCGTCAGTGCCTTCCTGCTTGATGGTCTGGGTCAGGTCATTGGCCGCGATACGCCGGGCGATCTCCAGTGCTTCACCGATCGGCGAGGTAAGGCTGCGGGTGTACAACCAGGCGAGCAATATCGTACTGGCAGCCCCCAATACACCAAACACAATCACCAGCAAGACCGTACTCTTGTAGGCAGACTCAGCTTTGTCGCCTGCCCGCTGGGCTTTCATATCGTTTACACCAATCAGCTTCTTCAGACCGGCATCCGTGAGATCGGCAGCAACTTTCATGTCCGTGTTGGACGTCGTGACCGCCGCGTCCAGATTGCTCGCCGCCACTTCCGACAGATAGCGGTCCTGAACACTGTGGTAGTTCGTCATGGCCTGCTTGAGTTCATTAAAAGCCTGACGGCCTTCGGGCGTGACAAGCAGCTTGGCCAGAGCATCGGAATACTCACTGATCAACAGACGGGACTGCTGAATATCACTCGACGCCTTGGTCCTGCGATCCTGCAGCTCCATAGGGTTGCGCAAGCGTGCATTATTGCCACGGATACTGACGAACTCACGGTCCATCGAACCGAGCAGCTTTACACTGGGCAACACATTGGTTTCGACGTGCTTTTCTGCCTCATTGAGCTTGTCGGCCTGGCGCATGAACAGCACGCCCTGAAGCAACAGCATCAGGCAGAAGAAGCCAAAGCACAGGGCAGATCGGGGAGCAAGATTCAGGCGTCGCATCATTGCGTGGATACTCCACAGAGGGGTTGTTTTTACCGGATCGGCGTGGAGTATTTTTTCTTGATGCCGTTGGGCGGTTTGATGATGGGGTCACAATCCGTGGGAGGCGGCTTGCCGGCGACAGGGTCCACCAGCAGAGGGTTCAATTGAGCGGGAAACTCTCCCGCTTGAGCGAAGACAGGTAAAACCAATGAGCGCATGTCGTTGTAGTGTGTTGAAAGCCATGGCAGGCAGCGCAAGGCTGCCTGAACATCAATGACCGGCAACCATTTGGCTGGACTGCCTTTCACCGCTTGCAAAACCATGCACTCGCGCGCTCGATGCAATGGCCAGACTGAGCAGTAACAAAATCAGCAAGACCCAGGGAAAAGCACTCACTCCCCATTGGCCGAGCAAAACGCCGCCCAGCAACCCACCGCCTGCGATGGCGCTGTTCCAGACAACGACGTTCATGGAAAGGGCAACGTCAGCGCCCTCACCTGCCGAGTCGGCGAGCGCGGTTTGCAGAAGCGTGGCAGCCCCACCAAAGGTCAGGCCCCAGATAAAGACTCCGGCGTAAATGGCCAGGGCAGAATCTGAAAACAAGCCCAGGAACACCGAAACCGCTGCGAAGGTGGCGAGGCTGACCAACACGGTCTTGCGCAGGTGACGATCAACCAGCCGTCCCGTGACCCAGATGCCCGCCAGCGCGGCGACACCAAATGCCAGCAATACCAGATCAACGTCACTCGCCAATCCTGCCGTGGAAACAAAAGGAGCGACGTAGGTATATAGAATGTTGTGAGCCAGCATCCAGGTGAAGACGACGCCCAGCACCGAGCGCACGCCAGGTGTGAAAAAGACCCGACGCAACGCCATGCGCTGTGAGGAGGATTGGCCAGGGTAGTCCGGCACCTTGATCAGCACCCAGACGATCAGCATCAGAGTCATGGCGGACATCAATCCAAACGCCATGCGCCAACCCATGAACCCACCCAGCCAGGTTCCCAAAGGCACCCCCAGCGACAATGCGATGGGCGTCCCCACCATCGCGACTGCCAATGCGCGCCCCTGCAATTGCGGGACAACCATGCGCCGCGCATAACCCGCGATAAGGCTCCATGCCAAGCCCGCAGAGACGCCAGCGAAAAACCTCGCGATCAAGGTCAGCCAGTAATTGGAAGACAACGCCGTGACGGAGTTGAAAATCAGAAAGCCGACAATCGTCAGCAGCAGGACGGTTCTGCGACGCCAGCTTTGCGTGGCGATGGTCAGCGGAATGGCTGCCAGCAGCGACCCCAGCGCGTAAACAGTCACCATCTGCCCGGCAAATGATGCCGAAACGCCCAGACCAGTGCCGATTTCAGGCAGCAAACCCGCAGGTAGCGTCTCGGTCACAATGCAAATGAAGCCCGTCATCGCCAGTGCCAGTAATGCCCCGAACGGAAGCTTGTCGCGCTGTTTCTCATCTGTAGTCATTCGATTCCTCCTACTAATATACTGATCGGTATAAATATAGAGCGCAAGCAGCCGACTGGTCAATGACTTATGTATCGATTAGTATTTAAGTGATTCTGGAGGAGAACCGACATGGCACAGATGGGACGTCCGCGCACGTTTGACCGCGACGTGGCAATCACTCAGGCACTGCATCTGTTTTGGGAGCATGGATACGATGCGACCTCCCTCAGCCAGCTTAAAGCCAGCATTGGTGGAGGCATCACCGCGCCCAGCTTTTACGCCGCTTTTGGCTCGAAGCAGGCGCTGTTCAATGAGGTGATGGAGCGTTACCTCACCACCCACGGTCGGGTCACCGACAGCCTTTTTGATACGACCCTGCCGCCCAGAGAAGCGATTGAACTCGCCCTTTGCCGCTCAGCAAAAATGCAATGTGAGCCCGATCATCCCAAGGGGTGCCTGGTGTCGTTAGGCCTGATGAGTGCTTGCTCGGACGAGAGTAAGGCCATCTCCGAGCCTCTTGCTCGGGCGAGGAGCCTGAACCGTGCGGGGATGGCTGCTTGCATCGAACGCGCCATTGCCGCAGGCGAACTGCCTGAGGCCGTGGTGCCGGAGACACTTGCTGCGGTGTTCGACAGTTTTCTCCTGGGCTTGTCGACACTGGCTCGGGATGGTGTGCCGCATGAGACGCTGGATGCTGCGGTGACTCAGGTGATGGGGGTGTGGGATAGCCTGAAACAGACTGTCGCACCGACCGAATGAACGAAAAACCGCTGCCCTGCTGCATACAGACGGTGTAGCACGCCAAATTTCAGGCAAAGAAAAGCCCGCGATGGGGGGGAGCGGGCTTAAAGGTTCTTTCAGGAGCAGTTATGACATTACCTGCACCGATGTAAAAAAACTGTGAAGGCGCCTGATGGATATCAGGCGCCGACCTGCGCCATCAGAACGTGACGCTGGCAGTCACCCGCGCTGTACGTAGCGCCCCCTCCTCCACCTGCAGCGCGCTGCTGCCGGTTGTGGACGGGTAGTATTCCTTGTTGAACAGGTTGTCGATGTTCAACTGCAAGCTGGTTTTATAGTCATGGGTCGGCAGATCCCAACGCACAAATGCATCGGCCACGGTGTAGCTGTCCATCCAGAAGCTATTGGCATCATCACCCGGACGCTCCCCTACATATCGGGCACCTGCACCGACATGCCATTTGCCGGTTTCAGCCGGTAGCGCGAGATGATGGGTGAGGTACAGGCTGGCGGTGTGCATAGGCGCATTCGGCAGGCGATTACCCTCTTGCTCTGGCGACTCCTCGTTCTTCAGTACCTCGGTACGGTTGTAGGCATAAGTACCGATCATGCTCCAGTTCTCGGACAACTCACCGGTAATATCCAGCTCGACGCCGCGCGAGCGCGCTTTGCCCACGGCCTCGTCGAGGCTGTCACCGTTGCTCTGCAAGACGCTGTTGACCAGGTTCTTCTTGACGATGTCGTACACCGCCAGATTCACGTTGAGTGCCTGGACAGGGGTGTATTTGATCCCCACTTCGTAGCTGCGACCTTCAGTGGGCTTGAAGCTGTTCCCGGCATCGTCAGCATCGTTGGGCACAAACGAGCGGCTGTAGTTGGCGTAGAGTGCGACCGTCTCGGTCGGCTGATAGACGATCCCGCCAAAAGGAATGAATTTACCGCCATTTGAATCGGCTCCAGGCGCATAGGAACTGCCCAGGCCCTGGTCGCTGTATTGATCCCAGTGTTCCTGACGACCACCGAAGACCAGAATCCAGCGGTCATTGAGGTGCCAGTTATCCTTGAAATACACCGAAGTGGTGACGAGGTTGTTTTCTGCGTTGCTCTGCGTCTGACTGATGGTCGCAGGCTCCGCCAGATTGCCGTATACCGGGTTCTGGATGTTGAGATTGCCCGCAGCGGTGTTGGCATTGCGGTAGGTTTTGCCACGGTATTTATCCAGCGATTCGTTGTCCACGCCGACCGTGATCTCGTGTCGCTGACCGAACAACTGCTGGTCACCCATCAGATCCAGAGCGGTGTAACGGCTCTCGTAATCATAGTGCCCGCCGTTGGCGATCCGGCGCAGGTTATTGCCGGTCAGAGCATTTGGCTGGGCTATCGCCAGACTGTAGCGATCCTCGGTCCAGCCATAAGTCAGGCGGCTACGCCATGCGTCATTGAGCTGGTACTCGAATTTCGCGGTAGTGCTCTCGCTGATGCCAACTGTCTTCGCCCAGCGCTCATCCAGACGATCGCGATAACTGATGTCGGCGGGACGACCATTGACGAATACCGTGCCGCGATCGAACGGGCTGGAATAATCATTGTAGGTATACGCCAGCGAGAAACTCGCCCGCTCGCCGACCCAGGCAATCGACGGCGCGATGAGCGTGTGCTCGTCAACGCCATAGTTACGCCAGTAATCCTCGTGGCTGCGCTCAGCGATCAAGCGGTAAGCCAGACCGGTATCTCCCAGCGGGCCGGTGGTGTCGATGCCGAACGAACCACCGCCCTCGCTGAAACCGGAGCCAGTCAGAGTAGTGCTGCGGCTGAACTGCGGCTGCTTGCTGATGACATTGATAAGCCCACCGGGCTCCAGTGCGCCGTACATCAACGACGCCGGCCCTTTGAGCACTTCCACATGATCGGTAGTTGCGCCCAGGTTACGGCCAATTGCCGAGCGAATCCCGTCTCGCAAAATCGAGTTGTCATCGTTGCTACCAAACCCGCGCTTGATCAACGCATCCTTGGTGCCACCCAAGGTGTTGGTCTGGGTGACGCCGCTGACAAAACGCATCGCATCGTTCAGGTCCTTGACCTGATAGTCATCGAGGGTCTGCGCAGCAACCGTATTGACGGTTTGCGCCTCATCCCGAATCTGCGTGGACCCCTTGCTCGCCGTGGATGTTTCCGTACGGGTGTAACTGTCAGCGTCGGAGGTAGACTGGATGACACTGGCAGGCAGCTCAGTGGCAGGCTCGGCAGCCACCGCAAGACAAGGCAGCGCACAACAGAGAAGAACAGAAGCGTTCAGGCGAGAAAGCGTATTGGCCACGTAAATGACTCCGGCATAGTAAAAGGAATAATTCCCATTTACTTACACGGATGGCAGGCGTGGTTACCTCACATTTTTTTGAAAATTTTTTTCAGGGCCGTGTTGCATGAGTGACGGGCTGGACTTTTTCCCTCGCGAATTTTACGTCCGCTAACCAAAAACCCGCCTCCTACAACCAAATCCGACACCCTTTTCCCTTTCATCTGAATGAAGTTTCCGAGAAAATCCCGAGCCCTTGCGCGGGGTGATTTCGGGCTCTAGGCTGCGGTCGTCGCTGAATATCAGTGATCGGGTTTAGCAGCCTGTGGGTGACATACAACGCGCAAGTACCGCTTATGGCGGCTTTGCGTGGGGCACTTTCGAGTGCGCCGGATTTGTAGGTTGCCCCGGTCTGCTAACCCGCGTCAAAGTCGCCACCCATTGTTTGTTTAGCAGCGAATGGCAGGTGGCCTTACCTCACAGGCAACCTTCATGATCAAAGTAACCCCCGATCCACCGCATAAAAACCTCGAAGAATCCCTTCTGCACGTCAACGCCCTGCTGCGTTGCGCAGCAGCCACAGCCTACGAAACCGGAGACAGCCTCAACGGCCCGAAACGCGACCTGGCGTTTTCGGGGGTGCATTTGATTGGCATGGCCAAGGCTGAGCTGGAGCGGTCGCTGGCTCAGGTGGAGGTGCGTTAAGGCTTTTTCGCGAATGAGCGGAGCGCCGCCCGATTCGCTCCCACGCAGCCCGCGTAGGAGCGAATTTATTCGCGAAGAATCATAAACGCCACGGAGATCAATCTGGGTTGAACCAGTATTCCTTACAGCATTTCAGCGTGGAAACTGCACGCCAGTCTTTTTTTGCCTGTTCAATTAAACTGAACATGTCTCGCGATTATTGTTGGATAGACACCACCAGCGCGGTGCTCAAACAATGACTCCCCCTATTACCGTAGTGATGGAGTACCTACAACAATGAGCACACCTATGCCGAGCAACCGCCACTCCATAGAACAGTACATCCTGGCCAAGGATGGCAATCGACCTGATCTTCTGCGTCAGGCATTCAGCCCCGAAGCCACGGTTGAAATGCTCGTGCATACCGACGCCATTTCATTTCCGTCCACGCTGGAAGGGTTGGGTGCCATTGCGCAAACATTGGTACGTGGCTTTGGCCAGACCTATGAAAACGTTTACACCTTCTGCCTCGGTGAACCACCAGTGAGCGATGCCTCGGCGTACACCTGCAAATGGCTGGTAGGGATGACCGTCAAGGAAACAGGAGCAGTACGTGTCGGCTGCGGCCAGTATGACTGGCGCTTTGACTCTCAGTCCGGGCTCGTCGTGCATCTGACCATTACCATTGATCACATGCAGATCAGCCCGGCCGCAGACCTGATACCGGTGATGAACTGGCTGCAAGGCCTCGGTTACCCCTGGTGCCAGGCAGACGACGTTATTGCCAAGGCCCCGCAATTGAGCAGCATTGCGCCGGTTATTGGTTATTTGCAGTCCTGACTTATTTGCCAACGCTGCGAGCGAGAGAGATTGAGCAGTTAATCCCGTACGTGTGGAAATCCTTCTGACCCCGTAGGATGTCTATCGGCGTTTGCTCTGAGATCAAATTGGGGCCGAGGTTTATCCATATCAGTTTGAATACCTAAAGGATTAGTGATGACGGCTCGTATAGAAATGATGATCGACCCGGGAGAGGAAGAGCGCCTGGCCATCCTCAGACCTTTGCGGGCTCATAATTTTTCTCAGGCAGGTGACCCCAAGCCTGAGACAATCGCTTTGCTAGTCCGTGATGAACAGACCGGCGAAGTGATTGGGGGCCTTTACGGTGAAATATTTTACCACTGGTTATTCATAGAACTACTTGCGATACCCGAGCAAACCAGGGGCCAAGGCATAGGCTCACGACTGATCCACATGGCGGAAGATGTCGCGCGCGAAAAAGACTGCGTTGGAATCTGGCTCGATACTTTTGATTTCCAGGCCCCATCTTTCTATGAGCGACACGGTTTCACTGAGTTTGGGCACCTCAATGATTTCCCTCCAGAACATAAGCGTTTTTTTCTACAGAAGCGATTAGATTGAGGGGCTGTCCGCAGTTCGTTTGACTGGCCTCAAACGGCCTGCAATCCGGTTTACCTCTACCTGATGAACGCCATAAATCAAATCAACTGATGACACCAGCCGTGTTGGCCGGACGCTTACGGCGTTCCGCTCCCCGTATAAAGAGAAAAAATTGATGCACACCGCATTTGATAGCGCCCATGGCAAACCGAATGGACGCATCATCCTGATCAGTATCGCCTGCTACGTGCTGTCACTGATGCTGCCGGCTTATGACAACGGTCATGTCACGAGCGGAGGCGAAGCGTTGGCAATGGGATGGCTTGGGCCACTTGACGGACATTTTTCCTGGTACGCCAACCCGTTCTATTTCTGGGCATTAGCCAGATACAGGCACAAGCATAAAAACCTGATACCTGCCTTTATTGGATTAGCGCTATCCGCCAGCTTTATGTTCGCTAGCGATATATTCCACGATGAGGGCATAGGCGACCGGCCTATCAGGGCATTGGAGTGGGGCTATTTTCTATGGGTCATGGCGATGCTTCTGCTTACTTTGGCACTGGTTCAACAACACTGCTCGCCAAAGCTACCTGCCACGGCTATTGGGTATGCACTCATCGTGGCCGCTTTTGTGGGTTTTGGCACTTATTGGTGGATGAATCCTACCGGCCAATGGCAGGCCTATCTTACCCATCAACGCTTCATGGCCGCGGCATGCCCCTTGGCCCGTCAGGAAATTCTTCACCCCCTGCCCCGCGTCAGACAGTTGTATTTTCCTGATAGCAAAGCATACCCAAACATGCTGATAACAGAACTCCTGGAACGTACAGATCTACAAGAAATCCACACTGGCGACAGCCCAGAAGTCAGTCACCGGGTTTTCACCTTTGGTTCGACGAGGGATAGTAGAACTGTGGAGAGTGAAGCGGCTCGCTATCAATACAATGTCGTGAGAGAAAACTCTTCTTGGGAATATGGCACCTGGACCTATCGGGAGCGTATTTTTGATCGTCAGGAAAACCAGGAGGTCGCCTACAACATCCGTTATGGCTACAGGCAAGATGAAAAAAACGACAGTTGCGGCGAGCCAGAAGGCTATGAATTCATACAGCACGTGCTCCAGCTCTACGAATACACTGAAGAAGAACGCGATGAGCGGCGAAAAGAGCATAAAAACCTGACGCTACCGCGCAGACAATCAAGCGCAGCTGATGAGGCGATCTGCTTGACGATGTAGCCTTGCCATTCGCCAGCCCTGAGAGCGTGCAAGGGGGGATCCTGCGATAAGTGATCGCCGAACCTTGCAACCGCTTGCCCCCTCTCCTGGCGACACATAAGAGGGGTGGCCCATGCAAGCTGAGCGCGGCGTCATTAGGTTTTAAAGCGGAGCCCCCGCTTCAGGATCAAGCAGATACTCGATTTCAGGAATTTCACTCTCCAAAGTCTCGATCAGCCTACGCCGCAGGCGTGTATCTTCTTTTTTGTGTAGCCGAATCTTTTCAATGGCCAACGCGATGACAAACTCCATGGCAGCTTCTCCTCGCTCATGGCCATACCCGGCAGCCAACCGATAGATAATGTCCGACATCGCTAGGCTCTGAGCCTCATCAGCGCGGTAATCCAGCTCGGTTGGCAAAGCTGCGTGTAGGAACGAAGCTTGAATGATCCCATCGTCGAAACGTGAAAACACCTCCGGGGATAGCAGCACTTGCTGAAGCTCACCGGACTCAAGGCGTTTGGCATTTGCGACTTTTTCGCTATACCTAGCGTTCTGCAAAATCCACAAGATTGTCAGGAAAATGTCTGTGGAGGTCGCGACCGTAACGTCGGTTTTTCCGTCAGGCTTTCCGTCAACGAATGCGAAGCCTCGCGTCAATGCCATGGGCTGATGGGTATGACTGCTTGGCCAGAAAGGATTCAACGCGAGCCCCTGGAGTGGCGCTTGATCAAAAACTTCCATGCGAGCTGTCACGGGGGGCGAGAACGTCGTGCTGAACGAATGCAACGAGCTGAGTAGTGTCTGTTCTTTGTCCCAATGATCAGCACATGTCAGCTCAGCAGCGGGGATCTCCATGTAGGTTTTGAACACGTATCTACTATGGTCTTTGGCGGGCTGGGTCAGGTTGCTGTGCAGCTCTTTCATCGTCTGGTAGCTTCGACCGAACAAAGCCCCAGCTATGTAGAGTCGAGTACCAGTCCGCTGGGCAGTCCGCAATCGGCGACTGACGCTTTGGAGCCGCGAACCACGCTCAACGGCAGCGGCCAGAACAATGACTGAACCATCGAATTTTGTGCCGGCGTCAAACTTGTCAAACGACACCTTGGTCTCGATTTCAACCCCGCATCCTTTCAGATAGGCAATCGCCCCGTCCGCGAGTGAGGCGCTTGCCTCATCGTCATCATGGATGATCCATCGGGTCGATGACACCGCCTCCTCTAGCAAGACGGTTTCAAACCAGGACTTGAATCCATCGGTGGCCACTAGGCTGTCTTTGTCGACATGCACCGTTCGAGATCTTGCACCGGGCTTGTCCTGCCTGAAACAGCTGAAGAGATTCGCTCCCATGAACGAATAAAATTTAGGCTGCAGGATCGTCGGCGCGTGATCAGTAGTAATGTTCAGAAGTCTGGTTTCGCTGTGCTCGGCAACAAACCGCTCTCCATGGATACGGATGAGTCTCGTACCGCCGGAATCTCCCTCTTGAAGCATTTCGAAGTCATCTGGCTGCTTCAGGGTATGCAAAATCGTGCAGCAGTCAGCTTCCGACTCGAATGAAAGTATGGTGGTGACCAGACAGGGGGCAGCGCTGTTGATCTTCGCCCACTGCTCCGCTAGGCCACATCGCGTTGATGCTGAGATGAGACACATCGCAGAGGCGCCTTTTGGCAAAGGCCCGTCCTTGACCAACCCCTCATGCGAGTGAAAAGAGCGAATATCTGCGAAGAGGGGCTGGTCGAAGCGCATTAAGTACATCTGCAACGCGAATGCCAACGGCAGCAATGCGATCGTGTCCAGATACAAAGTGTCGGGCGGGCTCATCCCGTTGGCTTTCACCTTCTTGATCAATGGCAAGCACGCGAAGGCCAGGTAGTGCGCATGAAGCGTTTCGGACAACAAATCCTCTGCTCGGATGAAGTAGTTCGAAGCACGAGAAGATGGCTTCGAATAGAAAAAGCCGGCGGGCGCTTTTTTCAAAACATCGGAGCTTTTGACCAGATGGGCTAGGCCCGCTTTCACAATTGCTGAGGATTGGGATTTGACCAAGGTGCCAAGCTTGTTTTCTGGCCCGGAGATGTGAACATAGTCGGTGATTGATCCCGCCTCGTCGTAGAAACCCACCCCGTAAGTTTGCGGTGAGCCCGACCCTTTTCGCTCAAACTGAGCCATCAGAGGTGAAGCCCTGTCAGCCTTATGCCACTTGAAGTCTTCAATGGTGTATTTAGGCAGCAGGAACAGCAGTGCATCTGGCATGACGTGACGTGGCAGCTGAGTCTGCAGCGCATGAGCGACTTGGCCCCCAGAAAGGAAATCAGGGCCAGTAAAAAATACCGCGAGATGAAGAGGCTTACCGTCCTGACGAAGCACGGCTTCAAAGTCCATGAGATCAGCCATATCAGTTCACCGGAATGCAAATGGTAAAAACTGTGCCTTCGGCAGCTGCCAATTTTTGCTGGGTGCCCCTGACTGACGGTTCGAATTCCATTGTTCCACTACGTCCCTGAAAAGCCTGATTCAAAGAAAGACGTCCGGTACGAACCCTTACGTAAGCTTTGAGTTTGTTAAGTGCCTGGAGTGCGTTATGCAGGCCCATCCCCGATGTCTCCGAATCGGGCTTGGACGTCATATGCTTCTTGAAGCAGTCGAGTGTCGCGCTCAGTTCTTCATCCAGATTCAACTCTTCAAGGCTCTCGACTGGACGCTTCTCTCTGGCCGTCACCCACCTCCGAGCCAGCCCTGGCCCGCTGTCGATTACTGAGATCTCCAAGAAATCCAGTACCTCGGATTTCAAGAAATGCTTGAGGATGAAGCGAGCAAGCTCCGGCTCACGGTCTGAGTAACCTAAGGCATCCTGTCGGCTGATCCTATTCAGCTTGATCGAGGTGCCCCGGAGAGCTTTTTTGTACTTATTACCTGTAACGTCTGTCACCGCATGCTGGTCAGCGTTAGCTATGAGCTCCCACAGCACGCTTCCTAGCTCAGAAAGGCCAGACTTCAGCAGTGAAATCTGATCCTGCCGTGCAGTCATCAATGAAGATGACTTGGCTATTAACTCTGAAAACCACGACTCCGGCTGAATGCGAGGTGTGCTGTGATGAAAATAGAAAGGCTTGATGAACTCACGTTTGGCGTTGTTGACGCAAAACAGGTTAATCGCGGTAGGGCGAGCGCCCTTGGTACTAGATGTATTGCGGATGTCCCCAATAAACATCGCCTCAACAAGCGGCCTTATCGCCAGCAGAGCGTCACGCCGATCCACTACCTTATGATCTTCGGTGTGAATCTCACTGGACATGATGAGGGCGAAAAGACCGGCTGCGCTTTTGGCTACCTGCGGAATATGGGCGATCGCTTCCTCAGCTGGAGCGTATAGGTGCAGGACTGACTGCTCATAGGCTCGTGCCCATGTCACTATGAATTGCGCCAGTGACGCGTCGACGCCAAGCCCTCCCCCATGGCTCATACTGATGGGCAGCCGCAACTGCGGATCGGAGCCGAGTGAGTCGTATAGACCCTCGATGTCATAAAGGTTTGACTTGCGGTTGATCTGCATCCAGGCCCTCACGCTCCATCGTTGATTGCATCCCCGCTTGGCTATCGTTCGATGGCTCGTACGTAGCTGGGACTATATGCGCAAATGTACGCGATTAGGGAAAATTGGGCGATGGGTGTTCCAACCTTCACGCCAGCAACCAAGGCGAATGTTTGCAACGTTTAGCGTGCGAAGGAAATGAGCGGCGAATACCGTACTCGCAACGACTAATAGGGAAAACGGCAACGCTGACGTAGTGGCCCAACGTATGGCGGGGCTGAGCGTGAAAGGCTGCATTAGCACTGGAAAGGCATTTGGGATTGGATAGTTGCGGTTCCGGTCGATGCCTCGGGCACGACGTTGCATGAGCCTTGAAAGCTGGATAACGCCGACGCGCTATTCGAAGTCTGGCACCTTGGTTATATCAATCGGTTGCTGGCCGGATCACCACACTGCAATAAGCGTGCAACGTCGATCATGCCCCTGATCCCGTCGACGCAGCGGGCCAGCCAAATCGAGCAACGGCTCACGTAGCAACCGAAGCGCTCGACCACAAGCTGCTGGGGCACTCCGACAAGCGCATAACGGAGATCGTATACCGGCGTGTCGGGGAGATTGTCACGCCTACCAAATAGACCTTCAAAGGCTCAAGTTTCGGAACGCCTGTAAAAGTTTCGGAACGATAGGTGATTTTGAGGAGGCATAAAGGAAGGCAGCAGAAACGAAAAAGCCCTGAATAATCAGGGCTTTGACGTATCGAATATGGCGGAAGCATAGAGATTCGAACTCTAGGACCTGTTACAGTCGGCAGTTTTCAAGACTGCTGCCTTAAACCACTCGGCCATACTTCCACTTGCGTTGCGGGCGCCATAATACCGGAATGAAACAAGCTGTCAAACTCTCTGGGTGGCCAGTTGCAGCGCCTCTGTTATGATCTTTGCAACTCAACATTTCAACAGGAAGGAGTTTCGCAATGCGCGAACAGGATTACGCCCTTAAAACCGGCATGCAGGCCGACCAGCTAGAGGTTAGTCGTGTCCTGCGCAACACTTACGGTCTTCTCGCCCTGACCCTGGCTTTCAGCGGCGTCATGGCCTTTGTAGCCCAGCAGATGCGCGTCGGCTACCCGAACATTTTCGTGGTGCTGATCGGCTTCTACGGCCTGTTCTTCCTCACCAACAAGCTGCGTGATTCGGTGTGGGGTCTGGTTTCGACGTTCGCCCTGACCGGCTTCATGGGTTTCCTGCTGGGCCCGATCCTCAACCGTTACCTGGGCATGTCGGGCGGCGCTGAAGTTGTCAGCTCGGCGTTCGCGATGACAGCTCTGGTGTTCGGCGGTCTGTCGGCTTATGTGCTGATGACCCGCAAGGACATGAGCTTCCTGGGTGGCTTCATCACTGCTGGCTTCTTCGTTCTGATGGGCGCCGTACTGGCCAGCCTGTTCTTCGAGATCAGCGGGCTGCAACTGGCGATCAGCGCAGGTTTCGTGCTGTTCTCCTCGGTCTGCATCCTGTTCCAGACCAGTGCCATCATCCATGGCGGCGAGCGTAACTACATCATGGCGACTGTCAGCCTGTATGTATCGATCTACAACCTGTTCGTCAGCCTGTTGCAGATCTTCGGCATCATGAGCCGCGACGACTGATAGCTGTCCGGTTTCAACAAAAAGCCCGCCTTCGCGGGCTTTTTGCTGTCCAGCCTCCGTGAATTCTTTATCATTGCGCATGTTCCGCCGACAGAGCCGACAATGAAATTCGCCATATCCCTTTTTTCCGCGGCCCATGCGCCCTCCTCTCGACGCGCCCTGCTATTTGCAGAGGCTGTATTGGCAGGCGGCCATGAGATTGTGCGTCTGTTCTTTTATCAGGATGGCGTCCACAGTGCTTCGGCCAATGTCGTGTCGCCACAGGATGAGCAGGACCTGTCACAGCAATGGCGCGACTTCATCGTGAAGCACCAGCTTGATGGCGTGGTCTGCATCGCAGCCGCCTTGCGTCGTGGCGTGCTGAATGCAGAAGAAGCCGAGCGCTATCAGCGCCCGTCCGCCAATCTCCTTGAACCCTGGGAATTGTCCGGGCTGGGCCAGTTGCACGACGCCGTGCAATCGGCGGATCGGTTGATCTGTTTCGGAGGGCCTTGAAATGGCCAAGTCACTGTTGATCATCAGCCGTCAGGCACCCTGGTCAGACACGAGTGCCCGTGAAGCGCTGGATATCGTGCTGGCGGGCGGCGCCTATGACCTGCCGGTGGGGCTGCTGTTCATGGATGATGGAGTGTTTCAGTTGCTGCCACAGCAGAACGCCTCGGCGCTGCAACAAAAAGACCTCACCGCCAATCTGAAAGCACTGTCGATGTTTGGCGTGGAAGAGGTCTATGCCTGCGGCCAAAGCCTGGCAGCACGTGGCATGCCCCATGCCGAGCTGGATGCCGAAATCCATCATCTGTCCGCAAGAGCCGAGTTATCGGCCCTTATTGACCGCTACGACCAAGTGATAACGATCTGATGGCTACCTTGCATGTTCTTTCTCACTCGCCCTTTGCCGACACCCGGCTGGATAGCTGCCTGAGCCTGCTGGGGCCAAATGACGGCCTGCTGCTGTGCGGCGATGCAACCTACGCCTTGATGCCCTCCAGCGCCCCCTTGCTGGCACTGGAAAAACAGTTGCCCGCGCTCAAGCTGTTCGCGCTGGATGAAGATATGAAAGCCCGCAACCTGCAGTTGCCCGAAGGTGCGACTGGCGTGGACTATCCGGGCTTCGTCGAACTGTCGATCCGCTTCGACAAGGTCAATACCTGGTTATGAAACAGTTGATCGTTGCCGAACGCAGCATTGCCCTGGATAAGGATGGTTTCCTTCGGGACCTGCACGACTGGTCGCTGGAAGTGGCCCATGCGCTGGCTGCAGAGGAAGGTATTGCCCTGAGCGCCGAGCATGTGGAAATCCTGGAGCTGCTACGCGATTTCCATGCAGAATTTCAGCTCTCGCCCGCCACTCGCCCATTGATCAAGTACACCGCACTCAAACTGGGGCCGGAAAAAGGCAACAGCATGCATCTCAACCGCCTGTTCAATGGCACTCCCGCCAAACTGGCCGCCAAGCTGGCGGGCCTGCCGAAGCCGACCAATTGCATATGAACGATTACGCTCCCCTCATCACCGAAACACCTGCCGAGCATCCTTTTGCCCAGTTCGTCCGTGCTCTGGGCAAAGGCAAACGCGGTGCCCGCAACCTGACCCGCGAAGAAGCCCGGGAAGCCATGGGCATGCTGCTTGATGAGAAGGTCGAAGACACGCAACTCGGCGCCTTCCTGATGCTATTGCGCCACAAGGAAGAAAGCCCGGAAGAACTGGCCGGGTTCACCGAAGCGGTTCGCGAACGCCTCACGGCCCCGCCCATACAGGTCGATATCGACTGGCCAACCTACGCCGGCAAGAAGCGCCACCTGCCCTGGTATCTGCTGGCCGCAAAGTGCCTGGCGCAGAACGGTATCAAGGTGCTGCTGCATGGCGGCGGCGCGCATACCGCCGGGCGGCTCTATACGGAACAATTGCTCGGCCTGCTGGATATCCCGCTATGCCGTAACTGGCAAACGGTGGAAAGCGCACTGGAGCAACACAATCTGGCATTTATCCCGCTGGGTGACTGGGCTCCGCAGTTGCAACGCATGATCGATCTGCGCAACACATTGGGCCTGCGCTCACCGATTCACTCGCTGGCCAGGGTTCTCAATCCGCTGAATGCCCGTTGCGGCCTGCAGAGCATCTTTCACCCTGGCTACCAAAGCGTGCATCGCGAGGCCAGCACCCTGCTGGGCGACAATGCCATTGTGGTCAAGGGCGATGGCGGCGAAATCGAGATCAACCCCGACACCATCAGCCACTTGTATGGCACCAGCAACGGGCAAGCCTGGGATGAGGAATGGCCTGCACTCTCGCCAAGACGCCACGTCAAACCCGCAACGCTGGAACCACAGCAACTGGTGGCCTTGTGGCGTGGCGAGATAGAAGACAGCTATCCGCAACTCGCCCTGATTTCCACCATTGCCCTGGCTTTGCGCGGGCTCGGTATCCAGCGCGAGGAAGCCTTCGAGCAAGCACAAAGCTTCTGGGATCGCCGAGACAAGGCCCTTTAATCTATCGATTTATTCGATCATGAGAGGCCATTCTTTGCGCTTTTATGTCGAACCAACTCGATTAGACTGACTCACAACCTATATTCATTTACAGATTGGAGTCAGACATGGGCCTTCTCATCGAAGGACGCTGGCATGACCAGTGGTACGAAAGCAGCAAGGATGGGGCATTCCAACGGGAAAACGCCCAGCGTCGTAACTGGGTCACGGCCAGCGGCAAACCCGGTCCTACCGGTGAAGGCGGCTTTGCAGCCCAGGCGGGTCGCTACCATCTGTACGTATCGCTGGCCTGCCCGTGGGCTCACCGCACCCTCATCCTGCGCAAACTCAAAGGCCTGGAAGATCTGATCGATGTTTCGGTGGTCAGCTGGCTGATGCTGGAAAACGGCTGGACCTTCGATCCACAGACAGGCTCGACGGGCGATAAGCTCGAAAACCTGCAGTTTCTCCATCAACGCTACACCGCAGATGATGCGCGCTATACCGGCCGCGTCACCGTGCCGGTGCTGTGGGACAAACAGCAGCAGCGTATCGTCAGCAACGAATCGGCGGAAATCATCCGCATGTTCAACTCGGCATTCAATGGCCTGACGGACAATCATCTGGACCTGTATCCGAGCGCCCTGCAATCAAGAATCGACCTGCTAAACGAGCAGATTTACCCCACCGTCAATAACGGTGTGTACCGGGCAGGTTTTGCCACCTCGCAAGGCGCGTACGAAGAAGCATTCGATGCCTTGTTCACCGAGCTGGATGTGCTGGAAAAGCTGCTGGGGGAAAATCGCTATCTGGCGGGTGAATACCTGACCGAAGCCGATGTTCGGCTCTTCACCACCATCGTGCGTTTCGATGCGGTCTATTACAGCCACTTCAAGTGCAACCTGCGACGCATCGCCGACTATCCCAACCTGAGCAACTGGCTGCGAGAGCTGTATCAATGGCCGGGGATTGCCGAAACCGTAGACCTTGAACACATCAAAGGCCATTACTACGCTAGCCATCGCACCATCAATCCGACCGGGATAGTCCCCAAAGGCCCGGCATTGAGCCTGGAAGCCAGCCATGACCGCGAGCGTTTGCCGGGCAAGGGAATCTACGAAGCAATGCCGATCAGTTAAGGCGCAAAGAAACTTGCAGGAGGCAGCTTGCTGGCGAAAAAGGCCTCAAAACCGGCAGATATTCTGCGTCCTTACGCTGAAGTCGCCAGCAAGCTGCCTCCCACATGGGCTATCACAAGAATCAGACGCTGGATTGTGCGCCTTCGAACCAGGCCAGTTTTTCGCGTAACACGACTACTTCCCCCACGATCACCAGTGTCGGAGCATGAACTTCATGCTCTGCCACCAACTGAGGCAGGTTGGCCAAGGTGCCAGTGAAAACACGCTGGCTGGAAGTCGTGCCCTGCTGAATCAATGCAGCAGGCGTGTCCGCCGATCGACCATGCTTGATCAATTGCTCACAGATGATCGGCAGCCCGATCAAGCCCATGTAGAACACCAGAGTCTGCGCGGGCGAAACCAGATCATCCCAGGGCAGATTGCTGGTGCCGTCTTTCAGATGCCCGGTGATGAATCGCACCGACTGGGCATAGTCCCGATGGGTCAGAGGAATCCCGGCATAAGCCGCGCAGCCACTGGCTGCCGTGATGCCCGGCACGACCTGAAACGGGATGCCATGGGAAGCCAGCTCTTCAATCTCTTCGCCACCACGGCCGAAGATGAATGGATCACCGCCCTTCAGACGTACAACGCGCTTGCCCTCTTGGGCCAGGGCAACCAGTTGCTGGTTGATCTGATCCTGGGGCAACGCATGATCGGCCCGACGCTTGCCCACATAGACACGCTCGGCATCACGACGGCAAAGATCGAGAATCGCTGGAGCCACAAGGCGGTCATACAACACAACATCGGCTTGCTGCATCAGACGCAAGGCGCGGAAGGTCAACAGGTCCGGGTCACCGGGACCAGCGCCCACCAGATAAACCTCACCCTGAGCCTTGGGCGCATCGCCTGCGATCTTGGCAATCAGCAGCTTCTCGGCTTCACCACCCTGCCCGGCCAGTTGCCTGTCGGCGATAGGCCCCTGGAAAACATCTTCCCAGAACGCCCGCCGTTGCTGAACATCCGGAAACAGCACTTTTACCTGATTGCGAAAACGCGCCGCAAGCCCGGCCAACTGGCCGTAGGTAGAAGGTATCCAGGTTTCCAGCTTGGCGCGGATCAAACGCGCCAGTACCGGAGCATCGCCGCCACTGGAAACCGCAATCACCAAGGGTGAACGGTCGACAATGGCCGGGAAGATGACCGTACACAGGGCCGGCGCATCCACCACATTGACGGGAACACAACGCTGCCTGGCATCCTGGGACACCTGGGCATTGAGCGGCTCATCGTCGGTGGCGGCAATGACCAATACACAGCCGTCCAGATCGCCTTCGCTGTAACCGCGAAGGATCAATTCGCCACCGCTGCGCTCTACCAGCTCGCGCAGTTGCTCTTCGATGTCGGGAGCGACCACCCGCAACAGCGCACCGGCTTCGGCCAGCAGGCGAGACTTGCGCAAGGCAATCTCGCCGCCACCGACGACCAGCACCCAACTGCCACGCAGATTGTGGAACAGCGGCAGGAATTCCATTTAGCCGATGACCTCAAGGCCGCCCATATAGGGCTTGAGCACTTCAGGCACACGGATCGAGCCGTCAGCCTGCTGGTAGTTTTCCAGCACCGCGACCAGGGTACGGCCAACCGCCAGGCCCGAACCGTTCAGGGTATGAACCAGTTCTGGCTTGCCGGTTTCCGGGTTGCGCCAGCGGGCCTGCATGCGACGCGCCTGGAAGTCTCCGCAGTTGGAGCACGAAGAAATCTCGCGGAACTTGTCCTGGCTCGGAATCCAGACTTCAAGGTCATAGGTCTTGACGGCACTGAAGCCCATGTCGCCGGTGCAAAGCGCCAGAACGCGGTAAGGCAGCTCCAGCAATTGCAGGACGCGCTCGGCGTTGGCGGTCAGGCCTTCCAGTGCTTCCATGGACTGATCCGGCGCAACGATCTGTACCATCTCGACCTTGTCGAACTGGTGCTGACGGATCATGCCGCGGGTATCGCGCCCCGAAGCACCGGCTTCGCTACGGAAGCATGGTGTGTGCGCAACGAACTTCAGCGGCAGCTGCTTGGGATCGAGAATCTCGCCGGAGACGATGTTGGTCAGCGACACTTCGGCGGTCGGGATCAGATACAGATCGGCTTCGCCATCACGGGAGATCTTGAACAGGTCTTCCTCGAACTTCGGCAACTGACCGGTGCCTTGCAAGGCAGGCGCCTGTACCAGATAAGGCGTGTAGGCCTCTTCATAGCCGTGTTCGTTGATGTGCAGGTTGATCATGAACTGCGCCAGGGCGCGATGCAGACGGGCGATTGGCCCGCGCAGCAGGGCAAAGCGTGCGCCGGACAGCTTGGCGGCGGTCTCGAAATCCAGCCAGCCGTATTTCTCGCCCAGGGCAACGTGGTCCTGAACGGCGAAATCGAAGGCAGCAGGCGTGCCCCAAGTACGCACTTCGACGTTTCCATCCTCGTCAGCACCTACCGGCACGGACTCGTGAGGCATGTTCGGCATGCTCAGCAGCATCGCGTCCAGCTCGGACTGAATGCCATCCAGCTCTTTCTTGCCGTTGCTGAGTTCTTCAGCCATACGGTCGATATCCGCCATCAACGGCGCGATGTCTTCGCCGCGCTGCTTGGCCTGACCGATGGATTTTGAACGGGCATTACGCTCGGCCTGCAACTGCTCGGTGCGGGTCTGTACCGTCTTGCGCTGGTTTTCCAGCGATTCGATGCGCGCTACGTCCAGTGTGAAACCACGGGAAGCCAAGCGATCCGCTACGTCCTGAAGTTGGGTACGTAACAGTTTGGAATCGAGCATATCGTTCTCTCGTCTATCAAAGTCTGGTCAGGGACAGGCCAACCCAGGTTGCGAGCAGCCCGCCGAACACGCTGATAACCGCATAGCCCAGAGCCATCGGTACTTGCCCGCTTTCCAGCAGGCGCAGCGTATCCAGTGAAAAGGATGAAAAGGTCGTCAGACCGCCTACAAAGCCGACAATCAAGCCGGCACGAACCTCGATGGGCACTTCCGGGCGAATCAGAAACAGGCCGTAAAGCACGCCGATTATCAGGCACCCGACGATATTCACCGCCAGAGTTGCCGTATAGAAATGCCGCGGCCAGTTAGCGCTTACCCAGGTTCCTGCAGCAAAGCGCAATAATGTACCAGCGATACCGGCTACGGACACCGCAAGAATCGTCTGAATCACTACTTTCTCCGCTGACGAGGGCTGGCGGCGTCCAATGAAGCCAGATGTTTGAGCTTTTCGCCGATTTTAAGCTCCAGGCCACGGGGCACCGGCTTGTAATACTCGCGTGGTTCCAGCTCTTCGGGGAAGTAGTCTTCACCGGCCGCGTAAGCATCGGGCTCATCGTGGGCATAGCGGTATTCTTCGCCATAACCCAGTTGCTTCATGAGTTTGGTCGGCGCATTGCGCAAATGCAGCGGGACTTCAAGCGAACCGTGCTCGGTCGCCTCTCGCATCGCCGCCTTGAAGCCCATGTAAACCGCATTGCTTTTGGGCGCGCAGGCCAGATAAACGATAGCCTGGGCCACTGCAAGCTCACCTTCCGGGCTGCCGAGACGCTCCTGCACATCCCAGGCGGACATGCACAGCGGCAAGGCACGCGGATCGGCATTGCCGATATCTTCGCTGGCCATGCGAACCACACGACGCGCCAGATACAGCGGATCGCAGCCACCATCGATCATCCGTGCAAACCAGTACAAGGCCGCATCGGGATTGGAGCCACGAATGGACTTGTGCAGCGCGGATATCTGGTCGTAGAACGCTTCACCACCCTTGTCGAAACGGCGGCGACTGTCGCCAAGCAGGCTTTGCAGCAGATCGACACTGATCTGCGAGCCATCTTCGGCCAGGTCGGAGGCGTTTTCCAGCAGGTTGAGCATGCGCCGACCGTCACCATCAGCCGCCGACATCAGCATCTCGAAGCCTTCATCGCTCAGGCTCAGGTGATGCTTGCCCAGGCCACGTTCTTCGTTCAGCGCCCGATGCACCAGCTTGCGCAAGGCAGCTTCGTCGAGGCTCTTGAGCACATAGACCCGCGCTCGCGAAAGCAAGGCGTTGTTCAGCTCGAATGAAGGGTTTTCAGTGGTGGCGCCGATAAAGATCAGGGTGCCGTCTTCGACGTACGGCAGAAAGGCGTCCTGCTGCGACTTGTTGAAGCGGTGGACCTCATCGACAAACAGGATGGTGCGGCGCCCGTATTGCCCGGCCTGCTGCCTGGCAACCTCGACGGCCTGACGGATTTCCTTGACCCCGGCAAGCACTGCCGAAACGGTTTCGAAATGCGCATCGGAAACCTTGGCCAGCAGCTTGGCCAGTGTGGTTTTACCCACACCCGGCGGCCCCCAGAAAATCATGGAGTGTAAAGCACCCTGCTCCAGCGCCTCACGCAGAGGCTTGCCGTGAGCCAGCAGGTGCTCCTGACCGACATACTCGTCCAGATTGGTCGCACGCAAACGTGCAGCCAGTGGCTGAGCTATCGGTTCGCTACGAAACAGGTCCATGGTCTGAGGTTAAGCCTCTTTATTCCTGGATGACATCGGCACCCTTGGGAATGTCGAACTTGAACTTGCTGGCCGCAATCGGCTCGTTCGCCTTGACGCCCGTGAACAGGATATTGGTGCGCTGGCCGACGCTGTCGATCAACTGCATGTCGTTGATGATGCCATTGCGAAAGGACAGACGCAGGTTGTCGAACAGGGTGTCCTTGGTCTTGGGCTTGAGCACGAAGTCGATCACGCCACCCGCTTCCTTGGCAGTGATATCGAAGCTCTCGCTGATCTTCGACACATCACCGGACAACAGCAGGGCTGGCGTCTGGGTCAGGCGCTGATCCAGAGTCTTGATGGTGACTTGTTGCAGATCCGGGTCCCAGAGCGAAACCTTCTTGCCGTCGGACACCATCAACTGCTCTTGCGGCGCATCGGTGTGCCAGTTGAACAGGCCTGGACGCTGCAAAGCCATTTCACCCGAAGTTTCCTGCAATTGCGTGCCGCTGCCATCGAGCGTCAGCTGGGAGAAGCGGGCAGTCAGGGTCTGGGATTTTTCCAGCAACTGGGTCAGGCGCGCCACGTCCTTGCTGTCGGCATGGGCCGGGATCGCGGAGAACGTCAGTGCAGTTGCCAACAACATGCGGATAAGACGCATGGGATTCCTCATTGGATTCATGAAACGCCGACAGCGTGCCCGGCACGCTGTCGGCGCTATGGGATTAAATCAGTCGCGCATCGGGCCTGGCGCAATCACTTCACGTGAGCCGTTGGTATTCATGGCCGTCACGACACCCGCCATTTCCATCGCCTCGATCATCCGCGCAGCACGGTTGTAGCCAATCTTGAGTTTACGCTGCACGGCTGAAATCGATGCACGACGGCTTTCAAGAACGAACTTCACTGCCTCGTCATACAAGGCATCGCTCTCGCTGTCTTCACCGCCTTCGCCGCTGCCACCATCGAAGCCGCTACCGGCCTCTTCGACGCCAGCCAGAATATCGTCGTTGTAGTTTGGCGTGCCACGCATTTTCCAGGCCTCCACGACACGGTGGACTTCCTCGTCGGAAACGAACGCGCCATGCACACGAATCGGCAGGCTGGTGCCCGGCGGCATGTACAGCATGTCACCATGACCCAGCAGTTGCTCGGCGCCACCCTGATCGATGATGGTGCGCGAGTCGATCTTGCTCGACACCTGGAAGGCCATGCGCGTCGGGATGTTGGCCTTGATAAGACCGGTGATGACGTCCACCGACGGGCGCTGGGTTGCCAGGATCAGGTGAATACCGGCTGCCCGCGCCTTTTGCGCGATACGGGCAATGAGCTCTTCGACCTTCTTGCCGACAATCATCATCATGTCGGCGAACTCATCGACCACCACCACGATGGTCGGCAAGGTGGTGAGCAACGGTGCTTCGTCATGGATGCTTTCACGACGATACATCGGGTCGGAAATCGGGTTGCCCTCTTCCTCGGCGTCCTTGATCTTGCGGTTGAAGCCGGCAAGGTTACGCACGCCCATGGCCGCCATCAGCTTGTAACGACGCTCCATCTCGGCAACGCTCCAACGCAAGGCGTTGGCCGCATCCTTCATGTCGGTCACGACCGGGCACAGCAGGTGTGGAATGCCTTCGTAGATCGACAATTCAAGCATTTTCGGGTCGATCATGATCAGCTTGGCGTCTTCCGGGCCAGACTTGAACAGGATCGACAGGATCATGGCGTTCACACCCACGGACTTACCGGAACCGGTCGTACCGGCCACCAGCAGGTGAGGCATCTTCGCCAGATCGGTAATGACCGGACGACCACCGATGTCATGCCCGAGCGCCAGGGTAACCGGCGACTTGGCATTGTCGTACTCGGGCGAGGACAACACTTCGGAGAACCGCACGATCTGCCGGTCTTCGTTGGGGATTTCGATACCGACCGTCGTCTTGCCCGGAATCACCTCGACCACCCGCACGCTGGTCACGGCCAGGGAACGGGCAAGGTCCTTGGCAAGGTTGGCGATACGGCTGACCTTGACCCCGGCGGCAGGCTGGATTTCGTAGCGTGTAATGACCGGCCCGGGATGGATGGAGTCCACCGAAACCTCGACGCCGAACTCCTTGAGCTTGATTTCCAGCAGGTGCCCCACCGCCGCCAGCGATTCGGGCGAATAGTTGAGCTGCTTCTTTTCGGCCGGATCGAGAATCGAGATAGGCGGCAAGGTGCCTTCGATGGCACTGTCGACAAACAACGGCACCTGTTTCTCTTTCTGGACACGCTTGCTCGGCTCGGGCGCCTTCGCAGGCGCAGGAGCAATGACCGCTGGCACGTGTTTTTCGCGCTCGGTCATGTGCTTGCTCAGGGATTCCTCGCGCTCGATCAGACGCTCCCGGGCCTTGACCTGCTCACGACGGTCGCTGACGACAGGCGCTACGACCTCGTCGACCCGCATATCGACTTCACGCAACTGCGCAACCATCTGCTTGCGCTCGGTACGAGCGATCCACCAGCGGTTGGCGGCACTCTGGATAAGCTCGAAAAGATCGAGGGTGATCTTGCCGGTCACATCCATGACCTTGAACCAGGACAGGTCGGTAAACACCGTCAGACCGAACAGGAACAAGGCAATGAACAGCAATGTGCTGCCCTGGATATTGAGGGCTTTCTTGGCCAGATCGCCAAGCACTTCCCCCAGCACTCCGCCCGCAGAGCCAGGAAAGCCCGCCGCGAAATGGAAATGGATATGCGCCAGCGCCGCACCCGCAAGCACCAGGAATACCAGGCCGATCAGGCGCCAGGAGAACAGCCAGCCACTCCACTGCCACGGTTCATGACGCTGACTGAAGACCTGCCAGGCCTTGATGGCCAGCAACAACGGAAAGATGTAGGCGAAATAGCCCAGAACCATGAACAGGATATCGGCACAAAAGGCACCCGCACGGCCTGCGGCGTTCTGGACCTGCGCGGAGCTGCTGGTATGGCTCCAGCCCGGATCGTTCTGATCGTAGGTCAACAGAGCCATCATCAGGTACAGGCACAAGGCACCAAAGGCGATCAGTGCACCTTCCTTGAGCCGATAATGCAGTTGCTGCCGCCAGAGCGGCACAGAGCTGGGTGCTGTGGTGGATTTTTTCAAAACGCTTTATTTCCTGCGCTCAAGCGCGAACATCTCGTTGATTGACTATGCACGGCTGTTGAATAGTATCGACTGACTCCAGCCGAAAACGGGATCGCGAACCTCTGAAACACCCGCAGAACAGATGACCTGAATGATAACGCGCAAAGCTGGCATTGTACGGCTTTGTAAGTCCCGAGGTCTGTAGGAAAACTCGCCACATCGGCTTTTAACGCCCCATGATCGACGTTTTCAGCCAAAGATCGGAGCCCACAGGCCAAAGCCTTTTTCATGATGCTCAATTTGAGCATGCATTCTCTTTTGTGACAAAGGCTTATGACGTGATTCTATCAGCGAGACAGAGCATGAGAGGCTATCCGCCTGCCATCTTTTACCCGCACTACCGAAACATTGTGACACGCACCATAATGGCGATCGTTTGTGACCGCATTTATCGTACAGAGTTGCACGTCACACACCTGCGTGCCCTCCCCTACCGCGAAGTTCTGATGCCATGCTGACCTGGTTGCAACGCAACAGCCTTGTTTTCCCACCACTGGAAAAAGCCCTGCGCGAACCCAACGGCCTGCTGGCCGCGGGCGGCGACTTGTCCGCCGACAGGCTGATACAGGCTTACCGGCATGGCTGCTTTCCGTGGTTTCAGGACGGGCAACCCATTCTCTGGTGGTCACCCGACCCACGTACCGTATTGCCGCCGAGCGAGATACATGTGTCGCGCAGCCTGGGCAAACTCATGCGCCAGGGGCGTTACAAGGTGACGTTCGACCAGGACTTCGCAGCGGTCATCCAGGCCTGCGCCGAACCTCGCAGCTACGCCAACGAAACCTGGATCACCCGCTCGATGCAGGAGGCCTACATGGAACTGCATCAGCGTGGACACGCACACAGCGTCGAGGTCTGGGAGCAGGACAAGCTGGTTGGCGGGCTTTACGGCCTGGCCATGGGGCAGCTGTTTTTTGGCGAATCCATGTTCAGCCGTGCCGATAACGCATCGAAGGTCGGCTTCGCCACGCTGGTGGAACGCCTGCATGCCTGGGGGTTTGTGTTGATCGACTGCCAGATGCCCACACAGCACCTGCACAGCTTCGGTGCCCGCTCGATCCCGCGCCAGACATTTGCCGACTACCTGCAACAACACCTGGATCAACCCAATAACGCCGACTGGTTGCCTAGTCGAGTTTGAAAGGCTGGCATACACTCTTATTCATGGATTCTGATAACGGGGGCGATCATGACAGAGCTGGCGCGGCTTAAGTTTTATGCCACTCAACCCCATACCTGCAGTTACCTGCCTGAAGAGCAGGCGACCACGCTGTTCCTCGACCCCAGCCAGCCAATGGACGTTCAGGTCTATGCCGACCTGTCTGACATGGGCTTTCGCCGCAGCGGCGACCACCTCTATCGTCCACACTGCCAGAACTGCAGTGCCTGCGTACCGGCACGCATCCCGGTGAGCATTTTCGTTCCGGACAGACAGCAGAAGCGCATCCTGAAACGCAACGCCGACATTGAGGTACGCCGGGCAAAGCCGGTTTTCACCGAGGAGTACTTCGACCTCTACCAGCGTTATATCGAACAGCGGCATGCCGATGGAGACATGTTCCCGCCCAGTCGCGACCAGTTCTCCACTTTTCTGGTCCGTGACCTGCCCTTCTCGCGATTTTATGAGTTCCGGGCAGACCAGCGCCTGCTGGCGGTCGCCGTGACCGACCTGCTGCCCAATGGTCTTTCTGCGGTCTACACCTTCTACGAACCGGATGAAGAGCGGCGCAGCCTGGGACGTTATGCCATTTTGTGGCAGATCGCCGAAGCAGCCAGACTCCAGTTGCATGCCGTGTATCTGGGATACTGGATCAAGAACTGCAAAAAGATGAATTACAAGACTCAATATCGCCCTATCGAGCTGCTAACCAATCAAAGATGGGTCACTCTGTATTGAAGCCCTTGGCTTAAAGTGGTTTTTTCGGGCACAATGCACGCCGCTTTTGCCTGGCGCCACTTGCACCGGGCCACTCATTTGTATACCGAGGGCTTTACTGCATGTCGAAAGAAGACAGCTTCGAAATGGAAGGCACTGTCGTCGACACCCTGCCCAACACCATGTTTCGTGTGGAGTTGGAAAACGGGCACGTCGTAACCGCGCATATCTCCGGCAAGATGCGCAAGAACTACATCCGTATTCTTACCGGTGACAAGGTCCGCGTCGAACTGACGCCTTATGACCTGAGCAAAGGGCGTATCACCTACCGCGCCCGCTAAGCTAGTACTGACAAAAACGCCCGGCATATGCCGGGCGTTTTTGTTTGTTCGTTTGCCTGACACCCATTGCTGAGTGTCAGGGCAAGACTACCGTCAAGCCATCTCGGCAGTTGTCTCGAAATCAAAGGTGATCTCACCATCCTTGATATCGACATGCACAACGCCACCGTGCTCCGACAACTCACCGAACAGGATCTCCTCAGCCAGGGGACGCTTGATCTTGTCCTGGATAAGGCGAGCCATTGGTCGAGCGCCCATCGCGGCATCGTAGCCACCTTGCGCCAGCCAGCTTCTGGCAGCGTCGGAGACTTCGAGCAGCACACGCTTGTCTTCCAGTTGCGCCTGAAGCTCGGTAAGGAACTTGTCGACCACGCTCTTGATGACTTCGTGGCTGAGACGGCCAAACTGGATGATGGTGTCCAGACGGTTGCGGAACTCCGGCGTGAAACTCTTCTTGATCACTTCCATTGCATCGGACGAGTGGTCCTGATGCGTGAAACCGATCGAAGCCCGCGCTGCCGACTCGGCACCTGCGTTGGTGGTCATGATGACGATCACATTGCGGAAATCCGCCTTGCGCCCGTTGTTATCGGTGAGCGTACCGTGGTCCATGACCTGCAAGAGCAGGTTGAAGACTTCAGGATGCGCCTTTTCGATTTCATCGAGCAGCAATACGCAATGCGGCTGACGGGTGATGGCCTCGGTAAGAAGACCGCCCTGATCGAAACCGACATAGCCCGGAGGCGCACCGATCAGACGCGAAACGGTATGACGCTCCATGTATTCGGACATGTCGAAGCGAATCAGCTCGACGCCCAGAGCCTTGGCCAACTGACGCGCCGCTTCCGTCTTGCCGACGCCGGTAGGCCCGGCAAACAGGAAGGAACCCACGGGTTTGTCAGGTGACTTCAGCCCGGCACGAGACAGCTTGATTGCCGTGGACAGCGAGTCGATAGCTGCATCCTGGCCAAAGACGGTGAGCTTGAGATCGCGCTCCAGATTACGCAGCAGCTCCTTGTCGGAACTGTTGACGTGTTTCGGGGGAATACGCGCGATTTTCGCGACGATATCTTCGACCTGCGGCACATCGATGCACTTGACCCGACGCTCGGCCGGTTGCAGGCGCTGGAAGGCACCGGCTTCGTCGATGACGTCAATCGCCTTGTCCGGCATATGCCGATCATTGATGTAGCGAGAGGCCAGCTCGGCAGCGGCGCGCAACGCTTCGTCGCTGTACTCGATGCTGTGATGCTGCTCGAAGCGCCCCTTGAGCCCTCTGAGGATACCAATCGTATCCTCGACCGACGGCTCGGAGACATCGACTTTCTGGAAGCGACGCGCCAGGGCGCGATCCTTCTCGAAAATCCCGCGGAACTCCTGGAAGGTGGTAGAGCCGATGCAACGGATATCGCCGGAAGACAGCAGCGGCTTGAGCAGGTTGGAAGCATCCATCACCCCGCCAGAAGCTGCACCCGCACCGATGATGGTATGAATCTCATCGATGAACAGGATGGCATGAGGCCGCTTGCGCAGTTCATTGAGCAGCGCCTTGAAACGCTTCTCGAAATCACCGCGATATTTGGTACCCGCCAGCAATGCTCCCAGATCAAGGGAGTAGACGACGCTGCTGGCCAACAGATCCGGCACCTGATTGTCGACGATACGCTTGGCCAGCCCTTCGGCGATGGCCGTCTTGCCAACACCCGCCTCACCCACCAGCAGAGGGTTGTTCTTGCGACGACGGGCGAGAATCTGAGCAACGCGCTCGACCTCACTCTCACGCCCGACCAGAGGGTCGATTCGCCCCTGGCGCGCCAGTTCGTTCAGGTTGCTTGCATAGGCATCCAGAGGATTGCCTGAGGAAGAAGCCTCGCCACCCTCGTCGTCCTGCATATCCTGCTCACCTTCAGAAGAGTGTTCGCCATGCCCTGGAACCTTGGAGATACCATGGGCGATGTAATTGACGACATCAATCCGGGCCACGCTCTGCTGCTTGAGCAAGAAGACGGCCTGGCTTTCCTGCTCACTGAAAATCGCAACCAGCACATTGGCACCGGTAACTTCACGCTTGCCGGAACTCTGTACATGGAAGACTGCACGTTGCAACACGCGCTGGAACCCTAGCGTCGGCTGGGTTTCACGATCCTCGTCATGGACGGGGATCAGTGGAGTTGTGGAGTCGATGAACTCCTGCAGATCATGCTTGAGCTTATCGAGGTTTGCGCCGCAGGCACGCAAGACAGTGGCTGCAGCCTCATTATCCAATAGAGCCAGCAGGAGGTGCTCGACCGTCATGAATTCATGACGTTTTGAGCGAGCTTCCTTGAAGGCAAGATTGAGGGTGACTTCGAGCTCACGGTTTAACATAGCTTCACCTCATACCCAAGTGGCCGGCGTTTAACCGTCCTTCTCGATCTCACAGAGTAGTGGATGCTGGCTTTCCCGGGCGTATTGATTGACCTGCATTGCCTTGGTTTCGGCTATGTCGCGGGTAAACAATCCGCATACTGCCCGCCCCTCTGTATGGACGGCCAGCATGACCTTGGTGGCCAGCTCACGATTCAGGTTGAAAAACACCTCAAGAACTTCGACGACGAAATCCATAGGGGTGTAATCATCGTTAAACAAAACCACCTTGTACATTGGTGGCGCCTGCAGGGTGGGCTTGGCGTCCTGCAACGCAATGCCAGCTGAGTCGTCCTCGTGTGACTGTGGACCGTCCTGATTGAATGTTAGTCGAATCTTGCTGATTGCATGCATGGTAAAGAAAGGTTCGTATAAAGAGCGGGTTGAATAATTTAGTCGCAGCATGACCGGTTTTCACATCGACCGCCGCATGACCTTGACTATCAGCTAATCGGTGTTACAAACAATAGAGCCCACATTGGGTAAAAAGGGTCCGCGCAGTCAACCAAAATTTTTTTTAGGCCAGGCGGATTGAGGTGGATGATACTCCAGACGGAGTCCTTTGCAGAGGGATATGGCTATGCTCAGTGGTAAAGTCAAGTGGTTCAATAATGCAAAAGGCTATGGATTTATTCTTGCCGATGGCAGAGATGAAGATCTGTTTGCTCATTATTCAGCCATACAAATGGATGGCTACAAAACGCTCAAGGCAGGCCAACCGGTCCAATTTGAGATCATTCAAGGGCCAAAGGGATTACATGCCGTGAATATCTCGTCTGCGTCCACAGCTACTGTTCCAACATCCGCAGATGCTTCAAGCGCAGCACAAAAGCCAGCTAATGTGTCGGCCTGAAGCAGACCACCACAGACGCCAGCCATGAAAGAAACAGCCAGTTCAGGATGACTGAACTGGCTGCTGCACGGCAGCGGTTGCTCACATGTGCGCAATCAGGGCATCGCCGAACGCCGATGACGAGAGCAGCGTCGCGCCCTCCATCAAACGCTCGAAATCATAAGTAACAGTTTTAGCGGCAATCGCGCCATTGGTGCCCTTTATAACCAGATCGGCAGCCTCGACCCACCCCATGTGCCGCAGCATCATTTCGGCAGACAGAATCAAGGATCCCGGATTGACCTGATCCTTACCGGCATATTTTGGCGCCGTACCATGCGTCGCCTCGAACATCGCCACGGTATCCGAGAGATTGGCACCTGGCGCAATCCCGATGCCTCCAACCTCGGCAGCCAGCGCGTCGGAAAGGTAATCCCCATTGAGATTAAGCGTTGCAATGACATCGTATTCGGCCGGACGCAGCAGGATCTGCTGAAGCATCGCATCGGCGATGGCATCCTTGACGATCACATCCTTGCCGGTACGAGTATTGGTGAACTGCATCCAGGGGCCACCATCGAGCAGGGTCGCACCAAATTCCTCGGCGGCAACCTCATAAGCCCACTCCTTGAAGGCGCCTTCGGTAAATTTCATGATGTTGCCTTTATGCACGATGGTCAGCGAGTCGCGATCATTGTCGACCACATACTGCAACGCCTTGCGCGCCAGACGCCGGGTACCCTCTCGGGAAACAGGCTTGACCCCGATACCGCAATCCTGATCAAAGCGGATTTTCGTGACCCCCATCTCCTCCTTCAGAAAACGGATGACTTTGGTCGCTTCGGGAGATCCTGCCTTCCATTCAATCCCGGCATAAATATCTTCGGAGTTTTCACGAAAGATCGTCATGTTCACATCGCCGGGCTTCTTGACCGGGCTGGGCACGCCCTCGAACCATCGCACCGGCCGCAGGCAGACATACAGGTCCAGTTGCTGGCGCAAGGCAACGTTCAGCGAACGAATGCCGCCACCGACCGGTGTGGTCAGAGGCCCCTTGATGGAAACCACGTACTCCCTCACAGCATCCAGCGTTTCCTGGGGCAGCCAGGTGTCCGGGTCGTAAATCCGGGTCGCCTTCTCTCCGGCATAGACCTCCATCCATGAAATCCTGCGTGTATCGCCATATGCCTTGCTGACTGCCGCATCCACCACCTTGATCATGACGGGCGTGATATCGATGCCAATGCCATCCCCCTCGATGAAGGGAATGATCGGATTATCGGGAACGTTCAGGGAGTGGTCTGCGTTGACAGTGATCTTCTCACCGACGGCGGGAATTATTGTTTTTTGATATGCCATGCGGGACTCCGGTGCGGGCTGAGTGGACATCCTGACAGCCATTGAGCCTAGTCAACCCCACAGGCACAGGCAAAGCCCGCCAGTCCGAAGACCCCGAAAAGCCCCGAAAGCCTTGGTTTTGAGCCTGTTCGTTCGACCAACGGCGAATAGTCGCCATTCGATAGCACGCATAGCATTAATGCTTGGCGCCAAGGGTTTGATATACTCGCGACGTGACCGCAGAGTCATAAAGGCCGAAGCCTCTGGAATGAGACTTTCAGCTTTATATATGCGTCGGGCTGCTACCCCGCCCGACAGCTTGACGCTCGACTGATGCACCTAACATCACCGCGAATAAACCTCGACTTGTGCCCATGACAGAACTTTGGGCAAGAGTGCATACCCTGCGCGTATCGAGATTTTGTGCATGCTCAGCAAAACAGAGAGTTAATACCAATGTCCAACCGCTCGAAGATCATCTACACCTTCACTGACGAAGCTCCAGCCCTCGCCACCTACTCGCTTCTGCCAATCATCGAAGCATTTACAGCCTCTTCCGATATCGACGTCGAAACACGTGATATCTCACTGGCGGGCCGTGTTCTTTCCAGCTTCCCCGAATCGCTTGGCGCCGATCAGCAAGTGCCGGATCATCTCGCCGAGTTGGGCAAACTGGCTACAACGCCAGAAGCCAACATCATCAAGCTGCCGAACATCAGCGCCTCGGTCCCTCAATTGAAGGCGACCATCAAAGAGCTGCAGGAACAGGGCTTCAAGATCCCGGACTACCCGGAAGCGCCGTCCACCGACGCGGAAAAAGAAACCCGCGCACGTTACGACAAGGTCAAGGGCAGCGCCGTGAACCCGGTTCTGCGTGAAGGCAACTCCGACCGCCGCGCACCGCTTTCGGTCAAGAACTACGCTCGCAAGCACCCGCACAAGATGGGCGCATGGGCTGCCGACTCCAAGGCGCACGTTGCCCACATGAGCAGCGGCGACTTCTACGGCAGCGAAAAAGCCGCTCTGATCGAAGCAGACAACAGCGTCAAGATCGAACTGATCGCCAAGGACGGTACCGCTACCGTTCTCAAAGAGAAAACCAGCGTCAAGGCTGGCGAAGTGATCGATTGCTCGGTCATGAGCAAGAAAGCCCTGCGCAGCTTCATTGCCGCTGAAATCGAAGACGCCCGGAAACAAGGCGTTCTGTTCTCGGTGCATTTGAAAGCCACCATGATGAAGATCTCCGATCCGATCATGTTCGGCCAGATCGTCGACGAGTTCTACAAGGATGCGCTGACCAAGCACGCAGACACCCTGAAAGAAATCGGCTTCAGCCTGAACAACGGCATCGGCGATCTGTATGACCGCATCGGCGCCCTGCCAGCTGAAAAACAAGCTGAAATCAAGGCTGATATCCAGGCGGTCTACGCCACTCGCCCACAACTGGCGATGGTCAACTCCGACAAAGGCATCACCAACCTGCACGTACCGAGCGACGTCATCGTCGACGCTTCGATGCCTGCAATGATCCGTGACTCCGGCAAGATGTGGGGCACCGACGGTCAACTGCACGATGCCAAGGCCGTTATCCCGGATCGTTGCTATGCGACCATCTACCAGGCCGTCATCGAAGACTGCAAGAAAAACGGCGCCTTCGATCCGACCACCATGGGCAGCGTACCTAACGTTGGCCTGATGGCTCAGAAAGCCGAAGAGTACGGCTCTCACGACAAGACCTTCCACATCAAGACCGATGGCGTGGTCCGCGTGACCGACAGCCAGGGCAACCTGCTGATGGAACAGAACGTCGAAACCGGCGATATCTGGCGCATGTGCCAGGCCAAGGACGCGCCGATCCAGGACTGGGTCAAACTGGCCGTCAACCGTTCGCGCGCCAGCAACACTCCAGCCGTTTTCTGGCTCGACCCGGCACGCGCCCACGACAGCGTCATGATCGAGAAAGTCCAGAAGTACCTGCGCGACCACGACACTTCGGGCCTGGACATCCAGATCCTGTCGCCGGTCGAAGCCATGAAGTTGACCCTGGAGCGCACCCGCGCCGGTAAAGACACCATCTCGGTGACCGGTAACGTACTGCGCGACTACCTGACCGACCTGTTCCCGATCATGGAACTGGGCACAAGCGCCAAGATGCTGTCGATCGTGCCGCTGATGAATGGTGGTGGCCTGTTCGAAACCGGCGCTGGCGGTTCGGCTCCGAAGCACGTTCAGCAATTCGTCGAAGAGAACTTCCTGCGCTGGGATTCCCTGGGTGAGTTCCTGGCCCTGGCCGCTTCGCTTGAGCACCTGGGCAATGCCTACAACAACCCGAAAGCCCTGGTTCTGTCCAAGACCCTGGATCAGGCTACCGGCGAGTTCCTGGACCGTAACAAGTCGCCTTCGCGTAAAGTCGGCAGCATCGACAACCGCGGCAGCCACTTCTACCTGACCCTGTTCTGGGCACAGGCTCTGGCCGCTCAAAACGACGACGCCGCCCTCAAGGCGCAGTTCAGCCCGCTGGCCAAGACACTGACCGACAACGAAGAGAAAATCGTTGCCGAGCTCAACGCTGTCCAGGGCAAACCAGTGGAAATCGGTGGTTACTACTTCACCAACCCTGAGCTGACCAGCAAAGCCATGCGCCCTAGCGCAACCTTGAACGCCGCAATCGCTGCGTTGTAAGTGGCAAACCGGTCAGACACATGACCTGCAAAAGCCCCGGCCACGCACCGGGGCTTTTGTATTTCAGGGCCGAGAAAATTCAAAGGTCATCAATCACTTTGTGGGAGGCAGCTTGCTGGCGACTTCAGCGTACAGGCGCAGAATATCTGCCGGTTTCACAGGCCTTTTCGCCAGCAAGCTGCCTCCTACCCCCATACACGAGTAGCAACATTATGGAATGGCAAGCCCACGTTACCGTCGCCACCATCGTCGAAGATCAGGGCCGCTTCCTGTTTGTCGAAGAGATCAAGGGCGGACAAGCAGTACTCAACCAACCCGCCGGCCATCTGGACCCGAACGAAAGCCTGCAACACGCGGCCGTGCGCGAAACCCTGGAAGAAACCGGCTGGAACGTCGAACTGACCAGCGTGATCGGCATTTATCTGTACACCGCGCCCAGCAATGGCGTGACTTACCAACGCATCTGCTTTGCCGCCAAGGCCCTGCGCCATCATCCCGAGTACGCGCTGGACGAAGGCATTGTCGGCCCGGTCTGGCTGACACGCGACGAACTCCTGACCCAGCAGCATCGCTGGCGCAGCGAGCTGGTCCTGCGCTGTGTCGATGATTATCTGAATGGCGAACACTTCAGTCTTGCCTTGCTGCGCGACAAGGCGTGAGACTCGACGCCCACAGCCTGATAGAATCGCGTCCTTTTCAAGGCCACCCATTGAACTCCCATGCGTGATCCAGCCCACTGCAACCCAGAAAACAAGCGCGTCATAGTCGGCATGTCCGGCGGCGTGGACTCATCCGTTTCCGCTGTCCTGCTCATGGAGCAGGGTTATCAGGTGGAAGGCTTGTTCATGAAGAACTGGGAAGAAGACGACGGAACGGAATACTGCACTGCCCGCGAAGACCTGGCAGACGCTCAGGCCGTGTGCGACAAGATTGGCATAAAGCTGCACACCGCCAACTTCGCCGCCGAGTACTGGGATAACGTGTTCGAGCACTTCCTGGAAGAGTACAAGGCAGGCCGCACGCCCAACCCGGACATCCTGTGCAACCGGGAAATCAAGTTCAAGGCCTTCCTTGACTACGCCCTGATGCTCGGCGCCGACCTGATTGCAACCGGACATTATGTACGTCGCCGCGATATCGACGGCCGTACCGAACTGCTCAAAGGCCTGGACCCGAACAAGGACCAGAGCTATTTCCTGCATGCCGTAGGCGGCGAACAGATTGCCAGGACGCTGTTTCCGGTCGGCGAACTGGAAAAGCCCGAGGTGCGTGCCATCGCCGAGAAACACGGCCTGGCGACAGCCAAGAAGAAGGACTCCACCGGCATCTGCTTTATCGGCGAGCGCCGTTTCACGGATTTCCTGCGTCAGTACCTTCCCGCCCAGCCCGGCGAGATCAAGACCACCGAAGGCGAGGTCATCGGCCGCCACAACGGCCTGATGTATCACACCATCGGCCAGCGTCAGGGCCTGGGCATCGGCGGCCTGAAGGATGCGAGCGATGATCCGTGGTATGTACTGGTCAAGGACCTGGAACACAACGAGTTGATCGTCGGCCAGGGCAACGACCATCCATGGTTGTTTTCCCAGGCACTGGTCACCTCGCAGATCTATTGGGTCAACCCGATAGACCTGAGCAACCCGAAGAAACTGACCGCCAAGGTTCGTTATCGCCAGGGCGACCAGCACTGTACGCTGGAAAAGACCGCTGATGGCTACCGCGCCCTATTCGATGAACCGCAGCGCGCCGTGACACCCGGTCAGTCCGTGGTGTTCTATGACGGTGAAATCTGCCTGGGGGGCGGCGTCATTGAAATAGCCGAACCCTGGAAGAGCAAGGACAAGCGTTGATGACCCCAATTCAGGAGCAACTGATCGCTCTGGGCGGCGTATTCCAGGCCGCCATGCTGGTCGACAGGATTGCCAAGACCGGACAGGTCAGCGAAGCCGGGCTGAGCTGCATGCTCGGCAGCCTGCTGGTGCTGGACCCCAAGGACACGCTGGAGGTTTATGGTGGCGACGACCTGAACCTGCGCGAAGGCTACCGCGCCATGGCCAGCGCTCTGGAGCGTGACCCCGCGACCCTGCAGCGCGAGCCTTTGCGCTACGCCCTGTCGATGCTGGGCCTTGAGCGGCAGCTGGCCAAACGGGATGACATGCTGGAAGTGATCGGCAAACGCCTGCCGCAAATCCAGTCCCAGGCGGAGCATTTCGGCATTGCCCATGAAAACGTGATCGCCGCCACCGGCGCGCTTTATCAGGACACCCTGAGCACTCTGCGCCAGCGCATCCAGGTTCATGGCGACATGCGTAACCTGCAGCAACCCAACAACGCCTCGAAGATCCGCGCCCTGTTGCTGGCCGGCATTCGCTCGGCCCGTCTGTGGCGACAAGTTGGCGGTCATCGCTGGCAACTGGTCTTCAACCGACGCAAGTTATTGAAAGAACTCTATTCGCTGATGCACGGCTGACCCGCCACGCAACTGCGACCCTTACCACCCAGGCACGACGCTATCTACGCTGGTCAGTCCGACCCAGTCGGACTGAAATTTCATGTATGATATGCGCCCCTTTTCGTTGCCCGACTGTTCGAGACCACCCCATGCAGCTTTCTTCGCTCACTGCGGTTTCCCCTGTTGATGGCCGCTACGCCGGCAAAACCCAGGCCCTGCGCCCTATTTTCAGCGAATACGGCCTGATCCGCTTTCGCGTGATGGTTGAAGTTCGCTGGCTCCAGCGCCTGGCAGCTCACCCGCAAATCAGCGAAGTACCGCCGTTTTCCGCGCAAGCCAACGCCATCCTCGATGCCCTGGCTGAAGACTTTTCCGTGGAACACGCCGAGCGCGTGAAAGAAATCGAACGCACCACCAACCACGACGTTAAAGCCGTGGAATACCTGCTCAAGGAACAGGCTGCCAAACTGCCTGAGCTGGACAAGGTCAGTGAATTCATCCACTTCGCCTGCACCAGCGAAGACATCAACAACCTGTCCCACGCCCTGATGCTGCGCGAAGGTCGCGACAACGTGATGCTGCCGCTGATGCGCCAGATCGCCGACTCCATCCGCGAACTGGCCCAGCGCTTCGCCGACGTGCCGATGCTGTCGCGCACCCACGGTCAGCCAGCCTCCCCGACCACTCTGGGCAAGGAACTGGCAAACGTCGTCTATCGTCTGGAGCGCCAGATCGCCCAGATCGCCGCAGTTCCCCTGCTCGGCAAGATCAACGGCGCGGTAGGCAACTACAACGCTCACCTGTCGGCCTATGCGGACATCGACTGGGAAGCCAACGCTCGCGCCTTCATCGAAGACGAACTGGGCCTGGGCTTCAACCCGTACACCACCCAGATCGAACCACACGACTACATCGCCGAGCTGTTCGACGCCATTGCCCGCTTCAACACCATCCTGATCGACTTCGATCGCGATATCTGGGGCTACATCTCCCTGGGCTACTTCAAGCAGCGCACCATTGCAGGCGAAATCGGTTCGTCGACCATGCCGCACAAGGTCAACCCGATCGACTTCGAGAACTCCGAAGGCAACCTGGGTATCGCCAACGCACTGTTCCAGCATCTGGCGAGCAAACTGCCGATTTCCCGCTGGCAGCGCGACCTGACCGACTCCACCGTACTGCGCAACCTGGGCGTGGGCTTTGCACACAGCGTTATCGCCTACGAAGCCAGCCTCAAGGGCATCGGCAAGCTGGAACTGAACGAACAGCGCATCGCTGCCGACCTGGACGCATGCTGGGAAGTTCTGGCAGAGCCTATCCAGACCGTAATGCGTCGCTACAACATCGAAAACCCGTACGAAAAACTGAAAGAACTGACACGCGGCAAGGGCATCAGCCCTGAAGCGTTGCAAACTTTCATCGACGGCCTGGACATGCCAGCCGAGGCCAAGGCCGAGCTGAAGAAGCTGACTCCAGCCAATTACATCGGTAATGCCGTGGCGCAAGCCAAGCGTATCTGACAAGTAACACTTTCTGCACACGCCCGGCTGTGCCGGGCGTTTTCATTTCAAGGGCTTACAAATGAATCCTGATATTCCTCTTCAACTTCTGGGCGGCATGAGCGCGCGTGTTTTCCTGCGTGACTACTGGCAGAAAAAGCCCCTCCTGATCCGTCAGGCGCTGCCGGACTTTCAAAGCCCGATCGATCCTGACGAACTGGCTGGCCTGGCCCTGGAAGAAGAAGTCGAATCCCGACTGGTCATCGAAAACGGCGAACGCCCATGGGAATTGCGTCGCGGCCCGTTCACCGAAGACGATTTCAGCAAGATGCCTGAGCGCGAATGGACACTGCTGGTCCAGGCCGTGGATCAATTCGTCCCCGAAGTCAGCGAACTGCTGGAGAACTTCCGCTTCCTGCCAAGCTGGCGTATCGATGACGTCATGATCAGCTACGCCGCACCGGGCGGTAGCGTCGGGCCACACTACGACAATTACGACGTATTCCTGCTGCAGGGTCATGGCAAACGTCACTGGCAGATCGGCCAGATGTGCGACTCCGAAAGCCCGCTGCTCCCTCACGCAGACCTGCGCATCCTTTCGGACTTCCAGATGACTGAAGAGTGGACTCTGGAGCCGGGCGACATGTTGTATCTGCCGCCACGCCTTGCACACAGCGGCGTTGCAGTGGATGACTGCCTGACCTACTCGGTAGGTTTCCGGGCACCGAGCGCTGCGGAAGTGCTGACCCACTTCACCGACTTCCTCAGCCAGTTCATCCCGGATGAAGAGCGTTACACCGACGCCGACGCACAACCGGCCAGCGACCCGCATCAGATCCAGAAAGACGCCCTTGACCGTCTCAAGACACTGCTGGCCGAGCACATGAGCGACGAACGCCTGCTGCTGACCTGGTTTGGCCAGTTCATGACCGAGCCTCGCTACCCGGAGCTGGTCGTCGGCCCGGAACTCGAAGAAGAGGACCTGCTCGACAGCCTGGAACAGGGCGCAGTTCTCATTCGCAACCCAAGCGCACGCCTGGCATGGTCTGAAGTTGATGACGATCTGCTACTGTTCGCCAGTGGCCAAAGTCGTCTTTTGCCGGGCAGCCTGCGCGAACTGCTTAAATTGATTTGTGCGGCCGATTCGCTGCACAGCGAAAACCTCGGCCAATGGTTGGCCGATGAAGAGGGACGCAATCTGATTTGCGAACTCGTAAAACAAGGAAGCCTGGGATTTGCCGATGAATAAAATCACTGTATCCGTCGCGGACTGGCAGAAGAATAACGCCGATATCCGGCGTATTCGTGAAGCCGTGTTCATTGCCGAGCAATCGGTACCACCGGAACTGGAATGGGACTCGGAGGATAGCGACGCCATACATTTTCTGGCCCGTGAAGGCGATTATGCCGTCGGCACTGCCCGACTGCTGCCGGACGGCGAGATCGGCCGCCTGTCGGTCCTCAAGGACTGGCGCGGCCTGAAAGCCGGTGAAATGCTGCTGACCGCCATCCTCGAAGAAGCACAGACCCGTGGCCTGAAGCAGCAGAAGCTCAGTGCGCAGGTTCAGGCCGTTGCGTTCTATCAGCGCTTTGGTTTCACCGTGGTCGGCGACGAGTTTCTCGAAGCCGGGCTGCCGCATATCGATATGGTGCGTCAGGCCTGATCCAGACCGATATGTAGGCGATTTTCAAGGCACTACATAACGTAACGCCCCGCCATTTTCTTGCAGCATGACTATGCTGGAACAGGAAATGCCGGGGCGTTTTGCCATCTGCCAATTCAACTTGCCCCCACCCCTGGCCGACAAAGTGGCACACTCGGTTTTTACGCGCCCCTCGCGGAGATTGGACATGTTGTTACGTACCCTGCTCACTTCATTACTTGTCGCGTTCAGCACCTGTACGCTGGCCGCTACCGAAATCGTACCGCTCAATTACCGCACCAGCGCGGATCTGCTGCCAGTCGCCAAATCCTTTCTGGGAGCGGACGGCTCGGTCAGCGCCTACGGCAACCAACTGATCGTCAATGCCGAATCACGCAAGATCGAAGAACTTCGCGCCCTGATCTCGCAACTGGACACCGCCCCCAAACGCCTGCTCATCAGCGTCGACACCAGTGACAGTGCCGCACGAACCACCAACGGCGGCAATGCAACTCGCATCATCAGCTACGGCACCTCCAGCCGCGATGGCGGCGTACAGCAGGTGCAAGCCACCGAAGGCACGCCTGCACTGATTCAGACAGGCCAGAGCGTACCTCTGACCACCACTCGCACGGACGCTTATGGCTATCCCCAGAGCAATACCGAATATCGCAACGTTACTCAGGGTTTCTACGTCACGGCCAGCGTTACCGGCGATATCGTCCACCTGAACATCAGCACCAATCGAGATCGCCTGAGCCAGGAGCGACCGGACGCCATCAAGGTCCAGAGCACCGACAGCCAGGTCAGCGGACGCCTGGGCGAATGGATCACTCTGGCGGGTTCCAGCGATCAATCGGTGGCTGATCAGCGTGGCATAGCGCAACGCTACTCCACCCAGGGTCGCGACGACATGGTTCTGCGGGTCAAGGTCGAAAGCCTTGAATAATCGGCAATGGCGTGAAAACCGGCACCCACGGGCCTTTTAGTGACCAGACAGTCGCATTGGACCAAAGATGTAGTTCCAATAAAAAAGCACTACAAAACGTTTGACGAGTAAAAAAGAGCGAGGCATGATTGCCTCGCTCCCGCTAATCAGAGGCCTTCAAAAAGCCTCAGGATCGAAGCTCTAAGCCTGAGCCGATTCCCGTCGATATTGCCCACAAGGCTGTTTGACGAGGTTACGACTGGAACGAAGTTGTCCCTGGGGACGGAAGCGTTAGCGGTTGATCGGCAAAGCTTTTCGAGCAAAGCAATAAGGCATCCACGAGCCGGATTGCTCATTCGCGCCGCCACACCTGCGCCTTCCTCTCCCGAGCACTTCGCTCCCCCGTCGCACCGCGCTTATTGCTGACCTCTGACAAGCGAGCAGCCATCTACCGTGCCTTCGATAAACGAGGCGTTTTGGCGGAGCAGGATCTTCCAACCAAAACCTGACAATGAGGTTTATCTCCATGGCACTGACACGCGAACAACAAATAGCGGCTCTCGAGAAAGACTGGGCTGAAAATCCGCGCTGGAAAAACGTGACCCGTACCTATTCTGCTGCTGATGTCGTCCGCCTGCGTGGCTCGGTTCAACCTGAACACACCTTCGCAAAAATGGGCGCCGACAAGCTCTGGAATCTGGTCACGCAAGGTGCCAAGCCGTCTTTCCGCCCAGACAAGGACTTCGTCAACTGCATGGGCGCCCTCACTGGCGGCCAGGCGGTGCAACAGGTCAAGGCAGGCATACAGGCGATCTATCTCTCGGGCTGGCAGGTTGCTGCCGACAACAACTCCGCCGAGTCCATGTACCCCGATCAGTCGCTGTACCCGGTGGACTCGGTTCCGACCGTGGTCAAGCGGATCAACAACTCGTTCCGCCGCGCCGACCAGATCCAGTGGAAAGCGGGCAAGAATCCGGGCGATGAAGGCTATATCGACTATTTTGCGCCCATCGTGGCCGATGCCGAAGCTGGCTTCGGTGGCGTGCTCAACGCCTATGAGCTGATGAAAAGCATGATCGAAGCCGGTGCCGCCGGCGTGCATTTCGAGGACCAACTGGCGTCCGTCAAGAAATGCGGTCATATGGGCGGCAAAGTTCTGGTCCCGACCCAGGAAGCCGTGCAGAAACTGGTTGCCGCTCGCCTGGCTGCTGACGTTGCAGGCGTACCGACCATTATCCTGGCCCGCACCGACGCCAATGCCGCCGACCTGCTGACCTCCGATTGCGACCCTTATGACAAGCCTTTCGTCACCGGAGCCCGTACCCCTGAAGGGTTCTACAAAGTGCGCGCAGGCCTGGACCAGGCCATCTCCCGCGGCCTGGCTTACGCCCCTTATGCGGACCTGATCTGGTGTGAGACTGCCAAGCCGGATCTGGACGAAGCCCGCCGTTTCGCCGAAGCCATCAAGAAGGAGTACCCGGACCAGTTGCTCTCCTACAACTGCTCGCCCTCCTTCAACTGGAAGAAGAACCTGGACGACGCGACCATCGCCAAGTTCCAGCGCGAGCTTTCGGCCATGGGCTACAAACACCAGTTCATCACCCTGGCCGGCATTCACAACATGTGGCACAGCATGTTCAACCTGGCGCACGACTACGCCCGCAACGACATGACTGCCTACGTGAAGCTGCAAGAGCAGGAGTTCGCAGATGCTGCCAAGGGCTATACCTTCGTGGCTCACCAGCAGGAAGTGGGCACCGGGTATTTCGACGACATGACCACCGTGATTCAGGGCGGCACTTCATCGGTCACCGCACTGAAAGGCTCCACCGAGGAAGAGCAGTTCCACTGATCCTTCGTGCAAGGAAACGGACAGGCAGGCCGCCCGATCGGGCGGCCTGTTTTTTCATGTTTCAACGCCGCGCATTGACCCCGGACAACCTTTGATGCGGTTCGCAGTGATACAACTGTAATGTCTTAATAAACAGAACAGGAGCACTGAATCCCCTGGCGAACTATAAAACGCTCATTCAAATGATATTAATTATCATTCAAATTTCCTTTTATTGCTTTTCCCTATTAAGAAAAGCAATTAGTGAAAACCTTGGTAAGGCCCGGCCCACAAGCCTTGCAGCCATTACTAGATGCCAGATTCGATTAATTCATTAAATAATTTTGATGTAGAAAATTTACTTGCCAAGTATTTGCACATAAAATCACCCCGATGCTCCCGCTGCGACATATCGTCACGGACTCACTCTTTATCAAGCACAGAGACCTTTGCTCTCTATTAAGGACTGCCAGCATGCCCGAATCGACAGGTTTGATTGCCCACAACTGGGGCTTCGCCATTTTCCTTTTGGGTGTTGTCGGTCTTTGCGCCTTCATGCTCGGTGTCTCAAGCCTGCTGGGAAGCAAGGCATGGGGCCGCAGCAAGAACGAACCTTTCGAGTCCGGCATGCTGCCCACCGGCAGTGCGCGCCTGCGACTCTCCGCAAAATTCTATCTGGTCGCGATGCTCTTCGTGATCTTTGACATTGAAGCCCTTTTTCTCTTTGCCTGGTCTGTGTCCGTCCGCGAAAGCGGCTGGACCGGATTCGTCGAAGCACTCGTTTTCATAGCAATTCTGTTGGCAGGTCTTGTCTACCTATGGCGGGTTGGAGCGCTGGATTGGGCTCCTGAAGGTCGCCGTAACCGGCAAGCGAAGCTAAAACAATGAGGCTTTGGCGATGCAATACAATCTCACCAGGATCGACCCGGATGCTCCTAATGAGCAGTATCCAATCGGCAAACGGGAAACCGTTTCCGATCCGTTAGAAGATCAAGTCCACAAAAACATCTACATGGGCAAACTCGAAGACGTGCTGAATGGCGCGGTCAACTGGGGGCGTAAAAACTCTCTGTGGCCGTACAACTTCGGCTTGTCGTGCTGCTATGTGGAAATGACCACCGCCTTCACGGCGCCCCACGACATCGCACGCTTTGGCGCCGAAGTCATCCGGGCATCGCCGCGTCAGGCGGATTTCATGGTTATTGCCGGGACTTGCTTCATCAAGATGGCACCAATCATCCAGCGTCTCTACGAGCAAATGCTTGAGCCCAAGTGGGTCATCTCCATGGGTTCGTGCGCCAACTCCGGTGGCATGTACGACATCTACTCTGTGGTTCAGGGCGTGGACAAGTTCCTTCCTGTCGATGTGTACGTGCCCGGCTGCCCGCCCCGCCCAGAGGCATTTCTGCAAGGCTTGATGCTGTTGCAGGAATCCATTGGCCAGGAGCGTCGCCCTCTTTCCTGGGTCGTCGGCGATCAAGGCGTGTACCGCGCCGAAATGCCGTCGCAAAAGGAACAGCGCCGCGAACAGCGTATCCAGGTCACCAACCTGCGCAGCCCCGACGAAGTCTGATCCAACCCGCTCTTCTTATAAAAAAGACAAGAACCGGGTTGATTCTGTACGTTGACCGAAGTGATTGAGACCTATGACTGCAGACACCGCTCTGTACATCCCGCCTTACAAGGCTGACGACCAAGACGTCGTCGTAGAATTGAACAACCGCTTTGGCGCCGAAGCCTTCACGGCTCAGCCGACCCGTACCGGCATGCCGGTACTGTGGGTCGCCCGTGCCCATCTGGTCGAGGTACTGAAGTTCCTGCGACAGGTGTCCAGACCCTACTCCATGCTCTACGACCTGCATGGTGTCGATGAGCGCCTGCGCACTCACCGTCGCGGCCTGCCTGATGCCGACTTCACTGTGTTCTACCACCTGCTTTCGGTAGAACGTAACAGCGACGTGATGATCAAGGTTGCCCTGTCCGAAAGCGACCTGAGCCTGCCAAGCGTTACCGGCATCTGGCCTAACGCCAACTGGTACGAGCGCGAAGTGTGGGACATGTTCGGGATCGACTTCCCCGGCCACCCGCACCTGAGCCGCATCATGATGCCGCCGACCTGGGAAGGTCACCCGCTGCGCAAGGACTTCCCGGCCCGCGCAACCGAGTTCGACCCGTACAGCCTGAACCTGGCCAAGCAGCAACTGGAAGAGGAAGCCGCACGCTTCCGCCCGGAAGACTGGGGCATGAAGCGTTCCGGCGAGAACGAGGACTACATGTTCCTCAACCTCGGCCCGAACCACCCTTCTGCGCACGGTGCATTCCGCATCATCCTGCAACTGGACGGCGAAGAGATCGTCGACTGCGTTCCGGATATCGGCTACCACCACCGTGGTGCCGAGAAGATGGCCGAGCGTCAGTCCTGGCACAGCTTCATTCCGTACACCGACCGTATCGATTACCTGGGCGGTGTGATGAACAACCTGCCTTATGTGCTTTCGGTCGAGAAGCTGGCCGGCATCAAGGTGCCAGAGAAAGTCGACACCATCCGCATCATGATGGCCGAGTTCTTCCGGATCACCAGCCACCTGCTGTTCCTGGGTACCTACATCCAGGACGTGGGCGCCATGACCCCGGTATTCTTCACCTTTACCGACCGCCAGAAAGCCTACAAGGTCATCGAAGCCATCACCGGCTTCCGTCTGCACCCGGCCTGGTACCGCATTGGTGGTGTTGCTCACGACCTGCCACGCGGCTGGGAAAAACTGGTCAAGGAATTCGTCGACTGGCTGCCAAAACGCCTGGACGAATACACCAAGGCAGCACTGCAGAACAGTATTCTCAAAGGCCGTACCATCGGCGTCGCAGCCTACAACACCAAAGAGGCCCTGGAGTGGGGTGTCACCGGTGCAGGCCTGCGTTCCACCGGCTGTGATTTCGACCTGCGCAAGGCCCGCCCTTACTCCGGCTACGAGAACTTCGAGTTCGAAGTCCCGCTTGCGGCCAATGGCGATGCCTACGACCGCTGCATGGTCCGCGTCGAAGAGATGCGTCAAAGCATCAAGATCATCGACCAGTGCATGCGCAACATGCCGGAAGGCCCGTACAAGGCGGATCACCCGCTGACCACGCCTCCGCCCAAAGAGCGCACCTTGCAGCACATCGAAACCTTGATCACGCACTTCCTGCAGGTTTCGTGGGGCCCGGTCATGCCGGCCAACGAATCCTTCCAGATGATCGAAGCGACCAAGGGCATCAACAGTTATTACCTGACGAGCGACGGCGGCACCATGAGCTACCGTACCCGGATTCGCACCCCAAGTTACCCGCACCTGCAGCAGATCCCTTCGGTGATCAAAGGCAGCATGGTCGCGGACTTGATCGCGTACCTGGGTAGCATCGATTTCGTTATGGCCGACGTGGACCGCTAAGCATGAACAGCACGCTTATCCAGACAGACCGTTTCGCCCTGAGCGAAACCGAACGCTCGGCCATCGAGCACGAGCTGCATCACTACGAAGACTCCCGCGCGGCGTCCATCGAAGCCCTCAAGATCGTCCAGAAGGAACGTGGCTGGGTGCCGGATGGCGCCATCTACGCGATCGGCGAGATCCTTGGCATTCCCGCCAGCGACGTCGAAGGTGTGGCAACGTTCTACAGCCAGATCTTCCGTCAGCCGGTCGGCCGTCACATCATCCGCGTCTGCGACAGCATGGTCTGCTACATCGGCGGCCATGAATCGGTAGTCGACGAAATCCAGAGCAAGCTGGGCATCGGCCTTGGCCAGACCACTCCTGACGGCCGCTTCACGCTGCTGCCGGTCTGCTGCCTGGGCAACTGCGACAAAGCCCCGGCGCTGATGATCGACGACGACACTTTCGGTGACGTACAGCCCGCTGGCGTTGCCAAACTGCTGGAGGGCTACGTATGACCCTGACTTCCTTCGGCCCTGCCAACCGCATCGCGCGCAGTGCAGAAACCCATCCGCTGACCTGGCGTCTGCGTGACGACGCCGAGCCGGTCTGGCTCGACGAGTACCAGGCCAAGAACGGTTACGCGGCGGCACGCAAGGCATTCGCCGACCTGTCTCAGGACGATATCGTCCAGACCGTCAAGGATGCCGGCCTCAAGGGTCGCGGCGGTGCAGGCTTCCCCACGGGTGTGAAGTGGGGCCTGATGCCCAAAGACGAATCCATGAACATCCGCTACCTGCTGTGCAACGCGGATGAAATGGAGCCCAACACCTGGAAAGACCGCATGCTGATGGAGCAACAGCCCCATCTGCTGATCGAAGGCATGCTGATCAGTGCCCGCGCACTGAAAACCTACCGTGGCTACATCTTCCTGCGCGGCGAGTACACCACCGCCGCCAAGCACTTGAATCGTGCCGTGGAAGAAGCCAAGGCAGCCGGTCTGCTGGGCAAGAACATCCTGGGCAGCGGCTTCGATTTCGAGCTGTTCGTCCACACCGGCGCCGGGCGTTACATCTGCGGTGAAGAAACCGCACTGATCAACTCCCTTGAAGGCCGTCGCGCCAACCCGCGCTCCAAGCCGCCCTTCCCCGCCGCTGTCGGCGTATGGGGCAAGCCGACTTGCGTCAACAACGTCGAAACCCTGTGCAACGTGCCGGCCATCATCGGCAACGGCATCGACTGGTACAAATCCCTCGCCCGCGAAGGCAGTGAAGACCACGGCACCAAGCTGATGGGCTTCTCCGGCAAAGTGAAGAACCCTGGCCTGTGGGAACTGCCATTCGGCGTGACCGCCCGCGAGCTCTTCGAGGACTATGCCGGCGGCATGCGCGATGGCTACAAGCTCAAGTGCTGGCAGCCAGGCGGCGCCGGTACCGGTTTCCTGCTGCCTGAACACCTGGATGCGCAAATGTACGCTGGCGGCATCGCCAAGGTCGGCACCCGTATGGGCACCGGTCTGGCCATGGCGGTAGACGACAGCATCAACATGGTGTCCCTGCTGCGCAACATGGAAGAGTTCTTCGCCCGCGAATCCTGCGGCTTCTGCACCCCTTGCCGTGATGGCCTGCCATGGAGCGTCAAGCTCCTGCGTGCGCTTGAGAACGGTCAGGGGCAAGCCGGTGATATCGAGACGCTGCTCGGTCTGGTCGGTTTCCTCGGCCCAGGCAAGACCTTCTGTGCTCACGCACCGGGAGCCGTTGAGCCACTGGGCAGTGCGATCAAGTATTTCCGCCCGGAGTTCGAGGCAGGCATCGCGCCCACCAGCGCCGCCGTCCCGCCCCTGGCGAAACCGATCATCGTCGGCGCATAACGCTTTGCAAGGTGAAGGGCCTTGCCCTTCACCCATCGTGCGATGACGCCTCAGAGGCTGTTTCGAGTCGCACGAATAACAAGATTCCATTAGCCACGCCCGCTGACACCGGGCCAACGAAGAACTTTGAACCATGGCCACTATCCACGTAGACGGCAAAGCGCTCGAAGTCGACGGGGCAGACAACCTGTTACAGGCATGTCTGTCGCTGGGCCTCGACATTCCTTATTTCTGCTGGCATCCCGCCCTTGGCAGCGTTGGTGCGTGCCGCCAATGTGCGGTCAAGCAGTACAACGACGAGAACGACACCCGTGGTCGCATCGTCATGTCCTGCATGACTCCTGCCACCGACAACACCTGGATTTCCATCGACGATGACGAATCCAAGGCATTCCGGGCCAGCGTTGTCGAATGGCTGATGACCAACCACCCGCATGACTGCCCGGTCTGCGAGGAAGGCGGTCACTGCCACCTGCAAGACATGACCGTGATGACCGGCCACAACGAGCGCCGTTATCGCTTTACCAAACGTACCCACCAGAACCAGGAGCTCGGCCCGTTCATCTCTCACGAGATGAACCGCTGCATCGCCTGCTACCGTTGCGTACGCTTCTATAAAGACTACGCAGGCGGCACCGACCTGGGCGTTTTCGGCGCTCACGACAACGTGTACTTCGGCCGTGTTGAAGATGGCGTGCTGGAAAGCGAGTTCTCCGGCAACCTCACCGAGGTCTGCCCGACCGGTGTGTTCACCGACAAGACTCACTCCGAGCGCTACAACCGTAAATGGGACATGCAGTTCTCGCCGAGCATCTGCCATGGCTGCTCAAGCGGTTGCAACATCAGCCCCGGTGAGCGTTACGGCGAACTGCGCCGCATCGAAAACCGTTTCAACGGTTCGGTGAACCAGTACTTCCTGTGTGACCGTGGCCGTTTCGGCTATGGCTACGTCAACCGCGAAGACCGTCCACGTCAGCCACTGCTGGCCGACGGCAGCAAGTTGAGCCTCGATGCAGCGCTGGACACGGCTGCCGACCTGCTGCGCGGTCGTAACATCGTCGGTATCGGCTCGCCACGCGCCAGCCTGGAAAGCAACTACGCACTGCGCGAACTGGTCGGTGCCGAGCACTTCTACTCGGGTATCGAAGCCAGCGAGCTGGAGCGTATCCGTCTGGTGGCACAGGTGCTCAAGGACAGTCCTCTACCGATCCCGACCCTGCGCGACATCGAAGATCACGACGCCGTCTTCGTCCTCGGTGAAGACCTGACCCAGACCGCAGCTCGCGTGGCACTGGCCCTGCGTCAATCGGTCAAGGGCAAGGCCGAAGACATGGCCGACGCCATGCGCGTACAGCCATGGCTCAATGCCGCAGTGAAAAATATCGGCCAGCACGCGCTGAACCCGCTGTTCATTGCAAGCCTTGCTGAAACAAAACTCGACGACGTCGCTGAGGAGTGTGTACACGCCGCTCCAGACGATCTGGCCCGTATCGGCTTTGCCGTGGCTCACGCTCTGGACGCCAGCGCCCCTGCCGTCGAAGGCCTGGACGCTGAAGCTCTTGAACTGGCCAAGCGCATCGCCGACTCTCTGCTGGCCGCCAAGCGTCCGCTGATCATCGCCGGTACTTCGCTGGGCTCCAAAGCCCTGATCGAAGCCGCAGCGAACATCGCCAAAGCCTTGAAGCTGCGCGAAAAAGAAGGCTCCATCAGCCTGATCGTGCCGGAAGCCAACAGCCTCGGCCTGGCCCTGCTGGGTGGCGAGTCGGTGGATGCCGCCTTGCAGGCCGTCATCGACGGCAAGGCTGACGCCATCGTCGTGCTGGAAAACGATCTGTACACCCGCACCGATGCCGCCAAGGTCGATGCAGCCCTGAGCGCCGCAAAAGTGGTGATCGTGGCCGACCACCAGAAGACCGCGACGGGCGACCGTGCGCATCTGGTCCTGCCGGCAGCCAGCTTCGCTGAAGGCGACGGTACGCTGGTCAGCCTGGAAGGCCGCGCCCAGCGCTTCTTCCAGGTGTTCGATCCAACCTACATGGACGCCAGCATTCTGGTTCACGAAGGCTGGCGCTGGCTGCATGCCCTGCGCGCTACCCTGCTGAACAAGCCGGTGGACTGGACCCAGCTGGACCACGTCACCGCTGCCTGCGCACAAAGCAGTACACAACTGGCTGGCATCATCAATGCTGCGCCTTCTGCTGCCTTCCGCATCAAAGGCATGAAGCTGGCTCGCGAACCGCTGCGTTACAGTGGCCGTACCGCCATGCGCGCCAACATCAGCGTGCATGAGCCTCGTACTCCGCAAGACCAGGACACCGCGTTCGCCTTCTCCATGGAAGGTTACTCGGGCTCTGCCGAACCTCGTCAGCAAGTACCATTCGCCTGGTCTCCGGGCTGGAACTCGCCTCAGGCCTGGAACAAGTTCCAGGACGAAGTCGGCGGTCACTTGCGCGCCGGTGATCCGGGTGTTCGTCTGATCGAAAGCCAGGGCGACAACCTGAACTGGTTCGCCAGCGTTCCACGTGCCTTCTCCCCTGCTCAGGGAACCTGGCAAGTGGTGCCGTTCTATCACCTGTTCGGCAGCGAAGAGAACTCTTCGAAAGCCGCTCCGGTCCAGGAACGCATCCCGGCTGCCTACGTTGCGCTGGCCAAGTCCGAAGCCGATCGCCTGGGTGTCAATGAAGGTGCCCTGCTGTCCTTGAACGTTGCCGGCCAGACACTGCGTCTGCCGCTGCGCATCAATGAAGAACTGGGCGCAGGCCTGGTTGCATTGCCGGTCGGGCTGGCAGGCATTCCTGCAGCAGTCTTCGGCAAATCGGTTGACGGCCTTCAGGAGGCAGCACAATGAGCTGGTTCACTCCTGATGTGATCGACACCATCTTCGCGGTCGTGAAAGCCATTGTCGTGTTGCTGGCCGTCGTGGTCTGCGGCGCGCTGCTGAGCTTTGTCGAACGTCGCCTGCTGGGCTGGTGGCAGGACCGTTACGGTCCTAACCGCGTTGGCCCGTTCGGCATGTTCCAGATCGCTGCCGACATGCTGAAAATGTTCTTCAAGGAAGACTGGACACCGCCGTTTGCCGACAAGGTGATTTTCACCCTGGCACCGATCGTGGCCATGAGCGCCTTGCTGATTGCCTTCGCAATCATCCCGATCACCCCGACCTGGGGCGTGGCGGATCTGAACATCGGCTTGCTGTTCTTCTTTGCCATGGCCGGTCTTTCGGTCTATGCCGTGCTGTTCGCCGGCTGGTCGAGCAACAACAAGTACGCCCTGCTCGGCAGTCTGCGTGCCTCGGCGCAAACCGTTTCCTATGAAGTGTTCATGGGTCTGGCGCTGATGGGCATCGTGGTTCAGGTCGGTTCGTTCAACATGCGCGACATCGTTGAATATCAGGCACAGAACCTGTGGTTCATCATTCCGCAGTTCTTCGGCTTCTGTACGTTCTTCATCGCAGGCGTTGCAGTGACTCACCGTCACCCCTTCGACCAACCGGAAGCGGAACAGGAACTGGCCGACGGCTACCACATTGAATATGCCGGCATGAAATGGGGCATGTTCTTCGTCGGTGAATACATCGGGATCATCCTGATCTCGGCGTTGCTGGTGACCCTGTTCTTCGGCGGCTGGCACGGCCCGTTCGGCATTCTGCCGCAACTGTCCTTCGTCTGGTTCGCCCTGAAGACCGCGTTCTTCATCATGCTGTTCATCCTGCTGCGCGCCTCTATCCCGCGCCCACGCTATGACCAGGTAATGGACTTCAGCTGGAAATTCTGTCTGCCGCTGACCCTGATCAATTTGCTGGTGACTGCTGCGATTGTGTTGTTGAACACACCGGCAGGCTCGGTTCAGTGAGGATTTGACCCATGTTCAAATATATTGGCGACATCGTTAAGGGTACTGGTACCCAATTGCGCAGCCTGGTGATGGTCTTCGGTCACGGCTTCCGCAAACGCGACACCCTGCAATATCCGGAAGAGCCGGTTTACCTGCCTCCGCGCTATCGTGGCCGTATCGTTCTGACTCGCGACCCGGACGGCGAAGAGCGCTGCGTGGCCTGCAACCTGTGCGCCGTGGCATGCCCGGTCGGTTGCATTTCATTGCAGAAGGCTGAAACCGAAGACGGCCGCTGGTACCCGGACTTTTTCCGCATCAACTTCTCACGTTGCATTTTCTGCGGCCTGTGCGAAGAAGCCTGCCCGACCACCGCAATCCAGCTGACACCGGATTTCGAGATGGCCGAGTTCAAACGTCAGGATCTGGTTTACGAGAAGGAAGATCTGCTGATCTCCGGCCCCGGCAAGAACCCTGACTATAACTTCTATCGCGTCGCCGGTATGGCTATCGCTGGCAAGCCCAAGGGCTCTGCACAGAACGAAGCCGAGCCGATCAACGTCAAGAGCTTGCTGCCTTAAGGAAGTAAAGATGGAATTCGCTTTCTATTTCGCATCCGGCATCGCCGTCGTGTCCACCCTGCGGGTGATCACGAATACGAACCCGGTGCATGCCCTGCTCTACCTGATCATTTCGCTGATTGCAGTGGCAATGACTTTCTTCAGCCTGGGCGCACCGTTCGCCGGGGTTCTGGAAGTCATCGCCTATGCGGGCGCGATCATGGTCCTGTTCGTGTTTGTGGTAATGATGCTGAACCTGGGCCCGGCCTCGGTTCAGCAGGAACGTGCCTGGCTCAAACCCGGCATCTGGGCAGGTCCGGTCATTCTTGGCGCACTGCTGCTGGCTGAACTGCTCTATGTATTGTTCGCCAACCCGAGCGGTGCTGGCATCGGTCACACCACAGTCGACGCCAAGGCGGTCGGTATCAGCCTGTTCGGACCTTATCTGCTGGTGGTGGAACTGGCCTCGATGCTGCTGCTTGCCGCAGCCGTCACGGCATTCCATCTGGGCCGCACAGACGCGAAGGAGCCAAGCCAATGAATGCTATCCCTCTGGAACATGGTCTGGCGGTCGCCGGCGTCCTGTTCTGTCTTGGCCTGGTCGGCCTGATAGTTCGTCGCAACATTCTGTTCGTGTTGATGAGCCTGGAGATCATGATGAACGCATCTGCTCTGGCGTTCATCGTTGCCGGCAGCCGCTGGGGCCAACCGGATGGACAGGTCATGTTCATTCTGGTGATCAGCCTTGCTGCTGCCGAGGCCAGCATTGGCCTGGCGATCCTGATGCAACTGTATCGCCGCTTCCACACCCTCGATATCGACGCTGCCAGTGAGATGCGCGGATGAACCTACTCTTTCTCACTTTCGTATTTCCCCTGATCGGTTTTCTGCTGCTGTCGTTCTCCCGTGGACGCATCTCGGAAAACCTCGCAGCCCTGATCGGCGTCGGTTCCGTAGGCCTGTCGGCCCTGGTCACCGCCTGGGTCATCTGGCAATTCAACGTCGCACCACCAGAGGGTGGCCATTACACCCAGGTGCTGTGGCAATGGATGGACGTTGATGGCTTCAGCCCGAACTTCGCGCTGTATCTGGACGGTCTGTCGGTCACCATGCTCGGCGTGGTGGTCGGCGTAGGCTTCCTGATTCACCTGTTCGCGTCCTGGTACATGCGCGGTGAAGAGGGCTACTCGCGCTTCTTCTCCTACACCAACCTGTTCATTGCCAGCATGTTGTTCCTGATCCTGGGCGACAACCTGCTGTTCATCTACTTCGGTTGGGAAGGCGTGGGCCTGTGCAGCTACCTGTTGATCGGTTTCTACTACAGCAACCGCAACAACGGTAACGCAGCACTCAAAGCCTTCATCGTGACCCGCATCGGCGACGTGTTCATGGCCATCGGCCTGTTCATCCTGTTCCAGCAACTGGGCACATTGAATGTCCAGGAACTGCTGGTCCTTGCGCCTCAGCACTTCAAGGTCGGTGACTTCTGGATCGTGCTGGCAACGCTGATGCTGCTGGGCGGTGCGGTCGGTAAATCCGCGCAACTGCCGCTGCAAACCTGGCTGGCGGATGCGATGGCCGGTCCTACTCCGGTTTCGGCACTGATCCACGCGGCAACCATGGTAACCGCAGGTGTCTACCTGATTGCCCGTACCCACGGCCTGTTTACTCTGGCTCCAGACATCCTGCATCTGGTCGGCATTGTCGGCGGCGTGACACTGGTTCTGGCAGGTTTCGCAGCTCTGGTACAAACCGACATCAAACGTATCCTCGCCTACTCGACCATGAGCCAGATCGGCTACATGTTCCTGGCGCTGGGTGTTGGTGCCTGGGAAGGCGCGATCTTCCACCTGATGACCCACGCCTTCTTCAAGGCGCTGCTGTTCCTTGCTTCGGGTGCGGTGATCGTTGCCTGCCACCACGAGCAGAACATCTTCAAGATGGGTGGCCTGTGGAAGAAACTGCCTCTGGCCTATGCAAGCTTCATCGTCGGTGGTGCCGCTCTGGCAGCCCTGCCGTTGCTGACTGCCGGGTTCTACTCCAAGGACGAAATTCTCTGGGAAGCCTTCGCCAGCGGTAACAACGGTCTGCTGTATGCAGGTCTGGCCGGCGCATTCATGACCTCCATCTACACCTTCCGCCTGATCTTCATCGCGTTCCACGGTGAAGCCAAGACCGAAGCCCATGCCGGTCATGGCATCGCTCACTGGCTGCCGCTGTCGGTGCTGATCGTGCTGTCGACCTTCATCGGCGCCATGATCACGCCTCCGCTGGCCGGTGTGCTGCCACAAAGCGTCGGCCATGCTGGCGGCGAAGCCAAGCACAGTCTGGAAATCGCTTCGGGTGCCATTGCCCTGGCCGGTATCCTGCTGGCGGCCTTGCTGTTTCTGGGCAAGCGTCGGCTGGTGACAGCTATCGCCAACAGCGGCCCTGGCCGTCTCCTGTCAGCCTGGTGGTTCGCTGCATGGGGCTTCGACTGGATCTACGACAAGCTGTTCGTCAAACCTTATCTGGCGATCAGCCATGTGCTGCGTAGCGATCCGTTCGACCGCACCATTGGTTTGATCCCGCGTCTGGTCAAGGGGGGTCATGCAACCATGAGCCGCACCGAGACCGGCCAGTTGCGTTGGTATGCTGCCTCGATAGCCGTAGGTGCCGTTCTGGTACTTGGTGCCGTCGTTCTGGTTGCGGTCTGACATGAAAACCTTGCGAATTTGCGAAAGGAATTGAGCCCGTCATGATTCTGCCTTGGCTAATCCTGATCCCCTTTATCGGCGGCCTGCTGTGCTGGTTGTGTGAGCGCGTCAGCGCCACACTGCCACGCTGGATCGCGCTGCTGACCATGTCTCTGTTGCTCGGTATCGGCCTGTGGCTGTGGAGCGTCGGCGACTACACCCTCTCCCCTGCCCCGGGCGCAGCACCCACCTGGACCCTGGAATTCCAGGCCCAGTGGATCCAGCGCTTCGGCATCAGCCTGCACCTGGCTCTGGACGGCCTGTCGCTGCTGATGATCCTGCTGACCGGCCTGCTCGGCGTGTTGTCGGTCCTGTGCTCGTGGAAGGAAATCCAGCGCAAGGTCGGCTTCTTCCACCTGAACCTGATGTGGATTCTGGGTGGTGTGGTCGGCGTGTTCCTGGCCATCGACCTGTTCCTGTTCTTCTTCTTCTGGGAAATGATGCTGGTGCCGATGTACTTCCTCATCGCGCTCTGGGGTCATAGCTCGTCGGACGGCAAGAAGACACGTATCTACGCTGCGACCAAGTTCTTCATCTTCACTCAGGCCAGCGGCCTGATCATGCTGGTGGCGATCCTGGGTCTGGTACTGGTCAACTTCAACCAGACCGGCGTGGTCACCTTCGCTTACGCTGAACTGCTGAAGACGAAGCTGGCACCGGGCATCGAGTACATCCTGATGCTGGGCTTCTTCATCGCTTTCGCGGTGAAACTGCCGGTCGTGCCGCTGCACTCCTGGTTGCCGGATGCTCACGCTCAGGCACCGACTGCGGGCTCCGTCGACCTGGCCGGTATTCTGTTGAAAACCGCTGCCTACGGCCTGCTGCGTTTCGCCCTGCCGCTGTTCCCCAATGCGTCGGCAGAGTTCGCACCGATTGCAATGACCCTCGGCCTGATCGGCATTTTCTATGGTGCTTTCCTGGCCTTCGCACAGACCGATATCAAACGTCTGATCGCGTTCTCCAGCGTCTCGCACATGGGTTTCGTCCTGATCGGTATCTACTCGGGCAGCCAGCAAGCCTTGCAAGGCGTGGTCATCCAGATGATTGCCCACGGTCTGTCGGCAGCAGCGCTGTTTATCCTGAGCGGTCAGTTGTACGAACGCCTGCACACCCGTGACATGCGTCAAATGGGTGGCCTGTGGTCACGTATCCCGTACCTGCCAGCCATCAGCCTGTTCTTCGCAGCTGCATCGCTGGGTCTGCCGGGTACCGGCAACTTCGTTGGCGAGTTCCTGATCCTGCTGGGCTCTTTTGTCCACGCGCCGTGGGTTACGGCCATTGCAACTTCAGGTCTGGTGTTCGGTTCTGTCTACTCGCTGATCATGATCCACCGCGCCTACTTTGGCCCTGCCAAGTCCGACGAGCTTCTCAAGGGCATGGATGCACGGGAATTGATCATGGTGCTGGGCCTTGCCGTGTTGCTGATCGTGCTGGGGGTTTACCCGCAGCCGTTCCTCGATACTTCGGCAGCGACCATGCACGGCGTGCAGCAATGGCTAGGCACTGCCTTCACTCAACTCGCTTCGGCCCGGTAAGAGCGCTATGGACCTGACGATTCAACACTTTATTGCGCTTGCCCCACTGCTGATTACCAGCATCACTGTCGTGGTGGTGATGCTGGCCATCGCATGGCGCCGCAATCACTCGCAAACATTCCTGCTGTCGGTAGCAGGGCTCAACCTGGCATTGCTGTCGATCTACCCGGCATTGAAGGTCGCTCCACTGGCCGTTACGCCATTGCTGCAGATCGACAGCTTCGCCTGCCTGTACATGGCAATCATCCTCGCCTCGACCCTGGCGTGCGTGACGATGGCGCATGCTTATCTGGGCGACGACAAGAAAGGCTATCCGGGCAATCGTGAAGAGCTTTACCTGCTGATCCTGCTGGCTGCGGCTGGCGGTCTGGTACTGGTGAGTGCCAAGCATCTGGCTGGCCTGTTCATCGGTCTGGAACTGCTGTCGGTACCTGTCTACGGTCTGGTCGCCTACGCCTTCTTCAACAAGCGCTCGCTGGAAGGCGGCATCAAGTACATGGTGCTTTCGGCAGCAGGCTCGGCGTTCCTGCTGTTCGGTATGGCGCTGTTGTACGCAGAAGCAGGCAGCCTGAGCTTCGATGGTATCGGCAAGGCGATTGCCGCTACAGGCATGCCCAGCCCGCTTGCCAGCCTGGGTCTTGGCATGATGGTTGTGGGTCTGGCATTCAAACTGTCGCTGGTCCCGTTCCACCTGTGGACACCGGACGTATACGAAGGCGCCCCTGCACCGGTTGCTGCTTTCCTGGCAACCGCCAGCAAGGTCGCGGTTTTCGCTGTGCTGGTGCGTCTGTTCCAGATTTCCCCGGCAGCCAGCAGTGGCGTATTGCATGACGTCCTGGCCGTAATCGCCGTGGCTTCGATCCTGGTCGGTAACCTGCTGGCGCTGACCCAGAACAACCTCAAGCGTCTGCTGGGTTATTCGTCCATCGCCCACTTCGGTTATCTGATGATCGCGCTGGTGGCCAGTAAAGGCATGGCCGTTGAGGCAATCGGTGTCTATCTGGCGACCTATGTACTGACCTCGCTGGGCAGCTTCGGTGTAATCACCATGATGTCCTCGCCGTACAGCGGCCGCGATGCCGATGCGATGTTCGAATACCGCGGCCTGTTCTGGCGTCGTCCGTACCTGACTGCGGTCATGACCCTGATGATGCTATCCCTGGCAGGCATTCCGCTGACCGCTGGCTTCATCGGCAAGTTCTACATCATCGCCACCGGCGTTGAATCGCACCTGTGGTGGCTGATCGGCGCACTGGTCATTGGTAGTGCAATCGGCGTGTTCTACTACCTGCGAGTGATGGTCACGATGTATCTGGTCGATAACAAGCTGCCTCGTCACGATGCGGCCTTCAACTGGGCACAGCGTACAGGCGGCATCATGCTGCTGGCCGTTGCCATCCTGACCTTCGCATTGGGCGTGTACCCACAGCCATTGCTGGATCTGGTGTTGAATGCAGCCCTGGCGGGCTGATCGGTACTAAACAAAAAACCCTGCTTCGGCAGGGTTTTTTTTGGCTTGCAGGGGGCGAATTCATTCGCGAAGAGTCAGTGCATCCAATACATGTTCATCGTTTGGAATACCGTTTCGCGAATGAATTCGCTCCTGGGTCTTGGTCAGACGCGGAACTGGGCGACCAGGCCGCCAAGGCGTTTGCCAAGGTCAAACAGGCTGCGAGAGGTCTGAGCGCCCTGTCGGGTTTCATCGGCAACGGTTTCGACTGCTACGGCGATCTGGTGGACGCTGCGGTTGATCTCCTCAGCTACCGCCGTCTGCTCTTCAGCGGCACTGGCGATCTGGGCGTTCATCGAGTTGATGGTCGCAATCAGCTCACCAATAGTCACCAACGACTGTCCTGCATCATTGGCCTGAGTCGAGGTACCGTCACCGGCCTCGCTGGAACGGCGCATGGCTCCTACCGCTTCCTCAGTGCCCTTTTGCAGACGGTCGATCATGCCCTGAATTTCCTGGGTGCTTTGCTGAGTCCTGCTGGCCAGTGCCCGGACTTCATCGGCCACGACCGCAAAACCTCGCCCGGCCTCCCCTGCCCTCGCGGCTTCGATTGCCGCGTTGAGCGCCAGAAGGTTGGTCTGTTCTGCAATGGAACGAATGACGCCCAGCACGCTGACAATCGAGGAAACATCCTGCTGCAAGCTATCCAGCGATGAACCACTTTTGCGGATGTCATCTACCAGAGCGTGGATCTGCTTGATACTGCCATCAACCACTCGCTTGGCAGCCTTTCCTTGCTCATCGGTCTGCTGGGCAGCCACAGAAGCACCCTGAGCGCTTTTTGCGACTTCCTGGGCAGCGGCAGACATTTCGTTGATGGCGGTCGCAACCTGATCGGTTTCATGACGCTGACGATCCATTGCCTGTTCCGAGCGTTGTGCCTGATCGGACACCTCGCTGACCAATCCGGTCAACTGCGCAGTCATCTCGGTGATCTGGCGAACGATGCCGTGGATCTTGTCGACGAAGCGGTTGAACGATCCCGCCAGTTCGCCGAGTTCATCCTGGCTGGTAATGGCCAGCCGGCGCGTCAGATCACCTTCACCGGCGACGATATCGTCCAGGTTGTTTTTCATCAAACGCAGAGGACGCAACAGGGTTCCGGTCAGGACAATACCGATCACGCTAATGATCACCAGTACCAGCACGGTAATGCCGACAATGCTGTAGAGCATGTCTTGCAGGCGTGCTTCAACGTTATGCTTGACCACCGCGACCTGGGCTTCGATACCGTCGAGGTTGACTGCGCTACCCACGACCAGATCCCACTTGGGCAGGTATTCGGTGTAACCGACCTTGGGGACCGGTTCAGTCTTGCCTGGCAATGCCGAGGCGTAATAGGTGTAGTGAGTACCGGCCTTGGCGACGGCCACCAGCTCTCTATTCAGGTAGACGCCATTGGGATCGCGCGCGTCCTTGAAGCTTTTGCCCAGGCCATCGGCACTGGTGCTGCGAAAGATACGTATGATTTCGGAGTCATAACCAAACAGGTAGCCATCTTTGCCATAGCTGACAGATGCGAGCAGCTTGATGGCATTGGCCTTGGGAGCGTCATCACCTGGCGCAGCATTGTCGTAAATGGGCTTGATGCCGCTAAGGGCGATGTCCACATAGTTTTTCAGGGTGGCACGAGCCTCTGTCAGCAAGCGTTCCCGTGTTTCGCTGACCTCTCTATCGGCTTGTTGGTGGAGGATAAACACCGTTGTCGCGCTGATCACCACAGCGAACAACAACACTGGCAAGACGGCCAATGACAGAACCTTGGCTTTCAGACTCAGACGCATAGGATTCGCCTATTCAGTTGTTTTTATAGGGGAGTGTTTCAACCTTTATCGGCAAAGGTAGTGGGGAATTAAGATATTCCCCACTTTTTTGTAGGAAGGGACTGACTCAGGGCAAGGTGCGTTCAGGTAGGTCGATCTGCACACGAAGCCCGCCCATGGGGCTGGTGAGCAGTTGCAGGTCGCCGCCCCATGCTTCGACAATATCGCGCACGATCCCCAGGCCGAGCCCATGGCCGGTGATCTGTTCGTCGAGACGGGTGCCACGGCTGAAAACATCGGCACGCTGAGACTCTGGAATACCCGGTCCATCGTCGTCGACCAGAAGCGAAAAGCCCTGCGCTTTCGGTGTAATGTTCAGGCGAACTTCACTGTCTGCCCACTTGCAGGCGTTATCGAGCAAGTTACCCAGCAGCTCGAGAATATCCTCACGATCCCACGGCAGATGCAGGCCGCTCTGGACATCGTTGATCAGATCCAGATGCTCACCATGGATCATGCGCAGTGTAGAAAACAGGCTGGATAATTCTGCATCGCAATCGAAGCGCGCCCCAGGCAACGCATCACCGGACAGGCGAGCACGGTTGAGCTCGCGCTCCAGACGCAGGCGAATGTTCTCCAGTTGTTCATGCAGTGTTTTACGCAAAGCCGGGTTGGCATCCAGTTGTTCGCTCGATGCCAGGCTGAGCAGAACAGCCAGGGGTGTTTTAAGGGCATGGCCAAGGTTACCCAGCGCATTGCGTGAACGCTTGAGGCTGTCTTCGGTATGAGCAAGCAAATGGTTGATCTGAGCCACCAGCGGCTCAAGTTCAAGGGGCACTTGATTATCCAGCTGCGAACGCTGGCCTTGCTGCAATTGGGATATCTGTTCGCGAACGGTTTCCAGAGGTCGCAAGGCTCTGCGCACGGTAACGCGCTGCAGCACAAGAACCAGGATGAGTGCAGCCAGGCCAAATCCCAGGCCTATTTGCTGCATGCGCTGAAAGCTGGCCCTGACTGGCGTGTAGTCCTGCGCAACCGTCACAGTGATCTGCTGACCGAACTTTCGGTAGTCCGCACTCCATACCAGAAGTGATTGTCCGGTGTGTCCCAGCTCCAGGTCAGCATGCAGCCCTGCCCCCTCGGGTTTGGGCAACTCAAAATCCCATAATGAGCGAGAGCGCCAATAGCCTTGGGGGAAGTCCAGACGGAAGTAATGACCGGAGAGCGGACGCTGGTAGGCCGCAGACAAGCGCTGCTCATCCAGTTGAATCCCGACCGGGCCACGAACCAGGGCAACCAGCAGGCTTTCGCTTTCCTTGCGCAGCCCGGCTTCCAGATAGCGCTGCAGACCCAGTTCGAACAAATACAGGCTGGTCTGGGCCATCACCAGACCCACAACGACCAGAACGGCGATAAGACCGAGGCTCAGGCGCCTCTGTATGGACTTCAAGCGTTATTACCACCGAACAGATAACCCTGGCCACGACGAGTCGTGACTACTGAACGCCCGAGCTTGCGCCTCAGGTGATTGACATGAACTTCTATCACATTGGAGTCGCGTTCGTTTTCGCCATCGTACAAATGCTCGGAAAGATGGCTTTTGGAAAGGATCTGCTCAGGGTGGTGCATGAAGTAACGAAGCAGACGGAATTCGGCAGACGTCAGCTGAATATCCACGCCGTCGCGAACAACACACTGCCGGCTTTCATCCAGATTGAGCCCTGCTGACTCGAGGGTCGGCTGGTTGGCCAGCCCATGCGAGCGGCGCAGCAAAGCCTGGATGCGCAACTGCAATTCTTCGGGATGAAAGGGTTTGGTCAGGTAATCGTCGGCACCTGCCTTCAAGCCTTCTATGCGCTCTGACCATGAGCCCCGCGCCGTAAGAATGAGCACAGGCGCAGCCAGACCTTTGGCGCGCCATTGTTGAAGCACCTCAAGACCGGGAAGACCTGGCAGCCCCAGATCCAGAACGATCAGGTCATAGGGCTCGCTCACACCTTGATAGACCGCATCACGGCCGTCAGCCAGCCAATCCACGGCATAACCTTGTCGCCCAAGGGCAGAGATCAGTTCATCCGCCAAAGGCACATGATCCTCAACCAGTAGTAGCCGCATCAATCATCTTCCTCGTCTTGCAGGAGTCGCCCGTCACGTGCGTTGAACTTGAGCTCGCGGACAACGCCTTGCGTGGTCAGCAACTCGAATTCATAGACGTACAGGTCATTTTTTTCTTCCAGCTCAGCCTCAAGCAGCTTGGCACCAGGATGATGACTCAACGCTTGCTCGATGAATTGCTCAAGAGGCAGGATCACCCCACGCTGTCGCAAACTGAGTGCCTCGTCCTGATTCAGGTCCTTGGCCTGAGCCGCAGTGCAGAGCAGCCCCAAACCAAGGAGTGTGCAGAGACGCTTTTCGACCTTCATTACTTATCCTGATAGTTCTTGTATATCTGCCCGGTGACAGCGTCTATTTTCAGGTCCCACTGAATGCCTGCGGTATCACGTAATTCGATTTGATAAACGTATTTACCGTATTCGTTTTCGAGCTCCGTCTCGGTGATCGTTGCACCAGGGTGCTTGGACAATGCGTATTCGTTGAGCTTTTCAAAAGACTGGATGGTTCCTGCATCCCTGAGGCGCAGGGCTTCATCTGGCCCGATATCACGTGCCAGGGCAAACCCGGCAGAAGCAGTGAACATTACGGCAGTCAGCAAAGTGGTCAGTCTTTTCATTATGGGCTCCGTCGAGTGGTGCTTTCTACGGATACCAAGATAAGGGTATCAACTTAACTCAAGCTGAATCCCTCTGGCTACATGCCATCACTACTTGTCCGACCACCTTACCTGAGCATGGTGTTTGAAAGCATTGCTGTTAAACTCGTCCCCTGCATTTATCGCTTGCGCGATCGCCATCTATCCAGGGCTTATACACAGTGGAAATTTTCAAAGAGTTTACTTTCGAGTCTGCACACCGGCTCCCCCATGTGCCTGAGGGCCATAAATGTGGACGCCTGCACGGGCATTCGTTCCGGGTAGGAATTCATCTGTCCGGCAAGGTCGATCCTCATATTGGCTGGATACGCGACTTCTCCGAGATCAAGGCTATCTTCAAGCCACTGTATGAACGCCTGGATCATAACTACCTCAACGACATCCCTGGCCTGGAAAACCCGACCAGCGAAAATCTGGCGAAATGGATCTGGGATGAACTGAAGCCCTTGCTGCCTGAACTCTCGGCGGTTCGCATTCACGAAACCTGTACCAGCGGATGTGAATATCGCGGCGAGTGATGCCAGCTCATATATAAAACCACCTTTACGGTGGTTTTTTATTGCCCTGAATCAAGACACGGACGGCGCTCCCCCAATGAGCAGGAGCGAATTCATTCGCGAGACGGGCGGCCTCTTCCCGGATAAATCCGGTCCTGCGGATGTGTGGTTTTTTCATCGCC
>NZ_BLVZ01000004.1 GCF_015471405.1 Pseudomonas cichorii
TGCTGATAATCTGTTGACTTCAGTCTTACACCACAAGCACCCACACGAATTGCTTGATTCAGTTGTTAAAGAGCGGTGGGTTGAGCCTTTCGCCTAAACCGAGGCGCGCATTCTACAGCGTCCTCTGTATCTGTCAAGCGGTTATTTCAACAAGTTTCAAAGTTTCCTTTGCAACTTCAACCACTTGCGCTTCGATCAACTTCGCGTTGCTCGTTAGCGGGAGGCGAACTATACAGCACTTGAGAAAGCTGTCAAACCCCTTATCTCAACTTTTTTACATCAATCTGAAAGCCCGCTTCCGATGCTTATATAAAGAAAGCCGCCACGCCTCCGGAGACAACCCAGATCGGGATCACTTCTGGTGAACAGCTTCCATCGCCTTCTTCGCCATATCCGCAGCCGAGCGACACATGTGCACTCTCTGCGCCCACTCGCTCTGAGCACACTCATTGGAGTCGAGAGCTGCCCGACAAGCTTGCGACATCGTCCGGCGCAGGTTATCCGGGTTGCAGTCAGACTGATAACTGCCTTGAGATGCCGCGGATCGCTCTCTGGTACCTCCAGGTTGTGACATGACGAAGAAGCCAGCACTCAGCATGCAGAAGAAAGCACCAAGAAACACACCGCCAAACATCATTTTCCTGGCTCTGAACATCCGTGTCAGGGCGGCATAGGGCCTGGGATAGCGATAAGGGGCGAACGCTATCCATATCAGAGTCACGGAACAATGAAGCGCCAACCCAAGCCCGCCGCCTTTCCACCCCATCACCCCGCCCATGACAGCAAGCGGCAGTGCGTGCTGCACCACCTTGGCGTTCGCGGTCGGCCCGCTGATGACATCAGGCAGAAGACGAAGGCTCAGCCATTCATCCAGTGTCGCAACAACCTCGCAGAGCGGACGCCATATATACATGTACGCCATAAGGCCAGGAACCATCAGCAAGGGATACAGAATCAGAAACCACAGATCCTGATCCCGCTGGAAATACAGCGAAAGGCCGAACAGCAAAACTACAGGCAACGCCGCAAGCCCCAGCCAGCGCCTGGCCTCAGGAGAAAAAGGCTCATGCGCCCGCTTCCAGCATTCAAGGTCGGCATCGGGAAAGGCTTCGAGAACACCGGGATATCGCAGCGTCATTTGCTCGACAAGCCGTTTGCAGATAACACGTACATTGTCATCTTCAGCCCTGGCCATTCGCCTGCGCTCAACAGGACTATAAGCACCCAGCAATAAATGCACGGCACGCCCCTCGGCACTGAACGGCTTTTTACTGAGCAGACGCTGCAGATGTCGGACAAAATCATCCCTCTCGCCGCGTTCGATCAGTCGCTGCCAGATAAAGGCAGGCTCCGGGTGCAGGTCTTGCTTCGCATCCCAGCCAAACAGGGAACAAACCTGCTCGAACAAGGCAGAGTTCCAGCCGGTTGTGTTGTGCAGCAGGATCATGACCCAACGCTGCAAATGCTCACTGCGTTCCAGCGACGCCAGCCAGGGCTGTTGACGCAACGCCTGCAACTCATCAATGAAGGCCTCTGTATCTTCGACTTGCAGCCGAGCCTGCAATTGCGACTGATGGGAGTCGAGCAATGCCTGGGTCAACCAGACAGCCTGATCACCATTCATAGGCGCTTGTTGCCATGGAGTGAGCCAGTTCAAATGTCGAGTCGCGGCCCGGAGCAGATTGACCTCACCCTCAGGATCGGCAAGGCAACGCAGCAACAGTTCTTGCTCAAAATCTTGCGTACAACCCAGTGCCTGAGCCTGAAGATAGTGCTCAGGCAGATTATCGACTGTTGTTTGATCAACCAGCACCCGCCATGACGGCGATGCATCATGCCTGGCTGGCACCACCTGATCAGGCAGTTCGGCAACCTCATCGCTTTCGTCCCGATAGCGAGCAATATGCAAAGCCCGCTCATAAGCATCGCGCAGGCGCTGAAAGCCCTCGGCATCGTCATCAGGACGATTGCTTTTAAGCAGCCGCGCATACTGCCGCTTGATGCTGCGCTCGTCGGCGTCATCAGGCAGTGACAGAACCGTCCAGCAATCACTCATCGCTGCCACTCACTTTATTCAAAGTCGTCAATGCGCTCCCTCCAGCCGATCTTTCCATTACCAAGTGATACAGGCAGTGCATCATCATAACCGCAGCAGACTGTCGATTCTGCGACTTGATTCCAGCAAATATCGGCAACTTTCTAAAGCTGAACCGCTTTAGGTCGATAGTTTCAGACTGTCAACTCCCTATCGACGGCACTTCCCATGACTCTCAGAAACCTCAACATCGCCCCACGGTCGTTGCTTTGCTTCGGCTTTTTTGCATTGTTGGTTACAGCACTGGGACTCTTCTCACTGCTGCAATCATCTGACTTGAAAGAGTCCCGGGAAACACTGCAAGACAACGTATTGCCAACGGTTCAGGCAGTCGATCAGATCAAAAGCGATCTTTTGACCATTCGACTTGGCAACAGCGGTCTGCGCCTGGCACAGGACGCCACCGCGACCAATGCAGCCCAACAGCGTGTCGTTCAGGCTCGTAGCAGCCTTGAAGCCGATGTCCGCAAATTACAGTCCTTGCTGGTCACCGATGAAGGCAAGAAGACATACGACAGCATGTCCCGCAATCTGAACAACTATCTGGCCATACACTCGCGGTACCTGGAGGCCATGACGCAAAAACGCGAGGACATAATCACCGCGCTGACCCAACCGACAGGTGAAATGACCCTGGCAGCCGATCTGTTGGCCAAGGACATCGCTGAGATTTCCCGCCTGTCAGACTTGAAGGTCGCAGAATCCGATGTCGCCGCCGACAAGACCTATGCCCAGGCTCGCAATGTCACGATCATTGCCATTCTTGTCGCGCTCGCCGCGACGCTGGCATTGGCCGGCATATTTACCCGCAGCCTGACGGCACCGATTGCCAAGGCATTGGCGGTGGCCGAACAGATTGCGGTCAATGACCTCAGCAAACCCATTGCAGCCGACGGCAAGGATGAGCCGGGACGCTTGCTGGCCGCCCTCTCGATCATGCAGCAGAACCTGCGACGCACGCTGAGTGAGTTGGGTAACTCATCCAATCAACTGGCTTCCACGTCCGAAGAATTGACGGCCGTGACCGAAGATTCCCTGCGCGGCGTTCAACGCCAGAACGATGAAATCAATCAGGCCGCCACCGCAATCAATCAGATGAGCGCAGCGGTTGAAGAAGTGGCGCGTAACGCCATCATGGCCTCCACCGCCGCACAGGAATCCAGCAAGTCGGCAGAAAATGGCCGTAAACGTGTAGACGAGACTGTCAGCGTGATCAACGAGCTGCACGAATCGGTCGGCGCTACCGCCATTGAAATCGATGGTCTGGCTGTCGAGGTGCAAAGCATCAGCGGGGTTCTGGATGTCATCCGGGGTATCGCCGATCAGACCAACCTGCTGGCCTTGAACGCAGCAATCGAAGCGGCTCGGGCCGGCGAAGCAGGTCGTGGCTTTGCGGTGGTTGCCGATGAGGTAAGGGCACTGGCTCATCGCACCCAACAGTCGACTGCCGAGATCGAGAAAATGATCGCGTCCATTCAGGGCGGTGCAAGCAAGGCCGTCAGCGCAATGGGCCACAGCAGCGAACGGGCTCGTACCAGCCTCGACGTCGCACAGGCAGCGGGCCACGCACTGGTGGAAATCACCGCAGCGATTGTGCAGATCAACGAGCGCAACACCAGCATCGCCTCAGCCACGGAACAACAAGCGCAAGTGGCCCGTGAAGTGGATCGCAACCTGACCAGCATTCGAGACCTTTCAGCCCAGAACGCTACAGGTGCAAACCAGACTTCGGCAGCCAGCGGAGAGCTGTCGCAGCTGGCAGTCGGCCTTAATCAGTTGGTGTTGCAGTTCCGGATGTAAGCTCATCAACTCTTGAAAACGCTGGTCGCCGGGCAATTAATTGCTCGAAAGCGACCGGCTCACTCACCCTCAGCGCTTTGACGGTCAGCCCGCAACCGCCACAACAAGGACTGTCGTGCATGTGCCACACGTGGCTGACGCAAGGCGCTGGGAATCCACAGCAAGTAATACTCACGACTGGCCGGACCAACCGGAGCCGGTATTTCCAGAAGCTCGCCGCGTTCAATATAAGGGCGGCATAAATAAGCCGGCAACGCACTCCAGCCAAATCCCTCCTTGAGCAGACTGCATAAAGTACGCAAGTCCTGGCCTACCATCGCCGGCATCAGATTGGGGGCTTCTATCCTGTTCACTTCCAGCCAGCCATCGATGAGCGGCAGGTCCAGGTTATAGGCAAGTACCGGCTCACCCAGCAACGCTTCATTGAAATCCGGCGCACGAGTCAAACGCTGAACCACGGACGGTGCCGCCACCGCCAGGACGTCATCGACAAACATCAGCTCACTGCGCAGGCGCTTATTATTGGGGGGTGCGGCAGAGATCCCGAGATCGCAGTGACCTTCGATCAGCATATGCGTGATCGATTCCTGGTTTCCGCTCTGCATCCTGATGCGAATGCCGACCTCCAGCAGAGGCAGCAATTGTCTGGCCACCACTTCAGCCAGAACATCAGCGTGCCCGATGATTTGCAACGCCCCCGCCAACTCCACCGAACGCGCTCTTGCCGATGACAGCGCGGCTTCGGCTGCATCGAGCTTGTCTCCGATATCCGCTGCCAGTTCGTCCGCTGCGGACGTAGGTTCGACGCCCCGCGACTGACGCTCGAACAGGCTCCTGCCTATCGCAGCTTCAAGCCCCGAAATGTGCTGCGACACCGCAGGCTGCGTGAGGCTTAAAGTACGCGCCGCACCGCTGATCGAACGCTGTCGGTAAACCTCGATAAAGGTCCTCAAACGAACAAGAGACATACATATCCCATAAATTATTTTATGACTGCACAAAAAAGCCGTTGTTATACATCAGGGCTTGGCCCTCATAAGATAGCCACATCGCTTGAGAAAAGCGCTCATGAACGACGAAACGAATGACTTTTTGCCGAACAAAATTTTATAGCAGATCAACCTGACCTCTTTCGGTCGATCTGCATGTTCCGCTCAACATCATCCACATAACGTCAATAGCTCAGGAGCAAAGGCCATGCCTTTCCAGCCAGATACCAAAGAATTGAAAGCCCTTCTGCTGAACATGAAACGTGCCCACACAGCAGCAGGCCCGGCGGATGCAAAACTGCGCCAGGACCGACTGATCCGTGGTGCCAGACTGCTCAGCGATAACCATGAAGTCATTGGCAAAGCCATCAATGCAGACTTCGGCAATCGCAGCCTCTATCAGTCTCTGATGGCAGATACTGTCATGACGGTAAAAATGCTTCAGCATTCTGCCGAGCATGTGGCTGAGTGGATGAAGCCTGAACAGGTTACAGACCCGGCACCCGGCATGCAGGCCTGGATCCAGCAGCAACCTCTGGGTGTGGTCGGTGTGATCAGCCCCTGGAACTTCCCGATCAACCTGGCCTTCGGCCCGCTCGCAGGTGTATTTGCAGCTGGCAATACCGCCATGCTCAAGCCATCCGAGCTGACGCCCAGAACATCGGAACTACTGGCAGAACTGATCGCAGGTTATTTCGACCCTCTGGAACTGGCGGTGGTATTGGGAGATGCGAATGTTGGCGCATCGTTCAGCGGGCTGCCTTTCGATCATCTGGTCTTTACCGGCAGCACCACGGTGGGACGTCATGTGATGCGGGCAGCGGCTGAAAACCTGGTCCCCGTCACCCTCGAACTGGGCGGCAAGTCGCCGGTCGTCGTGGATGAGGACTTCGATATCCGCACGGCAATAGAGCGCACCCTGACGATCAAGACATTCAATGCGGGCCAGATATGCCTGGCGCCGGATTACATGATGATTCCGAAGTCGAAGGTCGAGGCACTGACCGATGCCAGCAAGCGCTTCGTTGCCAGCAGTTTCCCGAGCATCCAGAAAAATCAGGAATACACCTCCATCATCAGCCAGCGCCACTATGAACGACTCGTGGGCCTGATCGATGATGCACGTAACAAAGGTGCAACGATCGTCAATCTGGCGCCGGAAGGCGAACCGGGCTTCGACGCCAAGTCACGCAAGATTGCGCCTCATCTGCTGCTGGATGTGAACGATAACATGCAGGTCATGCAGGAAGAGATTTTCGGCCCGCTGCTGCCAATCAAGACCTACACCGACAGGGCTGAGCCAGTGGCCTATATCAATGCCAATCCGCGCCCGCTCGCTGCCTATTACTTCGGCAATGACAGCGAACGACAACACGCCTTTGCAATCCAAACCACTTCAGGCGCTCTGGTGGTCAACGATGTGATGAGCCACGTGTCCATCGATACCCTGCCGTTTGGTGGCGTAGGAGCATCCGGTATCGGCGCTTACCATGGCGTTCACGGTTTCAGACGTTTTACCCATGCAAAACCCGTCGTTATACAGAGCGAAGATGGCGCTTCAAACCTGCGACTGCGCGCACCTTATGGCGATAAATCGGCACCGCTCGAAGCCTTCCTGAAAGGCTGACCGTCACTTGCAATGAAGATAATGCGCAGGCAGTCAACCCGACCGCCTGTGCCTCACCTGACTCATGGACATTACGAGGAAACTGCAATGAAAGTATTGATGGTACTGACCTCTCACGATCAACTGGGCAACACCGGCAAGAAAACCGGCTTCTGGCTCGAAGAGTTCGCAGCCCCTTATTACACCTTCAAGGATGCCGGCGCTGAAATAGTCGTGGCCTCGCCTGCCGGTGGTCAACCGCCTCTGGACCCGAAAAGCGACCTGCCGGACTTCCAGACCGAACTGACCCAGCGCTTCAAGGCTGACCCGGCCGCGCAAAAAGTACTGGCGACCACCGTCAAACTGGACAGCGTCAGCCAGCAGGATTTCGACACGGTTTTCTATCCAGGCGGCCACGGCCCGCTCTGGGACCTGGCAGAGTCGAAGCGTTCCATCGAACTGATCGAATCCTTTGAGCGCGCCAACAAGCCAATCGGTTTCGTCTGCCATGCGCCGGGCGTCTTGCGTCACGTCAAGGCCGCCAATGGCGAGCCGTTGATCAAAGGCCGTCGCGTCACCGGCTTCACCAATGGCGAGGAAGAAGCGGTAGAACTGACCGATGTCGTTCCCTTCCTTATCGAGGACGAGTTCATCGCACTGGGCGGCCTCTATGAAAAAGGCCCCGACTGGCAGCCCTACCTGGTCGAAGACGGCAAACTGGTGACTGGCCAGAACCCTGCCAGCTCTGAAGCCGTCGCCAAGGCTTTGCTGAAACAGTTGGCGTAAGCCTTTGCAGAAAAACGGGGAGTCAGGCCGATAAAGCGTGACTCCTTGTTTCCATATATTCAGGCTGGCTTGCCAATCAATGGCAACCTGGCAAGCATGTTTTTCATGGCCAACGCATCCCATGGCAGGTGCTCGGCAATACCCAGCCCCACCACATCAGCTACTTCAGCCATTTCCCCCAGCAACTGAACGACCTGTTCGATCGTCAGTTCGCCCTGCGCAACGCCATCGAAGGTTCCCGCTGCAATGTCTGGCCTGGCGAACAGCAGAGCCCGAAAAAAGGCAGGGTCCAGAGCATCAAGATCGAAGTGGATTGCCAGGTGCTTTGCGCCAGTGGATTCAAACCACTCGATGACAGGCTGGCTGCCTTGTCGAGCCAGTTGCTCGGGGCCAACATTTTGCAGCCCCAGCCGCTGCATCTCGGCGGCTTCCCATTCGCTCGGGTCATGCAGGCCAACATACATGACATTACCGGGCTTGACGGGACGGGCTACCGCTTTGACGAAGTCAGGGTCCCCGTTGCCCAGCAGGTTACCGAGCACCATCGCGTGAGCATGGGGGAACTGTTGCGGTGTCATGATATCCGAATGGGCATCGACCCAAAGCACCGCCAGGTCACCCGCGTAACGCTCATTCAGATAGGCAAAAGGCGCCAGATCCACAAGGCAGTCGCCACCCAATACAACAAGACGATCAGGTTGATGTTTGTCGATCAATGCTCGTGCAGCGTGCAACTGATCAAGCAGTGCGTTGCGGCCAACAATCCCGTCTTCAAGCGGCAGCGGCGATTCGTGCGGCTCCACAACAGGCACCTCCTCGACCGGACCGCGGTGTTCCGGAGCCAGCCAGGCCAGAAGCCGAGAGCCGAAATGGTAAGGAGGGTTGTTACCGCCCTGCCATTGCGGGAATAGCAATCGCAAGGTCTTGTCGGTGGGCGCAGACATGGGCGTTTCCTTGAATGGGGATCAGCAGTGCCACAGGAAGATGCCGATGGCCTGGCACGAAGAGAGTCGCTGTACTTTATTGAGTTACAAAACGGAGATATACAGGCTTATAGTTGACGCTTTGTTGCACAGATTGAGCATATGGATCGACTAACCGCAGCGAAGGTATTTCTGGAAACAGTGGCACGCGGCAGCATCTCGGCGGCAGCAATGCACTTGGGCATGTCCCGCGCCATGGCGACTCGCTATATCGGCGTGATGGAAGAATGGGCCGAAGCGCGCTTGCTGCACAGGACCACACGCAAACTCAGCCTGACCGCCGCAGGAGAACAACTGCTGCCCACCTGCAAAAACCTGGTGGCCTTGTCGCTGGACGTAAGCACACAGGCAACACAAACGGAAAACGCCCCAAAGGGGTTACTGCGTGTCACGGCGTCTTCAATCTTCGCGGAATACTGCCTGACCGACGCGCTGATGGAGTTTCTTCAGCTTTATCCTGCTGTAACCATTGATCTGCAGATCGTGGATCGCACTACCAACCTGGCTGAGGACGGGGTCGATCTGGCAATTCGGGTGACCAATCACCTCGACCCGAACGTGATCGCGAAAAAGCTGGGCCAGGTACGCTCATTCATCTGCGCCAGCCCGGCTTATCTGGAAAAATACGGTGTTCCGGGCGACGTGCGAGACCTGCAGGTTCATAACTGCCTGACCTATGCGTATTACGGTCGCAACCTTTGGCATTTCAACGTGAATGGCGAAAACATCGCGGTGCCGGTCACCGGTAATTTCAGCACCAACGAAGCATCCATCATTGTGCGTGCTGCCTTGAGTGGAACCGGCATCGCGATGCTGCCGCACTTCGCTGCCGAACAAGCCATTCGAGAGAAACGCCTGACCCGGCTCTTCCCCGAATCCCGGGTCGAAACGCTTGGCATCCATGCCGTATACCTGTCACGTCAGCGCATGCCCCATGCGCTGAGGACATTGATCGACTTTCTATCCGAACGGCTTGCGGGCCAGCCTGAGTGACCCGGCGATATCAACTCTGACAAAAACGAATCCGGTTACCGAACGGATCGTGTATTTCCAGAACCTTCCCCCAGCCCTGCTCGACAATATCCGGGCGACCATATCCGTAACGCTTGGCAAGTAATTCATCGCGAAGCCGTTCGATATTGTGCATGGGGACAAAAATCGTCGCGCCGGGGCTTGCATCGCCATGATGCTCGGAAAGATGAAGCTGCAGACCATCCCGGCTGATGCCCAGGTAAAGTGGCAGGTCCGCCTCGAATCGGTGCTCGAATTCGACACTGAAACCCAGGAAATCAAGGTAGAACTCGCGTGCCTTGGCTTCGTCGAACATCCGCAATATCGGGATGGGCTTCTCGAAAGTAATGGCAGGCTGGGGAGTGCTCTGCGCGAGTAGCGCCGAAGCCGTGTTCCAGTCCTTGTAACCCAGTTGCTGCGCGACCAGTTCAAGTGCAGCCGAATGAGACAGCTCTTGATTGCCCGCCGCCAGCGAGGCGCGCAGCCTCTTGGCCATCTGCTTGGCTTGCTCGATTGAAAACATCGTTCCTCCTGAAGTCGAGGCATTCTGGTGCTCGCGTTGCCAAAACTCGACCGTAGAGAAATACGACAGGGTTCGGAACATGAAGAAATGCTTTCACCTTCCCTTCGGGAGCGAGCGGCGGGCAGCATCGGCCAGCGCCGAGAATACCCAAGCCTTGCGCTGAGCGAAAGTTGCTTCGTGAGCATTTACTCAATGACCATGCACGGTCCAGGCGACCAGCCGGGCAACAATCGGACGCACGACGATCACACAAAAGAAGGCAGAGGGCATTGCAACGCGATACGCACTCATCACATTTCCCATGTAATGTTCGTCAATGCCGAATTCAGCGAGGGTGATCACGAGGCACATGAGAAACGCCATGATGGTTGCCATATAGAAAGCAAACACATAAGGCGTCGCCCGGCTTGGGAAACGGAATCGGGCAGTATTACTGTTGGTTCTGGCAGTCATCGATTAACCCTCGTCAACCTTGAGTAGTGGAAGAGCGGTTAAGCTAACAATCGGTTATACGCACCAGTAGAGGTGCTGCGCTTGAATCATTATTAAGTAAAACCAACGAATGGAATGACAAGTATCCGATGGACATTCTGGGTTTGATCAACAGTTTCATCCGCGTGGTAGAAACCGGCAGCATCGCGGCGGCAGCCCGAGCCCAAGGGATGAGCGCAGCCGCCGTCAGCCAGAGCATCACGCGGCTTGAAACCCATTTGGGCGTGCGCCTGCTTTCGCGCACCACCCGCAGAATGGCGCTGACCGAAAGCGGCATGCGCTATTTCGAGAAGGTCCGCCACATCCCCCGTGATATCGATCTTGCTTCACACGCCGCGACCATCACCACCGAGCCTCAAGGGCCGCTGTGTATCGCCACCACCGCTGCATTTGGCCGCCACGTCCTTGCGCCGCTGATACCTGCGTTCAAAGCCGCACATCCGCGTATCGATATTGAGCTGATCAGCACAGACCGGCGCGTCGACCATCGCCTGGAAGGTGTCGACGTCAGTATCCGCATCGAGGCACAACTGAGCGACGGACTGGTTGCCCGCCGCATCGCGTCACTCCCGTTCATATTCTGTGCATCGCCCGCCTATCTCGACCATGCAGGCGTGCCCACCACTATCGAAGACCTGAAACAACATGCCTGCCTGGTCTTTCGCTACCCAACCGACGGGCGCTTCCTGCCCTGGAACTTCATGGTCAACGGCAAACGTGTCGAAGCGAAGGTCAATCCCGGCTTTGTCTGCGACGACATCGACATGCTCGCGCAAATCGCCGTCAATGGCGGCGGCATCGCCCGCCTCGCCAGCTTCATCGCCCAACCGCACCTCGACAGCGGCCGCCTGCTGCCGCTGTTCGAGCCTGACAGCCGCAACGTTGCCAGTGCAGAGTCAGAGCCGATGGATATCTATGCGTGCGTTGCCGAGCGCTCGGCGTTGAATACAAAGGTGCGGGCGTTTATCGAGTTTCTCGAAAAGGCACTGCAAAGCACACCCGCTCAAGGCTTGGGCAGATAACCTGGCAATGCCTCTACCCGCTTGATCCAGCGTGCAACATTTACATAGGGTTCAAGATCCACACCGCCTTCAGGGGCAAGCACGACATAGGGGTATACCGCGCAATCGGCAATCGAGGGACGGCCGATTGCAAGCCAGTCGTGGTTTTCCAGGTGTCTGTCGAGTATCGAGAGGGCAACGGTCGCTTTCGCCAGAGCCTGCGCCTTGTCCAGCTCCGCACCAAACTTCTGCACCAGTCGCGCAGCGCAAAGGCTGTGCTGAACCTCATTACCGGCAAACGAGAGCCACTGGACAATATCGGCCTGGCCTTGCGGATGAGCCGGCCACCAGGCCAGACCACCGTATTGGCCAGCGAGATAAACCAGAATGGCCTGCGAGTCGCGGATGACGTACGAACCGTCCTCCAGAACCGGTAGCTGAGCAAGAGGATTCATGTCTGAAAGCGGCGGCTTCTTGTGTTCTCCGCCCAGAAAATCGACTGCAACCACTTCAAGCCCGATATTGGCCAGAGCAGCAAAAAGCCTCACTTTGTAGCAGTTTCCAGATACATCCAGGTCGTACAGTTTCATTTCGGTTCTCCATCGACGAGTTGATTGAATTCAAGAACATTGCCATCGGGGTCGCGGATAAAAAGCGCGATTCTTCTGGGACCGATGTGATGCGGCCCCTGAGTGATCACGATCCCCTGCTCGCCCAGCCAGGCCTGAAATACCTGGAGGTCATCGACAATAAAGGCAGGGTGCGTTACGCCGGGAAGCTTCACCGGAGCATCCAGCAGGACGTTGTGAGAGTCGGGGACGCGAGCACCGTTGAAGATCAGATTGATACGAACGCCGTCCGGGCTGAGCATTTCGTTGGCTTCGTACAGCGGAAAACGTGCGGTCTCCTTGAATCCGAGTGCCTGATAAAAAGACATCGACCGATTCTGGTCGCTGACACGAATTCCGATGTGATCGTATGCGAGAATCCGGGCGGGATTTGGTCGTTGGCTCATGGGTTGCGACTCCGGCTGAAAACAATCCCTGAAGTTTCCACCGGGCTGCGCGTTTCACCTATGGCGCGGACCTGACAAGACCTATGCAGTAATCGCACAAATCGAAAGGTGGCAATGGACAGGCTCAAGGCAATGGCCAATTTCGTTCGGATCGTCGACAGCGGCAGTCTGAGTTCGGCGGCGGATGTGACTGGACAATCGGTCGCTTCCCTTGTCCGCTCGCTGGCAGCTCTGGAGCGCTATCTGGGGGTCCGGTTATTGAACCGCAGCACCCGACGCATGGCCCTGACGGATGAAGGCGAAGAATATCTGGCCTGGAGCCGCCGCATGCTCGCGGACTTCGCTGACATGGAGCAACGGCTGGAAGCTCGCGATGGCATCGCCCGCGGCTTGCTTCGGGTGACAGCCCCCGTAGAGTTCGGGCAACGCTACCTGGCACCGCTGGTGAATGCATTTCTCAAGGATCATGGGGAAATGGCAGCCGAGTTGAGCCTGAGCGACCAGGTCATCCCCTTGCTTGATGAACGCCTCGACCTGGCCCTGCGCATCGGCCATCTTCCCGACTCGGCCATGGTGGCGCGCAAGGTCGGCACAACCCGGCTCGTCACCTGCGCCAGCCCGGATTACCTGCATGCCGCTCCCGCCATCGCTAGCCCACAATCGCTGCGGGAGCATTCCTGCATCACCCTGGCCTCACAAGGGCGACACTGGTACTTCCGTCACAAGGAAAAAGAACTGGTTGAAGACATCGTACCGAGACTGGTCTGCAATCAGGTTCGAGCTGCCAGCCAGGCCTGTGTGCAGGGCGTGGGAATTACCCGGTTGATGCATTACCAAGTGGCGGATGAACTGGCTGATGGTCGACTGGTCAGGATCCTGCGGGATTTTGAGCCTATGGATTTACCGATACAGTTGGTCTACCCGCACTCCTTGCAGTTGTCACCGAGAGTGAGGGCTTTTGTGGAGTGGGCGTGCCCGCAACTGGAGAGGCTGACGCCTGATCCGGGTGGGGAATAGAGGCTATTTAGCCATTATTGGGCTGTCTGCTCAGCAACATCTCATCAGCATTTATATTTGAAAGAGACCAGTGGCCAGGTTTTCAGCGAGTCGTAACTCACTGTAATTCATGACAATCCCCTGTGGCATGCATGCTGCACTGTCGAAACGGCAATCCACTTCGTCGTTTTCGGAGATATCTCATGAGCCACTTACCTATCAAGTTCGCCTACTGGGTTCCTAACGTCAGCGGCGGACTCGTTGTCAGCAAGATCGAACAACGCACCAGTTGGGATATCGACTACAACCGCAAACTCGCGCAAATCGCGGAGCAATCAGGCTTTGAATACGCACTGACGCAGATCCGCTTTACCGCCGGATACGGTGCGGAAAATCAGCATGAGTCGGTGGCATTCAGTCACGCACTACTGGCTTCCACCGAAAGGTTGAAAGTGATCGCGGCCATCTTGCCAGGTCCCTGGACGCCGTCGGTGGCAGCCAAACAGTTGGCGACCATCGACCAGCTCACGGCCGGAAGGGTTGCCGTGAATATTGTCAGCGGCTGGTTCAAGGGTGAGTTTCAGGCCATTGGGGAACCGTGGCTGGAACATGACGAACGTTACCGGCGTTCGGAGGAGTTCATCCAGGCGCTGAAAGGAATCTGGACCACCGACAACTTCACCTTCAAGGGCGACTTCTATCGTTTTCATGACTACACCTTGCGGCCAAAACCCATTCAGCGTCCGCATCCCGAGATATTTCAAGGCGGCAGCTCCCGGGCAGCCCGTGACATGGCGGCCCGAGTATCGGACTGGTATTTCACCAACGGCAACACCCTGGAAGGCATCAAGGCGCAGGTCGACGATATTCGGGCAAAGGCCGCAGCCAACGGGCATTCAGTGAAGATCGGCGTCAACGCCTTCATCATCGCCCGCGACACCGAACAAGAAGCGCGAGCGGTATTACAGGAAATCATCGACAAAGCCGACCCGCAAGCCGTGAATGCCTTCGGCGATGCCGCAAAACAGGCAGGCAAGGCAAGCCCCGAAGGAGAAGGCAACTGGGCCAAATCATCGTTCACCGATCTGGTGCAGTACAACGATGGTTTCAAGACCAACCTTATTGGTACACCCCAACAGATTGCCGAACGTATCGTCGCGCTGAAAGAAATAGGCGTGGACCTGGTGCTGTCAGCGTTTCTGCATTTTCAGGAAGAGGTTGAGTATTTTGGGGAGCGGGTGTTGCCGTTGGTGAGAGAGCTGGAGGGGGTTGGGGTGGTGGTGAGGGTTTGACGGGGGATCATGTAGGCGGATCAGGGAGATCCGCCTGTGGGTGCTGAGCAGATTAAGGTACAGAAGAAAACTCGGTTGTTTTGGCATGGGCTTCTGTAACAAATGCCTTGATGTACTCGGTAACACCGACCTTCAGATGCGAATAGTGGGTGCCTAGATTCTTTAGAGGGTCGCCCTTGCTCCACGACGGAAAGGCAATCGCCAGTTTTTCATCGACGATGGAATTATTGTGCTTCACACAATTGTTGATCAACCGCAGTTCATGTGCGGCTGCAAAACCAGCCAGACTTGGACAGTCGATCACTCCAGGCTTGCCTGCAATAAGATCCTGCTTCTTCTTGTCCGGGAGGTTTGGAAATGTCCCCTTCAAGACCTTTCCGATCTTGATTTCCACCAATCGGTGAAGCCCGACAATTGCAAGCTCTTCTCCGAGACTTCGCACATCATCAGACTGCAAGAAGTCATCATGCAACGAAGACAAGTAGTCTTCATAATCATCTCTGGACTCGAAATCGCTCGCGGTTGCTGCCTTGAAATACTCTTTGATCGATTTCTCCTGCTGAGAAATCGACCGGTTGAAATGATCACGAAACTCGTCCAGAACCTCTGTACTGAAGTTCAAGTGAACCATCTTCAACAATGCGCCAAAGCCTGCTTTTTTTTGAAACACGGCAATCGTCCCTATCTCGCTTCGTGAAAAGTCTGGTGCATGTCTTTCAAGCATGTCAGGTGACGATCATAGTCATTTTTGTAGAGTGAGAGCAGTGCTTGTCTGAGAGTACTGAGCTCTCGAAAGTGTTGATATGGTGCTTGCACTGCCGATTTCCTAATGTGTTTTTAGGGATGCTCCGATCAACTTGCCGCGAAGCGGCGGCAAGGCGTAATTTGCTCGACACGCAGCGCTATTTGCTAAAAGTCGGACGATGCATCGCATATTGAGGGCATTTTCGCCCGTTCTGCCCTGTTAAGCGCGCAACTCGCCCATAACCCATGAGCTGTTTTCGTGCTATCCACTGGTTCGACAAAGCGAACAGCCGGAGCGTGAAAACGATGCAAACCCCACCTCAAAGCCCTCTTTACAAGAGCTCATCATTAGCCACATCCACGCAACTCAATGAGCAGCGGGAAGTATCGACCTTCCGACGAAGGTGCGTTTACTGAAATCAAACTGATGAGGAGTAATCAATGCAAGGGCTAAAATCGGTGGGACAGTGGCTGGCAGAGCAGGCGGCACGTGCCTTGTTCAGAGAGTTATTCAGGGCGGTCATTCAGCGTGTAATGAAAACCTGGTGGGATGAGTAACGCCAATCCAATCCGGGGCCCGCTCAGGCGATGGCCCCGCTGGTGAGGAGTCGGCAAGTCGGAGAAGTAAACGCGGTAGGACAAGGCCGGGTGCCTGTCACTGAGAGGGCTCTTGATCTGTCGATGCTCAAGGGCCCAAGCAGTGTCGCCGACCTTCCCTGACCTCATATTGATCGCCCCGCCCAACCGGAACGATCAAACTCACATCACGCAGAAAACGAATTGCTTCAGGCAACCAACCGGCGCCACCAGGATTCTCTGACCGCATCTGGCTGCACCTGAACCAATTCCGGCATATCACGCAACCTCACCCATAACTCCCCATGCCATTGTAATGTCCCCAAGACATTGCCCTGCCAGCGCATCTCATATCGCTGAGGTTGATCGCTGGAATCTACCTTGGGAACCTCGAAAACCGGCAACACCTCCTGAACCAGCCAACGGCGCAGTGCACGGTTTTCCGGTACGTAGTGATGCACCAGCAACGCAAAAACACCCGACTCGCTGATCATCAGGCATTTTTCCCACTGCCCGTGGGTCAACAGCCAGGCTGTGTGGCGTTGGTCGGCATCGAGTTTGAGTGTGGCGCGCTCGTCCAGTTGCTTGCCCATCAGACGTGCCAGATCCGACAAGGGAAACCAGACTTGGGTATCGCGCATGACAGCACGCAGCATACGGTGGTGACGGATGAAAACGGTTGGCTCGAAATGATCGGTGCAGGGAGGTGAAGGATATGGAAGGTCCATGGTGTGAAAGCTCCTTATGAGAAAAGAGCTGCCGCAGACGTCGCTAAACGAATGAAGGGTGGCAGCTGTGCGAAGGTTAGCGAACCGGTCTTTTACTCGCACACACCGGCAGACCCGAAGATCTCCGACGCACAGCCGCCATGACACGGCCTCAAACCTGAAAGGCATAAGGCAGCATGAGCTGATTGCGAGTGTAAGGTTCGGATCGCTAAACCCGGCCGCTGATTTTGCAGCGACGCGGCACATTAAATGCCGCAACTGACACACGCAAGGGGTCGGGATTTTCTAGGAAATTTCGTTCAAGGGAAAGGGAAGATGCTCGGGGTGGAGATGGCTTTGGGACTGCGGGGGAGAGGAAATTGCGGATGATTTTGTAGCAACCACCTAGGGATAAGGACAAAATCAGTCGAGCCCCGCGCAGGATTGCCGAACTGTCATGCCCGATTTTGGCCTGTCGCCACCACAGGCCACATTTATCATTTTTACGAAGCGCGCGGGCCAAATCCGACGCTGGGGATCAGTTGAAATACACAATGACTTTTCAATTGGGATTCAATTACGCAGGTAGAGAGAACGGCCTAAGCATCAATTTCAAAAATCGGCCAGAAGAATCCGATTCCCTTGAAAAGTTGACTCAATACCGAACACTCAGAGAAGTGGAGACTTGAGAGAAAACTCAATCGAGGAGCTATCGGGAAATCCAGCTAACCACCTGATCATATTGGTGTCCCAGGGCAGGTTCGAACTGCCAACCTTCCCCTTAGGAGGGGGATGCTCTATCCAATTGAGCTACTGAGACACTGAGTTGCCAGCACACCGAACGGTGCCAGCGAGGACGGCGTGCATGTTAACGGCATGGAGGGATTTTGTCATGTCGTCATTGCCTTCGATAATCGTAGTCCACATCCCGGCGTAGAGCGCTTGCAGGGGCGGTCGTGCATTTTGCATTACCCCAAAAAGCCATCATTGCAAAACGCAATGTTTAATCGCTTTAAAACAATCACAAGCCATTGTTTTATAAGGATTTTTATTCAAAATAAATCTGGCATGCAGGCTGCATTATCAGTACCAGTGACGATACTCCACGCAAGGTACCTGAAAATGAACATGACTCTCTCAGTGTTGAATGCAGTAGCTCTGGTGGCTCTGGTGGCATTTCATTTTCAGGATACCCGCATTCACGATGACAAGATCGGCACGCAACCTCAATCATATGAGCTGGTTCGCAAGGCCCCTCAATTGGCCATCATGAGTGACAGAAGCGTCAATGCAGCTACGCTGGGTCATGAGGTCAAGGAAGCCCCGCTGCCAAATCGTGCTGAAGAGCGTTGGATCTTCTGAGATCGTCACATAGCCCACCTTCACGAGAGAGTAGCCATGTCAAAACCCGCATTGTCATTCATGATCCTGGCACTGATGGCTGTTGCCACTGATCTTCTCCTCCCCGAGCAGGCGCATGCATTGAATTCCGCCTCCAAAATTGCCGCAGGGCTGTTTGTCAGCCTCTTCGTTGCGGCCATGGTGATCGGGCGTCGCTTCAAGTTCGATCCGGTTCTACGCTGACTGAATATCCGCTGATGGTTGTACTGGTCAACAGGGCTCAAACCACTGCTGACTAGGTCATCGGCCTCTCAGCCTACCCTCGCCTTCTCCCGCCATGACACGCCCGTCGGCATCTTTCGTATTCTTGTGAATAACCATCTACGCTGAAGACAGATAGCCATCATGGCAAAAAGTAGTCAGGCGTTCGTCGTGTCACCCGGATGGGCTGGAATTGGCAAGCTTTGCAAATCTGCTCGCAATTCTGATAATTGGTGCTGGCTAAACGCCTTTATCTGAGTCAATATTTGTCACAGAATTGACGCCAAGGATTCGACGTAATAGGGCATGATGCCGCGCCCTTTGGATAACTCGGTTGAACATTTGGCCAAAAGGACTGTCCTACATTGACAATCTTGCGGCCACTTGCGAAACCGCTCCCCCTGAACTAACCGGTTAAATATATGAGCCCTATGAAACAGGCTACTTATTCCAGCCGCACGGCTGACAAGTTCGTCGTTCGCCTACCAGACGGCATGCGTAATCGCGTGCAAGAGGTAGCCAAAAACCACCATCGCAGCATGAACTCGGAAATCATTGCTCGACTCGAACAGAGCCTGATTCAGGAAGGAGCTCTTGGTGATGAGCCAAGTCTGCGCCTTGATAGTCCTGAGCTGTCCCTGCACGAACGCGAGTTGCTGCAACGTTTTCGTCAACTCTCACACCGCCAGCAGAACGCTCTGGTGTCCCTGATTGCTCACGACACGGAACTTGCTTCAGAAGAGTCGTAAGAAATCAGTGAAAAAAAGCATTCAAGCCAGCGAAAGCTGGCTTTTTTTTGCCGTAGTACTTTTCCCCAATACTTATAAGACTCTTTCTTATAATGTAGACATCTCAGCCAATGCTTTTCCTGGTCACGGCTCCTGAGGCGATGGTTTTCCCGTGCATCGCGATTATCAAGTCATGCGAGGAGCCACAAAATGCTCGGTAAAGTCTTCGTCCCCCTGATGCTGGTTGCATCAATGAGCCAGGCAGCCCAGACCGTCAAGGTGTTCAACTGGGAGGATTACTTCGCACCGGACACGCTGAAAAACTTCCAGAAAGACACCGGCATTGAAGCCACCTATGACACCTACGATGGTAACGATGCCCTGGACGAAAAGCTCAAGGCGAGAAACTCCGGTTACGATATTGTGGTGCCGTCGAGCCACTTCATGGCTGGCCAGATTCAGCGTGGGGACTTGAAGAAGCTGGACAAAAGCCAGCTATCCAACTGGAAAAACCTCAATCCGGTTCTGCTCAAGGCGCTCAGAGGCATCGACCCAGGCAACGAGCACGCCTTTCCCTATCTATGGGGGACCACCGGCATCGGCTATGACGCGGCCAAGGTCAAGGCTGTTCTGGGCAAGGATGCGCCACTCAATTCCTGGGACTTGATCTTCAAGCCCGAGAACATTAAAAAGCTGGCTGAATGCGGCGTAGCCTTTATCGACAGCGCCCCCAGCATAGTGCCCATCGCGCTCAACTATCTGAACCTGCCACCCCACAGCGAAAAAACCGAGGATTACACCAAGGCAAAAGCTGCCTTGCTGGCGATCCGACCCTACGTGCGCTATTTCAACTCGACCCAGTACATTACGGATCTGGCCAGTGGCAAGATCTGCGTCGCGGTCGGCTATTCAGGAGATGTCATGCTGGCGGAGCGCAACGCTCAGGAGGCAGGCAACGGCATCAAAATCGACTACGTCATCCCCAGGGAAGGCGCTCCGATGTGGTTTGACATGATCGCCATGCCCGTCGATGCACCTGACGAAAAAGCCGCCTACGTCTTTATGAACTACCTGCTCACGCCGAAGGTAATCGCGGGCATCTCCAACTACTTGCATTATGCGAACGGAAACGAGAAGTCCGAGGCACTGGTGGACGCAGCAGTACGCAACGACCCCAGAATCTACCCCGATGAGGAAACCCTTGGCACCCTGTTCGTCCAGCAAGCGACGCCTGCCGACATTGACGCGCTGAGGCTACGCACATGGAAGGAAGTCAAAGAAAGACAGTGACTACCTTTGCAGCCCCAAAACAAAAAACCGCCTGAACAGGCGGTTTTTTTATGGTGAAAGCGATCAAAGCAGAAAAATGGTTGCCAGCCCCAGGAAAATAAAGAAACCGCCACTGTCCGTCATCGCAGTAATCATGACGCTGGCACCCATGGCTGGATCGCGGCCAAGACGTGCAAGCGTCATAGGGATCAAGACCCCCATAAAAGCAGCCAGCAGCAGGTTGAGCGTCATTGCAGCCGTCATGACCACGCCAAGCGACCAACTGTCATAGAGCATATAGGCCACAACACCGATCACCCCGCCCCATATCAGACCATTGAGCAAAGCGACCGCCAGTTCCTTGCGCAGCAAGCGCGTGGTATTGCCGGTACTGACCTGGTCCAGCGCCATGGCGCGAACGATCATGGTAATGGTCTGGTTCCCGGAGTTGCCGCCGATACCGGCCACAATCGGCATCAGCGCCGCAAGAGCCACAAGCTTCTCGATCGAACCCTCGAACAGGCCGATGACACGCGAAGCCAGGAACGCTGTAATCAGGTTGATCGCCAGCCAGGCCCAGCGGTTACGCAGCGAGCGCCATACCGAAGCGAAGATATCTTCCTCTTCACGCAAACCCGCCATGTTGAGGACTTCGCTCTCGCTCTCCTCACGAATCAGGTCAACCATTTCGTCGATGGTCAAACGACCAATCAGCTTGCCGCTCTTGTCGACCACCGGCGTGGAAATCAGGTCATAACGCTCGAAAGCCTGTGCGGCGTCGTAGGCATCGTCTTCCGGGTGGAAGCTGACAGGGTCGTCAGCCATGACTTCGCCGACCTGCTTGTCCGGATCATTGACCAGCAGACGCTTGATCGGGAGCACGCCCTTGAGCACGCCGTCGTAATCGACCACAAACAGTTTGTCGGTATGGCTCGGCAGCTCCTTCAAGCGCCGCAGGTAACGCAATACGACTTCCAGGCTGACATCCTCGCGGATCGTCACCATCTCGAAGTCCATCAGCGCACCGACCTGCTCCTCGTCGTAGGAGAGCGCAGAACGGACACGCTCACGCTGCTGGACGTCCAGCGCTTCCATCAGTTCGTGAACGACATCGCGAGGCAGTTCGGGAGCCAGGTCTGCGAGTTCGTCGGCGTCCATCTCCTTGGCCGCCGCCAGCAACTCGTGATCATCCATGTCGGCGATCAGGGTTTCCCGGACGGAATCGGACACTTCAAGGAGGATATCGCCGTCGCGCTCTGCCTTGACCAGTTGCCAGACGGTCAGGCGCTCCTCAAGAGGCAATGCCTCGAGGATGTAAGCGACGTCCGCAGAGTGCAGATCATCGAGCTTGCGTTGCAGCTCGACAAGGTTCTGACGATGAACGAGGTTTTCTACGCGATCCTGATTTTGACCTTCCTGGCGGTGGATCAGGTCTTCGACCACACGCTGACGCTGCAACAGATCGACCACTTGGGCAAGGCGATCCTGCAAGCTTTCCTGCGTTTTTTTAACTTCTATTTCAGTCATAGGCGAACTCCACTCCCAGCAGCGGAGCACGCCGGGAGGATCAATCAGTTGATTCTTGATTGGTGAAACGAGCTATTGAGTAACTACTGGGTAAGTCCATGGAGGTATTCCACAAGCCCCGGCGGGGCTGACGGGCGCAATGATACACCGCTTTGGGCGGATCGCACGCGAGAAAATTCAGGCTAGAACAGGCGCTTGCGAGACAAACCTGAATGTTTTGCGAACAGACAGGGTTACGACGTTACATTCAGCGAAGAAAACACGCTCGCCCATGGGAAAGACCACCACTAGGATGGGCTGGCACGTCATGGAGGACTCGGCAATGCGTATCACGCCCCGCATTTTCTTATGGAGCAACCTGCTCTGCCTGCCACTTTACACAGAAGCCAATACTGTTCAGCGATGTGAAGACCCGTCCGGAAGAATCCTCTTTACCACTCTGGGCTGCCCGGCCGGGCAAAACAGTCAGCCGCAAGAAGCCTTCAATGCGCCTCCGGGAAGCATCACGCCCCTTCTTCCTGGCGCAGACAGGCGAAACAATAAAGCCAGCAAGGAAATCGTGGTGGTAGGCCAGCAAGACGATGGCTGCGGTAATCGACTGAGCGCAGCACAGCGCCGGCAAGCCGTTATCAATCAGCGTACACCGCCGGGCATGACAAAGCGCGACGTTGAAAGCCTGCTGGGCCGCCCGGACAAGATCACCAACCGCAACGGAGAACTGCGCTACACCTACCAACTGAAAAATGGTCGCAGCAACAATGTGACATTCGATGAGAACGGATGCGTGAAAGGAAAACGCTAGAAAGCAAAAAGCCCACATCTTTCGATGCGGGCTTTCTGGTGTATGGTGCACTCGACAGGATTCGAACCTGTGACCGCTCGGTTCGTAGCCGAGTACTCTATCCAGCTGAGCTACGAGTGCATTGGTATTTTTAGACCAGATCACCTCTGGTTGAAGCCGGTTATCTGGAAGTTGTATTTAACTACATCAGACCAGTTAACCTTAAATGGTGCACTCGACAGGATTCGAACCTGTGACCGCTCGGTTCGTAGCCGAGTACTCTATCCAGCTGAGCTACGAGTGCATGTGTTGGTGCCGCGCATTATAGGTCGTTAAATCATTTTGTAAAGCACTTTTTCTAGTAATTTCAACAACTTACAGAAGAAGCCAGATTCAACGCACTACAGAAATAATGGCGGAGAACGGGGGATTCGAACCCCCGACACCCTTGTGAGGTGTACTCCCTTAGCAGGGGAGCGCCTTCGGCCACTCGGCCAGCTCTCCGCAACACGGGGCGTATAATAACCACCCTTTTCCCCGTTTGCAAACCAAAAATTCAATAAAAATTAATGGCTTGGTTCTTCGTCCTTCTCTTTCTTGATGCGCAGGTAAATTTCTTCACGATGCACAGCGACTTCCTTGGGCGCATTGACACCAATACGCACTTGATTACCCTTGACGCCGAGCACAGTCACTGTGATTTCACCATCACCAATGATCAGGCTTTCTGCGCACCGACGAGTCAAAATCAGCATACCTTTCTCCTTATGCATTTCAGGAACAACAGTCTGCAAAACCAGTAGGCACAAGCCTGCGACGAAAAAGCCACGAGCCAAGCCTGAGTATTGACTAACGCGAAGAAAAGAACAGTCTTTGCGTGCAGCACAGGAAAACGAAAGGCGCGGTCAAGCCGCGCCCGTCAATGGCAGATCACTCACCCTGCCGAGGAGCATCCAGCTCAAAGGCTGTGTGCAATGCGCGCACGGCCAGCTCCAGATACTTCTCTTCGATCACCACCGAGACCTTGATTTCCGAAGTGGAGATCATCTGGATGTTGATACCTTCCTTTGCCAGAGCCTCGAACATGCGGCTGGCAACACCTGCGTGGGAACGCATGCCGACGCCGACGATGGAAACCTTGGCAATCTTGGTATCACCGGAAACCTCACGAGCACCGATTTCGCGGGCGGTGGTTTCCAGGACCTGCAACGCCGACTGATAGTCGTTGCGATGGATCGTGAAGGTGAAATCGGTGGTGTTATCGTGCGCGACATTCTGCACGATCATGTCGACTTCGATGTTCGCAGCACTGATCGGGCCGAGAATCTTGAAGGCAACACCCGGCGTGTCTGGCACACCACGGATAGTCAGCTTGGCTTCATCGCGGTTGAAAGCGATGCCGGAAATGATCGGCTGTTCCATGGATTCCTCTTCATCAATGGTAATGAGGGTGCCCGGCCCCTCCTTGAAGCTGTGCAGAACGCGCAGCGGGACGTTGTATTTGCCTGCGAACTCTACCGCACGGATCTGCAGCACCTTGGAACCGAGGCTGGCCATTTCCAGCATCTCTTCGAAGGTGATCTTGTCCAGACGCTGAGCTTGCGAAACGACACGCGGATCGGTGGTATACACGCCATCCACGTCGGTGTAGATCTGGCACTCGTCGGCCTTCAAGGCAGCAGCCAGCGCCACGCCAGTGGTGTCGGAACCGCCACGACCGAGCGTGGTGATGTTGCCGTTCTCGTCGACACCCTGGAAACCGGCGACAACCACGACACGACCTGCCTTGAGGTCGGAGCGGATCTTCTGATCGTCGATCTGAAGGATACGCGCCTTGTTGTGGGCGCTGTCGGTCAGGATACGCACCTGATTACCGGTGTAGGACACCGCAGGCACGCCGCGCTTCATCAGCGCCATCGCCAGCAAGGCAATGGTGACCTGCTCGCCGGTGGACACGATCACATCCAGTTCACGAGGAACCGGCTGATCGCTGATCTGTTTGGCCAGTTCGATCAGGCGATTGGTTTCACCGCTCATGGCCGACAATACGACCACCAGATCATCGCCCGCTTCACGGAACTTCTTAACCTTGTCGGCTACCTGCTCGATGCGCTCTACAGAGCCAACAGAGGTGCCTCCAAATTTTTGTACGATCAAAGCCATCTCAAAGCCGCCTCAGAACCCGTTAAGGGCACCCATTAATTCTCAAATCCAAGTGCCGGGCCTGTCATGCACTGACAGGCCTGGAGGTTCGACTCAGATACCCTGCTCTACAAAAGGAACGGTCAGAGCCAGCGCTGCATCCAGAGCACCGGCATCGACACCACCACCTTGAGCCATGTCAGGACGCCCGCCACCTTTACCACCGACGGCAGCGGCCGCTTGTTTCATCAAATCACCGGCTTTGAGTTGGCCAGTCAGGTCCTTGGTCACGCCTGCAACCAAGACAACCTTGTCCTCATGAACACTGCCGAGCAGGATCACTGCGCGGCCGAGCTTGTTCTTCAACTGGTCGACCAGCGCCAACAGCGCCTTGCCATCCTGACCATCCAGGCGGGTAGCCAGAACCTTGACCCCTTTGACGTCCAGGGCAGCGGCAGACAGATCATCGCCCGCCGCGCTGGCAGCCTTGGCCTGCAACTGCTCCAGTTGTTTTTCCAGCTGACGGTTGCGCTCAAGCACAGCCGACAACTTGTCCAGCAGGTTGTCGCGATTCCCCTTGACCAGGGTCGCGGCTTCCTTGAGTTGATCTTCAGCCGAGTTCAGCCAGGCCAGTGCGGCTGCACCGGTCACAGCTTCGATACGGCGCACGCCTGCGGCCACGCCACCTTCGCTGACAATCTTGAACAGTGCGATATCACCGGTACGGTTGGCGTGAATACCGCCACACAGCTCAACGGAGAATTCACCGCCCATGCTCAGTACGCGCACGCTGTCGCCGTACTTCTCGCCGAACAGCGCCATGGCGCCCTTCTTCTTGGCGGTTTCGATATCGGTTTCTTCAGTGACGACCGGAGTGTTCTTGCGAACCTCAGCGTTGACGATATCTTCCAGAGCCCGCAGTTGCTCGGGCTTGATGGCCTCGAAATGGCTGAAGTCGAAGCGCAGACGCTGACTGTCGACCAGCGAGCCTTTCTGCTGGACATGCTCACCCAGCACCTGACGCAATGCAGCGTGCAGCAAGTGAGTGGCAGAGTGGTTCAGCGAAGTCGCAAGACGAACCTCGGCAGCAACCTGGGCTTCAAGCTGCACACCGACTTTCAGGCTGCCAGCGACAACAACGCCGTGGTGCAGGAATGCGCCGCCGGTCTTGGTGGTATCGCGAACATCGAAACGTACGGCACCCGCCTGCAAGTAACCGCTGTCACCGATCTGACCACCCGATTCGGCATAGAACGGCGTGGTGTCGAGAATCACGACGCCCTCTTCGCCTTCGCTCAACTGCTCGACCGACTGACCGTCCTTATAAAGAGCAACGATCTGTGCTGCACCGCTGGTGGCGGTATAGCCGGTGAACTGGGTCGCGACATCAACCTTGACCAGGCTGTTGTAGTCCATGCCGAACGAACTGGCCGAACGGGCACGCTCACGCTGGGCTTCCATCTCGCGCTCGAAACCCGCCTCGTCGAGGGTCAGGTTACGTTCGCGGGCGATATCGCCCGTCAGGTCCATCGGGAAACCGTAGGTGTCGTAAAGCTTGAACACGATTTCGCCAGGCACAACAGTGCCCTTGAGCTCGGCCAGATCCTGTTCAAGGATTTTCAGGCCCTGCTCCAGAGTCTTGGCAAACTGTTCTTCTTCAGCCTTGAGCACACGCTCGATATGCGCCTGCTGCTGAGTCAGCTCAGGGAATGCAGTGCCCATCTCGGCAACCAGAGCGGCCACGATCTGATGGAAGAAGCTGCCCTTGGCACCCAGCTTGTTGCCATGGCGGCAGGCCCGACGAATGATGCGGCGCAATACATAGCCACGACCTTCGTTGGACGGCAGAACACCATCGGCAATCAGGAAACCGCAGGAGCGAATGTGATCCGCTACGACCTTGAGCGATGCCTGATTGTCGTTGCTGCAACCGATGGCCTTGGCCGAAGCGGCCAGCAGGCTCTGGAACAGGTCGATTTCATAGTTGGAATGCACGTGCTGCAGGACTGCGCTGACACGCTCAAGCCCCATACCGGTATCCACCGACGGTGCTGGCAACGGGTGCAGTACGCCATCGGCAGTACGGTTGAACTGCATGAAAACGTTGTTCCAGATTTCGATGTAACGGTCGCCGTCTTCTTCCGGCGAGCCTGGCGGGCCACCCCAGATTTCAGGGCCGTGATCGAAGAAAATCTCGGAGCAAGGGCCGCACGGGCCGGTATCGCCCATGGTCCAGAAGTTGTCGGACGCATAAGGCGCGCCTTTGTTGTCGCCGATACGGACCATGCGCTCGGCCGGAATGCCGATGTCCTTGGTCCAGATATCGTAGGCTTCGTCATCGGTGGCGTAGACCGTTACCCAGAGTTTTTCCTTGGGCAGGTTCAGCCACTTTTCAGAAGTGAGGAAGGTCCAGGCGTAAGTGATCGCATCGCGCTTGAAATAGTCACCGAAGCTGAAGTTGCCCAGCATCTCGAAGAAAGTATGGTGACGAGCGGTGTAGCCGACGTTTTCCAGATCGTTGTGCTTGCCACCGGCACGCACGCATTTCTGGCTGGTGACAGCGCGGGTATAGGCACGCTTTTCCTGGCCCAGGAAGCAATCCTTGAACTGGTTCATACCTGCGTTGGTGAACAGCAGGGTTGGGTCATTGCCCGGAATCAAGGAGCTGGAGGCGACACGTGTGTGGCCTTGCTCTTCGAAGAAGCCAAGGAAGGCTTCACGGATTTCTGCGCTTTTCATAGGTTCTTCCACGGAGACTGCGGCCAGAAGCAGTGCATGACGCCAAAATGACGTAGCAACGGCAAAGGGCCGCATTATATAGGCGTTGCGTCCTCGGTACAGCGTGTTTGTACGATAGAAACCAGTAACTGGACTATCGGCATCTTATATGCGTGAAAACTCGGCGAATACTGCAATGACCCGTTCAAGCTGAGCACGGGATACATCAAGGTGAGTAACCATGCGCAGGCGTGGCGCAGCGCTGAGCTTGATGTCGCGCTCGGCACAGAATGCCTTGAGCGAATGAGCACGCTCACCCATCTGCACATACACCATGTTGGTCTGCACAGGCTCGACCTCATACCCCAGCTCGCTCAAGCCCGCGGCCAGAAATGCCGCATTGGCATGGTCCTCGGCCAGGCGTTCGACCTGATGATCAAGCGCATACAAACCGGCAGCCGCCAGAATCCCGGCCTGACGCATGCCGCCACCGACCATCTTGCGCAGGCGACGAGCCTTGGCGATCAGTTCCGGTGAGCCGCACAGCACAGACCCCACTGGTGCGCCAAGCCCCTTGGACAGACACACCGACACCGAATCGAAGTAGCCAGCAATTTCACGGGCATCGACGCCAAGCCTGACCGCTGCGTTATATAAACGCGCACCGTCCAGATGCAGGGCCAGACCGTGCTCTTCGGTGAACTTGCGGGCCGCTGCCAGATAGCTCAATGGCAACACCTTGCCCTGCATGGTGTTTTCCAGAGCCAGCAGACGTGTGCGGGCAAAATGAAAATCATCGGGCTTGATGCTTGCCAGCACCTGATTCAGGTCCAGCGAACCATCGGCCTGGACTTCCAGCGGCTGAGGCTGGATCGAACCCAATACCGCCGCTCCGCCACCTTCATATTTATAGGTGTGAGCCTGCTGGCCGACGATGTATTCATCACCACGCTCACAATGCGCCATCAAGGCCAACAGGTTGCTCATCGTACCCGTGGGCACAAACAGAGCCTCAGCAAAACCCAGGCGCTTCGCCAGTGTGGCTTCAAGAAGATTGACTGTGGGGTCCTCACCGTAGACGTCATCCCCGACGGGGGCATGCGCCATAGCGTCAAGCATGCCAGCGGTTGGCTGGGTCACAGTGTCACTACGCAGATCGATAACAGTCACGAAAACGCTCCCTGAAAACTCGAAGGCCGATAATGCAGGCAACCTCAAGGTTGCAACAAGGCATTACTGAGGTTTGACATGATAATCAAGGTCCCAGGCCGACGGCACTCCAATCCTCTTATAAGCAAAAGGTAGGGACACCGTACGAAAGTGTCCATGCATGATGGAAAAAACTGTGATAAAAATCCCGCCCCGACAACAGACAATGTCGGTAACGTTCTCAGGGCGGGGTGTAATTCCCCACCGGCGGTAATGGCGCGCAATGCGTCTAGCCCGCGAGCGCTTGTCGGGATTCAGGCTTGAACTGAAACTCTTCAAGGTCAGCAGACCCGGTGTGATTCCGGGGCCGACGGTCATAGTCCGGATGAAGAGAGAACGGGATAGCGTCCACAGGACCGTCTGCAAAACCTCTGCATGAACTACAAGGTTCATGAGGTTTTCTTACGCAACCTGCATCCCTTTCGATCCAATGCCCTGTTTTTTTCATAAACAGGAGTCAGAACACGTGCAACCTACTGCAATCGACAGCAAAAGCAAAAACCACTCGAACGAGCGCATTGCCTTTATCCAGGCCTGCTGGCACAAGGATATTGTCGACCAGAGCCGCAAAGGCTTCGTCGCTGAAATGGCCAACCATGGCTACACCGAGAGTGATATCGATTTCTTTGAAGTCGGCGGCGCCTTTGAAATTCCCCTGCATGCAAAACTGCTGGCCAACACTGGCCGCTATGCAGGCATCATCGCTGCCGGTCTGGTGGTGGATGGCGGTATCTATCGTCACGAGTTCGTGGCGCAATCAGTGGTCAGCGCACTGATGCAGGTTCAACTGGAAACCGAAGTGCCGGTTTTCTCGGTGGTCCTGACCCCTCACCATTTCCATGCCGGCGAAGAGCATCACAAGTTCTTCTTCGAGCATTTCGTACACAAGGGTGAGGAAGCGGCCAAGACCTGTGCCGATACCCTGAACAAGGTTCGCGCACTGCGCCGTCTTGAGCCGCTGCAGAAAGCCGCCAGCTGATTTTCGCGAATAAATTCGCTCCTACACCGGTCCAGTAGGAGCGAATTCATTCGCGAAGAAGCCGATAAAGTTACACCGCCGGGACGATCAGAATCCCGGCGCGCAAACCATTCCCGACTTTCGGATTGGGGAAGATGATCCGCGCCCCTTCCTCCTCCACCACCCAGCGCGAGCCACCCGCGTCTTCGGCAAGCACATAGCCTTTTTCCAGCGGCGCAAAATTTTGCACGTCGTCAGGCAGGTTGAGGGTGAATGCATCGCTGCGCTTGATGATCTCCCGCGCCACGCTGAATAGCTGCAAGCCCTCCAGGTCATCGCTCGACTCAGGTTCGACACCTTCGATCATCTGCTCCAGAACCTTGCGCAGAGGCGTGAGGTTAACCTGCTGGTTATGACCAAATGGCCGGGCCTTGCCCAGTTCCAGCGTGAAAGACTCGGCTCCGAGCTGATCGTAGGTATAGGCACTGAATACGATGGAAGGCTTGTTCTGCAGCAGTACCGCGCTCATGCCGGCAGTGCGCAGGCGCGCCAGTTCACGGCGGGAATGCTGGCGTCCTTCTTTCCAGGGATACAGGGCAAACTGCTCGATCTTCGAGCCGCGAATGGCCGTGTGCAGGTCGTAATGCAAGCGATAGCGGTCCGGCACACTGAAAAAGCTGGCCGCCAGACGCTCCAGCTCACAGGCACGCATGGCCTCTGAACCGCCACTTTGCTCATGACGCCCATTGAACAGCCGGTTGACGTCCTGCTCGACATAACGAGCGCCACGTCGCATGGCCTCGGGGTTGCCGAACAGGAACAGAATGCGGGCACGCGGCTTGAGGTCGCCGCGTGCAATGCTGCGGATCAATTCGTCCAGCAGCTCGATGGGCGCTGTTTCGTTGCCATGGATACCGGCGGAAAACAGCAAGTCAGTGCCGTTGTCCAGGTCCTGAGGCGCACGCACTTCCAGCGCACCTTCGCCCAGCCAGCGCATACGCACGCCGCCGACGGTCAGTTGAGTCTTTTCCGTGGGCTCGCGCCCGGCCAGAGTCAGTTCAAGCAGTTTACCGAGGGCGAGCATAGGCAGGCTCCTGATCAGTGATTGCAGTCCGGGCCGTGTACGTGACCGTCTTCTTCAGCGTCACTCGGATCAGCCGGCTCCATTTCCAGTTGCAGGCTGACCAGGTTGGTGGCCAGAGGGCGCAGCAGGAGGTTGGCGTATTCGGCATCGCCTTCTTCAACGTCGACACCAATCAGCAACTGGCCACGGCCGTCTTGCTGAATCCACAGCTCTTTACCCTGCCAGAGGACGGCTACGCGGGTGCAGGAAGTTTCCAGCTGGGTGCCATCGGTGTCTTCAAGGATCAGTTGCAGGGCGTCGCTCATGTTCGGGATTCTCTATAGAGATGGAAATCACGCGCAGGGCATCAGTGCCTGCGCGTCAGAACTTTCAAACCAGTTGAAAGGGGTAAACGCTGCCCAGTTTAAGGATTTGCGTGAGCTCATCCAATGCTGTGCGGCATTCAGTCAACAATTGTGGATCAGCCAGATCGCTTTCGCTCATGCGATCACGGTAGTGCTTATCGACCCATCGGGTCAGGGTTTCGTATAACGGCACGGTCATGATGACGCCAGGGTTGACCGCCGCCAGCTCGGTTTCGTTAAGGGCCACACGCAAGCGCAGACACGCCGGACCACCACCGTTCTGCATGCTTTGCTTGAGGTCGAAGACCTTCACTTCCCGGATCGGGCCGCCATCGGCAAGCAGTCGCTGCAAGTAATTCCAGACGCGCAGATTGGCCTGGCACTCCTGAGGCACGATCAACAGCATCGAACCATCGGCGCGGGACAAGAGCTGGCTGTTGAACAGGTAGGAACGCACGGCGTCCTCGACCGACACTTCGTCTCGCGGCACGCAGATCGCCTGAAACAGGCCACCGGTACGGCTGAGCTTGTCGTGCAGTTCGTTCAGCATCGATTCGGTATTGAGAAACGCATCCTCGTGATGGAACAGCACTTCGCCATTGCCCACCGCGATGACGTCGTTATGAAACACGCCCTGATCGATCACGGCCGGGTTCTGCTGACCGTAGACCACGCCGCTATCACTCAGGCCGTGCAGCCGGGCCACAGCCCTGGACGCTTCAAGGGTCTGCCTGGCCGGGTATTTCTGCGGCGCAGGGTAGCGCGTGTCAAAAGCACTGCGCCCGAACACGAAAAACTCCACCCCCGCCTGGCCATAATCCCGGCAGAAGCGCGTATGGTTAGCCGCACCTTCATCGCCAAACTGTGCAACTGCTGGCAGCGCAGCATGATGGGCAAAATGGTGCTCGTTGGCGAACATCGCGCTCAGCACACGGCTGGTGGTCGGATGCTCGATGCTGCGGTGATATTTGCAGTTCAGGTTGGCGGCCGTGAAATGCACGCGGCCATCGGCGGTGTCGGCACTCGGGCTGACAGTCGCGGCATTGGCGACCCACATGCTCGATGCCGAACAACTGGCGACCAGCAGCGGCATATCATCCTTTGCAGCCTGCTCGATCACCTGAGCATCGCTGCCACTGAAACCCAGTTGACGCAGGCCCGCCACATCAGGACGCTCCTGGGGTGCAAGTACACCCTGGGTAAATCCCATGTCCATCAGCGCCTTCATTTTCGCCAGCCCCTGCAATGCCGCTTCGCGAGGGTTGGAGCACTGCTGGCTATTGCGCTGAGAAGCCACATTACCGTAGGACAGACCGCCGTAGTTGTGAGTAGGCCCAACCAGACCGTCAAAATTGACTTCACAGGATTTCATCGGCAAGGCTCCGTAGATCTGTTTTTATAGGTGCATCTTTGTGCAGTGCTGCTATCAATCAAGCTTGACGCCCGGTGTCAGCGCTGCGGGCAAGGTCAACGCCCCAGCCTCCAGCGACGCTACCGGATAAGCACAATAATCCGCGGCGTAATAGGCGCTGGCCCGATGATTGCCCGAAGCCCCGACACCACCGAAAGGCGCACTGCTCGACGCCCCGGTCAGTTGCTTGTTCCAGTTGACGATACCGGCACGGCTTTGCAGCCAGAACTGCTTGTAACGCGCTTCGGAGTCCGACAGCAGGCCTGCTGCCAGACCATATTGCGTGTCGTTGGCTTCAGCGATGGCGGCATCGAAATCGGCGTAGCGAATCACCTGCAACAACGGGCCGAACAGTTCCTCGTCAGGACGCTCGCTGACAGCGCTCACATCGAGAATACCCGGCGTGAGCAAGGCGGCCTGATCCTGCGGCCGGGTCATTTCCAGCAACGCAACTGCGCCTTTGGCCAGCAGATCCGCCTGAGCGGCAAGCAATGCAGAAGCCGCTTCCAGAGAAATCACCGACCCCATGAACGGCGCAGGCTGCCGGTCGAACGCTCCGACTTCAAGGGTTGCAGTCACTGCCACAAGCCGAGCCAGGAATGCATCGCCCCAGGCACCTTGCGGCACCAGCAAGCGACGGGCGCAGGTACAGCGCTGGCCAGCCGAAATGAAGGCCGATTGAATCACGGTGTACACCGCGGCATCGACATCCTGAACCTGATCGACCACCAGCGGGTTATTGCCACCCATCTCCAGTGCCAGAATCTTGTCCGGACGCCCGGCGAATTGCTGATGCAAGGCATTGCCGGTACGGCTGGAGCCGGTAAAGAACAGGCCGTCGATCCCCGGATTGGCCGCCAGAGCAATACCCGTCTCGCGCCCGCCTTGCAGGAGATTCAATACACCAGCGGGCAAGCCGGCTTCGATCCAGCACTTGACCGTCAACTCGGCAACCTTTGGCGTCAGCTCACTGGGTTTGAACAGCACCGTGTTGCCCGCCAGCAGTGCAGGCACGATATGCCCATTGGGTAAATGGCCGGGGAAATTGTAAGGGCCAAAGACCGCCACCACGCCATGAGGCTTGTGGCGCAACACCGCTGTGGCATCGCCCAGCGGACCACTCTTTTCGCCGGTTCGCTCACGGTAGCTCTGCACCGAGATGGCAATCTTGTTGACCATGCTGGTCACTTCGGTAGCCGACTCCCAGAGCGGCTTGCCGGTTTCCTCACCAATGCAATGCGAAAGTTCGTCCGCATGATTCTTGAGGCTGGCAGCAAACGCTTCCAGCATCGAAATACGATCTTCCAGCGAGCGCGAAGCCCAGCTCGCAAAAGCCTGACGCGCCGCCTGCACGGCCGTCTCGACCTGAGCGGCACTTGCACTCTGACCGGACCACAGCACTTGCTGGGACACCGGGTTCAACGAATCGAATGCTTCGCCCTGTCCGGCCTGCCAGGCACCTGCGATATACAGCGTGCTCATCAAACGCCCTCCCGCACCGCAGACAAAGGCACCGCACGCACATTGTCGCCCGGGCTCATGCGCAGACGCCGGGCCGTCAGCGGGTCGACCACCAGCGCACCGGCCGCCATGCGAGCCTGCCCGATGGTAATCCGGCCCTCTTCGCGCTTGCGGTTATAGATCAGGAATTTCGGCGCATCATCACCGGGCGTACCGATGGCCAGCACCAGTGTCTGGCTGTCACGCACGGCACGGATCCTGGTGGTTTCACACTCGATGGCAGGGCCTGCATCGAAAATGTCGACATAACCCTGATAGTTGAACCCCTCGCTCTTGAGCATCGTCAGAGCGGGTTCGGTGTCAGCATGAACACGGCCAATGACACTGCGCGCATCTTGCGAAAGAAAACAGGTGTACAGCGGAAACTTGGGCATCAATTCGGCGATGAAAGCCTTGTTGCCAACACCGGTCAGGTAATCGGCCTGGCTGAACTCCATCTTGAAGAAGTGTCGCCCCAGACTTTCCCAGAACGGGGAACGCCCGTTCTCATCGGACATGCCGCGCATCTCGGCGATGATCTTGTTGCCGAACAGTTTCGGGAACTCGGCAATGAACAGCATGCGCGCCTTGGACAGCAGGCGGCCGTTGAGACCGGTGCGCGAATCGCTGTGCAGGAACAGCGAGCACAGTTCGGAGTTGCCGGTCAGGTCGTTGGCCAGGAACAGGGTCGGAATCTCACGATAGATATTGAGTTCCTGAGAGGCACTGACTGTCAGCCCGACGCGGTAGTTGTACCAGGGCTCGCGCAATCCCACGGCGCCGGCAATGGCAGAAATCCCGATCACACGCCCGTCATCGTCTTCGAGCACGAACAGGTAATCGGCATCGGCACGCTCGGCTTCGCCACGAAAGGACTTCTCTGCCCAACCCACCCGATGCGCCAGGCGCTGCTCATTGGCAGGCAATGTCGTCAGGCCTGCGCCAGTGCTGCGCGCCAACTCGATCAGTGCGGGCAGGTCACTGCTGCGTACGGGGCGAACGATCATGTTATCTCCTCGACCGGGCTCTCATGGAGCCCGGAAAACTGGCTAATCTGCTGGATCGAAATCAGACTGCGACAAGGCGCACGCTGGCACCTTCGCCGACACCCAGAGCCTCGGCGGCCTTCAGGCTCAACACCACCGGGCGACCGGGTGCCCAGTCCAGCTCCAGCAAGGTTGCGCGGTAATCCTGCAACAGCCCATTGGTCACCAGATACAGGCGCCCGCCTTTTCCGGCATCGTCCGTTGCGCCGGTGTCGATCTTGACCGGCACCAGACGGCTCTGGGCTATCGAACGAATCCCCGATACCCGAGCGTGCAAGGTCGGGCCACCGTCGAAAATATCGATGTAATGATCTGTCTCGAAGCCTTCGCGCATCAGGATGTCGAAGGTGATCTGGGCACGAGGATGTACTTGCCCCATGGCCTCCTGAGCAGCGTCGGTCAGGAGCGGAACATAGATCGGATAATGCGGCATCAGCTCGGCCAGGAAGGTCCGGCTTTTCAAGCCACACAAGCGTTCGGCCTCGGCGTAGTTCAGGTCGAAGAAGTTGCGGCCGATGGCATCCCAGAACGGTGAATCGCCGTTCTCGTCGCTGTAGCCCACGATCTCGGTCACCACCGAATCGGCGAAACGCTCGGGGTGGCTGGCGACAAACAGCAAGCGGCCGCGGGAATTGAGCTCCGACCAGGCCGTGCCCACCAGTTCGGGGATCACATAGAAGCTGGTCAGCAGGCTGTTGCCGGTCAGGTCATGGCACTGGGACAGGACGTGGATCTTGTTATGGATCTTCAGCTCGCGGGAGGCATGCACGAATGTCTCGTTACGAAAGCTGTAGAACGGCTCGGAGTAACCCGCGGAAGCGACGATGCCGGAACAACCCACCAGACGACCGTTCTCGCTGTCTTCAAGCACAAAGAAGTAGGTTTCTTCGCCATTGAAACTGACTTCAGCCGCGAACGATGCTTCCGAAGCGCTGATCTTGTCGCCCAGGCGACCAGCATCGTCAGGCAGGGACGTCACACCAATCGGACTGTCGGCGGCGAGGCGCTGGACTTCTGCCAGGTCAGCCATTTGCGCGGGGCGCATCACCAGCATGGTGCCACTCCTTACCAGATCACAGGCCGGAAACACCGGCACTAAAAAGAGCACCGAGCAGCCTGAAAGCCGCCCGGCACAGGAAAAATGTCCGGCGCCCGCCACAAGGCGAACACCGGAAGGTCAAGCGATGAATCAGGCTGTCAGTTTGGCGATGGCGCGCTCGAAGCGGTTCAGACCTTCTTCGATGTCGGCATCTTCGATCACCAGGCTTGGCGCGAAGCGAACCACGTCCGGGCCGGCTTGCAGGATCATCAGGTTCTCGGTTTCTGCAGCGTTGAAGATGTCCTTGGCCTTGCCTTTCCAGGCATCGGACAGCACGCAGCCGATCAGCAGGCCAAGACCGCGCACTTCAGTGAACACGCCGTATTGCTGGCCGATCGCTTCCAGACGGGTCTTGAACTTCTGATGCTTGCTTTCTACGCCCTTCAATACCTCAGGGGTATTGACGACATCGATCACCGCCTCGCCTACCGCACAAGCCAGCGGGTTGCCGCCGTAGGTCGTGCCGTGTACGCCAACGGCAAAGTGCTTGGCCAGTTTCTCGGTGGTCAGCATTGCCGCCAGAGGGAAACCGCCACCAATGCTCTTGGCGCTGGAAAGGATGTCCGGGGTCACGCCGTAATGCATGTAGGCAAACAGATGACCGCTACGGCCCATGCCGCTCTGCACTTCATCGAAGATCAACAGTGCATTGTGCTCGTCGCACAGCTTGCGCGCGCCTTGCAGATATTCCAGCTCGGCAGGCAAGACACCGCCCTCGCCCTGGATCGGCTCCAGAACCACGGCGCAGGTCTTGTCGGTCACGGCGGCTTTCAGTGCTTCCAGATCGTTGTATGGCACATGGCTGATACCCGTGATCTTCGGCCCGAAACCATCGGAGTACTTGGGCTGGCCACCGACGCTTACGGTAAACAGGGTGCGGCCGTGGAAGCTGTTCAGGGCCGCGATGATTTCGTACTTTTCCGGGCCATGAAGGTCGTGGGCAACGCGACGCGCCAGTTTGAAGGCCGCTTCGTTGGCCTCGGCACCGGAGTTACAGAAGAACACGCGCTCGGCGAAGGTCGAGTCCACCAGTTTGCGGGCCAGACGCAAGGTCGGCTCGTTGGTGAAGACGTTGGAGACATGCCACAGATTGTTGGCCTGCTCAGTCAATGCACCGACCAGCGCCGGATGGCAATGGCCCAGTACGTTGACGGCAATCCCGCCGGAGAAATCCACCAGCTCACGCCCGGCCTGATCCCAGACCCGGGAGCCCGCGCCACGCACGGGGATGAACCCGGCCGGTGCATAGTTGGGGACCATCACCTGGTCGAAATCGGCGCGTTGCACCGCAGCTTGCTCAACGGACATCGGAGTCTCCTGAAGAGGAACGCCTGCCTGAAACCGGCAAGCGATGGGAAGATTGTAAGGATTGATTTCTGTTCGGCCTTGTCGCCAGGCGACATCTTGTTACAGCGCAAAACCGGTTTTTTTCAGAGTTTTCGGCAATGCGACATATTGCGTCACAAAGGCGCAGTTTATCTGCTTTCGCGAATGAATTCGCTCCTACACCTCGCAGGAGCGAATTCATTCGCGAAGCCCATCAACCACGCTCGGCTGGAACGGAAGACAGCTCGAAAGGGCTGTTGCTGCGTCGCTGATTACGGTCTTCACGCGGGGTGGCGCCGAAGAAGTTGCGGTAGGCGCTGGAAAAGTGCGGACCGGAGGAGAAGCCGCAGGACAGGCCGATCTGGATGATCGACTTGCTGGTCTGCATCAGCATCTGTCGCGCCTTGTTGAGACGCAGCTCCAGGTAATACTGACTTGGCACGCGATTGAGGTACTGCTTGAAGATCCGCTCCAGTTGCCGACGCGACACGCAGACATGCTGGGCGATTTCATCGGTGGTCAGCGGCTCTTCGATATTGGCCTCCATCAGCAGGACCGCCTGGGTCAGCTTCGGATGGCTGGAGCCCAGGCGATTCTGCAACGGAATGCGCTGGCGCTCGCCGCCTTCGCGAATGCGCTCGACCACCAGCTCTTCGGAGACGGCACCGGCCAGTTCCGCGCCATGATCACGGGACAGGACCGCCAGCAACAGATCCAGCACCGACATGCCGCCACAGGCGGTCAGCCGGTCACGATCCCAGTCAAACAAGTGACTGGTCGCAATGACTTTGGGGAAGCGTTCGCTGAAGTCATCCTGCCAGCGCCAGTGCACGGCGGCCCGATAACCATCGAGCAAGCCAAGCTGTGCCAGCGGATACACGCCAGCAGAAAGCCCACCAATCGCACACCCGGCACGCACCACTTGCTTGAGGGCACTGGCCAGAGCTGCCGACATCGGAGCGGGCGGCTCGTCCGCCAGCAGGAACAGCTTCTGAAACCCGTCGATGCGACCGGTCCACGGCTCACCCGGCAATTGCCATGCACCCGCGACAGCAGGTTCGTCGGCAACCTCGGCCTGGAGGAATGACAATTCATAGACCACGTCAGGGTGAACGCTCTGGGCAACACGCAAGGCTTCCTCAGCCAACGCCAGGGTCAAGGCTTTGGTGCCGGGCCAGACAAGGAAACCTATTCGATGGGCAGTCATTGGGACATCCGATACGTATCGCCTCAAGGGCCGAACCTCAACAGGCTCGCTCTGGAGTGGCCAGGTCATGTTGCGTGGTGCGCAGCATGCCCTGTTCTGTTGTAAAAGACATCGCCGAAGCGACGCCGATGATTACTTGAGGCTGCCCGAGAGGAACTGTTGCAAACGCTCGGACTGCGGATTGACCAGCACCTCTCGCGGGTCGCCCCGCTCCAGCACCACACCCTGGTGCAGGAAAATCAGCTGGTTCGACACCTCACGGGCAAAACCCATTTCGTGAGTGACCACCACCATGGTCCGGCCTTCCTGAGCCAGCCCCTGCATGACCTTGAGCACGTCGCCGACCAGCTCCGGGTCCAGCGCAGAGGTCGGTTCATCGAACAGCATGACCTCCGGCTCCATGGCCAAGGCACGGGCTATCGCCACTCGCTGCTGCTCGCCACCGGACATATGACCCGGATAGGCATCCTTGCGATGGGCTACGCCCACCTTGGCCAGATAATGCTCGGCCTTTTCCAGCGCTTCCTTTTTCGGCACGCCCAGCACATGCACCGGCGCTTCGATAATGTTCTGCAAGGCCGTCATGTGCGACCACAGGTTGAAGTGCTGAAACACCATGGACAGACGCGAACGCATGCGCTGCAACTGCTTGGGGTCGGCAGCCTTCAGGCCGCCTTCCTTGTTCGGCACCAGCTTGAGTTCTTCGTTGTTGAGCAGGATCTTGCCGGCATGGGGTTGTTCAAGCAGATTGATGCAACGCAGAAATGTGCTTTTACCCGAGCCGCTGGAGCCGATGATACTGATGACATCGCCTGCCTTGGCTGTCAGGGAAACTCCCTTGATCACTTCATGACTGCCATAACGCTTGTGCAGGTCCTGGACTTCCAGTTTGTTCATGCTTTCGATTCTCACAAGACAGTCAGTCACTGAGCAGACGCCCGTGACGCAGCGCAGTGCGCCCCGCCACTTTGGCCAGCCAGAAACCCGGTTGAGCATAGCGAAGCCGCTCGATGGCGAATAACACACCGGCAGTATTCGCACAGATGGTGCTGACCCGATCGGATAACGGATCGATGACTTCAAACAAGGGCTCGCCAACCTCGACCCAGCTCCCGGCAGCGCGCAGGAACGTCACCACGCCGGGATGAGGTGCATAGAGCAATTCGGTGCCCTCGAACGGCATGCCTTCGCAGGCCTCTCGATCGGGTTTCGGCCAGTCGCCGCTGATAAAGCCCTGCTCGGCCAGAAACGCCAGAATGCCTTCGGCATGAGCTTCGGCCTCGGCCTTGCCGGTATCGGCCTGACCGCCCAGTTCGATGGTCGTCGCCAGACAGGCCAGGGGAATCTGTGCCTCGGGGAAAATTCGCGAAAGGCGCAACCACGGCAACGAACAGGCTTCATCGAAGGAACTGCCGCCCGAGTCTTCAGCCAGCAGCGCGACCTTCACATCCAGATGCGCCGACAGTGAACGCCACTGCGGCCAGTGCTGTGGCAAGGCATACATGTGCAGCGCCGCATCGGCATCACAATGCAGATCAAGCACCACATCGGCGGTGCAAGCATGACCGAGCAGCACACGCTGCATGCCTTGCAACTCGCTTTGCGGCGCAGGCAGACGCTCAAGCGCAACGGTCATGGCCTGACGAATCAGTTGAATATTGGCACGGGGATCGTCGCCCAACTGGCCTTCAAGCAACTCGGCGACAGGCTCGCTCAGTTCGGTGAAATCGCGGTTGAAGTTCTTGCCGCTGCCAAACTCGAAACGCCCTTGATGCGCGCCCTGCAGCAGTTGCCCAAGCCCCAGCGGATTGGCCACAGGCACCAGCTCGATAACGCCCTTGAGCGCGCCCTGCTCTTCAAGCTGGCCGAGGCGCTTTTTCAGCTCCCAGGCCGTACGCATACCCGGCAACTCGTCAGCGTGCAGGCTGGCCTGGATATAGGCCTTGCGTTCGCCGCTGCCGAAGCGGAAGACACTCAGTTGACGCTCGGTGCCGAGGCTGCCCCACGGCAATACATGATCGGTTCTTTGCATGTCAGACCTTCCGTGGGGCCAGGTAACCCAGCCAGCGACGCTCAGCTATCTTGAACAGCCGCACCAGAATGAATGTCAGGCACAAATAGAAAACGCCTGCGGTTATATAAGCCTCGAAAGGCAGGTAGTACTGAGCATTGACCGTGCGCGCCGCGCCCGTGATGTCGATGAGGGTCACGATGGAGGCCAGACTGGTGGTCTGCAGCATCATGATGACTTCATTGCTGTATTGCGGCAGCGCCCGGCGCAGTGCGGAAGGCAGCAGAATGCGGCGATACATCTTGAACGGCGACATGCCCACAGCCCTGGCCGCTTCGATCTCGCCGGCCGGTGTTGCCTTGAGACTGCCGGCAATGATCTCGGCCGTGTAGGCGCTGGTATTGATCGCAAACGCCAGACAGGCGCAGAAGCTGGCACTGGACAGCAGCGGCCACATGACGCTCTCGCGTACTGCCTCGAACTGGGCCAGCCCGTAATAGATCAGGAACAACTGCACCAGCATAGGCGTGCCACGAATCACGTAGGTATACAGCCATGCCGGCAGATTGACCCAGCGGCGCTTTGATACCCGCATCAAGCCCAGCGGCAAGGCCGCGAGCAAACCGAAAGCCAGGGAAATACCGAGCAGTTTCAGGGTTACCAGCAAGCCGCCAAAATACAGCGGCAGGCTTTCCCAGACGACGTTGTAGTCGAAGATCATAGGTCAGCCGCCTTTACGCCCACGGAGTAGCGTTTTTCCAGATAACGCAAGGCGAGCAGCGAAACACTGGTAATCACCAGATACATCGCAGCTACTGCCAGGAAAAAGGTAAAAGGCTCGCGGGTGGCATCTGCCGCCTGCTTGGCCTTGAACATCATGTCTTGCAGGCCGACCACGGAAATCAGCGCGGTCGCCTTGGTGAGTACCAGCCAGTTATTGGTAAAACCGGGAATCGCGAGGCGAATCATCTGCGGCACCAGTATCCGGAAAAACACCTTGAGACGGCTCATGCCATAAGCCATGCCTGCCTCGGCCTGCCCCTTGGGAATGGCCATGAAGGCACCGCGAAAGGTTTCGGAGAGGTAGGCACCGAAGATGAACCCCAGCGTACCGATCCCGGCCAGCAAGGGATTGAGGTCGATGTAGTCATCGAAGCCCAGCAAGGGCGCGACCCTGTTGAGCAGGTCCTGACCGCCGTAGAAGATCAGGAGAATCAGGACCAGATCGGGAATGCCGCGAACCACCGTGCAATACAGATCCCCCAGCCACGCCAGCCAGCGCAGCGGCGACAGACGCAGCGCCACGCCAATCAGACCGAGAACGATTGCCAGGGCCATCGATGACAGGGCCAACTGCAAGGTCAGCCAGGCACCTTCGAGGATTACAGCCCCGTAGCCTTTCAACATGTGTGTGCGGTCCTCAAGCATGGGTATAAAAAATGGCGCAATCCAGGCTGCCCTGTTTGCGCCATCCAGATCAGGAACCTGACGTTACTTGCCGTAGATATCGAAATCGAAGTACTTGTCCTGGATTGCCTTGTACTTGCCGTTGGCACGAATCGCAGCGATGGCAGCGTTGATCCGGTCCAGGTTGGCCTTGTCGCCCTTGCGAACGGCGATGCCGATACCTTCACCGAAGTATTTCGGATCGGTGAACGAAGGCCCGGCGAAAGCATAGCCCTTGCCAGCGTCGGTTTTCAGGAAGCCGTCCTGCAACAGAGTCGCGTCAGCCACGGTGCCGTCCAGACGACCAGCGGTGATATCCAGGTAGATTTCGTTCTGGGAACCGTAAGGCGTGACTTCTACACCCAGCGGTGCCAGGGCTTCACGAGCAAAACGCTCGTGGATCGAGCCACGTTGCACACCGATTTTCTTGCCCTTGAGTTCAGCGAGGCTGTCGCTGACCGCAGTGCCTTCCTTCATCACCAGACGAGCCGGGGAATTGTAGTACTTGCCGGTGAAGTCCACGGACTTCTTGCGATCGTCCGTGATGGACATCGAAGACAGGATTGCGTCGATCTTGCGCACCTTGAGTGCCGGGATCAGGCCGTCGAACTCCTGCTCGACCCAGGTACATTTGACCTTCATCTCTTCACACAGGGCATTACCGATGTCGTAGTCAAAACCCACGATGCTACCATCGGGTGCTTTGGAGGCGAACGGAGGGTAAGCGGCTTCGATACCGATCTTGAGCGGTTTTTCATCGGCAAAAACCGGCTGGGCAAGCACAGACAACGCCAGCGCGCCAAGAAGCATGAGCTTTTTCATTTACAGGACTCCATCGGTAAAACACGACAAATGGCAAAGTGAGCGGTAGCCCAAGATGCGAAAGAACAATCCGGAGAGAGCGACGCCAGGCAACTGATACCGAATTCCGGCCAGAGGACCTCTGACAAGTGAGGGGCATTTTAGCGGCAGGTACGAAGTCGATATTTCTTCAATGCGACAACTAGTTACAGATGCACCGAGAAACCCACAACACCTCATTGACTTATCAAAAACTTCATGATTCTAAAAATCAAGAAAAGCAGTTAGTTCAGCAAAAATCGCGCCCATTATTGGCAAAGCCTTCTAATACGGCAAGTCCAGCATTACATACCGCTGACGAGAGGCCAGTAATTGCACCGTATTCCTACAAATCCCTATCAATTCGTCCCACAAGGAAGCACACCTGATGCTGGCTGAGTGAACGGGTAACACATCGATATATATCCCTTTTCAAAACCATGAATCCGTTCCTGAAAATGAAAACGCCCCGTACTGGACGGGGCGTTTCGTTGGCTCAGGAGGTCATGCAGCGCTCATGGTCTTGTGGGTATCGACCAGATGCTGGACCACGCCCGGATCGGCGAGGGTCGAGATATCGCCCAGCGCGTCGTATTCGCCCGTGGCGATCTTGCGCAGGATACGGCGCATGATCTTGCCCGAACGGGTTTTCGGCAAGCCCGGCGCCCACTGAATGAAATCAGGTGAGGCAATCGGCCCGATTTCCTTGCGCACCCAGTTACGCAACTCGATACGCAATGCTTCGTCCGGCACTTCGCCTGCATTGAGGGTGACGTAAACGTAGATGCCCTGCCCTTTCAGATCATGGGGCACACCCACCACAGCGGCTTCGGCGACTTTCGGGTGCGCAACCATCGCGCTCTCGATCTCGGCGGTACCCATGCGGTGGCCGGAAACGTTGAGCACGTCATCCACGCGCCCGGTGATCCAGTAGTAGCCGTCTTCGTCGCGACGAGCACCGTCACCCGTGAAGTACATGCCACGGAAGGTCTTGAAGTAGGTATCGACGAAACGGTCATGGTCGCCATACAGCGAACGTGACTGACCCGGCCAGGAATCCAGAATCACCAGATTGCCTTCAGCCGCACCTTCGATCAGGTTGCCCAGATTGTCCACCAGCGCCGGAATCACGCCGAAGAACGGACGTGTGGCCGAACCGGGTTTCAGGGCTGTTGCACCCGGCAACGGGCTGATCAGGATGCCGCCGGTTTCGGTCTGCCACCAGGTATCGACAATCGGGCAGTTTTTCTTGCCCACAGTGTCGTAGTACCAGCCCCAGGCCTCAGGGTTGATCGGCTCGCCCACCGAACCCAGCAGACGCAAGCTGGAACCGTCTGCGCCCTCCATGGACTTGGTGCCTTCGGCCATCATGGCGCGAATCGCAGTCGGGGCGGTATAGAGGATATTGACCTTGTGCTTGTCGACGATTTTCGACAGGCGGGTGATGTCCGGATAGTTCGGCACGCCCTCGAACAACAGAGTGGTGGCGCCATTGGCCAACGGGCCGTAGACAATGTAGCTGTGGCCAGTGACCCAGCCCACGTCCGCCGTACACCAGTAGATTTCGCCCGGCTTGTAATCGAACACGCGCTCATGGGTCAGCGCGGCATACAACAGATAACCGGCAGTGGTGTGCAGCACGCCTTTGGGCTTGCCGGTGGAGCCGGAGGTGTAAAGGATGAACAGCGACTCTTCAGCGCCCATCTCTTTCGGCGCACAGATGCTCGATGCCACTTCCAGCAGAGCGTGGTACCAGATGTCGCGGTGACGGTTCCACTCGATCTCGCCACCGGTACGCTTGCAGACAATGACCTTCTGCACGCTGCTGGTTTCAGGGTTGGTCAATGCCCGGTCGACGTTGGCCTTGAGCGGGGTTTTCTTGCCGCCGCGCAAACCTTCGTCGGCGGTGATCACGACCTTGGAATGGCAGTCGATGATCCGGCCGGCCAGCGCTTCAGGCGAGAAGCCGCCGAACACGACCGAGTGAATCGCTCCGATCCGGGCGCACGCCAGCATGGCGACCACAGCCTCGGGGATCATGGGCATATAAATGGTGACGACATCACCGCGATGCACATCCTGACCACGCAGGGCGTTGGCGAACTTGCAGACTTCTTCATGCAACTCGCGGTAGGTGATGTTGCGGTGCTCGGAAGGATCGTCACCTTCCCAGATGATCGCGATGCTGTCGCCACGTTCTTCCAGATGGCGATCCAGGCAGTTGTAAGCGACGTTCAGTGTGCCGTCGGCAAACCACTTGATGTCGACCCGGTGATCGTCAAAGGAAGTCTGTTTGACGTTAGTGAATGGTTTGATCCAATCGAGGCGCCCGGCCTGCTCGCGCCAGAAACCGTCGGGGTTGACCACCGACTGTTGATACATGGCCTTGTAGGTCGCCTCATCGGTCAGCGTATTGGCTACGACTTCTGGGCGCACGGGGTACAGAGAAGCTGCACTCATCTTGGATACCTCGGTGGAATAGTTGTTGTTTTATGACTCTGTTGTATCCCGCCACAACTCATGGGGCCATTCGACGATGGTCTTACCGCCTTTACTCTTTCGCGCCCCCATGCGCAAGGGGGACAAGCCGAAGAAAAAAGTTCAGAGCGCCCACAACGGTATGTCGCCGCCAGCCCAATCAGGCTACCCTGTAAAAAAACAATAACTCCCCGAGGGAGAGGTCAGCATGAGCCAGACGCAATACGTGGCCCGCGAACCCGACGCCAGAGGCTTCATTGATTATCCGCCTGCCGAACACGCAGTCTGGAACACCCTGATCACCCGTCAGATGAAGGTGATCGAGAGCCGTGCCTGCCAGGAATATCTGGACGGCATCGAACAGTTGAACCTGCCCCATGAACGCATTCCGCAGCTAGGCGAAATCAACAAGGTGCTGGGTGCCACAACCGGCTGGCAGGTTGAACGTGTACCTGCATTGATTCCCTTCCAGACCTTCTTCGAGCTACTGGCCAGCAAGCGCTTTCCGGTGGCGACCTTCATTCGCACCGAAGAAGAACTCGACTACCTGCAAGAGCCCGATATCTTCCACGAGATCTTCGGCCACTGTCCGTTGCTGACCAACCCCTGGTTCGCCGAATTCACCCACACCTATGGCAAGCTGGGCCTGAACGCGAGCAAGGAACAGCGCGTCTATCTGGCGCGGCTGTACTGGATGACCATCGAGTTTGGCCTGGTGGATACTGCACAAGGGCGCAGGATATATGGCGGCGGTATCCTTTCTTCACCCAAGGAAGCAGTTTACAGCCTGTCCACGGCACCGGAGCATCAGGTTTTCGACCCACTGGAAGCGATGCGCACGCCTTATCGCATCGACATTCTGCAACCCGTGTATTTCGTATTGCCCAGCCTGAAGCGCCTGTTCGATCTGGCTCATGAAGACATCATGAATATGGTCGGGCAAGCCATGCAACTGGGCCTGCATTCCCCTAAATTCGAGCCACGGCCGCCCACAAAAAACCATGCGGCCTGAACAGGAGTCCTGGCATGTCATCTCTGAACCAAGCCCATTGCGAAGCCTGCCGCGCCGACGCGCCGCAGGTCAGCGAAACCGAACTGGCCGATCTGATCAAACAGATCCCCGACTGGAACATTGAAGTGCGCGACAGCGTGATGCAGCTTGAGAAGGTCTACCTCTTCAAGAACTTCAGATTCGCCCTGGCCTTTACCAATGCAGTCGGCGAGATTGCCGAAGCCGAAGGCCATCATCCAGGCCTGCTGACCGAATGGGGCAAAGTGACCGTTACCTGGTGGAGCCATTCGATCAAGGGGCTGCATCGCAACGACTTCATCATGGCAGCCCGCACCGACCAGGTTGCACAGGGCGCCGAGGGCCGCAAGTAACGGTTTTACCGGCACTGGAGCGCCTTGCGCGGGACACTGAAAATCGTTTTTTGTTTCACGAATGGACCAACGGACTGAAAAAATATCCGGTTTGTCATTTTCAGTGTTGTATCCTGCAGGAGCTTTTTAAAGCACGGTTCAATCTGCAAACCCTTGCGAGGCGACGACGATGCATGAAATTCCAAACTTCCCCTTCCCAAGTCAACAGGAACCAAAGCAGTCTCCCCTGGCTCAACAGGAGCTTGGTCAAACTGCAGCAATGAAAGCAGCATCGCTGGCTCAAACCAGCCAAAAAGCCCGAAGCAAAGACTGAAGGCGATTGTTTTCAGGCGTATGGAAACCGGTTTGACCGAGTTTCGATACGCCTGGAAAACCACCGACGAAAAGCGGATTCATGACCGACTTCACCGAACACCAGGCCAAAGCCCTTATTGGCGCCGCCGAAAAAATGATCAATATCTGGGAACGCCTCAGCCCGGAGAAACAGAGCGCCCTGCTCGCACGTTTCGGCACTCAGGAAAACGCCCTGGCAGCCCTGATCACCACTCAGCTCGTGGCTTCCAGCAACGGGTAAGTCACTCACTGCGCTTTAACTTCGCTTTTATCACCTCTATCCGCCGCTGGATCGTTATCATGGCAACTTCGAGAGCTTGCTAAGGATTTTTCCTGCGCCAGTTTCATGCCCGCCTCTCGCCAATCCGTCGCCAGAAGGGTCCGCCACCCCATGCCCCAGATACAAGACGCCACCCCGCAACCGCCCTTGAAGGTTACGTTGCAGGTCGTTTCCATCGTTTTTTTCACGTTCATCGGTTACCTGAATATCGGTATCCCGCTCGCAGTGCTGCCCGGTTATGTGCATACCGATCTGGGGTTCGGTGCAGTAACGGCCGGGCTGGTCATCAGCGTGCAATATCTGGCCACACTGGTCAGCAGGCCATGGGCAGGCCGCATCATCGATAACCTGGGTTGCAAGAAAGCCGTGCAGTACGGCCTGGCGGGATGCGGGCTCAGCGGCGTCTTCATGTTGCTGCCCATCGGCATGCCCGGCTGGCCTGTTGCGAGCCTGATCAGCCTGTTTGTCGGCCGGATCTTATTGGGCAGCGCCGAAAGCCTCGTGGGCTCCGGGTCGATTGGCTGGGGCATCGGCCGGGTCGGCGCGCACAACACCGCCAAAGTCATTTCCTGGAACGGTATCGCCAGCTATGGCGCATTGGCGATCGGTGCGCCCTTGGGTGTGTGGCTGGTCAAGTCGCTAGGCCTGTGGACCATGGGCGCGAGCATCATTGCACTGTCCTCGCTCGGTCTTCTGCTTACCCTGAAAAAACAGGCAGCGCCTATCGTGCAGGGCGAACGCCTGCCTTTTACCCATGTGCTGAAGCTGGTTTTCCCCCACGGCATGGGCCTGGCGCTGGGCGCTATCGGTTTCGGCACCATCGCGACCTTCATCACCCTGTATTACGCCAGTAACAACTGGCCCGATGCGGTCTTGTGCCTGAGCCTGTTCGGGGCCTGCTTCATCATTGCGCGCCTGCTGTTCGGCAACCTCATCAATCGCCTGGGCGGCTTTCGTGTGGCGATTGCCTGCCTGTCGGTGGAAAGCCTGGGGTTGCTGCTGCTCTGGGTAGCTCCCACGCCAAGCCTGGCGCTGGCCGGAGCGGCCTTGAGCGGTTTCGGGTTTTCTCTGGTCTTCCCGGCACTGGGCGTCGAAGCCGTGAATCTGGTGCCGGCTGCCAGCCGAGGCGCAGCGGTGGGTGCCTACTCGCTGTTCGTCGACTTGTCACTGGGCATCACCGGCCCGCTGGCAGGCGCCATTGCTGCCGGGTTCGGCTTTGTGTCGATCTTCCTGTTCGCGGCGCTGGCCTCGCTGAGCGGGCTGGCCTTGAGCATCTATCTGTACAAGCAGGCGCAGGTATTACGGGAACAGAAACTTCATCAGTAATCCACCTTGCCCCGCCCGGCCTTGATCGAACCCCGTTTGCTCTTGGTATCCAGCCGACGGGTCCTGGAACCCAGAGTCGGCTTGGTGGGGCGGCGCTTCTTTTCGACCTTGGTGGCGCTGACGATCAACTCGCTCAGACGCAGCAACGCATCAGCCCGGTTCTGCTCCTGGGTCCGGTACTGTTGCGCCTTGATCACAATGACCCCGTCACCGGTAATGCGGCTGTCGCGCAACGCCAGCAACCTCTCCTTGTAGAACGGCGGCAACGACGAAGCGTTGATGTCGAAACGCAAATGCACCGCGCTGGAAACCTTGTTGACGTTCTGCCCACCCGCGCCTTGCGCACGAATGGCTGTCCACTCGATTTCAGCGTCCGGCAGATGAACATTGTTGGAGATGATTAACATTGGGGTCTCGTGACAATTGCAGAGAGCATCTTACTCGCGATTAAAAAATCACACTGATCAATCTGATTCATGGCCTTATGCAGTCAGACAGGCTTTTATGGATCATGAACAATAGAGGTATGCTGCCCGGACCGGGAGCAGAGCCCGGAACCAGACAAGAGAGTCATAAATGATCAGGGACTTCGCACTGCGAGATTACTTCAGTGGCCTGCTGGCATTCATTGCTGTAGCCCGTGAGCGCAGTTTCACCCGTGGTGCCGCACAACTGGGTCTTTCGCAGTCGGCGGTCAGCCATGCAGTGCGAGGGCTGGAAACCTCACTGGGCGTGCGTCTGCTGGCGCGCAACACCCGCACCGTCATCCCCACCGAAGCCGGTGAGCGGTTGCTGCGCAGTGTCGCCCCGCAACTCGAAGAGATCGACGCAGAACTGGCGTCGCTTCAAGAACTGAGAGATACCCCGACCGGCACAATCCGCATCACTGCCTCCGACCATGCCATCCGCAGCGTATTGTCTGCAAAACTGAAGAAATTTCTGCCCAGATACCCTGCCATCAAGGTCGAGCTTTGCTCCGAGAACCAGATTGTGGACATCGCGGCGCAACGCTACGACGCGGGCGTGCGGCTCGGTGAATTTCTTGATCAGGACATGATTGCAGTCCGTATCAGCCCCGACATCCGCTTTGCCGTGGTGGGCACCAAGGCCTACTTCGACCGCTACCCAATCCCTCAGACTCCCGACGATCTGGTTAACCAGAACTGCATCAACCTCAGGCTCGCCACTCATGGCGGCCTGTGGCCCTGGGAACTCGAACGCGATGGCAACACACTCAACGTGCGTGTCGAGGGTCAGCTGGTCTACAACAGCATGTATGAAGTCCTGGACGCCGCGATTGCCGGTCTGGGTCTGGCCTATATCGCCGAAGACATGGCCAGCCCTTATATCCGCTCCGGGCATTTCATCCAGTGCCTGGAAGAATGGTGCCCGCTGTGGTCGGGCTTTCACCTGTACTACCCGAGCCGCAGACAGCCTTCGGGAGCAATGTCTCTGCTGATCGCCGCGCTGAGGCATGAAGAATGAAAGCAGCTGTAAGCCTTAAGCTACAAGCTACAAGCTTTTGACTTGAAGCTTGCAGCTTGAGGCTTGGCGCTTGAAACTTACAGCTTACAACTTTCCTCCAGCCTCTTCGCAATAGCGACCGAAGCCTCTCTGGGCAGTGGAACATTGTTCTTGGCGGCGAGAATTTCAGCCATGACGCTGACGGCGATTTCCGCTGGGGTTTTGCTGCCGATATAGACGCCGATAGGACCACGCAGGCGCTGCAACGAAGCCTCGGTTTCGCCAAAGTGAGTTATCAACCGCTCTCTGCGGCTCTGGTTATTGCGCCGCGATCCGATCGCGCCAATGTAGAACGCCTGACTTTTCAGAGCCTCCAGCAGCGCAAGATCATCCAGCTTGGGGTCGTGGCTGAGGGCAATAATGCAGGTCCGAAGGTCGGGCCGAAACGCCGCCACCACATCGTCGGGCATGCCAGTGCTCTTTTCCACGCCCTCAACTGCCCAGGTATCCATGTACTCGATTCGCGGGTCGCACACGGTCACCTTGAACCCGTTGAACAGAGCCATGATCGAGACATATTCGGCCAGGGCACCGGCACCGATCAGCAGCATGCGATAGCCTGGGCCAAGGGTATTGACCAGACGCTCACCGTCAAACTTGAGTTCTTCAGGGGTCGGCGTCGCCTCCAGACTCACGCTGCCATCGGCCAGGTTCACGATGCGCCGCACCAGAGAACCCTGCTCAAGCCGGGCAACCAGTTGCTCCAGGGTTTGCAGCGGAGGGCTGAACTCCAGAACCAGCTCCAGTGTGCCGCCACATGGCAGCCCGAACCGATGCGCTTCGTCGGCACTCACTCCGTAGCGCACCACCTCCGGCGGCATCTGCGGGATGCTGCCCGAACTGTAAGCCGTGGTGTAGCGATGGATAAGATCATCCTCGATGCAGCCACCGGAAACACTGCCAACCGCCCTGCCATCATCGCGAAGCACCATCATCGAACCAACAGGCCTGGGCGATGAACCCCAGGTCCGCACAACCGTGGCAAGCAGAACCTTATGACCACTGGCCAGCCAGTCACAGGCCGTGCGCAGCACCAGCACATCAATACTCGCCATGATCAACGTCCTGTCCATTCAAGATGTGGCGAAAAGCCTGGGCCATGTGTTTGCTCATGCCGGGAAATATAGAAGACAGCGCTGAAATCCGCGCCCCCACCCTTTTCGGGATATGACTCATTAGAGAGCCCGGACGACTGCAAGAAAAGGCCATATGGACGAATATAGTCATGAGCGATATTGATCAATATCGCTGCCATGGGCTGAAACAGAAATGCTGCACAGTTCAAAGCTGCAGCACCGTGTCCGTCTTGATACAGTTGCGCACCTCCCATGCAGAGAGTTGATTAATGCCCAAGGAAAACTACAGTGACCTGCTCGCACTCATTGCAGTTGCGCGCGAGCGCAGCTTCACGCGCGCGGCCTCTCAGTTGGGGATTTCTCAATCCATGCTCAGTCATACGATTCAAGGACTTGAAGCACGATTGGGCGTACGCCTTCTCACCCGCACCACGCGCAGTGTTTCAGTGACCGAAGCCGGCGAGCGACTGCTGCAAACGGTCGGGCCACGACTCAAGGCAATCGAGGCCGAGTTGATCGCCGTGGCAGAACTCAGCAACACACCTGCGGGAAATATACGCATCACGGCCACCGACCACACCATCGATAGCCTGCTCTGGCCGAAGCTGGCGCAGATCCTGCCCAAGTATCCGCAGATCAACGTAGAGATGTGCATCGACTATGGCTTGACCGATATCGTGGCTGAAAACTTCGACTTCGGCATTCGCCTGGGAGACGGGCTGACGAAAGAAACCGAAGCTGTACGCATAGCGCCGGACATGCGTCTGGTTATTGTGGGTGCGCCGTCCTATCTGGCATCGCGCACCATGCCTGCCAAGCCCCAGGACCTCACAGATCACGACTGCATCAACATGCGATTGCCAACTCGCGGCGGGCTCTATGCCTGGGAACTGAAGAAAGACGGCCAGGAAATCAACGTCAGGGTCAAAGGCAAACTGATTTTCAACGGCATCAAGCAGATCCTCAATGCCGCCGTATCCGGCTTTGGGCTGGCCTACGTTCCCGAAGACATGGCCCAGCCGCATTTTGATGACGGCACTCTGATCCCGGTCCTGGAAAGCTGGTGGCCGAGCTTTCCGGGCCTGCACCTCTATTACTCAAGCAAGCGGGAAAAATCACGGGCCATGCAGACGCTCATCAATGAGCTGCGCTACGAAGAGTAGCCTGCCATCTTTCGATGGCATGCCCTATGGCTGCCGTGCCCTGCGGATTGTGACCTTGAATGCACCTGGCTGACGCATCAACTCCACCCCCGAATCGAGACGCCCCAGTTTTACCAACCCTTTGGAATAACCGAAGTCCTTGTAGTAGATCGCCAGGTTGCCCCAAGGCGCATAGTAGGCCAGGTCGCCGGTTCGAGGTGTCACCCCTTCTGGAGCACCAGCAGTGGATAAAGGCCTGGGCAGATCACTGACCTTCTCGGTCGCGGCATAATCCTTGAGGGTCAGCGTCAGGGGTAACAGAGATGCGAAATCCCTGGCCGCTTCACTGTCCTCCAGTGTGGCAGCGAGGGTCGTGCCTTCTATTTCGATGCTGATGTGCATTGAGTTCTCCTGACGAGTGCTGGACCGGTCTTGCGTCCCCGCAGCTTCCACGATACCGGCAGCCATGGGGATCACAAGCAGACAAGCCATCAGTGCAGCGCTCCTGATCGGCATGCATGTCTCCTGAAGCGTTCGGATGAAGTCGTCATATTTAACGACCTGCCGGATGAAAGCACCCTGCCGGAGCGAATGGAGTCATGAATCAGAGTCATCAAAGGTACTGACTTAAGTCCGCTCGGCTCGTCAACCTGATACCGCTCAGCAGGATCTGCTTGTGGTCCTGGAGCGTGAACTGCTCGGAAAATCGACGTCATGAAGCATCTGAGGCCTGTGGCCTTGCGAATAGAGGTGTTAGTCCCTGCAATCGTGATAGCTGGGCTTGCGAGTTTGATAGCTGCATTTCTCGTCAGTGAACGTTTTGTGGATGCTCCCCAGGTTGAGGGGCCATGGATTTATGGCTCAGGTAATGCCCGCTTCACCCTAACCGAATACGCAGATCTGGAATGTCCGTACTGCCGAGAATACTTTCCTCAGCTCAAAGGCTGGATCGATCAGAACCCCGAGGCAAACCTGAAGTGGCACCACCTTCCGCTATCGATCCATGAACCAGCAGCGAGCAAGAATGCTCAACTGGTGGAGTGCATCGGAGCAAGAAACGGGAGCGGCGACTTCTGGAAGGCAGTGGAGCTGGTTTATCAGCAAACACGTGGCAATGGTGCTGGTCTTGCGGAAGGGCTGAATGTGTCAGGACAGGATGAGCAAGGACTATTGGGCGCTGTGGAGTACTGCATGAATTTCAATGAGCAAGCTGCAGAACGGGTTAAAGAGCAAGCTCAACAGGCTGCTGCTCTCGGGATCAATGCCACCCCAACGATTGTTATCACAGACAATAAAACCGGACGTTCGATCAAACTTACTGGGCCGGCCGATGACAATGTATTGATGTCGGCAATTGGATTGGCTCGCTGGCCAGCAAAACGACATCCCCCAACGGTGAAGTAAGATTAGGGGGTGGGTTCAGGCGTTACGCGACTCCTATAACAATTTCCAAATGAATAGACCCACGATCAAGCACATAAGCCCGAGCAGAATGAAGTGAACTGATGTAAGACCCTCTGCCTTTGCTCTGGCAGCTTGCGAGGCTAAATTCGCTGACCATTCCTGACTTTTGCGAAGCGCTTGTTCCTCTGTTTCGGTGCGTTGCACATCGCTCTCCTGCTGAACAAGCTGAGCTACGCGGTATTTCAAGTAAAGGGCCTGTGCGTGGGTTTCTACGCCATTTGCCTCAGCGAACGCTTTCGCGCGGAGGCCAGGAATGATTGCTCCCGTCTCTAACTCTTCAACTACCGCTGTGTAAAAGCGCTCATCACTCACGCCCGGTTTCCTCATGATTATTTCTAGCCTTGGGCGCTGCGAGCGGCAAGTTTCTCCGGACATGGTTCCTCGGCGTTATGTCTTGGGGGCTAGTAGGTGAACGGAATTTTCCGTTGTGTCTGTAACTGTCCGCAGCCGCCCCATCGGTTCGGCTTTCAGCATGCCCCGCACTCAGCAGGGCATGCCGGGAACCTATCCGCAATGAGCTTTTATACTCGTTCACCCGTAACTTGGATTGGCTGACCATCGTTGACGTCCGGCATGGTGAGGTACAAGTACATGCGCTCTTTAAATTCGGAAATCTCAACGGACTTGCCAGTCGCTTTCGCTTGATTAAAACCAAGCGTAATGAGCTGACTCAATTCGTTCAAATTGGCATGCCGTTCATCAGGCGCAATCCGATATTCACGCAATGCTGGATTACCAACTGAGTTGACCAGCTTGCAGAGAATGAACAAATTTTCATATCCACGTCCGTTGTTCTTGATCGCGCTCGAAAACTGTTCAACTCTATATTTTGCCATTGAAGCCATCCCTCGTATTGAGGGCACTATAACCACGCCTCTCCCTACTGCCTTGGCCCCCGGTTTTTGAGGCCAGGGCTTGGGGTGCAGCTGAGCCGAATTCCTAGATCATCTGGTGTTCGTTCAGGCGGCCAGTGCAGTGCGCAAGCGCTCCATCCACGCACGCTGATCGGGACTTGGATCATCCACGTTAGCGGCCGCATCAAGCACGTCCAGCAGCTCGGTAGCAGCCTCCACAACCGCAGCCGTGCGCAGGCGTACCGCCTCATCCATCCGTTCAGCGTCCAGGCAGTCTTCGCACAGGTTGGCCGCGACCTGGGAAAGCGTCTCGCAGTATCCGCCGCAATTGTTATGAAACTGGCATTCGCTCATGGGGATTTTTTCCTCAACTGGCAGGTAGGTTGTTCTACAAATAGGGGATGCAGTCTTGCATCGCCTCACGCTCTGTCTGGGCTGTACCCCAGCCATACCCGTTCTGGCCCGATACGTCCCAGCCCCACATTTCAGGTGAAGCACTATGCATGCTGTAGGTGACCTGCACAAAGCTAACAATTCAGAGCTGGCACTAACCTGAACATATACAGCCGCCCCATCAGCCTCGAGTAATCTTCTGACCACTGGCAGTAGTTCTGCGCGTCGCCGTCGCCCTCACCGATAAGCACCAACTGGTGATACACAAGCCCGGTCATCATCGGTATGTGACGGACTACCGAAGTATGCTACTTACCAGAAAAATAGACTGCCTCAGAAATCGCGGCGAGGTTTAACATATCGCCGGGTGCCTGGTACTGATCATCAGGCACCTGTCAGCACCGGTTTCCTAGAAAAAGGTACTGGTGTCTTTGGATTTGCCAGTGCGGCGCTCATACTCCTTGCGCTTGGAAACAGCTAGGAGGTAGCACTGGCAGCATGAGGCGTCGCCTGCCTTTGCCTTGATAGCCTTTGACGTTCTCATGGTGTAAGCCCCATAAAAGCACCTACATACCCAGCGCGCATCAACCTCGGCCGAGAGTCCAAGAACAGTTAGCCTTCCAAATTTGGTACCGGTTAAATTGATGAACGTAGGTGAGCCGCGCATTGCCTTACTTGGGTCTTTGACCGGGAGCGGCACACTTGAGTCACGGGCTGAATCGAGAGTCTTGTATTCAAAAGACTCACCCCGAGAAACAACTCGAGAGGCAACCGCGCCAATTGGTTGATCGTGCCCATACTTCATGCTTGGTTTCCGTGAATTCGTAAGTCGTTGATAAACCTTATGTAGTGGTCCTACGGTTTTCCTATGCCGGTCGGGTACTTGCTGTTTTTCAAGCGTGAGGCCAGCGGTGGCCAATTAGGAATATGACTTTACCGGGGCAGGCTCGCGGTCAAAAGGCAAGCCTTTGAAACGGCTGCCTTGAGCACAGCAAACATTATTTTACCGTAGATCAAGCGATAATTCGACATGCATTTGGGGTTGCAATAGCATAGCGACATCAGTAACACTTATTGGGTAAATCTTTGCGCAGCAATTGTCGTCATGAATGAACTGGAGAAATCCGGGCTGATTGAAGCTATGTAATCAGCCTGTTGATGGATCTTTGGTGAATACTGTGCGTGGTAGGTTGGCTTGCCCACTCATGAGTGTGAAGTTCTTACTATTTCATTACACTTAAAACCAATGTAGAAAATTTAATAATGAGTAAAAATTCTAGCATACCGGAGAGTATAGGAAGTTTTCCAACTCCACAGAGCTTTTGTTTAAACGTTTCCTCCTATAATCCATTCATGGTAACCGAAGATACTTGGGAGCAAACAATTAAACTCCTAAAGTTTAATGGACATTTGGATATGTATTGTCCGCAGTGTGGTGAAAACTCTGTTTTTCGCTGTTCACAAGATTACGTTTATCAGGCTCCCAATATAAATAATTGGTTTCGCCAAGAGTTCATGAAAATCACAGCAGCCTGCTCAAGAGATGAAGAGCACAAAGGCATGTTTTTATTTAGACTGAATGAAACTGATGGTATAGAAAAGATCGGTCAATACCCATCCATGGCAGACTCTGCATCTTACAACGTCAAAAAATATGCAAAGATTCTTGCTAAAGAAGATTTTTCTGGATTTAAAACCGCTCTTGGGCTTGCCTCGCATGGCATAGGAGCCGGCGCATTAATTTATTTGAGAAGAGTTTTTGAATCTTTGATAGCTGAGGCATATAGTTTTGCGCGCACCAACCAAGCTTGGGACGACAACCTCTATCTGAAAAGCAGGATGCAAGAACGAGTCAAACTTTTGGCTAACTATTTGCCCGAGTTTCTTGTGGAGCACTCCCGGCTTTACGGAATACTCAGCAAAGGTGTTCATGAGTTGCCCGAGCAAGAGTGTCAAGCATATTTCCCCGTGCTCAGAATGAGCATTGAACTGATACTGGATCAAAAACTATTGGATCATGAAAAAAAACAAAAAATCGATGCGGCAAGCACGTTCATAAATCAATTCAACGGAACCTAAATTTATACTTGCTACCGTTACAAGTGAAGATGTGGCGAAAAAAGCGTTATCCCACTAGCCCGATTAGCGGAATTTCGCAGTATCAAGACGCCCCTTCGCTCTCGTTGATTACTGCAATTCATCATGGAGGATCGGATGTCTCTTCAGAATCTTGGTGATGCCCGAGTTGCTGTATTAGTTGACTGTGACAACGTATCGCCAGCCGTGCTTGAGCACTCACTTTTGGTCATAGCTCAGTTTGGACGAATCGTATTGAGACGTGGATACGGAAATCATGGGACGTTGGCCAATAAATGGCAAGATGCCCTTGTGAGGCTGGCTTTCACACCTTGCCTCCAGTATCAGTACGCGTCTGGTAAAAACACCTCTGATATTGCTTTGGCCTTAGACGCACAAGAAGCCCTTTTTGATCAGCGAGCAGACTTGTTCTGCTTGGTAACAAGCGATTCCGACTTCGCTTACCTCTGCCGAAAGCTTCGCGAGCGTGGCGCAGCTGTATGTATCGTAGGTGAGAGCAAGACACCTGACGCGCTCCGAAATGCGAGTGATCAATTCTTTGAGTGGCGTGACGAAGGCTCAAACATTGAGGCGTTGAACCCAACCGAGCAGCACACAAAAACTGGGACTACGCAAACTGATCATCAAGTCCCAATAGTGAAACGGCGTCCTAGGTTTGTAGTAGAAGCTGTATCGCTTCTGACTGGTAGCACTGCTGAAGGAAAGGTCACTCTGAGCGGCCTCGGAAGTTATCTGAAACGGACAGATCCGGGGTTTTCTCCTGCCGAGTATGGTCATTCAGGCCTATTAGAGATGGTTAAAACCTACGACCTACTTGAAACGCAGATGGAACCTGGCGGACACTGGACGTTGCGCCTTGCTCCTGAAGTCCAACCATAGGAAATATACGCATGGTCACCATGGCAGATCCTTTACAAGCACTCATCAGCTTTCAGCAGGACGTGCGTCGGAGACTTCCAGTAGTACCAACCGAAAGGTACAGGGGCACGTACGTTATTCGGGACGAACTGAATGAAAAGGTCCGTTACACATACCTAAAAATTGAGCACGGCCGAGTGAAAGCAATTGCTATGTTTGTTACCGTCGGACTTGTCGAAGGAATTCCTTGCTTCCAAATGGGCTATGCCGTACCAGTCACCTACCGTAACAGAGGATGGGCAACGCAAATCATCAAAGAGGGCATCGATGAACTTCAACGTGGCTTTTCAGCGCATGGCCACGGTGACTTTTACGTAGAAGCAGTGGTAGGGATGGACAATATTGCTTCACAACACGTAGCCCAAAAGGTTCTGGGCCAATCGTCACCTATTACTGACGGGCCATCAGGGCAATCTGCTCTCGCCTATATGAAACGTATCGCCTGTTGATGAAAAATCATGTGTATGAATGAGGTCGATTGGTAGTCACGGGTTCCAGAATATGCGGGACTAGATTTATCGGTTTTTACAACAATGCACGGACGCACCAATAGCAAATATGATCACAGCAGTGATCTTACGGCAAGCAACTTAAACATGGCCCAACGGCCATCAAATACGGAGTTAGCAATGGTAAGCACAGTGACAATCTTCGCAAACTCAAGCATCATAAAAATCGACGAGGTGTCATTCGCGCCTGAAAAAATTTCCGACGTACGTATTGAGGGCGGGCATCCAAATGGCCCCGTCTTCGCCTATAACGGCGCCAGAGCCGTGCTTAGCGACGAAGGCGCAAACCGATTGGTTGCAGCAGGCGCTACTGACAATAGGTAGGCACTTACCGCGTTATTATATTGCAGGCTGTGTTCTTCAGAGTGAAGTTACCCAGTTCAGTAATCAGCTCCATGAAGGACGGAAAGACGGATATGAACAGCTTTAGCACACTTACTATTTTCGCCATAGGAGGAGCAGTTTTTTATCTCTACCGTTCGCACAAGCGGAAAGTAGATTACGAGTCTGTATGTGAAGTAAGCCAAGCCTTAAGTAGCTTGGCTGATAAAGCTGGCGCGTACTCGAGTGAAAAGGCACACCCGTACGAAGTGATGGCCGCAGCCATACGTGAGGCTCAGGCAGCAGTTATTGCGAAGCGTACATTCGACTCGGATTACTCAAGCCACATCCAACGCCAATTGCTCAGCTCATTCGCCCCAGACCTTCTTGAGTCGATTGGCATTTTTCGCGGTACTGCAAGGTTTAGTCGGTGTTACTCAGGCCTGACTGCGCTAGCAGGCAACTTTGAGCGTCTTCATTCCCCAAAAACGCAATGGTGACTAGTATAGATGAATGGACCATTGGTCCTGACGAGCCAGCAACCACAGCGCAAGTTCGCGAGCGCCTGATGCAAACAGGCAGAGTTTGCGAGTTACTGGATTGTTGAAGCCCCTAGGTACATCCCAAAGCCGGAGCCGAGGACGTAAAAGGATGTCCTTCAGGCTTCCACAACATCAAAGAAATTAAGAAATGGCAACCCCGAACAGCAAAATTGCCCGCGCGCTGGGCTTGATTGACACCGCCGAACATCCGCTGGATGTGCGATTTGCCACAGCGTATGCAACTGGTTATATCGATGCGCTGCACGACGCCAAGCTGGTTGCTGCGACGACAGTGCAGTGCTATCGCGATGGCGCGCAGACGCGCCGTGCTCCTAGCCTAACAGAGATGGACGTGGGAGAACGGAACTGAGTAATCGTTACCCGTAACGAGGAAAAGACGAGTAGCGAACAGGGAATCGGCAATAATTTATGAGAGACAACTTCTCCGAAACCATCAAAAAAGTGCTAGCTAGCCGAGCAGCGTATTTTTGTTCCAATCCGCGTTGCTTGAAGCTCACAATTGGACCCTCTTCTGTTTCGACCGAAGCTCTGAAGACGGGTCATGCTGCGCATATTCATGCGGCATCCGAGCTCGGTCCCCGCTACAACTCATCTCAAACATCTGAAGAGCGCAGGTCGATTGAAAACGGAATATGGCTGTGTAGGGAGTGTGGCGTCATCGTTGATAACGATCATCATGGGTACTCGGCCGATGAGCTTAGGAGATGGAAGGCAGATCATGAATCAATGGTCACGGAGGTCCGCACTGAAGGATATTCGCGCAGTCTAGCTTTGCTCCAAGCCAATCGGATGGAACCCCAAATTGCAAAGAAAATCATCGCGTCCATGGAGGATCGTCGCTCTCTGTGGGTCACGTTTGATGCAGAGGTTCCCGACCGTGTTCGACAATCGTTGAATAAACTCCGATCACGATTCTTCGCCATTCGCGGCGAACTAGTGAATGGAACACCTCTTGATCAGATTTTGCTGTCGCTCACCAAGACCATCCTGACGTTTTTCAACACGGTTGAGTCTATCGACATGAGGACTTTGCGCTGTGATGGGGGCAACCCAGACTGGCGACAGTTCCGTGATGCACTTGCAAGTCTCAGGAAAGCGATCGCGTTGCAGATTGTGAACATCGCGGATGTTTATGGGATTCCATTAAGCTCGGACCTGAAAAGCATTGCGCCACACAAGACCTAAACTTCCGCATTAAGGCTCTAAATGGTACTTAAGACGCTAACCAAATAGTTCGAGGAAAACTCCTGGTAATTTCATAGCCCAGCCCTTGCTGGGCCAACGCTGTAGAGCGGGATGGTTCTGTCAGATGGAACTGACGACTTAAGAGCCTGGCGGCTTCAGCCTAAAGAAATGCCGGTGCCGGCAGGATGCACTGTGCTTGCTTGAAGAGGACCTATGAATGGTTAGGCATGAGGTGCCTACCATTTTCCAAGGCTATCGCCCACCCTGGCCATCCGATCATGAAACGCGAAAACTTGACGGGCATGAAAACGAAAAAACCCACTGACCTATGACGGTAGTGGGCTATTTCATATTTACATCATGGCGAAGCAAGCCTAAGGTTCGCTCCATACGGCTGCAAGACTAGAAACTGGCTGACAGGCCCCCTCTAGATACTCGCGAACCGCTATGAAAATGGTGGGTCGTGTAGGATTCGAACCTACGACCAATTGGTTAAAAGCCAACTGCTCTACCAACTGAGCTAACGACCCTCTGTTGTGTGGCGCGTATATTACTGATTTTTATCAGTAATTCAACACCTTTCTGTAAAAAAATCAAAAATAACGTGTCGGGTCCGCTACACCGGCGGCTGCGAAGCCTTCTGCACGCAGGCGGCAGCTGTCGCATTTACCGCATGCGCGGCCTTCATCATCAGCCTGATAGCACGAAACGGTGAGCGCATAATCGACGCCCAGAGCCACGCCAGCCTTGACGATGTCTGACTTGCTGAGGTTTTGCAGCGGCGCACGGATGGTGAACCCCTGCCCCTCAACACCCGCCTTGGTCGCCAGATTGGCCATGCGCTCGAACGACTCGACGAACTCGGGGCGGCAATCCGGATAGCCTGAATAATCCACGGCATTGACGCCGATAAAGATATCGCGGGCTTCCAGCACCTCTGCCCAGCCAAGAGCAAGGGACAGGAACACGGTATTGCGTGCAGGTACGTAAGTAACCGGAATGCCTTCAGTCGGCGACTCAGGGACAGCGATGGAGCTGTCGGTCAATGCAGAACCACCAATCCCGTTGAGGTTGAGGCCGATAACCTTGTGCTCGATGGCGCCCAGATCCCGTGCAACACGTGCAGCAGCGTTCAGCTCGGCACGATGGCGCTGCCCATAGTCGAAACTCATGGTGTAGCAGGCGTAGCCTTCGGCTCGGGCCATGGCAACTACAGTGGCTGAATCAAGGCCGCCGGACAGCAGGATTACGGCTCGTTTTTCGGTCATGGTCAATTCACTCATTTCAGCGCCCCGGCTCGTCATCCCAAAGAATTTTGTGCAATTGCATCTGCAAGCGGACAGGCAGGTTGTCTGCAACGATCCAGTCCGCCAGGTCCCGCCCTTTCAATTCATGGTGGCTGGCAGAGAACAGTACTTCGCCAGCCCGCTTGTCCAGCCCGTACTGGATCAGCTTGGAAACCGCCCAGTCGTAGTCGTCCCTGGAGCAGATCACAAACTTGACCTGATCGTTGGGAGTCAGCAATTCCATGTTTTCGTAGCGGTTGCGCGCGACCTCCTTGGAGCCTGGAGTCTTCAAGTCGACCACGCGACTGACACGAGAATCGACAGCCGATATGTCCAGGGCACCACTGGTTTCCAGCGAAACCTGATAACCGGCATCGCACAGACGCTCAAGCAAGGGAATCGCATTGGGCTGGGCAAGCGGTTCACCACCGGTCACACAGACATAGCGCGGGCGATAGGCAGCGACCTGCTCAAGGATGTCATCCAGCGTATGGATCTTTCCACCGCTGAAAGCATATGCACTGTCGCAATACTGGCAGCGCAGGGGGCAACCAGTGAGGCGCACGAATACGGTGGGCAGCCCAGCCGTACGGGTTTCACCCTGTAACGAGTAAAATATTTCGGTGATGCGTAATGTGTCTTGCATATAAGCCACGGGCGTAACAGCTAAACAGGCCGTCCGCCTCCGTCAGGCACTTCAAAGCACCCTGCAATCGCAGAATCCAGCGAAGCGTAATAATTACCGGAATTTCGGGTGCGAAATTCTAACGAAAAAAGCCGCGACAAGCGCGGCTTTCTTGAATAACGGGTCTGCGCATCAGAGACGCTGAAGATCCCGCTGTGCCAATTGTGCAGCGGAACTGCCCGGATATTGGGCAACGACTTGCTGCAAAATGCCTTTGACCTTGTCTGTGTGACCGAGGCGACGCTCGACATCGGCCAGCTTATAAAGCGAATCAGGCACCTTGGAATGCTTCGGGTACAACTGGCTGACCTTGGCAAATGCCTGGCCAGCGCCCTGAAGGTCACCCTTGGCCAGATTCACTTCGCCCAGCCAGTATTGGGCATTGCCCGCATACGAGCTGTTTGGGTACTTGCGCAGGAAAGCGGTAAAAGCCTGACTGGCCTTATCGAAATCCTTGGCTTTGATCAAATCGAAGGCCGCTTCGTAATAGAGCTTTTCCTTCGCCGGATCAGGAGGCTCTGTGCCTGCTGCCGGAGCCTGGGCCGCTGGGGCCGAAGGCGTCCCGCTGGCGTCGATACTGCCGCCAGAAGGTTGGGAATTATTGGTAGCTGCAGCGGCTGCGCCACTGGAGATACGAGAATCCAGATCCTGATAACGCTCCAGCGCTTCCTGCTTCATGCGCTGAATATCGTTCTGCTGGACTTCAACGAGACCACGCAAGCGCGCGATTTCTTCCTGCATTTGCTGCAATTGCATGAACAGCTGACCATTTGCCGAGGTCGGGGTCGAAACCCCTCCCCCGGCATAGGCGCCGGACGTGCCATAACCCGCTGGCGGATAACTGCTGCTACCAGAGCCAGAATTGTCATCGACCACAGGAACCGCACCCCACGCTGAAAGCGGGAGGGTGAGGGCCAAAACGGTTAAAGCACGTCGGCACGTTCGCATGTCAAATTACTTACGCAGTTCGACGCGACGGTTTTGAGCCCAGGACTGCTCGTCGTTGCCGGTAGCAACTGGACGCTCTTCGCCGTAGGAAACCAGCTCCAGCTGAGCTGGGGAAACGCCTTGCAGAACCAGGTAGCGCTGAACGGCTTTCGCACGACGCTCGCCCAGGGCGATGTTGTACTCACGAGTACCACGCTCGTCGGTGTTGCCTTCCAGAACGACGCGAGCGCCGTTTGCTTTCAGGTCTTTAGCATGCACGTCCAGGGAGCGCAGTGCTTCTGGCTTCAGATCCGAACTGTCGTATTCGAAGTAGAAGGTGGTGATTGCACGCAGAGCAGCTTCTTCGCTCAGGCTGCCATCTACAGCGCCAGTGTTGGCACCGTAACCAGCGTTAGGGTCAACAGCGCCAGCGCCAGCGTTATCACCGCCTTTGGACGAGCAACCAACAGCTACAGCCATGGCCAGAGCCAGCGCAGCAAACTTACCAAACTTCAACATTTCCATCTTGAAACTCCTAATGAACCCCAGTGTGTTAAGCAAATCGTGTAGCGCCGCGTCAGTTCAGGTAAGGGGACCAGGAAGGTTCTCTGACTTCGCCTTGAGCGGTAGGAAGCGGGAGCCTTACGCGTCCGTTAATGGACACGAGCATCAAGACTCCCCGGCCCTGCTGGCGGGTGGCGTAGATTACCATGGTGCCGTTGGGCGCAACAGTAGGCGACTCATCAAGGTTGCTATCTGTGAGGATTTTTACACTTCCGCGAGCCAAATCCTGCACTGCGACCTTGAAATTAGTGAAGCCGTCCTGCCGGTGAATCATTACCAGCGTCTTTTCATCAGCTGACAATTTCGGGTTGGCATTGTAGTTACCCACGAACGTCACACGCTCGGCACCACCGCCATTGATGTTTGTCTTGTAGATCTGTGGCTTGCCGCCACGGTCCGACGTGAAGTACAGCGTAGAGCCATCCTTGCCGAAAAACGGTTCGGTATCGATGGACGAATCGTTGGTCACGCGGCTCAGCTGACGAGTCGCCAGGTTCATCACGTAAACCTCAGGGTTGCCGTCCTTGGACAGCACGAACGCCAGCCTGCTGCCATCAGGCGACCATGCAGGCGCGCCGTTGAGGCCTTCGAAGTTGGTGATCTGCTCACGGCGACCGGTATCGATATGCTGAACGAAGATACGTGGGCGTCTCTGCTCGAACGATACATAGGCGATGCGCTTGCCATCAGGAGCAAAGCGTGGCGACAGGATCGGCTCGCGCGATTGCAGCAGCGTCACGGCACGGGCACCGTCGTAGTCCGAACGTTGCAGGGTGTAACGGGTGTTGCTTTCCGAGAAGCGCTCGGCAGTCACGTACAGCATGCGGGTGGAGAACGCGCCCTTGATGCCGGTCAGTTTCTCGAACGACTGGTCGGCAATGTAGTGCGCCATGTCCCGCAACTGGTCGTTGGTACCCGACACGCTACCGGTCAGAACCTGCTGCTCGGTGGCAACGTTGAACAGCGCGTACTGGATCTGCAGACGACCGCCCGCCGGGACGATGTTGCCGACCATGACGTATTGCGCATTCAGGGCCTTCCAGTCACGGAAAATGATTTCGCTGGCCTGGGTCGGCAGGCTGATCATGTTCTGTTTGGGAATCGGCGAGTAGTAACCCGAGTTACGCAGGTCGTTACTGACGATATCGGCCATGTCTTCCGGCAGCACGTTGCCGCCCTGCCAGCCAAAAGGCACGACAGCAATCGGAGTGGCGCGGTCACTTCCGCTGGTGACCATGATGTTCTTTTCTTCTGCAACGGCTAAGCCCGCCGCGCAGCAAAGAACCAAAAGCAGTCCTCGAAGAAGGTTAATCACAAGGCTAGATCCTCAGGTGTGAATGTCATCTTGAATGAACGATAGGGAGCGAAGTCCGCTGGCTTCAAACCCTGCATTTCTGTCAAACGACCAATATTCTTGACCGCTGCCACTGCCGAACTGTCGAACGGACCGTCACCACTAGACTTGGAAACAGTCACCGAAGTCACTGTACCGTCCGGCAACATGCCGATCTGCAATACCACTGCCATGCCCTTGCGCGCCGATGGTGGGCGAGCCCAGCCTTCGGATGCACGCAGACGAATCAGGTCATCGAAGTTACCCGCAGTCTCGTCGCCAAGTTCATCGGCCAGAGCCTGTTGCCGCTGTGGCTTGTCGGAAAGCAGGTCGGCCAGGGCCTGTGCCTTCTTGTCCTCTGCAGCCTTGCGTGCAGCTTCCTGTGCTTTTTTCGCAGAGTCGGCAGCAGCTTTCTTCTTGGCGTCCTCGGCAGCCTTTTTCTTCGCGTCTTCAGCCGCTTTTTTCTTCGCTTCATCGGCAGCCTGTTTCTTGGCTTCCTCGGCGGCGGCTTTCTTCGCGTCTTCCTCGGCTTTCTTCTTCGCTTCTTCTTCGGCTTTCTTCTTGGCTATATCAGCCAATTGTTTCTCTTCAGCCTTTTTCGCATCCGCAGCCTTCTTCGCCTCATCGGCCTTTTTGGCTTCCTCGGCTTTCTGCTCGGCCTTTTTAGCCTCGTCAGCAGCTTTCTGCTCTTCGGCCTTCTGTTCTTCGGCTTTTTGGGCAGCCTCTTCTTTCTTTTGTTCCGCAGCCTTCACAGCTTCCTGTTTCTGCTGCTCGATTTTCTTCTGCTCCAGCTGCTCGACTTCAGTCTGTCGTGCAGCGGCTTTCTTTGCCTCGCCCGCAATCTTCTGGTTGGTCTGGGTCGTCGCCTGACTCTTGGACTTGAGTTGGTACAGCGTAGCCTGAACGACAGGTTTAGCCTCCGGCAACTCAGGAGTCATGGCAAAGCTCACGAAAAGCATGCCAAAAATCAGGATATGCAGGGCCACAGCCCAGACAGAGGGCCAGAAGTAGCTTTCCGAGGCAGACGGCTCTCGAATCGGCTGCATCAGGGGGCCTCAGTAATCAAGCCAACGTTCCCTACCCCAGCCTTCTGCAGTCCGCCCATCGTGCCCATCACAGAACCGTAATCAACGGTCTTGTCGCCACGAATGAAAACCTGCGTCTGCTTGCCGGCATCACGACCGGCTGCGACGATCTTGGTCACGGCTGCAGTCAGTTGAGGCAGGGTCATTGCCTTGTCCATCTGCTTTTCGGTATCGACTTCGCTGCCAAGGTTCCAGTAGTAGGTCTTGTCAGCCTTGATCGAAATGGTCAGGACCTGATTGTTGTTGTCTTGCGGCAAAGCCTCGCTGGAGACCTTGGGCAAGTCGACTTTCACGCCCTGGTTGATCATGGGAGCGGTCACCATGAAGATGACGAGCAGCACCAACATCACGTCGATGTATGGCACCACGTTCATTTCGGCGACCGGCTTGCGTTTTCTGCGACGATCTCGAGCGATTAAAGCCATGGGGAATTACCTGCTCACTCTTCGCTGGTATGCACTTTACGGTGCAGGATCGCCTGGAACTCATCAGCGAACGTGTAGTAACGGCCGATCAGAGTCTCGCTGCGAGCGGCAAAACGGTTGTAAGCGATAACCGCAGGGATTGCTGCGAACAGGCCAATGGCCGTTGCGATCAATGCCTCGGCAATACCGGGAGCCACAGTGGCCAGGGTCGCCTGCTGCGCAGTCGCCAGACCGCGGAAGGAGTTCATGATCCCCCAGACCGTACCGAACAGGCCGATATAAGGACTGGTGGAACCCACGGTTGCCAGATACGGCAGGCCGGCTTCCAGTTTTTCTTCTTCACGGGAAATGGCAACGCGCATGGCACGAGCCACACCTTCCATCACCGCATCTGGATCGACGCCAGCCTGCTGACGCAGACGGGAGAACTCCTTGAAGCCGGCACGGAAGATCTGCTCGACGCCGGAGTCCGGGTCAGGGTTGCTGCCCGCCTGACGATAGAGCTTGGAAAGATCGATACCGGACCAGAAACGCTCCTCGAAGCTGTCCAGGGCACGCCGACCGGCACGCAGCATGTTGCCGCGCTGAAAGATCACGATCCACGAAGTGACTGAAGCAGCCACAAGCATCAGCATGACCAACTGAACAACAATGCTGGCATTGCTGACCAAACTCCACATGGAGGAATGGTCGACGACGTTAGCTTCCACGCTTTATCTCCTGCTCTGAATGTATGCCCGCGCCGCTCTGGTCGGCAAAGGCCGCTCGCAAAGCTTCGGGAATGGCCCGGGGTTTCAAACTATCGGCGCGTACACACGCCACCAAAAACTGCCCCTCACAGAGCAGCGTTGCATCCGCAGCCAGCCTGACCTGCTGTTTGAAACGCAGGCTGACACGGTTCAATTCGATTACTTCAGCGCTTACCAGCAGCTCATCGTCCAGTCGCGCCGGCTTGTGATAACGAGCCTCACTGGAATGCACGACGAACAGCAGGTCCTCCTTCGCCAGCTCGGACTGGGCAAAACCCAGCGCTCGCAGCTGCTCGGTACGAGCCCGCTCCATGAATTTCAAATAGTTGACGTAGTAGACGATGCCGCCTGCATCGGTGTCTTCGTAATAAACGCGACAGCGATGTGCGAACGACGGAGCCCCGTTTTGCGCGCGCATACTCTAGTGCTTACTCCTCAGGTTGCCAATCGGGTCAGGCAACTGTTTTTCATGGTTTTGCCACTTATTGATGGCTTCAGCCATCACGCTGGCAATCTGACCACCAAAACTACAAATAAATCGGTGGTGGCCACTATTAATCGGTCGAGTCATCCACGAAATCCTCCGGCGCAGACATCTCGCTCATTCTCGAAGGAATGTTCAGCCCAAAGTGCAGGTAGGCGTGCCGGGTAACGACTCGTCCACGCGGCGTACGCATGATATAGCCTTGCTGGATCAAATAGGGTTCCAGCACGTCTTCAATGGTGTGCCGCTCCTCACTGATGGCCGCAGCCAGGCTGTCTATGCCAACAGGACCGCCATCGAACTTCTCGATCATGGTCAGCAGAAGACGCCGGTCCTGATGGTCGAAACCATGTTCGTCGACATCCAGCAGGTTCAGTGCCTTGTCGGCCGTTTGCCGGGTGATCTGGCCATTACCGCGTACCTGGGCAAAATCCCGTACGCGCCGCAGCAAGCGGTTGGCAATACGCGGCGTTCCACGAGCACGACGGGCTATTTCAAAGGCCCCCTCAGGCTCGATGACCAGCCCGAGAATACCGGCGGAGCGCGACACGATAGTCGACAGGTCGGCCGTGCTGTAGAACTCAAGGCGCTGGACGATCCCGAAACGATCGCGCAACGGGTTGGTCAGCATGCCAGCGCGAGTCGTCGCCCCCACCAGCGTGAAAGGCGGAAGATCAAGCTTGATCGAGCGAGCGGCAGGCCCCTCACCAATCATGATGTCGAGCTGAAAGTCTTCCATCGCCGGGTACAGAACCTCTTCGACGATAGGCGACAACCGATGGATTTCATCGATGAACAGCACATCATGGGGTTCGAGGTTGGTCAGGATCGCGGCCAGATCCCCGGGGCGCTCCAGCACGGGGCCGGACGTGCTTTTGATCGACACCGACATTTCCTGGGCAATGATATTGGCCAGCGTGGTCTTGCCCAGCCCTGGCGGGCCGAAGATCAAGGTGTGGTCCAGCGATTCATTACGCCCACGCGCGGCCTGGATGAACAGCTCCATCTGCTCGCGCACCGTCGGCTGACCAATGTAGTCAGCCAGACTCAGAGGGCGAATGGCGCGGTCCAGTTGTTCCTCACGATCACGACCACTGCTGGCGGTAATCAGGCGATCAGCTTCAATCACTTACGCCATCCCCTTCAAAGCACGTCGGATCAGATCTGCACTGCTCAAGCCTTTTTCCTTGATCGCAGAGACGGCCTTGCTCGCCTCTTGAGGTTTATAGCCCAGGGAAATCAGCGCGCTGACCGCATCGGACTCGGCAGACGCCACCGGCTCGGGCTGATTCGGACCACTGGATACCAGCGTAAATGTGCCGGGTAGTGCCTCCCAGGCCTTGAAACGGTCCTTGAGTTCGACCAACAGACGCTCGGCAGTCTTCTTGCCGACCCCCGGAATCCGGGTCAGGGCCGAAGTATCCTGCGCCTGAACGCAGCGCACCAGCTCATCGACCTCAAGGCCCGACATCAAGGCAAGCGCCAGCTTAGGGCCGACACCATTGAGGCGAATCAGCTCACGAAACAGCTCACGCTCGCGCTTCTCGTAAAAACCATAGAGCAAATGCGCATCTTCGCGAACCACCAGATGGGTATGCAAGGTCACTGGCTCACCCACATGCGGCAAGCGGTAAAGCGTCGTCATGGGTACTTCCAGCTCATAGCCGACGCCATTGACGTCCAGCACCAGATGCGGTGGCTGTTTCTCGGCGAGAAAGCCACGTAAACGTCCAATCACGTATCAGATCCTTTCGTCTTGCCCATCGTTGGCATCGCCAGCGCGAAAAATATGAACACCATCATCACAGGAGTCGCCAGACCTGCAAGTAAAAATATGCATGCGAATGATGCAGTCAGAGACGCAACCGGCCACCGCGGCTGCGCGCAGTCCCCAGACCATGGGGAATCAGGCTTGAACGTGTGTGCGCATGACACAGCGCAATAGCCAGGGCATCGGATGCATCGATCTGGGGTTTCTGGGTCAGCTTGAGCAAATGCATGACCATCATCATCACCTGCTCCTTGTTGGCGCCACCGGTTCCGGCAACCGCCTGCTTGACCTGAGTTGCCGTGTACTCGGCGATCTCCAGGCCTTCCTCGGCACCCGCCACAATGGCCGCCCCCCTGGCCTGCCCCAGCTTCAGTGCAGAATCGGCATTGCGGGCCATGAAGACCTTTTCGATTCCCATGGTGACCGGGCCATAGGTCTGGATGACCTCCCGCACACCGCGAAACACAATCTGCAACCGCTCCTGCAACTCGCCAGCCCCCGTGCGAATGCAGCCCGAAGCCACATAGACACAACCACGCCCGGTATCACGCACAACGCCATAACCGGTGATTCGCGAACCGGGGTCGATACCAAGAATAAGAGTCATAACACCCGCAGCTTAAGAACTAACGCAAAACAATGAATGCAGCATAAAGGCAGAAGCCGGAGGCCGATAGCGGCGTGATGATCACCGCTTCCTGCCCCCGGCCTCCAATGTACAACCGACAACCCTTGATCAGCCAAGCTGTTCCAGGACGTCATCGGGAATTTCCGCATTGGAATAGACGTTCTGCACGTCATCCAGGTCTTCAAGCATGTCGATCAGCTTGAGAACCTTTTCTGCGGTTTCCAGATCGAGCACCGCACTGGTCGTCGGCAACATGACGATTTCTGCGTCGGATGCCTTGAAACCAGCTGCTTCCAGCGCATTGCGAACCGCGTAGAAACCGGCGAACGACGTAAACACGTCGATGGAGCCATCTTCATTGCTCACGACGTCATCGGCATCAGCCTCCATCGCCGCTTCGATCAGTGCATCTTCATCGACACCGGCAGCAAACGAGATCTGCCCCTTGCGATCGAACAGATAAGCTACGGAACCGTCAGTACCCAGGTTGCCGCCACACTTGGTAAAGGCATGACGTACGGCAGCGGCGGTACGGTTACGGTTGTCGGTCATGGCCTCGACCATGATAGCGACACCGCCAGGACCATAGCCCTCGTAACCCAGTTCCTCGACATCATTGCCATCGTCCGCACCGACACCACGCGCAACAGCACGGTCGATGGTGTCACGGGTCATGTTGGCGCCAAGGGCCTTGTCCAGCGCCAGACGCAGACGCGGGTTGGAACCTGGATCACCGCCACCCTGACGGGCAGCGACAGTCAGTTCACGAATCCACTTGGTGAAGATCTTGCCTTTCTTGGCATCCTGACGCTCTTTGCGGTGCTTGATGTTCGCCCACTTAGAATGACCTGCCATTTCTCGCTCCAGATTCTTTTTGAAACACCTTCACCTTTCACCCGCACACACGGGCAAAAGGCTTTTCACTCGACAAGGCACAGCCTGGAAAACCTGCAATGCGGGACGCATCAAGAATGCGCCCCGCCCCGCATCACTCGGCCTTCTGCTGCTCGCGCAGACGAATGTGCAGCTCACGCAGAGCCTTGGCATCCACGACACCAGGAGCCTGGGTCATGACGTCGGCAGCGCTCTGGGTTTTCGGGAAGGCGATCACTTCACGGATCGACTGGGCACCTGTCATCAGCATCACCAGACGGTCCAGGCCGAAAGCCAGACCGCCATGAGGTGGTGCGCCGTACTTCAGAGCGTCGAGCAGGAAGCCGAACTTCTCTTGCTGCTCGTCTTCCTTGATGCCCAGCAGACGGAATACCGCTTGCTGCATTTCCTTGCGGTGGATACGGATCGAACCACCGCCCAGCTCGGTACCGTTGAGCACCATGTCGTAAGCGCGGGACAGCGCCTTGCCAGGGTTGGCTTCCAGCTCTTCAGGGGTACACTTTGGTGCCGTGAAGGGGTGGTGCAACGCGCTGAAGCTGCCGTCGTCGTTCTCTTCGAACATCGGGAAGTCGACGACCCACATCGGAGCCCACTCGCAGGTGTGCAGCTTGAAATCGTTACCAACCTTGATACGCAGCGCACCCAGGGCCTCGCTGACGATCTTGGCCTTGTCCGCGCCGAAGAACACGATATCGCCATCAACCGCGCCAACGCGATCGAGGATCACATTGAGGTTGGCTTCCGGGATGTTCTTGACGATTGGCGATTGCAGGCCATCAACGCCATTGGCGCGCTCGTTGACCTTGATGTACGCCAGGCCCTTGGCACCGTAGATGCTGACGAACTTTGTATAATCGTCGATCTGTTTACGAGGAATACTTGCACCGCCTGGAACGCGCAATGCGGCAATCCGGCACTTCGGATCGTTGGCAGGACCGCTGAAAACCTTGAACTCGACTTCCTTGAGCTGATCGGCAACATCGACCAGTTCAAGAGGGTTGCGCAGGTCCGGCTTGTCGGAGCCATAGCGACGCATGGCTTCTTCAAAGGTCATGTGCGGGAATTCACCGAATTCCAGATCCAGCACTTCCTTGAACAGTTGACGAACCATTTTCTCGGTCAGACCGATGATGTCTTCTTCATTGAGGAAGCTGGTCTCGATGTCGATCTGAGTGAACTCAGGCTGACGGTCGGCACGCAGGTCTTCGTCACGGAAGCATTTGGCGATCTGGTAGTAACGGTCGAAGCCGGCCACCATCAGCAACTGCTTGAACAGTTGAGGCGATTGCGGCAGGGCAAAGAAACTGCCCGGGTGTGTGCGGCTTGGCACCAGATAGTCGCGAGCGCCTTCAGGCGTGGCGCGAGTCAGGATAGGCGTCTCGACGTCCAGGAAGCCGTTGTCGTCGAGATAGCGACGGATGCTGGTGGTGATGCGCGAGCGCAGACGCAGCTTCTCGGCCATTTCCGGGCGACGCAGATCGATGAAGCGATAACGCAGGCGCGTCTCTTCACCGACATCGGAATATTCGTTCAGCGGGAACGGCGGAGTCTCCGATTCGTTCAGGACTTCCAGCTCGTAACCCAGCACTTCAATGGCACCGGAGGCCATATTGGCGTTGACGGCACCCGCCGGGCGGGCACGCACCTTGCCGACGACCTTGACGACATATTCGCTGCGCACACGGTCGGCAGCGGCAAAGGTATCGGCACGATCCGGATCGAACACCACCTGGGCCATGCCTTCACGGTCGCGGATATCGAGGAAGATAACGCCCCCGTGGTCACGACGACGGTGGACCCATCCGCAAAGGGTAATTTCCTGACCTTCCAGACTTTCGTTCAGTTGGCCGCAATAATGGCTGCGCATCATGATGGTGTGTTCACTTCTCGTAATTCGAAATTCGGTGGGGCATTCGCTCCTGGCCTGCGCTCGATAGTGCAATGCACCGGCACCCGGTTCAAGCCAGACCCTGCAACGCAGAGCCATGCCCGCCAGCAAGGCGAAGGATTATATAGAGTTAATCGAGGCCGTGCAGCCGAACGAACTCATCCTGTCTGGATAAGTTCGTATTCGTGCCGGGCAACAGGCTTGCGACACCGCTCGAAAGGCCCGCCAGAGGCGAACCCGAAGAAACATCAGGCCTGAGCCTCAAGACGATCGGCCTTCAAAAGGTGAGCGACGCAGACAACGCGGATCAGCCCGCTAAAGTTCTTTACACCGCCGTAACGCAAGTGAACCTCCCTGTCGATATAGGAGAGCACTGCATTCACGGAGCAATTATTGGATCGGGCAATCGCCGACAGTATGTTCCAGTAGACCTTTTCCAGACGCAGGCAGGTCGCCAACCCATTAAGCCGCACCGATTTGGAGTGCGGCTGTGCCAGATTCATATTGAAGTCTTCGACAAAAGGATCATTGCGTATAGACGAATGCCTGCTTAAATCTTTGACCTCACGTTCAACACCTCTAACCATGGCCGATCCACCTTCTAAAAAATCAATTCGAACACTAATAAGAAACATTTAAAAATAAATAAATGCGACTCCTATAAGGCCCGATTAAAGATCTTATATCCAGTAGAACCAACACCTTGACGTTGTAGGAGATGACTACAAGAGAACAAGGAAGAAAGAATTCAAGACAGCGCTATAACTTAAGTGCGACAACCAAATGCGTTTAATATTTATATTTTACATTTGCATAACAAGCGACGAGAACACACGGCGCAGGGTTGGCCAAAGGCCCGATACAGGCCGAATGCCCTGACAGAATGATCGCCGCAAGACGCGCGTCGCCATCTGCAAAAACGGCAACGCGCCCTGAGACGAGCAGCAGGCAGGCGCTGCTGCTCTTCAGCTGTTACCTGGACTCAAGCATCGAACGCAACATCCACGCAGTTTTCTCGTGAACCTGCATGCGCTGTGTCAGCAAGTCGGCAGTAGGCTCGTCACTGGCTGTCTCCAGCAGAGGAAAAAGGCTACGTGCTGTGCGGACAACAGCCTCTTGGCCCTGAACCAGACTTTTGATCATATCTTCAGCACTTGGCACACCTTCTTCTTCCTTGATCGAAGACAGGCGAGCATAAGTCGAATACGTGCCCGGCGCCGGGAACCCGAGAGCACGAATACGTTCAGCGATGGAGTCTACCGCCAGTGCCAACTCGTTATATTGCTCTTCAAACATCAGGTGCAGTGTGCGAAACATCGGCCCACTGACATTCCAGTGAAAGTTGTGAGTCTTGAGGTAAAGTACATAAGTATCTGCAAGCAGATGCGAAAGACCGTCTACGATCGATTTGCGATCCTCTTCACTGATACCGATATCGATTGCCATGTTTCATGCCCTTTTAGATGAGGATTGGAAAGCAGTAACAGCGCTACTTTATCAAGAGACGCCAACGGGCGCAGCCTTCTATTGGTGCACTCGCTCAAATAGGCACATCCATACAGGAAAGTAGCACCTGAATCGTCAAGCCTGTCTGACTCCCTGACGGCAAAACGAGTTCCATGAATTCGCCAGAACCCGGCCAGAGGCTCTATCTCAAGGCTATCGAAGAGGACGCTTTATTGGCGCCAACAAAGCAGCAAGGCCGCACAGGTACTTGATTTGAGTAGACTTCGGCTTTGCTGTTAAATACACAACGTGTCGCTACCGATCCTGCCATCCGGCAGTAGCGCATAGGCTGGACCATCGCTCGTGCATCACGCCTCCACTTTTTCAGAAGCGTACCGGGCGCTACCAGCTATTTCCTTGTGATCCTTCTTAATGTGAGCTTTTTAAAATGTTGAAAATCGTCCACCTGGTAACGGGAGCAGCAGCCTTGCTGCTTTCCTTCATACCCAGCCTGCGCAGTGAAATGCTGCAACCCGATGCGCTTTATCTGGCTTTCTTCGGGCTTCTCAACCTGGTGCTTGCTCCAGTGATTCCCTATTGGAACCGGGGACCACGTCACAACCTGCAAAATCTGGTCAGTGCACTGCTTGTTCTTGCCGTCATCATACAAATCCTTACCCTGCTCGTTCCGCTCGATAAAATCGCTGGTCAACCGGCAATCATCATCAGCCTGATTGTCGCCATAGTTGCCGTTGCACTTCATCTGGGAGTCAGCTTCTACAGATCCTCGCCTTCACCGGCACCTCAAAGCCACGACCTGGGCAATCGCGATACAGGCACCGTGAAGTGGTTCAATACCTCCAAGGGCTTCGGTTTCATCTCGCGCGATTCCGGCGACGATATCTTCGTACACTTTCGTGCCATCCGCGGTGAAGGTCACCGCGTACTCGTCGAAGGTCAGCGCGTAGAGTTCTCCGTAATGAACCGCGACAAAGGCCTGCAAGCCGAAGACGTCATCGCCGCATTGCCGCGCCGCTGATTTCTGCCGCCCCATAAAAAACCGCGCCTTCCTCAGGGAAAGCGCGGTTTTTTTATTGCTGCAAACATCAGTAATGAGGCGGCGGAGCGTCCTCTACGAACGTATCGAACTGGCTGCCCATTTCTTCCTGACGCTTGAGCATCGCGGTCATTTGCAACTGCAATCGATCCAGCTCACGTCGCTGTATCACCAGCACATCATTCAACGCCTGAAGCGTATCCTCCTGAAAAGTCAGGCGGCTTTCCAACTCCATGACTCGCTCATCAAGGTTCATGATCACTCACCCTCAAATCGGAAATCTTGCGTCAATACCGGCCTCAATCGCTCGAGAACGGCTGCGAACTGTTCGTCTGTATAAGGAAGGGCCGGATGCTTGCCCCACACAGGCGCGGGCCAGGCTGCATCATCACGCTTGCGAACGATGACATGCATGTGAAGCTGACTGACGACATTACCCAGCGCCGCAACATTGAGTTTATCAGCGTCGAATGCACTCTTCAGGATTTGAGACAGAGCGGTGGTTTCCTGCCACAACTGCAATTGATCCTGCGCCTCAAGCTGAAAGACTTCGCTGATATCAGCGCGACGCGGCACCAGGATGAACCATGGGTAGCGCGAGTCATTGGACAATAAAAGCCTGCACAACGGGAAATCACCGACAGGCAAAGAGTCCTGCTTGAGACGCGAATCCAGAACGAACACGATAAAACCCCCGATTTGCCAGGTTGAATGTCTAACCTGCCCCGCAAGAGTGCGGCGCCTCGTATAGCCCGGCAGGATACGCAGGATCGGACAGCGCTTCACCCTTCTGAGCACATTTCATCACGATCCGCCGATACGCCCCCGGCAAACCGGCGCACCACCCTGCCCCACCTCCAATGAAAACCGCACCAGTTTGATACCGGAAGCCACCCGTCAGCCGGCGAGGCACTTGCAGGTGAAGGCAGAAGAAAACCGGCAAAAACCGGCACATGAACATAAAAATGAAACAACGTCGTGCCAACCCTATTGGCAGGCAAAGGCCGGGATCCATGTTATGGCAGCCTTTTGGAGCGGCGCACCAAAACGAAACACTTTGGTATACCAAAAAGAGCGCTGATCTGCGATTTACTCAAATCCCGGTGCAGTCAGTAACATTTCCTGACTTCCCGACACCTCAACCGGTCATTGATCGGTCCGCAAAGCCCGTTTTTCACAGAAAAAATAAATCAATCAAAATCATATGCTTACGACAAAAACCCCAAGTAAAAACTGAAATCTCACATTTTTTTTCAAATATTTTGAACTTTGTGCACGCTTGTTGCTTCAACACTCACACGACCTGAATGACTCTGGCGGAAAACAGGGACATCAGGACCAAGGGAATAGCAGTTCACAGCTTTGAGCACCTATCCTGAAAGGCGATCTGTAGTTGGATCATTTCAACGCGGATACAAGGGCCTGAAGATAGCAAAGCTGGATACATGATAAGGAAATGATGCATTTGCGACCTGCGTGAAACTTTTAGCGACAACGCCGTAAAGATTCTGGAAAGACAGGGCAGCAACTATCGTAACTACCGTCAGCGTGAGATAGATTTTCGCCGACAAAAAAAGAAAGAGCCGCCCAGATAAAAAAACAGGTGGGACGGCCTGAATCTTCTTAAAACCAAAGGAGCAATCACGATGAGAGTGATGAAGTGGAGCGCAATCGCACTGGCAATTACTGCAGCCAGCGCCCAAATGGCAACAGCAGCACCGTTCGTCAGTGACCAGTCTGAAGCCAAGGGCTTTGTAGAGGGCAGCACTCTTGACCTGAAGTTGCGCAACTACTATTACGACCGTGACAAGAAAAACACCACTGGCCCTAGCCGTCGCGACGACAAAGACTGGACTCAAGGTCTGTGGGTCAACTATAGCTCCGGCTACACCCAAGGCACCGTTGGCGTCGGCGTAGAAGCATTCGGCTACTTCGGCCTGAAACTGGACGGCCAGAAAAAATACTCCGGTTCCGGCAACCTGGTAACCAGCTCCGACGGCACCAACGAAGACAGTTTTGGTAAAGGCGGCGGCGCAGTCAAATTCCGCGTCTCGAAAACCGAACTGAAAGTCGGCGACATGCAACCTGCCAACCCGGTATTTGCCGTCGGCGGCTCCCGCCTCCTGCCTCAGACTGCCAGCGGTATCAGCCTGCAAAGCAGCGAGATCGCTGGGCTTGACTTGGAAGCGGGCCATTTCTACTCTGGCACCAGCCAGGATGACACCAACCGTAGCGGCAAGATTTTTGCGAGCTACGCCAATAACTTTGATGGTGAAGAAGCCAATAGCGCAGATTTCATTGGTGGCAAATATGCAATCACCGAGAACCTTGGCGTAGCGTTCTACGCTTCAAGACTTGAAGACATCTGGAATCAGTACTACGGCAACGTGAATTACGCCCTGCCTCTGGGTGGCGATCAGTCTCTGGCATTCGACGCCAATATCTATCGCACTCTCGACGAAGGCAGCGCCAAGGCTGGCTCGATCAATAACACTGCAGCCTCCGGCTCTGTCGCTTACTCCTTCGCAGCGGCTCACACAGTCACTCTGGCCTTCCAGAAGATCGACGGTAATACTCCGTTCGACTACATCGGTATCGGTGACAACAACCGCGCTGCTGACTCGATCTTCCTGAACAACTCCGTTCAGTACTCCGACTTCAACGCCCCTAACGAGAAGTCCTGGCAGGCTCGCTACGACCTGAACATGGCTCCTTACGGCGTACCGGGTCTGAGCTTCATGACTCGCTACCTGCGCGGCTATGACATCGATGGCACCAAGACCCCTACTAACAGCGCATATGCTGGTATGTATGGCGAAGACGGCAAACACCACGAAACCAACCTTGAAGCCAAATACGTCGTACAAGCCGGCCCGGCCAAGGACTTGTCCTTCCGTATCCGTCAAGCATGGCACCGTGGCAACGATGCTCAGGCAGACGGCGACGTCAACGAGTTCCGCCTGATCGTCGACTACCCGATTTCGGTCCTGTAATCACAGGCCGGTCTCTGCTACTTGAAAAAGCCCGGCTCGATTGCCGGGTTTTTTCATATCGCCACAAAAGTACTACCCTGAGACTCACCGCCAGCCGCGCGCTGTACGCGACCGGCACACCACCGTACAATGCCGGGTCATTTCCAGTCCCAGCAACAGACAACGGCCAACCATGCGCACCAGTCAATTTTTGCTCGCCACACAGAAAGAAACCCCTTCAGATGCAGTCGTGGTCAGCCATCAGCTGATGCTGCGTGCTGGCATGATCCGCAAGCTGGCTTCCGGCCTCTACACCTGGCTGCCCATGGGCCTGCGCGTATTGCGCAAGGTAGAAGCCATCGTTCGTGAAGAAATGGACGCTGCCGGCGCACTCGAAATACTGATGCCGGGTATCCAGCCCGCAGAACTGTGGCAGGAATCCGGTCGCTGGGAGCAATACGGCCCCGAGCTGATGCGCCTGGTAGATCGCCACAACCGTGATTTCTGCCTGGGCCCGACCCACGAAGAGGTCATTACCGATCTGGCACGCAACGAGCTCAACAGCTACAAGCAGTTGCCGATCAACATGTACCAGATCCAGACCAAGTTCCGCGACGAGATCCGCCCACGCTTCGGCTTGATGCGCGGTCGCGAATTCGTCATGAAGGACGCCTATTCGTTCCACGCCGATCATGCTTCGTTGCAGGAAACCTACGACCGCATGCATCTGGCCTACAGCAACGTATTCACCCGTCTGGGCCTGAAGTTCCGCCCTGTCGAGGCCGATAACGGCTCCATCGGCGGCGCGGGCTCCCACGAGTTCCACGTGCTGGCAGACTCCGGTGAAGACGACATCGTCTTCAGCAATGGCTCCGATTACGCAGCCAACATCGAGAAGGCCGAAGCAATACCACGCGAGAAGTCCCGCGGTGCTGCAACTGAAGAGCTGCGACTGGTCGACACCCCGGATGCAAAGACCATCGCGCAACTGGTCGAAGGCTTCAACCTGCCAATCGAAAAGACCGTCAAGACACTGGTCGTCCACGCTGCCGAAGAAGGCAAGCTGGTCGCGCTGATCATTCGTGGCGACCACGAACTCAACGAGATCAAGGCCGCCAACCTGGAACAGGTCGCCAGCCCGCTGGTGATGGCATCCGAAGCCGAACTGCGTGACGCCATCGGCGCAGGCGCAGGCTCCCTGGGCCCACTGAATCTGCCACTGCCCTGCATCATCGACCGCTCTGTCGAGCTGATGAGCGACTTTGCCGTTGGCGCCAACATCGACGACAAGCACTACTTTGGCGTCAACTGGGAACGCGACCTGCCTGTACCTGCCGTTGCCGACCTGCGCAACGTTGTCGCCGGCGACCCGAGCCCGGACGGCAAAGGCACGCTTGAAATCAAGCGCGGCATTGAAGTCGGCCATATCTTCCAGCTGGGCACCAAGTACAGCGAAGCGATGAAGTGCCAGGTACTGGGCGAAAACGGCAAGCCAGTCAACCTGACCATGGGTTGCTACGGTATCGGCGTTTCCCGCGTTGTCGCAGCTGCCATCGAGCAGAACAGCGATGAAAACGGGATCATCTGGAACGACACCCTGACGCCTTTCCATATTGCACTGGTTCCATTGCGCTATGAGACGGAAGCCGTTCGTGAAGCGACAGACAAGCTGTATGCCGAGCTGACCGCCGCGGGCTTTGAAGTACTGCTCGATGACCGCGACAAGAAAACCAGCCCAGGCATCAAGTTCGCCGACATGGAGCTGATCGGTATTCCGCATCGCATCGTGGTCAGTGATCGTGGTCTGGCCGAAGGCAATCTGGAATACAAGAGCCGAATCGAGTCGCAACCACAAGCCATTGCGGTCGCCGACGTGCTGTCGTTCATCCAGGGCCGTGTGAAGCGCTGAGTCACAGGTGCGCCCGTTCATGCGGGCGCGCCACTCATCACATGCCCAATCCGCATCAAGAGATCCCATGTTCAGACGAAGCACCCTAAGCCTCGGCAGCGCCGTTCTATGCGGTACTTTCCTCGTCAGCGGTTGTGCCAATCAGTTGTCACAACGCAGCGAGCACGAAGAACGCATAGAGCGCAAACTGCTGGAACACACTCTGCAGATCGATATCGGCGAGCCCAAGACGCTTGAGCTGCCACAGCGCCGGGTGCGGATTCACGAGCATAAGTCCTTTGAAGTCACTGACTTTGAAGTGACCCGCCATTACGACCGCTACACCCCCTATCAACCCTGGCGGGAAATCTACGAAATTCCGCTGGGAGCCGTTGCCGTGGTGGCCGGCATCGGCGCCAACGTGGTCAATGTCTTCGCTCTCGGCACACTGCCCGACAGCGTGACCAAAGACTGGATCAATTACGGCGTTGCCGGCCTCAATCCTTTCATGAACGCACCGTCCCATGGCCGGGCGCAGCAGAACCTGGCCAGCATCGATGAAGTCCAGAAGGACAAGAGAATCGAGAACTCCACCCTGCCCTGGAACGAACGCCCGGTCATGGTGAAGGCAGGCAACGAAACCCACGAACTGAATACGGATCGCAACGGGGTTCTGCGTCTCAACCTGCTCGACAGCCCGTTTGCCGAACAGGATCTGAGCCGCGTCACTCGCCTGTACCTCAATATCGAGGATGATCAGGACAACGCGCATGCCAATGCCAGCCTGCCTATCAGCCAGTCACTGCGGGGCAAGCTGCTGGAAGCTCATGAGCTGATCTACGACGATCTGGAAGACGATGAAGTCAAACAGTGGGTCCATCGGGTCAAGCGTCTTTCGGAACTGGGCCTTGAAGAAGAAGCCAGCGAGCTGGAGCAGAGCCTGATCGAGCTGACACGCAACGATCCTCAACTGCAAAACGAGTTTCTCAAGTCCCTGGCCAAGGATGCTGGCCGCCTTGTGGCACCTGCCACAGACCCGGATAGCGAATGACGAACAGGCTCCTTGCAAGGAGCCTGCAACTATCAGGTAAACAACTCCAGTTGCTCATGAGCGCCGCGCAAGTCATGCAGGCGCACACCGATCCCCAGCAATCGAACCGGCTTGGCGCCACGCGCAAAAGCCTGGGTCAGCAATTGCTCATAACTGCCAAGATCCCGCCCTGCTCCCGACTGCTCCAGCGTGGTCTGGGTAAAGTCATGAAACTTCACTTTGACGAACGGCTTGCCGGGACGATATTGACCGGCCATTCGCTCCATACGAACAGTCAGGGTTTCCAGCAGGGCCGGTAGCTTTTCAATACAACTGGCCAGATCGGGCAAATCCGTGTCGTAGGTATTTTCGACACTCACAGACTGGCGCCTGCTGTCATTCTGCACCGGACGATCATCGATCCCGAACGCCAGATTCCAGAGCCGCTCGCCAAAACTGCCGAACTCACGTACCAGCGCCAGCTTGCTCCAGCGACGCAAGTCCATACAACTGATGATGCCCAGCCTCCCCAGCTTGTCAGCGGTGACCTTGCCGACACCGTGCAGCTTGCTGACCGGCAGCGAGGCGACAAAATCCTCGACCTGATCGGGCGTTATCACAAACAGCCCGTTGGGTTTCTTCCAGTCACTGGCGATCTTGGCCAGAAACTTGTTGGGCGCCACGCCAGCCGAAACCGTGATGTGCAACTGGTTCGAGACCCTGCGCCGGATATCCTGAGCGATACGAGTCGCACTACCGGAGAAATGGCTGGCATCGGACACATCCAGAAAAGCCTCGTCCAGCGATAGCGGTTCGATAAGGTCGGTGTAATCGCGAAAAATGCCCTGGATTTCCCGAGAAGCTTCTTTATAGGCATCCATGCGCGGCTTGACGATGTTCAGGTCCGGGCACAGCGTCAAAGCGTGACGCGAGGACATCGCCGAACGCACCCCATAAGCACGGGCTTCATAGTTGCAGGTCGCAATCACCCCTCTCTTGTCCGGCGACCCACCGACAGCCAGCGGCTTGCTGGCAAGGCTCGGGTCGTCTCGCATTTCGATGGCTGCATAAAAGCAGTCACAGTCGATATGGATGATTTTGCGCTGAGTCATGAAAGGCGATTTTGCAATCAATGGCCGTGCAGTATCGCATTGGTGTCAGGAAGTGACACTCATGATGCCAAATCAATGCATCGGAAAAGCGGCCCCACACTGGCACACAGAGCTTTCAGCCCGTCAGACAAGCCTCCATATCCGATGTACCGCAAGCCTTGCATCGCTAACCATTTGAAGAAAAAAGCATTTTTTGAAACTAATGATTGACAGCCATGCGTTCCCCTGTAGAATGCCGCCCTATCAGACGCGGGATGGAGCAGCCTGGTAGCTCGTCGGGCTCATAACCCGAAGGTCGTCGGTTCAAATCCGGCTCCCGCAACCATATGCAGTACCGTAAAAGGCCCGCCCACAAAGCGGGCCTTTTGCATTGCGGCATCAGTGTGTTTTGCAGTTAGCAAGCTAACGCCCGTTAACTGGCAGCAAACAGGATTAATTTTCGGGTTTTCTGCATTAAAGGTTGACACATCTGGATTCGGCTGTAGAATGCCGCCACACAGACGCGGGATGGAGCAGCCTGGTAGCTCGTCGGGCTCATAACCCGAAGGTCGTCGGTTCAAATCCGGCTCCCGCAACCAAACATCAAAAGAGGCTAATCGAAAGATTGGCCTTTTTTGTGCCTGATGAAAAAGCATGCGACCAACGATGCTAACTGTCTGACAAAAAAAGACTATTTCTCCCGCCCCCTGAAACCCTATCATCACGTACGTAACGTAATATTTCCGTGTCCGACAGTTTTTCTATGTGCTGCCGATAGAATCATTACGAGACGCTGTAGGAAAAATCGGCTACGGCACGCTTCAATGCGGCATGACACAACGTAGTCATTTTTGTTACATACGCCTAAGCTGAATCAAAGCTGAACGGCACCCGCTCAAGCCATTCGCAGTTCGCCCATGAGACGTTGACGCGATAACATCTCGAAATATTTTTTGCGTAGGGATTGGTAACTTGGCTGCATACCTCCATCCTGTCGCGCACGATCCAAGGAGTGATTGATGCGCGACAACCCGTCAGATACCAACGAAGCAGTTGCTGCAAATAGTTCGATAAAAACTGTCCGCTTCCGCTGGCTGGAACTGCTCAGCAAGTACCGACAACCCATAGGGTTGGCAGTCATGCTGATACTGTTCGGCATGGCCTTGATCGCCTGTCGCCACATGCTGATCGAGATGGACTTCTTTGCTCTGCGCGACTCGCTGTTCGCAGTGCCCCTGCCCTCTTTGGGCGGCGCTCTGCTGGCTGCTGTAATCGGCTTCGTCATTCTGATGGGCTACGAGCTGTCCGCCAGCCGCTATGCAAACGTCAACCTGCCGACCCGCACCTTGTTACTCGGCGGCTTTACCTCATTTGCAATTGGCAATGCCGTAGGCCTGTCAATGCTCTCGGGCGGCTCGGTACGTTACCGGCTGTATTCTCGCCATGGCATCGGAGCGATGGAAATCGCCCGCATGACCCTGTTCGCCAGCCTGTCGCTGGGCTGCGCCTTGCCTCCCCTGGCGGCAGTAGCGACCCTGAGCAACTTGTCCGGCGCTTCCCTGGCACTGAAACTTCCAACCGATGTACTGGCAGTTATCGCTACCGCAGTCCTGGTCGGTAGCGTCTTGCTGGCGATTGCGGTCTATCGCCGTCGCCTGCCGGAACAGACCATCCCGCACAATATTCTGGTCAGAGCCGGCCGACGCACCTTGCGTCTTCCAGACCTGCGCCTGACGCTGATCCAACTGGTCATTACCGCTCTGGACGTGGTCGCCGCAGCAATGGTGCTTTACCTGCTGCTGCCGTCAGCACCGCCACTGGGCGCTTTCATACTCATTTACCTGCTGGCCCTGGCCGCAGGCGTACTGAGCCATGTACCGGGCGGCGTAGGGGTTTTCGAGGCGATTCTACTGGCAGCTTTCGCCAACGAACTGGGCGCCGCGCCATTGGCAGCGGCCTTGCTGCTGTATCGCCTGATTTATGTGGTGCTGCCTCTGCTGCTGGCCTGCCTGACACTACTGTTTACCGAAGCCCAGCGCCTGCTGCCCACCCGCCAGGCCATGCGCGTAGCTTCCGGGCTGGCCGCACCGATCCTGGCGCTGCTGGTGTTCCTGTCCGGTGTGGTCTTGCTGTTCTCAGGTGCCACACCGGAAATCGACACCCGCCTGGAAAACGTCGGCTTCATGATTCCACATCGCCTGATCAATGCCTCGCACTTTGGCGCCAGCCTGGTAGGCGTGCTTTGCCTGTTATTGGCCCAAGGCCTGCGGCGGCGATTGTCGGCGGCGTGGATGCTGACGGTCATTCTGCTGCTTGTGGGCGCAGTCCTGTCGATGCTCAAGGGCTTCGACTGGGAGGAAGCAAGCCTGCTGCTGCTGACGGCAGGCCTTCTGGCCACCTTCCGCCGTTCGTTCTATCGCCCAAGCCGTCTGCTTGAGCTGCCCTTCTCGCCGCTTTACCTGATTGCCAGCGCCTGCGTTGTAGGGGCATCGATCTGGTTGCTGCTGTTTGCCTATCAAGACGTACCTTATAGTCACCAGCTCTGGTGGCAATTCACCCTCGACGCCGATGCGCCACGGGGCCTGCGCTCCGCACTGGGCAGCGCGGTGTTGCTGGTTGTGGTCTCCCTGACCTGGCTGCTGCGCACGGCACGTCCGGTCATCAAGTTACCGAACGCCGCAGAGCTGGACAAAGCCGCTGCAATCCTCAAGGCCTCCAGCCAGCCCGACGGCGGGCTGGTCCTGACCGGCGACAAGGCGATTCTGTTCCACCCGAACGACAACGCCTTCCTGATGTATTCCCATCGCGGACGCAGCCTTGTTGCGCTGTATGACCCGATCGGTCCGACCCAGCAACGCGCCGAACTGATCTGGCAATTCCGTGACCTGTGCGACGTCCACCACGCCCGCCCAGTGTTCTATCAGGTACGTGCAGAAAACCTGCCGTACTACATGGACATCGGCCTGACGGCGATCAAGCTGGGCGAGGAAGCTCGGGTAGACCTGCGGCGTTTCGATATCGACGCCAAGGGCAAGGAGATGAAGGACCTGCGCTACACCTGGAACCGGGGTGGTCGCGATGGCCTGTCGCTGGAGATCCACGAAGCAGGCCAGGCGCCGCTGGCTGAACTCAAAGCCATTTCCGATGCCTGGCTGACCGGCAAGAATGTCCGCGAAAAAGGCTTCTCTCTTGGCCGTTTCAGCCCTGAGTACCTGAAGTATTTCCGCATTGCCATCATCCACTTCGAGGGTAAGCCGGTGGCTTTTGCCAATCTGCTGGAAACCAACAGCCTCGAACTCGCCAGCCTGGACCTGATGCGCTCGCACCCGGATGCACCGAAGCTGACCATGGAATTCATGATGGTCGGCCTGATCCTGCATTACAAACAGCAAGGCTATGCACGCTTCAGCCTGGGCATGGTGCCGTTGTCAGGCCTGCAGCCACGACGCGGTGCGCCTTTGACACAGCGTCTGGGGTCAATGGTGTTCCGCCGCGGCGAACAGCTTTACAACTTCCAGGGCCTGCGCCGCTTCAAGGACAAGTTCCAACCGGACTGGGAACCTCGCTATATGGCCGTGCCTGCCGGACTCGATCCGCTCGTGGCACTGGCTGACACCGCCGCCCTGATTGCGGGCGGCCTGACTGGATTGGTGAAACGCTGATGATTCGACGCTTTTCGCGCTATTTGCTCGCTGCCCTGGGTGTTGTGCTTCTGGTAGCACTCGGACTCTGGTTATGGAATCGCCCCGCTCCACCTGCCAGCCTTGAACGCCTGAGCCTTGACGATGGCACGCCACTGATCAGCGTGACACCGGCGACCAAGGTCAAGACCCGGATAGCCCTTGCCGTTACCGCCGAAGAGCTGTTGAGCGACAAACAACTTCTGGCTATCAGCAAGGACGCCTCGGCGCGTATCGTCCAGGTGGTCCTGCCAAAGGATGACTGCGTTCTGCAACAGAAGACCTTTCAGGCCGCTCTGCAAAAACTCGATGGTGCGCCTCTGGTCGTAGGCGGCATTGGCCCGGGCGCCACCCTGGCATGGCGCTGGCTGGCCGAACAGAAGGATGACAAGGCACAGGCCATTTCGGTCGGTTTTGCCCTGGAGCATGTTTCCAACCCTCCTCCGGTGGTGGAGCAGGATGAAACCCCGCCACAGATCTGCGATGTTCCACTGCCGCAAAAGGCGCCACACGGTCACTGGCTGGCCGCCTGGAACGACGCCCCGGACGATCCGAGCGCCGCTTTCGTACGCGATCAGACGAACGCCGAAACCAGCATCAGCGATTACGACATCTCCCTGCCTCAAGTGCTCAACACCGAGCTTCGCCACCTGCTGCTCGGTGAAAACGACGCAGGCGGCCTGGGCATCCCGACGGTTGAAGTGCCTGTGGCCGCCAACCAGAGCGCCGACACCGTGACCCTGTTCATGTCCGGCGACGGCGGCTGGCGCGATCTGGACAAGGTCGTGGCGGGCGATATGGCGAAGATGGGTTATCCGGTGGTCGGCATTGATGTGCTGCGCTACTACTGGGAACACAAGACCCCGGAACAGACCGCCATCGACCTCACCGACCTGATGAATCACTACCGTCAGAAATGGGGTACCAAGCGCTTCATTCTGGCCGGTTACTCCTTTGGAGCCGATGTCATGCCTGCGGTCTATAACCGCTTGGCACCGGAAGATCAGAACCGCATCGACGGGATCATTCTGCTGGCCTTCGCACGCTCCGGCAGCTTCGAGATTCACGTAGACGGCTGGCTCGGCAATGCAGGCAAGGAAGCGACTACAGGCCAGGAAATGGCCAAGCTGCCAGCTTCCAAAGTGCTGTGCGTCTATGGCCTGGAAGAGAAGAAAACCAGCGGCTGTACCGATACCACCGCGGTCGGTGAAGTGATCGAACTACCGGGCGGCCATCACTTCGATGAAAACTACCCGGCACTGGCCAAGCGCCTGATCAATGCGATCAACAAGTGGCAGGGCAAGCCTGCCGCTCAATAAGCACTGATCTGTAGAAATGAAAAATCCCGGCACCGCGAGGTGACCGGGATTTTTTGTACGCCAGGAGAAACGCTACATCTCGACCTGGGTTCCCAGTTCGATCACCCGGTTATAGGGCAGCTTGAAGAAGCGCAGGTTGCCGTTGGCGTTCTTGAGCATGAAAGCGAACAGCGCTTCACGCCAGCGCGCCATGCCCACCATCTTGGAAGGAATGACTGTTTCACGACTGAGGAAGTAAGTGGTGCGCATCGGGCTGAAATCCAGATCATCCAGATGACACAGCGTCAGCGCAGCCGGGACATCCGGCTCGTCGATGAAACCGAAGTGCAGGATCACCCTGTAGAAACCTTCTCCGTAACACTCGACCTCGAAACGCTCATGGGATGGCACACGCGGCCGGTCCTCATAAACCACTGTCAGCAATACCACCTGCTCATGCAGCACCTGGTTGTGCAACATGTTATGCAGCAGCGCATGAGGCACAGCGTCGCTGCGTGCGGTCAGGAACACGGCGGTGCCCTGAACCCGGTGAGGCGGCTGCACGCGAATGCTGCCAATGAAGATCGGCAATGGCAGGCCACCTTCATCGATACGGTCGGCCAGCAACTGTTTGCCACGCTTCCAGGTCGTCATCAGGATGAACAGCGCCGCGCCCGCCAGCACCGGGAAAGCACCGCCCTGCACGACCTTCGGCACGTTGGCGGCAAAGAACAGACCATCCACCAGCAGCAGCCCCAGCAGCAAGGGGACCGCCAGCACCGCCGGCCACTTCCATAGCAGAAGCATTACCGACGACACCAGAATCGTGGTGCAGAGCATGGTGCCAGTCACGGCAACGCCATAAGCCGAAGCCAGCGCGCCGGAAGACTCGAAGCCGATCACCAGCATGACAACGCCCACCATCAACGCCCAGTTCACGGCACCGATGTAGATCTGGCCTTGCGCATCACTGGAGGTGTGCTGGATATACATGCGCGGTATGTAGCCCAGTTGAATCGCCTGCAAGGTCATGGAGAACGCACCGGAGATGACCGCCTGGGAAGCAATGACTGTCGCCAGTGTCGACAGGCCGATCAGCGGCAACAGCGCCCAGCCCGGCGCCAGCAGGTAGAACGGGTTACGCACTGCTTCGGGGTTTTCCAGCACCAATGCGCCCTGCCCGAAGTAGTTAAGGAGCAGCGCTGGCAACACCAGAATGAACCAGGCCCTTGAGATAGGCTTGCGCCCGAAGTGCCCCATGTCGGCGTACAGCGCTTCGGCACCGGTCAGCGCCAGCACGACCGCACCGAGAATCGCGACACCGATTCCGGGATGCAGGATGAAGAAACGGATCGCCCACATCGGGTTCACCGCATTCAGCACCTCAGGCGAATGCATGATGCCATAGACACCCAGCGCGCCCAGCACCACGAACCAGGTGACCATTACCGGACCGAACAGCACACCGATACGGGCCGTACCGTGCTTCTGGATCAGGAACAGGCCAACCAGCACAATCAGCGCCATCGGCACGATCCAGTGCTCAAGCCCGTCAAAGGCAAGCTCCAGCCCTTCCATCGCTGAAAGCACCGAAACAGCGGGGGTAATCATGCTGTCGCCATAAAACAGAGCGGCACCAAACAGCCCGAAAACCACCATCAGCATCTGCAACCTGGGGTATTTGGTCGTCGCACGCCTGGCCAGTGCCGTCAGGGCCATGATCCCGCCCTCGCCCTGGTTGTCGGCGCGCAGGATAAAGGCCATGTACTTGAACGACACCACCCAGATCAGCGACCAGAAAATCAGCGACAGGATGCCAAGTATCGCGTCATGGGTGACTTCAACCCCATACCCTCCGTGAAACACTTCCTTGAGCGTATACAGCGGGCTCGTACCGATATCCCCATACACCACGCCCACGGCCGCGATCAGCAAACCCAGAGGTTTTGCAGTGCTTCCAGTCTCAGCATGACTGCTTGCTTGACTCATCCAATACTCCTGAAACCAGACTTGAGGTTCAAAGCACTTTGAACTTCACACCACGTAACAATTCAGATCGCACCAATTATTGACATGCGTTGGCGCAACGCCGCGAAGCATAGCGCAGCACTCGTCGTAATTCTCTGTTTAACACTGGTCATCGCACTCACTCACCGCCAGGGCTGCGCTTTTTTGACCAGACACACAGCACGCGCCCAACTGGCACTTGCTCCTATTGAGCAGCACCTTTTGCCTATCGCCACAACACCTGAGGCCCCTGATCAGGTTGCTCATATTTGAGCGACGGCCTAGAATCCAGCTACGCCAATGACGTACCCAAGGGATTGCATGATCTTCATCGAAACGCCGATATTTACCTCGGACCTGAAAGAGCATTTGAACGATGAAGAATACAGAGCACTTCAGCAGCATCTAGCTCAGCAACCGGATACCGGTGCCCTTATCGAGGACACTGGAGGTTTGAGAAAAATCCGCTGGGGCGCGCATGGCAAAGGTAAGAGCGGTGGAGTACGAGTGATCTACTATCACCTGATCTCCGCAAGCCAGATACGACTGATATTGATCTATCGGAAAGGGATCATGGATACCTTGACCGATAAACAGAAGGCTCAGCTTCGAGCACTCAACAAAGGGTGGAAATGATGGAAAAGGATCTCTTCAATCGTCTTGTGGAAAGCATGACTCAAATGGATGAGATTGATCGTGGTGAGCGTCAGCCATCGCGTGAATTCCACATTGATGCGCTTCAGGTCAAAAAGATCCGTCAGGCAACGGGGCTCTCTCAGGCCTCCTTCGCCAAGCGCATTGATGTTGCAGTTGGAACTCTACGCAACTGGGAACAGGGTCGCCGTGAGCCTGAAGGTCCGGCTCGTGCGCTACTGCGTGCGATACACAACGATCCTGAACACGTGCTTGCCGCATTGAGCTGATATTTTCAGCGTGCAACGGCGCGCAGCACTCGTCGTAATTCTCTGTTTAACACTGGTCATCGCACTCACTCATCGCTAGAATTGCGCACTTTTTGATCAGAGGCGCACCAAGCGCCCAACCGGTGCCCGCGTATTGAGCCAGGCACCCTTCACGCCGAGGTTTGCCATGTCCACCGTCACCACGCCGTCCGCCCCCAAGGTAGGCTTCGTTTCCCTGGGTTGCCCGAAAGCCCTGGTCGATTCCGAGCGCATCCTGACCCAACTGCGCATGGAAGGTTACGAAGTCGTTCCGACCTATCAGGATGCGGACGTCGTTGTCGTCAACACCTGCGGTTTCATCGATACCGCCAAGGCTGAATCGCTGGAAGTGATTGGCGAAGCCATTGCCGAAAACGGCAAGGTGATCGTGACCGGCTGCATGGGCGTTGACGAAAACGTTATCCGTAACGTACACCCGAGCGTGCTGTCGGTCACCGGGCCGCAGCAGTACGAGCAAGTGGTCAATGCGGTACACGAAGTCGTGCCACCGAAGCTGGACCACAACCCGCTGATCGATCTGGTACCGCCACAAGGCATCAAGCTGACGCCACGTCACTATGCCTATCTGAAGATTTCCGAAGGCTGCAACCACAGTTGCAGCTTCTGCATCATCCCGTCGATGCGCGGCAAGCTGGTCAGCCGTCCGGTAGGCGATGTGCTCGATGAAGCCCAGCGTCTGGTCAAATCCGGCGTGAAAGAGCTGCTGGTGATTTCCCAGGACACCAGCGCCTACGGTGTCGACATCAAGTACCGCACCGGCTTCTGGAACGGTCAGCCGGTCAAGACCCGCATGACCGAACTGTGTCAGGCTCTCAGTTCGCTGGGCGTCTGGGTTCGCCTGCACTATGTCTATCCGTACCCGCACGTCGATGAGCTGATCCCGCTGATGGCCGCAGGGAAAATCCTGCCGTACCTGGATATTCCGTTCCAGCACGCCAGCCCCAAGGTGCTCAAGAACATGAAGCGCCCGGCCTTTGAAGACAAGACTCTGGCGCGTATCAAGAACTGGCGCGAACAGTGCCCGGACCTGATCATCCGCTCCACCTTCATCGTCGGCTTCCCGGGCGAAACAGAAGAAGACTTCCAGTATCTGCTGGACTGGCTGACCGAAGCCCAGCTCGACCGCGTCGGCTGCTTCCAGTACTCGCCAGTCGAAGGCGCGCCAGCCAACCTGCTGGATGCCGAGATCGTGCCGGACGACGTCAAGCAGGATCGCTGGGATCGCTTCATGGCCCATCAACAGGCCATCAGCGCCGCCCGTCTGCAGATGAAGATCGGCAAGGAAATCGAAGTTCTGATCGATGAAGTCGACGAACGCGGTGCCGTGGGTCGTTGCTTCTTCGACGCACCGGAAATCGACGGCAACGTCTATATCGGCCTCGAAGACGACAGCCCGGTCAAACCCGGCGACAAGATCATGTGCCGCGTGACCGATGCGGACGAATACGATCTGTGGGCAGAAATCATCGACTGAGGTCGAAGTTAAAGCCAGATCAGCCCCGCCCTTGAAAACGGCGGGGCTTTTTTATCTGCCTGGGTTGTCTACTCATGCACATCACGCAAAAGAGCCCATCGAAATGGACCTGTACACGCCAGACCAAAACGATTTTCAAGAACTGGCCAATCTCTGGGAACGCTCGGTACGTGCGACCCACGACTTCCTGCCGGATACTTACATCGCCACGCTCAAGGACCTGCTGTTCACGCATTATCTGGGTTCGGTCACCCTGTTCTGCACCCGCGATGAGCAACTGAACATCACCGGCTTCGCTGGCGTCAGCCGATACAAGCTGGAAATGCTGTTCATCGCACCCGAACAGCGTGGCCAGGGCCAGGGCAAGCAGCTACTCGAACACGCCATCGCGCATTTCCACATCAGCGAACTGGACGTCAACGAACAAAACCCGCAGGCCCTGGGGTTTTATCTCAAGCATGGTTTCGAGATCATCCACCGCAGCGAACTCGACGGGCTGGGGCATCCTTATCCGATCCTGAGAATGCGACTGCCATCTCGCGAATGAATTCGCGCCCTGATGCTGATCAGTCAAGGTCATGAATTACTTTGTGGGAGGCAGCTTGCTGGCGACTTCACCTTGACTGATCGGCATTGCCCCTGCACCCGATGGTGTGAACCCGTTAATTATTCGCACCGATTATCAGGCGTGCGCAGGTACAATGGCGCCTTTCCCATCAGTAACGGCTTCTTTTCATGACAGACCCCATTCGCCTTTCCAAACGCCTTATCGAACTGGTCGGCTGCTCCCGTCGGGAGGCTGAACTGTATATCGAGGGCGGCTGGGTGACCGTGGATGGCGAGGTGGTCGAAGAGCCGCAATTCAAGGTAGGGAACCAGAAGGTCGAACTCAGCCCCGACGCCAGGGCCGAAACCCCTGAGGCAGTCACGATCATTCTGCACAAGCCCGCCTCGGCCAGTGTCGAAAGCGCCCTGCAACTGATTACTCCCGGCACCCTTTCCCAGGAACACAGCTTCGGCAAGCGCCCGCTCAAGGGCCACTTCCTGCGACTTGAAGCGATCTCGACCTTGCAAGCCAATGCCAGCGGCCTGATGGTGTTCAGCCAGGACTGGAAAATCCTGCGCAAGCTCACCGACGACCGCAGCAAGATAGAGCAGGAATATATCGTGGAAATCTCTGGCGAGATGGTTGCCCATGGCCTGAATCGCCTGAACCACGGCCTGACCTACAAAGGCAAGGAACTGCCCGCCGTCAAAGCCAGCTGGCAGAATGAGAACCGCCTGCGCTTTGCCATGAAAAACCCGCAACCCGGCATCATCGCCCAATTGTGCGAAGCCGTCGGCCTGAAGATCGTTTCGATCCGGCGCATCCGCATCGGTGGCGTCTCCATGGGCAAGTTGCCTGAAGGCCAGTGGCGCTACATGACCGCCAAGGAAAAATTCTAACCCTCCTTTTTGCAGCGCACGACACGACTCGTGCGCCGTTACAACGACTTACCAGGACTCACGCCTCATGATGAACAACGATGTACTGCGCAGCGTGCGCTATATGCTGGATATCAGTGACAGCAAGATTGTCGAAGTCACCCGGCTCACCGGCTTCGAGATCACTAAAAACGATGTGATCGCCTTTACCAAAAAGGAAGAGGAAGAAGGCTACCTCGATTGCAGCGATGAAATCATGGCGCACTTCCTCGATGGCCTGGTGATCTTCAAGCGCGGCAAGGACGACAGCCGTCCACCGCAACCCATTGAATTACCGATCACCAACAACATCGTCCTCAAGAAGCTGCGCGTCGCCTTCGAACTCAAGGAAGACGACATGCACGCCATCCTCAAATCCGTGAACTTCCCGGTATCCAAACCGGAACTCAGCGCCCTGTTTCGCAAGGTTGGCCACAACAACTACCGCGAATGCGGCGACCAGTTGCTGCGTAACTTCCTCAAGGGCCTGACCTTGCGCGTGCGCGGCTGATTCGTGACTTACAACGTCTCCCCTGTCGGGTTCGTGCGTTCCTGCTTCAAGGAAAAATTCGCGATCCCGCGCCAGCCACAACTGGCACCCGCCGCCCGTGGCTGCCTGGAGCTGGTTGCCCCTTTTGATCAGGGCGATGCGGTACAGGGGCTGGAACAGGTCAGTCATGTCTGGTTGCTGTTCCTGTTCCATCAGGCACTGGAAGACAAGCCACGGCTCAAGGTGCGTCCGCCACGCCTGGGCGGCAACCAATCCATGGGCGTGTTCGCCACACGTGCGACGCATCGCCCCAATGGTATCGGGCAATCGGTGGTCAGGCTGGACAAGGTCGAGGCTGGCAAGCTCTGGATCTCCGGCATCGATCTGCTGGACGGCACGCCGGTGCTGGATATCAAGCCCTACGTGCCTTACGCCGACGCCCTCGCGGATGCAACCAACCTCATCGCAAGCGCAGCACCGGAACTGATCCCCGTCCACTGGCAGGACAGCGCATTGGCGCAAGCCCGCCAACACGGGCAGCGTCTGGGCGAGCCTCTGGTCGAACTGATCGAACAATGCCTGGCCCAGGACCCGCGCCCGGCCTATCAGGTGCCTGCGCCGGAACGTCGCTATGGCGCGCAGTTCTGGGATATGGATGTGCGCTGGCACTATCCGCAGCCGGGGCTGATCCGGGTGCTTGAGGTTGTTCCGGCAACAAATCCCGCTCAATAAAAAACCGCCTCGCTCATGAAGAGGGAGGCGGCTTTCATCAAACCGGCTTACTTCTCGACGAATGCACGCTCGATCAGGTAATCGCCTGGCTCACGCATACGCGGAGACACCGTCAGGCCGAAGCTGTTGAGCACTTCGCTGGTTTCATCGAGCATGCTCGGGCTGCCGCACAGCATGGCGCGGTCGTCCTGAGGATTGATCGGCGGCAGACCGATGTCGCTGAACAGCTTGCCGCTGCGCATCAGGTCGGTCAGGCGGCCTTCGTTCTCGAAAGGCTCACGAGTAACGGTTGGGTAGTAGATCAGTTTTTCGCGCAGCGCTTCACCGAAGAACTCGTTCTGCGGCAGGTGCTCGGTGATGAATTCGCGGTAGGCGACTTCGTTCACGTAACGTACGCCGTGGCACAGGATGACCTTCTCGAAACGCTCGTAGGTTTCAGGGTCCTGAATGACGCTCATGAACGGCGCCAGGCCAGTGCCGGTGCTCAGCAGGTACAGATGCTTGCCAGGCTTGAGGTCGTCCAGCACCAGAGTACCCGTAGGCTTCTTGCTGATGATGATCTCGTCGCCTTCCTTCAGGTGCTGCAACTGCGAGGTCAGCGGGCCATCAGGCACCTTGATGCTGAAGAATTCCAGATGCTCTTCCCAGTTAGGGCTGGCAATCGAATACGCACGCATGAGCGGGCGACCGTTAGGCTGCTGCAGACCGATCATCACGAATTGACCGTTCTCGAAACGCAGACCCGGGTCGCGGGTGCACTTGAAACTGAAGAGAGTGTCGTTCCAGTGATGGACGCTGAGGACACGCTCGTGGTTCATGTTGCTCATGTACGTAGGAACTCCTGAAAAATTCGTCTGCGCTGGGCATAAGCGCTATTGCGCGACATTCTAGTGGCAGACACAATATCTGTTAAATTAATTATCAAGATATGGGTTATCGGTTATATAGATATGCGATTTACTCTCCGTCAGCTTCAAGTCTTCGTCGCCGTTGCCCAGCAGGAAAGCGTGTCCCGTGCGGCCGTCATGCTTTCGCTCTCGCAATCGGCAGCCAGCACCTCTATCACCGAACTGGAGCGTCAATCCAGTTGCCAGTTGTTCGATCGTGCCGGCAAGCGATTGAGCCTCAACGCGACCGGACGCCAGCTATTACCTCAGGCCGTTGCCCTGCTCGATCAGGCCAAGGAAATCGAAGACCTGCTCAATGGCAAGTCCGGCTTCGGCTCGCTGGCGGTCGGCGCCACGCTGACCATCGGCAATTATCTGGCGACCCTGCTGATCGGTGGTTTCATGCAGCGTCACCCGGAAAGCCAGGTCAAGCTGCATGTCCAGAACACAGCGCATATCGTGCAGCAGGTGGCGCATTACGAAATTGATCTGGGTCTGATCGAGGGTGATTGCAGCCATCCCGATATCGAAGTGCAGTCGTGGGTCGAAGATGAGCTGGTGGTGTTCTGCGCACCTCAGCATCCCCTGGCCAAACGGGGTCACGCCAGCCTGAAGGAACTGACTCATGAAGCCTGGATTCTGCGCGAGCAAGGCTCAGGTACACGCCTGACCTTCGATCAGGCCATGCGTCATCACCGTAACGGATTGAATGTGCGTCTTGAGCTGGAACACACCGAAGCCATCAAGCGGGCGGTGGAATCAGGGCTGGGCATCGGCTGTATTTCCCGGCTGGCCCTGCGCGATGCGTTTCGGCGTGGCAGCCTTGTGGCTCTGGATACGCCGGAGCTGGATCTGTCGCGGCAGTTCTACTTCATCTGGCACAAGCAGAAGTACCAGACCTCTGCCATGCGTGAGTTTCTTGAGCTGTGCCGCGCTTTTACCGCCGGGGTCCAGCGCAGCGACGAGATCGTGATACCGAGCCTTTATTGAATATTGCGGCGGGCTCAGCCCAACAGGATCAGCCCCCAGACCACCGCGATGATGGCCAGCGCGACAAGCTGCGCGGCGCTGCCCATGTCCTTGGCATTCTTGGACAGGGGGTGCAGATCGAGAGAAATGCGGTCAATGGCCGCTTCAACCGCCGAGTTGAGCAATTCGACGATCAGTGCCAGCAGACATACGGCAATCAACAAGGCTTGCTCGGCCCTGCTGACGTTGACCACGAAAGACAACGGGATCAGCACGACATTGAGCAGCACCAGTTGACGGAAAGCCGCTTCACCCTTGAAAGCAGCCGTCAGACCGTCAAGAGAATAACCAGCAGCATTGAGGATACGTTTCAGGCCGGTCTGGCCCTTGAAGGGTGAAGGCATGGATAGACTACTGTGTCGAAAAGATGAGGAAAGCTAAGGCAAGACAGGTCAAAAAAGCGTGAACCCGATTAATTGGCTGAAACAGACTCCAGCTGTTGCAGCAACAACGCAGCCTGGGTTCGTGTGCGGACCCCCAGCTTGCGGAAAATCGCCGTGACATGCGCCTTGATCGTTGCTTCAGAGACACTGAGCTCATAGGCGATCTGCTTGTTCAACAAGCCTTCACAGACCATGGTCAATACACGGAACTGCTGTGGCGTCAGGCTGGCAAGGCCGGCACTGGCCGCCTTGGCTTCATCCGACACACTGACCACTTCGTTGACTTGCGGCGGCCACCAGACATCGCCATCAAGAACAGTACGCACTGCCTGCTGAATGATTTCCAGAGAACTGGACTTGGGAATGAAGCCACTGGCGCCGAACTCACGGGAGCGCACCACGATTGAGGCTTCTTCCTGAGCGGAGATCATGACCACCGGGATTTGCGGATACTGACCCCGCAGCAACACCAGCCCGGAAAAACCGTAGGCCCCCGGCATGTTCAGATCCAGAAGGACAAGATCCCAGTCGGTCTTCTGCGCCAGATGAGATTCGATCTGGGCAATGCTCTCCGCCTCGACCAGCCGTGCATCAGGCCCAAGGCCAATGCTCAACGCCTGATGCAACGCGCTACGAAACAGCGGGTGATCATCGGCGATCAGGATGTCGTAGGTCATTTTTTGATCCTGTTTTTATAGTGCGAGCCGACAGGGCACATTCACGCCAAGCCAACAAGTTCAGCGCTCAAGCGGCGCCAAGCATGCCCAGCCAGGCAGGAGTGGTCAAGCTTGATACGGCCTTGATTCCAATCTGAACTGGCAATCAGCCTCTATCTGGAGCGCAGACTCCTGCGCCATCAAAGAAAAGCCTTCAGATAACTGTGGGCCGCATCATCCGGGTCGATTGGCCTTTGGAACTTGGCCCCGAGATAGTGGGCGCTGAATACATCCAGATAAGCATCCAGCACACTACTGGCGCTGGTATCTTCAGCCAGTTCCAGGCACAACGCAGCAACCTCGGCCGTACAGAAATGGTCATCGCGCCGGGAACGGCGCAGCCGATAACGCGAGATCTGCTCCGGCTCCAGACTCAAAACCGGGAACCGCTCAAGATACGGGCTCTTGCGGAACATTTTGCGCGCTTCCGTCCAGGTCGCATCCAGCAGAATGAACAACGGACGCTTGCCTTCTTCACGCGCAACCCGGGTTACAACCCGCTCCCTGGCGACGAATTCACCCGGAAACACAATATAAGGCTGCCACTGCGGGTCATCCAGCAAAGCCAGCAGTTGCTCGTCGACTTCGATCCGCGACCAGCCAAAGGCGTGGGTATCCTGAATGACATCGGCGATCAGCCAGCCGGTATTGGTCGGCTTCAGCGGCTCGGTGTCATACATCAACAGGCACATGCCAGACGTTGCAGCGACCTTGGGCCGCCAGGCACACAGGCAATAGCTGGATATCACCCGGCAATCCGTACAGCGCGGCGCTCGGGAACCACGGGCAATGAAAGGCTTGGTGCTACGGGCCAGGCGCTGATCGCGCAGGCGGGAAACAGCATGGCTCATTGAAAGACACGCCCGCTGAAGAAAGGCATCGACACAGCAAAAACTCGACAGGGGTAAAAAGTCTGCGCAGTTTACCAGAGCCCTGCCGGTTCAACCTGCTTTCGAGCCAGTTGGTCCTGACCTATACTGGCGCGCCACTGGAAACGCGCCGTGGGCGGGTTATTCTGAACACACGTTGAAGTTGCTGGTCAAACCGGCCAGCCACTGAATCAGGAGAGTTTGATGCTGCGCCTCATCGCCCCAACCCTTACGCTTTTACTCGTCGCCCCGTTGTGCGCGCAGGCAGCGTCAAAGCAGGAATTCGAGCTCAGCAGCATGCTGGAAAAAGTAGCCAAGGAAAGCAGTATCGGAACGCCAAGGGCAATCAACGAAGACATTCTGGACCAGGGCTACACCGTCAACGGCAAGGAGCTGATCAACCACCTGAGCGTGCGCGAAGGTCAGGCCCGGCAAATGCGCGCCAACCCGGACGCCGTACGCAGCCAGTTGGGTAACAGCGTTTGCCACAACAATGGCTACCGCCAACTGATGACCAAGGGTGCCGTACTCAAATACCAGTTCACCGAGTACAAGACCAACCGCCCAATCATCAGCCAGACCTTCCAGGCCTCGGACTGCGCAGTAAAGAAATCTGGCAAATAAGCAGCATCCCTCGCTTCACCACGCGCCGTCACTCAGGCGGCGCGCTCCTCTTTGTATCCCTCCTCCCAGCCCTTGAGCAGATAGATAATCGATAGCCTTTTAGAGGAAAGCGAGACATTTTCGGGCCATCATATAACCTGAAGAAAGCTTCTATCATCGGCAAAGTACGATGTTTTGTGATCCTGACGGGAGTCTCGCCCGGATCAAGCCATTCTGCAGGAGGAGAAATCTTGAATGCCGTATGTACCTAACGATGTTCTATCGCAACATTTTCAGAGCAATGGCCTGGATATCACCAGCAAGATCGAGGAGCACATCAATCAGGTCGCTCCTGACAGCCCCAACCTGCCTTTGTACCGAGACATGATCCTGACCGTCCTGCGCATGGCCGAAGATGGCCGTAACCGCTGGGACGCCAAGATAACGCTGCAAACACTGCGCGAGCTGGACAGAGCATTCCGGGTGCTGGAGCGTTTCAAGGGACGCCGTAAAGTGACGGTGTTCGGCTCGGCCCGCACGCCAGTGGAACACCCTCTTTATGCGCAGGCCAGGGATCTTGGGGGAAAACTGGCTCGCTCCGACATGATGGTCATCACGGGTGCAGGTGGCGGCATCATGGCTGCTGCACACGAAGGGGCCGGTCGTAACAACAGCCTGGGCTTCAATATCACCCTTCCCTTTGAGCAACATGCCAACGCGACCGTGGAAGGGACTGAAAACCTCCTGCCATTCCACTTCTTCTTTACCCGCAAGCTGTTCTTCGTCAAGGAGGCCAATGCTCTGGTGCTATGCCCTGGAGGCTTCGGAACACTGGACGAAGCCCTGGAAGTACTGACACTGATCCAGACCGGCAAAAGCCCGCTGGTGCCTATCGTGCTGCTGGATACGCCGGGCGGAAACTTCTGGCAGAGCGCACTGGACTTCATCAAGAACCAGTTGGAGGTCAACCACTACATTCTGCCAGCCGATATGAAACTGATGCGGCTGGTTTACAGCACCGACGAGGCTGTCGAAGAAATCAACAGGTTCTACAGTAACTTTCACTCCAGCCGCTGGCTGAAGAACAAGTTCGTGATTCGCATGCATCACCCGCTCAACGAGCAGGCACTGGCGCACATCCAGAAAGCCTTTGCCGATATCTGCAGCAGCGAAGACTTCCATCAGCACACTTATCAGGGAGAAGAACACGACGAAGCGCAATTCAGTGACCTGACACGCCTTACATTTTCATTTACAGGGCGTAATCAAGGCCGGCTTCGCGAGTTGATCGACTACATCAACCTGCCAGAGAACCTTGTCAGGAAAGCCTGATATCCGCACTGGATACCTGGCTAATCATCCTCGCCACGGCCGCTCAACAAGCGGCCGATCATATCCAGCGGATACCCGCGATAGCTCAGGAAACGGCCTTGCTGGGCGCGCTCGCGTGCATCGGCAGGCAACCTGCCAGCAAATTTGCGTTGCCAGGTTTCGTACAGACGGGCTTGCCAGTCGACACCGCACTCCCTGAGCGCTTCTTCAATATCGCCCCGCTGCAAGCCACGCTGCCCCAGCTCTTCACGAATACGCAAAGGGCCATAGCCCGAACGTGCCCTGGAGGAAACGAAGCTTTCAAGATAGCGGGATTCAGAGAGCAGCCCTTCCTCGACCAGACGGTCAAGGGCGGACTCGATATGCTCGGGAGAAGCGCCGCGCTGACGCAGCTTGCGCGTCAGCTCGACTCGACCATGCTCGCGTCGCGCGAGCAGGTCCATTGCGGTTCGTCGTACGGCGACAGTGGTATCGAGCACAACAGGCATGAGGCTTGATCAGATATCTGCGTCGATTTCAGCCATGTCATCGGCATCGGCCGATTCACGGGAGCCAACAGCCTTGGTGTCGACACCTGGAGTCAGAAGTTTGTCGCGGATCTGCTTCTCAAGTGCAGCGCCGATTTCCGGGTTATCCGCCAGGAACTTCGCCGAGTTGGCTTTACCCTGACCGATCTTGCTGCCTTGGTAGCTGTACCACGCGCCGGACTTCTCGACAAAGCCATGCAACACAGCCAGGTCGATGATCTCACCGTTGAGGTAGATGCCCTTGCCGTAAAGAATCTGGAACTCTGCCTGACGGAACGGCGGAGCCACCTTGTTCTTCACGATCTTGACGCGGGTTTCGCTACCCACCACTTCATCGCCTTCTTTCACGGCGCCGGTACGGCGAATATCCAGACGTACCGAGGCGTAGAACTTCAGAGCGTTACCACCAGTGGTGGTTTCAGGGCTGCCGAACATCACGCCGATTTTCATACGGATCTGGTTGATGAAGATGACCAGACAGTTGGCGTTCTTGATGTTACCGGTGATCTTGCGCAGCGCCTGAGACATCAGACGTGCTTGCAGACCAACGTGCATGTCACCCATTTCGCCTTCGATTTCGGCCTTGGGTACCAATGCGGCAACGGAGTCGACGACGATGACGTCGACGGCATTGGAGCGCACCAGCATGTCGGTGATTTCCAGGGCCTGCTCACCGGTGTCCGGCTGCGAAACCAGCAGGTCGTCGACATTGACGCCCAGCTTGCCGGCGTATTCAGGGTCCAGTGCGTGCTCGGCATCGACGAACGCACAGGTTGCGCCTGCTTTCTGGGCTTGAGCGATGACCGAAAGGGTCAGCGTGGTTTTACCCGAAGACTCGGGACCGTAGATTTCAACGATCCGGCCTTTAGGCAAGCCGCCGATACCCAGTGCGATATCCAGACCCAGCGAACCGGTGGAAATAGAAGGAATAGCCTGACGATCATGGTCACCCATGCGCATTACGGCACCTTTACCGAATTGACGCTCGATCTGACCCAGGGCCGCAGCCAAGGCTTTCTTCTTGTTGTCGTCCATTGAAGTCCTCACGTAATCAAATTCAATTTAGGGCCTGAGCGATCAGAACACCTGTATAAGTAGACAGTATTATTCCACAGCGATGAGCGCTCGCCTACCCCTGTTTTGGCATTTCTCCAACAGCAAGCTGTATCAGCCCCTCTAGCGCGGCCTTAACCGTTTGTCGGCGCACTTCATCGCGGTCGCCGTCGAACTGTCGACGCTGAGCGACAAGCGTCTCTCCCATGCCCCAGCACAGCCATACGGTGCCGACCGGCTTTTCAACCGAACCACCGCCAGGCCCTGCCACGCCACTGACGGCAACGGCGAAACGAGCGCCACTTTTCTCCTGCGCACCACGCACCATGGCTTCCACGACGGGCTGGCTGACTGCGCCGTGTGTCACAAACAGCTCGGCAGGCACATCGAGCTGCCGGGTTTTCTGAGTATTGGAATAGGTCACATAGCCTGCTTCAAACCAGGCAGAGCTGCCACCGATGCGGGTAATGGCTTCGGCAATCCCGCCGCCCGTACAGGACTCTGCGGTAGTGACCTGAGCATTGATGGCTTTTAGATGCTTGCCGAGCGATTCGGCAAGCCGGGTAATTTCATCCACGATCTTTTCCTGTAACAACCGAACGGAGCGAGCCAAAGCGGCCACCTGAGCAGCCGCTCGCTCATGGGGCAACTATGACTCTTTTTTCTTCGGACAGGGTTTGCGGATCGTCTCAACGGTTGTTTCTTTCGGGCGGCGCCTGGCCTCTTCGACAGGAATGAAGCGCCCGCTACCAGAATCCCGTGCTCGTTTGTTCGCCATATAAAAATCCTTTTTTATAAGGTGCCGCCCGTCATTGGGCGACAACGCTGAAAGTCTATACAGCCGATCCACATCACGGGTCGTCTGGAAACCTTCGGTGACGAAACAGGAAGTGTCGGCCATGCCTGCGCTATGAGGGTGTGCGTGGTAACCTTGCGCCCATCGCAAAAACACGGCAGACAGCCCTCGGCACGAGAGGGGTTACATGTCACACCCTGAAATTTGCCCAACCCTTCTAACGAACTTGCCTAACCTACTGATGAATAAAGCAATTTCCGATCTCTCTTCGCACACCCCCATGATGCAGCAGTACTGGAAGCTGAAGAACCAGCATCCCGATCAGCTGATGTTCTACCGCATGGGCGACTTCTATGAAATCTTCTACGAAGACGCCAAAAAAGCCGCCAGGCTGCTGGATATCACCCTGACTGCGCGTGGCCAGTCGGCCGGTCAAAGCATCCCCATGTGCGGCATTCCGTACCATGCAGCCGAAGGGTATCTGGCCAAGCTGGTAAAACTGGGCGAATCAGTGGTGATCTGCGAACAGATCGGCGACCCGGCGACCAGCAAAGGGCCGGTAGAGCGTCAGGTCGTGCGTATCATCACACCGGGCACCATCAGCGACGAAGCCTTCCTTGACGAGCGCCGGGACAACCTGCTCGCGGCGGTCCTGGGTGACGAGCGTCTGTTTGGTCTGGCGGTCCTGGATATCACCAGCGGCAACTTCAGCGTGCTTGAAATCAAGGGCTGGGAAAACCTGCTGGCAGAGCTGGAACGTATCAACCCTGTCGAGCTGCTGATTCCCGACGACTGGCCTCAGGGCCTTCCGGCAGAAAAGCGCCGCGGCTCGCGTCGTCGTGCGCCTTGGGATTTCGAGCGAGATTCAGCGCATAAAAGCCTGTGCCAGCAATTCGCGACTCAGGATCTCAAAGGCTTTGGCTGCGAAAACCTGACACTGGCCATTGGTGCCGCAGGCTGTCTGCTGAGCTATGCCAAGGAAACCCAGCGCACCGCATTGCCGCACTTGCGCAGCCTGCGCCACGAGCGCCTGGACGACACCGTGGTGCTGGATGCCGCCAGCCGCCGCAACCTTGAGCTGGACACGAACCTGGCTGGCGGACGCGACAACACGCTGCAATCGGTCATGGACCGCTGCCAGACAGCCATGGGCACGCGCTTGCTGACCCGCTGGCTCAATCGCCCACTGCGCGACCTGACAGTTCTCCAGGCCCGACAGACTTCGATCGGCTGCTTCCTGGAAAGCTACCGCTTCGAGAGCCTGCAACCGCAGCTCAAGGAAATCGGTGACATCGAGCGCATCCTGGCGCGTATCGGCCTGCGCAACGCCCGTCCACGGGACCTTGCACGCCTGCGTGACGCTCTGGGCGCGCTGCCGGAGCTGCAACAGGCGATGACCAGCCTGGAAGCACCGCATCTGCAACAGTTGGCCCGGACCACAAGCACCTACCCGGAACTTGCAGACCTGCTGCAACGGGCGATCATCGATAACCCGCCCGCCGTGATTCGCGACGGCGGCGTGCTGAAGACCGGCTACGATGCCGAACTGGACGAGTTGCAGTCGCTGAGCGAGAACGCCGGCCAGTTCCTTATCGACCTGGAGGCACGGGAAAAGGCCCGTACCGGCCTTGCCAACCTGAAAGTCGGCTATAACCGCGTACACGGCTACTTCATCGAGCTGCCCAGCAAGCAGGCCGAGCAGGCGCCAGCCGACTATATCCGTCGCCAGACCCTCAAAGGCGCAGAGCGCTTCATTACGCCCGAACTGAAAGAGTTCGAGGACAAGGCGCTGTCAGCCAAGAGCCGCGCCCTGGCACGAGAAAAAATGCTCTACGAGGCCTTGCTGGAAGACCTGATCGGTCATCTGGCACCGCTGCAGGACACCGCTGCGGCTCTGGCCGAGCTGGACGTCTTGAGCAATCTGGCCGAACGCGCACTGAATCTGGATCTCAATTGCCCGCGCTTCTCAAGCGAACCGTGCATGCGCATCGATCAGGGCCGTCATCCGGTGGTCGAACAAGTATTGTCCACACCGTTCGTGGCCAACGACCTGTCTCTGGATGACAACACCCGCATGCTGGTGATTACCGGCCCGAACATGGGCGGTAAATCGACCTACATGCGTCAGACCGCATTGATCGTATTGCTCGCTCACATTGGCAGCTTTGTTCCGGCCGCCAGTTGCGAACTGTCTCTGGTCGACAGGATCTTCACCCGTATCGGCTCCAGCGATGATCTGGCGGGCGGACGCTCGACATTCATGGTGGAAATGAGCGAAACCGCCAATATCCTGCATAACGCAACCGACCGCAGCCTGGTGCTGATGGACGAAGTCGGACGCGGCACCAGCACATTCGACGGTCTTTCGCTGGCCTGGGCTGCGGCAGAATGTCTCGCCCAGTTGCGCGCCTACACCTTGTTCGCCACTCACTATTTCGAGCTGACGGTGCTGCCCGAGAGCGAGCCGCTGGTGAGCAACGTGCACCTGAACGCGACCGAGCACAACGAACGGATTGTCTTCCTGCACCGGGTTCTTCCCGGGCCGGCAAGCCAGAGCTATGGCCTGGCAGTGGCACAACTGGCGGGGGTTCCAGCCAAAGTGATCACGCGCGCCAAGGAACATTTGCTGCGACTGGAAACCACCAGCCTGCCCCATGAGCAACCTCGACCAAAACCCGGAAAACCGGCAGCGCCCATGCAAAGCGACATGTTTGCAAGCCTGCCCCATCCGGTGCTGGAAGAGCTGTCGAAGGTAAAAGTCGACGACCTTACACCTCGTCAGGCACTAGAGTTGCTGTATTCATTGCAAACTCGGGTCTGACGCGAAGCGTTACAAGCTGTTAGAATCCCGCGCGGTTTGGGATGCTCCCAGCTTTTAGCCTGGTTGGGCAGCTATCGAGCCGCGTGAAAACGCAGCGAACCAAGGGTCGAGCGGCAGGCAATGCAGTCCATCTGCCTCAAGGCCGCTCACTCCATGCACGTGTTTTCATAAGGCCGGGAAACGCCCCGAACCTGGCAATCCCTATCTGGAAGGGCAATGCCGCAGCCGCCTGAGGAGAGAATTAGAAATGACCTTCGTCGTCACCGACAACTGCATCAAGTGCAAGTACACCGACTGCGTAGAAGTCTGTCCGGTGGACTGCTTTTACGAAGGCCCGAACTTCCTGGTGATTCACCCGGATGAGTGCATCGATTGCGCGCTTTGTGAGCCTGAATGCCCTGCGCAAGCCATCTTCTCCGAAGATGAGATTCCTGCTGGCATGGAAAACTTCATCGAGCTCAACGCCGAACTCGCAGAAGTGTGGCCCAACATCACAGAAAGAAAAGATGCCCTGCCCGACGCAGAAGAATGGGACGGCAAGACAGGCAAGATCGCAGATCTGGAACGCTGAGTTCCAGGATTGCCAGAAAGGCCCTTCGGGGCTTTTTTTGTGAGTGCAAAACAGGTTTTACAGGCAAAAAAAAGGGGCGGTATGACCCGCCCACATTTTTTCCCTAGTCCCTGTAATCCTTTTCATCATCCTGATGAATCGCTTCTTGCGATGTCCTTGACGGTCCTCCTTGACTGCCTGTGCCTGTCCGTTGGCACAGTTCCGATATTAGTGATTTTCAGGCCGTGGGCAACACCTGAAAATACGCCAGAAAATTTCTTACCTTGCTGTTTAAAAAATAAAATGCCTTTCAATTCATTCAGTTAAAAAATTGCAGTGCAGAAAAATCTTTTATCCCGCCCAATAAGCCCCTGATAGCTTACGAAACGGGTAAGCAAAGGCTTACGTATCGCGCACATATCACCGCCAAAAAAGTCTGTCAGGAATTTCAGACATGCGCAGCCGACTTTATAAGATGGTGATCATGTAAAAGGCCGATGTAAACATTTGATGTTTACATCGGCCTTTCGCACGCAGGGGGGATGCTTATTGGAAGAGGGACTCGCTCGAAAGACCATTCTTTTCGAGGATTTCACGGAGACGTTTCAGACCTTCGACCTGAATCTGGCGAACACGCTCACGGGTAAGGCCAATTTCAAGCCCTACGTCCTCAAGCGTACTGCTTTCATGCCCGCGTAAACCGAAGCGGCGTATCACCACTTCACGCTGCTTGTCGGTCAGCTCGGACAGCCATTGGTCGATACTCTGGGAAAGATCATCATCCTGCAGAAGCTCGCAAGGGTCTGTAGGACGATCATCCGTCAGGGTATCGAGCAGCGTCTTGTCCGAATCAGGCCCCAGAGAGACATCAACCGAAGAAACACGCTCGTTGAGCCCAAGCATGCGCTTGACCTCGCAGACGGGTTTTTCCAGCAGATTTGCAATCTCTTCAGGAGAAGGTTCGTGATCGAGCTTCTGCGTCAACTCACGAGCGGCACGCAGATAGACATTCAGCTCCTTGACGACATGAATCGGCAACCGGATGGTCCGGGTCTGATTCATGATGGCACGCTCGATGGTCTGACGAATCCACCATGTCGCGTAGGTCGAGAAACGGAAACCGCGTTCCGGATCGAATTTTTCGACAGCCCGGATCAAGCCCAGGTTGCCTTCTTCGATCAAATCAAGCAATGACAACCCACGATTGACATAGCGCCTGGCGATTTTAACCACCAGCCGCAGATTGCTTTCAATCATGCGCTTGCGTCCAGCCGGATCCCCACGTTGCGACAATCTCGCAAAGTGGACCTCCTCTTCCGGGGACAACAGGGGAGAAAACCCTATTTCATTGAGATACAACTGGGTGGCATCGAGCGCCCGAGTGTAATCAATATATTTATGTTGTTTGAGCGATGAGTTGTGCTTGGCCTTGGTTCGATCCGAGGCGGCAGTAGACGGCTGCCTCTCGTTCGAGTTGTCCTCCAGGACAATGCCGGTTTCCATGAGGAGCACTTCATCATCGATGTCAAACTCCGGCGCTTCGCTGCTAAGAGCCATTGTTATAGTCCTTTGGTGAGTTCGACCTCAAGCTCAGCGTCGCCTATATCCATGGCAACGTTTGAGCCCATTCCCTCTGCGTCAGGAACAGGCTGACAACTATCAGCGACGTGGCAAAAACTGCAGCGGATCTACAGGCTTTCCTTGTCGGCGAATCTCAAAATGCAGCTTCACCCTGTCAGTTCCTGTTGACCCCATCTCGGCAATTGTCTGCCCCGCCTTGACTTGTTGCCCCTCCCGAACCAAGAGCCTGCGGTTGTGACCGTAGGCGCTGACGTAGGTATCGCTGTGTTTGATGATTATCAATTCGCCGTAGCCCCGCAATCCACTTCCGGCGTATACAACTGATCCATCAGACGCTGCCAAAACAGGCTGTCCCAAATCACCTGCGATATCAATTCCTTTATTCAAACTGCCGTTTGAGGAAAATTTTCCTATCAAAGTGCCACTTGCAGGCCATGCCCAGCCTGTAGGGGACTTCCCGGCAGCGCCCGCAGAAGTATCGCCAGCGGGAGGTATTACCACAGGTGTAACTGCGACCGGCCTGGAAATGACAGTGGTCTTGACCGAGCCGGAGGCGCTTGTACGGGTGGATGTAGTGGCGGTAGCCGGGGCCGGTTGTACTACGACTGGAGCGGAGGCCACGTTATCGGATGTTGAATTTGAACGCCCGTCAAAGCGAATCGTCTGACCGGGTTTAATCGTGTAGGGCTCTGGGATCTGGTTGCGCGAAGCCAGTGCTTTCCAGTCCCAGCCGTAACGAAATGCAATGGAAAACAGGGTATCGCCACGTCGCACGACATATTGCCCGGTCGTGACCGCAGGACGTTGTGACGTTACGTTACCGTTGCGATCAACGACACGAACACCGCCCGAAGGAGAACTGGCGCAGCCGACCAAGAGGACACTGAGTGCAATGCCAATCACCAGACGCTGATAACTTGCTGAAAACTTTAGCTGCCGAATGACTGTGTGACTCACCCGCCACTCCCTTTACTGGTGACTGAATTCGAAAGATGCCTATTGTGCCGCAAGAACGGCGGGCAGCCAGTGATTAACTGTGCAAAGCCCTCATCATGCATGAATCATGTATGCGAAATGATGCCATGCTGCCACATATCGCCCTGATCAGCAGGGTGAGTAGACCGATGAGTGCGGTCAGAATTCACTTGAAGCTCCATTTACATGTCAGGCCAGAGGCCCGTTGAGCAATGGCACAAATCGCACGGCACCCAGCACATGCCGGGAAAATCCATTTTCCTCACGAACGATCAACATCAGTTGCTGTACTTCTCCGGAACCAACCGGGATGACCAGCCTTCCGCCCGGAGCCAGTTGATCGAGCAAGGCTTGCGGTACATCAGTGGCCACGGCTGTCACGATGATCCCGTTGTAAGGCGCCAGCGCAGGCCAGCCTTCCCAGCCATCACCCCAGCGAAAGACCACGTTGCGCAGGTTCAACTCGACCAGACGCTCCTTGGCACGGTCCTGCAGCACCTTGATGCGCTCTACCGAGAATACGCGCTCCACAAGCTGGGCCAGCACAGCCGTCTGATAGCCCGACCCGGTGCCGATCTCCAGCACCTTGTCCAGCGGACCAGCCGCCAGCAGCAGTTCACTCATGCGAGCGACCATATAAGGCTGGGAAATGGTCTGGTTATGGCCGATCGGCAGAGCCGTGTCTTCGTAGGCACGGTGCGCGAGGGCTTCATCGACGAACAGATGCCGGGGCGTCTTGCGAATGACGTCCAGCACACGGGTATTGGACAGGCCTTCTTCGTACAGGCGCTGTATCAGCCGCTCGCGAGTACGCTGCGAGGTCATGCCGATGCCGCGACGTAACAGATCATCTTGCTCGCGTGACATCAGATCAGCCCCTCCAGCCAGGTGTTCAGGCTACTGAAACCGTCCTGATAAGTTCGATCCAGTTGCAACGGGGTAATCGATACATAACCCTGCATGACCGCATGAAAATCCGTACCGGCACCACCGTCCTCCGCATCGCCAGCAGCAGCGATCCAGTAACCGGCGCGACCACGGGGATCGACGATTTTCACCGGCGCAGCGGCGCGGGCGCGATGGCCCAGGCGGGTCAGTTGAATCCCGCGAATATGATCAAGCGGCAGATTCGGGATATTGACGTTCAGCACTGTGCGCGGCGGCAGGTCCAGTTGCTCGTGGGCCTCAACCAGCAGGCGCGCATAATGCGCCGCGGTCGCGAGGTTGTCCGGCTGACGCGACAGAAACGAAAAGGCAAACGAAGGCCGCTGTAGAAACCGCCCTTCGAGCGCGGCAGCAACCGTGCCGGAATACAGCACATCGTCCCCGAGATTGGCGCCCAGGTTGATGCCCGAGACCACCATGTCCGGCTCGTACTCCAGAAGGCCATTGAGCCCCAGATGCACGCAGTCGGTCGGCGTGCCATTGAGGCCGATGAAGCCATTGGGCAGCGTATGCGGGTGCAACGGCCGGTCGAGCGTCAACGAGCTGCTGGCGCCGCTTTTATCTTGATCGGGAGCGATAACCGCACAGTCGGCATAATCCGCCAGCGCCGCATACAGCGCCGCGAGACCGGGTGCAGTTACCCCATCATCGTTTGAAATCAGAATACGCATGGGCTGTCCGTCTGCCCAACCGGCACCAGATCAACGAGTTCGCGCACCAATACAGTGGCAAAGCATCCGGGCGGAAGGACGAATTCCAGTTGCAAAATGTCAGGCTCGGGATAATGCCACGTCAAACGGCCAATGGGCAGCCGCAGTATGCGACGTTCGTGCTCCATTGCGGCCTTTATCAGCCATTCGCACAGCACCGACTGCTCGGCGGCAATGCGGTTTTCCAGTTCAGCGGTCGCGCCGGACGCCGGAGAAGCCCCTTCACCCCACTGCGGACCGGTCGGATGCAGGTCCAGAATATCGAGCCTGGGATCACTGCATTCGGCAACACCGGCCGGGAAAAAACTGCGGCTATCGGTAAAGGCCAGCAGATCGCCTGGCTGAGCACGCTCCCAACTGCCATCGGCTACACGTGCAGCCAGCACGCGGTTGAACAGATAGCTGCGGGCCGTCGATAACAGCCGCGAACGGACATTGCGCTGCTCCGGCAAGGCCTTGCGCTCGGCGTAAGCGCGAGCCTCACCCAGATTGCCACCTTGGTAGCCAAAGCGCTGGGCACCGAAATAATTGGGGACTCCCTTGCGGGCGATGGACTCCAGACGCTGATTCAGCGCGTCATGATCGGCATTCAATTGGGTCAGACGCAAGGTGAAGCCATTGGCCGCATGGGCGCCGCGCTGCAACTTGCGCTTGTGGCGGCTGCTCTTGAGGATTTGCAGCGTATCGTCCTGCGCCGCCGAAAGATCGGGATCGGCCTTGCCCGGCAATTGCAGGCTGAACCACTGCCGCGTGAGGGCCTGACGATCCTTCAGGCCGGCATAGCTGACGGTGCGCAACGGCACGCCAGCGGCACGAGCCAGACGACGGGCCGCTTCCTCGGTGTTGAGACCGCGTTTCTCGACCCACAGCCACAGATGCTCGCCATCCCCGGACAGCGGAATATCGAGCACTTCATCGACCTGGAAGTCTTCAGCCGTTGCCTTGAGAACAGCGCTGCCCAGCGCCTCACCATAGGCCCGCTGGCCCAGAAGCTCCAGTTCAGTCATGCGCGCAGCAACAGCGCGACGGCATGCACCGCGATGCCTTCTTCACGGCCGACAAAGCCGAGTTTTTCAGTAGTCGTGGCTTTTACGTTCACCTGATCCAGCTCAACCTGAAGATCTGCGGCAATCAGAGCCCGCATGGCATCGATGTGCGGAGCCATCTTGGGCGCCTGGGCCACAATGGTGGCGTCGACATTGCCGACCTTCCAGCCTTTGCCTTGAACCTGCTTGAGCACATGGCGCAGCAGTACACGGCTGTCCGCACCCTTGAATTGCGGATCAGTGTCTGGAAAGTGCTTGCCGATATCGCCCAGTGCAGCAGCTCCCAGCAAGGCGTCGCTCAGCGCATGCAGCAGAACGTCGCCATCGGAGTGAGCCAGGAGGCCGAAACCGTGTGCAATCCGCACGCCGCCCAAGGTAATGAAATCGCCCTCAGCGAAACGGTGCACATCATAGCCATGGCCAATACGCATAGAAAAACGCCCTGAAAAAAGTCAGGGCGTGATTCTACCTGCTTTGGCGCAAGTTAGGGCCTGTCAGAAATGTCCGAAAAGCGGACAGTCATTCGCTCAGGGCCGCTGCATGGTGGCGCAAGTGATCTTCAATGAAACTGGCAATGAAAAAGTAGCTGTGATCATAGCCAGGCTGCATCCTCAAGGTCAGCGGATGCTGCGCAGTCCTGGCGGCCTGAACCAGGGCTTCGGGCTTGAGTTGATTGACCAGGAAATCATCCCGGTCGCCCTGATCCACCAGGATCGGCAGTTTTTCAGTCGCCTCGGCAATCAGCACCGTGGCATCCCACTCACGCCAGCGTGAACGGTCCTCTCCCAGATAGTGGGAAAAGGCCTTCTGCCCCCAAGGGCAATCGATCGGATTGCTGATCGGCGAAAACGCCGAAACCGACCGGTAGCGCCCCGGATTGCGCAAGGCACAGACCAGAGCCCCGTGACCGCCCATGGAATGGCCGCTGATCCCACGGGCCTGAGAAGCAGGAAAATGCTCCTCGACCAGAGCCGGCAGCTCATCGACCACATAGTCGTGCATCCGATAGTGCTTAGCCCAGGGTTGCGCGGTGGCATTCAGGTAAAACCCGGCCCCCAGCCCAAAGTCCCAGGCGCCATCGGGATCATCGGGTACATCCGCGCCACGCGGGCTGGTATCAGGTGCAACCAGGATCAACCCCAGTTCGGCGGCAACCCTTTGGGCCGCCGCTTTCTGCATGAAGTTTTCGTCGTTGCAGGTCAGGCCGGACAACCAGTACAGCACAGGCAACTTGCCGCCCTGCTCCGCCTGTGGCGGCAGGTAAACCGCAAACACCATGTCGCAACCCAGCACCGCAGAATGATGCTTGTAACGCTTGAGCCAGCCGCCGAAGCTTTTCTGGCAGGAAATATTTTCCAGAGTCATAGTCGCACGCTCCTGAGCTTCAAGTTTCAAGCTTTAAGCTGCAAGAAGAGGCCGTACGCTCACTTGCAGCTTTTAGCTTTCAGCTTGCAGCTGCCCCTCAAAAATGAATGACAGAACGAATGCTTTTGCCTTCGTGCATCAGGTCGAATGCCTTGTTGATGTCTTCAAGGCCCATGGTGTGGGTGATGAAGGTGTCCAGCGGGATTTCGCCGGTTTGCGACATGTCGACGTAGCTTGGCAACTCGGTACGACCACGTACGCCACCAAATGCCGAACCGCGCCAGACGCGGCCGGTCACCAGCTGGAATGGACGGGTGGAGATTTCCTGGCCGGCACCGGCCACGCCGATGATGACCGACTCCCCCCAGCCCTTGTGGCAGCATTCCAGGGCTGCACGCATCAGTTGCACATTGCCGATGCACTCGAAGGAGAAGTCCACACCGCCATCGGTCATGTCGACGATCACTTCCTGGATCGGACGATCGAAGTCTTTCGGATTGACGCAATCGGTTGCACCCAGCTGTTTGGCGATTTCGAACTTGGCCGGGTTGATGTCGATGGCAATGATGCGCGCAGCCTTGGCCTTGACCGCACCGATAACCGCCGAAAGGCCAATGCCGCCCAGGCCGAAGATCGCTACGGTGTCACCCGGTTTTACCTTCGCGGTATTGAGTACCGCACCGATCCCGGTGGTGACGCCGCAACCCAGCAGGCAGACTTTTTCCAGCGGTGCTTCTTTCTGGATTTTGGCTACCGAGATTTCCGGCAGGACTGTGTATTCGGAAAAGGTCGATGTGCCCATGTAGTGGAAAATCGGCTGACCTTTGTAGGAAAAGCGTGCAGTACCATCCGGCATCAGGCCTTTGCCTTGAGTCGCACGGATCGACTGGCAGAGGTTGGTTTTACCCGACAGACAGAATTTGCACTGGCGGCATTCCGGGGTGTACAGCGGGATCACATGATCACCCACGGCAACCGACGTCACACCTTCACCGATGGCTTCGACAATGGCGCCGCCTTCATGGCCCAGAATCGCCGGGAAGATGCCTTCCGGGTCAGCACCGGAGAGCGTGTAGGCATCGGTGTGGCAAACGCCGGAAGCCACGACACGCAGCAGCACTTCTCCCGCCTTGGGCATGGCGACATCGACTTCAACGATTTCCAATGGCTTCTTGGCTTCAAAGGCAACAGCAGCACGCGACTTGATCATCGATCTTCTCCAGCGAGATAAAAACAAGGTCTGGAGTGTAGTACAGTGCCGTTCAGTTAATAATCCAGACAAAAGCAAAACATTATTGCTGCACAGGGATAATCGATGTACACGAATCGCTGGGAAGGTCTGGATGAATTTGTCGCGGTAGCGGAATGCGGGCAGTTCACTGCGGCAGCCCAACGCCTTGGCGTCTCCTCCTCGCACATCAGTCGCCAGATCGTGCGTCTTGAAGAACGCCTGCAAACCCGTTTGCTGTACCGCAGCACAAGACGTGTAGCCTTGACCGAGGCCGGTCAGACATTTCTGCATCATTGCCAGCGCCTGCAGGATGGGCGTGAAGAAGCACTGCGCGCCGTGGGCGATCTGACCAGCGAGCCGAAAGGCCTGTTACGCATGACCTGCGCCGTGGCCTACGGCGAGCGCTTCATCACACCGCTGGTCACACGCTTCATGGACCTGTATCCGCAACTGCGTGTCGATATCGAGCTGAGCAATGACACCCTGGACCTGGTTCACGAAGGGATGGATCTGGCCATTCGCCTGGGCCGACTACAGGACTCGCGACTTGTCGCCGTGCGGCTTGCGCCACGGCGCATGTACCTGTGCGCGTCGCCGTCTTATCTGGAACGTTACGGTCGGCCTCATAGCCTGTCGGAATTGAGCCGCCACAATTGCCTGATTGGCAGCAGTGACACCTGGCTGCTACAGCAGAACGGGAGAGAGTTTTCGCAACGCATTCAGGGAAACTGGCGCTGCAATAGCGGGCAGGCCGTGCTGAATGCAGCGCTGCATGGCGTCGGCCTGTGCCAGCTTCCGGATTACTACGTGCAGGAACATCTTAAAAGCGGCAGCCTGATTTCCCTGCTGGAAGCGCATCAACCACCCAACACCGCCGTCTGGGCGCTTTACCCGCAGCAGCGCCACCTGTCACCCAAGGTGCGCAAGCTGGTCGATTATTTGAAGGAAGGGTTGGCGATGCGTGAGGAATACAACGCCTAATTGCCCATGGGCCTGCGCTGACGCAACCATTCAAGGTCTTCGGGGCGCGTAACCTTGATGTTATCGGACCGCCCTTCGATCAGACGCGGCGACTGTCCTGCCCACTCGATGGCCGAAGCTTCATCGGTAATGCTGACATTCGACACCTTGCTGTCGGCCAGCGCCCGATGCAAGGCACCCAGCCGAAACATCTGTGGCGTGTAGGCCTGCCAGATCAGGCTACGATCAACGGTTTGCGCGACACGACCATGCTCATCCGCACGCTTGAGGGTATCGCGAGCCGGCACCGCCAGCAGGCCACCCACCGGATCGTCCGCCAGTTCGCCCAGCAGGTTGTCCAGATCGCTGCGCGCAAGGTTCGGGCGCGCTGCATCGTGGACCAGTACCCAGTCGTCATCGCTGGCTCCCTGGGCATGCAGGTGCAACAAGGCATTGAGTACCGAGTCCGACCGTTCCTTGCCGCCATCCACCCGCTGGATACGGGAATCCAGCGCACACGGCAAGGTTGGCCAGTATGGATCGTCCACAGCCAGGCTGATCACCATGCCCTTGAGGCGTGGGTGATCGAGGAAACAAAGCAGGCTGTGTTCAAGAATAGTGAGGCCGCCCAGTTGCAGGTATTGCTTGGGACGGTCTGCTGCCATGCGAGCACCAACGCCCGCCGCAGGAATCACTGCCCAGAAGGCAGGAAGAGAATCTTTCATTGCACCAACGTCATTGCGCCAACTGATAGAGGGTTTCGCCATCCTTGACCATGCCAAGCTCATGGCGGGCACGTTCTTCAACGGTTTCAAGGCCCTTTTTCAGTTCCATGACCTCAGCATCCAGAACGCGGTTTCGCTCAAGCAGAACTTCGTTTTCGGCATGCTGCTCTGCAATTTGCTCGGTCAGGCTGGCCACTTGCGCCAGACTTCCATTACCCACCCACAGGCGATACTGAAGACCACCTAGCAGCAGGATCAGGATGAGGAACAACCAGTTAGGACTGCGCATGAAATATCAGGTACCCAGTAAAAAAGACTGCAGAGCCAACAATATGAACAATCGACTGAGGGCATTGAGCCTGACATAAGCCAGGCTCAATCACTCCTGATTACAGCGGAGCGTCCGCATCAGGGCTGCAAATATGTCGGCATGGCCGGCTTTTTCTACAGCACCCGCTGTCTTTTACCATCTGCGACTCAGCCGCGAAACTCTGCACGACCACGGTAAACGGCCTTGCTGCCCAGTTGCTCTTCGATACGCAGCAACTGGTTGTACTTGGAAACGCGGTCGGAGCGGCACAGCGAGCCGGTCTTGATCTGACCAGCCGAAGTACCGACGGCCAGATCGGCAATGGTCGAATCTTCGGTTTCGCCGGAACGGTGCGAGATCACGGCAGTGTAACCGGCAGCCTTGGCCATCTGGATGGCTTCCAGGGTTTCGGTCAGGGTGCCGATCTGGTTGAACTTGATCAGGATCGAGTTGGCGATCTTCTTGTCGATGCCTTCTTTCAGGATCTTGGTGTTGGTCACGAACAGGTCGTCACCGACCAGTTGAACCTTGTCGCCGATCTTGTCGGTCAGGATTTTCCAGCCAGCCCAGTCGGACTCGTCCAGACCGTCTTCGATGGAGATGATCGGGTAACGGTTGGCCAGGCCAGCCAGGTAATCCGCGAAACCGGCTGCGTCGAAGGAGTGACCTTCGCCCGACAGGTTGTATTTGCCGTCTTCGTAGAATTCGCTCGCTGCACAGTCCAGCGCCAGGGTCACGTCGGTGCCCAGTTTGTAACCGGCATTGGCCACAGCTTCGGAGATGGCGCCCAGGGCGTCTTCGTTGGAAGCCAGGTTAGGTGCGAAACCACCCTCGTCGCCGACTGCAGTGTTCAGGCCACGGGCCTTCAGAACAGCCTTGAGGTGGTGGAAGATCTCGGTGCCCATGCGCAGCGCGTCGGAGAAGGTCTTGGCGCCAACCGGCTGAACCATGAACTCCTGGATGTCGATGTTGTTATCGGCGTGCTCGCCACCGTTGATGATGTTCATCATCGGAACCGGCATCGAGTAGACGCCCGGTGTGCCGTTGAGGTTGGCGATGTGAGCGTAGAGCGGCAGATCCTGATCCTGCGCAGCGGCCTTGGCGGCAGCCAGGGAAACAGCGAGGATCGCGTTGGCGCCCAGGCTTGCCTTGTTCTCGGTACCGTCCAGCGCGATCATCGCCTGATCCAGTGCCTTCTGGTCAACCGGGTCCTTGCCCAGCAGCAGTTCGCGGATCGGACCATTGATGTTGGCTACGGCCTTGAGAACGCCCTTGCCCAGGTAACGGCTCTTGTCGCCATCACGCAGCTCAAGCGCCTCGCGCGAGCCGGTTGAAGCACCCGACGGCGCACAGGCGGTGCCGATGATGCCGTTATCGAGGAGCACATCTGCTTCCACGGTGGGATTGCCACGGGAGTCGAGAACTTCACGACCTTTGATGTCGACGATTTTTGCCATTGTTGTAAACACTCCAAGATTGACGAAAACGACGCAGCTGGGAAAAAACGATTACCGCTGTCAGGCAAGAAACGAGGCAGGCCTGAATGAGACAACCCCCGACACATGGACGGGGGAACGGCACTTTACCGGAGATCCGGACTCAAGCGGTCTCGACTGTCGGAAAACTTTTGACCAGTTCATCCAGAGCCTTGAGCTGAGCCAGAAACGGCTCCAGCTTGTCCAGGCGCAAGGCACAGGGGCCATCGCACTTGGCGTTGTCAGGATCGGGATGCGCTTCAAGGAACAGCCCGGCCAGATTCTGGCTGATGCCGGCCTTGGCCAGCTCCAGAACCTGGGCACGACGGCCACCGGCTGAATCGGCGCGACCACCCGGCATCTGCAGGGAGTGGGTCACGTCGAAGAACACAGGGTAGTCGAACTGTTTCATGATGCCGAAACCGAGCATGTCCACGACCAGGTTGTTGTAACCGAAGCTGGAACCACGCTCGCACAGGATCAACTGATCGTTACCGGCCTCTTCGCACTTGGTCAGGATATGTTTCATTTCCTGAGGCGCAAGGAACTGGGCTTTCTTGATATTGATCACGGCACCGGTCCTGGCCATCGCGACGACCAGATCGGTCTGGCGCGACAGGAAGGCCGGCAACTGAATGATGTCGCAGACTTCGGCAACCACTGCCGCCTGCTCAGGCTCATGCACGTCAGTGATCAGCGGAACATTGAAGGTCTTCTTGATCTCTTCGAAGATCCGCATGCCCGCTTCCAGGCCCGGCCCACGGTAGGACGTTACCGAAGAGCGGTTGGCCTTGTCGAAGCTGGCCTTGAACACGTAAGGGATACCGAGCTTTTCGGTAACCCGTACATATTCCTCACAGACCTGCATGGCCATGTCCCGTGACTCAAGCACGTTCATGCCGCCAAACAAGACCATTGGCTTGTCGTTGGCAATCTCGATGGAGCCTACGCGGATGATTTTCTGAGCCATGTTCTGATATCCCTGTCAGGCGTTCTTCTGATGTTGAGCCAGTGCGGCCTTGACGAAGCCACTGAACAGCGGATGGCCGTCGCGAGGCGTCGAAGTGAACTCAGGGTGGAACTGGCAAGCCACGAACCATGGATGATCCGGTGCTTCAACCACTTCGACCAGCGCGCCGTCACCGGAGCGGCCGGAAATTCTCAGGCCGGCTTCGATCAATTGCGGCAGCAGCTTGTTGTTCACTTCATAACGATGGCGATGGCGCTCGACGATGACGTCTTTGGCATAGCAATCGTGAACCAGGGAGCCGGCTTCAAGCTGGCATTCCTGCGCGCCCAGACGCATGGTGCCGCCCAGGTCGGAAGTTTCGGTACGGGTTTCCACAGCACCGGTAGCATCTTCCCATTCGGTAATCAGACCGACGACAGCGTGAGCGCTGGTGCGGTCGAACTCGGTGGAGTTGGCGTCTTTCCAGCCCAGCACGTTACGGGCGAACTCGATGACGGCCACTTGCATGCCCAGGCAGATACCCAGGTAAGGAACCTTGTTCTCGCGAGCGAACTGCACGGCAGTGATCTTGCCTTCGACACCACGCAGACCGAAACCGCCAGGAACCAGAATCGCGTCCACGCCTTCGAGCAGGCTGGTGCCCTGGTTCTCGATGTCTTCGGAGTCGATGTAACGCAGGTTGACCTTGGTGCGGTTGGTGATACCGGCGTGGCTCATGGCTTCGATCAACGACTTGTAGGCGTCGAGCAGTTCCATGTACTTGCCGACCATCGCAATGGTGACTTCGTGCTCCGGGTTGAGCTTGGCATCGACCACCTTGTCCCATTCGGACAGGTCGGCACCGTTGCATTGCAGGCCGAAACGCTCGACGACGAAATCGTCCAGGCCCTGGGCGTGCAGCATGCCCGGGATCTTGTAGATGGTGTCGGCGTCTTCCAGGGAAATGACCGCACGCTCTTCAACGTTGGTGAACAGCGCGATCTTGCGACGCGAGGACACATCGACGTGATGGTCGGAGCGGCAAATCAGCACGTCAGGCTGCAGGCCGATGGAGCGCAGTTCCTTGACCGAGTGCTGGGTCGGCTTGGTCTTGGTTTCGCCGGCAGTGGCGATGTAGGGAACCAGCGTCAGGTGCATCAACATGGCGCGCTTGGCACCGATCTCGACGCGCAACTGGCGGATGGCTTCCAGGAAAGGTTGCGATTCGATGTCACCCACGGTGCCGCCGATCTCGACCAGCGCGACGTCGGCATCACCGGCGCCCTTGATGATACGGCGCTTGATTTCGTCGGTGATGTGCGGAATGACCTGAATGGTCGCGCCCAGATAATCACCACGGCGCTCTTTGCGCAGGACGTGTTCGTACACACGGCCAGTGGTGAAGTTGTTGTTCTGGGTCATGGTAGTGCGGATGAACCGCTCATAGTGGCCAAGGTCCAGGTCGGTTTCGGCGCCGTCGTGGGTAACGAACACTTCACCGTGCTGGAAAGGACTCATGGTCCCTGGGTCCACGTTGATGTAGGGGTCCAGCTTGAGCATGGTGACCTTAAGTCCCCTCGCCTCCAGGATGGCCGCCAATGAAGCCGAGGCAATGCCTTTCCCCAATGAAGAAACAACACCGCCCGTGACGAAGATGTAGCGCGTCATGAAAAACCCTAGAAGTCTGCGTTAAAGCGGTCAGAGCCGCCGGGGAAAGCGAAGGAAGGCCGAAGCCCCCGATTACCGACAAAATTCACGGTGCACTCCCGAAACTGCTGCGTTTGAACCGACATGCCAGAAGCTTGTCCATTGGCGCCACATTTTAAGAATCGCCCAGTAAACACTGGTTGGTAACCGGCAACTTGCGTTGGTTCAAAAGAGCCAACAGAAGCTGTATCAAGAAGGGAGCGTAGTCTACCTGAAAGGGCCTTTCAGCTCAAACATTGGTCGCTCGTCGGTGCAATCCAGTGCAATCGCCAGTTTCCATGGGACGCGCCGTCCAGCCCCGGCAGGTTGGCGACGGCCAACAATTGATCATTACGATAGAGCAGCGGCAATCTGCCGCGCACGAACAGCGGCACGCCACGTTCATTGAGCAAGCGCTTGAGATCGCGATGGCCACGGCCTTGTAGCTGCATGATTTCACCGCCCTGGCGATAGCGGATCTGCAGAGGACCAAGGGGGCTGTCGCCTTCGATACTGACGTGACCGTTACCGGGCAGACTCAATGAACCGGATGCATCAAACCAGAGCGGCATCGCCTCAGGAGATTGCAACCAGCTCCCCGACAGCCACCAGATATGCCCTTCGGCCCGATGCAACTCACCGTCGGCCAGTCGCCATGAGGGTCGTGCGCCTTCCGCCGCATTGCACAAGGTTTCCCAGCCAGCCCAGTGATCGGTATCCGGCAGACGAGTCAGCGGCGCAAGCCAGTGGCGAAGCGCATTGCGCTGCCGGGCGACGGACAAATCGGCCAGAGGCCCCAGGGCCAATACCGGCATACCCAGCCACGCAAAGGATGTGGTTGGCCGGGCACTGGCCAGATCCTGCTCCGCCAGCTCTCCCAGCAACTGCTCCGCCTCACCCATATGCTCGGCGGTACGCGCCATACTCGTGGACACTTGCGGCCAGCGCGAAGCCAGCAACGGCATGACCTGCTTGCGCAGGAAATTTCGGGAGAGTTGCTGATCCTCGTTACTCGGATCTTCAACCCAGCTCAGGCCATGCTGTTGCGCATAGCCTTCCAGTTCGGCACGGGAAACCGACAGCAGCGGCCGCAACATCTGCCCTTTGCCGACGGCCCGATGCAACGGCATGCAGGCAAGCCCCCGAACACCGGCACCTCGCAACAGACGAAACATCAATGTCTCGGCCTGATCGTCACGATGCTGCGCCGTCAGCAACAGATCGCCCTCGCCCAGTAATTCAATGAAAGCGGCATAGCGTGCCTCACGGGCCGCCTGCTCGATGCTTGCGCCAGGCTTCACCTGCACCGCCACACTCTGAAAGGGAACGCCCAGTTTCAGGCACACTTGCCGACAATGCTCCGGCCACGCATCGGCAGCCTCTTGCAGACCGTGGTGAACATGAATGGCATTAAGTGGCGGCAAGTTCGCGCGCGTGGCGAGTTCAGCCAGCAGATGCAGCAATACAGTGGAATCCAGACCGCCGGAGAAACCGACATGCCAGACAGGCGCGTGACGCCAGGGGGCCAGGACTTGAAGCAGTCTGGCGGGGAGATCGTGACCGTCATGCTTGTACACAGAAAGGTCGCAGCCCTGTAGGAGCGGATTTATCCGCGAAAGAGCAGCATTCCCGATACGACGCTTTTCGCGAATGAATTCGCTCCTGCGGGAAACAGGAGCGGATTCATCCGCAAAGAAAGCAACGCTATATCAGAGGCCGTAGCTCATCAGGCGCTCATAACGACGTGCCAACAGGGCATCGTTATCCAGCTTCTTGAGCATCGCCAACTGGCTGCTCAGCTCTGCACGAATGGTGGCAGACGCAGCAGCCGGGTCGCGGTGCGCGCCGCCCAGAGGCTCGCTGATCACTTTATCAACGATACCCAGGCCCTTCAGACGCTCAGCGGTGATGCCCATGGCTTCGGCAGCATCCGGAGCCTTCTCGGCAGTCTTCCACAGGATCGACGCACAGCCTTCTGGCGAAATGACCGCATAGGTCGAATATTGCAGCATGTTCAACTGGTCGCAGACACCAATGGCCAGCGCACCACCGGAACCGCCTTCACCGATAACGGTAGCGATGATCGGCGTCTTCAGACGCGCCATGACACGCAGGTTCCAGGCAATGGCTTCGCTCTGGTTGCGCTCCTCGGCGTCGATGCCCGGATAGGCACCCGGTGTGTCGATGAAGGTAAGGATCGGCATCTTGAAACGCTCGGCCATTTCCATCAGACGGCAGGCCTTGCGATAGCCTTCAGGACGCGGCATACCGAAGTTGCGACGCACCTTTTCACGGACTTCACGGCCTTTCTGGTGACCGATCACCATGACAGGCTGGTCTTCCAGGCGAGCAATACCACCAACAATGGCAGCGTCATCGGAGAAGTGACGATCACCGTGCAACTCATCGAACTCGGTGAAGATGTGTTCGATGTAGTCCAGGGTGTAAGGACGACGTGGGTGACGCGCCATACGCGCAATCTGCCAACTGGTCAGATTTCCGAAAATGCTTTCGGTGAGCGTATTGCTCTTGTCTTGCAGCCGGGAGATTTCATCGCTGATGTTCAGCGAGTTGTCATTACCGACCAAGCGCAGTTCTTCGATCTTGGCTTGCAAGTCAGCGATAGGCTGTTCGAAATCAAGAAAATTCGGGTTCATAGGCATCCGTCTTGGGTCGACGGCCAAGAGGCCGGCCGGTTGTCCGTCAGCGCCCTGCTCCGTGGAAAGGGCGCATTCCGGTCGAGATTAAAAGTTCAGGCTGAGCCTAGTCGTTCAGCGATACTGGAGAAAGACGTTCTCACGTCCGAACTGGTCACGCAGAGCTTGAATCAAGCTATCTGCCGGATCAATTCGCCACTCCTCGCCAAACTGCAATAATGCCTTGGCATCAGGCCCCGTGTAGTCCAGCGTGATAGGGCACGCTCCCCGGTGACGCTTGCACAGATCACCGAGCCAGCGCAGCCGGTCGCCCTTGAGCGCATCGCAATGCACGGTCAGGCGCAGGCTTTCTGCCAGGTTAGTACGCGCATCCTCGATGCTCATGACCCGCTTGGCACGCAGGCGCAGACCACCGGAAAAATCGTCATTGCTGATTTCGCCTTCGACTACCACCATAGCATCGGTCTGCAAAAGCGATTGCGCCGAATGGAACGCTTCGGCGAACAGTGAAGCTTCAATACGCGCAGAGCGGTCGTCCAGGGTAATGAACCCCATCTTGTCGCCCTTCTTGTTCTTCATGACCCGCAGGGCAATGATCAGCCCCGCTATCGTCTGAGTATCGCGTGCCGGCTTGAGGTCGATGATCCGCTGGCGGGCGAAACGTCGAATCTCGCCTTCGTATTCATCGATAGGATGCCCGGTCAGGTAAAGCCCCAGGGTTTCCTTCTCGCCACGCAACCGGTCCTTGAGGCTAAGCTCGCGGGTCTTGCGATGGTTGGCATAGACATCGGCATCTTCTTCGACGAACAGGCCGCCGAACAGGTCCGAGTGCCCGCTGTCACGGCTGCGCGCAGTCTGCTCGGCCGCTTGTATCGCCTCTTCGAGGGCCGCCAGCAACACCGAACGGTTACGATCGATATTGGCCTGATAGGCCTTGGGTTCCTGCTCGAAATAGGGACCGAGACGATCCAGCGCACCACTGCGAATCAGGCCGTCCAGAGTCCGCTTGTTGACGCGCTTGAGGTCGACGCGAGCACAGAAATCGAACAGGTCCTTGAACGGCCCCGCCGCACGGGCCTCGGTAATGGCCTCGACCGGCCCTTCACCCACGCCCTTGATCGCACCCAGCCCGTACAGAATCCGGCCATCGTCGCTGACCGTGAACTTGAACTCCGAAATGTTCACGTCCGGCGCATCGAGGCGCAATTTCATGGTCCGCACTTCTTCGATCAAGGTCACGACCTTGTCGGTGTTGTGCATATCCGCAGACAACACGGCCGCCATGAAAGGCGCCGGGTAGTGGGTCTTCAGCCATGCGGTCTGATACGATACAAGGCCGTAGGCAGCGGAGTGGGACTTGTTGAAACCGTAACCGGCGAATTTTTCCACCAGGTCGAAAATGTTACCCGCAAGGTCCGGGTCGATATTGTTGGTCTTGCAACCTTCAATGAAGCCGCCGCGCTGCTTGGCCATTTCCTCGGGTTTCTTCTTACCCATCGCACGACGCAGCATGTCTGCACCACCGAGGGTATAACCCGCCATGACCTGAGCGATCTGCATCACCTGTTCCTGATACAGGATGATGCCGTAGGTGGGCGCCAGTACCGGCTTGAGGCCTTCATACTGGTAATCGACGTGGGGGTAGGACAACTCCGCACGACCGTGTTTACGGTTGATGAAGTCATCCACCATCCCGGACTGCAAAGGCCCCGGACGGAACAGGGCCACCAGTGCGATCAAGTCTTCCAGGCAGTCGGGCTTGAGCTTCTTGATCAGCTCTTTCATGCCGCGGGATTCAAGCTGGAATACCGCAGTGGTCTCTGCCCGCTGCAACAGCTGGTAGGTCGGCATGTCATCGAGCGGGATGAAAGCGATGTCCAGCGGCTCTTCGTTGACCTTGGCGCGGTCACGGTTGATGGTCTTGAGCGCCCAGTCGATGATGGTCAGGGTCCGCAGACCGAGGAAGTCGAACTTCACTAGCCCCGCAGCCTCGACATCGTCCTTGTCGAACTGGGTTACCAGACCGTCGCCCGCCTCGTCGCAATAGATCGGCGAGAAGTCGGTCAGCTTGGTCGGTGCAATAACCACGCCCCCGGCGTGCTTGCCGACGTTACGCACAACGCCTTCAAGCTTGAGGGCCATCTCCCAGATTTCAGCCGCTTCTTCATCGACCTTGAGGAAGTCGCGCAGGATCTCTTCCTGCTCGAAAGCTTTCTCCAATGTCATGCCGACTTCAAACGGAATCATTTTCGACAGACGATCAGCCAGGCCGTAGGACTTGCCCTGCACCCGCGCCACGTCACGCACCACAGCCTTGGCGGCCATGGAACCGAAGGTAATGATCTGGCTTACTGCGTTGCGGCCATATTTCTCGGCCACATAGTCGATCACCCGGTCGCGACCATCCATGCAGAAGTCGACGTCGAAGTCGGGCATCGATACCCGTTCCGGGTTGAGGAAGCGCTCGAACAGCAGGTCGTATTCCAGCGGGTCGAGGTCCGTGATCTTCTGCACATAAGCCACCAGCGACCCGGCACCCGACCCACGTCCCGGACCAACCGGCACGCCGTTGTTCTTGGCCCACTGGATAAAGTCCATAACGATCAGGAAGTAACCGGGGAACCCCATCTGGATAATGATATCCAGCTCGAAATTCAGCCGGTCGACATAGACCTGGCGCTTGGCTTCATAATCTTCGGTCGTGTCCCTGGGGAGCAGAACAGCCAGACGCTCTTCCAGCCCCTCGAACGACACCTTGCGGAAATACTCGTCGATGGTCATGCCATCGGGAATCGGGAAGTTGGGCAGGAAGTGCGTGCCCAGCTTGACGTCGATATTGCACCGCTTGGCGATTTCTACGGTGTTTTCCAGCGCTTCGGGCAGGTCGCTGAACAGCTCGGCCATTTCCTCGGGGCTTTTCAGATACTGCTGATCGCTGTAGTTGTGCGAACGACGCGGATCATCCAGCGCCCGGCCTTCGCCAATACATACGCGGGTTTCGTGCGCTTCAAAATCAGTCTGTTTGATGAAGCGCACATCGTTGGTCGCAACCAGTGGTGCGCCGTGACGATCGGCCAGAGCAACGGCAGCATGCAGATGCTCTTCATCGTTGGTCCGGTTGGTGCGCTGCAACTCGACGTAGAAGCGGTCGGGAAACACCGTCATCCACCAGCGCAGCAACTCATCAGCCTCGCCCGGATTACCGCCGAGCAGAGCCATGCCGATCTCACCCTCTTTGGCGGCCGACAGGGCAATCAGCCCTTCATTGGCTTCGGCAACCCATTCACGTTCGACGATGATCAGCCCGTTGCGCTGACCTTCGATAAAGCCTCGGGAAATCAGTTCGGTCAGGTTGCGATAGCCCTGGGGATTCATCACCAACAGGCTGATACGGCTGAGCTGGGCATCTTCGTCCCTGCCTGCCAGCCACAGGTCGGCACCACAGATCGGCTTGATCCCGGCGCCCTGCGCCGCTTTGTAGAACTTGACCAGCGAACACATGTTGTTCTGATCGGTCACCGCCACGGCAGGCATATTCATGCCGGTCAGAGCCTTGATCAGTGGCTTGACCCGGACCAGACCATCGACCAGTGAGTATTCGGTGTGCAGGCGTAGATGAACGAAAGAAGCCGGCATGGTGATCCTATAGCGCGAAAACACAAAAAACGAAGGTCAGGATTGTAGCGAGCCTTGGCCGATACGTCAGTCCTGCAAAAACCCGTTCGGGCGCAAGGACGAAGCGCTCGACAAGACTTCACGCGCTTCCCAGGCGGCACGAACCGGCCCGAAGGAGCGCCGGTGAATCGGCGTCGGCCCAAGGCGGGCCAGGGCTTCCAGATGAACCGGTGTTGGATAGCCTTTGTGCCCGCCCATGCCATAACCGGGATACATCAGCTCGAAAGCGGCCATTTCGCGATCACGGGTGACTTTGGCCAGAATCGATGCAGCGGCAATAGCCGGCACTTTTGCATCGCCCTGAACCACTGGCGCACAGGGGACCGATAATTTCGGGCAACGATTGCCATCGATCAGCGCCAGCCTGGGCGTGATGCTCAGACCTTCCACTGCCCGCTTCATGGCCAGCATGGTCGCATGCAGGATATTAAGCTCGTCGATTTCGTGGACTTCGGCCCGGGCAATGAACCAGCACAGGGCTTTCTCGCGAATCTCGTCGTAAAGCTTCTCGCGACGGGCTTCGGTGAGTTTCTTGGAGTCATTGAGGCCCAGTATCGGACGGGCAGGATCGAGGATGACTGCCGCCGTCACCACGTCGCCGCACAGCGGACCACGGCCGACTTCGTCGACACCCGCAACCAGATCCTCGACCAGATTGAAATCCAAACCTATTTGCATTGATCGAGAACTCACAGTGAAGGCGAATGGCCAAGCAGGCTCAGTACCGCATCGGCAGCCTGATTGGAGGCGTCACGGCGCAGGATACGGTGAATTTCATCAAAGCCCTCGGTCTGCACCTGCCCATTGTCGAGCAGCGGCAGCAACGTCCGGGCCAGCGCCTCGGGGGTTGCGGCATCCTGCAACAACTCAGGCACCAGCAGACGCTGAGCCAGCAGGTTCGGCAGGGAAACGTAAGGACTTTTGACCAGCCGCTTGAGTATCCAGAAAGTCAGCGGCGCCAGACGGTAGGCAACCACCATCGGCCGCTTGTACAACAAGGCTTCCAGAGTCGCGGTACCGGAAGCGATAAGTACCGCATCGCAGGCCGCCAATGCGGTATGGGAGCCGCCATCGAGCAGCGTGACAGGCAGATCACGGCCTTGCAGCAATTGCTCGACCTGCGCCCGCCGCTGAGGACTCGCGCAAGGCAGGACGAAACGTAAATCGGGACGCTGGGCCAGAAGACGTTCGGCAGTCTCGAAGAACAGGCTTCCCAGGCGACCGACTTCACCGCCACGACTGCCGGGCATAAGCGCAACCACCGGGCCGTCACCCAGGCCAAGTTCGGCGCGGGCAGCCGGACGATCGGACTCAAGAGGGATCGTATCGGCCAGAGGATGCCCGACAAAACGTACCGGCACGCCCTTCTCTTCATAGAAACGGGCTTCAAACGGCAGAAGGGTCAACATCAGATCGCAGCCTTCACGAATCTTCAGGACACGCTTCTGCCGCCAGGCCCATACCGAAGGGCTGACGTAATGCACGGTCTTGATCCCGGCACGCCGTAGCTGGAGTTCGATATTGAGCGTGAAATCAGGTGCATCGATGCCGATGAATACATCAGGCTTTTCTTCGATGAGCGTCTGAACCAGCAGCTTGCGTCGGGCCAGCAACTCTCGCAGACGGCCAAGCACTTCCACCAGCCCCATGACCGACAGGCGTTCCATAGGGAAGCTGGAGACCATGCCCTCGGCTTCCATCAACGGCCCACCGACACCGATGAACTCGACATCGGGATGGCGCGCCTTGATGGCACGCATCAGTCCCGAACCAAGAATGTCGCCGGATGCCTCTCCAGCAACCAGCGCAATGCGTAGTAAGCCAGCCATGGTCAGCGGGTAATGCCGCGGGTCGAAGTCTGGATTGACTGGAGGAAGATCGCGACCTCAGGAAACAACGCGGCTGGCTCGGCCAGCTCGACAATCGCCTGATCCACTGTCAGCCCCTGGCGATAGACCGTCTTGTAGGCCTTGCGCAAAGCATGAATCGCATCCTCGGAGAAACCACGACGACGCATGCCCTCGAAGTTCATGCTGCGCGCTTCGGCAGGGTTGCCAAACACGGTGACAAAGGCCGGAACATCCTTGCCAATCGCCGTCCCCATACCTGAAAAGCTGTGGGCACCGATATGACAGAACTGATGAACCAGAGTGAATCCGGAAAGGATCGCCCAGTCATCCACATGCACATGCCCGGCAAGTGCAGTGTTGTTGACCAGAATGCAGTGATTGCCGATGACGCTGTCATGCCCGATATGGGCATAGGCCATGATCAGGTTATGGTCACCCAGAGTGGTTTCAGCGCGATCCTGAATGGTCCCGCGGTGAATGGTCACCCCTTCGCGAATAACGTTGTGATCACCGATCACCAGACGAGTCGCTTCACCCTTGTACTTGAGATCGGGCGTGTCTTCCCCTACAGAGGAAAACTGGTAGATGCGATTGTGCTTACCAATCCGCGTCGGCCCCTTGAGGATGACATGCGGACCAATAACCGTACCCTCGCCAATTTCCACATCGGCTCCGATGATCGACCAGGGGCCGACCTCAACATCATCGGCCAGGATGGCCGTCGGATCGATGATTGCGCGAGGGTCAATCAAACTCATAGCTTGCGTTCCGCACAAATGATTTCTGCGGAGCATACAGGTTTACCGTCGACCGAGGCCTGACATTCAAACTTCCAGATCTGGCGCTTGCTGCTCAGGAACCTGGCCTCAAGAACCAGTTGGTCGCCCGGAAGCACCGGCTGACGGAAGCGCAGCTTGTCCGAACCCACGAAATAGTAAAGCGTGCCGTCTGCCGGTTTCGAGTCGAGCAGCTTGAATGCCAGGATACCTGCGGCCTGAGCCATCGCTTCGATGATCAGAACACCCGGCATGATTGGATGATCAGGAAAATGGCCGTTGAAAAAAGGCTCGTTGACACTGACATTCTTGTAGGCGCGAATTCTTTTATTCTCGATATCCAACTCCGTCACACGGTCCACCAGCAGGAACGGGTAACGATGAGGCAGGTATTCGCGAATTTCTTTGATGTCCATCATTTCGAGGGGAAGCCTGTAGTAAAGATTGGGAGTGCGTCGCTACTACGCAACACTCCTCTGCATCAAGGATGGCAGTTTATCGACTGTGATCACTTGATATGAAAAAGGTATCAGCCATCAGATGAAACATTACCGTTACAGGTCACTGTCTCTACGATCTTTTCCAGCTTCTGGAGTCGCCGCGCCATGTCATCGAGCTTGCGAATCCGGGCTGCGCTCTTACGCCATTCGGCAGCAGGCTGCATGGCGGTACCGGAAGAATAGGAGCCAGGCTCGGTAATGGAATGGGTAACCATAGTCATACCGGTGATGAAAACGCCATCACATATCTCGATATGCCCCACAAGCCCGACGCCACCGGCCAGCATGCAATGCTTGCCGATTTTCGTGCTTCCCGAAATACCGACACAGGCTGCCATGGCAGTGTGATCGCCGATCTGGACGTTGTGGGCAATCTGGATCTGGTTGTCGAGCTTGACGCCATTACCGATGCGGGTATCAGCCAGGGCACCGCGATCGATTGCCGTATTGACGCCGATTTCTACGTCATCACCGATGGTGACACCGCCAATCTGCGCAATCTTTTGCCAGACACCCTTCTCGTTGGCAAAACCGAAGCCTTCGCCACCGAGCACCGCACCCGACTGAATGACCACACGCTTGCCAATGCGAACATCGTGATAAAGCGTCACGCGAGGAGCGAGCCAGCCGCCCTCACCAATCTCGCAACGAGCACCGATGAAGCAATGAGCGCCGATGGTCACGTTCGCACCAATGCGCGCACCGCTTTCGATCACGGCATAGGCACCGATACTGGCGGTCGGGTCTACCTGGGCGTCATCAGCGATGACAGCCGTGGCATGAACACCGGCAACAGCCTTGGGCTTGGGATCGAACAGATGGGAGATTCGGGCATAGGCCAGATACGGGTCAGGCACCAGCAAGGCATCGCCAGCGTAGCCTTCGGCATCTGCAGGCTTGAGCAACACGGCAGCCGCCTTGGCATCCACAAGAAACTTACGATACTGGGGATTTGCCAGGAAACTGATCTGATCAGGGCCGGCCTCTTGTAAAGTGGCCAGCCCCGTAATGTTCTTGTCCTTGTCGCCACGTAGCGTGGCACCAAGGAACTCGGCCAACTGGCCGAGTTTGATGATTGTGCTCATGGGTTACTTCAGCTGATTCATGCGCTCGATGACCTGGCGAGTGACGTCATACTGTGGTTTGACATCAATCACTGCACCGCGCTCGAATACCAGGTCAAAGCCGCCTTTCTTGATGACTTCTTCCACTGCCTGATCCAGCTTTGGCTTGAGTTGCTTGAGCATTTCACGGTCAGCAACGGCCTTGGCTTCATTCAGCTCCTTGGACTGGAACTGGAAATCACGGGCCTTTTGCTTGAATTCAAGCTCCAGACGCTCGCGCTCAGGCTGAGCCATCTTGTCGCCACCACTTACCAAGCGATCCTGGATGCCCTTGGCGCTGCTTTCCAGGGTTTTCAGTTTGGTCAGTTGCGGACCGAATTTCTTTTCGGCATCCACAGCGTATTTCTTCGCAGCATCGGATTCCAGCAACGCCATCTGATAGTTCAGAACAGCGATTTTCATGTCCGCAAATGCAGGGCCAGCGACAAGAACGGTTGCCAGCATTACCAATTGAGTCAACTTACGCACAATACACTCCTACAGAATTCGTTTCGTTATCAAGGATCAGACGCTTAGAACGTCTGGCCCAGGGAGAATTGGAAAACCTGAGTTTCTGCATCGTTGTCTGGCTTCTTGACCGGCATGGCCAGTGCGAAGCTCAGAGGACCGAGAGCAGTGATCCAGGTGACGCCAACACCAACAGAGCTGGCCATACCGGAAAAGTCTACGTTGTTACACTCGACTCTTTGACCATTGAGCGTTCTGCTGGAATCGCAATTTGAGTCAAACACGTTACCCACGTCCCAGAACAGGGAAGTACGCAGGGAACGCTGATCCTTGATGAACGGCAGAGGGAACATGACCTCTACGCCACCCTGGACCAGAACGTTGCCACCAAATGGCAGAGGGTCCTGATCCGGGTCCTCAATAGTGCCAGGACGACCACCGTTGGCTGCGCCAATGCTAGGTGTGCTGCGAGGACCCAGGGTGCTGTCCTTGAAGCCACGAACCGAGTTGAAACCGCCGGCATAGTAGTTTTCATAGAACGGCAGACCGGAGGTCGAACCGTAGCCGTCACCATAACCCAGCTCGGTGTGCAGACGCAGGGTGTAGTTATCGGTGATCGGGTGGAAATACTGTGCGCGGTAGTCCAGTTTGTAGAACGACAGGTCACTGCCCGGCAAGGTGGTTTCAAACACAAGGCTTTGCGAGTGACCACGGGTTGCCAGTACACCTTTGTTCAGGGTGGACTCGGACCAGCCTACTGACCCCTTGAAGTTCAGGAAGCTGTCGCCTTCTCTATCAATAAAATTGAAGATTTCCTCAACGGTGTAGGTACCGGTCTTGAGTTTGTCCTGCTGAACGTTCAGGCCGTAGGTCAGACGCGAAGTCTCGCTGATCGGGTAGCCCAGGTTGATACCGGCACCCAGGCTGTCTACTGCATAGCTCGCCACGTCGACATCGAGGTCGTCATAGTTGGTGGTGCGGTAGAAGGCGCTGTAGCCCAGGCTCACGCCATCAGCGGTCCAGTACGGATCGACATAGCTGAAGTTGTAGCGGCTCTGGTATTCGCTACGGGTCAGGCCAATGCTGACGCGGTTACCTGTACCCAGGAAGTTGTTCTGGCTGATGGAACCACCGAGGATCAGACCGGCGCTCTGTGCGAAACCGACACTGGCGGTGATCGAACCGGAAGCCTGCTCTTCCACGGCGTAGTTGACGTCCACCTGATCGTCGGTGCCCGGAACAGCTGGCGTTTCGACGTTCACTTCCTTGAAGAAGCCCAGGCGGTCCAGACGGGTTTTCGACTGGTCGATCAGGTAGGTCGAAGCCCAGCCACCTTCCATCTGACGCATTTCGCGACGCAGCACTTCGTCCGCAGACTTGGTGTTGCCACGGAAGTTGATACGGTTGACGTAGGCACGCTTGCCCGGATCGACCACGAAAGTGATGTCTACGGTATGGTCCTGGTCGTTCGGAGTCGGTACGCCGTTGACGTTGGCGAAGGTATAGCCTTCGTTACCCAGACGACGGGTGATCAACTCGGAAGTCGTGGTCATGACCTTGCGCGAGAACACCTGGCCCGGCTGAATCAGCAACAGGGACTCGACCTGATCTTCAGGCACTTTCAGGTCACCGCTGAGCTTGACCGACTTGACCGTGTATTTTTCGCCTTCGTTGACGTTGACCGTGATGTACACGTTCTTCTTGTCAGGCGTGATCGAAACCTGGGTCGAGGCGATATCCATATTGATATAGCCGCGGTCCAGGTAATAGGAACGCAGACGCTCAAGGTCGCCGGAGAGTTTTTCACGGGCGTACTTGTCGTCGTTCTTGAAGAAGGAAAGCCAGTTGGTGGTCTTGAGCTCGAACAGGTCGATCAGGTCTTCATCGGGGAAAACCGAGTTACCCACCACGTTGATGTGCTGAATGGCAGCAACGGTGCCTTCGTTGATGTTGATCTTCAGACCGACACGGTTGCGCGGCTGAGGCACGACCTCGGCAGCAACCTCGGCAGAGTAACGGCCTTGTGCAACGTACTGGCGTTGCAACTCGTTACGCACACCTTCAAGGGTCGCACGCTGGAATATTTCACCTTCGGCCAGACCGGACTGTTTCAGGCCCTTCATCAGGTCTTCGGTAGAAATCGCCTTGTTGCCCTCGATTTCGATGCTCGCAACGGAAGGACGCTCAACGACAGTAATGACAAGAACATTGCCATCACGTCCCAGCTGGATATCTTGAAAGAAACCGGTTTTGAACAACGCACGAGTAGCGTCAACCAGACGACCATCATCCGCCTGCTCGCCCACGTTGAGCGGCAACGCACCAAAGACGCTACCGGCGGACACCCGCTGCAGGCCGTTGACACGGATATCGGAGATGGTGAAGGACTCGGCGTGAACTTCGGCGATCATCAGTACGGCAAGAACCGCAGTTAGCAGCAGACGTTTCATGAAGTCCTTTCTTATTCCAACTGGCAATAAACAAACTGCCGCAAAATGCGGCAGATTTCGCAATACAGCAAGGACTTACAGTCGTCCCAGATCGTTGACCAGCGCGAGCAACATGACGCCCACCACCAGACTGATACCGATCTGAACTCCCCAACCTTGTACCTTTTCCGAAAGGGGGCGACCACGTGCCCACTCGATCAGATAAAACAGCAAATGCCCCCCATCAAGCACAGGGATCGGCAATAGATTCAGAACCCCCAGGCTTATGCTCAGATAAGCGAGGAAGTTCAGGAAATCGCCAATGCCCGACTGGGCTGAAGCGCCCGCCACTTTAGCAATGGTTATCGGTCCACTCAAGTTTTTTACCGAGAGCTCGCCGAACAACATTTTCCTGAGCGAATCCAGTGTCAGCACGCTCATGTTCCAAGTGCGCCTGGCGCCCTCTGCCACAGCGGCAAAAGGACCATAGCTGACTTCACGCAACATCTCAGGTGGCCAGTCGGCACCCTTTACACCCGCCCCCAGATAACCGGTCGCAGCCTTGCCTTCACCGCGCACCGCCAGAGTCAGCGGAACGTCGAGCTGCGCACCATCACGTTCGATACGCAGCGAGATCCTTGCATCAGGACGCTCACGTACCCAGTCGACGACCTGCTGCCATTCGTTGAGAGGCTTGCCATCGACTGCCAGCAGCAGATCACCGGTCTTCAGGCCTGCCGCTTGCGCAGGGCCTTTTGGGTCGAGTTCCGCCAGCACCGGCGCCAGCGCAGGACGCCATGGACGAATCCCCAGGGAGCGGATCGGATCGGGTTCTTCGGCACCCTTGAGCCAGTTGTCCAGCGTCAGGCTGTGCGCGGTATCGACCGTCGAGCCCTGATCGCGAACCTTCAAGGCAATGGTGCCACTCTCGCCCAGGCGACGAACCAGTTGCAGGTTGACGGCAGACCAGCCCGAAGTTGCCTCGCCGTCTACCGAAACAATTTCCTGGCCAGCGCTCAGGCCTGCCTGCTGCGCAATGCTTCCCGCCTCTACGGCGCCAATGACCGGCCGGACCTGCTGGCTGCCCAGCATGGCCAACGCCCAGAAGAACACGATGGCCAGCAGAAAGTTGGCTGCCGGGCCGGCAATGACGATTGCAATGCGCTGATACACCGTCTTGCGGTTGAAAGACTGATCAGCCAGATGCGGTGGTACATCGCCTTCACGCTCATCGAGCATCTTGACGTAACCACCCAGGGGAATCGCCGCCACGACAAACTCGGTGCCATGGCGGTCATGCCAGCGAATCAGCGGCGTGCCGAAGCCCACCGAAAAGCGGAGGACCTTGACACCACAACGCCGGGCCACCCAGAAGTGACCGAATTCGTGAAAGGTAACCAGAACACCCAGGGCAATCAGGGTGCCAATGATCATATATAGCGCGCTCATCAACCATCTCCGGGTGCCGGGATGCCGGCAACTGTGTTTATCATCGCAGCCACACCAGCCTGCTCCCGATACATCACATCAACCCCATCATCCATGTTCAGTTATCGTCCGTTTCGTTCCAGCCAAAGCCCTGCCAGAACACGCGCTTTTGCATCTGCCGCAAAGACCGCATCGAGCTCTTCGACAGCGACGGCAGGCTCAAGATTCAGTACTTCGTCGATCATACCCGCGATTTCCAGATAACCAATGCGTCGCTCGAGAAATGCCGCGACGGCCACTTCATTGGCAGCATTGAGCATGGCGGGAGCACTGCCTCCTGCCTCAGCAGCCTGCCGGGCCAGACGCAGGCACGGGAAGCGCTCTTCGTCGGGCTCCTCGAAATCCAGCTGACCGATACGGAACAGATCCAGCGGAGAAACCCCCGAATCCATGCGCGCAGGCCAGGCCAGCGCATTGGCGATAGGTGTACGCATGTCCGGATTGCCAAGCTGCGCCAGTACCGAGCCATCCACATAATCCACCATCGAATGGATCACGCTCTGGGGGTGAATGACGACTTCGACCTGGGCCGGGCGAGCATCGAACAGCCAGCAGGCCTCGATCAGCTCCAGCCCCTTGTTCATCATGGTGGCCGAGTCCACGGAAATCTTGCGCCCCATCGACCATACCGGGTGAGCGCAAGCCTGTTCAGGCGTGACGTCATGCAATTGCGCCAGAGGCGTCTTGCGAAACGGCCCACCCGACGCGGTCAGCAGGATACGTCTTACGCCTACAGCACTCAGGCCACGGGAAAAATCGACCGGCAGGCACTGAAAGATCGCATTGTGCTCGCTGTCGATGGGCAACAGCACAGCACCACTTTGCCGGACGGCCTGCATGAACAAGGCACCGGACATGACCAGTGCTTCCTTGTTCGCCAGCAGGACTTTCTTGCCCGCCTCGACCGCCGCCAGTGTCGGACGCAGACCGGCTGCGCCAACAATGGCAGCCATGACGGCATCGACCTGAGGATGCGCAGCCACTTCACACAGACCACCCTCCCCCACCAGCACACGGGTATCGAGCCCGGCAGCAGCAAGATCGTCCTGCAACTTGCGAGCGACATCCTGAGTGGGCACCACAGCGAAACGCGGCGTATGCCTGATGCACAACGCCAGCAATTCCTTCAGGCGGCTGAAGCCGGTCAGAGCAAACACCTGATAAAGAGCTGGATGCCGGGCTATGACATCCAGCGTGCTGAGACCAATCGAACCGGTAGCACCCAGGACGGTAATCTGTTGCGGCTTCACAGCACACCCCAGTCAGCAGCCCAGAGCAGCACTGCAAAAACAGGAATGGCAGCCGTCAGGCTGTCGATGCGGTCCAGCACGCCACCATGACCGGGCAGCAGGTTACTGCTGTCCTTGATACCGGCCTGACGCTTGAACATGCTTTCGGTCAGATCACCGACCACGGAGATCAGCACAATGAGCGCAGCGCCCAGAAGCCCAATGATCAGTTGCGAAACCGGCCAGTCACGGGACAGCCCTACTCCCGCTGTTATGAGCAGAGTAACCACCAGACCACCATAAACACCTTCCCAGCTTTTCCCCGGACTGACCTTGGGGGCCAGCTTGCGCTTGCCAAATGCCTTGCCGGAAAAATAGGCACCAATATCCGCAGCCCATACCAGCACCATGACCGCCAGAATCAGCAAATTACCCAGAGGCCATTGCTTGATAAGGATAAGTCCTTGCCAGGCAGGCAGCAGGATCAACAGACCAATGACCAGCTTGCAGGCAGCGCTCGCCCAGTAATCGCTGGAAGTGGGGAATGTCAGGACCAGATAGGTCGCTACCCCCCACCAGATAACCGCCGCGACGAGAACCCAGGGCGCAAGCCCCGGCACCAGATACATAAGGAACAGCAGAAGCGCGACCGTAGCGGCATAAGCCACCCGCATGCCCTGGGCCACAAGCCCGGCCAGCCGCGCCCACTCCCATGCACCCAGCACAACGACAAGGCCGATGAACAGTGCGAAGTCAGCGCCCTTGAGCAGGAAAAACCCGCATAGAGCAACCGGCAGCAAAATGAGTGCAGTGATGATCCGTTGTTTCAGCATTAAACCCGGGCTCCAGCTTCGACCTGTTCGCTGGTTTTACCGAAGCGACGTTGGCGCGAAGCGAAATCGGCCAGCGCAGCGCGCATGGCATCGTGTTTGAAGTCCGGCCAGAACAGGTCGGAAAAATACAGCTCGGCATAAGCCAACTGCCAGAGCAGGAAATTACTGATACGGTGCTCGCCACCCGTACGAATGCACAGATCCGGCAACGGCAGGTCGCCGGTTGCCAGACAGGTCTGCAACAGTTCGGGCGTGATGTCTTCAGGTTGAAGATGCCCGGCCTGAACCTCACGGGACAAGCGCTGGGCAGCCTGGGCGATATCCCACTGCCCACCGTAATTGGCCGCGATCTGCAGAACGAAACGGCTGTTGCCAGCCGTCTGGAGTTCCGCCTCGCGCATGGCTGCCTGAAGCTCGGGATGGAAGCGCGAGCGATCACCAATGATGCGCAGGCTGATGCCATTCTCGTTCAAGCGACGGGTTTCGCGCCGCAGGGCCGTGAAGAACAACTCCATCAGGGCCCCGACCTCTTCGGCCGGTCGCTGCCAGTTTTCGCTGGAGAACGCGAACAACGTCAGCACCTCGACCTTGGCCTCGGCACACACCTCAATGACCGCACGCACAGCATCAACGCCTGCCTTGTGCCCGGCAACGCCTGGCAACAGGCGTTTCTTGGCCCAGCGATTATTACCATCCATGATAATCGCGACATGACGCGGCACCGAAGACGATGCGGCCGGTTTTGTCTTTTCCATGAAAGCGCCCCGAACCTTATACGGCCATCAGGTCTGCTTCTTTCTGCTTCGTCGCCGAGTCGATATCTGCCTCAGCCTTGTCAGTCAGTTTCTGGATATCTGTGGACGCGCGACGCTCTTCGTCTTCGCTGATTTCCTTGTCCTTGACCAACTTCTTCAGATCACTCAACGCATCACGGCGAATGTTGCGCACGGCAACGCGAGCATCTTCAGCAGCACTGCGCGCCTGCTTGGTGAAGCCCTTACGGGTTTCCTCAGTCAGGGCAGGCATGGAGATCAGCAGCATCTCGCCAAGGTTGGTCGGGTTCAGGTTCAGGCCTGCACTCTGGATCGCCTTGTCGACGGCTGCGAGCATGTTGCGCTCGAAGGCCACGACTTGTAAGGTCCGGGAGTCCTTGACCGTCACGTTGGCAACAGCACTCAAAGGGGTGTCAGCGCCGTAGTAAGGCACCATTACGCTACCCAGGATGCTTGGGTGAGCCTTGCCGGTACGAATCTGGCCAAATGCATGAGCCAGTGATTCCAGGCTTTTCTGCATACGCGCCTGAGCATCTTTCTTGATTTCGTTGATCATTGTTGAACTTCCTCGATCAGGGTTCCTTCAGCGCCGCCATGTACGATATTCAGCAGGGCGCCGGGCTTGTTCATGTTGAAGACGCGCAGCGGCATCTTGTGATCGCGACACAGACAGATAGCCGTCAGATCCATCACACCCAGCTTGCGATCCAGCACTTCATCGTAAGACAGATGATCGAACTTCTCGGCATTCGGGTCCTTGAACGGGTCTGCGGTGTAGACGCCATCGACCTTGGTCGCCTTGAGGACGACATCGGCATCGATTTCGATCGCTCGCAGGCAGGCAGCCGAATCCGTAGTGAAAAACGGATTACCGGTTCCGGCAGCAAAAATGACGACTTCCTTGGAGTTGAGGTGGCGCATGGCTTTGCGACGATCGTAATGATCGGTCACACCCATCATCGAGATGGCGGACATCACGATGGCCGAGATATTAGCTCGCTCCAGCGCATCACGCATTGCAAGGGCATTCATCACAGTGGCCAGCATGCCCATGTGATCGCCCGTTACCCGATCCATGCCGGCAGCACTCAGGGCTGCACCACGGAACAGGTTGCCACCGCCGATCACCAGCCCGACCTGAACGCCGATGCCAACCAACTGGCCGACTTCCAGCGCCATGCGATCCAGTACCTTGGGGTCGATACCGAAATCTTCCGACCCCATGAGGGCCTCGCCGCTAAGCTTGAGTAGAATGCGTTTATAGCGAGCCTGATAACCACTGCCCTGCTGAGCCATTGCGAATCTCTCCTGCGGCGTTTTCTGAAAAAAATCTGTGCGGGCCATTTCAGACCTGCGCTTACTCTAGCTTGACGCTGCAAGAGCGTCTGGAGAATGCAGCCTTGACGACCAATTCTCAAAGGGAAAATTCCCTTTCCTTTTTGACAAAGAGGCCGCGCGCGTGAGCGGGCAGCCTCTTTGGGGCGACAGTTGAAAAACTGTCTTACTTCTTGCTTGCAGCTACTTGAGCAGCAACTTCTTCAGCGAAGTTGTCGACTGGCTTCTCGATGCCTTCGCCTACTTTGAAGTAGGTGAACGATACGATTTCAGCGCCAGCTTTCTTCGCCAGAGCACCCACGGTGATTTCCGGGTTCTTGACGAATGCTTGCTCAACCAGGCTGGCTTCGGCCAGGAACTTGGTGATACGACCGCTCACCATTTTCTCGACGATTTCAGCTGGCTTGCCTTTGATCTTGTCTTCGTTCAGTTGCAGGAAGACGCCCTTCTCGCGCTCGATCGCTTCAGCCGAAACTTCCGAAGGCAGCAGGAATTCAGGGTTGCTTGCAGCAGCGTGCATGGCGATGTCTTTGGCCAGCTCGGCGTCGCCGCCTTTCAGAGCTACAACCACACCGATCTTGTTGCCGTGCAGGTAAGCGTTGACCACATCACCTTCGATGCGGGTCAGGCGGCGAATGTTGACGTTCTCGCCAACCTTGGCAACCAGAGCAGTACGCTCTACTTCCTGAGCTTCGATCAGCGGAGCCACGTCGGTCAGCTTCTCGGCGAAAGCTTTCTCGATGCTGCTGTTCACGAAGTTCTTGAAGTCGTCCTGCAGAGCCAGGAAGTCGGTCTGGGAGTTGACTTCGATGATGACAGCAGCTTTGCCGTCTGCACCGACTTTAACGCCGATAGCGCCTTCAGCAGCAACGTTGCCTGCTTTCTTGGCAGCCTTGATGGCGCCGGAAGCACGCATGTCATCAATGGCTTTTTCGATGTCGCCGCCAGCCTTGGTCAAGGCCTTTTTGCAATCCATCATGCCTTCGCCGGTACGCTCGCGCAGTTCTTTGACCAACGCTGCAGTAATCTCTGCCATTTCAAAATCCTCTTGGATAGGTTTTCAACCATTCCACCCGGGGTAAACGGGCGTTCAAATTCTTGAAAAATCAGGGTGACAGCAACACATGACAAGCAGCCCACGGTCACGCCAACAAATCATTTTCGAGGTGGCAAAAAGGGGGCCAAGCCCCCTTTTCGCGTACTGAGTAAACGCTAAGCGTCTGTTACTCAGCCTTCTACAGCTGCTGCAGCTGGAGCTTCTTCGACGTAGACGTCGGTGCCGCCAGCAACATTGTTGCGACCACGGATAACAGCGTCAGCCATCGAACCCATGTACAGCTGGATAGCGCGGATTGCGTCATCGTTGCCTGGGATGATGTAGTCAACGCCTTCCGGGCTGCTGTTGGTATCGACTACGCCGATGACCGGGATGCCCAGCTTGTTGGCTTCAGTGATAGCAATGCGCTCGTGATCAACGTCGATAACGAACAGTGCGTCAGGCAGACCGCCCATGTCCTTGATACCACCCAGGCTGCGATCCAGTTTTTCCAGATCACGGGAGCGCATCAGGGCTTCTTTCTTGGTCAGCTTGGCGAAAGTACCGTCTTCAGCCTGTACTTCCAGCTCGCGCAGACGTTTGATCGACTGACGGATGGTCTTGAAGTTGGTCAGCATGCCGCCCAACCAGCGGTGATCGACGTACGGCGAACCGCAACGTGCTGCTTCTTCAGCAACGATCTTGCCAGCGGAACGCTTGGTGCCGACGAACAGAATCTTGTTTTTGCCCTGAGCCAGGCGCTCAACGAAAGTCAGAGCTTCGTTGAACATTGGCAGGGTTTTTTCAAGGTTGATGATGTGAATCTTGTTACGCGCGCCGAAAATGTACTTACCCATTTTCGGGTTCCAGTAACGGGTTTGGTGACCGAAGTGCACACCGGCCTTCAGCATATCGCGCATATTGACTTGGGACATGATAGTTCCTTGATAAGTCGGGTTAGGCCTCCACGTATCCCAATGACCAACCAGTGGCGAGCCGCCAAAGGCACCCAGGTCATCGTGTCGACACGTGTGTGGGTTTATGCTTCCAGGGCGGACCTTGGAAAGCGGCGCATTTTATATCACAAAAGGAAAGCCAGTGAAACCCGAATCACACGCTTGTTTCTCCATCCTTTTGAAAACAGACAGATTCCCCAACGTTTCCTTTATAGAAGGAAGCGCTAGTCATGAGCCTGTGTCTGATAGAATCGTCCCTTTCCGCATTGGCCGCGTGCAACCACGCAGAGAGAAATTCGCATGACCGTGACCCTCAAAACTCCCGAAGACATCGAAAAGATGCGCATCGCCGGTCGCCTGGCCGCCGAAGTACTGGAAATGATCACTCCCCACGTCAAGCCGGGTGTCACCACCGAAGAGCTGGACCGCATCTGCCACGACTACATCGTCAACGAGCAACAGGCGATTCCGGCGCCGCTCAACTATAAAGGCTTTCCCAAGTCGATCTGCACCTCGATCAACCATGTCGTCTGCCACGGCATTCCCGGCGAGAAGCAGCTCAAGAATGGCGACACCCTGAATATAGACATCACCGTCATCAAGGACGGTTATCACGGCGACACCAGCAAGATGTTCCATGTCGGCAAGGTCCCCGAGTGGGCCGAGCGCCTGTCGAAGATCACCCAGGAATGCCTGTACAAGGCCATCGAGATCGTCCGTCCGGGCACGCGCCTCGGGGATATCGGCTCAGTCATCCAGAAGCACGCCGAGAAGAACGGTTTTTCCGTCGTTCGTGAATTCTGCGGCCACGGGATCGGCAAGGTCTTTCACGAAGAACCGCAGGTACTGCATTATGGTGAGGCTGGCACCGGTATCGAACTGCTTGAGGGCATGACCTTCACCATCGAGCCGATGATCAACCAGGGTCGCGCCGACACCAAGATTCTCGGCGACGGCTGGACCGCCATTACCAAGGATCGCAAACTCTCGGCACAATGGGAGCACACGATTCTGGTAACCGCTGACGGCTATGAGATTTTCACCCTGCGCAGCGACGATACCATCGCGCGAACATCAGCCTGACAAGGCCTGCTCGCCCGACACAAGCCCGCACAGTCAGATTTAGAGATAAAGGAAAGCTGTTCCATGCCGCAGGTGGATCCCGATTTGTTCGACCGCGGCCAGTTCCAGGCCGAACTGGCCTTGAAGGCAAGCCCTATCGCCGCCTTCAAGAAAGCCATCCGCAACGCTCGTGACGTGCTCGACGAGCGCTTTCGCGAAGGCCGGAATATACGCCGCCTCATCGAGGATCGTGCCTGGTTCGTGGATAACATCCTGCAACAGGCCTGGGATCAGTTCGACTGGAGCGAAGACGCCGACATCGCCCTGCTGGCCGTCGGCGGCTACGGTCGCGGCGAACTGCACCCTTATTCGGATATCGACCTGCTGGTCCTGCTGGACAGCGCCGATCACGAGGTCTTCCGCGAATCCATAGAACGCTTTCTGACGCTGCTGTGGGACATCGGCCTTGAAGTCGGGCAAAGCGTGCGCTCTGTCGATGAATGCGCGCAGGAAGGCCTGGCCGACCTGACCGTCATCACCAACCTGATGGAAAGCCGCACCATCGCAGGCCCGGAACGTCTGCGCCAGCGCATGCTGGAAGTCACCAGCACTCAGCATATGTGGCCGAGCAAGGACTTCTTCCTGGCCAAGCGCGCCGAGCAGAAGACCCGGCATCACAAGTACAACGACACCGAATACAACCTTGAGCCCAACGTCAAAGGCTCACCCGGCGGCCTGCGCGATATCCAGACCATCCTCTGGGTAGCCCGCCGTCAATACGGCACCCTGAACCTGCACGCCCTGGCGGGCGAAGGCTTCCTGCTGGAAAGCGAGAACAATCTGCTGGCCTCCTCCCAGGAGTTTCTCTGGAAAGTACGCTACGCCCTGCACATGCTGGCCGGGCGCTCCGAAGACCGGCTGCTGTTCGATTACCAGAGCCGTATCGCCAGCCTGCTGGGTTATCAGGACAGCGATGCGAAGCTGGCCATAGAACGCTTCATGCAGAAGTACTACCGGGTGGTCATGAGCATCGCCGAGCTGAGCGACCTGATCATCCAGCATTTTGAAGAGGTCATCCTCGCTCAGGATGATGGCAGCAGCACACAACCGATCAATTCGCGCTTCCAGTTGCATGACGGTTATATCGAAGCCACGAACCCGAACGTGTTCAAACGCACCCCGTTCGCCATGATCGAGATTTTCGTGCTGATGGCCCAGCACCCGGAGATCAAAGGCGTGCGTGCCGATACCATTCGCCTGCTGCGCGAACACCGGCACCTGATCAACGATGATTTCCGCAACGACATCCGCAATACCAGCCTGTTCATCGAACTGTTCAAGTGTGAACTCGGCATTCACCGCAACCTGCGCAGGATGAACCGCTACGGCATTCTGGGCCTGTACCTGCCCGAATTCGGCCATATCGTCGGGCAGATGCAACATGACCTGTTCCACATCTATACGGTGGATGCGCACACGCTGAACCTGATCAAGCACATGCGCAGGCTGCAATACGCCGATGTGGCCGAAAAATTCCCGCTGGCCAGCAAGCTCATGGCACGCCTGCCCAAACCGGAACTGGCCTATCTGGCCGGCCTGTATCACGACATCGGCAAGGGGCGCGGCGGAGACCACTCCGAACTCGGCGCCGTGGACGCCCAGGCCTTCGGTGTGCGCCATCATCTGCCAAAATGGGATACGCACCTGATCCAGTGGCTGGTCAGCCACCATCTGGTGATGTCGACCACCGCACAGCGCAAGGACCTGTCCGACCCGCAGGTCATCCATGACTTCGCGCAGTTCGTCGGCGACGAAGTCCACCTCGATTACCTCTATGTGCTGACTGTCGCCGACATCAATGCGACCAACCCGACGCTCTGGAACTCCTGGCGTGCGAGCCTGTTGCGCCAGCTGTACACCGAAACCAAGCGGGCCTTGCGCCGCGGCCTGGAAAACCCGGTCGATCGCGAAGAGCAGATTCGCCGCACACAGATTGCCGCACTGGATATCCTGGTGCGCAACGGCGTCGACCCGGACGATGTGGAACAGCTCTGGTCCGCGCTGGGTGATGATTACTTCCTGCGCCATACCGCTGGCGACGTGGCATGGCACAGCGATGCCATCCTTCAGCAACCTGCCGATGGCGGCCCGCTGGTCCTTATAAAGGAAACCACGCAGCGAGAATTCGAGGGTGGTACCCAGATCTTCATCTATGCCCCGGACCAGCATGATTTCTTCGCCGTGACCGTGGCTGCGATGGACCAGTTGAACCTGAACATTCATGACGCCCGCATCATTACGTCCAGCAGCAAGTTCACCCTCGACACCTATATCGTGCTGGACAACGATGGCGGCGCCATTGGCGACAATCCCGAGAGAACCCGGCAGATCCGTGATGGCCTGACCGAAGCCCTGCGCAACCCGGACAACTACCCGACCATCATCAAGCGTCGCGTACCGCGCCAGCTCAAGCATTTCTCCTTTGCGCCCCAGGTGACGATCCATAACGATGCACAACGCCCGGTGACCGTACTGGAACTGCTGGCGCCGGACCGCCCTGGATTGCTGGCACGCATCGGCAAGATTTTCCTGGAGTTCGATCTGTCCTTGCAGAACGCCAAGATCGCGACCCTGGGCGAGCGCGTGGAAGACGTGTTCTTCATTACCGATGCCAACAATCAACCGCTCTCCGACCCCCAGCTGTGCAGCCGTCTGCAGGAAGCCATCGCCAAGCAATTGAGCCTCAACTCAGAGCCGGGCGGCAATTTGCGAATCAATATCTAGGGGTCTGTACGAAATGTTTTCGAGCGAAGGTGAGCCTGTTTTCAACGCAGTATCACCGAGCGCAGATACATTTCGTACAAAGCCTGAAGAATCGACTCAACGGCACCTTAACCGGTGCCCAGCCATTGAGAACCCAGCACCATGAATAACGCCATGCAACAGCTTCAGCCTTACCCGTTCGAGAAGCTTCGCGCTCTGCTCGGCAGCGTAACGCCCAACCCGGACAAGCGCCCCATAGCCCTGTCCATCGGCGAGCCGAAGCATCGTTCACCCGAGTTCGTCGCCAAGGCCCTGGCCGACAACCTCGACCAAATGGCGGTATATCCAACAACGCTGGGCATCCCGGCCCTTCGCGAAGCCATTGCCGGCTGGTGCAACCGCCGTTTCAATGTGCCTGAAGGCTGGATAGACCCGGCGCGCAACGTCTTGCCGGTCAACGGCACCCGCGAAGCGCTGTTTGCCTTCACCCAGACCGTGGTCAATCGTAGCGACGATGGTCTGGTGGTCAGCCCCAACCCCTTCTATCAGATCTACGAAGGCGCGGCATTCCTGGCCGGTGCTCAGCCGCACTACCTGCCATGCCTGAGCGAAAACGGTTTCAACCCTGACTTCGATGCTGTCACGCCGGATATCTGGAAACGCTGCCAGATCCTGTTCCTCTGCTCGCCCGGCAACCCGACCGGCGCGCTGATTCCACTGCCGACCCTGAAAAAGCTGATTGCCCTGGCCGACGAGTACGATTTCGTGATCGCGGCGGACGAATGCTACAGCGAGCTGTACTTCGACGAGCAGACACCTCCGCCTGGCCTGCTCACAGCCTGCGTCGAGCTGGGCCGCCAGGACTTCAAGCGTTGCGTGGTCTTCCACAGCCTGTCCAAGCGTTCCAACCTGCCGGGCCTGCGCTCAGGTTTTGTGGCAGGCGACGCCGATATTCTCAAGGCTTTCCTGCTGTACCGCACCTACCATGGCTGTGCCATGCCGGTTCAGACCCAACTGGCCAGTATCGCGGCGTGGAATGACGAAGAGCACGTACGCGCCAACCGCGACCTGTATCGCGAGAAGTTCGACGCAGTCCTGGAAATCCTCGCTCCCGTGCTGGATGTACAACGCCCGGATGGCGGCTTCTACCTCTGGCCGAACGTGGGCAAGGATGACGCCGGGTTCTGCCGCGACCTGTTCGTCGATCAGCATGTAACAGTAGTGCCGGGCTCCTACCTGTCCCGCGAAGCCAATGGCATCAACCCGGGCGCTGGCCGCGTACGTCTGGCGCTGGTTGCACCACTGGCCGAATGCATCGAAGCCGCCGAGCGGATTCGCGCCTTCATCACGCGCTGAGTGTTGCGATTCCATGGCACGCAACGTGCCATGGAACAAGATCATTTCAGAAACAGCTTATAGAACGCTCTCGACCAGACTGCTCTCAACACAGCCCGGCCGGGCACAGTACGTTTGGGCGTGGCATAATCGCTGGCTGAACTCCGGGAAGATAGTGGGGCATCAGGGGAAACCCGGTGACTCTAGGGTAAAACAATGACTTACACTCTATACGGCATCAAAGCCTGCGACACGATGAAAAAAGCTCGTACCTGGCTCGATGAACATACCGTGAGCTACGAGTTTCATGATTACAAGACACTTGGCATTGACCGTGAGCACCTGACGCAGTGGTGCGATGAACATGGCTGGCAAGTGGTGTTGAACCGCGCGGGGACGACCTTTCGCAAGCTCGATGACGGACAGAAGGCCGATCTCGATCAGGCAAAGGCAATCGAACTGATGCTCGCGCAGCCGTCGATGATCAAGCGCCCGGTGCTGGATCTTGGCGATAAAACCCTGATTGGTTTCAAACCCGACCTGTATGCAACGGCCATCGCCTGATTGAGATGGCCCTTTAATTGGCAAGAGGAATTTGCATGTCTACTACCCTGTTCAGCCTGGCCTTCGGTGTCGGCACTCAAAACCGTCAAGGCGCGTGGCTGGAAGTCTTTTACGCTCAGCCGCTGATCAACCCGTCGGCAGAACTGATCGCCGCTATCGCTCCGGTTCTGGGCTACACCGCTGGCAACCAGGCCATTGCGTTCAACACCGACCAAGCCTCGAAACTGGCCGATGCGGTCAAGTCCATCGATGCTGCTCAAGCTGCCCTGCTGACTCGTCTGGCTGAAAGCCACAAGCCGCTGGTCGCCACTCTGCTGGCAGAAGACGCGCCCCTGACTTCAACGCCTGAGGCCTACCTCAAGCTGCACCTGCTGTCCCATCGTCTGGCCAAGCCACACGGTCTGAATCTGGCCGGTATCTTCCCGCTGCTGCCAAACGTTGCATGGACCAGCCAGGGTGCCGTGGATCTGGCCGAGCTGGCCGAGCGTCAACTCGAAGCACGCCTGAAAGGCGAGCTGCTGGAAGTCTTCTCGGTGGACAAGTTCCCGAAAATGACCGACTACGTAGTGCCGAGCGGCGTGCGTATCGCTGACAGCGCACGTGTTCGCCTGGGCGCCTACGTGGGCGAAGGCACTACCGTGATGCACGAAGGTTTCGTCAACTTCAACGGCGGCACCGAAGGTCCGGGCATGATCGAAGGCCGTGTTTCGGCAGGCGTCTTCGTCGGCAAGGGCTCGGACCTCGGCGGCGGCTGCTCGACCATGGGCACCCTGTCCGGTGGCGGCAACATCGTCATCAAGGTCGGCGAAGGCTGCCTGATCGGTGCCAACGCCGGTATCGGCATTCCTTTGGGCGACCGCAACACCGTCGAAGCCGGCCTGTACATCACTGCCGGTACCAAAGTCGCTCTGCTCGATGAAAACAACGAGCTGGTCAAAGTCGTCAAGGCTCGCGACCTGGCAGGTCAGACCGATCTGCTGTTCCGTCGCAACTCGCAGACCGGCGCAGTGGAATGCAAGACCCACAAGTCGGCCATCGAGCTGAACGAAGCACTGCACGCTCATAACTGATGCCGTGTCCGGGTACAGGGTTTCACACCCTGTACCCGCCCCCATCGAGCTGGATGAACAATGCCCCTCATTTCTCCATGGCGCGCTGACTTCCCTGCCATCGACGCCCTTCAGCGCCAGGGCCAGACGTATCTGGACAGCGCTGCAACCACGCAAAAACCCCAGGCATTGATCGATGCCCTGACCCATTACTACGCAAACGGTGCCGCCAATGTGCATCGTGCGCAGCATTTACCCGGTGCCCACGCCACCCAGGCGTTCGAGGACAGCCGCAACAAGATTGCCCACTGGCTGAACGCCAGTGAATCCGGCCAGATCATTTTCACCCACGGCGCAACCTCGGCGCTCAACCTGCTGGCTTACGGCCTGGAGCAGGAGTTTGCCGCAGGCGACGAAATCGTTATCAGCGCACTGGAACACCACGCCAACCTGCTGCCCTGGCAGCAACTGGCCCAGCGCCGCGACCTGAAACTGGTGATCCTGCCACTCGACAGCAATGGCCTGATCGACCTGAATGCGGCCACTACGCTGATCGGCCCGCGCACTCGCTTGCTGGCAGTCAGTCAGCTCTCCAACGTACTCGGCGCCTGGCAGCCATTGCCACGCCTGCTTGAGCTGGCCAGAGAACAAGGCGCATTGACGGTAGTGGATGGCGCCCAGGGCGTGGTCCATGGCCGACATGATGTGCAGGCACTGGGTTGCGATTTCTATGTATTTTCCAGCCACAAGCTCTATGGCCCGGACGGGCTCGGCGTGCTGTATGCCAGCAACGCAGCACTGCCACGCCTGAAACACTGGCAATACGGCGGTGAAATGGTACTGGACGCCGATTACCACCGGGCCCGTTTCCGCTCCGCGCCCCTGGGTTTCGAGGCCGGTACGCCGCCGATTGCCAGCGTGATCGGCCTGGGTGCGACCCTGGATTATCTGGACAGTCTGAATCAGCAGGCCGTGGCCGAACATGAAGCCCGGCTGCATCAACGCCTGCTGGAAGGCCTGCAACAGCGTGACGGCATTCGCGTGCTGGGTTCGCCGGAACTGGCGCTGGTCAGCTTCGTAGTCGATGGCATACATAACGCCGATCTGGCTCATCTGCTGACTGAACAGGGCATTGCCGTACGCGCAGGCCATCATTGTGCGATGCCACTGCTCAAGAACCTTGGTCTGTCAGGCGCAATCCGTGTATCACTTGGCCTGTACAACGACTCGGATGACCTGCTGCGCTTTTTCAGTGCTCTGGATCAGGCGCTGGAGTTGCTGCGATGACTCTGACCACAGGCGCGCAAACGGCACTGGACACCTTCAGCCAGCTTCAAGGCTGGGAGCAACGCGCTCGCCTGCTGATGCAATGGGGCGACCGGCTGCCCGCCCTGAGCGAAGACGAAAGATCCGAAGAGCATCTGGTGCAGGGCTGTGAAAGCAAGGTCTGGCTACTGGGCACTGTCAGCGATGGACGCTGGCAGTTTCGGGCCGCCAGTGATGCACGGTTGATTCGCGGTCTGGTGGCGCTGCTGCTGGAGCGGGTCAACGGCCTCTCGGAGCAGGAACTGCTGGAGGTGGACCTGCCCGACTGGTTCAATCAACTGGGCCTGAGTCGCCAGTTGTCACCTTCGCGCAGCAACGGCCTGAACGCCGTGCTGCACAAGATGCGGCAACTGGCTCACGCCTGAGGCAGCGGAGCCGAAACCGGTTTTGCACGCTCGGAAGGACGCCGTGTTCCGGCCACCAGCTTGTCGATAGCCCGGGTGGCCGCGACCATGCCGAAGGTCGCCGTCACCATCATCACCGCACCGAAACCTCCCGCGCAGTCGAGTTTGACGCCATCCCCCACGAAACGCTTCTGCAAGCAGATGCTGCCATCAGGCTTGGGATAGCGCAGTTGCTCGCTGGAAAACACACAGGGCACGCTGTAGTGACGGTTCGGAGTGCGGGAGAAACCGTATTCGCGGCGCAGAGTCGAGCGTACCTTGGAGGCCAGCGGATCGTTGAAGGTGCGGTTCAGGTCACCGATCTGAATCTGGGTTGGGTCAATCTGCCCGCCAGCACCACCGGTAGTCACGATCTGGATCTTGCGCCGCTTGCACCATGAAATCAGCGCGGCCTTGGCGTTGACGCTGTCGATGCAGTCGATCACGAAGTCCAGATCCGGGGTGATGTAATCCGCCATGGTGTCACGGGTCACGAAATCGCTGACCGCATGCACGACGCACGCCGGGTTGATCGCCTTTATCCGCTCAGCCATGACCTCGACCTTGGGCCGGCCCACCGTGCTGTCCAGCGCATGCAACTGACGATTGCTGTTGCTGACACAGACGTCGTCCATATCGAACAGGGAAATCTCGCCTACACCGCAGCGAGCCATGGCCTCGGCCGCCCAGGAACCCACGCCGCCGATACCGACCACGGCCACATGGGCTGCGCGCAAGCGTTCCAGTCCCTCAACGCCGTACAGACGGGCGATGCCTGCGAACCGTGGATCTTCTGTGCTCATCTCAATTACCCCGAAAAACCGGCGCGCATTATAAGAGGTTTGGCAGAGGCTCGGCACCCTTCTCATCGCCTGACTGGCAATCACTGCCTACGGAGCACTGAACAAGAAGATAAAAAAGGCCGCAGCAAACATGCAAAAGGCCACGGGCATATCGATCAGGAAAGCGCGCCCATCAACTCGAAACAACCCACCACAACTAAATATATACATCCCCCAAGCGAATTATTTTGTTTATAAATCAGGATCAGCACAACAACACACTGACCAGATGAACTCTATATTCTGACGTTTCAAAAAAACCATATCTGTGCAATCAGAAAAATGACAAAACGGATGCATGTTCATGAGCACTCTCAACACCAGCCCGCTTGACTCACCTCAGGAACAAGTTGCCTTTCACGAAAAACGCTGGCAAGCATTAACCGTTATCTGTCTGGCAACTCTTATGATCGTGCTGGATACAACGATCGTGAACGTGGCACTCCCGTCCATCAAACTGGACCTGGGCTTTGACGATGCCTCATTGGCATGGGTCATCAATGTGTATCTATTGACCTTTGGCGGGTTTCTGCTGCTGGGCGGCCGCCTTGGCGATCTGTATGGGCAACGAGCGGTTTTTATCTGGGGGACCAGCCTGTTTACCATCGCATCACTGGCCTGCGGTATCGCGACGACTCAAGAAACACTCATCGCAGCCCGCGCATTTCAAGGCCTTGGCGGCGCACTGCTCACCGCAACAGCGCTGTCGCTTATCATCCGCCTGTTCACGGACCCGACTGAACGTGCAAAAGCCATTGCAGCCTACAGCTTCGTGTGTACCGGTGGCGGCAGTATCGGAGTGTTGCTGGGTGGCGTCCTGACCAACCTCTATGAGTGGTATTCGATTTTCCTGATCAATCTGCCGACAGGTGTTCTTGTCCTTGCGTTGAGCAGGCGCTTGCTTCCACGTGTCGAAGCAACGGAAAAAGGCGCTCTCGATATAGCAGGGGCAATCACGATAATTGCAGCGTTGATGCTGGCCGTTTACGCAATCATGAATGGCAATCATATCGGTTGGCGTTCTACGAGCACACTTAGCCAACTTGCCACTTCGGCACTACTTTTCATTCTGTTTATCGTTATAGAACTTCGTACGAAAGCCCCTTTGATCCCTGTACGACTTTTCCGCTCAAGGAATCTGACAACAGCCAATTTCATTGGCGTACTTTGGGCAACTTCCATGTTTGCCTGGTTTTTTCTTTGTGCCCTGTATCTTCAACAAGTACTGGATTACTCACCTCTTGAGGTCGGGCTGGCGTTTCTTCCGGCCAATCTGGTGATGGCGCTGTGCTCATTACTCCTGTCTTCCAGGCTCATCATTCGCTACGGGGTAAAACTGCCGCTGGTCCTTGGGCTCGCGCTCGCTGCCGCAGGCCTTTTCCTGCTGGCCAAGGCACCTGCCGCCGGTAATTTCCTGCTTGATATCCTGCCGGGCATGCTGCTGATCGGCGTGGGCGCAGGAATGGGCTTCAACCCCATACTAGTTGTCGCCATGGGCGATGCAAAACCCGGCGAAGAAGGCATCGCCTCGGGGATCGTCAATACCTCTTTCATGCTCGGAGGCGCAGTGGGTCTGGCCATTATCAGCAGCCTGGCTTCGTACTATAACGAACGACTCGCAGAAGCCGGTTACACAGCACTGGAAGCCTTGAGTGGCGGTTATGGCGCGGCCTTCCTGCTGGGTGGCCTGCTGTCTCTTCTGGCCTCAGTAACCGGCGCAGTATTCCTGCGCAAGTAATGGCGACGATGACGCTGATTGAAGGTCCGGGTATCGAACGGCAGTCATGAACGCCGTTTAACTTCGTTTTGCTTTAAGATATCCGCCTTTTCGCGCCCACAGCCTTGTTCCCGGAGTTCTGTTAATGACAGCCCCAGCCGACCTTTCGCCCACGCTTCAACTCGCCTGCGACCTGATTCGCCGTCCATCGGTCACTCCGGTCGATGCCGATTGCCAGACCGTGATGATGCAACGTCTGGGCGATGCGGGCTTCAAGCTGGAGCCCATGCGCATCGAAGACGTCGACAACTTCTGGGCAACACATGGCACCAGCGAAGGTCCGGTGCTGTGTTTCGCCGGCCACACCGACGTGGTGCCGACCGGCCCTGTCCAGGCGTGGCAGAACGATCCGTTCGATGCGCTGATCGATGAGCACGGCATGCTCTGCGGTCGTGGTGCAGCGGACATGAAAGGCAGTCTGGCTGCAATGCTGGTGGCGTCCGAGCGTTTCGTCAGCGATTACCCGAATCACAAGGGTTCGGTGGCATTCCTGATCACCAGCGACGAAGAAGGCCCGGCGCACCATGGCACCAAGGCTGTCGTTGAACGTCTTGCTGCCCGTAAAGAGCGTCTGGACTGGTGCATCGTCGGCGAACCATCGAGTACAACACTGGTGGGCGACGTGGTGAAAAACGGTCGTCGCGGCTCGCTGGGTGCCAAACTGACCGTGCGCGGTGTACAGGGCCATGTGGCCTACCCGCATCTGGCCAAGAACCCGATTCATCTGGCTGCGCCGGCACTGGCCGAACTGGCTGCCGAGCACTGGGACGATGGCAATGCGTTCTTCCCGCCGACCAGCTTCCAGATATCCAACCTCAATTCCGGTACGGGCGCGACCAACGTGATCCCCGGTGATCTGGTAGCGGTATTCAACTTCCGCTTCTCGACCGAATCCACTGTCGAAGGCTTGCAGCAACGTGTCGCCGCAATCCTCGACAAGCACGGTCTGGACTGGCACGTGGACTGGGCGCTGTCGGGTCTGCCATTCCTCACCGAACCCGGCGCATTGCTGGATGCGGTTTCGGCCAGCATCAAGCAGGTCACCGGGCGCGAAACCAAGGCTTCCACCAGTGGCGGCACTTCGGATGGCCGTTTCATCGCGACCCTGGGCACTCAAGTGGTTGAACTGGGGCCGGTCAATGCGACTATCCATCAGGTCAACGAACGCATCCTGGCCAGCGATCTCGATGTCTTGACCGAGATCTACTACCAGACCATGGTCAAGTTGCTCGCCTGATGCTGACCTGCCCAATCTGTTCGGCGCCTCTGGGCGCCGCCGACAATGGCGTGGTCTGCCCAGCCAATCATCGCTTCGACCGTGCGCGTCAGGGCTATCTGAACCTGTTGCCCGTGCAGCACAAGAACAGCCGTGATCCTGGAGACAACCAGGCCATGGTCGAGGCCCGGCGTGACTTCCTGAATGCAGGGCATTACGCACCGGTGGCGCAGCGTCTGGCCGAACTGGCTGCCGAGCGCGCCCCGGCTCACTGGCTGGACATCGGTTGTGGTGAGGGTTACTACACCGCGCAGATCGCCGAAGCCCTGCCTCACGCCGATGGCTATGCGCTGGATATTTCCCGCGAAGCGGTCAAGCGTGCCTGCCGTCGCAACCCGAAGCTGACCTGGATGGTCGCCAGCATGGCCCGCGTGCCATTGCCGGACGCCAGTTGCCAGTTTCTGGCCAGCGTCTTCAGCCCGCTGGACTGGAAAGAAGCCAAGCGCCTGCTGACGCCCGGTGGCGGCCTGATGCGCGTCGGCCCGACCAACGAGCACCTGATGGAACTGCGCCAGCGACTCTACGATGAAGTGCGCGATTACGCTGACGACAAGCATCTGGCCCTGGTGCCGGAAGGCATGCAGCTACAACACAGCGAAACCTTGCGCTACACCCTGAAGCTGATCGACGGGCAGTCACGCGCCGACCTGCTGGCCATGACGCCTCACGGATGGCGTGCCAGCGCCGAGCGTCGCACAGCGGTCATCGAGCACCCAGGACCTTTCAAGGTCACCGTATCCATGCGCTACGATTATTTCGTGCTGCAGTAGCATTCAAACGAGGCCCCCATGCGCCAACCCGATATCGAGATTTACCTGAAAGACGAAGACGTCGATCACAAGGCCATCGCCCAATGGCTCGGGACCGTACTCGGTCCTTGCAGCGACTGGACCCAGAAAGGCCAGACCTGGAAATGCAAGGCCGGCAATGTTCCGGTCACCTGGCTGCCAAAGGCTGTCGGCAAATGGAACAGCCTGTACCTGGAAAGCGACCAGACCCCGTGGGAGGACGATATCGCCTGCGCCCGCGCCGCCTTCGCTGCACTCAATGTCGAAGTACGCTGCGCGCCGGGGACCTGGGTCGAAGAAGAAAGCGACGATGCCGCCGACCGCTGGATTCGCATCAGCGCCGATGGGGAAGAAGAGATTACCTGGCGCACTTCGTAAAGACATACAGCAAGCACAAGATATCGATATCGAGTGATTGGGCCGCAATCCGTGGGGGGACCTTGGCCGCGACAGCCAGTTTGAAGGCGCTAAAAATGTGTTGCCTGTCAATTGGGGTCGTCGCGGCCAAGGCCCCTCCCACTTCATGACATATATGCCGTAACCGATCAGCATCAGGCTCACTTGCCACCGCTATCGGCCGCTTTGCCGATACCGGGCAGATACGGCACACTGACGCCCATCGGGCGCTCGCCCCTACATCCCACTCAGCAGAAGCCGTATGACCCGTTCCCCGTTCCGTCGTCTTGTATTCGGCACTCTGCGCCGGTTGCTGTATCTCTGGGTTCGCTCGGAAACCATCAACCAGTCGTCCTTCACGCTCAATCTGGATCGCAGCCGTCCGGTGTTCTATGTACTGCAATCGCCTTCACTGAGCGACCTGGCAGTCATCGATACCGAATGCCGCAAGGCAGGCCTGCCGCGCCCGGTCCTGCCTGTACCGGTGGGCAATCTGATGGAGCCCGCTGCGTTCTTTTATCTGACGCCCGAGCCGGACTGGCTGGGTCGCCAGGACAAGCGCGGTGCGCCGCCCACGCTGGAGCGACTGCTTGAGGCGGTCAGCCGCAACCCCGCCGAAGATGCTCAGATCATTCCGGTCAGTGTGTTCTGGGGACAATCGCCGGACCATGAATCCAGTGCGTGGAAACTGCTGTTCGCTGACAGTTGGGCGGTTACCGGGCGTCTGCGCCGCCTGGTCAGCATCCTGATTCTGGGCCGCAAGACCCGCGTACAGTTTTCAGACCCCATCCACCTGCGTGATCTGATCAACGAGAACAAGAGCCCTGAACTCACCCTGCGCATGAGCCAGCGCTTGTTGCGTGTCCGCTTTCGCAACCTGAAAAGCGCGGTGATCGGCCCCGACGTTTCGCACCGCCGCAATCTGGTCAAAGGGCTGCTGGACGAACCGATGGTCCAGCAGGCCATCGTGGAAGAGGCCGAGCGCGAGAAGATCACTCACGAAAAGGCCCGGGAGCAGGCTCTGCGTTATGGCAACGAAATCGCCTCGGACTACACCTATTCGGCCATCCGTTTTCTGGAAGTGGTGCTGAGCTGGTTCTGGAACAAGATCTACGACGGTATCAAGGTCAGTCATATCGAAGGCGTACAGAACGTCGCGCCCGGCCATGAAGTGATTTATGTCCCGTGCCACCGCAGCCACATCGATTACCTGCTGCTGTCCTATCTGCTGTTTCGCAACGGCCTGACTCCGCCGCACATTGCGGCTGGCATCAACCTGAACATGCCAGTGATCGGTGGCTTGCTACGGCGCGGCGGCGCGTTCTTCATGCGCCGCACCTTCAAGGGCAACCCGCTGTATACCGCCGTTTTCAACGAATACCTGCATACCCTGTTCACCAAGGGTTTCCCGGTCGAGTACTTCGTCGAAGGTGGCCGTTCGCGTACCGGGCGCATGCTGCAACCCAAGACCGGCATGCTCGCCATTACCCTGCGCAGTTTCCTGCGCAACTCGCGCATGCCCATCGTGTTCGTCCCGGTGTATATCGGCTATGAGCGGGTGCTCGAAGGTCGTACCTACCTGGGCGAATTGCGCGGTGCCAGCAAGAAGAAAGAATCGATCTTCGATATCTTCAAGGTCATCGGCGCCCTCAAGCAGCGTTTCGGGCAGGTGTCGGTGAACTTTGGCGAGCCGATCAAGCTGGCACAGTTCCTCGATAACGAACAACCCGACTGGCGCGAACAGGAACTGGGGCCGCAATTCCGCCCGGCGTGGCTCAATGAAACCACCAATCGCCTGGGCGAGCGTGTGGCTCAGCATCTGAACGAAGCTGCCGCCGTCAACCCGGTGAATCTGGTGGCCGTAGCATTGCTCTCCACCCAGCGGCTGGCGCTGGACGATCAGGCCATGGAGCGGGTGCTGGATCTGTACCTGACACTGCTGCGAAAAGTACCGTACTCACCGCACACCACATTGCCAGAGGGCGATGGCCGGGCGCTGATCGAGCATGTCAAAGGCATGGATCTGCTGGCCGAGCAAAAGGATGCGCTGGGCAAGATTCTGTATCTGAACGAACAGAACGCGGTCTTGATGACCTACTACCGCAACAACGTGCTGCATATCTTCGCCCTGCCCTCGCTGCTGGCAAGCTTCTTCCAGAGTTCGTCGCGCATGAGCCGTGAGCAGATCCTGCGCTACACCCGTGCGCTGTATCCGTATCTGCAATCGGAGCTGTTCATTCGCTGGACGCTGGAAGAGCTGGATGAAATCGTCGACCAGTGGCTGGCCGCATTCGTCGAGCAAGGCCTGCTGCGCTTCAAGAACGATGCCTTCGTACGCCCGGAACCGAGTTCGAGGGAGTTTGTGCAACTGACGCTGCTGTCCAGGGCCATCGCCCAGACCTTGCAGCGTTTCTACATGGCCATCTCGTTGCTGCTCAACAGCGGCCAGAACACGCTCAGCGCAGAAGAGCTGGAAGACCTGTGTACGGTCATGGCTCAGCGGCTGTCGATCCTGCATGGCCTCAATGCGCCGGAGTTCTTCGACAAGAGCCTGTTCCGGCACTTCATCCAGACCTTGCTCGACCTCGGCGTGCTGCGCAAGGACAGCGCTGGCAAGTTGAGCCATCACCCGCTGCTCGGTGAGCTGGCGGAGGGTGCAGCCAAGCGTGTACTGCCGGCAGAGATTCGCCTGTCGATTCGACAGGTGGCGCTGCATAACGAGATCGAAGAAACGCCTGCCGCAGATTGAGCCACGTTTTTCCGGTTCCCTGATAACCTCAATTCAGGGTCGCGCTGACGGTCGTGTCAGCGCGACTTCCAAGACTCTACAAAATAAGGATGCTGCCATGCTTCGCCCATCGTTTACCTTTGCCGGCCTGTGTGCAGGCCTGTTGCTGTCGGCTAACGTGTTTGCCCTGTCTCTTGGCGACCTGTCGCAATCGGATGCCACAGGCGGGCTCAAGGATGCACTGACTCAAGGCGCGCAAGTCGCGGTCAAACAACTGGGCGTTCCCGGCGGTTTCAGCAATAACCAGGAAGTGCGCATCGAGTTGCCGGGCAATCTGGGCAAGGTCGCGAAAAAGATGAAACAGTTCGGCATGGGCGCCCAGGTCGATCAACTGGAAGCCAGCATGAACCAGGCCGCCGAAGCCGCTGTGCCTCAGGCTCAGGCCTTGCTGGTGGATGCCGTCAAGAAGATGAGCGTGGCCGATGCCAAGTCGATCCTCAGTGGCGGCAAGGACTCGGCCACCCAGTACCTGAACAGCAGCAGCCGTGAGCAGATCCGCGCCAAGTTCCTGCCTATCGTCAAGCAAGCCACCGACAAGGTAGGTCTGGCACAGAAATACAATGCCTTTGCCAGCCAGGCAGCAACCCTGGGCGTTCTGGACGCGAAAAGCTCCAATATTGAAGGCTATGTGACTGAACAAGCGCTCAACGGCCTGTTCGAGATGATCGCCAGACAGGAAGAAAGCATCCGCGCCAACCCGGCTGCCGCAGCGACCGGATTGGCGAAGAAGGTGTTTGGAGCGCTCTAAACCGAGTAGGAGCGGATTCATCCGCGAATGGTTTCGCGAATGAATTGGCTCCTACGGTCGTTTTACCCTGAACCACGCCGCATAAAGCGCTGGCAGGAACAGCAAGGTCAGCGCAGTAGCGACAATCAGGCCGCCCATGATCGCGACCGCCATCGGGCCGAAGAACAGGCTGCGTGACAGCGGGATCATGGCCAGGACGGCGGCCAGTGCAGTCAGCACGATCGGGCGGAAACGGCGTACCGTGGCCTCAATGATGGCGTGCCATTGATCCTGCCCACCGGCGATATCCTGCTCGATCTGGTCCACCAGAATCACCGAGTTACGCATGATCATCCCGGACAGGGCGATGGTGCCCAGCATGGCGACGAAACCGAACGGCTGATTGAAGATCAGCAGGAACAGCGTCACGCCGATCAGGCCCAGAGGCGCCGTCACGAACACCATGAACATGCGTGAAAAGCTGCGCAACTGGATCATCAGCAAGGTCAGCACGACCACGATGAACAGCGGCACACCGGCATTCACCGAGTTCTGCCCGCGAGCCGAATCCTCAACGGTGCCGCCCACTTCCAGCAGATAACCATCCGGCAGTTCAGCACGTACCGGCTCAAGGGTCGGCAGGATCTGCTGGACCAGTGTCGCAGGCTGTTCCTTGCCATAGATATCGGCACGTACGGTCACACTGGGCAAACGGTTGCGGTGCCAGATGACGCCTTCTTCAAAACCATATTCCAGTGTTGCAACCTGCGACAGCGCGACGCTGGCTCCACTTTGCGTGGGCACCGCCAGGCTCGACAGTGAACCCAGTTGCTCACGCTCGTTACGAGTGCCGCGCAGCAGGATTTCGATCAGCTCATCGTCCTCGCGGAACTGGCTGACGCTGGAGCCGGTAAGCGAATGCCGCAGGAAGGATGAAAGATCCGCCGTGGTAACGCCCAGCGCCCTCGCCCGGTCCTGATCGATATTCAAATGCACGACCTTGCTGGGCTCCTCCCAGTCCAGATGGACATTGGAGACATGCGGGTTCTCCCTCACTTTCTCCCGGACCTGACGAGCCAGAGCCCGAACCACCTCGATATGCTCGCCCGTCACCCGGAACTGCACCGGGTACCCCACGGGCGGGCCGTTTTCCAGGCGCGTCACCCGTGAACGCAAGGTGGGGAATTGCTCGTTGAGGCTGGTAATCAGCCAACTGCGCAAGGCTTCACGATCCTCGATGCTTTTGGCCAGCACCACGATCTGGGCAAAACTCGGAGCGGGCAGTTGCTGATCCAGCGGCAGATAGAAACGCGGCGAACCGGTACCCACGTAAGCCACGTAGTTATCGATCCCCGGATGATCCTTGAGCATCTGTTCCAGTCGATTCACCTGCTCGGCCGTATTGTGCAGAGACGCACCTTCCGTCAGTTTCAGATCAACCATCAATTCAAGACGTCCCGATGCCGGGAAGAACTGCTGCGGAACGAAGCGGAACATCACCACCGACAGGACGAACAGGGCAACGGTCGCGACAATCACCGTCTTGCGCCGCTCGACGCACCACCCCACCAGCGCACGCACACGCTTGTACATGGGTGTTGCGTAAGGATCGGGAGCATTCGTGCCATGCTTGGCCGCATGAATCTTCGCCAGATCCGGCAGCAAGCGGTCGCCCAGATAAGGCACAAACATCACCGCGACAATCCAGGAAGCGATCAGGGCAATGGTCACGACCTGAAAGATCGAACGGGTATATTCGCCGGTACTCGACAGTGCAGTGGCAATAGGCAGGAAACCGGCCGCAGTAATCAGGGTGCCGGTCAGCATCGGGAACGCCGTGCTGGTCCAGGCGAAGCTGGCCGCCTTGAGCCGGTCGTAGCCCTGCTCCATTTTTATCGCCATCATTTCCACAGCAATGATCGCGTCATCCACCAGCAAACCCAGCGCCAGCACCAGAGCGCCAAGGGAAATCTTGTGCAGGCCGATCCCCAGGTAATACATGGTGGCGAAGGTCATGGCCAGAACCAGTGGAATCGCCAGGGCGACCACCATGCCGGTACGCATCCCCAGAGAGAAAAAGCTCACCAGCAAGACAATGACCAGCGCCTCGGCCAGTACCTGAACGAACTCACCGACACCGGTTTTTACCGCCGCGGGCTGATCGGATACCTTGCGCAACTGCATGCCCGCGGGCAGGTTGTTCTGCAGACGGGCAAACTCGCCTTCCAGCGCACGGCCCAGCACCAGAATATCGCCACCATCCTTCATGGCCACGGCCAGGCCGATTGCATCCTCATCCATGAAGCGCATGCGCGGTGCCGGCGGATCGTTGAAGCCGCGATGCACTTCGGCCAGATCGCTGATACGCAACGTGCGATCCCCGACCCGAATCGGGAAGTTGCGAATTTCGTCCACCGACTGGAAACGCCCGCTGACCCGCAACTGAATACGCTCGGCCGGGGTTTCAAAGAAGCTCGCAGACGACACCGCGTTCTGCGCCTCAAGGGCCTGCTGCACGGTCTGCATGGGCAGGCCCAGCGTGGCCAGCTTGATGTTCGACAGCTCGATCCAGATTTTCTCGTCCTGCAAGCCGATCAGCTCAACCTTGCCGACGTCCTTGACCCGCTGCAAACGGATCTGAATACGTTCGGCATAATCCTTGAGCACGGCGTAGTCGAAGCCTTTGCCGGTCAGTGCATAGATACTGCCGAAGGTCGTGCCGAACTCATCGTTGAAAAACGGCCCCTGCACGCCTTCAGGCAAGGTTTGCCGAATATCGCCGATCTTCTTGCGCAACTGATACCAAAGTTCGGGCAATGCCGAAGAAAAGATCGAATCGCGAGCCATGAATGTCACGGTCGACTCGCCAGGACGCGAGAACGAAGAAATCCGCTCGTACTCACCGGTTTCCATCAGTTTCTTTTCGATTCGATCCGTCACTTGCCGCGCCACTTCCTCGGCACTTGCTCCCGGCCACAGGGTACGAATGACCATGGCCTTGAACGTGAAAGGAGGATCTTCGCTTTGCCCAAGCTTGGTGTAGGAAAGCGCACCGACCACAGCCAGCACGATCATCAGATACAGGACGACCTGGCGGTGGCGCAGCGCCCATTCGGAAAGATTGAAATTCATCCGCGCCTACTCCTTGGCAGCCATTTTTACCGCACGGTTGCTGCGGTCTACCGGGCGGATCTGCTCGCCTTCACGCAGCACATGCACACCGGCAGCGACTATCCAGTCGGTTTCTTTCAGGCCTTCGAGCACTGGCACCGATTCCTGCCCATACGGCCCAAGCTGCACAGGGGTACGCTTGAGGGTGCTGTCAGGATTTACCCGCCAGACGTAACTGGCGCCATTTTCCGAAGTGACGGCCGACAGTGGCACCGCCAGCGGGACCGCTTGCTCGGCGGCAATAAACACTCGCGCACTCTGGCCCAGCTCGGCCGGAATCTGCCCGGTGGCAAAGGAAATGCGGGCGGCAAAGGTGCGTGAACGCGGATCGGCTGCCGGTGAAAGCTCACGAATGCGACCGGCAAAACGCTGATCGCGCAGGGTCCACAGTTCGACTGAAACCGGCTGGCCAACCTTGAAACGGGCAAAGTTCTGTTCCGGCAGACTGATCAGGACTTCCCGCTCACCATCTGCCGCCAGGGTAAAGACCGTCTGGCCTGCTGCAACCACCTGCCCGACTTCCACCGAACGTGCGGCGATGACGCCATCCTGCGAGGCACGCAAAACGGTGTAGCTGGTCTGGTTATCGGCGACGGTCAATTCAGCCTTGATCTGCTTGAGCCGGGCTTCGCCGGAACGATAAAGGTTTTCCGCGTTGTCGTACTGCGAGCGGCTGACCATCTGCCGATCCAGCAGGGTCTTGTAGCGATCACGCTCGGAACGTACCAGGTTCAGGTTGGCTTCTGCGGCGCCCACCTGAGCACGGGTCGCTTCCAGTTGCAGGCGCACGTCTTCAGCATCCAGTTCGGCCAACGGCTGGTTGGCCTTGACCCGTTGCCCCACCTCGACCAGACGCTTGCTGACCTTGCCGCCAATACGAAACGCCAGCTCAGGCTCGAAACGAGCCCTCACCTCACCGGGGTAACTGTCCACCGATTGCGAGGAAAGCAATGGCTGCACCACCATTGCAGGGCGCACCACTACAGGCGCAGCCACTTCCTGACCACATGCTGTCAGCAGCGACAACAGACAAAAAGGCACGACAAGAGACAAAGCATCGCGGAACATGATGTGGACCTTTGCACAATAGGGCTTGGAATAATTGTACCGGCGAGTATATTAAAATATTTCAAACTCTCCAGTTCATTATTTCCACATATGCCAAACACTTCGTTAAACGCAGGTCCAGGTCGCCCCAAAAACCTGGAAAAACGCAAAGCCATTCTGGAAGCCGCGAAAGACCTTTTCGTGCGCCATGGCTATGCCAATACCAGCATGGACAGCATCGCCACCGAAGCGGGCGTCTCCAAACTCACGGTCTATAGCCACTTCACCGACAAGGAAACATTGTTCTCAGCAGCCGTGGTCGCCCGCTGCGAAGAACAGATGCCTGCCCTGTTTCTTCATCTGAACAGTGATTTACCGGTCGAAACGGTGCTGCTGAACATCGCCCGGGCATTCCAGAAACTGATCAACAGCCCTGAATCGCTTGAGCTGAACCGCCTGATGGTCAACCTGGGTACTCAGGACCCGAAGCTGTCGATGATCTTCTTCGAGGCTGGGCCACAACGCATTCTCAGCGAGATGGAGAGCCTGCTGAGGCAGATAGACAAGGCAGGCGGGTTGCGCATCCAGTCGCCGAAAACCGCCGCCGAGCACTTTCTGACCATGGTCAAAGGGCTATGCCATTTCCGTCTGCTGGTGGGCTGCGGAGAGCTGCCCGACGAAGACACCGCCGAGCAGCATGTTCGGGAGGTGGTGGAATTGTTCATGCGGGCTTATGGGGTTTAGCACTGCAAAACTGTGGGAGCGACTTCAGTCGCGAAGGTCACACTGCGCTGGATTTACTGGCCTCTCGCGAATGAATTCGCTCCCACACACGCGGGAATTTAGCTCTTGAGGGCCTTCTTCGGATAAATGTCATAACGGCTGGACTTACCATCCAGCGCATAACCCGGTTTGGGGCCTTCGATGCAGGGTGCCTTGCGTGGGCGTTTGACCACTACTCGGTGGGTCGCCAGGGCAAGAGCGGCCTCCAGCAGGGCTGGCGCGTCCATGTCATCGCCCACCAGGGGACGGAACAGGCGCATTTCCTTTTTCACCAGCGCGGTCTTTTCACGATGCGGGAACATCGGGTCGAGGTAGATCACCTGTGGCGGCTCACCCTCCCATGCGCGGATCAGTTCGATGGAATTGCCGGTCAGCAGACGCATCTGAGCGATGATCCCGCCCACGTCAGCGTCATGACGCCCGCGCAGCAAGCCATCTTCCAGCAAGGCGGCAATGATCGGCTGACGCTCGATCAGGCTCATTTCGCAGCCGAGACTGGCCAGCACGAATGCATCCTTGCCCAGCCCCGCCGTGGCATCCAGAACCCGTGGCCGCACGCCCGGCTGAATACCGACGGCCTTGGCGATCATTTGCCCGCTACCGCCGCCGAACAGACGACGATGGGCCACCGCGCCCTCGACAAAATCCACTCGCACGGGGCCTGGAGCATCGTCGCCCAACTGCTGCAATTGCAGGCCATTGTCGCCCAGTTGCAGGGCAAAGTCGGCCTGTTCGTCCTGCAAAGGCAGGTTCAGACGCTGCGCCCACTGCGATGCCTGATCCTGTCCGCTCACCGTCAGGGCTTCGACCCGTATGCGGCTGCCCGCTTGCTGCTCACTCATTCGCTGCACACACTCAAAAAATGTTAATGATCGGCAAAATCTGCCGATAACCAAGTATCGGGCATTTTGCCAGACCCAAGGCCAGAACTGATCGCCATGTCAGAGATTGTTCAATCATCCATCGGCTACTTGTCGCACGCAGGCGACTACAGCCTCAGCAACAGCCGCACCCTGACCGGTGTCACGCAGTTGTGGTCGGATGCATTTGCCCGGGCGATGGCAGAACAGATCGGTGACGGCAGCAAGCCTGAGCAAGCGCCGATCAAGATTGAAGTCGATGTTGAAACCGGCGAACCGGTCACTGGCGCACGTACACTGAGCAAGATCGTCGAGCAGCGCGCATGCCCTGTTACCGATACTCAGGTCAAACCACCAGAGCCGCTGTTCCTGCCGATTGCCGAATTCGAACTCGACCTGCTGCCACCGGCTGCCGAGCCTTTCAGCATCAGCGAAATCATCGAACAGCAACGCCACCTGGAATTCGACAGCAACTGGGTTCGCCCGACCGTGGTCAACCCTTACAACTACAACGGCAACCCGGGTCCAGGCCCGCAACCGCGCCCTCTGCACCTGCCGATTGCCGAATTCGAGTGGGAGCTGGCCGACAAGCCTGCCTTGCCACTGGACGAAGAAACCATCCAGGCTCAACAGCGCCAGTTCGACTATGAAAACGGCTGGGCTCGTCCGCTGATCCTGCAAAACCTGCGCATGGCTGCCTAGGCTCTGCTTGAAATGTTTTCGAGCGAAGGTGAGCCTGTTTTTAACGCAGCATCACCGAGCGCAGATACATTTCATATAGAGCCTAACGACACACCTGCCACAACCCCATATCCAGATGAAAATGATCACGATGCGCCGCGTTGTATTCCGGCCCCAGCACCGTGCTGAAGTTCTTGCAGGCGCCATCGCGCACCAGCCTTAGAAAGCGCCCCTTTTCACCGTCATCATTCCAGTCCTTGAGCAGGTTGATTCTCTGCCCGTCAGCCAGACGAAACCCTGCGATATCCAGAGCATTGGCGGTGGCGTGCTGACTGAGACGGCTATTGGCACGGTTATAGACGTTGCGACAGGCAAAGCTGCCCAAGTGATCGATCCGAGCGACACGCTGGCCAAACACGGCCTGGGCGGCGGGCTGCAAAGTGTGGATATCGAACAAGGCATAGGCCACAGCAAGCGGGCAACTGGCCAGAAAGCTGCTGCTCAAGGCGATATCGCCACCCTGTATGCGCAAGGTGTTCTGCAAGGGACATCGGGCAGACGGGTCGCTGTCGGCCTGACGACTGAAACGCAGGCTCGATGAACCCAGCGCCAGATCGCACAGCGCCGGGTCATCCTTCAACCGCGCCAGTTTGAAAGGCGTCAGCAGGTTAGGCTCAAGCCGCACATCCAGAGGTGCCCACGGGTTCCACTGCGGCGGTACATCGATCCAGCCTCGCCAGACTGCGACAACGGCTCCCGCACACAACAGCAACCCCAGCAGAAAAATCCGCATCCTCAGCGTTTGAACAATTCATTGAGCTGAGCGAATGGCAGCCCCTGCTCGGCATAGCTGAAGGTGCCGTGGGTGCGGATCTCTTCTGCGGCCCGATACAGCGCACCGAAGGCCGCACGCGCCATGGAAGAGCCCACGCTGATGCGCCTGACGCCACACTCGGTCAGGTCCGCCACCGACAGGGTCACGCCGCTCAGCCCCATCAGAACGTTCACAGGCTTGGGCGCTACGGCCCGAACCACGGCGATGACTTCCTCACGAGTCCGCAATCCCGGTGCATACAACACGTCTGCACCGGCTTCGGCGTAGGCCTCAAGGCGGCGCAGGGTGTCGGAGAAATCCAGCCGGCCATGCAGCAGGTTCTCGGCACGTGCCGTCAGCAGAAAGGGAAACGGCAGGCTACGCGCAGCTGCAACCGCCGCCCTGACGCGCTCGACGGACAGCTCGAAATCGTAGATGGGCCGGGCTGCGTTACCGCTGGCATCCTCGATGGAGCCACCGACAATCCCGGTTGCAGCGGCCTTCAACAAGGTCTCGGCGCATCCTTCAGGGCTGTCGGCAAAGCAGTTCTCCAGATCGGCAGCTACTGGCAACTCGGTTGCTGCAACGATGGCGGCGATATTCTCCAGCCCCTCATCGCGACCGACTGCGCCTTCGGCATCGGCTCGCCCCAGGCTGAAAGCAAACCCGGCGCTGGTGGTCGCCAAGGCCTCAAACCCCAGCGAAGCCAGCAGTTTTGCCGAGCCCGCGTCCCAGGGATTGGGAATGACAAAAGCGCTATCGCGCTCATGCAGTGCCTTGAATGCTTGTGCCCGGTGCAGTTGTCGAGAGTCCATGAGCTTTTTCCAGGTCATCGTGATGTGGGTGTCTATTGAACCCACAACTATCGACCTCAGAGCAAGCCCAGTTGCTCAACTTGCGGCCCGCGATCCAGCTCGGGCAATGGCGCCAGCCCCGGCAGGCGCGCCATCAGAAACCGATGAAAACGCTGGGCCAGGTCGGGGGCCTTCAGGTTGTCCGGGGTATGGAGAAACACATAAGGTGTACGCCCTTCCTCGATCCAGACGGCGACCTTTTCGATCCATTGCGTAAGGTACGGGTCGTTGTCTTCAAGAACCGGACGGCCAATGAAGCGCACTTGCGGCGACTGGGTCAATGCAGCCGGGCGTGGCGGCACTCTAGGTTTCTTGGACTGGGCATGCAGGACAGCCGGATCAGTGGACACGCAACTGAACAATGCCCGCGAGTCCAGGCAGATACGCTCAACGCCACGGTCCAGCAGCAAGCGATTGAGCATGCGCTCCTCATCGCCCTTCTCAAAAAAGGCCATGTGCCGTACTTCCACCGCCAAAGGCACTTTGAGTTCATCGAGAAACCCCGCCAGTTCCGCCAGGCGCTGCGGCGAGAAACTGGCTGGCAGTTGCAGCCAGAATGGCGATACCCGTTCGCCAAGGGGCGAAAGCAGTTTCACGAAGGCTTCTGCGGCATCCAGTTGCAGGCGCAGATCGCCCTCGTGACTGATGTCGCGGGGAAACTTGGCAGTGAAACGAAAATCTTTCGGCAGGACTTCGGCCCAGCGCTGGACTGTGGCGGGCGCGGGACGAGCGTAGAACGTGGTATTGCCTTCGACGACGTTGAAGACCTGGGCGTAGAGGCGCAGAAAATCGGAAGGACGGGTGTCCTCGGGGTAGAACGACTCACGCCATGCGCTCTCGCTCCATGACGGACATCCCAGATAGTAAGGCAGGCTGGACAAGATCAGACGTGGAGATCGAGCCCCGACACTTCCAGGTCCCAATCCACAAAACTGGCCGTGGTCAGATAGCTGGCCAAAGCGTTGGCGACACGAGTGCTCATGGAGCGGGGGAAGATAATGTCCTGCGGACGGGCAGGCACGTTGGCAGTAGAGCCAATCTGCGCCTGACCCGAAGACTCGCGACGCGACGCCTGGGCGGGAGGCGACGGCAACTCAACATCACCATCGATTTCCTCGAAAGAGCCTTCAACGGTCGAAGGAGCCTTCTTGGGCTTTCGCTTGATGGGGTATGAACGTGATGAGGGTCCGTCTATGCGCATCGATATCTACTCGGCGTCTTGTAGTGGCAATTTAACGTCACAGGCCGGGAATTGGCAATTCCGTGAACGATAACTAGACCACACATATTGCAAATTGTTTGCGCCGTCGGGCATAACCAACGGATTAGTCGACAAGTGGTAGATGGCTAATTGACATTTTCGTGGGAGCGAATTTATTCGCGAACCATTCCAGGCGATCTATTTTCTTTGGCCTCTTCGCGACTGAAGTCGCTCCTACTTTGGCCCCTTGGGCGTCGCCACCTTGTCGCGCAGATAGACTGGCTGTGCATCGTCTGCCGGAATCGACTCGCCACGGTTCCAGGCAAACGTCGCCAGGGTCAGCAGATCCTGGGCATGTGGGAGCATGCTGGCGTCCTGACCGACCAGCGAAAGCGGAATACGCTCGGCATAACCCCAGCCAGTACCGGCACCGAACCATTGACCGTCGGCATCGACAGGCAATGCAACCTGCTCGGGCGGCAGAACCGCTTCGTTGCCGACCAGACGCATCTCACCGGCCGTTTCGCGATAGCAACCCCAATAGACTTCATCCATCCGGGCATCGATAGCCGAAGCGACCTGCAAGGCACCGTACTCACGATGGGCTCGTTGCGCCAGCACTGCCAGGTTCGAGACCGGCAACACCGGGCGCTCCAGCGCGAAGGCCAGCCCCTGAACCACACCGATGGCAATACGCACGCCGGTGAAAGCGCCCGGACCACGACCGAAAGCGATGGCATCCAGTGCCGACATGGCAATGCCCGCCTCGGCCAGCAGATCCTTGATCATGGGCAGCAGGCGCTGGGCATGCAGACGCGGGATCACCTCATAGTGGCTCAGTACCTTGCCGTCATGCAGCAAAGCGACCGAGCAGGCTTCAGTGGCGGTGTCCAGGGCCAGCAAGGTGGTCATCGGTGTATCCGTCTTCGTTGGAAAAAGTGACGCAGTATAAATGACAAATGGCCCGCAAGCGGGCCATTGTTGAACTCAGGCCTTGCGGGCTCAGGTCAGGGCAGCAAGCACCTTGGTGGTGATCGCGTCCACGGAACCGACACCTTCGATATGGCTGCACTTTGGCTTGCCATTCTTCTTGCTCAGCTCGCTGTAGAACGCAACCAGCGGCTTGGTCTGGGAATGGTAGACCGACAGGCGATGACGCACGGTTTCTTCAACGTCGTCCTTGCGCTGTACCAGAGGCTCGCCAGTGACATCGTCGATGCCTTCCTGCTTCGGCGGGTTGTGCTGCACGTGGTAGACACGCCCGGAAGCTTCGTGAACGCGACGGCCCGAAATGCGCTGAACGATTTCTTCGTCATCGACCGCGATTTCCACCACATGATCGATGTCCAGGCCAGCATTCAGCAGGGCTTCAGCCTGAGGAATGGTGCGCGGGAAACCATCGAACAGCACGCCATTGGCGCAGTCAGGCTGGGACAGGCGATCCTTGATCAGACCGATGATCAGGTCATCGGAAACCAGGCCACCCGAGTCCATGACACTTTTGGCCTTCAGGCCCAGCTCAGTGCCGGCCTTGACCGCTGCGCGCAGCATGTCGCCAGTCGAAACCTGCGGGATGCCGAATTTTTCAGTGATGAATTTTGCCTGAGTACCTTTACCGGCTCCAGGAGCTCCCAGCAGAATCACGCGCATCGTCATGCTCCTCAAATTTTTATAGTCAATCGTCGGATTCGCCTCTTGGGCCAATCTGAAAAATAAACGTCGGCCAAAGGCCAAAAGGCTGACCAAGATACACAGCAGACACAGGCCGCACAAGACGCCAAAAGTCGCAGCAACCCACGGCATGGCGGCAGTTGCGCCACCCTGCACATGACGGTACGACCTTCAATGCCCCTGACGGGATAAACACCTGCCCTGCCCCCATGTCGCCATTGCGCTGACATCGGCGCGCTGGCGACATGCTCCCCAACCTGTCAGCCCGTATTGCGCAATCCGGCTGCAATGCCCGCAACAGAGACCAGTAAAGCCAGTTCCAGAGGACTGTCCAGGCTGGATTCACGATGGCGGGAACGGGCAAGAAGCTCGGCCTGGAGCAAATGCAGCGGGTCCAGATAAGTGTTGCGCAGGCTGATGAATTCCAGCGTCTCCGGACTGTGCGCCAACAGTTGTTGCTGCCCGGTCAGGCCCAGGACAACTGCGCAGGCCTGCGACAATAGGCCGCGCAGATGCGAGCCCAAATGTTGCAGTTCAGGGCTCACCAGGCGGTCATCGTAGAGCTGGGCGATGTCTGCATCAGCCTTGGCCAACACCATTTCCAGCATATCGATGCGGGTGCGGAAGAATGGCCAGTGCTCGCGCATCTGCGCCAGCACATCGCCTTCGCCACGCTCCAGCGCCTTGCTCAGGGCGGCTTCCCAGCCGAGCCAGGCGGGTAGCATCAGGCGCGTCTGGGTCCAGGCAAAGATCCATGGAATGGCCCGCAGGCTCTCGACACCTCCTGCACGACGCTTGGCCGGACGGCTGCCCAGCGGCAAGCGGCCCAACTCCTGCTCGGGCGTGGCCTGACTGAAATACTCGACGAACTCGGGGTTTTCCCGCACTACGGCACGGTAGGCATTTACCCCGTCGGCCGCCATCTGATCCATCATCTGTCGCCAGGACGGCTCTGGCAAAGGAGGAGGAAGCAGGGTTGCTTCCAGAACCGCTGCCAGATACAGGTTGAGGTTCTGCTCGGCAATGTCCGGCAGACCAAATTTGAAACGAATCATTTCGCCCTGCTCGGTCGTGCGGAAACGCCCCGCAACCGAACCTGGCGGCTGCGACAGAATCGCCGCATGAGCCGGACCACCACCACGCCCGACCGTGCCGCCACGACCATGGAACAACAGCAGTTCGACTTGCTGTTCGCGGCAGATCCCGACCAGTTTTTCCTGCGCCCGATACTGCGCCCATGCAGCAGCAGTGGTGCCCGCATCCTTGGCGGAGTCCGAATAGCCGATCATCACTTCCTGCGGGCCGTGCAAGCGCGAACGATAACCCGGCAGGCTTAGAAGGCGTTCGATCACCGGCCCGGCGTTATCCAGGTCAGCCAGGGTCTCGAACAACGGCACCACGCGCATCGGCCGTTGCAGGCCTGCCTCCTTGAGCAGCAATTGCACCGCGAGTACATCCGATGCTGCACCGGCCATGGAGATCACGTAAGAACCCAGCGAAGCCGCAGGTGCAGCAGCCACTACCCGGCACGTTGCCAGAACTTCGGCGGTGTCGGCAGCCGGTTTGAAATGGCCGGGAAGCAAGGGACGGCGGTTGCTCAATTCACGCAACAGGAAGTCGATGCGCGTCGGCTCATCCCAGTCTTCGTAACGACCCAGGCCCAGATAGTCGGTGATTTCGGTCATCGCCGCGCTGTGACGGCTGGAATCCTGGCGCACGTCCAGACGCACCAGAAACAGACCGAACGTCACCGCACGACGCAGGCAATCGAGCAGCGGCCCATCGGCGATCACTCCCATTCCACAGTCATGCAGCGACTGGAAGCACAGCATGAGAGGTTCAAGCAGTTCACGGTTATCGTGCAGTACGGCATCCGGCGCAGGCTGTGGCGCCGTCAGCGAAGCATTGGCCCAGTTTCGGGTGGCCCTGAGACGTTCACGCAAACGCTTGAGTTCGGCACGATAAGGTTCGGCACTCTCACCGACGCTGGCGCGCAAGGCATCGCTGGCCTGTTGCATGGAAAGGTCGGCAGCCAGTTGGTCTACATCCCGCAGGAAAAGATCGGCGGCCATCCAGCGCGCCAGCAGCAGGACCTCGCGGGTGACGCTGGCCGTGACATTGGGGTTGCCATCGCGGTCACCGCCCATCCATGAAGCAAAGCGGATCGGCGCGGCCTCCAGCGGTAAATGCAGCCCGGTGGCGGCTTGCAGCGCCTGATCGGCCTTGCGCAGATAGCTTGGAATCGCATGCCAGAGCGAGTGCTCGATGACCGCAAAACCCCATTTGGCTTCATCGACAGGCGTGGGCCGGATACGGCGGATTTCTTCGGTGTGCCAGGCTTCAGCGATCAGGCGTTGCAGTCGGGAAGTGATCTGTTCGCGTTCGATGCTGTTGAGGTCGCGATGGTCCAGAGCCGCCAGTTGCGCGGCAATGGCGTCGTATTTCTGGATCAGGGTACGACGTGCCACCTCGGTGGGGTGCGCAGTGAGCACTAACTCGATCTCCAGCTTGCCTAACTGGCGTGCCAGAGCATCGGGAGAATGGCCTTCTGCCTTGAGGCGATCGAGCAGTTCCGGCAACACCCGCGCCTCGAAAGGCTGGGGCTGGGAATTATCGCGACGGCGCATCAGTTGGTACTGCTCGGCGATATTGGCCAGATTCAGAAACTGGTTGAAGGCTCGCGCCACAGGCAACAGTTCGTCATCGTCCAGGCTGTCGACACTGGAACTCAACTGCTCGGCACCCGCCGCAGAGCCGCGCCTGCCGGCCTTGGCACTCTTGCGAATACGCTCGATCTTGTCGAGAAAAGCGGCCCCGCGCTGGTCGCGAATCGTGTTCCCCAAAAGCTCGCCCAGCAAGTGGACGTCTTCTCGCAAACGCGCATCGATATCGGCCATCGTTCTCTCCCCCTGTTCTTGTATAGATAGCTTGTATGGGTGGCTTGTATGGGTAGTTTTCAATGAACTGTGCCCAACAGTGCACCAAAAACCTGTGCCGCGACAAATTCTTGTATCCCTTCAACCGCTGACGTGCCCTTTTGCGGACAGAGGTTAATCGGCTCAAAGGGCCATTACAGCCCGCCCGTTTCAATGTGTGGGCCTGTATTTACCTGCCTCGCCAAAAGGGTGATAGAGCGCAAGTAACCGGCGAATCCTGACCGTGTTGAAAAAATTCAACTGAACTATTCAAAAAACGTACAGGTCGGAGCCATTGACCATTACAGGAAAGCCACAAGGCAGCGGGACCACTCCCTGAAGCCTTCCGGCCAGGAAAAATGACTGTCATGGATAACCACGTTCGGAGTCTGACAATGGAGTTGATCACCATGAACACCCTTACTGCCAAATCCAAGTTCAAAAGCCTGCGCGGGCTGAAACTGGCTGCGCTGGCCCTGGGTAGCACCTTCATTCTGGCCGGTTGCGCGGGTAACCCTCCAACCGAGCAGTACGCAGTGACTCAGTCGGCCGTCAACAGTGCAGTCAGCGCTGGCGGGACCGAGTACGCCGCGGTGGAAACGAAGTCGGCCCAGGACAAACTCAAGCAAGCCGACCTGGCCATGCAGGAACATAAATACGACGAAGCGCGCCGTCTGGCCGAGCAAGCCGAATGGGATGCCCGTGTAGCCGAACGTAAATCGCAGGCCGCCAAGGCCGAGAAAGCCGTGCAGGATGCTCGTCAGGGCGTCAACGAACTACGTGAAGAAGGCCTGCGTCAGGTGCAATAAGCCCAGATCGCACTCTACGTTTTTCATGCATTGGTAATTGATTAAAGGACGATCCTATTATGCGCAAACAATTGATGATCCCTGCCCTGCTGGCCATGAGCGTAGCCTTGGCGGCCTGTGCCACTAAACCGAACCCTAATCTGGAACAGGCGCGGACCAACTTCTCGGCCCTGCAAAGCAACCCGCAAGCGACCAAGGTCGCCGCCCTTGAAACCAAGGACGCCAGCGACTGGCTGGACAAGGCTGACAAAGCATTCCGCGACAAGGAAGACGAAAAGAAAGTCGACCAGTTGGCTTACCTGACCAATCAGCGCGTTGAACTGGCCAAAGAGACCATCAACCTGCGTACTTCCGAAGCGGCCCTGCAAAACGCCTCTGCCGAGCGCGCCAAGGCTCGTCTGGACGCTCGCGATGCACAGATCGCCCAGCTCAAGAACAGCCTGAACGCCAAGCAGACCGAACGTGGCACCCTGGTGACCTTCGGTGACGTGCTGTTCGACCTGAACCGTGCCGAACTCAAGCCGGGCGCACAGGGCAACATCTCCAAGCTCGCGCAGTTCCTGCAGGAAAACCCGGATCGTAAAGTGATCGTCGAAGGCTATACCGACAGTACCGGCTCCGCCGAGTACAACCAGTCGCTGTCCGAGCGTCGTGCCAACTCGGTACGTGCCGCGCTGGTTCGTGTAGGTGTAGACCCATCGCGCATCGTCGCTCAGGGCTATGGCAAGGAATACCCGGTGGCTGACAACACCAGCAACTCGGGCCGCGCCATGAACCGTCGTGTGGAAGTGACGATTTCCAACGACAACCAGCCAGTGGCTCCGCGCTCTTCGCTGCGTTAATCGCTCGTTCGCGAATGAATTCGCTCCTACCGGCGTAGGAGCGACTTCAGTCGCGAAAGCCTATCTAATCTCCTGCCCCATACAGCGCACAGCCTGTTTCTTGTTGTTGACCAACACGCCCGACAGCCCTTTCCGGGACGTGTCGAACAGCACCAGCACCCCATCAATGCATTGCGCCACTTCCGCAGCGGGGGTCGCGGCGATCTTGTAGTCCTCCCCCGGCACGGTCTTGAGCATGGTGAAGTCACTGAGCAGCAAGGCATCTTCGGGCCTGGCAAAGTGCAGATAGCCGTAGAACCACAGGCACCCGACCGTACCGATGATGGTGCCGATGCCGGTGAGGATCAGTGGGATAAGGTTACGCTCTTCACTCATTGGGGCTCTCTGCCGGTTCGGTTTGAATAGTCGGTTGCGGGTAGTTGGGGACTTCAGCCAGACGACGCAGGCCGTTGAAATGCTCCGGGTCTTCCAGATAGCGCAGCATCACCTGACGCCAGAGCGGGTCAGAGAAGGTCTGCACGTGACCGCCACGGGTCACTTGCAACACCCGCGGCAGAGGCGCGGCCTTATAGAGACTGATGCCGTTGGAAAGTGGCACCAGGGTGTCGTCCATGCTCTGGAAGATCATCATCGGCGTGCCCTTGAGTTGCGGCAGGCCGTTGATGGCGCTGTCGGCATCGGGGATCAGCCAGGACAGCGGCGTCTTCAGCGGCCAGGTCAGCCAGGATGTGCCAAGGGTGTAGCGAGCGACATCGCGATAGCTGGCGGGCACACCGTCAAGAATCATCGCCTTCAGCTTGCTGCGCTGTTCAGGATGTTGCGACAGATAATGCACACTCAACGCGCCACCAATGCTCTGACCCAGCACTACCCGTGGCTTGCCTTGTACCTGAGGTTCGGCATCCAGCCAGTCGAATGCAGCCTGAATGTCCTGATAGATGGCCGGTATGCTCGGCGCCCCTTCGGACAGCCCGTAACCGCGATAGTCCAGCATCAGGACCTGATAACCCTGTTCGGGTAACCACCAGCTTCCACCCAGATGCCAGGCCAGGTTGCCGCCATTGCCATGCAGATGCAGCACCGTGCCCTTGACCGGGACGCCTTCCTTGGCGGGCAGCCACCAGGCATGCAGGCGAGTGCCATCGGCCGCTGTCAGCGTTACGTCACGGTATTGAAGGTGGGCCTTTTCAGGTGTGAACGGCAAACCGGGTTCCGGGTAGAACAGCATCGAACTGCAGCCTGTGAGGCTGAAGATCAACACGAGGATGCTGATCAGCTTCAAGTTGGAGGTCCTTTTGGTTTGGGTGCTTTCGCGAATGAATTCAGTCCTGCACGGCCTGCGAATTCATTCGCGAAAGGGAGCTACAGAATATTCGAATAATCGGCCTCGATACGATCCAGGCTCAGGTGGTTGAGGAAGTTGGAGAAGCACATCCAGGCCGACAGGGCGTTCATGTCGCGGAACTGGTCAGGCAGGTATTTAGGCGCGACCACCAGCCCTTCATCCACCAGTTGACGCAAGGTACGCATGTCTTCAAGGGTGGTCTTGCCACAGAACAACAGCGGGACCTGTTCAAGCTTGCCCTTGCGCACGGCCAACTGAATATAGTTGTAAACCATGATGAAACCCTTGAGGTAGGACAAGTCTTTAGTGAATGGCAGCCCGTTGGGCGTTGATCCACGGAAGACCCGGCTGGCATTGCCATAGCTCTCCGGCATGCCAAAACCCTGCTCGCGATAGAACTCGAAAACCTGCAGGAAGTCAGCCCCCTCCTCCGCCATATGAATCGCACGAGTACGGTTGGTCAGCTTGCGCAGACGGCTGGGATAGGACGCGAACGCGATGACTTCCATCAGGATGGCAAGCCCTTCCTGAGTCACGGTCGATGAGGGCGGCCCCTTGGACAGAAAGGTGCAGATCGGCTGGTTCTGGCCATTGAGCGTGGTGCCGACATGCACCAGCCCTTCATGGACTTCAAGCGCTCGCACATCGCGCTCGTTGAACATCGCGTCAGAGCGGATCTTGATGTAATCGGCACCCGCCGCCGCATCGGCAACGATACCGTCTGACTCGAACACCCGAATGGTTTCCTCGGCCTCGCCAAACACCCTGTTCAAGCGGGTTTGCAGCAGGGAAACAGCATCCTTGGCTGTCAGGATCTTGGGTTCGTCCTTCAGGTCGCCACGCCCGGCGATGTTGTTCAGATAATCCGAAAGCATCAGCCCCAGGTCGGCCAGGGTCGGATCACCGGCATGAAATGCATCGGACGCCGCGCCGTAGAGTTCCTGGGAGATCAGACCGAAATCCGGCGTGCCACGCGCTTCGAGCATGCGGATCACCATGCGGTATTCCTTGCACATGCGGCGCATGATCTGCCCGACCGGGTTGAACTGGCCCAACTGTCGAGTGATATCGCGCTCGATGTTCTGGAATTCCTGCTTCAATGCCCCGGAATCGAACCCAAGCGGGCGATTCTCGTAATAGGCACGGTCAACGGCGGGCAGTGCCTTGCCTTTGGCGGCCAGAAAATCCTTGCGTACTTTTTCGTCCCACTTCACCGCATCCAGTACACGAATCGGCGTCTGGGCAACGACGATTCGATCCGATAACCCACGAATGGTTTGCTGGTACTCGTCCACCCGGTACTCCTTGGCTGGCGGGCTGCTGCCCTACTACTTGGGTACACGCTGATAGCGTGCGACCTCCAGGAAAACATCGGAGTTGGCAGGATCGTCGAGGTAGCCGAACACCTGGTCCAGAGGACTGGTGATCAGCAGGCCTTGCCCGATCTCACTCTCCACTGACTGGCCATTGAGGTTCTTCTGATCCACCCATTGCCTGAATCGATCCAGATCCAGGTTGTAGACAACCAGTTCATGGGCATCGGTCACCTCAAAGCCAGCCATTACATGGTGAGAGCCATATTTTTCCGGCAGTTGCGCCGACAGATACCAGCGGCTGCCATGCTCGGTCACCGTAAAGCGGTACTCATCGCGATGCTTGCGATCTCCCTTACGATAGCTGACTGCCTTGTAGAGGTTGCCGCTGATACGGGAAAGTTCGAGTTCAAGCGGCTCTCCCCAGGCATTCTTGCTGGTCCATGGCCCCAACAAGTGGGCTGGAGCAGCGTCGCCTGCGGGAATGGAGTCCTCGAAGGTCACCAGACAACCGCTCAAGAACAGGAACGACAGCGCAATCAATGCGCGCCAGGCTTTCATGGTGCTCTCCTGAAAAGGGCTATCTCATTTGCGGACCGATAAATCGATCCCCAGGACCAGACGCATCTGGCGAGTGAGAATACCGAGTATTTCTTCGTCCGCATGATAGTGCGGGCCATGAAGCAGGCCCTGATATTCCATCCGCCGGATAATCCCCGTCAACACTTGAGCGTCCTGATCGGGCTGCGACGAGCCGATAACCTGCAAAAACTGACAGGTGCCTTGCAGCAATATCTTCTGGTGGGCAACGACAAGAGGCGCCAGCCCGGGATTGATCAGCGCCTCATGATGAAAGGCATGCTCGGCAATCAGGTAATCACGGCGAGTCAGCAGTTGATGCCGGATATATTCCATGGCCATGCGCGCAATATCATCGGCCAGACGTAAGCGATCGTCCGGGTTGGCGGTGCCGCGAGTCATCATTTCACGCAGGACGACTTCGGTGTTCTGCCAGAGCTTGGCCTGATAGGCAGCGCTGCGTTCGACATACTGGGCGAAGGCATCGGTCAGCAGATCATCGATGTCCTTGAAGTAATAGGTCGTGGCCGACAGCGGCACACCTGCCTCGCTCGCCACGGCCCGGTGACGCACAGCCCGCACACCATCACGAACCACGATACGCATGGTGGCATCGAGAATCTTCTGCCGACGCTGTTCACTTCCCTCCCGACTGGCCTTGCGGCCCTGATACCTGACACTCCTGGCCACGGCGGTTGCAACACCTGCGGCTCCTTCTTGAGCGATTGTCACGACGGGGGTTCCTTTGTGGTCGGTCCCTTCGCGAATGAATTTGCTCCTGCGGGGCAATGCTGATCAGTTAAGGTCGTCAATCACTTTGCGGGAGGCAGCTTGCTGGCGACTTCAGCGTACAGGCACAGAATATCTGCCGGTTTTCAGGCCTTTTTCGCCAGCAAGCTGCCTCCTACAAGTTTGTGTGTGCCTTAACTGATCGACATTACTCCTGCAGGGACTCATTCGCGAAACATGGATATAAAAAAGCCGCCCTGTTCGGGCGGCTTGTCTTGTAGCTGATTACGCTTGTGGCCGCATGTGCGGGAACAGGATCACGTCGCGGATCGACGGGGAGTTGGTGAGCAGCATCACCAGACGGTCGATACCGATACCTTCACCAGCCGTCGGTGGCATGCCGTACTCCAGCGCACGTACAAAGTCAGCGTCGTAATGCATGGCTTCGTCGTCACCGGCATCCTTGTCCGCCACCTGGGCCTGGAAACGCTCGGCCTGGTCTTCCGCGTCGTTCAACTCGGAGTAGGCGTTGGCAATTTCACGTCCACCGATGAACAGCTCGAAGCGGTCAGTGACGCTCGGGTTGTCGTCGTTGCGGCGCGCCAGCGGCGAGACTTCGAACGGGTACTGGGTGATGAAGTGCGGCTGCTCAAGCTTGTGCTCGACCAGTTCCTCGAAAATCATGACCTGCAGCTTGCCCAGCCCCTCGAAGCCCAGCACCTTGGCACCGGCTTTCTTGGCGATGGCACGGGCCTTGTCGATGTCGTTCAGGTCGTCAGCGGTCAGCTCGGGGTTGTACTTGAGGATCGAGTCGAACACCGACAGACGCACGAACGGCTCGCCGAAGTGGAACACCTTGTCGCCGTATGGCACATCGGTGGTGCCCAGAACCAGTTGCGCCAGTTCGCGGAACAGCTCTTCAGTCAGGTCCATGTTGTCTTCGTAGTCGGCGTAAGCCTGGTAGAACTCCAACATGGTGAATTCAGGGTTGTGACGAGTCGAAACGCCTTCGTTACGGAAGTTGCGGTTGATCTCGAACACTTTCTCGAAGCCGCCGACCACAAGGCGCTTGAGGTACAGCTCCGGTGCGATACGCAGGAACATTTCCATATCGAGGGCATTGTGATGCGTCTCGAACGGCTTGGCGGCCGCGCCACCAGGAATGGTCTGCAGCATCGGCGTTTCGACTTCCAGGAAGTCGCGCTTCATCAGGAAGCTGCGGATATGGGCAATGACTTGCGAGCGGACACGGAAGGTATCGCGCACTTCCTCGTTGACGATCAGGTCGACATAACGCTGACGGTAGCGCTGCTCGGTGTCGGTCAGGCCGTGATGCTTGTCCGGCAGCGGGCGCAGGGATTTGGTCAGCAGGCGCACGCTGGTCATTTCGACATACAGGTCGCCCTTGCCGGAACGGGCCAGGGTACCTTCTGTAGCGATGATATCGCCCAGGTCCCAGGTCTTGACCGCAGCCAGTGTTTCTTCCGGCAGGGTCTTGCGGTTGACGTAGACCTGGATGCGACCGGTCATGTCCTGGATCACCATGAACGAGCCACGGTTAAGCATGATGCGACCGGCAACCTTGACCGGAATCGCTGCATCGGCCAGCTCTTCCTTGGTCTTGTCAGCATACTGTTTCTGCAGATCGTTGCAGTAGCTGTCGCGGCGGAAGTCGTTGGGGAAGGCCTGACCCTTGGCGCGCTCGGCAGCAAGTTTTTCCTTGCGCAGGGCGATCAGGGTGTTTTCTTCCTGTTGCAGGGCTTGCGGGTCGAGTTGTTGGTCGCTCATGTCTTTAGATATTCCATCACAGGTTCGTTGTCCCCCGCCCTCGGCAGGGGATCGCGGGCAAGCCACTCTCACGGATCGAGGTGGCTGCGCGTTATTACAGGCCTTGCTTGAGGCTTGCGATCAGGTACTCGTCGAGGTCACCGTCGAGCACCTTGTCACAGTCGCTACGCTCGATGTTGGTCCGCAGGTCCTTGATGCGCGAGGCATCCAGAACGTAGGAGCGAATCTGATGACCCCAGCCGATGTCGGACTTGGTGTCTTCAAGCGCCTGGGACGCAGCGTTGCGCTTCTGCACTTCCTGCTCATACAAACGGGCCCGCAGCATTTTCATGGCGGTGTCCTTGTTCGCATGCTGGGAACGTTCGTTCTGGCAACTGACCACGGTGTTGGTCGGAACGTGAGTGATACGTACCGCCGAGTCGGTGGTGTTTACGTGCTGACCACCGGCACCCGAGGAGCGGTAGGTGTCGATCCGCAGGTCTGCCGGGTTAATGTCGATTTCGATGTTGTCATCGATTTCCGGCGAGACGAACACGGCCGAGAACGAGGTGTGGCGACGGTTGCCGGAGTCGAACGGGCTCTTGCGCACCAGACGATGCACGCCGATTTCGGTACGCAGCCAGCCAAAGGCATATTCACCCTTGATGTGTACGGTCGCGCCCTTGATACCGGCGACTTCACCGGCGGACAGCTCCATGATGGTCGCGTCGAAACCGCGCTTGTCAGCCCAGCGCAGGTACATGCGCAGCAGGATGTTGGCCCAGTCCTGAGCCTCGGTGCCACCGGAACCGGCCTGGATATCCAGGTAAGCGTTGTTCGGGTCCATGTCGCCACTGAACATGCGACGGAATTCCAGCTTCTCCAGCAGTTCGCGCAGGCGCTCGACTTCAGCAGCCACATCGTCGACGGCAGCCTGGTCTTCCTCTTCGGCAGACATCAGCAGCAGGTCCCTGGCGTCGGCCAGACCTGAGGTCATGTCATCCAGGGTTTCGACGATCTGCGCCAGTGAAGCGCGCTCGCGACCCAGGTTCTGTGCGTACTCGGGGTTGTTCCAGACACTTGGATCTTCGAGCTCGCGGTTTACTTCGGTCAGACGATCATGCTTGTGATCGTAGTCAAAGATACCCCCGAATGGTTTCGGAGCGCTCGGACAGGTCCTTGATGCTGTTTAGGATCGGGTTGATTTCCATGGTGGGCAGCACTCGCAGGCGAAATTTTCAAAGCCGACGAGTATACCCCAGGGATGGCACTGAAAGCAGCCCGTTGAATATGCGTTATGGCATCGGGCTGCAGACGAAACCTTAACCGCCCACCGCCACCTGGTTACGGCCACTGTGCTTGGCCAGGTACAGGCCTTTGTCGGCATCGAGAATCAGCTGTCGGCTGTTGAGGCCGTTCTGCGGTATCACCGTTGCCACGCCAATACTGACGGTCAACGTAGAACCCGGTGCCGGAGCAATGTGCGGGATGTTCATGCTCGCCACGCTCTGACGCAGTTTCTCGGCCAGCAACCGAACGCCGCCGGGCGTGGTATTGGGCAGAACCATGGCGAACTCTTCACCGCCATAGCGGGCCGGTAAATCGGACGGACGGCTGCAACTGGCACGAATCGCCTTGGCAACCTGACGCAATGCTTCGTCCCCCTCAAGGTGACCGAAGTTATCGTTGTAGGCCTTGAAGTAGTCCACATCGATCATCATCAGCGACAACTGGCTTTGCTCACGGGTCGCCCGGCGCCATTCAAGCTCCAGGTATTCGTCGAAGTGACGACGATTCGACAGGCCGGTCAGGCCATCGGAGTTCATCAGGCGTTGCAGCACCAGATTGGTATCGAGCAACTGCTGCTGGCTGACACGCAAGGCGCGATAGGCTTCATCGCGTTGTAGCAAGGTCATGTAGGAGCGCGAGTGGTAACGGATGCGCGCCACCAGTTCGATGGTGTCGGGCAGCTTTACCAGATAGTCGTTGGCCCCTGCCGCGAATGCCGCGCTCTTGATCAATGGGTCTTCCTTGGTGGAAAGCACGATGATCGGAATGTCCCGCGTCATGGGGTTGTTGCGGTATTCGCGCACCAGCGTAAGACCATCCAGACCGGGCATGACCAGATCCTGCAGAATAACCGTCGGCTTGATCTGCACTGCCTGGGCAATGGCCTGATGAGGGTCAGCGCAAAAGTGAAAGTCGATCGACTCTTCATTGGCCAGGCCACGACGCACCGCTTCACCGATCATTGCCTGATCGTCTACCAGCAGCACCATCGCCGAATTTTCGTCTGGGGTCTTCAATTCTTCGGGCTGCACTTCATGCATGATGCGTCTCCTGGTCACCTGCTGCGGGTGAATTCACCTGGAAAGTCATTGGGCGAATACCTCGGTCAGGCGAGGCGCGATAGTCTGCAACGGCAGGATTTCAGCAGCAGCGTCAATGGCAGCGGCCGCCTTGGGCATGCCGTAGACCGCAGAACTGGCCTGATCCTGAGCGATGGTCAGAAACCCCTGCTCACGCATCATTTTAAGACCTTGAGCTCCGTCTCGCCCCATGCCGGTCAATAAAACACCCACAGCATCACCATTCCAATAGCGGGCCACACTCTCGAAGAAAACATCGATAGAAGGCCTGTAGATTTCGTTTACAGGTTCGGCCGTATAAGCCAGCGTCCCGTCCTTCAACAAGCGGATATGGTGGTTGGTACCGGCCAGCAGCACCTCGCCGCGTTGTGGCGGCTCACCCTCGCGTGCCAGACGCACCGGCAACCCCGAGGCCGTACACAGCCAGTCAGCCATACCCGCGGCAAATACCTGGTCCACATGCTGCACCAGAACGATAGCCGCCGGAAAACTCGCCGGCAGCCCTTTCAATAAAACCTCAAGCGCCGCCGGGCCTCCGGCAGACGAGCCGATAGCGACCAATCCTTCACGCAAGGCAATCTTGCGCAGCGAAGGAGGCGCAGTACGTTCACGACTGGTGCGTTGCCCGATCAGCCAGCCGATATTCAATATCTTGCGCAGCAGTGGCGCCGCAGCTTCCCGAGGGTTTCCAGCGCCGATAGCAGGCGTATCCACTACGTCCAGAGCGCCATGGCCCATGGCCTCGAATACACGATGGACGTTCTGCTGACGGTCAACGGTCACAAGAACGATAGCGCATGGTGTCGCAGCCATGATCTGCCGCGTGGCTTCGACGCCGTCCATGACCGGCATTATCAAGTCCATCAGGATCAGATCCGGCGTCAGCTCGGAGCAACGTTTGACCGCTTCGGCGCCATTACCGGCTACCCAGACGATCTGATGCTCAGGCTCGAACGCCAACGCCCGGCGCAAGGCCTCTACAGCCATGGGCATATCATTGACGATGGCAATCTTCATTCTTGCGCGTCCCCTATCAATTCAGCGACGGCATCAAGCAAGGCATCGTCGTGGAAACTGGCCTTGGCCAGATAATAGTCAGCGCCCGCATCCAGGCCACGGCGCCGATCTTCTTCACGATCCTTGTAGGAAACCACCATCACTGGCAGAGATTGCAAACGAGTGTCACGACGCACCAGAGTCACCAACTCGATGCCGTCCATACGCGGCATATCGATATCGGTGATCAGCAGGTCAAAGTCCTCGGCACGCAAGGCATTCCAACCATCCATGCCATCAACGGCAACGGCCACTTCATAACCGCGGCCGACCAGCAATTTGCGCTCCAGCTCACGAACAGTCAACGAGTCATCAACCACCAGGACACGCTTGCGCGCCACATGGTCGGCTTGACGATTACGCCGGTCAATACGCTCCAGACGCCCTGTATTGAGGAGCTTTTCCACCGAGCGCAGCAGGTCTTCGACATCGATGATCAACACTACCGAACCGTCATCGAGCAGAGCGCCTGCAGAAACATCCTGAACCTTGCCCAGACGGGCATCAAGCGGAATGACAACCAGCGTGCGCTCACCGATGAACCGCTCGACAGCCACGCCGTAGACGGCATCACGCTCACGGATGACAACGACCTTGAGCGCCTCGTCGCTTCTCTGGGGTTGCGGACGATTCAACAACTGACTGGCAGAAACCAGACCGACATGGCGGTCTTCATGCCAGAAATGCTGGCGCCCTTCCAGTTGCACGATATCTTCGGGCTGCAAATCGCGCATGCGCTCGATATGCGCCAGCGGGAAGGCGTAGGCTTCGCCGCCCACCTCCACCACCAGGCTGCGCACGACCGACAGCGTCAGCGGCATTTCGATGCGGAAACGACTGCCTTCACCGGACCATTGCTGCAATTCGACACTGCCATGCATCTGGCGAACCATATGCTGCACGGCGTCCAGGCCTACACCCCGGCCGGATATCTGCGTGACCTTGTCGCGCATGCTGAAACCCGGCAGGAACAGAAAGCTCAACAGCTCTTCTTCACTCAACTGCGCAGCGGTTTCGGCAGGCGACAGCTTGCGCTCGATGATATTACGGCGCAAACGTTCAAGATCGACACCATTGCCGTCATCGCTGAGCTGCACGACCAGCAGACCCGCCTCATGGGAGGCCCGCAACTGAATCTGCCCTTCAGGGTCCTTGCCCAGCTCCTTGCGACGCTCGGGCGATTCGATGCCATGGTCCACCGCATTACGTAGCAGGTGCGTCAGGGGGGCTTCCAGTTTTTCCAGGACATCGCGGTCGACCTGGGTCTTTTCGCCCTCGATCTTCAGGCGCACCTGCTTGCCGAGTTCGCGCCCCAGATCACGCACCATGCGCGCCTGACCGTTAAGCACATCGGCGAACGGGCGCATACGGCAGGCCAGTGCAGTGTCGTACAGCAACTGGGCTCGTTGCCCAGACTGCCAGCCGAACTCATCCAGCTCAGCAGCCTGCTGCATCAGCATTTGCTGAGCCTGAGACAGAAAGTCGCGAGCCTCCTCCAAAGCCCTCTGTGCATCCGGCTCCAGACCTGTATCACCAAAACACGCTCCCAAGACCTCCAGCGCCCTGTCGCTGCTGACCTGCAGACGTTTAAGACGCTGCATTCCGGCCTGCAGGGGCTTCAAGCGTTGAGTTTCGACCAGCGCCTTGCTGGACAGATCGAGAAGGCCATTGAGCCGCTCGGCAGTAACCCGCAAGACTCGCTCGCCGCCATCGGACACCCGCCGCTCACGTGTCGCGGCAGGCGCAGGTTCCGGCTCGGCAGCAACAGGCTCGGGGGGCGGCGGCTGTTCAAGACGCAAAGCGGCAGCCAGAGCATCGAGGGATGCCTGATTGCTACCCGGCGCTGGCACCAGCAGCGGCTCGACCAGCGGTATATCGCTGGCCGTCAGCAGGTCGGGTAAAGGCTCTGACAATGAATCAGGCAATGGAACACTGACCGATCGCGCCGCTCCGACTCCCGAAGCCAGCAATGAATTCACTCGCTCGACATAGCTGTCGATATCGCTCTGCCCGATGCTGCTGTCAGTCGGTGTGGCAATGCGCATCAACAGATCGGTGCCCGACAGCAAGGCGTCGATATGGTCGGGCTGGAGCAGCAGTCGGCCCTCCTGGGCGCTGACCAGACAGTCCTCCATGACATGCGCAACGCTGACGCCATAATTGACCCCGACAATCCGCGCCGCACCCTTGAGCGAATGAGCGGCCCGCATGCAGGCTTCCAGTTGATCGGCCTGGGTCGGATTACGCTCCAGCTCCAGCAGGCCAGCACTCAACACCTGGGTCTGCGCTTCGGCTTCCAGGGTAAACAGCTCGAACAACGAAGCGTCCCGCATTTGATCTGGGGTCATGTAAGGCTCCGGTTGATGGCCGCCAACAACTCTTCTTCATCGAGCAAACGCAAGCTGCGGCCCTTCCATTGCAGGACACCGCGGGTAAATCGTGCATTGGCGTGCGTACCGGAAGCCGACGCGGCGTTCAGATGACGCTCTTCCATGGCATGGATGCCATCGACCTCATCAACGGGAACAACCACCGGCCCGCCTTGCGCGGCGATGATCAACATGCGCGGAACAATCCGCCCGGATGTAGCGACCACAGAACTGCTATCGAGCCCCAGCAGCTCGACCAGAGAAATACATGCCACCAGGGCACCGCGTACATTGGCGACCCCGAGCAAGGCACGAGAACGCTGATGGGGCAGCGAATGAATGACCTGATCGGGCGCGACCTCCGCCAGGCTGCGAGTTGCCAGCCCAAGCCACTCATCGCCCAAGCGAAAAACCAGAATCGAGCGGGTCTGGACATCACGTTGCAGTTCTATGCTTTGAAACTGATCGCGATGCTCCTGAAGCAGGGAGTAACGATCCAGCAAGCGGGTAGCCGCAGCAGAGTACACCGCACAGTTACGGCAATGAATATGCTCCTGCAATACGGGGCAGGAACGATCACCGTGAATGCCGATGCGGTTCCAGCAATCATCGATGGCCTGGGCGTCGTCGTGAGTCAGACTCGAAAGAGTGGACAGCCCCGTCATCGATTGCTTCCTTGTTTATTGGCGCCGCGCGTAGCACGGTCCTGCAAACGACGGGCACCGGCACTGTCTCCCTGGGACGCCAGCAAAGCGGCCAGTTGCGCCAGGGATTCAGGGTGCTGCGGCTGCAAGTACAGCGCCTTGCGATAGAAACCCTGAGCCTGCGACACGCTCCCCTCCACTTCGCTGAGCAGCCCCAGCCAGTAGAACACCTGAGCCACAGGCTCGTGCTGTTGCAGATAACGCTCGCACGCAGCCCGCGCCTCAACGCTTTTGCCCTCGTTGGCAAGGCTGGCAATAGTCGCCAACTGGGCCGCGACATCATCCTTGCCGGCCACGGCAGGCGCAGGCCGGGAAGGAGCAGGCGCATTGCCTGATGCAGATGAAGGTGCCGCAGGAGCGAAAGGCCGTGGAGCAGGCCGGGCCGGCTCGCGAACCGGTGGCGCCATGCTGCGGGCAATCGGTACAGGCTCGACAACTGCAGACGCACTCGCGTCGTGTCCGGGCGCATGCCTGAAAGCGAATGATTGCGCGATACCGGCAGAGCGCATGCCAACCCGGCTCAACAGATTGCCCTCGGCAGGGCCGATAAACAGCAAGCCGTCTTCTCGGGTCAGGCGCTTGAGCACCTTGAATACATGGCGCTGCGTAGGCTGATCGAAATAGATCACCAGATTGCGGCAGAACACGAAGTCGTAGGGTTCCTGCGTCGCCAGAGCAGGGTCAAGCAGATTGCCGGGCTGGAAATTCACCCGCGCACGCACCCGGTCCTCAATCTGGTAGCCATCCTCCACCGGCCTGAAAAACCGGTCGCGGAAGCCGATATCGTTGCCCCGGAACGAGTTCTTGCCATAGATACCGCGACAGGCCTTTTGAATCGACAAGGGACTGATGTCGACGGCATCGATCTTGAAATGCTGCGCGCCGATATTGGCATCGAACAGAGCCATCGCAATGGAGTAAGGCTCTTCGCCTGTCGAGCATGGCAGGCTGAGAATGCGTAACGGTCTGGCGTCGTTAAGCGTTATCAGACGCTCCAGTGCCAGCTTGCTCAGTGTCAGGAAGGATTCGGGATAACGGAAGAACCAGGTTTCCGGAACGATCACCGCTTCAATCAGCGCCTGCTGCTCTTCGGGCGAACTCAGCAGCAATTGCCAATAGGCTTCATCGTCCACGGAACGGGTGTTCTGAGAGCGTTGGCGCAACGCACGCACAATGATGGCCTCGCCTACCGACGTGACGTCCAGACCGATACGATCCTTGAGGAAACTGAAAAAGCGCGAGTCATCGCTCATGGCGCATCCTCAAGAAGCTCCAGATCAAGCGGAGGAATGGGATACAACAATTCGCGCACAGGTTCGGTCAACAGTTCCTGAACGTGAATCCATTGCAGCAGCCCTTGCTCGTCCTCTCGAACCGGCCCCAGATAAGGTGCCAGACGATTTTCCAGACCGTACTCCTTGAACTGCGAAGGCGGGCAACGCAAGGTTTCGGTCGCCTGCTCCAGGATAAGGCCCAGCAACTGAGCCGGATGTGCGGCGTCATGACGATAATGCACCAGCACCATGCGGGTGCTGGTGCGCGACGGAGCTGCCTGCCCCGAACTCAGCGCACTGATATCGATGACCGGCACGATTTCGCCACGATGGGAGAAGATCCCCGCCACCCAATGCGGCACGTGAGCGATAGCCTTGAGTTTCACACGCGGCAGCACTTCGGCGATCTCGACCGCCTCCAGCGCGTAACGCTCCTCGCCGATACGGAACAACAGAAACAGCTTGTTCACGACAGGCGCGGGGCCTTGGCGTTTGGGTGAGTGATCCATCATGGCCCGGACTCAGACTTTGAAACGCGAGACGCCACTGCGCAGCCCTACCGCTACCTGACTCAACTCGTCGATGGCGAAACTGGCTTGACGCAATGACTCGACAGTCTGACTGCTGGCATCGGCCAACTGCACCAACGCCTGATTGATCTGCTCGGCACCCGTGGCCTGGGCCTGCATCCCCTCGTTGACCATCAGCACTCGCGGTGCAAGGGCCTGAACCTGATGAATGATCTGCGAAAGCTGCTCGCCGACCTGCGTTACCTCGAACATGCCACGGCGCACTTCTTCGGAGAACTTGTCCATGCCCATCACGCCAGCGGATACCGCCGACTGGATTTCGCGAACCATCTGTTCGATGTCGTAGGTGGCGACGGCGGTCTGGTCGGCCAGACGACGCACCTCGGTGGCAACCACCGCGAAACCGCGACCGTATTCACCGGCTTTCTCGGCCTCGATGGCAGCATTGAGCGACAACAGGTTGGTCTGGTCCGCAACCTTGACGATGGTCACCACCACCTGGTTGATGTTGCCCGCTTTCTCGTTGAGGATCGCCAGCTTGGAGTTCACCAGATTGGCCGCGCCCATCACCTGATGCATGGTGTCTTCCATCCGTGCCAGCCCTTGCTGGCCGGACCCCGCCAGAACCGAAGCCTGATCGGCGGCCGAGGTCACTTCAGTCATGGTGCGCACCAGGTCGCGGGACGTGGCGGCAATTTCTCGCGAGGTGGCACCGATTTCGGTGGTCGTGGCAGCGGTTTCAGTGGCTGTAGCCTGTTGCTGGCGCGAGGTGGCGGCGATTTCGGTCACGGAAGTGGTGACCTGGACCGAAGAGCGCTGCGCCTGGGCAACCAGTGCAGTCAGCTCGGTCATCATGTCGTTGAAGCCGGTTTCCACGGCGTTGAACTCATCCTTGCGGGCAAGGTTCAGGCGCGAACTCAAATCGCCGGTGCGCATGACGTCGAGGATTTTCACGATAAGCTGCATAGGCGACATGATCGAGCGCATCAGCAGCAAACCGCAGGAGGCCGCCGCCATGAGTGCAATCAGCAGGGAAAAGACCATGCTGATCTTGGCGCTCAATACTGCGGAAACGATGTTCTCGGTCGCCCGGTCAGCCAGTTGCTTGTTGGCGACGATGATGTCGTTGAGCTGTTTGCGTCCATCGCTCCAGACCGGATTCACCTGTTCATAGAATTCGGAGCGGGCCTTGGCATAGTCGCCAGACCCATAAGCGGTATGCACTTCCTTGAGCAAACGGGCGTAGATCTCGCGCCGTTTCTCGAAGAGCGTGAAGTTTGCTCTTTCGGCATCGTCGAAAATGGAGTTCTTGTAACCGTTGATCTGGGTCTGAAGATTATCGTCAAACCCCTCGAACTGGTCCTGCTCCTGCTTGGTCAGCGGTCGCGCCCGGCCTTCACCGATGAGCTCCAGAGTACGAATGTAGCTTTCGCCCCAGGAACTGCGGACCAGAGTGCTGTAATAGACGCCGGGAAGTGCATCAAGGCGAACCTGTTCCTCGCTGGACTCAATCGACAGCAAGCGCGAATAAGACACAACCACCATCAACAGCATGATCGCAATGATGACGGCAAAACTCGCCAAAATCCTTTGGCGCAGAGTCCAGTTCTTCACAGTCAGCCCTCAAGAGTTCAACAACGGCGTCTGGCCGTGTTCAAGAAGCGGACCTACAGACGGTCCAAGCGGCCTGAGTATAGCCCAGGCTTTTATGTATTAGCGTGTTGCAGGGAAAGGAAATTGAAAGTGACCCTGGCAGGCGGGGTGGCGCAGGAATCCGGGCTGACGGGCGCGCGCATGGATGCAGGGTACGTTGTGATCCGGAGGGCTATCGACAGACACGTAGCCCTCGCTCCTCAAACCGTTTACTGAGCCTGGCGCACCTGCTCTTCCAGCTCGCTCTTGAGGCCCGGCGCCAGTTTCAATTGGCGAGCCAGTTCGTCAAGGTAAGCCCTTTCCATGAAGTGTTCCTGATCCACCAGAATCACGCTGGCGATGTACATTTCTGCCGCCATTTCCGGTGTTTTTGCCGCTCGCGCCACTTCAGAAGGGTCCAGCGGCTTGTTCAGTTCGGCGTGCAGCCAGTGTTGCAGCTCGTGGTCGTTGCTCAACTTGCTGAACTCGCCCTCGATCAATTCGCGCTCACGCTCGTCGACATGCCCGTCGGCCTTGGCTGCGGCAACCAGAGCCCGCAGGATCGCCTGGCTGTGCTCCTCGGCCTGCGACTCCGGCAAGCGGTCGATGGTCTGTGGCTCACGCTGAGCGGTAACGCCCTGGCTGGCCTGCCAGTTGCTGTAGGCCTTGTAGGCAAGAACGCCCAATGCCGCGAGGCCGCCATAGGTCAACACCTTGCCTCCCATCCCGGATGAGCGTTTGCCCTTGAGCAGGCTCATGGCACCCGCCGCCAAAGCACCACCGCCCGCACCGGACAAAAGACTGCCCAGGCCACCGCTCTTGCCACCGGATTTTGAGCCAGAAAGCAGGCTGCCCAGGCCATTTACCAGCGCGTCGCTACTGGAAGAGCGCTTGCCAGACTTGCCGCTTACCTTATCTTGCAACATGTTTTGACCAGACTTGAGCAACTGGTCGAGTAAACCGCGCGTATTCATAAGAAACCTCCACAAGGCGTGTCAGATGATTCATTGACACGCAGGTTAAAGCGAAGTCTCAAACGGGTGATTTCAGGTGTGCATCTGAATGTTGCAGATGACGTTATCGGCGAGGTCAATTCACGCCGCAAAAAGTTAAACCGCAGCAGGTGCAACCCTGATGCATTTCAAAGGTCAACTCACTCAAGAAGAAATTATGCGCCCATGTGGGTACATTGATAATTGACTCCGAAAAAAGTCTATGAAATCCCCATTCCATCCACATTGCCCTACCGGAGCTTGCCTGAAGTGACGTCAAGCATTGGTTTTCCTGCGGGCATCAGCGAAACGGCCCGGACTATAAGAAACAAGGACTGGAGCCAGACATCTCTGGGCCCGATAGAACAGTGGCCTGCTTCACTGAAAAATACGTTGAACCTGATCCTGAACTCACCGGAGTCGATGTATCTGCTCTGGGGGCCGCAGTTGATCTTCTTCCATAACGACACTTACACGCCCATTCTCGGCCCGCGCAAAGACAATGCAATCGGTGCCAAGGCCCCTGAATTGTGGGCTGATGTCTGGGACCAGGTGGCGCCCATGGTTGAAAATGCCCTGGCTGGCAAGACCTGCCTGTACAAGGACATGCCACTGACCATGGCTCGCTATGGCGAGACCGAGCAGACCTGGTGGTCGTTCTCGTTCTCCCCGGTGATTGATGAACATGGCGTGACCGCCGGCATGTTCTGCATCACAAAGGAAACCACCCGCTATGTCCTGGATAAACAGGCACTGGAATCCAGTGAGCTGAAGCGACAGGCACTGATCAATGACCTGATCGAACTGGAAAAACAGCAGACCGCCAAGCTGGAACAGCGGACTGCCGAGCTGAATACCTTCTGGGATATCTCCCCGGACCTGCTGGCGGTAGTCGACTTCAAGGGGTACTTCCTGCGGGTAAATCCGGCCTGGGGCACTATTCTGGGACGAGAAACGCGAGAGCTGGTCGGTAGCTCCATTCTGGATCTGGTTCATCCTGACGATGTTTCCAGAACACAGGACGCCTTGCAGCATGCCATTGGCAGCGTGTTGCCCCTGTTTGAAAACCGCTACATGCACAAGGATGGCAGCTATCGCTGGATCGGCTGGACCGCAGCACCGGGTAACGGTCTGATCTTTGCGCTGGGCAAGCACATCACACCTGAAAAGCTGCATTCCGAAGCCTTGCGCAAAGCAGAGGAAGCCTTGCGCCAGTCGCAGAAGATGGAAGCGGTCGGGCAACTGACGGGCGGGCTGGCCCATGACTTCAATAATCTGCTGATGGGCATCACCGGCAATATCGAACTGCTCCAGTCGCGTGTGAATCAAGGTCGCACAGACCTGGGACGCTATATCTCTTCCGCTCTTGAAGGCTCAAGACGTGCAGCCGCCCTCACCCATCGCCTGCTGGCCTTCTCCCGGCGCCAGACGCTGGCGCCCAAAGCCACGCATATCGATGAGTTGGTCGAGGGCATGGAAGAGTTGATACGCCGCACCGTCGGCCCCGCCATCGACATGCAGGTAAAGCCCACCGATGACTTGTGGTCGACGATGGTCGACCCGCATCAACTGGAAAACTCGCTGCTCAACCTGTGCCTCAATGCCCGGGACGCCATGCCTGACGGCGGCACGATAAGGATCGAAACCAGCAATCGCATTCTGGACACGGCGACAGCAGCCAGGCATGAGCTGGCCGAGGGGCGTTACGTGGCGCTCTGCGTCAGCGATACCGGCACCGGCATGTCCGAAGAAGTGGTCGGGCGGGCATTCGATCCGTTCTTCACCACCAAACCCATCGGCATGGGCACCGGCCTTGGCCTGTCGATGATCTATGGCTTTGCCCGCCAGTCAGGCGGCGGGGTCAGCATTGACTCACGGCCCGGCAAAGGATCGAGGATCTGTATTCTCCTGCCACAGTTCGTGGGCGACACCGAACCTGCCGAACATGACATCAGCCTCGATGTTCCGCTCACCCAGAGCGCAGGCGGTGAAACCATACTGGTGGTGGATGACGAGCCTGCCGTGCGCTCGCTGATGGCCGAAGTGCTCGAAGAGCAAGGCTATATCGTCTTGCAGGCAGAACATGGCGCCGCAGCCCTGGTGATTCTGCAATCGAAAGCAGTCATTGATCTGTTGATCACCGATGTCGGCCTGCCCGGCGGCATGAATGGCCGCCAGGTAGCCGATGCCGCAAGAACGGTACGTCCGGGATTGAAGGTGTTGTTCGTGACCGGTTATGCGGAAAACGCAGCCCTGGCTCAGGACAACCTGGAGCCGGGGATGCATGTACTGACCAAACCGTTTGCTATCACGACCCTGACCAGCCGTATCACGGAGCTGCTGGACGGGTCGGCACAGGAGCCATGCTGAAGCGGGCCGGTCAGTCCCGCAGATCGGACTCATGGATCGGCTGGTCCCGATGGGTCGCACGCTGATACTGCGCTGGCCAGACAGCCTTGCGTCCACCCAGATCGTCGTCGGCATGCAACGGCCAGTAAGGGTCGCGCAACAACTCACGCGCAAGCAGGATGATGTCAGCCTGACCGGTGCGCAGGATATGTTCGGCCTGGGCAGGTTCGGTAATGAGCCCCACCGTGCCGGTAGCAATCCCGGACTCCTTGCGCACCCGCTCGGCAAAGCGCGTCTGGTAGCCTGGGCCGACCGGGATTTCCGCATTGGCGGAAGTGCCTCCTGAAGAGACATCGATCAGGTCGACACCCAGGGCTTTCAAGCGACGCGCCAGCTCGACGGTTTCATCGGGATTCCAGCCATCTTCTACCCAGTCAGTGGCGGAGACACGAACGAACAGCGGCAACTCTTCAGGCCAGACATCCCGAACAGCTTCGGTCACTTGCAGGGTCAGGCGAATACGGTTCTCAAACGAGCCGCCATACTGGTCCGTGCGCTGATTGCTCAGTGGCGACAGGAACTGATGCAGCAGATAGCCATGGGCTGCGTGAATCTCGACCACCTTGAAACCTGCGATCAAGGAACGACGGGCCGCGTCGACAAAGGACTGGATCAAACCCTGGATCTGGCTTTCGCTCAGTTGCACCGGGGCCGTGTGTTGTGGATCGAAAGCAATGGCCGAAGGCCCCCAGGGCTTCCAGCCACCTTCGCTCTCGGGCACGCTGCCATGCTTGCCCAGCCAGGGACGCCAGGTGCTGGCCTTGCGTCCTGCATGGGCCAGTTGAATACCCGCAACAGAACCCTGGGACGTAATGAAACGGGTGATGCGTTGCAGGGGCTCGATCTGCTCGTCGCTCCACAGGCCCAGATCCTGGGCTGTGATACGGCCATCTTCGGTCACGGCAACGGCTTCGCTGAACACCAGCCCTGCACCGCCAACGGCGCGACTGCCTAGATGGACCAGGTGCCAGTCGTTGGCCAGGCCATCGACACTGGAATACTGGCACATGGGCGAAACAGCGATGCGGTTGGGCAGGTTGAGCTGGCGAAGGGTGTAGGGTTCAAGCAGCAGGCTCATGGCGACCTCTCAGGTTGAAAATCAGGCGCTGGACTGTTTTGTGTCTACAGAGCCTAGTCGACAACCCGGGAGAGAGTCTGGTTCAACGAATGGCGATATGAGTCACGATCAACTGCACTGTCTCGTTGCCCCGATATTCGTTGAGGTCCAGCCGGTAGGCCAGTTCGACCTTGCACTTCTCCTGGACAGGCCAGATATCGAGGTCAACGCCGAAGGAAATGGCATCAAGCTTGATACTGCCACATTCGGTTTCAAGCACCATTTTCAGATGTTTCTTGCCGACGATGTAGTTATTCACGAGACGAAATACACCGTGAAACAAAGGCTCGGGGAAGTGCTGCCCCCATGGACCTGCGTTGCGTAGCTCTCGCGCCAGCCCCAGATTGAACTCCTCGACTGTCAGCGAACCATCGGACAGCAGGCGTCCGGTGAGATCTTCCTCATTGAGCTGGCGACGCACCTCCAGATCGAATGCTTCGGCAAACATCGGGAAGTTCGCTTCGGGCAATGAGAGGCCGGCAGCCATGGCGTGCCCGCCAAACTTGCTGATCAGTTGCGGATGACGGGCGGCAACCGCATCCAGTGCGTCGCGGATATGGAAGCCCGGCACAGACCGGGCCGAGCCCTTGAGCACGCCCTCCCCGGCACTGGCGAAGGCAATGGTCGGACGGTGATAACGCTCTTTCAGGCGCGAAGCGAGAATACCGATCACGCCTTGATGCCAGTCGGGCTTGAACAGGCACAGACCGAACGGCATGGAATCGACCGACAGGTTCTCGAGCAGCGCCAGCGCCTCGCGCTGCATGCCTTGTTCGATGGACTTGCGGTCCTGGTTCATCTCATCCAGTTGCACGGCCATTTCCCGCGCCAGCACCGGATCATCACAGAGCAGGCACTCGATCCCCACGCTTATGTCGTCCAGACGACCGGCCGCATTCAGCCGCGGACCAAGGATAAATCCCAGGTCGGTAGAGGTAATGCGCGAGGCGTCGCGACCAGCGACTTCGAGGATGGCACGCAACCCTGGCCGCGCACGGCCGGCACGAATACGCAGCAGGCCCTGATGCACCAGAATGCGGTTATTGGCGTCCAGCGGCACCACATCGGCCACGCTGCCCAAGGCAACAAGATCCAGCAGTTCAGCCAGATTGGGCTCGGCGTGCTCATTGAACCAGCCAATATCACGCAACTGCACGCGCAAGGCCATCAAGACGTAGAAGATCACCCCCACGCCCGCCAGAGACTTGCTCGGGAAGGTACAACCGGGCTGGTTCGGGTTGACGATAGCGTCAGCCTTCGGCAATTCGTGACCGGGCAAGTGGTGATCGGTCACCAGCACTTGCAGCCCCGCCGCCTTGGCAGCAGCCACGCCTTCGACGCTGGAGATGCCGTTATCCACGGTGATCAGCAATTGAGGCTTGCGCTGCAAGGCCACTTCAACGATTTCAGGGGTCAGGCCGTAGCCGTACTCGAAGCGGTTGGGGACCAGATAATCCACATGCGCCGCGCCAAACAGGCGCAGCCCCAGCACACCGACCGTACTGGCCGTCGCGCCGTCAGCATCGAAGTCTCCGACGATCAGTATGCGCTGGCGCTCACGGAGTGCTGTCACCAGCAGGTCTACGGCCGCATCGATCCCCTTGAGCTGCCGATACGGAATCAGTCGCTTCAGAACCTTATCCAGTTCGGCTTCGGACATCACGCCCCTTGAGGCGTACAGCCGGGTAAGCAAAGGCGGCAGATCGCCAAGAAAAGGCAGGGTGTCGGGCAACAGACGAGGTTCGATGCGCATGCGGTTCAGGTGATTCTCTGTGTATTCAACAATCTGAGCGGGTCGGTCAAGGCACGGCTATCAGCCGCGCTCACCTGCCAGCCACTGCAACTGTACTTCGTGCTGACCGCGGTCATCGGTCACGAAAACAGTGCCTTCACTGATCATCACATCCCACTTGATGACCCGTGGCATGTCCTTGGCCAGCGCTTCCAGAACGTCCTGAGGCACCGCCGCGATGTTGACGTTCTTCAGGTTCTTGACGGCCGGAACCACTTTGCCTTCCCAGACGCGCAGGCTGCCATAGGCCAGCAGGCTGGTGCGCTCGGTACGACGCGAACACCAGGTCAGGCGATCAGCATCGGGCTGGCCAACCTCGATCCAGTGCAGAACACGGTCGTCGAGACTTTTTTCCCAAAGGGCTGGTTCGTCTACTTCAGACAGGCCACGCCCGAACGATAATTGCTCGTTGTACCAGAAGGCATAGGCAAGCAGACGCACAGTCATGCGCTCTTCAGTCTCGGACGGGTGGCGGGCGATGGTCTGCTTGACGCTTTCATAGACCCCACGGTCAAGATCGGTGAGGTTCAGTTCAAACTTGTAGGTCGTGGAGGGCTGTGCCATGAACGGGCTTCTAGTGTCGGGGAAAAGGCGCAAGTCTAACCGATACCGGGCCGGGGAACGACCACATTGCCCCGGCAAGCAAAATCCACTGGCTTGATTGCAGACATTGATGCAATTTACGACTGCGAAAAAGGCAACCATATTGACCCTGATGTCAGGATTTGAAGCACTTGTGACGCCATCGTCACTGCAACGATCCAATCACGGTCCATTCACTTGAATACTATTTTTCGGGATGAAACCAGAGAATGTCTTCTCTCGCCTCGCCGTCTGCAAGATCGTATTTGACCAGGTTGCTGCTGGCACTGCTGCTATCGGGATTACCTTGCATCAGCCAGGCCAAAGAGACGTTGATCTGGCTTCTGCGCGACATGCCGCCAGCGACGATATTTTCCGGCCCTTATCAAGGGCAAGGCGCTATCGATCAATTCATGCCGGTGCTGATAGCCCGCATGCCCGAGTATGAACATGTGCTGATGCGGGTCAATCGGGCCCGCAGCACACAGATGCTGAACGACACTTCGCTGACCTGCGACCCCACTTTGCTGTGGACCCCGACACGGGCCAGGACCATCGTCTTTTCCATTCCGACCTACATCGTGTTCAGCAATGGGCTGGTGGTGCGCAAGGATGACCTTGAGCGCTTCACCCCGTTCATCGCCGACGGGCATATCGACCTGCGCGCGCTGATGGCCAGCAAGACCATCAAGCTGGGTGTCGTTGCAGAGCGCAGTTATGGAGCTGTGATCGACGAAGCGCTCAGCCACACTCCCAGGCAGGAGTTGAGCGAGCACTATGGCAACGATGCCGTCGGCAGCCTGCTGCAAATGGAGCGATTGGGACGTCTGCAGGCACTGATCAGCTATTGGCCCGAAGCCCGCGCCCATGCCTTGCTACAGGGGATAAGGCCCGAGGAACTGACCTTCCTGCCTGTCAAGGACACCCCCAAATACCAGTTCACCCACATTGGCTGCTCGGATACGCCACAAGGCAGGCAAGCCATGGAAATCATCAACCGGGAAATGCGTACCCTGCGCGAAACCAGCCTGTTGAATTTCTATGCAAACTGGCTGGACCCGGAATTGCGGGCGCAGTACATAGAGGATGCCAAGGCGTTTTTTGAGACTAACTAAGCGCTGTACGACGAAGGTGAGCCTGTTTTCAACGCAGCATCACCGATGCGCAGATACATTTCAAAAAAAGAAACCCCGGGCAGAGGGGAGAGCTACCCGGGGCAAACACCTGGGAGGTTTCGATCACCGGAGCACAATGATCGAACCTGCCACAACCTATGTGAACGCTCTCAAGGAATAAGGTTCCTGGCTCGCTCAGGCAAAAGCGGGCGCAGTGAACGCACGGGCCAGTGCGGCATGGCGCGTCGCAGCGATCACGCAGGGCTCGATCCGGCCTTCGGCAACCATCAAATCCCGGTGCAAACCGTCCACGACATCTGTGAGCTGACGTTTATCGCGCAGTTGATCGGCAGTGAAACTGCGCTCGATCACAATGGCACCAGTAGCATCTTTCAGTGTTACCAGACGCTCTCCACGTGCGCCTTCCGGGCTGAGGCTGGCCTGGTAAGGAGCCAGCGCTTCGCTTAGCAGTAAGCTGATATTTTCCATCTGGATCACCACTCAACAGTTTGAATGCAAAGGTGCTTATCACTGACCATCGGCAAGCGCGGAAAGTTCTTTGGCCTGCGAGGTTCATTGGACGGCTCTGATAACCGAGCATGCCTGTCGAATATGACAAAGAAAAAACCGGAGATCAGATCCGCTCATTAGTTATAGGAACATTCACCACCATCTACACCCAACATCCTACAAATTTCCTATAGATCAAGGTGATACCCAAACAGCAACATCGTATGCAATGACGTTAGCTGCCATTCGATGGAGCAATACCTTGAGCGCTTCCACTGATCGCCCCCTGCGCATCATCCTGGCGGATGACCATCCGATCTTTCTGATCGGCCTGCGCGTGGTGATCGAGCAAGACAATGCAGCCCGTGTCGTCGCACAGGCCTGTAGCCCGAACGAACTGTTTCAGGAACTCAAGAACCATGAGTGTGATGTGCTGGTCACGGACTTCATGATGCCGGCGCAACGGCAAAGCGATGGTTTACGTCTGCTGCAGCGCATTCATCGCCACTTCCCGCAGCTACCGGTTATCGTGGTGACAACCCTGAGCAATGCCGGACTGTTTCGAGCGATGCTTTCGCTCAATGTCCAGGGATTGCTGAGCAAGGCCAGTGTGGTGGGCGAGTTGCCTGCTGCAATCAGGAGCATCCGGCGCAAGGAAGTGTTCATGGCCGACTCGGTACACAGAATCCTGCTCGAAGCCGAGGATCATGGGGCAGACAGGCTGAAACCGCTTGAGCAGTTGAGCCCCAGAGAACTGGAAGTCGTACGCCTGCTGGCTGCCGGGAATACCGTCGGTGAGATCGCCACCCAACTGAGCCGCAGCAAACAGACCGTCAGCGCACAAAAAGTCAGCGCCATGCGCAAACTCGGCCTGAGCAACGAAGCAGCGTTTTTCATTTACCTACAGGAACACGGGCTTTCCTGACCCGCTACCTTTCGCGATACCGGCCTCGGACTGCACCTTTTGCGCTCGTCGAGCCAGCACAACAGATCTGCCACGCACAGGGGGCGGGAAACGAAATAGCCCTGAATGGCCGGAGTCTCCAGCACCAGCAGGCTGTGAAAGTCATCGATTGTTTCCACCCCTTCCACCACGACATCCAGCGACAGGCGTCGAGCCATGAACATCACCCCGGCAACAACCGCCGACTTGCGAGGATCGTCCGCCATGCCACGCACGAATTCGGCAGGGATCTTCAGCTCAGAGAACGGGAGCTGCAAAAGCCGCATGATGTTAGAGGCTCCCATACCGAAATCATCGATGGACAGCGTGCAGCCCTGCATGCGCAGGCGCAGCAACGCCTCCAGTTGCCATGCCTCGGGTTGCAGGGCGTCATGTTCGAGAATTTCCAGGGTGAGGATGCTTGCCGGTAACTCATACAGCACAAGAAGCGCCATGATTCGCGTGGCAAAGTCCGTCTGCTCCAGTACCCGCGGAGCAATGTTCACCGCAACAGGCAACGCCTCGCCTTGCTTGCAGCGGACATCTGCGGACAATTGCAAAGACTGCTCAAGCACGTGCCAGGTCAAGGGCACCAGCAGCCCGGCGCTTTCAATCGCCTGCATGAAACTGCCAGGGGCCAACAGACCGTGCAATGGATGCTGCCAACGGACCAGCGCTTCGACGCCCAGAACATCGCCATCGACGCTGACCTTGGGTTGAAAGCAGGTGATCCACTGCTCAGCCAGCACTGCCAGATCCGGACAATCCCGGCCTGCTGCCGGGACAAGCAATTGCTCGGCACAAAAGACAGGTTGAGGCTGGGTATCCGGCACGCTCTGGCCGGGTATCGAGGCGGACTGATCATAGGCTTCGAGCAAATCGCACAGCCGGGCCGCCGAGGCCGGTTTCTGCAAACCCCCCAATACTTCCAGCCCCTGACTGCGGGCCAATTGAACCACGCCATCAAGCACCGATTCCGAAACTTTGCTGAGAACGATCAGCGCCCTGGCCTGGCCACTCTGCGCCAGATGACGAATCAACTCCAGGCCATCAGGCCCCTCCATCTGCAGATCACAGATGGCGATATCGACCTCACCCCGATTGAGCAAAGACTGCCTTGCAGCTTCGACGCTGTCTGCGGTCAGCACGTCGAATACCTGATTGGCATTGAGCATCTGGTGCAAGGCCATCAATTGAAAAGGATTGTCTTCAAGGATCAGAACTTTGAGAGAGCGCACGGTCATTTTCCAGATCACAGCCTTCAGGCCGAAAGTGACAGCACTCTAGATCTCCTGTTGGCTGCCCCCCATAAGACAAGTCCTAAAATTCAGGGCACCTGTGCCAACTGCAATTCAATATCTGCCCGCAGGCTTTCAATGGAAGCATCCAGTACCGGCCAGCGCTCGCTCAAGGCAGCACCGGATTCGCTCTTCACGCTGGCGTCGAGCGCTGCACAGGCCTTGGCCAGCGGCACGGCATCCACCAGACAGGCTGCGCCTTTCAAACGATGCAGGGAGGCACTTAAAGTCTTCCAGTCATGGGCTCCGACCGCTGGCTGCATCACCTCACGCTCATGACGCAGGTTTTTCCACAACTCTCCCAGCAGGCGCTGTATCTGTTCCTCGTTGGCCTGAGTCATGCGCCGCAAGGTACGAATATCGAATGTCTGCTCACGAATGACTTTGGCCAGTTCCTCTGACAAGCGCTCCAGAGACAACGGCTTGACCAGCAATCCATCCATGCCGATGCGCTCGCATCGCGAGGCCTCATCCGTCATGGCATTGGCCGTACAGCCAATGACCGGACAACGCGGGAGCTGTTCCTGAGACTCGATATTGCGGATTGCTTCGGTCAGTGCGTAACCGGTAATCCCTGGCATGTTGCAGTCTGTGATGACGGCATCGAACGCCTCCTCGCGCCACATATCCAGGGCCTGGGCACCACCTTCGGCGGGCACGACCTGGTGGCCGAGAAACTCCAGTTGCTGAGTCAACACCAGACGGTTGGCCGACATATCGTCCACCACCAGCAAACGCAAACTGCGCTCACCCGGATTGCGGCTCTGCATCCGGGTTTCATCCTGCTGCACGGTCAGGCGTTTCACTCTGGCGAGCGCCACATCGACAGTCACTTGCGTGCCATGTCCCGGTTCACTGCACAGGCTGATTTCCCCGTTCATCAGCTCTACAAGCTGCCGGGAAATACTCAGCCCCAACCCACTGCCGCCATAGCGGACCGCAATATCGTCATGGGCCTGAATGAAAGGCTGGAATATCTGCTGCTGACGCTGGGGATCGATCCCCGTTCCGCTGTCCTGGACAATTATCCGTAGGCGTCGCGACTCGCTGTGCTCCTCAAGCACACTGACAGTGATCACCACAGAACCTTGTTGTGTGAACTTCAGAGCGTTGCCCAGCACGTTATGCAGCACCTGACGCAGCCGTAACGGGTCGAGCCAATAATCACCACGGGCCTGCTCTGCAAAATCCAGCCTCAGCTCTAACCCTTTCTGCTCAGCCTGGGCCGAGAACAACTGCACAATGCCTTCAAAAAACGGATGGAGCGAAGTCGCGGACAACGACAACTGAATCCCGCCCGCCTCGATTCTGGCCAGATCAAGGCTGTCGCCAATCAGAGCGACAAGCTCCCTTGCCGATTGATGAGCCACTTGCAAACCTTGGGAAGGTGTCTCGCCACGACGCAGTGCCTGCTCACATTCCAGCTCCAGCAGGCCGATGATGGCTCCCATCGGCGTGCGGATCTCATGACTCATGCTCGCCAGAAACGCACTCTTGGCCTCGCTGGCCTGATCGGCATGCCGTAGTGCCTCTTCAAGCTGAATCTCCAGCCGCTTGCGTTCGGTGATATCTATCCAGCCGCCCAACAGCCCCTGCAACTGGCCATCGGCACCAAAGAAAGGCGTCGTCCATTGCCAGGCATCGACATGCTTGCCAAACAGCTCCATGGTCCTGTCGGCGAATATCGGACGTCTGGTCTCCAGTAACTTGAGATAGTCGGCATGCATCTGTTCGGCCACGGAGCGCGGGATCAGATCGACGTCGATCAGGCGGCGACCATTCATTTGCTCAAAGCTGATCCCGAAGCTTTCTTCATAGCTACGGTTACAGGAAATAAGCCGTCCCTTGAGATCGCGGACGTAAATCGGATTGGGAATGCCATCGAACAGCGCGTGCTTGAAAGCCAACTGGTCGTTGAGTTGCCTTTCGGCCTTGAGCCGCTGGCGAATCTGGGACTTGAGCCGGCTGCTCCAGCCCAGGGATACCAGCCCCAGCAACAATGCCAGTACCACAACCCAGAACACCCACTGCGGGATACGGCTCCAGAGAGAGGGCTGAGGCAATACCGAACCCAGCCATTTCATGCGGATGGAGCGCATCTCGGCCACCGGAAATGCCTCCAGAGCCTTGTTCAGGATGCTGAGCAGTTCAGGTTGCGACTTGATCACTGAAAACTGGTCGGGAGACCACTTGCCGTCGACACTGCGCGCCACTTTCAGATTGCCGGGCGGAAAGAGGTAGGCGCCGGCTTCGTTCTGGATCGTGGCATCCGCCTGCCCGGTTTCCACCAGGTTGCGTGCTTCGGCATAAGTCGAAACCAGTTGCAACTGGACCTCGGGAAAGTTGCGGCGGATCTCCTCTTCCAGCGCATGCTTTGCAGGCAATGCCAGTACCCGGCCGGACAGGTTGCCCAGGGAAACGTGCGAAGAGTTTTCGGAGCGCACGACAAAGACCCAGCTATTACCGCCAAACGAATAGGTGAAATCCAGAAACTGCCTGCGCTCGGCGTTTTCGGCCAGCGTTGTATTCATCTCCGCCTCTGCGGCCTTCAGCACCTCGATGCTCATCTGGGTCGAAGGTACTTCCTTGTGAACGAACTGCAGGCCGGTCATGCGGGAAATCCGCGCCAGCACATCGATATTCAGCCCGACCCAATGGCCGTTATTGTCCTTGTAGATATAGGGCGGATGCTGTGTGGTGGAGATTGTCACGCTGGGGTGTTTGCTCACCCAGAGCCGCTCTGCTCTGGAGAGAGTGATCCGTTGCCCGACCACATCGGCACCCAGCCCCAGTGTCCAGCGCCCCAGCACCTCACGGGCGACGGATGGCTCAAGGCTGCTCAAGGCCCGGTTGATCAGGGTCAACAGCCGCTGCTCGTCCTCACGCACGGCAAACGCAAAGCCCACGGGCGGCAATGCGCTCTCGAACTTGATCTGCAAACCCAGGTAAGGCCGCAAGGCGTTATAGGAACGCACAATCACTTCATTGCCGATAAAAGCGTCAACTTCTCCCTGGCTCAAGGCCTCCAGAGCACTGTAGAGATTGGGCGCAATAATGATTTCGCTTTCGGGATAGGCTTTATGGACAGTGCTTGAGTCCGCATACCCATCGAGCAATACGACTTTCTTGCCTGCCAGCCCCAACGACGGCCACGGGTCGCTGCCTCGTCCGACCACCATCGAACGATCGGGCATGTACTCATGGGAAAATGCCAACCCCTTCACGGCACGCTCGAAACCGTTGGCACTGGTGAGAATATCGACGGCGCCGCTACGCAATGCGGCAATCGCATGATCGCGTTCGGCAAAGCCAATCACCTGGATCGGCATGTTCAACTTGTCGCCAATCAGGCTGAGGTAATCGGCGCTGATGCCCTGATAACGATTACGGTCGCTGGTGATATCGATAGGTTCGTAATCGGCAATGGCAATGCCGACCCGTAGAGCCTTGCGTTGCTCCAGCCACTGTCGATCCGCCGCATCGAGGGGCAAATCGTCCAATGCCAGAAATGGCGCACTCAGCGTAAATGGCAAATCCTGCGCTGCACTTGCGGACTGGCCGAAAGACAGCATCAACAGGACCAAAATCGTGCGCCATGCACGCCCGATAATCAGGTTGCCGGTCGCCCTGACCACACCTTGCATACTTGCCTGTTTCACAACCACTGACTCACCCGTAGGAACTCAAAAACCTCCAAAGTTTGGCACGGGAAAATGAGAAGGCCCGCCGGGTGGCGGGCCTTAAGTTGTTACACAACGCTTCTGTTATAACGGTTTTCCGCGGTTGCCGTGCTGGCTGACAAAGGCCTGCATGGCTTTGAGGTCATTTGGCAAAACGGTGCAGCGTTCGTCGCGCTCGAACAAATCAGACAAATGTGCAGGCAGCTCAAGCGCTTTTCCTACGCCTGCCTTCTCCACTGCCTCAGGGAATTTGACCGGATGGGCCGTTCCCAGGATCACCATAGGCGTATCCAGGCTGCGACGGCACTCACGCGCGGCCTTGACCCCGATTGCCGTGTGCGGATCGAGTACTTCACCTGTCTGTGCGAACACTTCGGCGATGGTTTCGCAGGTCTGCTCATCACTGACGGCCAGCGAATCGAACAGTTTGCGTGTTTCGGTCCAGCGATCTTCATCGACGCTGAAACCGCCACCCTGCTTGAAGGTGTCCATCAGGCCGGCGATTGCTGCGCCGCTGCGACCATGCATATCGAACAACAGACGCTCGAAGTTGGACGACACCATGATGTCCATCGAAGGCGACAGCGTGGCGTGCAGGGTTTCCTTGACGTACTGGTTGCCGCTCATGAAGCGGTGCAGGATGTCGTTGCGGTTGGTGGCCACGATCAGTTGATTGACCGGCAGCCCCATGTTGCGAGCCAGGTAACCGGCGAAGATGTCACCGAAGTTGCCGGTAGGCACCGAGAACGATACCGAGCGAGCCGGGCCGCCCAACTGCAGGGCTGCGTGGAAGTAGTAGACGATCTGGGCCATGATCCGCGCCCAGTTGATCGAATTGACCGCTACCAGCCGTGTGCCCTTGAGGAAGCCCTGGTCCGCGAAGCTGGCCTTGACCATCTCCTGGCAATCGTCGAAGTTGCCTTCGATGGCGATGTTATGGATGTTATCGCCGAAGATGGTGGTCATCTGGCGACGCTGAACGTCCGAAACACGCTTGTTGGGGTGCAGGATGAAAATATCGACATTGTCGCAACGACGGCAGCCTTCAATCGCTGCCGAGCCGGTATCGCCGGAAGTCGCGCCAATGATGACCACACGCTCGCCACGCTTGGCCAGCACGTAATCGAGCAGACGACCGAGCAATTGCAGAGCGAAGTCCTTGAACGCCAGAGTCGGGCCATGGAACAGCTCAAGCACCCACTCGTTGCCGTTCAACTGGCGCAACGGGGCAACCGAGCTGTGGGCGAACACGCCGTAGGTTTCTTCGAGGATCTTCTTGAAGTCGGCATCCGGGATGCTGCCATCCACGAACGGACGCATCACCCGGAAAGCCAGCTCGTGATAAGGCAGGCCAGCCCAGGAAGCGATTTCTTCCTGAGTGAAACGAGGCAGGTTTTCCGGCACATACAGGCCACCATCGCTGGCCAGGCCTGCAAGCAGCACATCTTCGAAATTCAACGCTGGCGCCTGGCCGCGGGTACTGATGTAGCGCATTTTTTCAAACCTTTGGTTTGAGCTTCAAGCTTCAAGCTGCAAGTTTCAAGCTGCAAGTAAAGGCACGTTGACCTCTACTTGCCGCTTGCCGCTTACCGCTTGCCGCTTGCAACTAATCAATTAATTGAGATGTTCGACACGAATCCGCACAACGGGGCCTACCACATCCTGCAAGGCTTCCAGCGCTGTGATTGCATCGTTCATGCGCTGCTCGCGTACGCGGTGCGTCAGCAGAATCATTGGCACCAGGCCATCCTGCTCTTCGACTTCTTTCTGCATGATCGATTCAATGTTGATGCCGCGCTCGGACAGGATGCTTGCAACCTGAGCCAGTACGCCCGGATGGTCCTTGGCCTGGATACGCAGATAATAGGCACTCTCGCACTCTTCGATCGGCAGAATCGGGTGAGCGGACAACGAATCCGGCTGGAAGGCCAGGTGCGGTACGCGATTCTCCGGGTCGGAAGTCATGGCACGCACCACGTCCACCAGGTCGGCAACCACGGAAGAAGCCGTTGGCTCCATGCCTGCGCCAGCGCCGTAGAACAGGGTCGAACCCGAGGCGTCGCCATTGACCATCACGGCGTTCATCACGCCATTGACGTTGGCAATCAGGCGGTCGGCCGGGATCAGCGTCGGGTGAACCCGCAGCTCGATACCCTGCGCCGTGCTGCGCGCAACGCCCAGGTGCTTGATGCGATAGCCCAGGGCTTCGGCGTAGTTCACGTCGGCAGTGGTCAGTCTGGTGATGCCTTCGGTGTAGGCCTTGTCGAACTGCAACGGGATACCGAATGCAATGGAAGCCAGAATCGTCAGCTTGTGGGCAGCGTCGATGCCTTCCACGTCGAAGGTCGGATCGGCTTCGGCGTACCCCAGCGCCTGGGCTTCAGCCAGGACGTCCGGGAAAGTACGGCCCTTCTCGCGCATTTCGGTGAGGATGAAGTTACCGGTACCGTTGATGATCCCGGCAACCCAGTTGATGCGGTTTGCCGACAGGCCTTCACGAATCGCCTTGATGACCGGAATACCGCCTGCGACGGCGGCCTCGAAAGCCACGATCACGCCCTTCTCGCGGGCCTTGGCGAAGATTTCATTGCCGTGTACCGCGATCAGCGCCTTGTTGGCGGTAACCACGTGCTTGCCGTTCTCGATGGCCTTGAGCACCAGCTCACGGGCGACGGTGTAGCCGCCGATCAGCTCGACGACGATATCGATTTCAGGATTTTCCGCCACCGCGAACACGTCGTTCGTGGTGGGTGTACCGGTAATCTGGCAGTTGGGGTTTGGTGTACGAACCGCAATTTGCGCAACTTCGATTCCACGCCCGGCACGACGGGCAATCTCCTCGGCGTTACGCTGAAGTACGTTAAAGGTACCGCCACCGACAGTACCCAGCCCACAGATGCCTACTTTGACCGGTTTCACTGATGAACTCCCCGAAAAACGGCCGCCCCGAAGTCGGCCGTGGAAAACAGCCGCATGTCACCATGCGACTCCAATTTTTTTAGCGGGATGACGGCAAGGCGTCACCCCATGCCCATGAGGCGTTCCTGACGATGCAGGATTATTTGGCACCCAGCGCCAGCTTGGCAACCTGGGCAGCCGGCTGATAGCCAGGAATCAGTTGGCCATCGGCAAGGACAATGGCCGGCGTACCGTTAACGCCAATCGACTGGCCTATTTCAAACTGTCTGGTCACCGGGTTCTCGCACTTCGGTGCCTTGATGTCCTTGCCATCGACCATGCGGTCCATGGCTTCCTTGCGGTCCTTGGAACACCATACCGCCTGCAGTTGCTGGTCGCCCGGCGAGCCCAGCCCCTGACGCGGGAAAGCCAGGTAACGAACTTCGATACCCATCTTGTTCAATTGAGCCACTTCTTCATGCAGCTTGTGGCAATAAGGACAGGTGGTGTCGGTGAAGACGGTGATATGCGATTTGGTTTCGCCAATGGCCGGGTAAACCACCATCTCGCTGGCAGGAATGCCATTGATCGTTTTTGAAATCGCCTGACGCTCGGTCTTTTCGGTCAGGTTGACCGGTTTGCCGTTCTGGATCTGGAACAGATAACCCTGCACCACGAACTGGCCATCGGCGCTGGCATAAAGAACACGACCGCCCTTGAGTTTGACTTCATAGAGGCCATTGAGCGGGCTGGCTGCGATGCTTTCTACAGGCAGCTCCAGTTGAAGCGACTCCAGGGTCTTGCGGATGGCTTGATCGGGGACAGCATCAGCCAGGGCAAACGCACTGAAAGAGCTGGCCAGGGCAACAATGGCGGCAGCAAAAACATGAGGCAAGCGCATGAAAACTCCTATGAAGGCGGACAGACCGGCGGCGCTGAAAACGACTGACGCCAGCTTCAATCTGTGAAACCGGCAAAGCCTATCACATAAGGCCTGTAACACCGACCCGGACAAACACAACTTAAATCAAGGTTCAGCCGCGTGGATGGTGCCTGGCGTGCATATCCTGCAATCGGGCACGGGCAACGTGTGTATAAATCTGTGTCGTGGACAGGTCACTGTGGCCAAGCAGCATCTGCACAACCCGCAAGTCGGCACCATGATTGAGCAAATGAGTGGCAAAAGCATGACGCAAGGTATGGGGTGACAGTGACTTGCCGATGCCGGCGACAGCGGCCTGATGCTTGATGCGGTGCCAGAAGGTCTGCCGAGTCATTTGCTCACCACGCAGGCTGGGAAACAGGACATCGCTGGGACGTCCGCCCAGCAGCTCATCACGTGCGCCGCGCATATAACGCTCGACCCAGACAATGGCCTCCTCCCCCATGGGTACCAGCCGCTCCTTGCTACCCTTGCCCATGATTCGCAGGACACCCTGACGCAAATTGACCTGCTCCAGCGTCAGACTGATCAACTCACTGACCCGCAGGCCACAGGCATAAAGCACTTCCAGCATTGCCCGGTCACGCTCACCGATCGGCTCGCTCAGGTCGGGCGCGGCCAGCAAGGCTTCAACATCGGCTTCAGACAGGGATTTGGGCAGTGGCTTGCCCAATTGCGGCATATCGATCAGCAAGGTCGGATCAACCGCAATCAGCCGCTCGCGCAGAAGGTAACGATAGAAACCACGGGCTCCGGACAGGAAGCGGGCAGTCGAACGAGGCTTGTAGGCCTGATCCATCCGCCAGGACAGGTGATCGAGAATCACATCGCGCCCGGCATCGATCAAATCCACATTGCGCTCTTGCAGCCAGCCGTTGAACAAGGCCAGATCACTGCGATAAGAGTCACGGGTGTTATCGGACAAACCCTTTTCCAGCCAGAGCGCGTCCAGAAAACGGTCGATCAGGGGGTGGTCGATGGCAGGCATTTTCACTCGTAGGCTGTATGGCGACAGATGAGTTGCATGATTAAACAGCACACAACAAAAAAGCAGCCCGAAGGCTGCTTTTTTTATGCATCGAAAGACTGTATCAGGACAGTTTTTCTTTGATGCGAGCTGCTTTACCGGACAGGTCACGCAGGTAGTACAGTTTGGCCTTGCGAACGTCGCCGCGACGTTTCACAGCCAGGCTGTCGATTTGCGGGCTGTAGGTCTGGAAAGTACGCTCAACGCCAACACCGTTGGAGATTTTACGAACAGTGAAAGCACTGTTCACGCCACGGTTACGCTTGGCAATTACAACGCCTTCAAACGCTTGCAGACGTGCGCGGTCGCCTTCCTTCACTTTCACCTGAACGACGATAGTGTCGCCCGGGGCAAAGGTAGGGATCTCTTTGGTCATCTGCTCTGCTTCGAGGGCAAGAATGATTTTGTTAGTCATGCTGGTGCTCCTAAGGTAATCCGTCTGGATCGACCATCGATACGTTAACTATCGTCCCGCTCGCGGATGTATTCCGCCAGCAGCTTCTTCTCTTCTCCAGAAAGCGAGCGGCTTTCCAGAAGATCGGCGCGTCGTTCATAGGTCCGCCCAAGGGACTGCTGTAAACGCCAACGCCGGATATGCGCGTGATTGCCACTTAGCAACACGTCGGGAACACGCTGATCCGCATACACCTCAGGTCGGGTGTAATGCGGGCAATCCAGCAGACCGTCCGTGAAGGAATCTTCCTCCGCGGAGTCCACATGCCCTAAAGCTCCAGGCAGCAGTCGCGTAACCGCGTCGATCAGCACCATTGCCGGTAGCTCGCCACCAGACAGTACATAGTCACCAATCGACCACTCTTCATCGACATGAGCATCAATAAAACGCTCGTCAATGCCTTCATAACGACCGGCGATGAGGATAATCGCTTCCTCCTGCGCCAGTTCGCGTACCGCAGACTGATCCAGCTTGCGGCCTTGTGGCGACAGGTAAATCACCTTCGCCGCATCCCCCGCTGCCTGCCTGGCCTGAACCAGAGCATCCTCAAGGGGCTTGATCTTCATCACCATGCCCGGACCACCGCCAAATGGGCGATCATCCACAGTGTGATGACGATCAGTGGTGTAGTCCCGCGGATTCCAACAAGTGAGCTGCAAGAGCCCCTGTTTCACCGCACGGCTGGTAATGCCGTATTCGCTGATGGCGGAAAACATCTCAGGGAACAAACTGATGACTTCTATGCGCATGCTAGCCATGGCATTCAGAAGTCCGCATCCCAATCCACCTTCATCTCGCCGGCATCCAGGTCGATTGCCAGCACACATTGCTCCGTGTAGGGCAACAGGCGCTCGCGATCATCCAGACTGCCCGCGCAGGGCTTGACCACCATTACATCGTTCGAGCCGGTTTCAAGCAGGTGATCGATCTTGCCGAGCAATTGCCCAAGCGTGTCGATGACCTTCAGGCCTTCAAGCTGGTACCAGTAGTACTCGCCATCGTCCAGATCAGGGAACAGGTTACGCGGCACGCAGATTTCGCAACCGGACAGAAGACGCGCTTCGTCGCGATCATCGAGACCCTTGAGCCTTGCGACCAGGAACTTGCCTTGCAAGCGTCCGCTGACCAGCTCTACCTGTTTTTCCACTTTCCCTTCGCGCCGCAGCGTCCAGGTCGTGTAGTCCAGCAGGTTATCAATCGGATCCGTAAAGGAATAAACCTTCACTTCGCCGCGAACGCCATGAACCGAGAAAATCTTGCCTATGACGATCAGATCGTCGGCAGATGCAGGCGTCGCGTTCATAGGTTTCAGGCCGCAGCCTTAGCCTTGTTGTGCTCTTTGATCAACTGAGCAACGCGCTCGGAAGTCTGAGCACCAACGCCCAGCCAGTAGTTCAGGCGTTCTTCGTTGACGGACAGACGAACTTCCTGACCACGAGCAATCGGGTTGAAGAAACCGATTTGTTCTTTGTGGGAACCGTCACGAGCGTTGCGGCTGTCGGTTACGGTCAGGTGGTAAAACGGGCGCTTTTTGGAGCCGCCAAGGGCAAGACGGATGGTTAGCATTGAACATCGTTCCTGTAGTCGGTGCTGCAAATCTAAGATGCACAGCGGGCATGGGTGCCCGAAAGGCCGCATATTCTAAGGAATATCCCGACTTTTGCAAATGTCTTTTTCCGGCGCCTGTCGGCATGCCATCCAGATTTGCAATGAAACTGTCGTAAGACAGCGGTTGAGTCCCGCAGAACGCGGGATTGCTGGAGGCCAAGCCTCCAGAATGAATGCGCGCAAAGTTTCTTGCGCGCGACACAATCACATTTTTGGCATGCCGCCGCCAGGGAACATTCCACCCATGCCGCGCATCATTTTTGCCATACCGCCCTTGGCGGAGAATTTCTTCATCATCTTCTGCATCTGTTTATGCTGCTTGATCAGACGCCCGATGTCCTGAACCTGGGTTCCCGAACCGATGGCGATACGGCGCTTGCGCGAACCGCTGATCAGATCAGGGTCGCGGCGCTCGGCCGGCGTCATCGAGTTGATGATGGCTTCCATCTGCTTGAACTGCTTCTCGGCAGCACCCTGGGCATTGCCCATCTGCGAGAGGTTCATGCCACCGATACTCGGCAGCTTGTCCATGAGGCCGCCAAGGCCGCCCATGTTCTTCATCTGTTGCAACTGGTCGCGGAAGTCTTCGAGATCGAAGCCCTTGCCCTTCTTGAGCTTCTTGGCCAGCTTGTCGGCTTTCTCTTTATCGAGCGTCTGCTCGGCCTGTTCGATCAGGCTGAGTACGTCGCCCATGCCGAGAATTCGCGACGCGATACGATCCGGGTGGAACGGTTCCAGAGCTTCGCTCTTCTCGCCCATACCGATGAACTTGATCGGCTTGCCGGTAATCGCCCGCACCGACAGTGCGGCACCGCCACGCGCATCACCATCGACCTTGGTGAGAACCACACCGGTCAATGGCAGCGCATCGCCGAAGGCCTTGGCGGTGTTGGCAGCATCCTGACCGGTCATGGCATCGACCACGAACAGGGTTTCTGCCGGTTTCACCACGGCATGCAATGCCTGGATCTCGCCCATCATCTCTGCATCGACGTGCAGGCGACCGGCGGTATCGACGATCACGACGTCGATGAACTTGAGCTTCGCTTCGCGGATGGCAGCCTGGGCGATATCCACAGGCTTCTGGCTGATATCGGAAGCGAAGAACGTCACGCCGATATCGTTGGCCAGGGTTTCCAGCTGCTTGATGGCCGCCGGACGGTAAACGTCAACCGACACGACCATGACGGTTTTCTTCTTGCGCTCCTTGAGGAAGCGCGCAAGTTTGCCGGCGGTGGTGGTTTTACCCGCACCCTGCAAACCCGCCATGAGCACGACAGCCGGCGGCGTGACGTTGAGCACCAGATCTTCGTTGGCGGCGCCCATCAGGCTTTCGAGTTCGGCCTGAACGATCTTCACGAATGCCTGGCCTGGCGTCAGGCTGCGCGACACCTCGGTGCCTACGGCGCGTTCCTTGACGCTATTGACGAAGTCCTTGACCACCGGCAGGGCGACATCGGCTTCAAGCAAAGCCATGCGCACTTCGCGCAAGGTATCTTTGATGTTGTCCTCGGTCAGCTTGGCCTTGCCAGTTACGTGGCGCAGCGTCTGCGAGAGGCGGTCGGTAAGGTTTTCAAACATGCGCGATCCTTTCAGGCTCTGGTCGAACCCCGGTTGGTGCGGCCCGGCCCGCAATAATAATGGCGCTCGGCGAGCCTGCGGCTTGAGCAGGTCGCGGATTATAGCGAAGACTCCGCGGAACTGACACCACGCTGACTGCTTATGTAGTCTTTCGTGAAATGTCGGTTCTATGCCAAACTCAGCGTCTTTCGGGCTCGTCCTTCAGGATCTATGTTCCCTCTAACACCCAGTCTGCTTTCAAGCCTCGCCGCCGCCAGCCTCTATGCCGCTGCGACCGTCTATCAGGGCGTACGCCTGAATCAGACCACCAAACCCGACAAGCGGCTGCTTGTACTGCTCGGCACCCTGGCCGTCATTGCCCATGCCATCGGCCTTTATTCCCAACTGATGCACCCGGCAGGCCTGGGACTGGACTTTTTCAACTCCGCCAGCCTGATCGCCGTGTCGGTCATCGCTCTGACCCTGATCGCCACCACGCGAATACCCGTGGAAAACCTGCTGGTTCTGCTGTTCCCGCTGGGCATGATAACTGCCCTGCTCGCCCAGTACGCCCCCAGCGGCACGGTGCAGCCGATCATTGAAGAGCCGGGCATTCTCAGCCATATCCTGCTTTCCATCCTGGCTTACGGCATGTTCACCATCGCAGTGTTCCAGGCGTTGCTGCTGCTGGTGCAGGATCATCAGCTCAAGCACAAGCACCCTTCGGGCCTGATCAAGAACTTCCCGCCCCTGCAAACCATGGAAAGCCTGCTGTTCGGTTTCCTGTGGGCCGGCTGGACACTGCTGTCGCTGTCGCTGATCTCCGGCTGGCTGTTCGTCGAGAACCTGTTTGCCCAGCATCTGGTACACAAGACCCTGCTCGCCTGTCTGGCCTGGGTGGTTTTCAGCGTCTTGCTGTGGGGTCGCAACCGCCTCGGCTGGCGTGGGCATAAAGCTATTCGCTGGACCCTGGGCGGCTTCTGCCTGCTGATGCTGGCCTATTTCGGCAGCAAGCTGGTACGCGAATTCATTCTGCATATCTGACGGGCGTCGATCATGGATAATCTGCCCCTCGGCCCACTTCTGGGTGTGCTGACCCTGCTGATGCTCTGGTCCGGTCTGCTGACCGCTGTCGAGACGGCTCATCACCTGCTCAAGACGTTGCGCGCCGGCAGCCGCTCCAGTGAGGCGGCGACCTTTCCGGAACTGGCCTTCGAGCTCAACAGCCTGATTCTGAGCAATACGCTGATCAAGACCCTGATCACCGTCATCGCCACGCTGATTGCAGTCAATGGCTGGTTCGATAACGGCCCAACCGTTGCCTGGCTCATCACCGCTGGCGCCATGCTGGTATTTGCCGAATTCATCCCGCGCCGCCTCGCAGCCCGCTACCCCGTCGCCACTCTGTTGCTCGGTAACGGGACGCTGCATATCCCGATGAAGATCGTCTGGCCGCTGACCTGCGTCTTCAGCGCGATTGCAAAATACCTGCTGCGCCTTTTCGGCGTACATAAAGTGCCGAGCCAGGATAAAGACCTGGACGACGAATCGCAGAAACACAGCCACGATGGCGTTCAGGAATATCACCCACGCGCCAATGTCATCTCCGGCATTCATGCCCTGGACAGCATCACGGTCAATGACATTCTGATACCGCGCAACGAAGTGGACGGCGTCAACCTCGACGACCCCATCGAGCAGATCATCGAACGCCTGATCATTTCGCGACACACCCGCCTGCCGGTCTATCACAACGATATCAATCAGGTTCAGGGGGTTCTCAATACCCGTCAGATCAGCCATCTGCTGCCCAAGGGCGAACTGACCAAGGAGCAATTGCTGGCTGTCTGCTACGAACCTTACTTTGTGCCCGAAAGCACGCCATTGCAGTTGCAACTGCTCAACTTCCACAAGCAGCAGCGTCGGCTGGGTGTGGTGGTGGACGAATATGGCGAAGTGCTGGGCATTGTCAGCCTGGAAGACATCCTCGAAGAGATCGTCGGCGAGTTCGAGAACGAACAAAGCCTCAACAATCCCCATGTCACGCGCCAGACGGACGGACGCCTTGAAGTGGAAGGCGCTGCGTCGATTCGCGAACTGAACAAGAGCCTCGGCTGGCACCTGCCTTCCGATGGCCCCAAGACCCTTAACGGCCTGGTGACCGAAGCGCTGGAAACCATTCCCGAAGGTCCGGTCTGCCTGAAAATCGGCCCGTACCGGCTGGAAATCCTGGAAACCGAGGATAATCGCGTGAAGCGGGTGCTGATGTGGCAGAACGCTCCAAGCCTGGTTTTTACCTGAGAAAAGCGTAATGCTCAGGCTGCGTGAAAACACAGCCTGACCGAGCACAGCAGTTTTCAGACAGCCCGATGTTACTACTTGTTTCGCGAGCACAGCCCTTCCTATAATCCCTTCGCTTACCCAGCCAGCCGTAGCGCGTGCTACCCGCACCCAGCGCAGACGGCCAGTCATTCAGCCTGAACGACTCGCACCTTTTATGGCACGCTCCCATCCACGAGCGCTGTCATTACCCTCCAGCCCAACCGGGCCAATCTGATCAGTGCTGCGCCCACAATCACAAGAATGAACATTTGCCGCTACGTGGCCCACGTCGCAGGCAAGATGACTGTCAGGGATATCCGCATGACCAGCACCGCTACTCTCAGCGAAAACGACGACACCCAAACACCACCCACCAACTCGCCAACCCGCGTTGCAACCGCCAGCTTCATTGGCACCGCCATCGAGTTCTACGACTTTTACGTCTACGCCACGGCTGCGGCACTGGTGATCGGCCCGGTTTTCTTTCCACAGACCTCCGGCACCGCCCAGATGCTGTCGTCATTTCTGACCTTCGGCATCGCCTTTCTCGCACGGCCGCTAGGGTCGGCACTGTTCGGCCATTTCGGTGACCGTATCGGACGCAAATCAACGCTGGTGGCTTCATTGCTGCTGATGGGTTTCTGCACCACCCTGATTGGCGTGCTGCCCGGCTATGCAACCATCGGAGCCTGGGCACCGATCATTCTCTGCCTGCTGCGTTTCGGCCAGGGGCTGGGGCTTGGCGGTGAATGGGGAGGCGCTGCGCTACTGGCAACGGAAAATGCCCCCAAGGGCAAACGAGCCTGGTTCGGCATGTTCCCGCAACTGGGGCCATCCATTGGTTTTCTGGCAGCCAACGGCCTGTTTCTGGCACTGGCGCTGACACTCAGCGACGAGCAATTTCGCTCGTGGGGCTGGAGGATTCCATTTCTGCTCAGCGCCGCTCTGGTCATGGTCGGGCTGTATGTGCGTCTGAAACTGGAAGAGACACCGGTCTTCGCCAAAGCCATTGCACGCCATGAGCGGGTCAAGATGCCGATCGTGGAAACCTTCAGCCAGCACTGGAAACCGATGCTGCTGGGTGCCGCCTCAATGGTCGTGTGCTACGCGCTGTTCTATATCTCGACGGTCTTTTCCCTGAGCTACGGGGTTTCCACACTGGGCTATAGCCGGGAAACCTTCCTGGGCCTGCTGTGCTTCGCGGTGCTGTTCATGGCCGCGGCCACACCTTTGTCGGCCTGGGCAAGCGACCGCTTTGGGCGCAAGCCGGTGCTGATTGTCGGCGGTGTACTGGCGATTCTCTCGGGCTTTCTCATGGAGCCGCTGCTCACCCACGGCACGACCTGGGGTGTTGCGCTGTTCCTGTGTATCGAGCTGTTCCTGATGGGCGTGACCTTCGCCCCCATGGGCGCACTGTTGCCGGAACTGTTCCCGACACAGGTGCGTTACACCGGCGCATCGGCAGCCTACAACCTGGGCGGAATCGTCGGCGCATCCGTCGCCCCGTTCTTTGCACAGAAGCTGGTGGCAATGGGCGGCTTGAGCTGGGTTGGCGGGTATGTGTCGGCAGCAGCGCTGATCAGCCTGCTGGCTGTGCTGTGCCTGAAAGAGACGAGAGACAGAGAACTCTGAAGATCGCCGGTAGGAGCGAATTCATTCGCGAAAAATGGCTTCGCGAATGAATTCGCTCCTACGCGGGGCTACTTACAAAATGACGTTGACCGCCGCCGAAGCACGGGTCGCCTTGGCGCGAGCGGCTTCGATGGACTCGTCACGCGCCAGGGCTACGCCCATGCGGCGCTGACCGTTGACTTCTGGCTTGCCGAACAGACGCAATGCAGTATCCGGCTCGGCCAGTGCTGCACCCAGGTTAGCGAAAGCGGTTTGTGTGGATTGACCCTCGACCAGAATCACCGCCGAAGCCGATGGCCCGAACTGGCGGATCAACGGTACAGGCAGGCCCAGAATGGCACGGGCATGCAGGGCAAACTGGGACAGGTCCTGAGAAATCAGGGTCACCAGACCGGTGTCATGCGGACGCGGCGACACTTCGCTGAACCACACCTGATCGCCCTTGATGAACAACTCGACACCAAAGATGCCGCGACCGCCCAACGCCTCGGTCACCGCCTTGGCAACGCGCTCGGACTCAGCCAGCGCAACCGGGCTCATGGCCTGTGGCTGCCAGGATTCCTGATAGTCGCCTTTCTCCTGACGATGACCAACCGGCGCACAGAAAGTAGTACCGCCGACATGACGCACAGTCAGCAGAGTGATTTCGTAATCGAAATCGATAAAGCCTTCGACGATCACACGGCCCTTGCCTGCACGACCGCCTTCCTGCGCGTAATCCCAGGCCTTCTGGATATCATCGGCGCTCTTGAGCAGGCTTTGGCCCTTGCCCGACGAACTCATGACCGGCTTGACCACGCAAGGGAAGCCCAGGTCCAGGACCGCTTTGCTGTAGTCCTCGAAGGTATCGGCAAAGTGGTACGGCGACGTCGGCAGCTTGAGTTCTTCGGCAGCCAGACGACGAATGCCTTCACGGTTCATGGTCAGTTGCGCAGCACGGGCTGTTGGAATGACGGTGAAACCTTCGGACTCAAGCTCGACCAGGGTAGCGGTCGCGATGGCTTCGATTTCCGGAACGATGAAATGCGGCTTCTCGGCCTCGACCACCGCACGCAGAGCAGCACCGTCGAGCATGTTGATCACATGGCTGCGATGGGCGACCTGCATGGCAGGCGCATCGGCATAACGGTCAACGGCGATCACTTCGACGCCCAGGCGTTGCAGCTCGATCACTACTTCCTTGCCCAGCTCGCCACTGCCGCAAAACAATACGCGAGTCGCGGTAGGCGACAGTGGAGTTCCGATTTGAGTCATCTCAGGTCCTCGTGAAGCAGATATCGATGGCAGCCCGCCGTATGCGAGCGACCGCTAAGGAGAAAGGCGCGCAATTTACCACGAAGCCCTGCAAATAGGGGCTCAACCCGGACAAGCGTTCTTGCGGATACGCCAGGCCATGATTAGCCAGACGGCCGTCACGCCCGCGAATTTGGAGCCAAGAGCTGTCAGTATCACCGGCGCCGTCAAGGCATCGATCAGGCCGAAAAAGATAAAGGTGTCCAGCGGGATGCTCAGCGCAGAGCTGATCCACAGCCGGTCATGCAACGGGCGCCTGGTAATGCTGAACACCAGCCAGTCGATGCATTCGGAAACCGCAAAAGCCGTGGCGCTGGCCAGAGCAATGGCAGGCTCGCTGGTGACGTAAGACAGCAGCAGCGCCACCAGCATGGCGAGGATCGCGCCATGGCCGAAACGGGTCTGCACCATATCGCGCAGGACAAACACCAGCCCGCCCCAGGCCGACCAGATGATATCCAGATGCGGGGCGGTGGAAAAAGCGAAGTTGATCAGCACGACACTGCTGATGTAGGCGATCAGGAAAAGCATGGAAAAAGATGTCTTGGGAAAAACGGGTGGCAATGGTAGCAGAATGAGGGAGGCGGCTTGTCGGCAACAGAACCGACACATTCATTACCGAGAAACAGACCAGACCACCCCGCTCGCCTTGGCCCGCTCATGGCACAACCCCAGCACCGCCCGCCGCTCGTCATTGCTCATGCGGCTCCAGCCGGTGATCTCGGCGACCGTTCGCTGACAGCCGGTGCAGATATCGTCTTCGTCCAGCGCACAGATGCTCACGCAGGGCGAGCGGACGGGTTTTTCTGTAATCGGTTCAGTGCTCATCAGTCTTCCTGCACGGCCAGGTCGCGGGCGTAACGCTGGGCGTTGTGAACGTAATGCGCGGCGCTGGCTTCGAGCATCTTCTTCTGGACATCGGTGAGTTCACGCACCACCTTGCCCGGCGAGCCCATCACAAGGGAACCATCGGGGATGACCTTGCCTTCGCCGATCAGCGAGTTGGCGCCAATGATGCAGTATTTGCCGATCTTTGCGCCGTTGAGAATCACGGAGTTGATGCCGATGAGGCTGTAATCGTCGACGCTGCAACCGTGCAGCATGACGTTATGACCAATGGTGACGCCTTTGCCGATGTTCAGCGGCGAGCCCATATCGGTATGCATCACCGTGCCATCCTGCACGTTGCTGTTTTCGCCGATATGGATCAGTTCGTTATCGCCCCGCAGCACGGCATTGAACCAGACACTCGCCCCGGCCTCCAGCTTGACCTTGCCGATCAGGACCGCATTGGGCGCGACCCAGCTTTGTGGATCGGTCTGGACACGGGAGTCTCCCAGGCGATATTTCATGGTTTTTCCTCAGGCTGATGACCGCACTCACAGGCGCGGTTCGTTATAAATGATCACTCAGGTGGTGGACCGCTCGGGCGGATGATGCAGGCTGATCTTCGTGTCATACAGCACATTGACCAGTTCGACGATCATGATCGCCGTCAGCCCCCAGATCTTGTATCCGCCATAACGATAGCTCGGCACGTACCAACTGCGACCGTCATAATCGATCCGGTGGGTATGTTCGCGAGCGTCCTGGCGGAAGAATTCCAGCGGCACGCTGAAGACCGCAGCGATTTCAGCATCATTGGGGCGGTATTCGACAAAGTCGGGAATCACGCCGACATAAGGCGTGACCTTGATGCCATGCTTGGAAATCAGCGGGCTCAGAGGGCCGACGATCTCGACGAGGCCGGGCGGCAGGCCGATTTCCTCTTCGGCCTCGCGCAGGGCCGTGAATATCAGATCGGGATCATCCGGATCGCGTCGTCCACCCGGAAAAGCCACTTCCCCGCCGTGGGTGGAAAGCCCGCTGGCGCGCAAGGTCAGGATCAATTCGGGTTCATCACTGCGCGTGACCGGCAGCAATACCGCCGCCTCGGGAAACCGTCGGTCCGACTCAAGAATATCTGGCGTGTGACTGCTTACACGGAGAAGTAGCTCATCCAGCATGGGAAATCTCGATCTGTTGCACTCTTGGCATCATGCACCAAAGCGGCGAACTGCCCAACCCCTTGCAGGACGGTCATACAATCGCGAAACTTGCAGGTCCGCCCTGCAGCAAGCCAGGATAGCGTCTGCTTTAACGGATCGAACGAAACCATGAAATTCTGCAGCCAGTGCGGTAACCCAGTCATCCTGCGCATTCCAGAGGGCGATAGCCGCCTGCGCCATGTATGCGAGCATTGCCATACCATTCATTATCAGAACCCGAATATTGTGGCGGGCTGCCTGGTTACGCAGGGCAAAAAAGTCTTGCTGTGCCGCCGCGCCATCGAGCCGCGCCTGGGTTTCTGGACCTTGCCGGCCGGTTTCATGGAGAACGGTGAAACCATCGAACAGGCGGCGCGCCGCGAAACCATCGAGGAAGCCTGCGCCACGCTGACTGACTTGCATCTGTATGCGCTGATCGACGTACCGCATATCAATCAGGTGCATGTGTTCTACCGCGCCGAACTCGCCACTCCAGAATTCGCCGCCGGGGTCGAAAGCCTTGAGGTGCAATTATTCGACGAAGCCGATATTCCATGGCATGACCTGGCTTTCATGACAGTCAGGCGTACCCTAGAATACTTCTTCGCGGACAGACGCCAGCAGGTTTACCCAGTGCATACCAGCGCCCTGCCAGCCTCGCGCCCGATACAGGACACCTAATCAATCCGGCACTCAGGTGCTTTCAGGGATACCGCAATGCGTTGGCTGTTCGCTCTCTTCTGCATGTCTTTCGTTCCGCTGTCGCAGGCGGCCTTTACCCAGACCATCGTGCCCAAGGGCAGCGAACAGAAAATCATCGACCACAAGGTCATCAACACCCAAAGCCTGGCTGACAAGAAAATCGACAAGGTGCTGGTGCTGAAATCCGCACGCCAGTTGCAACTGATCAGCGGCGGCGAAGCGCTCAAGACTTACCGCATTTCCTTGGGCAGAAACCCCAAGGGCACAAAGTTGCAGGAAGGCGACCAGCGCACACCGGAAGGTTTCTACTGGCTTGACTGGCGCAAGCCCAGCAACAACTACAACCTGTCGATACACATTTCCTACCCGAACATCTCAGATTCAGCACGCGCACGCCGTGAAGGCGTCAAGCCTGGCAGCATGATCATGCTGCACGGCACGCCCGTGGACGAAGAATATCCGGAGTGGTATTTCCATACCCTGGACTGGACCAATGGCTGCATCGCGCTGAAGAACAACGATATGCGTGAGGTCTGGGATCTGGTGAAGGACGGCACGATGATCGAGATTCGGCCGTAATCGCATGTTCGCGAATGAATTCGCTCCTACAGTGGGAGCGAATTCATACGCGAAAAACACGATGTAACTCTAGAACGCTTCCAGCCGCCACACTTCATAAGCTGGCGTTTCGTACGGATGGCTCTGCTTGAGAGCCATCACTGCCTGATGAATAGACTCATCGGCCACGACCATCTCGACTTTCCATTCCTCGACCGTCTCGACCACTCCACCCTGACCGATAAATGGCTGACTGCCATCCAGCGGGCGGAACTGACCCTGGCCGAGCACTTGCCATGAACAGTGATCGTAAGCGCCGATTCGCCCTGCACCAGCGGCGAATACGGCGTTCTTGACCTGCTCTACATGGCTTGCAGGCACGAAGAAGGCAAGCTTGTACATCGGGGTTTAGTTAACCCAGACGCGAGCGTTGCGGAACATGCGCATCCAGGCGCCGTCTTCGTTCCACTCTTCAGGACGCCAGGAGTTCTGCACGGCACGGAATACACGCTCAGGGTGCGGCATCATGATGGTGACGCGACCGTCGCGGGTGGTCATGCCGCCAATACCGCGCGGCGAGCCGTTCGGGTTGGCCGGGTAGGTTTCGGTGACCTTGCCGTGGTTGTCCACATAACGCAGCGCAACGGTGCCGGAAATATCGGCTTCGAGCAGGGCGTCGTCATGGGCGAACTCGGCATGACCTTCGCCGTGAGCGATGGCGATCGGCATACGCGAACCGGCCATGCCCTGCAGGAAGATCGATGGCGATTCCTGGATCTGGACCATGGCAACACGGGCCTCGAACTGCTCGGAACGGTTACGCACGAAGTGCGGCCAGAACTCGCTGCCCGGAATCAGCTCATGCAGGTTGGACAGCATCTGGCAACCGTTGCACACACCGAGGGTGAAGCTGTCGGTACGCTCGAAGAAGCCCTGGAACGCATCGCGGGCACGGCTGTTGAACAAGGCCGATTTGGCCCAGCCTTCACCGGCACCCAGTACGTCGCCGTAAGAGAAGCCGCCGCACGCAACCATGCCTTTGAAGTCGTTCAGGTCGACACGACCGGCCAGGATGTCGCTCATGTGTACGTCGATGGCATTGAAGCCGGCGCGATCGAACGCAGCCGCCATCTCGACCTGACCGTTGACACCCTGCTCACGCAGAACCGCAACCTGAGGACGAACGCCTTTCTTGATGTACGGCGCAGCGATGTCATCGTTGACGTCGAAGCCCAGCTTGACGGTCAGGCCAGGGTTATCTTCTTCCAGCAGCGCATCGAATTCCTGATCGGCGCATTCGGCGTTGTCGCGCAGACGCTGGATCTGGTAGCTGGTTTCGGACCACTGACGTTGCAGCAGACGGCGCTGGCCGGTGAATACCGACTCGCCCGCGAAGCTGATGACCACTTCGTCGTTGTTCACCGGCTTGCCGATGACCGATACGCAGTCTTCCAGACCGGCAGCGCTGAACTGAGCCAGCACCAGTGGAGTTGCATCCTGACGAACCTGGATGACAGCACCCAGCTCTTCGTTGAACAGGATCGCAGCCAGCTCGGCCGAGGTTTCAGCCAGGCTGTCGAGGTACAGGTTCAAGCCGCAATGACCGGCGAACGCCATTTCCAGCACGGTGGTCAGCAGGCCACCATCGGAACGGTCGTGGTAAGCCAGCAGGTGGCCATCAGCATTCAGGCCCTGGATAACGGCGAAGAAAGCCTTGAGGTCTTCAGCGTCATCAACGTCCGGCGCAGAGCTGCCGAGCTTGCCGTAAACCTGGGCAAGAATCGAAGCGCCCATACGGTTCTGGCCACGACCCAGGTCGATCAGGATCAGGTCGGTTTCGCCCTTGTCCATGCGCAGCTCTGGAGTCAGGGTCTTGCGGATATCGGTAACAGGCGCAAAACCGGTCACGATCAGCGACAGCGGCGAGGTCACGCTCTTCTCGGCGCCCTCGTCGCTCCAGCGGGTTTTCATGGACATGGAGTCCTTGCCCACCGGAATGGTCAGGCCCAGCTCAGGGCACAGTTCCATGCCCACAGCCTTGACGGTGTCGTACAGACGCGCGTCTTCACCCGGATGGCCAGCAGCCGACATCCAGTTGGCCGACAGTTTGATGTCGGACAGCTTTTCAATACGCGAAGCGGCGATGTTGGTGAGGGTTTCACCAATGGCCATGCGACCGGAAGCCGGGGCGTCCAGCAATGCCAGCGGAGTGCGCTCGCCCATTGCCATGGCTTCGCCGGTGTTGACGTCAAAGCTGGTGGCCGTCACGGCGCAGTCAGCCACTGGCACTTGCCATGGGCCGACCATCTGATCGCGAGCCACCAGACCGGTGATGCTGCGGTCGCCGATGGTGATCAGGAAGTTCTTGCTGGCTACTGCCGGGTGACGCAGAACACGCTCCACGCTTTCGTCGATGCTCAGCGTGCTCGGATCGAAATCGTCGCCCAGTTCAGCTTCGCGCTCGACCGAACGGTGCATGCGCGGGGCTTTGCCCAGCAGCACTTCCAGCGGCATGTCCACAGGATTGTTGCCGAAGTGACTGTCGGTAACGGTCAGTTGAGGCTCGGCAGTGGCTTCGCCAACGACTGCGAACGGGCAACGCTCGCGCTCACAGATCGCCTTGAAACGCTCGAAATCTTCGGCAGAAACGGCCAGGACGTAACGTTCCTGGGACTCGTTGCTCCAGATTTCAAGCGGGGCCATGCCCGGCTCGTCATTAGGGACATTACGCAGCTCGAAACGACCGCCACGGCCGCCATCGTTCACCAGCTCAGGGAAGGCGTTGGACAGACCACCGGCACCCACGTCATGGATGAAGCTGATCGGGTTCTTGTCACCCAGTTGCCAGCAACGGTCGATGACTTCCTGGCAACGACGCTCCATTTCAGGGTTTTCACGCTGAACGGAAGCGAAATCCAGATCGGCGGAACTGGTGCCGGTCGCCATGGAGGAAGCAGCGCCACCGCCCAGACCGATCAGCATGGCCGGGCCACCCAGCACGATCAGCTTGGCGCCGACAGTGATCTCGCCCTTCTGGACGTGATCTTCGCGGATGTTACCCATACCGCCAGCCAGCATGATCGGCTTGTGGTAACCACGAACTTCATCGCCGTGCGGCGTGCTGATCGACTGCTCGAAGGTACGGAAATAACCGGTCAGGGCCGGACGACCGAATTCATTGTTGAACGCCGCGCCACCCAGCGGGCCTTCGATCATGATGTCCAGCGCGGTCACGATGCGCTCGGGCTTGCCGTAAGGCACTTCCCATGGCTGCACGAAACCGGGGATCTGCAGGTTGGAAACGGTGAAACCGGTCAGGCCGGCCTTTGGCTTGGCACCACGACCGGTTGCGCCTTCGTCGCGAATCTCGCCGCCGGAACCGGTCGATGCACCAGGGAACGGAGCAATCGCGGTCGGGTGGTTGTGAGTCTCGACCTTCATCAGGATATGCACAGGCTCCTGCACCGCACCGTACTGGCGGGTTTCAGGGTCCGGGAAGAAACGACCGGCAACATTGCCGACGATCACCGAGGCGTTGTCCTTATAAGCAGACAGAACGCCTTCGCTGTGCATCTGGTAGGTGTTCTTGATCATGCCGAACAGGCTTTTTTCCTGGCTTTCGCCGTCGATATCCCAACTGGCGTTGAAGATCTTGTGACGGCAATGCTCGGAGTTGGCCTGGGCGAACATCATCAGTTCGATGTCGTGAGGGTTGCGCCCCAGACCGTTGAAGCTGGTGACCAGATAATCGATTTCGTCTTCAGCCAGGGCCAGGCCCAGCTCGACGTTGGCTTTTTCCAGCGCAGCGCGACCGCCACCGAGGATATCCACGGCAGTCAGCGGCTTGGGTTCGGCATGGCTGAACAGGCTGGCGGCCTGCTCGTGATTGTCCAGAACCAGTTGGGTCATGCGGTCGTGCAGGCTGTCGGCGATGGCCTGAGCCTCGGCATCGCTGAACTGGCCTTCTACATAGAAGGCAATACCGCGTTCCAGACGCTGGATTTTGGTCAGACCACAGTTACGGGCAATATCGCTGGCCTTGCTCGACCAGGGCGAAATAGTGCCGAAACGTGGCAACACCAGGAACAGACGACCGTTCGGCTCTTGAACCGGCACACTCGGGCCGTATTTCAGGAGGCGATCGAGAACCTGCTGTTCTTCGCTGGACAGAACGCCAGTGACTTCAGCGAAGTGAGCGAATTCAGCGTACAAGCCACTGACAGCTGAAACTTTTTGTTTCAGTTGTTCTAGTAATTTGCTGTGGCGGAAGGCAGAAAGGGCAGGAGCACCGCGCAGGATCAACATCTTCGGGACAGCCTCGGGAAGGGGGTGTGCTTTGAGGCCACGCATTCTAGCCTAAACCGACCCTTTGAGCACCCAAAACGGCGACAAGGAATGCGCCCGAATGTCGCTTCTTTGCAGAAAACACCTCCTTTTTTGCCAAAAAGCCCTCTCCTATCAGACGCAAGCCTTGCTGTCGAGATATGGCGGCACCGGTGCTTTGCGTATACTGCACCGATGTTCTCCCTAGCAGATTTCCGCCCTCGTTGCGCCAAATGGCTCGTCGCAACCGGACTCTTCCTGATGCTCAGCGCCTGTGTGGATAAACCCAGCACACTGGAGCGAGTCAAGGAGGATGGCGTCCTGCGCGTTGTAACCCGTAACAGCCCCGCCACTTATTTCCAGGATCGCAACGGTGAAACCGGCTTTGAATACGAGCTGGTCAAGCGTTTTGCCGATGATCTGGGGGTCGAACTCAAGATCGAAACGGCTGACAACCTCGACGATATTTTCGAGCAGATCAACAAGCCTGGCGGCCCGGTACTGGCGGCAGCCGGCCTGATCGATACTCAGGAGCGCAAGCAGCAGGCCCGCTTCTCTCATCCTTATCTTGAGGTCACGCCGCAGGTTGTCTACCGCAACGGCCAGTCACGTCCCACCGACGCAGGCGATCTGGCAGGCAAACGCATCATGGTCCTCAAGGGCAGCAGCCATGCTGAACAACTGGCCGCCCTCAAGGCACAGAACCCCGGCCTGGAATATGAAGAGTCGGACGCCGTGGAAGTGGTCGACCTGCTGCGCATGGTCGATGAAGGCCAGATCGACCTGACCCTGGTCGATTCCAACGAGCTGGCCATGAACCAGGTCTACTTCCCCAACGTGCGCGTGGCCTTTGATCTCGGCGAAGCCCGTGAACAGCGCTGGGCCGTGGCTCCGGGCGAAGACAACAGCCTGCTGAACGAAATCAACGCCTACCTGGACAAGGTTGAAAAGAACGGCACCCTGCAACGACTGAAAGACCGCTATTACGGTCACGTCGATGTATTGGGCTATGTCGGCGCCTATACCTTCGCCCAGCACCTGCAGGAACGCCTGCCCAAATACGAGAAACACTTCCAGGCCTCGGCCAAGAAAGAGCAGGTCGACTGGAGGCTGCTGGCGGCCATCGGTTATCAGGAGTCATTGTGGCAACCCACTGTGACCTCCAAGACCGGGGTTCGCGGCCTGATGATGCTGACTCAGAACACCGCACAAGCCATGGGCGTTACCAACCGGCTCGACGCGAAACAAAGCATTCAGGGCGGAGCCAAGTACTTCGCCTATGTAAAGGATCAACTGGACGAGAAGATACAAGAGCCGGATCGCACATGGCTGGCGCTCGCGTCCTACAACATTGGCGGCGGTCATCTGGAAGATGCGCGCAAACTGGCCGAAAACGAGGGGCTGGACCCCAACAAGTGGCTGGACGTCAAAAAGATGCTGCCTCGTCTTTCTCAGAAGAAGTGGTACAGCAAGACCCGCTATGGCTATGCCCGAGGCGGCGAGCCAGTGCATTTCGTCGCCAACATTCGCCGCTACTACGACATTCTGACCTGGGTCACACAGCCACAACTCGAAGGCAATCAGGTAGCCGAAGGCAATCTGCATGTCCCCGCCGTAGACAAGACCAAACCCACGCAGGCTACACAGCCGGATGAGCAGAAGCAGAACCCCGCACTCTGATCGGCGCTAACCCTTGCTGGCCGCCCGACGCATCCTGAAAAACTCGCTCAACATCGCCCCGCACTCCTCCCCCAGGACACCGCCCTCGAACAACACGCGATGGTTGAGAAACCCTTGAGTGAAAAACTGCCCCTGGCTTTGCACAATACCTGCCTTGGGTTCCAGCGCACCGTAAACAACGCGGGCCACACGGGAATGAACGATCAGGCCCGCGCACATGCTGCAAGGCTCCAGCGTCACGTACAGCGTGCTGCCGGGCAGGCGATAGTTGCTGACCGCTTTGGCCGCATCGCGAATGGCGACCATCTCGGCATGGGCACTAGGGTCGCTGCCGCTGATCGGGCAGTTGTAGCCGCGACCAATGATCTGGCCGTCCAGCACCAGTACCGCGCCAACGGGCACCTCGCCCAATAGCGCGCCCTCGGCGGCCAACGCCAGCGCTTCGCGCATGAAGTCCTGATCGCGACTGCGATCAATGATTTGCGGTTGCCGCATCAAGAAACCTCTATCGCTGCCATAAGGCCGGTTTCCATGTGATCGATCACATGGCAGTGGAACATCCACACGCCGGGATTATCCGCGACCAACGCCACCCGCGCCCGCTCATTTCGGCCCAGCAGAAAGGTATCGGTGAAATAAGGAATGATTTTGCGCCGATTGGACGCGATCACCTTGAAACTCATGCCATGCAGATGGATCGGGTGCTGGTACTGAGTCATGTTCTTCAGCTCGAAGATGTAACTCTTGCCCAACACCAGCTTGGCAATAGGCCGGTCTGCACAGGTCTTGTCGGTGATGTCCCAGGCCTCGCCATTGATCTGCCAGAGGCTTGGCGGCTTGCCATTGTCGGTGTTGACCGACATGGAGCCGACCCACTCGAAGTTGAAGTTGATCTTCTCGGCATTCTCCAGATCCGGCTCGGCAATCGGATTGGCAGGCAACTCTGGCGGCCATTGGCCCGGCGCGTCGTTATTGGCGACCGAACGGAAAGTCCCCAACCGTACCGGCCCGTTGCGCAAGGCGATTTCCTCGCCCGCAGGCGGTGCCTTGATTGCCAGACAGATGCGCATCCCCGGCCCTAGCCAGTAATCCTCGCCGAAAGGACGCGGCGTCACCGGGTTGCCATCCAGCGCATAGATCTGCGCCTCAGCGTCCGGCAGGTTGAGACGATAGGTCACCGTGTTGTCGAGGTTAAGCAGGCGAACCCGAGTAATCTGCCCGGCAGGCAGATCGATAACCGCCTGGGGAATGCCGTTCAAGGTCGAAAGCCGTCCCGCCGTGCCTTCACGGGCGGCTTCGCGCAAGACACTGAACTCTGTGAAAGCCCCCTCTTCGTCCACATGCCAGCTCTTCAGGCTGACCGTGCGCTCATGCAGGAAGCCCGTGGGCTCGCGCTCTTCGATAATCAGCGGCCCCACCAGACCGCGGCCCAGCTCTTCGCTGCTGCTGACATGCGGGTGATACCAGTAACTGCCTGCATCCGGCACACGGAACTTGTAATCGAAATATTCGCCCGGCTTGACCGGCAACTGCGAAACATAAGGCACGCCGTCCATTTCCAGCGGCAACCGGATGCCATGCCAGTGAATAGTGGTTTCCACAGGCAACTGGTTAATAAAGCGCAAGCGCAGCCACTCGCCCTGACGTACGCGCAACTCGGTGCCCGGCGCAGAACCACCGAACGCCCAGGCTGGCGTCTTGTGCCCTGCGACCAGCTCGACATCCAGCGGCGCGGCAATCAGCTCGAAATCATGCCCTTCCCCCGGCCCACGCCGTCCCAGCCAGTAACGCGAAGCACCACCTGCGCCCAAACCAACCACGGCAAGACCGGCCAGACCTCCGAGAATTTGTCGACGGGTAAAGGACATAGGGGAAAAAACCTCAAGAACGACTGCGGGATGCACCTGAGAGTGGGTGCGAGGGGCGAATACGATACACCTGCGTTTAGGGAAAGATAAGGGCATCAATACCGCACTAACTATCTAGCGCTCCCGTTCTCACGATTCACGACACGCTTGGAGGATTCCATACACGAGATAGAACCTGTGAACCAGAACAACACCCCCACATCCGCACCGCCCTTTTCCCAGGACCGGATGACGCTGAAAAGCATCGCCCGACGCCTTGCAGAAGGCTGCCCCGACATGCGCCAGCAGGCCCTGGAAACAGCCGGGAATATCCTGCGCAAACACACCGGCCTGACGATTTCTCCAGACACCGTCTACTGGCACCGCTTCACCACGGCGGTGAGCAGCCATGTCACCTTCAGTGGCTGGCAGCATTATGGTTCGCCAATCGAGTCAATGACCCTGCCGCAACTGATCCTGCATCGATTCAACGCAGAGGATCAGGACTATGCAGACGAACTGCAAACGATGAGTGGCTTTTACACAGCCGGGCCGCAGGCCGATGTCTACGATGAGCACACTGAAATAAAAATGCTTGTTTCAGATGTCATGAGCGATTTGTGGGCTATCGATTTCAGCACGCAATACAAGGCAAAACTTGCCAGCTTCTGGCAAAACTGCGCCGAGGACTTCCGTACCCTCAGCAAAGCCAACTTCCTGTCCAAGGTCCTGGAAGATCGGCACAACGGTCATTTATCCGCCCAGGACACCCAGTCGATCATTCAGGCTGTCGCGAACAATATTCACACACCGATCCAGTTGTCGATGCTGACTGCTACAACCAGCGCGCCTGCCGGAGTACGTGTCACGGCCTTTGATCTCGGGGGTCATGAAGCCAGCGATATCCTGCGCATCGTGACTCCCAAGGGCCGACAAATTATCTATATACCCGGGGAAATCACCCCTATTCATGTTTTCGATACGCCGGAGCACTTGAAAACCTGGCTCGTCAGCGAAACAACGAAAGTCGGTGACCGGGCGCGATTGCTCTCGCATTTCCCGCTTTCAATGCGCAACGAGATCAGCAACGACGTCGGCCTCAACCATCTGATGGATCTGCTGCCCACTGCCAGCACCTCATTGATCAATCAAAATGACCGCGACCTGGGCATGGATGCATTCACCTGGCTTCGGGACAGCGCACGCACCCGCATGAACGCCGATGCCAATCTGTCCATGCGCTCCAATTCGGACCTGCGAAAGCAGATGTGGATCGGTTATCTCAATGCGTTCTCCCATGTCATCGGCCCACTGGCGGCTATTGACTGGCCTGTTGCGCTGGCCGTGGTGGGTGCCGGGCTGGCGGACATGGGGCTGAACATCGATCAGGCGGTCAACGGCCACACCACTGCCGAGCGCAAGGCAGGTGTTATCGGGGCCATCACCAGCGGAGTGGACGTGCTGTTCAACAGCCTGTTCCTGATCGGCGGTTTTCCGGAAGCAGAACACCCGGTTATCGCTCACGAAGCAACATTGCCTGTTGCAACCGAGGTCGAGCCAGGCATTGCCCCTGCAATCACAGAGGCTTCAGCAGTGATACCGGCCAAGGCGCCGGAGCTGCCTGAAGACTTCAAGAGCACAGTCTCGCTTGTCGGCTCACCCGTGGCGCAAAGTGGCCGCATGCAGGGTATCTATCAACTGACTGACGGCAGTACCTACGTTTCGATCAAGGGCGAGACTTACCGCGTTCGCTTCATTAACGAGATGAACGGCTGGGCAATTATCGACCCGAACAATCCTTTCTCGTTCTACCGCAATGTCCCGATACGCATCAATGCGGCCGGTCAGTGGGAAACGCTCAAGACCAATGGCCTTAGAGGCGGAGGCCCCGTGGCATCAAGCCTGAGGTCATCGCGAGTCACTTACCCAATCAGGGCCAGCGCCTACGACGTCCCCGAAAACATGAAGCAGGATCTCGCCGTTGCAGCCAATGGTGGAGACCGCAAGGTCTTGCAGGGGGATTGGGCCAGGCTTCATTCATGGACAGACCCCTACATTGATTTCAGGGCACTGAGAGAGCGATTGCGTACGGATGCCTTCCAGTTCTTCAGTCAGACAAAGTTGCCGCAAAGGCCTGAGATGCCACGGCTTGAAGCCACCGACACCTGTAAATCCACACTGCAGAAAATCCTGGCCAATGCTCCTGGCCTGGTTATCGGGGAAAGCCACGCCGAATTAGGCAGCAAGAAATTCCTGATCGATAACATGCGCCTGTTGAAAAAACTTAATGTCAGAACGCTGTATATGGAACATCTGCTCAACGACTTCCATTTGCAGGACCTGAAAACGTTTGCCGAATCGGGGAACATGCCGGGCAATCTGAAAACCTACCTGCGAAACCTGGACACAGGTCATCACACAGACCCCATGGGGCAGTACACCTTTCTCGAACTGGTGAATGCCGCCAATGAAAACCACATCCGTATCCAGCCCCTCGACTGCATGGCCAGTTATCGAATTGTCGGCATGAACGACTCCGATGGGCTGCTGCGTATCAAAATGATGAACTACTTCGCTCACACCACCATCCAGGCCGATGCACCGAACCTAGGCCCTAAAGGCAAATGGCTGGCGCTGGTCGGCAATGCACACGCCAATACCTATGAAGGGGTGCCCGGCATCAGCGAACTGGAAGGGGTCATAGGCATAAGAGCCGAGGACGTCAGCCTGGGCCAGCCCGAAGGCTTTTCGATTGACCCGGGCCAGGTCATGAATGGCGAGATCGGCAGGCTGCCCACTTTCGTCAAAAGCGACTTCAGAATGCAGATGGCAATCAACAAGGTGTATCCACAACCAACGATAGAAAATCGCCTGATCATTCCGGGAATGTTTGTCATCAATAGAAATACAGGCAGCCCGCTATTGATCCACCGCGCCTCGGACGGCGCTATCGTGCGAACGGCCATCAAGACCAGCCGCGGCAAGTTCTTTATCGAACGCCCTAGATGGCTGGCCATCAGCGGCCGCCCTTTTGACAATCTGGGCCAACTGGTCGATGCGCTGAAATTGATGGGAATGAAGGATGTCAGCTAGAAGGTGCCGAGGTAAATGAACAAGAGGCGGATAGAACTCAGCGGTTGTATCCGCCCTTTTTAGGGGCGCCATGGCTCGACTTTGATCGCCATCCATCATCTCTGCCGGCTGAAAATGCACTTTGATACCAAGCCTCAACACAAACGATTCTCGTTTGTGATATTTTCCCGCGCTCGCTTGCATGTCAGCCAAGGTGGCTTTATGTCCGGTTCAGATCTCAAGGCGCTTTATCTCGCCCATCGCGCAGAAATCCAGGAATACCTGGATCGCCGCTTGCGTTGCAAAGAGACCGCTGCCGACCTGACGCAGGACACGTTCATTCGCCTCTCCGAGCAGATGGGTCGTACACGGATAGAAAACTTCCGCGCCTATCTGTTTTCCAGCGCCAGAAACCTGTTTATCGATCACACCAGACGCCAGGAACATCGTAAAAGCGAGCCGCTGGAAAGCCAGGAAATGAGCAGCGTCGGGCAAAGAACGCCAACCCTTGAACAGGCAGCCATCGCCAACCAGCAACTGGCAACCTTGAACGAGGTGATTCAACGCATGCCTGCGCCTTGTCGCGAGGTTTTCCTGATGGTACGGGTCGAAGGCATGACCTATGCCGAGATTGGCGAACGCCTCGGCATTTCTCCGAAAACGGCCTATAGCCGTATGGTCAAGGCACTGGACTTACTGAAGCTTGGCATGTCCAAGTGAGCCTGTATCTGTCGCAACAGCCAACGCATGTGAACAGGCTGGATTACAATCACCCGCCAGTACTCTTTCCAGTTGAATTGATTATCCAATGAATCCCGAACCGCCCTTGCTCGATCAATCCGCACGTCAGCCTGATGATATAAGCCATCAGGCCAGCGTCTGGTTTGCGTTGATGAATGGCGGATCGCCAACTCAGGCCGAGCGCGAGGAACTGGCAAGGTGGATAGAGACCTCTGCTCAGCATGCTCAGGCCTATGCCGAGCTGGAAAGTCTATGGGCCGCATCGGCACTCTTGCTGAAACCTGAACCGCCCGTGGCGCGCACTCAACTGTCCCGGCGTCGCTTCGTCGGTCTTGGGGTCGCCGCCAGCGCTGTGGCCGTCACGGCGGGTGCGACCTCCTTCTGGCTCAAGGGAACAGGCTCACCCTTTGCAGATGTGCGTACCGCCGTGGGCGAGCGTCGTCAGGTGAACTTGCCAGATGGCTCGACCGTGGACCTTGCCGCAGATACAGCCCTGAATCTGGACTTTTCATCCTCCAGACGCTCAGTGGAACTGCTGCAGGGCGAAGCGTTTTTCAGCGTGGTGCCTGCTGCCATTGAGTTTCGGATCAATACGGAAGCTGGCCAGGTGCTCGCTCGTGAAGGCGAATTCTGCCTGGCATGCGACAAGGCAAGCGCCCGGCTGGCAGTCACTCGAAAGAACGTACGGGTCGTCACGGCCACTCAACAGACAGACCTGGAAGAAGGCTTTTCCGTACGCTTCAGCCCCAACCAGACCGGTACGATTCAACACGCCGAGCTGGAGCAAATACTGGCCTGGCGCGATGGCCGCCTGGCATTCTTCGACACCCCGCTGCTCACCGTTGTCGATGAATTGCAGCGATGGCGAGAAGGGAAAATCTTCATCATGGACAAGCGACTCGCTGCACGCCGGGTCAGCCTGATCCTCAACCTGAACAGGCCCGATCAGATGCTGGATGTCCTTGCCAGGGCTCTGTCGGTGCGTACGACTCGCTACACCGACTTGGTCACGCTGATCTACCCCGCCTGAAACTTCGCGCATAAATAATTCAAGACACCTTCAGGAATCGCGATTGCTCATCCGTCTTAACGGGACTGATTGATATTCGCATATCTGCGCGCACTTCATAGGAAGCGACCTGAATGGCCAAAACACCAAACCCGAGCCTGAAAACCGATCCCCGCTGGCAGCGTAATGCCCTTGGCGCAGCACTCGCGTGTGCTTTACTCGTCGGTACCGTTCAGGCTCACGGAGCATCAGGTCAGGCCGCTGCAAGCACTGTAGAAAAGCTGTCGCTCAATATTCCTGCGCAACAGCTACGTCAGGCACTGTTGATATTCAGCCGACAATCCGGGCAGAACGTGCTGCTCGACGGCAACCTGGACGCGACCTTGCGCAGTAGCGCAGTCATCGGCAGTTATTCAGCCGAGGAAGCATTGACGAAGTTACTGCAAGGCAGTGGCTATAGCTTCGCCCGTACTGACGCGGTCACGGTTTACCTTGTCCCGTCAGACAATAAAAGTGTGGACAACGAAGTGATCCTTGGCCCTACCCAGATTCAGTATCGCGCCATGCAAGACGACAGCCCAAGCCAAGGCTATCAGGGCAAACCCGTCTCCAGCACTACGCGCCTGGGCCTGAGCGACAAGGACACACCACAGGCGATCACCGTAGTAACCCGCGAGCAAATGGACGACTTCAAACTCAACAGCGTGAAAGAGGCGTTGCGCAACGCACCATCCGTCACCGTCGAACAGTTCGAAACCGATCGCACCGCCTTTACCTCGCGTGGCTTCAAGATCGAAAACTTTGAATACGACGGCATGAGCCTGCCATTTTCGGGCGGCGTGCTGGTCGGCGATCAAGACATGACGGAATTCGAGCAGGTCGACGTGCTGCATGGCGCCAACGGGCTCATGAGCGGCACGGGTGACCCGTCGGCTACCGTCAATCTGGTCCGCAAACGGCCTACCGATACCTTCCAGGCCAGAATCGACAGCAGCATCGGCTCCTGGGACAACCGCCGACTGGGCCTGGATGTATCCGGCCCCCTGACAGACAGCGGCAACGTTCGCGGACGCTTCATCACGTCCCACGACAAAGGTAACTCCTACCTCGATCAGTACAGCCACGAAGTCAACGTGGCAGCAGGTTTGCTGGCCTTTGACCTGTCCGATGCCGATACCCTGACCGTGGGCTTTACCCAACAGAACAGCTACTCCAATGGCAGCACCTGGGGAGCCTTGCCTATCGCCGATTACGCAGGCAACCGTATTCACTACAGCAGCCGCAGTTCCAGCGTCGGCCAGCCGTGGACCTACTGGGACGTCCATACCAAACGCGCTTTCATCGAGCTGACACACGCTTTCGACAATGGCTGGGCAAGCACTGTCACCCTGGCAGGAATGAGCCAGGACTCCGATACCAAAATGCTGTACGCCATCCCGGCAACGGCTACCGATGCTTATGCCTATATCAACCGCACCACCAGCACGGAACATCAGGTGACGGGTGAAGCGCGGCTGTCCGGCCCATTCAAACTCCTCGGACGGGAACATGAATTGACCGTGGGCGCCAATTACGGGCGCACCCATCATGACGAACGCGGGCACTACAGAGATGCATCGGGCAACCAGCTTGTCAGCCTCTCCGATGCACTGGCCGGCAACGTGGTGCAACCGGCACTGAACTACACCGACGACCTCAATACCCAACTGTTCACCGACCGCCAGAAAAGCCTGTTCGCCGGGGCGCGCTTCAGCCTTGTCGATGAACTGCACTGGATCGCCGGGGCACGCATGCTCAGCGCCGATGGCGAAGGGGCTGGCTACGGCTCGCCACACAACACCCGAGTACACGGCAAGGTAACGCCCTATACCGGCCTGGTTTATGACCTCACGCCACAGTGGAGCCTGTACACCAGCTGGACGGAGATCTTCAAACCTCAATACGTGCGCAGCACCAGTGGTGGAGTGATCCTGCCACTTGAAGGCAAAAGCATGGAAGCCGGTGTGAAAGGTCGCCTGCTCGATGAACGACTGACCGTGACTGCTGCGGTATTCAAGACAGACCAGCAAAACGTCGCCGAACTCACCGGGGAAATCGTGGGTGGCCAATACGTCTATCGCGGCACGAACGTCAAAAGCCGGGGCATCGAACTGGGAGCCTCCGGCGAAGTACTGACCGGCCTCGAACTGGCTGGCGGCTATAACTTTGTGCGGATCGAAGACGACGATGGCGAGGAGGCTCGCAAGTACATCCCTACTCATACCTTGCGCGGCAGCCTGACTTATCGCCTGCCCGGCCTGCCCAAGGCCAAAGTCGGCACCCGCCTTCAATGGCAAAGCTCAACCGAGCTGGACACCAACAAAAATGTCAGCCAGGAGGCCTACGCCCTGGTGGACCTGATGGCCAGCTACGACATCGACGAGCACTGGAGCACATCGCTGAACATGAACAACGTCACCGACCGCAAATACTTGCTGTCGCTGTATCAGTCGGCAGGCTCCACCAACTATGGCGCGCCACGGAATCTGACGGCTTCGGTGACGTGGAAGTATTGATCTGCCAGATGCAGGAAAGCCCCTGAGTTCAGGGGCTTTCTTTTGGTCATCTGGTTACAGGAGCAACATGGGCATCACAGCAGGACTGGAAACACCTGGCTGCCGTTTACCCAAGTCTCCCGTACCCCGATGTCGCGCATTCCCTTGGCGTGAATCATCGGCCACTGCAACGGGTTTTTCGCCAGGATCACGAGATCGGCCTGCTTGCCCGGCAACAGCGAGCCGACCTGATGATCAAGATGGCATTGCCAGGCCGCATCGATCGTCACTGCACGCAACGCCTGATGCACATTAAGACGCTCATCCGGGTTCAGCACATTGTCATCCTCGTTCACCGGAGTCTTGTCCTTCAAGGCCTCCATCACACGCCCGATCGACTGTTCCATATAACGCAGCGGGCCGAACGGCGTGACGAAATGGTCGCTGTGCAGGCTGATTCGCAGGCCCGCTTTCAACGCCGAGGCGCAACGGTCCAGCAGCAATGCACGCTCGGCACCGAGAATCGTGTCCCTGAACGCCTTACCCCAGTAACCGACGTGACCGATCAGAAAGCTTGGCGAGATCGCCATCCGCTTCATCAGGCCGATTGCATCATCGTGAAGCAACGAAGCGTGTTCGATCCGGTGGCGTTGCCCGGCCCAGGCAGGTTCAGTCGGGAAAGGCCGCTTGGGTGCTGGCGGAGGCGGCACCTTGCTGAGTGCCATCTGATAGGCAGCCAGCACGTTGGCGATGCCTTCGTCGCCGTTGGCGTGCGTCAGAATCGGCCAGCCCGCCGAGTTCGCCAACGCCATCACGTCCGCCAGTTTCCTCACCGGATCGTAGTTGAACAGTCCGTAGGCACCGACGCCTGGCACAGAATGCTCTTCGCAGCAGTGGTATGGCTGGCTCTGCAACCCGGTCAACCCCTGGTTCGAGCCGTCGGCGATCAGCTTGATCGCACGCAATGTAAACAGGCTGTTTCCGTCACTCGACAACTCGGGCTTGTAGCAATCGATCCAGGTCATAAAGTCGTTGCTATTACCGTACAGCGCGCCGCCTACCCGGAGCGTCATCGCCGAGGTCGCCGCCAGCCCTTTCATCAGTGGGACCTCAACCGTCCCTGCAATCAGACCGACGCTCGCATCGAACACGGTTGTGATGCCACGCTCGTTCGCCTGCCGAAACACGATCTTCAGTCCGTCGAAGATCTGCTGAGGTGTAGTAGCTGGCATTGCTTTTATCATCAGTTGGGATTGCTGCTCGGTCAGGACCCCTGTCGGGTATTCCTTGTCGAGCCCGGCCGCCTTCAGCGCAAGAGTGTTGGCATAGCTGATGTGACCAGAGGCGTTGAGCAGAAAAATCTGGACCTTGGTACCGGCGCTGATCTCATCGAGGAACTTGGCATCGATGTCTTTCCAGACCGTCATCAACGAAGGATCGACGCCATAACCGGTCACCCACGGCTGTGCTAACTCGCTCGCCGCCTTGACGGCTTTGCGGAGCCGCTCCTTGACCACTTCAATGCTGTAATCCGTATTCAGGTCCTGCCCGTTAAACGGCGACAAATCCGTCCAGGTGGTCATGAGTGCGCTCGAGATCAGGTGCGCATGCGGATCGATCAGGCCCGGCAACAGAGTCTCATCACCCGTGAGCTGCCGCTCAACCGGCTCGTACTTTTTCATCGCCTCACGCACACCATGAAGCATACCGCTCTCGATCACCTTACCGTTGGCGATCCCGATAGCCTCGACAGGATGCTCGGGGTGCTCAGGGTCCGGATAAATATGTCCGCCATGAAAGATCACAGCCTGCGGCAACCCTTTTGGGCCTTTCTGCTGGGCCACTTCAGCGAGCAAGTCCTGCCACTGACTGTGATCGTGCTGATAAGTCGGCAACATATGGGGACTGCAACAGGCACAACCGAACTGGAAGCGTTCAGACATGGTGATTCCTTTCAGGGGGTACTGTGTGGGTATGGGTAGATGAGATTAACGTGCCATCACAGGGACTTTCCAGATAATTCGGGGGTGAAAAAAAGCCCGTATTCAAGCGGGCTTGAGCATGCCGACATTTCCTATTCACGAATATCGAACGATTGCAGAGCAACTCCCGTAACACGGGAGCTGCATCACAAGACGCTTAAACCAACTCGGCTAAAGAAGCGGGGTTGAATCCGCCCAACGTTGCGAGTTCTCCACTTTCTACCTTCGACGCCCAGTCCGGATCACTCAGCAGTACACGGCCTACAGCGATCAGGTCAAACTCTTCGCGCTCCATGCGCTCGACAAGCCGGTCCAGACTCGCAAGCGCAGGGGCCGAACCCTTGCCGGCAAAGGCATTGGTTACATCGTTGTCCAGACCAACCGAACCCACACTGATGCTTGCGGCCCCGGTCACCTTCTTGGCCCAGCCCGCGCAGTTCAATCCGTTTTCGCCATCAATCTCGGGGAACTCAGGCTCCCAGAAGCGGCGTTGCGAACAGTGCAGCACGTCGACACCGGCCTCGACCAGCGGAAGCAGCCAGTCTTCCATCAACGCTGGTGTCTCGGCGACACGCACGCCAAAATCCTGCTGCTTCCACTGGCTGACGCGCATGATGATCGGGAATTCGGGGCCGACCGCATCACGAACGGCAGCAACGATCTCGCTGGCAAAGCGCGAGCGCTCTTTGATGGTCGGGCCGCCATAACGGTCGGTGCGCTGATTGGTGCCCGCCCAGAAGAACTGATCGATCAGGTAACCATGAGCCCCATGAATCTCGACGGTGTCGAAGCCCAGGCGTTTGGCATTTGCAGCGGCCTTGGCATACGCAGCCACCGTATCGGCAATATCCTCTTCGCTCATCGCCACACCGCGCGGATCACTTGGCGTATTGAGGCCAGACGGGCTTTCAACGGGCGCATCCGGCTCCCAACCTCTGTCGCTACGTACTGCACCGGTGTGCCAGAGTTGCGGCCCCATGCGACCACCCGCACCTTTAACCGAATCGATCACGTTCTTCCATCCGGCCAACGCCGCGTCACCATGGAAAAAAGGAATGCTGGCCTCATTACGTGACGCCGGGCGATCAATGACCGTGCCTTCCGACAGAACCAACCCAACGCCCCCTTCCACCCGACGGCGATAATAGGCAGCACTCGCCTCACCCGGTATGCCCTCCGGAGCGAAGAGGCGCGTCATCGGAGCCATGACAATCCTGTTTTTCAACTCCAGAGAGCCGATGGAAAAAGGACGGAATAAAACGCTGGTATCAAGGTTTGACATCGAAGTTGAATCCATTGATTTCGGAAGGCATATAAGTATATTTTGTAAACTTAATGTCAATTAGGCACCTTGAGTCGCCTAGGTATACCTGAGGAAACCTGATGCTCGAAATACAGCCACAATGTTTTTCGTCGGACTGCCCCAGTCGCGCACTGTTTGATCAGATCGCAGACAAGTGGTCCATGATGGTTCTGGCTGTTCTGGATGAAGAGCCACACCGCTTCAACGCCATCAAACGCCGACTGGAAGGCGTGACCCAAAAGGCGCTCACACAATGCCTGAGACGACTGGAGCGTAATGGACTGGTTTCCCGACAGGTCATCTCGCTTTCGCCCGTGGCAGTGCAATACGAAATCACCCCGCTAGGCCAAAGCCTGCAACAGCCATTTCGTGAGCTGCACAAATGGACACTGCTGAAATTGCCGGAGGTTGAAGAGGCGAGGTTGCAGTTTGATAGTGCGGCTGGGAGGGAGATTTAGGGGGCCGTGTATTGTTGAGATTGAAGTTCTTGACCTCCAAACCAAAACCCACCGGCACCGTCTTAAGCCAAAAGTTAAAAACCGTCTCACCTCCGGAAAAGCGCCAATCGTCGCAGATGACAGCCCACTGGCCATTAATTGTCGATGCTGTTCGACGGTGCCTGCCCCGCTTACAACTATTACGACCGGTTGGCGGAACGAAATCAAAGTGCCACTAGTCGTAACGATTGTAGAAATCAGAGGATTGGCCGACACGATCCCATGAGAGCAGTTTCTAGCCCTGCTCGATCCGGTCTGGAAAGGATAATCCGTTCGGTTATTTATCTGGTTGTATTTTCAGAGCGTCGTCTGATGAAGAAAACACTGCTCGGCGTGCGAGCGTTGATGTCTGTGCCCAAGGACAATCCTGGGCTGGTCAAGGCGCAATACATCGCGCTGTCTCGCCAATTGCCCATGATGTATTTCATCCTGCTGATCAACACCCTGATGCTGGCGGGCACCCACTTTGCGGTCGCGCCGCGCTGGCTGGTGGTGTATTGCCCGTTGATCATGACGTTGTTCGGCGTGATTCGTGCGGCGGAATGGATGCGCACGCGCGGGCGGACGCGCAGCCCGGAGCAGATGCTGGCGGCGCTGAAGCGCACCAATATGCTCGCGCCGTTTGTCGCCGTGGCGTTCACCGCCTGGTCGCTGGCGCTGTTTCCCTATGGCGACAGCTATGCCCAGGCGCATGTCGCCTTTTATATGGCGATCACCGTCATCGGCTGCATTTTTTGCATGATGCACCTGCTGCCAGCAGCCCTGGCCACCACAGCAGTGGTCAACACGGCGTTCGTGGTGTTCTTCGCGTCCACCAATATCATTACCTTTATTGCCACTGCGATTGACGTCCTGCTGGTGTCCATCGCCATGCTGATCATTCTCAAGGCGCAGTACGCCGACTTCACCCGGCTGGTGAACATGCAGGCGCAGACGGCAAAACTCAGCGAGGAAAACCTTCACCTGGCCAATCAGGACAGCCTGACCGGACTGGCCAATCGGCGGCAGTTCTTTTCCCGCCTCGATACGCTGCTGTCCCGCGCCCGCGAGCAGGAGATTCGCCTGGCCGTGGGGCTGATCGACCTGGATGGCTTCAAGCCGGTTAACGATCTGTATGGCCATAGCATTGGTGACAAACTGCTCTGTCAGGTTGGCCAGCGCCTGACCGGGCTGCTCGACGAAGATGTGCATCTGGCCCGGCTGGGAGGCGACGAGTTCGGCCTGATCATCACTCAGGCCATGAGCGACGATCAGTTGCGGGCGTTTGGCGAGAAAATCTGCGCCAGCATGCGCGAGCCGTTTCTGCTGGTGGACATCCCTATCCAGATTAGTGCGTCACTGGGCATCGCGACCTTCCCGGATCAGGCATCCGACGCAACGCAAGTGTATGAATACGCCGACTATGCCCTGTATCAGAGCAAGCGCCACCGCCCCGGCACGGTCTGCCTGTTCAGCGCAGCCCATCGCCAGCAGCTCAATCGCGAAGGGCTAACCGAACAGGCCCTGCGCAGGGCCGATCTGGATGAGGAGTTTCACGTGGTGTTCCAGCCCATTGTGGATGTTCACAGCCAGCAAACCGTCGCGTTCGAGGCCCTGGCACGCTGGGAAAGCCCGGAGTTGGGTAACGTGCCGCCCAGTGAGTTCATCCCGATTGCCGAGCGCGTCGGCATGGTCAATCGCCTAACGGTGCCGTTGCTGAGCAAGGCGCTGGACACAGCCGCGAGCTGGCCTGCGGGTATCCGCCTGTCATTCAACCTGTCCGCCCACGACTGTGGTTCGGAGGAAGCCGCCCAGCAGATCGTCGAGCTGATCAAAAGCAGCCGTTTCGACCCGGCCTGCCTCGATCTGGAAATCACCGAAACTGCGGTCATCCAGGACCTGCTGCAGACCCAGCGAGCAATCAGCCGGTTTCGCGAACTGGGCTGCGGCATTTCCCTCGACGACTTCGGCACCGGCTATTCCAGCCTGAGCCAGATCCACGCGCTGTCGCTGACCAAACTGAAGGTGGACCGCACCTTCGTCACCAACATCCACCTAAACCCGGCCAGCTTCAAGATCGTCAAGTCACTGATTGCCCTGTGCCAGGACATGAAGCTGGAATGCATCGTCGAAGGCGTGGAAACCGCCGCAGAACTCGACGCCCTGAAAAACCTCGGCTGCGCCTGGGCCCAAGGCTACCTGTTCTCCAAACCCATGCGCGCCAGCGACATCAGCACCTGGCTTGAAGGCGAGCAACTGGCCAGGGTGCAGGCGGTTTAATTTGCTGATGGGGCAGGGCGCAGCTGGCGCTCGTGCCACGGTAGCAAGCCCCGCTATCTGAATTTGCCAGCCCCAAAAGCGAAAAGCCCGCAGTTATGCGGGCTTTTGGGTGTTTCTTGCCAATCCAATCACTGCCAGCCTACACCGGACGCAGGATAACTCCCACTCTATTATCAATAGGCATATATAGCCCCTTGTAACCGTACTCCTTAAAGCAACTACCATTTCGAGACCATGATAAATACCATGCGGATGACTGCTCTTGAGGGTGATATCGCTAGGAACACCTTCCTAAGGCAAGGCCGGTAAAAGCTGCCGCATCAACACCGGAGTCCGGAGAACGTCAGCCCATAATCGAATCTGGCGACCGATTGGGATATCGTCTCATCCATGCTATGAGAGGCTAGGAAGCGAACGGGTTGAGCGGATACGGCTTGGGCCTTAACGACGCAGCGCAAATGCTGCAGCGTCCTCAGCGCCGTAAACCTCGGCGTCAAGCAAGCGCTCGTAGATCGTCATCGCACGAGTTTTGATTTCTATTGGTGAGCGCTGAAGTGCAATCACAAGCCCTATAAATTCGCCGTCGTACATCCCTCCAACGGTCCTATCTGGCGATTTACGTGCAAGCTCAGTTGCAGCCTCTGCGATTTCAAGCACCAGCATTTCAAAGCCTGGATAAAGCAACAGGTGCTGAAGCGAGCGTACAAACAGCAACCCCATCGATTCTCTGAGCAGATCAATATTTACTGCAACAGAAGCCAGCAGGGCTCGCGTCATCTCATCGGGAGGTAATCGCTCGCCACGATCTACAGCTGTAGATAGAGCATGAGCCTCGAACCCACTGACAATGCTGGCCATAGAAATGAGGTAGGCATGCGAGCGGCTTCGAATATCTTGATCAAGTTCACCCCACCCCGCTGCAGCCGCAAATAACACACCAGACCTGGCGGAAACATCATTCCCGCCCTTCACCGCTTCGACTATCTCGCCCATCCCACAAGAAGCAGTGCTATCGATAATCACGCTAGCAGCAGAGAACTCACCACCTATCTGCCTAAGCTTATGATCGCTATGACTGAGCCAGAAGTTGACAATCTCCTGCTGTAAGCTCGTATGCATGCTAACGCGCAGGCGCCACAACGACTGGACTACAGCTGCATCTTCAAACGCCGCTGGAAACCTCCGCCAGATCGCCTCAATCAGCTCGCCCACTCTTGCAGCATCTGCCCACCAAAGTTCATACGACCTGAATATTAGGATCGCACTCCAAACCTCGGGATCTTCAGGATAAGTAACGTGTAGTTCCAACTCCGCGAGCCAACCATCAAAATCCACGCCGTCACGATAAAGATATCCCGCCGCGATCGCAGACAGCAGCGTGAAATTGCGCTGAGGGAGAAAATGCATCCCCCCGCCCCGGCCAAATAGCATGGCCTCAGGGCGTTGATCTGGTTTTTCATTCCTCTCACGATTGGATTTGTTTAACTTGGCGTGACGTAGTGTTTCTGCGGCCAACACATTGGGGTCGCGCTGCAGCCAGCCCTTGAGCAACTCGATGTCACGACCCTCAAGACCTTTCAGGCGTTTAGCGAGTACCTCCATGGCGCTGGCAACATCGTGGCGAAAGCTAGTCGACGAAAAGCCACGGGACTGGGCATCCAAAATCAAAGCTTTTTGTGTCTGAGCGTCAACTGCCTCAACCGCCGACAACTCCCTAATCGCGGCGCCTGTAACCTGCTCGTGCAGACCCGGTTGTAAACGCGGAATGATACGAAGAACACGGTCTGGAAACGACTTCGCAAACGCGGCAAAAGCCCGAGACAACTCAGTAATACCACCCTTCAACCAGTGTTTCGGGTGCTCATGACGCCCAGTGTGGTCATTTACTGCATCGAACATTTTGATAATCGCATCGTCACTGGCTTTCGCCATCTGATCGTGACTCATGGGTGATCCAACGAACTGCGCCATCCTCCGACCGCCACGCTTTGCTTGTAGCGTGGGCTGTTCGACCTGCCACTCCTCAACTTGCCTACGACGACGGGGCGTCAGTACTTGCACAGGTAGTTCGGCAAGTAAACGCAACCTCCGCTCATCAGACCAACGGAGCAATTGCCTTCGATGGGCAGGATCTCGCTCTTCCTGTAATTCTTTCCCCCAAGGCTCCCAAGCCTCGATGTAATCGCGCATCCGCTCAATATCAGCGAGAGAGAGGTAGGGAGTGATCTGGGCAATCAGTGTGCTTGACGACCAACCACAGATCATGTGGCCGACACTTCTTTCATCGTCGAACATGTCGCTACCTAGATGAAGACGCCGCTGATCGGCCAGGAGAAACGCGAGCGCATACTCAGCAAATACAGCCGAGTTCGCCGCCAGGGTATCGGCCACTAGCGACTGGACCTCATCAATTTCTACAGCAACAACAGTAACAAGCAAGGTGCGCACACCCAGCGGGTCAGAAACTGCTGACTCTTCGAGCACACTTCGCAGAAGCTGCGTCAAATGCCCTTGGCCAGAGTCATTTTTCCAATCGTATGGAACAGATATCGATTGCGGATACCGATGCCCTGGCCGTCCATCACCAACCTCTCGCGATGCCACCCCAACAAACCAAGGCAGGAGCCGTTCGGCACAATAGAGCGGTGCGGCTGCCGCAATCTTTTCAACACCATAAACGCTGATGTCATTGTGCCGATCCGCAGGCTGCAACTCAGCCCAAAATGAAATGAGATCCAAAGCAACGTGAGTATTACCGTTCTCATATAAAGTCTTGGCGTAATGGGATATCGCCCAATCTGCCAACGTCGTTCGATTAAAGATCGTACGGACATGGGCGATTGCACGGTCGGTCGCAATACCAGAACGCTCAAAGAGACTAAACACATCTCCGTCATGTGAAGTATCAGACCAATAGCGGTCGACCAGATCCATAACTTGGCTCGAGTCCTCAGCAACTTCTCGAACGAGCAACATGGTCGCATTCCAGCGATGCTTTTCGTCCTGTAGAAGAAAAGGAAGGAGCGGCAGCACCCCTGACCTCCAGTACGGCCATCTTGTCGCTAGCTGCCTGAATGCCCGATTCGCAAGTGCATGATCGTTACGCGCCATCCAATCGACCCAAGCAATATCACTTGCGCTCGGATCATCAACACTCGCCAAATAATCGGCCACAAGATGGCGCAAATGTCTGCGTGTCTTGGGGTCTGGTAGCAACAAGCGAATAGCAACCTCATAGGAAGCCCTATCAACCCTTCGCATATGCTCAAGGCCACGCAAGACTGTTCCCCGCGCAAATAACCCTTCTTGGCGACTCCATGCATAATCAGCCAGCTCTTGTGCGGTTCGGAGTGTCTTAGCTTGGAAATCATCTAGCCATGACTGATGACTGAATCCGATACTGACGTCTTCGCGGATGACGATGCCAATTGACTCGGCCCAACGCAGCATCTCGCTGTAATCAGGATCATAGTGAGCGGCCGGCCGCCAGAGGCTCTCATACTGCGTCATGTCAGTTGCGAGTTGGCGCAAGAACGCCAGACACGAAGCACGCGCGGTCCCTACAGGTAATTTTTTGTCGAGCCATCGATCAAGTAAGTTTGCTGCTGTAAAATCCGCAGGATTCAAGCCAGACTTGGCAAGATCAACGTATATAGCGAGAGCAAAAGGTGTACGCAGCGCCTCTTTGAGACTATCTGGCACGACCGTGGAGTCGATACCGAGCTCACCAAGCAGTGTGGATATCCGCTCGAACGGAGGCAGAGCAAGTAGTAACTCATCCGCATCAAGTAACCTAAATCGAGCGTCGAACTTCGCCTCAAATGGTCGCGAAGAAACGATTACGTGAATGGGAAGTTTATTGCCCTCTTGACTCTCTGCCTCCTGTAGCCGAGACGCAAGGCGAAGTAAAACCTGCATGCGCTGTGAACTTTGGTCCATCACTTCACTGACAGCGTCAAGCTGATCAATGATCAGCACAACCGGCGCTTCAACCGCCAGCGAGAGAAGCTCCTGTTCGATATCACCTGACATACCAAGATCGCGGGCGAGGTCGGCGAAATTCACAATATCAGGGCTAAGCATGTCGGCCTTTATCGCTAGCACAATCTGGCCGCGGGCTTTGAGGGCACAATACAGCTCAGCGAGCAGTGCTGACTTCCCAGTCCCTGCTCCTCCGACGACCAGCGTGGAGCCTGCAGGATGCCGACTGATCCGCTGGATCAGTTCGTCGAACTCTGGTCGTTCTATATGCTGTCCCCAAATCATTTGAGGCCAATCAGCCAGACCGCGTGACCCGCGCGTAATGTCTTCTTCAACATCATCTCTGGTGAATGTCGTTGTGCTCTTTGAAACCAAGCCGACTGCAGCGAACCGAGCCTCAATCATGGCATCGGCATCCTTCAGAGACATGACAAGTTGAACTTTGAAAAACCGTTGACGGACAGCAGGAATGCGCTCCAGTAACGCATCGAGGTCGACTGGCCTAAGAAGCTCATATTTCAAACTTTTGAGAGCCGTACTGATGCCTGGCATAACAGCCTCGATCTTAAGTGTCGAGAATGCCTCATACTTTTTAATGACGTCGGTAACCAGACCTAAAAGCTTTGCTTCATTGGCAGTTAGCCAAGTCTGTGACGTGTCAAAAAAATCGGCTGTTGTACTTGCAGGATCCGAAGCAAGGGCAAGAATAAAGCGGAAATCGGTCGGGTCCGGCATAAGCGCCGGCTCAAGCACGACATTTAGAAGGAACTTGATTACCTCACGGAGCGTGTCCGGCCGAGTAAAACCAGCTTTAACTTTTTTGCACTGAATAAGCCCAACCGGCCGCTCATCCTTCGTAAGCCAAACATCCCGCCCTTGGTCTGCTCCCGTGACCATCAAACGAGCATTGCTGTACCACGGAAAATCAGACGTACACTCTCTATAGATGCTGTACAGAAGGAGTTCAAAATCAGCGTCCGTTAACGCAAGATAATTTGCTCTATCTGGCCCAACACTCCCTTCGTCTACGGCTCCGACGTGAGCGTACGCAACTTTAATCTCATCATCTGTGAGGAATTTCATTCTGATCTTCCGTGTTTGACGATATCCAGCTACTGACAGAGAACTGCTACCAATAATGCGGAACTTTCAATAGCGAGAGTAAACCATTCGTTCGGGCATGAAAAAACCGGCAAAAGCCGGTTCTTTCATGCTGCACCGTAGGATCATTCCCACTCAATCGTAGCCGGTGGCTTACTCGAAACATCGTAAGTCACCCGCGAAATCCCCTCGATCTCATTGATGATCCGCCCGCTGACGGTTTCCAGCAGTTCGTAAGGCAGGTGTGCCCAACGTGCGGTCATGAAGTCGATGGTTTCTACGGCGCGCAGGGCAACGACCCAGGCGTAGCGGCGGCCATCGCCTACGACGCCAACCGATTTGACTGGCTGGAAGACGACGAATGCCTGGCTGACTTTGTGGTACCAGTCGGCCTTGCGCAGTTCTTCGATGAAGATGTGGTCGGCACGACGCAGCAGGTCGGCGTATTCCTTTTTCACTTCACCCAGGATGCGCACGCCCAGGCCCGGGCCCGGGAATGGGTGGCGGTAGACCATGTCGTAGGGCAGGCCGAGTTCCAGGCCGAGGCGGCGGACTTCGTCCTTGAACAGCTCGCGCAGGGGTTCAACCAGCTTGAGGTTCATTTCTTCCGGCAGGCCGCCCACGTTGTGGTGCGACTTGATGACGTGAGCCTTGCCGCTTTTCGCGCCAGCCGACTCGATGACGTCCGGGTAGATGGTGCCTTGCGCCAGGTACTTGATGTTGTCGAGCTTGCAGGATTCGGCATCGAACACGTCGATGAAGGTGCGGCCGATGATCTTGCGCTTTTTCTCCGGGTCGCTTTCGCCAGCCAGATTGTTCAGGAACTGCTCTTCGGCGTTGGCGCGGATGACCTTGACGCCCATGTTCTCGGCGAACATGGCCATGACCTGCTCGCCTTCGTGCAGACGCAGCAAGCCGTTGTCGACGAAGACGCAGGTCAGTTGATCGCCAATGGCCTTGTGCAGCAAAGCTGCGACCACGGAGGAGTCGACGCCGCCGGACAGGCCCAGCAGAACGTTGTCGGTACCGACCTGGGCGCGGATGCTGGCAATCGCGTCTTCAGCAATGTGCGACGGGGTCCACAGCGCTTCACAACCACAGATATCGAGGATGAAACGCGACAGGATGCGACCGCCCTGCTTGGTGTGGGTCACTTCCGGGTGGAACTGCACGCCGTAGTAGCCACGGGTATCGTCAGCCATGCCGGCGATAGGGCAGCTTGGTGTGCTGGCCAGGACGTGGAAGCCGTCCGGGATTTCGGTGACCTTGTCGCCGTGGCTCATCCAGACATCGAGGCCCAGGACGCCATCGGCATCGACATGGTCTTCGATGCCGTCGAGTATGCGGCTCTTGCCGACCACGTCGACACGGGCGTAACCGAACTCGCGCAGGTCGGAGCCTTCAACGCGGCCACCCAACTGCTCGGCCATGGTCTGCATGCCGTAGCAGATACCGAAGACCGGCACGCCCAAGTCGAACACAGCTTGCGGAGCACGCGGGCTGTTGGCTTCGTGGACGGACTCGGGGCCGCCAGCGAGGATGATCCCGCGTGGAGCGAATTCGCGAATCGCTTCATCGTCCATGTCGAACGGATGCAGTTCGCAGTACACACCGATTTCACGCACGCGGCGGGCAATCAGTTGGGTGTATTGGGAGCCGAAATCGAGGATCAGGATACGGTGGGCGTGAATATCGAGGGCCATGGAAGGAGCTCTGATGAGCAGTTGCGAGCTTTAAGCTGCAAGCTGCAAGTTATCGGAATCTGCGGTAGCTGCATAAGCGCAACTACCGCTTGTAGCTTAAAGCTTGAAGCTATCAGCTGTCGGCCTTAGCCGACACGATAGTTCGGCGCTTCCTTGGTGATCTGCACGTCATGGACGTGGGACTCAGCCATGCCAGCGCCGGTGATGCGTACGAACTCGGGCTTGGTGCGCATTTCTTCGATATCGGCGCTACCGGTGTAGCCCATGGAAGAACGCAGGCCGCCCATCAGTTGATGGATGATTGCCGACAGCGAACCCTTGTAGGCCACACGGCCTTCGATACCTTCCGGTACCAGCTTCTCGGCACCTGCGGACGAATCCTGGAAGTAACGGTCCGAAGAACCTTGCGCCTGGGACATGGCGCCCAGCGAGCCCATGCCGCGATAAGCCTTGTAGGAGCGGCCCTGGAACAGTTCGATTTCGCCCGGAGCTTCTTCAGTACCGGCAAACATCGACCCCATCATCACGCAGCTTGCGCCGGCAACGATGGCCTTGGACAGGTCACCCGAGAAACGGATGCCCCCGTCGGCGATCAGGGGAACGCCAGTGCCTTCAAGGGCAGCGGCAACGTTGGCGATAGCGCTGATTTGCGGCACGCCCACGCCAGCAACGATACGGGTGGTGCAGATCGAGCCAGGACCGATACCGACCTTGACTGCGTCGGCACCGGCAGCAGCCAGAGCCTTGGCAGCAGCGCCGGTGGCGATGTTGCCGCCGATGACCTGCACTTCAGGGAAGTTTTCCTTGACCCAGCGAACGCGGTCGATCACGCCTTTGGAGTGACCGTGAGCAGTATCGACAACTACGACGTCAACACCGGCAGCAACCAGCGCCGAAACGCGATCGCCAGTGTCCTTGCCAGTACCGACAGCAGCGCCGACACGCAGACGACCCTGGTCGTCCTTGCTCGCCAGCGGGTAGGCCTTGGCCTTTTCGATGTCCTTGACGGTCATCATGCCCTTGAGCGCGAACTTGGCGTCGACGATCAGGACCTTTTCAAGACGGTGCTTGTGCAGCAGATCGCGCACTTCGTTCTTGTCTGCGCCTTCGCGTACGGTGACCAGACGCTCTTTAGGCGTCATCACTTCGCGAACAGGGATATCCAGACGGTTTTCAAAGCGTACGTCGCGGGAAGTCACGATGCCGACCAGGTCGCCATCATGCAGGACAGGTACGCCGGAAATGTTGTGCAGGCGGGTCAGCTCGAACAGGTCACGTACCGTGGCGTCAGCCTCGATGGTGATCGGGTCCTTGACGACACCGGCCTCGAACTTCTTGACCTTGCGAACTTCAGCAGCCTGTTGCTCGATGGTCATGTTCTTGTGGATGATACCGATACCACCTTCCTGAGCCATGGCGATGGCCAGACGGGCTTCAGTGACAGTATCCATTGCAGCGGAAACCAAAGGGATATTCAGTTCAATGCCACGGGTCAAACGGGTTTTCAGACTGACTTCGTTGGGCAGCACCTCGGAATAACCGGGCACAAGGAGAATGTCGTCGAATGTTAGGGCTTCTTGACTGATACGCAGCATCGCGGGGGCTCCCGGGCGGGAAAATTGGAAGCGCGCCATTATACCTACACACCCGCGCAGGCTCAATGCAAACCTCAGCCTAATATCAAACGAACTTATAGCCGGACTTTGACGAAGGAAACCGGGCGGTCCAGACGTTCGGCGAAGTCGTCGAGAAAGCTCTGAGTGAACGAAGCATCGAGCCAGTTATTGAAGATGAATCCCAGGTTGGAAAAACCGCAGGCATCCAGGAACAGAAAGCCGTTGATATCGTCTTCATGGCGGCATTCAGGGCAGATGAAGTTATCGGTATGGCCGGGCATCCAGTCTTCCAGGCTATCGAACAGCGCCTCACCGATTTCCCGACGGCACTCAGGGCAGCCAGCTTCTTCGGCAAAGTTGTTCAGCGGCGTGAAGATACAGCGCCTGGTCACGATTTCCAGCCCGTTGACGGCCTGCCCGAACGGCAAGGCGTCGGGGTGCTGCACCACCCTTCTTGCCCCCGGAGCAATGGCATAGGCCATCTTGTTGTAGGTCCGCCCGCAGGTGCTCAGTTCCGGCTCGACCACATTGAGCTTGACCAGCCAGCGCAGGATCAGACGCGCACGAGCCTCATGCCCGGGAAAACTGGAGATTTGCGGAACGATGATGCTTTGGGTGTTCATGGCAATGTGTCGCTGAAAGCTGATCGGGGGGCGGCAGTTTAACAGGTCAGCCCCAACCCTCGGCTCATCAACCGGCAATGTAGCGGCCGATCAGCGCCAGGCCACTGATCAGTACCAGCCAGGTCACCAGCCGCACAAAGGCTTCGCGTGACAGCTTTATCACCAGGGACCTGCCGATCCATGAGCCCAGCAACATGGCAGGCAATAAACAGGCAGCCAGAAGCAGCAACGGGATTTCGGCATAGACCCCAGCCAGCAGAAACAGTCCAAGGCGCACGATGGTGCTGCAACTGATCAGCGCGCTTTGCGTGGCACGCGCCTGCTCCTTGGAAGTCAGTCGACTATTAAGGTAAATCGCATAAAGAAAGCCACCACTGCCAAACAGGGCACCGAACAGACCACCAATCGTCCCCATGGGGATCGCCCAACCTGCCGCCAGTTGCGTCGGCCGCACCTTCACCGCCAGGCTATAAAGCGCATACGCGGTCACGAACAGCCCCATCAATAAAAGCAGCACATCGGATTTAAGATTGAGCAGAAACAGCACACCCAAAGTGCAACCCACCGCCATACAAGGCAGCAGACGAAGCAACTCCGAGCGGGCCACCGACTGCCGGGAAGGCAACAGATTGCCAAATGCTGCCAGGAAATCCAGCATCACCAACAAAGGAATGATCCGCGACAGCGGCATGAAATGAATCAGGACAGGCCCGGCAACCAGCGCCGTGCCAAAACCGGCAACACCGAACACCACATAGGCCGCAACCACCGCCAGCTCGATCCACAGCAGATCCAGCGGCGCAAAGCCCAAATGGCTGAACCACTCGCCTAACTCTAAAGCCGCCACACGACGCTCCCTGAATTCACTACGCGCTGCTTATATAGCTGCGCCACCCGGAAACCGCCAGTGGTGACGAGCAGGCAAATCCCTTTATGATGCCGCCATGATTAAAGATCCCTTCGCAAGACTCGGCCTGGACCGGGAAGTCCTTACTGTCAGCCAGCTCAACGGCCGCGCCCGCGTGTTGCTGGAGGATGTGTTCAGCAGCATCTGGGTCGAGGGCGAGATATCCAACCTGTCGCGCCCGGCCTCCGGCCATGTGTACTTCACGCTCAAGGACTCCGGTGCGCAAGTCCGCTGCGCGCTGTTTCGCCAGAGCGCGGCGCGTGTACGACAGGCGCTCAAGGATGGCTTGCAGGTCAAGGTCCGCGGCAAGGTTTCCCTCTTTGAAGGGCGCGGCGACTATCAACTGATCCTCGATACCGTCGAGCCTGCGGGCGATGGCGCATTGCGACTGGCCTTCGATGCACTCAAAGCCAAGCTCAGTGACGAAGGGTTGTTCAGCGCCGAGCGCAAGATCGCGCTGCCGCTGCACCCGCAACGCATTGGCATCATCAGTTCGCCTACGGGCGCAGTGATACGCGACATCATCAGCGTGTTCCGTCGTCGCGCGCCGCAAGTCGAGCTGACCCTGATTCCGACGGCGGTCCAGGGCCGCGAAGCGATTGCGCAGATTGTCCGGGCACTCAAGCTGGCCGACTCCAGAGGCTTCGATGCCTTGATCCTCGCCCGAGGCGGCGGCTCGCTTGAAGACCTGTGGTGCTTCAACGAAGAGGCCGTGGCCCGTGCAATCGATGCCTGCGTGACGCCTATCGTCAGTGCAGTGGGGCATGAGACCGATGTTTCCATCAGTGACTTCGTCGCCGACGTGCGTGCGCCAACCCCTTCCGCCGCTGCGGAGTTGCTGGCGCCAGACTCCAGCGACCTGCATCGCCGGGTAGAAAACCTCAATCGCCGACTGATAAGCCGCATGCAGGATCGACTCATGCGCGAGCGGTTGCGCCTGGACGGTATTGCTCGCCGCCTGCGCCATCCCGGTGAACGCTTGCGTCAGCAAGCCCAGCGTCTGGACGACCTGGACATGCGCCTGCGCCGCGCCTTTGAGCAAGGCATGCAAAAACGTCAGGTGCGTCTTGCGAACATGGACAGTCGTCTCGCCGCACAGCACCCAGGACGCACCCTGGCCTTCCTGCGCCAGCGGCTGGACGTCCTGGCCGAACGCTTGCCACGCGCCATGCGCGAACAGATCAAGACGCGCAAACTGCAACTGCAAAGCCAGATTCAGACACTTCATGTCGTAAGCCCGCTGGCAACACTGGGTCGCGGCTACAGTATCCTCCTCGACGAACGCGGCCATGCCATCCAAAACGCAGCGCAAACCCAACCCGGCCAACGACTCACGGCCAAGCTGGGCGAAGGCGAATTGCAAGTGCGCGTCGAGGATAACCACCTGACGCCTGTGACCCTCTCTCTTCTGGACTGACCTATCGATGCTACGTTTTATCGCTCCGCTGCTCGCCCTTTTGCTATGCCTGCCCGCTCATGCCGATAGCTACATCACTCGCGCACTCAACAAACCGGTGCCCGGTGGCGTCGCGGTGATTGATCTGGGCGACAGCAATCAGCCGCCGAAAGCCACGTTCCAGGGCAAACCGGTGCTGGTGGTCAAGGAACAGGGTATTCGCTGGCTGGCGATTGTCGGCCTGCCGCTGACGGTCAAGCCCGGCACACAACAACTGACGACGGGCGGACGCAACCTGAGCTTTACGGTTGGCAGCAAGAAATACCCGGAGCAGCACATCACTCTGCAGAACAAGCGCCAGGTCAACCCGAACCCCGAGGACACCAAGCGCATCAACAGCGAAACGCCAAAACTGCTGGGCGGCTATGCGGTGTTCAGCCCCGGTACGCCGAGCAACCTGATCTTCGACAAACCGGTAAACGGGCCGCTGTCGAGCAAGTTTGGTGTGCGCCGTTTCTTCAATGGTGAAGAACGCAACCCACACTCAGGCCTGGACTTCGCGGTGCCTACAGGCACGCCGATCAAATCTCCGGCAGCAGGCAAGGTGATCCTGACCGGTAATTTCTTCTTCAATGGCAACACGGTGTATGTCGATCACGGCCAAGGCCTTATCAGCATGTTCTGCCACCTGTCGAAGATCGACGTGAAGACCGGCGACCTCGTGCCACGCGGCGGGCTGCTGGGTAAAGTCGGCTCCACTGGCCGCGCCACCGGCCCACACCTGCACTGGAACGTCAGCCTGAACGATGCGCGGGTAGACCCGGCGATATTCATTGGCGCGTTTCAGCCGTAACCCTTTTTCGCGAATGAATTCGCTCCTACGGCGACCGTGTGGGAGCGAATTCATTCGCGAAGGTGTTTGCACACGCTTTTCAACTCGCACAATAACCAAGCAATAAACGCCTTTAAACAGCGATAAAAACTCGCCACAAACCGAAATTCGAGAACTTATCTCAATTTTTTCCAGGTGCTTGCCAACTTTCACCTCAATCGTTACGGTTGGCTTCATGAAAAACGCTCAAACCCTCATTCTATTGCGCCAACATCGGTGTCTTCGCCTGGTCAGTTCCCGACTGCCAGGCTAGATTGCGGTGCCTCGCCCCTGTCTTGCGCGTCAATGGCTGGCCGCCTCTTTTCGGCCTATTCCGTACAAAGGACTTATCAAATGACCATGCTCAAAGATCCATCGAAGAAGTACCGTGCGTTCCCGACCATCGACCTGCCTGATCGTACCTGGCCTTCCAAAGCCATTACTACGACGCCGATCTGGTGCAGCTCGGACTTGCGCGACGGTAACCAATCGCTGATCGAGCCAATGGATTCGGTCAAGAAACTGCGCTTCTGGAAAACGCTGGTCAAGGTCGGCGTCAAGGAAATCGAAGCTTCGTTCCCGGCGGCATCGCAAACCGACTTCGACTTCGTGCGCACCCTGATCGAAGACGGCCACATCCCGGATGACACCACCATTCAGGTGCTGACCCAGGCCCGTGAAGACCTGATCGCGCGTACGTTTGAATCCCTGCGCGGCGCGAAAAAAGCCATCGTTCACCTGTACAACGCCACCAGCCCTTCCTTCCGTCGTATTGTCTTCAACCAGGACAAGGCCGGCGTGAAAGAAATCGCCGTGAACGCCGCCAAGCTGTTCGTCAAATACGCAGCCCAGCAGCCAGAAACCCAATGGACCTTCGAATACTCGCCAGAGACCTTCAGCGCCACCGAACTGGAGTTCGCCAAGGAAGTCTGCGATGCCGTGATCGAGGTGTGGAACCCGACACCAGAGAACAAGGTGATCCTCAACCTGCCAGCCACCGTTGAAGTCGCCACTCCGAACGTCTATGCCGACCAGATCGAGTGGTTCGGTCGCAACATCACCCGTCGTGACAGCGTTCTCATCAGCCTGCACACCCACAACGACCGTGGCACCGGCGTTGCCGCCACCGAGCTGGGCCTGATGGCCGGTGCAGACCGTGTCGAAGGCTGCCTGTTCGGCAACGGCGAGCGTACCGGTAACGTGGATCTGGTCACCGTCGCCTTGAACCTCTACACCCAGGGCATCAACCCTGGCCTGGACTTCTCGGACATCGACGGCGTGCGCAAGGTCGTTGAAGAGTGCAACCAGATCCCGGTTCACCCACGCGCTCCTTATGTCGGCGACCTGGTTCACACCGCGTTCTCCGGCTCGCACCAGGACGCTATCCGCAAGGGCTTCGCCCAGCAGAAAGACGACGCCCTGTGGGAAGTGCCTTACCTGCCAATCGACCCGGCCGATATCGGTCGCAGCTACGAGGCGGTGATTCGCGTCAACAGCCAGTCGGGCAAAGGCGGCATTACTTACCTGCTGGAACAGGAATACGGCATCTCCCTGCCACGTCGCATGCAGATCGAGTTCAGCCAGGTGGTTCAGGGTGAAACCGACCGTCTGGGCCTGGAAATGACCGCCGAGCAGATCCACTCGCTGCTGCGTCGCGAGTACCTGCAAGCCAACACGCCTTACGCCCTGATCAGCCATAAGCTGCAGGAAGAAAACGGCAACAGCTCGGTCGATGCCGAAGTGCATGTCGATGGCGAAACCCAACACTGGCGTGGCAAGGGCAAAGGTGCTCTGGAAGCACTGGTTGCCGGTCTGCCAGTCAGCGTGGAAATCATGGATTACAACGAACACGCCATCGGTTCCGGCACCACGGCCAAAGCCGCTGCCTACATAGAACTGCGCGTCAACGGTGATCGTGCTGTCCATGGCGTGGGTATTGACGAGAACATCACCACCGCCAGCTTCCGCGCACTGTTCAGCGCCCTGAACCGTTCGCTGAACCAGGCTCAAGCCAAGGCCGCCTGAGTCGGATAAGGAAGATGACGGACGCCCGTCCGTCATCTTCCAACAGGCTCTAACACAGGCCTTTAACCTTGTAATCCCCGTTTCAGAATCCGCATAACCATGCGCATATTCGGCATAATCTTTTCATTTATGCTGTGGTAGCATGCTGCCTTTAATGGATTTGGCCTGCTGATAGCACTTTTTTCAGCTACTGGCGCCAAGTTCAACTTGCCTGTTTCAAGTTGCACCCTTTCTTAAAAACCACGATGACTACTGCATTGATTTTCGGACGAAAAGAATGCACGGGCAGACCAACCGTGCATTGAAAAACCATCGGCCTCGGTAACGCTGAGCTGATCCAATCACATTTGGAGCGATTATGCCTAAGGCTTCCCATCAAGATCTGCGCCGCAACTTTCGCGCACTCACTTCTTCAAGTTCCTGCTATCACACGGCCTCGGTTTTCGACCCCATGTCTGCACGAATCGCAGCGGACCTGGGCTTTGAAGTGGGTATCCTCGGCGGCTCCGTCGCCTCCCTGCAAGTATTGGCAGCGCCCGACTTCGCACTTATCACACTGAGCGAATTCGTTGAGCAGGCCACTCGCATCGGCCGCGTCGCAGAGCTTCCGTTCATTGCAGACGCCGACCACGGTTATGGCAACGCGCTCAATGTCATGCGCACCATCACTGAGCTGGAGCGCGCAGGCGTTGCGGCACTGACCATTGAAGACACGCTGCTGCCCGCCCAGTTTGGCCGCAAGTCCACCGACCTGATTTCCACCGCAGAAGGCGTAGGCAAGATCCGCGCAGCACTGGAAGCCCGTGTCGATCCTGAACTGTCGATTTTCGCTCGCACCAATGCCGCGATCATTCCCGTACAGGAAACCATCAGCCGTGTTCAGCAATATCAAAGTGCAGGCGCTGACGGCATTACTATTGTAGGCGTGCGTGATTTCGAGCATCTGGAACAGATATCCGAAGGGGTAACCGTTCCATTGATGCTGGTCACTTACGGAAACCCTGCACTGCATGACAACGAACGTCTTGCAAAGATGGGCGTACGGATCTGCGTAGACGGCCATGCGGCTTACTTCGCATCGATCAAGGCAACCTATGACTGCCTGAGAGAACAGCGCCAGATTCTAAGCAGCACCAGCGACATGAACGCGACTGAACTTACCCACACTTACACACAACCCGGTGACTATGTTGAGTGGGCGAAGAAGTTCATGAATGTGAACGAGTAAGTACGCTGCACTTATCGATTGAAGCGATAAAAAAAGCCTCCGTAAACGGAGGCTTTTTTGTCTGTCTGCAATCAGGCAGTAGTGTTGACGCCACCGCTGGTTGTCAGTTGCAGCAATGTGCCTTGCAGAGTCTGTATGGTTGAGGAGGTCTGAGCGATCTGCCCTTGAATGGCCAGAATACGCGCAGCCTTTTCCTCTTCCGAGCCTTTGCTGTTCTGAGCGGCAGCCAATTGAGCCTGCTGCTGAACCAGTTGTTTTTGAGCCTGCTTGATCTGCTCTTTGATCTTTTCGATGGTTTCTTCGACACCCGCACTAGCGGAAGAGCCGCCTGCACCACCAGCCGCAGCACTACCACCAGCCTTGGCACCGTCAAGCGAAACACTTACACCGCTTTTTTCCGTGCTATCGGTTGCGGTCGAGGTCGCCGTGTCTGCGTCCTTGTTCTTGACGGTAAGCGTCAGTGCGCTCGAATAGGCACTCAGCGATGAGGTATTGATGGTAGTCATGACGAACTCCTGGTTGTATGCGAAGGCTATCGACACATTTACACACAACTTGAATAAATCATTGTATCTCGAATGTATCGGCGTCCAGATTGGCCGGGAAGCGCGTGCGGTAGTCCCGCAGAGCCGCAGCGCTCAGGGTTGCCAGAAAGACGCCATCTCCATCCCCGATATCGACCAGGCTGTCGCCCTGGAAATCCAGCACCTGGCTATCACCGGTATACGCAAAGCCCTTGCCATCGCTGCCAATCCGGTTGACGGCAGCAACGTAACACAGGTTTTCGATGGCCCTGGCCGGTAACAGACGATTCCAGTGCAGACGGCGTGCGCCGGGCCAGTTCGCGGTATAGAGCAACAGGTCGGTGTCCCGTGCATCACGACTCCAGACCGGGAAGCGCAGGTCATAGCAAATCAGCGGACGAATGCGCCAGCCGTTCAACTCGAACATCACCTGACGCTCGCCCGGGCTGTAGTGCTCATGCTCACCCGCCATACGGAACAGGTGACGCTTGTCGTAATACAGCAACTCGCCATCGGGGCGTGCCCACAGCAGCCGGTTGCGATGATTACCCTCGGCATCACGAATGATCACGCTGCCGGTAATGACAGCCTGAACCTGCCTGGCCTGCTCCAGCATCCATACAGATGTCGGACCGCCTTCGGGTTCCGCCAGAGCTTCAGAGTCCATGGAAAACCCGGTGGTGAACATCTCCGGCAGAATCACCAGATCAACGTTTCTCACCTGCCCCAGCAGAGCGCTGAAGTGATCGAGATTGGCCTGCCGGTCATGCCAGACCAGACTGGTCTGGATCAATGCCAGATTCAGATCCTCTAACTGGCTCAAATCGCGCATAGTTTTTCCGCTGCATGACGCAGCGTCTCCTCTTGCTTGGCAAAGCACAGGCGTATCAGACGCTGGCCTTCAGGCGGCTTCTGGTAGAAGACCGAGACAGGAATGCTGGCAACGCCATGCTCGCGGGTCATCCACAACGACATGTCGACATCGTTGAGGTCCGGGCGGATCTGCGAGTAATCCACCAACTGGAAATACGTGCCGCCCACCCGCTCGAAGCTGAAGCGCGAAGACGCCAGTTGATCGCAGAAAAAATCACGCTTGGCCTGATAGAAAGCCGGCAGCTCCTCGACATGCTCGGGATGCGCGGCCATGAAATCAGCCAGTGCCCACTGCAACGGCGTAACGCCGCAGAAGCTCACGTATTGGTGAACCTTGCGCAGTTCGGCGGTCAATGCAGCAGGAGCGACCACATAGCCGGTCTTCCAGCCGGTCACGTGATAGGTCTTGCCGAACGAACTGACCACAAAGGCGCGCTGATAAAGCTCTTCATGGGCCAGTACGCTGACATGCTGAACGCCGTCGAAGACCAGATGCTCGTACACCTCATCGCTGACCAGATAAATGTCGCGATTGGCAATAAGAGCAGCCAACTGGTCCAGTTCGGCACGGCTGATCAAGGCGCCGCTGGGGTTGTGCGGGCTGTTGAGGATGATCATGCGCGTGCGCGGGCTCAAGGCCTCGCCCAGCTTCTGCCAGTCGATGGAGAAGTCATCCAGGCCAAGCTGCACATGCACGCAACGGCCACCGGCCAGTTCCACGGCGGGCTCATAGCTGTCATAGCAAGGATCGAAGACGATCACTTCATCGCCGGGACGAATGACCGCCTGAACGGCGCAGAAAATCGCCTGGGTCGCGCCCGGTGTGATGGTGACTTCGCTGTCCGAGTTTACCTGACGCCCGTAGCAGCGGGCGATCTTGGCTGCAACCTGCTGACGCAGGGCTGGCAGACCGGTCATCGGTGAATATTGGTTATGGCCTTGAGCAACATGAAGGCTCAAGGCGTCGCGCAGTGCTTGTGGCCCATCGAAATCGGGAAAGCCCTGGGACAGATTGATCGCACCGGTTTCGGCGGCGAGCTGAGACATGACGGTGAAGATGGTGGTGCCAACATTAGGCAACTTGCTGTCGATCATTAGGGCCCTTCCCTGCAATACCCCCGGCATCACGGTGGCACGGGTCCAGCAGGATAGCCCATCGAGCGCGCATAAAAAAAGGCACCCGTGCAGACGCAGGGTGCCTTTTCAGGAGAAAGACTCAGCGCTTGTCGCGGCGTTTCTTGTCTGCCTTCTTGTGGTGCGACATCAAACGACGCTTCTTGTTGACCTGACGGTCTGTCAGCGTGTTCTTGTTACCTTCGTACGGGTTCTCACCGCCCTTGAATTCGATACGGATCGGCGTACCGACCAGTTTCAGAACACGGCGATAGGTGTTTTCCAGGTAACGGACATAGGACTTCGGTACTTTCTCGACCTGGTTACCGTGGATCACGATCAGCGGCGGGTTGGCACCACCCAAGTGCGCATAACGCAGCTTGATACGGCGGCTGCCCACCATCGGCGGCGCGTGCTCGCTGACGGCATCTTCCAGAATCTGGGTCAGGCGGCTGGTTGGCCAGCGGGTCACGGCAGACTTGAAGGAGTTCTGCACCGACTGATACAGGTTACCCACACCGGTGCCATGCAAGGCAGAGATGAAGTGGATATCGGCAAAGTCGACGAAGAACAGACGACGTTCCAGCTCGGTCTTCACGTAGTCACGTTCGCCCGGTGTCATGCCATCCCACTTGTTCAGTGCGATAACCAGAGCACGGCCAGCCTCAAGTGCAAAGCCCAGCAGGTTGAGGTCGTGATCGACCACGCCTTCGCGGGCATCCATCACGAAGATCACCACGTTGGCATCCTTGATGGCCTGCAACGTCTTGACCACGGAGAACTTCTCGACTTCCTCGTGGATCTTGCCGCGCTTGCGCACACCCGCCGTGTCGATCAGCGTGTACTTCTCGTCGTTACGCTCGAACGGGATGTAGATACTGTCGCGCGTGGTGCCCGGCTGGTCATAGACGATCACCCGGTCCTCACCCAGCATGCGGTTGACCAGTGTCGACTTGCCGACGTTAGGACGACCGATGATGGCGATCTTGATGCCGTCTTTTTCGCTCGGGCCGGGAATGCGCTTGGCTTCCTCACCTTCAGCGACGTCCTCGGCCTCGCCCTCTTCGATTTCGTCCTCATCCTTGGGGAAATCTTTCAGGGCGATTTCCAGCATCTGGGAAATGCCACGGCCATGGGCACCGGCAACCGGGATCGCATCGCCCAGGCCCATCGGGCTGAACTCGGCACGCGCCAGGTTTTCATCGATGTTGTCGATCTTGTTGGCAACCACGTAAGAACGCTTGTTGCGCTTGCGCAGGTGCTCACCGATCATCTGGTCAGCCGCGGTGTAACCCGCCTTGGCATCCACCAGGAACAACACGACATCGGCTTCTTCGATGGCCAGCAGCGACTGCTCGGCCATCTTTTCGTCCATGCCATGCTCGTCGCCGGAAATACCACCGGTGTCGATCAGGATATAAGAGCGCCCCTGCCACTTCGCCTCTCCGTATTGGCGATCACGGGTCAGACCGGACAGATCGCCGACAATGGCGTCGCGGGTCCTGGTCAGGCGGTTGAACATGGTGGATTTGCCGACGTTCGGTCGACCCACCAGGGCAATTACGGGAACCATGCGGCTCTCCACTTCGTTATTTCAGAAAATACAAAAGCCGCTGCAGGGCAGCGGCCGGAGTTCGGAGCAGCGCCCGCAGGCGCCGCAGCCTTGCCGAAGCAAGGTCGTCCGGGGCCTTGGCCCCGAACATGGACAATCATCACTTGATGGTCAGGGCTTCCAGCTTGCCGCTGTTACCAAACACATAAATCATGTCACCAACCACCAGCGGACGCGCACGCAGACCATCGCTGTCGATACGCTCACGCCCTACGAAACGGCCATCTACCTGGCTCAACAGGTGCAGATAACCTTCCAGGTCGCCAACCGCTACATAGCTGGAAAACACTTCCGGCGCGCCCAGTTGACGGCGAGCCAGCGATTCGTTGCTCCACAGTGCAGTGGAAGAACGCTCGTCGATACCTTCGACAGTGCCGGAGGCCAGAGTCACGTATACGCTGCCGAAGCCTTGAGCGACACCCGAGTAGCTTGACGCATCACGCTGCCAAAGCACACGACCGCTTTCCAGATCCAGACCGGCAACACGGCCCTGATAGCTGGCAACGTACAAGGTACCGCCCGACAGCAGAAGGCCACCGTCGATATCGACCACACGATCCAGCTCCGAACGACCTTGCGGGATAGCGACACGCTGCTCCCAGACCGGTACGCCGTTGCTGATATCCAGAGCCACGACCTTGCCGGTCGACAGGCCTGCAACAGCCAGACGGTTGGTCACGACCGGTGCGCCAGTACCGCGCAGGGTCAGTACCGCCGGAGTGCTTTCGTAGATCCAGCGCTGGGAGCCTGTGACAGCATCAAGGCCGATCACACGGTCATCCTGGGTCTGAACCACAACAACGTCGCCGTTGTTGGCAGGTGGAGCCAGGACTTCGCTGGTCACACGGGAACGCCATTTCTCTTCACCGGAGGAAACGTCCAGAGCAACGATTTCGCCCTTCTCGGTGCCGATCATGACCAGGCCATAACCTACGCCGACAGCGCCGGAAACAGGCAGCTCAAGATCCTTCTTCCAGATCACGTCACCGGTCAGGCGATCCAGGGACATGATGACCCCGGTCACATCCGAAGCGTAGATCCGGTCACCCTCAACAGCCGGAACCAGCATGTTGTAGGTTTTACCCTGACCGTCACCGATCGAACGGCTCCATTCCTTGTGCAGAACCACTTCTTCTTTAAAGTCGGTCAGTTCGGCTGGAGGCAATTCCTTTTTACTGTTGCTGCTGCAACCCGCGGCCAGAATGGCCAGAGCCAGCAATGCTGCATGTTTCCAACGAATCACGTCACGCATCCCCTTTCGCCAGATCGTCGAGCTTCATTTGCAGGCCACCCACCGCTGCGTCTTCAGACAAAGCGGACTTGGCCTTTTGGTATGCAGCATGTGCCTCGTCGGTACGACCCAACTGCACCAGCAGGTCACCCTTGAGTTCTTCACGGCTGGCCAGGAACGCCTTGTCGGCATCGCCAGCAAGCAGCTTGAGTGCATCGTCAGCCTTGTTCTGCGCAGCCAGAACGCGAGCAAGACGCTGACGGGCGATTTCGCCCAGCGTCGCGCTGGCAGGCTTGTCGGCCACTGGCTTCAGCTCAGCCGCAGCATCGTCGAGCTTGCCAGCATCGACTGCAACCTTGGCGACGAACAGGCTACCGAACTGGGCATAGGCAGTGCCACCGAATTCGCTCTTGAGCTTGCCGGCGATTTCGGCAACGCGAGCGGTATCGGCCTGGCCGCTTGGCGTCAGCGAGGTTTCAAGCAGTTGCTGATACAGCATCGAGGCGCCTTGCGACTGCTTGCTGTTGTAGTTCTGCCATGTGTACCAGCCAAAGACCACAACCAACGCCAGCAGACCGCCAGTTACCAGGGGTTTGCCGTTGCGTTGCCACCAGTCCTTCATTACGGCCAGCTCTTCATCATCGGTACGCGACACCCCAATACTCCTATTCGCTAAATCGGCTGTTAATCAGCTTCAACCCTGCACGACGCAGGAGGCCAGGTGCTCGGACAGAGCATCCCAGGCAATATTTTGTTGTTCGCCCTGCCCACGCAAAGGCTTGACGCCTATCTCTTGCCGGGCAAGTTCTTCGTCGCCGAGGATCAGCGCATACAGCGCACCGCTCTTGTCGGCCTTCTTGAACTGGCTCTTGAAGCTGCCAGCACCGGCATTGACCTGCAAACGCAGATTCGGCAACTGGTCACGCACGCGCTCGGTGAGGGCCAGTGCAGCCAGCTCGGCCGCTTCGCCGAAGGCACACAGGTAGACATCCACCTGACGCGAGATTTCTTCCGGGACTTTTTCAAGGGTTTCCAGCAGCAGCACCAGACGCTCGATGCCCATGGCGAAACCGACACCCGCCGTAGGCTTGCCGCCCATCTGCTCGACCAGGCCATCGTAACGGCCACCGGCGCACACAGTTCCCTGAGCACCGAGCTGGTCGGTAACCCACTCGAAAACGGTCTTGCTGTAGTAATCCAGGCCACGTACCAGCTTGGGGTTGATGACGTAGGGAATGCCCGCAGCATCCAGACGCGCCTTGAGGCCCTCGAAGTGGATACGCGACTCGTCGTCCAGGTAATCCGCCAGCTTCGGCGCATCGACCAGCACGGCCTGGGTATCCGGATGCTTGGTGTCCAGAACCCGTAAAGGGTTGGTCTTCAGGCGACGCTGGCTGTCTTCGTCCAGTTGCTCGAGACGCGCAGACAGGAACTCCACCAGAGCATCGCGATAACGCGCACGCGCTTCGCTGGTGCCCAGGCTGTTGAGTTCGAGCTTGACGGCATTGCGGATGCCCAACAGGCCCCACAGGCGCCAGGTCAGGACAATCAGCTCGGCGTCGATATCGGGACCGTCGAGGTTGAAGACTTCGACACCGATCTGGTGAAACTGGCGATAACGGCCTTTCTGGGGACGCTCGTGGCGGAACATCGGGCCGATGTACCACAGTTTCTGCACCTGACCGCCACCGGTAATCCCGTGTTCGAGTACCGCACGCACGCAAGCGGCAGTGCCTTCCGGGCGCAGGGTCAGGGAGTCACCGTTGCGGTCGGCAAAGGTGTACATCTCTTTTTCGACGATATCGGTGACTTCGCCGATGGAACGCTTGAACAGGTCGGTGAACTCGACGATAGGCATGCGAATCTGCCGATAACCGTAGTTATCCAGCAAACGCGCAACAGTGCCTTCGAAGTGACGCCACAGCGGGGTCTGCTCGGGCAGGATGTCGTTCATGCCACGAATGGCTTGCAGAGACTTACTCACAAAAAATCCTTAGCAATCTTGATTAGCCGCGCACGATGACAGATGCGTCAGCTTCAGCTTTTTCGGCCGCTTTCTCGCGAATCAAGCGTTCAAGCTCGTTCACAAGATTGTCGTTGGTCAGTTTCTGCGCAGGCTTGCCGTCGATGTAGATCAGGTTCGGCGTACCGCCCGTGAGGCCGATATGCGCCTCCTTGGCTTCACCAGGACCGTTGACCACACACCCGATGACCGCGACGTCCAGCGGCACCAGCAAATCTTCGAGACGCCCTTCCAGCTCGTTCATGGTCTTGACCACATCGAAGTTCTGCCGCGAGCAGCTCGGGCAGGCGATGAAGTTGATGCCACGGGAACGAAGGCGCAAGGACTTGAGAATGTCGTAGCCGACTTTCACTTCTTCAACCGGATCAGCGGCCAACGAGATGCGGATAGTATCGCCAATCCCTTCGGCAAGCAGCATACCGAGGCCGACAGCCGATTTCACCGTACCCGAACGCAATCCACCCGCTTCGGTGATCCCCAGGTGCAGCGGCTGGACAATCTGTTTCGCCAGCAGGCGATAGGCTGCGACGGCCATGAACACGTCCGAAGCCTTCACGCTGACCTTGAAGTCATGGAAATCCAGGCGATCCAGATGCTCGACATGACGCAGGGCCGACTCGACCAGCGCCTCGGGCGTTGGCTCGCCGTATTTCTTCTGCAGGTCTTTTTCCAGAGAACCGGCATTGACGCCGATGCGGATCGGGATGCCGCGATCACGGGCAGCATCGACCACGGCGCGAACACGGTCTTCGCGACCGATGTTGCCCGGGTTGATACGCAGGCAGTCGACACCCAGTTCGGCGACGCGTAGTGCGATCCGGTAATCGAAGTGGATATCGGCGACCAGAGGCACCTTGACCAGTTGCTTGATCCGGCCAAACGCCTCGGCGGCATCCATGTCGGGAACAGAAACCCGCACGATATCGACGCCGGCCGCTTCAAGGCGGTTGATCTGAGCCACAGTGGCAGCGACATCGTTGGTGTCGCTGTTGGTCATACTCTGTACGGCAATCGGCGCATCGCCGCCGACCGGAACAGAGCCGACCCATATCTTGCGGGATTCGCGACGCTTGATGGGAGATTCGCCGTGCATGACTTATTGCCCTAGTTTCAGGCGAGCAGTCTCGCCGCTGGTAAAGGGAGCTACGTCTACAGGCTCACCGTTATAACTGACTTGCGCACCACGGGCGTAACCAAGACGCAAGGTCAATGGCGGACGGCCAGTGACGTCCAGACTATCCCCCTTGCGCTTGAGACCGCTCATCAAGACCTTGCCATTGCCATCGGTGACCTGAGTCCAGCAATCGGCAGTGAATTGCAGCTTGATCTGGCCAGAGCCAGCAGGGACAGGTGCTGATTCGACAACTTCGGCAGGGGCTGAAGGCACGGCAGGAGCAACCGGTGCGACAGACGGAGCATGAGGTGCCGCAGGCGCTGGCGAAGCGGGTGCAGTCGGAGCAGCCGGTGCAGTGACGACCGGTGCCGGCGCAACAGGCGCAGGGGCCGGAGTTTCAACCGGGGCACTTGGAGTCAGAGGCAGCGGCGCTTCATTGGCAGGCTTGCTGCTTTCAGTGGCAGCCTGCTCTTGAGACTCATCCAGTTGATGAATCTGAGTGGTGCCATCGGCGCTTTCGACCTCGACGTGCTCCAGGCTCAGACCGGACTGGTCCTTGCCACGCATGGAGGTCTGATCCTGCCACCAGAAAAAGCCGCCGCCGACCAGAACCATCAGCAGCAGAAGGCTGACAATGCGCAGAATGTTGTGTGAAAGACGCACTGGCTCTTCGATACGGCCCAGCGCGTGAACGGAACTGCCCTTGCCATCGGTGCCGGTGCATTGATCGAACTGATCGACCAGCGCGGCCTGATCGAGCTCCAGCAATTTAGCGTAGGCACGCACATAGCCACGGGCAAAGGTATGCCCGGGCAACTTGTCAAAATTCCCGTTTTCAAGATGAGTCAGGGAAGACACGGTGAGATTCAGCCTCAAAGCCACATCTGGCAGCGACCAGTTTTTGCTCTCACGGGCCTGACGCAAGGTCTCACCAGGGTTCGAGCGAGTGGTTGCTACAACTTCGGGATGCGCCGCTTTCATCATTGCTCCGACAGGTATTGCTGATATTCCGGCGTACCGGGATAGAGTCTTTTAAGTTGCAAGCCAAAACTGGCTGCCTTGTTACGGTCGTCATAGACCTTGGCCAACCGGATACCGAGCAGCAGACTACGTGCATTCTGCTCGCTTAGCTGGCTGAAACGGTCGTAGTAGTCACGCGACGGCACATAATGCCCGTCTTCGTAAGACAACTCAGCCATTTCCAGCAAGGAACGTGGCTGTTGACGGTCAAGACGCAGTGCCTTGGTGAAGTGCTCGCGAGCTTCCTCGCGCTTGTTCAGCTTCAAGGCGGTCATGCCCAGGCTTTCGAAGACCCGGGACCGCTCAGGATACAGGTTGTCTGCTGCTGCCTGCTGGAAACGTTCGTAGGCTTCCTGATAGCGCTTCTGCTCATAAAGGAAACTGCCGTAGTTATTGACGATGCGAGCATCGTTCCTGCTTGAGGCAAGCGCCTTGCGAAAGTGCTGGTCGGCCAGTTCAGGCTCCATCTCGGCCTGGAACACCAGCGCCAGTGCAGCATTGGCGTCCGGGTCGGAACTGTCGAGCTCAATTGCCTTTTTCAGCGGAACCTTGGCTCGCTCGGTCTGGCCCTGCTGGAAATATCCCAACCCCAACTGCACGTATGCCTTGCGAGCCTCGTCACGCCCCTGCGAAGTCTTGAGCGGATCGACATGCCCTGTCGAAACGCACCCTACCAGCAAGATAACAAGGCATGACAACAGCAAGGCACGCACAGACATGGAGTCCCTCTCGGTCAGGTTCGAGCGCCAGTGCCTGGAGCCACATCGGCGTCGGCATTCAGCTCACGCACTGCAATATAGCGTTCACTACGGCGCGTGCGGTCCATTACCTGCCCGACCAACTGGCCGCATGCAGCATCGATGTCCTCGCCGCGCGTGGTACGCACAGTGACGTTATAACCAGCCTGATGCAACAGATCCTGGAAACGGCGGATTGCATTGTTGCTCGGACGCTCGTAACCGGAGTGCGGGAACGGGTTGAACGGGATCAGGTTGATCTTGCAAGGTGTGTCCTTGAGCAGCTCGATCATCTCGATGGCATGCTCGACCTTGTCGTTTACATCCTTGAGCAGGGTGTACTCGACCGTCAGCACGCGCTTCTCGCCCAGGCTGGACATGTAGCGGCGGCAGGAGTCGAGCAGGACGCTCAGCGGGTATTTCTTGTTCAGCGGCACCAGCTGGTTGCGCAATGCATCGTTGGGCGCATGCAGCGACAGGGCCAGCGAGACGTCGATGTGCTTTGACAGCTCGTCGATCATCGGCACCACGCCAGACGTGGACAAGGTCACGCGGCGCTTGGAAATGCCATAGCCCAGGTCATCCATCATCAGATGCATGGCGGCAATGACATTGTCGAAGTTCAGCAGTGGCTCACCCATGCCCATCATCACCACGTTGGTGATGGCACGGTCGACGGTTGCCGGGACACTGCCAAAGGATTTGTTGGCAATCCAGACCTGGCCGATGACTTCGGCGGCGGTCAGGTTGCTATTGAAGCCTTGTTTGCCGGTGGAGCAGAAACTGCAATCCAGGGCACAGCCCGCCTGGGACGAAACACACAAAGTGCCGCGCTTGCCCTGGGGGATGAAAACGGTTTCGACGCAGCTGCCGGACTCTACGCGCACGACCCATTTACGGGTGCCATCGCTGGAGATGTCCTCGCTGACGACTTCAGGACCACGTATTTCGGCACAGGCCTTGAGCTTTTCGCGCAATGCCTTGCTGACGTTGGTCATGGCGTCGAAATCATCGACGCCAAAGTGGTGAATCCACTTCATGACCTGACCGGCACGGAAGCGCTTCTCCCCGATAGAGTCGAAGAATTTTTCCATTTCCTGCTGAGTAAGGCCCAGAAGGTTGGTTTTACCAGTCGATGCAATCATGAATTCACCCTCCACTCGTTAGTCGGCAAGACTTAGCGAGCGGTTACCTCTGTAGCTGCGAAGAAGTACGAGATTTCGCGAGCAGCAGCAGCTTCGGAGTCCGAGCCGTGAACAGCGTTGGCGTCGATGGAGTCAGCGAAGTCAGCACGGATGGTGCCGGCAGCAGCTTCTTTAGGGTTGGTAGCGCCCATCAGCTCACGGTTCAGAGCGATAGCGTTTTCGCCTTCCAGAACCTGAACAACGACAGGACCGGAGATCATGAAAGCAACCAGGTCGCCGAAGAAACCACGAGCGCTGTGCTCAGCGTAGAAACCTTCAGCTTCAGCCTTGGACAGTTGCTTCAGCTTGGAAGCAACAACGCGCAGACCGGCTTTTTCGAAACGAGTGGTGATCTCGCCGATTACGTTTTTAGCAACGGCGTCAGGCTTGATGATGGAGAAAGTACGTTGAACAGCCATGTGAAACTCCAGAAACAATGATTAAAGCGAAAAATTAAACCCGCGAATTATACGCGGGTTCTGGTGTATTGCCTAACTGCTTGCGTTACAGGTTCAGTCAGCTTCTTCGATCCAGGCCGCCTGAATGGCCTCCAGGACCTTTTCCCCGCCACGATTGAGCTCGTCATCGAACTCTGGCAGCGCCGCTACCCAGTTGCGAAGATCGACAAAATTCACATAGCGCGGATCGACATCAGGCCTGGTTTCAGACAACTGAATCGCGATTTCCAGCACATCGACCCATTTTAGACTCATGAGCGTTCCTTGAATCAATGCGGCGCTTCGGCAGCATGGTTGAGCGAATACTTCGGAATTTCAACGGTCAGGTCTTCATTTCCGACGATTGCCTGACAGGACAGGCGCGACTGCACTTCCAGCCCCCAGGCCTTGTCCAGCATATCTTCTTCCAGCTCGTCCGCCTCGTTCAGCGAGTTGAAACCCTCGCGAATGATGCAGTGACACGTCGTGCAGGCGCAGACACCGCCGCATGCACTCTCGATCTCGATATGGTTATCGTGAGCGATTTCAAGAATAGACGTACCGGGCTCCACCTCTACAACCAACCCGTCCGGGCAGTGCTCGGCATGGGGTAGAAAAATCACCTGCGGCATCAGTTATTCCTCAATATCATTCAGGTTGCGCCCCGCGAGTGCGGCTTTCACCGTCGAATTCATGCGTCGGGCAGCAAATGCATCGGTCACCTGCGACAGACGTCGGGTCTGCTGCTCGATGGCCGGGCCATCGGTGCCTTGCATCAATTCACGCAATTCTGTCAGTTGCAGTTCGATCACCATCCGCTCTTCGGCATCGAGCAGCCGCTCGCCGTCGACTTCAAGCGCAGCCTCCACCGCCTCGACAAGGCGCTGGGCATCGACCTGCTGTTCACGCAGTACGCGAGCGACCTTGTCGTCACCGGCATACTCGAACGAATCCTTGAGCATCCGGGTGATCTCGCCATCGGTCAGGCCATAGGACGGCTTGACCTGAATGCTCGACTCGACACCCGAACCCAGCTCACGGGCCGACACACTGAGCAAGCCGTCCGCGTCGACCTGGAAAGTGACACGGATCTTCGCCGCACCAGCCACCATCGCCGGAATGCCGCGCAGCTCGAAGCGCGCCAGGGAGCGGCAATCGCTGATCAGCTCGCGCTCGCCCTGCAGGACATGAATCATCATGGCCGACTGGCCATCTTTGTAAGTGGTGAAATCCTGACCACGCGCCACCGGGATCGTGGTGTTGCGCGGAATCACCTTCTCCATCAGGCCGCCCATGGTTTCCAGCCCCAGAGAGAGCGGAATCACATCGAGCAGCAGCAGTTCTTCGCCATCACGCTTGTTGCCCGCCAGGGTATCGGCCTGGATCGCAGCACCAATGGCCACCACCTGATCCGGATCGATCTTGGTCAACGGCTGACGCCCGAACAGTTCGGCAACCGCCTCGCGAACACGCGGTACACGGGTCGAACCGCCGACCATGACCACAGCCTCGACCTCTTCAAGCTCGATATTGGAGTCGCGCACGGCACGACGGCAAGCCTTGAGGCTGCGCGCAACCATCGGCTCGATCAGCGCATTGAAGGCCTCACGTGTCAACACGCCGCGCCAGTCGCCATGAACGACTTCTACAGACTCAGCATCGGTCAGCGCTTCTTTCGCCGCACAGGCAGCCTGCAACAGACTGCGCTGGACAGAAGGATCGAGACTGGCCGACAGGCCGGCATCCGCAACAATCCAGCTGGCAATCGCGTGATCGAAATCATCGCCGCCCAATGCAGTATCGCCGCCCGTTGCCAGCACTTCAAAGACACCGCCAGTCAGGCGCAGGATGGAAATATCAAAGGTACCGCCACCCAGATCGTAGATGGCCACCACGCCTTCGGCTTTCTGGTCCAGACCATAAGCAACGGCAGCCGCTGTCGGCTCGTTGAGCAGGCGCAGCACATTGAGGCCCGCAAGCCGAGCTGCATCCTTGGTCGCCTGACGCTGGGAATCATCGAAATAGGCCGGAACGGTAATCACCGCACCGACCAGATCACCACCCAGGGCAGCCTCGGCACGCTGGCGCAGCACCTTGAGAATATCCGCCGACACTTCGACCGGGCTTTTCGGGCCCTGGACCGTGTCGATGAACGGCATGTGCGACTCACCCTCGACAAAGCGATAAGGCAATTGCTCGCCCAACTGCTTCACATCGGACAGACCGCGCCCCATGAGACGCTTGACCGAAAGCACGGTATTGAACGGATCGACAGAAGCCGCAGCCTTGGCTGACTGGCCCACTTCCACGCGATCGGCGTGATAGCGCACAGCAGACGGCAGGATGACCTGCCCTTCTGCATCGGCCAGAGGCTCGGAAAGGCCGCTGCGCAATGCAGCAACCAGCGAATTGGTGGTGCCCAGGTCAATACCGACAGCAAGACGGCGCTGGTGCGGTTTAGGACTTTGCCCGGGTTCAGCGATCTGCAGTAAGGCCATGCTTTTCTGAATAATCACAGGCGTGCGGCCAGGGCGGCACGGAGTTAATCGTCGAGGCGCTCTTCCAGCTGGCGCACTTCGTAGGAGAGCTTGTCGAGGAACTGCATACGCCGCATCAGCCGTTCGGCGTGCTCGCGTTGTGCAGCATCGTCCCAACAGGCGGCGAAGCTTTCGTTCAGTTCATCCTGAGCGCTTTTGAGGCGGCGCTTGAATACCGCGACACCCGCCAGATCAGCCTCATCCTGCAGATCTTCCAACTCTTCGCGCCATTGCATCTGCTGCAGAAGAAAATCGGGATCATGCACAGTGACTTCAAGCGGTACCTCATCGCCCTTCATGACCAGCAGGTAACGCGCTCTTTTCGGGGCGCTCCTGAGAGTCTGATAGGCCTCATTGAGACGTGCGGAATGCTCAAGCGCCAGACGCTGCTCACGCTCGGAGGCATCAGCAAAGCGGTCTGGATGTACGCTGCGCGCCAGCTCACGGTAGCGCGTCGCCAACTGGTCGAGATCAAGACGGAAATCAGGCTTGAGGTCGAACAGGGCGAAGTGACAAGGAGTACCCACGAATAAAAGCCTCAGACGTTGAAGCTTTCGCCGCAGCCGCACTCACCGCGCGAGTTGGGGTTATTGAACTTGAAGCCTTCGTTCAAACCTTCGCGTACGAAATCGAGTTCGGTGCCGTCGAGGTAGACCAGGCTTTTAGGGTCGATAATCACCTTGACGCCATGCAGCTCGTACACAGTGTCCTCGCTACCCGCCTCATCGACGAATTCGAGCACATAGGCAAGACCTGAACAGCCTGTGGTACGAACCCCCAGACGAATGCCATCACCCTTGCCGCGCCCATCGAGGGAACGACGCACGTGGTTAGCGGCAGCTTCTGTCATGCTGATAGCCATCGGAACTCCTTTCTTGTCGCCAGCTTTTCTGAAAAGACCGCTTCTTACAGCAAGCCTTTCTTCTGCTTGTAGTCACGAACTGCCGCCTTGATGGCGTCTTCCGCGAGTACGGAGCAGTGAATCTTCACCGGAGGCAGAGCAAGCTCTTCAGCCAGCTGAGTGTTCTTGATGGTCTCTGCTTCATCCAGAGTCTTGCCCTTCATCCACTCGGTCGCCAGGGAGCTGGAAGCGATGGCGGAGCCGCAGCCGTAAGTCTTGAACTTGGCGTCTTCGATGACACCCTGTTCGTTGACCTTGATCTGCAGACGCATCACGTCGCCGCACGCCGGAGCGCCGACCATGCCGGTGCCGACATCAGGATCTTCCGCGTTCATCTTGCCGACGTTGCGCGGGTTCTCGTAGTGGTCAATGACCTTTTCGCTGTAAGCCATGATTCTGTTCCTCTCACATCAGGGAGTCGCTCTGCAGGCCGGTCAACGGGGTTGCGCCCGGCCTGTTTGGCGGCGACTTTAAATTAGTGCGCCGCCCACTCGATCTTGGAGATATCGACGCCATCTTTGAACATGTCCCACAGCGGCGAAAGAGCGCGCAGCTTGGTAACAGCCTCGCAGACCTTCTGCGCGGCGTAGTCGATTTCTTCTTCAGTCGTGAAGCGACCAAAGGTAAAGCGTATCGAGCTATGTGCCAGTTCGTCATTACGACCAAGGGCGCGCAGCACGTACGAAGGTTCAAGCGAAGCCGAGGTGCAGGCAGAACCGGACGAAACCGCCAGATCCTTGAGCGCCATGATCAGCGACTCGCCTTCGACATAGTTGAAGCTCAGGTTCAGGTTGTGCGGTACGCGGGCAGTCAGGCTGCCGTTGACGTACAACTCTTCCAGATCTTCGACCTGCTTGTAGAAACGGTCGCTCAAGGCCTTGATACGAACGTTCTCGCTCGCCATCTCTTCCTTGGCGATACGGAAGGCTTCTCCCATGCCAACGATCTGGTGAGTCGCCAGCGTACCGGAACGCATGCCACGCTCATGACCGCCGCCGTGCATGGTCGCTTCAAGGCGAACACGCGGCTTGCGGCTCACGTACAGCGCGCCGATACCTTTAGGGCCGTAAGTCTTGTGGGCCGAGAACGACATCAGGTCAACCTTGAGGCTGGCCAGATCGATTTCAACCTTGCCGGTGGACTGGGCAGCATCGACATGGAACAGCACGCCACGCGAACGGGTCAGCTCGCCAATGGCAGCGATATCGTTGATGGTGCCGATCTCGTTGTTCACGTGCATGACCGAAACCAGGATGGTGTCGTCGCGCAGTGCCGCTTCGATCATGGCCGGCGTGATGAGGCCGTCTTCGCCCGGCTCGATGTAAGTCACTTCGAAACCTTCACGCTCCAGCTGGCGCGTGGTATCGAGAACGGCTTTGTGCTCGACCTTTGAAGTGATGATGTGCTTGCCCTTGGTGGCGTAGAAATGCGCTACGCCCTTGATGGCCAGGTTATCGGACTCGGTAGCACCGGAGGTCCAGACGATTTCACGCGGATCGGCATTGACCAGATCAGCGACCTGACGGCGAGCGTTCTCGACGGATTCTTCGGCTTTCCAGCCAAAAACGTGGGAGCGCGAGGCCGGGTTGCCGAAGTTTCCGTCAACCAGCAGGCAATCCATCATTTTCTGCGCAACGCGCGGATCGACCGGCGTCGTCGCGGAGTAATCGAGGTAAATCGGCAACTTCATTGAATCTCTCCTATCAGGCAGGCGCACCGCTCATTCATCTACGTTCATTCGACGGCGGACGTTTCAATCTTACCCAGCTGCGACACATTGTTATTACTGCGACGCAGGTCCTGGCGCTGGGCGACTTCCTGCACCTCACGGCGAGTGACAAGATCCGCCAAGCTGATACCACTTAGAAATTCGTGAATCTGCTGGCTGAGATCGCACCACAGATGGTGGGTCAGGCAGGTATCACCGGCATGGCAATCACCCAGCCCCTGGCAACGAGTGGCATCGACCGACTCATTGACTGCATCGACGACCTGGGCGACCTGAATGCCCTGCATGTCGCGGGACAACTGGTAACCACCACCAGGACCGCGCACACTCGACACCAGATTGCTGCGACGCAGCTTGGCGAACAGTTGCTCAAGGTAAGACAGGGAAATGCCTTGCCGCTCAGAGATATCGGCCAGAGACACTGGCCCGTGCTGCGCATGCAATGCCAGATCAAGCATTGCTGTTACAGCGTATCGGCCTTTTGTAGTCAGTCGCATGGCGTGTACCGCGGAGGTTCAGAATGGGAGCGAGTATGCTATTCCCGAGTATTTAAGTCAACTATTAGACCAAGTGAAATAGTCGGGATTAGCAAAAATAGCGGGCGATATCATAGCAAAGGTGCGTCCTGTTGACACGCCCCACATGCAGCGACCTCTAGCCGACCTTCTCTTCGCTCTTGTCCTTCACGCAATCGAAGACCTCGTCACGCAATTCGGGCAACTCCTTGGCGCAGTAATCGCTGCCAAGCCGGCCCAGAGCGCCGCCCATATCCTCCAGGCGAGCATCAACAGCCTGCAAGTGATCGAGCAACTGGCCGATAGCCCTCGCAACCGGGTCCGGCATGTCGGCACTGACACCATAGGCATCGAACCCCAGCTTCTCGGCCATCGCCTTGCGCCGAGCCTCCGCCTCGTCATCGGACTTCACGATGATGCGCCCCGGAATACCGACCGCCGTCGCTCCTGCCGGTACAGCCTTGGTGACCACCGCATTGGAACCGATCTTGGCACCGGCGCCCACAGTAAACGGCCCAAGCACCTTGGCACCCGCACCGACGACGACACCATCTTCCAGGGTCGGGTGACGCTTGCCCGCATTCCAGCTTGTTCCACCCAGGGTCACGCCCTGATAAAGCGTGACATCATTGCCGATCTCGGCGGTCTCACCAATCACGATTCCCATCCCGTGATCGATGAAAAAGCGGCGACCTATCCGGGCACCAGGGTGTATCTCGATACCGGTCATCCAGCGACCAAAGTTGGACACCAGCCGCGCCAGCCACTTCCAGCCACTGCGCCACAGGATATGCGCCAGCCGGTGCAGCCAGATCGCATGCATGCCCGGATAGCAGGTCAGAACCTCGAAAGCATTGCGTGCAGCAGGATCACGATGGAAAACACTTTGGATATCTTCTCGCAGACGCTCGAACATCACTGATCCTTCCGCTTATAAGGTTCACCGCGAGCCGCTTTCTGAGTCTCGGTGAGAATGCCACGCAGAATGCTTAACTCGGAGCGCTCGACTTCGCTACGGCCATACAGCCGACGCAGTCGCGCCATCAAATGACGTGGTTTTTCCGGGTCAAGGAAGCCGATGGCAACCAGTGCCGCTTCCAGATGCCCATAAAAGCCTTCCATCTCATCCATCGTCGCCAGTTCGGCATTGCGCGCCGAAACGACTGGAGCCACATCGGCGCCCGACGACTGCTGCTGGGCAGCCAGCCACGACATGCGTACCTCGTAGGCAAGCACCTGGACCGCAGCGGCCAGATTGAGCGAACTGAACGAGGGATCGGACGGAATATGCACATGGTAATGACAGCGCTGCAATTCCTCGTTGGTCAGGCCGGCATGTTCACGACCAAAGACCAACGCAACCTCGGCGCCCTGCCCGGCCTGCTCGACGACTTTCACGCCGGATTCACGCGGGTCGAGCATCGGCCAGGGAAGACTGCGATCTCGGGCACTGGTGCCCAGCACCAGACTGCAACCGACCAACGCCTCCTCAAGAGTCGCCACGACCTGCGCGCCCTCAAGAATATCGCCAGCCCCCGACGCTCTCGCATCGGCTTCAGGAGACGGGAACACACGCGGCTCGACCAGCACCAGCCGCGAAAGCCCCATGTTTTTCATGGCACGCGCAGCCCCACCGATATTTCCGGGATGGGTAGTGCCGACCAGGACAACACGAATGTTCTGCAGCAATGCAAGCGCTCACTGACAAAATTAAGGGGTGCAAATATTACAGAACCCGCCTCATTAACGCTATGAACCCTTACAAACGCCTGACCACGGAAAATCGTAAAACCTGATCGAGACGACAACGCCAGGGCTGGAAATAATTTGACTTAACCCATAGAATGTTCGGCTCTCTTTAACAACCTTAGGTGAAATGTCCATGCAGCCCATGCTGAATATCGCGCTGCGCGCCGCCCGCAGCGCCAGCGAATTGATTTTCCGCTCCATCGAGCGCTTGGATACCATCAAGGTTGACGAAAAAGAAGCCAAAGACTACGTCACGGAAATTGACCGTGCCGCCGAGCAGAGCATCATCACCGCCCTGCGCAAGGCTTATCCTACCCACGGCATCCTCGGCGAAGAAAGCGGCCTGCACGCAGGCAGCGGCGAAGGCGCCGATTACCTGTGGATCATCGATCCGCTGGACGGCACTACCAACTTCGTTCGCGGCATCCCGCACTTCGCTGTCAGCATCGCCTGCAAATATCGCGGCCGCCTTGAGCACGCCGTCGTTCTCGACCCGGTTCGCCAGGAAGAATTCACCGCCAGCCGTGGCCGTGGCGCAGCCCTGAACGGTCGCCGCCTGCGCGTCAGCACCCGCAAGAGCCTTGAAGGCGCACTGCTGGGCACCGGCTTCCCGTTCCGCGATGAACAAATGGACGGCCTGGAAAACTACCTGGGCATGTTCCGCAGCCTCGTCGGCCAGACCGCAGGCATCCGCCGCGCAGGCGCTGCCAGCCTGGACCTGGCTTACGTTGCAGCCGGCCGTTTCGATGCATTCTGGGAATCAGGCCTGTCCGAATGGGACATGGCAGCAGGCGCACTGCTGATTCAGGAAGCAGGCGGCCTGGTCAGCGACTTCACAGGCGGTCACGACTTCCTGGAGAAAGGCCACATCGTTGCTGGCAACACCAAATGCTTCAAGGCAGTCCTGACCGCCATCGCTCCACACCTGCCGCCTTCGCTGAAACGCTGAATGGCAGATGTAAAAAAACCGGCTTTCGCCGGTTTTTTTATGCCTGCTGACCGCAGGAGCGAATTCATTCACTCCTGCATCACAGCTTATTGAGCAGCCTGGCTCAGGATCAACTGACCATTCTTGTCCACAGGGATCTGACTGCCTGGGTCATTGGCCATACGAACCTGTCCAACCTTCTCGTTCAACTTGTACTTCACGTTGTAGCCCACAACCTTGTCGCTGATATCGTTGACGGTATTGCAACGAGTTTCAGTCGTGGTGTAAGTATCGCGGTTCTGCATACCTTCCTGAACCTTGTTACCTGCATAGCCACCACCTACCGCACCGGCGACCGTGGCAATCTTCTTGCCGTTACCACCACCAACTTGGTTACCGAGCAAACCACCTGCGACAGCACCGATCACACTACCTACAATCTGATGCTCATCCTTGACCGGAGCGCGATGGGTAACAGCTACATCCTTGCAGACCTCACGCGGGGTCTTGATTTGCTCCTTGATCGGCTCGACGGCCAACACATCTGCATACTCTGGGCCGCCCTTGACCAGGCTGTAGGTGGCAACAGCGCCACCAGCGGTAACGACAGCAGCACCCAACACAGCACCAACAAGCAGAGACTTGTTCACTTTGAACCTCCTGACCTACGTTCGCGTAGATTCTTTCCTACGCACTGCCAAGCCTTGGAGCATAAAAAAAGGCGCGAGTTCCGAACTCGCGCCTTTTCATTTCTTGCATTTTCCGTGGGAGCGGATTCATCCGCGAACATTCCCGATCACCCTGGCATCAGAGGCATTCGCGAATGAATTCGCTCCTACAGAAGGAGGACATCAAGGCAAATCATCCGCCTTCTCGGTCACAACCGGAGGAATCAGATCCTCTGTGGTGAGGTTCAGCCAGATCAGCATCACGTTGGCGATGTAGATGGACGAGTAAGTACCCGCCAGAACACCGATGAACAACGCGATGGAGAAGCCTTCCAGGCTGTCGCCACCAAACACCCACAACGCGATGATTGCCAGCAACGTAGAGACCGAAGTCGCAATGGTGCGCAGCAGTGTCTGGGTGGTGGAAATGTTGATGTTCTCGATCAGCGAAGCCTTGCGCAGCAAGCGGAAGTTTTCACGGACCCGGTCGAATACAACGATGGTGTCATTCAGCGAGTAACCGATGATCGCCAGCACCGCCGCCAGAACCGTCAGATCGAACGTGATCTGGAAGAACGACAGGATACCCATGGTCACGACCACGTCGTGAATCAGGGAGATGATCGCGCCGATCGCAAACTTCCACTGGAAACGGAACGCCAGGTAGATCAGAACGCCACCGAGCGCCAGCAGCATGCCGATACCGCCCTGGTCGCGAAGCTCTTCACCAACCTGAGGACCAACGAACTCGACGCGCTTGACGGTTGCCGGGTTATCGGCACCCGCCTGGCGCAGCGCTTCAGCGACCTGGGTGCCCAGTTGCGGGTCTTCGCCCGGCATGCGCACCAGCAAGTCAGTGGTCGCGCCGAAGCTCTGAACCACAGCATCGTGGTAACCAGCCGAAGCCAGCTCCTCACGCACCTTGCCCAGGTCCGCCGGACGCTCGTAGGTCAGCTCGATCAGCGTACCGCCGGTGAAGTCCAGACCGAAGTTAAGCCCTTTATGGAACCAGCTGAACAACGCCAGTACGGTAAGGAGCATGGTAACGGCGAACGCAACATTGCGAACGCCCATGAAGTTGATGGTACGTAACATGGCAGCCCCTTAAATCCACAACTTCTTGAAGTCACGACCGCCGTAGATCAGGTTGACCATAGCGCGGGTCACCATGATGGCCGTGAACATCGAGGTAAAGATCCCGAGCGACATGGTCACCGCAAACCCTTTGACGGGGCCTGTGCCCATCGCAAAGAGAATGCCGCCGACCAGCAGCGTCGTCAGGTTGGCGTCGAGGATCGCCGTGTAGGCACGATCGAAACCTTCGTTGATTGCACGCTGCACACTCATGCCATTGGCGATTTCCTCACGAATCCGCGAGAAGATCAGCACGTTGGCGTCGACCGCCATACCCATGGTCAGAACGATACCGGCAATACCCGGCAAGGTCAGCGTTGCACCCAGCAGAGACATCAGCGCCAGCAGCATGACCATGTTGAAGGCCAGAGCGACAGTCGCGATCAGGCCGAAGAAACGGTAGATCGCCATGATGAACAGCGAAACGAACAGCATGCCCCACAGGGAAGCATCGATACCCTTGGTGATGTTGTCGGCACCCAGGCTTGGACCGATTGTGCGTTCTTCAGCGAAGTACATCGGCGCCGCCAGACCACCGGCACGCAGCAGCAGCGCCAGCTCGGAGGACTCACCCTGGCCGTTCAGACCGGTGATCCGGAACTGACTGCCCAGCGGCGACTGAATGGTCGCCAGACTGATGATTTTCTTGTCTTCCTTGAAAGTCTGCACCGCCACGTCTTTCTCGACGCCATCGACCGTCTGCTTGACATAGGTCGTGGTCGGACGCTGCTCGATGAAGATCACCGCCATGCTGCGACCCACGTTGCTGCGGGTTGCACGGCTCATCAGCTCGCCACCGTGACCATCGAGGTTGATGTTCACCTGTGGACGGCCATGCTCGTCGAAACTCGCCTTGGCGTCGGTTACCTGATCACCGGTGATGATCAGACCACGCTCGACCGCAGCGGCAGGACGTCCGCCCTCGCGGAACTCGAACATCTCGGTGGTGCCCTTGGAGTCATCAGGGCCTGCGCCCAGACGGAACTCCAGGTTGGCCGTCTTGCCGAGAATACGCTTGGCTTCGGCAGTGTCCTGCACGCCCGGCAGCTCAACCACGATACGGTTGGCACCCTGACGCTGGACCAGAGGCTCGGCAACACCCAGCTCGTTGACGCGGTTACGAACCGTAGTCAGGTTCTGCTTGATGGAATATTCGCGAATTTCAGCCAGCTTGGCTGCAGTCAGCGCCAGACGCAGAACAGGAATACCGTTCAACTCGGCAGGCGTGATTTCAAAGTCGGTGAAGCTCTTGCGGACCAGGGCACGGGCCTGTTCACGCTCGGCATCGTCGGTGAAACCCAACTGAATGACATTGTTGACTTGTGGAAGGCTGCGATAACGCACCTTCTCTTTGCGCAACAGAGTCTTGACTTCGCCTTCGTAGACTTTCAGGCGAGCATCGATGGCCTTGTCCATGTCCACTTCCAACAGGAAATGCACACCACCGGAAAGGTCCAGGCCCAGCTTCATCGGGCTTGCGCCCAGGTTACGCAACCATGTCGGGGTAGTACGGGCCAGGTTGAGTGCGACGACATAGTCATCACCCAAAGCCTTGCGCACCACATCCTTGGCTGGCAACTGATCTTCCTGCTTGCTCAGACGCAACAAACCGCCCTTGCCATTCTCAGCCAGAGAGGAGGCCTTGACCGAGATACCGGCATCGGCAAGCGCCTTGCCTGCACGATCCAGATCCGCCTGACTGACCTGCAGCGCAGTACTGGCGCCACTGATCTGGATAGCCGAGTCGTCAGGGTAGAGATTGGGTGCGGAATAAATGAAACCGATCGCCAGCACCGCCAGGATCAGTACGTATTTCCACAGAGGGTATTTGTTCAGCATCACGCCGCCCGCTTAGAACGCGGGGCGCCTTGCGCGCCCCGTCGATTGGTAAAAATGGTACTCAGATCGCTTTCAGGGTGCCCTTTGGCAGAGTGGCAGCGATAGCGCCCTTCTGGATCTTCAGCTCAACAGTGTCGGAAACCTCGATAACCACGAAGTCATCGGTCACTTTGTTGATCTTGCCAGCGATACCGCCAGTGGTAACGACTTCATCGCCCTTCTGCAGGTTGCTGAGCAGGTTTTTCTGCTCCTTGGCGCGCTTGGCCTGTGGACGCCAGATCATCAGATAGAAGATGACCAGGAAGCCGACCAGGAAGATCCACTCAAAGCCGGTGCCCGCAGGACCGGCAGCCGGTGCAGCAGCATCCGCGAAAGCGGGAGAGATGAAAAAGCTCATTTAGCGCTCCAATTGCATAATTAGTATAAGAAACACGAAAAATCGGTTCTGTTTCAGCCAAGCGGCGGCGTTGGAAGGCCGCGTTTGGCATAGAAGGCATCGACGAAGGCGGCCAATGTACCTTGTTGAATAGCCTCGCGCAAACCAGCCATAAGCAGCTGGTAATGCCGCAAATTGTGGATCGTATTGAGCATGCTCCCCAACATTTCGCCGCACTTGTCCAGGTGATGCAGATAAGCGCGGGAGAAGTTCTTGCAGGTGTAGCAGTCACAGGTCGGATCCAGCGGCGAATCGTCATGGCGATGGAACGCATTACGAATCTTCAGAACACCGGTATCGATGAACAGATGGCCGTTGCGGGCATTGCGGGTCGGCATCACGCAGTCGAACATGTCGACTCCGCGGCGCACACCCTCAACCAGATCTTCGGGCTTGCCTACCCCCATAAGGTAACGAGGTTTGTCTGCTGGCATCTGGCCCGGCAGATAATCCAGCACCTTGATCATCTCGTGCTTGGGCTCGCCCACCGACAGACCGCCAATGGCCAGGCCGTCGAAACCGATCTGATCCAGCCCTTCGAGCGAGCGCATGCGCAGGTTTTCATGCATGCCACCCTGCACGATGCCGAACAGCGCTGCCGTGCTCTCGCCATGAGCGACTTTCGAGCGCTTGGCCCAACGCAGCGACAGCTCCATGGAAACCCGTGCGACGTCTTCATCGGCCGGATACGGCGTGCATTCGTCGAAGATCATCACGATGTCCGAGCCCAGGTCACGCTGGACCTGCATCGACTCTTCCGGCCCCATGAACACCTTGGCGCCATCGACCGGAGAAGCGAAGGTCACGCCCTCCTCCTTGATCTTGCGCATGGCGCCCAGGCTGAACACCTGGAAACCGCCGGAGTCGGTCAGGATCGGCCCTTTCCACTGCATGAAATCGTGCAGGTCGCCGTGCCCCTTGATGACTTCAGTGCCCGGACGCAGCCACAGGTGGAAGGTGTTACCCAGAATGATCTGCGCGCCGGTGGCCTCGATATCCCGAGGCAGCATGCCCTTGACCGTGCCATAAGTGCCCACCGGCATGAACGCCGGGGTTTCCACCACGCCACGAGGGAAGGTCAAGCGACCGCGACGGGCTTTACCGTCGGTGGCCAGCAGCTCGAAAGACATACGACAGGTGCGACTCATGCTTGATCCTCTGGGGCCGATTCCTGCGGGGCAGTCGGCGCGGGATTGCGGGTGATGAACATCGCATCACCGTAACTGAAGAAGCGGTACCCATGCTCGATGGCCGCTTTGTAGGCCGCCATGGTTTCGGGATAACCAGCGAACGCCGAAACCAGCATCAACAGCGTGGATTCAGGCAAATGGAAATTGGTCACCAGGGCATCGACCACATGAAACGGCCGCCCCGGATAAATGAAGATATCGGTGTCGCCGCTGAACGGCTTCAACACGCCATCACGCGCGGCACTCTCCAGCGAACGCACGCTGGTGGTCCCGACCGCAATCACCCGCCCGCCCCGCGCACGACACGCGGCCACGGCATCGACGACTTCCTGGCTGACTTCCAGCCATTCGTTATGCATGTGGTGATCTTCGATCCGGTCCACACGCACCGGCTGAAAGGTGCCAGCGCCCACGTGCAGCGTCACGAAAGCCGTCTCGACACCCTTGGCGGCAATCGCCTCCAGCAGCGGCTCGTCGAAATGCAGACCCGCCGTCGGCGCAGCCACCGCACCGGCACGCTGGGCATAGACCGTCTGATAACGCTCGCGGTCAGCGCCTTCGTCCGGGCGATCTATATAAGGAGGCAACGGCATATGCCCGACGCGGTCGAGCAGCGGCAGCACTTCCTCGGCAAAACGCAACTCGAACAGCGTGTCGTGGCGCGCCACCATCTCGGCCTCGCCACCACCATCGATCAGAATCGACGAGCCCGGCTTGGGCGACTTGCTCGACCGCACATGCGCCAGCACCCGATGACTGTCCAGCACCCGCTCAACCAGAATCTCCAGCTTGCCGCCGGACGCCTTCTGCCCGAACAGACGTGCGGGAATCACACGGGTGTTGTTGAAGATCATCAGATCGCCAGAACGCAAATGCTCAAGCAAATCAGTGAATTGACGATGCGCCAGCGCGCCGCTCACCCCGTCCAGGGTCAACAGACGACTACTGCGCCGCTCGGCCAGCGGATGGCGAGCAATCAGGGAATCAGGGAGATCGAAGGTAAAGTCAGCAACGCGCATGATGGTGTTCGATAAGCAGGGCCGGGGAGTTTATCCGGTTTGGAGAGATTAGTAAAAAACCTGCAAAAATCCTTGTTGACCAACGGTATGCGCATCCCTATACTTCGCCGCCATTGAGCCCTGATGGCGGAATTGGTAGACGCGGCGGATTCAAAATCCGTTTTCGAAAGGAGTGGGAGTTCGAGTCTCCCTCGGGGCACCAACACAATGAAGAAAGGCCTTGAATTTAAAGGCCTTTTTTTTCGTCTGGCGTAAATGTGGCGTAATGCGTGTCAACGGGTGAGGCATCTTGCCCCTCCTCTGTGCCTCGGTAGTCGGCAGTGTGATAGCCCTCCAACTTAACCACCCTCGGCAGTGTGAGCGCGTGCCACAGACAGGCCCGTATGCGAGGTAAAGAAAAATTTCTACCCTTACCTCAAAAGCCTGTCAGATTTGTCAGATTGTATTGTCAATTACTCTATAAGCCTTGTTCTATATGGCTTTGAGAGCTTTCAATAACTGTCGGATAGATGTCGGATAGGTGTCAAACACTGACAGTACCTAGGTGTCAGATTTTTATTTTTTTCACCCTTATAACTCATTGATTCGTAAGGTTTTTATTTTTATACCGGCAGAACTGTACACCTACATCCACCCCCGTTGTCAGACGACAAACCCTGAGAAATCAAGGCCTGTAGCCGTGGTCCCGACAGATATCCACTGTCTGACAGGCTTTTTGGGGTGAACCTAAATAAAGGTTCGGTGGGAGGCCCAAGCTGCACGCACGTTTGACTAAATTGGAGCCGCCTCAACCATCGCCATGACGATGCAGAGCTGTGAAAGGGTCTGCACGCATCTGAATTCCCTCCAGGCCACAGCCCGCCTGACCTACACCACCTCCAGCCCGTTTGACGCACTGCAATCATATGCACCATTCCTGGAGCGGTGCCGATTTTGAAAACCCGCCCTTTCAGCGGTTTTTCAATTTTTCGCCCAATGAATCCGGGCACTCCAGCATTCCCCCGTCAATGACCGCCTGCAGCGCCGCTGTGCAACTGCGCTTCATTTCTCTGCAAAACCTTTCACACAATGAAATGGCCGATCACCTACAGAGGCCCACGGCCCGCCTGGGCTACAGGTTCGTTTGCACTACATTAGGATTTGCACAAAAAAAGGACGCAAAGCGCGTCGGCGGGAGGGGGATAAGTGCTTTTAAACTAAGATTTTCTTTCCGCAGCATCTTGGTGGGCAATGCTTTGGCAAGCAGGTCGTTTTCAGCAGGAGCAGCTACATTCGGGCGAGTACTCAACTAAAACCATCCACGGCTACCGTTGACGCGGAATAGCCGTACAATCCCGCCAAAACCTCACCTCTCGGCCTTCCAGGCTGAGAAGAATCGCTCTAAGCTGCGAGGAGAGATCCAGCATCCAACGTGCTCAGTCCAAGGACGTCCGGCACTGGTAATTTTTCGTCTATTTGGGTGGTTTTTCGGAAGATCAAGGTGTCAGAGATGTCATGCGGAAAGTCAAAATCGAATTACCTCGAACCGTGCCAAGATAATTTTGAGATACACCTATGCTCCACGCTCTCGCACTGGATCGGCAAAGCCTCCCAGCGATCACAAAGGTCAAACTGAGCAACGAATGGGGCGCTATGCCTATCTTTTCTATGCTTGGCCACCACAGTGGATTGGAGCCTATAAAGGCAGGCCAAAGGCCACCCACTGATCTCGATTTTCTTTCGCTCAAAGGTATTTATTTTTTACTTGACAATTCATTGCGCATAACAAATCCCCGCATTCTGGTTGACTCTAAGCAAGGCTCCAATTTACCTTTCGGTTGCATACTAGCTTTTAGGTTGCGAAAAGTTATTAATGGGATCCATGCGCGCATGAAAAAAAGAACGGAATCAGACTGGACGCAGCAAGTAATCGCTTCAAAGAGAGCACTAAATAACGCTACCTTTAAAAGGCGCTACAATCGCCTCAACTCAGAAAAAAACAAAGTTAGGTTGCTTTCAAGAACAGTAGTCTTAGCGCCTTCTATACTTTCTTTTTTTAATAAGCAATATAACTCTTTCTCGGTTTTCATTTCAGAGCTGATAGATAACTGCGAAAAAGGGCAGGTGCTAATAGATTTTTCAAAAGTGCGAAGGGCAAAGGTGTCAGCACTTCTTGTTCTTTATGCAAATATTGAGCAGCTTCAGAAAATTCATAGCAATTCATCTATAATAAAAACCAAAGGACTAGTATCCAGAGAAGTGGCTATAATGTTTCGCACATTTGGTCTTTGGACTTTGACAGGCGAATCTAATATTCATTCCACAAGAGCTTATCCTGACTCAATAGAAATATGTACCATGCCACACGAATCTAATGCGGCGGGTGACCATAAAAAAGAATTAAGGAAAATATTAAAATACGCCCAAAGCAATGTGATGAAGTTTGGGATGCATGAAGGAAGTCTCTTAGCTTACAACGCCATAACAGAATCCATATCGAACGTATGGCAGCATGCATATGATGACGTCTTTTTCAAAGATCCTGTGCCTATAGAGCTCCAGAACTGGTGGATTATTGTACAGTGTATACAGGATCAGTTTTTTGTATCCATGTATGATATGGGGGCAGGCATACCAACTACTATAAACACTAAACCGTGGGCTCCTGCGCTTATTGAAAGTATATCTAAGATTCTTGAAAAAACTGGATTCTTTATACTTTCAGTTGATGCAAAGAGTATCAAGGCATCAGTTGATTATGGGAAGTCGCGTTTCAAGCAGGACAACCGAGGTAAAGGCTTAACCGAAGCTAAAGACTTTGTACAAAGAAATCCGCAGGGATCACTACTGATATTCAGCGGTCAAGGTCATTACACTTATAAGACCGAAGGGGACAAGGAGTCCCTTGGAACATTAAGCACGCCATTTAAGGGTACTTTGATTCAATGGAATCTAAAGTTGGAGAAAACAGATAATGTCTAAAGTCACAATCGATGTTGGAAACGAGTTTTCTGACATGCCCTTTGGTCGAGATGACAAAGATGGTGATGATAACGGCTACCGATTCAGGAAAGATATCTTGCTCAAGGCGCTTGATAAATATGAGTATGTTGTTATCGATCTTTCTAATGTACTTGGATGCCCTTCCTCCTTTTCAGATGAGGCATTCGCAGGCCTTGTCATTTATGAAAAATTCTCAAAAGAGGAAGTGCTGAGAAGGATCTCCTTCATTACCGAGTTTGAAAGCATAAAAACCAACATAAAAAAATACATACTAGAAGCGAAGCCGATGACCGCTAAAGTTTGATGGGGATTACTGAGAATGGATGTAGTTAAGCTTCTCGCGGAATATGGAATATTGGCTGTATTGTTAATGATTGCTGGCTGGCTTTTCGTGTTTAAAAACTCTAGAGCACTGGCGCGCCAATCTGAGATTAACGCGCTTGCCAGTGCTATGGAAAAAACGCTACAAGAAATCTCTGACGAGAACTACAAGTTCTGGAAAGATTTGTCGGAAGACCGGGAAGAACATCTAGCGAAAAGCAAGCTATTCGCATCGTATATCGACTATCGCTGCAACATTGTGGAAAAGAAAATTTCTATTCTTTATAAGAAAAGTGAAGCCTGTTGGAATCCTGCTGTAGCCAGCTCAAGTTTTGTAAGTGACTCTATTGATCTGATTGCGAAAATACGCGACAAATCAACAATAAACTCCGAAAAACTAGATCAATTACGCGACAGATATTCAAGAATAAGTACAATCAATAGCCTTACATTAAAGCTTTCCGGAAACATCTCATCTTTTGTGATTATGCGATTTCAACCAATGTCCGAATGGAAGTGGCCGGAAAACTACTAAGCTTTAATTGGGCTCCATACGCAATTAATATTGGTCCCTAACAACTTCTCCAAGAGCAAACCTGATACTTTATATAAAAAATACCGCAGCGTTTTTGGATATAGATATCATATTTGTTTTGATGCGCTGGGTGCTGCCCTTACCAGGCGACCAAATGTAAGTCAAAAATAATCGCCTAGTTACGCCTACAGCAAAAGCAACGTCGTCAAAGTATAATTTCTTAGTGTGAGTTTCAAGAGGTTTAAGTGTGAAGTTTTAGCGCGCGCAGCCTCTGATGTGCAGATCACGCCTTCTGATCCTGAATGCAAGAGCAGGGTGTTTATAGGGATTGTGACTTGTATGAGTCAAACATATTCAACTGATATTAAAGTTCAAAGTGTAACTGCTTCAAGCATTGCGGAAAGTAACGCAGCTTTAGTGGCATCAGCTATGAATGTTGCTGCATTGTTCGGCGGTGGTGACTGCCCATGAACGTGACCAGCGATCTGCGCGTTCATCTCTTGCAACAGATCTAGGGTGTCACACAGCACCTTGAAGATGTTCACGCCTCTGGAGCCTACCCAGTTCTTTGGAGCCTGCAGGCGCTGGCTTTCCTTCGCAATGCTCTGACGAAGCCCCTCGATCCGCTCATGCATGTCGCCACGGACCGTTGAGTTATGCTTTTGAGCCACGACAAGGTTCAGATCCCGCGTAGTAGCCATGTGCAGGTCGTCCACCGCTACCAGGCTCGCAGATCCGGCTGACAACAGCTTGAGCGCGCCCATCGCCTCGATCTTCTTGATCCCTCCGACCTTCTCCGTTGAATGATCATCCACGTTCCGTGTGTGGCTCTGGAATTGCTCCGAATTGCTCAGGGCTTCGACCTCGCGCTCGATGGCTTCGTCCCGAATCTTGCCATCCGTCTTGCGCAGCCAGTTGCCGTCAGCGTCCACACGCTGTTGCGCCGCGTCGCTGTGCTGCCACACTTGGTCGCCTTTCGGGACTTTCGGCAGACTCAGGCCATGCGGCAGGATCGATTGAATGTAGGGTTTGCTGGGCAGGCCGTAGGCGAAGCTCACGACCACGCGGGTGCCTTCCTCTGGAAAGCCAAACATGCCCTTTTCATCGCCAGCATTGGACAGAGGCAACGGTACGCCGGCCAGCAATGGCAGATCTGGATCAGGCTCGCCGTCTGGTGTCAGGACTTCGATATCGACGGCGTACCTCGGTCGAAAGTCGTCGCACAGTCCTGCGCTGGCCGGCGCGTCTGAAACGGACACCACACGGGCAAAGCGCGGCAGGTGGTAGCCGCCAGTCAGTTCTGGGAATTGGCGCTCTACGCTGCGCTTGATTGCGTCGTCCATTTTATCGCCATCTGTGTGCCGGCGAGTGTCACGCTTGTGATCCGCTCGCCCTGGTTGAATGAAACGCCCGGTCGCATGCCCGGAAGGGCCGCGATCATCGCGCTTTGATTTCCTTGATACCCGTCAAACAGGCTCACGGGCAGTTGGAGTGCAGATCGAGCACCGAAGAAGCTGTCAGCCCAGGATCCAGCGAACACCTCACCATCGCCTTGCTGTTGCCAGATAAAGTCATCAATGCCGAATACCCGCCCGAGGCTGTCCATGGCCTGATATCCCGCTGCCAGGCTGTAGAAAAATGCGGTTTTGGTCCGGGTATAGGCCTTGTCCGGAACACGGAAACGCAGGCCTGTCTTGGTGCTGATATCAGCCAGCACGGCGCGCAGATCTGCATGCCGCATATTCATTGGCAACGGGTTTGCAAGCACAGCGGCCAGCTCGCGGCAGAACACCACCTGCTCGATGCCGTTGGCCGCCGTGCAACGCTCAACGTAGCCAATGAAATGGCGCTGCAGCGTAGCTTCGTTGTAGCCAATATCGAACGTCACCAGGCCTTTCACCTGGTCGCTGGCCTTGATCGTGAACATGGCGCGCCCAGGGCTTTTCAGCTCCAGGCGCACCTCGTCGTTGACCAGGGGAACTACACTGCCGTCGATGGTCAGGATCTTGTGGAGTTTCATGCCCCACCGCCCAGATAAGTGTCCACCTTCTTCATTACGGCCTCAAAACCGGTCAGCTCTTCGGGCTTGGTGCTCCCATCCGATCCCGACACACCGTCACCAGGCGCGGATTGCGAGGCCACCGCGTTGCCGACGCGCCGGTTCTCGACTTTCTCCGGGTTCGACAGCTTTTCGCTCAGTGTGAACTGGATGATCCATTGGGCAAGGCTGTCGTCTTCGCGAGCACTGACCCCATCGGCAAAGGTCACTTGCCGGACACCGAAGGCCTCGGCGGTGTCGTTCACGATCCGATACGTCGTGAGCTGGCCACCGCCTTCGGTACTCTCTGCCAGGCGCATCAAGGTGCGCAGGTTGGCTTTGTCCTTGTACCGAATAGTCATCGCCACGGTGAGGGTCTTTGGCTTGAAGCCCTTGTGTGAAGCGTCGGTCCCCGAAGTCTGGCCACTCATGTCGCCGGCCTCGATCTTGAGGTTTGCCGTTACCTTCATGCGGTTGCCGATGATCTGTTCACCATTGAGAAGGATCGTCATAGGCCCACCAGCTCGCGCACAAAGCTCAGGCCCGAAAGCGAGCCGACCAACAGCGTTCCGGACGACAGCACCCACTCATGACCTGGTGCATCGTCACCGCCGGCCAGCAGCTCCTTGCTCAGTTCAGCAGGTGTACCAGGGCCGATCAGCCTGGCGCGCATCGTCGTGTCTTCGTCGCTGCCAGTCAGCAGCGCCTTGAGGTCATCCATTTGTTTATCCCGGTTCTGCTGCAGCTCGGCCTTGCGGCTGGCCAGCGCGGCCAGATCCTCCAGGGGCGAGCTGTCGGCATAGCTCTCCAGTGCCGCGATCTGGCCGGACATGGCCTGTTTTGCAGACTTGAGCACGGTGCAGCGTTCAAGCGGCAGGCTGCTCCAGCGAGGCAGCGTGCCGGCCTCGGGGATCACCCACTTGTCTGTTTCAAGGGTCGATAGGCTCTGAGCCCGGCGCTCGGCCCGCACCAGATCTGGCATCGGCAGCAGTGCATTGAAGCGTGACAAGGTGCTGGCCAGCTGGCCGTAGTGCGTCGCAAGGAACAGGATCGACAGTGCGTATTGCTGTTCGACAGGACGGGCATCGTCAGTACCGTCCGTCAGTTTGTCTGCGAGCAACTGCAGCAGATTCGGTGCCGACAGAAAACGCTGATTGCCCTTGCCCTGCCCAATTCCGGACTGGAAGGGTGTCACGGTGAGGCACGCCGGCGCTTCACCCAAGGTGTTGGCCATCGCCGTCTTGCCGGCATCGATCACGCTTTCTGCAGCAGCACCAACCGGCCCCGGGCTTGTGCTGACCAGGCCGGCCAGGCTCGCCAGGCGCTGCCCTGTGCTGACCAGCTCACCGCTGGCCAGATCCTTGGCGGCTGACAGATCGTCCATCCAGGCGGTGGCCTGCTCGGGCCACCGCATTGTGACGGGAAGCCAGGCATTCATTGCTCGTCGTCCCAGGTCACTGCCTGCAGGCTGGCCATGTCGCCGGCGGCCAAGGCCAGATCCAGCTGGCGCTTGAGTTCATTGGCTTTCTGCCACATTTGCGCCTTGAACTCAGCATCAGAAGAGCCGGCAACAGCCGTTTCACATGCGAGGCTGATCCGCTGCCCCTGCGCTTGATACAGCGCGTTGACGTCTGACGGGCTTGCCTGAAACTTGTCACCCTCATACCCCCAGCCTGGCTTGGCATCCGCCGGGCAAGGCACCCAGATCAGTGACGGGTGAAACTTGCCCGTTGGGTCCACGTCCGTTGTTTCCGCGACTGCAGCATTTTCAATTCGTGCCCACATACTCTTTACCACTCCACCTTAACCATGCCATCAGCACCCAATCCCGGCAGGCCATCCTGCGAGCGAGATCCTGCACCACCACCTGGCCACACGCCTGGGACACCGCTTGCAGAAATGGGCGCGGTGCTGGCCATAACGTTTCCACCACCCGCCCCGCCCTGGCCGTTGGTCTGTCCGGCACTGCCCATGCCGCCGGCGACGTTGAGCGTGCCACCGACCCCTTTACCTCCGACCGGGAGGACGCCAGGCTGGTACTGACCGCCCTGGCCGCCGGTTGCGCTGATGTACGCCCCGAAACTTGAGGTGCCGCCATTCGCCCCGTTACCCATATGCGGTACGGATCCGGGACCGCCAGGCCCCACAACAATGGCCACCGACGACACGCCCGTGAGGTCCAGCGGTTTAAAGGCATATCCGCCACCGCCGGCACCGGTCGTTACCATGTCGTATGCGTAGGCCCCGCCACCGCCGCCACCAATAACGGTGACGTTTGCACGTCGACGACCACTGCGCAGCACGGGCGGGACGATATAGGTGTACGAACCTGCGGCAGCCTGGACAAACAAGCCGGAGGCGATGCTGGCCGGCAACGGTGCTTGTCCGACACACCACCACTTGCCCTTACCGTCACTGCGCAGATGCAGAAAATCGCCGGCAAACAAGAGTTCGGTTGAGGCCTGCCCGTTCGCAAAGGCCGTGGTATCCAGCATCAACTTGTCGTTGCCGGCAGCGGCAATGACGAGGGGATTTATCGTCACATCCGTGCGACGCAAGGTGATGTCCCTGACTCCCAATGCCGCGTTCGATTCGGGCAAGGTATGGGTCAAAGGGCCGGCTGCCGCATCCAGCAGCTCCAGGGCCTGCACCCGCTGAAGTGCTGCCATCACGGATTTTGTCGAGGCCAGGATCTGGCTGTCGTTGGTGGTTGGATCGTCACTCAGGGCGTTCGGCAGCTTGCCCAGGCCGACGTCCTCTTTTGTCGTTGCGCGTGCGCGCAAGGCGGCGTAATCCCCTGTCCGGAACGCGAACTGCTGAACCAGCGGCCCATTGATTGGCTCAACAACCCGGCGATCTACAAGCGTTGCTGCTGTCACATTCGCAACCGGCACGCAGTAGTGCTGTTTGCCCTGTGCATCGATGTAATCGGCCAGGTTTGCACCAAACGCCACATTGAACCGGGCCACGACATCGCTCAGTTCACGCTGCAGCACAACGTCAATCCAGACCTGTGCCGGCAGCGCCGGCATGACAACAGGCAAGGCCGCCGACTGGACCAGGCGAATGCCCTCGATGTACGCGGTGCCTGGCTTGAGCTGATACGTCGTGCCGGCCTTTTCAAGCTGCAGGGCGCTGCCGAAGAAACAGGCACGTCCAAACACGTCACGATTGCTCAGCCGTTCACGCTCATCGATGCCGGCCAGGCGCACGGTGAAGTCGTGTTGCCATGTGCTTGCGTCGATTGTGATCCCAGTCAGGGCATGGGCACCGTCGAATTCCACCAGGAAGTTGCGGGTCAGGTTGTTGCCGATCTGCAGCGGCGGGATGTAGCGGCGCTTCTGCTGCAGCGGCACATACGACACCGCGAACAACACGCCTTCGATGCTCTCAAGGCCGATCCAGTTGAAGTCCCAGTCACCGATATCGGAGCCGATCTGCGCGCTGTACACCACCTGGTTGGGGTTCACATAGCCGCTGTTCCTGTCCGGAATGTCGTAGCTGTAGACGATCTGGCCTGCAGCGGGTTTCGCTGCAGCGCGGTCCACCGCGCCGGCAGTGTCGAGATCTGGCACGTTCGCAAAGATGAAGCGGGCAATGCGCAACACCTCTTTTGCCCCCTGTTTCTGGGCAATCAGGCTTTCGCCGGCAAGTGTAATGTTGGCACCCATGTGGGCACTCCTAAAGGCGGGCGACCAGCGTTTGCTGATCGTCATTGAAGTCCACCAGGGCAATCGAAAGGCTTACTGGCGTGATGGTTGAGAATTCGTAGCGGCGGCAGGTGCGCCCGTATTGCTGGATCAGCACGCGCAGCAGCTCGGGGTTTTTCGAGAGCTGACTGTCGGTCAGGCGTAGCAGCACAATGTCCCAGTCGCGTCCGGGCTGACGCTCCTCGATCTCGACGTAGCCCACACCAAGGCGCACCAGGATGCGTTTCATCCCTGATGTGCTGCCGGCATCTACGGCGTTGATGAATGCGTACTTGACCCGCAAGCGGTACAGGCTTTCCGGCTCACCCTTGAACCGTGTGATGTCGCGCTGCCAAGCCAGCAGATCGAGGACGACCAGGTGACAGGTTTCGGCGTCCATCTGCAGAAGGGGCCAGCGCAGCCATTCCTCGACGTTTTCCCACCAGGATTGCGCGGCGTCCTTGAGTTTTGTCAGCTCAGTGCCGGCAAGCCAGAACTTGAGGTTGAGCTTAATCATGCAGCACCACTTCCAGGCTCTGGATCCTGGGGATAGCCAGCTCGGACAGAATGTCTTCGTTCGTGAATGACAGCGACTCGATGCCCGCGAACTGCTGGTGCAGCTCTTCGCCCAGGCGGCTGAACGAGAAACGCGACTGGGGATGCGTCAGCGTCGGCTGATAGCCGTTGTTGCTGCTCTCGCGGAACGCTGCACGCACGAACTGATCGATGTTCGCCTGCAGCGTCTGCAGTTGCTCGGCGGTCAGCGTCGAGCGCGGCCAGACCTCAAGGCGCAGCGCGTGAAAGGTTTCCGGCATGACCAAGACCAACAGATCGTCGCCATGGCCGTGATTGCCCTGGTCGCGGATATGGGCGTTGATCTGCTCAAGGTACGTATCCGCCGGCACGCCAGACTCAAACAGCACGTATGCATTGGCGCTGCCAGGACCACGCGGCGCACCATGCTCGAAGTACACGCCGTCCGACCGCACACCTTGAAAGGCCGAGATCATGGCCCGATACACCGCGTCGGTGTGCCACTGGTTCACGGCGCTGAACTGGTTGCGAACCCGCAATCGCAGCTCGTCGTTGTCTTCAGAATCCGTACCTGGTGTGGTCAACCAGTTGTCCGCGTTCACGACCTGGGCAATTCCCGGTACCGGCGCTGGCAGGATCGCGTAGTAACCCGGGGCAAGGTTATAACCGGATCCGCTCTCGACGGCCTCGACCGGGATTTCGAGCTGCATCAGGCCATCGGCAAAGATCCCGTCAGCGGTCGTAACGAGCTGGTAAACGTGGCCATTGATCGATGCAGACGTGACGACCGTACCAGTTTCGACGATCAGCGATCCGCCGGCCGTAGTGCGCGTGAACAGCAATAGGCCGGCGGCCTTGGTTGCGCCCTTGCGCTCGACGTCGACGGCCCAAGCCAGCATGTCGAGCCAGGCGTCTACAGCGGTCTTCACGAAGAAGTTCGGCAGCACTGTGGCGACAACGAAGTCCAGGATCCACAGCACGGGCTTGGTCACCAGCGCCGTGACGACCCGCCAAAACGGGCTGTAGGCGCTGGTGTTGCTCACTTTGCTGTCCTGTGCGGCGACCTCGGTTTCCCATGCTGCGCGCAGGCCTGCTTCGGTCGTCGGAATGCCGGCGTCGGCCAGCGCTTGCTTGAAGTCAACGTCACTCACACCGTCACCTCGACAGATCCGAACTCAAGGGTGGTGGCCGTGACCTGGTACAAACCAGGCTCCTGCTGGGTAATCAGCGCCGTGCCCGGCACCATGCGTGTGTCTGTCTCCACCAGCAGCTCCAGTTGCTGTATGCAGTCGCGCTGACGCAGCCTGTCGCGCTCTGCAACCAGCGTCACAAGCAGGCCGCTGTCGCGGATCATGTGCGCGATGTCCTGGGCAATACAGGCCCTGTCCTCGATCTGATTCGGCTGCTGCGACGGATCAAGTGCCAAGTCGTTGTCGACGATCAAAAGGTCAATGTATTCGGCCATCAGCCACCCACCGACATGGCAACCATGCTTTCAAGCTCAAGGGGCGTCATCGGCTTCGACGTGTTGATCTCGATCTTCTCGACGTGCGTGCCAGGGCGTTGATTCATGGTTGTGTTCTGGATGCTCTGCATCAGTCCTCCACGGGGAACAGATAGGGGTTTACTCGGGCTGATCGAGGGCACGTTCGACGTGCGCGGCTCTTGCGCTTGCGGCAGGCCTGGCGGCATCAGCATTTCGTTGAGCGGTAATGAAAGTGGGGCTTTCTGGGCCGGGGCAGATGCCCCGGGCAGATCTGGAATACCAGGGGCTACTGGCAATGTGGCCTTTGCCCCGGGCAGATCCGGCACTTCAGGAGGCGCTGGCAGATCACTGAAAACGGCATCGATCTTCACGCCCGGGATTTTGTTGATCATCTCGATCAGGCCGTTTATCGCGGTCTTGAAGATGTTGACGATCCCGTCCCAGGCGGACCTGGCCATGCCGGTCCAGCCGCCGATTGAGCCGAACCACTCCGAAAGCCCTTTCAGTTGGCCAGCAATCCACTGGAACGCTGCCGTGTTCATCAGCGCGCCGGTCCATTGGTCCCAATAGACAACCGCTGCTACGACGACCGCGATCAGGGCAACTATGCCGGCAACAATCAGCAACGCCGGGTTGGCCAATAGGGCGGCGTTAGCCAGCCAAATCGCGCCTTGCCAGAGCATCATGGCTGTCCGACCGATGACCAACGCGGTGTACAGCGTCGTCATCACCACCACCAACGCAGTGATATACAAGGCGTTGAGCATGAACATCGCGACCGACTTCAGGCCCTGCAGGTTCAGCAGCTTCCAGACTGTCACCATCCCCAGCCAGGCCATTTTGCTGATACCGACAACAAGCGTCACAGCCGACATGGCCGCGACCAGGCCGAGAATGATCAGCACCGTCGCGCCAATAACGCGGGTGATGTTCGGGAAGATTTGCGTCCAGCGGGTCAACGTCGAGGCAATGCCGACAAGCTTGTCCATAAGCGGCGTCAACATCGGAATCAGTGCCTGGCCGAAGGATGTACGCAACGCCTGCACTGCAGAAGAGAACTGCATCCATGGGTCAACCATGGCCTTGGCCATCTTGTCCGCGTTTTCCAAGCCTCGGACTTTGCCCAGGGCGTCGATACCGTTGCGTAGCCGGTCGGTGTCCTTGGCCAACGAGCCGAGCACTTGCGCACCTTCGCCGCCGAACGCTTCCATGAGCTTGCTGCCTGCAGAAGCGCTGGTCAGGTCGCCGTACTTGGCTTCCAGTTTGTCCAGGATCTCAAGCATCGGCAGCGTGTTGCCGGCGGAATCCGTGAGCTTCATGCCCAGTTTTTCGGACGCAGCGCCGATGTTCTCAAAGAACGCTTTATAGCGTCCGCCGGCATCGCCGCCTTCCATGGTGCTCGACAGCGAGCCGATCACGGCCATTTGCTCGGCCACACTGACGCCGGCCTGAGTCGCGATTGCGCCGACTTCCTTGAAAGCGTCTTTGAGCTGCGCGCCGTCAGTCCGGAACAGTTGAACGGCCAATGCCGTCTGGCCGCCCAGTTGCTCGACCCACTGGCCTTTGCCCATTGCATCAGCCTGCCCCTTAAACAAGTTGTACATCGTGCCGACGTACGCGCCCATCGTGGCGGCGTCTGATTTTGTGGCCTTGGCCAAGAGGTTGCTGGTGTTCGTGAACGTGGCCAACTGGTCGCCGGCCAGGCCTTTGATTGCACCGCTGATGCTGTAGGCCGAGGCGGCGAACTCCACAGCGTTTGCACCGTAGGCGATTGAGAATTCCAGCGCCTTGCGGTTCAGCGACTCCAACGCATCCTCAGCCACGCCCAGGGAACGTACTTCGCCCAGTGCGCGGTTCATTTCCAAGGCCGGCTGCAGTGATTCATTGATGGCCACGCCCGCGCCGACAAGCCCCGCCAGACCGGTGCCCATCTGTTTGATGTTGTTTTCACCCTGTTCAGCCAGATCTGAAAAGGTGGTTTTCACCTTATTCAAAGGGGCACTGACCTTATCGGTCAGGCTCAGGATGAAAGCCAGGCGGGCGGAGCGGTCAGCCATGCGGGGGTTATCCGTTGAAGGCAGTGGCAATGCCGTTGGCGACGGCGAATTCCATGCGTTTCCAGTATTCGTCTTCCAGCCACTTGGCCGTGCCCATGTTCTCTACCGTGGGCGCGGCACCGGGTAGCCAGCGCTGGGTCAAAGCCAGCAACTGGCCTAACCCGTCTTCGTTCAGGCGCTCTGCTTGATCGAGGGCTTTTTTACGATCACATCAATTTTCGGCGCGTACTCTTCAAGCAATGCCCCGCCAATGGTCATGGTGGTGACCGGATTTTCCAGCAGCGGCTTGAGCTTGGCTTTCTCGTCCTGGGCGACTGTGGTCATCAGCAGGTTATGGGCCGGGGCCACCTTGTTGGTAGGGCCAACCGAGTTGAAGTATTTGGTGACGTCCTCGGGCGTCATGTTGAACTTGAATTCCTGAACGCCAATTTCCAGGGTGATAGTGCGATTTACTTCGGTCATTACTGTGCTTCCATTGGTTTGAGAGGTGTTGCGGTGGCCGGCGCGGTCAATACGACGCGCCGGATGTAGTCATGCAGGCCGAGGATCTGCTGCCGGCTTAAGGCGAGCTGATCTCGGAGGGTGAAATAATCCGGTCGAGCGTCTGCTGCGAGTTCGGCGGATCCGCCATCATCCAGGCCGGCGGTGCCGGCGGAACCGGGCATTGCGGGGCAGATGGCTTTGATGCGCAGCCGGCGACGGCTATCAGCAACATCGAGCTGCAGAGCGCGGTTTTTAGTCTGAACACGGTTCAGCTCCTGGGTGTGTTGGATGTCGAGTGCGTCACGCGCTGCGAGCTGTTCGCGAGCCAGGCGTGCGGTTTCGAGCTGGGTGGCAAGTTCAGTCTTGAGGCCATCACGTTCACGCTTGGCGTCGTCCAGTTGGCCGCTCTGGATGTACAGGGCAGCCAGAATGAGCACGCTGCACAGCAGCTTGAACAACGGCCAGGCAAAGCCAGTCAGGGCAGCTTTCATTTCAGGCACAGCTCCATCTCGGCAAGACGGCGGTAGTGCAGGCCGCGAATGAAGGTATTACCGGCATAGGCCCATACCGGAGTTTTGCCGTCCGGTGCCCAGGCCAAGGCCTTGCAACCCTCGGCAATGCGGCCAGCGTTGATCAGGCCCACGGCCCGACTGGCGCACGTTGTCGGGGTGCCGAAGTTGTGGGCATGGCTGCTCAGCGCGTCGAACGTGTTCTGCCCGATGGCTTGATTCGTCAGGCAGTCGGCCAGGGAAAGTTGGCCCTTTTCGATCACCAGGGCTTCAACCTCGGCGCAACGCGCGTCGGACCAGTAGTCGTCCACGATCACGGGATACGGGCTTGTGTAGCGCGTGATGCCCTTGCAGACAGTCGGCAGGCCTCGGGCCAGCTTGTCCGCATACACCACGTTCTGGCCTTCGCCTTCCCACTTGCCCAGGAACCCGGTCAGCACACCGCTGCCCAGGATCAGCACGCCGGCAGCGATCTTCTTACGCAGGCTCACTGGAACACCTGCTTTAACAGGGTGGGGCCGATCATCTGCAGGATGGCCCAGAGGGTGCTGGCGATGGCCAGCGCCCAGGTGATCTTCTTGCCGATATCGGACACGACGCTGGTCAGCTTCTGCTGGCCCTCGTTGAGTTCGGCCAGCTGTCCGGACATGTGCTCAAACTGCTGCTCAAGCTTGGTGACCCGGATCGGCACCGACTCATGGCGCTTTTCCAGGCTGACCAGGCGGTGTTTGAACACCGCCATGTCGCGTTCCAACTCGCGCACAGGATCTTTGGCTGTGGTATCGGTCATCAGCGCTTTCCTTGCTCAAAAAGGGTCTGGCACGGGACGCAGCGGGTCATCCCTCCCAGCGCCTGGCGCGCCGGGGGAATCTCGTGGCCGCAATCATCGCAATGGGTCAGGCTCGGCCCGCTCGGGCGTGGCGAGGCGAGCGCGGCGGCAATGGCCTGCTCGCGCTGACGCAGCTCCAGGGCCTGGGCACGATCAAACGGGCACACCATCAGGTCAGGCCCTCGATCTCTTCGGTATCCAGGTACGGCACGCCGTTGATCTTCACAAAGTCCGGACTGGTGACGTCGAACGGAATTTTGTGGGTGCTTTTCGCCCCACCCTTGGGGTCCACGCTCAGCAGACTGGAGATGCGGACTTTGCAGCCGAAGGCCTCAACCCGAATTTCCTCTTCGCCGGCCTTGGCAAAGAACACGATGTCGAACGGCTCCAGCTTGCGGAAACTGCCGGCGCTCTTTGCCTGCTCGATCAACAGATTGAAGTTGGTGGAATCCAGCTCCAGTTCGCCGGCTGCTGACACGTCACCATCGACATGCCCGTTGGGCACCCCTCGGGTCTGCGCCACGGTGCTGTTGTCTGTGATATCCAGGGTGCCGGCCTCGACGTGAACCATCAGATCTCCGAGGTTCACATCAAAGTTCTTGCCGCCAATTTTTGCTGCCATGCAGGGTTACTCCGAGAGGCTGGAAAGATCGAGCGCGATGTTCGCGGTCAACGATTTCGGGCAGTTGAGAGGACGAAGCTTGATGTAGGCTTCAACGGCGGTCTTGCTCGCCCAGGTCAGTACGATGTCCCCGTCCTGGGTCTGCTCGATCTCTCCCGGGAAGACCTGGCCAGCGAACTTCGTGGACTTGGCCATCGCACGCAGCGGGGCCATCAGAGCGCTGATATTCACGGCCATTGAGTTGGCCGAGCTGTTCAAGCGGCGATCACCCACACGGCGGATCAGCAGCAGACGCACGGCCCGGGCGGCCTTATCGACGATGCGCAGGTACTCGATCACCTTGAAGTCGCTGTCTGCGCTGTCGAGCATGTTGCCGTCGCCCCAGAACGTTCCCTCGTAGTCCGGATAGATCTGCGGGACGGACAGCCGAACCTTGTCCAGCTCGCTCGATATGGCGGACGGCAGCGGAATGCCATCGGCATCGACCGGCACTGCGCCCAGGCCCAGTACTGCACCGGTGGCCACCCGCATGGGGGTATCAGCCACGCTTACGGTGGCGTTGGCCAAGCGACCGGCCAGCACACCGAGGTTGTTGCCGTGCAACTGGGGAACCAGGAGCACGCGAGGGGCTGACAGACCGTCAACCAGGGCTTTCTGACCACCGAGGTACTGCGCCCAGGTCTGTGTGGCCGCATCGATACCGACCGTGGTGGCCATCACGAACATGCGACGGCCGTAGCGACTTTGCAGCGCGATAACCGCATCATGCATCGCTGACAGCTCTGCTTTGGCGGTCACGGGCGTGGTAATCGCCACGGCTTCCACCGAATAGTTCTGCTGCTGGGATTGCTCCAGGGCGTCTTGCCAGTCGCCATCGTCAGCAAGGGGCGCAGCCAGGCAGGCCCAGTTCTCGCCGCCATTCAGTTGCGCGGCGGTGATCTGGGTTTTCAGGTCGCTGGCCGGAATGCCCAGCATGTCGTCCAGGTCGCTTTGCGAGTTCAGGGGGATCAGTTGGCCCTGGCTTTTCGCACCAGGTCCGATGAAGAGGAAATAGCGCTCAATAGCAGTCACGGCACCTTGGCCAAGATTGAGATTGTTAACGCTGACTGTACCGAGTGCCATGTGATGCCTCTTGGTTAGCGTGGTGAAGGGGGTGAGTTGAGGATTTGCTGCAGCACGGTGTTCACCAGTTGCGTGGTTTCACTGCTGCTTGCGCCCAGGAACTGCCGTTTCGGCAGCTTGATTTCCCAGCTTTGCGAACCTGTACCGTTGGTAGGGCCGGTTTCAAGGACACGGATCAGCAGGCCGGCACGGGCGTAGTTCAGGTGTTGCTGGATCCAGGCGACCGGTGGCCGGGTCGCGACCTTCTTGCCTGCCTGGCGGGCTTTGAAGCCCAGTTGACGCAAGCGTTTGGCCTGCTTGACGGTCGCCGCGGTGCCGGGTGGAACCTGATTCCACTGGCGCATTTGCGCAGCAGTGCGACGTTCGGACACGCCGTTGTGCTGCTGCGAAGCAACCCAGCGGGTCAGCGTGTTGCGCCAGCCCAGTTCGGCCTCTTCGGCGGTCAGACGGGTGATGTCGAGCAACTTGCCCAACCCCGCCTCCATCTTTTTCTTGCCCTTGCTGGTGTCCTTGCGCGCCTCGAAAGGGGTGCCGTCCAGGTTCTCCTGGTTGCGGATTCGCTGGCGACTCAGACTGCGCACGCGCTTGCCAACGTTGTTCAGCAGCCGCTTGCGCTTCTGAACGGGCAGATCCATCAGGGCCAGCAGATTTTCGGCATCGAGCATGCCGCGAATGTCGAGATTGAACGGGTTATCAGACATTGCTGGTCACCTCGCCCTTTTCCGCGACCCACAATTCAAAGGGCACGAATGACCAGGTTTTTTCATACGCCTTGATCTCGCCGTCAGGATCCTCAGTCAGGTACTGAGGCTCGGTGAACTGCAGCTTGATATCGACGTCGGCCAGGTCGTCATCGAGCATGGTCACGTCAAACACCACGCCAGGCAGGCCGTCGCGGTCTTCGTCATTGGTTTCCAGCCAACTGCCGATCAGGGCAAACAGGCGCGCCGGATGATCGGCAAAGCGCTCGATGGCTATCGTTGCGCCGTAATTCATGTCGCCCATGTGCATGCCCTGGGTATCGGGCTTCCAGATCAGTTCGACCTGCACCTGGTCAGTCCAGGAGTCGAGCTGTTCCGGCATAACAAGCCGGCGCTCGATCAGGTAGGCGGTCAGCGCCTTGAGCTTGATCACAGCAGCGCTGCCGTGATGCGGCCACGGCCCTGGAGCGAGCGGACGGCAGCCTGGCTGAACGCGAGAAAGGTTTCCCGCGTCTCTGGGGCTTCCTTGCCCGCGTTTTCGGCCTCGGTGCGTCGATTGACGCTGGCAAACTGGGTCAACAGGCTGGCTTTTGCACGACTGTATACGGCGCGTTTGTACGTCGCCGCTTGAAAGGTGCGCTCTGGCAGGATCCTGGTGTCTGCGGATTCAACGTTTGACACTCCAGCGGCCTGCCAGCGCGCTTTGCACTTGGCCAGGTCGGTATTCACTTCGACCATGGCCATGTTCAGGTCAGCGGCCAGCAGATCCACCAGGTATTCACCAGGCAGGCGATAACCTGCCTGGAACTCGGCAATGGAGAGGTCCGGCCAGAAGCCATCGTTCTCGATTACACGGTCCACAAAAGTGGTGGGTTTCCCGGAAAAGCTCATTGCTGGCCGCTCAAATAGGGGCGAGGAAACTGTTTCAGTGGGTCATGGCCATAAATGGTTGGCTCACATCCACAGTTTCTCGCCGGGGGGGGTAGTCGGTTATTCGTTGCCGTTGCCGGCGGGATCGTCTTCTGGGTCCTGTGCTTCCTGCTCGGGACCTTCAGGACGTTCAGGGGGCGCGTCGGCTTGATCCTGGGCGTGCTCTTGAGCCTGGTCCGGCGCTGGCGAGTCAGCAGACTTCAGCGCAGTTTCCTTGGCCAATTCCTTGCGGCACGCGGTCAGGCGTCCCCCTACCCCGATGCGGTCGTAGAGGGCTTCTGCGCGTTCAAAGCTGGCGATGGCATTGGCCCACTCTTCGCGGTCGATGGCCACCATCCCCAGGAGCTTGTGATAGCGAGCCGGAATACGTTCAAACAGCTTCCACTGGCCATCGACCAGGGGCAGCATGTTGGAGACATAGGGCTCAGGGCTGCGGCCAGCCTTGTACTCGGCCTCGGCCCACTCGATCAGCTCATCAGCAACGAAAGTCGGGATGTCGCGATTGAAGCGTGCCGGCAACTGCTGGTCCTGGCTCATGGCAAAGCTCGCCAGTTCCAGGCCTTCTTCAAACTGTTCGGTGTCGAACAGCCAGATCAGGACGTACGCAAGGACCGAGTTCTGGAAGTTCAAGCCCGAAGCGCGGTAGCGCTGCACGTAATCCATGTATTTGGGCAGCAGCTCGTTACGCTTGAGCAACTGGCGCTGCTCATGGCTGTTGATACCGCTGATACGCTCCAGATCCACGGCCAACGCATCTTCCATGAGCTTCAATTGCTTACTTGCATTCGCCTTGCTGGCCAGGGCGGTATCCGCCGAGTACGGCACCTTGGCAGTGGCGAAAGCCGCCACCGCTGGGCCTTGGGCGATCACGCGGCGCTTGTGCGCCAATGCCAGGCTCATGCAGCCACCGCCTGTTCGACGTTTTCGATCAGGCCGGCCTTTTCCAGTTGCTCGATCACATAGCCTTCGTTACGGCTGTTGTAATCCTCGACACGGCTGCGCTTCGGGTTGTCGATGGTCTGCTTACGCCAGCTGGAATCCTGGTAATAGATCGACAGATTGTCGAAGCTGGTGACCAGGACAGCATTGGCCGGGAAATACGGAACGTTGAAGGCTGCCAGGCCGCCGTATGTCGCGATCACTTGTTGGCTTTCGATGCGCTCTTTTTCGGTAGGCTTGCCGGCCTGCTGGGCATACAGCTTCGCCTTGTCGGCAGCCAGCAGATCAGAACCGATGATGACGATCAGGTCGCCGCCCTCACGCAACCGCTCATCCACCAGTTGCTTGGCGTCATGCACCAGGGAATCGAGGTTTTCATAGTCACCGCCGGCGCCCATGATGACCTTGCCGTCTTCCTTGCCGCCCTCACTCAGCACCTGCTCAGGTGCTTTTTCGCGCAACTGCTGCAGCCAGCCCTTGTTGACGTCTTGCAACAGCGGGTACTGGGTTTTGTCAGTCTGAACAGCGGCATGAGTGCCATGGAAGCCAATCATGATGCGGTCGAGGGCGATCTGTTTCTGGACCGCTGCCGAATACTTCTGGTGGAACTCCGGGAACTTGGCCCAGGCATCGATCTTCGCGTAAGGCAGACCGACATCCGATTCGGTGGACGACAGCTCGTATTGGTCGTCTTCCAGACCTGACGCATCGTTGGCTTCACGATCAGTGGTCTTGGTGTTGGTACGGCCCGTAACGGGACCGTTGGTGCCCAGGAAAACCTTCTGACCCTTGATCTCACCAACGGGGATAACGTTGATGCGCTCCAGGAAGTCCGATTTCGCGGTGATTGCGTCGTTCAGCTCCTGGGCAATCGTCGGCTCGACGTTGAACATGCGGGCTGCGGTTTCGACACCGTAGGTATCAGCAATGGCCACCTGCAGCTCTGCATACATTTTTGCGCCATAGGCGCTCAGTGGGTGCGCCATGTCAGAACACCTTCTTTTTCTGGTCATTCGCACCGGTGGTGCGTGACAGATGGCGACCTGCAGGAGCGTCCAGCAGTTTGCTGAACTGCTGTTCAAGCTTGGCCATGCCAGCCAGAACGGCTTTGTTGCCGGTGTTTTGGCGACGGCTCAACTGCTTTTCTTCCTCAGCAGTTGCCACGATGTCGTCAACAGCGGTCTGTACATCGGTGATCGGCTCCTGATCAGGCTCCGGCGGTGCTTCTGCGAAACTGTCGATCAGAGCCTGAATGCCAGCAGTCACGATCAGTTGCTGCTCGATCAAGGCCTGCAGCGCTTTGGCTGTAGCTTCATCCATTGGGGGTTTGCTCTCGGTAGGGGTTTGCGGGGGTGTGTCGGCGGGCGCTTCTTCAATACCGAAGCGCTTGAACAGGCTGGTGAACAGATGGAGCACCTTGGCCATCTCGCCTTTTGGCTCGTCGTCTTTCAGCGAGCCGAGCGCCACTGCTGCCGCGTAATGAACGGGCTTGCCGGTCTTGCGGGAAAAGTAGAGTTCCTGGGTGCCCAGGCTCGCCGGGGAATCGGTCACGGCCAGACCGGTCAGATAGGCCTTGCCGCTGCTGGCAAAGTCCGGGGTGATCTCGATGCTGGTGAACAGCTTTTCGCCCTGGTCGTTGAGCCACAACAGCTTGTCGTTCGGCTTCAACTGGGCTTCCAGGGCGACCTGACCAGGCAGCAGATCCTCAGTACCTTCGATCAGGCGCACCGAGTAGACCGTGCCATACGATCCTGGCCAGCGCTCATGCTCGGACCAGATCACCGCCGTGTAAGTAGAGGTGCTGTACGTTTCAGCGATATCGCGCAGTTCTTGCGGAAGAATGACGCGACCGTCGCAGGTAGGACCGCTGGTGGCGACACGTTTCCAGAAGCTGACAAGGGAACGGGGCATTGATAACTGCGCTCAATCGGTGATTTGAGCCGCCACAATATTGACCCGTTTGGCCCCGAACAAACGGTTAAAATCCGCGTTTCTCCTATTTTTGCAATCTAGGAGAAAAGAGGAATTTTACTGCGCGTTTCTCGCCTTTTCGCCGCATAGACTGCGGCCCATGTACTACTCGACAGAAGTAAAAGAAGCCGCTAAACGCATGTTTCTCCGACGCTATAAAGCGAAGGAAATCCAGGCGCAGCTCAACCTGCCCAATATCCGGATCGTCTATTACTGGATCCGCCAGGGCTGCTGGGAAGACATGCTGACGGATGAAGAGCCGCTGACCGCTGTCAGCCGGCGCATCACCCTGCTCCTGGAGAAAACCGAGACACTGAGCAAGGGCGAGCTGGACGAACTGGACCGGCTGACGACGGTTCGCGAACGCCTGGCCAAGCAGTGCGCCAAGCCCCTGCCGGCACCCGTGAATGACGTCCAGGGCGACGATGGCCAGCGTCATGACGATCAACGCGGCGAACGCCGTGAACGTGGCGGGCGCAAGGAGAAAGGTGGCAAGAAGCGCGAGAAAGCAGCGAAGAACGACGTCAGCGAACTGCGCGAAGTGGACTTTCTCGACAAGTTCATCAGCAAAATGTACGGCTATCAGAAAGAGCTGTTTGCCGCCAAACAGAACCCACTGACCGCCCGGATCCGGAACATCCTCAAAAGTCGCCAGGTTGGGTTGACGTACTACTTCGCCGGTGAGGCCTTCATGGACGCCGTGCTGACCGGCGATAACCAGGTGTTTCTGTCAGCCAGCCGCGCCCAGTCCGAGATCTTCCGAAGCTACATCATCGCGTTTGCCCAGGAGTGGTTCGGCCTGGAGCTGACCGGCAACCCGATTGTGCTCAGCAAAGACGGCAAGCCCTGGGCAGAGTTGCGCTTTCTGAGCACGAACAGCAGCACGGCCCAGGGACACCATGGCCATGTGTATGTGGATGAATACTTCTGGATCCGCGACTTCGATAAGTTGAACAAAGTGGCCAGCGCCATGGCGACCCACAAGAAGTGGCGCAAGACCTACTTTTCAACGCCCAGCGCCGTGTCCCACCAGGCCTATCCATTCTGGGACGGCGAGAAGTTCCGCAACAGCAAACGCAAGAAGGCAAAGGATCCGTGGCCAAGCGATAAGCAGATATCAGCCGGGGCACTCTGTCCGGATGGCCAATGGCGCAAGGTCATCACGATTCTGGACGCCATTGCCGGCGGTTGTGACCTGTTCGACATCGAGCAATTGCAACTGGAGTATGACGAGGACACGTTTGAACAGCTCTTCATGTGCAAGTTCATCGACAGCACCATGGGCGCGTTCTCGCTTAAAGACCTGGAACGCTGTTACTCGGACCAGGCGCTATGGACCGACTACGACCCCGATCCCAAAGAACCACGACCGTTCGGCAACAGCCCGGTATGGATCGGCTACGACCCGAGCCGGACCCGCGACGATGCAACGTGTGTGGTCATCGCACCACCGCTGGAGACGGGCGGCAAGTTCCGGATCCTGGAGAAGCATTCCTGGCGCGGGCAGTCGTTCAAGTACCAGGCCGCTCAGGTCAAGAAGCTGACAGAGCGCTTCAACGTCCAGCACATCGGCATCGACACGACCGGCATTGGCTATGGCGTCTTCGACATGGTGCGGGACTTCTACCCGCGTGCGACCTCGATCCACTACAGCCTGGAAACCAAAAATCTCCTGGTACTCAAGGCCCAAGACACGATTCAGGGCAGCCGTATCGAATGGGACGCCGGCTGGAACGATATCGCTCAGGCCTTCCTGACGATCAAGCGCGGCACGACGAACAGCGGCCAGGTCACCTACAGCGCTTCACGCACCGACGCCACCGGCCACGCCGACGTCGCCTGGGCAATCATGCACGCCCTGCAATACGAACCCCTCAACACCGACAAGCAGCGGCGTAGCCGCTACACACTCAGCGGATCCACACAACATGGCAAAGCGAAAACCCCAACTGCTGGAAAAGCCGGCACAGCAGCCAATGCGAGCATTCACATTCGGAGCACCGGAACCGGTACTGACAAACAATATCGGGCAGTACCTGGGCGTGTTCGCCAGCGAAAACGGACGTATCTACACCCCGCCGGTGTCGCGCCAAGGCCTGGCCAAGCTGCTCAAGGCCAACGCGCACCACGGCGCAATTCCAGGGTTCAAGCGCAATCTGCTGTTGCGTGAATTCAAGCCATCCGAAGGGTTGACGGTCAGCACCATGAGCCGGGCCGCGCTCGACTTCAATGTGTTCGGTGAGGCGTATTTCTATCGAGTACCGAACTTGATCGGGCAGATCCTGGAGCTGCAGCACCTGCCAGCGATCAACATGCGGGTGAGGATCGGCGGCGGGTTCATCCAGTTGCTGCCCAATGGCCAGGAAGAAGAGTTTGAAGAGGACGAGATAGAACACATCTTCAACTACGACGTGGAACAGAACATTTACGGCGTGCCGGAATATCTCGGCGGCCTGCAGTCACTGTTGCTCAACGAGGCAGCAACCCTGTTTCGCCGGCGCTACTACAACAACGGCGCTCACGCGGGTTACATCTTCTACACGAACGATCCGAACCTGACCGAAGAGGACGAGGACGAGCTGCGCGCTCAGATGTCGGCCAGCAAGGGCGTGGGCAACTTCCGGTCGATGTTCGTCAACATTCCGGGCGGTGCCGAGAAAGCCATTCAGATCATCCCTGTAGGTGACTTCCAGGCCAAGGACGAGTTGGAGAAGGTCAAGAACATCACCCGTAACGACGTGATTGCAGCCTGGCGAATGAACCCGGCCCTGGCAGGCATCATCCCGGAAAACAGCGGTGGTTTCGGTGACATCGAGAAGATCGACCGGGTGTACACAAGCAACGAGATACGCCCGATCTGCCAGCTCTTTGACCAGGCTAACCAAACACTGCGGGAAGACAGGCGATTTAACTGGAAAGATCTGCCTTCAACAGACCAAAACACTGCCGATACACCAAATCAAAGTTAAAACAACTAAAAATTGTTTTAATATGCTGGCCACTGGACACCCTGGGGAGGGACACAATGCGGATTCATTGTACGACGTGCGGACACAAGGGGCGGATTAGCTCGCGGGAGACAATCACGCGAACCTACGTCAAGCTGTACTGCCAATGTCTGGACGCCAAGTGCGGACACACTTGGCTTTCAACTCTTTCATTCGATCACACGCTGCGCCCATCGGCATTGCATCAGGAACCCCATGATGCAATCAATCTGGCAGCGCAGATCCGAAGCCTGCCTGCAGATATGCAGAGGGAGCTATTTGACCATCTGGGGCATCAACGTGTTGCTTAAATCGTCGACACCAAAGCCGACGATCAGGGGAAAGGAACGCTACTCAGCCAATGATTCGGGGTGTAAAACCAGTTGGTCGATGAGCCGCCGTATCTGCCGTTGTTCCAGCTCCGTCATTTGCCGGTAGCTCTGGACCAATTGACGTTCGCAGTGACTCACTTGAAAGCCTTGCAAGGCGATGGTTTCGGGACACGCACACTTGACCGCTGCCATTTCCAACATGCCTTAACTCCTTGAAATGCATTGAGGAAATGGCTGTATCGGGAAGGATCAGGAGGTTTGAAGTGAAAGACGGATCAAGGTCACTCGCGGTCACTGCCGATGTCATCGACCATGGCTCGCAGAAAGCGTCGCAACGCTTTTCTGTCTTCATCTGGAATCAATCGGTACTGCTCAATGATCGTGGCCTCTTCCGAGGAAATGTCCGAGATCTGCCTAACCCCGGTCACAACGTAGCCAGCATCAATGCCAAGGGAAGCCACGGCGGCAAGATAGGAGGTGTCCGGATTCCGAACCCCCCGTTCATAGCTGCCTTGAGTGTTCCTATTAACACTCCCTGCTTGCGCCAAATCCTCTTGGCTTAGGCCCAGGCGCTCACGTTCTTCACGCAGCCGCTCACCTGGAATTCTTTCATCCATTAAATTCGATGCACAACTTTTCAAGCTTTCCCTCTGTACAAGACCAATTTCGCGTGCATAATGACCGTCACTGAACACAAAACACCCCAAACAAACAGGAGTGACCACACTATGCCCGCGCCAGTTACGCCGGAGCAAGCCCGCAGAGCGCTTGATCGAAAAGGAATGAGCATTGCGGAATTCAGTCGGCTTCATGGTCTGCACAAAAATTTGGTCAGCGACCTTCTCAACGGTCGTATCAAAGGTCGCCGGGGGGAGGCACATCGCGCTGCGGTACTGCTGGGGATCAAAGATGGCGTGATCGAAAACAGAACCAGCGCCGCCTCACAATAACGGCGCTGGCCATCAGGGAGAACTAGAAGATGAAACGCCAAATTCTAGATGCACGGAAAAAAATGGTCAGTTCGGTTATCCGTAGTTCGGGCGGTATCCGTCTCGCAGCAAGCCGTCTCGGTATGAAGCAGAAGAAGTTTGAAAACCATGCCTTCCAAAACTGTGGCAGCAGCCCTCTGACCGACTTCCAGATCCACCAGTTGGAAAATATGGTCGGAACCACACACTATCCGGCCTACATAGCTGGGATCTATGGGGGATTATTTGTCCAAGTAGCTGACCCTGAAACACTAGATAACGTCGAGCTATATGCTCGATCTGTCCAGGTCGCAGCCAAGCGCGGCACAGTCGATCAGATCATTGCTCAATCGTTGGAAGACGGCTCGATCAGCATGGCCGAGTCCAAGCAGATTTTGAGTGCCCATAAGGACCACATGGCCGCACGGCATGGAGAGGTTTTGGCAGCAATCAACCTGTTCCAGGCCCCGGAGTCAGCACAATGAACAAGTCCCCCGTAGCCCTGGAGTATCAGGACGTGCTGAAAGCTGCGGCACTTGCCTTTCTGGAACGTCACCACTCAGAACACCTGAGCAACGATCAGCAACTTTTCGACCGCACTGTCCAGTATCTGGTTACGGACTACGACGTCCAGAATCAAATGGCCTCAAGGATGGTTCATCTGGCCTATAGCGACCTGAGTGCGATCAGCGATCGGCAGCGCCTCGATGTCGCCAGTAGCACGGAAACCCATTCTGTTATCACCGACCCATCAACCGGCCACGCCTGGGCTATCCCGGTCAGCCTGATCTACGAACGCATCATTAACGCCCCCGACAACGGGCGCTACCGCATTACCAACTCGTAATTCCCCTTAATCATTCCCTGCCCCGTTTGCCGTGGGTTTGGGTGAGCTATGCCCGAAATCGAGGTTTCACGATGGGAAACGCCGTTGTTATCAGAGCTGAACTGGCCCCGGCCGAGGCAACAGCACTGCTCAAACTGTTGAAGGCTAGCTACAGCCTGGCCCTTGCCGAGCACTGGTACGACGACGCCTACCGAACCGTAAATAACCAAGAACGCCACACCGTAATTCTCATGAAAAACCCTGCAATGGCCGCGCAAAAGCGGTTGATAGGCGCACTCGCGCATAGCCTGAAGACAGTGAAGTAATCGAAATGATGGAAGCGAATATCCGTGATCAAGTGCTGAAGTATTTGGAGGATGACTACAACCTCAAGCACAAAACTAATGGAGCCAACTACATGCGCGGCGGCGAGTGTCCCAGTTGCCGCCAGAAAGAGTTGTACGCACGTTATGACAATCCTTATCAGATTCGCTGCGGACGCCCTAGATGCGGCCTGATCGAGGACGTCAAGGACATCTACCCTGACCTATTCGAGGACATGAGCAAGCGAGCACCTGCAACTGAGGAAAACCCTACCGCTACAGCACGGGCCTATCTGGAATTTATCCGTGGGTTTGATGTTGGAATGATCGGTGCCTGGTTCACCCAAGAAACGTACGTCAATTACGAAAATCGCGACACGTCTGCAACAGTGCGTTTTGAAATGCCCAATGGTGGGTATTGGGAACGACTGATCGACCGGCCTGCACGCTTCGGCAAAATGAAGGCGCGCTTCAAGCCCCAGTACAGCATCGCGGGCCAGTGGTGGTGCCCACCTGACACTGACTTGGCCACGGAGAAAGAACTGTGGATCGTGGAAGGCGTGTTCGATGCAATCGCCCTGGGATTGAACGGGGTCAAGGCTATATCGGCCATGACCAGCACCAACTATCCCGGAGAAGCGCTGAAGGCATTGGCAGAACAGCGCAAGGGTGATCTGCCTACGCTTGTGTGGGCACTGGACAACGAACCTACGGCCCACGTTTACCTGATGCGTTGGGTGAAACAGGCCCGTGAACTCGGCTTCACATGCCGGGCAGCACTAGTACCGCAGCGCGGCAAAAAGAAAGTGGACTGGAACGATCTACATCTGCGCTGGAACTTTGAGGAAAAAGGCGAAGCACGCGACAAGCGACGTGAGCGTGACCTGGCTGCTGCCCGTCACGAAGGAAAGCTGCTGCTGGCCCCTACGCCAAGGGAAAAGGCGCTGCTGATGTACACCTGGGATGAGACAAATTCGGAGTTTGCCCTGGAGTTTGGTCACCAGACCTATTGGGCCAAGTTCGACCTATCCAAGCTCGATGATGAGCCAACCGATCCCAAGGACCACGACGAACAGCTGATAAGTGATAGGGAAGCCAGGCGCAAGGCCTTGGAAAAGGTCTGCACACTCAAGCTACTGGCTAACTGCCGATTCAACACATTGTACAAGCAGGTCAATGATGTAACCGGCGACGCCTGGTTCTACGTGTGCGTAGCGGGATCTCAGGATGAGAAGGATGAAAAAATCACCTTCACTCCCAAACAGATTTCCTCAAGCGGCGAGTTCAAGACTCGCCTGATGTATGCCGGCGCTACCTGGCTCGGAACTCAGAAACACCTTGACCAGATCATCATGCGCCAGACCGAAGGACTGCGTACGGTCGAAACCATAGACTTCCTAGGCTACAGCAAGGAACACAAGGCCTACATCTTCAATGACATCGCGATCCACAGCGGCAGCGTGTTCAAGGTCAACGATGAGGACTACTTTGAATTCGGCCGGAAGCGGGTCAAGTGCCTGATGCGGTCGGTGAAGGTGAAGATGGCCATTGATGCGAAAAACTACCGTGATGACTGGTTGAGCAATCTGTGGCTGTGCTTCGCAGAGAACGGCCTGCTGGCAGTTACTTATTGGTTTGGGTCGTTGTTCGCAGAACAGATCAGGGACGAATACGAAAGCTTTCCGTTCCTTGAGATGTCGGGTGAACCGGACTCAGGCAAGACGACACTTATCAAGTTTGTGTGGAAGCTGTTCGGGCGGCTCTATGAGGGATTCGACCCCGCCAAGACGTCAACGTCTGGCCGGAGCCGAGCCATGGGCCAAGTATCCAATCTTCCCCTGGTCTTGTTGGAAGCCGACCGGAACACCGACGCAGATAACGCAAAGTCATTTGAGTGGGACGAGTTCAAGGATTTCTACGGCGGCGGACTTTTGCGCACTAGAGGTGTGAAGACCAATACCAACGACACCTACGAACCACCATTCCGGGCAGCAATTGTGATCGCTCAGAACGCCATAGTTACGGCCCACGAAGCGATCATAAGCCGTATCGTCCGACTCCCGTTTATGAAGCCACAAATCACCGAGGAGAGCAGAGCTGCGGCTGATGCCCTGGTGCAGACGGACCTGGACACAGTGAATCACTTCATCGTCAAGGCCATGAAATCCGAGTCCAAGGTAATGGCGCGATTTGCCGAGATGTACCCCAAATACCGAACAGAATTGTGGGCCTCTCGCAAACTGTCATCAGACCGGGTGATTCGGAACCACAGCATGATGTTGGCCCTGGTGGACTGCTTACAGCTTGTGCTGCCAGTACCTGACCACATGGTCCAAGCGACACGCAAATACCTGCTCGCGATGGCGAACGAGCGGCAAGCAGCGATCACTACAGACCCTAAAGAGGTGAACGAGTTCTGGCAGTTATATGACTACCTGGAAAGCCTCACAGATCAGCCTCTGGTCAATCACAGCAAAAAGCCTGGGCTGATTGCGATCAACCTCAACCAGTTCGCAGAGGTGGCCCACGAACACCGGCAGAAGCTTCCGGACTTGGGTGTTCTGCGCCGGCTACTGAAGGACTGCCGAACACATCCGCTAATCGATACAAGCCGCCGTGTGGAAAGCCAGATCCGGGCGAACCAGCAAGCTCTGACGCCACTCGCCCCCCTTCCAGCAACGGTTCGTTGCTTCGTATTCAAGGAGTAAGGGATATGCACATTCAACTTATCCCCGCTTGCGAAGGCATCGCCCGACTCAAAGCCACCCAAAAGCACCTTGAAACCAGAGGTGTCGATACACGAATCATCAATGCAGAAGCTTATAGCGACCAAGGCCTGCTAGTGATCATGGATGTAGTAGTAAGCAGCGGACATAGAACACTTCTGGTTGATAGCTGCACGAGAGGGCAGATCGATGCGGTTTTGATCTGGCAGTCAGAAACAGAGGATTGCGTCGATTTTAAAGACCTTGTGATTCACCTGGTCCGAAAGGATCAGACATAAATGAGCATCGGTTAACGCCGGATCTGATCAGAAATGCAGAGTACCAATACCAACTAACGTAACGCCAAACCACGAAGGGAGAAATATCTTGACTGCAAAAACAAATGCTACAGAAAAACCAATTACCAAATTCAAGAGCCAACTTTTCTATTTGGAAAGAGCACATGAAGAACTTTCTAAAGCGAAAGGAGATCTTGAGAGAGAGATAACAAAAGCTATCAATAGCTTTGACGCAGCTCGGGATGCAGCGAAGGGGTTCGGGAAAGAAATTCCTGAACGGTTCATGTCTGGCCAGTGGTTATTTGATTTTGGCAAGAACGGTGAGTTGAACGTTACGGAGATTCAGAACTGCGAGCCGTATCAACTTCTAGAGCTTGCACGATCAATGGGTGAGGAGGACCCGGTGTAGCAGTTTCTTAATAGAGTTGATTAGAACGGTGCCGAGGAGGGGCAACTCCCCGGCACCAACCACCACTGAGGGCAACACGATGAAAGCACAGCACCAAAGCGGCAGCGATGCGAAGGCTACCACAACACCAGATCAGCAAGCGGTAACACCTGCACGTCGCCTTATGGCCATACGGATCGTCGGCACGGCGCTATTCGACTACCAGGTGCAAAAAACACCTGTTACCCGGATCCGCCTCGAATGCCTGACCAGCATGGCTCAAGCCCAAGGTGACCTAACTGCGAGCGATGCGGCCATTGTGGCCCAACTGCTGGCCAACCCGTTTCACCCCGGAGCACAAGCATGAGCACAAGCTACTTCTACAAGACCCAAGCCCCCTGCCCGGTCGCTATCATTGAAGAGTTCCATGCATCCAAGGACTTGTTTCTCAGGGCCTTAGAAACACTTGGCCAGCAATTTGGCGGGGAAGTCGCACCTATGCGCGATATCACGTCGAACTTCGCCGGTGGTGTGAAACTCAGTGCTGGCCAAGGGCATGACGTTCATTGGCGTCTACCGGACGAATATGGCTATCGAAGCCTCCGGGTAGCAGCAAGGCTCCCCAAGGGGTCAACGAAGGAAGATCGCACAGCAGCCCGATCTGAACACCAGCGTTTGCTTGACCTTTGGCAAGCATACTGCCCTAGCCGTCTATCGATTCACGATACTTGGGATCGCTTAAACATCAACACAGGCAACCTGCTGCTGTGCGGCGGCATCTTCTTTATTCACGACAGCAGCGCTTTTTTTGAACTTGGGTTTCAAATCAATGAAGTCATGCACGCCCAAAATATTGCGACCGGTAAGCCATCAGCAGGCTGGATAGAGGGTGCGGTCGAAATCACCTCAAGCGACTACCAAGCAGCACGATCAGCCAATCAGCAGGCAAGGAAGGTTGCCAAAACCTAAACCTCACTCCGGCTGCATATAAAAATCGATATAAACCCAATCTTTTAGTTTTAACAGAGAGTCCATTCTATGACGTCTATTGCTCAAAAATACTTAAATATTGCTCGGGAAGCACAAGTCATATCTAACGACACTATCCAGTCAAAGATAAGAAACTCTCGGGAAGCTGATAAGTTCGTCATCAGGTATCCGGATGGAATGCGTGAAGAAGTTCATAACGCCTCTGTAGATCAGTACATCAGCATGAACACATTCGTCATCCAGGCCATAGCTGAAAAACTTGACCGCCAAAAACGTCAGGACCTACTTCTTGATGCTCTTGCACAAGCAGTAGCATCGGCTCAGAAAAGACCAGGACATAGTGAGGGCCAAGCATGACTCTCTCTCGTACTCGGCCAGCGATGGCCAGCAAGCGGCTTGATCTACCCAGTATCTGCGACATATGTGGGTTCGCACGCTCAACACGTCGCCACATGGGATGCAGCAAAATAAGGCAGCAGCGGAAAAACGAGGAATGGGCAACGGTGATGGCCAACCAAGCTGCAGCCCGTGCAACCAGAGAGAAACGCTATGCACGCTGAACTGCCAAACGGCGATGCAGATCTGCTTGTTTCAATCCAAAATCTGATCCGGCAACTGCAACGCCCAGCGGTGACCGCTGAAAACGAACTATGGACATCGCAAGATATCGCCGCCTACTTGAAACTTTCGACCTACACGGTTGAACGTAGAGTCGTGGTTCAGCCAGGCTTTCCGGTAAGCATGCAGCCTTGTGCCACTGGCGCGAAAGCTGCAAAGCGGTGGTTTGCTGGAGAGGTGATTACCTGGTTGCGACAACACAGAGCCAAGTTGCCCGTTGCCAGGCGATTGCGACAGCCAGCGTGAAGAAAGAAGCCTGCGGATCTCGCAGGCTTTTTTATCCCAATCGCTCGGCCACCTCCGATGCGGTGGCGTTGTAATAGATCATCAACGACTTCAGATCTTTGTGCCCGGTCATGCGGGCCAAGTCCAGTACATCGATCTTACGAGCGAGCCGGGTAATAGCCTCATGCCGTGTATCGTGGAAAGTCAGTCCATCGATCCCCAGTTCGTCACGGACCCTGCGAAACATCGTATCCGCTGAAGCTGACTCAAGCCGGAACAATCGATCATTCGGCCCCTTCCCCTTGTACAACGGCTCCAGCAACTCGCACGCACGCTTGCTGAGCGGTACGTTACGACTTGAACCGTTTTTCGTTTTGGGCAGCCGAACAAAGCGCTCTCGCAGATTCACCCACTTAGCGGTCATGCCCAATATCTCCCCCTGCCTCATGGCGGACTCAATGGCAATCAAGAAGGCGTAGGACAGTTCCTGCATCAGTGTCACTGGCGCTTGACCCTCGACATGGCCCAACCTGTTGATCAGTGCACTGATCTCACCTGGAGCAACACGTCGCTCGCGGGGCGGCCCGTTGCTCGGGCGCTTTGCGTCACGAACTGGATTGGCCAAACATACCTTCCACTCCAGCCTGGCGATTTCAAATACGGATGAAAGCAAAGTCATCTCGCGCCGAACAGTAGCAGTCTTGACTACCTTCAAGCGTGCATCTCGCCATTGGGCAACTTGCTCAGAGGTGATACGTTCCATCAGATCACCGACCCACTCCAGCTCTCTGTCAAACCGATCAAGTCGCAGCTCTTCCCAGCGCTGACCAGCCTTTGTTGGTGAAACATCAAGCTTGTAACGACGTAATGCCTCAGAGAGAGTCATCGACACAGTTAAACGCGACTTCCCGCACTGAGCCATGATCTCTACCTCGCGAGCGGTCGCCCAAGCGACGGCCGCAGCCTTGGTGTCGAATGTCTGAGAATCCCGCACGCCTTGCTTGGCCACCTCAGCCCGCCACCCACCACTTCGCTTTCTATACGAAGCCATTGCACCCTCCTGGCGTAAAAATGGCGTAAAGGCTACCACGCAGTTGCAAGATCCTGCCGTCTATGGCCAAAACCAAACAGCTCCGATCCCCAGAGTAGCCGGGCGTTTCACCCAATTGCAGCATTTGGTACTTTTCTGCTCAGAAGATCCCGTATCCCCCTCGGGGCACCACATAGCAAGACACTCAAGCGGTTGCAGAACTTGGGTTTAAAAGAAACCGGCCACTGAGCCGGTTTTTTTGTGCCTGGATTTTGTTGGTTGCTGAGCCTGGAGCCCGCTTACAGGCGACAACTATCGTCCTGCCAATGAAAGAAAGTAGCTACCTGAGTAGGAGCGAATTCATTCGCGAGACGGCATTCCAGACAATACATATTCCTTGAATGTACCGACCTCTCCCTCCGACATTGCAGATCCCGATGCCGATCATTTAAGGCACACGCAAGCTTGCAGGAGGCAGCTTGCTGGCGAAAAAGGCCTTGAAACCGACAGATATTCTGCGTCTGTACGTGAAGTCGCTAGCAAGCTGCCTCCCACAAAGCGATCTATGACCTCAACTGATCGGCATTACTCCTAGATTGCCGATGCCAAGCCACGATTTAACTACCCCTTTTCTGACCCTCTTTTTTCTAGCCCTCTCAGGCTTCTTTAAAATCAATAACTTACGGAAGCCTAAGAAAAAAGGGTCAAACAGTGTTGGGCACGTGATTTCTCTTTAAAAACGGAGGGTTATAAGGCAAGGTGTCTACTTCACTGCCGTATAGGCAGCTTAGAAAAACCTGGAGGACGCCAACCTGAGCGGCGCCTACTTCACTGCCGTATAGGCAGCTTAGAAAGGCGAGGATGAGTGGCAGTTCGCAGGCTGGTGCTTCACTGCCGTATAGGCAGCTTAGAAAATCCACGGCGCTGATACGCCCGCCGTTGGCGCCTTCACTGCCGTATAGGCAGCTTAGAAAATATGTTGATGTGGCACGACCAGCCCGCGTGTCTTCACTGCCGTATAGGCAGCTTAGAAATTGGTGTCAGGGTCGCGATCTGAAGCGCCCCACTTCACTGCCGTATAGGCAGCTTAGAAACATATGGCTAGGCGGGCGTCGCCGAACGACATCTTCACTGCCGTGTAGGCAGCTTAGAAACAGCTCCGAATCACCGCCAGGCGCTCGTGCGATCTTCACTGCCGTGTAGGCAGCTTAGAAAAGGCCGAGGCCGCAGAACGGCACAGGAAGCGCCTTCACTGCCGTGTAGGCAGCCCAGAAACCTCCTACATGTATGACCAGCAGCATCCAGATGGTTATTCGGTGACGCCCTTCCCGGATAAATCCGGTCCCACAGAAAGCGCAGTATCAGGGTCCGGTGAACATTGCTTTCATCGGACCCATTGCCTATATTCCCGCTCGGCGCTATCCACGCCTCCATCCGCGGAAAGGGCTGCGCCCAGGATCTTGCCTCTCGCATTCGTCACTACGACTCCCGACCTTCAAGCGGACAAGGTTTGTGCAAGGAGATCGTATGTCTACTCGTTCTGCGTCATTGTCCAATGACGGTCGTATCAACCTTGAGCAGCAGCGCAAGCGGGCCAAGGAGCTTTTGCAGCGTATGAAAAATGGCGCTGCGCCTGATGAGCTTTCGCTGATTTCACGTAATCATTCCTCCGCGCCTGTGACGCTGTCCGATGCTCAGTGGCTGATCGCCCGGGAGTTGGGTTTCAGCAGTTGGCCCAAGCTCAAGGCGCATGTGGATGCGGTGGATTTTGCGGCGCGGCATCCGGATTTCGAGGCGAGTGATGAGGCGCGGACGGTGCATTGGCGTTGCGGCAATGACATTGCGCACAGCCTGCAACTGGCGGGTTTCAAGGGTTCATTTCGGATGCTGGCGGACCCGCTGTGCATGGGGCCGGTTCAGGATTTGCCTGCCGAGGCGTACAAGGCGCTTCGCGGTCAGTTCATCAGCGATGCTTTCGGGATTGATGTGGCCGATGCTGCGCAACGGCTCGACGATGAATACTCGAACCTTACGCAGTTGAGCGACGCCGACCATAGTGTGCTGTGGTGTGAAGCGGATGCTTATGACCAGCTTTTCCTGATTCGGGCGCTGGCGGGGCTTGAGCGTCTGCCGCGCAAGCTTGAGCTGATTGAGGTGGATCGTGTGCCCGGCGTTCAGCGTTTTATCGGTATCGGGCAACTGGCTCCCGATGTGCTTGCCTGGCTTTGGCCGCAGCGCAGGCTGATCGATGAGGACGCGCTGCTGTTGGCGCGCCAGGCGTGGCTGGCTTATTGCGATTCATCTCCCGTCGCGTTGGCGAAACTGGCTCATGAACCGAACGCTGCCCTACCCTTTCTCGCGCCGGCGCTGTTGCGGCAATTGCAGGAGTTGCCGGGTATTCGCGATGGTTTGTCGCTCACTGAGCGTCTGGCTTTGCAGTGTGTGGACGAAGCAGGCCCGGTGGCATGCGGCAGGGTTTTCGCCGAGCTGATGGCCAAACGCGAACCGCTGCCGTTTCTTGGGGATTTGATGTTTCACGCGATGATGCGACCGCTGATCGATACTCCGCGCCCTTTGCTGATCGAGTCGGAGGCTCATCTGGAATGGCCTCGTCGTCTGTTGACGATTACGCCATTGGGCAAGCAGGTTTTGAGGGGTGAAGCATATTGGCTGGAGCATGCTGCTCATGAGCGTTGGGTCGGTGGTGTCTGCATACGTCCTGGGCAGTCTCATTGGGTGATTGATGAGCAGCTATTGCCGGTTTGGCGTGAACAGCTGACTGGCTTCTCTGAATGAGCAGTGATTGAAACAGGCATCGAACGGCCAGCAGTTGCCACGTCTCGCAGTGCGCGTTAGTCTCCGCGCCGTTCGCTGCAAAATCAGCGGCCGGGTTTGACGATCCGATCTATCCAGGCGTATCAGCGTCTCCCCCACTGCCTCAGGCTTACGCTTGAAGTACGTGTTATGGCGGCTGTGCGTCGGAGACCTTCGGGTCTGCCGGTTTCCTGGATACCGGTTCGTCAACCTTCGCACAGCTGCCACCCATTCGTTTGACGACGTTGTTTGGCAGCTTCAATCATCCAGGAGCTACGCCGATGTACCCCCTCAATCCCTCTGCGCCCTGCACAGAACAATTTGAAGCCCTCGTTTTCAACCGCCATCACCGCGCATTGCGTGCCGTCGTGTGTGACGCTCAGGCATGGTTTTGTCTGGCAGACCTTGCGCGCCTGATGGGCAAGAAGCTGGACGAACGCGCCACCCTCAAGCTCGACCCGGATCAACGTCGCACAGCCTGGCTGCAAGCCCATGGCCGTTGGGAAAAGTGCGTGCTGCTCAGTGAATCCGGTGTGTTTGCGATGCTGGTTCACCATTACATCCCCGAAAACCGCGCCTTGCGTCACTGGCTGACTCATGACGTGTTGCCGGTTTTGCATCAGCAACATGCGGTCACGGGCGATCAACCGTGCCTGAATCAGATGCAATGGTTCGGCAATGCCCTGAGCGTATTGCAATGGCGTAACGAATCATGGATTCGGTTTCGGGATATGCCACATGTGGTGATGGAGGTCCCGCCGCAGCCCAGGCAAGGAATGTGGCGCAAGGTTTGGGGCGCGTTTGGTAGCTGAGGTGATACAGGCCTTCACGATCAACGGCTTTTGCCTTCACTGCCTTATAGGCAGTGAAGTCGATTGCCGGACGGCGACATTCATCCGGTGATTTTCTGAGCTGCCTATACGGCAGTGAAGCCGCCCTGGTAAGCAGCAGCGTGTCATTCGTTTTTCTGAGCTGCCTACACGGCAGTGAAGTCATGGGCACCACCCTACTGCTGGCCGAGGCCTTTCTGAGCTGCCTACACGGCAGTGAAGTTACGGCTCTCAGGACTGTGCGATTTGAATCTTTTCTGAGCTGCCTACACGGCAGTGAAGGCAAGTGGAAGGCGACAGCATGCAGGGTGCGGTTTCTGAGCTGCCTATACGGCAGTGAAGCTGCTGCTGTTCTTCGGGGGTGATCCTGAACATTTCTGAGCTGCCTATACGGCAGTGAAGGCGGCGGGCTTCATCTTCACTTGAGGCTGACTTTTCTGAGCTGCCTATACGGCAGTGAAGACAGACAACTCATACCGGTCGCAGCTTTGGTCGTTTCTGAGCTGCCTATACGGCAGTGAAGTAGACACTTTGCTCGATAACCCTCCGTTTTCAAAGAAAAATATGCACCTGAAGCCGTTTTACCCCTTTTTTCATCAACCTTTGTAAGTCATTGATTTTTAAAGCACGAACCTGAGACGAAAAAAAGAGGGTCAAGAAAGGGTTCATTCCTGGCCGTTGTAGACAGGTGTTCAAACACTATGCGACATAGCCGTACCTGTTGATATGTCGCAGCCAAGGCCCCTCCCACGAAAATTCATTGCCCGCGATGCATCTCACGGGTAGATCCGATCCCAGTGGGAGGGGGCTTGCCCGCGACAGGGCACACTCTTCACTGCCGCATAGGCAGCTCAGAAATGCACCGCTGCTGATATTCGCACTGCCTGCGTTTTGAACCATGCATTTTTCATTGCCCCGTCGCGGGCAAGCGCGCTCCTGCGTATTTTCAGAGCACCATATATGCTTCTTCGTGAATGAATTCGTTCCTGCAATCGTTTGCGAATGGCAAAGTGTTAAAAAACCTGACCAAGTGGTTTATATATTTATCAAGCGTTTTTTATGGCATGACAGGCACAATATTGTAAAAGAATTTGACGGCCATTATTTTGATGTTAATCTCTGCGCGCTTTTTCAGTGGGCCGTTATCTGCCTCGGGAAGTTTCAATACTCCCACCCACTCTGAAAGGCCTCTATCCAGGGTACTGCCAGCGCCTGGATACGAGAGCAGCTACAAGAATTAAAATAAAAACAGTCAGCCAGGTTTTCAGAATATGCGCCGTCAAGAACGCAAAAAATTGCCGCTCCCGTTCCTATCCTCCATGCCTTGCGCTTCTCTGCGGGCTGCCTTGTTGCGCTAACTTCAAAAACATCATTGATTCGCTTATGCCTGAGGCCATGCATCTTGTGTCATGCGTTGCCTCACCCGTTGTTGTTCCAGCAGTACTTATAAACAATAAAAAAGGTGCTTAGCACCACAGGGATGTCACACATGACAACAGCTATAAAACAAAGTGCCGAATCCGTTGTATCTATCGCTCAACAGGAAGTCAGAACTTTCCGTTTTGATGACCAACAGTCCAAACTGCTGCATACATTCTCGCAAGAGTTGGCGGCCATTGGCGGGCCGCAAGCTGCGGGCGCGAGGGCCAAGGCTTCTGTGGCGGCCACTGAGTTGAAGTTCTCGATGTCGAAAGAGCAATGCGAACTTCTGGGTGCTTATTCCGATGGTCTTATCTCGCTGCTGATATTTGAAGGTTTGCAAAAGATCAGCGATGTCAGCCCTCCCGATGAGTTGCCGGAGCTGGAAGCACTGGAGAATCGAGACGACGTACTGTGCATGGCCGCACGTAATCAGATCCTGTTGAAGCTTGTGGATAACAGTTCCTTTGCCTATGACATGGACAACGAAGGCAAACTGGTTCGTCTGGTCGCCAACTTCAAAGGCGGAGGCTTGACTAAAATCGAGGCCGAGCCAGAGATCAAGGAACTGAGTTCCCATTCAGGCCTGGCGCTCGGGCCTCATACCGAAGCACCTTACTGGTGTGCCGTGAACGCTCAGGACGGGCATTCGCCTTCACCGTCTTCGCTGATACTGTCAGCCCTCTGGAATCCGAGCCAGGAGCCGACCACAGTCATTCCGCTCCCACCGATACTGGACAAGATCGGTGTCACCAACTGTCTGGCATTAACCACCGGCAGTTTCCAGTTCACCCGCAGCGACTCTTTTGTCAGCGGTAAAGGTGAAGATGGTAAAGGCGTGTCGATTCTGGAGTTCGATAATAAAGTCGGCTTTGCGGCCCGCTTCAATTCATATCGTTTTTCAGTCAATGAAAACGCTTCGCCCTTCGTGAAAAAAGCCTACGCGGCTCTTTGCGACGGTATTAAAGAAAGCACGCCGTATGAGTACGTACTGACTCAGGAGTCGGCCATTATCATCAATAATATTCGGGCCTTGCATTGCCGGGATGTCATCAAGGATAACCGGCGGGTACTGGTCCGTATCTTTGGCATGTCCAAGTTCTCTTCCCCTCTCGTTATTTCAGAGGACCCGCTGTTGCTGCGTGGGTGATTGCGTTGCTCTCGGTTTTGCCGAGATTCTTGAACGGCCAGCCATGCAGATGGCTGGCCTGTATGGGTAATGAGGGAATGTGATGTCTTGGGATTTGATTGGCATGTTGGCGCTCGTGGCTTTTTGCGCCGGTTTTTTTGATGCGATTGCCGGAGGCGGCGGGCTGATAACATTGCCGGCACTGTTTCTGGCCGGTGTCGACCCGATCAGTGCAATTGCCACAAACAAGTTCCAGGCGGCTTCGGCAACCATTTCGGCAACGGTCACCTTTGCTCGCAAGGGCATGATCGAATGGCGGGAAGGTCGTTTTCTGGTGTTATGCGGGTTTATTGGCGGTGCCAGTGGTGCGTTACTGGTCAGCTCCATCGACAAGCACTATCTGGAAGTCTGTGTACCGATCATGCTGATTCTGGTTGCGCTGTATTTTGCTTTTTCGCCAAAGATCGGCAATGAAGATCGCCGCAAAAGAATCGGTATTCTATTGTTCTCATTTACCGTTGCGCCTGCCTTGGGTTTTTACGACGGTGTATTTGGCCCTGGTGTCGGTTCGTTCTTCATTGTGGGTTTCGTCCTGCTGTGCGGCCTGGGAATGATGAGAGCAATGAGTTTTACCAAACTGGCCAATGCTTCCTGCAACCTGGGTTCTCTGTCGGTCTTTATCACCAAGGGCGTGATTATCTGGCCGATAGCAATTGCCATGGCCCTGGCGGCCTTCATTGGCGCTCAACTGGGTGCACGGGCCGCTGTAAAGGTTGGCCCAAAGTTGATCAAACCCATGTTGGTCGTGGTGTGCTGCGCGCTGGCCATTAAACTCTTGAGCGTGGAAACCAACCCGTTGCGCGTTGCATTCATGCACACACTGGCTTCGTTATGATCAATCTGCCGGCGTTAACCCGCGATTCTCGACTTCGGTCCCGGTTGCAGTTTGATGAAACGCCGGCGGGCCCTGCCTGTTATTTTTCACAAGCCTTCGAGGGGTATGAACTTGAAGGTCGAATCCTGTCGAACCCAGCAACGCCAGATGCAATGCCGCAGGTTCTGGCCATTCATGGCGCTCGCTCGGATTACAGCAAACTGAACGGCATTCTGTACCCTTTGCAGGCATCGGGCGTTGCCAGTTTGAGTTTCAATCTTTCCGGGCACAACACAACAACTGATATCCCGTTAGCAGACACTTCCCTGGCCAATAACCTGCAAGAAGCCTTGCGGTTTGCCGATTGCCTGGGCACAGGTTTCAATACCGTGATCGGCCACAGCATGGGCGGAGCACTGGCCCTGAAAGTGGCTGAAGCCCACAGAACCAGCGTCAAGAAGATCGTCCTGTTTTGCCCTGCCCTGTATGCAGATGCGGCGTATCAACAACCGTTTGGCGAGCCGTTCAAACGTGCCATTTCGGTCCCCTGTAACTTTCTCGACTCATCGTCGCTTGAGTTCCTGCGCGATTTCGAGGGAGAACTCATGCTGGTAATCGGCGAGTTCGATGGTCTTGAATCCACGGCTTTCGGCAAAGTTTCCGGTACATCGGTGGGGACAGTGACAATAGATCAGGGCACGCCGCAAGAACGCATCATCAATAGCGCGATTCCTTATGAAGTGATCGAAGCCATTGAAAAGAACCTGCTTCCCCATCAGTTCAAAAAGCATGTTCTGCCCGAATGCGACCATGCTGTTTCGGCCTGGTTTCGCAATAACCCGGAATATGCGCAGCAACTTTCGTTAGAGATTTCAGATTTCATCAATAGCTGAACTCGCCGACAGAATACCCACTCGCTCTTTTCGACTGGTCTATCGTTGAACCTGATCGCCCCATGAAGGGACGGCCGTTCATAACATGGAGAAGTCTATGAAGAAGCTGGTGATGGCGACATTCGCTGCAACTCTATTGCTGGGTAGCGTCACGGCTCCGGCCCTTGCCGAGAGCGAGCTGGAGAAAGGCGTCCGGCACGATGCCCGTGAAGTGGAAAAGGGTGTCAAACATGACGCCGAAGAAGTCGACAAAGGTGCCAAGCACGACGATGAAGAACGCCATAAGGCGGACAAGCATGTCGACAAGGAAGAGAAGAAACTTCTCTGACCTGCCCTGGATATCCAGAACCTGGCCGTCAGCCAAGAACTGACGGCCATCCCTGTCATTCGCCCTTCTCGTCCTTTACTTTCTGCGCCACTTCACCGGCCATGGAAGTTGTCACTACGCCCCCCACACCTGGCACGACTCGCGTGACGGTTTCGTTGACGGAGGTGCTGATAGTGCGGGTGTATTCCTCAATCTGAATGCCGCCACGCATGTGGGCAGAAACCACTTGAGGCGTAAGAACCGTACGGGTGATGGTGGAGCTGATGGTGCGGAACAGGTTGCCCAAGGCTGAAACGATGGAAATGACGGTCAGCGCCGCAAAGGGAATCGAGAGCCACATGATGCTCATCTTGAACAGCGCATTCCGGGTGGTCAGCCCGTTGAGGCTTCGGCAATAGATGATCGCAGCCACCAGATAAGCACTGGCAAGTACGGCAATAGCCAGCGGGTCACGAATATCGAAGGCCAGTCGGGCAAGCAGCAGGCCGTAAATGACCACACTGGTGAGCACATCCGGGATCAGGCTTTTCAGGCCATCCACAGCTTTGGAGATGTTGTAGATCACAAAACCGATCACCACGATCCAGCCAATCACCGGGATGACAGCCAGTGCCATGATCAGCACTGACAACAGCAGGCCACGGATGATGCCGTGATGCAGGTTGTTCTTGATCAGGAAATAGACGAAGTAGCTACAGGAAAACAGCGCAATCAATGCGAATGAAACGCCAGCGGCTTCGGGTTGCAGAAAAAAGCTCAGGCAGCCCACGGCGAGCATGAAGGCCAGACACAGGTAACCACTTTGATTCATTGATGTTCGTCCATGACGGAAGCTCTGCGCATCCTGCGAGGTTGGGCCGAGCCGTGATTGAAGTTACAGCGGTATCGGCGTGACATCATTCATCTTTAAAAGTAATCCATCGCTCTCACTTCAACGACGCCTCAAGAAACCCCACCAGCGCCTGCATCCGCGCACTGCGGTGCTTGCGCGAGGGCACCAGCAAAAGAATCGGCGCGCTCTCGAACGACCAGCCCGCGAGTACCCGCACAAGGGCGCCGCTCTGGATGGCATCGTTTACATCCCACTCGGAGCGCAGGACCAACCCTTGATCCTGCTCGGCCCAACGGCGCGCAACGCTGCCATCGTTGCAGAGCATCGCAGGCTCGATACGCAGCGTATGCCGGGCGGTCTGTTTGCGCAGGTGCCAGAGCGTGACGTCTTCTTCGTTTTCGCGAATGCAGATGCAACGATGGTTAGCCAGTTCGGCCGGGCTCTGCGGTACACCGTAAGTTTTCAGATACTGCGGGCTGGCACACAGCCAACGCTCGTTTTGCACCAGCGTGCGGGCAACCCATGAGCTGTCATTGATGCTGCCGATATGGATCACGGCGTCGCTGTCATACCGATCAGGCCAAGGAGTTTCGCGCAGGTCCAGATGCAGGCGCAGCCCTGGGTGCAGCTTCGCAAACCGGGCGAGCAGTGGCGCGATGCGTTGGCGACCGTAGCCGAAGGGCGCGGCGAGTCGCAGGGTGCCGCTCAACTGATCGTCTGGCTGCTTGAAAGACTCGGGCAGTGCTTCCAGCCGCTCCAGCAAGGCTGCGCTTTCTTTGGCAAAACGCTCGCCTTCCGCCGTCAGGCTCAGGCGTCGGGCATCCCGATTGGCCAGGTTGGAACCCAGCAAAGCCTCCAGCTTGCGCAAGCGCATGGACAGCGCCGGAGGTGAAACATTGAGGGTTCTGGCGGCTGCGCTCAGGGATTCGGAGCGCGCCAGGGTCACGGCCAGACGCAGATCTTCGATGGTGATCATTCAATTTTACTTAATCATAAGTGACAGCCGATTTAACCATGGATTTACGGTTGATCAGTAGAGTGAGGCCATCAGTCGACATTGGAGAACCGACCATGCCCACCGCTCTCTCTACTCTTGAAACGCCTGCTGCGATCATTGATGTGGCCAGAATGCAGCGCAATATCCAGCGTATGCAGCAGCGCATGGACGGCCTGGGCGTTCGCCTGCGCCCTCATGTCAAAACCAGCAAGTGCCTGCCGGTGATCGAGGCGCAGATAGCAGCAGGTGCCAGTGGTGTCACGGTGTCGACCCTGAAAGAAGCCGCGCACTGCTTTGCGGCCGGGATCACTGACATTCTCTATGCGGTCGCCATGGTGCCCGGCAAGTTAGCTCAAGCACTGGCGCTCAAACGTCAGGGTTGCAAGCTGAGCATCATCACCGACAGCGTTGCCGGAGCTCAGGCCATCGTCGCTTTTGGCCAGGAGCAAGGTGAGGTGCTGAACGTCTGGATCGAAGTCGACAGCGATGGCCATCGCTCTGGAATCAAGTACGACGACGATGTGCTGATCGAGGTCGCTCAGGTGCTGCATGACGGCGGAATGCATCTCGTCGGGGTCATGACTCATGCAGGCTCCAGCTATGAACTGAACACCCCCGAAGCCCTGCAACGGTTGGCCGAGCAAGAGCGTTATCAATGCGTCAGCGCCGCCGAGCGGATTCGGGCGGCAGGGCTGCCGTGCCCGCAGGTGAGTGTCGGCTCGACACCCACCGCGCTGTCGGCTGCCGATCTGCAAGGCGTCACCGAAGTGCGCGCCGGGGTCTATGTGTTCTTTGATCTGGTGATGCATAACGTCGGTGTGTGCCAGGCCGATGAACTGGCCTTGAGCGTTCTGACCACGGTCATCGGCCATCAACTGGACAAGGGCTGGGTGATTACCGACTCGGGCTGGATGGCCATGAGCCGCGACCGTGGCACGCAACGTCAGCAGCAGGATTTCGCCTATGGCCAGGTGTGCAGCGAAGACGGCCAATGGATCGACGGCACCCTTCTGCACAGCGCCAACCAAGAGCACGGCATCGTGACTCTGCAAGCGTCAGCAGGCAGCGACCTGACCGCCTTCTTCCCGATAGGCAGCCGCCTGCGCATCCTGCCGAACCATGCCTGCGCGACGGGTGCGCAATTTCCTCATTACCACGCCCTTGATGCCAATGGCGAAACGCACATCTGGAGTCGTCTGCATGGCTGGTAATCCGATTGACCTGATCCACACCCCGAATGCTGCGGCACCGGGCGGGCATTATTCACAGGCCGTGCGTCATCAAGGCTTGTTGTGGGTGTCCGGCCAGTTACCGGTACGCGCCGATGGCAGCCACAGTGTCGATGAGCCTTTCGAGGTACAGGCCACGATTGCCCTGAATAACCTGATGGCGATTCTCGAAAAGGCTGACAGTGGGGCAGATGATCTTCTGAAGGTGACCGTCTATATCGTCGGCATCGAACACTGGCCCGCGTTCGATCAACTCTATGCCCGCTGCCTGGGCCAACATCGCCCGGCACGCGCGGTGGTGCCCGTGCCGGTTTTGCATCATGGGTATCTGATTGAGATCGAGGCGGTTGCGCGGTGTGAGGACTGACGTCAACGCAGGAACCCGGCCCATGCCGACACCAGCAACAACACCGCCATGCCACGGTTCAGCCGCTGCATGGCCTGCCCGGACTTGAGCAGCCGCGCCGATCCACGGCCCAGCAATGCCCAGCACGCCATGCAGGGCAGCGATACCAGGAAGAACACCAGCGCCAGATCGACCACCGTGCCCTGGCTGAAGACACTGACGACCGCCAGCGCCATCATCCATGTCTTGGGGTTGACCACTTGCAGGCCTGCCGCGCCGACAAAACCGAGCCGTTGCTGTTTGTCGTCCTGCTCGATGGTGCTGGCACTGGTGAAAATCTTCCACGCCAGCCAGGTCAACCACGCCACACCGACAACCGACATCAGCGTCTGAGCACCCGGAATCTGTACCAGAGAACGTCCCACGCCAGTCCCGACCACCAGCACCAGTGCCGCTGCGCCCATGCAGCCACCGAAAATGATCGGCAGGCTGGCCCGCAGGCCATAACGGGCGCTGTTGCTCAGGACCAGAATATTGGTCGGGCCAGGGGTAATCGAGGAAACAAAGGCAAACAGCAGGAAGGACAACATGAGCACAACTCCGGAAGCGGGATGCGCTCATGCTCGCCCGGTATGCGGCCTTAGTCTGGAAGATCCGTGCAGCGGTTTCGATAGGCCGATGGTGTCATGCCGTTGGCTCGCAGAAACCATCGACCCAGGTGGCTCTGATCGGCAAAACCCAGGTCACTGGCAACCTGAACGGGCAACGCTCCGGCAGCCAGCATCCTTCGGGCCTGGGCCAGACGCAGTTGCACAAGATAGGCATGGGGTGGCAAGCCAAATGCCGACTTGAAGGCACGACTCAGACGAAAACGATCCACGCCGCAGACCTGAGCCAGCTCATCAAGGCCAAGATCGCGTCGAAAGTTGGCATGCAGATAGTCACGGGCGCGCAAGGCGACCTGTGGCAGACGCGGGTCCTGATTCTGCCGAAGCCGCCAGCGCAGATTGCCGGTCAGCCGCTCCAGCAATCCATCGAGCGCGCTTTGCCGGAACAACCGCGTTTCCTGCCCATGCAGCGCGGCAAAAGCAAAAAGAGTGGCGTTGGTCAGTCGCGGGTCGCTTGCCAGAGTGCTGGCGAACCCCAGTTGATAGCCATCTGGCGCGTCTTCAAACAGCGAGGGCAACTCACGGGCCACCCAGTCCGGGTCGAGGTAAAGCATCCGGTACGTAAAACCGTCTGCACTTGGCGCATCCCCATCATGAATCTCCCCCGGCTCCAGCATGAACACCTGCCCCGGCGTACAGGCATAACGCTGCCGCCGACAATGAAACTGCTGCACACCCTGCTCCGTGACACCCACCAGATAACTGTCATGCCAATGCGGATCGTAGACATGAGCATTCCCCTGGAAATGGGCATGCAACGTCTCGATACCGGTGTCGCGGTCCTGAGCAAGATTGATCCAGTTGCTCTGAGTCATGGTGGGCTTACAGGGTTTGGGGTCGGGTTGAGTGTTATCGCGTATGGGAGGCGGGAAGTCTAGAAGGTTTGTGCAGGGTTGGCTGATCACGGCCCTCAAAACCTGTAGGACCGGATTCATCCGGGAAAGGGGTATTTCAAACGACATATCTATGTCGGACGTACCCTTTCGCGAATGAATCCGCCTACCGAGTAAGGCGGATCAGTTAAGGTCATGAATTACTTTGTGGGAGGCAGCTTGCTGGCGACTTCAGTGTCATGCAGGCAGCTTAGAAACGCCTGGGTGAATACCTGCTCGACCGAGTCGAGTTCACTGCCGTGTAGCCAAATTTCTGAGCTGCCTATACGGCAGTGAAGTCGCGGCGCTGAGAGCGCAGCTTCGTTGGGTCTTTCTGAGCTGCCTATACGGCAGTGAAGTCGCGGGTTTTTTATTGCCTGGAGAATCGCATTTTCTGAGCTGCCTATACGGCAGTGAAGACTGTGAAACAGTTCCGAGAATATTTGACTTGTTTCTGAGCTGCCTATACGGCAGTGAAGCGTTGGGTACGTCTGCCGCTGCCCGTGCCATTTTTCTGAGCTGCCTATACGGCAGTGAAGCCCGCGCCGCGTAAGCGCCGCCTGACCTGAAATTTCTGAGCTGCCTATACGGCAGTGAAGAGGTTGGTAAGGCGGTCGCCCCGGAACTGCCATTTCTGAGCTGCCTATACGGCAGTGAAGTAGACACTCTGCTAGATAACCTACAGTTTTCAAAGAAAAATATGCACCAAAAGCTGTTTTACCCTTTTTTTTACCGAGTTTTGTAAGTCATTGATTTTTAAAGAACGAATCTGAGGCGAAAAAAAGAGGGTCAAAAAAGGGTTCATTGCTGGTGCATTTCTGTCTGAGCACTGTCGCGGCCAAGGCCCCTTCCACGAAAATGTATTGCCCTCGATACCTTGTCGCAGATAAATCAAATCCCCGTGGGAGGGGCTTGCCCGCGACAAGGCAACACACGGTGACTCTCGCAGTGCTGGCACCATTGTCGGGAGGCCTTGCGCTGCGGTTGTTCGGTAATCGAGGGACGATGAGGCCGCGAGTCTGGATCAATTGCTGATCCTGACCCTCTTTTTTTCGCCCACCATGCACCCTTTTAAAATCAATCACTTACAGAACCGACGAAAAAAAGGGGTAAAACGATCGCAAGCTCATATTTTTCTTTGAAAACGTAAGGTTATCGAGCAGAGTGTCTACTTCACTGCCGTATAGGCAGCTCAGAAATTTCCAAAGTTCGATAGACACAACGGAAAGTCCTTCACTGCCGTATAGGCAGCTCAGAAAGCTTGGATGGGCCAACCGTTTCAATGCAGATGCTTCACTGCCGTATAGGCAGCTCAGAAACGAGCGCGGCAAGCCGCTTGCCGGTGGGGTCTCTTCACTGCCGTATAGGCAGCTCAGAAATACGACCCGGTCACTAACGGTCATCTGCTCTGATTAACTGCCGAACAGGCAGCTCAACACCAATCAAATCATCTTTCTAAAAACCATAAACAACTGATTTACATAAATTTAAAGCACTCACTGTAGGAGCGCGCTTGCCCGCGACGGCAATATTCCTGACGACAGATGTGTATCGACTCTGTCTATGCCGTCGCGGGCAAGCACTCTCCTACGGCCCTTTCCGTAACTCCCTTCGTACACAAATCGCGGACTGGTCTTTCTGACACTCTGCCGCTCCCCGGCTCAAAAAACATAAAGCGCCGCCCTACGCTATCGGCTATATATGTTTCCTCTCACCGGCCTAGTGCCATTAGTGGTAGTGCTTCTTTCATGGATGACATCAGCTCTTCGGATCTCAAGACGATCCTGCATTCCAAACGCGCGAATATTTATTACTTGCAGCATTGCCGGCTATTGGTAAATGGCGGTCGGGTCGAGTATGTGACCGATGCGGGCAAGCAGTCGCTGTACTGGAATATCCCCATCGCCAATACCACGACTGTGTTGTTGGGCACCGGCACTTCGGTCACTCAGGCGGCGATGCGTGAGCTGGCCAAGGCGGGTGTGCTGGTCGGCTTTTGCGGCGGTGGCGGCACGCCGTTGTTCAGTGCCAACGAGATCGATATCGAGGTCGCATGGTTCTCGCCGCAAAGCGAATACCGGCCAACCGAATACCTGCAACGCTGGGTCGCGTTCTGGTTCAAGGATGATCTGCGACTCGAGGCCGCCAAGGCTTTTCAACGGTTGCGGCTGGCACACATCAGGCGCCAATGGGTCGAGCACAAGGCCTTCGCCAAAGCCGGTTTCAAAGTCGATCCGGCTGAGCTGGACAGCGCACTTGAGCAATCTCTCGTAGCCCTGAACAACGCTCCAGACCACACCTTCCTGCTCACCGAAGAAGCCCGGCTGACCAAACGCCTCTTCAAACTCGCGGCCACGGCGATGAAGTATGGCGATTTCGTGCGGGCCAAGCGTGGCGCAGGTGGCGACCCGGCCAACCGGTTTCTCGATCACGGCAATTACCTCGCTTATGGCCTGGCTGCAACGGCCACGTGGGTGCTGGGCCTGCCCCATGGTCTGGCGGTGCTGCACGGCAAGACCCGGCGCGGCGGATTGGTATTCGATGCCGCCGACTTGGTCAAGGACGGGCTGATCTTGCCCCAGGCCTTTATCTCGGCCATGCGTGGCGACGATGAGCAAGCGTTCCGCCAGGCCTGCATCGAGAACCTGACCCGCAGCGAAGCACTGGATTTCATGATCGACAGCCTCAAGGACGTTGCCGAGCAACTGGGAGGCAGCGTCGCGTGAATATTCTGCTTATCTGCCAGTGCGACAAGCGAGCACTGGTAGAAACCCGGCGCATCCTGGATCAGTTCGCCGAACGTCGTGGTGAGCGCACCTGGCAAACGCCGATCACCCAGGCCGGCCTCGACACCTTGCGCCGTCTGTTGAGAAAAAGCGCCCGCCGCAACACGGCGGTGGCCTGTCACTGGATCAGAGGACTGGACCATAGCGAATTGCTATGGATTGTCGGTGATGCCAGCCGCTTCAATGAACAGGGCGCCGTACCGACCAACGTCACACGCCGCAATGTGCTGCGCAACGGCGATGAAAACGACTGGCACACGGGCGAAGACATCACCTTGCTCGCGCAGATGGCCGCGTTACTGCACGACCTTGGCAAATCCAGCATCGCTTTTCAGAAACGCCTGACAAGCTCCATCCACGAGAAAAACCTTTATCGCCACGAGTGGGTTTCGCTGCGGCTTTTTCTGGCATTCGTCGGGCGCGACTCCGACGAAACCTGGCTTGGACGTCTGGCCAAACCCGACTCACTGGACGACGCTAGCTGGTTGGCTGAAGGCCGATACCTGCGCGATGGTCTTGACCCCGACACGCCGCCTCCTTTTCGCCAATTGCCACCACTGGCGGCAGCGATTGCCTGGCTGGTCGTGACCCACCATCGCTTGCCGACAAAGCCTTTTGAGGATTATCTGGGCGACGAAAAGCTCTGGTTCGGCAAGCCATCGCGCACCATATCCACAGCATCGCTGAGCAATATTCTGGATGGCATCACCCACGAGTGGAACGAGCTGAAACGCCCTGCCGAACCGGGCGAGATAAAGCCTTACTGGCAGTTCGAGCACGGTTTACCGGTGACGCTGCCCAAATGGCGCACCCAGGCAGCGAAACTGGCTACTCGCCTGTTAGCACTGCTGGGCAAGGCAGGCAAAGGCGACTGGCTGAATAACCCTTATGTCATGCATGTGGCACGCATGAGTTTGATGCTGGCCGACCATCATTACTCGGGGCTAAAGGCCGACTCGAAAAAGCGCGTCCAGGGCGATGCGCAATGCCTGCTCTACGCCAATACCGAAAATAACGTGCTCAAGCAGAAACTGGATGAACACTTGCTGGGCGTGGCTCGTCTTGCGGGCACCATTGTTCATGGGCTGCCGGGTTTCGAGCGTCATCTGCCGCGTCTTGCAAAGCACAAAGGGCTGCGCAAACGTAGTGGTTCGGAACGCTTTCAGTGGCAGGACAAAGCCACCGATGCCGCCACCAGCCTGCGCGACAAGTCATTCGAGCACGGGGCGTTCATCGTCAATATGGCTTCGACCGGCTGCGGCAAGACTCTCGCCAACGCCCGCATCATGAATGCCCTGGCCGACCCGCAACTGGGGTTTCGCTGCACGTTCGCCTTGGGCCTGCGCACGCTGACGCTGCAGACCGGGGCCAGCTATCGCCAGGATCTGCACCTGAACGAAGACGAACTGGCCGTGCATGTCGGCGGCTCGGCCAGCAAAGCCTTGTTCAAGTTCCACCAGAAGCAGGCGGAGCAAACAGGCTCGGGCTCGGTGCAGGCCTTGATCGAAGAAGACAGCCACGTTTTGTACGAAGGCCAGTCGAGCGATCACGGTCTGCTTTCCAAAGCCATGGCCAATCAGGACATACGCTCGCTGCTCAGCGCGCCCATGCTGGTCTGCACCATCGATCATCTGATGCCGGCCACCGAAGCCCAGCGCTCGGGCCGCCAGATCGCGCCGATGTTGCGCATGATGAGCAGTGATCTGGTGCTCGATGAACTGGACGACTTCGACCTGTCTGATTTGCCCGCCCTGACCCGCCTGATGCATTGGGCCGGTATGCTCGGCACGCGGGTCTTGCTGTCATCGGCAACATTGCCGCCGGCGCTGGTGGACGGGATGTTTCAGGCCTATCGAGCAGGTCGTGTGCATTATCGACGCAACCGCGGCTCCCATGACCATCAGACTTATTCACCATCAGATGTAGCGTGCCTGTGGGTGGATGAGTTCAGCGCCCACGGCACGACCTGCGCTGATATCCAGCACTTTCTCGCCGAGCATGAAGCCTTCGTGCAGCGTCGTGTTGAAGAACTGGGCAAAGCCGAGCCGCGAAGATGCGGTGAGCTGATACCGCTGAATATCACAGCCAAAAAACCGGAAGCCATTCGTGTCGAGTTCGCCAGGCATGTGCGCAGCGCCATGCTTGAGGCCCATGCCCGACACGCAGAAAGCTGCCCGCACAGCGGCAAGCGGGTCAGTTTCGGTCTGGTGCGCATGGCCAATATCGAGCCGCTGTTCGATACCGCTCTGGCGTTGTTTCAGGCAGGCGCTCCTGAGGATTACCGCATCCATTTATGCGTTTACCATTCGCGCTTTCCGCTACTGCTGCGCTCGGCCATCGAAGCGCAACTGGACGCCAGCCTGAACCGGCGCAAGCGTGAAGCGGTTTATGGGCTGCCGGGAATCAGGCAAGCCATCGATCAGTCTCCCGAGCAGAACCATCTGTTTGTGGTGCTGGGCTCGCCGGTGACGGAAGTCGGTCGTGATCACGATTATGACTGGGCCATCGTAGAGCCGTCGTCCATGCGCTCGTTCATTCAACTGGCCGGGCGCATACAGCGGCATCGCAACGAACCCTGCAAGTCGCCCAATGAGCTTATCTTCGATGCCAACCTGCGACACTTTGAACACCCGCAGGCAGCCGCTTTTGTGCAGCCGGGTTTCGAGAACAAAAATGGCACGCTTGATGATCCGTTCAGGCTGATGACTCATCGGCTCGAAAAGCTGCTGAAAGAAGATGAATACAAGACCCTTACAGCCCGCCCGCGCATCCAGCCGCGACCAGCTCAGGAGTGGCAGGCCAAGAAAAGCCTGGTGGATCTCGAACATAGTCGGCTTGCGGCACAAATGCTGCCCAAGGATCACAACCCAGTCTCGAAAACCGCATTCAGCCTGGATGCCGCCTGCGCCTGGCAGTATCCACAGGCTTCACTGACCTGGATCTTGCCGCAGCATCAGCCCTTCCGCGAACAGACCACACAGGAAACCGAACTGGTGTTTCTGCCTGACGAGGATGAAGAGCAACTTGTGCTGCATCGCATTCATGAAGAAGCAAAACGCGGCAAGCCTGCAATTCATACCCTAGCCCAGAGCGAACTCACCACTATCGACCTCGACAGCTTGCTTGGCCCACGGATAACCCCTTGGGGTCGGCATGACTTGATGGAGCTGCTTGTTGAACAGGCAGAGGCTCAAGGCCTCTCCCTTGAGAGATGTGCCGAGAAATTCACCTCGGTCAGCGTGCGTGAAAGCCGGTTTGGGTGGAGGTATCACCCGGTTTTGGGGTTTGAAAAAGCCAGAAACGAATAAACATCAAGACAAAGGAAGGCATATGCAGATAGAGAATTACCCAAAACCAGTCATGGGACTGGCATCCGCCAAGTCGATTTTTAAAGGTTCCGAACATGGATGAAGGATCTAGGCCCTCGCCCCGCTCCACCCTTTTTCGTGCCGCCATCACTGCCTTTATCAATGAGCGCAAAGAAGCAAAGCTCAAGGGCAGTGACGAGGGCGACAGTAATCAAGCTGCCGGCAAATATGATTACGCCACCTGGCTGGCCGATGCCGCTCGCCGGGTCACTCAGATTCAGGCAGTGACTCATGTGCTCAAGGCCACGCATCCCGATGCTCGGGGCAGTAGCCTGCATGTCGTGCCGCAATCGCTGCATCAACATGCCGAGGTAGGCAGCCATGTATTGGGCGGAGTGTATGCCGACGATATCGTTGGCAATGCTGCCGCTCTCGATGTGTACAAATTTCTCAAGGTAGAAGTCGAAGGCCGTCGTCTGCTGGACTGGCTGCAAGCCAATGATCCAGACCTGCTCAATGCATTGAATGATGATGAAGCCACTGCTCATGAGTGGGCATCGGCATTCAAGGGCCTGATCCGATCAGCCTCTACACTGGCTTCTCACACCATGGCCAAGCAGGTTTACTGGAGCGTTTCCGGTGATCCGACTGACAACTCGGGCTTTCATCTCTTGCAGCCCTTGTTCGCCAGCAGCCTTGCCCATGCGGTACATCAGAACATCAACGATGCGCGCTTCGGTGAAGCCAACAAGGCAGCCCGGCAGGCCAGACGAGATAAACAGCTTCACGATGGCCAATACCGCGATTACCGTAATCTGGTCACCCGCAAGCTGGGGGGCACCAAGCCGCAGAACATCAGCCAGCTCAACAGCGAGCGCGGTGGGGTGAATTATCTGCTGGCCTCAATACCACCTATATGGAAGCAAAACAGACTACGTGACTTTCTCAAGATCGAAACGGCACTGGATCGTTTTGAGCATTTTGAAGGCGTGAGCGAACAGATAGATGCTTTATGCAAGCTACTGAAAAGTGACCCGCCCCAAACGCTGCCAACTCGTAATGCCCGCAAGAAAATCGAACACGCCTTGAACCAGTCACTGGCAGCCTTCGGCGTTACAAGTCGCGAACTGATAGAACCGGGCTGGAGCCGTCACACTGACTGCGAACTGCCGTTATGCGAACAACTCTGGCTCGACCCTGGCCGCATCGATCTGCCTTTGCGCGACGATCATCTTGATGAGGATCAGGCATTTATCGCGGCCTTTGAGCGCAATGACTGGCCCGATCAGGTCGCCAAGCGCTTTGGCCAATGGCTGAACGCGATCCTGCGCGATATAGGTTTGCCTGTCGGCGATGTGGAGCTGAGACACTGGACAAAACAGGCAATCATTGAGGCTGACTCTTTCATGCCGATCACTGGTCGGGAGAGCGCCAATGGCTGACTGCCCCTCGTTCACTCACCTGCTGGTTATCCCACGTATTCGCGTGCAGAACGCCAACTCCATTTCCAGCCCGCTGACCCACGGTTTTCCGTCGATGACGGCCTTCCTGGGCCTGATGTGGGCACTCGAACGCAAGACCCACGATGCAGGCCTGGAGCTGAAATTCAAAGCTGTCGGCGTCGTTGTGCATCATCACGAAGAGCAGACAACCGACAGCAAGTACGTGAGTGCCTTGCGCCTGACACGCAACCCCGTCAACAAGGACGGCAGCACCGCCGCGATTGTTGAAGAAGGTCGGATGCACATGGAGATCAGCCTTGTATTCGGGGTGCAAGGCGACACGTTGCCGACCGATAGCGAAGCTGCGCAATTGATCGCCAGACAAGTGCGCGATCAGCTTTCGCAAATGCGTATTGCAGGCGGCAGTGTGGTTCCGTCCAGTGCGCCGCCCTACAAGCAGCAGCCTTTCTTGGCGCTCATGCCCAAAGAAGAGAGCGACAGGCAAGATTTGTTCAGCAAAATCCGCTTGCGCCTGCTGCCGGGCTTTGCGCTGGTTGATCGTCAGGATTTGCTCGAAAAGCGGCATGACGCATTAAAGGAAAACGATCCCGATGCATCCTCGCTCGACGCCTGGCTGTCGTTATCACGCATCAACTGGCACAGCGTTGCCAACCAGGATCAGGACAAGAAGCCCGAGTGGGTCAACGATAAAAAAGGCGAAGGCTGGATAGTGCCCATTCCTGTCGGCTATGGCGCGTTGAGTGATGTGCTAGCCGCTGGTTCGGTGGCTAACGCCCGCGATGGGCAAACCGAGTTCTGTTTCGTCGAAAGCCTGTATGGCATCGGTGAATGGATCAGCCCCCATCGCCTGCACAAACCAGAACACCTGCTCTGGTACGCCGATTCGCAACCCAATGATGGCCTCTATCGCTGCGCCAACGATTATCGCCCTGTTGTTTTGCACGACTTCGACTGACTGCTGACCATCTTCCTAAAAGGTATTTGAACATGGCTAAAGACACCCTCAAGACCGCTTCCGTTCTGGCTTTCGAGCGCAAGCTCGATCCTTCCGATGCGCTGTTTCATTCAGGCGACTGGCAGTCTCGCGAAAGCTGGACGCCGGTGGAAGTTCGTGAAAAATCGGTACGTGGCACCATTTCCAACCGCCTGAAAACCAAAGACCTGGACCCAGCCAAACTGAATACCGTGATCGAAAAGCCCAACCTGCAAACGGTAGATGTGGCCGCTCTGCCCCACGACGCCGACACCCTGCGGGTCAGCTTTACTCTGCGCATCCTGAGCGGCACCGGCCAGCCTTCGGCCTGTAATAACATCGAGTATCGGGACAAGCTGCTCGCTACCGTAAAAAGCTACTTAGACGGCAATGGCTTCGATGAACTGGCACGCCGCTATGCCCACAATCTGGCCAACGGTCGCTTCCTGTGGCGCAATCGCATCGGTGCCGAACAGGTTGAGGTGGAAGTCACTCATCTGGTGGATGGCAAGGCTACATCGAAATGGGATTTCGATGGTCTGGCTCTATCTCTGCGGGACTTCAAAACCAACGCTGAAAACACCAAGGCGCTGGGCGAACTGACGAAATTGATCGCCAGCGGTCTGGCAGGTAAACAGCATGTACTGCTAGGCGTGACGGCTTATGTGCGTATCGGCTCAGGGCAGGAAGTTTTTCCTTCCCAAGAGCTGATTCTGGATCGCTCCAGCAGCACCAAAAGCAGAACGCTCTATCAAGTCGATGCTATCGCAGGTATCCACTCGCAAAAGATCGGCAACGCCATTCGCAGCATCGACACCTGGTATCAGGAAGCCGATATCAACGGCCCGATTGCCGTGGAACCCTATGGCTCGGTGACCACGCAGGGCAAGGCGTATCGCGCCAAGGATAACTTCTACACCCTGCTCGACGGCTGGGTGCTCAAGGACAAGGTGCCGGAGCTGGATCAGCAGCATTTCGTCATCGCGACCCTGATTCGTGGCGGCGTATTCGGTGAGGCGGGCTAAGCCATGGATCACTACCTAGACCTGCAATTACTGCCCGATCCGGAGTTTGCAGCCACGCAACTGATGAGCGCGCTGATGTCCAAGCTGCATCGCGGTTTGCATGACCTGCGCCGCGATGACATCGGCATCAGCTTCCCGGCTCTTGGAGGCAAGGCCAGCGGCCTGGGCGACTGCCTGCGCTTACATGGCAGTGTGCAAGCGCTGGATGCCCTGATGGCCCAGAGCTGGCTGACGGGCATGCGCGACCATGTGCGGGTAGGCGAACTGAGCGTGGTGCCTGCTGATGCGCAGCATCGCCGCGTCAGCCGCGTGCAAGTGGACAGCAACCCGGAACGCACAAGACGGCGCCTGATAAAACGCCACGGCATCACTGAAGAACAAGCCCGAAAACGCATCTCCGACAGCGCCGCGAAACGCTGCAATCTGCCCTTCACCCAACTTCGCAGCCGCACCAGTGGCCAGACGTTTCTGCTGTTCATCCAGCATGGATCACTACAAGCCAACGCCCAGCCGGGGACCTTCAATAGCTATGGGTTGAGTGCTACGGCGACTGTTCCCTGGTTTTGATGATTTTTTGGCTAATGGACCGCCCCCCCCTTGCAGGTGATGTAACTGCGAGGGGTTTGGTTTGGGCTGCCTATTCGGCAGTGAAGATGCAGGCGCTCGGAGCTTCCCGAGATGCATCTTTTCTGAGCTGCCTATTCGGCAGTGAAGGATAGAGGCTCGTCAGCCCGCGGCGCCGCAATTTTCTGAGCTGCCTATTCGGCAGTGAAGTGACCAAGCCCAAGCGAGGTGGTACAGCAGATTTTCTGAGCTGCCTATTCGGCAGTGAAGTCAGAGTTGCGCAAGTGCTTGGATGATGTGATTTTCTGAGCTGCCTATTCGGCAGTGAAGGGGGGTAACGTCAATGCCTTGGTTGAGCAGGATTTCTGAGCTGCCTATTCGGCAGTGAAGTAGACACTCTCCCCGATAACCCTCCGTTTTCAAAGAAAAATATGCGTTTTCAGCCGTTTTACCCCTTTTTTTATCGAGCTTTGTAAGTCGTTGATTTTTAAAGGATGAACCTATGGTGAAAAAAAGAGGGTCAGGAAAGGGTAATGCCGATCATTTAAGGCATACATGTCACCAGTGGGAGGGGCCTTGGCCGCGACGACCTGCTTCCAGACAACATATTTTCAGCGCCTGAAACTTGAAGTCGCGGCCAAGGCCCCTCCCACGGGGTTATGTGTTCTTGGGATAGATCTCTCAGCAGCAAACACCCCCACTCTCGACTACCCTCAAACCCATCATTTAAGCGGTTGATGCTCTGGCCACCTTGACTGATGGGGACAAGAATAATAATGAAAGACCCTTATGCCTTCGGGTTCTACAGTGCCTGTTTTGCGCTGATGGTGGTGGTTGCGGCGACTTATTACAGCGCGGCTTCCGGTACTCATCCGATTCGGACAGCAGATGCCTATTTTGTCATTTATTCGGCCTCTTCTCTGGTCGAGGCTCTGGCGATCATCGGGATCGCGGGGGTGACGTTCAAGGCTTATGGGTCCTGGAAGCGGGATGTGCGCCAGCACAAGGCGCTTGGCGTTATCTGGGATGCCAGTGTGGCGTTCCGGGAGATCGAGATCGGGTTCAACGAGTGGTTCTTCGGCCCGGATGCCGAGCTAAAGGCCGGCAACGATGCGCGCCAGATCGATTCGCTGCTCAGCGCCAGCCCGCTGGGTCTGGCGCTGAGGGCGTTCAAAAAACAGTGCATCCTGCTGGACAAGGTGGTGATCAAGAGTCACTGGCGCTGGCTGAACCATGCAGCCGAACTCGAAATGCTGGCACGGGCTCTAAGTGCCGAAGCGTTCGGGGCCGTGGGCAAAGGCAAGATCACCCACTCCATCGTGGATTTTCTCTATGCCCATGAGGGTGAGGCCTGGCAAAGAACCCAGGCCGATTGGGAAACCCTCATGACGACGATCGAAGAACAGCTCACAGAGCTGGAAGAGTCCTACACATAGGCCCGGACCGATCAGATATCCAGCGTGATCTTGCCGAAATGCCGGTTGGTTTCCTGATAGCGGAATGCTTCGACGATATCGGTCAGCGGGAACGAGCGGTCAATGACCGGGCGGATACCGGTGGCGTTGATCGCGCGGATCATGTCCTGCTGCTGGCTGCGACTGCCGACCAGCACGCCTTGCAGGCGCAATTGCTTGATCAGGGCCGGCACGATTGCCAGTTGTCCGGCAACGCCGGTCAGAATGCCGATCACCGAGATATGCCCGCCCACACGCGCCGCCTGCATGGACTGCTCAAGTGTCGATGGACCGCCGACTTCGATGATGTGATCGACACCACGGCCACCGGTCAGGGTGCGGGCTGTCTTGCCCCAGTTGCTGTCCTTGCGATAGTTGATCAGGTGATCGGCGCCCAGTTCGCGCAGACGCTCCAGTTTCTCGTCACTGGAGGATGTGGCGATAACCGTTGCTCCGGCCATTTTGGCGAATTGCAGGGCGAAGATCGAAACGCCGCCTGTGCCCTGAACCAATACGGTGTCGCCTGCTTTCAGGCCGCCATCGCTCATCAACGCACGCCATGCGGTCAGGCCAGCGGTGGTCAGGGTCGAGGCTTCGGCATGGGTGTAGCCGATAGGGGCGTGGGTGAAGGAAGTGGCGCGGGCCGTGACCTGTTGGCGGGCATAGCCATCGATGCCATCGCCTGGCACCGTGACAAAACCTTCTACCAGTGGCTCACCACTGATCCAGTCCGGGAAGAAGGTGCTGACGACTGAATCCCCGGCCTTGAACTCGCTGACGCCCTCTCCCACCGCCGTGACCACGCCAGCGCCGTCGGCCATGGGAATGCGTGACTCGCTAGGCCCCCACATGCCGCTGACCACTGCGAAGTCGTGGTAATTGAGGGAGTTGGCATGCAGGCGCACGGTGATTTCCCCGGCCTTGGGCGCCAGCACTTCGCTGTCACCGACAATAACGCGCTCGTAACCGCCACCGGCCTGTACATAAATGGTTGTGTTGCTCATGATCGATCTCCTGTCTGTTCAACGTCCTGTGAAATGACGAAATGCTTACCCGTTAGTTCAACGAACGGGCATGGCTCTGTTGCGGCTTCACATCGCCCTGGCAAATGAAGCACTCTGCCGCGTCCGACCAAACCAATCAAACCGCTGCGAGTATCCAGCCCCATGATGAATCTGAAATACAGCGTACCGGCCGCCCTTCTGCTGGGCCTGACAGGCATGGCTCAGGCACAGGAATCAGCCTCGCATCTGGACAAGGTGATTCAGGCCGGTGAACTGTCAGTGTGTACCACCGGCGACTATAAGCCTTACACCTTCCTGCGCGAGGACGGCGAGTACGAAGGCATCGACATCACCATGGCCCGCTCGCTGGCCAAAAGCCTGGGGGTCAAGGTGACATGGGTTCCCACCACCTGGAAGACCCTGATGCCGGACATGGTCGCCGGCAAATGCGACATCGGCATGGGCGGCATCTCCGTCACCCTGGAGCGCCAGAAGAAAGCTTTCTTCAGCAACACGCTGGATGTCGACGGCAAGATCCCGCTGGTCCGCTGCGAGGACCAGGCGCTGTATCAGACCATCGAGCAAATCAACCAGCCGTCCGTACGTCTGATCGAACCGGCCGGTGGCACCAATGAAGCTTTCGCCCGCGCCTATCTGCCCAAGGCTCCGATTGCCTTCCACGACAACAAGACCATCTTCCAGGAGTTGCTGGACAAGAAGGCCGACGTGATGATCACCGATGCCTCCGAAGCGCTCTATCAGCAGAAGCGCATGCCGGGCCTGTGTTCGGTCAACCCGACCCGTTACATGCAATACGGTGAAAAAGCCTATCTGCTGCCACGGGATGACGTGGCCTGGAAAAGCTATGTCGACCAGTGGTTGCACTTGAGTAAAGCTACAGGCGCCTACCAGCAGGCGCTGAGTGAGTGGTTGGCGGTACCGGGCCAATAAACTCCAGGCCATGGCTTTAGCTCAGGAGTTACACGCCGATAAAAGATAACGCGCCTTCAGAGCGCGGCATCTCCAATCTGCGCAACACGCTCCATCAAGGGGAAAGTCATGGCACACGCTCAAGTCGCCACCAGAACCGGCCTCACCGTAAAACAGCGTTTGATGTTCTCGACCTTCGCGATCATCGTTGCGTTTTTCGTCTTGTCGGTTTTCATGATCCAGACGCTCAAGACCTCGACCGAAAACGTCGATGCGCTCTATAACCGCGACTTTCTGGCGACAGAGACCGTGAACAATATTGATGGCACCCTCACTCGGGTGGACATCAACATTCTGCGCATGATCGCAATTGGCAACCCGGAGCAGACCGCCGTCTGGAAAACCGAGAACGAAAACGCCTTCACTCAACTGGACAAGCTGACGAGTCAGTTGAGCCAGGAAACGACTGGCACTCTGGATGCCCAACTGACCCAGCAATTGCAGCGTGACTATGCGAAGTTGCGTGACGGCATGCGCCATCAGACCAGCGTGATCCAGACCGGCGACATTGCCGGCGCGACCAATATCAACCGCACCGAGGTCAAGCCTTTCGCGGAGCAGGTCTTCAAGACACTGCAAACCCTGCGCGAGCAAGGCAAGCAACAGGCCGGCAAACGCTTCGAGGCGCAGGAAGCGAGCGCCAGCAAGGCCAATAGCCTGGCAATTGGCGCGACGCTGGTCATTGCTCTGCTGGGTGTCATCGCGACGCTGCTGACGACTCGCAGCATTCTCGGCGCCATTGGTGGAGAACCCGACATGGTGGCTGGTATCACCCGCACCATCGCCAAGGGGGACTTGAGCAGCACCATCAACGTTGCGAGCAATGACAAGTCCAGCGTGGTGGCTGCCGTCGGTGCCATGCAGGCGCAGCTTCGCGAGACATTGCAGCAGATCTCCAGCTCGGCAAACCAGCTCGCCTCGGCAGCCGAGGAAATGACCGCCATTACCGAAGATGGCGTCAAGGGGCTGCACAAACAGAATAACGAGATCGATCAGGCCGCCACGGCAGTCAATCAAATGACCAGCGCAGTGGAAGAAGTGGCCCGCAATGCCGAGAACACGGCACGCTCTTCCAGCAGTGCGACAGGTGCTGCGCAGGACGGGCTCGGGCTGGTCAAAAAGACGGTCAGCGCCATCGACACCATGAGCAATGATGTACAGAAGACAGCCAGCCTGATCGGCGAGCTGGCAGATCAGTCTCGTGATATCGGCAAGGTGCTGGACGTGATTCGGGGCCTGGCGGAGCAGACCAACCTGCTGGCACTGAACGCCGCCATCGAAGCAGCACGTGCGGGTGAAGCCGGCCGTGGTTTTGCCGTGGTTGCCGACGAAGTCCGCGCCCTGGCCCACCGTACACAGCAATCGACCAGCGAAATCGAACGTCTGGTCACCAACATCCAGAGCGGCACTGAACGCGCGGTAGGTTCCATGCGCGGCAATACCGAACTGGCCAGCGAAACGCTGGGCATCGCCGAAGGTGCCAACGAGGCGCTGAGCAAGATCAATGCGGCAGTGAGCGAGATCAACGATCTCAACCTGGTGATCGCCAGCGCTGCACAGGAGCAGGCGCACGTTGCGCGGGAAGTTGACCGTAACCTGGTGAACATCCGCGACCTGTCGGCGCAGTCTTCTTCCGGCGCACAGCAAACCAGTACGGCCAGCCGCGAGCTGTCACGACTGGCTGTGGATCTGAGCGGCATCGTCGGACGTTTCCGCCTGTCCTGACCCAAGACACACTCTTTGCGCTGCCAGCAGCGCAAAGAGTGTCTTCCAGCCAAACATTCGGTTGAAAGCCAGTCCGTCCTGAAATAGCGTATTGCCTTGGACGATCAAGGAAAGACGCATGAAACCCAGCAAAACCATCACTCGTGCGTTCTGTGTCGAGTTGCAGCAGGAACTGTCCATTACCGCCGCCCGCCGCGAGTACTTCTCTCAGGAGCCACCGCGCTCGCGATTCGATTTTCTGTGCTCAAGTGAAGCCTGCCGTGCGCTGGGTGCGAAGGTGACAGGCGTCAGGTATGACGTAAAGCCTCAGGACAACCCGACCTTCGTGGCCGCACACTTTCGCGCCAACCCGCATTACGAGCATCACGCCACCTGCGAGTGGGTCGAGGAAGACGCCCGGCAAGCCAGGGAAGAACCCGAGGTTGAAGAGACCGATCCACAGGCCCGTATCCGCAAGGCCAAGCGCAAGCTCGATGACTACATCGATGTCTTCGATCCGGTCATAAAAGACCCGGTCAAGGAAAAGGCCGGGGCAGACAAGTCCGGCCCTCGCGCACCACAGACCACGAACGACTCTCCAGCGGCAGAAGCTTCGACGCCCGCAGCACCGCGCTACAGTGAAACACGCACCAATAATCTTGAACGTCTGGTGGACAGCTATCGCCAGGCCAAGGCGCAACTGCCGCCCGATGATTTCAAACTGCTGACCTTGAGGATTCCCGGCCAGGGCGAGTTGTCCCTGCGCTCGTACTTTCGCCATATCAAATATGCGCAGACAGGCGACAACGGCCGCGTGCTGTATGGCGGCGGGCTGGTGGAACGTTATGGTCTGGGGTTCAAGTTCAAGTTCTTCGACCGTCTTGAAGCCAAGCTGGTGACGCTGTACGTGTCACCGGCGCAGATGCAGGCTTATCGGTCCAGTCGCTACATCACCGAACTGTTGAGCCATGCCGATGAAGTGAAGTTCTTCACGGTTTATGCACTGGGGAATGTCGTCAAAAGCCCATCGGGGAAAAGCTTCAGCGTCGAAGTCGACGACCTGCGGCATCTGGCGATTGTGCTGGGGCCAGCGAAGGAGTGATTGGGCAGGAGCGAATTCATTCGCGAATGAATTCGCTCCTGCATCGATCGTGGGGAAATCAGACCTTCACGATCCAGCCAGCAGGCGCTTCAACATCACCGGACTGTACGCCAGTCAGTTCAGCATAAAGCTTGCGGGTCACGGGGCCGACGTCTGTTTCGCTATAGAAGACGTGCAGTTTTTCCTTGTAGGAAATGCCGCCGATCGGGGTGATGACAGCAGCCGTGCCGCAGGCGCCAGCTTCCGTGAAGTCACCGATCCTGTCGATCAGCACATCATCTTCCACCACGGTCAGGCCCAGACGGGTTTGAGCCAGTTCCATCAACGACAGGCGTGTAATACCTGGCAGCACCGAAGGCGACTTGGGTGTGATGAACTTGTTGTCGGCCGTGATAGCGAAGAAGTTGGCCGAACCGACCTCTTCGATCTTGGAGTGAGTCTGCGGGTCCAGATAGATGCAGTCAGCGAAGCTGTGCTTTCTGGCTTCGGAGCCTGGCATCAGGCTGGCGGCATAGTTGCCACCCACCTTGGCCGCGCCGGTGCCGTTCGGTGCGGCACGGTCGTAACCGGAGATCACGAAGTTGTTCGGCTTCAGGCCACCCTTGAAATAGGCGCCGACCGGAATGCAGAAGATCGAAAAGATGAATTCAGGTGCGCTTCGCACGCCGATGTTGTCGCCTACGCCGATCACGAACGGACGCAGGTACAGGGCACCGCCCGAGCCATAAGGCGGGATGAAGCGTTCGTTGGCCTTGACGACCTTCTTGCACGCCTCGATGAAGACTTCGGTCGGCACATGGGGCATCAGCAGGCGCGAACAGCTGCGCTGCATGCGCTGGGCGTTCTGGTCAGGACGAAACAGGTTGATCGAGCCATCCTTGCAGCGATAGGCCTTCAGGCCCTCAAAGCACTGCTGACCGTAATGAAGCGCGGTAGAACCTTCGCTGATATGCAGAAGGTTGTCTTCAGTCAGCGAGCCTTCATCCCAGGCACCGTCACGCCAGTGAGAGAGGTAGCGCTTGTCGGTTTTGATGTAGTCAAAACCCAGGGTTTCCCAGTTAATGCTTTCTTGACTCATAACGCCCTCTATCATTTAGCCGCTGCCTGGACGAGTCAGGCCAATGCCGTATTCTGCCAGATCATTTCGACCCTGAGGCTTGAAATAAGCATAATCCGCGGGTTTTGAAACGGTAGCTGCCAGAGCCCCGTCATTTTTCTTGCCCCTGGCCACCAGGAGCTTGAGTATCTAGTGAACGATGACTGCCTTTCCTTGGCGATCATTTAGTCATTCAGCGTTGTTTTGTTATACCTTCAGCTAACGAAACTACAACCCCCCACGCAGAAATGACGGAGCACAACCATGGGTGTAGAAAAAATCCTGCTGGCCTTGACCCTGACCGGCCTCGTCAGCGTGGCCAGTGCGGCTGACAGCAAGCCTGTCAACTCAAGCAAGCCGACAACGAGCCAGAGCACCACGGCTCAACAGCCCCGAAGCCAGCAGCCGTCCACAAACAATGCGGTTGTCACTCCTGAAGACATCAAGCGCTTCAAGGCGGGCAACGTGACAAAAGACGAAGTGAAATGAGCAGACGAAAAAAAACCCTGTGCCTTTCGGAACAGGGTTTCTGATTTTCGGGCTCAGGTGCAAGTCAGAAGGCGTAAGTCACCAGCAACTCTTTGGTCACCTGAAAGTCCACCGACATCATCACGCTCAGTGCAGTGATGGTGAAGATGGAGAACACGAACAGCTTGCGGGCCCAGACAGTATCGTCCGCAGCCTTGTAGCCTTTCCAGGCCATGTACAACCAGTACATGCCCATGCCCGCCGCAACGGCGAGGTAGTTCAGACCCGCGTAACCGCCGAACGTCAACATCAGGGTCGCCACGAGGAACGCCAGGATGTAGAGCAGGATGTGACGCTTGGTGACCAGAATGCCGCGCTTGACCGGCAATACCGGAATTTTCGCTGCACGATAGTCGTTGAAACGGAAGATCGCGATCGCATACGAATGCGGCATCTGCCACAGGCTGAACATCACCAGTAGCGTCCAGGCAGCAAAGTCGAAGCTGTTGCTTACTGCGCAGTAGCCAATCACCGGAGGCATGGCCCCCGACAGGCTGCCTATCAGGGTGCCATGCACGGATTTACGCTTGAAGTACAGGCTGTAGAAGCCCACGTAAATCACAAAACCGATGACTGCCAGCAAGGCAGCCAACGGGTTTGCATAGGTGTACAGCAGGCTGACACCGACGATGCCAAGAATCGTGGCATAGAGCAGTGCAAGCTTGATGGACACCAGACCCTGCACCAGCACACGGTTGCGAGTCCGCTCCATGCGCTGGTCGATATCCCGATCGATGCAGTTGTTGAATACGCAACCTGACGCTACGACCAGAGAGGTACCGATTACCGCCGCAAGAAACACGATGAAATCGATATCCCCCTTGGAAGCCAGAAAAAAGCCACCTGCCACCGAAAGCACGTTACCGAAAATGATCCCCGGCTTGGTGATTTGGATAAAGTGCTTCAGGGACATCTGGTATTCCTCAATGCGCCATCATTTCGCGATGGATACTGAAAATGATCCACAGCGAGAGGCCGACCAGCAGAACGATAACCAACGCGGTGAAGGCAAACGCCAGCACGTTGTTACGTTGCGCACTCGTGAAGTCCAGGTGCAGGAAGTAATGCAGATGCACCAGGATCTGAACGATCGCAAAGGCCAGGATGATCGCAATGGTCAGGTCTTTCGGCAGAACCGGGGACATGACCAGGGCGAACGGGATGGCGGTCAGGATGATCGACAGCACGAAACCGATGATGTAGGACTTCACGGAACCGTGGCTATTGTCTTCAGCTGGATGATGTGAATTCGCCATTTACAGGGCTCCCATCAGATAGACGATAGTGAACACACCGATCCAGACCACGTCCAGGAAGTGCCAGAACAGGCTCAGGCAGCTCAGGCGGGTCTTGTTGGTGTTGGTCAGGCCCTTTTTCTGGACCTGATACATCATGATACCCATCCAGATCAGACCGCTGGTTACGTGCAGACCGTGCAGGCCGACCAGGGCGAAGAACGCCGACAGGAAGCCGCTGCGGCTAGGACCGTAGCCTTCGTGGATCAGGTGATGGAACTCGTAGATTTCCATACCGATAAAGGCAGCACCACAGAGGAAGGTCAGGGCCAACCAGCCCAGGACCTGACTCTTCTTGCCTTTGTACAGCGCCAGCATGGCGAAGCCATAAGTGATACTACTGATCAGCAGGAACGCGGTTTCGACCGCCACGAAAGGCAGCAGGAAGATGTCCTGGCCCGACGGGCCACCCGCGACACTGTTGACCATCACGGCGTAGACCGCGAAGAACGATGCGAACAACACGCAGTCGGTCATCAGGTACAGCCAGAAGCCGTAGACCGTCATTCCACCGCTGTCGTGGTGATCGTCATGCCCATGGTCATGAGCGTCATGACCGTGGGCTCCGGAGTTGATAGCAATATTTGACATGTTTAAACCTGTTCCAGCGAGGACTTGACAGGAGTGTATGCACCGTTGGCCGCCAGGACCTTGTGATGCTCACCTTCAATACGCGCTACATCTTCAGCAGGCACCATGTAGCCCTGATCGTCACGTGCAGCGTGAGCAACGAACACAGCAATGGTCGCTACCAGACTTACGCCAACCAGCCACCAGATGTGCCAGATGAACGCGAAGCCGAAGACGGTCAACAGCAGGCCCATGTACAGGCCGGTGGCCGTGTTGTTAGGCATGTGGATAGCCGAGTAGTGAGCTGGAACCTTGTAGGCGGTACCTGCGCGCTTGGCATCCGTGAATGCGTCGATGTCTTTTGCCTCAGGCAGCTCGGCAAAGTTGTAGAACGGCGGTGGCGAAGAAGTGGACCACTCAAGCGTGTGGCCATTCCATGGGTCACCGGTCAGATCGCGGTTCTTGTTGCGGTCACGGATACTGACGAACAACTGGATCAGCTGCGAAGCGATACCGGCTGCGATCAGGAACGCACCGAACAGAGCAACGTTCAGGTAGATGTTCCACTCAGGCATGTCGGTAGCGTTGAGGCGACGGGTCATACCCAGGAAGCCCAGCGCGTACAGCGGCATGAATGCAACGAAGAAACCGCTGATCCAGAACCAGAACGCTGCCTTGCCCCACTTCTCGTTCAGGGTGAAACCGAACGCTTTAGGGAACCAGAACGCGAAGCCGGCGATGTAACCGAATACCGCACCGCCGATGATGACGTTGTGGAAGTGAGCGATTACGAACAGGCTGTTGTGCAGTACGAAGTCAGCACCAGGAATCGCCAACAGAACGCCGGTCATGCCGCCGATCGAGAAGGTGACCATGAAGCCCAGGGTCCAGAGTACTGGCGCAGTGAAGCGCAGGCGGCCCTGGTAGATGGTGAACAGCCAGTTGAATAGCTTCACACCCGTCGGTATCGCGATGAGCATCGTCGCCAGACCGAAGAAGGCGTTGACGTTCGCACCCGCACCCATGGTGAAGAAGTGGTGCAGCCAGACCATGAAGCCCAGTACACAGATCGCGCCGGAAGCGAAGATCATGGACTTGTGGCCGAACAGACGCTTGCCCGAGAACGTCGAGATGACTTCGGAGAAGACACCGAACGCAGGCAGAATCAGGATGTAAACCTCAGGGTGACCCCATGCCCAGAACAGGTTCACGTACATCATGGGGTTACCGCCCATTTCGTTCGTGAAGATGTGGAAGTCCAGGTAACGGTCAAGGGTCAGCAACGCCAGGGTAGCGGTCAGGATCGGGAACGAAGCCACGATCAGGATGTTTGCCCAGGTGCAGGTCCAGGTGAAGATCGGCATGTCCATCAGTTTCATGCCAGGGGTACGCATCTTCAGCACGGTCACCAGGAAGTTGACGCCCGTAAGGGTCGTACCTAGCCCGGATAGCTGTAGCGCCCAGATGTAGTAGTCAACACCTACTCCAGGACTGTATTGCAGACCCGACAACGGCGGATACGCAACCCAGCCGGTCTTGGCGAACTCGCCGACACCCAGGGAGATGTTGATCAGCAGCATGCCCGATACCAGCAGCCAGAAGCTGAGGGAGTTCAGGAACGGGAAGGCTACGTCACGAGCACCGATCTGCAGTGGCAGAACGATGTTCATCAGACCGGTGAAGAACGGCATCGCCATGAAGATGATCATGATCACACCGTGAGCGGTGAAGATCTGGTCATAGTGTTCAGGCGGCAGGAAGCCTTCGGCGCCATTCTGGGCCATGGCCAGCTGGGCACGCATCATGATTGCGTCGGCAAAACCGCGCAGCAGCATGATCATGGCAACGATGATGTACATCACGCCGATTTTCTTGTGGTCGACGGACGTCAGCCACTCGGTCCACAGGTAAGACCACTTCTTGAAGTAAGTGATTGCCCCGACAACGCCCAGACCACCGAGCGCGATCATGGCAAGGGTCACCATGACTATCGGCTCGTGGAAGGGTACCGATTCCCAACTTAATTTACCTAACATCGTTTACTCCTCTGCCCCAGCAGCTGAATTTTTGCCCTTTTCCGCACCTTCGGTACCGGCAACTTCCTTCTCACCAGGGATAACCTTCTTGCCTGGATTCATACCTTCATACTTGTCGATGATGATCTGGAACAGGTTCGGAGTAACCGTGGAATAAAGTTCGACGGGATTGCGTTCGCTAGGTTTGGCCAGTTCAGCGTATTCAGCAGCACCAAGCTGTTTAGGTGAACTCTTGACTTCGTTGATCCAGGCATCGAAATCAGCCTGGCTGGTGGCGATAGCCTTGAATTTCATGCCGGTGAAACCCGCGCCACTGTAGTTGGCCGAGATACCGTTGAACTCGTGGTTTTCATTGGCGATCAGATGCAGCTTGGTGTGCATGCCAGCCATTGCGTAGATCTGGCCACCCAGGCCTGGAATGAAGAACGAGTTCATTACAGAGTCGGATGTAACCTGGAAATTGATCGGGGTATTGGCAGGGAAGACGATCTTGTTGACCGTGGCGATGCCTTGTTCCGGATAGATGAACACCCATTTCCAGTCGAGTGCGACAACCTGGATGGTCACAGGCTTGACGTCTGACTCAAGCGGACGGTACGGGTCCAGCGAGTGAGTGGAGATGTAGGTGAAGTAGCCCAGGAAGACCAGCAGGATCATGGGGATACCCCAGACCGCGACTTCGATCTTGGTCGAGTGCGACCAGTCTGGCGTGTACTTGGCAGCCTTGTTGGAGGCGCGATACTTCCAGGCGAAGACGAAGGTCAGGACGATGACCGGGATGACCACGATCAGCATCAGCAACGTGGCGATGATGATCAGGTTCCGCTGCTCGATACCCACCTGCCCTTTCGGATCGAGCAGAGGGACGCCGTCACAGCCGCTGAGCAACAGCATGCTGAACAGGGCCAAGTAGCCAAAAAACCTGGGGTACCTTTTTTTACTCATCTCACGACCTCTAAAAGCAGCTTGCGCGGTGCAGTGGGTTTCGACCGCCAACACTTTACCCTGCCAGTGCCGGCATCTTTTTTAAATTGAACAAGGACCTGCCGGAACGCTCTGTTGCGAAACGACAAATCCGGGGGTTTAGCTATGAATTCTTATTCTGAGTCGCCGGAAACTGCCCCGCTTTCGCAGTTCAATCGCCTTGCACGCGGTCATTCCTGCGCGCTCAGAGGCAAGCATTGCGCTGCCTGTTTAGCCTGCACAGGGCGCTCCGAGCCTCAAAATTTCTGATCGCCAAGCCTGGCTGGACGATGAGTGCTGGCGATTGTAGATATGTAAATTTTTATTGACTATGCCTAATTTTGTAACAGTTAATATCAAAACTTGCAACAATCGCAAATCATTGATCTTCATAACCAGAAAAAATGCCTCGTCAAAACGAGGCATTTTTCCACCAAAGCCCTTGTGATCAGTAAGGTCTACGGCGGTTACGAATGACCCCTGCCGGGACCAGAACGGCCGTCAGAACGAATGCTATCAGAGCCCACTGAGCCAATGACAACCCCATGACGGGCGGATAGGGAGTGGAGCAGAAACCACTGACCTGAAATACCAGCGGGAAAAGCGATGCCAGAGGCAGGCCGTCGACGATAGGTTGCAGGGTGTCGATGCCGCAGCTGACGGCCGGATACGCCAGGGTGTAGACATGGTGACCGGCTGCTGCGATACCGCCCAGGGCGCTGAAGGTCACCAGGGTTTCCAGCACCGTGATGCTGCGGCGGCCCGGCATGGCCGCGCCGATGAAAGCGAAGATGGCGATGAACAGCAATGCATAGCGTTGCAGGATGCACAGCGGGCAAGGCGCCTCGCCCAGCACGATCTGCATGTACAGGGCGCCACCGATCAGGGACAGGCAGATAATTCCCAGCAAGACCAGAAAACGCTTTTCACGCCTCAGGTACAACGTGTTGTCGCTCATTCACATACCTTATCGAAATGGTGTGCAGGTGCGCAGGGCCAGCACTGGCACTTGCAGGAGGGCTGACCCGCGAGTGTAAACACCCTCTGTCGGGGCGTGCGCGATATTCATCTCTCGTCTCCGCCAACTCAAGCACCCACCCGCCATACGGATGTATTTACCAACCGGATGGTTCCCGAGGGCCGAAAGAGGAAGTGGAGGACCGAGGTGAAAAAACAGATCTCTTCCTTATATATAGAAGGATGCGTCTTTTTGTCGCACCCGACCCTCTGCAAGCCGAAGTGCGACAGTTTACCGCAGGGCAATCCCGGGACACAGCCACCGGCTCCTGAAAGACACAATCGGTAATTCTCTTTCGTTCTGTGACGCAATCAACCGTTTGACGTCAAACAAATCAAACTGCCAGTATTGCGACCCCGGCTCTTGCGGCCGAAAACAATCCTGCACGAAGTGAAAATCACTTTTCAAGAAGAGTGACTGAACACACAGGCCTTCAACGCTGCGGCCAGTTAGCCTAAAGCCAGCCTGTCGCATGTCGATAACCTGTCACTGAAAGTTGTTTTGCGCCCTGTAGCGACGAACACCTATAGCCAGAAGGTTTTTATGTCACCCACCAACGTCCGAGCAGATTCACTTTCGCTGCTGCTGTTCACTTTACGCAGCGGCAAGCTGATGGCGATCAACTTGCTCAAGGTCAGTGAAATCATCCCCTGCCCGCCCCTGACTCACCTGCCCGAATCCCATCCGCACGTCAAAGGTGTTGCGACACTGCGCGGTGCCTCTCTGTCGGTGATCGATCTCAGCCGAGCCATCGGCGAGCGTCCGCTGGCCGATCCCGATGGCGGGTGCCTGATCGTCACCGACGTAAGCCGCTCCAAGCAGGGTCTGCATGTGCAGGCGGTGAGCAAGATTGTCCATTGCCTGACCACCGATATCCGTCCTCCGCCTTTCGGTTCGAGCGGCCGCTCGTTCATCACCGGCGTGACCCAGGTCGATGGCGTCCTGGTACAAGTGCTGGATATCGAAAAAGTGATTCACGGCATCGCTCCGGCACAAATCGTTGTCCAGTCCGACGAGTTGCCTGCCGAAGACGTCATGGTTCTGTCCCAGGCCCGGATTCTGGTCGTCGACGACAGCCAGGTCGCCCTGCAGCAATCGATCATCACCTTGCGCAATCTTGGTCTGGAGTGCCACACAGCCCGTAGCGCCAAGGAAGCCATCGATGTCTTGCTTGAACTGCAAGGCACCCCGGCGCAAATCAACATCGTGGTTTCAGACATCGAAATGTCCGAAATGGATGGCTATGCCCTGACCCGGACCCTGCGCGAAACCCCGGACTTCCAGAAGCTGTACATCCTGCTGCACACTTCTCTGGACAGCGCGATGAATGGCGAAAAGGCTCAGTTGGCAGGCGCCAATGCGGTACTGACCAAGTTCTCGTCCCCCGAGTTGACCAAATGTCTGATCACGGCGGCACACTCGGTCGTGGCTCAGGATATCTGACCCGCAACCCGCCACGTCCAGCAGGCCCATCCAGTACCGACGCATCAGCCCGACATTGCTGGCTGATGCGTCGGGATCTCGGGCAGCCAGTGCCTTTGCAGCATTGGCCCGCGCCTGTGCGCCCCCTGCCCTTTACGCTTGATCAAGCCCCGGACATCCATTGCCTGCTGACCCTGGGTTATCGGGGTGGCAGCGGAAGCGTGCCGGACTATCGCCACTGGCTAATGGCTTTCGAGCATGACCCCGAGTTCGACACCGACCTGTGTTTCGTCGCTCAGGACGATCAAGGACCGGTCGGTGTGATTACCTGCTGGACCAGCGCCTTCATCAAGGATCTTGTGGTTCACCCACGGGCTCGCCGCAAAGGCGTCGCGATGGCGCTGCTGACTCATCTGTTCGGGCACTTGCGCCAACGCGGCGAAGCATGTGTCGACCTGTTGGTGATGGAGAACAATCTATCGGCCCGGCGACTGTATGAAAAATCAGATATGTCCTACATCCGACGCTCAGCAATCGAACAGGAGTGATCTGCCATAATCCAGGCCCGAAGCACTGCCCCTGGAGGTCGATCATGAAACCATTCCTCGCACTGCCGATAATCCTCTCGGCTCTCGCCTGCCAGGCCAATGCGGCCACCCCGCAAGCATGGGATGCTCTGGACAAGGCCATGCTCGACGCCTGCCTCAAGGCCAGCCAGCTCAAGGGCAGTAAACCCGTCGGCACCAGCGCACAGTTCGATGACCGGGTTGGCTACAGCGCCCTGCTCCTGCAAGGACGCTACCCCCAAAAACACATGAACAACCGCAAGGGCACCGAGCTGTGCCTGTACAGCCGTAAAAACCGGCAAGCCAGCGTGACCGAATGGGACAGCCTCCCCCTCAAGTGAAGCAGCGCTGGCGCACAATTTGCTTTGCAACCTGTCCAGGCCGCGAATGACAGCAACTCGCTGGCAGTCGCGGCAGCTACTCTGAACGGGTTACCGAAACAATGAACACTCAGTTTTCCTGCGTAGGTTGCGGTGGCTGCTGCACCGATCACCATGTTCCCCTGACCCTGGTCGAAGCCACGCAATGGGCGGCTGACGGCGGTTCGGTGATCATTCTGACCGAGGCGTTCCTGAGTAATGGCTACGGTGTGCCCGAAGCACAACTGACCCACGCCACACGCCGCTCGACAGTGGTGAACAGCGGTTCTGCACAAGCCTATGTGGCGATCACCTTTGCCGCTTACAACGTCGGTCGTTGCCGGAATCTTGACGCAGAAAACCTCTGCCGCATCTACGAACGCCGCCCGCTGGTGTGCCGTATCTATCCGATGGAGATCAACCCGCACATTCCACTGCGCCCCGAAGCCAAGGACTGCCCGCCGGAATCCTGGGAGCAGGGTCCGGACTTGATCGTTGGCAACAAGCTGGTCGATACCCAACTGATGGCGCTGATCGAGCAATCACGTCAGGCCGACAGGGATGAAATCGCTACCAAACAATCGATCTGCCAGCTATTGGGGATTCGCACCACGGCGCTCAAGGGCAACGGGTTTGTGGCTTACCTGCCGGACATGCAGGCTTTTGCAGCCGCCATCGAACAGGTCACTCACGGCACAGAGCTGGTTGCGGGTGATACAGGCTGGGAATTTCACGTGGCCGGGCAAGAGGTCATCAGCACGCTGAGCCTGGCAGGTGCCGAAGTGACAACCCGCGACCCGCTGTCCTATATGTTCATTCCCCTGCAAGCCACCTGAGTGCAGGCAGCCTGAACGCAGGCCGCCCGAATCAGCGCTTGCCCATCGAACGACGGGTTCCGGCAGGCGCAGCGCCGGGAGTCTTGTGGTGCGAAGATTTGCCCGCTTTCTGATACCAGGCCTGATCTTTCTTGGCTTGAGCGAATTCAGAAGGCTTGAACGGAAAGCTGAACGGTGCAATCGCGGGTTTCTTGTCAGTCTCCGGCACTGAGTCGGTGACGGCTTCTGGAGCTGGTGTTTGTTCAGGGGTTGTCATGGCGACACCAAAAGTCGAAATGGCCGGGCACATGCCCGTGGGCGCGCAGCATACCTCAATCGCTGAACGCTTGCCCGGCCAGACATCAGCCGTGCGTCGTCATCATTTGTAGAACAGATCCACCATGACCTCTGCCTCGAACGGCCCGGCCTTGGGTCGGGTAGTCTGCCAAAGCAGCTCGGCATTGAAGTCCACCCTCGCCGCCTGGTTTTCACCCAGCAGATCGGCCAGATGAAACAGCTCGTTATAACGCAGTGGCGCATTAGTCCGTTCGCTCACGATGCGAATGCCCAATGAATTGTTGTTGCCCGGCACCAGAACATCGCCGGACAGGCGTCCCGTCACGGGCCTGAAACGCGCATTGAGACTGAACGGTGATTCACAGCTGCGGTTGGCCAGGAGCGAAAACGGACGCCTGGCAAAAACCTTCCCGACCTCTACACGCTGAATGCCCAGCGAACCGAACTCCAGTGTTTCGGGCAAGACCTGCAACTGGGCCTCACAGGCAATGAAACGCAAACCCGACAGGTTGTTGATGACATAACTCAGGCTGCGGCCCGGCACCGGGTCCAGGCCAGCAGCATCGTCAAGCTGGAACATCCGGTAATCCAGCAGGTCGCTGGCCACTCCCGAAGGCGGTGTCGGCCCATGCTTTTGCACGAACACCGAAAACGCCATATTGAAACGCACCTTGGGACAAGCGCCGATATTGGAATCCCCTTCATGGCACACCGGCACGTACTGCCGGGTACTGATACGCCCGCTGGTTTGCAGGTAGTCCACGCCATCGAGGGTCAAACCGGCCCGAATACCCTGGCCGATCACCCGATTGTCCGGGTTGAGGTAGATGAAGACTTCCTGCTGCACGGACTGCTGCCCTTCCCGAGCGCATTCGACCTGAATGTTCAGCCGCTCGGAACGCCATACCACGTCCCCATCGGGGACCGAGGCAGGTATGGCGACCGTGCTGCTCAAGTCACCATGAATGGCGGACTCACCCGTCCCCTGTGTCTTGCACACCAGAGCAAAACCGGTGGCCGGGCTCAGTGCCACTGAAAGAACGAGGGTTTTCAACCAGCGATTGGCAGGGAAACAGGTCATGTCAGCATTCTTCTTGAAGTTTGATGGAGTCGGGCGTGAAGGGCATCCGCCCTTTCAACCGCGTGCAATAGGCGCGCTGAGCGCCGTAGTCGGTCAGCGCCTTGAATGAAAATATCTGCGGCTGGATGCGTCGAGGCACTGGCAGTTCAAGGCGAGCCCCCGGCTCCAGCAACAGATAATCACTGAGCAGAAGGTCACCGAGCCTCACGGTTTGCAACGTGACGTGGTAAGGCGTGGGATTGCGGACCTGCACCTCTTCATCAGCCAGATTCCAGCTCAGGCGCTGTGCGGTTTCAGCCGGATCGCCCTGCAAACCGGGAGGCCGATAGAACACGTTGATACGCTGGCGCACAGCAATATTGAGCTGGTTACTGCCCTCACGACGCCTGGGCACCTCCAGAACATACAGGTGCAACAGGGACTCACGGTCCTCAGGCATGCCTGCGCCCTGATACAGCACCCGCAGCTCCTGCTTTCCAGCCGATGGCAGATGGAAAAAATGCGGGGTGATGGCAAATGGCAGAACAGTGCGCTGCTCCCTTGGGGTTTCATCGCTGTCCTGCGGAGCGCTCAGCCAGGCCTGAACCAGCACCTCATGCTCACCGGGGTTGCTGGTCTGGATAGTGGCTTCCCGGAAGGCACCATCAAAAATCAGTCGGGTGCCCGCCAGCGACACTGCTGCCTGCACACTGCCGCACGCCCAGCAGAGCAACACAACCAGCCCGTTACGAAATGCCCGACTCATTGGCAAACCACCTTGAGCCGTTCATACGCATGCCTGGGGTCTTTGGGTGGCAAAGTGAACGGAGCCCGGCAACCTTGCCCGGACCACTGCACGCGCAACACGCCGCTGTCCTTCTCGCTAAGCACCAATGCCTGACTGTTCGGATCGACAACGGCAAGGGTTTTACCCTGTTCGTCTTCGACCGTGGCGCCCAGTGGAATCTGCGTGGCATCGGCACGTACCAGCTCGAACTGCACACGCCGACCTTGCGAGGCCTTGAAAACCACCAATGGTATTGCGCCACGACGCGGCACGATCTGGGAGATCGCGTTATCCAGATCGATATCGGCACCCAGTTGACGGGTGTCCAGCGAAACCCAGTTGGAACGATAAGGCTGGGCATAAGGCAGGACCGCATAGCCATTGTCCGAAGTTTCCACATTGTTGTAGGACTTCAGCTTTGCACCACCGACATCAGGCACCTGCACCAGCGCGAAGGTTTCCCCCAGCGGCTGACCCAGGTTGATCCCTGCACCATGGGCCACCAATGAACCGGACGCGGCCAGGGTCAAGGCGTCATAGTCTCGACCCTGGCTGTAGCCCGTCTCGAAACGACCGAAAGGCGTCGTGACATTGAGTTTGCCGGCACCAAAACTGCCCGAGTTGCTGTCATGACCGGCCTGGACGGAATAGAACAGGTCGCGCTGATCCAGCACCTGACCGTTGAGCCCGGTCTGCATGGAGTATTCGCCGGAGTCATCACGCACGGCATTGAACGAGAGACGCGAAGACCCCGGCTTGTCGCCCAGTGGCAAGGTCATGCTCAGGGCAATGCGGTTATCGGTTTCTCCCCTCCTGTCAGTACCGGACTCCTGGTTGCGTTCGAGGGACAGGCTGTAATTCAAGGTGCGCCAGACGGCGTTGTAGGACAGATAAAGCTGCCGGGTCTTGCCGGGCAGGTTCCAGTAACGCTGCTCGGAAGCGGTCAGGCTCAGCGAGCCCGTCTGGCTCGGCAATACCTGAGTGACGTTAAGCTCCAGCCGGTCCCTCGCTCGCCCGTTTGGAATCAGGGCAGGCCGCTCGTCCGTTTCACTGACATGCTGGTTGAGGGTTCGATACTGCTCGGTCGAATAGCGATAGCCAGCCACAGCCAGTGTGGTGTTGGTCACATCCAGCGTATTGGCATAACGTACCCGTATGCTCTGGCCGCTACGGGTCTGCTCCTTCAACTCGCTGATCGAATGGGTGATATCGAGAGAGACCGCCCCCAGCCCGGTATTGACCCCGGCCCCGACATTGGCGGCGTTGTAGTCTTCGGCCAGTTGCAGACCACCAAAGCCGGTGACCCGCTCGGAAAGGCCATATATCACGGCAGCACTGGTGAAGTCGGGCGAGGCCTGATGATCGTCATTGCTGTCCACCTGCCCTGCGGCGAGGCTGTAGCGAAACGAACCGGCAGGCACCATGATCGGCAAGGATGCATACGCCTGAGTGAAAGTACGCCGCCGGCCATCAGCCTCGATAATGGTCACCAACAGATCGCCATTGGAACCGCTGGGATAGATGTCGGTGATCTCGAACGGCCCCGGCGAGACGTTGCCGCTGTAAAGCATGAAACCGTTTTGCCGAACCTCGACCGTGGCATTGGTTTCGGCGGTGCCACGAATCACGGGCGCATAAGTGCGCTCGCTGTCGGACAGCATTCCATCGTCAGACGCCATCGCAGCGCCCTTGAAACGCACACTGTCGAAGACCTGGGAATCGGTGAAGGTTTCACCCAGGGTCAACTGGCTCTTGAGAGCCGTGATATCGCGCTGGGCGAAAGTGCGGTTGCTGCGAAAACGATAGGACTGATTATCGCCATGGACCAGCGAAGACTCATTGCGCAATCGCCAGGCACCGATGTTGAATCCATTGCGCAGCCCCAGATAATACTGATCCGTTTGCAGCCCGCGTTGACGGCGCCTTGCGCCATTGAAGTTGTAATTGACGAAGCCTGCCGTTTCGCCTTGGTCCCAAAGCTCCGGCGACACATAGCCTCGCCTGCTGCGCGCCATGACAGCCTGGGGAACACTGATATCGAGCCGCAAGGCATCGGGGCGATAATCGACGCGGGCAAATTCAATACTGGCTGCCAGATCGAAACACTCTTGCTGCGCAGCGCCCGTCAGATACTTTGGGTCCAGCCCGAAGTTCTGAAGCATATCCGGGCTCAGGCAGGGCTCGATCAGACCTGACTGGCTGTCAGGAATGAACGTAATATCCCGGCGGCCGCTCAATGCCCGGTTGACATACACATCCACCCGATAAGTACCGGGTAATACGCTGTTGGCGCGCAGAAACTCCTGAAGATCAGGAGGCTGGTCACTGCCTTGAATGAAAGCGGTATTGAACTTGACGGCTTGGACACTTCGCGTGTCCGCCGATGCGCTGGTGAGCGCGGTCATGCATAAACTCATCCCCACCATTGCCAGCCGACAACGCCGCAATGACCTTCGGGTATTGCAGTTCATCCAGTGTGCTGTGTCATAAAGGTCAAAGCCCGACATGACTTTCTTGTTGTTCTGGTTGTGCCATTCCATTAGCTGTTTTCACTCTACTTCGCAGATTTAACGTGCAGCGGAATCCTTTCACGCAGATGCACGGCTACCGAGCCACTGTTATCGTCAGGACTCAAAGGGTTAAGAATCAATAAAAGCGTCCAGGCTAATATTGGGAGAGTTATCGCTATCGGGCTTTACTGGCCAGAGTGATTTGTTCCCCCTTCAAGGTCGCTTGATAAGGAACTTGCCCACCGAAGTCGTTGATGCTGATAAAACTTAGCGACACTGGCCCGCCAGCGGACCTGTGCATCAACGTCAGACGCAGGCTCTGGCCCGGCGAAAGCATCTGGCTTTCAAGGCTGGCCAGTTCCTTGCCGCCCTGGCGGGTGGACAGTTTGAGCATCGATACATGGTAAGGACCCGGATTTTCCACCTCCAGGATATCCCCCTTGAGTAGCCGCCAGCGCAACGTCTCCGGGGCAACCGTCGGGTCGCCCGGCAGGCCCTGGGGCCGGAAGAAAACCTTGATGCGCTGGCGTATCGCGATCTGCAATGTGTTTTCCGATGCCGTCTGGGGAATCTCCTGCACATTGAGCCAGAGCACTGATTCGCGGTCTTGCGGCAAACCGGAACCGGCATAGATGATACGCAGCAATTGCTTGCTGCCACCGGCCATCCGGGCAAGGGTCGGCGTCACGACAAAAGGCAGTTTTGCAGCCACGGTATTGGCCGCAACGGACTCCGTAGCCGGAGCCTCAAGCCAGGATTGCAGGAGAATCTCCCCTCCGCCGCTGTTGTGTACGCCAAAACTGGCTTCCTTGTCACCGCCCTGATAAACGACCCGTGTAGTGTTGAGCACAATGCCCGCCTCGACGACGGACATCCATAACCCCACCGCAAGAAGTACGGCAGAGCGAAAATAGGTAAAAGACATGGGAGCATTCGCTTTGAGTTCGGCATGAGGCAGGGCGAGCAACGCTCACCCTGCCGTTTCATCACTCGTAGTCCAGCACGAAAGGCATGAAACCATCGGCATTACCCGGATTGGTTGGCGTGCCATTGAGGACATAGACAGCACCGAAGTTGATTTCTGCCGTCGCACCACCCGCGCCGTCCTTGATCAGGGTGTTGTCGATAGTTTCGTTACCGCTCAGATCCATAAGTACATTGGATGCGTTAAGCAAACCAATGCCGACACCGTCCGCTGCACCGGTAGTGCGCAACAGTTTTGAATCATTGTTATCCAGACCACTGCCATTACGGGCGGTAAAGCGCATCTTCACCATGTTGTATTGATCGGCACCCGCGCTGCAGTTGACCAGCAACTGAATGGGCATCGCCGTTTCAAGCTTGCTTTCACTCGAAAGACCGATATCGGAAAACGAAACATTTCCCAGATCGACATTGATCTCACCAGGGTTGGTGCCAGGGCTGACACCGGTACCCGGAGCAACATCACAGGAAATATTGGTCAATGTTCCATTGAATATCAACTTACCGTTGTTGGCCGCATTAGCCATGTTTGCGGTACCCAAACCCAGTACACCCATTACAGCCAACGTGAGAGAAAACTTTTTCATACCAACGACATTCCTTGTGTTATTTCGTGTGTGCCCACTATCGGACGGCGAGCACTATAGGTCCCGGACTTTTTCGCCGCTGTCAGGCCAATGACTTTGAAACGCGAGATAAAAAGATTTAACGTGAAGTACTTTTCTGTAGGAAAAGTAAAAAACAGCCTACACGCCATATAATTCAAGGATGTCGCAGAAAAACCCACTAAAAGAGTCAACCAAAGATTGCATTTGGATAAAAACACTTTTCTGTTTTTCAGGCATAAAAAAACCGTCACATTGGCAAACGTGACGGTTGGAGAGAAGGGAAATAGTTACTGGTAGGTAATTATTAACAACCCTGTCTGGTTTTTACTCTGATTCTGTAGGGTTGCCTGCAATGAAGTGGATGACAACACTTGGTACTGCGTGCTGAACGGAATGGCTTTATCGCTGCATGCATTGCGCGAGGTACTCATCTGGAACGTGATACCGGAAACCTGGACATACCGGACATCATTGCCAGGCCCGACGGCAGCGGCCTGCACGATATCACAGCCGGTATTGACAACTTTGCCGTGAAACCTCAGCGCCTCCGCCTGCACCGTTACAGGAACAGCCAGGAACAGCCCGGGAATAACCATCGCGGCAGCCACTCTTCGAGCTTTGGACAGAGCTTCCAGAAAACATCTACAAACCGACGCCTCGCTCTTCATGGCAACACTCCGTTTGATCATCTGACAGATTTCAGTTAAGTCGACGAAAGGATTAACCGCCAGAAAAATCACACGCACACGTAGGACTTTTCTCATAGAAGTGCGAAATGCCTGCACCGTATCTGCAATAACTTTCCGCACACGTACCATGAGCGATTCAAGCGTTTTCCAGTTCAACCTATAAACCAGATATCGCCCGAAGCGGGCTTTTCTTGATGCTGTGCCTGTCATATGACGCTTGCTGACATTTCTGACAGCTAAAAGTCATTCTACTGACCGGATTTACCCGTTATAAGGAACACCTGACATTGCGGTTTCTCACTTGACCCTCCCGGCGCCTCCTTCACATGCGTAAACAGACCAGAATCGTCATTATTGTGGCCACCCTTGCAACGCTTGCCGCGATTGCCGCCTGGAACCTGACTCGCCCTGCTGCTGCCAAGATAAGCACCCCGGTCGCCGTGCCGGTCAAAGTGATCAGTGTCAGTGCCGAAGACGTACCGCGCTTCGTAACCGGAATAGGTTCGGTGCTGTCCTTGCAAAGCGTAGTGATTCGCCCGCAGGTAGACGGCATCCTCACCCGCCTGCTGGTCAAGGAAGGGCAATCGGTCAAGGCCGGCGACCTGCTGGCAACCCTGGATGATCGATCGATTCGGGCCGCACTCGAACAGGCCAAGGCACAACTGGCCCAGAGCCAGGCGCAACTGGATGTGGCGCAAGTGGACCTCAAGCGCTACCGCCAGCTCACTGACGACAATGGCATTTCCAGGCAGACCTTCGATCAGCAACAGGCCCTGGTTCGCCAGCTCAGTGCCACCGTGCTGGGTAATCAGGCAACGATCAATGCCGCACAGGTCCAGCTTTCCCACACTCAGATTCGCTCGCCAGTGACAGGCCGGGTCGGGATTCGCAATGTGGATGAAGGCAACTTCCTGCGCGTCAGCGATACCGCCGGAATGTTTTCCGTTACCCAGATAAACCCGGTAGCGGTCGAGTTCTCCCTGCCGCAACAGATGCTGCCCACTTTGCAGAGCCTGACCGCGAACACCACCTCGGCGACGGTCAAGGCTTATCTGGGCGATGGCGCCAACGGCACGCTGCTGGGTGAAGGCAAACTGGCCTTGATCGATAACCAGGTCTCGGCCACCACCGGCACCATTCGCGCCAAGGCACAGTTCGACAACGCCGAGGAAAAACTCTGGCCCGGGCAACTGGTCACGGTAAAAATCCAGACCGGCATCGAACGCAACTCGCTCAAGGTTCCGCCTCAAGTCGTGCAGCGCGGTATCGATCAGCATTATGTCTACAGGGTGACGAGCGAACAGAAAGTCGAAGTCGTGCCCGTCACCGTGCTTTATCAGGATAGCGACCTGACTCTGATCAGCGGGCCAAGTGCCGGTGATGTACTGGTCAGCGACGGTCAATCCCGACTCAAGCCGGGCGTGCGGATCGAAGTCGTGAATGAGTCGCCTCAGCCTCCCCTGCTCAAAGTGGGGAGTGCTAAATGAAGGGCCAGGGTTCCATTTCGGCCTGGTGCATCGATCATCCGGTCGCCACTCTACTGCTGACGTTCGCTCTGGTGCTGCTGGGTGTCATCGCCTTCCCGCGCCTGCCCATTGCCCCGCTGCCCGAAGCGGAATTTCCGACGATCCAGGTCAACGCGCAGCTTCCCGGCGCCAGCCCGGAAACCATGGCTTCTTCGGTCGCCACGCCCCTTGAAGTGCAGTTCAGCGCGATACCGGGCATGACACAAATGACCTCCAGCAGTGCGCTGGGGTCGACCAACCTGACGCTGCAATTCACACTCAACAAAAGCATCGATACCGCCGCCCAGGAGGTCCAGGCCGCCATCAATACGGCCGCTGGCCGCTTGCCCGCCGACCTGCCGAACCTGCCGACCTGGCGCAAGGTCAACCCGGCCGACAGCCCGGTGCTGATCCTGAGTGTCAGCTCCAACCTGATGCCCGGCACCGAACTGAGTGACATCACCGAAACCCTTCTGGCCCGCCAGCTCAGCCAGATAGAAGGCGTGGGACAAGTTGCCATCGCCGGTCAGCAACGCCCGGCGATCCGTATCCAGGCTGCACCGGAAAAACTCGCCGCACTGGGCCTGACCCTGGCGGATATACGCCAGTCCGTGCAACAGACCAGCCTGAACCTGGCCAAAGGTGCCTTGTATGGCAAGGACAGTATTTCCACGCTGTCCTCCAACGATCAGTTGTTCAAGCCGCAGGACTACGCGCAGTTGATCGTTTCCTACAAGGACGGTGCCCCCGTCCACCTCAAGGATGTGGCGAGAGTCATCAACGGTTCGGAAAACGCTTACGTCAAGACCTGGTCCGGCGACCAACAGGGCGTCAACATCGCGATTTTCCGCCAGCCCGGCGCCAACATTGTCGATACCGTGGACCGCATTCAACGCGAACTGCCACGCTTGCAGGAAATGCTGCCCGCGTCAGTAGACGTCTCGGTCCTCAACGACCGGACCCGCACCATCCGCGCCTCGCTGCATGAAGTCGAGCTGACCCTGCTGATCGCCGTGTTGCTGGTGATCGCAGTCATGGCACTGTTCCTGCGCCAGCTGTCGGCCACGCTGATCGTCAGCAGCGTACTGGGCGTGTCGCTGGTTGCCAGCTTTGCGATGATGTACGTCATGGGCTTCAGCCTGAACAACCTGACGCTGGTTGCGATTGTGGTGGCCGTCGGCTTCGTGGTGGACGATGCGATTGTCGTGGTGGAAAACATCCATCGCCATCTTGAAACAGGCCAAGGCATGCGTGAGGCGGCGATCAAGGGCTCGGGGGAAATCGGCTTCACGGTGGTATCGATCAGTTTCTCTCTGGTGGCCGCCTTCATTCCGCTGTTGTTCATGGGCGGCGTGGTCGGGCGACTGTTCAAGGAGTTCGCCCTGACAGCCACGGCGACCATTCTGATTTCCGTCGTGGTTTCCCTGACACTGGCTCCAACGCTCGCCGCCATGTTCATGCGCGCCCCCAAGCACAGCCAGCATCAGAAACCGGGCTTTGGCGAGCGGCTGCTGGCGCTCTATGAGCGCGGCTTGCGCAAGGCTCTGGCTCACCAGCGTCTGACGCTCGGGGTCTTCGGCCTGACGCTGGTCCTCGCGGTTGTCGGTTATGTGGTCATTCCCAAGGGTTTCTTCCCGGTCCAGGACACCGCATTCGCTCTGGGGACCACCGAAGCCGCAGCCGATATTTCCTATCCGGACATGGTGAAAAAACACCTGGAGCTGGCAAAGATCGTCGGGGCCGACCCGGCGGTGCTGGCGTTCTCGCATTCGGTCGGGGTCAGCGGCAACAACCAGACCATCGCCAACGGCCGCTTCTGGATTTCTCTCAAGCCCCGAGCCCAGCGTGATGTGTCGGTCAATGAGTTCATCGACCGCCTGCGTCCGAAACTGGCCAAGGTCCCCGGCATCGTTCTTTACCTGCGCGCCGGGCAGGACATCAACCTCAGTTCCGGCCCCAGCCGTAGCCAGTATCAATATGTGCTCAAGAGCAACGATGGCGACCTGCTCAATACCTGGACCCAGCGCCTGACCGAAAAACTGCGCAGCAATCCGGCATTCCGCGACCTGTCCAACGACCTGCAACTGGGCGGCAGCGTGACCCATATCGAAATCGACCGCAGCGCCGCCTCGCGTTTCGGGCTGACCACCGCCGATGTCGATCAGGCGCTCTACGACGCCTTCGGCCAGCGGCAGATCAGTGAATTCCAGACCGAGGTCAACCAGTACAAGGTCGTGCTGGAGCTGGACGCACAACAGCGCGGCAAGGCCGAGAGCCTGAACTACTTCTACCTGCGCTCGCCGTTGACCAACGAGATGGTGCCGCTGTCGGCACTGGCCAAGGTCAGTGCGCCGACCATGGGGCCGCTGTCCATCAGTCATGACGGCATGTTCCCGGCCGCTAACCTGTCATTCAACCTTGCCTCAGGCGTGGCACTGGGCGATGCAGTACGGATGCTGGATGAGGCCAAGAAAGAAATCGCCATGCCAGCGGCAATCATCGGCAACTTCCAGGGCGCAGCCCAGGCATTCCAGAGTTCACTGGCCAACCAGCCATGGCTGATTCTGGCGGCGCTGGTGGCGGTGTACATCATTCTGGGTGTGCTTTACGAGAGTTTCGTTCACCCGTTGACCATCATTTCCACCCTGCCCTCGGCGGGCATCGGCGCGCTGTTGTTGCTGTGGATGATGGGCCAGGACTTCTCGATCATGGCGCTGATCGGTGTGGTGCTGCTGATCGGCATCGTCAAGAAAAACGGCATCCTGCTGGTGGACTTCGCACTTGAAGCCCAGCGTGAACAAGGTCTGACGCCACGGGAAGCAATCTATGAAGCCTGCATGACACGCTTTCGTCCGATTATCATGACCACCCTCGCCGCCCTGCTCGGCGCGCTGCCGTTGATGCTCGGCTTCGGGGTCGGTGCCGAACTGCGCCAGCCACTGGGGATTGCAGTGGTCGGCGGCCTGCTGGTCAGCCAGATGCTGACGCTGTTCACCACGCCGGTCATCTATCTGCAACTGGAGCGGCTGTTCCATCGCCGCCAGCCAGAGCCTGCGCCAGCGCTGGCCATCCACAAGTGAGAGTCGTCCCATGCGCGTGCTGATTATCGAAGACGAAGAGAAAACAGCGGATTACCTGCATCGCGGCCTGACCGAACAAGGCTATACCGTGGATCTGGCCCGGGACGGTATCGAAGGGCTGCACCAGGCCCTTGAAAACGAATACGAGGTCATCATCCTCGATGTCATGCTGCCAGGCCTTGATGGCTTTGGCGTGCTGCGCGCATTGCGGGCAAAGAAGCAGACACCCGTGATCATGCTGACCGCACGCGAGCAGGTCGATGACCGGATTCGCGGCCTGCGCGAAGGTGCAGACGATTATCTGGGCAAACCGTTTTCCTTCCTGGAACTGGTCGCACGCCTGCAAGCGCTGACCCGGCGCAGCGGCGGCCATGAACCGGTGCAGATCAGCATCGCCGACCTGTGGATCGACCTGATCAGCCGCAAGGCCACGCGCTCCGGCGTACGCCTGGAACTGACCGCCAAGGAGTTCTCGCTGCTCAGTGTACTGGCCCGACGTCAGGGCGAGATTCTGTCCAAGACCGCCATTGCCGAGATGGTCTGGGACATCAATTTCGACAGCGACGCCAATGTCGTGGAAGTCGCGATCAAGCGTCTGCGCGCCAAGCTGGACGGCCCTCACGAACAGAAACTGCTGCACACCATTCGCGGCATGGGCTACGTGCTGGAGAACCGTGGTGCGGACTGACTCCATCGCCTTGCGCCTGAGCGGCCTGTTCGCGCTGGTCGCCTTCGGGGTGTTTCTGCTGATCGGCTGGGCCTTGTACCTGCAAGTCGACAAGAGCCTGGACCTGCTGCCCAAAGCCGAAGTGGATGCGCGCTACAGTGTGCTGGAGTCGGCAGTCAGTCGCTTCGGCAACCCCGAGCACTGGGGCAAGATCAAGAACAAGCTCACCTTGCTGAGCGAAGAAGACAAGCGTATCCGCTTCTGGGTCGTCAGCGACGATCCGGTCTATGAGTATGGTCGCCCGAGCGCCGATATCCGCAATTTTGCCCACGGTCCGCTGGGCATGCGCGATCTGAAACTGGCCGATCACCCGTATCCTTTCAAGGTACTGGTCAGCGAGTTTCCAGCCAAGGACCAGCGCCCCACGCTGCGCTTCATGACAGCCATCGACACGGAAACGTTCTGGCATACACAGCACTCGCTGCTGATTGCGCTGGTCAGCCTGGCAGTCGTCGGGATTGCCCTGGCTTCAGTGCTGGGCTACTGGGTGGCGCGCATTGGCTTGCGACCGCTGGCCAGCCTTTCGTGGGAGGCCCAGAAACTGTCACCGCCGCATTTGTCCGGTCGCCTGCAAATGTCGCCATTGCCCCCGGAGCTGGAACAGTTCGTCACCTCTTTCAACTCGACGCTGGAGCGTGTCGAACAGGCCTATTCACGGCTTGAGTCTTTCAACGCCGATGTGGCCCATGAACTGCGCTCACCGCTGACCAACCTCATCGGCCAGACTCAGGTAGCACTGACTCGCGGTCGCTCGGCCGAGCATTATTTCGAGGTGCTGCAATCGAACCTTGAAGAACTGGAGCGGCTGCGCTCGATCATCAACGACATGCTGTTCCTGGCCAGTGCCGATCAGGGCAGTAAGGTCACTGAGCTGACCTGTTCCTCTCTTGCTCAGGAAGTCGCCACCACCCTCGATTACCTGGATTTCATCCTTGAAGACGCTCAGGTCAAAGTCGAGGTGCAAGGTGACGCCAGCGTGCCTATCGAGAAAGCCCATCTTCGCCGGGCCCTGATCAATCTGCTGCACAATGCGGTGCAACATACCGAGCCGGGCGAAGTGATTCGCGTGGACATTCAGCCAGGCAGCGGGCATGTCAGCATCGGCGTCGCCAACCCCGGCCCCCAGATACCGGGAGAACATCTGCCCCGACTGTTCGAGCGCTTCTATCGGGTAGATGCATCACGCAGCAACAGCGGCGCAAATCATGGCCTGGGGCTGGCGATCGTCAAAGCCATTGCGCTGATGCACGGCGGTACAGTCTTTGTGAAAAGCGAGCAGGGTTTCAATACGTTCGGAATCCATTTACCGCTCTAACTCCAGCGTCATAAAAACCACGCCAACAAACAGCACACTAATGAAATATTCTTATTCACTGTGCTGCCCCCGAAAAACCCGTCCTTACTTGAATTAATTCATATGTTTTCATAAAGAGCGTGATATATATCCCGGCCTGAACCGCCCTGTTTTGGACGTACAACGGCTGCGATGAATTCTCCTGTGCCCGTGCAATCTGCAAAATATAAATGGACTCGTTCCGAGAACGTGCTGATCTGTGGAAGCTCGCTGTCAATGCTGGCCATACTGCTCATTGTCGCGTTCCTGCTGGCGCGTGAGCGTTCTGACGCAACATTGTCAGCGGCCCGTACAGCCTCCAATATCGTTCAATTGATCAATGCCGATGTACTGCGCAATGCCGAGCTGTATGACACTTCATTACAAGGCATCCTCAAGTCGTGGAAGCGTCCGGACCTGCCAGACATTTCGCCGGAACTGCGACAGCTTGTCCTGTTTGATCGCTCCACAATAGCGCCGTTCAAGGGCGATATGGTGCTGCTGGATAAAACCGGAAAGATTATTGCGGACTCTTTGTCGGTGACGCCGCGTAACGATAACTTTTCAGATCGTGCCTATTTCCAGAGCCACCTGAAAAACCCGTCCCAGGGCCTGCACGTAAGCGGTCCGTTCAAGACACGCTGGGGCAATCCGGATTGGTGCATCAGCCTCAGCCGTCGCATGTCTGGCCCCAATGGCGAATTCGAAGGCGTCGCCAGTGGCGTCATACGGCTGATTTACTTCAAGCAACTGTTCAAGAGCCAGGTGCTGGAAAAAGGCAGCAGCATCAGCCTGATCACGGCACAGGGCACCATGCTGGTCCGCTACCCAGATATTGAAGGCCAGGACCTGACGGGGAAGGATTACAGCGCCTCGGAAAACTTCAAGCGTATCGTGCAGGAAGGCACCGGCAGCTTCACCGCCATGTCATCCCAGCTCAAGGCCATGCGCTTCTATACCTTTTCCCGTGTCGGCGATTTACAACTGATTGTTGTGATCGGTCAGGCCGAGGAAGAGGTGTATGCGGTCTGGAGACGCAATGCCTGGCTGGTGGGCAGCGCCACTGGTGTGCTGTGCATCGGGATTGTCTGGCTGACCTTGCTGCTGTGCCGTGAACTGCGCCGCCGCCACATGGCTGAAGACAAACTGGCCAGCCTCGCCGCGACCGATGGCCTGACCGGGCTGGCAAACCGGCGTCAGCTCGATGATGCGCTGGACATCGAATGGGCGCGAGCGCTGCGCTCCGGCAAGCCACTGTCGCTGTTGATGATCGATGTGGACCATTTCAAGGCCTTCAACGAACGCCATGGCCATCAAGGCGGAGATGAGGCACTGCGCAAGGTCGCCTACACCATTTCACGCAATATCCGTCGCCCTGGCGATATAGCCGCACGCTATGGTGGCGAGGAGTTTGTCGTGGTGCTGCCTGAAACCGATCTGCAGGGCGCGATGGTATTGGCTGAGTCGATCCGTCTGGCAGTCGAATCCATTCCTCCGTTTACCGACGACACACAATCGATCACGGTCAGCATTGGTGTCGCATCACAGATCGTCCATCAGGACAATAAGCTCGAAGCCCTGTTCGGGCTGGCCGACAAGGCGCTGTATCAGGCCAAGAACAATGGACGCAACAGAGTGGAACAGAGGCTGTTCGCCCGGAGCTGAACGCAAAAAACGCCAGACTGGCTGGCGTTTTTCTTCAAGCCTGCGGCAAACCGCTATCAGGAAGCGCGACGCACCTGATCACGCAATGCCTTGACCTGATCGTGATTGCGCTGGGTGCCATCAAGCTGCTTGCGCACAAGGGCAACCACGTTGGTAGGCAAGGATTTCTCCTGAGCCTTTTGCAGGGCTTTCTTGTAGGCTTCCAGAGCATGATCCTCGCCACGCTCCACTTCATTGAGAATGGCTTCGTCGCTCTTGCCGGTCAGCGCTGACTTGAGGTCAACCCAGACGCGGTGCAGAGAGCCAGCAGCGCTGGAACTGGTTTCCGGCTTGCCACCCAGCGCCCGGACTTCAGCCTGCAACTCGCTGACAGCGACACCGCACTCGGTAGCACGGGTCTGGAAAAAGTTCTTGAGCAAAGGGTTTTTCAGATCCTCAGCGCTGGTTTCAAAGCCCTTTTGACCGTCTTTGCTGGTTTCGATCAGATCGTTGAGCAGGTCAATGGATTCTTTATTGACGTCGGTCATTTCAATATCCTTACTAGGCAGTGTGGAAAAGTAATGTTGCTGACCTTAGTGATTGCAGAGCCCATGCCAGCTTCTTTCATTATTTTTTATAGATATTTTTCAATGACTTAGAAAAACCAGCCAATACATCACCCGCTCTTTCTGCATGAACTGTCGTTTTGCCTGCATGCAGAATGCAGGCAGGTTCTCATTTGCATTACGTTACTGATGGCTTACACATGAACCCGGAAAAACTAAAACTGCTGGTCACCCGTGAAATGCCGTTCGGCAAATACAAGGGCCGGCTGATTGCCGACCTGCCGGGCCATTACCTGAACTGGTTCGCTCGTGAAGGTTTCCCACAGGGCGAGCTGGGTGGGCTGCTGGCCCTGATGCAGGAAATCGACCATAACGGCCTGAGCGCGCTGCTGGACCCGCTGCGGACAAGGCCTCGCCAGTCTCTTCGCGACTGAAGTCTCCTACCCGGACGCTGCAGGAGCGAATTCATTCACGAGGCGGCCTTGATACGCAGGCAAAAAAAAGCGGCGCCCCGGACCAGGGGGCACCGCAAAACCATACAAACCAACAACAACTTCTTTAAAGGCCTCGCGCCTGATGCCCGAGGCCAAGTGTTCAGTCAAACAACGCAAGCGCCTCTGCCGTGGCTTCCTGAATGCGACCCCAGTCGCCATTCTTGACCCAGGCGTTATCGATCATCCAGGTCCCGCCCACGCACATCACGTTAGGCTGTGCGATGTAGCTTTTGAGGTTCTCGGCATTCACGCCGCCAGTCGGGCAGAAACGCACTTCGTTGAACGGGCCGCCCAAGGCCTTGATCGCCGCCACGCCGCCGCTGATTTCAGCCGGGAACAGTTTGAAACGGCGATAGCCCAAGGCATAACCGATCATGATTTCCGAGGCACTGCTGATACCGGGCAGCATCGGCAGCGGGCTATCCACCGCCGCTTGCAGCAGGTCATGAGTGCTGCCGGGCGTCACGATGAATTGCGAGCCAGCCGCTTCGGCATCGGCCAGCATCTTGCGATCCAGCACGGTGCCCGCGCCCACGCACAATTCGGGGCGCTGCTCGCGCAGGATACGGATCGCACTCAGGCCAAACGCTGAACGCAAGGTGATTTCCAGGGCTGTCAGGCCACCGGCCGCCAGGGCATCGGCCAGCGGCAGGACATCCTCGTCGCGGGCAATGGTAATGACCGGCAGGATTCTGGCCTTGGCGCAGAGTTCGTCGATCTGGGCAATCTTGTTCGCCATGCTGTTTCGCGGCTGATTATTTTCGTTCGTTGTCATGGCGACGGTTCCTTTGCTTATGGGCACCAGTAAATCTCAAGTGTTGAGTTGAGGAAGGCACGGACCGGCAGTTGAGCAATGTCATCGCCCGCCAGCGCCGTGCGCAAAGTGTCGAGCTTGGCCTGGCCGGACACGGAAAGAATCGGGTGACGCGCCGAAGCCAGCAGGCGGCGAGTCAGGGTCAGGCGCTGATGCGGCACGCTGGGAGCCAGCATCGGCAGGCAGCGGCGCTCGTCATTCAGGTCCAGTGCCTGGGCAAGGTTCGGGCTGCCGGGGAACAGGGACGCCGTGTGCCCGTCGTCGCCCATCCCGAGGATCAGCACATCGATGGCTGGCAACTGCGCCAGAATCTCATCGGCTGCCAGAGCCGCTTCTTCCAGGCTCGCGGCTGGCGTGTACAGGCCAATGAACTTCGCCTCGGCCACCGGGCCTTGCAGCAAGTGGCGCTGCAACAGGCCAGCATTGCTGTCGGCATGCTCGACAGGAACCCAGCGCTCGTCAGCCAGGCTGATGACCACTTTGGACCAGTCAACAGGCTGCTCAGCCAGGCTCTGGAAAAACGCCACCGGGCTGCGTCCACCGGACACCACCAGGGTCGCCACGCCATTGGCGGCGATAGCCGCTTTCAGGCGCTCGGCCACATTGCCTGCCAGCGCACTGGCCAACTGTTGCGGGCTATCGAATTCGCGTGCCACCAGCCCTGCTGGCAGCTCAAGATCACATATCGCCATACCACGACCTCCCGTCACGAGTAATCAGGGCAATGGAGCTCATAGGTCCCCAGGAACCGGCGGCATAAGGCTTGGGCGCATCGCCTGCCTTCTTCCAGCCAGCGATCAACTGATCGCACCATTGCCACGCATACTCGATCTCATCTTTGCGAACAAACAGGTTCTGATTGCCGCGCATCACTTCCAGCAGCAACCGCTCATAGGCATCGGGGACCCGAGCGCTGCGGTAAGTGTCGGAAAAATTCAATTGCAACGGGCCGCTGCGCAACTGCATGCCTTTATCCAGCCCCTGATCCTTGGTCATCACTTGCAGGGAAATGCCCTCATCGGGTTGCAGGCGGATAATCAGGCGGTTGCTGATCTGCAAGCGCTGTTCAGGCGCGAAGATGTAGTGCGGCGGCTCTTTGAAGTGGATCACGATCTGCGACAGCTTCTGCGGCATGCGCTTGCCGGTACGCAGGTAGAACGGCGTACCCGACCAGCGCCAGTTGCGGATGTCGGCGCGCAGGGCCACGAAGGTTTCGGTGTCGCTCTGGGTATTGGAGTTTTCTTCCTCCAGATAGCCGGGCACCGATTTGCCTTCGCTGTAACCGGCGGTGTATTGCCCACGCACCACCTGGGTCGCCAGACGCTCGGGCGTGAAGGGTGCCAGCGCCTTGAGCACCTTGACCTTCTCGTCGCGGATGCTGTCGGCCGACAGGTCGCTGGGCGGGTCCATGGCAATCAGGCAGAGCAGTTGCAGCAAGTGGTTCTGAATCATGTCGCGCAGCTGGCCGGCCTGATCGAAATAGCCCCAGCGGCCTTCGATGCCGACCTTCTCGGCCACGGTGATTTCAACGTGGGAGATGTGATTCTGGTTCCACTGAGTCTCGAACAGGCTATTGGCGAAACGCAGGGCAATGAGGTTTTGCACCGTGTCCTTGCCCAGATAGTGGTCGATCCGGTAGACGCGGTTTTCCGGGAAGAACTGCGCGACGGCATCATTGACCCGTCGCGAGGACGCCAGATCATGACCGATGGGCTTTTCCAGCACGGCACGGGTACGATCGGCCAGACCGACCGAGGCCAGGTTCTCGCAGATGGCGCCGTAGACCGATGCAGGTGTCGCGAAGTAGGCAATAAGCGTTTCAGCATTACCGACACGCTCGGCCAGCGCGACATAATCCTCGCCTTTGAGGAAGTCCACGTGCAGATAGCTCAGGCGCGACTTGAAACGCTCAACGTTATCCGTCTCCAGTTCAGCCTCGGGAATGAAGCGGCGCATGGATTTTTCGATGTACGCCAGATGCGACTGCTCGGTGCCAGGTTCACGCGCCAGGGCAAGAATCCGGGTGTCTTCATGCAGTAATCCGGCGCGGTCGAGTTGGTAAAGAGCCGGGAACAGCTTGCGCACTGCCAGGTCACCCAAGGCGCCAAACAAGGCAAAAGTGCACGGTTCAACCGTAATCGAGGGCATAATGTTGGTTCTTTTATCAAGTTAGGCTACAAATACCTTTTTTAAAGGCGTTACTCAAGGCCGAATGTAGTAATAACCACAACATTTTGTCTAAAACCATATTCCAGTGGTGATCAACACAGGCCACCAGTACGATAGGCCACCTTTGCTACAGGCTAAAGAGCTAATACAAAACCGTTGGTTAATCAGCCGCGACAAGGACTTTTAATGGACCGCGCAAGAAATCTCCTGGAGCAGATCCAGGGTCGGCTCGAAGAGCTGAACAAGGCTGAACGCAAGGTCGCCGAGGTGATCCTGCTCAACCCGCAGATGGCTACGCGGCTCAGCATCGCGGCCCTCGCCCAGGCGGCAAAGGTCAGCGAGCCGACGGTCAACCGCTTTTGCCGCTCGTTCAACGTCAGCGGTTATCCCGAGCTGAAACTGCAACTGGCGCAAAGCCTGGCCAGCGGTGCGGCCTATGTCAGCCGCGCCGTGGAAGCCGACGACAACCCCGAGGCCTACACTCAGAAGATTTTTGGTAGCGCCATCGCGTCACTGGACAGCGCCTGCCAGCAACTGGACCCGAACCTGATCAGCAAGTCGGTGGACATGCTGATCCAGGCCCGCCAGATCCATTTCTTCGGCCTGGGCGCCTCGGCCCCCGTGGCGCTGGACGCACAGCACAAGTTCTTCCGCTTCAACCTGGCGGTCACCGCCCATGCCGACGTGCTGATGCAGCGCATGATCGCCTCGGTGGCGCATACCGGTGAGTTATTCGTGATCATTTCCTACACCGGTCGCACCCGTGAACTGGTGGAAGTGGCACGCATTGCGCGGGCCAATGGCGCCTCGGTACTGGGCCTCACCGCTGCCGGCTCTCCCCTGGCCAAGGCCAGCACCGTCAGCCTGAATATCCCGCTGCCAGAAGACACCGATATCTACATGCCGATGACGTCGCGGATCATCCAGCTCACCGTCCTCGACGTGCTGGCCACCGGCATGACCCTGCGCCGTGGCGTGGACTTCCAGCCACACCTGCGCAAGATCAAGGAAAGCCTGAATGACAGCCGGTATCCGGCAGAGGATCAGGGCTAAGCCCAATCCTGCCTCTATGTGGGAGGGAGCTTGCTCGCGACAGGGCCGGTGAGTTCAGAAAAAACTTTTGGGGCGCACTTCAAATTGCCGTCGCGGCCAAGGCCCCTCCCACATCCGCTGGCACAGGCCCATCAAGCCAGACAGGCCTGCAACCTGATCTGCGCCTGCTCTCCCGGCTCCAGGCTTCCGTGTTCGCTCTCACATGAAGTCGCTTCAACACGGACGAATCCGCTGGCTTCGCTGCCACAGACGCCCAATAACGGCCTGCTGCCAGGATGCCAGACCACGGTGCTCGGGCTGTCGCTGGTATCGATGTGCAAACGCCGCTTCCAGGCCCGGTCCTGAAGCTGCAAGGCGCCGGAGTGCTCAAAGACCCTCTGGCAACCTCCAGCAACCCGCAGCTCGCCTTCCTGCTGACACGCCTGTCGGTTCAGCTTGTCATAGCCCTGCGCGCCATCGAGCCCCTCCAGCGCCACGCCAGCCACATCGCTGATGCGCCAGTAGGCATGCAGCCCGTGACTGAAATGACAGGGTTCGCTGTCCTCATGACGGGTGCTCAAACGCAGCGCCATCTCCTGCCCCAGCTCGGCATGCAGATCGACCTGCCAGTCCCAGAGCTGCAATTGCCAGTGCAGGGTCACGCCCACTTCGCTTTCAGCGCTGTCGATCAGCTTCCAGTTGAGCAGACGCGCCCAGCCATGGGCAGGCCAGCCGCTTTCACTGGGATGACGACCATACCAGGGCCAGCAGACCGGCACGCCACCACGAATGGCGCCGACCTGCGGCCATTGCGCAGCACACCAGAGCCAGGGTTTCTGACCCCGAGGCTGGAAATGCAATAACTGCCCGCCCTGGCGGCTGAACACGGCCTGGCACTGGGGATGATCGATCACCAGCACATCGCGTAGCTGATAGCGCTCCCACTCGAAAGTCGGGCGGGCACGTCGGGATGTGAAAAAGCGTTGCAAGGGGTGCTCAAGCATCTGCGCGTTCGTGAGGGACATCGCCAATCGCACCTCTGAAAATAAAAGAATTCATGACCATAAAAAAACGGGCAGCCAGGCTGCCCGCAAAGCACACACGACCTTGATCGGTTTATGAAATCAGAACTTCGACTGAATTTTCAGACCCGCAACAATGGCATCGTCGACCTGGCTCACGCCGCCAGGATGCTTGATGTATTGCAGGTTGGGACGCACGGTCAGCCAGTTGGTGACGTGGAAGCCGTAGTAGATTTCCGAGTTGTACTCGGTGTCCTGTACCGGCAGGTAGCCCGGGTTGTCGTAGTCGTTGATGCCACTAAGCTGGTTGGCCAGACGAACACGGTCCTGCACATCGTCGTTGACGTGGATACGGGCGATACCGATACCGATGTCATCCTTTGGACGCGAATCGAACGGACCTTTGTAGGTCAGGCCGATCTGCTGGTAGTTATCGACGAAGTTGGTTTCCTTGTCATGCACGGTAGCGTTGGCAAAGATGCTCAGACCACGGGAGGCATCGCCATTGTGCGACGTCAACTGCTGCTGGGCCACGATCCACCAGCCATGTTTGCTGTCATGAGATTTGAACGCGCCACCGGAGATCGGCTGAGCCTGACCGTCGGCACCTTCATAGACGTCGTCGGCATTAGGCGTGCTCTTGTAGAAACCGACACGGTATTCGCCAGGCAGCGAGTTGACGGTCGGAGTCCAGACCAGTTCAACCGGCAGGATCATGCCCTTGGTGCCGCTACCGCTGAGCTTGAAGCCGTTGCCGGTTTCGAGGTTAGACGGGTTCTGTTCGTACACACCGACCTGGGCATAGACCTCAGGCGTGATGTTGTACTTGATGCGCAAGGCCCACTGGCTGATTGGCCAGTTGTACCAGGTGTTGACGTAGTTACCCACCTGCGAGCCGCAGAACGACAGGTTCTGGAAGTCGCACGGGAAGGAGTTGAAGTCTTCGCCCGGCCCGAAACGGCCAGCCTTGACGTCCAGCACGCCATCGAAATACTTCTGCTTGACCCACAACTGGGTCAGACGCCAGGTCTGACCACGACCCCAGACTTCCTGCGAGGAACTGAGCGTGCCGGCACGAGGATCACCGATCCGGTCATTGGAAATGTTGCGACCACTACGTTCGGTAATCGCCAGCTTGAACTCGGCATCCTTGAGGCCAAAGGCCTTCTCCAGATCGACTTTCAAGCCAAAAGCGAACTGGTCACTGTAACGGCCCGTGGTGTCGTCGTTATAGCCACCCTTGAGGTTGCTGGCCATCTCGGAGACGTACTCCAGAGAAAAGTCGTAACCCTTGTCGAGCAACTCGGTGCGCGTACCGCCCCAGTCACCTGTCATCCACGGTGAGTTGGCATCGAACGCATCGGCAGCATGAGCGCCGCCCGCCAGACTCATCGCACCCACAACCGAAAGCTTGCGTACCAACTGGAACCGGGAAAGCGATTTAGCCTTTATCTTCTTCATCCCATCAATCCTCGTTTTATTGTTATTAGCTTTGGTGCACGTTTTACTTACTGCTTCGTGTTCACTGGCGGGTCATGCGGTATGGCAGCACTTGACCAGCCAGCTGTGCTCGGTACGTCTAACGAATCATCTGCGTGACATTGCCCACGCGCTCAGCCGTTTGCTGCTTTCCCAAAACACCCAGACGCTCGCCGCTCTGGGCATCGAAAAGCAGGACCCTGGACGGGTCGAATTGCAGGGTCAGGCTTTCGCTCACCTGAGGCGCGACATCCGGCGCCAGACGACAGCAGACTTTACTCTGATTCAGGGTGACAAAAACCAGTGTGTCCGGCCCGGTCGGCTCGGTGACCTGCACTTCAGCACGAATGGTCGGCAACCCGTTGGGCTCGCCAGACGCCAGGGTGATCTGCTCCGGACGAATGCCCAGAATCACCTCGCGGTCCTCCAGCCCTGCATCGCTCAGCCCCAATGGCAGCTCGCATCGGGCCTGACCGCTGTCGAGTACCGCCAGCAGGCGGCCTTCCTTGCGTTGCAGACGCAACGGAATGAAGTTCATGGGCGGCGAACCGATGAAACTGGCGACGAACAGGTTGGCCGGATCGTTGTAGATCTGCTTGGGCGTACCGAACTGCTGAACGATCCCGTCCTTCATGACGGCCACCTTGTCGCCCAGGGTCATCGCCTCGATCTGGTCGTGGGTGACGTAGACGGTGGTGGTTTTCAGGCGCTGGTGCATCAGTTTCATTTCGGTGCGCATCTCGACCCGCAGCTTGGCGTCGAGGTTGGACAGCGGTTCGTCGAACAGGTAGATCTTCGGACGCCGCGCCAGGGCACGCCCCATGGCGACCCGCTGCTGCTGACCACCGGACAACTGGCCCGGCTTGCGATTGAGCAGGTGTTCGATCTGCAACAGCTTGGCAACCCGACTCACTTCTTCGTCGATGGCAGCCTGAGGCATCTTGCGGATTTTCAGGCCGAATTCGATGTTCTCCCGCACGTTCATGGTCGGATACAGCGCGTAGGACTGGAACACCATCGCGATATCACGATCCTTCGGGCTGGTACCGCTGACGTCTTCGCCATCGATCAGGATCGCGCCGCCACTGATGCTCTCAAGGCCAGCGATGCAGTTCATCAGCGTCGACTTGCCGCAACCGGACGGGCCGACCAGGATCAGGAACTCGCCATCATTGATTTTCAGCTCAATGTTCTTGAGCGTGTCCGGCAGGTTGGCGCCGTAGGTCTTGTTTACGTTACGTAGTTCGAGAGTCGCCATGATTACCCCTTGACCGCGCCGGCCGTGAGCCCACGCAGGAAATACTTGCCAGCCAGCACATAGACCAGCAGTGTCGGCAGCCCGGCGATCATCGCCGCCGCCATATCAACGTTGTATTCCTTGGCCCCGGTGCTGGTGTTGACCAGGTTGTTCAGCGCCACGGTGACGGGCTGGGATTCGCCACTGGAAAACACCACGCCAAACAGGAAGTCATTCCAGATCTGGGTGAACTGCCAGATCAGGCAGACCATGATGATGGGCGTGGACATCGGCAGGATGATCCGCCAGAAAATCGTGAAGAAACCCGCACCGTCAAGACGTGCCGCTCTGACCAGCGCATCCGGGATACTGACGTAGTAGTTGCGAAAGAACAGCGTGGTGAATGCCAGCCCGTAGACCACATGCACGAACACCAGGCCGGTGGTGGTACTGGCCAGCCCCATCTTGCCGAGGGTAAAGGACGCTGGCAGCAGCACGGTCTGGAACGGCAGGAAGCAACCGAAGAGCAACAGGCCGAAGAACAGCTGCGAACCGCGAAAGCGCCACATCGACAGCACATAGCCGTTCAGCGCACCGATGGCTGTGGAGATGATCACTGCCGGGATGGTGATCTTGATCGAGTTCCAGAAATAGCCATCGACGATATCCCAGGCCTTGATCCAGCCGATAGCCGTGACCACGCTTGGCCAGCTCAGCAGGTTACCGCTGCCGATATCTTCAGGTGCCTTGAAGCTGGTCAGGAGCATGACCACCAACGGCACCAGATACAGAAGACAGGCCAGCAGCAGCACGGCATGAATCAGAATCCGGCTGAAGCTGATGGAAGGTTTGCCAACATGACTACTCATGGCGTTTTGTCCTCAGCTCGGAATACAGGTACGGCACCAGAATCGCCAGGATCGCGCCGAGCATCAGAATCGCACTGGCCGAGCCCATGCCCATCTGGCCACGACTGAAGGTGAAGGAATACATGAACATCGCTGGCAGGTCCGACGAGTAACCGGGACCGCCGGCCGTCATTGCCGCCACCAGGTCGAAGCTCTTGATGGCGATGTGCGCCAGAATCATCACGGCACTGAAGAACACCGGACGCAGGCTGGGCAATATCACGCGCCAGTAGATGAGCGGCAAGCTCGCGCCATCCATCTGTGCAGCGCGAATGATCGATTGGTCGACACCCCGCAGGCCCGCCAGAAACAGCGCCATGACAAACCCGGAAGACTGCCAGACCGCCGCGATGACCAGGCAGTACACAACGCGGTCCGGATCGACCAGCCAGTCCAGGCGAAAGCCTTCCCAGCCCCAGTCGCGCAGCATCTTGTCCAGACCAAGGCCGGGGTTGAGCAACCATTTCCAGGCTGTACCGGTGACGATCATCGACAGCGCCATCGGGTAGAGATAGATGGTGCGAATCGCACCTTCACGACGAATGCGCTGATCCAGCAGCACCGCCAGCACCACGCCGACCACCAGACTGATGGCGATGAACATGCCGCCGAACATGAGCAGGTTCTTGCTCGCCACCCACCAGCGATCGTTGTCCATAAGGCGCATGTATTGCGCCAGCCCGACCCATTTGTAGGTCGGCAGAAAAGTCGAGTTGGTAAAGGAGAGGACGAAGGTCCACAGGATGTAACCGTAAAAACCAACCAGCACGACGAACATGCTGGGTGCCAGTACCAACTTGGGCAACCAGCGTTGCAGCGCATCCAGAGGCGAGGCTTTGCTGAACACAGCGACAGAGCTCATCGGGAGTATCCAATCCGGAATATCGAATCCAGGCCGCAGGCGTGTGTGAAACCGGGGTACGGGTTCATCAGCACGAACTGCGGCTGGGGTTCAGGTAACGATAATTACTGGGCTGACATGATTGCCGCGCCCAGTTTCCTGGCTGCTGCGGCAGGGTCGGCATCTTTATCGTTGATGTAGTTGGTCACGACATCGAAGAATGCGCCTTGTACCGCCAGCGTAGTCGCCATGTTGTGAGCCATGCTTGGCTGCAGACCGCCGGTTTTCGAGTCAGCCAGGAAATCTTTTGCAGCAGCCTGGGCGCAGGAATCGAAACCGTGCTTCTCCATATTGGCCAGCATGTCGTTACGAACCGGAATGGAGCCTTTGTTGATGCTGAAGACCTGCTGGAAGTTTTCACCCAGCGCGACCTTGGCCAGGTCCTGTTGCGCAGCGGTGGTGCCCTTGTCTTTCTGCTTGAACACGGCCAGCGAATCGATGTTGTAGGTGAACGCCTTTTCAGTGCCCGGGAAGGCTACGCACTCGTAATCCTTGCCTGCGACTTTCTTGGCGGCAGTCCACTCGCTCTTGGCCCAGTCGCCCATGATCTGCATGCCAGCCTTGCCGCTGATGACACTGGCTGCCGCGATATTCCAGTCACGACCGGCGCGGTTGGCGTCCATGTAGGTGGCGACTTTCTTGAGTTCGGCGAAGGACTTGGCCATTTCCGGACCGGTCAGGGCTTTCTGGTCAAGATCGACGAGGGCCTTCTTGTAGCCTTCTGCACCCATGACCGAGAGGACTACAGCCTCGAATACGGTGCTGTCCTGCCATGGCTGACCGCCATGGGCCAGTGCAATGAAACCGGCGGCCTTGAGCTTGTCGCCAGCGGCGTAGAATTCTTCAAGGGTGGTCGGGGGCTTTTCGATACCGGCTTTCTTGAAGACTTCCGGGTTGATCCACAGCCAGTTGACGCGGTGGATGTTCACCGGCACGGCAACGTATTCGTTCTCGAATTTCACGGTGTCGGAGACTTTCTTGTCCAGAAGAGAATCCCACTTCTCTTCCTTGGCAACATCCTTCAACGCATCGGTATCGAGCAGGCCGGTGGAACCCCATTCCTGAATGTCCGGGCCTTTGATCTGTGCTACGCCAGGCGGGTTACCCGCTACTGCACGGCTCTTGAGCACGGTCATTGCCGTCGCACCGCCACCGCCGGCAATCGCGCCGTCCTTCCAGGTAAAACCGTCTTTTTCAACCTGCGCTTTCAAAACATCGACAGCGGCCTTTTCGCCACCGGACGTCCACCAGTGCACGACTTCGATAGTGCCTTTGGAATCAGCAGCAGTAACGCTCAGAGGGAACAACGAGGCGAGGGAAATGACAACAGCGAGACGTGAGATTGAATTCATCGATTTGACCTTTCTTGTTGTTATGCATGAGCAAGTCTGTGCTTGCGCTCAAAGCAGTTTAACCAAGGGTTTTTCAGGCACGGTAACGAAGGGACGCGCAAAAGTCACAGGATGGTTACATTCACCACCCGTCCTCTGGACAGCAACACCCAACCTCAAGGCAGGTTAGTTCATTTTTCCAGAACCGGTCATCCAACGAAAATTCAATCACAACGACATCATTGACTTCATACCGTCACTCGGATTACGTGAAACCCTCTACTTCATAGTGCAAATGAATATAACTTGAAACGATTGCCGCACACTTGATTACCTAGAATTAAAAGGCAGGACGCCTTTCATCACGCCCCCTTACTTCAACTCTTGTTAAAAGAGCATAAACGGACGTGCATTTTCATTCACAAGGAATAACACAATGAACAACACTCCTGTTTCGCCCAGGTCCGGTGAAATTGATCCGGGCTTTCAACCCGTCGTCGTTCCCAACCCGGTTGAAGGCCAAAGACTTTTTTCTGTCGATACCTTGCTCAGGCTGGCCGATGGCTCTTTCATTGCTGGCTGCCAGGATGAGAACTATCGACAACTTCCCTGCCTGGTCAGAATAAAACCTGATAACAGCCTTGATACAACCTTCGGCCAGAATGGCTACGCCTTCGTTAATGTACGTAGCGCCCCTCTGGCCGAGAACGACGGTTATCTGCTGAATGTGGATCTATTGCCAGACGGCCGGTATCTGGCCAGGCTGGATACCACAATAACGATCAAGGGCCAGCGGGTCAGTAGCCTGGTACTGGCCTGTTTTACAGCGGATGGCCAGAAAGACCCGGACTTTGGCAACAACGGGCTGCGCCTGTATCCACTCCCCGGCAACCCGGGACAATGGCCGTCGCCATTGCGCAAGCTTGCCAGCCGTATTCCCCAGCCTCAATCCCTGCGATTCCCCGATGAACAATACGGTGACCTCAAGGTATTGAGCGATGGAAAACTGCTCGTCCTCACCACGGTAAGAGACATGGTTGAATATGTTCATCGCACTTATGTCCTGAGACTCACCCCGGACGGAGAACCGGACCCGACCTTCAATACCGATGGCCTGATGGAGCCTGAAAGTTATGTGTGGTTCAAGCCTTATCGTTTAATCGTGCAAGACAATGGAATGTTTGTCATCGGCGGCGAACATCCAGGTGTTCCCTTTATTGCCAGATTTCATGAAAACGGGGCTCTCGATACCACATTCGCCTCAGATGGATATTTTACAGACTTTGGCAATTACGCTTATTCAAGCTGGAATTCGCTTATACAGGACGCTGATGGCAATATTGTCTGCGCAGGAAACAGAGGCAGTGTAAACATCGTTCGCGGCAGAGGCGTTCTGGCCATTTGCAAGTTAGACATGAATGGTCAACGTATTCCAGAGTTCAATCAGGGAGAAACCGTACTGATCGAATCAAGAGAACCCGACAATGTCGTACCGGTAAACTTCACGGCTATTGTCGACCGCTCCGGGCGGATTGTAGTGGCTGGCAGACACATAAACGCGATACCGAAACTGACAGGCTTCATGGCCCGTCTGCTCGAAAACGGGCAGCCAGACACCAGCCTGGGAGCAGACGGCGTGTGTTACTACGAAGAAATCGAGGGGTTGAACTATCTGAGCGAAGATCCGGACACCGGGGCCTATTATTCCAGTGTTATAACGGGTTTTTCACCCAATGCCATTTATCGATTCATCAGTTGAAACAGACACAGACCACACATAGAAACGAATTCATTCGCGAATAAATTCGCTTGTACCGAGGCGGTGTCCAGGCACCGCCGATGATGATCTGCCTCAATCCACTGACCGAGGCAAAAACAGTGTCACCCGCAATCCGCCCTCGCGCAGATTCTGCAGGCTCACTTCGCCTCCATGGCTGTGGGCGATATTGCGAGCGATGCCCAGGCCAAGACCGTAGCCCTGTTGCTGGCTGCCAGCCAGACGAAAATGCGGCTCGAACACATGTTCCAGTCGCTTTTCCGGCACCCCCGGCCCTTCGTCATCCACGTGCAGGACGAAAGCCAGGTCGTTGTCTTCGACCTTCAAATGCGCGCGATGCCCGTACTTGATGGCGTTATCGATCAGGTTGCCGATGCAACGCTTGAGCGCCAGCGGCTTGCCGGGATAAGCCGCTTCGGCAACCCCCTTCTGCGTGACACGCCCGTCACGCAGATAGGGCTCGATCAGGCATTCAAGCAAGTGATTGAGGTCCACCTGCTCGATGTTCTCGTGAATGTCGGTGTCCTTCACGCATTGCAACGCGCCTTTGACCAGCAGCTCAAGCTCATCGAGATCGCGGCTGAACTTGGTCTGCATCATTTCGTCTTCCAGCAACTCGACACGCAACCGCAAGCGGGTGATGGGCGTGCGCAAGTCATGAGAAATGGCGCTGAACAACTGGCCGCGCTCCGTCAGATAACGACTGATCCGGTTGCGCATGGCATTGAAGGCGCGGCTGACCTCAACCACTTCACTGCCACCGCCCTCGACCACCGGCTCGACATCGGCGCCCAGGGACATGTCACGCGCCGCACGCGCCAGACGCTTGAGGGGCCGGCTTTGCCAATGCACCAGCAGGCCGATGAAGAACAGCAGAAAAACACTGGTCAGGGCAATGAACCAGACCTGCTGCAAAGGAAGCTCCTGCTCTTCCAGAGAGGTATAGGGCTCAGGCAGCAGTGACGCGATATACAGCCATTCGCCGGGAGCCAGTTCAATCTGGGTCACCAGAACAGGAGGGTTCAGCGGCTCAAGGGTCAGCGCGTAATGCGCCCAGGAGCGTGGCAACTCATCGAGCTTCAGGCCGCTGTTGAAAATCCGCAGGTCATCCGGGCGCACGAACCACACGGCAATGTCGGGATCATTGCCCAGGTGTTGGCGCAATACTTCATCGACAACCTGCAACACCGCCTGCTTGCGAGGCGTGGGCGGCAATATCTGCATGTCCAGCGGACGGTCATTGAGCGATACGACAAAGCGCGTACCGCCCATGCTGCGCAATTGATCCAGCACCAGCGGACGGTAGGCCAGAGGCAACGAGCGAAAGTAGCTGACACTGGCCGCCATGGAATACGCCAGGCTGCGCGCACTGGTCACCAGCCCGACCATTTGCGTGGCCCGCAACTGGGAAAGCCAGATGACGCTGGACAAGGCCTGAGCCATCAAGACCGCCAGCAGCGTCAGCAACAGCATCCGCCCCAACAGTGAACGCGGCAGCCTTGGGCGGCGCAACTTCAAGAGGGTCGTTTCAGTAGCCATTGCTGGCGTGCACGCTAACGTTCGTCGCCAGAAGGTAACCACTGCCGCGTATCGTGCGTATCAGGCGCGGCGCCTTGCCAGTGTCGCGCAAACGCTGGCGCAGACGACTGACGGCCATGTCGACAATGCGCTCCAGCGGCATCAGTTCACGCCCGCGAGTGGCGTTGCCGATGGTGTCGCGATCCAGGATCTGCTGCGGGTTATCGAGAAACAGCTTGAGCAGCGCAAAGTCCGCCCCCGAAAGAATCACTTCCTCGCCATCGTTGTGAAACAGCCGGTGGCTGACCATGTCCAGACGCCACTCATCGAACACCATCACGTCATTGCCGCTGCGTTCCTGACCAAACTGGGCACGACGCAACAAGGCCTTGATCCGGGCCTGCAATTCACGGGGGCTGAAAGGTTTACCCAGATAATCGTCAGCCCCGAGTTCCAGGCCGATGACACGGTCGGCCTCATCGGAACTGGCGGTAAGCATGATGATCGGCACATGGGGCTGGCGCGGATGCTGGCGCACCCAGCGGCACAGGCTGAAGCCGTCTTCATCGGGCAGCATGACGTCGAGGATCAGCAGGTCGCTGGGAGCCTCGTTGAACGCCTGTCGAAAATCCGCGCCGTCCCCAACAGTACGCACCTGAAAACCGGCACGGCTGAGGTAGGTATCCAGCAACTCGCGGATCTCCTGGTCATCATCGACCAACAGAATCGATTTACTGACTGAGCTCAAATTGAATCGTCCTTGTTAGCAGTGACGTTGTTGTTATTGGGTTGCCATCCATGACACGCAGCGTGTGAAAAACGAATCAGAGATCCTTTCCAAATGCCTGTTGCAATGCTACGCCTGCCCCCATCAAACCGGGGTATTCGGCAGTGACCAGCCAGACCGGCAGGCCCTTGAAGTAATCGCTCATCACGCCCTTTTCAGCGAGTGCGCGCTTGAAACCGCTGTTGCTGAAGAAGTCGACGAAACGTGGCACCACGCCGCCAACGATATAGACCCCACCCAGGCCACCCAGAGTGAGCACGTTGTTGCCCACCACCCGGCCCAGAAATACACAGAACTGATCCAGAACCCCTGCCGCCACCGGGTCACCCGCCACAGCCGCCGAGGTAATGGCAGCCGGCGACTTGAGCACTGGCTCGATATCGTCCAGCGCACAACTGACCTGATACAACTGCAACAGGCCCGCGCCACTCAATACCGTCTCGGCACTGACATGCTCGTGCTCGGCCATCAGACGTGTCCACAGCAAGGCTTCACGGGCGGTGCCGATCGGCAGATCCACATGACCACCCTCGCCGGGCAAGGCCGTCCAGCGGTCTTCGCCGACGCTGATCAAGGTTCCGACCCCAAGCCCGGTCCCCGGCCCGATCACCACACGCGGGCGATCCGGCTTGCCGAGACCGTGGCAGATGGTCAGGTATTCGTCATCACGCAGGCGGGTCATGCCCAGCGCCATGGCCGTGAAGTCGTTGATCAGCAGCAGTTCATCGACTTTCAGGTTTTCGCAGAACTTCGACCGGCTCAGTTGCCAGTGACTGTTGGTGAAATAGAACTCATCGCCATCCACCGGCCCGGCCACGGCCAGACAGACGAAGCCGACATCGCCACGTTGCAACTCAAGATCCTGCAAGTAGATCTCGATGGCTTGTTCCGGCCCGGCGTAATCGATGGTCGGGAATACCCGAATCGAATGCAGTTTGTCGTCTTCCCAAATGGCAAAACGTGCATTGGTGCCGCCAATATCACCGACCAGAGCCAATTTCACTTGAGCGTCTCCAGATTTGAAGTAAAGGCGCTGGCGCCCTGCTCCGCCGAGCTGAAGGCCATGCGCATGAAACCGAACAGTTCCCGGCCACAGCCGACACCGTTGTCGAGCTGACCGACTGCCGGTTGTCTGGCTCCCAATTCTGACGCTTCGACCAGAACTTGCAACGTGCCTTTTACGCCATCGACGCGAATCACGTCACCATCTCGCACAAGAGCCAAAGGGCCACCATCAAAGGCTTCCGGGCAGACATGAATCGCCGCCGGAATCTTGCCCGAGGCTCCGGACATGCGCCCGTCAGTCACCAGGGCAACCTTGAAGCCACGATCCTGAAGCACGCCCAGGAATGGCGTCATCTTGTGCAGTTCAGGCATGCCGTTGGAGCGCGGCCCCTGGAAGCGCATCACCGCCACGAAATCACGCTCCAGCTCACCGGCCTTGAACGCATCGGCCAGATCCTGCTGATCCTGGAAAACCCTGGCCGGTGCTTCGACGATCTGATGCTCGGGCGCCACGGCGGAGACTTTCATCACGCCACGCCCCAGGTTGCCCTCCATGACCCGCAGGCCGCCTTCCGGCGAGAACGGACGCGCCACCGGGCGCAGAATGTTTTCGTCCAGGCTTTGCAGTGGACCTTCGCGCCAGACCAGCTTGCCATCTTCCAGGAAAGGTTCCTTGGTGTAGCGGCTCAAGCCATGACCGGCCACGGTATTGACGTCTTCGTGGAGCAGACCGGCAGCCAGCAGTTCACGGATCAGGAACGACATGCCGCCCGCCGCCTGGAAGTGGTTGATGTCGGCCTTGCCGTTTGGATAGACGTGGCTCAGGGTCGGCACGACTTCCGAGAGGTCGGCCATGTCCTGCCAGGTCAACTGGATGCCTGCGGCCTGAGCAATCGCCGGCATGTGCAAGGTGTGGTTGGTCGAACCGCCCGTGGCGTGCAGGGCGACGATGGAGTTGACCAGCACTCGCTCATCGACGATTTCACCAATTGGCATGAAGTCGCCGCTTTGCTTGGTCAGGCGAGTGACCTGCTGCGCCGCCTCGGCTGTCAGCGCCTCACGCAACGGCGTGCCCGGATTGACGAACGAAGCGCCCGGCAGGTGCAGGCCCATGACTTCCATCAACAACTGGTTGGTATTGGCTGTGCCGTAGAACGTGCAGGTGCCCGGACCGTGGTAGGACTTCATCTCCGAATCCAGCAGCTCTTCGCGGGTCGCCTTGCCTTCGGCGTAGCGCTGGCGCACATCGGCCTTTTCCTTGTTGGAAATACCGGAAACCATCGGCCCGCCGGGCACGAAGATGGTTGGCAAGTGACCGAAACGCAGCGAGCCCATCATCAGGCCCGGCACGATCTTGTCGCAGATGCCCAGCATCAATGCGGCATCGAACATGTTGTGGGACAGCGCCACCGCCGTGGACATGGCGATCACTTCACGGCTGGCGATGGCCAGTTCCATGCCCGGCTCGCCCTGGGTCACGCCATCGCACATGGCCGGCACGCCGCCCGCGAACTGGCCGACCGAACCAATGTCACGTAAAGCCTTTTTGATCTGGGCAGGAAAGACTTCGTACGGCTGATGCGCCGAAAGCATGTCGTTATATGAAGAAATAATTGCCACGTTGGCGGCGTTCATCAGGCGCAGGTTCTGCTTGTCCTCGGGTGCGCATCCGGCAACGCCGTGGGCGAAGTTGGCGCATTGCAGTTGGCCACGCATCGGGCCGTCGCTCGCTGCGCCGCGAATCAGTTGCAGGTAACGCTGACGGGTTTCGCGACTACGAGCGATAAGACGCTCGGTTACCTCAAGAATGCGGGGATGCATGTGATGAACTCCAGGCTAACGTCTATGGTCACCCGTAAAGACCATGCCAGTTATCGGGACCCGGCGCCAAGGCGCAAAAGCCTGATCTCGATCAACTGAACCAGCCTTTCAGGCTTGTAGTTGTAGATAAAACAAAATATTGCCACTAAAAAGGCTTGTTTTCTATTTTTATGAGAATAATCTTGTAATTCCAACAACAATTCTTGAAGGACGACTGTATGACTATTCGCATTGCAATCAACGGTTTTGGCCGCATCGGCCGTAACGTCCTACGCGCACTGTATACCCAAGGCTACCGACAAGACCTGCAGGTCGTCGCCATCAACGATCTGGGCAACAGCGAGATGAATGCTCATCTGCTGCGTTTCGACACCGTTCACGGCCCTTTCAGCGGCACCGTCGAGTGCGACAGCGAAAGCCTGACAGTCAATGGTGACCGTATCGCTGTCAGCGCCATACGCAACCCTGCCGAGTTGCCATGGAAAGCCCAGAACATCGATGTCGTCTTTGAATGCACCGGTCTGTTCACCGACCGTGAAAAAGCCGCCGCGCATATCACCGCCGGGGCAAAGAAGGTCATTATTTCAGCTCCGGCCAAAGGCGCGGACGCTACCATCGTCTATGGCGTCAACCACGACACCCTGCGCCAGTCGCACCAGATCATCTCCAGCGCCTCCTGCACCACCAACTGCCTGGCACCTGTCGCGCAGGTACTGCATCGCGAACTGGGCATCGAAAGCGGTCTGATGACCACCATCCATGCCTACACCAATGACCAGAACCTGATCGATGTGTATCACACCGATCCGTACCGCGCCCGTTCGGCCACTCATTCGATGATCCCGAGCAAGACCGGCGCCGCCGAAGCCGTGGGCCTGGTATTGCCGGAACTGGCGGGCAAACTGACCGGCATGGCCGTCCGGGTGCCGGTGATCAACGTTTCGCTGGTGGACCTGACCGTCAACATCAAGCGCGAAACCACCGCAGACGAAGTCAACGCGCTGCTCAAGGAAGCCAGCCAGCACTCCAGGATTCTGGGCTACAACACCCTGCCGCTGGTTTCCCACGACTTCAACCACAACCCGCTGTCGTCGATCTTCGACGCCAACCACACCAAAGTCAGCGGCAAGCTGCTCAAGGTGCTGGCCTGGTATGACAACGAGTGGGCGTTCTCCAACCGCATGCTCGACAACTGCCTGGCGCTGCATAACGCACAGTGACAGCGAAGTATTAAGAAAAATACAGAAAGCCGACTTGACCGAATATGTGGATGATAAGCATTATCATCCACTGATTTTTCCGGTCAGGTACTTCTGTGTCGCAGGCGCACTTCAATGACGTATTTGTCGCTCAACGCGAAGTGTTGTTGCGAACCTTGCAAGGCATGGTGGGCAACCACAGCACCGCTGAAGACCTGCTGCAGGAAACCTGGTTGCGCGTCACCCGCGCCCTGACCGAACGCCCGATAGATCACCTGGAACCCTTCGTCTACCAGACCGCCCGCAACCTGGCGCTGGATCATTTGCGCTCGCGCCGCATCCATGGCCGGACCCTGGTCGAAGATGCGCCCGCCGAGCAGATCGAAAGTGTGGTCGCACAGCTCAGCACACCGGAAGAGGCCACCCACGCCAAACGCCTGCTTGAAAGCCTCAGCACCACTGTGGGTAAACTCAGCACGCGCCAACAGAACATATTCACCCTGAGTCGCCTCAACGGATGCAGTTATCTGGAGATCGCCGAGCAACTGGACATCTCTGCAAGCACCGTACAAAAAGAACTGAAACTGATCATGGCGATCTGTGTGGGAGTGCTGGCGAGACTCGACCAGGCTTGACCAGACCTGGACACTGTCGCAGGCTGCCACTCCCATTGCACGCACATCGATCAAACCGAGTTTGCCGAGGAACACCGTGACCCCAGGAACAGAACGCCCGCAGTCGCTTGCGCAGGATGTACTGAGCGACAGCGCAATGGATCAAGCCCTGACCTGGCTGATCGAACTGGAAGGCGCAGATCCTCAGCAGCAGGCACACTTCGAGGCCTGGCTGCAGGCCGACCCTGCCCATGCGCAAGCTTTCACCAAGGCCCGGGCGATATGGGACTCGCAAACCGTTCAGCACGCGGCAGCGGCCTTGCAACAACCGCACAAGCCTTCGCGCTGGCAACGCATCCGACCGCACTGGAAAACCTTGGCCACAGCGGCTGTTCTGCTGTTGGGGCTGTTCAACTTCAGCAACCTGCCCTTGCGCATCCAGGCCGACCACCTGACGGTAGTCGGCGAACGCCAGCGCCTGCAACTGAGCGACGGCTCGAAAGTCCTGCTCAATACCAACTCGGCCTTTTCCAGCCACCTTGATGACAAGCAACGGGTGGCACGCCTGTATCAAGGGGAAGCCTATTTCAATGTAGCCCTCGATCCGAACGTGCCGATGGAGATCGAAGCCGGCCCGATCCGCATGAGCGCCAACAGCACCGAGTTTTCGGTGCGTTACCTTGATGGCGAAGCGCGGGTTCAGGTTCAGCGTGGCGCGGTAGACGTCAGCGCCATACGCGGCGACTCCAGAGTCAGCCTTGGCGCGGGCGACAGCGTTCGCGTAGGTCCATCGGGTTTTGGCCATCGGGAAAGGCTCGATCCGGCCAGGGACCTGGCCTGGGTCCAGGGTCGACTGATCTTCGATAACAGCCCGCTCAGCGAAGTTCTGGCCGAGCTGCGTCGCTATTATCCCGGCTGGATCATCAACACCAACCCCGCACTGGATCGCGTCACCGTCACAGGCAACTACAAGCTGGATAACCCCTTGAACGTGATACGTTCACTGGCGCAGATCACTTCAGCCAATGTGCAGGAAATACCTGCGCTAGTGCTCATCAACTGATCGGTAAAACTTTTTTTACGCACTCCCCGTCCCTCGTTCGTCTAGTCATAGCCAATGCAACTGATTCGCATTAAGAATCGACAGCACAACACTATAACCAGCAGTTCGTCAGGGAGCGCCACCGTATGTCATCCTCGTTCACTCACTCACGCAAGCGATTCACACTTTCGCTGCTGACCGTGGCGATTTTCAGCGCCGGCATGCAAGCGATGCCCGCCGTCGCAGCAACAGAAAGCGCTCCACAGGCACGAGCTGCCGGCACTTACACGTTCTCGATCGCCAGACAACCGCTGGTATCGGCACTCAATGAATTCAGCCGTGTCACCGGCTGGCAGGTGGGCGTGTCGTCGGACCTGGCGCAAAACGTTGTCTCCCCTGGCGCCAATGGCAACCTGCAACCCGCCCAGGCCCTGGAGCGCCTGCTGTCGGGCAGCCAGTTGAGCTATCGCAACCTGGGCGACAACAACGTCGTACTGGAAAAGCGCGTCTCTGGCGTCATCGCCCTTGAGCAGACCACCGTCAGTGCCACGCGCCAGGAACAGGATATCTCCTCGGTTCCCAATACCGTCAGCGTACACACACGCGCAGAACTGGACCGTCGCAACGTCAATGACATCCGCGATCTGGTACGCAACGAGCCGGGCGTTTCGGTCGGTGGTGCCGGTCAGCGCGGCGGCACCACTGGCTACAACATCCGTGGTATCGACAACAACCGGATCCTGACCCAGGTGGACGGCGTCGAAATCCCGGACAGCTTCTTCACCGGTCCTTTCGCCCAGACCCGCCGCAATTACGTCGACCCGGAAATCGTCAAGCGCGTCGAGATACTGCGCGGCCCGGCTTCGGCGCTTTACGGCAGCAGCGCCATCGGTGGCGTAGTCAGTTACTACACCCTGGACCCGAGCGACATCATCAAGCCCGGAAAAGACGTCGGCGCCCGCCTGAAAACCGGTTACAGCTCGGCCGATGAAAGCTGGCTGACCTCAGGCACCGTTGCTGGCCGCCATGGCGATTTCGACGCCTTGCTGCATTTGAGCCAGCGCGAAGGCCATGAAACCGAATCCTACGGCAGCACCAGCGGCACCGGCCTGACCCGTACCGAGGCCAACCCTGAAGACCAGCGCGCAACCAATGTGCTGGCCAAACTGGGCTGGAACTACGCCGAAGACTCGCGTCTGGCGCTGACCTACGAAAAGTACAAGGATGATCGCGACACCAATCAGCTCAGCGCCGTCGGCGGGCCGTTCGGCAACGGCGTCGGGGTTGGCATGTATCGGGGCCGTACCACCAATGACACCGTCACTCGCGAACGCTTCGGCATCGAACACACCTTTGCTCTCGATAGCCTGCTGGTCGACAACGTCAAGTGGAGCCTGAATTACCAGAATGCCAAGACCGAGCAAAGCACCCGCGAACGCTACTTCCCGTTCGTCCGTGACTTGTACCGTAATCGCGATACGACCTATCAGGAAAAACAGTGGATATTCGATGCCCAGTTCGACAAGGCGTTTTCGATTGCCAGCACCGACCATGAGCTGACCTACGGCACCACTGTAAAACGGCAGAAAGTCACAGGCCTGCGTACCGGCAGTGCAACCTGTGCGCGGGTGTTCGGCGCCTGTACCGTGGCCGGTGCCATCAGTCCTGTAGCCAGTGATAACCCTGTGCCAGCCAGCGACTTCCCCGACCCGACCATCACCAGCTATGCGCTGTTCGCTCAAGACCAGATCAGCTGGAACAAATGGACCTTCATTCCTGGCGTGCGCTACAGCTACACCCGCCTGAGCCCGAAAATGACCGAAGAGTTCCTCAACTCCGAAGGCCTGAACGATCCGAGTGGCGGCAATAACAAGGACAAGACCTGGGATCGCGTATCACCCAAGTTCGGCGTGACCTACGCCCTGAGCAACGAATACACCTGGTATGGCCAGTACGCCGAAGGTTTCCGGACTCCGTCGGCCAAGGCCTTGTATGGCAGCTTTGAAAACACCACAACCGGTTATCTGGTCGAACCCAACCCGAACCTGGAGCCCGAAAAGAGCAAAAGCTATGAAACCGGTCTGCGTGGCCGCTTCGAGTCGGGCTCGTTCGACGTTGCCGTGTTCTATAACAAGTACCGCGACTTCATCAACGAAGACGGTCTGGCTGCCGGCTATGACGAACTTACCTTCCAGTCCTACAACATCAAGCACGCCACCATCAAAGGCGCGGAGATCAAGGGTCGTCTGAACCTGGACAGCTTCGGCGCACCGCAAGGTCTCTACACCCAGGGCTCGATTGCCTACGCGCAAGGCCGCAACAACGACACCGGCGAACCACTCAACAGCGTCAACCCGCTGACCGGCGTTTTCGGCCTGGGTTATGAGCAGGACAGCTACGGCGGCCTGCTGAGCTGGACGCTGGTCAAACGCAAGACACGTGTGGATGACAGTGAATTCCATGAGCCGGACGGTTCTTCATCACAGTTCCGCACACCGGGCTTCGGCATTCTGGACCTGACCGGCTACTACAAGGTCACCGACGACGTCACCGTCAATGCGGGCCTCTACAACCTGGCCGACAAAAAGTACTGGCTGTGGGATGACGTGCGCGGATACGACGGCGTAGGCGAGGCAAGTGCTACTGCTCCGGCCAACATGGATCGCCTGACTCAGCCAGGACGCAACTTCAGCGTCAATCTGGTCTGGGACATCTGATTCCTGGCGCAACAAGCCCTGTGAAAAACACGCCATCGACAGTGATCGGCGGCGTGTTTTTTTACGCTCCGTGGATTGGCCATTCGTCTATTCAACAACGCCCTCTTACTTTTGCAAGGAAGAACCTGATGACAACCGAGCAGACTCGTCCTGCCCTGCGTTCCCAGCGGCTCAACCAGATTACCCATGCGCCCCACGAACAGCTCGACAAGGCGGTCAAGGCCAATGCGCCTTTTGAAACCCTCGACAGCTACAAGCGTTTCGTCGTCGCCCAATATCTGTTTCAGGCCGAACTGCAAAGCCTCTACAACGATCCTGAACTGATCGAGATCATCGCCGACCTGCCCGCCCGTTGCCGCGCCGAGCAAGCCAAGGCCGATCTCGCAGACCTGAACACCGACATTCCTCGATCCATCGCCGGTGCCGTGCAGAATCCGAGCAAGGCCAAGGCCCTGGGCTGGCTGTTCGTCTCCGAAGGCTCAAAACTGGGTGCGGCCTTTCTGATCAAGCGCGCTGCCGCCCTGAACCTCAGCGAAAGCTTTGGCGCACGGCATCTGGGCGAACCCGCCGGTGGCCGCGCCGAAGGCTGGAAAACCTTTATCAGAATCCTGGATGGCCTGGAGTTCAGCGCCGAAGAGGAAGCACAGGCCGATCAGGGCGCCATCGAGGCTTTCGAGCGTTTCACGGTTCTGCTGCAACACGCTTACGCCCATGCGCCTGAGATCGAACAGGTTCAAGCATGAAAAAGCGCCCGGTGCTGTTAAGCTGGCCGGGCTTTTTGAACCAGCCCGTAGTGACCATGACCTATAAACCGCCCGGCTCCAGACTTTCGCGCTTTCTGTTTGGCATCCTCGCTTATGTCAGCCTGGGTATAGGCATTGCCGCCATATTCATCCCCGGCCTGCCGACCACGGAATTCATTCTGCTGGCCGCCTGGGCCGCGACCCGCAGTTCGCCGCGCCTGAACGCCTGGCTGGAAAACCATCGCGTGTTCGGCCCGATCCTGCACAACTGGCGTAATGGCCGGTTGGTCGCACGCCGCGCCAAAATCAGCGCGACCATCAGCATGCTGGTCTGCGCCATCCTGATGCTGAGCCTGCTCACCCATGTCTGGTGGCTCTACCTCGCCATCGCGGGCATGGCGATGGGCAATATGTGGCTCTGGTCCAGGCCCGAGCCTGCCCGTGATCTGAATCAGTAACCAAAAAGAACAGCCCGGCTATCCTGTCAGGTGTTTGTTCATGGTGCTGAACCCCGGAACACATGCCGGGGTCTACCCGTACACTTTCAATTTCTGACGGAGCGACCTCAATGTTTGAGCCAGGTCATCTGCACATCACCCACGCGGCCCTGCAACGCTCAGGGTTCAGCTACGACATTCATGTCCATTACGAAGTGCGCGAAGATCCCGAGGAAGGAACCTGCATGCACTTCACCATGCAAGGCGAGATCAACGGCAAGGCCTTCTCTGAAGAGTTTCAGTTACCAAGGGATCTGGCCTTCAATTTCGCCCATGACGCAGGGCGCATCGGCATGAAACACGGCCTGCCCAACCTCGCCGCAATGCCCATCGACCTGCACAAGGACTACGACAGGATGTTCAAGGACGTGCGCGAAAAGCTGAATGCCAAACCGGGTGAGCCTGTGAAGCCTGAGCATCTGGAATAACGATTTTGTGGGAGGGGCCTTGGCCGCGACGGCGTATCAACAAACACCCCGGCAAGGCATACTGGCCACCCTCGCAGCCCAGAACCCATAACGCCTCATGCGCATCCATGTCTGCTTCATCGACCGCGTCGGTATCACCCAGGAAGTGCTGGCCATTCTGGGTGGACGCAATCTGAATCTCGATGCTGTTGAGATGGTGCCGCCCAACGTTTACATCGATGCGCCGACCCTGAGCCCTCAGATGCTCGAAGAGCTCAAGGATGCGTTGTTCCGGGTACGCGGTGTCGAAGCGATTACCGTCGTGGATATCCTTCCCGGCCAGCGTCGCCACCTGCAACTCGATGCCCTGCTCGCCGCCATGACCGACCCGGTGCTGGCACTCGACAGTGCCGGGCACGTGCTGCTGGCCAACCCGGCGCTGATCGCGCTGATTGGCCGTGAACCTGAAGGCGAGCCCATAGGCGAACTGTTCGCCGACCCAAGCCTGCAAGCCACGCTGCTGGAAAACGGTTTTCGCCTGCCCATGCGCGAGGTCACGCTCAATGGCGAAGCCTTGCTGCTGGACGCAACGCCCATTACCGAAGCAGGTGCCTTGCTGACGCTGTACCTGCCCAGCCGGATCGGTGAGCGCCTGTCGGCATTGCATCATGACCATGCAGAAGGCTTCGATGCCCTGCTGGGAGAATCCCCCGCCATCCGCATCCTCAAGGCCCGCGCCCAGCGAGTCGCCGCGCTGGATGCGCCCTTGTTGATTCAGGGCGAAACCGGCACCGGCAAGGAGCTGGTCGCCCGAGCCTGTCACGCCAGCAGCGCTCGCCATGGTGAGCCCTTCCTGGCACTCAACTGCGCGGCGCTCCCGGAAAACCTGGCTGAAAGCGAGCTGTTCGGCTATGCACCCGGCGCGTTCACCGGAGCCCAGCGCGGAGGCAAGCCGGGGCTGATGGAACTGGCCAACCAAGGCACCGTGTTTCTCGATGAAATAGGCGAAATGTCGCCTTACCTGCAAGCCAAGCTGCTGCGTTTTCTCAACGACGGCAGCTTCAGGCGAGTGGGCGGGGACCGGGAAGTCAGGGTCAATGTGCGCATCCTGAGCGCCACTCATCGCGATCTGGAAAAGATGGTCAGCGAAGGCACCTTTCGTGAAGACCTGTTCTATCGCCTGAACGTGCTGAACCTGGAAGTCCCGCCACTGCGCGAGCGCGGGCAGGACATTCTGCTGCTGGCCCGCTATTTCATGGAACAGGCCTGCACCCAGATCCAGCGCCCGGTGTGTCGCCTGGCAACCGGTACTTACCCCGCCTTGCTGGGCAACCGCTGGCCGGGCAACGTGCGCCAGTTGCAGAACGTGATCTTCCGCGCCGCCGCCATCAGCGAAAGCACGCTGGTGGACATTGGCGACCTGGACATCGCAGGCACCGCCGTCGCCCGCCAGAACGATGGCGAAGTCGGCAGCCTTGAAAAGGCTGTCGAAGATTTCGAGCGTGAGCTGCTGCAGAAGCTTTATGCCGATTACCCCTCGACCCGCCAACTGGCGGCACGGCTGCATACCTCGCATACCGCGATTGCCCATCGGTTGCGCAAGTACGGGATAGGGAAATAGTGGCCGACCTTTTCACGAATGAATTCGCGAAGAAACGTAACAAAATCATTCCACTGTAACGAATTCGATCCAGACCTCCCCGATCCCCAGCCAGCAAGGCTTTGATCCCACGGGAATTTTGCAGCCCTCCATCGCTGTATCGATTTCGCTACAGCCTTCTAGATTCCTCGCCCTCAAAAACATCTCAACCTATTGATTTAAAACAATAAATTTATATTGGCCGCAAAATTGCTACTGAGCTTTTCATTATGCCGGCATCAGCCGCGGCCTTTACCCTTGAGGAGTTGTTATGAGCGAGTTGCGATTCACCGTTGAACACGAATGGCTGCGGGCCGAAGCCGATGGCAGTGTCACGGTAGGCATCACGCCTTATGCACAGGAATCGCTCGGCGATGTGGTCTTTGTGCAGCTCCCGGAATTACAGGCCTACACTCAACACGCCGAAGTCTCGGTCGTGGAATCGGTAAAAGCTGCCAGCAGCATCAACATGCCGCTGGACGGTGAGGTGGTCGAAGTCAATTCCGCCCTCGACGCCACCCCTGAACTGGTCAATGAAGACGCGCTCGGCGCCGGCTGGTTCTTTCGCTTCATCCCGCAAGACGTCAATGCCATTCACGGCCTGTTGGATCAGGACGCCTACGACCGACTGATCAAAGCCAACGCTGAAGCCTGAGGAGCGAGACATGACTGACTCTATCGAACTGAGCACCGCCAACGAATTCATTGCCCGCCACATCGGCCCGCGCGCCAGCGACGAGCAAGCCATGCTGCAAACCCTGGGCTTCGACTCCATCGAAGCGCTGAGCGAAAGCGTGATCCCGCAGAGCATCAAGGGCACCAGCGTGCTGAACCTGCCGGCCGGCCAGAGCGAAGCCGATGCCCTGGCTTCGATCAAGGCCATCGCCAGCAAGAACCAGTTGTTCAAGACCTACATCGGCCAGGGTTACTACAACACTCACACACCGGCTCCGATCCTGCGCAACCTGCTGGAAAACCCGGCCTGGTACACCGCCTACACGCCTTACCAGCCAGAGATTTCCCAGGGCCGCCTGGAATCGCTGCTCAACTTCCAGACCCTGATCAGCGACCTCACCGGCCTGCCCATCGCCAACGCCTCGCTGCTGGATGAAGCCACCGCCGCCGCGGAGGCCATGACCTTCTGCAAGCGCCTGAGCAAGAACAAAAGCAGCCAGCACTTCTTCGCCTCGGCCCACTGCCATCCACAAACCCTGGACGTGCTGCGCACCCGCGCCGAGCCATTGGGTATCACCGTTGTAGTGGCCGATGAAGCGGAACTGGGCGATGTCAGCGACTACTTCGGTGCGCTGCTGCAATACCCGGCCAGCAATGGCGATGTATTCGACTATCGCGAACTGATCGAACGCTTCCACAGCGCCAACGCGCTGGTGGCGGTTGCCGCCGATCTGCTGGCCCTGACACTGCTGACTCCGCCGGGTGAATTCGGTGCCGACGTGGCCATCGGCAGCGCCCAGCGTTTCGGCGTGCCGCTGGGCTTCGGTGGCCCGCATGCGGCCTACTTCTCCACCCGCGATGCATTCAAGCGCGACATGCCCGGCCGTCTGGTCGGTGTATCGGTGGACCGCCACGGTAAACAGGCACTGCGTCTGGCCATGCAGACCCGCGAGCAACATATCCGTCGCGAGAAAGCAACCAGCAACATCTGCACCGCGCAAGTGCTGCTGGCCAACATCGCCAGCATGTATGCCGTCTACCACGGGCCTGCTGGCCTGACGCAAATCGCCAATCGCGTGCTTCGCATGACGGCGATCTTCGCTGAAGGCTTGAACCAGCTAGGCCTGAAGGTCGAGCAGGAGTTCTTCTTCGACAGCCTGACAATCAATACCGGCGCCAAAACCGCCTCGCTGCACAGCAAGGCCCGCGCGCAACATATCAACCTGCGGGAAATCAACGCCGAATACCTGGGCCTGTCTTTCGACGAAACCACTTCGCAGTCGGCCATCGAAACCCTGTGGACGATCTTTGCCGCCGATGGCCAGAGCCTGCCGGACTTCGCCACCCTGGCCAGCAGCGCCAAGTCGTATCTGCCCAAGGCCCTGCGTCGTCAATCGGCAATCCTCAGCCATCCGGTCTTCAACCGCTATCACTCCGAAACCGAGCTGATGCGCTACCTGCGCAAGCTGGCAGACAAGGACCTGGCTCTGGACCGCACCATGATCCCGCTGGGCTCCTGCACCATGAAGCTCAACGCCGCCAGCGAAATGATCCCGGTCACCTGGGCCGAGTTCGGCAACCTGCACCCGTTCGCGCCTGCCGAGCAAAGCGCCGGTTACCAGCAACTGACCAGCGAACTGGAAACGATGCTCTGCGCCGCCACCGGTTACGACGCCATTTCCCTGCAACCCAACGCCGGTTCACAAGGCGAATACGCTGGCCTGCTGGCGATCCGCGCCTATCACCAGAGCCGTGGCGATGAAGCCCGCGATATCTGCCTGATCCCATCGTCCGCCCACGGCACCAACCCGGCCACCGCCCATATGGCTGGCATGCGCGTGGTGGTGACGGCCTGTGATGCACGCGGCAACGTCGATATCGAAGACCTGCGCGCCAAGGCCATCGAACACCGCGACCAACTGGCTGCACTGATGATCACCTACCCGTCGACCCATGGCGTGTTCGAGGAAGGCATCCGTGAAATCTGCGGCATCATCCATGACAACGGCGGCCAGGTTTACATCGACGGCGCCAACATGAACGCCATGGTCGGCCTCTGCGCACCGGGCAAGTTCGGCGGCGACGTTTCGCACCTGAACCTGCACAAGACCTTCTGCATCCCCCACGGCGGTGGCGGCCCGGGTGTCGGCCCGATCGGCGTGAAATCGCACCTGACACCGTTCCTGCCCGGCCACGGCCATATGGAGCGCAAGGAAGGCGCAGTCTGCGCAGCTCCGTTCGGCAGCGCGAGCATTCTGCCAATCACCTGGATGTACATTCGCATGATGGGCGGCGAAGGCCTCAAACGCGCTTCGCAACTGGCGATTCTCAATGCCAACTACATTTCCCGTCGCCTGGAAGACCATTACCCGGTGCTCTATACCGGCAGCAACGGTCTGGTGGCACACGAATGCATTCTGGACCTGCGCCCGCTCAAGGAAACCAGTGGCATCAGCGTCGATGACGTCGCCAAGCGCCTGATCGACTTCGGCTTCCACGCACCGACCATGTCGTTCCCGGTGGCCGGTACCTTGATGATCGAGCCGACCGAAAGTGAATCCAAGGAAGAACTGGACCGTTTCTGCGAGGCCATGATCAAGATCCGCGAAGAAATCCACGCGGTCGAGAACGGCACTCTGGACAAGGATGACAACCCGCTGAAAAACGCTCCGCACACAGCCGCCGAAATCGTCGGTCAATGGAGCCATCCATACAGCCGCGAACAGGCCGTGTATCCGGTCGAGTCGCTGATCGAAGGCAAATACTGGCCCCCTGTCGGTCGTGTCGACAACGTGTTCGGCGACCGCAATCTGGTCTGCGCCTGCCCGTCCATCGAAAGCTACCAAGAGGCGTGATCGCCCAGCCTTCGCGAAGAACGCTCCTCCTGCAGGAGCGAATTCATTCGCGAAGGCCTTCTCTTGTATATGGAACCCATCATGCCCACAGAACAATTGCTGACCACCCCGCTACACGCCCTGCACCGTGAACTCGGCGCCAAAATGGTGCCCTTCGCCGGTTACGACATGCCCGTGCAATACCCGGCCGGCGTGATGAAAGAGCACCTGCACACCCGTGAAAAAGCCGGCCTGTTCGATGTGTCGCACATGGGCCAGATTCTCCTGACCGGTGCCGGTGCCGCACAGGCGCTGGAAACCCTGGTCCCGGTGGATATCATCGACCTGCCGGTCGGCATGCAGCGTTATGCGATGTTCACCAACGAGAACGGCGGCATTCTCGATGACCTGATGGTCGCCAACCTGGGCAACGATCAATTGATGCTGGTGGTCAATGCCGCCTGCAAGAACGAAGACCTGGCACACCTGCGCAAACACCTGGCGTCTCAATGCACCATAGAGCCACTGTTTGAAGAGCGCGCCCTGCTCGCCCTTCAAGGCCCGCAGGCTGCCACAGTGCTCGCACGCCTGGCACCGCAAGTGGCAGACATGACCTTCATGCAGTTCGCCAGCATCACGTTGCTGGGCGTTGGCTGCTATGTCAGCCGTTCTGGCTACACCGGCGAAGACGGCTATGAAATCTCGGTTCCGGTCGCTCAGGCCGAAGCCCTGGCGCGTCGTCTGCTGGAGGAGCCGGAAGTGGCTCCGATCGGTCTGGGTGCCCGAGACTCACTGCGCCTGGAAGCCGGTCTTTGCCTGTACGGCCACGACATGAACACCGAGACATCCCCTGTCGAAGCCAGCCTGTTGTGGGCGATATCCAAGGCAAGGCGCGCCGATGGCGTTCGGGCTGGCGGATTCCCCGGAGCAGAAAAAATATTTGCCCAGCAACAGGCCGCAGTGGATAAAAAACGTGTCGGTCTGTTGCCACAGGAACGTACGCCGGTGCGTGAAGGCTCACAAATCGTCGATGCAGAAGGCCAGACAATCGGCAGCGTTTGCAGTGGCGGTTTTGGCCCAAGCCTGGGCAGTCCTCTGGCGATGGGTTATCTGGACAGCCGCTTCACTGCGCTGGATACGCCAGTCTGGGCTGTCGTGCGCGGCAAGAAGGTTGCGATGCTGGTGAGTAAAATGCCTTTTGTTGCACAGCGTTACTTCCGCGGCAAATAACAGCGTCAAAAAAACAGCAATTATTCATGGCGTAATAACCCTGCTGCATGACTCTTTAACAAGAGGCGCGCAACAGGGTTTCTGCCATTGAAAAAATGCCCCGCCAACGGGCACGACGAGCCAAAAACGGGCAGTTTTTCAGCCTGGGTGAAAGATCGCTGCACATCAGTTGCAGCCAAGGAAACAAGGGACAAAGCGGGGCTTGTTTTTGTAACGAGAGTTGGCGTAGAGTTTCCTGACTGTGTTTGCATAGGTCGCTGAATCTGGACCTGGGCAGTAGCTCAAAGCGTTGCTACATCCCGTTCTACGTTTCTTACTTCTTGCAACCAGCCCCAGTACTCTTTCGTGTGAAAGAGGCTGTCATCAATTCAAGCGTCAAGGAAATAAGAAAATGTCCCAACGTCAGAGCGGCACCGTCAAGTGGTTCAACGACGAAAAAGGTTTTGGTTTTATCACTCCAGAAAGCGGTCCGGATCTGTTCGTACATTTCCGCGCAATTCAAGGTAACGGCTTCAAGAGCCTGAAAGAAGGCCAGAAGGTAACCTTCATTGCAGTGCAGGGCCAAAAAGGCATGCAGGCTGATGAAGTGCAGGCAGAAGCTTAATAGCTGAAACCCGAAAAGCCCCTGATTATTGATCTCAGGGGCTTTTTTATCAGCGCGATTTCGTAAGATGCGGTCTTTACCGTGATCGAGAACTTCGCGATGCCCAAACACCTGCTTCGACCGCAAGGCGATTTCGCGCCCGCCAGCCTCGCTCGACGCCTGGCCGCCATCTGTTACGACGCCCTCCTCTGCTTCGCCCTACAACTGGTTACCGCATTCATCTACAAGCTGGTGCTGATGGCTTTCATCGGTGAAGCCAGACTGCGCGCCCTGACCGAATCCGGTTCACTGGATGGCGACCCCTTGCTCTCCTCCATTCTCCTGCTTGCCACCTTCGGCTTCTTCGCCAAATTCTGGACCCATGGCGGCCAGACACTGGGCATGCAGGTATGGGGCATTCGCGTACAGAACGCCGACGGCACCGCCATCAGCCTGATGCAGGCACTGCTGCGCTTTATCGTCTCTATCGCTTCATGGCTGTGCGTAGGGCTGGGCTTTATCTGGAGCCTGTTCGACAAGCAACAGCGTACCTGGCACGACATGTATTCCAACACCCGATTGGTGCGGGTGCCCAAACAGAAGTAAGCGTCCATGAAAAAGCCGACTCACGTCGGCTTTTTCGATTCAGGGAGTCGCTTATCCGGCGCGGCGCAACAACAGCACACCCGCAAGAGCACAAGCAGCTGCCGGCACCAGCACCGCGAACAGCGGCGAGAAACCGAACACCAGACTCGACGGGCCAAGCAGGTCCTGGATGATGCGGAAGGTAAAGCCGACCAGCACACCGGTGAACACACGCTGCCCCAGGGTCACCGAACGCAGCGGACCGAAGATGAACGAGATCGCCATCAGCACCAGCGCCACAGTCACCAGCGGCTGCAGGACCTTGGTCCAGAAAGCCAGCCAGTAACGGCCATTGCTCAAGCCTTGCTCTGCCAGATAGTGCGCATAGCTCCAGAGCCCGGAAATCGACAGCGATTCGGGAGGCATGATGACCGTGCTCAACAGTTGCGGGCTGAGGGACACTTCCCAGCGCTCGACCGGGGTCTTGATGACTTCGGTGCTGCCATCACGGAAATACGTGGTAGAGACGTCTTTGAGCTCCCAGTAATCCGTCATGTAGTTGGCTTGTCTGGCGAAGCTTGAGGTCAGCATATGGTGCTGCTCATCGAAGCGATAACGTGTCACGCCGTACATCAACCCGTTGGGCTGAACCGTGTTGATGTGGATGAACTCGTCACCCTGACGGTGCCACAAACCATGCTTGGCACTCTGCGAGTCGCCGCTGCCCTGAGCCAGCGAACGGGCGGCCTGCGCCTGGTTTTCCGCGTAGGGCGCAACATACTCGCCCACCAGAACACCCGCAGCCATCAGGAACAGCATGGGTTTCATGACCGCCCAGACGATGCGCGCAATGGACACACCGGCTGCGCGCATGATGGTCAGTTCACTGCTGCTGGCCAGCGTGCCCAGGCCGATCAGGCAACCGATCAGGGCCGCCATCGGCAGCATGTCGTACACCCGCCGCGGAGCAGTCATGAGAACGAAACTGCCAGCGTCCATCAGGGTGTAGCTGTCGCTGATATCACCCATCTCGTCGATGAAGGCGAACAGCGAAGCAAGGCCCAGAATGATCCCCAATACCGCCAGGATCGCCAGAAATACACTCTTGCCAATATATCGGTCGAGCTTAACCACGAGCCACCTCCGCTACGCTACGGCGACTCGCCATTTTCAGCCGCAATGGCTCCCAGTAAATCAATGCCAGACCCACCAGCAGGAAAATCCCGTGGACCCACCACATGCCAAGGCCGATCGGCAGCTTGCCTTTCTCCAGGGCACCGCGCACGGCAATCAGGATTGTCAGGTAGGACATGTAAAGCAGAATCGCCGGCAGCAGTTTCAGATAACGCCCCTGACGCGGATTGACCCGCGCTAGCGGCACTGCCATCAAGGTCACGATGAAGACCAGGATCGGCAGCGAGATACGCCACTGCAATTCGGCCCGGTAGCGCGGCGTGTCGTTGCCGATCAGCTCACTGGTGGGAATGGCTTCGCGGTCGGTGATTTCCTCGCTGATTTCCGGCTTGGGCAGCATCGCGCCATAGGTGTCGTACTTGATCGCACGATAATCGGCCTCGCCTGGATTACCGTCGTAGCGATAGCCGTTTTCCAGAATCAGGAAACGGCTGCCATCGGCACGCACTTCCTGGTGCCCCTTGTCAGCCACCAATACCGTGATGCTCGGCTCCTTGGTCGTGTCGGCGGGAACACGCCGCTCGGAAATGAACACACCACTCAGATTGGTGCGGTCTTCTGACAGCTCCTGGGTGTAAGTGACCCGTGTACCGTCGCGCAACGCCTGAAAACGTCCTGGCACCAGAGTGTCGAACTCGGTCATCGCATCCTGCTTGTTGATCAGCAGCGAGAACTGGGTTGCACCTTGCGGCGCGAGGCTGAAGCTCAGCCAGGCAACCAGCAGTGCCACAACGGCTGCCGGTGCCATGGTGATAGCGAGCAGACGCTGCTGGCTCATGCCGGTAGCGGCGAGCACGGTCATTTCACTTTCCAGGTACAGACGGCCATACGCCAGCAGAATACCGAGGAACAGACCCAGCGGCAGGATCAGTTGCAGGAAGCCCGGCAGGCGAAACCCCATGATCATGAAGAGCACGCCCGGATCGAGCGCACCCGACGCAGCCTGGGCCAGATACTTGATGAAACGCCCGCTCATGATGATCACCAGCAATACGGCGCTTACCGCGCTCAAGGTGATCAGCACTTCTCGGGACAGATAACGGAAGACAATCAAACCAGACACTCCAGAGTTGTCAGGCTCAGGCAGCCAAACAAGAAAAAATGAGCCACGGCAACCAGACATTCACACCCGGCAAAGGTGCGAGCCGCCAAAAAATATGCGGCATTATCCTGTGATTGGGTGTTCCTGTCACTGCGCGGTCTGGATAGATCTCACAACAACTTCCTACACAGACCGTAGAAGCGGTTTTTCGGGGTTGTCAGCGGCTGCAAAGCGGGGTCAAACTGCAAGGCTTGACGCTGGCACCGGCTGCAAAAGGCCTCGATTTGCCGCACACATCATTCATTTTGCGAAAGCTCGCAGTCTATTCGGGGACCCGACATGGAATTGGTTGTTAAAAGCGTAAGCCCAGAAACCTTGAAGACCGCCACCCTGGTGGTTGCAGTGGGCGAAAATCGCGTTCTGAGCGCTGCTGCTCAAAGCGTAGACGCGCTAAGCGGCGGCGCCATTGCCGCCGTTCTCAAACGCGGGGATCTGGCAGGCAAGGTTGGCCAGAGCCTGTTGCTGCACAGCCTGCCCAACCTCAAGGCCGAGCGCGTCCTGCTGGTAGGGATCGGCAAGGAAACCGAACTGTCGGATCGTCAATTCAAGAAAGTCATCGCCAGCGTGCTCTCGCCCCTCAAGGGGCTGGGCGGCAGCGATGCAGCCATCGCGCTGGATCAGGTAGCGGTGAAGAATCGCGACACTTACGGCAAGGCTCGCCTGCTGGTCGAAACCCTGGCTGACGGCGAATACGTGTTCGACCGCTTCAAGAGCCAGAAAGCCGAACCTCGCGCCCTGAAGAAAATCACCCTGCTGACCGCCAAGGCCAGTGTTGCCGATGTCGAGCGCGCAGCGACCCACGCCCAGGCCATCGCCAAAGGCATGGCTTTCACCCGCGACCTGGGCAACCTGCCGCCGAACATCTGTCACCCGGTTTACCTGGGCGAAGAAGCCAAGGCACTGGGCAAGGCTCACAAGAATCTGAAAGTCGAAGTCCACGACGAGAAGAAACTGGCCGAACTGGGCATGGGTTCTTTCCTGGCCGTCGCACAAGGCAGCGCCCAGCCTCCACGCCTGATCGTCATGAACTATCAGGGCGGCAAGAAGAGCGAAAAACCATTTGTGCTGGTCGGTAAAGGCATCACCTTCGACACCGGCGGCATAAGCATCAAGCCGGCCGCCGGCATGGACGAGATGAAGTTCGACATGTGCGGTGCCGCCAGCGTATTCGGCACCCTGCGCGCCGTGCTTGAGCTGCAACTGCCGATCAATCTGGTCTGCATCCTGGCCTGCGCCGAGAACATGCCAAGCGGCACCGCAACCCGTCCGGGCGATATCGTCAAGACCATGAGCGGCCAGACCGTCGAAATCCTCAACACCGACGCCGAAGGCCGTCTGGTGCTGTGCGATGCACTGACCTACGCCGAGCGTTTCAAACCGCAGGCAGTCATCGACATCGCGACCCTGACCGGCGCTTGCGTGGTTGCACTGGGCGGCCACACGTCCGGCCTGCTGGGCAACAACGACGTGCTGATCAATCAACTGCTGGACGCTGGCAAGCTGGCTGACGACCGCGCCTGGCAACTGCCGCTGTTCGACGAATATCAGGAGCAACTGGACAGCCCGTTCGCGGACATCGCCAACATCGGCGGCCCGAAAGGCGGCACCATCACCGCAGCCTGCTTCCTGTCGCGCTTCGCCAAGGCCTATGACTGGGCGCACCTGGACATCGCTGGCACGGCATGGCTGAGCGGTGGCAAGGACAAAGGCGCAACCGGTCGTCCGGTTCCGCTGCTGACCCAATACCTGCTGGATCGCGCTGGCGCATAAGATGCCTTGCGACGTATCGGCTTGGCGGTCGATACGTCGCTTGCACTGGAACAGAAATGACTCAAGTCGACTTTTACATTCTCCCCAGCGCCGATCCTGCGGCACGCCTGGACTTCGCCTGCAAGCTGACGGAAAAAGCCTGGCGCCTGGGCCACAAGGTTTATCTGCATTGCAGCGACAACGCCCAGCGCGAAGACCTCGATGCCCGGCTCTGGCGCTTCAAGGGTGAAGTCTTCCTGCCTCATGGCGAGGCCGAAAGCGATCACGACGCACCGGTAGTACTGGGGCTTGGTGACGATCCCGGGCAACATCAGGACCTGCTGGTCAACCTCGACCTGCGCATCCCGGCCTTCTTCAAGCGCTTCGCCCGTGTGGCGGAAGTGGTCGTGGAAGAGCCTGCAATACGTCTGGCGGCACGAGAGAGTTTCCGCTCCTACCGCGAACAGGGTTATCCTCCGCAAGATCACCGACTACAGCGTCTTTGAGTACACGATGGATACTTCAAAAAAAGCTGAACCTGCGCTCCTGCTGGACGACCTTGAATCGATCCGCCAACTGCTCGGCGATGACAACCTGCAGCCGCCCTTGCTGACCGACACGGTTCACCGCGAAGGCCAGATCCCGTTGCTGTTCGATGTGGTCGGCACAAAACCCGACATGACACTGGAAATGGATTTCGACAATCCGGACATTCCGACTCTGCTGCCCGATACGCCCGTACAACACCCCGTACAACAAGCGGCAGAGCCCCAGCCAGCCCCTGAACCCGAAACCCGCCCGAATCCCGATGCCCTGCTGCATCTGGACACCGAACTACGGGCTGCGGCGCAGTTGATCATGCAAGACGTGATCGACGACTTTGCCCCGCATATCGAGACGGAGATAAAGCGGCGGCTTGAGGCGAGGCTGGAGAGGCTTGTAGCCTCAACCAAAAGCGGGAAGGTCTGAAGCTACAAGTTGCAAGCTTTAAGCTGCAAGAAAAAGCTCATGGCTTTCCGCTTAGTAGCTTGTAGCTTGTAGCTTGTAGCTTCCAACCTGCCGCTTACCACTTGTAGCCTGCAACCTCCCCCCGGTCTATACTTGTCGGCTTTTCTGAATCAATGCCACAGGGTCCCGCCGCGCATGGACAAGACTTACCAGCCGCACGCCATCGAAACTTCCTGGTACCAGACCTGGGAGTCCGAAAACTATTTCGCTCCGCAGGGCGCGGGGGACTCCTACACCATCATGATCCCGCCGCCGAACGTGACCGGCAGCCTGCACATGGGTCATGGTTTCAACAATGCGATCATGGATGCTCTGATCCGTTTCCGTCGCATGCAGGGCCGCAATACTCTGTGGCAGCCGGGCACCGACCATGCGGGTATCGCCACGCAAATGCTGGTTGAACGCCGCATCGAGGCTCAGGGCCTGAATCGTCACGATCTGGGCCGCGAGAAATTTCTGGAAAAGATCTGGGAATGGAAGGATGAGTCCGGCGGCAACATCAGCCGTCAGATCCGCCGCCTGGGTTCGTCCGTGGACTGGAGCCGCGAGCGTTTCACCATGGACGACGGCATGTCCGCCGCCGTACAGGAAGCCTTCGTGCGCCTGCATGAAGACGGCCTGATCTATCGCGGCAAGCGTCTGGTCAACTGGGACACCAAGCTGCACACCGCGATTTCCGATCTGGAAGTGGAAAACCACGACGAGAAAGGTCACCTGTGGAACCTGCGCTACCCGCTGGCCGACGGCGCGAAAACCGCTGAAGGCCTGGATTACCTGATCGTTGCCACCACTCGTCCTGAAACCATGCTGGGTGATGCCGCTGTCGCGGTAAACCCTGAAGACGAACGCTACAAGGCGCTGATCGGCAAATTCGTAGAGCTGCCACTGATTGGCCGCCGCATTCCGATCATTGCAGACGACTATTGCGACCCTGAATTCGGCACCGGCTGCGTGAAAATCACCCCGGCCCACGACTTCAACGACTATGAAGTCGGCAAGCGCCACAACCTGCCGCTGCTGAACATCTTCGACAAGAACGCTTCGGTGCTGCCTGCCGCTCAGGTGTTCAACCTCGACGGCACGCTCAACGAATCCGTCGACGGCCGCCTGCCTGCCGAATACGCCGGCCTGGACCGCTTCGAGGCGCGCAAGCAGATCGTCGCCGCATTCGATGCCGCCGGCCTGCTGGTCAGCGTCGATGACCACGCCCTGAAAGTCCCGAAAGGCGACCGTTCCGGCACCATCATCGAGCCATGGCTGACCGACCAGTGGTACGTTTCCACCAAGCCACTGGCTGAACCTGCCATTGCCGCAGTGGAAGACGGCCGCATCGCCTTCGTGCCCAAGCAGTACGAAAACATGTACTTCTCGTGGATGCGCGACATTCAGGACTGGTGCATCAGCCGTCAGCTCTGGTGGGGCCACCGCATTCCGGCCTGGTACGACGAGTCCGGCAAGGTCTACGTCGGTCGCGACGAAGCCGAAGTGCGCGCCAAGCACAACCTGGGGCCGGACGTTGCGCTGCAACAGGACAACGACGTACTCGATACCTGGTTCAGCTCGGGCCTGTGGACCTTCTCCACACTGGGCTGGCCGGAAAAGACCAAGGCACTGGAAACCTTCCACTCCACCGACGTGCTGGTCACCGGTTTCGACATCATTTTCTTCTGGGTCGCCCGGATGATCATGCTCACCATGCATCTGGTGAAAAACGAGGACGGCACGCCGCAAGTGCCGTTCAAGACTGTCTATGTGCATGGTCTGGTGCGTGATGGTCAGGGCCAGAAAATGTCCAAGTCCAAGGGCAACGTCCTGGACCCGCTGGATATCGTCGACGGTATCGACCTGGAAACCCTGGTGCAGAAACGCACCAGCGGCCTGATGCAGCCACAACTGGCCAAGAAGATCGAAAAGCAGACCCGTCAGGAATTCGCCGACGGCATCGCCAGCTACGGCACCGACGCCCTGCGCTTCACCTTCTGCTCGCTGGCCTCTACCGGTCGCGACATCAAGTTCGACATGGGCCGCGTGGAAGGCTATCGCAACTTCTGCAACAAGATCTGGAACGCAGCGCGCTACGTGCTGGACAAGGGCGAAGACTGCGGCCAGAACGGCGAAGAAGTCGAGCTGTCGCTGGCGGATCGCTGGATCATCTCGCAACTGCAACGCACCGAAGCCGAAGTGACCCGCCAACTGGATCAGTTCCGCTTCGACCTCGCGGCACAAGCGCTGTACGAGTTCATCTGGAACCAGTACTGCGACTGGTACCTGGAGCTGTCCAAGCCCGTGCTCTGGGACGAAAACGCACCGATCGAACGTCAGCGCGGCACACGCCGCACGCTGGTTCGCGTGCTGGAAGTCGCGTTGCGTCTGGCGCACCCGTTCATGCCGTTCATCACCGAAGAAATCTGGCAGCGCCTTGCGCCGCTGGCCGGCATCAACGGCAAGACCATCATGCTGCAGGCGTGGCCGGTGGCCAACGAAACACGCATCGACCCGGCTGCCGAAGACGATATCGAATGGCTCAAGGGCCTGATGCTGGCGGTGCGTAACATCCGTGGCGAAATGAACATTGGCCCGGGCAAACCGCTGCAACTGTTCCTCAAGAACGTCAATGCCGAAGACCAGCGCCGCCTGAGCGAGAACGACTACCTGCTCAAGAAACTGGCCAAGCTCGAATCCATCACCGTACTGGCTGAAGGTGCAGAAGCACCGCTGTCCGCGACCGGTCTGGTGGGCGAGATGGAAGTGCTGGTGCCAATGGCCGGCCTGATCGACAAGGGTGCCGAGCTGGCGCGTCTGGACAAGGAAATCCAGCGTCTGCAAGGCGAAGTCCAGCGCGTGGGCGGCAAGCTGTCCAACGCAGCGTTCGTCGACAAGGCACCGCCTGAAGTCATCGCCAAGGAACGCGCCAAGCTGACCGAAGCCGAACAGGCCCTGAGCAAGCTGGCCGAGCAACACGCACGTATCGCCAGTTTGTAGTCCTGTGCCATAGGAGCGCTTGCCCGCGACAGCGTACCTTCAGTCGGAATCAATATCCGCTGTGAGTACGAGGTCGCGGGCAAGCGCGCTCCTACGGGGCGCAGCATTCGCATCTTCAGAACGACTCCCCATGACCACGCCAGACAAACCCAAACCTCCCCGCAAGAAGCCCCAGCGTCCTGCCAGGCCCGCAGAACCTCGCGAGAAGGCCACACTGCACCCGCGCAATCGCCATCAGGGTCGCTACGACTTTCCCAAGCTGATCAAAAGCAGCCCGGAACTGGCCGAGTTCGTGATCCTCAACCCCTATGGGAAGGAAAGCATCGACTTCGCCAACCCTCTGGCCGTGCGGGTCTTCAACCGGGCACTGCTCAAGGCGCTGTATGGCATTGCCCATTGGGATATTCCGGCAGACTATCTGTGCCCGCCGATTCCGGGGCGTGCGGATTACCTGCATTTTCTCGCCGACCTGCTGGCCAGCGAGAACAATGGCGAGATTCCACGCGGCGCCTCGATCAAGGCGCTGGACATCGGCACCGGTGCCAACTGCATCTATCCGCTGCTGGGACACAGTGACTACGGCTGGCATTTCGTGGGCTCGGATATCGACAGCACTGCCATCGCGGCAGCCACGACCATCATCAAGGCCAACGGCTTGAGCAAGGCCATCAGCGTGCGTCAGCAGACCAATCGCAAGCACATTCTGCTGGGCCTGCTCGACAGCAGTGAACGCTTCGAGGTGAGCCTGTGCAACCCGCCCTTCCATTCTTCACTGGAGGAAGCGCAGCGCGGCAGTCAGCGTAAATGGCGCGCACTGGGCAAGGCTGACCCCAAACGCAAGCTGCCGGTGCTGAATTTCGGCGGGCAATCCCAGGAATTATGGTGCGAAGGTGGCGAGATCGGTTTCGTGACCCAACTGATTCACGAAAGCTCCCAGGTGCCTGAACAAGTGCGCTGGTTCAGTACACTGGTTTCCAAAGCCTCGAACCTGCCAGCAATCCAGGCTGCCCTGACAAGAGCCGGAGCACTACAGAGCCGGGTCGTGGAAATGGGCCAGGGCCAGAAGCAGAGCCGTTTCGTGGCCTGGACCTTCATGTAGAAGCGAATTCATTCGCTACAGAATCAAAAAAGCCGTGCCCGGTTATCCGGCGCACGGCTTTTTTACAGCAAGCGTGAGCTTACTTGTTGATCGAGTCGTTCAGCACTTTGGCCGGTACGAACTTGATGACTTTCTTGGCAGCGATTTCGATGGCAGCGCCAGTCGAAGGGTTGCGGCCGGTGCGAGCTGGACGCTCAGCAACTTTCAGCTTGCCAATGCCTGGCAGAGTGATTTCAACGCCGTTTTCCAGTTGGTCGGCAACAATCTGGCCCAACTGCTCAAGAGCATTACGCGCGGTGGTTTTTGGCGCGTCGATAGCTTCAGCGATATCGGCGATCAATTGGTCTTTGGTAAGAGCCATGGTGGTGTTCCTTCCCTATCAAATTCATTTGGATTGCAGAACGCAACGTCGGCCAAAGGCCGGGCAATGAACCAGGCTCCCGCTGGCAGCCACGATTAATCGCGAAATGTAGATACTGAAACCGGGTTTTGGTTCGGCCTACACGTAAACGATCTGCATGCTTGGCGCGCTAGAGTGCGCAAGACCGCGCAAAACTAGCACAGAGCCGGGCAAATATCCGCCCTTACCTATCCTTTTGGTCAGCTTTAAGTCGTAATAGAACAAAAATTGATCACAAAACACCCTACAGAGTGGAAAACAGGGCTCTGCAAGGCCATTTGTCGCGGGCGTGCGTTACACTTGCTGCCTTGCAACGAGCTGCCTGCTCTTCATCACCATCAGCCGAGATATCCATGCCGATCCGTCATTGCATCGTCCACCTGATCGACAAGAAACCCGACGGTACGCCCGCAGTTCTCCACGCTCGCGACTCCGAACTCGCTGAGTCCCAGGCCATCGAGAACATGCTCGCGGACCTCAACGAGAGCTATAACGCCAAACAGGGCAAGGCCTGGGGACTGTTCCATGCCGAATCCGGCGCACACCCTTTCAGCGGCTGGCTGAAAGAGTATCTGGATGGCGCAAACGACTTCACGGCGTTCTCTCGTGTGTCGGTGGAGCACCTGCAGAAGCTGATGGAAGAATCCAACCTGTCGGTGGGCGGTCATGTGCTGTTTGCGCATTACCAGCAAGGCATGACCGATTACCTGGCCATCGCCCTGCTGCACCACAGCGAAGGCGTGGCCGTGAATGACGAGCTGGACGTTACACCGTCGCGGCATCTGGACCTGGGCCAGTTGCACCTGGCTGCCCGGATCAATATCTCGGAATGGCAGAACAACAAGCAGTCCAAGCAGTACATCTCCTTCATCAAGGGCAAGAACGGCAAGAAAGTCTCGGAGTACTTCCGCGACTTCATCGGCTGCCAGGAAGGTGTCGACGGCCCCGGCGAGACCCGCACCCTGCTCAAGGCGTTCAGCGACTTCGTGGAAAGCGAAGACCTGCCGGAAGAGTCGGCACGGGAGAAAACCAAGACCCTGGTGGATTACGCCAGCAGCCAGAGCAAACTGGGTGAGCCCATGGGCCTGGAAGAACTCTCCGAACTGATCGACGAAGACCGCCCGCGTGCGTTCTACGATCACATCCGCAACAAGGATTACGGCCTGTCTCCAGAAATCCCGGCAGACAAGCGCACCCTGAACCAGTTCCGCCGCTTTACGGGCCGCGCAGAAGGCCTGTCGATCAGCTTCGAGGCGCACCTGCTGGGTGACAAGATCGAATATGACGAACAGGCCGGCACCCTGATCATCAAGGGCCTGCCCACTCAGCTCACCGATCAGTTGAAACGGCGATAACCGCGATGCTGCTGCGTACCCTCAAGAAGTTCGCGCTGATCATGCTGGTGGTCGTGGTCTATCAGAACTGGGGCAAGATCGAGAACCTGTTCAACCCGCAACCCGCCAGCGTTGCGCAGAGCTACAGCCAGGCAAAGGTCGTGATGTATGCGACCGAATGGTGCGGCTACTGCAAACAGACACGACGCTTTCTGGACAGCAAGGGCATCGCGTTCACTGAGTACGACATCGAGAAGTCAGCAGAAGGCCGCAAGGCCTATGAAGCCCTCGGCGGACGCGGTATCCCGTTGCTGGACGTCAACGGGACGCTGATTCGCGGCTTTTCGCCAGACGCCATATTGGCGGCGCTGAAGTAGGAGCAATCGGGCGGCGCTCCGCTTATTCGCGAAAATGATCTTCGCGGATAAATCCGCTCCTACCTGAGCATTTAATTCACGACCGCTTTTCGATCCGGAACCCCAGGCGTGGGAAATGCACATGCACCAGGCCTGCACGCGGGTCTTCACGGCGCAGGATCAGCTCTTCGCGGCCACTGAACAGCAACTCGCCTTCCACTTCATCCACGCCGTAATCAATGGCTGAGATCGCCACCCGATCACCGGCCTTGAAGCCGTTCGGGTCGACAAACGCCTCATCGGGCAATGCCGCGGGCGTGGCATCGGCGGCGATTTGCACTGCATCGACAGCATCGAGGTCTTTGTGCGCTCCATGGCCAAAACCCAGCACACGACCAAGCCAGGCCGAAACCGTCGGGTAGTCGTCTACCAGCGGCGCAGTCACGGGGGTCTGTTTGAGGAACCAGAGGGTGTGGGCCACGGAAAAGTCGGCAATCGAAGGCTCGCCAAACAGGAAGTCGCCATTGCGCTCCAGTTGCTGCTCCAGACGTGCCATCAGGGTTGGCCATTGATGCTGCGCCTGTTCCAGCGGCAGGCGTGATGCGCTTCCACCATTGAACAAGGTTGCCCGGTCTGCAACGAAGGCCTTGACCGCTTCGGGAGGCACCTTGGCGAAGCGGACCGCCAGCGAGGCGGGCTGGAACACCAGGCTGACCGCATGCATGAACAGCACCGAATCGCCCCAGGCAGCAAGACCGGCAACCGTAAACTCGTGGCCTTCGGGATAGAAGGTCGGGGAAATCTTTTCCTGCTCCAGACGACGTGCGATCAATGCGGTGTCGCAGTAGATATCCGCACCTACCTGCAGAACCGGCGTCTTGCGATAACCACCGGTAAGGGCCGTCAGATCAGGTTTTGGCATGATGGGCGGGATCGTCACCGACCGCCACGAGAGCCCCTTGAAGCCGAGCATCAGGCGGGCCTTTTCGGCAAACAGCGATGCAGGGTAATGATGAAGAATCAGCTCTGACATGCTTTGGCCTCTTGGGCACTGGGAAAGCAACAGCTTAACCCCCTGCACCCGGACAGCCTACAGGATCAGACTGATGACACGGCATCACGCAGAGTGATCGGAGAACCCGCATAGCTTGCCGCCAATACTTCCTTGGCGCTCTTGCGCAGCTTCTTGATCAGGCGCTCCTGGCGCAAAGCCTCGCCCTTGCTGTCCCAGACCTCGACGTAGACCAGCGCAAGTGCCGGGCTGGAGTGGAAGAAGCGTGCGCCCTTGCCCCGCTGGTGATCGGCAAAGCGTCGATAAGGATCGTCACTGATGCCGCAATACAACGAACCATTGGCCGCACGCACCAGATAGACAAACCAGGGTTTACCCACAGATGCTGCGACATCGGTAACGGCATTCACAACGTCAGGCATGGCGTTTTTCTGTAAACACTTTGAGGCCCTTGTGAGCCTGTGCGCGAATCGCGTTCTGCACCAGCGGCGTCCAGCCCAGCAGCAGGCCCTTGGTGCCCAGCGCCTGACGCGACCAGCTCCACAGATCGAAGTTGTCATGGTGCTCAGTGATCTTGCCATCATGGAAGACAAACCGGGCCTGGATGTTATTGACCACTGTACGGCCAGTCTGGCTGAACAGGTAAGTGGCCACCCAATGCGCGCCGCCACTGCGCTCATCGGCGCGGACATTGTCGAAAACCACCGAGAAGTCCTGGGCGCGCGAGGTCAGCATGCGCCACATATCACCGGCCTGCCTGCCACGCAGCTCACCGAATACCGGGTCGCTGAATAGCACATCATCGCTGTAACAGGCCGCCATTCCTTCGGCATCCAGACGGGAAAAAGCCTCGTAGAAGCGGGTAATCAATGCGCTATTGGCTTGGCTTGTTTGTTCGTTGCTCATGCATGCAGGTCCGTTTGGAAGCAAAAGATGATGCACGATAAGCGGCAACTCGACACTTTGCCATCATCATTCGCAGGATAAATGTTGTTCGCGAATGAATTCGCTTCCACACAGCGCAGATTCAAACCTTCTCGCTGACGACATTCACATGCAACGCCCGTCCTGCACCCAGCCCGGCCACAATGGCTCCAAACCCCAATGCAGCAAAGATCCAGCCAATCGAATCCCAGCTTCCCGTCACATCATGCACCACGCCCACCGCCAGCGGGCCTATGGAAGCAATGGTGTAACCAATCCCTTGAGCCATGCCCGACAGGTTGGAAGCCACATGGGAGTCACGCGAACGCAGCACGATCAGCGCCAGTGCCAGACTGAACGTACCGCCCTGCCCCAGCCCCAGCAGAATGGCCCAGCCCCAGAGCCCTTCCAGCGGCGCATACAGGCAACCGAACAATCCCCCCAGAGTCATCAGCATGACGAGCACAATGGACAGACGCTGATCCTTGCCCCGTGTCGCCAGCCATGGCGCACTCAAGGCACTGATCAACTGCACAATGATCGAGCCGGACAACAACAGACCCGCCTGGGTCGGAGTCATGCCGCGGTCGATCAGCACCGAAGGCAACCAGCCGAAGACGATGTAGGCCAGAGAGGATTGCAGGCCCATATACAGCGTGACCTGCCAGGCCAGCGGATCACGCAGCAGACCACGCACGCGATACGCCACCTGATGATGAGCATGCAGCTCGCGAGCCTGGGGCAACCAGACCAGTGCGGCCAGTACCGCCGGGATCATCCAGAACCCCAGACCGACACTCCAGCGATCATCGAAATACTGGGTCAAAGGCACCGTCAGACCCGCAGCAATCGCAGCACCAAGGCACAGCGCCATGGTATAGACGCCGGTCATGGCTCCGGCCTGCTTCGGGAAGTCACGTTTGACGATACCTGGCAACAACACACCAATGATACCGATGCTCGCCCCGGCCAACAGGCTCCCGGCGAACAACCCGACCTCACCGAAATGGCTACGCAGCAGGATGCCCGCCGCCAATAACAGCAGAATCCCCAACACCACCCGCTCGCTGCCGAAACGTCTTGCGAGTCGTGGCGCCAGTGGCGCGAACAAACCCAGGCACAACACTGGCAAAGTCGTCAAAAGCCCGGCCCTGGCCGCCGACAACCCAAGGCTGTCGGAAACCGCATTGAGCAATGGCGCAACGCTGGAGAGCGCGGGCCGCAGATTCAGGGCAACCAGCACCAGGCCAAGCAATAACAGCCATGGGCGTTTGAGGGTGGGAGTGTGCTGGATTGAGGTCGTGCTCGCCTGAGGCGCCTTGGTCGTCATGAGTCTCTCGTGGGCAGGATGTGTTACAGCGCATTGCGCAAAGGGGGTGCATCCTGTTGGAGAACCTTGCCGAATACAAGTTCGCTCTGAATATCCACAAAAATGCGCGGCCCCACTGACCATAAAGCGTCGTAATTTTCAGAAACGCCCTACAGCCTGTTTGATGCCATATTAATAAGATGATTGCCTACCTTCAGGACGATTATGTATGGCACATCACGGTTACATGACAATCACCGGCAAGGTGCAATGAAGGAATCCTGGCGATTATTTAGATACATCGATGCCGATTATATTCGAGCGTATGAGGCTACATCCAGGCGAGCATTTCTTTTCGACAGGGTCTCGGATGGGGTAACGATAAAGGGCATGGCGGAGGAATGGGGTAATAAAAGTGAATGACATAATGTTCAATTCAGTATTTACCGTGATCAGCATCTTGCTGTACATCCCCTCACTATGGGCAAGGGCTTCATTTTCAGGTACTGACTTCTCCCGAAACAAGCTATGGGGAACAATGCTGTACAACTATGTATTCATGTTCATTCATTTCGACTTTGTAAAAAATAGCCAACTGCCATTTATCGGGCAACGAGAAGAGTCCCCCATTGAGTGGTTTTCTTTTTTCATGATTTTTGCCTACCTGTACGCGCTCCCTTCAGAAAGAAACTTAAAACGATGGATTTGACGCGCCCACTTGCAAAACGATTGTTTTTGCAGCCTTTGTCAAAGCTAGAAAACGACAACACCCATGGCCTACGGCTTGAAAATGAATGACCTCTCCTATCAATCCATCATCATTTCACTCTGCATACTCTTCTTCCTTCCCTCTCTATGGGCCAAATCCAGATGGAGTGGTGATGGTTACTCCGGCGATAGATTCTTGATCGCATTTATCTATAATTTTATTTTTTCAGCTCTCCATTGGCAGTTGGTACAAACGACTGAGGTACCTTTTTCAGGGACACCAGCGAGCCCTTTGCTGCAATGGTTCTCTATTTTCATGGCAGTGGCACACATTATTTCACTCCCCAGAGAATCCCTGCCTAAACGCTGGTTTTCAAGAAAGGCTTCATTACCCATTTCTTTTAATCCGCAATATAGCTACACACTAAAAAGCCCTATCACAGACTTCTTATCACCCTTATTTAGCCTCTTGATACCGAGCATTTGTTGTGCAACATTTTATTCCGGGCTTATTTGTCTGGCACTCATAGAATTTATTGACGTCGATATTTTCTATCGAAAGATTATCTTCGGAACGCTTTGGATTATCCTGTTCGGTATATTTTTATACGGGCTGCACGCTGAAAGAAAAAAACGCGGTTACCTCTAGTCCGCTCCTCCTTTTGCCTGCGATAAAAATCGCAGCGCATAAAAAACCCGGACACAAGGTCCGGGTTTTTCATGCAGCGTCTGCGACTCAGTGAATGATCTGGCTGAGGAACAGTTTGGTACGGTCGCTTTGCGGGTTGTCGAAGAAGTCGTTTGGTGCGGCTTGTTCGACGATCTCGCCCTTGTCCATGAAGATCACGCGGTTGGCCACGGTGCGGGCAAAGCCCATTTCGTGGGTTACGCAGAGCATGGTCATGCCCTCTTCGGCCAGGGTGACCATGGTGTCGAGTACTTCCTTGACCATTTCCGGGTCGAGTGCCGAGGTCGGCTCGTCGAACAGCATGATTTTCGGTTTCATGCACAGGGCACGGGCAATCGCCACACGCTGTTGCTGACCACCGGAAAGCTGGCCCGGGTACTTGTTCGCCTGCTCTGGAATGCGCACGCGCTCCAGGTAGTGCATGGCGATTTCTTCAGCCTTTTTCTTCGGCATGTTGCGAACCCACATCGGAGCCAGCGTGCAGTTCTGCAGGATGGTCAGGTGCGGGAACAGGTTGAAGTGCTGGAACACCATGCCGACTTCACGACGAATGGTTTCGATCTGCTTCAGGTCCGAAGTCAGTTCGGTGCCATCAACGATGATGCGACCCTGCTGGTGTTCTTCCAGACGGTTCAGGCAGCGAATGGTCGTGGACTTGCCCGAGCCCGACGGGCCGCACAATACGATACGCTCACCCTGACGCACGTTCAGGTTGATGTCCTTGAGTACATGGAACTGGCCGTACCACTTGTGTACGCCTTCCATCCGGATCATGCCTTCAGCGCCCAGAGGCTTACTGATAACTTCACTCATCACAAAACTCCTAACGCTTGTGGCCTGTGTCCAGCTTACGTTCCAAATGCATGGAATAGCGGGACATACCGAAACAGAAGATCCAGAACACCAGGGCCGCGAAGACGTAGCCTTCGGTGGCCATACCCAGCCATGACGGGTCGGCGGTGGCTTGCTTGACGCTGTTGAGCAAGTCAAACAGACCGATGATGATCACCAGGCTTGTATCCTTGAACAGGGCAATGAAGGTGTTGACGATGCCGGGGATAACCATCTTCAACGCCTGCGGCAGGATAACCAGCCCCATTGCGCGCCAGTAGCCCAGGCCCATCGCTGCGGCCGCTTCGTACTGACCTTTGGGGATTGCCTGCATGCCACCGCGCACCACTTCGGCGATGTACGCCGACTGGAACAGGATGACGCCGATCAGCGCCCGCAGCAGCTTGTCGAAGTTCATCCCTTCAGGCATGAACAGCGGCAGCATTACCGACGACATGAACAGCACCGTGATCAATGGCACACCGCGCCAGAACTCGATGAAGGTCACGCACACCACGCGCACGGCCGGCATGTTGGAACGACGCCCCAGTGCCAGCAGAATACCCAGCGGCAGCGCACCGGCGATACCGACGGTCGCGATCACCAGGGTCAGCATCAGGCCGCCCCACTGACTGGTTGCCACAATGCTCAGACCAAACGCGCCGCCATGCAGCAGGTAGAACGCGATGATCGGGTAAAGCACCAGGAAGCCGATGGCGTAGAACGCCTTGCGCGGGAACTTCGAGATGAACAGAGGCGCAGCACCGACAATCGCCAGGATTGCGGTGAGGTCGACCCTCCAGCGCAATTCAGTCGGGAAGTAGCCATACATGAACTGGCCAAAACGCTGCTGGACGAATACCCAGCAGGCACCTGCCTTGGTGCAGTCTTCCTTGGTGGTGCCGATCCAGTTGGCGTCCAACAGTGACCAGCTGATCATCGGCGGGACGATCAGGTAGATCAGGTAGAACGAGAGCAGGGTCAGCAGCGTGTTGATCCAGCTGGAGAACAGGTTCTGCCGCATCCACGCAACCGGGCCGAACACTTTGCTCGGTGGTGGCATGTCAGGTTTGAAAGTATGAGTTGTCATGCGCGTTTCCTCACCGCTCGATCAGCGCAATGCGCTTGTTGTACCAGTTCATCAGCATGGAAATGCTGATACTGATCGCCAGGTACACGCTCATGGTGATGGCAATGACTTCAATGGCCTGACCGGTCTGGTTGAGCACCGTACCGGCAAACAGAGAAACCATTTCCGGATAACCGATCGCTGCCGCCAGCGAAGAGTTCTTCGCCAGGTTCAGGAACTGGCTGGTCAACGGCGGAATGATCACCCGCAGGGCTTGCGGAATGATGACCTTGCGCAGCGTTGGCCCAGGGCGCAGGCCCAGGGAACGAGCGGCTTCGGTCTGGCCATGGCTGACCGACTTGATGCCCGAACGCACGATTTCGGCGATGAACGCCGCGGTGTAGATGGTCAGCGCCAGAGTCAGGGAGATCAGTTCAGGGATCAGTACCCAGCCACCGGTGAAGTTGAAGCCTTTGAGCTGAGGCAGTTCCCAATGCACCGGGCTGCCGAAGATCAGCATGCTCAGGCCGGGAATGACCAGCAGCAGACCCAGGCTGGCCCAGAACTTGTGGAACGGCTCGCCAGTGGCTTCAAAACGCTTGTTGGCCCAACGCACCATCGCGACCACCGCCACAATGGCGATGACGATGCTGATCAGAAACGCCCAGATGCCTTCGGAAGGAATTGCCTTGGGCATGTTTAACCCGCGGCTGCTGACAAAGAACATGTCCAGGTAGCCATGAGCCTGACGTGGTCCGGGCAGGGTCAGGAAGACGGCGGTATACCAGAACAGGATCTGCAACAACGGCGGAATGTTGCGGAAGACTTCGACGTATACGGTCGCCAGCTTGTTGATCATCCAGTTCGGCGACAGACGAGCGACACCAATGATGAAGCCCAGGATAGTCGCCAGAAAGATACCGATGATCGACACCAGCAGGGTATTGAGCAAGCCGATGACAAAGACGCGGGCATAGCTGTCCGCTTCCGTGTAGTCGATCAAGTGCTGGGCAATACCGAAACCGGCACTGCGCTCAAGAAACCCGAAACCCGATGTAATACCACGATGCTGCAGGTTGGTCTGGGTGTTGTCGAACATGAACCAGCCCAACGAGACCACCGCCACTACGGTGATGATCTGAAATAACCACGCGCGCACTTTTGGGTCGCTCAAAGAGAGCTTTTGCTTTGGTGCGACGATTTGCTTTTCCATGAAATGCCCCAGGAAAAATCGAACAGAACAACGCCCGACAGGCTAAAAAAGCCTGTCGGGCGCCGGGTCAATCAGCGAATTGGTGGAGCGTACTGAATGCCACCTTTGTTCCACAGAGCGTTTTGGCCGCGCTTGATTTTCAGCGGGGTCGATTCGCCCAGGTTGCGCTCGAACATCTCGCCGTAGTTACCTACCTGCTTGACGATCTGAACAACCCAGTCCTTCGGCAGTTTCAGGTCTTTGCCGTACTCGCCGTCAGCACCGAGCATACGGGCAACGTCAGGGTTCTTGGTGGCCTTGGCTTCAGCTTCGACGTTCTTCGAAGTGATACCAGCCTCTTCCGCGTTCAACTGAGCGAACAGGGTCCAGCGAACGATGGAGAACCACTCTTCGTCGCCTTTACGTACGACCGGGCCCAGTGGCTCCTTGGAGATCACTTCAGGCAGAACGACGTAGTCGTCAGGCTTGGCCAGCTTGCTGCGCTGTGCGTAGAGCTGCGACTGGTCGGAGGTCAGTACGTCGCAACGGCCGCCTTCCAGCGACTTGGCGCTTTCGTCGGAGGTGTCGAAAGTGATCGGGGTGTATTTCAGACCGTTGGAGCGGAAGTAGTCGGAGACGTTCAGCTCAGTGGTGGTACCAGCCTGGATACAAACGGTTGCACCGTCCAGTTCCTTGGCGCTCTTGACGCCCAGCTTGTTGTTTACCAGGAAGCCGATACCGTCGTAGTAAGTCACGCCGGCGAATACCAGACCCATGCCCGAATCACGGGAGCTGGTCCAGGTGGTGTTACGCGACAGGATGTCGATTTCACCGGATTGCAGTGCGGTGAAGCGCTCCTTGGCGTTCAACTGGCTGAATTTGACCTTGGTTGCGTCACCGAAAACGGCAGCAGCTACGGCACGGCACACATCAGCGTCGATACCGGTAATCTTGCCTGTAGCATCTGGAACGGAGAACCCTGGCAGGCCATCGCTGACACCGCACTGAACAAAACCTTTCTTCTGGATAGCGTCAAGTGTGGCACCGGCGTTAGCTGCACCGGTCACGCCGAGTGCTGCTACAGCTGTCACGACCGCCAGTGTGGATTTCAACATCTTCATTCAAACCTCCAGTGTGCTCTTTATTGTGTGGGACTTCGGTTACGCCGCACCCTTGTGAGGCATTAATGACCCGTGCTGGCTTTTTTTTGGGTCATACGACGTTGGGCCTGGACCATGAATCGAGCGCAAGATCATCTCGTCACTCACCTTCATCATTCATTTATAGCCCTAAGACCAAAGCCCCGTGTTTTCCCCGGACCAGAGCGGTACAGGATCAATCATGCCGGGAGTCCTGACGCATGGACTCCCGTGCTGCCTTCGATCGTTACAAGTAGTAGCCTAATAGTGTTACCGATCGATGTGAGCGCTTTGACTCCACACGTTTCATAGCAAAGCCCGTACCAGCATGCTGGCGATGTCGAATTAGCGACAGGTCAAGTCGAAAACTTGTAACCTTGCGACATCTTCTTTCACTTTTAAACTGCACGCGCACTTAATTAATGCGCCAAAAAACAATCAATGCACCCTATTGGAGCACTCATGAGCGAGCCTTTGATCCTTCAACCCACCGCAGAATCCGATGCCTGCGTCATCTGGCTGCACGGCCTGGGTGCCGACCGTTACGATTTTCTTCCCGTCGCCGAAGCCCTTCAGGAGTCGTTGACGACCACTCGCTTCATATTGCCCCAGGCCCCGAAACGCGCCGTTACCGTCAACGGTGGCTATGAAATGCCGAGCTGGTATGACATCAAGAGCATGACTTCCGAAGCCCGCTCCATCGATCACGATGAGATGGAAGCCTCGGCCCAACAGGTTCTGGACCTGATTGAGCAACAACGCGACAGTGGCATCGACCCCGCGAGAATCTTCCTGGCAGGTTTTTCCCAGGGCGGCGCCGTGGTTCTGCACACAGCCTACAAACGCTGGCAAGGCCCGCTGGGTGGCGTGCTGGCATTGTCCACCTACGCGCCAACCTTCAATGACCAGATGACATTGTCAGCCAGCCAGCAGCGTATTCCGGCCTATTGTCTGCATGGTTTTCACGACGAAGTGGTCCACAATGCCATGGGACGTACCGTTTACGAGTACCTCAAGACGCTGGGTGTAACCGCTCAATGGAAAGAGTACCCAATGGGGCATCAAGTGTTACCCCAGGAAATTTCCGACATCCAGATCTGGCTTGCCGAGAAGCTTCGGTAACGTCTTCTTTAATAGAGCTTTGAACCGGCCTGATCGGGCGCCTGTGTAGCGAACCATGGATGACACTACGCCGCGCCCGATTCTTGCATTACACTGCTCGGCGTACATTCCTTAATCAATTGACGAGATGACCGTGCTCAAAGCACTTAAAAAGATGTTCGGTAAAAGCGAGGCTGAGCAGCTCGCGCCCAACCACGCAGCATCCACCCCCGCCTCCAGGGCTGTCGCTGAAGACGAATCGCAGAATCGTGCGGTCAAGGCGCAGGCTTCGGTCAAAGAGCCCGCAGCCCCGACTCAGGCCAGGAGCGACAAACCCAAGGCCGAACGTCCACGTCGAGAGCGAGCGCCCAAGCCGCCTGTCGTCACCTGGAAGCTCGAAGATTTCGCTGTCGAACCTCAGGAAGGCAAGACGCGCTTCCATGACTTCGATCTGGCCCCCGAACTGATGCACGCGATTCATGATCTGGGTTTCCCGTACTGCACGCCGATCCAGGCGGGCGTGCTGGGTTACACCCTCAAGGGCAAGGACGCTATCGGTCGCGCCCAGACCGGTACGGGCAAGACCGCTGCGTTCCTGATCTCGATCATCACCCAGTTGACCCAGACGCCACCACCCAAAGAGCGCTACATGGGTGAACCCCGCGCCCTGATCATCGCCCCGACCCGCGAACTGGTGGTGCAAATTGCCAAGGACGCGGCAGCGCTGACCAAATACACCAACCTGAACGTCATGACGTTCGTGGGTGGCATGGAATTCGACAAACAGCTCAAGCAGCTCGAAGCCCGTCATTGCGACATTCTGGTTGCAACACCGGGACGTCTGCTGGACTTCAACCAACGCGGTGAAGTGCATCTGGACATGGTCGAAGTGATGGTCCTCGACGAAGCCGACCGCATGCTGGACATGGGCTTTATCCCGCAGGTACGCCAGATCATTCGCCAGACCCCGCACAAGGGCGAGCGTCAGACGCTACTGTTCTCCGCGACCTTTACCGATGACGTGATGAACCTCGCCAAGCAATGGACGACCGACCCGGCCATCGTCGAAATCGAAGCCGAGAACGTCGCCAACAGCAACGTCGAACAGCATATCTACGCAGTGGCTTCGGCTGACAAGTACAAGCTGCTGTACAACCTGGTCACCGACAATGGCTGGGAACGGGTGATGGTCTTTGCCAACCGCAAGGATGAAGTGCGCCGTATCGAAGAGCGTCTGGTGCGTGACGGCGTAAACGCCGCACAACTTTCAGGCGATGTGCCTCAGCACAAACGGATCAAGACCCTGGAAGGTTTCCGCGAAGGCAAGATCCGGGTGTTGGTGGCAACAGACGTCGCAGGCCGCGGTATTCACATCGATGGCATCAGCCACGTGATCAACTTCACCCTGCCGGAAGTGCCGGACGATTACGTACACCGGATCGGGCGCACAGGCCGTGCGGGCGCAGATGGCGTTTCGATCAGCTTTGCCGGGGAAGACGATTCCTATCAGCTCCCGGCCATCGAAGAGAAACTGGGCCGCAAGATCAGCTGCGAAATGCCACCGACCGAGTTGTTGCGGGCTGTGGTGCGCAAGGCCTGAGCACTTTTCGCGACTGAAGTCGCTCCTGCAGCGTTCTGTGCAGGAGCGACTTCAGTCGCGAACACCACCACTCATTTCCAGCGATCCGCAGCCGCCTGATCGCTATGCCGCCCTTCAACCCAGCGCGGGCCTTCGGCGGTGTTTTCGCGTTTCCAGAATGGTGCGCGAGTCTTCAGGTAGTCCATGACGAAATCACAGGCCTCGAATGCGGCCTGACGATGAGCGCTGGCAACGCCGACAAACACGATTGGCTCGCCAGGCTCCAGTGCGCCGACCCGGTGCAGCACTTCCAGCCTGAGCAGTGGCCAGCGCTGTTCGGCTTCAACCACGATCTTTGCCAGAGCCTTTTCGGTCATGCCTGGATAGTGCTCCAGAAACATGCCCGATACTTCACGTCCTTCGTTGAAGTCCCGCACGTAACCGACAAAACTCACCACCGCGCCGATGCCGACATTGGCCGCATGCAGTGCATTGACCTCGGCACCTGGATCGAACGCCGCCGCTTGCACGCGAATCGCCATGCTCAGCCTCCGGTCACGGTAGGAAAGAATGCCACTTCATCGCCATCCGCCAGCGGTTCGTCCAGCTGACACAGCTCTTGATTGCGGGCGCACATCAGGTTCTGCTCGGCCAGCACTTGCCAGGCTTCACCGCGCAGCAGCAGGTGCTGGCGCAGGTCGTTCAGCGTGGCGAAAGTGCCCTCGACACGCTCGCCATCCAGCCCCAACGCCTCCCGATAACGGGCGAAATACTGAACCTGCACACTCATTGCGCAGCTCCCGGCTCGTCGGCAATGAAGTGACCGCTCTTGCCACCGAGTTTTTCCAGCAACCGCACCGACTCGATGGTCATACTGCGATCAACGGCCTTGCACATGTCATAGATGGTCAGCGCGGCAACACTGGCGGCGGTCAGGGCTTCCATTTCCACACCGGTCTGCCCGGCGAGCTTGCAGCGCGCGACGATCAGCACCGCATCATCCCCTTGGGCACTGAGTTCGACCTTGACGCTGGTGAGCATCAGCGGATGGCAGAGCGGGATCAGATCACTGGTTTTCTTCGCAGCCTGAATGCCGGCAATGCGCGCAACAGCAAACACATCCCCTTTGGGATGACCGCCGCTGACAATCATTTGCAGGGTTTCAGGCAACATGCGCACAAGCGCTTGAGCCACAGCCTCACGGGACGTCACGGCTTTGTCAGTGACGTCGACCATATTGGCGCGACCTTGGGAATCGAGATGAGTCAGCACAGCCTTACTCCTGAACAGGAGTGGCGATTGTAGTTAGCCAAGGGCGTCAGCTACAAGCGGCAAGAACTGCAAGCTACAAGCGAACCACGTTCCGGCTTCTCGCTTGCAGCTTGCAACTTACCGCTTACCGCTTACCGCTTACCGCTTACAGATGACTCTCGGCATATTCAGCCAGTACCGAGCGTGGAACCCCTTGCAGGGTGATGTGTACGCCGTTGGGGAAATCCTTGAAGCGCTCCGTCAGGTAGGTCAACCCCGAACTGGTGGCTGACAGGTAAGGGGTATCGATCTGCGCCAGGTTACCCAGGCAGACCACTTTGGAACCGGCACCGGCACGGGTGATGATGGTTTTCATCTGGTGCGGTGTCAGGTTCTGGCATTCATCGATCAGGATCAGGCTTTGCTGGAAGCTGCGGCCCCGGATGTAGTTGAGGGATTTGAACTGCAACGGCACCTTGCTGAGGATGTAATCGACACTGCCATGGGTGTTTTCGTCATCCATGTGCAGGGCTTCGAGGTTGTCGGTGATCGCGCCCAGCCATGGCTCCATTTTTTCCGCCTCGGTGCCGGGCAGGAAGCCTATTTCCTGATCCAGGCCTTGCACGCTGCGGGTTGCGATGATGCGGCGATAGCGTTTGCTGACCATGGTCTGCTCAATGGCAGCGGCCAGCGCCAGGATGGTCTTGCCGGAACCGGCAGCGCCGGACAGGTTGACCAGATGAATATCAGGATCGAGCAACGCGAACAGCGCCAGCCCTTGATAGATATCGCGTGGTTTCAGGCCCCAGGCTTCCTGGTGCAGCAAGGGTTCCTGATGCATGTCCAGAATCAGCAGCTCGTCGCTCCTGACGCCCTTGATCCAGCCGACGAAGCCTTGCTCGTCGATGATGAACTCGTTCATGTGAACCGCGGGCAGGCTTTCGCTCAACTGCACGCGATGCCAGGTGCGGCCATGGTCCTGACGGGTTTCGACCTTGCTGACCCGGTCCCAGAACGAGCCGGGAATATCGTGATAACCCCGCGACAGCAGCGAGACGTCATCGACCAGCTGGTCAGTGCTGTAGTCCTCGGCGGCAATCCCGCAGGCCCGCGCCTTGAGGCGCATGTTGATGTCCTTGGTCACCAGCACCAGACGCAAATCCTTGTTACGCGCGTGCAGGTCGACCAACTGGTTGATGATGATGTTGTCGTTCAAATGCTCGGGAAGAAGGCTGTTGGGTTCCTCGCGCTTGCTCATCAGAATCGACAGGAAGCCCTTGAATACGCCGGTCCCCCGGTCGATAGGCACGCCCTTTTCGACTTCTTCCGGTGAAGCTTCACCCAGAGTCTTGTCGATCAGGCGGATGGCCTGACGGCACTCGGCAGCGACCGAATGCTTGCCGTCCTTGAGCTTGTCCAGTTCCTCCAGAACCGTCATCGGAATGGCAACGCGGTGTTCTTCGAAATTCAGCAGTGCGTTTGGATCATGGATCAATACGTTGGTATCGAGCACGTAAAGGATAGGCTGGTTAGTGGAAGGGTTGCGTCCGTGATCATCCATACTCGCTCACCTTTATAGAAGCCAGGCGGCGCAGAACCACTACAAAGCTGCGCCACGAAAAGGCCGCCGGTTCCTTCCCTTGAGGCAGGGAAGAATGTTGCTCAAGATGGGTCGTTGAGGACGCCACCTGTGTTGCAGGTTTCGGCGGTCTGTTCTCGTAATACAGCAAAACCGATGACAGAAAAAAGCTCTTTGACAGTTTTTTGAAGTTTATTTCACAGTATGACGAATAGCGCTTGGCGAGTGCCGCCTGCACGTTTACAGTCGGAAGTCACCTCAGGCCGGATTGGCCGAAAAAACCCGCCTTCCCCCCTTCCTCTTATGCCCTCAAGCCCTTATTCCTCCTGGGTTTCAGACAGATTTCGACAGTCATCCCAGATCAGTTCGCTTTGAGCGGTATTGGCCAGCAGCAAAGGCAGCGCCGACTGCGCCTTGTTGCCCATGTCATGGAATACCACCGTACCCCGACGCCAGAGCAGCATGAGGGTCAGCACCCGGTCCCCGACCTGCTGGGCCGAGAGGCGGCCTGTGGCGTCCTGCGAATCGATATTCCACAGCGACACCCGCAAGTGCTGCGAACGGAAGTATTCGCCGCTGTCAGCACGACGATGGCCATAAGGCGGCCTGAACAGCGGAACGAAGTTGTCCGGGAGAATCTGCTGGACCAGAGCGGCACTGCGCTGCACGGAATCCTGCCAGTCGACCCAGTTACTGTGCGAACGATATTCCCAGCCCTGCACACCCACGCATTGTTGCCTGTAGAGCGCCTGCAGGCTGGCTGCCGAGCTGCTCTCCAGGCGCGTCTGCAGGCTTTTCCCCAGTACAAAGAAGGTCGCGGTCATTTTTTGCTGGCGCATGAAATCGGCCAGCCAGTCCGTATTGCCATCCGCCGGGCTCGGGCCACTGTCGAAATTGAGCATGAAGGTGCGATCCGGCATTTCATCGCCACTCATTTCATCGGAGTTGTAGCGCTCGATTTCACTGCTGGTCTGAGGGAACAGAGCCGCCATGTACAGCAACTCGTTCAGGTAACGCTCATGGAAGATCGAACTCGGCTTGCCCCATGCGGCATAGAACGAATCCGGCAAAACCTGATACTCCTCGGCGCGCTGGCGCAATTGCTCCATGTCCTCGACCAGCACACAGAAGTTGGCGTCTTCCTCACAGGTCTTCTGCGCCGCCTGATAGTTCTCCAGCAAGCGCAACCACAGGCGATGACGAACCACATTCAGCGACGGCACGTTGACATAACGCAGGCCCAGGCGCTGCTTGAGCCCTTCTTCGTCCAGAGTCTCGCTGACAGCCAGGGCATGGGCGAAAGCCAGAATCTCGGCACGGGAGGCAACATCGAACAAGGCCGGCGTCTCGAAACGCTCAGGCCACACACTGCGATCCATCGTGGCGACTTCAGGCACCGCCGCCTGAGCTTCAAACCAGAACAGACACGCGCAAACTGCTAAAACAATACGCAAAACCAATGCCCTCTCGATCCAATATCAACGCCATCACCCGCGCGGCACTATAGCTGATCCGGGGCGGTGTCTTATGTCCGGCGCGTTACAAAGCCACGGCCTATACAGACCGTGTGAAAACGTAGCGAGCGAAGGTCAGGCAAGGCGAAAACAGGCGAGGAACGGTCGGAGTCGCGCTCGACTTTACTGGCTGTAAATGAGCATTCCGAGCCTGTTTTCAACGCAGCATGACCGAGCGCAGTAGTTTTCACACGGTCTGTTATCGCCACCATAGCTGGAGTCATACCCCATCACCCCATAGAATCGCCCGACGATTACAGGAGACGACTTCATGCTGATGGTGATTTCCCCAGCGAAAACCCTCGATTACGAGACCCCGCCGACCACCGAGCGCTACACCCAGCCGCAATACCTGGACCACTCTCAGGAGCTGATTACCCAGCTTCGCGAGCTGACGCCAGCGCAGATCGGTGAGTTGATGCATCTGTCCGACAAGCTCTCGGGACTGAACGCGGCGCGTTTCGGCAGCTGGACTCCAGCCTTCACACCCGAAAACGCCAAGCAGGCGCTGCTGGCATTCAAGGGCGATGTTTATACCGGCTTGCAGGCCGAAACACTGACTGATGCCCAGCTTTCCTATGCTCAGGACCACCTGCGCATGTTGTCAGGCCTTTATGGCCTGCTGCGCCCTCTGGACCTGATGCAACCTTATCGCCTGGAAATGGGCACAAAGCTGGCCAATGCCCGCGGCAAGGATCTGTATGCCTTCTGGGGCACGCGCATCAGTGAATGGCTGAATCAGGCACTGGCTGAGCAAGGCGATGACTTGCTGCTGAACCTGGCCTCTACCGAATATTTTTCTGCGGTCAAACGCTCGGCCCTGAAAGCCCGCATCATCGATACCGAGTTCAAGGACCTGAAAAACGGCCAGTACAAGATCATCAGTTTCTACGCCAAGAAAGCCCGCGGCATGATGAGCCGTTTCGTGATCAGCGAGCAGATCAATACCCCTGAAGCACTGAAGGAATTCGATGCGCAGGGTTACCGCTACAGCGTCGAACAATCGACACCCGACAAACTGGTCTTCCTGCGCGACAGTCCAGAACAGTGATGGCGTCAATGTTGCGTAGTGCTCCGGGCACTACGCAACATAGGCTCGTTAATTCAAGCCCCCTCTGCCATTTTTATGACGCCATATAAACATCACCAAGCGATGCGTTCATTTTTCGAGTGGGTTTTCTCGAAAAAATAACAACTTTTTTGAGTGATGGCATTCTGTCATTTTTCCGTAATAGCAAAAAAACATCCACCTACTTGAACCCCTCTACAACTAAGGGCTTCACGCTAGTTGCCATCATTTTGAAACCACCCCGTCAAAAAGGCCAATCGAAAAAATTCTCAAAAACAGGACGAGCGGCCCGGAACTAATCGCGAACCCACATGCTCCTACATCCCGTAACAATTCTCGACAAGCCTGTAAGAGATCACTTACAGCGCTACGAGAGCAAAGGGAAGTTGCCAGGGATTAAGTTTGATTCTGCGGAATCAATACTTCGGGTACTGAAATCAAACTCACATCACTAGTTGAAGTAGGTAGACAAGCGAACACCATGAGGTGTGCAGAGCAGGGCTCCAGATCGGCAAAGCCAAGGCTTTCGGATCGACCTGCCAAGGATCGCTATACAGGGAGTGGTTTGCCGCATCCAAGAGAGCATGGCCCTGATCCGTATGGACAGGTCACTTGCCGCTTGTACTTAGTGTCATTTGAGTTCGCCTCGTTTGTTTAGGCACTCATTCATTAAATATGCCTGCGTTAGTTAAGTGGCTTAACAGCCTTACTGACTTGCGTGTGACATCTGCTGGCCAAAATTAATATCCAGCCAACTTATGGCGTGAAAAATCGAGGAGAGTACGATGCGTATCAGCATCTTTGGTTTGGGTTATGTCGGTGCAGTATGTGCCGGTTGCCTTTCTGCACGGGGTCATGATGTTGTTGGTGTGGATATTTCCAATACCAAGATCGACCTTATCAATAACGGCAAATCGCCTATCGTCGAGCCCGGCCTGGAAGACCTCCTGGCACAGGGCATTCGCAACGGCAAACTGCGCGGCACCACGGACTTCTCCGAAGCCATCCGCGCCACTGACCTGTCGATGATCTGCGTGGGTACGCCCAGCAAGAAGAACGGCGACCTGGAACTCGACTACATCGAATCCGTCTGCCGCGAAATCGGTTATGTCCTGCGTGACAAGACCTCCCGCCACACCATCGTGGTTCGCAGCACCGTGCTGCCGGGCACTGTCGCCAATGTGGTAATCCCGATTCTGGAAGACTGCTCGGGCAAGAAAGCCGGCGTCGACTTCGGCGTTGCAGTGAACCCTGAGTTCCTGCGTGAAAGCACCGCGATCAAAGACTACGATCACCCACCAATGACCGTTATCGGCGAGTTCGACAAGGCTTCCGGTGACGTTCTGCAATCGCTGTACGAAGAACTCGACGCACCGATCATCCGCAAGGACATCGCCGTTGCCGAGATGATCAAGTACACCTGCAACGTGTGGCACGCCACAAAGGTCACCTTCGCCAACGAAATCGGCAACATTGCCAAGGCAGTCGGCGTCGATGGCCGTGAAGTGATGGAAGTGGTCTGCCAGGACAAGCAACTGAACCTGTCCCAGTACTACATGCGCCCAGGCTTCGCCTTCGGCGGTTCCTGCCTGCCAAAAGACGTTCGCGCCCTCACCTACCGTGCAGGCAGCCTGGACGTGGAAGCACCGCTGCTCAACTCCCTGATGCGCAGCAACGTCTCTCAGGTACAGAACGCTTTCGACATCGTGGCCAGCCACGATACCCGCAAAGTCGCCCTGCTGGGCCTGAGCTTCAAGGCCGGCACCGACGACCTGCGCGAAAGCCCGCTGGTCGAACTGGCCGAAATGCTGATCGGTAAAGGTTTCGACCTGAGCATCTACGACAGCAACGTCGAATACGCTCGCGTACACGGTGCCAACAAGGACTACATCGAGTCGAAGATCCCTCACGTGTCGTCCCTGCTGAACTCGGACTTCGATCAGGTCATCAACGATTCCGACGTGATCATCCTGGGTAACCGCGACGAGCGCTTCCGCGCCCTGGCCGACCAGACGCCTCACGGCAAGCACGTTGTAGACCTGGTGGGCTTCATGTCCAAGAGCACCGGCGAAAGCGGCCGTGCTGAAGGTATCTGCTGGTAAATCAGCCGCAAGCGCCAAGCACCAAGCCACAAGCTCAAGCCTCCCGCTTGCAGCTTGGGGCTTGAGGCTTGCAACTGACTTTGGGATACAAATCTATGGACAGGCTAAAACACGGCCTACTAGAGGCCGCCGGTTGGCTGTTTTACCTAAGTTTGTTAATGGGCATCGCAACTGCATTGCCTACCAGTATCTTCGACTCACAGTCGAGGAACTTTATTTTCCTGATTGGCGCCGTGGGTATCTGGCGCTATTCCATGGGGATCACGCATTTCGTACGCGGAATGATATTTCTGTATGTGGTCTACCCACACTTGCGCCGCAAGCTGAAAAAGCTGGGCAAGGCAGCAGATCCTTCCCATGTGTTCCTGATGGTCACCAGCTTCCGTATCGAAGCTCTGACCACTGCTCAGGTTTACAGCTCGGTCATTCGTGAGGCGATCAACTGCGGACTGCCGACCACCATCGTCTGCTCGCTGGTTGAAATGTCCGATGAGCTGCTGGTCAAGAGCCTGTGGGCCAAGATGAACCCGCCCGAGCGTGTGAAGCTGGACTTCGTGCGCATCCCTGGTACCGGCAAGCGCGACGGCCTGGCTTATGGCTTCCGCGCCATCTCGCGTCACCTTCCGGATGAACGCGCAGTAGTGGCCGTGATCGACGGCGACACCGTGCTCAATGAAGGCGTCGTCAGCAAGACCGTTCCGTGGTTCCACCTGTTCGACAATGTCGGCGGCCTGACCACCAACGAGTTCTGTGAGGTTCGCGGCGGCTACATCATGAGCGAATGGCACAAGCTGCGTTTCGCCCAGCGCCACATCAACATGTGCTCGATGGCCCTGTCCAAGCGCGTATTGACCATGACCGGTCGCATGTCGGTATTCCGCGCCACCGTGGTAACCGACCCCGAGTTCATTGCCGACGTGGAAAGCGACTCGCTCAATCACTGGCGTCTAGGGACCTTCAAGTTCCTGACCGGTGACGACAAGTCGAGCTGGTTCAGCCTGATGCGCCTGGGTTACGACACGTTCTACGTGCCCGATGCCGCCATCAACACCGTTGAACACCCTCCTGAAAAAAGCTTTCTCAAGGCCAGTCGCAAGTTGATGTACCGCTGGTACGGCAACAACCTGCGTCAGAACTCCCGCGCACTGGGTCTGGGCATTCGTCGCCTGGGTCTGTTCACCAGCGTGGTGTTGTTCGACCAGCGCGTGTCGATGTGGACATCGATCCTGGGCCTGACCGTCGCCATCATTGCCAGCTTCAAGTACGGCGGCGCATTCATCCTGATGTACCTGCTGTGGATCGGCATGACCCGCCTGATCCTGACACTGCTGCTGTCCTGCTCGGGACACAGGATAGGGCCTGCCTACCCCATCATTCTCTATTACAACCAGATCGTCGGCGCCCTGATGAAAATCTACGTTTTCTTCCGCCTGGACCGACAGTCCTGGACCCGCCAGGACACAAAACTCAGCCGCGACATGGCCAGCTTTCAGGGCTGGTTCAACACCTGGTCGTCCCGAACCATGACTTTTTCAGCTGGCACCATCTTCGTCGCAGTACTGCTGACGATGGTTTGACCGGGCCAATGAATCAATCGCTCAAGTAGGAATAATTGCCATGAATACAGCCGTGAATGCGAACGTCGTACATGAATCGGAAGCCCAGCGCCAACACGCACGGGTCAAGATTCCAGCCAAGCTGCGCCTGCTCACCGGCGAGCAGAATGCTCCTCTGGTACGGATCGAAGACCTGTCGGCCGGTGGTCTGAGCTTCATTGCCCCAAGCCAGATCAAACTGACCGAAGGCGAAGTGATCAAGGGCCGCCTGCAGTTCCTCATCGACAACCTTGGCCTGGCCATGGACGTCGAAATGCAAGTGCGCTCCATCAGCAGCGCAAGCGGTCGTGTCGGCTGCCAGTTCCAGAACCTTGAAGCACAAGACATCGCCACCCTGCGCCACATCATCACGTCCCACCTGAGCGGCGACATCGTCAGCCTGGGTGAAGTGCTGGCCACCTTGCAACGCGACAATTTCACCAAGGCCCGCAAGAGCAAGAACGAATCCGGTGGTATGAGCGCCCTGGGTCGTCTGCGTGCTGTGACCTTCAGCCTGGGTATCTTCATCGTCGGCCTCGCGGCCTTCGGTTTCATTTTCAAGACTGTGTACGGCCTGTACTTCGTCAGCCACGCTTCGGCAGGTCTGGTATCGGTGCCGAGCATGGACGTCACCATGCCGCGCGAAGGTACTGTGCAAAGCCTGATCCCCGCCAATGGCGAAGCCGCCAAAGGCGCACCGCTGGCAACCTTCAACACCAGCATGCTGGAAATGCTCAAGGGCAGCCTGACTGGCGAAGACCTGCAACCAGCCAAGATCGAAGAGCTTTATGGCAAGCAAATGAGCGGCACCATGACCAGCCCGTGCGATTGTGTCGTGGTTCGTCAACTGGTGGCTGACGGTCAGTTCGCATCCAAAGGCCAGGTGATCTTCCAGTTGGTGCCACGCAACGCACCGGCCACTGTCGAAGCCCGCTTCACCTATCGCCAGTTCAACGACGTCAAGCCTGGCACGCCTGTGAGCTTCCAGATCGCTGGCGAAGATCAACTGCGCACCGGCAAGATCGTCAGCAGCAGCAACCTGAGCAACACCGACCTGTCCACCGACATTCGTGTTCAGATCCAGCCTGACGAAAGCCTGAGCAGCACCCTGGCTGGCCGCCCTGTCGAAGTCGTCAGCGACCGTGGCCCGTCCGTGAACTGGCTGATCGATAAAGCCATGGCTGCGGGTCTGTAATCATGAACAGCCCACTACGACGCCTGTCGACCCCCACGCTATTGAGCCTCGCCGTCGCGCTCGGCCTGAGCGGCTGTGCCGGCCTGCCCGATCAACGCCTCGCCAATGAAGCCCTTAAAAACGGCGACACTGCATTGGCGCAGCAGAACTATCGGCAACTGGCGGACCTGGGCTACAGCGATGCACAAGTCGGTCTGGCCGACATCCAGGTCGGTACCGGTGATCCTGCCCAGCTCAAAGAGGCAGAAGCCACCTATCGCGCAGCCGCCGCAACTTCACCTCGGGCGCAATCGCGTCTGGGGCGCCTGCTGGCCGTAAAACCCGATGCCACACTGGCCGAGCACCATGAAGCAGAAGCGCTGCTCACCAAGGCATTCGCCAATGGTGAGTCCGGCACCCTGCTGCCGCTGGCCATGCTTTACCTGCAATACCCGCAAAGCTTCCCGAACGTGGATGCCCAGCAGAAGATCAACCAGTGGCGCGCCAACGGCTACCCGGAAGCGGGTCTGGCACAGGTGCTGCTCTATCGCACCCAAGGCACTTATGACCAGCATCTGAATGAAGTCGAAAGCATCTGCAAACAGGCTCTGAACAGCACTGACATCTGCTACGTCGAACTGGCCACCGTTTATCAGAAACGCGGCCAGACCGAGCAGCAGGCAGCGCTGATCGAGCAACTCAAGAGCGCCCATGCTTCGGGTCGTGTCAGTGCCCAGCGAGTGGACGGCGTAGCCCGTGTGCTGGGCGACAGCCAGATCGGCACTCCGGACGAAAAGACTGCCCAGCAACTGCTGGAAGATATCGCGCCGGGCTACCCGATTTCGTGGGTCACGCTGGCCAAGCTGCTTTACGACTTCCCTGAACTGGGTGACGTGAACAAGATGATGGAGTACCTGGACAACGGTCGCGCAGCGGATCAACCCCGCGCCGAACTGCTGCTGGGCAGGCTCTATTACGAAGGCAAATGGGTGCCGGCCGACGCGAAGAAAGCCGAAGAACACCTGCAGAAAGCTGCTGCCACTGAAATCTCCGCCCACTACTACCTGGGTCAGATCTACCGCCGCGGCTATCTGGGCGAGGTCTATCCACAGAAGGCACTGGACGAATTGTTGACCGCCGCCCGTGGCGGCCAGAACAGCGCCGACTTTGCCATCGCGCAACTGTTCTCCCAAGGCAAGGGCACCAAGCCCGATCCGGTCAACGCCTGGGTCTTTGGCCAGCTGGCACTGGCTCAAGGCACACCGCAAGCCACCGAGCTTGCGCAAGTACTCGACTCTCAACTACCGCCTGAAAAACGCGCCGCCGCCCAAGGGTTGCTGCAACGCGAACAAAAGGTCCGGGGTGTCACTGCCAGACAGAACGTGCTGGTGCAGACCCTGACAGAAGAAAAAGACGGTGAGGAAGCGCTATGAAGTTGAATCCTTTGATGGCCGCCGGCATGGGCCTTGGTTTTACTCTGCTGTGGGCCTGCCCGACGTTGGCAGCGCTGACTGAAGAACAGAATTTCGGTATCGAAGTAAAAATCAGCGCGCAGTCCGAAGACGACCGCGACCTGGGCACTCGCTCGGGCGGTGACGTCAAAGGTCTGGGTCTTGATCTGCGCCCTTGGGTCTACGGCCAGAGCGGCAACTGGAGCGCCTACGCAATGGGCCAGGTGGTCACCGCCACCGATACCATCCAGACCGACCCGCTGGAACAGACCACGACTTCCAACAATGGCGAAACCGGCACTCAGCGTTCACGCGGTAACTCCAGCGAGCGCGAAGTCGACAAGAGCTATGCGGCACTGCGCGAGTTCTGGATCGGCTACAGCGGCTTCACGCCCTACCCCGGTGAAATCCTCAAGGTAGGTCGCCAGCGTCTGCGCAACGATGACGGTCAGTGGCACGACACCAACATCGAAGCCATCAACTGGACCTTCGACACTACCTTGCTGCGTGCCGAACTGGGCGCTGCACAACGCTTCAGCGAATACCGCACCGACCTGACCGAACTGGCTCCGGACGATGAAGACCGCCAGCACCTGTTCGGCTCGGCCAGCTACCAATGGACACCTGGCCACTGGGCCGGTGTTCGCGCCCACTACAGCCATGACGACGGCAAGCTCAAGAACCAGAACGAAGTCCTGGACGATCTGGACAAGACTTCCAATGGCGACCTGACCTGGCTGGGTCTGACTGCCGACAGCGACGCTTACAACTACCGCAATACCAACCCGATCAACTACTGGGGCAGCCTGACCTGGCTGACCGGTAACCGCGACGAAATCGGCGCGAACTACAACCCTGCCACCGATCAGTACCTGGCCGGTCAGAAGAACAGCCGTGACCTCAACGGCTGGGCCACCGACCTGGGCGTGCGGTTCCGTCTCGATCCGCAATGGCAAGTCGGTGCAGCCTACTCGCGCGCCAGCAAGGACTACGTACAGAACGGTCTGGAAAGTAACCGCTCCAACTGGACCGGCACTCGCTCACGCATCCACCGCTTCGGTGAAGCCTTCCAGGGCGAAATGGCCAACGTGGAAACCGGCTCTCTGTTCGCTTCGTGGCGCATGAACGACGAATACGACGCCTCGCTGATCTACCACAAGTTCCGTCGTGTGGACGGCAACTCGGGCATCGGCGGCGCGGGCATCAACCCTAACCGGGAAATCACTGATGCCAACGGCGTACCGACCAACACCTTCAGTTCCCTGCCGCTGGAAGACGGCCGCAAGGACCTGGGTCAGGAAATGGATCTGGTCGTCACCAAGTATTTCAAACAGGGCCTGCTGCCAGCCGCAGTGAGCCAGTCGATCGACGAACCTTCGGCACTGGTGCGCTTGCGTGCCGGTGTCTTCAAGCCCGGCGACGCTTACCACAACGGCGTGGATGAATACATGCACCGCGCCATTGTCGACGTCATCTGGCGCTTCTGATGCGAACCGCCAAAGGAGTGCGATGAGATGAACAGTCAAGCAAGCAATGTGCGTAACCGCACCTGGCCTCACGCCCTGCTCGAAAGTGCAGTGCTGAGCAGCGCGCTGCTGATGGCCAGCACCGCAGCGCTGGCCAACACTGCGCCGGTCGCACCTGTCCCGGCAAACGTCAAGGAACTGCAACAGGCCAAGAACTACACCATCAGCAGCGCGCCCATCGAGCCGCTGGCGATGGACAAGCCTGTGTTGCCAGACATCAGCGGCTACACCGCTGAAGCGGCCCTGAAAAAGATCGACCGCAGCAAGCCAGGCAAAGTAACCGTGGCGCGCATGATGGAAGAAACGGGCCTCAAGGAGTTCATCGGCGGCGATAACAAGATGGCCGAATGGGTTGCCCGCCAGCGCGGCATCCCGCAAGCCATCATGATTTCCGACGGCTATGTGACCCTGCAGGACCTGGCCAAGAAAGTGCCCAAACAGTTTCTGAACGAAGTATCGCCAGGCGTGTACATCGCTCGCCTGCCGATCCTCGTCAAGGAAACCGGCATCTTCGAGATCGACAAGAGAACCAAGGAACTGCGCCTGTCTCAGGAAAAGGGTTCGTTCCTGGTCAGCGAAGGCAAGTTGCTGATCACTCACACCAAGGTCGACGCCTGGAGTGAAGAGCGTAACGGCCTTGCGCTGTATCGCAAGCCTGACGAATTCCGGCCGTTCATACTGACCTGGGGTGGCTCCGAAACCTGGATCGCCAACACCAGGATGTCGAGCATGGGTTACGACCAGAGCAAGTCCTACGGCATCAGTATTTCCCAGTACACGCCCAACACCGCGAAGATCCTCAAGCGTCCCGAGCCGACCGGCTGGATCGTCGATTCGGAATTCGCGGACATGTGGTACGGCTTCTACTGCTACGAAACCCGCGACTTTGTCGTCAAGGGCAACACCTACAAAGACAACATCGTCTACGGCATTGACCCGCATGACCGCTCGCACAATCTGATCATTGCCGAGAACGACGTATACGGGACCAAGAAAAAGCACGGGATCATCATTTCCCGGGAAGTGGACAACAGCTTCATCTTCCGCAACAAGAGCCACAACAACAAACTGTCGGGCGTGGTACTGGACCGTAATAGCGTCAACAACATCGTTGCCTATAACGAGATCTACCAGAACCACACCGACGGCATCACCTTGTACGAAAGCGGCAACAACCTGCTGTGGGGCAACCGTGTCATTGCCAACCGCCGCCACGGTATCCGCGTTCGTAACAGCGTGAACATCAAGCTCTATGAAAACGTCGCCATGGGCAACGGCCTGATGGGCGTCTACGGGCACATCAAGGACCTGACCAATACCGACCGCGATATCGCTCTGGACCCTTTCGACGCCGAGGTGTCGCTGATCCTGGTGGGCGGCGAGCTGGTCAGTAACGGCTCCGGCCCGCTGTCCATCGACTCGCCACTGAGCGTGGAGCTTTATCGCGTATCGATGCTCGCACCGACCAAACCGGTAGGCATCAGCCTCAACGGAATCCTGGGTGAGCGTCAGGACGAAATCCTCGACCTGCTGGTACGCCAGAAGAAAGCCGTATTGATCGACCCCGTCGAAAGCCAGACCGAACTGCGGGAATGAGGAAAGGTATTTTTATGCACGCACAACTGATCAAACTACTGAGCCTCTCCAGCCTGACCGCAGCCCTCATGGCCGCCGCTGGCGCGGCTCGCGCAGATGACTCGCAAGCGCCGACCTTCACCGCCGAACCTTGCTGCAACCTGTGCCCTGCTGCCCATGACGCGAAGAACTACACCACGCGCTATCAGCAGAACTTCACCACCCTGGTTCAGGCCGAGGGCGACTGGCTGTTCCGTACCCAGGAAGACTTGCGCACCGAGTTCGACACAACGCCCGCCGGCTATCGCCGCCTGCAGGAACTGCACGATGCCTTCAAGAGCAAGGGTGTGGAGTTGGTGATGGTCTATCAGCCGACCCGCGGCCTGGTGGATCGCAACAAACTGTTCCCTGCCGAACGTGAAAAGTACGACTACGACAAGGCCCTGAAAAACTATCAGGCCATGCTCGGTCGCTTCAGCAAGATGGGCTACTGGGTGCCGGATCTGTCGCCGTTGACCAACGAGCAACAGGCCCATGATTTCTACTTCCGTGGCGACCAGCACTGGACACCGTACGGCGCACAACGCACCGCGAAAATCGTTGCCGAAACCGTGAAAAAAGTACCGGGCTATGCCGACATTCCCAAGCGTGAATTCGAGAGCCACAAGTCCGGACGCATGGGCAAGACCGGAACCCTGCACAACATGGCAGGTCAATTGTGCGGCACCAGCTACGCGATTCAGTACATGGATCAGTTCACCACCGAGCCCAAGGGTGAAGCAGGTGACGGCGATCTGTTCGGCGATTCCGGAAACCCGGAAATCACTCTGGTCGGTACCAGTCACAGCGGCAAGAACTACAACTTCGGTGGCTTCCTGCAGGAATACATCGGTGCCGATGTGCTGAACGTGGCATTCCCTGGTGGCGGTCTGGAAGGCGCGATGCTGCAGTACCTGGGCAGCGAAGACTTCCAGCAGCGTCCACCGAAGATCCTGATCTGGGAATTCTCGCCACTGTATCGCCTGGACCAGGAAACCATCTACCGCCAGATGATGGCGCTGCTGGATAACGGTTGCGAAGGCAAGCCTGCGGTCATGAGCGCCAGCACCACTCTCAAGCCGGGCAACAACGAAGTGTTGGTCAACGGCAAGAATGGCATCAAGGACATCCGCAACAGCCAGAACCAGATCGATATCCGGTTCGATGACACCTCGGTGAAAACCCTTCAGGCCAGGCTCTGGTACATGAACGGTCGTCACGAGGACCTGAAAATCGAGAAGCCGGACACCGCCGATACCGACGGACGTTTCGCCTTTGAACTGCGCGAAGACGAAGACTGGGCAAACCAACAATTGCTCGCTCTTGAAATACAGGGCCCGGAAGCAGGGACAGCACCACTGAAAGTCGAAGCAAAAGTATGCAAGCGCAATGTGTTCCCAAGCACGGCGCAACACACCGCTCAAGCCGGACTATGAGGTGACTTATGCAGACTCCGAAACTGATACGCCCTACCCTGCTCTCGATGGCAATCCTGTCATCGATGGCATGGGCATCGGGTGCATCTGCTACAACGACGCTGGTTCCCCCGCAGGGGTATTCAGCCCCTATCGAAAAAATGAAAACCGGCAGCCACGACTTCACGTGTGATGCCGTGCCAAAACCGTACACCGACAAACTGGTGTTTCGCAGCAAGTACGAAGGCTCCGACAAGGCACGTGCAACGCTCAATGAAGAGTCCGAAGAAGCCTTTCGCGATGCCACCAAAGACATCACGACTCTTGAGCGCGGTATCAGCAAGGTCGTGATGCAGTACATGCGCGACGGTCGCCCGGAACAACTCGACTGTGCGTTGAACATGCTCACTACCTGGGCTCAGGCCGATGCGCTGGAGTCACGTGAGTTCAACCACACCGGCAAGTCCATGCGCAAATGGGCACTGGGCAGCATGGCATCGTCCTACCTGCGCCTGAAGTTCTCCGAGTCGCAACCGCTGGCCAACCGTCAGCAGCAGACTCAAGTCATCGAAGCCTGGTTCAGCAAGCTGGCAGACCAGGTAATCAGTGACTGGAGCAACCTGCCTATGGAGAAGATCAACAACCACTCCTACTGGGCCGCATGGTCAGTGATGGCAACTGCTGTCGCCACCAACCGCCGCGACCTGTTCGACTGGGCGGTCAAGGAATACAAGGTCGCCGCCAATCAGGTCGACAGGGACGGCTTCCTGCCGAACGAAATGAAACGTCGTCAGCGCGCCCTGGCGTATCACAACTACGCCCTGCCGCCACTGGCCATGATCGCCAGCTTCGCCCAGGCCAACGGTCTCGACCTGCGCAATGAAAACAATGGCGCACTCAAACGCCTGGGTGACCGGGTACTCGCCGGGGTGAAAAACCCGAACGACTTCGCCTCGCGCGGTGGCGAGAAGCAGGACATGAGCGAGCTGAAGAAAGATCCGAAATTCGCCTGGCTCGAACCGTTCTGCTCGCTCTACACCTGCAGCCCGGATGTGATCGAACACAAGCACGAGATGCAACCGTTCAAGACGTTCCGTCTGGGCGGCGATCTGACCAAAGTCTACGACCCGTCCCATGAAAAAGGTGACAAGGGCGGTTCGTGACGAACGTGTAGGAGCGAATTCATTCGCGAAGATACAGAACTCTTCGCAGATGAATCCGCTTCCACAGGACAGGTAGCGTGAGTGTTTTACCCCCCGAATTTCATGGGGGGTTTGGGGGGGCTTTGAGCCCTTGAATGTTGGACAAACGGAGAGATAAGGATGGTTTTCTCATCCAACGTGTTCCTGTTTCTGTTCTTGCCGATCTTCTTCGGCTTGTACTACATAAGCGGGCAACGCTATCGCAACCTGCTCTTGCTGATAGCCAGTTACATCTTCTACGCCTGGTGGCGTGTGGACTTCCTGGCGTTGTTCATCGCCGTCACAGTCTGGAACTACTGGATCGGTCTACAGATCGGGGCCAGCGGGGTCAGGACCAAACCGGCACAACGCTGGCTGTTGCTCGGCGTGGGCGTGGACCTGTGCATCCTTGGCTACTTCAAGTACGCCAACTTCGGTGTGGACAGCATCAACGCGGCCATGACCTCGATGGGCCTGGAGCCATTCATCCTGACCCACGTGCTGTTGCCGATCGGTATCTCGTTCTATGTCTTCGAGTCCATCAGCTACATCATCGACGTCTATCGCGGCGACACACCGGCCACGCGCAACCTGATCGACTTCGCTGCATTCGTCGCGATCTTCCCGCACTTGATCGCCGGCCCCGTGCTGCGTTTCCGTGACCTGGCCGACCAGTTCAACAACCGTACCCACACGCTGGACAAGTTCTCCGAAGGCTGCACGCGCTTCATGCAGGGCTTCATCAAGAAAGTGTTCATCGCAGACACCCTGGCCGTGGTCGCAGACCATTGCTTCGCCCTGGAAAACCCGACCACGGGTGATGCCTGGCTGGGTGCGCTGGCCTACACCGCGCAGTTGTACTTCGACTTCTCCGGTTACAGTGACATGGCCATCGGCCTGGGCCTGATGATGGGTTTCCGCTTCATGGAAAACTTCAAACAGCCTTACATCAGCCAGTCGATCACCGAGTTCTGGCGTCGCTGGCACATCAGCCTCTCCACCTGGCTGCGTGACTACCTGTACATCACGCTGGGCGGCAACCGTGGCGGCAAGTTCGCGACCTATCGCAACCTGTTCCTGACCATGCTGCTGGGCGGTCTGTGGCACGGTGCGAACATCACCTACGTCATCTGGGGTGCATGGCACGGTATGTGGCTGGCGATCGAAAAAGCGGTGGGCATCAACACCAAGCCTTACAGCTTCAACCCGATCCGCTGGGCGCTGACCTTCCTGCTGGTGGTTATCGGCTGGGTCATCTTCCGCGCTGAAAACCTGCACGTTGCAGGCCGCATGTACAGCGCCATGTTCAGCTTCGGCGACTGGAACCTGTCGGAACTCAACCGTGCAAGCCTGACCGGTCTGCAAGTAGCGACACTGATCCTGGCCTACGCAACCCTGGCGTACTTCGGTCTGCGCGACTTCTACCAGGGCCGCTCGGAAAGCGACAAGCCCAAGGCCGACGGCCCGGCAACCGCAGAGCCCGGCACCATCAAGGCCGTACCTGGCGACGCACCCGGCAGCATCAACCTGCCTGGCTACACCGTCGGTACCAACGCCCAGGTGCAACCGGCCTACTGGACTGCCGACTGGTCTCGCTACGCCATGCGTGCGCTGATCCTGCTGCTGTTCATCGCTTCGATTCTCAAACTTTCGGCGCAGAGCTTCTCGCCGTTCCTTTACTTCCAGTTCTGAGGAGCCTGACATGACCCGTTCATTACGAATCCTCTACGTCACCCTGTTCATGACCCTGCTGGTGGTTCTGGGGGCCTGGTCGCTGCGCAGTTTCAGCAACTTCTCGACCTCGGCCGAAACCACAGTGCTCGACGGCAAATGGACCAAGGCGGCGGAAACTCATTACGACGATGAGTTCCCGATCAAACGCCTGGGTACAAACCTTTGGGCCGCCCTGGACTTCAAGCTGTTCAATGAAGGCCGCCCGGGTGTCGTGGTCGGCAAGGACCAGTGGCTCTACACCGACGAAGAGTTCGATGCCATTCCCAACGGCGAGAAGAACGAAGCGGACAACCTGGCATTGATTCAGGGCGTGCGCGACGAGCTGAAAAAGCAAGGCACGGAACTGGTGCTGGCAATTGTTCCAGCCAAGACCCGCCTGTATCCAGAGCACATTGGCGATAACAGACCGGCCACGCTGCACACCGATCTGTATCAACAGTTCCATGCTCAGGTCGCGCAAGCCGGCATCTTCGCCCCTGACCTGCTGGCGCCGTTGCAGGCCGCCAAGCAGCAAGGCCAGGTGTTCCTGCGCACCGACACGCACTGGACCCCGATGGGTGCAGAAGTGGCGGCGCAGCAACTGGGTGTCGCGATTTCCGGGAAGACAACGTTGAACGGCGAACCCGAGCAATTCGTCACCCAGGCCAAGGAAGTCACGCCCTACAAAGGCGACCTGACCAACTTCCTGCCACTGGATCCGCTGTTCAGCAATTTGCTTCCAAAGCCGGATGATTTGCAACAACGCAGCACAAATCCGGTCGAAGGAACTGCCGCCGATGATGATGCCCTGTTTGCAGACACCGAAATTCCGGTCGGCCTGGTTGGCACCAGTTACAGCGCCAACCCCAACTGGAACTTCGTCGGCGCCCTGAAGCAGGCACTGCGCAGCGACGTCGTCAACTACGCAGAAGACGGTCACGGGCCGATTCTGCCGATGCTCAAGTATCTGCAAACCGATGCGTTCAAGACCACACCACCACAAGTGGTCATCTGGGAATTCCCGGAGCGCTATCTGCCTGCTCACAACGACCTTGGCGAGTTCGATCCACAGTGGATCGCCGAGTTGAAGAAGTCACGTGATAGCCAAGAGAACCTGGCCCTTAACACCAAACAATCCGAGTCGCCCAACCAGGCGCAAAACTGAGAGGACTGAATTATGACCTTACAGCACACTCCAAATCGTTCGGCCAAGAAAAGCCTGTTCAAAACCTGCGCACTGGCCGCAACCCTCGGCCTGATGTCCCTGCAAGCCCTTGCCGGTGACTCTGCCCTCTACGGCCCGACCGCACCGAAAGGCTCGACCTTCGTGCGTGTCTACAACGCCAGCAACGCAGAAATCAGCGCCAGTGTTGGCAACACCAACCTCAACGAAGTCGCGCCACTGGGCAGCACTGCGTTCAGCTTCATGCCGCAAGGCGACTACACCGCCAAGCTCGGCAGCCAGACCGTACCGGTGAAACTGGCCAGCGACCGTTATTACACCCTGGTCAACAACGCCAGCGGCAAGCCGCAACTGGTTGAAGAAGCACCGTTCAAGAACAAGCAGAAGTCCCTGGTTCGCGTCCAGAACCTCAGCGACAAATCGCTGACCCTGAAAACCGCCGACGGCAAGACCGAAGTGGTCAAGACCGTAGGAGCCAAAGGCACCGGCGAGCGTGAAATCAACCCGGTGAAAGTCAGCCTGGCGCTGTACGACGGCGACAAGAAAGTCACTGACGTGAAGCCTGTTGCCCTGGAACGTGGTGAAGCCGCCGTGCTGTACATCACCGGCAGCGGCAGCAACCTGTCGCCAGTCTGGGTCAAGCCACCGGTAGCGACTCGCTAAAAATCAAGTTGGCGGGTTCATGGCCTCTGTCAGCCACGGACCCGCTAGCGCAGTACAAGAAAAAGACAGAAACGACAGAAAACCACGAACAGCCCTTATTGAATGCTATTGGAGAAACAAAATGATTCCAGTGATCTTGTCAGGCGGTAGCGGTTCACGACTCTGGCCGCTTTCGCGTAAACAATTCCCTAAACAATTCCTGGCACTGACAGGCGAACACACCCTGTTCCAGCAAACCCTGGAGCGTCTGGTGTTCGAGGGTATGCAAGAGCCCATCGTGGTCTGCAACAAGGAGCATCGTTTCATCGTAAACGAGCAGTTGGCAGCACTGGACCTCAACACCCAGGCCATCCTGATGGAGCCGTTCGGGCGTAACACCGCACCCGCCGTTGCCCTGACTGCGATGATGCTGGTTAATGAAGGCAACGACGAGCTGATGCTGGTCCTGCCGGCCGATCACGTGATCGAAGATCAGAAAGCCCTGCAACGCGCACTGGCCCTGGCCACCGTCGCAGCAGAGCGTGGCGAAATGGTCCTGTTCGGCGTACCGGCCAACAAACCGGAAACCGGCTACGGTTACATCAAATCCACCGCCGATGCGCTGCTGCCGGAAGGCGTGAGCCGCGTGTCGCACTTCGTTGAGAAGCCTGACGAAAAACGCGCTGCCGAGTTCGTCGAGGCAGGCGGTTACTACTGGAACAGCGGCATGTTCCTGTTCCGTGCCAGCCGCTTCCTGGAAGAGCTGAAAAAACACGATCCGGATATCTACGACACCTGCCTGCTGACCCTTGAGCGCAGCCAGCACGACGGCGGCGCCGTAGACATCGATGCCGCGACCTTCGCCTGCTGCCCGGACAACTCCATCGACTACGCCGTCATGGAAAAAACCCAGCGCGCCTGCGTCGTGCCACTGTCGGCAGGCTGGAGCGATGTCGGCTGCTGGTCGTCACTGTGGGAAGTGCAGGAAAAAGACAACCATGGCAACGTCACCAAAGGCGACGTCGTCATTCAGGACAGCCGCAACTGCATGATCCACGGCAACGGCAAACTGGTATCGGTGATCGGCCTGGACAACATCGTGGTCGTCGAAACCAAGGACGCCATGATGATCGCCCACAAGGACAAGGTCCAAGGCGTCAAGCAGATGGTCAACACCCTCAACGAACAGGGCCGCAGCGAAACCCAGAACCATCTGGAAGTCTATCGTCCGTGGGGCTCCTACGACTCGGTGGACATGGGCGGCCGCTTCCAGGTCAAGCGCATCTCGGTCAAACCGGGCGCCAGCCTCTCGCTGCAAATGCACCACCACCGCGCCGAACACTGGATCGTGGTATCCGGCACGGCTCAGGTAACCTGCGACGAGAACGTGTTCCTGCTGACTGAAAACCAGTCCACCTACATCCCGATCGCGTCGGTCCATCGCCTGAAAAACCCGGGCAAGATCCCGTTGGAAATCATTGAAGTCCAATCCGGAAGCTACCTGGGCGAAGACGATATCGAACGCTACGAAGATGTGTATGGCCGTTCCGGTGCGCTGGAAGCGGGCGTGAAAACGCAGACGATTGCACGATAAAAGATAGCGGCAAGCTTCAAGCTGGAAGCTTCAAGTAACTTGAGGCTTGTAGCTTGCAACTTGTCGCTGACAGAGCAACAGGCCCTCGGCAACACCCTGCGTATCCCCATCCGCAGGGTGTTGTTGGGGGTTTTTTATTGGTTCAATCCGATGCCAGTCATGCCACTCTCTGACGTTTAGCCTCTTGACGCATCTCACTTCGCACTCGCTTGGCCATCAGCCTTGCCGGCAGTCTTGAAGACATTACAAGTCCAGCATAAGTGTCGGCATTCATTCGTAATAACGAAGCCCGGATTTTGGGATCACCAAATGCTTCTGTTCGACGCGCCCTTATGTCCGCATTATCATCGAGAGCCAGCATGGCATCTCGATAATCGGACGGAGCAAACTCATGTGCCTCCGGTCCATTCAGCACGATGTACTTCAGGGTCTTTCTGATTTCTTTTGACCACTGTTTAACCACTACCGGGCTGACTTTGTCTGGAAGAATAAACTCCTCATTGTAAAAAGCATCCAAGGCACCACTAACAGCGTGAGACGCTTCATGAATCAATGTATGGGCAACGTTCAGCACGTTATGTGATTCAAGATGTGTTCTGGATATTCGCATCCTGAGAAACTTACTGAACACTTCATTAGTCATACGCGTTGTGGCCAATAAGTCAGTATCGGTGTCGAAAAGCTCAAGGGATTTGGCTATTTTCGGTTTAAGAATGGATGACAAGAATTTTTTCTGTTCGATTAGCTCTTTTCGTACTCCAGCAACAGTAAGCTTCTTTAATTCCGGAGGCAGATCCCGCCCATAGGTTGCAGCAAAGGCTTTTGAAACACCATGCTCAGGGCGACTTTTGCCCAGCTCAACGATGGTGCGTCGCAATAGCTTGGCAGACACATCAAGAGCATCTTTCAGCTTGGCTTGCTGCAGGGGGGTAAAATTGGAAAACCCCTTCGCAACAATGACATCGCGGGGATCAGCGCCTTCACTATCGGTATACCGCAGAGGTGAATTGCGAACGAAGCGGAACAGATTCAAACCATCCACCACTCCCGCCGGATCCGGATTGATCCA
>NZ_BLVZ01000005.1 GCF_015471405.1 Pseudomonas cichorii
GCCGGAAGTGGGGCGAATTATAGAGACATTAAATCGCCCGTCAACCGTTAATTTCAAAATACTGTTATAAATATCTGCTAGCCCAATAAACACCGGGGGAGGTCTTCATGAAGACCTCCCCCGGCATCCATTACTTACAGACTCGGGAAGGCGAACTGCGACGCCTCATGACTGGCCCGCTGCGGCCAGCGCTGGGTAATGGCCTTGCGGCGAGTATAGAAGCGCACACCATCCGGGCCATAAGCATGCAGGTCGCCAAACAATGAGCGCTTCCAGCCGCCGAAGCTGTGATAGGCAACCGGCACGGGCAGCGGGACGTTAACACCGACCATCCCGACTTCGATTTCATCACAGAACAAACGAGCCGCCTCACCATCACGTGTGAAGATACAGGTGCCGTTGCCGTACTCATGCTCATTGATCAATTGCATTGCTTGCTCAAGGCTAGCGACACGCACGATGCACAGCACCGGCCCGAAGATCTCTTCTTTATAGATGCGCATCTGCGGCGTCACCCGATCAAACAGGCAGCCGCCCATGAAGAAACCGTCTTCATGGCCTTCAATACGAATATCGCGTCCATCGACAACCAGCGTCGCTCCAGACTGAACGCCATCATCTATATAGCCACTGACCTTTTCGCGGTGCTGCCCGGTAACCAGCGGCCCCATGTCCAGACCACAACTGGTACCTGCACCGATTTTCAGGCTCTTGATCTGCGGAACCAGCCTGGACACCAGCGCATCGGCAATCTGATCACCGACACAGACCGCAACCGAAATCGCCATGCAACGCTCGCCGCACGAACCATAAGCGGCACCCATCAGGGCACTGACTGCGTTATCGAGATCGGCATCAGGCATCAATACCGCATGGTTCTTTGCTCCACCCAGCGCCTGGACACGCTTGCCCCGCGCAGCGCCTTCTTTATAGATGTACTCGGCAATAGGCGTAGACCCCACAAAACTCAGCGCCTTGATCTCTGGTGCTTCGATCAGTGCATCGACGGCAACCTTGTCGCCATGCACGACATTCAACACGCCCTTGGGCAACCCGGCCTCGTGCAGTAACTGCGCAATCAGCAAGGTGGAACTCGGATCACGCTCCGAAGGCTTGAGAATGAAGCAATTGCCGCAAGCAATGGCCAATGGATACATCCACAACGGCACCATGGCCGGGAAGTTGAACGGTGTGATGCCCGCAACAATGCCCAATGGCTGAAAGTCCGACCAGGCATCGATGTTCGGCCCGACATTACGGCTGTACTCACCCTTGAGGATTTCCGGCGCAGCACAGGCGTACTCGACGTTTTCGATCCCGCGCTTCAGTTCGCCCGCCGCATCTTCCAGAGTCTTGCCATGCTCTTCGCTGATGAGCTGAGCGATACGCGCTTCGTTCTGCTCCAGCAGTTGTTTGAAACGAAACATCACCTGGGCACGCTTGGCCGGCGGCGTATTGCGCCAGGCCGGGAAGGCAGACTTGGCCGAGTCAATGGCTTGTTGCACGGTTTCGCGACTGGCCAGCGCGACGTCATGAATCGCCTGACCTGTCGACGGATTGAATACATCCGCGGTACGCCCGTTATCGGAAGTGAGTTCACCGTGAATCAAGTGTTGGATACTGCTCATGCAAAATGGCTCCAGAAAATTTGTGTCTATATAACGGTGCTAATCAGTCAATCAGGTTGAGCGCCTCACCTACGGCATCGAACAATCGATCCAGCTCTTGCGCCTTGCAGTTGAAGGTAGGGCCGAACTGCAGGGTGTCGCCGCCAAAGCGCACATAGAAACCGGCCTGCCACAACTTCATCGCTGCCTCGAATGGGCGAACGATGGCATCGCCATCACGCGGCGCAATCTGAATGGCACCCGCCAGCCCGTAGTTACGGATGTCGATAACGTTCTTTGTGCCCTTGAGGCCATGCAGCACGCTTTCAAAATGCGGAGAGATTTCAGCGACCTGCTGGACCAGATTCTCACGCTGCAACAACTCCAGCGCCGCCAGACCTGCCGCACAGGCAACCGGGTGAGCGGAATAGGTATAGCCATGCGGGAATTCGACGGCATATTCCGGCGTTGGCTGGCTCATGAAGGTTTGATAGATCTCGCTGCTGGCAACCACGGCCCCCATGGGGATTGCACCGTTGGTGACCTGCTTGGCAATGCACATCAGGTCAGGCGTGACACCGAAACTGTCGGCACCAAACATGGAGCCTGTACGGCCAAAACCGGTAATGACTTCGTCGAAGATCAGCAGGATATTGTGTTGGTCGCAGATCTCGCGCAGGCGCTTGAGGTAACCCTGCGGCGGAACGATTACACCAGCCGAGCCCGCCATCGGTTCAACGATGACAGCGGCGATGTTCGAGGCGTCATGCAACTCGATCAGCTTGAGCATTTCATCGGCCAGTGCAATACCGCCAGCCTCAGGCATCCCTTTGGAAAAGGCATTGCCGGGCAACAAGGTGTGCGGCAGATGGTCGACATCCATCAGTTGACCAAACATCTTGCGGTTACCATTCACGCCACCCAGGCTGGTGCCACCGATATTCACACCATGATAGCCACGAGCCCGACCAATCATTTTGGTCTTGGTCGACTGGCCTTTCAGACGCCAGTAAGCACGCACCATTTTCACGGCGGTATCGGCGCACTCGGAACCGGAGTCGGTATAGAAGACGTGATTGAGATTGCCCGGCGTCAACTCAGTGATTTTTTCCGCAAGCTGGAACGATAGCGGATGACCGAACTGGAACGCTGGCGAGTAATCCAGAATCCCGATCTGTTTCGCAACGGCTTCCTGGATTTCCTTGCGGGTATGCCCGGCACCGCAGGTCCACAGCCCGGAAAGCCCGTCATAGATCTTGCGGCCCTTGTCGTCGGTCAGGTAGCTGCCATGCGCAGCAACGATCATCCGCGGGTCGCGCTGGAAATTACGGTTGGCGGTGTATGGCATCCAGTGAGCGTCGAGCTTCAATTGGCTGGATACAGGCACATCGGACAGTTCGAGCGCATTCATTGGAATGGACCTCGCAGGGTGTAGGGCAGGAGTGATTGCAGCCAAAGTGCCACGGAGATAAAGTCTGAAAAATCCAACTTTTAAGATCTTTAGTTAGGTAACTACTAAACGATGAGCATTCGTCGCACAGATCCATTGGCCCAAGTCAGTGATTTCGATATCCGTCTGCTGCGCATATTCAAAAGCGTAGTCGAGGCAGGCGGTTTTTCGGCAGCCGAAAGCGTGCTCGGGATTGGCCGTTCAGCCATCAGCCAGCAGATGAGCGATCTGGAGCAGCGCCTCGGCCTGCGCTTGTGCCAGCGAGGACGCGCCGGGTTTTCCGTGACGGATGAAGGCCGTGAGGTCTATCAGTCATCATTGCAATTGCTCAGTGCGCTTGAGAGTTTCAGGACCGAAGTCAACGGCCTGCACCAGCATCTGCGTGGCGAGCTGAACATCGGCCTGACCGACAATCTGGTGACCTTGCCCCACATGCGCATCACCCATGCCCTGGCGCAATTGAAGGAACGCGGTCCGGACGTCCACATCAATATCCGGATGATCGCCCCCAACGAGGTGGAACAAGGAGTGCTGGACGGGCGGCTGCATGTAGGCGTCGTGCCCCAGGCCAGCGCCCTGCCCGGTCTTGAATACCAGCCGTTGTACAGCGAGCGGTCCTTGCTTTATTGCGCAGTCGGACACCCTCTGTTCTATGTCGACGATGCTGAACTTGAGGATGAGCGCCTGGCAGCCCAGGAGGCCATTGCCCCGACCTTTCGCTTGCCGACCGATATTCAGGCCCATTATCAGGCGCTCAGGTGTACCGCCAGCGCATCGGATCGCGAAGGCATGGCCTTTCTGATTTTGACCGGCCGCTATATAGGCTATCTACCGGACCACTACGCCAATGTCTGGGTCCAGCAAGGCAGGCTGCGAACCTTGAAACCGGGCTCACGGTTTTATGATCTGAGCCTGGTCTCCGTCACTCGCAAGGGGCGTCGCCCTCATTTGGTGCTGGAAAGCTTTCTGGAGAGCCTGGCTGCTACGCGATAACGCACCCAAGGTGAAAAACGGCCGAATGCCGCGACAGCCAGAACATATAAAAACAGCGTATCTATCTGAAACGAATGAATATGTATCGATAGAACAAAAAATAACCTGAGCAATTGGACAGGTTTTTGCAACGTGCCTGGCTAAGACGTGACCACACCTCATTCCGAGCGCTCGACATGCAGCCTGATACTTGCGACAACAATGACTTGCTCTATGGCCTCAACGATCGGCCAAAACCGTTAACGGCCATACTGGCAGCACTGCAACATGTCCTCGCCAGTTTCGTCGGCATCATTACCCCACCCTTGATCATCGGCTCTGCACTGGGACTGAGCGCTTACCTGCCGTACCTGATCAGCATGGCCCTGATGGTTTCCGGCACAGGAACCTTCATCCAGGCCCGTCGCCCGTTCGGCATCGGTGCAGGAATGATCTGCCTGCAAGGCACCAGCTTCGCCTTTCTCGGCGCAGTCCTGTCCGCCGGCTTCATCGTCAAGCAACGCGGCGGCAGCCCGGAAGACATCATGGCGATGATCTTCGGCGTCTGCTTCTTCGGCGCACTGGTGCAGATCGTCCTCAGCCGGTTCATTGGCCAGTTGCGACGCATCATCACGCCACTGGTTACCGGTATTGTCATTACCCTGATCGGTATCAGCCTCATCAAGGTCGGCGTCACCGACCTGGGAGGCGGCTTCAACGCGCCGGACTTCGGAGCCCCCGTCAACCTCGCACTGGGCGTATTCGTTCTCGCGATCATTATTGTGCTCAACCGCTCCAGCACTCCCTGGATTCGTCTGTCCGCGATCATCATTGGCCTGGCCATCGGCAGTGTGGCGGCGTGGATGAGCGGCAAACTGGTCCCGCAACCCATTCATGATTTGCCACTGATCAGCGTGCCGGTCCCGTTCAAGTTCGGCTTCAGTTTCGACTGGACGGCTTTCCTGCCCGTCGCACTGATTTACCTGATCAGCAGCATCGAAACCGTCGGCGACCTGACCGCCAACTGCATGCTGGCACGCCAACCCATCAGTGGCCCGAGCTATGTGGCCCGGCTAAAAGGCGGCGTGCTGGGCGATGGCGTCAGTTGCATGATTGCCGCCACCTTCAGCGCGTTCCCCAACACCACCTTTGCCCAAAACAATGGCGTGATCCAGTTGACCGGGGTCGCCAGCCGTTATGTCGGCCTCTACATCGGAGTTGTGCTGTTTCTGCTCGGCCTGTTCCCCATGATTGGTGCCGTCGTGCAGCAGATTCCCAAACCCGTGCTGGGCGGCGCGACACTGGTGATGTTTGGCAGCGTCGCGGCAGCAGGTGTGCGCATTCTTGCCCAGGCACCGCTGGACCGACGCAGCATGCTGATCATTGCCACCTCGTTCGGTGTTGGCCTGGGTATCGCCGCGCAACCTGCGCTGCTGCACCATATGCCACAACTGGTCCAGAACCTGTTCGACTCGGCAATCACCAGCGGCGGCATTACGGCCATCGTCATGTGCCTGCTGATCCCGGAAGAAAAATCTGTCGTTCTCAAGGAAAACTACGAGCAGCCAGCCAAAGTCCCTGGCCCCCAAGAATAATTTTCCTACATGAATGCTTGTCGGATTCACGCGGGTGCGTTATCTGTTCACCCGTTGCACCCTATGACCTGTCCGGACCTGCACATGACCCTTGAAGTCCCAGCGCACAGTACTCACGGCACCAAGCCTGCAAGCCGTATTCGCCAGAAAAACGAAGAAACCATCATCAAGGCCGCCGAAGATGAATTTGCCCGCCATGGTTTCAAGGGCACCAGCATGAATGCAATCGCGCTGAAGGCCGGGCTGCCGAAAGCCAACCTGCATTACTACTTCACCAACAAGCTTGGTCTGTATGTCGCCGTGCTGAGCAATATCATCGAGCTCTGGGACAGCACCTTCAACAATCTGACTGTCGAAGACGATCCGGCCGAAGCGCTGGCCCGCTACATTCGCGCCAAGATGGAGTTCTCTCGCCGCAACCCTCAGGCCTCGCGAATTTTCGCGATGGAGATCATCAGTGGCGGAGAATGCATGGGCGAGTTTTTCAGCCAGGATTACCGCACCTGGTTTCAGGGCCGCGCCGCCGTGTTCCAGGCCTGGATCGACGCCGGTAAAATGGACCCGATCGACCCGGTCAACCTGATCTTTCTGCTGTGGGGCAGTACTCAGCATTACGCCGACTTCGCCACCCAGATCTGCCGGGTAACCGGTCGCAACCGGCTAACAAAGCAGGACATGGACGATGCCAGCGACAATCTGATCCAGATCATTCTCAAAGGGTGTGGGCTTACGCCGCCGGTCTTGTAATATTCGGACCTTGTCGTTTGCTGGAAGCCCCCATGCCTTTTACCCTCCCCGGCCCTTGCGAATATCGTGAAGAAATTCGCAAGAGCCGTTTCATCACCCTCGCGGCGCCTATTGCCAGCCCGGCCGAAGCCCAGGCCTTCATCGAACAGCACAGCGATCTGGATGCGACTCATAACTGCTGGGCCTGGAAACTGGGTGCCCAATATCGCAGCAGCGATGACGGCGAGCCGGGAGGTACGGCTGGCAGGCCGATACTGGCAGCCATCGAAGCCCAGGAGTTCGATCAGGTCGTGGTGCTGGTGATTCGCTGGTATGGCGGCATCCAGTTGGGGACCGGAGGGCTGGCAAGGGCTTATGGAGGAGGCGCCAACAAATGCCTGCAACAGGCGCAGCGTGTGCCGCTGATCAATCGCGAGCACTTCAATCTTGAATGCAGTTTCAGCGAGCTGACACTGGTCAAAGTACGACTTGCCGAATTCAACGGGCTGGTGGAAGCCGAAAACTTCACCGCCAATGGCGTGGAAATGTCGATCGCCATCGGTCCGGAACATATCGCCACACTGCAACGCCAACTGGCGGATTTGAGCCGCGGCAGAATTCTCCTGCATCCAGCCTTGAATCAGTAATTCGCGGTTTCCCGATTTCAGGCATGAGTTGCCCACATCTACTGTGCATCCGGCTGTGGATAAGCTGAGCACATCAGGCTGCAAGCCTTACCGGACGTACGGCACAGACAAGTGATCGTTTTTTGCACAACAGCCCGCCAACGGGATAAAAGCAATGCTAAAACAGCGTCTTAACGCTCTTTAGCACCATTGGAAGCTACTGAAGATTCCTTTATTACCGGGTTTTCGGCTTGCGCACAGTTACTGTGGAACAACCTGTGGATAACAGGTGCAAGGGTCGCGCAATCGCTTGGGGTATCGACCTTGCCGCGCGCTGTACATTTTTTGCACAGCCATGATGTGCCATATTGAATCTTTACCTCTGCAGGACGCCCCGAACTGGTGCCAAAGCTGTCGAGGCACTGGTTTCAGAAACCTTGTAGCACCCTGCACGCGCCCGCCCGGCAACATTCGCCACAAACCTGACTCACTGGCCAGGATTTTGCTTTATCCCCCGGCGACCCACTCTATGATCCGAGCCTGTCATGCCAAACCACGCGCTGCCCCCGCGCCTGCAACTGCGTCATATCACCAAGCAATACCCTGGCTGTCTGGCCAACGACGCTATCGATCTGAGCATCCAGCCCGGCGAAATCCATGCCCTGCTGGGTGAAAACGGTGCTGGCAAAAGTACGCTGATGAAAATCATCTACGGCGTTACCCAGCCGGATTCGGGCTCGATCACCTGGCACGGCGAAGCGCTGACCATGCGCAACCCGGCGCAAGCCAGAGGGTTGGGGATCGGCATGGTGTTTCAGCATTTCTCTCTGTTCGAGACACTGACCGTCGCACAGAACATTGCACTGGCCATGGGCAGCGCAGCAGGTACGCCCAAACAACTGGAGCCGCGCATTCGCGAGGTGTCGCAACGCTACGGCATGGCACTGGAGCCACAGCGACTTGTCCACAGCCTGTCGATTGGTGAGCGCCAGAAAGTCGAAATCATCCGCTGCCTGATGCAGGATATCCGCCTGCTGATTCTGGACGAACCCACCTCGGTGCTCACCCCCCAGGAGGCCGACGAGCTTTTCGTCACCTTGCGACGCCTGGCCGGGGAAGGCTGCAGCATTCTGTTCATCAGCCACAAGCTGGGTGAGGTACGAGCCTTGTGTCACAGCGCGACGGTGCTGCGTGGAGGCAAGGTTTCCGGGCATTGCATTCCTGCGCAATGCACCGATCTGGAACTGGCGCGGTTGATGGTGGGCGATGCAGCAGGACTGACCGCTCAATACGAGAAGGCCAGTGGCGCAGCGCCTTTCCTACAGGTCGAAAAACTGTCCTGGCATAACCCCGATCCCTTTGGCTGCTCGCTGCTGGAAGTGGACCTTGAAGTGCGCAGCGGCGAGATCGTCGGGATTGCGGGCGTCGCGGGCAACGGACAGGACGAACTGCTGGCCTTGCTCAGTGGTGAACAGACACTGGCCAGCGCACAGGCTGCGACTATCCGCTTCGCAGAAACCAATGTAGGTAACCTGCGCCCGGACGCGCGCCGCAAACGCGGCCTGGCTTTTGTCCCCGCCGAACGCCTGGGCCATGGCGCGGTTCCCGAACTGAGCCTGGCCGATAACGCCCTGCTGACCGCCTTTCAACAAGGTCTGGTAAGCAACGGGCTGATCCAGCGCAGCAAGGTGCGGGCACTGGCCGACGAAATCATTCGCCGCTTTGCGGTCAAGACACCCGATTCCCAGGCCGCGGCACGCAGCCTGTCAGGCGGCAATCTGCAGAAATTCATTCTGGGCCGCGAGATTCTGCAAAACCCGAAACTGTTGGTGGCCGCTCACCCGACATGGGGCGTCGATGTCGGCGCAGCGGCTGCAATCCATCGCGCCCTGATTGCTTTGCGTGATGCAGGCGCAGCGATTCTGGTGATTTCAGAAGACCTGGACGAACTGTTCCAGATCAGCGACCGACTCGCGGCCCTTAGCAGCGGCAAGCTTTCGCAACTGGTCCCCACCGAACAGACCAACGCCGTGCAGATCGGCGGCTGGATGGCGGGACAGTTCGATCATTCTCACCCCCAAGCCGTCGCGCTGGGTTAACGGAGCCAAACATGCTGCTTTCCCTGGAACCGCGCGGACAACAATCGCGCGTCATGCTGTGGTGTTCGCCCTTGCTGGCGGCCGCCCTGACACTTGTCTGCGGCTCGCTGCTGTTCATCGGCCTGAAGCTCGACCCGTGGGTGACGCTGCATACCCTGCTGATCGCACCGGTCAGCGACTGGTATGGCGTCTCGGAATTGATGGTCAAGACCTTGCCGATCCTGCTCTGCGCACTCGGGCTGGCGGTCGCCTATCAGGCCCGAATCTGGAACATCGGCGCAGAAGGCCAATTGCTGCTGGGCGCATTGGTCGGCAGCGCAGTGGCGGTCAACGTGATCGAAATGGAAAGTCGCTGGGCGCTGGTGATGATTCTGATCGCCGGGACTCTGGCTGGCGCGGCATGGGCTGGAGTGACGGCCTGGCTGCGTACTCATTTCAATGCCAATGAAATCCTCACCAGCATCATGCTCAACTACATCGCCCTGAACCTGCTGCTGTTCTTTGTCCACGGGCCACTAAAGGACCCGGCGGGCATGAACTTCCCGGAGTCAGCCACCTTCGGCGATGCCAGCCGCCTGCCGCTTTTGACGGAAGATGGCCGCGCCCACGCGGGTGTGTATTTCGCCCTGCTGGCGCTGGTGGCCGTCTGGGTGTTGCTGCAACGCAGCTTTGTCGGCTTCCAGATAAAAGTGCTGGGGCTGGACAAGCGGGCGGCGGGGTTCGTGGGCTTTCGTGAAAAGCGTCTGGTCTGGCTGGCCCTTTTGATCAGCGGTGCACTGGCTGGGCTGGCGGGCGTCAGTGAAGTGACCGGCCCCATCGGCCAACTGGTTCCGCAGGTATCGCCCGGTTATGGCTATGCCGCAATCACGGTGGCCTTTCTCGGACGCCTGAACCCCATCGGCATTCTGTTTTCCAGCCTGCTGATCGCCCTGCTGTACCTGGGCGGCGAGCAAGCGCAAATGACCCTCAACCTGCCACTGGCCATTACGCAACTGTTCCAGGGGATGATGCTGTTCTTCCTGCTGGCCTGCGATGTGCTGATCCTTTATCGCCCGCGCCTGAAACTGCGCTGGGCCAAACGCCAGATGGCGCCTGTCGCGGGAGCCGCGTGATGGATATCGATCTACTGAGCAATATTTTCTACGCCATGATTCGTTGCGGCACACCGCTGCTGCTGGTGGCCCTGGGTGAACTGATCTGCGAAAAAAGCGGCGTCATCAACCTGGGTCAGGAAGGCATGATGCTGTTCGGTGCAGTGATTGGTTTCATCATCGCCCTGAGCACCGGCAACCTTTGGCTGGGTGTGCTGCTGGCCATGCTGGCGGGCATGCTGCTGTCGGCGTTGTTTGCCATTGTGGCTCTGCTATTCAATGCCAATCAGGTTGCCACGGGCTTGGCGCTGACCATTTTTGGCGTGGGCCTTTCAAGCTTTGTCGGCGCAGCCTGGGTGGGCAAACCCCTGCATGGTTTCGAGCCGATGGCGATTCCCTTCCTCAGCGATATCCCGCTGATCGGTCGCATGCTGTTTGCACAGGACCTGCTGGTGTACCTGTCATTCGCGCTGTTTGCGTTGGTGGCCTGGGTACTGCTCAAAAGCCGCATCGGCCTGATTATCCAGGCCGTCGGCGAAAACCCCGATGCCGCCAGCGCCATGGGGTTGCCGGTATTGCGGGTACGAACCCTGGCGGTGCTGTTCGGAGGAGCAATGGCAGGCTTGGCAGGCGCTTATCTGTCCCTGGCCTACACACCGATGTGGGCCGAAAACATGAGCGCGGGGCGCGGCTGGATCGCCTTGGCACTGGTGGTGTTCGCCAGCTGGCGAGTCTGGCGCCTGCTGCTGGGCGCCTACCTCTTCGGCCTCGCCAGCATCCTGCATCTTGTGGCACAGGGTATCGGCCTGGCGATCCCCTCCAACCTGCTGGCGATGTTGCCGTACGTGGCAACCATCATCGTCCTGGTGCTGCTGTCACGTGATGCACTGAGAACCAAGCTGTATGCGCCGGTTTCATTAGGGCAGCCTTGGCAAGCGGGGCATTGAGGGTGCCCCCGTTTCGCGAATGAGCGGAGCGCCGCCCGATTCGCTCCGCCGTAATGCCGAACCGGTAGGAGAGACTTCAGTCGCGAAGGCGTCTGACCGGCCATAACTGCAAAACAGCCCAAACCAGCTCCATCAACAGAATCCCGATCAGCAAGCTGCTGGCGCCGTGCATAAGCGCATAGCCCTGCCAGGCGGCAAACAGTAATCGTCCCGCCGCGTCATAGCGGCCGAATACCTGCTGTGGATCACGGATGCGCAGTACGGCCCACACGCAGACAATCGAGCCCAGCAAATTTGCCATCAGCATGTGCATGGGCTCGAACGTTGGTAATTCTCCCGGCAGCCCCCACTGTTGGCTCAAAGTCGATAACATTCCGTGCAGCGCCATGAACGTCCAGGGCGTAGCGAAAGCGGCGGTGACGATCAGGTCGTACCAGGCGCTGGCCCGGACCACTTGGCGATACTGTCGGGTTTGCCACATAAAACAGGTCCTGTTGATTGAGATACCAACAGGCTAAAGGGTGGAGTACGCTCCAGGGTCAAGCCCTTAAGGACAGGATTGCATGCGCATTGGTGAACTGGCTCAAGCCACCGCCGTCAGTCGCGACACGCTGCGCTTTTATGAGCAGCGCGGCCTGATTTCAGCCCAACGCACCGGCAACGGCTATCGTCATTACCCAGTGGAGACGGTGCAACTGGTGCAATTCATCAAGGTTGCGCAGCGCCTGGGCTTCAGCCTGAACGAAATAGGCAATAACGTGGCCGAACTGTGGAAGGCACCCACGCCGGATATCGCGATTGCCCAACTGCTTCGGGACAAGCTGACGCTGATCGACACACGTATTGCGGAGCTGGGTGAGTTGCGTAGCGAACTTCAAGCACGTCTGCACCAGAGTTGCCCGCTGAGCCCCTGAAGTTTTTCTCTTTCAACTGCCAAGGAGTTTTTTCATGACTGCTACCAAAACCGCTCTGATCATCGGCGCATCCCGTGGCCTGGGACTCGGGCTGGTCCAGCGTCTGACCGAACAAGGCTGGAATGTGATTGCAACCGTTCGCGATCCGCAAAAGGTCGATAGCCTCAAGGGCATTTCCGGGGTACGCATCGAAACGCTGGATATCGATGAAGTCGCGTCGCTGGAAGTGCTGGTCCAGAAGCTCAAGGGCGAAGTGTTCGATGTGCTGTTCGTCAATGCTGGCGTGATCGGGCCCAAGCATCAAAGCGCAGCCCAATCCACCGCCGCCGAACTGGGCCAGTTGTTCCTGACCAACGCCGTTGCACCGATTCGTCTGGCAGAACGTCTGGTCGACCAGATTCGTCCGCAGACCGGCGTCCTGGCCTTCATGAGCTCGGTGCTCGGCAGCGTCGCCTGCCCGGACGGAAACGAAATCGCCCTCTACAAGGCGAGCAAGGCCGCACTCAATTCCATGACCAACTCCTTCGTCAGCAAACTGGGCGAAAATCGTCCCACCGTCCTTTCCCTGCATCCGGGCTGGGTGAAAACCGAAATGGGCGGCGAAGGTGCCGATATCGACGTCCTGACCAGCACCACTGGCCTGGTCAAGCAACTCAACGACTACGCCGGCAAGGGCGGGCACCACTTCATCAACTACAAGGGCGAGACGATTGTCTGGTGAAGCAACACACTGATGGATGAACGGGTTCTGCTCTGGCTTTCAGAGCAGGACCACTCATGAATGTCGGTGGCTCACAATCGTAAATGGCTGCGTGATTTGATGAGAAGTTAACAATGAACGACGAACACATCTTTTCCAGTGTCTGGGATGCCCTTGCCAATACCACTCAAGAGGCAGCTCACTTGACGTTACGCTCGACACTCATGATCGAGCTGAACGAATCCATCAAGAAATGGCCTGGCACCGATACCGAAAAAGCGGCTCGCCTGGGGATTACCAAGCCACGTTTTTCCAACTTGAAGTCCGGGCGAGTGGATCTGTTCAGCCTTGACGCTCTGGTCGATCTGGCGGCAAATGCAGGGCTTGTTGCTTCCATGCGTCTGGATGCAGCCTGATTACAAGCCAGGTGTTGATGTTTGATTGTGAGTTGAGCGAGTAATACACTTCTTCGTCTTGCCCGTGCATTGTTCACAATCACCGGCAACCCTGGATCAGCAGACAGGGCAACACTGAGCTGGCTAACCTGAACCCACTTTCAGAGGAGCCGGCCCATGCCTGCGATCCGTATCTGGTTGAAAAATCCCCTTGCCGTCTTCACTGCCAATGACCTGGATGCCCGTGGCGGTCTGGTGGTCGAAGATGGCGTGATCGTTGAGCTGCTGGCTGCCGGTCAACACCCTTCCCGCCCCTGTGATCAAGTGTTCGATGCTCGCGAGCATGTGCTGCTGCCGGGCCTGATCAACACGCATCATCACTTCTATCAGACCCTGACCCGCGCCTGGGCACCGGTGGTCAATCAGCCTTTGTTCCCATGGCTCAAGACGCTCTACCCGGTGTGGGCGCGGCTGACGCCAGAAAAGCTCGCACTGGCCAGTAAAGTGGCGCTGGTGGAGTTGCTGCTGTCGGGCTGCACCACCGCTGCGGATCATCACTATCTGTTTCCCGATGGGTTGGAGCAGGCCATCGATATTCAGGTGCAGAGCGTTCGCGAACTGGGCATGCGAGCCATGCTGACCCGAGGTTCCATGAGCCTGGGCGAGGCCGATGGCGGGTTGCCGCCGCAACAGACGGTGCAACAGGGCGAAACGATCCTGGCCGACAGTCAGCGCCTGATCGAGACCTATCACGAACGCGGCGACGGTGCGCAGATCCAGATTGCCCTGGCGCCCTGCTCGCCGTTCTCGGTGACGCCGCAGATCATGGCCGAGAGTGCAGCGCTGGCAGAAAAACTCGACGTGCGTCTGCATACCCATCTGGCCGAAACCCTGGATGAAGAAGACTTCTGCCTGCAACGCTTCGGGCTGCGTACGGTGGACTATCTGGATAGCGTCGGCTGGCTCGGGCCGCGCACCTGGCTGGCGCATGGCATTCATTTCAACCCTGATGAAATTGCGCGCCTTGGCGCAGCAGGCACCGGGATCTGTCATTGCCCCAGCTCGAACATGCGTCTGGCTTCGGGCATCTGCCCGACAATGGACCTGACCGCCGCCGGTGCGCCATTGGGCCTTGGCGTAGACGGCTCGGCCTCCAACGATGCCTCGAACATGATCCTTGAGGCCAGGCAGGCGCTCTACCTGCAACGGCTACGCTACGGCGCGCAGGCCATAACCCCGGAACTTGTGCTGGGCTGGGCAACCAAGGGCTCGGCGCAACTGCTGGGACGTACGGATATAGGTGAACTGGCCGTGGGCAAACAGGCAGATCTGGCGTTGTTCAAGCTCGATGAACTGCGCTTCTCCGGCAGCCATGACCCGCTTTCGGCGCTGTTGCTGTGCGGTGCGGACCGGGCTGATCGGGTGATGATCGCAGGCAACTGGCGAGTGATAGATGGACAGGTCGAGGGGCTGGACCTGAAGAAACTGATCGCCGATCACCGCCAGGCCGCGCACCAGCTATTGCACGAGCTGTAGGACCGGATTCATCCGGGAAAGGGCCTGTACATTCACAGCACTTCTATCGTCTGGAATATCTTTTTCCCGGATGAATCCGGTCCTACAGTCCCAGGCAAGAGAGCATGATGAAGGTTGCGAACAGCACGAAATGCGTCATGCCCTCGATAGCGTTGGTTTCTCCGTCATTGAGGTTGATGGCGCAGACCAGCAAGGTGATGAAGACCATCACGGTCTGCACGGGCGTCATGGCCATCTGGAACGGCTGACCGCTGTAAAGCGCCATCGCTTCCATCGCAGGCACCGTCAGGATCACGGTGGATAGCGAAGCGCCCAGTGCAATGTTGACCACCGACTGCATGCGGTTGGCCAGGGCGGCGCGCAAGGCGGTCAGGATCTCCGGCGCAGCAGAAATCGCCGCAACCAGAATCGCCGTCAGCACGGGCGGCGCACCGCTGCCTTCCAGCCCAAAGTCAATGGTCTTGGACATCACTTCCGCCAACGCGCCGATCACCACAACGCCCAGTACCAGTGTCACGATGGAGCGTGTCAGGTTGATCGACTCGCCCTGTTCTTCTGGCTGATCCTTGCGTCTGTTTTTCTCGGGATAGCTGTAGCTGAAAAAGTAACTGTGCGGCCCGACCTGCATGCGCAGGAACAAGGTGTACAGCACAATCATCGCGCCAATGGTAAACGCCGAATACAGCTTCCAGTCCGCCTTGGGAATGAACTCGGGCACCACCATCGACACGCCCATGGCCGTCAGGATCATCACGCTATAGGTGCGCGCCGAATTATCGTTGTAGGCCTGCTCGCCATGCTTGAGCCCGCCCATCAAGGCGGCCAGCCCGAGGATGCCGTTGATATCCAGCATCACGGCGGCATAGATCGTGTCGCGCACCAGCGTCGGAGACGGCTCGTTGCTCATCATGATTGCCAGGATCACCACTTCGACCAGCACTGCCGACAGGGTCAGGATCATGGTGCCGTAAGGGTCGCCGACCTTTTCCGCCAACTGCTCGGCATGATGAGCAACCCGCAGCGAAGCGCAGACGATAAAGCCCACCAGCGCCAGCCCGGCAATCAGCGCGACCGTCTGGCCATTGCCCAGCAGCACATGCTCCAGGGGATAGGCGATAAAGGTGGCGATGATCGCCAGCAACAGAAACTTTTCTTGCCTGAGTAAGGAGCCCATTACGTGTCCATGCCCTTGCGACACATTGTCGCGTGACATCCTTGAGGATCAGCATTGATGAAGTGGTTGAGAGTGCGGTCTGTGACAAAAGGTTTCAAAAAGAGCCATGGGTGAGAAACAGCCTCATGCGCAAATGACTTTTGATCCTGCCGTCTCGATATGAAATAGTGCCCGCCGTTTTCTTCGTGCCGCTCTGACACGACTGTCTCCGCTACAAAGGTATTGCCATGCGTACTTCCCGCCTCTCTCACCTGCTGGCTTGCAGCCTTCTGGCTCTCTCGGCCAGTGTCGTTCAGGCTGCTCCCATCGATATCGATGACGGTCAACACAAAGTCCATCTGCCGGATGCGCCAAAGCGGGTGGTAGTGCTGGAGTTTTCCTTTCTCGACGGGCTGGCCTCGGTGGGCGTAACGCCGGTTGGTGCGGCCGATGATGGCGATGCCAATCGCGTGTTGCCCAAGGTGCGCAAAGCCGTGGGTGAATGGCAATCGGTCGGCCTGCGCTCGCAACCCAATATCGAAGTGATTGCCCGCCTCAAGCCGGACCTGATCATTGCTGACCTGGGACGCCATCAGGCGCTCTACAACGATCTGGCGAGCCTGGCGCCGACGCTGATGCTGCCGTCGCGTGGCGAGGATTATCAGGGCAGCCTGAAATCCGCCGAGCTGATTGGCGTCGCGCTGGGCAAAGGCCCACAGATGCAGGCGCGGATCGCGGAAAACCAGAAACACCTCAAAGACGTCGCGGCGCAGATTCCGGCCAATACCAAGGTGCTGTTCGGGGTTGCGCGTGAGGACAGCTTCTCGGTCCACGGACCACACTCCTATGCAGGCAGCGTGTTGCAGGCCATCGGCTTGCAAGTCCCTGAAGTGCGCAAGAACGCGGCCCCGACCGAGTTCGTCAGCCTTGAGCAATTGCTGGCACTGGACCCTGGCTGGCTGTTGGTCGGTCATTACCGTCGCCCCAGCCTTGTCGACACCTGGAGCAAGCAACCGCTTTGGCAGGTGCTGGGTGCCGTACGCAACAAACAGGTCGCTGAAGTCGATGGCGATAGCTGGGCGCGCAATCGCGGCATCATGGCCTCCGAGCAGATCGCCGATGACGCTCTTGCCATTCTCAAGGGCGGCAAGGCCGTACTGAATCCATAAATGCGCCGCTGGCTGATGGCGGCAGTGATTGCCGTGACCTGCCTGGGCCTGTTCTGGGTGTCGCTGTTCGCGTTGTCGCCCTTCAGCATCCGGCAGGTCGATGCGTGGAACGGTTTGTTCAGCCTAGGACGCGAAGGCGGCAACATCGCTTACATCGTGGCGCAACTGCGCGTTCCACGGGCGGCGTGTGCGGCACTGGTCGGTGCCTGTCTCGGGGTCGCCGGAGCCTTGATGCAGGGCATCACCCGCAACCGCCTGGCTTCGCCCTCCCTGTTTGGTGTAACGGCTGGCGCAGCCTTGGGGCTGGCATTGTTTTCCACAGGCCTGGTCGCGCCGCCATTCCCTGGCGGTGCCTTGTTGATGACGGCCATTGGCGGCGCGTTGGCGTGGATCACGGTCTTCAGTCTCGGCGGCGCATGGTCGCCTGCCACGGCTCAAGGACGACTGGTACTGGCCGGTGTCGCAGTAGCGGCTCTCTGCGCGGCCTTGACCCGGCTGACTGTGATTCTCGTCGAAGCCCAGGCGCAAAGCGTCCTTAACTGGCTCGCCGGCTCGCTGGCCAATGTGGGCGCCGAACAATTGCAGCTGCTCTGGCCTTGCACCTTGATTGGCTTGGTGCTGGCGATTGCCTGCGCGCCACGCCTGAACCTGATCAACCTGGGCGAAGATGCCGCACGCTCGCTGGGCGTAAGGATCGGCGCGCTGCGTTTTCTGGTGTTCGTTGTCAGTCTGTTGCTGGTCGGCGCCAGTGTCTGTGCCGTGGGGCCGATTGCCTTTGTCGGTCTGATTGCACCGAACATCGCACGCCAATGGCTGGGTAACGACTACCGCTGGTTGATCCCCGTCAGCGCCGGCCTGGGTGCCGCGATTGTGTTGGCTTCCGATCTGATCAGCCGTGCCGTGGCCTTTCCGGTGGAGACGCCTGCCGGTGTCGTCACTGCATTGATTGGCGCGCCGTTCTTTCTGTTTCTGGCAAGGCGCACGCTATGAATCAGCCACGTTCGAGATTACTGATTCTGTTCGTGCTGTTACTGCTGGCGCTGCTGCTCAGCCTGAGTGCGGGCACGGTCTGGCTGACGCCCGGTGCAGTGCTCGATCACTTGATCGCCCACGACAGCAAGGACTTCGAGGTCTGGAACCATCGCCTGCCACGCGGCCTGATCGCAATTCTCACCGGCAGCGCCTTCGGGCTGGCCGGTGCCATCGTGCAGGGCGTGATCCGCAACCCGCTGGCCTCGCCGGAAATCCTCGGCGTCACTCAGGGTGCCGGGCTGGCACTGACCATCGCGATCATCGGCTTACCGCAGTTGCCGGTGGTCTGGCTGCCTTTGGTGGCGTGCCTCGGCGGTGCGGCCGGTGCGTTGCTGTTGGCGCTGTACAACACCGGCGTGCAGTTTTCCGGCGTACGTTTCGCGCTGTCGGGAGTAGCGATTGCGGTCACGTTATCGAGCATCACCGAATTCCTGATCCTGTCCAATCCGCTGGATATCAACACCGCTCTGCTGGCCCTGACCGGCAGTCTGTGGAGTCGCAACTGGCACCATGTCTGGCTGGCCTTGCCGTTTCTTGTGCTGATCCCGGCGTGTCTGTTGCTCGCCAAACCTTTGAACCTGATCGGTTTGGGAGACGAAGCCGCGCAGAGTCTGGGGACCGGTTTGAAGCGCATCCGCTGGCTGGCGATGGGCGGCGCGGTGCTGCTGACCAGCGCGGGGGTGGGGATCATCGGGCCGGTGGGTTTCGTCGGTCTGGTCGCGCCGCACATGGCCCGGCGTCTGGTGGGCGGCCATCATCAATACCTGTTACCGGCCTCGATGCTGCTGGGCTCGCTGTTGCTGGTGCTGGCCGACACCCTGGGACGCACGCTGATCGCACCCAGCGAGATTCCTGCCGGTATCCTCACGGCGGTGATCGGTGCCCCGTATTTCCTCTGGCTGCTGGCACGATTCAAAGGTTGATTCCATGAGCATTCTCCAGGCACAGCAACTCGACATCGGCTACGGCGATACCCGTATCGTGCAGTCGCTGTCGTTCAGCCCGCCGCCGGGCAAGGTCACGGCATTGATCGGCCCCAATGGCTGCGGCAAATCCACCCTGCTCAAGGCGTTCGCCAGGATTCTTACCCCGCAATCGGGCACGCTGAGCCTTGACGGCCAGGCCTACGCGCAACTTTCGCCACGAGAGCTGGCGCGCAAGATTGCCTTTCTGCCGCAAGTGCTGCCGATCCCGGAAGGTGTCAGCGTGCGGCAGCTCGTGGCTTACGGGCGCAGCCCCCATAACAGACTGTGGGGACGCTTGAGTGGTGCCGACCGCAACAGTGTCGATCAGGCCCTGCAACGCATGGAGCTGGAAGCACTGGCCGAACGCCCTTTATCCGATCTGTCCGGCGGGCAACGTCAACGGGCATGGCTGGCGATGGTGCTGGCGCAAGATGCCGCCATCGTTCTGCTGGATGAGCCCACCACGTATCTGGACATCAGCCATCAGGTCGAGCTGCTGGACCTGATGCGTCAGCTCAGCGCCGAGGGCAAGACCGTCATCACCGTGCTGCATGACATCAATCAGGCCTGTCGCTATGCCGACCATCTGGCGGTGATGCAGGCCGGGCGTCTGGTGGCAAGCGGAACACCCGATGAAGTGCTGGATGCCGAGCTGGTCGGTCGGGTATTCGATGTGCAGGTGCAGATCATGCGTGAGCCGGTGGCCGGTACGCCGATGTGCATTGTCGAACGCAGCACACGCTGCACCAGTTAGAAGCGTCGCGAACGCTTCTGCACCTTCGGGCTGCATGCCGCGACGGGCTTTGAGGCCTGGAACCGGCAGCCTGTCATAAGCTGTCTTTCTGGTCAGTTTTTTGCATTGCTGGCATACCCCGCTTAGTCGGCCACGCCAACAAGACCGCAAGGAGCTAGACCCGATGCACCTGACCAACCCAAGTCGTCCTCTGAAAAAACTGCTGTGCGCCATGGCCGCTGTTGTCGGCCTGGGTTCCAGTCTGCTCGCTTCGGCTGCCGACCCTCTGAAAGTCGGCTTCGTCTACATCGGTCCCATCGGCGACCACGGCTGGACTTACCAACACGAGCAAGGCCGCAAGGCGATGGTCGCGGCGCTGGGCGACAAGGTCAGCAGCAGTTACGTCGAGAACGTGCCGGAAGGTGCGGACGCCGAGCGCGTGATTCGCAATATGGCCAAAGGTGGCTTCGACCTGATTTTCAGCACCTCTTTCGGCTACATGAACCCGACGCTGAAGGTCGCCAAGCAGTTCCCGAACGTGAAGTTCGAGCATGCCACCGGCTACAAGCAGGACAAGAACATGGGCACTTATCTGGCCCGCACCTATGAAGGTCGTTATGTCGGCGGCTTCCTCGCCGCGAAGATGACCAAGACCAAGAAGATCGGTTATGTCGCCTCGTTCCCGATCCCCGAGGTACTGCGCGACATCGACGCCATCCAGCTGGCGCTGAACAAGTACAACCCCGGTACTGAAATCAAGGTGGTCTGGGTCAACTCCTGGTTCGATCCGGGCAAGGAAGCGGACGCCGCCAACGCCTTGATCGACCAGGGCGTGGACGTGGTGTTCCAGCACACCGACAGCCCGGCACCGATCCAGACCGCCGAGCGTCGTGGCGTCTACGCGGTTGGCTATGCTTCGGACATGGCGCACTTCGGGCCGAAGGCGGTTCTGACTTCCATCGTCAACAACTGGGGCCCGCATTACATCCAGGCCACCGAGGGCGTGATCGCGGGCACCTGGAAACCTCAGGATTACTGGGGCGGCCTGAAGGAAGGCACGGTTGAATTGCCGATCAGCGATATCGTTCCGGCTGACGTGAAAGCCGAAGCGCAGAAGATCATCGCCAGCATCGAAAGCGGCGAATTCCATCCGTTCACAGGCCCGATCAAGGACCAGACCGGCGCGGTGAAAATTCCGGAAGGCAAGGTTGCAACCAATGCCGAACTGGCATCGATGAACTATTACGTTGAAGGGATCAAGGCAGAGCTGCCGAAGTAATCTGCTCGCGAGCAGGCCGGAGTACGCCCGCTTGCTCGCGCGCCCAGGCAACACAACGAACACTCAGGAATGGTTCATGAACCGGCTTCCCATCATCGACATTGCCCCGCTCTACACACCTGACGAACAGGCCTGGCAGGCGGTTGCCAGCCAGATCGATCAAGCCTGCCGCGAGTGGGGCTTTTTCTACATCAAGGGCCACCCGATCACGGCTCAACGCATCGAGCAGGTGCTGACCACCGGGAAGCAATTCTTTGCCCGTCCCATGGCTGAAAAGCTCACTATCGATATCACTCAAAGTTCACACCATCGCGGCTATGGTGCGATTGCAACCGAACAACTGGACCCGAACCTGCCCAGCGACCTCAAGGAAACCTTCGACATGGGCCTGCATCTGGATGCCCGGCATCCCGATGTACTGGCAGGCAAACCCTTGCGCGGCCCCAATCGCCACCCCGATATGCCGGGCTGGGAAAGCCTGATGGAACAGCATTATCTGGACATGCAGGCGCTGGCCCAGACACTGCTGCGCGCCATGACCCTGGCCTTGGGCATCGAGCGTGATTTCTTCGATCAGCGCTTCAAGGACCCGGTCAGCGTCTTTCGCATGATCCATTACCCGCCACGCCATACGGCGACTTCCACCGAGCAGCAAGGTGCCGGTGCCCATACCGATTACGGCTGCATCACCCTGCTGTATCAGGACGCTGCCGGTGGGTTGCAGGTGCGTGACGTGCGCGGCCAGTGGATCGATGCTCCTCCGATTGAAGGTACTTTCGTGGTCAATATCGGCGACATGATGGCGCGCTGGAGCAACGACCGTTATGTGTCCACGCCGCACCGGGTCATCAGCCCGCTGGGTGTCGACCGCTACTCCATGCCATTCTTTGCGGAACCGCATCCGGACACTCGTATCGAATGTTTACCCGGCTGCCAGAGCGAAACCAGCCCGGCGCGCTACCCTGTAACGACCTGCTCGGAGTTTCTGCTGTCACGCTTTGCCGACACCTATGCCTATCGACGCGAGCAGGAGGCCATTACCTGAACTGATGGTCAGGTTTTACCCTGTAGAAGAGCTGCATCTGTAGAATGCCCGCCATCTGCACCTGATGAGAAAAGAACATGTACGACTGGTTGAACGCTCTGCCCAAGGCAGAACTGCACTTGCATCTGGAAGGTTCTCTGGAGCCTGAGCTGTTGTTCGCCCTGGCCGAGCGCAACAAAATCGCGTTGCCCTGGAATGATGTCGAAGCCTTGCGCGGGGCTTATGCCTTCAACAACCTGCAAGAGTTTCTGGACCTCTACTATCAGGGCGCTGACGTGCTGCGCACCGAGCAGGACTTCTACGACCTGACCTGGGCCTACCTGCAACGCTGCAAGGCTCAGAACGTGATCCATACCGAGCCGTTCTTCGATCCGCAGACCCACACCGACCGTGGCATCCCGTTTGAAGTGGTTTTGGCGGGCATCACCGGTGCCTTGAAAGACGGCCAGTCGCAACTGGGCGTCAGCAGCGGCCTGATCCTGAGCTTCCTGCGCCATCTGAGCGAAGAAGAAGCCGAGAAAACCCTCGATCAGGCACTGCCGTTTCGTGATGCGTTCGTGGCCGTCGGCCTCGACAGCTCTGAAATGGGCCACCCACCCAGCAAGTTCCAGCGCGTTTTCGACCGCGCCCGCAACGAGGGCTTCCTGACCGTGGCCCATGCCGGTGAAGAAGGCCCGCCCGAGTACATCTGGGAAGCGCTGGACCTGCTGAAGATCCAGCGAATCGATCATGGCGTGCGCGCCATCGAAGACGAACGTCTGATGCAACGGATCATCGACGAGCAGATCCCGCTGACGGTCTGCCCCTTGTCCAACACCAAGCTGTGTGTGTTCGATCACATGTCGCAGCACAACATTCTCGACATGCTGGAGCGTGGCGTGAAAGTCACCGTGAACTCGGATGACCCGGCCTACTTCGGTGGTTATGTCACCGAGAACTTCCAGGCGCTGCATACCCATCTTGGCATGACCCAGGACCAGGCAAGACGCCTGGCGCAGAACAGTCTGGATGCACGTCTGGTCAAGCCGTAATCCACAGCATCGCGGGCTGGCGCGAAACCGCCCGCCCGCGATTGCGACCTGTCAGGCCGCAGAGGCTATCTTGCCGATTTCACGCTGCCCGTTGGACGAAACCTGCAAGGTGCTGGACTCCTCGGTTGTGCGCAACCATCCCATCTGAATGAACAACTGCAAAAGCCCTGCACCCAGCGCGCCCCCCAGATGCGGGCTGCGCTCGCTCCAGTCCGGGCAGACACAGACAGTCTCACGCTGTCGCTGCGCCAGCGCGGGAACGTAGATTCCTCGCTCGGCAAATTTGGCCATCCCCTTGCTGGTAACCTCGACCCGCTGCTCCATCTGCTCTATCCAGCCCGCCCCCAGCAAGCGCTGGTAAAGCTCGGCCGCCATTTCACCCCCCAGGTGATCGGAGCAGATGCGTGCGCGACGTATGGGCAAAGGCGGCATGGGTTGCGCCATATTGCGGCTGATCTGGTCGGCACTTACCATCGACGCATTGGCCAGCGCCTCCACGGCAGCCCCGATTTCAGGCGCTGCCAACCGGAAGAACCGGGTGCGCCCACGCGCCTCCTGCTTCAACAACCCGCCACTGGCCAATCGCGCCAAATGCGCACCTGCAGAAGACGTCGAGAGCCCAGCCAGTAATGCCAACTCATTGGCAGGACGAGCGGTACCATCCATCAATGCCCAAATCATTGCGCTACGCTTGGGGTCGGCCAGCAGTGTCGCAATCTGACTGATGCAAGGTGCATATTCCATGTGTTCACTCCCTGTTGAAACATTTGTCTATAGCGATGGCATATTGATAACAATCCCGCTCCCGTAAAGTTGAACGTGGACCCAACCTGAAATGGAAAGTATAAACTCTACGCTCTATAACCCGAGCAGGTAAAAGTTACCTTCTCCGGCTCATGACCCGACATACTTTCAAAGCAATACCCAAAGTTTGCAGGACCTTCTTAAATATGGAAACCCTAATATTTCCGTACCGGCAACGCCACTCGAAGCCTTCAACTCCATGACCTGCAACCCCCACAGTGCAAGACAGGCAAAACCTGCGACTGACGAACCAGAAGCTCTCGATCATCATCGTGCGCAACCTCTTCCTTATGTTGGCACTTTGAAATTGAAAACTGTATTTACCTTTTATATTTTCCGAAGTATCCGTCAGCCTTTTCCCAAAAACTTTTAGTCATACAAACAACTAACGACTTATGAGCGCTGACTGTTGGGCGCATCGGGTACGAAGCATTTCAAGCAAGAGATTGACGGACTTGTTCAATTGCACTCGATGAGCACACAAAAGATTCAGCGGCACCGACTCACCGCGCACATGCGGCATCACGACTTTCAAGCGTCCCGCATGAACATCGGCGGCGATATCCAGCCATGAACGGTACGCGATGCCAGCCCCAGCCAATGCCCAGCGGCGCACCACGTCACCATCAGGACTGAAGCGATTGCCGCCCACGGTCAGGCTCACTTCCCGCTTGCCGTCGTGGAAGGTCCAGTGATCGTGTACCCGGTCACCAAGCATCAGCAGCAGGCAATTATGCTGCGCCAGTTCCCCGACCTGCTGCGGCTCCCCGTGACGGGCCAGATAATCAGGGGCCGCGCACAGCACTCGCCGATTGTCGGGAGCCACAGGTCGAGCCACCAGGCTTGAATCCCCTGGCTCGCCATAACGCAAGGCTACATCCACAGGCTGACGAAACAGATCGTCGACACGGTCGCCCACCAGCAGGCGTACGGACAATTGCGGATGTTGCTGCTGAAACTCGTCAAGCCAGGGCAGCAGCACGTTGCGCCCGAAATCCGAAGGAGCCGAGAGTTGCAGGATGCCATTGCAGCTTTCCTGATTGCTGGCCAGCAAGCGTCGACCATCTTCCAGGCTGCCAAGGGCCGCACGGGCGTATTCCAGAAAACCTTCACCATCGGCCGTCAGGCGCAAGCTGCGCGTAGAGCGCGCCAGCAGACGCACGCCAAGCTGCTGCTCGATACGCTTGAGTGCTGCGCTGGCAACCGCCGCCGACATATCCATACCCCGCGCTGCCGCAGACAGGCTGCCCAGATCAGCCGCCCGCACAAACAACTGCAAATCATCGAAACGCAGCATGTCAGCCTCGGATTATCAAAATAATATTGAAAGAGACTGCCGTTTTAGCGGGTTTTATCTTTAATGGAAATGGCGAATCATCTGTTCATCAACTTTCCCACACTACGGAGCCCAGCATGAAAGCCATTGCCTATTACCAGTCCCTGCCCATCAGCGACCTCCATTCGCTACAAGATATCGAACTGCCAGAGCCGGTCGCGGGTGCCCGTGATTTGCTGGTAGAGGTCAAAGCGATTTCCGTAAACCCCGTGGATACCAAGGTCCGGCAAAACGTCCAGCCCGAAGCCGGAGCCGCCAAGGTTCTGGGTTGGGATGTGGCAGGCGTGGTGAAAGCGGTCGGCAGCGAGGTGACGCTGTTCCAGCCGGGCGACAAGGTGTTCTACGCCGGCTCGCTGACTCGTCCGGGTGCCAACAGTGAATTGCATGTGGTGGATGAGCGAATCGTCGGGCACATGCCGAAAACGCTGAGTTTTGCGCACGCAGCGGCGTTGCCACTGACGGCGATTACCGCCTGGGAGCTGTTGTTCGAGCGCTTGCAGATTGCAGAGGGTCAGGCTGAAAAAGAGCAGAGCCTGCTGATCGTCGGAGCCGCGGGCGGTGTCGGTTCTATCCTGACTCAACTGGCTCGCCAACTGACTTCACTGAAAGTCATCGGCACCGCTTCGCGCCCGGAAACGAACGCCTGGGTACGCGACCTGGGCGCTCATGACGTCATAGATCACAGCAAGCCGCTCAGCGACGAACTCAAGCGCATCGGCCAGAACCAGGTCACTCACGTCGCCAGCCTGACCCAGACCGATGTGCATCTGGACCAACTGGTGGAATCGCTCCAGCCTCAAGGCAAGCTGGCACTGATCGATGACCCCAAGGCGCTGGATGTCTCCAAACTCAAGCGCAAGAGCCTGTCACTGCACTGGGAGTTCATGTACACCCGCTCGATGTTCGAGACGCCAGACATGATCGAACAGCACAACCTGCTCAACCGCGTCGCCGAACTGATCGATGCCGGAACCCTGAAAACAACCTTCGGGGAGCACTTCGGCACGATCAATGCCGAAAACCTGCGCCGCGCCCATGAGTTGCTGGAAAGCGGCAAGGCCAAGGGCAAGATCGTGCTTGAGGGGTTCTGATAAGCAAGAGGCAGGAGTAATGCCGTTCATTTGTGGGAGGCAGCTTGCTGGCGACTTCAGACGCAAAATATCTGCCGGTTTTCAGGCCTTTTCGCCAGCAAGCTGCCTCCAACAAGTTTTGTTCAGGCCTTAACTGATCGGTTCCTGCCTGGATGCATCACGGCGCGCCTGCAAGCGGCGGGTATACAGCGCGACAAGCGTTGCAAGCACGCCGCACAAGCTGATCACGGCCGCCATCGGCGTTGCCGTGCCGTCATGCAGCACACCCACCAGACTCGCCGCACCCGCCGCGACACTGAACTGCAAACAGCCCAGCAACGCCGAAGCACTGCCGGCCCGTGCCCACTGGCCATTCATGGCGCAGGCCGAGGCGTTGGGGATGATGCAGCCCAGGCTGGCAATACAGATGAACAGCGGAATCAGCAACGGCCAGAGCTGTTCGGTACGCAGGCTGGCAATGCCCAGCAGAGTCAGGGCCGCAGCCAGATAGATCCAGATGGTACGCAGCAACAGAGAAGCCGGGCTGCTCTTGCGCAACAGGCGTGCATTGACCTGCGCCACGAGAATGAACGCCGCCGCATTCATACCGAACAGCCAGCCGTAATGCTCGGCGGGGACGCCATACAACTTGATGAACACAAAAGGCGAACCTGCGATGTAGGAGAACATCCCGGCCATGACAATGCCACCGGTCAAGGCATGGCCGATGAAGACATGATCCTTGAGCAGATTGCCGTACTGCTTCAGCGCACCGCGCAGCGGCTGACGCGGAACGCCAGCCGGCATGCTTTCCGGCAAGCCAATGGCGACAGCCGTCAGGCACAGCGCACTGAAAATCGTCAGGCAGACAAAGATCGATTGCCAGCCAGAGACATTGACCAACACACCACCGAGCATCGGCGCCAGGATAGGCGCAAGCCCCATGACCAGCATCAGTTGCGAAAAGACCTTGGCCGACTCCACCGCATCGCATTTATCACTGACGATGGCCCGCGCCAGCACCATCCCGGCACAGCCGCCCAGTGCCTGAACGAAACGTGCACCGATCAGCCAGTCCAGATTCGGCGCGAAGGTACAGGCCAGCGAAGCCAGGGTGAACAGGGTCACGCCAACCAGCAAGGGGATACGCCGACCAAAGCGGTCTGCCACAGGTCCATAGGCCAGTTGCCCAATGGACAAGCCCAGGAAATAGGCCGCCAGCGTCAGTTGCACATGTTTTTCATCGGTCCCGAAATACGCGGCCATGGCGGGGAAACCGGGAAGATAGAAGTCGATGGCCAAGGGGCCAAAGGCGCTCAGGGCACCAAGAATGAGGATGGTTTTATAATTCATCGGGTGTCCATAAACGTATGCAAGGCAGCTGGCTAGTCTAACCGGCTTGCCTTGCCGATAACGCCGGACAAAGAAATTTAATTCAAGGCTTTTCAGGCTTTAGCCTATCCAGCCAGTTGTGCCTGATAGCCCTCTTCGCCAATCAATTCGATAACCCGCTCCGTGGTCAAGGAACTCTGCACACGCACTTGCGAGCTGGCCAGATCGATCTGCACTTCGGCAGTCGGATCATCGTTCTTGATAACCTGAGTCACCGCGCGGACACAATGCCCGCAAGTCATGCCTTGTACTGTGAATAACTGCATGGTGATGCTCCTTGAGTGATGGATGCCGGGCATCTTCAACCTTGTCATCGTGGCAAGGTCAAGTTTCTGTTTTTCCTGCCGGGCTGGTATTAGTCGCAGCCCTGAGCCAAGCTTCGTCATCGACGTCTACAGCAGGAGTATCAGCAATGCGCTGGTCAGTATTGAGCCTCTTCGGCATTCTCGGTCTTTTGGCTACTTCCCCAAGCGTTCAGGCCGCTCAGGATTACGGCATCCTGATCATTTCCCGAGAGCGTCTGGAAGTCGCGACCTCCTGCGAAATCGGCATTTACATTCAAGACCAGCTGGCCGGACGCCTGTTTCAGGAAGACTCGGTGTCTTTCAATCTGCCGCCGGGCGACGTCTCGGTACGCCTGCGCAGGTTGCCAGGGACAGTGGTCGGTTGCGCATCGGGGATGGAAGCGCAAAGCAGTACCAAGATCAAACTGCGCGCCGGGGACATTCTCAAGTACCGCATCGCGACCGACCTGAACGGCATGTACCTGAAGAAAGCTGACTTGAACTATTGATTCGCACTTGACCTTGTCCATGTGGCAAGGTTGACCCTTGCAGGTATCAAGCCTTCAGGGAGTGAAAAGATGCACGAACACACCACCTTCGACCTGCCGATCACCGGCATGACCTGCGCAAGCTGCGCAGGTCGGGTCGAGCGTGCCCTGGCCAAAGTGCCCGGGGTCACCAACGTCACGGTCAACCTGGCCAGTGAGCGCGCCCATGTACAGACACAGAACGGAACCGACCCGCAGACCTTGATCGCCGCCGTCAGCCATGCAGGCTATGGCGCGACCCTGTTTCAGAGCGAACAGGCCGATGCCGCAAGAAAAATCCGGCACCTGAACCACGAACGCTGGGCCTTGATAGCAGCCCTGATCCTCGCCTTGCCGCTGGTCTTGCCCATGTTGCTGAGCCCGCTGGGCGTGCATTGGATGTTACCCGCCTGGGTGCAAGTCGCGCTGGCCACGCCGGTGCAATTCATACTCGGCGCACGCTTTTACGTCGCCGCATGGAAAGCCGTGCGGGCAGGCGCCGGAAACATGGACCTGCTGGTTGCCATCGGAACCAGCGCCGGATACGGCCTGAGCCTCTACCAATGGATCACTGCCACGCCAGGCAACATGCCGCATCTTTATTTCGAGGCTTCGGCAGTGGTCATTGCGCTGGTGCTGCTGGGCAAATACCTGGAAAGTCGCGCCAAGCGCCAGACCGCCAGCGCTATCCGGGCCCTGGAAGCCCTGCGCCCGGAGCGCGCTCTGCAAGTGATCGATGGCCAGGAACACGATGTCGCGATCAGTGCCTTGCGCCTCGATGATCTGGTGCTGGTCAAACCCGGTGAGCGCTTTCCGGTGGACGGCCAGGTCATGGAAGGCCGGAGCCATGCCGATGAAGCCCTGATCAGCGGCGAAAGCCTGCCAGTCCCCAAACAACCCGGCGACAGTGTCACCGGCGGCGCCATCAACGGCGAAGGCCGGTTGCTGATCAAGATCACGGCCCTGGGCACTCAAACGGTACTGGCGCGCATCATCAAGCTGGTCGAGGACGCTCAGGCGGGCAAGGCGCCGATACAGAAGCTGGTGGACAAGGTCAGCCAGGTCTTCGTCCCGACCGTGCTGGTCATCGCCTTTTTCACCTTGACGGGCTGGATGCTGAGCGGGGCATCGCTGGAAGTCGCCTTGATCAATGCGGTCGCCGTACTGGTGATTGCCTGCCCGTGCGCTCTGGGCCTGGCGACGCCGACTGCAATCATGGCCGGGACAGGCGTTGCTGCGCGCTACGGCATTTTGATCAAGGACGCCGAAGCACTGGAGCGTGCCCATGAGGTGGACGCCGTGGTGTTCGACAAGACCGGGACACTGACCTGCGGCACACCCCGTATCACCAACATGATTGCGGTGAAGGGCAACGAAGAGCAGTTACTGGAGCGGGCCGGAGCCTTGCAGCGCGGCAGCGAGCATCCGCTGGCCAAGGCGGTGCTGGAAGTCTGTCGCGAGTGGCAATTGAAACTCGATAGCACCGAGCACAGCCAGGCACTCACCGGACGCGGCATCGCCGGTGACGTCGAAGGGCATCAACTGGCGCTGGGCAACAGGCGCCTGCTGGAAGAAAACGATTTGCAGATGGGCGAACTGGCCGAGTCAGCCAAAACCTGGGAGGCAGAAGGCAGAACCCTGTCCTGGCTGATCGAGCAAGGCCCTCAGCCGGTCGTGCTGGGCATGTTCGCCTTTGGTGACACCCTCAAGCCCGGCGCAGAGCAGGCCATGGAGCAACTGAGCGCACGGGGAATCAGTTGCCACTTGCTGACCGGCGACAATCCCGGCAGCGCCAGGGCAGTCGCCCAGGCGCTAGGCATCAGGAATGTACACGCCGAAGTGCTGCCTGACGAAAAAGCTTCGATCGTGGAGTTACTGAAAAAGGATCATGTCGTGGCGATGGTCGGTGACGGCATCAACGATGCGCCGGCACTGGCTGCGGCCGATATTGGCATCGCCATGGGCGGCGGCACCGATGTGGCGATGCACGCCGCCGGAATCACCCTGATGCGCGGCGATCCGCGAATGGTGCCTGCCGCGCTGGAGATCAGCCGCAAGACCTACGCCAAGATCCGCCAGAACCTGTTCTGGGCCTTTGTCTATAACCTGATCGGCATTCCGTTGGCGGCCCTGGGTTATCTCAACCCGGTGCTGGCCGGAGCCGCCATGGCCTTGTCCAGCGTCAGTGTGGTGAGCAACGCATTGCTGTTGAAAACCTGGAAGCCCAATGATCCGGGAGAGGCCCAATGAACATTGGTCAGGCGGCCAGCAAAAGCGGCTTGAGCGCAAAGATGATTCGCTACTACGAGTCCATCGGGCTGCTGCAGGCTGCCAGTCGCAGCGACAGCGGTTACCGCCTGTACCGCTCCGAAGACTTGCACACACTGGCGTTCATCAAGCGCTCACGGGATCTGGGCTTTTCACTGGAGGAGGTCGGCAAGCTGCTGACCCTCTGGCAGGATCGTCAGCGTGCCAGTGCCGATGTGAAGGCGCTGGCTCATAAACATATCGCCGATCTGAACCAGAAGATCGAAGAGCTGGCGAGCCTGCGCGATACCCTGCAGGAGCTGGTGGAACATTGCCACGGCGACGACCGACCCGATTGCCCGATCCTCAAGGACCTGGCTTCGGGCGGCTGTTGTAGCTGAACGGCCCTTCGCGAATGAATTCGCTCCTACGGCGGCCGTAGGAGCGAATTCATTCGCGAAATCAAACTACTGCATCCAGGGCGGCGGCGGTTCTTCGTTGGGCTTGCCCGGTGGCGCATCGTCGGCGGCACGGGCAGCCTGACGACGTGCTTCATCCAGACGCGCCGCTTCGATCTCGCGCAGCACGCCTCTGACGTCAGCGGCCTCTTCCGTATCCTCGAACTGACCTGTCAGCACCGTGGACGGCGACAACGTACCGGCTTCGTAATACGACCACATTTCCTTGGCGTATCGGGTTGCCTTGAGTTCAGGTGCGAAGCGCCCGAAGTAGGAGGCCATGTTGCCGACATCCCGCTCCAGCATGCTGAATGCATGGTTGTTACCTGCTGCATCCACCGCCTGAGGCAAATCGATGATCACAGGCCCGCTCGGCCCCAGCAGTACGTTGAACTCGGACAGGTCACCGTGTACCAGACCGGCACACAGCATCAGCACGATCTGCTCGATGAGGAAAGCGTGGTATTCACGCGCCTGATCCGGCTCCAGCACCACATCGTTCAAACGTGGTGCCGCATCGCCGTACTCGTCGGCAACCAGCTCCATGAGCAACACGCCTTCCAGAAAATCAAAAGGCTTGGGGACCCTGACACCGGCGTTGGCCAGACGGAACAAGGCAGCAACCTCGGCGTTCTGCCATGCGTCTTCGGTTTCTTTGCGACCGAACTTGGAACCCTTGGCCATGGCCCGGGCCTGTCGGCTGTTGCGTACCTTGCGACCTTCCTGATACTCGGCCGCCTGACGGAAACTGCGTTTGTTCGCCTCCTTGTAAACCTTGGCACACCGCAGCTCCTTGCCACAGCGCACCACATAAACAGCTGCCTCTTTCCCACTCATGAGAGGGCGCAGCACCTCGTCGACCAGACCGTCTTCGATCAGGGGTTCAATGCGTTTAGGAGTTTTCATCAGCTTTTATTGTGGGTCCTTTGTTGCCAGATACGCGATTGTTGCCGTTATACGGCAATCCTCCGCCAGCGAGTAGGGGTAATGGCAGTCGGGATTGAATAGTTTTCGTGGAAAACAGCTATAACTCCCGGATTCAAGCACCTTTCATGCCGCATGAGCCGTGAAAGATATTACGAATTCAAAAATTTTTGCTGTAGGAAAAAGCATCAATCAACCGTTCTTTTGTGCCGAAATCTATTTGAACAGTTCCCCAGGCGTGTAGCCGAACAGCCCCTTGAAAGCCGCAATAAAGGCCGAAGTCGAATCGTAACCGCACGCCAGCGCAGTGTTGGTCACGCTGTCGCCCTCCTCCAGTGCGCTGAGCGATGACAACAGCCTCGCCCGTTGGCGCCAGCCCCGAAAACTCAGGCCGGTTTCCCGCTGAAACAGGCGCATCAGGGTTTTCTCGGAAGTACCGAGCCGTTCGGCCCAGTCATGCAGCGTAATCAGTTGAGCGGGGTTTTCGATCAGCTCATTGCATAGCCCCAGTAAACGAGGGTGCCGAGGCAACGGCAGGGAAAAACCCACCTCAGGCAACCGGGCCAACTGATCCAGCAATACCTGCACCAGACGTGCTTCATGGCTATCGCCTTGCGGATAGGCCACGGGCAGCAGGCAGAAACTCTTGATCAATTCGCGAGCCAGCGGCGTGACTTCCAGCACCCGACAACGCTCCGGCGCCCAGCCGCAATCCTCGGTTCGCACATACAGGCTGCGCATCTCGGCGCGCATGGACGTCACCACTTGATGCTCAAGCCCGGCGGGTATCCAGACGCCCCACTGCGGGGGCGCGAAGAAGCTGCCTTCTGCGGTATGCACGCCCAATACGCCACTGATGGCGTAGGAAAACTGCACCCAGTCATGACGATGGGGCGGCGTCCACGATCCGGCGCTCAAGCTTTCGGCACGGGCATAAAGCGGGCGCGGCAAATCCTGCAAGACAGGTATCTGCCGCTCGCCAGTAGGAGGATGAGCACTGTTTTGTCCGTTACTCGGCATCTAATGGCCTTATGTCGCAAGACGGCTAAAAAACAACAGAGTAGCCTGCGGACATTCACTTTTACAAAGAATGCACGAGCCTCCTATGCAAGCACTCAAACACCTCAAGCGCGTCGTGACCGACTGGTTCCTCTGCGGAATGGTCCTGGCGACGGTTCTGGCCTACTTCTTCCCACACTTCGGCGCCACGGGCGGCAGCATGCATGCCGAGTACGTCATCAATATCGGCGTGTTCGTGGTGTTCTTCCTGCATGGCGTCAATCTGTCCAGCGAGCAGATCAAAAAGGGGCTGAAGAACTGGCGCCTGCACGTCATGATTCAGGCATTCACCTTTGTGGTGTTCCCGGTGCTCTGGCTGATCGGCAACAAGCTGCTGAGCGCCTACATTCCTGCACTGCTGATGCTCGGCTTCCTCTACCTGTGCGCCCTGCCGTCCACCATTTCCTCTTCGGTGGCCCTGACCGGCAGCGCAAAAGGCAACGTACCGGCAGCGATTCTCAATGCAAGCCTTTCCAGCGTGCTGGGTATTTTCATCACGCCATGGCTGGTCAGCCTGGTGGTGGGCACCGGTTCTGGCGGGATCGACCTGGGTTCGACCCTGCTGGATCTGTGCGGCATGTTGCTGTTGCCGCTGATTCTCGGCCAGTTGATTCGCCCGCTGGCAGGCAAGTTCTTTGCGCGTCACAAGAAGTACACCAACCTGATCGACAAGATCGTGATCCTGTTGCTGGTCTATGCCGCGTTCTGCAACTCGATGATTTCAGGCATGTGGCAATCCCAGGGCAGCAGCGTGATTCTGACGGCCTTCATCGGCACCGCCATCCTGCTGGCAGTGATCCTGTTCATGACCACCCGCACCGCCCGTGCCTTGAAGTTCGATCATGCTGACAGGGTGGCGGCGGTGTTCTGCGCCACCAAAAAATCCCTGGCCGCCGGTGCGCCGATGGCAGCCCTGATCTTCGGCGCCAATCCGGGGCTGGGTCTGATCCTGCTGCCGATCATGATCTACCACCCCATGCAGTTGATCGTCTGCTCGGTCATGGCCGAGAACTACGCCAACCGCCACAACCAGCAACTGTCCGCCGAAGCCCTGGAAGAAGCACGGGCAGCCTGACCCCCAAACAAAAACGCGGCGTCGGCCAAAGCCGACACCGCGTTTCACTTGAAGCTCACTACTTGAAGCTTATTCCTTCTCGCTGCTCGTCTGCTCCGCCAACGCCACCGCCCGAAACATCGCACGGCGCTTGTTGATGGTTTCTTCCCACTCAAGAGCCGGCACCGAGTCGGCAACGATACCGCCGCCCGCCTGCACATGCAGTTCGCCATCCTTGATGACGGCAGTACGAATGGCAATCGCGGTGTCCATGTTGCCGTTCCAGGCCATGTACCCCACTGCCCCGCCGTAGACACCGCGCTTGACGGGTTCCAGCTCGTCGATGATTTCCATGGCACGGATTTTCGGCGCGCCGGACAGGGTGCCCGCAGGCAGGATGGCACGCAGCGCGTCCATGGCCGTCAGCCCGCTTTTCAACTGGCCGGTGACATTGGAAACGATGTGCATCACGTTGGAATAACGCTCGATGACCATCTTCTCGGTCAGCTTGACCGAACCGATTTCCGAGACGCGCCCCGTGTCGTTACGTCCCAGATCGATGAGCATCAGGTGCTCGGCGATTTCCTTGTCGTCGGACAGCAGGTCTTCTTCCAGCGCGCGGTCAGCCTCTTCGGTGGCGCCACGCGGGCGTGTACCGGCAATCGGGCGAACAGTGACCAGATTGTCCTCGACCCGCACCAGTACTTCCGGCGAGCTGCCGACCACATGGAAGTCGCCGAAGTTGAAGAAGTACATGTAAGGCGTAGGGTTGAAGCAGCGCAGCGCCCGATACAGATCGATAGGCGCAGCCTTGAAGTCGATGGACATGCGTTGCGACGGCACGACCTGCATCACATCCCCGGCCAGGATGTATTGCTTGATGGTGTCGACCGCCTTTTCGTAATCGTTCTGGGTGAAGCTGGAACGGAACACCGGCTCGGCGGCTGGCGGCCTGTCCAGCGCCAGACCACGACGCGGCGTGATCGGCTGACGCAGTTTTTCCATCAGCTCATCGAGGCGCGCACGGCCGCTTTCATAAGCGTCCTGCAGGGCCGGATCGACCAGTACGATGGCGTGCATCTTGCCGGCCAGGTTATCGAAAACAACGACAGCATCGGAAACCATCAGCAGGATATCCGGCACACCCAGCGGGTCCGGATTCGGGCAGTTGGCCAGACGCTTTTCGACATAGCGCACACAGTCGTAGCCGAAATAGCCCACCAGACCACCGTTGAAACGCGGCAGGCCGGCAATGGTCGGAACGTTGTAGCGTGCCTTGAACTCTTCGACGAATGCCAACGGGTCTTCGACGTCGTGGCTTTCGACCTCTACACCCTCGTGGGTCACGCTGACATGGTGACCATGAACGCGCATCACGGTGCTGCAAGGCAGGCCAATGATGGAGTAGCGCCCCCACTTCTCGCCGCCTTGTACCGACTCCAGCAGGTAGGAGTTCGGCTGATCGGCAAGTTTCAGGTAGATCGACAGCGGTGTATCGAAGTCGGCCAGGGTTTCGTGGGCAAGCGGAATGCGGTTATAGCCAGCAGCAGCCAAACGCAGGAATTCTTCACGGTTCATGAACAGCCTCGTGGTTTGAGGGTAAAACGGTCAGGTAGGCAAACATGCCGCACAAGCGGCCGGAATCAAATCAGGCGCGCCAACGCCAACGGGCCAGGGCCTTGATGACTTTCATCCAGAGTTTGCGAGTGACCACCACGATGGAATCTCTAAGGGAGGGACGTTGAATGTCGGGCAACAGTATCTCAGCGTCTTGATCCAGGCAACCGGGAATCAGCTTGCGCAGATCATCGATCACCAGCGACGGGGATTCTTCAGCGATGGGCCGGCCATGGTTGTAGCCATAGGTCAGCCCGACACAGGCCACGCCAGCCGCCTTCGCCGCCAGCACATCGGAGCGAGAGTCGCCGACGAACAGTGACTGGGAGGCAGGAATACCGGTCATTTTCATGACAAAGAACAGGGCTGCCGGGTCCGGTTTTTTCTGCGGCATGGTGTCGCCGCCGATGATCCAGCGAAAGAAACGCCCCAGCTTCATTTCATCCAGCAACGGAGCGACGAAGCGCTCCGGCTTGTTGGTGATGAGGGCCATCTCGACCCCCATCTTCTGCAACCACTTCAGGGTTTCACGAACGCCGGGGTAGACCACGGTGAATTCGTGTTTTTCGGCATAAGCCTGCATGAAGATTTCCAGCGCCTGCTCGGCCAGGGCGTCATCGACAGCGCTGTGATCAATGTCATTGGCCAGCGCCCGACGCACCAGTACCGGCGCGCCGTTGCCAATCCATTGCCGAACCGACTCAAGACCGGCCGGAGGGCGACCGAGTTCGAGCAGCATCTTGTCAACGGCCACGGCCAGATCAGGCCCTGAATCCACAAGGGTCCCGTCCAGATCGAACATGATCAGCCTGGGCAACTTGCCCGCAAACAAATGCTCGAAGCCGCTCATGCGCGGGCTGCCGCCAGTTCGTTGCGCATTTTCTCGATCACTTCCTTGTAATCGGGAGCATTGAAAATAGCCGAGCCAGCGACAAAGGTGTCAGCACCCGCAGCCGCGATTTCACGAATGTTCGCGACGTTGACGCCACCGTCGATTTCCAGACGGATGTCACGTCCCGACGCATCGATCAAGGCACGCGCTTCGCGCAGCTTGTTCAGCGTACCGGGAATGAACTTCTGACCGCCGAAGCCCGGGTTGACGCTCATGAGCAGGATCATGTCGACCTTGTCCATGACATATTCCAGCAGGTTCAGGGGCGTCGCCGGGTTGAACACCAGACCAGCCTTGCAACCGCCCTCGCGGATCAGTTGCAGCGAGCGATCGATATGCTGGGTCGCCTCAGGGTGAAAGGTAATGTACGTGGCACCCGCTTCGATGAAATCACCGATGATGCGATCCACCGGGCTGACCATCAGATGCACGTCGATGGGTGCAGTGACGCCATACTTGCGCAACGCGCTGCACACCATCGGACCGATGGTCAGGTTCGGGACATAGTGATTGTCCATGACATCGAAGTGGACGAAGTCCGCGCCAGCGGCAAGTACATTGTCGACTTCCTCGCCCAGACGGGCGAAGTCAGCGGAAAGGATCGATGGGGCAATAACGAAGGGCTGCATGGCGCACCTGTTTGAGCTAAATCACGGTGGCGCGCATTGTAAGCGCAGAAGCAGCAAGGAGAAAGCTACAAGCTACAAGCTACAAGCTACAAGCTACAAGCTACAAGCTACAAGCTACAAGCTACAAGCTACAAGCTACAAGCTACAAGCTACAAGCTACAAGCTTTTGACTTGAAGCTTAAAGCTTGTAGCTTGCCGCTCCCACCTACTCCCCTGTCGTCCTCAGCTTCTCGCTGCGTCCGCGCAGCCACTCCAGCACCAGCAGCAACACCACCGAGAAAGCGATCAGCAAGGTCGCGGCGGCGGCGATGGTCGGGCTGAGGTTTTCGCGGATGCCGCTGAACATCTGGCGTGGCAGGGTCGCTTGTTCTGGACCGGCGAGGAACAGGGTGACCACGACTTCGTCGAAGGAGGTCGCGAAGGCGAACAGCGCACCGGAAATCACGCCCGGAGCGATCAGCGGCAGGGTCACTCGACGAAACGCCGTCAGTGGCGAAGCGCCCAAGTTGGCAGCAGCGCGCACCAGGTTGTAGTTGAAGCCCTGCAAGGTGGCCGACACGGTGATGATCACGAACGGTACGCCCAGCACCGCATGCACCAGAATCAGCGAGGTGTAGCTGTTGCCCAGCCCCAGCGGCGCGAAGAACAGGTAGCTGGCAACGCCCACGATCACCATCGGCACCACCATCGGCGAGATCACCAGCGCCATGACCAGCGGCTTGCCGGGGAAATCACCACGGGTCAGACCGATGGCGGCCAATGTCCCGAAGATCATCGCCAGCAGCGTGGAGGCCGGCGCGACGATCATGCTGTTCTTCAGCGAGCGCATCCACTCGGCGGAACCGAAGAAGTCCTGATACCACTGCAATGAAAAGCCTTGCAGCGGGTAAACCAGAAAACTGCCCGAGTTGAACGACAACGGGACGATGACCAGCACCGGCAACACCAGAAACAGCAGCACCAGTGCGCAGATGATGCGCAGTGCGTAATACCAGATGCGCTCGATGGGCGACGAATACGAATTCAGCATGATGATTCCCCTCAGCTCAAACGCAGGCGGCTCGCGCCGACCAGCCAGCTATAGATCAGATACAGCACGACGGTTGCCAACAGCAGCAGGCCGCCCAGTGCCGTCGCCATGCCCCAGTTGATGCTGGTGTTGGTGTAGAAGGCCACGAAATAGCTGACCATCTGGTCGTTCGGGCTACCCAGCAATGCCGGGGTGATGTAGTAGCCGATCGACAGGATGAAGACCAACAGGCAGCCAGCCCCGATCCCGGCATAGGTCTGCGGGAAGTACACGCGCCAGAAGCTGGTGAACGGATGGCAGCCCAGGGAAATGGCAGCACGCATGTAAGTTGGCGAGATGTTTTTCATCACGCTGTAGATCGGCAGGATCATGAACGGCAGCATGATATGCACCATCGAGATGTAGACGCCGACCCGGTTGAAAACCAGTTCGATCGGCTTGTCGATGATGCCCATGGCGATCAGCGCACCATTGATCAGACCACTCGATTGCAGCAACACGATCCAGGCTGCTACCCGGACCAGAATCGAGGTCCAGAACGGTAGCAGGACCAGAATCATCAAGAGGTTGCTCTGCCGTGCAGGCAGGCTGGCCAACAGATAGGCAAGTGGATACGCCAGCACCAGACAGATGGTGGTGATTACCAGGCCCATCCAGAATGTGCGGGTGAAGATATCCAGGTAAATGGCCTGGTCCGGAGTTGCAGCGGCCACTTCACCGACATCGTCGATGCGGTGGTCGACAGCGGCCAGCAGGTAATAGGGGGTAAGGCTGCTGGTGTTGCGACGAATGGCCTGCCAATAGGCAGGGTCGCCCCAACGTTCGTCCAGCGCTTCCAGTGCATCTTTATAAGAGGCAGGCTCGGTCTTGAAGGGCAGCGCGCGAGCGGTCTTGCTCAGCAGGCTGCGATAACCGGCCAGTTCCATGTTCAGGCGCTTGGACAACTCGCCCAAAGTCGAATTCTTGCGGGTTTCAGCCAGATCCAGGCTCAATGCCTTGTAGGTCGACTCGGGCGGAAGCCCTTTACCGTCCCACTTCTCGACTTCAATCACGGTGCTCGGCAGTGCGGCAACGACTTCCGGGTTGCTGACGCTCTTGTAAAGCAACGCAGCAATGGGCACCAGAAAGACCAGCAGCAGAAAGATGACCAACGGAGCAATCAGCGCCTGGGCTTTCCAGCGGTTGACCCGCTCGGCACGAGCCAGGCGTTGCTTCAAGTTGGGGCTGGCGCCTTCAGTCAGGGGCACGGCGGTGGCCATAGCGAACTCCGAAATCTTTGAACGAGGGGAGCGTTTCCTGAGCCGGAAACGCTCCTGGATCTAACTCAGGTTGACGCGATTACTTGGCAGCCCAAGCGGTGAAGCGCTGTTCCAGCGACTCGCCGTTGTCAGTCCAGAACGTCACGTCCATCTGCACCTGATCCTTGATGTTTTCAGGAGTGGTCGGCATGTTCTGCAGGGTTTCCTTGTCCAGCAGAGCAACCGCCTGGGTGTTGGCCGGGCCGTAGGCAATGTTCTGCGAATAGGTCTTCTGCTGCTCCGGGCTCAGGATGTAAGCGATGAACTTCTTCGCCGCTTCAACGTTTTTCGAGCCCTTTGGAATGGCCCATGCGTCGAAGTCATAAACGCCGCCGGTCCAGACCACTTTCAGGTTGCTTTCCTTCTGCACGGCAGCGATACGACCGTTGTAGGCCGAACTCATGACCACGTCGCCGGAAGCAAGGTACTGAGGAGGCTGAGCGCCTGCTTCCCACCATTGAATGTTTGGCTTGAGCTCATCGAGCTTCTTGAAGGCGCGGTCCTGACCGTCCTTGCTGGCCAGTACCTTGTAGACGTCCTTCGGCGCAACGCCATCAGCCATCAGAGCGAATTCCAGGGTGTACTTGGCGCCTTTGCGCAGGCCGCGCTTGCCCGGGAATTTCTTGGTGTCCCAGAAGTCGACCCAACTGGTCGGAGCAGTGCTGACCTTGTCGGCGTTGTAAGCCAACACGGTGGACCATACGAAGAAGCCTGCACCGCAGGTGGTCAGCGCGCCCGGTACGAAGTTTTCGGCCTTGCCGAACAACGCAGGGTCCAGCTCTTCGAACATGTCTTCGTCGCAACCACGGGATAGCTCGGGCGATTCGACTTCTACCAGATCCCAGGAAACGCTCTTGGTGTCGACCATGGTCTTGATCTTGGCCATTTCACCGTTGTACTCGCCAGCGATGATCTTGCCATTACCTGCTTTCTCCCAAGGGGCATAGAAAGCCTTTTCCTGGGCCGCCTTGTTGGCGCCGCCGAAGGAGATAACGGTCAGATCAGCGGCCATGGCTTGCGCCGCGCACATCATGCCCAACGTGATAGCGGTGAACTTCAATGATTTCAGCATTTATTCTTTTCTCCACGAGCAGTGTTGGTAAGCGATTGGGATGGGCGATCGTTCGCCTCTGTTGTTGCTTTTATCGATAGATCAATGCACTTGCTGCAAGGGATCGAGCGCGCGAGCGTGCTCGACTTGCCATCCAAGGGGCACGACGTCGCCAACGCTCAACGCCGCATCCAGCTCGGCGATAGGCTGCTTGACGAAAAAGTCGGTCTTGCCTGCCACTTCCAGACGCACTCGAACGTGGTCGCCCAGATAAATGAACTCGGCAACACGGCCCGAGAAACGGTTTACACAACTTTCGCTACGGCCATTGAGGCTGATGCGTTCAGGGCGGATCGACAGGGTGACCGGATCACCGGCCTGGCCGACATTGATCGCCAATGCCTCAACTTTTTCACCACGCCCCAGCTCGACGACGCAGCGGTCGCCGTTCTGGCTGACCAAGCGCCCGTTGAGACGGTTGTTCTCGCCAATGAAGTTGGCGACGAAGGTGTTTTTGGGTTCTTCGTAAAGGGTGCGCGGTGGAGCGATCTGCTGGATTTCGCCCTGATGGAACACCGCAACACGGTCGGACATGGTCAGCGCTTCGCCCTGGTCGTGGGTCACGTAGACCACTGTCACACCCAGACGCTGGTGAAGATGCTTGATCTCCATCTGCATGTGTTCGCGCAGTTGCTTGTCGAGCGCGCCGAGCGGCTCGTCCATCAGCACCAGTTGTGGCTCGAAAACCAGTGCGCGGGCCAGGGCCACGCGCTGCTGCTGACCACCGGACAATTGCGCCGGATAGCGATGCGCAAAAGCGTCAAGCTGGACCATGCCCAGTGCGCGTTTGACCTTCTCGCCGATATCGGTCTTGCTCATGCCACGCACCGACAGCGGGAACGCCAGGTTCTCGGCGACGGTCATGTGCGGGAACAGAGCGTAGTTCTGGAACACCATGCCGATGTCGCGCTTGTGCGGCGGCACGTTGTTGATGGCCCGGCCGCCCAGCAGGATTTCACCCGAGGTCGGCGTCTCGAAACCGGCCAGCATCATCAGACTGGTGGTCTTGCCGGAACCCGACGGCCCGAGCAAGGTGAGGAATTCGCCTTTGCGAATGTCCAGGTTAAGGTCTTTGACGATCAGTGCTTCGCCGTCGTAGCTCTTCTGCACACCACGAAAGCTGACCAGAACATCATTTGCCCCAGCGCTTGAATCGACGTCACTCATTACCCACACCTTTGTTTTGTCTGCGTGGGATCAAGACTAGAACAGCGCACATACCGCGCAAATCGGGGGCCAGGAGAGATTTGCCTAAGCAGGCTGGAAGCCCCGGTGTAGGGATTGCCCTACACGGATGGCGGGATTGGATAAGTGGCAATCAAGCACTTTTGTACGCAGAAAACCCCGTAGGACCGAATTCATTCGGGAAAGCGCCCTACCTGACACCACAGGTACATAGTTTTTCGCGAATGAATTCGCTCCTACGGTGTCGTTTTCAGGATCAGAGCAGCTTGTGCTCCATAGCATATTTCACCAGGTCCGCCAGCGAGTGGAGGTTCATCTTCTGCATCAGGCGCGCCTTGTGGGTGCTGATGGTCTTGCTGCTCAGGGCCAGTTGCTGAGCGATGTCATTGACGTTGGCGCCCTGAGCCAGACGCTCGAACACCGAAAACTCGCGCTCCGACAGTAACGAGTGCAACGGGCGACTGTCGGTCAGACCGACCTCGAATACCATGCGGTCCGCCAGATCCGGGTCGATATAACGCCCTCCGGCCGCCACCCGACGAATGGCTGTCAGCAACAGGGCCGGATCGCTGTCCTTGGTCGCATATCCCGCCGCGCCGACTTTCAATGCACGGGCAGCCATCTGCGCTTCGTCATGCATCGACAACACCAGAATCACCGGCGGATTATTCAACGCCCGAATCCGGGGAATCGCCTCCAGGCCGTTGACGCCCGGCATGGAGATATCCAGCAGCACCACTTCGCAGGGCACATGCCGCAGGGTTTCAAGCAACTGCTCGCCATTACTGGCCTCGCCCACCACAAGCAGATCCTTCGCCAGGCCGATAAGCTGCTTGATGCCCTCACGCACAATGGTGTGGTCTTCAGCTACCAGTACACGAATCACTTTTCTCGCTCCTGCCCAACGGGGTCCAACGGGATATATGCGCACAAGGTTGTGCCCTCACCGACCTCGCTGTCCAGTTCCAATCTGCCACCCAGCATCAGGACACGCTCGCGCATCCCCACCAGACCGAAGGAGACAGCACGGCCAGACTGCATCACAAAGCCCTGACCGTCGTCGGCGATGGTCATGCACATCACACCGTCGTCCAGCGTCAGGCTGACTTCTACCGTATCCGCCCGGGCGTGGCGGATGACGTTGGTCAGCGCTTCCTGAAGGATACGAAACATGCCAGTGGCCCTGGCGTCGCTGAGTGGCGGCAGGTTGTCCGGCACCTGAACCAGACACGGAATCTGCGTGCGGGCCTCGAAGCGCCGGGCCTGCCACTCGATGGCCGAGGCGATGCCCGCATCGAGAATCGGCGGACGCAACGCTGTGGCAACGTCGCGTACCAACTGGAAGAGTTGAGCGATCAGACGCTTCATGCTGTTCAGGCGCTCACTCAACCCGGGATCGAGGTCGGCATAAGCCAGCTCACACATGGAGGTTTCCAGCTTCAGCACTGTCAGCATCTGGCCCAACTCGTCATGGACCTCACGAGCGATACGGGCTTTTTCCTCTTCGCGCACACTCTCCAGATGCGCCGACAGCTCGCGTAACTGGTCATGGGCGCGACGCCGTTCGCTGACGTCACTGAGGAACACCACCAGATACTCCGCCTCGCGAAAACGCAGAAAACTCAAAGACACATCAGTGGGCAGCACGCTGCCATCGGCCCGGATGCAATTGGTCTCGAACACTTGCGGGCTGTCTTCGCTCGAGCGGGCGTTCTTCCACAGGTTCAGCCAGCGATCCATATGCAGACCGGGCTCGAAATCGATCAGCGGCCGATCCACCACACCGCCGCGCGCATACCCGAGCATGGTCTCGGCCGCATGGTTGGCATAACGCACCCGACTGTCCCAGTTGACCCAGAGAATGCCGACCGTGCTCTGATCGATGGAGAACTGCGCCAGACGCAGCGCCTCCTCGCCTTCAACACGCCGGGCAATGTCTTCGCGTGCGTCGACCAGCTCTTGCTCCAGGGCCTGCTGCTGACGGCGCTGCCAGACCACAATCGCAAAACAGGCCAGCAACATCACCAGCAGCAACAGGCAGAGGTTCTGCCACAGGCCGGGGGACTCACTGAAACGCGAAGACTTGAGTGGCATCCAGCGCGAGTGCAACTGGTCCAGTTCTTTCGCCGGAATCACATGCAAGGCCTCGCTGACGATAGTGGCAAGTTGCGGAGCATCCCGGCGTGTCGCCACGCGCAGCAATTGCGGCAAACCGATATCGCCCACCACGGCCAGCCCGGCAAACTCAGGCTCCCGGAACAGACGGCTGAGTTGCGCTTCATCCACCACGGCATAGCGCGCCTGCTGGCTCAACAACAATTGCAGGGCCTGGCGTTCAAGTGGCACACCTTGCAGGTTCAGGTGAGGGTAATTGCTGCGCAGATAATCTGCCGTCGAACTCGGCATGCGCACGGCCACCCGCGAACGCTCATCGACTTTTTCCAGATCCACCACCGAGCTGCCATCACGCTCTCCGATCACCAATTGCGAAACCCGCAGATAAGGATCGGAAAACTGCCATGTTCGCAGCCCGGCCGGGGTTTGCATCAGGCCTGGCGCCAGATCTACCTGCCCCGCAGCCACCGCCTTTTCCAGGGCCGCCTGATCGGGAAAATTGCGCCAGAGCAACTCGACCCGCAAGGCCGCCGCCAGTGCATTCATCAAGTCGACGTTGGCACCGGACAATTGCTGTAAACGCTGATCGAACTGGGCATAGGGAGCGTGCATCACCAGACCGACCCGCAGCGGGCCATGCTGGTCCAGCCAGGTGCGCAGCTCCTGGCTCAGCGGCACCTGCACAGAAGGTTGCGACTCATCAGCCTGTGCATTCGCCACCTGAAGCATCAAGAGCAAAGCCAGGCAGCCGATAAAACCGGTGCGCAGAAGACCAATCATCAACGTGTCGTTCTCGTCTGTTTTCGTTTGGCGACCATGGATCGCCCCCGGGACCTGACAAATACCGATCAACGCATTAGGCTGCCGGGATAGTTTCTGGCCTGGAATATTCGATGTCCCATACCTTTCGTGCAACGCTTCCTGCGTTGCTCCTGTCGCTGATAGTACCTTGCGCGCTGCCAGTGGTGGCTGCCGATCCTGCCCCCACCAAGGATGCAGCGTCCGCCGATGCTCCCGTGGAGCGTGCGCCACTGCTGACCCGTGCGCAGGAAGACGCCATTGCCCTTGAGCGTCAGTTGCCACCGCAGGATCTGCAGCAATTGCAGGCAGGTGACGAAAGCTTCCTGGCGCTCTGGAAGCCCGCCAACAGCGCCGACCCGAAAGGCGCGATCATTTTCCTGCCGGGTGCTGGCGAATCGGCCGACTGGCCGGATGTGGTCGGCCCGCTACGTCGCAAGTTCCCCGATACCGGCTGGGCCACGCTGAGTATCACCCTGCCGGATGTACAGGACGAAGCCCTGATGCCTCGCGAGCCGGACGCACCTGCCGCCGAGGAAAAACCCAAGGATGCGCCGAAGGATGACGCGGCAAAAGCAGCCGACACTCAGGCGCAGGCTGGTGACGAGGTCGCCCGGGCTGCCGCTGCCGAGGAGCGCGCCAAGGCCGAAGCCGAGCACATCTTTGCCCGCATCGAAAGCGCAATCAGCTTCGCACAGCAGAACAAGGCGCGCAGCATCGTACTGATCGGCCACAGCAGTGGTGCCTATTGGGCTGCGCGCTTTCTGAGTGAGCGGCAATCTCCGCTGGTCCAGAAGTTCGCGATGGTTGCCGCCCGCGAGCCGATCAATACCAAGCCTTTGCTGCTGGATCTGGTGCCGACACTGAAAATGAAAACAGCGGACTTCATCTACAATAATCAGGCACCTCAGGCAGCCAGTGCTCGCTTGCAAGTCAGCAAGCGCGCCAAGGGTGCAGGCTTTACCCAGGTTGCGCTGATCAACATTGTGGGTAATGAAGACGCCGAACAGGAGCAGATATTTCGCCGTATTCGGGGCTGGGTAGAGGCGGAATGACAGTCCTTTTCGCGAATGAATCCGCTCCTGCGTCGATCACGCAGGAGCGGATTCATTCGCGAACAAACGCAATCAACGAAACCCGCGACGCGCCTTGATCACTCTGTAAGCGCTATGCAGTTCGCTGGTCTTTTCAGTGGCAACACGCACTTGCAATGCACTGGCACCGCCCCCGGCAATCTTGTCGGGGTGGTGACGACTGAGCAGACGACGATAGGCGCGCTTGATGCTCGCAGGATCCGTATCGGCCTCCACGCCCAGGAGTGACAACGCTCCGCTGTATTCATCCGAGCTGCTGACAGGCCGTCTTTTCATCGGATCATGCTCGGCAGCCAGCGCCTCGATTTTCAGCTCCGACCAGCCCAGCCACATCCCCCACGCGCCGATCAGTTCACGCTCGATGCGAGTGACCTTTCCGTCAGCCCAGGCCATGCGCCAACAAGCTCGCAGCAAGCCCTCAGCCATACCCGGCTGGCCACGCAGACGACGCAGATAACTGCGCAGCCCGTCAGCGCCGTCCTTGCCACGATTGAAAGCCGCAATCGCAAGACGCTGTGCCGCCTCATCCATATTCAAGCGGCGCATTTCCGCCTGCGCCTGATGAATATGGCTGGCAACGACCCGACCACCGCTCTTGGCCAGACGCCCCAGCAGCACGAACAGCAGATCCTCGTCGCGCACGGCAGAGCGCCCGCCCAGACGCTCACGTACATGAGCCCAGGTGTGCAGTTGCAGGCGACGATCCAGAGCCTGCCCCAACAAAGAACCCAGCAGCGCCCCCGGAATGTCGGCAATGGCATATCCAGCACCGGCGCCGAACAGTGTGCCTGGCCACAGCATCTAGCGGGTCCCCGACAGTAATCGCTCGACTTCGCCAAGACGCTCATGAGTGCCGACGTCGATCCAGGTGCCGCGAAAATGCTCGCCCGTCACTTGCCCTTGCGCCATCGCCTGACGCAGCAACGGAGCCAGTGCGAACGCACCGGCTTCGCAGCCTGCAAACAAGCGTGGATGCAAGATGGCAATGCCGCTGTAGGTCAGGCGCTGCGCATCTGGAACGCCATCCTGCAACTGGCCGTCGATCAGGGAAAAGTCGCCAGTCGGGTGGTGCGCGGGATTATCGATCATCACCAGATGGGCAAGCCCGGCTATGGGCCTGCGCAGTTCGGCAAAGTTGTAGTCGGTCCAGATATCGCCGTTTACCACCACAAAAGGCTCATCGCCCAGCAGTGGCAAAGCCCGGAGAATGCCGCCACCTGTTTCCAGTGGTTCGCCTTCCGGGGAGTAACGGATATTCAGCCCCCAACGTTGACCATCCTCAAGATAGTCTTCGATCTGTTGCCCCAACCAGGCGTGATTGATGACCAGATCGTGAAACCCGGCCTGATGCAATGCCTTGAGATGGTATTCGATCAGGGGAACACCACCGGCACGCACCAAAGGCTTTGGTGTGTGCAGGGTCAAGGGGCGCATCCGCTCGCCTTTGCCGGCGGCGAGAATCATCGCTTTCATTCAATCCTCTTCAACACAATCGATCCCTTTTAAAAATCACACGTCACGCCGACGCATCGACGCGGTGCTGCAAACTGTTCAGCAATTGTCCCAGCTCCGCCAGTTCCGGGCGTCGCGACACAACGGCCTCTATATAGGAGAAGAAACGCGGAACATCACCCAGATAGCGCGGCTTGCCATCACGATGGCAGATACGGGCAAAAATCCCGATGACCTTCAAATGCCGCTGCACGCCCATCAGATCACTGGCTCGCGAAAAACTGGCGAAATCCTCATGAACCGGAATGCCCACCGCACGCGCCTTGTCCCAGTAGGTCTGCAACCAGCCGTTCACACACTCCTGAGGCCAGCTCAGGAAAGCATCCTTGAACAGGCAGGTGATGTCATAAGTAACCGGCCCGTATACCGCATCCTGGAAATCCAGCACGCCCGGATTCGGTTCACTGATCATCAGGTTGCGCGGCATATAGTCGCGATGAACCAGCACTTTGGGCTGTGCCAGAGCACTTTCGATCAACAGGTCGCTGACATGTTGCCACTTGGTCTGTTGCGCCGGGTCCATTTCGATACCCAGATGCCGCTTCACATACCACTCTGGAAAAAGCTCCAGCTCACGGCGCAGCAAGGCTACGTCATAGCTGGGCAATGGCGCATCCATCGGCAGTTGCTGATAGGCCAGCAACGCTTCGATGGCATCGCCAAACAACGCATCGGCGTTGTCCGCATCGATCACGTCCAGATAGGTCTGACGCCCCAGATCATTGAGCAGCAAAAAGCCCTGCGTCAGGTCTTCGGCATAAATTTTCGGAACATTAATGCCGGATCTGGCCAATAAATGAGCAATATCCACGAAGGGTTTGCAGTTTTCCTGCGGTGGTGGCGCATCCATGACAATAAAAGTTTTATCGCCGCCTTCCCAGCGGAAATAGCGACGGAAACTTGCGTCGCTACTGGCCGCAGTCAACGTGGCCGGGGGTACGGCGCCCCATTGTTGCCTGGCAAAGAGCGCTGGCAACTGCTCATCGAGCCAAACTTTCAGGGATTGAAGGCGTATATCTTGGTCTGACATTACAAGGGTCTCCGACGGCGCTAGCCGTCAAGCGGGTCATGCTTTATTATCCGGGATCTTTTTCAGCCCATCGAGAGGCGTGCGGCCCCCCCGCGGGCAGATGGCGCGCAGGAAGCCCGGACTAATAAGATGGCATTGAAATCCCCCGCGTTTCGTAAAAAATTTCCGTTGCTCGTAACCGGCAGTCTGCTGGCGATGCAACCTCTGGCCACTCAGTTCGTGGTTGCCGCGGAACAGTATGACTGCTCAGTCTCTGCTTCGGGTGCCTGGAACTGTGCGCCGAAATCAAATACAGCTGCTGTAGAGCTGCCTCCACGTCCCGTGCATAACGCGACCGAGGTCAGTTCCAACGGCACCGTGATTTCGCAAGGCACCACGGCTGGCAAACCTGCCAATACAGCGCTGCTGGTCACCGAAGCCAAAGGCAAGGGTCTGGCGTCGCGTAGTGCTGACTACAGCCACCTTGACTGGGTTCCCCGTGAAAAGCTCACGCCTGCGCAACTGGCCGAAACCGGTCCTTATTGCTCCGGTGCCTATGTAGAGCCGATCCGTCCGGGCATGGATGACAAGACGCCCAAGAGCGACGCCCCGACATTCATCGGAGCCAAGGTCTCGCGTTATCAGCAGGAAGAGCAGATCGCGACCCTGGCAGGCGATGTCGTATTGCGTCAGGGCAGCATGCAGGTCCAGGCTCAGGAAGCGGCCCTGTATCAGGCCGAGAACCGTGGCGAACTCAACGGTGATGTCCGTTTGCGCGACAACGGCGCCTTGATCGTTGGCGACAGGGCAGAGCTGCAACTCGACACCGGCGAAGCCCAGGTCGACAACGCCGAGTATGTCCTGCACAAGTCGAACATCCGCGGTAACGCCCGTTACGCAAAACGTGCAGAGAACGCGATCATCCGCCTCAAGGATGGTACATACACCTCATGCGAACCCGGCAGCAATGCCTGGACGCTCAAGGGCAACAACATCACGCTGAACCCGGCTACCGGTTTCGGCACCGCGACCAACGTTACGCTGCGGGTCAAGGACATACCGGTACTCTACACGCCGTATATCTACTTCCCGATCGACGATCGTCGCCAGTCAGGCTTCCTGCCACCGACCATTGCTGCCGGTGGCGACAACGGCTTCACGCTGGTCACGCCTTACTACTTCAACCTGGCGCCCAACTACGACGCCACGTTGTATCCACGCTACATGGCCGACCGCGGCCTGTTGATGGAAGGCGAATTCCGTTACCTCACCAAGAGCAGCGAAGGCCAGTTCGGCGGCGCTTACCTCAATGACGAGAATGACGAGCGCAGGCTGCAGTCCGAGTACGAAAAAACCCGCTGGATGATGAACTGGCAGCACGTGGGTGGCCTGGACTCCCGCTGGATGACCAAGGTCGACTACACCGACATCAGCGACCCGTACTACTTCCAGGATCTGGAAACCGATCAGATCGGCGTGAACACACCTGAGTTCCTCAACCAGCAAGGGTCCCTGACCTATCGCGGTGACAGCTACAGGGCAATGTTCAACGTCCATGCCTACAAGATGGCATCGATCGCCAACATCACGCCATACGACCGTCTGCCACAGCTGACCCTCAACGGCACACTGCCCTTCAGGCCGGCGGGCCTTCGTTTCGATTATGAAACCGAAGCCGTGCGTTTCGAGCGTGACCTGCAAACCGGCACCTACTTCGACAGGGATGGCAACCCGGAAGCCCGTCTGGACACCAACGTAGGCGGCCTTGCACGCGCCAACGGTGATCGTCTGAACCTGGCTCCGTCGGTCAGCCTGCCGATGAACTGGACCTATGGTTTCCTGACGCCCAAGCTGAAGTATGTCTACACCCAGTACGACCTGGATCTGGACAGCCGCGGCAGAGCCGCCGTGCCTGACTTCGAAAGCAAGCAGACCCGCAGCGTGCCAATCGTGAGCGTGGACAGCGGCCTGTACTTCGACCGCAATACCCAGTGGTTCGGCAAGGATTATCGCCAGACTCTTGAACCGCGCATGTTCTATCTCTATTCACCCGAGAGAGATCAGGAAGACATTCCGGTTTTCGACACGAGTGAAAGCACGTTCAACTACTCGTCCCTGTTCCGCGACAACCGCTTTACCGGTTACGACCGTATCGGTGACGAGAACAAGCTTTCCTTCGGTGTCACCAACCGCTGGATCGAAGAAAACGGCTTTGAACGTCAGCGCTTCAGCATTGGTCAGGCGGTGTACTTCAGTGATCGCAAGGTTCAACTGCCGGGCATCACCTTCGCCGACCGCGACGATGCCAAGGCCAACGTTTCGCCTTATGCACTGGAGCACGAATATCGCTTCAACCGCGATTTCCGTATCAACTCCGACTTCAACTGGGATCCGGACAGCCGCAGCACCCGTTCGGGCAGCACGATGCTGCATTATCAGCCTGAAGATAACCCGGGCAAGATCATCAACGCCGGCTACCGCTATCGCAACGACCAGGTCCGCTACGACGAGAACACTGGCCGCTGGACAGTGGGCGGTGGCGACTATGGCACGCCTGGCCAGCCGGGCTACGTGAAGGACTACTACAAGATCCAGCAGCACGATTTCTCGGTCATCTGGCCAATCGTGCCGCAATGGAGCCTGATCAGCCGCTGGCAGTATGACTACAACCGCGACCGTACCCTTGAAGCCTTTGGTGGTTTCGAGTACGACAACTGCTGCTGGAAACTGCGTCTGATCAACCGTTACTGGGTCGACTACGACGAATACAGCCAGGAAGCCCCTCAGAACGAAAAAGGCGACCGCGGCATATTCCTACAAATTGTGCTGAAGGGACTTGGTGGCGTTACCGGCGCCAAAGTAGAGACCTTCCTGGACAAAGGCATTCAAGGTTATCGTGAACGTGAAGACCAAGCTTTCTGATTGTTTGCGCCCGCTGATGCTGGGCGCGTTACTCCTGAGCGGCGCTGTTCATGCAGCGGTCCAACCTCTGGACAGCGTAGTGGCCATCGTCGATAACGACGTGATCATGAAAAGCCAGATGGACCAGCGTGTTCGCGAAGTCCAGCAGACCATTGCCAAGCGCGGGGCCGGCACACCACCGGCCGAAGCGCTTCAGCCGCAGGTACTCGATCGCCTGATCCTGGAAAACCTTCAACTGCAGATTGGCGAGCGCTCCGGCATTCGCATCACCGATGAAGAGCTGAACCAGGCTATCGACACCATTGCCCAGCGTAACAACATGAGCGTTGAGCAATTCCGTGCAGCCCTGGCTCATGACGGCCTGTCCTACAACGATGCCCGCGAGCAGGTTCGTCGCGAGATGATCATCAGCCGCGTGCGCCAGCGTCGTGTGGCCGAGCGTATCCAGGTGTCCGAACAGGAAGTGAAGAACTTCCTGGCCTCGGATCTGGGCAAGGCTCAGTTGTCCGAAGAGTTCCATCTGGCCAACATCCTGATCGCGACACCGGACAGCGCTTCGTCCGATGCGATTCAGGCGGCGGCCCGTCAGGCTCAGGACATCTACGGTCAATTGCAGAAAGGTGCCGACTTCGCTCAACTGGCCGTTGCACGATCGGCAAGCGAAAGCGCACTGGAAGGCGGCGACATGGGCTGGCGCAAGGCAGCTCAACTCCCACCACCTTTCGGTGACATGCTCAGTTCGATGCGTCCAGGCGAGGTGACTCCACCGGCACGTACACCGGGCGGTTTCATCATCCTCAAGCTGCTGGAAAAACGCGGCGGCGAAGGCCAGACCCAGATACGCGACGAAGTGCATGTGCGTCACATCCTCATCAAGCCAAGCGAAATCCGCAGCGAAGAAGAGACACGCCGTCTGGCTACCAAGCTTTATGATCGCATCGAGTCTGGCGAGAACTTCGGCGAACTGGCGAAGAGCTTCTCGGAAGACCCGGGTTCGGCGCTCAATGGTGGCGACCTGAACTGGGTGGACCCGAACTCTCTGGTTCCAGAGTTCCGCGCAGCGATGAACGACACACCACAAGGCGTGCTGTCCAAACCCTTCAAGACAGCTTACGGCTGGCACATTCTGGAAGTTCTTGGCCGCCGCGCCACCGACGCCACCAGCCAGGCCCGTGACCAGCAAGCCCTGGGCGTACTGCGTAACCGCAAATACGACGAAGAGCTGCAAACCTGGCTGCGTCAGATCCGTGACGAAGCCTACGTTGAAATCAAACTCCCTGGCGCAGCCCAGGCTGCACAGTGAAGCCAAAGCGTTTCGCACTGACACCCGGCGAGCCGGCCGGCATTGGTCCTGACCTTTGCCTGCTACTCGCCACGCAGCCTCAGCCACACCCCCTGATAGCCATTACCAACCGTGACCTGCTCCTGGAGCGGGCCACGCAGTTGGGGGTGGCTGTCAATCTGCTTGCCGTCACCCCTGACGTCTTTCCGGACGTACCGGCGCCTGCCGGCAGCCTGTATGTCTGGGATACGCCCTTGCAGGCCAAGGTGGTTACTGGCGCGCTGGACAAGGCCAATGCCGCTTTCGTACTGCAGACCCTGACTCGCGCCGCTCAAGGCTGTGTCGACGGGCTGTTCGCCGGGATGATTACCGCTCCTGTCCACAAGGGCGTGATCAACGAGGGCGGCATCGCCTTCTCCGGCCATACGGAATTTCTTGCAGAACTGACTCACACCGAGCAAGTAGTGATGATGCTGGCTACGGGCGATCTGCGCGTGGCGCTGGTCACCACCCATCTTCCGCTGCGCGACATTGCCGATGCCATTACACCGGAACGCCTGGAGCGCGTCACACGCATCCTGCATGCCGATCTGGTCAACAAGTTCGGCATAGCCCGGCCACGCATTCTGGTCTGCGGCCTCAATCCGCATGCCGGCGAAAGCGGTCATCTGGGCCGCGAAGAAATAGACATCATCGAACCAACCCTGGAGCGTCTGCGCAGCGAAGGCATCGACTTGCGAGGCCCGCTGCCTGCCGACACTCTGTTTACCCCCAAATATCTGGAGCACTGCGATGCAGTGCTGGCGATGTATCACGACCAGGGCCTGCCCGTGCTGAAATACAAAGGTTTCGGCGCGGCAGTCAATATCACGCTCGGCCTGCCGATCATCCGCACTTCCGTCGATCATGGCACTGCGCTGGATCTGGCTGGCAGCGGAAACATCGACACCGGCAGCCTGAAAGTAGCCCTGCAAACCGCCTACCAGATGGCCGAGACTCATTCATGACCGAGCAATACCAACACCGGGCGCGCAAGCGCTTCGGGCAGAACTTCCTGCATGACGCGGGCGTTATCGACAAGATCCTGCGCGCCATCCGGGCCAAGCCTGAAGACCGCCTGCTGGAAATCGGCCCGGGCCAGGGTGCCCTGACAGAAGGGCTGCTCAACAGCGGCGCGCACCTCGATGTGGTTGAACTGGACAAGGACCTGATCCCGATCCTCAACAGCCAGTTCGCAGGCAAGCCGAACTTCAACCTGCATCAAGGCGATGCCCTGAAGTTCGACTTCAACAGCCTGGGCGCTGCGCCCAACAGCCTGCGTGTCGTGGGCAACCTGCCCTACAACATTTCCACGCCGCTGATTTTTCATCTGCTGCAAAACGCCGGCCTGATTCGCGACATGCACTTCATGCTGCAAAAGGAAGTGGTCGAGCGGCTCGCCGCCGGACCGGGCGGCGGAGACTGGGGCCGCCTGTCGATCATGGTTCAATACCACTGCCGTGTGGAACACCTGTTCAACGTCGGGCCGGGAGCATTCAACCCGCCACCGAAAGTGGACTCTGCCATTGTCCGCCTTGTGCCCCATGAAACACTGCCACACCCGGCCAAGGATCACCGCCTGCTGGAGCGCCTTGTGCGCGAAGCCTTCAACCAGCGCCGCAAGACCCTGCGCAACACACTCAAACTACTGCTGAGCGCAGATGACATTGCGGCTGCCGGTGTCGATGGCAGCCTGCGTCCCGAGCAACTGGATCTTGCTGCATTTGTCCGTCTGGCGGACAAACTCAGTGAAAAGGCAGGGGTGGAATAATCTGAAGGGGCAAGTAAATGGCTATGTGCCGTTAGTCATTTTCCGTTTACTTGTCCTAGACTGACCTATCTATCGAATGCTCCAGTTTTTTCCGCTGCTATAGCTTTCAAGGTCTACCGCATGCCCGATTCCCGTTATCAGGTCGACGTCAGCGTCGTCACGCGCTTCCTCGCAGAACAATCGCAACCCGAGCAGAATCGCTTCGCCTTCGCTTACACCATCACCGTCCACAATAACGGCGAACTGCCTGCCAGGCTGCTTTCACGGCACTGGGTCATCACTGACGGTGACGGCCATGTCGAAGAAGTGCGTGGTGAAGGCGTCGTAGGCCAACAGCCATTGATCCAGGCTGGCCAGAGCCACACTTACAGCAGCGGCACAGTGATGACGACGAAAGTCGGCAACATGCAAGGCTCGTATCAGATGCTCGCCGAAGACGGCAAACGCTTCGATGCAGTGATTGCGCCCTTCCGCCTTGCCGTACCAGGTGCCCTTCACTGATGGCGGTATATGCCGTTGGCGACCTGCAAGGTTGCCTTGAACCGTTGAAATGCCTGCTCGACGATGTCCGGTTCGATCCGGCCAGGGATCAGCTATGGCTAGTGGGCGACCTGGTCAACCGTGGCCCGCAATCGCTGGAAACGCTGCGTTTTCTCTACAGCATCCGCGAGTCCATCGTCTGTGTACTGGGCAATCATGACCTGCACCTGCTGGCCGCCTCACGCAAGATAGAACGCCTCAAGAAATCCGACACCCTGCGCGAGATTCTTGAAGCGCCGGACAGCAATGAACTACTGGATTGGGTGCGTCGGCAAAAACTGATGCACTACGACGCCCAGCGCAATATCGCCATGGCCCACGCAGGCATAGCCCCGCAGTGGTCGCTGAAAAAAGCCCTCAAGTGCGCCAGCGAAGTCGAACAGGCCTTACAGGACGACAATCTGTACGAGCCCTTTCTGGATGGCATGTACGGCAATGAACCCGTCAAGTGGGACAATGACCTGCAAGGCGTGACAAGGCTGCGCGTCATCACCAACTATTTCACCCGCATGCGCTTCTGTACCCGCGAAGGCAAGCTCGACCTCAAGAGCAAGGAAGGCATCGAGACCGCCCTGCCAGGCTACAAACCATGGTTCCAGCACGAGAATCGCAAGACCCGGGACCTGAAGATCATCTTCGGCCACTGGGCAGCCCTCGAAGGCAAGTGCGACGAGCCCGGCATTTATGCGCTGGACAGCGGGTGCGTGTGGGGCGGCGCCATGACCCTTATGAACGTCGACACCCTTGAACGTCATCGCTGCGATTGCGATGCTGTCGGCAATGCCGCCCCACGCCCGGCAACATCCCTCATTTCCCAGCCAGAGGCCAGCGAGGCCCGGCGTTAAAAGATCAGCTCAGGAGCCCAATCATGACCGAATTCAAACGCATTCCCCCTGAACAGGCCCACGCCCTGCGCGAACAGGGCGCCGTACTGGTGGACGTTCGCGACCCTCAGGCTTTCGCCAGCAACCACATTCCCGATTCGCAGCATCTGGACAATCACTCGATCGCTGACTTCATCGCCAAGGCCGATCTGGACAAGCCGCTGGTGGTGGTCTGTTACCACGGAAACTCCAGCCAGAGTGCTGCAGCCTATCTCGTAGGCCAGGGCTTCTCCGACGTGTACAGCCTGGACGGTGGTTTCGAGTTGTGGCGCACCACGTTCCCGGGCGAAACAGCGCAAGGTTAACGACAGAACGGATGCTGGTGCAGATATGTATAAACGGCCAGCACGACTCTGAAAAAATATTTTTATCCTGCTGATCCCGCGTCCTGCGCGGGTTCGCGCCCAAACTGACGAACGGTCAGCCCGACTTCTTGTTCATCCCTTCTTTATCTTTCTGAATCCGAACTATCCTTAGCCTCAGGCCATCCGTAATCAGGGGAGAGCCGGTACACCGGCGCGTGGGTCATCGGTAGTTACTTTTATGGTGTTCTGGGGGGTAAACGGCATCTGGATACTCAGCTGCTGCCAGCATCGACTGACGATCCGCCGCCGGCTCAACGTATCGAGCGAGGTGACGTCATGAGTATTTTTAGCCACTTCCAACAACGCTTTGAAACCACACGTCAGGAAGAGCTCTCGTTACAGGAGTATCTGGAGCTCTGCAAACAGGATCGCAGCGCCTACGCCTCTGCCGCAGAACGTCTTCTGCTGGCCATTGGCGAGCCCGAACTGGTGGATACCTCCACCAACTCACGGTTGTCGCGGATCTTTTCCAACAAGGTGATCCGGCGTTATCCGGCCTTTGCGGACTTCCATGGAATGGAAGAATGCATCGACCAGATCGTGTCGTATTTCCGCCACGCAGCCCAAGGCCTTGAGGAAAAGAAACAAATCCTCTATCTGCTGGGTCCGGTGGGTGGCGGCAAGTCGTCTCTGGCTGAAAAGCTCAAACAACTGATCGAAAAAGTCCCCTTCTACGCAATCAAGGGTTCGCCGGTCTTCGAGTCGCCACTGGGGTTGTTCAATGCAACCGAAGACGGTGCCATTCTCGAAGAGGACTTCGGCATCCCTCGGCGCTACCTCAACACCATCATGTCGCCATGGGCGACCAAACGTCTGGCTGAGTTCGGGGGCGACATCAGCCAGTTCAAGGTGGTGAAACTTTATCCATCGGTTCTCAACCAGATCGGCGTGGCGAAAACCGAGCCGGGTGACGAGAACAACCAGGACATTTCCGCTCTGGTGGGTAAGGTCGATATCCGCAAGCTTGAGGAATTCCCGCAAAACGACGCAGACGCCTACAGCTATTCAGGCGCTCTGTGCCGGGCCAACCAGGGCCTGATGGAATTCGTCGAGATGTTCAAGGCGCCTATCAAGGTCCTGCACCCGTTGCTGACTGCGACTCAGGAAGGCAACTACAACAGTACCGAAGGCCTGGGGGCGATTCCGTTTACGGGCATCCTGCTGGCTCACTCCAACGAATCGGAATGGCACAGCTTCCGTAACAACAAGAACAACGAAGCCTTCATCGACCGTATCTACATCGTGAAAGTGCCGTACTGCCTGCGTGTCAGCGACGAGATCAAGATCTACGACAAGCTGCTGTTCAACAGCTCGCTGGCCAAGGCGCATTGCGCGCCCGACACACTGAAAATGCTGGCGCAGTTCACGACTCTGTCGCGCCTCAAAGAGCCGGAAAACTCCAACATCTACTCCAAGATGCGTGTGTATGACGGCGAGAATCTCAAAGATACAGACCCCAAGGCCAAGTCGATCCAGGAGTACCGCGACAGTGCGGGCGTCGACGAAGGCATGAACGGCCTTTCAACCCGCTTCGCATTCAAGATCCTGTCCAAGGTCTTCAACTTCGATCCACACGAAATCGCCGCCAACCCGGTACACCTGTTGTACGTGCTGGAGCAGCAGATCGAACAGGAGCAATTCCCGGCTGAAACCCGTGAGCGCTATCTGCGTTTCATCAAGGAGTATCTGGCACCGCGCTACATCGAGTTCATCGGCAAGGAAATCCAGACCGCGTACCTTGAGTCCTACAGCGAATACGGTCAGAACATCTTCGACCGCTACGTGCTGTATGCAGACTTCTGGATTCAGGACCAGGAATATCGTGATCCGGAAACCGGTGAAATTCTCAACCGTGTCGCCCTGAACGAAGAGCTGGAAAAGATCGAAAAACCTGCCGGCATCAGCAACCCGAAAGATTTCCGCAACGAGATCGTCAACTTCGTGCTGCGTGCCCGCGCCAACAACAACGGCAAGAATCCAACCTGGCTCAGTTACGAAAAACTGCGTGTGGTGATCGAGAAGAAAATGTTCTCCAACACCGAGGACCTGCTGCCAGTCATCAGTTTCAACGCCAAGGCCAGCAAAGAGGATCAACAAAAACACAACGACTTCGTCACCCGAATGGTCGAGCGGGGCTATACCGACAAACAGGTGCGTCTACTCTCCGAGTGGTATCTGCGCGTGCGCAAGTCACAGTGATGCAGCGGTAAGCTACAAGCCTCAGGCAACAAGCTGGGACGGTCGGGTTCACAGATACGACCGCAACCAGCTTGTAGCTTGAAGCTGCTTTCTACTTGCGGCTGCCCGGAGGGCCTATGAGCTATGTGATCGACCGACGCCTCAATGGCAAGAACAAGAGCACGGTAAATCGCCAGCGGTTTCTGCGGCGTTATCGTGACCACATCAAAAAAGCAGTGGAAGAAGCGGTCAGTCGTCGCTCCATTACCGATATGGAGCATGGCGAGCAAATAAGCATTCCCGGTCGCGATATCGACGAGCCGGTGCTTCATCATGGTCGCGGTGGCAAACAGACGGTTGTCCATCCCGGCAACAAGGAATTCTCCAGCGGCGAGCATATCGCCCGCCCGCAAGGTGGTGGCGGTGGCAAGGGGCCTGGCAAGGCAAGCAACTCCGGCGAAGGCATGGACGAGTTCGTCTTCCAGATCACCCAGGAAGAGTTTCTCGAATTCATGTTCGAGGACCTCGAGCTGCCCAACCTGGTCAAACGCAACCTGACCGGCACCGACACGTTCAAGACTGTACGCGCCGGGATCAGTAACGAGGGCAACCCATCGCGCATCAATATCATTCGTACCCTGCGCTCGGCCCATGCACGCCGCATCGCGCTGTCCGGCAGCAGCCGCGCCAAGCTCAAGGAAACGGTGAACGAGCTGGAGCGTCTCAAGCGCGAAGAACCAGACAACTTCGGCGACATCCAGGAACTGGAAGTAGAAATAGACCGTTTGAAAGCGCGGATTCGTCGCGTGCCCTACCTGGACACCTTCGACCTCAAGTACAACCTGCTGGTCAAGCAACCCAACCCAAGCTCAAAAGCGGTGATGTTCTGCCTGATGGACGTCTCTGGCTCCATGACCCAGGCGACCAAGGATGTCGCCAAGCGCTTTTTCATCCTGCTGTACCTGTTTCTCAAGCGTAACTACGACAAGATCGAAGTCGTGTTCATCCGCCACCACACCAGCGCCCGCGAAGTTGACGAAGAAGAGTTCTTCTATTCACGGGAAACCGGCGGCACCATCGTTTCCAGCGCTCTGAAGCTGATGCAGGAAATCATGGCCGAACGCTACCCGAGCAACGAATGGAACATCTATGCCGCCCAGGCTTCCGATGGCGATAACTGGAACGACGACTCACCGATCTGCCGCGAAATCCTGACCAAGCAGATCATGCCTTTCGTGCAGTACTACACCTACGTGGAGATCACCCCACGCGAGCATCAGGCCTTATGGTTTGAATACGAACGCATCGGTGAAGAGTTTGCCGATACGTTTGCCCAGCAGCAGCTGGTCTCTGCCGGTGATATCTATCCGGTATTCCGTGAACTCTTCCAGCGCAGGTTAGTGACATGACCGCTAGAGAGCAGAAGCGCCAACCCCTCTCCACAGGGTCCGAGTGGACATTTGAACTGATCCAGGCCTACGACCGCGAAATCAGCCGTATCGCTGATCGCTACGCTCTGGATACCTATCCGAACCAGATCGAGGTCATCACGGCCGAGCAGATGATGGATGCCTATGCCTCGGTGGGCATGCCGCTGGGCTATCACCACTGGTCATACGGCAAACACTTCCTGAGCACCGAGAAATCCTACACTCGCGGGCAGATGGGGCTGGCCTACGAGATCGTGATCAACTCGGATCCGTGCATTGCCTATCTGATGGAAGAAAACACCATCTGCATGCAGGCTCTGGTCGTCGCCCACGCCTGCTACGGGCATAACAGCTTCTTCAAGGGCAATTACCTGTTCCGGACCTGGACCGATGCCAGTTCGATCATCGATTATCTGGTCTTCGCCAAGCAGTACATCATGCAATGCGAAGAGCGCCATGGCATCGATGCAGTGGAAGACCTGCTCGACTCCTGCCATGCCCTGATGAACTACGGTGTGGACCGCTACAAGCGGCCCTATCCGATTTCAGCAGAGGAAGAACGACGCCGACAAAAGGATCGTGAAGAACACCTGCAACGGCAGATCAACGACCTGTGGCGCACCATTCCGAAAAGCGCCGACAAGGGCAACAAGGAAGACAATGCCCGCTTCCCTGCCGAACCCCAGGAAAACATCCTGTACTTCATCGAAAAACATGCACCGCTGCTGGAGCCATGGCAGCGCGAAGTGGTGCGCATCGTGCGCAAGATTGCCCAGTACTTCTATCCGCAGCGCCAGACCCAGGTGATGAACGAAGGCTGGGCGACGTTCTGGCACTACACGCTGATGAACGATCTGTACGACGAAGGCCTGGTCACCGACGGTTTCATGCTGGAGTTCCTGCAGTCGCACACCAGCGTGGTCTACCAGCCTGGCTTCGACAGCCCCTATTACAGCGGCATCAACCCGTACACCCTGGGCTTTGCCATGTATCAGGACATTCGGCGCATGTGCGAACACCCGACCGATGAGGATCGCCACTGGTTCCCGGAGATTGCAGGCACAGACTGGCTGACGGCAATCAAGTTCGCCATGTCCAGCTTCAAGGACGAGAGCTTCATTCTCCAGTACCTGTCACCCAAGGTCATTCGTGACCTCAAACTGTTCAGCATCATGGATGACGATCAGAAAGATGACCTGCTGGTGCCCGCGATTCACGATGAAGCCGGCTATCGGACCATTCGGGAAACCCTGGCTGCCCAATACAACCTGGGCAATCGCGAACCCAACGTGCAGATCTACAGCATCGACCGCCGTGGCGACCGTTCGCTGACACTGCGCCATCAACAACACAACCGCAAACCACTGGGCGACTCAACGGACGAAGTGCTCAAACACCTGCACCGTCTGTGGGGCTTCGATATCCATCTGGAAACCCTGCAAGGCGATCAGGTGATGAAAACTCACCATGTCCCGCCACGCGGCGAACATGCCGAGGGCGACTATCCGAGGCTCGACCTGGCAGTTGTTCACCTCTGAGGAGCAGAGCCAGGAAGAATGTTTTTAAGTTTTAACCTCCGCGAGGGCGACTCAGGTTTATCCTGTCGCGCTTACGGAGGTTTTTTATGCAGATTTATAAAGTGGGTGGCGCTGTACGCGACCGCCTTCTGGGTCAACCCGTTACCGACAGTGACTGGGTAGTCGTAGGCGCCAGCGCCGAAGAAATGCTGATCAAAGGCTATCGCCCGGTTGGCACTGACTTTCCGGTCTTTCTTCACCCGCTCACGGGTGAGGAATACGCTCTGGCCCGTACCGAGCGCAAAAGCGGCGTCGGCTACGGCGGCTTTGTCTTTCATGCCAGCCCCGAAGTTACCCTTGAACAAGACCTGATCCGCCGCGACCTGACCATCAACGCCATTGCCGAAGACAAGGACGGTAATCTGACCGACCCCTATGGTGGTCAGCGCGATCTTGAAGCACGGGTATTGCGTCATGTTTCCCCTGCTTTCGCCGAAGATCCCCTCAGGGTATTGCGGGTAGCCCGCTTTGCCGCACGTTATGCCTCACTGGGCTTCAGCATCGCGCCAGAGACGCTGGAACTGATGCGTCAGCTCAGCGAATCCGGCGAACTCAAGGCCCTGACACCCGAGCGCAGCTGGAAGGAGATCTCCAGGGCACTGATGGAAGATCAGCCTCAGGTTTTCATTCAGGTGCTACATGATTGCGACGCCCTCAAGGAGTTGCTTCCTGAAGTCGAGGCATTGTTCGGCGTGCCGCAGCCTGCCGCCCATCACCCGGAAATCGACACGGGCAAGCATGTACTCAGCGTACTAGAGCAATCCGCCATCCATAAACATCCGCTGAGCGTGCGCTGGGCCTGCCTGCTGCATGACCTGGGCAAAGGACTGACGCCCGAATCCGAATGGCCACGGCACATCGCACACGAGCATACGGGCCTGCGCCTGATAAAAGCCGTCAACGAGCGCTTCCGGGTACCGAAGGAATGTCAGGAACTGGCGCTGCTGACAGGCCAATATCACACCCATGGACATCGTGCGCTGGAACTCAAGCCTTCGACGTTGCTGGAGCTGCTGCAAAGCTTCGACGTCTATCGCCGCCCGCAGCGATTCGAAGAGTTCATCGCCGCCTGCGAGATGGACGCCCGTGGGCGCGACGGTTTCGAGGAGCGCAGTTATCCACAGGCTGACTATCTGCGCGGCGCGGCCCATGCAGCCCGGACCGTTGCGGTCCAGCCCCTGGTTGAAAAGGGCTTGAAAGGGCAGGATTTGGGAAATGCGCTGAAAAGCGAACGGCTGGATGCGCTCAAGGTGTACAAGGCTGAGTGCGCTGCGCTTCGCGAATGAATTCGCGCCTACACGGCATCCGGCGTTAATTGCTTGCCGCGCCACTCGAACGCTACAGGCCAGAGCTGTTGATCGATCTGCGCATCAGCCCAGAGCGTGCCGAAAGGCACGCCAACACCTGGATGCAGGCGATCCGCCGCGATCAGCGACAAGGGCCACAGCACAAAGGCATTCTTGAGAATTTCTGCACGCGGCAGGATCAATCCGTCGAAATTACCGACCTGCTCGCCATACAGGAGCACGTCGATATCCAGCGGCAGACCCTTGCGATCAGGCGCGTAACGGCCGCTATCGGCTTCGATTATCTTCAAACGGCGGTCCAGCTCCAGCAATGGCAGATCAGTCAGCGCCGAAACCACCAGATTGAAGAACGGACCGCTCTTGATCCCCACCGGCTGGCTCTCGAATACCGGCGAGCAGGTCAGCTCGCTCAGGAATGAATCCAGTGCATCCAGCCCGGCATGCAGGTGCCTTTCGCGCTCGATATTACTGCCGAGCCCCAGAAAAACCCGAGTCAGGGACATCCGCGCTCAATCTCCACGCCCACACCCGCAGCAGCAGCGACAGCGCCCGGCTTGGTCAGCCTCAGACGCAGCCAGGGAATATGAAACTCGCTCATCAACACTTCGGCCAGACGCTCGGCAAAAGTCTCCACCAACTGGAACTGCGCCTGCTCGGCAAAGGCCTGAATACGGGTTGAAACACTCGCATAGTCCAGCGCCTTGCTCAGGTCGTCACCCGCGGCGGCAGGCCGGTTATCCCAGGCAAAACTCAGGTCCAGCCGCAAGCACTGGCGAATGCCACGCTCCCAGTCATAAGCGCCGATCACCGTATCGACCTCAAGACCGTCGATGAAAACTCTGTCCAAGCACTACTCTCCACTGCACGACAAGGGCGCGATGCGCCGTTAGAATCAGGGCATCCTCGCCCGGAATGGTTAGCATGTTTTGGTTACTGGCTATTTTCGCCTACCTGCTCGGCTCACTGTCCTTCGCCATCCTGCTCAGCCGCCTCAATGGCAGCCCGGACCCGCGCGCCAGCGGCTCAGGCAATGCAGGCGCAACCAACATGCTGCGTCTGGCCGGCAAAAAGCTGGCCGTCCTGACCTTGATCGGTGACCTCTGCAAAGGTCTGATACCGGTACTCCTCGCCAGCCTTGGCGGCCTTGCCCCCGGAGAACAGGCCTGGATCGGCGTTTGCGCCGTATTGGGCCATTTGTTTCCGTTGTACTTCCGCTTCAAGGGCGGCAAAGGCGTTGCAACCGCAGCCGGAATGCTGCTGGGGCTCTACCCTCCTGCCGCCGCCCTGGCCATTACGACCTGGCTGCTGACGTTCTACCTGACCCGTACCAGCTCGCTTGCTGCGCTGATCGCCACGCCATTGACCCTGCCACTGCTGGCCTGGCAGGAACCTCGGGCACTGCTGCCCATGAGTGTCCTGACCTTGCTGATCGTCTGGCGTCACCGAGGCAATCTACGCGACCTGCTCGCCGGGCGCGAACGGCATTTCTGAGGGGTGGCATGAAAACGGCTCAACTTCACGCCACACCCCCGAAAAACAGTCAGATACCCGGCAACTGCTCCATCGGCCAACGCGCCTGCACGGTGATACTCAAGTCTTCCTTCTGACCCGCCAGCAGACGCTGACAGCCCGCGAACGCGATCATCGCACCATTATCGGTGCAGAACTCGGGACGAGCGTAGTAAACATTACCGCGCAGATCACCCAGCATGCTCTCAAGCGACAGTCGCAACGCCTTGTTGGCACTGACGCCACCCGCAATGACCAGGCTCTTGAGGCCGGTCTGCTTGAGCGCACGCTTGCATTTGATGGTCAAAGTCTCCACTACCGCCTGCTGGAAGGCCAGAGAGATGTCGCAACGGGTTTGCTCGCTGTCGTCTCCAGCGCTCTGGCACTGCTGCCAGGTATTGAGCGCAGAGGTTTTCAGGCCGCTGAAGCTGAATACCAGGCCCGGGCGGTCGGTCATCGGGCGCGGGAATACAAAGCGCCCCGCGACACCGCGAGTCGCCAGCCGCGAGATTTCAGGACCACCGGGATATTGCAGGCCCATCATCTTGGCCGTCTTGTCGAAAGCTTCGCCTGCGGCGTCATCCAGGGTTTCGCCCAGCAGCTCGTAACGACCAATGCCGTCGACCCGAACCAGTTGCGTATGCCCGCCGGACACCAGCAAGGCGACGAACGGAAACTGTGGGGGTTGCTCTTCAAGCATCGGAGCCAGCAGATGGCCCTCCATGTGATGGACGCCAAGAGCCGGAATATCCCAGGCAAATGCCAGAGCCTGGGCACAGGAAGCGCCCACCAGCAAGGCACCGACCAGACCCGGCCCGGCCGTGTAGGCAATGGCATCGATATCGGTCGCGACACAGTCCGCTTCGGCCAGAGTCTGGCGAATCAGCGGCAACATGCGCTTTACATGATCGCGTGACGCCAGCTCCGGCACCACGCCACCATAGGCGCGATGCAGGTCGATCTGACTGAACAATGCGTCAGCCAGTAAACCGCGCTCGCTGTCGTAAAGTGCGACGCCGGTTTCATCACAAGAAGTTTCTAATCCCAGTACTAACATGGGTTTGCGCCTTGTAGGGGGCAGATTTGAAGGCGCGCATGATAGTCGTCGCTCAAGGCTCCGACCAGCGGTTTTCGATCAGAGGCTTTGCATTCCTCTCAATGAGGGGTTAACATCCGCAACCCTTAAAAACCGACGTACTTTTGTGCAGTGTTTGCACGAGGCGTTGACCCCGGTAATGAATGAAGGTAGCTCTGGATGCCAGCCGTCAAAGTTAAAGAGAACGAACCCTTCGACGTAGCTCTGCGTCGTTTCAAGCGCTCCTGCGAAAAAGCCGGTGTTCTGGCTGAAGTTCGTAGCCGCGAATTTTACGAGAAGCCGACTTCCGAGCGTAAGCGTAAGGCAGCTGCTGCTGTCAAGCGTCACGCCAAGAAAGTCCAGCGCGAACAGCGCCGCGCCGTTCGTCTGTATTAATTTACAGCCGTACGTCGCAAGCTTCTGCCTTGCCCGGCCATCAACGCCGGGCTGTCGGCAGTTGGAGCACTAGCCTCACGCTTCATTGACAGAGGCCGTCGAAGCCGCACATGCGACCCAGACAAATCCGTCAAAGCACGTCCAGCCTGCTTCAGGCAACATTGATTGATCTGCCCTTCGGGCAGGCTTGATCAATGAGCATGACGAGCATGCCTTGATGACTTCGCAAGAAGCTCAGCCAAGGCAGCGTCTCTTGCGATCACTCAGTGAACACCAAAGCTACAGGCTGAAGTCGAATTCACATGAAATCGCTGCGCACTTATTTCCTTTCAAAGCTGCAGGCCCGATTATCGGATGCCGATACCCATCCGTATGTCGCTACCATTGCTGACAAAGGCGGCCGACAGGTTGGCGCACGCTTACAGATTCGCCACGATACTTTCGTAACAAGCCTGATGACGAGAACGCCATGGCAGGGCTAATCCCCCAAAGCTTCATTGACGACCTTCTGAACCGCACCGACATCGTCGATGTTGTCAGCTCGCGCGTGCAATTGAAGAAAACCGGAAAAAACTTCAGCGCCTGCTGCCCGTTCCACAAAGAGAAAACCCCCTCTTTCAGTGTCAGCCCTGATAAACAGTTCTATTACTGCTTCGGTTGCGGTGCCGGCGGCAACGCACTGGGTTTCATCATGGACCACGACAACCTGGACTTTCCCCAGGCTGTCGAGGAACTAGCCAAAGCGGCAGGCATGGAAGTGCCGCGCGAGCAGAGCGTCAAAGGCCAGAAGCCACGCCAGCCGACCGACTCACCGCTGTATCCGCTGCTGACAGCCGCCGCCGAGTTTTATCGCCAGGCCCTGAAAAGCCACCCGATGCGCAAGGCCGCCGTGGACTACCTCAAGGGCCGTGGCCTGTCGGGCGAGATCGCACGAGACTTCGGCATGGGGTTCGCCCCGCCGGGCTGGGACAATCTCTACAAGCACCTGAGCAGCGACACACTTCAGCAAAAGGTCATGATCGATGCCGGCCTGCTGATCGAGAACGCGGAAACCGGTAAACGCTACGACCGCTTTCGTGACCGGGTCATGTTCCCGATCCGCGACTCACGAGGCCGCGTCATCGCCTTTGGTGGCCGGGTACTGGGCGACGACAAGCCCAAATACCTGAACTCCCCTGAAACCCCGGTGTTTCACAAGGGACAGGAACTGTACGGCCTGTTCGAAGCGCGCAAGTACAACCGCAATCTCGACGAAATCATCGTTGTCGAAGGCTACATGGATGTCATTGCCCTGGCCCAGCAAGGCCTGCGCAATGCCGTCGCCACCCTGGGCACCGCGACCAGCGAAGAGCACCTGAAGCGACTGTTCAGGGTCGTGCCCAACGTGCTGTTCTGTTTTGACGGCGACCAGGCCGGCCGAAATGCCGCATGGCGCGCACTGGAGGCCACCCTGTCGAGCCTTCAGGACGGACGGCGCGCACGCTTCCTGTTTCTGCCCGAAGGCGAAGACCCGGACACCCTGGTGCGCTCCGAAGGTACTGACGCCTTCAAGGCGCGCATCAATCAGCATGCTCAACCGCTGGCCGACTACTTCTTCGAGCAACTGACCAAGGAATCCGACCCGCGCTCGCTCGAAGGCAAGGCCCACATGGCCACCCTTGCGGCACCGCTGATCGACAAGGTTCCCGGCGCGAATCTGCGCACGCTCATGCGCCAGCGCCTGAGCGAAATCACCGGCCTCAATAACGAAGCCGTCAGTCAGTTGGTACAAAGTGCGCCCGCAGATGTGCCTCCCAGCTACGATCCGTACGTCGATTACGACGCAATGCCGGATTTCGCGGATTACCAGCAGCACGGCGGCTACGAAGAGCAGCCGCAATGGACGCCCAAGAAAACCGGCGGTCAGAATCAGAAAAAATGGGACAAGAAGCCCTGGGACAAAAAAGGCAAGCGTCAGGAGTTCGAGCCTCGCGCCCCGCGCGTACCAACGGCAGTCGAACCGCCGTTGCAGGCAGCACTGAGAACCCTGCTGCACCACCCGGAACTGGCCGAAAAGGTCGAAAATGCGAGCCACTTCGCCGCAGAAGACCACGCACAGGCACAGTTACTGGTCGCCCTGATCGAGGCCCGACAAAAGAATCCGAATCTTCGGTCGTTACAGTTGATAGCGCGTTGGCACGGCACGGAACAAGGCCGATTGCTGCGCGCACTGGCAGAAAAGGAATGGCTGATCGAGGCCGACAACCTTGAACAACAGTTTTTCGACACTATAACTAGGCTATCGGCAAACCAACGTGAGCGGAACATTGATCAATTGATCATCAAGGATCGCCAAGTCGGCCTGACGGCAGAAGAGAAAACTCTACTGCTCCAGCTGCTTAGTCGCAATGTTTCTGCACAAAACCCGACCTCAACTGGCGCGTGAGGTCATAGCTCGGGTATAATCCTCGGCTTGTTTTTTGCCCGCCAAGACCTTCAGTGGATAGGGTGTTATGTCCGGAAAAGCGCAACAGCAATCTCGTATCAAAGAGTTGATCACCCTGGGTCGTGAGCAGAAGTATCTGACTTACGCAGAGGTCAACGACCATTTGCCTGAGGATATTTCAGATCCTGAGCAGGTGGAAGACATCATCCGCATGATCAACGACATGGGGATCCCGGTACACGAGAGTGCTCCGGACGCAGACGCCTTGATGCTGGCCGATGCCGATACCGATGAAGCAGCCGCAGAAGAAGCGGCCGCAGCATTGGCAGCGGTTGAAACCGACATCGGTCGTACTACCGATCCCGTGCGTATGTACATGCGCGAAATGGGTACCGTTGAACTTCTGACCCGTGAAGGCGAGATCGAAATCGCCAAGCGTATCGAAGAAGGCATCCGTGAAGTGATGAGCGCAATCGCGCACTTCCCTGGCACGGTTGACCATATTCTCTCCGAATACGAACGTGTCACGAGCGAAGGCGGCCGCCTGTCTGACGTTCTGAGCGGTTATATCGACCCGGACGACGGCATTGCGCCGCCTGCCGAAGTACCTCCGCCACTCGACGCGAAAGCAGCCAAGTCTGACGACAGCGACGATGACGAAGAAGAATCGGGCGAATCTTCGGACGACGAAGAAGAAGCCGAAAGCGGTCCAGACCCCGTCGTGGCTCAACAGCGCTTCGGTGCAGTTTCCGAGCAGATGGAAATCACCCGCAAGGCGTTGAAGAAATTCGGTCGTGAAGACAAGAATGCCATCGCTGAGCTGGTTGCCCTGGCCGAACTGTTCATGCCGATCAAACTGGTTCCAAAACAGTTTGAAGGCCTGGTAGAGCGCGTTCGCAGCGCCCTTGATCGCCTCCGCGCCCAAGAGCGCGCGATCATGCAGCTGTGTGTTCGTGATGCCCGCATGCCACGTGCAGACTTCCTTCGCCAGTTCCCAGGCAACGAAGTTGACGAAAGCTGGACCGACGCACTGGCCAAAGGCAAAAGCAAATATGCCGAAGCCATTGCTCGTCTGCAGCCGGACATCCAGCGTTGCCAGCAGAAGCTGACCGCGCTTGAAGAAGAAACCGGCCTGAAGATTGCCGAGATCAAGGACATCAACCGTCGCATGTCGATCGGTGAGGCCAAGGCCCGCCGCGCGAAGAAAGAGATGGTCGAAGCGAACTTGCGTCTGGTGATCTCCATTGCCAAGAAGTACACCAACCGCGGCCTGCAATTCCTCGATCTGATCCAGGAAGGCAACATCGGCCTGATGAAAGCGGTGGACAAGTTCGAATACCGTCGCGGCTACAAGTTCTCGACCTATGCAACCTGGTGGATCCGTCAGGCGATCACTCGCTCGATTGCCGACCAGGCACGCACCATCCGTATTCCGGTACACATGATCGAGACGATCAACAAGCTCAACCGTATTTCCCGCCAGATGCTGCAGGAAATGGGTCGCGAACCGACTCCGGAAGAGCTGGGCGAACGCATGGAAATGCCTGAGGACAAGATCCGCAAGGTACTGAAGATCGCCAAAGAGCCGATCTCCATGGAAACCCCGATCGGCGACGACGAAGATTCGCATCTGGGTGACTTCATCGAAGACTCGACCATGCAGTCGCCAATCGATGTCGCCACGGTAGAAAGCTTGAAAGAAGCGACACGCGAAGTGCTGTCGGGCCTTACCGCTCGCGAAGCCAAGGTTCTGCGCATGCGCTTCGGCATCGACATGAATACCGACCACACGCTGGAAGAGGTTGGTAAGCAGTTTGACGTAACCCGCGAGCGGATTCGTCAGATCGAAGCCAAGGCACTGCGCAAGCTGCGTCACCCGACAAGAAGCGAGCACCTGCGCTCGTTCCTTGACGAGTAATAGCACAAGCAAGTCAAAAACCCCCGGCCCGCCGGGGGTTTTGCTTTTCTGGAATAACACTTTCCGATTAGTAGTTTTTTCACCCCTTTCCCAACGCCGTCTACACTCGTCTCATTACTATCCGCCGCTATGAGGCTGCCATGTTACGACTGTCGGCCATCACACTCTTTTGTCTGATCGGCTCCATAGCACATGCCAACACTCCGGGCTTGCCGGACACTAGACAAGACGCTCTGACCGCCAGCGAAGAACTTCGTAACGGCACTCATGCCTACCCGTTTCAGGACACCGAAAGCCCAAGACTCTGGCTCGCCCAGCAAGATTCAAAAGCCTTGCTGCTCGTCTCGGACAGCACGCTGACGAGCCTGCAACAGCCCGACATCGATAGATGGGAAAGCAGCGAGCCGGTGCATTGGGAAAACTTTCTGCTTTATGGCCTTCCGGGCCTATTACTTCTTTCGGCGGTTCTGGCAGTCGTTATCCGCAATAACCGGAAACTCAACCTGGAGATTTCTCGCGGAGTCGAACTGGAACAGAAACTCAGAGGCAGCGAATACCATTATCGCGGGCTGGTTGAAAGCCTCTCAGCGGTTGCCTGGGAAGCCAACCCGGAAAAAATGACCTACAACTATGTCTCGCCGCAGGCCGAAAGCCTGTTGGGCTACCCGCTGGCAAAATGGCTGCAACCCGGCTTCTGGCGCAGCATTGTGCATCCGGAAGACATCGACGCAGCGGAGACCTTCTGCAAGCAACAGGCACTGAGCGGCAACGATCACAGCCTCGACTACAGGGTCCGTAACGCCGAAGGCCGGATACTCTGGATCCGCGACATCGTCAGCCTGATCAAGCGCGGCCCCGAACCCATCATCCGCGGCCTGATGATCGACATCAGCGCCAGCAAACAAACCGAAGAAGCCCTGCGCCTGTCAGAAGGGAAGTTCTCCTCGGTCTTTGCCCAATGCCCGGACATTCTGATCATCGCCCGCCTTTGCGACGGCATCATTCTTGAGGTCAACAAAGCCTTCGTGGCCCAGACCGGCATGACCAGCGAAGAAACCATCGGCAAAACCGCCACACAAATCAACCTGTGGGCCATTCCCGGCGTTGGGCCGGGCCTGCTGGAGCGCCTGCAACAAGGCCGTATCCGCAATCTGGAAATGCCCCTGCGCCGCAAGGATGGCCGTACATTTTCCTGCCTGATGTCAGCCGACCCTTTCGAGATGAGCGCTACACCAGCCGTCTTGCTCACCGTGAGCGATATCACGCCTCTCAAGCAGGCCCAGCAGCAACTGCAACTGTCCGAAGAGAAATTCGCCAAAGCCTTCCACTCATCGCCAGACGGCCTGGTTATCGCCCGGACCAGCGACGGCATGCTGATGGAAGTCAATGAGGGCTTCTGCCGCTTGACCGGCTACAGCGAAGACCAGTGCCTGGAACGCTCAGGCCTTGATCTACAGATCTGGGTCGATCCGAGCGAGCGCCAGCAATTGGTCAAGCAGCTACAGCAGCATGGCGTCGTACGGGATTTCCGTGGCCAGATCCGTCGCCTGGATGGCCAGGTCCGGCTTTGCGAAATGTCCTCGCATCCGCTGCTCATCGCCGGGGAAGAATGCATCATGACCCTGGCCCGTGATATTACCGAGCGCCAACAGATGCAGGAAAAACTACACCTGGCCGCGACCGTCTTCGAGAGCACCGCCGAAGGCGTGCTGATCACCGATACCCGCCAGCGCATCAACGCCGTCAACCGTGCATTCAGCGAAATAACAGGATACGGCGAACAGGAAGCCTTGGGCCAGACACCACGCCTGCTCGCCTCCGGGCAGCATGACAGCGCTTTCTACGCCTCCATGTGGCACCAACTGGGCGCCGAAGGGCACTGGCAAGGCGAAATCTGCAACCGTCGCAAGAATGGCGAGCTTTACCCCAGTTGGCTGACGATCAGTGCCGTGCGCAACAAGGATCGGTTCATCACCCACTTCGTCGCCGTGTTTGCCGACATCTCCAGCCTCAAACACGCCCAGGCCCGTCTGGACTATCAGGCCCATCACGATCCATTGACCGGCCTGCCCAACCGCACCCTGTTTGAAAGCCGCCTGCAATCCGCCCTGCTACACAGCGAAGAGTCGGGCAGCCTTGGCGCCGTGCTGTTTCTCGATCTGGATCGCTTCAAGCACATCAACGACAGCCTCGGGCATCCCGTGGGCGACCTGCTTCTCAAAGGCATCGCACAGCGCCTCAAGGAGACGCTGCGCGACATAGACACCGTGGCACGCCTCGGCGGCGATGAATTCATCGTCCTGCTACCCGGCCTGCTGCAACCCGGCGATGCACAAACCATCGGCAACAAACTCCTGGCCTGCTTTACCGCACCGTTCCAGGCAGGCGAACATGAGTTTTTCATGAGTGCGAGCATCGGCAGCAGCCTCTTCCCGACTGATGGCACCGACGTCGCCACACTGGTCAAGAACGCTGATGCAGCGATGTACCGCTCCAAGGCCAAGGGGCGCAACCGGATCGAAAGCTACACCCGCGACCTGACCTCTCAGGCCAGCGAACGGATCGCCCTGGAACAGGAACTGCGCAGAGCCATCGAACGCAACGAACTGAGCCTGTCCTATCAGCCAAAAACCAGCCTGCTGACCAACAAACTGGTGGGTGCCGAAGCCCTGATTCGCTGGAGTCACCCGACCTTCGGTGAAGTGCCGCCTGAACACTTCATCCCGCTGGCGGAAGAAAACGGCATGATCCTCCAGATAGGCGACTGGGTCCTGGAACACGCCTGCATCCAGATGCGCAAATGGCGCAAGACCTACGAACCCTTCGGACCACTCTCGGTAAACCTGGCCGGCGCTCAACTGCGCCAGCCCAACCTGCTCAAACGCATCGAGCAACTGCTTCTGGACAACGACCTGGAGCCCGGCTGCCTGCAACTGGAAATCACTGAAAACTTCATCATGAGCCAGACAGAAGAAGCCCTCTCGGTGCTGCACAAACTGAAAAAGCTTGGCGTTCAACTGGCCATAGACGACTTCGGCACCGGCTACTCGTCCTTGAGTTATCTCAAACGACTGCCACTGGACATCCTGAAAATCGATCAGTCCTTCGTCCGCGGCCTCCCCGAAGACACCCACGACGCAGCCATCGTTCGCGCCATCATCGCCCTGGGCCGCAGCATGCAACTGACCATCATCGCCGAGGGCGTCGAGAACCCCGAACAACAGAAATTCCTCACCGAACACGGCTGCGAACAGATTCAGGGCTACATCGTCAGCCTCCCCTTACCTCCCGAGGAATTCTGCTCCAGATTTCTTCTTATGAATCTTTCGGATTTTTCGGATAGCACAGCCGCGAAACCGCCGTTATAATCCGCGGCCTACTGAGGGCCCATAGCTCAGTTGGTTAGAGCAGAGGACTCATAATCCTTTGGTCCACGGTTCGAGTCCGTGTGGGCCCACCATGTTTTAAAAAGCCGCGCACTGCGCGGCTTTTGTCGTTTTAAATCCCGGGAATTTCAGGCTGATTCGCCTTGCTTGATGCTGGCTGAGTCCACAAAGTGTCCAGCACGCTTTACCAAAGAGTTCAGATCGACTACCTCAAGCCGTTCAGGCGTAATCCATGCTCGGTTTACGTGACAAGTGACCTTGAATGTAACGTATGCCTGACTTTTGGGAGAAATCAAAACAAGAGAGGCTCACGTCAGCGCCAGCACAATCACCGTAAGAGGATTTCACCGAGCCCTCCGGGAACCTCCAGCTCCCGCAGACGCTCGAATCACCTCGTGGAAGCCGCCGCCCTGAGTGGTGGGGTTTTCCGTGCTGATGATGAGTTTTGCAACGCTCCCGAATAAAAGCTACACGCCCTTTTTTCCCACTGACGTGTAAGCTACCGGCGCCGGTCACGTTGAGGATGGCTGGCTCGTACAGGAATTGCTGCTATACAGACGGTAGCGCTCGAAGCGGGGAATATGCCGCTAAGGGGCTCATACCGAGATTGGCCGGACACATCGGGTAGATGCCTGATTTTTATGAAGCAAGACTACGGCCCTCCGTTTTCAGGAATACCAAACAAAAACAGCCCGCAAGATGCCTCTGATAAATCACAGGCGCATCCCGTACAATTACAGGGTTTATTTAGATGGGCACGAAAAATGTCAGCTGATGTATCAGCAGAGAGCAAAAATCAACGCTTGGGTAATCTGATCAACAAGTACCTGTTACCGCTAGGCTGGCTCGTTACCCTGACAGGGATATTCTGGATCTGGGATAGAGCGCTCTACCACAAGCTTTTTTATATATTTCTGGCCTTCCCTACCTTTCTCGTATTGGTCATGCGGCCTCGCTTGCTGAAGCCCCTGACCTGCAATCCATTATTCATTGCATTCGGTGTCTTCAGTGCATACATCCTGATCAGCATTGCCTGGGCCGTGACGGAGGATGATCTGCCAGGCCTGCTCAAACGCCCTCTCTACATCGCGTTGTTGTTGTTTTCTACAGGCATCATTGCCTTGAATTACCCCGCACGGCTGGAGCAGTCCACACGCCTGTCAGCCATCATTGCCGCAGTGGTGGCTTGCCTGTCACTGGCCTATTTCGTACTTTTCGATATACCTGCCGGTGAAAGCCGCCTGAATGGTTACGGCGTGCTCGAAAATCCGTTGCTTACCTCTCATGTCTTGGGCGCATTCGCTGCGTTCTGGCTAGCCTCATGGTTCCAGGCACGCAAGGCATGGAACCCGGTGCCGATTATCTGTCTGGCATTTCTGGGAGCAGCAATCATGGCAACCGGGTCACGGACGCCATTGATTGGGTTGGCGGCCGCCCTGGGGTGGCTGTTACTCGTTGGTGACCGGCGACGCAGCTTGTTTGCCATCGGGATAGCCGTTATTGCCCTGATTGCTGTTCTGCTGATTCATCCCGACGCAATCACGCAGCGCGGTTTGTCCTACCGGCCCGCGATATGGATGGAATCACTGCGCCAGATCAGCGAACACCCGTGGCTGGGCTATGGTTTCGGTACAACGATGACAGTAGTGATTCCAGGCCTGCCCTTCAATCTTGCCGATCCACACAATATAGAGCTGGGCGTGCTCTATTCGGGCGGCATCATAGGGCTGGTACTGTGGATGACGATGTATGGCCTGGCGATCCATTTCTGCTGGACCCACCGCCAGTATCCAGCCGTCACCATCGCGGCGACCTGGCTTGTATTCGGCTTTGCTTCAGGGCTGACTGAAGGCAATGCCTTCATGTCACGTCCCAAGGAACACTGGTTCCTGATCTGGATGCCCCTGGCCCTGGTCTACGCCCAGTCATTGATTTACCGGGCGCGCAGCCAAACGATCAAGAAATAACCAGCCGCCACATGCCGCGCAGGGTTTTCCTGTTCCAGAACCTGACCGGGATATCTGCCAGGATTTCCCGAGTCAGCGCCTTGTCGCGGTTGGCGTACTTGAGCACCATGGAGTTGCGGAAGTTCATGCACACCTTCTCGTACTGAGGATGATCACGAAACACCTCGTACGTTTTGAGCACGTTGTCCACCATGAACCGACCGTTCTTGAAGGTGTTGCTAGGGTGGTCACGGTATTGCGCCAGCACTTCACCGAGAATGTCGATGAAGTAACCGGCGCGGGCAATCGCCAGCTCGATATAAATATCCTCAAGCCGAATATTGGCGTTAAAGCCGCCGACCTTATCCAGAGCTTCTCGTCGAAACATCAATGTGGCTGAGGCAGGCCCTGGCTTGCGATTGAGAAATAGATCGTCGAAATCCAGACGGCGGAATGGAAGGTTTCTGTTGCGCTGCTCACGCTCACCCATCACCTGGCCATTCTGGTCGATAGTTTCTATGTTGGCCGCGCAGATGCCCACTTCAGGCTTGTCTTTCATGTACTCCACTTGCGTGGCGATACGGTGGGGAAACATGATGTCATCGGAGCCGAAGGGAACGACCAACTCGCCTCGCGCACGCTCGATCGCTTCATTGAGGGTGCGGGCCAGGCCCTGGTTGGCCTGAAAGCGCAGATCAAAGCCATGCGCCTCCTGGAGCCGCTTCAGGACTTCCGGGCTTTCGTCTTTAGAGCCATCGTCGACGACCAGAAGCTCGATATTCGGGTAGGTTTGATTGATGACGCTATTGATACTGTCTTCGATGTAGCGTGCGTGATTGTAGGAAGCGATGATCACTGTCACCAACGGTGTATCGGTGACATCGTGACGTTGAGCGCACATAAAAATCCCCTGGATCGAATCTGTACGGCATTCAGTATTTTCAGCTGAAAACTGTGAATGCCGGGCTCAAGGCTCGTAGGCCCCGGCGAATAAATTTTGCGCAATATTACTTGAATCACCCATGTTTTCGTAGGTATCTCAGCCTGTAAGGACTGCCCTTGCTGAAATCCAGACCACCACTTCCCCCCTTCTCGACAGCCAGCTTGCCCGGCGTAAACGTCTTCGCGTACCGGGCATTCCATGTAGATATACACATTCCGCATCAGAGATTCTCCGGCTTGCTCTGGGCCAGACGCACACGCTTGTGACTCATGGCGCCGAGAGGCGGATATCCTGTGCAGACGTGCCTGCTTGACCAGCTGGGCCAACCGCCGCAGCGTGTCAGTGCATCAAGCGGGGTTGGCATTCGTTTTTCTCATGAGTCTGTCGCGCCAATGACAATGACTCAAAGCAGGAAAGCAATAAACAATTCCCCCTCCACTTGTGGCTTACTGGGCATCGCCATCATCAAAGCATGGACACTTTCCCCACCCTCGCGGCCATTTAACGCATGACGAATTCGCGCTCTGTTTTTATCCCTTCCTGGCTTCGCCCTGTTCTGCGTCCTGTGCTTGACCCGTATCGCCGCTATCGGCATGCGCGGCTGATTCATGCCGCACGTATCGTGGTCGGGCTGCTGGTATCGATCCTGCTGACTTCCGGCTTGAACATGCCCCATGGTGAATGGGCGTCGGTAACGATGCTGATCGTGATCGGCGGTTTGCAGCACCATGGCAACATCGGCAAGAAGTCCGTCGAGCGCGCATACGGGACGCTGATTGGCGCGGGCCTTGGGCTGTTTGTGGTGGTGCAGCAGGGGTATCTGGAAATTCCGTTGCTGACCTACGTCATGATGTCCGTGATGTGTGGTTTCTTCGCTTATCACGCGATCGGCAAGGGCGGTTATACCGCGCTGCTGTCGGCGATTACCCTGTTTATCGTGGCGGGCCACGGGGTCAACCCGATCAGTGATGGTCTGTGGCGGACGCTGGATATCATGATCGGTATCGCACTGGCGCTGGCCTTCTCCTTTGCCTTGCCGCTGTATGCGGTCTTTTCCTGGCGGTACAACCTGGCCAGCGGCCTGCGCGATTGCGCGAAGGTTTACGGGCGCATCCATCAAGGCGAGCCGATCAGCGCCGACGAGCACTTGAAACTGACTGCAAGGCTCAACGCCACGATGCTGCAACTGCGCTCACTGCTGCCATCGGTGTCCAAGGAAGTGAAGATTTCCATGGTCGAACTGGATGCCATACAGGGTCATTTCCGGATGTGCCTGAGCACGCTGGAGATCCTTTCCAACATTCGTCCTGCCAATCTCGACCAAGCCGCAGGTGCTGCGTTGAAAACGTCCATGGACGCCGACTACCGCCAGATTCGCAGGCAACTGATCGGCATGGCTCGAGCCCTGCAAACCGGTGCTACCGAGCGTCTGGCACGGCAATCCGAAACGGCGGCCACCGAATCGGCAATACCTGCCGAACTGACCGGCTACCACTTGATGACTCAACAGTTGGCGCACAATCTGGATCGCCTGCAGGAGCGCCTGTCCAAGACCGCCAAGCGCTGGAAATTTTGAAGGAGAGCATTTTGTCCGATAGCCGCCCTCTCGCCCTCGACGATATCGACCGCCAGTTGATTGCGGCCCTGCAACTCAATGCACGGGAAAGCGTGGCCATGCTGGCGCGGCAACTGGGGATTGCCCGTACCACCGTCACTTCACGACTTGCCCGCCTGGAAAGCACCAAGGTGATCACAGGTTATGGCGTGCGCCTGAGTCAGCGTGTCGTGGATGGCGGCTTGCAGGCGTATGTCGGCATTACCGTCCAGCCACGTTCGGGCAAAGAGGTGCTGCGCCGGCTCAGTACCCTGGCACAGGTTCAGCAGTTATGCGCCGTCAGTGGCGAGTTCGATTACGTCGCCTGGCTGCGCACCGACTCACCGGAGCAACTGGACCAGTTGCTGGACCTGATCGGCAGCATCGATGGCGTGGAAAAGACCACGACCTCAATTATTCTCAGCAGCAAGATTGATCGCGGACACGCTGTTTGATCATGTTTTTGCGAGCGGAATAATTGCGCTTACACGTAATTTAAAAACCCGTTTTTATTGAGTTCAGGCATCCACTAACGACCTGCATTTATCTATTTACGACATGGTTAAATAATAATCAAAACAACACGCAGGCAGGATGACATCACTGAACTTTTCAGCTAAGTTGCGAAAATCAGGGACGCCATCCATTCCGATGAGCACATAAAAATTCAGGGACAATAAATTCAGGGCTAAAAAGCCCTTTTTTCCGTTTTACTTTCTCGACGTTCGAGAACTCTGCCGCCACTCCACATTTTTTCAAGTAGAACGAAAATGATTGAGCCAGAGCGGATTGTCATCCTGTCCAAAGAAGTAGAAGCGTTAGCCAATCGGGGCGTCAGTGATATTCAAGTCATCACCCGACAGACACGCTTGCTGGCAATCAATGCACTGATCGAAGCCGCCCATGCCGGTAGCGCAGGCAAAGGTTTTTCAGTAGTGGCCGAAGAGGTCAAGAACATCTCCGAGCGTGTTTCAAAGATCGCTGCAGCCCTGACTCATGATTTGCAAGCCTCGGTCAATCAATTGATCGAACTGGGCCAAGGCATGTGTTTCGATATGCGCGGCCAGCGCCTGGCCGACCTGTCACTGAACATGATCGAAATCATCGACCGTAACTTATACGAACGGACCTGTGACGTTCGCTGGTGGGCAACGGATGCCTCGCTGGTCGATATGCTTACCACCCAGACACCGCAAACCTGCGCGCATGCCAGCAAACGCCTGGGAATCATTCTGGACAGTTACACCGTCTATCTGGACATATGGGTGGCTGATAAAAACGGTCGAGTGGTTGCCTCTGGCCGCTCTGGCACGTACGAAAAAGTCATGGGGGCAAATGTCGCCGAAGAGCCGTGGTTCAAGAACGCCTTGCGTCACACCTCAAGCGATCAGTACTACGCAGGGCAAGTGGCTGTAGAACCTTTACTGAACAACTCGCAGACATGCGCGTTCAGTGCCGCGGTGCGCAGCAATGCTGGTTCGCAAAGCCCAGTGATCGGTGTCATCGGTATTCTCTTCGACTGGCAAAGTCAGGCCCGATCGGTCATTGATGGCGTTCGACTGAGTGACGAAGAACGCGCGCGCAGCCGGGTAATGATGGTCGACGCCAACCACCGGATAATCGCCAGTTCCGATGCAGAAAGCCTGCTCGGCGAGCCTGTCCAGTTACAAACCAAGGCCGGGCAGAACAGCGGTTACAGCACCCAGCAGGCTCAAGCCATTCAAGGCTATGCACTGACGCCCGGCTTTGAAACCTGGCCCGGTATGGGATGGCTTGGCGTCATCGAGCAACAACTCCCTGCCATAGAAGCCTGACGCAGCCCAACCCGCGAGCCGGACCTTCTGACTCGCTCGCGGGGTCAGCCACCACTACAAAATGACCTACATATTCGTCACATTGAATAAAAACACATCATAACGACGACACTTTGCGTCTTATTAACGTACTCACGCTTATCTAGACTGTTGTTTTCGCTGTAGCCGAATCAAGGTCTGTCATGAAAAACAATCGTCATCCTCAAGACGGCAAAAAGCCGATCACCATTTTTGGCCCTGACTTTCCTTTTGCCTTTGATGACTGGATCGAGCATCCGGCAGGCCTGGGCAGCATTCCGGCAGAAAACCATGGCAAGGAAGTCGCGATCATTGGCGCCGGGATCGCGGGTCTGGTGGCGGCCTATGAGCTGATGAAGCTGGGCCTCAAACCCGTCGTTTACGAAGCCTCGAAAATGGGCGGCCGCTTGCGCTCCCAGGCTTTTGAGGGTGCCGAAGGGATCATCGCGGAACTGGGCGGGATGCGCTTTCCCGTCTCATCCACCGCGTTCTATCACTACGTCGACAAGCTGGGTCTTGAGTCCAGACCCTTTCCCAACCCGCTGACGGCGGCTTCAGGCAGCACCGTCATCGATCTGGAAGGCACAACCTATTACGCACAGAAGCTGTCGGATTTACCGACGATATTTCAGGAAGTGGCCGACGCCTGGGCCGATGCGCTGGAGTGCGGCTCGCAGTTCTCCGATATCCAGCAGGCCATCCGCGACCGTGATGTGCCGCGCCTCAAGGAGCTGTGGAACAAACTGGTTCCGCTCTGGGACGACCGAACCTTCTACGATTTCGTCGCCACCTCCAAAGCCTTCGCCAAACTGTCGTTCTATCACCGCGAAGTATTCGGTCAGGTCGGTTTCGGCACGGGCGGCTGGGACTCGGATTTCCCCAACTCGATGCTGGAAATCTTTCGCGTGGTGATGACCAACTGCGACGATCACCAACACCTGATTGTCGGTGGCGTTGAGCAGGTCCCGCTGGGTATCTGGCGTCACGTACCGGATCGTTGCGCCCACTGGCCGCAAGGCACCAGCCTGTCGTCGCTGCATCATGGCGCGCCGCGGACCGGGGTCAAACGCATTGCGCGGACCGAGGACGGAAACCTGGCCGTCACCGACAACTGGGGCGATACGCGGCACTACTCGGCGGTGCTGACCACATGCCAGAGCTGGTTGCTGACGACACAGATCGAGTGTGAAGAGTCGCTGTTCTCACAAAAGATGTGGATGGCTCTGGATCGCACCCGCTACATGCAATCCTCGAAAACCTTCGTCATGGTGGATCGCCCGTTCTGGAAAGACAAAGACCCGCAAACCGGTCGCGACCTCATGAGCATGACCCTCACCGACAGGCTGACCCGAGGCACCTATCTGTTCGATAACGGCGACGACAAGCCGGGCGTGATCTGCCTGTCCTACTCGTGGATGAGCGATGCCCTGAAGATGCTGCCGCAGCCTATCGACAAGCGCGTAAAACTGGCTCTGGATGCCCTGAAGAAGATCTATCCGAAAGTGGATATCGCAGCGCGTATCATCGGTGACCCGATCACCATTTCATGGGAAGCCGACCCGCATTTCCTCGGTGCTTTCAAAGGTGCGCTGCCGGGTCATTACCGCTATAACCAGCGGATGTACTCGCACTTCATGCAACAGGACATGCCCGCCGAACATCGCGGCATGTTTCTGGCCGGCGATGATATCTCCTGGACGCCCGCGTGGGTCGAGGGCGCGGTGCAGACGTCATTGAATGCCGTATGGGGCATCATGACTCACTTTGGCGGCAAGACGCTCCCGCAAAACCCAGGCCCCGGCGATGTGTTCCACGAGATCGGCCCCATCGCGCTTGCCGACTGATTGAGAAGGAAAACAGCCATGCGCATCGCGCAGTATCAATGCCCTCCTCTGCCACTGGATATCGGTGCCAACCTGCTGCGACTGGAGCAGCAGGCCAAGGCTGCGGCAGAGCAAAAAGCCGACCTGCTGGTCTGTCCGGAGATGTTCCTGACCGGCTACAACATCGGCGCAGAAGCCGCTCGCAAGCTGGCACAGCCGGTCAATGGCCTTGCAGCCTCTCGGATTGCGGCTATTGCCCAAGAACACGGCATCGCGATTGTGTATGGCTATCCCGAACTGGGCAGTGACGGGCGCATTTACAATGCGGCGCAACTGATCGACAGCCACGGACAAAGCCTGACCAACTACCGCAAGACCCATCTGTACGGCGAGCTGGACAAGTCGATGTTCACGGCGGGCAGTGATGACTTCCTGGTGGTAGAGCTCGATGGCTGGCGTCTGGGGCTGCTGATCTGCTACGACGTGGAATTCCCCGAAAACACCCGGCGTCTGGCACTGGCCGGTGCCGAACTGATTGTGGTGCCTACGGCGAACATGGTTCCTTACGATTTCGTCTGTGACATTACCGTGCGTGCGCGAGCGTTCGAGAACCAATGTTATGTGGTGTATGCCAATTACTGTGGCAGCGAGGGCGATATTCACTACTGCGGGCAAAGCAGCCTTTGCGCACCGGATGGCAGCCGCCCGGCCTTGGCGGCGCAAAATGAGACGCTGATGGTTGTAGAGCTGGACAGGCCATTGATGGAAGGCTCGCGGGCGATCACTACCTATTTCACGGATCGGCGGCCGGAGTTGTACCGAGATCTGACCAAGACCTGAGTTTTCATGGCGTTGTTCGCGAATAAATTCGCTCCTGTAGCGGCCTGAGCGCAAAATCCCGAGCGCCTCCTGCTAACATGTGGCGCATCTCGACACTGCCGTGACGCCAGCCGATGCCCCATGCTTCCAGTTCTGCCTCGAGGTCTGAGTTGACCTCCAGCCTCACCCGCCTTCAGGAACACTTCTTCAAAGTCGTCGTGCCGCTCTGGCAAGGTCCTGGCTGGAACGCGCAACTGGCGTTGCCTTATGAAGCGCTCGATGCACAGCACCATCCTCTGCCGCCACAGCGCTACAGAGCCATGGCCTGCGCCCGGCAGTTGTTCCTGTTTTCCAGCCTGATCGGTCATCCGGAGTTTCCGGACGCCGCGACTCGCGCCGGCGCGCTGTTTCGCTCAATGCAGCAACACTTTCATGACGCCGAACACGGCGGCTGGTTTTACAGCATCGATCCACAAGGCCAACCGCTGGACCGCCGCAAGGATCTCTACACCCACGCCTTTATCATTTTTGCCTTCGCCCATTACTGGGCCAGGGTAAAAGAGCCTCTGGCCGAGTCGGCACTCAATGCCGCGCTCAATGTCGTCGCCGAGCGTTTCGACGATGGCGCAGGTCTTTACGAAGCGAGCCTGGACGAAGACTGGTCCACGCTGGGTAGCGGCCCTTTGCAGAACCCGTTGATGCATCTGGCGGAGGCGTTTCTGGCAACGCTGTCGGTACGCCCGGATCCCAGGACCCAATCGGCCTTGAATGGGCTGGTCACTCACATGCAGCGCCGTTTCATCGACCCGGCGACAAGTGTGATGCTGGAGAAACCGCTGGGGGCTGTGGATAACTGGTATGAACCGGGGCACCAGTTCGAGTGGTTTTTCTTGCTGCACACCTCTGCCGAACTGCGCAGCACTCCGTTGTATGCCTCGTTGAACCGGGCGTTCACTCTTGCAGAGACTCAGGGTGTCGATCAGCAAACCGGTGCTGTGACCGCGATGCTGACATGTGACGGTGTTGTACGTGATGGCACCCAGAGAATCTGGGCACAGGCCGAATACCTGCGGGCGCTGGCGTTGCGTCCTGACGGCCTGAGCCGCCTGAATGACCAACTGATAGCGCTGCAACAGCGATTCCTGCATGCCGGTGGCTGGCATGAATGCCTGGACACCGATGGCGAGGTCAGCCGCAGCGATATGCCGTCAACGACCCCCTACCATCTGGCAACCTGCTACATCGGCCTGGCTGAACACTTGTAGGAACGAATTCATTCGCGAGAGGGCCGTACATCCGAAAAGCATGTATCGACTTCAATGACGTCTCGCGGATAAATCCGCTCCTACGCAGCCGTGGGTAGGAGCGAATTCATTCGCGAAGAGGTTTCGCTCAGCCGCGGTTGCGGTCGATCGCGAAGCCGGCCCAGGTCTGGCTGACGGGCATCAGCTCAAGGCTGTTGATGTTGACGTGTGCCGGGGTGTTCATGATCCAGAAGATCGTCTCCGCAATATCCTGCGGCTGGATAGGCTCGGCACCGGCATAGGTCGCATCGTACTTGGCCTGATCACCACCGAAACGCACCAGCGAGAATTCGCTTTCACACAGGCCCGGCTCCAGGTTGGTCACACGCACGCCAGTGCCGATCAGGTCGTTGCGCAGGTTCAGCGAGAACTGGCCCACGAATGCCTTGGTGCCGCCATAGACGTTACCGCCCGGATACGGGTAGTTGCCCGCCACAGAGCCCAGGTTGACGATACTGGCACCACGACCGTGGCCGATCAGACGCGGCAGCAGCAGGCGCGTCGTGTAGACCAGACCTTTGACATTGGTGTCGATCATGGTGTCCCAGTCATCCAGATCACACTTGGGTGCCGGGTCGATCCCCAGCGCCAGGCCAGCGTTGTTGATAAGTCCACGAATGGTCGAGAACTCTTCCGGCAGATCGGCGATGGCGCTTTCCATGGCGGCGCGGTCACGCACATCGAGCGTCAGCGTGTGAACCCTGGTTTTCTTCGACAGTTCGGCGCTCAAGGCGTCCAGACGCTCCTGGCGGCGACCGGTCAGCACCAGCGACCAACCGGCCTCTGCAAAGCGACGGGCACAGGCTTCGCCAAACCCGGAAGTAGCGCCCGTGATGAATACGGTGGAAGTCATTTCGTTCTCCTGACATGGCGCAATAAAAGCGCAGCCTGTTAATAAGTTCACAGCAAGACCGGCAGGATGCCCGCCCGGAGCCATCTGGATCAAGCATGTGGACAAAGCTGCTCACAGAAAACCATAACTGTACAAAAAACGAACAACACCAGCGAAGCCACGTTCTACAAGGGCTACACGCGGTTTTGCCCACCTTATCCACAGTCAGGCCCACAATCTCTGGGGGCAAGTGTAAAACCCCGCATGGCTTGCATTTAAAGGGCTGTAGCCCATCGAGAGAAGTTTTCCCCTTGACTTTGTAACCAACACCCAGGCCCTGTAATAGCAGGTAAAACCCTGTGCTGCCCGCCAGCCCAATGAAGATGCCGCCTACCCGACTATTTCCAACGCTTGCCCACAGACTTATCCACAGGCTGCGCGCACAAACCAACTGTATGAACAAACAGGTATCTGGACGTTGACAAAAGCCTGTAAAGAACATCCAAAAACAGCTGATCAAAAAACAACCACCACGCTATAGCCCTTATATCTAAAGGCCTCCAGCCAAATACTCCCAAGTTATTAACAGCCAGTTCCACAGTAAACCTGAACAAGTCAAAACCGTGACAAAACAACCGTTTGCAGCGTCTTTATGTCGCGTTTCAAGGGCATGTCAAAATTGTTTTCCACAATCGGGAAAAAACAGCGCCCCGAGTGAAAAACACCCGGGGCGCGTGGATAAACGCTGTTTTTCTGACTGAATCAGTGCCCACCCAGATAAGCGTTCCTGACCTCTTCATTTACCAGCAATTCCTGGCCAGAGCCCGACAGACGGATCTCACCGTTGACCATCACGTACGCCCGGTCAGACAGCTTGAGTGCATGGTTGGCATTCTGCTCGACCAGGAAGATCGTCATCCCGGTGGCCGCCAGCTCGCGCAGGGTCGAGAAGATCTGCTTGACGATAATCGGCGCCAGACCAAGGCTCGGCTCATCGAGCAGCAGCAGTTTCGGACGACTCATCAGGGCGCGGGCGATGGCCAGCATCTGTTGTTCGCCACCGGACATGGTCATGGCGCGCTGGTTACGGCGCTCCTTGAGCCGCGGGAACAGATCGAACATGCGCTGCATGTCTTCAGCCGAATGCTTGTCACCGATGGGAATAGTGCCCATCAGCAGGTTTTCCTCGACTGACATGTCGGGGAAAACCCTGCGCCCCTCTGGCGATTGTGCGATGCCGTTGGAGGCAATGTAGTGCGACGACTTCTGCGTGATGTCGGTGCCCTGGTAGATGATCTGCCCACTGGCCGCACGCGGCTGGCCGAAGATCGACATCAGCAGTGTGGATTTGCCCGCACCGTTGGAGCCAATCAGGCTCACCGTTTCACCTTCATTGATATGCAGCGAGACCTTCTTGAGGGCCTGGATCGGCCCGTAATACACATCGATCTCTTTCATTTCGAGGATCGGTTTGCTCATACCAATTCCTCTTCATCAGCGCCCAGATACGCGGCGATCACTTTCGGATCGTTGCGGATCTGCTCCGGCCCGCCTGCGGCAATCACGTTGCCGTGGTCGAGCACCACAATATCGTCGGAAATGTTCATGACCATGCCCATGTCGTGCTCGATCAGCACGATGGTCATGTCGTGTTCGTCCCTCAACAGGCGGATCATGCCGCTCAGGGCTTCGGTTTCCTGCGGGTTGAGACCTGCGGCCGGCTCATCGAGGCAGATCACCTGAGGCCGTGTACACATGGCCCGGGCGATCTCCAGACGGCGTTGCTGACCGTAGGACAATTCACCCGCAAGGCGGTTGGCGCAGTCCACCAGGTCCACCACTTCCAGCCAGTAGAACGCCGTATTGAGTGCATCCTCCTCAGCCTTGCGATAACCCCTGGTATTGAGAATGCCGCTGATCAGGCTGCGATTGACCCACATGTGCTGAGCCACCAGCAGGTTTTCCACCACCGACATTTCCTTGAACAGCCGAATGTTCTGGAAGGTGCGCGCCAGTCCGGCCCGGTTGACCAGGTGGGTGCCGCCGAACATCTTGTAGTACACGCGGCTGAAAAAGCTTTTGGGGGATACGAAGTCTGTTGCGGCAAACGACTCACCCAGCAGCTTGATCACATTGGTGGTCTTGCCACGGGTATGCAGCTCGATACGTCCACCCGTGGCCTTGTAGAAACCGGTCAGGCAGTTGAAGACCGTGGTCTTGCCCGCGCCGTTTGGGCCGATCAGGGCAAAGATCGAGTTGCGACGAACTTGCAGGCTGACATCGCTCAACGCCTTGATGCCGCCAAAATGCATCATCAGATGCTCGACCGAGAGAATGACTTCATTGCTCATGACGCCACTCCTTCTTTAACCAGTGAGCCTTTGCGCGGGACCACGCCGGTACGGCTGATACGAATCAGGCCGCGTGGCCGCCAGATCATCATCAATACCATCAGGATTCCGAACAGCAGTACCCGGTACTCGGAGAAACTGCGCAGCAGTTCGGGCGCAACCGTCAGCACGAAAGCCGCGATCACGACCCCCACCGTCGAGCCCATGCCACCCAGAACCACAATCGCCAGGATCAGTGCCGACTCGAAGAAGGTAAAGGAAGTCGGGTTGACGAAGCCCTGATAGCTGGCGAAAAACACACCGGCCAGACCGGCCGTCGAAGCCCCGATGGTGAACGCCGACAGCTTGACGAGCACATGATTGAGCCCCATCGAACGACAGGCGATCTCGTCTTCACGAAGCGCTTCCCAGGCACGGCCGATGGGCATGCGAGTCAGGCGATGCTTGATGAACAGCACGGCCAGCACCACGATGAACAGCACGGTGTAGATGAACAGGAATTTCAGATCCGGGTTGTAATCGAAGCCGAAATATTCGTGAATCGGAATGCCGCCCTCTTTGGCGCGACGCCCGAACTCCAGGCCAAAGAAAGTTGGCGAAGGCACGGGAACACCATTCGGGCCGCCGGTGAAGGACAGCCAGTTGTTGAGCACCAGACGAATGATTTCACCGAACCCAAGGGTCACGATGGCCAGATAGTCACCGTGCATGCGCAATACCGGAAAACCCAGAATGCACCCGGCCAGCGCGGCAGCAATCGCCGCCAGAGGCAGCGCCGACCAGAAGCCCAGGCCCAGATACTGATAACCCAGCGCCAGACCGTAGGCACCGATGGCATAGAACGCCACATAACCCAGGTCGAGCAACCCGGCCAGACCGACCACGATATTCAGGCCCAGCCCGAGCAGAACGTAGATCAGCCCGAGGATAACCACGGTCAGCAGGTACTTGTTGGCAAAGATCGGGAACACGATGGCAATCACGATCAACAGCGGAATGATCCAGTAGAGGCTCGATTTGTGATCGGGCTTGAGCACATGCACACCCGAAGCGGAACTCTCGAAACTCTGGCCAATGCGGATGCCCTTGGGCGTTTGCAGGAACAGGCTCATGAGGAAACGCCCCGCCATGACCACCGCCACCAGCAGGGCGACACGGGTCGGTTGCAGGTTGAAGCTGTAGCCGTCGAGCACAATGCCGACAATCGGGCCAAAGACGATCAGCGCCAGCAAGCCGGCAACCACGGCGTCGATCAGGCTTTTCTTGATATCGATAGGTTTAGCGATAGGAGCAGACATACTTATACCTTCGCCACGAGTGGGCGACCCAGCAGGCCTTGGGGACGGAAAATCAGGATCAGTACCAACAGGCCGAAACTGAACACGTCTTTGTAATCGGAATTGATCAAGCCGGAGAACTGCGACTCGGCAACCCCCAGGATCAAACCACCCAGCATCGCGCCCGGCAGCGAACCGATCCCGCCCAGTACCGCAGCAGTGAACGCCTTGATACCGATGACAAAGCCTGCATAGAAATCGAATGTGCCGTAGTTCATCGTGATCAGCACACCCGCCAGCGCAGCCATTGCAGCACCGATGATGAACACGTAGGAAATGACCCGGTCAGTGTTGATCCCCAGAATCGACGCCATCTTGCGATCCTGTTGCGTGGCGCGGCACATGCGACCGAGCTTGGTGTACTTGATGATGTACGTCAGCAACGCCATGCCGGCAAAAGCGGCGATGAGGATGAAGATCTTGGTGTAGGTGATCTGCACGAAGCCGGTACCGACTTCAAAGCGCCAGGCACCTTCGAGAAGCGTTGGAACGCCCTGCTGCCGTGCGCCCTGACTGATCTGCGCGTAGTTCTGCAGGATCAGGGAAATGCCGATGGCGCTGATCAGCGGTGCCAGCCGGGTCGAGTTGCGCAGCGGCTTGTAAGCCACCCGCTCAATGACGAAGCCGTAGACACCTGTCACCACGACAGTGAAGATCAGCGTCCCGAGAATCAGGAATGGAAACGACTCCAGACCGAAGAAAGACAGAACCGCCAGGCCGATTGCGGCCAGGTAGGCGGAGATCATGTAAACGTCGCCATGGGCGAAGTTGATCATGCCGATAATGCCGTAGACCATCGTGTAGCCGATGGCAATGAGGCCGTAGACAGACCCGAGAGTCAGTCCGTTGACCATTTGCTGCAGGAAAATACCGTCCATCACGCACGCTCACAAACTTGAAGGCCGCTCAGGGTCCTGCTCGCCATACCCTCATCAGGCATAACGAGCAGGCCGTACGGCTACAGAAGAGTCCAGGCCCGCTGAGGTGTGAGCCCGTTACCATGCCAGGCCGCCTCAAGAGGCAGGCCTGACGATGCGTCTATTTCACTTCTGTTTTTCGAGCTGTTTGTATTTGCCAGTGGCATCCCACTGATAAACCACATAGTCGGAGACTTTCAGGTCGCCTTTGGCATCCCAGGTTTTCTCGCCCATGACAGTCTTGACCGGGTTGGCTTTCAGCCATACAGCCGCAGCATCGCCCTTGTTGGATTTGGCACCGTTGAAGCCGGCAGCCAGCGCCTGTACGGAAGCGTAGGCATACAGGGTGTAGCCTTCAGGCTCGTAGCCGGACTTGCGGAACTCATCGACCACCGCCTTGCTTTCCGGCAGCAGGCGCGGGTCGGCACCGAAGGTCATGTACACGCCATCCACGTACTGTGGGCCGCCTGCGGTCGTCACCAGTTCATCAGTCACGACGCCATCATCGGACATGAACTTGACGTCCTTGAGGCCCTGCTCGCGCAGTTGACGAACCAGCGGGCCGGCTTCCGGGTGCAGACCACCGAAGTAGACGACATCGGCACCCACCGAACGGATCTTGGTAACCAGAGCACTGAAGTCTTTCTCGCCACGGGTCAGGCCTTCGTAGAGGACCTCTTTCACGCCGCGTTTGGCCAACTGGGCACGGGTCGCATCGGCCAACCCCTGACCGTAGGTGTCCTTGTCGTGGATAACAGCGATCTTCTTGCCTTTGAGCACATCGACGATGTAATCGCCGGCGACCACGCCTTGCTGATCGTCACGACCGCACATGCGGAACATTTCTCCCAGACCGCGCTCGGTAACCGTCGGGTTGGTGGAGCCCGGGGTGATGGCAATCACACCTGCCTCACTGTAAACCTCAGAAGCCGGAATGGTGGAAGAAGAACAGAAGTGCCCCACGACGCCGACAACCTTGTCCTGATCGACCAGACGGTTGGCGACAGCCACAGCCTGCTTCGGCTCGCAGGCATCATCGCCACGAACCAGAACAATTTTCTCGCCATTGACCCCACCTGCCGCGTTGATTGCATCCGCTGCCGCCTGAGCGCCCTTCATATACTGCTCGCCAAACGATGCGTTGGCGCCAGTCATGGGGCCTGCGACGCCAATCTTCACGTCGGCTTGAGCAAACGAAGACACGCCCAATGCAGTTGCCACTGCGATTGCCAGAAAACCTTTCCTGTAAAACGTATGCGACATGAGTGGTGCTCCTGAGATTTTTTAATTAGCACTGCAACTACAAGAGTTGCTTAGAGCAAGGGGCGTGCCATCACTTTTCATTCGGGAACACGTGATGCTCAGGGAGGCGCACCACCAGTCGCCAGCCCTTGCAAAAAGGCCGTGCAACCGTCTACCGCGCGAAAGGTGCAACCAGACACAAAACAGGCGCAACCTTAAAAATCAGAAACAGCAACCGACACACTCCCCAACGTGCAACCCGGCTGTAACCGGGCACGTCACCGAAGTGCACACCCCCGGTGCGCATGCGCTACGAGACGCACCATTTGAGGTTAGTGGAAGCACAGGAAAACGCTGTCGATGATGAGCAAACTCAGCCCGCAAGGCCCGGCCTGTGCAATGCCGGTCTGGCGATGCGCATCCACGGGTCTGTTACTGGTGCAGGTTCAAACGGACGTAACAGATGAACGGGCATCTACTAATAACCGGCTTGGGACCAGCGATCAAACGACCATTCGGCCAAACGTCATTCCATTTATTCCTGATGCCTGAAACACGCCGCCCCAAGGATTTTCTGCATTGAATGCGGGAACCGTTGGATCATCCGGCAAGTTAAGGGTGACAATGCGAACCCGGCAGGCCGCGAGCACTCAGAACACGAAGTTCGCGAGCCAAACGTTATCGGCTGCTCTGGAGACCCGAATCAATGAGTGGGAGCGCCTTCTCGAATCGCATCGTGCAAAATCTGCTCGATACCGATTTTTACAAGCTCACCATGATGCAGGCGGTTCTGCATAACTATCCCAACACCGATGTGGAATGGGAGTTCCGCTGCCGTAACGGCGAAGACCTGCGGCCCTATCTGGCCGAGATCAGGCATCAGATCGAGTTGCTTTGCGAGTTGTCGCTGAGCAACGAGCACCTGGCATTCCTGGAGCGCATCACCTTTCTGAAACCGGACTTTCTCAGGTTCCTGGGGCTGTTCCGCTTCAATACCCGCTATGTGAAAACCAGCATCGAAAACGATGAGCTGTGCATTCGCCTGAACGGTCCGTGGCTGCATGTAATCCTGTTTGAAGTCCCCTTGCTGGCCATCGTCAGCGAAGTTCGTAACCGCCATCGTTACCCGGACATCATGCTCAGCCAGGCTCGGGAACGTCTCTACGACAAGTTCGAGTGGCTGACCAGCAACGCCAGCCCGGACGAGCTGGCAGAGCTGAAAGTCGCCGACTTCGGCACCCGCCGTCGCTTTTCCTACGGCGTACAGGAAGCGATCCTGCAAGTGCTCAAGCGTGACTTCCCCGGCCAGTTTGTCGGTACCAGTAATGTGCATCTGGCCCGCGAGCTTGATCTGAAGCCGCTGGGCACCATGGCTCACGAATGGATCATGGCGCACCAGCAACTCGGCCCGCGCCTGATCGACAGCCAGATCGCAGCGCTGGACTGCTGGGTTCGAGAGTATCGCGGGCTACTGGGTATCGCCCTGACCGACTGCATCACCACCGATGCCTTCCTGAGCGACTTCGATCTGTATTTCGCCAAGCTGTTCGATGGCTTGCGCCATGACTCGGGAGATCCGGTGAAGTGGGCTGAAAAATGCATCACGCACTATCAGAGGCTGGGCATTGATCCAACGAGCAAGACCCTGGTCTTCTCCGACGGCCTGAGCCTGCCCAAGGCGCTGGAAATCTTTCGGGCCTTGCGTGGCCGCATCAATGTCAGCTTTGGCATAGGCACTAACCTGACAGCCGATATTCCAGGCATAGCGCCGATGAACATGGTGCTGAAAATGACCGCATGCGCCGGGCAACCCGTGGCAAAGATTTCCGATGAGCCAGGCAAGGCGCAATGCAAGGACCCGAACTTCGTCTCGTACCTGCGACACGTGTTCAAGGTGCCCGCTTTGACTGCCCCTGAAAAACCCGTTTGAATTGTCCCCACTTACAAGGAGTGACTCATGCACGCCGTACAACTGCAGATTGCTGAACAGCTCAATGTCCAACCGCCCTTCGCCGACCACAACGCTCTGCAGGCCGAAGTGGCCCGTCGCGTGGACTTCATCAAGGAGTGCCTGCTCAATGCACGGCTCAAGACGCTGGTACTGGGGATCAGCGGCGGCGTCGACTCACTGACCGCAGGCCTGCTGTGTCAGCGCGCTGTAAAGGAACTGCGCAGCAGCACAGGCGACGACGGCTATCGCTTCGTCGCCGTACGCCTGCCGTATGTGGTGCAACACGACGAACACGAAGCCCAGGCGTCGGTGGACTTCATCGAGCCAGACGAACGTCATACCGTGAATATCGGCGAAAGCGTCAAGGCTCTGGCCGCTGAAGTAAAAGCCTTCGACGGCAAGGCGGCCAGCACTGTGGACTTCGTGCTCGGCAACACCAAGGCGCGCATCCGCATGGTGGCGCAATACACCATCGCCGGTGCTTATCAAGGGCTGGTAGTGGGGACCGATCATGCGGCAGAAGCAGTCATTTCCTCCCCCCTACACTAACCTGCACACCTCCTCCCCCAATCCCCGCCCCAAGGGCTTTCCTTCGTCAAATCTCCACAGCCATAATGCACATCATCAGTAGGTGAACGATCGCATAGGGCAGTTTTTGATGAAGGTGGTAACCGCTAGAGAAAGACCCATCGATCTGAGCAATTCTGTTCTCGCCACAGGGGAATACAGAGAGCAGTTCATGGCTCAACCTGAGGGCAAGCAACCGATTGTCCAGGTGAATGGCTGTGGCCTCGTAGATGAGGATGAACGCCTGCAACCCCTGGTATCCACCTACCTATCCCTGAATCTCCGCAAGAAGAGTCTCGCTTTCGCCTCGGTCAAATCCTATGCCAGCCGGTTGGCCCTCCTACTTCAAGACCTCAAAACCAATGTTGAGTTTGAAGGCTGCTATCGCGACGACGCATTTCTGAGTGTGGCCATTGGACGGCTGGAGAACTACCTGGCGAACCTAGCCGCAAATGGCTTAGCACCCAAGACGATTCAGACCCGTGACGCTGCGCATCTCCATTTCTTCAGCAAATTCCTCTGCAGGTCTTTTGATGGACAACCGGCACTCAGGGAGGACAATCCCTATGAAGACGGTATGCTCTGGACGGGGAAGGCCAACACCTTGGGTATCGTTCAGCCCAGTAGTCTCACCGAGCTTGAGCAGTTGATCCTGCACGCCCATTCCGAACGCGAACGATGCCTTATTCAAGCGGTATACGACTCAGGGACGCGAGTCTCGGAAGTCCCTCGCATCACGCTCCAGGCGGTGAGAGACGCCCTCGACTTCCACAAGCTCCGATTCGTGGCGGCCTCAGGAGACTATCCACTCCAACCAGACTATTGCCCGCTCCACATCGCCGGTAGCAAGGGCAGACGTGACCAGATCAAGCCTCGCATCACCTTAGTCAGCCGGACGGTTCTTGAGCGTATCGATGCCTATCACCGAACGCCGTTGTACCGAAGACTCGCTAAGAAGTACGAGAGCCCTGAGACCACTCCCGCATTTTTTAATGCTCAAGGAACACCGCATACCACCAAGAGCGTGGAGAAGTTATTTGAAAGGACGAGCAAGCGAGCCCTGAAGGCCGGGAAAATCAGGCGAGCCATTTCTCCTCACAAGCTACGCCATGGCGGTGCGTACGCCATCCTGGGGAGCCCTGACCTGGGGCAAAGCTACCTTGATCGCTTGGTCACTCTCACGAAGTCGTACGGGCACAACAGCGAAACAACCTCTGAGGGCTACACGCTGATTCCTTTTGACATCTTTCAAAAGCTCAGAGAGCCAAACGCCGTGGTGAAAACTAAAGCTGGTGAAATGCACACACTCCGGGAACGGACAACCAAGCGCATCCGGACTGGAGATGAGAAGTGATAAATGTAGATCTCCCCTCCTCCGTTGAGCACCCGCTTGACCAGCCTGATGACATTCGAGCCTCTGTATGCACAGAGCCTGACCATGAAACCAAAGCCAAAGCCAACGATGCCATGGCCGATGCCGCAACAGAAAACGACCTCAAGAAGCGCAGAACGGCTGATATCAATGAGGCCATCGAAGCATGGGCAGACAACATTAAATCAAGCCGGCAGAACCTGCTCACGGTTCAACTTTCGCAGAATGGTGAGCCGAGCGTGTCTCCCACCTTCCTGGAGAAGGCGCTAGGCACTACCCAGAATACCCAGACGTCCAGGGCCCACATCTTCGAGTCAATCGTTGAGCGAATGATTGAGGAACAGATCGTGGTTCCAGGCCAAAACTCGATCTCAAACGAGTGGCGTCGCAAGCTACTTTGCTGGTACGAGTCAATTCCCGAAGAGGAAAAGAAAGACATCCCGATCGTGAAAAACAGCATTTCGGTCACACGATGCTTGAACAAAGTCGAAGGCATGGGAAACCTGAAATGGGCACGGCGCGAGCTTCCTCTGGTCAACCAGACCTTCAACGAGATCGAGGAAGACCTCAAAGCTCGTGGCGTCATTGCATCCGACTACAAGCCGACGAAAGACCGGAAGCTTGAGCAGGCCCAGAAACGCAGCGAGTCCCCCAAGCTTGATACCTGGGAGCAAGTCATCTCCTCGCTGAGGGCTATCCCTCTCTCAAAAATTGAACAGCTGGTTAACAACGACCCTGATCGACCATTCAAAAAATTACTGCATATGTTTGCGGCGGCATCCATGAAGGCCGCTTCAGTATCAGGGCAGAAAAATTATGGCGAGGCGTTTCGGTTTGTCTCCGAGCACCTGAAGGAGGTCGGCTTCAAGGGACAGGAGGATCCGAGAGAGTACATCACCCCCAACTATCTTCCTCGCTTTCGAAGCTACCTGGCCGAGCAATTGACCATTGGCTCGATCTCAAGCTACACCGCAGATGGTTTGTTGTCGATGACGCGCCAGATGCTCAAGCGCGCTCTCAAGATCCAAGGTATCGGCTTTACCAGCTTCGTTGACATCCAGGGTTTTGACAAAGTTAGGCAGACAGATGAGTACCGGCCATACGTAGCCGCCGACCGAGAGAAAATCAAAAGCGCCTGCGAGCTTGAGATCCAAGAAACCAACGCATTGGCCCAAGACTATGTGTACTCCCATGGCGGCTGCGACCCGATAGACGCCAAGGGCTACGTTCGAAATGGGTTTGCCAGCTTGGAAAATGCCCGCTGGATCTTTGAGAACAAGCTGAACTGCCAACGTATCAGCCGCGCGTTTCATGACCCGAACAACCGGTATGAAAAAGGCTTCTGCCAGATTGTGGACTACGCGGAGCAGGGGATCGTTGAGATCTACAAAAGCTGGGGAGTGATTTACGAGGTCACATCAAGGCTGCTCGCCCCCTACATTATTCGACTTGCCCAAGTGACAGGTCTGAACGCCGACTCCCTGGTCACGTTGGATCTGGACGATTTCGTTGAGTGCCATGAGCTGTCGAGGCGACCGTGCCTTCGGTACTGGAAGGAGCGAAGCGGAGGGCAGAAATTCTACCACCTCGATTTGATGCACGCGGATATCTCCTGGCTCAGCTTTTCGCAAAGCTTCCAAGTCAAAAAAGTTTTTGATGACGTGATCCATCTGACTCGCCACATTCGAGCGCGTGCCGAAGGCCCGGCCAAAAATCGCCTGTTCATTTACGAATCACGCAAGCAAAGCGAGTTCAGAACGGTCAAGACCTTCGAAGGCTGGACAATGATCAATACGGTCATGCAACAGTTCTCAAAAGACCATTTGCTGAAGACCGATGCCGACGCCCCCCTGCCGATTTCTGCCTCGCGGCTGAGACCCAGCCTGGTGGCTGAGCTCATCGACAATGGCGTATCTGTTCGAGAGATCCAGGTCATCTTGGGCCACAAGAGGATTTCGACGACATTGAAGTACCTCGACAAGCTGGAATTCAGCAAAACCGCACGGCATGTGGTTGAAGAAGCACTTAAGAAAATTCACAAGGAGCTTGTTCTTGATGCGGCCAGCGGGGTAGCAGAGAGCACGCAGAATGCCGCTGGCGCCCCATCCGCTCTCCCAGATGGCCTTGACCCCTCGGCGATCATCATCAGAACCGGGCTCGTTGAATGCCGCAACGTGTACGACCCACCGGAAGAAATCAGGAGCCTCAGTGGTTACAAGGAAGGCAATCCCTGCTCCCTGTTGAACAAATGCCTGTCGTGCCGTAACTGCATCATCACCGTGTCCAACCTCCCGGATCTGTTTGCCATGCGCAGGGATTACCAGACGATGATGGATACCAGCCCCATCTCACAAACGCCGTATGGGCACATCATTCGCGAAAACCTGGAAACTCTGGACAGCATTCTCACCCCGTCGATCAATGGGTTTGAAGCCGAGCAACTTGACGAAGCTGAGCGGCTTTCTGAAAACATCATCACCAGCAGCTTGATCGAGGGTATGACGCTATGATGCCGACCTTGGATGGTCTCCTGTCTCAGTTGAAACCCGCCCGGGAGGGGTTGCTTCGACTTCTGAGCGATGGCGATCTGATTGGTACCGACAAGGCGCCGATCGGCCTTACCCCTATGGCCCTCCTTCAAGGAATCATGAGCCTCCCCGTCAGCAAGCTCAGCCTCCTGATGCATCAGGTCTGGGATTTCAATGAGGAGCCGGGCATCAGGGCCAGAGACATTCAAGGTGCCAAATCACGAATCGATTTCGGCAATTACCCTAACCTGAATCAAACTATCTTGTTTGAACTCAAGATTGCCATGTTGTGTGTGTTGCAAATTCCTGGCGCCATGCGTATCAGTGACATCCCCATTATTTACAAGCCGCACACCGTACTGGATATTTTCAAATCAACTATCCCACTCATCGACAACATGTGCGCTCGAAAACGTGCTCGACTGGGGAATGAATACTTCGAACTTACTTACTACAGCCTGGCTGACTTCGGCGAGGCAGACTATCATTTCGAAGCCGCTCAATTCGAGAGGGCCTTTCGCCGAGTTACCAATCAAGGGTTCACTTTTCTTAGATCCGTTTTTTTACTTGAGAACCTTTTCGCCAAATCATTGCCCTTCGTCGATCTGGAGTCATTGGAGTGGCAGAAAAATAGCATTACCAACAAAAAGGTTCGACAGAAAGAAAAATTCTTTACTAACAGGATTTTTGAAAAGAGCGCTCGGTACGGGTCGTATGCCGTGGTTGACTTCCTCAAGGCTCTTCACGAACCAGTAGAGGATCAATATGCGCTAGAGCGAGCCGAGGCCGATGGTTATAAAGCTGCGGAAAATGTCATGCTTACACAAAGAAGCTATGACATCTACGTTGCCATCCGCCTCACCTCGCGGGGGTATAAAGCATGTGATGTAGAGCCTCATCTTTACAAACCTGATCCAGCCTACCATTCGCCTCAAATTATGGGCATGCTTAAGGATAAAGAAGCTATCTGCAAGCTGACCAAGACAAAGTTGAACGAAGAGTTTTATCAATACATCACTCACATCAACAATAGCGCGACTTACATCGTTGGTCAGTACACAGGCATGAGGCCATCCGAGCTGTGCGGGATCATGGCGGATGGCTGCCTAACGATCGACGAATTCGGCCATCATCTGATCCTCAGCACGGTCATCAAAAATCGCGGCGTTTACGGCAAGTTGTTTGATGACAAATGGGCTGCAATCCCGATCGTTCTGGATGCTGTTCGAACTTTGGTAATTTTGAATCGATTCAAACGCAATCCCTATCTTATTTCAAACATGAACACCGTTGCGCCTGGCGCAGAGTCGTCCGCCAACTCCTTAAGCAGCAAAGGTCAAACCCATCTGCTACGTAGCTTTCTTGCTGAGATTCTTACTCCGGAAGAATTAGAACCCCTGGAAGTCTCCACGTACACGCTTCGCCATACCCTCGCTAATCAAATGAATCGCGCGGCGGTTGGATTACCATTCATTTCATATCAACTGAAGCATTTTGGCAACATCGTGGGGAGTATCGGCCAGCATAGGGCAAGTGCGACCACCATCGACTACGGTGGCATTGCTGAGACCTTAACATCGGGGGGTGGCGCGGACGGTGATCGGGCTCGAAAATCCGCGAACTTGGAGTTCGTGGTCAATACATATGACCCTGATGGCAACTACGTAGGGGACAACGCGCAGGCACATCGCCAGCGACTGAAAGCCTATTTCCAGGGTTACTTGGAGCAGGGATACACGAAGGAGGAAATTTTTGACCGGATGGTCGAGCTGGATTTCGCGATTATCAATGTTGGTCAGGGCTACTGCTATGGTCAAGCGACTGAGGCTTCGGACTCCTCACTGCCCTGCATCGGCTCGCTGCGCTGCAATCCAAATCGCTGCAAAAATGCAGTGGTGACCAAAGCCAATGCACCTAAATGGAGGGAGATCGTTATCCAAAATACTATTGCGTTGAAAAAACTGGGAGCGCCCCCCGATGGGACGCAATCGGAGGGGGCTGTTGACCATCAGTTCGCCAAGTCCGTTGCCCAGATGCAGCTTGCCATTTCGGAGGCGCAAGCCGTGCTGAAGGGGTTGGGTGAGGAGGTTTTGGCATGACCTCTGCCCCTTATGACCAGAAAAACGCGGAAGATGCAGAAGCTAACACGCGGCTACTGAGCGAAGCCATCAAGAGGATCGAGAGAGATCCTTCCTTGCCAGCCAGCATCTCAGCTCTTTCCAAAATGGTGGGGATGCACCGTAACTCAATTAGCAGACGAGTCTGGCCAGCCGAGAAGCTTCAAGCCATCAAAGAGAAACGTGAGCAGCAGGAAAAAGAGCAGGCGCTAAACAAAAAATTATCACTGTCACCGGAGCAGCTCCTGGAGCAGAGTCGGTTGGAGGTCATTTACTGGTTCAACGAATTGCTGGATGCCAGGGCGTCTATCGCTGCGCTGACGAAGACAAACGGCGAAACGGAGTCCAGCCGTAGTTTCTACGTGAACCAGTCACGCGATCGGTTGGAAACCATCAATAAGTTGCGATCCGAAAATATGAAGCTGCAGGACGCAGTAGCTGTGCTCGAAGAAGAGCTCAGCGTGTACAGGGCCAATGCAAGTGGCCCATGACGACTTGGAACCAGTTGGATGATGGTCGCTAGCGAGTTCAATTATCATGGGCATGGCGGAGGTTGGGCGGAGGTAACGGTAATCGTCAACGAGGCGCGATTTTTTGCGGAGGAAAAACTTGATGCACTGTCCGGTATTAGTTGGCCACTACATAAATTTCTTAAACCAGCGACCGTAAGCGCTTTGGCAAAAATTCACGGTCGCGGCGTCTACATGGATCAGTCATTCATCCCAGCTTGGCTCTCCAAGCATTAAAACTCCGTCGATATCCCTCACCGCGCCACAGGCAAGCAATAATGGCACTAGCCGCTCCTGCAGTTCAGGGTTTACGAACTCCATTATAGTTTGTATTGGAACAATCCCTACAGTGTTGAGCTCGCTTTTAGTGTAGGACAACCAAGCACTACTCAACGCTCGTAAGACGTCACTCGCGGAAGTAATAGCGAAACGACGATTGACCATCCCAGATTCAAAAATAAATGTATGCTGGTAACTGTAACCGCATTCGCTCCAATTATTCCCCTTGCAGCGATTGCAAGTACACGGCCCATCGCCGAACGCCCTATCAATGAGATCATTAAACAACATTATAGACTTCAGTGACAGGCGAGGATCTACATCCAGACTAATTCCGGATTTGTTTTTATGATCTAATAGTTTTTGATCCGAGCTTCGACCAGGCTTAGACTTCAAAATCGACTGGCGCTCATAAGAAGTATACTGCGGAACCTCTGACCACGATATCATATCATCTGAGAACATCAACCTTCCCATTTTTAGCAGAAAAGAAGGATCAAGCTGCTCGCGTACAATATCGCAAAACAAATTTGCCGATTTAACAAACTCCTTTATACTCGCAACAAATTTTTTTGCCCATTCAACATGTTCGCGATTGTCTTGAGCATAATTAGGGTTAGGATACTGTCGCTTGTAGGCATGAAAGCCACTATAAGTTTTCCTGTTTGGCTCGTACTCTGCTTTCTGCATCAGAAGATCAACAGCATAGTTCGCCTTGTTAATCATATTTGATGCCGACACCTCTACATCTAGAAAATCACCTTTCGGAAAAATCCAACTTGGCAGTTTGGCCCTGGCGAATCTGGCACCGTCAACAAATCCTTCATGAAGAGCGGGAATATGTTCCCCGCAAGCTTCTTCAATCCAACTGTACCATTTATATATCTGGAGGTCTGCCGCTATATCATTTACGATCATGCTTACATGCCCGGCCGCACTATGCTGAACTTTTCGAGCAATCGAAGTTGCCGCCTCATACTCCCCGGATTTAGCGGCACGATCGAAAACAGCGAGCAGGGCATTCACTGATGTTTTATCAAACACATTTGCTTCAGGAACAATTACTTTCCAATGCTTCTTTGTTCGCTCGACATTGTCAGGGCGAATATCTATCCACCTGAGCTTTTCGTTACTTGGTGTATAAATAACTAACAACACAGGTAACGAGTGAGCCAGCCAGTAATCTAAGTGCTTATTTTCCCCATAAAAAACCATCCCTTCCTTTGTGTTACTGAGATAGCTGTCACCTGATTTTACTTGAACCGCTATTAGCTTGCCCTGAACTTTATTGTCAACAACAAGCTCAATCTGACCATCTATTCCTACATCCGCAATAGGCTGCTCTCTAAAAATCCATTCGAATTCGCGAGATATGACCAGCCCCAGCGCATATACGCCTATCCTTTCCAAAGACTTAAAGTCCATTTATTCTCGCTCGTAGTGGCATAGTGACTTACCTTGAAATCTATCACTGCCTAATGTCTGTTACAATTCTTTAGCCACCCGATTTTGCTCGACTCCTCAATGCTGCGTAATTACTTGATCGAGAAGCCAATTTTTCGCTTCACCGCGCTGCTTGATGGCCAACCTTCGCCGCTTCAACTCACAGCCCCCTCCCGGCGCAAACGTGGTCGGTGATCAGCTGCCTCAAGGCCCGCACTACCCTGCTCACGGCCTTGAGGCGAGTTTGACCGATGTTGAAATCCAGCTCCCGAACGAATGAGACGTTTTCTCCGCTGGCCCTCACTTCGGTGTTCCTTGAGCCTTTGGCCGCCGAGTGACTGCTTCCCTTTCACCAATGACTGCTTCGATTGCTAAGCACAAGTAATCGGACGCACGCTTTTGGTCGGTAATCGCCTTCCGCTAAGCGCAGCAATGGGTCGATTCCTGCCGGCTGAGGCGTACCGGTGCTCTGGTCAAATCCAATGCAAATGGCTGGTCAAGGCGAATGAAACAGGTGGTCAAGTGGGATGCAAACGCTTGGTCAAGTCAGGTGCAATTTTGCAAATCAGAGAAATCTGCTCAGCGGAACTCCGTGCCCCTAAAGCCCCAGATCCCCTCCAAAGCTTGAGTCGCGCATCGCACCTGAGGCCTGCCCATCCCGGATCAATGCCAGCTGCAGATGCCGCAGGATATGCCAGTGCAGCTGTTCTCGAATCTGGAGACACCCCGGTGCGGGATAGAATTTCTCGACTGAACTGACCTCAAGCGCCTGGATCAATCCAAGATATGCTGATCGACCCACGGCACCCTCATAGATACGAACGAGGTCACCCAGGCCTGGCCTACGCCTGTAGGTCAGAAGCGCTGAATGGATCATCTCTGCGAAGCCAAGCCCGAACACCGAAGCGGCCCGCGCTATAATTTCGTTCTTCAGAACATCGCTCATGAAACGTAGTACTCACCAATCTGGGCCGCTAGTGCGGGTACACATTCCTGGCGCTCCCTTTTTTAGGAATCGACATGCTGATCCAGCTCGATCTGAATGTGAATGACGCCGAGGCGCTTTTACGCTATTGCGCTGGCTACGAGCCAGACACAGGGGATTTTCGAGAAAATGCTCGGATTCGGGAAGCACTAGAAACGCTTGCGGTAGCTCTCGAAGACGCGATGTCCTCAGCCCATGGAAGCGGCGAATCGCCCGAAACGATTGATCCGCAGCTGTTTGACGCAGCCCTAGGGTTGTTTGGCGACAAAGCGAAAGCCATGAGCTGGTTGTGCACCCCTGTCCGAGCGCTGGGCCAGAAAAGCCCGAAAGATGTACCTGTGGCCGACGCCCCTTTTGTCGCTTTATGGACAGATTGTCCAACGGCGCCCCACGAAACGCTCAAGCAAATCCCTCTGATTGTGTCTGGAGGAACCATGGGAACTTGATGAGAGCCTGGCTAAAAAAATAGGTACTCGCTCATGAATGGAACCTGAATTCGTCGTCCCGCCCCCATGAGCACGTAGACCGTATTTTGAGTGATGAAGTAGCCAGGGGCCTCATAGTCCACGAGGAAGGAAGTGCGTACACCACGCCCAAGTCTAAAACGATCCTGACTATCATGCAGGATCGTAATCGCGACCACCACATGGGGGGATAGTCCTTGACTGGCTAATCCTCCAGCCACCGTTAATTGAGCCGCGAACTCAATCCACACCCAGTCACGCACCACGCAAAAACTTCGATTGAGATACCGGGCCTGGACGCGGTCAATGGCTTCATCCAGGCTGGCATTCATACCGTTCATAGCCATGCTTGGTGCTGCAGACCAGTCAAATCTCATTCTGCTTTTCCCTCGTTCTCCGACGGCAAATACCTACCGGTATGGGTCAAGGACAGGATCTGAAAATGCTCCCCCTCCTCGGAGTCTTCCAACAACAGCATCATGTAGCTCACGACTGCATAGCGCTGGTTATCGATCGTCGTTATCAGGTGGTAACCATGCTGCTCCTGCACCTGGACGACCTCGCCCGTGGTGAGAGTGTCACCATTCCCGTGCTTGCCAGATGCATCAAAAAAGATTGCGGCTCGATAGCCTGATTTACAAACTCGTGCATCCAGCAAGTAGCCGTCTACGTGCTCATCGAACGTGACCATCACCGCAGCCAGCAGCGCAGGTGGGAAATACACAGCACCTGCTGTGTCGTGAATTTGATTTGTCATAGCTCCACTACTAACTCGGGGTTGAACGAGAGATCCTCTTGTGGATACCCCCTTGGGTTCGATACAAAACGCACACCACGTAGAGTCTCGTCGATGGGCCAGTGCGTATGCCCGAACACCCAAAGGTCAATTTTCAAGTCGAGAAACTCTTCCCACTGGTTTCCATAGCTCGCGCTCAAATGTGGATGCTTATCGTAGTGCGGAACGAATTTCATCAACGGTGGATGGTGGGTAACCACAACGGTCTTGCCCGGATGCGGTTTGGAAATCTCTTCATGCAACCACTGCCGGGATTCTTGGGCCTGCCTGCGAATGAATGTTGGCGTGATCCTGCTGTACTGTGGTTCCAGCCGAATTTGCCTGTAATCGTTCATCATCTGCCTGGCATCTAACATCGCCAGAACTGAATTTCCCGTAGACTCGAAATCCGACCAGCACACACAGCCAACGAATCTCACCCCCTCCACTACCACGCTTTGTCGTTCCAGAAAGTGAACGTGGGGTTTGGCGTTCGACTCCAAGCGCGCAAACGCCTTGTGCCAGGCGGCCCCATACAACTCATGGTTTCCACCCACCATCACTACTGGCTTATGAAAATTGTCGCTCGCCCAACCGGTGCTCCGCCCCTTGCTATGCACGTCGCCAGCGAGCACCACAACATCGTACAGACCAGGATCCGGAAGCTGCAGCGACCGAAACTCCAAGTGGAGATCGGACATGACTAGCAAACGCATCGTCGATTTACCTATATATTGAGGCCGATGTGATAACGCCCCTCCACGAGATGGTATACGCCCACGATGCGGCGCGTCAAAAAATGGCTTTATCCTCTCTTTTGCGGCGTGGCGGAAGATGGATTATCTGGAAGCAATTGGACAGGTCTTGCGAGAGGTTCGTGTCGGAGCGAATCTCAGCCGGGAGGCGTGTGGAGGGGTGCTGAACCGCGATCATCTGGCACGGGTTGAACAGGGTAAGCAGTCGCTGACACTGGGTAAGCTCAATGCGCTCTGCGAGTTGCTGGGCGTGTCCCCCAGCACAGTTTTGTTCACTGCCGAAGCTCGGCTCGCCCATCTGAAGTTGGGAGCATACAAGGCAGACTGGGATGCTCGACTTGGGAGCCTGCAGGCTGCCGGTCGACTACATAGCGAAGTCCAGGTTGCGGCATCCACTGGCGTTCGAGGTAAAAGAGCCGAGGAGACCCGCGCTGCTGTCCTCCGTCTACAAGCTGAGGGTTGCGCGAAAATGGAAGTCGTTCGCCAACTCGGTATCGGACGAACCACTGTCGATCGCTATTGGGCAAAATAGTGATCAATCACCCAGTTGAGCCGGAATCGCACATCCATGCGATCTGTTGTAAGCGGATGCGGGTGTCCAGAGACGGCATCGTCAATACTGGGGTGTAGACTTATTTTCATAGCTGTAAACCCTACTGGTTTACAGGTTGAAAAATAGGTTTACACCCCAGTACTGAAATGTCGTTGAAGCGAATCACCCGGTTGTTCGGAGAGGTCGAGCAGATGGTGCTTCCAGGCTGACTGGCAGAATCTCATGATGCCCATCATGCCGTCGACGCTAGAAGCTGACGAAAGGGATCTGCAAAGCCTCTGAGGTCTTGTCGTCAGGCACAATACCCATTTTCAAGGCGCCCAATGAAATCTAGAACGTCCTGGGTATCAGCGTTCACAGGGCGCTTTCCATTCAAGGCTCGGACTGGTTTGGTTAGCCACTGAATAGTTCTCGCCTGGTCGCCCCACAGACGTAACGCGGCTTCGCGCACATCTCTGTTTTCTTCGAGCCATTTCTCACACTGCTGCAAAACCAGTGCGTCAAAGAGAGCTTTCTCCAAGGTGGCTGAAAGGTCGATTCCTGAGGCTGCGGCTTGTTCGAGCAGGTCACTGTTGACGGTGAAGATAACGTCTCGCTTCGGGGCATTGGAATCGTAGGCGACGGGCATGCTTCTTCCTAAGAGCGGACTAGGGGGAACTCTCCATCTGGAGTTCGGCTCAAATCCAAGCTTGCCATTAAAAGCTGCGCTCATGTGGCAGGTTTTTTAGCCGACGCGTCAAAGCCCCAAATCGTCGGCAAAGTGGTCATTAGTCAAACCTGCCCTGGTTATCAAAAGCAAACAGACCGACCAAGGGAGCTAATGCTCCCGAGGCAGGGCTCAGATTATTCCGCGATCAGGCCTCGCGTTCGCCACCGGGCGCGAACGTAGTCTTCAAAAACGTAGTTGCCTTGAAGCGGCAGGTTGTCCGCGTGGTCACAGACGATGATCTGGGGCATGACGCCAGTATCCTTGAACGTCGTGTCGCAGAATTTAGCGAGGTTAGTGAACATCTTCGACACAGCGTCCACATCCTCATCGACCGTCTTGGTGGTCTGTCTGTCGCCGCGCAGCTCGCCTGCCTTGAACGCTTCAGCGTTGTCGGTTGACGGGAAGTAGACCTGGGTGGGCTGGTCAAGAAACAAGACCGGAGGCACCTTGCACTTTGCATTTGCGGCAAACTGGTAATGTAGCGCCATGAATAGAGTTAGGTGGGAATAAAGCCAGTTAGCACCGCTTCCCATGGAACGCAGGAATACTTTTTTGACTTGGCCGCCTGCAATGGGTCTTTCGTGCCAGAGATCAAAGGTATCAACGTCGAATTTCAGAGAACCACTCTTGTAGGTATCTTCGAAATCGAAGTACTTTCCGAAATCCTTCATCTTCTGATTGATCTGATTCCCAAGAGCCCAAAGTTTAGACTCGACGTCGTACTGAGCTATCTGCAGATCGTATTTATCAACCTCTGCTTGCCAGTAGTCGACCATACCTTTCGCCTCTGAGGGGGGATTGGCGATCCGCTTCTCAATAGCGAGTTCGAGCTTGAGTTTGGTTTTCTGAGGAGCACCCTCGACCGATTTTGATCTTTCAAGTCGTTCGGCCTCATCGTCAAGAGGCTTCAATGCCTTCTCGACCAGGGCCAGTTCCTGGCGAAGCTTCTTGAGCGTGGCATCAATCTCTCGCCGCTCCTCGCCAAAGCCTTCCCGCGCGTAGGTGGATACTTTCAGTTCGCCGTTCAGCCAATGAATCGCCGCCGACAACCTGTTTGCTTCATCCTCCGGCACATCAGACTGCGATGAGCAAACTGGGCAGACTGAATGATCCAGATTGGTAGCCTTGGGGATTGGCAGTGCCGTTACAGAGTCAACAAAACCTGACGCCTGCTCGGTGGAAACCTTCAGCAGATAGCGAGTGTTTAGCGCTTTCTGGATGTTCGCCATCAACTGAGCTTTGCTATCGCGCAGCTCATTGCGTCTAGTTTCAAAAGCATTGGAAAGACCATCAACTCTGACCGAAACGCCTGTGAGGCGCTCCAGCGCAGGCTTTGGCTTTGTCCAGATTTCCTCTGCCGTCAGCTCTGTCAACGGCAAGCCGGCGAACGCCTCATACTCTTTCAAGAGGGTGTCGAACTCGGTGAGGTAGTCCTCCTTGATCTTGTCTTGCTTGGGTATCTGGGCCTTGGCTCGCTTGAGCTCGTACAGGGCCTCGGTGCGAAGCTTCGCGATATCGAAGTAATCCTCTCCAACGATATCCATGAATATCTTGAAGTGATCGATGGCCTGGTCGCGCTTGCGCTTTTCCTCAAACCTGTAAAAGACCGCGTGCCGATTAGCCACCAAGTTCTGGTGTTGGAGCATGAACGACGGAAAGCTGCGCACCGACGGCGTCGCACTCCATTTACCTGTCACTTCCTGCTGGAGTGGATCAGTGTCAATGTTTTCGAGGGTGACGCCAAAATGGCGGCCCAGGCTCTTTAGGAACTCCGCTTTGTGCTGGAAGAAATGAGTCGTGAAGAAGGCATCCACGTCTTCAATGAGGGGAAGCACGTTGTCCGCCGCTGGCCCGGAGACTTCCCGCAAAAAACAGCGATTACTGGATGCTGCCCGCCCAACGACAATGGCCACCGTCGGGAATCGTAATACGGTAAAGAAGTACTTGGCCCGATCGGTGATGATGCCCTCCGGGATGGTGTCTTCCGAGCTTCCCAGACAGTAGTCAAAAATGTCGAGGACTGCGCTCTTTCCCTTCGAAGACTTGCCAGTGATGATGTTAAGTCCGGGCATGAATGGGACGTGGTGAACGGCATGCTGGTTATCCACCACACCGAGGTAGCTTACGTAGCACTTCATAGCGATTTGAGCCCCAACATCTTGTAAATGGATACGACATTTTCACCAGACAGAACCATGGCCAGCTTTTCACTGTACTTCAGCAGGGACTTATCCGAGTTGACCGCCTGCGGCTTTTGGAGCGTCTGAACTGAAAGCTCGGTGGTGATTTCTAGACTTTTTTCAGCAGCTAGAATAAGCAAAGCGGCATTGGTAATCGGCTTGAACTCCTCCACTCGCAGAGCAAGACCAATGAGCCGTTCAGCGTCCGACGCCATCGTCCGTATGGAGCTGCCACGTCTAGCCCAATGCAGAAAGTTATGCATGGGCTTATAGGTGACCAGGGGCAATACCAGGTAGCTAAGAAGCACATCGTTTTCGACGGGATCCCAGTGCTGATAAAAGCTTTGGATGACAGGCGCCATCGCAAAGGGGGTTCTGTGCAAGGTGTACAGGTGCTCAGATACTTGTGTGGTCATCACCATAGCCTCCACTGAAACTCGTCGTCCTCATCCTCAGGCTTCTCCCCTGCCAGCATGTGATAAATGCCGTTACGAAATTCGGGCATCGTATTTTCTAAGCCGCAAAAAGCCTCGACGGGCATGCCATTGCGCTCAAGGAAGAACTCCATGGATCGACCGCTCAGTGCAGTCGTGCAGGTAACTCCAGCGCATCGGAGCATCGCCAACTCGCGCCCGTACTGATGCTGGGTCAGATGGTTGCTCAGGTAGAGATCCACCATGGGTTTGAAAAGGACGCCATCCGTGTAGAGTTCAGAGATGGTGGTCTGGGCCACAACCCGGTGGAGAGCCGCCCGCTTCAGATGATGCTCCCCTCCGATTTCGACGATCTTCTGAGCAAATGGCATAGGTCGAATTTCCTCGACATCGATGCCCTTCTTGAGCGCCGCCATGTCCACTCGGGGAAACGTCTGAGGGTGCTTCATGTACCTATGCGTGAGCTCTGACAACTTGCCAGTAAAGGCCTCGTGAGTAATTTTCCAGCCTTTGATAACCAGCTCAGGGCTGCCTATGAAACCTAATAGCTCCTCCAAGAACTGCTGATACTTGGAGGGACGGATTGGCTTCAGATGCCGCGTCTGATAGTTCTGCAAGCGTTGCTCAAACGACTCAGCACCAGTGGTGATATGCATGCGTTCCAGTACCGCCATCAAAGCATCCCGCCGCTCGGGTGCCATGACAAACTTCTGAAGCGTTTGGGATTTTGACGCTGCACCAGCGCCTTCTGCGTCTTCTGACTCTCCTTTTGATTTCTTCTGCGCAGCTGGTCGAGGGGCGGCGACGATGCTTTCCATGATGGAAAGCCGCTCGGCGGGGGTTGCGGTGTTCCAACCCTTAAGCAAGCTTTGAGCGCCAAACTCTTGGGTTGTCAGCAGCACCAGGCTTTTGAAGGAGGTACGGTCAAAATTGTCATGAAGCCAATTTTTTATGGTGTTCCAGAAATTGGCGTGGCTATCCGTAAGGCTGTTGGAGTAGAGCTTGACCTCAGTCTGGGTTTTACCCGGAACCGTAACGTCACCCATGACCTCTATCCATAAGGATTCGTCAGGCGCGAGGTCGTAGCAGTACTCCACGGCGACAAGCAGTTGATATTGGAGCGCTTTGAACAGGAGAGTTGCATCGAACGGCAATGGGGGATCGCCGGGCAATATCGCGTTCAGGGACTGCGTGGTATCCATACACATTCCAATTTTGAGGATGCTCCATCGCCACTCGCTTGGCAGGCTGAGCAGGCGCATCGCTTCTGGACACGCCTAGGCAATTCAGCGCCAAGCATCAGCCAGGCATAGCGAAGGGGCACACAACCATTATTCCAAGACTGTATATAAATACAGTAATGTCTCAATATTTCGATATATGCTACCAGCACTTCATCCCAGTAGTCGCGAAAAGCCATCACTCAAAAGATACTGGGTACTGCCCAACGGAAGCCGAACAGCTCGGAATGCCCCTCTCCCGCGCAAAACGCCTAGTCCCGAACCGTCGACCTGGTTTCTGAGGCAACGGTAGCTCCTAAGATTTGAGCAACAAAAGCCAGCCCAGCTTTCCATGAGCCAGGACGATGACCCCTTGGCAATTCAAATACGTCTCAACCACCGGCTAGCATGAAAGCGCTGAACGGAACGCGCGCCCACGAGGATGAGCCCCCCCCTGAAGCGGCGACCTTCGTTCGGCGGTTAACCAGTGCCCTAACCAGTGAACGGGTTCTCTGCTTCCGGGGGTAGTTAACTCGGCGTTCATGAAATCGCCCGTACAGCCGATCTGGTTACTGCGTGAGGCCCCCTACCACGAAAACACGGTGGCCCAACTGCGCGTACAACGGACAATCCCTAAAAGGAATAGGTTGTGGCAGCATTTAAAGTTTTTGAAACGGCAACTTCGCTGGTTATTGCGTACGAAACTCTCGGCTTAGAACACCGAAGGCAATGGAGCCTGGAGGGCTATCGTGCTCAAGACAAGAAGGAAGACCCAGTTGTCTGGGTCAACTACAAAAACGCGTTCGCAATCCTCATCCTCAATGCGTCAATCATCGAGGGTACGCTTCGCAGCATCCTCACTCACAAGCTTCGTCAAGACGTCAATGAAGCAGTCGCTCAGGGCAAGGCAGCTGGCCAGACCGCCCCAAATAAAATGGAGCAATTGTTAGCGAAATTTCAAGCCGAAGTCGAAATGAGTGGAGGCTGGGAAGCGTTGAAGCGACACATCGAACTGTACCTCGATGTGTCCGTCGATAAGGCCGTTAAGCCGGAGACAAAAGAAGCTATCACGGTGCTTTTTGCACTGAGAAACGTCCTATCTCACGGAACAGCCATCATTCAGCCCTCGGTGAAAATGTCGGACGAAATGAAAGATGTTTATCCGTGGAATTGGCAATCCAAACTCCATGGGGTAGCTATGTACCTGGAGCGGACTTTTGGCAAAGGTGGGGTGTTCGAGAATCTGGCAGATCACGAAATGCCAGGGCATTTCTGGGAAGTCACACAAGACTACTTTACCCAGCTGGAGACGATTTTTACCCCGTTGCCAGATGCCGTAAAAACGACGATCAAAATGATCAAAGATCTCAGCTTTGGCTACCGAATGCACACATGATTCCGCAGCCTAGTCTCGATATCACTAGGTGATGTCGGCATGGTATAGCCACCCAGGCTTTCGCCGCGCGCAATGCGAAAAGGGCGCGGCGTACTAGAAGCGGGGTGGGATGGTTTAAATTTCCGACGATCCCAACAATCGCTGCCTGATTCGTCTCCAGACTTGAGTGCCGCGTCCCTGCAGAGTGGCCTACCTGCAGCGCTGCTGGAAGCCCCATACGTCATCACAGCTTGAGCTGGCGGTGCTGTAGTTGAATGGCCCACGTATACTCGAAGCGGAGACTATCTAGGGCGGTGCTCCAAGCCCACTGCGGCGAGGTCGAGAATGCAGGAAGAATTCATCACCCCTTCAGCCTTTGCTGACATGATGCACGGCCAGGTTCATCCGGTCATCATCAGCAGGGAAAGCGAGGACGAATATTACTCACACCATGGGGTAGGGACAGCTTTCGTTCTGGAATACGCAGGCGAAATTTTCGTCGTCACAGCCCAGCATGTGCTGAACGCCCAAAATGCAACCCACGACGATTTGCGGATCCTGCTCCGCAATGCTCCCATCTCGGTCATCTTTGACCAGCGGGCAGTCTTTCGCGACGAACATGATCCCGATCCAGACTCAGATCTTGCCATTTTTCGGGTGGTGAGATCTCAGCACGCAGCATTGCTCCAAGCAGGACTCACTACCCTGGATGCCGAGAACTGTGTCGAAGACGCAGACATGGACGCCGTCGATACGTTTCATATTTTCGGCTACCCCGATGTAGGCCGGGGGTACGACTACGAGGAAAAATCACTGGAGGGTGATCTGCGGTGTCTCAGTGGACAGCTCGTTGATCCAGCTCTTCCCGGCCTTATGAGCATCAAAATTCAAGGTGAGCGCCCCGAAAAATTTCGTGGCATGAGTGGCTCAGTGATAATCGCAGACATCGATGACATTTGGAAATTTGCTGGCATGGTCACACTCGCAAGCGATCCAAAAGGAATTTTGAGCTTCATTCCAGCAGAGAAAATTGCGTTTTACCTGAACAAAATGGTGCTGATGGAGATGACGGGGATGCTGCTTCCAGAGCAACCTGGCAACCTGCCCTAACCCATTGGCACGTGGTGTGGGCGGGGCCTGCGATCGCCTCGATACGACTGTGCAAATGCCGTCGAAAATGCTTGGAAATTCTGCGCAATGTCGCCAAACCCAGTGATTCCCAGGAAGGGCCTGCAAGAATGAACTCACCTCTTTGGATAGCCCCACGTGAGGGCCAAGATTGGATCGACCAGCCATGCCTGGATGTGATCGAGTGGTTTCGCTCAATGCTTGAGCAACGAGCGTGGGAGGCCCGGATGGACACGGTGCAAGCCAATTACGAGGCTGCGCTGTCCAAGTGGGCACAGGGCGAAAAAGTCCCGCTGTATGACGAGGACGATGCCATTTTCTGGTACATCCACCAAGCTAATGCATTCGCGCAGGATCGACGGAATTTCTTCGTGCCCGAAGGGTTCCGCATCGCACCAGTGATTCATCGTGTTGGTCACCTCCTGAGCCACCTCAGGCAGGTCAAGGGTGTGAGCGACAGAATCGAAACCCTGCTAAAAAAAGGACGTAAGACACCTGATGCCGGGCTTTATGAAATCCTTGTAGCAGGAGCCTACAAGAGCCGGGACTGGGCAAACGTCGAGTTCGTCACCGAAACCAGTTCCAAAACCCCTGATCTCATGGTCAGCGGAAATCGCCGAAGGTGGCAAGTGGAATGCAAGCGCATCAACCGGTCGGGATATGAAGCGGAAGAGCACGCGTTCGCCGAAGCTTTGGCCAAACCCGTGCACGACCTGGCGCGTCGGATACGCCGGAGGCTCGTTGTAGATGTGCACTACCTTCAGGAGCTTAAGCATTATCCGAGCGATACCCTGTTAAAACATGTGGAGCGATACATTGAAAATCCGCATGAACGCCTGGTTAGGGAAGAAGGTAGTCTCATCGCTCACATACGGGATGCCGATTGGACAATGCTAGACACGGTCATGGCGCATGACGACGTCTTCTATGGCTCAAGTCGAATGATTGAGCTCATCAAAGGAGAATATGATCTTGCCTACGACCATAGTTTCAGCGCCGACTGGACACCATCAGCGCAGATGCCTCTGCACGCTCACCTGGTACATCACGCAAGCATAGTGAGCTGGCAAAGCACGTCATTCGACTCCGCAATGGCCAAGGCTAGGCATTTTCGGAGCACTGTGGGACGAGCAACTCAGCAGTTAACCCTGGAGATGCCTGCAGCTGTCCATGTCGGCTACGAAACCCTGGGCGGTTCATCAGCCGATGAGCTTCGTCATTACCTGAACAGGATGGAGATGCTCAATTTCGATACTGAAGGATCCAGGCTGAGGTACGTCTACGCCAACTACTTGCGCCCCGAGCATTCAACGGCTCAGATGGAATCCTGGGCAGTGAGTGAAACCACGGCCTTTTACCGCGCGGGCAAACATCAAACACCTCAATCGCTACCTCATCACCTCCTTTTGGAGGACGGTGATGGAACGCCTGGAGATCACTGGTAATGCACCCAGGGCTTGGGGCTCAAATGACGCCCCAAACCTATACAGCTCGGTTCTCAAGTCCAGCAACTCAAAGGCCAGGGCTTACCCAGACGGAGGCTGCCAGGGAGCTTGGACTACCGAGATCGACGGTTCAGAGGCATAGCAGTAGGCCATTGACCACCATTTACGATCTAACGCACGTCCTTCGGACGCCCTTGAACCTATAAGACAGGTAGAGGGAACTGAAGGATGGGATTGGACGACGCAATCGAGAGCGAATGCCTCGCGCGCGAAATTGCGACGTAGAAAAGCTTGGCTGACGCAAAGCGCTCATTGAGAAAATGCGCAGCATCAGGGACAAGCACATGGTCGAACTCCAAGCCTTTCAATAGTAGGGGCGTAGAGACCACTCGTTTGATGGGAGGACGACCGGTATGGCTCAAACGTAGTCGAGCGTGCTGACATGCCTGGGTCAAAGACTCGTTTCGGCCATTAGCCAATTCAATGAGTGCACGCCTCGCATCGTTGAGCAGCTCCCCCCTGAAAGTGCGCGATTGAGGATGTCCCCGCTCAAAGCCAATCACATCGCTTCCGCTTTGAGCGCTTCCTGTTTCAATCAGCTCATCCCACGCCAGTTGTCGGCGGGCGTCGAGCACATAGATGTTATCGGGAGGAGTTTCTTGAGGCTGATTGCGCAGCATCGTGTCACCCAGCAGTGACCACAATGCTTCAGCTCTTTGCCGGTTTGTCTGAGCCGCGTCCCATTGAACCGCGAAGGTCATCAGGCGTGCGGCTGCTATTTCCTCGATAGCCTGAAACGCTCCTCGCGAGGCACTAGCCAGACCATCGCAGATTTTCCGACGGCAATGGATCGCAGCCGTAGAACCCACCCTGTCATCGAATCCGTTGAAAAAAAGCCCCATGTCGAACGCGTTATCCACCGAGTGGTAGGTGATAGGCCCCTCTCGCAAATCGATAGGCTGACCTGCAAGAAGCCGAGCACGCGTGTCCGCAATCCACTGCCCCAGTGAAGGGTTAGATTCATTCCATCGATGCGGCTCAGTGAGCTCCGCAGCCACTGGAAAATCTGGAGTGACGCGCTCGCTCCAGCTGATCTTGCTCTCGACGAATTCGAAAATCCCTTGCATGGGATCACCAAAAACGACTGTGGGTAAAATTCGAGCCAGCGTTACCGCAATGGCGTGCTGATACCCCTCACAATCCTGATACTCATCGATGAAAATCCGGTCGTAGGAAGCCTGAACGATCCGCTGCGTGGTCGGGTTCGACAAGACGTTAAGTGCGCCTTGGTAGACTTGATTCCATTCTGCAGGCTGCTTTGGGTTTCGAGGTGGATGGCCTGCCAGTTTTGGAAAAGCGTATGCGTAGCGGCTGGCCCAGCTGGCAATGGTGTCAATCGTGACCGAGTCCTTCGCTACCCCTAAACGCCGTATACGGGCAGCGACAGCATGCACACCAGCATGGGTGTGAGTGAGGATTAATGTTTGCTGGCCTAGAGCGGCAGCTCTGGCCAACAATTCGGTTTTGCCATGACCAGCGGGAGCTACAACCGATTGAGTGCTGAGCCTCATCAGCCAATCGAACTCACTGGCCATAGACCCACCGCTCTATCCCATTGATACAGCCAGAAAGGTAAGAAGGCTGGCCCTGCTGCACGATCTGATCGACGATGACGGATATACCCCGTCCACGCTCCTCGGACTTAAACCACTTGAAGTGGACTGAAAGCTTGGCCACGCGCAGCCAATTAGCGTCCGTTCCTGGAATCGACGGCAACCAGGTTGCAAATGGCGCTGCCACATCTACGTTAGGAAACTCGGGTCGCAACTGAGCAAAGATTGTTGCCTCACCTAGAGAGGCGATGGCGGCCTGAATGAGCTTGTCCATCATATCGGGCCAGCACGCTTCAAATACAGCAAGCTCTGTACAATGCAATGAGCCGTACTCAAACACCTGAACATTCTGAGCTTGCAGTGCAGCCGCCACGCCCGCTTTCAGCGCCTGATCCGAATCTCTAAACAACGCGGTCACATAGCCAAGGCTCGCCAGCGACATGGCCAGTCCCGGCGCTGCCGCCCCATTCCCGTCCACCACAGCAACGCCTAGATGTTCTATTGGTACATCAGCGTGCCGAGCTCGGAATAGCTCGCGAAGCCCCATCATGAGCCCAAGCTCCGTCGCGCCCTCACAGACAAGGATCCGGCGTGCAAACAGTGCCCTGGGGGCATGTTTGAGAATCCTGGAGAACGCGTCAGCGGGCACCGAATTGATGAAAGCATCACCGTCTCGGCTACGGCGCATGATAAACAACGAGTCGCTCTTAAGCTCGGAGAGCACCACCTCTGAATGGGTGGTGATCACAAGCTGCCCGGTAGGTGTGTTACTAGTTTTTGCGAGCTCCTGGGCACTACGCAGTGCCGAGACAGCCCCTAGCACTCGATGGGGTTCAAGCCCTTGCTCAATCTCGTCTACCAGTACGATCGCGCCCTCCTTGATCGACGCGCGCTGGATAGCCAAGGTCGCGAGTCGTCTCGTGCCAAGCCCGGACATCCGCAAGGGCGTGGTGCCGTCGTGCAGAGCGATCGAGCCGGAGCTAAACCCGCCTCTTCCCAATTCAAGGTCAGGGCCATAGCCGTAATTCACGTAAGCACCCAATTGCTTGGCGAGCTGCTCGGCACGAGTCGCCGTTTCAACCAGTGAAGGAATCGCAGATAGGTTCGCGGTCTGCTTCGCCACTCGATAGGCATCTGCCAACTGATTGGCAGCGCCTTCGGTATCGCCCGTCATCCTGGCGAGCACTGACCCCTGCCCCCAAGTCAGATGACGAGCCTCTTCCCCGGCCAACCTAACCACGCCGAACAAAGACCGATCCCGATTAGAGAGCACGCGAGGAGTGGGGTAGCGATCGCAGATGAGTTCCCAGACCGGCTCCATGGTCGCATCTACCGTGAGCCTAATAGTTAAAGCCGGATCGTGATGCGCCTCAGGTTCATCATGGACAGTGCCATCATCGGCCAGGCCTCGAATGTACAGACCAAAGCGCTGATCAGAGAGCAACGACCTTGAAAGCTCAGCGATGGTCACCTCAATTGTGATGGAGGTCTGGCTGTTTCCAAGATGGAAATCCGCCTCGCTGAACGTGATCCACCTAGGTGACAACGTCGCCTCGATTGCATCGAGGACGGTGGTCTTCGCGCTGTCCCCAGGGCCGATGATGCAGCTCATTGCCTGTGACCCAGGCTGCCATGTCAAAGACCGGATGCCTCGGAAGTTCTGTACAACCAATTTGGCTATTCGCATCAGTCGTTCCTTGGCGATGAAGCATTCCATTGGAGAAGCTGTAGCTTCTGCTGCCTAGACCGAGGACGTCAACTGCCGATCGAATGACCGCCAAATTCCAGCCTATGAAGCTTTGCCCCCAGCATCCATGGATGCTTTAAATCTCTTTGCAGAACTCAAGAATAGGCCGATAACTTCCTCGAAAAGAGGTGATATATCATCATTTATCTGAATTTTTGCCGCTTTATCGTCAATCCAACATTACGTGTATTACAATCGCCAGTGGGGCCATTGTGGCCGCTACCAGCAGAGCGCTAGACCTGAGCGCTTAGCAACCAGAGGAAAGATACACGTATGGTTACTTCCAAAAGAATCATCTCCGATGGCTCAGGCGACCTGATCGAAGTGGACTATTACGAGGACAAGCACAGGCCGGAGCGACAAGAAAAGGTAGGCCTGATCTATCCGCTAAATCCCGTCCTGCGAGAATACTTCTCCGACACACCGAACGACCACCGTGAGCGGCTTGAAGTGGCGGACTGGTGGGATCTCCCATATATCGAATCAATAACATGGGAGCAGTCGGAAGCTTGGATTCGTCATTCCATGCGAAAGAGCGGCGAAGAGCTTGATGCAGTCGAGATTGAAGCTCGCATAGAAGCCCGCAAAACATCATTTTTTGATCTTTACCCGACCGGTGAGCAGTACGTAGTCAGTTGCTTGGATGGAGGCGCTTGGGATAGACCAACTAGGTGGGGACATTTTGCGACACTGGATGAAGCGATCGCGTGCTGCTCCGCAGGCCCTACATGGCGGCAATGTCGACACTGACAATTAGACTTGGATACCACCCCCTCCGAGGCTGGTACACCCACGGTCACGAGCAACTCCTCGACAGACGATCTAGGTCTATTTCTGATTCACCTCTAAAAGACCATCGCACTCGGATCCGTGCTGAGTCACCATGGAACCTACAAAATGGGTAGGCCACGATCCACAACGGCAGCAGACGACAGTCGGGGCCACAGCTAGGTGAAAGGTTGAAAGCGATGGAGAAGCGAACCGCGATAGCCAGCGATGCCAGAGCCCGAGCATGGCTGGAACAATTCCACCTCGGTGACCGCTCGCGCGCCCAGAGACTATTGGAAGCGTTTGCCTTCGTCTCACGAGATGACTTCATAGACCAAATGCGCGCAATGCTGCTTTGTGATAGCCAAACCGTGCCAGGTGCGATTGCGTTGTATGCAGAGCGTGAGCTCAGACATCGATGGGGTAAGCCGCATCGCCTTTTCAAGGAGTCTAGGCGATCTGTTAAGCGGGCGATCGGTGCGAAAGGGCCAGACGCAGTGAAGCCAACCAAGGCTTACGATCCTTCAGTTGGCAGCGAAGGGATCGTCGCGCAGATGATTTCTGAACTCTGCCATGAGCATCCTCAGAAATTTCTCAATCATCCCGGCCCAGACCAGATCAGAAACAAACGCGCGCGGGCGTTCTGGGTCGTTACCGATCTGATCGGTAGCGGTGATCGCGCATCGAACTATCTAGAGGCCGCTTGGCGTCTACGATCCGTCCGCAGCTGGTGGTCAGGCAAATTGATGAAGTTCGCGGTAATGTCGTATTCCTCGACCGTACCCGGTGAGCGCTGGGTAGCAAGGCACCCTTGTAGACCGACCATAAGCATCGTCCTGCCATGTCCTACCATCGACACGAGTTTCTCCGCTAAGGAAGCCGAGCAGATGAAACTGCTCTGCACCGCTTACGACCCCACTGATGGGGAGCCAGGGCACCCACCATGGGTGTGGCGCGGCCCTAGCTTGGGATATGGCAATGGAGGCGCTCTACTCGTTTTCGCTCACGGCGCCCCTAACAACGTCCCCCTGATGTTCCACAAGGCCTCGCGGGACAAGAAAAACACATGGACACCATTGTTCCCGGCCAGGGTATCGGCAGGTATCAGCAAGGACGTCTTCGGAATCGATCTGACCGCCGAAAGCATCAGTGCCCGCCTGGACAACCTTGGCGACAAGCGCCTCGCCCGATCAAAGGCGGTGTTGAAATCCGACCAGCAAACGGGGCAGACATTCCTGCTGTTGAGCGCGCTCTTGCAGCCTCTCAGAATGAACGACAGGCTCCTTGCAAATCGAACTGGCCTTCAAATGCACGACTTAAGGGTACTGCTCCGAAACATGAGCCAGTACGGCTGGATAGACTCGCAACGCAGGCTCACTGACCAAGGCTACAGCCAGCTCGCACACGCCAGAAAGCACGCACTTCTTCCCGAAGTGCCGATGGCTGTTGGCAATCCAGAGACAGAACCGTACTATCCCACCTCGTTGAGGCATCCAATCTAGATTCTAGCTTCGGCGTACGTTCCTGGAATGTTGCTGCCATGATGGGTTGGATTCTCAACTCATCACCGGGCGCAGATTACTGCTGCCCTATGTCTTAGCTCCTGCTTGCGGTTAAGCGCTCACGCCACAGCCTAGTGGCGTAGCCTTCTGCCTGCGGCGCGAGCACTCACCCTGCGGGTGTCAAAGTAGATGAAGGATTGGACGCCTCAACACTATCGCCGCTCAAAAGGTGCCAGCAACCTTCCGACCGCTGTCATGAACGCTGCAATCGCGACCTCGGAAAAAACTGTCGCGATCAACCCTTCGCTTCCCCCCATACTGACTCTCAACCACCTCGCCCACATGACTCAGGTGCCATACAAACACCTGCGCGATTATGTCACCCGCGATGTCGAGTCCTACAAAATCTTCAGAGTCAGGAAGCGAGCTCGGCCAGGACGACCTACCTCATTCCGTGTGATTTGTGTGCCCCCGGCGAGCCTGGCAGTCGCTCAGCAATGGATTGCGCAGCACGTCTTAGCCAAAGCCAGGCCTCATACCGCTAGCACAGCATTCGCGCCGAAATGTAAGTTGATTGAGGCCGCCGCTCCCCATTGCTCAAGTCGCTGGCTGATCAAAGTCGACGTGCAGCGGTTCTTTGAATCGATTTCTGAAATCGATTGCTACCGCGTATTCCGCAGCCTTGGATATCAGCCTCTGGTGTCTCTGGAACTGTCCCGGCTATGCACACGGGTCGGTCACTTCAGCCGCATGCGGCGCGCTATCAAGTGGCGCAGGAAAGCACCCCTGGCGAAATCGAAAATTCCCAAATATGCATTGCGCTCACTAGGCCATCTGCCGCAAGGCGCTGCAACCAGCCCCATGCTCGCCAACCTCGTCATGAGAGAAGCAGACATTTTGCTTACCTCGCTAGCCGACCGATTTGGGCTCACATACACCCGCTATGCGGATGACCTAACCTTCTCCACAGCCGACACCGCATTTGACCGGGAGAGTGCCCGCAACGCGGTCAATGAGGTTTACGGAATACTCCGTCGGTTTGGCCTAACGCCCAATCTTGCCAAAACAAACATTGTGTCTCCGAGAAGCCGAAAAATCGTACTGGGACTGCAGGTTGGCCAGGACGTACCGAAGCTGACTCGCGCTTTCAAAATGAAGATCCGGATGCACCTGTACTATCTGGAGCGCGAGGATGTTGGGCCACTGGCACATGCCGAGCGCCGGGGTTTCTCAGCCGTTGCGGGCATGCGAAATCACCTAATGGGACTTGCCGCATACGCAATCCAAATCGAGCCAGAGTACGGGATGGGTGTGAAGGCACGACTGGAAGCGGTGCAATGGCCGATTCTTTATTGATCGCCCTGCCGCCGAGACGGACAGCCCATCACCCACCTGAATAACCGGGCAACGAAACTCACGCCGAACTTATATGCCTGCACCCACTCACGGCTTCCGCCAACGCCACCGCAGTCGATCGTCCTGATCCAGAACCCACATGCCCGACCAGATCGCCAGCCAAAATTGCGCCGTAACCAGCCACGGGGTGCTCATGACCCAACCAATGGCCTTGGCACCTACGCGCACCAAAGGGGTAGCGTATTTGGGCCCGCTATCTGCGACGGGGACGTACATACCCGAGCAGGAAAAAATGCCAAACCACCGCCAGTAAATTTCTAGCTCCTGCTTGGCAAACTTCACCGCGTCCAAATTCCAATGCATGTCCCAGCGCTCAGACCACAGGGAGTTGAATGTCGACGTTTGGGTCAAGGTCTGGGTCATACCCTCCGGGATGAGGATACTGCGCCCATCACTCAATTCGATGCTGCCGTGACGAAAGCGGTAGGTGTCCAAAGAAAACCGAACCCTGTCATCCGTCACGTCGACAAGCTCGCACACTGGCTGGTTGTTCAACTTGAACACGGCGGGCGTGTCATCTAAATCCACTGCGACGATCCGATCTTGGTACTTGACCCCCATGCCTCGACCTTCGAACACACATTCAAAACGGTTGACGGTACCTTGCTTTGCTCTCAGAGCAATTTTGGACACCTGAGGATGCGGATCAGTGGACTCAGCTAAGTAAACGCTGCACTCCAAGTGTTCGCCAAGCGGCTCCCAATATGAGCCAAGGCCATGCCTACTCTTCCAGCGGCGATGTGAATCGAGATAGGTTTTGTAGAACAGGGCCTTCTCGACCTTCCTCCAACACCATCCAGCCGCAAAAGCCAGGATTCCCCAGGGAACTGACAGGTTCATTCACTCTTCCTTTTATCTATACCTTGCGTAGCAGAGGCCGCGTGCGCCCCTGAACACCTTGAATGGCCTGATCGCCAACCACTGTACCGATAGGTATGGGGCCCAAGGAGCGGGAATGCAATCAGTGTGATATCGCCGCCAGATCGACCTGACGCTGCCCAACAACGCGCCCTGGGCGGCGGTCGGGTTGTAAATGGATTTGGAAAGGACGAACATTGCTAGCCCAAAGCCACTACCACTGTGCAAGGAAGCTCTGCATGCAAGCCAAAACGCTCAAATCCCTCATTGCTGATCACGGCGTTTCCTTCGATGCCGCGACCATCATGAACGCACTGGTCAAAAGCGGTCATGCAGAGGTATTCCAGTACGCAAGCACCACGGGGAACGGTGTGATGAAGTCATTCAAGCGACTCACCGATCAAGCAGAACATCTCGGGGTCAACAAAGCCTCAATGGGCCATCCGTTCAAAACTGAGCCAAAGTTCTTCGCCGAAACCTTCGCTGACTTGCTCGATGTAGTGGTGCGTCAGCTCCAGGAGGAAACGGCGGCGCTTACAGCAGCACGGGGCGGGTCAGTAGCTGTTTAACCGCATCAGGCACGCTAATCCAGTGCGGCAAGGCAATCATGGGAATGGGCGGATGAGCCTGGCACTGACGCACGCAAGCGGAGCGCGCAGGCGTGAGGACGGAAGCCCAAAGGGCCTAGCCCGGTCAGTATGACCGGGCTAGGTTCACGACAGCCGGCCCGGAACGGACACGCCAGACCTCAGCATGGACAACTCCCACAGTTGTCATTCCTTCCCTGACTCGCCCTAGCAATGGCTTTACGCCGAAAGCGCCCGTCATGAAATCGACCGCAGGAGTAAACGCAATGGCCGACACCGAACACAACCAGCGCCTGGTCAAGGCGTACGAACATATAGATTTCATTGGCCAGGCGACTGACCTTGAAAGCCTCGTGCTGTTATTTGGCAGAGCTTATGGATACATGGAAGCGCTCCGCGACGCCAAGATCTTGCCCAGCAAGGCGTTCACCATCATGGAGCAACAAGCACGTGTGAATTTCCAAAAGATCAATGCCAAATTAGGGGTCAACGCAGGACAACCGGAGCTTGTCGCTCCGACATGGACTGCGACGCGATAGAGCTCCCGAGATACACCAGAAGCATCCTCGCCGCGCAGCTAGATCTTCACACAGCGATCTGCATGCGGTCGCGTTAGGGGCACTCGGCTATGCGTTTCAAACGAAGCTTGAAGCCTTCAGAGAAATCAAAGGGCGCACGTAGGGTACGCCCTAGGTTTGTCGCGATTAGTCTCCAATGCTCCAGCCCGACGTAATCGGGTATCGGCGATCTCGTCCGAAGCCTCGTTCAGTCATTCGTGGCCCTACCGCTGCCTGCCGACGCTTGTACTCATTCAAGTCAACGAGGCGGATAACCTTGTGCACGATTTCCTTATCGAAACCTTCCGCTACGATCGCATCAGCTGAGTAGTCGTGCTCAACATACAAGCGCAAGATTTCATCCAACACCGGGTATGGAGGAAGCGAGTCCTCATCCTTCTGATCTGGCGACAGTTCTGCTGAAGGTGGACGATCAATGACGCGCTGCGGAATGACGTACCCGAGAGTGTTGCGGTATTCGCAGAGACGGAAAACCAGGGTTTTAGGGACGTCTTTCAGGACATCAAAGCCGCCAGCCATATCGCCATACAGCGTTGCGTATCCGACTGCCATTTCACTCTTGTTTCCGGTTGTGAGCACCAGGTAGCGTTTCTTATTGGAAATCGCCATCAGCATCGTGCCACGGCACCGGGCTTGGAGATTTTCCTCAGTGGTGTCTTTCGCCAGCCCTTCAAATGCAGGCGCGAGGGTCGCGAGGAACGCCTCTACCATTGGAGCGATCGGCAGCACGCTGTATTTGACGCCCAGGATATCTGCCTCTTCTTTGGCATCGTCCTGGCTCATCTGAGCTGTGTAGTGGTAGGGCATCATCACCGCTTCGACGTTCTCAGCGCCCAACGCATCCGCCGCAATCGCCAAACTGAGCGCCGAATCGATACCTCCTGAAAGGCCGAGAACAACACCTTTGAAGCCATTGCGCTGCACGTAATCCTTCACCCCGGCGACTAAAGCTTGGTACACACTTGCTTCGACGCTGAGCAACTCACTGATTGCCGCAGGAACTGGGGTCAATGGTTTGTGACTGGTACTGATACTGGTACTGGTACTGGTACTGGTACTGGTACTGGTACTGGTACTGGTACTGGTACTGGTACTGGTACTGGTATCAAAATCGCAAACGAACAGGCCTTCCTCAAATGCCGGGGCACGCTGAGTAACCTTCCCGTTTCCGTCGACTACGAAGCTGTTGCCGTCGAACACCAACTCGTCCTGACCGCCCACCTGATTGACGTAAACCATTGGGATCCCACACTCACCTGCACGCTTGGCTAGGAGCTCTTCGCGCTCGGCTTGTTTGCCTCGGTGGAATGGTGAGGCATTGAGCGTGAGCATGACTTGCGCGCCAGCATCACTCGCTTGTTTGAGCGGCTCGGAGAACCAGATGTCCTCGCAGATTGTGATCCCAACCTGGACTCCGAATAGGTTGACCACCGTCGGGCCACCTCCCGGTTCGAAGTAACGCTTCTCGTCGAAAACTCGGTAGTTAGGCAGACGCTGCTTGTAGTACCGCGCGAGCTCCTCCCCCTCAGAAATGACGGCGCAGGCGTTGTAGCGAGGGCTGGTTTCACTGCCGACGTCTTCCACCCAGGGGAACCCAACTACGACGGCGATGCCATTGACTTGTTCTTTGATCTGAACGAGAGCTTTCTCGATTCGGCTCTGCATGCTTGAGCGCAAAAGCAGATCCTCAGGCGGGTACCCGCAAAGAGTGAGCTCTGGGAAGACGATGATCTGGGCCTTGAGGTCATCGCGGGCCTTGCGAGAGGCCTCGATAACCTTCTCAACGTTGCCGAACACATCCCCAACACGGATGTTCAGCTGGGCCATTACCACTCTCAAACGCTGCTCCATGGATCCTCCAGATTTGCCTAATTAGGGATCTGCAAGATGCAGCGCTACTGCGGTTGGGGTGCCGGCTTGGTGCCAGTCAACGGGTCAGTCCGCTCTGGTCATTAGGATCAGGGACAGGGAGCTTGGGACTGCAGAAGTATGCAGGCGCTCGGAGCTGACGGGATACCTGTACCTGCCAATAGCAGCATCTTGCGATATCAAATCATTATGCCCTAACCACCCAAAACTCATGTGCCAAATTTGAAGAGTGCTTCCCGTAGGCTCCCTAGTTGCTACACAAAAAATTCTTGTTTTTTTTCAGTGTGCAGGATTACAGTTTGCACATGGGTCGCCACATGAATCTGCCGCTTAATTTGTTCTGTAGTGTGCAGTTTTCCGGGGGGAGGAACGTGATGGGCTTCTTCACCAAGTTCGGTGACGGTGCCTGCGACCTGGCTCCTCTCAGCGGCCTGGTAAAGAATCAGGTGCGCGCCATCGCCCGCCATTTCGGCGCGCCGGAATCATTGGTCGAGAAAGTACCGACAGCGGATCTGGAAGACCTGGTTCCCGGTAAACCGGACGAAGCGTCCCATGGCGTGACCTATGCAGAAATCGACGCCTTCCTGCATGGCCAGCCGGTACGCGAAGAAGCGTTCAGGATCATTTGCGACACCTATGCCAAGACCCAGCACAAGCGTGAATTGCCTTACGCGCCTTAAGTAGGACCGGATTTATCCGGGAAGGCGGTGGAACTGACGATATGGGCACCTGCACTTCGCGAATGAATTCGCTCCTACGGGGAATTCATTCGCGAAAGCATCAACTTACTTCAGCGTAACCGTGCCTTTCATCATGCTGATGTGGCCCGGGAAGGTGCAGAAGAACTGGTACTGGCCAGCCGGATCCAGCTTCGACACATCAAAGGTCACAGAATCGGTTTCCCCGGCACCAATCAACTTGGTGTGAGCGATCACACGAGGGTCGCCTTCCTTCAGGTATCCCTTGTCGATACCAACGCTCAGGCCATCAGTGGCGATAGCCTGCGAATCAGCCGTTTTGCTCAATACCCAGTTATGGCCCATCACGTTCTTCGGCAGACTGCCGGAGTGAGTGAGGTTGACGGTGAACGTCTTGCAGCTCTTGTCGATCTCGATGGCTTTGGTGTTGAACATCATCTGATCGGTCGAATCGACGGTGGTGGAGCATTCGGCAGCCAACAACTGACCACTGGCCAACGTCAACAGAGAGATAGCTACAAGCTTGCGGATCATATGAATCTCCAAGGCAGGGTGCTTCATTAATGTGATGAGAGACTGCCCCATTCAGGGCCAGGTTCCAATGACCTGCGTCAACGTGACTCTCAAGGAAGGCTTATCGATCAACGGTGCAGAATGATGCCGACTATCGCCATCATCGAAACAATCAAACAGCCAGTCAGCGCAGGCCACTCTACCATCGGCACATTGTTACCCACGGAGTGTTCATCATGCAGCTCAATAGTCTGTTTCGCAGTTTGCTTGCTGCTTATGCCTGCGGCGCCAGCGCCAGTTGCCCACACGATGCCTGCGATCAGGCGCGGCGCACTGCCCGATAATCGAGTGCGCCGCTTAATGAACGATTCATGGGCTTGAGGAATTAATGATCACGCTCGAATGAGCTATTCGCCGAGGGGCATCACCGTCACCCGTACTTCGGGATCATGACTGCCGCCGCCCAGAATCACGCCGCGCAAAGGAGAGACATCGGAGAAATCACGCCCCCATGCCAGGCTGATGTGCTCCAGCGCCGGTTGAATGTTGTTGGTCGGATCGAAATCGACCCAGCCCGATGCCGGGCAAAACACTGAAACCCAGGCATGGGAAGCGTCAGCCCCGATAAGCCGTGGCTGGCCGGGCGGCGGCTGGGTCAGCAGGTAACCGCTGACATAACGTGCCGCCAGACCGCGAGAACGCAGGCACGCCAGCATCAGATGGGCAAAGTCCTGACAAACCCCGCGACGCCTTTCCAGCACCTCCACCAGCGGTGTCGCCACTTGCGTGGCTTCGCCATCGAAGGTGAACTCCTCGAAGATCTTCTCCATCAAGGCCTGCACGCACAACAGCAACGGGCGCCCCGGCGCAAAGCACTCCTGCGAGAACTCGGCAAACGAACGCTTGAGATGCACATAGGGCGACTCGAAACGATACCGACAGGCGTCAAGAATATCGGCAGTCATCGATTGTGCGCTGTAGGTCAGAGCACTGCGCGTCACTTCCCACTCAGGTGAAAGATTGAAGTCCAGTTGTGGCCGCTCCAGCACTTCCACCCGCAACCGGGCATTGACCTGCAATTCGTCATGGGGGCGCTCGAAAGCCAGACGGGTCAATGGATTGCCGAAGACATCCAGCTCATCGCGGCGCGTCGTGGGCGTCGGCAGAATCTCCAGATGCTGCTCGGTGCAACGCTGCCAAGGGCTGCTGCGCGGCCACAGATGCGCCAGCTGCTGCGCCAGGGAAACCGGGCTGTCGTACTTGTAATGGGTGTCGTGGAGAATCTGGTAATGGGCACTCATCAAACGGATACCGTACGTTGGCTGACATCATCGACATGGGCGAAGTGGCGCAGAGCAAGGCGGTCGGAAACCTGCCCGCTGGTATCGCCAATGTTTTGCAGCAGATCAGCCAGCCCTTCCAGCACAGCCTTGAGGCTGCTTTCACCAAACAATGGATTTTCCAGGCTGCCAAGATCGAAGTTGGACAGACGCTGAATCAGGACTGCGAGGCTTCTGTCGCACGGCGCACCGAAATCGTCATTCAAGCGCCGTAACGAACGCTCCACCTGTTTCAGCTGGAACAGCACGGCATGAGGGTTCTGCTCGTCGAGCAGCAACAGGTCCAGCACAGGAATCAGATGCGGCACGGCCATGTAACGTGAACGGTAGGTAATGCTGCTGTTACCCAGCTCCAGCAACCAGTCCAGCCCCGAGTGATCGGAAACCGCCGCCGCACGCAGGAAAGCGGCCAGGCTGGAACTGAGAAACTTCAGACGCTCGATGCGTCGCCCGATCATCAGGAAGCTCCAGCCTTCGTCACGGGTCATGTCATCCAGCGCAAACCCGGACAAGGCAGCCAGAGACATCACCAGACGATTGAGGAAATCCAGAAGCTCACCGAAATCCGGCTCCTTGGTTTCCAGGCTCGCGGCTTCGCGCTGCAACTCCACCAGCGCCTGCCAGTTTTCACGGGAAAGCTTGCCCCGCACCTGGGACGCGGCCCACTGCATGCGTTGCAGGTTGGAGCGCAGGCTGAACACCCAGTCATCCCCCAGCAAGGCCGTGAGCAGCCGCTCAGGCAACTCTTCGTCCTCCTCGGCTTCAGGCAACAGGTTCAGGCTTTCGGCAAGCTCGACGGAGGCCTGCAAGGCCAATGGATCATCGCCGTCGATATAGCGTGTCAGCATGATCCGCAATAAACGGGCGCTGTCATCGCAGCGCTCGCAATAACGACCGAACCAGAACAGGTTTTCCACAACTCGCGACGGCAGATACGGGTCGCGACGAATCAGGTCATAGACACCCAGCGGTCGCTGCCCCTTCCACGGCTCTCCCAGATGAGAATAGTGCTCGCCCAACACCCAGGTGTCCTTGCTCGCGCCACCGCGCTGCATGGCAATCACATCCGCATCGGCCTCGGCGGCAACGCGGGTCAAACCACCCGGCAGCACGCGATAACCATCCATCCCCGCCACCGCATACACCCGCATGCCAATGGCACGCGGTTGCAGGCCCTGACCATCGGATTGCAGGACCGGCGCATGGGACAGTTGCGCCAGTTCCTGTGCGACATAAGCGTAAGGCCGGGCCTGCATGCGTGCAGCCAGTGCCTGACGCTGCTCTTCGTTCAGATCGCGACCGAAGACCGGAGCGAATCGTTGCGAGGGGAACGCAGGCTTGATCAACAGTTCCGGAAGTTTCTCCAGCGCCTGAGCCAGCACCGGAGGCTCACCGCACCACCATGTAGCGACCGATGGCAGGATCAGGTCCTCGCCAAACAGGAACTGACTGATTTTAGGCAGGAAGCCCAGCAAGCCCGGTGATTCCAGAACCCCGCTGCCCAAAGCATTGGCCACCAGCACATTGCCCTGGCGTACCGCTTCCAGCAGACCAGGCACACCGAGCGCGGAATCTGTGCGCAACTCCAGCGGATCGCAGAAGTCATCGTCCAGGCGACGCATGATCGCGTGAACCCGGCGCAGGCCGCTGAGGGTCTTCAGATAGACCGTGGCATCACGCACGGTCAGGTCGCTGCCCTCGACCAGTGGATAACCCAGTTGGCGAGCCAGATACAAATGCTCGAAATAGCTTTCATTGAAGCGACCTGGCGTCAGGAGCACCACCAGCGGCGCTTCGTTGCTGGTGGGTGCCTGACGGGCCAGAGTCTGTTGCAAGGCACCAAAGAACCCCGACAAATGCCTGACTTGCAGGTCCCGGTAAGCCTCCGGCAGCGCCCGAGCGACGATCTGCCGGTTCTCCAGAGCATAACCGGCCCCCGAAGGCGCCTGGGTCCGGTCAGCAGTCACCCACCAGCGCCCGTCCGGCGTACGCGCCAGATCGACGGCGTACATGTGCAGGAAAATATCTTCAGGCGGTTTGACGCCCTGGCATGGCCACAAAAAGTTGTTATGCCCGAACACCAGTTCGGCAGGCAGCAAGCCATTGGCAATCAAGGTCTGCGGACCATACAGGTCCGCGAGTACGGCATTGAGCAGGCGAGCGCGCTGGGCGATACCGGCAGAGACATGCTGCCATTCGTCCGCCGGGATGATGTGCGGCAGCAGATCCAGCTCCCACGGGCGGTCAGCTCCTTTGGGGTCGGCATAGACGTTATAGGTCACGCCGTTTTCCTGGATCTGCCGGGTCAACAAGGCCTGACGCTGGATCATCTGTGCAGAGGTGCTGCGCTGCATGTATTCGTACAGGCGTTGCCAGTGCGGCCGAACAGCCCCACTGGCATCGAGCATCTCGTGATAGGTCCCCTCGGAAAGCGGGTAACGGTCAAGCAGGTCAGGCATGGAAGGCTCGGCAAACAGCATAAGGGCTTCAGGTTAGCGCAGTCAGATGTCACACCGATGTGGACACGTCCGTGTGCATCCAACTGACTGAGCCGTTTTTATTAATGCAGGCGCATATCCAGCGTCATCGGCAATTCATCGCTAATGTTGAGCGATGGAATCTCCAATTTGCCTGCGGTATGCCCCACACGGAAGAACCGTGAGAGGCGCCGGCTTTCCGCTTCGTTGGCGTTGACCGGCAATGTTTCATAGTTGCGGCCGCCCGGATGGGCGACATGATACTCGCAGCCGCCCAGCGAGCGCTGCATCCAGGTGTCCACCAGGTCGAAGACCAGAGGCGCATGAACGCCGATGGTCGGTTGCAGGCAATTGGCAGGCTGCCAGGCTCGATAACGCACGCCTGCGACGAACTCCCCCACACGACCGGTGGGCTGCAAAGGCACGGCAATGCCGTTGCAGGTCAGCATGTAGCGCTGAGGCGGCAAACCATTGATCCGCACCTGCAGGCGCTCCAGAGAAGAGTCCACATAACGCACGGCACCGCCGCCCGAACCTTCTTCGCCCAGCACATGCCAGGGCTCCAGCGCCTGACGCAGCTCCAGCTCAATGCCGTTGACCGCGTAATCGCCCACTTTCGGGAAACGGAATTCCAGATGCGCGGCAAACCATTCGGCCCGCACTGGATAACCGGCGTCATTGAGCTCGGCAATGACGTCCGCGAAGTCCTGCTCGATGAAATACGGCAGCATGAAACGGTCGTGCAGCTCAGTCCCCCAACGCGCCAGCTTCGCGGGTGCATAGGGCTCGCGCCAGAAACGGGCAACCAGCGCACGCAACAGCAATTGCTGGGCAAGGCTCATACGCGCATGGGGTGGCATTTCAAAGGCTCGCAGTTCCAGCAACCCGAGACGCCCTGTCGCACCATCCGGCGAATACAGCTTGTCGATACAGAATTCAGCGCGATGGGTGTTGCCGGTCACATCGATCAGCAGGTTGCGCAACAGGCGGTCGATCAACCACGGAGCAACCTCCTCGCCCGGCTTGGGCATTTGTGCGAAGGCGACTTCCATTTCATAGAGCGAATCGTTGCGCGCCTCGTCAATCCGCGGCGCCTGAGACGTCGGGCCGACGAACAGGCCGGAAAACAGATACGACAGCGACGGATGGTTGTGCCAATAGCTGATCAGGCTGCGCAGCAGATCGGGGCGACGCAGGAATGGCGAGTCCGCCGGAGTCGCACCACCGAGAACGAAGTGGTTACCACCGCCCGTGCCGGTATGGCGACCATCGATCATGAACTTCTCGGTGGTCAGGCGCGTCAGGCGCGCCTGCTCGTATAAGAACTCGGTGCGCTCCACCAGTTGATCCCAGGAAGAAGAAGGCTGCACGTTGACTTCAATCACGCCCGGATCAGGCGTAATCCGGAAGTTGCTCAGGCGCGGGTCGCTCGGCGGCTCATAGCCCTCCAGCAGGACCGGGCATTGCAGCTCTTCGGCAGTGGCCTCGATCACCGCAACCAACTCAAGATATTCCTCCAGCTTCTGCAGTGGCGGCATGAACAGATACAAGCGCCCACCACGCGCCTCGGCACACAAGGCCGTACGAGTCAGCCAGTCGGCGGACTGATCAATGACCGGTTGCGGCCGATCGGTGTCGACCGGGTCGTCGGAGTGCAGTTCTTCGCGCTCAGGCAGCTCGGGGAAATCCTGGTTGTGGTCGGTCGGATGAATGAACGGATACTCCGCCGCCTTGACCCATGGCTGCGAAGCCAGAGGCAATCGATAGCCGAGCGCGGAATCACCCGGCACCAGACGGCAGTGGGTATCGCGCAGATACCAGCGCCCGCTCTGCCAGCGATCCCCCGCAGCCGTGCGCGCCAGAGGCAGCACCTGGCCTATGACTTTATCCAGACCTTGCTCGAACACCTTGCGCAAGCGTGCCCGCTCAAGCTCGTCGCTCAGCCGGGAATCCTCGGCCGTGACGTTCACAGGCAAAGCGCCTTCGCGCCACAGGTAATAGAGATTGTCTTCGTAGGCCGGGAAGACGAAGCGGGTCGGCAGTTTCAGGCGCTCGGCAACACTGCTCAGAAAACGTCCGGCCAGTTCGCCGGTCGCGCCGTAATCCCGGGTTTCATCGGCAATCAACGCATCGTTGTTCCAGACCGGCTTGCCGTCCTTGCGCCAGAAACTGTTGAGCGACCAGCGCGGCAGTTGCTCGCCGGGGTACCACTTGCCCTGCCCGAAATGAACAATGCCCTTGGGGGAGTAATGCCCACGCATGCGCTGAAACAGCTCGGCCGACAGCGCCCGCTTGTTCGGCCCGAGGGCGGCGGTATTCCACTCACTGCCATCACGATCATCGATAGAAACGAACGTGGGCTCGCCGCCCATGGTCAGGCGCACGTCATCGCGAACCAGATCAGCGTCGATCTGGTGCCCGAGGGCCTGAATCTCCTGCCACTGCTCTTCGGTGTAAGGTTTGGTGACGCGAGGCGCTTCCCAGATCCGCTCCACCGACATTTCATGGCTGAACTCGGTTTCGCAAGGCTCGACCAGACCACTGATCGGTGCAGCCGAAGAAGGCTCCGGGCTACAGGCCAGAGGAATATGACCTTCCCCGGCAAACAGGCCGGACGTCGCATCCAGCCCGACCCAACCGGCGCCCGGCAGATAGACCTCGCACCAGGCATGCAGATCGGTGAAATCGACATCCGTACCCGACGGCCCGTCCAGCGCCTCGACATCAGCCTTGAGCTGGATCAGATAACCCGACACAAAACGCGCTGCCATGCCCAGATGACGCAGCAACTGCACCAGCAACCAGGCCGAATCGCGGCAGGAACCGGAAGCGTTTTCCAGAGTGAATTCAGGCGTCTGAACCCCAGGCTCCATACGGATCAGGTAATCGATGTCCTGGCTCAGACGCTGGTTGAGCCCCACCAGAAAGTCGATGGCCGGTACAGGTTCACGGCTGATGCTTTCCAGATAGGCCGTAAACCGCGGTGTGAGCGGCAGTTTTTCCAGATACGGCGCCAGTTCGCGCTGTTCTTCGCTGGCATAAGAAAACGGAATCTTTTCCGCGTAGGGCTCAAGAAAAAAGTCGAAAGGATTGAACACGGCCATCTCGGCAACCAGATCGACTTCAACCCGCAGCTCTTTGGTTTTCTCGGGGAATACCAGACGCGCCAGGTAATTGCCCTGCGGGTCCTGCTGCCAGTTGATGAAATGGTTTTCGGGCAATACTTTCAGGGAGTACGACAACACGCGGGTTCGGCTATGAGCGGCCGGACGCAGGCGAACAATCTGGGGACCCAGTTCAACCGCACGTTCGTAGCGGTAATGCGTGACATGGTGCAAGGCAATATGAATCGACACGGCGTGCCTCCTGCGGCCTGGACGGTAATTGAACCGCGCAAGACTTATGCCATGCGAGGCAAAGCCAGCGCCAGCGATATTGAAGTGACTGGATCAGCTAAGCACAGCACCAAAATCGCGCCAATTCAGATTAGCGGTGCAAGGGTCGCACGGAAATGAGGCAGTAGGGGTACAACTGCGTAGGAGCGAATTCATTCGCGAAGCCTTTCGCGAATGAATTCGCTCCTACAAGGGAGAGGGATGAGCCGTTAGCGGGGAACCACTGGCTTGCGGGCTGGCTTCTTGCCCTTCCCGCCCTTGGCCGCTTCCATACGCTCCTTGGCGGCCTGCTTGTTGCGGGCCAGCGCGGCAGCCTTGGCTTCCTCACGCTTGTCCCAAGGCTTGCTGCCATCACTGCCACGTGGCGGCAGGCCAGTGTGCTGGGTCTGGATCAGGTTGGTCTTGGCAGCCTTGCCGACCTTGTGACTGCCAGCAGGCGTCGAGTTCTTGCGACGGGCGCTCTGGTAGCTGTCGGTCGCCGGTTGATGCAGCGGGATCAACTGATGCTTGCCAGGGCCGATCAGGTCGGCACGGCCCATGCGTTCCAGGGCTTCGCGCAGCATCGGCCAGCCCTTGGGATCGTGATAGCGCAGGAATGCCTTGTGCAGACGACGCTGGGCCTCGCTCTTGACGATGGTCACACCATCGCTCTTGTACGTGACCTTGCGCAGCGGGTTTTTGCCCGAGTGATACATGGCGGTCGCCGAAGCCATTGGCGACGGATAGAACGCCTGCACCTGATCGGCGCGGAAACCATTGCTCTTGAGCCACAGCGCCAGGTTCATCATGTCTTCATCGGTGGTGCCCGGGTGGGCGGCGATGAAGTAAGGAATCAGGTACTGCTCCTTGCCTGCTTCCTTTGAGTACTTCTCGAACATGCGCTTGAATTTTTCATAGCTGCCGATGCCCGGTTTCATCATCTGGTTGAGCGGACCTTCCTCGGTGTGTTCCGGGGCGATCTTCAGGTAACCACCTACGTGGTGAGTCACCAGCTCCTTGACGTACTCCGGCGACTCGACCGCGAGGTCATAGCGCAGGCCGGAAGCGATGAGGATCTTCTTCACACCCGGCAAGGCACGGGCGCTGCGGTACAACTGGATCAACGCCGAATGGTCGGTGTTCAGGTTCGGACAGATACCGGGGAAGACGCAGGACGGCTTGCGGCAGGCCGACTCGATTTCCGGGCTTTTGCAGGCAATGCGATACATGTTCGCGGTCGGGCCGCCCATATCGGAAATAACGCCGGTAAAACCTGGAACCTTGTCGCGAATTTCTTCGATTTCACGAATGATCGAGTCTTCGGAACGGTTCTGGATGATCCGGCCCTCGTGCTCGGTAATCGAGCAGAAGGTACAGCCACCGAAGCAGCCGCGCATGATGTTGACCGAAAAACGGATCATGTCGTAGGCCGGGATTTTCTCCTTGCCGTACGCCGGGTGCGGAACACGCGCATAAGGCATGCCGAACACGTAGTCCATTTCTTCGGTAGTCATCGGAATGGGCGGCGGGTTGAACCAGACGTCTACCTCACCATGCTTCTGTACCAGCGCACGGGCGTTGCCCGGGTTGGTTTCCAGGTGCAACACACGGTTGGCGTGGGCATACAGCACGGCGTCGTTACGTACTTTTTCGACCGAAGGCAGGCGAATGACCGTCTTGTCACGGGTCATTCGCGGGCTTGCCAGGATCTGCACGACCTTGGCTTCGTTCGGATCTTCTACCGGGCCTTTTTCCTGTTCGATGGCGCAGGCCTGGGTGTCTTGAGTGTTCACGTACGGGTTGATGATCTTGTCGATCTTGCCCGGACGGTCGATGCGCGTGGAGTCGACTTCGTACCAGCCCGCCGGAGTATCACGGCGAATGAAAGCCGTGCCGCGAACATCGGTGATGTCTTCGATCTTGTGGCCGTAGGACAGGCGCTGAGCGACTTCGACAATCGCACGCTCGGCGTTGCCGTAGAGCAGGATATCGGCGCAGGCGTCGATCAGGATCGAGTTGCGAACCTTGTCCTGCCAGTAATCGTAATGCGCGATACGGCGCAGCGAGGCTTCGATACCGCCCAGCACGATCGGCACATGCTTGTAGGCTTCCTTGCAGCGCTGGCTGTAGACCAGACTCGCACGGTCAGGACGCTTGCCGGCCATACCTCCCGGTGTATAGGCGTCGTCGGAGCGGGTCTTCTTATCCGCGGTGTAGCGGTTGATCATCGAGTCCATGTTGCCAGCAGCGACACCGAAGAACAGGTTCGGCTCGCCGAGCTTCATGAAGTCGTCTTTGGACTGCCAGTCAGGCTGCGCGATGATCCCGACGCGAAAACCCTGCGATTCGAGCAGGCGGCCAATGATCGCCATGCCAAAAGACGGGTGATCCACATACGCATCGCCGGTGACGATGATGACGTCGCAGGAATCCCAGCCAAGCTGATCCATTTCTTCCCGGCTCATCGGCAGGAAAGGTGCAGGCCCGAAACATTCGGCCCAGTACTTGGGATAGTCAAATAACGGCTTGGCTGCTTGCATGTCAGGACCTACGTTTGCACGTTGGAAAAATCGCGGGCGCGGAATATAGCACAAAAAATGATCAAATCCGACGATAGTGGTCGGATTAGTTAAGGCACAAACAAAACTTGTGGGAGGCAGCTTGCTGGCGAAAAAGCCTCAAAACCGACAGATATTCTGCGTCTGTACACTGAAGTCGCCAGCAAGCTGCCTCCCACAAAGTGATTTATGACCTTAACTGATCGGCATTACACCTACACATCACTCGTCATCGAAGTTGTAACTGCCCGGCGCCAGGTTCTCGAAGCGGGTGTACTTGCCGATGAACGCCAGACGGGACGTACCGATAGGACCGTTACGCTGCTTGCCGATAATGATCTCAGCGATACCCTTGTGTTCGGTTTCCGGGTGGTAAACCTCGTCACGGTACACGAACATGATGACGTCGGCGTCCTGCTCGATCGCTCCGGATTCACGCAAGTCGGAGTTGATCGGGCGCTTGTTGGGACGCTGCTCCAGAGAGCGGTTGAGCTGCGAGAGCGCGATGACCGGGCAGTTGAATTCCTTGGCCAGGGCTTTCAACGAGCGGGAAATCTCGGAAATCTCGTTGGTCCGGTTGTCACCGGCCGAGCCCGGAATCTGCATCAACTGCAAGTAGTCGATCATGATCATCGCAATCTCGCCGTGCTCGCGTGCAACACGGCGAGTACGGGCACGCATCTCGGACGGGCTGATACCTGCCGTATCGTCGATGAACAGCTTGCGGTCATTGAGCAGGTTCACAGCCGACGTCAGGCGCGGCCAGTCATCGTCGTCCAGCTGGCCGGCACGCACCTTGGTCTGATCGATACGCCCCAGCGAGGAAAGCATACGCATGATCAGCGATTCGCCTGGCATCTCCAGCGAGTAGACCAGTACGACCTTGTCGCTGCGCAAAACCGCATTTTCCACCAGGTTCATGGCGAAGGTGGTCTTACCCATGGACGGACGACCCGCAACGATGATCAGGTCGGCCGGTTGCAGGCCGCTGGTCTTGTCGTCCAGATCGGTATAGCCCGTAGACAGGCCGGTAATCGCGTTATCGCTGTTGAACAGCGTGTCGATACGGTCGATGGCCTTGGTCAGCAGGTCATTGACCCCCACCGGCCCACCCGTCTTCGGACGCGCCTCGGCGATCTGGAAGATCTGCCGCTCGGCCTCGTCGAGAATCTCCTCGGCGGTACGGCCTTCGGGGTTGAACGCACTGTCGGCAATCTCGTTGCTGATGCCGATCAACTGGCGCAAGGTCGCCCGCTGACGAACGATCTGGGCATAAGCCTTGATGTTGGCGACCGATGGCGTGTTTTTCGCCAGCTCACTGAGATATGCCAGACCACCGACCTGGGATGTCTGGCCTTCCTTGTCCAGTTGCTCAGACAGGGTGACCACGTCAATCGGGCTGTTCTGATCAGCCAGCCGGGCAATGGCGCGAAAGATCAGGCGGTGGTCATGCCGATAGAAATCGCCATCGGAAACTTGATCGAGCACACGCTCCCAGGCGTTGTTGTCCAGCATCAAGCCACCGAGTACAGCCTGTTCGGCCTCGATGGAATGCGGAGGCACCTTGAGGGCAGCGGTTTGCAGATCGTATTGCTCGGGGGCGGAAATATCGTTCATGGCCACTTGAATTCGAGATTTACAGAATAGGGGCTAGCAGAAAGACAAAAGGCACGACCTGTAAAACAGGATCGTGCCCGATGTTAACCCTCTAACGGACTAGCCGCCAGACGATTGCGTACTGCTTAAGCTGCTACCACGACAACGCGAACGGTTGCTTCAACGTCGCTGTGCAGGTGCACGGCAACATCGTATTCACCGACGTTACGGATAGTGCCGTTCGGCAGACGAACTTCGCTTTTTGCAACTTCAACGCCAGAGGCGGTCAGTGCATCAGCGATGTCGTGAGTACCGATCGAACCGAACAGCTTGCCTTCGTCACCAGCGGTGGCAGTGATAGTCACTTCCAGCTCAGCCAGTTGGGCAGCGCGAGTTTCGGCAGAAGCCTTCTTCTCGGCAGCCAGTTTTTCCAGCTCTGCACGACGCTCTTCAAACGCAGCCAGGTTGGCAGCGGTTGCAGCGGTTGCTTTGCCGTATGGCAGCAGGTAGTTACGACCGTAGCCAGCCTTAACGTTTACTTTGTCGCCCAGGTTGCCCAGGTTCGCGACTTTTTCCAGAAGGATCAGTTGCATGTGAAAATCCTCTTAACTTTTAACCTTCACCGTTCGCGTTATCAGAGTCCTTCGACCCCAGACGACCGCGAAAATCAATCAGGCTGTCGACAATGGCCGTAACCACGAGCAACGGACCTATCAGCTGCATGAATGGCATCAGCGTGACGTACAACCCCACCAGCCAGAAACCGGCCAGTCTTTTTTGCGCCACCAGCCCGTGAATCAGGGCCAGCCCGGCGAAGACCAGCGGTACGCTGCATAACGGCAACAGAATCAGCATTTGTGTGCCGAAGGACGGCCCTACAAACATGACTACCAACAGCGACAACGCCAGTCCCCTGGGGATTCTGATCTGACGAAACTCACGACCAAAACCACCCGGGTTGTACAACAACGCTTGCCAATAGCGCCCAAGAATCAGGCACAACACACTGAAAATCTGAAACATCACCGCCATCGAACCGATAACGAGGGGTGTAGTCAGTGAAGCGAGGGACGCTCGCTGGTCTGTCGAGAGCTTCTCGTAGACCTCACCGAAAGCCTGGGGCAGAACTCTCTCGAACTCACGCGCCAGACTATCGACCATGGGACTGAATAACGTCCCGAGACTCACTGCACACAACACTCCGACTGCCACGCTGACCAGCAGCACGCGATTCCAGGAATGACCTGCGCGCAAAACCAGCGACAGGCCACAAGACCCCAGCAGCACCAGAAGGGCAGTGGGATCTTTCTGGAAGTACCAGCAAACCAATGCTGACAGCACTCCCACACCGACGACGCCAATGGCGTCCGAACCGCGCCGCAGCAGCACAAGGCTAGCCGCAGCGGCACTCAACCAGAACAACAGCGGCAATGCCGCAGATCCGGCCACAACCAGCGTGGCCTGCACACGTCCCCGCATGATGAATTCAGCTAAGGCACGCATACATTCGATCCCTTACTACTTTGTCGACTGCCCGGTCTCAGCGGCCGTGGCTGTCGGTGTAGGCCAGCAGGGCCAGGAAGCGGGCGCGCTTGATAGCGGTGGCCAGCTGACGCTGATAACGTGCTTTGGTACCGGTGATACGGCTTGGAACGATTTTGCCGGTCTCGGATACGTAAGCTTTCAGAGTGTTGAGATCTTTGTAATCGATCTCTTTCACGTCTTCAGCGGTGAAGCGGCAGAATTTACGACGACGGAAGAAACGTGCCATGTAATAGGCTCCTCAAAAGGTCCGTGGATTACTCGTCAGCGTTATCGCTAACGTCGCTGTTGTCACCGTCATCGCCATCGGCGCTGTCGGAGTGCTCAGGACGGTCACGACGCTCACGGCGCTCACTGCGGTTCTCTTCAGCCTTGAGCATCTCGGACTGGCCAGTTACGGCTTCGTCGCGACGGATGACCAGGTTACGGATCACAGCATCGTTGTAACGGAAGTTGTCTTCCAGCTCGGCCAGGGCCTTGCCAGTGCACTCAACGTTCAGCATCACGTAGTGAGCCTTGTGAACATTGTTGATTGCGTAGGCCAGTTGACGACGACCCCAATCTTCCAGACGGTGGATTTTGCCGCCGTCTTCTTCGATCAGCTTGGTGTAACGCTCAACCATGCCGCCGACTTGCTCGCTTTGATCCGGGTGGACCAAAAAGATAATTTCGTAATGACGCATGAATGCTCCTTACGGGTTGTAGCCTGCCGCCAAAGCGGTCAGACAAGGAGTGAATGACACTGTTAGTCTTGCTCAGGGACAGACACGAAAGCGCCTGCCGTGACAGCAAGGGGCGCAATTGTAGAGAAGGGGGAAAGAAGCTGCAAGGGAAAGAAGCAGCTTCAAGCGGCAAGCCATAAGCTGCAAGCCGCACTCCGACAGCTTGCAGCTAACGCCTACTTCCGTGCGGCGGCCGCTTTGACGCTGCGTTGACGCATCGCTTCGAACAGACAGACGCCGGTCGCAACTGAAACGTTCAGGCTGCTGACGCTACCGGCCATCGGCAGGCGCACCAGATAATCGCAGTGTTCGCGGGTCAGGCGGCGCATGCCTTTGCCTTCGGCACCCATGATCAGGATGGTCGGCCCGGTGAGGTCCTGCTGATACAGTTCCTGCTCGGCTTCGCCAGCAGTACCGACAACCCACAGACCGCGCTGCTGTAGTTTTTCCAGGCTGCGAGCCAGGTTGGTCACGGCAACCAGCGGAATGACTTCCGCCGCACCGCACGCCACTTTACGCACCGCAGGCGTCAGGGTCGCCGACTTGTCCTTGGGCACAATCACCGCCAGCGCGCCAGCCGCATCGGCGGTGCGCAGGCACGCGCCGAGGTTATGCGGATCGGTAACACCGTCCAGCACCAGAATCAGCGGCGCACCTTCGGTACGATCCAGAAGCTCATCGAGCATTGCCTCGCCCCAGACCTGACTCGGACTGACATCGGCAACCACACCCTGATGCACACCCTCAACCCAGGCGTCCATTTCGCGACGCTCGGCCTGCCCGATGGTGACGCGGTTCTGACCAGCCAGCTCGACAAGAACCTGCACACGCGGATCATTCCGGCCTTCAGCCAGCCAGATATGCTTGACCCGCTTTGGATGGTGACGCAGCAACGCTTCTACGGCATGCACGCCGTAGATTTTTTCCAACTGACTCATGACTTGGCCTTGGGTTTACGCGCCCCGCCACTTTTCGCGGCTGGAGCAGAACCCGACTTGGACGGGCCCTTACGATGTTTACTGGGTTTCGACGCAGCAGCTCCAGGCTTGTCGGATTTACCCGACGAGGCCTTGCCACCGGTCTTTGCCTGCTCCAGAAGAGCCTTTTTCATTTCCCGACTTTTGCGCACTTCAGCGTTTTTCGCTGCGGCATCACTGGGACGATAGGCTTCGGATACCGCTTCCTTGGCCGAAGAACCACGACGCCCGGCCGGCTTGGCCGAAACGGACTTGTCCTTCTCGGCAGCATGTGCCGGTGCCGTTTCCTGACCGCGACGCTTGCGACCGACAGGCGCACTGGCAGTCTTCTCGGACATCTCGAAGTCGATCTTGCGCTCATCCAGATCGACGCGCATGACACGCACTTCGACCGTATCGCCCAAGCGGAAGCTGCGACCGCTACGCTCACCCGCAAGGCGGTGATGCACAGGATCGAAATGATAGTAATCGTCCGGCAAGGCCGTAACGTGTACCAGACCTTCGACGTAGATATCGGTCAACTCGACGAACAGGCCAAAGCCGGTCACAGCGGTAATCACACCCGGGAACGACTCGCCTACGCGATCCTTCATGAACTCGCACTTGAGCCAGTTGACCACGTCGCGCGTGGCCTCGTCGGCACGGCGCTCGCTCATCGAGCACTGCTCGCCCAACTGCTCCAGCGTGGCTTCGTCGTAAGGATAGATGCGCGCCTTCGGAATCGTGGCAGCACCTGCACGACGAACGTGCGGCGTATCCTGTTTCGAGCGGATCACGCTGCGGATAGCGCGGTGCGTGAGCAGGTCGGGATAGCGACGAATCGGCGAAGTGAAGTGTGTATACGCTTCATAATTCAGACCGAAGTGACCGTTGTTGTCAGAGCTGTAGACCGCCTGACTCAACGAACGCAGCATCACGGTCTGGATCAGGTGGTAATCCGGGCGATCACGCACGGTTTCGAGCAACGCCTGGTAATCCTTCGGCGTAGGCCCTTCCTTGCCCTTGTGCAGCGACAGGCCCAGCTCGCCCAGGAAAGCGCGCAGCTTTTCCAGACGCTCTGGCGGCGGACCATCGTGAACACGATAGAGCGCAGGTATTTCGTGTTTTTTCAGGAACTCGGCCGTGGCCACGTTCGCAGCCAGCATGCACTCTTCGATCAGCTTGTGGGCATCGTTGCGAGTGGTCGGACGAATTTCGGCGATCTTGCGCTCGGAGCCGAAAATGATCCGGGTTTCCTGAGTCTCGAAATCGATTGCACCACGCACATGACGCGCGCCCAGCAACACCTTGTACAAGGCGTAAAGCTGCTTGAGATGCGGAACCACGTCGGCGTATTCGCCACGCAGGGCCTTGGCATCGCTCGTTTTCGGCTGCTCCAGTATCGTGCTGACCTTGTTGTAGGTCAGGCGCGCATGGGAGTGGATCACCGCCTCGTAGAACACGTAGTCGGTCATCTCGCCGGTCTTGGAGATGGTCATCTCGCAGACCATGGCCAGACGATCAACAAGCGGGTTCAGCGAGCACAAGCCGTTGGAAAGCTGCTCAGGCAACATCGGCACCACGCGCTCGGGGAAATACACCGAGTTGCCGCGCACCTGGGATTCGGCATCCAGCGCCGAGCCGATCTTCACGTAGCTCGATACGTCGGCAATCGCCACGTAGAGCTTCCAGCCACCCGAGAACAGGCGCAGCTTGCCAGGCTTGGCTTCACAGTAAACGGCATCGTCGAAGTCACGAGCATCTTCGCCGTCGATGGTCACGAATGGCAGGTGACGCAGATCGACGCGGTTTTCCTTGTCCTTTTCTTCGACTTCCGGCTTGAGCTTCGCCGCTTCCTTTAGCACGGCCTCAGGCCAGACATGAGGAATGTCGTAGGTGCGCAGCGCGACATCGATTTCCATGCCGGGCGCCATGTAATTGCCCACCACTTCAACCACATCGCCCTGCGGCTGGAAGCGCGGCGTCGGCCAGTGGGTGATTTTCACCTCGACGAACTGGCCAATCTTCGCGTTGTTGTTGCGCCCAGGCGTCACCAGCACTTCCTGCTGGATCTTCGGGTTGTCCGGAATGACGAAGCCGATGCCACTTTCTTCGAAGTAGCGACCCACGATGGTTTCATGGGCACGGGAGATGACTTCGACAATGACGCCTTCACGGCGACCGCGGCGGTCAAGCCCCGAAACACGTGCCAGAGCACGATCACCGTCGAACACCAGACGCATTTGCGCCGGGCTCATGAACAGATCGTCGGAGCCATCGTCAGGGACCAGGAAACCGAAACCGTCACGGTGCCCGGTGATACGACCCAGGATCAGGTCCAGCTTGTCCACCGGTGCGTAGGTTCCACGACGGGTGTAGATCAATTGAGCGTCACGCTCCATTGCCCGCAGACGACGACGCAAGGCCTCGAATTGATCCTCTGTGGACAGGCCGAACTCTTCGACCAGTTGCTCGCGACTGGCCGGCGAACCGCGCTCGGCAAGGTGCTGCAGAATCAGCTCACGGCTGGGAATAGGGTTTTCGTATTTTTCCGCTTCACGAGCGGCCTCGGGATCGAGGGACTGCCAATCGGCCATTAGAGAGTTTTCACCTTGTCTATATGTGGGTTAGTTTGGCATACACCTATTGAAACGGGAAATTTCAGACTCACGCTGCCCACTAAAAAAACCTCTGGATAGCGCGCAGAACCGTACTGGACACCGCTTGCGAAATTTTCCAATTATTTTTGGCAACAGGGGTTTACAGCTCAAAAGACGCTCCGTATAGTGCGCGCCATCGACAGGCAAACGCCTCTAGATGCTGCCCAGATGGTGAAATTGGTAGACACGCCAGCTTCAGGTGCTGGTGACCGCAAGGTCGTGGAAGTTCGAGTCTTCTTCTGGGCACCAATTCAGAGCTGCAGATTACAGCAATCTTCAGACTCCCACAAAAATCCGCGAAAGCGGGTTTTTGCATTTCAGGGTTTTGATTATTAAAACCAAAACAGGGGTTTACAGATCGAAACGCTCTCCGTATAGTGCGCCCCATCAACGGCGTGCAACGCTGCTGATGCTGCCCAGATGGTGAAATTGGTAGACACGCCAGCTTCAGGTGCTGGTGACCGCAAGGTCGTGGAAGTTCGAGTCTTCTTCTGGGCACCAATTCAAACAAAACCGAGCCTTGTGCTCGGTTTTGTGCTTTCCGGGGTTTGGAATTTTGAAGGTTCGCGAATGAATTCGCTCCTACAGGGCCGGCAGGAGCGGATTCATTCGCGAAAGGTCAGGCCCTGAACTGCCCCAGACTCGCCTTCAACTGCGCAGCCAGCCCGTTGAGCACCTTGCCGCTGGCCGTAGTCTCGACCACCGCCTTGGCAGCCCGCTCGGCCTGGGCATGAATCACCTCAACACGCCCCCGCACAGCCTGAGCACCCTGCGCCTGATGCTCGGCCGCCTTGGTAGCCAGACCGATTGCGGCATGCACCTGCTCGACCGACTCCTGCACCGTCTGCTGCAGCTTCGCACTGTCGCGCAGAACCGCCAGCCCTTCCTTGGCCTGACGCCCGGCAAGACCAATGGCAGCCACCGCCTCCTTGGCACCACGCTGCAAGGCTCCGATATGCTCCTGGATATCTCCGGTAGAGCTTTGTGTCTTGCTGGCCAGCGCGCGCACCTCATCGGCAACCACCGCAAAACCACGCCCCGTCTCACCCGCTCGCGCCGCCTCGATGGCCGCGTTCAAGGCCAGCAGGTTGGTCTGCTCGGCAATCCCATGAATGACTTCAAGCACGACTTCGATCTGCTCGCTTTGCTGAGCCAGGCGCTCGATCACTTGAGAACCTGTCTCCACCTGCCCCGCCAGCGCCTCGATCAACCCTCCCACCTGATTCGAGGTACGAGTGTTTTCGTCGGTCGCCTGCTTGATGTCGACCACCTGCCGCAAGGCCGCCTGCATGGCATGACTTTCCGACTGCGCCTCATCAGCCATCTGCTCAAGCGCCTTCAAGCTGGCAGCCACTTCATCGCGCTGCAATTCGGCAGCCGCATCAGCGCCGGCATTACGCTGGCTCATCACACCGATCTCAACACCGGTACGCTGTGCAACATCACCCGCCTCACGAACGATGGGCTGCAACTTGTCGATGAAGCGGTTGACCGCCGCCGACATATCGCCAATCTCGTCATTGCTGTCGAGCCTGACGCGCTTGGTCAAATCGCCCTCACCCGCCGCCAGATCATTCAGGGCAGCAATCAGCAGGTGCAGCTTGCTGACCACTCGGCGCCCAAGCACAACGGCCAATAACAGCAGCACACCCAACCCGACCAGCGCCAGGCCAAGCCCGATCCTCCAGCGCAACTCTTGCGCAGCCCCCTGAACGGCCAGGCTGGTATTGCTGGTCATCGCCGTCGCCGCTGCCTGGGCAGACTGCAAGCGAGTGCGCAATGCAGCAGAGCTGTCCTTCGATGCGCTCGCCAGACTGTCGGAAACCAGTTGCTCGCCATTAGTGATAAGGGACGAGAAGCGCTTGTCCAGGGCAGCCAGGTTTTCCTCGACCGCCGCCGTAGAAACGCCCATGCGCACCTTGCCGATCTCCACACCATTAGGGCTGATAGGCGCCTCGATGTAGTAAACCGACGGATCGTTTTTCGCAGCATTCAGGACCTTGTCCATGGCCCGCTCGCCTTCACCCTTGGCAAGCAACGCCTTGATCAAGACATTGTCACGGTTCAGGTAGCGAGTCAGGTGCTCACCCGCAGCATCGTCATAAACGACAAACAGCACATTGGGATTGCGCTGAGCACGACGGGCGAATTCGGACAATGTTGGCGTGTCGTTATCCCACATGGCTCGTGGCGCCACCGCCGCCAGCAACTCGGCCATATCGGTAGCCGAATCCTTGAGGCTCTTTTCCAGAGTGGCGCGCAATTGCCCCTGCTCGTCCTTGAGGCGCGTGGATAAACCGGCACTCAAGCGCTGACGGGTACTTGCTGAGAGCGCATCGAGGCTCGATGTCACCTCGCTACTCGCCCGCTCCAGCTCGGAGGACAAATGTTGCGAATCTACCCCCAACCTGCTGGCAAGATCCGCCTCAAGAGCCGTAACGGTGCTCCGGGTAAGAGCAACTGCAACCAACACCTGCACCAAAAGAGCAATGCCAAGCGCGATGAAAACCGGACGCAGCAAGCGGCTGCGTAAAAGAGAGAGCACAGCTGACACAGGAGAATCCCTCCACCATGGGTGCCATTAAAATAATGGCACCTTTTTTGACACTTCTATGTAGCAAGCGTCGTGCCGTTCGGCAAGCACAATCCCGTGCCTGGAATACCAGACAGCCAGAAACGAGAAAGGGCCGCAAAATGCGGCCCTTTCTTACAACTCAAGCAGTTCGATCAAGCAAACGGATGACGCAGAACGATGGTTTCGTTGCGGTCAGGGCCGGTGGAGATGATGTCGATAGGCGCGCCTACCAACTCTTCGACACGCTTGATGTAGGCACGAGCATTCTCAGGCAGCTCTGCCAGAGTTTTGGCACCCAGAGTGGATTCGCTCCAGCCTGGCATCTGCTCGTAGACCGGACGCAGACCGTTGTAGCTGTCGGCATCGGTAGGCGCTTCGATTACAGCACCATCTTCGTTCTCGTAACCAACACAGATATTGATGGTTTCCAGCCCATCGAGAACGTCCAGCTTGGTCAGGCACAGGCCCGAGATGCTGTTGATCTCGATAGCACGACGCAGGATGACAGCGTCGAACCAGCCACAACGACGGGCACGGCCAGTGGTAGCACCGAACTCGTGACCACGCTTGGCCAGGAAAGCACCTACGTCATCGAACAGTTCGGTCGGGAAAGGACCCGAACCAACGCGAGTGGTGTAGGCCTTGGTGATACCCAGGATGTAATCCAGGTACATCGGACCGAAACCCGAACCGGTGGCGATACCGCCAGCCGTGGTGTTGGAGCTGGTGACGTACGGATAAGTACCGTGGTCGATGTCCAGCAGCGAACCCTGGGCGCCCTCGAACATGATGTCTTTGCCATCGCGACGCATTTCATGCAGCGCAGCAGTGACGTCGAGCATCATCGGCTTGAGCAGGTCAGCGTATTCCATGCACTCGTCGAGAGTCTTCTGGAAGTCGATGGCAGGCTCTTTGTAATAATTGACCAGCACGAAGTTGTGGTAGTCGAGCAGCTCGCCCAGCTTGGCCGCGAAACGCTCACGGTGGAACAGGTCACCGATGCGCAGGCCACGACGGGCAACCTTGTCTTCGTAAGCCGGGCCGATACCGCGACCGGTAGTACCGATCTTCAGTTCGCCACGAGCCTTTTCACGCGCCTGATCCAGCGCAACGTGATACGACAGGATCAGCGGGCAGGAAGGGCTGATGCGCAGACGCTCGCGCACCGGAATGCCTTTCTCTTCAAGCTTGACGATTTCGCGCAGCAGCGCGTCGGGCGCAACCACTACACCGTTACCGATCAGGCACTGCACGCCTTCGCGCAGAACACCGGACGGAATCAGGTGCAATACGGTCTTCTCGCCATCGATCACCAGAGTGTGACCTGCGTTGTGGCCACCTTGATAGCGAACCACGGCGGTAGCATGTTCGGTCAGCAGATCAACGATCTTGCCTTTGCCCTCATCACCCCATTGGGTGCCCAGGACTACGACATTCTTACCCATAACACTTGTCCTCATTCACGCAAACTTGGTGCCGGCGGCGGCCGGCAGGAATACTCAAGAAGCCAGCGGCATTACCTGCCAACGCTCGCCATGCTGAATCAATTGCCGATCACAGTCGGCTTCACGCGCTGCACTCACCTGTTGCCCAGGCAAAGCCTGAACCACACGCTGCCCCTCGCTGCGCAACTGGCAAACCTGCTGCCAGAGTGCTGCATCCGTACTGTCCGGCATCCAGATACCACCAGATGGCAGTTCGATTTCTGCACGACCCAGTGTCACCAGGGTTTTCAGGTCCGTGGAGAAACCGGTAGCCGGACGGGCGCGACCGAAGTCGGCGCCGATATCATCATAACGACCGCCCTGGGCAATCGATTGACCTACACCCGGTACAAACACCGCGAACACCACACCGGTATGGTAGTGGTAACCGCGCAGCTCACCGAGGTCGAAATACAAAGGCAACTGCGGGAAGCGTGCAGACAGACGATCGGCGATGCTCAGCAGATCGTCCAGAGCAGCCAGCACAGGTGCAGGCGCATTCGCCAGACGGTCACGCGCAGCAGCCAGAACCTCACGACCGCCACACAGATCGACCAGCGCACGCAGCATAGTGGCCAGTTCTTGCGGCAGATCGGCGGTCAGGGCGATCACTTCATCGATGGCCTTGCGTTGCAGCGCATCGAAAAGCTGTTGCTCGACCTCGCCCGACAGACCGGCAGCACGTGCCAACCCACGATAGATGCCGACATGCCCGAGGTCCATGTGGACATCAGGCACATCCGCCAGTTGCAGCATTGCCAGCATCAGGCTGATGACTTCGACATCGCTGCTCGGGCTCGCATCGCCATACAACTCGGCACCCAGTTGAATCGGGCTGCGCGAGGATGACAGTGCGCGCGGCTGAGCATGCAGGACACTGCCTGCATAGCAGAGACGACTTGGCCCTTCACGCTTGAGGGTATGCGCATCGATACGCGCCACCTGAGGCGTGATATCGGCACGAAACCCCATTTGCCGCCCCGACTGCGGATCGATCACCTTGAAGGTGCGCAGATCCAGATCGGAACCTGCTCCAGTGAGCAGGGACTCCAGATATTCGATATGCGGGGTGACGACAAACTCATAGCCCCAGCTCTGGAACAGATCCAACACCTGACGGCGCGCTACTTCGATACGCGCCGCTTCTGGTGGCAGTACTTCTTCGATGCCATCTGGTAGCAGCCAGCGGTCAACCGTTGCCATTACGCCATTCCCCTATGATCCGGGTGGCCAGCCATGAGGCAAGCCTTGAGTGAAGCAGAGAGCGGTCGCCCCGTATTACGGGCACGACAAACACCCGAGACAGGCCTTGCAGACCACTCTCCTCGAAAAATCTTGCCGCCCGCCAAGTCGGCTGCGGCCAATCAATCGTGCAGACGCAAAAAAGCCGGGAATTTCCCGGCTGCCGCATCATACACACGTTTTACCGTACGATCACCCCACCGGGCGGTTTTGCCGCCCGGCGGGTTGATGAATTACGGTTTGGCTTTTTCCAGGAAGCGGAAAAACTCGCTGCCCGGATCAAGCACCATCACGTCACTCTTGCTCGTGAAGCTTTCGCGGTAGGCACGCAGGCTACGGTAGAACGCATAGAACTCCTGGTCCTGACCATAAGCCCTGGAGTAGATCGCAGCAGCCTGGGCATCACCATCACCGCGCGTCTCTTCAGACTCACGATAGGCTTCAGCCAGCAACACGCGACGCTGACGATCGGCATCGGCACGAATACCTTCAGCCAGCTCGTTACCCTTGGCACGATGCTCACGCGCTTCGCGCTCACGCTCAGTGCTCATGCGCTCGAAAACGCTGCGGTTGACTTCCTTGGGCAGGTCAATGGCCTTGACCCGGACATCGATCACTTCGATACCCAGCTCTTTCTCCGCCATCCTGTTCAGGGAACCGGTGATGTCAGCCATCAGCGCGTCACGCTCACCCGACACGACTTCGTGCAGGGTGCGCTTGCCGAACTGGTCACGCAGGCCGGATTCCAGACGACGCGACAGACGCTCATCCGCAATCTGCTTGAGGCCGGAAGTCGCGGTGTAGAAACGCTCCGCATCCTTCACGCGCCACTTGGCGTAGGCATCGACCATGACCGCTTTCTTTTCCAGCGTCAGGAAACGCTGGGTAGGCGCGTCGAGTGTCAGCAGACGACCATCGAACTTGCGCACCTGGTTCATGTAAGGAATCTTCACATGAAGGCCCGGCGGCACATCGGTCTTGACCACACGACCGAATTGCAGCAGAACCGCACGCTCGGTCTGGGACACGATATAGAGGCTGTTCCAGGCAACTATTGCCAGCACCACGCCAACAATAAGGGTGATCAGCGATTTATTGCTCATCAGCGACTCTCCCTGGTACGTACATCGCGCTGCGGGGTATCGGTTCGAGTACCGACATCCGTTCCAGTCGCGGATGGACTACCGGAACCCGAAGTATTTCCGGCACTACCGCCACGACTGCTTTCGATCATCTTGTCGAGCGGCAGGTAAAGCAGGTTGTTCTGACCCTTGTCGCCGGTCACGAGAACCTTGCTGGTGTTGCTGAAGACTTCCTGCATGGTGTCCAGATATAGACGCTGGCGGGTAACTTCAGGTGCCTTGCGGTATTCGGCAACCAGCTTGGTAAAGCGGTCAGCCTCACCCTTGGCGCGGGAAACCACTTCATCGCGATAGCCATTGGCATCTTCGATGATGCGCTGAGCCTGACCACGGGCTTCCGGGATCACGCCATTGGCATAGCTTTCAGCCTGGTTGCGCGCACGCTGCTCGTCTTCACGGGCACGGATCACGTCATCGAAGGCTTCCTGTACTTCACGCGGCGCAGCAGCGCTCTGCACGTTCACCTGAGTAATGGTGATACCGGTGCGATAGGTATCGAGGAATCGTTGCAGACGCTCCTTGATTTCGCTCGCCATCAGCTCACGACCTTCGGTCAGCACCTGGTCCATCGCCGTGGAACCCACGACATGGCGCAGCGCACTTTCGGTGGCGTGTTGCAGGCTGATTTCAGGCTGATCGACGTTCAGCACGAAATCCTGCAGGTTGCTGATCTTGTATTGCACGGTCAGCGGCACTTCGACGATGTTCTCGTCTTCGGTCAGCATCTGCCCCTGCTTGCTGTAGGCACGCTCGCGAGTGACGTTTTCCATGTACTTGCGATCGAACGGCGGGAAATAGATATTCAGACCCGAACCGACGGTTTCGTAGTATTGGCCGAAACGCAGAACGACAGCCTGCTCCTGCTCATCAACGACATAGACAGCGTTGTAAAGCCAGAAAGCGAAAAGCACGACCAGCCCGATGCCCAGCAGGCCGAAGCCACCGCCGCCACCCGAACCACCGCCATTGCCGTCACTGCTGCGTTTCTTACCGCCGCCGAACAACCCATTCAGGCTTTCCTGCAGCTTACGGAAGGCCTCGTCGAGATCAGGTGGTCCCTTGCGGTCGCCGCCACGGCGTTTTCCACCCCAGGGATCTTGATTATTCGAGTTGCCACCCGGCTCATTCCAAGCCATAGCGCTCTCCATCTGATAAAGCAAAGACGCGCCCACGGCGCGCCGACCAATGCTACAGAATGCCCGTTAAAGCCGTACAATGGCTTTACCGCGCTTTTATTGCAAAGTGTGTTGCTCAATGAACTCCAGCGGCTGCTGTCCTTCGCGACTCACCAGACGATTCAATTCAACTCGCGGCAGACGTACTGCCAGAAGACTGGCACCTTCTTCGTCATGCGTCTCGCTCTGCACCGCGCCCAGCTCAAAAAACTGTGCGCGCAGTCGAGCAAAACGCTGAGGCAAACGCAAGGTGCCCACAAACAAATCGTCACCGAGCAACTCGGCTACAGCCTGCTTGAGCAGGTCCAGCCCTCGGCCATCACGGGCAGACAACCAGACACGCTGCGGCTTGCCATCGGCATCGCGTTGTATCTGGGGGTCGACCCCTTCCAGCAAATCGAGTTTGTTATACACCTCAAGGATCGGCAAGCCCTCGGCCCCGATCTCGCCCAGCACCGCCATGACCTGTTCGATCTGCGCCATGCGCTCAGGCTCATGGGAGTCGATGACATGCAGCAGCAGATCCGAGTTGCTTGATTCTTCGAGCGTCGCCCGGAAAGCCTCGACCAGCTTGTGCGGCAGATGGCGAATGAAACCCACGGTATCGGCCAGCACAATCGGCCCCAGGTCATCGAGTTGCAGGCGGCGCAGGGTCGGATCGAGTGTTGCGAACAACTGATCGGCCGCGAAAACCTCGGAATCGGTCACGGCATTGAACAGCGTCGATTTGCCGGCGTTGGTATAGCCCACCAGTGAAACCGAAGGAATATCGGCACGCTTGCGCCCTCTGCGGGCCTGATCTCGCTGACTGCGAACCTTTTCCAGGCGCGCCTTGATCTGCCGCAGGCGAACCCGAAGCAGGCGGCGGTCGGTTTCGAGCTGGGTTTCACCCGGACCACGCAGACCGATACCACCTTTCTGTCGCTCAAGGTGGGTCCAGCCACGAACCAGACGGGTACTCATGTGCTCAAGCTGGGCCAGTTCGACCTGCAGCTTGCCTTCGTGAGTGCGCGCACGTTGCGCGAAGATATCCAGAATCAGACCGGTGCGATCCAGCACGCGACACTCGAAGACACGTTCGAGGTTACGTTCCTGGCTGGGCGTCAGTGTGTGATTGAAAATAACCAGATCGGCCTGCTCGACCTTGACCTGGTCGCGAAGCTCTTCGACCTTGCCAGTGCCAATCAGGTATTTGGCCGATGGCCGATGACGCGGCACGCTGATAAACGCGACGGTATCGGCACCAGCCGATATGGCCAGCTCCTGAAACTCCTGCGGATCTTCGCGCGCCTCAGGGTCCTGACCATCCAAGTGAACGAGAATTGCCCGCTCACCACCACTGTGGCGCTCAAAGAACAAGGCAGACTCCTATCAGGCGTTACCTGGCTCAGCATCACCCGAATCGGAATCGGTAGCGCTAGGCAGGCGAATCGGACGGACAGGAACAACGGTGGAGATGGCGTGCTTGTAGACCATCTGGCTGACAGTGTTTTTCAGCAAGATGACGAACTGGTCAAAAGACTCGATGGTGCCTTGCAGCTTGATGCCGTTTACCAGGTAGATCGAAACCCCTACCTTTTCTTTACGTAAGGTATTCAGGTAAGGGTCTTGTAGCGAATGCCCTTTTGACATGTGCCGCACTCCTTTAAGGATCAATAATAATAAAACGAATTCAATTGGCTTGAACCGCCACCCCCCAAGGATAGACGGCTATTGCAAGGACTCAGCTCAATATGGAGACCGATCCCAGGTATTTCAAGGCGCGTGGCAGATTGTCGCGTGCCAGGCTGTCCAACCAGTGCAAATTCTCCCAACTGCGTAGCCAGGTGAATTGCCGTTTGGCCAGCTGGCGCGTTGCAATGATGCCCCGCTCCTGCATTTCATCCCGTGTCAGCTTTCCATCCAGGTGATCCCAGACCTGGCGATAACCGACAGCTCTTATCGATGGCAACCCCGAATGAAGGTCTCCTCTTGAGCGCAAAGCCAGTACTTCGTCCAGAAACCCCTGATCCAGCATTTGCATAAAGCGTAGCGCGATACGGTCATGTAGCACCTTGCGATCAGCCGGAGCTATCGCAAGACTGGCGACAGTATAGGGCAATTGCTGACGCCCGGACGCTGCGGCTTGAGCAGTTTGCTCAGATTGTTGCTCGCGATGCGCAGTCATGCTCATCCCGCTGACTCGATAAACCTCCAGAGCCCTGATCAGACGCTGCGGATCGTTGGGATGGATTCGTGCCGCCGACACAGGGTCCACAGCGGCCAACTGATCGTGCAACGCCTGCCATCCATGAGCCCTGGCCTGGGCTTCAAGCTCGGCTCTGACCTCTGCATCGGCAGCCGGCATATCCGCCAGCCCGTCCAATAGAGCCTTGAAATACAACATAGTGCCGCCTACCAGCAAAGGAATATTTCCCCGTGCGGTAATTTCGGCCATGGCGGCCAGGGCATCGGTACGAAAATCGGAGGCGCTGTAGCTTTGCGACGGGTCGAGAATATCGATCAGACGATGGGGAAATTCAGCCAGTTGCTCACGGGAAGGCTTCGCTGTGCCGATATCCATGCCGCGATAGACCAGCGCCGAATCGACGCTGATCAGCTCGCAAGGCAGGACTTTAGTCAGCTCGATGGCAAGATCGGTCTTGCCGGCAGCGGTTGGCCCCATGAGGAAGATGGCCGGAGGTAAAGCATTCATTCAACGACCGCGCAGGAATAATTTGTCCAGATCGTCCAGGCCCATCTGAGTCCAGGTTGGTCGACCATGATTGCATTGGCCACTGCGCTCGGTGTTTTCCATGTCGCGCAGCAGAGCGTTCATTTCGGGAATGGCCAGACGGCGATTGGCCCGAACCGCGCCATGACACGCCATGGTGCCCAGCAGTTCGTTGATATGCGCCTGAACCCGGTCGCTGGTGCCGTATTCCATCAGATCGGCCAGCACATCACTGACCAGACGGTTAGCCTCGGCCTGCTTGAGCAACGCTGGAATCTGCCGGATCGCCAGGGTTTCCGGGCCAAGGCGCTGTAACTCGAAGCCCAGGCGCTGGAAGGTCGCAATATGCTCTTCGGCACAATCGGCTTCGCGCTGACTGACCGCCAGCGACTCGGGCACCAGCAACGGCTGCCCGCTCAAGCCTTCACTGGCCATGGCGACTTTCAGGCGTTCATACATGATGCGCTCGTGGGCGGCATGCATGTCCACCAGCACCAGCCCGTGGGCGTTTTCGGCCAGGATGTAAATACCCTTGAGCTGCGCCAGCGCGTAACCCAGTGGCGGAATATCGCTTTGCGACTCGGGCAGTGAAGCCGGCGCAGCCTCGGGCAGCGGTGCGAAAAACTCGCGATAGGCACTTTGCGCCTCAGCCGTAGGCAACGCCGCTGTCGGACGCGGTGAGTACTGATATTGATAGCCGCCACCCGAACCGCCAGACGCCGGTCGCGCATAAGGCTCGCCTTGCGGCTGTTCCAGCACGTTGTTCGCCAGACGCATTTCGCCCTGCGGCCCGAACTCCCCGGCTTGCGGTCCGCTGGGACGCTCGACCACAGGGATCGGCGCACTGGCCAGTTGATCGTCGGGACGAACATCGCCAAGAGCACGGTGCAAGGTGCCGTACAGAAAGTCATGCACCATGCGCCCGTCGCGGAAACGCACCTCATGCTTGGTCGGGTGGACATTGACGTCCACTGCCGCCGGATCAAGCTCGAAAAACAGCACGAACGTCGGATGGCGACCATTGAACAGCACGTCGCGATAGGCCTGCCTAACGGCGTGAGCCACCAGCTTGTCGCGCACGGCACGGCCATTGACGAAGAAATACTGGAGGTCGGCCTGGCTGCGCGAGAAAGTCGGCAAGCCAACCCAACCCCACAGATGCAAGCCGTTGCGCTCGATCTCTATCGGCAGCGCCTGCTCCAGAAAGCCCGGCCCGCAGATTGCCCCGACACGACGCGCCCGCGCCGCTTCGTCATGGGCTTCATGCAGGCTGAGAACGGTCTTGCCGTTATGACGCAGATGGAAAGCGACATCGAAACGCGCCAGCGCCATGCGCTTGATGACTTCCTGCAAATGGTCGAATTCGGTTTTCTCGGCCTTGAGGAACTTGCGGCGGGCGGGGGTATTGAAAAACAGATCACGCACTTCCACCGAAGTACCGACCGGGTGTGCGGCGGGCTGCACTCGCGGCTCCATGTCACGGCCTTCGGTTTCGACCTGCCAGGCCTTGTCGGCATCGCGAGTACGGGAAGTCAGGGTCAGACGCGCCACGGAACTGATCGACGCCAGTGCCTCGCCCCGAAACCCCAGGCTCATGACCCGCTCAAGGTCTTCCAGCTCTCGGATCTTGCTGGTTGCATGTCGCGCCAGCGCCAGCGGCAAGTCATCGGAAGAAATACCACTACCGTCATCACGAACCTTCAGCAGTTTGATACCGGCCTGTTCGACATCGACGTCAATGCGCCGGGCACCGGAATCCAGGCTGTTTTCCAGCAGTTCCTTGATGACCGAGGCCGGGCGCTCGACCACTTCGCCCGCGGCGATCTGGTTGGCCAGCCGAGGGCTGAGCAGTTCGATTCGGGCAGCATTCACTGCTGCATTCACGGCGTCGGATTGATCGCCATCGAGAAGGAGGTCACTCATTATTGCGCCGCGACCTCCGCACTCGGAATGCTCAGATCCTGGCCAATACGCAGCGCATCGGTCTTCAGGTTGTTGGCACTGCGCAAGGTCGCCACGCTCATGTCATAACGGGCAGCCACCATCGCCAGGGTTTCACCGGAACGCACGACATGGGTACGAGGTCCCTGCGCCAGCTTGCCGTTGTCCCGCAGCCAGGCAATATAAGTGCCTTGAGGCGGGTTTTGCTGGAAGAACTGTTTGACGCCCGAGTTGATCGAACGTGCCAATGCTTGCTGGTGAGAAGCGGTGGTCAGCTTGTTCGCTTCGTTGGCGTTGGAAATGAAGCCGGTCTCAACCAGAATCGACGGGATATCCGGGGACTTGAGCACCATGAATCCGGCCTGCTCGACACGGGACTTGTGCAGCGAAGTCACCCGCCCGATATTGCTCAACACCTTCTGCCCGACGTTCAGGCTCGACGACAGCGAAGCCGTCATGGAAAGGTCCAGCAGCACGCCTGCCAGCATCCGGTCCTTGTCGTCGAGACTGACCGCACCGGCACCACCGATCAGGTCGGAACGGTTTTCACTGTCCGCCAGCCAGCGCGCCGTTTCGGAGGTCGCGCCCTTGTCGGACAAGGCAAACACCGAGGCACCGAACGCCGCCTTGGAGGGTGCAGCATCGGCATGAATGGAAACAAACAGGTCAGCGCCCTTGGCCCGAGCGATCTCAGTGCGTTTGCGCAATGGAATGAAATAGTCACCGGTGCGCGTCAGTTCAGCGCGATAGCCCTTTTCACCATTGATCTGGCGCTGCAATTCCTTGGCAATGGACAGCACCACATGTTTCTCTTGCTGCCCGCTGCCGCCCGAGGCTCCGGGGTCTTCACCACCGTGGCCGGCATCGATCACGACCACGATGTCGCGCTTGCCGTTGGGCACGGGTGCCAGCTTGATTTCAGGCTTGGCCGGGCTCACGGGAACAGCCGGTGCGGTATTGGCCACGTTATCCGGGATAGTCGGAGTCGGATTGGCATCGGCAGGATTGTCGAACAGGTCCACCACCAGACGGTTGCCGTATTGCTGGTTGGGAGCCAGAGTAAAGCTCTTGGGCGTGACCACCTTTTTCAGGTCGATGACCACCCGCAGATCAGTCGGGGTGCGTTGAGCCGAACGCATGCTGGTGATAGGCGTATTGGCCGTTGCCACGTTCAGCGGCCCGGCGAGCGTCGCACCGTTGATATCGATGACCAGACGATCAGGCGACGTCAGAGTAAAGACACTGTGCTGGACTGGCCCGGACAGGTCGAAAACCAGCCGGGTGTTATCCGGTGCACGCCATAAGCGGACACTTCGTACTTGCGTAGCAGCCAGCGCTTCGACGGCCACGGCCATCACCAGCAGACCCACTACAGTAACCAGCGCGCGCATGCGCATACCTAACCCCATATCTATTTGAATTCCAACGCCAAAGTGGCACACCAGGTTTCGCCACGCGAGCCTTGCGGGCTCAATGTTACAGACCGACCTTGCTCGTGCGGCCTAATGGTAATGGTCAGGTCAGGCTTTGGCAAAAAGCCCGTGCCGCGCCGAGGCCATTCGATCAGGCAGAGAACATCCCCATCGAAGTAATCCCGCACGCCCATGAACTCAAGTTCCTCTGGGTCAACCAGACGATACAGGTCGAAGTGAAAGGCACGTATCGAGCCGATTTCATAGGGTTCGACCAGCGTGAACGTAGGACTTTTGACTGCGCCGACATGCCCGAGCCCGCGGATGAGGCCCCGGGAAAGCGTGGTCTTGCCTGCACCAAGGTCGCCTTCAAGGAAAATGACGCCCACACCCTGGGTGACCTGACCCAGACGCGAGCCAAAGCCCATCATGGCCTCTTCGCCAGTCAAATGCAGCGTTAACTCAGACACGGTTGTAGCTCCTCCAATAACTGACGAATGGCTGGAATTGTATCGCTTGCCGCCAGCCCGCGACCTGAAACACCGGCCTGTTCTCCGGCGCGGGCATGCAGCCAGACACCGAGACACGCAGCATCGAATGGCGTCATGTGTTGCGCCATCAGCGCGCCGATCAGGCCGGCCAGCACATCGCCCAGGCCTGCGGTGGCCATAGCGGGATGACCGCGATCACACAAGGCAAGGCGTCCATCGACATCGGCAATCAGGCTACCGCTGCCCTTGAGTACACAAACGGTATTGAATTTACGGGCCAGGGCACGAGCCGCCGTCGGGCGATCCGCCTGGACCTCCTGGGTGCCGATCCCCAGAAGCCGCGCAGCCTCACCGGGATGCGGGGTAATGACGCTGTTTTCCGGCAGGCTCACAAAGCCACCCGCCAATTGATTCAAGGCATCGGCATCCCAGACCTGCGGTCGCCCGGCATCAGCCGCTGCCGACAACAGACTGCGCCCCCAACTCGCCTGCCCCAATCCGGGACCGACCACCAGCACAGCGGCTGGCTCGATCAAAGCCAGCAACTGATTGGCTGAGCGAATGGCCGCACTCATGACTTCAGGCATTCTCACCAATGCAGCAGACACATGCTCGCTACGGGTCGCAAGGGTGACCATGCCGGCGCCGCTGCGCAAGGCGCTTTCGGCACTCAGCAAGGCAGCGCCACCAAAACCGTGATCACCGCCGATGACCAGGACACGCCCATACAGGCCTTTGTGAGCTGTCTGGGGACGCGGCGTCAGCGCCGGCAGGTTAAATGTATCCAGGCGTTTCGCGCTGATGGGCGTTTGCGCGACCAGACTTGAGTCAGCCTGCAAATCATCGAAAACCAACTCTCCGACCAGATCCGCCGCATCGCCCGTCAGCAACCCCAGCTTCAACCCTATAAAGGTCACGGTCAGGTCGGCACGTACGGCAACACCCAGGGTGCGCCCGGTATCGGCACTCAAGCCTGACGGGATATCCACCGCCGCGACCGGCAAGCCACTGGCGTTGATCGCATTGATCACTGACAGATAAGGCTCGCGCACCTCGCCGCTCAAGCCTGTGCCGAGCAAGGCATCCAGCACCACACCAGACAGCGGTTGCGCGGACCATGGCTGAATATCGACACCTGTTGCGACAGCCTCACCGTGGGCCGTCGCCGCATCGCCCGCCAGCGCAGCCGGATCACCGACAGCCAGCACCCTCACCCGCCAGCCAGCCTTCCGGGCCAGGGACGCCACCAGATACCCGTCCCCGGCGTTGTTGCCGCGCCCGGTCAGCACTGTCAATTCACCAGCCTGCGGCCACTGCCGACGCACCGCCCGCCAGGTCGCATGGGCGGCGCGCTGCATCAATTCCAGGCCCGGCGTACCCGCAGCGATCAGCCGGGAATCGAGGTCCCGGACCTGCGCAGCGCTGTACAGCGCGTCGGGTAAATGAGGTTTAGTGTCGAACATGCGTATCCGGGCTCCGATGTCTGGCAGAATTATACGCACCTTGGACCCGGTTTCTCTCTGCACATGCCTGCTATTACTGCTGAACTTCCAACCGCCGACGACCTCACCAGCCTTGCGCAATCGATCAAGGAGTGGGGCCGTGAGCTGGGCTTTCAGCAAATCGGTATATCAGGGCTCGACCTGGCAGAGCATGAGCAGCACCTGGAACGCTGGCTCGAAGCGGGCTATCACGGCGAAATGGACTATATGGCAGCCCACGGCAGCAAACGTTCCCACCCGGATGAACTGGTACCGGGCACGTTGCGCGTGGTGTCGCTGCGCATGGACTATCTGCCGGGCGACACCGAAATGGCTCAGCGCCTGACCGAGCCGGAAAAAGCCTACGTCTCGCGTTACGCCCTGGGCCGCGATTACCACAAGCTGGTGCGCAAGCGTGTCCAGCAATTGGCAGAGCGTATCCAGCAGGCTATCGGCCCGTTTGGCTTCAGAGCATTCGTCGACAGCGCACCGGTGCTGGAAAAGGCCATTGCCGAACAGGCCGGGCTGGGCTGGATCGGCAAGAACACATTGGTACTCAATCGCAAGGCAGGCAGTTTTTTCTTCCTCGGCGAGCTGTTCGTGGACTTACCGCTGCCTGTGGATGCACCTCACGCGACCGAACATTGCGGGCGCTGCACGGCCTGTCTGGACATCTGCCCCACCGCTGCATTCGTCGGCCCTTACGTGCTGGATGCCCGGCGTTGCATTTCTTACCTGACCATCGAACTCAAGACGTCCATTCCCGAAGAGCTGCGCCCCCTGATCGGCAACCGGGTATTCGGCTGTGACGACTGCCAGATCGTCTGCCCCTGGAACCGCTTTGCCCGCCCGACAACCCAAAGCGACTTCAAACCACGCCACAACCTGGACAATGCAGGGCTGGCCGAACTCTTCCTCTGGGATGAAGAAAAATTCCTCAGCAATACCGAAGGCTCGCCACTGCGACGTGCCGGTTATGAACGCTGGCTGCGTAATCTGGCAGTAGGACTGGGCAACGCGCCCTCCACCATCCCCGTCCTCCAGGCCCTGGAAGCCCGCCGCGATTACCCGTCAGAGATGGTGCGCGAGCATGTGGAATGGGCACTTGAAAAGCACAAAGCTTCAAGCGGCAAGTTACAAGCTTCAAGCTGAGACGCTTCTAGCTTGTCGCTTGAAGCTTAAAACTTGCAGCTCACAGCTACTGATCCTTATATATGAACTTCGGCATTTCCCATTTGAAGCGGATCGCCAGCAGGCGCAGCAGGAAGCCGCCGAAGAGGGTAATCAGGATGCCTTGCTCGGTTGGCAGTTCCAGATAGCGGCACAGCAGGAAACACCAGGCTGCCAGGAATGACACGCTGGCGTAGAGTTCGCGCCGGAAGATCAGGGGAATGTCGTTGCAGAAGATATCCCGCAGGATGCCGCCGAACACGCCGGTGATAACGCCGCAGACCGCTGCGATCAGCATGCCGTGCCCGGCTTCCAGAGCTGTCATGCAACCAATCAGTGTGAAAGCCACCAACCCCAGGGCATCGAGGACCAGGAACAGCGAGCGCAGATGGCGCATCAAGGGGGCAATGAAGATGGTCACCAGCGCAGCCACGCTGGTCAGGACCAGATATTCCGGGTGCTTGACCCAGGTCAGCGGGTAATGCCCGATCAGTACATCGCGCACCGAGCCGCCGCCCAGCGCGGTGACGCAAGCGATCAGTACCACGCCAAACCAGTCCATGCCGCGACGCCCGGCAGACAAGGCGCCCGTCATGGCTTCAGCCGTGATGGCAATCAGATAAAGCATCAGCAACATGGCGACCACACCTGCGACAAAGGCGCGCAGTCTAACCAGCGGATCAACGCACTGAAAGAGTGCGACGAGGTTTATTCGCCACACTCATGCTGCAATTCATTACTTGATGAAATGCTCGCGATAGAAACGCAGCTCGGCAATCGATTCACGAATATCGTCCAGCGCCAGATGGGTGTTGCCTTTCTTGAAGCGCAGCTCCGGCGACCAGCGTGCAGCCAGCTCCTTGAGCGTGGAAACGTCGAGGTTGCGGTAATGGAAGTAGTTTTCCAGCGCCGACATGTGGCGATACAGAAAGCGGCGGTCCTGACAAATGCTGTTGCCGCAGATTGGCGAGCTGCGCTCCGGGACCCATTGCTTGATGAAGTCCAGGGTCTGCGCTTCGGCTTCGGCCATGCTGATGGTGCTTTCGCGCACCCGCTGGGTCAGGCCCGAGCCACCATGCTGACGGGTATTCCACTCGTCCATCCTGGCCAGCGTTTCATCACTCTGGTGAATGGCAATCACCGGCCCTTCGGCCAAGGTGTTGAGCTCACTGTCGGTGATGATCGTTGCCATTTCGATGATGACATCGGTGTCCGGGTCCAGGCCGGTCATTTCCAGATCGATCCAGATCAGGTTCTGCTTGTTCTGCATGTGTCGACTCCTTGGTGTAGCCGGGCAGTTTAGCTCACCCCGGCATGCTAGACTCCGCCCGATTCAATGTAAGACCCAATCATTCGCTTCATCAACTCGGAACACCCATGGCCAAACGCCAACTCAATCGCCGCCAGAACTGGCGCATCGAAAAGATCCAGGGCGAACGCGCCGCCCGCGCTGCAAAACGCGAGACGCTGGCTCTGGAAACCCTGGAGGGCGGCGACCTCGGCCCTGAGCAGACCGGCCTGGTAATCGCTCACTTCGGGGTCCAGGTTGAAGTCGAAGCCCAGGACGGCGAACAACGCGGCCAGGTTTTCCGCTGCCACTTGCGCGCCAACCTGCCAGCGCTGGTCACCGGCGATCAGGTTGTCTGGCGTGCCGGCAATCAGGGGATCGGCGTTATCGTGGCGCAACTGCCACGCACAACAGAACTCTGCCGTCCCGACACTCGCGGCCAGCTCAAGCCGGTAGCGGCCAACGTCGACCTGATCGTGATTGTCTTCGCGCCGATGCCCGAGCCTCACGCCAACCTGATCGACCGTTATCTGGTTGCAGCCGAACATGCCGGCATTCACCCTTTGCTGCTGCTCAACAAGGCAGACCTGATCGACGAGCAGAACGCTCCGGCGCTCAATGCCTTGCTGGCGGTGTACCGGACACTGGGTTATCCGGTCATGGAAGTGTCGGCGCATCAGGGCGACGGCATGCAACAACTGCAAACCCGCCTCGACGGCCATATCAGCGTATTCGTAGGGCAGTCCGGCGTGGGCAAGTCTTCGCTGGTCAACAGCCTGCTGCCAGAAGTCGAAACACGTGTCGGCCCGCTGTCGGAGCTGTCCGGCCAGGGCACGCACACCACGACCACCGCACGCCTGTTCCACTTCCCCCGTGGCGGCGACCTGATCGACTCACCGGGTATCCGCGAATTCGGTCTGGGCCATGTCAGCCGCGCCGACGTGGAAGCCGGCTTCATCGAGTTCAACGACCTGATCGGCACCTGCCGTTTCCGCGACTGCAAGCATGACCGCGAACCGGGCTGCGCCCTGCTCAAGGCTCTTGAAGATGGCCGCGTACAGCAGCAGCGCATGAACAGTTACCGCTCGATCATTGCCAGCCTGCCGCAAGACAGCTACTGAAACCCATACAAAAACGCCGCGATGATCGCGGCGTTTTTGCATCTGTCAGTTCCTGGCCGGTTCAGCCCGTAACTGTCCTTCCTCGAAGATATTCAGCTTTTGCCGAATTTCATGAGGCTGGGCATAGGCCTGCGGATCGGGTGGCGCAGTCGTGGACGCTCCCGGAGCCGCAGGCGCTGCCGGAGCAGGCTGAGTCTGCGGCGCACCGCCGGTATTCTGATCACCTTCGATACGCTGCTGGGCCTTTTTGGTCAGCACGACAATATCGATACGACGGTTCACAGGGTTGAACGGATGCTCACGGTCATACAGCGCCGAAGAAGCGTATCCCACCACCCGTGCCACTTGCGGATCAGGATAACCACCTGCCACCAGCGCACGACGCGCAGCGTTGGCACGGTTTGCCGAAAGCTCCCAGTTACCGAACTCACCGCTGCCCACATATGGCTTGGCATCGGTGTGACCGCTGATACTGATCTTGTTCGGCACCGTGCGAATGGTGTCGGCCATGGCCAGCAGAATATCCTCGAAATACGGCTTCAGACGCGCACTGCCGGAGTCGAACATAGGCCGGTTATCGGCATCCATGATCTGGATCCGCAAGCCATCCTGAGTGATCTCGAACAGGATCTGGTCCTTGAACTTCTGCAGTTGCGGGTTCTCTTCAACCTTGTTCTGCAGTTCCTGCAACAGCATCTCCAGACGCTCTTGCTCGACCTGCTCGGCCTTGGATTCGGAGGTATCCGACTCGATAGGCACGGTATCCGGGGACGGCGTGGTCTTGACCTCGGGGTTGAGGGTCTGGTTAGGCGACATCTCAGGCGAGCCGCCCAGGTCAATCACATAAGGCGAGCCACTGTCAGTGAAGCCGACCGGGTCCTTGAAGTAACCGGCGACCGCAATCAACTGCTCGGGCGTAGCAGCAGACAGCAGCCACAGCACCAGGAAGAACGCCATCATCGCTGTCGCAAAGTCAGCGAAGGCAATCTTCCAGGCGCCACCGTGGTGTCCGCCACCAAAGCGCTTTACGCGCTTGATGATTATCGGCTGATTATTTTCCATGGCTTAACGACCGCGAACCGCTTGTTCCAGCTCGCTGAAGCTGGGCCGGTGCGCTGGATACAGAACCTTGCGACCGAACTCCACGGCCAGTGAAGGCGGCATGCCGGAAGCCGAAGCCACCAGGGAAGCCTTGATGCATTCGTAGACGTTCATTTCTTCCTTGGCATCGTGAGCCAGGGAAGTGGCCAGCGGGCCGAAGAAGCCATAGGCCGCCAGAATACCGAAGAAAGTACCTACCAGAGCCGCACCTACGTGCATACCGATGGCGGCCTTGTCACCGGAGCCCAGGGAAGCCATGGTGATCACGATACCCAGTACCGCTGCCACGATACCGAAACCGGGCATACCGTCGGCGATACCGGTGACGGCATGGGAAGGGTGCTCAAGCTCTTCCTTCATGCTCAACAATTCCATGTCGAACAGGCCTTCAAGTTCGTGGGGCGCCATGTTGCCCGACGACATGATCCGCAGGTAATCGCAGATGTAGGCCGTCATGCGTGCATCCTTGAGCACGCCAGGGTACTTGGCGAAGATCGGGCTGGAAGCCGGCTCCTCGATATCCCCTTCAATCGCCATCATGCCTTCGCGACGACTCTTGTTGAGGATTTCATAGACCAGCCCCAGCACTTCGAGGTAGTAAGCGTGTGTGAAGCGCGTACCGAACATCTGCAAGGATTTCTTGAAGACGTGCATGGTCATATAGCCAGGGTTGGCCTGGAGGAATGCACCCAGAGCCGCACCACCGATAATCAGCACTTCATAAGGCTGAAACAGTGCTGCGACCTGACCGTGGGATAGAACGTATCCGCCGAGCACGCTCGCGAAAACGACGATGATGCCGATAATTTTAGCCATAGGTAGAAAATACTTATCGAGTCGGGTTCAGGGACATGTGCGGAAACTCTTATTCTACGTATCGGCCTCATTGGTCCAGACTATAGTCAGTTCTTGTTAAAAACCAGTTCGGCCCTTGAACAAGAGCTTGAAAACAGCTGTCCAGCCCCTAAGAATCGCAGCCTGCGCTGCTTAAAAAAATCAGCTGTAAAGGCCTTCCAATGTCGACCGCAAGCTCTGTGAAGCACTCGATACCCAAAACACTCGATGCCTGGATCAGGCATCTGGATGCCGTGGACCTGCCCATCCCGGTGGTGAACCACAATCATGTGCGCGAAGCTCTGAAAGACAGCCGCCGCTCGCTGCGCGACATCGCCGACATGATGCAGGAAAGCCCGGAACTGGTATTGAGCGTGCTGCGTGAAGCCAACCACAAGAGCCATGGCATGGTGGAACCGGCTGAAAGCCTTGAGATTGCAATCAACCGCCTGGGACTGGCACGTACCGAAGTCCTGCTCGGTCGCCTGCCCGCCAGGGAACCCCAGGACATACCGGCCGCCTTCCGCCAGTTGATCCTTATCAGCCAGCATGCCACGCAACAGGCCAACGGCCTGTTCGCCAGCCGGCTTGCGCGCCTGTGGCAGGACATTCATCTGGGCAGCCTGCTGTTTCTGTCGCCGCTGTGGCCCATGGCACTCGCGCACCCCAAACTTCTGGAGGACTGGGAAGTGCGGGTCATTCACAAAGGCGAGCCCAGCCGTGTGGTCGAGAAGGAGCTGTTCGGCGTCAGCCTGCTGGACCTGTGCCTGGCGCTGGCCGAGTTCTGGCGCCTGCCGGTCTGGGTGACCCGCGGCTATAAAGTGCTGATCAACGAGCGACGTGAGCTGGTCAAGGCCCTGCACATCGCCCGAGAAGATCACGACCCGTTGCGCCAGCAACAACTGATGGATGCCGATCCGAACCTGCGCCGCTGGCTGAATCAACCGGCCAATACCGTGCTGCTGGGCAATGGCGTGGCGCTGTCTGCCCAGCAGGCGTGGAACAGCCCTCATTGCCTGCGCTGGGAGCGACTCGCAAGCCTTTATCTGCAACAGCCACTGGATGAAGTTCAGCAACAGATCCACCAGAACGCCGCCAGCAGTGCCCGCGTGCATTCGGAAGCAGATCTGTGGCATCCGGCCGAATCGCTGATCTGGCCCTGGGATGCCCGGCGCATCAGGCGTGACAACGAGATCGCTCCACCACCGACGGCCGACGCGCTGCAACAATGGCGCAAGCAGTGTGCCGAACTGCTGGTCGAACCCACGCCATTCATCAATTCCATCCACCTGACCACGACCGCTCGCGACACGTTGATGTCCTGCGGCATGCAGCGGGTCATGCTGCTGATGGCGGACAAGACAGGCAGCGTGCTGCGCGTGCATCTGGCTGGTGGCCTGCCGCAAGAAGTCTCGGGCCTGCAGTTCTCCATAAAAGAAAGCACGCTCCTGCAACGCTTGATGACGCAGCCGACCCAGTTGCGGATCACCCCGACCAACCTCGCACAGTTTTCTGCACTGCTGCCCGCAGCCCTGAAAGGCATCTTCAAAGGAGAGCACTGGCTGATCCGCTCGCTGGGTAACAACGGCAGAGTCCTGCTGCTGGTGGTCGCCGACCAGGGAGGCGGTCCATTGTCGGAAATATCCGTTCAGGCATTCGGAAAAACCGCGCAATGTATTGAACGATCACTGGCCATCTTTAGCCAACGCAAAGCCTGAGGCCTGGCGTACAATTCGCACTTTCTCTTTATCGGAGGCTGCAAATGTCCGTCTTCACTGGTTTGCCGTTGGTCATCGAGCCACAAGATCTGCTTGAGCGCCTTGACGCCCCGCAACTGATCCTCGTCGATCTGACCAGCAGCGCCCGTTACGAGGCTGGTCATATCCGCGGCGCCCGCTTCGTCGATCCCAAGCGTACCCAACTGGGCCAGCCACCTGCGCCTGGCCTGCTGCCAGCCTATGGGGATCTCGAAAGACTGTTCAGCGAACTCGGCCACAATCCGGACGCCGTCTATGTGGTCTATGACGACGAAGGCGGTGGCTGGGCCGGACGCTTCATCTGGCTACTGGATGTCATCGGCCACACCCGTTACCACTATCTGGACGGCGGCCTGCTGGCCTGGGAAGCGCAGTCACTGCCGCTGACCACCGATGTGCCTGCGGCTGCAAGCACTCCCGTCACCCTGACCCTGCATGGCGAACCCACGGCAACCCGCGAATACGTGCAGTCGCGCCTCGGTGCCGCCGATCTGGCGATCTGGGATGCACGTGGTCCGACCGAATATTCAGGGGAAAAGGTTGTGGCAGCCCGAGGCGGTCATATCCCTGGCGCAGTCAACTTTGAGTGGACTGCCGGCATGGACAAGACCCGCAACCTGCGTATCCGCCAGGACATGCCGCAGATTCTGGAAAACCTGGGCATCACCGCCGACAAGGAAGTGATCACCCATTGCCAGACCCACCACCGCTCAGGCTTCACTTACCTGATCGCCAAGGCACTCGGTTATCCACGGGTCAAGGCTTATGCCGGATCCTGGGGTGAATGGGGCAATCATCCAGACACCCCGATCGAGAAGTGAGATCAACTCCAAACGAGTCGGCACCTCCATCAAGCTTTAGGAATATAAATGAAAGAGCGTCTGTTCATCCTTAGTCAGCACCTGCTGCCTCACCATTTTCTGTCTCGCCTGGCTGGCTATGTTGCCGAATGCCGAGTGAGCTGGTTCAAGAATGCTTTCACTGCCTGGTTTGCGCGCCGCTATCAGGTGGACATGTCTCAGGCCCTGGTCGAAGACCTCACCGCCTACGAGCACTTCAACGACTTCTTCACCCGCGCCCTGAAACCCGGCGCTCGCCCTCTGGACACCACTCCCGGCGCAATCCTCTGCCCAGCCGACGGTGCCATCAGCCAGCTGGGGACTATCGAGCATGGCCGCATCTTCCAGGCCAAAGGTCACAGCTTCAGCGCACTTGAGCTGCTGGGCGGCGATCCGAAACTCTCCGCGCCGTTCATGGGCGGCCAGTTTGCGACTGTCTATCTGTCGCCCAAGGACTACCATCGCGTACACATGCCGCTGGCCGGAACCCTGCGCGAAATGGTCTACGTGCCAGGCCGCCTCTTTTCGGTAAACCAGACTACAGCCGAGAATGTTCCAGAACTGTTCGCCCGTAACGAGCGCGTGGTCTGCCTGTTCGACACCGAGCGCGGCCCGATGGCCGTAGTACTGGTCGGCGCAATGATCGTTGCATCGGTCGAAACAGTCTGGGCCGGGCTGGTCACGCCACCCAAGCGCGAACTGAAGACCGTGAGCTACGACGAAGCGGCACGTGCGCCTATCCACCTGGAAAAAGGCGCAGAAATGGGCCGCTTCAAACTGGGCTCGACCGCTATCGTGCTGTTTGGCCCGGATCAGGTTAAGTGGGCCGAGGAACTGACCGCCGGTTCCAAGGTGCAAATGGGACAAGCCATGGCAACTGCGACTCAGGCCTGAACATTGCGATGACCTGAAGGTACAAGCTCGTCGGAGTTTGTGCCTTCAGGCTTGTGCTCTCAGGAAAGCAGGCAAATACTGGCATCAGGCCACAAAAGCTGCGAGAACGTGTCGATGCTGTTAAAGTCGCGCTATCGGTGCTGCAGGAGGCAGCGCACTTTAATTGGCGCATACGCGATACATCTCAATGCGAAGATGTCTGAAGTTCGTCAACAAAAGCCACCGTTCGGGCCTGTGGAGTAGCTGGAGTTTGCCTGTCACATGAGTAATTTGAGCTTACCTCTGTTGTTGCGTGCCCCCACGCCAACACAGTCGAGCCTGTCATTCTGTGAACCCAATCCCCGCGACTTGAAACGCTGGATCTCCAGCCTGCCCAAAGCAAACATCGGCGAAATGGCCCGCCAGCTCTATCAAGGGCTGTCCGAACTCAACCAGTTGATGACTCCCGGCGAAAACCGCCTGCAATTGCTGGAGCTGCTGCGCCCGGAAGTCTATTTCGTCTGCAGCCATCTGGAACGGCACTTTCTCAATCAGGCCATCGTGCTCGATGAGCGTCCGCGCAAGGTCGCCAACCTCTGCCAGGCCCTGCAGAATCATCTGGCAACCGGTTACAAACAGATCATCCAGAGTGTGGCGGCGCGCTACAGCAAGGAACAAGCTGCCTTGCTCACCACCGCGCTGCAACGCGCCATGCATGCGCTCAACGGCCCGCTGATCCGCGCCAGCCAGTTGTATTGCCCGGTTCAGGACGGTCTGTGGCTTGAGCTGCACCATATCTATCAGATCGCACGCCAGTACCAGTTGCACACCACGCCGGTGAACGAACCGCTGGGCACCCACACTCGCACCCTGAGCGTCGAACAGACCTATGCCGTCGCATTGCTGATGGGCTGCTCACGCAGCAATCAGATGCGCCAGTTGAATATCGGCAAGATGGCGGAATCACTGGAAGTATGGAGCGCGATGGTCACGCTACAGTCGCCTGCCGATGAAAACAGCCTGTTCGCGCTGGACCCTGCGTCCGATAAGCCACCGATGTACCGCACCCTGTTCGCCGAAGAGCAACTGCCCAAGCTTCTTGGGATAAACTCACGCGCGCTGGCCGATGCGATCAACAGATACCTGGGACTGCCTGCCGATCAGCGCTCGCAGTCAAAACTGCTTATCCCGCCTCGCGTCACCACCGATCTGCTGCAACATCTGGCAGCGGCCTGGGGCGATGTAGCCGAGCGCACCTTTCAGCGCACCGTAGGCCAGGGCACGCTGAAGCTGTGCATCGGCATGAGCGCCCTGCACTATTACGTCGGCGGGCAGAAATCGTTCACCGAACAATTGCTGCTGCCTGCCGCGGCCAGCGTTGCGGATTTCAGCCTCAAGGTGGTCAACGATAACGCCGACGATCCGTGGTCGAACGCCTTCGATACCCATCGCGGCAACACCTCGTCGGTCTTGCTGCCCTTCGAGGAAATCGAATATCAGTCAGCGGAGGGCGACAGTGAGTCAGCCTCCAATGCCCAGAATATCTTTGCGACTTTCGAGCTGAACATCGTCAACCACAGCCCAGGCGGCTATTGCCTGGCATGGCCCAAGGACGTCCCGCCACAATTACAGGCTGGCGAACTGGTGGGGATTCAGGATGATGCCGGTCAGGGCTGGAGCATCGCCATCGTGCGCTGGGTCCGACAGGTGCGCAGCGGCGGCACCCAGATGGGTATCGAATTGATCGCCCCGTTTGCCCAGCCTTGTGGCATGCAGTTGATACGTGAAGAACAGAACAGCCAGTACCTGCGTACCCTGATGCTTCCGGAAGTCCGCGCCATGGGCAAGCCGCCGACAGTTCTGGCTCCACGCCTGCCGTTTCAGGAAGGCAGCCAGGTGATGATCAACGTCAACGGCGAAGAACGTCGCGCAGCGCTGAGCAACCGGCACATCAGCAGCGCCAGCTATAACCAGTTCGAGTACAAGATCTACGATGCGCCCAAGGCGACGGAAAGCGAGAAACCGAAGCCGGGGCAGGAATTCGATTCGTTGTGGAGTTCGCTGTAGCCGTCGCAACCCTTCAGAGGATTACGACAGCCACACAGGACGGGCTTATCAGCCTCGCCCCTCACGGTCGCGGAAGCCCAGCAGGTAGAGAACGCCGTCCAGCCCCAAAGTCGAGATCGCCTGTCTGGCAGACTGCTTGACCAACGGCTTGGCACGGAACGCCACCCCAAGACCGGCAATCGCCAGCATCGGCAAGTCATTGGCGCCATCACCCACCGCGATGGTCTGCTCCAGACTCAAACCTTCCTTGTTCGCCAGCTCACGCAGCAGATCGGCCTTGCGTTGCGCATCGACAATCGGCTCGACGGCCACGCCCGTCACCTTGCCGTCGACCACCTCAAGCTCGTTGGCAAACACATAGTCGATGCCCAGCTTCGCCTGCAACTGCTTGGCAAAGTAAGTGAAGCCGCCGGAGAGAATCGCCGTCTTGTAGCCCAGGCGCTTGAGTTCGGCAAACAAGGTTTCAGCGCCTTCGGTCAGACGCAGCGACGCACCGATTTCATCCAGCACGTTCACATCCAGCCCCTTGAGCAAAGCCAGGCGCTCCTTGAAGCTGGCACGGAAATCCAGCTCGCCACGCATGGCGCGCTCGGTGATTTCCGAGACCTGCTCACCGACGCCAGCCGCCTTGGCCAGTTCATCGATGACTTCGGCTTCGATCAGGGTCGAATCCATGTCGAACACGGCCAGACGGCGGTTACGACGGAACAGCGAATCCTGCTGGAACGCGATATCGACGTTCAAGTCCTGAGCCACACTGAGGAACTCGGCCTGCATGGCCTTGGGGTCAGCAGGCTCGCCGCGCACGGAGAACTCGATGCAGCCTTTGCCCTTGTCAGCCGGGGTGTCGAGGGGCATGCGCCCGGACAGGCGATCGATATGGTCGATATTCAGCCCGTATTTCGCAGTGATCGAACTGACGCATTGCAACTGCTCGGCAGTGACCTTGCGCGTCAGCAGGGTCACGATATGCCGTGCCTTGCCTTGCCCGTCGACCCATTGCTGATAATCCTCTTCGGACACCGCAGTGAAACGTACCTGTTGATCGAGCTTGTAGGCCGTGAACAGGATGTCCTTGAGGACGGAAGAACCCTGTTCGGTATCCGGGATTTCGACCAGGATGCCAAACGACAAGGTGTCATGGATCACCGCCTGACCAATATCGAGGATGTTCACGCCCCCCTGGGCAAGAACGCCAGTGATGGCCGCAGTGAGACCCGGACGGTCGACACCAGTGATGTTAATCAGGACGATTTCGCGCAAGGCGCACCCCAGCAGTGGAAAAAAACCGCATTCTAACCACTTTCTGTGACCGCCGGGCACAGCCAGCGCTTTGCCGCTACTGGGACGGTCGTTATACTGCGCGCAACTTCACCGAAAGAGCCGTGCTCTGTGAACCGGCCCACGCCCGTTAAAACCGATAATTTCTTCCTGCTGATCTTTCGTGCGCTGCGCCACCGCCGTGTACCGATTGCTTTGCGTATTGCCAGCCATAACGTGATCCTGGTCGCCTTGGCGCTGGTGATCTACGCCGGCGTCATGGGCCTGCAATTCAAGCAGGCCATGCACGAACAGGCCGACGCACTGGGGCAGGCCCTGACCACACAGACCGCAACCTCGGCGACCGAGCTGCTGGTGTCCAACGACATCCTCAGCCTCAACGTGCTGCTGGGCAATCTGGTCAAGAACCCGCTGGTGGCCCACGCTGCCATCTATAGCGTGGATAACCGCATTCTCGCGGAGGCCGGTCAACGTCCAAAAAACAGCCTGCTGGGTGAAGCCCAGGGTCTTTATGAAATAAAGATCACCTTCCAGGACGTGATGGCCGGTCACCTGCGTATCAGCCTGGACATGACGCAATTCCAGCAGCCCATGACCATCAGCCTGCAAAGCATGGGTATTCTGGCTGGCATCCTGCTCGCGCTGGCGCTGACCCTGAGCCTGCGTCTGGGTCGCCATATCTCCACGCCACTGCTGCAACTGCGGATCTGGCTGCGCGATATCGACCCTTACACACCTGCCACCGACCGCCAGGACGAAATCGGCGATCTGGCGCGTCAACTGCGCTCCTCCTTCGCACCACCGGTTCCAGAGCCTGAAATACCACCGGAACCCGAATACAGCGAAGACGACGATGCGTATCTGGAGCCTGAGGACGAGAAACCTGCGCCTTCATTTTCAGCTCGCGATACCGGCTTCGACGAAACGCCCAAGCCTCGCGTGATCGCGCCTCCCGCGCAACGCCGCTTCGTGGCCGAAGAAGATGAAGAGGACGAGGAAGATCCGTTTGCCGATCTTCGTGACAGCTCCAGCAACGCACCGGCCATTCGCCCTGCTTCGGTACTGTCCACCCCTAGCGAACCCCAACACAGCGCCGTGCTGGCCGTGCAACTGGGCGCTCAGGATCAACTTCGCCGCCTGCCTCGCGCTCGCCTGACCGATCTGCTGCAACGCTATCGTGACTGCCTCGATCAGGCCGCGTCGCTGTATGACAGCGAGCTGCATACCTTGAATGACGGCAGCACGTTGATGCTGTTCCACAGCCAGGAAAGCGGTGAGGACTACCTGACCAATGCGATCTGTTGCGGCGAGTTGCTGCGCGCATTGAGCCACGCCTTGCAGATCGAAGTTGCCGACAGTGGCATCACGCTGCAATTGCAATTGGGCCTGACGCTGGGTGAAGGCCTGTCCGGCCTGAGCCAGATCGATCTGCTGCTGACCGAAACCGCCCAGGACGCACTGGCGCTGTCCCAGCACAGCCGCAACCTGCTGCTGGTGGAACGCAAGATCAACGACGACGCCCTGATCCGCCAGCGCGCCCGCATCCGCCCGATCGCCAGCCCGGAAGGTGCCTGCTGCGTCGAGCGCCTGATGGAGCCTTACCCGTCGATGCTGGAACGCCAGCTGGCACGCATGCATGAGACGCACAAGGCCTGAATGAATTCGCTCCCACTGGGCGCGGTGTAGAATTAATGCCGATCAGTTAAGGCATATATATTCACCTGTGGGAGCGGCCTTGGCCGCGACGACCAACTTACAGGCAACACATTTTCGGTGCCTGAAACCGGGCTGTCGCGGCCAAGGCCCCTCCCACGGATTGTGACTCCAGCCACCCGTTTTTTTTGAAATCAGCCTCTTAACTGATCAGCATTACGGTGTAGTAGCCCACAAAAAAGCCCGCATCGCTGCGGGCTTTTTTGTGGGGTTCAGACTTAGAAGCGAAACACTTCAAGGTCTGTCCGTATTGGTGAAGCCATCGGGATCTTCGGCTTGTCGGGCTCTTTGGCCTTCACAACCGGCGCCTTCTTCGGCTCGTCGACGACTTGCCAGGAAATCGGCTTGACCGCGACGCTGACCTGTTCGGCAAGACGTTGCAGCAGAATACCCTGCGCCCTGACCTGATCGGCAGAGCCACCAGTGTGAACCTCTTCCAGGTGGACCAGGCGGCTGTCGCGAACATTGCCCTTGCGGTCCAGCAAACGCCATTGCGCATCGAGCACGGCAGGTTGCTTGGCACCCGAATCAAGGCGGGTGATCGACAACACGATCTGTACATCCGGCTTGAAATTCGCGACAGCAGGAGCGAGTACGACTCGCTGGCTATCGAGCTTCCAGGCCAGTTGACGCAGAAGAAGCTGGTCAATGTCCGAAGACAGGTTGCCAGCCCAACGGCCATCAGGTGAAGCCGTCAACGTACCGTCAGGTTGACGTTGCAGCAGGGTTTCACGTTGCAGGTAGTCAGCAACTGAAACCGGACCCAGCAAAACAGCAAGCCCCGTGCTCTGTTTTGGCTGGCCCGGGTCACCACTGTCCAGCTGATACAGCGCGGTAGGCTGATGCATACTGCAACCAGCCAACCCCAAAACGCCCGTCATCAACAAGACAAAGGGAAGGCGTAGAAAATTCATCGTCCCATCCAGGTGGCCGCCTCAGGCGGCCACAGTGTAGATACTTATAGGCTCATGCAGGCACTGCGCCACGCCGAGACCCCAAGACACCATATCATCCGTGAATATTCGCCATGACTCCAGCGATTATGCGTCGATCTTCATGGCAAAACGAAGACCGCTGGCTCTAAATGAATATTCCTAGCTGTTTTCCACCAACAGGGCATCCACACGCTGGAAGCCTCTTGGCAGTTTGTTCCCTCGTCGACCACGTTCTCCTTTGTAATGTTCAAGGTCTTCGGCCTTGAGCGACAGAGTGCGCTTGCCAGCCTGAAGCACCAGCGTAGCGCCTTGCGGGATTACCGCCAGATCTGTCACATACTCTTCCCGGCTCGCGACACGCTCGCCTGGAATACCGATGATCTTGTTGCCTTTGCCTTTACCCAACTGAGGCAAGTCGCTGACTCTGAAAACCAGTAATCGGCCTTCAGTGGTCACGGCTGCCAGCCAGTTATGTTCACGATCTGCCACAGGCCGCGGCAGAATGACTTTCGAGCCTGTCGGCAGGCTCAGCAATGCCTTGCCAGCCTTGTTCTTGGCCTGCAAGTCTTCACCTTTTACCACAAAACCGTAACCGGCATCCGACGCGATAACGTACAGCGCTTCATCTTCCGGCAACAGCACGCACTCGAAGGTCGCGCCTGGCGGTGGTTGCAGTTTGCCGGTCAATGGCTCGCCCTGACCACGCGCATTCGGCAAGGTATGGGCTGCCACCGAGTAGCTGCGCCCGGTCGAGTCGATAAAGACGGCAAACTGGTTGGAGCGCCCGATGGCCGAGGTCTTGAAGCCATCGCCTGCTTTATAGGAAAGCCCTGTGGCGTCGACATCATGGCCCTTGGCGCAACGCACCCAGCCTTTTTCGGACAATACGACCGTCACCGGTTCGGTCGGCATCAGTTCGTTTTCGGACAACGCTTTGGCTTCGGCACGCGCAACGATAGGCGAGCGACGGTCATCGCCATAGGTTTCGGCGTCGGCAATCAGCTCGCTACGCACCAGTTTGCGCAGCTTGGACTCGCTGCCCAGCAGGGCCTGAAGCTTGGCCTGCTCCTTGAGCAAGGCATCCTGTTCACTGCGCAGCTTCATCTCTTCCAGACGCGCCAACTGACGCAGACGGGTATCGAGAATGTAGTCAGCCTGGATTTCTGTCAGACCAAAGCGCGCGATCAGCTCTGCACGCGGATGTTCGGCGGTACGGATGATGTGGATAACTTCATCCAGGTTCAGATACGCCGTGAGCAAACCGTCCAACAGGTGCAGGCGATGCTCGACCTTGTCGAGACGGTACTGCAAACGACGGCGAACGGTTGCGATACGGAATACAAGCCACTCGTTGAGCAGTGCTTTCAGGTTCTTGAGCTGTGGCTTGCCGTCCAGGCCGATGATGTTGATGTTCACCCGATAGCTGGACTCAAGCTCGGTCGTGGCGAACAGATGCTGCATCAACTCGTCGAGTTCGACCCGGTTGGAGCGCGGGATAATCACGATGCGGCACGGGTTTTCGTGGTCCGACTCGTCACGCAGGTCTGCGACCATCGGCAACTTCTTGGCCTGCATCTGGGCCGCGATCTGCTCCAGCACCTTGGCGCCCGATACCTGATGCGGCAGCGCGGTGACCACGATGTCGCCATCTTCAACGCGATACACGGCACGCATGCGCACCGAACCGCGACCGGTTTCGTAGATTTTCAGCAGGTCGGCGCGTGGCGTGATGATTTCCGCCTCGGTCGGGTAATCCGGGCCTTTGACGTGCTCACACAGGTCTTCGATGCTGGCCTTGGGGTCATCGAGCAGATGCACGCAGGCACTGGCCACTTCACGCAGGTTATGCGGCGGCACATCAGTGGCCATGCCCACGGCGATACCGGTGGTGCCATTGAGCAGGATATTCGGCAAACGTGCTGGCAAGACAGCAGGTTCATCCAGGGTTCCGTCAAAGTTCGGAACCCAGTCCGCAGTTCCCTGGCCCAGCTCGCTGAGCAGCACTTCGGAATAACGCGACAAACGGGCTTCGGTGTAACGCATGGCCGCGAAAGACTTGGGATCGTCCGGCGCACCCCAGTTACCCTGCCCGTCCACCAGCGTGTAGCGATAGCTGAATGGCTGGGCCATAAGGACCATGGCTTCGTAGCAGGCCGAGTCGCCGTGCGGGTGAAACTTGCCGAGCACGTCGCCCACGGTACGCGCCGACTTCTTGTGCTTGGAGTCAGCACCAAGGCCCAACTCGCTCATGGCGTAGACAATGCGTCGCTGTACAGGCTTGAGGCCGTCACCGATATGCGGCAAGGCACGATCCATGATTACGTACATGGAGTAATTGAGGTAGGCCTGTTCGGTGAAGTCAGCCAGTGATCGGCGTTCTACGCCATCCAGGCTGAGGTCAAGGGAGTCGCTCATGCGGGCCTCATCATTTTGTCGTCTGACGCAGCAGCAAGGTGCCGCCGCGCTGGGTAAATTCGAGTTGTTTCATTGCACTCATGCCAAGCAATATCTGTTCGCCCTCAAGGCCGGGCGCTACAAAGGCACGCACGTTGCGCAGGACGATATCGCCCACTTGCAGGCTGTCGAGCACTGCCCGATAGCCACGGCTTTCGCCATTGGCGGTGCTCACCGTAACCGGTACGCCTCGTGACAGGCTCAGCTTATCGGCCACCTCAGAGGGTATCGCCACATCGGTCGCACCGGTATCGATCATGAACTCCACTGGCCGACCGTTGATCTGCCCGGTACTGACGAAGTGCCCCTGACGATTGGCCAGCAATTGCACTTCTATATAACCCTTGCCGTGTTGCGAAGCGACATGGGTATTGGGGTTCTGTTGCCGGTCTTCCCAGTCGCCGAAAAAGCGCGTGGCCAGAAACAGCCCGGCGCCCCAGGCAAGGAACATCAGGATCTTGCCAGCACGCTTGCCGGGAAGCGGCTGATTCATTGCGTGGCGCTCCAGCCACCAGCCGGCGCTGCAAAGCGCCAGACAATCGGGCGTTTCTCGCCGTCGGCACGGGCGCTGAAGTTATTGTCGATACCGATCCAGGCACCGGTTTCATCCACCACCAAGGCCTCAGTCAAACCATAAGGCTGATCGTAGACACGCTTAGGCAGCAAGGCTTCACTGGCGAAGGACCAGCAGCGCTCGACCTTGGCCGTTTCCAGCGTCCGGCGGCAGATGCGATAGACCGAGCGCTCAAGGGTGTACAGCTTGCCGTTGAACAGTGAAATATCCGAGAAATCCTTTGTGGATAACTTGTCGCCCTTCAACTGCGGTGGAGGGGTGACTTGTCCGGGATCTGCAAGCAACACGCAGCTTTCCTTGCAGCTCCACTTATCCTGCTCACGCCGCACTACTAATAAGCCGCGACTCTCGCGTTCGGCCGCCAGCCAGATCCGGTCACCCGCCGCATTGACGGCAATGCCTTCGAATATTGCATTGAAACGTTGCAGCATGCCTTGAGCGCGAGCCTGATCCACCATCGCTTCTGGCAGATCGAGCCAGACAGGCTCCCCCGTGACAGGCACTTTCAAAACCGTGCCGTGAGCCTCACTGACCAGATAGCGATTACCAGCGGCATCGCAGCTCACGCCTTCAAAGTCCATGCTGCCGCCACGCACTACCGACGACAGGCTGGCCATGGAGCGCAGATTCAAGGGCAAATAGCTGACCGGCTCGGGAACGACCATAGTGTGCGGCTCGGCCACCCAAGTGGTCTTCGAGGTATCGAGACTATAAAGCAGGGTGTCGTCACGATCCGAGACAGTCCACAGCCGCCCATTGCACATCGCCAGCCCTGACAGATTGCCACCAGTCATGCCGTCAACCGGATGCTCGGACACCAGTTTCAGCTCTTCAAAGGGCGCAGCAAAAGCCGGTGCAGTCACCAGCATCAGGGCGGCAAGCCAACTTCTCGTCAAGTCAGGACCTCGGCAAGGTTGCCTTTGGATTCAAGCCAGGTCTTGCGATCGCCAGCGCGTTTCTTGGCCAGCAGCATGTCCATGATTTCAGAGGTCGCGGCGAAGTCATCCAGCGTGAGCTGCACCAGACGCCGGGTGTTCGGGTCCATGGTGGTTTCACGCAGCTGTGGCGGGTTCATCTCACCCAGGCCTTTGAATCGGGTGACCTGTGGCTTGCCACGTTTCTTCTCGGCCACCAGGCGATCCAGAATGCCGTCACGCTCGCTTTCATCCAGGGCATAGAAGATTTCCTTGCCCAGATCGATGCGGTACAGCGGCGGCATGGCGACATACACATGACCCGCATCCACCAGAGGGCGGAAATGCTGGACGAACAGCGCACACAGCAGCGTCGCGATGTGCAGCCCGTCCGAGTCGGCGTCGGCGAGGATGCAGATCTTGCCGTAACGCAACTGGCTGATATCGGCAGCCCCCGGATCGACACCGATGGCAACCGCGATATTGTGGACTTCCTGGCTGGCCAATACTTCGCCACCATCGACTTCCCAGGTGTTGAGGATCTTGCCGCGCAACGGCAGGATCGCCTGGAATTCCTTGTCCCGCGCCTGCTTGGCTGAACCACCTGCGGAATCACCTTCCACCAGGAACAGCTCGGAACGCGCCGGGTCCTGTCCGGCACAGTCGGCCAGTTTGCCGGGCAGCGCAGGCCCTTGAGTGATGCGCTTGCGCTCGACTTTCTTGCTGGCTTTCAGGCGACGACCGGCGTTGTTGATCGCCAGATCCGCCAGTTGCAGGCCCAATTCGGAGTGAGTGTTCAGCCACAGGCTGAAAGCATCCTTCACAACGCCGGAAACAAAGGCTGCCGCCTCACGGGACGACAGACGCTCTTTGGTCTGGCCTGAGAACTGCGGCTCCTGCATCTTCATCGACAGCACGAAGGCAATCCGCTCCCAGACGTCTTCCGGTGCCAGCTTCACGCCACGCGGCAGAAGGTTGCGGAATTCACAGAACTCACGCATCGCGTCCAGCAAGCCCTGGCGCAGTCCATTGACATGGGTACCGCCCTGCGCGGTCGGGATCAGGTTGACGTAGCTTTCCTGAACACTGTCGCCACCCTCGGGCAGCCAGAGCAAAGCCCAGTCCACGGCTTCCTTGTTACCCGCGAAGCTGCCACAGAACGGCTCGTCCGGCAGGCGCAGGAACTCGGTGACCGAATCCTGAAGATAGGAACGCAGGCCGTCTTCGTAATGCCACTCGACCTTTTCGCCAGTGGACTTGTCCTCGAAGCTGACCAGCAGCCCCGGACACAGTACCGCCTTGGCCTTGAGCACGTGCTTGAGGCGGCTGACGGAGAATTTGGGGCTGTCGAAATACTTGGGGTCCGGCGCGAAATATACGCTGGTGCCGGTATTACGCTTGCCAACAGTGCCGACAACGGCCAGTTCCGAGGCCTTGAAACCGTCGGCAAAGGTCATCTCGTACTCATTGCCATCACGCTTGACCCGAACCCGGACCTGAGTCGAAAGCGCGTTGACCACGGAAATCCCGACACCGTGCAGGCCGCCGGAGAACTGATAGTTCTTGTTGGAGAACTTGCCCCCGGCGTGCAGCTTGGTGAGGATCAGTTCAACACCGGACACACCTTCTTCGGGGTGAATGTCCACCGGCATGCCGCGACCGTCGTCGGACACTTCCAGCGAGTTGTCGGCGTGGAGGATCACCTGGACCGATCTGGCATGGCCAGCCAGCGCTTCGTCGACACTGTTGTCGATCACTTCCTGGGCAAGGTGATTCGGCCGCGCGGTGTCGGTGTACATGCCCGGACGCTTGCGAACCGGGTCGAGGCCCGAGAGGACTTCGATGGCGTCTGCGTTATAAGAGCTAGCGCTGGGATTGGCCATGGGTTCTCATCATCAATAATTCATGGATATGCAGGAGCGCGTTTGCTTGCACAACAGCGCGGTGTCTGGGACACAGCGTAATTTCCTGCGATTACAACCCGGATATATCAATTGCCCGCAACAGATCGGGCGCAAATCCGGCAAAACTCAGCAAAGCCGGCATCTGCTCGGCAAAGCCTTGATAACTGTGGTCGCCACCGGCCTGGATACGCAGTGCGCAAGCGCGGTAAAACGCTTCGGCACGACGGTAATCAAGGGTTTCATCACCGGTCTGCAACCATACCTGAATACGCTCAGGGTCCAGTGGAGCGGGTACTTCAAGCTCCGCCAATGCCGTTATATGGTCGCGGGTCAATTCCCAGCTCTCACCGGTATACAGGTTTTGCTGGGTACCGAGGTAGCCATCGAACAACTGGTGCGGATTGACAGCCGGATTGATCAGGACCGCCTTGAGGCCGTGCCGATGCGCCAAATGAGTCGCATAGTAGCCGCCGAGCGAGCTGCCGACCAGCAAAGGCCGCCCAAGCGCCTGGATTGCGGACTCCAGTTGAGCCATGGCCTGACGTGGATGGTGGTGCAGTTCAGGTACAAGCAGTTGCTCACCCACACCCAATGAGCTCATCAGGGCGATCAACAGGCTGGCCTTTTTCGACAGAGCCGAGCTGTTCAGGCCATGAATGTACAGCAATGTTGGTGTGTCGCTGATCAAGCCGTCTCTCCCGAAGCCCGGAACAAAACCACGTAGTTTACAGGGATGTACGACTCAAGGCCTTACTGGAATGCGTCGTTCGACAGCGCTCAATAGCCGGTGCCGCCATAGTCGACTTCGAATTGCATGCCGACAACACGGGAAACGCCGGTTTCGAGCTGCCCGTCATCATGCAGGCGCAGCCAGCGATAGCCCGGCGCGGCGGTATCGAGGGTGAAATCCACACTGCCCGGCGCGAACTGGATACAGGTGGACGGCGAAGCCAGTAGCCTCACCCCGTTACGCTGCTGATCGAATTCCTGATGCACATGCCCCCACAGCACGGCCCGCACCTGGGGAAAACGGTCCAGCACCGCGAACAGTGCGTCGGCATTACGCAAACCGATAGGTGCCATCCAGTCACAGCCGATTGGCACCGGATGATGATGCAGGCAAACCAGATGATGTCGATCCGGCGCCTCGCTCAAGGACTGCTCCAGCAATTGCAATTGCTGCTCCTGCAGGAAACCGGGCACCGAGCCGGGCACCGCCGAATCCAGCAGCGTGACTCGCCAGCGGCCGACATCTACCACAGGTTCCTGAAGGTCACTGTGCTGCGCGGCATGAGCCATTTGCGGCAATTCATCGTGATTACCGGGAAACCAGCGCGCAGGGGCTGCGATCTGTTCGCTGATCTGACGAAACGCCTGATAGGACTCCACGCTGCCGTCCTGGGAAACATCGCCACTGGCAATCACAAGGTCGATGCCTTGCTGCTCGGCCAGTACCAGCTCAACGACCTTTTCCAGACTATCGCGGGTATTCATGCCCAGCAACGTACCGTCCGTTTCAGCAAACAAATGGCTGTCGGACAGTTGCACCACTAAAACTGATGATGATCGGGATGCGCTCGGCAAGGCCGTCTCCTTGAGCGAATTCAGCGCGATTATGAGATGCGGGAAGAGGCAGGTAAATCAGGAAAATGGACCTGGATCACATTTGGCAGAGCAGGCAGGTTTCAGCGTACCGCTTCAAACTCGTGACCACACGCCAGACAGTGGCTCAGCCACTCGCCCAGGAAGAGGTTGAGCTGCGCCTTTTCGTCAGGTTGATGCATGTCGGCATTGGGGTACGGATAAATCCCCCGAAAACGTCGGGCATGCTCGGCACCGATGACTTCGGCCATGCGCGCATCGTGGTAGACCTGGACTTCAAGGCGCGGGACCGGCAGCCAGGGCAGGCTGTGCTCCTGGCGGACTTGCAGGGTTGTGGTGTACGGGCAGTCGAGCAGCACTTCGACAGCAAGGACGCCAAGCATCTGGTCGCCCTGGGTCACCGCCACCCGGCGCGAGCTTTGCTGGTTACGCATGTCGGGAAGCAGACGCATCAAGCGCGCGTAGTTGGCCTCGCACGCCGCCTGTAGCCCGGCAAGATCGACACGGTAGCGCTCGCGCAAAAGATTCACGACCATAACCCCCTTATTTCAGCGCGGTTCAACGCCAGCCATTGCAAGGCAATGATCGTTGCCGCATTCATGATTCGTCCGTCAGCCACGGCTTGTATCGCATCGTCGAACGACCAGACCGTCACGCGGATATCTTCGCCCTCGGACTCAAGCCCGTGCAATCCGCCTGCCCCATGACTGTCGCACTGCCCCATGAACAGATGAACGAATTCGTCACTGCCACCGGGCGAAGGGAAGTACTTGGTTATCGGCCATAACGCGCTGAAGACAAGCCCAGCTTCCTCCTCTGCTTCGCGATGAGCAACTTCTTCCGGCTGTTCATCCTTGTCGATCAATCCGGCCACCAGCTCGATCAGCCAGGGGTTGGTACTCTTTTCAAGTGCGCCCACGCGAAACTGCTCGATCAGCACCACTTCATCACGCCTGGCGTCATAAGGCAGCACGCAGACGGCATCATGACGAACGAACAGTTCGCGGCTGATTTCCTTGCCCAGGCCACCGGCAAACAGCTCGTGGCGCAGGTACAACTTGTCGAGCTTGTAGAACCCCCGGAAGCAGCTTTCGCGCCGGGTGATCTCAAAAGCCGTTGGCGTTGATCGGGTGTTCTGAGGCATAGGTTTCTCGCTTACGACCATCTTTGACTTCGGGCCATCCTAACGCGCATCGACTCCCGGATGCAGCCCCCTTGAAGATGCAGGGTAGACGGCCATGGCCTAAAACACTTCTAATCCGCCAAGTGGCGAACCGAAGACGTTGTTTGCAGTCCAAGCAGCCTGCATGCGAACAACGCAACCGCCTCCATTGATATCGCCAAGGACCAACATGTCGTTATTGAGGATCACTTCACTGGCTTGTCTGGGCCTGATGCTGGCTGCCTGCCAAAGCATTTTCACGCCCAACATGCGCACCCCGCTGCAAGTCCAGCGCGATGCTTCCGAGCTGATAAAGCCAGGTTGCACCACCACCGATTGCCCGCTGGTCAATGTCGACACCGTACACTTTCCCGACGAGCCAAGGCTGGACGCCATTGTCCAGAAGACCTTGCTGCAACTGACCCGCACGGATTCAGGCGCACCGCTGCCGGCCTCGATCAAGGATTATCAGGAACAGTTTCTGAGCCGCGCCACAGGTCGCAACAGCAGCTATCTGCAAGCCAAGGTACGCGAACAGCATGACGGTATCGTGGTGGTCGAGCTGTCGAGTTATCTGGACACCGGCGGTGCCCATGGCAACCCTGGCAGAGCGTTCATCAACTACTCACGCCAGCAGCAGAAAGTCCTGACCCTGGCCGATATGGTAGTTCCAGGCAAGGAAAACGAGTTCTGGGAAAAGGCCGAGCTGGCCCATCAGGCCTGGCTGGTTTCGACCAAGATGAATCAGGACAGTGAGTTCATGCAGACCTGGCCGTTCAAGAGGACGCCCAACATTGCCCTGACGTATGGATCGGTGATTCTGAAATATCCGGTGACCACCATTGCGCCCTACTCCATGGGCCATATCGAGCTGAAGATTCCTTATCCGCAGCTCAATGGGGTTATCAGGCCGGAATTATTTCCTGGCCGCGGCTGAAAATCTGTAGGAGCGACTTCAGTCGCGAAAATTCGCGAATGAATTCGCTCCCACCAGTTGATCAGACTTTCTTGTAAAGCTGGCTGCCTTCCTGCTTGAAACGCTCCGCCTGCTCACGCATTCCTTCTTCCACGGACAGGTCGACCGCCGCGATTTTCTGGTTGGCCGCGTACTCGCGCACTTCCTGAGTGATCTTCATCGAACAGAACTTCGGCCCGCACATGGAGCAGAAGTGTGCAACCTTGGCCGAGTCCTTGGGCAGGGTTTCGTCGTGGTACGAACGAGCGGTGTCCGGGTCCAGGCCGAGGTTGAACTGGTCTTCCCAGCGGAACTCGAAACGCGCCTTGCTCAAGGCATTGTCACGAATCTGCGCGCCCGGATGACCTTTGGCCAGATCCGCCGCGTGGGCCGCAATCTTGTAGGTGATGATCCCGGTCTTCACATCATCCTTGTTCGGCAGCCCCAAGTGTTCCTTGGGCGTCACGTAGCACAACATTGCGCAACCGAACCAGCCGATCATCGCCGCACCGATGCCGGACGTGATGTGGTCATAACCGGGCGCGATATCCGTGGTCAGCGGGCCGAGGGTGTAGAACGGCGCTTCGTCGCAGCACTCAAGCTGCTTGTCCATGTTCTCCTTGATCAGTTGCATAGGCACGTGGCCCGGGCCTTCGATCATGGTCTGGACGTCGTGCTTCCAGGCAATCCTGGTCAGCTCGCCCAAGGTCTCCAGCTCACCGAACTGGGCTTCGTCGTTGGCGTCGGCAATCGAACCGGGGCGCAGGCCATCGCCCAGCGAGAAGCTGACGTCATAGGCCTTCATGATTTCGCAGATTTCCTCGAAATGCGTATAGAGGAAGTTTTCCTTGTGATGCGCCAGACACCACTTGGCCATGATCGAACCACCACGGCTCACGATCCCGGTGACGCGCTTGGCGGTCAAAGGCACGTAGCGCAGCAACACACCGGCATGGATAGTGAAGTAATCGACGCCCTGCTCGGCCTGCTCGATCAGGGTGTCGCGGAACAGTTCCCAGGTCAGGTCTTCGGCCACGCCGTTGACCTTTTCCAGCGCCTGATAGATGGGCACGGTGCCAATCGGGACCGGCGAGTTGCGGATGATCCACTCACGGGTTTCATGGATGTGCTTGCCAGTGGACAGGTCCATGACCGTGTCCGAACCCCAGCGAATGCCCCAGGTCAGCTTGGCCACCTCTTCTTCGATGGAAGAACCCAGCGCGCTGTTACCGATATTGCCGTTGATCTTCACCAGGAAGTTACGGCCGATGATCATCGGCTCCAGTTCGACGTGGTTGATGTTGGCCGGGATGATTGCGCGGCCACGGGCGATTTCTTCACGCACGAATTCAGCGGTGATTTCCTTCGGGATGCTGGCCCCGAAACTGTGGCCGGCGTGCTGTTGTTTCAGCAGCCCCGCAGCGCGAGCTTCCTGAAGCTTCATGTTCTCGCGGATGGCGACGTATTCCATCTCGGCGGTGATTATCCCCTGACGCGCATAGTGCATCTGGCTGACATTGGCGCCCGCCTTTGCACGACGCGGATTGCGCACGTGGGCAAAGCGCAGGGCTGTCAGCTCGGGATCGTCCAGACGTTGCTGGCCGAAGTGGGAACTCAGGCCGGCCAGGCGCTCGGTATCGTTGCGCGAGTCGATCCAGGCCGAACGCACGTCGGCCAGGCCCTGGCGCACGTCGATGACCACGTTGGGGTCGGTGTAGGGGCCTGAGGTGTCGTAAACCGTGACCGGCGCGTTGATTTCGCCGCCGAAGTCCGTGGGTGTCACATCAAGGGTGATCTCGCGCATCGGCACGCGGATATCGGGGCGAGATCCCTGGACATAGACTTTCTGCGAGCGGGTAAAAGGTTGTACCGATCCAGAATCGACCTGGGCGGACTCACTCAAGTGGGGGGCGTTTTTTGCTTTTGTACTCATCACGGCTCTCCAGACGGTTTTATTGTCGGAGTAACCTGATAAACGGACGGACGCACCCTGACAGGTGCTGAGTATCGACGGGCGTGTTACTGTTCATTTTTTGAACAGCCGACCCCGGACGACACTCAAGAGGACTCGCCGGGAGACGAGAAATCTTGTTCCCTACGCAGGCGCTAACCTGATCAGGTTCAACGGGATCCGGTTTAACCGATCTCAGCCTCACAGCAAGGCACCCCGACAAGAACGTCGCAAGTCTATGATGGTCGGCCCTGCAAACACCAGCCTATTTATGCCGCCAGCGATAAATGGCCAATAGCCGATTGTTGCAGTCAAGTTCTGGCTCTACACTCGCTAACCCGGTTTTGCATCAAACCGGCATCATTACCATGAACAGGGAATGCATCATGTTGCGCAAACTTTCGTTGGTCATTGCCGTGTCGTGTGCCTGCAGCGTACAGGCACGGGCAGCGGATGCGCCTCTTCCGACCAAGACCGGGCTGGTGAATGTCTACCAGCAAGCCGTGGACAACAACGCCGACCTTGCAGCGGCACGCGCCGATTACGACGCCCGCAAGGAAGTGGTGCCCCAGGCCCGCGCCGGCTTGCTGCCCAACCTTTCAGCCAGTGCTCAGGCCAACAACACCCGCACCAGCATCGACCAGCCCAGCGCCATTGCCACCCGCAGCGGCACGGTCTATCAGGCGACCCTGAGCCAGCCGATCTTCCGCGCCGATCGCTGGTTCCAGTTGCAGGCCGCCGAAGCCGTCAATGAACAGGCGGCCCTTGAACTCTCGGCCACCGAGCAGAACCTGATCCTGGAGTCAGCCCAGAGTTATTTCGCGGTATTGCGCGCCCAGGACAACCTGGCGTCGACCAAGGCTGAAGAGGCGGCTTTCAAGCGCCAGCTGGATCAGGCCAACGAACGGTTCGATGTCGGCCTTTCCGACAAGACCGATGTCTTGCAGGCCCAGGCCAGCTACGACACCGCACGGGCCAACCGGATCATCGCCAAGCGTCAGGTGGACGATGCCTTCCAGGCGCTGGTGACGCTGACCAATCGCGAATACAACTCCATCGAAGGCATCGTCCACACCTTGCCGGTACTGGCCCCGATCCCCAACGATGCCAAGGCCTGGGTCGATACCGCCGCCCAACAGAACCTGAACCTGCTGGCCAGCAACTATGCCGTCAGCGCCGCCGAGGAAACCCTGCGCCAGCGCAAGGCCGGTCACGCGCCGACCCTCGATGCAGTCGCCACTTACCAGCGCGGCGACAACGACGCACTGGGCTTCAGCAACCCCAACTATACGGGCCGCAACTATGGCGGCGATGTGGAACAACGCAGCATCGGCGTGCAGTTGAATATCCCGATCTACAGCGGCGGCCTGACCAGTTCGCAAGTACGCGAAGCCTATTCCCGCCTGACCCAGAGCGAACAGCGCCGTGAAAGCCTGCGCCGTCAGGTGGTGGAAAACACCCGCAACCTGCACCGGGCCGTGAATACCGATGTGGAACAGGTGCAGGCCCGCAAGCAGTCGATCATCTCCAACCAGAGCGCTCTGGAAGCCACGGAAATCGGCTATCAGGTCGGGACCCGCAATATCGTCGACGTACTAGATGCACAGCGTCAGCTATATGCCTCGGTGCGTAATTACAACAACACCCGCTATGACTACATCATCGACAACCTGCGCCTGAAACAGGCGGCTGGCACCCTGAGCCCGGGAGACTTGCAGGACCTGTCGCGCTATCTGAAGTCCGACTACAACCCGGACAAGGATTTCCTGCCACCGGATCTGGCAGCAGCGGCGCAGAAGAATTTCGAGAAACCGGCACAGCGACAGTAAATGCCGAGCCCGGGTGTAGGAGCGAATTCATTCGCGAAGGCCAAATTCGCGAATGAAGTCGCTCCTACAAACGCAGGGCAACTCCATCCAGCAGGCGCTGCAACGCGCCTTGATTGGCCTTCATCACTCCCGTCCCGGCATCCGCCATGGTCCGCGCCAGTTTTGGCTGATCGAACAGACGCTGCACCGCTACCGCCAGCGCAACCGAGTCACTCACCTCTTCCAGCGCCCCGGCCTGACGCAGCAAGGCGGCAATTTCCAGGAAGTTGAACAGGTGCGGACCGCTCAGCACGGGCTTGGCCAGTGCCGCGGGCTCCAGCAGGTTGTGTCCGCCATTGGGCACCAGGCTGCCGCCGACGAAGGCGTTGTCTGCCAGCGCATACAGAAACAGCAGTTCACCCATGGTGTCGCCCAGCAGCACTGACGTATCAGGCGTGACTGCCTGCCCGGATGAGCGCCGCACGGTTGTGAAACCTTGCTGCTGACACAAGGCATGCACGCTGTCGAAACGCTCGGGATGGCGCGGCACCAGAATCAGCAAGGCATCAGGATGGCTCGACAGCAACTGACGATGGGCCGCCAGTACGCTTTCGTCTTCGCCAGCATGGGTGCTTGCTGCAATCCAGACCGGCCGCTGCGTCGCCTGCCACTGCTCGCGCAGTTGTGCAGCCTGAACGGGAAGCTGCGGATCGATAATCAGGTCGAACTTGATCGAGCCGGTCACCGTCACGCATTCAGGACGTGCGCCCAGATCACGAAAGCGCTGGGCCTCCGCTTCGGTCTGCACGGCAAACCAGCTCATGGCTGCCAGCATCGGGCGGGTCAGCCCTGCAAAGCGAGCGTAGCCACGAGCCGAGCGCTCCGACAGCCGCGCATTGGCGAGCACCACGGGAATATTGCGCCTGGCACACTGGTGAATGTGATTGGGCCATAACTCGGTTTCCATGATGATGCCGAGGCGAGGCTGCACATGATCCAGAAAGCGTCCCGCCGCCCAAGGCAGGTCATAAGGCAGATAACAGTGCTGGATCCGTGGCTCATTGGCGAACATCGCCTTGATCCGCTCCGAACCTGTCGGAGTCATGCAGGTCACAGTAATCGGCAACGCCGGGTATTGCGCCAGCAAGGCACGAATCATGGGAGCCGCGGCGATGCTCTCGCCCACCGACACCGCATGCACCCAGATGCCACCACGCTGCATCGCAGGCAGGCCGATAGCAAAACGCTCGCCGATTCGCTGGCGATACGCAGGCGCCTTGCGTGCTCGCAACCACAGCCGCAGGGCAACCAGCGGCAAGCCAAGATGAAACAACAGGGTATAAAGAGTTCTATTCATGGGCGCGGAGTTTATCAGCACGCCTCATCAAAGCCACGACCTCGTGCAGGCGTGAACACACTTGCCCGTGGCGCACGCAATGCCATGGCCGCCGGAAGAAATCGCTAAGATACGCAGCCCCCAAGGAGAGACACCATGACTGCCTACTATCTGCTGGCCATCGCGATCTGCGCCGAAGTCATCGCCACCACATCCATGAAAGCCGTCAAAGGTCTGAGCACACCGCTGCCTTTGCTGCTGGTGATCGCCGGCTACGGCATTGCCTTCTGGATGCTGATTCTGGTGATGCGCACAATTCCGGTGGGCATTACCTATGCCATCTGGTCAGGCATGGGGATCGTCATGGTGAGTATCGCGGCGTTCTTTATCTATGGTCAGAAACTGGATCTTCCGGCCTTGCTGGGCATGGGAATGATCGTGCTCGGGGTGGTGGTCATCCAGTTGTTCTCGAAAACCGCCGGGCATTGAAATCGCGATCCCCTATAATGGCCCATTCTTCACGCCACTGAGGTGTCCATGCCATCTGTTATTTCCACTGACGTCCTGATTGTCGGAGGCGGTGTTGCCGGTCTCTGGCTCAATGCCCGGTTACGTCGTCAAGGGTTCTCGACAGTCCTGGTAGAAAGCGCGAGCCTGGGTGGCGGGCAAAGCCTGAAGTCACAGGGCATCATCCATGGCGGTGCCAAGTACGCTCTGCATGGTGCGCTGTCAGGTGCCTCCGAAGCGATTGCCGACATGCCGCGCCGCTGGCGTGAATCCCTCAATGGCACAGGCGAGCTGGATCTGTCGGGTGTTCGTCTGCTGTCCGAGGCCCACTATCTATGGTCGCCCGGCACCATCGCCGGCAACCTGACCAGCTTCTTCGCCAGCAAGGCTGTGCGCGGGCGCGTGGATCAGGTCAAGGGCGAGCAACTGCCGCCCGCGCTGCAAAACCCGAAATTCAAAGGCAAGGTGTATCGACTGGCCGAACTGGTAGTCGATGTGCCAAGCCTGATCGAGCGTCTTGCCGAACTGGCCGGTGACAGCCTGCTTGCCGCTCAGCAGATCGAACCCCTGCATGAAAATGGCGAACTGGCAGGCTTGCGCGTGGATGGTCGCGAGATCCGCGCTCAGCGAGTGGTGCTCAGCGCCGGTCCGGGCAATGCGGACCTGCTTGAAACCCTGGGCATTTCCCAGCCCAGGATGCAGCGCCGCCCCTTGCATATGGTGCTGGTCAAAGGCCCGACCCTGAAGCCGTTGTACGCTCATTGCCTGGGCGGCGGCCCCAAGCCGCGCATTACCGTCACCACTCATCCTGCGGCCGATGGTCAGTGGGTCTGGTATCTGGGCGGCGACCTTGCCGAAGCCGATGGCGTGGCCCGCGAGCCTGCTGCCCAGATCGCAACGGCCCGCAAGGAGCTGGAGTCGCTCCTGCCATGGATCGACCTGAGCCAGGCGCAGTGGGCCACCTTGCGTGTCGATCGGGCAGAACCGGCTCAATCAGGCCTGGTGCGTCCAGACAACGCCTTTCTGGATGTCCAGCAGCGCCTCATGGTCGGCTGGCCGACCAAACTGGCCCTGGCACCGGACTTTTCCGACCGCGTCCTGGCAGCCCTGTCGAACGATGGCATCCATCCGACGCCTCAGCCATCCACGACCGACCTGCCCAAACCGCCTCTGGCGATACCTGTCTGGGATCAACTGCTGCCATGACCGTCAAAACCCTGCATGACCTGCATCGCCCGTTGGGCAGCACCGGCCTGAGCATTTCGCCACTGGGCCTGGGCACCGTCAAACTGGGCCGCGATCAAGGCGTGAAGTACCCCAATGGCTTCACGATCCCCGACGATCAGCAAGCACAAATGCTGTTGAAGATGGCCCGCGACATGGGCATCAACCTGATCGACACGGCACCGGCCTACGGCACCAGCGAAGAACGCCTTGGCCCGCTGCTACGCGGCCAGCGTCAGGACTGGGTGATTGTCAGCAAGGTGGGAGAAGAGTTCGAGAGCGGGCAATCGCGTCATGACTTCAGCGCGGGGCACACACGACTGTCGGTGGAGCGCAGCCTGAAACGTCTTGAAACCGATTTCATCGATCTGGTTCTGGTGCATTCGGACGGCAACGATCTGGCGATTCTCAACGAAACAGAGGTCTATCAGACGCTGGCCGATCTCAAGCGCGAAGGCAAGATTCGTGGCTTCGGCTTTTCCGGCAAGACGGTCGAAGGAGGCCTGCTGGCATTGCGCGAAGGCGACTGTGCGATGGTCACCTACAATCTCAATGAGCAGGGTGAAAAGCCGGTTCTGGACTACGCTGCTGCCCACGGTAAAGGGATTCTGGTGAAGAAAGCATTAGCCAGCGGTCATATATGCCTGAGCCCCGGAGTCGACCCGGTCCAGGCCAGTTTTCAGTTGCTGTTTGAACATCCGGGTGTTGCCAGTGCTATTGTCGGGACCATCAATCCCCTGCATCTGGCCCATAACGTTGCAAGTGCAGCTGCTGTGATTCGCCGTCAAGCCTGATGTAGGCGGCCGACCCCAACGCAAGAAGGAGCCGATATGCCGCGAACCCTGATCCGCAAAAACCCCAGCGACTTCAAGACCCTGCCGTTATTCGTCGAAGCGACTCCCGAGAGCCTGAGTTATCAGAGCGTCGGGATGCCGTTGAATTTTTCCCAGACCTTGCAGCGTCGCCGCAAGATCGAAGTGCCGGACAACGAGCGCTTTGCAACCGAACTGGCCAACCTGGGCGTGTCGATACGGCTGACCCTGCACTGGCAGAACCGTGATTACTGGGTATTGGTCAGGCAGCGACGCCAGGACCGTGGCGACGTGGTGCTCAAGCTGATTTCCGGCTATGTACCGGCTCACGAAATCACCCTGCCGCTGCACACTGCCATTCAGGAAGTCGCCGAAGAATGCCTGATAGAAACGCCTCAAGGCTGGCTGAGCGGGCGCTTCAACGACACCTGGTTGCCGGCGCCTTATGCCGCAGCGCTGCATTATCGCGAGGCCATGCCTTTTCGCCTGAGTTCTCTGTCGGGTGCGGCACGACCGGTGCGTTGCGGCAGCATGACCCTGATCGAACGTCCTCGCGCCTACGTGCATTTACCGACAGCGTCACTGCAACTGATCTACGACATGCGCCTGGAGATTCCCAAGGAAGCACGCCCTCTGAGCCTGTTTCATGTGGATGAAACCCTGGAAAAAGAACAACTGGTCGCCCGCCTCAATCGCAGCAAGCCCGATCTGTACCTGATGCCTCTGGAAAACGGAGTGCCGCTGCCCGAGCTTTATACCCTCAAGCAGGACAAGCTGGCGCCGGTCAGCACACGCGGTTTGTATCTGGCAGAAAGCTTCGCCGCCCAGGATGGCTGGGTGGTGCATGAAGAGCGGATTCGCTGGAAGGACTGGCTTCGGCAACAAGGCCTGACGCCACCTCCCAGAAAGAGCAGCCTCAACAACCTGACCGGCAAGGCCAAGGAGTTACTGCAAATGGCGCGCAAGAGCCTGAGCAAATAAGCCGTAGGAGCGAATTCATTCGCGAAATGGCCTTTCGCGAATGAATTCGCTCCTACGGGTGGTCCGCGTCACTGACCGCGGATTTTCTCGACAATGGCGGTGGTCGAGCTGTTTTCCACCAGCCCCAACACCTTCACTTCACCGCCATAGGCCTGGACGATTTCAGCGCCGACCACCTGGTCGATCCCGTAATCTCCGCCCTTGACCAGCACGTCCGGTTTGACGTGGCGCAGCAGGTTTTCAGGCGTGCCTTCAGGGAAGCTGATCACCCAGTCCACAGCGCCCAGACCGGCCAGAACGGCCATGCGGCGGTCAACGCTGTTGATGGGGCGGCCCGGCCCCTTGAGGCGGCTGACGGATGCATCGTCATTGATCGCAACGATCAGGCGATCACCCTGAGCACGAGCCTGTTCCAGATAGGTCACATGCCCTGCATGCAGAATGTCGAAACAGCCATTGGTGAAGACGATCTTCTCCTGATGCGCACGAGCGTCGTCGATGGCCAGCAACAGTTGCTCCAGCCCCAGGACACCACGCTCGGAGCCTTCTTCACGCTGGATAGCACGCCGCAGCTCCGGGGCGCTGATCGCCGCAGTACCCAGCTTGCCGACGACGATGCCCGCCGCCAGATTCGCCAGAGCCACGGCATGGGGCAGATCCTCGCCAGCAGCGATGGCAGCCGCCAGAGTGGAAATGACCGTATCTCCGGCACCGGTCACATCGAATACTTCACGGGCCCGAGCGGGCAGATGCAAGGCCGGGTGCTCAGGGCGCAGCAGGGTCATGCCATGCTCACCGCGTGTCACCAGCAGAGCACCAAGTTCCAGGTCGTGCATCAACTGCGCGCCCTTGGCGACCAGATCACCTTCGTCGACACAATGACCGACGATAGCCTCAAACTCGCTCAGGTTCGGAGTAATCAGGCTGGCACCGCGATAGATGGCAAAGTCCTTGCCCTTGGGATCGGCCAGCACCGGAATGCCACGATCACGCGCAGCCTTGATCAGCACCTGATGGTTTTTCAGCGCGCCTTTGCCGTAATCGGAAAGCACCAGCACCTTGATGCCATCAAGCAAGGTATCGACTTCCACGCTCAAGGCCAGAGCATCGGTCATGAAGGGTTCTTCGAAGTCGATGCGCAGCAATTGCTGGTGACGGCTCATGACCCGCAACTTGACGATGGTCGGCTGATGGGCAATGCGCTGGAAGTGCGCACGCACGCCGGCAGCCTTCAAGCTATTGGCCAGACTGTTGGCAGCCTCGTCTTCGCCCGTCACACCGACCAGCGAAGCAGGTGCGCCAAGAGCGGCAATGTTCAGGGCAACGTTGGCAGCACCGCCTGGACGATCTTCGATCTGATCGACCTTGACTACAGGCACCGGCGCCTCAGGAGAGATCCGTGAGGTACCACCATGCCAGTAACGGTCGAGCATGACGTCGCCGACCACAAGGACAGGCGCTTGATCGAAACGCGGCATGGACAACTTCATGGAAACTCCGAGGGCAAAAAACGACGCGGATCATAACATAGCCAATTTGGCTCAAGACGCCAGCAAGCAGCTATACCTTTTCAGTGGAAGACCGGGGCTTTACGTCCTGCACCCAGAACAACTCATGCCGCCGTACAGCCTTGCGGAAAAACTCGTTATCTCCGGTAGCAGGCCAGCGCCGGCCAGCCAGTAACTGTTGTATCCACCGCCGGACCTGCTTTTTGAAAGGCAGCGGATCCTGCAGGTCATGCTGCATGGCCAGAGCCATTGCCTTGTCAATGCGTTGAGCATCATCCAGAAGGATGCTGCAGACAGGCAATGGCTTCACAGGAGCCGTCGCAGGTGGCAAGGCGATGCCATACCCCGCAGGTCCCATGGGCCAGCGATCATTGTCATGCAAGTGATTGGCATACAACAACAACGTAGCGGGTCGCCACTCACTCAACTCAATGGCCTGCAGCAACGCTTCGGTCGCCGCGACATGGTCACGGTGAGGATCCAGCTCCAGATGCGGCGTGACAACTACTTGCGGTCTGAAATGTTCCAGAACACGCACAATATCAGCCACCAGATTCGTCCAGGTGGGAAGGCCATCGGCCTCGGAGGGCAAGGCAAACGCCGAAGCCTGGCGCCAGAGACGAATATCGCTTTCTCCAGACTCACGGGACCCGAACGGCACTGTCGGCTGCTCCTGCATTTCGGCAAGGCGCAGGCAGTAATAACCCAACTGGACACAATGGTCCTGAGCCACACCGCCCCATAAAGGCACAGCCAGGCTATCCCAGGTCCGCAAGCGCCCCTTGAGCACCGCAGCTTGCACAGGGTCCAGCCCCAAACGACGATAACTGTCGGCTTCTATCTCGCCCTGAGTCAGGGTCATGATCGCAGCGTCAGGTGCGCGACTGTAAAGGCCGAAGGCAGCAAGCTCTGCATCATCGGCATGAGGTGCCAGCACCAGGAGCGACTGGGCGCTGTAATCGGGGTTGCTCATGGCATAAAGCGTGAGCGAGCCGACGGACTTGCAGCGGCATGGCGCAAAAGAAAGCGTCCCTTGCAGCAAGGCAGCTTCCTGGCCGGACAGGTTCAAATAGCGCTTGCCTGCGACACCGCGCTCAAAATCCTGACGATCACTGCCCAGCCGCACGTAAGGATCAAGCCAGCGTCCCAGCCAGCTGGCTTTCAACTCGACAGCCAGAATCAATGTATCGCCGCCTGACAGCGATGTGCCGGCCGCCAGTTCCAGCTTGCCATTGCGCAATCCGACTTCGAGGGTTCGGGCACTGTCAGGGAAGTCGTAGCAGTAGTCGCTGTCCGGCTCGTAGAACAAGTGATCTGCAAACCAGGCTTCGTGAGCCAGCCACGCCAGAAACACAAGCGCAGGCGGCAACCACCATGCCACAAGAACCCCCACCAGAATCAGTACACCCAGCACCAAAACGGCCAGGTAACGCTTGCGTCGCCTGTGGCGTTTAAGCAACTCGTCCTTACGCCCGCTCATGGCAGCCCTCATCTTTAAATCTGATACACCGGATGAGTGTTACACCACCGGCTTTTGTATTCCCGATCCGCGCGCCCAAACGAATAACGCAAGGGTTTGCCTAGGGAATCTGCATATTCCCATTGAGCCTGAGTGTTCACAAAACTCAGAACACTGCCTGGGCTCAACTCATTGAACTGCGGATCGACACCGCCGTTCACGTACTCAAGACTTACCCATTCAGGAGCCTCGACACGGTACAGAACCTGTATGGCCGCAGGACGGTCGGCAACGTACACGACAGAACCTGTCATGAACTCCCGCAGAAGGGAAAACACCTCGACCAGATGGTCCTTGCCGGGCACATCAAACCCCCAGCGCTTGTGAAACAGATCGGCGTAGATCGACGCCTGTTCCTGGGAGGTCAGTTCACTCATCGGGCGGATCAGCCCGCCAGCTTCCTCCAGCAGGCGTTGTTCACGGCGCTGGTTATAACGGAACTTCTTGCTGTATTCCTCGGGGCGACGGGCCAGCGCCAGACCTTCGGACTGGATGCGCAGGTTGCCGATCCGGCCACTGTTGAGCTCCGAGACATAGCGCATGCGGTGCCGCACTGGCACGCTGCAATCCTGGGCCACGGGCAGGATGATCTCGGAGTTACCCAGATCGAACATGCCCCGCAACCCTTTGCGCTTGGTGACATCACGCGAAAGGGCAATATGACGCCCCCAGGAAGGCAGCGCGGCAATTGTCTGGCCATCGCGCACTACGCCCAGATAACGCACGGGAATACCGACCAGCGATGACAATCGTTCTATGACCTGAGGATGGGTGGCAACGCTGCCACCATAGCGCGCCCAGACCTGGGCATACTCGTCTGCATCGATAGGGGTCCAGCCACGTTCACGCCAACTGCGAAGATGCCCGAGAATCAAAGGGCGCCTCCTGTAACGCCCTCGCTTTCTTCCTTGAAATCCTTCTCGTGAAGACGCGCGTAGTAACCATTGAGAGCAAGCAATTGCTCATGGGTACCGCGCTCGACAATCTGGCCACGGTCCATGACCAGGATCAGATCAGCCTTCTCGATGGTCGTCAGGCGGTGAGCGATGACCAGAGTCGTGCGGCCCTTGACCACTTCATCCAGTGCAGCCTGGATATGGCGCTCGGATTCGGTATCGAGTGCCGAGGTCGCTTCATCGAGGATCAGCAGCGGCGCATTCTTAAGCAGGGCACGAGCAATCGCCAGACGTTGACGCTGACCACCGGAAAGCAGAACACCGTTCTCGCCCACCAGGGTCTCGTAACCCTGAGGCATCTGTAAGATGAACTCGGCGGCATAGGCGGCTTCGGCGGCCTTTTGCACATCTTCGATGGGCGCACCGGCAAGATCACCGTAGGCGATGTTGTTGGTGACGGTATCGTTGAACAAGGTGACCTGCTGGTTCACCAGCGCGATGTGCTGGCGCAGATTGTTCAGTTTGTAATCTTCTACATCGACACCATCGAGAAGGATCTGCCCTTCGCTGTGGTGATAGAAACGCGGAATCAGGTTGGCCAGTGTGGATTTCCCGCTACCCGAGCGTCCCACCAGCGCGACCATCTGCCCCGGCTCGGCAGTGAAGGAAATATCCTTGAGCACCGGCGTCTCGACATTGGGATAGGCGAACGTCAGGTTACGCACTTCCAGACGACCGGAAACATGTTCCTGCTCGCATGTGCCGCTGTCCACTTCAGGCTCTTCGTCCAGTTGCTCGAAAATGTTTTCGGCAGCCGCCAGGCCTTTCTGGATGGTCGCACTCACTTCCGAAAGCTGACGAATCGGCTTTGGCAACAGGCCTGCCGCAGTGATGTAAGCGATCAGTTCACCAGCAGAAGCATCGCCACGCATGTACAGCACCAGATACATCAAAATCGCCATCGCCACATAAATGACAAGCTGCAGCATGGGCGTGTAGATGGACTGCGTGCGGGTCATGCCGAGGCTGCGGTTCATGTTACTGGCGCTGGCATCCTGAAAACGCTGCTTCTCGTATGTCTCTCCGCCGAAACTGCGTACAACCCGATAACCCTGAATCGCCTCTGAAGCGACATGGGTAACGTCGCCCATCGCTTCCTGGATTTTCTTGCTTTGCTTGCGAAATTTCTTGCTGGCGCTGCTGACCATGACCGCGATGATCGGCAGGATGGCCAGCATGACGAGGGTCATTTTCCAGTTGCTGTACAGCAGGTAACCGATCAGGAATACAACCGTGAACCCTTCACGAATCACCACTTTGATTGCATCGGTGGCCGCACCGGTCACCATGGTCACGTTGTAGGTGATACGTGAAATCAAGTGGCCGGAATTGTGGTTATCGAAATAACGGTTTGGCAGGGTCAGCAGGTTATCGAACAAGGAGCAACGCAGGTCATGAACAACCCCGCGAGCCACTTTGGCCAGGTAATAGTTACCCAAAAATGAGCCTATGCCTTGGTAGACCGCAATGAGTACAATCAGCAGCGGCACCCCGAGGATCAGCGACACACCGAGAAACTTGGTGCCGTCCGGCTCCTGCAAGGCGTTGAGAAAGTGTTTGAGCATGTCGGCCAGCATCGGCTGACTGGAGGCGAACAAAAGAAAGCCAATGATACTGACGGCAAACGCCCTCCAGTAGGGGAGCACGTATTTCAACAATCTCAGATAGATTTTCATGCTTGACTGCTGGGTAGAACTGGCCATTAACGCGCCCCGTACCATTCAAAAGAGAGACAGATGCGCATTGTAACAGCGAACCAAATGCAAGATTGGCTAACCGAAGGGACCGTACTGGAAAAAGACAGCCATGGCCCCAAGGTCATCAGCCTTGCCAGCGGTGAGCTATTGAAGATTTTTCGCAGCAGGCGCCATCCACTGCTGGTTCGCCTGAACCCCGATGCACAGCGCTTTTATCAGCAAAGCTGTCGCCTGCGCGAACGAGGCATCAGCACGCCACAGGTCAATGATGTTTTCTGGGTAGAACCTGCAAAAGGTATCAGCGCATGCCTTTATCAACCCTTGCCAGGCACCCCGCTGGACTCACTCTACAAGCAGTCGTTTGAAGCCTTCATGAATCTGCTGCCCGAGCTTGCCCAGTACATCCATTTCCTGCATCAACGTGGCATCTATTTCCGCTCATTGCACCTTGGCAATGTGCTGCGTACGCCCGACCAGGGTTTTGGGCTGATCGACTTCCTCGACACCCGCTTCAAGAGAAAGCCGCTAAGCAAATCGATGGTCAGACGCAACTTCCAGCATCTGCAGAACTACCTGCGACGCAGCAAGATTTCCGACTTTCCGTGGGAAGAGCTGATGCGCTCTTATGAGCTGGCAGCGACCAAGGCAGTCGCCTGAGACAAGCCCTCTCCCGATGCGAGAGGGCGGATCAGCAAGTACGGTTATCCTTTAGAGAAAAGCTTAAGCACTAACCGGTCAAGAAGACTCATCGGGCCGCCCGCCGAAAACTCACCCGATAGATGCTGAAAAACAACTTCAGACTGCTTGAAGTAATCAAGATGCTGCCTCGCGAAAAGCATCCCCTGTTCCGCTATACGGGCAAGTAGTGCGGGGTCGCTGCGTAACAAAGCCAGCTTCTCCGAGAACTCGTTATCGTCACTGTAGAGCATGACGTTGACGCCATCCTCAAGCCCAAGAGCCTGCTCTTCACCGTGCCCTTGGCGGTAGGCCAGCAATACACAACCGCAAGCCATGGCCTCGAAGTTTTTCGCCATATATTCGCCAAGCCCGATATCGGCACTGACAAATACTCGAATGCGATTGAGCGCTTCACGATACTCATCGCCGGGCGCAGTTCGCATGAGCTCAAGCTGATAACGATCAACAGCCTGCTGCAGGAAATCACGCCGCTCACGGTATGTATCACTGCCCAGACGACCGATGAACCCTAGTTCGATATCGCGCTCGGCACCATTGGCATACAGCGAGGAAGAGTTATAACCCTTGGCCAGAAAACGGGTATCAACGCCCAGTTCCCGAAAGCGCTCGGCCACCCAAAAGCCCGTCATGATTATTTTGGCGTGGGGAATCTTGCGATAGAAAGCAGAGAATTTTCCCTGCCACCGAGAACCGGAAATGAATTCCTGGCAGGCGTCTTCCTCGTAGATCAGCAACCCTGAAATACGCTTGAGCTGGCGAGCCTGCTTGCACAGGTATCGGAAGAGCAGATCAACCACGACCCTGTCATAGAGCGAGAAATCGATCGCACTCAATACACGGCCCAACTGTTTGTGCTGGTCACGGTCAACGTGGCGCACTTCCACATCGGCAAAGCGCTTGAGCCCTTCCCACAACTGGCGGTTGTCGGGTTCTCTCGGAGTACAGGTCAGCACCAGAATGCGCATCAGCGCTTCCCGAACTTGAGCGCCTTGCGCAAGTAACTCCACTTCAGAGCCTGCAAGGGACTGAAACGAAGAGCACGCAGATAATAACGACGCGCTACGGAGTAATCGCCAGCCAGTTGAGCGGCACGGAACAACGAGAGATAGACCTGAGCCGAATAGCGAGGCAGAAGAGACCTGCACTCGTCCGGCAGGTGCGCAAATACTTCCTTGATCAACCCTGTGGCCACGCTTTCTTCATCGGCACGGCTATGGCGCAAGCTATCGGCGTGCTTATAGATACGCGCTATTGGCTGATGAACCAGAGCAACCGGAGCACTGACCAGGGCATAGGCAAACACCGGTATATCCTCGCCCGAGCGCAGGCTTTGCGGATAAGGGCGCTTGAGCAGAAGATCGCGCCGCAGCAGGGTGCAGCAATGGGAAACAGCGATTTTCTTCTGCAACAGATACCGGCGCACCAACTGCTCCGGGCTGCCCTGGGCCGGCGTCGGCTGGCGAACCCGCTCACGCCCGTCCGGGTAGACCGAGATCTGGCCTCCCAGCACCAAACCCGCATCAGGATTGTCAATCACCGCCTTGCGCATCGAAGCCAGCGCATCCGGCAACAGCTCGTCATCGGCGTCCAGCATCAGGGCATAGCGCCCCCGAGCCAGGCGCACACCATGATTACGCGCTGCCGCCGCACCCGCATTGGCTTGATGCACAACGGTCATGCCACTGCCATGGCGGGCCTGATAATCATCAAGCACCCGCTGGGTATCGTCGGTGGAACCATCATTGACGACAACCAGCTCAACATCGTCGGTCAACTGAGACAGCACTGAATCAATCGCTCGCGGCAACAACAAGGCATAGTTGTAAGCGGGGATGACGACGCTGATCAGTGGCTCAGGCATTCTCGTACGTATCCACGCCGTCCTTGACGACCAGAATGTCTTCCATGATCAGGTACTGCAGATCCGACCCGAAGAACATGTTCAGCGCATCGGTGGGCGAGCAGATCATCGGCTCACCGCGACGGTTGAGCGAGGTGTTGAGCGACACACCGTTGCCGGTCAGGTTTTCCAATGCCTTCATCATGTCGTAGTAGCGCGGGTTGTATTCGCGCTTGAGTACCTGGGCACGGGACGTTCCGTCTTCGTGGACGACTTCCGGCACGCGGGTCTTCCACTCTTCAGCCACTTCGAAGGTGAAGGTCATGAACGGCGCCGGGTGATCGATGGTGATCATCTGCGGCGCCACGGTGTCGAGCATCGACGGGCAGAAAGGCCTCCAGCGCTCGCGGAACTTGATCTGTTCGTTGATGCGGTTGGCAACGCCCGGAATGCTTGGGCAACCGATGATAGAACGACCACCCAGCGCACGCGGACCGAACTCCATGCGGCCCTGGAACCACGCCACCGGATTGCCTTCGACCATGATTCGGGCGATGCGCTCGGGGGTATTTTCGATCTGGCGCCAGACCGGCTTGTCCGGGTGACGGGCGCAGGCTGCGATCACGTCCTCGTTGCTGTAGGCCGGGCCGAGGTAGACGTGCTCCATCTTCTCGACCGGCACGCCACGAGCGTGAGAGACATAAGCCGCTGCACCGACCGCCGTACCGGCGTCGCCGGAGGCTGGCTGGACGAACAGTTCTTTCACTTCCGGACGGGCAATGATGCGCTGGTTCAGCTTCACGTTCAGCGCACAGCCGCCCGCGAAGGCGATCTTGCCGGTTTCCTTGAGGATGTCACCCAGGTAGTGATCCATCATTTGCAACGCCAGTTTCTCGAACAGCGCCTGCATGCTGGCGGCGTAGTGGATGTAAGGCTCATCGGCCACATCGCCTACACGTTTCGGACCCAGCCATTCGATCAGTTTCGGCGAGAAGTAGAAGCCCTTGCCGTTCTCTTTATAGCGACGCAGGCCGATGACGTTGGCCAGCTCGGTATTGATGATCAGCTCGCCGTTTTCAAAGGTCGCCAGACGCGAGAAGTCGTACTTGCTGGCATCGCCATACGGCGCCATGCCCATGACCTTGAACTCGCCGTCGAGCATCTCGAAACCGAGGAATTCGGTGATCGCGCCATACAGGCCGCCGAGGGAGTCCGGGTCGAAGAATTCCTTGATCTTGTGGATCTTGCCGTTTTCGCCATAGCCGAAGAAGGTCGTGGCGTACTCACCCTTGCCGTCGATACCCATGATCGCGGTCTTTTCCTTGAAACCGGAACAGTGGTAGGCGCTGGAAGCGTGGGCCAGGTGGTGCTCGACCGGCTCGATCTTGATCTTTTTCGGATCGAAGCCCAATTGCTCGAGGCACCAGACGATCTTGTTGCGGTAGCGCTTGTAACGGCGGTTGCCCATCAACAGTGCATCGAGTGCGCGGTCAGGTGCGTACCAGTAACGCTTGGCGTAGTGCCAGCGAGCCTTGCCGAACAGGCTGATCGGCGCGAACGGAATCGCCACCACATCGACGTCCGAAGGCTTGATGCCTGCCTGCTCCAGGCAGAACTTCGCCGACTCGTAGGGCATGCGGTTCTTTGCATGTTTATCGCGAACGAAACGCTCTTCTTCAGCCGCCGCAATCAGCTTGCCGTCGATATAAAGCGCTGCGGAAGGATCATGGCTAAGGGCGCCGGACAGGCCAAGGATCGTCAATGCCACTAGGGTCTAGCCTCTTTAGTCTGCATGCAGGCGCATCGCGCCCGATAAAAGGTGTGCCCCCCGCACTGCGGGCCAGGGACAGCTAAAGCGCGCGATTATAGCGTAATGACCGGGGATTTGGCTCGGGGACTGAAAGCCGATCCGAATATATAGACAGGCTTTGCATCCAATAACTATCTACGCCCTCGCTGCGCACTGCTTCTGATTGATTGAGCCCATCACTGTCGGCCCGACGGCCCTCAATCAAACCTCAGCGCTTGAAGTGCTCAACGGAAAGTAGACACATGGAAACATTGCCCCCTCCAACCGGGCTCCCCGACGATACATTGCCAGCAGCCTCGGCCGCCCTCAAAAGGCTCGCAGAGCTGAGTACCAGCCTGCAGACAGAGTTGGGCGAACTGCCTACAGCGCAGGATACCTTGCTGGATGCAATCACGACCTCGGACACCTCACAGCGAGAGCTGGAAGTAGCCCGCCTGTTGCAACGCATCGATGATTACTGGGATTCGCCCAGCGCGTCAGACGGAACCCGTTACGAGAAATTCCTGACCGGCATGCAGCAAACCCTGCGTGACGAACTCAGCGTCAAGATCCACGAACGAGATCTCACCACACAATATCTGGCGTGCCTGCCCGCCTCGCGCCGTCGGTCGGACAGTCCGACGGCGGTTCCTCCCAAAATCTTTTCTCTGCATGTAAAGCTTCAGGAGCAAGAGCAGGTCGAAGTGGCCGGCGCTCTGGTAATGAGCCAGGATCAGGGTCATACCTTGCTGATAATGCCGGGCATCGGCGCAACGGGTTTCACCAGCCAGGCACAGATGCTTGAAACCCTGCCCGACTGGCTAAACAGCCCGACCTTGAGAGATGCCCTGTTCAACTGTATCGAGCAGCGCCATCAGGACGTGCTGACAGAGATCGGCAACGATCCTGATCTGCATCTTGAGCCGTTCACGGCAGCCGACCTGCTGCTCACGCCCATCAGCGATTCTCCCTACGCTCACGCCATGGACAGGCTGATCGACAAACAGCGCAAAGATGTCCGCTACGCCTGCATGTTGACGAGCGTCGATAACCGGGAAAAACATCAGGCACTGATCCAGAATGCCATTGGCATGCGCGGCCTGTTCGGCCCCGGAGCCCTGCTGGAACTGCGCGAACTGGCCTCTCTGGAAAGCCGCTATCGCCGCAGCCTGCCGGACTGGATCAAGATGGCCAGCCAGGATGACCGCAGCACCTATGCCGAGCGCCTGCAGCAGTATGATCAGGCACGCGCAGTCACGGTGAGCGCCCTCAATGCGGCGGCATCCCCGGAGCAGTTTGCCAGGGCACAACTGCGCATACGGATGGCAAACGATCTGGGTTACGACCTGGACCCGAGCACCATCAAGGCCAACACTCAGCGCACACTTCCAGTGACAGGCGAAGCCTACACGGTGACCCGCTCATTGACGGAACTGGCGCTGTACGGCCTGCATCCGGGCGACGGCAAAGCCGGTTCGGAATTTCTCGGGCACACGACGCTCAGCCTTGAAGACGCGCCGCTGGCAGAAGAGCACTCATCCTTGACCCCGGCCTATCTGGTCAAGGTCATCGAAGAACTCGACCTGCGGCTGACCTTCGCAGCCTTTCAACAGGCGCAGTACCGTAAAGAACACAATCAGCAACTCATGCACTTGCTGACTCGCAGACAGATAAGCGCCCTGGCTTACGCCGCCAAAATGCAAGGCCATATCCGGCCCGAGGATTTCACGATTGTCGAAACGGTCACGAATCCGGCACAGGGCAACACGGATTTCCGCCTGATCGTCCAGCAGGTCAAACTGAACCGCCAGGTACTGAGCAAATTGCTGGTCGTTCGCCAGGAAACGACAACAGGTCAGTTGGAGCGCCTGATCATGGTTGCAGTGGACGCTCCGCAGACTCAGTGTTTCTGGGCCTTCGACAATCAAACCCAACTGCGCAATGAACTGGTCGGCTGGGTGGTTTCGGACAAGCTGTGCGACTACCTGCTCAATCAGGTGGAGGTTGCGGCTCGCGCCGGGCTTGCAGCGCAACTGGCGGCTTTGAAACTCAAACCCTACCCGCCCGAGGGCTTCCTTGAACTGGTCAGCCTGTCAGGCTTTGATGCTGGCCTGCGCATTCTCGCCGAACAGCACATTCGTGTGGCGTTATCCGAGCAGCAGCGACACACGCCTGACTGGTATCGGCATGCCACCCCGGCACAACGCCAGGAACTGGTGGCTCTTGAGGATGCAGCCAACGGCGCACGCAAGAATTACGACGCCAAACCGCATACCCATATGCAATCCTTCAAGGCCTACACCCATGAACGGGCAAGCAGGCAGATCAGCAAACTGCTCGACGTACCGGTAGGCCGCGTAGATCCCGACCTGATTGTGATCAGCAGCGAGCGCGAGACGCTGACCTATACCGACATGCTGCTCAATGGCTACGACGACAGCATCGGCATCATCCGCAGTACCGCCGACACCCAGGCAACCTTCCGTGGCCCGGAGGGCGTGAACCTGAGCGCGCTGTCGCCTGTGAAAGTCGCCGAGTCGGTACGCAACCAATGGCTGGCCGACGACTACATCGCTCTCGTGAAAAACACCCTGCTCAATACCGGCTCGCAAGGTTATGAATACCGTCGCAAGACCAGCCTGCTGATGACACAGCTACAGATGAAAGCGGCGGCCTTGCGCAGCCTGCTCAAGGGACATATCAGCGCGACGCAGTATCAATGGCTTTGGGATTCCATCGACCACGCCCATCTGAGCGATGCAAGGACGCGCGAGCAATACCCGCTGTATCCGTTACAGATCCATGTGGATAAACCCTTTATCGCCTCAGGCGTGGGAGGCATCGATCAACTGGTCATTCCCGACACCAACCTGATTCACGTCGAAACAGTGCAAGGCTGCATCGCCATCCTTCCCATGTCCATCAGGCAGGCGTCGCTTCTCTACACGCCACAGGCACCGGACGGCATAGAGTTCCGCCTGTTCAGCAGTTTCACCGATTCACTCGGCACACCGGGCATGATCGACTACTACAAGGACCGCTGCCGCCTAAAATCACGCAAGGCCCTGTCGTTCTTCCTGAGAGACATGCAGAAGGGCAACGCCAGCAAGGCACCTTTTCTACCCAGGGAATCCATTTCCGACTTCGCCGACACCTGCTTCAATCGCCCGATCCTGCGCAAACTGCGGGATGTGGAAGAAACCACCACCGGGCGCAATGACATGCTGGCCAAACTGATATGGGTCAGCATCGAGGTGATAGCCACCATTGTCACTCTGCCCTTTCCGCCTGCCAGCTTTGCCGTGGGTGCCTTGCTGTCCCTGCATGACACAGTTCGTGCGCTCCAGTCCTTGCGTGACGGCGACAGCGAAACCGCCAGCGCCTACATACTGACCGCCATGCTCAACAGCTTCGGCGCGGCAGGTGATCTGCATTCAGGCCTCAAGGGTTTCGGCGGCGTGGTACGCCAGATCGGTCCGCCACCTTCACCCGACTCGGCTCTACGCCCGGTGAAACGTGTGCCCTCGTTACCCCGCTACGAAGACCTGTATCCCATAAACCTGCACGACGAAGCCCTTCTGGTCGGCAAACCGGATACCAACGGTTACTTCCCGGTCCTGCGCACTATCAGCAGTTCCTCGACCGAGGTCAGTAGTACCGGACAATTCGTAAAACCCGGTGCCCGCGGCACATGGCAAACGCCGGCCCCTGCACTCGATACCGCATCCGCCTCCGCTACGGGCGTGCGCGACGGGCTTGAAGTGCATCTTTCATTGAGTAACGTACCGCGTATCGGCGACGGTCACGCCAAAGGCATCAGCACAGTCAACGGCAGGCAGTACATCGAGCTTTCCGGCAAGACCTTTGAGGTCCAATACGACGCGCAGATCCGCAGTTGGCAGATCATCGACCCGGCCAACCCGTTCGCTTTTTTCGGCAAGCAGCCCGTATACCTGGATGAACACGGTACATGGCAGCTCGCTGACCGTCAGCAGTTACGAGGCGGCGGACGGGACAGCCCGCAGAACTACAGACCGTTGCCAGAAGCAGAAGCCACCGGCACAGGCACGACGCCTGGCGACTACGAGTTGCCGGCACAGATGCAACCCCACATGGAGCTCATTATCAGCGGAGAGGGCTATGACCCGAGCGGGCTGGGCATGATGCAGTACTTTGAAACCTACTTCGTGGAGATGCGCCTGAGATTCACCGTCCTCAGGGAAAAGCTCTACCACGATGCCCATGCCTTTTTCAGTGCGCCGTCATTACCACCACGCCCTTCATTACCGACGCTTGAGTCCGGGGCAAGCCTCGACACGCTGTTCGAGAGCCTGCTGGCACACAATAGCGGCCTGGTCCTGAGCGAAGCGCCCAGGTCGGTCGCCAGCAAGCGCCTGCTTATCCAGAACATGCCTCTTCTGGCCAAGGAACGGGTCGAGATTCTGTACATCGAGCATCTGTTCACTGACAAGCATCTGCCAAAACTTGCCCGCTATCGCCAACTGGGCAAGAAGACCCGCTCCGGCTCCCATGAAATCAAGGAGCATCTGGAATATCTCAACGACAAGGCCCTGAATAACCAGACAACAGAGTACGACTATTACCACTTGATCAAGATCGCCCACAGACATGGCATCGAAGTGCGCCCGTTCAGCTCTTCGATCAGCTATCCGCTCATCCGGCACCCCGTAGCGGCTGCCGCAGGCGATACAGCAGCCAGCCAGAAAATGAGCAATTTCTTTGGCCATAAACTCATCAGCAGCGACGTAGCGAGTGAGCCATCAAGACGCTGGATCGCCCTTCTGGATGAAAAGCTGGCAACCACCCATGGCCAGATTCCTGGTATTGCCGAGCTTCAAGGCGTGCCCAGCGTTCATATCCAGGACGTTGCGAGCGGCAGCCCGACACGGATCAAAACCACTGCAGGCTCAGCGCCAGCAGACCCGGCAGCCCGTTGCGACTTCACGATAGAGTTCGCCAACCCGTTGACCATCCCCCCCGCAAAAACATTACCCGAGAGCACCCTGCTGGACATGGCTCTGTTCAAGGAACTGGGCAACAGGAAAAGCATCGAGAACCCACAACTCTGGTCGGGCGAATACGGTTTTCGCTGGGCTGACACCAAGGGCTGGTTGCGTATAGAGCCCGATCACTGGACGCCCAACAGTCCATCGAGCGCCATTCAGAAGTCGCTGGCAGATGCCACGTACGAAGTCCCGCTGGAGAACAGAAGCACTCTGTATCAGTTGGCGAACTTCGAGCATAAAGGGCTGGATCAGCATTACTTTTTCATGGACCCGGAACTGAGCGCGGTACGGGGCAAGTTTTTCCAGGTGCGCGCCAAGCTGCAAGCCGATGCCCGAAATATTGCAGCCATCGAACTGCCTGTGCGCCCGAAAATGCCTAACGTAGAGTCAAAGGTTCCATTGCCGGACTTTCTACAGACGCTGTACCAGCACACCGATGGCCTGGTGATTGGCGAGTCTCACTCTTCAGTGGCCAGCAAAAAGCTGATTATCGACAACCTGCCATTGCTGTCGCAGCAGAAGGTCAAGACGCTGTACCTGGAGCATTTGCTGGCTGACCTGCACCAAGCGGATCTGGACCGTTTTTTCGAGACCGGGCAAATGAGCAAGACCCTGCTGCATGACCTGAAAAGGCTCGACAGAGGACACTATACCGACCCGAACAGGATCTATACCTTCGAGCAATTGGTACTCAAGGCCCAGCAGAATGGCGTGGAGATCCGTGCGATCGACTGCTCGGCGAGCTACCACCTCAAGGGCATCCTGGGAGAAGCACCCACCACTCGTCAGCAAATGATGAATTACTTTGCGCACCTCACCATTCGCAAACACCAGGAAGTCATGGGCTCGCACAAATGGATCGCTCTGGTGGGCAACACCCACGCCAACACCTACCAGCAGATCATACCGGGCATCGCCGAACTGGAAGCCGGGATCGGCCTGCGCGTTATCGATACCCCGCCCGGACAATCCAGAGGCGTGATAGCCGATCCGGGCGACAGGATCAGACGCGGCCTGATCCCTGAAACCGTGCCGATCAAAAGCGATTATCTGGTGGAAATGGAAATCCCGGGAGCAACCCAGGCTATCGTCACACGCCCTGTGCAAACGCTGCCCGTCGAACAGCGACTGACCCGGCCCGGAATGTTCCTGATCGAACAATCGGAGGACGGCCTGCAAACCATCGTCCACCGATCACGGGACACCTTCATTCACCGCACGCCGATACAGGTCAATGCCGAAGGCAAGCTCTACATCGACCGCCCGACCTGGACCAACACCCACATGACGCCTTACAACAACATGTTTGCGCTGGTGGCGGCACTTGAGGAGTTGAACCTGATGCACGTGACCTGACTGGTGGCAGGCAAGTAAGGATCACAATTCGTGGGAGGGGCCTTGGCCGCGACAAGTCAGTTTCAGGCAATGCAAATGTGTTGCCTCAAGCTGGTCGTCGTGGCCAATGCCTCTCTCAATTCATGACTGATCGGCATTGGCAACTACCCAGGCAAGCGCTCCTCCAGCAACTGGTGCAGCGCACTTCCTGCGGGCCAGTTACGCATGAAGCGCGCCCGGTCGCGGGCATATGCGGTTGCAAACGACGACTGGGAGCTGTGTTGCTGCATGGCGTCCAGATCGATCAAGGCCCAGCGGTCTTGATGCCAGAACAGGTTATGGCCCTTTAAGTCACCATGGCTGATGCGTTCGCGGATCAGTTGCTCGAAGAGCAGGTCCAGTGCCAGCAGTTCATTTTCCGGCACATCACCCGACTCAACGTAAGGCGCGAACCGCTTGATGATATCCGGCCCCGACAGGAACTCGGTGACCAGATACGCCTTGCGGCGCAAGCCCAGTACACGCTGCTCCAGCACCGCCAGCGGTCTGGGCGTGGCGATCCCCAGGAACTCCAGGCGATTGGCTTCACGCCAGGAATGCCACGCACGGCTCGGACGCCAGAAGCGTTTTAGCCAGTGGGCGAAGTGCTTGATGTTGTAGCGTTTGATGAGCAGTGTGCGGCCATTGACCTCGACACGACCTACAGTCGCAGCACCGCCGGTCTTGTACAGATGGCCTTTGTCCAGCAAGTCGTCGGCCTGCTCCAGAACGGGCAACAGGGCAGACTCTTCTTCGCGGCGGATCGCCCGGAATTGCGAAGCCGTGTCTTCGACGCTGAACAGGCTGCAATCACGCCCGGTCTTGTTCAGGTAATCCTTCAAGCGCCAGCTACGCACCTTGTCGATCTGCTTTTGCAGGGCCTCCATGGGCAAGGCATGTTCGGCGTTGCTCAACAGATAATGCACCAGCAGTTCTTCGGTAAACGGCTCCAGTGCCTTGGGCAACTGGGCGAAAAACACGCCAAGGTTTTCCAGCACGGCCTGACGGGATAACGGCTTGCCTGCCTCTTCGACACGAATGCCCGCGCCGTCAATCAGGTACAACTGGCCGCTATGGCGCAGCAGGTTGTCCAGATGCAGGTCTTCCTGCCACAGGCCTTTGGCATGCAACCGGGCAATGGCTGATAGCGCTTCACCCAGCACAAGCTGTTGCTCATCGGCCAGCGGCGGCAGGTTCTCAACCTGATTCCAGGCATCACCCAGGCTCTGGGCGTTATCCAGAAACTCGAACAACAACCAGCCGCCTTCGCCTTCCTGCAAGCCATCGGCCAGTAGCAGAGGCGTGGTCAAGCCCTGTTCGGCCAGCAGGCGGACGCCATCCAGTTCACGCTGAAAATGCCGGGCAGCCTTATTGCCCACCAGCAGCTTCGCCAGCACCGTACGACCGCGCCAGACACCCGCGCCGACATAGCGTTGACCCGGCAGCACCCGCAATAGCGTCAAGAGTTGCAGATCGGCCGGACCAATGGTGTCGGCCAGGGTCACGTTCAGAGGCAGCTCAGGTGTGCGTCCGGCATTCTTGAGTTCAGACAAACGCATCAGCGCGCCTCTTTGTTGTCACGGTGGTGAAGGTCGCGCTTGTGCTTGCCACGCTTGCCCAGACGCAAACACCAGGCATCGACCTGGGCGCTGTCGGGAGCCGCCTGCAGATAGGCAGCCAACAATACCCGCAATTCGCTATCCCCCCACGCCGTCGCACGTCGCAACAAGGGCTCCAGATCCTTGATCAGATCACGCTTGCCGAAGAAAACCGGGCGGGTCTTCTCCAGATCGATCAGCTGTGCCTGATAAACGTCGCCCTGAGCCTGCAGAAAAATATGCTTGGGGTAGAAGCAACCATGAACCTGTCCGGCCTGATGCAGCTTGCGAGCCAGTTGCCCGCAAGCCTGAAGAATCGCAGTGTGCTGACTGGCACTCAGCCTGGACCATTGCTCAAGCAAGACATACAGGTCAGTCCAGCCATCCAGAGCACGGGTCATCAGAATTGCACGATGCTCGCCATTGACCTTGCTATCGCCATAGAACACGGCCTGCAACGCTGGAATACCCAGCTTCCGATAGCGGCTGATATTGCGAAACTCGCGGGAGAACGATGGCTCACCAAACGGATGATGCAGCGTATAGGTCAGGTAATTGCTCTGACGCTTCAGATAAAAGCCCTGACCTTCCAGCTCCAGACGAAACACACTGCTCCAGCCGCCGCGACCGGTATTGGGTTCATCAACAGCGTCGAGCTGTATGTCCCATAGCGACTGAAAGTCGATCAGACCATGACGCTCAAGCAGGGCACGGTCGGAATCGGCAATGAAAACGCTCATTCACGCCCCTCGAAAAAACTGACGACATGACGGATGCGCTTCTTGTCGGAAGCGTTCAAACGATCCCGCTGACGGTACTGCAAGTAGAAGCGCAGACGTTGGGTCGCGGACAAATGGTATTTGGCGACCTTGTCCAGGCAAGCCAGATCCTTGGTGATTCGATAGCGAAGCATGAAGCTCCACCAGAACGCACCGTTGGGGCAATCGATGAAAAACAGCCTGGACTGGTCGTCGACCAACAGATTGCGCCACTTCAAATCGTTATGGGTGAAATGCTGGTCATGCATGATCCGGGTGCAGCGCGCCAGTTGCCGACTGATGACATCGACCCAGGCACGATTCGACAACCGGGCATCCTTGTGCCGCGCCAGCTCGGACAGGTCTTCGGTACGGGGAAGTTCGCGTGTGATGAGCGCGCCGCGATCATAGGCCGCGCCCTTGCGCTCCAGGCCCCAGGCCACCACGTCGGCAGTCGGGATACCCCATTTGGCGAAACGCTTGAGGTTTTGCCATTCGGACTTGACCCTCGGGCGGCCCAGATAGCGGCGCAGGCCTTTCCCTGCGCCGGTGTAGCGCTTGACGTAATAGGTCACGCCGCCACGTTCCACACGAATCACTTCAGAGAGCAGATCGCTGGTCAGTTGTTCGCCCTGCAAGGCAAAAACCGCGTCCAGACTGCCGAAGTCCTCAGCCAGGAAGGCGTATTCCGGCTCAAGATTCCAACCAGCCATCAGAGCGCATCTCCGTAACGCAATTTACGCTGATACAACTTGTCCGCCTTTTTATCCAGCCAACGCAGCAATGAGGCTTCCCGAGCCAGTACTTCACGTAATGGCTTCTGGAAATACCCCTTGAGAAAACGCAATTTGTCGCGTTTGGTAAGACCTATGTCCAGCGCCGAGAAATACAGCGCGGCCAGATCCTTGTTACGCCAGCGCGGCGTGATTGCACGGCGGGTCTGGGCACGGTGCAGGTCGATGACTGACAGTTTGAAATCATCGGCCGTCACCGGCTTGTCGGTATGCAACAGGAAGTGGCAGATGTAGCAGTCCCGATGGTTTACACCGGCGCGGTGCATCATCCCGACCATCCGTGCGACTTCGGCGATGAACGCCCGCTTCAAGCGCGGCTCGGGCGGCTCGTTGCGCCAGTTGATGCTGACATCTTCCAGGCTTTCGGTGGGTGCCAGCTCTTCGGTGACGATGAACGAATGCTGAGCCGCCGGATTGCTGCCACGCTCGCCATAGGCCACGGCGGTCATGGTCGGCACGCCGACTTCCTTGAGACGCGCTATCGCGTCCCACTCCTTGCCCGCTCCCAGCACCGGCAGCTTGGCGGTCACCAGATTCTTGGCGATTTCACCCCAGCCGATACCACGGTGAATCTTGACGAAATAACCGCGGCCATCGACTTCGGTACGCAGCGTGCGACGACCTTCCAGCTCGCGATAGACCTGTCCATCCAGAGCCTCGACCTCGGCAAATGCATCTCGCCCGGCCCACCGGCTCTTGAAGGGTTCAGCGAGGAACAGCTTCATTGATAGTGCTCCGCCAGAATCACATCGGCAGCGTGCTGCGGCATGCTGTAAAGGTCAGCCGTATCGGCGAACGCCAGACCATTGAGGCCCCAGGTGCGGCGCGCCGCATTGTCTTCGAGCATCTTTACCAGATATTCGTTGAGCTGCGCCTGCTCGAACGGGTCATCCAGCACCAGACCACTGTCGGCTTCGGCAATGTAATGAGCATAACCACAGACCGCACTGACCAGCACCGGCAAGCCGGCCACCAGCGCTTCAAGCAGCACAGTGCCAGTGTTCTCGTTATAGGCCGGATGAATCAGAAGATCGGCGCCGAGCAGGAAACGCGGAATATCGCTACGCCCTTTCATGAAGGTCACCTGTTCGCCCAGCCCCAATGCTGTGCTTTGCAGCTGGAATACTTTGGGGTCGTCCTGGCCGATTACAAACAGGCGCGTGCGTTTTTTAAGTTCGGCAGGCAAGGCGGCCAGCGCCTTGAGGCTGCGATCCACGCCTTTGGTCTTGAAACCCGATCCGATCTGCACCAGCAGCAGGTCGTCGTCGGCCAGCCCGAATTCCTGACGGAACCCGGCGCGAATATCCGGCGCATCGAGCGGCGCACGGCGGTCCTGGGAAATACCCGGCGGCAGCAGGTGAAAGCGCGACAATGGCGTGTCGTAGTGCTTGATGAACAGCGGCTGCTGCACTTCGGAAATCATCAGCACCTGAGTTTTCGCGTCTTTGGCGAATACCGCCCGCTCGTATTCGGCAAAGTGGCGATAACGGCCCCATTTGCGATACAGGGAGTTGCGCAGGTTCTGCGCCTTGTCCTCGAAACAGCCGTCGGCGGCGTAGTACACATCAAGGCCGGGCATCTTGTTGAAGCCGATCAGGCGATCCACGGGGCGCTTGGCCAGGTCCGCTTCCATCCAGGCGCTGAGCTTTTCGTTGCGCCGATGGTTGAAGAACGCCTTGACCGGCGCGACCAGCACCTCGAAGCCAGGCGGCACATCGCCTTCCCAGATCAGGGTGTAGACCCGAATCTGGTGCCCGCGCTCCTGGCACTCCAGCGCAATACGCATGAAGTCGCGTTGCAGGCCGCCGAACGGGAAATATTTGTAGAGTACGAAAGCCAGTTGCATCAGTTGTGTTCCTTTGCCAGCAACAGCGCGCCCAACTGGCTCGCTACCCGCTCGGGATTCAAACGAGTGAAGCACATGGGCCACTCGCGTTTCAGGTCGAACCGCAACTGATCGTCAGCCGTCGGTTGATAAGTACATTTCTTTTGCAGGCAAGGAGCACATGCCGGGTAATCACCGGCCAGATGCACCTGGGACTTGCCGTAGGCACCGGTAAGGCCCGGATTGGTCGGCCCGAACAGGGAAATGGTCGGAACATCCAGCGCCGCAGCCAGATGACCGATGCCGGTATCCACCGCCACGCAGGCCTGGGCACTGGCCAGTACACGGGCAACGCCCGCCAGATTCAGCTTCGGCAAGACCTGCGCATTGCCCAGGCCTTCGGCGATACGCTCGGCGCGGGCCTTTTCAGCCGGGTTGCCCCATGGCAGGCGCACGTTCAGGCCTCGCGCAGCCATCAGCTCCGCCAGTTGCCGCCAATAATGCTCGGGCCAGTGCTTGGTTGCCCAGGTGGTGCCATGCAGAAACAGCACGAATGGCGCCTCAAGCGTTTCATCCAGTGCCGACAGACGCTTGAGGCCATAATTGCCAAGGCCCGCAGGCAGTTCATAGCCCAGAGCCTGAGCGAACAACTGCCGCAACCGCTCAACCGCGTGCTGCCCACGTGCCACCGGGTAAGGCCGGTCGTAGAAACGGCTGGCAATGGGCTCGCGTGCCGAGTGTTTGTCCAGGCCAGCAACCGGAGCGTTGACGTAACGGGTCAGCCAGGCGCTCTTGAACAGGCCTTGGGCATCAATGACCACGTCGTAATGTGTCTCGCGCAGACGCTGCTTGAAACCCTGCCACTCACCGGTCTTGAAGGTCTGCCACAGGTTCTTGCGCCAGCGACGGATCGCCACCGGAATCACCTTGTCCACCGCCGGGTGCCAGGTCGGAATTTCGGCGAAGCCTTCTTCCACCACCCAGTCGAACTGAATGCCCGGCAGAGCCTGCGCCGCATCGGTCAACGCTGGCAAAGCATGAATCACGTCGCCCAGCGAAGAAGTCTTTATCAGCAATACCCGCAAAGTCAGGCGACCTCCACCGGGGTGCCGCCCAGACGGCCCAATGCCTGGACCACGGAGTTCGGCTCAAGCAGGCGCATGCAGTTGTAGTGACCAAAACGGCATGTGCGCTCGAAACAGGGGCTGCATTCGATCCCCAACTGCACGATCTCGACCTCATCGGCCAGAGGCGGCGTGAAACCGGGCGATGTAGAGCCGTAGACCGCCACCAGCGGACGATTCAACGCAGCCGCCACGTGCATCAGCCCGGAGTCGTTGGACACCACGGCATCAGCACAAGACAACAGATCAATGGCCTCGGCCAATGAAGTTTCACCGCTGAGGTTGACCGCCTCTTCACGCAGGCCGGGGATCAGATAGTCGCGAATGCTCTCGCCGACCGGATGATCCTTCTTCGAGCCGAACAGCCAGACTTGCCAGCCTTCACGAATCCGGGACTCGGCCACCTGTGCGTAATGCTCGGACGGCCAGCGCTTGGACTCACCGAACTCGGCACCCGGGCATAGCGCCAGCACCGGTCGGTCCAGCGTCAGGCCGAACTTGGCCAACGCGGCATCACGAACAGCGGTGTCGATTTGCAGGCTTGGCTTCGGATAAGGGCGCGGCAACTCTGCGTCCTTGTCGAACGCCATGGCCATGAAACGCTCGATCATCAGTGGATAGCGCTGTTTGTCCAGAATCCGCACGTCATTGAGCAGGCCATAGCGGAACTCGCCACGCCAGCCGGTGCGCTTGGGAATGCCCGCAAAGAAAGGCACCAGCGCGGACTTGAGCGAGTTGGGCAGCAGGATGGCCTGATCGTACTGGCCGGCCAGGGATTTGCCGATCCGGCGTCGGGTCGACAGCTCCAGCGCGCCATGCCCCAGCGGAAAGCTCAGGGCGGCACGCACTTCAGGCATGCGCTCCAGAAGCGGACGGCTCCACTCCGGAGCCAGCACATCGATTTCGCACTCAGGATGACGCTGCTTCAGACACTGGAACAGCGTCTGCGCCATCACCATGTCACCGACCCAGCTAGGCCCAACGATCAAAATTTTCATGCTCGATCCAAAAACAGCCAGGGAGGCTTGTCAGGTTGCGTGACCTTCCCACACAACCTGACGCCTCCCTGTCATAGCTATCTATATATAGCGTTCGATAAACCGTAGGAGCGAATTCATTCGCGAAGGGGCCTGAAACATTTCAAAGCACTTTCGCGGATGAGTCCGCTCCTACAACATGGGTTCAGGTCAGTCCCAACCCTGCCCAGATCCGCATCACTTCGCGCCGCTCGACTTCAAACTGATCACCGGCCACTGTTCCGGCCTGGTTCTGCAATGCCTGACGGTGCGCCGCTGCACGGTATGCCTTATAGGCTTCGCGCAACAGGCTGGCATCGGCATCAGGCAGCAACCCGGCCTCTTCCAGGCCTTCGAGAATACGAATGTTATCGGTGTAGCGCAGCAAGGCGGGATGCTCTCTGGACCACGCCAAGGCCGCGTATTGCACCATAAATTCGATATCGACGATACCACCGGCATCCTGCTTGAGGTCGAACGACATTGCCGGATCGAAAGCATTGGCCGCCGTTCCTGCTGCGGTCAGTCGAGTCCCCAGGTTATCGCGCATCTTGGCGCGCATCTCGCTGACTTCCGAGCGCAGTTTGTCCAGATCGCGCTCGCGGCCCAGAACCGAGGCCCGGACTTTGGCGAACTCGTTCCCGACATCCGGGCTGCCGATCAGTACCCTGGCACGCACCAGCGCCTGATGTTCCCAGGTCCAGGCTTCATTTTCCTGATAGCGAGCAAAAGCCCCCAGCGAGCTGACCAACAGGCCTGACGCGCCGGATGGCCTCAGGCGCATATCTACTTCATAAAGCTGGCCGGAGTTGGTCTGAGTCGTCAGCAGGTGAATGATCCGTTGACCAAGGCGGGTGAAGAACTGCGCGCCGTCGATAGGCTTGGCGCCATCGGTTTCAGCCTGCGGATCACCATCATGGATAAAGACCAGATCCAGGTCCGAGCCATGCCCCAGCTCGATACCTCCCACCTTGCCGTAACCGACAATCACAAAGCTCGGGTTGCACAGGCTGCCATCGGGGCGCGAAGGCGTGCCGTGCCGGGCAACGGTATGTCGCCAGGCCAGCGCCAGAACCTGTTCCAGAATGGCCTCGGCCAGCCAGGTCAGGTAATCGCTGACCTTCATCAGCGGCAAACTGCCAGATATCTCGGACGCCGCAACCCGCAGACGGTGGGCGAGCTTGAAATGCCGCAAGGCCTCCATCTGCTGCTCAAGATCGTCCTCGGGAATACGGATCAGCCTTTCACGCAGCTCGGCCGCCAGTTCGGGCGCCAACGGGGGATTGAACAGGCGTCCCTCGTTGAGCAACTCGTCGAGCAGCAGCGGGAAGCGCGCAATCTGTTCCGCGATCCACGGGCTGGCAGCGCATAAAGTCAGCAAACGCCGCAGCGCATCGGGATTTTCCGTGAGCAGCACCAGATAAGCCGAACGCCGCGCTACCGCTTCGACCAGCGGCAATACTCGCTCAATGACCAGATCCGGGCTTTGATGTTCTACGGCCTGGGCCAGCAGACGGGGAATGAAGGCATCCAGACGCTCGCGCCCCAGGCGCTGCATCGAACGCAACTGTGGACTGCCGCGCAGATTGGCCAACTGGCGGATCGCCTTGTCGGCATCGACGAAGCCGGCTTGCGACAACTGGCGACAAGCCGCCTCTTCATCCTGAGACTCCTGCCACAGCGGCAACCACTCACCGCCCACGATGACTTCGCCTTCATCCTGCTGCTCGTCATCGGCATCAGAGTCCGGATCGGCAATGACCTGGCGGAAATGCCATGAAACCCGGCTACGCCAATGCATCAGTTGCTCATGGAACGTCGGCCAGTCGGCAAAGCCCATCATCAAGGCAATGCGCGCCTGATCCTGCTCGTTGTCCGGCAGCATCTGCGTCTGGCGGTCGGCAATGGCCTGGATCGCGTGCTCGGTGTAGCGCAGAAACTCGTAGCCTTCGCGCAATTCGTCGATCACGGCAGAAGGCAGATAGCCCTGGCCTTCCAGGGTTTTCAGCACCTTGAACAATGGCCGCTGCTGCAAGCTCAGGTCACGGCCGCCGTGAATCAACTGGAAGGCCTGGGCAATGAATTCCACTTCGCGGATGCCGCCAGCGCCAAGCTTGATGTTCTCGGCCATGCCCTTGCGCCGGACTTCCTGCTGGATCAACTGCTTCATGGTGCGCAGCGCTTCGATGGCAGAGAAATCCAGATAACGGCGGTACACGAACGGACGCAGCATTTGCAGCAATTGCTCGCCAGCCACCTGATCGCCGCCCACCACCCGCGCCTTGATCATGGCGTAACGTTCCCAGTCACGGCCCTGATCCTGATAATACTGCTCCAGCGCATTGAAGCTCAGCACCAGCGCCCCGGATGAACCGTAAGGCCTAAGACGCATATCGACGCGGAACACGAAGCCATCGACTGTCACCGGGTCCAGTGCTTTGATCAAGCGCTGGCCCAGGCGAATGAAAAATTCCTGATTGTCCAGCGCCCGCTTCGCACCGACTGTCTCGCCGCCTTCGGGATAAGCGAAGATGAGGTCGATATCCGAAGACAGGTTAAGCTCCACGGCACCCAGCTTGCCCATGCCGAGGATCACCATCTGCTGCGGCTGGCCGGTACGGCGCCCGGTCGGCGTGCCGAGCAACTGGCAGTGACGCTCGTACAGCCATTGGTACGCCAGGTCGATGGAAGCATCGGCCATCTCGGACAAGTCACGGCAGGTTTCGATCAGATCTGCCTGACGAGTAAGGTCACGCCATATAATCCGCACTTGCTGACGCATGCGCTGGCGACGTAGATTACGCCCCAGTTCATCATCGCTGCTGGCAGCCAGTAAGGCGGCAGCTATTTGCCCGCGCAGTTCGCCCACACTGAAACTGCGCTCCAGCTCGCCCGATCCGGCCAGCTCCAGAAGCATGCGGGGATCGCGGCAGACCTGTTCGGTGACGAAATCACTGGATGCACAGACGCGATCGAATGCATGGCGGCGCGACTCGGGCCAAGCCTCGAAAGACGTCAGTGCATCACTTGGCAAACCAGCAAGCGCTGTACGAAATGTCTGTTGTGCGCGGGTAACTAAAGGCAGCAGGATGGCCGGAAAATCGGCCAGCGAAGGTAGGCTCATGGTCTATCCTTGATCGGCGTGCAATGGGCTACCTGCAATGTCCGCAAGTTTCATGCGCAACCACCGAATGTAGAACAAAGGTTATAAATTGCTGAAAAATTTGATTCACTAGCAGCAGACACCAATTTTTCACCAAGAATTATAAATCTCACATCAACGGTAACGTTTTATCTCACAACACGACAGGAGCGATTTGGTCGCTTCTCTGTAGTTTTACTACTGGGTATGTAACTCGAAGGGCTGAAATGGTCGTCGATTTGTAGTAAAACTACACGCCGCCGGAACAACCCTCCGGTAATCCAAGAATTTTATGTCGTCTGCCCAAAAGGCCAGTCGCAAACTCAGGCAACCGATTCTGGAAGCCTTTCCGCCCTGGAGCAAGCCATGCAAGACCTCGATCCCGTCGAAACCCAGGAATGGCTGGACGCCCTGGAATCGGTTCTCGACAAAGAAGGCGAAGACCGTGCTCATTACCTGATGACCCGTATGGGCGAACTGGCCACTAGAAGTGGTTCGCAGCTGCCTTACGCCATCACCACGCCATACCGCAACACCATTCCAGTCACCCACGAAGCACGCATGCCTGGCGACCTGTTCATGGAACGCCGCATTCGCTCGCTGGTACGCTGGAACGCATTGGCAATGGTCGTAAAGACCAACCTGAACGACCCGGACCTGGGCGGTCACATTTCCAGCTTCGCTTCCAGCGCAACGCTGTATGACATCGGCTTCAACTACTTCTTCCAGGCTCCAACCGACGAGCACGGCGGCGACCTGATCTACTTCCAGGGCCACGCATCGCCAGGCGTCTATGCCCGTGCGTTCCTTGAAGGTCGCATCAGCGAAGAGCAGATGAACAACTTCCGTCAGGAAGTCGACGGCAAAGGCCTGTCCTCGTACCCGCACCCATGGCTGATGCCTGACTTCTGGCAGTTCCCGACCGTATCCATGGGTCTGGGTCCAATCCAGGCGATCTACCAGGCACGCTTCATGAAGTACCTGGAAAACCGCGGCTACATCCCGGCAGGCAAGCAGAAAGTCTGGTGTTTCCTGGGCGACGGCGAGACCGACGAGCCGGAATCCCTGGGCGCCATCGCTCTGGCCGGTCGCGAGAAGCTGGACAACCTGATCTTCGTCATCAACTGCAACCTGCAGCGCCTCGACGGCCCGGTTCGCGGCAACGCCAAGATCATCCAGGAACTCGAAGGCGTGTTCCGCGGTGCAGCATGGAACGTCAACAAGGTCATCTGGGGCCGTTTCTGGGACCCACTGCTGGCCAAGGACACCAACGGTGCCCTGCAACGCCGCATGGACGAAGTCATCGACGGCGAGTACCAGAACTACAAGGCCAAGGACGGAGCGTTCGTTCGCGAGCACTTCTTCAACACGCCTGAACTCAAGGCCATGGTCGAAGACCTGTCCGACGACGAAATCTGGAAACTCAACCGTGGTGGCCACGACCCGTACAAGGTCTATGCAGCCTACCATCAGGCGGTCAACCACAAAGACCAGCCGACTGTCATCCTGGCCAAGACCATCAAGGGTTACGGTACCGGTGCAGGCGAAGCCAAGAACACCGCGCACAACACCAAGAAGGTCGATGTCGACAGCCTGCGTCACTTCCGTGACCGCTTCGACGTGCCGATCAAGGACGCCGACCTGGAAAGCCTGCCGTTCTTCCGTCCGGAAGAAGGCAGCGCCGAAGCCCGTTACCTGGCCGAGCGCCGCAGCGCCCTGGGCGGTTTCGTGCCACAGCGCCGCGCCAAGAGCATCAGCATCCCGACGCCACCACTGGAAACGCTGAAAGCGATCCTGGACGGCTCGGGCGACCGTGAAATCTCCACCACCATGGCTTTCGTGCGCATCCTGGCGCAACTGGTCAAGGACAAGGAAATCGGTCAGCGCATCGTTCCGATCATCCCGGACGAAGCCCGTACCTTCGGTATGGAAGGCATGTTCCGTCAGTTGGGCATCTACTCGTCCGTCGGCCAGCTCTACGAGCCAGTCGATAAAGACCAGGTGATGTTCTACCGCGAAGACAAGAAGGGCCAGATCCTCGAAGAAGGCATCAACGAAGCCGGCGCCATGTCGTCGTTCATCGCTGCCGGTACTTCGTACAGCAACCACAACCAGCCGATGCTGCCGTTCTACATCTTCTACTCGATGTTCGGCTTCCAGCGCATTGGCGATCTGGCATGGGCCGCTGGCGACAGCCGTACCCGTGGCTTCCTGATCGGCGGCACCGCCGGGCGTACCACGCTCAACGGTGAAGGCCTGCAGCACGAAGACGGTCACAGCCACATCCTGGCCTCCACCGTACCTAACTGCCGCACCTATGATCCAACCTACGGCTACGAGCTGGCGGTGATCATCCAGGACGGCATGAAGAAGATGACCGAAGAACAACAGGACATCTTCTACTACATCACCGTGATGAACGAAGCCTACACCCAGCCAGCCATTCCGGCCGGTGCAGAGGAAGGCATCATCAAGGGTATGTACCTGCTTGAGGAAGACACCAAGGCTGCTGCGCATCACGTCCAGCTGCTGGGCTCGGGCACCATCCTGCGTGAAGTCCGCGAAGCAGCGAAGATCCTGCGTGACGAGTTCAACGTCGGCGCCGACGTCTGGAGCGTCACCAGCTTCAACGAACTGCGCCGTGACGGCCTGGCGGTAGAACGCTCCAACCGTCTGCATCCTGGCCAGAAGCCGAAGCAGACTTACGTCGAGCAATGCCTGGGCGGCCGTAAAGGTCCGGTCATCGCATCCACCGACTACATGAAGCTGTTCGCCGATCAGATCCGTCAGTGGGTTCCATCCAAGGAATACAAAGTGCTGGGCACCGACGGCTTCGGCCGTAGCGACAGCCGCCGCAAGCTGCGTCACTTCTTTGAAGTCGACCGCAACTTCGTGGTGCTGGCAGCCCTGGAAGCCTTGGCTGACCGTGGCGACATCGAACCTAAAGTCGTGGCCGAGGCCATTGCCAAGTTCGGTATCGATCCTGAGAAACGCAACCCACTGGACTGTTAAGAGTCTGCTTCAAAATCGGTAACCTGCGCCGATCAAAGGCGTGAAACAGCCGAGGATGCGGAATTTACACCTGTAAATGAGCATCCAACGCTGTTTCGTTGCAACTGGATACGGCGCAATCGAGAATGAACAGGTTCTGCGAAGGAGAAACATTGTGAGTGAGTTAATTCGCGTACCCGACATCGGCAACGGTGAAGGTGAAGTCATTGAGTTGCTGGTCAAGGTCGGTGATCGTATCGAAGCCGACCAAAGTATCCTGACCCTTGAATCCGACAAGGCGAGCATGGAAATCCCTGCTCCCAAGGCCGGCGTCATCAAGGTTCTGAAGGTCAAGCTGGGCGACCGCCTGAAAGAAGGCGACGAGCTGTTTGAACTGGAAGTCGAAGGCGAAGCTGCTGCTCCGGCCGCTGCTGCCGAACCTGCACCGGCTCCTGCCGCCGCCGAGAAACCGGCCGAAGCTCCAGCCGCTGCACCTGCGCCAGCACCAGCTGCCAGCGCCACCGTTCAGGACATCCACGTTCCGGATATCGGTTCGTCGGGCAAGGCCAAGATCATCGAAGTTCTGGTCAAGCCAGGCGACAGCATCCAGGCCGACCAATCGCTGATCACTCTGGAATCCGACAAGGCAAGCATGGAGATCCCGTCTCCTGCCGCTGGCGTGGTCGAGAGCGTCGAAGTCAAGCTGGAACAGGAAGTCGGCACCGGCGACCTGATCCTGAAACTGAAAATCGCAGGCGCCGCGCCTGCCGCTGCACCAGCTCCGGCTGCCAGCGCTCCGGCAGCGGCCCCGGCCAAGGCTGAAGCAGCTCCGGCTGCCGCGCCTGCTGCCAAGCCAGAAGCCGCTCCAGCTCCAGCAGCCGCTCAAAGCGGTGCCAAGGTTCACGCAGGCCCGGCAGTTCGCCAACTGGCTCGCGAGTTCGGCGTCGAGCTGAGCGCTGTCAGCGCAACCGGTCCACACGGCCGCGTGCTGAAAGAAGACGTACAGGTTTACGTCAAGGCCCAACTGCTGAAGGCCAAGGAAGCACCAGCCGGCGGCGTAAGCGGCGGCACAGGCATCCAGCCGATTCCGGAAGTCGACTTCAGCCGTTTCGGCGAAATCGAAGAAGTACCGATGACCCGCCTGATGCAACTGGGCGCGAGCGGTCTGCACCGCAGCTGGCTGAACATTCCGCACGTCACGCAATTCGACCAGGCCGACATCACCGACCTGGAAGCTTTCCGTGTTGCGCAGAAGGCCGCTGCAGAGAAGGCTGGCGTCAAGCTGACCGTTCTGCCACTGCTGCTCAAGTCCATCGCGCACCTGCTCAAGGAGCTGCCGGACTTCAACGCCTCGCTGGCACCAAGCGGCAAAGCGGTCATCCGCAAGAAATACGTACACATCGGCTTCGCCGTGGACACCCCGGAAGGCCTGCTGGTCCCTGTGATCCGCGACGTCGACCAGAAAAACCTGCTGCAACTGGCAGCCGAAGCAGCCGCACTGGCTGAAAAGGCACGCAACAAGAAGCTGACCGCGAACGACATGCAAGGCGCATGCTTCACGATCTCCAGCCTCGGCCACATCGGCGGCACCGGCTTCACGCCGATCGTCAATGCACCGGAAGTCGCGATCCTGGGCGTTTCCAAGGCAACCATCCAGCCAGTCTGGGACGGCAAAGCCTTCCAGCCGAAACTGATGCTGCCTCTGTCGCTGTCCTACGATCACCGCGTAATCAACGGCGCGGCTGCTGCCCGCTTCACCAAGCGCTTGAGCGAATTGCTGGCGGATATCCGCACAATCCTGCTGTAAGCCAGAGCAGGCCCGCCGCGTGGCGGGCCTTGCTACTTGTTTGCGAGCCCACGCTCGAACCTCACCCCGCCTTCAACAGTTTGTTCAAGCGGGGCTTTTTTTGCCTGTTGTCCCGGTTATATACCTCGGCAAAGCCCCCGTTTTCTGAACTGACCGCCTGTATTACCGAGCCAGGTCAACCGACCGACACTTTTATAGCACTAAGCCACCGCGCTCTCTTGTAAGCCCGCGCTGCATGATGCAACCTTGCCGTACGCGAAAGTGACAAGGGCCAATGCCCTCACGCGATCAGTATTCCGGAAGCGAGTTTGTTCATGAAAAGCCAAACCGATGCTGCCGGCAGAACGGCAGCCGAGGTAGTAACGCAATTGCCGGTGCCTTCGCGCCTGGGCATGCTGCGTTTCGAGCGGCTTAATGAAGCCAATTGGGCGCTGCTGTTTCTCGATCCTAACTGCGAAAAACAGTTCGGCCTGCCTGCCGTGGAACTCTGCGCCCTGATCGGTTCGCCCTACGCCAGCCTGATGGAGCCGGAGGCGCGCTATCAGCTGCATGACGAGATCCAGCTACAACTGGCATCCGCTCCGTTTTATCTGGTCCGCTATACGCTGCACACCCCCAAAGGCCCGCTGGGTCTTCTGGAAATCGGTGAAGCCTACAAACAACACAATCGTCATCTGCTGCGCGGGTATTTCCTGGTCGTCGAAGGGCTGCTTGCCGAAAGTGAACAGACGTTCGGCCCGGATCTGGAAACCCAGAACTCACGCCTGCAGATTGCTCTGGAACTCAATCAGCGTGCGCAGCGTGACCAGCTCGCTCATCTGGAGCGTGTCCGCGCTCAGCAAGAGCTGATCCTGCGCCTGACACGCCATCGCTACAACACTGCCAACTCGGTGCTTGAAGCCGCAGAACTGATCACCAAAAGCGCCTGTGATATCTACGATGTCGACCGTGTCGGTATCTGGAGCCTCCACGAGCAGCGTATGGAGTCGATTGCCGACTATCACCGGCAAAGCTGCGATTATCAGGTGCGAAAACCACTTGATATCAGTCAGTACCCCAATTATCTGGACGCCTTGCACAACAGCCGGGCAATCGATGTCAGCAACGTGCAGAACGATCCACGCACTCGCGAGATCGCCGACACTCTCTTGCCACAAGGCATCAATGCCATCCTGGACGCCAGTATCCGCATCGATGGCCAGGTCGTCGGTGTTCTGTGCCTTGAGCAGACCGGCTCGACCCGAGAGTGGCAACCTGACGAAATAACCTTTGCCGGCGAGCTGGCCGACCAGTTCGCGCAAGTCATCAACAACCACAGCCGACGTGCCGCAACCAACGCGCTGTACCTGTTCCAGCGTGCCGTCGAGCAAAGCGCCAACGCCTTCCTGCTGGTCAACTGCGACGGCGTGGTCGAGTACGTCAACCCAAGCTTCACGGCCATCACCCAGTACAGTTCCGAAGAAGTTCACGGCCACAAGCTGTCGGAACTGCCGGCGCTGGAAAACCTCAATGCATTGCTGCTCGACGCCAACTCCAGCCTGACCAAAAGCAACAGCTGGCAAGGCGAGTTCAAGAGCCGTCGCAAGAACCTGGAACCCTACTGGGGCCAGCTGTCGATTTCCAAGGTCTATGGCGACAACCGCGAGTTGACGCACTACATCGGCATTTACGAAGACATCACCCAGAGCAAACTCGCGCAGCAGCGCATCGAGCGCCTGGCTTACACCGACAACCTGACTAACCTGGGCAACCGGCCAGCCTTCATCCGCAATCTGGATGAGCGCTTCGCCAGAGACAGCGATACGCCCATGAGCCTGTTGCTGGTGGATATCGACAACTTCAAGCGAATCAACGACAGCCTGGGCCATCAGACGGGCGACAAGCTGCTGATCAGCCTGGCTCGCCGCCTGCGCAATACCCTCAGCCCGTCCGACATACTGGCGCGGTTTGCCAGTAACGAGTTTGCCGTGCTGCTCGACCAGAGCGGGCTTGAAGCCGGGCAGAACGTTGCCAGTCAGGTGCTGGCGACTCTGGACAAACCTATGTTCGTCGATAACCAGCTCATCAGCGTCACCGGTTCAGTCGGCCTGGCCTGCGCGCCGCTGCATGGCCGCGACCCGCAGACCCTGATGAAAAACGCCGGTCTGGCGCTGCACAAGGCCAAAGCCAACGGCAAGCATCAGGTTCAGGTCTTCACCGAAGCGCTCAACGCCGAAGCCAGTTACAAACTGTTCGTCGAGAACAACCTGCGTCGAGCCCTGACCCAGAATGAACTCGAAGTCTTCTACCAGCCCAAACTGTGCCTGCGCAGCGGCCGTCTGCTGGGCATGGAAGCCCTGTTGCGCTGGAACCACCCGGAAAAAGGCATGATCCGGCCGGACCAGTTCATCAGCGTTGCCGAAGAAACCGGCCTGATCATTCCAATCGGCAAGTGGGTGGCACGTCAGTCCTGCCGCATGAGCAAAGCGCTGACTGCTGCCGGATTCGGTAACTTGCAGGTGGCGATCAATGTCTCGCCCAAGCAGTTCTCCGACCCGGACCTGGTCTCTTCCATCGCCTCGATTCTTGAAGAAGAAGCACTCGATGCGTCTCTGCTGGAACTGGAACTGACCGAAGGCCTGCTGCTGGAAGCCACCGAAGACACTCGCCAGCAACTCGACTCGCTGAAAAAACTGGGCCTGTCGCTGGCGATGGATGACTTCGGTACAGGCTATTCGTCCTTCAGTTACCTGAAGAAATTCCCCATCGATGTGATCAAGATCGACCGCAGTTTCATCCGCGATATTCCGGATGACGAGGACGACATGGAAATCACCTCGGCGGTGATCGCCATGGCCCACAACCTCAAGCTCAAAGTCGTGGCCGAAGGCATAGAAACCGCGGCTCAATTGAAGTTTCTGCGCCGCCATCGCTGCGACGTGGGCCAGGGCTATCTGTTCGACAAGCCGATCCCCGGCGAAGAACTGATCGAAAAACTGCAACGCTACCCGCGCCGACCGTCGGCCTGACCCCCCTTCCCTGTACACCGGACTCTCGGGCACACTGTCGGACTGTTTATCCCTCTAATCTGTTTTCACTTATCGAGAGGATATGGTTCATGACTCTTCGCTCGGAAATTCTAGTGAACAAAAATGTACTCCCTACCGCCCAGCAAGCACTGCCAGGCCGTGAAACACCTATCGCCGTTCCGGAACAGCACTTCGTCAACGGCAACCCATTGCTGGGGCCATTCTCGGGCACGGTTGAGTTCGCGATCTTCGGCATGGGTTGCTTCTGGGGCGCGGAACGACGCCTATGGCAACAACCTGGCGTGGTCAGCACCGCTGTGGGCTATGCAGGCGGCATGACACCAAACCCTACCTATGAAGAAGTCTGCTCGGGCCTGACCGGCCATAGCGAAGTGGTTCTGGTGGTGTATGAGCCAGAGGAGATCAGCTACGAATCGCTGCTCAAGACATTCTGGGAAGCGCACAACCCGACCCAGGGCATGCGTCAGGGCAACGATATCGGCACTCAGTACCGTTCGGTGATCTACTGCACCAAGCCAGAACAGCTCGATGCAGCCAAAGCCAGCGAAAAAGCCTTCCAGGCCGAGTTGAGCAAAGCCGGGCTGGGCGAGATCACCACCGAAATCGACCAGGCTCCGACCTTCTACTACGCCGAAGCGTACCACCAGCAATACCTGGCCAAGAACCCACAGGGTTATTGCGGACTGGGCGGGACAGGCGTCTGTTTGCCGGCGTAGCCGGAAGCTAAAAGCCGCAAGCTGCAAGCTGCAAGCGCTTTTAACTTGAAGCTTGCGGCTTACAGCTTGCAGCTCCCCCCTATTCCGCTATCAACCAATCCATCTTCCAGCCACCCTGGGTCTGTCCCAGTTTCGCGGCCAGGTAAGGCATCAGTTCGCGCAGTTCCTCTTCAAGCCCCCAAGGCGGGTTGGCGATCGCGAGACCTGAGCCGTTTAGGCTTGCGGGGGTGTCCAGTGGGTGAACATACAGCTCGACGCGCAGGAGCTTCGGCGCGCCGGTTTCGGCCAGGTCCTGGTAGAAGCGCTTGAGCTGGCGCTGGTCCTTGACGGGATACCAGATCGCAGCAACAGTCTGGCGCATGCGGCCGATGGCTTCCTTGAGGGCGACCGCACAGCGTTTCATCTCATCAAGCTGCTCGAAAGGCGGGTCAATCAGCATCACCGCACGCTTTTCGGCAACCGGCAGCAAGGCTCGCGGAACATGCCAGCCTTCACCCAGATGTACGGCAACCCGACGATCACCCTTCATGTTTTCCTTGAGCAACTGCCCGTCCTGAGGGTGCTTCTCGTTGAGCAGCACGCGCTCACGTTCACGGGTCAGGCGACGGGCCAGTTCCGGTGATCCGGGGTAATAGCGCAGTTCGCCATCGGGGTTCATGTCGTGCAGCACTTGCAGGTAATCGGCGGCCAGCGCAGGCAGGTCCGGCGCGTTCCACAGGCGCCCGATACCTTCCAGCCATTCACCGGTGCGGGTGGCCTGATCGCCCTTGAGATCGTAAAGCCCCAGCCCCGCGTGGGTGTCGAGGTAGGCGAAAGGTTGCTCCTTGCGCGCCATGAGGGCGATCAAGCGAGTCAGGGTCAGGTGTTTGAACACATCGGCATGGTTGCCAGCGTGGAAGGCGTGACGGTAATTCATGGCAGCTCCTGGAAGGCTGCGCAGTTTAGCAAAACTCGGGCGGGAACAAGACAGTGCTTTCAAGGGTAAGGGTGAATGGCTTTAATCACCCTTCCGGTAAGTTGCGCTTTACAAGATCCAGCATTGCCACACTACAAGGCATAAATGGAAATCCACTTCCTGTCAGGATGAGTGGTATAGAGACGATTACCCTGACGGTTCAAGACAGCGTCCCCTACAGAGTGAAAGAAGTCGATGCGCGTCGCTGTTTTCTCCGTCGTATCGACTCTATACAAATCAAAATTACAGGAATGAATGGCGTACACATACTTATCGTCCGCTGTTCCCCCGATGATATTGACCGGGTAACCCCGTGAACCAAACTCCAGTGTGTACAGGATCTTGTGAGTTGCCGTGTCCGTCACAAACATCTCATCAAAACCGCCGACATAAAGCTGTCTGCCATCCGAACTGACTGCCATGGAGCAGGGATTTCTGAAACCTGGAATATCCACTTGCGAATAATCCCGTGTATCAATCATCGCTACGGCACTGTCGGGATCATCGGCAAGTTCTGAAGCATAGATGTAGTGCCCATCCGGGCTGACTGCCATGACCAGAGCCGCATTCGACATTCTGCCCAGGTCAAAATTACTCTCGGCATTGTAATCAACGGCATCCACCATGCGGATAAGACCGCCCGGCGCGTAACGGAAAGACAAGCATATAAAACTCCCGTCCGGGCTGGCCGCAATTCTATCGACCCCCTCCGAATCGAGGATAGCGACGAGCTTGTTGCGCTGGATATCAATGACAGAGCATTCATCTTCCCCGGCCACATAGAGCTTGCGTCCATCCGGGCTGACAGCCACATCGCCCACACAGCCTCTCTGCAGGCTGGATACAACTTCACGGCTGTCAATATCGATAAAACTGACCCGACTCCCGTCTTCATGAGAGACAAAAAGCATCGTGTCATCAGGGCTTACATCTATCTCCTTGGGTGCGAAACTCAAAGGAATACTGGCAAGAAGTCTTGCCTCATGCGGAGGTGATAGCGGAAAGGGAAACTCTGTTCTTTGGCTTGGAAAAACCGTGCCTGGAAATATTTTTCTTTGCATTTAACCCACCAATCCCTTGGCCTGTTCAGACCATCATTCGAGAAAACAGGTGCTGCCTTTAAAGCGTCAAGCATTAGCCAATCAATCATGTGCTTCACTGGATGAGTCATTACCCAGTCGAGCCCTCCTTTTTAGCCAGAAATAACAGGGGATTATTGAATACCCAAGGCGATAAGTTGGGTACTGTCAGAAATGACAGGTGAAACGAAAAAAACCGACCATTGATCGACTTTCCTCTGATAGAACCTGACTGAAAACGACATGCTCGTAGGTAATCGAGCCATTCACTGCAAGCGGGGTTGATGCGGCAGCAGCGCACTACCAGAATCGAGGCCTTACCCGATCAAAGGAACACTCGTCATGATGCATGCGGATTTGATTGATCAAGAAGACTTGCTGAGCCAGCTCAGGGCACTGGGGTTTGAGATGCCCAGTGGCGCAACAGCCGAGCAGGCCTGTACGCAAGCGGTGTGTGGCCTGACCGATGAACGCGCAACAGCCTTGCGGCGTCTGGTCGAACAATTGCTGACCGGCAGTGCAACCATATTGCCAGCGGTACGTCAGGCCATCGATCAGCAATTGCTGCCAGCACTGGCGACCTATAAACAGAATCACGGCTAAAGCAGGAAAGAAACCGGGCGCATGCTCGATGCGCCCTCTGTGGAATCAATACTCGATCCGCACATCCCCCTTGGGCACGCTACAGCACGACAGGATGTAACCTTCTTCGACATCCTCGTCGGTAATCCCGCCATTGTGCTCCATCTCTACTTCGCCACTGAGTTTCATGACCTTGCAGGTTCCGCAGATGCCCATGCCGCAGGCCTTGGGAATCATCAGGCCCAGCTTGGAAGCCGCTGCATGGACGGTTTCGCCCGGCGCGACGCGGATACTCTTGCCGGTGTCGGTGAACTCAACCTGATGCAGGTCAGCCAGATCGATATCCGGCGCATCCGCAGCGATCTCGGCATGTTCCACGGCCTCGGCGCGGACTTCCGGTGGCGTCGCGCCAAACGACTCTTCATGGTACTGCGCCATGTTGAAGCCGCTTTCCTGCAACATGCGCTTGACCGCACTCATGTACGGCGTCGGCCCACAACAGAACACCTCGCGATCCTTGTAGTCCGGCGCCATCAGCTCCAGCATTCTCTGGTTCAGGTAACCGCGATAACCGGCCCATGGCTCGCCGAGGCCGTGCTTCTCACAGATCAGGTGCAGGCTGAAGTTATCGATCCGCGAAGCCATGTGTTCCAGCTCGCGGTGATAGATGATGTCCTTGGGTGAGCGGGCGCTGTGTACGAACACCATGTCGACATTGGCGTTGGTGTCGTAGAACCAGCGGGCCATGGACATGACCGGGGTGATGCCGACGCCACCGCTCAGGTAGAGAATCTTCGGGTTCGGGAAGTCGATGGCATTGAACAACCCGACCGGCCCGTGTACCGCCAGCTCCTGGCCTTCATGCAGCGTATCGTGCAGGTAATTGGAAACCTTGCCGCCCGGCACGCGCTTGACGGTGATGGAGAAACTGTACGGCACCGACGGCGAGCTGGAAATGGTGTATGAGCGCATGATGGGCAGGCCATCGATTTCCAGCTCCAGGGTAACGAACTGGCCCGGCTTGAAAAAGAACAGGATCGGCTGGTCGGCCATGAAGCAGAAGGTCCGCACATCCCAGGTTTCCTGGATCACCTTGACGACGCGCACAAGATGGCGGCCATTGGCCCATGTCTGGGTGGTTACCGGGTTGAGAAAGCTCTGGGACATACTTGATCTCCACGACCGACTGTCGGCCTTTTATGATGGGGATTCTGCGTAACGCGCAGGAGGCGCATTTACCTATCAACGACATTCACGTACTTACGGCGACCAGCCCCCATAGACCGTGGCTTCCCTAGTCGGGAACGGATTCGGCCATGTCGCCCATGGATAAGGTTCAGTCCGCGCCCAGCTCCACACTCCGGAACAGCCACGAAAGAATTCACAAGCATGAGCGATCCCGAATCGTCTTGCGTGCAGTGCTGCAAAGAACCGTATTAGCCACATTCGCAGGCCGCCATAGATGCGGTCATGAGGGAACTTGAAAAATGGACATCACCGCAACCTTGAGCCTTGGCGACCCACTGGAACCAGCACGCAAGGCCACTGCCGAGATGCTGCAGAATCGCGAACGCACCTATTCGCTGCCGCAGCCTTTCTACAGTGATGACCGACTGTTTGAAATCGACATGCAGGAAATCTTTCACAAAGAATGGCTGATTGCGGGGATGACGTGCGAAATCCCGGCCAAGGGCAACTACCTGACGTTGCAGATCGGCAAGAACCCGATCCTCGTCGTGCGCGCCCCGGACGGCAGCGTAAATGCATTCCACAATGTCTGCCGTCACCGCGGCTCACGCCTGTGTACCGGCGAGAAAGGCAAGGTCGCCAAGCTGGTCTGCCCTTACCACCAGTGGACGTACGAGCTGGACGGACGCCTGCTGTACGCGGGTACCGAGATGGGCGACGACTTCGACATGAAGAACTTCAGCCTCAAGCCCGTGAACGTCAAGACCGCAGGCGGCTATATCTTCATCAGCCTGGCGGAGAATCCACCCGCCATCGATGAGTTCCTCGCCACGCTCAAGCACTACATGGAACCCTACGACATGGAAAACACCAAGGTGGCGGTACAGACCACCTTGATGGAAAAGGCCAACTGGAAGCTGGTGATCGAAAACAACCGCGAGTGCTATCACTGCAACGGCTCACACCCGGAGCTGTTGAAAACCCTGCTGGAATGGGACGACGTCACCGACCCGCGTGCCGATCAGACCTTCAAGGACCATGTGGCCGCCTCCGCCGCAGCCTGGGACGCCGAGAAGATTCCCTACGCACACGCCAGCTTTGGCCTGCGCAACCGCATAGTGCGCATGCCGCTGCTCAAGGGCACCGTGTCCATGACCATGGATGGCAAGGTCGGCTGCAAGAAGCTCATGGGCCGTATCCAGAACCCGGATCTGGGCTCGATGCGCATCCTGCACTTGCCGCACTCCTGGAACCACTGCATGGGCGATCACATCATCGTCTTCACGGTATGGCCGATCAGCGCTCAGGAAACCATGGTCACGACCAAGTGGATCGTCCACAAGGATGCCGTGGAAGGTGTCGATTACGACGTGGAGCGCATGCGCCAGGTCTGGGATGCCACCAACGATCAGGACCGTCGCCTGGCCGAAGAGAACCAGCGCGGTATCAACTCCAGCGCCTACCAGCCAGGCCCGTACTCCAAGACCTATGAGTTCGGCGTGGTCAACTTCATCGACTGGTACAGCTCCCGCGTTCTGGAGAACCTCGGTGCAGAACCGGCTCCATACCTCAAAGGCGTAGCGGTCAACCACGAGTAACCCTGGCGGAGTTGGGTGTTGATCAAAAAACATCCAACTCCCTCGCAGGCCAGCTCTGCCGCCCTCTTCCGGGGTCAGCGAACAACTTATCCACAGAGCAACCCACAGCAATTGTGGGAAAGTCATCTTCCCGGCTCTCGAAAATCCAGAAAAAACCGAGACTTAGTGATTGTTGCAATTGCGGAACAATCTGATCATTTTTTGACCAAACCTTTGAAAGCCTTGTATTCAATGGGCTGTAAAGGAACACGAACACCTTATCCACAGAAGCGCCAACAGACTTTGGGGGCAACTTCGGATCTGGAGGCTATGGACTGTGGAAAACTGCTCAAGACGTGATGCAGCAAGGCTTCAAAGCGAGCTTTATGCCGATTGACGATCAATTGATCATTTTTTATACGAAAGCTTGTAAGCCACGTTTTATATGGCTCTCAGGAGATCACGAACAACTTGTCCACAGAGAGGCCAACAGAGATTGTGGGCAATTGATTGAGTGCGTGATGATCGGTGGATTGTTTATCCACATGGAAAAGTCAGTAAAAACCGCAAGTTAGGTTGATAATTTTTCAACCAGAGGCCTGTAAGGCACGGTTTACATGGGGTTCAGCAACCCGCGAACACGTTATCCACAGGTGGGCGCACAGGGAATGTGTGTAACTGCGGTGGATAACCGCGTAGGAGTGAATTCATTCGCGAATGTGCTATTTCGCGAATGAATTCGCTCCTACGGTTTTTATCGGATGACGCCTTCTTCGACCAACAGCTTGAGGATCGCTGCGGCACCCTCTTGCGGGCTGACGCCCTTGAGGACTTGCCCGGTGCCGCCGCTGGCCTTGGCGGTTGCGGCTTTCATCCGATCGGCGCCGCTCTTGGCCTTGATCACTTTCAGGCGTTTTGGGCGAGGTTTAGCCGGTTGCAGAGCATGAGCTGTGAGTAACTCATCCACAACCACTTCCACCTCCTCCACACCCAGGGCTCCACGCTGCGCCGGGCCATACGCGCTCTGACGTGGCTTGGGCGCTGCGTTATCCACAGTGGCCAGAAACGGCAGGCGAACCTTCAGGCGTCGCCGCTGGCCTCGCGGCAAGGCTTGCAGAACAAGGGCCACGCCGTTGTCCAGCGACTCAACCTGAGCCAGCCCCACCACCAGCGGCCAGCCAAGCCTTTCCGCCAGCAGAAACGGCAGCATGCCCGAACCTTCACCGGTTTCCGCCTGGCTGCCGGTGAGGACAATCTGTACCGCCGAATCGCGGATGTAATCGGTCAGCGCAGGCAATGCATCCGCGCCTTCTGGCTGCTCCAGCACCTGCAACTCATCCAGCCCCATGCCCATATAGGCCCGCAATACCGGTTCCAGAGCATTGCCCGCATGCAACACCTGCAAGTTATCCCCAGCCAGTTGCAGACCCAGTTCCACGGCGCGGGCATCCTGCTCGGCGCGGCGGGCGCGTCCCGAAGCCGGATGGGAGCCGATGGACACCAGGCTCATGACCTGCAATGCGCTCTTGTTCAATGAAGAATTATCCACAGACGAACTCGCTTGCTCAGGCCGCATCACGTTTTGCCTCATTGCGATAAGCCTCGACCGCGTCGATCAAGGCATTGAGGAGTTCTGCGCTCTCACCGATCACCGACAGATCGGCACGTTTGATCATGTCGCAGCCGGCATCCAGATTGATCGCAATCACCTTGTCGCAGGCGCCGATGCCTTGCAGGTGCTGGATCGCGCCCGAGATACCCACAGCCACATAGACCCGTGCCGTGACCCAGGTGCCGCTGGCACCGACCTGACGATCCCGGCTCATGAAGCCGTCGTCCACAGCTACCCTGGATGCGCCCTCGGTCGCGCCCAAGGCAGCCGCTGTGCGATGGAACAGGTCCCAATCCTTGACGCCATTGCCGCCCGAGAAGATGAACTCCGCCTCGGCCATGGGGATAACTGCCGGATCGACCGCGACAGCACCGAGATCTTCAATGCGGGCCAGACTGCGGGCCACAGGTGTGGATAACTCCACTGGCAGCGCTTCATGTCGGGTTTCACTGACAGGTTCGGCGCACTCGGCAGCCGCCAGAATCAGACGGGCCAGCGGGCGGGCCAGATCTTCACGCCCCGCTCCGGCACGCCCGATACATTGCTCATCCTTGACCTGCCAGACACGAGTCGCCGGGCGCTCGCCCAGGCTGGCAGCAAAACGCCGCCCCAACTCCCCGCCGCCGCTGCGGCTGTCAGGCAGCAGCCAGTGCCGAGGGTTGAACTGGTTATCCACAGCCCGCAGCCCTTGCACGCGCTGCTCGGGTGAATAACCGCTGAATTCATCGCCATCAAGCACCAACAGGCGATCGACACCCGCTGTATCGAAAGTGCTTTCCTTGTGCTCACCAAACACCACCGCCAATACAGCGCCATCGACGCCAGCCAGTTGGTGAGCCATTCCCAATAGATCACGGTCGTGACTGCTCAGGCGGCCACCGACCATATCGGGTACAACCGTGATGTAAAAAGCCGGCTCCGGTACTTGATGCAGCGGCAGGCTGACTTCGACGACTGCCGAACGCTTGGCCGTACCGCCCTGCTGTGCGCCACTGCGGTCGATGCGCTTGATGCCGTTGGGGCCGATAAAACCCAGCCCATGCACGTTCTTGCGCACCAGACCGTTGGGCCCCATCCAGCTCGTTTGTACGGGCTGCATCGCCGCATGCAAGGGATGCAGACGGTTACGGGCAATCCATTCTGCACGCGGGTCGCGGCGGATAATGTCGCTCATCAATGCACCTCCGCAGGTTCACGCCTGGCAGGCGCTGGCTTGCTGGCCACCGGCTCTTCAATCAAGGCATCGGCCACAAGCTCGGCAATGTCCTTGATCAACGGACGCGGCTCGACCACACCTTCAAGCATCGCAGTGCATTGTGGGCAACCTACTGCCACCAGTTCGGCATCGGTTTCGCGGATATCTTCCATACGCATGTCGGGAATCCGCTGCTTGCCGGGAATGTCGGTAATGGGCGCGCCGCCACCGCCACCGCAGCAACGGGAGCGGAAGCCGGAGCGCTGCATTTCCTTGACCTCGATGCCCAGGGCGCGCAACACCTCACGCGGCGCTTCGTACTCGCCGTTGTAACGGCCCAGATAGCATGGATCGTGATAGGTCACGCTGGAGCCTTTGTGTTGACCGAGCTTGAGGGCGCCGCCCTGAAGCAGCTCAGCCATGTAAGTGCTGTGATGCTGCACGAGGTAGTCGCCACCAAAAGCGCCGTACTCGTTTTTCAGCACATGGAAGCTGTGCGGGTCGCAGGTAACGATGCGTTTGAAGCTGTACCGGGCCAGTGTCTGGATATTGCGCTTGGCCAGCATCTGGAAAGTCGCTTCATCGCCCAGACGACGGGCCACATCGCCACTGTCGCGTTCTTCAAGGCCCAGCACGGCGAAGTCGACCTTCGCGGCTTTCAGGACTTTGACGAAGGCGCGCAGCGTGCGCTGGTTGCGCATATCGAACGCGCCATCGCCGACCCAGAACAGCACGTCGGTGGTTTTCTTCTCGCTGAGCAGGTCAAGGTTCAGGTCCGCCGCCCAGTTCATCCGCCCGCCCGGAGCGAACCCACCGGGGTTATCGGTGGCGATCAGGTTATCCAGCACTTCGGCGCCCTTGTTGGGGGTCGCGCCTTTTTCCAGGGTCAGGTGACGGCGCATGTCGACGATGGCATCCACGTGCTCGATCATCATCGGGCACTCTTCCACGCACGCTCGACAAGTGGTGCAGGACCATAGCGTCTCGGCATCCACCAGCCCGTTGACGATAGGCTGATGCGGATTGCCGCCATGTTCGCCGATGGGCTTGCCCTTGCCGTCGAGGGATGGATACGGGCTGCCTGCAAATCTGGCATCGGTGCCGCCCGCCAAGCCAACCACCATGTCCTGAATCAGCTTCTTGGGGTTCAAGGGCTGCCCGGCAGCAAACGCCGGACAAGCCGCTTCGCATTTACCGCACTGCACACAGGCGTCAAAACCCAGCAACTGGTTCCAGGTGAAGTCCTTGGGTTTTTCCACACCCAGAGGCGCGCTCGGGTCAGCAAGGTCCAGCGGCTTCAGGCCGGTGGAGCGACCACCACCAAAGCGCTCGGCACGCCGGTGCCAGGCCAGGTGCAAGGCTCCGGCGAAGGCGTGCTTCATCGGCCCGCCCCAGGTCATGCCGAAAAACAGCTCGCTGACGCCCCACAGCACGCCCACACCCAGAATCACGGCCAGCAACCAACCACCGAAGTTCTCGGGCAGAATGCCCGCAACCGGCAAGGTCACCAGAAAGAAGCTGGCAGAAAACGCCATCAGGCTTTTCGGCAGACGCATCCACGGCCCTTTGGACAGACGCGCTGGCGGATTCAGCCGGCGACGATAGACAAACACCGCCCCCACGAACATCACTGCCGACATCAGCAGCAAGGCATAACCCAGGAAGCGGTTATGCAAGCCGAAACCATGCACCAGAATCGCCAGCACGATAGACGCCACCGCCCCACCGGCCGTAGCGACGTGGGTGTTGGCAATGTATTTGTCCCGAGCGACGACATGGTGCAGATCGACCATATAACGCTTGGGCATGGCCAGCAGCCCGCCCAGCAGATCGACCTTGGAAGCCCGACCATTGCGCCACATTTTGACCCGCCGCAAAGCCCCCAGCACCGCAAGGGCCAGGGCAGCGAAGAGCAGGAGGGGGAGAATGGTGCTCAACATCAGAATAACCTCTGGCGAGGTGCAAGCCACAAGCCGTAAGCGACAAGTAAAAGCACAGCAGATCCGCTGCCCTCTCTTGCTGCTTACAGCTTATGGCTTGCAGCTTTCCTCAAAAATCCTTACACAACCGCAATCCGTCATAGATCGCTGCATGGGTATTACGCTGGGCCACGCAGTCGCCGATGCGGAACAGCAGGTAGCCGTCACCTGGTTGGCTCAGCGAAGGTTGTGGCTGGATGGCGAACAGGGCCTCGATGTCGATCTGGCCTTTGTTGCGCGAACCTTCCTTGAGCCCGTAATAGAGCTCTTCGTCCGGACGCACACCGTTTTCGACGACGATCTGGTCGACCACCCGTTCCTCTTTGGCGCCGGTGTATTCGTTCTCCAGCACGGCAACCAGCTTGTCGCCTTCGCGGTAGACCTTTTCCAGCATCATGTCGCCGGTCATGATCACTTCCTTGGGATACATGCTGCGGTAGTAGGTCGGGAACGAGGTGCCGCCAATCGCGACTCCGGGTTTGATGTCATCGGTGACGATCTCGACCTGCGAGCCCTTGTCGGCCAGGAAGTCGGCCACGGACATGCCGGTGAACTCACAGATGGTGTCGTAGACCAGCACGTTCTTGCCCGGCGCGATCTTGCCATCCAGCACGTCCCAACTGCTGACCACCAGCCCTTCGGCCGCGCCCCAGTGCTCGTTCTGCTCCAGAAACGGATGACCGCCCACCGCCAGCACCACGATGTCCGGGCGCAGGTCGAGAATGGTCGCCGCATCGGCAGCGGTGCCCAGACGCAGATCGACTTTCAGGCGCGCCAGCTCCAGCTGGAACCAGCGGGTGATCCCGGCAATCTGGTCACGTTGCGGTGCCTTGGACGCCGTGGTGATCTGCCCGCCGATGAATTCCTTCTTCTCGAACAGCGTGACGTCATGGCCACGTTCGGCAGACACGCGAGCGGCTTCCATGCCAGCAGGACCGGCACCGACAATCACCACCTTGCGCTTCGGCCCGGCGGATTTCTCGATGATGTGCGGCACGCCCATGTACTCACGGGACGTGGCGGCGTTCTGGATGCACAGCACATCCAGCCCTTGGTACTGGCGGTCGATGCAGTAGTTGGCACCGACGCACTGCTTGATCTGATCGACCTGCCCCATCTTGATCTTGGTAATCAGGTGCGGGTCGGCGATATGGGCGCGGGTCATGCCGACCATATCCACATAGCCACCTTCCAGAATCCGGGTGGCCTGATTCGGGTCCTTGATGTTCTGCGCGTGCAGTACAGGCGCCTTGACCACTTCCTTGATACCGGCCGCCAGATGCAGGAACGGCTCCGGTGGATAACTCATGTTGGGGATAACGTTGGCCAGGGTGTTATGGGTGTCGCAGCCCGAACCTACGACGCCGATGAAGTCGATCATGCCGGTGGCGTCGTAGTATTTGGCGATTTCCTTCATGTCCTCATGGCTCAGGCCATCAGGATGAAATTCGTCGCCACAGATACGAATGCCCACACAGAAATCAGGCCCCACTTCCTTGCGTACAGCCTTGATCACTTCCAGGCCAAAACGCATGCGGTTCTCGAAACTGCCGCCCCACTCATCGGTACGCTTGTTGACGCGCGGGCTCCAGAACTGGTCGATCATATGCTGGTGTACGGCGGACAGCTCGACGCCATCCAGGCCACCGGCCTTGGCGCGTGCCGCAGCACTGGCGTAGTTGCCGATTACTCGCCAGATTTCTTCCGGCTCGATGGTCTTGCAGGTCGCACGGTGTACCGGCTCACGAATACCGGACGGCGACATGAGGGTCGGCCAGTGATCGCCGTCCCAGCGCGAACGACGCCCCATGTGGGTAATCTGGATCATGATCTTGGCGCCGTGCTTGTGCATGGCGTCGGCAAGGTTCTGGAAATGCGGGATGATCTTGTCAGTGGCCAGGTTGACCGACTTCCACCAGCCTTGCGGACTGTCGATGGCCACACTGGAAGAACCGCCGCAGATCGCCAGGCCGATGCCGCCCTTGGCTTTCTCTTCGTAGTACTTCACGTAACGGTCGGTGGTCATCCCGCCATCGGTGGCATAGACCTCGGCGTGAGCGGTACTCAGGACGCGGTTGCGGATCGTCAGTTTGCCAATCTGGATCGGCTGGAACATCGCTTCGAAAGCCATAACACGATCCTCGACTTACAACGGTTTGACGACAAACAGACCGTCGTCATGACCTTCTTCCGAACCGCCGTAAACCTGCTCGGCAACGGTACGGATCGAGCTGCCGCTGGCGGCCAGGATCTGATCGATTGCTCCGGCGAACCAGCCAGTGAACATGTAATCGACCTTGCGCCCGACCTTGCCGTACACATACACAAACGCCGAGTGCTCAAGCTTGACGCTGGCGGTGCCTTTTTCCAGATCGATATCCTGAATCTTGAACAGCCCCCAGCCACGCTGCGACAGGCGATTCATGTAGTGCTCGAACACCGCAACGCCTTCAATGCCGTGGCATTCGGCCTCTTTTTCGCACCAGTGCCAGGCAGATTTATAACCGGCCTTGTAGAGAATCTCGGCGTAGGCCTCGGCACCCAGCACCTCTTCAATACCCATATGGTTATTGACGAAGAAATGGCGCGGCACATAGAGCATCGGCAATGCATCGGAGGTCCAGACGCCGGTTTCGCTGTCGACTTCGATAGGCAGTTGCGGGGCGATTTTAGCCATGGGGTCAAACTCCAGAAATTCGGGTTACGCCCACTGCGCACAGGGCAGCGGGGTTATCAATTCAATAAGGTGTGGGTGGCGGTTATTCGCCCCAGACGTCTCGGAGGACGTTGACCCAGTTCTCACCCATGATCTTGCGCACGACACGCTCGCTATGGCCGCGCTTGAGCAGGGTTTCGGTCAGGTTCGGGAATTCGCCTACGGTGCGGATGCCCAGCGGGTTGATGATCTTTCCGAAGCTGGTCAGCCGACGGGCGTAGCCCTTGTCATGAGTCAGGTACTCGAAGAAGTCCTGTCCATGGCCCTGGGTGAAGTCGGTGCCGATGCCGATGGCGTCCTCACCGACGATGTTCATGGTGTATTCGATGGCTTCGGCGTAATCGTCGATGGTCGACTCGATGCCCTTGGCCAGGAACGGCGCAAACATGGTCACGCCGACAAAGCCGCCGTGATCGGCGATGAACTTCAGTTCGGCGTCGGATTTGTTGCGCGGGTGTTCCTTGAGGCCGGACGGCAGGCAGTGGGAGTAGCACACCGGTTTCTTCGACTCGAGGATGACCTCTTCGGAGGTCTTGGAGCCCACATGGGACAGGTCGCACATGACACCCACGCGGTTCATCTCGGCCACGATTTCGCGCCCGAAGCCCGACAGGCCGCCGTCGCGCTCGTAGCAGCCGGTGCCCACCAGATTCTGGGTGTTGTAGCACATCTGCACGATGCCAACGCCCAGTTGCTTGAAGATCTCGACATAGCCGATCTGGTCTTCGTAGGCATGAGCATTCTGGAAGCCGAACAGAATCCCGGTCTTGCCCAGTTCCTTGGCCTTGCGGATGTCGGCGGTGGTATGGACCGGCATCACCAGGTCGCTGTTTTCGCGCATCAGTTTCTGGCTGGTGCAGATGCTGTTGATCGTGGCCTGGAAACCTTCCCACACCGATACCGTGCAGTTGGCCATGGTCAGGCCACCCTTGCGCATGTCTTCAAACAGCTCGCGATTCCATTTGGCGATAATCAGCCCGTCAATGACGATGCTATCGGCGTGCAGTTCGGCTGGGCTCATCAGGCTGTCCCCTTTTTAGGTACTTGCGCGCCGAATCGGCTGTCGGCGCTATTGGGGTCAGCATATGCCGGAGGGTCCGGCGAGCCGGGTGCAAAAACGACAGGGGGTTTGCCGAAAGCGTCAAGATGCGACAAAGGGCAATCGGACGCTGCCAGCCTGCGTCGTAAACCTGTTCTTTGCCTCGCGCTTAGGCCAGAATTCACTGCATCAATGGATCGGAGCCACTCGATGAAAACGATTTTCCTGACCTTGGCCCTTATGGCGACAGCCGTGACGGGCGCACAAGCCGCTCAAGACCCGGACAGCACGCCGTGTGATGGCGTCGACAACGATAACCAGACGCTGGAATGCTCGGTCTACAGCCGGCACACCGCAGAAGAGCTGCTCAAGGAAAACTTTCAGAACCTGCTCAATCGCGTCCAGTCGCAATTTGTCGCCAACAAGTCGCAATACAACGACTTCACCAGCAAACTCAAGACTGCCCAGCAAGCCTGGGAAAAGCTGCGCGACGCCGATTGCGCGGTCGAAGTCTTCCCGTCAGCCGCTGGCAGCAAGGCTTACAACATCAACGAAAACGACTGCATTGCCCGCATGAGCGACGAGCGCTCGGAATATCTGGAATCAATTGCGCAGGAATAACGCCAGCGATGAGATAACCTGTTCCTTTATATGAACCGAAGGCACCAGGCATTCCCATGATTATTTGTGGTGTAGAAATCAAAGGCAGTGAAGCCATCTTCGCCCTGGCCACCCGTCAGAACGGCGGCATCTCGCATTTGCCGCTGGCAACCCGAAAGATCGCGCTGGAGGATGACGACGAGGCCGCCAACGTCAAAGCCTTCGCCGCGCAGATCGCCAGTTTCGTGCGGACCAACGGCATCAGCCATGTCGCGATCAAGAAGCGCAGCAAGAAAGGCGAATTCGCCGGTGGCCCGACCACCTTCAAGATCGAAACCGTCTTCCAGCTTCTGGCCGATTGCGACGTAATCCTCGTATCCCCCCAGACCATCAACGCCCAGAACAAGAAACACGACTTCGCCCTGCACGATACGTTGAACAAGTATCAGCATGAGGCTTACAAGACGGCGTGTGCAATGCTCATGAAATAGGCGCCAACCGGGCGGTGATGCGCTCGCGAGGGGCCTGAAATCTGCGGCCACTCGCCCGAGCGCCAACTCCCTCAGACAAAATGCCCCGCTCGTCTCTATGGCTCATTTCATATTTTTCTGATCACTGAAAACCCACCGAAATGGCGATATGCCACTGCATGAGCTATACATCGCCGACAGCACACGATTAGAAGGAACTATCCATGCGATCCGACCGGCCCTTGCGCTCTAGCCGTTCCGCACTTTCATACGCATGCATACCGTTGGCATTGAGCCTGTTCACAGCAACGCAACCAGCCACAGCCTACGACATGAACCCTATAGATGTGGAATGCTGGGGGCAGTCCGCTTTCTGCTCGGTAACCAAACTGACCGAGGGCTTGAAGTATCCGGTGCATGAAACCATCACCCTCCTGGCCTATGACTACTATCTGGATCCCGAGAACACCGAGGGAGGAAGGGCCAAGACCTCCGCGGAGACACTCAAACAAAGAGGCGTACTCAGAGATCTTGTCCTAGGTAGCCAATGGAACGACGACCCTGATTCATTGCTGCGTCAGAACGTGACCCGGGCTTATCAATGGTACGCACTATTCAAGGACGCCCAACAACAGGCGCAATGCAAGGAAAACAGCGCACTCCCTTCATGTCGTGCAATCACCGTCACTGCCAACCCGATGATGCTGTACAGAAGCCATTTCGGCGATTTCCAGTTCATTCATTCGATGGCCTCATCACAACAGGAAACGGCACTCGATACCCAGGCAAAAATGCTGGCCTGGGCCAAGTTCACCTACACCCTCTCGATATCTTCCAACAACTTGACCAAAGAGCCCATCGACGGCCCGGCCATCACTGCCTTCTCGGATATCGCTAGCTATCTCGGGAAACCAGGCTGGACAGTAGGGGCACTGTTCGACCCCATTCCCGGAGGTGAATGGAAACGTTCATTCAGGCCAGGAAAGTTTGGTACTTACGTCGCATCCGGGAATCCCAGAGTGCAGCATAGCTACAAGAGCCCGTCTGAGGCCGTCAGCGTCAAGCACATGGCTCTCGGCTCGCTGCTGCATATGATCCAGGACTCGTACTCGGACGCACACACGGAACGGAAAGGGAGTTGTAACCCACTGGCCCGGGAGAAAGGCGCAATCATCTCGTTCCGCAACTACGTCTACCAATCCAGCGACGACCATGCCCACGCCGATATCAATCCCAAGTGGCTGGAAAACGGAAAGCTGAAAAAAAACAACCCACTATGGGCTTCTGCCAAGTTGATCCAGTACTCCTTTTCGAAAACGCCTTGGGAAGGAGAGGTTGAGGCATTCCTGAAAAATGAGGTGTTGGCTTTGAGCAACCCAGGTAACGCACCGACCATCGGCGACCTACCCTGCTATTTGGGTACGCAGTGATCACTTCCAAGCATCAGGATTAAAAAGCGAGTCCTGCTCAAAAACGATGCCGAGCTATGGCAGTCGAGATATATGCGTCGGGCAGGTAAAAATTTTTGTGAGATAGCCTCCGCGGATGGGTCCCTCCTTTTGGGGCGCACTTCAGACTGCCGTCGCGGCCAAGGCCCCTCCCACGAAACCTGTGGGAGGGGCCTTGGCCGCGACTTCACAGTTGAAACGCCGCTAACAAAAAACCCGCATCTCTGCGGGTTTTTCATTACCGGATCAACACTCAGTTGATCTTGGCATCCAGCTCGCCTTTGGCGTAACGCTCGAACATGCGATCCAGGGAGATCGGCTTGATCTTCGAGGCGTTGCCAGCGGTGCCGAAGGCTTCGTAACGGGCGATACAGACGTCACGCATCGCGACGACGGTCTTGGCCAGGTATTTGCGCGGGTCGAACTCGCTGCGGTTCTTGGCCATGAATTCACGGATGGCACCAGTGGAGGCCAGACGCAGGTCGGTGTCGATGTTGACCTTGCGCACGCCGTACTTGATGCCTTCAACGATTTCTTCGACCGGCACGCCGTAGGTTTCTTTGATGTCGCCGCCGTACTCGTTGATGATCTTCAGCCATTCCTGAGGAACGGACGAGGAACCGTGCATGACCAGGTGGGTATTGGGAATACGCTTGTGGATTTCCTTGATGCGCTCGATCGCCAGGATGTCGCCGGTAGGCGGCTTGGTGAACTTGTAAGCGCCGTGGCTGGTGCCGATGGCGATTGCCAGGGCATCGACCTGGGTCTTCTTGACGAAGTCAGCGGCTTCTTCAGGGTCGGTCAGCATCTGGCTGTGATCCAGGATGCCTTCTGCGCCAACGCCGTCTTCTTCACCGGCCATACCGGTTTCCAGAGAACCCAGAACGCCCAGCTCGCCTTCCACGGAAACGCCACAGGCGTGAGCAAAAGCCACTACGCGACGGGTTACGTCAACGTTGTATTCGTAGCTGGCAGGCGTTTTGCCGTCTTCAGCCAGGGAGCCGTCCATCATGACCGAGCTGAAGCCCAACTGGATCGATCGCTGGCAGATGTCCGGGCTGGTGCCGTGATCCTGGTGCATGACCACCGGGATGTGCGGGAACTCTTCGACTGCCGCGAGGATCAGGTGACGCAGGAACGGGGCACCGGCGTATTTGCGGGCGCCGGCCGAAGCCTGAACGATCACCGGGGAGTCGGTCTTGTCGGCCGCTTCCATAATGGCGCGCATTTGTTCCAGGTTGTTTACGTTGAAAGCTGGAACGCCGTAACCGAATTCGGCTGCGTGGTCCAACATCTGGCGCATGCTGATAAGTGCCATTGTCTGTATCTCTCCCGGTCGGGTCGTTAATCGTGCAAGCCTGCCGTAGTGGCGACTGCTATTCAAGTTATACGCATTGGCCACAGGGCCATGCGGTGGTGGAACATCGGCTACGACTTATCTGGCCTTGCAGCCGCGTCCGATCAAATCGTTGGTGGCGTCCCAATAAATCAGGCCTTCGCTACCTTTGTTGGCAAACGCCAACACATTGTTACTGTAGAGCGTCCCGCTGGCAGCACCAGGTTCGGCCTTGAGCCTGAAAACCTGATCGCTCTGGTTCAGGCGTACATCCACTTCCTTTTTGGCCGAATCGGCAAAGCGCCAATGAACTTCGGCCTTGCTGTCACACACCCAATGGTTCCAGGAATCACTGGATTGCGGCGCCTTGGTGGTCGCACAACCGCCAAGCACTGCAAATGCCGCAAGGGCAATCAAGCCTTTCATCACGTCTCCTGGCCTGCCCCGGAAAGCCCGGCATGTGCCGCTCGCTTCTGTACTTCAGGGGCAGTTCTGTTCCTGATTACGGTCACTGGCCGGTTCACCCGTTACATGTGCCTCGACCCGCTGACTGTTTTCGGTCGTCGGAACACTCACGGAGGCCGGGCTGAATATTTCACAGGTACGGGCTTTAGAGCCCGGACTGCTGCAACCTGCCAATACAATGCAACTCACAAGAGCCAGGGTGGCGATTTTCATGGCGAAACTCCTTCTCGAAAAAGATCCCACCTTTTAATGACCGCCAAAGCTCGCAGATGTTGCCAGCGAGCTTTCAACCTGACTCAGAGACAGCCCACATCTCCCGTGCGCGGCATGAACTCGTAACGGTCCCATACTTCCTGACCGCCACGCTTGTAGATCACTGGCACGGTTTCAGCCTGCCAACCGGCCTGATAGCAACTCAATTGAAGCAACTGCGCCTGAGGCTCAGGTTCCGAATCGTTTATCTCAGGCTTGCTCGCACAACCGGCCAGCACACCTGCGATAAGCAACAGCGGTAACGTCCTGACCATGAACTACTCCCTTTCCTGAACCGGAAAATCAGGCCTTTGCACGCTGCTCAAGCACTTCAACGGCTGGCAGGACCTTGCCCTCGACGAATTCGAGGAATGCGCCACCACCGGTAGAAATGTAGGAAATCTGCTGTGCAACGCCGTACTTGTCGATGGCCGCCAGCGTATCGCCGCCACCAGCGATGGAGAACGCTGCGCTTTCGGCAATGGCCTTGGCCAGTGTCTTGGTCCCTTCGCCGAACTGATCGAACTCGAATACGCCGACCGGACCGTTCCACAGGATAGTCCCGGAAGATTTCAGCAATTGGGCAAACTGGGCAGCAGTCTGCGGACCGATGTCGAGAATCATGTCGTCATCGGCAACGTCAGCGATGAGCTTGACGGTTGCGGCAGCGCTTTCAGCGAACTCCTTGGCAACAACGACGTCCACCGGCAGTGGCACGCTGACCTTGGCGGCGATGGCACGGGCGGTGTCCAGCAGGTCCGGCTCATACAGCGACTTGCCGACCTTGTGACCGGCTGCTGCCAGGAAGGTGTTGGCGATACCGCCGCCGACGATCAACTGGTCGCAGATTGCGCTCAGGCTGTTGAGTACATCCAGCTTGGTGGAAACCTTGGAGCCGGCAACGATGGCAGCCATTGGCTTGGCCGGAGCGCCCAGCGCCTTGCCCAATGCTTCCAGCTCGGCCGCCAGCAGAGGACCTGCCGCAGCGACCTTGGCAAATTTGGCAACGCCGTGGGTCGAACCTTCGGCGCGGTGTGCAGTGCCGAAAGCGTCCATCACGAATACGTCGCACAGAGCGGCATACTTCTGCGCCAGCTCGTCAGCGTTCTTTTTCTCGCCCTTGTTGAAGCGCACGTTCTCGAACAACACGACATCGCCAGCCTTGACGTCGACGCCATCCAGATAATCGGCAACCAGCGGGACTTCACGGCCCAGCGCCTTGCTCAGGTAGTCGGCAACCGGCTTGAGGCTGTTCTCGGCCGAGAACTCGCCTTCGGTCGGACGGCCCAGGTGCGAGCAGACCAGTACGGCAGCACCCTTTTCCAGCGCCAGCTTGATGGTCGGCAGCGAAGCAAGGATTCGGGCATCGCTACTGACAACGCCGTCCTTGATCGGGACGTTGAGGTCTTCGCGAATCAGCACACGCTTACCTTGCAGATCGAGGTCGGTCATCTTCAACACGGTCATGAGGCGTTCCTGTTTTTTACTGTTGTTGATCAGCGACGCGCAAGAAATGGTCCGCAACGTCGAGCATCCGGTTGGCAAAACCCCACTCGTTATCGAACCAGGCCAGCAGGTTTACCAGCCGGGGGCCGGAAACTCGGGTCTGACTCGCATCGACAATGGCCGAATGAGGGTCATGGTTGAAATCACAACTGGCATGCGGCAACTCGGTGTATGCCAGCAGGCCTTTGAGCGGGCCGCTGGTGGCGGCCTCACGCAAGATACGGTTGATTTCCACAGCATCGGTATCACGTGCCGTTTGCAGCGTGATATCCAGGCACGAGACGTTGACCGTCGGTACGCGAACTGCTTTGGCCTGAATTCGGCCCGCAAGTTCCGGCAGGAGCCGCTCAATTCCGCGTGCCAGACCAGTGGACACCGGAATTATCGACTGAAAAGCCGAGCGCGTACGGCGCAAATCCTCGTGGTGATAAGCATCGATCACCGGCTGATCGTTCATTGCCGAGTGGATGGTGGTGATCGAAATGTATTCAAGGCCCAGCGCATCATCCAGCAGACGCAACAACGGCACGCTGCAGTTGGTGGTGCAGGATGCGTTGGAAACCAGTCGCTCGGTGCCGGTCAGTTTCTGCTGATTGATACCGAACACGATGGTGGCATCCACATCGGACTCGCTGGCCATCGGTTGCGAGAACAGCACCCGCGACGCACCCGCATCGAGAAAGCGCTGGCCATCTTCGCGGGTGTTGTAGACGCCCGAACATTCAAGCACCAGATCCGCACCCAACGCCGCCCAGTCGATACCTTCCGGCGTTGCGCTGCGCAGAACCCTGATCCGGTGGTCGTTGATGTGCAGGTATTCCCCGTCGACCCGCACATCGCCGGGGAAACGGCCATGAGTGGAGTCGAAACGGGTGAGATATTCGAGGCTGGCCATATCGGCCAGATCATTGATCGCGACCACTTCAAAACCTGCCCGGGCACCTCGCTCACAGAGCGCGCGCAAGACACAACGACCGATTCGGCCATAGCCGTTCAGAGCAACTTTGTAAGGGCGGTTTTGGGGCATGGTGGTGCTCGCAAGACAAATCGTACTGCGCATAAACCTGTAGGAGCGGACTTGTCCGCGAAAACACTCAGCCAGACGATACAAAAGTATTGGCTGGGCTGGCCTCTTCGCGGATGAATCCGCTCCTACAAGATTATTGCGACCTTTCTCAGTCTTCCAACAACTCTTCAGCCGTGCTCAGGATGTTCTCCAGAGTGAAGCCGAACTCCTCGAACAACGCTGGTGCAGGTGCGGACTCACCGAAAGTGGTCATGCCGATCACGCGGCCTTCCAGACCGACGTACTTGTACCAGTAGTCAGCGTGGGCAGCTTCGATAGCGATACGAGCGCTGACCTGCAATGGCAGAACGGCTTGCTTGTAGCCTGGGTCCTGAGCTTCGAAGACGCTGGTGCAAGGCATGGAAACCACGCGCACCTTGCGGCCTTGAGCGCTCAGGGCGTCGAACGCCTGCACGGCCAGACCGATTTCCGAACCGGTAGCGATCAGGATCAGCTCAGGCTCGCCCGCGCAGTCGCGCAGTACGTAGCCACCACGGGCGATGTCCGCCAGTTGGGCTTCGTCACGCGCCTGGTGAGGCAGGTTCTGGCGCGAGAAGATCAGCGCCGACGGGCCGTCATTGCGCTCGATGGCGTATTTCCAGGCCACAGCCGATTCCACGGCATCCGCCGGACGCCAGGTGTCCAGGTTCGGCGTGGTACGCAGGCTGGTCAATTGCTCGACCGGCTGGTGAGTCGGGCCGTCTTCGCCCAGACCGATGGAGTCGTGGGTAAACACATGGATCACGCGCTTCTTCATCAGAGCGGCCATGCGCACAGCGTTACGGGCGTATTCCATGAAGATCAGGAAGGTCGCGCCGTAAGGAACGAAACCGCCGTGCAGGGCGATACCGTTCATCATTGCCGCCTGACCGAACTCACGCACACCGTAATGCAGGTAGTTGCCGTTGGCGTCTTCGCCGGTGATGCTCTTGCAACCTTTCCAGATGGTCAGGTTGGAACCGGCCAGGTCAGCCGAACCACCGAGGATCTCAGGCAGCAAAGGACCGAAAGCACCCAGAGCGTTCTGGCTGGCTTTACGGCTGGCAATGGTTTCGCCCTTGGCGTTGACTTCAGCAACATAAGCAGCCGATTTTGCAGCGAAGTCGGCAGGCAGCTCACCGCTCATGCGACGGATGAACTCGTTGGCCAGCTCAGGGAAAGCAGCGGAGTAGGCAGCAAAACGCTGATCCCAGTCAGCTTCGGCAGCCAGGCCTTTTTCCTTGGCATCCCATTGGGCATAGATATCAGCCGGGATCTCGAAAGGACCATGGTTCCATTTCAGCGCAGCGCGGGTCAGAGCGATTTCATCAGCGCCCAGTGGAGCGCCGTGGGACTCTTCCTTGCCTTGCTTGTTAGGTGAACCGAAACCGATGGTGGTCTTGCAGCAGATCAGGGTCGGCTGCTCGCTCTTGCGGGCGGTGTCGATGGCGGTCTTGATTTCGTCGGCATCATGACCGTCGACATTGCGGATGACCTGCCAGCCGTAGGACTCGAAGCGCTTCGGCGTATCGTCGGTGAACCAGCCTTCGACTTCGCCGTCGATGGAGATGCCGTTGTCATCGTAGAAGGCAATCAGCTTGCCCAGGCCCAGAGTACCGGCCAGGGAAGCAACTTCGTGGGAAATACCTTCCATCATGCAGCCATCGCCCATGAACACGTAGGTGTTGTGGTCGACGATGGTGTGGCCTGGACGGTTGAACTGTGCTGCCAGAGTCTTTTCGGCAACGGCAAAGCCGACGGCGTTGGCAAAACCCTGCCCCAGCGGGCCAGTGGTGGTTTCGACGCCCGGGGTGTAGCCGTATTCCGGGTGACCCGGCGTGCGGCTGTGCAGTTGACGGAAGTTCTTCAGGTCGTCGATGGACAGATCGTAGCCGGTCAGATGCAGCAACGAGTAAATCAACATCGAACCGTGGCCGTTGGACAGAATGAAGCGGTCACGGTCGGCGAACGCTGGGTTGGCCGGGTTGTGCTTCAGATAATCGCGCCACAGAACTTCGGCGATATCCGCCATGCCCATGGGGGCACCGGGGTGGCCGCTGTTGGCTTTTTGCACGGCATCCATGCTGAGGGCACGAATGGCGTTGGCACGCTCACGACGGCTTGGCATCGCTGATCTCCTGGAGAATGAAGGAATGGGATCGGAAAAAAGGCGACCATTTTCTCTCAGGCACTGCCTGGGAGCAATGAAAGATAGTCGTTGGCAGGTGTTTTTCCTGCCTTGTCGCCTTATTTACCCTCATTGATGCAGTCTGGCTGCGCCAATAACGTGATGGACATCACGGACAGTTGCCCCATCAACCAATATCAAAACTTTTTGATATTGCTATTGCAGCCTGACCGGTCGCTAACTAGACTGCGACCCCATGAACCTATGCGTACCTGCAATTAGCCATGACGACTGCGACGACCTCTCTGCCTTGTGCAAGGCCGGCGGCGACCCTCTACGGCTGAATGTATTGCGCGCCCTGGCCAACGATTCGTTCGGCGTACTGGAGCTGGCGCAGATATTTGCCATCGGTCAGTCAGGCATGAGTCACCACTTGAAAGTGCTGGCACAGGCCGCTCTGGTAGCGACGCGCCGGGAAGGCAACGCAATTTTTTACCGCCGCGCCCTGCCCCATACCGAACTGACCGGCGGCAGGCTGCACGCTGCCCTGCTCGACGAGGTGGATGCCCTGACCCTGCCGCAGGAAGTCAGCCTGCGCATCGACCTTGTGCATCGTCAGCGCGCCCAGGCCAGTCAGGATTTCTTTGCCCGTACTGCAGAAAAGTTTCGCGCCCAGCAGGATTTGATCGCCGGCCTTGGCCAATACCGTGACAGCCTGCTGAGCCTGCTGGACAAACTGAGCTTCACCGCCCAGGCAACAGCACTGGAAGTCGGCCCCGGCGACGGCGGCTTTCTACCGGAACTGGCCAGGCGCTTCGCCCATGTCACCGCCATGGACAACAGCCCGGCGATGCTGGAGCTGGCCCGCGATGTCTGCGAGCGCGAGAAGCTGGACAATGTCGAGCTGGTACTCGCCGACGCCCTCACGGGCACTAAAGTGAGCGCCGACTGTGTCGTTCTGAACATGGTGCTTCACCATTTGGCAGCACCGGCCGAAGCCTTGAGGCAACTGGCCGATCGATTGCAACCAGGCGGTAGCCTGCTGGTAACAGAGTTGTGTAGTCATGACCAAAGCTGGGCCAGGGAGGCCTGTGGCGATCTTTGGTTAGGTTTCGAACAGGATGATCTGGCCCGTTGGGCCATCGCTGCGGGGCTAGTTCCCGGGGAAAGCCTGTATGTAGGCTTACGTAATGGTTTCCAGATTCAGGTTCGCCATTTTCAGCGACCGGCTGGCAACACTCACCATCGGTAAAATTCAGGAAACCCGTAGAGATGAGCGAATACTCACTTTTCACCTCCGAGTCCGTGTCCGAAGGACATCCAGACAAGATCGCCGACCAGATTTCCGACGCAGTACTGGACGCTATCATTGCCCAGGACAAACACGCTCGCGTAGCAGTGGAAACACTGGTCAAGACTGGCGTTGCAATCGTGGCCGGCGAAGTTACCACCACTGCCTGGGTTGACCTGGAGCAGATCGTTCGTGACGTGATCAGCGACATTGGCTACACCAGCTCCGACGTCGGTTTCGACGGCGCCACCTGCGGCGTGATGAACATCATCGGCAAGCAGTCTCCTGACATCAACCAGGGTGTGGACCGTGCCAAGCCTGAAGATCAGGGCGCCGGCGACCAGGGCCTGATGTTCGGCTACGCCAGCAACGAAACAACTGAACTGATGCCTGCGCCAATCGCGTTCTCTCACCAACTGGTGAAGCGTCAGGCTGAAGCCCGCAAGTCCGGCTTGCTGCCTTGGCTGCGTCCGGATGCCAAGTCCCAGGTGACTTGCAGCTATGAAAACGGCAAGGTCGTGGGCATCGACGCAGTCGTTCTGTCGACCCAGCACAACCCGGAAGTCTCCTACAACGATCTGCGCGAAGGCGTGATGGAACTGATCGTCAAGCACGTGCTGCCAGCCGAACTGCTGCACAAGGACACTCAGTTCCACATCAACCCGACTGGCCAGTTCATCATTGGCGGCCCGGTGGGTGACTGCGGCCTGACCGGTCGCAAGATCATCGTCGACAGCTACGGCGGCATGGCTCGCCACGGCGGCGGCGCGTTCTCCGGTAAAGATCCATCCAAGGTTGACCGTTCCGCTGCCTACGCTGGCCGCTACGTTGCCAAGAACATCGTTGCTGCCGGCCTGGCCGAGCGCTGCGAGATTCAGGTTTCCTACGCTATCGGCGTCGCTCAACCGACCTCGATCTCGCTGAACACCTTCGGCACCGGCAAGATCAGCGATGACAAGATCATCAAGCTGGTTCGTGACATCTTCGACCTGCGTCCCTACGCAATCACCACGATGCTCGACCTGCTGCACCCGATGTACCAGGAAACCGCTGCCTACGGCCACTTCGGTCGCACGCCGCAAACCAAGACCGTGGGTGACGACACCTTCACCACGTTCACCTGGGAAAAAACCGACCGCGCCGACGCCCTGCGCGCTGCTGCCGGCCTGTAATACGCTTTAACGCTTCAACACAAAGCCCCGGACGACCTGATCGTTCGGGGCTTTGTTGTTTCTGACAATTGCGAAAGCCTTGAATCCGCCGATGACCGCAGTTGAGCCTGACGGTATTTTTTCTTACTGCCGAAACTTAGTTTGAAATGTCCAGTCTGTATAGATAATAGCTGAATGCCACATTCGCAATAGTTCAAAAGTAAGAGTCCGCCCTGATGACCCGGCCTTAACGAGGTGTCCCGCACACTAAGCCATTAATGGTTTTCCCGCACCCACCCAATCAATCACTCTCACAGAGTCGAGTGAGGCTGATTACTTTGCCAGTTATTCCTGCACTTATTGTAAGGAACATCATGAAACTCAAGGCTATCCTGCTGGGCTCCATTCTGATTGCGTCGCCGTTCTATCAGGCTTTTGCGGACAATTGCAGAGCCAATATCTTTGGCGGTTATGACTGCCGTTATGACAATGGAACAACCTCAACCAGCAGGTCAAATATCTTCGGTGGGCAAGATACACAATACAGCGACGGCAGAAGTTCAAATAGCCGTTCAAACATATTCGGCGGGCAAGACACCCAAAACAGTGATGGCACCCGTTCAAACAGCCGTGCAAACATCTTTGGCGGACAAGACACACAATACAGCGATGGCAGAAGTTCAAACAGCCGCTCAAACATATTCGGCGGGCAAGACACCCAAAACAGTGATGGCAGCAGCTCAAAAAGCCGTGCAAACATCTTCGGCGGGCAAGATACAACCAATGAGAAATAACCGGGCCTCAAGCCCGCCGCGACACCAATAACACCGAAGCTGCTCCCGCAAGCAACCCGGCGCAAGCGCGATTGAACAAGCGCTTGCCGCTGGGTCGTGCAAACAGACGACGGGCATGCACGCCCATGTAGCCGTAAAGACAGATAGCGACACACTCCAACACAATGAACAGCCCGCCCAGTACCGCGAACTGGCTGGTAACGTGGTTGGTGTCATCGATGAACTGCGGCAGGAAGGCCGTGAACAGGAGAATCGCCTTCGGGTTGCCGATGGCTACCAGAAACTCCTGACGCGCCAGGCTCCACATGCTTGCAGAAGCACCGCTCATATCGCCCTGATCCTGAGGATTGGCTCGCCACAACTGCACTGCCAGGTAAAACAGATAGGCTGCGCCGAAAATCTTGATCACATGAAACAGCCATTCGGACGTATGCAGTACCGCCGCCAGGCCCACTGCGGCCAGCGAGATCATGATCACGAAAGCCAGCAATCGACCCGCGCCACCGACACATGACCTGACAAAGCCATAGCGCGTTGCGTTACTGATCGACAGCAGATTGTTCGGGCCGGGCGCCATGTTGAGAGCAAAACAGGCAGGAATGAAAACGGCGAGAGTTGATATATCCATTGAGCACCCGATCAAGAGCTGGACTGAATGCCTATTCTGCACGCCTGCAATAAAGACTAAAGACACAGCCATCCACGTAAATCACAGACATCTGTACCTGCCGAAAAAACCTGTAACCACCTTGTCCGCCGCAACAACGAACAGTGACTAGCCTCAAGGCCACTCCCTCAAGGCAAGGACGCTTCGATGTTGAACGCTGTACGTTTATTGAGCTGCGCAACCCTGTTTTTCAGTGTGTCGGCAGCCTTTGCCAACCCATGCCCTGACTGGTCACCGGCAAAGGCCAGCAACGAGATTCTGGCCCTGCAACATCAGGTTAGCCAATGGGACGATAGCTATCACCGCCAGGGCGTCTCGCTGATAGAGGACGAACTTTATGACCAGTCACGCCAGCGCCTGAGCTTTCTACAGTCCTGTTTCTCCTCGACCAGACCCTCCACTGACAACCCGCTGAAAACCGCCCGAGGCCCGCTTACTCACCCTATCCCGCATACCGGCGTGAACAAACTGGCAGACGAGCGAGCGGTGCAGGAGTGGTTGAAAGACCGAAAAGGCTTGTGGATACAGCCCAAGGTCGATGGGGTAGCGGTATCGCTGGTGTATGAAAACGGCAGGCTCAGCAAGGCAATCAGTCGCGGTGACGGCCTCAAGGGCCAGGACTGGACACGCCATGCACAAGGGATCTCTGCCATTCCCAAGCAACTTCCCCAGCCGGAAACGCTGGTTCTGCAGGGCGAGCTGTACTGGCGTCTGTCAGGCCATGTTCAGGCCACTTCGGGCAGCATCAATGCTCGCAGCAAGGTCGCGGGGCTGATGGCTCGACAAGACATGAGCGACAAAGAAGCGGCCAGTATCGGGTTATTCGTCTGGGACTGGCCAGCCGGCCCGGCAGACATGAAGGAGCGGATCGCCGGCCTGAAAGCCATGGGCTTCAGCGACAGCGCCATCTATACCCAGCCGCTGGAAAACTTCACCCAGGCCAGTGACTGGCGCAACCACTGGTATCGCACGGCCCTGCCCTTCGCCACTGACGGCGTCATCATGCGTCACGGCGAACGGCCACCTGCGCAGCGCTGGCAAGCCAGGGCACCGTACTGGATCGCTGCCTGGAAATACCCTTACGCTCAGGTGCTGGCCGAAGTGCGCAAGGTCAACTTCAATATCGGACGCAGCGGCAGAATCACGCCCGTGCTGGATCTCAACCCCGTGCGTCTGGATGACCGGACAATCAGCAAGCTCAGCGTCGGTTCCCTACAACGCTGGCAAGCACTGGATATCCGCCCTGGCGATCAGGTTTCCCTGAGCCTGGCGGGCCTTACCATCCCGCGCCTGGACAAGGTAGTTTCACGAAATATCGAACGAATTGAACTGACGGTTCCGCAACAAAGCGATTTTCATGGTCTGAGTTGCTGGCAGCCAACGCCGGGATGTGAAAGTCAGTTCCGGGCCAGGCTGGTCTGGCTCAGCAGCAAGAAGGGGCTGGCACTGCCTGGAGTGGGCCCGGGAAGCTGGGACAAGCTGATCGAGGCCGGAGAAATCAACGGCTTGCTCGATTGGATGACCCTGAATCGTGGGCAGCTTGCTAAAATTCCGGGTTTTGCAGAACGCAGCGGCACTAAACTGTTCGACAGCTTGCAAATAGCGCGTGAAAGATCGTTCCAGACCTGGCTTGTCGCTATCGGCCTGCCCCCGGCAGGCGGGATAAATCCGGGCATGGAATGGCACGAACTGGCTGCACGAAGTATCGAGCAATGGCAAAACGAACCGGGTATAGGCCCAGGAAGGGCCAAAAGACTCTGGGAGTTTTTTCAGGACCCGCAGGTGCAGGCATTGCGCGAGCAGCTACGGGAGCAAGGTATCGCAGGCTTTTAATATCGTTTTTTTCATCGCCCGCGTGCCCGGACGTTATGGTTTTTCAAGGAGTTCACATGAAGTTTCTTTCCACCCTGATTCTGATCGGCAGCTTTACGCTGTCAGCGTCGCCCTTAATGGCTGCCGAACAAGCCCCGCCCGTGTCGGAGTGCCTGGTTAAGAGTCAGGAGATCAATAACAGGATTCAAGAAGCCAAGGCCGAAGGCAACAAACGTGAGCAGGCGGGCCTGGAAAAAGCCCTGAGCGAAGTCAACGCCAACTGCACCGAGACTTCACTGCTCAAGCAACGGGAACAGAAAGTGCTGGATGCCAAGCGCGAAGTGAGCCGCCGCCAGACCGACCTGAACAAGGCCATGGCCAAAGGCGATCCGGAGAAAATCGACAAGCGTAAGGAAAAGCTCGCGGACTCACGCAAGGAATTGCAGGACGCCCAGACCGAGCTTGAAAAAGTCCAGTAGGTGCCTGGTTTCAATGATTCCTGAACTCCCGATGACACGCCTGGCACGCACCCTCGACCTTATCGACCGCTGGTGTCAGGTTACTGGCTGAAAACGGCCTGACGCCAGACACAGCCACCAGTTCGCCTGTCGCCGCTTCGAGCGAGCGGGCCATTTCCTGAAAGCGGGCCTGTTTCTGCCAGACCGCATCCGTCGCACTTGTCTGGTCAGGCTCCTTGATCTGCGGGAAATGTTTCCAGGGCTCATGGGCCAGGCTGTCCAGCCGGATGGCACCCTCGCTGAAACGCTGGCCATCGAAAGCTATGCGTCCGCGCAACATGCCGCCCAGATCCTCGCTGGTCTTGAGCATTTCCTTGAAGATCGCCTTGCGTTGCCCCAAGGGTGAATCGGGGTCGACACCGCCACAGGCGCTCAATAGCAGACAGGACAGCAGGGCAACACACAGTCTTTTCAAATCAATACTCGATACATCAAATGGACAGTGGTGGCCAAGGTCCCTGGCCACCACTGGAAAACACTCAGGCAGCCGGGAAAGCGGAAGCGCCAAACAACCCGACCACAAGACCCAACCCGATCAACCAGACGATGGAACGCATGGTAGCCAGATCGGCAAGGTAGAAGATGATGTAGAGCAAGCGGCTGGTAATGAATAGAACAGCCAGCACGTCGATAGTGACCAACTGCGCATTGCCCGCGATATGGGCAATGATCACGGCCGCCGCGAACGCCGGGGTGATTTCATAGCTGTTCAACTGCGCCGCATGGGCGCGCTTGGGAAAGCCCTCAAGATGATCGAGAAAGTTTCGCGGGTCGTGATTATGTCGAGACGTGAATTTGCCATTCCCGTACTTGGCGATGGCTGAACAAACGATCGGCAGAAAAATCGCGACCAACACACACCAGAATGCAACTGTCATACCTATTTCCTATAGCTGGAACTTCATTAGAAACATGCCGAACAACACCAGCCCGCAAGCCAATAGCCGAGGGCGACCAAAAGGTTCTTTCAGATAACGCATACCAAACAACACCACCAGCACCACGCTGACTTCGCGCAATGCCGCGGCCTCGGCAACCGAGCCCAGTTGCATGGCCCACAGCACCAACGCATAACTGAACAGGACACACAGCCCGACACACAGCCCCAACTGCCATTGCTCACGCCAGAACGACATGAAGGCCGGGCGCTTGTGGCAGACCGCAAGTAACGGAAACGGCCAGGCGCTGATCAACGTCAGCCAGACCAGATAGTCCAGCGGATGCGCACCCAGCCGGATGGCTTGCCCGTCGATCCAGGTGTAGCTACCGATACATACGCCAATCAGGGCCACTACGGGCAACATCGACCAGGGCAGGCGAGCACCGCCACCTCCATGCCAAAGCAGGCAGACCATGCCACAGGGGATCATCACAATCCCGAAGATCTGCTGGGCGTTCAATTGCTCGCCCGCGAACATCAAGGTCAGCCCCAGCACGACCAACGGCGAAAGCCCGCGCATCAGCGGGTAAACCAACCCCAGATCACCTACCCGATAAGCCTTGATCAGCAGATAGCGATAAAGCAGCTCAAGCACTGCCGAAACCACCAGCCATGGCCAGATATGCCGTTCAGGCACCGTGACAAAGCCCAGCGCCAGTACTGCACAAACCAAGGCCACTGCATCCATGCTGGCAATCACAAGCAGTCGTTCGACACTGAACTTGACGAGGGTGTTCCATGTTGCATGCAGTACCGCTGCCATCAACACCAGAGCAGTTGCCAGCACTCTTTCTCTCCTTGAAACAATTTCCGCAACGGCGGGAATGACGCCGAGCATAGTGGATTCAGGGAGCACCCACAGCCTTGCCATGGAGAGAGCTGCTGCGATTGTCGGAGCGATTGGCTAAGATGCCACGACCGCCGCTTGCCGCTGGCGGGTCATGGATGCACAGGAGTAACAATGTCCACCGAAGAGGATATCGCCATCGTTGGCGGTACACCGATGATCCCCGATCAGCGCCGCGAGCTGATGCTTCGTCAATTGCGCAAGCACCAGGTACTCAGCGTGCATCAGTTGATGGAGATGTTCGACTGCTCGCACATGACCATACGCCGCGATATCGCCGTGCTGGAGCAGGAAGGACGTGCCTATTCGGTGACCGGCGGCGCACGTATCGCCAGCCAGGTTCACAGTGAACCCAGCCATCAATCCAAGGCCGTCGTGGAGTTGCCCCACAAGCAAGGCATGGCCAGGCTCGCGGCCGGGCTGCTGCACCCGGACATGACCATTTATCTGGATGCCGGCACCAGCACCCTGGAGATCGTGCCGCATATCGTGGCGCTGTCCGGCATGACGGTAGTCACCAATGATTTCGGCATCGTCAACGCCCTGGCCGATGCCGCCCATGTGGATGTCATCCATACCGGTGGCCTGCTCGACCATCCCAACCGCTCCAGCGTAGGCGGCCTGGCTGCCGCGACGCTACGCCAACTGGCGACCGATGTTGCGTTCCTGTCCACCAGCTCATGGGACCTGCAACGGGGCACCACCACGCCGTCGGCGCTTAAAGTCGAAGTCAAACAGGCAGCCATGCAGTCGGCATCACAAACCGTGTTGATCGCCACCAGCTCCAAATACGGCACGTTCGGCATGTACAAGGTCTCGGCACTTGAGCAGTTCGACACCATCATCACCGATGCCGCGCTGGCAGAGGCCGCTGCCGATGGCATTCGCAAGCATCGTATCGAGCTGTTGCTGGCACCGGTCGGTAACAAGCGCTGACTGATTTCGCGAATGAATTCGCTACCGGGTAATGCCGATCAGTTAAGGCACAAGCAAAGCTTGTGGGAGGCAGCTTGCTGGCGAAAAGGCCTTGAAACCGGCAGATATTCTGCGCCTGCACACTGAAGTCGCCAGCAAGCTGCCTTCCACAAAGTTATTTATGACCTTAACTAACTGGCATTACTCCTACCGGAGTGGTGTGAATTCATTCGCGAACCGCTCATTCCGATAAGCGTCAATTGCCAGCATCCACGCGCTCTGACAGAATCGCGAATAGTTCTCGTTATTTAACACATTCCCATTCGAGGCCATTCGTGTCGTCAGCCCCAAGCACTCATAACGAGATCGTTGGCGTGTTGTATCGCGACCATCGCAGCTGGCTGCTGGCCTGGCTTCGACGCAATGTGGCCTGCCCACAGCGGGCTGAAGACCTGAGCCAGGACACTTTCGTTCGCCTGCTCGGGCGTGATGAACTCAAGGCCCCGAATGAACCCCGTGCTTTTCTGGCAGCCGTCGCCAAAGGCCTGCTGTTCGATTATTTCCGTCGCGCAGCACTGGAACAGGCTTATCTCAACGAGCTGATGCTGATCCCGGAAGCGGAGCACCCTTCCCCGCAGGATCAATTACTGATCCTTGAAGACCTCAAGACCATCGACCGCATGCTGGGCAAACTGTCGAGCAAGGCACGGGCGGCGTTTCTGTATAACCGTCTGGACGGCCTGAGCCATGGTGAAATAGCCGAACGGCTGGGCGTTTCGGTTTCACGGGTCCGGCAATATCTGGCCCAGGCCATGCGCCAGTGCTATGTCGCCCTCTACGGCGAGCCGACATGAAACTCGCAGGCTCCAGACCCGTTTCGGCGCAAGTTCTTGATGCCGCCATTGCCTGGCAACTCTGCCTGGACTCCGGCGACGGGATCGAGCAGGACGAATTCAGCAAATGGCTGGCCGCCAACGAAGAACATGCCAGGGCCTGGAGCCAGTTGGGCATGCTTAACCAGCGCTTCGCCATACCCTCAGGCCCGGCACGCAAGGCACTGCAACAAGCGCCCGGCACCCTTCGCCGTCGCGTGCGCAAGCTGGGCGGCGGGCTGGCCGGGTTGATGTTGAGCTGCGGGCTGGCGCTGTTCATGAGCGAGCGCTATCTGCCGCTGGATTACTGGCTCGCCGATCAGCGCACCGCTACCGGCGAACAACGTGACATTCGTCTGGCAGACAACACGCTGATCCGCCTCAACACCCACAGCGCAATCGATGTGCGTTTCGACGCGAAACAGCGCCGGGTCGTGCTCCAGGACGGCGAAATACTGGTCGAGACCGGCAGCCATGACGACCCGCGCTCCTTTATCGTCGAAACCAGCGACGGCAGGATGCGCGCTCTGGGCACGCGCTTTCTGGTCAGGCGCGAAGCCGATGGTACGCGCCTGAGCGTGCTGCAATCGGCAGTCGCGGCCAATCCGCGTGACAACGGGAACGAACAGGTCTTGCGCGAGGGTCAACAGATCCTGCTGACCCCAGACGGGCTCGGCCCGCTGCTGAGCCTGCCTTCAGGCGCCGATGCCTGGACCCGCGGCATGCTGGTGATGGACAACGCACGCCTGGGCGACATGCTCGACGAACTGAGCCGCTACCGGGTCGGCTACCTGGGAGTATCGCCTCAGGTGGCGGACTTGCGGATTACCGGGAGCTTCCCGTTGGGCAATACCGACCTGGCCCTCAAGGCCTTGTTGCCGACCTTGCCGGTGCAGATCGAACAGCACACGCCATGGTGGGTGAAAGTCCAGGCACGGAGCGAGAAAAACGACAGCGTTGCGCCCGAAAAACCCTGAGTCCGAATTTATTTTCAAACAGCCCTGTCACTTTCTCAGACTCATGCGGCAGAGAGGCAATAGATACCGTTTGCCCTGGAGCCTTGTATGTCTCGCCCGCTTGAAACCCTGATGCGTCCCAGCCTGTTGGCATTGGCAATCGCCCTTGGCGTACCGCTGGTGAGCACTTCACCCATTGCCGCCGAACAGGCTTCAAGCGTTCGCGCCTACAACTTGCCGGCCGCTGCTCTGTCCACCACGTTGAATCAGATTGCCAGTCAGGCTGGATTGGCTCTGGCGATAGACCCGTCACTGGTCAGCGGCCGCACATCGGCACCGGTGCAAGGCCAGTTCGAGGCCACCGCAGCCATGCGTCAGGCATTGCGCGGAACGGGCCTGCAATTGGTACGGAGCACGTCGGGCACTTACAGCCTGGAAGCCGCACCGGAAGGAACCATGGCCTTGCCGGAAACCAACATTCAGGGGTTTCAGGGCGAAACTGAAACGGCATGGGGCCCGGTCGAAGGTTATACAGCGACCCGCACAGCGGCGGGCAGCAAGACGGATACACCCATCGTGGAAGCGCCGCGTTCGATCTCGGTCGTGACCCGCCAGCAGATGGATGACCGCTCGGTGCTCAACCTCAACGACGCCCTGCGCTATACCGCTGGTGTCGTCAGCAGCGGTTATGGCTCCGACTCGCGCAACGACTGGCTGCGCATTCGCGGCTTCGTCCCGACCCAGTTCCTCGATGGCCTGCCGATGCCGGTCGGTTCCTATGCCAACCCCAAACCCGAGCCCTGGAACCTTGAGCGCATCGCAGTCCTGCGCGGCCCATCGTCTTCGGTCTACGGCCAGACACCGCCAGGCGGCATGCTCGACATGGTCAGCCGCCGCCCGCAAGCCGAAAGCAGCAACGAAGTCGGCCTGCAGGTCGGCAACAACGAACACAAGCAGATCAATTTCGACAGCACCGGCAAGATCGACGATGAAGGCCAGTTCCTGTATCGCGTCAGCGGTGTCGTGCGTGACAGCGGCTCGGCCATCGACCACATCCCGGACAAGCGCTACAACATTGCGCCCAGCGTGACCTGGAATATCGATGACGACACGCACCTGACGTTCATCTCGCAGTACACCCGCGACGATACCGGGATCACCGGCCAGTTCCTGCCCTTGCAGGGCACCAAACTGGATTCGGCTGCTGGCAGGATTTCCCATCACAAGAACCTGGGTGATCCGGACTGGGAATTCTATGACCGCACCTATTACGCACTGGGCTATGCCTTCGACCATCGCCTGAACGATGTCTGGCAGTTCCGCCAGAACCTGCGCTATACCAAGAGCGATCTGTCGTTCCAGGCCCTGAGCGTCGCCAATGGCGCGACTGCGGTCGACGCAGACGGCAATATTGGTCGCAGCACCGGTATCGTCAACGAAGACATCAGCCAGTTTGCCGTGGACAACAACTTCCAGGCCGACTTCCAGACCGGTGCGCTGAGCCACACCGTATTGCTGGGCCTGGACCATCAGCGCTCCAATACCAATTACCAGTGGAAGTATGGCTGGGGTAACGTGCCGGGCACCAACGTCAACCGCCCGGTGTACGGCGCGGATTTCTCCAACGTGCTCTACTCGACGCTGTACGACTACAACCAGAAAACCCAGCAGACCGGCCTCTATGCACAGGACCAGATCTCTCTGGACAAGTGGCGCCTGACCCTGGGTGGACGTGAAGACTGGATTCACACCGGCACGAAGTTCTATAACAACAACGACGTGACCAGCACCCAGCGCGACAGCAATTTCAGCACCAACGCTGGCTTGAGCTATGTGTTCGATAACGGCTTCACGCCTTACATTTCCTATACCGAGTCATTCCAGCCAGCCTCCGGCGCAGGCGTCAGTGCGACCGAATCGTTCAAGCCGACCGAGGGCCGTCAGTACGAAGCCGGCCTGAAGTACCAGCCGGTCGGCTCCAAAACCCTGCTGACTGCGGCAGTGTTCGATCTGCGCCAGAAGAACGTGTCGATCACCGAAAACAGCATCACCAGCCAGATTGGCGAGATCAAGGTCCGTGGCCTGGAACTTGAAGCCACTTCGGACGTGACTGATAACCTGAAACTGATCAGTTCCTACACCTACACCGACAGCGAAATCCTCAAGGGCGACGACAAGGGCAGCCGCGTCCCGCAAGTACCGCGTAATCAGGCCACCGCCTGGGCTGACTACACCTGGCACAACGGCACACTCGACGGCTTCGGCGTCGGTGCAGGCGTACGTTATGTCGGTGACACTTACGGCAACCAGAGCAATACCGACCTTGGGCATGTGGGTTCCTACACCGTATATGACGCCTCGGTGCATTACGATCTGGGCCGCCTGGCCAGCAGCCTTAAAGGTGCTTCGATAGCCGTGGATGCCAAGAACATCTTCAACAAGGATTACCTGGCTACCTGCGATGGTTTCTGGTGTTACTACGGCGATCAACGCAACGTCGTCGCCAGCGTCAATTACAAGTGGTGATTCAGCCACGGCATCTCTATTAAAGTGAGAACCAAAGGCCCCTGATTGTCAGCGGGCCTTTTGCTTTTGGAACATGCAATGAAAAGTCAAACCGTGCGCCGCTGGTCCATCGTTCATACCTGGAGCAGCCTGATCTGTACGCTGTTCCTGCTGATGCTGGCGATCACCGGCCTGCCGCTGATCTTTCATCACGAGATCGACCACCTGCTGGGCGACGCGCCGCACTATCGGGAAATGCCCGCCGACACGCCACGCCTGAACCTTGAACAACTGGTCCAGGCCGCAGAAACCCATCGCTCCGGTGAAGTACTGCAATACTTCGGCTGGGACGAAGACGATCCCGACGGGGTCATGGCGATTACGGCGGCGACGGCTGGCACCGAGCCCAATTCGTCCCACACCTTCGCCCTGGATGCACGCACCGGCGAAGCCCAGGAAATGCCTTCGGCCAACGGCGGCTTCATGATGGTCATGCTGCGCCTGCATGTGGATATGTATGCCGAACTGCCGGGCAAACTGTTGCTGGCGTTCATGGGCCTGCTGTTTGTGGTCGCTATTGTCTCCGGGACCGTGTTGTATGCGCCCTTCATGCGCAAGCTTGAATTCGGCACCGTGCGCGCAGGCAAATCCACCCGCACCCGCTGGCTGGACCTGCATAACCTGATTGGCGTCGTAACCCTGACCTGGGCGCTGGTGGTCGGCGTAACCGGGGTTATCAGTGCCTGTGCCGACCTGTTGATTGCCTCATGGCGCAACGACGCGCTGGCCACGATGATCGAGCCATATCGCGATGCGCCGCCGCTGCTCCAGCGAGCGCCTGCCACAAACCTGCTGGAAATCGCCGAAGCCGCCGCGCCGGGAATGAAACCGGACTTCATCGCCTTCCCCGGCACACGCTTTTCCAGCGAGCACCATTACGCCGTGTTTCTCAAGGGCAATACGCACCTGACGGCTCACTTGGCGACACCGGTCTTGATCGATGCGCAAACCCTGAAAGTCACGGCCATCGTCGAACGGCCCTGGTACATGGATGCCCTGGGCATGTCCCAGCCCCTGCATTTCGGGGATTACGGCGGCATGCCGATGAAAATCCTGTGGGCGGTGCTGGATGTGCTGACCATCATCGTGCTGGGCAGCGGTCTTTACCTGTGGTGGGTACGCCGTCGAACGCAGGTGAAAGCATGAAAAAGGGTTCGACCTTTGCCGTGCCCGGTCTGGTTGGCGTACTGACAGGCGCGGGCTTGTTCATGGCTCTGCTGGGAGATGGCTGGTGGGATACCCTGGCCTGGCTCGGGATGGGGATTGCCGCGGGGCTGAGTATTCGGGGGTTGATGAAACGTCGGGGATGACTCTGTGGGAGAGGCCTTGGCCGCGACTTCATTCACAGGCGCTGAAAACTGGAAGCTGATAAAAGAGCATTGGCCTCACCGGCCCCGTCGCGGGCAAGCCCCCTCCCACAAGGAATTCATTCGCGAAAACCGGATTGCAGACCCACAGCCCGCTGACTAGTCTATGAATCTGTACCCGCCGAGGAACATTCATGTCAGCACCTACCATGACGTTGTATTCCAACCCAGCCTCTCCCTTCGCCCGCAAGGTGATTGTCCTGCTGCATGAAACCGGACAGTTCGACAGAGTGAAGTTGCAGACGATATTGCTCACCCCCGTCACGCCCTCTGCCGAACTCAATGATGACAACCCTGCCGGCAAGATCCCGGCATTGCGCCTGGCTGACGGCAATATCATTCATGACAGCCGAGTGATCTTCGACTATCTGGATCACCAGCATGTCGGCAACCCGCTCATTCCCCGCGAAGGCTCGGCGCGCTGGAGGCGCCTGACCCTGGCTTCACTGGCCGATGCGCTCATGGACGCCGCCCTGTTGATTCGCTATGAAACCGCGCTGCGACCCGAGGAAAAGCATTGGGACCAGTGGCTCGATAACCAGCAGGAAAAGATCGAGCGCGCCCTGAGTTATTTCGAGCAGGATGCAATCACCGAACTCAGTTCAGCCTTCGATGTAGCCTCCATCAGCGTGGCCGCCGCCCTGGGTTATCTGGACTTCCGTCAACCGGACCTGCGCTGGCGCAGCAGCTATCCGCGACTGGCTACCTGGTACGCCGATGTCAGCCAGCGGCCATCGATGCTGGCGACCCGACCGTTCGTTTGAGTGATCGACAGCCTGTTCGCCTGACGCACAGCGTCGGGCCGAACCGGCGTTGGCGAACAGGCTCCTGATCCCTTCGATCAAATACCTTGCCTGCACCTGCTCTTCGCGCAGCCCGAGCCAGTTACTCATGGCCGGCCTCCAGAACGGGCTCAGTGGTTTTTACCGACTTGCCCGGCGTGATGCTGTACCAGTCGAGCCTGCGGGTCAGGACCATGAACACACCCAGCAGGCCGAACAAGAGCAGCGCGCCCATCAGCAAGGCGTAGTCTTCAGCACTGAGCAGCCCGTAGAGCAAGCCATACAACGCCGTCAGACCAGCGGCGAACCCCAGGCCATGCAGCACGCCACCCAGCACGTAACAGACATAGAAGCCGATCAGCAACACGCAGGCCACGGCCGATACCAGATAGGCACTGGCAAACCCGATGTGCTCGGACAGTGACAGCAACAGCAGGAAAAACAACGCCAGCGCCGCGCCCACCAGAGCATACTGAACAGGGTGTACCGCCATGCTCTTGAGGACTTCGAAGAGGAAGAAACCGGCGAAGGTCAACGCGATAAACAACAGCGCATATTTGATCGCCCGGTCGCTCTTCAGGTATTGATCGACCGGCTCGATGAAGCTGACACCGAAACTACGGTTCTTGAACTCCTGGCACTTGTTTGCCTGCTGGCAACGGCTCAGCGCGTCTTCCAGGTTGGTGGAGAAGAACGACGTCTGCCAGTTGGCACTGAAGCCTTCGGCGGAAATATCCCGGCGTGCAGGCAGATAGTTGCCGATGAAGCTTGGATGCGGCCAGTCGGCAGCCAGTTTCACCGTGCTGGATTTGCCCACGGGGATGACCTTGAATTGCCCGGTGCCTTGCAGACGCAGATCGAAAGCGAACTCCAGACTGGTCTGCTGTTTGCCATCCTGCATCGGCAGATTGACGCTCACGCCCTCGCCCAGCCAGCCCAACCGTGTACCGGGGACGAAATCCAGAGCCTGGCCTTCCAGTTGTAGTTTCATGGCACTTTCTATACCGCGGACATCGCTGATGCCCACTGCCAGAAAAGGACGATCGAACTCGTAATCGGCCAGGTTCTCGGTGATCCCGAAGTTCTCGGGCAGCACAAAATGGCCACTGACGCGATTGTCTGCATGGTAGAGACGAGCTTCGTAGATGCCCCGCGAACGCAACTCTGTCTGGACCTTGCCATCGAGTTTGAAGCGCTCCGGCAAAAAATACAGGTAACCCTTTTCCTGCGCAGGCTCCAGATAAGACTCGTTGGTCTGCACATTGGTCTTCCAGACCCGCACCGCCTTGCGATAAGGCACCGCCATGACCGGCCCGCTCAGCTGTTGGCTGAGGCTTGAGCTGCTGGCGATATTCTGCAGTACCGAATCGCGTTGCTTCTGCCGCTCCGCGATCAGGTTCCCGATCATCATCAACGGAATCAACAGCAGGATGACCAGCGCCGCGATCATTCCCAGTTTTACAGCCAGACTTCGGTTCATGGGGCTCTCCCTGTTTTCGATAGGGAAAGTCTGGAGGCGCTATGTGGAGCGATGATGGGGAGCGTGTGGAGATTGTGTGTTTGTATCGCGAACGAACCGACTACAGCGACAAGGTCACCAGAACCCCGCCTTCAACATTTCCGACATGCAGTTCGCCGCCATGCAATTGCACGACCTCTTCGACGAAGTTGAGCCCCAGCCCGGTGCTCTTGCGGCCACTGTGCGGTCGGGGCAGTGAATAGAAACGTTCGCAGAGACGCGGCAAGGCGTAATCGGGAATGGGTGCTGCGGTATTGAAGAGAGTGACGCGAATACGCTCACCGATTCGCTCGGCCGCCAGACGCAAGGTCCCGCCCGCCGGCGTGAAATCCAGAGCGTTGTCCAGCAGGTTGGCCAGCGCCTGACGCAACAGGAATCGCTCGCCCAACAGATACAGGTCGGTGCCGATCAGTTGCTCGATCTGTAAACCCTGGCGTTCGGTGCGAACACCGCGCTCGCCCAACAGTTCATCGACCAGCTCTGCCAGCGGCACGGCCACTTTCTCTTCCAGGCCCTGACGCTGCTCGACCATGGCCAGGTTGAGCAAGCGTTCGATCAATTGCTGCATGCGCTCGCTTTCACCCTCGATATTGCTGACGAAGCGCTGGCGCTGCTCGGCGGGCATTTCATCCTGCAATAACTCGGCAGCACCGCGAATCGCTGCCAGCGGGCTTTTCAGCTCGTGGGTCAGCGTATGCACATAACGCTCGACATAGGCCTTGCCTTCCAGTTGGGTGCGCATGTGTTCGACCGCTGTAGATAACTGCTCCAGCTCGCCACCGCGATAATGCGGCAGCTCGGCACGACGCCCTTCACTGACCGCCTGGGCATAGTCGGTCAGGCGGCGTAATGCCGAGCTGAGCCACCAGGAAAACAGCGCGCCCAACAACAGGCCCAGGATGATCAGGCCGATGCCGTACCACAGCAGACGACGCTCGGCCCGGTCCACATAGGGTTGTAGCGAACTGTTGGGCTTGGCCACGGTAACGACGCCGATGATCGTGTCGTTGTCGCGAATCGGCGCTCCGACATACATCACCGACGAGTTGGTGTCCTCGGGATCGCTGCGGGTCGAACGGGCACCGTATTCGCCACGCAAGGTCAGGTAGACATCGTTCCAGCGCGAATAATCCTGCCCCGTCGCTTCGCCGATGGAATCGAACAGCACGATGCCTCTGGCGTCGGTAACGTAGATGCGGTTATTGACCTGAGTCTTGGGCAAACCCCAGATTTTCGCGGCCGGCTGGCGCAGGCCGTAAGCCTTGAGCGCATCGGGAAAACGGCTCTGGTTCAGGGTGCCGTGGCTGACATCGTTCTGGAGTATTTCAGCCAGCAGGTTGGCAGTGTCCACCAGCGTTTCTTCGGTGGACTGACGCACGCCGGGGCGCACTTCTTTCATGACCGTACTGAGCACGAAATAGCCGGTCAAGGCGATGAACACCGCATAGACCAGGAAAATCCGGATACTCAGGGACATCAGCTGTGGCCTGGGCTGTAGCTGTAACCGAGGCCACGATGGGTCTGGATCGGCTCTGCATCGGCGGCAACAAGACGCAGCTTTGCACGCAGGCTTTTGATATGGCTGTCGATGCTGCGCTCATAACCGGCATCGCACGCCACGCCCAGCGCGTCGAGCAATTGCTCGCGGCTGAATACCCGTTCGGGTTGCTCCAGCAGGCACTGCAACAAGCGGAACTCATGCCGGGTCAGGCTCAAGGCCTGGCCACGATAAGTGATCTGTACGCGCTCGCGGTCGACTTGAAACACTTCGTTGTCGCTGCCTGCCGCCGTGGCCGTGCGAGGCAGCATGCGCTTGAGGATAGCCCTGACCCGCGCCGCCACTTCACGAGGGCTGAACGGCTTGACCACATAATCGTCAGCGCCGATTTCCAGGCCTACGACCCGATCGATTTCGCCATCCCGGGCACTGAGGAACATGACCGGGACGTCGCTGAAACGGCGCAATTGCTTGCAGGCCTCAAAGCCGGTGATATCCGGCAAGCCAATGTCGAGAATGATCAGGTCGGCCGGTGTGCCGCGTTGATGCTCGACCGCCGCCTGACCGAGGCCCAGCCAGGTCGTGGTAAAACCCTCGCCTTGCAGCGCATAGACCAGCGTGTCGGCTATCGCGGCCTCGTCTTCGACAATCAAAATATGCGGCATGGCATCCGGGCGCTTGAGATAAGGCCGCAAGGATTCGCGATTTCAGCCCTCGACGTCAATCAGCAATCGGGTTTGTCAGCGGTATAGCGACGCGCCGGGTTTACCGCTGCATCGAACTCGCGCAAGGCCTTGGCGCCGATCAGCAAGGGGTAGTTGAAGTGGCTGCGATCCACCAGATTCACTTCGACAGTGCGCTTCTTGTTGCCCAGGCACAGTTCAAGGTCAACAACAGGACGTTTGGTGGGGTCGATGACTTCATCGTCGTCATCGCCTTCCGAGCGGCCCTTGATCTTGCTGATACGCGAAACCTTGTGCTCATGGACCTTATTGTCCGCGTCCTTGGTGGCCAGACGGAAACGTACCCAGTCCTCGCCATCATGCTGGAACAACTCGATGTCCTTGGCCGACAACGACGCAGTCAGCGCACCGGTGTCCATCTTGGCCTTGAAGGTCTCGCCGATCTCGGGAACCTTGATGTTTTCATAGCGACCATACAGCGTCGGTTCGGCGGCCATGACAGGCAACGCCAGCAGGGACAATAGCGCCAGAATCGGTTTCACGTGGCAGGTTCCTCGCAATGTGCAGCGTCTTATTGACGCCCGGTTTTAGACAGCGAACTTGAAGTTTGTTCGGAGATGATCAGCATAATCGTCAGCGCGTGAAACATTTGTAAGCACCTGTGTAATTGGCGTCACAGATCAGTGTCTCTATCATTGCCAACCTTGAAGAGACTCAAGAGATCCTTATGCGTCGTGTGCTTGCTGGCTGTTTCGTCACACTGCTTCTGCTGATCAATACCCTCGTACTGATTGGCCCGCTACTGGTTTTCGCGCTGCTCAAACTGTTGTTTCAGGGCCACATGCGTGATCACTGCTCAGCGGCAGTGATGTGGATTGCCGAAACCTGGGCCGAGATCAACAAGCTCATCTTTGGCGCATTCACTCCGACCCGGTGGGAAATTCGTGGCCATGAAGGCCTGCGCAGCGATACGTCTTATCTGCTGATCTGCAACCATCAGTCATGGGTCGATATTCCGGCCTTGATCCAGGCGCTCAACCGCCGCACGCCGTTCTTCAAGTTCTTCCTGAAAAAGGAACTGATCTGGGTGCCGTTCCTGGGGCTGGCCTGGTGGGCACTGGATTATCCGTTCATGAAGCGCTACAGCAAGGCGTTCCTGGCAAAGCACCCGAAACTCAAGGGCAAGGATCTGGAAATCACCAAATCCGCCTGCGAGCTGTTCAAGCGCCAGCCGGTGACCATCGTCAATTATCTGGAAGGCACACGTTTCACCAAAGCCAAGCATGCGGCCCAGGCATCGCCCTACCGCAACCTGCTCAAACCCAAGGCCGGAGGTGTGGCGTTCGTGCTGGCTGCCATGGGTGAACAACTGGATGCGATTCTGGATGTGACGGTGGTGTATCCGGGTTCACGGATTCCGGGGTTCTGGGACATGCTGTGCGGGCGAGTGCCCAAGGTGATCGTCGACATCAAGACCCGCGAACTGGACCCGGCCCTGTGGCAGGGCGACTACGAGAGCGATCCGGTGTTTCGCGAGAAGATCCAGAACTGGGTCAACCAGCTCTGGATCGAAAAGGATGCGCACATCAGCGCATTGCGTACCGAATCAGCTACCGGCGCCCCATAGGCCGCTCAGGCTCTGCAATGCGGAGCCGCTGGCACCTTGCTGACCGAGGTATTGCAGGATCACCGGCACAAACTGGCTGACCATGCTGCTGTCCATACCCAGCGCCTTGAAGGCATTGTTCACGTCGCCCATGCTTTGCACGTTGCCGAGTGCGCTGTTGAGCACCGAATTGCTCCCGGATTTATCGCCACCACCCAGCAGGCTGCCAAGCCCGCTGCCACCCAGACTGTCCAGGGCCGAAACGCCCGATAGTTGATTCAAACCCGGAACGGATTGGGTCAGTTGCGAGTAATCGGCACCGGTCAGTTTGTTCTTCGCCAGCCCAAGCAAGGCGCCCGTGCCGCCAACGGCCTGTTCCGGGGTAACGTTCAGTTGTGTGCCAAGGGCATTGAGCAGGCCTGCGGCTTCAGGTGCCGCAGTGGCTTTCTGATTACCGCCTGTGGCGTTGGAAACCGCATTCGCTGCGTCATTCAGATTGAACGCAAAAGCCGGGCTTGCCGCCAGGGCCATCAATGTAGCAAGTGCCATACCGCGAGCAGTATTCATTACAGTCAACCTCTAACCGAAACCATCCAGTGGTGGATGATAAAACAGACGGTTTGACTGGAGGATGGAGGGCTTGTTCCCGGATGTAACGGCTGAAGGGTGGTTCTTTCCCATGAAGACGTGCCGTCTGTGATGATGCCGTCGCGGCCAAGCCCCTCCCTCGGGGGCATTGGCCGCGACAGGGCTCAGGCGGCGCTGAACAGTTTGTGCGGATCGATCACGAATTTCTTCGGCACGCCCGCATCGAACTCGCCGTAGCCACGTGGCGCGTCATCCAGGCTGATGACTTCGACACCCACCACATCGGCGATCTTGATGCGATCCCACATGATGGCCTGCATCAATTGACGGTTGTACTTCATGACCGGCGTCTGGCCGGTATGGAAGCTGTGGGACTTGGCCCAGCCCAGACCGAAGCGGATGCTCAGGCTGCCCATTTTCGCGGCAGCATCCACAGCGCCCGGATCCTCGGTAACGTACAGGCCGGGAATACCGATCTTGCCGGCAACCCGCACCACGCCCATCAACGAGTTGAGAACCGTGGCCGGTGCTTCGGACTGCGCACCTGCATGACCATGGCCACGCGCTTCAAAGCCCACGGCATCGATGGCGCAATCCACTTCAGGCTCGCCCAGCAGCGCGGCGATCTGCTCATGGAGCGGCGTATCCAGCGACAGGTCGGCAATCTCGAAACCCTGAGCCTTGGCATGAACCAGTCGCGTCGGATTCACATCCCCCACAATCACCACCGCAGCGCCCAGCAAGCGTGCCGAAGCGGCAGCCGCCAGACCAACAGGCCCGGCACCGGCGACATATACGGTGCTGCCAGGGCCGACACCGGCCGTGACGGCGCCGTGATAACCGGTTGGCAAAATGTCGGAGAGGCATGTCAGGTCGCGAATCTTTTCCATGGCCGCATCGCGGTCAGGCAGCTTCAGCAGGTTGAAATCGGCATAAGGCACCAGTACGTATTCAGCCTGGCCACCGACCCAGTCTCCCATATCGACATAACCATACGCCCCACCAGCACGCGCCGGGTTGACGGTCAGGCAGACGCCGGTGTGCTGCTCCTTGCAACTGCGGCAACGACCGCACGCCACGTTGAACGGCACGGATACCAGATCGCCGACCTTTAGATTTTCGACATCGCGCCCGGCTTCGAGCACTTCGCCAGTGATTTCATGACCGAGCACCAGCCCGGTATGGGCAGTGGTACGACCGCGAACCATATGCTGGTCCGAGCCGCAGATGTTGGTGGAAACAACGCGCAGAATGACTCCGTGTTCGATGCGCTTGCCTCTTGGATCCTGCATTTTCGGGAAAGGAATTGTTTGCACCTCGACCTTGCCAGCGCCTAGATACACCACACCGCGATTACCAGACATGCTTTCACCTCTGTATTTTGTTGTTGGAAAAAAGAGGGGTTAGCTGCAAGTGGCAAGCTTCAAGCGGCAAGAGGATCTCGCCAGCCTTCAGCTTGCTGCTTGTAGCTTTTCGCTTTTCACTTGCAGCTTAAAACTTGCAGCTTGCAGCTTCAGAGCACTACCGTCCTGTTCGCATTCAAGAACACCCGCCGCTCAATGTGATACCCGACGGCGCGTGCCAGTGTCAGTCCTTCGATATCCCGGCCTTTGGCAATCAGGTCTTCGGGATAATGGCTGTGGTCTACCACTTCGACTCCCTGGGCAATGATCGGACCTTCGTCCAGGTCGTTGTTGATGTAATGCGCCGTGGCGCCAACCAGTTTCACGCCCTTGTTGTAGGCCTGATGGTAAGGCTTGGCCCCCTTGAAGCCCGGCAGCAGCGAGTGATGAATGTTGATCGCCTTGCCGTCGAGCTTGCGGCACAGGTCCGGTGACAGCACCTGCATGTAACGGGCAAGGATCACCAGTTCCGCGCCGGACTCTTCAATGACCTGCCAGACCCTGGCCTCTTGAGAAGGCTTATCGTTCGGGTCGAGTGGGAAATGGTAGTACGGAATTCCGTGCCAGCCAGCCAGAGGCTCAAGATCGGGGTGATTGGAGACCACCGCGACCACATCCATGGACAGTTGATTGATGCGCTGGCGGTAGAGAAGATCATTCAGGCAGTGATCGGCCTTGGAGACCATGATGACGACTTTTGGCCGGTAGTTCGGGGCAGTCAGCTCGAAGATCATGCCAAACGCTTCGCCGCGCTCGGTCAGGCCAGAGCGAAATGCAGCCTCATCGAAACCGTCAGGCTGGCGGAACTCGACGCGAATGAAAAAACGTCCCGACAACCGATCATCGAACGAATGGTGCTCGGTGACATAGCAGTCCTGCTCGAACAGATAGCGGGTCACCGCATCCACCGTCCCCAGCACGCTGGGGCAATCGGCAGTCAGAATCCATGTATCGGGGGCGCGACTCATATAAAAGAGACTCCTGCCTCATCAATTGTGATCTGTGGGAGGGAGCTTGCTCGCGACAGCGGTTTTCCAGACAACAAAAATATGTCTATGGCCCGCTATCGCGACTAAAACGGATCGCCGCTCGGCCGCTCCTACGCCTTGATGCTCAACCCATATTCGGCACTGGCATCCTGCAACCACAGCCACCAGTAATCCGAGAAGCTGCGACGGATCAACAACTCCCAGCTTTCTTCGCCCGTGCGGCGGATCACCAATTGCGACTTGGCGAACACAGTGCCGACGGCCTTGCCTACCGGGAAGTTGTCGGGGTGTACGTCATAGCTGGTGGACTTCATCAGCACTTCACGGACCTTGGGACCGGTCAGTTCCAGGATGGATTGGCCACCGCTGACATTCACCACCGAGATATGCAGCCCCGCCAGCGCTTCGCGCAGACGCTGCTCGGTCGCGAACTCCTCGCCTGTGGGCACGATCAGCAGCCACTCATCCGGGCCGAGCCATTGCAGCGAGCTTTCGCCACTGCTTACCAATGTGAGCGCGGCAGGCAGTTCCATGCCCAGAGCCTTGTGAACTCCGGCAGCAAACGCCGGATCACGGGCGTCGCCACGAAGGGTCAGATGGCCGAGCAGTTTCTTCTCGCGCAGCGTGACGCCGGGATTGGCGCGGCCTTTGCCGACCAGACTGCCGAGGTCGGCGTGGAACAGCGGCGATTCAGCCTTTACGCCCGCTTCGGGGCGCTGTTGGTATACGTTGACTGTGGTCATGGGACACCTGTCATGAATTCTGTTTTGTACTTGTAGGAGCGAATCGGGCGGCGCTCCGCTTATTCGCGAATGAATTCGCTCCCACGGTGTTATCAAGACCGCGTTTTACTCAACGTTCTGCTGATCGCCTTTCGGGTCGAAGAACACCGAAGAAACGATTTCGGCTTCGATCACGCTGCCATCGGCCAGCGGTGCAAAGACCCGCTCGCCCATACGTTGCAAGCCGCCCTTGACCACACCCAGCGCGAACGAATAACCCAGTGAGTTGTGGGCATAGCTGGAAGTGACGTGGCCGACCATCGTCATCGGAATCGTCTGTTGGGTGTCGAAGACCAGTTGCGCGCCTTCCGGCAGCCATTTGGTCGGATCGACCGGTTTGAGGCCCACCAGTTGCTTGCGTTGTTCACGCACACAATCTTCGCGATTCATGCCGCGCCAGCCGATCCAGGAGAACGGTTTGGTACGGCCCACGCACCAGCCCATGTTCAGGTCGTCCGGGGTCATCGAGCCGTCGGTATCCTGACCAACGATGATGAAACCCTTCTCGGCCCGCAGCACGTGCATGGTCTCGGTGCCGTAAGGCGTCAGGTTGTACTTCTTGCCGGCCTCGACGATCTTTTCCAGAACGCCCATGGCGTAATCAGCCTGGATGTTGACCTCGTAGGACAGCTCACCGGTAAAGGAAATACGGAACACCCGCGCCGGCACGCCAGCAACGAGGCCTTCCTTCCAGGTCATGAACGGAAACGCTTCACGGCCCAGATCGATATCGGTCACTTCACTGAGCAGCTTGCGGCTGTTGGGGCCGGACAGCGTCAGGGTCGCGTAATGGTCGGTAACCGAGGTGAAATACACCTTCAGGTCCGGCCATTCGGTCTGCTGATAGATTTCCAGCCATTGCAGAACGCGAGCAGCGCCGCCCGTGGTGGTGGTCATGATGAAGTGGTTGTCAGCGACGCAGGCTGTAACACCATCGTCGAAGACCATGCCGTCTTCCTTGCACATCAGGCCGTAGCGCGCCTTGCCCACATCCAGTTTGGTCCAGGCGTTGGTGTAGACGCGGTTGAGGAACTCCCGGGCATCCGGGCCTTGAATGTCGATCTTGCCCAGGGTCGAGGCATCCAGCAGGCCGACACTTTCGCGCACAGCCTTGCATTCACGGGCGACGGCGGCATGCATGTCTTCGCCGTTTTTCGGGAAGTACCAAGGACGTTTCCACTGGCCGACATCTTCAAATTCGGCACCGTTCTTGAGGTGCCAGGCATGCAGAGCGGTAAAGCGCACGGGCTCGAAGATATGCCCGCAATGGCGACCGGCCACAGCACCGAAGGTCACCGGCGTGTAGTTCGGGCGGAACATGGTGGTGCCCATCTCGGGGATGGAAACCTTCAGCGAATGGGCAGCAATGGCCAGACCATTGACGTTGCCAAGCTTGCCCTGATCGGTGCCGAAACCCAGTGCGGTGTAGCGTTTGACGTGTTCGACCGACTCGAAGCCCTCGCGGGTCGCCAGTTCGATGGCTGCGGCGGTGACATCGTTCTGCAGATCCACGAACTGCTTGGGCGCACGGGCCGTGCCTTTTTCGTGAGGTACATGGAACAGCGCCAGCGCAGGCTCTTCTGCGCGGCTCAAAGCCTTCGGCATGATGCCTTCCACGGCCTTGAAGCCTGCTTCGCTGGCAGCACGAGCACCGCCTTCAAAGCCGTCGGCCAGCGTATCGGCCAGACTGTAAACACCGTTCACACCGCCGACGCACACACGTTTCTGCGGCGCTTCGCCCGGAACGAAACCGAGGATGTCTTCACGCCAGACCGGCTTGCCACCCAGATGCGAAGCCAGGTGTACGATCGGGCTGTAACCACCGGAGCTGGCAACCAGATCACATTCCAGCCATTCGCCGGGGCTGGTGACGCTCAGTGTCTTGACGTCGATGGCGGCAACACGGGCAGCAGACACCCGCTTGCTGCCACGGGCTTCGATCACGGCGCTGGACGTCAGGATACGAATACCCTTGGCCCGCGCCTCTTCGACCAGCGGGCCACGCGGGTTGTGGCGCGCATCGGCAATCGCCACCACTTGCAGGCTGGCGTCGATCCAGTCCAGAGCAACGCGGTAGGCGTGGTCGTTGTTGGTGGACAGCACCAGCTTGCGGCCCGGAGCCACGCCATAACGACGAACATAAGTGGAAACCGCACCGGCCAGCATGTTGCCCGGCACATCGTTGTTGCCGTAAACCAGTGGCCGCTCATGAGTACCACTGGCCAGCACGACACGCTTGGCGCGTACGCGATGCATGCGCTGACGTACCATGCCGAGTGGCGCACGATCACCCAGGTGATCGGTCAGGCGCTCATGAATGGTCAGAAAGTTGTGGTCGTGATAGCCGTTGACCGTGGCGCGAGGCAGCAGGGTCACGTTCTTCAGGCCCTTGAGCTCGTCGATAACAGTAGCGACCCATTCAGCAGCCGGTTTACCGTCAAGGCTCTCGCGGCTGTCGAGCAGGCTGCCGCCGAACTCTTCCTGCTCATCGGCCAGAATCACCCGTGCGCCACTGCGCGCAGCAGCCAGGGCAGCAGCCAGACCGGCAGGCCCGGCACCGACGATCAGCACGTCGCAGTGCTGGTTCATCGCATCGTAAGTGTCCGGATCGTTCTCGGTCGGCGAACGGCCAAGGCCGGCTGCCTTGCGGATGTACTTCTCGTAAGTCATCCAGAACGATTGCGGGTACATGAAGGTTTTGTAGTAGAAGCCCGGTGGCATCAGCTTGCCGCCGACCTTGCCGAGAATCCCCATCACGTCATTGTTCACACTCGGCCAGCCGTTGGTGCTGGTCGCAACCAACCCTGAATACAACGCCTGCTGCGTGGCACGCACGTTGGGTATCTGGGTCGCTTCGGTCGCGCCGATCTGCAATACCGCGTTCGGCTCTTCGGAGCCAGCCGCAAAAATGCCGCGAGGCCGGGAATACTTGAAGCTGCGGCCGATGATATCCACACCGTTGGCCAGCAGCGCAGCGGCCAGGGTATCCCCCTCGAAACCCTGATAAGACTGACCGTTGAAGGTGAAATTCAGCACCTTGCTACGGTCGATACGGCCACCGTGGGGCAGTCGGTTTGTCTGGCTCATGCCTTGTCTCCCTTGGCCGTGAACTGTGGCTTGGTGCCAATCGGATAGGTTTCCAGAATCTCGTAGGTCACGGTGTCGCGGGTGGCATTGAAGTACTGGCGGCAACCGGCAGCGTGAATCCACAGTTCGTGGTGCAGGCCACGTGGGTTGTCACGGAAGAACATGTAGTCGCCCCACTCTTCATCAGTGCAGGCGTTCGGGTCCAGCGGACGCGGGATATGCGCCTGACCGGAGCCGTGGAATTCCTCTTCGGAGCGCAGTTCGCCACAGTGAGGACAGAAGATATGCAACATGAAAAGCTCTCCTTCTTAAAACCTCGTGAGAACGTAGCGAGCGAAGGTAATACAAGGCAAAAACAGGCGAGAAAGCGGAGTTTAGAATTCTAAATGAGCATTTCTCGCCTGTTTTTAACGCCGTATTACCGAGCGCAGTAGTTCTCACGTGGTTTTTGTTAGTGGGCGACCGCGGCAGCACCGTGCTCATCAATGAGAGCGCCATTGTGGAAACGCTCGATGGAGAAAGGCTTGGCCAATGGGTGCATTTCGCCCTTGGCAAGGCTGGCGGCAAACACGTTGCCTGAGCCGGGAGTTGCCTTGAATCCACCGGTGCCCCAACCGCAGTTGAAGAACATGTTCGGTACGGGAGTCTTGGAAATGATCGGGCAGGCGTCCGGCGTGGTATCGACGATGCCACCCCACTGGCGGTTCATGCGCACTCGCGACAGCACCGGGAACATTTCGACGATGGCCTGGATGGTGTGCTCGATCACCGGGTACGAACCGCGCTGGCCGTAGCCGACCCAGCCGTCGATACCGGCACCGATCACCAGGTCGCCCTTGTCGGACTGACTGATATAACCGTGAACGGCGTTGGACATGATCACGCTGTCGATGATGGGCTTGATTGGCTCGGAAACCAGCGCCTGCAACGGATGGGATTCAACCGGCAGACGGAAGCCTGCCAGTTTCGCCATGTGCCCGGAGTTACCGGCCGTCACCACGCCGACACGCTTGGCGCCGATGAAGCCCTTGTTGGTTTCTACACCGATGCAGACACCGTTTTCCTTGCGGAAACCGATCACTTCGGTCTGCTGGATCAGGTCCACGCCCAAGGCATCGGCGGCACGGGCAAAACCCCAGGCCACGGCATCGTGACGGGCAACGCCGCCACGGCGCTGGACCGTTGCGCCGATGATCGGATAACGGGTGTTCTTCGAGCAGTCCAGGTACGGAATCTCTTCGGCAACCTGTTTGCCATTAAGCAGTTCGCCGTCCACACCGTTCAGGCGGTTGGCGCTGACCCGACGCTCCGAGTCGCGCATGTCTTGCAGCGTGTGGCACAGGTTGTACACGCCACGCTGGGAAAACATGACGTTGTAGTTCAGGTCCTGAGACAGGCCTTCCCACAGCTTCATTGCATGCTCATAGAGATGAGCCGACTCGTCCCACAGGTAGTTGGAACGCACGATGGTGGTATTGCGCGCCGTGTTACCGCCGCCCAGCCAGCCTTTCTCGACCACGGCCACGTTCTTGATGCCGTGCTCTTTGGCCAGGTAATAGGCCGTCGCCAGACCATGACCGCCACCGCCGACGATCACGACGTCGTAGACTTTCTTGGGCGTCGGCGTGCGCCACATGCGCTGCCAGTTTTCATGATGGCTGAGGGAGTGTTTGAAAAGGCCGAAGCCTGAGTAATGCTGCATGAAAGGCTACTCCTGACTCAGCGATAAACCGGGAAATCGGCGCACAGTGCTGCGACCTGACTGGCGACATTGGCCTCGACATCGGCATCGCCGAGGTTGTCGAGAATGTCGCAGATCCAGCCTGCCAGCTCGATACACTGGGTCACTTTGAAACCGCGACTGGTGACGGCCGGAGTGCCGATCCGCAGGCCCGAAGTCACGAACGGCGACTGCGGATCGTTCGGTACAGAGTTCTTGTTGACGGTGATGTGCGCACGGCCCAGAGCAGCGTCCGCATCCTTGCCGGTCAGGCCCTGACGGATCAGGCTGACCAGGAACAGGTGATTGTCGGTTCCACCCGATACCACATCGTAACCACGGTCCACGAATACCTGCGCCATGGCCTGGGCGTTATCGATCACTTGCTGCTGATAGGCCTTGAAGCCTGGCTCCAGCGCTTCCTTGAAGCAAACGGCCTTGGCGGCGATGACGTGCATCAACGGGCCGCCCTGCCCACCGGGGAATACGGCGGAGTTGAGTTTTTTCTCGAGTTCTTCGTTGGCCCTGGCCAGGATCAGGCCACCACGCGGACCACGCAGGGTCTTATGGGTGGTGGTGGTCACCACATCGGCGTATGGCAGCGGGTTCGGGTACAAGCCAGCCGCCACCAGACCGGCAACGTGGGCCATGTCGACGAACAGGTAAGCGCCCACCTTGTCGGCAATTTCGCGGAAACGCGGGAAATCCAGGGTTTTCGAGTAAGCCGAGAAACCGGCAATGATCATCTTTGGCTTGGTTTCCAGGGCAATACGCTCGACTTCGTCGTAATCGATCAGCCCGGTATTGGTGTCGATGCCGTACTGCACAGCGTTATAAAGACGACCGGAAAAACTGACCTTGGCACCGTGGGTCAGGTGACCGCCGTGGGCCAGGCTCATGCCCAGAACGGTATCGCCAGCTTGTAGCAAGGCCAGATAGACAGCGGCGTTGGCCTGACTGCCGGAGTGCGGTTGAACGTTGGCGTAATCGGCACCGAACAATTGCCTGGCCCGCTCGATTGCCAGTTGCTCGACCTTGTCGACATGCTCGCAGCCACCGTAATAACGCTTGCCCGGATAGCCTTCGGCATATTTGTTGGTCAGCCCGCTGCCCTGAGCCTGCATCACACGCTTGCTGGTGTAGTTTTCGGAGGCGATCAGCTCGATATGGTCTTCCTGGCGCTGCTCCTCGGCATTGATCGCAGCCAACAGTGCATCGTCATATCCCTGAATCTGGTCTTGCTTGCTGAACATCGCGGTTCTCCCAGCGGCGGCGTTGCGCCTGGCTTGTCGGCAGGGCGTTGAGCTGCCCTTTGGATGCGATGGTAGGGCCGACGCAAACCGGCCAAATGCCTATGGACGCCACACAAAGGTGCGTTTACGACATGGCTTGGCGGGGAGAGACAAATCGATTGGCGGGAGCACCTGCCGGTAGGAGCGGATTCATCCGCGAGGCGTCATTGAGGGCGATGTATTTGCTTTGACTGTACGGTGTTTTTTGCGAATGAGCGGAGCGCCGCCCGATTCGCTCCCACGGAGATGCGTGGGAGCGGGTTCACTGATTAAAACTCAGGCAGGCTTGTCAGCGCGGAACATGGTGCGAATGCCACGCACGGCCTGACGGATGCGATCCTGGTTTTCAATCAGGGCGAAACGCACATGATCGTCGCCATATTCGCCAAAACCGATACCCGGCGACACACAGACCTTGGCTTCGGCCAGCAGCTTCTTGGCGAACTCCAGCGAGCCGAGGTGCGCGTAGGCGGGAGGAATCTTGGCCCAGACATACATCGACGCCTTGGGATTTTCCACCATCCAGCCCAGTTCATGCAGGCCTTTGACCAGCACATTACGGCGCTGACGATACTGCTCGGCAATATCCAGCACGCATTGCTGGTCGCCTTCGAGTGCAGCAATCGCGGCCACCTGCAAGGGCGTGAAGGTGCCGTAGTCGTGATAGCTCTTGATCCGCGCCAGAGCACTGACCAGTTCCGGGTTACCGACCATGAAACCGATACGCCAGCCCGCCATGTTGTAGCTCTTGGACAGGGTGAAGAACTCGACCGCGATGTCCTTGGCACCCGGGACCTGCATGATCGATGGAGCCTTCCAGCCGTCATAGACGATGTCGGCATAGGCCAGATCGTGAATCACCAGCACGTCGTATTGCTTGGCCAGTGCGACCACGCGCTCGAAGAAATCCAGCTCCACGCACTGGGCGGTGGGGTTGGATGGAAAGCCCAGGATCATCATCTTCGGCTTGGGGATCGAGCCACGAATGGCCTTTTCCAGCTCGGCAAAGAAGTCCACACCTGGCACCAGCGGTACCGAACGCACCTGGGCGCCGGCAATCACGGCACCGTAGATGTGGATCGGATAACTGGGGTTGGGCACCAGCACCGTGTCGCCCTGATCGAGGGTGGCGAGCATCAGGTGCGCCAGGCCTTCCTTTGAGCCGATGGTGACAATGGCTTCGCTTTCCGGGTCGATATCGACCTCGTAGCGCTTCTTGTACCAGTTGGAAATGGCCCGACGCAGGCGAGGAATACCCCGTGAAGTCGAATAGCCATGGGTGTCTTCGCGCTGGGCAACGGTGACCAGTTTTTCGACGATATGCGGTGGCGTCGCCCCATCGGGGTTGCCCATGCTCAAGTCGATAATGTCTTCACCACGACGACGAGCAGCCATTTTCAGCTCGGCAGTGATGTTGAACACGTAAGGGGGGAGTCGATCTATGCGCGCAAAGCGGCGCGGCAAACCTTGGTCAGCCATGAGTATCTCGCAGACGTAAGCGCCCGGAACCGTCCGAGCGACGTTGGCCACATGAGGCGGCCTGCGGCGAAGATAAGTGCAGTCATGGCAATTTGTCTACAGATATCTGCAGGACCGAATTCATTCGGGAAAGCATCAGTGGGTCAGATACAGATGTTGCGCCTGGACTGGCCTCTTCCCGAATGAATTCGGTCCTACGGGGTTGAGGGTGTAGTAGGAGCGAATTCATTCGCGAAGGCGTCAATGGGTCAGATACAAATGTTGCGCCTGGACTGGCCCCTTCCCGAATGAATTCGGTCCTACGGGGTGAGGGTGTAGTAGGAGCGAATTCATTCGCGAAGGCGTCAATGGATCAGATACAAATGTTGCGCCTGAACTGGCCCCTTCCCGAATGAATTCGGTCCTACGGGGTTGAGGGTGTAGTAGGAGCGAATTCATTCGCGAAGGCGTCAGTGGGTCAGATACAGATGTTGCGCCTGGACTGGCCCCTTCCCGAATGAATTCGGTCCTACGGGGTTTGGTTAGAGAGCCAATAACTCCCGAAGCCCCAGCAGAACCAGAAAGTGTCCGGGATAGATCGCATAAGCCCAGCGCCGCATCGGCATGACCGAAAAAACCGGTTTCATACGCAGCAGTGCAATCCCCATCACTGGCGCGATCAGGCAGGCGATGATTGAGCCGATGGAAATCGGGTCGCCCCACGACGCGCCGGCAAACATATCGGGCCAGGCATTGCCTGCGACACAGAGCACCGCTGGAAAAACCGCGTACCAGAGCGGTTTCTGCAAGACCAGCAGCAACACCAGCGGCAGCAGCACACCAGCAAATCCAAACATCAGGTGTTGCTGAAATATCGCGGAAAACAGCAAGGCGGTGATGGCCATGAGTCGGGTCGTGACATTGCGATGTCGCCAGCCCTGCGCAACCAGAAGCCCCAGCAACAAGGTCGGCATCACATTCAGGGTCGTGGCGTCGACCATGAACAGTCGATAGGGAATTTCCGACAGCACCGAGAACGCCAGCACCCATCCCAGATAACGCCATTGCACACGTGGCGTCACCAGTGCCGCGCTACGGCGCGCCAGGTTGACGGCAATCGCCAAACAAAACCATGGAAAGGCCAGGCGCCCCGGCACGTAGAGAACATTCACCGCCCAGCCCACATAGCGCAGGTGATCGAGCACCATGCTCAGCATCGCCAGCCATTTGAGCAGATCCAGCGCCTTGTCGCGTCCCGGTAGAAAAGGCGGGTTTGAAAGATCCATATCGCTCCCGAAAATAAAAGCATTTCAACCATTAACAATGGCATGACCCGACGCCACATTGTTCGCTAAAGTGCGCACCATAAACGACCACAAGGAATCGGCCATGACAGACCAAAGCCAACAGTTCGCCAGCGATAACTATTCCGGCATCTGCCCCGAAGCCTGGGCGGCCATGGAGCAGGCGAACAAAGGGCATCAGCGTGCCTATGGCGATGACCAGTGGACTGCCCGCGCTTCCGACGATTTCCGTCGACTGTTCGAGACCGATTGCGAAGTGTTCTTTGCCTTCAACGGCACAGCGGCCAACTCGTTGGCACTGTCGTCGCTGTGCCAGAGTTATCACAGTGTCATCTGTTCGGAAACTGCCCACGTCGAAACAGACGAATGCGGCGCACCGGAGTTCTTCTCCAACGGCTCGAAACTGCTCACGGCCCCCAGCGCCGGCGGCAAGCTGACTCCCGAATCGATCCGCGAAGTGGCGCTCAAGCGCCAGGACATTCACTACCCAAAACCCCGCGTCGTGACCCTGACTCAGGCGACCGAAGTCGGCGGCGTCTATCTGCCGGAAGAACTCCGGGCGATCAGCGCCACCTGCAAGGAACTGGGCCTGCACCTGCATATGGACGGAGCCCGCTTCTCCAATGCCTGTGCTTATCTGAACTGCTCACCCGCCGAACTGACCTGGAAATCGGGCGTCGATGTGCTGTGCTTTGGCGGCACCAAAAACGGTATGGCGGTGGGCGAAGCCATTCTGTTCTTCAATCGGGATCTGGCCGAAGACTTCGACTATCGCTGCAAACAGGCCGGGCAACTGGCCTCGAAAATGCGCTTCCTGTCTGCACCGTGGGTCGGCCTGCTGGAAAACGACGCCTGGCTCAAGCATGCCCGCCACGCCAACCATTGCGCGCAATTGCTGGCTGAGCTGGTCAAGGATATTCCAGGCGTGGAACTGATGTTCCCGGTACAGGCCAACGGCGTGTTCCTGCAACTCTCGGAACCGGCCATTGCCGCACTGACCGCCAAGGGCTGGCGTTTCTACACCTTCATCGGCAAAGGCGGCGCACGCTTCATGTGCTCCTGGGATACCGAAGAGGCACGGGTACGGGAACTGGCGGCGGATATTCGATTGGTGATGCAGGGTTAAGAGTTATCGCCTTGTGCAGAATGTGTGGGAGCGAAAGCTTCGCGGATAAATCCGCTCCCACAACCTTTAACACTCAACCCTGTGAAATCGTCTTGGAAATCACATCAACCGTGGCGCTGACCTGTTCCTGATAGCGTGCCAGTTCGACCTTGTGTTGCTGCTCAAGCTCGATCTGCTGCGAACACAGATTCAACGCTGCCAGCACCAGCAGGCGGTCGCCGATCAGGGTCGGGTATTTGCGCTTGGTGTCGGCCAGGGAAGTCTTGAGCATCGCTGCCGCTTGCAGAAGCGTCTGATCCTCGCCTGCCGGAGCCTTGACCGAATATTCGTTACCCAGAATAGAAAGGACGGTTACCCCGTTTCTGTCGTGGTTCATGCGCTGACAGCACTGGCGCTGGTAGCACGCTCAACCAGCGCTTGAATACGCGCCGCGGTGCTGCCTTGCTTCTCTTCTTGCTCCATCAAGCTCAACTGCAGGCTGTCGTTCTCATCCTTGGCTTTGGCAAGTTCGGCGCTCAATTGCGCATTTGTGTCTTGCAGTTGCTGGTTCTGTTGCACCAGGTCACCGACAAGTTGTTCCAATTGGCTAAGGGAGGCTTCCAACATTCTGATTTCTCGAGCAAATTTCAACGGGCGCACACGATAAAGAAAAGTCACTGCGCATGCTAGGGCCTGAACAACTCTATAAAGCAACGGTTCAGGCGCAATGTGACTACGTTTAAGGCATCGGGTTCCTGCTGTTCGTCAGAACGCCGTCGCTGCGACAAAAGCGCACAGCAAAATACCCGACAACAACACCCGGAAAACGCTCCACCCATTGATTTCAAAGACTTGCAGGGTTTTTTCAATTTTTCCGGAAAAGCGCCATAAATTGATTCCCGTCAAAACACGTGCCCTCGCCTCAAGACTTTCGTCGTAGAACCGATAGGCAAACATCACGTATTTGCCTTTGCTTTTATACGACGCATGGAACGCGCCTTACTTATGGGAACTTCCATGTCACTACGTAATATGAACATCGCGCCGCGCGCGTTCCTCGGGTTTGCCGTGATCGGCACCCTCATGTTGATTCTCGGCATTTTCGCGCTTTCGCAGATGAGCAAGATCCGCGTGGCGACAGAAACCCTGGCCGAGAACAGTGTGCCCAGCATCAAGAGCCTGGACCGGTTTGCAGAGGTGAGTATCCGCCTGCGGGTTCTTTCCTATCGCCTGCTGGTCAACCGCGAACCTGATATTCAACAGAAAACCATCGACCTGCTGGCCATGCGCAACAAGCAGATCAGCGAAGCCCAGGTCATCTATGAAAAGCTGATTGGCGATCCCAAGGAGCAAGCACTCTATAACCAGTATGTGCAGTTGCTCGGTCAATACCGTCAGCTCGAAGAGCGTATGAAAATCCTGACCCGTGCCAACAGGATCGATGAGCTGCAAGACCTGCTCAATAACGAAATGCTCAGTAACTCCGACCAGATGAACGTGGTACTCGGCAAGCTGGTGGACATCAACACGGAACAGTTGAATGACACCAAGCGTGAAGCCGCTCAGGAATATACTTCGGCCTTCAATCTGGTTATCGGCATGCTGGTCGTCGCCACGCTGCTGACCATTCTGTTCGCCTGGCTGCTGACCAAAAGCATTACCAGCCCGATTTCAGCAGCATTGCATGCGGCCGAAACCATTGCCGAAGGTAATCTGACACGTCCGATCAAGGTTGATGGCACCGACGAAGCCGGTCGTTTGCTGCTGGCCATGGAAACCATGCAAGGCAAGCTGCGCGACACCCTGCAACGTATTTCCGGTTCTGCGACTCAACTGGCCTCAGCGGCAGAAGAACTGAATGCGGTGACCGACGAAAGTGCTCGCGGCCTGGCACAACAGAACAACGAAATCGAACAGGCAGCTACTGCAGTCAACGAAATGACCAGCGCCGTCGAAGAAGTTGCCCGCAACGCAACCAGCACGTCCGAAGCCTCGAAGAATGCCACCTCGTCGGCGGGTGATGGCCGTGATCTGGTCGTGGAAACCGTCAATGCCATCGAACGCATGAGCGGCGACGTGCAAAGCACGGCCGAACTCATCAGCAACCTGGCTAATGAGTCCCGCGATATCGGCAAGGTGCTGGATGTGATTCGCGGTCTGGCCGACCAGACCAACCTGCTGGCCCTCAACGCCGCCATCGAAGCTGCCCGCGCAGGTGAAGCCGGACGTGGTTTTGCGGTAGTGGCCGATGAAGTCCGCGCCCTGGCGCACCGCACCCAGCAATCGACCAGCGAAATCGAACGCATGATCGGCAGCATCCAGGGCGGCACCGAACAGGCCGTGAACTCGATGCGCAACAGCACCGAACGCGCGGAGTCCACCCTGAGCATCGCCAAAGGCGCCGGACTGGCACTGGAGACCATCCATACGGCGGTAGAGGAAATCAACGAACGCAACCTGGTCATCGCCAGCGCCGCCGAAGAGCAGGCTCAAGTTGCCCGTGAAGTCGACCGCAACCTGGTGAACATCCGCGACCTGTCAGCCCAGTCGACGACAGGTGCCAACCAGACCACAGCAGCCAGCAACGAACTGTCGCGCCTGGCAGTCGACCTGAACAGCATGGTTTCGCGGTTTAGCTTGTAATGCCTCGCGAATGAATTCGCTCTCATCAAACATAAACGCAACATGATGAATTAAAGGGTTTTTCTGTAGGAGCGGACTTGTCTTGGGCGGCATTCCGACGATCGAGTGCGAAGCGCTCGCAAATCTACGACTGCTACGCAGCCGATCGCGGACAAGTCCGCTCCTACATCGCCCTCTGTTTGCTGCGCGACAGCACGGCGCCAAGGTGCACAACCCGTAGGAGCGAATTCATTCGCGAAAATACCGCCCGAAATATCCTGCCAGATATTAGATAAGCACTGCTCTGTCATCCAGCTAGATTCGGTATCTCTGAATCATTAGCCAAGGATGGCAAAAGATGTCAAAACATGCGCAGGCCTGCCGTCTTAGACTCGGTCGATACTCTCAAACCGGGCAAATTTATCTAGTCACATCGGTAGTGCAAGAGCGCACTCCAATATTCAATGATTTTCGCCTGGGGCGACTTGTGGTCGAAGAGTTCAGGCGTGCTCAGATTTGTGGCCAAGCCAAGTCATTGGCCTGGGTCATAATGCCTGATCACTTTCATTGGTTGTTGGAGTTAGGCAATTGCTCCCTTGATCAACTTATGAAGCAGGTCAAGGCATGCAGCTCTCTGTCCATCAACAGAGCAACTCAAAAAGAGGGACAGTTATGGCAGAAAGGCTTCCATGACAGGGCGATCCGACGTGAAGAAAATCTGCAAAACGTGGCACGTTATGTTGTTGCCAACCCCCTTCGTACAGGTTTGGTAACACGACTTGGAGACTACTCGCTATGGGATGCCATTTGGGTTTAAGCCTTCGCGAATGAATTCGCTCCTACGCGCGCGGATGAAGTAGGAGCGAATTAATTCGCGAAAGGCCTTACAACCTCACGCTCGCAAATGTCGATTCGTTACGCGCCTGACTCAATGCCGACATGGGGCCAGACAGCGGGGCCAGTACCAGGGCTTGCGGTATTGGCATCATGGCGACTTGCTGGGTGGTGTTTGAACCCACACGTTCGTCACGTGGCGGGATGCCGAAGTATTCGCGGTAGCACTTGGAGAAATGTGGCGTCGATACGAAGCCACAGACCGATGCCACTTCAATGATCGACATGGGCGTCTGCTTGAGCAGTTGCCGGGCGCGGATCAGGCGCAGCTTGAGGTAATAGCGCGACGGCGAGCAGTGCAGGTACTTCTGGAAGAGACGCTCCAGTTGCCTGCGCGAAACCGCCACGTAAACCGCCAGTTCATCAAGGTCGATCGGCTCTTCAAGATTGGCCTCCATCAACGCGACGATTTCCTGCAGCTTGGGCTGGTTGGTGCCCAGCATGTGCTTGAGTGGTACGCGCTGGTGATCCTGTTCGTTACGAATACGCTCGTAGACGAACATCTCGGAAATCGCAGCCGACAGCTCACGACCATGATCGCGGCTGATCAGGTGCAGCATCATGTCCAGCGGCGCAGTGCCACCGGAACTGGTGAAGCGGTTGCGGTCCAGCGTGAACAGGCGAGTGCTCATCGAGACACGCGGGAAAGCCTCCTGCATCGCAGCCAGACACTCCCAGTGAACGCTGCAATCGAAACCATCGAGCAGACCGGCACACGCCAATGCCCAACTGCCGGTGCAGACTGCGCCCAGGCGACGGGACTGGCGGGCCTGGCTTTGCAGCCAGCTCACGTGTTCACGGGTAACGGTACGCTGAATGCCGACACCACCACAGACAATGATGGTGTCCAGTGCCGGCGCCTTGTGCATGGCGGCATCTGGAGTGATCTGCAAGCCATCGCTGGCCCAGACCTGACCGCCGTCCACACTTAGCGTGGTCCAGCGATAAAGCTCACGACCGGAAAGCTGGTTGGCCATGCGCAGGGGTTCGACCGCCGACGCCAGGGAGATCAGGGTGAAGTTGTCCAGTAGCAGAAAGCCGATGGACTGTGGTGCGCGGTTCTGGGGTTGCGCCCCTGCATTGAACGAAGTCATCACGTATCTCCTCACTCTAGGCGTTGGTTGGCCTCAGGCGAGGCTCTTCTTAGTAGCCTTGCTTCATGCATGGCCTGCCAATCCCATCGCAAATCCCATGCCTAAAATTGAATAGCCATTCAATAACCACTGAAAGCGACGTCGCGAAGCGTCTATTCAGGTGCGACCGGCGTGCCCAATTGCGACGTGCCAGCCCATGACCTGCAAGGGAAGAGTGAGCAATTCGGTAGCACTTCAGGGAAACAGGGAAGAAAAGAACTGCGCGCCAGTGTCACTCATCGCACGAGGCAATAGCACTGCGCCACAACCGGTTTTTTTCGCGCTAAAAGGTGGCGACGCTCATCAGCAATGTTCAAAAAGCGAGCAGGCCGACCGATGCCTGTAACCGAAAATACGCCGCACCACTGAACTTCAATGCACCTTGTCGCCTCCACTATCTGGCCGTTTTTAGCTGCTCCATCCTGGTAAAAGTGCGCTTGCACGATAGAAAGAATCTGTAAGCGACCTTGCTCACACTGGATGCGACCCCGCCTGTACTGGATACGACGCCCCCTGTAGGCGTTTGATTTTCACTGTTACATGATCGGCTTCGACTCGATCGCCGGGCGCAGTGATAGAGCTTCGCAAAATGCCTCGCCAACACATAAGCCGCGTCAGCGCTCGCCTGCTGATGAGATGAATAGAAAGAACTCACAGGAGTCCACCCCATGAAAGGTTCTAAATCGTTGCTGTTGGCCGCCACGCTCTGCATGCCGCTACTGGCCCAGGCCGCTGAGCCGCAGGCGTGCCATACAGTCAACTTCTCGGACGTCGGCTGGACTGACATCACGGTCACCACCGCAGTGACCAGCGTGGTACTCGAATCCCTGGGCTACAAGACCAAGACCACCATGATTTCCGTGCCTGTGACCTACAAGTCTCTGGCTGACGGCAAGAACATGGACGTGTTCCTGGGCAACTGGATGCCGACCATGGAAAACGACATCAAGGCCTACCGCGAGGCGGGTACCGTCGAAACCGTTCGCGCCAACCTCGAAAACGCCAAGTACACCCTGGCCGTCCCTCAGGCACTTTACGACAAGGGCCTGAAAGACTTCTCCGATATAGCCAGATTCAAGAAAGAACTCGACGGCAAGATCTACGGGATCGAGCCGGGCAACGACGGCAACCGCCTGATCCAGAGCATGATCGACAAGGACGCCTTCGGTCTGAAGGCCGCAGGCTTCAAGGTCGTCGAATCCAGCGAAGCCGGGATGTTGTCGCAGGTCGATCGTGCAGCACGGCGTGGTACGGACGTGGTATTTCTGGGCTGGGAACCGCATCCGATGAACACCCGTTTCAAGATGCAGTACCTGACCGGTGGCGACGAGTATTTCGGGCCTAACTTCGGCCAGGCCACTATCTTCACCAATACACGCAAAGGCTATGTTCAGGAGTGCAGCAACGTCGGCCAGTTGCTCAAGAACCTATCGTTCACCCTGACGATGGAAAGCACGCTGATGGGTAACGTTCTGGACGACAAGATGAAACCCGATGCCGCCGCCAAGGCGTGGATCAAGAAAAACCCTCAAGTACTGGATACCTGGCTCGCTGGCGTTACCACCGTAGATGGCAAGCCAGGCCTGGAGGCTGCCAAAGCCAAACTGACCCAGTAAGACGATGGCAGGCGGGCCTGCCCGCCTGTTGTCCCATTTCTTCCCGCAAGCGGACAATCGATATCATGCTGACTGACCAAAAAATCCCTCTGGGCCAGTGCATCGCGGCCTTTGTCGAATGGTTGACGCAACACGGCGCCAACTACTTCGACGCCATAGCCTCGACCCTGGAAATGATGATCCACGGCCTGACCTTCGGCCTGACCTGGTTCAACCCGTTGGTATTGATTGGCCTGATTGCGGCTCTGGCGCATTACATCCAGCGTAAATGGGGCCTGACAGTCTTCGTCATCCTGGCCTTCCTGCTGATCCTGAACCTGCATTACTGGCAGGAAACCATGGAGACCCTGGCCCAGGTGCTTTTCGCCACGCTGGTCTGTGTGGTGATCGGTGTGCCGCTGGGCATCATCGCCGCCCACAAACCCATGTTCTACACCGTCATCCGTCCGCTGCTGGACCTGATGCAGACCGTGCCGACTTTCGTGTACCTGATTCCAACACTGACGCTTTTCGGCCTGGGCGTCGTGCCCGGTCTGATTTCGACAGTGGTTTTCGCCATCGCCGCGCCGATCCGCCTGACGTATCTGGGCATTCGCGATGTGCCTCATGAATTGCTCGATGCCGGTAAAGCCTTTGGCTCGTCACGCCGCCAGTTGCTGACCCGCATTGAACTGCCTTACGCCATGCCCAGCATCGCAGCCGGCATTACCCAGTGCATCATGCTGTCGCTGTCGATGGTGGTGATCGCGGCACTGGTGGGCGCCGATGGTCTGGGCAAACCCGTGGTCAACGCACTGAACACCGCTGATATCGCCCTGGGCTTCGAAGCCGGTCTGGCGATCGTATTGCTGGCCATCATGCTCGACCGTATCTGCAAACAACCCGAAGCCAAGGTAGGGTCCGACGCATGAGTATCATCAAATTCGATCAGGTAGACGTCATCTTCGCCAAGGACCCGCGTGAGGCCCTCAAGCTGCTGGACCAAGGCCTCACGCGCGACCAGATCCTGAAAAAGATCGGCCAGATCGTAGGCGTGGAAAAGGCCACTCTGGAAATCGAAAAAGGCGAAATCTGTGTATTGATGGGCCTCTCCGGCTCGGGCAAGTCCAGCCTGCTGCGTTGCATCAACGGCCTCAATACCGTCAGCCGTGGCTCGTTGTATGTCGAGCATGAAGGCTCGCAGATCAACATCGCCAATTGCACGGCGGCAGAACTGAAAATGATGCGCACCCAGCGTATCGCGATGGTGTTTCAGAAGTTCGCCCTGATGCCCTGGCTGACGGTTCGCGAGAACATCAGCTTTGGCCTGGAAATGCAGGGGCGGCCGGAAAAGGAACGACGCAAGCTGGTGGATGAAAAGCTTGAACTGGTCGGCCTGACCCAATGGCGCAACAAGAAACCCGATGAACTGTCCGGCGGCATGCAGCAGCGTGTCGGCCTGGCCCGGGCGCTGGCGATGGATGCAGACATCCTGCTGATGGACGAACCCTTCTCGGCTCTCGACCCGCTGATTCGCCAGGGTCTGCAAGACGAACTGCTGGCCCTGCAAAGCAAGCTGAGCAAGACCATCGTTTTCGTCAGCCATGACCTGGATGAAGCGCTCAAGCTGGGCAGCCGCATTGCCATCATGAAAGACGGCCGGATCATTCAATACAGCGTGCCCGAAGAGATCGTCCTCAACCCGGCCGATGATTACGTGCGCACCTTCGTTGCCCACACCAATCCGCTCAATGTGCTGTGCGGCCGCAGCCTGATGCGCACCGTCGACAATTGCACCCGGATCAACGGTTCGGTATGCCTGGACCCCGGCGTGGATTCCTGGCTGGACCTGGCCGAAGGCAACGTCATCAAAAGCGCTCGCCAGGGTACTGCGCAGCTCGATCTGCAGAACTGGACACCGGGTCAGGACGTCTCCAGCCTGGATCGCCGTCCGACACTGGTGCATTCCAATATCGGCATGCGCGACGCCTTGCAGATCCGCTACCAGACCGGTAACAAACTGGTGCTGCAGGATGGCAACAAGGTGGTCGGTATTCTGGGGGATAGCGAGTTGTATCACGCGCTGCTGGGCAAGAATCTGGGTTAAATATTTCTTTGTGGGAGAGGGCCTGGTCGCTTCACACGACCTCGTCGCGAGCAAGCTCCCTCCCACAAAATCGGCGCTCCGACGGCCCTTTTGTCACGTCCACAGGTTTTTATTGATTGATCGTTCAATTAAAAACAACTAGGCTAAAAAGGGTCAGCAGCCAAGGAGACTCAAGCCAATGCCCAAGGTTGGTATGCAACCCATCCGCCGCCAACAACTGATCCAGGCCACGCTCAGCGCGGTCGATCAAGTCGGCATGAGCGACGCCAGTATTGCCTTGATCGCGCGTCTGGCTGGAGTCTCCAACGGCATCATCAGCCATTACTTTCAGGACAAGAACGGCCTGATCGCGGCGACCATGCGCCACCTGATGAATGCCTTGATCCAGAGCGTGAGCGAACGCCGTCAGGCGCTGACCGATGACAGCCCGAGGGCGCATCTGCAAGTCATCATCGAGGGCAACTTCGATGCCAGCCAGGTCAACGGCCCGGCGATGAAAACCTGGCTGGCCTTCTGGGCCACCAGCATGCACCACCCGTCACTGCACAGGTTGCAGCGGATCAACGATCACCGCCTGTACTCGAACCTGTGCTGCCAGTTCCGCCGCGCTTTGCCGCTGGAGCAGGCACGCAGCGCAGCCCGTGGGCTTGCGGCGCTTATCGACGGTTTGTGGCTGCGCGGCGCTCTGTCAGGCGATGCCTTCGACACAGAGCAGGCGCAGCAGATCGCTTACGAATACATGGATTTTCAACTGGCGAAAGCGGTGGGCTGAAGCGCTTCAGAGCCTTGTTCACCGAACGACTGCAGCGCAATGTTGCCCAAACTTACCGGCACGCTGAAATCAGTCATCGCCTACCACCTGAATTTGCGAGGACTTTATGGCCCGTTTCGAATTGCAAAAACTTTATATCGATGGCGGTTACGTAGACGCCAGCAACCCCGCCACGTTCGATGCCATCAACCCGGCAAACGGCGAAGTGCTTGCGCAAGTGCAGCGAGCAAGCAAGGAAGATGTCGAACGCGCCGTCGTCAGTGCCGAGAAAGGCCAGAAGGTCTGGGCGGCCATGACCGCCATGCAGCGTTCGCGCATCCTGCGCCGCGCCGTAGACATCCTGCGTGAGCGCAACGATGAACTGGCAGCGCTGGAAACCCTGGATACCGGAAAATCCTGTTCAGAAACCCGTTATGTCGACATCGTGACCGGTGCCGACGTGCTGGAATACTACGCAGGCCTGGTCCCCGCCATCGAGGGCGAACAGATCCCGCTGCGCACATCCTCCTTCGTCTATACCCGCCGCGAGCCACTGGGCGTGGTCGCAGGTATCGGCGCCTGGAACTACCCGATCCAGATCGCACTGTGGAAATCCGCTCCGGCACTGGCGGCAGGCAACGCAATGATCTTCAAGCCCAGCGAAGTCACTTCCCTGACCACCTTGAAGCTGGCGGAAATCTACACCGAAGCCGGCGTTCCTGACGGCGTGTTCAACGTGCTGACCGGCAGCGGCCGTGAAGTCGGTACCTGGATCACCGAACACCCGCGCATCGAAAAGGTTTCCTTCACCGGCGGCACCGATACCGGCAAGAAAGTCATGGCCAGCGCGTCGAGCTCTTCGCTCAAGGAAGTGACCATGGAGCTGGGCGGCAAGTCGCCGCTGATCATCTTCGACGACGCGGACCTTGATCGTGCCGCCGACATTGCAATGATGGCCAACTTCTACAGCTCCGGTCAGGTCTGCACCAACGGCACACGGGTTTTCGTCCCCAACGCCTTGAAGGCGCAACTGGAAGCCAAAATCCTGGAGCGCGTAAAACGCATCCGCATCGGCAACCCGGAAGACGAAAACACCAACTTCGGCCCGCTGGTCAGCTTCGAGCATATGGAAAGCGTGCTGGGCTACATCAACAAGGGCAAGGAAGAAGGTGCGCGCCTGCTGTGCGGTGGCGAACGCCTGACCGAAGGCGACCTCGCCAAAGGTGCCTTCGTGGCCCCGACCGTGTTCACCGACTGCACCGATGAAATGACGATCGTGCGCGAAGAGATCTTTGGCCCGGTGATGAGCATCCTCGGTTACGACAATGAGGAAGAAGTGATCCGCCGCGCCAACGACACCGACTTCGGCCTGGCCGCCGGTATCGTCACCCGCGACCTGAACCGCGCGCATCGCGTGATTCACCAGCTTGAAGCCGGCATCTGCTGGATCAACGCCTGGGGCGAGTCGGCAGCGGAAATGCCGGTCGGCGGCTACAAGCAATCCGGCGTCGGCCGCGAGAACGGCATCAGTTCGCTGGCGCAATACACACGCATCAAATCCGTACAGGTGGAGCTGGGCGATTACGCATCGGTGTTTTAAGACAGCCAGCAGTAAGCGGCAAGTTACAAGCTTCAAGTGAAGCAGCTTGCCGCCCTCATTCTTACAGGCAGCACCTGAATGCCTTTGCTTGCGGCTTGAAACTTGAAGCTTGCAGCTCTACGAAGGACTTTCTATGACCACGCAATCCGAATTCGACTACATCATCATCGGCGCCGGTTCGGCCGGTAACACCCTGGCAGCCCGTCTCACCGAAGATGCGGGCGTCACCGTTCTGCTGCTGGAAGCCGGCGGCCCGGATTATCGTCTGGATTTCCGTACCCAGATGCCTGCGGCGCTGGCGTTTCCACTGCAAGGCCGTCGCTACAACTGGGCCTATGAGACCGAGCCGGAACCTCACATGAATAACCGCCGCATGGAATGCGGGCGCGGCAAGGGTCTGGGTGGCTCGTCGCTCATCAATGGCATGTGCTACATCCGCGGCAACGCCATGGACTATGACGGCTGGGCCAAGGAACCGGGCCTGGAAGACTGGAGCTACCTCGACTGCCTGCCGTATTTCCGCAAGGCCGAAACCCGCGACATCGGACCCAACGATTATCACGGCGGTGATGGCCCGGTCAGCGTGACGACGCCGAAGGCGGGCAATAACCCGCTGTTCAAGGCCATGGTCGAAGCCGGTGTGCAGGCAGGTTATCCGCGCACGGACGACCTCAACGGTTATCAGCAGGAAGGCTTCGGCCCGATGGACAGAACCGTGACGCCCAATGGCCGTCGCGCCAGCACCGCTCGCGGTTATCTGGATGAGGCCAAAAAGCGCCCGACCCTGACCATCGTCACTCATGCCCTGACGGATCGTATTCTGTTTGAAGGCAAACGTGCCGTGGGCGTGGCCTATCTGGTCGGTGACAGCGATACCCGCATCGAAGCCCGTGCCCGCAAGGAAGTCCTGCTGTGCGGCGGCGCCATTGCTTCACCGCAGATTCTGCAACGTTCCGGTGTCGGCCCGGCCGAACTGCTGAACAAGCTCGATATTCCCGTGGTTCACGATCTGCCGGGTGTCGGCCAGAACCTTCAGGATCACCTGGAGATGTACCTGCAATACAGCTGCACCCAGCCTGTTTCGCTCTACCCTTCCCTGCTGTGGTGGAATCAGCCGGCCATTGGCGCGCAATGGATGTTCCTCGGCACAGGCATCGGTGCCAGCAACCAGTTCGAGGCGGGCGGGTTCATCCGCTCCAGTGAAGAGTTCGAGTGGCCGAACATCCAGTACCACTTCCTGCCGGTTGCCATTAACTACAACGGCACCAAAGGTGTGAAAGAGCATGGCTTTCAGGCCCACGTCGGTTCCATGCGCTCGCCGAGCCGTGGTCGGGTGCAGGTCAAGTCCAAAGACCCTCGCGAGTACCCGAGCATCCTGTTCAACTACATGTCTAGCGAGCAGGACTGGCAGGAGTTCCGCGACGGCATCCGCCTGACTCGGGAGATCATGCAGCAACCGGCACTGGACCCGTACCGTGGCCGCGAGATCAGCCCTGGCATCGAAGTGCAGTCCGACGAAGAGCTGGATAAGTTCGTCCGTGAACACGCCGAAACGGCGTATCACCCTTCGTGTACTTGCAAGATGGGCACCGATGACATGGCGGTGGTCGATGGCCAGGGTCGTGTCCATGGCCTGGAAAGCCTGCGCGTGGTGGATGCTTCGATCATGCCGATCATCACCACAGGCAACCTCAACGCACCGACCATCATGATCGCCGAGAAGATCGCCGACAGGATCCGTGGCCGTCAGCCGTTGCCGCGCAGCACCGCCGACTACTTCGTGGCAGGTGATCGCCCGGCACGCGGCACACCGCTGCGAGGTTCAGTAGCACAGGCGTGATTCAGACTCTATGATCTGCGGGCACGCCTGTTCCCTTCGCGAATGAATTCGCTCCTACAGTAGGAGCGAATTCATTCGCGAACACCTTGCCCGCCCAACAAGGAGCCTCTCTGCATGTTCGATTTCTCCGCTCAGCTCAAGCAGCGGTTCGCCGCACTGCAGAGCGATGCGCAATTCTTTTCCGTACGTTATGTCCGCAGAACCAGCCAGCACCTGAGCGTACGCAAGAACGTGGCCGAGCCGCCATCGCTGGGTAGCGATGAAGGGGCGATGCTGACCGTGCGCCTCAATGGTGTCGAAACCTACGCCGCCACCAACGACATTTCCCAGCGTGGCTTGCAGGCCGCGCTGCACCAGGCCGAAGAGCTGGCTCGCCGCCTGGCGCCGCATTCGCTGCTGGACCTGACTGATCAGACTGTCTCGACAGCCCGCGCCGATTACCTGTCGCCCAACCTGAGCAATGCCTTCCCGAGCCTGAGCGATTGCATCGATGTGCTGATGGCCGAGTCGAAGGCCGTACCCAAAGACGAGCGTCTGGTGAACTGGCAAGCAGGGCTGGGACTGGAAAACGTTGAGCAGATTTACCTCAACAGCGCAGGCGCCGAGATTCGTCAGGCACAGCGCTTCGTCTTTCCAGGCATGACGGTAACCGCCTACGACGGTCGTGACAGCCAGACCCGCAGCCTGGGCCGCGATAACTTCGGCCAGCAAGGCGGTGCAGAAATCATCAGCAATTGCGGACTGATCGGCGCTGCCGCACAGGTTGCCGATCAAGCGCTGCAATTGATCCTGGCCCCCAACACACCAACTGGCCCGCGTGATCTGCTGCTGATGCCGGACCAGATGATCTTGCAGATCCACGAATCCATCGGCCATCCACTGGAGCTGGACCGGATTCTGGGTGACGAGCGCAATTACGCCGGCACCAGCTTCGTCAAGGCATCGGACTTCGGCACGCTGCAATACGGCTCCAGCCTGCTCAACGTGACTTTCGACCCCGAAATCCCCGAGCAACTGGCCAGTTACGGTCATGACGACGATGGCACGGCGGCTAGCAAGCAGTTCCTGATTCGCGACGGCCTGTTACAGAGGCCATTGGGTGGTGCGCTGTCGCAATACCGCTCCGGCCTGCCGGGCGTCGCCAACAGCCGCGCCTGTAACTGGAACCGTCCACCCATCGACCGTATGGCCAACCTGAATATCGAACCGGGCGACCAGTCGCTGGAGCAACTGATCGGCAATATCGAGCACGGCATCCTGATGTCCACCAACCGCTCGTGGTCCATCGACGATGCGCGCAACAAATTCCAGTTCGGTTGCGAGTGGGGCCAGTTGATCGAAAACGGCGAACTCAGGGGCGTGGTCAAGAACCCCAACTATCGGGCTATTTCCGCGCAGTTCTGGCGCAACCTCAGCGCGGTCGGCGATGCCAGTACCTTCAAGGTGCTGGGCACGCCCAATTGCGGGAAGGGCGAACCCAATCAGGTGGTGCGTGTCGGTCATGCCTCGCCAGCCTGTGTCTTCGCCAATGTCGATGTATTTGGAGGTGATGCCTGATGTCTCATCAACAGCAATTCGAGGCATTGGTCACCGTCCTCAAGGCAGATATCGGCCCGAACGAACATTTCACACTGGCTTATAACGCCGAAGCTTCGGATTTCATTCGCTTCAATCATGGCCAGGTCCGTCAGGCCGGGCATGTGCAGCAAGCCAGCGTGACCTTCAAACTAATCGATGACGGGCGGCATGCCGATCTGGAACTGACACTCTCCGGCGATGCCGAGGTCGACAGCCAGCGTCTGAAGCAGGCCTTGCTGCAACTGCGCGAAACCTTGGTATCACTCGCCAAGGACCCGTATCTACTGCCCAATACCGAGGCCTGGCACAGCAACAATCTGCAAGAGCCGCCGCTACCGGACAGTGGGCAAGTCGTGGAGCTGATCAGCGGGTTGTCCCAGGGTCTGGACCTGGTGGGCTTTTATGCAGCAGGTCCGGTGTATCGCGGCTTCGCCAGTTCCTGGGGGGCGCTGGGTTGGCATCAGGCCAACAGCTTCAATTTCGACTGGAGCCTGTTCCACGAGAACGGCCAGGCCGTGAAAGCCAACTATGCCGGGCATGACTGGAATAGCGAGGCCTTTACCAGACGCTTCAATCAGGCCCGCGAGCAGTTGGAGTTTCTCGGGCGTCCGCTGCGCACTCTGGAGCCCGGTCAGTACCGCGCTTACCTGGCACCTGCCGCACTGGATGAAATCATCGGCATGCTGTGCTGGGGCGGGTTTTCCGCGCAGGCACTGGCCAGCAAGCACAGCCCGTTGCAGCGGCTGTACAGCGGCGACACCCGTTTCAGCCCGCTGTTCAGCCTGGATGAACAGGTCAGCGGCTCACTGTCACCGGCATTTTCCCGCGAAGGCTATCCACGCAAAGACCTGTCCCTGATCGCCGCTGGCGAAGCACGGGAACAACTGGTCGACTCCAGCAGCGCCGCCGAATACGGCCTGCAAGCCAACGGCGCGGACAACGGCGAGTGGCCAAACGCACTGAGCATGGCGGGCGGTACTCTGGAGCAGGAACAGATTCTCAAGCAGCTCGGCACTGGCCTGTATATCAGCAACCTCTGGTATCTGAATTTTTCCGACCAGTCTGCCGCACGCCTGACCGGCATGACCCGCTTTGCGACCTTCTGGGTCGAGGGCGGCAAGATCGTGGCACCGGTCAGCACCATGCGTTTTGATGACAGCGCCTACAGCCTCCTAGGCAACGCTTTGGAAAACCTGACCCGCGAGCGGGAGCTGATTTTGTCAGCCAGTACTTATAGCCAGCGCCAGACAGCCTCCATTCAGTTGCCCGGGGCTTTGATAAGCAAGCTGACGTTGACGTTGTAATACGCCCTTCGCGAATGAATTCGCTCCTACGGGGTTGTCTGTGGGAGCGAATCGGGCGGCGCTCCGCTTATTCGCGAAAACATCACAGGAAATGACATGCCGCACCTGGACGAAAAAACCCTGCGCTGGATGCCTTGGGTCATCGCCATCGCCTTCTTCATGCAAAGCCTGGACGGGACAATCCTCAACACGGCGCTGCCGTCCATGGCCCGTTCGCTGGAAGAAGATCCGCTGCGCATGCAGTCGGTGGTCATTGCCTACATGTTGACCATCGCCCTGCTGATTCCTGCTTCGGGGTGGATTGCCGATCGCTTCGGCATCAAACGCATCTTTTTCAGCGCCATCCTCTTGTTCAGCTTCGGCTCGTTGCTGTGCGCACTGTCCAACTCGCTGAACATGCTGGTGGCAGCACGGATCATTCAGGGGCTTGGCGGCGCGTTGATGCTGCCTATCGGGCGCTTGATCGTATTACGCGCCTACCCACGCTCGGAACTGGTGCGGATCATGGGCTTCATTACCGTGCCCGGCCTGTTGGGTCCGTTGCTCGGGCCGACCATGGGCGGCTGGATGGTCGAGTATTTCAGTTGGCACTGGATCTTCCTGATCAATATTCCGGTGGGTTTGCTGGGCTGCTATGCGGTCAAGCATTTCATCCCGGATATCCCAGGCGGCGGGCGCACACGTTTCGACGGCACAGGATTCATTCTGTTCGGAGCCTCGATGGTGCTGATCACCATTGCGCTGGAAGGCCTGGGCGAGCTGCACCTGCCGCACATGCGCGTGGTCTTGCTGCTGTTCGCCGGCCTGGGCTGTCTGGCGGCCTACTGGCTGCGGGCCGGGCATGTAGAGTTTCCACTCTTTGCACCGTCGTTGTTTCGCACCCGGACCTTTGCGGTGGGCATCCTGGGCAATCTGTTTGCGCGACTGGGCAGTGGCGCCCTGCCGTTTCTGGTGCCCTTGCTGCTGCAGATCCCGCTGGGTTATTCACCGGCGCAGGCCGGCATGAGCATGCTGCCGCTGGCCGCCGCCGGAATGTTCGCCAAAACCGTGGCCCGCTGGCTGATCGAACTGCTGGGGTATCGCACCATCCTGACCGGCAACACGCTGCTGCTTGGAATACTGCTGGCGACCCTGGCGCTGGTGGACACTCAAACCCCGTACTGGGTGCTGCTTGTCCATCTGGCCCTGCTGGGCGCAGTGAACGCCTTGCAGTTCACCGCCATGAACACCGTGACCCTGATCGACCTGGACGACGCCAGCACCGCCAGTGGCAACAGCCTGCTGTCGGTCGTCGCACAATTGTCACTGAGCCTGGGCGTGGCATCCGCTGCCGCCCTGCTGGGCGGCTTTACCGATGACGTGGCCACGGGCGAAGTCAGCAGTGTGCTGGGGGCTTTTCAACTGACCTTCCTGAGCGTGGGAGTACTGGCGATGTTTGCGGCGGGGATATTTCTGCAACTGCCTGCGCAGGAAGGTAAGAAATTGAGATAAAGGGAGTAGGAGCGAATTCATTCGCGAATGACTGTTTTCGCGAATGAATTCGCTCCTACAGTTTGCTGCGCCATTTATCGACATTGCCATCTGAGCTGGCCTTACGACCTGATACACTGCGCGACATTTTTGTTTTGCAGGTCCTCTGTCGTGACTAACACCGCTTTCAACACTTTGCCCCTGTCCGCTGCCATGCTGGCTAACCTGGAGTCGCTTGGTTATGCCGAGATGACGCCGATTCAGGCGCAAAGCCTGCCGGTGATTCTCAAGGGCATGGACCTGATCGCTCAGGCCAAGACCGGCAGCGGCAAGACCGCCGCCTTTGGTATCGGGCTGCTGAACCCGATCAATCCGCGCTTCTTCGGTTGCCAGGCGCTGGTGATGTGCCCGACACGCGAGCTGGCCGATCAGGTGGCCAAGGAAATTCGCCGTCTGGCACGCTCCGAAGACAACATCAAAGTGCTGACCCTGTGTGGCGGCGTGCCTTTCGGGCCGCAGATCGGTTCGCTGGAGCATGGCGCGCACATCATCGTCGGCACGCCGGGCCGTATCCAGCAGCATTTGCGCAAGGGCTCGCTGGTACTGGACGGGCTGAACACGCTGATCCTCGATGAAGCCGACCGCATGCTGGACATGGGCTTCTACGACGCCATCGCCGACATCATCGAACAGACTCCGCAACGTCGCCAGACCCTGCTGTTCTCGGCCACCTACCCGGTCGGTATCAAGCAACTGGCGTCCAAATTCATGCGTGATCCACAGACCGTCAAGGTCGAAGCGCTGCATGCCGACAGCCAGATCGAGCAGATTTTCTACGAAATCTCCCCGGAGCAACGTCTGGAAGCGGTGGTCAAGGTGCTTGGGCATTTCCGCCCGACTTCCTGTGTCGCGTTCTGCTTCACCAAGCAGCAGGTCCAGGAAGTGGTCGACCACCTGACCGCCAAGGGCATGTCCGCCGTGGGCCTGCATGGCGACCTGGAGCAGCGTGATCGTGATCAGGTACTGGCGATGTTCGCCAACCGCAGCACTTCGGTACTGGTCGCCACCGACGTCGCAGCCCGCGGTCTGGATATCGATGCACTGGACATGGTCATCAACGTTGAGCTGGCCCGCGACTCGGAAATCCACATCCACCGTGTCGGTCGTACCGGGCGTGCGGGCGAGACAGGTATTGCCGTCAGCCTCGTGGCCCCTTCGGAAAGCCAGCGTGCCCGCGCCATCGAAGAGCTGCAGAAGGCTCCGTTGAACTGGCAGCAGTACGACAACCTGAGCGTCAAGGAAGGCGGCAAGTTGCTGCCTGCCATGACAACCCTGTGCATCGGCTCGGGTCGCAAGGACAAGCTGCGTCCGGGCGATATTCTGGGTGCATTGACGGGCGAGGCCGGTGTTCCGGGCGCGCAGGTCGGCAAGATCGCCATCTTCGACTTCCAGGCCTATGTGGCCGTCGAGCGCAGCATCGCCAAACAGGCGCTGGAGCGTTTGAACAATGGCAAGATCAAGGGCAAGTCGTTGCGGGTTCGTATCTTGTAAAAAGCGTCGCGGGCAAGCCCCCTCCCACAGGTTGAACATTATTCCCGGCTCCACACGAGGACCATGCTGTGCCCGTTACTGACGTTGTAATCATTGGCGCTGGCGCCGCAGGTTTGATGTGTGCGCTCACCGCCGCAGGTCGTGGGCGCAAGGTGATGCTGATCGATCACGCCAACAAGCCGGGCAAGAAGATTCTCATGTCCGGTGGCGGGCGCTGCAACTTCACCAACATGTACACGGAGCCGGGCAATTTTCTGTCGCAGAACCCGCACTTCTGCAAGTCGGCACTGGCCCGCTATACCCAGTGGGACTTCATCGCCATGGTCGCCAAGCATGGCGTTCCGTACCACGAGAAGAAGCTGGGCCAGTTGTTCTGCGATAACAAGTCCAGCGACATTCTCGAAATGCTCCTCGAAGAGTGCCGACAGGCCGGTGCCAACCTGCACATGGACACTTCCGTGCAGCAGATCGAAAAGACTGAAACCGGCTATAGCCTGGAAACCACCCTTGGCACCTTGAGCTGCGAATCGCTGGTAATCGCCACCGGCGGTCTGTCGATCCCGACGCTGGGGGCCACAGGTTTCGGCTATCAGGTCGGCAAGCAATTCGGCCATACGCTGCTGCCGACTCGCGCCGGGCTGGTGCCGTTCACCATTACCGACCAGCTCAAGGAACTGTGCAGCGAGCTGTCGGGGACGTCGGTGGATTGTCTGGTCAGCTGCAATGACATGAGCTTTCGCGAGAACATCCTGTTTACCCACCGTGGCCTCAGTGGCCCGGCAATCCTGCAGATCTCGTCGTTCTGGCAGCCGGGCGACTGCGTGGAAATCAACCTGCTGCCCGATCACGACGTCCCGAACTGGCTGACCGAGCAGCAAGCCGAACGCCCGAACAGCGAGTTGAAGACCCTGCTGGGGGAAATCTTCACCAAGAAGATGGCCAACCTGATTGCCGAGCACTGGTTCGTTTCCAAGCCGATGAAGCAGTACACCCATGCAGAACTGGCCGGGATCGCTGAAAAGCTGGCGGGCTGGCAGGTCGTGCCGGCCGGCACCGAAGGCTATCGAACCGCCGAGGTTACGCTGGGCGGGATCGATACCCGTGAAGTGTCTTCCAAGACCATGGAATCGCTGAAATCGCCTGGGCTGTATTTCGTGGGTGAAGTGCTGGATGTGAGCGGCCATCTGGGCGGCTTCAATTTTCAGTGGGCCTGGGCATCGGCTTATGCGGCGGCCCAATACGTCTGACAGACAGGACGTAGCTCACAGCGGGCAATAATTTTTTTCCCAAGCGGATGTACAGGCCAGCCTCGGGCCTGTACATATCTTTCTGCGGGATCGATCAATTGCGAACAAGGCCGTCAGCTCATTCATGGCATCAAAATCTCTGCGTCATACACTCCGTCGGTTATGGGCGCTGGACAAGTTCAGCTATAGCGTTCGAGTCTTTATCGCGCTGACCGGCAGCATGGCGCTGTGTTGGTATCAAAATGAGATGGGCTTGTTGATCCCGCTGTTCCTGGGGATTATCGCCTGCGCTCTGGCCGAAACCGATGACAGTTGGCAAGGCCGTCTCAATGCGCTGGCTGTGACGCTGGTGTGTTTCAGCATTGCCGCGCTGGCCGTCGAACTCCTGTTTCCCTATCCCTGGCTGTTCGTTTGCGCGCTGGCCCTGGCCAGTTTCTGCCTGACCATGCTCGGGGCGCTGGGCGAGCGCTATGGTGCGATTGCCTATGGAACACTGATTCTGTCGGTCTACACCATGATTGGCGTGGACCAGCGCGGTGGCGAGGTTCTCGATTTCTGGCATGAACCGATGCTGCTGGTGGCGGGAGCGGCCTGGTACGGCTTGCTGTCGGTGTTATGGCAGATGCTGTTTTCCAACCAGCCGGTCCAGCAGGCGCTGGCACGGCTGTTTCGCGAACTTGGGCTGTACCTCAAGCTCAAGTCGACCCTGTTCGAGCCGATTCGCACCCTCAATGTGGAAGAGCGACGCCTGGAACTGGCCAAACAGAACGGCCGGGTCGTTGCCGCACTGAACACCACCAAGGAAATCATCCTGCATCGGGTCGGCAATGGCCGGCCCGGCTCGAAAGTCAGCCGTTATCTGAAGCTGTACTTCATCGCACAGGACATTCACGAGCGCGCCAGCTCTTCGCATTACCCGTACAACTCGCTGGCCGAAGCGTTTTTCCACAGCGATGTGCTGTTCCGCTGCCAGCGTCTGCTGCGCCAGCAGGGCGTGGCCTGTCAGGCGTTGTCCGAATCCATCCAGTTACGCCAGCCGTTTGTCTACGACCCAAGCTTTGCCGAAGCAATGGAGGACCTGCGCGCTTCCCTTGAGCACTTGCGCATCCAGAGCAACCCGGCGTGGCGCAGTCTGTTGCGCTCCTTGCGGGCACTGGCGGCCAACCTTGAAACCCTGGATCGCCTGATCAGCGATGCCAGCAACCCGGACGCCTTGGCCGATGCGACCGACAGCAGCCTGCTGGACCGTTCGCCGCGCAATCTCAAGGACGTCTGGACACGCCTGCGCCTGCAAATGACGCCGACCTCGCTGCTGTTCCGTCATGCCTTGCGCCTGCCGCTGGCCCTGACGGTGGGTTACGCCATGGTGCATCTGATCCACCCTTCACAAGGCTACTGGATCATCCTGACCACGGTTTTCGTCTGCCAGCCAAGTTACGGCGCGACCCGGCGCAAACTGGTGCAGAGGATCATCGGCACCGCTCTTGGCCTGACCGTGGGCTGGGCGCTGTTCGATCTGGTGACCAACCCGGTCCTGCAATCGATGTGTGCGGTGCTGGCCGGCGTGGTGTTCTTCGTCAACCGCACAACACGCTACACCCTCTCGACCGCAGCGATCACGGTGATGGTGCTGTTCTGCTTCAATCAGGTGGGCGATGGCTACGGGTTATTCCTGCCGCGCCTGTTCGATACCCTGCTGGGCAGCCTGATTGCCGGGCTTGCGGTGTTCCTGTTCCTGCCTGACTGGCAAGGGCGCAAGCTGAACAAGGTGCTGGCCAATACCCTGAGCTGCAACAGCACCTACCTGCGCCAGATCATGCAGCAATACGCCAAGGGCAAGAGCGACGACCTGGCTTATCGTCTGGCACGACGCAATGCGCACAATGCCGATGCGGCGCTCTCCACGACGCTGGCGAACATGCTGATGGAGCCTGGGCACTTCCGCAAGGAAGCCGACGTGGGCTTTCGTTTCCTGGTGCTGTCGCACACGCTGCTGAGTTATCTCTCGGGGCTGGGCGCGCATCGCGATACCCAACTGCCCAGCGATGTCCACGAACAGCTCATCGATGGTGCAGGCGCGGCACTGGCGGCCAGCATTGATGAAATCGCCCAGAGCCTGGCCGAAAAGAAACCGGTAGCCGTGCAGAACGATGTGGAAGAAGAGCTGGCCACCCAACTGGAACAGATGCCCGATGAGCTGGACGAAAGCCAGCGACTGGTACAAACGCAACTGGCCTTGATCTATCGCCAGCTGGCGCCACTACGCACACTGGCAGCACATTTGATCAAAGGGCCGGAGGCAACAGACCGTGCCGTCTGAGTAGTTCGTCGTAGGTGCCATCTGCTTTCATGCCCGCGATTTCCCGGTCAAAACCGGCAACGATTTCTGCATGCCTGGGGTTCTTCAGGCTGACCAGAATATGCAGGCTGTTCTCGCTCAGCGAGTCCGGCAGGAACTCCAGGCGGTTGCGCACCTCGTCAGGCTCGTTGGCAAGGCTGTAGCGGGCCACGAACTCATCTTCCAGAGCCAGATCAACACGCCCGGCAGCCAGCATGTTCGCAGCCATCGAAAAATTGTGGACCGGTACTTTTTTCAGCGCCGGGTCATTATCGAACGCCGGGTAGTAGGCATAACCGCGCACCACCGCAATGATGTACTTATGCAGTTGAGCAAGGTTCGAGGTATCGATATCCGAGCCTTTGCGCTTGAGAAAGCGCACACGATTGACCAGATACTCGGCAGAAAACTGGCCAACCCGCGTGCGCTCTTGATTGAACCAGGCATTGATCAGCACATCATTGCGCCCCTCGGCGATACCATGCATCGCCCGCGCCCAGGGGACCTGCTCGTATACCGTTCGATACCCGGCACGCTGCAAGGCGGTCCTCACGATATCGGTCGCCAGACCGTCGTTGAGCAGTGCGTCATCAGTGAAGGGAGGCCAGGCATCGGCGACCAGGCGCAACTTCTCCTCTGCGCCGGCCTGAGCGATCAACAGTAACCCCAGCAACCCAATGGCTTGAAGCAATCGCGACATGCTTGAATTCCCCAGGTGGGCAGCATGCCCGATCCAGACTGACAGCCGTTGACCAACACCGACACTTGAATCCTGACCTGTATTGAAGACCCAATCCCGCCAGGAAACAACCCAGATGAATGTTGCATATATACGATTGATCCAGAAAATATTTTGCCTCACATGGGCCAGAGCCACCGATGGACATCACGGCGTTTTATTGGGAATGCGGCCGGATGCGTTTAGAATTCCTTTCTGGTTTATCTGCGAGTCAAAAACATGCCTATCAAATGGATCTGCAAACACCATACCGACCTGAGCATCGAACAGCTTTATGCCGTTCTGAAACTGCGCTCCGAGGTGTTCGTGGTCGAGCAGCAGTGCGTGTATCAGGATGTTGATGGTCTGGACCTGACAGGCGATACCTGCCATTTGATGGCCTGGCAAGGAGGCAAGCTGGTGGCTTATCTGCGTTTGCTGGACCCGATCCAGCAAGGCGGCGATGTCACCATTGGCCGCGTGGTCACCGCACCGTCGATTCGCAGCAAAGGCATGGGCCATGAACTGATGGTGCAGGCGCTGGATCATGCAGAAAAGAAATGGCCCGACCAGCCCATCTATCTGTCGGCGCAAGCGCATTTGCAGGGCTACTACAGCCGCTACGGCTTCAACGCGGTCGGCGAGGTGTATCTGGAAGACGATATCCCGCACATCGGCATGCGCCGCGATCTCGAATAAAGCAGAACGCCCTCAGGGATAACCCAGCACGGATTTGATATTGGCCAGATTCCGGGTTATCCAGTCGCTGTCGATCGCACCCCAGTCACGAATCCGGTAGTGCCCTGCATGGTTGCGGGCGCCTTCCTGTTGCTCGAATTCGCATTCGATATCAAGGTCGGCCAGTGCGGCGATGGTGTCCTGGGCCGTACGGCGCGGCATGCCGGTGACCTCCGTCAACTCGGGCACCGTGCTGGCGATCTGGCGGTCGATCAGATAAGCCACATACAGGCGCCGATAAAAACTGCTTTTGGTCTTGCTGACATCCATCTTCAAATCCTTGTTGGCACGATATTCAGCTTGTCGATCTGGCGCCTGCCTGCAGATCGCGATATGTCAGATAAACCCGCAAGTCGAATTCCAGCTGGTGATAGCCGGGCTGCATGTACTCACACAACTGGTAGAACGCCTTGTTGTGATCGGACTCCTTGAAGTGAGCCAGCTCATGCACCACGATCATTCGCAAGAACTGCGGCGCCGCCTCCTTGAACAGCGCAGCGACGCGGATCTCCTTCTTGGCCTTGAGCTTGCCGCCCTGCACTCGCGAAACCGTGGTGTGTAAACCGAGCGCGCGATGAGTCAGGTCGAGACGGTTATCGAACAGCACCTTGTCGATAGGCGGCGCATTGCGCAGATGTTCCTGCTTCAAGGCCAGGGCATAGGCATACAGCGCCTTGTCACTCTGGATCTGATGCCGCTCCGAATAGCGCTGTTGCAGATAATCGCCCAGTTTGTCCTGCGCAATCAGTTGCCGCACCTGATCCTGAAGGGACGCAGGATAGGCTTGCAGGTATTTGAGCGGAGCAAGAGCTGAAGCAGTCATGGGGCCGTGACAAATGATTCAAAGGCGCCAGTCTACCGTAATCAGGCCAGCAGCCTCGACCAGTCATAGCGCTGAGGGAAAGACAGGGTGTCTCCGGCATCCAGCGGATAGGCCACCAGAAAACCCTGAATGACCTGGCAACCGTTGTTGACCAGCCACTCATACTGCTGGAGAGTCTCGACCCCTTCGGCAATCACCAATATGTCCAGGTTGCGGCACAGATCGATGATGCTGCGCGCCAGAACGGCATCGCGAGGCGAATCGAGCAGGCCGGCGATGAAGTGCCGGTCAAGCTTCAGGGTATCGAGCTGAAGATTGCGCAAGTGCGACAGCGAACAATCGCCCACACCGAAATCATCCAGCGCCACGCGCACACCGATATCGCGCAGTTGCTGTAATTGCTTGTGGCTGTGGCTCAGGTTGTTCACCAGCGAAGCTTCAGTGATCTCAACTTCCAGCTGGCCGGGCTGCAATTCAAAGCGCTCTATTGCCCGCCTCAGTTCCGCGGCCAGATTGGGCATGCAGAATTGTGTCGGGCTGATACTGACACTGACAACCAGATCGGAGGTAAAGACCCGACTCCACGTCTGGCGCTGCTCAGCGCTCTGATCGAAGATCCAGCTGCCCAGCCGGTTGATAAGCCGCGTTTCCTCCAGCAAGGGGATAAACAGGGCGGGCGGCACTTCTCCGACACTCGCGTGCTGCCAGCGCAACAGGGCTTCAAAGCCGCGCAGCCGTCCATCGGCGACGTAGACCTGAGGCTGATAGACCACAGAGAAGTTCTTGCCGTCGATGGCGTTGCGCACACTGTCTTCGAGCATCAGGCGCGAACGCGCACGACCGTTCATGTTCTGGTCATAGAACCGATACTGCTGGCGCCCTGCCCGCTTGGCTTCGTACATGGCGATATCCGCAGCCCGCAGCAAGCCATCGAGGTTGGAGCCACATTCAGGGTAAGTCGCAATTCCGATACTGACGCCCAAGGCAATATCCACACCGTCAACCTGACGCCTGACCGATACCCGCTCGATAAACTTTTCAGCCACCTTTGCAGCCTGCTCGGGATAGTCGAAGCCGTCGATCACCACGGTAAATTCATCGCCGCCCATACGCGCCAGAACATCGTAGGGGCGCAGGCAATCCTTGAGCTGCCCAGCCACCCAGAGCAGGACCTGATCGCCAGCATCATGGCCAAGCGAATCATTGATCTGCTTGAAGCCGTCCAGATCCAGATACAGCACGACCAGATACTTGTCCGCATGCTCGTTGCGCAACAGCATGCCTTCGACAGCCTGATAGAAACCACGGCGGTTGAGCAGCCCGGTCAAGGCATCGGTAACGGCCTGTTGTTCGAGCTGGTGATACAGGTCGCGCACCACCGACATATCGAGAATAGTCAGCACCATTGCCTTTTGTTCACAAGGCAATGGTGCGCAAGACAGCGCCACAGGCAACTGGCCGCCCTCGACAGTGCGCAGGACAGCATCATGCACACGGTAAGTGTCAGCCTGGCGATAGTGCTTGTAGAAGTCAGACTCCTGCCAGCTCTCGACCCCAGGTTCCAACACATAATCCAGCACGCTGGTCCCGCACAGTTGCTCGACAGTGGCATTGAGCAAACGGCAGATGGCCGGGTTGGCGAAACTGATAATGCCGCACTCATCGATCACCACAATGCCTTCAGCCACATTGGCCAGTACCGATGCATTGAACGCTCTTGCGCTCTCCAGCTCCAGAGTGAGCTTTTGCAAGGCACGACGATTGCGCTGCTGCTCCAGCAAGGCCTGAACCTTGGGCTTCAGCACGTTCGGGTCAAAGGGTTTGAACAGATAATCGACGGCACCGCTCGCATAGCCCTTGTGGACTGAAGCCGGGCTCTGCTCGTTGGCAGTAAGGAAGATGATCGGGGTCAGGCGCGTCCTCTGGCTGCCACGCATCAAACGTGCAACTTCGAATCCATCCATGTCAGGCATCTGCACATCCAGCAGAACCAGATCCACCTCCTGCTCAAGAAGCACCGTCAGCGCTTCGACTCCTGAACTGGCCGTGACAATGCGCCAGTCCGTGCGCTGCAGGACTGCGCACATCGTCACCAGGTTTTCAGGGTAGTCATCAACAACCAGAAGAACCGAAGAGCCATCATTGGGCTTGGATTGCACGCATTCCATGCTGCTTCTCTACTTGTGTGGGAGACGCCTGTTACAAAAAACCGTATCCAATCTGTATCAACTTTAGTCGCTCCTGAAAAAAGCAGCAGCAAGGCAGCTCATTGCCACCACAAAAGTTCCACATAACCGACTAACGGTATATTCCTACAGGCCATATAAATTCTGTCCTACAAGAAAAGTGACAGCACTTTGACGTCATTAGTTCGATCTCCAAGCATTAACAAATGCGCTTTCAAATCGTATAAGAACTGCCCGAACCCTCTGAATAGAGACTTCCGACAGTCGCATGAATATTTCTGGAAGCACAAAATGATAGATCTTGGATCCTGGAACCTCAGCATTCCGGTGGGCTCACCCCCCAAAACCATCGAAACCTCGCAACTGCGCCAAGGCTATGACGGCAAGTATTTCGAGTCGCACTCGGAATACATTTTCTTCTGGTCGCCCGTCACCGGGTCGCGCACCGAAAATGCCAAATACCCACGCAGCGAGCTGCGCGAGACGTGGTCTGACGGCACGTTGCACAACTGGCTGTATCCCGAAGCGGACAATTTTCTGAATGCGACCCTGGAGGTCAATCAGGTGCCGTCATCCGGCAAGATCGTGATTGGCCAGATACACGCCTACGACAGCACCGAGCCGATGCTGAAGGTCGAGTATCAGTACAAGACCAAAACCCAGACCGGCAATATCGTGGTGAAAGTTCGCAAACGCTTCGATGATGACGAAAGCAAAGTCATCAAGATTGCCGAAGGTGTTCCACTCAATGAGAAATTCAAATACATCATCCACCTGAGCCCCGGTGGTGAATTGAGTGTCAGTGCAAGAGATGTGAACTGGAGCACATCCATCAGCTCTTCCTGGAGTACAAAACCACTGTATTTCAAGGCTGGCGTATATACCCAGGACAACTCCGGCTACAGCACTGAAGGCGGAAAAGCCACGTTTTATAATCTGGATATCGATCACAACAAGATCTGATATGTACACCGCCTAAAAGAAAAGGCCCGCACTCAATGGGCGGGCCTCTTTCATTTCAGGACAAACCGATCAACGGGCAGCCTTGAACTCTTTCTCGGCAGCGATGAAACGCTCTTGCATCGAAGTCGACGGGCCTTTGCCAATCAGACTGAAGAGCACAATCGCGAGGCTGGCGAAGATAAAGCCCGGAACGATTTCATATAGCCCGATGGTGCTGAACTGCTTCCAGAGCACCACGGTTACTGCACCGACGACCACGCCAGCCAGCGCGCCATTGCGGGTCATGCCTTTCCACATCACCGAAATCAGCACCACCGGCCCGAATGCCGCGCCGAACCCGGCCCAGGCGTAGCTCACCAGACCCAATACGCGGTTTTCAGGGTTGGCGGCCAGCAGGATGGCAATCACAGCAACCAGCAGTACCATCGCCCGGCCGACCCAGACCAGCTCAAGCTGCGAAGCGTTCTTGCGCAGATACGCCTTGTAGAAGTCCTCGGTCAGGGCACTGGAGCACACCAGCAACTGGCAGCTCAGGGTGCTCATCACAGCCGCAAGAATCGCGGACAGCAGCACACCGGCAATCCATGGGTTGAACAGCAGCTTCGCCAGCTCGATGAATACCCGCTCCGGGTTCTCGGTCACAGGCCCGGCCACATCCGGGTTCGCCGCGAAGTAAGCGATACCGAAGAAACCCACCGCAACCGCACCGGCCAGACACAGGATCATCCAGGTCATGGAGATACGACGGGCACTGGCAATCGACTTGACCGAATCCGCCGCCATGAAGCGCGCCAGGATATGCGGCTGGCCGAAGTAGCCCAGGCCCCAGGCCAGCAGTGAAACGACACCGATGAAGGTGGTGTTCTTGAACATGTCGAAGCTGGTCGGGTTCTGGGCTTCGATGGCCAGGAACGTGGTGTCGATGCCGCCGGTCGCCAGCAGGGCGATGATCGGCGTGAGAATCAGCGCGAAGATCATCAGCGTGGCCTGAACCGTATCCGTCCAGCTCACCGCCAGGAAACCACCCACGAAGGTGTAGACGATGGTTGCTGCCGCGCCCGCCCACAACGATGTGGCGTAGGACATGCCGAAAGTGCTCTCGAACAGACGCGCGCCCGCCACGATGCCCGAAGCGCAATAGATGGTGAAGAACACCAGAATCACGATGGCCGAGATGATACGCAGCACGCCGCTGTTGTCTTCGAAACGGCTGCTGAAGTAATCCGGAAGGGTCAACGCATCACCGTTGTGCTCGGTCTGCACACGCAGACGACCGGCCACGAACAGCCAGTTCAGGTAAGCACCGGCTATCAGGCCGATGGCGATCCAGCTTTCCGACAGGCCGGACATGTAGATGGCACCGGGCAAGCCCATCAGCAGCCAGCCGCTCATGTCCGAAGCACCCGCCGAGAGGGCGGTCACCACGCTGCCGAGGCTGCGTCCGCCAAGGATGTAATCGGAGAGGTTGTTGGTGGAGCGATAGGCCATGAGGCCGATCAGCACCATAGCAGCGATATAGATCACGAAGGTGATCAGGGTAGGGTTGTTGAAGCTCATGAGTTCTGCCTTGGCATTGTTTTTATCAAACGCCCGATACTCAGGGGAAGTCGGTTACCGAACCTGTTATCCATGCCTGTGTATCCGACGCAGCGCTGGCTGAGATTTCCGCAAGGAAGCAGCCACTGAACGACTCGCTAACGGTTGCACCGTGGCTGCGAATCCTATTAGACAAACTGAAAAAGGTGCAACCAAATTAAACGAATCAGTTGCACCTTCTGCAAAATGATCATTGCACTGTGATTTCCGCCCCATTTTGAAGCGGCAAATGACGCTTACGCAAAAGAAAACGCACCAGAATCACTCATTTGTCCCGTATAGCGGGGCCTCAAGAGAAATAGCCTTGAAATATTCCGCAAAAAACAGGTTGCACCCGGTTGCACCTTTACCAGAGCAAAGCTAACCTGCGCCAAAGCCGAAGCCACGCACTAGAGTGGCGACAATGAGGACAAGACATGGCCACCACCACTCTGGGCGTCAAGCTTGACGACCTGACCCGCGAGCGATTGAAAGCAGCCGCGCAATCCATCGACCGTACGCCGCACTGGTTGATCAAGCAGGCAATCTTCAATTACCTGGAAAAGCTGGAGAGTGGTGCAACCCTGCAGGAACTCAATGGCCAGGGCAGCAAGGACGGCGATGAAAGCGGCGAGTTGCCGGCCGACACGAGCTATCAGAGTTTCCTGGAGTTTGCCGAAAGCATCCTGCCGCAATCGGTGCTGCGCGCCGCCATTACCGCCGCCTACCGTCGCCCCGAGCAGGAAGTGGTCCCCATGCTGCTGGAGCAGGCCCGCCTGCCCGCACCCATGGCCGAAGCCACCCACAAGCTGGCGGCCTCCATTGCCGAAAAACTGCGCAACCAGAAGAGCGCGAGCGGTCGCGCCGGAATCGTTCAAGGGCTGCTGCAAGAGTTCTCGCTCTCTTCCCAGGAAGGCGTGGCATTGATGTGTCTGGCCGAAGCATTGCTGCGCATCCCGGACAAAGGCACTCGCGATGCATTGATCCGCGACAAGATCAGCAACGGCAACTGGCAGCCGCATCTGGGCAACAGCCCGTCGCTGTTCGTCAACGCCGCGACCTGGGGCCTGTTGCTGACCGGCAAACTGGTTTCCACCCATAACGAAACAGGCCTCTCCTCCTCCCTGAGCCGCATCATCGGCAAGAGCGGCGAGCCCATGATCCGCAAGGGCGTGGACATGGCCATGCGTTTGATGGGCGAGCAGTTCGTGACTGGCGAAACCATTGGCGAAGCCCTCGCCAACGCCAGTCGCTTTGAGGCCAAAGGCTTTCGCTACTCCTATGACATGCTGGGTGAGGCAGCGCTTACCGAGCATGATGCGCAGAAGTACCTGGCCTCCTACGAGCAGGCCATACATTCCATCGGCAAGGCTTCTCACGGCCGCGGCATTTATGAAGGCCCGGGTATTTCCATCAAGCTGTCGGCGTTGCACCCTCGCTACAGCCGCGCTCAATACGAGCGCGTGATGGAAGAACTGTATCCGCGCCTGCTGTCGCTGACCCTGCTGGCCAAGCAATACGACATCGGCCTGAATATCGATGCTGAGGAAGCCGACCGCCTTGAGCTGTCGCTGGACTTGCTTGAACGTCTTTGCTTCGAGCCGCAACTGACTGGCTGGAACGGTATCGGCTTTGTCATTCAGGCGTACCAGAAACGCTGCCCGTACGTGATCGATTACGTGATCGACCTGGCCCGTCGCAGCCGCCATCGCCTGATGATCCGTCTGGTAAAAGGCGCGTACTGGGACAGCGAAATCAAACGCGCCCAGGTCGAAGGCCTGGAAGGCTATCCGGTCTATACCCGCAAGGTTTATACCGACGTTTCCTACATCGCCTGTGCCCGCAAGTTGCTGGCAGCACCGGAAGTCATCTATCCACAGTTCGCGACCCACAACGCCCATACACTGGCAGCCATTTATCACATCGCCGGTCAGAACTATTACCCCGGCCAGTACGAATTCCAGTGCCTCCATGGCATGGGCGAACCGCTTTACGAACAGGTGGTGGGCAAGGTTGCCGATGGCAAGCTGAACCGTCCGTGCCGTGTGTATGCGCCGGTCGGCACCCATGAAACGTTGCTGGCGTATCTGGTACGGCGCCTGCTGGAAAACGGCGCAAATACCTCGTTCGTCAACCGCATCGCCGACCAGTCGGTCTCGATTCAGGAACTGGTGGCCGACCCGGTCAGCAGCATCGAACGCATGGCGACCCAGGAAGGCAGCTTCGGCCTGCCGCACCCGCGCATTCCATTGCCGCGCGACCTGTATGGCCCGGAGCGTCCCAACTCCAGCGGCATCGACATGGCCAACGAACATCGTCTGGCCTCGCTGTCGTCGGCATTGCTGGCGACCGCACACAACGACTGGAAAGCCGCGCCGCTGCTGGGCTGCCCGGCAAGCGAAGGCACCGCTCAGCCAACCCTGAACCCGTCCGACCAGAGAGACGTGGTAGGCCATGTCCAGGAAGCCTCTCTGGAAGATGTCGATAACGCCATCCAGTGCGCGCTGATTTCAGGCCCTATCTGGCAAGCCACACCGCCAGCCGAGCGTGCCGCCATTCTTGAGCGCGCCGCCGACCTGATGGAAAACGAGATCCAGCCTTTGATGGGCCTGCTGGTCCGCGAAGCAGGCAAGACCTTCGCCAATGCCATTGCCGAAGTTCGCGAAGCCGTGGATTTCCTGCGCTACTACGCCGTTCAGGCCCGCAACAATTTCAGCAACGACACGCATCGCCCGCTCGGGCCGGTGGTCTGTATCAGCCCGTGGAACTTCCCGCTGGCGATTTTCAGCGGTCAGGTCGCAGCGGCATTGGCCGCTGGCAACCCGGTGCTGGCCAAACCTGCCGAACAGACCCCGCTGATCGCGGCCCAGGCCGTGCGCCTGTTGCTTGAAGCCGGTATCCCGGAAGGCGTGCTGCAACTGCTGCCCGGACGCGGTGAAACCGTCGGTGCCCGACTGGTGGGCGACGAGCGCGTCAAAGGCGTGATGTTCACCGGTTCCACCGAAGTGGCGCGCCTGCTGCAACGTAACATTGCCGGGCGTCTCGATGCTCAGGGCCGGCCGATTCCGCTGATCGCCGAAACCGGTGGCCAGAACGCCATGATCGTCGACTCGTCGGCACTGACCGAACAGGTGGTGATCGATATCCTTTCCTCGGCCTTCGACAGCGCCGGCCAACGCTGCTCTGCACTGCGCGTGCTGTGCCTGCAGGAAGACTCCGCCGACCGCGTGATCGAAATGCTCAAGGGAGCCATGGCTGAAAACCGCCTGGGCAACCCGGAACATCTGTCCGTGGATATCGGACCGGTGATCGATGCAGAGGCCAAGGCCGGAATCGAAAAACACATTCAGGGCATGCGCGACAAAGGCCGCACGGTCTATCAGGTGGCAATCGCCAACAGCGCGGACCTCAAGCGCGGCACCTACGTGATGCCGACGCTGATCGAACTGGAAAGCTTCGACGAACTGCAACGGGAAATCTTCGGGCCGGTGCTGCACGTGGTTCGCTACAAGCGCAAGGAACTGGACCAGCTTATCGACCAGATCAATGCCACCGGTTACGGCCTGACACTGGGCGTCCACACGCGCATCGACGAAACGATTGCCAAGGTCATCGATAACGTCAATGCGGGTAACGTCTACGTCAACCGCAACATTGTCGGTGCCGTGGTCGGCGTACAACCCTTCGGTGGCGAAGGCCTGTCGGGCACCGGACCGAAAGCGGGCGGGCCGCTGTATCTGTATCGCCTGTTGTCGACCCGTCCACAGGACGCCATCGAACAATCCTTTGACCGTGGCGACAAGCTGATCGCCCCCGATACTCGTCTGCAGGAAGCACTGGGCAAACCCTTACAAGCCTTGAAAGCCTGGGCCGCCAGCAATCAGCAGTCCGCACTGGATGAGCTGTGCAGCCAGTTTGCCGAGCAATCGCAAAGCGGCATTACCCGCCTGCTGACCGGGCCGACCGGTGAACGCAACAGCTACAGCATCCTGCCGCGTGAACACGTGCTGTGCCTGGCCGATGACGAAACCGACCTGCTGACGCAACTGGCTGCGGTTCTGGCCGTCGGCAGCACCGCCATCTGGCCGGAAACCACGACCAGCAAGCCTCTGCGCAATCGCCTGCCCAAAGAGGTTCAGGCCCGCATCAAGCTGGTTGCGGACTGGAGCAAGGATGACGTGCTGATCGACGCCGTTCTGCACCATGGCGATTCGGACCAGTTGCGTGCCATTTGCGAGCAGGTAGCCCAGCGCTCCGGCGCGATCCTCGGCGTCAACGGCCTGTCACACGGCGAAACCAACGTTGCCCTGGAGCGACTGGTGATCGAACGCGCCTTGAGCGTGAACACCGCCGCAGCGGGAGGTAATGCGAGCCTGATGACGATAGGTTGAGGAAAGCTGCAAGTTTTAAGCGGCAAGCTACAAGTTAAAAGCTTCAAGCTTCAGGCTTCAGGCTTTTAACTTGTAGCTTGTAGCTTGTAGCTTGTAGCTTTCCGCTTGCCGCTTGCGCCCAATCGCTCCCCTACCATCACCCTTATCAATCATGCTGGGCAGCACCCCATCCCCGGCCTAGACTCTGCCCACTACAAGACAAAGGGTGAAGGTCATGTCCGAGACGCTGCTCAGTTCCCGCAATCTGGCTTTCGAGCTGTATGAGGTGCTGGATGCCGAAGCGCTGACCCGGCGCGAGCGCTTTGCCGAACATTCCCGTGAAACGTTCGATGCCGCCATCGGTACGGCTCGTACCATTGCCGAGAAGTACTTCGCCCCGCACAACCGCAAGGCCGATGAAAACGAACCTCGCTACGAGAATGGCGAGGCGGTGCTGATCCCCGAGGTCAAACCTGCGGTAGATGCGTTTCTGGAGGCCGGTTTTCTCAATGCAGCGCGGGACTTTGAAGAAGGCGGCATGCAGTTGCCGACGCTGTTATCCCAGGCCTGTTTCGCCCACTTTCAGGCCGCTAATGCGGGCACCACGGCTTACCCGTTCCTGAGCATGGGCGTGGCAAACCTGATCGAAAGCTTTGGCAGTGACGAGCAAAAGCAGCGTTTCCTGAAACCGATTATCGAAGGCCGTTTCTTCGGCACCATGGCGCTGACCGAACCCCATGCAGGTTCGTCGCTGTCAGATATCCGCACCCGGGCCGAGCTCGCTGCGGATGGCAGCTATCGCTTGCGCGGCAACAAGATCTTCATTTCCGGTGGCGATCACTCGCTGTCGGAAAACATCGTGCATATGGTGCTGGCCAAACTGCCGGACGCGCCTGCCGGTGTGAAAGGTATTTCGCTATTCATCGTACCCAAGTTTCTGGTCAACGAAGACGGCACCAACGGCCCCCGTAATGACGTGATTCTGGCCGGGCTGTTTCACAAGATGGGCTGGCGCGGCACCACCTCGACAGCATTGAACTTCGGCGATAACGGGCAATGTGTAGGCTATCTGGTCGGCAAGCCCCATCAGGGCCTGAGCTACATGTTCCAGATGATGAACGAAGCGCGGATTGGCGTGGGCATGGGTGCCATCATGCTCGGTTATGCGGGTTATCTGTATTCGCTGGACTACGCTCGGGAACGCCCGCAAGGACGACTGCCCGATAACCGGGACCCGCATAGCGCACCCGTGCCGATCATTCAGCACGCCGATGTCAGGCGCATGCTGTTGACTCAAAAAGCCTACGTGGAGGGTGCATTCGACCTCGGCCTGTATAGCGCCCGCCTGTTCGACGATACCCAAACCGGCGAAACCGAAGAACTGCGGCGCCAGGCCCACGAACTGCTCGACCTGCTGACGCCCATCGTCAAATCCTGGCCTTCGGAGTTTTGCCTGAAAGCCAACGAACTGGCGATCCAGATTCTGGGCGGCCACGGTTATACCCGCGAGTATCCAGTTGAGCAGTATTACCGCGATAACCGCCTGAACCCGATCCACGAGGGCACCCACGGCATCCAGTCGCTGGACTTGCTGGGGCGCAAACTGGCGCAAAATAATGGTGCAGGGCTCAAGCAGTTGATACGGCTGATTGCCGACACCACCAAACGGGCCAGCGCCCACGAAAGCCTCGATGCCTTGCGCCAGCCGCTGGAGCAACTGGTGACGCGCCTGCAAACGGTAACTGTCGGCCTGCTGACCGATCTGGCACAAGGCAGGATCAGTACGACACTCGCCAATTCGGCACTCTATCTGAAAGTGTTCGGCCACACCGTCATCGGTTGGCGCTGGCTGGAACAGGCCATTCGCGCCACGGAAGGACTGACTCGGAATACCCCGTCAGATGACGACTTCTATCAGGGCAAGTTGCAGGCAGCCCGGTACTTCCTGACGTGGGAAGTACCAGGCTGTCATCATGAACTGGTGCTACTGGAAAACCGGGATGATGCCTGCCTTGGCATGCAGGCAGATTGGTTTTAGAACCTCAGCCCCAACGGGTTGATCGGGAAGAACCGGTCAACCAGCCGCCGCCCCTGCTCACCCAGCTTTGCCGCAAAGCGTTCGCGGGTGAAGACTTCCCCGGTGCGCAACTCATAGAGCCTGTGCCAGCTCTTGGGCTCGGAGATTTCAATCAGACGTACCTTGATGAAACGGTAATCGAGGCCGGAGACCTGATGGATGTCATCGATCAGGAAGTAGCGACCCGGCAGGAAAATCGACTCGACCTCCTCAGGATCAGTGGAAAACGGCGCGACAGGGGTTGCACCCAAGTAGTTTCTGGCTGGCAATTCAAAGACAACCGAAGTGTCGTCAAAACTGATGGCAATGCCTTTCCTGGCAAAACTCACTGAATACTCGCCAGCCTGACTGCTGCAGAAAGCCCTCGCCACATAAGGGTTTTCACTGAATGACAGAATGTCGGTACTGACCAGCACATCGCCACTCTTGATCTGCCCGCTACGGAAAAAACGTCCCGAGGTACCACGCAAATCACTGCCGCCACGATAAAGGGTGACGCTGTTGTCGAAACCAACGGTGCGCAGATCGTCGGCCAGTTCATCGATCAGGTCGACCTGGGCCGGGCCGGTGGATGTTCCGGTGCGCAGATACTGGTTGAAGGAGGAGTCCTTGGCCGAATACAGCGGGATACGTCCACCCACATACTGGCCGTCCGACTTTTTGTAGATGTGATGCATGTCCCCCCACTCGTCGATATACACCGGATTACCATTCAGATCCTGAGCGATCAGATCGCCCGGGCTCAGTTCCGGCACATTCATGAGCGCTTTTTGCCGGGCCAGGGCGACCTGCGACAGGCGTTCTTCTTCCCCGAGATTGAACTGCATGTAGACATCCCAGAAAGGCGAACGAACAGCTACCAGCGACCCGCTTGCCACTTCATTACTCACTTCGCCCACCGGCAGAACTTGCGTCGACGAGGCTGAAGGCTCGTTCCACTCCCATTCACTACGGGCATTGAGGCGTACGGCGCGGCTCGCGTCGCTGACCCAGGGGTTGGACGGATCGGTCAGGGTCCAGGCGTTGAGATCATCGTTGAACACGACCCGATACGGCATGTCGTCAAGGCTGATCCAGGTTTCGCCATTGGACAGCATCTGGATGCCACGCATGCGGGTATTGACCCTGACCGGAAGGGGCGCTGGCGGATTCAACTCGACCATGGGAATGGACTGCGGGGTCTCAGATCCGACAGCCGCACTCGTGCTGCGGTTACGCGCCCCCGTCCTGAGCATTCCCACCAGCATGGCGAGGTTGAACACCAGGGATATCGAACCGTAGATCACACTGATGATCCCGGCCTTGCGTTGACGGGGCTCGCGGGCATGGATGGTCTGATCGACCTTGAGTACAAGGCTGGCGGCACTCACGCCCACCATGAGCAAAGCCATCGGCCAGCCCAATGGCGCCAGAGCGCCTAACGTACTGCTGAACGCATTCAGGTAGCCGAGCCACATCTGCTTGCGCAAGTCGGTATTGGAAGTCAGCAAGGTACGCGCATCCTCGCGCATCTGCTCCTTCGCCAGCCCACGCAGGTAGATGAACGCATCACCCGAGATAGCGAAGTCCCTGCTGTTGATCAGGGTTTGTCCCGCAACCCAGGGCGTGTCCAGAATCTCCCGAGCATGCTCATCGAAGAACTCGCCATGCAACTGCCGGCTCGTAGCCGAGCGAATGAACAATTTCTTGAAGGTGGCTGTGGGCGAGGTATCGAGCAAGCGCTCCTGCACCCATTCATACAGCACCTTATCCGAGGGAAACACATGAAAGGCATCGGTATCGCCGGGTAGATAGAGAAACTGCTGCCCGGAGCCATCAACGATACGGATGCTCTCGGTACATACATAGCCGCCGATATCGAAGGTGCGAAGGGTCAGCCCGGCCTTCGGGATAACGCCTGTACGCAATGCATCGTAGGTCATGACAGGTTGCAGCCTGCCAATGATCGTTTCAGTGACGAGCTTGAACTGCTCGATGTTCAATCGGCCCTTGAGCATTTGCAAACCGGCAGATGCCAGAAACGCAGAGCGGGCCAGGGTGCAGAAGTTATCGCGGTGCAGCGTCCAGAAGCGCTCCATCCTGGCGGTGAAAATCGCACTGAAATCCAGCGCCCAGAAATCCTCGAGAACCTGCCGGGGACGCAACGCAACTTCGTTACGCTCGTCGAACCACGGCTGTTGCGGCCCGCCACGATAGAAACCGCCATAGGATGCCAACATATCGCTAGCGTTCTGGTCTTCAACACTGAAACGACGAATCATCAATTCGACGAGATTCATCGACTCCACAGGCGGTCCGGGATGCTGCCAGCCGGTAATGGTTTTCGAGCTACTCACTGCCGTGGAAAAACGGTGCCAATAGATACTCTCCGGATCCATCCATTTGCCGGTATGCCTGAACAACAGCTTGCGGGCTTCGGCATAGGCAAGACCGTGAATATCCGGGTAATCGTCGATGAATGCGCGAGCGATGGTCTTGAGTCGGTGCTCATCGTTACCAATCGCGATCCGGGTCACTTCAGTTGTAGGTGTCGACATGGCTTTCTTTTCCGATAGGAGACAAGCCATGCACGTGAGCAGATAGAGAAATTGTAAGGCGGTAATTATTTATAGGATTAGTCTGTAACCTTTTTTGACAGCCCGCCAATTCAACAGGTTAGAATCCCTTGGCATGCGGACTGCATGGTCAGTTTGTATCCTGCCTGTTCACAACCGTTTCTATCTGGAGTACCGCCCTTGGATGCCACGACCATCAACAGCCTGTTCCTGATCGGCGCGTTGCTGGTGGGCGCAAGTATTCTGGTCAGTTCTCTGTCTTCACGTCTCGGCATTCCGATTCTGGTCATTATTCTTGCCGTGGGCATGGTGGCGGGGGTCGATGGCGGCGGGATCATCTTCGACAACTACGCCACGGCTTATCTGGTGGGCAACCTGGCCCTGGCAGTGATCCTGCTGGATGGCGGCCTGCGTACCAGGGTCGCCAGCTTCCGGGTTGCGTTGTGGCCTGCATTGTCGCTGGCAACGGTCGGGGTGCTGATCACTACGGCACTGACCGGCATGGTCGCGGCATGGCTGTTTGACCTGAACATGATTCAAGGCCTGCTGATAGGCGCCATTGTCGGCTCCACCGATGCCGCAGCGGTGTTCTCGCTGCTGGGCGGCAAGGGCCTGAACGAGCGGGTAACCGCCAGCCTGGAAATCGAATCCGGCAGCAACGACCCCATGGCGGTGTTTCTGACCGTCACCCTGATCGGCATGCTCGCCAGCGGCCAGACCGGCCTGCACTGGGGGTTGCTGGGTCACCTTATTCAAGAGTTCGGTATCGGCAGCTTCATCGGCCTGGGTGGCGGCTGGCTGATGCTGCAACTGGTCAACCGCATCAATCTGGCAGCCGGTCTGTATCCGATTCTGGTCATTGCGGGCGGCCTGGCGATCTTTGCTCTGACCAACGCCATTCACGGCAGCGGCTTCCTGGCTGTCTATCTGTGCGGTCTGGTGCTGGGCAACCGGCCAATCCGCAGCCGCCACGGCATTTTGCACATGCTCGACGGCATGGCCTGGCTCGCGCAGATCGGCATGTTTCTGGTACTGGGCCTGTTGGTCACGCCCCATGACCTGCTGCCTATCGCCATCCCGGCCCTGGGCCTGGCGTTGTGGATGATTCTGGTGGCTCGCCCGCTTTCGGTCATGGTCGGCCTGTTGCCGTTCAAGGCGTTCCATGGTCGCGAAAAGGCGTTCATTGCCTGGGTCGGCCTTCGCGGTGCAGTACCGATCATTCTCGCGGTGTTCCCGCTGATGGCCGGCCTGCCCAATGCGCAGTTGTACTTCAACCTCGCGTTCTTCATCGTTCTGGTTTCACTGTTGCTGCAAGGCACCAGCCTGCCGTGGATGGCAAAACTGCTGAAGGTTACGGTTCCGCCTGATCCGGCACCGATTACCCGCTCGGCGCTGGAAGTGCATGTCACCAGTGAGTGGGAACTGTTCGTCTATCGCCTGGGCGCGGAGAAATGGTGCATCGGCGCCGCCCTGCGCGAGCTGAAGATGCCCGAGAATACCCGTATCGCGGCGCTGTTCAGGGATCAGCAACTGCTTCACCCTTCCGGCAGTACCACACTGGAGGTCGGTGACCTGTTGTGCGTGATCGGCCACGAACATGATCTTCCGGCGCTGGGCAAGCTATTCAGCCAGGCCCCGCAACGTGGTCTGGACCTGCGCTTCTTCGGCGACTTCGTCCTTGAAGGCGATGCGCAACTGGGTGCCGTCGCGGCGCTGTATGGCCTCAAGCTCGACGGTCTGGATACGAATATGCCGCTCAGCCAGTTCATCATTCAGAAGAATCGCGGCGAGCCCGTCGTGGGCGACCAGATCGAATGGAATGGAACTATTTGGACTGTTGCGGTGATGGAAGGGAACAAGATACTCAAAGTCGGCGTCAGATTCCCCGAAGGAAGCCGCCCGGGTCCCGGATTGTTCCTTTAAACTGCCAATCCACTCGTTTTATCAAGCGACCGGTGTCTATGTTTTCCCTGCGTGCCTTTTTTGCTGTCACCCTGCTTGGGCTCTGCCTTTCCACTTTCCCGGCGCTGGCGGCTGATCCGCCAACCAGCGCAGCCGTGCAACAAAGCCTGGACAAGATCGCCGACCGTAAGCTGCCGGAAGCCGACCAGAAAGCCCTGCAACAGGTGCTTGAGCAAACCCTCGCGTTCCTGGCGAGCCAGCAGGACAGCCAGGAGAAACTGGCAGCTCTCAAACAGCAGTTGAATCAAGCCCCCAAACAGACCACCGACAACCAGCGGGAACTGATCCGCCTGAAAGAAAGCAAAGTCATCCCGATTGCCCAACGCTATGGCAGCCTTGATGTGCCGCAACTCGAGCAGATGCTCAGCCAGCGCAGCACCCAGCAAAGCGATCTGCAAAAAGCCCTGAACGATGCCAACAGCCTGACCATCACTGCCCAGACGCGGCCGGAAAGGGCGCAGGCTGAAATCAGCGCCAACCAGACACGCATCCAGCAGATCAACGCCACTCTCAAGCTGGGCAAGGACAACGGCAAAACCCTCAGCGCCGACCAGCGCAACATGCTCAATGCCGAGCTGGCCTCGATCAATGCCCTGAACCTGCTGCGCCGCCAGGAACTGGCAGGCAACAGTCAGCTTCAGGACCTGGGCAACAGTCAGCATGACCTGCTGACCGAGAAAGTGACCCGTCAGGAGCAGGAAATTCAGGACCTGCAAACCCTGATCAACGACAAGCGCCGCGCCCAGTCCCAAAAGACCGTGGCCGAGCTGTCTCTGGAAGCCCAAAAGGCGGGCAGCAGCAGCCTGCTGGCCACCGAAAGCGCCGCCAACCTCAAGCTCTCCGACTACTTGCTGCGCGGCACCGACCGCCTCAATGAGCTGACCCAGCAAAACCTCAAGACCAAGCAGCAACTGGACAATCTGACCCAGACCGATCAGGCCCTGAACGAGCAGATCAACGTTCTGAGCGGCAGCCTGCTGCTGTCCAAGATTCTCTACAAGCAGAAGCAGGCCCTGCCCCATCTGCAACTGGACAAAGGCCTGGCCGACGAAATCGCCAACATTCGCCTGTACCAGTTCGAGATCAACCAGCAGCGCGAACAGATGAGCAGCCCTTCGGCCTACGTCGAAAAGCTGCTGGCGACCCAGCCGCCTGAAGACATTACCCCGCAACTGCGCAGAACCCTGCTCGATCTGGCCATTACCCGTAGCGACCTGCTGGAGCGTCTGAACCGTGAACTGAGCGCACTGCTCAACGAATCCATCACCCTGCAACTGAACCAGAAACAACTGACCAGTACCGCCATCAGCCTGCGCGCCACGCTGGACGAGCAGATGTTCTGGATACCCAGCAACAAGCCGCTGGACCTGGAGTGGTTCCAGAACATCTGGCCACGCCTGAAAAAGCAGCTCGCCACGCTTCCCTGGACATCCAGCCTCAGCGAACTGTCCGACGGGCTGACCCAACGCCCGCTGCTGTTCCTGCCGCTATTGCTGCTGATCGGGGTCCTGACATGGCGACGCAAGGCGCTTTATCAAAAGCTCGGCCGGTTGCATTCCGATATCGGTCACTTCAAGCGTGACAGCCAGTGGAAAACGCCTCTGGCTCTGCTGATCAATGTGCTGCTGGCCTTGCCCGTGGCGCTGGGTCTGGCGTTGTGCGGCTATGCACTGCAGATCGATGCCCGCGGGCAGAACGCCAATCTGGGCGAAGCATTGCTGCAGATTGCCCTGACCTGGCTGGTGTTCTACACGGCCTATCGCGTGCTGGCACCGGCCGGTGTTGCACAACTGCATTTCCGCTGGGAAACGGCTCAGGTCGAATTCCTGCGCGGCTGGGTGCGTCGCCTCGGGCTGGTGGTTCTGGCTCTGGTGGCGGTGGTCGCCGTTGCCGAGCATCAACCGGCAGCACTGGCCGACGATGTGCTGGGCATTGGCGTGGTGCTGACCTGTTATGCCTTGATGGCCTTGCTGCTCAGCCGCCTGCTGCTGTCCAGCCCGACCCATCACAACGCATCGCTGTTTCGCAAAGCCGTCGGTCTTGCGTTCACGGCCCTGCCCATCGCGCTGTTTCTGGCGGTCTGCTTCGGTTACTACTACACCGCACTGAAACTCAGCGACCGTCTGATCGATACCTTGTATCTGATCATGCTCTGGCTGGTGGCAGAGGCCACCTTCGTGCGCGGCCTGAGCGTTGCCGCACGTCGTCTGGCTTACCAGCGCGCACTGGCCAAGCGTCAGGCCGCGCGGGAAAGCGGTGACGGCGAAGTCGCGATAGAAGAGCCGAAGCTGGACATCGAGCAAGTCAACCAGCAGTCGCTGCGCCTGATCCGTCTGGCCTTGCTGGGCGGCTTCATTGGTGGGCTCTATCTGGTCTGGGCCGACCTGATCACGGTGTTCGCGTATCTGGACAACATCACCCTGTACGAATACACCAGCGGCACGGGTGCCAACATCAGCATGGTGCCTATCAGCCTGGGCGACATGATCGGCGCACTGGTGATCATCGGTATCACTTTCGTGCTGGCCGGCAACCTGCCAGGCCTGCTGGAAGTCCTGGTGCTGTCACGCCTGAATCTGGCGCAAGGCAGTGCCTATGCCACCACCACGCTGCTGTCCTATGCCATTGCCGGCATAGGCTTCGTCTCTACCCTCTCGACCCTGGGCGTGAGCTGGGACAAGCTGCAATGGCTGGTCGCCGCGCTGTCGGTCGGCCTGGGTTTCGGCATGCAGGAAATCTTCGCGAACTTCATTTCCGGCATCATGATCCTGTTCGAGCGCCCGGTACGGATCGGTGACACCATCACCATCGGCAACCTGTCCGGCACGGTCAGCAAGATCCGCATCCGCGCCACGACCATTACCGACTTCGACCGCAAGGACATCATCGTCCCGAACAAGACCTTCATCACCGGTCAGCTCATCAACTGGTCGCTGACCGACACCATTACCCGCGTCACCCTGAAACTGGGCGTGGATTACGGCTCGGACCTGGATCTGGTCCGCACCCTGCTGCTCCAGGCCGCCCGTGACAACCCTCGCGTGCTGAAGGAACCGGAACCGATCGTCTACTTCCTGAACTTCGGCGAAAGCACCCTGGACCACGAACTGCGCATGCATGTACGCGACCTGGGCGACCGTAACCCGGTACTGGACGAGATCAACCGCTTCATCAACCGTGAGTTCAAGAAGCAGAAAATCAACATCTCGTTCCGCCAGATGGAGGTCTATCTCAAGAACCTCCACGGCCAGGAATACAAGATGGTGCCGATCGAAAACACCGACAAAACCATCCTGCCTGTCGAGCCTGAGACGCCGCCGGTCACGACCAAAGTTAAGCCAGCACCCAAGGATGCACCCGAGCCGCCTGAACTCAGGCTCGACTGACACGACTAATCCCAGCAGAATGCTCGGACATTCTGCTGGAGATGGCCCGTGAAAGCCCTCGACGAACTCATCTTCGACAATCGCTTTGCCCGACTGGGCGATGTGTTTTCAACAGCGGTCCTGCCTGAGCCCATTGAAGAACCGCGCCTGGTAGTTGCCAGCGAGTCGGCTCTGGCTCTTCTGGATCTCGACCCGGCCCAGGCCGAACTCCCACTGTTCGCCGAAATTTTCAGCGGTCACAAGCTCTGGAGCGATGCCGATCCACGGGCAATGGTCTATTCAGGTCATCAGTTCGGCTCCTACAACCCAAGGCTGGGAGACGGACGCGGCCTGTTGCTGGGCGAGGTCTATAACGACGCAGGCGAACACTGGGACCTGCATCTCAAAGGCGCCGGACGCACACCTTATTCACGCATGGGCGACGGGCGCGCCGTATTGCGCTCCTCGATTCGTGAATTTCTGGCCTCAGAAGCCCTGCATGCCCTGGGCATCCCGACCAGCCGGGCAGCCTGCGTGATCGGCTCCAGCACACCGGTGTGGCGTGAAACCCAGGAGCGGGCGGCAATGGTCCTGCGCATGGCTCCAAGCCATATCCGTTTCGGCAGCCTCGAATACTTCTACTACACCAAGCAGCCGGAACGCCTTAAAGAATTGGGCGAACATGTACTGGCCCTGCACTATCCACAGTGCCTGGAGCAACCCGAGCCTTATCTGGCGATGTTCAGGGAAATCGTCGAGCGCAACGCCGAACTGATCGCAAAATGGCAGGCTTATGGCTTCTGCCATGGAGTGATGAACACCGACAACATGTCGATCATGGGTATCACCTTCGACTTCGGCCCGTTCGCTTTTCTTGATGATTTCGATGAGCATTTCATCTGCAACCATTCCGACCACGAAGGCCGCTACTCCTTCAGCAATCAGGTGCCTATCGCGCAGTGGAACCTCAGCGCGCTGGCTCAAGCCCTGACCCCCTTCATCAGCATCGAAGCCCTGCGAGAAACCATAGGCCTGTTCCTGCCGCTCTATCAGGCCCACTACCTGGATCTCATGCGCCGCCGCCTGGGCCTGACCAGCGCCGAAGACGAGGATGACAAACTGATCAGCCGTCTCCTGCAGTTGATGCAGAACAGCGGCGTCGATTACACCTTGTTCTTCCGCCGGCTGGGCGACGAACCCGCTGCAGATGCGCTGCGCAAACTGCGCGACGACTTTGTCGACATCAAGGGTTTCGACAGTTGGGCCGAAGGCTATCAGGCTCGCCAGGCCAGAGAAGACAGCGGCACCGAGCAGGACCGCCAGACACGCATGCATGCCGTCAATCCGCTCTACATCCTGCGCAACTACCTGGCGCAGAACGCCATCGAGGCGGCAGAAAAAGGCGACTACACAGAAGTCCGCCGCCTGCATGAAGTGCTCTGCACCCCCTTCACCGAACAGCCCGGCATGACTAACTACGCGCAGCGCCCCCCGGAGTGGGGAAAGCACCTGGAGATAAGCTGCTCGTCTTGATCCCGGGCCCTGAAGCAGCCGGAGTGTCGGCTTCCTTGGCGTCCAAAGTCTTTTCCTTCTCCTTGTCGTCCTTACCGGGTATCGCGCCTGCCAGGATTTCAAATAACGTTAAGAGTCGCTCGTCTTTTTTTGGGCCAGCGGCTGCTTCAAGCATCCAGCCTTCAACTTTGGCTTCGTAATCGGCGGGAGATTGGGCTTGCTTGATCGGCGGCAGGGACCGGTAATAGATCAAATGCTCTGCATAAAAAAGATGGGGGTCTTGAATAAAATCACCTTGCTGGCTTCGACCGTAAATATCCATCCCCCACTCCAGTTCAATATGGCAAGCGCCCCGATAGGCCGCATGCCGTTCATGCAAGGTGAAGGTGTCGCTCTCGTCGTAAGCAATCACCGTCAATTGCTCATATGACAAACCAGCAAAAGGATTTCTGGCACAGGGATCACGCTGCATATCGCGAATCACATACTCCACCGCCTGCCGATCTCGTTCTCTCAGAAAGGGATCATTTATGGTGGCGTCTGGCAAAACACTCATTGCATCACTGCGATCATAAGGCACAGAACCAAAGTGAGCCTGGAATCTGAGTGCTAGATCTCCCAACGCCTGGCGGCTAAGCGATTGATCCCGAACCTCGGCCCGGGCGGCACTTTCGCTTAGCTGGCGAGACAGTATCGATATATTGGTTGTATCGGGTGAAGGTGCTGAAACTTCGGCAGGCTCATCGATATCTGGAGTAGCAACTGCTTTTATCGCTGATACCGGCGTGACGGGTAAAGGTGCTGCGTGACTTTCTATATTGTTTATCATATACAGCCCTCTCTTTGAGGAAGGAAACTCGTACCGAAAACAGTTCCCTGTTCCCGGTACGAAAACCGGAAGCTCTTATCTCATGACAAATTCAACCGTCCATTCATGCGTAGAGTTGTTGACAGAAACTATTCTGGCATCACAACGTGCTCCACCAGTTGCCACAGCCTCCTTGATCCACTTCGGCGCTCTCACCCCACGGGTATGAGCCATGATGTAAGTCGATTTGAACTTACATTCTTTAACACCCGCCCTGTAGCGAACAAACGCATGACTGGCATCAGGAGAAAGGCGCCCCTTAACAACATATGTATCTGTACCACCTGCAGAAACACTAGCACTGGGAGATTTCACAGCAAAACTCCTTGTCAGCCCCTCATTACTATCAATCGGACTATATAACGCAGCCGACGAACCATTATTCTTGAAAACAACTGTCACCGACGGTCCTGCCTGCGCCATACCTGCAGCAATAAATGTGGCAACAGCAACAACACTTTTAATACCTTTTAAAGTCTTCATTCCTTGATACCTTTTTTGTTAGTTCCTGCAAAAAAGGTTAAAGACATGAAGCGATTCACTCAACTGCCCGATCGGATAACCCGAAAGGATAGTTTTTCAAACAAACACAATCCGTAGGAGCGAATTTATTCGCGAACCAAACGGAATTTACTTATTTATTTGTAGGACCATTCCTTAATATTAATTACCGCCCCTAAAACATGCTTTTTTCGCCTAACCTCCAGACTTTCCAAAAGACAGAGGAAGCAGGCCATGCCATTTGTAGTCAGGGAAGGCGATCCAACCACCACGGGTGGTTTCGTGCTGTCAGCGTCCGCAACAGAATTGATAGATGAGCGCAGGGTCGCGCGCATGGGCGATCCAGTGTGGTGTCCGGCGTGCAAGAGCGTGGGCTACATCGCCCAGGGGAATCCGACCTATATCAATGGCTGTGTTGCCGTCGCCACGCACGGGCATGAAGTGAAATGCGGATGCCCGCCTGGCGACAATCGACTGACAGCCTCTCAGGAACACTCCAGGGCAGACATGGAGGCGACCATCAGCATTCCGCCAGAAATGGCCGAAAAGGCGTTGATGAATGCCGAGCGGATCATCGACTCGATCAAGGCAGGCACTTTTGCTTCCCCACTTTTCAAATCCGATGCGCAAGGCTAAGGCCTTTGGCAATGGGGTCTGGCGCCCCACTCCGGTACATCTTCAAGCCTGGGCTCTGGTTTCCAGCCAGTGGTGCAGGTCAACGAATTGCTGCGTCAACTTGTGGCGAGGGTCGAAATGGATCAAAGGTGTGCTGGCATGATGCGACTCGCGCATTTTCACCGAGGCACTGAGGTGAATCGGCAGGACCGGCAGTCCCTCGGCAATCAGTTCGTCAATCATTTGCTGGGGCAGGCTGGCACGAGGCTGGAACTGATTGACGATAATCCCTTCCACTTCAAGACCGTCGTTATGATCTTCCTTGAGTTCCTCAACCTCATGAAGCAACCCGTAAAGGGCCTGACGCGAAAAACTGTCGCAGTCGAAGGGAATGAGTACACGATCAGCCGCAATCAGCGCCGAAACGGCATAGAAGTTCAGGGCTGGCGGGGTATCCAGATAAATGCGCTCGTAATCTTCGCTCAGCTCATCCAGCAGCTTTCGCAGCTTGTTGATCTTGTGCTTGGCCTCAAGCTTGGGCTGAAGGTCAGCCAGCTCGGCGGTCGCGGTTACCACATGCAGGTTGTCGTAAGGCGTTTCATAGATATCGACATGATTCTTCCTGCCGAACGGTGCGGAAGACAGCGTCTGCTTGAAGAACTCGGCAATCCCCATCGGAATATCGTTGCCCGTCAGGCCGGTGAGGTATTGGGTCGAATTAGCCTGGGCATCCAGATCGATCAACAGTGTTCGATAACCTTCATTAGCGCTGACAGCCGCCAGATTGCAGGCGATGCTGGACTTGCCCACACCCCCTTTCTGATTGAACACCACGCGACGCATGCAATAACTCCTCGTTCAGTGAAGAAACAACCTGCAATGCCGATAAAGGCCTCGCAGGAAGTCCGAGTCTAGGCAATACATATGACAAGGGCGAGTTTTCCACAAGACAAGAGTCCATAGATGCCTCGCACACCGGCAATATGACCGCGATAAAGCATAAAAAAGCGCTAATAGACGTAAAAAAAGCGCCTACAAACAAATAATGTGTAACAAATTTGCTACTCATACGGACCATCAGGATAATGCGCGCAGTCAGTCAAGATGACGCACCAAGGCTGATATCGCTCGCCTGAAGCAGCAACAAGAAGTAGCCCGCAGGGGCGGGAAGAGAAGTGATCACATTCAACATCGCACAATGGCGTGCCTGGGCCCCTGGCCTGGCAAGCGTGGACGACTGGCAGCAGTGGAGCCGGAGTCCGACGCTTTTACAAAGCAGCGATGCCGCGCCGGACGTCTCTTTCCTTCCCGCCATGCAGCGCAGACGCCTGAGCAGAATGGCACGCATGGCCTTCACGGTTGGCTGGCCATTGGCTGAAGGTCATGAGCGACTGCCTCTGGTATTCGTGTCGCGCCATGGGGAAACGCCCCGCACCTTTGATATCTTGCGCGATCTCTCCGCGAACGAGCCGCTATCTCCGACCCAGTTCAGCCTTTCGGTGCATAACGCCGTCATTGGGCTGTGGTCGATAATGCGCGGAGAAACCTGTGAAATGACAGCCCTGGCCGCTGCCGGTGACGGGCTTGAACACGGGGTTTTCGAGGCTGTCACGCTGCTGGCCGAAGGCAATAACGCCGTTCTGCTGGTCGTGACAGAAGAGCAACCGCCAAGCGCCTATGCCCAATGGATCGATGACGTGCCCTTTCCCTATGCCGTTGGCTTGCTGCTGACCAAGGGTAATGACTGGCAGCTGTCTCTCGGTGGCGATACCCAGGCCACCGAACGAACCCAATGGCCCCACGCCCTGAATTTGTTACGCGCCCTGAATACCAACCAATCCGTTTGCCAACATCCCTGGAATAACCGGTTATGGAACTGGCAACGCAACCTCTGAAAAAGGGTCGGGACGCTTACTACTGGCGTCTGCTGGCCACCGGACTCAGTTTTGCCCTGTTCGGGTTGAGCGGGCTATGCCTGCGTCTGTTCGTTTTTCCGTTGCTGGGATGTCTGCCAGGGGATAAAGCCAGCCATCAGCGTCGCGCAAGACGCACCATCAGTCATCTGTTCTGGCTGTTTATTCGCTTCATGGCGCGCATGGGTGTTCTGACTTACGACGTACAAGGTGCCGAGCGACTGGGGCGTGCAGGGCAGATGATCATTGCCAACCATCCTTCGCTGATCGATGTGGTGTTCCTGATCGGGCTGGTTCGCGATGCCAATTGCGTGGTCAAGCGCAGCCTGTGGGACAACCCTTGCACTCGCGGTCCCGTCCGCTCCACCGGCTATATAAGCAATGACGGCAGCATGGACATGCTCGACTCTGCCGTCGACCGCCTGCAGGCAGGCCAGACACTGATCATCTTTCCGGAAGGCACACGCACTCAGCCGGGCATGGCCCCCGCCTTTCATCGAGGTGCTGCCGCCATTGCCCTGCGCGGTGCCAGCATGATTACCCCAGTCATCATCCAGGTCAGCCCGACCACACTGACCAAGGCCGAACCCTGGTACCGGATCCCGCAACGCCGCGTGCACTTCACCCTGCGCGTTGGCGAAGACATCGACCCCAACAGTTTTACTGCGCTTGGCCCGCCTCCGCTGGCGTCGCGCAAACTCAACGATTACCTGCATGCGTATTTCATTAAGGAGCTCGCCACAGATGAGCGATCTACACCGGGACATTAAGCAACTGATCATCGATGCCCTGGGCCTCGAAGACATCACCCCCCACGACATAGGCAATGACCAGACTCTCTTTGGCGAAGGCCTGGGCCTGGACTCGGTCGATGCACTGGAGCTGGGGCTGGCGATTCAGAAACGCTATGGCATCAAGATCGATGCCGATGCAAAGGACACTCGTAACCATTTCACATGCGTAGACAGCCTTGCGGCCTTCGTCAGCGCCAGACAATCGGCCTGAGGACTGAACATGCAAACCCGCGAAGACATTTTCGAGACCCTGCGCACGTCCATGGTAGAGCTGTTCGAGCTTGAGCCAGAGCGCGTCACGCTACAGGCCAATCTCTATCAGGATCTGGAAATCGACAGCATTGATGCCGTGGACCTGATCGACCACATCAAACGCAAGACCGGCAAGAAAATCGCCGCAGAAGAGTTCAAGTCGGTAAGAACGGTCAACGACGTGGTCGAAGCCGTCTATCGCATGGCCAATCCAGCCGAATGAAACGGCTGATCGGCCCCGGTCTGCTACTGATCGGTGTGCTCTACCCGTTTGCCGTCTACTGGGGCACGGAGCATTTCGCGCCCTGGCAGTTCGCCCTGTTACTGGGTGGCCTGTGGCTGACACGCGCCCTGACGAGCGAAAGACGTGCAGGCACTCTGGCAATGGCAATTGCTGCCCTCGTGTTCTGCCTTTTGCTGGGCGTGCTGGACAGCCCCCTCCTGCTGCGCTGGTACCCGGTACTCATCAGCCTGTTCATGCTGTGCCTTTTCGGCTCAAGCCTGATGTATGGCATGCCCCTGGTGGAGCGACTGGCGCGCTTGAAAGAGCCGGAACTACCCGAAGTTGCCGTCCGCTATACGCGCCAGGTCACCCAGGTCTGGTGTGTGTTCTTTCTGGGCAACGGCCTGACCGCAGCAGCCTTGACGCTTTGGGCACCGCTGTCATGGTGGGCGCTGTATACCGGCCTTATTTCCTATGGACTGATGGGCCTGCTCTTCGCAGGCGAATTGATAGTCCGCCGACGTGTCCGAGGCGGAGCATGAAATGGATCGCATGAACTGGTTAAACCTCGAAAATCTGCTGCTTGAGCCCTCAAAGGATCGGCTGCTGACGCAAGAGCCCGCCCTGAACCACGCACAATTCTGTGAACAGGCATTGCGTCTGGCTGCCGGGCTTCAGGCCCGGAACATCAAACGCCTGGCAGTACACCTTGAGGACGCAGGCGAACTGGCCGTTGCGCTGTTCGGTGCCTGGCGCGCAGATGTAGAGGTATTGCTGCCCGCCGACCTGCAAGGTCAGACCCGCCAACGCTGGGTGAAGCATGTAGACATGTGGCTGACCGATCAGGCTGGCGACACAAAACCAGGCGAATTACAGGACGCAACACCGCTTGCCCCCATGGCGCTGGACCTGGACGAGTGCCGCCTGGACCTTTGTACCTCGGGCTCAAGTGGTGAACCCAAGCTGATCGAAAAGCGCCTGCGACAACTGGCCAATGAAGTCGAAGCACTGGAGCAGCTTTGGGGCGCGGAACTGGGCTCAGCCTGCATCATCGGCAGCGTGGCGTCTCAACATATCTACGGTTTGTTGTTTCGCGTGCTGTGGCCTTTGTGTGCAGCCCGACCGTTCGTTCGCAAACAACTGCCTTTCCCGGAAGACCTGCAACGTGCCAGCCGGGAATATCCGGCATTCGCCTGGGTCGCCAGCCCGGCACTGCTCAAACGAATGGGCGACAACCTGGACTGGGCCAGCCTGAGCGCCGTACGCCGAGTGTTTTCATCCGGCGGGTCGCTACCAACAGATGCAGCACAAGGTCTGCATCAACGTCTGGGGAAATGGCCCACCGAGATTCTCGGCAGCTCAGAAACCGGTGGGATCGCCTGGCGTCAGGGCGAAGACCTCTGGCAAACGTTCGACGGCGTGCAGTTGAGCCAGAACAAAGACGGTGCCCTGTGCATTCGTTCGCCCTATATGCCGCCCGATCATCTCGAACAGACTGCCGATGCTGCTCGCATTGACGAAAATGGCCGTTTCGAGCTGCTGGGACGTCTGGACCGCATCGTCAAGCTTGAAGAAAAACGCATCTCCCTGCCGCTTCTGGAAGAAGCACTGTTGAGCCATGAGTGGATCAACGAGGCACGCCTGGGAGTCATCCAGGAAAGCCGGGCATCGCTGGGCGCCCTGATTGTGCTGAGCCAAACCGGGATGCACGCGCTGCGCAACCAGGGCCGCCGAGCACTGACGCAAGCCCTTCGTCAACATTTGAGCCCACACTGCGAAGCCATCGCTCTTCCGCGCCGCTGGCGCCTGCTGCGACAACTGCCGTTCAACGCCCAAGGCAAGCTCCCGCAGACGCAAATCCAGGCATTGCTCATGGCCCAGCGCCCCAGGCAGCCAGAATTGCTGGAACAACAAACCGTCGATACCGAATTGCATCTGCACCTTCTGGTACCGCCGGATCTGGCTTATTTCAGCGGGCACTTCCCTAGAATCCCGGTGCTGCCCGGCGTGGTGCAAGTCGAGTGGGCGATGCATCTTGGCCAACAACTGTTGGCTGTTCCGCCTGTATTTGCAGGCATTGAAGTGCTCAAGTTCCAGCAACTGGTTCGCCCGGGCGACCAGCTCAAGCTGACCCTGCGCTTCGATGCCGAACGCTCCAAGCTCTATTTCGCTTTCACCAATACCGACGACGCCCCCTGCTCCAGCGGGAGAATTCTCTTGAAGGCCAGCCAGGATGCATAACCCCTGCGCTGTTATTCCGGTCTTCGACCATGAACTGGCCGTGCCCGATGTCGTCAAGGCACTGCGCGCAGCCGGTCTGCCGTGCGTTCTGGTCGACGATGCCAGCAGCCCGAGTTGTGCTGCGGTTCTGCAATCTCTGGCTGAAAACGATCAGGTCTTTCTGGTGTCCCTGTCGGTCAATCAGGGCAAAGGCGGCGCGGTCATGGCCGGGCTTCGGGAAGCCTCACGACTGGGTTTCAGCCATGCGTTGCAAGTCGATGCCGATGGCCAGCATGACCTGAGCGATGTCGCGGTGTTTCTGGACAACTCGCGCCTCCACCCGGAAGCCATCATCTGCGGCTATCCCGAGTATGACGCCAGTGTGCCGAAAGGCCGACTGTATGCACGCTACCTGACCCATGTGTGGGTCTGGATCAATAGCCTGTCATTGCAGATTCGCGATTCGATGTGTGGCTTTCGGGTCTATCCTTTGCCGCCTGTACTGAAACTGATCGATTCCGTGCAAGTCGGCAAACGCATGGACTTCGACCCGGAAATCCTGGTGCGCCTGTCATGGCGCAAGCAACCGATGTACTGGCTGCCGACTCGGGTGCATTACCCGCAGGACGGGCTTTCTCACTTCCGTCTGTTCCATGACAACGCCTTGATTTCCAAAATGCACACCAAGCTGTTCTTCGGCATGCTGATGCGCCTGCCTCTGATCCTCTGGCGGCGGTTGAGGCCATGAGCGAAAACCCGCAGAAGCAGCACTGGGCCAACCACGAAGAACGTGGCAGCTTCCTGCTGATGAAACTCACCGCCTGGGGCGTGCGTGTGCTGGGGCGGCGCGTGCTCAGCCCGGTCTTGTACGGCATCGTTCTGTATTTCTTTCTGTTTGGCCGCCGGGCTCGCCGCAGTATCCGGGAATACCAGCAACGGCTGGCGGACTGGAGCGGCAAGCCGGAACTGCGCCCTACCCAATGGCGGGTTTTCGGGCAGTTCATGGCCTTTGCCGATGCCTTGCTGGACAAGCTTGATGTCTGGAACGGCAAGCTTGGGATCGAGCAGATTGAAATCATCGACCCCGCGCATCTGCGCGATCAGTTGCGAGGCGAACGCGGCCAGTTACTGGTCGGCGCCCATCTGGGCAACCTTGAGGTCTGCCGTGCGCTGGCCGAGCTGGGCGAAAAGGTCACCATGAATGTGCTGGTCCACACCAAGCACGCCGAGCGCTTCAATCGACTGCTGGGGCAGGCCGGCGCAACCAACCTGCGCCTCATACAGGTCAGCGAGCTGGACCCGGCAATCATGCTGCAACTGAGCCAGCGCCTGGACGAAGGCGAATGGCTGGCCATTGCCGGGGATCGCGTCACCCTGCATGGCGGACGCAACGTGCAGGCTGACTTCCTCGGGCAACCGGCCAGTTTCCCCCAAGGCCCATGGTTGCTGGCCGGGCTGCTCAAATGCCCGGTCAATCTGTTTTTCTGCCTGAAAGGCCCGAAAGGTTATCGAGTGATTCTCGAACCCTTCACCGACGCCGTTCAATGGCGCCGCAGCGACCGCGCAGAAGTTATTGCCCATTGGGCCAGCCGGTATGCCGAACGCCTTGGGCACTATTGCCTTGAGGCTCCACAGCAGTGGTTCAATTTCTATCCTTTCTGGAAGTCCGATGACGAATCAAGCTCCTGACACAGTCACGTTTGGCGAACGCGCGCTGCGTATCGAGGACGTTCTGGCCCTTGCCAATCGCCAGGCACCTACGGCCCTGCAAGACGACAGCGCCTTTCGGGAGCGCATCGCCAAAGGCGCGCAGTTCCTTGATTCCCTGCTGGACAAGGAAGGTGTGATTTACGGCGTCACCACCGGCTACGGTGACTCCTGCGTGGTCGCCGTGCCGTTGCAACATGTCGAAGCCCTGCCCCGTCATTTGTACACCTTCCATGGCTGTGGCCTGGGCAGGCTTCTGGATGCACAAGCCACCCGCGCCGTACTGGCAGCACGCTTGCAGTCGCTGTGCCATGGGGTTTCCGGCGTGCGTGTCGAGTTGCTGGAGCGCCTGCAAGCCTTCATCGAACACGACGTATTGCCGCTGATCCCGGAAGAAGGTTCGGTGGGGGCCAGCGGTGACCTGACGCCCCTGTCCTATGTGGCAGCCACCTTGTCCGGCGAACGTGAAGTGATGTTCCGTGGCGAGCGACGTCAGGCCAGCGATGTGCATCGCGAACTGGGTTGGCAACCCCTCAGACTCAGACCCAAGGAAGCACTGGCACTCATGAACGGTACAGCCGTCATGACCGGTCTGGCTTGCCTGGCTTTCGCCCGCGCCGACTACCTGCTGCAACTGGCAACCCGTATCACGGCCCTGAATGTCGTGGCGCTGCAAGGCAACCCGGAGCATTTCGACGAGCGCCTGTTCGCCGCCAAACCTCATCCGGGCCAGACACAAGTCGCCGCCTGGCTGCGTCAGGATCTGGCCATCGATGCGCCCACCGCGCCGCTGCATCGCCTGCAGGATCGCTACTCGCTGCGTTGCGCGCCCCATGTGCTGGGCGTGCTGGCCGACAGCCTGAACTGGTTGCGCTCGTTCATCGAAACCGAGCTCAACAGTGCCAACGACAATCCGATCATCGATGCAGAAGCCGAGCGTGTTCTGCATGGCGGGCACTTCTACGGCGGGCATATCGCCTTTGCCATGGACAGCCTGAAAACCCTGGTTGCCAACGTCGCCGACCTGCTGGACCGGCAACTGGCCTTGTTGGTGGACACTCGCTACAACCACGGCCTGCCGAGCAACCTGTCCGGCGCCAGCAGTGAACGGGCCATGCTCAATCATGGCTTCAAGGCCGTACAGATCGGTGCCAGCGCCTGGACCGCCGAAGCCCTGAAAAACACCATGCCCGCCAGCGTGTTCTCGCGCTCGACCGAATGCCATAACCAGGACAAGGTCAGCATGGGCACGATTGCTGCCAGGGATGCCATTCGGGTACTGGAACTGACCGAGCAAGTCGCCGCCGCTACGCTGATCGCCGCCAATCAAGGGGTCTGGCTGCGCAGCCAGGCAGATGACGCACGTGCATTGCCACCGGCCCTGGCAGCCATGCACGAACAACTGGCACGTGACTTCCCGCCGGTCATCGAAGACCGAGCGCTGGAAGCCGAGCTGCGCCTGTGCCTGAAGCACATCGCCAACCGCCACTGGAGGTTACATGCGCAGTAAGGGTTTCATTCACGTCGACACTGAAGTGTTGGTGCCATTTTTCGATGTCGACATGATGAACATCGTCTGGCACGGCCACTACGTCAAATACCTGGAAATCGCTCGCTGTGCGTTGCTGGACCATATCGGCCACAACTACGCCCACATGCTTGAATCCGGTTATGGCTGGCCCGTGATCGACCTGCAATTGCGCTACATGCGTGGTGCCGTATTCGGTCAGAAACTGATCGTGCGCGCCAGTCTGGTGGAGTGGGAAAACCGTCTGAAGATCAACTACCTGATCACCGATGCAGTCACCGGGGAGCGCATGACACGCGCCAGTACCGTGCAGGTCGCCGTGCATGTGGAAAGCCGCGAGATGCAACTGGCTTCACCTCAGGTCTTTATCGACGCCATTCAAAAGGCCCTGCCATGAACCGTGCTATGCGGGCGTTGTGCCTGCTCGGTCTGATGTGCCTGCCGTCACTGGCTCTGGCGTTCGATCTACAGCAACTGAGCGATCAGTTGGCCAAACCTGTCGTGGTACAAGGCAACTTCGTTCAGGAAAAACACCTGCGCGCACTGCCGAACCCCTTGCTCAGCAAAGGCCGCTTCGTCCTGTCCAGAGAATTCGGCTTGCTCTGGCTGCTGGAGACGCCACTGAAACAGGATTACCGCATCACGACTGCCGGTATCGCTCGCCGTGAAACGCCGGGCAGCGGCCCATGGAAACTCCTGCCGGGCAAAAGCGCAGGAGCCGAGCAGAACCGTCTTTTTCTCGCCGTATTGCAAGGCGACAGCAGCGGCCTGCAACGGGACTTCGAGCTGCAATTGAAAGGCGATGCACAGGCCTGGCACCTCACACTCATCCCGCGCTCGCTGCTGCTGCAACAAGTGTTCAAGCAGATCAATATCGACGGTGGTGAACTGGTGCAACGCATCGAACTACTGGAAACCCAAGGCGACAGCACGGTCCTGAAAATGCTCGACAGCAGCAGCTCCCAGGCCTTGACCGATGTGCAGCGCAATGACTTCGTCAACTGAGCGCCTGCTGCCGCGCCTGTTCCTGCTGATTCTGGCGGGCGTTCTGGCCCTGGCCGGGTGGCAGTGGCATGACCGCTCGCCGCTGTCGGCCAACCTCATGGAGCTGGTCCCCGGCACCAACACCGATGCATTGGTATTGCGTGCCGAACAGCGTATGCAGGAACCGCTCAATCGGGAAATGCTGGTACTGGTCGGGCATGCCGATAGCCAGCAGGCCATCGAACTCGCTCGTCGATTAAGCGAACAATGGCAAGCCAGCGGGCTGTTCGAGAAAGTGCAGTGGACTCTGCAAGCGGATCTGCCTGCCTTGCGCAATCAACTGTTGCAGGGCCGGTTGGCAATGTTGCCAGACACAGACCGTAACCAGTTGATCAACGATCCACAGGCATTCATCGAGCAGCGCGTACAAAGCCTGTTCGATCCATTTGCCGGTTTCAGCCTGGTATCGGGCCAGGACGACTGGCTGGGCCTGACTGGACGAATTCAGAACGGGCTGCCGAAACAAGGCTCGGTCCAGCCGGATCTTGCCAGCGGCGCATTGATTGCGGTGGCCGATGACAAAAGCTGGGTATTGCTGCGCTCACGCACTCGCAGCGATGCATTCGACATGCACCTGCCCACTCAGGTCGCAAGCCTGTTGGACACTGCTCGCGAGCAGGCAAAACAGGCCGATGGCCAGCTACTCGCAGCCAGCGGCCTGTTGTATGCCGCCAATGGCCAGAAGCAAGCCAGCCGGGAGATTACCTGGGTAGGTGGCGGTGCCACGCTGGGCATTCTGTTACTGCTGTTGCTGGCTTTCCGTCGCTGGAAAGTACTTCTGGCATTCGTGCCAGTGCTGGTAGGCATGCTGTTCGGTGCCGTGGCCTGTGTGGCGTTCTTCGGCAGCATGCATGTGATGACGCTGGTGCTTGGCTCCAGCCTGATCGGCGTCGCCGTGGACTACCCGCTGCATTATCTGTCCAAGAGCTGGAGCCTGAAGCCATGGCGCAGTTGGCCTGCCTTGCGCCTCACATTACCCGGCCTGAGCCTGAGCCTGATCACCAGTTGCATTGGTTATCTGGCCCTGGCCTGGACACCCTTTCCGGCCTTGACACAAATCGCCGTGTTCTCGGCAGCCGGTCTGATCGGGGCCTATCTCACAGCGGTCTGCCTGTTGCCTGCGTTGCTCGCCAAGGTCGAAATACGGCCGGCGCAATGGCCTCTTGCTCTGGCACAGCACATGCTCGATTGCCGCGCAGCCTTGTTACGGCGCGTGAGTACACCTGTCCTGCTGGCGGCGCTGATGGCGTTCTGTGCAACGGGGCTTTGGCAACTGACCACCCGCAACGACATCCGCCAATGGGTCTCGGCTCCTCAGGCATTAACGGACGAAGCCCAGGCCATTGCGCGCATCACCGGCTACCAGCCCACCAGCCAGTTCTTTCTTGTTCGCGGCAAGGACGAGCAGCAATTGCTGGACCGACAATCAGACCTCATGCAACGGCTCGATCAGTTGGTCAATGTGGGCAAGTTGCAGGGGTACATGGCGCTCAATCAACTGGTTGCATCGCCTGCCGATCAAGAGGCCACACGTAACGCACTCTCCAGGCTGGAGCCGCTTTGGCAGCCTCTGGTTCAACTGGGCGTTCCGGCCAGCGCCTTGCAAACCGAACTGAGTCGACTGCAAACGCTGCCGACACAAGATATCGACCTCGCGCTGACAGGCCCGCTCAGCGAGCCCTGGCGTACGCTCTGGCTTGGCCATAACGATGATGGCGTGGCTGCCATCGTGAGTTTGCGAGGGCTGAACAACCCCGCTCTGTTACGGGTTCAGGCGCAAGGGCTGGAAGGTGTACAACTCGTGGATCGTCTGGGCGAGCTCAATAGCGTATTCGCTGCCACCCAGATCAGCGCTGCCGAGCTGAAGCTGCTGTCCTGCGTCTTGATCGTCCTGTTGTTGATCGTGCCATTCGGCCTGAACGGTGCCTTGCGCATTGTCGCCCTGCCCTTGCTGGCGGCCCTGTGCAGCCTGGCAAGTCTGGGCTGGCTCGGTCAGCCGCTGACTCTCTTCAGCCTGTTCGGCCTGCTGCTGGTTACGGCGATCAGTGTCGATTACGCCATTCTCATGCGCGAACAGATTGGTGGCGCCGCCGTCAGTCTGCTGGGCACTCTGCTGGCGGCTATCACCACCTGGCTCTCGTTCGGCCTGCTGGCGATATCCAGCACACCGGCAATCAGCAATTTCGGACTGTCCGTCAGCCTTGGGCTGGCTTTCAGTTTCATCCTTGCGCCCTGGGCAAGTCCGAAGAAGGAGCATCGCTCGTGATGATCCTTCTGTTCTGGCTGATGGCGCTATTGGCCTTTGCCCTGGCAACCTGGGCGGGTCAGCGACTGGGCCTGATTCCTATCGTCAGCCAGTTGCTGCTGGCAACCTTTGGCTTGCCGCTGTTGATGTTGTTCTGGATAGAGCCGCACTGGCAACTGAGCGGCGCGCAACTGGTATCGCCGGTATGGCTCAAGACCTTGTACGGCCTGGCCTTCGCGATAGTCCTGGGGCATATCCTCAGTGATGTCATCGACGCCAGACTGGACCGGCACAGCCTGAAAGTGGCAATACCAAGCTTTCTGGTGCCCTTCCTGACAGGTCTGGCCTGTGCGCTATGGCTGTTGCCGGATCAGTCCTGGCTCAGTTCGCTGGCGATTGGGCTGGTGTTCGCCATCACCGCGATCCCGGTGCTTTATCTCTACCTGCAACACATCGGCTACCCGCCCCAGGCGACACGCCGTCTGGTACAAACCGCGATCCTTATCGATCTGGCCTGCTGGAGCCTGTTCGCCCTGGGCCAGGGCAGCCTGAAACCCGCCAGCCTGTTACTGCCGTTGCTGGGAGCCTGCATTCCCTTGCTGTTTCGCCTGCTGGGCCTGCGCCAGCCGTTGCTCTATAGCGTGACCTTCTTCGCGCTGCTGGTGGTAGCAGAACATTACAAACTCAACGCGCTGATCTTTGGCATTGGCTATCTGCTGTGCATGTCACGCCTGGGGCAAACCTGGACGCTGCCGTTGTCTGCAACCGTGTTCAAGCGTTTGCAGAACCAGTTGGCAATCCCGTTGCTGCTGATCTTCGGCATTGTGCAAATCAATATCCACAGCGCCATGAGCACCTTGAGCTGGCTGCAACTGGGCGCGCTGATCGTCGTGCCCATCGTCAGCAAGATGCTGGGAAACTGGATCGGCCTGCGCTGGGCTCCGCCCTCTTTTGCAGGTGCAAGCCGCTGGCGCGAAAGCGTACTGCTGAATATCCGCGGGCTGAGCGAGATCGTTTTTCTCAACCTTCTGCTGCAACAGCAACTCATCAGCCCGGCGCTGTATTTCGCGCTGATGCTGATGAGCCTGCTGGCGACCCTCATGCCCGCACTGGCTGGCATGGGGCGTAAGCCATTGCCGTCTTCCCTTACAACCGACCAACCGATAAGGAACTCTTGTGCCCATCACTGATATGGAAAACCGGCAGGTTGTCGTCATTGGTGCCGGCCCTGCCGGTGCTATCGCCGCCGCTTTGCTCAAACGCAAGGGCCATGACGTTCTGATCATCGAACGCCAGTTGTTTCCACGCTTCTCCATTGGTGAAAGCCTGCTCTCCCATTGCCTGGACTTCGTTGAAGAAGCCGGAATGCTCGAAGCGGTCGAAGCGGCCGGTTTCCAGAAGAAAAACGGTGCTGCCTTTGCTTTCGGTGAGCAATACAGCGATTTCGATTTCGGTGACACATTCAGCAACGGCAAACCCACGACCTTTCAAGTGCAGCGCGCCGAATTCGACAAGCTGCTGGCCGATCAGGCAGCGCTGCAAGGCGTCGAAATCCGCTATCTACAGGAAATCATCAACGTCGACTTCAGCGGCCCGCAACCGACGCTGAACGTTCGTCGTGAAGACGGCAGCGAATACAGCGTGCGGGCTCTGTTCGTGCTCGATGCCAGCGGCTATGGTCGCGTACTGCCGCGCCTGCTCGACCTTGAAGCACCGTCTGGCTTCCCGGTACGCCAAGCCGTATTCACCCACATCGAAGACCATATCGAAAGCCCGCCCTTCGACCGCGAAAAGATCCTGATCAGCATTCACCCTGAGCACCGGGATGTCTGGTTCTGGTCGATTCCGTTCAGCAATGGCCGCTGCTCCCTGGGCGTGGTGGCTTCGGCTGAACGCTTCAAGGACAAACCGCAGGACCTGGACGCCTGCCTGCAAGCATTCGTCGATGAAACGCCACAACTCAAGAATGTGCTGAAAAATGCCGTCTGGGATACTCCGGCACGGACCATTGGCGGCTACTCGGCTAACGTCAAAACCCTGCACGGCCCAGGCTTCGCACTGCTGGGCAACGCGGCGGAATTTCTCGACCCGGTGTTCTCGTCCGGCGTGACCATTGCCATGCGCTCGGCAAGCATGGCCGCAAACCTGTTGAGCCGGCAGTTGCAAGGCGAAAGCGTGGACTGGGAAACCGGGTTCGCCATCCCGCTCAAACGCGGCGTCGACACCTTCCGCGCCTATGTCGAAGGTTGGTATGACAACAGTTTCCAGGACGTCATTTTCTACCCCCACAGCACCCCTGAAATCCGCCGCATGATCAGCGCAATCCTGGCTGGCTATGCCTGGGACGAACACAATCCCTTTGTCAGCGAGTCCAAACGTCGGTTACGGATGCTGGCCGAGTTCTGTTCGAGTAAAGCTTCATGAACCAGCCATTTCTGAGCGACAGCTATGTAGAAGAAACCCGTTTCGGTTTCTGGTTCCTGCGCAGCCACACCTGGCAACATCACGTCCTGCGGGTTGCCATCAATGATTTGCGCACGCTGTTCAATGACCAGCCGCCTGAAGCACCGGTGCTACTCGATGCCGGTTGCGGGCAAGGCAAGTCATTCCAGTACCTGCGTCAGGTATTCGCACCTTCACGCTTGCTGGGCGTGGACGCCGACCCTCACAGTCTGGACATGAGCCATGCAGAGGCTCGCCGCCAGGGCATCGATATCGAGTTGATCGGCAGTGATTGCGCCGCTCTGCAACTGCCGGATGCCAGCGTCGACATGCTGTTCTGCCACCAGACCTTTCATCATCTGGTCGAGCAGGAAAAATCCATTGCCGAGTTCTATCGCGTGCTGAAGCCGGGCGGTTATCTACTGTTCGCCGAGTCCACCGAGGCCTATATCGATACCTGGGTGATCCGCTGGCTGTTTCGCCACCCGATGCATGTGCAGAAAAGCGCTGAGCAGTATCTGGAGATGATTCGCGGCCAGGGTTTCGAGTTTGAAGCGAAAAATGTCTCGTATCCCTATCTGTGGTGGAGCCGCTCCAGGGATTTCGGCTTGCTGGAGCGCTTGAAGCTGCGCAAACCCAAACCGTTCGGGCAGCGCGAAGAAACCCTGGTCAATGTCGTGGCCCGCAAGCCGCTGAACGGCGAGACGTCATGATCCGCGTATGGTTTTTCGTGCTTCTGCTGCTCGGCGGCTGCGCCAGCCAGGCACCGCTGCCCGCAGTCATGCCGGAGTTGCAGTTGCCGATGCAACTGCACATTCAGCGTGAACAGGCCGATCAGCGCCAGGACTGGCTGCTGATCATCCAGCGTGAACAGGCAGGGCTGCGCTGGTCCCTGATGGACCCGCTGGGCATTCCACAAGCGCGCCAGCTGTTGATTGAGGGCAAGTGGCAGGCCGATGGTCTGCTGCCCCCGAACCCTGAGGCGCGTGAGCTGTTCGCGGCACTGCTCTTTGCCATGACGCCGCACGAAAATCTGCCCATCAGTTATCCTGCTGCGCAAAGCCAACAGATGCAGCGCCGCCTCGATGACCGCTGGCGGGTCGACTATCGCTCTGCCAATGTCTTTACGCTGAAGCTCAAGGAAGGGCTGAGTTATGAAATCACCCCCTTGAATGTCGAGACGCCACAATGACTGCCTACCTCAATGCCATGGGGCTGATCTGTGCCTTGGGCAATGGTCCTGAAGAGGTATCGCGCAAGCTGTTTGCCGCCGACAGCTGCGGGATGGTTGCAGAAAGCGGTTGGGTGCCTGATCGGGTATTGCCCGTCGGTGCGATCAAAGATGCACTGGCTCCCATCCCGGCGTCATTAAGCTCACAGGGCAGCCGCAACAATCAGTTGCTGCTGACTGCCGCGCTGCAGATCGAAGACGATATTCGCCAGGCCATCGAACGCTATGGTGCCGAGCGTATCGGGGTAATTCTGGGCACCAGCACTTCAGGCATCGACGAAGCCAGTAGCAGCATGGCAACCTGGTTACGCGACCAGAGCTTTCCCGAGCATTACGACTATCAGCAGCAGGAACTGGGGGCGCCAGCGACCTTTCTGGCGTCCTGGTTACAATTGCGCGGCCCGGCCTACGTGATTTCCACCGCCTGTACATCCAGCGCACGCGCCTTGCTCAGCGCACGGCGGGCTTTGGACATGGGTCTGTGCGATGCCGTTCTGTGTGGTGGCGTGGACAGCCTCTGCAAGCTGACGCTCAACGGCTTTTCGGCACTGGAAGCCGTATCACAACGACGCTGCAATCCCTTTTCCATCAACCGCGACGGCATCAATATCGGCGAAGCGGCAGTCCTGTTTCTCATGACCCGTGAAGCCAGCGGCACACACTCGATTGCCCTGCTTGGTGCCGGCGCCAGTTGCGACGCTCACCACATCTCCGCGCCCGAACCCAGCGGTCGTGGGGCCCGGGAAGCCATGCAACAGGCACTGGACAATGCACAACTCGTTGCGCAGCAAATCGGTTATCTGAACCTGCACGGCACAGCGACCCAGCACAATGACGCCATGGAAAGCCTGGCCGTGCATGCGGTATTCCCCGACGGCGTTCCCTGCTCCTCGACCAAACCGCTCAGCGGCCATACCCTCGGTGCCGCCGGAGCCCTGGAAATAGCGTTCTGCTGGCTCACACTGGCACCGCAGAACAGCGAACACGCCTTGCCTCCGCATCTGTGGGACGGCCAGGCCGATCCATTGTTGCCTGCGTTGCAATGGACATTGCCCGGAGCGCATCTGTCGCCCACTGACTCTCGCTACCTGATGAGCAATTCCTTTGCCTTCGGCGGTAACAACATCAGCCTGATTATCGGAGATGCCCCATGATCGATTGGCCGCTCGCCGAGTTGATCCCCCATGCTGCCGACATGATCCTTATCGATCAGGTCTTGAGCTTTGACGAAGAACAGATCCAGACACGAGTAACCGTGCGCCCCGATGGCTTGTTCAGCCAGCCGGACGGCAGCCTTCCTGCCTGGGTCGGCGTAGAGCTGATGGCCCAGAGTGTTGCGGCCTATGCCGGTTGTCAGGCCCGTCTGCAGGGCGAACCCGTCCAGTTGGGCTTCCTGCTCGGCAGCCGGAAGTTCGAATGCAATGTCGGGCATTTCCCGGCAGGCAGCGAACTGGAGATCCATGCAACACGCTCATTGCAGGACGAAAGCGGCATGGGTGTCTTTGAATGCAACCTGACCGGCCCGGACATCCAGGCCTTTGCCCGCCTTAGCGTCTATTGCCCACCCAATGCTGCCCAATACCTGACCGAAGGAGCCCTGGCATGACTGAATCGATACTGGTCACCGGCTCCAGCCGTGGAATAGGCCGCGCCATTGCATTGCGTCTGGCCCAGGCCGGATATGACCTGGTCCTGCATTGCCGCAGCGGTCGCAGTGAAGCCGAAGCCGTACAGGCAGAAATCATCGCGCTGGGTCGTCAGGCCCGCGTTCTGCAATTCGATGTTTCCGATCGTGCCGCCTGCAAGGCAATTCTCGAACAGGATGTTGAAACCCATGGCGCCTATTATGGCGTGGTGCTCAACGCTGGCCTGACTCGCGATGGCGCCTTTCCGGCTCTCAGCGAAGAAGACTGGGATCAGGTACTGCGCACCAACCTCGACGGTTTCTACAACGTGCTGCACCCGGTCATGATGCCGATGATTCGCCGTCGTGCCGCAGGCCGGATTGTGTGCATCACTTCGGTTTCCGGCCTGATCGGCAATCGCGGACAAGTCAATTACAGCGCATCCAAGGCAGGCCTGATCGGCGCAGCCAAGGCTCTGGCCATCGAGCTTGGCAAACGCAAGATCACCGTCAACTGCGTCGCGCCGGGCCTGATCGATACAGCCATGCTGGACGAAAACGTTCCGGTGGACGAACTGATGAAAATGATCCCGGCCCAGCGCATGGGCACGCCTGAAGAGGTTGCAGGCGCGGTGAACTTCCTGATGTCCGCAGAGGCCGCTTACATCACTCGCCAGGTCCTGGCCGTCAACGGAGGCTTGTGCTGATGAAGCGCGTTGTCGTTACCGGCATGTCCGGCATTACTTCACTGGGCAGCGACTGGGCCAGCATCGAAGCCAACTTTACTGCCAATCGCAGTGGCATCCGGCGCATGGGCGAGTGGGATCGTTTCCCCGAACTCAATACCCGACTGGCCGGGCCTGTCGATGACTTCGCGGTCCCCGAACACTGGACACGCAAGCAGTTGCGCAGCATGGGGCGGGTATCGCGTCTGGCGGTGAGCGCATCGGAAAAAGCCCTGATCGATGCAGGATTACTGAACGACCCGATCATTCGCGACGGGCGCATGGGCACCGCATGTGGCTCATCCACGGGCAGCACCGACGATATAAAAGCGTTCGGCAACATGCTGCTCAACTCCGTGGCAGAGGGGCTGAACGCCAACTCCTATGTGCGGATGATGCCCCACACCACAGCCGCCAATATAAGCATCTTCTTCGGCCTGACCGGACGTTTGATCCCGACATCCAGTGCCTGCACCAGCGGCAGCCAGGGCATCGGCTATGCCTATGAGGCGATCAAGTTCGGGCGCTTGCCGCTGATGCTGGCGGGTGGCGCGGAGGAACTGTGCCCCACCGAAGCTATGGTCTTTGATGCGCTGTACGCCACCAGCCTGAAAAACGACGCACCACACACCAGTCCAAGGCCTTACGACAGCGGCCGCGACGGGCTGGTGATTGGTGAAGGCGCCGGCATGATGGTGCTCGAAGAGCTTGAGCATGCGCTGGCCCGAGGCGCACATATCCATGCCGAAATCGTCGGTTTCGGCAGCAATGCCGATGGTGCCCACAGCACACGCCCGGAGCAGATCACCATGCGTCGCGCCATGGAGTTGGCTCTGGAGGACGCCAACCTGCCACCCGAGGCTGTCGGCTACGTCAACGGCCATGGCACTGCGACCGAACAGGGCGATATCGCCGAAACCCTGGCGACCAGCAGCCTCTTTGGCCCGCGCATGCCGATCAGCTCGCAGAAGAGCTTTTTCGGTCACACGCTCGGAGCCTGTGGGGCTCTGGAATCATGGTTCAGCATCGAAATGCTCAAACGCGACCGTTACATCCACACGCTCAACCTCGACAGCATCGACCCTCAATGTGGCGAACTGGATTACCTGATCGGCGAACCCCGGCAGATGAGCAACGAGTATGTGATGAACAACAACTTTGCGTTTGGCGGGGTCAATACTTCGCTGATCTTCCGCCGCTGGCACTAAACCGATCTACCTACGGAGTAAAGGGAATGAATCTGATCCACCGCATCGTCGCCTTGATGGCCTTGGCCTTGCTGCTCGGGGGCTGTACCAGCAAGCCGGTGTACAACGCCAAGGAAAACTTCGCCAGCGAGATGGGTTTCAGCAACGAGCAGATGAGCCGTGCAATCGTTACTGCACTCAATGACCGCCAATGGGTCGTGCAATCGGTCAAACCGGGGATGATCAAGGCCGCTATCACCGTGCGGGGCCGTCATCATGCCGAAGTCGATATTCCGTACACCCCGACCTCGTTTGAAATCGACTACCGCAGCAGTACCGGCCTGGATTACAAGGACGGCCAGATCCACCGTAACTACAACCGCTGGATCAACCTGCTGCGTGAAAGAATCCTCAAGGAGCTGTCGATCAATCCAGGCATCCAGGACTTCAATGCGGGGCATCGTCAATGACGACGTGATGATCTGGCGCAGGATGAACGCAAATCCTTGTGGGAGGGGGCTTGCCCGCGACGGGGCAAGACGGTATCTACCGGCCAGTCACCAGCTCAAAGAACGCCTTGGCCATTGGTGACTGTTCATCCTTTCTCTGTACCAGCCACACCGCGCTGGTTGCCGCCGGGTCCAGCAAGGTTCTATAGACCACGCCTTCGATGCGCATTCGCTGATAGGGAGCGGGCAGAACCGTCACGCCAAGGCCTGCCGCCACCAGCCCGATGATGGTCATTACCTCTCCAGCCTCCTGGGTAATCAAGGGGCTGAAACCGGCTTCTCGCGCCAACTCCAGTATCTGAGCGTACAAACCGCTGCCGTAAGTACGAGGGAAAAACACGAACGGCTCGGCAGCCAGCTCCGACATATAAAGCCCCTGCTCGCTGCCCGCGGCCAAAGGATGGTCAGAACGCATGATCGCTACCAGCGGTTCACGCAGCAGCTCGAAAGACACCAATGAATCCGGCAAGGCAAGCGGACGCATGATGCCGACCTGTATCGACTTGTCCTCCAGTTGCTCGGACACATCCTTGCTGGTCATTTCCTTCAAGGCCAGGTGTACAGCCGGGTAGGTCTGGCGAAAGGCGAAGATCGCCTGCGGGATGCTGGACGTAAAAGGTGCAGAGGCCGTGAAACCGATTTTCAACTCCCCAAGCTCACCCAGTTGCGCCCGGCGCGCCACATCGGCGGCCTTGTCGACCTGCGCCAGTACGCCACGAGCCTCTTCGAGAAACAGCCGCCCGGCCTCGCTCAGTTGCACCCGTCGGTTGGTGCGATCGAACAAGCGCGCGCCAAGCTCCTGCTCCAGCGTCTGAATCTGCTGGCTCAGCGGTGGCTGGGAAATACCCAGCACTTGAGCGGCACGTCCGAAATGCAGCTCTTCGGCAACCGCGATGAAGTAACGCAAATGGCGCAATTCCATGCGGCCTCCGATCAAGTCGTTTTACATATCAAACAGGTCGAACAATATATTGGATTGAATGATTTCAGCGCTATATGCTTTTTTCATTACATGCCTGCCGCACCCCCGAGGTCCATCGTGAACCCTGCCGCTGCCCCGCTCTCCACTGAACAACAGCCCACAGCTGCCGCAGGCGACAGCTATATCGAAAAGAACACACCGGCGTTCACAAGAACGGTGCTGGCACTGTTCGCTGGTGGATTCGCAACCTTCGCCCTGTTGTATTGCGTGCAACCGATGATGCCGCTGTTGTCCCAGGAGTTCTCGATCAATGCAGCGCAAAGCAGCCTGATCCTGTCGGTTGCGACGGCGATGCTCGCCATTGGCCTGTTGATCACCGGACCGATTTCCGACCGGCTGGGACGCAAGCCAGTGATGGTGCTGGCGCTGTTCTGCGCAGCCATCTCGACCATTGCCAGCGCCCTGATGCCCAGTTGGGAAGGCGTACTCATCACCCGCGCTCTGGTCGGCCTGTCGCTCAGCGGGCTGGCGGCGGTGGCCATGACTTACCTCAGCGAGGAAATCCATCCGATGCACCTTGGCCTGGCCATGGGGCTTTATATCGGCGGTAGCGCCGTCGGCGGCATGAGCGGACGGCTGATTACCGGGGTGATGATCGATTACGTAAGCTGGCATACCGCGATGCTGGTGGTCGGCGGTATGGCACTGATTGCAGCAGCTGTGTTCTGGAGAATCCTGCCCGAGTCCCGCAACTTCCAGCCCCGCTCGCTGCATCCGCGCAGCCTGCTGGACGGCTTCGTCGTACAATTTCGCGATGCCGGGCTGCCGTTGCTGTTTCTGCTCGCCTTTCTGCTGATGGGCGCGTTCGTCACCCTCTTCAACTACATCGGCTATCGCCTGCTGACCGAACCCTACAACCTGAGCCAGGCGGTGGTGGGCGTGTTCTCGGTGGTTTACCTGTCGGGTATCTACAGCTCCGCACAGATCGGCGCACTGGGCGACAGACTGGGGCGGCGCAAAGTGCTGTGGGCAGTGATCGTCATGATGCTGATCGGCCTGGCCCTGACCCTGTTCACCCCGCTGGCAGTCATCATTGTCGGTGTCTTGATCTTCACCTTCGGCTTCTTCGGCGCTCATTCGCTCGCCAGCAGTTGGGTCGGGCGCAGAGCCGTCAAAGCCAGAGGCCAGGCCACTTCGCTGTATCTGTTCTGCTATTACGCCGGCTCAAGCGTGGCCGGAACCGGCGGTGGCGTGTTCTGGCATTACGCAGGCTGGAATGGCATCGGGCTGTTTATTGGCACACTGCTGCTGATCGCACTGGGCGTAGCCTTGCGGCTGTCGAGGTTGCAGCCGCTGGCGGCAAAGGTCTAGACACAGACTGAACGCTGGCAGACACGGCAAGCCAAGGTACACTGGCGCATCTGCCAGACTTGGTAAAGGAAACCAGCATGCGCCTCGACCATCTCCACCTACAGAATTTTCGTTGTTACGAAGATGCCCGCTTTGACTTCCAGCCGGGGTTCAACCTCGTGGTTGGGGTCAATGGGAGTGGGAAGACGTCGTTGTTGCAAGGGGTGGCGGTGTCTCTTGTGCCGTTTGGCAACTCGATGGGATGTGACGAAAATAACTTACCTGCCGAAGATGTTCGCTTCGCTATTGATAAATACGAAGGGCGAAGCCGGTTTGAACGCAAACTTCCTGTTTTCATAAAAGCCGAGGGTGATATTTTTGGCCTTCCGGACTGGGGAGCGATAAAGCTGGCTGATATCTGGGAAGCAGGTATCAACCCATCATTCCTCAAGCATATGGAAGAAGTACATTCCAAGTGGAATGCGGGTGAGCGTATCGATCTACCGGTACTGGCTTTTTATCGCGCCAATCGCCGGTGGAAAAGCGCCAACGTATCGGCAGAGTTTTCGGCACAACAGAAAATATCCCGTTTCGATGGCTACCTGAACTGGTTCGACGCCGTAGCCGATCTACGCGACTTTGAAAGCTGGTTGATTGCCAGAACCCTAGAACGTCTTCAGGACCGCTTGGACTCGCACTCTAACAGCGAGCCCGATGATGAACTCAAGTGGGTGAACAAGGCGATACGGCTTGCACTTCCAGATGCGCTCGACCTCAGATATGACTTGAGGCTGCAAAGTCTGGTAGTAGATATGGGGCCAGGCAAGACCGTCCCGTTCCAAGATCTGAGTGATGGGCAGCGCAGTTTGATTGCTCTGATAGCCGATATTGCGCGCCGGATGTGCATCCTTAATCCACAGATGGGTAAAGATGTTCTGGAGAACACCAATGGCATCGTGATTATCGATGAGTTGGACATACACCTTCACCCAGCCTGGCAACGCAATATTGCCCCTACGCTCAAAAAAGCGTTCCCGAAAGTACAATTCATTGCCACCAGCCATTCCCCCCAAGTCATCGGCAGCCTGCAACCAGAAGAAGTCATTCTGCTGCATAACGGCGACAGCTCTCATCCAAGAGTGACCTATGGGCTGGACTCCAGCAGCATCCTGGCGGAGGTCATGGGCGTAGAGCAGCGCCTGCCTGAGATCGAAGAGCTACTCAACGAGATGTTTACCTCTCTGGAAAACAACGAACTCGAAAAGGCCAGGCAACAACTCAAGGCACTAAAGAAAAAAGCACCCGACCTACCCGAGTATGCGGGTGCTGAAGCGTTGCTCAGGCGCAAGGAGATCATTGGTCGATGAAGCGTGTAGTCAAAGGAACTGAACCTGCTTCGTTTACCCAATGGAAGGCCAGCGCAAACGAGGATTGGACACCCACTTACCCAATCCTGCAAAACCCGCAAAAACGGGATTTGCATAACAGCTTGCTGGAAGAGCAAAACTTCTTTTGCTGTTACTGCGGCACAGAGATAGGCCTCGATAGCAGCCACATCGAACATTTCAGGCCACAAGAGGATTACGGCCCTCTGGCCCTGGAATATAAAAATCTCCATGCATCCTGCCTGCGAGAAACCAAGCCGGGAAACCCGCTGCACTGCGGCCATCACAAGAGCAACTGGTTCGATGAAAACCTGCACATCGCACCAACAGATAAAAACTGTGAGCAACGTTTCCGCTACCTGCTGACGGGCGTAATTCAGGAAGCACACGTCACAGACCTGGCAGCGGCAAAAATGATCGAGAAACTTGCCCTTGATATCGCTTACCTGAACCAACGACGGCAGGCAGCCATAAGAAAAGTCTTCGATGACCAGTTCCTGGATGATGTCAGCGATATGGAGCTACAGAAAATCGTTAGCGCACTACGCTCGGCAACCAATGACAAACAGATAGCCTTCGATCATGTGATTGCACGTTATGCAGAGCAATTGCTGCCGTAATAACGAACCGCATGCCTGCACATGAAAACGCCCGGCAAAAACCGGGCGTTTTCATGACCGCAATAACGAATTACTGGTGATACTGCGCCGAAAGCTCATGTACGGCTTCAATAAAGGCGCCCGCATTGGCCGGGTCGACTTCAGGGGTGATGCCGTGGCCGAGGTTGAAGACGTGGCCGGTGCCGCTGCCGTAACTAGCCAGAATGCGGGCCACTTCCTGACGGATGGCTTCAGGGCGTGCATAGAGGACGGTCGGGTCCATGTTGCCTTGCAGCGCAACCTTGTTACCGACGCGCTGACGGGCTTCGCCAAGGTCGCAGGTCCAGTCCAGGCCCAGTGCATCGGCGCCGGCATAGGCGATACTTTCCAGCCACAGACCGCCACCCTTGGTGAACAGAATGACCGGAACCTTGCGGCCGTCGTGCTCGCGAATCAGGCCACTGACGATCTTGCGCATATAGGCCAGCGAGAACTCCTGATAAGCCGCTGCGGACAGACTGCCACCCCAGCTATCGAAGATCTGCACTGCCTGAGCGCCCGCCAGGATCTGGCCATTGAGGTACGAAGTCACCGACTGCGCCAGCTTGTCGAGCAGCAGGTGCATGGCCTGCGGGTTCTCATAAAGCATGGCCTTGGATTTGCGGAAGTCTTTCGAGGAGCCGCCTTCGACCATATAAGTGGCCAGCGTCCATGGGCTGCCAGAGAAACCGATCAGCGGGACGCGACCATTAAGCTCGCGACGGATGGTGCTGACCGCATTCATCACATAACCCAGGTCTTGCTGTGCATCGGGAATCGGCAGGGCTTCGATGTCGGCCAGAGTGCTGACAGTTTTCTTGAAGCGTGGGCCTTCGCCCGTCTCGAAATACAGGCCCAGGCCCATTGCATCGGGAACGGTGAGGATATCGGAGAACAGGATCGCAGCATCCAGCGGGTAACGATCCAGAGGCTGCAACGTGACCTCACAAGCGAATTCGGCGTTCTTGCACAGGCTCATGAAATCCCCCGCCCTGGCGCGGCTGGCGCGGTATTCAGGCAAGTAGCGACCGGCCTGACGCATCATCCAGACAGGCGTGACGTCTACGGGTTGCTTGAGCAGGGCACGAAGGAAACGGTCGTTCTTCAGGGCAGTCATGTCGGCATCCGCAAAAAAAGTGCGGGCATTTTCTCAGAGCTCGACACAAAAGGCACGGCAAGAGCCGTTTCTTTTCTCTATTGGGGTGATCAGCTTTAAGCTGCAAGCTTTAAGCGGCAAGCTAGAAGCAGAAAAGCCTGCCTTTGCTTACCGCTTGTAGCTTGTAGCTTGTAGCTTGTAGCTTGTAGCTTGTAGCTTGTAGCTTGTAGCTTACAACTTGAAGCTGCCGCCATCAGACGCCCAGATAATCCAGAATCCCTTCAGCCGCATTACGGCCTTCAAAGATTGCGGTGACCACGAGGTCGGAGCCGCGCACCATGTCGCCGCCCGCGAAGATTTTCGGGTTGCTGGTCTGGTGCTTGAATTTCGCCTGTTCCGGGGCAATAACGCGGCCCTGGCTGTCGGTGTTGATGCCGAACTGCTCGAACCATGGCGCCGGGCTTGGACGGAAACCGAAAGCGATGACCACGGCATCTGCCGGGATGATTTCTTCGGAGCCCGGAATCGGCTCAGGGCTGCGGCGACCGCGGGCGTCAGGCTCGCCAAGGCGAGTCTCGACCACTTTCACACCTTCAACCTTGCCGTCACCAACGATGGCGATTGGCTGGCGGTTGTAGAGGAACTTCACGCCCTCTTCCTTGGCGTTCTTCACTTCCTTGCGCGAACCCGGCATGTTTTCTTCGTCGCGACGATAAGCGCAAGTCACCGATTTGGCGCCCTGACGGATCGACGTACGGTTGCAGTCCATCGCGGTGTCACCACCGCCCAGAACCACAACTTTCTTGCCTTTCATGTCGACGAAATCTTCCGGCGACTTCTCGAAGCCCAGATTGCGGTTGACGTTGGCAATCAGGAAGTCGAGCGCATCGTGTACGCCCGGCAGCTCTTCACCGGCAAAACCGCCCTTCATGTAGGTGTAGGTTCCCATACCCATGAACACGGCATCGAACTCTTCAAGCAGTTGATCGACGGTGACGTCCTTGCCGACTTCGGTATTGAGGCGGAACTCGATACCCATGCCGGTGAACACTTCACGGCGATTGCTCAATACGCTTTTCTCAAGCTTGAACTCGGGAATACCGAAGGTCAGCAGACCGCCGATTTCCGGGTTCTTGTCGAAGACCACCGGCGTCACGCCGCCACGTACCAGAACATCGGCACAACCCAGGCCAGCCGGGCCTGCGCCGATGATCGCGACGCGCTTGCCGGTCGGCACGACGCGGGACATGTCCGGACGCCAGCCCATGGCGAACGCCGTGTCGGTGATGTACTTCTCGACCGAACCGATGGTGACGGCACCAAAACCGTCATTGAGGGTGCAGGCACCCTCGCACAGACGGTCTTGCGGACATACGCGGCCGCAGACTTCCGGCAGGGTATTGGTCTGGTGCGACAGCTCGGCGGCCGCCAGGATATTGCCTTCGGACACCAGTTTCAGCCAGTTGGGGATGAAGTTGTGTACCGGGCACTTCCACTCGCAATACGGGTTACCGCAACCAAGGCAACGGTGAGCCTGATCGGCCGACTGCTGGGGCTTGAAAGGTTCGTAGATCTCCACGAACTCTTTCTTGCGCTGGCGCAGCAGCTTCTTCTTCGGATCTTTACGCCCGACATCGATGAACTGGAAGTCGTTACTGAGACGTTCAGCCATACTCTGGAACCTCTACACGGCAGCCTCAAGCTACAAGCCTGAAGCTGCAAGAATCATGATCGCAGGCAATTCGCGCACTGCTGTTAACTTGCGGCTTGAAACTTGCCGCTTGCAGCTACGTTTATTGCGGATTCGCCCGGGTGCTGGAGAGCAGCGATTTCAGGTTGGCAGCCTTGGGCTTGACCAGCCAGAAACGGCGCAGGTAGTCGTCCAGGTTTTCAGCCAGGTTACGACCCCACTCGCTGTCGGTTTCGGCGACATACTCGTTCAGCACGCTTTGCAGGTGAGTGCGATAAGCCTCCATCGCCTCGCCGCTGATGCGCTGAATCTCGACCAGCTCATGGTTGACCTGGTCAACGAAGGTGTTGTCCTGGTCGAGCACGTAAGCAAAACCGCCAGTCATGCCGGAACCGAAGTTGTAGCCGGTCTTGCCCAGCACACAAACGAAACCGCCGGTCATGTATTCGCAGCAGTGGTCGCCAGTGCCTTCCACGACTGCATGAGCACCCGAGTTACGCACAGCGAAACGCTCACCCGCAGTACCAGCGGCGAACAGCTTGCCGCCGGTCGCGCCGTACAGGCAGGTATTGCCCACGATGGCGCTTTCGTTGGTCTTGAACGGGCTGCCTTTAGGCGGAACGATCACCAGCTTGCCAGCGGTCATGCCCTTGCCGACGTAGTCGTTGGCATCGCCTTCCAGGTACATGTTCAGGCCACCGGCGTTCCACACACCGAAACTCTGCCCGGCAGTGCCTTTGAAACGGAAAGTGATCGGTGCCTTGTTCATGCCCTGGTTGCCGTGCAGCTTGGCGATTTCACCGGAAATCCGCGCGCCAATGGAACGGTCGCAGTTGCAGATATCCAGCTCGAACTCACCGCCACTCAGGGATTCGATAGCCGGCTTGGCCATCTCCACCATTTTCTCGGCCAGCAGGCCCTTGTCGAACGGCGGGTTGCGGTCCACAAGGCTGAACTGCGGCTTGTCGGCAGGCACGTGGTCGCTGCCCAGCAGAGGCGTCAGGTCCAGATGCTGCTGCTTCTCGGTTTCGCCCGGCAGGATGTCCAGCAGGTCGGTACGACCGATCAGTTCTTCCAGGGAACGCACGCCCAGCTTGGCGAGCCATTCACGGGTTTCTTCAGCCACGTACGTGAAGAAGTTGATCACCATATCGACGGTGCCGATGTAGTGGTCCTTGCGCAGTTTGTCGTTCTGGGTCGCTACGCCGGTGGCGCAGTTGTTCAGGTGGCAGATACGCAGGTATTTGCAGCCAAGAGCGATCATCGGCGCAGTACCGAAGCCGAAGCTTTCAGCACCGAGGATGGCGGCCTTGATCACGTCCAGACCGGTTTTCAGACCACCGTCGGTCTGTACCCGGACCTTACCGCGCAGGTCGTTGCCACGCAGGGTCTGGTGAGTCTCGGCCAGGCCAAGCTCCCACGGCGCACCGGCGTACTTGATCGAAGTCAGAGGCGAAGCGCCTGTGCCGCCGTCGTAGCCGGAAATGGTGATCAGGTCGGCATAGGCCTTGGCCACGCCAGCGGCGATAGTACCAACGCCTGCCTCTGCTACCAGCTTGACCGAAACCAGCGCCGACGGGTTGACCTGTTTCAGGTCGAAAATCAGCTGCGACAAGTCTTCGATGGAATAGATGTCGTGGTGCGGCGGAGGCGAGATCAGGGTCACGCCCGGTACGGCATAGCGCAGTTTGGCGATCAGGCCGTTGACCTTGCCGCCCGGCAGTTGCCCGCCTTCACCCGGCTTGGCGCCTTGAGCGACCTTGATCTGCAACACATCGGCATTGACCAGATATTCAGGCGTCACGCCGAAACGGCCAGTGGCGATCTGCTTGATCTTGGAGCTGCGGATGGTGCCGTAGCGCGACGGATCTTCGCCGCCCTCACCGGAGTTGGAGCGAGCGCCCAGGCGGTTCATCGCCTCGGCAAGTGCTTCGTGAGCTTCCGGCGACAGCGCGCCGAGGGAAATCCCGGCAGAGTCGAAACGCTTGAGGATATCGCTCAGCGGCTCGACTTCGTCGATGCTCAGCGGCTGGTCGAGGGTCTTGACCTGGAACAGGTCGCGAATCATCGACACCGGACGCTTGTCCACCAGCGTGGTGTATTCCTTGAACTTGCTGTAGTCGCCCTGCTGCACGGCAGCTTGCAGGGTACTGACCACGTCCGGGTTGTAGGCGTGGTACTCGCCACCGAATACGAACTTGAGCAGGCCACCTTGCTGAATCGGCTTGCGCGGACTCCAGGCTTCGGCAGCCAGAGCCTTCTGTTCGGCTTCGATATCGACAAAACGGGCGCCTTTCAGGCGGCTCGGTACGCCACGGAAACTGACGTCGCAGACTTCCTCGGACAGGCCGATGGCCTCGAACAGTTGCGCGCCACGGTAGGACGCAACGGTGGAGATACCCATCTTCGACAGAATCTTGAGCAGGCCCTTGGTGATGCCTTTGCGGTAGTTCTTGAAGACTTCGTAAAGGTCACCCAGCACTTCACCGGTACGGATCAGGTCGCCCAGCACTTCATAGGCCAGGAACGGATAGACCGCCGAAGCACCGAAACCGATCAGCACGGCGAAGTGGTGCGGGTCACGGGCCGTCGCGGTTTCGACCAGGATGTTACTGTCGCAACGCAGCCCTTTTTCGGTCAGACGGTGGTGAACCGCGCCGACCGCCAGGGAAGCGTGAGCAGGCAGTTTGCCTGGAGCGATATGACGGTCGCTCAGCACCAGCAGTGTGCGACCGGCACGTACGGCCTCTTCAGCCTGATCGGCGATGTTGCGAATCGCCGCTTCCAGACCGATGTTTTCGTCGTAGTTCAGGTCGATGATGTGACGCTCGAAGCCTGGACGCTCCAGGTTCATCAGCGAACGCCACTTGGCCGGGGAAATGACCGGCGAGCTGAGGATCACACGCGAGGCATGCTCAGGCGATTCCTGGAAGATGTTGCGCTCGGCACCGAGGCAGATTTCCAGCGACATGACGATGGCTTCACGCAGCGGGTCGATCGGCGGGTTGGTCACCTGCGCGAACTGCTGGCGGAAGTAGTCGAATGGCGAACGCACACGACGCGACAGCACTGCCATTGGCGTGTCGTCACCCATGGAGCCGACCGCTTCCTGGCCCTGCTCGCCCAGTGGGCGCAGTACCTGATCACGCTCTTCAAACGTGACCTGATACATCTTCATGTATTGCTTGAGCTGGTCACTGTTATAGAAAGCCGAACCGTGGTCGTTGTCTTCCATGGTCGCCTGAATGCGCAGAGCGTTCTTGCGCAGCCATTGCTTGTACGGATGACGCGACTTCAAGCGGTTGTCGATGGCGTCGGTGTTGAGGATCTGACCGGTTTCGGTATCCACCGCGAAAATCTGCCCTGGACCGACACGGCCCTTGGCAATGACGTCTTCAGGCTTGTAGTCCCATACGCCGATTTCCGACGCCAGGGTGATGTAGCCGTTCTTGGTCGTGACCCAGCGCGCCGGGCGCAGACCGTTACGGTCGAGCAGACAGACCGCATGGCGACCTTCGGTCATCACGACGCCGGCCGGACCATCCCACGGCTCCATGTGCATGGAGTTGTACTCATAGAACGCCCGCAGATCGGGGTCCATGGTTTCGACGTTCTGCCACGCTGGCGGAATGATCATCCGCACACCACGGAACAGGTCGATACCACCGGTGACCATCAGTTCAAGCATGTTGTCCATGCTCGACGAGTCGGAACCGACACGGTTGACCAGCGGGCCGAGTTCTTCCAGATCCATCAGATCGTTGGTGAACTTGGTGCGACGCGCCTGTGCCCAGTTACGGTTGCCGGTGATAGTGTTGATCTCGCCGTTGTGGGCGAGGAAGCGGAACGGCTGCGCCAGCGGCCATTTCGGCAGGGTGTTGGTCGAGAAGCGCTGGTGGAACACGCAGATCGCGGTTTGCAGGCGCTCGTCGCTCAGGTCCGGGAAGAATGCCGTCAGGTCGCGCGGCATCATCAGACCTTTATAGATGATGGTCTTGTGCGAAAAGCTGCAGACGTAATGGTCGGCATCAGCGGCGTTGGCCACCGACGAACGGCGACGCGCACTGAACAGCTTGATAGCGAATTCCTGATCGCTCAGGCCTTCACCACCGATGAATACCTGTTCGATCTTGGGCAGACGTTCGAGAGCGAGACGGCCCAATACGCTGGTATCGACCGGCACCTGGCGCCAGCCGACCAGAGTCAGGCCTTCGGCGAGGATTTCGCGATTCATGTTCTCGCGAGCGATATCGGCCTTGGCGTCGTCCTGATTGAGGAACACCATGCCCACGGCATATTGGCGGGGCAGATCGGCCCCAAAGTGATCCTTGGCGACAGCGCGCAGGAATGCATCGGGCTTCTGAATCAACAGACCACAACCGTCACCGGTCTTGCCGTCGGCGTTGATACCGCCACGGTGGGTCATGCAGGTCAGGGCCTGGATAGCCGTCTGCAACAGGTGATGACTGGGCTCGCCCTGCATATGAGCGATCAGGCCAAAGCCACAGTTATCCTTGAATTCATCTGGTTGGTATAGACCTGCTTTCATAGACACTTTCTCACCAGGCTGCCTCTATGCGAGGCATATTTCTTTTCAATTCAATCAATTACCTGTCACGTCGAACGTACGCCGACTTTGGAGAGGCAAAACGGAGGTCATTGTACACAGCGACACAAAGGCCCACAAATTTAACGGCGAAAAGCCGAAAATTAATGTCGCATTTATGAAGGTTTTATAGGCGGACACCGTGCTAGTCAAAGTATTTTTCAATATTCTGACCGAAGCGACCGAAACGTCATGGCGTTTGTAACGCAGACACCGCAAGGCGCGCCGCCCAAAAACGGCGCGTCCAGGCAGGTAAAATCAGGGTTGCCGGGTGAGCGGCCTGGATAAGGCCGCTGCGACTTCAGCGAGTGGCGCCCAGCTCCTGTTGGATGCTGGCGACAGTACGGGGCCAAGGTTTACCAGCCTGAACCTTGGCTGGCAAGACTTTGATGGCTGCAAGGGCAGCAGCGCGGTCTGCAAAATTACCGTATGTCACTACATACAGGGGCTTGCCCTGCAATGTTTTCTTGAAGTACCGGTACTCGCCACCTTGCTCGGCAACATAGGCCTGGGCTGTCGCTTCCGAGCTGGTGCCCAGGATCTGCACGACATAATGCCCCGGCGCCTGACCGCTGTACCAGTTGCCGCCAGCAGCCGGTTTGGCAGCGGCAGCGGCTGGTTTTTCAGCAGGCTTGGCAGCAGGAGCAGCCGGTGCCGGCTTGGCCGTTGCGACCTGAGTCGGCGCTGCGGCTGGCGCAGGAGCAGGCGTAGGCCTGGCTGCCGGTGCCACAGGCGTTGCAGCCGCAGGAGCCGGAATGGAAGAACGAGGCACCGCACCGGCCTGTGCGCCCGCAGGAGGCGCAGTAGTGGTGACAGTGGCAGGCTGGGCTGGCGAGCCCATTGGCACTGCATCCTCGTCGCTGTCACCGGCACCTGCCGCTTCGGCCAGAGGGCCGCGCATCACAGGCTGCGAATTACCCACCAACGGCAGAGGCATCGGCTGCGAGTTACCTGCGAACTCGATTGCCGGACCACCATTATTGGATTGTTGATTCGCTGGCGTGCCCTGTCCCAGCGGCAATTGCGCCTGGGCCGGAGCATTGGCTGGCGCGGCAGCCTTGTCGCCACGGCCAGGGATCAGCACTGCGGCTGCCACTGCGACCACGACAACTGCGCCCAGGGCCAGTACGTGTTTTTTCGGCATGTTGAACCCCACACTTGGGCGTTTGACCGCAGTACGACTAGCGATCATCGCCTCGATCATTGAATCGCGGGCAACCTGGTTGATATTCCCAGGCCAGCCATCGGACTGCTCATGGATATCGGTAATCTGCTCGGCAGTGAACAACGCGATTCCTTGCCCTGCACCTTCCAGACGTTGAGCCAGATATTCCCGGGTTTCTTCTTCGGTATAAGGTTGCAACTCAATGACATGAAAGCGCTCGCCTTCGACATCACCCTGCAGGTCGGCGCACAGTTGATCGAGACGGTCGATCAGCGACGACTCGCCAAACAGGAACACATGCGGACGCCCTTCCGGCGTACCTGCGGCCAGACCCAGCAACGCTTCGAGCGCCGAATCGCCAAGTTGTTCCGCATCGTCGACCAGCAAATAGACTTCCTGACCGGTCAGCGCGAGTTGCACGACCTGCGCCAGAATCGCCTGCATTTCGGCCTGGGCGACAATCAGCGCCTGCGCGACCTGCTGCAGTACGCCTGCCGCATCACTGGCGCCACGCGCCGAAATGACCACGCTCTGCACTGACTGCTTGTTGGTGCTGGCCACCAGAGCCTGACGCAGCAAGGTCTTGCCACTGCCCTGAGGGCCGGTCACTGCAAGCAGCAACTGGCTATAGCGGGCCAGATGATGGAGCTGACCCAGCACCGACTTGCGCTGGGCAGGGAAAAACTTGAAGCCAGGTACCCGCGCTGCAAAGGGGTCATGACTCAACTGATAATGGCCGAGGAAAGCCTCGTCGGCATGCAAACTAGTCATGGGTTTTCCGTTAACCTCTAAGCTGATCCACCAGGGCGCGGTAATCCGCAACCAAAGTGGCCTGTAGTACTTCTTTTGGATAATCGTCCGTGATAACCGCTTCACCCATCTGACGCAGAAGCACCAGACGCAGGCGACCATCGATCACTTTCTTGTCGATCGCCATGTGTTCAAGGAAATCGCTTTCCGTCATGTCCTGCGGCGGCACAACCGGCAAACCGGCACGCTGGAACAGGCGAATACCGCGATCGCGCTCCTGGGTAGTGATCCAGCCAAGACGCGAAGACATTTCCAGGGCCATGACCGTACCGGCGGCAACCGCCTCGCCATGCAGCCAGACACCATAGCCCATATGCGTTTCGATAGCGTGGCCGAAAGTGTGACCCAGGTTCAAGGTTGCCCTTACACCGGACTCGCGCTCATCGGCACCGACCACCAGCGCCTTGGCGGCGCACGAACGCTCGATGGCGATGGTAAGGGCTTTCTGGTCAAGACCACGCAACCGGTCGACATGATCTTCCAGCCAGGTCAGGAAGGGCTCGTCGCAGATCAGGCCGTACTTGATGACTTCAGCCAGCCCCGCGGACAGTTCACGCTCGGGCAGGGTGTTGAGGGTGGTGGTATCGATCAGCACGACGCCCGGCTGATAGAAAGCGCCCACCATGTTCTTGCCCAGCGGGTGGTTGATGCCGGTCTTGCCACCCACCGACGAATCCACCTGGGACAGCAGGGTGGTCGGGATCTGGATGAAGTTCACGCCACGTTGATAGCAGGCGGCAGCGAACCCGGCCATGTCGCCGATCACACCGCCACCGAGGGCGATCACTGTCGTGCGGCGATCATGCCGTGCCGTGAGCAGGCCATCGAAGATGGTTTGCAGGGTTTCCCAGTTCTTGAACGCCTCGCCATCGGGAAGCACCACCGACACAACGTTGTAGCCCACCAGGGTCCGCGTCAATCGCTCGAGATAAAGAGGAGCCACCGTGGTATTGGAGACGATAGCTACCTGCCGCCCGACGATATGCGGGATCAGAAGCTCCGGCTTGTCCAGAAGGCCTTCGCCAATATGAATCGGGTAGCTACGCTCACCAAGCTCGACCTTAAGTGTCTGCATGTGTCCCCACATTGATTACCGATTGGGCATTGCGCATGTTTTTTCGTGCGCCAGGACAGCAAATGGCTGTCGCTGTTTTGATGGTCGCCGAGGATAGCGCATTTTCGTCTGCGCTTTAACGGGGAGGAAGCTCTGCCAGGCGGGCAAGTATGTCAAGAACGACCATACGAGGTGGCCGTTCATCGGTTTCAACCACCAGATCGGCGATTTCCCGATACAGCGGGTCACGAATGGCCAGCAACTCGCCCAACACACGAGCAGGATCGGCGGTGCGCAACAATGGGCGATTACGGTCACGTGCGGTGCGTCCGACCTGCTGCTCGACCGATGCATGCAGATACACCACGCGCCCACCGGCATGCAGTGCCTGACGGTTTTCGCTGCGCATGACGGCTCCGCCGCCCGTCGCCAGAACGACGCCATCGGCTTCACACAACTCCGCAATCATCGCCTGCTCGCGGTCACGAAAACCCGGTTCGCCTTCCTTGTCGAAAATCCACGGAATATTTGCACCCGAGCGCAGCTCGATTTCCTTGTCGGAATCCTTGAACGGTAGACGCAGCTCTTTGGCAAGCAAACGGCCGATGGTGCTTTTACCAGCCCCCATCGGCCCTACAAGTATTAAATTTCGCACAGAATCAACGACTCACAGCAATCGCCTGGTTGTTCATGATACGCGGAGTCAGAAATACCAACAGCTCGGATTTCGCTTCTGACACCGTATCTCGACGGAAAAGGCGGCCAAGATACGGTACATCGCCAAGAAATGGCACTTTCTCTACAACTTTACTTTGCGTATTGGAGAACACGCCACCGATCACGATGGTCTCGCCATCGGAAACCAGCACCTTGGCGTTGACCTCGTTTTTCCTGATCGGAGGCACGCCGAGCACCGCATTGAGGTAATCCGGCTCATCCTTGGTGACCTTGACCTCCATGATGATGCGGTTATCCGGCGTGATCTGCGGTGTCACCTCCAGCGACAGGGACGCCTCCTTGAAACTCACGGTTGTCGCGCCGCTGGAGCTGGATTCCTGGTAAGGGATTTCCGTACCCTTGAGGATCTTGGCGGTTTCCTTGTCGGAAGTGACCACCTTCGGCTGAGAGACGATTTCACCGTTGCCGGTCTTCTCCATCGCGCTCAGTTCAAGATCGAGCAAGGTGTTGTTGGTGACGAAGGCGATCCCGATACCGGAGGTCGCATCGGCAGCGCCCAGGTCGACGAACGGCGTGTTGGCACTCAGGTCAGAGCCGGTATTGCCCGCTTCGTCGCCGTTATCGTCCAGGCCGTAGGTATTCCAGTTGCCGCTGCCGACCTTGGTTCCACCCCAACGCACACCCAGCGCCTTGTCATAATCGACGTTGGCCTCAACGATGCGTGCTTCGATCATTACCTGACGCACAGGAATATCCAGTTGAGACACGATACGGCGCAGTTCGTCGAGCCGGTCCTGGGTCTGGTAGGCAATGATGTTGTTGGTGCGCTCATCCACAGTGATCGAACCACGCTCGTCGGCTTTCGACTCGACGCTGGTCACTGACTGGAACAGCTTGGCGATATCCGCCGCCTTGGCGTAGTTGACCTGCAAAAGCTCGCGACGCAACGGCGCCAGCTCGGAAATCTGCTTGAGGGATTCCAGCTCCTGACGCTCACGGGCGGCAATCTCATCGGCTGGCGCAACCAGAAGAACACTGCCGACCTTGCGCTTGTCCAGCCCCTTGGTCTTGAGCACCAGATCCAGCGCCTGATCCCACGGCACGTTCTGCAAGCGCAGGGTAATACCGCCCTGAACCGTGTCGCTGGCCACCAGATTCAGGTTGGTGAAGTCGGCAATCAATTGCAGCACCGAGCGCACATCGATGTCCTGGAAGTTCAGCGACAGCTTTTCACCGGTGTAGACCGGTTTGTCGGCGGCACGGCGATCCAGGTCTTCATTGGTCAGAGGGCGCACGCTGATGGTCAGCTTGTTTTCGGTCTGGTAGGCCGAGTAATCGAAGGCTCCCGAAGGCTCGATGCTGATACTCGCCTTGTCGCCGGAAGTCGTGGCACTCACGAACTGCACAGGCGTGGCGAAATCCTTGACGTCCAGCCTGACCCGCAACGGCTCAGGCAACTGGGTCTTGGCGAAGTCGACACGAATCTTGCCGCCCTGCTCCTGGATATCAGGAGAAATGCCCGGGCTGCTCAGATCGATGACCACATTGCCTTCGCCCAGCTCACCACGCTGGAAGTCGATATTCTTGATGGCTTTCACGCCAGCCGGCACGTAAGGCCGGGCGGGTGCCGGAGCGGGTGCCGGGACCGCGACTCGCGGTGTTCCCATGGCCGTGCTCGGCTGGGAGGACTGCGCAGCGGCAGCGCCCTGGCCGACGACCACGAACAGGTTGTTGCCTTCGACACGCGAACTGTAGGGCGACAGCGTCGTCATGTTGATGATGACGCGCGTACGATCCTGGGCCTGAACCACCACGACACTGCGCGCATTGCCCGATCCCAGATCACGACTCTTGGTAGCCAACTGACTGGTCACACCCGGCAGATCCAGCGCGATGCGTGCTGGCTGCTCGGTGGTATAGCCGCGCGGCGCAGGAACCGGAGAATCGAAGGAAAGCTTCAGTTCGATCCGGTCACCCGGCAAGGCTGCGACATCCAGCGTTTTGAGATTGGCTGCCTGGAGAACCGGCGAAAGCATCGCTATCCCTAGCGAAACGCCGATAATCGAGAGAATCCTGATCATGATGAATTTCCGTTGTGCGGTGTTATGCATGCTTGGCCTTGCCCACTTCATGAGCGTTCTTTGAGGGAAATACTGCGTGGCCTTTCAAGCCAGGCCCCCTCTCCATCAGGAACTATTTCAATGACATCGACCTGCGCATCGCTGACCGACACAATCCGGCCGTTATTGCGGCCCAGATAATCGCCCACTTTCACGCGATGAACGCCTCCGGCGCCGCGCAACAAGGCGAATGTACCCGATTCGTTGCCAATGGTTCCGACCATCTCGAACGATTCGATATTGAACCCCTCAAGAAACTGTTTGACCCGCGTCTCATCAGGCTTGACCAGCCGCGAGCCTTTCTGGCGATTGAGCAGGTCGATCTTCACCGGAGGCTGGAACGGACTGCGCAGATTGGCCGCGTTATAAGTAAAGGTTTCATAGGGCCGGAACTTGGGCAATGGATCGATATTGCCTGAAGGACGCGCCTTGACCTCATTGACGAAGGTGCTGAGGTCCGCGAACTCCTGATCGTTATCACAGCCGGCGAGCCCCATCACAAGCATACTGACGCACAACAGTCGCGCCGCCCTCATTTCTTCAGCCCTTCATCGTTGTAGCGGTAAGTCTTGGCCAGAATGTTCATGCGCAGCTTGGTCTGGGATTTCGGATCGACCGGCTTTATCTCAAAATCATGCAGCGTCACGATACGCGGCAGGCTGGCAACGCCACTGACGAACGTCGCAAGGTCGTGATAGCCGCCCACGACAGTGATCTGAATCGGCAATTCGATGTAGAACTGCTGGACAACCTCGGGCAACAGCTTGATTTCCTCGAACTCCAGACCGCTTCCAAGACCTGTGCGCGTAATGTCTTCGAGCAGACCCGGCACTTCGGTATCGCTGGGCAATTGCCGCAACAACGCACCGAAGGTGTTCTCCATCTCCGTCATCTGCTTCTTGTAAGGTTCCAGATTCGCAGCCTGGAAGGCCTTGGTCGACACCTGTTCGCGCAGCATCAGCTCGTTGGCCTGAGCCACTTCGAGCCGGGTTTCCAGCTCCTGGATGAAAAAGAAATAACCCAGCGCAAACACCAGCAGCATCACCAATACACCGGAGATAGCCTTGACTGCGGCAGGCCAGGAGCCCAGGTTGTTGAGGTCCAGATCGTTGATGTCGACCTTGCGAAGCCCTTCCAGCCATTCGGAAAAATTCATGGCTTGGCTCCTTCAACAACGACAGCAGCAGGCTGGGTCTGACGCACGGTCAACTGAAAGACGTTGGCCTGATCCACCGCGCCGGCCGTGGTCGCCTTGACCTCGGTCAGGCTTGGCGACTCCAGCCAGTCGGAAGCGTCCAGGTTACGCATCAGGTCCGAAACCCGGTTGTTCGACTCGGCAGCTCCGCTGATCGAAATCAATTTGTCGGTCATTTTGACATCTGAAAAATAAACGCCATCCGGCAAGGTCCGCGCCAGTTGATCGAACATCCGGCCAATGATCGGGCGATTGCCCTGCAAGTCCTGAATGATCTTCATCCGCTCCAGCAACTGTTTGCGCCGGGCTTTCAGGTCGCTGATTTCCTTGATGCGGATATCGAGCTGGGCAATTTCCTTCTGGATGAATGCGTTACGCGACTCCTGATAGGTGATCGAATTACTGACGTAACGATCAATCAGAAACAGGGTACCTACCGAGAAAACCAGCACACCGACCAGCGCGGTCAGGAAGCGTTTCTTGCGCTCTTCGCGAAGCTCTTCACGCCACGGTAAAAGGTTGATCCGTGCCATTAGTCGAAGCTCCTCAAGGCCAGACCGCAGGCGATCATCAAGGCAGGAGCATCACTGGCCAGGGCACCGGCGTTGACCTTGGAACTCAGAGCCATGTCGGCAAAAGGGTTGGCGACCATGGTCGGTGTCCCAAGACGTTTCTGGATCAAATGTTCAAGCCCTGGAATGGAAGCCGTACCGCCTGCCAACATGATGTAATCCACGGTGTTGTACTGACCGGCAGCAAAGAAAAACTGCAGCGAGCGCGAAACCTGCTGCACCAGGGCATCCTTGAAAGGGTTCAACACTTCACTGACGTAATCGTCGGACAGCCCGCCCTGCTTCTTCGCAAGACCCGCCTCTTCCATGGACAGGCCATAGCGACGCTGGATTTCCTCAGTCAGTTGCCGACCGCCGAACAGTTGCTCGCGTGTATAGATGATACGCCCGTGATGCAGGACGCTGAGGGTGGTCATGGTCGCGCCGATGTCCACCACGGCCACCGTCAGTTGATCGTGACCATTGCCCAGTTGTGCAGACAGCAGACCGAAAGAACGCTCCAGCGCATAAGCCTCTACATCGACGACACGGGCCGTCAGCCCGGCCAGCGCCAATGCAGCCTCACGCACTTCCACGTTTTCCTTTCGGCAGGCAGCCAGAAGCACTTCGACACGCTCGGGGTTGCGCGCCGAATAGCCCTGGACTTCAAAATCGATGGCGACTTCTTCGAGGGGGTAAGGAATGTACTGGTCAGCTTCAAGCTTGAGCTGGTTTTCCATATCGTCATCGGACAGACCGGCGTCCATCTCGATGGTCTTGGTGATGACCGCCGATCCTGCAACGGCGACCGCCACTATTTTGGCGCTCGTCTTGGCCTTGACCAGCACACGAGACAACGCATGGCCGACACCTTCAAGTTCGGCAATGTTCTTTTCGACTACGGCATTGGCCGGCAGCGGTTCGACCGCATAAGACTCGACCTTGTAACGAGTGCCGGAACGACTCAACTCAAGGAGTTTTACCGAGGTAGAGCTAATATCGATCCCTAGAAGGGTGTTGGCCTTCTTACCGAAGAGTTCGAACACAACCTGATTCCTATGAGTTTTCCGCCACTTACGGAGTAATTTTTGGTCAACGTCACTGTCAACAGCCTTGACAGTAGCGCAAATCACGCTTGGAGACGAAAAATGCTTATAATGCCCAGCGGTTTTTTCGTTTAACAAAGCTTCAAGGCGTGTTCATTTGTAAATGCCTGTGCTTAACCCATTCTTTTTCGTGGAAATCCAAAAGCCTTGATACGCTTGTTGAAGTTTCTCTGGTGGTCTCTCGTTGCAGTGTTCTGCAGCCTGCTGCTCGGTCTGAGCGGCGCATTCCTTTATCTGAGCCCGAATCTGCCTTCTGTCGAAGCGCTGAGAAGCATTCAGCTGCAAATCCCCCTGCGCGTCTACAGCAGCGACGGCAAGCTGATCGCGGAGTTTGGCGAGATGCGCCGTACCCCAATCCGCTTTGCCGAAATCCCGCCCAACTTCATCAACGCCCTGCTGTCGGCCGAAGACGACAACTTCGCCAATCACTACGGCGTCGACCCAAGCAGCCTGATGCGTGCCGCTACCCAACTTGTAAAAAGCGGCCATATTCAATCAGGCGGCAGCACCATCACAATGCAGGTCGCGAAAAACTTTTTCCTGACCAGCGAAAGAAGCTTTTCACGTAAAACCACCGAAATTCTTCTTGCCTTGCAAATCGAGCGCCAACTGACCAAGGATGAAATCCTTGAGCTGTACGTCAACAAGATTTATCTGGGCAACCGCGCCTATGGCATCGAAGCAGCGGCGCAAGTCTACTATGGCAAATCGATTCGCGATGTAAGCCTTGCGCAAATGGCCATGATTGCCGGCTTGCCCAAGGCTCCGTCACGCTTTAACCCGCTGGCCAACCCGGCCCGCGCCAAGGAACGTCGCGACTGGATTCTCGGGCGCATGTACCGCCTGGGCAAAATTGACCAGAACGCTTACCAGACGGCCTTGAACGAGCCGATCAACGCCAGCTACCACGTTCCGACGCCGGAAGTTTACGCGCCTTACATCGCCGAAATGGCCCGCGCCGAGATGGTCGGCCGTTACGGCAGCGAAGCCTATACCGAAGGCTTCCGCGTCACCACTACTGTTCCAAGCGACCTTCAGGAACATGCCAACACAGCCGTGCAGCAAGGCCTGATCGAATACGACCAGCGCCATGGCTATCGCGGGCCGGAAAGCCGCTTCCCGGGCATGACACATGCCGGCTGGGCTCAGGAACTGACCAAGCAACGCACGATCAACGGCCTGGAGCCTGCAATCGTCACGCAGATCGACAAGAACGGCATCCGCGTCCTGACCCGCAATGGCGAGAAAGAAGAAAGCGTCGACTGGAGCAGCATGAAATGGGCTCGCCCTTACCTGAACACCAACAGCCTGGGGGCAAATCCGCGCCAACCTGCTGACGTTGCTCATGTGGGTGATCTGGTTCGCCTGCTGCGTCAGGCAGACGGCTCGCTGAAATTCAGTCAAATTCCCGCCGCACAGAGCGCGCTGGTTTCACTGGACCCGCAAAACGGTGCCATTCGCGCCCTGGTCGGTGGCTTCGCGTTCGAGCAAAGCAATTACAACCGTGCCATGCAGGCCAAGCGTCAGCCGGGCTCCAGCTTCAAGCCTTTCATCTACAGTGCAGCGCTGGACAACGGCTACACCGCCTCCAGCCTGGTGAACGATGCACCGATCGTGTTCGTCGACGAGTATCTGGACAAGGTCTGGCGCCCGAAGAACGATACCAACACCTTCCTTGGCCCGATCAGGCTGCGTGAAGCGCTCTACAAGTCGCGCAACCTGGTTTCGATCCGCCTGTTGCAGGCCTTGGGCATCGACAGCACGATCGACTACATCACCCGCTTCGGGTTCGCCAAGCAGGATCTGCCACGCAACCTGTCGCTGGCACTGGGCACGGCAACCCTGACGCCGATGGAGATCGCCACCGGCTGGAGCACATTTGCCAACGGCGGCTACAAGGTCAGCCCGTACCTGATCCAGAAGATCGAGAACCGTGACGGCCAGACACTGTTCGTGGCCAATCCGGCCAGCGTACCGGCCAACGATGCCAAGACAGCACCTGACACCTCGACATTCGCGGTACACGACAGCCCGATTGACACTGCCTCACCGACTTCACCTGCCGAACCTCAGGCGCCAGTCGTTGCAGAACGCATTGTCGACGGCCGCACCACTTACATCCTCAACAGCATGTTGCAGGACGTGATCAAACGCGGCACCGGGCGGCGCGCCCTGTCCATGAACCGGCCGGATATCGCGGGCAAGACCGGTACGACCAACGAATCCAAGGATGCGTGGTTCTCCGGCTATAACGCAGATTACGTGACGACAGTCTGGACAGGCTTCGACCAGCCGGAAAGCCTCGGGCGCCACGAGTTTGGCGGCACGGTCGCCTTGCCGATCTGGATGGATTACATGAGCGCCGCGCTCAAGGACAAGGCACCTCACCAACAGGCTGAACCGGATGGAATCCTGAGCCTGCGGGTTGATCCTGTAAGCGGCCGCGCAGCAACCCCAAGCACGCCCAATGCATTCTTCGAGCTGTTCAAGAGCGAAGACACGCCTCCAAGCGTGAACGAACTGGGCGGCAGCGTACCGGGCAGCCCGCTGCCAGCAGACGAATCGGCACCGATCGATTTGTTCTAAAGATAGCTGGAAGCGGCAAGCTTTAAGCGGCAAGCAAGAGCAGTTGCGCGCTCTTCTCTTGCAGCTTGCAGCTTGAATCTTCCCCATAAAAAAACCGGCCCAAAGGCCGGTTTTTTTATGGGCTGCTGTTAACCCTTAAACACATCATCCACGCTGGTCAGCGGGTAGTGCTTCGGATACGGCAGGGTAGCAACGCCGCTTTCGATAGCAGCCTTGGCCACTGCGTCGGAGATCAGGCCCAGCAGGCGAGCGTCCATTGGTTTCGGAATGATGTACTCACGACCGAATTCCAGCTTGATGCCGCCGTAGGCGTCGCTGACTTCCTGAGGGACAGGCAGCTTGGCCAGTTCGCGCAGGGCGTTGGCAGCAGCGATTTTCATTTCTTCGTTGATGCGCTTGGCGCGAACGTCCAGAGCACCACGGAAGATGAACGGGAAGCCCAGCACGTTGTTGACCTGGTTCGGGTAGTCGGAACGACCGGTCGCCATGATCACGTCGTCACGGGTAGCGTGAGCCAGCTCTGGGGAGATTTCCGGATCAGGGTTCGAGCAAGCGAACACGATCGGGTCTTTGGCCATCAGCTTCAGGTTTTCAGCGCTCAGCAGGTTAGGGCCGGACAAGCCAACGAAAACGTCAGCGCCGTCCAGAGCTTCGCTCAGGGTACGCTTCTCGGTTGCGTGAGCGAAAACAGCCTTGTACTGGTTCAGGTCGGTACGGCCGGAGTGAACCACGCCAGTACGGTCAACCATGAAGATGTTCTCGATCTTCGCGCCCATGCTCACCAGCAGCTTCATGCAGGAGATGGCCGCTGCACCAGCGCCCAGGCAGACGATCTTGGCGGTGTCGAGGCTTTTGCCGACGATTTCCAGAGCGTTGATCATGCCCGCGGCGGTCACGATAGCGGTGCCGTGCTGGTCATCGTGGAAAACCGGGATGTCGCATTGTTCGATCAGAGCCTTTTCGATTTCAAAGCACTCAGGTGCCTTGATGTCTTCCAGGTTGATGCCACCGAAGGTGATGGAGATGCGCTTTACGGTGTCGATGAAAGCTTGCGGGCTTTCGGAGTCGACTTCGATATCGAAAACGTCGATACCGGCGAAACGCTTGAACAGAACCCCTTTACCTTCCATGACCGGCTTGGAAGCCAATGGACCCAGATCGCCGAGGCCGAGAATCGCGGTGCCATCGGAAATAACTGCTACCAGGTTGCCTTTGCCGGTGTACTTGTAGGCAAGCTCGGGATCACGGGCAATTTCACGCACAGGTTCAGCAACACCAGGGCTGTAGGCCAGGGACAGGTCACGAGCAGTTGCGGTCGGCTTGGTGAGTTCGACGCTCAATTTACCAGGACGTGGATTGGCATGGTATTCGAGCGCGGCAGTTTTCAGATCTGACATTTAGGGATTCCGCTTTTTTTACTGTGGGACAGACGGACCGCCGAGGATACGCAAGATGCATAGTCCTAACAAGACTGACCAGTCACTGCTGTCAATAGGCGCGGGTATAGACTTTACGCTTAGAGCCTTGGAATACAAAACCCGGACCGCTCATCAGCAAGATGCCCGCGTCAGGGCTTTGATGACTAACGGTTCGACAGGCTCAGCATGGCAGGATGAGTAATCGGCATCATCCAGCGTGCCTGCCCTGACTCTAGACCACCGCGCCGGGAACGATCCACCACCCAGCCACGCGCCTCGACCTGCTTGCCTTGCAGGCGTTCGAGCATCGCGCTGTCGAATTGCGAAAGCAGGTCGGGGGCGATGCGCAGCACCAGCGAACCCTGCAACTCGAGCCAGACACCGCCGCGGTTGCTCTGTACGCTGCGAACCTGCCCGGAAATCAGGGCAAAGCCGCCTTTGTCGATCTGCCCGGGGGACTGGACCGGCGAACTGCGCCACACGCCCAACCCGGCCTGACGTGCCTTGAGTTCCGCGCCCTTCTGGCAGTCGACCAGCGCCACGTTGGGCGCAACTGCCACCAGATAACCCAGCCCTTCGCTCAGCATCTGCGCCTCAAGGTTGGCGCCATTGCGGCCATAGACATTGGCCAGCATACGGCCGTAATGATCTTCGGCCTGCTGACCGACCCGCAGACTGACCTGACCGCCGCTCTCATCCACCAGAACCTGCAAACGACGCTGTGCGGCCACGGCAAAAGGCTCGGCTGAGCGGCCGCTCTTGCCGGTTTCGGGGGTATTGAGGCCGATCATGCGTACATTGCGCCCATCGACAAGACGCAAGGTGTCGCCATCCACTACCCGTTGCACCTGGGCGACCGGCAACCCTTGAGGCGCCGGGCAGAAGGCCTGGGCAGCAGGTAGCCAGATCGCGGCCACAAAAAAGGCACCCACAAGGGGTGCCTTTTCAAGCTGCCTGGAGTAGCGCACACGCCAGCCCAGAGCGGCCAACATTACTTGGCTTTGGTTGCGCCGAACGCACCGAAACGCGACTTGAACTTGTCGACGCGGCCGCCAACGTCCAGAGTCTTTTGCTTACCGGTGTAGAACGGGTGGCACTCGTTGCAAACGTCCAGGCTCAGAGGCTGGGCGAGAGTCGAACGGGTTTTGATGACATTGCCGCAGCTGCAGGTTGCGTCAATGGCTTCGTAAACTGGATGGATATCTGCTTTCATGGGGTACTTCCTCGGTCTAGCGAGCCGCCACCCAACACTATTGTTGAATACCGCACGCAATTAGGCCGCGGATATTACCAGACAATCCATCTGACGCAAGCGAACCTTTAAACCGGTCGTCTGCTAAGATCGCGCATTCTTCGCCCTCCACCACAGGAAGCATCGCTTGCCAAACGCCATCCTGCGCCTGGCCCTGCCCTCGCCGCTTCGACGCCTGTTCGACTATCGCGCTCCGGCCGGAGTATCGCGTAGCGCCTTGCAGCCGGGCATGCGTTTGCGGGTGCCATTCGGGCGGCGGGAAATGATCGGCATTCTGGTGGAAGTGGTCGATCACAGCGAAGTCCCCGACGAAAAGCTCAAGCCCGCCATCGCCCTGCTCGACAGTCAGGTACCCTTGCCGCCATCACTGTTCAAGCTGTGCCTGTGGACAGCCCAGTATTACCAGCACAGCCTGGGCGATACCCTGAGTTGGGCGCTGCCGGTTCTGCTGCGTCAGGGCGAACTGGCCGAAACACGCCAGGAGCGCTTCTGGCACGTGACACCTGGCGCAAGCGTCGACGACCCGCGTATCGCCCGTGCGCCCAAGCAGCGGGAAGCCCTGACCACCCTGGCCCAGCATCCGCACGGTGTAGCGCATCAATTGCTCAGCAAGCTGATGCTTAATAAGGAAAGCCTCAATCTGCTGCTGGCCAAAGGGCTGGTAGAGGTTGAGGTCCGCAGTCATGCACCGGCAGCGCGCCATGAGCACTGGCTGGCGCAGCCGGAACTGCCGCTCAATACAGAACAGCGCGCCGCTTGCGAAGCCATTCGGGCCGGTTTCGGCAGCTTTCATGCTTTCTTGTTGGCAGGCGTTACGGGCAGCGGCAAGACCGAAGTCTATTTGCAGTTGATCCGCGAAACGCTGGAAGCAGGCAAGCAGGCTCTGGTGCTGATCCCGGAAATCAACCTCGGGCCGCAAACACTGGCGCGTTTCGAGCAGCGTTTCAATGCCCGGATCGCCTTGCTGCACTCGGCCGTCAATGACCGCGAACGGCTGGACGCCTGGCTGGCGGCACGGGATGGCGAGGCCGATATCATAATCGGTACACGTTCGGCGCTGTTCACCCCGATGAAGAATCCGGGACTGATCATCATCGACGAAGAGCACGACGGCTCCTATAAACAGCAGGAAGGCCTGCGCTATCACGCCCGCGATCTGGCGCTGGTCCGCGCTCGACAAGAAAACATCCCGATTGTGCTGGGCTCGGCCACACCGTCTCTGGAAAGCCTGCATAACGCCTATACCGGCCGCTACGGCCTGCTGCGCCTGAACCAGCGGGCTGGCGGCGCACAGCAACCACGCTTCCTGCGCCTGGATGTGAAAAGCCGGCCGCTGGACAGCGGAATCTCAGGGCCGATGCAGCAAGCCATCGGCCAGACTCTCGCGGCCGGCCAGCAAGTACTGGTCTTCCTCAATCGTCGCGGTTTCGCGCCCACCTTGCTGTGCCACGACTGCGGCTGGCTGTCGGGATGCCAGCGCTGCGATGCGCGCATGACCGTGCATCAGCGCTCCGGCGAGTTGCGTTGCCATCATTGCGGGCATGTCGAGCGCGTGCCGCGCCAGTGCCCTTCATGCGGCAAGGTGGATTTGCGGCCAGTGGGCGCAGGCACCGAGCGGGCCGAGGAACGACTGGCGATTCTGTTCCCGGATTACCCGGTGCTACGGGTCGACCGTGACAGCACGTCGCGCAAGGACGCGATGAATCAGTTATTCGCCACCATTCAACGCGGGCAGCCGTGCATTCTGGTGGGCACGCAAATGCTCGCCAAAGGGCATCACTTCCCCCGCGTGACGCTGGTCTCGATCCTGGACGCCGATGGCGGGTTGTTCTCAGGTGATTTCCGCGCCAGCGAGCGTATGGCGCAGTTGATCGTGCAGGTGGCCGGGCGTGCTGGCCGCGCCGAAGAACCGGGCAAGGTGATTATCCAGACCCATCTGGCCGATCATCCGCTGCTGATCCAGTTGACCGAGCAAGGCTACTTCGCCTTTGCCGAACAGGCCCTGAGCGAGCGTCGTGCTGCCGGTCTGCCGCCCTTCTCGCATCTGGCCCTGCTGCGCGCCGAAGCCCACAAGCCGGGGCAGGCAGAAGAGTTTCTCGATCAGGCCTGCGCCGAGGCCGAGCAATTGCTGGCCCAAATGAATCTGGGCGGCGTTGAACTACTTGGCCCGGTCCCCGCTCCCATGGAACGGCGCGCCGGACGCTACCGGGCGCAATTGCTGGTCCAGGCCAACGCCAGAGCACCACTGCATCGCATGCTCAACAGTTGGCTGCTGATACTGGAGCAGATGCCCAGCGGCAGGCAGGTGCGCTGGTCGCTGGATGTGGACCCGGTGGATCTTTATTAAGCAGGTGGGTGTGCATTTTCGCGAATGAATTGGCTCCCACACCGTACGCAGCCGGATAGGAGCGAATTCATTCGCGAAGCCCACAGGCTAAGAAGGTTGGCAAGCTTGCCCCGGCAACGGATAATGCCCAGTTTTTCCACCCGCGCATCCCGGCGCCACCGCGCTTGCGGTTGAAGAGAGCATCATGAAAGACACCATTCGCCAGCTGATTCAACAAGCCCTGACCCGTCTCGTCACCGAGGGCGTCTTGCCAGAAGGGCTGACGCCGGCGATTCAGGTGGAAAACGCCCGAGACAAGACCCACGGCGATTTCGCCAGCAATATCGCGATGATGCTCGCCAAACCGGCCGGCATGAAACCCCGCGATCTGGCCGAAAAACTCATCGCCGCCCTGCCTGCCGACGAGCAGGTCAGCAAGGTCGAAATTGCAGGCCCGGGCTTTCTGAACTTCTTCCAGAACACTCAGGCACTGGCTGCGCGCCTGGATGCCGCACTGGCCGACGCGCAACTGTCGGTACGCAAGGCCAGCGCATCCCAGCGCGTGGTCGTTGACCTGTCGGCCCCGAACCTGGCCAAGGAAATGCACGTTGGCCACTTGCGCTCGACCATCATCGGCGACGGCGTGGCCAACGTTCTGGAGTTTCTGGGCGATACCGTGATTCGCCAGAACCACGTGGGCGACTGGGGAACCCAGTTCGGCATGCTGCTGGCCTACCTTCAGGAAAAACCCGCCACCAGCGACGAACTGTCCGACCTGGAAAACTTCTACCGCGCCGCCAAGCAGCGCTTCGACGAGTCCGAAGAGTTCGCAGAGCGCGCTCGCGGTCTGGTGGTCAAGTTGCAGGCGGGCGATGCCGATTGCCTTGCTCTGTGGAACCGCTTCAACGAGATCTCGCTGTCTCACTGCCAGAAGACCTACGAGCGCCTCAACGTCAAACTGACACCGGCTGACGTCAAGGGCGAAAGCGCCTACAACGACGATCTGGCCAATGTCGTCAGTGACCTGAAAGCTTCGGGCCTGCTGGTTGAAAGCAACGGCGCGCAGTGCGTCTTCCTCGAAGAATTCCGCACCGCCGAAGACACGCCACTGCCGGTCATCGTGCAAAAGGCCGGTGGCGGTTACCTGTATGCCACCACTGATCTGGCGGCCATCCGCTATCGCAGCAAGATCCTGAAAGCCGACCGCGTGTTGTACTTCGTCGACCAGCGTCAGGCTCTGCACTTCCAGCAAGTGTTTGAAGTCGCCCGCCGCGCCGGTTTCGTTCATGACGGCATGCAACTGGAGCACATGGGCTTCGGCACCATGAACGGCGCCGATGGCCGTCCGTTCAAGACCCGCGATGGCGGCACCGTCAAACTGATCGACCTGCTCGACGAAGCCGAAGAACGCGCCTACACGCTGGTGAAAGAGAAAAACCCGGAGGTCGCCGAAAGCGAGCTGCGCACCATCGCCAAGGCCGTGGGCATCAGCGCGGTGAAATACGCCGACCTGTCCAAGCATCGCACCAGCGATTACAGCTTCAACTTCGATCAGATGCTCAGTTTCGAGGGCAACACCGCGCCTTATCTGCTCTATGCGTACACCCGCGTTTCCGGCGTATTCCGCAAACTGGGTACGCCGTTCGATGCCACTCAAGGCCAGATCGTTCTGCAAGCACCGCAGGAGCAGGAACTGGCTGCACGCCTGGCTCAGTTCACGGAAACCCTGAATAACGTTGCAGAAAAAGGCACGCCTCACGTTCTTTGTGCTTACCTGTATGACCTTGCGGGTCTGTTTTCCAGCTTCTATGAAAACTGCCCGATCCTTGGTGCGGAAAATCCCGATCAACAACAGAGCCGTCTGCGTCTGGCGGCCCTGACCGGTCGCACTCTCAAGCAAGGCCTGGATCTATTGGGTCTGGAAACTCTGGAGCGTATGTAAGTTGGCAGTTGCGAAGAAGAAACCGGCTCCCAAGCGGGGCGCCAGCCGTTATCAGGCACCCGCGAAGAAGCCGATTCCAGGATGGTTATGGCTGGCGATTGGCTTGACCGTGGGTGCATTCATCGTCTTTCTGATGAAGCTCGAACCCGGCGGTGAAGACGTAAAACGTGCCAAGGCCGAGGCCAAGGCAGCCAAGATCGCCGAAGCGAACAAGACGCCACCGAGCCCGACGGCACCGGTCAAGCCGAAGTACGACTTCTACACGCTGCTGCCGGAATCGGAAGTGATCGTGCCGAACGAAGCGGTACCGGAAAAGACGCCACCGCCCGTGACCCCGATTGCACCCGTGTCGCCTGAGCAGGCGGCAAAGATCGACACCGCACGCGCCCAGGCGGCCCTCAGCGGCCTGACACCGCCACCGGCACCACCTGTAGCGACCGCAAAACCGGCGCCAGTGACCCAGTTCTTCCTGCAAGCGGGCTCGTTCCGCAAGAAGGAAGATGCTGACAAGGTGCGCGCGCAGATCATCCTGCTAGGCCAGACTTCGACAGTGGAGTCCGGCACGGTCAAGGAAGAAACCTGGTACCGGGTTCTGGTCGGCCCGTTCAGCAACCGCGAACAACTCACCACCGCCCAGAAGCAATTGGCGAGCGGCGGATTTAGTAACCTGTTGTTGCAACAGCGCAGCAAGCAGTAGCACAGGCTTCTGACCTCTTCGCGAATAAATTCGCTCCTACGGAAGCACACAGCAGCCCCGGTAGGAGCGAATTCATTCGCGAAAGCTTCATCACTGGCTTTTTCGCAAATGAATTCGCGGTTGAAATACCCAACCCCACCCCCATATGAGTCTGCATCAGGGCATTTTCGCCCCGCTGCGTGGAGACTCTCCCTTGACCACCATCGTTTCAGTGCGCCGCCACGGCAAAGTCGTCATGGCTGGCGACGGCCAGGTTTCCCTGGGCAACACCGTCATGAAAGGCAACGCGAAGAAAGTACGCCGCCTGTATCACGGTGAAGTTATCGCCGGTTTCGCCGGGGCCACGGCTGACGCTTTCACGCTGTTCGAGCGTTTTGAAGGCCAGCTGGAAAAGCATCAAGGCCATCTGGTACGTGCTGCCGTCGAACTGGCCAAGGACTGGCGTACCGATCGCTCCCTCAGCCGCCTGGAAGCCATGCTGGCCGTCGCCAACAAGGACGCCTCGCTGATCATCACCGGTAACGGCGATGTCGTGGAACCCGAAGATGGCCTGATCGCCATGGGCTCGGGTGGCGCATTCGCCCAGGCTGCTGCCCGTGCGCTGCTGCTCAAGACCGATCTGTCGGCCCGCGAGATCACCGAGACTGCATTGCACATCGCTGGCGATATTTGCGTGTTCACCAACCACAACATCACCATTGAGGAGCAGGACCTCGCTGAATAAGCCGTTGTCCGGCTGCGTAACCCGCACCCCTGCCGACTTCTTTATGCCTGAGGACCATCAATTACCATGTCCATGACTCCCCGTGAAATCGTCCACGAACTCAATCGCCACATCATTGGCCAGGACGATGCCAAGCGCGCCGTCGCCATTGCCTTGCGAAACCGCTGGCGCCGGATGCAGTTGCCAGAAGAACTGCGCGTCGAAGTAACGCCAAAGAACATTCTGATGATCGGCCCGACCGGCGTCGGTAAAACCGAAATCGCCCGTCGTCTGGCCAAGCTGGCCAATGCGCCGTTCCTGAAGGTTGAAGCCACCAAGTTCACTGAAGTGGGCTATGTGGGCCGTGACGTGGAGTCGATCATTCGTGATCTGGCCGACGCCGCCATCAAGCTGCTGCGCGAACAGGAAATCGTCAAGGTCCGTCACCGCGCAGAAGACGCTGCCGAAGACCGCATCCTTGATGCCTTGCTGCCACCTGCTCGCAACGGTTTCAGTGAAGAACCGGTTTCGACCAGCGATTCCAATACCCGTCAGCTGTTCCGCAAGCGTCTGCGCGAAGGCCAACTGGACGACAAGGAAATCGAGATCGAGGTCAACGACACCGTGGGCGTCGATATTTCCGCGCCGCCCGGCATGGAAGAAATGACCAACCAGCTGCAAAGCCTGTTTGCCAACATGGGCAAGGGCAAGAAGAAGAGCCGCAAGCTCAAGGTCAAGGAAGCGCTCAAGCTGGTGCGCGACGAAGAGGCCAGCCGCCTGGTCAACGATGAAGAGTTGAAGGTCAAGGCGCTGGAAGCCGTCGAACAACACGGCATCGTGTTCATCGACGAGATCGACAAAGTCGCCAAGCGCGGCAACTCCGGCGGTGTCGATGTTTCCCGTGAAGGCGTACAGCGCGACCTGCTGCCGCTGATCGAAGGCTGCACCGTGAATACCAAACTGGGCATGGTCAAGACCGACCACATCCTGTTCATCGCTTCGGGTGCGTTCCACCTGAGCAAGCCAAGCGATCTGGTGCCCGAGCTGCAAGGCCGTCTGCCGATTCGTGTCGAACTCAAGGCCCTCACGCCTCAGGACTTCGAGCGCATCCTCAGCGAACCGCATGCCTCGCTGACCGAGCAATATCGCGAACTGCTCAAGACCGAAGGCCTGGGCATCGAGTTCAAGCCTGACGGCATCAAGCGTCTGGCCGAGATTGCCTGGCAGGTCAACGAGAAAACCGAAAACATCGGTGCCCGCCGCCTGCACACCCTGCTGGAACGCCTGCTTGAAGAAGTGTCGTTCAGCGCAGGCGATCTGGCTGGCAGCCCGGATGCCTCGCCGATACTGATCGACGCCGACTACGTCAACAGCCACCTGGGCGAACTGGCCAACGACGAAGACCTGTCGCGGTATATTTTGTAAGTAGCTGCAAGTTGGGAGCTGTAAGCTGCAAGCTGATTGTGCTTGTAGCTTGCAGCTGCTTTCACTTGAAGCTTGTCACTGCTTCACTTGTAGCTTGTCACTTGTAGCTTGAGGCTCCCCACCGTGCCCCCCATCCCAACCGCCATCCAGCTCCACAAAGCCTCGAAAACCCTGACGCTCAAGTACGGGCCGGATGAGGCATATCATTTACCTGCGGAGTTTCTGCGGGTGCATTCGCCTTCCGCCGAGGTTCAGGGCCATGGCAAGCCGATCCTGCAATTCGGCAAGCTGGGGGTAGGTCTGACCAAGATCGAGCCTGCGGGCCAGTACGCGCTGAAACTGACCTTCGATGATGGCCATGACAGCGGCCTGTTCACCTGGGAATACCTCTACGAGCTGTCCAGACGCCAGGAGTCCTTGTGGGAGGATTATCTGCTGGAGTTGCAAAAGGCAGGTAAATCCCGCGACCCTTCCGAGCAAGTCATCAGGCTTATGCTCTAGTCATCAGAAAAAATGACGACACACGCTCGTCAGTTTTTCCAGCAGCCCCAGACAACGCATATATCTTCCAGAAAGCTCTAGCCTGCCGTTTGACGTATTAGGAAGCGCTTTCTAATCTGTTTTGTTTCAATGTCCCGCGCAGCGGTCAATGACTGACGCTGCTTGCGATTTTTTGAAATCTCGCGTAACCAATGACTTTGGTAAATTCCCTGCATCCCTTCGATGCGCGAATAACAAGCAGTATGCAAAGCAGTGGTCACATGAAGCGCAGCTGTTCAGGCGCCTTCGCGGTAGCTTGCATAAACCACGGGAATTGGCAGCCAAGCCATCATCGGTCACACGAGCAGTAGTACTGACGACTCGCCTGTGTCACTGGCTCACAGGGAAAGTCAGTACTCGTCTCAGGACAATGGAGCGTCGTAGATGAGTAGCAAGAACAACGATGACCTGCAGCAACAAGCCTCTGAACACACCTTGGGTTTGAACCCGGTGGTTGGCTTGCGCCGCAAGGATTTACTGACCACCGCTCGCATGGTTCTGCGCCAGGCAATCAAGCAGCCGTTCCACAGCCTCAAGCATGTCGCCCACTTGAGTGTTGAAATAAAGAACGTGATGTTCGGCAAGTCTGCCCTGCAGCCAGCCGCTGACGACAGACGCTTTGCGGACCCGGCATGGAGCCAGAACCCGCTGTATCGTCGTTATTTGCAGAGCTACCTGGCCTGGCGCAAGGAGCTGCATGACTGGATCGACGGCAGCAACCTCACCCCTCAGGACATCAGCCGTGGTCATTTTGTGATCAACCTGATGACCGAAGCCATGTCTCCGACCAATACGGCCGCCAACCCGGCTGCGGTAAAGCGTTTCTTCGAGACTGGCGGTAAAAGCATATTCGATGGCCTGGCGCACATGGCCAAGGATCTGGTGCATAACGGTGGCATGCCGAGCCAGGTCAACATGGACGCCTTTGAAGTCGGCAAGAACCTGGGGACCACCGAAGGTTCGGTGGTGTTTCGCAACGATGTGCTGGAGCTGATCCAGTACAAGCCCATCACCGAGCAGGTCCATGAACGGCCATTGCTGGTGGTGCCGCCGCAGATCAACAAGTTCTACGTCTTCGACCTGAGCCCGGAAAAAAGCCTGGCGCGCTTTTGTCTGCGCAGCAACGTACAGACCTTCATCGTCAGTTGGCGTAACCCGACCAAGGCGCAGCGTGAATGGGGCCTGTCCACTTACATCGAGGCCTTGAAGGAAGCGGTCGATGTGGTGACAGCCATCACCGGCAGCAAGGACATCAATATGCTCGGCGCCTGCTCGGGCGGCATCACCTGCACCGCATTGCTTGGGCATTACGCCGCGCTGGGCGAGCAGAAGGTTCATGCACTGACGCTACTGGTCAGCGTGCTGGATACCACGCTGGATACCGAAGTTGCCCTGTTCGTCGATGAACAGACCCTGGAAACGGCCAAGCGCCACTCCTATCAGGCTGGCGTGCTGGAAGGTCGCGACATGGCCAAGGTCTTCGCCTGGATGCGCCCCAACGACCTGATCTGGAACTACTGGGTCAACAACTACCTGCTGGGTAACGAACCGCCCGTGTTCGACATCCTGTTCTGGAACAACGACACCACTCGCCTGCCGGCTGCCTTTCACGGCGATCTGATCGAGATGTTCAAGAACAACCCTCTGACCCGCCCCAATGCCCTTGAGGTCTGTGGCACTCCGATCGATCTGAAGCAGGTCACCAGCGATGTGTTCTGTCTGGCGGGCACCAACGACCACATCACGCCTTGGGCGTCGTGCTACAAGTCGGCCCGTCTGTTCGGCGGCAAGACCGAGTTCGTGCTCTCCAGCAGCGGCCATATCCAGAGCATTCTCAACCCGCCGGGCAACCCCAAGGCCCGCTACATGACCAACACCGAACTGCCGGCCGAACCTTCGGCATGGCAAGAAAACGGCACCAAGCACACCGATTCATGGTGGCTACACTGGCAGGCCTGGAAGACCGAGCGCTCGGGCAAACTGAAAAAGGCCCCTGCGACACTGGGCAACAAGGCCTACCCTGCAAGCGAAGCTTCACCCGGTACCTACGTTCACGAACGCTAAGCGGATTGGATACGAGCGAATGCGCGCTGCCGGGTCCAGGATGGAAGTACCGGCGGCAAACGTTACGCAAACATGACCGGCGCACCTCGGTCGATCTGGTAAAAGCGCAGGACGGCTTTCCCAGCGGTTTAACCAACAGGGCTTAGCGTATGCCTCAACCGTTTGTTTTCCGTTCCATTGACCTGGACGGTCATACCATTCGCACAGCTGTGCGACCCGGCAAGAGTCATCTGACGCCCTTGCTGGTGTTCAACGGCATTGGTGCCAACCTTGAGTTGGTGTTTCCGTTTGTTGACGCCCTGGACCCGGATCTGGAAGTCATCGCCTTCGATGTGCCGGGCGTCGGTGGCTCCTCGACACCCAGTCGCCCCTATCGTTTTCCGGGGCTGGCGAAGCTGGCGGCGCGTATGCTCGACTATCTGGATTACGGCCAGGTCAATGCGATTGGTGTGTCATGGGGCGGAGCACTGGCTCAGCAGTTCGCCCACGATTACCCGGAGCGTTGCAGGAAACTGGTCCTGGCGGCCACTGCGGCAGGCATGGTCATGGTGCCGGGCAAGCCCCGTGTTTTGTGGTTGATGGCCAGCCCGCGGCGTTATATCCAGCCGTCACATGTGATCCGCATTGCGCCGGAGATCTATGGCGGGGCATTCCGGCGAGATCCGCATCTGGCCGCCAACCATGCAGCCAAGGTACGTTCGTCCGGCAAACTCGGCTACTACTGGCAACTGTTCGCAGGCATGGGCTGGACCAGCATCCACTGGCTGCACAAGATTCATCAGCCGACACTGGTTCTGGCCGGTGACGACGATCCGTTGATCCCTTTGGTAAATATGCGCCTTTTGGCTTGGCGTATACCCAATGCCCAGCTACACATAATCGATGACGGTCATTTGTTCCTGATTACCAGGGCCGAAGCCGTAGCCCCCATCATCATGAGTTTTCTGCAGCAGGAGCGCCAACGCGCTGTCATGCATCCACAGCCCACACCACCCAAAGGGCACTGATCAGACCTGTAGTACTCAAGGAAGCAGGAAAGCTTCGAGAACTATTCGCTTCACCGACTGCGCCGCGTACCGGAGTGTCGCACAGCGCAGAACGACGCACGCTGCCATGACAGGCACTGCGTCAGTCTATTGGTTGATGGCTTGACGAAGGAGTGTTGCCCTCATGCGAGACAAATCAACGAAGGTTGCCGCCACTACACCGGCGACCTTCATAAACGCACAAAGCGCCATTACCGGCCTGCGTGGTCGCGACCTGTTTCATACGCTGCGAAGCGTCGCCTCCCAAGGCTGGAAACACCCCCTTCGTAGCGCCCGACATGCCTTGGCGTTAGGTAGCCAGTTAGGCAAAGTCATGCTTCTGGGAGAAATGCCTCATACACCCAACCCGCGTGACAGCCGCTTTGCAGACCCGACCTGGAGCCTGAACCCGCTGTATCGCCGTGGCTTGCAGGCTTACCTGAGCTGGCAGCATCAGACCAGGCTCTGGATCGATGAAAGCGATCTGTCCAAGGATGACCGGGCACGGGCGCACTTTCTCTTCACGCTGATCAACGATGCGCTGTCGCCGTCCAATACCCTGCTCAACCCGCTGGCCATCAAAGAGCTTTTCAATTCAGGCGGCAGCAGCCTGTTCAAAGGCCTGGGCCACATGGCCGATGACCTGCTGCACAACAATGGCCTGCCTCGCCAGACCACCAAGGACGCCTTCGAGATCGGTCGCACTGTCGCCACCACGTCCGGAGCCGTGGTGTTTCGCAACGATATTCTGGAGCTGATCCAGTACAAGCCGATGAGTGAAAAGCAATACTCACGGCCATTGCTGATCGTGCCCCCGCAGATCAACAAGTTCTACATCTTCGACCTCAGCCCCAACAACAGCTTTGTGCAGTACGCCCTGAAGAACGGCCTGCAGACCTTCGCCATCAGTTGGCGCAACCCCGATGTGCGGCATCGCGAATGGGGGCTGTCCAGTTACGTCGAGGCGACCGAAGAAGCCATGAATGTCTGCCGGGCGATTACCGGCGCCCGCGAGGTCAATCTGTTGGGTGCCTGTGCAGGCGGCCTGACCATCGCCGCCCTGCAGGGGCATTTGCAGGCCAAGCGACAGATACGCCGGGTTGCCAGCGCTACCTATATGGTCAGTCTGCTGGACAGCCAGATCGAAAGCCCTGCCACCCTGTTCATCGACGAGGAATCGCTGGAAGCTGCCAAGCGGCGCTCCTACCAACGCGGCGTGCTGGAAGGCAGCGACATGAGCCGGATCTTTGCCTGGATGCGCCCCAACGATCTGATATGGAGCTACTGGATCAACAACTACCTGCTGGGCAAGGCACCGCCACCGTTCGACATCCTCTACTGGAACAACGACACCACTCGCCTGACGGCGGCCCTGCATGGCGACCTGCTGGACTTCTTCAAGCACAACCCGCTCAGCCATCCGGGCGGGCTGGAAGTGTGCGGCACGCCTATCGACCTGCAAAAAGTGACCGTAGACAGCTTCAGCATTGCCGGTATCAACGACCACATCACGCCATGGGATTCGGTCTATCGCTCTACGCTGCTGCTGGGCGGCGAGCGACGTTTCCTGCTCTCCAACAGCGGTCATGTGCAAAGCATTCTCAATCCACCGGGCAACCCGAAAGCCAACTTCGTCGAGAACGACAAGCTGAGCAGCGACCCGCGAGCCTGGTATTACGATGCCAAACACAACGATGGCAGTTGGTGGCCAACCTGGCTGAAATGGATTCACGAGCGCTCAGGCACCCAGCACGAAACCCGGATCGAGCTTGGCAACGCCAATTACCCTTCGATGGAAGCCGCGCCGGGAACCTATGTGCATATGCGTTGAAGGTATAAACAGGAAACCTGCGACCACATCGGCGCCACGCTGTTGCATAACAAACAGGTAGGAGCGCCTACATTGACGTTGCCATTCATGCTGTGGCGTTCGAGCCATAACCCAAACAAGAAGACTGGATGAAAACCCGCGACCGAATACTTGAATGCGCCCTGATACTGTTCAATCAGCAGGGCGAGCCTAATGTGTCCACCCTGGAAATCGCCAACGAACTGGGCATCAGCCCCGGTAATCTGTACTACCACTTCCATGGCAAAGAGCCGTTGGTGATGGAGTTGTTCGAGCGTTTCCAGAACGAACTGACTCCACTGCTCGATCCGCCCTCCGATGCGCGACTCAATGCCGAAGACTATTGGCTGTTCCTGCACCTGATCGTCGAGCGCCTTGCGCACTACAGATTCCTGTTTCAGGACCTGTCCAACCTGGCCGGGCGCCTGCCCAAGCTGGCACGCGGCATTCGCAACCTGCTCAACTCGCTCAAGCGCACCCTGGCTTCGCTGCTGGCACGACTCAAGGCTCAGGGACAATTGATCAGCGAAACACAGGCACTGGGCCAACTGGTGGAGCAGATCACCATGAACCTGCTGTTCTCACTGGACTATCAGCGCATTCTGGGCCGCGAAGGTGAAGTGCGGGTGGTGGTCTATCAGATCATGATGCTCGTTACACCGCATCTGGTGCCGACATCAAGGCAGGCGGCCGAGGAACTGGCCATGCAGTATTTGAGCAGGTAAACCCGGCCTGTGGAACAGGCCGGGCTGGATGTAGCAAGCTGTTATCAGGCCTGACCGGTTGTTGGCGCCGACGCAGCGGGGGTCGACGGCGCAGCAGCCGGAGCAGCAGCTGGTGCTGCCGAAGCCGCTGGCTTGGCAGCAGGTTTTGCAGCCGGCTTCCTGGCAGCAGGTTTTTTCGGCGCAGGCTTGGCCGCAGACTTGGCTTTGTCCGCAGTTGCAGCCGCAGCTTTGCTTACAGCATCAACCGGCTTGGCGGCCGCTTTCTTGACTGCCGGTTTGGCCGCTGCAGTTTTAGTCGCAACCTTGTTCGCGGTCTTCTCTACAGTTTTGGCTGCAGCCTTGACCAACGGTTTAGCGGTGCTTTTGGCAGGTGCAGTCGAGCGCGACGCAACCGGCCTGGCCTTGGTACCGGTCAGCAGCTCGATCTGGCGGGTCAATTCATCGACCTTGCTGTGCAACGCCTGCACTTCATTACGGCTTGGAACACCCAGGCGCGAAATGGCACTGTTCAGACGCTTGTCGAACGCGCCTTCGAGTTCATTCCATTTGCCCAGCGCAAGATCCTTGACGTCACCTACACGGGACTTGGCCGCCTTCGCGGTATCCTTGGCATTGTCGAGTTGCTTCCCGGCTTCCACCTTGGTCTGCTTCTCGGCCTTTTCGCCGTCTTTTACCAGTGTTTCAAATAACTTACTGCCGTCATTGCTGATCTTGGAGTAAGCGCCCAAACCAGCCAGCCAGATCTGGCGAGAGTACTTCTCAACCTCGCCAATCCAGGAGCTGCCTTCTTTTTCAACTTTTTTCTTGCCAGCCATCCTGCTCTCCTTAATGTTCAGGCTCGATACGTTCGAGCTTTTTGGGCTCGTTACGTTCGAGCTTTTTAGGCCCGACACGTTCAAGCAATGCCGTCAGCTCATCGAGCTTAGCAGAGAGTGTCTCAACATCATGTTTAGATGGAATGCCGATCCGGTTCAAGCCCTTGGCGACACGACGATCAAAGGCGCTTTCGATCTTGTCGAGCTGAGCCTCGACACGGCCCTTGACGCCTGAAACCTCGCCCTTGATCGAATCGATTTCGCTGTTGGCCGCTTCAAGCTTTTCATCGACAGCCTTCTTGGCGTCTTTCTCCACTTTTTCGCCAGTCTTGATCAGCTCTCTGACGTACTCGGTGCCTTCCTGATTGGCCTTGGCATAAGCGCCCAGGCCAGCCAGCCAGATTTTGCGGGCATACAGTTTCACTTCGGAAAACGCTGTTGCCTGCTCGTCTTCAATTTTTTTCTTCAGGGTAGCCTTGGCCATGGTGCACCTCACTCTCGAAAGTTCAAGGAACCGCCCTTGTCGGGGCATGACTCAAAAGTACGGAGAAAAATTAGAATGCACACCCTAGGTAACAGGTTATGAATGACTCGTGCAGCCTGCGCAGTCATTTCCCTTAACTTTTCAGGGTCTTATCTCTATAAAAATCAAAGGGTTAGTGCATGAAAGCAAGCGTTCCAAGGCATCAAGAAAGTATTGGACGTACCATGAAATTCAATAGCGCCACCCTGTTTCTCGCTCTCGTCCTGGCAGGATGCGACGAAGAGCCACAACCTGCGCAGATGCCTGCTTCAGAAGACGCACTGGCCCAGTATCAAACAATTCGCATCGGCAATGAGCGGTTGAGCCTGCCCACCATTGCATTGCTCTCCTCGACCACGAACAGCAACCTGATACTGAACGACGGCAAAGAGGTGCCTGCAAAAAAGGTGTTATCACACAGCACACATGGCACATATGTCTCGCTGATTCAGTTGGACCTTGATGCTTATAGTCAGTTACAAGACTTCGCCCTCGATACACATGCTTATGTTTCCAAGGCTTTTTGCGAGAAGTTGTTGACGCATTGGGAAAGGAGTCAATGCAAAACGGGCCTCTATGATGGAAAGCATGTGTTCAGCCCTCACACGTTCAGTGTTGTCGAACGCAGCTACCTCATCGACTCGAAAGAACAGCTATTTGCATTCGCTGGCAAGGGGCCGACCGGTGGCGATGCGGCCCGGAAAATGATCGCAGAGGGATCTGGGTCGCAAATTACGTGCGTCCCCACGCAACAGCCGCTGTGCACAGCGCTCATGCCCATTCGGGACGATCTTCTGGTCGTCTGGGCCACTCGACAGGAGTCGGTGGAAGAGGATCGAAAGAACGTCCGCTGGATCGTGGAAAAGTACCTGGGCAAGTAGCCTCACGGCAGCAGGAGTGAATTCATTCGCGAAGGGGCGGGACCTGCAGAGGAAATGCGTCGGTCGGAGTGACGTCATCGCGGATGAATCCGCTCCTACGGGCGACGTGTAGGAGCGAATTCATTCGCGAAAAACCAGAAACATCGAGTTCAGGCAACCAGCGCCTTGTCCAGCACACGCTCAACTTCTGACTTGATCGAACCGCTCATGGCCGACAGGATGAAGTTCAGTTCGATGCTGACCCGGATAAGCGCATCTTCAACTTCAACCTTGCCTTTGGCGCCCTTGCCTTCGAGCTTGACGGTATCGCCAGCCCATTCGTGAGCCAGTCCGTATTTCTCGGCCAGTTTCTCGACCAGTTGCTCAGCCCTCTCCCGCGCCTTGTCACGGCCCAGAGTGTGCGGGCGCTCAACAGTTATTTTCGCCATTGGAGAGTTCCTTTTCTGTCGGTTGAATCGCGGCGCAACTATAACAGTCGCTCGTCCCGAAGAAAGCCCTGACGATGAGCCTTGTCAAGACAAAGCCAGCCCTGGCGATTAGAATGATCGGCATTCTATTCCGGCGGCAGCGATATGAACGATCAGCGCAAAGGTAGCGATACCGAACCCACCACTCATTTCGGCTACAAAAACGTACCGGAAAGCCAGAAGGCCGAGAAAGTCGCTGAGGTTTTCCACTCCGTAGCGGCCAAATACGACCTGATGAACGACCTGCTGTCCGGTGGCATGCACCGACTGTGGAAGCGTTTCGCTATTGAGCTTTCCGGTGTTCGCACGGGCAACCGGGTCCTGGATATCGCGGGCGGCACGGGCGACCTGACCCGCAAGTTCTCGAATCTGGTCGGCCCGACCGGTCATGTGGTCCTGGCAGACATCAACGCTTCGATGCTCAAGGTCGGGCGCGATCGCCTGCTGGACCTGGGCGTTTCGGGCAATGTCGAATTCGTACAGGCCGACGCCGAGAAGCTGCCTTTTCCTGACAACCATTTCGATTGCGTGACCATCGCTTTCGGTCTGCGCAACGTGACGCACAAGGAGGACGCCCTGCGCTCCATGCTGCGTGTGCTCAAGCCCGGCGGTCGTCTGTTGGTGCTGGAATTTTCCAAACCGACCAACAAGCTGATGTCAAAAGCCTATGACGCCTACTCGTTCGCGTTCATGCCGTTCATGGGCAAGCTGGTGACCAATGATTCGGAAAGCTACCGCTATCTGGCAGAGTCGATCCGCATGCACCCGGATCAGGAAACCCTCAAGTCGATGATGGTAGACGCCGGCTTTGACCGCGTGACCTATCACAACATGACCTCGGGCATCGTCGCCCTGCATCGCGGTATCAAACCCTGATGCTCCTGCGCGGTCTGCTCGCCAGCGTCGAGCACGGCATCAATCGCGTGTTGCGTCTGGACAGCACGGCTGCGCCACGTCTCGCCGAACTGGCTGGCAAGGTGATAGCCATCGATTGCCGCGACCCGGCGCTGCAACTGTTCATCCTGCCCAGCGACGAAGGTCTGCTGCTGGCGGCTGACTGGGCAGCGGATGCCGATTGCATCCTGCGCGCTCCGGCAGCCAGCCTGCTGCGTCTGGCGCTGAGCCAGGACAAGACTGCCGTGCTCCACGGCCCGGAAGTCGAGCTGGACGGTGACAGCGCCGTCTTGCTGGAGCTGGTCGGCATCCTTCAAGACCTGGAGCTGGACTGGGAGCATGAACTCTCCCGCTGGCTCGGTCCGGTAGCCAGCCAGTTGCTCAGCGGTCACCTGCGCAGCCACGCACGCTGGACCCGCGATAACTTCGCCAGCCTCAGCCAGAATGTGGCCGACTACCTGAGTGAAGAATCGCGTACTCTGGTCGGCAAACACGAGGCCGAAGCCCGCTTTGCCGAACTCGATCAGATCAAAATGGATCTGGAACGTCTTGAGGCGCGCTTTGCACGTCTCACCCAATCCCTCAATTCCAGCGATAACGCATGAAGCTGCTTGCCGTCCGCCGTCTGTTTCGTATCCAACGTGTCGTGATCCGCTACCGCCTCGATGACCTGCTCTTCGCCCTGCCGCTTCCTTGGTGGATGCTGGCCGTGCGATTCGTCCTGCCCTGGCGCTGGTTGCCACGCAAGACTCTGGACCTGAGTCGTGGTGCCTGCCTGCGTCTGGCGCTTCAGGATCTGGGGCCGATCTTCATCAAGTTTGGGCAGTTGCTTTCGACCCGCCGCGACCTGCTGCCCGAAGACATCGCCGACGAATTGATGCTGCTGCAAGACCGCGTACCGCCGTTCGATCAGCAACTGGCCGTGAACCTGATCGAAGAGCAACTGGGTGCAAAAATCAGTGAGGTCTTCAGCCGCTTCGACGTGACGCCTCTGGCGTCGGCCTCCGTGGCGCAGGTCCATGCCGCACGCCTCAAGACCGGCGAAGAAGTGGTGGTCAAGGTCGTGCGCCCTGGCCTCAAGCCAGTCATCGGTCAGGATCTGGCATGGCTGTTCATTCTGGCCCGCACCGCCGAGCGGCTGTCGGCCGATGCCCGGCTGCTGCATCCGGTGCAGGTGGTCAGCGACTACGAAAAGACCATCTACGACGAGCTGGACCTGCTGCGTGAAGCCGCCAACTCCAGCCAGTTGCGCCGCAACTTCGAGGGCTCCGATCTGCTGTATGTGCCGCAGGTCTACTGGGACTGGTGCCGTCCGAAAGTGTTGGTCATGGAGCGGATCTACGGCGTTCAGGTCACCGATCTGGCCACCCTGGCCGATCAGCGCACCGACATGAAGCTGTTGGCAGAGCGCGGCGTGGAGATCTTTTTCACCCAGGTATTCCGCGACAGTTTCTTCCATGCCGACATGCACCCGGGCAACATTTTCGTCAGCACGGTCAATCCATGGCGTCCGCAGTACATCGCCATCGACTGCGGGATCGTCGGCAGCCTGACGCCGCAGGATCAGGATTACCTGGCCCGCAACCTGTTTGCCTTCTTCAAGCGCGATTATCGCCGGGTGGCGCAATTGCACATCGATTCAGGCTGGGTGCCCGCCGAAACCAAGCTCAACGAGTTTGAAGCCGCGATTCGTACCGTATGCGAACCGATCTTCGAGAAGCCGCTCAAGGACATTTCATTCGGTCAGGTGCTGATGCGCCTGTTCCAGACTGCACGCCGCTTCAATATGGAAGTCCAGCCACAACTGGTGCTGCTGCAAAAGACCCTGCTCAATATCGAAGGTCTGGGCCGTCAGCTCTATCCTGATCTGGACCTGTGGAGCACCGCTCAACCCTTCCTGGAGCGCTGGATGCGTGAGCGGGTCAGCCCCAAGACGCTGGTTCAGAACCTGCAAACCCAGGTCGAACAGTTACCACATATTGCAGGCATGACCCGCGACCTGCTGGAGCGCCTGTCCAGGCCCCATGCGAACGACCCGCCGCCGCCACGCTCTGGCCCCAGGGATAACTGGGCCTTGCGCCTGCTGGGCGCGGCGCTTTTGAGTGGCGGCGTGGTTCAGGTCTGGGCGCTGAGTGCAGCCGGCCTTCCGCTATTGACGCTGACCGCCTGGCCGGTTGGAATCATGCTGGTGTCAGGGCTGTATCTGATCGTTCGCCGATAGCCAGCGACGCATGTGACTGGCACACTGTTCAACCCGCCGGGATTATTGAGGCCCGGCTGCCGGAGTAGTTATGAAAGACTGGCTGGACGAGATTAAGTGGAACAGCGACGGTCTGGTGCCTGCAATCGCTCAGGATCACAAGACCGGCCGTGTATTGATGATGGCCTGGATGAATCGCGAATCCCTGAGCCTGACTGCAAAAGAGAACCGTGCAATATATTGGTCGCGTTCGCGTGGCAAACTCTGGCGCAAGGGAGAGGAATCCGGCCACGTTCAGCAATTGCATGAGCTGCGCCTGGATTGCGACGCCGACGTCATCATCCTGATGGTCGAGCAGATCGGCGGCATTGCCTGCCATACCGGACGCGAAAGCTGCTTCTACCGGGTTTATGAAAACTCGGGCTGGAAGACGGTCGACGCGGTGCTCAAAGACCCGGATGCCATTTATCACGCAGGACACTGAACATGACTGATACCTTGTCCCGTCTGGCCCAGGTGCTGGAATCGCGCAAGGATGCCGCTGCCGACAGCTCGTATGTCGCCAGTCTGTACCACAAGGGTTTGAACAAGATTCTGGAAAAGATCGGTGAAGAATCGGTCGAAACCATCATCGCTGCCAAGGATGCCGCCATCAGCGGCGATTGCAGCGATGTAATCTACGAAACCGCTGACCTCTGGTTTCACAGCATGGTAATGCTGGCTGCACTGGGTCAGCATCCACAAGCCGTGCTTGATGAACTGGACCGCCGCTTCGGGCTGTCCGGACACGCAGAAAAAGCTGCACGCACAGCGGATTAACTACCTGTCTTTCAGGTTCGAATTTTCTACGAGGAATGCTTCATGGGTATTTTTGACTGGAAACACTGGGTCGTCATCCTGATCGTTGTCGTGCTGGTTTTCGGCACCAAGAAACTCAAGGGCCTGGGTAGCGATATCGGCGAATCGATCAAGGGCTTTCGCAAGGCCATGAACGACGACGAAAAACCTGCCGAACAACCTGGCGCTCAACCGCAACAGGCGCAGGCGGCACCTCAGACTTCTCCGCTGAACCAGCCACACACCATCGACGGGCAGGCGCATAAAGTCGAAGAGCCGACCCGCAAAGACCAGGTTTAAGCCATGTTCGGTATCAGCTTCTCTGAACTGCTGCTCGTAGGGCTGGTGGCCTTGCTGGTGCTTGGCCCTGAGCGCTTGCCGGGTGCTGCGCGCACCGCCGGTCTGTGGATCGGCCGGTTGAAGCGCAGCTTCAATGCGATCAAACAGGAAGTTGAACGTGAAATCGGTGCCGACGAAATCCGTCGGCAACTGCACAACGAACACATTCTGTCGCTGGAAGAAGAGGCGAGAAAGATTTTCTCGCCTCATTCCGAGCCTGAGCCAGAACCTGTCGCCGAGTCGCAGAGCGAACCGCAAGCAGCAGCCACCCAGGAAATCGGTCCGGCAGAGCCGGCACCCAAGAGCCAACTGTCTCTGGAAAAGCGCCCTAAACAAACGGCGTCCCCGGTCCCCGTCACGCCGCCTTCCGCCCACGATTCGTCACTGCCCCCACGAGCCCCATGAGCGATATTCCGGAAAACGATCAGCAAATGCCGCTGGTCTCGCACCTCACAGAATTGCGTACACGCCTGCTGCGCTGTGTTGCGGCGGTGTTCCTGATTTTTGCCGGCCTGTTCTACTTCACCCAGAAGATCTACACGCTGGTTTCGGCTCCGCTACGGGTGTACCTGCCCGAAGGCGCGACGATGATCGCCACCGACGTGGCCTCACCGTTCATCACACCGTTCAAGCTGACCATGATGGTGGCGCTGTTCCTGTCCATGCCGGTCATCCTGCATCAGATCTGGGGCTTTATCGCGCCGGGCCTTTACAAGCATGAGAAGCGCGTTGCCGTTCCGCTGCTGGTATCGAGCATCATCCTGTTCTACGCAGGCATGGCATTCGCTTACTTTCTGGTCTTCCCGCTGATTTTCCACTTCTTCGCCAGCGTGACTCCCGAAGGCGTGTCGATGATGACCGACATCGCCAGCTACCTCGACTTCGTCATGACGCTGTTCTTTGCCTTCGGTGTGGCCTTCGAGATTCCGGTAGCCGTGGTGCTGCTGGTCTGGATCGGCATCGTCGACGTCAAATACCTGAAAAAGATTCGTCCCTACGTGATCATCGGCTGCTTCGTGGTCGGCATGATCCTCACTCCGCCGGACATCTTCTCCCAGACCTTGCTCGCCGTGCCCATGTGGCTGCTGTTCGAGCTGGGCATCCTGTGCAGTTCGATGATCAGGAAGCGTGGCGAACACCCGGACGACCAGCCCGACGACGCTGACAAGCAAGACCAGCCGCCCGCGACCCTGTCGTGAACCTGCTGCTACTTGAAGAGGCCGACTTCATTGCGGCCGACAGAGTCATCCTGCGCGACCGGCGCCTCACGCACATGCAAGAGGTGCATCGCGCAGAGGTCGGCGACAGCCTGCGCGTCGGTCGCGTAAACGGCTTGCTGGGCACTGCCGAGCTGATTCGTCTCGAAAGCCACGAAGCCGAGCTGCGCATCAGCCTCGACAGTGCGCCTCCCGCCAAGCTGCCATTGACCCTGTTACTGGCACTGCCACGCCCCAAGATGCTGCGCCGGGTTTTCCAGACGGTCGCGACCATGGGCGTGCCCAAGGTCATCCTGCTCAACAGTTACAGGGTTGAAAAAAGCTTCTGGCAGACGCCGTTTCTGGAGCCTGAAGCCATTCGTGAACAGTTGATCCTGGGGCTTGAACAGGCACGCGACAGCGTCCTGCCCGAGATCGTGATCGAAAAGCGTTTTAAACCGTTCGTCGAAGACCGTCTGCCGCAACTGGCCCAAAATACACTCGGGCTGGTGGGTCATCCCGGCGAATTCCCCGCCTGCCCACGCGCAGTCGAGCAACAGGTCACACTGGCAATCGGCCCGGAAGGTGGCTGGATCCCTTATGAAATCGACCTGCTGCGCAAGGCCGGCCTGCAACCGGTACAACTCGGCGAGCGAATACTGAGGGTCGAAACCGCTGTGACCGCCCTGCTGGCCCGTCTGTTCTAAGCCTTTCTTTTATCAGAGCAATGACTACAGTTTCTCAATCAGGAGCCGATGTAAAAGCGGATCTATAAAAATAGAGATTGAGGAGTTGTCATGTATCGCTGGTTCGCTCGAAGTCTCGCCAATGCGAGTGTAAGTTTGAAATTAGCGATCGGCTTCGGTCTGGTCCTGGCATTGACCCTGATGATTACGGCTACGGCCTGGTTAAGCACGCAGGGCCTTATCTCTCGCGGGGACAGGGTTGCGGCGATCACCGATGTCAACGTGCTGACGCTTGAGCTGCGTATCAATCGCATGCGCTACGAGACACTGTACAACGCCGAAACAGCGTCCGCTGTAGTAGCAAATCTGGACAAGCTCGATGCAGCCCTCAAGGCCGCCAGGGCTTTGCTGCGTTCCGCCGAGAACATCAAGCGCCTCGACTCCCAGATCCAGAGCGCCAACGAATATCGCCAGGCATTCGGCGAAATGACCAAGGCTATCGAAACCCGGGAAGGCACTCGCAGCCTGATGGGCGACAATGCCGACAAAGCCGTTGCCGAAGTCGGCAAGATCGAAGCCGAACTGCTGAAAGCCGACAACATTCTGGCCTTCAACAATATCGTCGGTGCCAGCAAACAGATCCAGCAGGCCCGCTTTCAAGTGCGCGGCTACACCTACAGTGGCCGTGCCGAGTTCGAGAAGAACGCCAATGCGGCCATCGATGAAGCGATGACCGGCATCAATACTCTGGCAGGTGATATCTCTTCCTCCTACCTGCCCATGCTGCAACAGGCCATTGCAGGCCTGAAAGGCTATCGCGCCGCCGTTGGGCAATATCGCGATGCCCAGGCAGCCAGTAAGGTAGCACTGGAAAAAATGACGGCGCTGGGCACCAAGATGCTGACCGTCAACGATGAAATGATCGATGCACAGACCGCCAGCCGCGATGCTGAAAGCGCAAAGTCGGTCATGATGATTGCCATCGCAACAGCCTTGGCACTGGTCTTTGGCATTCTGGCGGCCTGGGTCATCACTCGCCAGATCACCGTACCGCTGCAAAAGACACTCGACGTGGTAGAACGTGTTGCCTCCGGTGACCTGAGCCAGAATCTGGTCATTGATCGCAATGACGAACTGGGCAGGCTGCAAGGCAGTATCCAGCGCATGACGGTTTCCCTGCGCGAGCTGATTGGCGGCATTCGCGATGGCGTGACACAGATCGCCAGCGCGGCCGAAGAGCTGTCCGCCGTCACCGAGCAGACCAGCGCCGGGGTCAACAGCCAGAAGGTCGAGACCGATCAGGTCGCCACCGCCATGCACGAAATGACCGCAACGGTGCAGGAAGTCGCACGCAACGCCGAAGAGGCCTCGGAAGCGGCCGTAGCAGCCGATCAGCAGGCTCGCGAAGGTGAGCGCGTAGTGAAAGAAGCTATTTCCCAGATCGAGCGTCTGGCCTCGGCGGTCGGTAACTCCACCGAAGCCATGGGCGCGCTCAAGCTGGAAAGCGACAAGATCGGCAGCGTCCTGGACGTGATCAAGTCGGTTGCCGAACAGACCAACCTTCTGGCCCTCAACGCCGCTATCGAAGCGGCACGCGCAGGTGAAGCCGGTCGCGGGTTTGCGGTAGTGGCGGACGAAGTTCGCAGCCTGGCGCAGCGTACCCAGAAGTCCACCGAGGAAATCGAAGCGCTGATCGCCAGCCTGCAGAACGGCACACAGCAAGCCTCAAGCATCATGGACAGCAGCCGCGACCTGACTGCCAGCAGCGTGGACCTGACGCGCCGTGCCGGTACTTCGCTGGAAAACATCACCCAGACCGTTTCCGCGATCCAGTCGATGAACCAGCAGATCGCCGCTGCGGCCGAACAGCAAAGCGCTACCGCTGAAGAGATCAACCGCAGCGTACTCAACGTGCGTGACGTCTCCGAGCAAACCTCCGCAGCCAGTGAAGAAACAGCCGCCTCCAGCGTTGAGCTGGCGCGTCTGGGCAATCATCTTCAGGTGCTGGTAGGTCGCTTCAAAATCTGACGCGAGCAGGAAGCGGTGCAGGCCACCGCTTCCTTCCCGCCATTGGCCACGCGCATAAACGTGACCCGCTTCACCCGCCCACTCTCCCCGGAAATCTCCTACGACCTCTTCAGGTCGTGCAATACCCGCTTCCTGCCGATGCGCTCATGACGCATGCCCTGCAACGTTCAGGGCCTGCTTTTGTTCGCTTACAGCAGGAGAAGTCCGATGTTTCGATGGATCAATCACTCGCTCGATAACATGAGCGTCAAACTCAAACTGTCGCTGGGCTTCGGCCTGGTTCTATTACTGACTCTCGCCATCACGCTGACCGGCTGGCATGGCCTGGACGCGATGATCGAGCGCTCCGAGTCCATTTCCTCCATCGGCCAGCTCAGCAACCTGACCAAGGACCTTCGCACTGAACGCATTGTTTTCCGCTCAGAAAACACTCATGAAAACGCAACCAGAGTTGTAGAGCGGCTCAATGAACTGGAGGCCCAACTGGTGACGCTGCGCAGGGAAACCGACGATGCCAAAAGCCTTGCTCTGCTGACCGAGCAGAGTCAGGTCATCAGCCGCATGGAAAAGACCTTCACCGACCTTGGCCTTGATCGCAAAGCCCGCGACCAGTCGCGCATCGAGCTGGAACAGCAATCGGAACAGGCTGTGAAAGCCGTGGAGCAGGTCGAAAGCGAAGTGCTCAAGGCTGTGAGCCAGGAGCAGGACAATAGCGAGCGCCTGGATGAATTCACCAATATTTCCCAGCTCAAGCAACAGATCCAGATTGCCCGCTCTCAGGTCCAGGCTTACACCTTCACCAACAAGGAAGCCGATGAAGCCGCTGCGATTGCAGCCATCGACGAAGCGCTCAAGGAAGTGCAGCAGATATCCCTGGATCAGGCCGATGACAATATCCAGGGGCTCAAACCCGCCAGCGAGGCTTTGCGGCGCTATCGCGAACAACTGAACCGCTTCAAGGACATCCAGATCAAGGTCGAGGCCCTTCAGGAAACCATGGAGGAGCTGGGTGACAAGATGCTGGATCTGGTTGCCCGGCTGATAAACCTGCAAGGCACTCAGCGCGATGTCGAGGCCGCTGGCTCGCGAACCCTGTTGAGCGGTGTTGCCGGGCTGGCCTTGCTCATCGGCCTGTTGGCCGCCTGGGTCATGACGCAGCAGATCACACTGCCGCTGCAACAGACCTTGACCGCTGCCGGGCGTATCGCCCAAGGCAATCTGAGCAAGGATCTGGATATCCAGCGTCAGGATGAAATGGGCCAGCTTCAAGACAGCATGCAGGCCATGACCTTGAGCCTGCGCGATCTGGTCAGCGGCATTGGCGATGGTGTCACCCAGATCGCCAGTGCCGCCGAACAGCTCTCGGCGGTGACGGAGCAGACTTGCGTCGGGGTCAACAGCCAGAAGGACGAAACCGATCAGGTCGCCACCGCCATGAATCAGATGGCAGCCACCGTGCAGGAAATCGCCCGCAATGCACAGCAAGCCTCTCAGGCAGCGGTCGCTGCAGATCAACAAGCCCGCGACGGCGATCAGGTGGTCAGTCAGGCCATCAGTCAGATCGAGCAACTGGCCAGTGAAGTCGCCAATTCGACGCTGGCGATGAATCAGCTCAAGCTGGAAAGCGGCAAGATTGTCGGGGTGCTCGATGTGATCAAGTCCGTCTCCCAACAGACCAACCTGCTGGCTCTCAATGCAGCCATCGAAGCGGCACGTGCCGGCGAGGCCGGGCGCGGGTTTGCGGTAGTTGCCGATGAAGTGCGCGGCCTCGCGCAGCGCACTCAGGAGTCCACAGAGGAAATCGAGGAACTGATCGCCGCCTTGCAGAGCGGCACCCAGCAAGTCGCCACGACTCTGGACAGCAGCCGTAACCTGACCGACAACAGCGTAGAACTGAGTCGACGTGCAGGCTGTGCTCTGGAGCAGATCACCCGGACCGTGGCCACCATTCAGGACATGAACCAGCAGATCGCGACTGCCAGCGAGGAGCAGAGCGCAGTGGCCGAGCAGATAAACAGCAATGTGCTCAGGGTGCGGGATATTTCGGAACAGACCGCTGCGGCAAGCGACGAGACGGCAGCATCAAGTGTCGAGCTGGCCCGGTTGGGCACTCATCTGAGGGAATTGGTGGGGAAATTTCGGGTTAATTAAGAGCTTCGCGAATAAATTCGCTCCTACGGGGATTTACAACACCGTAGGAGCGAATTCATTCGCGAAAGGACAGTGCAGCTTTACGCCAACACTGGCTCCGCATCCTGCTTGACCGGCTGAAGCGGCAGCAGAGGTGCATGGGGATCGGCTTCGATGGAAGCACGCCACGCAGCCAGCCACTCAGGGTGGCCTGCATTCCAGACCTGATCGTGCAGACGCCCCAGGGCGACAGGGTCGCTCAGCAGCATCAGACGCTCATGGTTGCTGAGCTTCTCGGGACCGACCTTGAGTGCATGCTCGACGCGCTCATGACGAACCGTCTCGACAGGCTGGGCCAGACGGTGACGGGAAGTCGCCAGCGCACACGCCAGGGCGTTCTGCTGAGGATCGACCACGGCACGAATGAAGCCGTCCTTCAACGCATGCCAACGGTTCTCGTGGGTGTACTGATCGGTAGAAATCAGCTCCTGAGGCGTGTCGTACTCTTCCGGAATCAGGAAGAAGCTCTCGTCACGCGCCTTGAGACCCAGCTTGGTACGGCTGGAAATCACCGATACCGGAATCGACAGCATCAGGGAAACCACAATCGGCGCAAGCCACCACAGGAAGCTTGGGTTCAACCAGGCCACCAGCAAGGCCCAGCAGGCACCCAGCAAGGTCTGCGGACCATGGCGCTTGACCGCCTCGATCCATGGCGTGGAATCGTCGTCACGCTGCGGAGAATTCCAGGTCGCCGCCCAGCCCAGGAAAGCAGCCAGCACGAAACGGGTATGGAACAGCATGCGCACCGGAGCCAGCAGCACCGAGAACAGCATTTCCAGCAGCATCGAAACCGTGACCTTGAACTTGCCGCCAAATGCCTTGGCGCCCTTGGCCCAGATCAGAATGACGCTGAGCAGTTTGGGCAGGAACAACAGGACAATGGTGGTCGAGAACAATGCGACGGCTTTTTCCGGGTGCCATTGTGGCCACAGCGGATACAGCTGACGCGGTTCAAGGAAGTAGGTCGGCTCCATCAGGGTGTTCACTGCCAGCAAGGCCGTGGACAACACCAGGAAGAAGAACCATAACGGCGCCGATAGATACGACATCACGCCTGTCAGGAACACTGCACGGTGAACCGGGTGCATGCCCTTGACCAGGAACAGCCTGAAGTTCATCAGGTTGCCGTGGCACCAGCGGCGGTCACGCTTGAGTTCGTCCAGCAGGTTGGGCGGCAACTCTTCGTAACTGCCCGGCAGATCGTAGGCAATCCATACGCCCCAGCCGGCACGACGCATGAGCGCAGCCTCGACGAAGTCGTGGGAAAGAATCGCACCGGCGAATGCCCCCTTGCCCGGCAACGGCGCCAGGGCGCAGTGCTCGATGAAGGGTTTCATGCGGATGATCGCGTTGTGACCCCAGTAATGGGATTCACCCAGTTGCCAGAAGTGCAGACCGGCAGTGAACAGCGGACCATAGACGCGGGTCGCGAACTGCTGCATGCGCGCATACAGCGTGTCCATACCCGAGGCACGTGGCGCAGTCTGGATGATACCTGCGTCCGGGGTGGCCTCCATCAGGCGTACCAGACTGGTCAGGCATTCACCGCTCATCACGCTGTCGGCATCGAGTACGACCATGTAGCGGTAATCGCCACCCCAGCGACGGCAGAAGTCATCGAGGTTGCCGCTCTTGCGTTTTACGCGACGGCGACGACGACGATAGAAGATCTTGCCGAAACCACCGGTTTCGCGACACACGTCTAGCCAGGCTTGCTGCTCGGCCACCGCGATGTCGGTATCGTTGGTATCGCTGAGCACGAAGAAATCGAAACGGTCCAGATCGCCCGTTGCGGCAACCGACTCGAACGTCGCACGCAGACCGGCAAATACCCGTGGCACGTCTTCGTTGCAGATCGGCATGACCAGTGCGGTACGCGCACCGGCTTCGATCGGCTCGTTACCGGCGCTGGCACCAGAGATGCGGTACTTGTCGCGGCCCGTGAGCAATTCGAGAAAGCCCATCAGCGCCGTCCAGAAACCGGCCGAAACCCAGCAGAACAGAATACCGAACAGCAACAGAATGCTGGTCTGCAAGGCGTAAGGCAGTACCTGCCACGCCGTCTGCACAAAGGTCTGGCGAGTGATTTCGTCCAGCGAAACCAGCGACCAGCCCTGATACGGCAGTATGCCTTTCATGTACCAGCCAGCCACGATGGTCTGACCAAGCATCAACAGCAACAGAATGTAACGACGAATCGAGCCGACCGTACGCCAGCGCGCCTTGGGCAGATCACGGGGCAAATCGCTGTGATCGGGCTTGGGCGGGTTGGTCTTGCCGGTCAGACGCCGCCAGCCACGCACCAGAATGTTGGTGCGCCATGGCTCTGGAACAACCTTGGTCCGGCGGATCGGTGGCGTAGCCTTCAGACGAATGCGACCGCTGGCATCGACGTCGAGAAGCTCGGCGTCCTGCAATTCTTCAGCCGTGGACAGCGTCAGGCGACGGCCGACGGACGCCTGGGCGACCTCGGCCTTATCGCTTACCGGCTGCGCGGAAAGACGTTCGTGCAATTCAGCGAACGACTTGCAGCTGGCAAGTTCTGCCCGCTGCTCGTCACTCATCGGCAGGTGTGCCAGGTACTCGTTCAGAGACTCTGGCACGGGTAGAGAATTACTCATCGCTTGGCAACTGGTAGCTCCAGGTCTCGGTCATGACTTGCAACGTCTTGGCCGGCTCCGGATGGGTGGGTGCGGCCTCGGCTTCAGGCTGCTTGATCTCTTTACCTTCAGCATCTTTGGCCACGTCGGCTTTCGCTACGTCAGCCTTGTCAGCTTTTGCTGCATCAGCCTTGGGTGCATCGGCTTTCTTGGCTGGATCAGCCTTGGCGGCGTCAGTCCTGGCTGCATCGGCTTTGGCGACTTCAGGCTTGGCATCACCAGTCTTGGTCGCATCGGCCTTGGCTACGGCGGCGTCAGCCTTGGCAACTTCCTTGGCGGCTGCAGGTTTTGCAGCTTCCTTGGACGCTGGCTTCTTGTCTTCTTTGTCAGCAACAAGCAGCGCAGGTTCCTTGCCCGGCTCGGCAGGAATTTCACGCAACAGGTAGGCACGCATCTCGGTCGGCTTGTTACGGTCCTTGACCTTCACACGCAGAGTCAGGCGATAGCCCTTGGTAACCGGGTTGTAGCGCAGGTTGTTCTCGACCAGTTCGACGTTGTCATCGGTGGTCACCTGGCTGCGGATGGTCTTGTCTTCAGGCAATGCGGCCAGCACCGGACCGACGAAGTCGACCAGGAATGCCAGGCTGCCGTCCGGCTGACGAACCAGGTTGGACTGCCTTACGTCACCGATGGAGCGCTGGGTCTGCTTGACCCAACCCAGATCAGGCGAGTGAATGGCGTTTTCCTGCATGGTCCAGTGCAGACGGTAGTTGAACTCCATCGGCTCACCCGGCGCGGCCAGGGTGTCAGGCTTCCAGAACGCAACGATGTTGTCGTTGGTTTCGTCGGCAGTCGGAATCTCTACCAGATCGACGGTGCCTTTGCCCCAGTCGCCTTTCGGCTCGATCCAGGCACTTGGACGCTTGTCGTAGCGGTCGTCGAGGTCTTCGTACTGACTGAAATCACGGCCACGTTGCAGCAGACCGAAGCCACGCGGGTTCTCGACCGAGAAGCTGCTGACGGCCAGGTGTTTCGGGTTGTTCAGCGGACGCCATACCCACTCGCCATTGGCTGCCTGGATCGACAGGCCGCTGGAGTCGTGCAGTTCACGACGATAGTTAGGCACACGCGACGGCTGGTTGGCACCGAACAGGAACATGCTGGTCAGCGGAGCAACACCCAGCTTGGTGACGTTTTCACGCAGGAACATGCGCGATTTGACGTCGACCAGCGTGTTGGTGCCAGGACGCAGGGTCAACTGGTAAGCACCGGTGGCGCGAGGCGAATCGAGCAGGGCAAAGATCACCAGATGGTTGTCATCCGGGCCTGGTTTCTCGATCCAGAACTCTTTGAAACGCGGAAACTCTTCGCCGGACGGCAAGGCGGTATCGATTGCCATGCCGCGAGCGGACAGACCATAGACCTGACCCTTGCCGATCACGCGGAAGTAGCTCGCGCCCAGCATGGTCATGATTTCGTCCTGCTTGTCATCCTTGTTGATCGGATACAAGACGCGGAAGCCCGCATAACCAAGTTTTTCGGTGGCCTTCGGGTCGACCTTGCTGTCGCCGAAATCGAAACGGCTCGCGTCGTACTTGATCTCTTCGACGGTTGTGGCCGTGACTTCGTTGATCTTGACTGGTGTGTCGAAGTGCATGCCCTGGTGATAGAACGACAGCTTGAACGGCGTCTTGTCGGTCGCCCACTCAGCCTTGTCTTCACGGAAGCGGATTTTCTGGTAGTCCGCGAACTTCATGTCGCGCAACTCGGTGGGCAGATTGCTCTTGGGAGCCTCGAACTTCTGCCCGGCCATTTCTTTGGCCTTTACCGCTACATCATCAAGATTGAACGCCCATAGCTGGCCTGAACCCAACAGGCAGACAAGAGCCGAGCTTGCCAAAAGCGCACTACGCAACCGCTTGACAGGTGTCTTTGGAGCATCACAGGGACTAACAATCACGAGCAACCCTCGCCGAAAACAGATGAAAAAACCAACGGCCAGCTATCAGATGCCGGGTTGGCGAGCATTGTTCCGACTCCGAATGGGCTTAATGATTCCCCAATCAATGTCAGAACCCGCTTCTGAATACGCAGTGGACCAACTCTCGTCGGTCCCCGTAGCGCGCGATTATCCAGTAGCTCGCGTCACAACGCATCAGTTATGACAAAGAATTTCTCACGCGCAGGACTAATAAATCCGGGGCAGGCAGAGAATTCATCTTGTCAGGTATCAAGCAAAAATGTCACAGGGCCATCATTCACTAAATGAACCTGCATGTCCGCACCAAATTGGCCCGCAGCAACCACCGGATGCGCGATCCTGGCCTGTGACAATAAATAGTCGAACAACTCGGCACCCAATGCCGGTGAGGCGGCCTTTGAAAAGCTCGGGCGCATGCCGCTTTTGGTATCCGCCGCCAGAGTGAACTGCGAAACCAGCAACAATCCGCCGCCTACATCACGCAATGAAAGGTTCATCTTGCCTTCATCATCACTGAACACTCGATAGTTGAGCAGCTTATGCAGCAACTTATCGGCACTGGCCTGTGTGTCTTGAGGCTCTACACCCACAAGGACCAAAAGTCCTTGATCGACAGCACCCACAACTTCCCCAGCTACTTCCACACGCGCACTTTGCACGCGCTGCAACAAGCCTTTCATCAATAAGAAATCCCATCATTCAAACGGCGTAGGAGCGAATTCATTCGCGAAAGACGGCCTCTTCACGGATGAATCCGCTCCTACAGGGGTTATGCCTCTTCTGGCGGCAGGTCCAGCAAGCGGCGGGCGATCTGCGAAGCCGCACGTACCAGCGCGTCGGTAATGCCTGGCTCGGACGCCGCATGCCCGGCATCACGAATGACCTGCAACTCACTGTTGGGCCACGCCTGATGCAGCTCCCAAGCGTTATCCAGCGGGCAAATTACATCGTAGCGGCCATGAACGATGATGCCAGGCAGATGCGCGATCTTGGGCATATCGCGTATCAACTGGTTTTCTTCCAGGAAGGCATTGTTGGTGAAGTAATGACATTCGATGCGCGCAATGGACAAGGCACGTTGCGGCTCGGAGAAACGGTCGACGACCTGCGGGTTGGGCCGCAAGGTCGCGGTGCGGCCTTCCCAGGTGGACCATGCCTTGGCGGCATGCATCTGGGCGATCTGATCGGCACCGGTCAGGCGCTTGTGAAAGGCCGCCAGCAGGTTATCGCGCTCATCCAGCGGAATCGGCGCCACGTAATCCTGCCAGTAATCAGGGAACAGGCGGCTGGCGCCGGACTGATAGAACCACTCGATTTCCTGCGCACGGCACAGGAAAACGCCGCGCAGTATCAAGGCGTGGACACGCTCGGGATGCGTCTGGGCGTAGGCCAGCGCCAGGGTCGAGCCCCACGAGCCGCCGAACAGCACCCATTTATCGATCCCCAGATGTTCGCGAATGCGTTCCAGGTCTTCTACCAGATGCCAAGTGGTGTTGCTCTCAAGGCTGGCATGCGGAGTCGAACGACCGCAGCCGCGCTGATCGAAAGTGATGATGCGGTACAGGTTCGGATCGAAATAGCAGCGACTTTGAGCATCACATCCCGCACCCGGCCCGCCGTGAATGAACACAACTGGCAAGCCTTCTGGAGAGCCGCTTTCATCGACATAGAGCACATGCGGCTGTTCCACGGCCAGATCGTGCCGGGCGTAGGGTTTGATCTGCGGGTACAAAGTCTGCATACATGCTCCATAAGTCCAGTTCAGAGGCGTCTATTATTCTGCCGTTGGGCATCATAAACCCGAAACGATGAATGAGCATGCTGCACATTCAAGATCAGGCTGGAACGATCAATGCAAGCGTTTTGCCAATTGCACAGGTTCGCGAACCAGCGCCTTGCGACCGGGTCGAAACGTTTGCGTTCTGCCTGGTTATTTAAAATTTTTTCAGGAAATAACTGACGACACGCCTACAGTCAAAGAACCCACTTTTCACTCGTCTGACTACTTGAGGTCGTACCGATGTCTCAGGAACCACTTGTTCGTGACGCTGATGTGGCCGCTTTTCGCGCCGCTGTTCTTGCCAAACTCACCTATGCAGTGGGCAAGGACCCTGACCATGCGTTTGAGCATGACTGGTTTGAAGCTGTAGCACTGGCTGCTCGCGACCATATGGTCGAGCACTGGATGGACCATACGCGGCAGATTTATCGCAAGGTCCAGAAGCGCGTTTACTACCTGTCCCTTGAATTCCTGATCGGTCGGCTTCTGTACGACAGCCTGAGTAACCTCGGGCTGCTGGAAATCGCTCGCGAGGCGATGACCGAACTGGGCGTGGATATCGAACGCATACGCCTGCTGGAACCGGATGCAGCCTTGGGCAATGGTGGCCTGGGTCGTCTGGCAGCCTGCTTCATGGAAAGCATGTCGACACTGGGCATCGCCGGTCATGGCTATGGCATTCGTTACGAGCACGGCCTGTTCCGTCAGGCGATCGTCGACGGCTGGCAGCAGGAGCAAACGGAGAACTGGCTGGACTTCGGCAACCCATGGGAGTTCGAGCGCCCCGAGGTGGTCTACTCCATCGGCTTCAGCGGCAGCGTGGAAACCGTACTCAATGAGTCGGGTGAAGCGCGGCAGGTATGGCGTCCGGCTGAAACCGTGCGCGCCATTGCCTATGACACCCCCGTTGTGGGCTGGCGTGGCGCCAGCGTCAACACCTTGCGTCTGTGGCGTGCGCGGGCAGTGGAAGATCTGCATCTGGAGCGCTTCAACGCAGGCGACCACTTCGGTGCGGTTGCCGAAGTGGTGCGGGCCGAAAGTATTTCCCGCGTGCTCTACCCCAACGATGCAACGGAGGCGGGCCAGGAACTGCGCCTGCGTCAGGAGTACTTCTTTGTATCGGCGTCGCTGCAGGACCTGCTGCGTCGCCATCTGAACATGCATGCAACCCTGACGGATCTGCCGGAACACGCCGCCATCCAGATGAACGATACCCACCCGTCGATTGCCGTGGCCGAGCTGATGCGCCTGCTGATCGACACCCACGGTATCGCCTGGGATGCAGCATGGAAAATCACGGTCGGCACGCTGAGCTACACCAACCACACCCTGTTGCCCGAGGCACTGGAAACCTGGTCGGTGGGCCTGATGGAGCGCATGTTGCCGCGCCACATGCAGATCATCTATCTGATCAACGCTCAGCACATCGACACCCTGCGCGCCAAAGGCGTTCATGATTTCGACGTCTTGCGGGCCGTGTCACTGATCGAGGAAGACAATGGTCGCCGGGTACGCATGGGCAACCTTGCGTTCCTGGGCTCCCACAGCGTAAACGGTGTTTCTGCGCTGCATACCCAACTGATGCGCAAGACCGTGTTCGCCGAGCTGCACAAGATTTACCCGGAACGGATCAACAACAAAACCAACGGCATTACCTTCCGCCGCTGGCTGTACCAGGCCAACCCGAAGCTGACCGAAATGCTGGTCGAAGCTCTGGGCGAGGATGTACTGGACAATGCCGAGACACGCCTGATCGAACTGGAGCCGTTCGCGGAAAAAAGCTCGTTCCGCAAACAGATGGCAGACCAGCGCCTGCACAGCAAGCGCGCACTGGCAGCCATCATCCATGAACGCCTCGGGATCGTGGTCAATCCGGCTGCGATGTTCGATGTGCAGGTCAAGCGTATCCACGAGTACAAGCGCCAGCTGCTCAACCTGTTCCACACTGTTGCGCTGTATCAGGCCATTCGCGCCGAGCCCGGCACGGACTGGGTGCCTCGGGTGAAGATCTTCGCCGGTAAGGCAGCAGCCAGCTATCACTCGGCCAAACTGATCATCAAACTCACCAACGACATCGCCCGTACCGTCAACAACGACCCGACCGTGCGTGGCCTGCTCAAAGTGGTGTTCATGCCCAACTACAACGTCAGCCTGGCCGAAAGCATCATCCCGGCAGCCGACCTTTCCGAACAGATATCCACTGCAGGCCTGGAGGCTTCGGGTACCAGTAACATGAAGTTCGGCCTCAACGGCGCGCTGACCATTGGCACGCTGGACGGCGCCAACGTGGAAATGAGCGAGCAGGTCGGCCTTGAGCATATGTTCATCTTCGGCATGACATCGCAGCAGGTCGGAGCCCGCAAGCAAACCGGTGATTTCAGTGCCTACGCCGATGTGGCAGCATCCGGTCGCCTCAATGATGTGCTGCAAGCGATTCGCGGCGGTGTGTTCTCGCCGGACGATCCGAACCGCTATGCGGGCCTGATCGATCAGTTGCTGGCGTACGACCGCTTCCTGGTCTGCGCCGACTTCGACTCGTACTGGGCCGCCCAGGCCAAGGTCGAAGAGCGCTGGCACGACTCCAAGCAATGGTGGCGTTCGGCAGTCCTCAATACCGCGCGCATGGGCTGGTTCTCGTCAGACCGCACCATCCGCGAGTACGCAGGCGAAATCTGGAAAGCGCTGGACTGACCGGACCAAGACCGCCCATAACCCGCGTAGGAGCGACTTCAGTCGCGAATGAATTCGCTCCTACGCAACTTTTGCCCCTGACTCACTTCCTTTTGTTCACAGGTATTGGCATATCGCTATCGGTGGTGGGATATTTCACACACTACCGCGGAAACATTCCGATCAAAAATCGGCGCGGAAACAGGTTCAGACTCTGACATAGAGCCTACCCAACCGTGAGGAACACGTTCGTGAGTCGTCCGCTCGTCATCAAAATCGCTGTGCTCGGCGCAGCCCTGTGTGCGGCGATGACCGTCAGCGCTTTGGAAAAACCGGCGGATTTCACCAGCAAGACGCCCTTGACCCTGATCGGCCAAGGCCCGCTCTATCGCATCGAATTACCTCTCGCACTGCAATTGAATGCGCTTCAGAGCAATCTGAACGATCTGCGAGTATTCGATGCCGCCGGCCAGGCTCAAGCCTATGCTCTGGTCCGCAAACAAGCGCCACGCGAAGAAGATCCAGCGTTGACGCCTGTGAACTGGTTCCCGCTGTACACCACCGCCGAGGCGGGCGATGCCGTACCGATCATTCGCAGCGAACGGTCGAGCGACGGTGCAATCATCGATGTCCAGCCACAGAGCGACATCGAAGCCGGTGAAGAAATACTGCGCGGCTGGCTGCTGGATGCCACCACGGTCAAGGCGCCCCTTGAACAGTTGCTGATCGACTGGAGCGCCGAACGCGAGGGCTTCCAGCACTTCAGCATCGAAGCCAGCGATGATCTGCAGAACTGGCAGGCCTGGGGCGAAGGACAAGTGGCGCGACTGACGTTTTCCGATGAAATGGTCGAGCAGCGAGAAGTCGGCCTGCCCGGCCAGAACGCCCGTTATCTGCGCCTGCTGTGGCGCTCGCCACAAAGCGCACCCACTCTGGTTTCTGCGTACCTGCTGAGCGCCAGCCCCGAGAACGCTCCGGCGACATTGACCTGGTCGCCATTGATCAGCGGTGTCGTTGAACAACCCAATGAATATATCTGGCAGTTGCCGACCGACCTGCCAGTGGAGCGGGTGAAAGTTGATATCACCCAAGACAACAGCCTGGCACCCGGTACGCTTTATGGACGACTCGATGCAGGGCAGGAATGGCAGGTCATCAGCAATGGCTTGCTGTACCGACTGACTCAGAACAATGGAGAGATCGTTCAGGACCAGTTGCAACTCACGGGACACAAGGTCCGGCAACTGAAACTGGTCGTCGATGATCGCGGCGGCGGACTGGGAGCAGAAGCGCCCAGATTGAGCGTTGCCGTTCCTGCAATCCAGGTGGTGTTCCAGCCTGTGGGCAACGGGCCGTTCACCCTCGCCGTCGGTAATGCATCGGCTCCGGCTACAGGCCTGCCAGTGACGGCACTGATTCCCGACTTCAATCCGCAAAGACTGGCAGCCCTGGGCAAGGTCAGGCTGGCGACTGCACCTGCAGCCAACGCAGCCGTTCCTGTGCCGCCAGTTGCCGAGAGCATCGACCTCAAACGCCTCGGTCTGTGGGCTGTGCTGGTACTGGGTACGCTGTGTCTGGGCTGGATAGCCATCAGTTCTCTGCGCGCCTCAAAACATTGACACATCGCAGCTTTAACCCCGGTTTTGCAGCTACGCTGAGCTGGCGTATGAACTCAATTACCCATAAGCCAGTCTGATAGCAGTATTACGTCGCCACTCGCGTTAAACTGCGCGGGTTTTTTCATCCCCCATTTTCGGAGCTATCCATGTCCCGCGTTACACTGAGTCGCTTTTTGATTGAGCAGACCCGCAGCAACAATACTCCTGCCGATCTGCGCTTCCTGATCGAAGTAGTGGCGCGAGCATGCAAGGAAATCAGCCATGCCGTCTCCAAAGGCGCGCTGGGTGGCGTACTGGGCAGCATGGGCACCGAAAACGTACAGGGTGAAGTGCAGAAAAAGCTCGACGTGATCTCCAACGAAATCCTGCTTGAAGCCAACGAATGGGGCGGTCACCTGGCCGGCATGGCGTCCGAAGAAATGGACAATGCCTACCAGATTCCGGGCAAATACCCGAAAGGCGCCTACCTGCTGGTATTCGACCCGCTGGACGGCTCTTCCAACATCGATATCAACGCCCCGGTCGGCACTATCTTCTCGGTACTGCGTTGCCCTAACGAATACCTGAGCCAGAACGAAGCCCTGAACGAAAAGGCCTTCCTGCAACCGGGCACCGAGCAGGTAGCCGCCGGTTATGCCATCTATGGTCCACAGACCATGCTGATCCTGACCCTGGGCAATGGCGTCAAAGGCTTCACCCTGGACCGCGAAATGGGCAGCTTCGTGCTGACCCACGAAGACATCAAGATCCCGGAGTCCACTCAGGAGTTCGCGATCAACATGTCCAACCAGCGTCACTGGGAAGCGCCGGTACAACGCTACGTCGACGAATTGCTGGCTGGCGAAGAAGGCCCGTTGAAAAAGAACTACAACATGCGCTGGGTCGCGGCGATGGTCGCAGACGTACACCGCATCCTGACCCGTGGCGGCCTGTTCATGTACCCACGTGACAGCCGTGAGCCTTCCAAGCCGGGCAAACTGCGCCTGATGTACGAAGCCAACCCGATGTCCTTCCTGGTCGAGCAGGCAGGCGGTGCATCCACCGACGGCCATCAGCGCATCCTCGACATCCAGCCTGAAGGCCTGCACCAGCGTGTAGCCGTTTTCCTGGGTTCCAGAGAAGAAGTCGAGCGCGCCACGGCGTACCACAAGGAATAAGACCATGTCCGCTCCCTGGCTGCCTCTGCTGCAATGGTGGTTCGGTTCTGCCGAGTCAGCCAGCGAAGCGGTGAAAGCCAGGGAATCGCTCTGGTTCGGCAAGAATCCGGACAATGACACCGAAGCCCGCAAGCGCTTCGGTGTTCTGGTCGAGCAGGCCTTGTCGGGCGGCCTCAAGGAATGGGCAGAAAACCCCAAGGGCTGGCTGGCGCTGGTCCTGCTGCTCGATCAACTGCCGCGCATGATCCATCGCGATACGCCCAAGGCATTCGCTGGCGATCAACGCGCCCAGGCACTGGTGCAACACGGCCTGAAACTGGGCCGGGACCAGCATCTGGAACCGCTGGAGCGCACCTTCATCTATCTGGTGCTGGAACACAGCGAAAACCTGGATGTGCAGGACCAGGCCATCGCCTGCTTCAGCAAACTACTACCGCTGCTCCCTGCCACAGATCGCGATTATTTCAATCACAGCCTGGATTACGCTGAGCGTCACCAGAAAGTCATCGCCCGGTTCGGTCGCTTTCCCCATCGCAACGAAATTCTCGGCCGTGCTTCGACCGATGAAGAGATCGAGTTTCTCAAAGAGCCCGGCTCAAGGTTTTAAGAGCTTTCGCGAAGCTCCACACATCGAACATCCTGCCCCAAGGGAACCAGATCACGGTTTTCTCTTCTAAGCTTTCGGCATTGCGCCAGCATCGGGTCGGAGAGCCTGTTGCTGCGACGCAGCCCCCTTCCGTTCAGGAGCTTCATCCATGTCTTTGCGCTCTCTCGCGTTACTGTCGTTTTGCGTGCTGCTGGCTGCCTGCAGCAAAATCACTCAGGAAAACTACTCAAAACTTTCCGCTGGCATGCCCAAGGCTCAGGTCGAAAACCTGCTGGGCAGCCCGACTGAATGCTCGGGCGCACTGGGAATGTCCAGTTGCACATGGGGCGACCAGAAAACCTTTATCAGCGTGCAGTACGCTGGTGACAAAGTACTCATATTCTCGGGCCAAGGTCTGAAATAACCCATGATCAAGCTACTTCTACGCTTTGGCATTCTCGTCATGGCCAGCTTCCTGGCCATTGGCTTCGCCCATTCGGCTGACAATCTCGATCCAAAAACCGTCGACAGCGTTGATCTCAACCGCTATCAGGGCACCTGGTATGAGCTGGCACGGCTGCCGATGTTCTTCCAGCGCAACTGCGCACAGTCCGAAGCTCATTACCTGCTCAAGGCTGACGGCAATATTGCCGTGACCAACCGTTGCAGGACCATCGAAGGCAAATGGCAGGAAGCCACAGGCACCGCATCGCCGCAAGTACCGGGCAAGACCGACAAACTGTGGGTGGTTTTCGACAACTGGTTCTCGCGACTGCTGCCGGGCCTGGCCAAGGGTAATTACTGGGTCCTGGCACTCAGTGACGACTACAAGACTGCAGTGGTCGGCAATCCTGATCGCAAGTACCTGTGGCTGCTGTCCCGAACGCCAACAGTGCCGGAGTGGGTCAAACAGGAAATGCTGAGCAAGGCGCGCCAGCAGGGATATGACACCAGCCGGTTGATCTGGCGTGAGGATGACTCAAAGATCGGCAAGTGATCTGCATCCATGGAGGGGGCACGAGCCCCCTTCGTGAATGAATTCACTCCTGCCCCAGCAACTCTCGAAGCACCTGCGCAAACGCCCGGCTACTTTCCTCTTCTGCCGCATGGCGCCCTTCGCGCACCACCCAGCGGCCATTGACCATTACATCGCGAACCTGACGATCAGCGCCCGCAAACAGCCAGCGGTTGAGGATCGTATCGCCGGATGCGGTTGCCAGATACGGGTCTGAACCATCCAGCACTAGCCAGTCTGCGCGATGCCCGGCTTCAAGCTTGCCGATCTTCTGCCCCAAGGCCTGTGCGCCACCCGCCAGTGCTGCATCGAACAGGGTCCGGCCCACCATCGGCTGATCGCTGCGATAGAGCCGGTTGCGGCGCTGGTCTCGCAGGCGCTGGCCATATTCCAGCCAGCGGAGTTCTTCGACCACACTGAGCGAAACATGGCTGTCCGAGCCAATGCCCCAGCGTCCGCCCTGAGCGATGTAATCCACTGCGGGGAAGATGCCATCGCCCAGGTTGGCTTCGGTTGTCAGGCACAAACCCGCCACGCTGCCACTTTTCGCCATGAGGCTGACTTCATCCGGTTCGGCATGGGTCGCATGCACCAGACACCAGCGCGGATCCACGGCTACGTTTTCATACAACCATTGCAACGGGCGTCGGCCACTCCAGCTCAGGCAGTCATCGACTTCCTTTTGTTGCTCGGCGATATGGATATGTACCGGACACTGCCGGTCGCTGGCTGCCAACACGTCGCTGATCTGTTGCGCAGTAACGGCGCGCAACGAGTGAAAGCAAAGACCAAGACTCTGGGACGCCTGACTGGCAATGACCGGCTTGAGGCGGTCCTGCAAATCAAGATAGCTGTCGGTGCTGTGGATAAACCGGCGTTGCCCTTCGTTCGGCGCTTGCCCACCAAACCCGGAATGGCTGTAGAGCACCGGCAGCAGGGTCAGGCCGATGCCCGCTGAAGTGGCGGCCTGGCTGATCTGCAAGGCCAGTTCGGCAGGGTCGGCATAAGGCTTGCCATTGGTGTCCTGATGGACGTAGTGAAACTCTGCAACCGAGGTGTAACCGCCCTTGAGCATTTCAATATAGAGCTGTCGGGCGATGACACCCACCTGCGGCGCACTGATCTGCCCGACAAGACGATACATGAGGTCGCGCCAGGTCCAGAAACTGTCGCTGGGGTTGCCCGCCACCTCCGCCAGCCCGGCCATCGCCCGCTGGAAGGCATGGGAGTGCAGATTCGGCATGCCAGGCAGCAACGGGCCGCTGACAGACTCGGCGCCCTGCCGGTCAGCATTGGCCTGCACCGAACTCAACAAACCATCGGAACTGACCTCCAGACGGACATTATCGGCCCAACCACCGGGTAGTAATGCGCGCTCGGCAAAGAAGGCTGGCATTGACTTCAAACCTCATCACTGTAATTTGTATATACATATACAGACGTTCTGATGCCCGGTAAACCTTCGCACGCTTGCCGTACCGTAGGTTAATGGTTAGCTTGGGCGCTATTTCGTAGCTGAACCACCCAGAACAAGGACCCGCACGTGCCGACTCCACCCGCCTCTTCCACCTTGGCATCCCAGATGGGCGAAAGTCCGGCACCGCTCTATGCCCGCGTCAAACAGATGATTGCCCTGCAAATCCAGAACGGCACCTGGCCGCCGCATCATCGCGTGCCGTCGGAAAGCGAACTGGTGACCCAACTGGGTTTCAGCCGCATGACCATCAACCGGGCCTTGCGCGAGCTGACCGCCGAAGGCCTGCTGGTGCGCATGCAGGGCGTCGGCACTTTCGTCGCTGAACCCAAAAGCCAGTCGGCACTGTTTGAAGTCAACAACATCGCTGACGAGATCGCCACGCGAGGCCACAGGCACTCCTGCAAGGTCATCATTCTCAAGGAAGAATCCGCCGGCTCCGAGCGGGCTCTGGCACTGGACATGCGCGAAGGCCAGAAGGTGTTTCACTCACTGATCGTACACTTTGAAAACGATATCCCGGTGCAGATCGAAGACCGCTTCGTCAATGCACAGGTGGCACCGGACTACCTCAAGCAGGACTTTACCCGGCAGACGCCTTACGCCTATCTGTCGCAAGTCGCGCCGCTGACCGAGGGCGAGCATGTGGTCGAAGCGATACTGGCCGACGCCGACGAGTGCCAGTTGCTGCAAATCGATGCAGGCGAGCCTTGCCTGCTGATTCGCCGCCGGACATGGTCAGGACGTCAGCCGGTTACCGCCGCTCGCCTGATTCACCCCGGCTCCCGCCATCGCCTGGAAGGACGCTTCACCAAATGACCCGGACCAGAACCCTGCGCGCCATCGATTACCCTCGCATGCCCTGGAAAAACGGCGGCGGCAGCACCGAAGAAATTGCTCGCGATGGCGGGCAGGATCTGGAAGGCTTCGGCTGGCGCCTGTCGATTGCCGATATCGAAACGTCTGGCGACTTTTCGGTGTTTGCCGGTTATCAGCGGATCATCTCGGTGATTCAGGGCGCCGGCATGACGCTGGATATAGACGGTGTCACCAGCCGCCCCTTGCTGCCAACCGACCCGCTGGCCTTCAGCGGTGACAGCCAGGTCAGTTGCGCCCTGCTCGACGGCCCTATTCGTGATTTCAACCTGATCTATGCTCCACAGCGTTACAGCGCTCGCCTGCACTGGATCGACGTACGCCAGCCACAACGAATATTCAGTTGCGCCAGCACCTTTTTGCTGTTCAGCGTTGCCGAGCAGATCGGCGTCAGCGTAAATGACGGGCTCTGGGAAATCCTTGGCAGAAACGACTGCCTGCAAGTGGACAACCCAGGCGGCCTGCTGGAAATCGAGTTGCAAGCACCCAGCGCCAGCCGCTGCTGCCTCATCGAGTTGAGCGCCTTGCGCGCTTGAACCGCCAAATCAAGATCCTGTTTCAAGGACGAGCATGACCCAATTCCCTCCAAAGGAAACACCTAGAGCCGTTGCCATTCTGGCCAGCTTCCTGTCATCGGAATCGGCAGGCGGCATTGTCCTGATGGGCGCGGCGCTGGCTGCACTGATCGTTGCCAACTCACCTCTGGCTCCCGGCTACTTCGCCATTCTGCATAGCGTCTGGCTGGGGCTTTCCGTCGAGCTATGGATCAACGACGGGCTCATGGCGATCTTCTTTCTGATGGTCGGCCTGGAAATCAAACGCGAAGTACTCGCCGGCGGGCTCGCCACGTGGGAACAACGCGCTCTGCCCGGTTTTGCAGCGGCAGGCGGCATGCTGGTCCCGGCGTTGATCTATATAGCGATCAACTGGGGCAACCCGCAGACCATCAGCGGCTGGGCGATCCCCGCGGCAACCGACATTGCTTTCGCACTCGGGGTTTTGTCATTACTGGGCAACCGGGTGCCTGTGTCCCTGAAAGTGTTCCTGGCAGCGCTGGCGATTCTCGACGATCTGGGGGCCGTGACCATCATCGCCTTCTTCTACAGCTCGGGCCTGAATCTGCCCATGCTGCTGGCGTCCTTCGTGACCCTGGCAGTGCTGGTTGCGATGAACCGCCTGAAGGTGCGGCGCTTGTTGCCGTACCTGATACTGGGCGCGCTGCTGTGGTTCTTCGTGCTGCAATCGGGCGTGCATGCCACGCTGGCAGGTGTTGCGCTGGCGCTGTGCATTCCCTTGGGCAAACCAGAGGAAGAAGCGCGCTCGCCACTGCTGTTTCTTGAAGAAAAGCTGCATTACTGGGTCGCGTTCGCCATCGTGCCGGTGTTCGGATTCGCCAATGCGGGGGTTTCACTTTCAGGCATTTCTGCAGAAAACCTGCTGGACCCTGTACCGCTCGGGGTTGCGCTGGGGCTGTTCGTCGGCAAGCAGATCGGTGTTTTCCTGGCTGCGGCGCTTGCGATCCGGGCCGGGCTTGCGGTTCTGCCACAAGGCAGCAACTGGGTGCAGCTCTATGGCGTGGCGCTGCTTTGCGGCATCGGTTTCACCATGAGCCTGTTCATCGGCAACCTCGCTTTCCCCGGCGCAGTGCATCTGGTGGACGAGGTAAAAATCGGCGTTCTCATGGGTTCGGGGTTTGCCGCGATTGCAGGTGTGCTGCTGTTGCGCAGCCGTTTCAGTCGGCCCTGAAAAAATATTTTCAAATCACTGCATCCAGATTGTTTTCTCGCGGGTAGTACATACAGCAGCCACTTCGAGTTGCTGAGCGCGGTTAAACAATCTGGAGATTTTCTGCATGAACGCAAAACGTTTGCTCTGCCTTGCAGGTAGTACCCTGGCTCTCACTTGCCTGACTTCTGTTGCCATGGCTCAGACCTCCCTACCCGAAAGCGTACGGGTCCCGGACGGTCACAAGATCACTCTGGAAACCACCGGCGTGGGCGAGATCACTTACGAATGCCGCGCCAAGGCCAACTCTGCTACCGAAACCGAATGGGTATTCGTCGGCCCCAAAGCTGTCCTCAATGATCGCAGCGGCAAACAGGTCGGCACTTACTACGGCCCACCGGCTACCTGGGAATCCAAAGACGGCTCCAAGCTGACCGGCACTCAAGTGGCCGTTGCACCTTCCAGCGCGGGCAACCTGCCTTACCAACTGGTCAAGGCCAATCCGGCTGAAGGCAAGGGTGCCCTGACCGGTACGGCCTACATCCAGCGCGTGGCACTGAAAGGCGGCGTTGCACCAGCCACTGCCTGCTCGGCCAGCAACAAGGGCGCGAAGGAAGTGGTCAAGTACCAGGCTGACTACATCTTCTGGGCCAGCAAGTGATCAAAGCCATTCAATGGGGTGCCGCGCAGTCAGTAGTCTATGCTGCTACGCGGGAGCCTTGTGATGTCAACGAGGCAGCAATCATCCATTGATGGCGGATCGACGTGTCTTCACACGAATCTCTCTTTGACTACGAAGCCACGCTGCATGCCTGCGCCCGCGGTGAGCGCCAGGCATTGCAGCGTCTCTATCAACAGGAAAGCGCCCGGCTGCTCGGCGTCGTCGTGCGGCTCGTGCGTGACAACGCACTGGCGCAAGACATCGTGCATGATGCATTCCTCAAGATCTGGACCCATGCGGCAAGCTTCGATCAGGCAAGAGGTTCGGCACGCGGCTGGATTTTCAGCGTGACCCGTCATCTGGCGCTCAATCGCCTGCGCAACCATGCCCGGGAAGTACGCCTGGAAGACGATGGCAGCGAGGACCACCACGAAGCTGCCACCCTTGAAGGCTGGCAGGAAACCGGCGATGCCTTTGACTGGCGCGTCAATCCGGGACGGATTCAGTTCTGCCTGGAACAGCTTGAACCGGTGCGACGCAACTGTGTTTTTCACGCTTACGTGGACGGCTATTCGCATCAGGAAATCGCGCAGAAAATCGGCGCGCCCTTGGGTACGGTCAAAGCCTGGATCAAGCGCAGCCTTACGGCTTTGCGGGAGTGTATGGGATGACTCGGCCTACAAATGAAAACATCAATGAGCTGGCCGGCGAGTACGTGCTCGGCACCTTGTCTGCCCAGCAAAGAATCGACATCCAGAACCGGCTGGCACATGAGCCCGATTTGCAGGCCGCAGTCGATGCCTGGGAGGAACGCCTGCTGCCGCTGACGGCAATGGCCGAACCTGTGACGCCCGCGCCGGGACTCTGGAGCCGTATCGAACGCAGCATCACCGAGCTCTCCGCCAACAGAACCGAACCGCAACGTACACGCTGGTGGGACAGCCTTTCGATCTGGCGCGGGCTGGCCGGGGCCGGACTGGCCGCATCGCTGGTGCTGGGCACGATGCTTTTCATACAGCCATCGCAGGCACCGTCCTACCTGGTCGTACTCGTCGCCCCACAGGACAAGGCGCCTGGCTGGGTCGTCCAGGCCAGCAACTCGCAGGAAATCCAGCTCATTCCACTGGGCGAAACCCAGGTCCCTGCGGACAAGGCCCTGGAGTTCTGGACCAAGGCTGACGACTGGCAAGGACCGGTATCACTCGGCTTGGTAAAACCGGGCCAGACCCTGCATATACCGCTCGATAAATTGCCACCGCTGCAACATAACCAGTTGTTCGAGCTGACACTGGAGAAGTCCACGGGCTCGCCTGTTGGTAAACCGACCGGACCGATACAGTTTATCGGGCGGGCGGTGAAGGTGATTTAACCTGCTGCACCGGCCCCACCTTCAACGGATGCGTTCCTTGTACTGGCGAGGATTGAACCGCAACACAATCCCGATCATCACCACCATCACCGCTGTCAACGTCCACCACGCCCCCTCGAAACTCCCCGACTGGTCACGGATGACGCCAGCCAGCAGAGGAGACAGGCCAGCTATCAGATAGCCGATGCCTTGCACAAAGGCGGTCAGGCTTCCGGCACGGGCCGGGTTATCGATATGGTCCATGGAGATGATCAAACTCATCGGGAACAGACCGCCGATCCCCAGTCCCAGCAGACAAGGCCACAGCATGGTCAAGTGTTCAAAGGACAGAATAAGGCCGCTGAAACCGGCAATGATCAGCAGCAACAAGGCAGCCAGCGCCCAACGTTTGTCCCGAGTCTGATTGACCATCGCAGGCACCGCCAGACCGGCCAGCACTTCCATCGCTGTCAAAAATCCCAGCACCAGCCCGGCGTCCTGCTCGCTCCAGCCTCTTTCCACGTAATAAGGCGCAAGCCAGGCCAGCACACAGGTGTAGGAAGCCGTGCCAAGGCCGAAGAACACGGCCAACAACCAGGCGCGTGGATTGCCGAAAAACGAGTCACTTTTGCCTTTGGGAGCGGCTTCGACGACCGGAATCGCCGAGCGTTGAAACGTCCACAGGACCAGCGCCAGCAACGCGAGCACACCCCATATCGCCAACGAAACCTTCCAGCTACCGCTCTGCTTGAGCACGAAGGGCGAGAACGACGCCGCCAGTGCAGCACCGCCCATGATCGAGGTGACATACAGGCCCATGAACAGGGACACGTTGTCCTTGAAACGGGTCTTGATCAAGGCCGGCATCAACGCCTGAATCATCGCGATCCCCAGTCCAGAGAGGACTGCACTCACGATCAACTCCAACGCGCCATCGATGGACAGCCGGGACGCACTGGCGATACCAATCACTAGCAGCGACAACCCGATTGCCCGATGCTCGCCCAATGACTGAGCCAGCCGCATCCCGAAAAACATCCCGAGCCCCATCGCCATCACCGGCAACATGGTCAACAGCGAGGCCAGGCTAAAACTGAGGGGAATATCACCCCGAATAGCCGACAGAAGCGGCCCGATGGCCGCCATGCCGGGCCGAAGATTCAACGCCACCAGCACGACACTGGACATCAACCAGAAAGCGTGAGTGGTTGAAGCACGAATGTTTTCCATCACACGACCTTGCCATCCCTAAAGACACGATTAGGCCGCGCAGCCTGTGCATGGGACAAATTAAAATCTGGGGGGATGTATTGAGAAATTAGGTTGGTGGGTTGCAGGAATGTTAAGGAATGAGCTCTGCAGAACCATGAATAGCCCTGTAGAGCTCAAAAAACCAAATCGCAACACTAGTTATGACGAAACTTACAAAGCAGGCACCAAGAAGGATACCGGCCTTAATACACACACTATGCAATTAAAAATCGCCTGCAAAAATCTTTAAACAAACCATATAATCACCCAAGAAACCTTGAATACCTTACATAAACACCATGCCGATCAACAGGATTTTGATATTTACGAATCCCTGGATCGCTACTATATAGAAACACTGGGCTAGGTGGGTCGTTAGGGACATGGCGAACTAACCAAGGAGCACGACTTTCATCATTCCTAGACGATAAATATGCAGTCTCACGCCGCAACCCTAGGGCTTCCCTAACACACTCCTTTTGTGCACTCCTCACATTCTTGCAACTAACAGCCAAACAAATATCTTCATGTGACGGATAGAGAGCTATTCCAGCTTTAAAAACCCCCACATCAAGCTCATGATATGCAGCTGGCGGCACAGAGGAATGAGCCTGAGGTAAACAACGTAAACCTGACTGGCTTATAAACCAACTAAGGGTATAAGCCTCAACCGAAATCCACGCCTCCAAATCATCACTACCTGCACAACTCATTAAAAAATGAGAAAACTTCTTCCGATTGGCAGAAGCAGGACTAAGAGCAATCACAACCTCATGACTGAGTCCTTTACCATTTAACGGAGCAACATGTTTAATTGAGGTACCGGCCTGCCTAGAGTACGCCCTCAAAACCCTCCACAAGACCTGTAATTCAAACAACTTATCAATAGAAACCTTTGACCGCAATGAAATAGGTAAAGCGCTAGTTTTTGAAGCGATATTGAATAGCTTTTCTATTTTATCTATCAACCCCGAAGGAGTAGGAGGCTTTTTACTCTTCACTATTAAACTCTTCTTCTGACGGAATAAGCCCTTTAAAATATCCATATAACTCTTGCTGACGCACAGGAACTTTTTTCTTTAACTGGGCCTTTAATCGAAATGGCTTATCAAAGCCGACAATCACTGCATCCGAAATAGGTTGCTCAAGCAAAGATGATAACCCATCAAATATCTCTTGTGCAGTCGCTTTTGTAGCGGGGAATGCAAGAGAAAAAAGCATTGCCAATGCCTCCTCAAATATCCACTTAATATCCGAATCTTCAGACTTAGGTGACAATCGCTCGGCATCACCGTCAGGATCAACGTTATTATCTTCAGTACTGAGATCTGTTCTCCGCGCCAACTCATGAAACTCTGCTTCTTTAGGCCCACGATACGCCACTGCAAGCTCATGAATACGCTGGATAGCTTTTACCATTTCCTCCTTGGTCACCATCACCCTACTGCCCTCATCGAAATATTTTTAACATTGGAGTAATGCTCCAATGGATACCAGCCTGCTTGCATAGCAAGTCGACGCCAATAATAGCACTATGCCAACACCAAAACACCTAGCCATAAAGCAAACAGCCACAACGTCTTCAAATACTTTGACAGAAGCAAAAGCAATTAATATAGCCACTAAAAAATCATGCATGCACCTGATCAACCTACTGCGCATTTTCAGAACAAAGCTTTTACCCACAATTATTCCTTGACGAAGGATCATTGAGTATAACTACATATTTGCAAATTCCGTTTCGAGAAAACCTACAAGATACCAATCACCACCAAGATCCTCGCCTTTAACGTCTAAAAATTTTGCGCACAAACCTAAATAACACCCAATGGTAGTCACAGTTACTTATTATTTATCTTTATTTAATAACCTCAAAGAGATGACATTCTAGACAAGTGACATCCAACTCTACCCAAAGACTAACGGACAAGATCAATAAATTATAAACCGCGCAAAAAAACCGAAGCTCCCACTAGCCACCTCTATAGTCCTCCGGAGGGGGTAGCCCCAACCAAAAACTCAATTATCCTCTATCTGTATAGTTATCCCTTATCGAAGCCGACGGATGTTGTCGTTGATCTGATACTGGATGGTACTCAGGGTTTCTGAAGTGATTTGCTGGGGGAACCTGTTTTTGGCCATGGCCGTAAAGTCGCTGGCAACGTCACAGACTTTCTCAATGACGGAGCCTGTCTCACGAGATGAAAGCCCAACCTCTTGTCTTCCAAGAAGAACAAGGCTCTTTCGGCTAATATCCAGAGCTTCGCCCATCACGTCCATTTGGTGATAACCACCCGGTCCGTCGCAGAAGGTCACGTCATAGGCAGGAGCCAGCGTCCATTCGCCGGTTGACGACATGATGTACGCGAAGTTCTTGGGATGATCGTCTCGGTTGTTGAATACGACATTGAAAACAATCCTCTCATAAGCGATCACTTGCTCTCGTACATCGTTGGTACACATCAAGGTCGCACGCAGAAAATTGGCATAATCCAGAGATCCTGGGGTCTGGAAGTCGGCTCCGGTAAAGGCAGCCAGACTCTGCATGGGGATTCGCATACCGGCTTGTCGATCAAACCGTTTTGTAGCGAAGGCCGTCTGGCCATTGGGGAGTTTGAAGTACTGCGTTTGCGGTGTATCAATACCGCACTTGTGCAAACATTCGGAGTAAACCGCTTCGATTGCACAAACTTCGGGATGCTCCTGCCTGGCCGGGAACTTGATCAACCAAGCCTCCAGGTCAGGTGCAGCAGTAATGGTGAATATATCACTTGCGGGAGCACGATAGAGTAAGGCTTTTGGCCTAGCCCCTTGGGGAGAACCCCCCATTTGCAACAGCCTCTGCAAGAACTCTCCACCTTCACCATTGAGCACGTCCTGGACCTCGACAGCCAGTCGGGCAAGGGGAATATCTTCTTGCGATATAGATGCCTCTGGCACCATCGGCTCAAATGACATCGCGCCCATGGCATTGGCACCGATGTAAGTCAGGCGTTCCAGAGGACCAATACGTACAGGATTGAGACCACGGCGCTTGAACAGGCGATCCATCAACAGCATGCCCCAGCCGTCAGGCAGGGAATCATAGATAGGGCCGGGCAGCCCCAACTGGTGAGCGGGAAAGTCTGTACGCAGTTTGGGTCCACTTAAGGGAAGCTTGTAGGCCGACAGTTCAAGCCCTCTGTTCTTCGCCTCATCACTGAACTCAAATGCAATCAGCGGGCGTCCGTTAATAGCGGTCGATGAAACAAGTGTGCCCCAACGCCAATGTTCTCCCCAGCCATCGTAGTAGACGTCGACCTGCTTATGCATTGTTGGGTTTCCTCTTGGCACGGTGGCGACTGGCGCTGTTTTCATAGCGGAGAATGTCGTCAAGGCTTTCCAGCTTAGGCTGGAACAGCCCTTCCAGCTCGTTGATACGTCCAAGCACCATTGCTACACGGACCAGACTCTCGAATGCAACGTTTCGGCCTGCTTCCAGATTGGACACAGTGTTGACGCCAATGCCTGCGCGCGCAGCTACATCTGCTTGTGTCATCTGCTGCGCCAGTCGCTCTTTGCGCAACCGCTCGCAGAGCAATTTGACAAGCTCGTCGGGTCTTTTGAATTCTAAATCCATAATATTGTGTCTTAGATCGTATTTTTTGACTTAACCCACAATACTACAGATTTATAAAAACACCTTCGCGACTATCACCGCCAAGCCCCAGCACATGGCAAACCCACCACCCTGCTGTTACCCATCGCCCCAAAATCGTGCAAGGCATCCCGTCAGTAACAAGTCGTCCTCTCTGATAACCAGCACACCTGAAACACCTGAAACCCAATGTTTACAGGTGCTTCCAACCTTCCATCGATCCACGCACCAGCCTCCATGCAAAGTTGGTCTATCAATTGCACATGCTTGTATGTACAAGTAGAGACAGGTTATAAATACCCCACGCTCTACCCGACAGAATTCGCCTGAGTGCCAGGCACCACTCGCCCGTCATCGGGCTGGTTTGGATTGATCGCTGAGGATTTTTTTGTGACCGACAATAATCAAGACCGCAAGCAAGACTGGACCCGCCATCGTGACGTCGAAGTGCGGGCTGCCCGTGGCACTCAACTGACAGCAAAGAGCTGGCTGACCGAAGCCCCGCTGCGCATGCTGATGAACAACCTTGATCCTGAAGTGGCCGAAAATCCGAAGGAGTTGGTAGTTTATGGCGGGATCGGGCGTGCGGCGCGTAACTGGGAGTGCTACGACAAGATCGTCGAGAGCCTGACCCGGCTCAACGATGATGAAACCCTGCTGGTGCAATCCGGCAAGCCGGTCGGTGTGTTCAAGACTCACAACAATGCGCCGCGTGTGCTGATCGCCAACTCGAACCTGGTACCGCACTGGTCAAGCTGGGAGCATTTCAACGAGCTGGATGCCAAAGGTCTGGCCATGTACGGCCAGATGACCGCAGGCAGCTGGATCTATATCGGCAGCCAGGGCATCGTTCAGGGCACTTACGAAACCTTCGTCGAAGCCGGTCGTCAGCATTACGACGGCAGCCTGAAAGGCCGCTGGGTGCTGACCGCAGGCCTGGGTGGAATGGGTGGCGCACAGCCGCTGGCCGCAACACTGGCCGGAGCTTGTTCGCTGAACATCGAATGCCAGCAGAGCCGCATCGACTTCCGTCTCAAGACCCGTTACGTCGATGAGCAAGCCACCGACCTGGACGACGCCCTGGCGCGTATCGCCCGCTACACCGCCGAAGGCAAGGCCATCTCCATCGCCCTGTGCGGCAACGCTGCTGAAATCCTGCCGGAAATGGTCCGTCGCGGCGTGCGCCCGGACATGGTCACCGACCAGACCAGCGCTCACGATCCGCTCAATGGCTACCTGCCCAAAGGCTGGAGCTGGGAAGACTACCGCGCACGTGCGCTGACCGAGCCGGCCGCCGTCGTCAAAGCGGCCAAACAGTCCATGGCCGAACACGTCGAAGCCATGCTGGCGTTCCAGAAAGCAGGTATTCCAACCTTCGACTACGGCAACAACATCCGTCAGATGGCCAAGGAAGAAGGCGTAGCCAATGCCTTCGATTTCCCCGGCTTTGTGCCCGCCTACATCCGGCCATTGTTCTGTCGCGGCGTAGGCCCTTTCCGCTGGGCGGCCCTGTCGGGCGATCCGCAGGACATCTACAAGACAGATGCCAAGGTCAAGGAACTGATCCCGGACGATGCGCACCTGCATAACTGGCTGGACATGGCCCGCGAACGCATCAGCTTCCAGGGTTTGCCAGCACGTATCTGCTGGGTCGGCCTGGGACAGCGCGCCAGACTCGGCCTGGCGTTCAACGAAATGGTCCGCAGCGGCGAATTGTCTGCTCCCGTGGTGATCGGTCGCGACCATCTGGACTCCGGCTCGGTCTCCAGCCCCAACCGTGAAACCGAGTCCATGCAGGACGGTTCCGACGCAGTATCCGACTGGCCGCTGCTCAACGCCCTGCTCAATACCGCCAGCGGTGCGACCTGGGTGTCGCTGCATCATGGCGGCGGTGTCGGCATGGGCTTCTCTCAGCATTCGGGCATGGTGATTGTCTGCGACGGCACCGATGAAGCGGCCGAGCGCATTGCCCGCGTTCTGCACAATGACCCGGCGACAGGCGTCATGCGTCACGCCGATGCCGGTTACCAGATAGCGATTGATTGCGCCAAAGAGCAGGGCTTGAACCTGCCGATGATCGGGCGTTAAGGGCATTTGCCATGGGTGTGGCGGCTCAGAGCCGCCACATCGAAAAAGTCAGGATAGACACTGATAACGCCCACAGGCCGGATGCCTACTTGAAGCTGCCGTCATCCCTTTCAGGCTTTGGAGCATCGACAATGAAAATGAAAAAAGCGCTGTTAACCACTCTGGTATCTGCTGGCCTGCTGGTCAGTGCCGGTGCAAGTCAAGCGGCCGGGTGGTGCGAGTCAGGCAAGCCGGTCAAGTTTGCCGGTCTGAACTGGGAAAGCGCGATGTTGCTGACCGACATTCTTCAAGTCGTCCTGAGCAAAGGCTACGGTTGCAGCGTGGATGCGTTGCCGGGCAATTCCATAGCCATGGAAAACGCCCTGAGCACCAATGACATTCAAATCTTCGCAGAAGAGTGGATAGGCCGCAGCGAAGTCTGGAACAAGGCCGCAGCGGCTGGAAAAGTCGTAGGCGTCGGCGCGCCCGTGGTCGGCGCAGTCGAAGGCTGGTACGTGCCGCGCTATGTGATTGAAGGCGATGCCAGGCGCAAGCTGGAAGCCAAGGCACCGAACCTGAAGTCAATCGCAGATCTGGCTCAATACTCAGCCGTGTTCAGGGATCAGGAAGAACCCGGCAAAGGCCGCTTCTACAACTGCCCCGCCGGCTGGACCTGCGAGCTGGAAAACAGCGAAATGCTCAAGACCTACGGCCTGGAAAGCAAGTACACCAACTTCCGCCCAGGCACCGGCCCGGCACTGGACGCGGCTATTCTGTCCAGCTACAAGCGCGGTGAGCCGATCCTGACGTATTACTGGTCGCCCACTCCGTTGATGGGGCAAGTCGATCTGGTTCGTCTGGAAGAACCAGGCGTCAACAAGACCATCGATATCAAGGTCGGTGTGTCCAAGGCTTTCCACGAACAGGCACCTGAACTGGTCGCCGTACTGGAGAAGGTCAACCTGCCTATCGACCTGCTGAACCAGAACCTGGGACGCATGGCCAAGGAGCGGATCGAATCGCCGAAACTGGCGAAGATTTTCCTCAAGGAACACCCGGAAGTCTGGCACAAGTGGGTCAGCGAAGACGCTGCGAAAAAGGTTGAGGCCTCTCTGTAAACCCCGGAGCAGATTATCTGCGCAGGCACAGGCGACATGTGCTGTGCCTGACAACTTGATCGAGAGCACCTTATGTTTCCCGAAAGTTTTACCTTCTCCATTGCCAACTGGGTCAACGACGGGGTTGATGCGCTGGTCACCGAGTACGGCGATGTGTTCCGGCACATTTCCGATACCTTGCTGTGGGCCATCGTCAATCTGGAAAGCCTGCTGCGTATGGCGCCCTGGTGGCTGGTGCTGATGATCGTCGGCGGTATTGCATGGCATGCGACCCGGAAAATCGTCACCACCGCATTGATTGTCGGCCTCCTGTTCCTCGTCGGCGCTGTCGGGCTGTGGGACAAGCTGATGCAGACATTGGCGCTGATGCTGGTCGCCACGTTCATCGCGGTGTTGATCGGCATTCCTCTGGGCATTCTTTCGGCACGCAGCAACCGCCTGCGCTCGGTGCTGATGCCGCTGCTGGACATCATGCAAACCATGCCCAGCTTCGTTTACCTGATCCCGGTGCTGATGCTGTTCGGCCTGGGCAAGGTCCCGGCGATCTTCGCTACCGTGATTTACGCCGCGCCGCCGCTGATTCGTCTGACCGACCTGGGTATCCGTCAGGTCGATGGCGAGGTGATGGAGGCGATCAACGCCTTTGGTGCCAATCGCTGGCAACAACTGTTCGGCGTGCAACTGCCACTGGCGATGCCAAGCATCATGGCCGGGATCAACCAGACCACCATGATGGCGCTGTCGATGGTCGTGATTGCTTCGATGATCGGTGCCCGAGGTCTGGGCGAGGACGTTCTGGTGGGTATCCAGACCCTCAATGTCGGGCGCGGCCTGGAAGCCGGTCTGGCCATTGTCATTCTGGCGGTTGTCATCGACCGCATCACGCAGGCCTATGGCCGCCCACGGCATGAGGCGAGCAAATAATGAGCCTGGAACCGAACAAAATCGTCGTCAAAAACGTGTTCAAGATATTCGGCAGCCGCTCGAAAGAAGCGCTGGCGATGGTGCAACAGAGCAAGAGCAAGGATCAGGTGCTGGCCCAGACCGGCTGTGTGGTCGGCGTCAACGACCTGTCGCTGTCGATCGGTAGCGGCGAGATATTCGTCATCATGGGATTGTCGGGCTCGGGCAAATCGACGCTGGTGCGCCATTTCAATCGCCTGATCGATCCTACCAGTGGCGAGATTCTGGTGGATGGCGAAGATATCCTGCGGTACGACATGGAAGCCCTGCGCCAATTCCGTCGTCACAAGATCAGCATGGTGTTCCAGAGCTTCGGCCTGCTGCCGCACAAGAGTGTGCTGGACAACGTGGCGTACGGCCTGAAGGTGCGCGGCGAGAGCAAAGCGCTCTGCCAGGAGCGTGCGCAACACTGGATCACCACCGTGGGCCTCAAAGGCTACGAAAACAAATACCCGCATCAGCTCTCTGGCGGCATGCGTCAGCGCGTTGGTCTGGCACGGGCACTGGCGGCCGACACCGACATCATCCTGATGGATGAAGCGTTCAGCGCTCTCGATCCGCTGATCCGCGCCGAGATGCAGGACCAGTTGCTGGAGCTGCAATCGACGCTGAAGAAAACCATCGTGTTCATTACCCACGACCTGGACGAAGCCGTGCGTATCGGCAACCGGATCGCGATTCTCAAGGATGGCCGCCTGATTCAGGTCGGAACGCCCAAGGAAATCCTTCACTCGCCCGCCGACGATTACGTTGATCGCTTCGTGCAACGGCGCGCAGTCACTCTTTAAGGATGGTGTCGATGTCACGAGCCAGACAGATTGTTTTCGGTGATGCCCCGACAGGCTGGCAGGACGTGGTGGCCGTGGCTCGTGATGGCGCGCACCTGATACTGTCGGAGCAGGCCTGGGCGCGCATCGACAATGCCCAGGCCATCGTCCAGCGCATCGTTGCCAGCGGCGAACGGGCTTACGGTGTGAATACCGGCCTCGGTGCGCTGTGCAATGTCTCACTGGCAGACGAACAACTCAGTCGCCTGTCGCGCAACACATTGCTCAGCCATGCCTGTGGCGTAGGCGCACCACTGCCCGACGAGCAGACGCGGGCCATCATCTGTGCCGCGATTCTCAACTACAGCCAGGGCAAGTCCGGCATCCATAGACAGGTTGTGCAAGCGCTGCTGGCCTTGCTCAATCAAGGCATCACGCCGCAAGTGCCATCGCAGGGGTCGGTGGGTTATCTGACCCATATGGCGCACGTCGGCATTGCGCTGCTAGGTGTGGGTCAGGTCAGTTATCGCGGGCAGATCATTTCGGCGCAGCAGGCATTGAGCGAAGAAGGCCTGTCCCCCGTCGAGCTGGGTGCCAAGGACGGGCTGTGTCTGGTCAACGGTACACCCTGCATGACCGGCCTGAGCTGTCTGGCCATTGCCGACGCCACGCGCCTGACACAATGGGCAGACGTGATCGGTGCCATGACCTTTGAAGCACTGCGCGGCCAGCTCGATGCCTTCGATGAAACCATCATCGCTCTCAAACCACATCCGGGTATGCAACAGGTCGGCAAGAACCTGCGCAGCCTGCTGGCGGGCAGCGAAGTTCTCGCCAGCAGCCAAGGCATTCGTACCCAGGATGCACTGAGCATTCGTTCGATACCACAAGTGCATGGCGCAACGCGGGACCAACTGGCCCACGCGATCAGGCAGGTCGAAACCGAGCTGAATGCAGTCACCGATAACCCCTTGCTGCTGGGCACTCCAGAGGATTACCGCGTGGTGTCGCAAGCCAACCCGCACGGCCAGTCAGTCGCCATGGCGGCAGATCTGCTGTGCATGGCGGTTGCGGAGCTGGGCTCGATTGCCGAGCGGCGTCTGGATCGGCTGATCAACCCGGCCGTCAGCGGCTTGCCGGCTTTTCTGGTCAGCCAGCCGGGCGTCAATTCGGGGATGATGATCGTCCAGTACGTGGCCGCTTCGCTGTGCGCAGAAAACCGCCAGATGGCACAACCGGCGGTGGTCGATAACTATGTCACCTCGGGCTTGCAGGAAGATCATCTGAGCCTGGGCACCAGCGCTGCCTTGAAGCTGCACAAGGTACTGGGCAACGCGACGCAGATTCTGGGCATCGAATACCTGCTGGCGGCCCAGGCGTTCGAGTTTCTCAAACAACAGCGTTTCGGGGCAGGTACCGGCATGGCCTGGCGCGCGCTGCGCGAGCAGATCCCCGCTTACGACGAAGACCGCTGGCTGGCCCCGGATATTGCCAGCAGCGTAGCCGTACTCAAGAACGAAGAAGTGCTGGAGAGGATTTTCCGGCACTGTCGTGAACAGACGACAACCCCATGACAACAGGGCTGCAAGGCGACGCGCTGCAAAAAAGCAGTCGCCTGACATCAATCAAGGAGTAGCTGCATCGTGACCAAACCATCTGCCAAGTCATTGAATCTGATCCCGGGCCAACTGACCCTGGCGCAACTGCGTGCAATCTATCAGCAACCGGTAACGCTGAAGCTCGATAGCAGCGCCGATCAGCAGATCGAAGACAGCGTGGCCTGTGTGGAGCGCATTCTCGCCGAGAACCGCACGGCCTATGGCATCAACACCGGTTTCGGCCTGCTGGCCTCGACCCGCATTGCCAGCGAGGACCTGGAAAACCTGCAACGCTCTCTGGTGCTGTCCCATGCCGCCGGTGTCGGGCAGCCGATCAGCGACGATCTGGTGCGCCTGATCATGGTGCTCAAGGTTAACAGCCTGAGCCGTGGTTTCTCCGGTATCCGGCGTCTGGTGATCGATGCCTTGATCGCCCTGATCAATGCCGAGGTCTATCCGCATATCCCGCTCAAGGGTTCGGTCGGTGCTTCCGGTGACCTCGCGCCACTGGCCCATATGTCTCTGGTACTGCTGGGCGAAGGCAAGGCTCGCTACAAAGGCGAATGGCTCGATGCCGTCGATGCGCTTGAAGTTGCAGGCCTGAAACCGCTGACTCTGGCTGCCAAGGAAGGTCTGGCATTGCTCAACGGAACGCAGGTTTCCACCGCGTTCGCACTGCGCGGCCTGTTCGAGGGTGAAGACCTGTTCGCCGGAGCCATGGCCTGCGGCGCTCTCACCGTGGAAGCCGTGCTCGGTTCGCGCTCGCCTTTCGACGCCCGCATCCATGCCGCTCGCGGTCAGCGCGGTCAGATCGATGCAGCAGCCTGCTATCGCGACCTGTTGGGGGAAAGCAGCGAAGTGTCCGAGTCCCATCGCAACTGCGACAAGGTTCAGGACCCGTACTCGCTGCGCTGCCAGCCACAGGTCATGGGTGCCTGCCTGACCCAGTTGCGTCAGGCTGCCGAAGTGCTGGAGATCGAAGCCAACGCCGTCTCCGACAACCCGCTGGTATTCGCTGCCGAAAACGATGTGATCTCCGGCGGCAACTTCCACGCGGAACCGGTTGCCATGGCCGCCGATAACCTGGCGCTGGCCATCGCGGAAATCGGTTCCCTGAGCGAACGCCGCATTTCGCTGATGATGGACAAGCACATGTCGCAGTTGCCGCCCTTCCTGGTGGCCAACGGCGGGGTCAACTCCGGCTTCATGATCGCCCAGGTCACCGCTGCCGCCCTGGCCAGTGAAAACAAGGCTTTGGCCCATCCACACAGCGTCGACAGCCTGCCGACTTCAGCCAATCAGGAGGACCATGTTTCCATGGCTCCGGCAGCCGGCAAGCGGTTATGGGAAATGGCAGAAAACGTTCGCGGGATTCTTGCCGTAGAATGGCTGGCTGCATGCCAGGGTCTGGACTTGCGCAACGGCCTTAAAACCTCTCCGAAACTGGAGCAGGCCCGTGCCGCGCTGCGCAGCAAAGTACCGCCCTATGAGAAGGATCGTTTTTTTGCACCGGACATAGAAGCTGCCAGCCAGCTGTTGTCCTCAACTTGCCTGAACCAGTTGGTTCCTGCACGTCTGCTACCCAGTCTGTGATGTACCGCGAGCCTGGCAGGGCTCGCAATGGTAGTTCGCTGCGGGAAGCCGAAAGCAGGTGTTCTCGCAGCTATTTGCCATACCCAGTAATGAGATGGACGGAAATGACGTCAAAAGATGGTTTGAAACGCGGGTTATCCGCCCGCCACATTCGCTTCATGGCTCTGGGCTCTGCCATCGGCACAGGGTTGTTCTATGGTTCCGCCGCCGCGATTCAGCAAGCGGGGCCTGCGGTTCTGCTGGCTTACCTGATCGGCGGCGCGGCGGTCTTCATGGTCATGCGCGCCCTGGGCGAGATGGCCGTGCATAACCCGACCTCCGGCTCGTTCAGCCATTACGCCAGCCGCTACCTCGGCCCTCTGGCGGGTTTCGTGCTGGGCTGGACCTACGCTTTCGAGATGATCATTGTCTGTCTGGCCGATGTCACCGCGTTCGGGATCTACATGGGCTTCTGGTTCCCGGAAGTGCCACGCTGGATCTGGGTGCTGGGCATCGTGTTCCTGATCGGCGCGCTCAACCTGTGCAACGTCAAGGTCTTCGGTGAAACCGAGTTCTGGCTATCGCTGCTCAAGGTCGGCGCCATCGTGGCGATGATCGTCGCAGGTTTCGGCATCATGCTGTTCGGCATCGGCTCATCCAGCGGTGACAACACCATCGGCATCAGCAACCTCTGGACCCACGGCGGCTTCATGCCCAATGGCATTGGCGGCCTGATCGCCTCGCTGGCCGTGGTGATGTTCGCCTTTGGCGGCATCGAAATCATCGGCATCACGGCCGGCGAAGCCAAGAACCCGCAACGCACGCTGCCACAGGCCATCAATGCCGTGCCGCTGCGCATTCTATTGTTCTACGTCCTGACGCTGTTTGTGCTGATGTCCATCTACCCATGGCCGCAGATCGGTACCCAAGGCAGCCCGTTCGTGCAGATTTTCGACAATCTGGGCATCGCCTCGGCAGCGACCATTCTCAATATCGTGGTGATCTCGGCAGCGGTGTCGGCGATCAACAGCGACATCTTCGGCGCGGGCCGCATGATGTATGGCATGGCGCTTGAAGGTCAGGCACCTGCCGGTTTCGCCAGGCTGTCGCGTCAGGGCGTGCCATGGATGACGGTCGTGGTGATGGGCGTGACGCTGCTGGCTGGCGTGCTCCTCAACTACCTGATCCCCAAGGACGTCTTCCTGCTCATCGCTTCGCTGGCCACCTTCGCCACGGTCTGGGTATGGCTGATGATCCTGCTGACCCAGGTCGCCATGCGCCGTTCCATGCCCCCCGAAGAAGTCGCACAACTGAAGTTCCCGGTGCCGTTCTGGCCTTATGGGCCGGCTGCCGCCATCGTCTTCATGCTGTTCATCTTCGGCGTGCTGGGCTATTTCCCGAACAACCGGGCTGCGCTGATCGTCGGCGCGATCTGGATTGTGCTGCTGGTTATCGCCTACTACCTGTGGATAAAACCCAGACATACCAAAAACACCCAATGACCCAAGGAGGCCCGGGATGACAACACTCTGGAAGAACTGTCACATCGCAACCATGGCGCAAGGCAACTACTCGATCATCGAGGATGCCGCCATCGTGACCTCTGGAGAGTTCATCCACTGGATCGGGCCTCACAATCAGCTCTCGGAAACTGATTTTGGCAGCACCGTAGACCTGGGCGGCGCCTGGGTTACTCCGGGCCTCATCGATTGCCACACCCATACGGTGTTCGGTGGCAATCGCAGCGGTGAATTCGAGCAGCGCCTGCAAGGTGTGAGCTATGCCGACATCGCCGCTGCGGGTGGCGGCATTGCCAGCACCGTGCGGGCAACACGAGCGGCCAGCGAAGACGAATTGTTCGCCAGTGCCAAACGGCGTTTGAAGCATCTGCTTCGCGACGGCGTGACCACGGTAGAGATGAAGTCCGGCTACGGCCTGGATCTGCCAAGCGAACGCAAGATTCTCAAGGTGATCCGTCGCCTGGGCAGCAGCCTGCCCGTCACCGTGCGCAGCACATGCCTGGCTGCCCACGCCCTGCCACCGGAATACGCCAACCGCGCAGACGATTACATCCGGCATATCTGCGACGAAATGCTTCCAGCACTGGCCGAGGAAGGTCTGGTGGATGCCGTGGATGCGTTCTGCGAGTACCTGGCGTTTTCGCCAGCTCAGGTCGAGCAGGTGTTCATCACCGCAAAGCAACTGGGCTTGCCGGTGAAACTCCACGCCGAACAGCTTTCGTCACTGGGCGGCTCAAGCCTTGCGGCGCGTTATCAGGCCTTGTCGGCGGACCATCTGGAGTTCATGACCGAAGACGATGCCATTGCCATGGCTGCTGCCGGAACCGTCGCCGTGCTACTGCCGGGCGCCTATTACTTTCTGCGCGAAACCCAGTTGCCGCCGATGGAAGCCCTGCGCAAGCATGGCGTGCCTATCGCCATCTCCACCGACATGAACCCCGGTACCTCGCCCGGCCTGTCACTGCGCCTGATGCTGAACATGGCCTGCACACTGTTCCGCATGACGCCCGAAGAAGCCCTGGCGGGCGTCACCCTCAATGCTGCGAAGGCACTGGGCCTGGATAAAACCCATGGCTCGCTGGAAACCGGCAAGGTAGCGGACTTCGTCGCCTGGAACATCGAACGCCCTGCCGATCTGGCCTACTGGCTGGGCGGCGATCTGGACAAACGTATCGTGCGCCACGGCGTCGAATCATCGATCTGAAGGAGAGCCCTGTGGATAACGTTCTGACATTCAAGCGTGGCCGGGTCCCGCTGCTGATCAGCATGCCTCATGCCGGCTTGAAGCTGACACCGGCAGTCGAAGCCGGGCTGGTGGACGAAGCCTTGAGCCTGCCGGATACCGACTGGCACATCCCGCAGCTGTACGACTTCGCCGCCGAACTGGGGGCCAGCACCCTGGCTGCCGAGTATTCGCGCTTCGTCATCGACCTCAATCGCCCGTCCGACGACAAACCGCTGTATGCCGGTGCGACGACCGGGCTGTTTCCTTCGATCCTGTTCGACGGCGTGCCGCTGTTCAAGGACGGCCAGGAACCCGACGCGGCCGAGCGCGCCAGCTACCTGCAACAGATCTGGGTACCTTACCACCAGACCCTGGAGCAAGAGCTGCAACGCCTGCGCGATGAGTTCGGTTATGCGCTGCTGTTCGATGCCCACTCCATTCGCGGCCACGTCCCGCATCTGTTCGACGGGCGACTGCCGGACTTCAACCTCGGCACCTTCAACGGTGCCAGTTGTGATCCGCAACTGGCAGGCAGGCTGGAAAGCCTGTGTGCAGCGGCCAAGGACTACAGCCATGTGCTCAATGGCCGCTTCAAGGGCGGCCATATCACCCGCCATTACGGCGACCCGGCCAACAATATCCACGCCGTACAGCTGGAACTGGCGCAGAACACCTACATGGAAGAGTTCGCCCCTTTCCATTACCGCCCTGATCTTGCTGCGCCGACCCAAGAGGTATTGAAGGGGTTGCTGGAGACCTTTATTGCCTGGGGGCAGGAGAGGTTTGGTTGATTACGCTTTCGCGAATAAATTCGCTCCTACGGTAGGAGCGAATTCATTCGCGAAAAAACCCCAAATTGCTCACTTCTTGAGCAATCTCAACCCGTTGAATACCACCAGCAAGCTCACGCCCATGTCGGCAAACACCGCCATCCACATGGTCGCCATACCCGCAAAGGTAATCCCCAGGAAGAACACCTTGGTGACAATCGCCAACGCAATGTTCTGTTTGAGAATTGCCGAAGTATCGCGTGACAGTCGGATAAACGCCGGGATCTTGCGCAGATCGTCGTCCATCAGTGCGACATCAGCAGTTTCAATGGCCGTGTCGGTGCCCGCCGCTGCCATGGCGAAACCGATCTCCGAACGGGCCAGCGCAGGTGCATCGTTGATGCCATCGCCCACCATGCCGACGCGATGCTTGCGGGTATACAGGTCTTCAATGGCCTGCAACTTATCCACAGGCAGCAGATTGCCCTGAGCCTGATCGATCCCCACTTGCGCAGCGATGGCCTTGGCGGTGTGCGGGTTGTCACCGGTCAGCATCAGGGTCTTGATACCAAGCTCGTGTAACTGGGCGATAGCCTCGCGGCTGCTGTCCTTGACCGTATCGGCGACCGCGAACAGCGCCAGCGGGCCAGAGGTATCCAGCAACAGAACCACGGTCTTGCCTTGTATTTCCAGCGCATCGAGCCTGGCTTCAAGCTCCGGCGAGCACAGCCCCAGTTCTTCGACCAGACGGTGGTTGCCCAAGTGGTAGAGCCGGCCATTGATCTCGCCTTTCACACCACGCCCCGGCAATGCCTCGAACGCACTGACCTCATGCACGCCCTGCCCTTGCCCCGACGCCTTGGCGATGGCCTGGGAAACCGGATGATCGGAACGACCAGCCAGGCTGGCAGCAATGGCTGGCGCATTGTCGGCGACAGTCACATCCAGTGGTAGATAGTCGGTCTGCACGGGCTTGCCGTGGGTGATGGTGCCGGTCTTGTCGAGGGCCAGGTAATCGAGCTTGCGGCCCATTTCCAGATAGACGCCACCCTTGATCAGGATCCCCTTGCGGGCCGCAGCGGCCAGACCGCTGACGATGGTCACCGGGGTAGAAATCACCAAAGCACAAGGACAGGCAACAACCAGCAACACCAATGCCCGGTAGATCCAGTCAAACCAGGCACCGCCGAAGAACAGTGGCGCAACAAGGGCCACGGCCAGTGCGGTCAGGAAAACCACCGGTGTGTAGATTCGCGAAAAGCTATCGACAAAACTCTGGGTCGGAGCCCGCGCGCCTTGAGCCGCTTCCACCGCATGGATGATCCGCGCCAGCGTGGAATGGCTCGCGGCAGCCGTCACTCGGTACTCAAGCGACCCGGACTGGTTGATAGTGCCGGCAAACACCTTGTCACCCACGGTTTTTTCCACAGGCAGGCTTTCGCCTGTAATCGGCGCCTGATCGATGGTCGAGTTACCCGACACCACCTCGCCATCAAGGCCGATCCGCTCACCCGGCCGAACCCGCACGATAGCGCCCAATTCGACGCTCTTGACCTCGGTTTCAACCCAGCTTCCATCACTCTGCCTGACGGTCGCCACATCGGGCGTCAACTGCATCAGACTGCTGATGGCGTTACGAGCACGATCCAGAGACTTGGCCTCGATCAGTTCGGCCACGGTAAACAGGAACATCACCATCGCCGCTTCAGGCCATTGGCCGATCAGGACCGCGCCGGTCACCGCGATGCTCATCAAGGCGTTTATATTGAGGTTGAAGTTCTTCAGCGCGATCCAGCCCTTTTTGTAGGTGGTCAGGCCGCAACTGAGGATAGAAACAATGGCCAGCAGCGCAACGACCCAGGTTGGGCCAAGCTGAGCGAAATGGACGATTTCGGCGCCCAGCGCCATCACGCCGGACAGTGCCAGAGGCCACCAATGCTTTTTCGGCGCAGGTGCCGCGGGCACATCCTGGCTCGCGCCTTCCTCGATGGGGTCGGCCTGCATGCCCAACGCACCGATGGCTTCACGAATCGGTTCGGTCGTCGGCAGGTCATGCCAGACGCCAAGGATGCGATTGATCAGGTTGAATTCCAGCTTATGCACACCGGGCAGCTTTCCCAGCTTGTTCTGGATCAGAGTCTGCTCGGTCGGGCAGTCCATCTGCTCGATGCGGAAACTGCTCAAACGCCCACTGGCTGCGGGCGCCTCATCAAAAGTGACAGTGGCAGGCGCGGCTGCGCCGGAGCAGCAGGAATGAGCATGCGCAACGTGCTTGTGCCCGTCTTTATGATCATCGTGCTTTGGAGAAATATCTGTAATCTGGCCCATGGTCCGCTCCCGGGATCTACTTGTTGCCAAGTGAACACCCTGTAGCCACTATAGGGTCAAGCGCTCAAACGAGATGAAACATATGAAGATCGGCGAACTGGCGAAGTTGACGGATTCTCAGGTTGAAACCATTCGTTATTACGAGCGTGAAGGCCTGCTGCCTGCACCGGCCCGCAGCGACGGCAATTACCGCTTGTACACCCAGGCGCATGTAGAGCGGCTGTCGTTCATCCGCAACTGCCGCAGCCTGGACATGACGCTGGAAGAAATCCGCAGCCTGCTCAACCTGCGCGACAGCCCGCAGGACCAGTGCGAAAGCGTCAACGCACTGATCGACGAACACATCGAACACGTCAACGCCCGCATCGCCAGCCTGCAAGCCTTACAGGAGCAACTATTGGACCTGCGCCGCCGTTGCGGCGACGGCAAGTCAGACCACTGCGGGATTCTGGAACGGCTGGAAGTGACAGGCGCAGTGGCGGCTGCCGAAGGCGAGCCATCCCATGTGGGCAAGAGTCATGGGCACTGAAGCTGCAAGCTATAAGCCTCAAGCAGCTTGTAGCTTGCAGCTCAAAACTTGCAGCTTTCCCACCTATACCGCCATCGGTGCTGTCATCGCCGGATGGTGCTCGTAACCTTCCAGCGAGAAGTCGGAAGGTTCGATCAGTTCCAGCCATTCAGGCTGATAGACACCGGTCTTGGCAAACTCGGGCACGCGGTCCGAGATGACCAGTTTCGGCATCGGGAACGGCTCACGGGTGAGCTGTTCGTTGAGCATGTCCAGGTGGTTCTCGTAGACGTGGGCATCACCGATGAAATAGGTGAACCAGCGCGGCGTGTAGCCGGTCAGGCGGCCGATCAGGCTCAGCAGTGCAGCGCCTTCGGTCAGGTTGAACGGCGTTCCGAGGCCCAGATCGTTTGAGCGAATGTACAGCGTCAGGGAGATTTCCCGGGTCTGCGGGTTCGGGTGCAACTGGTAAAGCAGGTGACAAGGTGGCAAGGCCATCTCATCGAGCTGCGCGCAGTTCCAGCCGTGGAACAGGATACGGCGGCTGCCCGGATCCTTGATGATGGTGTCGACGCACTGGCGAATCTGATCGATGGCCTTGTACAGCACCACAAAGCTCTGGCCATCCTCTTCGGACTCTGCGATCTGCTTGTAACCCTGGCTGACGGCCAGTTCAATCGCCGCCGCATTGCTGGTTTCAATACGCTTGTAGGCCGGCCATTTGCGCCACTGCACGCCGTAGATCTCGCCCAGATCATCCTCGCCCTTGCGGAACGGGTTGTTCAGCCACTGAGCGTTCTCGTTGGCGTTCTGATCCCAGACCTTGCAGCCCAGTTCGCGAAATTCGGCTGCATTGCTGACGCCACGCAGGAAACCGACCATTTCGCCGATGGCCGACTTGAAGGCCATACGCCGTGTGGTGATCGCCGGAAAACCTTCCTGCAGGTCATAACGCAGCATCGCGCCGGGGAAACTGATGGTGTTCACGCCGGTACGGTTGGACTGCAAGGTCCCGTGCTTGATCACATGGGCGACTAGTTCAAGATATTGCTTCATAAATTACCTGCATCGTTGAACACGCCGGGCAACATCACCCGGCGTTTCAGTATTAAGCCGCTGCCTTGGCAGGTTCGCGCTTGTAGGCCAGCCAGATCATGGCCAGACCAGCGATAATCATCGGCAGACTCAGAATCTGCCCCATGGTGACCCAGCCCCACGCCAGATAGCCCAATTGCGCGTCCGGCACGCGGACGAACTCGACGATAAAGCGGAAGATCCCGTAAAACAGGGCGAACATGCCGGAAATGGCCATGGTCGGGCGCGGTTTGCGTGCATAGAGGTTGAGAATGATGAACAGCGCCACGCCTTCAAGGGCGAACTGATACAGCTGCGATGGATGACGCGCCAGTTGCGCCGGGTCGCTGAACGGCGGGAAGACCATGGCCCATGGCACATCGCTTGGCTTGCCCCACAACTCGGCATTGATGAAGTTGCCGATACGCCCGGCACCCAGACCAATCGGCACCAGCGGAGCAACGAAGTCCATCAGTTGGAAGAAAGTCTTGCCATTGCGTCTGCCAAACCACCAGGCCGCCAGCATCACGCCGACAAAACCGCCGTGGAAGGCCATGCCGCCTTTCCAGACTTCAAAGATCAACAGCGGATTGGCGAGATAAGCCGACAGGTCGTAGAACAGCACATAACCCAGACGCCCGCCGACAATGACGCCCATGGCCAGCCAGAAAATCAGGTCGGAGAGTTTTTCCTTGGTCCAGGTCGGATCGAAAGCATTCAAGCGACGCGACGCAAGCAGCCATGCGCCACCTATGCCGACCAGATACATCAGTCCATACCAGTGAATTTGCAGCGGGCCGAGGGATACGGCTACCGGGTCAATCTGCGGGTAAGGCAGCATTGCAACTCCTCAATTGGAACGCTCTTGCGAGCGACTGAATCCGAAAGACAGCTAAATCAGGAAACTGGTGCCCACGCATAACAGCAGCGCAGCGAACAGTCGTTTCAATAGACGTGGCGGCAGTTTATGCGCCAGCCGGGCGCCGAAGCGCGCAAAAAACATACTGGTGACCGCAATGCCAAGCAGCGCGGGCAGGTAAACGAAGCCCAGACTATGCGGTGGCAGCTGGGGATCGTGCCAGCCCAGAATCATGAAACTTATTGCACTTGCCAACGCGATAGGAAAGCCGCACGCCGCTGAAGTTGCTACCGCCTGTTGCATGGACACGCTGCGCCAGGTCAGGAACGGCACGGTCAAAGAGCCGCCGCCGATCCCGAAAATCGCCGAAGCCCAGCCGATCACCACACCTGCCGCTGTCAGGCCTGGCTTGCCGGGCACGCTACGGCTGGCCTTGGGCCGCAGATCCAGCGCCATCTGCAAGGCGACCAGCAGGGCGAACACACCAATGATCTTCTGCAGATAAGGCCCGGCAATGTAACTGGCTGTCAGCGAGCCGAGGCCTGCGCCCACCAGAATGCCCACCGTCAGCCATGCAAAGATCGGCCAACGCACCGCGCCCATGCTGTGATGAGCGCGAACGGAGTTGATCGACGTGAATACGATAGTCGCCAGAGAGGTCCCGACCGCCAGGTGAGTCAGCACCGACGCATCGAAACCTTGCAGGCCGAAGCTGAGCACCAGCACCGGAACGATAATGATGCCACCGCCAACGCCAAACAGGCCGGCCAGCACACCCGCACAGGCACCCAGGGCCAGATAGAGCACAAATTCCATGGGAGCCCCCAAAATCAGTCCGGCATGTTACCGGAGCACGGCTTGATGCTCTAGCGGTGGGCGATGAAACGTGGAGGGGCTGAAACGCATCGCGGGCAAGCGCGCTCCTACGGACACCAAACCTGTGGGAGGGGCCTTGGCCGCGACAGATCGATACAGTCGAAGCGGCCTCAATGCCCTTTGACCGACCCCGGATTGATCATCCGGGACAGGCCCAGATTGCGCAGCGCCAGTTGCAGCGAGCTGCTGATCACTTGCGGGTTGTCGTTGGTCATCAACTGGGCCAGCAGTTCCTTGGCCTTGCTGAGGTTGATCTGGCGCAGCATCCATTTCACTTTCGGCAGGTTGGTGGCGTTCATCGACAGGCTGTCAAAGCCCATCGCCATCAACAGCACAGCCGCAGCAGGATCGCCCGCCATCTCGCCGCAGATACTCACCGGCTTGCCTTCGGCATGGGCATCGCGCACGACGCTTTGCAGCGCTTGCAGCACCGCCGGGTGCAGGTAGTCGTAGAGGTCGGCGACACGCGGGTTGTTGCGGTCAACCGCCAGCAGGTATTGGGTCAGGTCGTTGGAGCCCACGGACAGGAAGTCCACCTGACGGGCCAGGTCGCGGGTCTGATAGACAGCAGCCGGAATTTCGATCATGACGCCTACAGGCGGCATCGGCACATCGGTGCCTTCGTCGCGGACTTCGCCCCATGCGCGATGGATAAGGTGCAAGGCCTCTTCCACTTCATGGGTGCTGGAAATCATCGGCAGCAGAATACGCAGGTTGTTCAGACCTTCACTGGCCTTGAGCATGGCGCGGGTCTGCACCAGGAAGATTTCCGGGTGGTCGAGGGTGACGCGAATGCCGCGCCAGCCCAGGAACGGGTTCTCTTCCTTGATCGGGAAGTAGGAAAGCGCCTTGTCGCCGCCGATATCCAGGCTGCGCATGGTCACCGGCAGCGGATGGAAGGCCGCCAGTTGTTCACGGTAGATGGCCAGCTGTTCCTTTTCGCTCGGGAAACGCTGGTTGATCATGAACGGCACTTCGGTACGATACAGGCCCACACCCTCAGCGCCACGCTGTTGGGCACGTGCGACGTCAGCCAGCAAGCCGGTATTGACCCACAGCGGCATGCGATGACCATCCAGCGTCACGCAAGGCAGCTCGCGCAGGGCATCGAGCCCTTGGGACAGCTGGCGCTCTTCCTCCACCACTTTGGTGAACTGCTGACGCATGATGTCGCTGGGGTTGGTGAAGACTTCACCGTGATAGCCATCGACGATCAGGTCGATGCCATCCACCTTGGAATAAGGGAAGTCCACAAGGCCCATGACCGTGGGAATCCCCATGGCCCGCGCCAGAATCGCGACATGGGAGTTACCCGAGCCCTGTACCGACACCAGCCCGACCAGCTTGCCTTCCGGCACTTCACCCAGCATCGCCGGTGACAGTTCTTCACTGACCAGAATGGTGTTGTCGGGGTAGACCAGTGCCTGCTGCCGGGCTTCCTGAAGGTAACCCAGCAAGCGGCGACCCAAATCCTTGACGTCCGATGCACGCTCGCGCAAGTAGGCGTCGTCCATCAGCTCGAAACGGTTGACGTGCTCGTTCACCACCGAACGCAAGGCACCCTGCGCCCATTGGCCGGTCTTGATGATATTGGTCACTTCGCTACCCAGCGAAGCGTCGTCGAGCATCATCAGGTAAACGTCGAACAGTGCCAGCTCTTCAGGCCGCAACTGGGTCGCAAGCTTGGCTGACAGGGTACGCATGTCATTGCGCACGCCTTCCAGCGCATTCTGGAACAGCGCCAGTTCGGCATCGATATCAGTGACAGCTTTATCGGGGACCACTTCCAGATCGGCGGGTGGCAACATGACCACCGCCACGCCAACCGCCGCACCGGGCGAACCGGCCACGCCGACAAACTTGGCTTCCTGGATACCCTTGCCCTGACGACCCAGACCGCGGATCGAGCCAGTGGCTTCGGCATGGGCGATTACGCCTGCCAGTTGGGCACTCATGGTGACGAGGAAGGCTTCTTCCCCTTCGTCGAACTGACGCCGCTCCTTTTGCTGGATCACCAACACGCCAACCACACGACGGTGATGGATGATCGGCGCGCCCAGGAAAGAGGCATAACGCTCTTCACCGGTTTCGGCAAAGTAGCGATAACGGGGGTGATCGGCAGCGTTTTCGAGGTTCAGCGGCTCTTCGCGGGTACCGACAAGGCCCACAAGGCCTTCGTTCGGCGCCATGCTCACCTTGCCGATGGAGCGCTTGTTCAGACCCTCGGAAGCCATCAGCACAAAACGGTTGGCTTCGGGGTCAAGCAGATAGACCGAGCAGACCTGGCTACCCATGGCCTCCTTGACGCGCAACACAATAATGCCCAACGCCGCCTTGAGATCCTTGGCGGAGTTTACTTCCTGGACGATCTTGCGCAGCGTATTGAGCATGGCTCGGGGTCGAACTCCGTGTCAGTCGCGCGATAAAAGGCGCGGGGCAAGCTCTTTGAGTGCGCGTCGATACACCTCGCGCTTGAATGTCACCACTTGGCCTAACGGATACCAATAGCTGACCCAGCGCCAGCCATCGAACTCCGGTTTACCGGTCAAATCCATCCGCACCCGCTGCTCGTTGGAGATCAGGCGCAGGAGAAACCATTTCTGTTTTTGGCCGATACATAGCGGTTGGCTATGAGTACGGACCAGTCGTTGCGGCAGACGATAGCGCAACCAGCCTCGGGTACAGGCCAGAATCTGCACATCCTGTCGTTCCAGCCCGACTTCTTCATTCAATTCACGATAAAGCGCGTCTTCCGGCGTCTCCTGAGGGTTGATTCCACCCTGCGGAAACTGCCAGGCATCTTGGTTAATACGCCGAGCCCATAGGACCTGACCAGCATCGTTTGTCAGAATAATCCCGACATTAGGACGGAAACCATCGGGGTCGATCACGGCAACAACCTCGCAAACGCATGTCGCCGCATTGTTCCACAAAGGCGATCAAAGCAGCAACGAGCCTTAGCACCTTATGTGAAGTCTTGTGAAAACCTCGTATTCTTGTGCTCTTTTTTCAGTTATTTCAGCGAGTAACCACATGCGCCTGGCTTTATTCGACCTCGACAACACACTTCTGGGCGGTGACAGCGATCACGCTTGGGGCGATTACCTGTGCGAACGCGGCATCCTCGATGCCGTGGCCTACAAAACGCGCAACGACGCATTCTATGAAGATTACCTGGCCGGCACGCTCAACCTGACCGACTACCTGAATTTCAGCCTTGAAATCCTGGGTCGCACAGAAATGGCCCAGCTTGATGAATGGCACCGGGACTTCATGCGCGACTGCATCGAACCTATCGTACTGCCCAAGGCGCTGGAACTGATCGCCAAACACCGCGACGCAGGTGACAAACTGGTGGTCATAACCGCCACAAACCGCTTCGTCACCGCGCCAATCGTCGCCCGCCTGGGGATCGACACCTTGCTGGCGACCGAGTGCGAGCAGATCGACGGGCGCTATACCGGCCGCACGACAGGTATACCCTGCTTCCGTGAAGGCAAGGTGACTCGGCTCAATCATTGGCTTGAAGAGAACGCATTCAGTCTGGAAGGCAGCTATTTCTATAGCGATTCCATGAATGACCTGCCATTGCTGGAACAGGTCGCCCATCCAGTGGCCGTGGACCCGGACCCGAAACTGCGTGCAGAAGCAGAGAAGCGCGGCTGGCAGGTGATTTCCCTGCGTTGAGAAATGCCGCGATCAAGCCGGTTTGAAGACCATCAGACCGGCCATCACTATAAGGCAGACGGTGGTAATGACTGCCAGCGCCAAGGTGAACCGCAGATTGCCAGCCTTCCCGGCCAGCCGACTCACCAGCCAGACCCAACTGAAAAGCCCCACAACATAAAGCACGCTACTGGCCAGCACCCACGTCTGCCCCAGTGACCAGCCGAGCAGATGAACCAGCCACCAGCCGCTGAAAGGCAGGATCGCCAGGCAGACGGCCATCAGCAGCCAGACAAACAAGGCCGGGCGTTGCAAAAGGCGGTCATGAACATGCTTCTTGATGACCCAGAAAGCCAGCCCGAAGGCGCTGAGCAACCATAGCGTGATGGCGGCTATATGCAGGGTTTTCAGCGCTGTGATGTATTCCATTGCGGACATCCCTTGCTGGCGAAGCTGTATTGAGCGTAGCAAATCAAGGTGGAAATCGGGTGGCTGGAATCACAATCCGTGGGAGGGGGCCTTGGCCGCGACAGCATAGTTTCAGGCGCTGAAAACATGTTGCCTGTAAGCAAGTCGTCGCGGCCAAGGCCCATCCCGCAGGTGATATGCATGCCTTAGATCAGCATTACACCCACAGATCGCTTACCCCAGAAACAGCTTGTACGCCGGATTCTGGCTCTCATCCCAATACGGATAGCCAATCTCCTCCAGCGCTGCGCCCACCAGATGCCGTTCCTCTTCCGGCACCAC
>NZ_BLVZ01000006.1 GCF_015471405.1 Pseudomonas cichorii
GCGCCCTGCAACGGGGTTTCTACGGCGACGTCATAGACGCGGGACGTGAGGATCTTGCGGGCGTAGTGGTTGAGCAGATCGGTCATCGCGTCAACCCCTTGGGCTGGGTCAGGATGATCAGGTTCGAGGACAGGCGAAGGGCGATAGAGCGAAGGATGATGATCATGTCTGACTCCTGGTTCTGAAAGTAGCCCGGGAGACAGAAGAAACCCGCCTCCAGGGCGGGTTTTTTGCAAACGTCGGCTAACCCGCCATGACTGGAATGACGGTAATAATAATCTGGCCGAAGAATTGCTTGATTGGGTTCATGGGCTGGAGGTTATGGCGGGAGGTGTTGCCAAGTCAAGGGTGAATTGAGCGGAAGACGAATGCGCTAAATTGATTTGCGCAGCGCTCGTATTTTTATAAGACGTAACATTTTTATTCACATTGGCACTTTACTGTGGTGCCTGTGGTCAGTTATCTCAGTGTTTCCAACCAGGCAATCAATCACCCAAAAGGACTGAAAAGATGGACGAATATCAAGAAGAACTGCTGGAATCCCGCGCCTTTGAGCTGGACCCGCTGGAACCCGCCGACGACGCTACCGAACTGTGAGTGGCGTCAGGCGCTTTGACGCTGGCTGCGGCGAAACTCTCCTGGAGTCTGGCTGTTCCAGCGTTTGAAGGCGCGTTGAAAGGCTTCGGCCGAGGCAAAACCCAGCAGATACGCGATCTCGCCGAACGCCAGTTCAGTGTCGCGGATGTAAGTCATCGCCAGATCACGGCGAGTGTCATTGAGGATGGTGCGAAAGCGGGTGCCTTCATCGGCCAGTTTTCGGCGTAGTGTCCAGGTCGGCAGCTTGAGCCGGGCTGCGATCTCTTCCAGATCAGGTTCCCTTCCTCCGTTCAATAACGGCCCCAGCAACTGAATGATGCGTTCGCGCAGGCTGCGGGTGCGGGTCAGTTGTTCCAGTTCCTTTTCACACAATTGCAGCAAGTGCTGCCAGGTGCTTGGGCAGTGTTCAGGGTTGCGCAGCGCCAGGCTTGTCTGATCCAGACGCAATTGATTGGTCGCCGCGCCAAAGATCACCGGGTTGTCGCTCAGCAAGCTGTAGTCGGCTGCATATTCAGGCGCTTCAAATTCGATCTCGACCCTTTGAGCACGTACGGGGCTGGCGGCCAGAGCTGACAGGTGGCTGATCCAGGCACAAAGGATCGAGTCCACCACAAAGCGGTTGTAGGTGTTGTAGGGGCTGATGGAATAGAAGCGCAGCCAGGCACCTTCTGCGTCCTCATGAAAACTCGACTGACCGCGATAGTTGGAGCCATACAACGCCTCGAAACGGCTCAGAACCCGGGCAGCCTCGCGCACGGTCGGTGCCTGTGCTGCCGTGACACCAGCCAGTCCGAGCTGGCTGAGGCGGCTGAGCTGTCCCATGCGCAAGCCCAGCCCCGGTTGGCCGGTAAGCTGGATGGCCGCATGGCCCAGACGCATGTAGCGCGGGATAGACAGGCGTGCGCCTGCTTCGCTCAGGCGCGCCGTGTCCAGGCCGTATTGTTCCAGAAGCGGGGCAGGGTCCTGACCGAAACTGCGCACGGCGTCGCCCATGCTCTGGATAAAGCCCACTGAAAGATCCCCGAGGCGCAGCGTCAGGTCAGGCATGGTCAGAGCCAGATATTGATCAGACGGGCGCCGCTCATGGCGCGGTTTTCCAGAAGCTGCTCGCCGATGATCTGCCCGTTGTGGCTGGCAAAACCTTGCCCGGAGCTGCCCTGGTTCCAGAACTGCCCGTGCAGGAACACACTGATACCGGCCCGGGCATTGCTGTCGGGTGTGCGGCCGGTCAGGGTCAGTTGGCGCCAGGCTTCGCCTTCGCTGATCGTGCCGGGTTTGAGGTCGGTGTCAGGGTTTTCACTCTTGTCCCAGAATCCGCGCCACGGGCTGGCCCAGCTACTTTTGCCGGGAACGAAGGCTGGCACCGCAATCAGCTCGGCGCCGTCAGCATTCAGGCGTGCGTAATTGCCCGGATACCAGCTGTCGCTGCCGATCAGCACTGCCAGACGACCTGCCGGGGTGTCGATGACGTTCAAGGGCGCACTGGCTGCTGTCTCGACATAATCGTGCTGGTAAGGGCTCGCAAACAATTGGCGTTGAGGCGGGCCGAGTGGCATGCCGTCGCTGCCAAACACAAGGCTGCTGTTATACAGTGCGCCATTGCCGATCCGCAGTTGACCCGCTTCGACACGCGGCTCCGGCAGCACGATGCTGCCAGCCACCAGGGTGACGCCAAACTCCTTGGCCAAGCCGCCGAACAGGGTTTGATAGTCCCGCGCCATGCTGTTCGCCTTCATGCGCAGATAAGCATCCTCCAGCCGATTCTCGCCGGTGGCTTGAGTGAAGGCCTCAATGAATTTCAGCGGGTTGCTCCAAGGCAGCCAACTCATGGCTTCATCCCGGTCGCTGGCCTGAAAGAGCTGGTTTTTCTCTCCTGAAACAAACAGCCAGGTGCCCACATGTTCCGGCAGGACAACGATGGTCCGGGTATTGATCAGGCCCAGTTCACGGGCATGTTGCAGGTAGGCCGCCAGCTTGCGGTGCAGACGCCCGGGGTTCTGGTAGTCGGTGGGGAACAGCTCGGGCTCGACCCCCAGCAGGTTGCCGCGCTCACCGGGCTGGCCTTCGTTGATGACCAGACGAATGCGCAGGTCGGACAGGTAATGTCCCTGCGCACGTTGCCCGGTCCACAGGCCATAACTGACAAGGGTTGCGATACTCGCCAGGATGAGGCAGATACCGAAGAATTTACGCATAAGGTGCTGTTGATCCAAGGCCAGGACAGGACACTAGGCTTTGTACGATAAGTGGCTGCGCTCGGTGATGCTGCGTTAAAAACAGGCTCGGAATGCTCATTTACAACACGTAAAGTCGAGCGCGACTCCGACCGTTCCTCGCCTGTTTTTGCCTTGCCTGACCTTCGCTCGCCGACTTTCGTACAGAGCCTAGCCTGCCTGCACGTTTGGATCAATAACTTGTCACTTTCGGTCATTGAGCGAGGCGGGTCGGCTCTTTACTGTTTGTGCCATGAACGGGTCATACAACGAGCCCGCAATAGAACAAGAGGACGCATAGATGTCCTCGCTTTTCCGTGATGAAACCGATGGAGCGCTCCCATGACTGCCACTCGCTATCCGCACCTGCTGGCCCCGCTGGACCTGGGTTTCACGACTCTGCGCAACCGGACCCTGATGGGCTCGATGCATACCGGTCTTGAGGAAAGGCCCGGAGGTTTCGAGCGCATGGCGGCGTACTTCGCCGAGCGTGCCCGTGGCGGCGTGGGGCTGATGGTCACCGGCGGTATTGCGCCGAACAAGGAAGGCGGGGTCTACAAGGGCGCTGCAAAACTGACCACGCCTGAAGAAGCCGAGCAACATCGCATCGTCACTGAAGCGGTTCACGAAGCTGGCGGCAAGATCTGTCTGCAGATCCTGCATGCTGGCCGTTACGCCTACAGCCCCGAGCAAGTCGCTCCCAGCGCCATTCAGGCACCGATCAATCCGTTCACGCCGCGAGAGCTGGACGAAGAGGGCATAGAAAAGCAGATTCAGGACTTTGTGACCTGCTCGACCCTGGCTCAGAGCGCTGGTTATGACGGCGTTGAAGTCATGGGTTCGGAAGGCTATTTCATCAACCAGTTCCTGGTCGCACAGACCAACCACCGCACCGACCGTTGGGGTGGCAGCTACGAAAATCGCATGCGTCTGCCGGTGGAAATCGTGCGCCGGGTGCGTGAAGCTGTCGGGTCTGAGTTCATCATCATCTTCCGCCTTTCAATGCTGGATCTGGTGGAAGGCGGCAGTACCTGGGAAGAAATCGTGACCCTGGCCAAGGCTATCGAGCAGGCTGGCGCGACGATCATCAACACCGGTATCGGCTGGCATGAAGCACGAATCCCGACCATCGCCACCAAGGTGCCACGTGGCGCCTTCAGCAAGGTGACGGCCAAATTGCGTGGTTCTGTGAAGATCCCGCTGATCACTACCAACCGTATCAATACCCCGGAGATAGCCGAGCATATCCTCAGCGAAGGTGATGCCGACATGGTGTCCATGGCCCGGCCGTTTCTGGCCGACCCGGAGTTCGTCAACAAGGCAGCGGCAGGCCGCGCCGACGAGATCAATACCTGTATCGGCTGCAACCAGGCCTGTCTGGACCATACCTTTGGCGGCAAACTCACCAGTTGTCTGGTCAACCCGCGTGCCTGTCATGAAACCGAACTCAATTACCTGCCGGTGCGGCAGGTCAAGAAAGTCGCGGTGGTGGGCGCAGGGCCTGCCGGCCTTGCGGCTGCAAGCGTGGCGGCGGAGCGTGGTCATCAGGTGACGCTGTTCGATTCGGCCAGTGAAATCGGTGGGCAGTTCAACATCGCCAAGCGTGTGCCGGGCAAGGAAGAGTTTTATGAAACCTTGCGCTACTTCAAGCACAAGCTGAAAAACACCGGCGTAGAGTTGCGCCTGGGAACACGTGTCGGGGTGCAGGATCTGCTGGATGGCGGTTTCGACGAAGTACTGCTGGCCACCGGAATCGTGCCCCGCACACCGGCCATTCCCGGCATCGATAACCCCAAGGTGCTGAGCTATCTGGACGTGATCCTGCAACGCAAACCGGTTGGCCGCAGCGTGGCGGTGATCGGGGCAGGCGGGATCGGTTTCGATGTCTCGGAGTTCCTGGTCCATCAGGGCGTCTCCACCAGCCAGGATCGTGACGCCTTCTGGAAAGAGTGGGGTATCGACACGACCTTGCAGGCGCGTGGCGGTGTGGCAGGCATCAAGGCTGAAGCCCATGCCCCGGCGCGTCAGGTATTCCTGCTGCAACGCAAGGACACCAAGGTCGGCGATGGCCTGGGCAAGACCACCGGCTGGATTCACCGCACCGGCCTGAAAAACAAGCAAGTGCAAATGCTCAACAGCGTGCAGTACCTGAAAATCGACGATGCCGGCCTGCATATCCGCATTGGCGAAGGCGAAGAGAAACTGCTGCCGGTGGACAACATCGTCATCTGCGCCGGCCAGGACCCGTTGCGCGAGCTGTATGACGGACTGGTTGACGCAGGGCAGAGCGTTCATCTGATTGGTGGCGCTGATGTTGCTGCCGAGCTGGATGCCAAGCGAGCGATTGATCAGGGTTCCAGGCTGGCTGCTGAGTTGTAATTTTGAACTGAGTCATTCTTTTTAGTTGAAAGGCGCGCAAGCGCCTTTTCTTTTTTGGTGCGTAAATACTTTTTTGATTTAGGGTTTTTCCTACGGTTGGTTGCGATGTGTCTGATTTTAATTTTTCAAAAGTAATGGTTCATATTTTTGATTTTTTCTTGTAATAAAATGTATTGAACTTATTTTTTGATGTTGCTGTACATTTTTCTTGGGTAGTGTTTAAACAGGTTTTGTTTAGTAGTCGTTGTCCTACACATTGTTTTGCTTTCAATAATTGCATGGATGCACTTTTTATACGTGCCTGAAGCCCTGTGTTCAGGATGCTGGCTCGTTGTTTTTAAGGATGATAAATGCCAAAGAAACAAATAACACTGCCGCCTATTTATATTGGGGAGCAGCCACCGACTGGGGACTTTAGCCTTGGACGATCATGGGGAGCATCAGCGCCCTCGATACCCGAAGCCATGCGATTTGGTCCCTTTATGTATCATACTCTCCAGGATTGGGAAAAAAGCTTCCAGACTAGCCTCGATTTGATTGACTCAGTTCTTGAACAAGAACTCAGTGCTGCTCGTGGGGGAGTTTCTCAAGACGCCAATACAATCGAAGGGCTTCAGCGTGAGTTGGTTTTGCGCGCACAGCTTATGGAAAAAAAGAGAACTGAAATCCAACAGGTTTCTGCGGCGGCGGATCGATTTTATGGGACGGATCCATTGTCGTTGACTCCTAAGCAGCAAATGGATGTCGTTATCCGTTTTATGAATAGTCACCCCCGTCCTCGGGAGCTTCATGGATTTGCCCAAACCTCTCATGAAGCAGCTTATAAGCGCCGTTTTGCACAAGAAGCACTTGGGAAGTTGGCTGATCAAGCGGCTACATTTAGCGCAAGAGTGGCGGAAATGCAAAAGCAAGTAGCAGCGGAAGCGGCAGCCCGAGCGGCGGAACAAGCCCAGGTGGAGGCGGCAGCCCGAGCAGCGGAACAAGCCCAGGCGGAAGCGGCAACCCGGGCTGTAGAACAAGCTCAAGCTGAAACCGAGAGGTTAAGAGAAGAACAGCGACTAGAGCAGATTGCCCAAAATATTTTTCAGATCAATGGGGCGACAACTGAGGCTGGTGCTCAACTTGCTACTACGGCTGGGAGGGTCTTGGCGGCCGATGGCGCTACGCTAACCTTGCAAGCCTCTATACGCGCCTCAATTACCGCACTGGCTGAGTTGGCTGCTGGTGCAGCTTCCGGTCTTCTGGTCGGTGTGGGTGCTTTGATTTATCCATCCAGGTTGGGAAACGGCGAGTTGCCGAATCGCTACGCACTCATGCTGCCACTGACGGACCTGACAACATCGCAGATTACTGAGATAAACCATGGCCCCATAGATCTTCCTGTCCGTCTCGGCTTCAAATCGGCGGACAGTGGACATACGGAGATTATCGTCATTCCTGCCGACGGGGCACATGTATCGAGGAGCGTACGGGTTATCGCTGCGGCATACGATTCTGCACTGAACGTTTACTCGATCTCGACGCCGGATATACCGCCCAAGACCCTGATCTGGACGCCAATAGTCAATCCGGGCAACAGTTCTACTGCACTACCTGCCGATATACCTGAAGTCCCAGTGTATGAGGGTGCGATATTAACTCCTGTTGCTGGCAGAATTGACACTTATCCGGAGCTCGATGATGTCGAGATCGACGATTATATTTTTATATTTCCTGCGGACTCTGGACTGCCTGCACTTTACGCAGTTTTCCAAAGTCCTCGAAATATGCCGGGCGTTGTAAGTGGTGAGGGGCAGACTGTTTTCCATGACTGGTTAGAGGCATTGGCAGAGGGAGAGGGGGCTCCTATACCGAAGCAGATAGCTGAACAGTTACGGGGTAAGCAGTTCAGTAATTTTTCCCGCTTTAGAGAGGCCTTCTGGAAGCTGGTAGCGGATGATGAACTCCTTGTAAATCAGTTTTCTTCGGAAAATAAGGTGCTGATGCAGAAAGGCTATGCTCCATATACTCCGAAGAAGCAAAGTGTCGGTGAGAGGAGGGTGTTTGAGATTCATCATATAGACTTTATATCTAACGGAGCTGCCGTTTATGATGTGAATAATATGCGTATTCTTACCCCTGCACGTCATATTAAATTGCATTCGGAGGTGAAGCATGGCTGAGTTGAAAGGCAAGTTAGAGGATTACTCCGAGTTGGAATTCATCCGTTTTGTGAGTGACATTTGTGCAGTCAATGCGATGAGCGAGGCTGAGCATGGGCGATGGGTTATCCATTTTGAGAATGTTACCGAGCATCCAGACGGGAGTGATCTCATTTATTACCCACAGCCAGACGCAGACTCCTCCCCAGAAGGCATCGTGAACACCATCAAGCAGTGGCGAGCTGAAAACGGCAAACCGGGGTTCAAGGCCGAGTGATCGGTAAGCCTGAACGTCACTAAGTTACATTCGGAGGTGAAGCGTGGCTGAGTTGAAAAATAAAATCGAGGACTACACTGAACATGAATTTATCCGTTTTGTAACGGATATTTGCGTAGTCAACGCAGCAAGTGAAGCTGCGCACCGGAAATGGGTCAGGCACTTCAGGGCGATCATCGAGCATCCAGACGGGAGTGATCTCATTTATTACCCCCAGCCAGATGCAGACTCATCCCCAGAAGGCATCGTGAACACCATCAAACAGTGGCGGGCCGAAAACGGCAAGCCGGGGTTCAAGGTCGAGTGATCGGCAAGTCTGAAAGTTGCTGAGTGCGGGGACCAAGGCCCAAGGGTATACAAAAACTGTACACTGCAGCCCGTCCCCTCATTCCTGATCTTTCCATGCTTGCCTCTGCACTGACCTGGCAACCCACAGCCCCTCTCGAACGTCTGAGCCTGCCCTGGTTAAAAAAGGCAGGCATCGAAGTCGCGATTCTGCGGCTGGACCTTATCGATCCGCTGATCAGCGGCAACAAGTGGTTCAAGCTCACCGAGCATCTGGCTTGTGCGGCTCAGGGTGGAGCGGCGGGCGTCATCAGCCTTGGAGGCGCTCATTCCAATCATTTGCATGCGGCGGCGGCGGCGGGCAGGCGTTTTGGTTTTCCCACGGTGGGCTTGCTGCGTGGTCATGAGCAAGTGACGCCTACGGTGCTCGACCTGCAAGCCTTCGGGATGCAATTGCACTGGCTGGGTTATGGCGGTTATCGGGCTCGGCATGAGGAGGGCTTCTGGTTGCCATGGCAAGCGCAGTATCCCGAGCTGTATCCGATTCCTGAAGGTGGTGGCGGCATGCCCGGTGCCTTGGGCTGTGCCCGATTGCTGGACTTGATAAAAGAACCGTTGCAGTCGCTGGGTTGGGATGATTATCACGGTTGGTGGCTGGCGGCGGGTACCGGGACCACACTGGCCGGGCTGGTGCTGGCGGAGGCGGGTGCTCACCCGGTATATGGCGCGCTGGCGGTTCCGGATGATCATGGCGTCGCTCAGAATGTGGCGGCGTTGGTGGGCAGGTCTTCGTGTTACCAGTTGCTCGATGCCAGTCGCGGTGGTTTTGCCAGAACCGATGAGGATTTAATGGCGTTCATCGCCAACAGTGAAGCGCAAGGCGGTATCCCGCTGGAGCCGCTTTACACCGGCAAAGCGCTGCTGGCGCTGCACCATGAAGTCGCAGCCGGGCGCTTCATTTCGGGCACTCGCCTGATCTTTGTTCACACCGGTGGCCTGCAAGGCCGACGGGCAATGATGCCCTGAGGCAGAGGCGTCGTCCCTGACTACGTGGATGACACTTTTGGAGTAAAGCCTTCTATTCACTGTCTTGATAATCGGTCATCCCCCATCAATGGCCGAGGTCAGCATGACAACTACCGTCGTAGAGCAGGTCGATCCTGCTACTTTGAGAAAAGTCATAGTGGCTGCCGCCATCGGTAACTTTGTCGAATGGTTCGACTTTGCGGTCTATGGCTTTCTGGCGACCACCATCGCTCTGCAATTCTTCCCCAGCACCGACACCAGTGCCGCACTGCTGAAAACCTTTGCGGTCTTTGCCGTTGCCTTTGCCTTCCGGCCTCTGGGCGGTATTTTCTTTGGCATGCTGGGTGACAGGATCGGTCGCAAGCGCACGCTGGCCATCACCATCCTGTTGATGGCGGGCGCCACGACCCTGATCGGCCTGTTGCCCACTTATGCAGCCATTGGCGTGACTGCTCCGATTCTGCTGACCATCATTCGCTGTGCTCAGGGTTTTTCGGCGGGTGGTGAGTATGCCGGGGCCTGCGCCTACCTGATGGAGCATGCGCCGAAAGACCAGCGCGCCTGGTATGGCAGTTTCCTGCCGGTCTCGACGTTCTCGGCCTTCGCTGCTGCTGCAGTGGTGGCTTATGCGCTGGAGGCGGCCTTGTCGGCAGAAACCATGGGCAGTTGGGGCTGGCGTCTGCCATTTCTGATTGCTGCGCCGCTGGGGCTGGTCGGTCTGTATCTGCGCTGGAGGCTGGACGAAACGCCGGCTTTTCAGGCCGTGACCGACGAGCATGACGTGGCCCATTCGCCGCTAAAGGAAACCCTGCGCAACCATGGCGCGGCCATCTGCTGTCTGGGGGCTTTCATTTCCCTGACGGCGCTGTCGTTCTACATGTTCACCACTTACTTCGCCACTTACCTGCAAGTGGCGGGTGGCTTGAGTCGGGCCACGGCGTTGCTGGTGTCGTTGATCGCCTTGTTGTTTGCCGCTGCGATCTGCCCGCTGGCCGGGGCTTATTCCGATCGGGTCGGACGACGCGCCACCGTGGTCACGGCCTGCGTATTGCTGATGCTGGTGGTGTTTCCGTCTTTCCTGATGGCCAGTTCGGGATCGTTCGCGGCTTCGATTTTCGGAGTGATGCTGTTGGCCATCGGCGCGGTGTTGTGCGGTGTTGTCACGGCGGCGCTGCTCTCGGAAACCTTCCCGACCCGCACCCGTTACACGGCATCGGCCATCACCTACAACATGGCCTACACCCTGTTCGGTGGCACTGCGCCGCTGGTAGCAACCTGGTTGATCAGCACTACCGGCAGTAACTTGTCGCCGGCCTTTTATCTGATTGCCGTAGCGGCTCTGGCACTGGCGGGTGGTCTGGCGTTGCCGGAAACCTCGAAGATTTCATTGCATGATGTGGCAGAGCGTGGAGAGGTGGGACCTGGTTCACGAATGAATTCGCTCCCGTCCTGAGTTCATTAAACCCATCGCAAACATGCAATAAAAAATGGCACGGGCGCCCTGAAAAATGGCACATTGGCGACCCTGCCTCGATATGACACATTTTGTAATATCAGAATGGGGGCACTCCAAAACCATTTTTACGGATGAAATGCATGGCGATCAGCGCTCAGCCCGGTTCTCCCGCGGCTTCGACGACTCCTCAGACCAGCCCATTAGTGATGCGTATTATCGGCGCGGTCGCCCTGGCGCATTTGATCAACGACCTGATCCAGGCTGTGCTGCCGTCGATCTATCCGATGCTCAAGGCCAGTTACGATTTGAGTTTCACCCAGATCGGGCTGATTACCCTGACCTTCCAGATCACGGCTTCGTTGTTGCAGCCCTGGGTCGGTTATTACACCGACCGGCATCCCAACCCGCTGGTCCTGCCTCTGGGTTCGATCTGTACCCTGATCGGCATTGTGATGCTGTCGATGGTGGGCAGTTTCCCATTGATTCTGGTGGCCTCGGCGCTTATCGGCATCGGCTCTTCGACCTTTCACCCTGAAGCCTCGCGTATTGCAAGGCTGGCTTCGGGCGGGCGTTTTGGTCTGGCGCAATCGACCTTCCAGGTCGGTGGCAATACTGGCTCGGCATTCGGTCCGTTGCTGGCGGCTGTGATCATCATTCCTTTCGGTCAGGGCAATGTGGCCTGGATCGGCTTGTTTGCCCTGTTTTCCCTGGGCTTGCTGTACGCCATCAGCCGTTGGTATCGGGCACACCTGAACCTGTTCAAGCTCAAGGCCGGGCAGGCGGCGACCCATGGCCTGTCGAGAAAGCGGGTGATTCTGTCGCTGGGCATATTGGCGTTTCTGGTCTTCTCCAAGTTCTTCTACATGACCAGCCTCACCAGCTACTTCACGTTCTACCTGATCGAGAAGTTCGACCTGTCGGTGGCCAGTTCGCAGTTGCACCTGTTCCTGTTTCTGGGCGCGGTGGCGGCGGGCACGTTCTTTGGCGGCCCGATTGGCGACAAGATCGGCCGCAAGAAAGTGATCTGGTTTTCGATTCTCGGCGCGGCGCCTTTCACCCTGGCGCTGCCCTATGCCGATCTGTTCTGGACCAGCGTGCTGAGCGTCATTATCGGCTTCATTCTGGCGTCGGCGTTTTCTGCCATTGTGGTGTATGCCCAGGAACTGGTGCCGGGCAACGTGGGCATGATTGCCGGTATCTTCTTCGGCCTGATGTTCGGCTTTGGCGGGATCGGTGCGGCGTTGCTAGGTTATCTGGCCGATAGCCACGGCATTCTGTATGTCTACAACCTGTGCTCCTACCTGCCGTTGCTCGGCATCCTGACCATCTTGCTGCCGAAGACCAAGTGATCAGGCGGGTGGTGTCGAGACAGCTTCCGAGCTGAGTGTGTTACTGGTGTCGGCCAGATTGGGCCACATGTCCGACACCAGAAACAGACGCTCTGCTTCTTCCCATTCCCCCTGCGGGTTCTGATTCAGGCGTACCAGCAGTTGCGCCGGAGCCAGTGGGTCGAGCTGCGTCAGCCAGTCCTGCAATTGCTCATGGCTCCAGGCTTGGGCGTAATGAGCGGGTGCCAGCCAGGCGTGACGTGGCAAAGGCTGCCAGCGCCCCGTCGGGCTTTGTGCGATGAATTCTTCCCAATCCCGTTGATGCAGCCAGAGCCCTTTGAGGTGCTGGCTATGGGCACCTGCCGGTGATCGGGCCTGTCCCGGCCAGGGATAGAGCAGATAGCCACCCAGCCATAACTCGGCCGTGAAGGCCTCGATTCCCAGCGCCGACAGCGTCGCCCGGCTTTCCGGGCGTGAGGACATCGGCAGTTGATGCTGGCTCAGGTGTGTAAGCTTTCGGTCCAGCCGGTCATGGCATCCAGGCCCCAGCCATTGCGCCGTGTCATGGCCATCGCCGTCTTGCGGCCCGAGATACAGTTTGATGGCCAGTTCCACGTGATGCACACCATCACGATCCCGCAGCAGCATGTCCAGTTCGCCCAGGGTATGACCTTCCAGACGAATCGGCAGGTTGGCGGCGATGATCTCGACTCCCGGCGCATGATGCACCGCGAACTGCCAGAGCCGTTCGTAGTAAAGCCCCAGCCTGCGTGTGGCGCTGAGCGACAGCCAGTGTTCCAGCGGGGAACTGTCCCGATCCAGTTGATACAAGAAGTCTGCCAGTTGATCGGGGTGCTGTACCCAGTCGCTGCCGGTCAATGGATGACGTTGCGGCCATGGCGTTGCATCGAGCATGGGCGGCGCGAGGATGACCCAGGCCAGGTCGCGCACCTCTGGGTGGCGCAACTGGCGGGGGAGGTCGATCAGGTCGGGAAATAGAGTCATGTACCGAGGATAGCCCCCATCCCCCCGTAGGAGCGAATTCATTCGCGAAGAGCCGTGTACATTCACAGGTGATGCGTCGCCTGGGCTTCCTTCGCGAATGAATTCGCTCCTACGGGGTTGTGCATACATTGCCGCTAACCGGCCCTTTCGCCCATAATCCGTTTCTTTAAGGCCGTATCGAACCCGCAGCAGGAGCCCCATGGAGCAATTTCGCAATATCGGCATCATCGGTCGTCTGGGCAGTGTTCAGGTGCTCGATACCGTTCGCCGACTCAAGAGATTCCTGTTGGACCGGCATCTGCACGTCATTCTGGAAGACACCATCGCTGAAGTACTGCCCGGCCACGGTCTGCAGACCTCGTCGCGCAAGATGCTCGGCGAAGTGTGCGACATGGTCATTGTGGTGGGCGGCGACGGCAGTCTGCTGGGCGCGGCGCGGGCGTTGGCCAAGCACAACGTTCCGGTATTGGGCATCAACCGTGGCAACCTGGGTTTTCTGACCGATATCCGTCCTGACGAACTGGAAGTGAAAGTCGCTGAAGTTCTGGATGGACACTATCTGGTGGAAAACCGCTTCCTGCTTCAGGCCGAAGTTCGCCGTCATGGTGAGGCCATTGGCCAGGGCGACGCGCTCAACGATGTGGTGCTGCACCCCGGCAAGTCCACGCGGATGATCGAGTTCGAGATCTATATCGATGGCCAGTTCGTCTGTAGCCAGAAGGCCGACGGCCTGATCATCGCCACGCCTACCGGTTCGACTGCCTACGCGCTGTCGGCAGGTGGGCCGATCATGCATCCCAAGCTCGATGCCATCGTTATCGTGCCCATGTATCCGCACACGCTTTCTGGCCGCCCGATAGTGGTCGACGGCAACAGCGAGCTGAAAATCGTGGTGTCCAAGGACATGACCATCTATCCCCAGGTGTCCTGTGATGGGCAGAACCATTTCACTTGCGCACCGGGCGATACCATTACCGTCAGCAAGAAATCCCAGAAACTGCGCCTGATTCACCCGCTGGATCATAACTATTACGAAGTCTGCCGCACCAAGCTCGGCTGGGGCAGCAGACTCGGCGTCGGAGGCGACTGATGCTCGATCCTGCGCGTGGCTACGATCTGATCGGTGACGTGCACGGTTGTGCTCATACGCTTGAGCACTTGCTGGAGTTGCTCGGTTACCGTTTTCAGGCGGGCGTCTGGCGTCATCCTGAACGCAGGGTGATTTTCCTGGGCGATATCATTGACCGAGGCCCCCGGATCCGCGAGGCGCTGCATATCGTGCGCGACATGGTCCAGGCGGGTCAGGCCTATTGCATCATGGGCAACCATGAGTTCAATGCGCTGGGCTGGGTGACACCGGCCTTGCCCGAAGGCAGTCAGCGTTTCGTGCGCGAACATACGCCGCGTCATGCGCGGCTTATCGGCGAGACGCTTGCGCAGTTCGAGCAGTATCCGGCGGAGTGGAGCGAGTTTGTCCAATGGTTCTACGAGCTGCCGCTGTACATCGATGCAGGCCGTTTCCGCGTGGTTCACGCCTGCTGGGACCCAAGCCTGATCGAGCCCCTGCGTGGCTTGCACGGCAATGGCTGCATCGACAAGCATTTCGTCCAGGCTTCGGCGGTGCCCGGCAGTTTTGCCAGTGGCGTTTTCAACCGTCTGTTGCGCGGCACTGACATGCGCCTGCCCCATGGCTTGACCCTGACCGGCGGCGATGGCCTGTCCCGCGCTTTCTTCCGCACCAAATTCTGGGAAGACGACCCACAGACCTACGGCGATGTGGTGTTCCAGCCCGACGCCTTGCCCGAAGGCGTGGCCAAGACGCCGCTGTCCACTTCGGAAAAGAACGCCCTGTTGCGCTATGGCATCGACGAGCCATTGCTGTTCGTCGGCCATTACTGGCGTAGCGGCATACCTGCACCGATTCGCCCGAACCTGGCCTGCCTGGATTACAGCGCTGTGCTCTACGGCAAGCTGGTCGCGTATCGGCTGGATCAGGAAACACAGATCGATCCGGGTAAATTCGTCTGGGTCGATGTGCAGCGTCCCGAGGTTTCACAATGAACCCCGTTGCCGTTCTGCGCTTGCCCCTGAGCACCGATCTGACAGGCTTCATCAGCTTGCTTCAGCGTCTGGGCGTTCCTCATCGGGTCAGCGAGGAGGCGGGTGAGCAAGTGCTCTGGGTACCGGATGTAGGGCAACTGGCCGAAGAAGTGCGCAATTTGTACGCACGCTTTCCGGAGGGTGACGACACTTATGAGTTACCGCCTGGAGCCGCAGTGACCAAAGTGAAACGTCCAGGCTTCGCTCAGCAGTTGCGCAACAGCCCGATGACCGCACTGGTGCTGCTGGCGACCCTGGTCGTTGCCGGGCTCACCTTGTTGGGGGATGACCTCGATACCGTGCGCTGGCTGACGTTTCTGGACTTTCGGGTCCAGGATGAATACGCGATGTTCGTGCCTCTTGCCGACAGCCTGGCGGCAGGGGAGTGGTGGCGTATCTTCACCCCGATGCTGATCCACTTCGGAATTCTGCATCTGTCCATGAACGGCCTGTGGTACTGGGAGCTTGGGCGGCGCATCGAGCTGCGTCAGGGGCGCTGGCATCTGCTGGGCCTGACGCTGCTGTTCGCCGCGTTTTCCAACTCGGTCCAATATGCATTCGGTGGCCCGAGCCTGTTTGGCGGGTTATCGGGAGTTCTTTACGGGTTGCTGGGCCATTGCTGGATTTTCCAGTGGCTGGCGCCCAACCCGATCTACCGCATGCCACGTGGCGTGCTGATCATGATGCTGGTCTGGCTGGTGTTGTGTCTGTCCGGGCTGGTGAGCCTGCTGGGTTTTGGCGATATCGCCAACGGCGCTCATGTCGGTGGTCTGATTATTGGTTGTGTTACCGGCCTTGTGGGGGGTGCCATTGCCCGCCGCAGAGCCTAGGCTCTGTACGAAAAGTGGCTGCGCTCGGTGATGCTGCGTTAAAAACAGGCTCGGAATGCTCATTTACAACACGTAAACTCCGCTTCCTCGCCTGTTTTTGCCTTGCCTGACCTTCGCTCGCCGACTTTTCGTACAGAGCCTGGAATTGCCCCCTATTTTCTGGAGTACAGAATGTCCTCTTTTGCTGAAATGATTGAAAACATCACCCCCGATATCTACGAGAGCCTGAAGCTGGCTGTGGAAATCGGTAAGTGGTCCGATGGCCGCAAGCTGACCCAGGAGCAGCGCGAGCTGTCCTTGCAGGCGTTGATCGCCTGGGAAGCGCAGAACCTGCCGGAAGACCAGCGCATCGGTTACATGGGCCCGCAGGAATGTGCGTCCAAATCCGAGCCGGTGGCTAATATCCTGTTCAAGTCGGATGCCATCCATTGATCGAGCTTGGTCGCGGAGCAGTCAACAAAATGTCGGCGCGCCAGGATGCGGCGCCCTTCGTGCAATACAGCTTTCGGCTGGGCGATGCAGAAATCCCCGTCAACCCGCTGATCGGCAAGACGGTGCGCCTGGAATACCTGGGCGCCATCCATTGCAGCCATTGCGGTCGCAAGACCAAATCCAGCTACAGCCAGGGTTATTGCTACCCATGCATGCTCAAGCTGGCCCAGTGCGACGTATGCATCATGAGCCCGGAGAAGTGCCATCACGAGCACGGCACCTGCCGGGATCCGTCCTGGGGCGAGCAGTTCTGCATGACCGACCATATCGTCTATCTCGCCAACTCATCGGGCGTGAAGGTCGGTATCACCCGGGCCACCCAGTTGCCGACCCGCTGGCTGGACCAGGGCGCGAGCCAGGCCTTGCCTATTTTGCGTGTGGCGACCCGGCAGCAGTCCGGTTTCGTCGAAGACCTGCTGCGCAGTCAGGTCGCCGACCGTACCAACTGGCGCGCCTTGCTCAAGGGCGATGCCCAGCCGGTGGATCTCAAGGCCATCCGTCAGGAACTGTTCGACACTTGCGCTGCCGGATTACAGGAGTTGCAAGGCCGGTTCGGCCTGCAGGCCATCCAGTTGCTGCATGATGCCGAGCCTGTAGAGTTTCGTTATCCGGTCGAGGCGTATCCGACCAAGATCGTCAGTTTCAACCTGGACAAGAACCCGATTGCCGAGGGCACGCTGCTGGGGATCAAGGGCCAATACCTGATTTTCGATACCGGCGTGATCAATATTCGCAAGTACACGGCCTATCAACTGGCCGTGCATCAGTAAAGGATTCCAGTATGCGTACTGAGCAACCGAAAATGATTTACCTGAAGGATTATCAGGCGCCTGACTATCTGATTGACGAAACGCACCTGACATTCGAGTTGTTCGACGACCACTCTCTGGTGCATGCGCAACTGGTCATGCGTCGTAATCCCGAGCGTGGCGCAGGCCTGCCGCCGCTGGTGCTGGATGGCCAGCTTCTGGAGCTTGTGTCGCTGCAACTGGATGATGTCGAGCTGAGCGCTGGTGATTATCAACTGACTCCGGACCATCTGACGCTGCACCCCAAGGCCGAGCGTTTCACGGTCGACAGCACGGTACGCATCCACCCGGAAACCAATACCGCGCTGGAAGGCCTGTACAAGTCCAGTGGCATGTTCTGTACCCAGTGCGAGGCCGAAGGCTTCCGCAAGATCACCTATTACCTCGACCGCCCGGACGTGATGAGCAAGTTCACCACGACCCTGAGCGCCGACAAGCATGATTTCCCGGTGCTGCTGTCCAACGGCAACCCGATTGCCAGCGGTCAGGAAGACGACGGTCGGCACTGGGCGACCTGGGAAGACCCGTTCATGAAACCGGCTTACCTGTTCGCGCTGGTGGCCGGTGATCTGTGGTGTGTCGAAGACACGTTCACCACCATGAGCGAGCGTGTCGTGACCCTGCGCATCTATGTCGAGCCGGAAAACATCGACAAGTGCCAGCACGCCATGGACAGCCTGAAGAAATCCATGCGCTGGGACGAAGAAACCTACGGTCGCGAATACGACCTGGATATCTTCATGATCGTGGCCGTCAACGACTTCAACATGGGCGCCATGGAGAACAAGGGCCTCAACATCTTCAACTCCAGTGCCGTGCTGGCCCGTGCCGAAACCGCCACCGACGCCGCTCACCAGCGTGTCGAAGCGATTGTGGCCCACGAGTATTTCCACAACTGGTCGGGCAACCGCGTGACCTGCCGTGACTGGTTCCAGCTGTCGCTCAAGGAAGGTTTCACGGTGTTCCGCGACTCCGGCTTCTCGGCGGACATGAACTCGGCCACGGTCAAGCGCATTCAGGACGTCGCTTACCTGCGCACTCACCAGTTTGCCGAAGATGCCGGCCCGATGGCCCATGCCGTGCGCCCGGACAGCTTTATCGAGATTTCCAACTTCTACACCCTGACTGTCTATGAAAAGGGCTCCGAAGTCGTTGGCATGATCCACACCCTGCTGGGCGCCGAAGGCTTCCGCAAGGGCAGCGATCTGTACTTCGAGCGCCACGACGGGCAGGCCGTGACCTGTGACGATTTCATCAAGGCCATGGAAGACGCCAATGGCGTGGACCTGACTCAGTTCAAGCGCTGGTACAGCCAGGCCGGTACGCCGCGTCTGGCGGTCAGCGAGTCCTACGACAGTGCTGCGCGCACTTACAGCCTGACCTTCCGTCAGAGCTGCCCGCAGACGCCGGACAAACAGGAAAAGCAGCCGTTCGTGATTCCGGTTGCGCTGGGCCTGCTGGACAAGCAGGGTGGCGAGGTCGCGCTGCGTCTGTCCGGTGAAGCAGCGGCCAGCGGGACTTCCCGCGTGCTGTCGGTGACCGAGGCCGAGCAGACGTTCACCTTTGTCGATATCGCTGAAAAGCCGCTGCCGTCGCTGCTGCGTGGTTTCTCGGCTCCGGTCAAACTCAGCTTCCCCTACGACCGCGACCAGTTGATGTTCCTGATGCAGCACGACAGCGATGGCTTCAATCGCTGGGATGCAGGTCAGCAGTTGTCTGTTCAAGTGTTGCAGGAGTTGATTGCGCAGCATCAGCAAGGTCAGCCATTGGTCATGGATCAGCGTCTGGTAACAGCATTGGGCACCGTGCTGGCAGATGAACAACTGGATCAGGCCATGGTCGCGGAAATGCTGTCGCTGCCGGGTGAGGCGTACCTCACTGAAATCAGCGAAGTGGCGGATGTCGATGCCATTCACGCGGCCCGTGAGTTTGCGCGTCAGCAGATTGCCGGCAGCCTGTTCGATGCGCTGTGGGCGCGTTATCAGGCCAATCGCAGCCTGTCGAAAACCACGCCTTACATTGCCGAAGCCGAGCATTTCGCCCGCCGCAGCCTGCAGAACATTGCGCTGTCGTACCTGATGCTCAGCGCCAAGCCACAGGTTCTTGAGGCGGCCATCGAGCAGTTCGATGCCTCCGATAACATGACCGAACGCCTGACAGCGCTGGCCGTGCTGGTCAATTCGCCGTTCACTGAAGAGCGCGCCAAGGCACTGGCCGTTTTTGCCGAAAACTTCAAAGGCAACCCGCTGGTCATGGATCAGTGGTTCAGCGTCCAGGCGGGCAGCACCCAGCCGGGTGGCCTGCAACGGGTCAAGGAGTTGATGCAGCATCCGGCGTTCAACATCAAGAACCCGAACAAGGTCCGCGCCCTGATCGGTGCTTTCGCTGGCCAGAACCTGATCAACTTCCATGCAGCGGATGGCTCCGGCTATCGCTTCCTGGCGGATCTGGTGATCGAGCTCAACGGCTTCAACCCGCAGATCGCCTCTCGCCAACTGGCGCCGCTGACCCGCTGGCGCAAGTACGACAGCGCCCGTCAGGCGTTGATGAAGGCCGAGCTGGAGCGTATCCGCAGTTCGGGCGAGCTGTCGGCCGACGTGTTCGAGGTGGTGAGCAAAAGTCTGGCGGTGTAAGGCTTGATGCGGCATTGAGTGCGTCACTCGCACGCTTGAAAAAGGTGCTGTTCGCGGTTGCGGACAGCACCTTTTTCACGTTTGGAATCGTGCCGTTTCAGGCCTGAAAAAATATCACATGTGATGCGTATCCATCCTTGATGGCATCTGCTACGTTGCGCACCTGATCCAAGGTGAAATTACAGGATAGTGTTGATCAGTTAATAGGCTGATTTCAAAAAGCAGGTGGCAAGGTCACAGTCCGTGGGAGGGGCCTTGGCCGCGACAGCCAGCTTTCAGGCGCTGAAAATGTATTGCCTGTAAGCAAGTCGTCGCGGCCAAGGCCCCTCCCGCAAGTGACATATGCCTTAACTGATCGGCATTAAAATTACAGGGGGACGCCAATGCCTCGTAAAGCCAAAGGCGACAGTTCAACTCTCCCGGCCAAGGTGTCAAAGAGTTCCACCGATTACATGCGTGAAATGCGTCTGCGACTCAAGGAAGCGGGTCTGGTCAAGCGTGAGTTCTGGATCCGCCCCGAAAACGTCGATGCGTTGCGCGGCATCGAAAAAGCGCTAAGGCAGCCCTTTCTGGGCGAGAGAATCAAATTGGAGGATTTCATGACCGAGAACACCAACTGGACCATCAGCTCCCTGCAGAAGTCTCTGGCCGAACTGGATCTGGTTACTCAAGGGGAAATTGAGCTGGCCGTGACCGAAGGTGCCGAGGCCGGTATCCGTCTGACCATGAAAGGCTATGGCGACCTGCCGATCTACATCGCGGTGGCGGGCGATCAGGTCCTGGCCGATGCCACTTTGATCGAAGTCAGCAGCATCAAGGACGTGGCTGCCTTCAACAATGTCGTCCTGCGTAGCCGTGACCTGTTTCCGCTGTCATCGGTCGGTATCGAGACCCTGGCCGACGACCAGGAAGTCTACTGCCTGTTTGGCGCATTGAGCGCCGCATCGTCCCTGACGGTAATCGTTCAGGAAATCTTCACCCTTGCGGACAACGTGATCCGTGCGGCCGAAGCTTTTGACGATCATTTCATCCGCTGAATAGCCCTGTCAGGAGGAGAGAATTCATGACCACAAGTATCTGGAAAAAACTGGTGACTGCCGTTCGTGGCGGTGCCTCTGAAGTGGGCGAGTCGATTGTCGATGCCAATGCCATCCGCATTCTGGACCAGGAAATCCGCGACGCCGAGAGCGCGCTGGTCAAGGCCCGCGACGGTCTGATCACCATCAAGGCCAAGCACAAGCTGTCCGCTCAGCGTCTTGAAGAGCACGCCACCAGCATTGCCAACTGGGAAGGCCGTGCTCTGCAGGCGTTGAACAAGGGCGAAGAAGGCCTGGCTGTGGAATGCGCCGCAAAAGTCGCGGAGATCGAAGCCCTGCGCGATCAGGAGCAGGAGCTGGCCGATCAGTTCAACAAGCAGGTCAACCTGTTGCAGGATCAGGTGCTCAAGGCCGAGTCGCGGATCAAGGGCCTCAAGCAGCAGGTCGAGATGGCCAAGGCGCGTGAAACCGTGCAAAAGGCGCGGGTCGCGACAGCCACGGCTACCGGCGGCGCCAGCGGCGCTGTGGAAAATGCGGTGAGTTCTCTGGCGCGTCTGAAACAGCGTCAGGATGAACAGGACGCCAAGCTGGAAGCGGCTGAAGAACTGGCCAGCCAGTCCAATGGCAGCGACCTCGAGCGCCGCCTGCAAGACGCTGGTATCGGTGCGAAGAATGGCGGTGCCGAAGATGTGTTGGCGCGCCTGAAAGCCCGCAACCAGACACCGGCCCAGTAAGTCGTCTGGAAGGGATGGCCGACAAAGGTCATCCCATGCCTTTGCCGTGGCTGTATGGAAGTGAACGCTGACTCAAGGATTTGAACGGATGACCCTGTTTCTGTTGCTTCGGCGTCACGCATCGGTGTTCTTCGACCGGTTCGGCTGGGCTGGCATCGGTATGTTGCTGGTCGTGCATTACGCCGTTTCATGGTTGCTGTTGACGTTGGCCAATGAGGAGCATCTGCTCCAGGGCGCTGATTTCACCTATTTCTATCTGACCACTGCCACCACTGTCGGTTATGGCGATCTGTCGCCCAAATCCGGCTGGGGCAAGGTCATCACTACCACCTGGATCATGCTGGGCGGTATCGCCTTGCTGACCGCCGTGATCGGCAAGGCTTCGACTTCGGTCGGCGATATCTGGAGACGAAACATGAAGGGACAGGGCGATTGCTCTGCACTCAAGGGCCATACGGTTCTTGTGGGCTGGGATGGCGAGTCCAGCGAACGCATTGTCGAACTGCTCGATCAGGACGCCTCGACCAGTGGCGGCGGGCTGGTGATCTGCGACTCGATCATCGCGGAAAACCCCATGCCGGGCCGGGCATCTTTCATCAAGGGCGACTCGCTGGATTCGCCTGCACTGTTGATCCGGGCAGGCGTCATCGGTGCCCAGCGGATTCTGGTGCATACCCAGTCTGACAGCCTGACCCTGGCCATCGTGCTGACGCTCAAGAGCCTGGGACCCTCTGGCCATGTCGTGGCCCACTTCAATAATTCCGAACGGGCGGCACTGGCCAGAACCTATGCGCCCGAGCTGGAATGCACGTCGAACATGGCCATTGAAATGCTGGTCCGCTCCTCCCAGGACCCAGGCTCCAGCAGTGTTATCAACGAACTGCTGTGCATCGGTCAGGGCGCGACGCAATTCCGGCATGTGCTGCCCGCTGATTTCACTTCCTCTTGCGGCGAGCTGTATGTGCGCCTGCGTCAGGAGTTCAATGCCACGCTGATCGGCTATCGCACGTCTGCCAACGGGCAGTTCGAGATCAATCCTGCCAATGACGTGATCATTCGCGGCGGGGAAATTTTCTACATCGCTTCCAGTCGACTGCAAGAGGATGCGCTATGAGTTGGTTCAAACGTGTCATGGGGTTGGAGGCACCCAAGGCGTCCGGTAACGCCAGCGGGCCGAGCAGCCCGTTTGGTCTGGCTTCAGGGCGCATGCTGTGCCTGGATTCTTCGCTGAAAATGCTGCTCGACGGCCACTCCGAAGTGGTTGTGCCGGGCGATGAAAAGGTCTGGGCCGTGGGCCGTATCGATCTGGGCCAGTCGATGTTCATCCATCGTTTCTATCTGGACAACGAAGATTACTTCCTGCAAGTGGTCAGCAACGGCCGCAATCCTGAAGACGTCCAGGACATCATTCTGTTCGGCTATTACAGTGCCTCGCCTATTGCCAGCAAGGATGAATTGCTGCGTCTGACCGGCCCGTCCTCGAAGATCGGCCTGCCGACCTATGAGCACGACGGCGAAGTGTTCGAGCGCCAGTGGGGAACCGAAACCGGACAGACCGAACTGACGCCCATGGACGAAGATGTGTCCAGCCCTGACGGCGGCTATCGCATCAAGCACCTGAGCATGCTGTACGCCCGCGAAACGGGCTTGATCAACCGGCGGGAATTTCTGCTGTTTTCGGTAGAAGAAGACGAAGAGGGTGTCATCACCCTGACAACGGCGGTTGGTGTAACGCTGCAATCCACTGATATCAACGTTCTATGACAAGGAAATCCTCATGATCGACGCGCTGCGTATGTCGCTCAACGCCACAGCCGTGTTTGGTTTCATCATGTACATCGTGGTGGCGGCGATTCTGTTCGCCCTGTTCCAGTTCATCTACAGCCGCGTCACGCCGCACAAGGAATTTGCCCTGATCCGCGAGAACAATGTCGCGGCAGCCCTTGCGCTGGGCGGCTCGCTGATCGGTTTTGCGCTGCCGGCCAGCAATATCATCACCTACAGCGTCGGCATTCTGGACGTGATCGTCTGGGTGGTGATTGCGGCGGTGGTGCAACTGCTGGCGTTCGGGGTTACCAGTCTGGTACTCAAGGGCCTTTCGGCGCGTATTGCCAGAGGCGAGACGGCGGCGGCGATCTACTCGGCCAGTGTCGCGATCAGCGTCGGTCTGCTCAACGCGGCCTGCATGACCCCTTCGGTCTGACAGCGGCTACGGTCAAGGAGACTCACGATGAGACGCAGTACCACAAAACTTGTGCTCGCCAGTACGCTTCCTCTCGCCATGTCGGCGTGCAGCCAGGCTGAAGACGTACCGGAATTTACCGCGCAGACCAATTTCAGCTCTGTCCAGGCCTGTGTCGATTCCAAGGTGCCTGTGGATGTGTGTTCCGACGCCTACATGCAGGCCTTGTCGGATCACCGCAGCATTGCTCCGGTTTATGATGACAAGGCTTCCTGTGAAACTGACTTCATTCCGGATTATTGCCAGATAACGTCCGAAGGCAAATACATGCCCAAGATGGGCGGGTTCGAGCTGGCATTCTCCGGAAATGTGCCGAAAGACACCCTCGCCAGGGTGCATCAGGAAGTCGCCCAGGCCAACCCCGGTGGCAGCGAAGGTCTGCTCACAGGCTTGCTGATCGGTAACCTGCTCAGCAGCGGTTTTGGCAGTAACCGCTACTATTCGCAGCCCGTGTATCAGGCGCGTGACGACCGTGGCAGTTTCTACATGTCGTCCTTGCCTGCGCAGATCGATCGGGGCAAGACCTTTGGCGGCTCGACTCAGGCCCGCACCAGCCCGGCAAGGACTTACAGCCGCAGTACGCTGGGACGAAGCCTGGAGAGCACTCCAAGATCCACGGTCTCTTCGACCATCTCAAAGTCCTCGGTATCCTCGACTATCTCCCGTGGCGGTTTTGGCAGTGAGGCTACGGCGCGCAGTGGTTGGGGCAGCAAGAGCAGCACTGGCGCCAGCAAGAGCAGCAGTTTCAGTTTTGGCGGTTAAGGGATTGCCCCGATGAAAAAGATCAGCGTCCAGGAACGCCCGGACTGGCGAAGCACCGCAGAGCGTGAGGGGTTCAACTTTCACACTATCGATGGCGAACGCTATTGGGATGAGCGCGGGTATTACCTATTCACCGAGCAGCAGATCACCCGCGATCTTGAAGCGCCGACCCAGGAGCTTCACCAGATGTGCCTGGATGCTGTGTCGCGGATCGTGGACAGCGAAGAACTGCTGGGGCAACTGGCGATTCCCGAAGCGTTCTTCGACCTGATCCGCAGCTCATGGAAGCAAGGTCATCCGCATCTGTACGGGCGTTTCGACTTTGCCTACGACGGCACCGGCCCGGCGAAGATGTATGAAATCAATGCCGATACGCCCACCAGCCTGATGGAAGCCGGCGCATTTCAGTTGCTCTGGCTCGAAGAGCAGATGGAGCGGGGCGTGCTGCCCGCTCATGCCACTCAGTTCAACTCCATTGCGGAGGATGTTGTACGGGCCTTTGCCGAGTTTCCGCGCACCAGCCCGTTCTACTTTTCGTCGATGTCCGGCTCGGTCGAGGATCGGGGCACCACGGATTTTCTGCGCCGCATGGCGGCCCATGTCGGTATCGATGCGCGGCATATCGATATCGAAGATATCGGGCTCACGGCCGATGGTCGTTTTGTGGACATGGAAGGGCGCTGGATCGAGCGGCTGTTCAAGCTGCATGCCTGGGAGCATATCTTCCACGAGCCGTTCGGCCAGCATGTGGCGGCCAGCGGTACCCAGTTCGTCGAGCCTGCCTGGAAATCGATCCTGAGCAACAAGGGCATATTGCCTTTGCTCTGGCAGTTCAACGAAGGCCATCCGAATCTGCTGCCTGCCCATATCGACCGCAATCCCGAAAAGCCTGTCCCTAAAGGCTGGGTGCGCAAACCGTATTTTTCCCGCGAGGGGGCCAATATCGAGATGCGCACGCCGGGCGATCAGGTCATTGCCGTCGATGGGCCGTACACCGATGCGCCCTATATCCTGCAAGCCTATTCGCCACTGCCGAAATTCGACGAGAGCTACACCCTGATCGGCTCCTGGGTGATCGGCGACCTGGCATCGGGAATCGGCATTCGCGAAGACGAGAGCCTGATCACCAAGGACAGCAGCCGGTTCTTGCCTCATGTCGTGATTGATTGATGCCCCACCGGCTCTTAACAAAACATAACGACTTGCCGATTGTCACGGATTTGAAAAGCCGACTAGGATGTGACTGCTTCCAAAAGGGTAAGGCTAGAGCGTTCTGGCCCACAGAAAACACCTGATAACAATAACGGGAGAAGTCCATGAGTGAGCCCTTCATCCGGCGCACCCGATCATCCGCGGGCATGTCCCTGGCGCTTTGCATTGCGCTTCTGGCATCGGCGACTGTTTCACAAGCCGCTTCCGATCCTGCAAAACCCTCCGCAGACGCTGTCTATTCCATCGAGTCCGCCAAGGCCGCACGCGGTCTCTTGCTGGATGTGGCCCACGCCGGGGCGCGGCTGGTGGTGGTTGGCGATCACGGCCATATTCTCTATTCCGACGATCAGGGCAAGAGCTGGGTCCAGGCCAAAGTGCCGACCCGCCAATTGCTGACGGCGGTGTACTTCGTCGATGAACAGCACGGCTGGGCTGTCGGCCATGATGCTCAGGTGCTTGCCAGCAGCGATGGTGGCAAGACCTGGAGCAAGCAGTTCGAGGACCTCAAGCGTGAGGCACCTCTGCTGGATGTCTGGTTCAAGGACCTGGACCACGGTTTTGCAGTGGGGGCCTATGGCGCATTGTTGACCACCACCGATGGCGGCAAGCACTGGGAAGATGTCAGCGATCGGCTCGATAACGAAGACCAGTTCCACCTCAACGGTATTGCTCAGGTCAAGGATGCGGGCCTGTTCATCGTCGGCGAGGCGGGCAGCATGTTCCGCTCCGGTGATGACGGCCAGAGCTGGGAAAAACTCGAAGGGCCTTATCAAGGCTCGCTGTTCGGTGTGATCGGCACCGCTCAGCCCTCGACGCTATTGGCCTATGGCCTGCGCGGCAATCTGTTTCGCTCCACCGATTTTGGCGACACCTGGGAAACCATCTCCTTGAATGCAGCTCGTGGGCCGCTGGAGTTTGGCCTGGCCAATGCTTCTCTGCTGGCCGACGGTTCGCTGGTTCTGGTGGGCAATGGCGGCAGTGTCATGCGCAGTACCGATGATGGCCAGACGTTTCAGATCTTCAATCGCCCCGACCGTATTTCACTGGCGGGGGTGACCAGCAATGACCGAGGCAATCTGATTCTGGTAGGGCAGGGAGGCGTGCGCGTCGCCTCGCCTACGGGTGCCGAGACGACCCAACAATAAGAACCTTCAGGGCGGGGACATTCAGGCATGACCAACCTTCATCACGAACAGCAGCACAAAGGCGACAAGGCGACGTTCCTTGAACGCCTGATCTTCAACAATCGCCCGACGGTGATCCTGCTGTGTCTGCTGACCAGCATCTTTCTGTTCTGGCAGGCTCTCCAGGTCAGACCCTCCACCAGTTTCGAGAAGATGATCCCGCTGGATCATCCTTTCATCCAGAACATGATGGCGCACCGCAATGACCTGGCAAACCTGGGCAATACCGTGCGCATTTCCGTCGAAGCACTGGATGGCGACATCTTCTCCAAGGGCTACATGGAAACCCTGCGCGAGATCAACGACGAGGTGTTCTACATCTCCGGTGTGGACCGCTCGGGCCTCAAGTCGCTGTGGAGCCCCAGCGTTCGTTGGACCGAAGTGACCGAAGAGGGCTTTGCCGGTGGCGAAGTCATCCCCCAGAGCTATGACGGCTCGGACAAGAGCCTCGATCAGTTGCGCAACAACGTGCTCAAGTCCGGGCAGGTAGGGCGGCTGGTGGCCAACGACTTCAAGTCCAGCATTATCGATGTGCCGTTGATGGAGTCCTACCCGGACCCGGCGGATCAGGGCAAGTTGCTCGCTCTGGATTACCAGCAGTTCTCCCATCAGCTCGAAGAAAAGATCCGCGACAAATATCAGGCGCAGAACCCGAACATCAAGATTCACATCGTCGGCTTCGCCAAGAAGGTCGGTGACCTGATCGACGGCCTGTTCATGGTGGTGATGTTCTTCGGCGTCGCCTTTGTCATTACCCTGGTCTTGCTGATCTGGTTCACCCGCTGCATCCGCAGCACCATCGCGGTATTGAGCACCACGCTGATTGCCGTGATCTGGCAGCTCGGCTTGATGCATGTGGTGGGCTTTGGTATCGATCCGTATTCGATGCTGGTGCCGTTCCTGATCTTCGCCATCGGCATTTCCCATGGCGTGCAGAAGATCAACGGTATCGCGCTGCAATCCAGCGATGCAGAGAATGCCCTGACCGCTGCGCGCCGGACTTTCCGCCAGTTGTTCCTGCCGGGGATGATTGCGATTCTGGCCGATGCGGTGGGCTTCATTACCCTGCTGATCATCGATATCGGAGTGATCCGCGAACTGGCCATCGGCGCTTCCATCGGTGTGGCGGTGATCGTGTTCACCAACCTGATTCTGTTGCCGGTGGCGATTTCCTATGTCGGCATCAGCAAGAGAGCGGTGGTGCGCAGCAAACAGGATGCGGTGTCCGAGCATCCGTTCTGGCGTCTGCTGTCGAACTTCGCCAGCCCTAAAGTGGCACCGGTTTCTGTGGTTCTGGCGCTGCTGGCCTTTGGTGGTGGCCTCTGGTACAGCCAGAACCTGAAGATCGGCGACCTCGATCAGGGTGCTCCCGAATTGCGTCCCGACTCGCGCTACAACCAGGACAACAATTTCATCATCAGCCACTACTCCACCAGTTCGGACGTGCTGGTGGTGATGGTCAAGACTCCGCGTGAGGGCTGCTCGGCTTATCCGACCATGTCGGCCATCAACGAGCTGGCCTGGAAGATGGAGAATACGCAGGGCGTGCAGTCGGCCATTTCGCTGGTGACCGTTTCCAAGCAGGTCATCAAGGGCATGAACGAGGGCAACCTGAAATGGGAATCCCTGTCGCGCAACAAGGATGTGCTCAACAGCTCCATCGCCCGCGCCGACGGCCTGTATAACAACGATTGCTCCCTGGCACCGCTGCTGGTGTTCCTCAACGATCACAAGGCCGAAACCCTGGACCGCGCCGTGCATGCGGTGCAGGACTTTGCCAAGGAGAACAACACGCCGGACCTGCAATTCCTGCTGGCAGCCGGTAATGCCGGGATCGAGGCGGCGACCAACGAAGTGATCAAGCAGTCCGAGCTGATCATCCTGATCCTGGTTTATATCTGTGTTGCGGCCATGTGCATGATCACCTTCCGTTCCTGGGCGGCGACACTGTGTATCGTCCTGCCACTGGTACTGACCTCGGTGCTGGGTAATGCGCTGATGGCGTTCATGGGGATCGGCGTGAAGGTCGCGACCTTGCCGGTGGTGGCGCTGGGTGTGGGGATCGGTGTCGATTACGGCATTTACATCTACAGCCGCCTGGAGAGTTTCCTGCGTGCAGGCTTGCCATTGCAGGAAGCCTATTACGAAACCCTCAAGTCCACAGGCAAGGCCGTGCTGTTCACAGGCCTGTGCCTGGCGATTGGGGTCTGCACCTGGATCTTCTCGGCGATCAAGTTCCAGGCGGACATGGGCCTGATGCTGACCTTCATGCTGCTGTGGAACATGTTCGGCGCACTATGGCTGCTGCCAGCGCTGGCACGGTTCCTGATCAAGCCGGAGAAAATGGCCGGGAAGGTGGGGAATTCGCTGTTTTCCCATTGATTGACTGTCGTGGCCAAGGCTCTTGTGGGAGGGGCCTTGGCCGCGACAGGGCATTGAATACAACGATTGAATCTATTCGCGAACCCCCAACACCACACTCAATGCATTCCTCGCATCATCCAGTTGCACCAGCGTTGCATGCCGGGCGCCGAGGGCGTCGCGGTTCTGGATGGCGGTGAGAATCGCCTTGTGCCGCGGCAGCGCCAGTTCATGCAGGTTGGGCCGCTGGTTGGAATGCTTGAGCGCTTCACGCAACGCCAGTGACAGCATGTTGCATAGATGGGCCAGCAGGTCGTTGTGGGTTGCGTCGGCGATACGGCTGTGGAAGTCCAGGTCCGGCTGCAGCAAGGCTTCAGGCGTCGGGGCATCTTCCATGCGCTGGTAGGCTTCGCCGATGGAAGCAATTTCCTCATCGGTGGCATGTTGCGCAGCCAAAGCTGCCACTGCGGGTTCGATCACTGCCCGTACGTTGGTCAGCAGATTGAAGAACTCGTTCTGCGGTGAACTCTGCATGACCCAATGCAACACATCCGGGTCGAGCAGGTGCCATTCGCGACGTGCCTTGACCACCGTCCCGACCCGCGGGCGTGAATACACCAGCCCTTTGGCGACCAATACCCGTGTGGCTTCACGCAACACCGGACGGCTGACGGCGTACTCCTCGCAGAGCAGGGCTTCGGCAGGCAGCTTGTCATCAGGTTTGAAACGGCCGGAAACGATCTGCATGCCCAGTTCCTGGACAATACGCGAGTGCATGCTTTTACGGTCGGAGGGCTTTCGGTAATCCATGGGAGCGCAAATCGATCCTGGCAGTGATGCCGCGCATCATAACATTGCACAACATCGAGGGCGGGAGCCGTACCTATGGCTTCCCGCCATTATCGTCACTTAATGTGAGTGACGGGGCACTTCGGCACCTCGGCAACCGACCAGAAAATCAAAATCGCAACCCTGATCGGCCTGCATTACCCGGTCGACATAGAGTTGGCGATAGCCGCCAGCCAGCAGTTGCTGAGGTGCCTGCCAGTCGGCCAGTCGTGCTTGCAGTTCTGCATCCGGAATATCCAGATGCAGTCGCCCGTTGGCACAGTCGAGTTCGATCCAGTCGCCTTCCTGCACCACCGCCAACGGTCCGCCTGCTGCCGCTTCCGGTGCCACATGCAACACCACCGTGCCGTAGGCAGTGCCGCTCATGCGTGCATCGGAAATCCGCACCATGTCTGTCACGCCCTGGGCCAGCAGTTTGGCTGGCAAGCCCATGTTGCCCACTTCTGCCATGCCCGGATAACCCTTGGGGCCGCAGTTCTTGAGGACCATCACCGAGCTGGCATCAATGTCCAGATCCAGATCGTTGATGCGCGACTTGTACATCTCGAAATTCTCGAACACCACGGCCCGGCCACGATGCTGCATCAGCGCAGGCGTGGCCGCCGAAGGCTTGAGCACCGCACCCAGCGGCGCGAGGTTGCCGCGCAGGACGCAGATGCCGCCATCGGCGCGAATAGGGTTATCCAGTGCGCGGATGACTTGGTCTTCGCCATAGATCGGCGCATTGCGGGTGTTTTCGCCGATGCTCTTGCCATTGACGGTCAATGCATCGGGGTTGGGCAGCAGGCTGGCTTCGTTCATGCGCCGCAATACGGCGGGCAGGCCGCCCGAATAGTAGAACTCTTCCATCAGAAAGCGCCCGGACGGCTGAAGGTCGACGATGGTCGGCATGCCGCGACCGATGCGGGTCCAGTCATCGAGTTCCAGGTCCACACCGATGCGACCGGCGATGGCTTTGAGGTGGATGACGGCGTTGGTCGAGCCGCCAATGGCGGCATTGACCCGGATCGCGTTCTCGAACGCCGCTTTAGTGAGGATCTTCGACAGGCGCAGGTCTTCGCGAACCATGTCCACGGCGCGCATGCCGGACATATGCGCCAGCACGTAACGGCGTGAGTCCACGGCCGGAATGGCGGCGTTGTGGGGCAGGGAAGTGCCCAGCGCTTCGGCCATGCAAGCCATGGTCGAGGCCGTGCCCATGGTGTTGCAGGTGCCTGCCGAACGGGACATGCCGGCTTCGGCGGAGAGGAATTCGTCCAGACCGATCTGCCCGGCCTTATAGGATTCATGCATCTGCCAGACGATGGTCCCGGCACCGATGTCCTTGCCCTGATGTTTGCCGTTGAGCATCGGCCCGCCGGTGACGACGATGGCCGGCACGTCGCAACTGGCAGCACCCATCAGCAGGGCCGGGGTGGTCTTGTCGCAGCCGGTCAGCAGCACGACGCCATCGATGGGGTTGCCGCGAATCGCTTCTTCGACATCCATGCTGGCCAGGTTGCGGGTAAACATCGCGGTGGGGCGCAGGTTGGATTCGCCGTTGGAGAACACCGGGAATTCCACCGGCCAGCCACCGGCTTCGATCACGCCGCGTTTGACGTGCTCGGCAATCGTGCGGAAGTGGGCGTTGCAGGGCGTCAGTTCCGACCAGGTGTTGCAGATACCGATGATGGGTTTGCCCTGAAACTGGTGATCGGCAATGCCCTGGTTCTTCATCCAGCTGCGGTACATGAAGCCGTTCTTGTCGGCGGTGCCAAACCATTGGGCAGAACGCAGGGTCGGTTTTTTATCGGAATCAGACATGCTTGGCTCTCTTATTGTAAGACTTAATTGCGTTGCTTTCGGCTAAGGTAAGCCTAAATATCCATCATTGGAAGAGTTGCAAGTCTAAATAGTAATACTATATAGTTGGTCGGTAATCGAGGTTCCATAACAAAAACAAAATGGAGACCGCCTTCATGAGCCAGGAACTCAGGCTTATACGTCGCATCACCCTGAAGTTGATTCCCTTCCTGATCCTGCTGTACCTGATTGCCTACGTGGACCGCTCGGCCGTGGGCTTCGCCAAGCTGCACATGGGGGCGGACATCGGCATCGGCGATGCGGCCTACGGATTGGGGGCCGGGCTGTTTTTCATCGGCTACTTTCTGTTCGAGATCCCCAGCAATCTGATGCTGGAGCGTTTCGGTGCGCGCCGCTGGTTCGCCCGGATCATGATCACCTGGGGCGCGATCACCATCGGCATGGCATTCGTGCAGGGGCCTTACAGTTTCTATGTGATGCGCTTTTTGCTGGGCGCGGCGGAAGCGGGCTTCTTTCCCGGGGTGCTCTACTACATCACTCAATGGTTCCCGGTGCGCCATCGCGGCAAGATCCTCGGGTTCTTCATCCTCTCGCAACCCATCGCCATGATGGTCACCGGACCTGTGTCCGGCGGCTTGCTGGGCATGGACGGCATTCTCGGGCTGCATGGCTGGCAGTGGCTGTTCATCGTCATTGGTACGCCAGCGATCCTGTTGACCTGGCCGGTGCTGCGCTGGCTGCCGGATGGTCCGCAACAGGTTTCATGGATGAATCAGGCCGAGAAAGACTGGCTGAACGGTGAGTTGAAAAACGATCTGGACACCTATGGCCAGACTCGACATGGCAACCCGCTGCATGCTCTCAAGGACAAGCGGGTGTTGCTGCTGGCGCTGTTCTATCTGCCGGTGACCCTGAGCATCTATGGCCTTGGTCTGTGGTTGCCGACCCTGATCAAGCAGTTCGGCGGCAGTGACCTGACCACCGGTTTCGTTTCCTCGGTGCCTTACATCTTCGGAATCATCGGCCTGCTGATCGTGCCGCGCAGTTCCGACCGCCTCAACGACCGCTACGGACACCTGGCCGTGCTTTATGTGCTGGGTGCCATCGGCCTGTTCAGCAGTGCCTGGCTGACCTTGCCGGCAGCGCAACTGGCAGCGTTGTGTCTGGTGGCGTTCTCGCTGTTTTCCTGCACGGCCGTGTTCTGGACCTTGCCGGGCCGGTTCTTTGCCGGTGCCAGTGCGGCGGCCGGTATCGCGCTGATCAACTCGGTGGGCAATCTGGGCGGTTACATCGGCCCGTTCGTGATCGGCGCACTGAAGGAAATCACCGGCAATCTGGCGTCGGGCCTGTACTTCCTGTCTGGAGTCATGGTGTTCGGGCTGGTGCTGACCGGCATTGTCTATCGCGTACTGGAGCGCAGGCACGTGCTGCCTGAGTCCGAATTCTCGGCAAGCGCTTCAACCCATCGTTGAAAGGAGAGGTTTCATGCGGCTTATACAGTTCGAGTTGAGTCATGGGCAGCGTCGGGTCGGCCTGGTGGACGGTGACCGGGTACGTGAAGTGCTGGGTGCCGACAGCGTTCGCGAGCTGGCCTTGAAGGCTATCGAAGCGGGTTCCAGCCTGGCGCGGCAGGTGGATCAGCAAGGGCTTGGCACTGACCATGATTATGCGCAGTTGCTGCGCGAGGTTCGGGTCTTGCCGCCGCTGGATCATCCAGACCCTGCGCACCTGCTGGTCAGCGGCACTGGCCTGACCCATCTGGGCAGCGCCTCGGCGCGGGACAAGATGCATCAGCAGGCCGGTGATGAAACATCGATGACCGACACCATGCGCATCTTCAAATGGGGTGTCGAAGGTGGCAAGCCGCAGGCCGGTCAGGCGGGTGTGCAGCCGGAATGGTTCTACAAGGGAGATGGCAGCATTGTGGTGCGTCCGGGAGCCGCCTTTACGCTGCCGCCGTTTGCCGAAGATGGTGGCGAGGAGCCGGAGTTGAGCGGCCTGTATGTGATAGGCCACGACCGCAAGCCCTATCGGCTGGGCTTTGCCATTGGCAACGAATTTTCCGACCATGTGATGGAGCGTCGCAATTATCTGTATCTGGCTCACTCCAAGCTGCGGGCCTGCTCATTCGGCCCTGAATTGCGGGTGGGTGATCTGCCTCAACATCTGGCGGGCACCAGCCGTATCTTGCGCAACGGAGAGGTGGTCTGGGAGAAGGAATTCCTCAGTGGCGAGGCCAATATGTGCCACAGCCTGGAAAACCTCGAATATCACCACTTCAAGTACAGCCAGTTCTTGCGTCCGGGAGATGTGCATATCCACTTCTTCGGCACCGCGACCCTGTCCTTTGCCGACGGTATTCGCTCTCAGCGAGGGGATCGTTTCGAGATCAGTCAGCCGGAGTTCGGGCAGCCGCTGGTCAACTGGCTGGCGGCAAGCGAGCCAGTCTTCGAGCCCGGTGGTATCGGTAAGCTCTGATCAGGCTTTTTGCGGGTACGCAATTTCCACCTGAATCGACTTGCGGGCCTTGAACGGTGCCAGCAGGGATTCATCGTCCACCGGGTTGGTAATCAGCGTCCAGGGCTGGCGCAGCGGTGTCCAGTGCTGCTGGCGGGCGCGGCCCAGCTTGGTGGAGTCGGCCAGCACGAAGATCTGTGCGGCGCGGGCCAGCATGTTTTCCTTGAGATAGGCCTGCTCGGCGCTGGCTTCGCACAACCCCAGATCCGCCACCACACCATCGGCGCTGACAAAGAGCTTGTCGGCGCTCAGGTGTTCCAGCGCGGCCTGTGCGGCCACGCCATAAGTCGACATGCTGGACGGGCGCAACGTGCCGCCCAGCACCGTGACCCGGCCTTCGGGAATCAGCGCCAGATCGCTCAATGCCGTCAGGTTATTGGTGATGACATGCAGGCCGCGTCGCTGATTGAGCACATGAGCCAGCGCGCTGGTGCTGGTGCCGCCTTCCAGGAACAGCGTGTCGTGATCGTTGATGTGCGCCAGCGCCGCCAGGGCGATGTCCATCTTCTCCTGGCTGTGCTGGCGGCTGCGTTCTTCAATCGTGGTTTCCGGTTCACGCTGGCCAATGTGCGCAGCACCGCCGTAGGTGCGGATGATCAGGCCGTCTTCGGCCAGTGCTGTCAGGTCGCGCCGCACGGTGGCTTCCGAAACGCCGAGTTGGGCACACAGCTCATCGACGTTGGATTTTCCGGAGAGAACCAGTTCGAGTATCGATTGGCGACGATTGGCGACTTTCATTCAAGCTCTTCTAACGCAGGAAAACGAGGTGCAACCTTACAACGACGCACCGCCGCATACCACCAGGCTTTGACCGGTGATGGCGCCTGCGTCCGGGCCGAGCAGAAAGGCGGTCAGCCCGGCAATCTCGTGGGGCTGCACAAAACGCCCCAGCGGCGGCTTGTTGGGTGGCGTTGCGCTGCGAGCCGGGTCCAGCAGCATCGGGGTTTCGGTAGCACCGGGGGCAATGAGATTGACGGTGATTCCCCTTGGGGCCAGCTCAATGGCCCATGAGCGGACCATGCCTTGCAGCGCAGCCTTGGTCGCGGCGTACTGGCTGCGCCCGGCGGCGCCCTGCATGGTGCGGCTGCCGATCATTACCAGACGGGCACCGGGTTTGAGTCGCGGGTAAAGCGCATTGACCATATGGCTGGCGGCGGCCACATGCAGATGCCACATGGCCTGGCCGTCGGTATCGTTGAGTTGCCCAAGCGGTGCGGTGCGCATGAAGCCTGCGGCATGCACCAGTGCATCGATCTGCGGAGTTTGTTGCAGCGCCCGGTCCAGGGCGTTGAAGTCATTGAGGTCGCATTCGATCCAGGTGAAGTTCGGGTGTTGCAGGTCTGGCGCACGACGGCTCAGGCCGGTGACGTGCAAACCCTGCTCAAGCAGGCGCACGACGATGGCCTGACCGATGCCGGAGCTGGCACCGGTCACAAGTACGGATTCTATCGGGTCGGGCATATTCAGGGCTTCCGAAGGTGCGCCGGCTCGCAGGCCGGCGCAGGACTTTCAGCGAATCGCATTGAGCGGCAGATGCACGTGCTTGATCTTCTGCCGGAAGTAAGTGAACGCGACATGCAGGCTACCATCGGCGGCCTGGATGATGCTGGGGTAGGAGAACTCGCGATTGAGTTTTTCCTGCGAGTTGTTGGTCAGGCAGAAGCCGTCACCCAGTTCGATATCCAGACGAGTCGGCCAGCTATGACCGCCATCGCGGGAGACGGCCAGGCTCATCGGCGCACGCGGAATGCCCCAGATGGCTGCCTTGCCATCGCTGCGGGCACCTGGCGTTACCCGATCGTCGCCTTCGTCCTCGATCTCGTCGTACAGCGAAGCGCGGCGCTGGCTGTGACCTTCGGCACTGACCGGGTTGTAGACCAGCGCCAGCTCATCGGTGGCCAGCCTGACGAACTGGATCGACGAGTTATTGTTAGGCAGTTCGGTCGGGACCGGCGCGCTCCAGGTGCGGCCACGGTCGTTCGAGCGGCTGCTGTAGATGAAGTCCGCCCAGCGGCTGCGAAACAGCCCGAGCAAAGTGCCGTCCGGTAACTGGTGGACGTTCATGTGTACGCTGCCGGTGCTGTCCGGGACGTCATGGCGTGACCAACTGACGCCTTTGTCGCTGGAGATCATCACGGCGCTGACGTCATGATTGCCGACCCACTTTTCACCCGGCCCCGTGATGCAGTACCAGACCGGCAGGACCCAGTCGCCGTTGTCCAGCACGGCTGGCGGCTGGCGCACGAAAGTGCCGGCTTCGTCGAACAGGGTTTCGATGGCACCCCAGGTCTTGCCCTGGTCCAGCGACAGGCGACGGCGGATGATCGCCGTCTCCTGATTGCCGGAAACCTGTGCGGTCCAGATCAGCCAGAGTGGCCCGTTGGGCGCCTGGAACAGGATCGGGTTCTGCTCGGAGCGGGTCGAGTCCTCGGACAGCTTTTGCGGTTCGCTCCATACACCGGTTTGCGGGTCGCGGCGCGACAGCAGGACGAAGATGTCGGCCATGCCTTCCTGAGTGCCGGCAAACCAGGTACAGAGCAGCGTACCGTCGGCCAGTTCATGCAGGTTGGCGGCATGGTTCTGGGCGTAGGGCGTTGGCAGGAAGGCGTCCTGGCGAATGTCATTGGTTGGCATTGGGAACCTCGGCGTCTTGGCGTTTGGCCTGGGCGGATTTGGGCAGCAGGTGTTCGATGGCAATCACGATGGCCGGTGTCACCAGAGCGATGTACATGTTGTCGATGCCATATGGGTTGTTCAACAGATACCAGGCGCTGGTGGTGATGGCCGAAGCGATCAGGCCCAGCGTGGCACCACGGCCCGAGCCGAAGAACGGCAGGTAGATGGCGACCATGGCAACCACGGCAATCGACAGGCGCAGGGCGCGGGTGAAGAACGACAGGTTAAGGATTTCCGGTACGAAGAACACGAAGAACAGGGGCACGAAGCCGATCACCAGAGCGATCAGGCGTGTGGTCTTGAATTCCTGATCCACCGAAGGTTTACGCCACGGCACGTAGAAGTCGCGCACCACCAGCGAAGCGATGGCCAGGGCCACGGTGCTGACGCTGACGAAGATCGAGGCCACCAGGGAGATGGTCACGACACCCGCCATGACCGGGCTCATGGATTGCAGGAATACCGGCAGGGCGTAGAGGCTGCTCATGTCCGGGTGCAGGTATTTGGAAGCGACCCCGATAAAGCCCAGCGCCAGCGCAATCGGGATGCACAGCAGCGATGCATAGAAGGTCGAACGACGGGCCGCATCCGGGCTCTGGGTAGAGGAAATCGCCTGAATGATGAACTGGGTGGAGAAGATCGCACCAACGGTGCCGATGATCCACGCCATGATTTTCGAGCCGCCGATGGTGCCGTCCCAGGTGAAGTAGTGCTCCGGCATGTTCTGGATCACTGGCGTGAAACCACCGGTCATTTGCAAGGCTACGCCCAGTACGATCAACACCCCGATATATTTCACTGCGGTGTGCAGGATGCTCATGTAGGCCACACTCTTCAGGCCGCCGAACACGTAGTAGAGGGTACTGATGATTGCGGTGATGAAAGCCGCAGTAGTGAGGTTGATCTTGAGTACTGTGGCGATGGCGGCGGCACCGCTGACATAGTTGCCGACGTTCACCAGTAGCAGCGCGTAGATCATGATGATCGACACCGCGAGCTTGGTGGACGTGCCGTATTTCTTGGCGATGAAGCCGGAGATGGTGAACTCCCCGGAGCTGTAAAGCTTGCGGGCCATCAACAGTCCGAACAGCGGGAAGCCGATGGCGGCGGCAATTACCGACCATGAAGCAGCGAAGCCGCTTTCAAAGGCTGCCTGTGCGGTGCCGACCGTGGATTTGGCGCCGATGAATTCGGACATCATCAGAATGCCGACGATGATGGCAGGCATGGTCCTGGCAGCGACCATGTATTGCTCGCTGGTCTTGCTGCGCATGCGCATGCTCATCCAGGTGGTGATTGCGATGTAGACGATCACCATGCCGACGATGATCGAGGTGTCTTGTGCGTTGAAGGTATCCATCGGTATCGCTCCATTATTGTTTTTTTGGCGCGTTATGGGTGCCGCACGTCTTTGCCGGTTTTTGCGCTCAGACGGCGATGGAATTGCGGGTGTCGCGTTTACGGGTAGCCAGTTCCACTGCCTGGCGCAGGGCTTCGATCAGGCTGCGTTCGTCGGCAATGCCTTTACCGGCGATGTCGAAAGCGGTGCCGTGATCCACCGAGGTCCTGATCACAGGCAGGCCGATGGTGACGTTGACTCCGGCTTCCAGGCCCATGACCTTGACCGGGCCATGGCCCTGATCGTGATACATGGCGACCACGGCATCGAAGTCACCGCGACCGGCGCGGAAGAACAGCGTGTCGGCCGGCAGCGGGCCTTCGACACGCCAGCCGCGTGCGCGCAGTTCGTCGATGGCGGGCTGGATCTTGGTGGCTTCTTCGCCGTAACCGAACAGGCCGTTTTCACCGGCATGGGGGTTGATACCGCACACCGCGATCAGCGGGTTTTCGATACCGGCCCGCACCAGGGTTTCCCGGGCGCGCTCAATGGTGCGCTTGACCAGACCCGGTTCGATCCGGGCGATGGCGTCGATGATGCCGATGTGGGTGGTGACGTGGATGACTCTCAGAATCGGGGTCATCAGCATCATCGACACTTCTTCCACGCCCAGCAGGTGCGCGAGCATTTCTGTGTGGCCGGGGAATATATGCCCGCCTGCATGCAGCGCTTCCTTGTTCAGCGGTGCAGTGCAGATCGCATCCAGTTCACCGGCTTCGGTGAGTTGTACGGTGCGTTCGATATAGCGAAAGGCGGCATCACCGGCGATGGGCGACAACTTGCCGTAAGGCAGGTCGTCGGGGATCAGGCCCAGATCGATGCAGTCCACCACTCCCTGGACAAAGCGGGCCTGCGCCGGGCTGGCGATACTGTTGACGCGCAGATTGCTGCCGACGATGCGGCTGGCGTCTTCAAGGCGCCTGGCGTCGCCGATCACCAGCGGACGGCAGGTTTCGTACACCGAGGCGTGGGTCAGGGTTTTCATGATGATTTCAGGTCCCACCCCGGCGGCGTCGCCCATGGTGATACCAATGACAGGACGTTCAGACATAGGGAGCTTCCTCTTTGAAAGGTGTGCCGGTCGGAGCCGGTTCGTGCAGCTGTCGCCAGGCCGCGAGAAAGGTGTCGGGTTCGCCAAAGCCGCCAGCCTTGGTCACCACGTTGAGGGTGCGAGTGCCGAGTCGGGCCCGGGACAGCACGACGCCGGTGGCCAGTTCGCCCAGAAGCTGCATCTGCTCGATACCGGCCTCGACCAGAATCGCCCGTGAGGTTTCGCCACCGGTGGCGATCAGCGAACCGGCATGGGGCAAGGCCGGTGCCAGCCATTTGGCCAGTGCGTTGCTCAAGGCTGCAGCGTGTGTCGGGTTGCGTTGTTGCTGATCCAGCCGTACCAGCACGTCATGTCCGGCGCTCAACTGGTCTTTCAAATGTTGGTGCAGTGCATCGCGTTCGGCCTGGGCGTTGCTGTCGAGCAAGGTGCCCGGAGCAATTGTCAGGCTGTATTGCGGGCTGGATTGCGCCAGCGTATCGGCCTGTAACTGGGAGTGCCGGGACATGCTGCCGACCACGGTCAACACGGGAGAGCAGGGCGAAACCTTGATGGGGCTGGCCGCTGGCAGACCCAATGCCTCAGGCAGATGCCGGGCAAGGCCTGCCGAACCGACCCAGAACAGTTCTTGATGCCACGCAGCCGAGGCTTCAGCCAGCTTTTGCAGGTCGCTGTCCAGCTCGGCATCGCAGACCAGAGCCTGCACGCCGTTTTCCAGCGCTGTGCGCAGAGCCTGTTTCAGCGTGTCACTGTTGCGTATTTCGTCCAGGCCCAGCCATTGCGTACGCAAGCCTTGCTTGAGCAGAAGTTCCAGCAGGTTGCTGGTGCCTTGCAGGTTTTCATTGCGCCACACATCGCTTTGATCCACCGGCACACCGTCGATCAATTGCACGCCCTGGCTGGTGGTGCGTTTCATGTCCGGGAAGGCTGGCGCCACCAGTGCCATGCCGCGCACCGATTGCAGCGCGTCGATTTCGCTGGCGACATTGCCGCGCAGGGTCGAGTCGATTTTCTTGTACAGCGCCATCGCCGTCGCATGCTGTTGGCGCAGTACAGCATGGTGCTGTTCGGCGGCCTGCTGAGGGGCAAGGCGACGGGAGTCCACGTCGATTGCAACGACACCCGTGCCAGCCACGTGTGCGCCGCCATGGTTCAGCACCACGCGGGTATCGATACGGGCTGCAAAGTCCGCTGCACAGTCGGCGGCTCCCGACAGATCGTCGGCGAGTATCAGCAGGCCGGGAAAGTCGGCGCGAATCATGGCAGCAGGCACCGGTACAACTGCTGAATGTCTTCCAGGCTCAAAGGCTTGGGATTGTTGGTCATCAGGCGGGTGACTTTGGAGGCCGCTACTGCCATGTCCGGCAGATGCTCTTCGGCCACGCCGAAATCACGCAGGTTCTGGGGAATGTTCAGCACCAGAGTCCATTGGCGGATCTGCTCGATCAGCTTGTGGGCTGCGGCTTCGTTGCTGTCGTCATGGCTGGCCAGACCGCATGTCAGCGCGGCGCGCTTGAGGCGTTCGGCGCAACTGTCCAGGTTGAAGGCCATGACATGGGGCAGCAGCATGGCGTTGGCCACGCCATGGGTGACGTGGAACTTGCCGCCCAGTGGATAAGCCAGTGCATGCACCGCTGCGGTTCCGGCTGCGGTCAGGGCCAGGCCGCCATACATCGAGCCCAGCAGCATATCGCCGCGTGCCCGTATCGATTCCGGTTGCTGATAGGACTCGACAATGCTGCCCGCAATCAGTCGCATGGACTCCAGCGCAAAGGCATCGCTGATGGGGTTGGCCTTGGTGGAAATGAAGGATTCCAGCGAGTGGGTAAAGGCATCCATCCCGGTGGCAGCGGTGATCGGGCGTGGCAGGCTCAGGGTCAAGAGCGGGTCGAGCACCACCAGCGTCGGCAGCAGATGGCGGCTCACTACGCCGATCTTCAATTCTTCATCGGGCAAGGTAACGATGGCATTGGGCGTGACTTCCGAGCCTGTGCCCGACGTGGTCGGCACCAGCACCATGGGTTTGCCGGGGTGCGTGACCTTGTCGATGCCCAGCAGGTCCTTGAGCGGTGTGTCGTTGGTCAGCATCACGGCGAACAGCTTGGCCGCATCCAGCACGCTGCCACCACCAATGGCGATCAGTGCGTCGGGGGCGTGTGGTGCAACGTCTTCCCGAAATACGCGCTCGATGTTTTCCAGAGTCGGTTCGATCTCGACGTTATCGAGCATATGCACGGCGATGTTGCGGGCCTTGAGTTGCTCGGTGACGCGCTGAGTCACGCCCAGGTTGTGCATGGCATTCTGGGTGACCAGCACCACGGTTTTGACCGGGACGTCGAGCAGCGGCAGCTTTTCAGTGAGCAGATCGAGGCTACCGGGGCCGTGAACCACATGCTTCACGGTCTGGAAGTGATAAGTGGCGGACATGGGATTACCTCCGGCTTAGCGGTAGACGGCCAGCAGGCCTTGGAGTTTTTCCAGTGCGGCGGCATCAAGCGGCTGGACCGGCGCACGGCACGGGCCGACGGGGACGTTGAGCAATCGGGTCGCGGTTTTCAGCACCACAGGCATGGTGCCCAGCGCAAAGGCATCGCGCAGTGGACGAAGAGCTTCCTGGGCAGCGCGGGCGGCTTCGTGATTACCCGACTGGAAGTTGTTCCAGATCGACATGACCACATCCGGCACCGCATTGGCGGTGGCTGCGATAGCGCCATCGCCACCGGCCAGCAGGTTCCAGTAGATCAACGAGTCAGTGCCGGCGAACACGGCGAAGTCGTCGCTGCGGTATTTCATCATCTGCACCAGCGCGTCGAAGTTGCCGGCGCTGTCCTTGATGCCTTTGATTTTCGGGTGCTGGCTGAGGGTTGCCACGGCACCGATGCCGATGGACATGCCGGTCTTGGCCGGAATGTTGTACATCATCAGCGGCAGTTCGGACGCATCGGCAATCGCGGTGTAGTGCTTGATGAGTTCGGACTGGCTGATGGCATTGAAGTAGGGCGTGATGATCGACAGGGCATCTGCGCCCACATCGATCATTTTTTTGTTCAGTTCGATCACTTCATGAGTGGCAAAGGCACCGGTACCGACCACTACAGGCACACGTCCGGCCGCCGCTTCGACAGTGATGCGGGCGATTTTCAGTTTTTCGGATTCGGAGAGGGTAAAGAACTCGCCGTTGGTGCCCAGCACGAAAAGCCCGTGTACACCGGCTTGCAGAAGGTTTTCGATCAGGCCGCGAAGGGCTTGCTCATCGAGTTGCTGATCATCGGTGAAGGGCGTGACCAGAGCTGGAATGATGCCGCGAAATTGCATGGCCATATTCTCGTTTTATTGTTAGTGGCTTGATAATGATTGAATCGATCATTTGCGGCAAGGATTTTTGATTGGTTTTTTCAAAAAGGGGGGCGACGAGGGGGAGGGGAAGCAGATGGAACAGCAGGCGATTGGGCAATCGCCTGCTGGATAGACCTAGCGAATCAGGCCGCTTGTTTTGATTTTTTCGATCAGGGCAATGCCGCGCTTCAGGATTTCGTTCTCGCCGGGGTCTCCTACATCCAGGAGCTCTTTGAGGCTGGTGAGGTTGTAGCTGAAGAGTTGTGTGGGAGGGTCTGTCCTCAGGAATGTGGTGACACCGATAGGTTTTTTTTCTTTTTCTTCTAAATCTTTATTTTTTTCTACTTCTGCCTTTGTATGTTCTGAAGCAATCCAGTCCGCAGCTGTGGGGAACTTGCCTGTATTGGTATAAAACCTCTGCATCCATGCAGCCTGCTCTGAGCGAATATGGCCTGGCTTCAAGTCGCTAATATTGACGATAGGTTTCTGGGTGATAGGCATCATGGTGGTCATGCGCTGTATGGAGCCATTCTTTTTCTTGTCGAGCGTGCTGTCTTTAATGCGTGGGTCCATATGGCCTACAACAACCGGTACATTCACGCCGAGTGTGGTAATCAGCCCTGCGCACATATGGCATGGTGCTAGTGTCGAGTAAATACGTACCCCCTCGGGCAATTTGCTGACATTTTTTTGGGCCAGATAGGCCAGAATCATTGATGTTTCAGCATGGATGCAGCCATTCAGGTCTTTGATATTGACGCCCCAGCCAAGAATGAGGTCTGTGCTACTGACCATGATGGCGGCAACGTTATGGCCGTGGGGTAAGAAAGAGGGCTTTTTCTTGTTTTTTTGCTTTTTCCTTTGATCAGGCAGTGCTGCTGCGGCCAGGGCATAGGCAATTTTCATCCATATCCGGTCCTTCCTTTCCGGATCTGTATCGACCTTTCCTGTCTGTACTGGGATGCTGGTGGATATGCGTGTGAGCATACTGGTTTCAGTTCCCTTGCTCACACGTTTGTCATAAGTTCCGATGCCCTGATTGCTGGAGTAGATGTCTTCGGCAGCGTCGCTGAGTTCTATCTGAGGGGCTGACTGATTAAATAAGGCATCCCAGTTATTGAATAACAATTGGGTCGTTGGATATGTATTCAGCCTCGCCTCTCCGCCGGGAGGGACTATTTCAAATGAACTTCCGATCTCCAGGTCAACTGGATCGTGAATAACGTCGTCTATCAGTGAAATACTTTTTGGAGCAAAGTTTTCGGCGTAGATGATCTTTTGTAAGCTCTTTTGCCAGGCTAGCCCCTGGCACATATCCGTTGGTGCATAAGTGGCGAAGATTGTGCCTTCGGGAGACGAATGATTGTGCAGCATGTTCACAATCGGCTCTTCATATCCCTTGTCGCCTTTAACCCCCTTGGCAATGATCTTGTCATCCTGGACCAGATACGCCACATCCTTGCCGGTGCTGACTTTTTCCATCAAGGCCAACAACAGAATATAACGAGACACATCCATTCAAGCTCTCCAGAACATGAGATAAGCACACCGGACGAAACCGTTTGATTCTACATAGCCATTAGTTTTTGGGTTGATCAGGCCTGAAAAATAAAAAAGCCAGACACGAGGTCTGGCTTTTGGTGTTGCAGGCAAGGATTACGCAGCAGCGGCCGCCTTGGGCGCTGACTGGCGGCTGATCCGCAAGGCCACCAGGCTGCCGACGATGGTCAGGCCGGCCAGGGAGTACAGCGCCATGGTGGTGGAGCCGGTCTGGTCCTTGATCCAGCCCACCAGATACGGGCTGAGGAAGCCCGCCATCTGGCCGATGGAGTTGATCAGTGCCAGCCCGGCCACGGCGACGCTGGCGTTGAGCAGGGCGGTGGGCAGTGGCCAGAACATCGGCAGGCCGGTGAGGGCGCCCATGGTGGCGATGGTCAGGCCAAGAATCGCGATGACCGGCACGGTGGCGAAGTTGGCGGCGATGATCAGGCCCAGAGCGCCCATCAGCATCGGCACGACCAGGTGCCAGCGTCGCTCATTGCGCAGATCCGCCGAGCGGCCTACCAGAATCATGAATACGCCCGCCATGAGATAAGGCACGGCGCTGATCCAGCCGATCACCAGTGCGTCGCTGAAGCCCAGGTTCTTGATGATCGACGGCAGCCAGAAGTTGATCGCGTACACGCCGCTCTGGATGCAGAAGTAGATGAAGCCCAGCACCCAGATGAACGGCATGGTCAGTACCGAAAGAGGGGAGGCTTTTTCACTGATCACCGGGCGGCTGAGTTCATCGGCGGTGATGTCGGCCTTGACCCGCTGACGCTGCTCGGGTGTCAGCCAGCCTGCATCTTCGACCTTGTCGCACAGCAGCAGGAACGCCAGCAGGCCCAGCACGACAGTCGGCAGGCCCTGAATCAGGAACATCCACTGCCAGCCCGCCATGCCGCCCTGGCCAGCGGCGAAGTGGTTGAGAATCCAGCCGGAGAACGGGCCGCCCAGCAGGCCGGATACCGGAATGGCGGACATGAACAGTGCCATGATCCGACCACGCCGCTGGTTCGGGTACCAGCGCGAGAGGTAGAGTACGATGCCGGGGAAGAAGCCGGCTTCGGCCATGCCGGTCACGAAGCGCAGTACATAAAACTCCACCGGAGTGGTGACGAACAGCAGGCAGGTGGAGAACGTGCCCCAGGTGATCATCATCAGGCCGATCCAGCGCCGGGGTCCGAAACGATTGAGCGCCAGGTTGCTGGGCAGGCCACACAGTACGTAGCCAATGAAGAAGATCCCGGCTCCCAGGCCGTAGACGGTTTCGCTGAAGTTCAGGGCATCGAGCATCTGCAGCTTGGCAAAGCCGACGTTGACCCGATCCAGGTAGTTGAACAGGTAGCAGATAAAGATAAAGGGTATGAGGCGCAGAGTGATGCGACGGTAGACATGATTGCCTTCGACGTCGCCAGCATCCCGAATCGATGGGTTGGACATGGCGGTGAATCCTCGGAGCTTGTTGTTTTTATACTGCGTGCAACTGATCCCGATCTTAGGGGGCCGGGAACAAAAACTCTTTGGCGATTTGCACTGCCATGCGGGGTGGTTGTTGTGAGATTGCACAAGGTAGGAGCGAATTCATTCGCGAAGCCACATTGAAAACGATAAAAATTTATTGGATGTACCGATTATCGCGAATGAATTCGCTCCTACGCGATCATTATTCAATCGCTTCGTAAGGCAGCCCCACATAATTCTCGGCAATGGTCTTGCGGCCTGATTCCGAGCCCACGTAGTAATCCAGTTCGGTCTGCTGGAGCCGCTGGCTGAAATCATCGGTGTCTGGAAAGCTGTGCAGGATCGAGGTCATCCACCAGGAAAAACGTTCGGCCTTCCAGATCCGGCGCAGGCAGATCTGCGAATACTTCTCCAGCAAGTCCGTCCGGCCTTCCTTGTAGACCTTGAGCAATATCCGGTACAGCGTGCTGACATCGCTGGCAGCCAGGTTCAGACCCTTGGCGCCGGTGGGCGGGACAATATGTGCGGCGTCGCCGAGCAGGAAAAGACGACCGTATTGCATGGGTTCCACGACAAAGCTGCGCAGCGGCGCGATGCTTTTCTCGATGGAGGGGCCGGTGACCAACCTCTCAGCCAGATGTTCGGGGAGGCGGGTTTTCAACTCTTCCCAGAAGCGCTCATCCGACCAGTCTTCGACTTTCTCATCCGCGCTGACCTGCACGTAGTAACGGGTGCGAGTGGTCGAGCGCATGCTGCACAGGGCAAAGCCGCGTGGATGGCTGGCGTACACCAGTTCTTCGTTGACCGGCGGCGTGTCGGCCAGTACGCCGAGCCAGCCAAAAGGGTAAACGCGCTCGAAAACTTTCAGGCTGTCTGCGGGAATGGATTGCCGCGAAACGCCGTGAAAGCCGTCGCAACCGGCAATGTAGTCGCAGTCCAGGCGCTGCGTTTTGCCGTTGTGGTTGAAGGTCACGTAAGGGCGATCGGTTTTCAGGTCGTGGGGTTGCACATCCTCGGCGTCATAAAGGGTCATGGCGCCTGCTGCCGAGCGGGCCTGCATCAGGTCGCGGGTGACTTCGGTCTGGCCGTAGACCATGACGGTCTTGCCATCGGTCAGGGTTTTCAGGTCTATACGCTCGCAGCGCCCGTCAAAAGCCAGTTCAAAGCCATCATGAATCAGTCCTTGGGCATCCATGCGTTCACTGGCACCGGCTTCGCGCAGCAGATCGATCATGCCTTGTTCAAGCACGCCGGCGCGGATACGGGAAAGGATGTAGTCGGGATTCTTGCGTTCGATGATGACGTTATCGATACCGGCACGTTGCAGCAGTTGGCCCAGCAGCAGCCCGGACGGGCCTGAACCGATGATTGCGACTTGGGTCTTCATTATTGTTTTCCTGCCATGTGATCCCTGCCAACCGATGGTCGGTGAGATGTCTTTGTTTTTGTCTCCTGTATTTTTAATGGATGCCGATGGCATAAGAAGGCAATATCCAGCGCATTATCTGGACTTTTCAAGGATTACCCTTCGGAGCCGGTCATGCCCAGAACAGCGCTCGTTGCGATTCCGGTATTCAAGCTCTATGGCGAGACGGCTGCCTGGCCGACGCCTGATCTGATTCACTGCGAGTCGATCCCCGAGCGCAGCAAGATCCATGAATGGGAGATCAAGCCCCATCGGCACAGCGATCTGGTGCAGTTGCTGTATGTGCAATCGGGGCTGGCGATGTTGAAGGTCGAAGACTCGGTCCAGCATGTCGATACACCTTCGTTGCAGGTGGTCCCGGCGTTGAGTGTGCATACCTTCAGGTTCTGTGAAGACATTCAAGGGCACATTCTCAGCCTGGCCAGGCCTTTGGTGGAGCAACTGGAGACGGCTCTGGACGGCTCGGTCCTGAGTGCGGCGCGGTGCTATTCGCTGGGTGACGACAGTCATTACGTGGATACGCTGTTCAGCGCGATTGCAGCGGAGTACCGACAGCGTCGACCTGGGCGTGACCTGATGTTGCAGTCATTGATCAATGTGCTGATGGTCTGGCTCAGTCGGCGCAACAATGAGCACTCGCGTCAGGAAGTTCAGGTGCCGGATCGCGGGCGCGAGCATTTGCAGGCATTCATGCATCAACTGGAATCGAGTTTTCGCGAGCATTGGTCGATTGAGCGACATGCGCAGAAAATGGGCATCAGCGCCGCACATCTCAACGCATTGTGTCGCCGTCTGTGCGACCAGTCGGCCTTGCAGATCATCAACCAGCGACTGTTGCTGGAAGCCAGGCGCAATCTGGTTTACACCACCATGACCATCAATCAGGTGTCCGACAGCCTGGGGTTTTCAGAGCCTGCTTATTTCTCGCGTTTCTTCAAGCGTGCGACGGGGCTGTCGCCCAGGCAGTTTCGTATTCAGCGTTAAAAAAAACGGGGCGCAAGTGGGAGGGGCCTTGGCCGCGACGACTAACTGACAGGCAACACATTTTCAGCGCCTTCAACTGGCTGTCGCGGCCAAGGCCCCTCCCACGGATTGTGAGTCTGGCCACCGTTTTTTTGAAGTCAGCCTCTTGCGTTTGTGTTTACGTCACTACCTGATAGCACGGTACATAGGCTGCGCCGCCGGGCAGTTTCATGCGATGTTGTTCGACGAACGCCTGAAGCAGCTTGTCCAGCGGCTTCATGATCGCCGGGTCGCCATGGATCTGATAAGGACCGTGCTCTTCGATCAGGCGAATGCCCTTGTCCTTCACGTTCCCTGCCACGATGCCAGAGAACGCACGACGCAGATTGGCGGCCAGTTCATGAGGCGGCACGTCATGGTTCAGTTGCAGTTTCGCCATGTTTTCGTGGGTCGGATCGAAGGGGTGCTGGAAGCTTTCTTCAATCTTGAGCAGCCAGTTGAAGTGGAAGGCATCGTTGCGCTCGCGGCGGAACTGTTTGACTTCCTTCAGGCTGCGGGTCATCACCCGTGCAACTTCCGCAGGGTTATCGACGATGATCTGGTAATGCTTCTGCGCGGCTTCACCCAGCGTCGCGCCGACGAAGGCGTGCAGTTGTTGCAGGTAAGGCTCGGTATTTTTCGGGCCGGTCAGAATCACCGGGAACGGCACATCCTTGTTGTCCGGATGCATCAGGATGCCCAGCAGGTACAGGAACTCTTCAGCCGTGCCAGCGCCGCCGGGGAAGATGATGATGCCGTGGCCGACACGCACGAAGGCTTCCAGGCGTTTTTCGATATCCGGCAGGATCACCAGTTCGTTGACGATGGGGTTCGGCGCTTCGGCAGCGATGATGCCCGGTTCGGTCAGGCCCAGGTAACGGCCGCCATTGATCCGCTGTTTGGCGTGGGCAATGGTGGCGCCTTTCATTGGGCCTTTCATGACGCCAGGGCCGCAACCGGTGCAGATGTCCAGGCTGCGCAGGCCCAGTTCGTGGCCGACTTTCTTGGTGTATTTGTATTCTTCGGTGTTGATCGAGTGGCCGCCCCAGCAGACCACCATCTTCGGCTCTACACCGGCGCGCAGGGTACGGGCGTTGCGCAGCAGGTGGAACACGTAGTCGGTAATGCCCTGAGAGTCGCTCAGGTCGATGCGCTGGCTGTCCAGTTCGCTCTCGGTGTAGACGATATCGCGCAGGGCGCTGAACAGCATTTCGCGAGTGCTGGCGATCATTTCACCATCAACGAAGGCGTCGGCGGGTGCATTGAGCAATTCCAGGCGAACTCCGCGATCCTGCTGATGAATGCGGACCTCGAAGTTCTCGTAGGCTTCAAGAATGGTCTTGGCGTTATCGACATGGGCGCCGGTATTGAGAATGGCCAGGGCGCACTGGCGGAAAAGCGTGTAGGTACTGCCTGAACCGGCAGCGCTGAGCTGCTGCACTTCGCGTTGAGAAAGGGTTTCGAGGCTGCCTTTGGGGCTGACCGAGGCGTTAATCACTTGTCTTGGGATCATTCTATTTTCCATTAGAGCGATGCAGTCGCAGTTGCATCAGGAGGGTGAGCATCACCTGGCCGTATTCTCTACGGCACATGGACGGGAAAGCAAACACTGCACACCACAGTCACTGTGTTCAGCATAGTCGCACGGCTGAATTCGTTTGAAATCAGTAAATAACGGGCCTTGTGCCATATGGCTGAATTTTGACGCTTGGGGGCGCGATAGTGAACCTGACCCCTTTCGCAGGGTCTGTTAGCTGACGGACTCACTCGACGGACCACAAGGTCAGGAGCCTCAGGGTCTTAATTTCTTATTTCAGACAAAGATAATCATTGCCATGTCTCTTCATCTTTCTGCACTCGTTTCCCGTGCGCCTGTCTTCTTCAACTCTTCCCGTCGTGCGCTCGGGGCCGGTCTGCTCGGCACATTGCTGACTGTTTTTACCCCTTTTCATGCCCAGGCTGCCGAAAACGAACGCTGGGTCAGCGACAGCCTCAACACTTATGTGCGCAGTGGCCCTACCGATGGGCACCGTATCGTCGGCACCCTGAAATCCGGGCAAAAGGTCGATCTGCTCTCAACCCAGGGCAGCTACAGCCAGGTCCGGGGCGAGAGCGGCAGCACCGTCTGGATCCTCAGCAGCGACCTGCAGGATGTGGCCGGTCCGGCCGAAAGGGTTCCGCAACTGACCGAGCAGGTGGGGCAGCTCACCGGCCAACTGGCGGACATCGACAATACCTGGAAGACCCGTGTGCAGGGCATGCAGGAAACCCTGGATGCGCGCAAGAAGCTGATCGATGAGCTGGAAGCCCGAAGCCAGGCGCTCAATACCGAGCTGGCCGACACACAGGCCGAACTGCGCACGACCCAGGCTCGTCTGGGTGACGAGAACAAGCAGGTCATGATGCGTTACATGGTCTATGGTGGCAGCATTGCCGGGATCGGCTTGCTGGTTGGCCTGATCCTTCCTTCCCTGACCCGCAGCCGCAAGCGTAACGACGGCTGGGTGTGAGGTTGCATAACCTGCGTCGCGCAGCAAGCAGGTGCAGGTAGGAGCGGATTTATCCGCGAGACGTCCTTGAAGGCGATACATTTTCTTCGGATGTACGGGCCTCTCGCGAATAAATTCGCTCCTACGCCTATCTCATTCGCGAACGACCATTCAGTTTTTTAACCTTCGGTCGAAAAACTAGAGAGTCTTGTCAACTTTCTGGCAAATAGCGCAAAGAGTCCCGTCTGTGGAAAAATGTTTAATGGCTTCTAGCCATTAGTTATCATGTGCGCCCTGAAAGTTGGTTGCAAAGGCCGAACTAAAGCGTTTTCAGGTTTTTAGACGCATATTTTCACCCTCTGCAAGACAGGAATCTGGATGCTGGCGTACAACCAAAAGAGCTTTCTTATCGTCGACGATTTTTCCGATTTCCGGAGTTCGGTAAGGTCGATGCTGCGCGAGCTGGGTGTCAAGGACGTGGACACTGCCGACACCGGCGAGCAAGCCCTGCGTATGTGCTCGCAAAAGCGTTATGACTTTGTCTTGCATGACTTCAACCTGGGTGACGGTCGCAAGAACGGCCAGCAGGTGCTCGAAGACCTGATGGTCGAAAGACTGCTGAGCTATGAAAGCGTCTTTATCATGGTCACCGCCGAGAACAGCCAGGCCATGGTCATGAGCGCCCTTGAGTGGGAGCCCGATGGTTACCTGACCAAGCCGTTCAATCGCGCGGGCCTGGCTCAGCGTCTTGAGAAGCTGGTACAGCGCAAGACCCTGCTCAAGCCAATCCTGCAAGCGCTTGACCGTCGCAAGCCTGCCGAAGTTCTGGCGGCCTGCAATAACCTGATTCAACAGGACCCACGTTTCGCGCCCTTGTGCCTGCGCTACAAGGCCGACGCCCTGCGTGACCTGAACCAGAACGAGCCTCTGGAAAGCTTCCTCAAGACCATCCTGGCCGACCGTGCCACGCCCTGGGCTTACGGCGCGTTGGGCAACCTGCTGCTCAAGCGCGGCAAGGTGACCGAGGCGCAAGCGGTGTTCGAGCAGGCCATCAAAGCCTTTCCGACCATGCCGGCCCTGTTTGACGGTCTGGCCGAAGTGCTGGTGGCCCGTGGCGATGCCAAACGTGCCCAGAGCGTGCTGGAAAACGCCGTGCGCCTGTCGCCACTGGCGGTGCGCAGGCAAAAGCTGCTGGGCAAACTGGCGCTGGGCAACGAGGATTTCGAGAGTGCTTCCAAGGCTTATCGACAGGCTGTATCCCAAGGCCAGCATTCGCGTTTCAAGGACCCTGAAACCAATCTCGGTCTGGCCCACGCCCTGATCAGCAAGGGCGGCGACCAGGGGCTGGATGCGCGGACTCGCGTTGAAATCAACAATGCCTTGGGCGATGTGGCCAAGGAGCACGGCGAAGACGAAGGCTTGCAGGTGCGTACGCGCTTGATGAAAGCGGCCAGCCTGCAACATTCCGATCCTGAAACTGCCGCTAAACTGACCGAGCAGGCCATGTCGCGTCTGGACAATATGGGGCAGTTTCTCAGTGCGGAGGCGGCGCTGGTAGTGGCCACCCAGCTCAAGCAACTGGGTCAGGAAGGTGCTGGCGCAGGCGTGCTCAAGAACTGTGCAGAAATCTACGGCGATGACCCGGCTGTCATGAAAAGCATCGCCACCATGACTGATGATCCTGCGATCCTTGGTGCCAACAAGGCAGCCATCGATCTCAATCTTCAAGGCGTGCGCAGCTACAAGGCCGGTAATCTCACCGAGGCGCAGGACATGTTCCGGCGTGCCCTTGCCTTGCAGCCCAAGAACATCAGTATCGCGCTGAACATGGCGCAGTCCTTGCTGCATCCAGGGCAGAACCTGGGTGAAGCAGGTCGTGAGGAGTGTCGTGCCACCCTGAAAATGGTTGGCAAGATGCCCGATAGTGATCCACGGTACGAGCGTTATCAGAAACTCAAGGAAAGGGCGTTTGGCGCATGAGTGACAAAGAGAACGGACTCGATTTCTCGATGGTGATCGCTTCCACCGTCCACGACATGAAGAACTCCCTGGCGACCCTGACCCAGGCTCATAGCGAGTGGCTGGCCCAGCTTCCCAGCGAGCAGCGCAGTAACCCCGAGCATGGCGTCATCGATTACGAGTTCGCCAACCTCAATGGCATGCTGGTGCAGTTGCTCGGCATCTATAAGCTGGGCGTCAACCAGCTTCCATTGCGTCCCGATTATCACGAACTGGATGATTTCATCGAGGCGCAACTGGCTCACCATCAGGAAGTGCTGGGTAGCCGTGGCATTATTGCCAACTGTGAAATCGACGCCTTGAGCCCGCTGGGCTTTTTCGACCGTGAACTGATCGGTTCGGTGGTGGCCAATATCATCGTCAACGCCATCCGGTTTGCCCGCGAGGAAATCGTGATCAGTGCCAGCGAAGAGGACGGCCAGTTGAAGATCGTCATCAATGACGACGGTCCAGGCTATCCGGCGCACATGATCGAGAATCAGGACGATTATGTTCAGGGCATCAACCAGAGCACTGGCAGCACAGGGCTCGGCCTGTACTTCGCGGCGCATATCGCTCGCCTGCATGAACGCAATGGCGTGCGGGGCCGTATCGAGATTGCCAATGGCGGTGTGCTGGGCGGCGGCAAGTTCAGCCTTTACCTGCCTTGAGCCCTTCCTTGCGGGCGATTTCGATTAAATAAGCCGTGTGGTGCTTCCTGGCCACGGCTTGCACCTCTCTGGAAGTCGCTGCTATATTTTTGACGCACCCTGTAATTTAACTGGCATATGGATAAATTCCGTGAAGTTGACAGACGATAATCAACACGTTTCGGGTCGCACTTCGCAAGTAAGGTTGTTGGTGGTTTCCGATAATCCACCACTTTCCGCGGCGCTGATAGAGTGCCTTGAAACGCTGGATGAGCATTTAACTGTCACGCTGGACTTGCGCTATACCTCCTACAACAAAACGCCCCAGAGCATGGTTGAACTGGGGGCTCGCGAGATCAATGTAAAAGATGATGAGGTGGTGGATTTCATCATCAGTCATTACGATCTGGTGCTGAGTGTTCATTGCAAACAGCTTTTTCCAAAGCGTCTGGTGGAAGGCGTGCGCTGTATCAACTTTCATCCGGGGTTCAACCCCTTCAACCGTGGCTGGTATCCCCAGGCGTTTTCAATACTCAATGGCCTGCCGGTGGGCGCAACGATTCATGTCATGGATAAAGAGATCGACCATGGTCATATCATTGCCCAGAAGCCGGTCACCGTGGGGTCGGGTGAAACGTCGCTTGAGGTTTACAATAAAGTCATCGAGGCTGAAAAGGAGTTGATGCGTGAATACTTGCCTCGAATCCTGCAAGGCAGATACGAAGTATTCAAACCGCTTTCCGAAGGTAATTACAACGGTATCAAGGATTATAACGAGCTGTGTGAGTTGAACCTGGATGAAGTGGGCTCTTTGCGAGACCATATCAATCTGTTGCGTGCTACATCACATGGCAACTTCAAGAATGCCTATTTCCATGACGAACTGGGTGAGAAGTACTTCATCAGGGTTGTTCTGGATAAAGCCTGATAAAGGCACCACAAGAATGTGGTGCCTTCACACTGGCCTTATCGAGGCCTTGACCAGACAGTCTGCCAATCCTGCAGATTCGTCGTATCCAGCATCCAGTTCTCTCTCACTTCACGCCTGAACTCGTCCCCAAGACGAGCACATTCGTCAGGTTGACTGATGTGCGCCTCGATGGCCGTGATCCAGGCTGAGGTTTCATTGCTGACTGTGGTCACCGGCAGATTGCCTTCGATACACAGCACATCGCTGCAGATCACCGGGTAGCCGCAAGCGCCAAACTCCAGCAGGGACACCGGGCTTTTGCTCTGGGTGGTCAGGTCCGACCGGGCCGGAACCAGCACAAGGTCCAGGTTCAGGCTGGCCAGCAGTTCGGGATACAGAACGCCTTCCACCGGCGAGCGCAGCTCATGGATGTACGGGCGCAACCAGCGCGAGCATGGGCCCATGATCACCCATTCCACCTTGTCGGCGAGAGCCTCGATAACTCCGGACAGGATCAGCAGATCGGCCTGTTGATCGGCTGTGCCGATCCAGCCTACACGCGGCTTGTCCCGGGTTTTGCGCTGGCTTTGCACGTTCAGCCAGATATCGGGCGACAGCCTGGTCGGGATCACCTGGATGTTGGGGTGTGCATCCTGGATCAGGTCGGCCAGAGCCTGTGTCGGCACGGTGACGGCGTCCACCTGTTCCAGCGCGCTACGTAACGAGGATGCCGACTCAAGGCCTGTCGGGTATTGGGGCAGGTCAAAGGTTACCCAGGCATTGGTGTGTTCCTTGATGGAACCGATGGCCTCTATTTGCGATGCCGTGATCGAACCTTGCAGCACAACCGTGTCCGGGCTCAGGCGGGCGATTTCTGGCAGCGAGAGAGGGCTGTTGCTCAGAACACCGTCCACGGCCAGGGCAGTCCCCAGCATTTGCAGTGGCTGGGCGACGCGAGTGCCTGCATGGGCATCATCCGGTTGTACCAGCATCACAGGCAGCGGACGGTGGATCAGCGGACGCCATGCCAGTTGCGGATTGTCTTGGCTGACAAAGCTGCCGGCCTGCAACGTCAGGTTGGTGTTGTAGGCCGGGTCCCAGGCCATGTAATGCAGCCAGCGGTGATGCAGTGCTCGCCGGGCGAAGTCCATGGCTTCTGCATCGATGGCTTGAGGGGCAGAGCGCAGCTGGATGACGGTATGAGGCGTCCAGACCACCAGATGCTGGGCGTCGCGAACCCTGAGGCACAGATCGACGTCGTTGAAGTACTGATGAAACAGATGTTCTTCCAGGCCCTGGACATCGTCAAAGAGCGACTTGCGAACCATCAGGCATGCGCCGCTGACCGCGCTGTAGTTCTGCTCTGTTTCCAGACGCGCAGCAAAGGATGCCGAGGCTGCGGGTTCGCCGCCCGTGACGGCCTGCGCCGTGTCCTGTAGGCCGACAATGATGCCGGCGTTGGCGAGGCTGCCGTCTGCGGCCAGAATCCTGGCCCCGACCACGCCGACTTCAGGTCGCTGCGCCTGATTGAGCAGGTTGTGCAGCCAGTCCTTGTGCAGGATGGCGGCATTGTCGGCCAGCAACAGCAGGTATTCGCCTTGTGCCTGTCGAGCCGCGCTATTGAGCAGGGCGGACTGGCTGAGGGTCTGTTGATGATGTACGACGCGGATCTTGTCCGATTGCAGCGAATCGATGTTCGCCAGCCATTCAAGGGTTTGCGCTGACTGGCTGTTGTTGTCGCTGATCAGGATTTCATAGTTCTGATAGGCCGTGTTTTCCAGGACGCTCTCTACACACGGCAGCAATGTTTCCAGTTGATCGTTGGAGCTGACAATGATGGAAACCAGCGGCTGTCCGGCATGACCATAGGTGATCCGGTAATGGCCCGACGCGGTTGTCTGGATTTCGCTGTCTGCATAGCCGCGAGCGAACAGGTGGCGCTGTAGCGTGCGCAGCTCGTCGTTGTTGTACTGGGGCTGGGCTTGTGGAGCGAGCACCAGCGGTTCGGCTGCATGGGCAAACTCGGTAAAGTCCGGGTGCTCGATCATGCGCAGGATCAGGTCCAGTTCCATGGCCTGTGCATGATCGGGATTGAAGCCGCCCACCAGCAGGGTTTTCTCTCGGCTGAACAGCCAGTTGCGGCTGGTTGCCGAAGGGCTGGCCAGCAGGTAGTCGAGGCTGAATTCCGGGCGCAGGCCCAGGCTGGCGCCCGCCTGGTTTTCGAGTGCGATTTCATCGCCGAACAGGGCGCAGGCGTGTGGTGCATCAATCAGTTTCAGTGCCGCGCTCAACAGGCCGCTTTGCGTGAAAGTAGTCCCTGCGTCGACCAGTACCCACCAGTCGTGTTCGTTTTCTGCCATCAGGTCATTGATGACGATGGCGCGATCCTGCTCAGTGGCGCTCAACCATGGCAACTGGGCTTGCAGTGGCGTCTGATTCGACGTGTCGTAGTCGGCGAGGATGAACACCTTGAGCTTGTCCAGCAGTTGCGGGTCGCCAGCCAGGCTCTGCACGGTGGCAAGGACGCTTTCGGGCTGCTGATTGAAGTCCGACACGACAATGGCAATTGTCGGGCCACCGTCATGATCCTGCAGGTGCTGCCTGATCAGGGCCTGTTGCGGGACCGTAGGCCTGCGGGTGCCCAGCCAGCTGGCGACCTGCTGGTTGCGGCGCTGGTTCTCCGGGCGCCGGTCGAAATAGGCAACCAGGTCAAGTTCCTGAATATTGTCACGCTGCGACAGCGGGGCGATCTTGACGGTGCGATTCTGCTCTTCCGGGCGTACCCAGCCAAGCTCACGGGTGATGCGGTGATAATCGGCGCGTCGTTGTCTCGGGAGTTCAGGGTTGTTACGGCAGACTTCACTGCTCTGCTGATCGGAAACCCGGAAGTACGAAAGCGGGCGCGCAAGCATCGCCAGATTGCCCTGGCGAAGCAGCTTCACAAACAACGCAACGTCCGCCAGGCCCCAGATGAATATGCCCTTGAGCGACATGATTTCATTGCCGAACACCAGTGCATCTTCGCGGCGGAACATCACTGAGCTGGGTTCGCCAATGAAGTTGATCGGGTACTGGGCAATGAACGACACCAGTTCCGGACCATTGATCACGACATTGCGCCCGAACGGGTTGCGGGTGGCCATGTTGTCCTGCATGAACTGGCCTTTGTCGTCGACCAGTTTTCGGGTGGCGCAGACCATCTTGATGTCGGGGCTGTCGTGCAGGACATCGAAGAGCAGGCGTACACAGTCAGGGACCAGAATGTCATCGTCGTACAGGAACTTGATGAACTCACCACGGGCCAGGCTGATGGCGCGGGCACCGTTGTGCTCTTCGCCCAGGCCTACGGGGTTTCTCTCGTAGCGGATAGGCCAGCGGCTGCCAGGGCTGAGTTTGTCGACGATGTTCTTGATGGCCTCGGTCGGGCAATCGTCGCAGATGACGATTTCAACGTCGTCATGGTTCTGGCTGATCGCGCTGGCAAGCGCGGTCTCGAAAAAGGTGGCCTTGTAAGCCGGGATGACAATACTGACCAGGCGTGAAGAACTCATCGCAATACCACGTGTGAAGAGAGTAGGGAGGACCAGCCGTTCAACGGGGTCGGTGCAAGTGGGCAAGGTTCGTTCAGCACTTGCGGCCTATGTACAGAACCGATTGCTCGGTAATGCCGTGCTGTTTGAATACCCCGTCACCGAAGGCTTGGGTGCCCAGGGCATCGATCTGGAATCCGGCTGTTTCCAGGCGGGTCACGAAGTCATGTTTGGCGTACATGCGCACATGATCGTCCTGGCCAAACCGCGCCCAGCGCTCATCCACGTTTTCTTCGTCCGGATCTTCGTCGGTTACGGTGGCGGTCAGCAGCAAGGGCACCATCAGAATGGCCGAGCCGCCTTTGGCCAGTACGCGATACAGCTCTGACATGGCCCTGGCGTCGTCACGCACGTGTTCGAGTACGTGTGAGCAGACGATGAAATCGAATGACTCATCGGGATAGATGTTCATGTCCATGATGTCGACCTTGTCATCTGCCATGGGCGAAAACAGGTCTGCCGAGCGATACCGGGCATTGGGCAGACTGCGCAGGAATCTGGACAGGACCGGGGCTGGCGCGATGTCCAGGATGCGCAGTTCCTTGCCTTGTGGGTTGTTCAGCATATGCATGGAGAACAGTGCATAGAGCCGGTCGCGATCCGAGGCGGCGCATTCAGGGCAACTGTACTGGCTGACATTGAGTGTTTCGTAGTCCTCCATCGAGTAGTGAACATTCAAACGATGGGCGGCTTCCAGATAGGTTCTACCCAAGGGATAGAAGTTCGGAAAACGACAGGAGCATACCGGGCACGTTCGCATGTTCAGTTCTCATTACTTGCAGTGACGATCACATCGATGATGCTGTCGAAGGCTTCATCGGTGAGGCTGTCGAAAATGGGCAGACAGAGGATCTGGTTGGACAGGTCGGTTGCGATAGGCAAGCGATCGGGCTTGGCCGAGTCCAGGCCTCTGTACATCGGGAAGGTGGAAATCAGTGGGTAGAAATAGCGGCGTGCGAGGATATTGCGGTCGCGCATCCGTTGGTAAAGGTCATCGCGGGAAACGGCAAACTCGTTTCTGACCAGCACCGGAAAGTACGAGTAATTGTGCTTCTCGGTGCTCTGCCAGACGATGTCGATACCGGGCACCGAGGCCAGAGCCTCCCGATAGCGTTCGTCGATACGCTGACGCTTCAGAAGCGCCTGGTCGATATGTTGCAACTGCAAAAGGCCGAACGCGGCATTCACTTCGCTCATCTTGCCGTTGATGCCGGGCGCGACCACGGTGACTTCATCGGCGAATCCGAAGTTCTTCAGGTAGTCGATGCGTTGTTTGGTTTTCGCATCCGGGCTGACGATGGCGCCGCCCTCAAAGGTGTTGAACACCTTGGTGGCGTGAAAGCTCAGTACCGACAGGTCGCCGTGGTTGAGCAGGCTCTCGCCACGGAACTGCACGCCAAAGGCATGGGCCGCGTCGTAGATGACTTTCAGGCCGTAACGGTCGGCAATCTGCTGGATGCGGTCCACATCGCAAGGGATTCCGTAGCAATGCACGGGCATGATTGCCGTGGTCGCCGGGGTAATGGCTTCTTCGATACGGTCGGGGTCCAGGCTGTAGGTGTTGGGGTCGATATCGACGAACACCGGAGTCAGGCCATTCCAGAGCAGGGAGTGAGCGGTGGCGACGAAGGAGTAGGGCGTGGTGATGACTTCGCCCTTGATCCGCAGGGCCTGGATCGCGGTCATCAGTGCCAGGGTGCCATTGGAAAACAGCGACAGATGCTGGACGCCCAGATACTCGGCCAGCTCTTTTTCAAGCTGCTGGTGAAACGGGCCTCCGTTGGTGAGTTGGTGGCTTTGCCAGATCTGTTCGAGGTAGGGAATGAATTCCTCAAGAGGCGGTAACAGGGGACGAGTTACGGGAATCGGTGCGCTCATGGAGAGTTCTCTACTCGTGTCGCAGATGATTGCTGCTCGACAGGACATTTCTTGACGCCTTCCCTGTTCACGAGAATGGCTTTGACATAAAAATGGCAGCCGAACTGTTTTGCCGATGGTAAAAGCAAGAAGTCGGCCAAGAGTGCGGCGCTGAGATTTGCTGTACGCGGGTTGTGATCCTGTCGACGAAGTCATTTCAGTGCTTGATATCTCGAACGGGCGATGCGTATTTTGTGCAGGTTGCACTGAGCGACCTAATGACAATCAAGGACTGAGTGATGACAGCCAATGACCCCCGCTCTCTTGCGCAGCGACTGGCGGGTATCGATGAGGTGGAGTGCGTGACGCCGGATCTGAATGGCGTACCGCGTGGCAAGGTGATGACTGCTGCCGGGTTTCTGGAAGGGCGTCGCCTGCAATTGGCTCGTGGTGTTTTGCTGCAATGCATCATGGGCGGCTATCCGCCCGCGCATTTTTACAGCATCGATGATGGCGACCTTGCTCTGGTTGCTGATCCACAGCAGATCCACCGTCTGCCGTGGAGCGAGCAGCCTCGTGCGCTGGCGATCTGCGATGCAGACGATCTGAGCGGTGAGGGTTGCGAGCTATCGACGCGGGTACAGCTCAAGGCTGTCATTGCCCGCTATGCCGAGCGCGGTCTGTCGCCGGTGGTTGCCACCGAACTCGAATTCTTTGTCTTTGCCCCCAACCCCGATCCTTCCCGAGCTTATGTGCCGCCGGTAGGGCTGGATGGTCGGCGTGAAGAGGGTTTTTCGGCGTTCAGCATCAGTTCCAATAACGGCCTGCGCCCGTTCTTCAGTGAGGTCTACCGGTGCATGGCGGAACTGGGGTTGCCCCGAGATACGGTCATGCACGAAATGGGTGTCAGTCAGTTCGAGATCAATCTGTGGCATGGCGATCCTTTGCTGTTGGCTGACCAGACCTTTCTGTTCAAGCACCTGCTTAAAGAGGTTGGACTCAAGCATGGCCTGAACGTGGTGTGCATGGCCAAGCCGTTAGCGCAGACGGCAGGCAGTTCGATGCATATTCATCAGAGCGTGGTGGAGTCGGCGTCGGGGCGTAATGTCTTCAGTGATGAAAGTGGCCAGCCGACAGAGATTTTTCGGCATTTCATCGGTGGTCAGCAGGCCTGCCTTGTCGATTTCACTGCGTTGTTTGCGCCGCATGTGAACTCTTATCAAAGGCTGTTTCATCCGTATGCCTCGCCCAACAATGCGTGCTGGTCCTGCGACAACCGCGGCGCGGGGCTGCGCATTCCGGCGAGTTCGGCCGAGGCCAGGCGAGTGGAAAATCGCTTGCCGGGTGCCGATGCCAATCCTTATCTGGCCATTGCGGCGAGTCTGGCGGCAGGTCTGTATGGCGTCGAGCAGAAGCTGGAGCCGACAGCGCCGATTCAGGGTGAAATCGTGGTACCGCAAGAATTGGCATTGCCATGTACCTTGCATGCGGCTCTGGAGCGTCTGAAGCGCAGTTCGCTGGCCAAGGAACTGTTTGGCCATGCTTTTATCGAAGGCTACATCGCCTCCAAGACCATGGAGCTGACCAGCTTTCTTGATGAAATAACCCCCTGGGAGCGGCGTGTGTTGGGTGCCCAGGTTTAAAAACCGCTGTTTTGGATTCGCCTGTTCGGGCGTGTCTTTATTTTTGGAACGTTCATGCGCCAAATCTGGAAGTCTTTTCGGGGTCTTTATTTCGCTTCGCTGATGATGTTGATCGGTTCGGGTCTGTTAAGCACTTACCTGGCTTTGCGGCTGGCTGCCGATGAGGTCGACGGTCTGTGGATCGGTGCGATGATGGCGGCAAACTATGTCGGGCTTGTGCTGGGCGGCAAGGTAGGGCATCGCCTGATCGGTCGGGTAGGGCACATCCGTGCCTATGCGACCTGTGCCGGGATCGTGGGCGCGGCGGTGTTGGGGCTGGGTTTGATCAACTGGCTGCCAGCCTGGCTGTTCCTGCGCATGATCGTCGGGCTGGGGATGATGTGTCAGTACATGGTCATCGAGAGCTGGCTCAACGAGCAGGCGGCTGCACGCCAGCGAGGCATGGTCTTCAGTGGCTACATGATTGCGTCGTATCTGGGGCTGGTATTGGGGCAAATGATTCTGGTGGTCCATCCGGGGCTCGGGCCTGAGCTTCTGATGTCGATTGCGATGTGTTTTGCCTTGTGTCTGGTGCCCGTGGCCATGACCCGCAGCATTCACCCGGCGCCGTTGCGTCCTGCTCCGCTGGAACCGCGCTTTTTCATCAGTCGCGTGCCGCAGTCGTTGACCACTGTGCTGGCGTCCGGGCTTATCGTCGGTGCCTTTTATGGCCTGGCGCCGCTGTACGCCGCCCAGCAAGGGCTGTCTACCGAGCATGTCGGTATGTTCATGGGTGTCTGCATTCTTGCCGGCCTGCTGGTGCAGTGGCCGCTGGGCCTGTTGTCCGATCGTTATGACCGGGCGCACCTGATGCGCGCTTTTGCAGGTGTTCTGGTGCTGGCCTCCTTGCCGCTTGCCGTTCTGCCGAGCATGCCGCTGGAAATGCTGTTTATAGTGGGTTTCATCGCTTCTCTGGTGCAGTTCAGCCTGTATCCACTGGCGGTGGCCTTTGCCAATGACCACGTTGAAGGTGAGCGGCGGGTATCGCTGACAGCAATGCTGCTGATGACTTTCGGGATTGGCGCCAGTATCGGCCCTCTGGTCGCCGGAGCCCTGATGAAGCTATTCGGCAATAACATGCTTTATGCGTTTGTCAGCTTCATTGCGCTGGCACTTGCGCTGCTTACCCGACCCAAGGCAGTCACGCATCAGCATCAGGTGGACGACGCGCCGCTGCATCACGTGGCGATGCCGGACAGCATGTCCAGTTCACCCTTGGTGGTGGCGCTTGACCCTCGGGTCGATGAGCAGGTGGTTCAGGATCAGATGCAGACCACGGTCGAGCCGCAAGTCGAGCCTGAGGCGAGTGCCGAACCCGCACCGTCGGTGAGGCTGGAAGAAGAGGAAATCAATAGGCCTTGATGGGGAGGGCGCTGCAAGCTAAAAGCCGCAAGTCAAAAGCTTGCAGCTTAAAACTTGCAGCTTGCAACTGCTTCTATCAAAAATCGTCGTCTTTATCGAACCGACGTGCTTCGCGCTGCAGTTGGTAAACGAAGCGTTCTACCTGGCGTTGTACCAGGCCGCTCATGTTGTGAAAGCGTACGCCTGCGAAGGTGGTGTGGAATCTTTCTTCGAAGTGCAGATAGCGCAGCTCCACCGGTGCCGTCATTGCGCCGAAAGGCAGCTTGGCGATGAAGCGTTCGTACACTTGACCCAGTTGCATGCGTTCGGACACATCGCCCTCGAAGCGCAGCTTGCAGCCGGTTGCCGAGATATCCAGAAGCTTGCCGGCCAGGGGGAACTTCAGTTTGTCACCACCGATTTCAATGTCGACCAGTTGTGCAAGCTTGAGAGCGGCACGGAAGGCGTTGCGACGCTGGTGGTAGACGACTTCTGTAGGAAGGGCGCCGCGGTAGAGGCGCTGGCCATCCACGTCGACGATGGTCATCTGCTCCGAGCTTTCCCAGGCGATGCGCACGCCGTCATGGAAGCCTTCGACCCGAAACGATTCGCCGTTGGCCAGGAATCGTTCACCGTCGCGGGGGATCATTTCATCAAGGGCCATGACGTTACTGTCACGGTCAACTTCGATCAGGTAGCTCTGGAAGCGTTGGGAGCGCTCATGAAAGGTAATGATCAGCGGATCATTATGTTCAAGTAGTAACCGCAGGTTGGCGGCGATTTCCAAAGGAGTATTCAGAACCTTCGGGGGCTGCGGAGCATCATCCGCGCTTGAGCCATTCACGTTTTTACTTCTCCAGGCAAAATACTACGGCAACGCAACAACAGGCATTCTGCCACTACGCACTAAACCTTGAAACAGGAAGTTACGCCTGACTGAGCGGGCGTGGTCTTGCTCTTCCTGCGGTCGACCCGCGGCTGTCATACAGCGTCGGGGTGTCGACACCATTCAAGATGCGGAGCTGGTGAGCGGTTGTCACCTGCTGCAACTGGATAAGGCTACCATTCTGCTCGTTGATAGCCTGGCATTCAGCGATCAGTGCGCTCAGTTCATCGCTCGCGGCGAGAAGCTGTTCGCCCACATCGGACTGGCTGGCCAGCTCCTGGAGACCTTTGCGGTTCGCAGGTAGCCCAAGGCCCGCGAGTAACTGACTGCGCCTGCGACCATGTTGTTCGAGCAGAATCACCAGCGCCTGTTTCTGCGCCAGAATATGTTCCATCTCGCCCATGTCGCGGCCATGCAGAACCAGTGACTCGGCCTGCAGCAACTCAAGCAGTTGCCGGGTCGGAACCATGCCGTCGGTGATCATCTGAAGCAAAGTAGTATCTTGCATCGCATGCTCTGGTTTTCAAGCGTCCAGATTATCCACCGCAAGCACAGGGCTAGCGCTGGGTTTCGAAATTAAGCAGTTTGCTGGCTACGCGGTTGCTGTCCACTGTGTAAGTACCGTCTGCAATCGCTTGCTTCAACTCGGCTACGCGAGCGCTGTTGACGGTTGGCAGTTCGCCCAACTTATCAGTGATCTTCTGCAACTGTTGAGCCTCACTGCTCAAGTGAACGGATTCCCCGGTGCCTTTGACGTTTGCAGCAGTCGCTGCAGATTCCGTTGCATCGGTTTTACCGCTTTCCTTTGTAGTCCCGGTGCGCGAAGTGCTACCGACAGACTGTGAATTTCCAAGGCGACTGAAATCTATGACCATGATTGAAAAAACCTCTGGGTGTTTGGACGCTTGCCTTGTTTTCGGCCCAACCCAAAAAAACTTTAGGCTTTGTGTGAAAAGCACACGGAACGCGCTTTCCACCGCGGGAATATGCACCGCAGTCTAGGAAAAACGCGCGTTCGACGCCAGCCTCAATCGATCTACATGGCGACTTCCACCTGTCCAGGGCCGGTAATGTTGGCCTTGATGACGCGATTGGAATTCAGGTTTTTCACCCGTATTTGCTCGTTATAACTGCCGTCGGACAGTGCCTCGCCGGGCATGCGTACCGACAGTGAGCCGCTCCTGGCCGTGATGACCACCTGATCTCCCTTGCGGATCATCTGTGGCTGTTCCAGATAAACCGGGGACAGCACCTGGTCGATGACCGTTGGTCGGATTACCTTTTGTCCTACTACATGGTCCAGTGATGTCATGAAACCCAGCCCCAGGCTGCCAATATCCCTTTCACGCAGGGCGATGTCTTCTTCTGACACGACACTGTCGCGTTTCAAGGGGCGTACCGAAACCACCACGTTGCGAAACAGCTTGACCTCTGCCGGCACGAATACGGTCCATGGCGATGAGCCTTCACAGCGTACGCGCACGCTCACTCTGCCTAGCGGCTTGGCGCTTTCCAGTTTTGCTGTCAAATCCTTGTCGCAGGAGCCCATGCGTAATCTGGGGTCCAACTGCCTGACCTGAATTTCAAATCGACCTTCAATCTGGTTACTCGATAAATAGTCTTCTACTGTGAACTCAAGAAACCCCTGAGTGACGCCGATAAGCTGTTCAGGCAGTGTGAAACTCTCGGCGCGGCCGTAGTTTGCAGTGCTTGAAAGGCACAGCATTGCGATCACGCAGAGCAGTCTGCGGGTTTCCAGTGTCAGGTGTCGAAAAATTGTCGTCTTTGTGTTCATGGCGTATAAAAAGCAAGGCTCGTGCCGCTTGCCAAATCTGGTGTGTGGCGAACGGTGGCTTTTGTTAAGGGGGTCGGGCATGGCGGGTGTAATGGATTCGGTGAACCAGCGAACTCAGCTGGTCGGTCAGAATCGCCTTGAGCTGCTCTTGTTCCGTCTTGACGGCAAGCAGCTCTATGGGATCAACGTATTCAAGGTTAAAGAAGTACTGCAATGCCCGAAACTGACCATCATGCCCAAGTCCAGCCGGATTGTGCGTGGTGTGGCCAACATTCGCGGTGGCACGATCCCGATCATGGATCTGGCAATGGCGACGGGCTCGACCGGGATGATTTCGCTGGTTAATTCCTTCGTCATCATTACCGAGTACAACACCAAGGTTCAGGGTTTTCTGGTGCATTCGGTAGAACGCATCGTGAACATGAACTGGGAAGAGATTCATCCGCCACCCAAGGGCACAGGGCGCGACCACTATCTGACGGCCGTGACTCGTGTCGATAATCAGTTGGTGGAAATCATCGACGTCGAGAAGATTCTCGCCGAGGTGGCGCCGATTACCGAGGGTGTTTCCCATGGTGTGATCGACGAAGAGACTCACAGCAAGGCCGTTTCGTTGCGAGTGCTGACGGTCGATGACTCGTCGGTTGCACGCAAGCAGGTGAGTCGTTGTCTGGAAACTGTCGGTGTCGAGGTGGTTGCCTTGAATGACGGTCGTCAGGCGCTGGATTACCTGAAGGCAATGGTTGAAGAGGGCAAGAAACCTGAAGAAGAGTTTCTGATGATGATCTCCGACATTGAAATGCCGGAGATGGATGGCTATACCCTTACAACAGCCATACGCAATGATCCACGGATGCAGAAACTACACATCACCTTGCATACCTCGCTTTCCGGGGTATTCAATCAGGCGATGGTAAAGAAAGTGGGTGCTGACGATTTTCTCGCGAAGTTTCGACCTGATGACCTGGCGGCCAGGGTCGTGGCGCGGATCAAGGCGGCAGATAATAGCTAGGGGCGTCGTCCCTGGTGGTTCACATGATTTTGAGAGGCGGCACCTTGTCTACAGGTAATTTGGATTTTGAACAGTTCCGGGTCTTTCTGGAAAAAGCCTGTGGCATCTTGCTGGGGGAAAACAAGCAGTACCTGGTCTCCAGCCGTCTCAACAAGCTGATGGAGCAGCAGGGACTCAAATCGCTGGGCGAGCTGGTCCAGCGTATCCAGTCTCAGCCTCGCAGCGGTTTGCGTGAGCAGGTGGTCGATGCGATGACGACCAACGAAACCCTGTGGTTTCGTGATACCTACCCCTTTGAGGTGCTGAAAAACAAGGTGCTGCCCGAGCAGATCAAGGCCAGCCCCGGTCAGCGTTTGCGCATCTGGTCGGCCGCCTGTTCATCCGGCCAGGAACCGTATTCGCTGTCGATGTCCATCGACGAGTTCGAGCGCAGCAATCCGGGCCAGCTCAAGGCTGGCGCGCAGATCGTTGCTACCGACTTGTCCGGCTTGATGCTCACCAACTGCAAGACCGGTGAGTACGACAGCCTGGCAATCGGCCGCGGCCTGTCGCCGGATCGCCTGCAGCGCTACTTCGACGTGAAAAGTCCGGGTCGCTGGGTTGTGAAGGCGCCGATCAAGAGCCGTGTCGAGTTTCGTTCATTCAACCTGCTCGACAGCTACGCGAGCCTTGGCAAGTTCGACATCGTGTTCTGCCGCAACGTGTTGATCTACTTCTCGGCCGAAGTGAAGAAAGACATTCTGTTGCGCATCCACGGTACGCTCAAGCCGGGTGGCTACCTGTTCCTGGGTGCCTCCGAAGCGCTCAATGGCCTGCCGGATCATTATCAGATGGTTCAGTGCAGTCCGGGGATTATCTACAAGGCCAAGTGATGGTGGGCTTTGTATGAACATGAAAGAGACCTTCGGGTCTCTTTTTTGTGGGCGGGATGTTGTGAAGACTGATTTATATGATTGAACAGGTTTTCTGGGAGGCAACGAGCGAAGAGTCTCATGAGACTTGCAGAGTCACCGATAATTGAATGTCGATGATTCTGCAAGTTTCTGGTCGGTATTAATTATCCCAGTTCACGATGACTTGTGCCGGGCCACCCGATACCGGAGAGAAGGTGCCTGAGCGATAGATCTGGTGATACAGGAAGAATGCCTGATTAGGCGCTCTGTTGTTGAACGCCTGTGTCACTCCGCTTCTCATGGAAGTCACGTTGATGCAGGCGCTGGTACTGCCCTGGCACAGGTAGGCAGTGAAAGTTGCATTTGCTGGGATGGTGCCGATCGAGTAGTTCCAGCTGATGGATGTGATCCTGCCGCTGGCGGGAGGTGCGCCCAGAATCGGAAAGTTAGTGGTGTTCCAGAGGTTGGAGGAGTAGGTGGGGCTAACGACTGCGTTTCCAGAATAGGCGCCGCCTGCCGCAACGGCGTTACCGGCAACTGTTGCCATCGCCAGTGCTGCCAGACATCCTAAAATACCTTTTCTTTTCATCTTTAATAATCCCTATATTCCATATTGTATTACCAGCTACCTCCCGTCGTGCACGGGAAGGCTGGCACTTTATACCTTCTCATTTTCACTGAAACAAGGAGGTTTTATAAAAAAACAATATTAAGGATGCTTAAGGTTTTATAGCATTCTTCGTGCCGAAATAGTTGCGTCATGTGGTGGGCGGGGCGGGTTGACTTAGCTTTGGAAGTGCTTGTCTTGGGAGGTTTTCATACAGGTGCTTTATTTTCATGAGGTTATGGTAGTTTTGATATAAAGGCCCTGCTGAAAGGGTTGGTTGTAATTGAAATCTCTTGTCACATTTTGATTTTCCTTATCGTGTTGTTAATAAGTCTGCTCAGGATGTGGGAGGCGGGTGTTGAATTCTTTTTTTGAAAATACTCCAACCTTCTCTGTTGAAGTGCTATAAGGGCGGGCGAATACGAGGTCATGGAGAAGGCTGTACGCAATGGAAGGGCAAGTCACTCAGGAGCAATGCAGAAGCGCCACGCCGCTACCTTGCGCAAACCTGATTCAACTGGAGCGTATTTGCCACTCCTATCAGGCAGGAGCCGTGACACATGCGGTCCTGCGCGATGTCTCTCTTTCCATCGAGCGCGGCCAGAGCTGCGCCATCGTCGGAAGCTCTGGCTCAGGCAAGAGCACGCTGCTTAATATCCTCGGTCTCCTTGATCGTCCAACCTCTGGCGGTCTGTTTCTTGATGGCCTGGATATGGGGAGCGCCTCGGCAGAGCAGCGAGCCAGGGTGCGCAATCAGCTTATCGGGTTTGTCTTTCAAAGCTTCAACCTGCTGCCGCGCCTCAATGCCCTTGATAACGTAGCCTTGCCGTTGCTGTATCGCGGTTATTCCCGTCATGCCGCGCGAGTGGCGGCGCAGCGTGAAATAGAGCGCGTTGGCCTGGCCGACAGGGCTCACCATCGGCCTGCCGAACTGTCGGGCGGGCAGCGTCAGAGGGTTGCGATTGCTCGCGCTCTGGTCGGGCAGCCTGCTTTGATTCTTGCCGACGAGCCTACCGGAAACCTCGACAGCACGACCGCCGCCGAGATTCTTGCCTTGCTGCTTTCCTTGAATCGGGAGCAGGGCGTCACGCTGATCGTGGTGACTCACGATAACGCCATGGCCCGGCACATGCAGCGATGCCTGAATGTAAAAGACGGTTGCCTTGAAGAGCATGTGTCGTCTGTCGGGATTGCACATGCCTGAGAATAAGTCTGTACGTTACGGCCCGTCGCTTGGGCAGATCTTCATGGAGCCCTTGAACAGTTTGCGTCTTTTGGGGCGCAGGTCGTTGCTTGCCTTGTTGGGGATCGCTGTGGGGTGCGCTTCCGTAGTTGCCTTGCTGAATATCGGTCAGAACGCGGCCAACGAGGCAATCAGTGCATTCAAGGGGCTCGGCAGCGATATGCTGGTCGTCAGCTTTGCGGCAATGCCTGGGGTCAAGGTGCGTCCGGCGCCCTCTACGTTGGATAGCCAGGCTGTCATGGATGCAGTCCCCGGAATCCTTGATATCGCGCCCCTCATCGTGCTTTCGACCAGGGTTCGTTTTGATGGCCGTGCGCACAATGCAAGTGTTGTCGGCACATCCAGTGATTTGAAGGCGGTCCTGGGGCTTCGGGTAACTCAAGGCCGGTTTCTTTCTCGTCATGACGCTAGAAGTACTTATGCCGTGCTGGGCGCGCAAGTGGCCAGGGATCTGGGCATCCTGAATATTCAGGATGTGGCAGGCAGGCATATACAGGTCGACAGTTATCTCTTCGAAGTGGTCGGGATACTGGCCGATCACGGGCAGAATCCACTTATTCCCGTCGCTGTCGATCAGGCTATTGTCGTGCCGATAGAGGGCATGCGGCGGATCAGTTCAAAACCTGAAATCAGTAATATCGTCGCCAGGGGGAGAGGGAGTGAAACCCTTGAGCAGGATGGCAAAGCCCTGACGGACTTTCTGCAGCCATTGGCGCCGGGACGAGATGTTCAGGTGCAGATTCCCCAGCAATTGATTGACGGCATGGCCCAACAGTCCCGCACCTTTTCCTATCTGCTGGCAGGCCTTGGCGGTATTTCCCTGCTTGTCGGCGGGGTCGGGGTCATGAACGTGATGGTGATGAATGTCTCCGAGCGCCGCCGGGAAATCGGTGTTCGCATGGCGCTGGGGGCAAGGCCACTGGATATCGGGCGGCTGTTCTTGCTGGAGGCTGCTGTGCTGTCCATCGCTGGAGCGTCGGTGGGTGCATGCATCGGTTTGCTGGCGGCATGGCTGTTTTCGGTGGTGTCGGGCTGGGGCTTTACGCTTTCTATTCCTTCTCTTCCCCTTGGCATTACCAGCTCGCTGCTGGTGGGGCTTTTCTTTGGCTTGAACCCGGCCCTCATGGCAGCCCGGCTTGAGCCGGTACAGGCGTTGCGCGATGACTGATCTTTATCGTTTCGCGGCAGTGATCTGCCTGGTTTTTTACAGTGTCCAGCCTTCGCTTGCTGCGCCTTTGGCTCCTGATGCCCCGAGCATGCCGGCCAGGACTGTTTCGCTGAATGAGCAGACGATCGACCTTACTCTGGCTGATGCCGTATTTTTGGGATTGCGCGCAAACCGTTCCATCCGCAGTGCTTATCTGGAGCGTATTGCGCAGAAATTCGACTTGCGGGTTGCCAAGGACCGTTTTACACCCAAGCTCGTTCTGAGCAGTCGTTATCTGGCCAACCGCAGTCAGAGTGATAGCTATCGCCAGACCCAGGTTATCCCGCAAACCACAATGCTGGGTGAGTACGGTACCCAGCTCAGTCTGGCCTGGACTAACCAGTTGACGCTTGCCGACAGTACCGGCCGCAGTCGTAATGATGGTGCAACCCTGACCATCATTCAGCCTTTGTTGCGCGGTGCCGGGAAAGATATTGCCACCGCTCCCGTGCGTCTGGCTGTGCTTGCAGAAAAGGTCAACCGTCTGGCTCTGAAGTCGACGGTTTCGGACACCATTACCCAGATCATCACGGGTTATCGTGAGTTGCTGCGCGCTCAGGAGCAGGTGCGTATCGCGCGCGATGCTCTGGAGCGATCACGCCAGTTGCTTGACGCGAACAGGGCCATGATTTCTGCGGGGCAGATGGCCGAGTTCGATATCGTTCAGACTGAAGCCGATGTCGCCACTCAGGAGCTGGCCATCGAAGAGGCTTCCAATCAGTTGGATGCCAGTCGTCTTGAGTTGCTGCGTCTTCTGGCTCTGGACCTCGGGACGCGAGTGCGAGCGGCGGAGGTGCTTGAGGCTCGCCGCATAGAGGTGGGGCTGACGCAGGCGCTTGCAACGGCCCAAGAGCGACAGCCTGCCTATCTCACGCGGTTGATCGCCACCAAGCAGGCGGAAATCAACCTCGCTGTCGCCCGCAATGATCGGCTGTGGGATGTGTCATTGATCGGCGGTGCTTCTCAGATCCGTGATCGCATTCAGAATGACTTTGGTCCGGGCACTACACGCACCTGGGAAGGCTATGCCGGTATTCAGGTCGACATTCCGATTGGTGATTTAAGTCGGCGGCAAGCCGAGGTTCGGGCAAGGGTCGATGTGGAAAATCAGGATCTGCTTCTGGCTGAGGCCAATCAGTCCCTGGCGCGTGATGTCGGTGACGGGGTGCGCGATCTGGGGACGCGCTGGCGGCAGTATGAGATTTCCCAGCGCGCCCGTGAATTGTCGTTGCGCAAGCTGAATATCGAACGGGAAAAGTTGCAGGCCGGTCGTTCCAGTAACTTCCAGGTCTTGAGTTTCGAGGCGGATCTGCGTAACGCGGAGAATGCTCGCCTTAATGCATTGATTGCCTATCTTAATGCTCAGACTGACCTGGATCAGAGGCTGGGTACGACCCTGGAGAGCTGGGAGATTGATCTCAATGACTAAGTATCTGGCGCGATTACGCATATCTCGCGTCAGTGGCCGGGCTATTGTCGCGGGTGTTGTTGCGGCCGGGCTTTTTGCGGGCATTGTCTATGGCTATCAATCGCGGCTTGAGCCGATATCTCCGGGTGTCAGCTGGGTTCCTGTGCAGCCGCAGTTGCTGGAAAACCAGTTGGGGCTGGTTGGGCGAATCGAAGCTGCCAGCCGCTCGACTCTGGCGGCTCCCTTTGAGGGTGTTGTGCAGGAGGTTACTGTTGTCGAAGGGCAGCAGGTCGAGCGTGGCAAGCATTTGCTGACGCTGGATACGGCACAACTGGATATTCAGTTGCGTGAGGCGCTTGCCGCTCAATTGAAGCTTCAGCGGTCAGTAAAGGACATGCAGAACTGGGCGCAGGGCGAGGAAATGGCACGGGCGCGGCGTACCGTGACCACTGCGCAATATGGTTTGAGTGATACCGAGCGAAAACTGGCTGACACTCGCCGCTTGTTTGAGCGCGGTATTGTGGCTCGCATGGATGTGGAGGCGCTTGAGCAACAAGCCAGAATGCAGCAGCTTGATATGGTTGCCTCTCAGGCGGAGTTACGCACCGTGATGGAGAAGGGGAAAGGGGAAAACCGGCAGATAGCTGAAATGGAACTGGCCAATGCCCAGTCACGCTATCAGGCTTTGCAGGCGCTGCATGCCCGGCGCACAATCGAGGCTCCGTTTGCCGGCATTGTATTGCGTCCCCAGAGGCCTGAAGGGGGCGCCTCTCCTTTGGTCCAGCAAGGAATGCGCATGGCTCAGGGTGTACCGCTTTTTGAGTTGGCCAGCCTGGAACAGATCAGGGCGGTTGCTCGTGTCGAAGAGGCGGATCTGCATCAGTTGGCTGAGGGTATGCCTGTGCAGGTCACGGGTGATGGTTTCGATGGTATTACCCTCGATGGGGCCATTTCTTCCATTGCTGCCCAGGGTGTGGCCTCCGATATGTTCGGTGGCGGTACGACTTATGAAGTTGTCATAAACATCGCTTCCTTGACCGCTGCTCAGCAATCGAAAGTGCGCCTTGGCATGAGTGCGCGGCTGGCTATCGTGACTTACCGCGCTGAAAACGGTTTCGTACTTGCTCCTGAAGCCTTGCGCCAGGATGCTGAAGGCAGGACCTTTGTTGTCTATCGACAGGAAATGGCCGATGCGCCGCAGCAGGTCATTGTCACTGTCGGCCGTGCGATGCCTCAGGGTGTCGAAGTTTCGGGCTTGAAACCCGGTTATGTCGAGTTGCCTGCCACTGCACAGTGACGGGCTCGGGGATTTCTGCTGTCAGCGGCCGGCCATGCCTGCCGCTGACATGGCAAAAAAACGACACATCCCTTGCCGCTTTACCCTCTCATAGCGGAAATGCCTTGCCGCTTTTCTGGCATTGCCGCTCTGGCCGTCGCTACAACCCCCGTAAACACTGGTTTTGTGGATTTGGCACGCTGATTGCTTTCTCAGTGATACGAGAATCAGGTCAACCGGCAAAGGTTTCCCGAAATGAGCATCAGCTTCGATAAAGCATTAGGCATACACGAAAAGGCCCTTAACTTCCGGGCTCAGCGTGCAGAGGTGTTGGCCAACAACATTTCCAACGCCGATACCCCGAACTTCAAGGCCCGTGATCTGGATTTCTCCTCGGTGCTGGCCGCCGAAAGCGAGAAGGCTCAGAACGGTCGTTTTGCGCTGAACATGACCAATAGCCGTCATATCGAAGCCGAGGGCATGAGCAGTGGCGACGGTACGTTGATGTACCGCACTCCGTCTCAGCCTTCGCTGGACCAGAACACCGTTGATTCGCAGGTCGAGCAGGCCAGCTACACCGATAACGCCATGGGTTTCCAGGCCAGTTTCACCCTGCTTAACAGCAAGTTCAAAGGGCTGGTTTCAGCCCTGCGCGGAGAATAATTCATGTCACTAGCCAATGTGTTCAACATTGCCGGCAGCGCCATGAGTGCCCAGACCACACGTCTGAACACCACGGCCAGTAACATCGCCAACGCCGAGACTGTTTCATCGAGCATGGATCAGACTTACCGTGCCCGTCACCCGGTATTTGCGACCGTGTTGCAGGGTCAGCAGTCCAACGGTGGCTCGCTGTTTCAGGATCAGGGCGATGCCGGTCAGGGCGTTCAGGTCAGCGGCATCATTGAAGACAGTTCCAACCTTGAGGCGCGCTTCGAGCCTAATCACCCTTCTGCCGACAAGAACGGGTATGTCTATTACCCCAACGTCAATGTCGTGGAAGAAATGGCCGACATGATTTCCGCCAGCCGTTCGTTCCAGACGAACGCCGAAATCATGAACACCGCAAAATCCATGATGCAGAAGGTTCTGACCCTCGGTCAGTGATAAAGGGCGAAAGTTATGGCCGTTGAAAACGATGTCTCGACGAATTTTATAAGTTCGCTGCAGAACCCCAAAGCCAGTGCGAGCAGTTCGGGCGAAGCGCTGGGCAAGGATGCGTTCCTGCAGTTGCTCGTCACGCAGATGAAGAACCAGAACCCGCTGGATCCGCAGGACAACACGCAATTCGTTGCGCAGTTGGCGCAGTTCAGTAGTCTGGAAAGCATGCAGAACCTGACGTCGACCGTTGACTCGATTGCGACCAGCTACAAGTCCTCGCAGGCATTGCAGGCTTCTTCGCTGGTGGGTCGTTCGGTGATTGTCGAAACCGGTACCGCTCAGGTGGATACCAGTAAAGGTTTGACTGGTTCTGTTGTAGTGCCTGCTTCAACGTCAGCGACGACGGTCAAGGTCTACGACGCCAGCAATAATCTGGTCGATACCATCGATTTGGGTTCCAGAAGTGCAGGCAATGCAAGTTTCACCTGGGATGGCCTCAATAGTGAGGGCACCGCCATGCCGTCCGGTACCTACAGTTTTATTGCAAATGGCACTATCAACGGCACAAACAATGGTCTCTCGACTTATCTTCCAGCAACGGTCAACAGTGTGACCACGGCTGTGAGTGGCGGGGAAATGACTCTAAACCTGGCTGGCGGCAGTTCGATCGCTTTGTCCAAAGTGCAATCAATCGGAATATAGAGCCGACTAGACGGCGTAGGAGTGGTACATGTCATTCAATATCGGCCTTAGTGGGCTCTATGCGGCAAACAAAAGTCTCGACGTTACCGGCAACAACATTGCCAACGTGGCGACAACAGGCTTCAAACAATCGCGTATCGAGTTTGCTGATCAGTATGCTCAGTCGATTCGTGGCACTTCCGGCGGCACCAGTATTGGTAGTGGCGTGACCACGGCTGCCGTTTCTCAGCAGTTTGCCCAAGGCGGTCTTACCACTGGGACGGGTAACAGTCTGGACCTGGCAATCAACGGTAATGGCTTCTTCATGCTCAGCAACAGCGGCGAGACGCTCTATACCCGTGCCGGTGCATTCCGTACCGACAAGGATGGCTTCGTCGTCAATAGTGCGGGTATGAATCTTCAGGGTTACAACGTTGATGCGAACGGCAATGTTGCTGTTGGTGTCTCGGGCAACCTGAGGGTTGACAGTTCAAATCAGGCGGCGAGTCCGACCAGCATTATCACCAACGTCGCCAACCTTAATTCGACCTCTACAGTTCCGACTATCACGCCTTTCGATGCGACGAATACCAATAGCTATAACTTTACCTATAGCACCAAGGTCTTCGATTCTCAGGGTAACGAGCACTCTCTGGAAACTTACCTGGCTAAAACAGGTACCAACACCTGGGCCATGTATTCGCTGATCGATGGTCGCAGTATCAGCAACCCGGCCAGTACCACAGCTGACCGTAACGACCTGACTTTCGACACGTCCGGCAACATGGTCATCAATACGGCGGCAACCCCGTCTGTTCCGTCGGCCAGTACCAACGTTGCAGTCAATGCCGATGGTACTTTCCAGGTCAACAATTGGGTCCCTGCCATGCAAACCGGTACGGGTACCTCGGCGACCTGGGTTGCCAACGGTGCTGTTGGCGTCACTTCGGGTATCAGGCTGGACATGACTCAGGCTACCCAGACGGCTTCTGTTTCGGGTCCTATCACTCAGACCCAGAATGGTTATGCAGCCGGACAGATCAAGGATATGAGCGTGGATGCCAGTGGCAACCTGTTTGCGTCCTACACAAATGGTCAGTCGAAGGTGATTGGTCAGGTTTCTCTGACGACATTCGCCAACGTGCAGGGGCTCTCTCCGGCGGGTGGTACTAACTGGCGTGAAACCTTCGCCTCTGGTTTGCCTGTGACCGGTGTTCCGCAGTCAGGCACTCTGGGTTACATCACGGGCCAGGCGCTGGAAGACTCCAACGTCGATCTGACACTGGAGCTGGTCAACCTGATCAAGGCGCAAAGCAACTATCAGGCGAATGCGAAAACCATTTCGACTGAAAGCACCATCATGCAGACCACTATTCAGATGACCTGATAATCAGGTTTGATGAAGTGTTGAAGAAAGCCCCTTGCGAGGGGCTTTCTTGTTTGTGGCGGTTGTGAAATCCGATGCAGGGAGCGCTTTTCGGGGTGCTGTTCAGACCGAGCAGTCGGACTTGATAAACGAGCCGTTCAGTCGTTTCCATCCCGGTCCCGGGCTGGTCTGGGCGCAGACGATCCTGCTGTCGCCCTGCCATCTGTAATAAGGCGCAGGAGCGGCCTGGGCGAGGAGGGGGCTGGTCATCAGCAGGGCTGCAATGCTGGCGAGAAGACGCGCTCGAAAGTGCATGACGATTCCCGTTATGTGGGTTCCCGGCAAGATTATCACCCTCGTCAGGCGTATCGGTCAGGGTGAGCGAAGTTTTTTTGGCGGTGTGTCAGGCCGGTTTGCTGGGTGGCGGCAATCTACCGCCGCTCTTGTGTGGCGCGGTGCCGAAGGTTGTCCGGCATGCTCCGGTTTTTACAAGAGAATCAGGCGTTTGTATCCATTCTGAAAAGTTGGTTCAAAAATTGCTTTCTCCCATGCAGAACAGCTACAGGCGGCAAGCGTCTGTCGGAGGAGGAAGACTGTGGACAAGTTGCTTTATGTCGCAATGAGCGGGGCGTCTGAAAACGCTCAGTCGCAAAAGGTTCATGCCAACAACCTGGCTAACGTATCGACCAATGGCTTCATGCGCGACCTGCAACAGGCCCGTTCGATGCCGGTATTTGGCGAGGTCATGCCTTCGCGTGCCTATGCGATGGGCGAACGTCCGGGTACTGACTTTTCCGGTGGCGCGCTGGTCCAGACCGGTCGTGAGCTGGATGTCGCCGTCAAGGGTGATGGCTGGATTGCGGTTCAGACTGCCGATGGTGGTGAGGCCTATACCCGCAGTGCCGGCATGAATATCGATGCTCTGGGTGTGCTGCGCAACGGCAGTGGTTTGCCGGTCATGGGCAACGGCGGGCCGATTGCCGTGCCGCCTGAGCAGCAGATCGAAATCGGTGCCGACGGCACGATCAGTATTCGCTCGATGGGTGAAAGCCCGCAGGTCATGGCGGAAGTTGACCGTATCAAGCTGGTCAACCCTGACCTGAGCACCATGGAAAAAGGCCCTGACGGTTTGATCCACACCAAGAGTGGCCAGGCTGCGCCGGTCGACGCCAATGTGCGTGTCGAGTCCGGCTTTCTGCAGGCGAGCAACGTCAATGCCGTGGAGGAAATGACCTCGGTACTGGCCTTGGCCCGGCAGTTTGAATTGCACGTCAAAATGATGAAAACAGCTGAAGAAGATGATCAGGCGATGGCTCGCGTCTTGCAACTTGGCTAACCATTGACAGCTTGCGTCGACAATCCGGCGCTTGAGGAGAAAACGAATGCTTCCTGCACTATATGTTGCGAAAACCGGCCTCGCTGCTCAGGACACCAACCTGACCACAATCTCCAACAACCTGGCGAACGTTTCGACCACAGGTTTCAAGAGTGATCGTGCCGAATTCCAGGATTTGCTCTATCAGATCAAGCGTCAGCCAGGTGCTCAGTCGACCCAGGACAGCGAACTGCCGTCCGGTCTGCAACTGGGTACCGGTGTGCGCATTGTCGGCACGCAAAAGAACTTCACCGCAGGCAGCCTGCAAACCACGGAAAACCCTCTGGACCTGGCAATCAATGGTCGCGGTTTCTTCCAGATCTCGCAGCCTGACGGCACCATCGCCTACAGCCGCGACGGTACTTTCCACCTGGATGCCAACGGCCAGATCGTGACTGCCAATGGCTATGCCCTGGAGCCTGCGATTGTCGTTCCACAAAACGCCCAGACCTTCACGGTCGGTCAGGACGGTACTGTTTCGATCACTGTGGCGGGTGCTACTGCAACGCCGCAGGTCATCGGCAATATTCAGACTGCCGAGTTCATCAACCCGGCCGGTCTGCAGGCCATTGGCGGCAACCTGTACCTGGAAACCGGTTCCAGCGGCGCGCCTCAAGTGGGTACTCCTGGCTTGAACGGCCTGGGTACGACCCTGCAGAACACTCTGGAAAACTCCAACGTGAGCACGGTTGAAGAGCTGGTCAACATGATCACCACTCAGCGTGCCTACGAGATGAACTCCAAAGTGATCTCCACTGCCGACCAGATGTTGCAGAACCTGACTCAGAATCTGTAAGACCCTGATGTATCTGCTCAAATCGACAGGGCGCCCGATCGGCGCCTGCTACACCGCGAGGTTTCAAGTGTCATGAAACGCCTTAGTGTTCTGCGTTTTTCAGTATTGATCGCCCCCTTGTGCGGGATCGCTTTGCTGTCAGGCTGTGTGGCGCCTTCTGCCAAGCCTAATGACCCTTATTACGCGCCGGTGTTGCCGCGCACGCCCATGTCTGCCGCTGCCAACAATGGCGCGATCTATCAGGCCGGTTTCGAGCAGAACCTGTACGGCGACCGCAAGGCCTTCCGGGTGGGTGACATCATCACTATCACGCTTTCCGAGCGTATGGCTTCCAGCAAGGCTGCCAGTTCTGCCATTACCAAGGACAGCACTGCCAACCTGGGTCTGACTTCGTTGTTCGGTTCCGGGTTGACGACCAATAACCCGATCGGCAGTAACGATCTGAGCCTGAATGCCGGTTACACAGGAGCACGTTCTACCGCAGGTCAGGGGCAGGCCGCCCAGAGCAACAGCCTGACCGGTTCGGTGACGGTGACGGTGGCTGATGTGATGCCTAACGGAATTCTGGCAGTGCGTGGCGAAAAATGGCTGACCCTCAATACCGGTGACGAGCTGGTCCGTATTGCCGGTTTGATTCGTGCCGACGACATTGCCACCGATAACACTGTGTCATCCACGCGAGTGGCTGATGCGCGTATTACGTATTCAGGTACTGGTGCATTTGCCGACTCCAACCAGCCAGGCTGGTTCGACCGGTTCTTCCTCAGCCCGTTGTTCCCTTTCTGATAGCGGGATAGACATGATCAAGTTCAAGCAACTGATTGCGGCAACCCTGCTGCTGTCCACCGCCTTCGGTGTTCAGGCCGAACGCCTGAAGGACATCGCCAGTATCTCGGGCGTCCGGGCCAACCAATTGATCGGTTATGGTCTGGTCGTGGGCCTCAATGGTACGGGTGACCAGACCACTCAGACGCCGTTTACTCTGCAAACCTTCAACAACATGTTGTCGCAGTTCGGTATCAAGGTGCCGAGCGGTTCCGGCACCGTGCAGTTGAAAAACGTTGCTGCAGTAGCGGTCTATGCGGACCTGCCGCCATTCGCCAAGCCAGGTCAGGTGGTGGATATCAGTGTGTCGTCCATCGGTAACTCCAAAAGCCTGCGCGGCGGCAGCCTGTTGATGACTCCGCTCAAAGGTGTCGATGGCAACGTCTACGCCATTGCCCAGGGCAACCTGGTGGTCGGTGGTTTCGATGCTGAAGGTCGCGACGGCTCGAAGATTACTGTCAACGTTCCTTCGTCTGGTCGTATTCCGGGTGGTGCATCGGTTGAGCGTGCAGTGCCGAGCGGTTTCAATCAGGGCAACAGCCTGACGCTGAACCTCAATCGCTCCGACTTCACCACTGCCAAGCGCATTGTGGACAAGATCAACGACATGCTTGGCCCAGGCGTCGCCCAGGCTCTGGACGGTGGTTCGGTTCGTGTGACCGCGCCTCTGGATCCGGGGCAGCGTGTGGATTACCTGTCGATTCTGGAAAACCTGGAAATCGATCCGGGCCAGACCGCCGCCAAGGTCATCATCAACTCGCGTACCGGCACTATCGTGATCGGTCAGAACGTCAAGGTATCGCCAGCCGCCGTGACTCACGGCAGCCTGACCGTGACCATCACTGAAGATCCGATCGTCAGTCAGCCCGGCGCGCTTTCCAACGGGCAGACGGCTGTCGTGCCGCGTTCAAGGCTCAACGCCCAGCAGGAAATGCACCCGATGTTCAAGTTCGGCCCGGGCACCACGCTGGATGAGATCGTCCGTGCGGTGAACCAGGTGGGCGCTGCTCCTGGCGACTTGATGGCCATTCTTGAAGCATTGAAGCAGGCTGGCGCGTTGCAAGCCGACCTGATCGTGATCTGAGGAATCGAGCATGGATATGCCCAAGAGCGGAATTTCCACGACGGTCGATTCGGGTGCCTATACCGACGTCAATCGTCTGGCCGCTTTGAAGAATGGCGACAAGGACAGCCCGGAAAACCTGAAGAAGGTTGCCCGGGAGTTCGAGTCGCTGTTCGTCAGCCAGATGCTCAAGGCCATGCGTTCGGCCAACGAAGTCCTGGCCAAGGACAATCCGCTGAATACTGCGGCAACACGGCAGTATCAGGACATGTATGACCAGCAGTTGGCAGTGACCTTGTCGACCCGCGCCAATGGTATCGGCTTGCAGGATGTGCTGATGCGTCAGTTGTCCAAGGACAAGGGTGTCAATCACGCGGCTGCGACGACTGAAAGCCCGGCTGCCGCTGCGGATGCCGCCAAGACGGGATTGGCCACCAGTGTCTATCAGCGTCCGTTGTGGGCGACGCGCTCGGCGGCAGCAGACAAGGTGGGCGCTACAGGCTCTGTCGAGGGGCGCAATGACATGGCGCTGCTCAATTCGCGTCGTCTGGCATTGCCCAGCAAGCTTACTGACCGATTGTTGCTGGGGATTGTGCCTTCGACGGCAACGGCCAACACCAATAGCCCATTGTCTGCGCAGCGCGCGACGGCGACTGGCAGCAATGGTGACTGGACGCTGGACCCCAATCTTGCCGAGCCACAATATGTTCGTACCATGGCTCAGCCGCCATTGGCTCCTGCCAAGCGCGCCTTCAGCAACTCCGACCAGTTTGTGGCGACCATGTTGCCTCTGGCCAAGGAGGCGGCAGCGCGTATCGGGGTCGATCCCGTCATGCTGGTGGCGCAGGCTGCGCTGGAAACCGGCTGGGGTAAATCCATCATGCGTCAACAGGATGGCAGTAGCAGCCACAACCTGTTTGGCATCAAGGCAACCGGCAGTTGGCAGGGCGCGCAGGCTCGTGCGATTACCAGCGAGTTCCGTGACGGCAAGATGGTCAAGGAAACGGCGGACTTCCGTTCCTACGATTCCTACGCTGACAGCTTCCATGACCTGGTCAGTCTGCTGCAGAACAACAATCGTTATAAAGAAGTCATCAACTCCGCCGATAACTCTGAACAGTATGTAAAAGAATTGCAGAAGGCCGGTTACGCCACGGACCCGGCCTACGCAAGCAAGATTTCGCAGATTGCGAAACAGATGAAGAGTTACCAGAACTACGCCGCCGCAACGGGCTCTTCCACGACTTTATAAGGTTTGAATCATGTCGCTGATTTCAATTGGGCTCTCGGGTATTACCGCCAGCAGTGCCGCGATCAATACCATCGGTAACAACACGGCCAACGTGGACACTGCCGGGTATTCGCGTCAGCAGGTAATGACCACGGCTTCGGCGCAGATCAACATTGGCCTGGGTATCGGCTACATCGGTACCGGTACCACGTTGTCCGATGTGCGTCGTATCTACAACGGCTATCTCGACGCCCAATTGCAAACCAGCACGGCGCTCAGTGCCGATGCAGTGGCTTACTCTGGTCAGGCGAGCAAGACCGATACCTTGCTGTCGGACAGCACCACGGGTGTTGCGGCGCAGATGTCGAAGTTCTTTACCGACCTGCAATCCGTTGCCTCCAATGCGACCCAGTCGGCAGAGCGTTCGACTTTCCTGACCCAGGCAAGCGCGTTGAGCGCCCGTTTCAATTCGATTGCTTCACAGTTGTCGTCGCAGAACGAGAACGTCAATGCACAGCTGACTACATTGACCGCTCAGGTCAACGAACTGACGAGTACGATTGCCAGCCTGAACAAGCAGATCACTGCAGCTTCTGCCGGAAATACCACACCCAACACATTGCTTGATACGCGCAACGAAACCGTGCGCAAACTCAACGAGCTGATCGGTGTCAAGGTGCTTGAAAGCAGTAATGGCAACTATGATGTCATGACTGGTACCGGGCAGTCCCTGGTGAGTGGTTCTACAGCGGCGACCCTTTCGGCTGGTCCAAGCAAGACCGACCCTTTGCAGTACAACCTGCAGATCAAGATAGGCCAGACCAGCACCGACGTTACCTCGGTAGTGACAGGTGGCGCCATCGGTGGTCTGTTGCGTTATCGCTCCGAAGTATTGACGCCTGCATCCAATGAGTTGGGTCGGGTGGCGCTGGTGCTGGCTGATCAGATGAACAGCCAGATGAGTCAGGGTATCGACAGCAAGGGCAATTTCGGCTCGGGCCTGTTCACCAATATCAACAGCGCTGATCTGATCACACAGCGCAGCACCGGCAAGGTGGGTAACAGTGCAGGTTCGGGCAATCTGGATGTCACGATCAAGGACACCAGCAAACTGACGGCCGACGATTACGAAGTCACCTTCAGCGATGCGAACAACTTCACTGTGCGTCGCCTGCCCAATGGCGAAAGCGTCGGCACCGGTTCGTTGACGGATAACCCGCCGACCCAGTTCGAGGGCTTCACTGTAAGCCTCAACGGCAATACGTTGGCCGCAGGTGATTCTTTCAAGGTCTCGCCAACACGTAACGGTGCTTCGGGGATCGCTGTTGCCCTGACCGACGCCAAGGACATTGCCGCTGCTGCGCCACTGACCGCCAAGGCGGGTGTCAGCAACTCCGGTACTGGTGGCTTTACCCAGCCGGTCCTCAATACCAAGGCCGACATCTACGATTCGACCCAGACCAGTGATCTGCGCAATGCGCTGCAAAACTCCACCCCGATGAAACTGGTGATGGGCTCGGTCAGCAGCACAGGCGTGCAGAGCTATACGCTGGTGGATTCCACCGGTGCAGCTGTGCTCGACCAGAATGGCAATGCCGTGGGCGGTTCCATCGTTCAGGGGCAGAGCAATAATATCAAGCTCAGCGTGGGCTACACCGATACCCGTACCACGCCAAGCACCCAGACCGCATTCGAGATCGAGATGACGCTCTCGGGGTCTCCAATCGTCAATGACACCTTCAGTATCGATATGACCGGTGCCGGTTCTTCCGACAACCGTAACGCCCTGGCCGGTGTGGCCTTGCAGACCGCCAAGAGTGTTGACGTGACCGGTGGCAGTGTCGGCACCAGCCTGTCGGGTGCCTACGGGGATCTGGTCGCCAAGATCGGTACTCGCGCCAGTCAGGGCAAGAGTGATGTGACGGCCACCGATGCCGTTCTGGCTCAGGCCAAGTCAGCGCGTGATTCGGTATCGGGCGTGTCCCTGGATGAAGAAGCGGCCAACCTGATCAAGTATCAGCAGTACTACACCGCCTCTTCGCAGATCATCAAGGCGGCACAAACCATTTTCAGCACGCTGATCAACAGTCTTTAAGGAGTCGTGAACCATGCGTATTTCAACTTCCCAGTTCTACGAAGCCACGACTTCAAACTATCAGCGCAACTATTCGAACATGATCAAGACTGGCGAAGAGGTTTCCAGCGGGATCAAGCTCAATACCGCCAGTGATAACCCGGTGGGCGCGTCGCGTGTGCTGCAACTGGCACAGCAGAACTCCATGCTGACCCAGTACTCGTCGAACATCGGCACGATCAATACCAACACCACCAACTCTGAAACTGCGCTGAGCAGCATCATTGATGCCATGCAGACTGCTCAGGAGCTGATCGTCAAGGCCGGTAACGGTTCGTATACCGACAAGGACCGTATCTCCACGGCAGATGAACTCAAGCAGTTGCAAAGCCAGATTCTGGGCCTGATGAACAGCCAGGACTCCAACGGGCAGTACATGTTCTCGGGTTCAAAGTCGTCTATTCCTCCGTACTCGCAGAATGCCGACGGCACCTACAGCTACAACGGTGACCAGACCCACGTGAACCTCGCGGTGGGTGATGGCCTGGTCCTGGCAAGCAATACCACCGGTTTCGAGGCGTTCGAGCAGGCCGTCAACACCTCCCGTACTTCGGCGACATTGACTTCCCCTGCTGTGGAAGATGGCAAGGTCTCGTTGACCGGTGGTCTGGTGAAGTCCAGCAACGCCTATAACAACAACTATCAGGCAGGCGAGCCTTACACGCTGACCTTCCTGAGCAGCACCCAGTTCAAGATCACGGATGGTTCGGGCAATGATGTGACCGCCGATGCTTCGACGGCGGGTAATTTTACCCACGGCAGCTTCAATGATCAGTCATTCACTTTCCGCGGTGTCGAGCTGACCATGAACGTCAACCTGACGGCGGCGGAAAGGGCCACGACTGCGGCTGCGGATGCGGTCCTGACCAACCGTACCTATCAGTTGGCTTCTACGCCGGACAGCGTGACCACCTCCCGTAGCCCGGGCAACCCTTCGACTGCGAACATCAGCAGTTCGGTAGTGGGGACCAGCGCTGCGGACCTGACCGCGTTCAACAATACATTCCCTACCACGGGTGCGATTCTCAAGTTCACCAGTGCCACGAATTACGAACTGTATGCCTCGCCCGTCACCAGCAGCAGTACGCCGGTGTCCACAGGCACGCTGACCGGAACAACCGCCAATGCGGCGGGCGTCAACTTCACCATCAGCGGCACGCCGGCCAACGGTGACCAGTTCGTGGTGCAATCCTCTACGCATCAGACCGAAAACGTGCTGAACACCTTGTCTGCCGCGATCAAGGCATTGACTACGCCTACCGATGGCAACCTGGTTGCTTCTCAAAATCTGGATTCGGCGTTGTCCTCGGCGCTGGGCAACATCATCAGCAGCATGGAGCAGGCTTCCACTGCGCGCTCGGCTGGCGGTGCGCGTCAGGTCGCTGCCACTGCGCAAGGCGTGACCAACGACTTGCTCAAGGGCAATAACGAGGTTGAGCAGGGTACGTTCGTCAACTCGGACATGGTTGAGGCAACCACCCGGCTGACGTTGCAGAAGACTATGCTGGACGCATCCCAGGCAGTTTTTGTCCAACTGTCCAAGTTGAACCTGTTCAGCCAGATCTGATTCCTGGCATTGAGCATCCGCCGTCTTTTTTCAGCGGTGAGGGAAGCCATTCGACTGGCTGGTTTCCCGCCGCTCATGAGTTCGTACTGTGAATCAAACTTCTCTCGTCAGCATTGTCATTCCCGCCCTCAATCCACGGTTCTTCCGCGAAGCGCTGCAAAGTGCTCTGGTTCAGAGCTACGACAATCTTGAGATCATAGTTTGCGACGACTGTCAGACTGGTGAAATCAAAGAGATCTTCGACGAGTTGGTGCCCTCATCGGATGGCATTGCACGCTACGTAGGCAATCCTTATCGCCTGGGCTTTCAAGGCAATTTGCTCAAGTGTCTTGAAGAATCGAAGGGCGAGTACATCAAGTTCCTGTGTGATGACGATCGTCTGTACACGTACTGCATCGCACGCCAGGCTCAGGCACTGGATATGTGCCCTGATGTCCAGTTGGTGGTCGGCAAGCGACATCTGGTCGATGTCGATGACTATGTGCTGCCGACCCGTATGGAGAACGTTGGTCTTGTTCCCTACGATGCCCTGTTCAAGGGTGAGGACATGCTGGCGATTTTCGAGCGTACCTCACGCAATACTCTGGGTTGTTTCAGTAGCGCCCTGATGCGCAGAGCCGATGTTCTGGAGTATTTGCCATCATTGGCGCAGCCGGGGCAGGGTTTTGTTGCACTGCTCGACTTCGCGTTGTTCAACTGCCTTTTGCGACGCGGCAACCTGATTGCGCTGAACAGTCTTGAATGTCTTGAACGCTTGCATCCAGCTCGCCTCAGCAGTCAGCCGGACATGTACCACATTGCAACCACGGAATGGGGTTGGCTGAACGAGATGCTCAAGGCGCGTAGCGGCGAGCAGGCACCGGCCAAGGGTTGGGTGCGCTTCATGGCCTTGCACAAGGCTCTGGAGTCTCCAAGGGAGTGGGATGAGGTTGACATGAACGGCGTCATGGCCAGCCGGCAAGGCATCATGCGCAGCCGGGTCGGCAGTGGCAGTCAAAGTTACGCCGAGCTCTATGCCGAGTGGTTGTCATGCCGTCTCTTCACTGAGCCTCAGAAAAAGCTACTGGAGCAGCGTATCGCGCGCTGGGCATGGAATCCACGCATTGTGCCTGTGGTGATCGATGCGCAGAATGACCCCGACGCGCTGGAAATGACCCTCAAGAGCATTGCCGATCAGGATTACCCGGCTGAGTCCGTTGTGGTCTTGACCAATGCGGCCAGCCTTGAGGATCAGCAGGTATTGCGTTTCCCGCTACAGGCCGATTGGTCGCAGCAACTGAACGATGTGCTGCCGCTGCTGGAGCACGCCGACTGGGTGTACCTGCTGCGTGCCGGTGACCGTCTGACCCAGCCTGCACTGCTGGTTCTGGCCGAGCGTGTCGCCCAGATTTCAGGTCTGTTGTGTGTCTACAGTGATGAAGGCGCAATCGTTGATGACGAGTCGCAGGAGCCGGTGTTCAAGCCGGACTTCAACCTCGATCTGATGCGAGGTTACCCTTATGTGGGCCGTACGCTGGCGTTCGAGCGTCGACACCTGCTGACAATGGGCGGTTTTGACTCGGCCCATGGCGAGCTGGCGCCCCATGATGTGATCTGGCGTCTGGTGGAAAGTGCTGGCCCGCAAACCATCGAACACATTGCTGAAATACAGGTTGAGTCCAGCCTGTCGTTTGCTCAATGGCTGTCACTGCCTGAAGTGATCGAGCGTAGCGAGCCTCTGGTGTCGACTCATCTGCAGCGTATCGGCCTGGAGCATGTCATCCATCATGACCAGTTGCCGCTGCTCAACCGTATCGAGTATCTGCATGCGTCCAGTCCTCTGGTCTCGATCATCATCAGCACCCGTGATCAATTGGCCGATCTGGAACGCTGCCTCGACAGCTTGCTTAGCAAGACCCGGTATCCGAATTACGAAGTATTGATTGTCGACAAGGCCAGCGAGAGCGACGAGGCCCGGGCCTGGTTTGCTGCCATGGGTGAACTGGGTAGCGAGAAACTGCGGATTTTCGTTTCGCCCGATGCTGGTAATGAAGCGGCCACGCAGAACTTTGCGGCTTCCCATGCCCGCGGCCAGTATCTGGTTACTCTCAGCCCTCACGCGCTGATTCATCAGGCCGAGTGGCTTGACGAGTTGCTTAATCATGCCCAGCGTCCGGAGGTCGGTATTGTCGGCTCGCGGATCCTCAACCCGCAGGGCAATATCCTGTACGCCGGTATGGTGCTGGGGTTGGAAGGGCTGGCAGGCAGGCCGTTCATCAACTTGCCCGCAGGGGCGAGTGGTTACATGCATCGGCTGCAACTGACGCAAAACTGGAGTGCTGTCAGCGGCAACTGTCTGATGGTGCGCAAAGAGGTATTTGACAGTGTTGGCGGGATGGATGCGGCCTCATTCTCATTGGGGCTGCATGATCTTGACCTGTGTATGCGCGTTGGTGGCGAAGGTTATCTGATTGTCGGAACACCATGTTCCTCTGTAGTCCTGGCCGAGCCCGCCGCTGCTCAGCGTTCGGAGTCTTCTCGCGAGAAGCTTGATAACGAGCAGAAGTCCTTTTACCTGAAATGGCTGCCGAAAATGGCCAGGGATCCGGCCTATAACCCGAATCTGTGTCTGGGCGAGGTATCCTCCTTCAATCTGGAAACCGGGTTGCTGGCAGGCTGGAACCCGTTCTGCACTCGCCATTTGCCCTCGATTCTGGGCATGGCCGTCAATTCCTCGGCGGTGGGTCACTATCGGGTCAGTCAGCCTTTGCTGGAGCTGGTGGCCGCCGGGCGTGTGCTCGGGAAAATGACCTACGAGTCGCCTTCGGCTATCGAGATCGAGCGCCAGACCCCTGATGTCATCGTCTTCCAGGGGCGCTACAGCGAAGGCAAGGTGCCGGATATTGTCCTGGCAAAGAATTACTCCAGCGCAATGCGTATTTTCGAGCTGGATGACTACATCGCCGATGTTCCCGAGAAAAACGAGCATCGCCGCAATATGCCGGACAACATTGCGGCCATGTTGCGCAAGGGGATCGGGCTCTGTGACCGGGTCGTGGTGTCGACTCATCCACTGGCTCAGGCCTTGTCCAGCATGCACAGCGATATTCGCGTGGTGCCCAACATGCTGGCACCCCATCTGTGGAGCAACCTCAGGAGTTTGCGTCGTAGCTCCGGCAAGCCGCGGGTCGGTTGGGGCGGCGGAACCAGCCACCGGGGTGATCTGGAGCTGATTGTCGATGTGATACGCGAGCTGGCCGATGAAGTGGAATGGGTCTTCTTCGGCATGTGTCCTGATTTGCTCAGGCCTTACATCCATGAATTCCATTCGGCTGTAAACCTGAGCACGTACCCGGCCAAACTGGCGAGCCTGAATCTGGATCTGGCTCTGGCACCGCTGGAGTTCCATATCTTCAACGACTGCAAGAGTAACCTGCGTCTGCTGGAGTACGGGGCTTGCGGCTACCCGGTAATCTGTTCGGATACCGAGGCCTATCGCGGTCACTTGCCAGCCACGCGCATCCACACCAACAGTTCGGATGAGTGGTTGCAGGCGATCCGCATGCACCTGTCCGACCCCAATGCCAGCTATCGCATGGGTGACGAGCTGCGCGAAGCCGTGCTGCGTGACTTCATGCTGCGCGGCGAGAATCTGCAGTACTGGGCCAACGGCTGGTTGCCGGATTGATCTGCACAAAATGAATATTCTCCAGCGCAGGACTTGTGCTGGAGATGCTATGTTTTTGCTCTTGCTTCAACAGCGGGCCGAGCAGTCCCCTCTGTTGAGAGAGTCATCGGTTCGCTATGGGAAAGACTATGCAAAGCAATTTCGGGAATGAAGCTACGCCGTTGAATCAGCGTCTGACATTGGTGTTGCTGGCTCAGGATCAGCCGGATTTCCTGCGCCGAGCCTTGAAGTACTACAGCGACTATCCCTGCGCTCTGGTGGTTGTGGATACATCTCGGGCACCCGATACCGAAATCGCCAGGACCCCAGGCCTTGAGTACTTGCACGATGCGGCACTCGCCGAGGCGGCTCTGAGCGCCCGGATTGCCGAGGGCATCAAGCGTGTTACCACGCCTTTTGTTGCCTATCTCGATGCCGGCAGTTTCCTGTTGCCAGGCGCACTGACTGAGGCATTGCGCTTTCTTGAAGAGAATGACCAATACGGTGCTAGCCAGGGCTATAGCCTGAGCTATCAGGCCCAGGTTGGTCAGGTGGATTATCTGCGTCGCGATCGCAAGGTCATCGAGGATCATTCATCGGATCAGCCGGGTGAGCGGCTTGTCGGCTTCCTGAGGGAGGGCATTTCCTTGCTCAACGCCGTCACCCGAACTGAACTGGCCCGGCAGTGGTTCGCCGCTGTACCCGAAAATACGGATCTGCACTGGCAGGAAATCGGCTACATGGCGTATCTGGCAGCGGCTGCCAAACTGCGTGTCCTGCCCGTTCCCTATGGACTGCACTTCATTGAAAGTGAAGAAGTGCTGTCGAGTCATAATGCTGCGATCAATGCTGCGCTTACGCATATGGATCCCAAGGCCAGGGCTGGGCGCGAAGGTTTTGCCCAGACGCTGGTGTCTGTCCTGGGTTCGGCTGCGGGCTTTGCGGGCGAAGAGGGTAAAAAGCAGATTCTGGCCGGTTTTGAGGTTATGGGCGAGTCCTTGGACACTCAGAGCTTTCAAGGCAAGGAAAAAATTGTCAGTGCGGTATGGAGCGTTGCCTTCGAGCGTTCCGAGCCGCGTTTCGAGCCCCAGCAGTTCGTCGAAATGCCTTTTTACAACCAGTCATTTTTCGACGAGCTGGCAAGGATCGAGTTTCTGATTCATATCCTGCCGGCCGGTCGTCAGCAACTGGAGGGGCTGGAAGCTGCGTTACTCAAGCAGAGCGAGCTGCTGCGCCCACAAAGCAACCCCGATGCCGAGACGCTGGTCAGCCGGCTCTGGCAGGCATATGGAGCCTACGCCTTCAGTCATGGCGTTGTGCAGAAACTGGCTCAGGAGCTGGGCAAGTCTGCAGACGATGAGGAAGAGGCAGAGCGGCTCGTGGCCTGGGGCAAGCGCCTGCAGGCTGTTTCCGGCAATGACAACGGCAAACTGCTCGACGGCATGGCTTCCGGTCGTCTGCTCAAGTGGCTGGGTGCGCGCAGCCCGAGCCCTGTAGAGCTGAAGAAGCTCAATGCCCGGCTGGAGAAAAAGCCGGCGGGTTCGCAGGTCGGCATTCTGCTGCTTGATCTTGACGCCGATATTTTCAAATTGCAGGCCACTTTCGATAGCTTGATCAATGGTCATTATCGAGCGTTCAAGGTCATTGTTTTCACCACGGGTGAGCTGCCAGCGACCACCACGCTGCAAAATACCCTGCATTTCGTGAAAGTCACCGAAAGCAACTATGTCGACAAGATCAATCAGGTGGTCAAGCAGTCTCCAAGTGACTGGCTGATGCTGGCGCGTGCCGGTGAAGAGTTCACCCAAAGCGGCCTGCTCCAGGCCAGTATCGAACTGATCGACGCATCCCAATGCCGGGCGGTGGCGGTAGATGAAATCCATCGTCAGCCTAACGGTACGCTGGCACCTCTGTTCCGTCCGGGCTTCAACCTGGATCTGCTGCAAAGCCTGCCTGCGCTGATGGCGCCTCACTGGCTGATCCGCCGTGACTTGCTGGTCGAGTCCGGTGGTTACTCCCGTGAATTCCCGAAAGCGCTGGAGTTCGATCTGCTGCTGCGCTTGATCGAGCAGGGTGGCATGAGCGGATTGGCGCACCTGAGTGAGCCGGTTCTGATCTGTGAAGCGCCCGAGCTTGTGGAGAATGAAGACGAGAAAAAGGTGCTGACTCGCCATCTTGGCAAGCGCGGCTATCAGGCTGAAGTCAGTTCGATACTGCCGGGCACCTACAAGATCGACTACCGCCACACTCATCGGCCGATGGTCTCGATCCTGCTGCAAAGCCAGGACAACCTGCCGCAGTTGCAACGCTGCCTGCAAAGCATTCTGCAGCGCACCCGTTATCAGCGCTTTGAAGTGTTGATTGCCGATAACAACAGCAGTTCTCCTGAGCTGTCGACCTGGCTCGATCAGCAAGAGAAGTTGTCCAACCGGGTTCGTGTGTTCAGGTCTGACCAGCGTTTGAGCCCGGCGGTCTTGAATAACCTCGTCAGCCAGGAAGCCAAGGGCGAGTACCTGATTCTGCTTGATGCCCAGAGCCAGATCGTCAACGTTGGCTGGATCGAGTCGTTGCTCAACCAGGCCCAGCGTCCGGAAGTCGGTATCGTTGGTGTCAGGCTGGTGGATCGCGAAGGTACCGTGACGCAGGCGGGCCTGATTCTGGGCTTGAATGGCGGTGTCGGTTCAGGCTTCGTGGGTGAGTCGAAAAAATCCAGAGGCTACATGCACCGTCTGGTGGTCGAGCAGAATTACTCGGCTGTGTCCTCGGCTTGCCTGATGATCGAGAAGTCGTTGTTTGACTCGGTAGGCGGTCTGGATGAAGGTGATTTTGCCGAGGCCCTGTCCGATGTCGATTTGTGCCTCAAGGCTTCCCAGGCCGGTTATCTGACGGTCTGGACGCCCCATGTCCAGGTCGTGCATTCCGGCGTGGTGAATGCTCCTGACGAGGCGCTTGCGGCACTGATCGACAAATGGTCGGCACAGTTCGCGCATGATGAAGCTTACAGTCGCAATCTTGACCTCAATGGCCCGGGCTTCACGCTGGCTGCGCGTTAATCCTGCCTGATCAGGTGATCCGTCTGTAACGCAGGCGGATCACCTTTCCCTGGCAAGGTCAGGGGAGACGCTTTTTTCTGTTTTTCCATGCTCCACAAACCGTAAAGCACGCATCTCGGAGTGACCTGCGGGTCATAAAGTGCATCTCCACTGTATCGTGTTACAGGGAGCGACGTGCGTTCGACTTGCGTAAGCATGCACCGCCCCCTGAAAATGCCCGCAAATCGCCTCTATTCGGTAGCGCCCTGATTTCTTTGGGACGAACATTTACCTGTTTACTAATCGGGAAGCCATGATGATTGGCATAAAAAGCATAGCGAGTTACGTGCCCACAGATGGCGTGGATAACTACGCTCAAGGTGCCAGATTCGGCAAGGATGAAGAGTTCATCTTTGGGAAAATAGGCTCCACATTTCTCCCGCGCAAGGATTCCGCACAGGAGACGTCGGATCTGTGCGTGGAAGCGGTCAATAAACTGCTGGCCAACAATCCTCAGCTGACACGCGAAAGCATCGATGTGCTCATCGTTGTCACTCAGAACGGTGACGAAGAAGGGCTGCCGCATACTGCTGCCATCGTGCAGGACAAGCTGGGCCTGCCGACCAGTGTCGCTGCGTTCGATATCTCCCTGGGTTGCTCCGGTTATGTGTACGGCATCTATGCGATCAAGGGCTTCATGGAAGCCGCGGGCCTGAAGAACGGCCTGCTGGTGACTGCCGACCCTTACTCGAAGATCGTCGACCCTGAAGATCGCAACACCACCATGCTGTTTGGCGATGCCGCCACTGCGACCTGGATGGGTGAAGATGCTCCCTGGCAGTTGGGCAAGGCCAAGTTCGGTACTGACGGTTCCGGTGCGCCGCACTTGAAGGTCAGCAATGGCGTGTTCTTCATGAATGGTCGTCAGGTCTTCAACTTCGCATTGCTTAAAGTGCCTGCGCACCTGCATGAATTGCTGGGTGATTCCGGTCTGCAGCCTGACGATATCGATGCCTTCTGTATTCACCAGGGAAGCGCAGCCATCGTTGATGCCGTGGCGCGTCGTTTTGAAGACAAGCCCGAGAAGTTTCTCAAGGACATGGTCGAAACCGGCAATACGGTGTCTTCGAGCATTCCGCTGCTGATTGAAAAACATGTGCTCGACTCTTCCTGGAAGCGCGTTGCACTGAGCGGTTTTGGTGTCGGACTGTCCTGGGGATCGGCGATCATCTACAGGGCCTGATCCCGGCCTGTTCAAAAAAAGCGCTTGCGGGGCCTCCCTCAAGCGCTTTTTTCATGAAAAAGAGTGGTTGCGTAATAGCAGCAGTTTTGAGTTTCTGCTTTTTCCATACTTGCAAGTCCTTTCATGCAAGGCCGTTTACCGGTGTTATTTCCTCGTGAGCAGGGTCCCAAGCCCTTGTTTTATAAGGGCTGGCAGATTGCTGGCAAAAATTTTCAAAAAAATGCTCAAGCAACCTGCCACCGCGACGATAACTATTACGAAGGTTCTCTAGGCACACCCGGCGCTTGCAGGGGCCGGAAGCCACGTAGTACCCAACCAACGAGGAATTCATCATGGCTTTAACAGTAAACACCAACGTTGCATCGTTGAACGTTCAGAAGAACCTGGGTCGCGCCTCTGACGCACTGTCGACTTCGATGACTCGTCTGTCTTCCGGTCTGAAAATCAACAGCGCCAAAGACGACGCTGCCGGTCTGCAAATCTCCACCCGTATCAACTCGCAGATCAAAGGCCAGACCATGGCCATCAAGAACGCCTACGACGGTATGTCCCTGGCTCAGACCGCTGAAGGTGCTCTGCAAGAGTCCACCAACATTCTGCAGCGTATGCGTGAACTGGCTGTCCAGTCGCGAAACGACAGCAACAGCGCTACTGACCGTGACGCTCTGAACAAAGAATTCACCGCGATGAGTGAAGAACTGACTCGTATCGCAAACAGCACCAACCTGAACGGCAAGAACCTGATCGACGGTACTGCCAGCACCATGACCTTCCAGGTCGGCTCCAACACTGGCGCTTCGAACCAGATCACTCTGACTCTGAGCTCCAGCTTTGATGCGAGCACCCTGGGTGTTGGTTCGACTATCAGCATCGCCGGTTCCGACAGCGCTGATGCAGAGTTGAAATTCTCTGCTGCAATGGACGCTATCGACTCCGCTCTGTCGACCATCAACGCCACTCGTGCTGACCTCGGTGCTGCACAAAACCGTCTGACCAGCACCATCTCCAACCTGCAGAACATCAACGAAAACGCCAGTGCTGCACTGGGTCGTGTACAAGATACCGACTTCGCTGCTGAAACTGCACAGCTGACCAAGCAACAGACCCTGCAACAGGCTTCCACCTCTGTTCTGGCTCAGGCTAACCAGCTGCCTTCCGCTGTACTGAAACTGCTTCAGTAATATCGGAATGAGTTTGGCGGGGGAGTGCTTAACAGTGCTCTCTCGCTTTTTTACTTTCGGAGGTGATGGTCATGGATATGAGTGTAAAGCTGAACGTGTCTTATCCACCCGCTCAACCGGCAAGTCCTGTTGTAGCAACGGATAAGCCAGTTGATAAGCCTTCCGTCGAGCGAGTGGCTCCGACGTCCGAAAGTAAGGGTTCCGACTTGCAAAAGGACGACTCACAGGATGAGGAGAAGGTGAAAGCTGCGGCGGAAGACATTCAGAAGTTCTTTCAGTCGTTCAAGCGTAACCTCGAATTTTCGATTGACGAAGATTCTGGAAAAGTCATTGTCAAAGTGATTGCGAGTGACTCCGGTGAGGTGGTTCGACAGATTCCCAATGCGGAAATCCTGAAACTGGCCGATAGCTTGAACAACGCGCATAGCTTGTTGTTTCACGTCAAGGCCTGACTACTGGCACGAAACTTGTTGCAGGTTTTCCGATTCCTTGGAAAGGGTCAAAAGATCGGCGACATTCTTGAGGGGTAAGCATCATGGCTACAATTACAGCAAGTACAGGCATCAACTCTGGTCTGAATATCAAAGATATCGTTGATGGTCTGGTTGGGGTCGAGAAGGCTGCCAAGCAAAACCAGATCACCAGGCAGACAAGTGTCAATACTGCGGCTTCTGGTGGTGTCGATCAGCTGACTGCTGCATTGAGTGCCTTCCAGACGGCGATGACCGCTCTCAAGAGCACCACAACACCTGCCTTTCAGGGTTTTGCCGCCACTTCGGCCAATGAGTCTGTGGTCAAGGCAACTGCGGGTAATGCGGCGGTCAGTGGTACTTACTCTCTTAACGTGAGCCAGTTGGCGACCAGTTCCAAGGTTGCGACGGCTGCGCTCAATTCGTCTCAAATCAGTGCTATTCCGAGTGGTACCCTGAAAATCACTCAAAATGGCACTATTCACGAAGTCAAGATTACTTCGACTTCTACGCTGCAGCAGGTGCGTGACACGATCAACTCCACGCTCCAGGGTAAGGGTATTACGGCGAACATCATTACCGACAGCAACGGCTCTCGGTTGGTGTATAGCTCGACGACTACCGGCAAGGGCAGTGATATTTCAGTGGATGGTGGTACAGACCTCAGCATGCTGAGTGTTGATGGCACCAAGTTGATGAGCACCACCAGTACCTCGAACGACGCCAATGGCAATCCTATTCCAGGCGCCGGCGCGATTTCGGCCTTGGCCATGGATGCCGAGTTCACTATCGACGGGCTGAAGATTACCAGTGCGACCAATACGGTCAGCAACGCTGTATCCGGTCTGACGTTCGAGCTGGTGGCCAAGAGCGTCGACGCCAACACGAACACTGCGATCACGGTCGCGACCAACACTGAGGGTTTGAAAACCTCGCTGCAGACTTTTGTCGACTCCTACAACACCTTGGCCAAGCTTGTAACGACGCTGACCAAAGGCACTGTATCTGCCGATGGGAAAAGCTTCACTGCAGCTGCCATGACCGGTGATTCGACGCCTCGTGCCTTGCTCGCGGTTGTTCGTAACCAGATTGCTACGGCGACCTCCAGCAGTGGTCTTGGGTCTCTGGCTCAGTTGGGTATCACGACTCAGCAAAACGACGGTACGCTGTTTTTGAATACCACTGAATTTACTGCTGCTCTGAATGAAAAGAAGTTTGGCGGTGATATTCAGCAGTTATTCACCGGTAGTGGTGGCTTGATCGAGCGTATGGAAAAAGCCCTCGAACCCTACACGAAGTCGGGAGGGGTTCTTGCTTCCAAGAAAACCATGCTGACTCAGGTTCAGACTCGACTCACTGCTGAGCAAGAGGCTCTTGATCGTCGTATTGATACGCTGACTGATACGCTGACCAAAAAGTACAACGCGATGGACCTGGCGGTAGGTAAGCTCAAGGCAACGGCCAGCAGTATCACCTCGATTTTCGAGGCGATGAATGCACAGAAAAACGCTTCGTAAATTAAAGATGATGCCAAGAACCCGACCCCGTGTCGGGTTTTTGCTTTTGGGCTAAAGTTTTTTGACCGTACGTCGATAGCTTGGGTATACGTAATATGGATCTGCTACGAGGCCCCCTATGAACCCGATGTTAGCACTGCGTCAGTATCAGAAGATTGGCTCCCAGGCACAGACCTCTGAAGCCAGCCCTCACCGTCTGGTTCAGATGTTGATGGAGGGTGGCCTTGATCGCATCGCCCAGGCCAAGGGCGCCATGGCGCGTAAGGATATCCCCAATAAATGCATTTTTATCGGCAAGGCCATTGGCATTGTGGGTGGGTTGCGTGAAGGACTGGATCTGGAAAACGACCCGACGCTGGTTCGCCAGGACAGTCTTTATCACTACATGATGAAGCGCCTGGCTGAAGCCAATGCCAAGAACGATGAAAAAATGCTCGATGAAGTTGCCGGCCTGCTGATTACTGTCAAGGAAGGCTGGGATGCAATCGGCGCTGTACAACAATAAGTTCGCTGTCTTCTGGAGAAAAACACCATGAGTGCTGCGCTCAAGCGTATCGAAGAAACCCGTGAAGCGTTGGTCGGGGCCTTGGCCGAGCGTGACTGGGAAGCAATCGTCAAGCTTGATCTGGCGTGCCGTGAATGTGTTGAAGCAGTTGTCAGCGAAGCGCCTGCCGATGAGCCGGGTTTGCGTAGCAATCTCGAAGAGCTGCTGGGTGTATATCGACAATTGATTGACGTTGCTACAGATGAGCGTCAGGCAATCGCCGATGAAATGACACAAATCCGCAATGCCAAAAATGCCGCGAAGGTATACCATCTGTTTGGCTAGCTTTTAATTGTCGGTTTGATTGTTCGACAATAGTTTCGCCATAAATTTGACTGTGTATGTTTTTTTGACTTAACTAGTGATGTTCACTATTTTCTGGCGTCTTATCGGATATTACGGCTGAGATGCCAAGCTGCCCCCGATCTCGGGCATTGAGTTGACTAGGGAAGTTGCTATTGCATGTGGCGTGAAATCAAGATTCTGCTAATCGATGACGATAGCCAGCGCCGCCGGGATCTGGCGGTTATCCTGAATTTTCTGGGCGAAGAAAATTTATCCTGTTCCAGCCAGGACTGGCAGCAGGTTGTCGGTTCATTGGCCTCCACTCGCGAAGTTCTCTGCGTCCTCGTGGGGAGTGTGAGCGCTCCAGGTAGCCTGCAAGGACTCCTTAAGACAGTCGCTGCATGGGATGAGTTCCTTCCCGTTCTGTTGATGGGCGAAAATTCTGCTGTCGACCTTCCCGAAGACCTGCGTCGGCGTGTGCTTTCCACCCTCGAAATGCCTCCCAGCTACAGCAAGCTGCTGGATGCTCTGCATCGTGCCCAGGTTTATCGTGAAATGTACGATCAGGCCCGCGAGCGTGGTCGGCATCGCGAGCCCAATCTGTTCCGCAGCCTGGTAGGTACCAGCCGTGCCATTCAGCACGTGCGGCAGATGATGCAGCAGGTTGCCGATACTGATGCCAGCGTGCTGATTCTGGGTGAGTCGGGTACGGGCAAGGAAGTGGTCGCTCGCAACCTGCACTATCACTCCAAGCGTCGCGACGCGCCTTTTGTTCCGGTGAACTGTGGTGCGATTCCGGCCGAGTTGCTGGAAAGCGAATTGTTCGGTCATGAGAAGGGTGCATTTACCGGGGCGATCACCAGTCGTGCCGGGCGCTTTGAACTGGCCAATGGCGGTACTCTGTTCCTCGATGAGATCGGTGACATGCCGTTGCCGATGCAGGTCAAGCTGCTGCGTGTCCTGCAGGAGCGCACTTTCGAGCGGGTCGGCAGCAACAAGACTCAAAGTATCGATGTGCGAATCATTGCTGCGACTCACAAGAATCTCGAAAACATGATCGAGATCGGCAGTTTCCGTGAAGACCTCTATTATCGTCTGAACGTTTTCCCGATCGAGATGGCACCGCTGCGTGAGCGCGTCGAAGACATTCCGTTGCTGATGAACGAGCTTATCTCGCGCATGGAGCACGAAAAGCGCGGTTCGATCCGTTTCAATTCGGCCGCCATCATGTCGCTGTGTCGCCATGCCTGGCCGGGTAACGTTCGCGAGCTGGCCAACCTTGTGGAGCGCATGGCGATCATGCATCCATATGGTGTTATCGGTGTTGCGGAACTGCCGAAGAAATTCCGCTATGTCGACGATGAAGACGAGCAGATGGTCGACAGCCTGCGCAGTGATCTGGAAGAGCGTGTGGCTATCAATGGCCATACGCCGAACTTCGCTTCCGGCGCTGTGCTCCCACCGGAAGGTCTGGACCTCAAGGACTACCTGGGTGGTCTGGAGCAAGGTCTGATTCAGCAGGCGCTGGATGATGCAAATGGCATCGTGGCCCGTGCTGCAGAGCGTTTGCGGATTCGTCGTACAACGCTTGTGGAAAAGATGCGCAAATATGGCATGAGTCGCCGGGAAGGTGATGATCAGGCGGATGATTGACGCTTCTTTCGGGTGCCAAAAATCAAACCTCTGAATTTTCAGGGGTTTTTTTTAGGCACGAGGATTGCTAAGTCACTCTCAACATACCGTTTAATGACGGTTCGCCATGCGAGAGATGATTTATGTCCAAGGCCGCCCAAATGTCTTCTGACTTGCCCAGCCAAGCTCAACCTTCCCTGGAATTGGAAAGTCGCCAGGGGCTGGAGCAGGCGTTCTCGTTGTTTAACCAGATGTCAGCACAACTGTCTGATTCCTACGGCCTGCTGGAAACTCGCGTCGCGGAGTTGAAAGGAGAGCTGGCCGAGGCTGGTGTTCAGCGTATGCAGGAGTTGGCAGAGAAAGAGCGCCTGGCCAACCGTTTGCAGAATCTTCTGGATCTGCTGCCCGGTGGCGTGATCGTCATAGACGGCATGGGGGTTGTGCGCGAGGCTAATCCGGCGGCCATCGAAATGTTGGGTCAGCCTTTGCTGGGCATGTTGTGGCGTCACGTTATCAGTCGCTGCTTTGCCCCTCGTGAAGATGACGGGCACGAAATCTCTCTACGGGACGGGCGTCGTCTGTCCATTGCCACTCGATCGCTGGATGCAGAGCCAGGGCAACTGGTATTGCTCAACGATCTGACTGAAACCCGTCATCTTCAGGAGCAACTGGCGCGCCATGAGCGCTTGTCTTCTCTGGGGCGAATGGTCGCTTCTCTGGCGCATCAGATCCGCACACCTCTGTCGGCAGCCATGATCTATGCCAGTCATTTGACCGAGCAGGAGTTGCCAGTCGAAACCCAGCAGCGTTTTGCTTCGCGGCTCAAGGAGCGCTTGCATGAGCTTGAGCATCAAGTGCGTGACATGCTGGTCTTTGCGCGTGGCGAACTGCCGTTGACCGATCGTCTGACGCCGGGCGAGTTGTTCCAGGCTTTGCAGTCTGCGGCGCAGACTCATGTCCAGGATGTGGCGGTGCGCTGGCAGTGCGATTCGATTGATGGTGAGTTGCTGTGCAATCGCGACACGCTGGTGGGTGCGTTGCTCAATCTGGTGGAAAACGCAGTGCAGGCCAGTGTGGGCAGGACCCGCCTGAAAATTCATGCCTACAGCCGTGGCAATACCTTGCGCCTGTGCTTCAGTGATAACGGCGGCGGCATGGACAAGTCAGCGCTATCGCGTATTGGTGAGCCGTTTTTCACTACCAAGACGACCGGCACCGGCCTTGGTCTTGCGGTGGTCACGGCGGTAACACGGGCTCACCAGGGTGGTGTGCAGTACCGTTCCACTGTCAATCGCGGGACTTGTGCAATCGTCAGTTTGCCGTTGATTCCGGTCTGCGCCTCAGTGAGTAATAGCTGATGTCGATCAAGGTGCTGTTGGTCGAAGACGACCGTTCATTGCGCGAGGCGCTGGGTGAGACTCTTGAGTTGGCCGGATACGGCTACCGTGCGGTGGGTTCGGCTGAAGATGCCTTGCTCGCGGTGGATCAGGAGCCGTTCAGTCTGGTCATCAGTGATGTGAACATGCCGGGCATGGATGGGCATCAATTGCTGGCGCTGTTGCGCACTCGCCATCCGCAATTGCCTGTTCTGCTGATGACGGCTCATGGCGCTGTCGAGCGTGCCGTCGATGCCATGCGTCAGGGGGCGGCGGATTATCTGGTCAAGCCGTTCGAGCCGCGAGCCTTGCTGGCGTTGGTTGCCAGGCATGCGCTTGGGCGCTTGGGGCCTGTTGAAAGCGATGGGCCGATTGCTGTGGAGCCCGCCAGTATTCAGCTTCTTAATCTGGCAAGCCGGGTGGCGAAAAGCGATTCCACCGTGCTGATTTCAGGCGAGTCCGGGACCGGCAAAGAAGTATTGGCGCGATTCATTCATCAAAATTCTCCGCGTGCCGATAAGCCTTTTATCGCGATCAACTGCGCGGCGATTCCGGACAACATGCTGGAGGCGACGCTGTTCGGTCATGAGAAGGGCTCGTTTACCGGCGCCATTGCGGCGCAGGCAGGCAAGTTCGAGCAGGCTGATGGCGGTACGATCCTGCTTGATGAGATTTCTGAGATGCCCATGGGCTTGCAAGCCAAACTGTTGCGAGTGCTTCAGGAGCGGGAAGTAGAGCGTGTGGGTGCCCGTAAACCGATCAGTCTGGATATTCGGGTGCTGGCGACCACCAACCGTGATCTGGCGGGTGAAGTGTCGGCAGGGCGGTTTCGTGAGGATCTGTTTTATCGGTTATCGGTATTTCCATTGGCATGGCAGGCGCTGCGTCAAAGGACTGCCGATATTCTGCCGTTGGCTGAGCGTCTGTTGGCCAAGCACGTCAATAAAATGAAGCATGCGCCTGTGCGGTTGTCTGCCCAGGCGCAGGCGTGTCTGGTGGGGTATTCGTGGCCGGGCAACGTGCGGGAACTGGATAATGCCGTGCAGCGGGCCTTGATCCTGCAGCAGGGCGGCGTGATCGAGGCCGAGGATTTCTGTCTGGCGGGACCTGTCACGGGGGCCGTGCAGTCTGTAGCTTCGCTGCCGTCGGCGCCTGTGGCTGCGGTCGACACTGTGCAGGCAGGCGCGAGTGCCGAGTCGGCTGGTGCGCTGGGAGATGATCTCAGGCGTCGTGAGTTTCAAGTGATTATTGACACGCTGCGTACTGAGCGTGGGCGTCGAAAGGAGGCGGCCGAGCGATTGGGGATCAGCCCAAGGACTTTGCGCTACAAGCTGGCGCAGATGCGTGATGCGGGCATGGATGTCGAGGGTTATCTGTTCGCGACTTGAGTTGTTCAGGCAGGTCGGGGAGGGTGATCCTTTCTTTTGGCTTTGTCGTATGAATGATGTAATTCAATGGCATATTGACGTCATTGGTGCAAGGGAAGGGGTTCACCCAGAAGGTCTGGGTCGCGGGTGAGAGCAGGGCGAAACGAGATGTCGTTATCTATTTGGCACTCTTGTTGCTATGTCTTCACTATCCGCTGAATCAGTGTCAAAAAATTGCGGGCCTTACGAGAGAAAATGTCCATGAGCCAAGGTGTTGAATTTAATCGCTTGATGTTGGATATGCGGGCCATGCAGATGGATGCCATGGCGGCCTCCAAACCAGTGACCGCTACGCCGGAAGTCGGCACCAGCAGCTTTGCCGATATGCTTGGCCAGGCCGTCAACAAGGTTTCCGAAACCCAGCAGGCCGCAGGTCAGCTGGCTAACGCATTTGAAATCGGCAAGAGTGGTGTCGATTTGACTGACGTCATGATTTCCTCACAAAAAGCCAGCGTCTCGTTTCAGGCTTTGACCCAGGTTCGTAACAAGCTGGTTCAAGCCTATCAAGACATCATGCAGATGCCGGTTTAAAGGACGTACTGAGTCATGGCCGAAGCAACAGCCGAAACCGTTCCGGCAAGAGCGGGCTCTCCAGACAAGAAGCCATTGTTTGGTCTGTCTTTTCTGGAAAATCTTTCTGAAATGACCATGCTGCGTCAGATTGGCCTCATGGTCGGTCTGGCTGCCAGCGTGGCCATTGGCTTTGCCGTGGTGCTCTGGTCCCAGCAACCCGATTACCGGCCGCTTTACGGCAGCCTGGCGGGGATGGACAGCAAGCAGATCATGGAAACCCTGACTGCCGCGAACATCTCCTATACCGTCGAGCCCAACTCCGGTGCCTTGCTGGTGAAGGCCGATGACGTGCAGCGTGCGCGTATCCAGCTGGCTCAGGCAGGTGTGGTGCAGAACGACTCCAACATCGGTTTCGAGATTCTGGACAAGGACCAGGGCCTGGGTACCAGCCAGTTCATGGAAGCCACACGCTACCGTCGTGGCCTGGAAGGTGAGCTGGCTCGCACCATTTCGTCCTTGAACAACGTCAAGGCTGCGCGCGTGCACCTGGCGATTCCAAAGAGTTCGGTCTTTGTACGCGACGATCGCAAGCCAAGTGCTTCGGTTCTGGTCGAGCTGTACGCCGGGCGCACTCTTGAGCCAAGTCAGGTCGTGGCTATCGTGAACCTGGTTGCGACCAGCGTTCCCGAACTGAGCAAATCGCAGATCACGGTTGTGGATCAGAAGGGCCACCTGCTTTCCGATCAGGCCGAAAACTCCGAGCTGACCATGGCTGGCAAGCAGTTCGACTACAGCCGTCGCATGGAAGGCATGCTGACCCAGCGCGTGCAGAATATCCTGCAACCTATTCTGGGCAGTGACCGCTACAAGGCCGAAGTCTCGGCAGTGGTGGATTTCAGCGCCGTCGAATCGACAGCCGAAAGCTTCAATCCTGACCAGCCTGCCCTGCGCAGCGAGCAGTCGGTCAATGAACAGCGCTCCAGCAGTTCCGGCCCGCAAGGTGTGCCGGGTGCCTTGAGCAACCAGCCTCCAGGCCCTGCGACCGCACCTCAGACTGCCGGTGGCGGTGCTGCCGGTGCCGCAGCGGCTATCGCGCCCGGCCAGCCGCTGCTTGATGCCAACGGCCAGCAGATCATGGACCCGGCTACCGGTCAGCCTGCCCTGGCTCCGTACCCGGCCGACAAGCGTGTGCAGTCGACCAAGAACTTCGAGCTGGATCGCTCTATCAGCCACACCAAGCAACAGCAGGGTCGTCTGACTCGTCTGTCGGTGGCGGTGGTCGTCGATGACATGGTCAAGACCAACCCGGCCAATGGCGAAGTGACCCGTGCGCCATGGAGTGCTACTGATCTGGCCCGCTTCACGCGCCTGGTTCAGGATGCCGTCGGTTTCGATGCCAGCCGTGGTGACAGTGTCAGCGTGATCAACGTGCCGTTCTCTACTGAGCGCGGTGAAGTGATTCCGGAAATTCCGTTCTACTCGCAGCCATGGTTCTGGGACATCCTCAAACAGGCCGTGGGTGTGATCTTCATCCTGATTCTGGTGTTCGGTGTTCTGCGTCCAGTGCTGAACAACATCACCAGCGGCAAGGGCAAGGAACTGGGCGGGTTCGGCGACTCGGAGCTGGGTGGCTTCGGTGGTATGGGCGGCGGTGGCATGGATGGCGAACTGTCCAATGACCGCGTCAGCCTGGGTGGTCCGCAAAGTATCCTGCTGCCTAGCCCGACCGAGGGTTATGACGCACAGTTGAATGCAATCAAGAGTTTGGTGGCCGAAGACCCGGGTCGTGTGGCCCAGGTTGTGAAAGAGTGGATTAACACTGATGAATGATCGAGCCGTCGTAGCCAAACTGAGCAGGGTGGAGAAGGCAGCCGTGCTGCTGCTTTCTCTGGGTGAAACCGATGCGGCCCAGGTGCTTCGGCACATGGGACCAAAGGAAGTCCAGAAAGTGGGTGTGGCCATGGCTCAGATGCGCAACGTGCATCGCGAGCAGGTCGAAGAGGTCATGAGCGAGTTCGTCGATATCGTCGGCGACCAGACCAGCCTTGGCGTTGGTTCTGATGGCTATATCCGCAAGATGCTCACCCAGGCCCTGGGCGAAGACAAGGCCAACGGCCTGATCGACCGTATTCTGCTGGGTGGCAACACCAGCGGCCTGGACAGCCTCAAGTGGATGGAGCCGCGTGCGGTCGCCGATGTGATCCGTTTCGAGCACCCGCAGATCCAGGCGATTGTGGTGGCGTATCTGGATGCCGACCAGGCGGGTGAAGTGCTTGGGCATTTCGACCATAAGGTGCGTCTGGACATCATCCTGCGCGTTTCATCGCTCAATACCGTTCAACCGGCAGCTCTCAAGGAGCTCAACCAGATTCTCGAGAAGCAGTTCTCCGGCAACGCAAACACTTCGCGTACTACCCTGGGTGGTATCAAGCGCGCTGCCGACATCATGAACTTCCTCGACAGTTCTATCGAAGGCGCGCTCATGGATTCGATCCGCGAGGTCGATGAAGACCTGTCGGTGCAGATCGAAGACCTCATGTTCGTGTTCAACAACCTGTCCGACGTGGACGACCGTGGTATCCAGGCGCTGCTGCGCGAAGTGTCTTCGGACGTACTGGTGCTTGCGCTCAAGGGTTCGGACGAGGCGATCAAGGAAAAGATCTTCAAGAACATGTCCAAGCGTGCTGCCGAACTGTTGCGCGACGACCTGGAAGCCAAGGGTCCGGTGCGTGTCAGCGACGTGGAAACCGCACAGAAAGAAATCCTCACCATTGCACGTCGTATGGCCGAGGCCGGCGAGATCGTGCTCGGTGGCAAAGGTGGCGAGGAAATGATCTAAGGATTGCCCTGACTCATGTCCAGCTCCAGTAAAGAATCGGTTAGCGATCTTATTCGCGCCAAGGATGTCGTTGGTTTCGACATGTGGTCATTGCCCAGCTTTGACCCACATAAAGAACCTGAGCCGGAACCCGAGCCGGAGCCAGTGGAGGAAGAACCTGCCGAAATGGAAGAAGTTCCATTGGAGGAGGTTCAGCCGCTGACCCTGGAAGAGCTGGAAAGCATTCGCCAGGAAGCCTGGAACGAAGGGTTCGCCACGGGCGAAAAAGAAGGCTTTCACAGCACACAACTCAAGGTTCGCCAGGAAGCGGAAGTGGCGCTGGCGGCCAAGATCGCCAGCCTTGAGCAGTTGATGCTCAATCTGCTGGAGCCGGTTGCCGAGCAGGACACGCAGATCGAAAAGGCGGTTATCCACCTTGTCGAGCACATCGCGCGTCAGGTCATTCAGCGCGAGTTGCAGACTGACTCGCAGCAGATCGCCCATGTCTTGCGTGACTCCTTGAAACTGCTGCCGATGGGCGCGCAGAACCTGCGTATCTTTATCAATCCGCAAGACTTCGGGCTCGTCAAGGCGTTGCGTGAGCGCCATGAGGAAAGCTGGAAAATCCTTGAGGACGATAGCCTGTTGCCCGGCGGCTGCCGGATCGAAACCGAACATAGTCGCATCGATGCCAGTGTCGAGACGCGCATTTCCCTGGCCATCTCCAAAATGTACGACCAATTGCACGAGCAGGTCGCACACCCCGGCGCAGCCGATCTGAATATCGAACTGACCGGCACTCCTGCCAGTGCAGTCGATATCGAGAAAAACGATGCGCCTTGATCGCACCAGCTTCGGCAAGCGCCTGGGCTCGTATGCCGACTCCATCACCTTGCCTGCCCAGCCGGTGGTGGAAGGGCGCCTGCTGCGCATGGTCGGCCTGACCCTCGAAGCCGAAGGGTTGCGTGCAGCCATGGGCAGTCGCTGTGTGGTGATCAACGATGACAGCCATCATCCGGTCGAAGTCGATGCCGAGGTGATGGGCTTTTCGGGTAACAAGGTATTCCTGATGCCTGTGGGCAGTGTGGCGGGTATCGCGCCGGGTGCGCGGGTTGTACCGCTTGCCGATACCGGACGCCTGCCGATGGGCATGAGCATGCTGGGTCGTGTACTCGATGGTGCCGGTCGACCGCTGGACGGACGTCCGCCCATCAAGGCCGAAGACTGGGTGCCCATGGACGGCCCGGCCATCAACCCGCTCAAGCGTGACCCCATCAGCCAGCCGCTGGATGTGGGGATTCGCTGTATCAACGGATTATTGACGGTCGGTCGCGGCCAGCGTCTCGGCCTGTTTGCCGGTACTGGCGTGGGTAAGAGTGTGCTCCTGGGCATGATGACGCGCTTTACCGAGGCGGACATTATTATCGTCGGCCTGATCGGTGAGCGGGGTCGTGAGGTCAAGGAGTTCATCGAGCATATCCTCGGAGAAGAGGGGCTCAAACGCTCTGTCGTCGTGGCTTCGCCTGCTGACGATGCACCACTCATGCGTCTGCGCGCTGCCATGTATTGCACGCGCATTGCCGAGTATTTCCGTGACCGGGGCAAGAATGTTCTGCTGCTGATGGACTCTCTGACCCGTTTTGCCCAGGCCCAGCGGGAAATCGCCCTGGCCATCGGTGAGCCGCCTGCAACCAAGGGTTATCCGCCTTCGGTATTTGCCCGTTTGCCCAAGCTGGTCGAGCGTGCCGGTAATGCCGAGGCCGGTGGCGGTTCCATCACCGCGTTCTATACGGTGCTGTCCGAAGGTGACGATCAACAGGACCCGATTGCCGACTCCGCGCGGGGTGTGCTTGACGGTCATATCGTGTTGTCCCGGCGTCTGGCCGAGGAGGGGCATTACCCGGCCATCGATATTGAAGCTTCCATCAGCCGGGTCATGCCGGCGGTTGTCAGCCCTGATCACATGGGGCGTGCGCAGTTCTTCAAACAGCTGTGGTCCCGTTATCAGCAGAGTCGCGATTTGATCAGCGTGGGTGCCTATGTGGCAGGTGGCGACCGGGAAACCGACACGGCCATTGCCCTGCAACCCGCCCTTGCGCGTTACCTGCGCCAGGGTTTGCGCGACAACGAAAGCATGCAGGCCAGCAGCGATGCACTGGCGGCCGTGTTCGCTCCGGCTCCTGGCGGCTGATAGATCATGGCCCAGAGTCGTGCGGCGCGTCTGGCGCCCGTGGTCGAGATGGCAGAGGCCGCCGAGCGTACGGCGGCCCAGCGTCTGGGGCACTTTCAGGGGCAGGTCAACCTGGCCTACAGCAAGCTTGAAGAGCTGGAGCGGTTCCGCCTGAGTTATCAGGAACAATGGATCAACCAGGGCAGTAACGGTGTGTCCGGCCAATGGCTGACCAACTACCAGCGCTTTCTCAATCAGTTGGAGACTGCCGTCGGCCAGCAGAACAAGAGCCTGGAGTGGCACAAGGTCAACCTCGAAAAGGCTCGTGGTGCCTGGCAGGAGTGTTATGCGCGAGTCGAGGGGCTGCGCAAGCTGGTGCAGCGCTATATCGACGAAGCGCGTCAACTTGAAGACAAGCGCGAGCAGAAGCTGCTCGATGAGTTGTCCCAGCGCCTGCCGCGCCATGAGCAGTATTGATATGTCGATTCTCTCGGCTACGCTTGCGAGAGGTGTGATGGCGTACTTCAGGAATCCTTATGGCGAAGATCACTTCCGGGCTTTCTCAAGACGGTCAGCAACTGACCGTATTCATTGAGGGGCGTTTCGATTTTTCCACTCATCAAGATTTTCGCGGTGCTTATGAAGGGCATGCTGGCAGCCTGAGTTACGTGGTGGATCTGGGGGGAACTCACTATCTGGACAGTTCGGCACTGGGCATGCTGTTGCTGCTGCGTGATCACGCCGGCGGTGATGATGCCGTGGTGCGGCTGGCCAATTGCACACCCGATATCGTCAAGATTCTCACCATTTCCAATTTCTCGAAGCTGTTCCAGCTGAGTTGACGCCCTTGTCCTCGGCATTCAGGGGGTTGTGCATACTGATCGCCGATGACAGCGCCAGTGATCGTCTGCTGCTGTCGACCATCATCGGGCGGCTGGGCCATAGAGTCCTGAGTGCGGCCAATGGCATCGAAGCATTGGCGATATTCGAGACCGAGCGGCCGCAGCTGATCCTGATGGACGCGATGATGCCGGTCATGGATGGTTTCGAGGCGGCGCGGCGTATCAAGAGCCTGTCCGGCGAGTCGCTGGTCCCGATCATCTTTCTGACGTCTCTCACTGAAGGCGAAGCCTTGGCGCGCTGCCTGGATGCCGGTGGTGATGACTTCATTTCCAAGCCCTATAACCCGCTGGTTCTGGCTGCCAAGATCAATGCCATGAACCGGCTGAGGCTGTTGCAGGAAACCGTCCTGCATCAGCGCGACCTGATCGCCAGGCATCATGACTACCTGCTCAACGAACAGCGCGTCGCCAAGGCCGTATTCGATCAGGTAGCGCATTCGGGGTGTCTGGGGGCGGACAATATCCGCTATCTGCAATCGCCTTACGCGCTGTTCAATGGCGACCTGATGCTTGCTGCCTACACGCCGGCCGGGAATATGCATGTATTGCTCGGTGATTTCACCGGCCATGGCCTGCCTGCGGCAGTGGGAGCGATGCCCTTGGCCGAAGTGTTTTACGGCATGACCGCCAAGGGCTACGGCGTGTCTGAAATGCTTCGGGAAATGAATGCCAAGCTCAAGCGCATCCTGCCGGTGGACATGTTCTGCTGTGCAGCGCTGCTCTCGGTCGATCTCAAGCAGCAACAAGTCGAGATATGGAATGGCGGGTTGCCGGATGCTTATCTGTTGCGAGTGACCGATGGCAGTCACTTGCCGATGGTGTCGCGGCATTTGCCGCTTGGGATACTGAGTGCCAGTTCTTTCGATGACCGGACGGAGGTTTATCCGCTGTCGACGGGGGATCGCATTTTTCTGCTGTCCGATGGCGTGCTGGATACCAGCAACAATCGCGAAGAGTTGTTTGGTGTGCAGCGCCTGCGTGAAGTCCTGACGGCAAACCGTCAGCCGCCCTTGTTGATTGAGGAGATTCTTCAGGCGCTGAACGATTTTGGCGGACGTGCCCGTGATGACGTCAGCATGCTGGAAATCAGTGTCATCGATGAGGCGCAGGACACACCGGCGGTATCGAATTATTTCGAGAGTGCGGCGTCGCGCCCTCTGGACTGGTCGGTCAGCTTCGAGTTTCGGGCTTCGACTCTGCGCCGATTCAATCCTTTGCCCTATCTGATGCAGTTATTGCTTGAGGTGCCGGCGCTTCAGGCGCAGAGTGCTGCGCTGCATAGCGTTCTCACCGAGCTGTACAGCAATGCGCTGGAGCATGGTGTTTTGGGGCTGGATTCGGCACTCAAGCAGGATGCCACCGGATTTGCCCGCTATTATAAAGAGCGGACGGAGCGTCTGGATGCGTTGCAGTCGGGCTTCATTCGCGTGCATCTGCAGGTCGAGCCTGTAGAGCAGGGTGGTCGGCTGACTGTTCGTGTCGAAGACAGTGGCCAGGGGTTCGATGTGCAGGAGGTGCTTGCCATGCCGCCTTCGCTGGATGGGCTGCATGGTCGTGGTCTGAAGTTGATTCGTGAGTTGAGCCAGCAGGCGCAATGGTCTAAGGACGGCCGGGTTGCTTGCGTGGAATTTTTCTGGAGAGCAATGGCATAATCGCCTGCAGAGTCTTGATCAAGGAGTGAGCAAGTGTCGATTCATCTGGATTACAGCGTGTTAAGCGTTTTGCAGGAAGTCATGGAAGACGAATATCCAACGTTGCTCGATGTTTTCCTCAAGGATTCCGAGCAGCGCGTGACTCAATTGCGTCGGGCTGTCGATACCGAGATGCTGGACCTGCAGGAGTTGAGCCTGACGGCTCATAGCTTCAAGGGCAGCAGCAGCAATATGGGCGCCTTGCTCTTGTCGGATCTGTGTCGCGAGCTTGAAGAGCGTGCTCGTCAGCAGCAGCGCGCAGGCCTCGAAGAGTTGATTGGCAGGATCGACAGCGAGTACCTGACCATCCGCCGGTTATTCGACGCCGAGCGCCAATTGTTCATCGGACAAACCTGATTTCCCCTCGTTTCCGCTTTCTGGCAAAACTGGCCCGTATCTTGCTGTCATTCGGGTAACCAGCTGCTTATGTGCGGAGATCGAAATGCCCCTTGCCCCTAACGTGCTTCTTCAGGCCAATGTGACTGCGGCGTCAAAGTCCAGTGCGGCCAATAATGCGATCAAGTCTGCTGACAGCGGCAAGGGCGATGCTTCCAGCTTTTCCAATGTCTACGCCAAGCAGGCCAAGGACAAGGTCGCTGATCGCAACGATACTGCGGTCAAGCCTGCGCGTGACAAGTCCGTTCCTGAAAAGGACAAGACGGTCGCTGGCAAGGACAAGACCGACACTGACACGGCAACTGCCGCTGATGACTCGAGCGTTGCCGAAAGCGGCAAGGGCTTGCCTGCCGACTCGGCCAGTGCCAGCACCGATGACAAGTCTCATGCCGAGGGTGAAGCGGTCGCCGAGGTGGTGACGCCTGTGGTCACCGATCCCGCGCTTGATCCGGCATTGCAGCTCGCTGCTGCCCAGACGCCTGTTACTTCGGCGGCAAAGGCTGACGTCGATGCGGTCCAGGCATTGCCGGTCGTGGCGGCGTTGTCCGTGGCGGCGCCTGTTGCTGAAGATGATTCGTTCGACCCTGAGGCCGATCCGCTGGACGGCTTGCATGCGGTGCAGCTTGCGCTGGAAAACGCCAACTCCAAGGCGCAGGCGGCGCAACAGGCTCATGCGTCGGGTCGGACAAACAATGCCGATAATGACCCGAGTCAAAATGTTGCCAATAACCTGGCGGCCTTGAGCGAGCAGTTGCCGTCGGACGAGAGCAGCACCGAAAGCAGCGACAAGTCGTTCAGCAACCTGATCAGCGACGGCCTGAAAGACACCAAGAGCGTCACTGGCGATACGCGGGTCGATAACTTCGCCGAGCGTCTGGCGGCCTTGAGTCAGGCTGCGCAGCCTGCCAGGACTGCGGCTTCGCCTGCGCCTCTGATCAACCAGCCTCTGGCCATGAACCAGAGCGGCTGGAGCGAAGGGATCGTTGATCGCGTGATGTACCTGTCGAGCCAGAACCTGAAGTCGGCTGAAATCAAGCTGGAACCTGCCGAGCTTGGTCGTCTGGACATTCGCGTCAATATGGCGCCGGAGCAACAGACCCAGGTGACCTTCATGAGCGCCCATATGGGTGTGCGCGAAGCGCTGGAAAGCCAGATGTCACGCTTGCGTGAGTCGTTTGTGCAGCAAGGGCTTGGTCAGGTGGATGTCAACGTATCCGACCAGTCTCAGCAGCAAGCCCAACAGCAGGCGCAGGAACAGGCCAGTCGCGCACAGCGCGGTGGCCGTAGCGGTGGTTCGGGGTCCGGTGACGGGCAGGACGATACCGCTGTTGCCGATGCCGCCACTCCGGTCAGCCAGCCAGCGGCTCGCGTGATCGGCTCCAGCGAGATCGATTTCTACGCTTGATTGATCTTTTCTCAAATGAATTCGCTCCTGCGCCCGCAGGAGCGAATTCATTCGCGATAAACCTCCGCATATGTAACGAATTCATTCACGCTCCCGCCTTCCTCTTCGCAACTCTGGCATAACACTTGCTCTGCCTCTCTCACGCATCAGCGAACCCCTTGAATAGTGACGGATTATTGGCATGGCGAAGAGCGAAGAAGTTAAAGACCCCGCTTCCAAAGGCAAACTCAAGCTCATCATCGTCGCAGTCGTGGCTTTATTGCTTGCTGTAGGCCTCTCGGTAGGCGCGACCTGGTTCATCATGCACAAGTCTGCGAGCGCGCCTGATCCGGCGGCGGTAGCGGCGGCAGCCAACGTCAAGCCAGTGGCAGTCTTTGAAGCCCTGACTCCGGCGTTCGTGGTCAACTTCAATTCCAATGGTCGTCAGCGTTACATGCAGGTCAGCATCACCATGCTGGCGCGCAATGCTGCGGACATGGAGGCCTTGAAGGTTCATATGCCGGTCATTCGCAACAATCTGGTGATGTTGTTCGCTGCGATTCCTTTCGAGTCGCTGGCCACGCCAATCGGCCAGGAAATGCTGCGTCAGAAAGCGACCGCCAGCATCCAGGAAGTGGCACAGAAAGAACTCGGCAAGACCGTGATCGAACAGTTGCTCTTCACTAACTTCGTATTGCAGTAGGACTCTGACATGGCCGTTCAAGACCTGCTGTCCCAGGACGAAATCGATGCGCTGCTGCATGGCGTTGACGATGGGATGGTCCAGACCGAAAGTAACAATGAGCCTGGCAGCATCAAGAGTTACGACCTGACCAGCCAGGACCGGATCGTGCGGGGTCGGATGCCGACCCTGGAAATGATCAACGAACGTTTTGCCCGTTACACCCGCATCAGCATGTTCAACCTGTTGCGTCGCTCGGCTGATGTGGCGGTGGGCGGTGTCCAGGTCATGAAGTTCGGTGAGTATGTTCACTCGCTGTACGTGCCGACCAGCCTCAACCTGGCCAAGATCAAGCCGCTGCGTGGTACGGCCCTGTTCATCCTCGATGCCAAGCTGGTGTTCAAGCTGGTGGACAACTTCTTTGGTGGTGACGGTCGTCACGCCAAGATCGAAGGGCGCGAATTCACGCCGACCGAACTGCGCGTGGTGCGTATCGTTCTGGATCAGGCGTTCATCGACCTCAAGGAAGCCTGGCAGGCGATCATGGAAGTGAACTTCGAGTACATCAACTCGGAAGTGAACCCGGCCATGGCCAACATTGTCGGCCCGAGCGAGGCGGTAGTGATTTCCACTTTCCATATCGAACTCGATGGTGGTGGCGGTGATTTGCACGTGACCATGCCGTATTCGATGATCGAGCCGATCCGCGAAATGCTCGACGCCGGTTTCCAGTCGGACCTCGACGATCAGGACGAGCGCTGGATCAAGGCGCTCAAGGAAGACGTTCTCGACGTCAATGTTCCGCTGAGCACGACCATCGTTCAGCGTCAGCTGTTGCTGCGCGACATCCTGCACATGCAGCCTGGCGATGTGATTCCGGTCGAGTTGCCCGAAACGCTGGTCATGCGTGCCAATGGCGTGCCTTCTTTCAAGGTCAAGCTAGGCTCGCACAAGGGCAACCTTGCCCTGCAAGTAATCGAACCCATAGAGCGGCGTTGATCTGTCAGGTCGATGCCGGAATTGTTGCGTAACTGAATAAATGCCCGCTGAGGACAACCGATGGCTGATGAAAACGAAATGACGTCTGCTGAAGATCAGGCGTTGGCCGATGAATGGGCCGCGGCACTGGGTGAAGCCGGTGAGGGAGGTCAGGCTGATATCGACGCATTGCTGGCGGCCGATGAAGGCAATTCTTCGTCGCGCATGGCGATGGAAGAATTCGGCAGCGTGCCCAAGAGCAATGCGCCCGTCACTCTGGACGGCCCTAACCTGGATGTGATTCTGGATATTCCGGTGTCGATTTCCATGGAGGTGGGCAGCACGGATATCAACATCCGTAACCTGTTGCAGCTCAACCAGGGTTCGGTGATCGAGCTGGATCGTCTGGCTGGCGAGCCGCTGGACGTGTTGGTCAACGGCACCTTGATTGCTCATGGCGAGGTGGTGGTGGTCAACGAGAAGTTCGGCATTCGTCTGACGGATGTCATTAGTCCGAGTGAACGCATCAAGAAGTTGCGCTAAGTGAGGCGCTTGCTGGGTGTTCTGCTGACGCTGCCTTCGCTGGCGTGGGCGGCCGAGCCTGTGGCTCAGGCTGCTGCCGCCCCGCAGGTCGCCAACACGGTTTCTGGCGGAATGGGCGGGCAAGTGTTGCAACTGCTGCTCGGTCTGCTGGTAGTGGTCGGCCTGATTTTCGTTCTGGCCTGGGTCATGCGTCGTGTCCAGAGCGTTGGGCCAAACAGTGGTCAGGTGATCGAGCTGCTTGGCTCCCGGGCGCTCGGGACACGTGATCGCCTGTTGCTGGTTCAGGTGGGTAACGAGCAGATTCTGCTGGGTGTCACGCCGGGGCATATCACGCCTTTGCATGTGCTCAAGGAGCCGGTGCAGGTTCCGGTTCGCGAGCAGGCAACCCCTGAGTTCGCCCAGCGGCTTCTGGAGTTGATGGGCAAGGATAAGGACAAGAAGTGATGGGTGCCTTGCGTTTCCTGATATTGCTGCTGTTGACGATGGCAGCACCTGTCGCGTTCGCTGCCGATCCGTTGTCGATACCGGCGATCACACTGTCCAACAATCCTGCCGGTCAGCAGGAGTATTCGGTCAGCCTGCAAATCCTGCTGATCATGACGGCGCTGAGTTTCATCCCGGCGTTCGTCATGCTGATGACCAGCTTTACGCGGATCATCATCGTCTTCTCTATCCTGCGTCAGGCCCTTGGCTTGCAGCAGACACCGTCCAACCAGATTCTGACCGGCATGGCGCTGTTTCTGACCATGTTCATCATGGCGCCGGTGTTCGATCGGGTGAATCAGGATGCCTTGCAGCCTTATCTGGCAGAAACGCTCAGTGCGCAGGACGCAGTGGCCAAGGCGCAGGTGCCGATCAAGGACTTCATGCTGGCCCAGACCCGCACCAGCGATCTGGACCTGTTCATGCGCCTGTCCAAGCGTACCGATATTCAGACGCCTGACGCTGCACCCTTGACCATTCTGGTCCCGGCCTTCGTTATTTCCGAACTCAAGACGGCCTTCCAGATCGGCTTCATGATCTTTATCCCGTTCCTGATCATCGACCTGGTCGTCGCCAGTGTGCTGATGGCCATGGGTATGATGATGCTGTCGCCGCTGATCATTTCCTTGCCGTTCAAGATCATGCTGTTCGTGCTGGTGGATGGCTGGGCGTTGATCGTCGGTACGCTGGCGGGAAGTTTTGGTGGTGTATGAGTCGTTTTGACGAGGAGTCTGCCTGATGACGCCAGAAGTAGCAGTCGATCTGTTTCGTGAAGCGTTGTGGCTGACCACTGTGCTGGTTGCGATTCTGGTGGTGCCGAGCCTTGTCTGCGGTCTGCTGGTCGCGATGTTTCAGGCGGCCACGCAGATCAACGAACAGACCTTGAGTTTTCTTCCGCGTCTGATCGTGATGCTCTTGACCCTGATTGTCGTGGGTCCCTGGCTTTTGAAAATATTCATGGAATACATCCTGTCGTTGTACGGCAGTATTCCGACCTTGATCGGCTAATACTGCATGCAACCTTTGCTTGCGCTGACCGACACCCAGATCAGTACCTGGGTCGCCAGCTTCATGTTGCCTCTGTTTCGCATCGTCGCGGTTCTGATGACCATGCCGATCATTGGTACGACCCTGGTACCGCGTCGCGTGCGTCTGTATTTTGCGGTGGCGGTCACGGTGGTGGTCGCGCCTGTGCTGCCGGCCATGCCGCCGGTCGAAGCCCTTGATCTCAGCGCGCTGCTGTTGATTGGTGAGCAGATTCTCATCGGTGCAGGCATGGGGCTTTCGCTTCAGTTGTTCTTCCATATATTCGTCGTGGCAGGGCAGATCATCGCCACCCAGATGGGTATGGGCTTTGCCTCGATGGTCGACCCCACCAACGGTGTGTCGTCGGCGGTCATTGGCCAGTTCTTCACCATGCTGGTCACGCTGTTGTTTCTGGCCATGAACGGGCATCTCGTAGTCCTTGAGATCCTGGTCGAGAGTTTCACCACCATGCCGGTGGGCAGCGGTTTGCTGGTCAGCAATTTCTGGGAGCTGGCCACGGGGCTCGGCTGGGTGATGAGTTCAGGGCTGAGGCTGGTGTTGCCGGCCATTACGGCATTGCTGATCATCAACATCGCGTTTGGTGTCATGACTCGTGCGGCACCGCAGCTCAATATCTTCTCCATCGGTTTTCCCCTGACTCTGGTGCTTGGCATGGTCATCCTGTGGATGACCATGGCTGACATTCTCAATCAGTATCAGCCCATCGCCGTTCAGGCTTTGCAGGCCTTGCGTGACATGGTGAGGGCTCGCTGAAATGGCTGAGAACGAGAATGGTCAGGACAAGACAGAAGACCCCACGGAGAAAAAGGTCCGGGACTCCCGGGCCGAAGGGCAGATTGCCCGCTCCAAGGAGCTGACCACCCTCGTCGTGATGCTGATGGGGGCGGGCGGGCTGCTGATGTTCGGCAGTGATATTGCGCAAATGATGGTGGAGTTGATGCGCAACAACTTCACGATCAGCCGCGAAACCCTGATGGACACCACCTACATGGGCAAGCTGCTGCTCAGCTCCGGTGAGCATGCGCTGATTGTGGTGTTGCCGTTTCTGATTGCCATGCTGGTGGCGGCATTGGTAGGGCCGATCATGCTGGGTGGCTGGTTGTTTGCGACCAAGTCGCTGGCCCCCAAATTCAGTCGCATGAACCCGGCTTCCGGGCTCAAGCGCATGTTTTCGCCTCATGCATTGGTGGAGTTGCTCAAGTCTTTCGCCAAATTTTTGATCATTCTGGCGGTGGCGCTGGTGGTGCTCAGCAAGGAGCGTAACGATCTGGTCTCCATTGCCCATGAGCCGTTGGAACAGGCCATCATCCACAGCCTGCTGGTGGTGGGGTGGAGCAGCTTCTGGATGGCGTGCGGATTGTTTTTCATTGCGGCGGCCGATGTGCCCTTCCAGTTGTATGAGGCGCACAAGAAGCTGTTGATGACCAAGCAGGAAGTGCGTGACGAGCACAAGAACAGCGAAGGTAGCCCTGAGGTCAAGCAGCGCATTCGCCAGTTGCAGCGCGAGATGTCCCATCGCCGGATGATGGCGGCGATTCCCGAAGCCGATGTCATCATCACCAACCCGACTCACTTTGCCGTGGCGCTCAAGTACGATCCCGAGAAGGGCGGGGCGCCGATGCTGCTGGCCAAGGGTGCCGATCTTGTCGCCATGAAGATTCGCGAAATCGGCGCCCACAACCAGATTCTGATCCTGGAGTCGGCCGCCCTGGCTCGCTCTATCTACTACAGCACCGAGCTTGAGCAGGAGATCCCGGCCGGGCTTTACCTGGCCGTGGCCCAGGTGTTGGCCTATGTCTATCAGATCCGCCAGTACCACTCTGGCCGAGGCAAGCGCCCCGATCCGCTGGGTGTTCTGCCTATTCCGCCGGATCTGCAACGCGACGCCTGATCGCGAAAGTTCACACCTGCGTAGGCGCAAATTCATTCGCGAATGACATCTGCAGATTGATTCTCTGTAGGAGCGAATTCATTCGCGAAAGCCCCATATCTCCAAGCAGGACAACAAGTTGTCATCAGCTTGCAGCTTTGTACTGGCTACTCGCTGCTAAAGTTGGACGGCTTTTTGCAATAGGTCGATTCAGGTCGCCTTGGGCGTCAAAGTTTTGATTTAGTGCGCAGGTAAAGAACAGTGGATCGCTCTCAGATAATCAGTAGCGCACGTAGCAACCTTGCCGGCTTTGGTCGTGGGCAACTGGGCGTCCCGCTGTTGTTGCTGGTCATGATGGCAATGATGATGTTGCCCATACCGCCTTTCCTGCTGGACGTGTTCTTCACGTTCAACATTGCATTGTCCATCGTCGTTCTGCTGGTCTGCGTCTACGCCTTGCGACCACTGGATTTCTCGGTTTTCCCGACCATTCTGCTGGTCGCCACATTGCTGCGTCTGGCACTGAACGTGGCGTCCACCCGTGTGGTCATGCTCCATGGTCAGGATGGTCATGCTGCTGCGGGCAAGGTGATCCAGGCCTTCGGTGAAGTGGTCATCGGTGGTAACTACGTGGTTGGTATCGTGGTGTTCGCGATCCTGATGATCATCAACTTCGTGGTAATCACCAAGGGTGCCGGGCGTATCTCCGAAGTCAGTGCGCGGTTCACCCTCGATGCGATGCCGGGCAAGCAGATGGCAATCGACGCCGACCTCAACGCCGGTCTGATCGATCAGCCAGAAGCCAAGCGCCGTCGTGCCGAAGTGGCCCAGGAAGCCGAGTTCTACGGCTCCATGGACGGTGCCAGCAAATTCGTGCGCGGTGATGCGATTGCGGGTCTGCTGATTCTGTTCATCAACCTTATCGGCGGCATGCTGGTGGGTATCTTCCAGCACAACATGACTTTTGCCGATGCGGGGCGTGTGTACACGCTGTTGACCATCGGTGACGGTTTGGTGGCGCAATTGCCATCACTGCTGTTGTCCACTGCTGCGGCGATCATGGTGACCCGTGCTTCCGGTTCGGAAGAAATGGGCAAGATGATCAATCGCCAGATGTTCACCTCTCACAAGGCCCTGGCCGTATCGGCAGCGATCATGATTGTCATGGGTCTGGTGCCGGGCATGCCGCACTTCTCCTTCATCAGCCTGGGTCTGGTGGCGGGCGGTGCAGCCTACTGGCTGTGGAAGAAGCAGAACATGGCAAAGGTCGAGGCCTTGGCTGAGGTTCAGCGCCAGCAGGAACTGCTGCCGTCGCCAACCCGCGTTCAGGACTCCAAGGAGCTTGGCTGGGATGATGTGACCCCTATCGACATCATCGGTCTGGAAGTCGGGTATCGCCTGATTCCGCTGGTGGATCGCAACCAGGGTGGTCAACTGCTGGCGCGTATCAAGGGTGTGCGCAAGAAGCTCTCTCAGGAACTGGGCTTCCTGATGCCGACCGTACACATTCGCGACAACCTGGATCTGGCGCCCAGCGCCTATCGTTTGACGCTCATGGGCGTAATTCTGGCCGAAGCCGAGATTTATCCTGATCGCGAACTGGCGATCAACCCGGGTCAGGTGTTTGGCACGCTCAACGGCATTACTGCCAGAGATCCGGCATTCGGTCTTGAGGCGGTCTGGATCGAAATCAGCCAGCGCAGCCAGGCTCAGTCACTGGGTTACACGGTGGTGGATGCCAGTACTGTGGTGGCAACGCACCTCAACCAGATTCTCTACAAGCACTCCCACGAGCTGATCGGGCACGAAGAAGTGCAGCAATTGATGCAATTGCTGGCCAAAAGCTCACCCAAACTCGCTGAAGAGCTGGTGCCTGGCGTTCTTTCGCTGTCGGCGTTGCTCAATGTGTTGCAGGCGCTGCTGGCTGAACACGTACCTGTGCGTGATATCCGCAGCATTGCCGAAGCCATCGCGAACAACGCTGGCAAGAGTCAAGATACCGCCGCTTTGGTGGCGGCCGTGCGGGTCGGTTTGAGCCGCGCAATCGTGCAAAGCATTGTAGGGATTGAGCCGGAGCTGCCTGTGATCACACTGGAGCCAAGGTTGGAACAAATATTGCTCAATAGTTTGCAGAAGGCTGGTCAGGGTCAGGAAGAAGGCGTTCTTCTTGAACCGAGCATGGCTGAAAAGCTTCAGCGTTCGTTGATTGAGGCCGCCCAGCGTCAGGAGATGCAAGGGTCGCCGGTAATTCTGTTGGTAGCGGGCCCCATCCGGGCCATGCTGTCACGATTTGGACGATTGGCTGTACCGAACATGCATGTTCTGGCGTATCAGGAAATTCCTGACAATAAGCAAGTCACCATCGTAGCGACTGTCGGGCCTAACGGCTGAGGTAGTGAGTCATGCAAGTTAAGCGTTTTTTCGCCGCCGATATGCGTCAAGCCATGAAGTTGGTTCGCGATGAGCTGGGCGCCGAGGCAGCCATCATTGGCAATCGCCGCATCGCCGGTGGTGTCGAGCTGACTGCCGCTCTGGACTACAAGCTGTCCGCGTTGGCGCCTCGTGTGCCGAACATGGAGCTTGAGGACGAACTGCGCAAGACTCAGTCGCGCATCGTTTCCGCTCAGGCCGAACTGGACAACCGCGGTGACAGTGATGCTTCGATCAATCGCCAGCTGTTCTCCGGCATGCCGCTCAACGCCCTCGATAAACATATCGAACCGACGCTCGAAGAGCCGCCGCGCCCGTTTGCCCAGGCACCAGCACCCGCTGTAGAGCCGGCAGTCGGTCAGCGCGCCTACGACTCCATGCGTCACGAATTGAATGGTCTGCGCGAGCTGCTGGAAGTCCAGCTCGGCTCCCTGGCCTGGAATCAACTGCAAGGCAGCCGTCCGCAGCAGGCCAGCCTGTGGCGTCGTCTGCAGCGCGTCGGTCTGTCCGGCCCGCTGTCGCGTGACCTGCTGGCGATGATCCCGGAAATCGACGAGCCACGTCAGGCCTGGCGCATGTTGCTGGCTCACCTGGCACGAATGATTGCCGTGCCTGACGTCGAACCGCTCGAAGAAGGTGGCGTGATCGCCATGGTCGGCCCTGCCGGCATGGGCAAGACCACGACCCTCGCCAAGCTGGCGGCTCGTTATGTTCTCAAGTACGGCCCGCAGAATATCGCGCTGGTCAGCATGGACAGTTTCCGTATCGGTGCCCAGGAGCAGCTCAAGACTCTGGGGCGCATCCTCAATGTTCCGGTTACCCACGTCGATCCGGGCCAGTCATTGGCCCAGGCGCTGGAGCCGCTGCTGCGCAAGCGCGTGGTGCTGATCGATACCGCCGGCCTGCAGGCCAGTGATCCGGCCTTGCGCATGCAGCTGGAAAGCCTCGCCGGACGTGGCATACGTGCCCGCAACTACCTGGTGCTGGCGACAACCAGCCAGAAGCAGGTACTGACTGCGGCCTATCACAGTTACAAGCGTTGTGGTTTGGCAGGTTGCATCCTGACCAAGCTTGATGAAACCGCAAGCCTCGGAGAAGTGTTGAGCCTTGCGATTGGCCATGAATTACCTGTGGCTTATTTGACGGATGGACCACGTATTCCTGATGACTTGCACCTGCCGCGTCGCCACCAGTTGGTGAGCCGCGCAGTCAGCGTGCAAATGCAGGATGAGCCGAGCGAGGAAGCGATGGCCGATATGTTTGCCGACCTCTATCACACCCCTGGCAAGAGAGTGGGGTAACTGATGGATATTACTGGAATGTCCCTGCATCAATGGTCTGCCAGGCATTGTTCGTTCGCGAACGTGCAGCCCGTAATGTGGTTTCGGTCTACGCAAGACAAGGTAAAGAAATAACATGGGCAGCATGCATCCCGTACAGGTTATCGCAGTGACCGGTGGCAAAGGTGGCGTCGGTAAGACTAACGTGTCAGTGAACCTTTCACTGGCCCTGGCCGAACTCGGCCGGCGCGTCATGCTGCTCGATGCCGACCTTGGTCTGGCCAATGTCGATGTTCTGCTGGGCCTCACGCCCAAGCGCACGCTGGCTGACGTCATCGAGGGCCGTTGCGACCTGCGCGATGTCCTGTTGCAGGGGCCGGGCGGTGTGCGCATCGTGCCTGCGGCGTCCGGCACCCAGAGCATGGTCCATCTTTCAGCAGCCCAGCATGCCGGTCTTATCCAGGCGTTCAGCGAGATTGGCGACAACCTCGATGTGCTGGTGATCGACACCGCTGCCGGTATCGGCGAGTCGGTTGTCAGCTTCGTGCGCGCAGCGCAGGAAGTATTGCTGGTGGTCTGCGATGAGCCTACCTCGATTACCGACGCCTACGCGCTTATCAAGCTGCTTAACCGCGACTACGGCATGAACCGTTTTCGCGTTCTGGCCAATATGGCCCAGAGCCCACAGGAAGGGCGCAATCTGTTCGCCAAACTGACGAAAGTGACTGATCGCTTCCTTGATGTGGCTCTGCAATATGTCGGTGCCGTTCCTTACGACGAGTGTGTTCGCAAGGCGGTTCAGAAGCAGCGCGCTGTTTACGAGGCGTTTCCACGCTCCAAATGCGCACTGGCTTTCAAGGCCATTGCCCAGAAGGTTGATACCTGGCCGTTGCCGGCCAACCCGCGTGGTCATCTGGAGTTCTTCGTCGAACGACTTGTTCACCAGACCAGTGCGGGGCCTGTTCAATGACAGCGAGCGGCTTTCAAATGTACAGCAAGGCTTCCAGGAATTCGCAGTACGAACTCATCGAGCGTTACGCGCCGTTGGTCAAGCGTATTGCCTACCACTTGCTGGCGCGTCTGCCTGCCAGTGTGCAGGTTGAAGATCTGATCCAGGCCGGCATGATCGGCTTGCTGGAAGTTTCTACCAAGTACGACTCCACCAAGGGTGCGAGTTTCGAGACTTATGCCGGGATTCGTATCCGCGGTGCCATGCTCGATGAAGTGCGCAAGGGTGACTGGGCGCCACGTTCGGTGCATCGCAATACGCGCATGGTGAGTGACGCAATTCGCGCAATTGAAGCAAAAACCGGTCGTGACGCTAAAGATCATGAGGTTGCTGCCGAACTCCAGTTAAGTCTCGATGATTATTATGGGATTTTGAATGATACCTTAGGCAGCCGTCTCTTCAGCTTCGACGACCTTTTGCAGGACGGCGACCATGAAGGGTTGCATGAGGACGGCGCAAGCGGCTCGCTCGAACCGTCGCGTGACCTGGAAGATGAGCGTTTCCAGGCAGCGCTGGCAGATGCAATCGCCAACTTGCCGGAGCGTGAGCGGCTGGTATTGGCGCTGTACTATGACGAAGAGCTGAACCTCAAGGAAATCGGTGAGGTGCTTGGGGTCAGCGAGTCGCGGGTCAGCCAGTTACACAGCCAGTGCGCAGCTCGTTTGCGAGGGCGTTTGGGGGAGTGGCGAGCGCGTTGATGGGCGATTTGTGACTTGCAAGAGTCTCAGGTTGTCGCAAGCCGGCTGTGCAGAGCGTTACGTGGTATCAGGATAGACAAGGCAGGAGCCTGTTCGGACAGAGCCTATGGCCTGCTGGTTCAGGTTTCTGTTTTGTTGTTTTGCCAAGCCCGTCGTCGTTTTCGTACAGCCGGGGGTGTGCTGTGCCAGTATTGAGTGAACAGCGTGTTCAGGTGCTGAATGCGTTAAAGACTGCTTGGAGGTCGAATTGGACAAGAACATGAAAATCCTCATCGTTGATGACTTCTCAACGATGCGGCGGATCATAAAAAATCTGTTGCGTGACCTGGGGTTCACCAACACATCCGAAGCGGACGACGGCATCACTGCCTTGCCGATGCTTCAAAGCGGTTCCTTTGACTTTCTGGTGACTGACTGGAACATGCCTGGCATGACCGGTATCGATCTGTTGCGTCAGGTGCGTCAGGATGAGCGTCTCAAAAGTCTCCCGGTACTGATGGTGACCGCTGAAGCCAAGCGTGAGCAGATCATTGAAGCTGCCCAGGCTGGTGTGAACGGTTACGTCGTGAAACCGTTCACGGCCCAAGTGCTGCAAGAGAAGATCGAAAAGATCTTTGAACGCGTCAACAGCTGATGCATGCCGCGAGGGCGCTATGGACAACAACGATTCACTGGGTGACTTCGAGTCAACCCTGAAGAAACACGCGCAGGAACTGGTTGCCAGCCTTGAAAAAGGCCGCTTCGGTGATGCCGTGCAATTGATCCATGAGCTCAACCAGGCTCGTGACCGTGGCCTGTATCAGGAAGTCGGCAAGCTGACTCGCGAACTGCATAGTGCGATCGTCAATTTTCATATTGACCCGAACATGCCGCAAGCCGAAGAAGTGTCGCAGATCACTGATGCCGCCGATCGTCTGTCGTATGTTGTACGACTGACCGAGAATGCGGCCAACCGCACGATGGACCTGGTAGAGCAGAGCACGCCGCTGATGAACGGGCTGAGCGAAGATGCCAAGTCGCTGAGCGCGGACTGGGGGCGTTTCATGCGTCGGGAAATCGGTGCCGAAGAGTTTCGTGATCTGGCCAAGCGTGTCGACGGTTTCCTGTCCCGTACCGAATCCGAAGCTCATACCGTTGCCAGCCATCTCAATGACATTCTGCTGGCCCAGGATTATCAGGATCTTACCGGTCAGGTGATCAAGCGCGTTACGCAGCTGGTCACTGAAGTCGAAAGCAATCTGCTCAAACTGGTCCTCATGGCCAGTCATGTCGACCGCTTTGCGGGCATCGAACATGACGAAAAAGCGATCCTTGCTGAAAAAGATCCTAAAAAACATATCACGCAGGGTGAAGGTCCGCAGATTCATGCCGATAAACGTGAAGACGTCGTATCCGGACAGGATGATGTAGACGATCTGCTATCGAGCCTTGGCTTCTAGGTCTGTTGACGGTTAATTTTAGGGAGCACCCCAATGAGCTTCGGCGCCGATGAAGAGATCCTTCAGGATTTTCTGGTAGAGGCCGGCGAAATTCTGGAGCAGTTGTCTGAACAGTTGGTCGAGCTGGAAAGCCGACCAGATGATGCGGATCTGCTCAATGCAATTTTTCGCGGTTTTCACACTGTAAAAGGGGGCGCCGGCTTCCTCCAGCTCCATGAGCTGGTGGAGTGCTGCCACATCGCCGAAAACGTGTTCGACATCCTTCGCAAGGGTGAGCGCCGCGTTGACGCCGAATTGATGGACGTGGTCCTTGAAGCTCTGGATACAGTCAACAGCATGTTCGGTCAGGTGCGCGAGCGGACCGACCTTACGCCTGCGACTCCAGAACTGCTGGCTGCGCTGTCGCGTCTTGCAGAGCCACAGTCGGCTCAGCAGGCCGAGGAGGCTCCACCTCCACCACCTCCTGTGGTCGAGGCGGCTCCCGTCGAGCCAGCTGCAAGCGATGACATCACTGACGCCGAGTTCGAGCACCTGCTCGACACCATGAGCGCGGCCAAGGCTGATGCAGCGCCTGCTGCAGCTGCGGCAGCTCCTGCGGCCAGCGATGAAATCACCGATCAGGAATTCGAGTCGCTGCTCGATCAGTTGCATGGCAAGGGCCAGTTTGCGCCTGATGCCGTTGCTGCGCCTGCACCCGCTCCAGTAGCGGCTGCCCCGGCCAGTGGCGCTGCACCTGCCAGCGATGAAATTACCGACGACGAATTTGAAGCCTTGCTCGATCAATTGCATGGCAAGGGTTCCTTCGATGGCGGTGTCGCTGCGGCTCCGGTTGCTGCAACGGCTGCACCTGCCAAGGCTGCGGCAGCTCCTGCTGCGGCGGCCTCCGATGAAATCACCGATACCGAGTTCGAGAGCCTGCTCGATGAACTGCACGGCAAGGGCAAGTTCGAGCCTCAAGCCGTTGCCGGTAATGTGGCGGCAGCCGCTGCGCCTCCGCCACCACCTGCTGCGGCAGCCAAGCCGGCTCCCGCTCCCGCTCCCGCACCTGCTGCCAAACCGGCCGCGCCTGCTGCTCCGGCTCCTGCCCCGGCACGCGCACCTGCTGCTGGCGGTGCGTCCGAAAAGCCTGTGGCGTCCGAAGCGGAAACCACCGTACGGGTCGATACCGCGCGCCTGGACGAGATCATGAACATGGTCGGCGAACTGGTGCTGGTGCGTAACCGTCTGGTTCGCCTGGGTCTCAACAGTGGCGATGAAGCCATGTCCAAGGCTGTGTCGAACCTGGATGTGGTGACTGCCGACTTGCAGACTGCGGTGATGAAAACCCGCATGCAGCCGATCAAGAAAGTCTTCGGTCGCTTCCCGCGACTGGTTCGCGATCTGGCGCGTCAGCTCAAGAAAGAGATCAACCTGGAGCTGGTTGGTGAAGAAACCGACCTGGACAAGAACCTCGTAGAGGCGCTTGCCGACCCGTTGGTCCACTTGGTGCGCAACGCGGTCGACCACGGTATCGAAACTCCCGAAGAACGCGAAGCCTCAGGCAAGTCCCGTGGCGGTCGTGTGATTCTTTCGGCCGAACAGGAAGGTGACCATATCCTGTTGTCGATCTCCGACGACGGCAAGGGGATGGACCCTAACGTTCTGCGCGGCATCGCTGTGAAGCGTGGCGTGATGGACAAGGATGCTGCCGACCGCCTGAGCGACACCGATTGCTACAACCTGATCTTCGCTCCAGGTTTTTCGACCAAATCCGAGATTTCCGATATCTCCGGACGCGGTGTGGGCATGGACGTGGTGAAAACCAAGATTGCCCAGCTCAACGGTACGATCAACATCTACTCCACCAAGGGCCAGGGCTCCAAGATTGTCATCAAGGTGCCTTTGACCCTGGCAATCATGCCGACCCTGATGGTGATGCTGGGCAACCAGGCCTTTGCCTTCCCGTTGGTCAACGTCAACGAAATCTTCCACCTGGACCTGTCGACTACCAACGTCGTCGATGGTCAGGAAGTCGTGATCGTGCGTGACAAGGCCTTGCCACTGTTCTACCTCAAGCGCTGGCTGATCAGCTCTGCCGCTTACGAAGAACAGCATGAAGGCCATGTGGTGATCCTTTCGGTTGGCACCCAGCGTATCGGCTTTGTGGTCGATCAACTGGTCGGTCAGGAAGAAGTGGTTATCAAACCGCTGGGCAAGATGTTGCAAGGTACGCCAGGCATGTCGGGCGCCACCATCACCGGTGACGGTCGCATCGCCTTGATTCTGGATGTACCGAGCATGCTCAAGCGTTACGCCGCACGGCGTATTTGATTCTGGGGTAGCGGGCAGCACATGCTGCCTGCTGCGCCTATTGGAGTGTTTATGGCAGTCAAGGTCCTGGTGGTGGATGATTCCGGTTTCTTCCGCCGCCGCGTATCGGAAATTCTTTCTTCGGACCCCAACATCCAGGTCGTCGGTACGGCGACAAATGGCAAGGAAGCAATCGAACAGGCTCTGGCGCTAAAGCCTGATGTGATCACCATGGACTACGAAATGCCGATGATGGATGGCATTACGTCGGTTCGACACATCATGCAGCGCATCCCGACCCCGGTCCTGATGTTCTCTTCACTGACCCATGAAGGTGCCCGCGTTACGCTGGATGCCCTGGACGCCGGTGCGGTGGACTTCCTGCCCAAGAATTTCGAAGACATTTCGCGTAACCCGACGAAGGTCAAGCAACTGCTGTGCGAGAAGATCAACAGCATCGCGCGCAGCAATCGTCGTTTCAGTGGTGTAAGTGCGCCAGCGGCACCTGCTGCGGCAGCGCCGGCTCCGGCCGCTGCGCCGGGCCGTGCTCCTGCGCCTGCCGCCCGCACCGTGCCATCGCGCACTGCCGCGGCTCCGGCCGCCCATGCGCCAGCTCATCACGCGCCTGCGCCGCATGCTCATTCGGGCGCGCCCAAGCGCAAAGCCTACAAGCTGGTAGCAATTGGTACGTCTACCGGTGGCCCGGTTGCGTTGCAGCGAGTCCTGACTCAATTGCCTGCCAATTTTCCGGCACCGCTGGTCTTGATTCAGCATATGCCGGCAGCGTTTACCAAGGCTTTTGCCGAGCGTCTGGACAAGCTGTGCAACATCAGCGTCAAGGAAGCCGAGGATGGCGACATCCTGCGTCCGGGTCTGGCGTTACTGGCGCCCGGTGGCAAGCAGATGATGGTGGATGGCCGCGGCACGGTGAAAATCCTGCCGGGTGACGAACGCCTCAATTACAAACCCTGCGTGGACATCACGTTCGGTTCGGCTGCCAAGTCCTATGGTGACAAGGTGCTGGCCGTAGTGTTGACCGGCATGGGTGCCGATGGCCGTGAAGGTGCCCGCCTGCTCAAGCAGGGCGGCAGCAGCATCTGGGCGCAGGATGAGGCGAGCTGCGTGATCTACGGCATGCCAATGGCGATTGTCAAAGCCGATCTGGCAGATGCGATCTACAGCCTGGACGATATCGGCAGGCATCTGGTCGAGGCCTGTATCTGATGGATGTATTGAGTCTTATCGGTCTTATCCTGGCGTTCGTTGCGATCATCGGCGGTAACTTTCTCGAAGGTGGACACCTGAGTGCCCTGGTCAACGGTCCGGCAGCCTTGATCGTGCTGGGCGGTACTCTGGGTGCTTCGCTGTTGCAGTCGCCGATGAGCTCTTTCAAGCGCGCCATGCAGATCGTGGGCTGGATTCTGTTCCCGCCACGCATCGATCTGGCGGGCGGCATCGACCGTGTCATTGCCTGGAGCCTGACAGCCCGCAAGGAAGGTCTGCTGGGGCTGGAGTCGGTTGCTGACACCGAACCCGACAACTATGCCCGCAAAGGCCTGCAATTGCTGGTGGACGGGGCAGAGCCTGAAGCGATTCGCAGCATTCTGGAAGTGGACTTCATTACCCAGGAAACTCGCGATATCCATGCTGCCAAGGTATTTGAAAGCATGGGCGGCTATGCGCCGACCGTGGGAATCATCGGCGCGGTCATGGGCCTGATCCATGTGATGGGCAACCTGGCTGATCCAAGCCAGTTGGGCAGCGGTATCGCCGTGGCTTTCGTGGCAACCATCTATGGCGTCGCGATTGCCAACCTGATCCTTTTGCCGGTGGCCAACAAGCTCAAGAACATTGCCCATCGTCAGGCCCGTTACCGGGAAATGCTGCTCGAAGGTCTGCTTTCCATTGCCGAGGGCGAGAACCCGCGCTCCATCGAACTCAAGCTGCAAGGCTTCATGGAGTAATGCCTCATGGCTCGACGTCGTCCGCCCGAAGAGCACGAGAATCATGAGCGTTGGCTGGTTTCCTATGCCGACTTCATTACCCTGCTGTTTGCCTTTTTCGTGGTGATGTACTCGATTTCGTCGATCAACGAAGGCAAGTACAAGATTCTGTCCCAGGCGCTGGTCGGTGTGTTCAACGACGCCGAGCGCACCATGAAACCCATTCCAATCGGCGAGCAGCGTCCGCAGAGCGTCACGCCTGCCGAGCCGTTGATCAAGGACAGCGAGCAGACCGATGCCGGTATCGGCCAGAAGTCCGATGACCCGCTACAGACCATCGCCAACGATGTGCGCGATGCCTTTGGCGATCTGATCAAGTCCGACCAGATGACCGTGCGCGGCAACGAGCTGTGGATCGAGATCGAACTCAATTCGAGCCTGTTGTTTGGCAGTGGTGATGCAATGCCCAGCGACAAGGCTTTCACCATCATTGAAAAGGTGGCAGGGATCGTCAAACGCTTCGACAACCCGATCCACGTAGAAGGTTTCACCGACGACCAGCCGATCAGCACGGCGCAGTACCCGACCAACTGGGAGCTGTCTTCGGCCCGTTCCGCGAGTATCGTGCGCATGCTGGCCATGGATGGAGTCAATCCTGCCAGGCTGGCTTCGGTGGGGTATGGCGAGTTCCAGCCGATTGCCACCAACAGCACAGCGTCGGGGCGTGCAAAGAACCGTCGCGTGGTGCTGGTCATTTCGCGTAATCTCGATGTACGGCGTAGTCTGACCAGTACCGGAACGGCCAATGCACAACCTGATGCGGCATTGAGGCGTGCTGGCACACAAACTGCACCTGTGCCAGCAAAGCCGCCGGTACGAGCGAACTCCGTCAATTCTCCGTCACCCGCCCTCTAGCAGTCGTTATCGATATGGTCGTCGTTGTGCGGAAGGAAAAACATCAATGAGAGTCTGGGCAGTAGCCAATCAAAAAGGTGGAGTCGGCAAGACCACTACGACCATTGCCCTGGCCGGATTACTGGCTGATGCGGGCAAGCGCGTGGTCGTGGTCGATCTGGACCCCCACGGCTCCATGACCAGTTACTTCGGGCACAACCCCGACGAGCTGGAGCACAGCGTCTTCGATCTGTTCCTGCACAAGGGCTCTGTTCCTGAAGGTTTGCCCGGTCAGTTGCTGTTGCCGACCAGCGATGAACGTATTTCCCTGTTGCCTTCCAGCACGGCTTTGGCCACGCTGGAGCGCCAGTCGCCCGGCCAGAGCGGCCTGGGGCTGGTCATCGCCAAGAGCCTTGCGCAGTTGTGGCAGGATTTTGACTATGCCTTGATCGACAGCCCGCCCTTGCTGGGTGTGTTGATGGTCAATGCCCTGGCTGCCAGCCAGCAGCTTGCCATTCCGGTCCAGACCGAGTTCCTGGCTGTCAAAGGCCTGGAGCGTATGGTCAACACCCTGGCGATGATCAATCGTTCGCGCAAGACACCGTTGCCGTACACCATCGTGCCAACCCTGTTCGACCGCCGGACCCAGGCATCCATGGGCACGCTCAAGTTGCTGCGCGACAGTTTTCCCGACCATGTCTGGAAAGCTTACGTGCCCGTCGATACCCGTCTGCGCGATGCCAGCAGGGCGGGTGTCACACCTTCGCAGAACGACGGCAAGAGCCGCGGTGTCATGGCTTACCGCGCACTGCTCAAACACATGCTCTCCGAGCAGCTTACGGCTCAGGTGGCTTGACGTGCGCCCTTATTCTTTCTGTGCAGCCCGCTCAAGTCAGGCCTCAATGCGGCCGATAACCTTAGCAGGTGGCACTCGCTCCATTTTTTGTTGGGCCCCGGTATGAACCGCCCTTTAGAAGTTGCTACACGACCAAAACTGGCATTGCAGTCGTATCTGGATGCCTTGCTTCAGGATGCCACTGAAGAACTGGAAGAACCGTCGGATACCATTGATGAGTTCCAGGCTGCAGTGCTCGAAGAGCAGGCACTGGATGCGCGCAGACAACAACAGGTCAAGCCCGTTGCTGTCGCTGTTGCGGCACCTGCTCCGGTGGCTGTCCCCGTAGCTGTGGCTGCGCCGGTTGTCGCGCCGGTCGTGACGCCTGTTGTGGTGCCGGCGCCGGTGGTGGTTGCCGAGGCTGTGGTTGCCGAAGTGGCAGTGCCTGTTGCCGTGCCGACGGTGGAAGTGGTCGAACCTGTCGTGCAGTTGAGTACTGCCGTCGGGCAACGCACGCCGACTCCGCCGCCAACCCGTGAGGGTCGTCCGGCCTGGGCTGAAGAGCCTTTCGAGTGCCTGTTGTTTGATGTAGCGGGTTTGACGTTGGCCGTACCGCTGATATGCCTGGGGTCGATCTATCCTCTGGCGGGCCAGGAATTGACACCGTTGTTCGGTCAGCCGGACTGGTTTCTCGGGATCCTGCCCAGTCAGGCAGGCAACCTGAAAGTATTGGATACAGCGCGCTGGATCATGCCTGATCGCTACCGCGACGATTTTCGCCAGGGATTGCAGTATGTGATCTCGGTTCAAGGCTACGAGTGGGGGCTGGCGGTGCATCAGGTCAGCCGTTCACTGCGCCTCGATCCGGCCGAGATCAAGTGGCGAGGCCATCGTGGTCAGCGTCCATGGCTGGCCGGGACAGTGATCGAGCATATGTGCGCGTTGGTAGATGTTGCAGAGTTGGCCGAGTTGATAGCCAGTGGCGCGGTCAAGCAGTTGAACAAATCGAAATAATCATGGGTTGGCGCCAGAGGCGTTGCCCGCAGAGTACACACGTGAGGGGTTAGGGGTATGAATAAGACGTCTGCACAAGGTTCCGAAGATCCTATCCTGCAGTGGGTGACTTTCCGTCTGGACAACGAGTCGTACGGCATCAATGTGATGCAGGTCCAGGAAGTGCTGCGTTACACCGAAATCGCTCCTGTACCGGGTGCGCCAAGCTATGTGTTGGGCATCATCAACCTGCGCGGTAACGTTGTGACCGTGATCGACACCCGTCAGCGCTTCGGCCTGGCTCCGGTGGAAGTCAGCGACAACACCCGTATCGTGATCATCGAAGCCGACAAGCAAGTCGTCGGTATTCTGGTCGACAGTGTGGCTGAAGTGGTTTACCTGCGTCAGTCTGAAGTCGAAACCGCGCCGAACGTGGGCAACGACGAAACGGCCAAGTTCATTCAGGGCGTCTGCAACAAGAACGGCGAACTGCTGATTCTGGTTGAGCTGGACAAGATGATGTCCGAGGAAGAGTGGTCCGAGCTGGAGAACATCTGATTGATTCTTGAGGCAGCAGTTGTCTTCCTGGGCATTCTCTGGGCTGTGACCCTGGGAATGTTCCTGGCCCATACCAAGCGTCAGCGGCTGCTTGATGCTGAACGTGATGCGGCCAGTGCCTTGCGGGACCAGCGGCTCCGGGAGTTGGCCAAGCGTGTGGACACCTTCCAGAACGGCACGGTGCGCATGGGGGAAGACCTGCATGAGTTGCGTGCGATGGTTGCACCTCTGCCTGACAAGCTCACGGCCCTTGAACAGCGCGATCCCTCCACGCTGTCCTTCGCCCAGGCTGCACGCCTGGTCGGCATGGGTGCAAGTGTCGATGAGCTGACTCAATCCTGCGGCCTGACCCAGGCCGAAGCGCAATTGATGAGCAAACTGCATCGCAACACTGCGGATCAGTAACCAGTCTGTAAGCCCTCGTCGCAGGCAAGCTCCCTCTCACATGGTCATTGCGCCTGATGTGGGAGGGGCCTTGGCCGCGACGACCTGCTTGAAGGCAACACATTTTCAGCGCACTTCAGAATGCTGTCGCGGCCAAGGCCCCTCCCACGGATTGTGCCCAGCCTATCCTTGAGGTTGTTTACCGAGGCGTGATATCGCGCTCGATGGGCGGGGCATCCGGGTCCTGGCCTGCGGGGAACTTGCCTTTGAGGTGCCAGGCAAACGCGATGATTTCGGCGATGGTCAGGTACAACTGCTCGGGAATGCTGTCACCCAGCTCCATGCGCGCCAGCAATTTGACCAGCTCGGCATTTTCGTAGATCGGGACTTCATGCTCCCGGGCAATCGCCAGAATCGCTTCCGCCAGTTGATCGTCGCCTTTGGCGCTCAGCGTCGGGGCCTTTTGGCCGTCGTAGGTCAGGGCGATGGCCTGACGAGGCATGTGGTCAGGTAGGCTCATCAGGCGTTCTCGTCGATCCAGCGTTGTTCAAGAGTGGTGCGCGGGCCTTGGGGTGGGGCTCCGTGGCTGCAAGCCAGTTCGCCTACTGCCAGACCACAGGCGATCAGCCGTTCACGCAGATAACCCAGTTCCTGGCCGATCAAGGCTGCACTGTTGGGGCGCTCGGCCCAGAGATGGCTGGACAGCGTGCCACTGATCAACTGCGCACTGACCTGCAAAGGCCCCAACGGCTCCAGATCGAACGCCAGCTCTATGCGCCAGAGCTTTTCCCGAGGCCCTTTGACTTCGTTGCTGTCCTGGTCCTCGGCGGTTTCCTGTTCCGGTGCGTCCTCACGCTGCATCTTGACCTGCAAAGGCACGATGTCATGGGCGTTGCGCATCGGCACTTCCATCTGCCAGGTGGTGACCTGCGTGCCGTCGGCATTGGTACGGGTCTGCTCCAGGCCGCCCAGTTGATGGCTTTGCAGGCGCGACACTGCCGCCGCTGCAAGTTTGAGGAGTATTTCCAGATCCTCTTCCTTGTCACCACCGCTTACATCGCGCGAGGGCAGGGGGAAGCTGGTCGGTTGCGGGCGCGGTGCTACCAGGCCCAGCGTGCCCAGGGCGTTGCGGATCGTGCTGGGGATGACTCGCGTCAGCATGTTGGAGGCAGCCGCCGCATTGTAAGAGGCGTTACCCGGCAGTTCGGGCAATATCTGGGCGATCAGGCGCATCAGGTTGGCCTTCATGTCCGGTGCCTGCATCGGGTTCAGGCCCGCCAGCAACTTGGCCTCCATGAACATGCCACTGGCATTGAGTGCCTGGACTACATTCCCCGATGTTCTCATCTGCTCGATATCGGGAATGCCGGCCAGCAACTGGTTGATACTGGCCTGCAATGGCGCGGGAATCGCTGTATTGCCGCGCGGCAGGTTTTGCAGAGCCGCAATCAGGTTTTCCAGCGAGCCCTGACGATTCTGTTGAGTGGCCAGTTGCTGCGCGACCGCCAGTTGATCGAGACGGCCGGGCAGGGGGACGAAGTTCAAGGACTGGTTGCCCTGCACCTGGGCGCTGAGCAGGCTGCCGACGGTCAATGGCTGCGGGCTCTCGATGGTCAGGCTGGCACCCGCCTGAGCGGTATTGAGCAGCATCACGATCGAGCGATAGACCTGCGGGTTGCCTGCGCCTGCCAAGGCTTGCCCCGCCAACTGGCTGACGACCTGGCTGGTCATGACCTTGCCTTGCAGCAGAGTCCCCACAGGTAACTGTTTAAGATCTATGCTGGTTTGCGAGTTTTTCAACGCATTGTTGATCTGCTGCAAGGTCAGCGTCAGTTCATTGGGCGAAGCTTGGGCTACTTGCAGGGTGGTGCCCGGTGTGAAGGGCAGGTTGCTGTTGACCGGCAGGTTGGTCTGACTGCCATTGCTGAGCATCAGCCTGAGCAGTAACTGGAATTGCTGGTTGACCTGTTTGAGGGTCAGCACCTCGGCTTCGGCGGTTTCACCTTCGGGCACGAGGTTTTCTGCCGCATTGAGCAACGTCAGGACCTGCGCCTGGGTAATTCCCGCCTTCAACAGAGCTGTAGCAGGTGTAGCGGCAGGAACGCTGGTGATATCGCCCGTCATTGAATCTCGACCTTGGAAGTTGCCCTCTTGGTATCAGGACACACATGTATAATGCCGGCCACGCATGGCCCGGAAATAAAGTTGCACCAATGTAACGGCCGTTTCAATGCCGACTTGAACCACCCTTTCTCTGTTTGCGCCCTGTACGTTATGCCTCACGACGTCAACGCAATGCTGGAAGCCATCGATGACCCTCGCGACCCCCCTTCTGGAAGCTGACAGTCTGTCTTGTGAACGTGACTGGCGCATGCTGTTCGAGCATTTCGAGCTGCGCCTCGATACGGGCGATATGGTACAGATCAGCGGCCCCAATGGCAGTGGCAAGACCAGCCTGCTGCGGTTGTTGTCCGGGCTGATGCAGCCCACGAGCGGGGAGGTTCGTCTCAATGGCCTGCCACTTGAGGGCCAGCGCGCCGAGCTTGCGCGTAACCTGCTGTGGATCGGCCATGCCGCCGGGATCAAGGACCTGCTGACACCGGTGGAAAACCTCAGCTGGCTCTGTGCCTTGCATCAGCCGGTGCAGGTCTGCGATATCTGGCAGGCACTCGACGCCGTCGGTTTGCGGGGTTTCGAGGATGTGCCGTGCCACACCCTGTCGGCCGGGCAGCAGCGGCGCGTCGCGCTGGCGCGTCTGTATCTGGCGGCGCCACCGATATGGATTCTCGACGAGCCTTTCACCGCCCTGGACAAACAGGGTGTCGCGCAACTGGAAAACCATCTGGCCCAACACTGTGAACAAGGCGGAATGATCGTCATGACCACCCATCACACACTGACCCGCATTCCGGCGGGTTATCGGGATATTGATCTGGGACAGTGGTCGGTATGAGCAATGTCTTTACCCTTCTGCTCGCCCGTGAGGCGCGTCTGCTTGTGCGTCGCCCGGCGGAGCTGCTCAACCCACTGGTTTTTTTCGCTATCGTGATTGCATTGTTCCCACTGGCGGTCGGCCCGCAGACTCAATTGTTGCAAACCTTGTCGCCAGGGCTGCTCTGGGTCGCTGCGCTTTTATCGGTCCTGCTCTCGCTGGACGGCCTGTTCCGCAGTGATTTCGAGGACGGATCACTGGAGCAATGGGTCCTTTCGCCACACCCTCTGGCGCTTCTTGTTCTGGCCAAAGTGCTGGCACACTGGGTTTTTTCCGGGCTGGCACTGGTATTGTTGGCGCCGTTGCTGGCGCTCATGCTCGGCCTGCCCACCCAATGCTTGCCGGTTCTGCTGTTTTCCCTGCTACTGGGAACGCCAGTGCTGAGTTTGCTGGGGGCAGTCGGAGCCGCACTGACAGTCGGTTTGAAGCGGGGTGGCCTGTTGCTCGCCTTGTTGATCCTGCCGCTGTATATCCCGGTACTGATCCTGGGCAGTGGCGCATTGCAAGCCGCACTGCAAGGCATGCCGGCAACCGGTTATCTACTCTGGCTTGGTAGCCTGACCGCTTTGGCTGTAACCCTGACACCCTTTGCAATAGCCGCCGGCCTGAAGATCAGCGTCGGCGAATAATTGAGGTTCTGAGGCTGGCAAATGCCGGCCATCAGTAAAAACCCGGGATACACCGTGATGAAAAGCAGCGTGATGAAAAACAGCATCAGTTGGGCCTGGTTCCACAAGCTCGGTTCGCCGAAGTGGTTTTATGGCATCAGTGGGCGCATGTTGCCCTGGCTCAGCATTGCCGCCGTGCTGCTGATCGGCACCGGCACGGTCTGGGGCCTGGCCTTTGCGCCACCTGACTACCAGCAGGGCAACAGCTTTCGCATCATCTACATCCACGTTCCCTCTGCCATGCTGGCCCAGTCCTGTTACGTGATGCTGGCAGTCTGTGGCGTGGTCGGTCTGGTCTGGAAGATGAAGCTGGCCGATGTCGCATTGCAGAGCGCGGCGCCCATCGGCGCCTGGATGACGGCCGTGGCGCTGGTCACCGGAGCCATCTGGGGCAAGCCGACCTGGGGTTCATGGTGGGTGTGGGATGCACGCCTGACGTCCATGCTGATTCTGCTGTTCCTGTACTTCGGTCTGATCGCTCTGGGCAACGCCATCACCAACCGCGACAGTGCCGCCAAAGCCTGTGCGGTGCTGGCCATCGTCGGGGTCGTGAACATTCCGATCATCAAGTACTCGGTGGAGTGGTGGAACACCCTGCATCAGGGCGCGACCTTCACGCTGACGGAAAAACCGGCAATGCCCGCTGAAATGTGGCTGCCGCTGCTGTTCACGACATTGGGCTTCTACTGCTTCTTCGGTGCGGTCCTGCTGGTGCGCATGCGCCTTGAAGTGCTCAAGCGCGAGTCGCGTACCAGCTGGGTGAAAGCCGAAATCCTGATCAGCCTCGGCCATGACCCCGCTGACCCGGCATCTTCAAAACGTGGAGGCGCACAGTGAGTTTCGAGTCATTCAGTGATTTTCTGGCCATGGGGCGCCATGGCCTGTTCGTCTGGTCGGCTTACGGTATCTGCCTGTTCGTGCTGATTCTCAATGTGGCGCTGCCGTTGCTGGCGCGTCGGCGTTACCTGCAACAAGAGGCGCGTCGTCTGCGCTGGGAGAGCAAGAAGTGAATCCGCTGCGCAAGAAGCGTCTGTTGATCATCCTCGCAATACTGGCCGGGGTCGGCATTGCCCTGGCCCTGGCGCTCAGTGCCCTGAAGGAAAACATCAACCTGTTTTACACCCCGACCCAGATCGCCAACGGCGAAGCACCGCTGGACACACGCATCCGGGCGGGCGGTATGGTCGAGAAGGGGTCGTTGCAACGCTCGTCCGACTCTCTGGATGTCCGGTTTGTGGTCACCGACTTCAGCAAATCCGTAACCATCACCTATCGCGGCATCCTGCCGGATCTGTTCCGTGAAGGGCAGGGCATTGTCGCGCTGGGCAAACTCAATGCCGAGGGCGTGGTCGTGGCTGATGAAGTGCTTGCCAAGCATGACGAGAAGTACATGCCGCCCGAAGTGACCAAGGCGTTGCAGGAAAGCGGTCAGTCCGCTCCGGCTCCATCCCCCACACCATCGAAGCAGGGTTGAGCCATGATTCCTGAACTCGGCCATCTGGCCATGATTCTGGCGCTGTGCCTGTCTATCGTGCAGGCCATCGTACCGCTGCTGGGTGCCTGGCGAGGCGACCGCCTCTGGATGGGATTGGCGCGTCCCGCCGCCTGGGGGCAATTCAGCTTTCTGGTCTTCGCGTTCGGCTGCCTGACCCATGCCTTCATGGTCGATGACTTCTCGGTGGCTTACGTCGCACAGAACTCCAACAGCGCCTTGCCCTGGTATTACAAGTTCAGCGCCGTCTGGGGCGCCCATGAAGGTTCCTTGCTGCTCTGGGCCTTGATCCTCAGCGGCTGGACCTTCGCCGTATCGGTCTTCTCCCGGCAATTGCCGCAGATCATGCTGGCTCGGGTGCTGGCAGTGATGGGCATGATCAGCGTCGGCTTTCTGTCGTTCCTGATCCTGACCTCCAACCCGTTCTCGCGCATCCTGCCGCAGGTTCCGGCCAATGGCCGTGATCTCAACCCGCTGTTGCAGGACATTGGCCTGATCGTGCATCCGCCGATGCTGTACATGGGCTATGTCGGTTTCTCGGTGGCCTTTGCCTTTGCCATCGCTGCCTTGCTGGGCGGGCGTCTGGATGCGGCGTGGGCGCGCTGGTCGCGTCCGTGGACCATCGTCGCCTGGGCGTTTCTGGGGATCGGCATCACTCTGGGTTCCTGGTGGGCCTATTACGAGCTGGGCTGGGGCGGCTGGTGGTTCTGGGACCCGGTAGAGAATGCGTCCTTCATGCCCTGGCTGGTGGGCACGGCGCTGATTCACTCGCTGGCGGTCACGGAAAAGCGCGGTGTCTTCAAAAGCTGGACAGTATTGCTGGCCATTGCGGCGTTTTCCCTGAGTCTGCTGGGTACGTTCCTGGTGCGTTCCGGCGTGCTGACCTCCGTGCATGCCTTCGCCTCCGACCCGGAGCGTGGCGTGTTCATCCTGATATTCCTGCTGATGGTAGTGGGCGGCTCGCTGACACTGTTTGCCGTCCGCGCCCCGGTGGTGAAAAGCCATGTGGGTTTTGGCCTGTGGTCCCGCGAGACGCTGTTGCTGGGCAATAACCTGGTACTGGTGGTCGCGGCTTCCATGATCCTGCTCGGCACGCTCTATCCGCTGGTACTCGATGCCGTGAGCGGCGCCAAGATGTCGGTCGGCCCACCGTATTTCAATGCGCTGTTCGTGCCGCTGATGGGGTTGTTGATGGTGGTGATGGCGGTCGGTGTATTGGTGCGCTGGAAAGACACGCCACTGAAATGGCTGTTGGGCATGCTGGCGCCAGTGCTGATCGGCAGTGCGGTATTGGCGGTTATCGCCGGTTTCGTACTGGGGGATTTCCACTGGGCGGTGATGGCCACCTTCATGTTGGCGGCCTGGGTGCTGCTGGCGGGTGTTCGGGACCTTCTGGACAAGACCCGCCATAAAGGCCTGCTCAAGGGCGCTCGCGGTCTGAGCCGCAGCTATTGGGGCATGCAACTGGCGCACATCGGGATTGCGGTCTGCGCGCTGGGTGTCGTGCTGTCGAGCCAGAACAGCGCCGAGCGCGACCTGCGTCTGGCCCCCGGCGAGTCCACCGAACTGGGCGGCTATCAGTTCGTGTTCGAGGGAGCCAGGCACTACGAAGGGCCGAACTTCACCTCCGATCGCGGCACTGTCCGGGTCTTGCAGGACGGCAAAGTGATTTCGGTGCTGCATCCGGAAAAACGCCTCTACACCGTGCAGCAATCGATGATGACCGAGGCCGGTATCGACGCGGGTGTGACACGCGACCTGTATGTCGCCCTTGGCGAGCCCTTGGGCAACGGCGCCTGGGCGGTTCGGGTCCACGTCAAACCGTTCGTGCGCTGGATCTGGTTCGGCGGTCTGCTGACCGGCCTGGGTGGAGTGCTTGCAGCGATGGACAGGCGTTACCGGGTCAAGGTCAAGAATAAAGTGAGTGAAGCGCTGGGCATGGAGGGAGCGGCGGTATGAAGCGTTGGATCATGGTGCTGCCACTGGCAATCTTTCTGGTTGTCGCAGTGTTTCTCTATCGCGGTCTTTACCTGGACCCCGCCGAGCTGCCTTCGGCGCTGATCGACAAGCCATTCCCCGAGTTCTCCCTGCCGCAGGTCGAGAGCGACAAGGTATTGACCCGCGCCGATCTGCTGGGCAAACCGGCACTGGTGAATGTGTGGGGAACCTGGTGTGTCGCCTGTCGTGTCGAGCATCCGGTGCTCAACAAGCTGATGCAGCAAGGCGTTGTGATCTATGGCATCAATTACAAGGATGTGAACGCCGATGCGATCAAGTGGCTCAAGGATTTCCACGATCCCTACCAGCTCAATATCCGCGACGAAGCAGGCTCGCTGGGCGTGAACCTGGGTGTCTATGGCGCGCCTGAAACCTTCCTGATCGACAGCAAGGGCATCATCCGCCACAAGTACGTCGGCGTGATCGACGAGACGGTCTGGCGGGAAAAACTGGCTGGTCTGTATCAGGCGCTGGTCGATGAGGCCAGGCCATGAAGCGCTGGTTGACTGCTGCTGTCCTGAGCCTTGGTCTGGCCGGTTTCGCCCAGGCGGCCATCGATGCCTATCAGTTTCGCGACGAAGCCGAGCGTGCCCGTTACAGCGAGCTGACCAAGGAGCTGCGTTGCCCCAAATGCCAGAACCAGGACCTCGCCGACTCCAACGCACCGATTGCCGCTGACCTGCGCAAGGAAATCTACCGCATGCTCGGTGAAGGCCAGAGCAATCAGCAGATCGTCGAGTTCATGGTCAATCGTTACGGCGAATTCGTGCGCTACAACCCGCAACTGAGTTCGCGCACCTGGCTGCTCTGGTTCGGCCCGGCCGCGTTGCTGCTTCTCGGGCTGGTCGTGATTGGCGTGATTGTTGGTCGCCGCCGCGGTGAACGCCGCGAAGAGGCCGATGTTCTTTCCGAGGAGGAGCGTCAGCGCCTCGCCCATCTGTTGGATAAAAACCGAGAATGATCGATTTCTGGATGGCAGCCGGCTTGCTGCTACTGGTGGCTCTGAGTTTCTTGTTGATCCCGATCCTGCGCGGTCGTCATGTGCAACAGGAAGAGGATCGCACCGCCCTCAACGTCGCGTTGTATCAAGAGCGCGTGGCCGAGTTGCAAGGCCAGCAGGAGGAGGGCGTGTTGTCTGCCGCGCAGATGCAGAGCGGCCGTGCGGAAGCGGCGCGGGAACTGCTGGCCGATACCGAAGACACCGGGCCTGTGCGCAACTCGCGGCTGGGCAAGTCCCTGCCTTTACTGGCGGCGGTACTGGTGCCGGTTCTCGGTATGGGCCTCTACCTGCATTACGGGGCCAGCGACAAGGTCGAACTGGCCCGTGAGTTCTCCCAGCCGCCGACTTCCCTGGCGGACATGACCCGGCGTCTTGAACGCACGGTCGAGGCTCAGCCGGATTCGGCCGAAGGCTTTTACTTTCTGGCCCGCAGCTACATGGCCCAGGAACGTCCGGGCGATGCCGCAAAAATGCTTGAGCGGGCCGTGGCCCTGGCCGGGCGTCAGCCGGAACTGCTGGGGCAATGGGCGCAGGCCTTGTACTTCGCCAGCGACAAGCGATTCACGCCTCAGGTCCAGGCTTTGACCGACGAAGCCCTCACAGCCGATCCGCGAGAGGCCACCAGCCTTGGGCTCTTGGGTATCGCCGCCTTTGAAAGCGAGCGCTATCAGGTCGCGGTGGATTACTGGACCCGTCTGCTGGGCGTATTGCCCCCACAGGACCCGTCCCGCTCGGCACTGGAAGGCGGCATTGCCCGTGCCCGCGAAAACCTGGGGGTAAAGGCGGCTCCGGCCGTTGCCGATGCTGCGCGTATCAAAGTGCGTGTCGACCTGGCACCAGCGCTCAAGGCCAGTGTCCAGCCGGGCGACAGCGTATTCATCTTTGCCCGTGCCGTGAACGGCCCGCCGGCACCTCTGGCGGTCAAGCGCATCACCGTGGCCGACCTGCCGGCGCAGGTCGAGCTGGGTGATTCCGACGCAATGATGCCGCAACTGAAACTGTCGAACTTTGCGCAAGTCCAACTGGTTGCACGGGTGTCCCGTGCAGGGCAGCCAACCACCGGTGAGTGGATCGGCCGCAGCCAGCCACTGGCCAGTAGCATCACGGCACAGCAGGCGTTAACTATCGACAGTCCAGACAAATAGAGAATCGCTTATGTACCGCACCGCACGCATTACCTTATTGGGTCTGGCTCTTGGTTTGAGTGCTTGTGCGGTTCAGCCACCCGAACCCCATGGCCAGGAACCCATCCAGTCCTTGCCGGGCAGCCAGCAACCCGGCAGCCCACGCCCGACCACCCCCAAAACCCCGCCCAAGGCCCCGGCACCTGCGCCGAAAACCTCCGCCAGCTTCGCCCCGCCACCGGGCGGCAACAGCCACTGGGATGCGCGCATGGGCGTGTACGTGATGGACGACCAGCCCAATACCTTCTACCGCCAGCGCACCTACTACCAATGGAACAACGGCTGGAGCTGGTCCACTCGCCCTGATGGTCCATGGCAGGCGACCGATGCCAGTGGGGTTCCGGCGGGGTTGGGGAGGCAGTTCAGTAATTGATTGACTGATCGGCGGGTAGGTGAAATGCCGATCAGTAAAGGCCACATAGATCACTTTGTGAGAGGCAGCTTGTTGGCGAAGAGGTCTGTGAAACCGGCAGATATTCTGCGTCTGTACGCTCAAGTCGCCAGCAAGCTGCCTCCCACACGTTTTGTTTGTGCCTGTGAAGTGGGAGCTTATTTTTTAAAAATGAATTCTTGAGAAATTCCTGACCCACCAATACAGCGACGCCAGGCCAAAGCCCAACCAAAAAGACAATAAAAATGAGTAGATGATTTGTAGAGCTCTTGATTCGTAAATGCACAGGTTCAAGCATTTCTCCTCAGCGGGAAGGGCCACACTGAACAGCAGTAATGGCGGCAATAGATACAACGCGACAATCAAAGGCTTGAGATGCCTTTTTGGAAAGTTACGCTCTCCTATAAATGTCAGTTTGTATTTTTCCCAGCCCGCAACCAGAACGGCGTAGTAAATCGATACATAGGCAAAAAAGGAAAACAGAACTCTTGTACTTTCAGGGAATGAGGATCTGCTGGCCCAAACATCTATTGATGGGAAAATAACAACTGGTAGCCATGTAAACAGCCTTAAGGCACCGCCTGAAGATGTAGACTCCTCAGGGCCTAAATAAACCAGAAGAGTCGCTATAACCAGCGGTAGCCAAAAGCTCCAACGTCGCACAAACCCGTCTTCGGCGACAGCTTGTATAGTTTTTGGGTCAGAGGGTATGTACATAAATCATCCTGATTACCCTTTATCCATAGGGGATTTCGCTGCAAGCATAGTCAACGGAACATCGACTTGCCTGCGGTGACTTAGAGCAACGGTCTATAGATTAGTCTGTAGGAGCGGATTTATCCGCGAGACGTCATTTGAAGTCGATACATTTTCTTCGGATGTATGGGCCTCTCGCGAATGAATTCGCTCCTACCGCGGTTGTGTCAGCGTGGCTCAACCCGCTCCAGCGAGCGATCGAGTTCGGTTCGGGCCATGCCGATCAGATGCACGACAGAAAAGGCCAGGTCGCGTTTCGGGCCGTTGAGGCTGTCGCCGGATTCGTAGGCGGTAGCGGCTGCGCAACGCAGCAGATCGGAGACGTGTAGCAGGGATTCTTCGAGTGACGGGGCTGGTGGATCGGGCGTTACTTTTTTCATGGTAAGCATTCCTTATGGGGCCACCTTTCACTCGCTGCTAAACGATTGAGGGTGGCGGCTTTGTCGCGGGTTAGCAGACCGGGGAATACTCACCAAAAAAACCGGCGCACCCGAAGGTGCCCCACGCAAAGCCGCCATAAGCAGTACTTTTGCATGGTGAGTATGTCCTGAGGGCTGCTAAACCCGATCACTGATGAGCAGTGACCGACACAGCCTAGAGAGCCAAAAACACCCATGCAAGGGGGTAGGATTTTCTAGGAAAGTTCATGCGCATGAAAGGGATAAGACTGTAAGAAACGTCCTATATTTTCGGTATTTCGTAAGCTTGCGGTGGGCGATGGGGTAGGAGCGGATTTATCCGCGAAGACATTTTTCGCGAATGAATTCGCTATAGAAGGATGTTCAAACCGATCATGAAGGCTGGCAGGAGTACACCGTACTCGCTGCCAGGCTGTTCAGTTAGATGGAGATTCTGCCACTCGCTGTCCAGTTCGCGATAGGCGTGGTGCCTACGTTTTCGATCCGGTAGCGGTAGGTGCCTGGAGTGGGGGCGTAAAAGCTCAGTGATGCGCCACCATAGCTAGTGGTGCTGGAAATGACGGTCCAGGTGGCACCGTTCTGTTTCTCGAAAATGTGCTTGATATTGTTGGTGACAAATCGTGACGACAAGTCTTGCAACCTGAAGGTCTGTGTTGCTGCACATGAAGTGGTGTAGGGACCATAGACAACGGTCTCACCCTGAGGGTAAACATCGGAACCGCTGCGGTTGATGTTGAGGTTGATACAGGCGGCATAGGCATTGGTCGTGGCCAATACGGCAGTCGCAAAGAGGGCCAGGAAAGTCTTCTTGAGCATGTGTAAATCCTTTTGGTGTTGGCAATGATTTAAGGTTTTAAGCTTTCAATCAGGCGTAGCAGTATTCCTTTTTTAAAAAGGTATTATTTTTGTTAAATGTGTAAAGGGCTTTAATAAACGATAGAGTTACAGCGTGCCCGGAATGGTGAACAAGGTGACTCGGCCACTCATTGTCCAGTTCGCGATTCTTGAGGTGCCGACGTTTTCTATCCGATAACGGTAAGTGCCGTTAGTGCTGATGAAAAAGCTTTTGGTAACGGACGCTGCGCCGGTGCTGGTGCTGCTGGAAACGACGGTCCAGGTGGAACCGTTCTGTTTCTCGAAAATATGCTTGATCGAGTTATTGCTGTTTGTCGCCGACAAATCCTGGAAGGTGAAGCTCTGTGGCCCGGCACATGAAATGCTGTAAGGGCCATAGACAATGGCATCGCCTTGGGCGAGGACATTGGCTCCACTGCCGTTGACGTTGAGGTTGGCACAGGCGGCATGGGCGTTACCCGTGGCCAGTACGGCAGTTGCAAAGAGAGCCAGGCAGGTCTTCTTGAGCATGTGGAAAATCCTTTTGGTGTTGACGATGATTTTAAAGTTTTAAACTTTCAATCAGGCGTAGCAGTGTCCCTTTTTTGAAAAAAGGTATTGTTTTTATTCTGTCTTTAATGGGCGCGCGTCGAAAGATTGACACGCTGTTATGCGGTCATGTTCAGGCGCATGCATTTAAGTAAGTGGAGGTCTAAGTGTGAATACACTTGGGTATTGAACACCTTCCCTGTGTCGACATGATCATATCCATATTCAAGTACTGAGCGTGCTTGTGTGGCATGTTTATAGCGATTATGTCTGGGGTGTGCAAGCGTTTTGTTACGAATGAAAAGGCCCCACCAGCGCGATAGCGCCGGTGAGGCCTGTATTTACTTACTTGCCCGAATAAATCTGATCGAACACGCCACCGTCAACAAAGTGGGTCTTCTGCACGGTGCGCCAGTCACCGAAGGTTTTCTCTACGGACAGGAAATCGACTTTCGGGAAGCGATCCTTGTACTTGGCCAACACTGTTGCGTCGCGTGGGCGCAGGTAGTTGTTGGCGGCGATTTCCTGAGCTTCAGGGGACCACAGGTATTTCAGGTAGCCTTCGGCCAGTGCGCGGGACTCTTTCTTGTCCACGACCTTGTCGACCACGCTTACAGGCGGCTCGGCTTCGGCGGAAACGCTTGGGTAGACGACTTCAAACTGGTCGCGACCGAACTCGCGGGCGATCATTTCCGCTTCGTTCTCGAAGGTCACCAGTACGTCGCCGATCTGGTTGGTCATGAAGGTGGTGGTTGCGCCACGACCGCCGGTGTCCAGTACCGGTACGTGCTTGAACAACTGGCCGACGAACTTGCGGGCAGCCGCTTCATCGCCGCCGTTCTTCAGGGTGTAACCCCAGGCCGACAGGTAGGTGTAGCGGCCGTTGCCCGAGGTTTTCGGGTTCGGCACGATGACTTCGACGCCATCCTTGATCAGGTCCGGCCAGTCTTTCAGCGCTTTAGGGTTGCCTTTGCGCACGATGAACACAGTGGCGGAAGTGAAGGGCGCGCTGTTGTTCGGCAGGCGTGTTACCCAGTTCTTCGGCACCAGCTCGCCATTATCGGCCAGGGCATTGATGTCGGTGGCCATGTTCATGGTGATGACGTCAGCCGGCAGACCATCGATCACGGAACGCGCCTGCTTGCTCGACCCACCGAAGGACATCTGTACCGTGACGTCTTCCTTGTGCTCGGCTTTCCAGTGCTTCTGGAAGGCGCTGTTGTAGTCCTTGTAGAAGTCACGCATCACGTCGTAGGAGACGTTGAGCAGAGTCGGGGCGGCCTGTGCGGCACTGGCAAAAGCCAGGCCTGCGGCCAGTAGCGAGGCGGCGAAGATTTTTTTCACTGCGGATTCCTTGAGTTGACAGTCATTGTTATAGGCTGATGGCGTAATGCCGCGACTATAGCCGCTGAGCATTGGCCTCATAAAGATTAAAAACGTATTTGCTTATGCCTGCTCTTGCGCCTTGGGAAACAGCGCATTGCCGCACCGCGAACAGAACGCGGCGCCATGCTCATGGTGCTTTTTCACGCAGACCGGGCAGTCGTGTTTCAACTGTTCACCGCGCATGGCATTGGCCAGTTCGGCGGTGAATATACCGGTGGGTACGGCAATGATCGAGTAACCGATGATCATCACTACCGACGAGACCATTTGCCCCAGCGGTGTCTTGGGCACGATATCGCCGAAGCCCACGGTGGTCAGGGTCACGATAGCCCAGTAAATGCCTTTGGGGATGCTGGTGAACCCATGTTGCGGGCCTTCGATCACGTACATCAGGGTGCCGAACACGGTGACCAGAGTCGAGACGCTGACCAGAAACACGATGATCTTCTGCTTGCTGCCACGCAGGGCTTCCACCAGATAGTGGGCCTGCTTCAGATAAGGACTCAGCTTGAGTACCCGGAAGATACGCAGCATGCGGATGATCCGCACGATCAGCAGGTATTGGGCATCGCTGTAGTAGATCGCCAATACACCCGGCACGATGGCCAGCAGGTCCACCAGGCCATAGAAGCTGAAAGCGTATTTCAGCGGCCTTGGCGAACAGTAGAGGCGCAGGATGTACTCGATGGCGAAAACCAGCGTAAAGCCCCACTCGATATAGGTGAGCAGGGCGGCGTAGTCGCGGTGGATGTCCTGAATGCTGTCGACCATGGTCACCAGCAGGCTGAGCAGAATGACAACCAGCAGAATCTTGTCAAAACGCCGCCCGGCGGGTGTGTCGGTCTGGAAAATGATGCTGTGCAGCCGCTCGCGGCGGCTGAGGGTGGTGTTCATGAGGGCTCTCGCAATGAATATGGAGAAAGCTTAATGCCCTGCGTCACGAAGAATCCATTTTCTTTTGGCGCTTGCGTAACACGGTACGCAAGCGCCAGCCTTTTTTGATCAGCTTCTGTCAGCTTCTGCGAGCCCTTTCAGTACTTTTGCGTGATGTACTTTATCCAGAACCTGTTCGGCATATTGCTCTGCGTTACCCAGCGTCTTGACGGTGGCGACCTGGCCTGTGGCAGCAAGCAGTCCGACGGCAGCCAGGTTTTGCTCGGGAAGCAGTCCGGCAGGTTTGCCTGCTGACAGCTCTGCATCCATTTTGCGAAGAATGGCCAGGGTGCCCGCCAGATTTCCGGAAACGGGAACGGGGTTGGCCAGCGTTGCAGCGTTCTCGGTTGCGCCCTTTGCTGCCTTGGTTTCTTTCACTGGAGGCTTCGGGTTTGCCAGTGCGCTTGGTGTATCGCGTGGCGTGGCCAGTGATAGCAGGTGCAAGGGGGTATTGGCATTGGCGTCTCGCTGCGTCAAGGGGGTCAGGCCCCAGAGTTTTTCCAGCAGCGCAGGAACCGAAGCATGGTCGTAAAGTGTTGAGTCCACCGTGCCTTTGGGAATCAGCGGGGATGCCACGATGGCTGGCACTCGAACGCCTGCTGTCGTGAAGTCGAAACCATGGGTGTTGTTGGCTGCGGGAAATTTATCACCCGGCGCAGTTATTGTTCCTGGCGCGACCGAGTCATAGAGACCGCCATGTTCGTCGTAAGTGACGATCAACAGACTGGTGTTCCAGTAAGGCGAGTTGCGGATAGCGGCATAGACGGCCTGCAGCAAGTGCTCTCCACCATAGACGTCATCCATCGGGTGCTGTGATGAGCCGCCTGCATAATCAGTACTGGCACTCCCGTAATGAGGCTCTATGAACGTGTAGGAAAACGGGTAGGGTTGTTGCAGGTCGTCCGCAAAGTGCTGAAGGGATTCAATATCAAACACTGACAGGCCTTTGAGGGCGGCGACCTGTGGGATCGCACCCAGTGGTGTTCCTCGTTCAGGCTGATCGCTGTACAGGCTTAGATAGGTTTTTGGCTGAACCTGAGAGTCGTTGTAGATCCTGTATTGAATGTTGGCATCTTTGAGCCGTTGGAAAATGGACCCGTTGGGGTATACAAATCCATCGGTTGTTTCCCAGGTGAGCATCTGATCCTGTTTCGGGCTGTCGTCGAAGCCGGCCGAAGAAGCGCCATGAACGAAGAAGCGGTTCGGCCACGTCGGTCCCGGAATGGAAGAGTGCCAGTGATCGCATATAGCGAATTCGGTCGCCAGGTTATAGATGACAGGCAGTTGAGTCCGCGTGTCGAAGCACGACATGACATCGATGACGTCTTCGGGCGATGGCGCTTTTTTCGGGTATTCCGTTGTTGATGTTGCGTAGCTTGAAGCGAACCCGGAATTGTTGATGGTGGGATAAGGTTGACCTTTGACAAAAGGGGTGCCCCCGGTCAGTTGTTCCAAGACATCAGTGAACTCGTGCCCCGGATCGCTTGGCATGCTGACGGGCGCGCTGGCCTGAACTTTATAGACGTCTTCCTTGTAAGTGTTCGAGTCATTGATTGTGGCTGCCGTTATGCCTGGAATCCCGGACATGGCGAATATATTGTCGAACGAATGGTTTTCCAGCATGACGACAAATACGTGGGTGATGGGGGCAGCGGCAGCGGGTGCCAGCTTTTTCATACCATCACTGCATCCACCTGACTTCAATGCAATATTGAACTTCGCGGTGCTCACAGACAGGGTAATGGTTTGCCCTGCATCCTTGCTTTGCAGTTGGCATTCCTTCTTGTAATTGTTTGCCGCTGTGCCTGTATTGGCGTAGTAGCCTGGCGATTCACCATCCCTGACGTTGACCATGACGGACCAGTAATCCAGAACATCAATGACATCCAGCCCTGTTTCAAAAGTAACTTCCAGTGGGCCGACAGTTTGTCCCGGCTGTGCAGCCCATTGCCCAGACTGTCTTTGGTCGTTTGAGTCTGTGTGGAACAGAATAATATCGGCATTTCCGCCCGTGTCATTGGTGATGAAAATGGTCGCGTTGTGTTTTGTGCCCATGCTGGTACTTCCCTTACATACAAGAGTTGGCTGTTATTATCAGGCTTGTTACAAAGGCTTGAATTGGCGGATAACTAGAGTTTGCCGGCTCTGACCTGTGTGATCTGTTTCGCAATGGAAGCCAGGGCGTTGTCACAGAAGTCGTTGAGAAAGACGACAAGTCCCGATGCGCTCAGATTGCTGGCGACGTTCTTGACCAGCCACGGATAGGTATGGAAGTCGAATCCCGGCTTGGTGGACATCAACGGAGAAGAGGCATCGCTCAGGGTCACAATGGCGGGACCGGCTGCCCCGTCCACTCCACTGGCTGTTCCTTGAAGTTGCAGTACGGTGTAGTCGTTTTCGGCTTGGCCTTTCGGCGTCATTCCGTTCAAGGCAGCCAGAATGTTGCTGACGTCTGTCGTGGTGTAACTGCCGTTGTAGGAGTCGTACTTTGTGGCGTCATTGCCAGATTTGGTCTGCTGTAGCAGGATCAGGCGTTTCGATTGCGAGAGCAGGGTGGCATAACTTGAGGCAAGATCACCTTTGTAGCCGGGTACGATCTTGCCCAGGGTCTTGGTGTTGGCCAGTGCAGTATTGAGCATCCCGTCGAGTACATCGGGTGCTGGTTTCATTGTGTCTTGCGCGAACCCCTGGAAGTTCGGGCTGATGACGACAATTTCCGTCGGGTGCTGAGCCAGCCAGTTCAGTATGTCTTGCAGGAAGCTCTGATACGAATAGCCTGGAATCAGGTTGTGCTGGTGATAGATACCGTCCGTAATGTTCTGATAGCAATATCCCGGACGGAAGTCGAAGTAGCGGGTCCCCAGGTTGAGCTGTGCGGTTATGTTGTCTTTCTGGGTAAACGCCAGGTTGATGATTGCGCGCAAGGCATTGGGTTTGCTCAGAGAAGCGATGAAAGCAATGGGGCCGATGGGAGGAGGAAGCATGCTTGCGAGGCTGGATACGAACTCTGCGTCATCCAACAGTTTTGTGATCAGTGTCGGGTCAAACATGCCGGCGTCATGGGCACCCGGCAATGCAAAGGTGGAAAACGGCTTTTCTGTCAGTGCCGCTCCCATGCTGTTTGCGAGATCTCCCATCCAGCCTGACATGTCGCCTGTGGCGTATACATAAGACTGGTCCTGGTTGGTAAGACCGCCGCTTCCGCTTCCGCTGTCGTAAAAACCATAGGAAATCGCCCAGCCCTGCCCGAACAGGGAGGGGGTCTGCAGCATGTTGCCCATGGTGGTATCGCCAAGGTTTCCGGTAAAGGGTGCAATATCTGCATACCTGTTCGCTATCGGTTTCTGGTTCTTTGAAATTTGCCACTTATAGCGTCCGGTGTGCGAGAGAATACCGATATCGCTTTCCGAGATCTGAAGGTTGCCATGTTGCATCGTGTTCGGCGTATCAAGTTGATAGGAGGCCGTTTTATCACCCAAATCGGTGGGTTGCTGGAAGAGGGTAGTAAAGTCGTTGGTTTCCACGTAAGCGTAATAATCGACACCTTTGCCTGGCCAGCCCATGATGTTTACCTCAGGTTGATGAAGTCAGTAAGAATTCTGTTGCCTGTGTGCAATAAGTACATATACACAGGCACAACAAAGTGAAGACCGGAATAACATCCAGTCGCTTTTCTATCAGTGTGGTATTGGGTGTGAAGGACATGCCTGATGACGCTGCAAGGCAGTGTTCTCGACAAACTACAAGGGTCGTAGAACCGAATGGTTATCTACTGAAAGAGAAGTACGCCATGCATGGCGGTCATCCTTGATTATAGTTTTAAGATTAATGGCCATATGATGGCTCTGCTATTTAATAGCATTATTGAAATCTGCTCGCAAGCACAAACGCCGTTAAATTTTTTGTGGGTTGAAACAGGGCGCTGATACCCGCAGGCCACTGCGTGCTGCCCTGTTTTCGAGCAGTTATTAAAGAGGAGGGTTTTATATTGCCTGGCGCCAAGGTTTGCAGTGGGGGAGGGTATTGATGTCGTTTGATTTGGTGGGCACGAGTTCATTCGCGAAGACGATTCAAACGACATCTATTCGTGCCGTATGTCAGGTCTTCCCGAATGAGTTCGGCCCTGCACAATGATACTGACCTTATTGCCAACCCCCACCCAATGCCAGAAACAGATCAATCTGCCCCATGGCCACCTGGGTATTGGCCGCCGCCAGTTGTGCGCGGACGTCGGTGTAGGTGCGGGTGGCTTGAAGGTCTGCCAGGAACGAGGCGCGGCCGGCCTTGTAGAAGCGGTGGGTCTGGTCGGCGGCTTCCTGTGCCGATTGTTCGGCATCTTTCAAGGCATCGCGGCGGTCCAGCAGGGCGGTGTATTGCGCAAGGCCGGTCTGGGTTTCGCGAATGGCATTGAGGACCACGCCATCGAAGCGCGCCAGCGCCGCCTGGGTCGAGGCTTCGGCTTGATGGATGCGGGCACGTGAGCCATTGGACGGGACGGTCCAGTTCAGCAGTGGGCCAAAACCCCAGCGATTGGCCGCCGGTTTACCGAGGTTTTCGAGGATGCCGATGCTGCCGATGGTCGCGCCGATGCTGATGTCCGGGTACAGCTCGCCTGTGGCGACGCCGATCTGCGCGGTGGCCATGGCCAGATGACGCTCTGCCTGGCGCACATCGGGGCGGCGTTTGAGCAATGCTGCGCCGTCGCCCACCGGCATGACTTGCGCAATATGCGGCAGCTCGTTGCAGGTGCTGACCCCGGCAGGCAGTTTTTCCACTGGTCGAGCCAGCAGCATCGACAGGCGGAACAACCCGGCCTGACGCATGGCTTCGTAGCGTGGCAGCTCGGCGCGCAGGGATTTGAATTGCGTCTGTGAGCGGGTGACCTGGGTTTCATCGCCGCGCCCTGCATCGCGCAGGCGCTGGTTGAGGGTCACGCTCTGTTGTTGCAGGTTCAGCGACTCCTGAGCGATGTCATGTTCTTCATTGGCGGCGCAGATCTGCGTGTAAGCCCGCACGACATCGGCCACCAGGGTGATGCGTGCCGTATCGGCGGCGGCCTGGCTGGCATCGATATTGGCCTGGGCGGCTTCGATACCGCGTTGCAAGGTCCCGAACAGGTCGAACTGATAGGACGTGGTCAGCCCCACATCGCCAACATTGGCGACCGGCACCTTGTCGGCCAGCAGAAAGGCTTCACCCGATTCCTGCAAGCGCTGGACACCGACTGTTGCGCTGTTGGTAAAACCACCGGCGGCCTGGGCTTCGGCCGTTTGATAGCGGGCGCGTTGCAGGTTGGCGGCGGCGACCCGCAGGTCGGTGTTGGAGGCCATGGCCTGTTGCACCAGTTCATCGAGTCGCGGGTCCTTATACAGACGCCACCAGTGTTCAGGCACTGGTGCCGAAACGGTATTGACCGACTGGCCCGCCAGTTCACCTTGCAGGTCCGGGCGATTGATCGCGCCGTCCTTGGGGAGCTCGTAGTTCGGCCCGACCATCTGGCAGGCCGACAACAGTAAACCCAACCCCAGCGTGGCCATGTGCGTGGCGTGTTTCATTGTGCCGCTCCCTGACGGTCGTCGATGATCGATACCGTGGCGGTGCGCCCGGCGATCATGCGGAAGTCCGAAGGCACCTCGTCAAAGGCGATACGCACCGGAATGCGCTGCGCCAGACGCACCCAGCTGAACGCCGGGTTGACGTTGGGCAGCAGGTTCGAGCCGCTGGTGCGGTCGCGGTCTTCGATACCGGCGACGATGCTCACCACATGGCCAGTCAGGCGTGCGTTGTCGCCGACCACGCGGATGTCCACGCTCTGGCCGATATGAATGCCGTCCAGCTTGGTTTCCTCGAAGTAGCCATCGATGTGAAAGGACGCGGTATCCACCACCGACAATACGGCGTGGCCTGCCGTCACGAACTCATGGGGACGCGGCGCGCGGTCGTTGAGATAGCCGTCCACCGGGCTGCGAATCACCGAGCGATCCAGATTCAGCTGCGCGGCATCTACTGCCACCTTTGCTTCATTGAGGGCCGACAGGGCGCGGGCTTCGCGGGACTGGCTTTCTTCCAGTTGCTCGCGGGCCACCAGATTACCCAGGCCACGGTTGCGCTTGTTCTCGCGGCGCGCCTGCTCCCAGGTTTCCTGGCGCTCGGCAACCGTTGCCTGCGCCTGACGCAAGACCAGCTGGAAGCGGTCCTGATCGATGGTGAACAACACCTGGCCCTTGCTGACCTGCTGGTTGTCGCCCACGTCGACTTTCTGGATCAGGCCGGATACGTCCGGGGCGATCTGCACGATGTCGGCGCGGATATGCCCGTCACGGGTCCAGGGTGCATACATGTAATACATCACCATGCGCCAGACGACGACGGTGGCCAGCAGTACAACGAGCAGGGTCAGGACCACACGGCCCAAAGTCAGTAATGGTTTTTTCATGTCATCAGGTATCGACTGAGAGTATCCACGGCGCCGAGCAACAAAGCGTATAGACCTACGTTGAACAAAGCCCGGTGCCATACCAGGCGGTAGAAGTGGGCACGCGACAGCAACGCATGCACCCCGAGAAACAGCAGATAGGCGATGCCCATCAGCGCCAGGAAGGTGGGCACGAAGATGCCGCTGATATCCAGATCACCAATCATGACGGTGCTCCATCGATGCCATAGGGCGGTTGTTCGGTCGTTTCCCCGGCAACGCTGACGATCTCGACGCCTGGCAACAGCGCCAGGCGCAGGCCGCTCAAGGCATGCAGCAGGTGAATGCGCGCCGGGTCCTGGCCCATCCATTGATCGGTCAGCGAGCGACGCGCCCGGTCCATGGTCATCAGCAAGCCTTTGGGTGCTGGCAAGCGTTCGTCTGCCTTGATGCAGGCTTTGAAATAGCTGCCGACTTCATCCACCACCTGATTCAGCAAGCCTTGGGCAACGGCGGTGGCACGCGGCGTATAGGCCCGCAGATCGAGGATGTTGAGGGCGACCCGCAATTCGCGCAGGGCAATGCCGGAATCCTGGGCGGTAACGGTCAGGCGCGGCAGTTGCTGCATGAGGCGGTCGAGCATCTGCACGCCCATGTGCCGGTGTTCGGCCAGGGTGGCCGGTTTGCTCAGGCTCACGATGTCGCGCCAACTGAAGCGGGTCAGGCGCTTGAGCGCCAGCTCGACACCGAACGGGCGGAACACCAGCGTCCAGATAAAGGCGAACAACAGGCCGGCAGGCCCTGCCAGATTGGCGTTGAGGAAGTTCAGAAAGTCGGCGTCATAAGCACTCTGGATGCTGATGAAGGACGAGGTGTTGACGATGGTCAGCAGCGTGCCGAGAAAGAAGCGCGGTTGCACCGTCAGCGTGCCTACACAAATGAACGGCACGGCAAAGGCCAGTACCAGCATCGGGAAATCATGCAGGTTGGGCAGCACCACGAACAGATACAGGCTGGCGAACACCACTGACAGCAGGGTCCAGAAAAAGAACCGGTAGATCTGCGGCGCCGGGTCGTCCATGGCAGCAAAGAAGCTGCAAGACACGGCGGCCAGAGCCACCGCGCTGGCGCCGTCTTTCCAGCCCAGCAGTATCCACAGCATCGAAGCGGCGATAATCGCCAGCACCGTCGATGCCACCGAATACAGCATCAGGCCACGGTCCAGAAACGGCGTAAGCCGACCCAGACGCCAGTGCCGATAAACAGCGCGCCAGGGCGATTGATCGTCTGTGTCGATGGCGTATTGCAAGGTGCGGCAGTCGAGCCACAGGTCGATCCATTCGCTCAGCCGATACAGCGCGTTGGAAAGCAGCAGTTGCTCGCGTTCATCCAGTTGTGCGGAATCCGGTTGCAGGCGCTCCAGCTCGCGATGCAGCAACTGCCATTGCTCCAGTTGCGGACCTTTGGCGGTGTTGCCCAGCCAGTTGCGGGCTTCCACCAGCAGTGGCGACAGGCTAGCCAGCAGCTCTGGCGTGCGGCGCTCCAGTGCCCAGAGTGCGTCGTCGAGGGCATCGATCACCGGCAGCAAGTGAATCATGCGTCCGCGCAATTCCATGGCGTTGCGCACGGTCTGTTTGCGCGCGCCCTCATGGCTCAACTGGCTGATGATCAGCTCCAGCGAATTGAAGCTGCCGACCATGGAGTTGCGCAGTGCGCCGACTTCTTCGGCCTGAACACTGCGCCCCAGGAACCGCTCGCTGTAAGCGCTGGCATCGCTGAACCATTTTTCAGTCGTGGCCTGGAACACCGGTTTCAGGCGACGAGGCCAGAACATCGCACCGACCACGGCGGCACAGATGATGCCCAGGAAAATCTCTTCGGTACGCGAGACGGCAATCTCGAAGACGGCTTGCGGGTTGTCCACCACCGGCAGGGAAATCAGCGGCATGGTGTAGCCCGCCAGCATCAGCGCGTAGCTGTTGGCGGTGCGCAGATGCAGGGAGAGAAACAGCAGGGTGCCAGTCCACAGGCCGATCACGATGGCCAGCAGCAAAGGCGTCTGTACGAAGACCGGCACCAGCAATACCGAGGCGGCGGCACCTGCCAGCGTACCGAGGGCGCGATACAGCGCCTTGGAACTGGTGGGGCCGACGAACGGGCTGGAAACGATATAGACCGTCGCCATGGCCCAGTACGGCCGTGGCATTTCCATGATCAGGGCGATATACAGCGCGAGCATGGCGGCGGCGAAGGTGCGCACGCCATAGAACCAGTCGCGGGCAGGTGGAAATCCTGCGAAGAAGCCGTTCACGACTGGCCTGCGTTGTCGGGGTGAGCCGCATCGGCGAAGGCCTTGAACACGCGCAAGGTGGCTTCGAGGTCGGCGGAGTCGATGCCTTTGAGCACATCGGCGCGCAGGCGAGTGAGTTCCTGTTCGATTGCACCGGCCAGCTTGCGGCCGTCTTCGGTCAGGCTCAAGGCCTTGGCGCGGCGGTCGCTGGGGTCTTCGGTACGGCAGACGATGCCGGCAGAGCAGAGCTGGTCCAGCAGACGTACCAGTGTCGGGCTTTCCATGCCGGCGGCCTGGGCCACTTTCACCTGATGCACGCCGTCGCCCAGTCGGGCAATGGCCAGCAACGGGCCTGCGCAGGCTTCGGAAATGCCGTACGTGGACAGCGTGGTCTGGCAGATGCGCCGCCATTGGCGGGAGGCTGCGACCATGCCGCTGCTGATGGCTCTGTGAAGTGAATCGAGTGACATGGGAAAACCGGAAATTTAGTTAGGAGCGATATTGTTAGCGAGGATATTAATAGCTTGCTAACTAATAATATCCTGTAACAAAGTCTTTCCGTCAACTGCAAATTTCCCGACGGTCGTGGAATCCAGCGTCAACTGCCGGTTTTGGCCTGATGGATCGGTAGCACGACCTTGAATGAAGTACCGGCTCCCACCTCGCTTTTGACGCTGATGCTCCCGCCATGCTTTTTGACGATGCCGTAGGAGAGCGACAGCCCTAGCCCGGTGCCTTTGCCCACGGGTTTAGTGGTGAAGAACGGGTCGAAGATACGTTGCATGACCTGCGGCGCCATGCCCGAGCCATTGTCGGTCACCTGTAGCCATACCGTGTCGCCTTCCTGGCCGCTGCGAATGGTGATCTGCCCGCGCTCGTCGCCGATGGCCTGAGCCGCATTGACCACCAGGTTCATGACCACCTGGTTTATTTGCGAAGGCAGGCACTCGATCTGCGGCAGATCGCCGTATTCCTTGATCACGTCGGCCTTGTACTTGATTTCGTTGGCCGCGATGTTCAGCGTCGAGTCGATCCCTTGATGCAGGTCCGCCCACTGCCACTGCTCGTTGCTGTCTGCCCGGGAGAATGACTTGAGGTCCTTGACGATCTTCCCGGCCCGGTCGATCCCTTCCTTGGATTCACTGATCAGCACCGGGATATCGTCGATCAGGTAATCCAGTTCTATGCGTTCGCGCAGGGCGGTCAGTTGCTCCCGTTCAGGGCCTGCGGGGATGGCCTGTTCGATGTTGCGGTAGGCCAGCAGCATTTCCTTCACCTGGGCGAAATAGTTTTCCAGGGTGCCGAGGTTGGAAGAGATGAACCCGATCGGGTTATTGATTTCATGGGCGACCCCGGCCGCCAGTTGCCCGAGCGAGGCCAGTTTTTCCGACTGCACCAGCTGGCTTTCCAGGTGTTTGCGCTCGTCGATCTGATGTTGCAGCTCTTCGCTGGTGCGGGTCAGTTCCTCGGTTCGTTGCTCGACCAGTTGCTCCAGCCGGTCCATCTGTACGGACGCCAGTTCAGTCATTTCCCATTTGGTGGTGAGCACGTGGGCCAGTTGCTGGACTTCAATATCGTTGAAAGGCTTTTTGCGAGTCAGCAGCCGGTCATGGCCTTGCAGGCGGTCTATCAGGGTTTCCCATGAATAGTCCGACTGCGCTGCACAGATCACGACTTGCAGGCGCGGGTCGATCTGCCAGAGTTTTTCGATGATCCGCACATCTTCCGCCAGATGCATGTCGACAAAGGCCAGTGCGTAGGGCAGGTCGTCATCCAGCGCCTGCTGTGCCCTGAACAGGCCATCTTCTGCGTCGTACACACAATCGAGCTGGTAGTGGTGGGTAATGATCGGCATGTCATTGCCGAACAGGGCGGCTTCGATCAGGTAAAGATCCGCCTGACCGCTGCTGTCCGGGACCAGCGCCTTGCGAAAGTCTTCGTGAGTGGCGGGGGTGCTGTCGATCAGGAGGATGCGTCGGTTGGACAGGATTTTCATGGCACACCTGCGGCAACGGTCGAGTGGGTGACAGGAAGCGTCCCTGACTGACTTGAGCATAGCGCTGCGGGTGAGCTTTCATCGGATTTAATCTCAAAGTGCTACTATTTTTTGAGTTCCAGCTATGCTCAGGGCAAGGTCGAAGCGCATGATGACCTGGCACTTCACAAGAACAAATGTGCCACTACCGCTGAGCGAGGTACTCGCGATGGACGACAAGTCTGTTTCTGCCGGTGCATTCAAGCCCAACGTGCTTCTGGTCGACGACGAGGAGCTGATTCTCAGCAGCCTGCGCCGTCTGCTGCGAACCCAGGGGTACACCATCCACTGCGCCACCAGCGGCGAAGAAGCCCTGAACATCATGGCGCAACACCCCATCGATCTGGTGATGAGCGACGCACGCATGCCGCACATGGACGGCTCGACGTTGCTGGCCCGTATCCATGCGCTCTATCCCGGCACCATGCGTTTGCTGCTGACCGGTTATGCGGACCTGGACATGATCGTCAAAGCGATCAACGAAGGTGGCATTCATCGCTATATCAGCAAGCCCTGGAATGACGAAGACATGCTGCTGACCTTGCGTCAGTCCCTGGCCCATCAGCATTCCGAGCGCGAGCGGCAACGCCTTGAGCAACTGACCCACGATCAGAACGAAGCGCTGCAACTGCTCAATGCCACGCTTGAAAAGCGTGTGCTGGCGCGTACGAGCGAGGTGCAGCAGACCGCCGACATGCTCGACCTGGCTTACGACGAACTCAAGCACAGCTATGCCACGACTACCGAAGTCTTCTCGTTGCTGGTCAATCAGCGCCTGCCGGCGGACAAGCAGACCAACCGGCAAATCATCGATCTGGTACGCACCTACTGCCAGGTTCACGGGCTGGACGAAGCCAGCCGACGCGACCTGTGCATGGCGGCCGCGCTGCACAATATCGGTAAGCTTGGCTGGAGCGACAGCATGATCGGCGCGCCTGTCGACCAGTTGTCCCACACCGAGCGTGAGCGTTATCGGGACTACCCGAAACAGAGCGAATCATTGCTCATGACCCTGGACCCCATGCGCGATGCAGCCCGCTTGATTCTGCACCATCAGGAGCACTGGGACGGCACGGGTTTCCCGGACCGGCTCAAGGGCGAGGCGATTCCCTTCGGTTCGCGTCTGCTCAAGCTGGCGGTTGATTTCATCGAGTTGCAGCATGGCCTGATCCTGCAGCGGCGTATGAACAGTGATGAAGCGCTGGTGTTTATCCGCCAGTACAGCGGGCGCTGGTATGACCCGGGCTTGCTGGAAGGTTTCATCAAGGCTTGCGCGGTCTACCGCTCGGATATCACGTTGGGCGATCCGCTGGTCAAGGCCATGAAACCCCGTGAGTTGAGTGCCGGCATGGTCCTGGCCCGTAACCTCAACGCTGATAACGGCATGCTGTTGCTCAATGCCGGCAAGGTGCTCAGCGAAGCTCTGGTCGAGAAGCTGATTGCCTTTGAAGCGATGGAAGGTGCGGCTTACACCGTGTTCATTCGCCTGCCTGAACCGGCTCTTTGTGCTGTCTGAGCAGGAGCCGATTCATTCGTGAGGGGCCTGTATATCCCAAGAGAGTCCATCGCCTTCAATGACGTCTCGCGACAGAAGTCGCCCCTTCACTGAGTAGGAGCGAATTCATTCGCGAGAGGCCCCTATATCCCCAGGAAATTTATCGCCGGAAGCTATGCGGTCGGGGGCTTTTGCTGTGCCCAAAAGGCGATGAACGGTCGTCGTGACAGTCCGTGGTGTGAAAAGTGCCTGGATTTTTAAAAATAATTGCTACCGTCTGTCGGTAAATTCCCGCAAAAAACAGCCGTTCTGGCGATGGCCATTCAAAAAAATGACGCGATCCGTTTGTGATCATTTCCAAATGAATGGCCGCTTAGAGCAAAAATCGCAGTTGTCAAACTTTGGATACAAATAACATCAAAGTAGTGGCTTTGGGGTGTTGATGACTTTCTTTTGACGCCAATTTAACGTTGGGCGGTGTTTAAAAAAGAAACGATTCAGCCGATAGTCAGGACGAATCCAGCGGGCGCCGAACGCCCGTTCCAGAGCCATCCTGCCGGTGCGAATTGCGCACCTTGCGAGCAACCCCATGATCGACCTCGCCACCTGGAATTTGTCCGTACCCGTCGGAACGCCAGCCACCACCATCGATACTCCCAAACTTATGGGCGGTTATCAGGATGGTTACTTTCGCTCAGGAAACACGCTGTTTTTCTGGGCGCCGGTTACCGGCTCCACCACGGAAAATGCCAAGTACCCGCGTACCGAGTTGCGCGAGACCACGGCGGATGGTCGAGCCTACAACTGGGCTTACTCGAGTGCGGACAATTTTCTGCGTGCGTCGCTGACGGTCAATCAGGTGCCTTCGAGCGGCAAGATCGTGATTGGCCAGATCCACTGCTACGGCAGCACCGAGCCGTTGCTCAAGGTCGAGTACCAGTTCAAGGAGAAGTTGCAGACCGGCAATATTGTCGCCAAGTTTCGACGCAGCCCGGATGCAGAAATCGAAGTCATCATGATTGCCCAGGGTGTTCCGCTCAACGAGCGCTTCAGCTACAGCATCCACCTGACGCCTGGCGGGAGTCTCACGGTCAATGCCTACGACCATATCTGGAACGCCAGCCTTGATTCGGCCTGGAGCACCAAGCTGTTCTACTTCAAGGCGGGGGTCTATACCCAGGACAACACCGGGTACACGACTGAAGGGGGCGCGGCTACGTTCTACAAGCTGACCATTGCCCACGACAAGAAGGCTTAACCGGTAAATACCAGGCTGAAGCAGATTCTCCCGGCCTTTGGCTGCGCGACTTCGACGCGACCTCCATGCAAATGCATGATCGCCGCGACGATGGCCAGCCCGAGGCCGTTGGAGTCGGAGCTTTCATGGCGCGACGAGTCGCCCCGGTAGAAGCGGTCGAACAATCGGTCCAGAGTTGCCGCAGGCAAGACGGGGCCTTGATTTTCCACTTCGATCCGCTGTTCATGCTTGAGGGACACGACTCGTACCAGAATCCGGCTGCCTTCGTCGGCATAGCGGATAGCGTTGGCGACCAGATTGCTCAAGGCCCGGCGCAGCAGGATCGGGTCGGCGTCCAGCTTGCCCTGGCCGCTGGCATGCAGTTCCAGTTGCCGCTCTTCGGCCAGCCCCTCGAAATAGCCCGTGACCCGTTGCAGTTCGTCCTGCAATTGAAGTGGTTGACGTTCCAGCACCGCCTGAGCCTCGTCGGCGCGAGCCAGGAACAGGATGCTTTCCACCAGCCGGGAAATTCGCTCCAGTTCTTCAAGGTTGGAGGCCAGCAAGGCTTGATAGTCATCGACGCTGCGATTCTGGCGCAACGCGACCTGACAATGCCCCATCAGCGAACCCACCGGGGTGCGGATCTCGTGGGCCAGATCGGCGGAAAACTGCGTCAGGCGCTGATAGCCGTCATCCAGCCGGTCAAGCATGGCATTGAAGGCGTCGCTCAATTGTTGCAACTCCACCGGAGTGTTTCGGGTATCGAGACGGTTGTGCAGGCTGGTCGGAGAGATACCGGCCGCATGGGCTGCCATCTGCCGCAACGGGCGCAAGCCGCGTCGCAACAGCACATAACCCAGCAAGGCCGTCAGTACAAAAGTCAGCGTCATCGCGGCATAGATGCGTTCACGGAAACTGGCGAGCATGGCCATTTCCTTGACCATCAGGTGCGCGGCCTGCAAGCGCAATTCGACGCCATGGGACATGGCCTGCACCGACGCCGCCCGCAGTGGTACGCCTTGCAGGCTCATGCCGCTGCGCAGGTCGCTGACACTGAGGGGCTGATCCTGAGCGACCGTCGGCAGATCCGGCAGCGGAGCGCGTTGCGGGTTCACCACAATCACCGGCGGCTTGCCCGGTTCGCCAATGATGAAAATGTCTTCTTCGCTGTCGAGCATGTTCTCGAACAACTGCGGGCTGCCCTTCAGGGTGTCCAGGGTCAGGTCATAGCGCAGCAGTTTGCGAAAATGATCCAGGCGCGCGAGCACCGCATGGTCGCTGCGCTGCATGACGGTCTGCTTGATCGACTGATACAGATACAACCCCGCACCGCCAACGGTGAACATGGCCACCAGGGCAAAAGCCAGGGTCGAGCGCAGGGTCAGGGAAGGCTGGCGTCCGGGTTGCATGGCCGTACCTCGCAGACGTAACCGATACCGCGCACGGTATGGATGAGCTTGATCGGGTAGGGCAGGTCGACCTTGCTGCGCAGGCGCTTGATTGCCACGTCCACCACATTGGTGTCGCTGTCGAAATTCATGTCCCAGACCTCGGAGGCGATCTGTGCCCTGGACAGCACATCGCCCTCGCGACGTAGCAACAGATGCAGCAGGGCGAACTCCTTGTTGGTCAGGACGATGACCTGTTGCTGGCGGGTGACACGGCGGCGCAGCAGGTCCAGCTCCAGATCGGCCAGATGGAAATGGTCGGCTTCGCGCACCACGCCCCGGCGCAGGATGGTACGGATGCGCAGCAGCAGTTCGGTAAAGGAGAAGGGTTTGACCAGATAATCGTCGGCACCCAGTTCCAGGCCGCGAATCCGGTCCTGCAACTGATCCCGTGCGGTCAGAAACAGCACCGGCACATCCTGTTTTGCACGCAGTACTTCGATGATCTGCCAGCCATCGATACCGGGCAACATCACGTCCAGCACGATCAGGTCGTAGCGGTTTTCCAGCGCCATGTGCAGGCCGTCGGCACCGTGTTGAGCCCAGTCGACCTGATAGCCGGATTCGCCGAGGCCCTTTTTCAGGTACTCGCCGGTTTTGGTGTCGTCTTCAATCAGCAGGATATGCATTGTTGCGCTGGCTACACTCTGGCTGGCGCCATCAATCGCGCCGGTGCCGGCAGTCTACCCAGTTGCCAGCCGCGAGTCGGTGACATTTTTGTCATTGACCGGCCCGGTTTCGAGAATGACAAAAATGTCATTGGCGGGTCATTTTTCAGTACCGGTAGCGGAGCAATGATGGCGCTCCATTCAATCTGCCAGGGAATAACCGATGAAGACTGCGCTTTCCACTACCTTCGGCCTGCTGTTGCTCAGTGCCGCCGTCATGACCCAGGCCGCTGATCTGCCGGTGGTCAAACCGATGCGCGGCACGGTCGAGAGCCTTCAGGCCGACACCTTGAATTTCACCACCCGTGCCGGCCAGCACCAGAGCATTCAACTGACTGAAAAGACCGGCATCCGCCTGGTTTCCAAGGCTGATCTGGACACCATCAAGCCGGAAAGCTTCGTTGGCTCGGCAGCCATTCCTCAGGCTGACGGTACGCTCAAGGCGCTGGAAGTCACCGTATTCGAAGCCAGCCTCAAAGGCAGCGGCGAAGGCCACTACGGCTGGGAAAACGCCGATGGCAGCACCGGCACCATGACCAACGGCACGGTGGGCACCCTGTCCAAAGCCAATGGCCGTACCTTGAGCGTGCTGTACAAGGGCGGCGAGAAACAGTTGGTGGTGCCGGAAGATGTGCCGATTGCCTACGTCGAGCCGGGCCAGCGCAGCGAGTTGAAAGCGGGCGCGAAAATCGTGCTGTTCCCGGCAGACGACGGCAAGTCTGCACGCGGGGTTGCAGTGGGCAAGGATGGGTATACCCCACCGATGTAATCGAACGCGCGTAGGAGCGACCGGGCGGCGATCCGTCGGGCGGCGATCCGTTTCATTCGCGAAACGTTTCTTCGCGAATGAATTCGCTCCTACGGTTTGCCTATCGGTCAAGGCATACCTCCCACGGCACGAGAGGACAATCATGAAAACCCGTCCCATTCATCCCTGGCCCGTGCGCCTGACCCATTGGGTCAATGCCGTGGGCATGGTCTGCATGTTCATGAGCGGCTGGGCGATTTATAACGCTGCGCCGCTGATGGCTTTTACCTTTCCCAAATCGCTCACCCTCGGCGGCTGGCTGGGTGGTTCGATTGCCTGGCACTTTGCGGTGATGTGGCTGCTGGTGATCAATGGCCTGGTTTATGTGCTGTATGGCGTGTTCAGCCGCCACTTCAAGCGCGACTTGCTGCCGGTGCGTCCTGCCGAGGTGAAGCGCGATATTGCCGATGCCTTGCGCTTTCGTCTGGCCCATATCAAAGGCCGCTACAACGCCGTGCAACGCCTGATGTACTGGCTGGTGCTGGCCATGGGGGTGTTGATCGTGTTGTCCGGGCTGGCGTTGTGGAAACCGGTGCAGTTTCAGGAACTGGCCAGCCTGATGGGCGGCTACGACGCTGCCCGCTGGGTGCATTTCGGCGCGATGGCGGCCATCGGAGCATTCGTTATCGTTCACCTGGCACTGGTCGTGCTGGTCCCGCGTACCTTGTTGCCCATGATTACTGGCGGGCGTCTGCCGGCTGAAAACGGAAACCCCGGCCATGAATGAACCTCGTAAACGCATCACCCAGCGCATCCGTCTTGAGCCTGCACAACAGAAGCAACTGGTGGATATCCAGCGCCGTTCGTTCCTGCGCGCCGGGCTGACGGTGGGGGCCATGTCGATGCTGACCGGCTGCAATCTGCAGGATGGCGATCAGGTGGACAGAGCACTGTGGGCCATGTCGCGCTGGAATGACCGGGTTCAGGCCTGGCTGTTCAACGGCCAGAAACTGGCCCCGACCTACAGTAAGGCGCAGATCACCAATCCATTCCCGTTCAATGCCTTTTACCCGGAATACAACGTGCCCGAGGTCGAGCTGTCCGACTATCGGCTGGCGGTGTCGGGGCTTGTGCGCGACAAGCAGCCATGGACGCTGGAAGCCCTGCGCAAACTGCCGCAACGCACCGATATCACGCGCTTGATCTGCATCGAAGGCTGGAGCGCCATCGGGCAGTGGGGCGGCGTACCGCTCAGGACTTTTCTGGAATATATCGGTGCAGACACTACGGCGCGTTTTGTCGGCTTCAAGTGTGCCGACCGTTACTACTCAAGCCTGGACATGCCCACGGCCCTGCATCCCCAGACCTTACTGGCGCTGGACTTTGGCGAAGTCGCCTTGCCGCCGGACTACGGTTACCCGCTGCGGGTACGGGTGCCGACCAAGCTGGGCTTCAAGAACCCCAAGCATATCGTCGAGATAGTCGTGAGCAACGAGAATCCCGGCGGGTATTGGGAGGATCAGGGGTATAACTGGTTTAGCGGGATTTAAACAAACACCATATCCCCGGTAGGAGCGAATTCATTCGCGAAAAATGGCCTTCGCGAATAAATTCGCTCCTACACGCCATGTCAATTCAGGCCCAGTTTCCCGCGCAAGGTCGACAGGTCTTCGGCCAGGGTGTTGACCGGGCCGACCAGTGCCTTGCGGTCGTTTTCCTTCACTTTGTCATAGGTCTCGAAGCCACCATCCTTGGTCTTGTACTTGGCCAGGATCTTGTCCACGGTGGCGAAGTTCTTGTCGACCTTGGTGGCAAAAGCCTTGTCCTGTTTCTCGATCTGCGGGCGGAACAAGTCGACGATTTTCTTCGCGCCGTCGATGTTGCCCTGGAAGTCATACAGGTCGGTATGGCTGTAGCGGTCTTCTTCGCCGGAGATCTTGGTGGCGGCGACTTCTTCCAGCAATGCGGCAGCACCGCCGACGACTTTCTCCGGCGGGAAGGTCAGGTCGGCGACGCGGGCTTGCAGGTCGTTCACGTCGGCCATCAGCTTGTCGGCAATCGGGCCTTGGTCCTTGGCGGTGTTCTGCGAGAACAGGGCATATTCCAGACGATGGAAGCCGGTGAAGTCTTCGGCTTCAACGCCTTGCTCGTGATCGTCGACACGGGAGTCGATGGACGCATCAAGGTCGCTGAACAGCTCGGCAATCGGTTCTACCGACTCGTAGTAGACCCGCGTGGGTGCGTAGAGCTTCTTGGCCGTGGCGATGTCGCCTTTCTTGACGGCGTCGGTGAATTCTTTGGTGTGGCTGACCAGTTCATCGATGTTTTCGGTGACGTAGATCTTGTAGTCCGAAACCGGGCCGACCAGATCCAGTGGCGCCGTTGCGGCGAAAGCCGCCAGTGGGGTCTGAAGCAAGCCAAGGGTCAGCAGCAAAGCCAGAGGCGTCTTTTTCATGGTGCTCTTCCGGGTGAGGTGATTGAGGGTCATGCGGTTTGGGCAGTTGGTGCTGCGGCCAGCAATGAGCGGCCGATAAAATCCTTGTCGCCGGTCACGCCGGGCAGGGTGAAGAAATAGCCGCCGCCGAAAGGCTTGAGGTATTCCTCCAGCGGCTCGCCATTCAGGCGGGTCTGCACGGTGATGAAGCCTTTTTCCAGATCGCTCTGGTAGCAGATGAACAGCAGACCCATGTCGAGCTGGCCGTTCTTGTTGACGCCGTTGGAGTAGTTGAACGGACGGCGCAGGATCAGGTTGCGCTGGGTTTCGGGCGTGCGCGGGTTGGCCAAGCGGATGTGCGAGTCCATACGGGTTTTCTTGCCGTGCGGGTCGGCTGCATAGTTCGGCACGTCGCTTTCCACCTTGCCGTCCATGGGGGCGCCGCTGCTCTTGGTGCGGCCGAAAATGGATTCCTGTTCCTGCAAGGGCGTGCGGTCCCAGCGCTCGACGAAGTTGCGGATGAGCCGCACCGCCTGGTAGCTGCCATTGGCGGCCCAGGCGGGTTCGTCGCTGCCGGGCTGGACCCAGACCAGTTCGTTCATGGTCTTCTGGTTATTGGAATCCGGGTTGGCCGAGCCGTCACGGAAGCCCAGGAAGTTGCGCGCACTTTCCGCTGGCTGGCCTGGCTTTTTGGGGGCCTGGGCCGGCACCGTGCCTTCCTGTTTCCAGCGCACCAGCAGCAGGTCCGGCAGGTTCTTGACGATATCGCGCAGGGCGTGAATGTTGGTGTCGGGAGTGTTGGAGCAGAACTGGATGCTCAGGTCGCCGTGGCAACTGCTGGCCTCCAGCGCATCGTTCGGGAAACCTGTCATGCGGCTCAGGCGTTTGGGTTTGACCGAGGCCAGGCCAAAGCGCTCATCGAACAGGGATTCGCCCACCGAAACCGTGATGGTCAGGTTGTCCGGGGTGACCACCGGGCCAAGGATGCCCGAGTCCAGCGGCGGCAGCTTCGGATCGACCTCGGCCACCGGGCCGCCGGTCATCAGAAAGGCGATGCGTTCGTTGAGGGTGCGGAACATGCGCTCCAGGTCTTCACGATCGGCTGCCAGCACATCGAAGGCCACCAGCATGCCCGCGGCCGGACGCGGGTTGACGATGCCGCTCTGGTGAATGCCGTGGAACGCATTGTGGTCCTGGGTCTTGTCGCTGTTCGGTGCTTCGGTGACCTGAGCGGTGGAGGCGGCCAGAGCATTGCCGCTCAGGCTGCTGCCCGCCAGTGCTGCACCGGCGGCACCCAGCCCCAGCAGAACACGGCGACGCTGGAGGGAGTGGGGCGCGTTATCGGATTCCGGGTTTTTCATCGTAGTCACTTGTTCACATCTGTCAGAGGTCGGAGAGGCCGAGAGCCGAGTCGATTCCGTCGAGCGCATCGGCCAGAGCCTTGGCTTTGTCGGCTATCGATTGACGCTGCGTTGCATCGACCTGATCGTAAGGTCGATAGCCATCGTCTGTTTTCAGTGCCTTGAGTTGTTCATCCAGAGCCTTCGATGCGCTGTCGATGCGCTGCAACTGGGCGCCTGCGCTCTTGGCCAGCAGAGGACGCAACAGGTCAATGACCTTGCGTGTGCCTTCCAGATTGGCGGCAAAGCCATTGAGGTCGCTGTGGCTGTAGCGCTCTTCTTCACCCTTGCTGCGCACTTCCGCCAGGCTGTGCATGTTGCGGGCGACGATATCGGCCAGTTGTTCCGGGGCCAGGGTCTGCGCCAGCAGTTGCTGCTTGAGGCTGGTGACATCGGTTTGCAGGCGCTGCGCCACGGGGGCGAGGCCTTCGATGTTGCGTTGCTGGAACAGGGCGTATTCGATGCGATGGAAGCCGCCGAAGCCCGGGTCTTGCTCGCGTTTTTCGTAGTAGTCGGCGCGGGCGTTGATGGCGTTGTCCAGTTCGGCCAAGCGCTGTGCGGCAGGGGCAATGCGCTGATAAAGCGTGCGCGCCGGGGTGTACGCTGCTTGTGCTGCGCTCAGGTCATTGGCTTCGATGGCCTGTTGCAAAGCGTTGACGGCCTTGATCAGCGCCGAGCTTTGCTGGCTCAGGTACACGCGGTATTCGGACAGCGGGCCGATAAATGCCACCATGGACGGACGCGCTTTTGCCTTGGCTTCAGACTCGGCAGTCGGGGTGACATGCAAGGTGCCACGCGGGTTGCTCAGCAGGCCGCAGGTGATGGCGTAGTCGCCGGGCTGCAAATTGGCATTGATCACCTGGCTCAGGCCGGGCGCGATGTTTTCCCGCTCTTCGACCACCAGCACGCCATCGAGAATTTCCCATTCGACGGCACGTTCGGAGCGGTTGACGATGCGAAAGGCGTTCTTGCCAGCAGGCACGGTCAGTACGTTGGGCTCACAGTTGTGGGCGTGGATGTTGACCACGGTTTCGTTGCCGCTATTGGCGGCACGCTTTTTCGATGCCACTTGCGAGGCGTAGTAGAAGAGTCCACCGGCAGCGATCATCAGGATCACAGAACCGGCGACTGCCAATCGCAAGGCACGGGGAGGCCTGGCTTTACCGGAAAGCTCAGAGGAAGGGTTCGACATGTAGGCCCTTATTCGTTCGTGACGGAGGTGGGTGAGGGCTGCTGTTTTTCTGCCGGGGAATGAGGCAGGAAGAACAGCACCAGCGCGCCGATCAGGTAGATCAGGTAAGCGCTCAGGGTGCTGACGGTGGGCGCGTCCTGATAACCGAACATGCCAGCCAGTATCGAGCCGAGCGGGCCATCCATCGGCAGGGTCGCGCTGAAGTCGATGACCACATCCTGCAAGTGGTTCCACACACCGGCTTCATGCAGTGCCTGCACGGAGTTGGAGAGAATCCCGGCAGCAACCACGAGGATGAACAGCCCGGTCCAACGGAAGAACAGGCCGAGGTTCAGGCGCATGCTGCCGCTGTAGATCGCCACGCCGAAACCGATGGCCAGCAGCAGGCCGAGCAGGGCTCCCAATGGCGCGCTGGAGCCTTCGCTCTGCTGGAAGACGGCGAGTAGGAAGAAAACGGTTTCCAGGCCTTCGCGGGCCACGGCGAAGAACACCATGGCGATCAGGGCGTAAGTCTGGTTTTTCGAGCCGGCAAGGGCGGCGTCCAGTGAGGCGTGCAGAGCGTGCTTGATGGAGCGCGCCACCTTACGCATCCAGAACACCATGGAACTGAGAATGCCGACCGCTATCAGGCCGACGATGCCCTCGAACAGCTCTTGCTGCTTTTGCGGGAATTCGGCGCTCATCAGCTCAAGGCCACCGCCAACGAACAGTGCCAGGGCGGCGGCGAGAAATACGCCGATCCAGACCGCAGGCATCCACTCGCCGCGGCCGGTCTGTTTCAGGTAACTGGCGATGATGCCAACGATAAGCGCGGCTTCAATACCTTCGCGCAGCATGATCAAAAACGGAACAAGCATGGTTCACCGGGGTAAAGGCTTCAGGGTGAGATGTTTCAGCGAGCTGTATGGCTGAAACAATAAGTAACATAATGATACTCATTCCCGAATGAGAGCCAGTGGTTTTTCCGGTGATACCGATGCTGTTCAGGTCAGGTTCAGGTAGTGAGAGCGGTGCTCCGTAGGAGCGAATTCATTCGCGAAGACAGTGTTTCAAACGACATATATCTGTCGGATGTACCTGACCTTCGCGAATGAATTCGCTCCTGCCGGGGGCGCTGTTCAGCTCTTTGGTAGCGAGCAGCAGCCCAGTTCATTGAGGATGCGATACGCGATGCGAACCCGTGCTTCATTGGGGTAGTTCTTGTTGGCGAGGATCACGATGCCGAGTTTCTTGCCGGGTACAAAAGCGATGTATCCACCAAAGCCATTGGTTGAACCGGTCTTGTTGATCCAGACGTCTTGCTGCGGCTTCAAGGGCGGATTCAGGGCGGTGGCGGGCTGGGTTTCGTAGGCCATCTTGCTGGAGTTGCCTTCAAGCAGTGTCTCCAGTCTGACAGGGAGTGTGTACTGCTCCCAGATCAGGTCCTGGGTCATGGAGCCTGATTTGAAATAGCCGATCCGGGTGTCCGCGAGGGCGCGTTGCAGCGCGGGAGACGTCTGCACCATGCCCATGTTCGCTTCGACAAAGCGGATCAGGTCACCGCTCCCGGACTTCATGCCATAGGCTTCTGCGGCCAGTACACCGGGATTGAGCCTGACGGGCTCATCCTGCTTGTTGTAACCCTGCGCATACCAGGACTGCCGGTTGGCAGGCACATCGAGGTAGCTGTTGGTCATGCCCAGTGCCGGGTACAGATGCTGTTCCATCGCGACGTTGAACGGCAGTTTCATGCGGTTGGCCGCGATCATGCCCAGCAGGCCAATACTGGGGTTGGCGTAACTGCGGTGAGCACCGGGCAGGTATTGGGGCTGCCAGGCCTTGAAGTAGCTCATCATCTGCTCGTTATCCCGTATCGTTTCGGGAAATTGCAGTGGAAAGCCACCGGCAGTGTGGGTGCCCAGATGAAAGAGCGGCACCTTGCCCAGCCGGCTGCCGTACAACTGGGGAATATAGGTGTCGATGCTGGAGGTCAGGGAAAGCTGGCCGTTGGCTTGAGCCCAGGTGGCGAGGGTCGCGGTGAAGAGCTTGCTGATCGAGCCCAGTTCGAACAGCGTGTCGTTGCTGACTTTCTCCTGGTTGTCTCTGGACGAAACCCCGTAGTCATAGAAACGCCGCTGGCCATTGTCGGTGACGGCAATGGTCATTCCGGGAATGTTGTACTGCTGCATGACGCTCATGATTTCGTCATGCACGGTTTTATCAAGAGCTGGCGTCTTGCTCTGGGCAACGGCGACACTGCTGACCATGAGCAGCAGTGCTGGTGCAGCACATGCTTTGATCCATTGCATTTGAAGCTTCCTCGTATTCGGTGAGGGAGCAGACCCTACCACTTGGCTTTGTACGAAAAGTGGCTGCGCTCGGTGATGCTGCGTTAAAAACAGGCTCGGAATGCTCATTTACACCAGTAAAGTCGGGCGCGACTCCGACCGTTCCTCGCCTGTTTTTGCCTTGCCTGACCTTCGCTCGCCGACTTTTCGTATAAAGCCTTGCATGAAAGGGCTCAATAAACGTTCTTTCTCAAGATATGACCCATGTGTTTCAGACCGCTCAGTTGTCATGCGCTCCGGCGCGTTTGAGCAGTTTCTTGCAGCGCTCGGACAGATGGATCACACGCAGGTGTTTCCCGGCGTTGCTGTAGCGTTCGCGCAGGGTTTTCAGCGCGGCAATGGCCGAGTAGTCGACGAAGTTCAGATGACGGCAGTCAATGGTGACGTTCTGCGGGTCGCTGGCCGGGTCGAACTGGTTGAGAAACGGCGTGGTGGAAGCAAAGAACAGGGTGCCATGCATCAGGTAGATCTTGCTGCCGTCCTGCTCCAGATGAGTGTCGGCGTAGAGTTCGCGGGCTTGCTGCCAGGCAAAGTTGAGGGCCGCGATGATGACGCCGAACACGACGGCTGCGGCCAGATCGGTGAGCACGGTGACGATGGTCACTGCGATGATCGCCAGTACATCGTTCATGGGGATCTTGTGCAGTACCCGCAACGAAGCCCAGGCAAAGGTCTGCTGGGACACCACGAACATCACGCCCACCAGCGCGGCAAGCGGGATGCGCTCGATCAGCGGCGACAGGAACAGCACGAACATCAGGATCATCACGCCAGCCACAACGCCGGACAGTCGACCGCGCCCGCCAGAGCTGAGGTTGATGGCTGTCTGGCCGATCATGGCGCAACCGCCCATGCCGCCGCAGAAGCCGGACACCATGTTGGCTGCGCCCAGGGCCATGCACTCGCGGTTGGAATGGCCACGGGTTTCGGTGATTTCATCGGTGAGGTTCAGTGTCAGCAGGGTTTCCAGCAGGCCTACCATTGCCATCAGCACGGCATAGGGCGCCACGATCTGCAAGGTTTCCAGATTCCACGGTATGTCGGGCAAGGCCAGGGTCGGAAGGCCACCGGCGATGCGCGCCATATCACCCAGGGTGTGGGTCGGCAGTTTCAGCAGGTACACCAGCAGGCCCACGCTGAGTATCGCCACCAGCGCCGGTGGTACGGCACGGGTCAGGCGTGGCAGCAGATAGACGATGGCCATGGTCAGGGCGACCAGCCCCAGCATCAGGTACAGGCTCTGGCCGCTCAGCCAGACACCGCCGCTCTTGAAGTGCTCCATTTGCGCGAGGGCGATGACAATGGCCAGGCCGTTGACGAAGCCGAGCATTACCGAATAGGGCACCATGCGCACCAGCTTGCCAAGACGCAGCAGGCCGAAAGCAATCATGATCAGCCCGCCCAGTATCACCGTAGCGAGCAGGTACTGCGCGCCATGCTGTACCACAAGGGCCACGATCACCACGGCCATGGAACCTGCCGCGCCGGAAATCATGCCCGGTCGCCCGCCGAACAGGGCGGTCAGGGTGCAGATGATGAACGCGCCATAAAGCCCCATCAGCGGATTGAGATGAGCCACCAGGGCGAAGGCGATGCACTCGGGCACCAGGGCAAAGGAAGTGGTGAGTCCGGCCAGGACTTCGGTGCGGATGCGCAGTGGTTTCATGACTTACCTGAGGGCGAACGTACTGCGTTACAGCCGTCGGCATACAAAAGAAGGGTGCAGATGTTACGAAATCTGCGTTTAACCGACCAGTTAAAAAGTAGTCATGTGCGACTATCATCTGCCTCGTGCTTCTATATGCTTGCAAACTTTCCTGAAGCCTAAGGTGCGTTCTCGATGGATGTCGTGTCTCCTCTGGATGCTTATGAACGAGCGGTCCAGCGTGGTTTTCAGCCTGACGAGGCGCAACTCCAGGCTGCCCGACAGTTGCAGGCGTGCTATCTGGCACTGACGCAGAACGGCGCGACCCCCAAGGGCGTTTATCTGTGGGGGCCGGTAGGGCGCGGCAAGACCTGGCTGATGGACCGCTTTTTCGAGAGCTTGAGCGTACCGGCCCGGCGTCAGCATTTTCATCACTTCATGCGCTGGGTTCACAAGCGCATGTTCGAGTTGATGGGCACGCCCCACCCACTGAAGGTCGTGGCTCAGGAACTGGGGCGAGACGTGCGCGTGCTGTGTTTCGATGAGCTGTTCGTCACCGATATCGGCGATGCAGTGATTCTCGGCGGCCTGTTGCAGGTCATGTTCGAGGAAGGCGTGGTGCTGGTCTGTACTTCCAACCAGCCACCGGATCAGTTGTACAGCCATGGCCACAACCGTGAGCGCTTTCTGCCGGCCATCGCCGCGATCCAGCATTACATGGATGTGGTGACGGTGGACGGCGGCGAAGATCATCGCTTGCATCCCGGCCAGTTGCATCAGCGTTATTGGGTCGCTGAACCTGGCCGCGCCAGTGCGCTGGGCGACATCTTCAAGGCCTTGAGTGGCGGGCAGGCGGTGTATGACTCGCAGGTGATGCTCGGCTATCGCAGCATCAATGTGGTACAGCACACCGACACGACGGTGTGGTGCCGCTATCGCGATCTGTGCGAACAACCTCTGGCGGCCATGGATTTCATTGCCCTGTGCGACCGGTTCTCAGGGATCCTGCTCAGTGAAGTCCCGGCCCTGAGCGCAGCCCAGCGCGAAGCGAAAATCGCCCGAGGCACCGAAGACGGTGTCGAGCAGGTCGTGGCGGGGGATCGGGAGTTGCCGCAGTTGTCACCCAACGATGACGGCGTGCGGCGTTTCATTGCGCTGGTGGACGAATGCTACGACCGGCGTATCCCGCTCTATATCGAAGCGCAGACCTCCATGGAGGAGCTGTATACCCAAGGCTATCTGTCATTTGCCTTTCGCCGCACCCTCAGCCGCTTGCAGGAAATGCAACTGGAGCGCTTTACCGGGCATTGATCGGTCAGGCCTTCAAACCGCATCCCGACGGCGCTGGGCCAGCATATGCCTGGCGCCCTCGATGACCAGCACCACGACTGCCAGCCAGATCGGCAGGTAAGTCAGCCATTCATCATGGCCAATGCTTTCGCCCAACAGCAGCGCGACACACACCAGCAGCACCGGCTCCACATAACTGAGCAGGCCGAACAGGCTGAACGGCAGAATACGGCTGGAAAGGATGTAGCTGATCAGAGCCGATGCACTGATGATGCCCAGCAGCGGGATCAGGAAGTAGAGTTTGGGCGCCTGCTGCACAGCCAGTGGGTCGCCATTGAAAATGAACCACAGGCCAATGGGCAGCATGAACAGCATGTCGAACCAGAGCCCGCCCAGATTATCGGTCTTGAGCCTGCGCCGCAGCACGAAGTAAAGCGGGTAACCCAGAGCCACCAGCAGGGTTTCCCAGGAAAAACTGCCCAGCCGCCACAGTTCGTGGCCCACGCCGATCATGGCAAATGTGGCGGCGATCTTTTGCAGATGCGACAGGTGTTCGCCGTACACGATACGGCCCGTGGCGATCATGGTCAGCGGCAGCAGGAAATAACCCAGGGACACTTCCAGGCTGCGCCCGTGCAACGGCGCCCACATGAAGATCAGCAGTTGCGCGCCCAGCAGCAACGAGGACAGCAGAATGCCGAACACCAGCAGCGGCTGGCGCCTGATGCGCCCGGCCAGCGTACGCACCAGTTGCCAGTCGCCACTGACGAGCATGAACAGCGTGGCGCAAGGCACCGTCAGCAACATGCGCCAGCCGAAGATTTCCTCGCCGCTCAGCGGTGTCATCAGCGAGGTATAGAAATACAGGACCCCGAACAGCACCGAAGCCAGGACCGACAGCACGACACCTTTATACACAGCGGCCTCTTTGATGGATGGGCGAGCGGGATGCACTGCAAAGGTGCGTAGTCTAGTGCGAAGGTTTGAAAATAGCTGGAGTATTTCTGCTGTCAGGGGGGCGTACATATCATGAAGTGGGAGGGGCCTTGGCCGCGACTTCACTGACAGGCAACACATTTTCAACGTCGGAACATGCTGTCGCGGCCCAGGCCTCTCCCACAGACACCGGATACATCGCCCCATTTGTGAGCATTGCACATGTGGAACGCTCCCTGACTTTGCTAGTCTGTTGCGCTTGTCAGCACGATTCTGTCTGACATTCTCAAGGAGCTTGCATGACCTCTTTCAGCCACGAGGCCCAGATAACAAAGGCCCGGCAGGAGCAGTCTTCCACCCGGATAGCGTTTTTCATTGCCGGTTTCAGCGTGGCTTCCTGGGCACCGCTGGTGCCTTATGCCAAGGCCCGTGTCGGACTGGATGACGGCACACTGGGTTTGTTGTTGCTGTGCCTGGGAATGGGCTCGATCCTGTCCATGCCTTTGGCGGGTGCGCTGGCGTCGCGTTACGGTTGCCGCCGCTTGCTGGTCATTTCGACCCTGTTGATCTGTCTGTGCCTGCCATTACTGGCCACGGTTTCCAGCCTGCCGCTGCTGGTGGCGACTCTGTTTCTGTTCGGCGCGAGCATGGGCGGTGTGGATTGCACGGCCAATATCCAGGCGGTCATTGTCGAGCGGGCCAGCGGCAAGACCATGATGTCGGGGTTTCATGGCCTGTTCAGCCTTGGCGGTATCGTGGGGGCTGCGGGTGTCAGTGCCTTGCTGAGCCTGGGGGCTTCGCCGATGATCGCCATGCTGGTGGTGGTCGTGCTGACGCTCATCGCACTGGCCAAGGCTGCGCCACATCTATTGCCTTATGGCAGTCAGTCCGACGGGCCGTCATTTGCGATTCCCCGTGGCGTGGTGCTGTTCATCGGCCTGCTGTGCTTCACCGTGTTTCTCGCCGAAGGGGCGATGCTCGACTGGAGTGCGGTGTTCCTCAGTTCGCTGCGCGGTGTTGAAACGTCTTATGCCGGGCTTGGGTATGCGGTGTTTGCCGTGACCATGACCCTTGGGCGTCTGTTCGGTGATGCCGTCGTGCGGCGTGTCGGTTCCAATCGGGTCATCATTCTGGGCGGGTTGTGCGCTGCCAGCGGTCTGGCGATTGCCACGCTGGTGCCGGCCTGGGAAGCGGCTTTGTTGGGCTATGCGTTGGTGGGCGCCGGTTGCTCGAACATTGTGCCGGTCTGCTACAGCGCCGTCGGTCGTCAGAAGACCATGCCGGAAAGCGTCGCGATTCCGGCGATTACCACGGTCGGTTATGCGGGGATTCTGGTCGGGCCTGCCGCCATCGGCTTCATTGCCCATGTCAGCAGCCTGGAGCTGGCGTTCATGATCGTTGCCGTCATGCTGTTGGGCGTAGCGATCAGTGGCAGCCAGCTCAAGACCTGAGGCTGCCTATGCGTTACAGCTTGCGCGCCATGCCCGAGACACGAATCGAACTGCCGATCTGTTCCGGGATTTCGGCGCGCAGGCGTGACGGGCTGCCCATGTCTTCGCCTTGCAGAATGTCGATGACGCCGCCGTGGGGCCAGCCGATATCACGCAGGTAACCGCCCAGCGCTGCCGTTGCTGCGCCGGTGGCCGGGTCTTCGTAGACGCCTCCAAAGGCGAACGGATTGCGGGTATGGAAGAACTGCCCGCTTTCGGCAAACGCCAGCAGGATGGTTGCCCAGCCTTCGCGCACCATCAACTGGCGTCCGGCTTCCTGGTCGTATTGCATGGCCTTGAGCTTTGAGCGGCTTTTGAGCGCCAGTACCAGATGCCCGGCGCCGCCGTTGATCGCTGCGGGTGGAATGCGTTCATCCAGATCACTGTGCTCATAGCCGAACAGGTTCAAGGCTTCCTCCAGCAATTGCGGGCTGATGGCTTTGCTATGAGTCGGTGGCGACTGCAAGGCGGCTGAGATCAGCGACCCATGGGCATGGCCTTCGACCGTGATCTGCGCCTGGTTGAGAGTGAGGTTGAACAGCCCGTCGCCCTTCAGCCCGGCCAGCGCTGCGCCGAGGGCGATGGTGGCGTGGCCGCAGAAGGGCACTTCGGCCAGGGGAGAGAAATAACGCACGCGCCAGCCACCTTCGACCGGGGCGGCGAAAGCCGTTTCCGAAAAACCGACGTCGGCGGCAATGCGTTGCATGGTGCTGTCATCGGGCAGCGCATCGCCAATCCATACACCGGCCGGGTTGCCGCCTTGATCGCCGTCGCTGAAGGCAGCCAGTTTGAGAATTTCCGTGGTCATGTCGGGCAGACCTTATCGTCACTGTGGGTCGATGATTGTGCCCGAACCCTTTCATTGCAATCCAACGGCAAATGCATTCAGGACCGTGAGGCCTCGCCACATCTGGACAGGCGGCGCTGCATGACCCGCTCGCGCACGAGGTCGTAGGCCCAGTTGAACAGCATGGTGTAAGGCAGGAACAGCAGCAGAATGCCGATATCCAGCAGGAAGGCTTCAAGCAGGCTGATGGACAACCACCAGGCGGCCAGTGGCACCACGGCGAGAATCAGCCCGCCTTCAAAACCCAGCGCATGAAGTGCGCGCTTGCCCAGAGTCATGCTGAAACCGAGTCGGGAGCGCAGTCTGTCGAACAGGGCGTTGTAGACCATGTTCCAGATCATGGCCACCGTGGAAATCATGACTGTCATGGCCCCCATCATGCCCAGCGAATGCCCCATGATCCAGGCCAGCAGAGGCGCGATCATGATCACACCGAACACCTCGAACAAGCTCGCATGCAGGATGCGCTCCTTGAAGGATTTGCTGGGCACAGCTGGGTGATTGTGGTTTGTCTGGCTCATTACAGATGACCTTTTGTGTTGCGGTAGAGTGCATTCTCATCGGTCATTGGGCTAAAGTGAAAATCGTTTCCATCGGAAAAACCGATAGCAGGTCGTCCATGAGTTTTTCACCCGAAGCCCTAGAAGCCTTTGCGCAGATCGTCGAACTGGGTTCTTTCAGCGCCGCTGCCCGTCGTCTGGGCAAGAGCCAGTCCACCATCAGCGAAGCCATTGCCCGGCTGGAAATCGATCTGGGGGTGGAGTTGTTTGACCGTTCTGCCCGCCAGCCGGTCCTGACCGAAGCGGGCAAGGCCATGCTGGGGCGAGTCGAGGATGTGCTCAGTGCTTCGGATCGCCTGCGCCGCACCGCCGGGCGCCTGGCGCAAGGTGCCGAACCGCGCCTGACCCTGGTGCTGTCCGATGCCAACCAGTTTTCCGAATTCGAGGCGCGCATGACGGAACTGGACCAGCGCTTTCCCGAACTTGAGCTGGAGTGCGTGTTTGCCGAGCATGGCGACGCGATCAACCTGATCCAGTCGGGGAGGGCGTCATTGGGTCTGTTGTCGGCACAAGCGAGTTATCCGCCGGAAGTCGGCCACGCAACCATTGCCGAGTGCGCGGATTTCGGCCTGTTCGTGGCGCACAAACATCCGCTGGCCGCGCTGGAGCAGGTGAGTTATCAGCAGCTGTCCCAATACCGGGCGTTGCGCCTCAATACCCTGATCGAGCACAGCATTCCCACCGACGATTTACCCACCAGTGGCTATCGCAACTGGTCAGCGCCCAATTACCTGTTGTTGATGGACATGGCCGCCTTCGGCTTTGGCTGGTCGGCACTGCCGCGCTGGCTGGTGTCGGGCTATGCCGGTGGGCGCTTGAAGGAACTCAAGGTTCCTGGCTGGCCGCGCAGCTCGGCAGTGGATGTGATCTGGTCGCGCCAGCGAGGCCTGGGACCGGCAGGGGCGTGGTTGCTGGAGACGCTGGTGCCAGCTTAGGCGTAATACTGATTAATCAAGGCACACACAAACTTGTAGGAGGCAGCTTGCTGGCGAAAAAGGCCTGAAAACCGCCAGATATTCTGCGTCTGTACGTGAAGTCGCCAGCAAGCTGGCTCCCACAAAGTGATTCATGACCTTATTGATCGGCTACCGGCCATTTTCTACAGGCAAATAAAAACCCGCCGAAGCGGGTTTTTCCCAAGACCATTCCAACTCCCTGTCGGCTGCCTTCCCGGCGATGGTCGATCATCCTTGATCCTGGCGAACTCCTTGTTCACCAGTTGTTGGATCCAATCTTACGGGCCTTGGCGAAGGGCAAAAAGAGCGAATTGTCCTCGGCTCGTGTAAGCCTTTGGCTATACGTCGAGGTAAAAATCTCCCACTGATGGCCGCGAGAATAAAAGGCAGGGTGTTCAAGAAAGGGTGAGCCCTGCATTGTCTGCCTCTAACGCCTTGTCATTGCTGGTTAATCCTTCCGGTAGCGCAGGGCGTCGACCAGCAGTTGAAAGGCGGGAGTATTCTGCCGACGGCTAGGATAGTAGAGGTAGTAACCCGCAAACTCAGGGCACCAGTCGTCCAGCACTCTCACAAGGCGTCCGGCTTCGACATGGCGTATCACTTGGGAGTCGAGTAGAGACGCGAGCCCGAATCCGGCAAGCGCCGCTTCCAGGATCATCTCGGGGCGGTTGAATGCAACTTGTCCCGAGACGCGAACCTGGGTCTGCCGACCCTCTTTCTCGAACTGCCACGCGGACATTCCACCCAGTGTCGGAAACCTGCGATTGATGCATTGATGATTGGCGAGTTGCTCTGGATGAGTCGGGACTGGATGCCTGGCCAGATATGCCGGTGAACCCACGATGACGCAGCGTTCCATGGGGCCAATAGGTATGGCGATCATGTCCTTGCTCACGTTCTCACCCAGGCGAATGCCTGCGTCATAGCGCTCGGCAACGATATCGACGAAGCCGTTATCGACAGTGACCTCGACTTCGATGTCAGGGTATTTGGGAAGCAGGCGATTCAGCGCAGGCCACAGGATGGTCTCGGCCACGTGATCTGCTGTCGTGATGCGGATGGTCCCGGCAGGTTTGTCACGCACATCGGTCAGGCTTTCCAACTGAGCCGTGATGTCGGCAAGCGCGGGCTTGAGTGTTTCAAGCAGCCGTTCCCCGGCATCGGTGGGGGACACGCTGCGGGTGGTGCGGGTGAGAAGACGCACGCCTAGCCGCGCTTCCAGCCTGCGGATCTTATGGCTCAGCGCCGATTGGGATGTTCCGAGACGGCCCGCAGCGCGGGTGAAGCTGCATTCTTCGGCAACGGCCACAAAAGCCATCAGGCTGCCCATCTCTTCCTGAAACATTTAGTCACCCTTGTCATGAACTGTGCGCCGATACGCCTTCAGGATCTTATAGGCTCCCCGTTTCACTGCCTATCTCCGGTTTATATATGACGTTGCGTCATATACCCATTCGATATTGCCTACTTAATCTTTCGGATCTTCCCGGTCAATAATCGGCGCTATAGCACCGCGCCGAGCGCTCGAATGACTGAAAGGAGATTTCATGAAAAGCAGCTTCTACGGACGAATGGGCTGGGTGACCTCAGGGTTCCTCTCGGTCATCTCGGCGGGTGTCCATGCCGCATCTTCCACCACCGTTGCAGATGCTTTTGACATCATCCCTGAACGACCTTCAAGAGTCTTCGCAGACGCTACCGCCACCCACGTGCCTGTCGCGCCGAGCCTCCATGCAACTGACTCGGTGTTCGTCGATGTCGACAAGGACGGCGATCTGGATGTGGTGGTATCCGTCGAGCATGGTGTGAATCGCCTTTATCTCAATGACGGTCATGGCCGATTGACCATTAAACCGGGCGCCTTTGGAGCGGTGGTGCATGACAGCGAGCATGTCCGGGCCGCTGATTTGAATGCTGATGGCAACATGGACGTGGTATTCGTGGCTGAAGCCGATGAGGTGCATCAGCTTTTTCTGGGTGACGGGAAAGGCGGATTTACCGACGCCAGTGATCGTTTGCCTGAAACCAGCCAAGGCAATGCCCTGGCGTTGGGTGATGTCAATGGAGACAACCTGCCCGACATCCTGATTGGCAGCACAGGCGAAACGGATTACGCGCCCGACGCGAAGATTGTTCCAGCACGAAACCTGCTATTTCTGAACGACCCCAAGCGACCTGGCCATTTCATCAATGCCACGCAAACCCATCTGCCAAAGACCAACGATCAAACCGAAGGGGTGGTTTTGGCTGACATGGACGGTGACGGGGATCTCGATATGGTGCTGGCAAGCCCGGCGTTACCGAACCGGCTCTTGCTGAACGACGGGAAAGGGCATTTCAAGGATGCTTCCGACCGACTCGACCTGCGCGTACCGATGGAAACCCGGGAAGTACACGTTGCCGACATGAACCGCGACGGCCATCTGGATATCGTATTTTTCAATATCACCAGCAATAACTTCGGGTGGGACAAGGATCCTCAAACCCGGATTCTGGTGAACGATGGCAAGGGGCGTTTCCTGGATGAAACAGCGCAGCGGTTCCCCGCGCACACGTTTTCAAGCTGGGCCGGGACAGTGGTGGATTTCAACGGCGACGGGCACCCCGATCTGCTCGTCGGTGCAATTCAGATCCCGGGGTTCGTTCCGCTCCAGTTGCGTGCGTGGCAGAACGATGGTCAAGGCCATTTCAAGGATGTCACCGCCGATGTCGTACCCGGCATCACTGTAGGGCGTAGCTGGAGCATGGGGCGCGGTGATCTGGACGGTGATGGCAAGGACGATGTCTTTATCGGCGGTTGGGGAACCCAGGCACGGCTGCTGCTCAGTGACAAAGAGGGGTATCGGAGTTCGTTGCCGCCCATGACGCAGTTGACCCCGGTTTCACGCTAGGGTTGTTGTGTTGGATCGATCAGGTCTTTCGAGACAGTACCGGGTGTGGAGCACGTTTCTCTGCCGTGGCACTCGACGGTATGTTTGACAAGTAGCCGCCCAAAGCGGCTGCTTTGTATTTTATTTCAAGGTTGAAGCCGTGTTTCATACGTATCTCACTATTGCTTGCCTCTATGTCCTGGCGCGGTGTGTTTATCCGCTGAAGATTTCAAAGTTCGCACGCTTGTTGATAGCCATCGGTCTGCTGATCATTTCCAAGTATCACTATGGGTCCTTGTTGATCTATGGAGACATGTGGTCGCCAGAGTTACCTTTTGGGGTCGTACTTATCCTGGGCTGGCTGTTCTGCGCCTTTGTGTTGCTCACGGTGTTCACGTTGATCAGCGATGTGGCGGGCCTTGCTCTGATAGTATCCGGGCGTCGGCCAGTATTCACGCGGATAGCCCCCAGGTTGCGGGCCGGCTCGGTCGTGGTGGCATTAGGTCTGGCGGCAGTGGGGGTCCAGCAGGCGACCAGGGTCCCGGAGGTTCGCAGGGTTGAACTGGCCATTGATAACCTGCCCCCGGAGTTCAATGGATTCCGTTTCGTACAGCTCAGCGACCTTCATATCAGTCGGCTGTTTCCTGAGCGCTGGGCCCGCGCAGTGGTCGATCGAACCAACGAACTTTCACCTGACCTTGTGCTGATCTCCGGCGACCTTATCGACGGCTATACGCAGGCAAGACGTAACGATGTAAAACCTTTGGCAGACCTGCAGGCGCGATACGGCGTGATCGGTATCCCCGGCAATCACGAGTATTACTTCGATTACTCTGCGTGGGCACCTGTGTTCAAGGGCATGGGGATAAAAATGCTGGAGAACCAGCATGTGGTACTTCAGCAGGGGAGTGCGGCCCTCACGATTGCAGGTGTCACGGATGATGTCGCCCCGAAATACGGATTTGCAGGCCCGGATCTGGCCCGGGCACTGGCTGGAGCCCCGGCCGGCGCACCAACGATTCTGCTCAGTCACAGGCCCGAAGGGGCAATGAAAAATGCTGAAGCAGGCGTTCAGGTGCAACTGTCCGGTCATACGCATGGGGGCATGATCGTGGGGTTTGATCAAGTCGTTGCCGGTGCCAACGAAGGGTATGTATCCCGCGGCTATGACGTGGGCCGGATGAAGTTGTACGTGAGCAATGGCACAGGATTATGGATGGGGTTCCCTGTTCGGCTGGGTGTCCCTTCCGAGATAACTGAATTTGTACTCAGGCCAGCAGGTTAAGTCTGTGGAAGGCCTGTACTTGTAAGTGATCGGGCAGGACCAGGCTTTGTACGAAAAGTGACTGCGCTCGGTGATGCTGCGTTAAAAACAGGCTCGTGCGCGAGTCCGGGCTCTCTGGGGCGAGCAAGGGGTGACGGTATTGTCCCCATACTCAAGCTGATATCATTCGCTAGTTCACAGATTGAGTGGAAAACATGAACCGTCGTAAGAAAATACAGCAGCTATTGAAGGCTCACGCCAAAAAGGCCAGTGCCAAATTGGCACCGAAAAACAAGCCGAAATACATCTGTAAAGCTGACCGACTGAAGCTGGCTGCTGAACCCGTTCAAGACGCGAACGTTTCATCTGCTGGCGACTCCCTGTGAAGGCGCGCCCAGGCAGGCAATATTCATAGCGCCAGGGAGATATGGTTGGGCTCGTACTGGCCCGCTGTCGCCAGGATCTCGCTCGAAATTTTCAGCGCACACCATTGAACGCATGCCCGAAGCTTTTCTACAGGCAAATAAAAACCCGCCGAAGCGGGTTTTTCCAAAGACCATTCCAACTCCCTGTCGGCAGCCCTCCGGGCCATGGTCGATCGTCCTTGATCCTGGCGAACTCCTTGTTCACCAGTTGTTGGATCCAATCTTACGAGGCCTGGCGAAGGGTAGAAAGAGCGAATCGTCCTCGGGTTGTGTAAGCCTTTGGCTATGCGTGGCGTGAAATTTCCCTGATCCATTTCGGACGCAGGCTGCCTGCGCGCTGATCCATCTGGTCGCGACGGCTGTATTCCAGACTATGAACAGAGTATCAAGAGGCAAGGCAGATTCTATTGTTGTGTGTGCAAATATAGAAAGGATAAGTCAGAGGTTTTACTTGATTACAGGCACGCTATCTTTTCGGTTTTAGCCAGCGTTTTTCCATTGTTGTCAATAAGCGCTATTTGTAGATCCGGGCCTGCGTTCTTTTCAACCAACGTATAATGTTGGTCAGCCATGAAGTTGTCATAAGCGAGTGTGGCCAGGCAGCGGCGATGGCTCTGTTGGTAGCCGATCTGCACAAGGCCCAGCTCCAGTTCGTGTTTCCCTTCCGATACCTGGAACTGTGTCAGGCTTTGGGGGCGCTGCTGATCCAGCCGTCTGGCGGTCATTTCATTGCCAATCCGTGCTTGTAGGTGAACGACGGATTCACCACTTTTAATAGCAGGAGATTTTGTTGAACATGCGGTCAGAATCAATATGGAAAACATGAGTAACGTGGATTTTAACAAGTTCATAGTACGGCTTCTCTGTCTAAAGATAGGGTGGGTGGCTTATATGAAGTTAATGTTTATGGCCGCAGGGAAACGACATGCAGGCCAAAACGATGGCGCATCGGTTTTCTGGCACGGGCAGCCAGATCGATAACTTGATGTTTTCGTATTGTGTTGGAGTCGGCTTATTCTATGCGTGAGCATGTTCTGCCGCATCGCAAGATGCTGCAAGCCTCTATGCACAGGATTGTATAATCCTGCCTCGAGGGATCTCGCTTTGAGGGGGGGCTGTGGTGAGCGCTTACCGAAAAACCTGCTTTCACTTTTCTGCAGGCAAATAAAAACCCGCCGAAGCGGGTTTTTCCCAAGACCATTCCAACTCCCTGTCGGCTGCCTTCCCGGCGATGGTCGATCATCCTTGATCCTGGCGAACTCCTTGTTCACCAGTTGTTGGATCCAATATTACGAGCCTTGTTGAAGGGTAAAAAGAGCGAATTGTCCTCGGGTCGTGTAAGCCTTTGGCTATACGTTGGATCTGAAATTTCCCTATGCCCTTCGCCCGCGAAAGGGATCAAGCGACGATCCTCTCAGCTTGAACGCCTGTGGAATATCAGCGAAGCTGCCGCCGCATCAATCAATGGATATCGGGAAGTTGCGCATGACGCTCAGAGTGATGGTGGTCGGTGGCTATGGAAACTTCGGCAGTATCATTTGCCGCCATCTGGCCGCTGTACCCGATATCGAGCTGGTGATTACAGGGCGTGATGCGCAAAAGCTGTCCGGCAAGGTCGAGGCACTTGGGCGGCAGTCTGGCAAGACCGTGCAAAGCTGGTGCGGCAATGCCATGGGCGCTGACCTGAAGCCGGCACTGGTGCAAATGGGCATTCAGTGGGTGATTCACACGGCTGGTCCGTTTCAGGGGCAATCCTATGCCATTGCCGAATCCTGCATCGAGGCTGGTGTCAATTACTGCGATTTGTCTGATTGCCGTCATTTCGTCAACGGCATTGCAGCGCTCGATGCGCGCGCCAGGGCGGCGGGCGTGGCGATCTTCAGTGGTTGCAGCTCGGTGCCTTCGTTGTCTTCGGCCATCATCGATCAACATCGCCATCGCTTTACCCGTATCGACACCATCAACCATGGCATTTCTTCGTCAGCGAAAATGCCGGGCCTGTCGACCATAGAAGGTGTGCTGGCGTACGCCGGCAAGCCGATCAGCCAGCTCAAGGAAGGGCAGGTGCATCCAGTGCCCGGCTGGCAGGGGCTGACCTTGCGCAAGATGCCGATGATGGGCACCCGGCTCCTGGCCAATGTCGATGTCCCCGACATGGATATCTTTGCCGGGCGCTATGGCGCCAGGAACCTGAGCTTCAAGGCCGGGTCGGGTTTGAAGCTCGGAGGTGTCGCCAACTATTTGCTGGCTCTGGCAGTGAAGGCGGGGTTGATCCGTTCTGTTCCTGCGTGGGCTGCGAGGCTGCATCGCTGGGGGACGTGGTTTGAGCGTTTTGGTGACGGAAAAAGTGCGATGTTCATTGATGTTCTCGGCCGCGACCATGACGCCAGGCCGTTGCTGATGACGGTGCAATTGACGGCTTCCAATGACAAAGGGCCGGAAATTCCCAGTTGTGCAGCCGTCGCCCTGATGGAAAAGGTCAATCGCGGTTACAAGCCTGAACCCGGTGCCCGAGCCTGCGTGGGAGAGATCACCGTTGACGAGTACCTGGCAGCGATCAACGAGCCGTTGAATATCCACATGTCTGTGCAGTTTTCTGACAAGTAGCGCTGACCGATGACTTATCTTCTCCTGAAATACACCCACGTCATCGCGGCGATTTTCCTGTTTGGTTTCGGCATGGGGTCTTACCTGTACCTGATCGCCGCCAGCCGCACCGCCAACCCGCAAGTCATCGCCCATGTCGCCAGAATGGTGGTGCGCTTCGACACCTGGATTACCACCCCGGCGGGTTTTGTGCAGATCATCACCGGTTACCTGCTGACCCGGCTCACCGGCCTGCCACTGACCACGGAATGGGTACTGACCTCGCTGGTGATTTTCCTGTGTGTCGGCTCACTCTGGCTGCCGGTGCTGGTCCTGCAAAAGCAATTGCAGACGATGGCTCTGGCCGCGGTTGATTCGGGTGCAGAATTGGGGGCGGAGTATCGGTCGATCTACCGGAAGTGGTTCTGGATGGGCGTGCTCGGGTTTGCGGGCATGTTCGTTATTGTGATGATCATGGTGACGAAGATGGCGCCATGGCAGTTTGCCGGGTTATTGCTTTGAATATGCCCCGATAACTTACTGCATCCACTGGATGCCGCTGGATCGTTGAAAGTGGAGGGCCTATGACCTGAGCCGATAAGCCCTCCTTCCCGATTGGTAAACCTGCCAAGGGCATCGATACAAGGAGTGGTTACCGGATCAGCTTCAACGTCTGGAGGTGAGTGGGTTCGGAACACAGCGATTCTGCTGCCGAAACAAATGACAGAAAGTGTGCTGTGGTCGTGTGTTCATCAAGGGCGGCTTGACTAGACCAGGCCTCATAAATGACGAACGTTCCAGAGTGCTCTGTATCGACGTGCAGCACATAATGAATACAGCCCGGCTCTGCCCGGGACGCAGAGACAAGCACACTCAGCATTTCAGCCAATCGGGATTCTTCACCGGCAATCGCCTTCAGGGTCGCGATGATATGAACCTGTGTGTTTTCTAATTCAGTGGTGCTCATGGCTAATCCTTGGCAATTCATTTGAGTGACACAGAAGGTATCGTTTATACGCTCTGTCGCTCGATGACAATCTTTCCGATGGCATGACCTGACTCAAGACGCGCATGCGCAGCGCTGACTCCTGATGCCGTAAATTCATGACGGCTGTCGATCAAGGGTTGAATCAGGCCTCGATCAACCAGTGCAGCCAGACGCTCCAGGATGTCGCCATGATGTTTTCTGTCTTCGTCATGAATGATGGAGATGGCCATGAATACAAAGTCGAGTCGCAGAGCCTTGAAATGCATGTCGGTAAGGTCGTGAGTGTCGTAACCAATGATCGATACGACATGCCCTTTGCGTTTTGCTGCTTTCAGCGAGTGTTGTAAGACTTCGCCTCCCAGGGTGTCGAAGACCGTATCAAAACCTTTGCCCCGGGTAATTCGCTGACTGTATTCCAGCGGTTTCTCGCTGCGATAGAAAATTACTTCATCGGCACCCAGACGGCGGGCTACTTCGGCTTTTTCAGGCGTCGAAACCGTTGTTGATACCCGCGCACCCATGACCTTCGCCAACTGAATGGCGATATGACCGACCCCGCCGGTACCGCCGTGCACCAGAACATTATCGTTGGGTTTGATCGAGGCTCTGTCGATTAGCGCTTCCCATGCGGTAATGGCCACCAGTGGCAAGCTCGCGGCCTCTCCAAAGGACAACGATTCAGGTTTGAGGGCGAGCATGTTTGCGTCTGCCTCCATCTGATCGGCCAAGGCACCTGGAATGCCGACGATACCGCCGAAGCACCCGTAGACTTCATCGCCAGGTTTGAAGCGGGTCACCCCGTCACCGACTGAACTGATCACTCCGGAAACATCGATGTGGAGAATGGCAGGGAACGTGAGGCCATCCGTGCCCTCGCTGCCTCGGCGAATTTTCGTATCCACTGGATTCACGCTGGTCGCGCGAATATCAATGATGACGTGACCGGGACGGGCGACGGGGTCAGTGGTGTCTATTTCAATAAAGACATGGCAGTCACCATGCTGATTGATCGCGATAGCTTTCAAAAGTAAACCTCATAGAATTCGAGAACCCGATGCTTGGGCATTTCGTTACGATTCAGCGCCTGTCGTGGTTATAGCGTGAGATATCAATACTTTTTCTCCAGGAGGTTCTGAACAGAATCAAGCAGTTCGGCTCGGCTCATTTGCCAGAAAAACCGACCACGCCTGATGAACTCCTGATAAAGGAGGTGACCGCCACGCGATTCAATCAGTTGTGAAAACTTATCGATTTCTTCCGACTTGAATCGGCTGTTGCCGGTCATGATCAACACCACTTCCTTTCCAGAAAGATCTCTATCCCTGACAAAAGTCCACAGCGGTGGTGCAGGACGGAACATCCAGGTAGGCGACACCAGATAAATGCGTTTTGCAGACTGAATATCAACCGCTTCAACTTCGATTTCAGGAAAAGCCTCAGCCTCGGCGTCTGCTATCGCTTTGCGTTGTCCCTGAAAGCTCAATGGGTAATTCGCGTTGATCCTGGCGATTGGCGTATTGAGCCGCGTTGCCACTTCGTGCGCGACGGCTTCCGAATGCCCGGAACGGGAGTAGTACACAACAACATACTCATGGGGTACGTCGGCAGTGGCCTTGAATCCAGGGCTTCCCACATAGGTTTGATCCTTCACCGCCATAGCGGTGAAAGCACTCAGGCTCACGACAACTGCGACTAATGCCAGAGCAATCACGTAGCGATGACTGAGGCTTTTTTTCGCAGGATCACCTGGTTTCCCGGCCACTAATCGTCATGCGCCAGAGAGGATGACAGCGTACGATGTGCATTGGCCTGTTCGAGCATGAGTCTGGCTTTGGCCTCAAAAGCTTCCAATGCATCTGTACCGCCCACGAAACGAGAAGGTGGGGTTGCACTGCCGGCAAGGGTGACAATAGCCAGCGCGAGTTTTGCTGGATCTCCCACTTGCTTACCGCTCATGCCACTCAACACAGTGACCGTTTCACGTGTTTTTTCCGCATAGTCCTCAATAGTGGGCTCGACAAATGTCGTCGAGTCTCTGGTCAGTAGTTCTGTCCGGAAAAAACCAGGCTCCACGAGCATTGTCTTGATCCCAAACGGCTCAACTTCGGGTGCCAGAGATTCCATCCATCCCTCCACGGCGAACTTACCGGCGGCATAGGCACTGCAGAACGTCCCCCCGACAATTCCGGCGGTTGAAGAAATAGTCACGACGGTGCCAGAGCGTTGTTTACGCAGTACAGGGAGGACCGCGCGAGTAACGTTCATCGGTCCGAACAACAATGTTTCGATCTGACTGCGAACGTGCTCTTGGGTAAGCTCCTCGAAAAATCCAGCGTAAAAGTTACCCGCGTTATTGATGAGTACATCGATCTTGCCGAACTTTTCAATGGCCAGCGCGACGGCTGCTTGTGCATCTTCAGGTTGGGTGATATCCAGTTTCACCGTGAGCAAATCCGGGTGGCTTCCCACTGCAGTTTCTACCTTTTCAGCGTCACGCCCGGTAGCAACCACCGCGTATCCTGCCGCCAATGCAAACTTGGCCAGGTGAACGCCCAGGCCTCTGCTGGCACCGGTGATGAGCCATACACTTTTCTGCGTCATTTGATTTTCCTCGCCTTCAGGGTAAGGGAGCGCCAGGCTTCAGGTCTGAGACATCCCCTCGTTTCATACTTATTCTCTCGCCAAGGCAGCGTTGAGGGGTTGCAGACTTCGTTTGAAATATTGCCTAAAACGACGAATAGCAGAGTGATGCAGGAAAACTTCGCGTATTGCATACGTTGTAACTAATTGTAAGTAATTGGAACGAGCAAGTATTGCCGCGAAATGGGCAACAGTGTGATCAGGCAGCTCATACATACTCCGCCAAACGTCAATCAAGGTGTTTGGACGCTTTATCGCGTCGTCGGGCGAGTAAATGTATGGGGAATAATGAAGTACGCTTTGCCTGCAATACATGTGGCGTGTGTTGCAAGGGCCGTCTGGTTCCTCTCACGCTGGGTGAGGCCAGGCGCTGGCTGGAAAGAGGGCATGAGGTCGCGGTGCTACTGGAGGCTTTTGACGAGTTTCACTGGCCTGGTGAGTCCGACAGATTCAACCATAATGCGGGTCGTTCAGTTCCGGTTGAAAGCGGTAGTCATCAGATTAATGTGACCCCGATTTTTGCAGGTAATGCACTCACTCAATGCCCTAATCTGGATGACCAGAATCGTTGCGGTATTTACGAAGAGCGCCCGTTGGTTTGCCGAATTTATCCGTTGGAAATATCACCCTTTATTGCCTTGGATCCCGCCAAGAAGATTTGCCCCCCCGAGGTATGGGAAACCGGAGAAGTCATTTTCTCTGATCGCGTTACTGATCCTGTGGTGCTCGATCAGATCAATGAGTCCAGGCGCTCTGACAGGAATGATGTCGGGGCCAAAGTGGCTATTTGCGAATCGATGGGAATGACCGTTGCTGCCTGGAAGGAAGACGCGCTGGCGGTTTATCTGCCTCTCGGGGATGAGTTGAAGACTGCTATTGAGCGATTTGACCTGGGGCAGAGCAAGCCGGGCGAAGTGCATTGGCGGGTGCATATTGAGAACGAGAATTTGCGAGAAACACTTATCAAGCGTGGGGCTCACGTCGATAGTGGAGATTCGCCCGACTATATTTTTTATAAGTTGTAGCGCGGGAATAGATGCTCGAGGTGTGCATTTAAAACCCGGCTGATATACGCCAAGAGGCAGAGGAGTATTGCCCATCTGAAAGCGCATCATTTTGTGCAGTCTTTCGCTTCTATCAGGCAAATAATGAATACACCTTCATGGCCATAATTTGCTCATTCTGATCAATAAGCGGATTAACTCATGAGCTCGTTATTTTCACCTTATACATTGAAGGACGTCACACTACGCAACCGCATCGTGGCATCACCCATGTGTCAGTACCAGGCCGTAGAAGGGGCGTTGAATGGCTGGCACAGGACCCACTACGAGGCATTGGCAAAAGGCGGAGCCGGTCTGGTCGTGGTTGAAGCGACTTCAGTCAATCCTGAGGGCCGTATCACACCGGGCGATGCGGGGATCTGGAGTGACGATCACGTTACCGGTTTTGCGGAAGTTGCCTTGTTAATCAAGAACGCCGGAGCAGTGCCCGGTATTCAACTGGGTCACGCAGGGCGCAAGGCTGGATGTACGCCACCCTGGGTGGGAGGGCATCCACTTGAAGCGTCAGACCCGCAGCACTGGCAGCCTGTGTCATCGAGTGCTCTTCCTTACGTCCCTGACTCCTCTTACCTCCCTGACGAGCTGACGGTCGAAGGAATTCAAAGCATACAAGAAGATTTTGCGTCCGCCGCTGCGCGTGCTCACCGTGCCGGTTTCGAGTGGCTGGAATTGCACTTTGCACACGGTTTTCTCGGCCAAAGCTTCCTGTCTCCCAAGACAAATGTTCGCACTGACGAATACGGCGGATCGTTGCCCGATCGAGCGCGTTTCCTGCTCGAAATTGTCGCGGCGGTCAAGCAGGTCTGGCCATCAAATCTTCCGCTGACGGTCCGTTTCGGAACGGTCGACTTTGGGGAAGACCTCGAAGCATCAATGGCAGAGTCGATTCAGGTTCTCCAATGGCTGCAGGAAGGCGGCGTGGATTTTGTGGACTGCTCGCTTTCCCTGGCTGTGCCTGGCGAGCCAGTGCCATGGGGTCCCAACTTCATGGTGCCGTTTGCCGAGCGTGTGCGTGCCGAGACGGACCTGCCCGTCGGTACGAGCTGGATGATTACCGACGCCCATGAGGCGGATGGATTCATTCGTTCCGGCTCCCTGGATCTTGTGTTCTTTGCACGGACGCTGTTGGCAAATCCTCACTGGCCATTCCAGGCAGCACGTGCGTTGGGTATTCCTGATCCGGCTTCAGTGTTGCCGACACCCTACGCTTACTGGCTGCAGAACTGGGGCTGAATGATTCTGCCGAGCGCTCCTGCCTGAATGAATGGGCAGGACGCTCTCGATAAATGAGTCATTTGTCTTGTGCCTGATTTATAGGCTGTATCTCAAACCCGGAGAATCATTAGATGAGCAAGTCTGTTTCATACATCAAAGAAGCCAGCGCCTCATTACTCATTGCGGGTGCGCTTGTATTTTCCAGTCTGAGCGTTGCCGATGGTGCTGCGGTTGTATCGGCTCCGGCTGCACCGGACAAAGCTGCGACGTCCTACTTGAGCGTTTGGCGTGGCGACGATCTCAATCGCATCATCAAGGCAGATGACCTCAAGATTTCTCCGTTTCGCGAGGATGGCGTGACTTACGGAACGCCCACCTGGATATGGTGCGTGGAAGTGGATGGCAACCTCTATGTGCGTGCGTACCACGGCAAGGCATCTTCCTGGTACAAGGCTGCCATTCGTGAAAAGGCCGGGCGCATCATCGCGGCTGGAATGACCCGCGATGTAAGTTTTGAAGGCGTTGACGGTGCTATCAATGAGCGAATTGATCAGGCCTATCGCGCCAAATACAGCAGCAGCCCTTATCTCGCGGACATGATCAGCGATCAAGCGAAAGGCGCAACGGTAAAAATCTCTCCCAAGGCATCCTGATGTCTTCTAAGGCGCTACTTCTAAATGCTGAACCCATCATTTCGGGCAGTCATTTTTCTTGAAATGTATTGTTACGAGCAGCCTGGGTCTCTAGCAATTAATTGGATTGGGCAATAAACGCATTTTTTCCGGCAAATCTGCCTGGGGCTGGCCAACCATACTTGATCGCAGAATGGCGCCTGATGAGTGGGTGCAGCGCTTTCGGATATTATTGGAGAGGCCATCATGGCAGACCGCAACAGACTTCAGCTCACCATCAACGGTGCACCTCAAGCCTTTGAGCTTGATCCGCGCACGACGTTGCTGGATGCGCTTCGCGAGCATGCATTTCTTCCCGGTACCAAGAAAGGTTGCGACCAGGGTCAGTGCGGTGCTTGCACGGTTCATGTCGAGGGTGAGCGGGTTTTGAGCTGTCTGATGCTTGCGGCTCAGGTCGCAGGTCGTGATGTGACGACCATTGAAGGCTTGGTCAAGGCGGACGGCACGCTGCATGCCGTGCAGGCTGCTTTCGTTGAGTTTGATGCGTTTCAGTGTGGCTACTGCACGCCGGGACAGATCATGTCCGCAGTGGCCTGCATCCGCGAGGGGCATACAGGGTCTGATGACGAGATCCGCGAATACATGAGCGGCAACATCTGCCGGTGCGGTGCCTACCCACATATCGTCACGGCAGTACGCACTGCGGCGACACGCTTGCAGGGGGAAAAGGCATGAGAGCGTTTGACTATATTCGTGCCAGTGATGTCGCCCATGCGAGGCAAGAAGTCGTCTTGCCGGAAACCCGTTTTCTGGCCGGTGGGACAACACTCCTTGATCTGATGAAATGCGGCGTGGAGCGTCCTGCCCGGCTGGTCGATATCGGCCAACTGGACGGCCTGAATGCTATCAGTGTCAGTGCCCGCAAGATCAATATCGGGGCTTTGGCGAAGATGAGTCATGTTGCCGCCAATCCTCACATTCAGGCTCAGGCACCTGTACTCAGCGAGGCTCTCTGGCGCGCTGCGTCTCCCCAACTGCGGAACATGGCCACGATTGGCGGCAATCTGATGCAGCGCACGCGATGCACTTATTTTCGTGACCCCAGTGCTTATCCTGAATGCAATAAACGTAATCCAGGTTCTGGATGCGCGGCGCTGAACGGGTTCAATCGCAACCATGCCGTGCTGGGAGCAAGTGATGGATGTATTGCCATCTATCCTGGCGACTTTGCAGTGGCGTTGGTTGCATTTGATGCCAAGGTTTTGATTCGGGGTGCAAGCGACCGTCAGGTGCTTGCCGAAGACTTCTACCGGTTACCTGGCGCACGCCCGGATATTGAGCACGATCTTTCAGGCGGCGAGATGATTATCGGCATTGAGGTGCCTGTGGTCGCCGCCCTCAAACGCTCCCATTACCTGAAAGTGCGTGATCGCGCCTCCTATGAGTTCGCTGCTGCAAGCGCTGCTGTCGGGGTCGAGTTCGAGGACGATGGCAAAACCATCAAGGATGTCCGCATTGCTATGGGCGGGGTCGGTACCAAGCCTTGGCGTTCACGTGCTGTAGAGCAGGCTTTGGTGGGTAAATCATTCACCGAAAAAGTGATTCGTGAGGCCGTCCGACACTCCGTCAACGGCGCTCAGGCCCGTGAGCACAATGGCTTCAAGATAGTTCTGGCACCTCGCGTCGTTGCGCGAGCACTGATGACCGTTGGAGGTCTGGTATGAGCGATCTCTTCAACCCCAGGGTTTATCGCCGGACACTGCTCAAGACCGCTGCTGCGGGCTCAGCTGTCGCGTATACCGGCCTTGCGCTCAACCCTCTGACGGGGGAGGCAGCGCCGCTGATGGAGAAGGAGCGAAATGGTTCGCTGGGTGAGCGTGCATCTCGGCAAGACGGCGGCCTCAAGGTAAGAGGGGAGGCCCGTTATGCCATTGAACAGGCCATCGAAGGAATGCTTTACGGCGTTGCAGTGCAATCGACCATTCCCGCAGGCCGCATCACTGCAATTGATGTCAGCAGGGCTGAAAATGCGCCGGGGGTGATTGCCATTTATACGCATCTAAACCCGCTCGCCATTCAGCCAGCCACCCCATTCATCAAGGGTGGCTCTGCCACTGAAAATTTCACGCCCCTGCAGGATGATCTGGTGCGCTGGAATGGCCAGCATATTGCTCTGGTAGTGGCGCAAACGTTCGAGCAGGCGACTGAAGCTGCGAATCTGGTCAAGGTCACTTACGAGCAAACGACAGCCATCATCGACCCGGATGATGCGCGTGCGAAACCCCAGCCTGTCGATGACCTGCAGGCAAAGTGGGGAGACGCGCCTGCTGCCCTCGCAGCGGCAGCGGTCAAGATCGAGGGTATCTACACCACACCACGTGAGTACAACGTTCCGATGGAACCCCATGCCTGCATCGCTCACTGGGACGCCGATAAACTCACGGTCTATGAGTCGAGCCAGTGGGTAGGTGGTGCGCGTAATGTCATTGCCCAGTGGATGGGGCTTGAGATGGCCAAGGTGCGAGTCGTTTCACCTTTTGTGGGGGGAGGGTTCGGTTGCAAGGTTGCGCCCCATCCTCATGTCGCCATGGCCTGTGCCGCGTCAAAGGTATTAGGTCGCCCCCTGAAAGTTTCGTTGACGCGCCCTCAAACGTTTACAAGCTTTGGTGGCCGGCCCCGGACAAGTCAAAAGCTGGCGTTGGGAGCAACCCCGCAAGGCACGCTGGTTTCGGTCGTGCATGAAGGCTGGAATGAGACCGCCATTGATGACACGCACCTGGAACCCAGCACATCGGTGACCGCACTGATGTATGCGACTCCCAATATGCTCGCCCGGCACAGCATCATCCCTGTAAACACTGTCAATCCTGGCTGGATGCGTGCACCTGGCGAAAACATCAGCACCTATGCGCTTGAAACTGCCATGGATGAGCTGGCCGTTGAGCTGGGTCTTGATCCGATCGAACTGAGGCTGCGTAACTGGGCGTCCCAAGACCCGAAAGCCAATGTTCCCTGGACGACACGGCGTCTTAGAGAAGGATACGCAGCCGGTGCAAACGCATTCGGTTGGGCCAACCGTAACCCGAAGCCACGCTCGATGCGTGAAGGTCGCGAGCTGATTGGCTGGGGCATGGCCGCAGGAACCTACCCTGTGTGGCGAACGCCTGGGGAAGCGAAGATCATCATCCATCGCGATGGCCGGATAGAGGTCCTGAGCGGCGGTACCGATCTGGGGACGGGCACCTACACGATTCTGGCGCAAACAGCCGCCGAAGTACTCGATGTACCGACCAGCGCGGTCAAGGTCAGCCTCGGCGATACTGATTTGCCACGGGCTTCGGTCGCGGGTGGTTCGCAGCTTGCCAATAACCTGACAGGCGCTGTTTACAAAGCGGCGAAAGTCGCTCGTAGCGAGATGCTGCGAGTCGCTACAACTGACCCGAAATCGCCTCTGCACGGGATGGATATCTCAAACCTGGTATTCAAGAACGGGCGCATCAAACCTTCACAGAGACCAGGCGACGGTATCGCGTTGGGTGACCTGCTGAAAGCGATTGGCAAAGAGCGATTCGAGATATCAACCGACACCTTCAAGGCAGGTGCCACCGAGGCCGATCGTGATGCTGCCGCCCACGGTTTCAGCCAAATGCTGCCTGCGACTCATGGCGGGGTGTCCGCTCACAGCTGGGGTGTCCATTTCGTCGAGGTTCGAGTGGACGAAGACTTCGGTACGGTCAAGGTCAAGCGCATGGTGGCAGCGTTCGACAGTGGCAGGGTGTACAACCCTAAGCTGGCGGAGAGTCAGTGGATGGGCGGGATGATCATGGGAATCGGGCAGGCCCTTTTTGAAGAGGGCCACATTGATCGCCGAGACGGCCGCATTGTCAACGCAAGCCTTGCTGACTACGTTGTTCCCGTGAATGCCGACATGCCTGAAATCATCACTATCGATGTCGGCATACCTGATCTGCAGGCAAGTGCCCTGGGCGGCAAGGCCGTGGGTGAGCTTGGGATCGTGGGAGTAGCTGCTGCCATTGGCAACGCGGTGTATCACGCAACCGGAAAGCGCATTCGTGATCTCCCTTTTACCCTTGATAAGCTGCTCGCCTGATCCATGAACAGTCTAGATCTTCAGGTTGTTCAACAGGCATCGACTTGGCTGGAACAAGGCCAGGGTGTGTGGCTGTGTACTGTCCTCTCAACGTTTGGGTCTGCGCCTCGTGGGCCGGGCGCCATGCTTGTGGCGCTGGCGCAAGGAGGGTCCTGCGGTTCACTGTCAGGCGGGTGTGTGGAGGAAGACTTTCTGGAGCGACTGGGTCGCCACGAGTTCGAGCCTCACAGCCAGATCATTCGATACGGGGAGGGCGGGTTTACTCCAAACCTGCAGTTGCCGTGTGGCGGCGTGCTTGATGTTCTCGTTGAGTATTTCGAGGCTGACTGCTCCAGGCGTGAGTATTTCGCGAGGCTTGAACAGGCTCTGCATGGACGTCAGTTAATCGTGCGTCGTGTCATTCTGGGGACGCGCGATGCCTACATGGAAAACGCTGACATGGAGTGCGCGCCGGTCACCGTTGAGCCTGGGCAAGTGCGGTTGAGGGTCGGGGCCGTTCGACGGCTTTTGATCGCAGGTTTGTCACCCGTGGCTGAGTTTTGTGCCAGTTTCGCGGTTGCGTTGGGCTACGAGGTCATCGTGTGTGATCCGCGTGCCGAAGTGATATCGACTTTCCGGATGCCAGGTGTCGCACTGTTTGAAATGCTGCCAGCGACCTACATCGCTCAAGGCGGCTGTCACGCATCAACGGCTGTCGTCGCGTTGACCCACGATCCTCGTCTGGATGACCTGACGCTGATGGAGGCAGTAAGGACGCCTGCATTTTACATCGGGGCAATGGGTTCGCGGCGAACCAGCGAAAAACGTCTTGAGCGCGTGAGGCGCATTGGAGGGCTGGACGATGAGGGTATCAACCGCATCCATGCACCCATCGGGTTGAATCTGGGCAGCAAGACACCTGCCGAGATCGCGCTGGCGGTCATGTCCGATATCGTTCGGGTGAGTAATGGGATCAGCAAAAACGTACTCTAGTGGCGCATCGGGGAAAATCATGAATTCAGCTTTCAAAGATGTTTGCACTGTCACTGGTAGTGCACGCCTGGCTGGACGATCCGTGTTTGATAAACGCTCTCGCGCCGCTCATTGTCGAGGAAATAGTCGTGCGTCTGTTGAACGGGCCCCATAGCCTTCAATTGCTGCATATCGTAAGTGCCGGCTCACCCAGTCACCTTCGGGCGGCTACGGGCATGAGCCCATTGCAGTATCAGAAGCAGCTCAGGCTCCAGGCGGCGCGGCAAATGATGTTGAGCCAGAATGTGGATGCCAGCAGCGCCGGTGGACTTGTCGGCTATGAAAGCTCCTCTCAATTCAGTCGTGAGTACAGTCGCCTGTTTGGTGAACCTCCTCAGCGTGATATCAAACGTATGCGGTTGCAGTAGAGCAGATCTACCACTTTAGACGCAGGACTCGGAGTTTATGGACAGTGAGCAACAGGAAGACCTGCGACGTATCGTCATTCAGGAACAACGTCTCCGGCTTAAAGCCTTCGACAAAGCGGCTGCATGGGAGCTTGGCCTCAGATTGAAGACCCTGTGCGAAGAAGCAGGGGTAAGCACTACGATTGAAATCAGACTCGCTCGCGAGACCGTGTTTTTTTACTCGATGCCCGGAACGGCTTCGAGCAATGCTGACTGGGCTCGCCGTAAACGCAATGTGGTGGAATTGATGGGGCAGAGTTCTTATCGGGTGGGCCTGTCATTTGAAGACGGTCATTCGCTGGAGGCTTCCATGGGGCTTCCACCCGCCGATTATGCATGCCACGGTGGCAGCTTTCCCCTGCACGTCGAGGGTGTTGGATTCATTGGCGTCGTGACAGTGTCAGGCCTGCCTCAGAGGCAAGACCATGCGTTAGTCGTCAGGGCGCTTGCCGAGATGTGTGGTGTTGAGCTTGCGGACGTGGCACTGACACCGTGATCGGAAATGTTGCGCTCAAGCAGCACAGCACCAGGACGGGTGGCTGGTTTAATGCCGATCAGTTCAGGCACAAACAAAACGTGTGGGAAGTCGCCAGCAAGCTGCCTCCCACAAAGTGACACATTCATCAGTGACTCACATGGAGTCGTCAATAAATCCCATCTGCTCAGCGTATGTCGAGCGCTTGCTCCTGAAGGCCGGTCTGGATAAACGCTCCGGCCTTGCATTGATATGAGAATCATTATCAATTATTATCGCCGCTTCTTTCGGGAGGCAAGTCGTGGGCGAGGATCGTATAGGGCTTCTCTATGCAGAGCACAATAACTGGCTGACGGGCTGGCTTTATCGTCGTCTGGGTTGCACCAGCCAGGCGGCGGATCTGGCGCAGGATACTTTCCTGCGCATCCTCACTTCACAGCGTAGAACCGGCGAAACCCTGACCCTGGACCGCCCACGGGCCTATCTGGCGACGGTGGGGCAGCGGCTGGTTTGCGACTATTTCCGTCGCCAGTCCCTGGAGCGGGCCTATCTCGACATGCTCGCCACAATGCCCGAGGCTTTTGCCCTGTCGCCTGAAGAGCAATGGCAGATGCGCGAAACCCTGTTCCAGCTCGATGCCTTGCTCGACCGTTTGAAGCCCGTCGTGCGTGCGGTATTTCTACTGGCACAGATCGATGGCCTGACCTATGTGCAGATCGCCCGGCAGTTGGGCATTGGTGAGCGCACAGTCAAGCGCCATATGGCCACTGCCTTTGAAGCCTGCATCCTGAGCGATGTAGCGTTTTAATGTCCGCGCAGGCCCCGATCAGTCGTGACGTCGCACGTCAGGCCGCCCATTGGCTTGTGCTGATGCATGAGCAGCCACTGAGCCTGGCTCAACAGCAAGCTTGCGCGCGATGGCGCGCTATCGATCCCGAGCATGAGCGCGCCTGGCAGCGCGTGCAGCATGTGCAACAACAGCTCGGTGGCCTTCCGCCCGCGCTTGCCATGGGCACCCTCAATCGCGAACGACGTCAGGCCTTGAAGACGCTGCTGGTATTGGCTGCCATCGCACCCGCTGGCTACCTCGGCTACCGCTTTGGCACCGAGCAGGGCTGGATGGCTGACTATCGCACCCGCGTAGGCGAACGGCGGCAACTGACACTCGCGGACGGAAGTGTGGTCGACCTCAACACCGACAGTGCCATCGACGTGCAATTCGATGCCGGGCAGCGGCTGATCCGACTGGTGCGTGGGGAGATATTGATCAGCACCGGCATTGACGCTGCTCGACGTCCTTTGCGAGTGGCCAGTGAACAAGGGCTCATGGAGCCTTTGGGGACGCGCTTCAGTGTGCGCCAGCTCAGTGGCACTACACAGCTGGCGGTTTTGCAAGGCCGGGTTCGGGCAACGCCTGCGCACACCGCGTCACAGGTTGTAGAGGCCGGCGAGCAAGTGTCTTTCAGCGCAGATGCCTTCGGCCCTTTACGTCCTGCCAGCGAGCTGGCTACACGCTGGACGCAAGGCGAACTGGTGGCCGATAACTTGCCGCTGCGCGATTTCCTTCAGGAACTGAGCCGCTATCGCCCCGGTCGGCTGCACTGTGACGAAAGCGCATCAGCCTTGCGTATCAGCGGTGGTTTCCAGCTCGACAACAGCGACGCCATCCTCTCCGCGCTGCCGATCACCCTTCCGGTTACGGTGAGTTATCGAACCCGTTATTGGGTGACGGTGAGCAAAGCGTGATTTTTTGGCCCGTTTTTTTGCGGCGTCCGTCCTTAGTAGTGAATCTGTAATCACCAAAGGACATTTTGCTCCATGACCCATTCTCGTATCCTGCGCGCGGCCACACGCAACACGCTCGCACTGTCATTGCTGACCTTTGCTTTGGCCGCTCAGCCGCTGCGTGCCCAGGCAGACGGAGAGACCCGGCATTACAGCGTTCAGGCCGCGAGTCTGTCCCAGGCGCTGGCCGGTTTCAGTTCGCAGGCGAAAATTACCGTGCAATTCGCCCCGGAGCTGGCTCAGGGCTTGAGTTCACCGGGATTGGAGGGCGATTACAGCGCAGAGCAGGGCCTCGCCAAACTGCTGGCGGGTTCCGGGCTTGGGGCTGTGCAACTGGGCGATCGGGTTTATGGATTGGTTAAAGTCAGTACCGAGGCCGGCACGCTGACGATGCCCAATGTCGATATCAACGCCCGCACCACGGTCGAGGGTTCTGAAGCCGCAGGCTATGTGAGTGAAAACATCAGTAATGTCGGCGCTCTGGGCGGCATGAAACTGCAGGACACGCCTTACTCCATGAGCGTGACTTCCCAGGCGCTGCTCAAGAACATGCAGGCCACCTCGACCGACGACGTATTCAAACGTAATCCCTTCGCCCAGCTTTACTCCCCGAAAACCGCCGGCTACGCCAGTGCTATCACCATTCGGGGTTTCGGCGGTTCTTCAAGCCTGAACATCGCCAACGACGGCCTGCGTTTCAGCACACTGGCCGATGGCGGCAACTTCATCGAAGACACCGAGCAACTGGAAGTGGTCACCGGCCTCACCGGTTTCCTGTATGGCCCGGCGTCTCCCGGCGGGTTGGCCAACTACGTGCTCAAACGGCCGACCTATGAGCGCTACAACAGCGTCACACTCGGCAATGCGGGTGGCGAAAACTACTACCTGCACGGCGACTTCGGTGGCCCGATCGATAGCGAAGGCAAATTCGCGTACAGACTCAACGTCCTGACTCAGGATGGCGAAACCGCAATCGACCTTCAAAAGCGTCGTCGGCAGATGGTCAGCCTGGCACTGGACTGGAACGTCAGCGACGACCTGCAGATCCAGTTCGACGCCTCTCACAAGGAAAGCCAGACTCGCGGCCTGACCAGCTATTGGTTCTTCGCCAACGAAGCGTATCGCCCAAGCGCTTCATCACTGGATACCGACAAGCTGTACAGCCAGAAATGGGCCTTCTCCGACAACCAGACCGACAAAGCAGGCGTGCGGGCCAAATGGCGCCTGAACGACACGTTCAGCCTGCGTGCAGCTTTTGCCGCACAGCAATACACCCAGGAATACACTTACACCGGCCCGCAGATCGATGCGCCAGGCGTGTATACACAGCCGCTGTATGCTTTTGCCCCTCTGGAAACCCGCGAGTACTCAGGCTATCTGTTTCTCGACTCGTTGTTTGCAACCGGCCCGCTGGACCACAAGTTGACGCTGGGTTATCAGGGCAATACCGCGCGCACCCTGATGTACACCGACCATACCCCGAGCCAGCAACAGAGTTCGGTGACCGGCACCGCCGTATCGCTCAGCCAGCAGCCGCAGGTGAGCAAGCCGGGTTATTCGATTGGTCATGGTGCCCAGCACCTCTCCAGTACCAGCGACACCCACAACCTGTTGATCGGCGACATCATCACATTCAACGAACAGTGGTCGACCATCCTCGGTGCAACCCACACCCAGATCATTGCCTACACCAACAACTTCGCCACTACGACCACCACGCCGCGCAAGACCGAATATGACAAGAGCCTGACCTCACCCAGTGTGTCGCTGATCTACAAGCCAGTGCCCTGGCTGACCACCTATGCCACCTACATTGAAGGTTTGCAAAGTGGCAGCGTCGCACCCGCCAACGCAATCAACGCCGGGACCGCCCTGGCGCCGCAGATCAGCGAACAATACGAAATCGGAGCCAAGGCCAGCCTCGGCGACACGCTGGTGACGCTGGCGCTGTTCAACATCGAAAAGCCCAACGCCTTCCGCAACACGGCTCGTCTTTACGTTGCAGATGGCCTTCAGGAGAACAATGGCCTGGAGTTCAGCGTGACCGGCAAGGTTACCCCGCAACTGACGCTTGTCAGCGGCCTTACCCTGCTTGACCCCGAAGTGAAAAAGAGCTCCACCTCGGCAAACGACGGCAACTCGCCCATCAACGTGGCCAAACAACTGGCCAAGGTCTATGCCGAATACGACATTGCCTCCCTACCAGGCTTTGCCGTGACCGGCGGCGCGTTCTACACCGGCAAGCAATACGCCGACGAGGCCAACAACTACACCTTGCCAGCCTTCACCACATTCGACGCCGGAGCCCGCTACCGCCTGCCGCTGGGCGACAACAGCCTGACCCTGCGAGCGAACGTGAGCAACCTGACGGACAAGAAGTATTGGCTCAATACCAGCTATCTGGGGGATCCGCGGACTGTGGCTTTTTCGGCGCAGTTGGAGTTTTGATAACCCTGCAATCACAGGTACATGACGCTGGCAGTGGTAGCTTCAAAGTATACGGCTGAGGCTACCTTGCTATGTCAATGCAGATCGCAACATATTGGAGGTTCTTTCCATCCATCAGGGAGTGGTGTGAGTATGCACCTGCCCAGTACCTGGCTTTTCGAGACAAGAATCTTGCTACCCAGCGGATAGGTTGAAGGTGCGTCAGAACTAACCTCGCACGTGCCGATATCTCCACCAGAGTAAGGAATGAGAAATACAACTTTGCCGTCCTGGAATGTTCGCGGCACGACATTTTCGACGCTGTACTCGTCGGGCGGCAGCAGGGCGTCAAGCAAAAAAACCAGTCCACTGGATGCTCCGAAAAATAGCAGCGCATACGATGCCCACTTTCTTGCAATGGATAGAAAAGCCACACGCATGTCCTGTAGGAAAATAACCGTCGCAAGAAGCCGACTGCCTGAAGTTTGAAGCTACCGGATGCCGGTATATATACCAATACGAGAACGCTGTGTGCTCGTGAAACGCAGGTGTAAAAAATTTCAAAAAGTTTGAGCACTTCGGGTAAAGTGGCGCCGCCCGAAAATTGGATTCGGGTTATATATCATGGGGAAACATCGTGAAGTCCTTTAGTAAAGTCATCGCTGCTGCAGCATGTGGTCTGGTTCTGGCGGGTTGCACCGGCACAGCTATGAAGACTCAGCAATACGATAGCAACCAGTACACCGTCGTCGGTCACAGTGAAGCCAGTGCTACAGGCCTGATGCTTTTCGGCCTGATCCCTATTCGTCAGAACGATCGTTTTGTTCGCGCTCAAAACTCTGCAATTCAGGCGAAAGGTGGCGATGCACTGATCAATACCCAAGTGCAGGAAAAGTGGTTCTGGGCCTGGGTCCTGAACGGCTACACCACTACCGTATCCGGCGATGTTATCAAGCTGAAAACTGCTAAATAATCAGCACTCGGTTTTAGAAAGCCCGGTTCGCCGGGCTTTTTTGTTTCTGGTGATTGGGGAGGGGGCTACGCTTCGATTACACGAATCGGCGCAGTAATTTCCAGGCGGCTTCTGCTAGTCTGCCGGGCCAGTCAGCTAACAAGACGGCCCAATCAATGTTCAATATACGTGTCATGACCATGGACGATTACGACGCGGTCATCGACCTCATGAGGCGTACTCCAGGCATCTCCTTGCGTGATGCTGATTCTCGTGAATCGACCTCCAGGTATTTAGAACGAAATCCCGGGATGAGCTTTGTTGCGGAAGTCGGAACCGTTCTTTGCGCTTGCATCATGTGTGGACACGATGGCCGCAGAGGATATTTGCAGCATCTGGTTGTTCTTCCTCAGTATCGGCGGCAAGGCATAGCAAATGCCTTGGTAGAGCGCTGTCTTTCGAGTCTTGAGAAACACGGAATACTTAAATGTCACCTCGACGTTTTCAAGACCAATTCAACGGCTGCCAACTATTGGCACAGCCAGGGTTGGCAGCTCAGGTCTGATATCGATCGGTATTCGTTTACCCGATCGGATAATGAGAACGTATGACTAATGCCGATCAGTCAAGGCACACACAAAACGTGTGGGAGGCAGCTTGCTGGCGAAAAGGCCTCAAAACCGGCAGATATTCTGCGCCTGTACACTGAAGTCGCCAGCAAGCAGCCACCCATATCCTGATTTCAGCGCACTTCAATCCCGTTCAGAGAACGATCAACCACGGTCTTGGCCATTTCCACCAGATGCATAACGGAAAGTGCCAGATGTCGTTGCGTTCCACTCAAATGGTCACTGCTTTCATAGGCTGTGGCGGCAGCGCAACTGAGCAGTTCCGAGGCATAGCTCAGGGATTGTTCAAGGGTGGTGTTCGGGCTGGAAAGGGAAGGTGGGTCAAGGGGTAACGCGGGTTCGGCATTGAGCATGTTGGAGATTCCTAACGCTATGGGGGATGCCGCCAGTTCTCGCTACTAAACGATAAAGGCGGCGGCTGTGCGAAGGTTAGTAGACCGGGCGTTAGGATCCGGCGCATCCGAAGATGCCCTACGCACAGCCACCATCAAGTGCAGTGAAATATTTCACTGACGGTAGGGTGACACCATGCGGACCAACGACCCGGGCTACTAAACCCGATCACTGCGATGCAGCGACCGGCGCACATTAGTGACCTGAATGGGGAGGCGCAAGGGGGTGGGATTTTCTAGGAAATTTCGTTCGAGAGAAAGGGAAAAGTCGTGTGTCAACGCCGCATAGCTTGAATTGGTAAGCACTTGATGAGAGCTTTCGGCCAAAAGCGGTCAATCGGATTAGACTGCACCGAAGTCCTGTCAGAGATTTCTTACATGCTGATTGAGTGCCAAAGGTGCGGTCAAGGTTACGTTCGAGCAATGCGGGTTCGCTCTACAAAAAATTTGCTGTGGGTGTGCGAAGAATGCGAAGCGACGTGGACGAGTCAGGCTGAAGTAAATGTCTGTAAATTTAAAGATTACGGAACGTTAATGGCTGGCATTGGCCGCAGTTGTTTATGGTCAGACTTGGAGCCACAGTGAAAAGTTAGTTATCGAGTACTTACTGTCAAATGCCCGCTTTGAGTCGATTGCTGCCCTTCAGGAGTTTTTATATTGCCCGTCACGAGGCTTGCTTGGGCCTAGCTTGAGGCGTCCATGCCCGGACAGGCCGCTTGCGATCCTAAGCTGACCGTCATGGGCTATTTGGCCAGCGCTGGTCGACCTGATGCTCCTCGTAACGTCAGTCTTGAGACGGTACTGTATGCGACGGATGAATTCAGAGAATCGGACACCCATGCGGACAAAGACCATAACTGTAGGCCAACTGATTATTGAAGGTCTCGGAGATACAGATAATGCGTATGAGTATGTCTACGAGTTGATGCCTCTAATCGGAGAGGTTGTCCTCTGGTTTAATACACTTGAGGCGGACATCGATAATATCTTATGCGGATTTATTTCTGACCGAACAGATCAAAAAGGTCTCTTGGTCGTGGGTAATATGATGTATGCCACTAAGCTGGATTTGTTCGAGCGATTCACTTCTGATTTTTTCCGTAACAGAGGCGATCAGCCTGCCTGGTTCTCACAGCTCCTGTCAGATCTTCGGGAATGTGGCAGCCTTCGCAACAAGGTTGTTCATGCGAATTGGATGCACACCAATGAGGATGGGTACACCCAAGTCAAAATTAAATTTAGCAAGAGGGGGCTTGAGCATGAACTTGTCCAATTTTCCAAACACTCGCTCGAACTCATCATCGGTAAAATTGAGGCTGCGAGAAACCAATTGGATGACCTCAGTATTGAATTTTTACCCTGCTGATGTGTAAAAAAGGAGCTCAATGATGGGGGCGGAGCGCTATCGTATTCGCTTAATGTTTGAATGGGGCGGCGGTTGCCTTTGGTGTGGAAACGATACTGCCCTTGATAAATTTTCTGTAGGGCCTATTGAAGAGATGCTGCCACTCAGTGACGAAGTCCAAGCACTGCTTAACAAGCTTTCACAGTGGCATGACACCTCGCTGAACTGGGATTACCCACCTGATCCCGGCCCTTGGAATACAGACGATTACGCAAGATTTGAAGAGGCTGCCACCAAATTACTGAGATCTATCCAAGAGGAATTGGGTGAAGAATTCGAGGTGGTGTACGAAAAACTGTAGCTTGTCCGTGTGAGCCTTCGGCCAACTCTGATAACGAAAGGATGTAGCTATAGATCGGTAAAGGCCTTGAAACCGGCAGATATTTTGCGCCTGTACACTGAAGTCGCCAGCAAGCTGCCTCCCACACAGTCCCTGATCGCCATTACTTGGTAGAACAGCCTTCCGACAGTCGAGAGGTTGCCGGAAGACCAGTCGTTGGCAGCAAGACGCGACCCGACGATTACTGGCACTGCCACCCATACCCATACACAGATCAGGGCGCCACGACCCTGGCCTCAGCATCATCGTCCGGGAACTCGCCGCGGAGTGGGGAAAGGCTTGCCGCTAGCTCGCTCTTGCGAAACGGCTTGGTGAGCCGCGGCAGGTCTGGGTCAAGGCCCTCACGTTCCGCATAGCCGGAGACGAGCAGGATTGCGGTCTCGGGCCTGGAGCGCTGAACCACTCTGGCCAGATCGGTGCCATTGATGCCCGGCATGAGATGGTCGGTGACGAGCAGATCAAATGGCTCCCCGTGGGCCATCAACTGCATGGCTTCTTCGCCTGACGCGGCCTCGATCACGCTGTAGCCCAGCTCGGCCAGCATGTACGAGGTGCTGGCGCGTACCAGTTCTTCATCATCGACCAACAGCGCGATCCCGCGCGTCAATCGCGGTTCCGACGCCTCGACAATGCGCAAGGCCACTGCCGGCTCGGTCGTACTGCGCGGCAACCACAGCTCGACATTCGTCCCGAAACCCGGCGAGCTCTGAATCGTGAGTGCTCCGTTCAACTGTGATGCCAGCCCATGCACCATCGAAAGACCGAGACCAGTCCCTTTGCCGACACCCTTGGTGGAAAAGAATGGCTCCACTGCGCGGGAGAGGGTTGCGGCGTCCATGCCAATGCCAGTGTCCACGACAGACAGACACAGGTACTCGCCTGGCGGAAGCTTTGACCGGTGCCCATTGCCGACCAGCGACGTGCTGGCAGATATGCGCATCGTTCCTCCCTGAAGCATTGCGTCACGTGCGTTTACGGAGAGATTGAGAAGGGCCATCTCGAGCTGGTTCTGATCTGCGATGGCAGCGGGCAGATTCTGCGGAGCATCGATGACCACCTTGATTTGCGGCCCTGTCGTGCTGGCAACCAGATCGCCCATATCGTTCACCAGTCTGGCCACATCGACCGGCACCGTCTGAAGTGGCTGACGGCGAGCGAAGGCAAGCAGTCTCTGCACGAGTGTCTTGGCACGTTCTGCCGATTGCATCGCGCCTGAGATGAGCCGTTGCTCTCGTTCGCCACCTACGCCTCGTCGCTGGAGCAGGTCGAGCGTGCCAACGATCGGGGTGAGCAGGTTATTGAAGTCATGGGCGACGCCGCCGGTAAGCTGCCCCATCGCTTCCATCTTCTGGCTCTGGCGCAGCGCCTTCTGGACTTCTTCCCGTTCGGTGATGGCCTGAGCAATTCGCCCTTCAAGGGTGTCATTGAGCTCCCTCAATTCCTCCTCGGCCGCCTTGCGGGCGGTGATTTCGATTGCGGTGCCGGTCACGCGCAAACAGATACCGGCCTTATCGAACACGCCCCGACCCTTGGCCGCAACCCAGCGGACGATGCCGTCCTCCCGTCCAATCGTGCGGTAGTCGACTTCGTAGAGCGCACGACGCTCTGGGTCTGCTGCCGCCATGAAGGCTGCGATCGTCGCTTCACGATCTTCGGGGTGCAGCCCCTCATAGAAGTCTTGCAGCGTGACCGGCACGTCAGCCGAGATGCCGAACATCGCTTTGGTCTGTGACGGCCAAACCAGCTTGTCATTAACGAAATCCACGTCCCAGAAACCCACATCGGCGTGGTCAACGGCAAGGCGCAATCTCGACTCGCTGATACGGATCGCGGAATCCGCTCGTGTGCGATGAACGATCAGCCCGATCGTATGAGCCACGAAGTCGATGATTTCTACATCCGCTGGCAACGGCTCGCGCAGCTCATGGTGGTAAAGAACGAAAGCGCCGAGCGGGGTTGCTTGCGCCGAGCGGATCGGGATTGACCAGCAGACGTGCAGACCTTGCCCGACGGCCATATCCCGGAAGTCAGCCCAGCCTGGGTCGTTCGTGATGTCAGCTACTGCCGTTACAGCGCTCGGCTCGACGGCAATGCCTTCGACAGCATCATTGTAGGCGTAGGGCAGGCTTGGCCCCGAGCAATGCTCCAGGTGATTCCCGTCCTCATTCAGGAGCAAGATGCTTCCCAGGAAACCTGACATGGATAGCGTTTCCACCTCGCGGACGATCGCATCCAGCGTGACGTTCAGGGCTCTTTCTTTTACTGCCAGCTCCAGGATACGGTTCTGCGTAGCCCCCAGTGCTGCCCCGCGATTGCGAGCTTGGGTCAGGCGCGCATTCTCAATAGCGATCGTTGCCAGTCGCGCCAGACTTTCCAGTCGTTTGATCGTCTCAGGGTCGTGATCCCGAACCTCTGACCAGTAAGCGCCAAGCGCCGAGATCGGAACAGGTCTACCGATGGGCACCATCACGAGGCTGCGGACAAAGGTCGGCGCGTAAGCGTCCTGCGGGATGCGCGGGTCGAGCCGAACGTCACTGATCGCAACCGTCTCGCGGTGGCGCATCGCCCAGCCTGAAATACAGTGGTCGATCGGGAAGCTCTGGCCTTGCCAAAGGGGAGAGACCGCATCTTCAGCCACATAAGAACAGCGGCCTTCATTTTCAATGACCACCGCAACGCCCTCAGCGCCTACCGTGGCGCGCGCCGTGTCCCTCAAAACGGCGACGACCTCGTCCACCGATGCTGCACTGGCCAGCCGCTCACTGGCATTGAGCACATGAGATAAGCGGTCATCACCGATTGGATCCTTGGGAACAGTAAGCAAACGAAACTCCCAACGGCCACAGAGTCTTCTTCCGCGGTCTGGTTCAAATTGATGGTGGCGAAAGAGAGGGTGTGGCGCGACTCTCTCTTTTCGGCATGGGCGGATTTCAGTCTCTCAGAAAAGCGACTATCAAGCATCATCAGGGCGGTATTGTTTGACCGACAGCAATGGGTCGATTCTGTTGGAAAAGGCAGTTCTCTCAAGCTGCTCAAGGGCTGGCCGATGAAAAGACTTCTTTAGCATGCTGCTACGTGAGCGCTGAGCCCGATCCTCCGCGACAATTCAAGATTTCAATCTCAGGCACGTACTGTTTGCGGATCAAAACCGAGATCGACTGCTTTCAACAGAGTCGCCCCAGCCGGCTTTGTAAAAACAGCTTTGTTATACAAAACCCATGGCTTACACCCAATCAATCTCACCCAAAAGCCGAGCAACATCATCCCGCAACCTGTAAAACCTCTGATTCAACTCCCCATACCCCGACTTCCAGCACAAAACGCCATTGCGATAACTCTGCCCCAACATGAGATCGTTGAACGAACCCATGCCGCCGTAGGCCGAGCGCAGTTTCGTTATTCCTGACAGATCAGAGTCAGCCAACCGGGCGCGGGCATCGCGCATCCATTGGCTCCAATGCTCTTCACCGTCGCTTTCCAGCAGGGCAATGAGTTCGTCCAGAACACTGATCAGCTCTTCGGTTTTTGTGCTCATTTTGAGTCTCGCTTGAACCTGTTGTGTTCATGGAATACCGCGACGATTATGTCTCACTCATTACCCTCGAACACAACGCCCCATCATCCATACAGGCCAGCCCCCATGCCCTTCAACTGGCACTCCGACCCCATTACCCAATCCACTCCCGTCACCGCCACTTACAAAAATACCCAGAACGTCCGCCGCTTCATGACCGAGCATTGCGGTCCTGATTTCAAATTCGACCGACCCTTCATGGCCTGGATCATCGATGGAACCACGAAGACCATGGGCGACCTGGTAGATGAATGGTTGCGCAGGCATCAGGGGTTACCTCGTTAGGATATTCTTTTGCCTTTCGTACACCTGTTTGGATATTTTTGTCATCTGGCGCTCTTTTAGCCGGTTACGATGGAATTTGCTGAGGTCTCAGTGCTCTAATGATTTCAAAGCGCCACTAATTTTTGGCAGCAGCCGTTTTTTCTCGTAGCGTGTGCATGCATTTCTGCGGAATGTGAAACAGCGTAATCAATACCTCCAGGTACAGCAGCATTGACTCCGACCGATATTGAAAGCCTGAAAAGCCAGTTGAAGGCGCTTGAACAGGAAAACCTGAGCCTTAAAGATCAGCTGTGCACCAACAGGCAGAAAGCCGAGCTGGAGTTGGCGTCTTCTCAGGAGCGCTACCGTTTCCTGTTCAATGCCATGGATGAAGGTTTCTGCATCATTGAGTTTTTCGATGGTCCGCACGGGCCTTTGAGTGACTACATCCATATCGAGGCCAACCCGGCCTATGCCTTTCATGCCGGTATTCCCAATGTCGTCGGGCAGAAGCTTCGTGAAATGGTTCACGAAGAGGCCGATGGCTGGGTCGAGTTCTATGGCAAGGTGCTGCGCACCGGTGAGCCGATCCGCTTTGAGCGGGAGCTGGTGGCGACCGGGCGTTATCTGGCGCTGACGGCCTTTCGTATCGAGCCGGCCAGTCGTAACCAGGTGGCGGTGCTATTTCAGGACATTACCGAGCGCAAGCGTGCCGAAGAGGCCTTGCGGCAACTGAACGAGACGCTGGAAGCTCGCATCATCGAGGCGGTTACCGAGCGTAAGGTGCTCTCGGATGTGGTCAACGGGACCAATGCGTTCATTCATGTCATCGGTCCCGATTACCGCTGGCTGGCGATCAACGCTTCTGCCGAGCGAGAGTTTCAGCGTCTGTTCGGTGTCACGCCCAAGGTTGGCGACAACATGCTTGAGTTGCTCAAGCATCGGCCTGACAGCCAGGCGGTCATTCGCGGTTTCTGGGATCGGGCGCTGGCAGGGGAGGAGTTTGTCGAGGTCACCAGTTTTTGCGATTCTGCGGACGATACCCGGCACTATGAAATTCGCTACAGCAACCTGCTTAATGTCGATGGCGAGCGGATCGGTGCCTATCTGTTTGCCTATGACGTGAGTGAGCGTCTTCAGGAGCAGGCTCGTCTGAGTCAGGCCGAAGAAGCCTTGCGGCAGTCGCAGAAGATGGAGGCTGTCGGTCAGCTTACGGGTGGCATCGCTCACGATTTCAATAATCTGCTGACGGGCATTACCGGTTCGCTGGAGTTGCTTAAAGCGCGCTTGAGTCAGGGGCGTTATAACGAGATTGATCGCTATGTTGCCGCTGCACGGGATGCTTCCAAACGTGCCGCTTCGCTGACTCATCGCTTGCTGGCCTTTTCGCGACGTCAGACCCTTGATCCCAAGCCTGTCGATATCAATCGGTTGGTGATTGGTATGGAAGAGCTGATTCGTCGCTCCGTCGGGCCGCACATCACGGTGGAAGTCGTGACGTCAGTCGGGTTGTGGTCGACATTCATCGATGCGCCCCAACTGGAAAATGCGCTGCTGAACCTGTGCATCAATGCGCGCGATGCCATGCCTGAAGGCGGGCGCATTACCATTGAAACAGCCAACAAATGGATCGACGAGCGTGCCTCTCTGGCGCGTGACCTGCCGCCAGGGCAATACCTTTCACTGTGCGTGAGCGACACCGGGACCGGGATGTCGCCGGAAGTCATCAATCGCGCCTTCGATCCGTTTTTCACCACCAAGCCATTGGGGCAGGGCACGGGGCTTGGGCTTTCGATGGTGTATGGCTTTGTGCGCCAGTCCGGTGGCCAGGTGCGGATCTACTCGGAAAAGGATCAGGGCACGACCATGTGCCTCTATCTGCCTCGGCATTACCTCGGCACGCCGCAGGATTTGCCTGATGCGGAGCCAGCGGAGATCCTCCGTGCCGAGTGTACGCAGACGGTCATGATCGTTGACGATGAACCCACCATTCGCATGCTGGTCAGCGAAGTCATCGAGGATCATGGCTATATTTCCATCGAAGCCGGGGAAGGGGCCACGGCCCTGGAACTGCTGAGCACCGATATGCGTGTGGACCTGCTGGTCACTGATGTCGGCTTGCCCGGTGGCATGAATGGCCGTCAACTGGCCGACGCGGCACGCATCATCCGGCCTGACCTGAAGGTGATGTTCATCACCGGTTATGCCGAGAACGCGATTATCGGCAACGGCCATCTTGAGCCGGGCATGTGGGTGCTGACCAAACCGTTCACCATGGAAGCCTTTGCCAGCCGCATCCATGAAATGCTGAACATGGATGACTGATCTTTCTGGCGACCCCGGAGGTCGCCAATGCTTTTTTCTGCATTAAGAATATTTATGGAGTAATAACTCCAGATTCAATTGTGCCCATAGCCTGGGTGGGAGTAGATTGCGTTTGTTGATAGCCATTGGCTATCCGATTTGCCAACTTTCACTCTCGCTGGGGTGCGTCATGAGTAAACCCGTTTCATTGGCCAAGCGCATCGGATTGGGCTTTGCGTCTGTGTTGTCCTTGTTGGTGCTGGTGACCGCTGTGGGTATCCAGCGGGTGGGTTTCATTGACGATACCTTGAAGTATGTCAGCGACAATTCGGCGCTGATCCAGCGTTATGCAATCAACTTTCGTGGCAGTGTGCACAACCGCGCCATTTCCGTGCGCGATGCCGTGCTGGTCAACAACGACCAGGACCTCAATCGGCACCTGAACGAGATCGTGCGTCTGCGTAAGGAATATGACGTTTCCGCCGAGCCGATGGACCGTCTGTTCGCCGAGAAGAAAAACGTCTCCAGCGAAGAGAAGCGTCTGTTGCAGGACATCAAGGATATCGAGCGCAAGGCGCTGGCTTCTACGGACAAAGTCATCGAGCTGCGCCGCAACAAGGACGTGGCGGGTGCGCAAGCCATGTTGCTGGCCCAGACGTCTGCCGATTACAGCGAATGGCTCAAGCGCATCAATGCGCTGATCGATCATGAAGAAGCGCAGATCAAGGGGCTGCTCGATAACGTGCAGGCTGCTGCGGGCGGCTTCATGTTGTTGATGGTGATTGCGACTGCGGTGGCGCTTTTGCTCAGCATCGGGGTGTCTGCGACGATCATTCGTTCTGTGAAGTCCACGTTGGGTGCCGAGCCGGCAGAGGTTGCCGAGGTCATTCGTCGTCTGGCCCGTGGCGATTTGAATCAGAAGATTGAATCGGCTTACCCCGACAGCGTCATGGGTACCCTGAAAACCACCTTGGGGAACCTGGCCCAGACCATCAATGAAGTGCGGGCTGCGGCTGCCCACGTAACCGATTCGTCAGCGCGTCTGCTGTCCACTTCGGCCAGCAATAATCGCCAGATCAGCCTGCAAACCAATGAAGCCCAGCATATTGCTACTGCCATCAACCAGATGGCGGGTTCGGTCAGTCAGGTGTCGGGCTATGCCTCTCAGGCTTCCGAGGCGACCAAGGTTGCAGATGGTCAGGTTGAAAGTGGCCACCGCATGGTGGGCGAAGCCGCCACGACCATTCAGAAACTGGCAACCATTCTGGAGCAGGCCACGCAGACGGTGGGTCAGGTTTCCAAAGACAGCGAAAACATCGAGAGCGTGATCGAGGTGATCAACTCCATTGCGGCGCAAACCAACCTGCTGGCGCTCAATGCCGCCATCGAGGCTGCCCGGGCCGGTGAGTATGGCCGAGGCTTTGCGGTGGTGGCTGATGAAGTGCGCTCGCTGGCGACGCGCACCCAGGAGTCCACCCAGGAAATTCGCGAGATGATCAGCAAGCTTCAGGGCGGCACGCACGGTGCGACTCAGATCATGCAGCAGAGCTGTGAGCTGGCCCGCACGACCGTCGAGCAGACCCGGGATGCGCAGGCAGCACTCAGCAGGATTCGTGAAGAGGTCGGGGCCATCAACGACATGAACGCCCAGATCGCCAGTGCCTCGATTCAGCAGAATGCCGTGGCGGATGATGTCGCACAGAATATCAACCGTATCCACAGCTCCACCCTTGAGTCGGCAGCCGGGTCGCGTGAAGTGGCGAGCTCCAGCGAAGAACTGGCGGAACTGGCTGATCGGTTGACCGGGAAGGTGGCGTTTTTCAAGGTGGCGTAAGCCCGCTTGGCAGGAGCGAATACATTCGCGAGGCAGTGTTGAAGGCAATACATTTTCTTTGGATGTACGGGCCTCTCGCGAATGAATTCGCTCCTACGCGCAGTGGTATTTCTGGCGATAAATCTCTTGGAACATATCGGCCCCCTCCCACAGGTTTGGTTCTACTGCACGGGCGGTGCCTGAAACTCGCCTCTGGACAGGTTGTTCACGTCATTCCCCATACTGTCGCGAAGGCTCAGGTCGGCGCCTTTGGCGGCCAGGGCTTGCAGAATTTCGGTTCGCTGGAACAGGGCGGCATACATGGATGCTGTCTGACCGGCGTTATTGCGTTGGTCGGGCGCGCAATGGGCTTCGACCAGGCGTTTGGCGATACTCAGTTCGCCTTTGAATATGGCGCCCATCAAGGCGGTATTGCCTCGTTTGTCTTCGGCGCAGGGGTCCGCACCGGCATTGATCAATTGAGTAACGAGTTGTTCGTGGCCGTGATAGGCCGCCAGAATCAACCCCGTATAGCCTTTCTCGTCCTGGATGTTCAGGTCGTAGTGAGCGTCGATGAAGGTTGCCATCATCTCGCTGTTTCCCTCTCGGGAAGCGTCGAAAAACAGGGTGCGTAGCTGGTTGGTTGTCTGGTCCGAAGGTGTTTCTGCCTGAGCGACTGCGGCAAACAGCACCAACCCGTAAAGTAAGGTTCGCATGGGCGTTCTCCTGAAAACAGCCAGCCCCTTGCGGGGCCGGCTATCGACTTGTCAGTCTTTGAGGTTCGCAGCCAGGGACTTGACCTTGGCCAGATCACCCTTGGCCACTTCGGTTACCCGAGTGCCGTAGTCTGGATCAGCCTTGTAGAGGAACGAGAGCACGATGTTCTTGCTTTCGGTGTCGGTGTCAGCCAGCGACTCGCCAAAGCTCTGGACCAGATCGCTCTTTTCCTTGGTGTTGTAGGAACGATACAGATCGCCTGCTTGCTTGAAGTTCTGCTCGCGGGTGATCTTCGCCTGCTGGGTAGTGCCGCTTACTGGCGACTGGCTGTAGCGTGCCTGAGTATCGGACGGACGCGGGCTCAGACGGCTTGGCTCGTAGTTGACGCCACTGGTGGTGTGGCCAGTGTTCATTGCGCCATCCTGGTTGCCGTTGTTGACCGGGACTTTCGGCTGGTTGACCGGCAGGCTCAGGCCATTGGCGCCCAGACGATACATCTGCGTGTCGGCATAGGAGAACACACGGCCTTGCAGCAGGCGGTCTTCGGAAGGTTCGATACCCGGTACCAAGTTGGCCGGAGCCATGGCGACCTGCTCGGTCTCCTGGAAGAAGTTATCGACGTTCTTGTTCAGGACCATCTGACCGATCTTGCGCTCGGGTACGTCAGGCCAGATCTTGGTGGCGTCGAGCGGGTCGAACTCGAATTTTGCGAGATCGGCAGGTTTGAGCACCTGAATGTAGAGATCCCATTTCGGGAAGTCGCCTTTTTTGATCGCGCTGACCAGATCGTTGGTCAGGTGGCTGAAGTCCTTGGACTGCACTTGAGCCGCTTGTGCCGGATCGAGGTTCTTGATGCCTTGCAGTGATTTCCAGTGGAACTTCACGTAATGGACTTCGCCCTTGGCATTCACCAGTTTGTAGGCGTGTACGCCATTGCCGTCCATGAAGCGATAACCGGCTGGCGTCCCTTCATTGGAGTACAGCAATGTCAAAGTGCGAGTCGCTTCCGGGACGTGGGAAAAAAAGTCGAAGCGGCGGGAGTCATTACCCAGATTGGTTCTAGGGTCAGGCTTGAAGGCATGAACCATATCGGGAAACTTGATGGCGTCGCGAATAAAGAAGGTCGGAAAGTTATTACCCACCAGGTCCCAGTTACCATCGGCGGTATAAAACTTGGTGGCGAAGCCATGGGGGTCGCGCAATGTTTCAGGTGAATGGTTGCCATGCACTACGGAGGAGAAGCGCACGAAAACCGGAGTCGCCTCACCCGACTTGAACACCTTTGCCTTGCTCAGATCGCTGATATCGGCCGACGCGGTAAATTCACCGCGAACCCCTGTACCACGGGCGTGAACCACGCGCTCAGGAATACGCTCGCGATCAAAACGCTGGAGCTTTTGCAGCAACTGCACATCCTGCAACAGCGTAGGCCCTTGAGGGCCGGCAGTCTGTGAGTTCTGGTTGTCGCCCACCGGCGCACCATTGTCGCGGGTTAATGTATCTGCTGCATAAGCGGTCGGAATAACCATTAAGCCGACAGCAGTTAAACGCAGCATCTGTCCAGACCAGTTTAAAAACGGCATTTTTTGAATCCCTCATATTTTTGTATTCAGCGCACTTATCCTAGGCGGATGAATATTTATCTGTAATCGTAAAAATTTATCGGGGCGATTGAGATAAATGTGTGTGACGTACATATGGGGGACACGGGTGAGTGTAGATGAGAATCGTTATTTGTATGTTGGCTTTAATATGTTTCTGAAGGTTTCATATGTGGGTGATATTAAATTAATGGCTCAGAGAATGTCGGGCAAGTGTCCTTGTCGGGAGTTTTCGTGTTTCTGTTGGCAATAATGAGTTATCTCCCTTAAAACAGCGCGATTCAATTCGGGAGGGCCTTGCTTTTGTGGCGGTCATTTTTATTGCTTCCGTGCTTGCGGCCAATGCGCGTTATGATGGCGCGGCCAGATTGTCATGAGTAAGCCCCGGAGCCCCTCGTTTGATGTCCATTGTCACCCTGCTTGAAGCCACGCCTCCAGAAGCCATCAAAAGCCAGATTCTGCAGATGGTCGTCGATTACGTCACCGACATCAGCATGGTCGCCATTGCCCCGAGCAATCCGCTTTACAACCTCTATCAATATGGCATTGGCTACGAGGTTCATCTTTATCTGGATGCAATGAATGGCTCCAAAGGCATTCCGGTCGAACTGATCGTGGCGCTGGATGAACAGGACCCCTCCATCGTGACCGGCTTCGTTCTGTACCTGCCGGTCAAGGATGATCCTGAAGCCTGTGCCGTGGCGTATATGGCCGTGCGGGAAAGCCACCGTCGCCGTGGTATCGCACGCGGGATGCTGCAGAAAATGCTTGGCCGTTACCCTCACACCGAACTTTCCTGCGTCGTCGGCAAGGTGCCGTGCTTTGAATCTCTGGGCTTTCAGGTCATTGGCGCACGCGGCCCACAGGTCATCATGAACACCCGCGATCACGGCACGGAGGGGCTGTTGGCAGTGCTGGATGTCGCGCCGATCTATCGCTCAGTGGAGGTGCGGCAGATTCATGCGTACCTGCTCAAGCAGCACGGGAAAAGAGCCATGGTGGACGCCGAGAAAAAGCGTGACCGGCACCTGGACGAGATGACACGTCACGCCACGGCGTTTGTGATCGAGCGGTTGGGCGAGGGCGCCTTGCGCAATGGCGGGCGCGGGCCGGTGTTAGTGGGCTGAGTGAAGTCGCCTAGTCCTGCCCGAGTATCTGCGCTCTGCAAGCCTCGATGATCTCATCCGCCAGCGGCGAGTCATCCGGGCAGGAGCGTGACAATACAATTGCGCCGACCGCATGGGCCAGCATGCTGATCATTCTTGCCCGCTGTTGATCCGCCTCGTCCGTGTCGGGGCTTGCAGAGTCAATCTGTTCAAGCATTTTTGTGATCCCTTCTGCAAACGTCGCCTTGACCTCCTGCGATTGACGCGCAGCATCCCCGCAGAGTGCGGCCATTGTGCAACCGACGTTCCGGCCATCGCGGTGCTTGCGGGACAGGTAGTGATTGATGAACTCGGCGACGCTGAGGTTTTCGCTATTGGCCAGGCTCTTGGCAAAACTGCTTGCAGCGGCTTCGGCCATCAGGTCGGCTTTGGAGCCGAAGTGCTTGTAGAACCCGCCATGGGTAAAACCGGCAGCCGCCATCAGGTCGGCGACGCCCACGCCGTCATAACCCCGCTCACGAAACAGCTCTGAAGCCGTATCGACGATGTGCGCTCGATTCGCCTGCGCCTGCGCTTTGCTGACTCTCATATCGACATGCCTTTTGTGCTTACGCTCAAGTCGTCACTATACATTGATGTCGCTCATCATCAAAACTGTTGACGTCTAAGATTATGATCATCATCATAATCGTCAAGCCTGCCTCGGGAGCCGACGCATGGCGATGTGCTCCTTTGGCAACGACCTTCAATTGATGTGGAAGCAAGACGACATGACCGAGAAAACCTTGTTCGAGCCTTACACCCTTGGCTCCCTGACACTCTCCAACCGGATCGTTCTAGCGCCGTTGACGCGCAATCGCGCGGGTGCCGGTTTCGTGCCAAGTGAGTTCGCCGCGACTTACTACAGCCAGCGGGCGTCGGCGGGTTTGCTGATTTCAGAAGCTACGCAAATCTCGCAGCAGGGGCAGGGCTATCAGGACACGCCTGGCATTTACACGCAGGCGCAGATCGACGGCTGGCTCAAGGTTACCGATGCTGTCCATGCGCAAGGCGGGCGAATCTTCCTGCAGATGTGGCACGTCGGACGTGTTTCGCATGTCGACCTGCAGAAGAATGGCGCTGCTCCGGTTGCTCCCTCTGCGATCCGCGCCGAGACCAAGACGTTCGTCAACAACAGCTTTGTGGATGTTTCCGAGCCTCGGGCGCTGGAGCTCAATGAACTGCCAGGCATCGTCAAGGATTTCCGTCAGGCCGCGGCAAACGCCATCGCCGCAGGTTTCGATGGCGTCGAGATTCACGGTGCCAATGGCTATCTGCTGGATCAGTTCATCAAGGACAGCGCCAACGTACGCACCGATGCCTACGGCGGCTCCATCGAGAATCGTGCGCGTCTGCTGCTGGAAGTGACAGCGGCTGTGGTCGAGGAGATCGGCGCTGAGCGTACAGGCATTCGTATTTCGCCGGTTTCGCCAGCCAATGGGGTTTCAAGCAGTGATCCGCAGGCCCAGTTCGATTACATCGTCGATCAGCTCGACGCCCTGGGCATTGCCTACCTGCATGTTGTCGAGGGTGCGACCGGCGGGCCGCGTGACGTTGCGCCGTTCGATTTCGACTCCCTGCGCCGACGCTTCAAGAACACCTACATCGCCAATAACGGCTATGACCTGGACCTCGCTACCTCCCGGCTGAACCAGGACAAGGCCGACCTGTTTGCTTTCGGGCGTCCGTTTATTGCCAACCCGGATCTGGTTGAGCGATTGAGCAGCGGCGCGCCTCTGGCAGCGCTCGATCCGACCACGATTTATGGCGGCGGCGCAGCGGGATATATCGACTATCCGACCTTCGCAGATTCTCAAGCGCAGTAAAACCCGCAGAGCCACGGATTGATGTGGCTTCGCACCTATCCCGACATGCGTTCACCTAATCAAGAGAGCCATTTCATGACCAGCCTTTCGACAGTCCTCATCACCGGTGCTTCTTCTGGCATTGGAGCTACCTACGCCGAGCGTTTTGCGAGTCGTGGCCACAATCTCGTACTGGTTGCCCGCGACAAGGGGCGACTGGAAACTCTCGCTGCGCGGCTGCGCAAAGAGCACGAGGTCGCCGTCGACGTTCTGCAGGCCGATCTCACTCGTGCCGACGATTTGGTTAGCGTGGAGACGCGCCTGCGCGATGACGCGCAAATCGGAATTCTCATCAACAATGCCGGGATAGCCCAGTCTGGTGGCTTCCTCGACCAGACCTCCGAAGATGTCACCCGGATGGTCGGATTGAATACGGTGGCCTTGGTCCGGCTCGCCAATGCCATCGCCCCGCGTCTTGTTCAGGCTGGAGAAGGCTCCATCGTCAATATCGGTTCGGTGGTTGGCCTGGCCCCGGAGTTCGGCATGTCGGTTTATGGTGCGACCAAAGCTTTCGTGTTGTTCCTTTCCCAAGGCCTGAATCTGGAACTCGGCCCCAAAGGCATTTACATACAGGCCGTTCTTCCGGCTGAAACCCGCACCGAGATCTGGGAGCGTGCCGGTATCGACATCAATACGCTGTCCGAAGTGATGGACGTGGGCGAGCTGGTTGATGCCGCTCTTGTCGGTTTTGATAAGCGTGAGCTTGTCACCATTCCTCCATTGCACGACGCCGCTCGTTGGGATGCGCTGGATGCTGCTCGACAAGGCCTGCTGTCGGATATCAGGCAGGCGCATGCTGCCGAGCGCTATCAAACCGCTTCGTAACCCGCTGAAGAGGTCTTCATGAAAACCAATAAACCAGTTGCGCTCGTTACGGGCGCTTCTTCAGGCATAGGCGAAGCCACGGCCCATAAACTCCTGGCGGCGGGTTACACGGTCTATGGCACGAGTCGACGTGGTGATCTCGCCGGTCAGCGGCGTTTTCCATTACTGGCTCTTGACGTCACTGACGACGAATCCGTCGATGCTGCGGTCAACGAGTTGCTCAAGCGGGAAGGGCGCATTGATCTGTTGGTCAATAACGCGGGCTTCGGGATTGCTCCGGGGGCCGCGCAAGAAAGTTCTATCGAACAGGCCAAGGCTCTCTTCGATACGAACTTTCTGGGTATCGTGCGCATGACCCGTGCAATTGTGCCGCACATGCTTGAGCGTGGTAGCGGACGGATCATCAATATCGGCTCGATTCTCGGCGCTGTTTCGGTGCCTTATGTCGCGCTTTACTGCGCCAGCAAGCATGCAGTGGCGGGTTACTCGCAAGCGCTGGATCATGAATTGCGTACCCGTGGGGTTCGAGTCTCGGTCATCGAGCCTGCCTATACCAGGACGCAGTTCGAGGCTAATAACATTGAGCCGGATGCAAAGCTCAACGAGTATGAGTCGATTCGTGCGCATGTTACGAAAGTGGTCAAACAAGCCATGGCGAACGCCGACGAACCCTCCATCGTCGCCGACGTCGTGTTGCAGGCGGCGAGTGCCGAGCGGCCGAAGCTTCGTTACACCGCGGGCAAGGCTGCAAGGCAGTTGCAGTTCTTGCGTCGATTCGCACCGGCGAGCGTGCTGGATGCGGGTATTCGCAAGAACCTGCAACTTGATACCTGAGCTTCCTTTGTCGTCAGGCACGCCGTCTGGACTACTGACTTTCCTGTGAGAAAGCCATGACCTGACCATAGGGTGATGGCACTTCACGGGCGGCATTCTGGGTGTAGAAAGAGGTTGTCAGCAGTACCAGACACACCACTGCTGGCAATGCTCCACCGGGCTTGCGCACACCGATATAGGCCAGTGCGGAAAGTAGCAGGTGATAGAAGACGCCGGCGTAGGCGAGGTCGCTAAGCCCTACGTTGAAGCGCGAGACAATGACGACCACTGCCAGAATTTTCGTGACAATAAGCAGAGGCACGAGATATCCGGGATAACCCAGTTCCCCCAGCGTTTCACGCACCCATTCACTTTTGCGAATGTACATGGCTGCGGAAACCAGATAGAGCGCAGACAGCAACAGTGTGCTGATCCAGTAGGCGTAGTTTTCAATCATGGAAGTGTCCTGTACGGGTTGTAATGCATCGACTCGCGGCGAGAGTGTCGTCTAATATGAAAAGCCGCAAGTAGGATGAAAAAGTGATACTTAGTATGGAAAACCAGACTAACGACGACGAAAAGATCAATATGCACGAGGAAATGCGCCGGGCATTCTCGTTGCTGTCGGGCAAATGGAAGCTGGAAATAATGTGGTTGCTCAACCAGAGGATCTATCGCTTCGGAGAACTGCGCAAGGCAATTCCAGGCATTACCCAGCACATGCTGACGGCGCAACTTCGCGAGCTTGAAAACGATGGCCTGGTGTCGCGCACCGTGTTTGCGCAAGTGCCGCCTCGTGTCGAATATGAAATCACGACCAAGGCGCGCGGGCTTGGGCCAACCATGGAAGCGCTTATGGTCTGGTGGAACGAGTACGGGAATAGCGTGCCGGCAAAACCGGGTACACGCGGTCGCAAGGCAAAAAACAGTTAACGTTATTCAGGATGATTCAGACCCCACCCGCAGAGTGCAATTTGCCACGTAAATCACGCATCATGTGCGGGTCCGGTCTAAAGGTAGGCTCCTTCATGCGCGTCATGTCATCCGCTTTGCGTCTTGCTGTGCTGTCATTGGGAATGGTGTTTTCCGTTGCTGCGCTGGCAACCGAAGAAACGCAACTGGCAGAGTCCATCAATCTCTATCGCAGCCAGGTTCAACGCTGTGCCGGGCAGGTTTCCATGGAGCTGCCGCCGCTGGTCAGTGATTCACGTCTGGTGTTGCCGGCTACCGGGTCAGGTGATTTGCAGCAATCGCTGGCACGTGCTTCCTATCCGATGGTTACTGTGCAGGCTATCAGCCTGTCGGGGCCGCGGGATGCGCAATCGGCCATGAAAGCGGTGCAGGAAAGTTTTTGCCAGGTAGTGCTGGACCCGCAATTCGTCGACATCGGTGTGAGCCGGGAAGGGCGCGAATGGCGCATTGTACTGGCGCGCTCTCTGCTGGCTGCGCGGCTGGGAGAGTGGCAGGCTGAAGGGCAAAAGCTGCTTGAGCTGATCAACACAGCACGCACGCAGCCACGTCAGTGCGGTACTCAGGCCTTTAATGCCACGACCCCGCTGGCCTGGAATGCCACGCTGGCAACGGCGGCTGAAGGGCATACCCGGTCCATGGCCAATAACAGCTTCTTCGATCACAAAGGGCGCGATGGCAGTACGCCGGGGGATCGGGCCGAGTTGGCCGGTTACATCGCCCAGCAGATCGGTGAGAACATCGCCGCTGGCCAGGACTCGGTGCGCAAGGTGGTCGATGGCTGGCTAGCCAGCCCCGGCCACTGCGCCAATCTGATGAATCCGGGCTTTCGCGAGTTGGGCGCAGCCTATGCGATCGACCCCAAGAGCGATGCAGGAATCTACTGGACGGCCATGTTCGGTTCGCAGTGAGAACTGGCCGTCCGCATTGCCTGAATCAGAAACGGAACGCTTGTCTGCCAATCAATAGCCATTGGCCGTTCTGTTTCTGCCAGATCTGAAAGTTTTCGATCTCGGTCGGCACTACCTTGCCGCTGTTCACTGCCTGGGCCGAAAAGTGATTGCGCACCAGGGCGACATCGCCGGAAAGGGTGATTTTCTGGTTGAGCATTTTCAACTCGTTGAAAGCACTTTTCCCGGTTTCGATATCAGCAATGAATGCCTGCTTGTCCTGAATGTTACCGCTGGAGTGGCCGTAGGTAAGATTGTCTGCGGTCAGCTTTTTCAGTTGCCCGATATCCTTGTGCAGCATGGCCTGGGTCAGCTTGTCCACGGCAGCGGCAACATCGTTCTCATCGGAAGAGGCGGCGTATACAAACCCGGTGAAGAGACACAGAAAACCCACAAGCAGTTTGAGCTTTTTCATGAACAGGTCCTTTTTTTGTAGTTAGATTAAGACGGACAGACGGTCTGGATAGTGAGTTCCTAGCATTCATCTGTCATCGTACAACTTAGCCGATTTTGTCGGGATGGCAAGGATTTGTTGCTCTGGTCGTTAATGTGACCCCCATCATATTAAGTGAACTGGCGGGTACAATTATCTTGACAACCAAACTGGGATGAGCCGAAACTTGATGCACTTTGAATAGTGCTATTACTATAAAAATGTAATGCCAATGTGCGCAGATGTTCGCACATGGATCGAGCGAGAGGGCTTGATATGAATGTCATTGATTTTACCGACTCTCGCAAGAGAACCGAACGTGCTGTAAGTACCACAACAAAGACCCCTTTGTTGGAAAACGTTCTCACTATCACATTACGTACCGATGCTCCGGCGTTTCTGGGTATATGCAGCGACGGTCTTCGCAGTAATACCTCGATTGTCGGCGGGGAGTTCCATGGCCCGCAATTTCAGGGCGTAGTACTGCCAGGTGGTTCCGATTTCTTTATCGAGAACTCAGGTGATGTTGCGCACTTGAATGCACGCTTTACCTTGCGCACTGACCTGGGCGAACTGATCAACGTCATCAACAAGGGCGTGCTTATCCTGGATGAAACGGCTCAGCAGGAAATTCAGGACGGCGTATGGCCGGTGACGGCAGGTCATTATGAATGCACCTGCACTCCACGTTTTCAGGTCGCGATGGGCCCTAATGACTGGCTGGAGCGCAGCGCCTTTATCGGCAAGATTGAATATATATATGCCAATGAAACCCTGTTGAATATTTATCGTATCAAGTACTGAAACTCATAACTTTCGCTCCAGGGTGGGAGCGTGAGCATTGCCCGGTAAAACCTCTTCCCTGCGCCTCCAAGCCTTTTCCTCCCTCGCCACATCAATTAATTAGCACGCCTGATACAGAGTGGTTACAATCGCCGCCCTCGATGGCATTCGGCCATCGTTTGCGTGCCACGGACGGGCGATAGCCTGTGGTATGCCCTCACTCTCTACAGGTCAGATGGCGCTTTGCGGTGACATCTCAAGGATGTGCGTTAAATGAATAAGTTGCAGTACGCCGCGATCGGCTTCATGGGGCTGATGTTGACCGGGTGTGTTTCCTTCACGCCTGCAGGCCCGATTGCCCCTCCTATCGAAATTGCGGAACACACCTTGCCTATAGAGGCCTCGGTCAAGGACGTGCAGGTTTCGGATGAGAGCATCAAGGCCGATGTGCGTCGTAATATCGGCGTTCAGTTGACCAGCCAGATCAATACGTACATTGAGCGAGGCGAGTTCTTCCAGAAAATGATCGTGTTCCCGGCCAAGCTGGGTGAGAAGGATGTCGATCTGACGTTCAACTTCACGTCTCTCAAGGGCAAGCGTACGCCGCACCCTGGCTATTTTCCTGGCGCCTTGCTGACATTGACGGTCTGGATCTGGGTCAATGGCCCGATTTATGTCGATGCATATGATCTTTCGGGTGAGCTGAGCATCACCGATCGCACAGGCAAGCAACTGGCCCTGTCACGGCAGGTGCTCAAGCGCGACCAGAACACGGGTTTGTGGGACAACGACTATTACAACATGACCCTGGGTTCTCATCAGTTGACCGAGCTGGTTAATGTCCTGCTCAAAGACGCCACTCAACAACTTCCCAAAGAATAAGGCTATTTCCGTGAACAAGTTTTTTGCGTTGCTTGTCGTTGTTTTTTCCCTCAGCCTGCAAGGCTGCATGACGTACTCCCATCATGAGTTGACGCCTGTCGGGCAGTGGCCGCTTGCTCAGACCAAGCAGGATAAACCTGTCGTCTACCTCAAAGTGCTCGCCGAGTATGCTCATAACGACAATGCGATGAACACTAATACCAATATCGCAGGTCTGGAAAAGCAGTTGGTTCAGGAGTTTCAGGACAGTCAGCGTTTTGCCAGGGTTACCACCGAGCAGCAATCATCCGACGTGTATGTCACTGCGACACTGCGTAATCATGAAGAAGGCAATCTGGCTGGCGCTTTTCTGACAGGGTTTACCTTTTTCCTGATCCCCAACACGTTTGATAACACCTTGTCGCTTGAGTTGACCTTCCGTGACAAGGACGGCAAGAAGCTGGGCCAGGTGCGTAAACAAGAGAAACTGACAACCTGGATGCAGTTGTTCCTGGTTTTTGCTGTTCCCTTCAACGAGTCCTCGGACGTGCTGATCAAGCAACTGGCACGCAGTACGCTTGAAGAGGCCGCCAACAAGGGCCTGATCTGACCTGATCGATGCCGTGCCGAAATATTTTCGGCACGGTAGCAGTCATCCCGCCTGTTTCTGCCTGTTCTCCTCTTTCTTTGCATGTTCCGGTGACGCCGTAGCCTTCAACAAGGCTTGAATCGCCTGGCTATAAGCCTGCCTGCCCAGACGCATGCTGTTGTTGTGAGTACCGCCCGGCACCAGCAACAGATTCTTGGGCTCCTGTGCGGCCTCGAACAATTCCTCGCTGAAGCGTGCCGGTACATAGCGGTCGTCGGTGCCATGTACGATCAGCACCGGCATGTGAATGTCCGCGATCTTGTCCAGTGAGTCGAATTTCTGTGAAAGCAGCCAGCGCACGGGTAGCGATGTATTGGCAATGGCCGTGGCGACATCGGCCAGGTTGGTGAAGGTGGATTCGATGATCAGGCCGCGAGCCTGTGCCGGCGTGTCTTCTTTCTTGGCTTCGCGCCCCAGTTCGGCAGCCAGGTCCACCGCCACGGCACCCCCCAGGGAGTGGCCGTAGATCAGCCTGCGTTGCGGGTCTGGTTGCAGTTGCTTGAGACGATCCCAGGCAATCCGGGCGTCCTCATAAACGGTGGTTTCAGACGGCAGTTGCCCCATGCTCTGACCAAAGCCCCGGTAGTCGATGGCAAGAATCGAGAAGCCCAGTGCCCGCAGTTGTTCGATACGAAACAACTGGCCGGTCAGGTTCCAGCGTGAGCCGTGCAGGTACAGAACCGCTGGAGCATCCTTGCGCGTTGCAGGCCACCACCAGGCATGGATATTCTGCGAGGTGCCGAATGCCGGCGTGTTGAGTTCCAGCTCCTGCACGTCGGCGGGCAGGCCGCTGTACCAGCTGGCATTGCCGGGTTCGATGCGAAAGACCAGCTCTCGCTCCTTGTGTTCCAGCACCGCACAGCCCACAGGCAAGCCAATAATGATGGCCGCCATGCATGCCCAGGTAAATCGGCGTGCCTTGAGGCGAGCAAGAGAGAATATCGGCATGAGGGTGGTGTTCCGGTAAACAAAATGAAATAAATGCCGCTTCTGTATCCGCGTTGCAAGGCGGTGTGTAGAAAATCGGTTACAGAATATTGCGTCGGCGGCAGGCCCTGAATCCGCAGGGATAGCGTCAGGCAATATTTCATGTCGTGATTCTGTCGTGCGGCAGTGCGGAATCTGTCGGGTCGCATATAGTCCTATCGCTTGTTATTCAAACCCTTCAAGAGGTTACTGTTCAATGTTCCATCACCGTCCAATGGAAGAGAAAGACATCCCCATCGTGTGCGAGCTGCCTCAGAATGCCGACGAGCTGTTTTACATGTTCCCCAGAGCGGTCTATCCACTGACACCGCCTCAACTCAAGGAGGCCATGGAGACTCGTTTCGACTCGACCGTGATTGAAATGAATGGCGAAGTGGTCGGATTTGCCAATTTTTCCCGTTCTGATTTCCGTGGTCGCTGCTCGCTGGGCAATGTGATCATTGCACCCAAGGCCCGCTCCAAGGGCGTGGGGCGTTACATGATCAGTTGCATGATGAATATCGCGTTCGACAAGCATGAAGCCACCGAATTGACCGCTTCTTGCTTCAATCACAATGTTCCAGGCCTGTTGTTTTATCCCCGCATGGGGTTTCGGCCGTTTGCCATTGAAGAGCGGCGGGACAAACACGGTGCCCGTGTGGCCTTGATACATCTGCGTCTGCCTCGTTCACCGGAATAATAATGTGTCGTTGTGTGCGGTATTTTCAGGCTCTTTTAACGGAGCGCAGGGCCTGAAAGTGCCGCTGTTTTTCGTCGCTTCATGGACCGTTTGTCTGCCTTCTGAGTGAGCACGTGCAATGCTTTTTGGCCAAAGTATCGGACAAAAGGGCTGATAGTCCCTGATGAAACGTTTTTTCTGGTCGTTATCATAAATAATTCTGAAGAAGTGCTATATTAATAGCCGGGCAAGAAGTTTGCCTGATGTGAAGGATGAGCGTATAAACAGGTTTATATGCAGTTATTGATGGTAATTAGTTGGCGGGCAATGGAATGTCTTGCTTGGGCGGGAAACTAAAAAAGCATTGGCAAACTGCTGATCCCTGCAGCGTTTGATAAAAAGGAGATGGCAAATGATCGCTTCTGGACTGTCTACACTGGAATTGCGAAATATAATAGAAGTTGCTTTTTTACCATTGAGTTGTACCTGTACTGTCGTGCCGGGCCTTACGCCTGAAAGAACAACCATGTCCGTGCAGATAGCCGATCCATCCACGGGTCGTGTAGAGCTTTCAGTCACTGGAATCTCCCTGGACAGGCTCAAGACCAGCCGGGACATTTCCGATCTGGTAGCGGAGTTGCGCGATGAGCGGGCTCATCACGGCCAGCTTCAACCTCACTATCACACGGCCTGACGCACGTCAGATTCTATTCGCATAACCTGTACCCATAACGCCTGACTCCATAACGCCCCGGTCATTCATGGCCGGGGCGTTTGCGTGTGTATCGGTTTTGAGTCAGTCACGATTTCTGGGGTGCTTGCGAACAGGTTTGTCAATTTGCTGGCGCTGGCCTTTTGCGGGTTTTTCCCTGGGCGATGTAAAAATAAAAAGTCATCGAATGCTTTGAAAGTGGGCGGGATAAGCTAGTTTTAGAGCAGTAGAGTTATTATTTTCATAAGGATCATGTGGTTGCGGCGGTGAGCAGATTTTGTTCAGGTTGTTTGAAGGTTATTTGACACTTTGCGTGTTCTTTGCAAGTATTCATTCAGTCCTTTCTCTTCTGTCCGGCGCTGGCTGGATATATCGGGTTTCATGCAGGTGTCGTCCGCGTCTGTTTAATTAACGGGCTGGCGGTAGCTTTATGTTCAGTCTTGTTGAATATGAAAATGTTTATGCCGTATCAAGAGGCTTTTGCAAAAGCCCATGTGCATCAAGGCCTGGTGCACCTCTCATAAAATAAAGATAACGGGAAGTTTCTCTGCTCAAGAGCCTTGTTCTTGGGCGCCTTGCCTTGCGCATAACTTCCAGAACTTCTGGATCGCACCAACGTATTTATATGACGATGGAGCCTCATCATGTTTGAAGAACATTTGGAAACAACATGTGGATGTGTTGTAGGAGGCGCCGGGCTCGCGGGTATGGGGTTTTTATTCAACGCGCTGAAAAGCGGTACGTTGGCCGATATTGCACGCAACGGCTTGATAGTGGTTGATGCCAGTGACAATCCCGGAACCGGGGTGTTGGGGCAGTACCGCATCACGGCCAACTCGGTTGGAGATGTGTTTATTGATTGCTTGCGCGATCCGGCGTTGAGTGAGGTGTTCGAGCCGCTGGAGTCTTCACCTGCTTACTGGCGTATCAGAGGTCAGGCCCAGAGCGCTCCGCAATTGTCTGATGTCGGGCAGTTGATGGCCGAGGCGTCCAGGCTGTTGCTGAACTATATCGTCCATCACCATGGCGTGAAGATCTGGCGCTGTACGACCATTACCGAGGTGATCTGCGACGATGACACGTTCTGCCTGAAGGTTGAAACCGAAGGCTGCATGCGTCTGATCCATTGCCGGACGCTGGTACTCAATCTGGGAGGGCGCCAGGACCCTCAGCATCTGATCCGTGGTCTGGCAGATCAAGGCCTGGCAGTGCCTGCTTCGATGAATATCCAGAGCTCCGACATGCTGCTGCGCATGAATGCCGTACAACTGCGTGAAGTCTTTGCGCCTGCTCTGGCCAGTGGAAGACGAATAACCGTGGTCGGAGGCTCTCACAGTGCATTTTCGGTTCTGGAAAATCTGGCCGATGCCCTGGAGTTTGCAGGTTTGCAGGAAGTGACGCTGGTCCACCGCACGCGAATCCGCCTGTTCTATGAAAGTGTCGAGCAGGCTGTGGCGGCCGGTTATGAGTTTGACCCTCAATCCGACATCTGTCCGATATCGGGGCGTATCAACCGTTCCGGTGGCTTGCGCTACAGGGCGCTGGATATCGGTTGCGAAGCGCTCAAGAGCGGTCGGATCGGCAAGACAGGCGTGCGTGTGCAGTTACTGCAGACCAGCGGTGGCCAGCCCGCAGATTATGAAAAGGCAGGGCAGGCCTTGGCCGAGTCCAGTGTCGTGGTGCAATGCACGGGTTATCAGCCTCGCTTGCCGTCCCTGACTTACCCCGATGGTCGCCCGGTGCGTCTTTGTGAAACCAAGGGAGGCCTGGACTCCGATGCTTCGGGTTGCCCGCAGGATCAGTTCGGTCGCCGTTTGCATGGCCTGCATCTGTTTGGAATCGGAGCCGGGCTCAAGGCCGACCCTCAACTGGGCAGCGAGCCCTCATTCGATGGGCGGATATATGGCGTCTGGCAGTTTCATCATGATGCCAGCCGGGCAGTGATCGATGCCGTTCTGGCAAGGTTGCAGGACAAGGTCCTACCGCTCGAACCTTCACGTCACAGCCAGATGCAGCCCCTGGAAGAGCGTGCTCCTGTATGGGCGCCCCAGACGTCGCTTGTTCTGAACTTTCAAGGCTGAGGCCTGACTGTATCAGTAAGCCAGGCCTCACCTGCCGGGCTCATGGTTCAGCAGTTCTACAGGAGATGATTATCCATGCCAGTCAAACATGATCTATTCGCAGATTTGCAACTGACCCGGGAAGAAGTCGTCCAGCGCAGCAAGAGCGATGCGAAGTTGCAGCAATTGCTCGCGGATTATGACGATACGGATACTCAGGTGATCCATGCCGAAAAGGGACTGGCCGGAGGGATTGGTGATGATGAACTCAAGAAGCTCAAGGAGCGACGCCTTCAGGTAAAGGACCGGATCGTGCATTGCCTTCTGAGATGAATGCGATCAGGCCATGACAAGGGTGAACGGCCCTGCCTGAGCGGGGCCGTTTGCCTGACTCAACCCAGGCCGGGCGACGTTCCCGACGAAGTTCCCGGCAGTGGTTCGGAACGGCCCGCAAGGCTGTCATGCTTTTCTGGCAACGGTGATCTGTCAGGAGGCAAGCCAGTGCCTGTCGACGAAAACTGCTCAGGGCCATTGTGCTGTGCAGGCGTATTGATCAGCTTGTCGCGTGCCTGGCCGATCAACCGTTTCTCACGCTCGCTGGCCGGCAAGGCTGCGCCGATGAGCGCTCCCAGAGCAACACCGATGGCGGCGACAGCCAAGGGCTGCTCGCTTAACAAGGTGTTGGCGCTGAGGCGTTTTTCCTGAAACGCCAGGCCTGTGTCGTGACCCGAGTGCGACGAGAGTTTATCTCCGATACTGTCCGTCAACTGGCTGCCCTTGTCTTTCATGCGGGCAGCAGTTTCCTGCACCCTGGCCTTGGCACTGCTCAGGCTGTCGCCGACACTTTCCGCCATATCGCTGACTTTCCTGCCGACGCTGTCGATCGCCGAAGGGCCGGAGGAGGGCGTGCGGCTGCCCAGCATCAGCCAGATTATGCTCACCGATGCCAGTACGGCAGGCACCGGATTGGCCTTGACGTTATTGCCCAGATTGCCAACAAACTCGCCGCCGTTTTCCCGGGCGTAGGCCAGGGCCTGATCGACCCATTGGCCGGGTGATATCTTTTTTTCGAGCGCATCGACAATGTTGCCGATGCTGGAGCGTTGTGCATCGATTTCCTGTTCCAGGGTTTCCGGGCTCTTTTGCGGTGGCGCCTCGAAGTCTTCCGGGGTGCCGAAGCTGCTGTCTATGCTCATGAGACTTTCCTCTGGATAGCTTCCTTGTCTTTCTGCAAGGTGCTGGCGGTGCGTTCAGGTGCAAGACTGGCGGGGTCGAGCTTCTTGTTGCCAGCCATGATCATGAGATACCCCACGATCATGGCGACCACTGCAACAATCAATGCCGCCAGCCATGAGGCCATGAAGTGGGTCAGCACATAGACCGCTGCCTGCAACAATATGATGAAGCCGCCCAGAACCATGATCGCGCCAATGCCGATCGTCATGATTGCTTGTCTGGAGGTCTGGATCGATTCCCGCAGCTCGGCCTTGGCCAGCGCTATTTCCTTGTTGATCAGGGCTGGAACCTCATGCGCCAGTTGCTTGATCAAGCCCAGTACCGAGGTTTCGTTTTCAGGCGATCTCTCTGGAATGTCGGGTGTTGTCTTCATTACACATCTCCTCTGGACAGGCCATCCCTGTTCAAGCCATCCCGGTAGAGTTCATCGACAGGGTCATCGGCAAACCCGGGGGCGTCTGTCGTCGAAGAGGGGGCGTCTGTTGCGGGCATCGATGCCTTGAGTACCCGTGACAGCCCAAGCCCCAGCGCAACACTGCCGCAGAGAAACAGCAGGGGGTTGTCACGCGCCAGTCTGCCCGCATCCTGCAACAACTCATCGGTGTTCTTGCCTCGCAGCTTTTCTGCCAGATCGTTCATGCCCTGTGCGATATCAGAGACGTATCGGGAAAGCCCCAGCGTGTCGTTATCCGATATCTCTTTTGCAACTGACTGAGCCGTCTGTGCCAGGTTGTCGATCTGATCTGCAGCCGTGTCGCGGTACTGCTCGAATGGCGCGTTGAGTTGTTCTTTCGTGTCCTCAAGGGGATGTTGGGTATCGTCCTGCAATCCTGGCAGAGGGTCCTGGCCTGTCGGCCTGCCAGCGTGTGCGTTGCCACTGACTGTGGGTTCATTCGTCGTAGCCATCGTCATTCACCGTATTCGGGTCATCAGGTAAAAGAGAATGCCCGGCTCACTACGCACAACGGGCTGGCATTGATCTGAGTGCTTGCTTGGGGTGGACTTGTGGGGTTCGAGCGATGTTCCGGGTGAATGACAAGTGGTCACTGCCGCGAGGGAGGGAAGATTGGGGGGCGGGAATAAAAAACGGCGCCTTTCACGGCGCCGTATGGCTGATCTGCCAATGGGGTGGCAGATCAGCTGAATAGAGGGGTGTAGCGGGTGTTATTGTGGGTCCTGGTTTGGAGCCAGTTCTGCCTGGATACGCTTGTAGATCTCTTCGCGATGCACTGAGACATTCTTCGGTGCGTTGATACCTAGCCGGACTTGCAGTCCTTGAACGCCAAGAATCGTCACGGTGATTTCGTCACCGATGTTTATGCTTTCGCCTACTTTGCGAGTGAGTATCAACATAATCTTTTCCTTGATGGCCTCTTGAAACGCCTCTATCAAGAGGCTGGCGTTTGCCTTTGCGTGGTGATTGTTGCCGAGTACATCCAAATGCATCCATCGTATGACGTTGCAGCGTTGAAATTAATTCCCTCGGGTCATTTTCTTGTCATCGAGATTTGCATCAACGATACGACGAGTACGCCAATTCTGCCCGTTTTGGCACGAAAATGCCCGTAATTACTGGCGGAAAGTAAAAAGTAACGTAAGTCGCAGCATACCTCGCCATTGCCGCCGACTTTCAGGAGGGCGTTGAGAGGGTCAACTCCCTGACATATGTAAGCGTAGGCATTAGTTTGAAACATTGCCTGAGCTTTCTGATATTTCAAAATGAAAGTGCGTAGTGGAGCGTAGGAAATCGGATTTGAGAGTGATTTACAGCATCATGCAGGCTGTCGCAGAGCCGCAGGGCCGGGCGTTGGCCGTGTCTTTGGGGCGGATGCTCAAGTGGCGTGCTCGTATAAATGAATGCATCTAAGCGATGGCGTGCCGGGGCGGGGGGAACAGTCTCGCGGGCATGAACTGCCCGCGAAACTTCATTGCATCGTGCGTCTGTTAAACGACCATCGACAACAGCAGGACAAAGATCAGGCCGACCACCGAAAGGATGGTTTCCATGACCGTCCAGGTCTTGAATGTTTCTGATACGGTCATGTTGAAGTACTGCTTCACCAGCCAGAAACCAGCGTCGTTCACATGGGACAGGATCAGCGAGCCTGCACCCGTGGCCAATACCAGCAGCTCACGGTTGACGCCGGGAATCAGTCCGACCACTGGCGCAACAATGCCTGCGCCGGTAATGGTTGCCACAGTCGCCGAGCCTGTCGCGATACGAATCACCGCAGCCACCAGCCACGCCAGAAGGAGCGGGTTGACCTGTGCCTGCACCGCCATGTTACCGATGACATCACCCACGCCACTGGCCACCAGCATTTGCTTGAAGCCGCCGCCAGCGCCGACGATCAGCACGATGGCCGCGACAGGCGCAAGACTCTGGTCCAGCAGCTTCATGATCTTGGTACGGTCAAAGCCACGTGCCGAACCGAAGGTGTAGAACGCCAGCAACAGGGCTGCCAGCAGGGCACTGATCGGGTGACCGATCAGGTCCATCCAGATACGGAACATGTTTTCCGGCGGGAATACCACGTCGGCAAACGTCTTGAGCAGCATCAGGAACACTGGCAGCAGGATGGTCACCAGCGTGATGCCGAAGCCGGGCAGGTTTTGCGTGCTCGACTCCTTGGCGATCTGATCCATCAGTTCCTGGGAAGGTGTGCCGGGAATGTACTTGGAAATCCATTTGCCATAGATCGGGCCTGCAATGACGGCAGTCGGCAGTGCGATGATCAGGCCGTAGAAAATGGTCTTGCCGATGTCAGCACCGAAAATACCGATGGCCAGCAGCGGACCCGGGTGCGGCGGTACCAGCCCGTGAACGGCCGACAGACCGGCCAGCAGCGGGATACCGATCTTGACGATCGACACACCGGTACGACGCGCCACAATGAATACCAGCGGGATCAGCAGCACGAAGCCGATCTCGAAGAACAGCGGGATCCCGACCAGAAACGCGGACAGCATCATCGCCCAATGCACTTTCTGCTTGCCGAATGTGCGGATCAGAGTTTGCGCGATCTGATCGGCACCGCCCGAGTCAGCCATCAGCTTGCCGAGCATGGTGCCCAGACCAAGGATGATACCGACGAAGCCCAGTACGCCACCGAAACCGTCCTGGAACGATTTCATGACCTTTTCCACCGGCATGCCGGAGGTCAGGCCCAGGAAGCCCGCTGCAATGGTCAGTGCAACGAAGGGGTGAACTTTGAATTTGGTAATCAGCAGCACAAGGCCGACGACGGTTACCAACGCATCTATCAGCAGGTACGTCTCATGGGTCATACCGAACATGGGAGTTCTCTCCGGTTGTCTTTGTTTTATAGGAGCAATTCAAAAGCGTGATCGTTCCTGGTGAGTCTGTGTGCGTCGAGAATGATCACGCCCTACCATTTGGCGCTGTCCTGTTTTCAAGACAGCGCTGTCTTTCGCACTCACGCCTTTAGCCGCCTAGCGAGTCTTTCCACCAGGCCGAGGCTTGCTTGCCAATGGTGTCCACAGACTGAGTCGCATCGACGACCAGAGTCCTGGGTTCGCCATGAGGCGGTTCAAGGGTTGCGAACTGGCTGTCCACCAGACTGGCCGGCATGAAATGCCCCGGTCGATGTGCGCAGCGGTCGGTCGCGACTTCCTTGCTCAACTCCAGAAAGACAAATCCCAGGCCCGGCACGGCTTCGCGCAGACGTTCGCGGTAGCGAAGCTTGAGGGCGGAGCAGGTCAGGACCGGACGTTCGCCATTTTTCACGGCAGCAGCCATTTCCTCGCCAAGACGAGTCAGCCAGCCGGCACGGTCTTCGTCAGTGAGGGGAGTGCCAGCGCTCATCTTTTCGATATTGGCGGTGGGGTGAAAGGCATCGCCTTCGATCAGGCGACCGCCACTGTTGAGGGCAATTTCTGCGCCGGCCACACTCTTGCCGCAGCCGGAAACACCCATCACCACAAGGGCGGAAATAGCAGTATTCGCAGTTGTCACATTAGATACCTCATCTGGAGACAGCGCTGTCTTTGTCCGGTGGAAGCAAAGTTCAGTCTGGGCTGTTCCAGTTCTTGTCGTTGTTTTAGGTGTAGCCATATCATTGCAGGCTGTTCTGCGCAGTGAGCGCCCGCGAGAAAGCATTGTCACGATCCATGAGACAGCGCTACCTTAGGGGGCATTGAATACATTTGGCAACCCCTATGTTAGTTGGCAATAGATGACCCGCATTGGTTCCCGCTCCACAGGCCGTCCGACCCTCAATGAAGTTGCGCAGCTTGCCGCCGTTTCGCCTATCACGGCTTCCCGTGCATTGCGTGGTGTTGCCACCGTTGCTCCGGAGCTGGTGGAAAAGGTCCGCGCAGCGGCGCAAAGCCTGGGCTATGTCGCCAATCCTGCGGCCCGCGCCCTGGCGTCATCCTGTAGCCAGACCGTAGTGGTGCTGGTGCCTTCGCTCTCCAACCAGTTATTCATCGATACCCTGGAAGCCATTCAGGGCGTGCTGCGCACTCGCGGTCTGGAAGTGATGATCGGTAACTATCACTACTCGCCCGACGAGGAAGAAAAGCTGCTGCGCAACCACTTGGTCAATCGGCCCAGAGGCATCCTGCTGACCGGTTTCGACCACACGCCCGCGTCGCGTCAGATGCTGGAGGCCAGCGGTATTCCCTGTGTCCATATGATGGAGCTGGATATCGAGCGCGAGGCTTATTGCGTGGGGTTTTCCCAGGAAGATGCCGGAGCGCAGGCGGCGCGCCATCTGCTGGGGCGCGGTCGCAAGCGTCTGGTCTATATGGCGGCCCAGCTCGACCCGCGGGTATTGAGACGTGGCGTGGGTTTTCGTCAGGTGCTGGAGGAGGCGGGGTTATACGACCCTGAGCTGCAAGTCTCGACGCCGCAACCGTCTTCCATCGGCCTTGGCAGCGAATTGTTCGCGCAATTGCTGGAGCGGCATCCTGATGTGGATGGCATCTTCTTCTGCAACGACGACCTTGCACAGGGCGCGTCCCTTGAGGCCTTGCGCCGTGGGATTGCGATACCGGAGCAGGTTTCCCTGGTGGGGTTCAACGATTTGCCCGGCTCGGCCCACATGTTCCCGCGTCTGACTTCGATCCGCACACCGCGCCAGGAAGTCGGGCAACGCGCTGCACAAGTACTGCTGGGCCTGCTTGAAGGGCTGGCCCAGCCACCTCATGTGGACCTGGGTTTTGAGCTGGTGGTACGCGAAAGCTCCTGACACCCCCGTAGGAGCGAATTTATTCGCGAAAAAAATGACTTTGCGAATGAATGACCTTCGCGAATGAATTCACTCCTACTTTTTGAACCCCAACCGGAACTTATGCAGCAACGGTTCGGTATAACCGCTGGGTTGTTCGGTGCCCTTGAGCACCAGCGCGCAGGCCGCCTGGAAGGCGACGGATTTCTTGAAGTCCGCCGCCATGGGCCGATAGCGCGAGTCCCCGGCGTTCTGTTTGTCGACCACCCTGGCCATGCGCTCCAGAATGCCCAGCACGAACTCCTGATCGATCACGTCATGGTACAGCCAGTTGGCCATGTGCTGGCTCGAGATGCGCAGCGTTGCCCGGTCCTCCATCAGGCCTACGTTGTGAATGTCCGGCACCTTGGAGCAACCGACGCCCTGCTCGACCCAGCGCACCACATAACCGAGCAAGCCCTGGGCATTGTTCTCGACTTCTGCACGAATCTGCTCCACAGACCAGTCCGTCTTGTTGGCAACCGGGATGCTCAGCAGGTCATCCAGCAACTGTTCGCTGATATCGGCCAGCTTGATCTGTTGCAGCTCTTCCTGGACTTTGGTCACATCGACCTTGTGATAGTGCAGCGCATGCAAGGTCGCGGCGGTTGGTGAGGGCACCCAGGCCGTGCTGGCTCCGGATTGCGGGTGGATGATTTTCTGCTCCAGCATGTCGGCCATGCGATCGGGCATCGCCCACATGCCTTTGCCGATCTGCGCCCGTCCGCGCAGGCCGCAGGTCAGGCCGACCAGCACGTTGTTACGCTCGTAAGCCTTGATCCAGGGCGTGTTTTTCATGTCGCCTTTGCGCAATACCGGGCCGGCCTGCATGGCGCTGTGGATTTCATCGCCGGTACGGTCCAGAAAGCCGGTGTTGATAAAGGCAACCCGCGTCGAGGCCGCATCGATGCAGGCCTTGAGGTTGACGCTGGTGCGGCGTTCTTCATCCATGATGCCCATTTTCAGGGTGTTTCGCGGCAGTTTGAGCAGGTCCTCGATATGGCTGAACAGTTGACCGGCGAATGCCACTTCCTGAGGGCCATGCATCTTGGGTTTGACGATATAGATACTGCCTGCACGGGAATTGCCACGACGTTTCAGGTCATGCAGGCCGATCAGGCTGGTTATCACGCCATCGAGGATGCCTTCGGGAATTTCATGTTCCTGGCGGTCCAGAATGGCGGGGCTGGTCATCAGATGGCCTACGTTGCGGATCAGCAACAGAGAGCGCCCCGGCAGTTTCAGTTCACCACCATTGGCGGCCTTGTAGGCACGGTCTGCATTGAGACGACGGGTGATGGTCTTGCCGCCCTTGACCAGCTCTTCGCTCAGGTCGCCCTTCATCAGGCCCAGCCAGTTGCGATAGACCGACACCTTGTCGTCGGCATCCACGGCGGTGACCGAGTCTTCGCAGTCGATGATGGTTGAAAGCGCCGATTCGATCAGCAGATCCTTGATCCCGGCGATATCGTTGCTGCCGATGGCGTGTTTGTGGTCGATCTGGATTTCCACATGCAAGCCATTGTTCTTCAGTAGCACGGCGGTCGGATGCTGGGGATCGCCCTGATAGCCGAGGTATTTTTCCGGCTGTTTCAGACCGGTTTCACTGTCATCTGCCAGCCTGATCTGTAGCTTGCCGTCGATGATCGCGTAATGCCGCGCATCGATGTGCGTGCCTCGGGCGAGGGGGGCGATTTCGTCCAGCAGTTCACGGGCAAAGACGATGACCTTGGCTCCGCGCAGCGGGTTGTAACCGGCACTGATTTCCGCGCCTTCGCTGGTGGGAATCGCATCGGTGCCGTACAGGGCGTCATACAGCGAACCCCAGCGTGCATTGGCCGCATTCAGTGCGTATCGAGCATTGCTGGCAGGGACCACCAATTGCGGGCCGGCCTGGTCGCTGATTTCCAGATCCACATTGGACGTGGTGGCGCAGACCTGCTCAGGCACCGGATGCAGATAGCCGATGGATTGCAGAAAACTACGGTAGGCCGGCATATCGCTGATCGGGCCGGGATGCGCCTTGTGCCATTTATCCAGCTCGCCTTGCAGGCGGTCACGTTCTGCCAGCAAGTCGCGGTTCAGGGGGGCCAGCTCATGTACCAGAGCGTCGAACCCTTCCCAGAATTCTTCGCGATCCAGCCCTGTGCCCGGCAGTACTTCTTCATCGATGAAGCGTTGCAGATTGACTGCCACTTTCAGACGTTGGCATTTGATGAAATCAGTCATGGTCAGGCCTCATCCCTGATGGGTTTGTATAAAACAGGGGCAGGTAGGAGAGGATTTATCCGCGAGACGTCATTGAAGACGATAGATCCTCTTCGGATATACGGGCCTCTCGCGAATGAATTCGCTCCTACGAAAACTCCACTTAATTCATGATGTGCGCACATCAATCAGCATTCAGCGCCGCAATCCCGGCCTTCGCTACCTGGGCATCCTGGTCGGCTTTCACACCCGACACGCCCACCGCACCGATGACCTGCCCATCGATAATCACCGGCACGCCACCTTCCAGCGAGGTCAGCAAAGGCGCGCTGAGAAATGCCGTACGACCGCCGTTGACCATCTCTTCATAACCCTTGGACTCGCGACGACCCAGTGCGGAAGTACGGGCTTTTTCCACGCTGATGTAGCTGCTGATCGCGGCTGCGCCGTCCAGACGTTCAAAGGCCAGCAGGTGACCGCCGTCATCGACCACGGCAATGGACACGGCCCAGTTATTGGCCAGCGCCTCGTCGCGGGCGGCAATCAGCATTTGGCTTACTTCGGTCTGGGTCAGAACGGCTTTTATTTTCATGGGATTCTCCAGATTGGTTTTCAGTGAGATTCAGAAGGGGTGAGGGCCTGATCGATCAATTCGATCCAGTGCCGCACCGGTGTCCGGTTGGCGCCCGAGAGATGAGTCTGGCAGCCGATATTGGCGGTAGCGATAACGTTTGGCTTTCCACTTTCCAGAGCGTTCATTCTGTTATCGCGTAATTGACGCGACAACTCAGGCTGGGTTATGGAGTAGGTGCCTGCCGAGCCACAGCATAGATGCCCGTCGGGGACTGTGGTGAGGTTAAAGCCCAAGCGTGTCAGCACCCGCTCGACTTCTCCGCCGAGCTTTTGCGCGTGCTGCAAGGTACAAGGGCAATGGAACGCCAGGCGCAGGTCGCTTTTGATGCCAAGCGCCTGCAACGGTTCATCGCGCAGCACCTCCACCAGATCCTTGCTCAAGGCGCTGACCCGCGCGGCTTTGCTGGCATATTCAGGGTCATGGCGTAACAGATGACCATAATCCTTTACGAAGGCACCGCAACCGCTGGCCGTCTGGACGATGGCTTCGGCACCGCTCTCAATGGCGGGCCACCAGGCATCGATATTGTGCCGAGCTCGATCCAGTCCTGCGTCCTGAGCATTCAAATGGTAGTCCACGGCACCGCAGCAACCGGCCTCACTGATGGGCTGCACGCTGATACCCAGCCTATCCAGCACCCTTGCGGTCGCCGCATTGGTATTGGGCGACAGACCCGGCTGAACACAGCCTTCCAGCAAAAGTACCTGGCGTTCGTGGCGTTGTGCCGGACGAGCTCCTGCCGGGTATATCGAGGCCGGAAGTTTGGTTTTCAGGCTGTCGGGCAGCAAGGGGCGAAAGGTATTGCCCAGTTGCGTCAGGGATTTGAACAGCCCGGCATGGGGAACGACATGGCGCAGGCTGTCGCGCAACAGACGCTGGCCCAACGGACGAGGCACGGCGGCATCGACCACGGCACGCCCGATGTCCAGCAGGTTGTGATAATCCACGCCCGACGGGCAGGTGGTTTCGCAATTGCGACAGCTCAGGCAGCGGTCCAGATGCAGTTGGGTTTTCTCGGTGACCTCATTGCCTTCCAGGACTTGCTTGATCAGATAAATGCGCCCGCGAGGACCGTCCAGCTCATCGCCGAGCAACTGATAGGTCGGGCAGGTGGCATTGCAGAAACCGCAATGCACACAACTGCGCAGGATGCTCTCGGCCTCTTCGGCGCGGGGCAGTTGTCTGGCGTGTTCGCTCAAGGTGGTCTGCATGATCAGAACTCCGCGTACATTCGGCCAGGGTTGAAGATGCCCTGCGGGTCGAGCCGGGCCTTGAGTTGCTGGTGATAACGCAGCAACGGTGTGGCCAGCGGCTGGAACGGGCTGTCCTCGTGACCCGCGTGATAGCACGTCGTATGACCGCCGATGGCCGTTACCAGGCTGCGGATCGTTGCGCTGTCCGCGTCGGATTTCAGCCAGCGTTGCGCGCCGCCCCAGTCGAGCAACTGGTCGCCGGGCAGATCCAGTACGCCAGCGTTGTTGGGGACAGACAGACGCCACAAGGGGCGGCTGTCGAGGAAAAAGTCCAGACGCTGCTCGTTCAGGTCTTGCCAGTAATCGGGGTTGATTGTCTGGCCGCCGAGGCTGTCCCGTGCAGCGCTTACCGAGCCTTCGCCACCTTCAAGGCGCAGATGCAGGACGCGGCCATCATGGCTGGCGGCGCTGATCGGGATTGGCTGCTGACCCCATTCGGCCAGGCGTTGCAGAGCCTGAGCATTGTTCATTTCCAGGGCGATGCTGCTGCACTGGCGGGGTTTTGGCAGGACCTTGAGTGACACTTCGGTCAGCAGCCCAAGACAGCCCAGGCTGCCTGCCATCAGGCGCGAGACGTCGTAACCGGCGACGTTTTTCATCACTTCGCCGCCAAAGCGCAAGTGTTTGCCCAGTCCGGTAATCACCCGTGTGCCGAGCACGAAATCCCGTACCGAGCCGGACCAGGGTCTGCGTGGCCCGGACAATCCGGCGGCGACCATGCCGCCAAGTGTGGCTTCGCCAAACCTTGGCGGTTCGCAGGGCAGCATTTGCCCGGCGTCATCGAGAGCTTGCATCAACTCGCTCAGTGGCGTGCCGGCGCGAGCGGTAATCACCAGTTCCGTCGGGTCGTAGCTGACGATGCCGCGATGCTCGCGGGTGTCGAGCACTTTGCCTGTCACGTTACGGCCCAGGAAAGACTTGCTGTTGCTGCCCTGAATCCGTAGCGGTGTTGCATCTAGCAGGGCCTTATTGACCTGATCGAGCAAGGCCTGGCTGGCATCGTTGTCATGGGTGGTCGCCATCAGAAACGCTCCAGTTCAGGGAAGGGCAACTGGCCCGCATGGATATGCATGGCGCCGAATTCCGCACAGCGGTGCAGGGTTGGAATGTTCTTGCCGGGGTTGAGCATGCCACTGGCATCGAAGGCTGCTTTTATCGCGTGGAAAAAGGTCAGCTCATCGCTGTTGAACTGGGCACACATCTGATTGATCTTTTCCCGTCCGACACCGTGTTCGCCGGTGATGCTGCCGCCCACCGCGACGCACAACTCAAGGATCTTGCCGCCCAGATTTTCGGCGCGTTCCAGTTCGCCCGGCTGGTTGGCATCGAACAGGATCAGCGGATGCATGTTGCCGTCTCCGGCATGGAACACATTGGCGACTCGCAGGCCGTACTCTTCGGACAGTCGGGTAATGCCTTGCAGGACGCCGGGCAGTTCCCGGCGCGGAATGGTGCCGTCCATGCAGTAATAATCCGGCGACAGGCGCCCGACCGCCGGGAAGGCATTCTTGCGTCCGGCCCAGAAACGAACGCGCTCGGCTTCGTCCCTGGCCTGACGCAGTTCGGTGGCGCCAGCTCTGGTCAGCACTTCCCGGACCCGTTCACAGTCATCGTGTACGTCGGCTTCGACGCCGTCGAGTTCGCACAGCAGAATGGCTTCGGCATCGACCGGATAACCGGCGTGAATGAAGTCCTCGGCGGCGCGAATCGCCAGGTTGTCCATCATTTCCAGCCCGCCGGGGATGATGCCGGCGGCGATGATATCGGCCACGGCCCGCCCGGCTTTTTCCACGGAATCAAAGGCCGCCAGCAGCACTTTGGCGACCTGCGGTCTGGGCAACAGTTTGACGGTCACTTCGGTGATGACGCCCAGCATGCCTTCGGAGCCGGTAAACAGCGCCAGCAGATCGAAGCCCGGAGAATCCAGCGCATCGCTACCCAGCGTCATGGGCTCACCTTCGACGCTGAGTATTTCGACCTTGAGCAGGTTGTGGACGGTCAGACCGTACTTGAGGCAATGCACACCGCCTGCGTTTTCCGCGACGTTACCGCCGATGGAGCAGGCGATCTGGGAAGAAGGGTCAGGCGCGTAATACAGACCGTGAGGCGCCGCAGCCTGGGAAATCGCCAGGTTGCGTACGCCCGGTTGAACCCGTGCCAGACGGGCGGCGGGGTCTATCTCCAGAATCTGATTGAAGCGCGCCATCACCAGCAATACACCTTTCTCCAGCGGCAAGGCACCACCGGAAAGACCGGTGCCTGCACCACGCGCTACCACCGGCACATGCCGTTCATGGCACAGCCTGAGCAAGGTCTGGACTTCTTCGATATGCCGGGGCAATGCCACCAGCATCGGAGTGGTCCGATAGGCAGACAGGCCATCGCACTCATAGGGCCGCAGCTCTTCGGGGCGATGCAGGATATCCAGATCCGGCAACTGCTGTTGCAGGTCATGCAGCAGTTGCTGCTTGTCGACGGCAGGCAGAGCGCCGTCGATGCGTTCGTCGTAGAGAATATTCATGGTGCAACCCAATGTTGTTTTTGTAGGGCTTGCGTTTACCGGTTTCAGGCAGCGGTTGGCTTGCATCATTGGCGTTCCCGGCTTTACTGTCCATGCTTTGCGCAGGTGGTCGAACCAGTTTTTCAGGGATTTACGGCGTTATTTCTTTTAAAACTCCTTGAAAATCATTGTCTTGTTGTAGATGTGGTTCGCTATCGGTTTATACCTTTGATCTGGTCATACCAGTTGGAGTGAGGATGGACGGCTCTGCAAAGCAGCGGGTTCCGCAAGTGGCGGATGTGGTCTGTGAGCGTATCGAGCGGCTGATCGTCGATGGCGTCCTGAAGGTGGGGCAACTCTTGCCCTCCGAGCGTCGCCTGACCGAAAAGCTTGGCGTTTCCCGCACCGCCCTGCGTGAAGGGCTGAAGTTGCTGCGGGCTCGGGGGATTATCGAGACCGAGCAGGGCAAGGGCTCGTTTGTCGCGCAAATGAACAGCCAGCAGCAAGTCTCACCGCTGATGCACCTGTTCGGCTCGCAACCGCGCACCCTGTATGACCTGTTCGAAGTGCGCAGCCTGCTGGAAGGCGAATCGGCGCGGCTTGCGGCCTTGCGCGGCACCGATGCGGATTTTGTTCTGATCACACGAAGCTATGACGCCCTGGTTGCGGCCCAGAGCCGGGAGCTTGAAGCCAGTGAACACGCTCGTCTGGACCACGCCTTCCATCTGGCGATCTGTGAGGCTTCGCATAATCCGGTGTTGGTGCAAACCTTGCGCTCGCTCACCGACCTGCTGCTCAACACGGTCTATGCCTCGGTCAACAATCTCTATCATCGCGAGCCGCAGAAGCGTCAGATCGACCGCCAGCATGCCCGCCTGTACAACGCCGTGACCGGCCGTCTCCCGGAACAGGCTCGCAAGGCCGCCCTCGCACATATTCAGAGCATCTGCGAAAACCTGCGGGAAATCGAAAACGAAGAGCAGCGGCTGGTGCGTTCGACCTTGCGTCTGCAAGGCTGGACGTGAGTGTTGGCTTGACAGGCGGCGGGTGATCCCGCAATTTACGCATAACGTAATGTATTTACGAAAATAATAACGAGCTTTCGCGAATGAATTCGCTCCCACGAGATATGGCTTGGCCTGGCCTGTTTACCTACTACCGCTCGACGGCCAGTTATCGCGTGCGCATCGCTCTTGCTCTCAAGGGGCTGGATTACACTGCGATTGCGGTCAATCTGGCCGGTGATGGCGGTGAACACCTCAAGCCGCAATACAAGGCCATCAATCCACAGTGTCGCGTACCAGCCTTGCAGCTTGAGAGCGGTGAGGTCATCACCCAGTCGCCTGCCATTATCGAATACCTCGAAGAGCGTTACCCGCAGCCACCTCTGCTTGCATCGGACCTGCTGCTACGTGCCCGGCAGCGGGCGGTGGCCGCCGTGATCGGGTGTGATATTCACCCGCTGCACAATGTCTCTGTGCTCAACCGTTTGCGTGGCATGGGGCATGACGAGGCAGAGGTCACAGGCTGGATTGGCCATTGGATAGGCGAAGGTCTGAATGCCGTCGAGCAGTTGATTGACGATGCGGCGTTCTGTTTTGGAGATGTGCCCAGCGTGGCAGATGTGTATCTTTTACCGCAGGTCTATGCGGCGCGGCGCTTCAAGGTCGACCTGGGCGCTTATCCGCGTATCGTCCAGGTCGAACGACAGGCGCTGCAATCTCCCGCCTTCCTGAAGGCGCACCCGGATGCACAACCGGACAAGCCGGACTAGGCTGAAACTTATGAAAACATTGGGTTTGCAACTGATTTTTGGTGACTTCCTGGCCCGCAGTGTTCGGGGCGTTCCCTGTGCGCCGCCCGCAGAAAAGTGATTTGGGCTGTCCCGCATTCTCACTTTTCCTGCAAGGAGCCAGACCATGGCTGATCTATACGAAAACCCGATGGGCCTGATGGGCTTTGAATTCATCGAATTCGCCTCGCCGACCCCCAATGTCCTTGAGCCTGTCTTCGAGATGATGGGCTTTACCAAGGTCGCGACCCATCGCTCCAAGGATGTGGTGCTGTATCGCCAGGGCGCGATCAACCTGATTCTCAATAACGAACCTCATAGCCTGGCCTCCTATTTCGCGGCCGAGCACGGGCCGTCGGTGTGCGGCATGGCGTTTCGGGTCAAGGATGCACAAAAGGCCTATAGCCGAGCCCTTGAGCTGGGGGCGCAACCCGTTGAAATCGCCACCGGGCCTATGGAATTGCGCTTGCCGGCGATCAAGGGGATCGGCGGCGCGCCGCTGTACCTGATCGACCGTTTTGGCGAAGGCACCTCGATCTATGACATCGACTTCAACTTCATCGAAGGAGTGGACCGGCATCCCGAGGGCGCAGGCCTGAAGTTCATCGATCACCTGACCCACAACGTCTATCGCGGACGCATGGCGTATTGGGCGAATTTCTATGAAAAGCTGTTCAACTTCCGTGAGATTCGCTACTTCGACATCAAGGGTGAATACACCGGCCTGACGTCAAAGGCCATGACCGCACCCGATGGCATGATCCGTATTCCCTTGAACGAAGAGTCCTCCAAAGGCGCAGGCCAGATTGAAGAGTTCCTGATGCAGTTCAATGGCGAAGGCATCCAGCATGTGGCGTTCTTCACCGATGACCTGATCAAGACCTGGGATGCCCTGAAAGCCATCGGCATGCGCTTCATGACCGCGCCGCCGGAGACCTACTACGAAATGCTCGAAGGCCGCCTGCCTGACCATGGTGAGCCGGAAGCCGAATTGAAATCCCGAGGCATCCTTTTAGATGGCTCGTCCGACGGTGGTCAGCGTCGTCTGCTGCTGCAGATATTCTCCGAAACCCTGATGGGGCCGGTGTTCTTCGAGTTCATCCAGCGCAAGGGCGATGACGGGTTTGGCGAAGGCAATTTCAAGGCGCTGTTCGAGTCGATCGAACGGGATCAGATCCGGCGTGGAGTGTTGATGGCGGAGGAGTAGGAGGGGGGAGGGCTGTAAGCTGCAAGCTGCAAGCTATAAGCTGCAAGAAAGAGCAGATGGGCTTCTAATCTTGCAGCTTGCAGCTTGCAGCTTATGGCTTGCAACTTATGACTTTCAGCTTTCAGCCCCCATCCGCCCACTGATCGCCTGTGCCGTTGCAAGTAATTGTCTGGCCGCAAGGTCCTGCGCCTTGCCGGTCAGGAGCGCGCCCGATCCCACCACTGTCACCACGCCTGCCAGTTTGTTGCCCATGGCAAAAACCGGAGAAGATACCGCGTTGACGCCGGGCATCAGCAGCCCTTGAATCTGATGCACGCCGTTGGCGCGAATCTGTTCGACATGCTGCTCGACGTCCTTGAGTTGCGCTGCGTTCAGGTGAGGGATTTCCTGTTCCCGTAGGGCGGCTGTTTCCCTGTCCGCCAGAAAGCTGGCGAAGACCAGGCCGGTAGAGGAACTCAGCAGTGGCAATACCGAACCGATCTGCGTCACCAGCGTGACCGCGCCTGTGGATTGCTCGACATAGACCACGGTTGGCCCTTTGTTGCCCCAGACTGCCAGGAAGCAGGTTTGATTCAGTTCGTCGCGCAAGGTCGCCAGATGAGGTGCGGCGACTTTCAGCACATCCAGCTTGCCCAGCGAGGCCAGGCCGACTTGTAGCGCTTCGCGACCCAGCCCGTAGTGGTTGGTGGCCCCGTCCTGTTCGGCAAAACCACTGGCAATAAGTGCCTGTAGATATCGATGAACCTTGCTGGCTGGCATGCCCAGATGCTCGGCCAGTTTCGACAACGACGTCGAAGGCGTCAGTTCGGCCAGAGCCTTGAGCACTCCCAGGCCGACTTCGGCCGCCTGAACCTTTTGCTGGCGTCCGTTTGCAGGGCTTTCGATTTCATCGGTCATGGGTGGGGCGCCAATCTGGAAAGGCAGCTTTTATAGCTTGACCACACCTCAAACTCAAATTACGTTATTCGTAATCGATTTACGATTTTTGATTCGCCGCTATGCGACCCAATAAAAACAAGAGGTCCAGATGCCTGTTCATCCCGATCACGAACCACTGGTGTATCAATCCGGCTTCGGCAATCACTTCAGCAGTGAAGCGCTGCCCGGTGCGTTGCCGGTCGGTCAGAACTCTCCGCAGAAACACACATTGGGGCTTTATGCCGAACTGCTGTCCGGCACGGCTTTCACGGTCCCGCGCGCCGAGGCCCGGCGTACCTGGCTATACAGAATCAAACCCTCGGCTGCCCATCCTCGATATGAGCGTTTGCTCCGGCAGATCACTGGGCTTGAACAAGGGCCGATCACACCCAATCGCCTGCGCTGGAATGCCTTCGATATTCCGGCTGAGCCCACGGACTTCATCGATGGCCTGATAGCGCTGGCCAGCACCAGTGCGGCCGATCAGGCAGAGGGCGTGAGCATTTACGTGTACCGCGCCAATGCCTCGATGCAGCGAGCGTTCTTCAATGCCGATGGCGAGTGGCTGGTGGTGCCGCAGCAGGGAAGGTTGCGCATCGTCACTGAGCTGGGGCTGCTGGATATCGAGCCGCAGGAAATCGCAGTGCTGCCTCGCGGCATGAAATTCACAGTGCAACTGCTGGATGCCACTGCCCGTGGCTATATCTGCGAGAACCACGGCAGTGCATTGCGTCTGCCGGACCTGGGGCCTATCGGCAGCAACGGGCTGGCCAACCCGCGAGATTTTCTGGCGCCCACTGCCCGTTTCGAGAGCAGCGACGCACCGGTTGAACTGGTGCAGAAGTTTCTCGGCGAGCTGTGGTCCACGCAACTGGATCATTCACCCTTCGACGTGGTGGGCTGGCATGGCAACAACGTGCCGTACAAATATGACCTGCGTCGTTTCAATACCATCGGCACGGTCAGTTTCGATCATCCAGACCCTTCGATCTTCACGGTGCTCACGGCTCCGGGCGCGGTTCACGGGCAGGCCAATATCGACTTCGTGATCTTCCCGCCGCGCTGGATGGTGGCGGAAAACACGTTCCGGCCTCCGTGGTTCCACCGCAACCTGATGAACGAATTCATGGGCCTGATCGAGGGTGTCTACGATGCCAAGGCCGAAGGTTTCATGCCGGGCGGGGCATCGCTGCACAACTGCATGAGCGCCCACGGCCCTGACAATGCCACCGCAGAAAAAGCCATTGCCGCCGAACTCAAACCCCACAAGATCGATAACACCCTGGCCTTCATGTTCGAGACTGGCAAGGTCCTGCGCCCAAGCCGTCATGCGTTGGACTGTGAGCAACTGCAACGCGATTACGACGCTTGCTGGAGTGACATGGCCAGGATTTTCAATAAGGAATTGCCTTGATGAATGTTTCTTCAACCCGCCATAGCTGGATTGCCTCGGCCAATGGTCATCCCGATTTCCCCTTGCAAAACCTGCCGTTGGGCGTGTTCAGCAATGGCGATACAGGCCCGCGTGGCGGTGTGGCCATCGGCGATCTGGTGTTCGATCTGCAAGCGGCAGTGCAGGCCGGTTTTTTCGAGGGAGAAGCGCAAAAGGTTGCAGACGTCGCCAGCCGCGATCAGTTGAATGATTTCTTCGCATTGGGTGCTCCGGCGCGACGCACCTTGCGCGCTGCCTTGCTGCAACTGTTCGCAGAGGACAGCCCGCAACGCGCCAGCCTGCAGGCCGCCAATCTGCTGCATCCCATCGCTGAATGCCGCCTGCATGTGCCTGCGCGGGTAGGGGATTACACCGACTTTTATGTGGGCATTCATCACGCGATGAACGTCGGCAAGTTGTTCCGCCCGGACAACCCCTTGCTGCCCAACTACAAGTACGTGCCCATCGCCTATCACGGTCGGGCCTCAACGCTGTGCATTTCCGATACACCGATCCAGCGCCCCAACGGCCAGACATTGGCGCCGGGCCAGGAAGTACCGGCATTCGGCCCCTGCAAACGGCTGGATTACGAGCTGGAAATGGGCGTGTGGATCGGGCCGGGCAATGAGCAGGGCACGCCGATTGCGATTGATCGGGCGAGCGAGCATATCGCCGGTTTCTGCCTGCTCAACGACTGGTCGGCGCGGGATATCCAGGCCTGGGAATATCAGCCGCTGGGCCCGTTCCTGTCCAAGAGTTTTGCCACGACGATTTCTGCCTGGGTAGTGACCGCCGAAGCCCTGGCTCCGTTTCGCAGCCCTCAACCGCCACGTCCCGAAGGCGACCCGCAGCCGTTGCCGTACCTGTTCGATCCGACGGATCAGGAAAACGGTGCGCTGGATATCGAACTGGAGGTCCTGCTGCTGACCGAGCAGATGAAGGCTCAGGGTCTGGAGCCCTGTCGTCTGGCCTTGAGCAACAGCCTGAACATGTACTGGACCGTGGCGCAGATGATCACGCACCACAGCGTCAACGGCTGCAAGTTGCAACCGGGGGATCTGTTCGGTACAGGAACGCTTTCCGGTCCGCAGGCCGGGCAGTTCGGCAGCCTGCTGGAGATGACCGAAGGCGGCAAGCAGGTCGTCAAACTGCCCAATGGCGAAGAGCGGCGCTTTCTGGAGCCGGGCGACGAAGTGATCCTGCGCGCCCGCTGCCATCGCGAAGGGCAGGTGTCTATCGGGTTCGGGGAGTGTCGGGGTGTGGTGCTGGGCTAAGCCTGGTGCCTGAACCGTTCCCGATAAGCCAGCGGCGTGACCGACATTGCCCTCAGGAAACTGCGGCGCAGTGTTTCTTCACTGCCAAAGCCGCATTGTGAGGCGATGCGTTTGATTGCCAGAGTGCTTTCACTCAACAGCCGACGCGCAGCTTCCACGCGAAGCTGCTCGACAGCCTTGGCCGGTGTAGTGCCGGTCTGGGCGCTGTAGTGGCGCACGAAACTGCGTTCGCTCATGCCCACACGAGCGGCGAGGCTGGCGACCGACAAGTCTGCATCCAGATTCTCCATCAGCCAGCCATGCAGCTCGGCGAAGCGGTTTTCTGTGGGATGACTGGCTTGCTGCATCGACAGCGCGTTGCTGAACTGCGCCTGCCCGCCGGGGCGCTTGAGAAACACTACCAGATCACGGGCTACCGCCAGCGCCATGGCATGCCCGAGGTCCTGTTCTATCAGGGCCAATGCCAGATCTATGCCCGCCGTGACCCCCGCCGAAGTCCAGAAGCGTCCGTCATTGATGAAAATCGGGTCGGGATCGACTTGCAAGCTCGGGAAGCGTTTGGCCAGTCTCTCGCAACTGTCCCAATGGGTCACTACGCGCCGATTATCCAGCAGCCCGGTCTGCGCCAGGATAAACGCACCAGAGCAGACGGAGGTCACACGCCGTGCTGTCATGGCCTGCTGCTGTATCCAGTTCACCAGTTCTGCATTTTCCATGGCAGCGCCAATGCCTCGACCACCGGCGATGATCAAGGTGTCGCAAGGTTCGGCGGCAGGCAGTGGCCATGTCTGCAAGCCCAGCCCAGCTGACGACATGACACTGCCCGGTTCTGCCGCCACGACCTTCATGGCGTAAGGCAGCGGTTTGCCCAGACCTTCCAGGCGTCGATTGGCCGAGGCAAACACCTGCAAAGGGCCGCAGACATCCAGGACCTGAACATCGGCGAAGGCAACGATATGGACGATTTTCGAGATGTCAGCCATGTAGAAGCCTTCATTTGATGTGGTTGGCGTAATTGGTGGGTTTTGTGGCGTATCTGCCAAAGGCTATCCAGATACAGTTCATGCGTCCACCCACTTTCTGCATGGAGTTACCGAGATGACGTTGCATATCGGCCTGCTGGTGTTTCCCGATGTTCAGCAACTGGACCTGACCGGGCCTTACGAAGTCTTTGCTTCTTTGCCGGGGGTCAAGGTGCATATGGTCTGGAAGAGCCTGGAGCCGCTCACCTCCAGTACCGGACTGGCGCTGTTGCCGACGGTGGATTTCAATGACTGCCCGCCGCTGGACGTCATTTGCATTCCCGGTGGTCTTGGCATCAACGCCTTGCTGGAGGACGAACAGACTCTGGAATTTATCCGGCACCAGGCTCGCACGACACGTTATGTCACCTCCGTGTGTACTGGCGCATTGGTGTTGGGGGCCGCGGGGCTTTTACAAGGACGACGGGTAACCACCCATTGGGCCTCGCATCCTTTGTTGGCGGCCTTTGGGGCCATTGCCACTCAGGGGCGTGTGGTACGCGATGGCAATCTGGTGACCGGTGGCGGGGTGACGGCAGGGATCGATTTTGCCCTGACGCTGGTGGCTGAACTCTTCGATGAAGAACAGGCCCAGGCGATTCAGTTGCAGCTGGAATACGCCCCGGCACCGCCTTTCAATGCGGGTAATCCAACGACTGCGCCCGCCAGGATTCTGGCCATGACTCATCAGCGTCTGGCCGCATCCCTTGAGCAGCGGCACGAAATCGTCGGGCGCATCACTGACCGGGCTTGATCTCGTACCAGCCCAGAAACATGTCCAGTGCCGATTCGATCACTTCATCCTGTTTTTCGGGGGTGAGAATGTCGGCATTGAGGGTCAATTGCGGCCAGAAGGCGAAGGACTTGAGCAGGGCATGCATCTGGGAGGCGGCGAAGCCGGGGTCGGTGGGTTTGAGGCGACCATCATTCTGGGCGGCGCGAATCCATGTGGTGAACGTCTCTTCACGCTCGTTGATACGTGTCATCCATGCTTGAGCACGATCGGGAGAGTGAATGGTGGCGCCGATGACCACCCGTGCCAGGTCCAGGAAGTTACTGTCCGTCAGGGAGTCCATCTTGTGTCGCAACAAGTCGCGCAACTGTTCGCGCAGGCTGGTATCGCGTCGATAAGGCGCATCGGGCGATGGGGCCGCGCACGTCCACAGGCGCTGGATGATTTCCGCAAAAAGCTCTTCCTTGCTGGGGAAGTGGTTATAGACCGTACGTTTTGAAACTTCGGCCCGCGCAGCGATGCGATCCATACTGGTGACTTCAAAACCACGATCACGAAATTCGGCAATGGCTGCCATGACAATGGATTCGCGTTTCTGGTCGGTAAGTCGCATGGGTGCTGTCATAAGTTCGCTTCAAACGTGCGTTTAGAGAAAAGTACACTCGGCAGTTTACTTGTCGTGGTGAATGATGCAAGCTTAAAACTACACCGTGTAGTGTAAAACACTGTTACACATTTTTCATGCTACGCCCCGTAAGGTGCGTATAGCTTGAAGCCGCATGTCAGGAATCTCGACCTGTTCTCAGGAGTCTGCAAATCATGGCCATGACAACCCCTAAAACCGATGCTTCTTCATTGCCTGTCTTGTCTCGTCACGAGGGGCGCTACCGTAACCACGCGCCAGTCAAGTCGCTGGGGTTTGTCCGCACGCTCGGGGTGTTCTGGAATGCCATGTTCAATAAGCCCAGAGAAACCCGGCCTGCCGGCGAGATTCCTGTTCAACCCCTGTCGCGCCAGCAACTGCTGGCGGCACCGGACAAGACGGTGTTCCGTCTTGGGCACTCCACAGTGCTGCTCAAATTGCACAATGAGTTCTGGCTGACCGATCCGGTCTTTGCCGAGCGCGCTTCGCCGGTGCAGTGGGCTGGCCCGAAACGTTTTCATCAGCCGCCGATCAGCCTTGAAGAACTGCCGCCACTCAAGGCGGTGATTCTGTCGCATAACCACTACGATCATCTTGATCACATGGCCATCAAGGCACTGATGGACAAGACCGAGCATTTCCTGACGCCTCTGGGCGTGGGCGATACCTTGATCGAATGGGGTGTGCCTGCGCACAAGGTCCGGCAACTGGATTGGTGGCAGTCCACCGAAGTGTCGGGCATCCGTTTCGTCGCTACGCCATCGCAGCACTTTTCCGGACGGACCCTGCTCGACAGCAATAAAACCCTCTGGGCGTCCTGGGTGATCCTCACGGATGAGCAGCGGATCTTCTTCAGTGGCGACACCGGCTACTTCGATGGCTTCAAGACCATCGGCGAGCAATACGGACCTTTCGACCTGACGCTGATGGAAACCGGTGCCTACAACGTCCAGTGGCCGGATGTGCATATGCAGCCAGAGCAGACGCTGCAAGCGCATATCGACCTGGGTGGCCGCTGGCTGTTGCCGATTCATAACGGCACGTTCGATCTGGCGATGCATGCCTGGCACGAACCGTTCGACCGCATTCTGACACTGGCGTGGGAGCAGAATGTTTCCATTACCACGCCGCGAATGGGGCAGCCGTTCTACATTCAGTATCCTTGCCGTGGCGAAACCTGGTGGCTGGAAGTGGATGAAATCGACGAGCCGGCAGAGACCGTCAAGGCTGCCGTTACCAGGCGCGAATCTCAAGGTTGCGGCAACTGCCGTCGGCAGAATGCCTGATGTTTCGAGGCCTGTTACACCGTGTAACGAGGTTGGCCCCGAAGAGAGCGAAGCTTATGGAAGGGGAGGCGGCGTGATCGTATTTTGATGTTATCTTTCTTGCGCTGACCCGATCCGCCGTCAGTGCCATGAGATGACTCGATGCTCAACAGTAATGCTCTCAGAAAGCTCGACATGCAGGACCTGATGGTCTTCGCCTCGGTCTACGAGCTGCGCAATCTGACGCTGGTGTCGGAAGCACTGCATGTCAGCCAGTCGACGGTCAGTTACTGTTTGAAGAAGTTGCGCGCCAACTTCGAGGACGATCTGTTCATCAGCACCCGTAACGGGATGCGTCCGACTCGCAAGGCCATTGCCATGCAAAGTCATGTGCAGCAGATCCTGCAAAAGATCAATCTGTGCCATGACGGGCTGCAATTGTTCAACCCCACCAGCCGGCAGACAACCTTCACGGTCTGCGCGCCAGAGTATTTCGAGTTGCTGGTCTTGCCGCACCTGATGCGCGGGTTCATCGCTGCCGGATATACCGTCACTGTCAATGTCCAGAAGCTCAACAAGGAATTGCCTGCCCAGTCCTTGAGCGAAGGCCAGTTCGATCTGGCCCTGTGTTTTGGGCCAGGCTTTCATCGCGTACCCGAGAGCCTGACGACCCAGATCTTGCTCGAAGACGATCTGGTCTGCGTGATGGACGCGCAATCCGCGCCGCTGTGTGCCAGCATCGATATCGAAACCTTCACTCAGCGTCATCATGTGTACCCGACCCCCTGGACGTCCGACACCAACATGGTGGATGGCTGGTTACATCGCCAGGGCCGCGAACGCCATATCATCACCCGCGCCACCAGCTACCGCGCCGCCCTGCAAATGCTTGAAGGGACCGATTTCATACTGGTCCTGCCGCGCCGTATCCAGACCTTGCTGGCCACCGAACCCTGGGTTGCCGTATTTGAACTGCCCCCTGACTTGCCAGGCTTCACCCTGGACATGGCCTGGAGCAGGGAAGTCGAGGAAGACGAAGCCAATGGCTGGTTTCGCGAGCAGGTGGTGAAGGTTTGTGCGGAGCAGGGGTTGCTGTAAACAGAGGAATGCATGGACTCCGCAATTGCGTATCAGTAGCATTGCGCGCTCTTTATTCCGGGCATCTATCAAGGACGTTTCATGTCAGCGATTCACTTTGATCTGACCAAGGCCGCAGCGATCGCTGGATTGCTAGCGATTGCAGGCTGCCAATCGCCGACGACGGACCAATCGACGCCAGAACAGATCAAAAAGCTCGAAGAGTTTTCCATAGGCTTTCGGGTTGCCCTGAGCAGCAATGTTCGGGTCGCCAGAAGCGAACTTTTAGATGGAAACGTGAAACTCAGAGTAAAAATCAATCGCCGCAATGAAGTAATCCTCTGCGAGGCGCAGCCGTATTCACCAGATACTTCATCATCTCAGCCTGTCGATCCACGCCTTGCGGCCTTGGTGAAAGACGTGTGCTGGAGCACATTGTTCCCCCTTGTACCGACCGAGCTTTACGATACCGACGGGACAGCAGATATCCTGGCACCGCTCTTGTTCTCGTCTGATCAGGACACTGAAGAACTCGGGCTCAAACGCACAGGCAGGGTTACGCGCTACGCGCAAAGCCGCTTTTTCTGGGAACAGACTCTGCATAACCAGCCCGCCTCCAGCATCGGCTATGCCGATTTTCGTTATGTCGCCAATGCCCAGGGCCAAGTGCAGGGCTGCCTGGTAAACCTCAGGGCCAGCCGTCAAAGGCCTGATGCATTCAAGCTCGATGGCGACTTGCAGTCCCGCTTGAGCGCGCAATGCAAGCAGATGAACCTGCGGCAATTACCTGGCTTTACAGTCAACCCGCAAGGCGTGGCCGAGGGGATTGTGCGGGTTGAATACATGCCGTGGAAGGGTGGACCGCAGCCGCTTTGATTTATTTAACGCCCCGGCAAGTCGTTCCGCTTGAACCTGAATGACTTGTTCTTTGCATTTTGTCAGGGGCCAATATCGTCATCATCAAATCGAGTGTTAATTATGGATAATCCAAGAGACTTTCTTGATACCCAAATCCTGATTGCGGCCATCCAGAATACTGAGCGTGTTGATGTCGAAGGTGCGAGAGTTTCCTCCATTGTGGCGTCCGAGTTTCTTGGGGCTGTAAGCCCTGATCCAGTCAGTGCCAACTATTATGTTCCCTTGATTTCCCAGCGCCATGCCGCCATGAGTTTTCCTGACAGACTTATGCGTCGGGATCATGCGTTTTCAAAAATGAGTACTGACTGGGTGAAGATGGATTTCGGGGCCATTCACCCCACGATCATCCATTTTGGAAATTATGCGATGTCGGAGATCATCAACAACAAATCGTCGGAGCTTTTCAATAGCGTCATCTCTCATTTGCCCAAGGAAAAAAGAAAAACGCTGAAGAGAAAATTCAGTTTCCTTCTGGAGTGCGAAATAGAATGCATCCCTCTCAGCAGTGAAGCCATAGAAAAAGCTCAGGATTTGCTGTCTTCACTGAAGGAAAAAAGCTCTCTAAAGGCTAATTTTAGAAATAGCTGGAACGACTTGCTGATAGCCGCTATCGCCATTGAAAACTCTGGGAGGCTTCATACACATGACAACCTGCTTGCGCGCCAGATTGCGGAGCATATGGAGGCGTCGGTTGTAGAGAGGGAAAGCTTCCTGCTGGTGGATTACTCTGTAAAAGAGGAAGTTTTCAAAAAATTCAACAAGGAAAGTAAAGGGTATGTTAACCGGGGCTGGCAGGTGGAGTTCAGCAAGCAGTCTCGTAGAGAGTGAGCCATGCGTAATTGCATGGACTTGACCAGCGTACTGGGCGCGCTGTGACCGGCAGAAGTCGATTCATAGTTGCCACTCGTGGAGGACACCTAACGGCCAATTCTGTTGAAAAAGGCCCGCCACGATTTTTGCCGATGAAAGACCGTGAGCGAGGTTGAAATCTGGTTCGTTCAGAGGATAGATCTGTCTTAGATTTTGCGTAGCGACACCAAAATTAAGCGCTTTTTGAGCTGCCCGAGAGCAGAGCTTCCAGAAGCCGACTTTTTCAACAGAATCGGCCAGTAGGAGACATTCGTTGCTTTTAAAAGCGGGAGGTCCGGAAAGTTGTCGTTCTGCAACCGGCACCTTTATTCTTCCGAACCTAGCCAAGAGGTGAAGCAAAGCGTTCACCTGACAAAGCTACGCCCTCTAACTCCCATTGGCTGCAACACTTGTGGAACCGTCATTCCAGCATGAACACAGCAGATAAAACGCACGCGAAGGCTCTACAGGACGCCCTTTTAGCCCTCGATCCTTCAGGCCCAGAAGGATTTGAAGGGTTGCTCGGAGTCGTACTGGGTGAAATCACAGGACAATCTTTCCGTCTCGCAAAGTCAGGTACACAGCGAGGACGAGACGGCGATTCGGCGTTCGATGGCGGGGCCACATATTTCGAGGGCAAACGCTACAAAGAAGGCCTTTCAAAGAACGATATTTCGACAAAGCTTTTCGACGTTGCGAACGACGACACCGGCGTGGTGGATCTCTGGATACTCGGAGCAACATGCGAGGTGGCATCCCAAACAGTCGAAGACGGGCGGAAATTTTCGGCCAAGAACGGCTTCGGCTTCACGGTATTGGACTGGTCAAATAACGATCTCGGGGCGCTGCTCGTCGCCACTGTTGCGGCAGGTTCAAAATCCAAAGCAATTATCGAACAAGGACTCACCGGAAAGCTTGGATCGGGTCTTATCGCACCCGCTATCAAAGCAATCGACCACTTTGAAAAACACGGGGATTATCCCTCAAGGCTGAGTGCGCTCAGAAAGTCACTCGCCACAGACGTTGGGTTGGGCCACGCCAAGACGCTCAACCAAGAATGGCTGGGCCGGTTGTTCACAGACAAAGTGCAGGCGCGCGCCGAGCTCGGCCAACCACTCTCCCCATTTGATCCGTCCGGCCCTTCGGCACTCGACCGACCTGAGCGTGCGCTTCTTACAAAGGCATTCTCCGGAGCTCCAGAAAGCGAAATCTACGCAATTGTCGGTGAAGAGGGAGTCGGAAAATCCTGGCTGGCTGTCCAGGGCTGGAATCTGTCCAATCCCAAATCACTTCTCGTCCTGTGTCCTGCCGACGATTTGACCGGAGATGATACAGAAGACTTCGATGACTTCCTAATTCGCAAACTGATCTATCAGACAGATGGAAATGTTACGCCGCAAGTGATCGCGCGCTGGCGGCGCCGCTTCAAAGATTGGCGCACGAACATTCCGGCAAGCTCCGTCCGCGTAACCCTTATAGCGGACGGGCTTAACCAACCGCTCAAGTCGAACTGGGGGCGTTGGCTCGATCGCGCCGCGCTACGTTTGAAGGAACTGGGCGGCTGCCTGGTGGTCACCACCCGTGCGCAGCACTGGGCGTATCTCAAAAAAACGATATTTTGTGCAGTAAGGACGATCACGCTGGCCGAGTGGTCCATCAATGACGTGAAACAGATATTGGGCAGTCGCGGCATCGACTTCTCTAACACCAGGATTGAGGTTCTCGAATCCGTTAGGAATCCCCGACTTCTTGGTATCGCTATTGAGCTGATAGAAGCCAAGGCTATCGAGCTTTTGGATGAGCTAAGCGTCGGGCGGCTGCTCTTTGAGCATATGCGCAGAATGGAGCAGCACGGGGCGGCTACAGTTTCGGCGCCCGCATTCGCCGACCTTTTGAAAGACCTCGCAGCTAAGGTATTGGCGCGAGCGAATGCGCAGAATACGGATGATCTTAGGCTGTTCGATGCCGTCCAAGAAGCCCAACTCGAAGCTGTTGCATCGAGCCGGTTCTTCTCCTCGGTGAAAGGAAGCGCGTCACAGTATGAGATAAAACTCGATGGTCTCAACCTGGCACTCGCGCTCTACCTCGTCGGCCAACTCGAACGCGAGTTGCGCAACGAACGCGACCCGCGAGAAAAGCTAGCGACAATACTGGAGCCGATCAGCGCACTTGATGAAACGGCCAAGGTTATCTTGCTCGCAACGCAGATCGCTTGCCTTGAAGATGAAACGAGCCCCGAGATACGCTCCGCGCTGATCGAAAAATTCGTATCACTGCAGAATCTTCCGAACAGCCAGGCCGACGCCTTCGCCGTGCTAGCAAAATCGGCCCCGCTCGCTTTCCTGCAAGCCGCTGAAAATGTATATCTGTCTCAAGAGCACATCGCCAGCAAAGAGTGGCTGCTCTACGCGCTACTCAACCGGCGCGACGAGCCGGGAATTTGGCAGCACATTTTGGAATCTACGAAGCGTTGGCTGTCCTTCTATTCGCTTGCACCAGAACGAGGGCTACACCGGACGTCGGGCCATGGATCTGTCACTCAGGCTGACGAAGAGCGCAATAGAGTCTTGGCTAACATTCAAGAACGTCAGGCTGCCCTCACTGAAGTCGAGCGATCCTTCATGACTAGGAACCTCGTAATCGCTCCGCACCCTAGGTTCGATGATATAAGTCGCTTCGCTCTCTATCTTCTGGCTGGTATGCCGCTAGAAGAGATCGCAACCTATCTTGTCCGTTGGCGGTTTTCTGTCGCACTCAATTCATCAACGTCGGTGCCCTATGCAGAATTCGAGCAGGTTCTTCACTACAACCGCGCCGATTGGCAGGAGACTCGATCAGCAATACTGAAGGGATTGGAAGCGCTGCCGGCGGAACACTCGTCCAGCGTGGGGGCGTGGACACGCGTCGGCATCCTGTACGGCACCGGGGATGTCGGCGACGCCAAAGAGGGGGCCCGTATCCACGGTGAACTCACACGCGACCAAGAACGCTTTGAAGGCTGGTCTATAAAAAAAAATTACAGCGCTGTTGATCCCTGCAATCCCGATACCGTTGAACCAGAGAACGTTATCGCGACAGCCCAAAACTATCGACAGATTGACCCAGAAAAAATTGCCATGAGCCGGGGAATGGCCCAAGAGGACCATTACTTCCGCGGCGCTCGGGCCGGTGTCGCACGGTTCGTACCTGATGACGCGATACACACGCACCGTGCACTCGCGAGCGAAGTGCTCGGCCGTAGCGGGAATACGCGGCTTCAGGGCGTATTGATGCTTTTACGGCATAGTGCGGCCCTCACAAAAGACCTTGCCCAACGCTTCCTGTCGGCCAGTGTATCTAGCACCGCGTCGCATAAAGACGGGCAAGACGATCGGGACGAATTCCTTACGGCACAGTTTTCCGCGATCATCGCATTGCCGCATTTCACCGCCGAAGAGCAGCTCGACGCGATCGCAAAAATGCAGGGCGAGACCCTCCTACTGGAGCTGCTCTCATGCGTGCGCAGTGCCACACCGGAAAAAGTGGAACAGGTGCTGGAGGGTGTTCTGCAGAGTGGAAATGAGCATGCGCAGACAGCAGTTCTTGCCTCAATCCACTATTCTAAATCGCCGCTCACACCACGTTCTGTCGGTATTGTCAAAGGCTTCATCCGATCTCCACTCAAAAATCTCCGGCATGAAGCGCTCGCCCTCGCCGCATCGAGCGGCGACACTTCATTACTACAGGAAGTCATAGATAGTGGATGGAGCGCGGAAAAGCCGAACAAGCGCGACAACAGTTTCGAGGAGTGGCATGGGTCCACCGCGATATTGAAAGCGTTGGAAGCGGGCCTGATAGAGACGGAGTCCGCGCTTGATCGAATGAACGTGTCACACTACGGGTTCGCCGCCGAAACGCTACCTGCCGAACAGGATGATGCCATCGCCGCTCGCATCGAAGCCGCGCTTGTGAAGGCACTGGACTATGAGGCTGATGTGGAGTTGCCGGAGATTGAGACTGGGGCGCCGACAGTGTCCGACCTCACGCCTCCCTTGGTTTCGTTAACGGAACGGGCTCCGTCGGAAAACGACTTCACATCCCAGATGAATCGGCTTTCGGAAACGGAAGAACAGTTCGACGATCGCCAACGCCGCATGAACAACGCCTATGAACGCTTTGCCGGTGAGCTTACGGCTGTTGAAGCAGACCTAATACTCTCCGATCTCACGTTCGACGGCATCAAATCGATCATCGGACAGGATGCTGATCGCGATCAGCGCTGGCTCCGGATGTTGGTCGCCACCTCCGATCTAAAGCTCCGTCATCTTCACCACGTCGCCCTACAGGTAGCGGTCGCACTCGGCACCAGCGGCAATCCGTTAGCACCTGAGTTCATTACCCGCATTTTGGCATTGGACCCGACCATACGTCGTGTCACCGGCGCTGCAAAAAGCCCTGTAGAGACCATTGTCCTATGGAGCAACACTGCTAACCCGGCGATGTTGGACATATGCAAAAGGCGCCTACGAACACCGCAAAGTGACAGCGACATCGCGCGCGAGGTCATCGCAGCCCATCTCTGCGGAAAGGTGGCAATTCTACAGACCTACATTGATGAACTTCTTGCCACGGACCGGCCGTACGAAACAGCACTTGCGCTCATGATTGCAGGCTTTTGCGACGATAGCGTCCACGCTGAGGCGGTTCTGTCCCGCTTCGACGGCACCGAGGGCTTCATTGGCAATGCCCACTCAACTGCGAGCGATTCGTATGCAAGGAATCTTTGGGCAAAGACTTGGTATGCAAAGATGCTAAATGCCCAACGGCAGGAGGATTTCTGGAGCGCGTCCATTCTGTTTATGAAAATCGTCGATGGCCGTTTTGACCTATGGTCCGAAGCCTCGATAGCACCAACAGCCATCTTCACGGCGTTTATGCCGACGATAAGTCGGGAGATCAGCAACAGAGCAATTAAGGTCCAGAAAAAGCGCCAAGAGAAGCTGTTTGGTGAAAAAGCTCCCTCATCTGTAATGTTGAGTTTCAAATAATGAAGTGCGAAGACAGAGGCGAAAGCGTGGCCGCTTTCGTCGGTAGGTATCGACTTTGCGAGTGGCTGAGATAAGAGCGCAAAGCTGCCCTGGGAAATCTCACCTCTATGTCCGCTTCTGGCAGACTTCCGCCGGTCACGTGACACCCAGTGCGCTGGTCAAATTCGATGCAAACAACTGGTCAAGTTGAATGCAAATGACTGGTCAGTAGCAATGCGAACGTGCGGTCAAATTGAGTGCAATGTCCCAAGCCAGTGAGTTTCATGCTTATGGCATCGGCTTCTCAGGCAGGGAGTCCGTTTTAGCGTTCTATCGCGAGGAATCAGGGAAGCCAAAGCACCCTGAGGGGCCATGTGTGGGCTGTCTGCCGGGAGGATAAAGCCTGATCACCCGCCTGAATCACCTGCCAAAAAAAGAAAATGCAGGAAAAAAGCAAAATCTTATGAATGAGCGGCGAATTTATGGCGTCACAATGATGTCACAATGCCGCTTCCTAAAAAATCTTTCATCAGGTTCCCTCTCCTTCCTTGTGAGTTCGCAACATGAATATTCTGAGTCAGTCCAAATTCTCGACCAAGCTGCTGGCAGCCTTCATCGTTTGTGCCCTTATTACCTTGGCTGTGGGTGGCTTGGGTATGGTTGGAGTCAGCAGGCTGTCCGATGCGTTGGCGTTGACCTTTTCCAACAATCTGGTCTCGGTGGGCAATACCAATGAAACCCTGACCAGCCTTACAGCCCATAACCGTGGGCTCTACAGATTGCTCGATGCCCAGGATGGCGGTGTCCCGGAGGCGGACAAGGAGCGGGTTCGCCAGGCGCTGGCGTCGGATCTGGAGCGTATGCAGAAGGTTTTTGCAACCTACCGCGCCACGCCTCTGGAAGACGATGAGCGTGCTGCCGGTGATGAGTTCGAGAAGCTCATGCCTGCTTATATCTCGGGTGCCAGGAAGGTGTCTGAACTCATGACGGCGGGTAATCTGACCGAAGCACGCAGTCGTCTGAATACCTTGTCTGGCGAGGATTTTGTAAAAGCTCGTAGCCTGTTGCGGGTCATGATCGATTCCAATAATCGTCAGATCAAGGAAGGTGCCGTTGCTGCCGCCGAACTCAAGTCCAGCTCTACGCTGCTGCTGTTGGCGGGGATTGCGATTGCCTTTGTGGTCGCAATCATTCTGGGCATTCTGATCACGCGCATGATCACCGGTCCGCTGGCCGTTGCGGTCGCCAGTGCCCAGCGTATTGCCAAGGGTGACCTGACACTATCGATCGCTTCCGACCGTGGCGACGAAGCCGGGCAGTTGCTCAATGCCTTGTCCGACATGCAGCGCGGCTTGAAACATACCATTCAGGAGATCGCCAGCGCGTCCGGACAACTGGCTTCAGCAGCCGAGGAGTTGAGTGCTGTTACAGACGAAAGCACTCGCGGGCTGACCCGTCAGAATGACGAGATCCAGCAGGCGGCCACTGCCGTCAACCAGATGACCGCAGCCGTCGAAGAAGTTGCCCGCAACGCCGTCTCGACGTCCGAAGCCTCGAAAACCGCTACTGAAGATGCTGTGCAAGGCCGTGGTCAGGTGGATCAGACCGTCAAGGGCATCACCACCATGGTCAGTGAGATTACCCAGTCGACCGAAGCGGTCGCGCAACTGGCGGGTAATGTCCGTGATATCAGCAAGGTGCTGGAAGTGATTCGCAGCATCGCCGAACAGACCAACCTGCTGGCGTTGAACGCTGCCATTGAAGCGGCCCGTGCCGGCGAGCAGGGACGCGGTTTTGCCGTGGTGGCCGATGAGGTGCGTGCCCTTGCTCATCGCACCCAAGCTTCGACCGTGGAAATCGAAGGCATGATCGGTTCCGTCCAGGCGGGTGCCGATGGTGCGGTCGCGGCCATGGGCAAGAGCCTGTCGCTGGCCACCAATACTCAGGAGCTGGCAGAGCGTGCGGGTTCGGCGCTGGTCAAGATTACTGACGGTGTCGCGACCATCAACGAACGCAATCTGGTGATTGCTTCGGCTTCCGAAGAGCAGGCCCAGGTGGCTCGTGAAGTGGACCGCAATCTGCTGAACATCCAGGACCTGTCGACCCAGAGCGCGGCGGGTGCCAACCAGACCAGTGCTTCGAGTCAGGAGCTTTCGCGTCTGGCCACGTCTTTTAACGTGTTGGTGGCGAAGTTCCAGCTTTGAGGTTTTAGCGCTTTTCAGGGTTAGAGGAGGGTAATGCCGATCAGTTAAGGTCGTAAATCACTTTGTGGGAGGCAGCTTGCTGGCGACTTCACGTAGACGCAGAATATCTGCCGGTTTTCAGGCCTTTTCGCCAGCAAGCTGCCTCCCACGAGGTTGTGTTGTGCCTTAAGTGATCGGCATGAGTTAGAGGAGGGCAGGATCACTGAGGGTGAGTGATCCTGCCTTTTTCATTCAGGAAGGTTTTTTGTTCCTTTCGACCATCGCAATGATGGTTTCCAGCAGTTCGGCCTTTGCCTGGGCTGAGGTGATCTCTGCGCTCGCAGCGGCATTGGACAAGGCTTCTGCAGCGCCAAGCATCGCTCGCAGGCCAGCCTGTGAAATGACGCCTGAGGGTGAAAACGGAGCCAGGGCATTTCGGCACTTTTCCAGAAAGATGGCCTCGTACTCCCGCTTGATCTTCTCAAGCTCCGGTGAGCTGGCCAGTGCGGCGACGACACCGGATATTTCGCCCCCGTGCAAAACGACGCAGTCCACATAGGACGATGCAATGATATCGGCCTTGTTGATCAGGGTCGCATCGCTTGTCTGGAAGGCCGCGTCCATAAGGGCTGTCTGGCGTTCATCGAAGTCCTTATAGAGCGTTGCCAGCAATCCGGCACGGGTGCCGAAATGGTCATAGACCACGGGCTTGGTCACGCCAGCCTGCTCGGCGAGCCGCCCAAGCGTCAGCGCTTCAGTCCCTTCCTCGCGCACCAGTTGCCATGCCACGTCGAGCAATTGGCGGTGTCGGTCATCTCGCGATAACCGGCGGCGCGGTTGTGGGGCCGGGTTCTGTGCTGACGTGTCAGTGCTTGACATGGAAACCTACCAAAAGTAACTTAATGGCGTAACTTACTAAAAGTATATAAGCGTCGTCTTTTATCCGCAATCAACAGGAGTGTTCGCTATGCATGCGCTCATCGTGGTCGCTCACCATGACCCCCAGTCACTCACCCATAGCCTTGCGGCACAGGTCGCAGAAGGGCTGATGCTTGCCGATCCCGGACATACGTTTGAAATCGCGGATCTGTTTGCCGAGTCATTCGATCCGAGATTCAACATGGCCGATCACGCTGTTCATCGCGAAAAGGCTTCGCCACCTGCCGATGTGCTCGCAGAACAGGCCAGGATCGAGCGGGCGGATGCCTTGGTACTGGTTTATCCGGTCTATTGGTGGTCGATGCCGGCGATCCTCAAAGGCTGGATTGACCGGGTATTTTCCAATGGCTGGGCGTTTGACTTCAGCTCCGATGCCACGCTGGTGAAGAAGCTTGGCCATTTGAATGTCCACCTGGTGGGGGTCGCCGGTGCCGATGCGGGTACTTTCACGAAGCATGGTTATCTGAATGCGATGAAGACCCAGATCGATCACGGCATTTTCGATTATTGCGGTGCCCGTGTCGTAACCTCTGAACTCTTGCCGGATTCCGAAACCCGGGATGCGGCTGCTCATCTTGATACAGCACGTACAATAGGGCGCCGGATTTTTGATACCGAGTTACTGGGTGAGCCTGTTTGAGCAAGGTGTAGCGTTGTATGCAGATTCAGAAAATTCAGGATGATATCGGCGAGCACCGAAAGTTGTTCGTACGTTTGCCGTTCGCACGTCTGTTCAGGAAGCGCGAGTATGCAGTCACCTCAGGTTACCTGCTGATCATTTCCATCTTCATGCTGTACAGGATCGGCAGCGATGGTGTGGACGGATTTGTCGATACCATCGCATGGATGTCGTACTGCATGGCGGTGTTGATGATCGCTCTTATGCGCTGCGTGGATGTGATCGCCATTACCCGCTCCGACGTCATCGAGCGGGTGGCGGGTATCGCCAGACCTCAGGACTGCACGATGCATATCGGCCTGCAGGTTCAGGAGCAGCAGTGGTTTCGTCAGCGTTACCAGTGCGCAAATGAGCAACTGGCCAATGAGGCTTTGGCGCTGGAGGAGCAGTGGTGCAGTTGGCAGCGCATCTGTTCTAAGGCCGGTGATGATCAGGCCAGTGACTTCAAACGGTTTTATTTCAGCTTTCCGGAATCCGGGCGTTTCATGACGCTGCTGGTGGGCTTCTTTGCGATTGTCGCCACGCTCATCATTACTCTGGGCGCGACCCCGACGGCTTACTTTGAGCTGGTGGACGACTGGCGCGGGTATGTCAGGCTTGTCATTCAGGTAACGATGTTACTGGCCTATGCCGCGTTGCCTTTGCTGGGGGCAAAAGTCATGTTGAAAGAGATGTTCCTGACCTTGCTGGATTACATCAACGCCATGCAAGTCACTGATCGAAGCTTCTATCGATATATTCGCCAGATGATCTGGAGTGCCGGGGTCAGGCCCGGGCCGCCGCGCTCTCGTGGCAAGGTCCCGGTTGCCGTCGACCGGGCGCTGGCGTTTTTCTCGCTTTCACCCTTTGCGGCGCTACGGGCCTCCAGTCATTTTCCGGGCTGGTACATCCGCAAGGTTCCTTTCGTCCTGAACTTTGTCTTTGGCTTCATGGTGTTGTGGCTTTGTTCATGAGGCCATCGGGCGTAGGCGAATTCATTCGCGACCGGCTGCTTGGCAGTCGCAGGTTTTGCGAGCGCTTCGCACTCGGTTGTCGCAATGCCGCCCGGAACAAGCATGTCGTCCGCTCATTCGTGAACAGGTCGCCACGGCTTCAGCCACAACGCGAGCCCGACCATCAGCGCGGCGCTATAGGCGCAGCCAAGTGCCAGTTGAGTCCAGATATCCTGCAAGGGATGCAGCAACAGGGCGGCCAGTAACATGAACAGTGTGGCTAGCAGCCAATGACTGCGCCATGGGACGACCGCAAGCAAGGATTGGCGACGCATCAATAGCAGGCCGGTGACCAGCGCGCCGCCCAGTGCCGCGATGGCGATACCGGTCAAACCCAGGAAGAACGGCAGTGTGCCCAGCAGCAAGGCATTGCACAGGCTGCCGATCAACTCGCAGTTCAATGGCAAGCGGGTGTCGCCGTCCGCATAGGCATAGCGAGCCAGCAGGGCATTCCAGGCACCGAACATCAAGGGCACTGAAAACCAGGCCAATAATTGTGGCAGTGGCCCATCGTGGGTCTGATTGGGCAGCAACAGCATCACCAGCGCGCCTGCAGCGCCGATCAGGCCGGTGACTGCCGGCAGTGTCAGCAATGTGGCGCTGCCCAGTCCACGGCGCAGCAGCGACAGGCGTTGGGTGTTCGCGCTGCCGCTCATCAAGCCCAGCAGTACCTGGTTCAGGCTCATCAGGGCAATCAATGGCAGATTGATGAGTTTGCGCGCCAGATTGATCCAGGTCACTGCGCCTTCACCCAGCAACGAGGCGACCATTCGCTCTAGAAGCGCCAGGCCTTGGCTGGCCAGATTGCTGCTCAGCAGTGGGCCGATCCGTTGCAGCAATTCACGCACCGCGCCCTGTTCGGTCTGCCATTGCCATGGACGCCAGCCCGAGCGATAGAGTGTCGGCAGCAGCACGCCCGGCATCAGCAGGCTGCCCAGCACACAGGCAAAGGCCAGGCCCGCAGGCGTCGCCGAGTGGCTGAGCACGGCGAGGTAAATCACCGGCGGCAGGTTGAACAGCAGCGATCCAAGGCCCGCCAGCACGAAGCGTGAACGCGCTTGCAGTGGAATACACAGCAAGCCATGCAGCAGAAAACCCGGCGCACACCATGCCAGCCAGTGCAGACCGCTGCCCGCCTGTGCGTAACCGTCGCTGTCGAGCCCTGGCCCGATCAGGCGAACCCACAGCCCGGCACCGAAACTCAGCACCAGGCTGAGCAGCACGCCGAAAATCAGCAGGCGTGGTGTCAGTGCCTGAAGCCAGCGCTGTTGCTGTTCAGGAGAGCGTTGTTGATACAGAGGCAAGGCCGCCGCACTCAGCAGCCCGGCTGCGAGTGACATGCGCAAGGCTTCGGGCAGAAACATCGATACCAGAAACGCATCGCTCTGGCTGCCCGCACCCCAGGCGGCGACCAGCAGCCACTCGCGGGCAAATCCGGCCGCCAGGCCAGTCAGCGTGGCCAGCGTCAGCCACAAGGTCGAACCGAGCATTGTGCAGGCGGCTTAATGGAACAAAGTGAACAGGCCTTTGCCGCCCACTTTGTACTTGAGGTTACGGGCGCGCTCGCCTTTGATTTCCGCGTTCGGTCCGCTGACGATGGCGTAGTCCGGGATCGGCTTGGACACTACGCTGCCGCCACCGACCACGGCACCTTCGCCGATATCGGCACCGAACGAGAGCAGGGCGCGGCTACAGATCCAGGCATAGTCGCGAATGAATACCGGGCCGCCCACTGCCCAGAATTCGGGTTCGTTCAGGTCGTGCCCGCCCGCGATGATCAGCACGTGGGAAGCGATGGTCACATGGTCACCGATCACCAGACCGCCACGGGCATCCAGTTGGCAGTGCCAGCCGACGGTGGAGTCGTTACCGATGCGCAGGCTGTCCACGCCCAGCACCTCGGTATTGCGCCAGACCGTTGAACCCTTGCCGATCTTTGCTCCGCCGATGCGCAGCCAGAGCAGGCGCAATGTGTGGCTGGGAATCTTGCAGATCAGAATGTTGTAGATCTGCTCCCAGGTACGCAGCATGCGGTCGCGCAGGGTTGGCCAGTTGATTCCATACAAGGGAATCAATGCGCCCAGGGTTTCGCTTGCCAGCAGGCGATAGAAGCGTCGGGCCAGAGGGTTTTCGATTCTCGGCTCGATATTCAGGTAGCAGATGAAGGACAGGGTGGTGTTCTTGATCCGGGTTTCGAAGCACACCTCGTTGTCCAGCATCCACTGGTAGGTGGCCTGCAATTCTTCCAGGTCTACGCCCATCTTGCGGGCGTAGTCGGGAAGAGCCTCTCTGAGGTTATGCGAATGCATCATGCGGTGTTTCATCGAGCGGTTCCCTGGTCGGTTGGGGCGGCGAGGGATTTCAAGGTCTTTGCAGCCTTGGCGCGCAGGCGCTTGGCTTCGTGCAGGCTGATGCCGACGAATAGCCAGAACAGTGCGACCAGCACGCTGGTGAAGCTGAAGTAGTGATCGAACAGGCCGCTGAACAGTGCCGCCAGAACACCGACGGTACAGCCCAGGCCAATGGCGTTGTCATGGGTCAGGATGATCGGGCCTGGAGCAGGGCGCACCTCTCTCCACCAGCTTACGGTCACGGCAATGAACAGCAGCATGCCGGGAATGCCCATCTTGTAGATGAAGTTCAGCCACAGGTTGGAAATACCGAACTGTGTGTAGCCCGGCACGGGCGGATCGATCTTGAAGCCGATGCCAAACGGAAACAGGGCCATGGCCTGCGGGAAGTGTGTGTATTCCAGGAAGCGAATGGCGGTACTGGTGTCATCGTTGCTGAACAGGCCCAGCAGACGGTCCTGCAAGGGCGGATAGAACATCAGCAGCAACACGCCCGCTATCGCGCCACCCACCAGCAGACGGCCCAGATACGGCAGACGCCGACGCGCCATCCAGAGCATGATTGCCAGCAGACTCACCAGAGCGCCCCGCGAGCCGGTCAGCAGCAGACCGATGGCACCCAGCGCCGCGACGAGCAGGCCGAGGGAGCGCGGTCCTCCGCTGCGAGTGACGCCAAAGCAGAACGCAATCGGCAGGATCATGGCCATGGCACCACCGGCCACGTTGGGGTGCAACCACGGTGAACCCATGCGACTGGCAAGCGACAGCAGGCTCTCGCTCAGCACGTCGAGGCCGCCGTAGCCCATGATCGCGAGGATCGGCGTGATGGCCGACGCCGAGCCACTGATGATGTAGGTCGGAATCGACAGCGCCAGCAACATCAGGGTCCCGGCCAGCATGGCGATGATCACGTGTTCCAGGGCCTTGCCATCGCTCAGCAGGCGCGGCACCAGAAACAGGATCGACAGGTTGAACAGCCAGCGTACCCAGTTGATGGGGCCGTTGCCGTCGGAAACGATCGTTAACTGGCCGACCAGGAACGGGAAGGCGCTGAACAGCATCAGCGCCAGCAGCAGACGCTCTGTGCGCATCATCTTCGGCACGCGGGGCTGCTCGAAGAACATGGCCTGCAACAGATAACTGGCCCAGGTCAGCATGATCAGTGCTTCGGATACTGTGGTGCGGATACCGATCTGGATCGTGGAGTAGGGAATGAATGCACCGATCACACAGAACAGCAGCAGCCCGCGAATGGGCTGGCGGATCACGGTGATGATGGAGGCAGTTCCGACAGCGACCAGCAACACTTTTGCAGGAGGCAACAGCCAGATCATGACACCGAAGACCAGGCCGAAAAACAATCCCAGGGGCATCGCTACCGGCATCAGCGCAACTCCTCAAGGGCTTCATGCAGGCGTTTGTAGAAAGCCTCTGGAGCATAATTGGCCGACCAGGCTCTGGAAATGTCGGGGTCCTCTTCGGGGGCAGTGGACAGCTCTCCCATCAGTTGGACCAGTGCGCTGCTGTTGGTGGGCGAAAACCGCGGGCTGTCCGGCGGGGTGATTTCATCCAGCGACGAACCGGTGGCCACGGCAACCCGTGTGCCGACCCTCAAGGCCTCGATCACCGGCAGGCCGAAGCCTTCGGCATAGGAGGGCTGCCAGAGGCGGTCAGCGTTGCGATAGACCGCATGCAGTTCGCTATCGCTGATGCCGCTGAGCACATGCAGCCCCGGCAAGCGGCGCTGGGATTCGTTCAAGGGCTCGCTGCCGCCGACCAGCACCAGGTCCGGTACGGTCTGGAACTGAAGACGGGCGTTCTGCCAGGCATCGACGAACCAGGCAATGTTCTTGCGTGGTTCGCGAGTGCCGACACATAACCAGTAGCGTTCGGGCAATTGCAACTCGCTGATATCGGCAGGTTCCCCTTTGAAGCCTTCGACCAGCAACGGCACCGTACGCAATTTGTTACGGGCTGAAGGGAACAGGCGGATGACTTCATTTGCAGTGAATTGCGAAGGCACCCATACCACGTCGGCCACTTTCAGCGAATGGGCAATCGAGAGGTAGTCCGTCAGGCGATAGAACGCTGCCTTGAGTCGCGAACCGTGGTTGTTCTTCTGAGTGATCTGGAACAGGTCATGCAATTGCAGCACGTAGCGCACGTTGGCAGGTTTGCGACCCAGAGGCAGGCCCATGTTGATGTTGGCCACGTAGATCTGTACTTCCGTGTCGCGCAGGGCCTTGGGCAGAAACAGGCCCTCGAAGCCCAGGCGATCCGGCAGACGATGCACCGAGTTCAGCGGGGTCGCCCACCTGGGCGCATGGATCAGGCGCCGGATCGGATGATCGTAAGGAGCAACCCCGAACAGTTGCAGTTGCACGTCGGGGTGAGCGCGAAAGGCATCTTCCAGCGCGAAGTTCTGGCGACCGATGCCGCTGATGGGGTAACCGGCCGCAGCGCGGTAATCAAGTCCGATACGCATGCGCGAGATCCTTGCTTGGGGGCGAAAGTCGGGTGTAGATGCCTTCCAGCTGGGCGGCCGAAACGGACCAGTCATGCCGTGAGCGAACGTAGGCACGTCCGGCTTCGCCAATCTGGATAAGGCGTGCAGGGCTGTCGATGTTGTCGGCGATCAGGCGTGCCAGTTGTAACGGGTCCTCGCTGCCCAGGTAGTGCTCGCCATTGGTGACTTCCAGGCCCGACACACCCTGCCCGGTGGTGACCACGGGCAGGCCGGCAGCCATGGATTCAAGAGTCTTGAGCTTCGAGCCGCCACCTTGACGCAGTGGCGCGAAAAACATCGAAGCGCTGCTCTGCAAGGCTCGCAGGTCCGGCACGAAGCCCAGCCATTCGATGCGCTGATCCGTCCAGCGCTCGCGCCAGGACTCAGGCATGCCGAAGCCGCCCACGGCAAAGCGCACTGTAGGGGACAGCTCCCATACCAGTGGCATGATTTCGTCCAGCGCCCACTCGATGGCGTCCACATTGGGGCCGTATTCATAGTTGCCGATGAACAGCAGGCGGCGGTTGTAACGGTCTGCGTGAACATTGGCGTAATAGCTGCAATCGACGCTGTTGACCGCGATGGAAGTCGCCCGGCCGCTCAGGCGTGAAAGAGCCTTGGCATCATCCTCGGTGACGGCGACCAGTTCGCTGGCCTGACGGAAGACCCTCAGCTCCCAGCGGCGGTAGCGCCAGCGATCATAGACGGCGAAGGCGCTTGCCCAGCGGGGCAGACGGTCATAGCTGGCGGCACCCAGCGCCGATTCGACATTGTGCTCGGTAAGCACAAACGGTTTGCCCGAACGCTTGAGCGCCCGCTCGAATGGCTGAAAGGCATAGGTGTGCTGAAGCTGGATGATGTCCCAGTCTTCTTCAAGCAGCTTTTCGAACGCCTTTTCCAGTTTCGGCGCATAGCCGTTGACGCTGGCCAGCATGGGAGGCGGTGCGAAGGCCACAGCCAGCAACGTGCGCAGGCTGAACAGCGGGCGTCGATCAATGACGATCAAGCGCTCCAGCCAGGGTTCCAGCGCGCTGCGGCAGGCATCATCCAGCGCAACCTTGGATTGCACCAGCAGGGTTATCCGGTGGCCTCGTGCTGCCAGATTGCGCAGCAGATGATATTCCCGGGTCTTGCCGCCGCTGGTGGTTGGCCAGGGCAAGTAAGGTAGCGTCCATAGAATTCGCATGGCTTATGGATTCCATTCCAGAATTTGCAGGGAAGGTTTGAGCGCCAGACTGATGCCCTGGCTACCAGACAATGGCGTCTGTGTGCCGGCCAGAGGGTCATGAACGATGCCTTCATGGATTTGCGGAAAGTTCAGAGTGGTGCCGGTGGCGCTCCAGAACATCAGCAGATGTTTGCCGTCGCTGCGTGTCCATGGCACGGCAAACAGGTCATCGGGAACTGTGCTGACGGCGGGCGGTGCGGCGGGCTCCAGGCGCGGGCCGGTGATATTCAGAAAGTTTTGCAGCGCAGTGTAGACAGGCTTGGGGTTGGCTTGCAGGTCGAGCAGGCCGTAACCCTGGTCGCGGGCGCTGGCGCGTTCATCCAGGTCGCTGAGGTTGAACAGGAAAATACGCTGGAAATCCAGAGCGCTCATCAGCGCCAGACGGCGCAGGGTGTAGTCGGCCTGGCCCTGGATACCGATGATGGCCTGCATTTCCACCGGGCCGGCATAGCTCGACCAGCCCCATTCGGTGGCCCAGACCTGCGAGACGCCATTGCTGTGCAGCAACTGGTTCATGGCGTTGGAACGCACCAGAAAATCCCGGTCTGCGACCGAGTCACCTTCGGGGTATTCGGAATACGGGTGGTAAGCCGCCACGATATTCTGCGAACCCAGATTGTTTTCGACCAGTGTCTGCAACATGTAGCCCGAGCGATGCTGCATCTGGCTGTAATAGGCCATGCCGGCGGTCACGATGGTCTTGTCCGGCAGGACTGCACGGATCGTATTGGCGGTGGTGGTCAACAGATTGCTGTAGGCGACCGGGTCCGCCTGTGGCAGCCAGACGATATTGGGCTCGTTCCAGACCTGCCAGTTGTTCACATGGGAATAACGCTGGGCCAGCGCCGTCATGCGCGCGGCAAAGACATTGAAGTCCCTGGGGGGATATTGATCGCGGCTCGCTGCGCTGGACGCCGAGTTGCTGGCAAAGGGTGCCGAGCCCACCAGATAGGCGAGGGTGTTATAGCCATGAGTCTTGATCGCGGCCATGGCAGCATCAAGCTCTGTCAGGTTGTACTGATCCTGGACGGGCTCGATGATTGGCCAGTGAATGGTCAGGCGTATCCAGTTCAGCCCGAGTGCGTCCAGGCGCGCCATCTGCTGCTGATAGACCTCTGGAGCGAAATACTGGAACTGCACGTTGACGCCCAGAAAGTCCTTCCAGACCACTGCACGCGGTGCTTGCAGAATGGTCGCGGCCTGAGCGACGGTTCCCATGAGCATCGCGCTTGTCAGTAGTGCCGCGATAGCCAGCCATGATCTTGATCTGCACTGCATGTCAGTTCACCTCGCATGCTTGCCGGAATACATCCTTGAAGCGTTCTGCCGTCTGACTCCAGACTCGGGTCTTGCCTATGCGCGTCGCGTTCTCGGCCCATTCAATGGTCATGTCCGGTGCTGCGCAGACAAGATTCAAGGCGGCTGTCAGTGCTTCTACATCGCCCTGCGGGTAGATCATGCCGTTGCCATGGGAGACTTCTTCGGCAAACGAGCGTGCATCCGAGGTGATGACCCCGCGCCCGCAGGCGGTGGCCCAGGACAACGCGCCACTGGTACCGCGCAGCTTGCCCAGAATCCTCAATTTGCTGGACTCGCGATAGGGCAGGACCATCACATGATGGGCCTGGATGACATGGGCGATCTGTTCGGCGGGCAGGTCCAGTTGCCAGTCCACCAGATCCACCAGACCCAGTTGCCGGATACGCAGGCGCAACTGATCCAGATAGCTGCCTGACGGCCCGAATGCCATTTCCGGTTCGCTACCGCCCGCCAGTGTCAGGCGCACACGAGGGCGCAGTTCCGGCTGGGAGAGGAATACATTGGCCAGTGCATCCAGAAGGTCCTCAATACCCTTGCCGCGGTAGATGAACCCGAAGTACAGCAACCGCAGAGGCTGCAAGGGCGGCAGCGGTACCGGCTCGATTGCCAGGTTGCCATGGTTGATCACGGCCATCTGCGCCTGTTGCAGGCCCATGCGTTGCCTCAGGCTCTGGCTGCCCGCCTGAGTCAGCGTGATCAGGCGGGTCATGCTTCTTGCCAGTTGACGCTCCTCGCGCAGGCACAGTGGATCAGCCAGCACCGTGGCTATTTCCGGCAGGGGAGCGCGCATGCCGCTGGCAAGAGACAAGGGCCATGGCAGTTTTTCCCGACGCCATACCAGACGCTCCGGGTCATGCACGGTGGCGCTCAATGGCAAGCGGGGGAAGCGTTGACGCAATGCCCGCAAGGCATGGAACTCTGCCAGCCGTCCGCCGCCCAGTTCGGCATGGACCAGATCGATGCCGCTCCAGTCGGTTTCGGCGACACGCTGCTCGGCCTTGCGAGGATCGTTGCCGATCCCCTGCAAAGGCGTATGTACCTGCACGCCCAGATCTTCCAGAGCCTGTTTCAGATGTCCGGCATAATCGGCGATACCGTTCTGCTCCGGTGGCAGAGGGGCGAGCAGGGCAATTCGCATCAGGCACGACTCCCGATGCGTTTCAGGAACTTCAGAACGTGTTCCGGTACCTCGAAGCGACGGCGGTTGAGGATGACGCCATCGACCTTCTTGAACGCTGTATTCAATGTAGTCAGGGCGTCTTCGAGCATCGGTACGGTGGTTTGTTCGGCACGCACCACCAGCACGATCTGATCGGCATCACGCAACAGGACAAAGGCTTCCTGGTTGCCGTAAACCCCCGATGCATTGATCAGCACGATCTCGCCCGGTTTTGCCGGAGCCCGGCCTTCGGTTCGCACGGTATGGCCTTGCTCGACCAGCAGCGTACTCAGGCGCGAGATGACAAAGTTCACACCTTCGCCCCGATGCACGGAGGTAAAACCGATGGCCAGGCCTTTTTCCGCAACCTGACCCAGGGGCAGGATGCCGTATATGCGATGCAGGTTGGCAGTGAGTGCCGCGCTGCGCTCCTGAGCGCGTTCCAGATCGGGAAGGCTGGTCCAGATCGGTACGCCAAAGCGTCCTTCGATCTTGTCTCCATCGTGGATGCGTTGGTCCAGCAGATAGAAGAAGTACAGCGCCAGGAAGCCTACGACAGCACTCAACGGGAAGGCCAGAAGCAGCATCAGCATGCTTTTCGGGAAAACCCGGCTGGCGTTGAAGGTGGCGTCTTCGATCGTGGCGATGTTGCTGATCTGGCTGTTGTCCAGTTCGCGGTCGATACGTGCTTTTTCCAGGCTGTCGGTATAGAGCGCATAGCTTTTCTGGGCAGCATCCAGCTCGTTCTGCAGACGCGAAAGCTCCGGCTCCAGTTTCAAGGCCAACTGACGGTCGCTCTCCAGTTGAGCCAGTTGTGCGTTCTGCTGCGCCAATTGGGTTTGCAGCCGTGCATAGCTGGTCTGTTGGTCGGCATACACGTTTTGCATGCGGTTATAGATAGGGTTGGGCGTAATGCTTTCGGAACGCTGGATGGTCGCTTCCTGCTCCTTGAGCAGTTGCTTGAGGTTGTTGATTTCTTCGTTGGCGGCACGCACTGGCGGTGCCTGTTCCTTGAACGAACGCAACAGTTCCTGACGCTCGACTTCCTTGCCATTGATGCGGTTTTGCAGGTCCTGGCGGTTGGGGTTCAGCGCCAGCTCACGGCCTGCCGAAACCGTTTTGGGTTGTGCCGCCAGTTGTTTCTGCAGGGTGTCGAGCCCGGCCTTGGTGGAAGCAATGGCGCGAATGGTGTTGTTGCGTTCGGTGCGCAGGTCATTGAGGCCCTGTGACGTATCTGCCAGACGCTGGGAAATGCTCACCGCGCCCAACTGGTTCAGGTAACCCTGGATCTGTTGTTTGTGCGAAATGATGTTGGCACCAATCTTCTGGACTTCAGATTCGTAGAATCCATAGAGGCTGACGCGCCCCAGTGTCTTGGTACGTTGCAACTGGTATTCATCGATCCAGGTCTTGAGCACGATCTGTGCCGTGACCGGGTCATTCCAGGTGAAGGTCAGCTCCATCACTGATGAGCCCTGCTCGTGACGGACCTTGAAGTTCTTTTCCAGGTCTTCGGCCATGCGTTCGACCGGGGTGCGCTTTTCTGCCAGCCCGAGGAATTGCAGAATGCTGTGGCCGGCATCGAAGACCGAACGTACGGCGTACTTGATGCCGTTTTTCACGGTGACCAGGAAGCCGGTTTCAGGCTGTGCCTTTGACAGTTCGTTCAGGTACTTCTCGGCGACCGTGCGCATGATCGGGCGTCCGGTGAGCATGCGTTCTTCGTCCAGCAGCGGGTCCCGCAGGCCGCTGGGTACGACGATCGCCTGGCGGTCGGACAGTTCGATGGGCACGGTGCTGCTGTCGCGGCCGGGTTTGACCAGCAGCAGAGCCGTAGACTCATAACGGTTGGGGAGCAGGAAGGCGCCCAGAATAACGATGACGAAAGTCACCAGCACAGTGATCTTTACTTCGCGCTTGAAGATAAAAAACAGGCGTAGCAGATCGCGGAATGAACGAATATTGATCATGTCTTTTCCCTGACGATTAGTTGTTGTTACGCAACTCGTAGTTCATGCCCAGGCCTATCGATTTCGCGAAAGGAATCAACTGGTTGAAGTACAGGTTGACGCCGTCCACCTTGTTTCCGACTGTGGATTTGGGGACGAACACCACATCGCCGCGTTGCAGCAGTACCGGCGCGCGAGGCCCGCCAGCGTCTGCCCAAAGAAACTTGCTGTAGTCGAAGAAGTAAGTCTTGTAGAGGCCGTTTTCTTCCAGGCGCAGCAACGCCACCTGACCTGCATCGGCATCGAGTGCCACACCGCCTGCGCCTACCAGAGCCTGCTCCAGGTTGGTGGCGACATTGACCGGCAGAGTGACCGAGTTACGCACGGCGCCCCCCACGAACACCGTATTGCCTGGCGACTGGGAAATATTGATGGTCAGGGCCGTCTCGCGATAGACATCCTTGAGCTTGCTTTCCAGCAGGTCGTTCAACTGTTGCAAGGTCAGGCCAGCCGCCTTGACCGTGCCGATGTAGGGATAGGAAAAGGTCCCGTCGTTGAGCACCTGAAACAGCGTCAGCTCATAGATGGAGTTGGCGGTAAAGGCTGATATCGACGGTGCTTCCCCGGTGTTGCGCACGATACGCAAGGTATCTCCGGGGCGAATCCGTTCCGGTGGCAAAGGTTTGCCTGCCAGAGCCCGTCCTGCCGCCTGGCCGGCTTCGATCTGCGCCTTGTCATCGGGCAAGCCGACCCGCGCGGGTGTATTGCAAGCGCTTAGCAGCAATACGCTGATTAACAGCAGAATGCTTTTCATCGGTCCTGAACTCCTGTCATGCACGAATAAGGCTCCCTTTCGGGTAAAGAAATCATGTTGGCTGGTACTGCCTGTCCAGTGCGTGTTGGTTCAGTCCCTCATCGTTATTGATGTGCTTGTCATCGTGACCTTGTTATCGAATTTCATGCCTTGATCGCTTGTTCCGGAGCCCGGCCATAGATGTCAGTGAAGCGCACGATGTCGTCCTCGCCCAGATACTCGCCGCTCTGGACTTCGATGATCACCAGATCAATGACTCCGGGGTTGACCAGGCGGTGCGTGTGTCCTGGCTTGATGAAGGTCGACTCATTGGTATCGAGCATGAACTCGCGTTCACCATTGGTGACCCTGGCCATGCCGCTGACCACGATCCAGTGTTCGCTGCGATGGTGGTGCATCTGCAGTGACAGCGACCCTTGTGGGCGAACCACGATGCGCTTGATCTTGAAGCGTTTACCTTCCTCAAGAATCGTGTAAGTGCCCCATGGACGAGTGACGGTGCGGTGCAGGCGATAGGCATCGTGACCCTGGCGCTTGAGTTCCTGGGCAATGATTTTCACGTCCTGGCTTCGCTTGCCGTCAGCGATCAACAGGGCGTCGGGCGTATCGATGATGATCAGGTCGTCCAGGCCCACACCACCCACCAGTCGTTTCGGGGAGTCGATGTAGCAGTTGGTCACGTCATGCAATACGGTCTGGCCGTTGCACTGGTTGCCCTTGGCATCCACTGCGGAGAGTTCGCGTACTGCCTGCCAGGAACCGATATCGCTCCAGCCCAGTTGGCAGGGCACAACGGCGACTTTCTTCGAGCGTTCCATCAGGGCGTAATCAATGGAGATATCCGGGACGGCCGCGAACAGCTCGCTGTCCAGTTCCAGCTGCAACTCCCGGTTGCCTTCCTTGCTGATGCTCTTTTCAAGGCATGCCTTGACCGCGATCAACACCTCGGGCGCATGGATTTCAAGTTCATGCAGCAGGACTTCGGCACGCATGCAGAACATGCCCGCATTCCACAGGTGCTGCCCGCCGTCTACATAGCTCTGGGCGGTGGCTGCGTCGGGTTTTTCGACGAAGCGTGCGACCTGATAACCATCGGCATTGAGCGACTGGGCCTTTTCGATATAGCCGAAACCTGTTTCCGGCTTGGTAGGCAAGATCCCGAAGGTCACCAGCCAGCCTTCATCCGCCAGTAGCCGTGCGGCACTGACAGCCTGGGAGAAGGCTGTCACATCGGTGATCAGGTGATCGGCGGGCAGAACCAGCAGCTTGGCATCCGTGCCATACAGCTTGAGCGCATGCAGTGCAGCTGCCGCGATGGCCGGTGCCGTGTTGCGGCCGAAAGGCTCAAGGATGAAGTCCAGAGGGACCTTGCTCTTGTTGAGCTGACGGTAGTCGTCTGCGGTACGGAAATACACTTCACGGTTGGTGACGGTCAGCAGACGCTCGACGCCTGGCAGGCCTGTGGCGCGTTTGAAGGTTTTTTGCAGCAGGCTTTCGCCATCGGGAAGGCGCATGAAAGGCTTGGGCATGGCTTCGCGAGAGACCGGCCAGAGTCGGGTGCCGGACCCGCCGGCGATGATGCAGGGGATGAGGTTGCTCATCAATAAGCCTCACGAGTGAAGAGCACTGCCGGAACAGTGCGCATAAGGATGTAAAGGTCGAACCAGACGGACCAGTTTTCTATGTACTCAAGATCGAATTCGACGCGCTTTTCGATTTTTTCCACGGTGTCTGTTTCACCACGATAGCCATTGATCTGGGCCAGACCGGTGATTCCCGGCTTGACCCTGTGGCGTGACGTGTACTCCTTCACCGCTTGCTCGAAGAGAATGCCGGCCGCTTTGGTTGCCGTTGCATGGGGCCGAGGCCCCACCATCGACATGCTGCCTGCCACGACATTGAACAACTGTGGCAGCTCATCCAGGCTGGTCTTGCGTATGAAGCGCCCGACCCGAGTGACCCTGGCGTCACCTCGCGTGGTTTGTTGCTCGGCGGTTGCATCGGCCTGATGCTGATGCATGGAACGAAACTTGAAGACCTCGATCAGCCGGTTGTTGTAGCCATAACGTTTTTGCCGGAACAGCACCGGGCCAGGAGAGTCGAGCTTGATCGCCAGGGCGATGAGCAGCATGACCGGCGACAGCGCCAGTACCGCCAGCGTCGAGAGCACAATGTCCTCGGCCCGCTTGAAAAAGGGCGACCAGCCATTGAGTGGCACATCCGAAGCGTTGAACATCGGCAGCTTGGCGACTTCGGTGATGCGGTTGTGGGTGTGCCTGAAAGCAATCATGTCCGGCACCAGCAAGACATTCACTGGCAGCCTGCGCAGTTCGCGAATGATGTAGTCCATGCGGTTTTCGGCGGTCCAGGGCAGGGCAACCAGTACCTGGGTGACTTTCTCTTCCCTGATCAGCCGCTCAAGATCGCTGGTGTTGCCCAGCAAGGGCAGGTTGGCGACGGTCTTGGGCATGCGGCCAATGCGGTCATCGATGAAGCCGGTTACACCCGAACGGATGTCTTGATGCTCAAGCAGGTATTCGGCCAGACGCAGGCCGTTTTCCGTTGCCCCCAGAATCACCGCGTTCTGCAGGAAAATGCCCTTGCGCATCTGGTGCTTGAAAAACACCAGCATCAGCAAGCGCACGATACAGAACAGGGCCAGGCTGCTGAGGTACCAGAAAATCAGCTGCTCGTTGGTCAGACGCTCGAAAAAGCCCATGGTCTGGTGCATGAACAGCAATACGCCGAAGGATGCGGACCAGGCGAAGACGATGACGCGCAAACGTAATGCGTTACTGAACAGCGCTTCGGAATAAACCCCCAGAGCCTGGAATATCAGGACGCTGACCACGCTGAAAAACAGCGGCATCACTGCGTAATCCTGCGGGTTTTCGATAGCGCCATCATGCAGGAGTACCAGAATCAGCAATCCTGGCAGGATGCAGGAGGCTCCATGGATCAGGCGGATGCCCAAAAGGAAGTATTCGACCAGGCTGGTGCGTGTCAGCGAAAGACTGTCGACTGGTTGCAACCGCATAAAGCTCCCTCACTACATGGCACTCATGGTTCGAGTGCCGATCCATGATCTGTCGGTCGTAATATCCTAGAGTCAAAAAAATATCTTTTCTATTTATTTATTCCAAGAAAAGCCATTTATTTGTCGTTTTTGGTTTTTTTCCTCATGTCCCCTGATGGTGTGTCAATTTTTTCAAGTCATTCAAAGCCTTTGATCGCGTAGGTCTTTTCGTTGGTTTTTGAAAAACAGCACCCTCGAATGGGGGTTTCTTGACAGTAAAGCTCATGAAACAAAAAAAGTTTCATTCTTGGGATTTTATTTTGGCTTTTTGCGTTGTTGCAGAGCTGTTGCAGGCGTGCGCGTTCAGTTATTTCAAGGGAGGTCCGGCCAGCAGGCCCCTTGAAAAAATTATCCGGAAGAAGGGGTTTTTTCTTGTGCGGTGGGGTCACATCCACGTGTTACACGGAAAGTGTCTTCGTACAGACTATCGATTATGGAGAAGCGTCATGACAAAACGCAGAGCGATTCTGATTCTGCATGGCAAGCAGTCGCTTAATGAGGATGTACGCAGCGCCGTGATGGAAAAGCGTGAGCAAGGCTGGGAGCTGGATGTTCGACTGACCTGGGAGGGCGGTGACGCGCAGCGTCTGGTCACCGAAGCGCTGACGAACGGACACCGGCACATCATTGCCGGAGGCGGGGACGGCACCGTACGCGATATTGCCGAAGCTCTTGCGCAGGCTGAGACACAGAGCAGCCTTGTGATTCTGCCATTGGGCACCGCCAATGATTTCGCCCGTGCAGCCGGTGTACCGCTGGAAGTGTCGGATGCACTGGATCTGCTGGATGTAGAGCCACGTGCGGTCGATCTCGGGGAAGTGGACGGCAAGCTGTTCCTGAACATGGCCACTGGCGGCTTTGGCAGCCAGGTGACAGCCAATACCTCTGAAGACCTGAAAAAGGTGCTGGGCGGCGCTGCGTATCTGTTTACCGGGTTGTCGCGGTTCAGCGAGCTGCATGCGGCTCATGGCGAACTGGTCGGGCCGGATTTTCACTGGCGCGGCAATCTGCTGGCCCTGGGCATCGGTAACGGTCGACAGGCCGGAGGCGGTCATGTGTTGTGCCCGGAAGCGATGGTCGATGATGGCATGCTCGATATCAGCATCCTTCCGGCGCCTCAGGAGGTTGTCGGTACGCTCAAGCGGCTGCTCGAAGGCGGGTTGGGGATCGACAATATGTTCGTTCGTGCGCGCCTGCCGTGGGTTGAACTCAAGTCCGCCCAGGGGCTGGACATCAATCTGGACGGTGAACCGTTATCAGGCGAGAACCTGCGCTTTGTGGCCCGCCCCGGCGCCTTGCGGATCCATTTGCCCGGGAATTCGCCGGTGCTCGGGACGGTACAGGCACTCAGTCGTCCAGACTGATGATCCGTTCGCGCACGCAAAACAGTACCAGCCCGGCAACATCGTAGATCTGCAGGCGCTTCATGATCTGTGAGCGATGGCTTTCCACGGTCTTGATGCTCAGGCCCAGCCCGCTGGCGATTTCACGGGTGGATTTGCCGCGTACGACCAGACGCAGGATCTCCAGTTGGCGAGCAGTGAGGTTGTACTTGTCCAGTGGCTCGGGTTTGTTTGCCCGGGGACCACGCAAGGCCCGATTGATCACGGTATGGGCGATGGCAGGGCTCAAATAGCGCTCGCCGTTGCGCAGGGCTTCCAGTGCCTGTTCCAGTTCCTTGGCTGTCGCGTCCTTGAGCAGATAGCCATGGGCACCCATTTCCAGGGCTCGCATGATCGTGTCGGTGTCGGTATGCATCGAGATGATCAGCACTTTGCTGTGGGGTTGCACCCCAAGCAGTTGTTCCAGGGCGTCCAGGCCGTTGGTGTCCTTCATGGTGATGTCCAGAAGGATGATGTCCGGTTCCAGTTCGAGTACCAGACTCGACAGTTGGCTGCCATCAGCCGCCTCGCCAATCACGGCGTAGCCGGGAATGTCTGAAACCAGAGCGCGGACGCCAGCCCTTATCAGCGAGTGGTCATCGATCAGTAATAGATTGCAAGTCATTGGGGGTTCTTGTGTGCATTGGCCCGTTCGTGTGTGCGAGGAGCCCAGGGAAACAATACGTCGATCTGTGTGCCTTTGCCCGGCGTGCTGTGCAGGCTCCATGAGCCATTGAGCAAGGCTACCCGTTCTGCCATGCCCGCCATGCCGCGCTGGCCAGCATGTGCCGGGTTATGTGCCGGCTCGAAGCCTATGCCGTCGTCGGCGATGAAGAGTGAAAGCCCGGCGGGCAAGCGTTGCAGGCGTACCAGCAGGTTTTCGGCACGGGAGTGGCGCAGCACGTTGGTCACGGCTTCCTGAGTGATGCGGAAAGCGGCCACGGCCATTTCTTCGGGAATGCCGGTCAGCCGCTGGTGGCACTCCAGGCTCCAGCGCACCGGGCTGTCGGTCAGGGCGTTCAGCAGATGAGCCCGCAAGCTGGCTTCCAGCCCCAGGCTCGACAGTTGGCGGGGATTGAGGATGGCTGACAGGTCGCGCACTTTGTCCAGGGTTTCTTCAAGAATGCTGTTCAGTTGTATGCCGTGGGACTGTAAATCTGTCGTTAAGCGGCGTTGCAGCCAGTCGCACTGGATCTTTGCAGCGGTCAGCATCTGGCCGATGTCGTCATGCAATTCCCGGCTGAGCCGATGGCGTTCGCTTTCCTGAACTTCCAGCATCCGTTCGGCCAGTTCCTGGGGTTTAAGCTGGATCAGTTTGTTGGCACGTAGTTGTGCGAGCCAGATGCTCACGAACGTGATCAGGTTCAGTGCCAGCAGTGAAAGGGGGAGTGCGTCAGAACTGAGAAACAGCCCGATATTGCCCAGGATTGCGCCCGTACACAGCACATTCGTAAGCCACTGGGCGTTTTTCGTGTTGAGGGATCGAACTCTGGGGAGCTTCCTGCTGACATGCATAAAGAATGGCGCCAATTGATGGTCAGTGCGTATGACCTGGCATTATCGAGGTCAGGTCAATATCACGTAGTTGTATAACAGCCCGTCAGTTTCAGAGCCTGTCCATGTCCGGCGAGTGATCTTATCTCAATGCTGCGATGATTTAATGTTTTAACCTGCCTTCCTGTAAACAGGAAATTGCAGGGCAATGCGTGCGCTGGCACGTACCGTAATAGTGTCCTGATGTTTCTGAAGGGATATCGACTTGAAAACAGGCAATGATTTGCCGGGGGAAGATGGCCTGCAAGACCGGTTGTCATTTGCGCGTAACAGGCTGCGATGATCAGGAAGTACTGGAAATATCGGCGAGCTTGGCCAGAAGTTCCTGCTGCTCTTCACTGTCCAGAGGAAGCTCGCCGGTCTGTGGGTCGATCAGTTCCAGTTGCCAGGACATCAGGGCCAGACAGCTTTTTAGCGTATTCAGCACTTCCTGTGAGAACCCGTCACATTGGCGGGCTTCGGTAAGCCATTGCCGCAGTTGCCGGGAAAAGTCTGCAAGGCATTCAATCGAAGCGTTCTGAGCCTCATGGCTAAGCTTGAGCAGATTGGTCAGCAGGCTTTCAATGGCATCTTCATCGTCGACGATCATTTCCAGGTGCGACAGGCATTCTTCCGACTTGTAAAGAAGAGCCAGCGAGTCCTCAAGGAACTGATCGTGTCTGTGCTGCCACTCATTACTGTTCAGCATCCTCTGTCTCCACGCAGTGTAGGTAGCGAATTTGTTTCGCCCGCAGCGAATGGACGACAGTTAATGTTGATTTCAAATGAATGTATGTAGGTGCTTTCTGAATATTGCCGAATGATGGCATTTTGGTTTTTAAAAAATAGTGCCTTGAATGACGCCAACCCGTTATCGGACCGCACTGGATACTCCAGTTTTGCAATGGTGCAACGCCATTGACGCCCAGCGATGAACCTCAGCAGGATGGCTGATTGCACGGACCGGAAAGCGAACAAGAGCCTGACTCCATTCATGCAATGAGAATGGCGTCACAATAGTGGCTATTGAGTGTGGAGAATATCAGGTCAGCCCTGATGGAGGCTCAGGGGTACCCCTAGGCTCGAAAGCGTCGAGCCTGTTTTTATGTGGGGGTCAAACAGGAGTTTTCTGTCATATTTGACCACGGGAAGTGCGACACCAGTAAAGCATGATGGTAATGTGACATCAATGCTTGGACATTGTATTTATGGCTATTAAGGTCCGGGCTGTTGCAGCCGATACAGGTACTGCAGACTCATCGTGATCAACGCTTCAGGAGCTATAAATGGCTGGCATTCTCGACACAGTAGATCAACGCACACAGCTGGTGGGCGAGAATCGCCTGGAAATCCTCATGTTTCGCCTTGCCGGTCGTCAGTTGTTCGCGATCAACGTGTTCAAGGTCCAGGAAGTGCTCCAGTTACCCAAGCTGACTCTGATGCCCCAGCGACACACGTTTGTCTGTGGTGTGGTCAACCTGCGCGGTCAGACGCTGCCGGTGATCGACCTGTCTCAGGCCATCGGCATGCGTCCCTTGGTGCCCGGTCCGGGCAGCACCATCATCGTGACCGAATACAACCGTTCCGTGCAGGCGTTCCTGGTCGGTGGCGTGGACCGTATCGTCAACATGAACTGGGATGCGATCATGCCGCCGCCGACCAGTGCCGGTCGTCAGCATTATCTGACTGCCATCAGCAAGGTCGATGACCAGTTGGTGGAAATCATCGACGTGGAAAAAGTCCTCGCCGAGATCGTGCCCTACAACGCCAAGGTGTCCCGCGAGAAGCTGGAAGACCCGGTTCTGGAGCACGCCCGTGGCCGTGAAATCCTTCTGGTGGACGACTCCAAGGTGGCGCTGTCGCAGTTGCGCGACACTCTTTCGCAGTTGGGGCTGAAGCTGCATGTGGCCAGCGATGGCCTCAAGGCGTTGAACATGCTCAAAGGCTGGGCTGACGCGGGTGAGAACGTCGAAGAAAAACTGCTGATGGTCTTTACCGACGCCGAGATGCCCGAGATGGACGGTTATCGCCTGACCACGGAAATCCGCAATGACCCGCGCCTGCGCAGCCTGTACATCGTATTGCACACCTCGTTGTCCGGAAGTTTCAACGAATCGATGGTCAAGAAGGTCGGTTGCGACAACTTCCTCTCCAAGTTCCAGCCCGACAAACTGGTCGAAGTAGTGCGCCAGCGTCTGATCATGGTCAACGGCGGCTGAAACATTTGCTGCTTTGCCTTGGGTGCCTCGTATAAGCTGCGACGTTCATGTCGCAGTTTTTCGAGCTCCCAAGGAACAGGCAATGCTACGTCTCGCTTCTCTTTATCGTTTCCCCCTCAAATCATGCAAAGCCGAAGTACTGCAGCGCGCAGCCTTCGATGAATTGGGGCTGGCAGGCGACCGACGCTGGATGCTGGTGGACGCAAACAGCGGGCGTTTCTTCACTCAGCGTGCCTTGCCGCACATGTCTCAGTTGTCCGTACTGTGGAATGCCGCAGGCGGTGTGACCCTTTCTGCACCCGGTTTCCAGCCTCTTGATGTGGCTCTGCCTGCCAGTGTCGAGGCGAATCTGCGCGGTGTCACGGTCTGGCGCGATACCTTGCAGGTGCCGGATGCGGGAGAGGAGGCGGCTGCCTGGGTCAGCGAATTCATCGGCAAGCCGACCCGCATGGTGTACGTGCCGGTGGATCGTGCCCGCTCGCTGCCCAGTGGTTACGGCACGGCTGATGACAAGGTGTCGTTTGCCGATGGTTTTCCCTTGCTGCTGATCGGTCAGGGCTCGCTCGACGATCTGTCTGCCAGGATCGGTCGCCCGCAGGAGATGCTGCGCTTCAGGCCCAATCTGGTCATCGAAGGCGCCGAGGCCTTTGCCGAGGACGGCTGGAAACGTATCCGCATCGGCGAAATGGAGTTTCGTGTCCTCAAGCCTTGTGCGCGTTGCATCCTGACCACCATCGATCCGGCGACAGGCGTACGCAGCGAAGACCGTGAGCCGCTGACTACGTTGAAGACCTATCGCGAAATGGAGGGCGATGTGATGTTCGGCCAGAATCTGGTCAATGACGGGCCTGGGGTTCTGGAAGTGGGGATGAAGGTCGAGATTCTCGAATAACCTGCCGCCTGAGTGGTGTGGGCAAGGCAGCGTGCAACTGCCTTGCCTCTGATCAGCTTTTACAGGTCGTCGAAGAAGCGCTCATGCCAGTCCACCAGCGGCTGTGGTGAATTGAGCTTCTGCCCGTAGATCACGGAATAAGACAGCACGTTCTGCACGTACTGGCGGGTTTCATCGAAGGGAATGCTTTCTACCCAGACATCGAATGCCAGATGGTTGGCGCCCTTGAGCCATTGGCGAACGCGGCCGGGGCCTGCGTTGTAGGCGGCGGAGGCGAGCACGCGGTTGCCGTTGAACTGGCCGTGTACCTGGCTCAGATAGGCAGCACCAAGCTGAATGTTCTTGTCCGGATCAAACACCTGCTGCGGCGATGCCAGTGGAATGCTGAACTTGCGGGCTGTTTCCTTGGCGGTGGCCGGCATCAATTGCATCAGGCCGCTGGCGCCCACGCCTGAGCGGGCATCGTCCATGAATGCGCTTTCCTGGCGGGTAATGGCAAACACCCAGCTTGAATGCAGGCCGCGTACCTTGGCTTCGCGCACCAGTGTGTCGCGATGCGCCATCGGGAAGCGGATATCCAGATCGTCCCAGTACTGCGCCTGACTGATGGTCCGGATCGCCGGGAAATACCATTTCATGTCATAGGCCAGTCTGGCCTGGGCAACCATTTCATCGCGGCTGAACAGGCGGCTGACGTGATACCACTCACGACGGCCGTCGACGATTTCGCCGCGATCATGAAACTCCAGGGCGCGACGTATGCCCGGCGTGTTGCGCACCTTGTTGACCAGCGCAGGGCTGAGCACCAGTGGCTTGTTATTGAGCTGATAAGCGCTTTGTGTGCGATCAGCCGCCAGGAAGCCATAGAAATCACGCTCCTTGGCCACGTCCTTGTAGAGGCTCGGGATCAGAGGGTTGTTCGGCTGGGCAAGCTCCAGTGCGCGAGCTTCCCAATAGCGCCAGCGGTTGGTGCTGGCCAGATCCTTGGGCAGTCGGCGTGCAAGTTCGTAGGCATCCTCCCAGCGTCCCAGGCGCAACAGCAGGCGCAGACGCCATTCGGTCACGGTGTTGTCGCGCAGTTCGGGGTCATATTTGGTCATGACCTCCAGAGCGCGATCGTCGTAGCGACGGGCCAGGGTCAAGCCGATTTCCTTGGCGATCTCCACCTGTTCTTCACGGGAGAAGTGCATGGTCGCGGCATAGCCGTCGAGCATGGCCATGGCTTTTTGCGGGTCCTGTCTGGCCAGGCGGCGCAAGCCAAGGCCTACGACATCCGACATGGCCTCATCCACCGGCGTGAACTGCGCCGGGTTATTGAGCATTTCCGGCTTCTGGGCCACGGCCAGCAGCAACTTGCCTTGGGGGGCGAGGGAGTTGAGGCTGTTGACCAGAGTGTTTGCCAGCGTGTAGTTGCGAGCCTGTGCTGCCAGCTTGGCGCGTTGCCAGCGTTTTTGCTCGGTCAACTGGCCGGCGGCTGCCCACTGGCTGAAGAGTGCGTCGCAGGCGTCTGGCTGAGTCTTGCCGGTCATCCACAGCTTTTCGGCGTTGGCATAGCCTTCGGCGCGCAGATTGTTGTTCAACTGGTATTGGCCATACAGGCAGTCCAGTTCGACAAAGTTCATCTTGGGGCTGTAGTACTTGACGAAGGTCTGCCAGTCGCCACGTTCGGCCAGCCAGCGTAACCAGCGCAGTTTCATCCAGTTGGCCTGGGGCAGGTCGTCGTGCTCGGCCAGGAATCTTTCGATCTCCTGATTGCTTGCAGTCTTGAGGCGCGCAGTCAGTTCGTCGTATTCGAGATAAGGCTCCAGCGGGTAGGTGGCCAGCGCTGACTTGTACATCTGATAAGGGCCTGAGTCGCCTTTGGCCAGTGCCCGTTTTGCTTCGTCGTAATATTTGCGTTGTTGGCCGAGATCTGCCGCGTGAGCGTTCTGTGCCGCAGTGGCAGACAGCAACAGGCAGGATAAGAAACTGAACAAACGACTGCGCATGAGACTTCCGAGCAGAGTGAATCGTGAAAAGTGTCGCTAGCTTAGCCTTTTGCCAGCCTCGGGTGAAAGCATTGCCGAAGGCTGTAATGAATGCGAATGAAACCAGATGTTATAAGGACGTTGCGGGTTGCCCGGTGCAGGGTGGCATGAATGCCGACATCTGTCGGTTATCTCAGGTAGAATGCGCGCCCGGTTTTTGGAGAAGATCATGACCCTGCTCAAATTCAGCGATGTGTCCCTTGCTTTCGGCGCCATGCCGTTGTTGGACAAGGTGTCCTGGCAGATCGCCCGTGGTGAGCGGGTGTGCATCATCGGCCGTAACGGTACAGGCAAATCCAGCATGTTGAAGTTGGTCAAGGGCGTGCAGAAGCCCGATGACGGCGCTGTCTGGCGTGCGCCTGGCCTCAAGATCGGCGAGTTGCCACAGGAATTGCCCGTGGCCGATGACCGGACGGTCTTCGACGTGGTTGCCGAAGGTCTGGATGGCGTGGGTGCCTTGCTCGCCCAATACCACCACCTTGCCCAGAACTGCGTGACCGAGGACGACCTCAACAAGCTCATGCATGTCCAGCAGGAACTCGAAGCCCGTGACGGCTGGCGCCTGCAGCAACTGGTCGACAGTACCTTGAGCCGTCTGCAACTGCCCGCCGACAAGACCCTGGCCGAGTTGTCCGGTGGCTGGCGTCGTCGTGTGCTGCTGGCCCAGGCGCTGGTTTCCGAGCCGGATCTGCTGCTGCTCGACGAACCGACCAACCACCTGGATATCGGCGCAATCGCCTGGCTGGAAGAAGCCCTCAAGGATTTCCAGGGTGCTGTGTTGTTCATCACCCACGACCGGGCATTCCTGCAAAACCTGGCGACCCGTATTCTGGAGCTCGACCGTGGTGGCCTGATCGACTGGAATGGCGACTACGCCAGCTTCCTGGTTCACAAGGAAGCCGCGCTGGCTGCCGAAGAAACGGCCAATGCCCTGTTCGACAAGCGTCTGGCCCAGGAAGAAGTCTGGATTCGTCAGGGGATCAAGGCCCGTCGCACCCGTAACGAAGGTCGCGTGCGCGCCCTCAAGGCCTTGCGCGTCGAACGTAGCGAGCGTCGTGAGCGCACCGGCAAGGCCAATATCCAGCTCGATACTGCCGAGAAATCCGGCAAGCAGGTGATGGTGCTGGAAAACGTCAGCTTCGCGCATCCGGGTGGCCCGACGCTGATCAAGGATTTCTCCATGGTCCTGCAGCGCGAGGATCGTATCGGCCTGCTGGGTGCCAACGGTACCGGCAAGACCACATTGCTCAAGCTGATGCTGGACAACCTGCAGCCTACCGAAGGCAAGGTGGAGGTCGGCACTCGCCTGGACGTTGCCTACTTCGACCAGTTGCGTCACCAGCTCGACCTGGAAAAGACCGTTATCGATAACGTGGCCGAAGGCCGTGACTTCATCGATATCGATGGTCAGAGCCGTCACGTCCTGAGCTACCTGGGCGATTTCCTGTTCAGCCCGCAGCGTGCGCGTACGCCGGTCAAGGCGTTGTCCGGTGGCGAGCGTGCCCGTCTGTTGCTGGCCAAGCTGTTCAGCAAGCCGGCCAACCTGCTGGTGCTCGACGAACCGACCAACGACCTGGACGTGGAAACCCTGGAGTTGCTCGAAGAAGTGCTGCTGACCTTCAAGGGCACGGTGCTGATGGTCAGCCACGACCGTGCATTCCTGGACAACGTGGTCACCAGTACTCTGGTCTTCGAGGGTGAGGGCAAGGTTCGTGAGTACGTCGGCGGCTATCAGGACTGGTTGCGTCAGGGCGGTTCGCCGCGCTTGCTGGGTGTCACCGACACCAAGTCAGGCAAGGCCGAGCTGAACACTGCCGTGGTGCAGGCTGCGCCTGTAGCGGCTCAGGAAATGCCTGTTGCCAAAAAGAAGCTCAGCTACAAGCAGCAACGTGAGCTGGAAGCCTTGCCGGGGCAGATCGATGAAGTGGAAGGGGCGATTGCCGCTCTGACTGCAGAAATGGCCGAGCCGGGTTTCTATCAGCGCTCTTCCGAGCAGACCACTGCCGTGCTGGCGCAGGTCGAGAGCATGCAGGCGCAGCTCGATGCGTTGCTGGAGCGCTGGGCCGAACTGGACGAGTGAGCCGAACCCGGTAGGAGCGAATTTATTCGCGAGACGTCATTGAGGGCGATACGTTTTTCGGATGTATCGGCCTTTCGCGAATGAATTCGCTCCTACGCCGGTAGTTTGATGCAAAAAAGCCCGGGACAGATGCCCGGGCTTTTCGCTGGTAAATATGTTTACTCAGGCTTCTTGAGGCGTACAGCCAGCACATCGCAAGGTGCGCCATGCAGGACGTCATTGGCGGTCGAGCCCAGTAGCAGCGCCAGGCCGTGGCGGCCATGGCTGCCAACGACGATCAGGTCGCACTTCTGGTTCTTGGCCAGTTGATGGATTTCCTGACGAGGCTGTCCGTAAACCAGATGGCTTTCGCCTGCCTTGATGTCCGGGTACTTTTCCTTCAGTTTTTCCAGCTTTTCCTTGGCTTGATCGAACTGCTGCTGTTGCAGTTGCGACAGATCCATCGGAACGTCGCCCCCGAAGGCCATCGCCATGGGTTCGACAATATGCACCATTGACAGGGTTGCGTCGCTGGCCTGGGCCAGTACACGGGCGCGACGAATGACTGGATCGCACTCTTCAGTGAGGTCAATGGCAACCAGGATGTGTTGATACGACATGAGGAGGTCCTCCGAGAGGATTGCGATAATGGTGAGTATGGCTTCTTCGCACGCTTATGGGCAGACCCTTTTGCAAGCCATTGTTCTTGTGATTGTTTTTAGGCTTTGTACGAAAAGTGGCTGTGCTCGGTGATGCTGCGTTAAAAACAGGCTCGGAATGCTCATTTACAACACGTAAACTCCGCTTCCTTGCCTGTTTTTGCCTTGCCTGACCTTCGCTCGCCGACTTTTCGTACAGAACCTAGTGATGCGAAAGCTGGCGAGCAAGGGCGCTATCCGCTCTGCGGTTCTTTCGGGTGATCTCCTTTTCGACGCGCATTTGATGCCGGGTATTTCCGGATGCGGCGACTTTTCGTACTGAGCCTGATTGGGCGGGGACAAGAAATATGACGACCTTGGTGGTTCTGTCAATCATTTGTGTGATGTTGAGCCCGCTCGTATGGCTGCGGCCCTCACGTCAGCAGAGCGGCAGAATGGCTTTGCGCCTGGAGGCCCGGCGTCTGGGGATGGCCATGCAATTGGCACCTCAGGAATGGCCGCACTGGCTTGCCAAGGAGCCGCCAAGCCCTTGCGCTCAATATCACCGGCCTCGTTCGGGAGCGCAGATGGCATGTTGGGCCTACTGGCAGAGCGAACCGGGTGTCTGGCTCAATCGCTGGCGCGAGCCCTGTGAGGACGCCGGGCTGCTAAATCATTTCAATACGTTGCCGGCGGACGTGTTCAAGGTGGAGGCTGACGGGCAGATGATTGCGCTGTACTGGGGGGAGAGGGGAGAGCCGCAGGTCTTGCTGAAAATTGATGCCGTTCTCAAGGCGCTGGCCTGAGAAACGATTGATTTGCAGGCATTAAAAAGCCCGATAACAGCATCGGGCTGGGGGTTGGCCAGGCAGGCCGATAATTCTGGGTGCTACGGTGCAATGCCGTAGATCACCGATCTGCTCGTATGCGGTTCATTTCGCGATGAACGGCTTCTCATGCAGTGCGCTGACTGTAGACCTTCCGCTCTGTTTTGTCGCGTTTTTCCTGAGTCTTTTTCGTCTGTGAGCATCAACGGTGCAAAAAAGGCCATGCGGGCTTTGCTGCGAGCTTTGCATTATCACTTTTTTGAATGGGCCCAAATCAAACTTGGGGCCTGGGTGACGATCCGGTCTGCAATCTGGCCAATCCGCCGTTTTTATTGATGTTTCGTCGAATTGACAATTATCGGGTTTTGCCTGATGGTGTGCATACCCAAATCAAACGGGCGTATGAATTGATCGTTTGGTCGTCAGACGGCTCTGACAGAACTCTGACTACCACGTCGGCGGGTGTGCTTGATTTGGCGTGTTCATCGACGGCGACGTCGTAGTCTCGTCGAACGTTAACGTTCGGCGAGTATTGTTCAGCTTCCCTATTGTGGAGATCAGTTGATGATTTACGAAGGTAAAGCCATCACGGTTAAGGCTCTTGAAAGTGGCATCGTCGAGTTGAAATTCGACCTCAAGGGTGAGTCCGTCAACAAGTTCAATCGCCTGACCCTGAACGAGCTGCGTCAGGTGGTGGATGTCCTCAAGGCCGACGCTTCTGTCAAAGGTGTGATTGTCACCAGCGGCAAGGACGTGTTCATTGTCGGCGCCGACATCACCGAGTTCGTTGACAACTTCAAGCTGCCGGAAAGCGAGCTGGTTGCCGGCAACCTTGAGGCCAACAAGATCTTCAGTGACTTCGAGGACCTGGGAGTTCCTACGGTGGTTGCCATCAATGGCATCGCACTGGGCGGTGGCCTGGAGATGTGTCTGGCAGCGGATTACCGTGTCATCGCCAGCACGGCGAAGATTGGTCTGCCAGAGGTCAAGCTGGGCATTTACCCCGGATTTGGCGGCACGGTTCGTCTGCCGCGCATCATCGGGGCCGACAACGCCATCGAATGGATCGCCTCCGGCAAGGAAAACACTGCTGACGACGCGCTCAAGGTCGGCGCTGTCGATGCCGTGGTCATCCCTGAAAAACTTCAGGCCGCAGCCCTGGACCTGATCAAGCGCGCCATCAGCGGCGAGTTCGATTACAAGGCCAAGCGTCAGCCGAAGCTGGACAAGCTCAAGCTCAATGCCATTGAACAGATGATGGCATTCGAAACAGCCAAGGGTTTTGTCGCAGGTCAAGCCGGACCGAATTATCCGGCTCCCGTAGAAGCAATCAAGACCATCCAGAAAGCCGCCAACTTCGGTCGCGACAAGGCTCTGGAAGTCGAAGCTGCCGGTTTCGTGAAAATGGCCAAGACTTCTGCCGCGCAGAGTCTGATCGGCCTGTTCCTGAACGATCAGGAACTGAAAAAGAAATCCAAGGCTTACGATGCGCTCGCCAAGGACGTGAAACAGGCGGCCGTACTGGGCGCCGGGATCATGGGCGGCGGTATCGCTTATCAGTCGGCGGTGAAAGGCACGCCGATCCTGATGAAGGATATCCGCGAAGAAGCCATCCAGTTGGGCCTCAATGAAGCTTCCAAGCTGCTGGGCGGCCGTGTCGACAAAGGCCGTCTGACACCTGCCAAGATGGCTGAAGCCCTCAATGCGATTCGCCCGACCCTGTCCTATGGCGATTTCGGCAACGTCGATCTGGTGGTCGAAGCCGTGGTCGAGAATCCCAAGGTCAAGCAGGCCGTGCTGGCTGAAGTTGAAGCCAATGTGGCTGAAAACACCATTCTGGCCTCCAACACCTCGACCATTTCCATCAGCTTGCTGGCTCAGGCCCTCAAGCGTCCGGAAAACTTCGTCGGTATGCACTTCTTCAACCCGGTACACATGATGCCGCTGGTCGAAGTCATCCGGGGCGAGAAGTCCAGCGAAGAAGCCGTGGCAACCACCGTTGCCTACGCCAAGAAAATGGGCAAGAACCCGATTGTGGTCAACGACTGCCCGGGCTTCCTGGTCAACCGTGTCCTGTTCCCGTACTTCGGTGGTTTCGCCAAGCTGATCAGCGCCGGTGTGGACTTCGTACGCATCGACAAGGTCATGGAGAAGTTCGGTTGGCCCATGGGGCCTGCGTACCTGATGGACGTGGTCGGTATCGACACCGGTCACCATGGTCGTGACGTCATGGCCGAAGGTTTCCCGGATCGCATGAAGGACGACCGTCGTTCTGCCGTGGATGTGCTGTATGAGGCCAGGCGCCTTGGCCAGAAGAACGGCAAGGGCTTCTATGCCTACGAGACAGACAAGAAGGGCAAGCCTAAAAAGGTCAGCGATCCTGCCGTACTGGACGTTCTCAAGCCGATTGTCTACGAGCAGCGTGAAGTGAGCGATGAAGACATCATCAACTGGATGATGATCCCGCTGTGCATGGAAACCGTGCGCTGCCTGGAAGACGGCATCGTTGAAACCGCCGCTGAAGCCGACATGGGCTTGATCTACGGCATCGGTTTCCCTCCGTTCCGTGGTGGTGCGCTGCGTTACATCGACTCCATCGGCGTCGCCCAATTCGTTGCCCTCGCTGACCAATATGCCGAGCTGGGTGCCTTGTATCAACCGACCGCGAAGCTGCGTGAAATGGCCAGTAAAGGCCAGAGCTTCTTCGGTTAAGCGCCTTCTGAGGAATGAACGTATGAGCTTGAATCCAAGAGACGTCGTGATTGTCGACTTCGGTCGCACCCCGATGGGCCGCTCCAAGGGCGGCATGCACCGCAACACCCGCGCTGAAGACATGTCGGCGCACCTGATCAGCAAGCTGCTGGAGCGCAACGCGAAGATCGACCCGGCCGAGGTGGAAGATGTCATCTGGGGCTGCGTCAACCAGACCCTGGAGCAAGGCTGGAACATCGCGCGCATGGCGTCGTTGCTGACCCAGATCCCGCACACCTCGGCGGCCCAGACCGTGAGCCGCCTGTGTGGTTCGTCCATGAGCGCGCTGCATACCGCGGCACAGGCAATCATGACCGGCAACGGCGATGTATTCGTGATCGGTGGTGTCGAGCATATGGGCCACGTCGGGATGATGCATGGCGTCGACCCGAACCCGCACATGTCCCTGTACGCCGCCAAGGCGTCGGGCATGATGGGCCTGACTGCCGAAATGCTCGGCAAGATGCACGGCATTACCCGTGAGCAACAGGACGCCTTCGGTCTGCGCTCCCACCAGCTTGCCCACAAGGCAACGCTTGAGGGCAAGTTCAAGGACGAGATCATCCCGATGCAGGGTTATGACGAAGACGGTTTCCTCAAGGTTTTCGACTATGACGAAACCATCCGTCCCGATACCACCCTTGAAAGTCTTGCGGCGCTCAAGCCTGCATTCAACCCCAAGGGCGGTACTGTGACGGCGGGTACGTCATCGCAGATCACCGATGGTGCGTCGTGCATGATCGTCATGTCCGCCCAGCGTGCCAAGGACCTGGGTATCCAGCCGATGGCAGTGATCCGCTCCATGGCTGTGGCGGGCGTTGACCCGGCAATCATGGGTTACGGTCCTGTGCCGGCAACTCAGAAAGCCCTCAAGCGCGCAGGTCTGAGCATTGCCGATATCGACTTCTTCGAGCTCAATGAAGCCTTCGCTGCACAGGCCTTGCCAGTGCTCAAGGATTTGAAAGTGCTCGACAAGATGAACGAGAAGGTTAATCTGAACGGCGGTGCTATCGCCTTGGGCCATCCGTTTGGATGTTCCGGTGCGCGTATTTCGGGTACTTTGCTCAATGTAATGAAGCAGAATGGCGGCAATCTCGGTGTCTCGACCATGTGCATTGGTCTGGGGCAGGGCATTTCCACTGTTTTTGAACGCATCTGAGTTTTTCGGGGCCTGTTGTTGTCAACAGGCCTTGAAATGATGCGAGCCGGGGCCGGGTCCCCGGCTTTTGTATTTTGGAAAAAGCAATTTTTTTACCCGTTGTTTCAGTCATGTTTCACGAGGGCAACAGCATGCAATTACAGCCAGGGCTCTACCGCCATTACAAAGGCCCGGAGTACCGGGTGTTCAGCGTTGCGCGGCATTCCGAGACCGAGGAAGAAGTGGTGTTCTATCAGGCTCTTTACGGTGATTTCGGGATGTGGGTACGTCCTTTGAGCATGTTCCAGGAGTCCGTCGAGGTTGACGGCGAGCAAGTGCCACGCTTTGCTTTGGTTCAGGTTGAGCCAAGTCTCTTTACCCGTCCGTGAGTCGGGATCGCACAACAGCCTGTGCTTGACCTCACTCTGTTGCCACTATATATAGCGTGGCCTTTATAAGCTGCACTCCGTCTTTCATCTAGTTTTCAGGAATTTTCTGATCCATGGGCAAATCGCTGGTCATCGTGGAATCCCCGGCTAAGGCCAAGACCATCAACAAGTATTTGGGCAACCAGTACGTGGTGAAGTCGAGTATCGGCCATATCCGAGACCTGCCCACCAGCGGTTCGGCTAGTGCCGCCAAGGAACCTGCCGCAAAGCGTGGCAAGGCAACTGCGAGCGAAGCGCCCGCACTGAGTCCCAAGGAGAAGGCCCGGCGCCAGTTGGTGTCGCGCATGGGCGTCGACCCCGAACACGGCTGGAAGGCCAAATACGAAATCCTTCCCGGCAAGGAAAAGGTGATCGAAGAGCTGCGCAAGCTCGCCAAGGATGCCGACACCATCTATCTCGCAACGGACTTGGACCGCGAAGGGGAAGCCATTGCCTGGCACCTGCGCGAAGCCATCGGTGGAGATGACAGCCGCTTCAAGCGCGTGGTGTTCAACGAAATCACCAAGAAAGCCATTCAGGAAGCCTTTTCAAAGCCAGGCGAGCTGGATATCGCCCGTGTGAACGCCCAGCAGGCCCGTCGCTTCCTCGATCGCGTCGTGGGCTATATGGTTTCGCCGCTGCTCTGGCAAAAGGTCGCTCGTGGCCTGTCTGCCGGGCGTGTGCAATCGGTTGCCGTGAAGCTGGTGGTTGAGCGTGAGCGTGAGATTCGCGCGTTCAATCCTGAAGAGTATTGGGAAATCCATGCCGACCTGGGCACTGCCAAGGGCGCCAATGTGCGCTTTGAGGTCGCCAGGGAAAGCGGTGAGGCCTTCAAGCCGCTCAACGAAGCCCAGGCCATGGCGGCTCTGGAAAAGCTCAAGGCTTCCAGCTACAGCATCGTCAAGCGCGAAGACAAGCCGACCAGCAGCAAGCCGTCGGCACCGTTCATCACCTCCACTCTGCAGCAGGCTGCCAGTAACCGCCTGGGCTTTGGCGTGAAGAAAACCATGATGATGGCCCAGCGCTTGTATGAAGCGGGCTACATCACCTACATGCGTACCGACTCCACCAACCTGTCGGCCGATGCCGTCAGTATGGCGCGCACCTACATCGAGACTGAGTTCGGCAAGAAATACCTGCCGGAATCACCGAACGTCTACAGCAGCAAGGAAGGCGCACAAGAGGCTCACGAAGCGATTCGTCCGTCCGACGTCAATACCCATCCAAGCAAGCTGACAGGCATGGAGCGTGATGCCGAGCGCCTTTACGAGTTGATCTGGCGCCAGTTCGTGGCCTGCCAGATGCCTCCGGCTCAGTACCTGTCGACCACGGTCAGCGTTGCTGCCGGTGATTTCGAGCTGCGTGCCAAGGGCCGCATCCTGAAGTTCGACGGTTACACCCGCGTATTGCCGCAGATATCCAAACCGGGCGATGACGGCGTGTTGCCGGACATGGCTCAGGGCGAAACCCTGAAACTGGTGACACTGGACCCGAGCCAGCACTTCACCAAGCCGCCAGCGCGTTACTCCGAAGCAAGCCTGGTCAAGGAAATGGAAAAGCGCGGTATCGGTCGTCCTTCGACCTATGCGGCGATCATTTCGACCATTCAGGACCGTGGCTACGTTGCATTGCATAATCGCCGTTTCTACTCGGAAAAAATGGGCGATATCGTGACCGGTCGCCTGTCCGAGAGCTTTTCCAATCTGATGGACTACGGCTTTACCGCCGGGATGGAAGAGAACCTCGACGATGTGGCCCAGGGTCAGCGTGACTGGAAGAATGTGCTGGACGAGTTCTACGGCGACTTCCGCAAGAAGCTCGAAGTGGCCGAGGCTCCCGACAGCGGCATGCGCGCCAACCAGCCGGTAATGACCGACATTCCGTGCAAGGTGTGTGGTCGCCCGATGCAGATCCGTACCGCGTCGACTGGTGTATTCCTCGGTTGCTCGGGCTACAGCCTGCCGCCGAAGGAGCGCTGCAAGGCAACGGTCAACCTGACGCCCGGTGACGAGATCGCCGAGGATGACGAAGGTGAGTCCGAATCCCGCGTATTGCGTGGCAAGCATCGCTGCCCGGTCTGCAGCACGGCCATGGATGCCTATCTGCTGGATGAGAAACACAAGCTGCATATCTGCGGCAACAACCCGGATTGCTCGGGTTACGAGATCGAAGAGGGTACTTACCGGATCAAGGGCTACGAAGGTCCGAGCCTTGAGTGCGACAAGTGCGGCAGTGAGATGCAGCTCAAGACCGGGCGTTTCGGCAAGTTCTTCGGCTGTACCAATGCCGAGTGCAAGAACACCCGCAAGCTGCTCAAGAGCGGTGATGCCGCACCACCGAAGATGGACCCGGTGAAGATGCCTGAGCTCAAGTGCGACAAGGTTGATGACACCTACATCCTGCGCGACGGTGCTTCCGGCCTGTTCCTGGCCGCAAGCCAGTTCCCGAAGAACCGCGAAACCCGTGCGCCGTTGGTCATTGAGATTGTGCCGCACAAGGATGAAATCGATCCCAAGTATCACTTCCTCTGCGAAGCGCCGAAGAAAGACCCCGATGGCCGTCCGGCGGTAATCCGTTACAGCCGCAAAACCAAAGAGCAATATGTCCAGACCGAAGTGGAAGGCAAGCCGACCGGCTGGCGTGCTTTCTATGATGGTGGTGTCTGGAAGGTCGAAGACAAGCGCTGACCGAAGTTGCCCGGCGTCAGTCGGGCACAGGTTGTCCAGAGAGGCTCTTGGCGGGGTTGTCCTGTCGGGAGCTTTGGCGCTTGTGGCTATGTTCTTTTTATCTGACCGTTATGGAGAATGCTGCCATGGCTCATGAGCTCTATACCCGCACCAACCAGAAGATCTACTTTGCCGGGCTTGCGCTTGAAGCGCTGGGCAAGGCTGAAAAAGGGCAGGCCATCAATGCCCAGGCGCTGCTTCAGGCCGAGCGTGAAGCTGTCCTGTTTCATTTGTATGGCGCGCTGCTGGGGTTGTGTCATGAGATTGCCGGTTTCTACCGCTTGCCTCAGGCCAATGCGCCTCGTGCCGAACTGCTGCTGACTCAGGAAGTGCTGGATGCCGTGGCGATCCCGGAGATGGCTGAACTGGTCGAGCTGGCGCGGCATCGGGAAACCTGGCTGGCGCAGCTTCTTGCGGCCTACAACGCCTTGTTCGAGCCGCCTCGCGCACCCAAGGCCCCGAAGGGAGACGTGACCCAGCCGATGATTGTCGCGGTAAATCTGGATGATGAGCCTGCATATGAGTTGGGTCGTGAGGAACTGGAAGGCTGGCGGCAACAACTAAAGAGTCTGGCCATTCGTTTTCGTGAAGGCTTGAGCGAGTGCTAAAACCAATGATCTACAAGCTGGCAGACTGGTACAATGTCGGCCTTTCGCGGAGTATTTGTCCTGATGCCTACCTCTTTTCTTGAAATTGTCGAACTACCTGACGGCCGCATAGAGTTGCGTCGTGCTGATGATGAAGGGGCGCTGGTTACCCTTGATTTCTCGGCGGATGCCAAGTCTTTCATGCAGGGTCAGCATGTCGAGATTGCCAAGGCAATGCTGAGCGTAGGTGTGCAGATGGCTGGACGATTGGCTGAAGGTGAGCTTGAGAAGGACTCGGGGCCTCGGGTCCTTCATTGACGGCTGGGCAATCAATCAGCCCAGTCGAATATTCAAACTCTGCGCATCCCCGATCCGCGCCGCCTTCACCAGTTGCTGACGAGCAGCGGAGCCCAGCGGGTTTATCCAGCTGACTACCGTGTGACTGCGTCCCAGTCTGAGCGCTTCGCGAGTCAACTCCAGTGCGCTTTGATTTCCCCGAGGTTGCAATAGCAGGATTCGCTCTCTGTTGAGCCCTGCATCCCTCAGCCATGTCTGGGTAAGGCTTGGGGGCGGTGCAATCAGAGTCAGCCAGCGGTCGTTGGTGTCCTGGCTCAGTTCCCGAAGGATGGGTGCCATAAGACTGAGGCAGCTCCCGGCTGCACCACGCAACGTCAGTTCACTGAAGGCTTCTGGCTCGCTGCCCCAGGCCTTTTCGGTATCTTCGGCAATCATCGGGGCGAGTGGCTGGGCCAGGAACGCCTCGAACAGTGGTAATTGCGTGTGCGGTGCTTGATGGAACTGCATAACGTCTCCTTAGCGGCGAATGACGCCGACACTCAGGCCTTCGATCACCAGCTCCTGATCCTTGAGATCGACCTCGATGGGTGCGAACTCCGGGTTTTCAGCAATGAGCCAGACCTTGCTGCCTTCACGTTTGAAGCGTTTTACCGTGACCTCGTCGCCGATCCGTGCCACGACGATCTGGCCGTTGCGGGCCTCGCGAGTGGTATGCACGGCCAGCAGGTCGCCGTCCAGAATGCCGATGTCCTTCATGCTCATGCCGTGTACCCGAAGCAGGTAATCGGCACTTGGGTGGAAGAAGGTCGGGTTGATGTTGCAGGACTCTTCGATATGTTGCTGGGCCAGGATCGGGGCGCCGGCAGCAACGCGACCGATGATGGGCAGGCTGTTTTCGTCGGGCTTGGCTTCAAAGCCCGGAATGCGGATGCCGCGTGATGCGCCCGGAGTCATTTCAATGGCGCCCTTGCGGGCCAGTGCCTTGAGGTGTTCTTCGGCCGCGTTGGGAGATTTGAAACCCAGTTCCTGAGCGATTTCGGCGCGGGTAGGCGGGTAGCCATTGTCTTCGAGGCAGCGTTTGATAAAGCCCAGAATCTCGGCTTGGCGTGGCGTCAGTTTGATCATGGCGAGCGCTCTGTCTTTTTATACAGTGACTGGGATTATATACAGTGAAAGCGTGTTGGCAATCGTCCTTTTTATTTTCGTCGCCGGACGGTCGCTACAGTCCGTCGCCTGGAGGCTCGATACGTGACTGTTCGGCCACAATATGAACGCCCGCGCTTGACAAGAGGCCCGGCTGATACGTATGTTTCAAACGTTCGTTTGTTAGGCAGAGAGCCATGGCCCAGTCGGAAACCGTTGAACGCATTCTTGATGCTGCCGAGCAATTGTTCGCAGAAAAAGGCTTTGCTGAAACCTCCTTGCGTCTGATTACCAGCAAGGCGTCGGTCAATCTGGCTGCAGTGAACTATCACTTCGGCTCCAAGAAGGCCTTGATCCAGGCTGTGTTCTCGCGTTTTCTGGGGCCGTTCTGCATCAGTCTCGAACGCGAGCTGGAGCGTCGCCAGGCCAGGCCCGAGCAAAAGCCAACCCTTGAAGAGCTGCTGGAAATGCTCGTCGAGCAGGCTCTGGTCGTTCAGCCGCGCAGCGGCAATGACCTGTCGATCTTCATGCGCCTGCTGGGGCTTGCGTTCAGCCAGAGCCAGGGCCATTTGCGTCGCTATCTTGAAGACATGTACGGCAAGGTGTTTCGCCGCTACATGACTCTGGTCAATGAAGCTGCCCCGCGTATTCCTCCTATCGAGCTGTTCTGGCGTGTGCATTTCATGCTGGGTGCCGCAGCCTTCAGCATGTCCGGTATCAAGGCCTTGCGCGCCATTGCCGAGACCGATTTCGGCGTCAACACCTCCATCGAGCAGGTCATGCGCCTGATGGTGCCGTTCCTGGCGGCCGGCATGCGTGCGGAAACCGGCGTGACGGATGCCGCAATGATCGCTGCGCAGCTCAAGCCGCGCACCAAAAGCTCTTCAAGCGCCCCCGCAACTGCCAAGGCCTGACGATTCCTGGATGCGCTCGCATTGCGCGAGGCTCCAGGATCAAGCACCATGCCCGGATTGATTGGCAATGGTGTGTTAAGGGTTTTTCTATGAGTTCTGGCCTGCAAGGCTCCCTGATGGTCGATGTCGCCGGTACCTGGTTGACCGCCGAAGACCGTCAGTTTCTGCGTCAGCCCGAAGTGGGCGGTTTGATTATCTTTGCCCGTAACATCGAGCATCCACGTCAGGTACGCGAGTTGAGCGCGGCGATTCGCGCGGTTCGCCCTGATTTGCTGCTGGCGGTGGATCAGGAAGGTGGCAGGGTGCAACGCCTGCGACAAGGCTTCGTGCGTTTGCCTGCAATGCGCGCCATTGCCGATAAACCCGATGCCGAGTTGCTGGCTGAGCACTGTGGCTGGCTGATGGCGACAGAGGTACTGGCTGTCGGCCTGGACCTGAGTTTCGCGCCGGTACTGGACCTCGATTTCCAGCGCAGCGCGGTGGTCGGAACCCGTTCCTTCGAAGGCGATCCCGAGCGTGCGGCCTTGCTGGCCGGTGCCTTTATCCGTGGCATGCAGGCTGCCGGCATGGCGGCCACTGGCAAGCATTTCCCCGGGCATGGCTGGGCGGAAGCCGATTCCCATGTGGCAATCCCCAATGATGAGCGCAGCCTGGACGAAATCCGCAGCAAGGACCTCGTGCCTTTTGCGCGCCTGAGCAAGCAACTGGCCGCTGTGATGCCTGCCCATGTCATCTACCCGCAGGTCGATTCGCAGCCTGCCGGGTTCTCCCGTCGCTGGTTGCAGGAGATCCTGCGCGGCGAACTGCAATTTGACGGTGTTATCTTCAGTGACGACCTGTCCATGGCGGGTGCTCATGTGGTGGGCGATGCGGCCAGTCGCATCGAGGCCGCTCTGACGGCCGGTTGTGACATGGGGCTGGTCTGTAATGACCGGGCTGCTGCCGAGCTGGCCTTGAGTGCGGCACAACGCCTGAAGGTCAAGCCTTCTGCGCGCATTGCCCGCATGCGGGGTCAGGCACATGCCTCGACTGATTATCGCCAGCACCCGCGTTGGCTGACGGCGCTTCAAGCGCTGCGCAATGCACAATTGATCGATTAAGGATTTGCAATGACGGTTTACGCGATTATCGGTGGTACAGGCCTGACCCAGCTTGAAGGGCTGAACATTCGCCAGTCCTTGCCCATGAATACGCCTTATGGTGCGCCGTCCGGCGAAATCCAGATCGGGGATTATGCCGGTCGCGAAGTGATGTTTCTGGCCCGCCACGGTCATCCTCATCGTCTGCCGCCGCATCAGGTCAATTACCGCGCCAATATCTGGGCCTTGAAGCAGGCTGGTGCGCAGGCGATCCTGGCAGTGAACGCCGTGGGCGGTATCCATCCGGCCATGGGTACCGGCCATTTCTGCGTGCCCCATGATCTGGTGGATTACACCAGTGGTCGTCAGCACACCTTCTTTGCCGACGATCTGGAGCAGGTCACCCATATCGACTTCAGCTACCCCTACAGCGAAGCGCTGCGTGCCCGGCTGATTGCCGCTCTGGCGGCAGAGGGTTGCGAGTTCAGTGATCGTGGTGTGTATGCCTGCACCCAGGGGCCGCGTCTGGAGACGGTGGCCGAGATCGTTCGCCTTGAGCGTGACGGATGCGACATCGTCGGCATGACCGGGATGCCCGAAGCAGCGCTGGCTCGCGAGCTGGAGCTGGATTACGCCTGTCTGGCGCTGGTGGTCAATCCGGCGGCGGGCAAGTCCACGGCAATCATCACCATGGCCGAGATCGAGCAGGCGCTGCGTGATGGCATGGGCAAAGTGAAAGCGACCCTGGCGCGGGTGCTTTCGGCGCAGTAGCGTACATATCACTTGTGGGAGGGGCCTTGGCCGCGACGACCAGCTTACAGGCAACACATTTTCAGCGTTGATGATGAAGCTGTCGCGGCCAAGGCCCCTCCCACGAGTTTTGAGCCACCTGGCCTCTTATTTCCTGCCTTTCTTCGGCGCAGCCGGCAGCGGCGCGAACAGCGCCTGCAGGTCTTCGTCCCGTAGCTTCCAGTCACCCGCCGAGCGCCCATCCAGAACGCCTGCCGCCAGTGCCGATTTCTCTTGCTGCAAGCGCTGGATCTTCTCTTCCACGGTGCCACGGGCAATCATCTTGTAGACGAATACCGGCTTGTCCTGACCGATGCGATAAGCGCGGTCGGTGGCCTGATTTTCGGCTGCCGGGTTCCACCACGGATCATAGTGAATCACGGTGTCGGCAGCGGTCAGGTTCAAGCCGGTGCCTCCTGCTTTCAGGCTGATCAGGAATACCGGCAGCTTGCCGTTCTGGAAGTCGTGGATCGGTGTGCGGCGGTCGCGGGTCGAGCCCGTGAGCAGGGCGTAGGGAATGCCGCGCTGTTCAAGCTCTTGCTCGATCAGGGTCAGCATCGAAGTGAACTGCGAGAACAGCAGGATCTTGCGACCCTCGGCCAGCAGTTCCTCGAACATCTCCATCAGGCTTTGCAGCTTGGCCGAGCTGCCTTGTTTGGCGTTGACCGGCATGTCGTCGTTGACCAGTCGCAGGTCGCAGCAGACCTGACGCAGCTTGAGCAGGGCTTCAAGAATGATGATCTGGCTGCGGGCCACGCCCTTGCGGGTGATCTCGTCGCGAACCTTCTTGTCCATGGCCAGGCGCACGGTCTCGTAGACGTCGCGTTGCGCGTCATTGAGTTCGACCCAGTGAATGATCTCGGTCTTGGGGGGCAGTTCGGTCGCGACCTGTTCCTTGGTGCGGCGCAGCAGGAACGGTTTGATGCGGGCGTTGAGGTGGTGCAGCCGATCCACATTGCCGTGTTTCTCGATGGCCGTTCGGTAGTTGCTGTTGAATTCCTTGCTGCTGCCCAGCCAGCCGGGCATCAGGAAGTGGAACAGCGACCACAGCTCGCCCAGGTGGTTTTCCAGCGGCGTGCCACTCAGGCAAAGGCGCTGGCGGGCATTGAGGTTGCGGGCTGCCTGGGCTGCCTTGCTGTTGGGGTTCTTGATGTATTGCGCTTCATCGAGAATCAGCACGTGTAGCGGCAGTTTCTCCAGCAGTTCAAGATCTCGTGGCAGCAGGGCGTAGGTGGTCAGGATCAGGTCGTAGTCCTGGAGGTTGCTGGCTTCCTGATGACGATTGGCGCCATACAGGGCCAGGACCTTGAGTTGCGGTGTGAAGTTTTCGGCTTCGTCCAGCCAGTTGGGGATCAGGCTGGTGGGCATGACGGCCAGGGCAGGGCGATCCAGGCGCCCGGCCTGCTTCTCCATCAACAGATGCGTCAGGGTTTGCAGGGTCTTGCCCAGGCCCATGTCATCGGCCAGAACACCGCCGACTTCCAGCTCGCGCAAGGACTGCATCCAGCTCAGGCCTTCCAGTTGGTAAGGGCGTAGCGTGGCGTTCAGGCCTTCGGGCAGGCTGACCGGCGCATCCTTGATATTCACCAGTCGTTCGGCGAACTGTCGCAGCCGGTCGCCGCCTTGCCAGACCAGCGGCATATCATCGAGTTCGGTCAGGCGCGCAGCATCGGCCCGGCTCATGCGCAGGGTGTTGCTGTCTTCCTCGCGCCAGTAGAAATCACCGAGGGTTGCCAGCACTGGCTTGAGGCGGCCATAGGGCAGTGCAACCTGCACCGGCCCGCCGCCACTCTGGGTGAAGTGGTTGAGCTGGACCAGCAATTGCTCTTCATCGCCGCGCTTGGCAACGGCCGAAGGGCTCATCAGTTCCGGGTGGCTGCGCAGCAGGTTGATCAGAATCGGCAGCAGGCTCAGGCGCTCGCCGTTGACGATGATGCCCAGTTCCAGATCGAACCAGTCGCGTTCGGTTTCTTCATCGATGACCGCATACCAGTCATCCGCGGGAGTGACATCAAAGCCGAAGTCATCGCGTATCTCGATTTCCCAGCCTTGCTCGCGCAGCCTTGGCAGATCGTCCAGCACAAAATGCAGCCACGCCTTGTCGGTGGGCAGTTCATACATGTCGCCGGCGCTGTCGGGCAGGGCCTTGCTTTGCCGGGTGGCGACCTTGAAACCGATGTCGTTCAGTTGCTGGCGATATTGCCGCTCCTGCTCGCCCTGGCGGCGTATGCGCAGGGTTTCGGTTTCGGTGTGCTCGATGATGTCGCTCTTCTGGTTGACCAGATCGCTGCCCAGGGAGCTGACCAGAATGCTGACGTTGGTCGTGCCAACGGCATAGTGCTTGCCATAGGCGAAGGCCAGCGCTGCCCGATGCTGGATATGACGCTGCATGCGCCCGTTGCGCGGTTCATAGGCGCTGAACTCGACACTGGCCAGAATCAGGCGTGGTACGGGTTTCATATCGTCGATCAGGCGTTCGGGCAGAGTGGCCTTGGGCTCGACGACCTCTGGAGTATGCGAGGCCATGGCGGCTGCAATGGCAGGCTTGTTTGCCGGGTCCTGCAGGAAGTGCATGGCTGCTACGCAGTGCTTGCAGTCATTGTGTACAGGGCAGGTGCATTTGCAGACCAGGAAATTCTTGTAGCGATCCGGGTCCTTGAACAGCAGGGTCTGGGTGTAGAGCTCGAACCCTGAGCCCCGGCAGGTGGTACGAATGATCTGCGGGCTGGACTCTTCGAGTGCGATGCGTTTTTGCAGGGCGTAGCTGTACCCCCGCTCAAGAGTCTGGGGTTTGAATAGCTGTGTCCATGCAGAGGCAAGGACTTTTTCGAGAATGGACGACACAGTTTTAAAAAGCCCTACGCCGTAGCGATGCTCAAAAGAAAGGGAGCGCAGTCGCGCTCCTGAATGCTCAAAGGGGAGAAACTTTTATCAGCAGGGCCAGATTGCTGTTATCCAGATAGATCAGCTCGCCGTTCTTGACCCTGGCGCTCTGTTTCATGCGCTCACTGCTGATCAATATGCCATGGGGATCAAGCTGGTTGATCCAGAAGTCCGCAGAGATATCGGTAAAGCGTGCGATGGCCAGGCTGACGGTGCCCTCTATCGGGAAGTGGCCGAGCTGTTCCTGGCCGCTGGTAACGGCCATTTTGCTTTTTTCGGTGCCGATGCTCTGTTGCCAGGCCTTCTGCAGCAGCACTTGATAAGTGCCGCTGTCCTGAAGTTTTTTGGCCATATCGTTCAATGCAGGGCTGCGCTGGTTGCTGGAGTCGATCCGGCTGGCTCCGGCGCTCCAGTCTTCGGGGGCGAACTGCAATGTTGCGGCAGGCTCGCCGAGCTGGCGAAACAGGATCATTTCCACCTGATACAGGCTGTCGGCAAAGGCTGTCGGGGCGACAAGCGTCAGCAGCAGGATCAATGAACGAAACAGACGCATGGATGAATCCTTCAAGCAGTTTTCGGGGTCAGGCGCTCAAGCAGCGCTTCGATCGTATTGAAGCGCTCTTCGGGACGCTCCATGGGGACCATGAATTTGAAGAGTGTGGCACCTTCGAATTTGTAGCGGTTGGGCTGGCTCTGGATCAGTTTGATCAGTGTCAGCGGGTCAACCGGTGTATCGGCTGCGAATTCCAGACGTCCACCCTGAGGCCCGGCATCGATCTTGCGTATGCCCAGTTGCTCGGCATGCAGCTTGAGCAGCGTGATGCGTATCAGGCTCTTGGTGGGTTCGGGCAGCAGGCCGAAGCGGTCGATCATCTCCACTTGCAGATCCTTGAGACCATCCTCGTCGGCGGCATTGGCAATGCGCTTGTAGAGAATCAGCCGGGTATGCACGTCCGGCAGATAGGACTCTGGAATCAATGCCGGGACCCGCAGGTTGATTTCCGGACCGCCACCCAGAGGCTGGTCGAGGTTCGGCTGTTCGCCCTTGCGGATCGACTTGACGGCGCGTTCGAGCATTTCCATGTACAGCGTGAAACCGACGGCCTGGATCTGGCCGCTCTGGCCGTCGCCCAGCAGTTCGCCGGCACCACGGATTTCCAGGTCGTTGGTGGCCAGTACAAAGCCTGCGCCCAGGTCCTGGGTGTTGGCGATGGCTTCCAGGCGCTTTTCCGCATCCGGCGTGATCTGCTTGCGTGGCGGTGTCAGCAGGTAGGCGTAGGCCTGGTGGTGGCTGCGCCCGACCCGGCCGCGCAACTGGTGCAACTGAGCCAGACCGAACTTGTCGGCGCGCTCGATGATGATGGTATTGGCGCTTGGCACGTCGATGCCGGTCTCGATGATGGTCGAGGCGATCAGTACGTTGAAGCGCTTGTGATAGAAGTCGCTCATCACCTGTTCGAGTTCGCGTTCGCGCATCTGGCCGTGGCCGATACCGATGCGTGCCTCGGGGACCAGTTCAGCCAGGTCGGCGGCGCATTTTTCGATGGTCTTGACGTCGTTGTGCAGGTAATAGACCTGACCGCCGCGCAGCAACTCGCGCAACAGCGCTTCCTTGATGGTCGGCTTGTTCTGCTCCATGACGAAAGTGCGCACCGAAAGCCTGCGGGCAGGTGGTGTGGCGATGATCGACAGGTCGCGCATGCCCGACACCGCCATGTTCAAGGTCCGCGGGATCGGTGTTGCGGTCAGGGTCAGGATGTCGACCTCACTGCGCAGGGCCTTGAGCTGTTCCTTCTGACGAACTCCGAAACGGTGCTCTTCGTCAATGATCACCAGCCCCAGATTCTTGATTTTCACATCGTCCTGCAACAGCTTGTGGGTGCCGATGACGATGTCGATCTTGCCTTCGGCCAGATCGGCCACGGCAGCGCTCACTTCCTTGGCGGACTTGAAACGGCTCATGACCTCGACCCGGACCGGCCAGTCTGCAAAGCGGTCACGGAAGCTGTTGTAGTGTTGCTGGGCGAGCAGGGTGGTAGGCACCAGAATTGCTACCTGACGTCCGCCGTGTACGGCAATGAACGCGGCGCGCATCGCCACTTCGGTCTTGCCGAAACCCACATCGCCACAGACCAGCCGGTCCATGGGCTTGGGCGCCAGCATGTCGGCGCGTACGGCTTCGATGGTGGTTTGCTGGTCCGGCGTTTCCTCGAACGGGAGCCCGGCGCTGAAGGTGGCGTAATCGGCCTTCGGGTCCTGGAAGGCATAGCCTTCGCGGGCGGCCCGGCGTGCGTAGATATCCAGCAGTTCGGCGGCAACGTCGCGTACTTGTTCGGCGGCCTTGCGCTTGGCTTTCTGCCAGGTTTCCGAGCCCAGGCGGTGCAGCGGCGCGTTGTCGTCGTCGCTGCCGGTGTAGCGGGCAATCAGGTGCAGGTTGGCGACCGGAACGTAAAGCTTGGCGTCTTCGGCATAGGCCAGCATCAGGAACTCGGCAACCTGGTTTTCGACTTCCAGCGTCGCCAGACCAAGGTAGCGACCAACGCCGTGATCGATATGCACCACCGGCGCGCCTTCGCGCAACTCGGTCAGGTTCTTGATCACTGCATCGTTGTTGCCGCCGTCGTTGCGCTTTTCGCGACGTCGACGCTGCATGACCCGTTGCCCGAACAAAGGGCTTTCAGCGACCAGTGCCAGTGCCGGCTGCTCAAGCAGCAGGCCTTCGTCCAGAGGTGCAATGGTGATTGCCAGCCGGTCCTTGCCGTTGACGAAGTCCAGCCAGTTATCGACAGTCCTGGGCCTTAGTTTCAGGCGGTCCAGCAGCTCCAGCAGCACCTCGCGGCGTCCTGCGGATTCGGCAGTGAACAGTACGCGGCCGGGGAACTCGTCGAGAAAGGTCGACAGCGCGGCAAGCGGCTGGCTGGCCTTGGCTTCGATGGCCAGATCCGGCAGGCCCTGGGCCGGGAAGCGTTCGCGACCGACGCCGGGCTCGACATCCTGCTGGCTGGCAACGACTCGCGGCCAGCTTTTGAGGCGTGAAAAACAGTCTTCCACCGGCAGGAACAGCTCGGCAGGCGGCAGCAGCGGGCGATCCGGGTCGATGCGGCGCTCTTCATAGCGGTTGCGCACATCGTTCCAGAAATTCTCGGCGGCCTGTTCGATGCCGGGTAGCGAGAACACTTGTGTGTCCTGAGGCAGGTAATCGAACAGGGTCGACGTTTCTTCGAAGAACAGCGGAATGTAGTACTCGATACCGGCTGGCGTGATACCGCTGCTCAGGTCCTGGAAGATCGTGCTGCGCCGGAAGTCCACATCGAAGCGCTCGCGGAAGCGGGCCTTGAAGCGCGTGACTTCTTCTTTCTGTAGCGGAAATTCGCGGGCCGGCAGCAGGCGTACCGAATCGACCTTGTCTATGGAGCGCTGGGTGTCCGGGTCGAAGGTGCGCAGGGTTTCGATTTCGTCGTCGAACAGGTCGATTCGGTACGGCACCTTGCTGCCCATCGGGAACAGATCGATCAGCGCACCGCGCACCGTGAACTCGCCATGCTCATACACCGTGTCGACGTAGCGATAACCGCTGGCTTCCAGGCGCGTGCGCATGGCCTCGACATCAAGCTTCTGACCGACATCCAGCACCAGGCTGCTGCCCAGCAGGAAGCGGGTCGGTGCCAGTCGATGTAGGGCCGTGGTGATAGGGACTACCAATACACCATGATCCAGTTCCGGCAGGCTATAGAGGCTGGAGATGCGCTGGGAAATGATGTCCTGGTGCGGCGAGAACAGATCGTAGGGCAGGGTTTCCCAGTCCGGAAAGTGCAGGACCGGCAGCGTCGGAGCGAAGAACCTCAGCTCCTGTTCCAGCCGCTCGGCGCTCTGGCTGTCGGCGGTCAGAAGCAGGGTGAAGCGCTTGGCGGCGCTGGCGGCCTCGGCAATAGCCAGGCTCAGTGCGGCACCGGGAAGGTTGCCCCAGTGTTGTTTGCCTGCGGCGGCAGGAAGAAGCGGTAGACGCAGAACGGGCACGGAAGGTCGGACTCCAGGCGTTGCGACAGGGGCGGCGATTGTACCGGGGGAAGGTGGTGGCTGTCAGTTTTCAGCTCAGCTTGAAGCATAAAAAGCCTGGCCCGGCAATTTCCTGCGTGTATGGGGAACAAATGTAGTGCGCATCGATCTGACAACGGCGCATTGCTCATAAACAAAGGCGGCGGCATAATGTAGCCCCTTTTTTCAGCCCCTACATGTGGAAGGTTCCCGTGACTCAGAAGCCCGACCAGTGTCTTGGTGAATGGATCGATCGTGAAGCGCTCGCCGAGGCGATGATTCCGCTTATCGGCCAGCTCTACCGCAATAACAATGTGGTGAGTTCGATCTATGGCCGCAGCCTGATCAACCGTTCAGTCATCGCGATTCTCAAAGCTCACCGCTTTGCGCGTCATCGCCAGTCCGACGCACTTGAGTTGTCCGTGCACGAGACTTTCCCGCTCGTCAAGGCGATGAGCGAGCTTGAGCTGGGCGCCGCTTCGGTGGACCTGGGCAAGCTGGCCGTGAAATTCAAGGCCGAAGGCAATGGCCGTTCCGCCGAGCAGTTCGTGCGTGAAGAGCTGGCCAGTGTGGTTGGCAAGAAAAACGCCACTCCGACCAAAGGCACCGACGTCGTGCTTTACGGTTTCGGCCGTATCGGTCGTCTGCTGGCCCGTATCCTGATCGAGAAGACCGGTGGCGGCGAAGGCCTGCGCCTGCGCGCCATCGTTGTCCGCAAAGGCGCGGAAAACGATCTGGTCAAGCGTGCCAGCCTGCTGCGTCGTGACTCGGTACATGGTCCGTTCGACGGCACCATCACCATCGACGAAGCCAACAGCACCCTGACTGCCAACGGCAACCTGATCCAGATCATCTACGCCAAGAACCCTGCCGAGGTGGACTACACCCAGTACGGTATCAAGGACGCTCTGCTGGTGGACAACACCGGTGTATGGCGCGATGCCGACGGCCTGGGCCAGCATCTGGCCTGCCCTGGCATCGACCGCGTCGTTCTGACTGCACCAGGCAAAGGCAAGCTGAAGAACATCGTGCACGGTATCAACCACGGTGAAATCACTGCCGACGACAAGATCGTGTCCGCTGCGTCCTGCACCACCAACGCCATCGTGCCGGTGCTCAAGGCCGTCAACGACAAGTTCGGTATCGTCAACGGTCACGTTGAAACGGTTCACTCGTACACCAACGACCAGAACCTGATCGACAACTTCCACAAGGGCGATCGTCGTGGCCGTAGCGCTGCGCTGAACATGGTCATCACCGAAACCGGTGCTGCCACTGCTGCTGCCAAGGCCCTGCCTGAACTGGCTGGCAAGCTGACCGGCAACGCTATCCGCGTACCGACGCCGAACGTTTCCATGGCCATTCTCAACCTCAACCTTGAGAAAGCCACCAGCCGCGAAGAAATGAACGAGTACCTGCGTCACATGGCGCTGCACTCGGATCTGCACAAGCAGATCGATTTCGTCAACTCGCAGGAAGTGGTTTCCACCGACTTCGTCGGCTCACGCCACGCCGGTGTTGTGGATGGCGAAGCAACCATCGTCAACGATAACCGCGTTGTTCTGTACGTCTGGTACGACAACGAATTCGGTTACAGCTGCCAGGTTGTCCGCGTCATGGAAGATATTGCCGGCGTCAACCCGCCAGCGTTTCCACAGTAATGATGTAATTGCCCGGTTCTGCCGGGCAGTTCCTCTAACGGGCCGAATCCTGTATCTACAGGTTTCGGCCCGTTTTGTTTATGGAGAGTCGCTTGATGAGCGGTGGTTCGACGATGGAACGTTCGCAGAAACAGCTCAAAAGCAGTTTCTTCCTGTTGTTTCTGACGATTTTTATCCCTTTTGGCCTGGGCCATTTCGTTTCGTACATGTTCCGTACGGTCAATGCGGTGATCTATGTCGACCTGCAAGCTGACCTGAGCTTGCCAGCGAGTAGCCTGGGATTGTTGACGGGGGCTTATTTCCTGACTTTCGCGGCGGCTCAGATTCCGTTGGGGGTCATGCTCGATCGTTACGGCCCTCGCAGTGTGCAGGCTCCGATGCTGCTGTTCGCGGTGCTGGGCTCGATCATCTTCAGCGTCTCCAGTACCGAGGCTGGCCTGCTGATTGGCCGTGGTCTGATCGGTCTGGGTGTGGCGGGGTCGCTGATGAGCGCCATCAAGGCCTGCGCCATCTGGTTGCCACCTGAGCGTCTGCCCTTGAGTACGGCTTGCCTGCTGTCGATTGGCGGGCTAGGGGCCATGGCTTCCACGACGCCCTTGCATGTGTTGCTCAACTGGTTCACCTGGCGTGAAGCATTTCTGATTCTGGCGTTGCTGACTTTTTGTGTCGCCGTGATCATTCACCTCAGCGTTCCCCGCACTTACGAAGCCAAGAGCGCACGTTACTCCGACATGTTCGCTGCCGTGGGCAAGCTCTATTCGTCATGGACCTTCTGGCGCCTGGCTCTGTACTCGGTATTCGCCCATGCCATTTACATGTCGGTGCTGTCGTTGTGGATGGGACCATGGTTGCGTGATATGGCCGGTCTGAGTGATTCGGGCATGGCCAGTGTGTTGCTGTTCGGCACTGTTGCCATGGTTGCCGGTTCTCTGGCGTTTGGCACGATCACTGACTATCTGCGCCGTTTCGGGGTGCAGCCGATCATGGTCTGTGGTGCCGGGATGGTGATCTTTATTGTCTTCCAGATGCTCATGGCCAGCGGCTTGCCGGTTTCGCCGTACCTGATTGCCATGGGTTTCAGCTTCTTTGGCACGTCCACCACCATGAACTACGCCATCGTTGCCCAGTCGGTTTCACCCGAGTTGGCGGGGCGCGTGAGCTCGTCCTTCAACCTGGTGGTGTTCGTACTCGCGTTTTTCCTGCAATGGCTGATGGGGATCGTGCTGAATCTATGGCTGGTGGCCGAGGGCGCAGCGCATCCGATCGAGGCGTATCAGTGGTCACTGGGCCTCATGATTGCCTTGCAACTGCCGGGTGTCTTGTTGTGGCTGAGTTTCAAGCCGTGGAAGTTGAAGGCCTGAAAATGAAATGCCCCGGCACAGGGTCGGGGCATTTCTCTATTGCTTGAAGCTATGTTGTGTGAGGCATTGGATCAGGCAGTGGTCGCAGCGCCCGGGGCTTGCAGTTTATGTCCGCCTTTGCGGAACAACACCAGCGTTGCAACCAGACCCAGGATGGCGGCGCCGGTCAGCCAGATACCTGGCGCGGCCTTGTTATCCAGCACATGGATCAGGTAGGTGCATGCCGCTGGCGTGAAACCACCGAAAGTCGCGGTCGCCAGGCTGTAGGCCAGGGAGAAACCGGTGGTGCGAACGTCTACAGGCATTATTTCGGTCAGGGCCACAACCATGGCGCCGTTGTACGAGCCATACAAGAACGAGAACCACAGCTCGACCATCAGCAGGTTACCGAAGCTCGGGTGAGCGACCAGCCACGACAGGGCAGGGTAGGCCGTGGCGATGGCCAGCACGGTTGCCGCGATCAGCAGAGGCTTGCGGCCGATGCGGTCGGAAAACGAACCCATGATCGGCAGCCAGATAAAGTTGGATACACCCACACAAACGGTCACCAGCAGGCTGTCGATGTCCGAGAGGTGCAATTCGTTCTTGCCGAAGGTCGGCGTATAGGCCGTGATCAGATAGAACGAAACAGTGGTCATGACAACCAGCGCCATACCACCCAGCACCAGCCCGAAGTTCTGGCTGATGGAGCGCATGACTTCGCTCAGGTTCGGACGATGTGTGCGAGCTTCGAACTCCGGCGACTCTTCCAGCGAACGGCGAATGATGAAGATGGCCGGCACGATCAGGCAGCCCACCAGGAACGGCACGCGCCAGCCCCATTCACCCATCTGATCCGGGCTGAGCCAGTGGTTGAGGCCAACACCCAGCAGGCCGGCGAAAACCACGGCTGCCTGTTGGCTTGCGGACTGCCAGCTGACGAAGAAACCCTTGCGGCCCGGCGTGGAAATTTCCGCCAGATACACCGAAACGCCACCCAGCTCAACGCCAGCGGAGAAACCCTGCAACAGGCGGCCCAGCAGAACCAGCAGGGGCGCGGCAACGCCCAGCGTTGCGTAACCCGGTACGCAGGCGATCAACACTGTGCCAAGCGCCATCAGCGCCAGGGTGATGATCAGCCCTTTGCGACGACCGTGACGGTCAATGTAGGCACCCAGGAAAATCGCACCCAGCGGACGCATCAGGAAGCCGGCACCGAAAGTGGCCAGCGAAAGCATCAGGGACGCGAATGCGCTGTCGGCAGGGAAGAAGGTTTTGGCAATGGCCGTGGCGTAAAAGCCGTAGACCATGAAGTCGAACATTTCAAGAAAGTTACCGCTGACAACGCGAAAAATCGCCTTGCCCTTGCCTGTGTTTGAGGCCATTGGAAATACTCACTTAGGCTGTCTAGCTAGGGGGAAATCGTTGTATTTATGTCCTGCTTTGCAGCGGCGAAGGCTCAAGCCTGCGCACGAAGCATAATTGTAACCATATGTGTAAATTAGTCCGAAAACAACTTTATGTCACGTGACAGCCGTTTTTCAGAGGGCGTTGGGCCATGGCTGCATGCGGTATTTGTTTATGTCCGGGGGAGGGGGCATATGGCTTTAGCTCATTGAAATAGCGCCCAGGCTTTTAGCTTGAAGGGCAGCCATTCAAACAAGTGAGCTGGATTTCATATGACTATTGCATTCGATGTTGCAGAACAATTTGCCGCGCGTCCCACCTTGCGCGGGGTCGCTGCTACCACCTTGCACCAGGAACTGCGCGAGCTATACCCGACACTGCATATCGACCCGCGGGTTGCTGTCGTTTCCCGTGTTTCAACCGCCGCAGACGCTTCATTGCCTGCGTCGGGCGAGGCGAAAACACTCCTCGATTGTCTGCTGGAGCATTTCGCTGCCCAGTCCAGCGTGAAGTGGACCAACGAGCAAAATACCCTGATGGGTGCTTCAGGCGCATTGCCTGTGGACATGCCCGGTCTTGGCGCGCTGGTGAATCGACTGGCGCTCGGGTTGTTCGAGAACGTGAAACAGGCACTGGTCAATTACTGGAGCGAATGCAGCGGTGAGCATGTCGATTGCAACAGTCGCTGGGACTGGCTTGCGAGGCTGATCAGGCAGGCATTACTCGATGGCCTGGGCGCAATGCCTTCGCGTCCGCAGGCGTCGGGCGTTCGGGAGTGGCTGCGAGATATCGCCCTGTTTCCAGAAAAGGCCGAGCGCGAACGCTTGGCCGTACAAAAGCCGTTGCCACGCGCCTGTATTGTTCGTCTGCGAATCAAAGGCGTTGATAGCGGGTCAGTGATACTCCCGGCTCTGGTCGTTTTCGGCATTCGCGAAGGCCATGAGCAGGTTCTGATGTATCAATTGTCAGGCCTTTGCCAGAGCTGGTCGTCGTTGAGTGCCTGGGAGCGAAGCCTGGGGCATCTGCTTGCCGATCAGGGTAATGAAGCAGAGGTGCAGTGGGCGGCTCATGAACCTGAAGATGATATTTTCAGCGTTCTGGCGATGGCGCTTCTGGAAAACCAGTTGATGGGGGTGCAAGGGCTCGCGAGTGAGCCGGCCTATGATCTTGATCGTCTGGAGCATGCTCTGGCGGCACTGACCGACGTTTGCGCACTCTTCGATGGGGATGATCTGACATCCGGTCAGCCCTCCGTACTGGGCATCGAGCGTTTGCCTCTATGGATGAAAAACGCGCAGGAGGCGGACCGCAACCAGTACAGTCGCCTGATGAGTGCTCTGGCAGTGACGCAGAAGCGCTCTCGTGGGAAGTCATTCAATGACGGGCTGCCACCGATTCTTGAGTTCGCATCCCGATCCCTGGCCATTGCCATCGCTCAGGATCACCTTGACGGAGTGGACTTTCTGCCCCATCAGATTCAGATACGAATCGACAAGGTTACCGCTGCAACGGTGTCAGGAGGAGGTCAGCCCTTTGCAACGGGAAGCGTTGAGCCGGTGCTCATGACATTTCCCGAGTTTGCCCTGGAGAATCTCTCCGGCCTGCCCGCAGGAGAAATCACGGTCCATCGCACGGATGGAAAAACACTGCCGCACTGGATGACGGCGGATTATCTGAAAGCACTCACCGTGCGCGTTGATATTGGCCAGGTCTATCCGGATCTGCTCAAGCGCTACCTGGTGACAGACACCGCCGAGGCGCAACGGCGTCAGAGACTGTTTGCCGATCAATTGCGTCTACAACTGCCTTTGCAGGCACTGGAGCAGAAGATCAAGGGCGAACTGAGCCTGAAGGGCTATCGATCTGTCTGCGCGATCATGCAAACGGTCGTGGCCGAGCGGCGCGTGGGCATTCAGCCAATAGTCCTGCGGCCACTGGCTTTCGTTCGTCAGCCGGGGCACCGGGCCGATGCCGTAGGCAATATGTTCGTGATCGGACCGCTGGACACGGCTTTCGGGCCGCATGTGCTCTATCGGCCCTTTGCCCGTAAGTCACTGATCGAGTTTGCCAGTTGGTCGGCGCTGCTTGCGGCGGTCAGGCAACCCGGCGCATTGCAGAACGACATACTGGTCTGGCTGAGCGACAGTGCCCGCCCCGTGTATGCCAATGGCGGTTTTGAGGAACCGCATGTCACCCGTTTTGGCCTGGGCTCGGATTTCGCGCCGCTGGAAAAGCCTCAGCCAGCTGTGCTGGGGAGTGATGTACTCAAGGGAGACATCATGTCTGGCCTGTTCAGTGCCAATGCCCGGGCGTTGATCGAACTGGCCGACCGCAATGCCGTTTCCAATGCCGAAAGTCGCTGGGCGCTGTTCAAGGAAGGCGGCTGGCTGTTGCTCAATACCGTGTTGCCTCTGTTCAGCGGACCTGTTGCCAATGCCTTGTGGCTCGCGCAATTGCTGTCCGGAATCAACCAGCAGCTTGCCAGCCCCGTCTCTGCGGACGAAGGGAACTCGGCACAGCTTGCCGGGCTGCTGCTCGATATCTCACTGGTCTTGCTCCATTCCGGGATTTCCTCTCATAACCTTGCATCCGTGAACATGCTTGCAGGCCATCGGATGCTGGCAGAGCCGGTTGAGGCCGATTTGGTGGTCGTTCAGGCCCCTCTGGTTGCCGACCGTCTGCTGGAGGAACCCCGGACGGTGCTCGACTTTTCCTGGTCGCAACCCGGCAGCCGGCTCAGCGGGGCGCAACGTCTGGAACTGGAAAAATTCAAGATCTGGCCTGCAACGGTTACCGGCAAGCCGCTTGCTTCCGGGCCCTATGCCGGTCTCTATGACTTCAATGGGCTCTGGTTGGCCAGGGTCGGTAGCGACCTGTTCCGGGTCATGGTCGAAGGCGATGAAGTCCGGGTCGTGCGGCCCGATGACCCCGCGATGGCGGGGCCGTGGCTCAGGCATGATGGCCAAGGCTGGCACCTGGATTTGTCACTGCACCTACGGGGTGGCGCGCCGAAGAAAAACATTCGCAAGCTTGCCCGGGAGAACGCAGAAAACCTGACCCGTATCAATCAGAGCCTCGCAGAGCTTGATCGCCGCGAGACGGATCTGGTGAACAGGATCATGGGTTACAACACGCACTTGAATACGGCCACCGGTGAGGTGCGACAGCTTTTTCTCGACCGCCTCGAAGAGGTGATGGGCGAAGAAGTCGAGTTGTTGAAGCAGCGGATGAGCCTTTGGGAGCAATTGAGAGTCGGAGATCGACCGCCTGAGCGGCATATGGCACAGGATATCGCGCGGGTCACGATCTACCTGGAGTTTCTGGAAGGCCGGCTGGCGGCTGAAAACGGCGTTGTGGCCAACACCGAACTCGCGAAAATGGCCAGGCCCGGAGGTATCGTTTCGGATCAGGACGTCGAGATCTACCTGAACATGTTCAAGTCGCTGCTGAGCCGGCAGGAAAAAGGCATGCGCTGGTCGCAGATCCGTGAAGCGTTCTGGGAGCGGTTGCGCGCAGTGCCTAAAGTTGGCGAAGAGTTCTGGCGCAAGCAGGTCACGACGTTGTATGAGGGAAAATTGTTCTCCGGCCTGGAGTGGCGAATCCAGCACATGATGTCGTTCCTGGAGCTGTGTTTCAGTAGAGAGCACATTGCCGATAATGAGGAGTTTCGTCCTTTCAAGGCATTGCGTACCGACATGGATCTGAATGGTGCGTTCGCTTCCCATGCCGAGCTTGAAAGGCCCAACGACTATTCACTGAGCGAGCGGATTGACGTTCTGGAAAGTGTCTTGCGCGAGTACCAGAAAGCCAGGGGCATCGCTGACGATGTCGATGCCGCGCAGTTTACGGGTGTTCAAGTCCAGTACCTGGAGAACTTCAAGGCCGAGTTGAATGCGCTGTGCGAGACGACCCAGGCCCAGCTTGCGAAGTTGATCCAGGAAAATATCGAGCCTTCGCCTGCGCTGGTCGAGTATGTGCCACGGGTCGAGCAGCTCTACAAAAAAGTCATCAGGACGCGCAATCATCGCTCCTTTGTCGGGCATGTCCGTCAGGGTGAAAGGAGTTTTCCCGGCGAAGTTGCCGATATCAAGAATGCGCAGACGGGCCAGGTCATCAGCTCGTGGCACCGGCATGCCGATGGCCAATGGGTGGAAATTCAAACCGTAACCCCCAAGAAACCGACGCCCACTGCACGGCCGACGTCGGCAGGTGAGCTGCAAAGGCGTGCCCGGACACTTCTGCTGGAGGTAGAACCGGCGCTCGAAAAGGCTCGTCAGCAATCGATACGTGGGTACGAGCCTGAAGACATCGAAGATATCCTTGTCTTGAAGGCGGGCAAGTTGACGGCGCTTGCCGAGCAAATGACCGATAGCGCAGGGATATCTGAAAACCTGCCTCAGCAATTGAGCGCAAGCGCGGCACAGTTGCGCGATGCCGCCACCCGCTTGACTGCCGAGGGGCGCAGCCTGCGTATCTCGATGATCAAGGCTCAGCCACCGACAGCCGCTCGGATCAGCTATCTGCACCGCCAGGGCGAAATAAACATTTCATCTTTCGAAGGCAGGAAAAACATGTCGGGCGCCAGGCTTGATGACTTCCTGCAAGAGTATGCGATTCGTGACAAGGACAACCGCTTGCTATGGTGGGCGCATTTTCACTACAGAAACGAAACCGATGCTGCTCAGGCATTCACGGCGGCTCATCTGAAACTGCCCGAGCAGCGCCTGTTGGGCTACAAATCGCTGATCAAAGCCTCTGGAGGAGCAAAGGACGTGGTCAATATCTATCGCAGCGCCATCGGCAAGGAGATCGCCCAGCGTCTGTTTCTGGTGCTGGCTCCATGAGCCTGTTGCTGCGCATGCTTGGGCTTTCACTGTTTGCGGGGTTCATGACTGGCTGTGATTCAGGCTCTGTCTTGCAGAGCTTTGGTGGGCCGACGATGGGCAGCGGTTATTCGGTCAGCTATGTGCGTCACGCTGGTCAGCCGGATGTGGGTGTGGTTCGGCCTGAAGTCGAAGCGATACTGGCCGAGGTCGATCAACAGATGTCCACCTGGCGCAGCGACTCGGATATCGAACGCTTCAATGTCCAGCCGGCCAATCACTGTCAGCTTATGCCGCCTGCGGTGCTGGAACTGATTCGTGTCGGTGAGCATCTGTCCCGTGAAACGAACGGGGGCTTTGATCTGACAGTCCTGCCCCTGATGAACCTTTGGGGCTTCGGCCCCCAGTCCAGGGCTGAACAGGTGCCGACACCCCGTCAATTGGCCCGGACTCTGGAGCGCGTGGGCTATCGACACCTGAGCGTCGATGACCGGCGTCTGTGCAAGGATGCTGCCGTGGAAGTGGATCTGAGCAGCATGGCTGCCGGCCATACGGTGGATCGTATCGCCGCCCGGCTGGATGAGCTGGGCGTACATGACTATCTGGTGCAGGTCACCGGCGAGTTGAAGACCAAAGGGCGCAAGCCCGACGGTTCGGCGTGGCGGGTTGCCCTTGAAGCGCCTCGCGACGATCAACGGATCGCGCAGAAAATCTTTGCCCTGGACGGTTGTGGCGTCTCGACCTCCGGGGACTATCGGCACTACTTCGAGCGTGAGGGACGGCGCTATTCCCATACCCTCAATGCCCTGACCGGTGCGCCCATCGATCATGATCTGGCATCGGTGACGGTGATTCATCCTTCGGCGCTCATGGCCGATGGCTTGTCTACGCTGTTACTGATTCTGGGGCCGGAGCGGGGGTGGGATTACGCACAGCAGCATCAAATCGCTGCTTTTTTTGTGATTCGCGCCGATAAGCGTTTTATCATTCGCAGCAACCCGGCGTTCGATCAGCTGTGTACCGTGCAATCGCAATGAATTCATGATTGAAAGTGAGGGATTGCGATGAGGCCGAGCAGACAAAAGTGGCCTTCAACGCGACCAAGGGGTAATGTTCGCCCCCTTAGTGCAGCGCTAGACTGCGCCAGTGATTTAGCCAGAGATGCCAGAGTGGCGCCTCGGTATGTTCTAAAGGAGTACGCATGGCTGTCTACAACTACGACGTAGTGGTACTGGGTTCCGGCCCAGCCGGAGAAGGCGCGGCAATGAATGCCGCCAAGGCGGGGCGCAAGGTTGCGATGGTCGACAGCCGTCGGCAAGTCGGTGGTAACTGCACTCACCTGGGCACAATTCCTTCCAAGGCATTGCGTCATGCTGTCAAACAGATCATCCACTTCAACACCAACCCGATGTTCCGGGCCATTGGCGAGCCGCGCTGGTTTTCGTTTCCGGATGTACTGAAAAACGCTGAAATCGTCATCTCCAAGCAAGTGGCCTCGCGTACTGGCTACTATGCGCGCAACCGTGTCGATGTGTTCTTCGGCACCGGCAGCTTCTCCGATGAGAACAGCATCGATGTAGTGTGCGCCAACGGCGTCGTCGAAAAGCTGGTGGCCAATCAGGTCATCGTCGCGACCGGTTCGCGTCCTTATCGTCCTGCCGATATCGATTTCAGCCACAAGCGTATCTATGACAGCGACACCATCCTCAGCCTGGGCCATACCCCGCGCAAGCTGATCATCTATGGTGCCGGCGTGATCGGCTGCGAATACGCCTCGATCTTCAGTGGTCTGGGGGTACTGGTCGAACTGGTGGATAACCGCGATCAGTTGCTGAGCTTCCTGGATTCGGAAATTTCCCAGGCGCTGAGTTATCACTTCAGCAACAACAACGTGATGGTTCGCCATAACGAAGAGTACGAGAAGGTCGAGGGTCTGGATAACGGTGTGATCCTGCACCTCAAGTCCGGCAAGAAGATCAAGGCCGACGCCTTGCTCTGGTGCAACGGCCGTACGGGCAACACCGACAAGCTGGGGCTGGAAAACATTGGCCTCAAGGCCAACGGCCGCGGCCAGATCGAAGTCGACGAAAACTATCGCACCAGCGTTCCCAATATCTACGGTGCAGGCGATGTCATCGGCTGGCCGAGCCTTGCCAGTGCTGCCTATGACCAGGGGCGTTCGGCGGCGGGCAGCCTGGTGGACAACGGCAGCTGGCGTTATGTCAACGACGTGCCGACCGGGATCTACACGATCCCCGAGATCAGCTCGATCGGCAAGAACGAGCATGAGCTGACCCAGGCCAAGGTGCCTTACGAAGTCGGCAAGGCGTTCTTCAAGGGCATGGCCCGTGCGCAGATTTCCGGTGAGCGGGTCGGCATGCTGAAGATCCTGTTCCACCGCGAAACCCTGGAAGTCCTGGGCGTGCATTGCTTTGGTGACCAGGCTTCGGAGATTGTGCACATCGGTCAGGCGATCATGAACCAGGAAGGCGCTGCGAATACGATCAAGTATTTCGTCAACACCACCTTCAACTACCCGACCATGGCAGAAGCCTATCGGGTAGCAGCCTACGATGGTCTGAACCGGCTTTTTTAAGCGGCTCCGGCCGGTGGCCTGAGCCGGCCGGGGAGACCGATTTCAGCGATTCTCGAGGGTGGCGCTGGCCAAACCGGGAAAGTCTGTAATCAGGCTGTCTACGCCGAAGTCGGCGAGCCTGCGCATCAGCGCAGGTTCGTTGACGGTCCATACCGACACATGCAAACCCTGACGCTGGGCCTTCTCCAAGCGTTCCGGGGTACACAGCGTCCAGTTCAATGCCAGAATCTCGCAGCCATAGCTCTGGGCGACCTTCAACGGGTCGAGCCAGGCATATTCGGCGACAAGCCCGCGGCTGATGTCCGGCGTCAGCTCCACTGCGGCGCGCAGTACTTCCCGAGAGCTTGAGGTGATGGTCACTTTATCCAGCAAGCCATGGCGCTGAACCAGTTCACGAATCGCCAGCACTGTGTTGGCGGCGCGGGTGCGTGAAGCGCTTTTGACTTCTAGCTGCCAGTGCTCGAAGTCGCATTTCTCGAACAGTTCTTCCAGATGCGGGATAGGGCAGGGCGTGACCCAGCCAGGACCGCCCTTGCGGGCGTCGTAGGTCACAAGGTCGGCGGCCAGATGTTCGTTGACCTTGCCGCGTCGGTCTGTGGTGCGTTTCAGGGTCGGGTCGTGGATGACCATCAGTTCCCCGTCGCGAGACAAGTGCAGGTCCAGCTCACAACGGCGTACGCCGTGCTTGAGGCATTCCTGAAAGCTGGTCAGGGTGTTTTCCGGTGCTTCGCCCTTGGCGCCGCGGTGGCCGTAGATAAGGGTCACATTTACTCCTGGCCTCAAAGGCGCCAATTACATTGAATGTGCTATTTGCAGCATGAACATGCTCAGGTCTTGGGTGGAACGCTTTGTTCCAGTGCCTGGCGACGTTGTTGGGCCTGGCGTTGCAGGATATGGCGTGCGAGCAACTGGCGCTGGGCGTCGGGCAGGTCCATGAACTTGGTGCCTGTCTCGTATTCGCCGTTTTCCAGAGTGTTACAGTGAATGACAGTGGCATTCATCATCAGGCCCGCAGCCTGGGGCATCAACACCATCTTGATCGACAGCTCTTCGCCAGGGGTATAACGCTGGCTGGAGGTGAAACGCAGGCCGCCTTCGGAGATATTCACCGGTTGCGGTGCGCCAAGCCTGCCCAGTGCCGTATGCGCTACAACCCGGCCCAGCAGGTCGATACGCTTGTTCAGCGATTTGAGAAAACTGTTGAGCACCCGGTCACGCTCGTCGAGCTGACGCAGCAGATGCTGTGATTCGAACTCGTTCACATGCAGTTCGCTGAGCAGATCGAACAGGGCCGAAGTCTCGCGTATGGCTTCCTGGCTCGCCTGGTCTGCCTGTGACAGAGGGTTAATTTCCAGTGCGACGCTGTCTTCGATACGGTAGTATTCGCGGCGTTCTTCTTCATCTAATGTCGACATGGCGAACCCATGGTAGCTGCTGTGGTCAGAGAGTTTCGAGTGTAAAGCTGCACATCAAGGCCCGCCACACGGACGTCCCCATTCCTGCGAACAATTCCCTAAATGTTCAGACCTCTTTTTGTATTTATCGGCACGCGCTACACCCGTGCAAAACGACGTAATCATTTTGTTTCCTTCATTTCCCTGACGTCCATCATCGGCCTCGCGCTTGGCGTAGTGGTGATGATAGTCGTGTTATCGGTCATGAACGGCTTCGATCACGAAATGCGTACCCGCGTGCTGGGCATGGTGCCTCACGCCACCATCGAATCGGGTGAGCCGATCGGCAACTGGCAAGGCCTGGCTGCCAGGGTCCAGGAAAACCCGCAGGTGCTGGCGGTTGCGCCATTCACCCAGATGCAGGGTTTGCTGACCAATGACGGCAAGGTCCAGAAAGTGCTGCTCAACGGTATTGACCCGGCTCAGGAGCGCAAGGTTTCGATCATCGACAACTTTGTGAAACAGGGGAAGCTCGACAGTCTGGCACCCGGCAGTTTCGGCATTGTGATCGGCGACAAGGCGGCGACCAAACTGGGTGTCGGCATCGGTGACAAGCTGACCTTCGTGGCCCCGGAAGTCACGGTCACGCCTGCCGGCATGTTCCCGCGCATGAAGCGTTTTGAAGTGGTCGGCATCTTCCATGTCGGCGCCGGAGAGCTGGACGGCTACCTGGGTCTGACCAACCTTGAGGATCTGGGGCGTCTGCATCGCTGGAAGCCTGAGCAGGTCCAGGGCTTGCGCCTGAAGTTCGATGACCTGTTTGCCGCGCCGCGCACTTCCTGGGAAATCGCCCAGAAGCTGGGCGAGAACAATTTCTACTCCCGTGACTGGACCCGCACCCACGGCAACCTGTATCAGGCGATCCGTATGGAAAAAGCCATGATCGGCCTGCTGTTGCTGCTGATCGTTGCGGTGGCGGCGTTCAACATCATTTCCACGCTGGTCATGGTGGTCAACGACAAGAAAGGCGATATCGCCATCCTGCGCACATTGGGCGCCACGCCACGGCAGATCATGGCCATCTTCATGGTGCAGGGTTCTGTAATCGGCGTGGTCGGTACCTTGATCGGCGCGGCGGTGGGCATTCTGGCGGCGCTCAATGTCAGTTCGGCGATCTCGGCGCTTGAAGGCCTGATCGGCCACAAGTTTCTCAACGCCGACGTGTACTTCATCGATTACCTGCCTTCGCAACTGATGGCCCAGGATGTGTTCCAGGTCTGCGGTGCCGCGTTGGCCCTGAGTTTCCTCGCCACCCTGTATCCAGCCTGGCGTGCGGCGCGCACCCAGCCTGCGGAGGCGTTACGTTATGAGTGAGTCGGGCATGTTAGATAAAGCTGTATTGAGTTGCCGAAACCTGGGTAAGTCCTACGAGGAAGGTCCTGAGTCTGTTGTGGTGCTGTCCGGCCTGCAGCTTGAGCTGCATCCGGGTGAGCGTGTGGCGATTGTCGGCAGCTCGGGCTCGGGGAAAAGTACCTTGCTCAACCTGCTTGGTGGCCTGGACACGCCTACCGAGGGCAGCGTCTGGCTGGCCGGGGAAGAGCTGTCGGCACTTAATGAAAAGGCCCGCGGCCTGTTACGTAACCGGGCTCTGGGTTTCGTCTACCAGTTCCACCACCTGTTACCCGAGTTCACCGCGCTGGAGAACGTGTGCATGCCGTTGTTGATTGGCAGCACACCGATTCCCGAAGCCCGTCAGCGAGCTACGGCACTCTTGGAGCGCGTAGGCCTGGGGCATCGGCTGGCGCACAAGCCATCGGAGTTGTCCGGTGGTGAGCGTCAGCGTGTGGCGATTGCCCGTGCGCTGGTCAACCAGCCAGGGCTTGTGATGCTCGATGAGCCGACCGGCAACCTCGACCATCACACGGCTCAGGGTATTCAGGACCTGATGCGCGAACTGAGCACTTCGTCGCGTACGGCGTTTCTGGTGGTGACCCACGACATGAACCTGGCCCGGCAGATGGATCGTGTCCTGCGCCTGGAAGACGGTCGTCTCGTCGCTGGCTGATTCACCCGCCCCGACGCAAGTCATCGCGTCGGGGCCTTCACTTTTTTCTACGGTGCTCCGCGAATGTTCAGACCGTTATCCATCTTCATCGGCGCGCGCTATACCCGCGCAAAACGCCGTAAAAGCTTTATCTCGTTCATCTCGATGACCTCGATGATCGGTCTGGCGCTGGGCGTGCTGGCAATGATCGTGGTGCTGTCGGTCATGAACGGTTTCCAGCGTGAAATGAGTTCACGGATTCTCGGCATGGTGCCCCATGCGATGATCGCTGGCGTCAAGCCGGTGGACGACTGGAAGCCACTGGCCGACGCGGCCCTGAGGAACCCTGAAGTCACGGCAGCCGTGCCGCTCACCGAGATGGAAGGCATGCTGTCCTACAAGGGCTCCATGCAGCCGATCCAGGTCAGCGGTATCGACCCTGCGCTTGAGCATCAGGTTTCCATCGTCACCAAACACATTACTCGCGGCAACCTGCAGGACCTGAAACCCGGCGAGTTCGGCGTAGTGCTGGGCGATATCACCGCTCGCCGCTTTCGCTTGAGCGTGGGCGACAAGCTGACCCTGATCGTGCCTGAAGTCAGCAGCGCGCCGGGCGGCATCACTCCGCGCCTGCAGCGCCTGACCGTGGTGGGCGTGTTCAAGGTCGGGGCCGAGCTGGATGGCTCCATGGCGCTGATCAACATTGCCGACGCCGCCCAGATGCAACGCTGGCAGCCCGGTCAGGTGCAGGGCGTGCGTCTGGCGTTGAAGGATCTGTACAAGGCGCCGCAGGTTTCAACCGCCATCGCCTCGGGCCTGGGCGCCGATTATCGTGCCGATGACTGGACCCACACCCAGGGCAGCCTGTTCAGTGCCATGAAAATGGAAAAGACCATGATCGGCCTGTTGCTGCTGATGATCGTTGCCGTAGCGGCGTTCAATATCATCGCGACCCTGATCATGGTGGTGAACGACAAGGGTGCGGATATCGCAATCCTGCGCACCATTGGCGCTACACCACGGCAGATCATGGCGATCTTCATGGTTCAGGGCACGGTGATCGGTATCGTCGGCACCCTGATCGGCGGCGTGCTGGGTGTGATTGCCGCGCTGAACGTCAGCAGTCTGGTGGGCTGGTTCGAGCGGGTCAGCGGCCAGCACGTCTTCAGCTCCGATGTGTATTTCATCAGCAACCTGCCTTCGGAGTTGCAGGGCGGCGATGTGATGCTGATCTGCAGTGCCGGATTCATCCTGAGTTTCCTGGCCACCATCTACCCGGCCTGGCGTGCTGCACAGGTGCAGCCAGCGCATGCGCTACGCTACGAATAATCAATCCCCGTAGGAGCGAATTCATTCGCGAATAGCCATTTTCGCGAATGAATTCGCTCCTACAGTGTGAGAGTTAAACTCCACCCGAAAGCGTGTTATTCCCTCTGCGGATTCACACTTGATCGACCCTCCATGCGCCCGGATGATCGATTGGCTAATCGCCAACCCCAGCCCGACATGTTCGCTGCTTTCCTGACGTGCCGGGTCAGCTCGATAGAAACGGTCGAAAAGCCGGGGCAGGGCGTCGGGTTCTATACAGATGCCATTGTTTTCCACGCTCAGCGCAATGCCGGTTGGCGATTCGTGCAGGTCGATCCTGATGTAGCCGCCTGAATGAGTGAAGCGCAAGGCGTTATCCAGCAGGTTGGAAAGCACACGACGCAGCATTGTCCGATCACCGGTCACGTTCGCATGGCCTTGCCTGGACAGGTTGATGTTCTTGTCTTCCGCCAGCGCTGCAAAAAACTCCAGTACGGCATCGACCTCATCCTCCAGAGCCAGCCTCTCGCGAGCAGGAATGAGCAGGCCGTGTTCGGCCTTGGCCAGAAACAGCATGTCATTGACCATTTGCGCCATGCCTTGCAGCTCTTCGAGGTTGCCCGCCAGCGCGTCGCGATAATCTTCCAGCGAGCGCGTTCGGGTCAGGGTGACCTGAGTGTGGGTCAACAGGTTTGACAGAGGTGTGCGCAGCTCATGGGCAATATCGGCGGAAAAGGCCGACAGACGCTGAAAGCCATCGTCCAGACGGGCCAGCATCGCATTGAACGCACGAGTCAGCTCTGCCAGTTCGCGGGGCATGTTTGCTTCGGGCAGGCGAGTGGTCAATGAGCTGGCCGACACACCAGCGGCAACGGCGCTCATCCTGTGCAGCGGCTTCAGCCCGCTGCGTGTGGCCCAGGCACCCAGCAGGGCCGTGGCCAGTGCCGAAAGCCCGACGGTCAGCCAGATCAAATGCTGCATGCGTTGCAAAAAGTGCTGATGGTGAGTGATATCCAGCAGCAGCGTAACCTGTGGCGAGTGTGTCGAGCCGGGTTGTAGCTTCGCCGTAAAGCTGCGATAGGACGCCTGATCGCTGTGCAGCGTGTGCAGGCCTGAGCTCTGGGGCGGGGCCTGTGATGACGGCGGCGTATTGTCAAACCATGTCTGGCCGTCGGAGCCGCTGATGCGAACTGTCAGGTCCGGTTGATGGTTCAGGTCGGCGAGCAGGTGTTCTTTACGCTGTGTGAATGCTTCGAGGGTTTCAACGCCGTGCAGCGTGCCGCGCAGGTTGGCCAGCCGGGCATCCAGCAACTGTTGATCCAGTTCGACAAAGTGCGTGGCGCTGGCATGGTTGAACACGATCCCGGCGGTCAGTGAAACAACTGCGGTGCAGGCGGCGAACAGCAGCGCCAGACGGCTGCGCAATGACAGTCGGTCAAAGGACAGGCGCATTGTCATGATTCGCGTTCTTCAAGCACGTAGCCCATGCCGCGTACGGTATGGATCAGCTTGTCGGGGAAATCATCATCGATTTTCAGGCGCAATCGGCGTATGGCGACTTCGATCACATTGGTATCGCTGTCGAAGTGCATGTCCCAGACCTGTGAGGCCAGCAGCGACTTGGGCAGAATTTCGCCCTGGCGCCGCAGCAATAATTCCAGCAGGGTGAATTCCTTGGCGGTCAGGTCGATACGCTTGCCACTGCGCTCCACCTGGCGTCGCATCAGGTCCAGGCGCAGATCGGCCACCTGCAGGTGGGTTTGCGCCGGGCTGCTGGTGCCTCTGCGCAACAGGCTGCGAACCCTGGCGAGCAATTCGGAAAACGCGAAGGGCTTGACCAGATAATCATCGGCACCCAGCTCCAGGCCATGAACCCGGTCTTCAATCGCATCGCGTGCGCTCAAGAACAACACGGGGGTCTCCAGCCCGGCAGCGCGTACGGCTTCAAGAATCTGCCAGCCATCGCGCCCCGGCAGCATCACGTCGAGAATCAGCAGTGCGTAGTCACCGCTCAGGGCCAATTGCTGGCCGAGGGTGCCGTCGCTTGCCAGCTCCGCCTCGAATCCGGCTTCGCTCAAACCCTGATGCAGATAGTGGCCGGTCCTGGCTTGATCTTCGACGATCAGTAATTTCATGGGGATCTCATGTGCATTGCAATGCGTGCTTTATAGCCCGTCGGCCTGTGCAGGTGTTGAAGCTGACAGCCTTGTAATCCAGCCAGCGGCGGATATTGTCGCTGAAAGCCCGGTGCAAACCCTATAAACTCGCCGGGTTAATTCATGAGATTCCAGGTATCGCCATGCATCCCGCAGCCGAACACTCACCGCTGGGCAAGTCCAGTGAGTACATCGCCACTTATACGCCATCCCTGTTGTTCCCGATTCCGCGCACCGCGAAGTGGGCCGAGCTGGGGCTGACGGCTCAGACGTTGCCTTATCAGGGTGTCGATTTCTGGAATTGCTATGAGTTGTCCTGGCTGTTGCCTTCGGGGAAACCGGTCGTGGCCATTGCCGAGTTCAGCATTCCGGCCGACTCGCCCAATATCATCGAGTCCAAGTCCTTCAAGCTCTACCTCAATTCGCTGAACCAGACCTCGTTCGAGAGTCGTGACCAGTTGCGGGCGACGCTTGAAAAGGATCTGTCGGCAGCCGCAGGCAAACCAGTGGGTGTGCGCATCAGCAGCCTGGCGGAAATCGAGAGCGAAGGTGTGGCGACGTTACCGGGTGCCTGCATCGACGATCTGGATGTGAGCATCGCCAGTTATGACCACCCGCAACCCGAGTTGCTGCGCTGCGACGATTCCCGTGTCATCGAGGAAAGCCTGCACAGCCATTTGCTCAAGTCCAACTGCCCTGTGACCAGTCAGCCGGACTGGGGCAGTGTGGTGGTGGAATATCGTGGCGCGGCGCTGGATCATGCGAGCCTGCTGGCTTACATCGTCAGTTTCCGCCAGCACTCGGACTTCCACGAGCAGTGCGTGGAGCGAATCTTTCTCGACCTGCAGCGTTTGCTCAAGCCGGAAAAACTGACGGTCTATGCGCGTTATGTGCGCCGTGGCGGGCTGGATATCAACCCCTATCGCAGCACTGAAGCATTGCAGGTCGACAACCGCCGACTGGCCCGGCAATAACCTGTACAAACCGCTGTGGGAGAGAATTCATTCGCGAACGGGTATTTTCGCGAATGAATTTACAGATCAGATCCCGATATTGCCCAGAGTCTGCACGATATTGCGCAGGGTTCCTGCAATGGCCGGGTGCTCCAGCTCGAAGCGCTCCACTGCGAGATTGACGCCATCTGCCAGGCTTGCGTCCTGAGTGACGCTTTCCAGCTGGATTTTTGTTTCAATCTGTTCCATCAGCTCATGCAGATTGACACGCTCGGCTTCGGACAGCGGCGGATTATGCTCCAGTTGCTCGCGCAGGGTATTGAGTTGTTCTTGCAGTTCGCGGGCAGGCATGGCGTGCTCCTTCGTTGATAAGTCTGTTTCATGGACTGTTATAGCGACTGAAAGGTCCATGACAGCTTAAGACTAATCCACTCCAGAGCTGCCTGCATGATGTGTATCAGGGCTTTTCGCCTTTGCTGCGGCGCAAGGCGATATCCGCAAGGCAGGACTCCAGTTCGCCCAGATGATCAATGACCGAATGCACGCCTTGGGCATAGAGCTTGAGTGTCGCGTGGGCGCGGCGTTGTTCACGTTCGATATCGCTCAAGGCCTGCCATTGCGTGGGAGACAGGCCGCACAATGGGCCGCAGGATGCCAGGCCTATGGTCCAGAGCCCGGCATTGAGGCCTGATTGCAACAGGCGCGGGTCGCCGCTTATCAAGACGCAACCGTCCAGTTGGTCCACTTTCAGCGCCATCAGGGCCAGCCAGCAGGCGTCGGGGGCAGGCCACTTGGCGGTGGGTCGGGGGGCGGGAATGATCCATTCGCTGACGGTCTCGGCCAGCGCATGGCTCAGGTTTTCGGGTAACTCATCGATCCAGGCGCAAGGCATGCCCTGGCTGCTCAGTATTTGCAGAATCTCCAGTGCGCCGGGAGTGGCGAGAGCCAGGTCCGGCTCCTGGGCTCTGATTCCTGCCTGCGCACCAAAGTCCACCAGGCAGCCGCTAAGGCCGAAAAGCAGGGCAGGGAAGGCTGGCAGGGAGTTGGCGACCGGCGCGAGCATGGTGATCTCTCTGAAATACTCATGCACGCTACTGAGGTTTTATGACATTGAGATGACTATGTGGTGACTGCGTTTAAACTGTCAGCGCACTGACAGATCTGACTTATTTGTAACGGAACGCTTTATACTGCCCGTCCTTGCGTGTGGGCTCGCAGTAGCGCGTCATAATCTTGATCAGGAGTTTCAGCTATGCCCGTGATTGGTGCAGGCTTTGCCGAGCGTCTGGCTCGGTTGTGTGTATGTGTGGGTTTGGCCACGCTTCCGGTGGTGGCACAAGCTGCCGAGGACGATCCGTGGGAGGGCGTCAACCGCGTCATTTTCCGCTTCAACGACACTGTCGACACCTACACTCTCAAGCCTATTGCGCAGGGCTATCAATACATAGCACCGCAGTTCGTCGAGGATGGCGTACACAACTTCTTCAACAACATCGGTGACGTGAGCAACCTGGCCAACAACATCCTGCAGGCCAAGCCAGCGGCTGCCGGTGTCGATACTGCGCGTCTTATCGTCAACACCACGTTCGGTCTGCTGGGCGTCATTGACGTCGGTACCCACATGGGCTTGCAGCGCAATGATGAAGATTTCGGCCAGACCTTGGGGTATTGGGGTGTAAGCAGTGGTCCTTACGTTGTGTTGCCGTTCTTCGGCCCAAGCACTGTGCGTGATGCCATCGCTAAATATCCGGATACCTACACCGAACCGTACCGTTACATCGACCATGTGCCAACCCGCAATACTCTGCGAGCAGCGGACCTGATCGATATGCGCGCCAGCCTGCTGTCGGCAGAGCGCATGGTCAGCGGTGACAAATACACCTTCATCCGCAACGCCTATTTGCAGAACCGCGAATTCAAGGTCAAGGATGGACAGGTCGAAGACGATTTTTAATCGTTACCGAATGTTGATCCCATAAATGAAGGCGACCTTGGTCGCCTTTGTCTTTTCTGGAAACGTTTTTGCAATCAATTCATTGAAATGATGGAAAGCCCCAGCTTTTGCCCGCCGCCTTCGATATCCGTCAGCCAGACAACCTCTGTCTGGGCCGACAGCCCCTTGAGCGCCGGATGATCCGAATCGATGCTGACGCTGAGCTTGTCTCCTATCTTGAAGGAGCGTGGCGCCTCGACCTGCATTCCGCTGCTGGACAGGTCGATGCACACAGCCGGAATCACCTGACCAGCGTGAAGCAGGTTGATATCTGCATCGATACGCATGCGAATGTAGTCTCGTTTCTCCTCGTAGCTGCGATCATTTTGACCCATGTCTAGCCCTTCGTTTTGGTTGCTGATTTGTAGGTTCTTATAACTCCCGGCGATTTGCGATGTAAAGACGCAAAGTGAGCAGGGTAGTACGCTTGAAACGCCCGTCGGATGGGAGTACCGTCTGCGCCTTGAAGGGCACCTCTGAAACTTGATCGCCGGTCCGACTGCGGACCTGCCGTTGCAGAGAGGCTAGAAGCGAATCCAGTAAGCAGGTTCCGGCACGGCCGGGCCGCCTACACAACCTGATCTGGCGCCGTTTGCCCACATGCCAAAAACCAGTGCCACGCTGCTGATTATCGATGACGACGACGTAGTGCGTGCGAGTCTTGCCGCCTATCTTGAAGATAGTGGCTTCAGCGTCCTCCAGGCGAGTAATGGCCTGCAGGGAATACAGATATTCGAGCAGCAAAAGCCTGATCTGGTCATTTGCGATCTACGCATGCCCCAGATGGGAGGGCTTGAGCTGATTCGTCAGGTGACAGGCCTTTCTCCTCAGACGCCGGTCATTGTCGTTTCTGGCGCGGGTGTCATGAGCGATGCCGTCGAGGCCTTGCGCCTTGGAGCTGCCGATTATCTGATCAAGCCGCTGGAAGACCTGGCCGTTCTCGAACATTCCGTGCATCGCGCACTGGATCGTGCCCGCCTGCTCCAGGAAAACCAGAACTATCGCGAAAAGCTCGAAACGGCCAATCGCGAGCTGGAAGCGAGCCTTCATCTGTTGCAGGAAGACCAGGATGCCGGTCGTCAGGTGCAGATGAACATGCTGCCGATCAGCCCCTGGGCGATTGATGAGTTCCAGTTCGCCCACCAGATCATCCCGTCACTGTATCTGTCCGGCGACTTTGTGGACTACTTCCGTGTCGATGAGCGGCGCGTGGCGTTCTATCTGGCCGATGTATCGGGCCATGGCGCGTCTTCTGCATTCATTACGGTGTTGTTGAAGTTCATGACCACCCGTTTGCTGTTCGAGTCCAAGCGCGGCGGCACATTGCCTGAATTCAAGCCGTCGGATGTGCTGGGGCATATCAACCGTGGCCTGATCAGTTGCAAGCTGGGCAAGCATGTGACCATGGTCGGTGGGGTCATCGACGAAGACACGGGCATCCTGACCTATGCAGTCGGTGGCCATTTACCGCTGCCTGTGCTGTTTACGGACGGGGAGGCGCGCTATCTGCAAGGTCGTGGCCTTCCTGTCGGATTGTTCAATGAGGCGACCTACCAGGACCATGAACTGGAACTGCCAGCGTCCTTCAGTCTGACGATGTTGTCTGATGGCATACTGGATCTTCTGCCCGGTGATACACTCAAGGAAAAAGAAGCGGTCCTGCCTGAAATGGTGAAGACTGCTGGTGGCAGCCTGGAAGGACTGCAGGAGGTTTTTGAATTGGCTACGCTAGGGGAGATGCCGGATGATATCGCCTTGTTAGTGTTACGCAGGAATCTTGAATGAGTACCGGTAGAATCCAGTTCGCCGAGCAGGAAGGCACCTTCGTTCTGAAGTTCGTGGGCGAAGTGCGTTTGACGCTGTGTTCGGCCTTGGATGCGACGATCGAGAGAATCTTCACCGCGCTGAATTTTTCGGCCGTGGTGATCGATTTGACCGAAACCCGCAGCATCGACAGCACGACACTGGGCCTCCTGGCCAAGCTGTCGATCCTGTCGCGTCAAAAGGTAGGGTTGCTGCCAACCCTCGTGACGACCCATGAAGACATCACGCGGCTGTTGCAGTCGATGGGCTTCGATCAGGTGTTCAACATCGTCGATCGTCCCATCCCGCGCCCTGAATGCCTGACCGACCTGCCGTCGCAGGATCAGTGCGAAGAGGTGGTCAAGGCCAAGGTGCTGGAAGCGCACAAGATCCTGATGGGGTTGAACGACTCCAATCGTGAAGCTTTCCATGACCTGGTCAATGCCCTCGAAGGGCAGCGATAAGCCGAGCTGCAACCTTGCCGCGCTGAATGGCGGGCAATAAAAAGGGCGACCCCCGCGAGGAGGTCGCCCTTTAATGCATTCAGGCCTTGGCGGCGAGCAATGCTTCGAGCTTTTCCTGGTCGCGAGCAAACTGACGAATGCCTTCGGCCAGTTTTTCCGTGGCCATTGCATCTTCGTTGGAAGCCCAGCGGAATTCCTTCTCGGACAGGCTCTGACGGGCTTCGCCTGCGTTGCCCGGTGCCAGTTTCTGCTCCAGGCTGCCGTTGTCTTCTGCCAGTTGCTTGAGCAGGTCCGGGCTGATGGTCAGGCGGTCGCAGCCAGCCAGTTGCTCGATCTGGCTCAGGTTACGGAAGCTGGCACCCATGACCACGGTCTTGAAGTCATTGGCCTTGTAGTAGTTGTAGATGCGGGTCACGGACTGCACGCCCGGATCTTCTGCACCTGTGTACTCCTGGCCCGACGACTTCTTGTACCAGTCGTAGATACGGCCCACGAACGGCGAAATCAGAAACACGCCAGCTTCGGCACAGGCCACAGCCTGGGCGAAAGAGAACAGAAGGGTCAGGTTGGTCTGGATGCCGTCCTTTTCCAGCTTCTCGGCGGCCCTGATGCCTTCCCAGGTAGAAGCCAGCTTGATCAGGATCCGGTCACGACCAATGCCGGCAGCATCGTACAGACTGGCCAGACGCTCGCCGCGCTCGATCATCGCATGGGTATCGAAGGACAGACGGGCATCCACCTCGGTGGAAACACGGCCCGGCACGACATCGAGAATCTTGCGGCCAATGGCGACCGCAAAGCGATCCGAAGCCAGACCGATATCGCCCTTGCTGCCACTGAACGCCTCAGCCAGCAGCTCAGCGTTGCTTTCGCTGGAAGCTGCCTTGAGCAGAAGAGAAGGGTTGGTTGTGGCGTCCACCGGCTTGAGGCGGGCAATGGCATCGAAATCGCCGGTATCGGCAACAACAGTTGTGAATTTCTTGAGTTGATCCAGCTTGGAAGTCATGAGCGTGCTCTGTCCTGTGCGGTTGGATGACATTACCCGAGCGTTGCCTGCCACTCAAGGTCGCAGACCATGATGTCTGCGTTTGAAGGCGTGCTTTCCTCATTCGCAGGCAATAGATGACGCTCGGAGGTATGGAAGCTTGGTTCAGACTAATTACCGATCAGTTAAGGCGTACATGTCACTGTGGGAGGGGCCTTGGCCGCGACGACCTGCTTACAGGCAACACATTTTCAGCGCTTGCATTGAAGCTGTCGCGGCCAACGCCCCTCCCACGGATTGTGGCGCACCCGTTTTTCAAGATTAGCCTCTTAACTGACTGGCATTACTCGGTTCAGACTGGGTTGGAGCGTGGTTGGGGCTGGTTGTTCCCTTGGCGTGTCTCAAGCTTCGTCCGCAGTCTCGATGCTTCCTGATAGACTATGCAACCTTTGCGCTCGGGCATGATTTGCTCGGTGTACCGAATTCGCTGTCCTGTTCCAGTCGTCCGATGAATATACCTGTGAATACTGCTTCAACTGCCCGCTCCATGAAGCCTACGCCATCCCGCCGCTTCTCCGTCGCGCCGATGATGGACTGGACTGACCGCCATTGCCGGTATTTCCTGCGCCTCCTGTCGAAGAATGCCTTGCTGTACACCGAGATGGTCACCACCGGCGCATTGATCCACGGTGATCGTGAGCGTTTCCTGCGTTACGACGAAGCCGAGCATCCTCTGGCCTTGCAGCTTGGCGGGAGTAATCCTGCTGATCTGGCGACCTGTGCGCGGATGGCTGAGGAAGTAGGGTACGACGAGGTCAATCTGAATGTGGGCTGCCCGAGTGATCGGGTGCAGAACAATATGATTGGCGCATGTCTGATGGCGCATCCCGAGCTGGTGGCCGATTGTGTGAAGTCCATGCAGGACGCCGTTGCTATTCCGGTGACGGTCAAGCACCGGATCGGGATCAATGGCCGTGACAGTTACGCCGAGTTGTGTGATTTCGTCGGCAAGGTTCATGAGGCTGGCTGCAACAGCTTTACGGTGCATGCCCGTATTGCGATTCTGGAAGGGCTCTCGCCCAAGGAAAACCGTGATATTCCGCCGTTGCGCTATGACGTGGCTGCGCAGTTGAAGAGGGATTTTCCTGGTCTGGAGATCATTCTCAATGGCGGGATCAAGACCCTTGAGCAGTGCCAGGAGCATTTGCAGACCTTCGATGGTGTGATGCTCGGGCGTGAGGCTTATCACAACCCCTATCTGCTGGCTGAGGTGGATCGCGAACTGTTCGGTAGCACCGCGCCGGTCATCAGTCGTTCAGACGCTCTGCAAGCGCTACGGCCCTATATCGCCGCGCATATCGAGAGCGGTGGCACCATGCACCATGTCACGCGGCATATCCTGGGGATGGCCCATGGCTTCCCAGGTGCGCGACGCTTTCGCCAATTGCTGTCGGTCGACATCCACAAGGCAGAAAACCCGTTGCTGTTGCTGGATCAGGCTGCGGAGTTTCTGGCTGGGCGTTAGAAATCTGGTTTATTCGCGAATGAATTCGCTCCCACAGGTGTAGGAGTGAATTCATTCGTGAAGTGCAGCTAAAAATAATCGCGCCTGATTTGCTCTGGATCAATCAAAGCCGCCTTTGCGATGGTTGCTGGCCTTGGAGGGGACTATGTTGAATACATACCCATTCAAGGAGAGATGTCATGCATAAAGTTCTGATTCCTTACGACGGATCGGTTCCTTCAAAACATGCTCTGGAGTACGTGATTGGCTTGTCAGGCAGCCTTGCACGACCACTGCAAGTGCATTTGCTCAACGTGCAGGCCAGCCCGGTCGTTTATAGCGACTATCTGGCGCCGGACATGATCGAAGGCGTCAAGGCAGGGCTGTATAACGAAGCCAACCGAGTCCTTGCAGAGGCCGTGGTGTTGCTGAAAGCGGCGGATGTTGCCCATCAGACTCATGTGGATCTGGGCAATGTGGCCGAGCAGGTCGGTTCGGCTGTGAAGCAACTGGGCTGCGACACCGTAGTGATGGGCACTCGCGGATTGAGCAGCTTCGGTGGCTTTCTGCTGGGTTCGGTCGCCAATCGCGTGATTCATGAAGTGTCGGTGCCGGTCATTCTCATCAAGTAATGCCCGACACCTGTTGAGCTCAAGGCTGCGCCGGTGCCCGATACTGGCGCAGCAGTTCAATGTTTTCCGGTGGCAGCAGCTGGCGCAAGGTCTTGTACAGCGCGCGGGTTTCCAGCAGGTTCCAGATCCGCAACATGGTTTCCAGAGCATCCAGCGGCTTGCTGATGAAGTCCCTTGCGCCTAGCGCCAGAGCTCGCAGGCGGGTGTCGCGAGTGGCATCGGCGGTCAGCACCATGATGGGCAAATAATCATTGCTCGGGATGCGTCGGTTCAGTTGCTCCAGCACTGCAAAACCATCGAATTCCGGCATGTGCAGGTCGAGAATTACCAGGTCCGGCTCAAAGCTGTTGAACAGGTCCAGTGTTCGCAGCGGCTCTGTGCTGCTCAACACATTGGTCAGGCCTTCCCGGGCGAGCAATTGCTCCATCAGCTCAAGGTTGGGCCGCTGGTCATCAATAATCAGGATGCGGAAGTCGCCGCTCATTCAGGCTCCGGTAGATATTGGTCCAGATGGGCGAGAAACGCCGGGACCTGGATAGGTTTGGTCAGGATTGCCGTAGCCCCGGCTTGCCGCAGCTCGCGGTGGGTTCCGTCACTGGCGTCGGCAGTTATCATCAGTACAGGGGTGTTTGCAGTGCTGGGCGATTGTCGCAGGCGCTGTAATACATCGCGACCTGTAATGTCCGGCAGGTTTACATCCAGCAGAATCAATTGCGGCGCATGCTGACGGGCCAGGTCCAGCCCCAGTTGCCCCTGCATGCTGGACAGCAGTTGAATGCCGGGCCTGCGTTGCAGCAGGGTTTCGATCAGGGCCATGCTCGACAGGTTGTCTTCAATACACAGCACTTTGCCGTAGTGCTCGGCACGGGCAGGGTGCGGTTCGGCAGGTATCGCACTGATCCGGCGAAGCGGTGCCTCTTCTGCTTTCTGCACCTGAATATAAGGCAGTTCCAAGGTAAACCGGCAGCCCTGTCCTGGCGTGCTGTGTACGGTCATGCTGCCATGCATGGTTTCCAGCAGGCTTTTGCTCAATGCCAGACCCAGGCCTGTGCCTTCTACACTGGCGTCGGCTTCGAGACGTTCAAAAGGCTTGAACAATTGATCGAGTCGATCCAGCGCAATCCCTTTGCCTGTGTCGATGACGCTTATGGCGACCCGATCGTCCTGCTGCTGGACCTCTATCTTCACCAGCCCTTTCGGGCGGTTGTACTTGATGGCGTTGGACAGCAGATTCAGCAGCACCTGAATCAAGCGCTGGCGGTCGGCAATGACACCGCTGTCGTTTGCCAGCGCTGGCAGTTCTGCCAACTGGATATCGCCATCCGCCGCCATGGGCCACACAAGGCTCAACGCTTCTTGCAGGACCTCGGGCAAGAGAACGGGCTCCAGATTGATCGACAGATGGCCTGCCTCGATACGGGCAATATCCAGAACCTCGTTGATCAGGGTCAGCAGGTGCTGTCCGGCCCGCAGGATATGACCCACTTGGGGTTTCTGGTGATTGGTGGAGTCCATGTCCAGCAACTGGGCGAAACCCAGAATGGAGTTCAGGGGCGTGCGCAGTTCGTGGCTCATGCGTGACAGAAACTCGCTCTTGGCACGGCTGGCGCGTTCTGCTTCTTCCCGCGCATTACCAAGGGCGATTTCGGCAGCGCGGCGGTCGGTGATGTCGCGGGTGATCTTGGAAAAACCCCGCAGGGCATTGTTGCTGTCGTACTGCGCGGTGATGACCACGCTGGCCCAGAAGCGGCTGCCGTCCTTGCGGCAGCGCCAGCCTTCTTCCATATAGCGCCCGTGAAGAGTGGCCTCGCGCAGAGCCATGTCCGGGTGTTGCGGGCATTCTTCCGGCAGATAGAACAAAGAGAAATGCTGCCCGAGTATTTCCTGCTCGGTATAGCCTTTGATACGTTCGGCACCGGCGTTCCAGGTAGTGACATAACCCTGGGCGTCGAGAGCGAAGATACCGTAGTCCTTCACGCCTTCGATGATCAGCCGCAGGCGCTCCTCGTTTTCGCGCAAGGCCCGCTCGCGTTCGGCCAGCAACTGGCCGGCTTCCACCAGACGAGTGCCCAGTTGGCCGACCTCATCGTTTTCCGGCGGCTGCGGTAGCAGCGGATGGCCCAGCGCCAGGCGCTGGGCATTGCCTTGCACTTGCTGAACTCTGGTCACGATGCCTCTGGACAGCATCAAGACCGCAAGAATGGCACCAAACAGGCCTGAGCCCGCAGCCAGCAGCGTTGCCCACAATAGACGGGCACGAGTCTCGGAGGCGGCAGCCGTGCGTTCCGCCAGCAAGGTGTCTTCACGTTCGCGCATGGTGCGGATGCGATCACGCAGCTCATCGAGAATGTACTTGTTCTCGATCAGGATGGTCGCAATCGACTCTCTGCTTTCCAGGCTCATGCTGCGCAGGGTTTCCAGGCCATCGACCTTGTCTTCGATCAGCGGTGCAATGGCCTTGAGGTGTTCGCGCATCTGCTGGTCGCGCACATTGGTGTTGAGTCGATCCAGTGCGGCGTCGATCTGCGCATGGGCGTTCAGATACCCCGGCAGAAAGTCCTCTCGCCGGGTCAGCAGGTAACCGCGTACGCTGGCTGCCGCTTCGGCGAGTTGAGTGTGAACGCTCTGTATATCGCCCTGAACCAGCAGCACTCTGCGCACATCTTCTTCGGCTTGGGTGGTCTGGCGCTCGGCAATGTAGATGAGCGTCAGGGAGAGCATCAGAATGACCATTGGCAAGGAAATGGCGACCAGCGCCTTGCCGCGTAACGGGAGGTCTTCCCAGCGCATGACGTTGAACAAGGTCACCTCCAGTCGCCGGATGTCTGATTGACCAGGCCCAGCGCCAGGCCACGAACGGCAGCCTGGGTCCGGTCGGCGGCACCGAGCTTGGCGATGACTTTCTCGACATGAGACTTGGCGGTGCCAGTGGTGATGCCGAGTTTTTCGCCGATTTCCCGGTTGCTACAACCGCTGGCCACCAGCCCGAGCACCTGGCACTCACGAGGCGTCAGGGTTTCGGTCAGGATTGTGCGGCTGTTGTTGTGTTCGGTCACACGCCGTTGCGGGGCGTTGTTGAGGACTTTTTCGTCATGGGCCACATGTTGCAGCCCCGCGATCGCTTCGTCGCGGCTGGCGTCCTTGAGCAGATGACCGACTGCACCGGCACTGATCTGCTCGGCACTGTCGTCCATGGTGAAGACCATCACTTTCATGCGTGAAAGAAACTCGTTCCTGGCAAGGCTGGCGCGTTCTACTTCTTCGCGGGCGGTGCCAAGGGCGATCTCGGCAGTGCGGCGGTCGGTGAGGTCACGGGTGATCTTGGAAAAGCCTCGCAAGGCATTGTTGCTGTCGTACTGCGCCGTGATGACCACGCTGGCCCAGAAACGGCTGCCATCCCTGCGGCAGCGCCAGCCTTCTTCCATATAGCGCCCGGTGCGTGAGGCCTCGTGCAGGGCCATGTCAGGGTGTTGCGGACATTCTTCGGGAGGGTAGAACAAAGAGAAATGCTGCCCGAGAACTTCCTGCTCGGTATAGCCTTTGATGCGCTCGGCACCGGCGTTCCAGGTGATGACATGGCCCTTGGTATCGAGAGCAAAGATGCCATAGTCCCTGGCGCCCTCGATGAGCAGTCGCAGACGTTCCTCGTTTTCGCGCAAGGCCCGCTCGCGTTCGGCGAGCAGTTGACTGGCTTCCACCAGACGAGTGCCCAACTGGCCGACTTCATCGTTTTCCGAGGGTTGTGGTAGCAGCGGATGGCCCAGCACCAGACGCTGTGCATTGCCTTGTACCCGTTGCACTCTGCTCACTATGCTTGTGGACAGCACCCATACCGCAAGGATGGCGCCAATCAGGCCTGAGCCAGCTGCCAGCAGTGTCGCCCAGAACAGGCGTTCGCGACTGTCGGCGGCGGCAGCCGTGCGTTCCGCCAGCAGGATGTCTTCGCGTTCGCGCATGGTGCGGATCTGGTCACGCAACTCGTCGAGAATGTATTTGTTCTCGATCAGGATGGTCGCAATCGTGTCTTTTCCTTCCTTGTTCAGGCTGTGCAGTGTTTCCAGGCCATCGATCTTGTTTTCGATCTGCAGCGTAATGGCCTTGAGGTGTTCGCGCATCTTTTCGTCACGCACATTGGTATTGAGGCGATCCAGTGCCGCTCCGATCTGCGCCTGTGCGTTCAGATACGCCGGCAGAAAGTCCTCATGCCGGGTCTGCAGGTAGCCGCGTACGCTGGCTGCCGCTTCGACGAGCTGGGTGTGAACGTTCTGGATATCGCCGCGAACCAGCAGCACTCTGCGCACATCTTCTTCGGCTTGCGTAGTCTGGCGCTCGGCAACGTAGATGAGCATCAGGGACAGCATCAGAATCACCAGCGGCAGTGAAATAGCCACCAGTGCCTTGCCGCGTAGCGGGAGGTCTTCCCAGCGCATGACGTTGAGCAAGGTCACCTCCAGTCGCCGGATGCCTGACTTACCAGGCCCAGTGCCAGGCCGCGAACGGCAGCCTGGGTTCGGTCAGCCGCACCGAGCTTGGCGATGACTTTCTCTACGTGAGCCTTGGCGGTGCCGGTGGTGATACCGAGCTTTTCGCCGATTTCCCGGTTGCTGAAGCCGCTGGCCACCAGCCCGAGTACCTGACGTTCACGGGGCGTCAGGGCCTCGGTCGCGATGGTGCGGCTGTTGTTGCGTTCGGTCATGCGCCGCAGCAGGCGTGCGCTGACGGCACTGTTGAGGGCTTCTTCGCCACGCGCCACCTGTTGCAGGGCAGCGATCACTTCGTCGCGGCTGGCGTCCTTGAGCAGATAACCAACCGCACCGGCACTGATGGCAGCCTCCAGGTGGTCGGTGCTGTCATCCATGGTAAACATCACGACTTTGAGTTTCGGCATGCGTTGCTGGAGGATTCGTGCGGCACCCAGGCCGTTGAGCACCGGCATGCGGATATCGAGGATCGCGATGTCCGGTTGCATCTGCTCGCACAGCTCGATGGCCTGCTGACCATCGGCGGCCTGGCCGACCACCTCGAATTCCGGATGTCCGGCCAGAAGCGAGACGAATCCGGTCCGGGTCACTTCATGATCGTCTGCCAGGACCAGTCGCAAGGTGTTCGTCATGGTGCTGCCTTATCTATGTTGAAGGGTACGGTAGCGCGTATTCGAGTGCCGCATTCCGGGCTGCTGACGCAAGTCAGTCGGCCGCCCAGGAGGCTGGCTCGTTCCTGCATCGCCACCAGTCCCAGCTTCTGAACGCCGTTGCTCCTGGATTGCTGGTCAATGATGAAACCACAACCGTTGTCCTCAATCATTAACGAGGCATTGGTTTCATGCAGCTCGAGCGCCAGCTGCACGTTGGCGGCATTGGCGTGCTTGAGAATATTGTTGATGCCTTCCTGGGCAATGCGAAACAGGGCGATTTCCAGGTGGCTGGGCAGGCGGGTCATGGAGCGTGAGCGCCAGTGTACGTTAATACCGGCTTCGCGTAGACGGTCGGCGTCCTTGTCGACGGCCTGAAGCAGACCGAAATCGTCAAGTACGCTGGGACGCAGGCCACTGATCAATTGCCGACCTTCGCCGACGCAGTGCTGGGCAAGGGTCAGGATCGCCCGCAGGTCGTTATCCAGCGGTTCAGGCAGCTCCGGGCAGCGACCGGCAAAGCCTTGCAGGCGCTGATGCAGGCCGGCAAGGGTTTGCGCCAGTCCGTCATGCAGGTCGTAGGCCATGCGCTTGCGTTCATCTTCCTGTGCGGTGAACAGCTGATTGACCAGTTCGGACATGGTGCGCTCCCGTGCGACCAGTGCTTCGAGCAGGCGGTTGTTCTCCAGATGTGCAGCCAGCAGGGTGGCGAGCAGTTGCAGAGATTCGATGTCTTCGCTGTCGGGAGCGCTGATATTCACGCTGTTGGCCAGCACCAGCGTGCCAAAGGAACCGTCATCGGCCCCGCGCAGCGGCAGCATCAGAACGTTGGGCAGAGTGGCGTTTTCACGCTCCAGCCATTGCGGCCCGATGGCCAGGGCGTCGGCCACGATTTCCAGGCTGCGCAGACGCTCTTCACTGCCATGCAGGGCAGTGGTGCGCACGACATTATCGTTGTCCCACTCCAGCAGCAGGCCATGATCCATGGCGACGAAAGCGCAGGCTCTCTGCAGTACGCGCTGGCGCATGGCCTCGGGAGGCAGTTGAGTCAGTTCCTGTCCGGTATCCACCAGCAGACGAAGGCGTGCGGCACGGCTTTGGGACTGTCGATACTGCGTGCGGATGGCCAGGGCACTTGCCGGGTCATGGGGAGGGCTTTGCATCTGCGGCGTGCTCCTGCGTGGGTTCATGCCCGCGCGGGCACAACATGATGTCATTAAAACCTGTCATGGCTCGGGGTGCCTATCTGCCGAATGGCATAGATAAATAACCCCGGTTGGCCGATGGAGGACATTACCCGAAACGGCAAAGTAGCACTCACTGAATCCCTGAACAGATCCTTGTAGGAGTGTTGCGATGAAACTGAAAAAAACTGCCCTGGTCATGCTTTTTGCTCTGAGTGCTCCACTGGTCCACGCAGCAGATACAGCACCTTATACCTATCGCATGGTGGCTGAGCAGCCATCCAATGTGAAAGACCAGGAAATTTCAGGTTTGTTTGATCGCTGGAACAACGCACTGAAAACCGGCAACCCGCAAACTGTTGTCAGCCTGTATGCGCCAAATGCCGTATTGCAGCCAACGGTTTCCAACAAGGTGCGAGCCACTCCGGCAGAGATCAAGGACTACTTCGATCACTTCCTGGCACTCAAGCCGGTAGGTGAGATCAACTACCGCGAAATCCGTCGCCTTGGCCCGGATGCGGCACTGGACAGCGGTGTCTACACCTTCACCCTGACCGCTGCCGATGGCAAGAAGAGCAAAGTGCAGGCGCGTTACACCTTCCTGTACGAGCGTGTAGGCGGTCAGTGGAAGATCCTCAACCACCACTCCTCGGCCATGCCGGAAGTGCAGCCTGAGTATCAGGTCAGCCGTTGATTCGATAAGTCTGACGTTTGAAGCACATCCGGGGCTCTGGCTCCGGATGTGCTTTTTTGCGTTCTCGAAACCGGATTCAGTTTCTGACGCCGCTGACCTTGCGGCAGTGAATCAGGGCATCGCGGATCATGAAGTTCACCAGGGTAGGGGAGACGCCCAGCTCCTTGGCGATGTCCTTTTGCGGGACGCCGTGCAGGCGATACATCTCGAAGGCGTATCGAGTGCGATCCGGCAGCTCCGACAGGGCGTCGGCGATTTTCTCCAGGCTGGAGAAATTGATATGCGAGGTTTCCGGCGAAGCACCCTGGACTACAACGTTCAAGCCTTCATCCTCGGGGCCTGTGTACTTGAGCTCCAGCGCCTGCTTGCGATAGTGATCGATGGCCAGGTTGCGCACGATCTGGAACAGGTAGCTGAGCTGAGCCTTGAATGAAAGGGTGATCTGAGGAGCGGAACGCAGCCTGAAAAATGCGTCCTGCACCACATCTTCGGCGCGGGAACGGCAGCCAACGATGCGGGCGGCGATTTTGACCAACAGCAAATAGTTGTCGATAAAAACCTGGAGTAAGGGTGAGTCACACTTACTTGTGAGCACTTGTTCCGTCATGGAATTCACCTTGCTGCGAGTCTTTGGGGAAGGAGCGTCCCGGTATTGGGTGGCACCAACTTATCGGCGGGTAAACTAGGCTTAATGATAATAATTGTCAAATGCGAAATTGAATCAGTGCACCTATAGGGGGCGATCCGATCCTTTGTGCGCTTTTGATGCGCACGTCTCAGATGCGACTAATTATTTCCAGATGCCATCCGTTCTCATTGATGACAGGCCCGTCCACGACAGCGGCCATGGACCAAATCAGGAGGACACAATGGGTTTCGAGCGCGCGCATCGCAGCTTTTTCATCGGCGTTACCGGATGGCAGGGCCTGATATGAGCACTCCTGCGAGCCTGACGCTGTTCTGTCTGCCTTTTTCCGGGGCCAGTGCGATGTTCTACAGCCCGTGGCGGCGCAAGTTGCCGGAGTGGCTGAACGTTCGTCCTCTTGAGCTGCCGGGTCGTGGCATGCGCATGAACGAACCCCTGCAGACCGATATCGTACAGCTGGCCAATCGTCTTGCCGATGAGATCAGTGTCGAACTGGACAAACCCTACGCGATTTTCGGACATAGCCTCGGAGCCTTGCTTTCCTTCGAGTTGGCCCATGTCCTGCGGGCGCGTGGTCTGCCTGCGCCAATCGCAATGTTCGTCTCGGCGTCGGCGGGGCCGGTGCGTCGCGATGTGAGCGAATACGCCATCGCCAAGACAGACGAGCAACTGATTGCCCGGCTGCGCAAACTCAAGGGCACCAGCGAAAACATCATTGCCAACGATGAACTGATGCAGTTGATGCTGCCCATTCTGCGCGCCGATTTCCTGGCCTGCGGCAGTTTCAAATATGGCGAGCGCGAGCCGTTGAGCGTGCCGATCCATGTCTTTGGCGGCAAGCAGGACAGCGTCACGGTCGAGGAACTGCTCGACTGGCAGGAAGAAACCTGCACCGGCTTTTCCCTGGACATGTTCGAGGGCCATCACTTCTATCTGGTCGACGAGCAGGCGCAATTGTTTCGTCACCTGCGGCGTTACGCCGAGCAACACCTGACCCGCTGGCGCAACAGCGCAGCGCGGCATCTGGCCCGGGCGGCCGGTTGATCCCCCATTGCCTCACGCGCGTCTGTGCCTGAGAACGCGCGTTTTTTCTTGAAATCCAGACCTCATTTGGCAAGCCGAATACAGCAGGAACCTCATCATGGATGCGTTTGAACTCCCCGATACCCTGGCACAAGCCCTTCAGCGTCGCGCCGAGCAGACGCCGGACCGCCTGGCCCTGCGTTTTCTCACTGACGAAAAAGACCAGGGCATCGTGCTGACCTACCATGATCTTGACCTGCGTGCGCGGACCATCGCCGCCGCGCTGAAAGCCCGGGCCGAGCCTGGTGATCGTGCGATTCTGTTGTTCCACAGCGGGCCGGATTACGTGGCAGCATTCTTTGGCTGCCTGTATGCCGGTGTGATTGCGGTGCCGGCTTATCCGCCGGAATCCAATCGTCGTCATCACCAGGAGCGTCTGCTGTCGATCATCGCCGATGCCGAGCCGCGCCTGTTGTTGACCGGCTCGGACCTGCGCACGGCCTTGCTGCAAATGGATGAGCTGGCGGCTGCCAATGCCCCGCAACTGTTGTGTGTCGACACCCTCGACAGCGCAATCGCCGAAGGCTGGCAGGGACCTGCCCTGAACAGCGACGATATCGCTTTCCTGCAATACACCTCCGGTTCCACCGCCTTGCCCAAAGGCGTTCAGGTCAGCCATGGCAATCTGGTCGCCAACGAACTGCTGATCCGTCACGGCTTCGGTATCGATCTCAATCCTGATGATGTGATCGTCAGCTGGCTGCCGCTGTACCACGACATGGGGCTGATCGGCGGCTTGCTGCAACCGATCTTCAGTGGCGTGCCTTGCGTGTTGATGGCGCCTGCCTATTTCCTGACCCGGCCATTGCGCTGGCTGGAAGCGATCAGCGAATACGGCGGCACCATCAGCGGCGGCCCGGACTTCGCCTATCAGTTGTGCAGTTCGCGGGTCAGTGATTCGGCGCTGGCACGTCTGGATCTCAGCCGCTGGCGTGTGGCCTATTCGGGCTCGGAGCCGATTCGCCAGGACAGCCTGGACAGTTTCGCTGAAAAGTTTGCCGTCTGCGGTTTTACGCCAGACAGCTTCTTCGCCTCTTATGGCCTGGCCGAAGCCACCCTGTTCGTGGCTGGTGGTCAGCGCGGCAAGGGCATTCCATCCCTGCGTCTGGATGAGCGAGCACTGGCGCGCAATATTGCCGAGCCGGGGGATGGCAACCCGGTCATGAGTTGCGGGACCAGCCAGCCTGAACATGGCGTGCTGATTGCCGACCCGCAGACCCTTGCCGTGCTGGGTGAAAACAGTGTCGGTGAAATCTGGGCCTGTGGTCCGAGCATCGCCCACGGTTACTGGCGTAACCCTGAAGCCACGGCCAAGTCTTTCGTCGAGCATGAAGGCCGTACCTGGCTGCGCACCGGTGACCTGGGTTTCCTGCGCCATGGCGAGCTGTATATCACCGGTCGCTTGAAAGACATGCTGATCGTGCGCGGCCACAATCTGTATCCCCAGGACATCGAAAAGGCTGTCGAGCGTGACGTCGATGTGGTGCGCAAAGGCCGGATTGCCGCGTTCGCCGTGACCCAGCAAGGCAGTGAAGGCATCGGCATCGCGGCGGAAGTCGGTCGCAGCGTGCAGAAAACCCTGGCTCCCGAGACGCTGATCAAGATGATTCGTCAGGCTGTTGCCGAGGCCTTCCAGGAAGCACCGAGTGTGGTGGTGCTGCTCAATCCGGGTGCCTTGCCCAAGACCTCCAGCGGCAAACTGCAACGTTCCGCCTGCCGCACCCGACTGGCCGACGGCAGCCTGGACAGTTATGCGGTCTTCCCTGAAAGCATCGTGGCTGCCAGGGAAGCGGCTTCGGCTTCCAGCTCCAATCTGCAGGCGCAGGTTGCGAAAATCTGGTGTGAACACCTGCAACTGGAAGAGGTGGCCGCCGATGATCACTTCTTCCTGCTGGGCGGTAACTCGATTGTCGCGACCCAGGTGGTCGCCAGTCTGCGTGAAGCGCTGGGTATCGAACTGAACCTGCGCCTGTTGTTTGAAGCTCCGACCCTGGCGGCGCTGGTTGCACAGATCGAAGTGCTGCAACGCGATGGCCAGACACAAGACAGCATTGCCCGCTTGCCGGGTAACGAGGCGCTGCCGCAATCCCTGGCCCAGAACCGCTTGTGGTTCCTCTGGCAAATGGACCCGCAAGGCAGTGCCTACAACATTCCCGGTGGCCTGCACCTGCGTGGCGAACTGGACACCACCGCGCTGCGTAGCAGTTTCCAGCGCCTGATCGAGCGTCATGAATCCCTGCGCACCCGTTTTTACGAGCAGGACGGCGTGGCCTTGCAGCGTATCGATCCGGTCAGCGAGTTTTCGTTGCAGGTGATCGATATCAGCGACCTGTCCGGCGAAGAGCGTCAGGCCCGTGCCCTGGCTATCCGCGAAGAACAGGCACGCCTGCCTTTCGATCTGCAAACTGGCCCGTTGCTGCGCGTCACGCTGGTGAAGCTGGACGATGAGGAGCATCAGTTACTGGTCACGCTGCACCATATCGTGGCCGACGGCTGGTCGCTGAATGTGCTGATCGACGAATTCTCGCGCCTGTACGCCGCTGCCATTCAGGGGCAGCCGCTGGAGTTGGCGCCGCTGTCGTTGCGTTATGCCGATTACGGCCACTGGCAGCGTGAATGGCTGGCCCGTGGCGAGGCTCAGCGTCAGCTCGATTACTGGAAAGCGCAACTGGGTGACGAGCAACCGACCCTGGCTCTGGCCACCGATCATCCGCGTTCGGCCCGCAAGCAACACAGCGCTTCGCGTTACAGCCTGCGCCTGAGCAACGAGTTGAGCGCCGCAGTAAAGCAGGCCGCCCAGGCTTATCAGTCGACCCCGTTCATGCTGCTGCTCTCCGGTTTCCAGAGCCTGCTGCATCGCTACAGCGGGCAGAACGATATTCGTATCGGTGTGCCCGGTGCCAACCGGCCGCGTCATGAGACCCAAGGCCTGATCGGTTTCTTCATCAACACCCTGGTGCTGCGTGCGCAACTGGATTCGCGCCTGCCATTTTCCTCGCTGCTGGCGCAAACCCGTCAGGCGGCGCTGGAAGCCCAGGCCAATCAGGACCTGCCGTTCGATCAACTGGTCGAGGCGTTCCCTCAGGCCCGAGAGCACGGCCTGTTCCAGGTTCTGTTCAACCATCAGCAGCGGGACCTGAGCGCCTTGCGCCGTCTGCCGGGTTTGCTGGCTGAAGAGTTGCCGTGGCACAGCCGTGAAGCCAAGTTCGACCTGCAACTGCACAGTGAAGAGGACCGCAACGGTCGGCTGAACCTGTCCTTCGACTATGCCGACGAGCTGTTCGAGCGTGAAACCATTGTGCGCATGGCCGCGCAGTTCGTGCGTCTTTTGACTCAAGTCTGCGAGCAGACCGATATCGTTCTGGGCGATGTGCAGTTGCTCAGCACCGAGGATCTGGCCGAGCAGGCCCGTTGGGGCGCTGCGCCTTGCGCACCTGCCGGACAATGGTTGCCGGAGCTTCTGAACCTTCAGGCCCGCCAGACCCCGGAGCGTATTGCCCTGATGTGGGACGGCGGCAGCCTCGACTTTGCCAGCCTGCATGCCCAGGCCAACCGTCTGGCCCACTACCTGCGCGACAAGGGCGTCGGCCCGGACGTCAAGGTGGCGATTGCAGCCGAGCGTTCGCCGCAACTACTGATCGGCCTGCTGGCGATCATCAAGGCTGGCGGCGCCTATGTGCCGCTGGACCCTGATTATCCGACCGAGCGACTGGCCTACATGCTCGCCGACAGCGGCGTTGCGCTGCTGCTGACCCAAAGCCATTTGCTGGGCGATCTGCCGAGCGCCGAAAGCGTCAGCACCATCGTCATGGACACCCTGCATCTGGAAAACTGGCCTGTCAGCGCGCCGGGCCTGCACCTGCATGGCGATAACCTGGCGTACGTGATCTACACCTCCGGCTCCACCGGCCAACCCAAGGGCGTGGGCAATACCCATGCCGCACTGGCCGAGCGCCTGCAATGGATGCAGGCCACTTACGCACTGGACGAAACCGATGTGCTGATGCAGAAGGCACCGATCAGTTTCGACGTTTCGGTGTGGGAATGCTTCTGGCCACTGATCACCGGCTGCCGCCTGTTGCTGGCCGATCCCGGCGAGCATCGCGACCCGCATCGCATTGCCCAACGCATCAAGGAATACGGCGTCACCACGCTGCATTTCGTGCCGCCGCTGCTGCAACTGTTCATCGATGAGCCGCTGGCACAGCAGTGCAGCAGCTTGCGTCGCCTGTTCTCTGGTGGCGAAGCGCTGCCTGCCGAACTGCGCAACCGGGTGCTGGAGCAACTGCCGAATGTGCAACTGCACAATCGTTATGGCCCGACTGAAACCGCGATCAACGTCACTCACTGGCACTGTCAGTTGGCGGATGGCGAGCGCTCGCCGATTGGCCGACCGCTGGGCAACGTGTTGTGCCGCGTTCTGGACAGCGAGCTGAACCTGCTGCCCCGTGGCGTTGCAGGCGAACTGTGCATCGGTGGTATCGGTCTGGCCCGTGGCTACCTGGGGCGTCCGGGGTTGACGGCCGAGCGTTTTGTCGTCGATCCGCTGGGCGAAGAGGGCGTACGTCTGTACCGCACCGGTGACCTGGTGCGCTGGGCGGCGGACGGTTCGCTGGAGTATCTGGGCCGTCTGGACCAGCAGGTCAAACTGCGCGGCTTCCGTGTCGAGCCTCAGGAGATCGAAGCCCGATTGCTGGCTCAAGAAGGCGTTGGCCAGGCCGCGGTACTGGTGCGTGAAACCGCCTCCGGCCCGCAATTGATCGGTTACTACACGGCAGTGCTGGAACAGGAAGCCGAGGCCGAGCAGATCGAGCGTATCAAGTCTTCGCTGGCCCTTGAGCTGCCTGAGTACATGGTCCCTGCGCAACTGGTGCGTCTGGACAGCATGCCACTGAGCCCCAGCGGCAAGCTGGATCGCCGCGCCTTGCCCGAGCCGGTCTGGCAGAGCCGTGAACATGTCGAGCCCGAAACGGCCTTGCAGAAACAGGTCGCCAGTATCTGGCGCGAAGTGCTGGGTGTGCCGCGCATTGGTCTGCGTGACGACTTCTTTGCCTTGGGCGGCCACTCCTTGCTGGCCACTCAGATCATCTCCAGGGTGCGTCAGGCCTGCGATATCGAGCTGCCGCTTCGTGCGCTGTTCGAGGCCAGTGAGCTGGGGGCGTTTGTCGAACAGGTCCAGGCCATTCAGGCGTCCGGAGCCCGTAACAGCCAGCAGCCGATTGCCCGGATCGACCGCAACCAGCCAGTGCCGCTGTCCTATTCCCAGCAGCGCATGTGGTTCCTGTGGCAGATGGAGCCGGACAGCCCGGCGTATAACGTGGGCGGCATGGCGCGCTTGAACGGCGTGCTGAACATCGAGTGTTTCGAGGCCGCATTGCAGGCCCTGATCCTGCGCCACGAAACCCTGCGCACTACTTTCCCGAGCGTCAATGGCGTGGCGTGCCAGAAAGTCTCCGAGGAAACCGGCCTGCGCATGCAATGGCAGGACTTCTCGGCGTTGCAAGGCGAATCCCGTCAGCGTCGCTTGCAAGAATTCGCCGACAGCGAAGCGCACAAGCCTTTCGATCTGGAAACCGGCCCGCTGCTGCGTGCCTGCATGGTTCGGGCTGGCGAACTGGAACACTACTTCGTCCTGACTTTGCACCACATCGTCACCGAAGGCTGGGCGATGGATATCTTCGCCCGTGAGCTGGGCTTGCTCTACGAAGCTTTCCTTGAAGGTCGATCTTCGCCGCTGGAGCCTCTGGCGGTGCAATACCTGGATTACAGCGTCTGGCAGCGTCAGTGGATGGAAGCGGGTGAGCGTCAGCGCCAACTGGATTACTGGACGACGCAACTGGGCAACGAGCATCCGCTGCTGGAATTGCCGAGCGACCGTCCGCGTCCGCCGGTGCAGAGCCACAAGGGCGAGCTGTATCGCTTTGATCTGAGCGATGAACTGGCCGCTCGCGTGCGGGCTTTCAACGCCAATAATGGCCTGACCCTGTTCATGACCATGACCGCTACTCTGGCGGTGCTGCTCTACCGTTACAGCGGCCAGAACGATCTGCGCATCGGCGCTCCTGTTGCCAACCGGATTCGCCCGGAAAGCGAAGGGCTGATCGGTGCATTCCTCAACACCCAGGTGCTGCGCGTCCAGCTCGACGGCCAGATGTGTGTCGAGCAACTGTTCGAGCAGGTTCGTCACACGGTCATCGAAGGTCAGTCCCATCAGGACTTGCCGTTCGATCATCTTGTGGAAGCCCTGCAACCACCGCGCAGCGCGGCTTACAACCCGCTGTTCCAGGTGATGTGCAACGTGCAACGCTGGGAATTCCAGCAGAGCCGCGAACTGGCAGGCATGACTGTCGAATATCTGGTCAACGATGCCCGGGCCACCAAGTTCGACCTGAACCTGGAAGTCACTGAGCTGGATCATCGTCTGGGTTGCTGCCTGACCTACAGCACCGATCTGTTCGACGAGCCGCGCATCGCGCAAATGGCAGGGCATTTGCTAAACCTGCTGCAAGCCTTGCTGGCTGATCCGGCGCAGCGCTTGAGCGAACTGCCGCTGTTGCAGGACGCCGAGCGTCAGCAGTTGCTCGACAGCCTGGGTGTCGAAGCGGGTGAACAGCGTCTGGATCAGTGCATCCACAGCCTGTTTGCCGAACAGGCCAAAGCACGCCCGAGCGCACCTGCCTTGACCTTCGCCGGTGAAACCCTGAGCTATGCCGAACTGGAGGGCCGCGCCAATCGTCTGGCCTGGATGCTGCGCGAGCGTGGTGTTGGCCCGCAAGTGCGTGTCGGCCTGGCGCTGGAGCGCTCGCTGGACATGGTGGTCGGCCTGCTGGCGATCCTCAAGGCCGGTGGCGCCTATGTGCCGTTGGACCCGGAGTACCCGCTGGAGCGCCTGCAATACATGATCGAAGACAGCGGCGTCGGCCTGTTGTTGAGCAATGCCGCCTTGTTCGAGGCCTTGGGCGAACTGCCTGCGGGCGTCGGTCGCTGGTGCCTGGAAGATGATTTGCCCGCGCTGGCTGCTTACCCGGCGAGCGAGTTGCCTTTCATCAGCCTGCCGCAGCATCAGGCGTACTTGATTTACACCTCTGGCTCCACCGGCAAGCCCAAGGGCGTGGTGGTGTCCCACGGTGAAATCGCCATGCATTGTCAGGCGGTGATTCGCCGCTTCGAGATGCGTCCCGATGACTGTGAGCTGCATTTCTATTCGATCAACTTCGACGCAGCCACCGAGCGTCTGCTGGTGCCACTGCTCAGCGGGGCGCGGGTGGTATTGCGTGCCCAGGGGCAATGGGACGCCGAAGAAATCTGCGAACTGATCCGCAGTCAGCACGTGAACATTCTCGGTTTCACGCCAAGCTATGGCAGCCAGTTGGCGCAATGGCTTTCGACTCAGGGCCAGACGTTGCCGGTGCGCATGTGCATCACCGGTGGCGAGGCGCTGACCGGTGAGCATTTACAGCGTATTCGTGCGGTGTTCAAGCCTGAACTGTTCTTCAACGCCTATGGTCCGACTGAAACCGTGGTCATGCCGCTGGCCAGTCTGGCACCGGCCTGGCTGGAAGAGGGCGAAGCCAGCGTGCCGATCGGCAGCGTGGTGGGCGCTCGGGTGGCTTACATCCTCGATGCCGATCTGGCGCTGGTGCCCCAGGGTGCGACCGGTGAGCTGTATGTCGGCGGCGCCGGTCTTGCTCAGGGCTACCACGAGCGGGCGGCGATGACTGCCGAGCGTTTTGTCGCCGATCCGTTCAGTGGCAATGGCGGGCGTCTGTATCGCACCGGCGATCTGGTGCGCCAGCGTGCCGATGGTCTGGTGGAGTATCTGGGCCGGATCGACCATCAGGTGAAGATCCGCGGTTTCCGTATCGAACTGGGCGAAATCGAAACCCGTCTGTTGGAACACGAAGCCATCCGCGAAGCCGTGGTGCTGGCGCTGGATACGCCATCGGGCAAGCAACTGGCCGGTTATCTGGTCACTGATGTGGCCGGGCAGGGCGAGGAGCAACAGGCGCAACTGCGCGAGTCGCTCAAGGCGCATCTGAAGGCGCAACTGCCGGATTACATGGTGCCTGCGCATCTGATCCTGCTGGACAGCATGCCGCTGACCGCCAACGGCAAGCTTGATCGCCGTGCCTTGCCAGCACCGGACCCGGAACTCAATCGTCAGAGTTATGTGGCACCCACCAGTGAACTGGAGCAGACCCTGGCGGGTATCTGGTGTGCTGTGCTGAATGTGGAAAAAGTCGGCCTCAACGACAACTTCTTCGAGCTGGGCGGCGATTCGATCCTGTCGATCCAGGTGGTCAGCCGTGCGCGTCAGGCCGGGATTCATTTCAGCCCTCGCGACCTGTTCCAGCACCAGACCGTCCAGACCCTGGCCGCCGTGGCCACTACCAGCGAGCGGGTGGTGGCCGAGCAAGGCCTGCTGACCGGCGAATCGGCCCTGACGCCGATTCAGCACTGGTTCTTCGAGACGCCGATCCCTGAGCGCCAGCACTGGAATCAGGCGCTGGTGCTGGAGCCGACCACGGCCCTGGAGCCTCGTCATCTCGAACAGGCTCTGCGGGCGATTCTTGAACAACATGATGCCTTGCGCCTGAGCTTCCGGGACAACGCCGGAAAATGGCAGGCCGAGCACCGTGCTGTCACCGGTGAAAGCCTGCTGCTGCAAGCGCGTGTTTCCGATATGAGCGAATGCGCCGCACTGTTTGCGGACACCCAGCGCAGCCTGGATCTGCAAAGCGGCCCGCTGCTGCGTGCCTTGCTGGTGGATGGGCCGCAGGGCCAGCAGCGCCTGCTGATGGTCATTCACCACTTGGTTGTCGATGGCGTTTCATGGCGCGTGCTGCTGGACGATCTGCAAGTCGCCTATCGCCAGCTTGTCGATGCCGCAACCGTCAAACTGCCAGCCAAGACCAGCGCCTTCCGTGACTGGGCCGGGCGTCTACAGGCTTACGCCGGCAGCGAATCCTTGCGCGAGGAGCTGGCCTGGTGGCAGCGTCAGCTCAGCGGGCCGGGTGCTGAATTGCCTTGCAATAATCCGCAGGGTGGTCAGCAGAATATTCATGCACAGACCGTCAGTGTGCGTCTGGATGCGCAAAGTACCCGACAGCTTTTGCAGCAGGCACCGAGCGCTTATCGGACTCAGGTCAACGACCTGCTGCTGACCGCGCTGGCACAGGTGGTCTGCCGCTGGAGCGGGCAGGCGTCGGCGTTGATTCAGCTCGAAGGCCATGGCCGCGAAACCCTGTTCGACGAAATCGACCTGACCCGTACCGTGGGCTGGTTCACCAGTGCCTATCCACTGCGCCTGACGCCTGGATTGGCCGAAGAGGCTGGGCCGGGCGCATCGATCAAGGCGATCAAGGAGCAATTGCGTCAGGTTCCTCACAAGGGCCTGGGTTATGGCGTGCTGCGTTATCTGGCCGATGGCAACAGCCGCGCTGCAATGCAAGCCTTGCCGGTCGCGCCGATCACCTTCAACTACCTGGGGCAGTTCGACCAGAGCTTTGGCAGCGATGCCTTGTTCCGTCCGCTGGAAGAGTCGGCGGGTGCGGCCCATGACGCCCATGCACCGTTGCCAAACGAACTGAGCATTGACAGTCAGGTGTACGGCGGCGAACTGGTGCTGCGCTGGACCTTCAGTGGCGAGCGTTACCAGACCCAGGCCATTACTGAACTGGCGCAGGCTTATCTGGCGCAGTTGCAGGCGCTGATTGTCCATTGTCTGGCAGATGGCAGCGGCGGCCTGACACCTTCGGACTTCCCGCTGGCCGCTCTGGATCAGGCGCATCTGGATGCGCTGCCGGTTCCGGCGAGCCATATCGAAGATGTCTACCCGCTGACCCCGATGCAGGAGGGCATGCTGCTGCATACCCTGCTGGAACCGGGCACCGGTCTGTATTACATGCAGGATCGCTACCGCATCAACAGCGAGCTGGACCCGCAACGTTTCGCCCAGGCCTGGCAGGCAGTCATTGCCCGTCACGAAGCCTTGCGTGCCTCGTTCTGCTGGGATATCGGCGAAACCATGCTGCAAGTCATTCACAAACCCGGCAACACGCCAATCGACTATCTGGACTGGCGCGACGTTGCCCAGGACCAGCAGGAGCCGCGTCTGCAAGCCTTGCTCAAGTCCGAGCGCGAGGCCGGTTTCGATCTGCTCAACCAGCCGCCGTTCCACCTGCGCCTGATCCGTGTCGACGAGGCGCGCTACTGGTTCATGATGAGCAACCACCACATCCTGATCGATGCCTGGTGCCGCTCGTTGCTGATGAACGACTTCTTCGACATCTACACCGCGCTGGGCGAAGGCCGCGATGCACAACTGGCCGCGCCGCCGCGCTATCGCGATTACATCGGCTGGTTGCAGCGTCGTGGTCTGGTACAGGCCCGTGACTGGTGGCGGCAGAACCTCAAGGGCTTCGAGCGTCCGACGCCGATCCCGAGCGACCGTCCGTTCCTGCGCGAACATGCCGGTGACAGTGGCGGCATGGTGGTGGGCGACTGCTACACCCGTCTGGATGTGGCCGATGGTGTGCGACTGCGCGAACTGGCCCAGCAGCATCAACTGACCATCAACACCTTTGCCCAGGCGGCCTGGGCCTTGACCCTGCGGCGCATGAGCGGTGACCGGGACGTGGTGTTCGGTGTGACCGTGGCCGGGCGTCCGGTGGAAATGCCACAGATGCAGCGCACGGTGGGCCTGTTCATCAACACCATCGCCCTGCGCGTGGGCTTGCCGCAGGATGACCAGCGTTGCAGTGTTCGCCAGTGGCTGAACCGTTTGCTGGAAAGCAATATGGAGCTGCGCGAGTACGAGTACCTGCCGCTGGTGACCATCCAGGAAAACAGCGAGCTGCCCAAGGGCCAGCCGTTGTTCGACAGCCTGTTCGTGTTCGAGAACGCGCCGGTTGAAGTCTCGGTGCTGGATCGTGCGCAAAGCCTCAACGCCACTTCGGATTCAGGCCGTACCCACACCAACTATCCGCTCACGGCAGTGTGTTACCCCGGCGATGACCTGGGCCTGCATCTGTCCTATGACCAGCGCTACTTCGACGAAACCACGGTCCAGAGCATGCTGGGCGAGTTCAAGCGCCTGCTGCTGGCCTTGATCGAAGGCTTCCATGGCGATATGTCCGAGCTGGCGCTGCTCAGTGAAACGGAGCGCGAGTTCCTGCTCGATGGCTGCAACAGGAGCGACCACGACTACCCGCTGGAGCGCAGCTATGCCGAGCTGTTCGAGGCGCAGGTCGTGGCCCATCCACAGCGTACCGTCGTCAGTTGCCAGGATCGCCAGTACAGCTATGCCGAGCTGAACGCACTCAGCAACCGTCTTGGCCATGCCTTGATCGAGACCGGAGCCGGTTTCGATCAGCCGATAGCCTTGCTGGCCGAGCGTGGTCCCGAACTGCTGGGCATGATTATCGGCAGCTTCAAGGCCGGAGCCGGTTACCTGCCGCTGGACCCGGCGCTGCCGAACCAGCGTCTGAGCGGCATCATTCAGCAAAGCCGCACGCCGGTACTGGTGTGCAGTGCCGAATGTCGTGACCAGGCTCAGGCCTTGCTGGCCGATATCGCTGAAGCGGGTCGTCCACGTTTGCTGGTCTGGGAAGCGGTGCAGCAGAGTGAGCTGTCGCAGGACAATCCCGGTCTATACAGCGCGCCGGACAATCTGGCCTACGTGATCTTCACCTCGGGTTCCACCGGATTGCCCAAAGGCGTGATGGTCGAGCAACGCGGCATGCTCAATAACCAGTTGAGCAAGGTGCCTTATCTGAACCTGAGCGATGCAGACGTGATCGCCCAGACTGCTTCGCAGAGCTTCGATATCTCGGTCTGGCAGTTCCTGGCAGCGCCATTGTTCGGTGCGCGGGTGGACATCGTGCCAAACGATATCGCCCGTGATCCGCAGGCCTTGCTGAGTCACGTTCAGGCCCAGAGCATCAGCGTGCTGGAAAGCGTGCCGTCCCTGATTCAAGGGCTGCTGGCCGAGGAGCGCGCAAGCCTCGATGGCCTGCGCTGGATGCTGCCGACCGGTGAGGCAATGCCGCCGGAACTGGCTAATCAATGGTTGCAACGCTACCCGGATATCGGGCTGGTCAACGCTTATGGTCCTGCCGAATGTTCAGACGACGTGGCGTTCTTCCGCGTCGATCCGGAGTCGACTCGCAGCACCTACCTGCCCATCGGCACGCCAACGGACAACAACCGTCTGTACCTGCTCGACGAGGCGCTGGAGCTGGTGCCGCTGGGCGCTGTCGGCGAACTGTGTGTGACCGGGACTGGTGTCGGTCGTGGTTATGTCAGCGACCCGTTGCGCACCGTGCCGGTGTTTGTGCCCAACCCGTTCGGTGCAACCGGCGAGCGTCTGTATCGCACCGGCGACCTTGCGCGCAGAAGGTCTGACGGCGTGCTCGAATACGTGGGCCGGGTCGACCATCAGGTGAAGATTCGCGGCTACCGCATCGAACTGGGCGAGATCGAAACCCGTCTGCAGGAGCATGAAGCGATTCGTGAATCTGTAGTGCTGGATATCGACGGACCGTTGGGCAAGGTGCTGGCGGCGTATCTGGTGCCGCGTGGCAATGCTCAGGACCCGGACTTGCTGCGCGACGAACTGAAAAGCCATCTCAAGACCAGCCTGCCGGACTACATGGTGCCAAGCCATCTGGTGATGCTGGAGGCCATGCCACTGACCCCGAACGGCAAGCTGGACCGCAAGGCTCTGCCCAAGCCGGATGTCAGCCAGGTGCAGAACGACTACGTGGCACCGCAGAGCGAAATGGAGCAGCAACTGGCGACGATCTGGGCCGATGTGTTGAAAGTCGAGCGTGTCGGGATCACCGACAACTTCTTCGAGCTGGGTGGGCATTCGCTGCTGGCAACTCAGGTGGTGACCCGTGCGCAGAAGCTATTGCAACGCAATGTACCGCTGCGTGCCATGTTCGAGTTCAACACCATTCAAGGGTTGGCCGGGCATCTGGAAGGTCTTGGCGGGCAGAAGGTCGATGAACAGAAATTCGACCGGCTGGCGGACCTGATGGCTGAACTGGAAGGGTTGTGATTCGCCTCTCGTCGGGCTGAAGGCTTTGCGGATAAAAAAGCTGTTACGGGGTGTAAATCCGCAGGCCTCTGGCGCGTTTTCAATGAAGGAATAAATGCCTGATGCACGTGTGTATCAGGCCACTTACGGATTTCGCTTATCGACAGCGTATTGAGGGTTGCACAGATGTCAGTCGCTACCAGGTTTATTGAAGATCAGCCGGCACCGGTCGCCCCGCAGCCTGCCGAGAAGCTTTACCAGTTCGACGAATCGCCATTGTTGGCCCGCCAGAACCGCCAGGAGTCCAACGCTCGCAGCTATCCGCGACGTATTCCCCTGGCACTCAAACGCGCCAAGGGTATTCATGTCGAGGACGTCGAAGGGCGTCGCTTCATCGATTGCCTGGCGGGTGCTGGCACCCTGGCTTTGGGTCATAACCATCAGGTCGTGATCGAGGCTATCCAGCAAGTCATCAGCGACGAATTGCCGTTGCATACCCTGGACCTCACCACGCCGGTCAAGGACCAGTTCGTCCAGGACCTGTTCGGTCTTCTGCCGCAGGAACTGGCGCAGGAAGCGAAAATCCAGTTCTGCGGCCCTACCGGCACCGATGCTGTGGAAGCCGCCCTGAAACTGGTGCGTACCGCAACCGGGCGCAGCACGGTGTTGTCGTTCCAGGGCGGTTATCACGGCATGAGTCAGGGAGCCTTGAGCCTGATGGGCAGCCTGGGACCGAAAAAACCCTTGGGTGCCTTGCTGAGCTCCGGCGTGCAGTTCATGCCATACCCTTACGATTACCGTTGCCCGTTCGGTCTGGGTGGCGCGCAAGGGGTCAAGGCCAACCTGCATTACCTGGAAAACCTGCTCAACGATCCCGAAGCCGGGGTGCAGCTACCGGCTGCGGTGATTGTCGAGGTGGTGCAGGGCGAGGGCGGTGTGATTCCGGCGGATCTGGACTGGTTGCGCGGCCTGCGCCGCATCACCGAGAAGGCTGGCATTGCCCTGATCGTCGATGAAATCCAGAGCGGTTTCGCCCGCACCGGCAAGATGTTTGCCTTCGAGCATGCCGGGATCATCCCGGATGTGGTGGTGCTGTCCAAAGCCATCGGCGGCAGCCTGCCGCTGGCGGTGGTGGTTTATCGCCAATGGCTGGATGCCTGGCAGCCGGGCGCTCACGCCGGTACATTCCGGGGTAATCAGATGGCTATGGCCGCTGGTTCGGCGGTGATGCGTTATCTGAAGGAACACAACGTCTGTGAACACGTGAACACTGTGGGCGCACGTTTGACCCGGCACCTGCGCGACCTGCAACGCGACTTCCCGCAACTGGGGGATATTCGCGGTCGCGGGCTGATGCTCGGTGTCGAGTTGGTGGACCCGAACGGCGCACCCGATGCACTTGGGCATCCACCGGTATTTGCCCGCCTGGCACCGCTGGTACAGCGTGAATGCCTCAAGCGTGGGCTGATTCTGGAACTGGGCGGTCGCCATGGCAGCGTCGTGCGCTTCCTGCCGCCGCTGGTGATTACGGCCGAGCAGATCGACGAAGTGGCCGGTATATTCGGCCGGGCGCTTTCGGCGGCGGTGGCCAGTCTTTAATTTTTCGACGTAGCGATACGTTCACTTTACATAGCCGCTGTGAATTGGCGCATCGGCACTGAATAACCATGGAGAGCAGCAATGACTTCAGTTTTCGACCGCGACGACATCGTCTTTCAGGTCGTGGTCAACCACGAAGAGCAATATTCCATCTGGCCGGATTACAAGGCAATCCCCAACGGCTGGCGCACCGTGGGCAAGAGCGGTTTCAAGAAGGAATGCCTGGCCTACATCGAAGAAGTGTGGACCGACATGCGTCCACTGAGCCTGCGCCAGAAGATGGAAGCACAGGCTGCTACTGCACACTGATTGCGTAGCGCCCTAAAACAAACGCCCCGATCAATGTCGGGGCGTTTTTGTTTCTATGCTGCCCACAAATCCGTAGGACCGAATTTATTCGGGAAGAGGCCGGCACACTCACTGCATCTTCATCGTCAGCACTTCATACCTCTTTCGCGGATAAATCCGCTCCCACACAGACCTCTATGGGCGTTTATTTCTTGCCTGCCAACTCCGCAATAACCTGCTCGATATTGCCCTGCAGTTCGGCTACCGGGTCTTCTCCATCGACTCCCAGCACCAGCAGTTTACTGCCTGCCGCAGTGACGGCCGCTTTCACGGGCTCCGGTGGCTGGCGATGGTCCAGCACCAACGCCACATCATTATCCTTGAGCGTAGCCGTCAGCTTTTGCAGGGCCTCGGGTGTCCACTGTTCGTCGGTGAGCGCCTGGGTGTCGATCAGCTCCAGATTGAGGCCGCTGATCAGGTAGCCGAAACGGTCGGACAGGCTGACCACGCTCAGGTTATCCGCACTGGCCAGACGGGCTTCACTGGCTGCGCTGAGCTTGAGCAACTGCTGCTTGAGGGCCGCCAGATTGGCTTCGATTTTCGGTTTGGCGGCCGGAGCCAGACGTACCAGATCCGCTGCCATCACATCGGCCATGCGGCCCATGTTATTGCTGGCCAGCCAGGGCTGACTGTTCAAGCCATCGACGTTCTGGCCGGGTTGCAAGGCGATGCCCGGCAGGCTGCCATCCACGGGGCGGGCGGCATCGATTTCGACGATGCGGATATTGCTGCGTCGGGCATTGGGGTAAAGCGGGTCATCGGCCCAGATCGAACGCAGCCCGATCACCGCATCGGCTTCCACGCTGAGTTTACGCAGCGCTTCGGCACCGCGCCCGGTGAAGTAGGCAGTCTGGCGTGAGCCGGGCAGGTTGGCGGCTGCCGCGCGTTCCAGCACCACGCCGCTGTCCTTGAGCAGAATCTGCCCCAGGCCGTAGGTGATGGGCAGGCTGGCCAGAACCCGGACCGGTTCCGGGCTGGCGCTTTTGCTTTCGGCCGCGTACAGGCTATTGCTGAACAGGCCGCTGAGAGCCAGGGCGAGGGTCAATGTGCGCAGAGTAGGCATTTATCCGATATTCCCTTTGAGGCTGGGGACCGTGCCGCGGGCGATGGCGGCCAAGGCGAAGCCGACGCCCGCCACCAGAATGATCGCCGCGCCTGAAGGCACGGGCAGGTCGAAGACGATAGGCAGCAGGATGCCGCACAAGGTACTGACGGTGGCAATGGCGACCGAAATCCAGAAGAAGCCTTTGAGTGACTGGCTCAGCAAGCGTGCAGCGGCAGCCGGTATCACCAGCAGGGCACCCACCAGAATGGCGCCGATGACTTTCACGGCAGCCACGGTAATCAGCGTCACCAGAATCACGAACAGGTAATCCAGCGTCTTGACCGCAACGCCTCGCACAGCCGCCAGTTGCGGGTTGAAGCTGGCCAGCATGATGCGGTTGTACAGCGGCAGGCTCAGGCCCATGACCAGCGAGCCGACAATCAGCAGCACCAGCAGGTCACTGCCGTTGACGGTCAGCACCGAGCCGAACAGGACGTTTTCCAGAATATGCACGTTGATCTTGCCCGCCAGCACCAGCAACAGGCTGGCGCCCAATGCCAGGGACACCGAAAGGAATACGCCGATCAAGGTGTCCGGTGCCAGACCGGTGCGGTTGCGCAGGTAGTTGAGCACGATACCGAACAGCAGGCAGTAGCCGAAAAGGCTGCCATAAGGGCCGGTGTAGGGTTCGCCCAGCAGAATGCCGATGGCCACCCCGGTCAGGGCCGCATGGCCCACGGCTTCCGAGAAGAACGCGAAACGCTTGACCACCACCAGCGTGCCCAGGCCGCCCAGCACCGGGCCGATCAGCAGGCCGGCGAGCAGGGCGTTGACCACGAAACCGTAGGCCAGTGCTTCTGGCAGGTAGCCGGACGAAGCCAGGTTTTGAATGAACAGGCGAAAGCTTTCGTAATCCATCACGCGGCACTCCCTTGGGCGTCCGCTGCACGCGGATGGGCGGAGAACAGCGTCAGCAGCCGCTCGGGTGTCAGGGCGGTGTGCGCCGGTTCATCGAAAAGGACGCGGCGATTGAGGCCGGTGACGTTATCGGCCAGTCGTTTGACGGCCTCCAGATCATGCTCGATCCACAGCACCGTAATGCCTGCCTGACGCCAGTCGCCGAGCAGGCGCTCGAATACCTGGATACCGGCTTCATCAAGGGCCGACATCGGCTCATCGAGCACCAGCAGTTGCGGGGCCGGAATCAAACCCTGGGCCAGCAGCACGCGCTGGCGCTCGCCACCGGACAGGGCGCCCATGCGGCGCTTGCGTTTGTCCTGCATGCCGACTCGCTCCAGAGCTTCGCCGATGGCTTTCGCGTAGTGGCGGGACAAGCCGAGAAATGCCGGACGCCGCTGGCACATGGCAGCCATGAAGTCATCGACTGTCATGGGCAGGCCGCGGTCGAACTCCAGCGCCTGAGGTACATAGCCGATCAGGCCGGGTGAGCCGGGCCATTGCAGGCTGAGCTGGCCCTGATGGGGCATCTGCCCGAGCAGGGTCTTGATCAGCGAGCTTTTGCCGCCGCCGTTCGGCCCGACCAGCGCATGCACGCTGCCGGCCCGCACATTGAAGTTGATGCGGTCCAGAATGGTGGTGCGTCCCAGAGTCAGGCTGACATCGGCGAAGGTGACGCCAGGCCCGCGGCTGGCGAGGGAAATCGGTTCGGCAGCGGTCATGCGCCAGCCTCCTGAATGGCCCGGACCACGGTATCCAGATTGCCTTTCATTTCCTTCTCGTACTTGTCGGCGCTGTATTCGCCATAGGAAATGTGCGACAGCGGGTAGAGCTTGACGCCGGATTCACGCTGGATGGTTTCGACGTAAGTGGACGGGAAGTCCATCTCCGAGAAGATCACTTTCACGTCCAGTTCGCGCAACTGGTCGATGGTCTTCTTCAACTGGCTCGGGCTCGGCTCGATACCGTGAGCCGGTTCGACCACGGCTGTGACTTCCAGGCCGAATTCACGCAGCAGGTAGTCGTAGGCCGCATGCACCGTGGCGACTCGCAGGTCGGCATTGGGGGCCTTGGTGAGTTTGGCCAGAGCGTCGGCGCGCATCTGCCGCAGGCGTTTGCCATAGGCGCGGGCATTGGCGGTGTAGGTCTTGGCGTTGTCGGGGTCAAGTTTGCCCAGTTCGCGGGCAATGTTGTTGACCTGTGCGATAGAGGCGCTGATCGACAGGAAGGTATGCGGGTTGACCACTTTGCCCGCGCCACGAGCCGCGATCCCGGTGGCTGCCAGCAGCGGCACATCAGCGTTGGCTTCGATGGTGGCGATATCCGGTTTTTCACTGGCGGCGATCATGCGGTCGGCAAAGTCGTCATGGCCCACGCCATTGAGCACGACAACGTCCAGCGAGCCGATACGCTTGATGTCTTCAGCGCGGGGTTCATAGGCGTGCGGGTTGAAACCGGCGGGAATCAGCGGAACCACCTCGGCCTTGTCGCCGACGATATTGCTGACATAGCTGTAGTAAGGATGCAGTGTGATGCCGATCCGCAGGCGCTTGGCCGGGTCGGCGCTGACCAGTGGTGCGAGCAGGGTTGCGAACAGGCCAACCAGTACGACGCGCAGCAATGGACGGCGTTTCAATGAAATAGGCATGGGTAAACAGTCTTCTTTTCAGTGAATGCGTGGGTTCAGTGTCGATGCTGGCGGGTAACCCCGGCATCGAATTGCGCGACGACCTGCTGCCAGCCAGCGCTGATCAGAGCCTGGTCGCCAAGATCGGTCGGTGCAGCCAGCGAGCCTTTGCGGTTGATCCAGATGTCGGCTTCGGCCTTGTCGTCGGCCTCGATGCGCAGCAGGAAGGAGCCGGCGACTGTCGGTGTAGGGCTCAGGCCCAGATAGGAGTGTTCGACCATTTGCCAGGCATGATTGCCCCGGCTGACGGAGCTGGCGTCACGGGCAAAGGGCGCAAAGCCTTCATCCGCCAGCTGCTGCGGGGTGACCGGTTCCTGTTGTTCCTGCGTCAGCAGGCGTACTTCGTCCAGTGTCACACGCAGGTCAGCGTAGATGCCTTGCTCGGCGGCACTCAGGTCGCGACGTGCATCCAGTTGATGGCTGGCGACAGTGTCCGCCTCATGCTTCTCGCCACGCAGGCCTACTACAGTCGCGGCGACACCCAGAATCAGCAGGCACAACAGCAGCACGTAAAGGGTTTCATGACCGGCTCCAGCCGGGCGAACGATCTGTCGGGTTGGCGTACTCATGGGGCCTCGATATCGGCTTGGTCGATTTCCACGACATGGCCGGGGCCTGCATCGAACAGCACATAGAACTCGGCGGAAGGGCGCTTGAAGGTCAGGGTTGAATCCGCGCCCAGCTTGCCGGGCACCAGAATGGTTTCGTCATAGCCGATGACGTCCAGCGTCACCCCCGGCGCGCCGCTGCCATCGGAAAAACCGCCGGTGCAGCGGATCTGCTCGGCGTCGATCTGTTTGCACTCGCACATCGGGTTGTGGGCCAGGGCATTGCCGGCAAAGCCGACGCTCAGCAGGAAGAGGGCGCTGACACCCAACTGGCGTAGCGGGAAGCGTACGATCATTTTTTGGCTCCTTGTTTTTTCAGCCAGGCTACGGTCGTAGGGGAGGCCTGTTGCAGCGCAATTGAGGTCTGATGCACGGATCCGTCCCAGCCCTCCATGGTGATCCACAGGTCCTGATCGGGATCGGTGTTTTCCGGGATCTGCATGAACGCAGTCATGCGATAGGCCACGCCGAAGAAGATCACCCCGGCAGTCCGCAGGCTGCGGGGTTTACCGATGCGCAGGTAAGTTGCCTTGACCTGATCGGCGCAGCTTTCGCACAGCGAGGCATTGAAGTTTTTCATGTAGCCCGAGGCGCCGGAAAAGATCGGCGCTTCATTGCGTTCCTCGGCCAGTTTCATGCTCCATGGCCCGACCTGGATGGTGCCCAGATCCCGCTGCCCGAGCCCCTTGTCGCCCCGGAGCAGGGCGTCATCGGCGAAGTACTTGGGCATGAAACCCAAGGGAATCAGCACCAGCAAGATATTGATATGGAAACGCCATTTGTGCCAGACGCGGCTCAGGGTCGAAACAGGTTGTGCAGTTGCGGCCTTGCTCACAGGTTGTTCTCCGGAATTTCGGTGGCCAGCGACGGTCGTGCTGTTTGTTGTTTCCTGACGGTGGCCTGTTCGGCCTTGGCATCGCGTTTCAGGGCATTGAGGGTGGCCAGTGCCGTGCGTTTACTCCAGATCAGCAGGCCGCTGAGGACCATCATGCTCAGCAGCAGGCCAAAGAAGGCCCAGATCAGCTTGATCCAGATGCCGCCGAAGTCGCCGGTATGCAGTGGGCGCATGGACTCGGTGACGAACTCCAGATTGTTGCGGTCCGACAACAGGTGTGAGGTGGCGATTTCACCGCTGTACGGGTTGATCTCGGCGGTCTGGTACATCAGCGGATACCAGCTGCGGCCACCGACCTCCATATTGGCGTAGGCATTGCTGGGCGGGCTGATGAAGCTGGCTTCCAGGCCGGGAATCCGTTGCTTGGCAATTTCGATGGCCTTGTCCAGGCTGATGGTCGGCGCAGGGCTGCCGTCAGCGGTGAGGGGCACGCTGCTATGGGGAATGATGGACGCCGTCTGGGACTTGCTGGAAATGCTGATCTGGTTATCCCAGAGCAGCGCCTGGATCAGAAACCAGGTGCCGGTGATCGAAATGACGGCAATGAACCAGATCGACCAGATGCCGCTCAGACGATGAAAGTCGCCCCAGAAGATTCGCGCGCCATGGTTGAAGCGCAACGTGGGTTTCAGGAAGCCTTTCCAGAACTTCTTGTAGACCACCAGCCCGGTGATCAGCGACACCAGCATCGGCAGGCCCAGTATCGACACCAGATACCAGCCCCAGGAATAGCCGTTGGTGAAAGGCACCAGCCACCAGCCATGCAGGGCGCGGGTGAATCGGCGGAAGTCGAAGGCCGGCGTGACGCCCTGGATAAGTCCGGTGTAAGGGTTCACATAGGCCGGTACCGAACGCCCGTCGGGGTAGGTGACATTGACGCTCAGGGCGAAATATTCACCGTCCGGCTGCATCATCGTGCCGATGATCAGGTTCGGTTCGTTACGCTCTATGGTGGCCCTGATCTGCTCGAAGCTGAGCCGTGGCGCATCATCCGATGGCTTGACGGCACGCATCTCCGGGTTGGCCAGCCACATGATTTCCTTGCTGACCACCGCCAGCGTGCCGGTGACGCACACGATCAGCACAAAGAACCAGATCGGCAGCGCCAGCCAGCTATGGACGAGAAACCAGATTTTTGAGCGGGACTTCTTTGACATGGGGGAACGGTCTCGATTCACGGTGTCAGAGCGGCCATTTTTTGAAGGGCACAGACTCCTTTTTGTAAAAATACGGTCATGGCTTTTGGCCGATGCTGCCGCTGCATCTAATAAAGACGAATGAGAATGCAAATGATGTAATTATTTCTTTCGTCCAAATGAAAGTAAATGTTTCAAAAGGCGGATGTGAGCTGTCTTTCTGCGGGAAAGGCCTAATTTTCAGGTGGCCGGGTACGTTAAATCAGGACGTCGGTGTTGCGTCAGGCCGTTGGGGCTCGCACGCTTTGCCATCAAGGGAGAGTCATCATGAGTCATGCGTTGAGTTTGAATATCCGGCCATTACGGGCCGGGGCCGGTACCTTGCCCATGCTGGTGGAGGCGCCCGAGCCGGGCCTGGACTTGATGGAAGCTCTGGGCGAGTTCAAACCACTGGTTGCCGAACATCTTTACCGCAGCGGCGGGATCCTGTTCCGCGGCTTCAATGTCGGCGGTGCGGAAGCCTTTCGTGAATTTGCCGCCGGGTTTGGCGACCTGTTGCTCAACTATGAGTTCGGTTCAACGCCGCGCAGCAACGTGACCAAAGGCGTCTACACCTCCACCGAATACCCGGCCCACCAGAGCATCCCCCTGCACAACGAGCAGGCTTACACCCTGGAATGGCCGATGCGCATCTGGTTCTACAGCATGATCGCTGCCGAAACCGGCGGTGAAACCCCGATTGCCGACAGCCGTGAAATCTATCGCCGGATTCCTGCGCGCATTCGTGATCGCTTCGTCGAAAAGAAACTCATGTACGTGCGCAATTTCGGCAATGGCCTGGATGTGGACTGGAGTCAGGTGTTCAACACCGAAGACGAAAGTGTTGTCGAAGCCTACTGCCGCGCCCACAACATTCAATGCGAGTGGAAAGACGACGGCGAACTGCGCACCCGGCAGATCTGCCAGGCAGTGGCGCGCCATCCGGTAACTCAGGACATGGTCTGGTTCAACCAGGCGCATCTGTTCCACATCTCCAACCTGCAGCCGGAAGTGCGTGAAACCCTGCTCGATGTGGTGGACGAAGAAGACCTGCCGCGCAACGTCTACTACGGCGACGGCTCAGCCATCGAAGAAAGCCTGCTGGACGAAGTTCGTGGTGTGCTCGATGAGTGCGCCGTCAGTTTCCCCTGGCTGGAAAACGACGTCCTGATGCTGGACAACATGCTCTCGGCCCATGCGCGCTCACCGTTTACCGGCAAGCGCAAGGTGGTAGTGGCTATGGCCAAAGGGCATACCGAATCGGCCAAGTGATGCAGGCCTTCACTTAGCCGTTCTCAAAGTCAGGCGGCGACACAAAATCTTCAGCCTTGGGCGTTGCCTGAATGCCCTTGGCTTCCTGAGCGCGGTACCAGGCTTCGATAGTGAGTTCTTCGCTCAGGCGGGCTTTGATCACGCAGGGTTGTTGGTGCCAGGGATAGCGTTGCAATTGCTCGTTGAGTTTCTTTTCTCCCGAAGTTTTCCAGCCTGTTATTGCTTGATCGCGCCAGCGGCGTGGATTGCGCCCGGTGCTGGCATCGTGGGCGACGGTGACGGGGTCCAGATGGCGGCTTTGTTCCAGCACCGGAAGGTCGGGCAGAGGTTGGGTGACGTCCATATAGCGTTGCAGGCAATCCCAGAAGGCCAGAGTGTTGGCCTTATCCAGTCCCAGTGAATGCATCTTGGTCGCCAGATAGATCTTTTTATTGGTGTAGCGGTGATACAGCGTGATCGTGTAGTCATGAGAGCCGTAGCCACTGGGCAGTAACGTCAGCACCGGATCGAACTCCTCGAAAGGCGCGACAAACAAACGCCGAAAACGCCGCTTGAAACGCACCATGCCGTCTACACGGTTGAACTCGCTGCCGTCGTGGCGGCTGACCTTGCTGTGTAGCCAGAGCAGGCAGTCGAAGCCGATGGCGCCCATGAAGTAGAGGAAGGTGCCTAACCAGAAGGAAATATGCATTTCGCTACTGCCGAAGAGAGTGCCTTGTAGCCAGAGGACGATAGCTGCGCAGATGAAAATTCCGGAAATTTGAATGTAATGGACCGCTTTTTTTTCAGTCATGTAAAGAGCTAGGGAAACCACCATGCAAACTGCAGATATGACCCCCATAAAAGCCATAAACTCTACGCTGGATTCTTCTGAGCCTATTCTAATAAAAGGTAGAACTCCTACCCCCCAAGCAGCCCAGATAAAGAAAAAGCACATTATTTTAGATGTAAATAATATGTACGGAATCTTGCTGGAGTTCTGAAAGCGCCAGCGCTTTGCATCGCAATACACCTCCTGTTTTTTGCCCGCTTCTTCTTGCGTCTGATAGACCCGATACTCTTCGCACTCCAGTTGCAGACTGATTTCCGTAGCTGAATCCAGCTCGGCGTAATGACCGAAGGCAAGGTGTGTATTGAACAGGCCATTGCGGTTGAGATGGGCATACGATCCTGGTGGCGGCAGTGGTTCCTGGCTGTCGCTGCGATAAGCGCTATTGGCGTAGGCGTTCATATCTGTGACTCGTCGTAATCAGCGCGTCGCGCAAAGTCCTCAGCCTTGGGCGTCGCTTGAATGCCCTTGGCTTCCTGAGCGCGGTACCAGGCTTCGATGGTGAGCTCTTCACTCAGGCGGGCTTTGATCACGCAGGGTTGTTGCTGCCAGGGATAGCGTTGCAATTGCTCGTTGAGTTTCTTTTCTCCCGAAGTTTTCCAGCCTGTTATTGCTTGATCGCGCCAGCGACGTGGGTTGCGGCCGGTGCTGGTATCGTGGGCGGCGGTGACGGGGTCCAGATGGCGGCTTTGTTCCAGCACCGGAAGGTCGGGCAGAGGTTGGGTGACGTCCATATAGCGTTGCAGGCAATCCCAGAAGGCCAGGGTATTCGCCTGATCCAGCCCCAGTGAATGCATCTTGGTTGCCAGAGATATCTTCTTGTTGGTGTAGCGGTGATACAGCGTGATCGTGTAGTCATGAGAGCCGTAGCCGCTGGGCAGTAACGTCAGCACCGGATCGAACTCCTCGAAAGGCGCGACAAACAAACGCCGAAAACGCCGCTTGAAACGCACCATGCCGTCTACCCGATTGAACTCGCTGCCGTCGTGGCGGCTGACCTTGCTGTGTAGCCAGAGCAGACAGTCGAAGCCGATGGCGCCCATGAAGTAGAGGAGGGTGCCTAACCAGAAGAAAATATGCATTTCGCTACTGCCGAAGAGAGAGCCTTTTAGCCAGAAGACAAGGCCAGTGCAGATAAGGAGTCCGACAATTTGAATGTAATGAACAGATTTTTTTTCGGTCATGTACAGGGCGAGAGACGTAACCATCAAGCCTACTGATAGCGCGGCTATTAAAACAGCGATTTCAGTCGTCACGTTTCCATATGCCAGTTCAAGAATTACTGAATAGAAAGTACCCATACCCCAAAGAGCCCATATAAAGAAAAAGCTCATTAGCTTAAGCGTAAATAAAATATGCGGTATCTTGCTGGAGTTCTGAAATCGCCAGCGTTTTGCATCACAGTACACTTCCTGTTTTTCACCACCCACTTTCTGCTTCTGATAAATCAGATGTTCTTCGCACTCCAGTTGCAGAGTGATTTCCGTAGCTGAATCCAGCCCGGCGTAATGACCAAAGGCAAGATGCGTGTTGAACAGGCCATTGCGGTTGAGATGGACGTACCATCTTGGTGGCGGCAGTGATCCTTTGTTGTCGCTGCGATAGGCGCTATTGGCGTAGGTAGTATCAATATTTGCGTTCATATACGGTTCTCGATGGTTTCGATTTGCCAATACAGAGGAGGGTTGCTCTCCGGGTTGCCATTGGGTGCTCGGCGGTGGGCAGGCGTAAAAGGCGTCCACTTTTTGGGGTGGGGTTGCGGAAGCAGCAAAGGCGGGCTGCCCGGTTCTGCATGCAATTCGATTTGGGTACTGATTCTCAGCCCTTCGGTTCTGACGGTGCGGCTGATGGGAAAGGTGGTTTCAATGAAGGAGGGCAATACATACAGAGCGGTGGTTGCATCCAGTGGCACCGCCGCCAGTTTTGGGTTGCCCGCCCTTTGCCAGTGATAGTGCTTGTTAGCGAAGGCCCTGCCGGTTTCCATGTTTGATTGAAATTCATGGGCCAGCAGTTGAAAGTGTTGAGTGTTATTGCTGAGCATCCCCAGAAGTGGGGTACTTAAAGTCACCACCCAATCCTGCTCGTCCAGTGCCTTGGCGTCGGGCGCGATGGTTTGCCAATATGTGTTTGTCGGGCGCTTGCGTTGCTGGTCGGCGTTTAACAGTGCCTCAAGATGATGTGCTGGGGCTTTTCTGCGCCAGTCGCCGAGTCGCATTGCATTGATCTCGGGTTTGCACAGAAGCCCCGTTAATTGCTGATAGGCAATGAACGGATCTTTTAAATGTAGAAAGTCTTCAGGCGAATCTTCAGCGGCAGAGTCTGTGCCGAGGGGGCCATAACGCACGGCAAGTTCGATTGCATCGTCATCAAATATATTGGCAAGCACTGCTCCGCCAATCACCAGTGCTGCCCCGATCAAAAGCGCAAAGGGGTTGATGGTAAGGCCTATGGTATAGGCTAGCCATATTAAATTTCCCGCTGTAATGGTTGCATAACTTGCTGATAGCTCGTAATTACCATCGTTATAGTTTCGATAGCTGTCCCAAGCGCTTATTGCTGCGCTAAATAGTGTGGCTGAACCGCCAATGGCTCGAAGAAGAGGCAGCTTGGGGCTGCCTGTCTGCTTCTCGAGGTTTTTTGCCCAGCGCGACAAAACGTTTGCTACGTTGATGCGCGGCCTAGTTAGTGCGTTTTCGGTGGCTTTACCGAAAAGAAGTTTGCTATGTCCTCCTAGCGCTACAACAAGATCAGCTAAAGCGCTACCCACCCCAAAGGCCCCCCGAAACTTTTCTTCACTAGCATTGAACTCTTCAACCGCATCCACCTGCACCACCAAGTTAAAAACCGCAAACCCCACCATCAACGTAGGCACCACCCTGGTCTTCTCCAGCCCCTGAGTCAGCGCCCCAAAGTTCACCCGGAAGTTGCTGTAGTGCGCCAGTTCGGGGTGGCCCTGAGGGATGGCAAGCACCATGACATTGCGCAGCATGGGCGCGTTCTTGCCTTGGCCTTTGGCGCTGGTGCTGCCCAGGGTTTCGCCGGACTGGCTGTGCAGGGTGGCGTAGCGGTAGTTCTTGCGGGTCAGTTCGCTGCGTTCGCTGTCGGTCAGGCCTCTGCGCAAGCCTGCGCCATGAACGCCGATGACCACATAGTTCCCGGCCAGTGCTTCGCCCATGGGCATCAGGCGGATTTCAGCCATCTTTTTCGAGAGAGCCGAGAGGGTGTTAAAGGTCGGCATGAAGAGCCGGTAGAGTTTGATCTTGAGACTGCTGCTGGACAGCCGACTGAGTTGCGCCACGACGCTGGCACCGAAAATATCCAGCAGGTCACCCATGAAGTACGCGAAGGTCTTGCCCAGGGCGGGCCAATCCACTTTGTCGACAAAGGAGGCGCTGAGCATCAGGGTGCTCAGGCCCATGGCTTGTGGCTCGGCTGGTTGATCAAGGTCGCGCAGGGCAATCAGGCGCTTGAGCAGTTCGGGAGGTTGCCCGGCGTCTGTGGCCAGCAGCATGGCGCCCAGTGGGTGCTCGGCCTGCAGGATGTTCTTGACCAGGGTTCTGATGGAGGTTTCCAGCTCTGTAACGTCCATGCCGGTCAGCAAGGCATCCGCCTGAGCAGGCGTGTACTCAAGCGCGCCCAGAGCATTTGCCATCAGGCTGTAAGGTTCCAGCAACGCTTCGTCGTGGCGATGGGTCCAGTCCATCAGGACGGCGGGCAGTTTTTTGTCGAGCACGTCGACCAGTCGCGCAAGATGTGCGGCCAGCGATTTGCGTCCGAACTTGCGCTCCTGCTCGAACACCGTTTCATAAAACCTCGGCAGGTCAATCCGGCCTTTCAGGTAAGCGTAATTTCCACCCACAGCGCTATACAGCACCTGCGCATAACGGCCGTGTGGCTGGAAGGCAATCAGGGCGTTCAAGGTTTGCAGATAGGAAACGCAGTCGCGTATCTGGGCGGTCGCGTGGCGAACGGTAAACAGCGGGTCTTCAAGAATGAGGGCGACCAGATGGGTGTTGTCCCGCAACTGGTAGCTGTCCAGCAGATCGACGCCCGCTTCCACGTCGGGCAGTGGCGCAGGCGGTTGCTGTTTGAGGTGTTGTGCCAATTGCTCCTGGCGGCTCTGCAAACGTTTGAGCAATGTCTCATCGCTGAACGTCGCAAACTCCGGGGTGAAATCCAGAGGGTCCTGCAGGGCGCTTTCAATATTGAAATCCCTGGCTCGCAAGCCTTTGCGGATACGGCTGACCGGTAGGCTCGGGTTGTCCTGTGTGGTTTTCCAGTGCTCCGAACCCACGACAGCGGTGTCCCAGATCCGCGCAATATGCTGACAGCGAACCTTGATCCGGTTGGCATCGCTTTCAAGCCATTCGATGTGCTCCCAGCTCCAGGGCAGTTCGCTGTAAGCCATGCGCAACTGATCGGCGACAAAGCGACCCTGCAACAACATTGGCAGCAGAATCACCTGCTGCTGGACGGCCACCGGGTCACGCTGGTCGGCATTGCCGAATTGCTGCGCGACACTGCGCCAGTGAGCGACATCCACCTCGAACAACTGGCCCTGGCCATCGGTTTCCAGCTCTCGCCATAAAACGTTGCGCCAGAACACATAAATGCGGCCTCGCCGAGGCAAGCCGCCCCTGGGGGATTCATCGGGCTTGTCATAGCCCGGAAGGCGAGCCAGGGGCAGGACGGAGAGCAGCGTATTACGCTGAATGGTTTCCTCTTCCCGGGTGCTTTGAGCATCGGGGAGCAGGGGGATTTGCAGCATGCCGCCGTCGGTGCGGGGAATCTGCAGAGCCAGCTGCGCATTCTGGTCATCAAGGTACTCGGTTTTCTTGCGTGTGCCCTGGGTGATGGGCTTGTCGTTGAACGTGCTCATGGCTGCTCCTCCGGCCCCGTCAGGATCAACTGGCTGCCATGATCGGGATCGCCCCAGACATCGACGATAAGTGCCTCGGGGCCCTGGCTGGAGGTGGGTGTTTCAGGTTTGGGGGTGGACGGCACTGTCACAGGTTTCCTGCCGGCAGCGGATGTATCTGCCGCCTTTGGAGCGACGGGCAGCACTGGCGGCGCCTCGGTCCCGATGCCTGGATAGCCGCCCTCATTGGTCCTGACCAATGGCCCGTTCATCATCACGCCACTGTGATCGATCTTGATAAAGCTGCCGCCGACCTTGAGGGTCAGCTCCATCCCGGCGTCGATCACCAGCTTGTCGCCGGACTTGATGTGGATTTCCTTTCCGGCTTCTACGAGCTGCGCCACTCCCACCTTGATGTGCTGAACCTGAGCGATGCTCAGGTGATCGTTTGCTCTGATTTCCACCTTGCGGTCGGCGTTGACGGTGCGGTGTTCCTCGGCCTTGAATTCGCTGTAGCTATTGGCCTCGACCCGGTCGTGACGCTCATGGCCGACATGGATCTTCTGGTCATGGCCGATGCTCTGGTCCCAGTTGCGCTGGGCGTGAATGAAGATCTGTTCCTGATCCTTGCGGTCCTCGATGCGCAGCTCGTTAGAGCCACCGCCACCGGGGCTGCTCAACGTCTTGAAGACGCTGCGGGTGCGGTGTTCGGGCAGGCTGTAGGGCGGAGTGTTTTCGGCGTGGTAGAGGCAGCCGGTGACCAGTGGTTGATCGGGATCGCCTTCCAGAAAAGTCACCAGCACCTCCATGCCGACCCGTGGCAGGACGACAGCGCCATAGCGATTGCCCGCCCAACCGGACGACACCCGCAGCCAGCAACTGCTTTTGGCATCCTGCTGGCCCTCGCGGTCCCAGTGAAACTGCACCTTGATCCGGCCATGTTTGTCGCAATGGATTTCCTGGCCCTGGGGCCCGGTGACCATGGCGGTCTGGCTGCCCTGAATGCGTGGCTTGGGATGGCGCAGAGGCGGGCGATAGAAAGCGTCCCACGGCGTACCCCTGAAGGTATTGCGATAGCCCTGCCAGTCAGAAGGACGAGCGGACTCTTCCAGCACCTGCGGTTGGCGGCCTTCGTGACGAACCTCGGTCAGCAGCCAGAGCTGGTTCCAGCTTTTCTGCGGGTGACTGGCCAGTTCCAGAAAGTGGCCGCTGACCAGCCGTGGCTGATCGCTATGGCCTTCGGCGAGGCGGTAATCATGGCGGTGGCGTTCCAGTGCCCGTCGGGCCAGAAGATTGCCACGCTCACGGTTGCTGAAACGGCCGGGGTAATCGTAGTCCTCAAGGTCGGGCAGGGTTTTGTTCTGGACTTCGCTTTCAAGGGGAACCAGCGGTTTCTGATAGTCATAATCCCGCCGCGTGGTGCGAGTGGTGCGGGTTTCAAGACGCACATTGAAGCGCTTGACCACCGGTTCATCGGGGACCATCCCGCTGTCCTGTCGATAGGTCAGCGGCTTTAGCCTGGGAAAGACCGTCTGGTCATCGCCGAATACCAGCCGGTGCATGGCCCTGCTGTGCTGGAAGTGATAGTGCAGGCCTTCTTCTTCACAGAGTCGCTGAATGAAATGCAGGTCCGATTCGTCGTACTGCACACAGTACTCGCGTTTCGGGTACGGCAGACCGAGTTGAAAGTGATAGCGGTCGGCCAGGATGCCGTGCTCTTGCAGGATCCGGGCAATGATGTCCGGCACCGACTGTTGCTGGAAGATGCGTTGATTGATGCGATGGCCCAGGTAGGCGAGGTGCGGTCGCAGGGTCATGGCGTAGTGGGTCAGTCGCTTGCGGGAGTCGCCTTGAGCGATACGGTCGATCAAGCCATGCACGCCAGCGTCGTCGGGGCCGAACTGCAGAAAGGCAGAGCGATTGAGCAGGCTGTCCAGATCCAGCGCCTGGTTTTCGCTGACCAGTTCCAGCTCAAAGGCAAAGGGCTGGTTGATGGCCTCCGTGCCGGTAAAGGCCAGCACCTGAAAGTCATGTCTGACGTCCTCCAGATGCAGGCTGAAATGTGTTTGATGGGCGGGTGCGGACATCCCTTGTTCCTCCGTCTGTATGGGCAATAACGCCCGTTGAGCGGAGAGACGTATGTCAAAAATCATGCCGACTGGTTTTTATCCAGCAAATACAAGCACATGGCATTTGGCTGCTTGAAAAAGAGGCGACTTTTTCAGCAAAAAGTGCGCAAGAGCTTGCGCACCCGCGCAATTCTTTGCGCAGTGATCGAAAGCCTTTAAATACGAGGCTTACAGCGATTATTAGCGTTTTTGCATGCGCATGTTTTTGCGCATAAGGGCGATGTGCTACCGACCATTAATTTCCGTTAAATATTTTGCTTCCAATTCGTTCTTGTTCATACGACCAAGCCTCATGGTCAGGCCTATTCAGCAAGGACCCAATGCATGAATCCCGAACACGCCCATAAACTGGCTCGCCGTTTTGTCGAGCTGCCCCCTGAAAAACGTCGGTTGTTTCTCGACGGTATGCGCCAGGAGGACATGGACTTTTCGTTGTTCCCGATCCCGTCCTGCGTTGGGCTTGTTGAGCGTGATGGCTTGTCCTATGCCCAGCAGCGCATGTGGTTTCTCTGGCAGCTCGACCCTGAAAGCTCCGCCTATAACCTGCCGATGTCGGTGTGCCTGAACGGCTCGCTGGATGTTGCGGTGCTGGAGCAGGCATTCAGTGCCTTGGTAGAGCGCCATGAAAGCCTGCGCACGACCTTCGGTCAGGAGGGGGAACGTGCATTCCAGCGGGTGGCCGAGCCTGCGCCGGTGACCATCGAATTGCTGGACCTGAGCGTCTTGCCAGCAGAGCAGCGCTGGTCGAAGGCGCATCTGGAAATGGCCCGGCAGGCCGAGCAGTCCTTTGATCTGGAAAAAGGCCCGCTGTTCAGCATTCGCCTGTTGCGTCTGCAAGAGCAGGAGCATGTGTTGCTGTTGAACCTGCATCACATGATCACCGACGGCTGGTCGATGAATGTACTGATCGATGAATGGTTGCGCGGCTACGATGCGCTGATTGCCGGCAAGCCTCTGCAACTGAATCCGCTGGCCGTGCAGTACCGCGATTATGCGTTGTGGCAGCGCAGTTGGCTGGAGGCGGGTGAGCAGGAACGTCAGCTCGATTACTGGCGTGCGCATCTGGGTGAAGAGCATCCGGTGCTGGAGCTGCCCACCGACCGGCCACACCCGGCGTTGCCGACGCATCAGGGCGCGCGTCTTGAAATCTCGCTGGATACTGCGCTGTTGCGCGACCTGAAAACCCTGGCCCAGCGCCAGGGCGTCACCTTGTTCGTGGTGTTGCTGGCCTCCTTCAAGAGCCTGCTGCATCGCTACAGCGGGCAGACCGATATCCGCGTCGGCGGGTTGATTGCCAACCGTACGCGCAGTGAAACCGAAGGCCTGATCGGCTGCTTCATCAACACCCAGGTGCTGCGCAGCGAAGTGACGGCGGGCACCCGTTTTGTCGATCTGTTGCAGACCGTGCGTCAGGCGGCGATGGGCGCGCAATCGCATCAGGAATTGCCGTTCGACGCCGTGATCGATGCCTTGCAGCCTGAGCGTAGTCAGAGCCATAACCCGCTGTTCCAGGTGATGTTCAACCATCAGCCGGTGGTTGCCGATCTGTTGGACAAGCAATTGGAAAGCGGCCTGCGGGTCGCGAATCTGCCAGCGGAACAACAGGCCGCCGCCGGGCGTGCCCATGCTGCCGCCAGCGACCTGATGCTGGCCACCAGTGGTGAAGGCGAACAGCTCAATGCCGCCTTTACCTATGCCACCGATATCTTCGACGAGGCGACCATCGCCCGTCTGGCCGGGCATTGGCGCAATCTGCTGGCCTCGGCTTGTGCCAATCCGCAGCAGTCGGTGGGTGAGTTGTCGATGCTGGCGGCTGAAGAGCGTCAGCAGTTGCTGGATGTGGATGCCGCGCCACGAGCCAGCATTTCCACGCCCGCGCATCGTCTGTTCGAGGCACAGGTCAAGCGCACGCCCCAGGCTCAGGCTCTGGTCATGGCGGGCGAACGCCAGGCTCCCGGCCTGAGCTACGAACACCTGAATAAACTCAGCAATCGTCTGGCTCATCGCTTGCGCGAGCAGGGCGTTGGTCCTGACGTATTGGTAGGCATTGCGCTGGGCCGTTCGCTGGAAATGGCCGTGGCGTTACTGGCCGTTCTCAAGGCGGGCGGGGCCTATGTGCCGCTGGACCCCAAGACACCAACCGAGCGCTTGAGCCATGTGTTGCAGGACAGCGGTCTCAAATGGCTGCTGACCCGCAGCGAGCTGCTGGCGAGCCTGCCGCCGCTGGGTGATATCCAGTGCCTGTGTCTGGACCTGCTGGATGGGCAGGCTGAAGCCACTGAACATGATCTGGATGTAAACGTCGATCCGGCCAATCTGGCTTACGTGATCTACACCTCCGGCTCCACCGGTCGTCCCAAGGGCGTGGCCATCAGTCATGGGGCGCTGGCCGAGTTCGTCACCCTGGGGGCGGCCTACAGCGATTTGCGCGAAGGCGATAAGGTCCTGCAATTCGCAACCAACAGTTTCGACGGCTTTGTGGAGCAGTTCTATCCGCCGCTCTGCAATGGCGCCTGTGTGGTGCTGCGCGATGATCGGCTCTGGGACAGTGCCACTTTCCATCAGGCGGTTGTCGAGTACGGTATTACCCTGGCGGACTTGCCAGCCGCGTACTGGCTGACGCTGGTTCAGGATTACGCTGCCCGGCCACCCGCTCACTATGGCGCGTTGCGTCAGATCCACGTGGGCGGCGAAGCCATGGCGGTTGAAGGTTTGCGCTTGTGGCGCAAGGCCGGGCTGGGCAATGTGCGTCTGCTCAACACTTACGGGCCGACCGAGGCCTCGGTGGTTTCGAGCATCTACGATTGCAGCGCATTGACGCCTGAAGCCGTTTCCTGGCGTGGCGTGCCGATTGGTCAGGGGCTGGCGGGACGTCGCCTTTACGTGCTCGACGACCAGTTGAACCTGCTGCCGCAAGGCGCGGTGGGGGAGTTGTATATCGGTGGGCCGGGTCTGGCCCGGGGTTATCACGGCCAGCCGGCACTGAGCGCCGAGCGCTTTATCGCCGACCCGTTCGTGGCGGGTGAACGGCTTTATCGCACCGGCGACCGGGCGCGGCTGGGAGCCGATGGTGCGCTGGAATACATCGGTCGCGTCGATCATCAGGTGAAGATTCGCGGCTTCCGGATCGAGCTGGGAGAAATCGAGTCGCGCCTGCAGCAGTGCTCCGGCATTCGCGAAGCGGTGGTTCTGGCGCTGCCACTGGCCGGCAGCACGCAACTGGTGGCTTATCTGGTTCCAGAATCCGTTGCAACCGGCGATGCCGAACAGGCGGCGTTGCGTCAGAACATCAAGTCCCAGCTGCAAGCCAGCCTGCCGGACTACATGGTGCCGACTCATCTGCTGCTGTTGCCGAACCTGCCGCTGACCCCCAGCGGTAAGCTCGACCGCAAGGCCTTGCCGATTCCCGATCCGAGCCAGTTGCAAGCCACTTACCGCGCACCGCAAACCGAGTTGCAGGTCTGTCTGGCCGCCATCTGGGTGGAAGTGCTGCACGTCCCTCAGGTTGGTCTGGACGACCAGTTCTTCGAGCTGGGCGGTCATTCCCTGCTGGCCGCGCAAGTGATTGCCCGGATCAAGACGCAACTGGGTGTCAGCCTGCCGTTGCGCACGCTGTTCGAGAAACCTGTACTGAGCGATCTGGCCGCCGAAGTGGCTTTGCTCACCGATGACATGGCCGACAACGACTGGAGCGATATGGACCAGTTCATGGATTCACTGGAGGAATTTGGCGCATGACCGGGACTACTGCTGCACGTATCGCTAAACGCTTTGTCGGGCTGCCCCTCGAACAGCGTCAACAGTTCCTCGCCAGGCTGCGCCAGGAAGGCAAGGACTTCAGCCTGTTGCCGGTGCCGGTCAGTCGTCATGATTTTGCGCAGATCCCGCTGTCCTTCGCACAACAGCGTCTGCTGTTTCTCTGGCAGCTTGATCCGCTGAGCGATGCCTACAAGATGACCACCGGCCTGCGTTTGCGCGGTGAGCTGGACGAGTCGGCCTTGTTGCACTCGTTCGATCATCTGATCGAGCGCCATGAAGTGTTGCGCACGGTGTTCCACACCGAAGGCGATCAACCGCATCAAGTGATTCTCGACAACCAGCATGTGGCGCTGGAGCGTGTCGATCTGTCGGCGTTGTCGGTGGATGTGCGCGAGATCGAGCTGGCTCAGCAGGTCGAGCAGAGCACCCGTCAGCCGTTCGATCTGCAAAAGGGGCCGTTGCTGCGTGCCAGCTTGTACCGCCTGGCTGCCGACGAGTACGTGCTGGTGGTGAGCATGCACCACATCGTCTCCGATGGCTGGTCGATGGATGTGATGATTCAGGAGTTCGTGCATTGCTATCAGGCTTACAGCGAGAGCCGTGAACCTGTGTTGCCGGAATTACCCTTGCAGTACGCCGACTATGCGATCTGGCAGCGCAAATGGCTGGAGGCGGGCGAGGGCGAGCGGCAGCTCGATTACTGGCGTCAGCAACTGGGTGATGAGCAGCCACTGCTGGAGGCTGCCCATGACTTTCAGCGGCCTGCGACCCAGAGCTTTCAGGGCGAGCGCCTGCACTTCGACTTCGGCCTCGACCTGTCCCGCCAACTGAACGCCTTTGCCCGTAGCCAGGGCATGAGCCTGTTCATGCTGGTACTGGCCGGTTTTTCCCTGTTCCTGTCCCGCAAGGCCGGGCAACGGGATATCCGTATCGGTGTACCCAATGCCAACCGTGGCCGGGCTGAAACCGAAGGCCTTATCGGCTTTTTCATCAACACTCAGGTGCTGCGCTGCGAAGTGGACGAACGCCTGAGCTATCTCGATCTGCTGGCCCGGATTCGTGAGACTTCCTTTGGTGCCCAGGCTCATCAGGATGTGCCGTTCGAGCAACTGGTGGATCAACTGGCACCGGAGCGCAGCCTGGGTCACAACCCGCTGTTCCAGGCCAAGTTCAACCAGAACGTGGTCCTCAAGCAGAAAGTGGCGCTCAAGCTGCCGGGGCTGGAAGTCAGCGAGTATGAGTTCCACAAGGATGGCGCGCATTTCGATCTGGCGCTGGATATCACCGACGACGGCACGTTGATCCATGGCGACATGACTTTCGCCAGCGATCTGTACAAGCGCTCGACCATCGAGGGCTTCATTCCTGCCTTGCTGGAGCTGTTCAAAACCTTGCTGGCGGCTCCCGAAGCGCCTTTGTTCAGTCTGGGCGCGTTGCCGGTCCAGCAGCCGCAAGTTGCCCGTGAACCTGCTGCGCAGGTGCTGCAACAATGGAATGTTCAGGTCGAGAAGCAGCCCCATGCCTTGGCCGCTCGTTGCCTTGAACATACCTTGAGCACTGCCGAGCTGGATCAGGCGGCCAACCGCCTCGCACATCATCTGGCGAGCCTGGGCGTGGGCGAAGGCCAGCCCGTGGCAGTGCTGATGGAGCGCTCGCTGGAATGGCTCACGGCGGTGCTGGCGATCTTCAAGGCGGGCGGCGTCTACATGCCGCTGGACGTCAAGGCGCCGGATGCGCGCCTGCAACAGATGTTGGAGGGTGCCCGTGCGCGGGTGCTGCTGTGTGCCGAAGGCGATCAGCGCCAGACCTCGCTGGCAGTCGCTGGCTGTCAGGGCCTGGCCTATGCGCCGATGCAGTGGCAGCACCAGTCTGTGAGCAGTCCGGTTATTGAGGTTTCGGCACAGTCGCCAGCCTATGTGATTCACACCTCCGGCTCCACTGGCCAGCCCAAGGGTGTACTGGTCAGCCATGGCGCGCTGGCCAGCTATGTGCGCGGCCTGCTTGAACGTCTGGAGCTGGCGCCGAACGCCAGCATGGCACTGGTCTCGACCATCGCCGCCGACCTGGGCCATACCGTGCTGTTCGGTGCCTTGTGTTCCGGGCGTCCGTTGCATGTATTGACCGAAGCCCTGGGTTTCGACCCGGACGGTTTTGCCGAGTACATGGCCGAGCATCGCGTCGGCGTGCTGAAAATCGTGCCCGGCCATCTTGCGGCCCTGTTGCAGGCCGCCAATCCCGCTGACGTACTGCCACAGCATGCGCTGATCGTGGGCGGCGAGGCTTGTCCGCCAGGCTTGTTCGAGCAGGTTCGTCAGCTCAAGCCGGGCTGCCGTTTCATCAACCATTACGGCCCCAGTGAAACCACGGTCGGTGTGCTGACCCATGAAGTCCGGGCCATCGATCCGTCCCGCTCCGTGCCGGTGGGGACGCCGTTGCCGGGTGCTCACGCTTACGTGCTGGACGATGTGCTGAACCTGAGCGACGAACAGGTTGCGGGCGAGTTGTACATTGGTGGCGACAGCGTGGCGCTGGGTTATCTCGGGCAACCGGGCCTGACGGCCGAACGCTTTGTGCCGGACCCCTTTGCCGGTGAAGGGCAGCGCGCCTATCGCAGCGGTGATCGGGTGCGTCGCAGTCGTCAGGGGCTGCTGGAATTCATCGGTCGCAGCGACGATCAGGTGAAAGTGCGCGGTTATCGCGTGGAGCCTGCCGAAGTGGCGCGGGTACTGCTGCGTTTCGAGTCAGTGGCCGAGGCTGCGGTGGTGGCGCAAGCGGTTGAAGGTGACGAGTCCCGCCTGCAACTGGTGGCTTATTGCGTGGCCGCTGCGGGCACGACGTTGCAGGTCGAAAACCTGCGCGAACAACTGACCGCCAGCCTGCCGGAATACCTGGTGCCTGCGCAGTTCGTGGTGCTGGAGCGTCTGCCGCTGACCGCCAACGGCAAGCTGGACAAGCGTGCGCTGCCCAAGCCGGGCGTGGTCAAACAGCGCTATACCGCACCGGTCGGCGAGATCGAGGAAAAACTCGCGGCGGTCTGGGCCGATGTACTCAAGCTGGATAAGGTCGGCACGACCGACAACTTCTTCGAGCTGGGGGGGGATTCGATCCTCAGCCTGCAAATCATCGCCCGTGCCAAGCGTCAGGGCCTCAAACTGAGCCCCAAGCAACTGTTCGAGAAACAGACCATCGCCCAGTTGGCGACGGTGGCCAAGCTGATCCAGAAGAAGCCTGCTGCGGTGGTCGAGCAGGTCAGCGGAAACCTGCCGCTGCTGCCGATCCAGGCACGCTTCTTCGAGATGAAGATTCCCGAGCGCCATCACTGGAACCAGTCGGTGATGCTCAAGCCCAACAGCCCGCTGGAAGCCAGTCATCTGCTGGCCGCCTTGCAGGCCTTGATCGAGCAACATGACGCCTTGCGCCTGGGTTTTGCCCAACAGGATGGCGAGTGGCAGGCGACCTTCGGGCCGCTGTCCACCCGCGACCTGCTGTGGGTGCATGAGCTGGACGATCTTTCGCGCCTGACCGAACTGGCCGACGAAGCCCAGCGCAGCCTGGACCTGAAGAACGGCCCGCTTGTGCGCGCAGTGCTGGTGAGCCTGCCCGAAGGCGAACAGCGCCTGCTGCTGGTCATCCATCACTTGGTAGTGGACGGCGTATCGTGGCGTGTCTTGCTGGAAGACCTGCAACAAGCCTATGTCGCCCTGAATACCGGCAAGGCCCTGGCGTTGCCTGCCAAGACCAGCTCTCTCAAGGCCTGGGCCGAGCAACTGCATCGTTATGCGGCCAGCGAAACCCTGGCTGCCGAACGTGATTACTGGCGACAAACCCTCAGTGGCGATATCCAGCCGCTGCCCCGTGATAATCCCGAAGGGACGCAGCGCAATCGTGACGTTGCCCATGCTTCGTCCTGGCTGAGCAAAGACCTCACCCACAAGCTGCTCAAGGTAGCGCCAGCGGCTTACCGGACTCAGGTCAACGACCTGCTGCTGACCGCGCTGGCGCAGGTGCTGTGCCAGTGGAGCCAGCAGCCATCGGTGTTGATCCAGCTTGAAGGGCACGGCCGCGAAGACCTGTTTGACGATATGGACCTGAGCCGCACTGTCGGCTGGTTCAGCAGCCTGTTCCCGGTCAAGGTGACACCGCAGGCCGATACGGGCGCCAGCATCTGCGGCATCAAGGAGCAATTGCGGGCCGTGCCGAACAAGGGCGTCGGTTATGGCGTTCTGCGTTATCTGGGCGATGCCGGTTTTGGTCGTGAACTGGCTGCCTTGCCGCAAGCGCAGGTCACCTTCAACTACCTGGGTCAATTCGACGGCAGCTTCAGTGAACGTGACGGCGCGCTGTTTGTGCCGAGCGCGGACAGCTGCGGCCATGCCTTGAGTGAAGACGGGCCGTTGAGCAACTGGCTGAGCATCAATGGCCAGGTATTCGATGGACAGTTGCAACTGGACTGGGCATTCAGTGCCGAGGTGTATCAGGCTTCGACCATCGAGGCACTGGCGCGTCAGTACGAGCAGGCGCTGACAGAGGTCATCGAACACTGTCTCAATGGCCAGCAGGGCGTTACGCCATCGGACTTCCCGCTGGCGGCCCTGACTCAGGCGCAGTTGGACCGCTTGCCGATTGCCGCCGCGAATATCGACGATATCTACCCGCTGGCACCGATGCAGCAAGGCATGTTGTTCCATAGCCTTTTCGAGCATGAGGCGGGCAACTACATCAACCAGTTGCGCGTCGATGTGTCGGGTCTGGACGTCGAACGCTTCAAGGCTGCCTGGCAAGCTTCTGTGGATGCTCATGAGGTGCTGCGCAGTGCATTCGTCAGCCATCTTGAGCACTCGCTGCAAGTGGTGCAGCGCCAGGCAACCCTGCCGTTCATTGAGCTGGACGCTCGCGGACAACAGGCGACATGGCTGGATGACTGGGCGCAGGCCGACCGCCAGAAAGGCTTCGATCTGACCCAGGGGCCATTGTTGCGTCTGGCGCTGCTGCGTACGACGGACAATACCCATCACCTGATCTACACCAGCCATCACATCCTCATGGACGGCTGGAGCAGTTCGCGCCTGTTGGGTGAAGTGCTGCAACGCTACAGCGGCCAGCCGCTGCCACAGCAGGGTAGCCGTTATCGCGATTACATCGAATGGCTGCAACGCCAGGATGCCCAGGCCAGCGAGCGCTTCTGGACGGAACAGGTGGCCGAACTGGACGAGCCGACCCGTCTGGTCCAGGCGCTTAAATCCAGTGCAGGCGGGCAGGGTTATGGCGATTACTTCCACCTGATCGATGCTGCCGGCACCCAGCGCCTGAGCGAGTTTGCCCGCGAGCAGCGCGTGACGCTCAACACCTTGGTGCAATCGGCGTGGCTGTTGCTGTTGCAGCGCTACACCGGTCAAGCCAGCGTGACCTTTGGCGCAACCGTGGCAGGACGCCCGGCGGACTTGCCAGGGGTTGAAGAGCAGCTTGGCCTGTTCATCAATACCTTGCCGGTCATCGCCAGCCCGCGACCTGAACAGACCGTCGCTGACTGGGTGCAGCACGTGCAGGCCAAGAACCTTGCCCTGCGCGAGTTTGAGCACACGCCGCTGTACGAAATCCAGCGTCTGGCGGCCAGCGGCGGCGAGGCGTTGTTCGACAATATTCTGGTGTTCGAGAACTACCCGGTGTCCGAAGCCTTGCAACAGGCCCCGGCAGGCTTGGCTTTCAGTGGGTTGCACAATCAGGAACAGGCGCATTATCCGCTGACGCTGGTTGTCGAGGCTGCCGATGTGCTGTCGGTACGTTTCAGCTACGACTGCCAGCACTTTGGTGCAGAGGCCGTGGCGCAACTGGCCAGCCATTTCGATCACTTGCTGCAAACCCTGAGCGCTGCACCATCGGCCTCGTTGGGCGAACTGGCATTGCCCACCGGCTGGACGCAAGCCGTGCAGGCGTGGCCAAGCGCGCAGTGCGCTCACCAGTTGATCGAAACCCAGGCCGCTCGTGTGCCTCAGGCCATTGCCCTGACTCTGGGCAATGAGCAACTGACCTACGATGCACTGAACCGTCGCGCCAACCAGTTGGCTCACAAGTTGCGCGAGCAGGGCGTTGGCCCGGATGTGCGGGTCGGTCTGGCGGTGGAGCGCAGCCTGGAAATGATCGTCGGCCTGCTGGCGATTCTCAAGGCGGGTGGCGCCTATGTGCCGCTGGACCCGGATTCCCCATCTGAGCGCCTGAACTACCTGATGGATGACAGCGGCATTGCCTTGTTGCTGACTCAGGATCACTTGCTGGCCAGCCTGCCGCTGCCGCCGCAGGTGCAGACCTTGTCGCTGAGCGATTCCCTGAGTGGTTATGCCGACAGCAACCCGGTCAACCTGACGACGCCGGATAACCTGGCCTACGTGATCTACACCTCGGGTTCGACTGGCAAGCCAAAAGGCACGCTGTTGCCGCATCACAACCTGATGCGCCTGTTTGCCGCCACCGATGACTGGTTCAAGTTTGACGATCAGGATGTCTGGACGCTGTTCCATTCCTACGCCTTCGACTTCTCGGTCTGGGAGATTTTTGGCGCGTTGTTGCACGGCGGTCGCCTGGTGATCGTGCCTCGCGACGTCAGCCGCTCGCCGGAAGATTTCCATGCCTTGCTGGCGCAGGAAAACGTCACGGTGCTGAACCAGACGCCATCGGCGTTCAAGCAGTTGATGCGGGTGGCGTGTGAATCTCAAGCGCCATTGGCACTGCGTACTGTTGTGTTTGGCGGCGAAGCTTTGGACGTCACCAGCCTGATCCCATGGTTCGAGCGTTTTGGCGACCA
>NZ_BLVZ01000007.1 GCF_015471405.1 Pseudomonas cichorii
AACGCAGGTGGGGGTTTTGTCTTTTATGGATCGAAAAACGCCTTTTCGTTTCTATGCATCCCAGGCTTGCGTGGCTATTATGCGTGCCTCATTGCTAGGCGATATTTACATGATGACCTTGTTAAGGCTTCTTGCTGATGGCGAGTTTCACTCGGGGCAGGTTTTGGGTGATGTGCTCGGAGTCAGCAGAAGCGCCGTCTGGAAGCGGCTTCAACAGCTTGAGGCTGAGTTAGGTGTTGAGGTGCATAAAGTGCGTGGCCGTGGTTACCGGCTCGCCAACCCTATCTCTCTTCTGGACTCGTCTTCCATATCGCAAATGGGGCTTCCTGCTGGCTGGTCTGTTCATGTTGCCGGCTCAATCGACTCTACAAATGCCGAGGCGGTCCGCCTGATTGGTCAGGGAGCGGCTATGCCTATGCTTGTCCTGGCAGAGAGGCAGATAGCTGGAAGAGGGCGGCGTGGTCGTAAATGGGTTAGCCCTTTTGGTGAAAACCTGTATTACAGCCTGGCGTTACGTATTGACGGCGGGATGCGCCAGCTTGAAGGTCTTAGCTTGCTTGTCGGGCTTGCTGTCATGCAGGTCTTGCGTGAGTCAGGGGTCAAGGGGGCGGGGCTTAAATGGCCAAATGATGTTCTTGTAGGTAAGCACAAGATCGCCGGTATTCTTCTTGAACTGATCGGAGATCCCGCGGATGTATGCCATGTGGTAATCGGGATCGGGGTCAATGTGAACATGCAGTCCTCTCCTGATGTGGATCAATCCTGGACATCTTTACGTCTGGAGACTGGTGCGCTTTCCGATCGCAACGGCCTGGCTGTCCGTTTAAGCCAGAAGCTTGATGCTTTGCTCGCATTGCACCGCGAGCAGGGATTTTCAGCGTTTCAGGCTGAGTGGGAGCAGGGGCATTTATGGCAGGGGTGCTCTGTTACGCTGCTCTCTGGTGTCGAGGTGGTCGAGGGTGTTGTCTTGGGTGTCGATGTGCTTGGTGCGTTGCGTCTCGATGTAGGAGGCGTGGAGAAAAGCTTTAGTGGTGGTGAGCTCAGCCTGAGGTTGCGTGATGATACTTGAACTCGACTGTGGGAATAGCTTCATCAAATGGCGTGTAATTGATGTGGGAGGTGTTGCGCGATTTGCTGGTGGTGTCGTGGATTCTGATAGCGCGCTGCTGGAGCACTTGCTTCACCTCCCTGGATTGAAATTGAGTGCCTGTCGCCTTGTCAGCGTTCGTAGTGCTGAAGAGACTGAGAAGCTGGTTTCTGCCCTTGTTCAGGGCTTTTCGATTCAGCCTGTCTGTGCTGCTCCCGCGAAGGAGCTGGCAGGTGTTGTGAATGGCTATGACGATTACGAGCGTTTGGGGCTCGATCGCTGGCTTGCCTTCGTCGGGGCTTATCATATTGTCCGAAAGGCGTGCCTGGTCATTGATCTTGGCACTGCTGTTACCTCCGACTTCGTGGATTCAGGCGGCCAGCACCTGGGCGGCTTCATATGTCCGGGTATGCCGTTGATGCGCAACCAGTTGCGCACTCACACGCGACGTATTCGATACGATGATGCGGCGGCGGAGCGTGCGTTGGTCAGCTTTGTTCCAGGGCGAGCAACCTCTGAGGCGGTGGAGCGGGGCTGCTCCTTGATGTTGCGAGGCTTTGCCCTGACGCAGCTCGATCTGGCGCGGAGCTATTGGGGGGGGGATTTTTGTGTCTTCGTAACTGGCGGCGATTCCGGGCTGGTTGAGGATGTGCTTGCTGATGTTCGAGTGGTGCCAGACCTGGTTTTCGTTGGCCTGGCTCTGGCCTGTCCGTTGCGCTGAGGTTTTTATGCGTTGGCTATTCCTTTTGCTGTTGATGCTGAATGCCTTTTACTACATCTGGCATCAGCAGGAGGCTCCCTTGCGTGCCAAGGAGGTTCTTCCTCTGTCGTTGTACCGTGCTCCCCAGCAGGATATTCGATTGCTCAGTGAGTCTGATCTGGGGCATGCCTCTCGTGAGGCAGAAACCAGCTGTCTTTATCTAGGGGGCTTCCCGCGTCAGGAGGAGGCGCGTGCTGTCGAGCAGCGTCTCAATAGCCTGGATATACAGTCGCAGTTTCAGGTCTTGCCGTCGGCTGGTGTAGCTGGCTATTGGCTCAGGATTTCACCGGAGAGCCGACGTCTGGTCGGTGATGCTGTCGTCAATCAGTTGCTCCAGGATTTCCCGCAATTAAAAAACAAAATAATGTCTTGTGAAGGCATTGCAACTGCAGATTAGTTTGCATAGAATGGCGCCCGCTTCGCAGTGAGGTGCAAACCTCGAAAGTGAAGCAGCAGTAGTCAACGCATGTAACCTCAGGTTTTTAATGAGAAAAAGGTTGACAGAAGGGCAGTAAGCATTGAGAATGCTGCCTCGCTTAGGAGGGGTTCCCGAGCGGCCAAAGGGATCAGACTGTAAATCTGACGTCTACGACTTCGAAGGTTCGAATCCTTCCCCCTCCACCATATTTAGCGCGAGCTGCAAGTTGTGCGGGTATAGTTTAGTGGTAGAACCTCAGCCTTCCAAGCTGATGATGCGGGTTCGATTCCCGCTACCCGCTCCATGTTTGCGGTTCTTGCAAAGTGTTTTGCTCTTGTAGCTCAGTTGGTAGAGCACACCCTTGGTAAGGGTGAGGTCAGCGGTTCAAATCCGCTCAAGAGCTCCATTGCTAAAGGCAGATATGAAAATATCTGCCTTTGTTTTAAGTGGCTTCACTCTTGATGTGTTGCGCTTGAAGCTTTCGGTGTTATCGGCAGTATCTGCTGGTGAGGCTGAATGAAGTGTTGAAAAACTCTTGTCGGGTCCGCATAATGGTCGGCCTGATTTTGCTTTTAGGTCAGTAGCTCAATTGGCAGAGCGACGGTCTCCAAAACCGTAGGTTGGGGGTTCGATTCCCTCCTGACCTGCCAGATTCCCTAGATGTAATCTGGCTTTCTTTTCACAGGATCTCCGTAGATGAATCCCAAGGCTGAAGCATCAGACTCTCGCTTTGACTCGCTGAAATGGCTCTTGGTAGTCGCTTTGGTTGTCGTTGGTGTTGTCGGTAATCAGTATTACTCGTCCGCCCCGATTCTGTATCGTGTTCTTGTGCTTCTGGCAATTGCTGCTGTTGCTGCGTTTGTTGCTCTTCAAACCGGCAAAGGCAAGGCCTTCTTTGTTCTTGCAAAGGAAGCGCGCGCAGAGATCCGTAAAGTCGTATGGCCTACTCGCCAAGAGACCACGCAGACCACTTTGATTGTGGTGGCTGTTGTGTTGGTCATGGCGTTGCTGTTGTGGGGGCTTGACTCCCTGCTCGGCTGGCTTGTTTCCTTGATAGTTGGCTAAGGGTGTCCCGTGGCTAAGCGTTGGTACGTAGTGCATGCTTACTCGGGTTACGAGAAGCATGTAATGCGCTCGTTGATCGAGCGTGTGAAGCTGGCAGGCATGGAAGATGGCTTCGGCGAAATTCTGGTTCCCACTGAAGAAGTGGTTGAGATGCGTAATGGCCAGAAACGCAAAAGCGAGCGTAAATTCTTCCCTGGTTATGTGCTTGTCCAGATGGAAATGAATGAGGGTACTTGGCACTTGGTCAAGGACACTCCTCGCGTCATGGGTTTCATCGGCGGTACTGCTGATAAGCCAGCTCCAATCACCGACAAAGAGGCAGAAGCAATTCTGCGTCGCGTTGCTGATGGCAGCGATAAGCCGAAGCCAAAAACACTGTTCGAGCCAGGTGAAGTTGTTCGCGTCACCGACGGCCCGTTTGCTGATTTTAATGGCACGGTCGAAGAAGTTAACTACGAAAAGAGCCGTATACAAGTGGCGGTGCTCATTTTCGGACGTTCTACTCCGGTAGAACTAGAGTTCAGTCAGGTCGAAAAGGCATAACTGAGCTGGAATCCCATACCCCGCAGCCTAAGGCTGTGGGGTTTTTTCGTCGCTGGGATATACGTGTAAGTAGCCGGGGAGCCTTTATTGGCGTTTGAACCCGTAATTGGAGTGCCTCATGGCCAAGAAGATAACCGCATACATCAAGCTGCAAGTGAAAGCCGCTCAGGCTAACCCTAGCCCGCCAGTTGGTCCTGCTCTGGGTCAGCACGGTGTGAACATCATGGAATTCTGTAAAGCATTCAACGCCCGTACTCAGGGTCTTGAGCCAGGCTTGCCGACTCCAGTGATCATCACTGTATACAGCGACCGTAGCTTCACTTTTGAAACAAAAAGTACCCCTGCCTCTGTTCTGCTGAAGAAAGCTGCAGGCTTGACCAGCGGCTCGGCTCGCCCGAACACCGTTAAAGTTGGCACCGTGACTCGCGCTCAACTGGAAGACATCGCTAAAGCAAAAAGCGCTGATCTGACAGCTGCAGACCTGGAAGCGGCCGTGCGTACCATCGCCGGTTCCGCTCGTAGCATGGGCCTTAACGTGGAGGGTGTGTAATGGCTAAGTTGACCAAACGTCAAAAGGCAATCGCTAGCAAGCTGGAAGCTGGCAAGGTCTACAACTTCGTAGACGCTGCTGCTCTGCTGACCGAGCTGTCTACCGTCAAGTTCAGCGAGTCTGTAGACGTTGCTGTTAACCTGGGCGTTGACCCTCGTAAGTCTGACCAGGTTGTTCGTAGCGCAACCGTTCTGCCGCACGGTACCGGTAAAACCGTACGTGTTGCTGTCTTCACCCAAGGCCCGGCTGCTGAAGCTGCTCTGGCTGCTGGTGCTGACCGCGTTGGTATGGACGATCTGGCTGCCGAAATGAAAGCTGGCGACCTGAACTACGACGTAGTTATTGCTTCTCCTGATGCAATGCGCGTTGTTGGTCAATTGGGTCAGGTTCTGGGTCCACGTGGCCTGATGCCTAACCCGAAAGTCGGTACCGTTACTCCTGACGTCGCTAACGCTGTCAAGAACGCCAAGGCTGGTCAGGTTCGTTATCGCACTGACAAAAACGGCATCATCCACACTTCCGTTGGCAAGGTCGGTTTCGACGCAGTCAAGCTGAAGGAAAACGTTGAAGCCCTGATCGCTGATCTCAAGCGCATCAAGCCAGCTTCCTCGAAAGGCATTTATGTCAAGCGCGTTACCCTGAGCACCACCATGGGCCCAGGTCTAGTCATCGACCAGGGTTCTCTGGACGCGTAAGACAGACGTAACACATTTTTGTGTTACTAAAAATTGGGGTCCCTGCCTGGCGGGGGCTATCCAAGACCGTAGGCGACGCAAGTCTTAAACCACAAGCCTACGCAGATGGTGCTCCCGGTTCCTTACCGAATCAGACACCAAAACGACATCCGGCTCCGGCCAGATGAAACGGTAACAAGCAGGAGTTAAACCCGTGGCAATTAAACTCGAAGACAAGAAGGCCATCGTCGCTGAAGTCAACGAGGCTGCCAAAGTCGCTCTGTCTGCTGTCGTGGCTGATGCCCGTGGCGTGACAGTAGGCGCAATGACCGGACTCCGTAAAGAGGCTCGTGAAGCTGGCGTATACGTACGTGTCGTACGTAACACCCTGCTCAAGCGCGCTGTTGAAGGTACTGATTACAGTGTCCTCAATGACGCGTTCACAGGCCCGACCTTGATCGCATTCTCCAACGAGCATCCAGGCGCTGCTGCGCGTTTGTTCAAAGAGTTTGCGAAAGGTCAGGACAAGTTCGAGATCAAGGCAGCTGCGTTCGAGGGCAAGTTCCTCGCAGCTAATCAGATCGACGTACTGGCAACCTTGCCGACCCGTGACGAAGCAATTTCCCAGCTGATGAGCGTGATTCAGGGCGCTACCAGCAAATTGGCTCGTACTCTGGCGGCTGTTCGCGACCAGAAAGAAGCTGCCGCAGCCTAAGGCTGAGCATTTTCTCTCGCGTATTTTTGTTTATTTCGATGGTCGCGTAGGCCGTCCCCCAATTCAGGAATTAGATTCATGTCTATCTCTCAAGACGATATCCTCAACGCAGTAGCCGAGATGTCCGTTCTGCAGGTTGTTGAGCTGATCAAAGCTTTTGAAGAAAAATTCGGCGTAACTGCTGCCGCTGCTTCGGCTGGTCCAGCTGTTGCTGCTGCTGTTGTTGAAGAGCAAACCGAATTCAACGTCATGCTGGTTGAAGCTGGCGAGAAGAAAGTTAACGTAATTAAAGCTGTTCGTGAACTGACCGGTCTGGGCCTGAAAGAAGCCAAGGCAGTCGTTGACGGCGCTCCAGCCCTGGTTCTGGAAGCAGTAGCAAAAGACGCTGCTGACAAAGCCAAAGCTGCTCTGGAAGAAGCAGGCGCCAAAGTCGAGCTGAAATAAGCATCGATTTTGAACGTCCAGCCCACGCGTTAAGCGAAAGGCTGATGGCTGGTGGCTTTTGCCACCGGCCTTTTTCCGTTACAGACGATTGGCTTTGCCAGCGTCCATAACGTGCAAGTACCACCAAGATGGTGGCGCAAACCAAGGGGTTTGCACGATTTTCTGGCTGCTTCCGTCGGGAGGGAGCCAAACAAGCAGGTGACCAAGCTGGGGAACGCTGATGGCTTACTCATATACTGAGAAAAAACGTATCCGCAAGGACTTTAGCAAGTTGCCGGACGTAATGGATGTGCCGTATCTACTGGCCATCCAGCTGGATTCGTATCGCGAATTCCTGCAGGCGGGAGCGACCAAAGATCAGTTCCGCGACGTCGGTCTGCATGCAGCCTTCAAATCCGTTTTCCCGATCATCAGCTACTCCGGCAATGCTGCGCTGGAGTATGTAGGTTATCGCTTGGGCGAACCGGCATTTGATGTCAAAGAGTGCGTGCTGCGCGGTGTGACTTACGCTGTACCTCTGCGAGTCAAGGTCCGTCTGATCATTTTCGACAAAGAGTCGTCGAACAAAGCGATCAAGGACATCAAAGAGCAAGAAGTCTACATGGGTGAAATCCCCCTGATGACTGAGAACGGTACCTTCGTAATCAACGGTACCGAGCGTGTAATCGTGTCCCAGCTTCACCGTTCGCCAGGCGTATTCTTCGACCACGATCGTGGCAAGACGCATAGCTCCGGCAAGCTGCTGTACTCCGCTCGCATCATTCCTTACCGTGGTTCGTGGCTGGACTTCGAGTTCGATCCGAAAGACTGCGTATTCGTCCGTATCGACCGTCGTCGCAAGCTGCCTGCTTCCGTATTGCTGCGCGCCCTTGGTTATACAACCGAGCAAGTGCTTGATGCGTTCTATACCACCAACGTTTTCCATGTTCGCGGTGAAAGCCTGAGCCTGGAGCTGGTGCCTCAGCGCCTGCGTGGTGAAATTGCTGTCCTCGATATCCAGGATGGCAACGGCAAGGTTATTGTCGAGCAAGGTCGCCGTATTACCGCTCGTCACATCAATCAGCTGGAAAAAGCCGGGATCAAAGAGCTGGAAGTGCCACTGGACTACGTCCTGGGCCGCACTACCGCCAAGGTCATCGTGCATCCTGCGACTGGTGAAATCATCGCTGAATGCAACACCGAACTGAACACCGAAATCCTGGCAAAAATCGCCAAGGCCCAGGTTGTCCGGATCGAGACTCTGTACACGAACGACATCGATTGCGGTCCGTTCATCTCCGACACATTGAAGATCGACTCCACCGGCAACCAACTGGAAGCCCTGGTCGAAATCTATCGCATGATGCGTCCTGGTGAGCCACCAACCAAAGATGCCGCTGAAACACTGTTCAACAACCTGTTCTTCAGCCCAGAACGCTACGATCTGTCTGCTGTAGGTCGCATGAAGTTTAACCGTCGTATCGGTCGCACCGAGATCGAAGGTTCGGGCGTACTGTGCAAAGAAGACATCGTTGCCGTTCTGAAGACTCTCGTCGACATCCGTAACGGTAAAGGCATTGTCGATGACATCGACCACCTCGGTAACCGTCGTGTTCGTTGCGTTGGCGAAATGGCCGAGAACCAGTTCCGTGTCGGTCTGGTCCGCGTAGAGCGTGCTGTCAAAGAACGTCTGTCCATGGCAGAAAGCGAAGGCCTGATGCCTCAGGACCTGATCAACGCCAAGCCTGTCGCAGCGGCAGTCAAGGAGTTCTTCGGTTCCAGCCAGCTTTCCCAGTTCATGGACCAGAACAACCCGCTTTCCGAGATTACCCACAAGCGTCGTGTTTCTGCACTCGGCCCTGGTGGTCTGACTCGTGAGCGCGCCGGCTTTGAAGTTCGTGACGTACACCCGACTCACTATGGTCGCGTATGTCCGATTGAAACACCGGAAGGTCCGAACATCGGCCTGATCAACTCCCTGGCAGCCTATGCCCGTACCAACCAGTATGGTTTCCTTGAGAGCCCGTACCGTGTTGTGAAGGAAGGTCTGGTAACCGACGAAATCGTTTTCCTTTCGGCAATCGAAGAAGCGGACCACGTCATTGCACAGGCTTCGGCCGCAATGAACGACAAGCAGGAACTGATCGACGAGCTGGTAGCCGTTCGTCACCTGAATGAATTCACCGTCAAGGCGCCTGCCGACGTAACCCTGATGGACGTTTCGCCCAAGCAGGTAGTTTCGGTCGCAGCTTCCCTGATTCCGTTCCTCGAGCACGACGACGCCAACCGTGCGTTGATGGGTTCGAACATGCAGCGTCAGGCTGTACCAACCCTGCGTGCCGACAAGCCGCTGGTCGGTACCGGCATGGAGCGCAACGTTGCCCGTGACTCCGGCGTTTGTGTCGTGGCTCGTCGTGGCGGTGTGATCGACTCGGTTGATGCAAGCCGCATCGTTGTGCGTGTTGCCGATGACGAAGTTGAAACGGGCGAGGCGGGTGTAGATATCTACAACCTGACCAAGTACACCCGCTCCAACCAGAACACCTGCATCAACCAGCGTCCGCTGGTGAGCAAGGGTGATCGCGTTCAGCGCAGCGACATCATGGCTGACGGTCCGTCCACCGATATGGGTGAACTGGCTCTGGGTCAGAACATGCGCATCGCGTTCATGGCCTGGAACGGTTTCAACTTCGAGGACTCCATCTGTCTGTCCGAGCGTGTAGTTCAGGAAGATCGTTTCACCACGATCCATATCCAGGAACTGACTTGCGTTGCTCGTGACACCAAGCTTGGCCCAGAGGAAATCACGGCTGACATCCCGAACGTGGGTGAAGCTGCTCTGAACAAGCTGGACGAAGCCGGTATCGTTTATGTCGGTGCTGAAGTAGGCGCTGGCGATATTCTGGTAGGCAAGGTCACCCCTAAAGGTGAAACCCAGCTGACTCCAGAAGAAAAACTGCTGCGCGCCATCTTCGGTGAGAAAGCCAGCGACGTTAAAGACACTTCCCTGCGCGTACCTACCGGTACCAAGGGTACTGTCATCGACGTACAGGTCTTCACCCGTGATGGTGTTGAGCGTGACGCTCGCGCACTGTCCATCGAGAAGTCGCAACTCGACGAGATCCGCAAGGATCTGAACGAAGAGTTCCGTATCGTCGAAGGCGCTACTTTCGAGCGTCTGCGTGCTGCTCTGGTTGGTCGCGTAGTTGAAGGCGGTGCTGGCCTGAAGAAAGGTCAGGAAATCACCGATGAAGTTCTCGACGGTCTTGAGCATGGTCAGTGGTTCAAGCTGCGCATGGCTGAAGATGCTCTGAACGAGCAGCTTGAGAAAGCCCAGGCTTACATCGTTGATCGTCGTCGCCTGCTCGATGACAAGTTTGAAGACAAGAAACGCAAGCTGCAGCAGGGTGATGACCTTGCTCCAGGCGTTCTGAAAATCGTCAAGGTCTACTTGGCAATCCGTCGTCGCATCCAGCCGGGCGACAAGATGGCCGGTCGCCACGGTAACAAGGGTGTGGTCTCCGTGATCATGCCGGTTGAAGATATGCCGCACGATGCCAACGGCACACCTGTGGATATCGTCCTCAACCCGCTGGGCGTACCTTCGCGTATGAACGTTGGTCAGATTCTCGAAACCCACCTGGGCCTTGCGGCCAAAGGTCTGGGCGAGAAGATCAATCGCATGCTCGAAGAACAGCGTAAAGTTGCTGAGTTGCGCAAGTTCCTCAACGAGATCTACAACGAAATCGGCGGTCGCCAGGAAAGTCTGGATGACCTCTCCGACAAGGAAATCCAGGATCTCGCGAAGAACCTTCGCAATGGCGTACCTATGGCTACTCCGGTTTTCGACGGTGCCAAAGAGCGTGAAATCAAGGCAATGCTCAAACTGGCAGACATGCCGGAAAGCGGCCAGATGCAACTGTTTGACGGTCGTACCGGCAACAAGTTTGAGCGCGCTGTAACAGTTGGCTACATGTACATGCTGAAGCTGAACCACTTGGTGGACGACAAGATGCACGCGCGTTCCACTGGTTCTTACAGCCTGGTTACCCAGCAGCCGCTGGGTGGTAAGGCGCAGTTCGGTGGTCAGCGTTTCGGGGAGATGGAAGTGTGGGCGCTGGAAGCATACGGCGCAGCGTACACTCTGCAAGAAATGCTCACAGTGAAGTCGGACGATGTGAACGGTCGTACCAAGATGTACAAAAACATCGTGGACGGCGATCACCGTATGGAGCCGGGCATGCCCGAGTCCTTCAACGTGTTGATCAAAGAAATCCGTTCGCTCGGTATCGATATCGATCTGGAAACCGAATAACACGTGACGCGAATCGGGAGTGGTGCCGTATGGCCCGCTCCCTGCTCCGCCAGGAGGGAAAGCCTTGAAAGACCTACTGAATTTGCTGAAAAACCAGGGTCAAGTCGAAGAGTTTGACGCGATCCGTATCGGGTTGGCGTCGCCTGAGATGATCCGCTCGTGGTCGTTCGGTGAAGTTAAAAAGCCGGAAACCATCAACTACCGTACGTTCAAGCCTGAGCGTGACGGTCTGTTCTGCGCCAAGATCTTTGGCCCGGTCAAGGATTACGAGTGCTTGTGCGGAAAGTACAAGCGCCTGAAGCACCGTGGCGTCATCTGCGAGAAGTGCGGCGTTGAAGTTGCACTGGCAAAAGTTCGTCGTGAGCGTATGGCTCACATCGAGCTGGCTTCGCCGGTTGCCCACATCTGGTTCCTGAAGTCCCTGCCGTCCCGTATCGGCCTGCTGATGGACATGACCCTGCGTGATATCGAGCGCGTTCTCTATTTCGAGAGCTATGTCGTTATCGATCCGGGCATGACTACCCTTGAAAAAGGTCAGTTGCTGAACGACGAGCAGTACTTCGAAGCGCTGGAAGAGTTCGGTGATGATTTCGATGCCCGCATGGGTGCTGAAGCTGTCCGTGAACTGCTGCACGCTATCGATCTGGAGCACGAGATTGGCCGTCTGCGTGAAGAAATTCCGCAAACCAACTCCGAAACCAAAATCAAGAAGCTTTCCAAGCGTCTGAAGCTGATGGAAGCCTTCCAGGGCTCGGGCAACCTGCCTGAGTGGATGGTTCTGACCGTTCTGCCGGTTCTGCCGCCAGATCTGCGTCCATTGGTTCCGCTGGATGGCGGTCGTTTCGCGACTTCCGACCTCAACGATCTGTATCGTCGAGTGATCAACCGTAACAACCGTTTGAAGCGCCTGCTGGATCTGTCTGCTCCGGACATCATCGTGCGCAACGAAAAGCGTATGTTGCAGGAAGCTGTCGATGCGCTGCTCGACAACGGCCGTCGCGGTCGTGCAATCACCGGTTCCAACAAGCGTCCTCTGAAATCCCTGGCTGACATGATCAAGGGTAAGCAGGGTCGTTTCCGTCAGAACTTGCTCGGTAAGCGTGTTGACTACTCTGGTCGTTCGGTAATTACCGTTGGTCCGACCCTGCGTCTGCACCAGTGCGGTCTGCCGAAGAAAATGGCTCTCGAGCTGTTCAAGCCGTTCATTTTCGGCAAGCTGGAAATGCGTGGCCTGGCTACGACCATCAAAGCTGCCAAGAAAATGGTCGAGCGCGAGCTGCCAGAGGTTTGGGACGTTCTCGCTGAAGTGATCCGCGAACACCCGGTCCTGCTCAACCGTGCGCCAACTCTTCACCGTCTGGGTATCCAGGCGTTTGAACCGGTTCTGATCGAAGGTAAGGCTATCCAGCTGCACCCGCTGGTCTGTGCTGCGTACAACGCCGACTTCGACGGCGACCAGATGGCTGTTCACGTACCGCTGACGCTGGAAGCCCAGCTTGAAGCGCGTGCGCTGATGATGTCGACCAACAACATCCTTTCGCCAGCGAACGGTGAGCCAATCATCGTTCCTTCGCAGGACGTTGTATTGGGTCTGTACTACATGACTCGTGAAGCGATCAACGCCAAGGGCGAAGGTCGTGTGTTTGCGGATCTGCAGGAAGTCGACCGCGTATTCCGCGCCGGCGAAGCTGCTCTGCACGCCAAGGTTAAAGTCCGTATCCATGAAACGGTCAATGATCGTGATGGCGGCAGCGTCAAGAACACCCGTATCGTCGACACTACTGTCGGCCGTGCGCTGCTGTTCCAGGTGGTTCCGGCCGGCCTGTCCTATGACGTCGTCAACCAGCCGATGAAGAAAAAGGCGATCTCCAAGCTGATCAACCAGTGCTACCGCGTGGTTGGTCTGAAAGAGACCGTTATTTTCGCTGACCAGCTGATGTATACCGGTTTTGCCTATTCGACCATTTCGGGTGTTTCGATCGGTGTTAACGACTTCGTTATCCCGGATGAAAAAGCTCGCATCATCGATGCTGCTACCGAAGAAGTTAAAGAGATCGAAAGTCAGTACGCCTCGGGCCTGGTAACTCAGGGCGAGAAGTACAACAAGGTGATCGACCTCTGGTCCAAGGCCAACGATGAAGTCTCCAAGGCGATGATGTCGAACCTCTCGAAAGAGAAGGTTGTCGACCGTCACGGTGAGACTGTTGACCAGGAATCGTTCAACTCGATGTACATGATGGCTGACTCCGGTGCCCGGGGTTCCGCTGCTCAGATTCGTCAGCTGGCCGGTATGCGTGGTCTGATGGCCAAGCCTGACGGCTCCATCATCGAGACGCCGATCACTGCGAACTTCCGTGAAGGCTTGAGCGTACTTCAGTACTTCATCTCGACTCACGGTGCTCGTAAAGGTCTTGCGGATACCGCGTTGAAAACCGCGAACTCCGGTTACCTGACTCGTCGTCTGGTGGACGTTGCCCAGGATCTGGTCGTTACCGAAGTTGATTGCGGTACCGAGCACGGCCTGCTGATGACTCCGCACATTGAAGGCGGTGACGTTGTCGAGCCTCTGGGTGAGCGCGTTCTGGGTCGAGTTATCGCCCGTGACGTATTCAAGCCGGGTACCGAAGACGTCATCGTGCCTGCCGGTACGCTGGTAGATGAGAAGTGGGTAGAGTTCATCGAGCTGAACAGCATCGACGAAGTTATCGTTCGTTCGCCAATCAGCTGTGAAACCCGCTACGGCATCTGTGCCAAGTGCTACGGTCGTGACCTGGCTCGTGGTCATCAGGTCAACATCGGTGAAGCTGTCGGCGTAATCGCTGCTCAGTCGATCGGTGAGCCTGGTACCCAGCTGACAATGCGTACGTTCCACATCGGTGGTGCTGCAAGCCGGACCTCCGCTGCTGACAGCGTTCAGGTCAAGAACGGCGGTACTGTTCGCCTGCACAACCTGAAACACGTTGAGCGAGTGGATGGTCACCTGGTTGCCGTGTCGCGTTCCGGTGAGCTGGCCATCGCTGATGACTTCGGTCGTGAGCGTGAGCGTTACAAGCTGCCTTACGGTGCTGTGATTTCGGTGAAGGAAGGCGACAAGGTCGACGCTGGTTCGATCGTGGCCAAGTGGGATCCGCACACCCACCCAATCGTTACCGAAATGAAAGGTACCGTGACCTACGTGGGCATGGAAGAAGGCATCACGATCAAGCGTCAGACAGACGAATTGACCGGTATGACCAACATTGAAGTTCTTGATGCCAAGGACCGTCCAGCTGCCGGTAAAGACATTCGTCCTGCCGTGAAGATGGTTGGTCTGGATGGCAAGGATCTGCTGCTGCCAGGTACGGACGTACCGGCTCAGTACTTCCTGCCAGCCAACGCCCTGGTCGGCGTGGCGGACGGTGCGCAGATCGCGATCGGTGATGTTATCGCTCGTATCCCGCAAGAAACTTCCAAGACCCGTGACATCACCGGTGGTCTGCCGCGTGTTGCCGACTTGTTCGAAGCTCGTCGTCCGAAAGAGGCGTCGATCCTTGCTGAAGTCAGCGGTACCATCGCGTTCGGTAAAGAGACCAAGGGCAAGCGTCGCCTGGTCATCACCCCGAACGACGGTAGCGATCCGTACGAAGAGCTGATCCCGAAATGGCGTCACCTGAACGTCTTCGAGGGTGAGCAGGTCAACCGTGGTGAAGTTATTTCCGACGGTCCTAGCGATCCGCACGACATCCTGCGTCTGTTGGGTGTCAGCGCTCTCGCCAAGTACATCGTCAATGAGATCCAGGACGTTTATCGTCTGCAAGGCGTGAAGATCAACGACAAGCACATCGAGACCATTCTGCGTCAGATGCTGCGTAAAGTTGAGATCGCCGAGTCTGGCGATTCCAGTTTCATCAAGGGCGACCAGATGGAGCTGACTCACGTTCTGGTAGAGAACGAGCGTCTGAGCACGGAAGACAAGTTTGTCTCCAAGTTCACTCGTGTATTGCTGGGTATCACCAAAGCTTCCCTGTCCACCGAGTCGTTCATCTCCGCGGCCTCCTTCCAGGAGACAACCCGCGTACTGACCGAAGCGGCAGTGACCGGCAAGCGTGACTACCTGCGCGGCCTGAAGGAAAACGTAGTCGTGGGTCGTCTGATCCCGGCTGGTACCGGTCTGGCGTACCACAGCGAGCGTAAGCGTCGCCGTGATATCGACAAACCGTTGCGTGTCAGTGCTAGCGAAGTAGAAGCCGCTCTGACTGAAGCGTTGAATTCCAGCGGTAATTAAGAGTAAAGCCTCGGCATTTTTCTCCGGTAACCACAGTATTCAGCTGTGGTCGCTGGAGGAAGAGGTCGGGGCTTTGTCTTGACTGGGGGCAGGATCCTCTTTAGACTCTTGTACCCCTAAATTTGGCGGGGCTTACGCCCTGTCATTTGCTTTTCTTGTAAGACAATAGCGTCGCAAGACAACAGTGGAGCTAGTAGATGGCAACTATCAACCAGCTGGTACGTCAGCCGCGTAAGCGTATCGTCGAGAAATCCGACGTGCCTGCGCTGCAGAACTGCCCGCAACGTCGCGGTGTGTGCACTCGTGTGTATACCACCACGCCGAAAAAACCTAACTCGGCATTGCGTAAAGTCTGCCGTGTGCGCCTGACCAACGGTTTCGAGGTTTCCTCGTACATCGGTGGTGAAGGTCACAACCTGCAAGAGCACAGCGTGGTACTGATCCGTGGCGGTCGTGTAAAAGACTTGCCAGGTGTTCGTTATCACACCGTTCGTGGTTCTTTGGATACTTCCGGCGTTAAAGGTCGTAACCAGGGTCGCTCGAAATACGGTACCAAGAAGCCTAAGTAGTATTTGGCTTCTGTTTGAATTTGCAGATTTCTATTTTTCTGAGTCGATAAGAGTAAGGTCGGACGCATTCCTCTGGGGATGGTGGTTCCGAGCTAACCTGAAGACCGTTTGAGGGCTTATCCATGCCAAGAAGACGCGTAGCAGCCAAGCGCGAAGTGCTTGACGATCCAAAATACGGAAGCCAAATCCTGGCCAAGTTCATGAACCACGTGATGGAAAGCGGCAAGAAAGCCGTTGCCGAGCGTATCGTTTATGGCGCGCTGGACAAGGTTAAAGAACGCAAGAACAGCGACCCCCTGGAAATCTTCGAGAAAGCTCTCGACGCCATCGCTCCGCTGGTCGAAGTGAAGTCGCGCCGTGTAGGCGGTGCTACTTACCAGGTTCCGGTTGAAGTTCGTCCGTCCCGTCGTAATGCATTGGCAATGCGCTGGCTGGTAGACTTCGCGCGCAAGCGTGGCGAAAAGTCTATGGCTCTGCGTTTGGCTGGCGAACTGTTGGACGCCGCCGAGGGTAAAGGTGCTGCAGTTAAGAAGCGTGAAGACGTGCACCGTATGGCTGAAGCTAACAAAGCTTTCTCGCACTACCGCTTCTAATTCCGGCGTCACTAATTTTGCGAGGGCTTTATGGCTCGTACTACTCCGATTAACCGCTACCGTAACATCGGTATCGTTGCTCACGTGGATGCTGGTAAAACCACGACCACCGAGCGCGTCCTTTTTTACACTGGCGTAAACCACAAAATGGGCGAGGTGCATGATGGCGCCGCGACCATGGACTGGATGGTTCAAGAGCAGGAGCGGGGTATTACCATTACTTCCGCTGCAACCACAGCCTTCTGGGCTGGTTCTGCCAAGCAATTCGACAAGTATCGCTTCAACATCATCGATACCCCCGGCCACGTTGACTTCACTATTGAAGTAGAGCGTTCGCTGCGTGTTCTCGACGGTGCTGTCGTGGTTTTCTGCGGTACTTCGGGCGTTGAGCCTCAGTCGGAAACCGTATGGCGTCAAGCCAACAAATACGGCGTTCCGCGTCTTGTTTATGTAAACAAGATGGACCGTGCTGGTGCGAACTTCCTGCGCGTGATCGGTCAGATCAAGCAGCGTCTGGGTCACACTCCAGTGCCAATCCAGTTGGCTATCGGTGCAGAAGACAATTTCCAGGGTCAGATCGATCTGATGACCATGGAAGCTGTTTACTGGGATGATGCTGACAAGGGTATGGCTGCTCGTCGCGAAGCGATCCCTGCTGAACTGCAGGAATTGGCTGAAGAGTGGCGCAGCAACATGGTTGAAGCTGCTGCTGAAGCCAGCGAAGAGCTGATGAACAAGTACCTCGAGGGCGAAGAGCTTTCCATCGAGGAAATCAAGGGCGCACTGCGTCAGCGTACAATCGCTGGTGAAATCGTTCTTGCTGTTTGTGGTTCTTCCTTCAAGAACAAGGGTGTTCCCCTGGTTCTCGACGCCGTTATCGACTACCTGCCAGCACCAGTCGACATTCCTGCCATCAAGGGTTCCGACCCGGATGACGAGACTGTTGAAATGGAGCGTCATGCAGACGACAACGAGCCGTTCTCGGCTCTGGCGTTCAAGATCGCTACCGACCCATTCGTGGGTACCTTGACCTTTGCTCGCGTTTACTCGGGCGTGTTGAGCTCCGGCGACGGCGTTATCAACTCGGTAAAAGGCAAGAAAGAGCGCGTGGGTCGTATGGTGCAAATGCACGCAAACACCCGTGAAGAGATCAAGGAAGTACGCGCTGGCGACATCGCGGCCCTGATCGGCATGAAGGACGTCACCACTGGTGATACCCTCTGCTCCGCTGAAAAGCCAATCATCCTGGTTCGCATGGACTTCCCGGAGCCGGTTATTTCGGTTGCCGTTGAGCCAAAAACCAAGGATGACCAGGAAAAAATGGGTATCGCTCTGGGCAAACTCGCTCAGGAAGACCCGTCTTTCCGCGTCAAGACTGATGAAGAGACTGGTCAAACGATCATCTCTGGCATGGGCGAATTGCACCTGGACATCCTGGTTGACCGGATGCGCCGTGAGTTCAACGTCGAAGCCAACATCGGTAAACCACAGGTTTCCTATCGTGAGAAGATCACGAAGGCTTGTGAGATCGAAGGCAAGTTCGTTCGTCAGTCCGGCGGTCGTGGTCAGTTTGGCCATTGCTGGATCCGTTTTGCCCCTGCTGATGAAGGTCAGGAAGGTCTGCAATTCGTGAACGAAGTGGTTGGTGGTGTTGTTCCTAAGGAATACATCCCTGCTATCCAGAAGGGTATCGAAGAGCAGATGAAGAACGGTGTTGTTGCCGGCTATCCGCTGATCGGCCTGAAGGCTACCGTTTTCGATGGTTCTTACCACGACGTCGACTCCAACGAGATGGCGTTCAAGGTGGCGGCCTCCATGGCGACCAAGCAACTGGCTACCAAAGGTGGCGGTGTTGTTCTTGAGCCGATCATGAAGGTTGAAGTTGTAACACCTGAGGACTACATGGGTGACGTGATGGGTGACCTGAACCGTCGTCGTGGTCTGATCCAGGGTATGGAAGATACGGTTTCCGGCAAGGTTATCCGCGCCGAAGTTCCGTTGGGTGAGATGTTCGGTTATGCAACCGACGTCCGCTCCATGTCTCAGGGTCGCGCGAGCTACTCTATGGAATTCTCCAAATACTCCGAAGCTCCGTCGAATGTCGTCGAAGCTATCGTTAAAAAACAAGGCTGATTCAGCCCCTTTAGGCTAGGAGTTCACTGTCGTGGCTAAAGAAAAATTTGAACGTAACAAACCGCACGTCAACGTTGGCACCATCGGTCACGTTGACCACGGTAAAACCACTCTGACCGCTGCTCTGACTCGCGTTTGCTCCGAAGTTTTCGGTTCCGCAAAGGTTGACTTCGACAAGATCGACAGCGCCCCGGAAGAGAAGGCTCGTGGTATCACCATCAACACCGCTCACGTTGAATACGATTCGTCCGTGCGTCACTACGCACACGTTGACTGCCCAGGTCACGCCGACTACGTAAAAAACATGATCACCGGTGCTGCTCAGATGGACGGCGCTATCCTGGTTTGTTCGGCTGCTGATGGTCCGATGCCACAAACTCGTGAGCACATCCTGCTGTCCCGTCAGGTTGGCGTTCCGTACATCGTTGTCTTCCTGAACAAGGCTGACATGGTTGACGACGCTGAGCTGCTGGAACTGGTTGAGATGGAAGTGCGCGATCTGCTGAGCACTTACGACTTCCCGGGCGACGACACTCCGATCATCATCGGTTCGGCTCTGATGGCTCTGAACGGCCAAGACGACAACGAAATGGGTACTTCGGCTGTCAAGAAGCTGGTTGAGACTCTGGACAGCTACATCCCAGAGCCTGAGCGCGCTATCGACAAGCCGTTCCTGATGCCAATCGAAGACGTATTCTCGATCTCCGGTCGCGGTACTGTTGTAACTGGTCGTGTTGAGCGTGGCATCATCAAGATCCAGGAAGAAGTAGAAATCGTAGGTCTGCGCGACACTACCAAAACTACTTGCACTGGCGTTGAGATGTTCCGCAAGCTGCTGGACGAAGGCCGTGCTGGTGAGAACTGCGGCGTTCTGCTGCGTGGCACCAAGCGTGACGACGTTGAGCGTGGCCAGGTTCTGGTCAAGCCAGGCACCGTCAAGCCGCACACTCAGTTCGAAGCTGAAATCTACGTTCTGAGCAAAGAAGAAGGCGGTCGTCACACTCCGTTCTTCAAAGGCTACCGTCCACAGTTCTACTTCCGTACTACCGACGTAACTGGTAGCTGCGAACTGCCGGAAGGCGTTGAGATGGTAATGCCAGGTGATAACGTGAAAGTTTCCGTTACCCTGATCAAGCCAATCGCAATGGAAGACGGTCTGCGTTTCGCTATCCGTGAAGGCGGTCGTACCGTCGGCGCTGGCGTCGTAGCCAAAATCATCGCTTAAGCGTTGATTCAAGAAAAAGCCTCCGCTTGCGGGGGCTTTTTTATTGGGTTGACACTCTGTTAGCTCGTCTATAGAATTGCGCCTCCTTTTAACGGGCGTATTGCGCTCGGTGGGAACAGCAATCTGGAGTCTGAAATCCAATGCAAAATCAGCAAATCCGTATCAGGTTGAAGGCTTTTGACCATCGCCTGATCGACCAATCAACCCAGGAAATCGTGGAAACCGCGAAACGTACTGGTGCTCAGGTGCGTGGTCCAATTCCACTGCCGACCCGTAAAGAGCGGTTCACCGTTCTGGTTTCCCCGCACGTCAACAAAGACGCGCGCGACCAGTACGAGATCCGCACTCATAAGCGCGTTCTGGACATCGTCCAGCCAACGGATAAAACCGTTGATGCTCTTATGAAGCTTGATCTTGCGGCCGGTGTGGAAGTGCAGATCAGCCTCGGCTAAGACTCGGGTCTTAGTCGTGTAACGCTCTGAAATGGGCGGCCATAGCGGGTGAAAGCCCCGTACACTCATGAGGTTTACAACATGACTATTGGTGTAGTCGGTCGTAAATGCGGTATGACCCGTATTTTCACCGAAGAAGGTGTCTCCATTCCGGTCACGGTCATTGAGATCGAGCCGAATCGCGTCACTCAGTTCAAAACCGAAGAAACCGATGGCTATCGTGCAGTGCAAGTCACTGTCGGCGAGCGTCGCGCTTCGCGTGTTACAGCTGCTCAAGCTGGCCACTTCGCCAAGGCGAATGTAGCTGCTGGTCGCACTGTTCTTGAGTTCCGTCTTGAAGAAGGCGAATACAAGGCTGGCGATCTGATCAACGCTGAAATCTTCGCTGCTGGTCAACTGGTTGATGTAACCGGTCAGTCCAAAGGTAAGGGTTTCCAGGGTACGATCAAGCGCTGGAATTTCCGTGGCCAGGATAACACCCACGGTAACTCCGTATCCCACCGCGTCCCAGGCTCTATCGGCCAGTGCCAGACTCCTGGTCGTGTATTCAAGGGCAAAAAAATGTCCGGTCATATGGGCGCTGAGCGCGTGACCGTGCAGTCCCTCGAAGTAGTGCGCGTGGACGCTGAACGCAATCTGTTGTTGGTCAAGGGCGCTGTTCCTGGCGCTACTGGCGGCAATCTGGTTGTACGTCCAGCAGCCAAGGCTCGCGGTTAAGGGGAAGCTGACATGCAATTAAATGTAAATGACGCTCAAGCAATCGAAGTTTCCGAACTGACATTTGGCGGCGAATTCAACGAGACACTGGTGCACCAGGCAGTCGTAGCCTACATGGCTGGCGGTCGTCAGGGCAGCAAGCAGCAAAAGACCCGTTCCGACGTTTCCGGTGGCGGCAAGCGCCCATGGCGTCAGAAGGGTACTGGTCGCGCTCGTGCCGGTACTATCCGTAGCCCAATCTGGCGTGGCGGCGGTACCACTTTCGCAGCACGTCCTCAGGACCACAGCCAGAAACTCAACAAGAAGATGTATCGCGCTGCTCTGCGTTCCATCCTTGGCGAGCTGGTTCGTACTGAACGTCTGGTCGTGGTTCAGGACTTCGCTGTTGAAGCACCGAAAACCAAAGATCTGCTGAACAAGCTGAATGGCATGGGTCTGACTGATGTTCTGATCGTGTCTGACGCTGTTGATCAGAATCTGTACCTGGCTGCTCGTAACCTGCCTCACGTCGACGTACGTGATGTTCAAGGTTCCGATCCAGTTAGTCTGATCGCATACGACAAAGTGTTGATCACTGTGTCGGCCGTGAAGAAATTCGAGGAGCTGCTGGGATGAACCAGGAACGCGTATTTAAAGTTCTACTTGGCCCGCACGTTTCCGAGAAGGCCACGGTTCTGGCTGACAAGAAAGGCCAGTTCGTTTTCAAGGTTGCTACTGATGCAACCAAGCTGGAAATCAAGAAGGCCGTCGAAAGCCTGTTCAGCGTGAAAGTAGAGCGTGTTACTACCCTGAATGTTCTGGGTAAGAGCAAGCGCACTGCTCGCGGTCTGGGCAAGCGTAATGACTGGAAGAAGGCAGTTATCTCCCTTCAGCCAGGCCAAGATCTCGATTTCAGCAGCAGTGCTGAGTAAGGAAGGGGTGCATCATGGCAATCGTTAAATGCAAACCGACTTCCCCTGGCCGCCGTTTTGTGGTCAAGGTGGTCAATCAGGAGCTGCATAAAGGCGCTCCTCACGCACCGCTGCTCGAGAAAAAATCGAAGTCTGGTGGTCGTAACAACAATGGCCGTATCACTACACGTCACGTGGGTGGTGGTCATAAGCAGCACTATCGTTTGGTTGACTTCCGTCGCAACGACAAAGATGGCATCGCTGCCACTGTCGAGCGTATCGAATACGATCCAAACCGTACTGCTCACATCGCTCTGCTGCTGTACGCAGATGGCGAGCGCCGCTACATCATCGCCCCTAAAGGCGTGAGTGCTGGCGACCAGCTGATTGCTGGTGCTTTGGCTCCAATCAAGCCGGGCAACGCTCTTCAACTGCGCAACATCCCAGTTGGTAGCACCGTACACGGCATCGAACTGAAGCCAGGTAAAGGCGCACAGATCGCTCGTTCCGCTGGTGCTTCTGCACAGCTGATCGCTCGTGAAGGCGTGTACGTTACCCTGCGTCTTCGCTCCGGTGAAATGCGCAAAGTACTGGCTGAATGCCGTGCAACGCTTGGCGAAGTCTCGAACTCCGAGCACAGCCTGCGTTCCCTGGGTAAAGCTGGTGCCAAACGCTGGCGTGGCGTTCGCCCAACCGTTCGTGGTGTTGCCATGAACCCGGTTGACCACCCACATGGTGGTGGTGAAGGTCGTACCTCTGGTGGTCGTCATCCGGTATCGCCGTGGGGCTTCCCGACTAAGGGCGCGAAGACTCGTGGTAATAAGCGTACCGACAAAATGATCGTCCGTCGTCGCAAGTAAATAGAGGGATACGACAGTGCCACGTTCTCTGAAAAAAGGTCCTTTTATTGATCTTCACCTACTGAAGAAGATCGAAGTGGCGGCGGAAAAGAACGATCGCAAACCAGTGAAAACCTGGTCGCGCCGTTCGATGATCCTGCCACAAATGGTCGGTCTGACCATTGCTGTGCATAACGGTCGTCAACATGTTCCAGTTCTCGTGAACGAAGACATGGTCGGCCATAAACTGGGCGAGTTTGCCGGTACCCGCACTTATCGTGGGCACGTGGCAGACAAGAAAGCCAAGCGTTAAGGGGTAAGGAACGATGGAAGTAGCCGCTAAGTTGTCGGGCGCTCGAATCTCCGCCCAGAAAGCCCGCTTGGTCGCCGACCAGATCCGCGGGAAGAAGGTGGGCGAAGCGCTCAACCTGTTGGCTTTCAGCAGTAAGAAAGCCGCCGAGATCCTGAAGAAAGTGCTGGAGTCGGCTGTAGCCAACGCCGAGCATAACGAAGGCGCAGACGTTGATGACCTGAAGGTCTCCACCGTTTTCGTCAACGAAGGGCGTTCGCTGAAGCGCATCATGCCACGTGCCAAAGGCCGTGCTGATCGCATCGTCAAGCGGTCTTGCCATATCACTGTCAAGGTCGCTGACAAGTAACGGAGTCGAAGAGATGGGTCAGAAAGTACATCCCATTGGCATTCGCCTGGGAATCGTCAAGGAGCACACCTCCGTCTGGTACGCAGACGGTCGCACTTACGCAGACTACCTGCTGGCAGATCTGCAGGTGCGTGAGTACCTCCAAGACAAACTAAAAAGCGCGTCCGTAAGCCGTATCGATATCCATCGTCCGGCTCAGACAGCACGCATCACCATCCACACCGCTCGTCCAGGTATCGTTATCGGGAAGAAAGGTGAAGATGTTGAGAAGCTGCGTCAGGACCTGACCAAGCAAATGGGTGTGCCTGTGCACATTAATATCGAAGAGATCCGCAAGCCGGAGCTCGACGGTATGCTGGTTGCGCAGAGCGTAGCTCAGCAGCTGGAGCGCCGCGTAATGTTCCGTCGCGCTATGAAGCGCGCTGTACAGAACGCCATGCGCATTGGTGCCAAAGGCATCAAAATCCAAGTGAGCGGTCGTCTCGGCGGTGCTGAAATCGCACGTACTGAATGGTATCGCGAAGGTCGTGTGCCACTGCACACCCTGCGTGCCGACATCGACTATGCCAACTACGAAGCTCACACCACTTATGGTGTGATCGGTGTAAAGGTTTGGATCTTCAAAGGCGAAGTAATTGGTGGTCGCCAAGAAGAACTGAAACCACAAGCACCAGCGCCTCGTAAAAAAGCTGCTAAGTAAGGGGTACGCCAAATGTTGCAACCAAAGCGTACGAAGTTCCGCAAGCAAATGACTGGCCACAACCGTGGTCTGGCATTGCGCGGTAGCAAAGTCAGCTTCGGCGAGTTCGCGCTGAAGTCTGTTGCTCGTGGTCGTCTCACCGCTCGTCAGATCGAGTCAGCGCGTCGTGCACTGACACGTCACGTTAAACGTGGCGGCAAGATCTGGATCCGTGTATTCCCGGACAAGCCTATTTCCAAAAAGCCCCTCGAAGTTCGTATGGGTAAAGGTAAGGGTAACGTCGAGTACTGGGTTGCCCAGATTCAGCCAGGCAAAGTCCTGTATGAAATCGAGGGTGTTACTGAAGAGCTGGCGCGTGAGGCTTTCGCCCTGGCTGCTGCAAAGCTGCCGCTCGCCACCTCCTTTGTTAAGCGGACGGTGATGTGATGAAAGCGAATGAACTTCGTGAAAAATCAGCACAGCAGCTGAACGAGCAACTGCTCGGCCTGCTGCGCGACCAGTTCAATCTGCGTATGCAGAAAGCAACTGGCCAGTTGGGGCAGTCTCACCTGCTCTCGCAAGTTAAGCGTGACATCGCTCGCGTGAAGACTGTGCTCAACCAGCAGGCAGGTAAGTAATCATGGCTGAAGCCGAAAAAACCGTCCGTACGCTGACTGGCCGTGTTGTCAGCGACAAGATGGACAAGACCATCACCGTTCTGATTGAGCGTCGCGTCAAGCACCCAATCTACGGTAAATACGTTAAGCGTTCGACTAAGCTGCACGCGCACGACGAAACCAATCAGTGCCATATCGGCGACAAGGTCACTATTCGTGAAACTCGTCCGGTAGCCAAGACCAAGTCTTGGGCGTTGGTTGATATCCTCGAACGCGCTGTGGAAGTCTAAGGACTAGGGGTCGGAGAAATTATATGATTCAGACTCAATCCATGCTCGATGTGGCCGATAACAGCGGCGCTCGCCGCGTTATGTGCATCAAGGTGCTGGGTGGCTCCCATCGTCGTTACGCTGGTATCGGTGACATCATCAAAGTGACCGTCAAGGAAGCAATTCCACGCGGTAAGGTGAAAAAAGGCCAAGTGATGACTGCTGTTGTAGTCCGCACTCGCCACGGTGTTCGTCGTGCAGACGGCTCCATCATCCGCTTCGATGGCAACGCTGCTGTTCTGTTGAACAACAAGCAAGAGCCGATCGGTACCCGTATCTTTGGGCCAGTGACCCGTGAACTTCGTACTGAGAAGTTCATGAAGATCGTCTCGCTCGCCCCAGAAGTACTGTAAGGAGATCCGACATGCAAAAGATTCGTCGTGACGACGAGATCATCGTGATCGCCGGCAAAGACAAAGGTAAGCGCGGTAAGGTGCTCAAGGTTCTCGCTGATGACCGTCTGGTCGTTGGTGGGATCAACCTGGTGAAGCGTCATACCAAGCCAAACCCGATGTCGGGCGTACAGGGCGGTATCGTCGAGAAAGAAGCGCCACTGCACGCTTCCAACGTCGCCATTTTCAACGGCGCAACCAACAAGGCTGACCGCGTTGGTTTCAAAGTTGAAGACGGCAAGAAAATTCGTGTCTTCAAGTCGACCCAAAAAGCGGTTGATGCTTGAACACTGCTAGGTAGAAGACCATGGCACGACTAAAAGAGATTTACCGGAAGGAAATCGCTCCGAAGCTTAAGGAAGAACTTAAGCTGGCGAACGTGATGGAAGTTCCGCGCGTTACCAAAATCACCCTGAACATGGGTCTGGGCGAAGCGATCGGCGACAAGAAAGTCATCGAGCACGCTGTTGCTGACCTGGAAAAGATCACCGGTCAAAAAGTTGTTGTGACTTACGCTCGGAAATCCATCGCTGGCTTTAAAGTCCGTGAAGGTTGGCCGATCGGCGTCAAAGTAACTCTGCGCCGCGATCGTATGTACGAATTCCTGGATCGTCTGCTGTCGATCTCCCTGCCTCGGGTTCGCGACTTCCGCGGCCTGAATGCCAAGTCCTTCGATGGTCGTGGTAACTACAGCATGGGCGTTAAAGAGCAGATCATCTTCCCGGAAATCGACTACGACAAGATCGATGCTCTCCGCGGTCTGGACATTACCCTGACCACCACTGCCAAGAACGATGACGAAGGCCGCGCACTGCTGCGTGCTTTCAAATTCCCGTTCCGCAACTGATTGGAGTAGGAAAATGGCCAAGAAGAGCATGAAAAACCGTGAGCTGAAGCGTCAGCTCACTGTTGCCAAGTTCGCCGTAAAGCGTGCAGCGCTCAAAGCAATCATCGTTGATCTGAACGCAAGTCCAGAAGCGCGTTGGGAAGCTACCGTAGCTCTGCAGAAGCAACCACGTGACGCAAGCGCTTCGCGCATGCGTAACCGTTGCCGCATCACCGGTCGTCCACACGGCGTCTATCGCAAGTTCGGCCTTGGCCGTAACAAGCTGCGTGAAGCAGCAATGCGTGGTGACGTTCCAGGTCTGGTTAAAGCCAGCTGGTAAGACGTACCTCTCGCTACCTGTCGTCGGTTTCGCAAGAAATCGACGCCAGGTAAGCCGGGAAATCAAATCAAGCCCCTTTTGGGGCTTGATTCGTTTCTAGTGTAGGTCTAGAATTGCCGGCTCGCCTGAGCCCGTGTTTTTACTTGCCCGGAAAATCTCGGCGACAAGCTGTAGCCGCAAGGCTAATTATTTTGTATTAGGAGCGTCTAGCCCATGAGTATGCAGGACCCGTTAGCGGACATGCTAACTCGTATCCGTAATGCCCAGATGGCTGAAAAGCCCGTCGTGAGCATGCCATCTTCCACGTTGAAGGTTGCTGTAGCCAAAGTCCTGAAAGACGAAGGTTACATTGCGGGTTATCAGATCAGCAGCGAAATCAAACCGTTGCTGTCCATCGAGCTGAAGTACTTCGAAGGCCGTCCAGTCATCGAAGAAGTGAAGCGCGTCAGCCGCCCAGGCTTGCGTCAGTACAAGTCCTCCGATGATCTGCCAAAAGTTCGTGGCGGTCTCGGTGTGTCTATCGTCTCCACCAACAAAGGTGTGATGACGGATCGTGCTGCGCGCGCTGCCGGTGTCGGTGGCGAAGTGCTTTGCACTGTGTTCTAAGGGGGGATAAGCATGTCACGCGTAGCTAAGAACCCCGTTAAGTTGCCATCCGGCGTCGAGATCAAACTCGTCGGCCAGCAGCTTTCGGTGAAGGGTGCCAAGGGTACTCTGGAACTGAACGTCCATTCGTCCGTTGAAATTGTTGAAGAAGCTGGTGAGCTGCGTTTTTCTGCTCGCAATGGCGATCAACAGACTCGCGCAATGGCAGGCACAACTCGTGCACTGGTTAACAACATGGTCCAGGGCGTAAGCCAAGGCTTCGAGCGTAAGCTCCAGCTGGTCGGTGTTGGTTACAAAGCGCAAGCAAAAGGCTCGGTCCTGAACCTGGCACTTGGCTTCTCGCACCCGGTGGATTACGAATTGCCAAATGGCATTACCGCTGAGACCCCCAACCAGACCGATATCCTGATTCGTGGTATCGACAAGCAGTTGGTTGGTCAAGTGGCCGCTGAGATCCGCGACTTCCGCCGTCCTGAGCCGTACAAAGGCAAAGGTGTGCGTTACGCAGACGAAGTCGTCCGCCGTAAAGAAGCCAAGAAGAAGTAGGGCATAGCAAATGACCGTCAAAAAAGTTACCCGACTGCGTCGCGCTCGCAAAGCACGCCTGAAAATGCACGAACTAGAAGTCGTGCGTCTCTGCGTGCACCGCTCTTCGCAGCACATTTATGCCCAGGTCATTTCGGCCGACGGCAGCAAAGTCCTGGCAAGCGCCTCGACTTTGGACAAAGAACTGCGTGATGGCGCCACTGGCAACATCGACGCGGCCACTAAGGTTGGCAAGCTGGTCGCCGAGCGTGCAAAAGCCGCTGGCGTATCGCAAGTGGCTTTCGACCGTTCTGGCTTCAAGTACCACGGCCGTGTCAAAGCGCTGGCTGATGCTGCTCGTGAAGGCGGGCTGGAGTTCTAAGTTATGGCAAATAACGACCAAAAACGCGACGAAGGCTACATCGAGAAGCTGGTTCAAGTTAACCGCGTGGCCAAAACCGTAAAAGGCGGCCGTATCTTCACTTTCACTGCGTTGACCGTAGTGGGTGATGGTAAAGGGCGTGTTGGCTTCGGCCGTGGCAAGTCACGTGAAGTGCCTGCTGCAATCCAGAAAGCGATGGAAGCTGCTCGCCGCAACATGATCCAAGTCGATCTGAACGGCACCACTCTGCAGTACGCAATGAAGTCTGCTCATGGCGCTTCCAAGGTGTACATGCAGCCTGCTTCTGAAGGTACCGGTATCATCGCTGGCGGCGCTATGCGCGCAGTGCTGGAAGTTGCTGGTGTCCAGAACGTATTGGCCAAGTGCTACGGCTCTACTAACCCTGTAAACGTGGTTCACGCCACTTTCAAGGGTCTGAAGGGCATGCAGTCTCCTGAGTCCATTGCTGCCAAGCGTGGCAAGCGTGTTGAGGAGATCATCTGATCATGGCTACCGTTAAAGTAACGCTGATCAAAAGCACCGCCGGCCGTCTCCCTAACCACAAACTGTGCGTTAAGGGTCTGGGTCTGCGTCGCATCGGTCACACTGTAGAAGTCCAGGATACTCCCGAAAATCGCGGGATGATCAACAAGGCTTACTACATGCTGCGAGTCGAGGGTTAATCGATGAAACTCAATGATCTGAGTCCAGCGCCGGGTTCCCGTCGCGAAAAGCATCGTCCGGGCCGTGGTATCGGTAGCGGTTTGGGTAAGACTGGTGGCCGTGGTCACAAAGGTCAGACCTCCCGCTCCGGTGGCACTATTGCTCCGGGCTTTGAAGGCGGCCAACAGCCGCTGCATCGTCGTCTGCCAAAATTCGGTTTCGTTTCCCTGAAAGCCATGGACCGCGCAGAAGTGCGTCTGTCCGAGCTGGCCAAAGTGGAAGGCGACATCGTAACTGTGCAGTCCCTGAAGGATGCCAACGTGATTAACCAGAACGTACAGCGCGTGAAAATCATGCTGTCCGGCGAAGTTACTCGCGCTGTCACCATCAAAGGTATCGCAGCCACCAAAGGTGCGCGTGCGGCTATCGAAGCAGCTGGCGGCAAGTTCGAGGAATAAATGGCTAAGCAAGGTGCTCTCTCTGCGCTCGGCAAAGGCGGTATGTCTGAACTCTGGGCTCGTCTGCGTTTTCTGTTCCTGGCGATTATCGTCTACCGAATAGGCGCACACATCCCGGTTCCAGGTATCAACCCGGAGCGACTCGCGGACCTGTTTCGACAGAATGAGGGGACCATTCTTAGCTTGTTCAACATGTTTTCCGGCGGTGCGCTGGAGCGGATGAGCATCTTTGCACTGGGGATCATGCCGTACATTTCGGCATCGATCATCATGCAGCTGATGACCGCCGTCAGCCCACAGCTGGAGCAGTTGAAGAAGGAAGGTGAAGCTGGCCGTCGCAAGATCAGCCAGTACACCCGCTACGGCACCGTCGTCCTGGCCCTGGTTCAAGCTACCGGCATGTCCGTTGGCCTGGCTGGTCAGGGCGTTGCTTTCTCTGCAGACATCGGCTTCCACTTCGTAGCTGTCACCACCTTTGTGGCTGGTGCAATGTTCATGATGTGGCTGGGCGAGCAGATTACCGAGCGCGGTGTTGGTAACGGTATCTCGATGTTGATTTTCGCAGGTATCGTCGCCGGTCTTCCGAGAGCGATTGGGCAGTCTTTCGAGTCTGCACGTCAGGGTGATATCAATATCTTCGCCTTGGTCGCCATCGGTTTGCTGGCAGTAGCGATCATCGGTTTCGTGGTGTTCATTGAGCGTGGTCAGCGTCGTATTGCTGTTCACTACGCCAAGCGTCAGCAAGGCCGCAAGGTCTTCGCAGCGCAGACCAGCCACTTGCCGCTGAAAGTGAACATGGCTGGTGTTATTCCTGCCATTTTCGCGAGCAGCATCTTGCTGTTCCCGGCTTCGTTGGGGTCCTGGTTCGGTCAGTCTGAAGGTATGGGCTGGTTGCAGGACATCTCGCAGTCGATCGCTCCTGGTCAGCCGTTGAATATTCTGCTGTTTAGTGCAGGGATTATTTTCTTCTGCTTCTTCTATACGGCGTTGATGTTCAATCCGAAAGACGTAGCGGAAAACCTGAAGAAGTCCGGTGCCTTTATTCCGGGCATCCGTCCAGGTGAGCAGTCTGCGCGCTACATTGATGGCGTACTGACTCGCTTGACCATGTTCGGTGCTCTTTATATGACGGCCGTGTGTCTGCTTCCCCAGTTTCTGGTGGTTGCGGCAAACGTACCGTTCTACCTTGGCGGGACCTCGTTGCTGATCGTGGTCGTGGTTGTGATGGACTTTATGTCGCAAGTACAATCTCACCTCGTTTCGCACCAGTATGAATCCCTGATGAAGAAAGCCAACCTGAAGGGTTACGGCAGCGGCGGCGGAATGCTGCGCTGAGGTACCCATAAGGTTCGAGGAGTTGGTGATGAAAGTTCGTGCATCGGTGAAAAAGCTGTGCCGTAACTGCAAGATTATTCGCCGCGAAGGTGTTGTTCGAGTAATTTGCAGCGCGGAACCACGTCATAAACAGCGCCAAGGCTGATTGTGATTTGTGCTTAAGCCCAGCAGCTAGTGCGCTGCTGGGTTGATTATTTGTTACTACAGCGATATTATCTCGCGCCCTATTTCTTGGCTTCCGGGGCGTAGGTAGCTGTCAATTGGAGTCCCACTGAATGGCCCGTATTGCAGGCGTTAACATTCCAGATAACAAGCATACTGTTATCTCGCTGACCTACATCTATGGTGTTGGTCGCACTACTGCACAGAAAATTTGTGCAACCACTGGGGTTAACCCAGCGGCAAAGATCAAAGATCTGAGCGACGAGCAGATTGAACAGCTGCGTGGCGAAGTGGCGAAGTTCACCACTGAAGGTGACCTGCGTCGCGAAATCAACATGAAAATCAAGCGCTTGATGGACTTGGGCTGCTACCGCGGTCTGCGTCATCGTCGTGGTCTTCCAGTACGCGGTCAGCGTACCAAGACCAACGCGCGTACTCGCAAAGGTCCGCGTAAGCCGATCCGCAAGTAATCGCTCCAGCGTATCGACAGGAATTTAGTCATGGCAAAACCTGCTGCTCGTCCTCGTAAAAAAGTTAAAAAGACAGTGGTTGATGGCATCGCCCACATCCACGCGTCGTTTAACAACACAATCGTCACCATTACCGATCGTCAAGGTAACGCTCTTTCCTGGGCTACCTCCGGCGGTTCGGGTTTCCGTGGTTCCCGCAAGTCCACCCCGTTCGCTGCTCAAGTAGCTGCCGAGCGTGCTGGTCAAGCTGCGCTGGAGTACGGTCTGAAGAACCTCGACGTCAATGTCAAGGGTCCAGGCCCAGGTCGTGAATCCGCTGTCCGTGCATTGAACGGCTGTGGCTATAAGATCGCCAGCATCACCGACGTGACGCCAATCCCGCACAACGGGTGCCGTCCGCCGAAGAAGCGCCGCGTGTAATCCAGGAGACTGTAAGAAATGGCTCGTTACATTGGTCCAAAATGCAAACTTGCTCGTCGTGAAGGCACCGATCTCTTTCTGAAGAGCGGCGTTCGCGCTATCGAATCCAAGTGCAACATCGAAGCAGCTCCAGGCATCCACGGTCAACGCCGCGGTCGTCAGTCCGATTACGGTACCCAGCTGCGTGAAAAGCAAAAAGTCCGTCGTATCTACGGCGTTCTCGAGCGTCAGTTCAGCGGCTACTACAAAGAAGCTGCCGGCAAGAAAGGCGCAACAGGCGAAAACCTGCTGCAATTGCTCGAATGCCGTCTGGACAACGTTGTATATCGTATGGGCTTCGGCTCGACTCGTGCCGAATCCCGTCAACTGGTTTCGCACAAGTCGATCAGCGTCAACGGCAAAACCGTTAACGTTCCTTCTTACCAGGTTCGTGCTGGTGACGTAGTCGCTATTCGCGAGAAGGCCAAGAACCAACTGCGTATTGTCCAGGCTCTCGATCTGTGTGCCCAACGTGGCCGCGTAGAATGGGTAGAAGTAGACACTGAAAAGAAATCGGGCGTTTTCAAAAGCGTTCCAGCTCGCAGTGATCTATCCGCCGACATCAACGAAAGCCTGATTGTCGAGCTCTACTCCAAGTAAGGGCTAGAAAATAGGTGCATCCATGCAGATTTCGGTAAATGAGTTCCTGACACCCCGCCATATTGATGTGCAGGTTGTCAGTCCAACCCGCGCCAAGATTACTCTCGAGCCTCTCGAGCGTGGTTTTGGCCATACCCTGGGCAACGCGCTTCGCCGCATTCTGTTGTCCTCCATGCCCGGCTGTGCAGTAGTCGAGGCCGAGATTGACGGTGTACTCCATGAGTACAGCGCTATCGAAGGTGTACAGGAAGACGTAATTGAAATCCTGTTGAACCTTAAAGGTCTGGCTATCAAGCTGCACGGTCGAGACGAAGTTACGCTGACCTTGTCGAAGAAGGGTTCGGGGGTGGTTACCGCTGCCGATATTCAGCTGGATCATGATGTCGAGATCGTTAATCCCGATCACGTAATCGCTAACCTGGCGTCTAACGGCGCCTTGAACATGAAGCTCGTAGTAGCTCGTGGTCGTGGTTATGAACCGGCAGACTCGCGTCAGAGCGATGAAGATGAAAGCCGCAGCATTGGTCGTCTGCAGCTTGACTCTTCGTTCAGCCCAGTACGTCGCATCGCCTACGAGGTGCAAAACGCCCGTGTCGAGCAGCGTACCAACCTGGACAAGCTGGTTATTGATATGGAAACCAACGGTACTCTGGATCCTGAAGAGGCTATCCGTCGTGCTGCAACCATTCTGCAACAGCAGTTGGCTGCGTTCGTCGACCTCAAAGGTGACAGCGAACCAGTGGTAATCGAACAGGAAGATGAGATCGATCCGATCCTCCTCCGTCCGGTTGACGATTTGGAACTGACCGTGCGTTCGGCCAACTGCCTTAAGGCGGAGAACATTTACTACATCGGCGACCTGATTCAGCGTACCGAAGTAGAACTGTTGAAGACTCCGAACCTGGGCAAGAAGTCCCTGACTGAGATCAAGGATGTCCTGGCTTCTCGTGGTCTTTCCCTCGGCATGCGCCTCGACAACTGGCCGCCTGCAAGTCTTAAGAAGGACGACAAGGCGACTGCCTGATCGTCGTAATCACCGAACGTTGTGTTTGGTAAGGAATGAACCATGCGTCATCGTAAAAGTGGACGTCACCTGAGCCGTACCAGCTCTCACCGCAAGGCCATGTTCCAGAACATGGCGGTGTCGCTGTTCGAGCACGAGCTGATCAAAACTACACTGCCAAAAGCCAAGGAACTGCGCCGCGTTGCCGAGCCGCTGATCACCCTGGCCAAGGTAGACAGCGTTGCTAACCGTCGTTTGGCTTTCGACCGTACTCGTTCGAAAGAAATCGTTGGTAAGCTGTTCAACGATCTGGGCAAGCGCTATGCAACCCGTCAGGGCGGCTATCTGCGTATCCTCAAGTGCGGTTTCCGCGCTGGCGACAACGCGCCAATGGCGTACGTCGAGCTGGTTGATCGTCCTGTCGGTGGTGTTGTAGAAGCTGCTGAATAAGACGTCAGTCTGAACAAAGAACCGGGCCTTGTGCCCGGTTTTTTGTTTTTTGAAATTCGTAAAAACTATCAGCTCGTATAATTTAATAAATTTGAGAGTGTTTCAGTTCTGACCAATAATCCTCCTCAGACCATTAGCCAGCCCTATAAGACTGAGGAAGAATCGAATGAGCCAGACTAAAACGCTTACGACTGCGAGCGGTGCGCCCGTAGCGGATAACCAGAACTCCCGTTCGGCCGGCCCACGCGGTCCATTGCTGCTCGACGATTTCCATCTGATCGAGAAACTTGCCCATTTCAACCGTGAGAACATCCCGGAGCGTCGCGTACACGCCAAGGGTTCGGGTGCTCACGGCACTTTCACGGTCACCCGCGATATCACCCAATACTCCAGCGCCAAGCTCTTTGAGTCGGTCGGCAAGCAGACGCCTATATTCCTGCGCTTCTCCACCGTAGGCGGCGAGCGTGGTTCGGCTGATACCGAACGTGACCCACGTGGTTTCGCCGTGAAGTTCTACACCGAAGAAGGTAACTGGGACATCGTGGGTAACAACACACCAGTGTTCTTCATCCGCGACCCGCTGAAATTCCCGGATTTCATCCACACCCAAAAACGTCTGCCGCAGAGCAACCTGAAAAGCGCGCAAGCGATGTGGGACTTCTGGTCGTACTCCCCCGAGGCTCTGCACCAGATCACCATCCTGTTTTCGGACCGGGGTATTCCTGATGGCTACCGCCACATGCACGGCTTCGGCAGTCACACCTACAGCCTGATCAGCGCTGCGGGTGAACGTCACTGGGTCAAATGGCACTACAAGTCCAAACAGGGCATCAAAAACCTGACACCTGCGGATGCGGCTCGTCTGGCAGGTACTGACCCGGACTACGCACAGCGCGACCTGTTTAGCGCCATCGAGCGTGGTGAGTTCCCGAAATGGCAGGTGTGCATCCAGTTGATGACCGAAGCCCAGGCCGCCAATCATCACGAGAACCCGTTCGATGTGACCAAGACCTGGTCGCAGAAAGAGTTTCCTCTGATCGAAGTGGGTGAGCTGGAACTCAACCGTAACCCGCTCAACTACTTCGCCGAAGTCGAGCAGGCCGCTTTTGGTCCGAGCAATATGGTGCCAGGCGTTGGTCTTTCGCCTGACCGTATGCTCCAGGGGCGAGTGTTCGCCTACGCCGATGCTCACCGCTACCGTGTAGGAACCAATCACCAGCACTTGCCGATCAATGCTGCGAAAAGCCCGGTAAACAGCTATCAGCGTGACGGAGCAATGGCATTTGGCAGCAATGGTGGTGCAGCTCCGAACTATGAGCCAAACAGCTATGCGGACGCGCCAAAACAGGCTCCTCGTTATGCCGAACCGGCTCTGGCCTTGAGTGGCGCTGCCGATCGTCACGATCATCGTGAAGACACCGACTATTACAGCCAGGCCGGCAAGTTGTTCAACCTGATGGATGCCGATCAGAAGGCGCTGTTGATCAACAATATTGCCGGTGCGATGCAAGGGGTTTCCAGCGATGTGGTGCAGCGTCAGTTGCAGTACTTCTTCAAAGCTGACCCTGCCTATGGCGAAGGTATTGCCAAAGCTTTGGGCGTCCAGCTGGGCTAAGTCGAAGTGAGAAACAGAACCGCCCTCATTTGGGCGGTTTTTCGCTTCTGATAACCCTTTTTTCGCCGCTTTTTATCGGATTATTGCGTTTTTGGAAGTGACCTGACAGTCAGCTTGGTTCAAACTATGGCCTTTCAGCAGGGAGATCTGGTGCGATGCAAGGCCATCCAGAAGTAATCGATTATCTGAACACGTTGCTCACTGGCGAACTGGCTGCTCGTGACCAATATTTCATCCATTCGCGTATGTACGAAGATTGGGGTTTCGCCAAGCTCTACGAACGCATCAATCATGAAATGGAAGAAGAAGCGCAACACGCCGATGCGCTGATCCGCCGTATCCTGATGCTTGAAGGCACGCCGCGCATGCGCCCGGATGATCTGGATATCGGTACCACGGTGCCTGAAATGCTCGCCAGCGACCTGCGTCTTGAATACAAGGTGCGCGCTGCGCTGTGTAAAGGCATCGAGTTGTGCGAACTGCACAAGGATTACATCAGTCGCGACATCCTGCGCCTGCAACTGGCTGACACTGAAGAAGATCACACCTACTGGCTGGAGCAGCAGACTGGTCTGATCAAAGCTATCGGCCTGGAAAACTACCTGCAATCGCAGTTCTGATTTCCCCCGTATAGCAAAAAGCCCCTGCACACTGACGTGGCAGGGGCTTTTTCATTTTGCGTTTCTAGAAAATCGACTGACTCAAGCACGGTCCCTGATCAGCAGAGGCTTGAGATAGTGTCCGGTATAGGACTGCTCCATCTCTGCCACTTCTTCCGGCGTGCCGGTGGCGATAATCTGTCCGCCTCTTGAACCACCTTCCGGCCCGAGATCCACCAGCCAGTCGGCGGTCTTGATGACGTCCAGGTTGTGCTCAATCACTACCACTGTGTTGCCGTGATCGCGCAGGCGATGCAAGACATCAAGCAATTGCTGAATATCGGCAAAGTGCAGACCGGTGGTAGGTTCGTCGAGGATATATAGCGTCTTGCCGGTATCACGCTTGGAGAGCTCGCGAGACAGCTTTACCCGTTGTGCCTCACCGCCTGACAAGGTTGTCGCCGACTGCCCCAGCTTGATGTAGGAAAGCCCCACATCCATCAGCGTTTGCAGCTTGCGCGCCAGGGCCGGAACGGCATCGAAGAAGACACGGGCCTCTTCAATGGTCATTTCCAGCACCTCATGGATGCTCTTGCCCTTGTACTTGATCTCCAGCGTTTCGCGGTTGTAGCGCTTGCTCTTGCACACGTCGCAAGGGACATAAATGTCCGGCAGGAAGTGCATCTCGACCTTGATCAGGCCGTCACCCTGGCAAGCCTCGCAGCGCCCGCCCTTGACGTTGAACGAGAAGCGCCCAGGACCATAACCGCGAGACCGCGATTCCGGCACACCAGCAAACAGCTCACGAATAGGCGTGAACAGTCCGGTGTAGGTCGCCGGGTTCGAGCGAGGTGTACGGCCGATCGGGCTCTGGTCGATGTCCACGACCTTGTCCAGATGCTGCAAGCCATTGATGCTGTCGTGGGTTGCGGCTTCCAGAGTTGTTGCGCCGTTGAGCGCTGTGGCGCTGAGCGGGAACAGAGTGTTGTTGATCAGTGTCGACTTGCCTGAGCCGGAAACACCGGTCACGCAGGTCAGCAAACCAATCGGGATATCCAGGTTCACATTGCGCAGGTTGTTGCCGCGCGCGCCCTTGAGCGTAAGCGACAGCTTCTTGTTACGTGGCGTGCGCTTGGCCGGTACTTCAATCTTGACCCGGCCTGACAGGTACTTGCCTGTCAACGAGTCAGGATGGCTCATCACCTCGTCAGGTGTACCTTCAGCGACAATATTGCCGCCGTGTACGCCAGCGCCCGGGCCGATGTCCACGACATAGTCAGCAAGGCGAATAGCATCTTCATCATGCTCGACCACGATCACGGTATTGCCGATATCGCGCAGGTGCTTGAGTGTGCCCAGCAAGCGGTCGTTATCGCGTTGATGCAGACCAATCGACGGCTCGTCGAGGATGTACATCACCCCTACCAGGCCAGCACCGATCTGGCTCGCCAGGCGAATACGCTGCGCTTCACCACCCGACAGGGTATCGGCGCTGCGATCCAGCGTCAGGTAATCCAGGCCGACGTTGACCAGGAACTGCAAGCGCTCGCGGATCTCCTTGAGAATCTTGTCGGCGATTTCGCCACGGCGTCCGGTCAGCTTCAGGCCACTGAAATAGTCGGTGGCATCGCCAATCGGCAGGTTGGTGACCGCTGGCAGGGTTTTCTCGCCGACCCAGACGTGACGAGCCTCGCGACGCAAACGAGTGCCACGGCAATCCGGGCAAGGCTGAGTACCGAGGAACTTGGCCAGCTCTTCACGGACGGTTGCCGACTCGGTTTCCCGGTAGCGTCGCTCAAGGTTCGGCACGATGCCTTCAAATGGATGCGCACGTTTGACGATATCGCCGCGATCATTCAGATAACGGAAGTCGACATTCTGTGTGCCGCTACCGTTAAGCAGGATTTTCTGCGTTTCGGGAGCCAGCTCCTTGAACGGCACTTCCAGGCTGAAGTCGTAGTGCTTGGACAGCGAGCCCAGCATCTGGAAGTAATAGACGTTACGCCTGTCCCATCCGCGTATCGCTCCCTCTGCCAGCGTCAGCTCGGCATTGACCAGTCGCTTCACATCGAAGTACTGCTTCACGCCCAGCCCGTCACAGGTCGGGCACGCACCGGCCGGGTTGTTGAAGGAGAACAACTTGGGTTCCAGCTCGCTGATGGCATGGCCGCAGATCGGGCAGGCAAAGCGCGCAGAGAAGATGATTTCTTCGCCTGGCTCATCATCCATCGGCGCGACCAGCGCGATGCCGTCGGCCAGCTTCAATGCGGTCTCGAACGACTCGGCCAGGCGCTGCTGCAAGTCCGGGCGAACCTTGAAACGGTCTACCACCACGTCGATGGAGTGCTTCTTTTGTTTGTCCAGCTTGGGCAGTTCGTCGAGTTCAAACAGCTTGCCGTTGACGCGAGCCCGGACGAAGCCCTGAGCGCGCAGTTCCTCGAATACCGAAAGATGCTCGCCCTTGCGCTCGCGAATGACCGGTGCCAGCAGCATCAATTTGCTGCCTTCGGGCTGCGCCAGAACCAGATCGACCATCTGGCTGACGGTCTGGGCTTCCAGCGGAATATCGTGATCCGGGCAGCGTGGTTGACCGACCCGCGCGTACAGCAGACGCAGGTAATCGTAAATCTCGGTAATGGTGCCGACGGTCGAACGCGGGTTATGGGAGGTGGATTTCTGCTCGATGGAAATCGCAGGCGACAGGCCTTCGATAGTATCGACGTCCGGTTTTTCCATCATCGAAAGAAATTGACGGGCGTAGGCAGAAAGAGACTCGACATAACGTCGCTGGCCTTCGGCATACAACGTATCGAACGCCAGCGATGACTTGCCGGAACCGGACAACCCGGTAATAACGATCAGTTTGTCGCGTGGAAGGGTCAGGTCAATGTTTTTCAGGTTGTGGGTTCGTGCCCCACGTATCAGGATCTTGTCCACTGCGGCCTCGCTTGGCGGGCATAAACATCGGAGTATACGGCTGCATGCCATTACGCGGCAAAGCGTCGCGTATCTCTCGTGTATGTGCTGTACCCCGATGGGACTGGTAGAATCGCCGCCGGTTCACACGAGGTTTTTCCATGCACGATCCCTATAGCGAACGGATGAGTAGCGGTGAGACACGCGCAGCAGGCGGTCTGGCCCTGGTGTTCGCTTTCCGAATGCTTGGCATGTTCATGGTTCTGCCGGTCCTGGCAACATACGGTATGGACCTGGCTGGCGCGAGTCCGGCCCTGATTGGTCTGGCCATCGGGGCCTATGGACTGACGCAGGCTGTGTTGCAGATCCCGTTCGGCGTCATCTCCGACCGGATCGGGCGACGTCCCGTGATTTATCTGGGGCTGATCGTCTTTGCACTTGGCAGCCTGGTGGCCGCCAATGCCGACACGATCTGGGGCGTTATTCTCGGGCGCGTCCTGCAAGGTGCCGGCGCGATATCCGCGGCCGTCATGGCCTTGCTATCAGACCTGACCCGTGAACAGCATCGCACCAAGGCCATGGCCATGATCGGCATGACCATTGGTCTGTCGTTTGCCATCGCCATGGTGGTGGGGCCTTTGCTGACGGGGGCTTTTGGCCTGTCAGGACTGTTTCTGGCTACGGGTGGCATGGCGCTGCTGGGAATACTGATCGTGGCGTTCGTCGTCCCGAAAGCCAATGGTCCGTTATTGCACCGTGAGTCGGGCGTCGCTAAACAGGCATTGGGAGCGACCCTGCGTCATCCGGATCTGCTGCGTCTGGATTTGGGTATCTTCGTGTTGCACGCGATGCTGATGTCCAGTTTCGTCGCATTACCGCTGGCGCTGGTGGAAAAGGCCGGTTTGCCCAAGGAGCAGCACTGGTGGGTCTACCTCACGGCACTGTTGATCTCCTTCTTTGCGATGATCCCGTTCATCATCTACGGAGAAAAAAAGCGTCAGATGAAGCGCGTGTTGCTCGGCGCCGTCACAGTTCTGATGCTCTCTGAGCTATCCTTCTGGGCATTCGGCGACACGCTGCGGGCGCTGGTGATCGGGACAGTGGTATTCTTTACCGCGTTCAACCTGCTGGAAGCGTCCTTGCCGTCCCTGATCAGCAAAGTATCGCCGGCGGGCGGAAAAGGCACGGCGATGGGAGTTTATTCAACCAGCCAGTTCCTTGGTTCGGCTGCAGGTGGGATACTCGGCGGCTGGTTGTTCCAGCATGGTGGCCTCGACGTGGTTTTCCTGGGAGGCGCTGGCATGGCCGCCATCTGGCTTGCCTTTGCAGTAACCATGCGTGAACCGCCGTACGTGACGAGCCTGCGCCTGCCGTTGTCGGCCGAGGCCCAGCGTGAAGCAGGCCTGGTAGAGCGTTTAATGTCCGTAGCAGGCGTGACGGATGCAGTGGTGGTGGCTGAAGAGGCCGCCATCTATATCAAACTCGATACAAAATTATTGGATCGTGCGTCTCTGGAAAAGCTGGTCAACCCGGCCCCTGAAGCGTGCGAAGCCTAGGAGAACGTTATGGCCCGTGGGGTTAACAAAGTCATATTGGTCGGTACATGCGGCCAGGATCCCGAAGTTCGCTACTTGCCTAACGGTAACGCCGTGACCAACCTGAGTCTGGCAACCAGCGAACAATGGACTGACAAGCAGACCGGTCAGAAAGTCGAAAAGACCGAATGGCATCGTGTTTCGATGTTCGGCAAGGTCGCCGAAATCGCTGGCGAATACCTGCGCAAGGGTTCCCAGGTCTACATCGAAGGCAAGCTGCAGACCCGTGAGTGGGAAAAAGACGGCATCAAGCGCTACACCACCGAAATCGTCGTCGACATGCAAGGCACCATGCAACTGCTGGGCGGCCGTCCACAAGGCGATGCCCAACAAGGTCAAGGCGGTGGCAACTACGGCAACTCCGCGCCACGCCCACAGCAGTCGCGCCCGCAATCGGCTCCGCCACAGCAGTCGTATTCGCAACAGCCACAACGCGAATCCCGCCCGGCTCCGCAACAGCAAGCACCACAGCCGGCTGCTGATTTCGACAGCTTTGATGATGATATTCCGTTCTAACCTACATAAGACTTTCGTAAAGTTTAAGCTTGAGACCCCCGCACTGCGGGGGTTTCGCGTTATAGGTCTATCAAAAATATCTTGGAGGTTTTAGATAGCCTCAAGTTGTTTCGTATAGATAAAAAAGCATGAGGGTAGTGAGTACAGCTTGAGGCGAGAATGTTACGAGTTGATACATTTTTAGCCATGCGCGCCGCACGGCTTCATGCATGAGATGCGTAAGATCGAGATCGTAATTATTTGACTCAGGAAGGACGTTTGCATGGGACGCAAAATGATTGGAGTTGGAGCTCCTACATCTACGGGTGGCGCTGTACTGGAAGGCAACGTGGGTATTAATATCGATAGTGCAGTCAATACATCATCGGTCGGGCATATGGCTAGCTGTCCCGTATGCAGTGTAGGCAAGGGGCCTATAGTTGCCGTAGGGCCAAGAACCGTTATTTTGCCGGCAGGTCCGGTTGCGTTGGAGGGTGATTACGTCGCTTGTGGTTGTCCACCTGAATCCAATACTGTGATTTTTGGCCAGTCTACTGTCTTTGGTGGCGCTGAGCACACTAATGCCAGTTTTGTGCCTATTGCTGCTGTGGGGAAAGTAAAATCAATAAAAGAAATTTATTTTTCATATGGCAGTAGTCACGAGCCTCTTGCCGATGTTTCTCGATTCTATGTGGATTTGAATGTACATGTGAAAACATCGGGTTATGAGGTTGGCGAGGTTATTGATATTAAAGTTGGAGGTGGTGTAGAGCGTGCTTTTTCGGCCACTGTAGGTGCCGGTGGGGTTGCTGTAGTTTCTGGTGTGCTTATGGATGATCGTATCGACATGGAAGGTGAAGTGTAATGACTAATCTGACGGTAAGTGCTGGTGGGGTTTCTACGGCAGTCAAGGTCAACAGACCTCGTTATAGTGATTTGTGGGAGGCCTATGCCGAAGTAGGCTCCATGGAATCTGCAGCCGTTTATGATTTGGTGGGTGGAGAGGCGGCCGAGTTACGGAGGAAAATTCCCGATAATTATGCGAACTCTTGTGCGCTAAGAATGAGCAGAGCTTTCAACTATGGCGGCTACAAGGTTCCACGGGGCACAATTATCAAGAATAAAAGTATTTACAGGGTGCGTGGCAGTGATGGACTCGCCTATATTTTGAGGGTCAATGATATGATTGACTTTCTGAAGTATAACTGGGGAAAACCTGATTTGGTTATGGCCCCAGGGGACGATGCCTTGATGGCTGGAAAGAAAGGTGTGATCGTCATTGAAGCTGACGGTTGGGAGGATGCAAGAGGGCATGTGGTTCTTTGGAATGGAGAAGTAACCAGCGACGGTTCTGACTATCATCGCCAGGACGGCGAAGATTGGATAGGCTCTACAGGGGTACTTGTGAAGATTAGCTACTGGGAGTTGAAAGGATGAAACAGTTTTTACTGGCTTTTCTTTTTCTTGCTACGTGCTTTGGAAGCGCTGCCTATGGCAGTGTTGATGTCGTAGCAGCCAGGCAGTCTTTAAAAGATTACGGCCTTTCTTATTGTATTGTTAATCAGTTTTCCGATGAGTCTGATATAAAAACGGATATCAAACTTGCCATAGGTGCTTATGGCTTTATGGGGAAAGGTATGCATGCTGTACTCCAAAATGAAGACACCTTGGAAACCTTGCATAACCCTTACAAAGCAACGATGGACTATGTTTTTTCGGCCTATGACAAGGTTTCCGCAGGAAGCAAGTATAGTAAGAAAAAAATGGTGTTCTATGCATGCCTTAAAGTTTATAACTCTAAAGAATTTGATGCGTTTATCAAGTCTCAGGATAAGTACATTCAAAAATAGTCGCTATTGGCTTGGGTACGAGGCTGAATGAATTCGATATTTTTGATGTTGAGCCTGTTAGCCTCCCATGGCGCCCCAGGCTCACACTTCACGCTGAATCATCGCCGCCGACCCCAGCACCTGCTGTTGTGCGGAATCGGATGAGACTGTCGCAGGAGTGAGCAGAACAGTTGACGTCATGATGAACTCTGGGCATAGAACATCTCCATGGAGCCTGACAATTGAGCCGAGCAAGAGTCCCTTCAGCGTAGGATTCTTTTTGAATTCTGCCGCTATAACCCCTCAGCTTTGATAAATTCCCACCCCACAAATCCCACCGCTCCAGACCCCGGAACCATCATGGCGAAAAAAGCAGGCAAGTCGTCCGAGGCAGCGGATTCATCGCTGTCCAAAAAGGCATCGAGCCTCACTCTGATTGACGTGGCGAAGGTGGCGGGTGTTTCGCCCATCACGGTTTCCCGGGCCTTGCATCGTCCTGATGTGGTCAGCAAGGAGGCGCGGGAGAAGGTGCTTGAGGCGGTGCGCAAGACGGGTTATGTGCCGAATATGCTGGCCGGTGGGCTCGCCAGTAACAAGAGCCGGCTGGTGGCGATTTTCCTGCCGACCATCGCCAACTCCATTTTTGCCGATACCGTCCAGGCGCTGATGGACCGTTTGGCCGAAGCTGGTTATCAGACGCTTCTGGGGCTCACCGGTTATTCGGCCGAGCAGGAAGAGAAATTGCTTGAGGCCGTATTGGGGCGGCGTCCTGATGGCATCGTGTTGACGGGGACTTTGCACACCGAGTCCAGTCGCCTGCGGCTGGCGCAGGCGGGGATTCCTGTCGTCGAGGCCTGGGACTTGAGTGATGAGCCGCTCGATATGCTGGTGGGGTTTTCCCATGAGGGCGTCGGCCAGGCCACTGCCCGGCATCTGCTTGCCAAGGGTTACAAGCGTTTTGCTGTGGTGACCATCAGCGACCCTCGCGGCCTGCGTCGCAGCGACAGCCTGGTCGCCGAACTGAACCGGCACGGGATGAATAATGTGCCCATGCAAGTGCTGACGCCGCCCGCGACGCTGGAAACCGGGCGGGAAGGGCTGCGGCAGTTACTCGAAAGCTCTGAAACGCCGGATGTGGTGGTGTGCAGCTCCGATACCGTGGCTCAAGGTGTTCTGGCCGAAGCTGCCAGTCGAGGGCTGCGAGTGCCGGAGGACCTGGCGGTCATGGGCTTCGGGGATCTGACCAGTGCCGCTCAGGTTTATCCGGCGCTTTCGACGGTGCGGGTCGATGGCAAGCACATTGGCGATCAGGTCGCGCAGGCGTTGCTGGATCGTTTCAACTACCCGGCTTCAAGCGCTGATCCAGTGCGGATAGATACGGGATTCACCTTGGTCGATCGCCAAAGTACCTGAGTTCCTTTTCTCGTCAGTCACTGTACGAGTCGTTGAATGATTGCGCAATCAGTGTAGTATCGGCTTCACGGTCACCGGCGTAGTCCCGCGGTGGCTTTTTTTGAGTGCGAATGATTGCGCAATCATTTTGCCGTCTGGACAGCCAAGGAGAAGAGCCTGATGCATGCACAACAACAAAACCTCAAGTCTTCCGATGATGACCGGATTGCCTACGTCAAGGTGTCCTCGGTATTCCTGCCGCTGGCCAATCCGATCAGCGATGCCAAGGTGCTGACCGGTCGGCAAAAGCCGATGACCGAAATCGCCATTCTGTTCGCCGAAATCGAAACGGTAGACGGCCATCGTGGCCTGGGCTTCAGCTATTCCAAGCGCGCCGGTGGGCCGGGGCAGTTTGCCCATGCGAAGGAAATTGCCCCGGCTTTGATTGGCGAAAATCCCAGTGACATTGCCAGGCTGTGGACAAAACTCTGCTGGGCTGGTGCTTCGGTCGGGCGCAGCGGCATGTCGACCCAGGCCATCGGTGCTTTCGACGTCGCGCTCTGGGATCTCAAGGCCAAGCGCGCGAACTTGTCTCTGGCACGGCTGCTCGGCGCTCAGCGTGATTCGGTGCGTTGCTACAACACCTCGGGCGGCTTTCTGCATACCCCGCTGGAGCAGTTGATGAAGAACACCGACTTGTCCCGCGAGAAGGGCATCGGCGGTATCAAGTTGAAAGTCGGACAGCCGGATTGCGCCCTCGATATTCATCGTGTCAGCACCGTTCGCAAGCACCTTGGGGATAACTTCCCGTTGATGGTCGATGCCAACCAGCAATGGGACCGTCCGACCGCTCAACGCATGTGCCGTCGTTTCGAGGAGTTCAACCTGATCTGGATCGAAGAGCCGCTGGATTGCTACGACGCCGAAGGCCATGCCGCGCTGGCGCAGCAGTTCGACACGCCGATTGCGACCGGGGAGATGCTCACCAGCGTTGCCGAGCACGCCGAGTTCATCAAGTTGCGCGGTGCTGATTTCCTTATGCCGGATGCGCCGCGAGTGGGTGGTATTACGCCTTACCTGAAAGTTGCAGCCATGGCCGAGCAGGCAGGTGTGATGCTGGCACCGCACTTCGCCATGGAGCTTCACGTTCATCTGGCCGCGACTTATCCGACAGAACCTTGGGTCGAGCACTTCGAGTGGCTGGAGCCGCTGTTCAACGAGCGTCTGGAAACCCGCGATGGCCGTATGCTGGTGCCAACCCGCCCAGGCCTTGGCCTGTCGTTGAGCGAGCAGGTCAAACCGTGGACTGCGCAGGTCGCAGAAGTCGGCGCCCGCCCATAAACCTGTTTTGACTGCCCGGCATGCGGCGAATGCCGGGCAGTCTTTTTATCCTCAGTGTGAATGCCGCGGAGCGCCGCCGCTGCGTGCAATCACTTTCATATGCAGGGTGGCCGGTTCCAGACAGCCACCTGTGGATAACTGCCCGACCAGTTGCCGGTAAAGTTCCTGCCATGGCGTCTGTGACGGCGGGATGCTGGGTGTCCAGGCCTGTCGGCGCTGGGCGAGTTCTGTTTCATCCACCAGCAGATTGACCGAGCGAGCATTGAGGTCAACGCGCAGCAAGTCGTTGGTGCGCAGCAGCGCCAGGCCGCCACCTATAGCCGCTTCCGGCGACATATTGAGAATCGACGGGCTGGCCGAGGTCCCGCTCTGGCGACCGTCGCCCAGGCAGGGCAGTGACTCGATACCGCGTTTGATCAATTCGGCAGGCGGGTCCATGTTGACCACTTCGGCACTGCCGGGATAACCGACAGTGCCAGCGCCTCGAATTACCAGAATGCAGCGTTCATCGATGTCGAGCGCCGGGTCATTGATACGGGCGTGGTAATCCTCCGGTCCTTCAAAAACGATGGCGCGGGCTTCAAAGCTGTTTTCGGCACCGGGTTCGGACAGATAGCTTTTGCGGAAGGCCTCGCCTACGACAGACATCTTCATGATGGCGCTGTCGAAGAAGTTGCCGCTGAGCACAATGAAGCCTGCCTTGTGTTTGAGGGGCGCGTCGTAGGGCAGGATCACATCGGTATTACTGGTGAGCGAGTGGCGGACAATGTCGCCCACCGTCTTGCCGCTGACGGTGGCGCAGTCTTCATGCAGGCGTCCGGCTTTTTGTAGCTCGTGCATTACGGCCGGAACGCCACCGGCGCGGTGGAAGCCTTCGCCCAGGTATTTCCCGGCGGGCATGCAGTTGACCAGTAATGGCACATCGACGCCGATGCGCTGCCAGTCGTCCAGGCTCAAGTCGACGCCGATATGGCGAGCGATGGCGATCAGATGGGGCGGGCAATTGCTGGAGGCCCCCAGCGCCGAAGCCACGGCAATCGCATTCTCGAAAGCTTCGCGGGTCATGATCTGCGAGGGGCGCACGTCTTGCAGTACCAGTTCGCAGATACGTTTGCCGGTGGCATAAGCCATTTGCCCGCGCTCGCGATAAGGGGCCGGGATGCTGGCGCAGCCGGGCAGCGACATGCCCAGCGCTTCGGCCAGTGCATTCATGGAAAGCGCAGTGCCCGACAGAAGGCGACGCTGCCGTGGTCATTTCCATGAAGCCTTCGTAGTCGATCTCTTCGGCGGCCAGCAGTTTGCGGGCGTGCCAGAGCACGGTACCGGAACCGATCAACTCGCCTTTGTGGTGACCATCGAGCATGGGCCCGCCGGACAGGACGATGGCGGGCAAGTCGGTGGTGGCGGCAGCCATCAGACAGGCCGGGGTGGTCTTGTCACAGCCAGTGGTCAGCACCACGCCATCAAGGGGATAACCGTGCAGAATTTCCACCAGCCCCAGATAGGCCAGGTTGCGGTCCAGGGCCGCAGTTGGTCGACGACTCTGCTCGGCAATCGGGTGGACGGGAAACTCCATGGGAATGCCACCTGCATCCCGAATACCAGCCTTGACCCGCTGGGCGAGTTCGATGTGATGGCGGTTACAGGGTGTCAGGTCGCTGCCGGTCTGGGCGATGCCGATGATCGGGCGGCCGGATTGCAGTTCATCCCGTGTCAGGCCGTAGTTCATGTAGCGTTCGACATAGAGGGCGGTCATATCGGCGTGATCGGGGTCGTCGAACCATTGCTGGCTGCGTAGAGGGCGTTTCGGGGGCAGGCTCATATTCATTTGTTCTCTTGTTGTCGATTGAGTCTTGAGGGGCTGTCTGTTTCAGCGGGCCAGTAATCCTCGTGCCGAAAGGTTGCGTAGCAGGGCGCCGATACCGAAGGTCCAGGGCGAGGCGATGTCGCTATGGGTAACTTGATTGTGCAGGGCTCCGAGCAACGGGCTGCTGATGCGCACCAGGTCGCCCGTTTTGTGGGTGAACCCCGCACCGGGGTGATCGCGGTCCTCTGTCGGCGCGAACAACGTCCCGAGAAACAGCATGAAACCATCCGGGTATTGATGGTGAGCGTTGAGTGTTTGCCCGACCAGCTCCAGCGGGTCACGGCTGATCTGATTCATGGAACTGGAGCCGTGCAGTAAATAACCTTCCTCACCGCGTACTTGCAGGTCGATGACACAGTTGCGGATATCGTCGAGGCTGAATTGCTCATCGAAGAGCCGGATGAACGGGCCGATGGCGCAGGACGCATTGTTGTCCTTGGCCTTGCCCAGCAACAGCGCGCTGCGACCTTCCACATCCCGCAGGTTGACGTCGTTGCCCAGTGTCGCGCCGTGAACCTGACCATGGCTGTTCACCGCCAGCACCACCTCAGGTTCCGGGTTGTTCCATTGCGAACCGGGATGGATGCCGATCTGGCTGGCGCTACCCACGGCAGCCAGCACCGGGGCCTTGGTGAAAATCTCGGCATCCGGGCCGATACCGACTTCCAGATATTGCGACCACATGCCTTTTTCAATCAGCAGCGCTTTCAGGCGCATGGCCTGCTCGGAGCCGGGTTTGACCGCGCGCAGGTTGTCACCGATCACCTCCCGTACGGTGGCGCGAACCCCTTCGGCCAGGGCCGCGTCACCGCCTGCTTTTTCCTCGATGACCCGTTCGATCATGCTGGCAGCAAAGGTGACGCCCGCCGCCTTGATGACTTGCAGGTCTACCGGTGCCAGCAGGAAAGGCTTTGAGGTGTCGGCGTGAGCGCCTGTGTTTGCCAGCAGTTCTTCAACGCTGGCGATGAAGTCGCCTGGGGCGTGGGCAAGCGCTTGCAGGGGCGCGTCCTGCTCAAGCAGGTCACTGAGCGTCGCGAAATGACGGGACAGGTCAAAGACACCGTCAGCCCGCAGAACGATGGGTGAAGGCCCGGCCAAGGCGCCGGGAATCCAGGCGCGACCGATCAGGGTCGCGGACGGGCTGTCCAGTGGCAGGGTGTTTTCAGGCGTGAGGTTGATCGACATGGCGCAAGCTTCCTGGTCCATAAAAACTGCACGCTAGGTTGGCCTGTGGATAAACTCCAATGGCAAATTCTCACTTATCGATAACCTGGCGTTATTGCCTTGCAGAGGGAAACCCATGTCGGACCTGTCATTCTCCAACTTCTGCAGTTGGCTCAAATTCAGGCACCTTACGCTTATCGATACCTTGGGGCGCACGCAGAACATGCACCTGGCGGCCCAGCAGATGAATCTCAGCCAACCGGCCCTGAGCAAGATGCTCAAGGAACTCGAAAGCCTGTTCGGCTTTGCGATTTTCGAGCGCTTGCCACGCAGCATGGTGCCCACCGCCCTTGGCGTGCAGGTGGTTCGTTATGCTCAACTCGCACTGAACGACGCCAGAACCTTTGTCGAGCAGATCAACAACCTGAGCGCCGGTGGCCATGGTCATCTCAAGGTGGGCGGTATCTTTGCCGCAACGGCAGTGGTGTTGCCCGAAGCCATTGTGCAGATCAAGGAGCGCTGGCCGTTGCTGGCCATTGAGGTGGTCGAGCAGACCAGCGATCACTTGATGGAGATGCTGGAGGAGCGAACGCTGGATCTGGCCATCGGACGCTTTACCGATCAAGGGCAGCAACAGCGCTACGACTTTCAGGCGCTGGCGCCCGAGCCGTTCAGCATTGTGGTCAACAGCAGGCACCCGTTGTGCGATGCCGGTCCCATGACCTTGCAGCAACTGGTGGATTGGCCGTGGATGCTTTATCCCAAGGGCACGCCGATTCGCGGTCGCATGGAAGAGGCGTTCGCCACTGCCGGGGTGCAGGTGCCGCGCAACACCATCGAAACCATCTCCATGCAGACCTTTCTGAAGGTGCTGCAGAGCGGCCCGATGATCGGCATGCTGCCTGATGCCATGGTTGCGCCGCATCTGGAAAGCGGGTTGCTCAAGACCCTTGAAACGCAAATGCACCTGACGCCGCAGTACTACGGCATCCTGACCCGCAAGGGCGATCAATTGACGGGGCCGGCTCTGGAGTTCGCCGGCATTCTGCTGGAAAACGCTCGTCTGGCTCAGGAAAAACAGACCTGAATCCTCTGCCATTCCGATAACCAACTGTTATCGCTTAATCCAAAAATGCCATTGGGACTGAATCGATCCCTGGCATAGATTACCCATCAGCTTCTGCACGTGATCGGGTAATCGCCTTCTCCTCCCGACAACGATCCCTTCAATAAAAACAATCAGGCATGTAAACGTGCCAAGGGTGACTCCCATGCAAACCCACGCTGATAGTCAGAGTGCCAGTGCGCACGTTCATGACTCCGCTTTCGAGGACCGGACCTATCGCAAGGTCATCCTGAGGATTCTGCCGGTCCTGCTGCTGTGTTACATGGCGGCCTATCTGGACCGGGTCAATATCGGCTTTGCCAAGCTGGATATGCTCAACGATCTACAGTTCAGCAACACTGTCTATGCCTTGGGCGCCAGCGTGTTCTTCTGGGGCTATTTCCTTTTTGAAGTCCCCAGCAACCTGTTGCTGCACCGGTTTGGCGCCCGTTTCTGGATCGCCCGGATCATGTTCAGTTGGGCCGTGGTTTCCATTGCCGTTGCCTTTACGGTGCCTTTGGCGCGGGTGTTCAGTATCGAGCCGAGCACCATGTTCTACGTGCTGCGCTTTCTGCTGGGTGTCTGCGAGGCCGGTTTCTTTCCCGGCGTCATCCTGTACCTCAATTACTGGTTCCCGACCCATCGGCAAAGCCGGGTCATGTCGGGGTTTCTGATGGCCTTGCCAGTCAGCCTGACATTGGGTGGCATGTTGTCGGGCTGGTTGATGAGCAGCATGAACGGCGTGCAGGGCATGGCCGGCTGGCAGTGGATGCTGATCATCGAAGGCATTCCCTCGATCGTCATGGCTTGTGTGGTGATTGCCTGTCTGTGCGACAACATCGATTCGGCCAAATGGCTCTCGGCGGCAGAAAAAACCTTGCTCAAGGCCAATCTGCAAAAGGACAGCCATGGCAAGGCCACGCGCATGAGTGAAGTCTTCTTCAACCCGCGAGTGTGGCTGCTGGTGCTGATCTTGCTGACCTTCAATACCGGCTTTTACGGCCTGGCGTTCTGGATGCCTTCGATCATCAAGAGCGCCGGTATCTCCAACACGCTGCATATCGGCTTGCTGACTGCCATTCCCTATGGTGTGGCGACCGTCGCAATGCTGCTCAATGCCCGGCACTCCAATCGCACGGGCGAACGCCGGATGCATGCGGCGATTCCGGCCTTCATTGGGGGTGTTGGCTTGATCCTCAGTGCCTACTTTTCTCAGGACCTGGTGCTTTCCGTGCTGTTTCTCACGGTGGCCGCTTCGGGGATTCTGAGCCTGATGCCGATCTTCTGGACCTTGCCGGGCACACTGCTGTCCGGTGTCGCCGCCGCAGCCGGGATTGGCATGATCAACGCCATCGGCAATCTGTCCGGTTTCACCGGTTCAATGATCACGGCAGTCGCCGAAACACTCACCGGCAACATCAATAACGGGACCTACGTACTGGCGCTCTGCTTGCTGGTCAGTGGCGGGCTGATTCTGGCGATTCCCGGCAGCATGCTTGGCAAGGCGACGGTCGCCAGGTCTGCGCTTCCCAATCATCTGGGCATGGAGAAAGCATGATGAAGAACAAGCGCGTTCTGATTACGGCAGGTGGCCAGGGGATTGGCCTGGCCAGCGCCATGGCTTTTGCCGAGGCAGGAGCTGAAGTGATTGCGACCGATATCGACATTCGCGGGTTGCAGGCGATTGAAGGCCTGCAAGCACTGACACTGGATGTCACTTCGGCCCGGGACATTCTGGCCATCCGCGAACAGGTCGGCCCGGTGGACGTATTGTTCAACTGCGCGGGCTACGTGCATGCGGGCAATATTTTCGAGTGCGATGAGGCCGCCTGGAGCCGCTCCATGGACCTTAATGTCACGGCCATGTACCGCATGATCCGGGCTTTCCTGCCCGGCATGCTTGAGCGCGGAGCAGGCTCGATCATCAACATGGCGTCGGTGGCTTCCAGCGTCAAAGGCGTGCCCAATCGTTTTGCCTACACCGCTAGCAAGGCAGCCGTGGTGGGGCTGACCAAGTCGGTCGCGGCAGACTTCATTGGGCAGGGCATTCGCTGCAATGCCATTTGTCCAGGCACCGTGGACTCGCCTTCGCTACGCGCACGCATTGCTGAACAGGCGTTGCAGCAAGGCCTTTCCGAAGAGCAGGTGTACCGGCAGTTTGTCGAGCGCCAGCCCATGGGGCGGCTCGGCACTGCGCAGGAAATCGCTCGACTGGCTCTTTATCTGGGCTCTGATGCCTCGTCCTACACTACAGGCACTTTGCATGTGATCGATGGCGGCATGAGTATCTGAATCCCGGTTTGTATCTTCGACAGAAACAGGAGAACCCAATGAAATTGCTACGTTACGGCGAAAAAGGTTCGGAAAGACCCGGCCTGCTGGATGCCGACAACCAGATCCGCGATCTTGGCGCTCATGTGGCGGATATTGCCGGTGATGCCTTGAGCCCGGCCGGCCTGGCGGCGTTGGCCGCAATTGATCCCGCCAGCCTGCCATTGGTGCCGGGCAAGCCGCGTATCGGTGCCTGTGTCGGGCGAGTAGGGAAGTTCATCTGCATCGGGCTGAACTACGCCGACCATGCTGCCGAATCCAATATGGAAGTGCCCAAGGAACCCATCATCTTCAACAAGTGGACCAGCGCCATCTGCGGGCCGAACGATGCGGTGGAAATTCCTCGCGGCTCGGTCAAGACCGACTGGGAAGTAGAGCTGGGAGTGGTGATCGGCAAAGGCGGGCGCTACATCGACGAAGCCAACGCCATGGAGCATGTGGCCGGGTACTGCGTGATCAACGATGTGTCCGAGCGTGAATGGCAACTGGAGCGCGGAGGCACCTGGGACAAGGGCAAGGGCTTCGATACCTTTGGCCCTATCGGGCCCTGGCTGGTGACCCGTGACGAAATTGCCGATCCGCATTCACTCGACCTGTGGCTGGAGGTCGATGGGCACCGCTACCAGCAGGGCAATACACGCACGTTGATATTCAATATCCCGCAACTGATTGCCTATCTGAGCCGCTGCATGAGCCTTCAGCCGGGGGATGTCATCTCCACCGGCACGCCGCCGGGTGTCGGCCTGGGCGTCAAGCCCGCGCCGGTCTTCCTGCGTCCGGGTCAGACCATGCGCCTTGGCATTGTGGGGCTTGGAGAACAGCAGCAGGTGACGGTTCAGGCTGATTGATGGCTTCGCGAATGAATTCGCCCCTACATCAACCCCGTAGGAGCGAATTCATTCGCGAACAACGGTATTACAACCCCAATTCCGAAAGCCCCGGATGGTCATCCGGTCTGCGCCCCAGCGGCCAGTGGAACTTGCGCTCCGACTCCTTGATAGGCAGGTCGTTGATGCAGGCAAAACGTCTGGCCATCAGCCCGTTTTCTTCAAACTCCCAGTTTTCGTTGCCATAGGAACGAAACCAATTGCCCGAATCGTCATGCCATTCGTAGGCATAGCGCACGGCGATGCGATTGTCGGTGAAGGCCCACAGTTCCTTGATCAGGCGATAGTCCAGCTCCTTGGCCCATTTGCGGGCAAGGAAATCCCTGGCTTGTTCACGATTGGTGACAAATTCGGCACGGTTCCGCCACTGGGTATCTTCGGTGTAGGCCAGAGAGACTTTTTCCGGGGCCCGACTGTTCCAGCCATCTTCAGCCAGGCGGACCTTTTGAATGGCGGTTTCGCGGTTGAAAGGCGGTAACGGCGGGCGTGGCTGAGCGGTTGTAGACATGGCGGAACCTCGGGGCGGTGAGTGTCAGGGCGTTGAACGGCTGGCGGCCTTGAGCAGAAGTCGGGCCACCTCGCGGGCATCGTTGGCAGCAGCGTGATCGCCCATCACCAGAGCCTGGGTAATGGCCCCATCGATCAGGATCAGCAGTTGCCTGGCCAGCGCTTCAGGCGCTGACGCGGGAAGTTGTTCACACAGTTCGAGCACGTAATCGAGCAGCTTCTGTTTATGGTCCTTGGCGATCAGGCGCACAGGATCTTCAGGGTCGCCGATTTCGCCTGCGGTATTGATAAAGGCGCAGCCCCGAAAGCCTTCGGACTCGAACCAGCCGGTGAGCACTGTAAACATGCCGAGGATGCGTTCCTCGGGTGTTTCGGCCTTGTCGGCTTCGGTCCTGAACCACTGCATCCAGCGGATATCACGGGCACTCAATGCCTGTGCGGCAATCTCGTCCTTGGTCGCGAAGTAGCGATAGATACTCTTGCGGGCCACGCCTGAGGTCCGCACCAGCAAGTCCATGCCCATGGCGTGAATGCCGACGCGATAGATCAGCGTTTCGGCGGTTTGCAGAATCTTGTCTTGCACGTTGGGTGGTGTTTGGGTCGTCATGGGTAAAAGGGTAGAACGATCGTTCTCCATCGGTCAAGCACCCGTGCAGGCTGATTTTAAAATGCCATGCATTTGCGGGCATGATCGAACTTGCGAGCCGAACCGGAATCAGTTGCATGGAGTTTTGGCTCTGTCGGTCATTTCAAAGAGGAGAAACTGTCCGGTGTCTCAGTTAAGAACCTTGATCCTGTTGGGGCTCCTGTTTTGTGCAGGCAGTTTTCATGTTCAGGCCGCTGACGTGCCTGCTCTTCCTATGGCGGCAGCGGCTCCGGTCGACGACAAGGCCACTGAGAAAAAGGCAGACAAACCCGACGAGAAAGCTGCCGAAAAGCCCGCCGAAAAAACCGATGAAAAACCAGCAGAGGCCGAACCCGCTGCTGCGGAGATTCTGGTGCAAGGTGGTCTGCTCGGTGCGATCAGCACCAGCATCGATGACATCCAAAGGACACTCAACCTGGACGAAAGCCTGTGGGATGCCTGGCGCTTGCGGGCCGACCGTGCCGCTGACGAGATCGGTGATCTGGTCAATAAACGCACGGCACGCTCTCCGTGGAGCGTAGTGGGCGATTTCCTGATTCTGTCGGTGGTGTGGATCGGTGCGTTTGCGGTGCTGACGACATTGGGGCGTTTTCTGGCAATTCGACTGAATCGACGGCCGTTTCTCCAGGTGCGCGAGCGCAGTCAGGCCCTGCTGAAATATGTGCTGCCTTTTACATTGCCCGCCGTGATCTGCCTGCCGTTGACCCTGTATGTCAGCCATTTCATGCCGACTTCCGTCGGGCGTGCGCTGGCGCTGTGTTTTGCCTACGCGACCAGCAGCGGCATTGTTTCCACGTCGGTGCTGCTATGCGTCATCGTCATGTTCAACTCGGGGCACAAGCGCGCGGCCGTGCGCATGATTCGTCGCTACAGCCCGAGGCCGTTGTTCATCATCGGCTTCCTGGCGGCGCTGAGCGATGCGCTGACCAGCCCACAGATTGCCCGGCAACTGGGCAGCAACTTCACCACCAGCGTGTCGGTGTTCACCGGGCTTTTCGCTTCGGTCGTGTTCTGCATGCTGGTGATCAAGGTGCGTCGCCCGATCGCCCACCTGATCCGTAACCGCTCGCTGAACAGCCGCCTGCAGAGGCCCGCATTGCAGCGTTCCCTGAAAATCTTCTCCAACCTGTGGCACTTGCCGATTCTGCTGATGATCCTGGTTTCAGCCATCAACCTGATCGGGGCCGGCGAGGACAGTCAGGAAGCATTGCGGTGTGCGCTGTTCACCACCTTGTTGCTGATTAGCACGGTATTCCTGAGCACGGTATTCGAGCATCTGTTCAAGCCCGCTGAAGAAGTCGGACGTGGTGGGCATGTGTACAAGGCGCGCCTGCTCCGTCTGGTATATGCGCTGTTGCGGATTCTGCTGGCGGTAGCGTTCATCGAAATCCTGGGACGGATCTGGGGGTTCTCGATGTTCGAGTTCGCCCAGCGCAATACACTCGGACGAGTCATCAGCGACTCGCTGAGCAGCATCGGCCTGATCTTTCTGGTCACCTGGCTGTTGTGGGTGGTGCTCGACACGGCCATTCAGGAAGCCCTCAAGCCTCCCGTCAACCATCGCAATGCACGTCAGCCCAGCACGCGGATCAAGACCATCCTGCCGTTGCTGCGTAATGCGGTGAAAATCATTCTGGTGGTGATTTGCGCAATCACCACCATGGCCAATCTGGGGATCAATGTCGCCCCCTTGCTGGCTGGTGCCGGGGTCGTTGGTCTGGCCATTGGTTTCGGTTCGCAACAACTGGTACAGGATGTGATCACCGGCCTGTTCATCATCATCGAAGACACCTTTTCCGTCGGCGATTGGGTGGTGCTCAGTACCGGCCATTCCGGCTCGGTCGAAAGCCTGACGATTCGTACCGTGCGCCTGCGTGACGGCAAGGGGTTCGTACATTCGGTGCCGTTCGGGCAGATCAAGGCGGTGACCAACCAGTCCCGGCAGTTTGCCTATGCATTCTTCTCGGTGCAGTTCACTTATGACTCCGATATCGACGAAGCCATGGCGCTGATCCGCGAAACAGGGCAATCGATCACCGAAGACATTCTGCTCAAGAACAATCTGCAAGGGCCGCTGGAAGTTTTCGGTGTGGACCGCATGGATCTCAATGGCGTGGTCCTGACCGCACAGTTCCGTACCTCGTCGGGTGGGCAATACAGTGTGGGCCGGGCTTTCAACGAGCGTCTTAAACGGCTTGTGGATAAGCATCCGGACGTTCGTTTTGCCCAGACTTATCCACAGGTGGTGATGAATCCCGCTCCGGCACCTGCCGCTGAGTAAGCCTTACAAGCGAATTCATTCACGAATGAATTCGCTCCTTGGCTGCAACTGTTGGGGGTTAGCGGCCAACGTGATATGTTTGCAGGCGTTTTTCACCTGATTATTTGATGATTCTGATACCGAGCCTGCTGACTCTATGCGAATGCGCCTTATGCTATTGGGCGGCGGGAATGCCCTCGGGCAGGCGCTGATTCGTCTGGGTGCCGAGGAAGACATTGGTTTCCTCGCGCCGCGTCCACCGCAAGACGGTTGGGATGCGGCGAGCCTGACGCAACTGCTCGATGACACCCGTCCCGATGCCTTGATCAACCTTGCTTACTACTTCGACTGGTTTCAGGCGGAGACAGTGAGCGAAGCGCGTCTGACCCACCAGGAGCGCTCTGTCGAGCGCCTGTCCGAACTGTGTCAGCACCACAACATTGTGCTTCTTCAGCCGTCCAGCTATCGAGTGTTCGATGGCTCGCGTGCAACTGCCTACAGCGAAAAAGACGATCCCGTGCCTCTGGGGCTGCGGGGTCAGGCTTTGTGGCGTATCGAGCAGAGCGTGCGTGCGGCTTGCCCGCAACATGTGCTCTTGCGCTTTGGCTGGTTGCTGGATGACAGCGCCGATGGTGTGCTGGGCCGTTTCCTGACTCGGGCCGAGCAGCCGGAAGAATTGCTGCTGGCCGATGATCGCCGTGGAAATCCGACCCCTATCGACGATGCTGCCCGCGTGATCATCTCGGTACTCAAGCAACTCGATTGCGCAGCACCGCTGTGGGGGACTTACCACTACGCCGGTCATGAGGCCACGACGCCTCTGGCGCTGGGGCAGGCGGTTCTCAATGAGGCGCGCCTGCTGCATCCCCTGGCAATCGAGTCGCCTACTGCGCAGGCCCACGCCGCACGGCCCGATGCAGCACAAGAGCCGCAACATGGCGTGCTGGCCTGCAAGAAAATTCTCCATACTTTCGGCATCAAGCCGCGCGCCTGGCGTGCTGGCTTGCCAAGCCTGCTGGATCGGTACTATCGACATGTCTGACGCTCCAGTTCTGATCACCGGCGGTGCTGGCTTCATTGGCTCACATCTGGCTGATGCCCTGTTGGCTCAAGGGTACGCGGTGCGCATCCTCGATGACCTTTCAACCGGCAAGCGCAGCAACCTGCCGCTGGATAACCCTCGTATCGAGCTGATCGAAGGCGATGTCGCCGACAGTGCTCTGGTGACCCGCGCAGCCCGGGGATGTCAGGCAGTGGTGCATCTGGCGGCGGTTGCTTCGGTGCAGGCATCGGTAGAAGACCCGGTCAAAACCCATCAAAGCAACTTCATCGGCACGTTGAACGTCTGTGAAGCCATGCGCGAAGCGGGTATCAAGCGCGTCCTGTTCGCGTCCAGTGCTGCGGTTTACGGCAACAATGGTGAAGGTGAGTCGATCACCGAAGACACGACCAAAGCGCCGTTGACGCCTTATGCCTCGGACAAGCTGGCCAGCGAGCAGTATCTGGACTTCTATCGTCGTCAACACGGGCTGGAGCCGGTGGTGTTCCGCTTTTTCAACATCTTCGGGCCTCGCCAGGACCCGTCATCGCCTTATTCCGGTGTGATCAGTATTTTTGCCGAGCGTGTCGAGAAAGGGCTGCCGATCACGGTGTTTGGTGATGGCGAACAGACGCGGGACTTCTTCTACATCGGCGATCTGGCCAGGCTGCTGATCCAGGCTCTTGAGCAAAAGAACCCGGCCGAAGGCGCGATCAATGTCGGATTGAACAAGGCCACTTCGCTTAATCAGCTGTTGGCAGCGTTATCGGACGTCGTCGGGAACTTGCCGCCAGTCAGCTATCAGGCGCCACGTTCTGGCGATATTCGCCACTCAAGGGCGGACAACCAGCGTCTGCTGGAGCGTTTCACGCTCGAAGAAACGACACCGCTGAGTGTAGGACTGGCACGTTTGCTTGAGCGTTGAATACCCGGGTTGCCCTGTTTGCAGGTGAGTTGTAAGTCTTGTGAACAGGGTATTCGGGTAGTAACTATTGCTGGTTGTTACTTATAAATGTGGCCGTTTTCCTAGATGGCTGTAGGGCATTTCTGTATCGTTTGTAGTTTGCCTTTTTGAAATTTTAAAACGTTTAAATAGCCTTTAGCATCCAACGCCCTTTTACACGGAGCGTATGGAATGAAGAGCGAAAACGAAGTCAGCCCCATTAAAAAAGTTGTAGTGGACACGTTGCCGTGTGAGCTGGTCGTGGCCGGTTTTGCCGAGGAATATGCACAGTATCTGGAGCACTATAAAAATACTGGGCAAAACCCGCTCTCCCTGCCTTTTCTGTTACTTGGCATCTCTGCCTGGCTGATGATTCTGGTTGGTTTCTTCACGATTGTGTTTGGTCCCGAAGTCATCAGTTATGACAGTCAGACCGGGCCGACCTTTGGGCAGATCATTCAGATCTATCCCGGCCCTATCGTTTCTGTCGGGGTTCTTCTACTCACCATCGGCAAGTTTTTTGACAGCGACAGCAGCGGTGCCCTATTAACGCCAGAGCTGTTTCTGCTGGCTTTCTATGAGTTGCAACTACCTGAAGGGCCGGCAAATCTGGCAGAGGTTTCTATCGCGCATGTCGACGGTGCCTTGTTTCAGATAAACCGTGCTTAGCCCAAAACGACAAAAGCACCCATCAGGGTGCCTTTGTGCGTTTATCGGGGTGTGTCATGGATATCAGAACTTGTAACCCACGCCCACCATGTAGACCCATGGGTCGATGTCTACATTGACTTTGGTCTTGCCGACGCTCAGGGCTGATGGGCCATCCACGGTGGCTTCGGTGTCGATATCGACATACCAGACCGAGGCGTTGAGCAGGACGTTGTCGGTGATCAGGTAATCAACGCCCAACTGGCCAGCCAGGCCAACCGAATCCTTGAGCTTGAGGTTGCTGAAGCCCTGATCCTTGCGGTTGCCGGTCAGGTCGGTATCAAAGAAAGTGGTGTAGTTGATACCGATGCCTGCATAAGGCTGGAACTTCGACGAAGGCTCCATCGGGTAGTATTGCAGGGACAGGGTCGGTGGCAGGTGTTTGACATCGGCCAGTTTGCCGTCAAGCCCAGGGCCAAGGCCGCTGACTGAAACCGTGTGGCTGAAAGGTGTTGCTGCCAGCAGTTCGATACCGACATGAGAAGTCAGCATGTAGGCGAAGGTCAGGCCGAGTTGCGTATTGCCATCAAGGCTTGCCTTGGTGCCAGAGACTCTGGAGCCGTCGAGCTTCACCTCGCCGCTGTCTTCGTTAGGTTGGACATGCGCGGCGCCGGCACGGACGATGAAATCACCCGCCTCATAGGCCTGTGCGGCAGTAGGGGCGGCGATGGCGAGCGCTATGAGTGAAGCGCGAAGCAAGGACTTTTTCATGAGTGGCTCCAAGGGGTCAGTAAGTTTTATGGGCTAATGTTAAAGCGCTGTTTTTAGGCGACTTTGATACAGCTCAATGAAACTGTTGAGAGCCCCGGAAACTTCACGAATCCGGCAATTCGTAGACAAATATCTTGTCTGCCTGCATTTGATAACCCGCCTCGGCCAACTCGCTGGTCGATGATTTTGCCTGCATCGGTCCTTCAATCCAGTACGGTTGATACAGTTCATCGACCTTCACGCCCAGCTCACTGGTGACGTGCACGATCTGGTTGGCGGGCGGGGGCGGAACATGAATGCAGGCACCGAAATACGGCACCAGCAAAAACTCCGTCACCCGACCTTCCTCGCTGACCTCAAGTGGCACGATGTACCCCGGCAGACGTACCAGCTTGCCATCCAGTGCCTTGACGACAGGTGCATGGGGCGCCAGTTGTCTTGCTGCCGGTGCCGACTCCATGGCCAGTGCATCGGACAGCTTCGACATGTCATGCAGTGGCGCTGTAATCGGCGCCACGACAGGTGCATCGGGTGGAATCATGTCATTCCAGGTCAGCTCGCGCGGCTCGACGGCCCACACCGAAGTGCTGGCCGAGAGCAGCAGGGTTATCAGCAAGCGCCGCATTGTTGAGTTCCTCATAAGCGAATCGATAGCCCATCGGCCAGCGATTGCCTGTAGGCTCGCCATGCTGGCACGGTACCCATCAACAGCGCAGCAGCAAGGATGCCACCGAGCAATTTCCATTCATATTGGCCAGGTGGCATAGAGGACAGGTACAAACCGTAAGTGTCCTGCACGTAATCCTGCGCCAGAAAAATCCCGAGATAGAGCAGTACAAGGCCACTGACGACGCCCGCCAACGCCAGTGCGAAGGCTTCAAGAATCAGCAGGCTTGCGATGTGCCAGGGACGTGCGCCGACCGATCTGAGGATCGCCATTTCACGACGACGCTCGTTCAGGCTGGTCAAGATAGCCGTCAGCATACCAATAAGCCCCGTGAGCACCACGAACAATGAAATCACGAACAGGGCTTTTTCAGCGGTCCCCATCAGGCTCCACAACTCTTGCAAGGCCACACCGGGCAGAATCGCCAGCAGCGGTTCGCCGCGGAACTCATTGATCTCGCGTTGCAGGCTGAACGTCGCAATCTTGCTGTTCAGGCCCAGCATGACCGCAGTGATTGCCGTGGGCGTCAGGTCCATGTTGCGTGCCTGAGCGGCAGAGATACGCTCATTGCCCCGTGCAGGCGCGCCGTTGTGCCAGTCAATGTGAATGGCCTCCATACCGCCCAGGCTGATATGCAGCGTGCGGTCGACCGGTGTGCCAGTCGGTTTCAGTATTCCCACCACCGTGAACGGCTTGTCGTCATGCTTGACCAGGCTGATTGCGGCCACGCCATGAGCCAGGACCAGCTTGTCGCCCAGCTTGTAGTGCAGGGCCCTGGCGACCTCCGAACCCAGGACCACTTCAAACGGATCGGTCTGGAAGGCACGACCATCAGCCAGTGTCAGATGTTGCTGGCGGCCGTACTGGTAGTTCTCGAAATAGGATTCGTTGGTGCCCATCACCCGATAGCCGCGATGGGAGTCGCCCAGGGAAATCGGGATCGCCCATTTCACCTGTTTGTGATTGGCCAGGTGCTCGAAACTGTCCCAGCGAATGTTGTTGGTGGCATTGCCGATGCGAAAGACCGAGTAGAGCAGCAGGTTGATCGAGCCGGAACGTGCGCCGACGATCAGGTCCGTACCGCTGATGGTGCTGGCGAAGCTGGCGCGAGCCTCGGTACGTACCCGCTCGACGGCCAGTAACAGGCAGACCGACAGGGCAATGGCGAAAACGGTAAGGAATGCGGTGAAGCGGCGGTTGGCCAGACTGGCCATTGCCAGACGAAACAGATACATCTCAAATCTCCACGTCGACGGCAGCGCGATTGAGTTCGGACAACGACAGGTTGCGGTCGAACAGGGGCGCCAGGCTCTGGTCATGGCTGACAAACAACAGGCTGGACCCGGCTTCACGGCATTCTGCAAACAACAGGCGAATGAAGGACTCCCGGGTATCGGCATCCAGTGCCGAGGTGGGTTCGTCGGCGATCACCAGCTCTGGCTGGCCGATCAAGGCACGAGCCGCCGCAACCCGTTGTTGCTGGCCGATGGACAGGGAACCGGCGCGTCGGGTCAACAATGCCGGGTCTTTCAAGCCCAGGTGTGCGAGCAACGTGCTGGTGGCTTGCTCGACACTGCCATGACGCTGTTTTGCCCGTTCGGCCCGGACTTTGGAGAAGTGGCAGGGCAGTTCGATGTTCTCCCGTACCGAGAGAAACGGCAGCAGGTTGAACTGCTGGAAGATATAACCCGTGTGGTCAACCCGAAAGCGATCCCGCGCACCTGCCGACAATTGCGACAAGTCCTGGCCCAGCAGACGAATGCTGCCGCTCCCCGGTTTCTGTACGCCACCCAGCAGGCCCAGCAAGGTGGTCTTGCCACTGCCGCTCGGGCCTTTGAGGAACAGTGTTTCTCCCGGCTCCAGGCGAAAGGCCGGGATGTCCAGCAATTGCGGATGCCCGGGCCAGTTGAAGCTCAGGTCCGACAGCTCGATAAGTGCTTGGGTCATAGCCTGACTCGCGGTGTGTTGAGGTGTACATGAAAAGTAAAAGACCGGGCCAGGCCCGGTCGTTCTAAAGCACGCGGTAATCAGAACTTGATCGACGGGTTCGCCGCAATCACTTCTGCGCCGGACTGGCCGCTTGGCGATATCAACTGTACCTGGAGCTTCTTGGTATCGGGGAAGGTCAGGAAAATCTGGGTCAGATCCAGCTTTTTCAGAATGGCCGGAGCGTCGCAGACGAACTTGTAATGGCCTTTGATCTCACTGTGTTCGTGATGTTCGTCGCCGTCTTTGGCGTGGTCATCATGATCGTCATCCTTGTCGCCGAACAGTGGGCTTTCAAGCTTCACCGAGGTAGCCGAACAGTTGGCGGCATCCGAGATGCTGAACAGGGCATTGGGCTTGAGCAGTTGCTCGCGAGCCTTGGCCAGTTTTGCCTTGTCCTCGGCAGACGTCGCTGCATGCTCGAAGCCCACAATGTTCATGGCCGGGCTCTCGAATTCCAGCTCCAGAGTCTTGCCCGAAAGCACCACATCCAGACGACCCACGCCATGTTCATGCGCGCCCAGGCTGCCATGCTCGTGTTCGTGATCGTGTGGTTCGGCAGCATTGGCAACGGCCAGTGGCAGCAAGGCGAAGGGTAGAGCAAGAAGCAGACGACGCATGACGGACTCCGGACATGATTTGAAAAAATCTGTTATGTGATCTTATAACAATTGGCGGCGCGGGTGACCTGTTTTTTATGTGCGCCTTCGATTTGGCATACAACGCACTCAAGTTATGACGAAGCAATCTCATAGCGCCTGAAATTCCTCCTACCGTCAAATGAAGAAGGCATTCGATCGGTTCAGGACCGAGTCTCAGGGAGAGAGAAACATGCCAACGCTTTGTTGCCCGGCCGTTGCCGTGCCGGAGTTCACGATCAGTCTTGAGGAAACGCTGGCGCTCGTTTCCAGCCTGTATCCGCATCATCCTCAGTTGCCGCTTGTGCGGCGTCTGATCCGCAATACCAAGGTAAGCAAACGCCATTTGGTGCAATCGATAGAGCAGACTCTGGAACATCCGGGCTTCGAGATGCGTAACCGGACCTATGAGCGTGAAGCCAAGGCCCGCATTCCCGATGTCGTGAGCCGGGCGTTGAGTAATGCCCAACTGCTTCCCCGGCAGATTGACGCAATCATCTATGTGTCCTGCACCGGTTTCATGATGCCTTCGCTGACGGCCTGGATGATCAATGAGCTGGAGTTTCGCAGCGATACACGACAGATACCCATTGCCCAACTGGGGTGTGCGGCTGGCGGCTCGGCCATCAATCGCGCCCACGATTTCTGCCTGGCCTATCAGGAGGCCAACGTGCTGATTGTGGCCTGCGAGTTCTGTTCGCTGTGTTACCAGCCAACGGACATGACGGTCGGCAATCTGCTGTCCAATGGCCTGTTCGGCGATGCGCTGGCTGCTGCGGTGGTGCGAGGTCAGGGCGGTGAGGGCATCCAACTGGTGGGCAATGGCTCGCGTCTGGTGCTGGGCACCGAAGACTGGATCAGCTATGCCGTCAAAGCCACCGGTTTTCACTTCTGTCTTGACCGACGGGTACCGGGAACCATGGCGCAACTGGCGCCTGAGCTGCGCTCGGTGGCTGCGGATCATGGCTGGCAGGCCGACGATCTGGATTTCTACATCATCCACGCCGGTGGTCCGCGGATTCTCGATGACCTGTCGCATTACCTGGGCGTGGATTGCGCTCTGTTTGTCCACAGCCGTGCCACTTTGACCGAGTACGGCAACATCGCATCGGCGGTTGTGCTGGATGCATTGCGTCGGTTTTTCGAGACTGGCGGCGCTCATCGGGGGGCGCGCGGAATCATTGCCGGGTTCGGTCCCGGCATCACCGCTGAAATAACCTTGGGTACATGGAACAACAGGGAGGTTTCACCATGACTGTCACAGCATCTTCAGCGCCCGATACTTTTTTGCTGGGAGGTGACATGCCCATCAAGCGCATGGGCTATGGCGCCATGCACCTGACCGGATATGGCATGTGGGGGCCTGCGGAAAATCCTGAGCAGGCCAAGGCCGTGCTGCGTCATGCCGTTCATGAGTTGGGCGTCACGTTCATCGACACGGCAGACTCTTACGGGCCGGGTGATAACGAAGCCATCATTCGCAGTGCGCTTCATCCATACCCTGAGGATCTGGTCATTTCCACCAAGGGCGGAATGCTGCGGTCTGGCCCCAATGACTGGATACATGGCGCGCCGGGTGCTCCGTATATCGAGCCCTTGGGGCGACCCGAGTATTTGCGTCAGCAGGTGGAAATCAGCTTGCGCCGCCTTCAGGTCGAACGCATCGACTTGTATCAATTGCACAGCATCGATCCTCAAGTACCGCTGGCCGATTCTCTGGGCGAGCTTGTCCGTTTGCGCGAGCAGGGCAAGATCCGCCATATCGGATTATCCAACCAGCCTGGCGTGACGCTTGAGCAGTTGGAGCAGGCCCATCGTGTGGCGAACATTGCTGCCGTCGAGAACCTCTACAACATTGCCGACCGCACTGATGAGCCGGTATTGCAGCGGGCACAGGCACTGAATATCGCGTTCATTCCATGGTTCCCGCTCGGCCATGGCGCGCTTGTCGGGTCTGACAGTGCGTTGCAGCCGCTTGCCAGCCAATATGGCCTGACACCTTCGCAACTGGCTCTGGCGTGGCTGTTCAATCATGCCCCTAACACAGTGCTGATTCCCGGAACCACGTCCATCGCCCATCTGGAGGAAAACGCCAAGGCTGTGAGCGTGCAACTGGATGAGGATCAACTGTCAGCCATTGTTCGGGAGGTCGATAGTCTTTCGCTGCCGACCTGGCGTCCCGAGCGCTGAGGAGGAAATGCCATGAGCACCTGCCAGCGGAATATCGCAACCCTGCGGGCTATCTATGAGGATCTGGCCCGTATTGCCGAGTTCGCGGACGATGACATCGTGTTGCACAAGGCCGATCAGAATGCCTGCCCGCCCACCGCCATTGGCAAGGAGGCGGTGCGCTCTCATGAAGTCGATCTCATCGCTCTGACGCACTATTCGCTGTACATGGATGTGCAGGAAATCATCGCCAATGAGTATTTCGGTACGGTTCTCGGAAACCTGCGCGCAACGTCCGCCGACAAGAGCATCTGCATGCCGTTCTGCGGGCTGTGGCGTTTTCGTGAAGGAAAGGTCATCGAGCACTGGGAAAACGCCTACGACGCAGGAGCCTTTGGCGGCTTTCTGATGGGGGATGATGCGCGGGCTGCTCGCTGGCTCTGTGTCTGATGCTGTGGGAGCATGTACCCCAGCCAAGCGAGGAGACAGAGCATGTTGCGTATTCGTGGAACCATCGGCCAATGGCCTGTGGATTTGACGTTGGAACTGGACGACGGTGACTGGGCGCAACTGGGTGCCCAGCTCAAGGCCGCTGCCCCCGAGGCGAGCAGCGTTGTGGAGAGCCGGCCGGTCAATCAGGACGACAAGATCTGGCAGCTCGCCAAGGACCTGTTGCAAAAGGCCGGGCAACTAAGTGGGCCGGATCTGCTGGGGAAACTGGAAGGGCTGACCGGCAGCACCGCCGCAGGCAAGCGCCTGCTGGTGCGTCTGCGCCATAGCGCCAATGTGAAAGTCGAAAGCGGCGCTGATGCACCGCTGTATAGCTGGGTCGAAATCAGCTCACCGTAGGAGCCAATTCATTCGCGAAGAGCCCAGGTAAATCGCCAGGAAGGGCCGCTCAATACAACGCTGCAAACAACTTGCGACGGTAGGTGGTCACCAGCGGATGGTCATTGCCCAGCAGATCGAACACTTGCAGCAGGGTCTTGTGCGGCAGACCCTCGGCGTAATTGCGGTTGCGGATGAACAGCTTGAGCAGGCCTTCCAGCGCTGCTTCGTATTGCTGGCGGGACAATTGCTGGACGGCCAGTTGATGTGAAGCTTCGTCGTCCTGCGGATTTTGCGCCAGACGTGTTTTCAGCTCTGCGGTATCCGGCAGTGTGGCCGCCTCGGCCAGGAAGGTCAGTTGCGCCCTGGCACCTGCCAGCTCTGCCTTGTGGGCGTCGCTCTTGACCGCATCCAGCACGGTGCGGGCTTCGCCCAACTCGCCGCGCTCAGCCAGGCAGCGTGCATACAGGATCAGCGCCGCTGCATTGGTATTGTCTTCGCCCAGCAGAACCTTGAGCACCGCCTCGGCATCGGAGAAACGGCTTTCGGCAAACAGCGCTTGGGCCTGTTGCAGTGGATCAGCTGCTGGAGGAGGCGGCATGACCACATGCTGTTCGAGAATCTTGCGGATTTCCGACTCGGGCTGCGCCCCGGCAAAACCATCCACCGGCTGGCCGTCCTTGAACAGCACCACCGTCGGCAGGCTGCGGATGCCAAAGCGGGCGACGATTTCCTGTTCGATATCGCAATTGACCTTGGCCAGCAGCAATTCACCCTGATAGCTCGCGGTGATCTGCTCCAGCAACGGCATCAGCACTTTGCAAGGCGCACACCACTCGGCCCAGAAATCCACCAGCACGGGCTGATCGAATGACTTGTCGATCACCAACTGGTCGAAATTCGCTGCGGTTGTCTCGAAGATGTAAGAAGTGTCCTGGCTCATTGCGTGTCTCGCAAAATCTGAATGCCGCCAACTATAAAGGCCCCAAGGCATTGCTGAAAGCGGCGAGTATCAGGGCAAGACCTGCGGTGCGGCTTCAGCGTTGGGCGTGATACAGGCTGACGTCGCGAAACTCATGGGGCTCTGCCAGATCGGGAAGGGTGTGAGCATGCAACATCGCCAGGCGTTGATAGGCTGCATGTTTGAAGTCGCGGACCCGTGAATCTGCAACCAGTGCCTGGCGGCCCCGGCTGAGGAACTGATCCAGCAAAGGCAGGTTGGCACGGTCATACAAAACATCTGCGACCAGGATCAGGTCGAAACGATCGGCCTCGGCAAAGAAATCTGCCGAGTAATTCAGTTGCACGTCATTGAGTTCAGCATTGGCCTGACAGGCCGCCAGCGCCAGCGGGTCCAGGTCGCACGCGACCACTTCGGCGGCACCGGCCCTGACAGCGGCAATGCCTGCAACACCGGAGCCTGCCCCGAAATCCAGTACACGCTTGCCTGCGACCCAGTGCGGGTGCTCGGCCAGAAAGCGTGCCAACGCCAGGCCGCTGGCCCAGCAGAAACTCCAGTAAGGCGGCTCTTCCAGAATGCGGCGTGTCTCGTCATGGCTGAAGGCACGATCCATGTTGTCGGCGTCGATCAGCCACAGTTTCAGCTCAGTGCCCGGTAGCGCAGTGGCGACCAGGCGGGCGTCGCCAAGCAACTGGCTCAGCGACTGCTGAAGTGCTGGCGGCGCAGTCATGGCGCGCTGACGAACTGCAACTGTCCCAATGCTTGAGTGGTGGGTTGCTCGATACGCAACGACGGCAGATGCAGGATCAGTTGCCCTGATTTACTGGCGCGCCCGCGCAACTCGACCCGCTGGCCAACCGGGAAGGCTTCCGGGTTAAAGCGCAACTGGAAGGGCAGCGACTGGCCGTTGCCTTGCAGCTTGGTGCTGGTCAGCAGTTTCTGCGGGCGGCCACGCTCGTCGATCACCAGCACTGCCAGTTCGACTTCTGCATTGGCAGGTACACCCAAGAGTTGCCCGCTCAGTTCCCGTTGATGAGGCAACAACGGGCCTGGGCCTGCTGGAACCTTGGGCGCTGTCACTGCGGGTTTGGCGGGAGCCGGTTGTGGGGCTTCAGTGCTGCTGCAAGCGCTCAGCAGGCCGATGAGCCCGAGCAAGGCAATGGGGCGTAACGTCATGAACGGCTCCAACAAAAACAAAATACAGAGGGCTGATAAAAAGGCCGTGATGCAGTATTACCGAATGCAGGCAGTTTCACATCGCCTTGATGCACTTTTATAACGCATTAACGATGTGCAGCCCGTATTCGTATGCTGCCGAAGTCTTGTCTTGCCAGCGAGATGCGCTACCATGGCGCTCCCCATTTTTTGTTGCCTGCCACCATGCACTGTCCCTTCTGCGGTGCCAATGACACCAAAGTCATCGACTCACGCCTTGTTGCCGAAGGCGAACAGGTTCGTCGCCGTCGCGAGTGCCTCGCTTGCGGTGAGCGTTTCACTACCTTCGAAACGGCCGAACTGGTCCTGCCTCGCCTGATCAAGCAGGACGGCAGTCGACAGCCTTTCGACGAAGAAAAACTGCGTGCTGGCATGCAGCGGGCTCTTGAAAAGCGGCCCGTGAGCGTCGAGCGCCTTGAGGCGGCCCTTGTGCATATCAAGCACAAGCTGCGCGCAACGGGTGAGCGGGAAGTCAAATCTCTGGTGGTGGGCGAACTGGTCATGACCGAGCTGCAAAAGCTCGATGAAGTGGCTTATATCCGTTTTGCTTCGGTCTACCGACGTTTTCAGGATCTCAACGAGTTTCGCGAGGAAATCGATCGTCTCGCTCGTGAGCCGGGTAAAGAATGAGTACAGCGTTGGTTGAGCAGGACGCTCTGGACGTCCATTACATGGCCCGCGCACTGGAACTGGCGCGCAAGGGCATCTATTCCGCACACCCCAACCCCCGCGTTGGCTGCGTGATCGTGCGCGACGGCAAGATTGTGGGCGAGGGCTGGCATGCGCGGGCAGGTGAGCCCCATGCCGAAGTGCACGCCTTGCGTCAGGCGGGCGACAAGGCCCGTGGCGCAACGGCCTATGTCACGTTGGAACCGTGCAGCCACCATGGCCGCACGCCGCCTTGTGCCGATGCGCTGATCAATATAGGTGTCGCCCGTGTCGTCGCAGCCATGCAGGACCCCAATCCTGAAGTTGCCGGGCGCGGGTTGTTGCGTTTGATGAACGCGGGCATCGCGGTCCAGTGCGGCGTACTTGAGCCTGAGGCCCGTGCGCTGAACAAGGGTTTCCTCAAGCGAATGGAAAAAGGCCTGCCCTATGTGCGGGTCAAACTGGCCATGAGTCTGGATGGCCGCACGGCCATGGCCAGCGGCGAAAGCCAGTGGATCACCGGCCCTGAAGCACGCTCTGCGGTACAGCGGCTGCGAGCGCAGTCGAGTGTTGTTCTGACCGGTGCCGATACGGTGCTGGCCGACAAGGCTCGCCTGACCGTGCGCCCCGATGAACTCGGCCTGAATGCGGAACTGAGCGCCCTGGCCGCCACGCGCCCGCCCTTGCGGGTGTTGATCGATGGCCGCTTGCGAGTGCCGCTGGATGCACCGTTCTTCAAGGCGGGCAGCGCGCTTGTCGCGACCCGTGCAGCGGCGTCGGCTCGTAGTCGTTATCACGATGAAGGCCACGAAATGCTGGCCTTGGCCAACAACGACGGTCATGTGGACTTGCGCAAGTTGCTGGTCGAGCTGGCGGCGCGTGGCGTCAATGACGTGCTGGTCGAGGCGGGGCCACGTCTGGCCGGCGCTTTCACCCGCCTCGGGCTGGTTGACGAATATCAGATTTTCATCGCGGGCAAGTTCCTGGGCTCCACGGCCCGGCCGCTGCTTGACCTGCCTCTGGCACAAATGAGCGAAGCCCTTGAACTGAACATCGTAGAAATGCGCGCAGTCGGTAATGACTGGCGAGTCATTGCTCTCCCTGTTCCGGCTCACGGCGTATAATTCCCGGCTTTCGCTTAGCGCGCAGCCCTTGTTCTCCCGGAGGACCCATGTTTACCGGCATTATCGAATCCATCGGCAGCATCCGCGCCCTGACTCCAAAAGGCGGCGATGTCCGCGTTTATGTGGAAACCGGCAAGCTTGATCTGAATGACGTCAAACTGGGCGACAGCATCGCGGTCAATGGCGTCTGTCTTACTGCCGTCGAATTGCCCGGCGACGGTTTCTGGGCCGATGTCAGTCGTGAAACCCTGACCGTGACCGCTTTTGTCGACCTCAAGGTTGGCAGCCGGGTCAACCTGGAAAAGGCCCTGACGCCGACCTCGCGTCTGGGCGGCCATCTGGTCAGCGGCCATGTCGATGGTGTGGGTGAAATCGTTTCCCGTGAAGATAACGCCCGTGCGATCCAGTTTCGCGTGCGCGCTCCCCGCGAACTGGCCAAGTACATCGCGCACAAAGGTTCGATCACAGTCGATGGCACCAGCCTGACCGTCAACTCGGTCAATGGCGCCGAGCTAGAGCTGACCATCGTGCCGCACACCCTGTCCGAAACCATCATGGCCGACTACCGTCCGGGCCGTAAGGTCAATCTGGAAGTGGATCTGCTGGCGCGCTACCTGGAGCGCCTGCTGCTGGGTGACAAGGCTGCCGAGCCCGGCCAGGGCGGGATCACCGAAAGCTTTCTGGCCGAGAACGGCTACCTCAAATCCTGAATTGAAGGGGGTGCCGAGTGGCGCTCAACACGATCGAAGAACTGGTTGAAGACATCCGCCAGGGCAAGATGGTCATCCTGATGGATGATGAAGACCGCGAGAACGAAGGCGACCTGATCATGGCCGCCGAATGCGTCAAAGCCGAACACATCAACTTCATGGCCAAGTACGCCCGTGGCCTGATCTGCATGCCCATGACCCGCGAGCGCTGCGAAACCCTCAAGCTGCCGCTGATGGCGCCACGCAACGGTTCCGGTTTCGGCACCAAGTTCACAGTCTCCATCGAAGCTGCCGAAGGCGTGACCACCGGTATTTCTGCCGCTGACCGTGCGCGCACCGTGCAGGCCGCTGCTGCAAAAGATGCAAAGGCTGAAGATATCGTCAGCCCCGGCCATATTTTCCCGTTGATGGCCCAGGCGGGCGGAACCCTGTCCCGCGCCGGTCATACCGAAGCGGCATGCGACCTGGCGCGCATGGCTGGTTTCGAGCCGAGCGGTGTGATCTGCGAAGTGATGAACGACGATGGCACCATGTCCCGTCGTGCCGAACTCGAAGCCTTTGCCCTCGAACACGACATCAAGATCGGCACCATTGCCGACCTGATTCACTATCGGATGATCCACGAACGTACCGTTCAGCGGATTGCCGAGCAGCCAATGGACAGCGAACTGGGTCATTTCAACCTGGTGACCTATCGCGATTCCGTCGAAGGTGATGTCCACCTGGCGCTGACCCTGGGCAATATCTGTGCAGAAGAACCTACCCTGGTTCGTGTGCATAACATGGACCCGCTGCGCGATCTATTGATGGTCAGGCAACCGGGTCGCTGGAGCCTGCGTGCCGCAATGTCCGCGGTTTCCGAGGCTGGCAGCGGTGTGGTTCTGTTGCTCGGTCACCCGCTGGATGGCGATGTTCTGCTGGCCCATATCCGGGAAACCGCCGGGCAGCAGGTCATCAAGACGCCGACGACTTACAGCACTGTAGGTGCCGGTTCGCAGATCCTGCGTGACCTTGGTGTGCGCAAGATGCGCCTGATGAGTTCACCAATGAAGTTCAATGCGATATCCGGTTTCGATCTGGAAGTTGTAGAATACGTGCCCTCCGAATAAATACCGGCAGGTCGGTCCGTGCTGACGCTTGTGTGTTGCATGTTCCGCCCTGGCAGTTCCGATTCGTGGCCTACAATCCCTGACAGTCCGCCCCAAGGCGGGCTTGCTCTTTAATACGAGACTCACCCGAATGACCTTGAAGACCATCGAAGGTACCTTCATCGCCCCACAAGGCCGCTACGCCTTGGTGGTTGGCCGTTTCAACAGCTTCGTCGTGGAAAGTCTGGTGAGCGGCGCTGTCGATGCGCTGGTTCGCCATGGCGTGAGCGAAAGCGACATCACCATCATCCGTGCGCCGGGTGCTTTCGAGATTCCTCTGGTTGTGCAGAAAGTTGCCCAACGTAAAGAGTTCTCGGCCATCGTCGCCCTGGGCGCGGTGATCCGTGGTGGTACGCCTCACTTCGAATACGTGGCTGGCGAGTGCGTCAAAGGCCTGGCTCAGGTTTCCATGGACGCAGGCATTCCAGTCGCTTTCGGCGTACTGACTGTCGACTCCATCGAGCAAGCCATCGAGCGTTCCGGCACCAAGGCCGGTAACAAAGGTGCTGAAGCTGCACTGTCTGCCATTGAAATGGTCAGTCTGCTGTCGCAGTTGGAGGCCAAGTGATTTCCGACGATAGCGATCAGTTCAACCCGCGCGACGCCAAGTCTCCCGAGGCTGCCAAAGGCAAGAGCGCCAAACGTCGCGAAGCACGTCAGCTCGCGACCCAGGCGCTGTACCAGTGGCACATGGCAGGTCATTCGTTGAATGAAATCGAGGCGCAGTTTCGCGTCGATAACGATTTCAGCAACGTCGATGGCGCTTACTTCCGCGAGTTGCTGCATGGTGTCGCCACCAACAAGACCGAAATCGATGTTGCGCTCAAGCCTTGCCTTGACCTGACCATCGAAGAGCTGGACCCGGTCGAGCTTGCTGTTCTGCGCCTGTCCACCTTTGAACTGCTCAAGCGCATCGACGTGCCTTACCGCGTTGTGATCAACGAAGGCATCGAGCTGGCTAAAGTCTACGGCTCCACTGACGGCCACAAGTTCGTCAATGGCGTGCTGGACAAGCTGGCGCCTCGTCTGCGTGATGCTGAAGTGAAGGCTCACAAGCGCTGACCGGCGCCTGTAATTCTCATGGGTGAATTCGAGCTGATCCGCAATTACTTCGCTGTCGCGCCTTGTGCGCAGGGCGGCGAAGGGGTCGCGTTGGGGATCGGCGACGACTGCGCGCTGCTGGCGTTACCGCCCGGCGAGCAGTTGGCGATTTCCACCGATACGCTGGTTGCCGGGGTGCATTTCCCCGACATCTGCGACCCTTTTCTGCTGGGCCAGCGCGCTCTGGCGGTTTCTGCCAGCGATCTGGCTGCCATGGGCGCTCGCCCTGTTGCATTCACGCTTGCCCTGACGTTGCCTCAGGTCGAAGCCGCCTGGCTTCAGGCCTTTGCCGAAGGTATGAACCTGATGGCGCAGGGGTGTTCGTTGCGTCTGGTGGGTGGCGATACCACGCGCGGGCCATTGAGCCTGACGTTGACCGTATTCGGTGCTGTGCCTGCCGGTCAGGCTCTTACTCGCAGTGGTGCCCGCGAAGGCGATCTGCTGTGTGTCGGCGGAGCCTTGGGTGATGCCGCCGCGGCCTTGCCTCTGGTGTTGAATCAGCGCAGTGCGCAGCCTTCGATTGCCGAGCCCTTGCTGGCGCGTTACTGGTCACCACAGCCGCAGTTGGCGCTGGGGCAGGCGTTGCGAGGCAAGGCTACGGCTGCGCTGGACATTTCCGATGGCTTGCTCGCGGACTGTGGGCACATTGCCCGGTCGTCGGCCGTGCGCTTGCTGATCGAGCGCGACAAGCTGCCGATGTCTGAGCCCTTGCTACAGTTGTTTGATCTGCCCGCTGCGCAACAGGCTGCGCTCAGTGGTGGCGATGATTATTTGCTGGCTTTCACGCTACCGCCCGAACAACTGACCGGCTTGCTCGATGCAGGTTGGCCGGTGCATGTGATCGGGCGGGTTGTTGAAGGGCAGGGCGTTGCGTTGCTCGATGCCAATGGGCAAGACGTCACGCCTGTCGCGCTGGGCTATCAGCATTTTCGGAGTGAAGCGTGAAAAACAACCCCGAACAGGTTCCAGCCGAGTTTGTACCTCCCTCGGTCTGGACCAACCCTTGGCATTTCCTGGCATTCGGTTTTGGTTCGGGCACGCTGCCCAAGGCTCCAGGAACCTGGGGATCGATAGTTGCCGTGCCGTTCATTCCCTTGTGGCAGATGTTGCCGGGCTGGGGCTACTGGCTCATGCTGGGCGTCACCATGCTGTTTGGCTTCTGGCTGTGCGGCAAGGTCGCGGACGATCTGGGCGTACACGATCACGAAGGGATCGTCTGGGACGAAATGGTCGGGATGTGGATAACCCTCTGGCTGGTACCTGAAGGCTGGGTGTGGTTGCTGGCGGGTTTTCTGGTGTTCCGCTTTTTCGACATCCTCAAGCCATGGCCCATCCGCTGGCTGGACCGACATGTCCATGGTGGCTTCGGGATCATGATCGACGATGTGCTGGCTGGTGTATTTGCCTGGTTTTCCATGCAGGGACTGGTCTGGGCCTGGGGATTGATCTAGCTTTTTGATATTAGTGGGTAAGAATTCAGCCTAAGCGTCTCCAGGAACGTGCTGTTACAATCGGACCTTGCGAATTTCCAGTCTTCTACTACCTAGGAGCACACGGTGCCCGTCGTATTTGTCGCTGCTTCCAAGCTGCCTACCCCTTTTGCACAATTCACCATGAATGGTTTTCTTGAACAGGAAACCGGGCGCGAGCACGTCGTCCTGAGCCTGGGTGATATTGCCGATGGCGCTCCTGTTCTGGGCCGGGTGCATTCCGAATGCCTGACCGGCGATGCCTTGTTCAGCCAGCGTTGCGATTGCGGCTCCCAACTTGAAGCTGCCTTGCGCGCCATTGCCGTCGAAGGCCGTGGTGTGCTGCTGTATCTGCGTCAGGAAGGTCGCGGTATTGGCCTGATGAACAAGATCCGCGCCTACGAATTGCAGGACGGCGGTGCCGATACGGTCGAGGCCAACGAGCGTCTGGGCTTCGCCGCCGACCAGCGTGATTACGCGATCTGCCTGCCGATGCTGCAACACCTGAAAGTCGACTCCCTGCGCCTGATGACCAATAACCCGCGCAAGGTCAAAGCCCTGACCGACATGGGCATCAAGGTTGCCGAACGTGTGCCGCTGCACACTGGCCACAACCCGCACAACAAACTGTACCTGGCGACCAAGGCCGGCAAGCTGGGCCACATGATGGGCAATGAGCACCAGAGTGAGGTCGACCCGGCGTGAATCGCAACAATGTGCGCAGACGGATGGCGCTGGCCTGGTGGCAGCAGCTAGGCCTGAGTCTTGCGCCATTGTTGGTGGTCTGTATTTTTCTGGATGCTGGTGAGGTCCTGATTCACGTGTTGGCGATGCCGTTGTTCATCGCCGGTGTCGCCTCGATGTTCCTCAGCCTCAAGCCTTTCGGTGCTTTCAAGCGTGCATTGATTGCCACCCAGGCGGCACTCGACACACCCGACGAAACTGCAGCCTGGCTCAAGCTGGCTGCGACTCGCCGTATTGCCTTTCTGTTCGCCGGGATTCCGGCATGGGTGGCGGCTGGGGCCTTGTTCATCGGGCTTGAGCCGGTGCCTGTGTTTCTGCTTGCTCTCTCTACTGTGGCGCTGTTTTACCTGTACCGCATTCCGCCGCAACTGGGATGAATCTCAGGTACAAAAAAGGCGCTCACTGAGCGCCTTTTTGCTGTTGCCCGTTCAGCTTCAGCCAATCAACGCCAACCGTGCCTTGATCGCCGCTTCGATACCGTCTGCATCCAGACCACACTCGGCCAGCATCTGTGCTGGCTTGGCGTGTTCGACATAGATATCGGGCAAGCCGAGATGCAACACGGACTTGAGGATATTCTCCCGCGCCAGGAACTCGCTGACCGCCGCGCCCGCGCCACCCATGATGGCGTTTTCTTCGATGGTAACCAGCAAATCATGACTGGCTGCCGTTTCACGGATCAGGGCTTCGTCGAGTGGCTTGACGAAGCGCATGTCTATAACCGTGGCATCCAGTTTTTCTGCAACTTCCAGCGCATCGGCCAGTTGCACGCCGAACACCAGCATGGCAACACGCTTGCCTTGACGACGAACCACGCCCTTGCCGATTTCGACGGGTTGCAGGCCGTTGTCGATAACCGCATTCGGGCCGGTGCCACGCGGGTAGCGCACGGCGGCCGGGCCAACATACAGGTAACCGGTGTTGAGCATCTGACGCAGCTCGTTCTCATCACTCGGCGTCATTACCAGCATGCCGGGAATGCAGCGCAGGTACGACAGATCGAAGCTGCCGGCGTGAGTCGGGCCGTCTTCGCCTACCAGACCTGCACGGTCGATGGCGAACAGCACGTCGAGATTCTGCACCGCCACGTCATGCACCAGTTGGTCATAGCCGCGCTGCAGGAAGGTGGAGTAGATCGCCACCACCGGTTTGCTGCCTTCGCATGCCATACCGGCGGCAAGTGTCACCGCATGTTGCTCGGCAATGGCCACGTCGAAGTAGCGATTCGGGAAGCGTTCGCTGAACTCAACCAGATCGGAGCCTTCTTTCATGGCTGGGGTAATGCCTACCAACCGCGAATCGGCCTTGGCCATATCGCAGATCCACTGACCGAACACGCCGGAATACTTCGGCCCGCTGGCTTTTTTCGGTGCGGCAGGCGCATTCAGCGGTTCAAGCTTGGTGATGGCGTGATAGCCGATAGGATCGACTTCGGCCGGAGCGAAGCCTTTGCCTTTCTTGGTCACCACATGCAGGAACTGCGGCCCCTTGAGGTCTCGCATGTTACGCAGTGTGGCAATCAGGGTCGGCAGATCGTGGCCATCGATAGGGCCGATGTAGTTCCAGCCCAGTTCTTCAAACAGGGTGCCGGGCACCAGCATGCCCTTGGCGTACTCTTCAGTGCGACGAGCGATTTCCCAGGCGCCAGGCAGACGTGAAAGCACTTTTTTACTGCCTTCGCGCATGCTGGTGTAAGTGCGGCTGGAAAGAATCTTGGCCAGATAGTTCGACAGCCCGCCGACGTTGCGCGAGATCGACATGTCGTTGTCGTTGAGGATCACCAGCATGTCAGCAGCGACTTCCGGCGCGTGGTTCAGCGCCTCGAAAGCCATGCCGGCGGTCAGTGCGCCGTCGCCGATCACCGCGATGGACTTGCGGTCGCTGCCTTGCAGGCGGGCGGCAATCGCCATGCCCAGCGCGGCACTGATGGACGTGCTGGAATGCCCGACGCCAAAGGTGTCGTACTCGCTCTCGCTGCGACGCGGGAACGCGGCAATGCCGTCCTTCTGGCGCAGAGTGGTCATGCGCTGGCGGCGGCCGGTAAGGATCTTGTGCGGATAGGCCTGATGACCGACATCCCAGACCAGACGGTCATCCGGGGTATCGAACACATAATGCAGGGCGATGGTCAGTTCGATGACGCCAAGGCCTGCACCGAAATGCCCGCCGGTCTGACCAACGGAATAGAGCAACTCCTGGCGCAGTTCATCTGCCAGGGTTTCCAGCTCGGCTTCACCCAGGCGGCGCAGGCCGTCCGGTGTATCTGCACGGTCGAGCAGCGGCGTAACCGGGCGCTCGCGGGGAATCTCTTTGAACGTCGTGGGCATCAGGCGAATCGTTATAAGTAAAAGAGGCGGCAGTTTACCTTATGCATCGCAAGCTGCCCATGAAGTGCATCTGCAGATACGCAGGAGTAATGAATCAGACCTGATCGAGCGTCGTTGATTCATCAGGTCTGACGTTCGGCTGCTATGTCAGTTGCGGCGTTCGACGATGTAACGCGCCAGCTCCCGCAACGGCTCTGCGGCTGCGTCAAATGGTCGCAGCGCGTTCAACGCCTGATCGCGAAGTTCCAGCGCATAGGCCTTGGCCGGTTCCAGGCCAAGCAACGCGGGATAAGTCGGTTTGTCACGGGCAATATCGGCACCCTGGCGCTTGCCCAGAGTAGCGGTATCGCTTTCAACGTCGAGAATGTCGTCCTGTACCTGAAAGGCTAGACCAATAGCGCGAGCATAGACCTGCAGTGCGTCGAGTCGGGCTTGATCGGCATGACCGCTGGCCAGCGCGCCGAGCCTGACGCTGGCTTCGATCAGCGCACCGGTCTTGTGCCGGTGCATGAATGCCAGTGCCGCCTGATCGAGTTTCAGACCGACCGAACCCAGATCAATGGCTTGGCCGCCCACCATGCCTGCCGGACCAGCGGCCAGGGCCAGGGTGCTGACCATCTGCAAGCGGGTTTCGGCGTCACGTGAGCTCAGGCGCGGATCGAGCAGAGCGGTAAAGGCCAGGCTTTGCAGGCCGTCTCCCGCGAGGATCGCACAGGCTTCATCAAAGGCTTTGTGGGTAGTGGGCTGGCCGCGACGCAGGTCGTCGTCGTCCATGGCCGGCAGATCATCATGCACCAGTGAATAGGCATGGATCAGCTCGACGGCACAGGCCGCGCCATTGGCATCCTCGGCAACACCGCCCAGCGCTTCGCAGGCTGCATAAGCCAGCAGCGGGCGCACCCGCTTGCCGCCGTTCATCACGCTATAGCGCATGGCGGCATAAAGTCGGGTCAGCTCCGGGCTCGGCGCCTCAAACAGACCATCAAGTGCCGCGTTGACGCGAGCCTGGCTTTGGGCCTGATAGCTCGCGATCATTCGGGTTGATCCGCTTCGAAGGGCTCTTCGGCCAGTTCGCCATCGCGCTCCAGCAATACCTGCACCTTCTGCTCGGCCTGGGCCAAGGCATTCTGGCAGTCACGTGTGAGGCGCACGCCTTGCTCGAAAGCGGTCAATGAGTCTTCCAACGACAGCTCACCGTTCTCCAGACGCTCAACCAGCGTTTGCAGATCGGTAAGGGATTGTTCGAAATCCAGTGCAGCTTTCTTGCGGGCCATGGCGGCATTCCCGGTGAAGATTAAACCGCCGCGACACTAGCAGAGCCGGGGCCGCGGGGCAAACGCTTGAAGGGCAGAGTGGCTGACAGTCAGTTCAGAGCGGCGGCAAATCCGGCCTTCAGGTCTTCGATCAGATCATCCGGGTTTTCCAGACCGATTTGCAGGCGCAACATTGGTAGACCCTGCTCCCGGGCACCATAGTGATCCACCTCCGACACCAGGCTTTCAAAGCCACCCCATGAATAACCGACACCAAACAGCTTCAAGGCTCCCGTAAAACGGTCCAGCACCTGACGGTCGGCGGTCTTGAACTCGAAGCTCAGCAAGCCGTTGCAGCCATGGAAATCCCGCTTCCAGAGGGCATGTCCCGGATCGCTCGGCAGTGCCAGATGCAGGACCCGACCGACCTGCTCGTGGCCATGCAGCCATTGAGCGACCTGCAGGGCATTGTGCGCGTGCATCTTCATGCGTGCCGCAAGGCTTCGGGCGCCGCGCAATACCAGATAGGCATCGTCCGGGCTCACGGTATTGCCCACGGCGGTGTTCATGGTCTTGAGGGTTTTCCAGTGCTCTTCGGTGGTGCTGATGCTGCCCATCATCACGTCCGAATGCCCGGCGATATATTTGGTCAGGGCCATCAACGAAATGTCCGCGCCCAGTTCAAGCGGCTTGAACAGCACCCCCGAACCCCAAGAGTTATCCACAGCCAGCAACAGATCGCGCTCCTTGCACAGCCGCGACAGGGCGGGCAGGTCACACATGTCGAAGGTCAGCGAACCGGGGACCTCAGCGTAAATCATGCGTGTATTGGGCTTGATCAATGACTCCACGTTACTGCCGTCGGCGGCGTAATAATCGAATTCGATATCGAAGGCCGTCATCCATGTCCTGACCAGACGACGAACCGGGCCGTATACCGCCTCGGTGATCAGCACATGCTGACCAGGACGCACAAAGGCCTGGAACATCTGCGCCGCTGCCGCCAGCCCCGTGGAATACAGGCAAGTGCCGTGGGCGCCTTCCAGCTCGGAAACCAGGTCCTGCAATGCAAAGGCCGTCGGGTTGCCGTTGGCCGCATATGTCAGAGAGCGATCCGGCCCGGCAGTCCGCGCCTCCGCTTCGCGCAGGCTTTGCAGGCTGTCGAACAACACCGTGCTCATGCGCACCACCGGCGGATTCACCGCAATGCCCGGCCCACTGCTGGCGCTACGGCCATGCTGGGATAACGCAGTCTGGGCGAGAGGGTCTTTGTCTTGGGGCATTGCAGGCTCCGAACTACTGGGTAAAAGAATTTCAGCTTGCTACGCAGGAGACACGCGATTCAGAAGCATCCTGCATACAGCCTGGCGTCACGGGTGATTATCATGCGCTGCCTCTTGTATTTGAGCGATAGAAGAGGTGATTTGTGGGTAATAGTACGACGTCTGTTCAGCCTGAGGGGTATAGCGATTGGTTGGCGTCGCTCAAGGGGGACATCAAGCGGGCGCGGCAGCGTGCGGCTCTGGCGGTCAATAGTGAGTTGGTGATGCTTTATCATCGGATTGGCATGGATATCAGGCAGCGGCAACAGACTCAGGGGTGGGGGGCAAAAGTTATCCAGCAACTGGCTGATGATTTGAAAGAAGCTTTCCCTGATATGCATGGTTGGTCTGCCAGCAACCTTAAATACATGCGCTTTTTTGCGCAGCATTGCCCCGGCATTCAATTTGGTCAGCAGGCTGCTGACCAATTACCCTGGTTCCACATCGTCACCCTGCTGACCAAGCTGAATAACACCGCAGATCGAGAATGGTACGCGGCGCAAGCCGTGCAGCATGGCTGGCCACGCAGCACTCTGGAAGCCAATATCAAGAGTAGCTTGCACCTGCGCCAGGGTGGGGCTGTCTCCAACTTCGATATGCACTTGTCATCCGATGATTCCGCTCTTGCCCGGCAGGTGTTGAAGGATCCGTATCTGTTCGATTTTCTTGGGCTGGGCAATGATGCCCGGGAGCGAGAGATCGAGAATGGGCTGATTCAGCACATCACCCGTTTCCTGATGGAGTTGGGGGCCGGTTTCGCATTTGTAGGGCGCCAGTTCCGGCTGGAAGTGGGGGGTGACGAGTTCTTCATTGACTTGCTGTTCTACCACACACGGCTCAAGTGCTATGTGGTGGTAGAACTCAAGGCCACTTCATTCAAGCCTGAGCATGCCGGGCAACTGAGCTTTTATCTGGCAGCTGTCGATGCACAGATCAAGGCTGACGATGATAAGCCCATCATCGGCTTGTTACTGTGCCGACAGCACAACCGTCTGGTAGCGGATTACGCCTTATCCGGCTTCGGCAAACCCATGGGCGTCGCGGAATACCAGCTACTGCGAGACTTGCCTGAAACATTGACGCAAAGCCTGCCGAGTATTGCTCAGATCGAAGCGGCCTTGTCTGATGAGCTGGACACTCTGGAGGAATAATGCTGATCAGTTGAGGTACAAGCAAAACTGGTGGGAGGCAGCTTGCTGGCGAAAAAGGCCTAAAAAACGACAGATATTCTGCGTCTGTACGCCGAAGTCGCCAGCAAGCTGCCTCCCACAAAGTGATTCATGACCTTAACTGCTCGGCATTACTCTGGAGTGAGCCCTTGGGCTCGTGTCACTTCTCCAGATCAGACGCCTGATGCCGCTCTGGAACCTGATCCGCTTCATCGCCCCATGTGCGATTGACCTTCTTGCCGCGGATGACGGCAGGGCGTGCGGCGATTTCTTCGGTCCAGCGAAGCAGGTTCGGGTATTCATGCACCGACAGGAACTCCGCAGCGGAATAAACACTGTTCTGCACCAGTGCGCCGTACCATGGCCACACGGCGATGTCGGCGATGGTGTAAGTGTCACCGGCCAGATAGCGGCTTTCCCCGAGGCGGCGGTCCAGCACATCCAGTTGGCGCTTGGCTTCCATAGCGAAGCGGTTGATGGCGTACTCGATCTTTTCCGGTGCGTAGGCATAGAAATGCCCGAACCCGCCACCCAGATACGGCGCTGCACCCATCTGCCAGAACAGCCAGTTCAGGGTTTCAGTCCGGCCCGCGTGATCGGTGGGCAGGAAGCTGGAAAACTTCTCTGCCAGGTAAAGCAGGATCGAGCCGGACTCGAACACCCGCACAGGCTTCTCCTGGCTGCGATCCAGCAGCGCAGGGATCTTGGAGTTGGGATTGACTCCGACAAAACCGCTGGAGAACTGATCGCCTTCCGAAATCTTGATCAGCCAGGCGTCATATTCGGCACCGCTGTGCCCAAGGGCCAGTAGCTCTTCCAGCAGAATAGTGACCTTCACCCCGTTGGGCGTGGCCAGCGAATAGAGTTGCAACGGATGCTTGCCGACCGGCAGCTCCTTGTCATGGGTAGGGCCGGCAACCGGACGGTTGATATTGGCGAAGGCGCCACCGGACGAAGCAGGTTGCCAGACCTTTGGCGGCGTATAAGAAGTAGTGCTCATGCGGGAACCTCGAAATGTTTGAGGACGATCGTTTCGACCGGTGACGCTGCACGTTGTTCATGAATCATCGATCAGGCCAGAGGACGACTGCGACGAGCTAACAAGGCATTGCTGATGCGTTGTCCGTAAAGACCGACTGCCAGGCCCGACACGATGAGGCCCACGGCAACGATTTTCATCGGCGTCAGGCTTTCATCGAAAATCACCACCGAACCCAGAATTCCGAAGATAGGGACCAACAGTGACAATGGTGCAACAGTAGAAACCGGATATTGCCTGAGCAGCGAGTTCCAGACCCAGTAGCCGAACAGAGTGTTGGGGTAGACCTGAAATAGGATCGACAGAACGGCGCGATGGTCAATCTGGTTTATCAGCGCAGAGTAACCGCTGGTGCCATTGACGATGTAGTCCAGAACGAAAAGCGGAATCGGCGAAAAGGCGCTGGACCAGACCAGAAAGGCAAGCACCTGCTTGGTCTTGGCCTTTTTATTGATGATGTTCGTGACACTCCAGGCCGCTGCGCCGAATAACACCAGCACCAACCCGGTCGCAGTGACCGAACCGTCCGAAATGAAAATGATGCTCAACAGTCCGCACAGCGCAACGCCAATCCCGGCCAACTGGTAACGAGAGATTGTCTCCTTGAAGACCCAGGCTCCCAGCAGCATCGTGAAGAACGCGCTGAACTGCAAAACCAGCGAAGCAATCCCCGCCGACAACCCGGATTTGATCCCCAGATTGACGACACCCCACAGGCCTATACCGAATATCAGCCCGTAGCTAATGATGTAACGCCACGCGACATCAGGCTTGGGAATGAAAAAGATCGCGGGCAGCGCACAGAGCGTGAAGCGCAGACCTGCGAGGATGAACGGATCAACTGAGGTCAGGCCCAGCTTGATGACCGAGAAGTTAAGGCCCCAGAGGGCAGTAACCAGGATGGCGAGGAGCAGGTGGTGGAGTTTCATTGAGGGTGACTTCCTGGTCGGTGTCGTGGGATTCAACATCATCGAGCTGTGTCAGGGCAATCCATGACAGCTGTATCACGAGCCTGTCGAGCTTCTGGCGGCGGGTAAGGTTTATGCCTGAAAAATGCTCTACTTGCTTGTTTCCAGAACAAAAAACTTAACTTGCAGGATTGTATCCCGATAGATACATTTGCTGGCAATGTGCTTTCTTGGCTCCTGTAAGCAAGGTGACGATGCTCCCTGCGATGATCAAAGCAGGCGGCAGCCACTCCGTCGGAGTGCCGACTAAGGCAAGTGGTTAATGCAGGGAGCGAGAAGCTAATGGATGAGCTGAAGGGAGAGCTGGCAGGCCTGGATATATATGTTTATTCAGGATTGTTGCTTTCAACTTTTATCGCCATCAACTACAAACCCGAACATGCGGCCTCTCTGTTTATCTGGGGCTGTAGTGTTCCGCTTTCTGCTTTTTGCTATCTGGTCTGGGTTTATGGCAGTGGTGGTAGCTGGAACTTCGTGACGCTCCTTATAGAAATCTTTGCGTTTTCACAGGCCGGGTGGCTGGGAGGTGCTTTGGCTTTTGTCGGGCGGTTGAATAATATGAAATCTATCAAAAAGGCCGGGCTGTGGGTGTCCATAGTTTCGGTTGTTTTTCATGGGCTGTTTTTGATGCTGATTTTTGTTTCTGGAGCAGGTTCTTAATGGGCGAGTTGCCGTCTCTTTTGAACTTTATTCTTAATAGTGAGCTTTTGTAGGGAAAGGAGTTGGATGTGTCGTTTTTAAAAAGTTTTCTGGTGCTCTTATTGTGCGGTTTTTTAACGGGTTGTTCAGAGAAGGTTTGGATAATAAAGCCTTTTGACGTTTCTTTGCCGAATCAATATTCTGCCGCGAAGTTTAGGGTTTCAGAGAGTGGTGGATACAGGGTTGCTCTGTTGTTCGTATGGGGTGAAAGTGAACTGGACGTGGTTAGGCAAAGAAAGTTGTGGGGGAGGTTTGGCCTTGAGGAAAAGGGGACTCTAGTTCCGGTTCGTTTGCGAGTCACAAAGAATAATGAATTGTTTTTTGATGAGGTTTTATTAGCGGGCGGTGTTGACTCTGGTCATGCTTTTGAGTATGGCGGGGTTCATAAATCTGCGCTTGCTAGAGAGGTGAAGAGTTTTGCTCTTTCTCCAGGGAATTATTCTTTTGAGATTTTTACTATGGATGGGGTTGAGGCGTTTCGTGGTGATGAGAGTTATGTGATTTTTTCTTATTATGGGCCCAAGGTTTAAAGGTTTTCTAAAGTTTGGGGTAAAGGGTTTGAGAATGGATGAGAGTTATGGTGTTGCCAGTAAAGTCACTGCAAAAGAGGAGATGTGTTTATGTCATATTTTAAGGTTTTTTTTGCTCTGATCTTATGTGTTTTTTTAACGGGTTGTTCAGAGAAAGTTTGGATAGTAAAGCCTATCGACGTTTCTTTGTCAAATCAATCTGCTGTCGCGAAGTTTAGGGTTTCAGAGAATGGTGGATATAGAGTTGCTCTTTTTTTTGTGTGGGGTAAAAGTAAAGCTGAAATGGATAGGCAAAAAATATTATGGGGCAGAGGTGATAAAAGAGGAACGCCTATTCCAATTCGCTTGCGAATTCTAAAGGACGGTAAACCATTTTTTGATGAGGTTTTGGTGACCAGTGGGATTAGTGCAGGTCAAGATTTTGAATATGAAGGCGTTTATAAGTCTACTCAGGTTAGAGATATAAAGAACTTTGCCCTTGCCCCAGGTGATTACTCTTTTGAAGTTTTGACTGTGGAGGGGGTTAAAGTATTTGAAGGTACTGAAGGCTATGTGGGGTTTTCTTATTATGATCCCAAAATTTAAGTGATTTTTAAATTGAGAGAGAAAGGACTCGAGAATGGAAAAGACTTACAGTGTTACGTACAAGGTCGCTGAGATAGGGGCGGATTATGTTTATCAGCATGATAAGGGGGATCATAAGGCGGGGGACAAGGTCGATTCTGTCGGCGGGCATATGTGGTATAGCGTTAGTGATGGTGAAAATAGCGAGAGTTTCGGTTTTGCCTCGGCTCTTGGGCAGTTAAAGGGTGATGGTAACGTAGTCTATGATGATAATCAGGCATACCGGGAAACTGTTTATGAAGTAACTGTAAAGCTGACTGAGCAGCAGTATGAGTCATTAATGGCCTTTTCGGATAACCCCGCATCCGGTGGGTTTGATCCAAAAAATTATAATGTATTGACTAATAGTTGTGTGGATTTTGTATATGCCTCATTGAAGGCTATCGGATACAATCCAAAGGGGGAGCAAGGTGATCTTGTTCCGCAATTTAATGATGATAATATTAATGCGCTTCTTGGTGGGTTTGGGACTCAAATAATTATTGGAGATATGCATAAAAATGGATTTGTTTACGATGGTAGTGAAACCAGCTTGTGGCTAGATGCCAATGACCTAGCTGGTGGTATGGTAAACAATGATTTCTCATTGAGTACCGATCTTGCTTCTGGAATCAAATACAAAGAATCCGTGGATCACGATGCGGCAGCCGCTGAAGTTGCCCAGGGTTTGGTCGCCAGTGGTGGCGGTTGGAACCTGACTTACTATGCAGATAAACTCAATGCAAACCAGTATCAGGGCAATTGGATAAATAACACCTTTACCAATGCGGCCACGCAGATTCTGGCTGATGGTTATCGTCCGGGTAACGTCAACACCGTCAAGGATGTGTTTGATTTCAGCCTGCGTAACTCGACCCAGGGCATGACGTATGGCAGCACACTGGCTGCACTTTTGAATTCGGGCGATGCACGTGCCCGTGTGACGTTGCCTACCGATCCGCTGGTATTGGACCTTAATGGTGATGGCGTAAGACTGACGGATTATCTTGGAGCACCGGTACTGTTCGATGCCGATAACGATGGCGGCAGTCTTGAGGAAACGGGCTGGGTCAGCCCGCAAGACGGCATCGTTGTGGTGGACTCCAATGCCAATGGCAAGATCGACAACATCAGCGAGACACTTTCCGAATATTTCGGTGGTGTGGCGGGCACAGGCGGTAATGCCGGAGAAAAACGCTTCTCGAACGGATTCACTGCCTTGGCGAGTCTGGACAGTAATGCTGACGGTGTTTTCGATAACCGCGACGATGCCTGGTCGAGTGTCAAAGTCTGGGTCGATGCCAACCACGACGGAAAGAGCTGGGATGATGCCAATGGTAATGGCTCGGTGGACGCCAATGAAAAGAGCGAACTGAAGTCATTGGCAGAGCTGGGCATTACCCGGATCAACTTGAACAGCGTGGCTCAAAGCGGCGAAGTGCGTGACGGTAACGAAGTGCTGGCACGAGGGACATTTGTTCAGAATGGCGTCAGTAAAGAAGCCATCGCCGCCAACTTCCTGGCCAACCCCAACGGTCACGTTTTTACGGCAAGTGGCACCGGTACTGTCATCTCAACGCAGGGGGGAGGAGAGGTTTCCCCTGTAAGCGGTTATGCCTCTTCATCCTCCACGGGTGAACATATCGATGTGGCATCGAAAGGCGTAAACAATGCGACTGGCGGCTCTGGCAATGATGTGTTGCAAGGCGACGCCCAGACCAACTGGCTGGCCGGTGGCCAGGGTAGCGATACGTTCTACGGTGGTGCCGGAGACGATGTTCTGCTGATCGATGGCGACGACCTGTCCGAGAATATCCATGGAGGGGACGGTACCGATATCGTTCAGGTCCTGGGCGATAAAGGTGTTTATCTCAACCTGGCAGATGCCGGTGTGGAGATTGCCCAAGGCGGTCGTGGCAATGACACCTTCATCGGGGGCGGGTCCAGCACGGTTTATATGCGCGGCGGCGACGGCGATGATGTACTCATCGGTGGGTACGCCAATGATGCGTTGTCGGGTGAAGATGGTAACGACGTCATTCTGGGCGGAGCCGGCAACGATGTATTGCGCGGGCATCGTGGCAATGACCGGATCCAGGGCGGCTTGGGCAATGACCTCATCGATGGCGGTCAGGATGACGACAACCTCAACGGCGGTGCCGGCGACGATGTACTGATCGGTGGTGCGGGCGATGATGTGATTGATGGCGGTGACGGCCTGGACGTCGTCGAACTGTCCGGTGACTTTGCCGACTACCGTCTGACACGCACGGCAGAAGGTGTCTGGATCAGCGACACCGTGGCCGGGCGTGACGGTACCGATTTCCTGCAGAACATCGAAAAGGTCAACTTCAAGAATCTCAAGCTGGTCGAGATCCCGAGCACCACCAGCGAAGGCATCGAGAATCCTCTGCTGGTCAAGGATGTCCTGAGCAGCGACAAGGCCGGTGCGGCTTTCGAGCGTACCAGTGCGCATCTGATCGGCAAGGAACAACTGCTGCAGAACGATATCGACTGGCAGCATGATGCGCTGCACATCACCGGATTGTTCGATGTCGTGGGCGGTACGGCCAGCGTGACCCAGGCCGGCGATGTGCTGTTCACGCCGGATGCAACCTTTACCGGCATCATGGGCTTCAAGTACACCGTTGCCGACGCCAAGGGCAATGAGGCCGGTACGGTCATCAGCATGGGGACCGGCGAAAGCGCGACGATGCGTGCTGCGGTTTACCTCAAGACCTCTGATCTGCCCGACGATCCGCTGGTGACCGATCAATGGTATCTGTCCCAGGCCAATATTCTTCCGGTCTGGAAGGATTACACCGGCAAGGGCGTCAGGATTGCCCAGATCGAAACCACCAGCCCTTTCGGCACGACCAAGGAAGTGCTTGATTACCGTCATGCCGACCTGAAAGACAACATCGACAAGAACTGGCTGGCCAATGCCACGCCGGGGCAGATGGCGGGCGAGGGCAGCGGCGGCGTCTTCAGCGATCACGCGACTCTGGTGGCCGGTGTGATGGTCGCCTCCCGCAATGGCGAAGGCAGTGTGGGTGTGGCTTATGACGCCACGGTTGCCGGTTACTGGGTCAATAAAGACGACTTCAGCACCATGTCCCACATGCACGAATATGACGTGGTGAACAACAGTTGGGGCAGTAGCATTCCCTTCGACCTGAAGTTTTCCCCGGCCGAACTGGGATTGATGCCGACGCCCCACCGTCAGGCCTTGCAAGAGGGGCGCGATGGTCTGGGGACCGTGATTGTCACGGGCGGCGGCAACGACCGGGAAAAAGGCGGGAACACCAACTACTCGAACGTCTCCAACAGCCGCAGCAGTATCATTGTCGGCGCGATCAATGCCACCACCGACCTGGGTGCGCTCCAGTTTGGCGGCAAGCCGTTTTCCAGCCCTGGTGCCAGTATTCTGGTCAGCGCGCCGGGCTCGAACGTGACCTCCACTTCGCGTCTGGTGCAGAACGACAATGGCTCCACGTTCGGTGCCGACACCAGCGTTTCGCAAGGCACCAGTTTTGCCGCGCCGATCGTCTCCGGCATCGTGGCACTGATGCTAGAAGCCAACCCTGAACTGGGGTATCGCGACGTCCAGCAGATCCTGGCGATTTCGGCCCGCAAGGTCGCCGACCCTGATACCTCCTGGCAGGAAAACGGAAGCCAGAACTGGAACGGCGGCGGCATGCATGTCAGCCATGACTATGGTTATGGCGAAGTCGATGCTCGTGCTGCGGTTCGTCTGGCCGAAACCTGGAATACCCAGCAAACCTACGGTAATGAATTCAGCCTGAACCAGCCTCTGGACTCCGGCACCCTCAACCGCGCAATTACTGACGGACAGGGCGCAGGCATCAGCCATTCCCTGACCATGGGTAACGCCGGTATTTCTGTCGAGCATGTTGAAGTCAAAGTCAGCCTGACGCATTCCCGTCCGGGTGACCTGATCCTCAAGCTGATCTCGCCGTCCGGTACGGAATCCATTCTGATGAACCGTCCGGGCAAGGCGCCGGGCAGTGCGGCGAGCGATCGTGGCAATGCCGACTTTGCGGGCAGCTCGACCCTGAATTACGTTTTCGACACGGCGCTTCTGCGTGGTGAAACGGCGCAGGGCAACTGGACGCTGCAAGTCATCGATACGGTCACCGGCGACACCGGCACACTCAACAGCTGGAGCATGAACGTTTACGGCAAGGACGGTACGTCCGATGACCAATATGTGTATACCAATGAATATGCACAGTTGGCCGCTGCAGGCGGACGCAATGTGCTCAACGATACCGATGGCGGCGTAGACACGATCAATGCCGCGGCGATTGCCAGCGCCAGCGTTATCGATCTCACCAAAGGTCAGGCGACCCTGGCCGGTGCCCAGTTGACCATCTCCAATCCTGGCCAGATCGAAAACCTCATCGGCGGCGAGTTTGGTGACTCGCTGACCGGCAACGCTGCGGATAACCATCTCTCGGGTGGTCGTGGCGACGATCTGCTGTCGGGCGGTGCAGGTATCGATACGCTGATCGCAGGACAGGGCAATGACACCCTGACCGGCGGCGCCGATACCGACTATTTTGTGATCGACAAGAACGCGGGCGACGTCGATACCCTGACCGACTTCGTCATCGGCACCGACCGAATCGTTCTGTCCGGTTTCGGCCCTGATGTGTATTCGACGATGGGCATCAGCCAGCAAGGCGCGGACACCCGGTTGACGCTGGATGACGGGCAAGTTCTGGTACTTAAAAATGTGCAGTCCCAGGGCCTGACCCTGAGCAGCTTCGTGCATGTACCGGAAGGCGTGAGCCTGAGCCGTCTGGAGCGTTACTCCGGCTTTGGTTTCGGGCTTGATGGCACCGTGACCGAGCGGATTCTGCCGGACACGACCAATGGCGTTCTGTACTGGGCCAATGAGGGCGGCGAGCGCGTCTTCGGTGGCACGGGAGCCGATGTGATCACCGGTGGTCTGGGTGATGATGTGCTGGTCGGCGAAAGCTCCACGTCTTCGACTGTCGGCGGTAACGACACCCTGAACGGTGGCGAAGGCAATGACGTGGTGCGTGGCGGTGCAGGCGATGACGTGCTCTACGGCGGTGCCGGGCTGGATTATCTCGGAGGCGATGCGGGTAACGATGTCCTCTACCTGGAGGGCGATCAAGGCATCGCTGACTACGCGACCACCACATTGCTGTCACCGAACATCAACCTCGGCGGTGCAGCCTCGCACACCGGAGCCTCGGTGGCGGGCGGTGCCGGGAATGATCGTTTTGTCGTGGTCGAAGACCTCAAGGCGAGTGCTTCGCAAGGCATCATGGCCAACCTGATCGACGATTTCGAGGTGGCCAATCCAGCCGAGAAAATCGACCTGTCACAGATCCGAGCGGTACACAGCTTTGCCGAGCTGAACTTCAGTTCCGTGACGGTGGATGGCGAGCAGTACCTGAGAGTCTGGCTGGGCGCGATGGCCAGTGGCACTCAGTACCTGACCCTCAAAGGCGTCACCGCCAATCAACTGTCCGCCACCAACTTCATTTTTGGTCAGGCCGTTGCACAGCCCAAAGTGCTGCTTAGCGGCACTGCTGCCAACGATCTGCTGATCGGCGACGCTGGCGGCAATACCCTCGATGGCGGTGCCGGTGCGGACGTTCTCGAAGGCCGCACAGGCGACGACACCTATATCGTCGACAACGTCGGTGACGTGATCAAGGAAGTGGTGGGCGGTGGCTATGACCTGGTCAAGTCCAGTGTCAGCCATACCCTGGCCAGTGAAGTCGAGTCCCTGCAATTGCTGGGTACAGCGGCTATCAATGGCACCGGCAATGAATTGGCCAACCGCATTGTGGGCAACAGCGCCAACAACGTGCTGGACGGTGCCGGTGGTTCCGATGTGCTGATCGGCGGCCTGGGTGACGACACCTATATGGTCGACGACGGTTCCGACCGGGTCGTCGAGTCCCAAGGTCAGGGCACGGACACGGTCAATGCCTCGGTTTCCTTCACACTGGCCAGCAACCTGGAAAACCTGAACCTGACCGGCAGCGCCAACATCAACGCTACAGGCAACAGCGCCGACAACATTCTGCGCGGCAATATCGGCGATAACCGTCTCGACGGTGCCCAAGGTGCAGACCTGATGATCGGTGGCCTGGGTAATGACACCTACTTTGTCGATCACATCGGCGATGTGGTCATGGAGGATACCGACGCGGGTAATGACAAGGTCATTTCCACCGTCGACTACAGCCTGGCGACGAATGTCGAGATCCTGACCCTGTCCGGTTCCGCCTTGAATGCCACGGGTAACGCCCAGGCCAACGAACTGTTCGGCAACGAACACGACAACCGCCTGTACGGCGGTGCTGGCGACGACTTCCTGCAGGGCGGCAAAGGCAATGACCGCTACCTGTTCGGCGTCGGTCATGGCCAGGACTTGATCAATGAGGACCTGGATGCCAGTGGCGGCGTTGACACCATCGTGTTTGAAGCGGGCATCAATGCAAGCGACGTCGCTGTCGATCACTCCGCGCAAGGCATGGTGCTGCGCCTGAACGATGGTCAGCAGATCATTTCCGGCTGGACCGCAGCCCGTGGTCACAGCATCGAGCGCATCGAGTTCGCCAACGGCACGGTCTGGAACACTGCAACCCTGGCGACCCAGGCCAACCGTGCGCCGACCCTGGCGCAGGCGATTGCCGATCAGAACGTGGCCGAAGACAGCGGATTCGTCCTGACCCTGGCACCCAATGCCTTTGTCGATGCGGACAGTGGTGACGCCCTGAAGCTGAACGCAACCCTGGCGGATGGCAAACCTCTGCCAGCCTGGCTGAGTTTCGATGCTGCCACCCGTACCTTCCGTGGCACGCCGGACAACAGCGCTGTGGGTAACCTGTCGATTCGCGTCACCGCGACCGACAAGGCCGGCCTGTCCGTCAGCGACAGCTTTGACGTGCGGATCAGCAATACCAACGATGCACCGGTCCTGGCCAAGGCCATTGTCGACCAGGCTGCAACCGCAGGCACACTCCTGAAGTTTGCACTACCGGCAGCGACGTTCACCGACGTGGATGCCGGAGACACATTGAGCATTACCGCGCAGTCTGCCGACGGTCAGTCGCTGCCTGCCTGGCTGACGTTCGATGCGGCCACTCGCACCTTCAGTGGTACGCCCGGAAGCCAGGGCACCGTCTCGGTCAAGGTTTCGGCCGTGGACCGTGCAGGTGCAGTGGTCAGTGATGTGTTCGACATCGTGGTCGGCGAGCAGACCGGCTTGATCACCGGCACCCAGAGCGGCGACTACCTCAATGGCGATGCGCTGGCCAACACGATCAACGGGCTGGGCGGCGACGATACCCTTTACGGCAACGCTGGCAATGACGTACTGAACGGCGGCGATGGTGCCGACTGGCTCTACGGCGGCGACGGTAACGACATTCTGGATGGCGGTGCCGGTAACGACAGGCTGTCGGGCAATTTCGGCAATGACACCTATCGTTTCTACCGCGGCATGGGGCAGGACACCATTACTGATTTCGACTGGACTGTGGGTAATGCCGACACCATCAAGGTCGCGGCCGATATCGCTCCGGCCGATGTGATTCTGAATCGTGACGGCAACTACCTGCATCTCTCGATCAAGGGAACGACAGATAAAATGTCGATCACCTTCTTCAACAACATCAACTACCAGGTAGAGCGTGTCGAATTTGCCGATGGCACGGTTTGGGATGTCGATACCCTCAAGGCCATGACCCGGGGAGTGGCCAGTGATGCAGCCGATACCCTGTATGGCGACGTTGGGGCCGATGTACTGGATGGGCTCAATGGCGACGACAAACTGTACGGTGATGCTGGCAATGACCAACTGAACGGTGGGGCTGGCAACGACTCGCTGTACGGCGAAAGCGGCAACGACACCCTCAATGGCGGAGCCGGTAACGACTACCTCGATGGTGGCGATGGCAATGACATTCTCGATGGCGGTGCCGGCAACGATTCCCTGAGCGGATCTCGCGGCGATGATACCTACCTCTTCTATCGCGGCATGGGCCAGGACACCATCAACGAGTTCGACTCCACCACGGGCAATGTCGACACCATCAAAGTCGCGGCAGGCATCACCCCTGGCGATGTCATCGTCAAGCGTGACAGGACGGATATCGTGCTCTCCATCAAGAGCACGAACGACTGGATGAAAATCTACGACTACACCAACTCCAACTATCAGGTGGAGCGCGTCGAGTTCGCGGACGGGACCGTCTGGTCTGTCGCGGACCTCAAGCGCCTGTCGGTGGTCGTGGCCAGCGAAGCCGCCGATACGATTTACGGCGACGAGACGGGCGAGCAGATCGACGGGCTTGGCGGCAATGATCAGTTGTACGGCCAGGCCGGTAACGATGTGCTCATTGGCGGTGCTGGCGATGACATGCTCGATGGCGGAACGGGTGTCGATACGCTGGATGGCGGAGCAGGCAACGACACGCTGTATGGCGGCTCGGGCAACGACATCTACCTGTTCCAGCGGGGCGGTGGCCAGGACCAGATCTACGACCGTGACTGGACCTCCGGCAATATCGACGTGATCAAACTGGCACAAGGCATCAGCCCGGGCGATATCAAGGCTTCGCGCGTGGGCGACAACCTCGAACTGGCGATCATCGGCACTTCGGACAAGATCACCGTTCGCGACTGGTTCTACTCCACCGACTCGCAGATCGAGCAAGTCCAGTTCGTGGACGGCACCGTCTGGGATGCAACGGCCCTCAAAGCCATGGTCAAAGGCGTGGCGAGCGAAGGCAACGACACCCTGCAAGGCGAAGAGTCTGTTGCCGATGTCCTGAGCGGTCTGGGCGGTGACGACAGCCTTTACGGCTTGTCAGGCAACGACACCCTCAACGGTGGCGCTGGCAAGGACAAGCTCTATGGCGGAGCAGGAGCGGACATCCTCGATGGCGGTGCCGGTGATGACAGCCTGTATGGCGATGCAGGCAACGACACCTACCTGTTCTATCGCGGTGCCGGGCAGGACTGGATAAGCGACTACGACAATACGGCCGGCAACCTGGACGTGATCAAGCTTGCGGAAGGCCTCAAACCTGCCGATATCCAGCTCACCCGTAGCCTGAACGACCTGTATGTCGGCATTGCCGGAACAACCGACAGGCTGACGGTTTCCGGATGGTTCTCCAATACCGCGAACCTGATCGAACAGATCCAGTTCGCCGACGGGACCACCTGGAATGCCAGCACCATCAAGACCATGAGCAACGGCACGTCCACCCAGGGCAATGACGCGCTTTATGGCGATGATGCTGTGGCCGATTCGCTCAGTGGCCTTGCAGGCAACGACAAGCTCTATGGTCTGGGCGGCAACGACGTGCTGTCGGGCGGTGCCGGGGATGATGAACTGAACGGCGGCGCAGGCGCGGACACCCTCATCGGTGGCACGGGCAATGACCGGCTGTATGGCGACCGTGGCAACGACCTCTACCAGTTCGAGCGCGGCGGTGGCCAGGACGTCATCGACGACTTTGACCCGGATGCCAACACGGATGTACTGCAGTTTGGTAGCGGTATTGCGGCCGACCAACTGTGGTTCAGCAAGAATGGCTGGGATCTGGAAGTCGGCGTCATCGGCACGAGCGACAAGGTGACGGTATCCAAATGGTCGTTCTGGGGCGAGGGCACTTGGGAGAAGGCCCAACAGATCGAGCAATTCCGCACGGCGGACGGCAAGGTCCTGATGGCCAGTCAGGTTGACCAGATGGTACAAGCCATGGCGGCTTTCGCACCTCCTGCACCGGGAGAAGTGAAACTGTCGGAAAACTACCAGGCCTCGTTGAATGCCGTGATTGCGGCTAACTGGCAGTAAGTCTGGAAGCAGCCGCGCCTTTGGGCGCGGTTGCTCTTGGTTACAGCGGCCCTGTCTGCGAAGCTGGATCGGCTTCAAATCTTCGATACACAATCACATCGAGTCTGTGTTTGGCATTCCGTATTTCACCTTCGCTGCCTTTCTGCAGTCGTGCTCGCAATGATTACCAAGTGCATCGCAGCGGGTGCAATACGCCGCAAAGGCCATAGGCTTTCTGGGCTATTAGGGTTAATCGAGCATTTGCCAAAACGGATCGTTCTGCCAGTCGGGTGGGAAGCCCATGGCTGATAGATTGATGTCGGCGAATTCATTCAATTGCTCATGCAAGCGTCTATCCCAACTGGTGTGTGGGCTGACTTGGCGCATCAGCAGGTTGAGAATGCATAGCACTGTGAACATTCGTGCATGTTGCCCTGGTTGTTGTAAATACGTTGGCCAAGGGAAATTGACTGTTTTGGGAAGCTCTGGACGGATGCCCAATTCGCGGTTCCATAGACGAGCATGATGTGCGCATATGTTGCGAATGCTCGTCAGGGTATGCAGCCATGACTGCAGAAGTGGTCCTGGCAAGGCCATGCGTCGGGCGATGGCTTTTTTGTCGGCATCGCGTGCGAGACCTTTGAACAAGTATGAGAGCTCACCAAGGGTTATCTCTTCCATGGCGGCCCAGGCGGGCATCAGGTCTGGAGCGTTGTAAGTCAGTGTGTAATGTCGCGCATAACTTTCCTTGGTGCGCAGGCTTTTGAGTAGCGTTTTGCGAGCATCAGATGCTTGGGAGGCATCGATGCGCTGACATTCGCGCGAATGGTCCTGATGCGCTTTTTCCTGTTTACTACGAATGCTGTCGAGCAGTGCCTGATGGCGATAGGTGCGCTGGAAAAAATGAACCTCCAGATACCAGTGAGCCCCATATTTAGGTCCCATGTGGTTGCTGATGGCGGCCCGTGCTGCAACTTCAATGCGTTCAATCGCATCGATTACCAACAGTCGCAGGCGTCGGTCAAAATCGTATAGACGAGTAAGTTCTTTCAACTGCGTACCGGGCCTGAAACCATGCTCGGCATCTTCGGACACTTGAAACGGGCGCATGTAAGGCGTGAGGCGAAAGAAACTGACGGCCTCAAAAAAACAATGCGCCTTGCCTTCGTCCTGGATAGTAAGCCCACGCTTTTTGAGCAAATCCAACTGGGCAGGAATATCAATGGCTGGCTTGCTAAAGGGCTTCATGCCGAAAAACAGTCGGGCATAAAAAACCCGCTCAATTTGTGCGTAACTGCCGAAGCAGCCCTAGGCATGGCGGGTATGTTGCGGGAGAGGTTAGGCACAGCTACGTTGTTTTGCAAGGTCTTTGTCACTGCATTGATGAACGGGTAGACCGTCTTTTATGTTGGTTTGGCGTCAGCAAGCATAGTGTGTTGCAACCGTACGGCGAATGCTCTGGTGTAAGAGCATATGTCTTCTGTATCCAGATCCGCTCGGTCTCTCAAGGATAGGCGGCCTTTGCTTTCAGGTTACGAAGCAGCACATACGGATCCGCCCCTATTCCCCTGCACATGCCCATGAATTCAATGACGTCGAGATCTGTGATCTGCATTCTCGAAGGATTGTGGGCGATCGATTCTGGTGACCAGTCCCTCCTAGGCTTCAAGTTGCGAGGTCATCAACCGAAGGAAAAACCACCGAACGCATGCTGCAGAACAAGCGTGCGCTTGGGTTTGATTCTGTCGTGGGCTGCGAAGGGGAGGAGGACGCGCTTAATCACTTGGCGCGACTTTTTATGGAATATGCGGAGATTTCGTTTCGGCGGGCGTTGGTTGCGCGGCGCAGACGGCTTGGGGTGGATGACTTTTAGCCGACAAATAAAAGCTGGTTTGTGGTTAATGCCGGCTAGTACATATGCGGTGTCTGTTCATCAGTCGTCGCCAGCAAGCTGCCTCCCACAAGTGGCATGTGTCCCTTAACCTTATGGTGATCACTACCTCCGAATCTGCAATATAGTGCACTTTAGCGGTTGTGGTGGGCTGCATTTCTGCAATAAATTGCACATAAACGGCCCGTGCCCTATGATCATCTGCACTATATTGCAGGTGCGCGTTATGCAGCTCACAATCCAGATCCACGATGAGGGCCAGTGGCGTAATGCTTTTCATCTCACCTTTCGAGAGCCAGCGGAAGGTTTCCTTGGGCCGTGTTCTTATGCATATGACCGTGACTATATCGTTCGCCACATCAACGACGTCCTGGCACAGGATGAGTCGGCGGTCAGCTACAACTTCCCGGTAGGTTTTGACGACAACACACTCAAGATCGCGCCAGCATTTCTTCACGATATCTCGCCGGCGGGTGCAGCAAAGAGTTCTCTGATGCGGCGGATAGGTGGGGAAAAGCCTGAGGGCTTGGCCACGGACCTCTTCCTGCTAGGTCGCTGTACGCCAGCACCAATCGGAAACATGCGAATCAAAGAGTCAGCAGACCTGATTGACCAGTCCGCTCGCCTTGGATTTCCTCGTGAAGAGGTGATTGCTCTGAGCACTGAGTTCATCGACTACGCATACGATCAAGGGGCAGCCATTGGAGGTGCCAGTGGGGCAGGTGGTGCTGCGCCAAAGATTCTGATGACTGAAGACAAAACGGGTCTGCTTTACCCGGATGCATCGCTTCCGGATTCAGAGGCGGCTGAGCACTGGTTTATCAAATTTCCAAGAGGGCAGGCACTGAGCGAAGACGTCGCCATCCTGCGCGCGGAGTACCTGTACTACAAAGCGATTCACCAACTCGGGTTGAATACGGTTTCGCAGGATGGGCTAGCACTTAACGAAGGCCGCAAGCCCAGTCTCTGGATGAAGCGCTTTGATCGTGAAATATCACCTGAAGGCGTTAAACGTTTTGCGGTGGAGTCCATTTATTCATTGGCCGGTGTTTCAGAACCTTGGTTGCAGATGAGTCATCTTCAGGTCATCGATATGCTCGTAAGCATCTGGAGGTGCGCGGGCCAGGAAGATGAGATCCATGATCTGATTTCTGAATATCTGCGCCGCGACTTGCTCAACCGGGTATTAGGGAACACCGACAATCACGGTCGGAACACTTCAATAATCCGTGAGAAGGGGCGATTCAAACTGGCGCCTATTTATGACCTGGCTCCGATGTCCGTAGATCGCGAAGGGATTATCAGAACGACACGATGGCCAAAAGAGATCGAGCTGGCCAACAATATCAATTGGGAGGCCGCCTGTATGAGCCTGGGGACCTATGTACATCCCGCTCGCTTGTATGAGCGCTTGAGGGAGGACGCCAAACTGTTTCTTCACCTTCCTGAAATCCTTCAGCCAGATCTTCCGGTCGTAATCTGGAACCACCCCAGTATCCCGCTGGCCAACCTCAAAGACCGGATGCAAGCCTGGGGTGTTCTATGAATTCAAATGCCGCTATGAGTGACCAGAACTTCAGCGCAATGACAAGGGAAGAGCTCATTCGCTCCATTGAGAGCATGCTGGGGCATGGCGAAATTTCAATGGGCAAGGCTGTGGAGATGCTCCGGACAATGGTGGCAAGGCTGGATCAGCGCACCTTTGCAAAAATGTGCAAAATCTCGATTCGTACCTTGGCGCACATTGAGCATGAAGAAGGTAATCAGACCATCAAGTCGATGAACGCTGTATTCAAGCCGTTTGGTCTTGAGCTTTGTCCGGTTAGGGTGAAGCGGGGTCAGTATTTGGGGGGAGTGGGGCGTTAAGAGTGCTGATCGTAGTCTCCAACCCCCGAAGCACCTCATATGGATCCACCCCAATCCCCTTGCACACTTCCAAAAACTCAATCACATCCAGCCTGCGCTCGGCATTCTCGGTTTTCGAAACGAAGGATTGCGGGCGGTCGAGTCGGGTTGCCAGTTCTTTTTGAGTCAGACCGGCTGCTTCGCGTGCCTCTAACAAAAGCATGAGCAAGGCTTGATAGCGGGTGTTGTGGATGGTTTTCACGTAGGCGTGCCGTTTGATGGTCCGGCCACCTGAATAAACCTGATTTGGGATTATCCCAAAATGGGTTTTTGGTTTAAGCTTCTGCCTCTAGGGATATGCACGTATGGGTGCAAGGGAGTCAGTATGAAAAACAAGAAACCACAACTGTTGTCTCGCAAGCCTCGCAGGCTCAGATCCTCAACCCTTTCGGCGCGTCAGGTCATGACCAGGCAGCAAGTCGTCAGTGCCATGTATGCCTACCTGATGAACAGTTGGGAAGAGTTGCCTGAGCAGAACAAGCGTGCGCTGGGTTTTGATTTTGTCGTGGGTGGTGAAGGGGAAGAGGAAGCGCTGAATCACTTGGCGCGGTTGTTCATGGAGTATGCGGAGATTTCGTTTCGCCGAGCTTTGTCCGCCCGACGCAGGCGCCTGGGAATCATTGACTGACTTTTCACAAGCAAATAAAAAGCCGGCTTGTGGCCGGCTTCTCGGGGACGGTCTTGGTTTATTTTTGGTAAACCGCAATCGCCTTCAACAGGTGCATCCGCAAGGGATGCTAAAGAGGTAACAAGCCGAACGTGTCGTTCGCCTTGTGTGGCAAGGGCCGCGCTGGGCAGCCTGTGCCGAATGGTGGCCACAGGATACTGATGTTTTGCGCCAATGCCCAGTCTTGAAACACATTCTCACTGTGTAAATACGGATACTCAGCGCAGCAGCATGGCGTTTCGGCGGCTGTTGAGGGTGGACCACCAGAATATCCAGCCCAGGATGCGGATGTTTTCCCGCTCGATTTCTTCGGCGCTGAAGAGTTCGTCCGGGTATTCGCTGTTGTTGTGGCTGCGCAGGCGCAGGCCGCCGTTGGGCAGGCGGTAGAGGTATCTGACGCGCAGGATGCCGCCGTGTTCGAGGGCGTACATTTCGCCGTCGATGACTTGGGTAAGGTCGCGGTTGACGCCCAGCAGTGAGCCGTCCTGGATCTTGTCGGCCATGCTGTTGCCGATCATGGCGACGCACATGGTGTTCTTGGGGTCGATGTTCATGGTTTGCAGCACGTGCATGGGCAAACGTATTTTTTGTCCGGGCGCTTCGGCCAGTACGGTCTTGCCGATGCTGTTGGTGGATTCGATTTCCTTGTAGATCTGAATTTCCACATCGCCGCGCAGCAGGCTTCGTCCTTGGTGAAGCGTAATCGGGGTGTCGCCGCCATTGTTCTCGTTGGCGGAGTCTGTCGGGTGTTTGGGGCCTTCGCCGGTGCGCAGCCAGCGGGGGTTGACGGTCAGTAGTTCAGCCACCTCTTCCAGCCGCGCCATGGGTACGCCGCGTTTGAACCAGTTGTTCACGTGCTGGGGCGTGACTTTGCGGTTGGCTGCAAAGTCCGTCGCAGAAAGATGGCACTCCCGCAGGAGGATGCGTAGTCGATCACCTGATGTATTCATGAAGCCGAGTTTACGGCGCTCGCGAATCCGTTTAAATGAACGGGGTGTTCAAATACTGCTGTTCCCTTATTACTTACGGTTAGCGACCTACAGGTGCAACAGTTGTTATGTAGGCATGTTCCGCAATCCGTTTATTTGAAATAAACGCTGTGTTCTGCTTTAAACCGATTGTGCCGGGCTCACGTTTTGTTTATCGCGTTTTAAATGATGAATGTATTTTTATACGTTTGTTTATTGATGATGTTCTGGAGGATTTGCGAGGCGGGAGGAGCGAGGAGGGCGAAGCGTTTTGCAGAAGGTGTCCGGAACACCCGGTCAGGTGTTCCGGAACGGAGAACCGGGTGATCAGCCTTTGTAGGCTGCAACCGATTTCAGGATCTCGGCGCGGGCTGCGTCAGCATTGCCCCAACCATCGATCTTCACCCATTTACCTTTTTCGAGATCCTTGTAGTTCTCGAAGAAGTGCTTGATCTGTTCCAGCAGCAGGGCTGGCAGGTCGGTGTACTCTTTCACGTCGACGTACAGCTGGGACAGCTTGTCGTGTGGTACTGCGATAACCTTGGCATCGCCGCCGCCGTCGTCGGTCATGTTCAGGATACCGACCGGGCGAGCGCGGATGACCGAACCTGGAGCAACCGGGTATGGAGTAACAACCAGCACGTCGAGGGGGTCGCCGTCGTCAGCCAGGGTGTTGGGGATGAAACCGTAGTTGGCCGGGTAGAACATCGGGGTGGCCATGAAGCGGTCAACGAACAGGCAATCGGATTCTTTGTCGATTTCGTATTTGATCGGCGCGTGGTTGGCCGGGATTTCGATAGCGACGTAGATGTCGTTCGGCAGGTCTTTACCAGCCGGAATCTTGCTGTAGCTCATTGGGTTTTGCCCCCGTAGTTGACCAGACAGATATTGGCATTAACGCCAAAAAGTGGGCCGGATTATAGGCATATTCTGTTGATGTTGACACGCACCGCGTTGGATCAGTGCTGGCTTTGACTGGCCGTGTCGCCCTTTTGCAGGGCTTGCAGCCGGGCCAGGGTGTCCTGGCGGTAAAAAGCCTTCAGTTGCTCATAGACCTCGGGATAGGTGCCATACAGCAGGTCGGGCGCGCTGAAAAAGTACTCGCTGGTCACCGCGAAGAATTCGGCAGGGTCTTCGGCGGCGTAAGGGTCGATGACCGTTTCGATGTCTGGATCGTTGTCCAGTTGCCGGTTGAGATCGTCGTAGGCGTTTTGCATGACTCTGGCCCACTCGCTGATGCGCATGTCTGCGTGCAGCGGCGGCAGGCCGTTGGCATCGCCATTGAGCATGTCGAGTTTGTGCGCCAGTTCGTGGATGACCAGGTTATAGGCATCCCAGTCGCCACTGGACAGCACGCCCGGCCAGGCCAGAATCACCGGGCCCTGTTGCCAGGCTTCTCCGCTGTGCTCGCCATCCCATTCATGTTCGATACCGCTGGCATCGCGGTGCCGTTGCGGGCTGATGAAGTCGCCGGGGTACAGGACGATTTCGTGAAAACCCTGATACCAGTTCAGATCCCCGAGGTTGAGCAGCGGTAACTGTGCCTGGGCCGCGAGGAACAACCGTTGTTCGTCATCCAGTTTGACACCCGGCAACGCCGTCAGGTGTTTGGCTTGCAGAAACAGCACGCAGGCCTCGCGCAGCGCCTGTTCCTGTGCCTCGCTCAAACCGTCCAGGATCGGCAGCCGCTGGCGCACCCGTAGCCAAACTTCGGGTGCGACCGGGTTTTTAGCCAGCGTGCGCTGTCTGCGCCAATTGCTGAACGACCACATGGCTCAGCGGGCGTCTGCCGAGCGGCCCATGCGGCTGCGTATCAGGCCGATGACCATGGGCAGCAGGGACATCAGAATGATCACCAGCACCAGCAATGTCAGGTTCTTTTTGATAAAGGGCACATTGCCGAAATAGACCCCAAGCGTTACCAGGCTGCCTACCCACAGGATCGAGCCCAGCACGCTGAAACTCAGGAAGCGCAGGTAGTTCATCCGGCCGACGCCCGCGACGAAAGGCGCGAACGTACGAATGATCGGCAGGAAGCGCGCCAGTGTGACTGTCTTGCCGCCATGGCGTGCATAGAATTCCTGGGTGCGGATCAGATAGTCGCGGCGGAAGATTTTCGAGTCTGGATTGCTGAACAGCTTCTCTCCGGCGGTTCGCCCGATGATGTAGTTGGTGCTGTCGCCCAATATGGCTGCCAGCATCAACAGCCCTCCCAACAGAACCGGGTCCATGCCGCCACCGGCAGCCACTGCGCCTGCGATGAACAGCAGCGAGTCGCCTGGCAGGAAGGGCATGATGACCAGCCCCGTCTCACAGAAAATCACCAGGAACAGGATGGCGTAGATCCAGGTGCCGTAGTTGGCTACCAGCAGGTCGAGATACACATCGAGGTGCAGGATGAGGTCGAGGGGGTTGAAATCCATTGGAATACCTGAGGCCAGACCCTTGGAACAGGGCACGTGCGGAAGAAACTACTGTGCAGTACGCGCGGCATTATAGAGGGATAAACATGGCAACAGGTTTTTCGCGACTGAAGTCGCTCCTACGGATTAATGCTAATCACTCAAGCCACAAACAAGACTTGTGGGAGGCAGCTTGCTGGCGACAAAGGCCTGAAAACCGGCAGATATTCTGCGTCTGTACGCTGAAGTCGCCAGCAAGCTGCCTCCCACAAAGTGATTTATGACCTTAGTTGATCGGTAATACGTAGTTCTTGAACTGGGTATCTTCCTTGAAACCAATGGACTCATAGACCTTGTGTGCCACTTCGTTGTCGCTGCTGGTGGACACGCGCATGCGTACGGCCTGGGTTTCCTTGGCCATCTGTTTGGCATGCTTCATCAGATGGTCCGCGACCAGCTGGCGACGGGAGTCTTCGGCCACATAGATGTCGTTGAGAATCCACACACGCTTGAGCGACAGCGACGAGAAGCTTGGGTAGAGCTGGCAGAAGCCCAGCACTTTGTTGTCGTCATCCTTGGCCAGTGCCAGGTAGATCACCGATTCATCGCGGCGCAAACGCTTTTCCAGAAAATCGCGGGATGAGTCCGGGAACGGCAACTCGCCATAAAACTCGCGATATTTGATGAACAGCGGGCAGAGCAGGTCCAGGTGTTCAAGAGTTGCTTTTATGATCCGCATGATTGGGCCTCAACTTCACTATGGGCGAATGCAGTGTGCTCGGGCGACGGTTCGATGCTGCCGACTGGCTTTAGAAAGCGCAATCTAAAGCGGCTCAACCGGGCCTGCGAGCAGGAAGTTACCCTTGTTATCGGCTGCGTTATCCGATTCCACAGTCTTCAATTCGGCTTCATCCTTGAGGTTCACCCCCGAAACCTGTCGCCGGCAGGCTTCACGCATCAGATAAAGCAAGCGATGAGCCGCCATTGCGTAACTCAGGCCTTCCAGTCTCACATTGGAGATGCAGTTGCGATGGGCGTCGTTCAGGCCAACCTTGGGCGCATAGGTGAAATATAGACCCAGACTGTCCGGGGAGCTGAGGCCCGGGCGTTCGCCGATCAGGATCACCACCATCTTTGCGCCAAGCAGTTCACCGATTTCGTCGGCGATGGCGACACGGCCTTGCTCCACCATAACCACTGGAGACAGCGTCCAGCCTTCGGCGGAGGCCTGTTCTTCCATGCGCGCCAGAAACGGTACGGTATGGCGATGAACGGCCAGCGACGACAGACCATCGGCAACCACCACGGCCAGATCGACCCCACCGGGATGAGCAGCAGCGTAATCCTTTAACTGCAGAGCCGAGTCTTCGTTCAGGCGTCGTCCCAGGTCCGGGCGTTGCAAGTAACTGTGGCGGTCTGCGGCGGCGCTGTGTACCAGCAGCGTTTCACGGCCTTTTTCCGCCAGTTGTGCGCTTAGCCCTGCATGATCAAAGGGCAAATGCACGGCATCCCGTGCCTGGGCGTGGGCGAACTGAAAGTCCAGTTGTGCGTTGGTCGGCAGGCTGGTGCCGGTGCGGCCCAGTGCAATGCGCGCCGGGGTCAGGCGGCGCAATTCCAGCCATGGGTTGGGAAGTGTGTCGTCGGTCATGGAGAGGTCACTCATGCCAGGTGCGCCAGAGCCTGGCGAAAGGCCGGTGGCAGGCTGTCGCCAAAGCGCACATGGCCATCGGCCTGGGTGAAGATGCCCATTTTTTCCAGCCAGGCCTCGTATTCGGGGGCCGGGCGCAAGCCTAGGCTCTGCCGCGCATAGAGCGCGTCATGGAAAGAAGTGGTCTGGTAATTGAGCATGATGTCGTCCGAGCCGGGGATGCCCATGATGAAGTTGATCCCCGCCACGCCCAGCAGGGTCAGCAAGGTGTCCATGTCGTCCTGATCGGCTTCGGCGTGGTTGGTGTAGCAGATATCGCAGCCCATGGGCACGCCCAGCAGCTTGCCGCAAAAGTGGTCTTCGAGCCCGGCGCGGATGATCTGTTTGCCGTTGTACAGGTATTCCGGGCCAATGAAGCCGACCACTGTGTTGACCAGAAACGGGTTGAAATGCCGGGCCACTGCGTAGGCGCGGGTTTCGCAGGTCTGTTGGTCCACGCCATGGTGAGCGTTGGCCGACAGCGCGCTGCCTTGTCCTGTCTCGAAATACATCAGGTTCTGCCCGAGTGTTCCGCGATTGAGGCTCAGGCCCGCTTCGTAGCCTTCCTGCAAAAGTTTCAGGTTGATCCCGAAGCTGGCGTTGGCGGCCTCGGTGCCGGTGATGGATTGAAAAACCAGATCGACCGGTACGCCGCGGTTGATCACTTCAATGGAGGTGGTGACATGGGTCAGCACGCAGGACTGGGTCGGGATTTCATAACGCTGGATGATCGCATCCAGCATTTCCAGCAGCGCGACGATGGACGAGGTGCTGTCGGTGGCCGGATTGATGCCGATCATGGCGTCGCCGTTGCCGTACAGCAGGCCGTCCAGCACACTGGCCGCAATGCCCGATGGCTCGTCGGTCGGATGATTGGGTTGCAGCCGCGTCGACAGGCGTCCGCGCAGGCCTACGGTGTTGCGAAAGCGTGTCACGACGCGAATCTTTTGCGCGACCAGCACCAGATCCTGTACACGCATGATTTTCGAGACCGCTGCGGCCATCTCCGGCGTCAGGCCGGGAGCCAGAGTGCGCAGGCTGGTTTCGTCGGCCTTGTCGCTGAGCAGCCAGTCACGAAATCCACCCACGGTCAGGTGGCTGACCGGTGCAAAGGCCACCGTGTCATGGGTGTCGATGATAAGGCGGGTAACTTCGTCTTTTTCGTAAGGGATCAGCGCTTCTTCAAGGAAGTGCTTGAGAGGAATATTGGCCAGCGCCATTTGTGCGGCGACTCGCTCTCCATCGTTTTGCGCTGCAACCCCGGCCAGAAAATCGCCGGAGCGGGCAGGACTGGCTTTTGCCATGACGTCCTTGAGGCTGTCGAAACGGTACGTCAGCGCACCGATAGCCTGGGAAAAGCTTGCCATACAGATTCTCCATGACGTCCCGCCGTTGGCGTCGGACGTAGTCTTTCGGTCAAACCGGTGACGTTCCGGTTCAAGCGACTGTGGGAAGCGATGTAAGCAATTAATACTCCATAGTGAATGGAAGTGCGAATTTGCGGGGTGTGGCTGGAGGATTTTGCGGGTGTTGCTTCAAGGTGGAGCGCCGGGATTCGGGAGAATGCCCGGCGTTGGTGCGCTGTTCGCGGATGAATCCCACACGGTCTGCGCAGGAGCGAATTCATTCGCGAACAACCAATCAGAAGAAGCCCAGCGGATTGGTGTCGTAGCTCACCAGCAGGTTCTTGGTCTGCTGATAATGCTCCAGCGCCACTTTATGGGTCTCGCGGCCTACGCCTGACTTCTTGTAACCACCGAACGCCGCATGCGCCGGATACAGGTGGTAGCAGTTGGTCCAGACGCGACCGGCCTTGATGGCGCGGCCTACGCGGTAAGCGCGGTTGATGTCGCGGGTCCATACGCCGGCACCCAGGCCGAACTCGGTGTCGTTGGCAATGGCCAGGGCTTCGGCTTCGTCCTTGAAGGTCGTGACGCTGACCACCGGGCCGAAGATTTCTTCCTGGAAGACGCGCATCTTGTTGTTGCCTTTAAGCAGTGTCGGCTGGATGTAGTAACCGGTCGCCAGGTCGCCCTCCAGTTTTTCCACCTTGCCGCCGGTCAGCAGCTCCGCGCCTTCGGATTGAGCAATCTCCAGGTACGAGAGAATCTTGTCGAATTGCTGCTGCGAAGCCTGCGCGCCGACCATGGTGTCGGTATCCAGCGGGTCGCCGCGTTTGATCTTCAGGACTTTCTTCAACACCGCTTCCATGAACTGCGGGTAGATGGATTCCTGAACCAGCGCACGGGAAGGGCAGGTGCAGACTTCGCCCTGATTGAAGAACGCCAACACTACGCCTTCTGCGGCCTTCTCGATGAACTCAGGCTCGGCGCTCATGATGTCTTCAAAGAAGATGTTCGGTGACTTGCCGCCCAGCTCCACGGTGGACGGAATGATGTTGTCAGCCGCCAGTTTCATGATGTGCGAGCCCACGGGTGTGGAACCGGTAAAGGCGATCTTGGCGATGCGCTTGCTGCTGGCCAGCGCTTCACCGGCTTCGCGGCCATAACCCTGGACGATGTTCAGTACGCCGGGTGGCAGCAGGTCGCCGATCAGTTCGACCAGAACGCTGATGCCCAGTGGCGTCTGTTCGGCGGGCTTGAGTACGACGCAGTTGCCGGCGGCCAGGGCTGGCGCGAGTTTCCAGGCAGCCATCAGGATCGGGAAGTTCCACGGAATGATCTGGCCGACTACGCCCAGCGGCTCGTGGATGTGATACGCAACGGTATTGCCGTCGATTTCTGCTGCGCTGCCTTCTTGCGCGCGCAGGACGCCCGCGAAGTAGCGGAAGTGGTCGACGGCCAGCGGGATGTCGGCGTTCAGGGTTTCACGAACTGCCTTGCCGTTGTCCCAGGTTTCGGTGATGGCCAGCTTTTCGAGGTTGGCTTCGATGCGATCTGCGATTTTCAGCAGGGTCAGCGAACGTTCCTGTACGGAGGTCGTGCCCCAGCCCGGCGCGGCAGCGTGGGCGGCGTCCAGCGCCTTGTCGATATCCTCGGCGGTGGAGCGGGGGAATTCAGCAATGGGTTTGCCGGTGATGGGCGAGGTGTTGGTGAAGTATTGGCCTTTGACCGGTGCGACAAATTCGCCGCCGATGTAGTTACCGTAGCGCTCCTTGAAGTTGATGAGCGCGCCTTCGGTACCTGGATGTGCGTAACGCATGGTGAAGTCTCCTGATTCTTGTTGTGGGGAGTTCAGCGTGGTCAAACCTGTGGCAGAGAGTAGCCAAGAGTAGGCCATTTAGCTCCGGTTCGGGAATGAACTTTAGCCGTAGGCTTTCGCTGTACCGGACAAAGACCGGGTGCCATTTGAGCGGTCCTGAGCTAACCTGCGCGGATGTTATAAGAGGTCATCATGCATATTCATATCCTTGGTATCTGCGGCACGTTCATGGGCTCGCTGGCGGTACTCGCCAAAGAGCTGGGGCATCGCGTCACGGGCTCCGACGCCAACGTCTACCCGCCGATGAGTACCCAGCTGGAAGCTCAGGGCATTGAGTTGACTCAGGGCTATGACCCGGCACAACTCGATCCGGCACCGGACCTGGTGGTGATCGGCAATGCGCTGTCGCGTGGTAACCCAGCGGTCGAGTATGTGCTGAATAAAGGTTTGCCTTATGTTTCCGGCCCTCAGTGGCTGGCGGATCACGTATTGCAAGGTCGCTGGGTGCTGGCAGTTGCCGGCACTCACGGCAAGACGACCACCAGCAGCATGCTGGCCTGGGTGCTGGAACACGCGGGCATGAGCCCCGGTTTCCTGATCGGCGGCATTCCGCAGAACTTCGCGGTGTCGGCGCGTCTGGGCGGTACGCCGTTCTTCGTGGTCGAAGCTGACGAATACGACAGCGCCTTCTTCGACAAGCGCTCCAAGTTCGTCCATTACCGCCCGCGTACCGCGATCCTCAATAACCTTGAGTTCGATCACGCCGATATCTTCCCGGATCTTCCGGCCATCGAGCGGCAGTTCCACCATCTGGTGCGCACCATCCCGAGCGAAGGTCTGGTGATTCACCCAACGACCGAGCCAGCCTTGCAGCGGGTCATTGAAATGGGCTGCTGGACGCCGGTGCAAACCACCGGGCAGGACGGCCAATGGCAGGCGCGTCTGTTGAGTGAAGACGGTTCGCGCTTTGAAGTGCTGTTCGATGGTCAGCCTCAAGGCGTGGTCGAGTGGGGAATGACCGGGCAGCACAACGTTGCCAATGCCTTGGCGACTCTGGCAGCGGCCCGGCATGTCGGTGTAGTGCCTGCGCAGGGTGTCGAGGCGTTGAGTGCATTCAAGAGCGTCAAGCGCCGCATGGAGAAAGTCGCGGAGGTACGCGGCATCACTATCTATGACGACTTCGCACATCATCCGACGGCTATCGCCACCACCCTTGATGGCCTGCGCAAGAAAGTCGGTGATGCTCCGGTTATCGCGATTATCGAACCTCGCTCCAACTCCATGAAGCTCGGCGCGCATCGCGATGGCTTGCCGGAAAGCGTGCAGCAGGCCGATCAGGTGGTCTGGTATGCACCGGCCAACCTGGGCTGGGATCTGGCTGCGACCGCTGCACAATGTTCGGTGCCTTCGATCGTCAGCGATTCCCTCGAGGGGATCATCGAGCGAGTCAAAAGCCAGGCTCAGCCCGGCACTCATGTGGTCATCATGAGCAACGGCGGCTTTGGCGGCCTGCATGGCAAACTGGCCGAGGCCCTGAAATGAGCGGCCCCGAACGCATTACTCTGGCCATGACCGGAGCTTCGGGTGCCCAGTACGGTTTGCGCCTGCTGGATTGTCTGGTTCGTGAAGACCGGGAAGTCCACTTCCTGATCTCCAAGGCCGCGCAATTGGTGATGGCGACTGAAACCGACGTCAGGTTGCCGCCCAAGCCTGCGATGATGCAGGCCTTTCTGACCGAGTACACCGGCGCGACTGCCGGGCAGATTCGTGTCTATGGCCGCGATGACTGGATGTCGCCCGTGGCCTCGGGCTCGGGCTCGCCTAGCGCCATGGTGGTGGTGCCGTGTTCGACTGGCTCTCTGTCGGCCATTGCCAGCGGAGCCTGCAACAACCTGATCGAACGTGCGGCGGATGTCACCTTGAAGGAGCGCCGCCAGTTGATTCTGGTGCCGCGTGAGGCGCCATTTTCCAGCATTCATCTGGAGAACATGCTCAAACTGTCGAACATGGGCGCGGTGATTCTTCCAGCGTCTCCCGGTTTCTATCATCAGCCGCAGACCATCGACGATCTGGTGGATTTCGTGGTCGCACGAATTCTCAATCTGTTGAATATCCCGCAGGACATGCTGCCGCGCTGGGGTGAGCATCATGTGGGGAGCGATGAGTAAGATCCTGCTGATTGCACTGGCGCTGCTCATGACCGGCTGTGCCACGGTCAGGACGCTGGATGCGGCCCAGCCGGGCGCGCCTGTCGTGTATGCCGGTACGCGACTTGATCTGTATGCGATGCAGGGTGGTTGCTGCGAGAAGGATCGCTTCGGCGCCGAAGCGCCCGAGTATCCGGCCCTGGATTTACCCGCCAGTGCGTTGATCGACACCTTGTTGCTGCCGTTGTCGGTGCTGACAGCACTGGGAGTGGGTTATCAGGCTCATGGCGGGTTGTGATTTTTCGCGAATGAATTTGCTCCTTCACACCCCTTAGGAGCGAATTCATTCGCGAACACCTCAGTTTATTTCCCCAATTTACGCAACTCATCCGACTCCACAATCCGAACGCCATCCTGTTCTTCCAGCGCCAGCCGCCACATGGCGCGGGCCAGATTGCAGGCTTCGATAGCGCCGTATTTGCCGGGGAGTAATTTGGCAATCGGTGCCGCGAGCTGTTCGGCCCAGCGGGTTTCCGTACGATTGCCCACCAGCAGGGCCGGGCGTGCGATGGTCAGTTGTGGCCAGTCTTGCGCCCTCAGGGCTTCTTCCATTTCACCCTTGGTGCGGTTGTAGAACACACTGGACCGGGCATCGGCACCGATGGCGCTGATCACCAGAAAATGCCGCGCCCCCAGTTCGCGAGCGCGTTCGGCCACGGTCAGTACCAGATTCAGGTCGATGGCGCGGAAGGCCTCCTGCGAACCTGCCTGTTTGATGGTGGTGCCCAGGCAGCAGAAGGCAATGTCCACTTTGCCGTCGAGGGTGGGTAGAAGGCTGTCCAGTTCGCCCACCGGGTTTTCCAGGTGTGGGTGGGTGGCCAATGGGCGGCGTGTCGGGGCCAGCACACGGCTGACGGTGGGTTCATTGAGCAGGCGATCCAGCAAATGTTCGCCTGTGAGTCCGGTTGCCCCTGCAAGCAGGATGTGTTGCGGCGTCAAGTACATAGTGTTTCTCCCTTGATACTGAATAGCCTAGCGGCTAGTGGAGGTCTTCGCTTCCTTGCGGTTCAACGTCGTATTCAGCGCTCGTTCTGCCTGATTCTTGCGTAACAGTTGCCAGCGGGCAATGACCCCCTTGGGTGCCCATATCTGTGGTTCCGAAGCCTCGAAATCATCTTCGATTTCACGTTGCGCGACATACGCTTTTGCATCGTTGAAAGCTTGTTGCAGGTCATCGGTTTCGACCAGTGCCCTGGCAAATAGTGCATCACCGAAATAGGTGAAGTCGGCTTCCTCCGAGCAACCGAACGATACGCGGTCAGCTCGTGAGGCAGTCATGACCAGCGTTCGTTCGTCCTTGAGGTCCGGGATGAATCCGCCCGAATAGCAGGCGGAAATCACGATGACCTTGTCCCGATTTTTCAGCGGTACCAGTGCGGCAGCCAATGCATCGGCTGGCAGATCGGCCAGCGACAGGCGCGGTTGGTCGAGCACCAGTTCGTGATCCTGAGTGCCATGGCTGGTCAGATAAATGAACACCAGGTCTTCCGGGCCACTGCGTTGTGCCAGTGTCTGGGCGGCACGGCTGATGGATTCCCGGGTTGCGAGGGGGCGGTCGTTCATGTGGTCGCGGTGATTGACCAGGCTGATTTGCCCGGATGCACCAAACCTTGAGGCCAGCAGGTTGCTGACGTAATCGGCCTCACGCATGAACACGCTTTGCTTGCCGTCACCGGCCACCACCAGGCTGTACAGTTCCAGGCTGGGCGTCGAGGCGGGCACGGCGGCCAGTGCTTTATCCAGTAACGGGCCTTGGGCGAGCAGACCGGCCTCCAGCGGATCGGGCAGCAACGTGCCTTGGGCGTCGCGTATCCGCTGGCCGTTGGCCCAGACACCGCGCAGCTTGACACCGTCGGCGGAGGTCAGCACACCCGGGCCTTGATAGGTGTCATTGGCGAAGTGGCCGACATAGCTGCTGCCATCGGCCAGTTGCAGATGACCTTCGCCGGAGAATTGCCAATTGTTGAACTGGCCTTGATAGCGGCTGCCGTCCGAGCCGATCAGTTCACCTTTGCCGCTCAGCGCTCCTTCCTTGAACTGGCCGTTCCAGATATCGCCGTCACTGTTCTCGTAGCGACCCATGCCGTCCAGCTGGTTGTTGCGAAAGCCGCCGATATAGTGATCGCCATCGGTGCTTGTGAAGCTGCCGTTACCCTGAAGCTGGCCGTTGACGAATTTGCCGCTGAACTGGTTGCCGCTGGCGTCGGTGCGCACGCCTTCGCCATTGGGTTTGCCCTGAGCGAACTGGCCCTGGAACTGGCTGCCGTCTTCAAGCTCAAGGCGTCCGGGGCCGTCGTATTGACCTGCCTTGAAGTGGCCTCTGTAGAGCAGGCCTTTTTCCTGCCAGGTTCCTTCGCCATCCCGGCGCCCAAGTTTGAAGCCGCCGACGTAATTTCCTCCAGCGGTGATCAGCTTGCCCTGGCCATGGAACAGTCCGTGCTCGAACAGGCCTTTATAGACGTCGCCATTACTGGCATGCCATTCGCCTCGACCATGGCGCTGGCCATTCTCGAACTGGCCAGCGTACCAACTGCCATTGGGGTAATCGATGCGGCCCTCGCCCTGAAGCCGGCCATTGACCAGATCGCCACGATAGCGCCCGCCGTCGGGCAGCAGGCCATCGGGAGGCAACAGGGATTCGCTATCGCCGCAGCCAGCGATCAGGAGAGTCAGAGCCAGAGGAGCAAGCGCGCGCATTTAAGATCCCAAGAGAGTTATTCCGTGACTCTGCTTGAGCAGATGTTCTTGTCACACCGGTGGGAGTATGCCGCAGCGAGTAAGAGGGGTGAAACAGTCTGTTACGACTGTTTCATGTTTCATGGGTGCTACACAAAACACAGGGACAAAGGTTCAGCGATAAAGGCCGGTTTTTCCTGACCTTCGATTTCCAGGGTGGTCGTGGCCTTGAGCAGCCATTGCCCCGGTTTTTTCTCCGTGACTTCCGTCAGCTCGACTTTCAGCCGAACCCGTGAATCGACCTTCACCGGTTGAATGAAGCGCACGCTGTCCAGGCCATAGTTGACCACCATTTTCAGGCCTTCGGGCATGACCAGCAGGTCGCCCATCAGTTTGGGAATCAACGAGAGCGAGAGCAGCCCGTGTGCGATGGTGCTGCCGAAAGGAGTCTGTGCTGCCTTGACGGGATCGACGTGGATGAACTGGAAATCGCCGGTGGCTTCCGCGAACAGGTTGATGCGTTCCTGGTCGATGGTCAGCCATTCGGAACGTCCCAGTTCCTTGCCGATGTAGTTCTTGAGCTCTGTAGCAGGTACAAAAGGCATATCACTCTCCTTGATCTTCGGTTTTGCTTGCAGCTTGCAGTCCATACCCGTGCGGGACATTGTCTGCGGGCGCGTGACAAGATCAGCAGAGGGTTGCCGGTTGGTCAAGTGACTCCTTGTGTACGAATACCTGTCCATAGCCTTGAACGCAGCGTGTTTATAATGGCGCCGTGAGTTCACCGGGTTCATTTATCTTCTGGAGTTCCCATGCTGTTACGGGGTCTGACATGGCTGGTGCTGTTCCAATTGCTGGGGACGGCGCTCAATCATCTGTTCTTGTCGATACTGCCGGGGCCGATCATTGGTCTGGTTTTCATGATCGCGTACCTGATCTGGCGCGGTGAAGTAAGTGAGCCGATCAGTGTGGCTGCCAGCAGTCTGCTGCGTTATCTGCCTTTGCTGCTGGTGCCGCCCGCCGTTGGCGTGATGGTTTATGCCTCGGCCATTGCCGAGGACTTCTGGGCCATCTTTGGCACCCTGTCCGTGTCGCTGATCATTTCGCTGACTTTTGTCGGTTGGTTGATGCAGAAGCTTATCGAGCGTCAGGCACGCCGCCAGGAGCGCTCATGAGTCTGGATTGGCATGGGGCCTGGATGTCGGTGATTCATCACCCTCTGTTTGGCATCGCTATCACATTGGGTGCTTATCAACTGGCGATGGCTGCTTATGAGAAAACCCGCTGGTTGTTCCTGCAACCTGTGCTTGTCTCGATGGTTGTAGTGATCGGCATCCTGTTCAGTTGTGGTCTGGATTACGCCGAATACCGTAAAAGCACAGAGATTCTGGGCATTCTTCTGGGGCCGGCCACGGTCGCCCTGGCGGTGCCGCTTTATCTGAATCTACGGCGGATTCGTCAGTTGTTATGGCCAACCTTAACTACGCTGGTGATTGGTGGTGTTTTTGCCACCGGCTTGTGCTTGTCGTTGGGTTGGTTGCTGGGTGCCGATCACATGATCCTGATGACCATGGCGCCCAAGTCGGTTACTTCTCCGATTGCCATGCTGGTTGCTGAGCAGATCGGTGGTGTCGCAGCGCTGGCGGCGGTGTTTGTCTTGATCACTGGCGTGTTCGGCGCCATTTTCGGTCCTGGCCTGTTGTCACTGGCTGGCGTTGATAATCACGCAGCACGTGGCATGGCGCTGGGGCTTACCGCTCATGCGGTGGGAACCTCACTGGCTCTGCAGGAAGGCGAGGAGGCAGGCGCCTTTGCTGCATTGGCAATGAGCCTGATGGGTGTTGCAACAGCATTGTTTCTGCCATTGGCCGTGTCTTTGGCTGTTTAAGGGTACTTATTTATGACGTTGCCGCTGTTTCCGCTTAATGCTGTGCTGTTTCCGGGATGCGTGCTCGATCTGCAATTGTTCGAGGCGCGTTATCTGGACATGGTTAGCCGTTGCATGAAGCAAGGCGAAGGGTTCGGTGTGGTGTGCATCACTCATGGCAGCGAGATCGGTGTGGCGCCCGAGGGCTATTCGTTGATCGGCTGTGAAGCGCAGGTCACGGACTTTCAGCAGCAGGACAACGGCCTGCTGGGGATTCGTGTCGTCGGCGGTCGGCGTTTCAGAGTCATCAATGCCACTGTGCAGCGGGACCAATTGTTGATAGCCGATGTCCAGTGGCTGGACGAGCAGCAGGAGCGGCCATTGCAGGAGGAAGATGCCGATCTGGTGGCCTTGCTCGAAGCGCTGGGCGAGCACCCGATGGTCGCGTCCCTTAACATGGGGCTTGAGGCCAGTGGTCAGCAATCGTTGGCCAATCAGCTGGCTTACCTGCTGCCCTTCACTGAGCAGGACAAGATCGAACTGCTGGAAATCGACGATCCCGAAGAGCGCCTGGATGCGATCCAGGAGCTGCTCGACGAGATGCAAGGCGATTTACAGGCCTGATGTTGTAGAAGCGAATTCATTCGCGAAAGCCACTACCTCAATACTGATATCGCAATGTCGCATGGGCCAATGCATTGACTGCAAACAGGCCCAGCAGACCGGTTATGGCCGGTACGATCAGCCACCATACTTTTGCCGACATGGCTGGCAACGGCGTCTGATGCTGGATGAGGGTCAGGCTTGCGGCACAGATACAGAACGCCAGCATCATCCCGGCCAGGATATCCGTCGGCCAATGTACCCCCAGATAAACCCGTGACAAGGCAATGGCCAGCGCTGGAACCCCGCCCAGCAGCAGCCAGGTCAGGCGCAGCCTGATCGGTTGTCCACGTCCGGCCAGTACCGCCAGTGTCATGAACAGCGCAAACGCAGCCGAGCTATGTCCGCTGGGCATGCTGTAGGTGGTCAGAGGGTCGAGCAGTACGTCCGGACGGGCGCGGCCAAAAAACGTTTTGAGCGTGCCGTTCGCCACGGCTGTGCCCAGTGTTGTGGCGAGTGCGAAGGCGGCGTGGCGCCATTGCCGGGCTATCAGCAGAACAATGATCAGCAGTGCTGCAGCGAGCAGTTGGGCTTTGAAGTCGCCAATGCTGGTGACCAGCAGGACGATATTCTGGGCCGTCGCGCTGCGATGCTCCTGGACAAGCGTCATCAGGCCCTGGTCAAAATGGTTCAGGTACGGCCAGCCGATCAGCAGTCCGGCCAGCATCAGCACGCTCAACAAGGCAATCACCTTGGTCGCATGGCGCTGCTTGCGGATGCTGCTTTGAATGCTCAGCCCGAACAGAATGGCCAGGCCCGCGCCAATGAATGCGGCTTCGCTCCAGAAACCCTCAGGCAATGGCAGGCGAATGGCCGCGCCTGCTGCCCAGCCCGGCATCAGGTAAACGATCGACCAACCAGCGGCTGCGATGATGCTGACGATGGCAAAGCGCGGGAAGGGCATGTCGAACATGCCCGCAATCATGGGCAGCATCGGGCGCAACGGACCGATGAAGCGACCCACCAGCAGGCTGGCGATGCCGTAGCGATGGAAGTAGGTTTCTGCGCCCGTCAGCCATTCCGGGTGCTGACGCAGGCCGGGTAACTGGCGGATATTCTGATGGAAGTGCTTGCCGATGAAGTACGACACTGCATCGCCCAGCAGGCCCCCGAGAAAACCCAGCAGCAGCACTTCGCTCAACGACAGAATGCCGCTGCCCGCCAGTGCTGCGATGGCGAACATCAGAACAGTGCCTGGCACGACGATCCCGGCAATCGCGACACACTCGATGAATGCCACCACGAATATCGCTATCGCTACCCACGACGGGTTCGCGGTCAACCAGCCAGTAATGCCATCGAGCAGTTCGCCCATGGATCAGTTTCCTTGAGGGATTAGAAAATAGTCGCGGCCTTCGACCTGACCGCGACGTAGTGGGTTCCGCGTGCAGAAGCGGGCGTATTCGGCATCGACGAAGCGGTACATCAGGTGCTCGTCGCGGCCATGGGGAATACCCAGGCGAGTGGTTTGAACGATGAGCTTCGGCGTCTGGCCAATGTCTTCGACAAGCAGCTTTTGCGGATCGAAGCGCCTGGCGTCCCAGACCGGCACTTTCAGGCCCATGGCCTTGCACAGCAGCGTCTGGCCTGCGCACAACCGCTCCGGTGCGCGAAAGGCGCCGCTGGCATCCGGGTTGTTCAATTGCATCTGTGCCAGGGCATTGGCATCACTGAGTTCATCGACCCAGGCAAAGCCGGACTTGATCAACACGGCATTGCCTGGCCCTTCGGCGCTGAAGTTCAGCGAGTCTCCGCCACGGGCGTAATACATGTAGATGTGCCCGCCATCCAGAAACAGCGCCTTGCGTTTTTCGGTGTAGCCCAGCGAGGCATGGCTGCCTTTTTCGGCGCAGTAATAGGCTTCGGTTTCAATGATGCGCGCTGCCAGCCACAGCTCACCGACCTTGTGCCGGATGACCTTGCCCAGAAGATCGCGGGCCAGGACCTGGGCATCTCGATGGAAAAAGCTGTCGGCAAGAGCAACGGGCATAGGCGGACACATGAAGTGAGAGGGCGCAGATCATAACAAGCGCTGTCTTAAATGCAGCTGAATGTACCTTGAAGGCCAACTTTGTTGTTTCTGGAAATGACAAAAGTGCAGGTTTACTCGCAATCTTTCATCGTGAAGGGCCGTATGAGGGTGAAATAAGCCCGACATGGTCATTTTTTGCACTGTTATCGACCATCCGCCTGTCTGCGCTGTCGTTCGTGCGGCGTGACAGCTATAATCGGCCGCTTTCTTATCTGCCAAGACCTCTGAGACCATGAGTGAGTCCGTTCTTGACTACATGACCCGCCTGGGTCGCGCCGCCCGCGAAGCTTCGCGAGTGATCGGTCGTGCCAGCACTGCGCAGAAGAACCGCGCTCTGCAGGCCATTGCCGCCGCTCTGGACGAAGCCCGCGCCGAGTTGTCCGCCGCCAACGAGCTTGACCTGAACGCAGGTCGCGCCAATGGCCTGGCTCCCGCCATGCTCGAACGCCTGGCCCTGACCCCCGCACGTATCGACAGCATGATCGTCGGGTTGCGTCAGGTTGCCAGTCTGCCGGACCCGGTTGGTGCAATTCGCGACATGAGTTATCGGCCTTCGGGGATTCAGGTCGGCAAGATGCGTGTGCCGCTGGGCGTTGTCGGAATCATCTATGAGTCGCGCCCGAACGTGACCATCGATGCCGCGAGCCTGTGCCTCAAGTCCGGGAACGCGACCATCCTGCGCGGTGGCTCCGAGGCCATTCACTCCAACCGTGCGGTGGCTGCCTGCATCCAGCGCGGTCTGGCCGAGTCCGGTCTGCCTTCGGGTGTGGTGCAAGTTGTCGAAACGACAGACCGCGATGCCGTGGGCGCGCTGATCACCATGCCCGAGTATGTGGACGTCATCGTGCCTCGTGGCGGCAAGGGGCTGGTGGAGCGTGTCAGCCGTGACGCCCGTGTGCCGGTCATCAAGCATCTGGACGGCATCTGCCATGTGTATGTCAGTGCCTATGCTGATTTGCCAAAGGCTCAGAACATCGCCTTCAATGCCAAGACCTATCGTTATGGCATCTGCGGCTCGATGGAAACCCTGCTGGTGGATCAGGCCGTGGCTGCCGAGTTCCTGCCTGCAATGGCTGCCCGCTTCCATGAAAAGGGCGTCGAGTTGCGTGGCTGTGAGCGCACCCGCGAACTGATCGATGCGATTCCTGCGACCGAAGAAGACTGGCACACCGAATATCTGGCGGCGATTCTGTCGATTCGTGTGGTAACCGGTCTGGACGAAGCCATCGAGCATATCAACCACTATGGTTCGCATCACAGCGATGCCATCGTTTCCGAGCAGCAGGGCCAGATTCGCCGTTTCATGGCGGAAGTCGACTCCAGTTCGGTGATGATCAATGCTCCGACCTGTTTCGCGGATGGCTTCGAGTACGGTCTGGGTGCAGAGATCGGCATTTCTACTGATAAGCTGCATGCCCGTGGCCCTGTCGGCCTGGAAGGCCTGACCTGCGAGAAATACATCGTGATCGGTGACGGTCAATTGCGTGGCCAGGAGCCTGCCTGACTTGAGCGAGCCCGTAGCAGCCTTGCCCAGACGTATCGGCATGCTGGGGGGAACGTTCGACCCGGTACATATAGGTCATTTGCGCGGCGCACTGGAAGTGGCCGAGCTGCTTGAACTCGATGAGTTGCGCCTGACGCCCAGCGCCAGGCCGCCACATCGCGACATGCCGAGTGTGACTGCACAGGATCGTCTTGCGATGGTCCGGTGTGCGGTGGCCGGTGTGTCACCCTTGACGGTGGATGACCGTGAGCTGAAACGGGATAAACCGTCGTACACCATCGACACTCTGGAATCGATGCGGGCCGAACTGGCCGCAGAGGACCAGCTGTTTCTGTTGTTGGGCTGGGATGCCTTTTGCGGGCTGCCCACCTGGTATCGGTGGGAAGAACTGCTGGAGCACTGCCATATCGTGGTGCTGCAACGCCCGGACGCCGACAGCGAGTCGCCTGATGCCATGCGCAACCTGCTGGCGGCACGCGCAGTCAGCGATCCGAAGGCCCTGAAAGGGCCGGGTGGACACATTACATTCGTCTGGCAGACGCCGTTGTCGGTGTCTGCCACCCAGATCCGTCAACTGCTGGCCAGCGGTAAGTCGGTACGTTTTCTGGTGCCAGACGCGGTACTGGCCTATATCGATGTGCACAGGCTTTACTGTGCGCCGAACACTGATGGGACGCTCTGAAACTGCTTTTATAGATAAGCGTTTGGGCGTTTCCACACATATGAGCTGAATGAGTTTTTTATGACAAAGCAAAAACTGAGTAGTGAAGAAGTCGTAGCACTGGCAACGGCTGCACTGGAAGACGTCAAAGGTTCGGACATTCTGGCACTCGACGTGCGCGACAAGACCAGCATCGCTGATTACATGCTGATCTGCACCGGTACTTCCAACCGCCAGCTCAACGCGCTGGTTGATAACGTTCGCGAGAAGGTCAAGGCTGCCGGCCTGATGCCGCTGAGCGAAGAAGGCAAGGGCGACAGCGACTGGGTTCTGCTGGATCTGGGTGATGTCGTCGTTCACGTGATGACCGCTGCTGCACGCCAGTTCTATGACCTGGAGCGTCTGTGGCAAGGTGCCGAGCAGAGCCGTGCAGCCAGCGCTGCGCACCACACTCCGGGCCACGAATAAGGCATCGCTGTGCGTCTGCGCCTGATCGCCGTTGGTTCGCGTATGCCCAAGTGGGTGGAAGAGGGTTGGCATGAGTACGCCAAGCGTCTTCCTTCCGAACTTGCGCTTGAACTCGTGGAAATTCCGCTCAATACCCGTGGCAAGAACGCCGACGTGGCACGCCTGATCCGTCAGGAAGGTGAAGCCATGCTGGCCAAGGTGCAACCGGGTGAGAGGATCGTCACGCTTGAAGTGCAGGGCAAACCCTGGAGCACCGAACAGCTGGCGAGCGAGCTTGACCGCTGGCGTCTGGATTCGCGCACGGTAAACCTCATGGTCGGAGGGCCGGAAGGTCTTGCTCCAGAGGTTTGCGCACGCAGCGAGCAGCGTTGGTCGCTGTCACCACTGACCTTGCCGCACCCGCTGGTGCGTATCCTGATCGGTGAGCAGATATATCGCGCCTGGACAGTTCTGTCCGGGCACCCTTATCACAAGTAGCATTGCCTTTACTGTGAACGCGCCCTAGATGCCTCAGCCGATCCGCCTAAAAGACCATGAAAAAGACGCACGTCTGGTGCGCAGCAGGGTCGTGTTCGGGGCAGTGGCCATTATGTTGCTGGTGTGCGTCCTGATTGCACGCCTGTATTTCCTGCAGGTCATTCAGTACGACTACCACTCGACACTTTCGGAAAACAACCGCGTTCACGTCCAGCCGATTCCTCCGAGTCGCGGCCTGATCTTCGACCGCAACGGGGTTGTGGTTGCCGATAACCGGCCAAGTTTCAGTCTGAGCATGACCCGCGAGCGTGCCGGCGAGTGGTCCAAGGTGCTCGACACCATTGTCGAAGTGCTGCAACTCACGCCCGATGACCGCATCATCTTTGAAAAGCGCATGAAGCAGGGGCGTCGGCCATTCGAGCCTGTACCCATCCTGTTCGAGCTGACCGAAGAGCAGATTGCCCTTATTGCCGTGAACCAGTTCCGCCTGCCCGGCGTCGAGGTGGTGGCGCAACTGGTCCGGCACTATCCCCAAGGGCCGCACTTTGCGCATTCGGTCGGTTACATGGGCCGGATCAACGAGAAAGAACTCAAGGGCCTCGATCCCGTCAACTACAGTGGCACGCACCATATAGGCAAGACCGGTATCGAACGTTTCTACGAAGACGAACTGCATGGTCAGGTCGGTTACGAAGAAGTCGAGACCAACGCCCGTGGTCGTGTCTTGCGTGTTCTCAAGCGCACCGATCCGATTCCCGGCAAGGACATTGTCCTGAGCCTGGATATCAATCTGCAGGAAGCGGCCGAAGCTGCGCTGGGCGGTCGTCGTGGTGCCGTGGTGGCGCTGGACCCCAATACCGGCGAGGTTCTGGCGATGGTCAGCGCCCCGAGTTTCGATCCGAACCTGTTCGTCACCGGCATCAGCTTCAAGGCTTACGCCGAGCTGCGCGACTCCATCGACCGACCGCTGTTCAACCGTATCCTGCGTGGCCTTTATCCACCGGGCTCGACCATTAAGCCTGCGGTCGCGATTGCCGGGCTGGATGCTGGTGTCGTGACGCCGGGCTCTCGGGTATTCGACCCCGGTTATTACCAATTGCCGAACTATGACCACAAATACCGCAACTGGAACCGCACCGGTGATGGCTGGGTTGATCTGGATGTGGCGATCATGCGTTCAAATGACACCTACTTCTATGATCTTGCGCACAAACTCGGCATTGACCGGCTGTCCAGCTACATGAACAAGTTCGGGCTCGGGCAGAAAGTGTCCCTGGACATGTTCGAGGAGTCTCCAGGCTTGATGCCGTCCCGGGACTGGAAGCGGGCGACCCGGCGTCAGGCGTGGTTCCCCGGCGAGACGCTGATTCTCGGGATCGGGCAGGGCTACATGCAGGCCACCCCGCTGCAACTGGCCCAGGCGACTGCGCTGGTTGCCAACAAGGGCAAGTGGAACCGGCCGCATCTGGCCAAGAGCATCGAAGGCAAGGCGCCGGTGGATGATAACCCTATGCCGGACATCATCCTGCGCGACCCGGCCAACTGGGCCAGGGTCAACCATGGCATGCAGGAAGTGATGCACGGTGCGCGGGGTACGGCGCGCAAGGCTTCCATTGGTGCGCAATACCGGATCGCCGGTAAAAGCGGTACCGCTCAGGTTGTCGCGATCAAGCAGGGTGAAAAGTATGACCGCACCAAGGTTCAGGAGCGTCATCGCGACCACGCCTTGTTCGTGGGCTTCGCGCCAGCCGACAACCCCAAGATTGTTGTTGCTGTGATGGTGGAGAACGGTGAGTCCGGCTCTGGCGTCGCGGCTCCTGTGGTCCGTCAGGTGATGGATGCCTGGCTGCTCGACCAGAATGGCGCACTCAAGCCTGAGTACGCCGGCTCCCTGAATCCGGAGGCTGCGGCCCGTGAAGAGTAATTTCGACCGCATCCTTTCCAGCGAAGATGTGATGCGTCGCCGTGCGACCTTTCTGCAGCGTATTCATATCGATGGCCCGTTGCTGGTCATCCTGCTGACGCTGGCGGCGGGCAGCCTGTTCGTCCTGTATTCGGCCAGTGGCAAGAACTGGGACTTGCTCATCAAACAGGCCAGTTCATTCGGGATCGGGTTGACCGCAATGCTGGTCATCGCCCAGTTCGAGCCGCGTTTCATGGCGCGCTGGGTGCCCGTTTTATATGTCATGGGCGTGCTGTTGCTGGTGGTGGTGGATGTGATGGGTCACAACGCCATGGGCGCTACCCGCTGGATCAACATTCCAGGGGTGATCCGTTTCCAGCCATCGGAGTTCCTGAAAATCATCATGCCGGCGACCATCGCCTGGTATCTGTCCAAGCGGACCTTGCCGCCGCAGCTCAAGCATGTCGCGGTAAGCCTGGGGCTGATCGGGGTTCCTTTTGTGCTGATCGTGCGCCAGCCTGACCTGGGTACCTCCTTGTTGATCCTGGCTTCCGGTGCTTTCGTGCTATTCATGGCCGGGCTGCGCTGGCGCTGGATCATCAGCGTGCTGGCCGCTGCCGTGCCAGCGGCTGTCGCCATGTGGTTCTTCTTCATGCACGACTACCAGAAGCAGCGGGTACTGACCTTTCTCGACCCGGAAAGCGACCCGCTGGGCACGGGCTGGAACATCATCCAGTCCAAGGCGGCCATTGGCTCCGGCGGTGTATTCGGCAAGGGCTGGCTGCTGGGCACCCAGTCGCATCTGGACTTCCTGCCTGAAAGCCACACGGACTTCATCATTGCGGTGCTGGGCGAAGAATTCGGGCTGGTGGGGATCTGTGCGCTGCTGGTCATCTACCTGCTGTTGATCGGGCGTGGTCTGGTCATCACTGCGCAAGCCCAGACCCTGTTCGGCAAGTTGCTGGCCGGGGCGCTGACAATGACATTTTTTGTTTATGTATTCGTCAATATCGGTATGGTCAGTGGCCTGCTGCCGGTTGTAGGTGTACCGCTGCCTTTCATTAGCTATGGCGGAACTTCGCTCGTGACGCTGCTGTCAGCGTTTGGGGTTTTGATGTCGATCCATACACATCGTAAATGGATCGCTCAGGTTTGATTAAGGTGAAGAATTCAATGCAGGTAGTTCGCAACTGGGCTCGATATGCTCCGGTGGTCGGTCTGGTGAGCGTTCTTGGAACCGTACAAGAGGCTATCGCTGGCGACTACGAGGGTTCTCCTCAGGTAGCCGAATTTGTCGGTGAGATGACTCGCGAGTACGGTTTTGCCGGTGAACAGTTGATGAGCGTGTTTCGCGAGGTCGAGCGCAAACAGCCTATTCTCGATGCCATTTCCCGCCCGGCCGAACGGGTCAAGCAATGGAAAGAATATCGTCCGATGTTCATTACCGATGCCCGTATCGCGCGTGGCGTCGATTTCTGGCGTCAGCATGAGGCTGCTCTGGCCCGTGCCGAGCAGGAATATGGTGTGCCTGCGCAGATCATCGTGTCGATCATTGGCGTCGAGACCTTCTTTGGCCGCAACACCGGCAACTATCGGGTAATCGATGCACTGTCCACGCTGGGCTTCGACTATCCGCCCCGCGCCCCGTTTTTCCGCAAGGAACTGCGCGAGTTCCTGCTGCTGGCGCGTGAACAGCAGGTCGATCCTCTGACCCTCAAGGGTTCCTACGCCGGTGCGATGGGGCTGCCGCAGTTCATGCCGAGCAGCTTTCGTGCTTATGCCGTGGATTTCGACGGTGACGGGCATATCAATATCTGGACCGATCCGGACGATGCCATCGGCAGCGTTGCCAGCTACTTCAAGCGCCATGGCTGGGTGGCCGGGCAGCGTGTCGTCAGTCGTGCTTCGGCACGTGGCAGTCGGGTCGATGAGGGGCTGAGCCCTGGCCTGGACCCGATCATGTCGGTCGGGGAGTTGCGAGGTCTGGGCTGGGCGAGTCATGATGCGCTGCGCGATGACCTGCCTGTCACGGCATTTCGCCTTGAAGGCGAGCAAGGCCCCGAATACTGGATGGGGCTGAACAATTTTTATGTAATCACCCGTTATAACCGCAGTGTGATGTACGCCATGGCCGTGTATCAGCTGTCTGAATCGTTGGTTCAAGCTCGAGGCGTGAAGTAATGCGGCCATTGCCGATTCGTACACCTTTGAAATTGCTGGCTTATGCGGGGCTGGCATTGCTTATGGCAAGTTGCTCGTCCACTTCGCGTTCGCCACAGCAGAGCGGCACAGCCGTGCGTTCTGCACCAGGGCTGGATATCAACCGCGCGCACAAGGACGGGGCTCCCTGGTGGGATGTCGATGTCTCGCGTATCCCCGATGCCACGCCAACTGTCCACACCGGTGCCTACAAGGCCAACCCTTACACGGTACTGGGCAAGACCTATTTCCCGATGAGCGAATCCAAACGCTATGTCGCCTCGGGTACGGCTTCCTGGTATGGCACCAAGTTTCATGGCCAGAACACCGCCAATGGCGAGGTCTATGACCTGTATGGCATGAGCGCCGCTCACAAGACCCTGCCGCTGCCCAGTTATGTCCGGGTGACCAACCTGGACAACAACCGCACGGTGATTCTGCGTGTCAACGACCGTGGGCCGTTCTACTCCGACCGGATCATCGACCTGTCCTACGCGGCCGCCAAGAAGCTCGGTTATGCCGAAAGCGGTACTGCGCGGGTCAAGGTCGAAGGTATCGATCCACAGGAATGGTGGGCGCAACGTGGTCGTCCGGCGCCCCTGGCGCTTGATCAGCCACAAGTCGTGGCTCAGGCCGCTACGCCAGCGTTTACAGCCTCTACCGGGGCTGTCGAGCAATACACACCGCCGCCCCAGCAACACGCTGCGCCAGCCGTGCCTTTGCAGGCTGACGCAAAAAAAAACGCTTCCGGACAAGCCTCTGGGCTATTTCTCCAGGTGGGAGCCTTCGCGAATCCAGACGCTGCCGAGCTCCTGAGGTCGAAACTGAGCGGGATGGTTCGGGCGCCGGTTTTCGTGAGTTCGATAGCCCGCAATCAACAGACGCTTTATCGGGTCCGGATGGGGCCGATAGGCACGCAGGGTGAAGCCCAGCAATTGCAGGATAGTGTCAGATCGGCCAACCTTGGTCAGCCGAGCCTTGTAACACTGGATTGAATGAACAGTCGTTCTTGGCGGTATGAAGAGCGATTTGCAGTGGCCCGCAATGCGGACTTGCCGTCAGAGCAAGTGTTGCAGGCACTGCCCGCAGGATCGTGTGTCGAACAGGCGATCTTGTCAGCCAGGGCTTTAGCCTGGCGCCACGGGCCGCAGTGAAGTGCATGCGCTTCGCCGGCCTGTTCCGCTTTGCCCGTGAGGGCATGTTTGCCCATTAGCAATTTCGAGAGACGGATGAACATCACCACCTTTGCAAAACGTTTGTGCCTGCTTGTGCCACTGATTATCGCCCCGGCTGCCTGGGCCGCAGAACAGATGACGCCTGCTGCGCCGCAACTGGCCGCCAAGTCCTACGTGCTGATGGATGCCTCCAGCGGCAACGTTCTGGTTGAAAACAATGGTGATCAGCGCCTGGCTCCTGCGAGCCTGACCAAGCTGATGACTGCCTATATCGCGACCCTGGAAATCCGTCGCGGCCAGATCGGCGAGAACGATCCGGTGACCGTCAGTGAAAACGCCTGGCGTACAGGCGGTTCCCGGATGTTCATCAAGGTTGGTAGCCAGGTGACGGTCAGCGACCTGCTGCACGGCATTATCATCCAGTCGGGTAACGACGCCAGCGTTGCAGTTGCCGAGCACATTGCCGGCAGCGAAGACGCTTTCGCCGACATGATGAACAAGACTGCTGGCGATCTGGGCATGACCAACAGCCACTTCATGAACCCGACCGGCCTGCCGAACCCTGAGCACTATTCGTCTGCTCATGACATGGCAACGCTGGCGCGCGCCATCATCCACGAAGACCCGGCTCACTACGCGATCTACTCGCAGAAAGAGTTCTTCTGGAACGGCATCAAGCAGCCTAACCGCAACCTGCTGCTGTGGCGCGACAAGACCGTCGACGGCCTGAAAACCGGTCACACCGAAGAAGCCGGCTACTGCATGGTGTCCTCGGCAGTGCGTGACGGCATGCGTCTGATCGCCGTGGTGTTCGGCACCAACAGCGAGCAGGCCCGTGCGGCTGAAACCCAGAAGCTGCTGACCTACGGTTTCCGTTTCTTCGAAACCCAGAACTTCTACCAGAAGGGCACCGAGCTGGCCCAGGCGTCCGTCTGGAAAGGCACCACCCGTCAGGTCAAGGCCGGTCTGGCAGAAGACCTGAGCATGACCATGCCCAAAGGCGACATGAAGAAACTCAGCGCCAGCATGACCATGAACCCGCAACTGGTTGCGCCAATTGCCAAGGGTGACGTGATCGGCAAGGTTGAAGTGAAGAAGGAAGACAAGGTTGTGCATACTGCCAACCTCATCGCACTGGAAGCTGTCGAGGAAGGTGGTATTTTCCGCCGCGTGTGGGATAGCATTCGCCTGTTCTTCTACGGCTTGTTCAACTGACCTTCTAGTAATCAATGCCGACCTTCTCGCGACCTGCTTTCTGAGCGGGTCGCGTGTCCGTCGTCACGGCTTGTGAGACCTTTACTGCCATGACCGATACCGACGTCAAGTCGCACAAAATCGAATTCCCCTGCGATGACTACCCGATCAAGGTGATCGGCGACACCAGCGTGGGTTTTACTGCTGCGGTGATCGAGATTCTCGGCAAGCACGCGAAAATCGACGTCTCCACGCTCGCCGAGCGTCAGAGCAGCAACGGCAAGTACACCACCGTACAACTGCATATCGTCGCCACCGGCGAAGACCAGTTGCGCGATATCAATAGTGCTCTTCGCGCTACGGGTGTCGTGCATATGGTGCTCTGATGGGCGAAATCCTGGGCTTTCGTGATCTTGGGCTGATCGATTACGAAAGCGCCTGGCATGCCATGCAGCGCTTCACCGATGGGCGTGACCGGAACACCGCCGATGAAATCTGGCTGGTGCAGCATCCGCCGGTCTTTACCCAGGGACAGTCCGGCAAGGCGGAGCATTTGCTGTTGCCGGGCAATATTCCTGTCGTACAGGTCGATCGTGGAGGCCAAGTGACCTATCATGGCCCCGGCCAGCTGGTTGCCTATCTGTTACTCGATGTCAGGCGCCTTGGATTTGGGGTTCGTGATCTGGTCACCCGGATCGAAAACACCCTTATCGCCTTGCTGGACAGTTATGGGGTGACGGCGGCGGCCAAGGCCGATGCCCCAGGCGTATATGTCGACGGCGCGAAAATCGCGTCTCTCGGCCTGCGTATTCGTAACGGTTGCTCATTTCATGGACTGGCGTTGAACGTCGACATGGACCTGGAGCCGTTCCGCCGCATCAACCCCTGTGGATATGCCGGGCTGGCAATGACCCAGTTGCGCGATCACGCAGGGAAGATGGAATTTTCCGAGGTAAGTGCCCGGCTGCGTGCGCAGCTCGTCAAACACCTCGACTATGCTGAGCAGGCGACCCTTACGGGCGGAATAGAATGATATGACTGACACCGTGCAAACCCTGATCCCGACGCTGGATGTTTCCGAGCGCGCCCCCCGTCCGAAAGTCGAAGCGGGCGTGAAGCTGCGCGGTGCTGAAAAAGTCGCACGCATCCCGGTCAAGATCATCCCGACAGTTGAACTGCCCAAGAAGCCTGACTGGATTCGCGTCCGGATCCCGGTTTCCCCGGAGGTCGACCGTATCAAGCAATTACTGCGCAAACACAAGCTGCACAGCGTTTGCGAAGAGGCATCCTGCCCGAACCTGGGCGAGTGCTTCTCTGGCGGCACCGCGACCTTCATGATCATGGGTGACATCTGCACCCGTCGCTGCCCGTTCTGCGACGTCGGCCATGGCCGTCCGAAGCCTCTGGACACCGACGAGCCGAAGAACCTGGCGGTGGCGATTGCCGATCTGCGCCTCAAGTACGTGGTTATCACCTCGGTGGATCGCGACGATCTGCGCGACGGCGGTGCGCAGCACTTTGCCGACTGCATCCGTGAAATCCGTGCCCTGTCGCCGAATGTCCAGCTCGAAACCCTGGTCCCGGATTACCGTGGCCGCATGGACGTAGCGCTGGAAATCACCGCGGCCGAGCCGCCGGATGTGTTCAACCACAACCTGGAAACCGTGCCGCGCCTGTACAAGGCTGCGCGTCCGGGTTCGGATTACCAGTGGTCATTGACCCTGCTGCAACGTTTCAAGCAGATGGTGCCGCACGTGCCGACCAAATCCGGGCTGATGCTGGGTCTGGGTGAAACCGACGACGAAGTCATCGAAGTCATGCAGCGCATGCGTGAACACGATATCGACATGCTGACCCTTGGTCAGTACTTGCAGCCTTCGCGCAGCCACTTGCCGGTCCAGCGTTTCGTGCATCCGGACACCTTCGCCTGGTTCGCCGAGGAAGGTTACAAGATGGGCTTCAAGAACGTGGCTTCCGGGCCGCTGGTGCGTTCGTCGTATCATGCAGACGAACAGGCCAAGATTGCCAAGACACTGCTCTGAGGGGCATTTGACAGGCAATGAAAAACGGGCCGGATAGTGATATCCGGCCCGTTTTTTTATGGTGGCACGTCAGGGTTTGCGCAGGTTGTTCAGCAACTCGTGAGTCGGATAACCATCGGCAGGCCAGCCAAAGGATTGCTGGGCGCTGCGAATCGCCTTGCGGGTATTGGCGCCGATAATCCCGTCTGGAGCGCCTGCGTCGTATTTGCGGGCCGACAGCAGGGTTTGCAGCTCGATGCGCTCAGAACGGCTCAGCGGCAGGTCTGTGCGAGGCCAATTGCCTACAACGTAACCGCCACCCTTGAAACGGTCGGACAACAGGCTGATCGCCAGGGCGTATGACGTCGAATTGTTGTATCTGAGAATGGCGCGGAAGTTGTCCAGCACCAGAAAGGCCGGACCCCGATAGCCGGCAGGCAGCAGCAGTGCCGCTTGTTGCTGGCTGGCAGCGAGAGGCAACGCCGAGCCATCGGGAAGCTTCAGGCCGAGTTTTTGCCATTCCGGCAGGCTCTTGCGGGTCGATGCGTCAGCCAAGGCATAGTCGAAGTCCGAACTCAGCACCACTTCAAAGCCCCACGGCTGGCCACGCTGCCAGCCGGAGCTTTGCAGGTAGTGAGCGGTGGAGGCCAGGGCATCGGCAGGCGTGTTCCAGATATCGCGGCGGCCATCACCGTCGAAGTCCACTGCATGAGTGTTGTAGGTGGTCGGTATGAACTGCGTTTGCCCCATGGCGCCAGCCCAGGAGCCGATCATCTTGTCTGGTGTGATATCGCCGTGCTGGAGGATTTCCAGTGCCGCCAGCAACTGGCTTTGGGCGAAGTCTGGGCGGCGGCCTTCGTAGGCCAGCGTGGCCAGTGAGCGGATCACCGATTGCGAACCCTGGAATTGCCCGAAGTTACTCTCCATGCCCCATACCGCGACCAATGCCTGACGATCAACGCCATAGCGCTGTTCGATGTTTTGCAGGTCGGTGCTGTACTGGGAAAGCAGGGCCTGGCCCTTGCGTACCCGTGCAGCAGAAATTGCGCCGTCCAGATATTCCCACACCGGGCGGCTGAATTCCGGCTGGCTACGGTCGGCCTTGACCACGCTCATGTCCGGTGTCACGCCGCTGAATGCGCGGTCGAATATGTCTGCGCGGATGCCTGCTCTGAGTGCCTGATTACGAAAGCCTGCCTGCCATTCCGAGAAACTGATGACGGGTTGGATCGTGAGGTTCTCATCGACAACCAGCGTCGGTGTTGGCACCGCAACCGCCTGGGGCTTGCTGGCTTGAAGCGGAGTGGCATCGGCAGCAGTGGGTTTTTCTGCGCAAGCTACCAGAGCGATAAGGCTGGAGGCGGCGATGAGTTGGCGCAACTGCCAGGGATGGGTAAAACAAGAAGGCATGCTTGGGTCCAAAGGGATTACCGACAGATGCAGACCTTAACACGGCTGGGCGGTTGAAAGCGCCTGGAGGGTTGTTGCTCTTTATCACGCAGCCAGAAAGCAAGAAGCCTCCCAGCTTTTAGACTGGAAGGCTTCGCGGCGGTAGCTGCCTTTGCCCTTGGCTGGTCGTTCCTGACGACTGCGGAACAATGGCTGGGCAATGATGGACTTGGCCTTGTTCGGCCGCTTCGGTTTGCTCATGGCGGGGTACTCTCGGGTGGGGGTGAACGGTGCGCATGATCAGGCAGGGCGGGGCGTCTGTCTAATAGTTGTGTGCTATGGATTCGCAGTCTGCTGCTCCGGGCTTGCTCCCAACGTCGCGCGTAGGAGCGAATTCATTCGCGAGACGGCATTTCGCGAATGAATTCGCTCCTGCGCAGTCTGTTCGCTATTCGGCGGGCAGAGGGAGACGTTGACCTGCCATCAACAGGGCCAACCGACTCAGGCTGCTCCAGGGCGAACCGGCGGCCTGGCCTTTGATTTGTGCGTCGATACGTTGTGCATCCATCAGCAACTGTCCCCAGCGCTTGGCCGAGTAGCGTTGCAAGGCTTTGCTCATCAGGGGTTTGCGCTTGTCCCAGATCGGCGGTCGGGCCGAGCTGAAGACTTTATCCAGCGGTATGCCCTGGCTGTATTGCAATGACATGTTGGCCAGTACCCGAAGCTCGCGGGTCAGCGCCCAGAGAATCACTGGCGTCTCGACACCCTCGCCGCGCAGACCTTCAAGAATGCGCAAGGCATGGGCTGCTTCGCCATTGAGTACCGCATCGGTCAGGCCGAAAACATCGAAGCGAGCGCTGTCAGCCACCGCTGCTTGCACGGTGTCGACGGTGATCTGTCCTTCTTCGGCCATCAGTTTGAGCTTTTCGACTTCCTGCGCTGCGGCCAGCAGGTTGCCTTCGACACGCGCAGCAATCAGCTCGACGGCATCCTGAGTGGCGGACAACCCGGCCTGGGAAAGGCGCTGGCGAATCCACTGCGGTAACTGGCCGATATCAACCGGCCAGATCTGCAGGAATTGGGTCTGTGCGCCTTCGATCAGCGCCTTGCCCCACTTGGTCTTCTGAGCGCTGCCGTCCAGCTTGGGCAGGCTGATCAGCAGCAGCGTGTCTTCGGCAGGGTTGGCGCAGTATTCCATCAGCGCGGCAGCGCCTTTGTCGCCGGGTTTCCCCGAAGGCAGGCGCAGCTCCAGCAGGCGGCGTTCAGCAAACAGCGACATGCTGGCGCCCGCCTGCAGCAGCGTGCCCCAGTCAAAGCTGGCGTCGGCGCTGAATACCTGGCGTTCGTCAAAACCTTGCTGGCGTGCTGCCGTGCGGATGGCGTCGGCGGCTTCCTGGCAGAGTAGCGGGTCATCGCCGCTGATCACGTACACAGGCGCAAGTGCGCCTTGCAGGTGCTTGTTGAGTTGGGCGGGAGCGAGTTTCATGATTCAGATAATGTCAGGGCCAGCAAGCTGGCCCCGGACACTTACTTGCCTGGAATTTCGAGAGGCGACTGTTGAGGCGTCTCGTCACGCACTCGTTGAGCGGCTTCCAGAGCATCGGCCTGAGCCTTGGCGATGTCGTTGGCCTTTTGCTGCAATTGCGCCAGACGTTCCGGCGTCAGTTGTTGCAGGCGAGCCATCATCTTTTGAACCAGTTCGCTACGCATTTCATTGCGCACCTGCTGGGCTTCGTTATCGGAGCCGGTCAGGTTGTTGCCATCGTGGGAATAGATCTTGTCCACGCTGACTTTATCGCCCAGCAGGACGAGGTCTTTCTCGCCACGCATTTCATAGTTGAGCGTAGAGGTCAGCTGGATCTCGGCCGAGCGACCGGAGCCCGAGTAGCTGGCGGTGCGCTGGGTTTCGGCCTCGTTGGTCAGGATCAGCTTGTATGGCGCGCCGGTGTAGATCTTGACGCCCGAGTTGGTCAGCGTGCGATTGAGCTGGGTGACCGTCTCGCCGTACTGGTTGCGTGCGCTGAGATCCAGTTCCTTGATCGCCAGCTCGTTGGTGCCGGTACCACGCAGCTGGAAGCCACAGGCACTCAACAACACTGCGAGGCCCATTACCAGCAAATTGCGTTTGATCATCTTGATGCTCCCCTTGAATCCGTTTGGGCCGACCTTGCAGCCCCTGGAAATATGTCTGGTGCCCGACCTCTGCCAGGCGCCCGATCCAATCAGCTTGCGACGATATTGACCAGCTTGCCAGGCACTACGATCACTTTGCGGATCGTCAGGCCATCGATGAAGCGCAGTACGTTTTCATTGACCCGTGCAGCCGCTTCGATTTCTTCGCGGCTGGCGCTGGCTGGCATTTCGATCTGGCCACGCAGTTTGCCGTTGACCTGAATCACCAGTTGCAGGCTGTCCTGTACCAGTGCGCTTTCATCCAGCTTCGGCCAGCCCGCATCGATGACTGCATTCTCATGCCCCAGCTGTTTCCACAGCTCATGGCTGATGTGCGGCGTGATCGGAGCCAGCAGCAGCGCAACGGTTTCCAGACCTTCCTGAAGCAATGCACGATCCTGGGCAGTGGCCTGAGGGGCTTTTTCCAGCACGTTCATCAAGGTCATCACCTGAGCGACGGCCGTGTTGAATTTCTGGTTCTGACCAATATCCTGGCTCGCCTGCCTGATTGCCTGATGGATGGAGCGGCGAATGGCTTTCTGGTCGTCGCTCAGGGTCGTCAGATCAAGGCTGCCCGGCAGGCCCTGGCCAACATGGGCCTGAGCCAGACGCCATACGCGGCGCAGGAAGCGGTGCGAACCTTCGACGCCGGAGTCGGACCATTCCAGGCTCATGTCAGGCGGCGAGGCGAACATCATGAACAGGCGGCAGGTATCTGCACCGTACTGATCGATCATGGTTTGCGGGTCGATGCCGTTTTTCTTCGACTTCGACATCTTTTCGGTGCCGCCGATTTCCACCGGCAGGCCGTCGCTGGTCAATACCGCGCTGATGACCTTGGCCTTGGCGTCGCGCTCCAGCGTCACGTCGGCAGGATTGATCCAGGTCTTCTTGCCGTTGGCTTCCATGCGGAAGTAGGTTTCGGCGTTGACCATGCCCTGGGTCAGCAGGTTCTTGAACGGCTCGTTGGACGTTACCAGGCCTTCGTCGCGCATCAGCTTGTGGAAGAAGCGCGCATACAGCAGGTGCAGGATCGCGTGTTCGATACCGCCGATGTACTGATCCACCGGCAGCCAGTGGTTGGCTGCGTTCGGCTCGACCAGACCGCCCTCGTAGTGCGGCGAAGCGTAGCGTGCGTAGTACCAGGACGACTCGACGAAGGTGTCCATGGTGTCGGTTTCACGCTTGGCCGGTGCGCCGCATTTCGGGCAGCTGCACTCGTAGAACTCGGGCATGCGCGCCAGTGGCGAGCCAGCACCGTCGGGTACGACGTCTTCAGGCAGTACGACCGGCAGTTGATCTTGTGGCACGGGCACGTCGCCGCAGGTGTTGCAATGCACGATCGGGATCGGGCAACCCCAGTAGCGCTGACGGCTGATGCCCCAGTCGCGCAGGCGGAACTGGGTACGCGACTGGCCCAGGTTCTTCTTGAGCAGTGCGGCTTCGATGGCGTCGAAAGCGTCCTGGAAGTTCAGGCCGTTGAATTCGCCGGAATTGATCAGCTCGCCATGCTCTCCGTAAGCTTCCTGCCACGGCGCTGGTGTCTCGTCGCCCGCGCTGGTACGGACCACGGCCTTGATCGGCAGGTTGTACTTGGTGGCGAACTCGAAATCGCGCTCGTCGTGAGCCGGTACGGCCATGACCGCGCCGTCGCCGTAGTGCATCAGCACGTAGTTGGCGACCCACACCGGCAGTTTTTCACCGGTCAGTGGATGTTCGACGAACAGAGAGGTCGGCAGACCTTTCTTTTCCTGAGTGGCGACGTCGGCTTCGGCGACGCTGCCGCTCTTGCATTCATCGATGAAGGCTTGCAGTTCGGCATTGCCTTGCGCCGCCAGGGTCGCCAGCGGGTGCTCGGCGGCCACGGCCACGTAGGTGGCGCCCATCAGGGTGTCGGGGCGGGTGGTGAATACTTTCAGCGCGCCGGCTTCGCCAATCGAGGCTTGATGGTAAGGGAACTGGACTTCCATGCCACGGGACTTGCCGATCCAGTTGCGCTGCATGGTCTTGACCTGTTCAGGCCAGCCCGGCAACTCGTCGAGGCTTTGCAGCAGCTCATCGGCGTAGGCCGTGATCTTGAAGTAGTACATCGGGATTTCGCGCTTCTCGATCAGCGCGCCCGAACGCCAGCCGCGCCCGTCGATGACCTGCTCGTTGGCCAGTACGGTCTGGTCGATAGGGTCCCAGTTGACGGTGCCGTTCTTGCGGTAGATCACACCTTTCTCGAACAGGCGAGTGAACAGCCATTGTTCCCAGCGGTAGTAATCAGGCTTGCAGGTGGTCACTTCACGGGACCAGTCGATGGCCAGACCCAGGCTCTTGAGCTGGGCCTTCATGTAAGCGATGTTTTCGTAAGTCCACTTGGCCGGCGCGACGTTGTTGTCGATCGCGGCGTTTTCCGCAGGCATGCCGAAGGCATCCCAGCCCAGTGGCTGAAGGACATTCTTGCCTTGCATGCGCTGGTAGCGAGAGATCACGTCGCCAATGGTGTAGTTGCGCACATGACCCATGTGCAGCTTGCCGCTCGGGTAAGGAAACATCGACAGGCAGTAGTAGGTTTCCTTGCCTGGCTGCTCACTGACTTCAAAAGACTTTTGCTCTTCCCAAAAGGCTTGGGCGGCGGCTTCGATTTCGCGGGGCTGATAGAGTTCGTGCATGGCTACTTTTTACTAAAGATTGGTGACCCTTGACCTCTTCATTGCTTCGCCGAGTCAGCTTGGCACCCTTTGCCGGACAATCGTGACTGTCTTTGCGGTGCGTACAGGCTCATGGAGAGCGGAAGTGGAATTACAGGAAGCGCCGTAGCATACATGAGCGCTGTCTACCGAGGGAAACGCTGATTGTTGCACCGCTCCTCCAAAAACCGTTCAGACGGCTCTATCTGGCCGTTGGTCGCAGTATCACGCCTGTTTTTACAGCAGCGCTAAGCTCAATAGCGAGGGTATGTTCTTATCTTCAAAGAGGTGAGCGGATGACAGAGTTGCAGCACACAGTAAGCACTCCTGAGCTGTATGAACGTTTGATCCATCGTCTGGGGCTTGCTCTGGAAACGGCCAACACTGCGGTTCGACTCCGTAACGAGTCGCCCGTCGAGCTTGAACTTGAAGGTTTAAGCAATGCCGAGCTGGAGTTTATCGAGGCCTACCTTGAGAAAGGGACGATGGAGGCGAGCGGGGCTGTTAAGGGTAAGTCAGAGGGCAGTTTTATTGTTTCGCCGGAGCAGGCTCAGTCGATAGCGTCGCCCAAAGAGTCCGCCAGAATCATCTGGCTGAAGGACAAGAGGCGGGCAAGGGCGTCGACGGGGTCAGGCCGTTACACTTCAAATACCACGTTCAAGCTTTAACCATCGCGGGCTGCGGGTCCGCTTTATAAGCATTGCTGCTTAGTTATAAAAAACATAGGCTTCGGGCATCTCTGGAGATGCTCGATGCCTATACGCTACATACTCAAATCCCTTCTTTTACCACCGGGTATTTTCTTTCTGTTGCTGGCCAGTGCCTGGTGGTTGCGCCGCTCCCGCCCGCGTATCGCGGCTGTCTGTTTCACGCTTGGCCTGGGCGGCCTCTGGGTGATGACTCTTCCTGTGGCGGTTGAGTGGGCTGCGCGAGGTCTGGAAAACGAGCAGCCCTTGTCGCGCCAGCAGTGGGCGACGCTGGCGCAGCAGGCTGATGCCATTGTGGTTCTGGGCGCCGGGCGCGAGCGCAATGATCCGGCCTGGGGGGCCGATACGCCCACGGGTGTCGGGCTGGAGCGGTTGCGTTTTGCTGCGCAGTTGTCGAAGGCATCCGGTTTACCGATTCTGACCACGGGCGGCCTGCATTTCGGTGAGCCTCCGAGCGAGGCGGCGATCATGGCGCAATCGCTTCAAGATGACTTTGGTGTTGCGGTGCGCTGGCAGGAAGGGCTTAGCCGCACCACCTGGGAAAACGCGACGATGACAGCCGACATATTGCAGCCGTTGGGTATCAAGCGGGTCGTGGTAGTGACTCAGGCCTGGCACATGGCGCGCTCACGGTGGAGCTTCGAGGAGGCGGGCTTCACCGTTGTGGCCGCTCCCGTCGGATTCCTGAGCGGCGCCAATGACCAGCCACTGGGCGGCTGGATGCCGGAAGCCAAGGCGTTCATGCAGAGCTTGTGGTTGATCAATGAAGCGCTGGGGCAATTGTTTTATAGAGCAATTTATTGAGCCGCAAGCTTCAAGCTTCAAGCTTCAAGTCAAAAGCTTGTAGCTTGTAGCTTGTAGCTTGTAGCTCCCTTCCCTATACCGTCTTCGCAATACGCGCCGCCAGCAAGGCCCAGCCAAACAGCAGCCCGCAGACGATGATCAGCGGCCATGAGCGCCAGTGCAGGTAGGGTGTCAGTTCCTGCATCGGGACTACTTCGCCATACAGCACGCCGCGCTCGAATTGCGGTATCTGTGCCGTGATCTTGCCGAACGGGTCGATCAGGCCGGTGACGCCGTTGTTGGTGGAGCGGATCATCCAGCGACCGGCTTCCAGGGCGCGCATCTGCGCCATCTGCAGGTGTTGCAGCGGCCCAATGGAGGTGCCGAACCAGGTGTCGTTGCTGATGGTCAGCAGCACGTCGCTTTGTGCCGCAAGGCTGACCGCGAATTCCGGGTAGACCACTTCATAGCAAATGAACGGTGCAATCTGATAACCCTTGGCCTGCAGCATGCTCTGGTCGCTCGGGCCGCGGGCGAAGTCTGACATCGGCAGGTCGAAGAAGGCGATCAGCCCGCGCAGAATGTCCTGTAGCGGCACGTATTCGCCAAACGGAACGAGCTTCTGCTTCAGGTAGGTGCCATCTCCTTCGCCGGTTACCGTGATGCCGTTGTAATAACGGGACTCGCCGCGTTCGGTCACTTCACGCACCGGCACGCCGGTAATGAGCGCCGAGCCACGTTGCGCGGCAAACTTGCCCATCATCGTCAGATAACCTTCCGCCGACTCCTTGAGCACCGGTACGGCTGTTTCCGGCCAGACAATCAGGTCGGCCTGCTGCGAGTTGAACGTCATGTCGCGGTAAAGCGCCAGTTGAGCGTTCAACTGCTTGGGGTCCCACTTCATGCTTTGTTCGATGTTGCCCTGTATCGCGGCGACTTTCAGCGGTGCGCCCGCAGGCGAGGTCCAGGCATGGCCTTTGAGTGCGATGCCGGTAATCCAGGGGGCCAGCAATAGCACCACGCCTGCTGCGAGGAAGGACTTGCGTGCCCGTAAACGATGCAGATTGCTCAGCAAGGCAACGGTAAGAGCCAGGACGAAGGAGATGAGCCAGATACCGCCGACAGGTGCCAGACCGGCCAGCGGGCCATGAAGCTGGCTGTAACCCGAATACAGCCACGGGAATCCGGTCAGGAACCAGCCGCGAAAGGCTTCCTGTGCTGTCCACAGTGCCGCGAAGGCCAGAGCGTCGGCCAGTGGTGCTTCGTTGCGGCGAATCCAGCGCGCCCAAAGCCAGGCCGGCAGGGCAAAGAACAGGGCGATCAGGCTGATGAACAACAGCATCAACAAGCTGGCCAGTAGTGGCGAGGCACCACCGTAGGTGTTGATGCTGACGTAGATCCAGCTGGTTCCTGCGCCGAACAGCCCGAAACCGTAGCTCCAGCCCCGGACGAATGCCTGGCGCGGGCTCAGCTCGCGCAGGCCCAGATAGAAGAACGCCACCGCCACCAGAGCCAGAGGCCAGATGTCGAAGGGCGCCAGGGCCAGGGTCGTAAGTCCGCCAGCCGCCACGGCCAGCAGGTTACCGGGCCAGCCGGGGCGGGTTATCCAGCGCATGTCTATTCCTTGAAACGTTACGGGCGAGAGATAGGGCTCAGGCGTAGTAAGTGAATGCGACGGCTGTCAGCGCTCAGGATGCGGAAACGATAGGCACCGATTTCGGTGATTTCGTTGCGCTTGGGCAAATGACCGAAGGCATTCATGACCAGCCCGCCGACCGTATCGAATTCGTCATCGGAAAACTCGCTGTCGAAGAACTCGTTGAAGCTCTCGATAGGCGTCAGGGCCTTGACCAGGAAGTCGCCGCTGGGCAGCGGTTTGATGTAGCTGTCCTCTTCGACGTCATGCTCGTCTTCGATGTCGCCGACGATCTGCTCCAGCACGTCCTCGATGGTTACCAGCCCCGCCACACCGCCGTATTCGTCAATGACGATGGCCATGTGGTTGTGGTTGGCGCGGAACTCGCGCAGCAGCACATTGAGGCGTTTTGACTCGGGGACGAATGTCGCCGGGCGCAGCAGGCTTTTGATGTCGTCGCTGTCGCCGTTGGGCTTGAGAATCAGCGGCAGCAGATCCTTTGCCAGCAACACGCCGAGTACATCGTCGTGGCTCTCGCCGATCACCGGGTAGCGCGAGTGCGCAGCATCGATGACGGCAGGCAAAAACTCGCGGGGTGTCTGGGTCGCCTTGATGCTGATCATCTGCGAGCGCGGCACCATGATGTCGCGTACTTGCAGGTCAGCCACTTGAATGGCGCCTTCGACAATGGCCAGCGCTTCGCTGTCCAGCAGCTTGTTCTGTTGGGCTTCGCGCAGCAGCTCAAGCAGCTCCTGGCGGTTTTTCGGCTCGTGGACAAAAGCCTGGGTCAGTTTCCCCAGCCATGACTTCTGTCCGTTGCTCGATCGATCTTCGCTCATAGCCCTTACTCGTGATCCTTGCTTGTTGTTTCTGAATGTTGATGTTCGGCGCTTTCGTCGTCTGCATAAGGATCCGGATAGCCCAGCTCCTCAAGCAACGTTCGTTCCAGTGCTTCCATTTCCTCGGCTTCTTCATCGTCGATATGGTCGTAACCAAGCAGATGAAGGCAGCCGTGAATGACCATGTGCGCCCAATGCGCATCAACGGTCTTGCCTTGTTCCCGGGCTTCGCGATTGACCACTGCAACGCAGATGACCAGATCGCCCAGCAGCGGAATGTCCAACAGGTCGTCAGGCACGTCCGCAGGAAAGGAAAGCACGTTGGTGGCGTAATCCTTGTGTCGCCAGGTGTGATTCAGTTCGCGCCCTTCGGGTTCATCGACCAGACGGATGGTCAGTTCCGAATCGGCGCTGCGTTGACGCAAGCCCATCTCGCACCAAAGGCGGAACTGGGCTTCGCTGGGGGCTTTTTCTTCACTTGCCAGTTGCAGATCCAGCTCAAGCATCGCGGCGGCTATCCCGTGAGGAATTGAAGCTGCTGGTCTGCGTGTCGCTGAAGCGGTCATCGAAGCGCTCATAGGCTTCGACGATGCGCTGCACCAGCGGATGGCGAACCACGTCCTTGGGTTTGAAGTGGGTGAAGCTGATGCCTGGCACGTCCTTCAGGACATCGATGACATGTGTCAGGCCCGACTTCGTGCCTTTGGGCAGGTCGACCTGGGTAATGTCGCCGGTTATGACGGCGGTAGAGCCGAAGCCAATACGGGTCAGGAACATTTTCATCTGCTCGACGGTGGTGTTCTGACTCTCGTCGAGAATGATGAAGCTGTTATTAAGGGTGCGCCCGCGCATGTAAGCCAGCGGTGCAACTTCAATGACCTGCTTCTCGATCAGCTTGGCGACATACTCGAAGCCCAGCATTTCATAGAGTGCGTCGTAGAGCGGGCGCAGGTAAGGGTCGATCTTCTGTGCCAGATCACCGGGCAGGAAGCCGAGCTTTTCACCGGCTTCAACGGCCGGACGCACCAACAGGATGCGGCGGATCTGCTCGCGCTCCAGTGCATCCACCGCGCAGGCGACGGCCAGATAGGTCTTGCCGGTACCCGCAGGGCCGATACCGAAGTTGATATCGTTGCCGAGGATTTCCTTGACGTAGCGCTGCTGATTCAAGCCGCGAGGGCGAATCATGCCTTTTTTGGTGCGCAGGGCCACGCCGACTTCGGCGGCCGGATGGTTGTCCAGCCCTTCGACGCCTGATTCCTGCAGGAACAGGTGAACCATGTCCGGCGTCAGGTCTGTACCTTTGGTTTCACGGTACAGGCGGCGCAGGAGGTTTTCAGCCGAAGTGGTTTGTCGGGATTCGCCAATGAGCTCGAATTGATTTCCGCGATTGCGGATCTCGATGTTCAGGCGCTGTTCGATCAAGCGCAGATGCTCGTCGAGTTGCCCGCACAAGTTGGCGAAACGATGGGCCTCGAAAGGTTCGAGGATAAAGCGATGAGGTTCTGTGGGAGCGTTCAAGGTCGTTTTTAGCCGCCCGACGGCAATTGAGATGAATTGAAGAATACCCCTAGAGAACCTTGGGCGAAAGGTCTGAAGTCGTTCGCGAATGAATTCGCTCCCACCGGGCCATCCGTAGGGGCGAGTTCATTCGCGAAGAAATCATTGCTGCAACAGCGAACCCCGCAGCGAATGCGGCTGTGCGTCATCAATGTACACATCGGCAAACTGCCCGATCAGCTTGGGGTTATCGCAGCGAAAGTTGACGATCCGGTTGTTCTCGGTGCGCCCTTGCAGCTCGCCGGGGTCCTTTTTCGAGTAATCGGTCACCAGGATGCGCTGGATGCTGCCGACCATTTGTCGGCTGATCTCGAAACCTTGCTGGTTCAGGCGATGTTGCAGGGCCGCCAGACGCTCTTTCTTGAGTGCTTCCGGGGTGTCGTCTTTCAGATCGGCGGCTGGCGTACCAGGGCGCGGGCTGTAGATGAACGAGAACGAGAAGTCGAAACCCACGTCCTGAATCAGCTTCATGGTGTTCTCGAAGTCTTTCTCGGTTTCGCCCGGGAAGCCGACGATGAAGTCCGAACTGATGCTGATACCCGGCACGGCAGCCTTGAGCTTGCGCAGCTTGGACTTGTATTCCAGCGTGGTGTGGTTGCGCTTCATGGCCGCCAGGACACGGTCGGAGCCTGATTGCACCGGCAGATGCAGGTGTTTGACCAGCTCCGGCACTTCGGCGTGGGCCTGGATCAGGCTGTCGGAAAACTCCAGAGGGTGCGACGTGGTGTAGCGGATGCGGTCGATGCCGTCGACTGCCGCCACCACGCGGATCAGGTCGGCCAGATCGGCGACGCGGCCGTCATGGGTGGTGCCGCGATAGCCGTTGACGTTCTGGCCCAGCAGTGTGATTTCGCGTACGCCGTTTTCAGCCAGGTGAATCACTTCAGCCAATACGTCATCGAACGGACGGCTGACTTCTTCGCCGCGGGTATAAGGCACGACGCAGAATGTGCAGTACTTGCTGCAACCTTCCATCACCGACACGTAGGCACTCGGGCCATCGATGCGCGGCTCGGGCAGGTGGTCGAATTTTTCGATTTCCGGGAACGACACATCGACCTGAGGCAGGCGGGTGATGCGTGCGGTATCGATCATTTCCGGCAGGCGGTGTAGGGTCTGCGGGCCGAAGACCACGTCCACGTAAGGGGCGCGATCACGGATTGCCGCGCCTTCCTGGCTGGCGACGCAACCGCCGACCGCGATGACCATCTCGGGATTGGCCAGTTTCAGTTCGCGCCAGCGGCCCAGCTGGGAATAGACCCGATCCTGGGCGCGCTCGCGAATCGAGCAGGTATTGAGCAGGATCACGTCGGCATCTTCCGCGCGAGCGGTTACTTCCAGGGCCTGATGTTCGCCCAGCAGATCGACCATGCGCGAGCTGTCGTACTCGTTCATCTGGCAACCGTGGGTTTCGATATAAAGCTTCTTGGCCATGCGTGATCATCAGCTGATTCAAAGAACCGCGCATTATAGGGACGATGCTCACGGGTTCCTAGCGTTGGCTGTCTGATGGGCATGCTATAATTTGTGCCCTTTTTTCCATCCCCGATTGTTATCCGGCTTTTATGACCAAACGCGAAGCTCCAATCTACAAGGTGATTTTCCTCAACCAGGGCCAGGTGTTCGAGATGTACGCCAAGCAGATCTATCAAAGTGATCTGTGGGGCTTTCTGGAAGTGGAGGAGTTCGTCTTCGGCGAGCGTACGACTGTCGTGGTTGACCCCAGCGAAGAAAAGCTGAAGGCACAGTTCGAGGGCGTGGTGCGCAGTTTTGTGCCGATGCATTCGATCGTGCGGATCGATGAGGTCGAGCGCATGGGCACGCCAAAGATCAGCGAGGCACGTGGCGGTGGCAATGTGATGCCGTTTCCTATGCCGATGCCTGAAAAGTAGAAGTGAAGAAAGCCTGCCCTGACGCTATTCGATCAGGGCAGTGGAGAGAATGGAGAGCGTCCTTCGGCGGTTTGCAGCTCCATCAGGTACTTGCGGAAAATCTGGCCCAGGACCTGGGTCGCGACTTCCAGTTCATCGCGCTTCATCTTTGCCGACACTTCGTCAGCAGCATCCAGCGCTTCTTCCGAACCGTTGACCGCAGCCATCTTCAGCACGATATACGCCTGAATGTTATTGGCCTGCACGCCTTCGCCGCGAGCAAACATCAAACCCAGTTGATATTGCGCCTGCGCATGGCCCAGCAACGACGCCTGCTCGAAATAGTTGAGTGCCTGAGGCAGGTCGCGAGGGGTGTTCTGGCCCTCGTAATAGAACTCGCCCAGTTCGTATTGCGCTTGCGCATCCCCGGATTGTGCAGCTTGCTGGCATGCCGAAAGCGCAGCCGGAAGATTCTCGGGCTGAGTATTGAGGGTGCAACGACCCACCGCTGGGATTAACAACGAGTTGCCGCCTGCATTGGTCAGCAGGGGATAGACAAGCAACAGGCAGCCCAATGCAAGGGTGCGGCCGGTGCGGTTCATGGGAGTCGACTTACCTCTGAAAAAGGTGCGGGCGTACCCGTCCAGCGAAACGTGCTGGCTGGCCATTATGAAATAAGCAGGGCCAACCTTACAAAGTCTTTACGGATTTTCTGCTGCACGGCCCCGATTTATCTGGTTTAAACCCGTGGGAGCGAATTCATTCGCGAATGAATTCGCTCCTACATTAGCTTATTTCAGAGCGGCGAACGCTTTTTCGGCAGCATCGAGGGTCAGTTTCAGCTCCGCTTCGCCATGGGCGATGGAAGTAAAGCCTGCTTCAAATGCACTTGGCGCCAGGTACACGCCGCCTTCCAGCATCAGGTGGAAGAAGCGTTTGAAGCGGTCGGCATCGCTGGTCATGACGTCCTGGAAGGTCACGATTTCCCTAGCGTCACTGAAATACAGGCCAAACATGCCGCCCGCCTGAGTGGTCACGAACGGGATGCCCGCTGCATCGGCACGCTGTTGCAGGCCTTCGAGCAGGCGGCGAGTGTAGTCGCTCAGCTCATCGTGGAAGCCTTCGCGGCTGATCAGGCGCAACGTGGTCAGACCTGCGGCCATGGCCAGCGGGTTGCCCGACAGCGTGCCAGCCTGATAGACCGGCCCTAGCGGTGCGATGTGCGACATGATTTCGCGTTTGCCGCCAAAGCAGCCCACGGGCATGCCGCCGCCAATGATCTTGCCGAAGGTGCTCAGGTCTGGTGTAACGCCGTAGTAAGCCTGGGCGCCGCCGAGTGCCACGCGAAAGCCGGTCATTACTTCGTCGAAGATCAGCACCACGCCATGCTCGTCGCACAGGTCACGCAGGCCTTGCAGGTAGCCCGGTGCAGGCGGAACGCAGTTCATGTTGCCTGCGACCGGCTCGACGATGATGCATGCCACTTCCTGACCGACATCGGCCAGCAGTTGGCGGACCGCTTCCAGATCATTGAACGGCACGGTCAGGGTGTGCCTGGCGAACGCTGCCGGAACGCCTGGCGAGCTTGGCACGCCCAGCGTCAGTGCGCCGGAGCCAGCTTTTACCAGCAGGCTGTCGGAGTGACCGTGGTAGCAGCCCTCGAACTTGATGATGCTGTCGCGACCGGTGTAGCCACGGGCCAGACGAATCGCGCTCATGGTCGCTTCGGTGCCGGAGCTGACCATGCGCACCATTTCCATGGACGGCACGAGTGAGCAGACCAGATCGGCCATTTCGGTTTCCATGGCGGTCGGTGCGCCATAGGACAGGCCGTGTTCCAGTTGGCTGCGCACGGCGTCGAGCACTTGCGGATGGCTGTGACCCAGAATCATCGGTCCCCAGGAACCGACATAATCGACATAACGCTTGTCGTCTTCGTCAGTCACGTAAGCACCGGCAGCATGCTTGAAGAACAGTGGCGTGCCGCCAACGCTCTTGAAAGCGCGAACGGGCGAGTTGACACCGCCGGGAATGTGTTTCTGGGCGTTGGCGAAGAGTGTTTCGGAACGGGACATGATCGGGTCTCTGCTTTTGAACCGGGAAGTCGTTTCTACGCTGAGTGTGCAGCTCTGTGCATGGCTGCTTCGGTGACGTCACGAGGCCTGGAGGCGTAGGGAGTCGCACTATAGCAAATGCCACATGGCTGCCGGATGCACATGTCCGAATTCAGCCAGACTTTTTCCCGGTGCTGGAGTAGGGTCAGCCTTATGAAAACTCTTGATCCTGATGTGTGTTATGCAGCTTTTATCGCCCGGGACCGCCGTTTCGACGGCTGGTTTTTCATGGGCGTAGCGACGACCGGGATTTATTGTCGGCCGATGTGTCCGGTGCGGGCGCCGCTGGCGAAGAATTGCAGCTTTTATGCAACGGCGGCGGCCGCCGAGCAGGCGGGGTTTCGTCCTTGCTTGCGCTGCCGCCCGGAACTGGCGCCGGGTCACGGGCTGCTGGATGTCTCCAGCCGGTTGGCCCAGGCCGCCGCGCGACTGATTGAAGAAGGCTTCTTGAGCGGTAGAAGCCTCGATGCACTGGCTGACCGTGTGGGCGTTACCTCACGGCATCTGCGGCGGATCTTTGAGGCCGAGTTTGGTGTGTCCATGATCGACTTTGCCCAGACCCAGCGCCTGTTGATCGCCAAGCGTTTATTAACCGATACGGGGATGTCCATGGCCGAAGTGGCGCTGGCTTCCGGGTTCGGCAGCGTCAGGCGTTTCAATGATGTGTTTCAGGAACGCTATGGTCTTAACCCGCTGCGCTTGAGAAAGGCCACGCACCGCTCCGGTGAGGCCAGCATGCGTTTCGAGTTGTCGTACCGACCGCCTTTTTCATGGGATGGTGTGCTGGAGTTTCTGGCTCATCGCTGTATTGCAGGGGTTGAGCATGTCGCTGAAGACGCCTACACCCGGGTGCTCACCATCGAGCATGCGGGGCGTCGTCTGGCCGGTTGGGTGACCGTGAGCCATGCGCCGTTGCGTCATGCCTTGGTGGTGAGTGTATCGGCGTCTCTTCAGTCGGGTATTGCCCAGGTGTTGGGACGAGTGCGGCGGGTTTTCGACACCGGCTGCCGGCCCGATCTGGTGGATGCGCACCTTGGAGCACTGGTTGCCGAGTTGCCGGGCATGCGTGTACCGGGTGCGTTTGACGGTTTCGAGATTGCGGTCCGGGCGGTGGTCGGCCAGCAGATATCGGTGACTCAGGCCAGGTTGATTCTTGGCCGTATTGCCGAGCGTTTCGGTACGGCGGTGGATGAGGCACCTTTCGGGCTGCATCATGCGTTCCCGACGGCCGAAGTGATGGCTTGCCTGAGTCCTGAAGAGATTATTGCAACGGGTATTATCCGTATTCGCGCCGAGGCCATCATCGCGGTAGCCCAGGAGGTGGCAGCAGGACGCATCATGCTTGAGCCCTTGGTGCCTCTGGATGAAACCCTGTCGGCCTTGCGGCATATTCGGGGGATCGGTGAGTGGACCGTGCAATATATCGCCATGCGCGCCTTGGGCTGGCCCAATGCATTTCCGGAGGGCGATGCGGTACTTAAAAAACATCTAGGCTGTGCAACGGTCGCCCAGCTCAATGAATACGCAAGCCAGTGGGCACCCTGGCGCGCTTATGCGACGGTGCATGTCTGGCGTCAACGTGAGGAGGCCAAAAAATGATTCATGGCTATCTGCTTTCCAGCCCGCTGGGCGATGTTGCCTTGCGAGCCGAGGACGATGCGCTGACGGGCGTGTACTTCGTCGGCCAGAAATACTTTCCGCAACTGATATTGCTGCCCAACGATCATGCTGTCCCCAAGGTGATTCGCCAGGCTCAGGAGCAACTGACCGAGTTCTTCAATGGCCAGCGCCGGGTATTCGAGGTGCCGCTGCGTTTTCGTGGCACTTCCTTTCAGGAGCAGGTCTGGCGCGAACTGGCGCGCATTCCCTATGGCGAGGTACTGTCCTACGGTGCCATGGCCCGGAAAATGGGCCTCAGCCCAGGGCATTCCCGAGCGGTAGGCACGGCCAATGGCAAGAACCCGATTTCGATCATTGTGCCTTGCCATCGGGTCATCGGTTCAGGCGGGGATTTGACAGGCTATGCCGGTGGCGTTGATCGCAAGCGAGCGTTACTGGCGCTGGAGAATGCCAACGGGATGCCTGATTTTGAACTGAAGGTTATTGGAGTCGTGTAGCGGCTTTCGCGAATGAATTCACTCTCATCAAACATAAACACAACATCATGAATTAAAAAGTTTTTCTGTAGGAGCGCGCTTGCCCTGGGCGGCGGGTGATCTCCTACAGTGGGAGCGAATTCATTCGCGAAAAGGTATTTCACTCACGAAAAAGATCATTGAACGCCTTCGCCCGTCGCGTCACTTCCTGCGGATTCTCTGCCCCGAACAACCCGTGTACCACTGCCAGCAGATCAGCTCCGCGGGCCAGTAGTTGCGGTGCGTTTTCCAGAGTGATGCCGCCAATCACGGCAATCGGCAAAGACACTTTGGCGCGTACCTGATCCAGCAGATCGAAAGGCACGGCAGGCGCATCGGGTTTGGTCTGGGAGTTGAAGAACCGCCCGAACGCCACGTAGGTGGCACCGTCGGCACGCGCTTTTTCCGCCAGCTCAAGCTTGCCGTGGCAAGTCGCACCGACAATCGCCTTATGACCCAGCAGTGCCCTGGCATCCGGCAGCGAGCCATCGGTTTGTCCCAGGTGAACACCAACGCCCAGACGGGCTGCCAGTTCGGCGTCGTCGTTGATGATCAGCCGGGTCTTGTATTGCTCGCATAGCTTGAGCAGTTCAGTGGCTTCGCGCAGGCGGCGCGATTCGTCGTTGGTCTTGTCCCGGTATTGCAGCAAGGTCACGCCGCCATCGAGTGCGGCTTTGACGTAAGGCAGGAATTTACCGGCCAACAGTGCGCTGTCGGTAATGGCATACAGGCCACGTAGTTTCATCGAATGGGCCTCATGTCAGGCGTTACGAACAAAAGTCCAGGGGGAGACGGCGAGGAACGAATTGTCCCTTGCCCAACTGCTCAGCGTCCCGCAACGTTCGCCAAGTGTAGTCGAGCGCTGTCTGCACAGCGCTGATCAGTGCTTCTCCCTGAGCCAGTCGTCCGGCGAGGGCGCTGGCCAGTGTGCAGCCCGAACCGTGATAACTGCCAGGCAGGCGCTGGCAGATAAAGGTATGGGACTGGCCGCCACGGATGTACAGGCGGTTATGGACTTCCTGTTCATCGCCATGACCGCCGGTGATCAGCAGGTTTTCACAGAACGGCAGCAGCTTTTGCGCACATTCGTCTGCCGTGCCTTCAGGCAATTCGGCCAGAATCCGGGCTTCCGGCAGATTGGGGGTGGCAATGGTCGACAGTGGCAACAGCCGTTCACGCATCGCGTAGCCGACCTCATCCTTGCCCAGCCGGCCACCGCCGCCAGCGCGCAGAACCGGGTCGCAGACCACTGGCAGGCCGGGATGCGCCATCAGCAATTGCGCTACGGTATCGACCATTTCCAATGAACCCAACATACCCAGCTTGACTGCTGCTACGCTCGAATCATTGAAGACAGCATTGGCTTGAGCCAGGACCCATTCACGGTCCAGCACGCGAAAGTCGCTGACATTGACGGTGTCCTGCACGGTCAGGGCCGTTACGGCCGGTGCGGCATGACAGCCTTGGGCAAGCAGGGCTTCGATATCAGCCTGCAGACCGGCACCACCGCTGGGGTCGTGGCCGCTGAGGCAGAGGACTACGGGACGGGAGCTATAAATATTCATGGTGCGCGAGCTTATCACTAAACCTTTCCCGAGCCGCCGGTCGTTCCGGGTTTTTCTGGGGGGGGCTGAAAAATCAACGACCCTTGCAAGGGTAAAAAATTTTCAGTTTGCCCGGTGATGGCCGAGATAGAGCCATTGCTTAAATTTTAAAGTGGTAGTGACTAAAAGCCATTAACCGCTATGCTTGGTTATTCCTGAAGCCTTTTTACCGCTGGTGATTTTTATTGCCACGAGTCAGGCATATCAGCGTAAGCAAGGTCCACACTGACATATCTGTTTTTGAACTATTGCCTGTTTCAAGGAAAGAAATTGCGGGGCGTCGTCATCAACGGATGAAATGACAGCGACGTTCTACCTTGGGGCTTTATGCGCTATTTGCTGATAATGCTGGTTGTCTGGTTTCCATTGCTGGCCCATGCCGTCGAGTTTGATGAAACCACTCGCAGCTTGCCGCTGGGGCGCGAGCTTCAGGTTTTTGAAGACGTGAGTGGCAAGGCGAACATCGAGAGCATCTCATCCGAGGCAACGGCTTTTCGTGTGCCCGACAGTGAAACATTCAATGCAGGTTATTCTCATTCGGCGTTCTGGCTGAAGGTCGATCTGTTGTACAAGCCCAACCCTCGGGCAAAGCATTCCGACTGGCTGCTGGAGCTGGCCTATCCGCCGATGGACCATGTCGATGTCTATTTGCCGGATGGAAACGGACGCTATCAACTGGCCTGGAAAACCGGCGACATGCTGCCGTTTTCAAGCCGTGATGTTAAGCAGGGCAACTTTGTGTTTGGCCTGGATTTGCAGCCGGGCAAACCCATCACGGTCTATCTGCGTGTTTCCAGCAAGGGGCCGATCCAGGCGCCGATCAATCTCTGGTCCAGCCATGCCTACATGGAAGAGCAGCCTGCAAAGGTCTACATCCTGGGGCTGATCTATGGCGTGTTGACGGGCATGCTGGTCTACAACCTGTTCATCTATATCAGCGTGCGTGACCCCAGCTATCTGTATTACATCCTGTACATTGCCTCGTTCGGCTTGTATCAGTTGTCGATCAATGGCGTTGCCGTCGAATACCTCTGGCCGGACAGCCCCACCTGGGCCAATACCGCGACGCCTTTCCTGATGGCGATATCCGTATTGTTCGTCAGCCAGTTTTCACGCAGTTTTCTGCAGACCAGAGCCCTGGCGCGCTGGCTGGATGGTCTGTTGATCACAGTGATGGCGGGTGCCGTCGTAGCAATGCTGCTTGCCCTGTTTGCCAATTACGGGGTGGCGCTGCGAACGGTGACGATGCTGGTGCTGACGTGTTTCCTGGTGATGCTGGCAACGGGTATCACGGCCGTACTCAAAGGCGTACGAATCGCTCGCTACTTCCTGGTCGCATGGGTTGTGTTTTTGATGGGCGGGCTGGTCAACGCCGTGATGCTGTTCGGTTATATCCCCAATACCTTCCTTAACTTGTATGCCAGCCAGATCAGCTCGGTGCTGGAGATGGCGCTGCTGTCTCTGGCACTGGCTGACCGTGTCAACCATATCCGCGAGCAACAGGCTCAGACATTGCTGGAAGCCGGCAAGGATATGGAACGCCTCAATCGGCAACTGGCCACGAGCAACCGGCTCAAGGACGAGTTTCTGGCCACGCTCACCCACGAACTGCGGACTCCGATGAATGGCGTCATCGGTTCGCTGGAACTGATGCAGACGGTGAAGATGGACGGCGAGCTGGAGATGTATCAGCAGACGGCCGCCGCCTCGGCTCAGGACATGATGAGCATGATCAACGGCATCCTGACCCTGACCGAGCTTCAGGCCGGTGTGCTGTATGCCGAAAGCGATGCCTTTGACACGTGCGGCCTGTTTGAGCAGTTGCGTGATCGCTTTCGCAGTGCAGCACAGGCCAAGGGTCTGGAGTTGAGGTTCGAGCTGGACGGGCAGTTGCCGGAAAGTGTCCGTGGCGATGTCCACAAGCTGTACCAGTGCCTTGAATGCCTGCTGGACAATGCGATCAAGTTCACCAAGCGAGGCGCGGTCAAGGTTCGGGCCATGGCGCAACAGCATGACAACGACGTCTTGCTGCTGCGAGTCGAGGTGATGGACACCGGTATCGGTTTCAGCCAGCTCGATGAGGCGACGCTGTATCAGCGGTTCTTCCAGGTCGATGGCTCCATGACGCGCGAATATGGCGGGCTGGGTATTGGCCTGGCGATTTGTCGGCAATTGGTCGAGTTGCAGGGTGGTAGCCTGAGTCATCGTTCCGAGCCGGGCAGGGGCAGTTGCTTCACCCTGAGCCTGCCTTTGCTGATGGCCATACCGGGCGCTGTGCGCAAGGCTCCGGCAGCCAAGGCCCAGTGGGGGATCTGAAGGCAGGAAAAAAGCCCCGCTCATTCGTCATGAACGGCACTGTTTAAAGCTGTGTCTGCATGGTTCACTGCTGCGCATCAGGCTGTGTTAAATGGCTCGCATGCGCGCCCGCAGACAAGGAGGCTACTCATGAACCTGCATCCACTCGCTGAAACCCACGAAGTGACCAATCAGCCGCCTTCACTGGATGGCGCCAATCTCTACCGTATCGATCTGCCGCTGCAAGCGTGGGTAAAGCGCTTTGATGCAGGCTGGGCCGAGCCCCGGATCGATGCTTATGGCGCTTTGGCGGGCGGACCTCTCATGGAGGCCGGTTTCCTCGCCAATCAGAACAAGCCGACCTTTGCCAGCCATGACCGATACGGCCACCGCATCGATCTGATCGAGTTTCACCCGGCTTATCACCAGTTGATGAGTGCTGCCATCGAGCATGGCATTCTTTCCTTGCCCTGGACCGATCCGCAACCCGGCGCCCATGTGGCGCGGGCCGCGATGAGCTATCTGCATACCCAGGCCGAGCCTGGCAGTGGTTGCCCGCTGACCATGACCTTTGCCAGCGTACCGGCGCTCAGGTTGCAGCCTGAACTGGCGCAGATATGGTTGCCGAAAATCCTCTCCACTCGCTACGACCCGCGCAATATCGGCATCGCCCATAAAACCGGTGCAACCATCGGCATGGCAATGACCGAGAAGCAAGGTGGCACCGACGTGCGCGCCAACACCACACGGGCTTATCCGGTGGGCGCGAGCGGGCCGGGGCAGGCTTATGAACTGGTCGGCCACAAATGGTTCTGCTCTGCGCCCATGTGTGATGCATTCCTGACTCTGGCACAGACCGACAAGGGCCTGAGCTGCTTCCTGTTACCGCGCCATCGACCGGATGACACCCGTAACGAGTTCTATATCCAGCGTCTGAAAAACAAGCTGGGCAACTGGTCCAACGCTTCCAGCGAGATCGAACTGCGCGGCGCGCTGGCCTGGATGATCGGTGAAGAAGGGCGTGGTGTGCCGACCATCATTGAAATGGTCGCAATGACCCGTTTCGACTGCATGATCGGCTCCAGCGCCCTGATGCGTCAGGCCTTGACCCAGGCGACGCACCACTGCGCCCATCGCAAGGTCAGCGGGCGATTGCTCAGCGAACAACCGTTGATGCAGAACGTGCTGGCCGACCTGGCGCTGGAAAGCGAAGCCGCACTGGCGCTGACCCTGCGCATGGGGCGCGCGCTTGACCATCTCGATGACGATCATGAGGCGCGCTTTGTGCGGCTGGTCACGGCGGTGGGCAAGTACTGGATCTGCAAGCGTGCGCCGGCCATGATCAACGAGGCCGCCGAATGCATGGGCGGTGCCGGTTATGTCGAAGACAGCATTCTGCCGCGTCTGTATCGCGAAGCGCCGGTCAACTCGATCTGGGAAGGTTCCGGCAATGTGCAGTGCCTGGACGTGTTGCGAGCGCTGTCCAAGGAGCCCGGCGTGCTTGATGCCCTGTTCCATGAACTGGGCGACGGGCATGGTGATCGGCATCTGAAAGCGCATATCGAAAAACTGAAAGCCGCATTCAAGGACACCCGCGATATCCAGTATCGTGCCCGGCAGTTGACTGAAGATATCGCGGTCGGCTTGCAGGCCAGGCTGCTGCTCGAAGGGGGCAATGCTGCCGTCAGCGACGGTTTCATTGCTGGCCGATTGTTGTCCTCGGGGCGCGTTTATGGCGCTTTGCCGTTAGGTGTCGATGCAGAAACTTTACTGGCTCGCTCTTCGCCGCAGGTGGCATAAGCACGGGAACCCGTTAGGATGCAGGTCTGCAAGATCAGACAGGACCTAAACCGTGACGCAAGCCTTTGTTGTTGTAGAAAACGCCGAGCAAGCTGTGGAGCGGCTCGCAGAACTGCATGAACGTGCAACCAGCGCGCTGAGCCAGGCGCTCAAGCGCTACCTGAAAGACCGTGTCGAGCCCGACGCCGAGCAACGAGCGCTGTTCCGCTACCCGGAGTTGCGCCTGACCTACGCCTACCAGGGCGATGTGCCGCTGACGACTCGTGCCTACGCCAAGGTGCAGTTGCCCGGCACCTATAGTGTCACCGTGACCCACCCCAAGGCATTCCGCAAATACCTGCTTGAGCAATTGCGGCCGTTGATGAGCGACTTCACTGTCACGATCGAAGTGGGCGTCAGCGAGCAGAACATTCCTTATCCGTACGTGGTCGAGCAGGGCGATGAACTGGCCGGTTCCGGTGTGACAGCCGCCGCGCTGGCACGGGTTTTCCCAAGTACCGACCTGTCTGCTGCGACCGACGGCATTGCTGACGGCCTGTATGACTGGGCCAATACCGATCCGCTGCCTCTGGCACTGTTCGACGCGGCACGGGTGGATTTCTCGCTGCGACGGCTGGTGCATTACACCGGCAGCGACTGGCGGCATGTACAGCCGTGGATTCTGCTGACCAACTATCACCGTTATGTTGACCAGTTCATCCTGCATGGTCTGGAAAAACTGCGCGACGACCCGCGTTTCGTACGCATGGTGTTGCCGGGCAACGTTGTGGTCGACAAGAGCATGGGAACCGAAGAGGCACAGGCCATCGTTGCCAGCGTGGTCTGGCACCGTTACCAGATGCCGGCCTATCACCTGATCGCCGAAGATGGCCACGGTGTCACGCTGGTCAACATCGGTGTCGGCCCGTCCAATGCCAAGAACATCACCGACCACCTGGCTGTGCTGCGTCCTCATTGCTGGCTGATGATCGGCCACTGCGGCGGCCTGCGTCAGTCCCAGACCATTGGCGATTATGTGCTGGCTCACGCTTACATGCGCCGTGACGGCATTCTGGATCGCGTGCTGCCTCCGCATATCCCGATCCCGGCCCTGGCCGAAGTGCAACTGGCGTTGCAGGAATCGGCGGCGCAGATCACCGGCGAGCGTGGCGAAGGGCTTAAAAAGCGACTGCGCACCGGCACCGTCCTGACCTACGATGACCGGAACTGGGAGCTGCGCTGGGCACAGGAGCGACCGCTCATCAATCTGTCTCGTGCGGTGGCCGTGGATATGGAAAGCGGCACCATTGCGGCTCAAGGCTATCGTCTGCGCGTGCCTTACGGCACCTTGCTCTGCGTATCGGACAAGCCTCTGCACAGTGAAATCAAATTGCCGGGTTCGGCCAACGCTTTCTACGAGCGTGCCGTCAGCCAGCATTTGAAGATCGGCATTGCGGCCCTGGACTTGCTGCGTACCGAACTCAATTCGCTGCATTCGCGCAAACTGCGCAGCTTCGATGAGCCGCCTTTCCGTTAAGTGATTGGTATTTATGTAAAGGGCCACTAAAGTGGCCCTTTCTGTTTTCAAGTCTCTAAGCTCCCATGTCCCGCACTCAACGTCCTGTGTCTCGTCGTCCAGCCCCCAAGAATGCCAGCGCTGCCCGGCGTGTCGCCAAAGCGCCTCCGGCCGAGCCAAAGCTCATTCTGTTCAACAAACCTTTTGATGTGCTGACGCAATTCAGCGATGGCGAAGGCCGGGCAACGCTCAAGGACTTTATCGACATCCCCGGCGTCTATCCGGCCGGGCGTCTGGACCGCGACAGTGAAGGTTTACTGCTGCTGACCAACGACGGCCAGCTTCAGGCCCGTATTGCCGACCCCAGACACAAACTGCCCAAGACGTATTGGGTGCAGGTCGAAGGCGAGCCGAGCGAGGAGCAATTGCAGCAGTTGCGTAACGGGGTGGAACTCAACGATGGCCCGACCTTGCCTGCCGAGGCTCGTCAGTTGGACGAGCCGCAACTCTGGCCACGCAATCCACCGGTGCGTTTTCGCAAAAGCGTACCGACCAGTTGGCTGGAACTGATTGTCAAGGAAGGCCGTAATCGGCAGGTGCGACGCATGACTGCCGCTGTGGGCCTGCCAACCCTGCGGCTGGTGCGGGTCAGGATCGGCGACTGGACACTGGAAGGGCTGGATCAGGGGCAGTACCGGGAGATCAAGCCCTGACCGAATCCGTTAAGGTCATAAATCACTTTGTGGGAGGCAGCTTGCTGGCGACTCAGAATATCTGCCGGTTTTGAGGCCTTTTTCGCCAGCAAGCTGCTTCCTACAAGTTTGTGTGTGCCTTAATTGATCGGGGTGGCTCATGAGCCATTCTCGATATAGGCAATCACCAGGCTTTTGATCACGAATGCCATGATGCCCAGGCCCAGCACGAAGAACAGGATGAAGGTGCCGAATTTGCCCGCTTTGGATTTCTTCGCCAGATCCCAGACGATAAAACCCATGAAACCAATCAGGATGGTGACCAGAATGGTCATCATCCACTCTTCAAAAAGCACGGGGTCCATCGTTTACTCCGTCTAGCTGCGTAGATGAGTCAAGGGCAACTCAGTGCTGGCCAGCACCTGATTGAGCACGAAGCTCGACTTGACGCTGGTGACGCCTTCGATGCGGGTAAGATGGCCCAGCAGCAGTTTCTGGTAGTGATCCATGTCAGGAACCACCACTTTCAGTTGATAATCGGCGTCCATACCGGTCACCAGACTGCATTCCAGTACTTGAGGCAGGCTGCGGATCTGTTGCTCGAAATGCTCGAATCGCTCCGGCGTATGTCGATCCATGCCGATCAGCACATAGGCAGTAAGGTTCAGGCTGAGCTTCTTGCGATCCAGCAAGGCAACCTGTCGCACGATATAGCCGTCGTCTTCCAGTTGTTTGACGCGGCGCGAGCAGGGCGATGGCGATAGCCCGATACGCTCTGCCAGTTCCTGGTTGGAAATGCGTGCGTCGCGTTGCAGTTCAGCCAAAATGCTCAGGTCATATCTGTCGAGCTTGCTCACGATGTTCCCCTTTGTGAGTTTAATTGCGCTGAATTATTGATATGAAGTAAAAAATTGCGCAAGTAATGTTTTTGTAAGTGATCTTCGCAATCTTTTGTCGGTCCGGCAGGCCTATTCTTTTCAACAGAATCACTGCCCGGACATAGCGTCCAGCGCGGCTCGCCCAATCAGGCAGTCGCGGCCTCCCACCCGACAGGGTCGGCGAGGCCCCCGGGCTACATACAGTCCAGAAGACGTATGAGGTGAGCCGATGTCATAAGCGTCGCGCCAGGACGAAGTATCCCAAGGGGGCCAGACAGGTCCCCTTTTCTTTGCGTCCTGATAAAGTGCGCAGAACGGCGCGCCACTATTACAGTCTTAACTACGTCTATCCGCGCCCTAGTGAGGAAAGCATGAAATCTGGCATCTGGAAGCTGACAGGGTTAAGTCTGCTGTGTTTGAGCATCAGCGCCCATGCATTGGCTGAGGATGACTCCTTCAAGGATCAGTATCGCGGCAGTTCCGGCGACAATGGACAGCAGCAGCAGCGCAGAATCCAGCAACAGCAGCAGAACCAGCAGTTTCAGGGCGAACGTCAGCAACAGCAGCAGATCTACCAGCAGCAACAGAATCAGCAACGCCAGATCCAGGACCAGCAGAATCAGCAGCGTCAGGTCGAGCGCCAGCAGCAACAGCAGATTTACCAGCAACAACAGAATCAGCAGCGCCAGATCCAGGACCAGCAAAATCAGCAACGGCAGATCGAACGTCAGCAGTTCCAGCAGCACCAGAACAATCTGCCGATCCAGACCGCACCTCGGGAGTCCTGGCAAACCCAGCAACCACGTCAGGGTTATTATCAGGACAACCCGCGTGGCAATCGCAACTGGTCGGCCGGTAATGGCCGTCCCAATGATCGCTGGGAAGGTCGACCCGACGGGCGTGGCAATGGCTGGGGGCCGGGCCCGCAGTATCGACCCGGTTATACGATAGACCGAGTTCCCGGTGGCTACGCGCGTGTTCCGTATCGCGGACAGGATTACTTCTATTCACAAGGCTATTGGTATCGCCCGCAAGGCCCGCGCTATGTGGTGGTGACGCCGCCTTATGGCTTGCGCGTGCGCAGCCTGCCGTCTTACTCGCAGGAAATCTGGATCGGCAGTTCGTTGCTGTTCCTGGCCGCCGGTACTTACTACGCCTATCAGGCCGACAGTCAGGAGTATGTGGTGGTCAACCCGCCACAGAATCAACCGACCTACAGCCAGGTGCCAGCGCAGAATGCTTATGACCCGGTTTCCTACCCACTCAATGGCCAAAGCCCTGAGCAGGTCGAGCTGGATCGTTACCAATGCTACCGCTGGGCCGTAGAGCAAAGCGGCTTTGATCCGGCGAACATTACTTCCCAGCCGCAGGCCGAGGTGGTGGATCTTTATCGTCGCTCGATGGGCGCCTGCCTTGCGGGGCGAGGCTACAGCGTCAACTAGGTTGTTGATGTTGCCTGAGCCTGTTTCACCACTTCCTGTGGATCGGCATGCACCAGCACTTCCGCTTTTGGATACTGCTGGTGTATGGCGTTTTCCACCTGATCGCACAGCCCATGGGCGACGCTGAGCGTCAGACTCCCCGGTAACTCCAGATGCAACTGCACGAACCAGCGATTGCCGGAAATCCTCGTACGCAGGTCATGTGCGCCCAGAACCCCCGGCACGCCGCACGCGAGCTCCAGCATGTGCTGGCTGACATCGGCTGGTAACTCTTCGTCCATCAGCACCGATACCGTCTCGCGAGCAATTTGAAACGCACTCCAAAGAATGTAGACGGCAATTCCCAGTCCGAAGTAGGCATCCAGCTGTTGCCAGCCGAATAACGTCAGTGTCAGAGCCAGCAGAATGCTGAAATTGAGCAGCAGATCGGAGCGATAGTGCAGCGAGTCGGCGCGGATGGCCGCCGAGCCGGTTTCCTTGATGACCCTGTGTTGCAGCCAGAGCAGGGCCATGGTCAGGATCAGTGACAGCACCATCACCGCGATCCCGAGTCCCGCCGCGCCCAAGGGCTCGGGATGCTGAATGCGTTCGATGGCCTGAAAGGCGATCAGCCCGGCACTGACGGCAATGAACAGCGCCTGAGCCATGCCCGACAGCGCTTCAGCCTTGCCGTGACCATAACGATGATCCTCATCTGCCGGGCGCAGCGCGTAATGCACCGCCAGCAGATTGAGGAACGAGGCCGCGCCATCCAGCAGCGAATCGGTCAGCCCGGCCAGCAGGCTCACCGAACCGCTGAACCACCATGCCACGCCCTTGGCGATGATCAGGGTGCTGGCAACCAGCAACGATGCCCGCGTTGCAAGCCGCAGCAGGCGGGCATGTTCGGTGCTGGTGTTCATGGCGCTTCCTTTCTATGAGCATCAAGCTCTATGGGCATCAAGCCGCTGGGTGAAGGCCCAGTGTTGCCAGTTGCTCGACGCTGCCCTTGTACTGGATCAGGCGAGGGTCGTTGAGCGGCAGGGATTGGCCCAGCTCGCTTTCCAGAATGGCTTGCAGCTTGCTGTTGTCGACACTGCCGTCAGCATTGATCGCCGGTTGCAGCTTCTGCGGATCGACCTGCGCATGCCCGGTCGGCGTGTAGTAGATCGCGCCCGTGGTGAAGTCCACAGCCAGGGCAATGACGCCCGGAATCACATAAAACAACAGGCCAACGGCATCCAGAGCAAGAATGGCCGGGTCGATCTTGCCTTCGATCTGTCCGCGACGATCAGGATAGAAAATGCTGCCGCACGCAGAAATCTGAGTCAAAAGCGTGGCGACCAGAACGCCGCCGATAAAACGGGATGGAATGCGCATGGAGAACTCCTGAAGTGAGGTGGCAACTATACAAGGCAAAGGCTACGTCGCTAAGACTATTGCGTGTTCTGCAGGTTCTTCGAGTAAACATATATTCATCACGTTAGCTTGCGCCGCGAAAATGGGGCGATTGCTGTGTGGGAGCGGATTCATCCGCGAAGAAGCCGGAACAAACAACGCTTCCCTGGATAAATCCGCTGCTGCTGACCTTCTGCAAACGCCTGTGCAGCTTATAATCGGTCGCCTGTTCTGGAGCCGCCATGATTTCCTTGCCCATCGATGCTGTCCTGCCGGCCTTGCGCCAGGCGCTGACCTCCCGCCATGAAGCCATCCTCGAAGCACCTCCCGGCGCAGGTAAAACCACACGAGTGCCGCTGGCGATGCTCGATGAGCCGTGGCTGGCCGGGCAGACGATCCTCATGCTGGAGCCTCGTCGTCTGGCCGCCAGGGCTGCGGCCGAGCGGCTGGCCAGTGAGCTGGGGGAGAAGGTCGGGGAAACCGTTGGCTACCGGATCCGGCTGGACAGCAAGGTCGGCCCGAAGACTCGCATCGAAGTGGTCACCGAAGGGATTCTGACCCGCCGCTTGCAGGATGATCCGGCGCTGGAAGGTGTGGGGTTGCTGATTTTTGATGAGTTTCATGAGCGCAGTCTGGATGCCGATCTGGCGCTTGCCCTGAGCCTCAACGGTCGCGACCTGTTCCGTGACGAACAGCCGCTGAAGATTCTGTTGATGTCGGCCACTCTGGAAGGCGAACGCCTGTCCGCGCTGCTGGATGACGCGCCAGTGGTACGCAGCGAAGGGCGTATGTTCCCGGTGAGCATGCAATGGGGGCGACCTTTTCAGCCCGGCGAATTCATTGAGCCTCGTGTGGTGCAGACCGTTCTCGACGCTCTGGGTAATGAGCCCGGCAGTCTGCTGGTGTTTCTGCCTGGGCAAGCCGAGATCCGGCGCGTCAATCAGCAACTGGCCGAGGCCCTGGGCGAGCGTGCCGATATCCTGCTCTGCCCGTTGCATGGCGAATTGGACCTTGCCGCTCAGCGTGCAGCCATCGAACCTGCGCCCAAGGGCTCGCGCAAGGTTGTGCTGGCGACCAATATCGCGGAAACCAGCCTGACCATCGATGGCGTTCGGGTTGTGATCGATGCCGGTCTGGCGCGGGTGCCGCGTTTCGATCCGGGCAGCGGCATGACACGCCTGGACACACAGCGAATATCTCGCGCCAGCGCGACCCAGCGAGCCGGTCGGGCAGGGCGTCTGGAGCCGGGCGTGTGTTATCGCCTCTGGTCCGAAGCCCAGCATGATCAACTCGCCGCCTATGGTTCGGCGGAAATCCTCCAGGCGGATCTGGCCGGGCTCGCACTGCAACTGGCACGCTGGGGCGTGATGCCGACCCAGCTGGTCTGGCTCGATGTACCTCCAGTGGCGGCTTATGCACAGGCCCAGGATCTGCTTGTCCGGCTGGGTGCCTTGAGCAACTCGCAGGGCCAGGAGCGCAAGCTGACGACTCATGGTCAGGCGATGGCGCAAGTCCCTGCGCATCCTCGAATCGCTCATCTGCTGTTGCGCGGCCATGCACTTGGGTTGGGTGAACTGGCCTGTGATGTCGCGGCATTGCTGGGTGAGCGGGATATCCTGCGTGGTGCCGGAGCCGACTTGCACAGCCGCCTGACCTTGCTGGCCGGAAGCGAACGTGCCGCCCTTGGTACTCAAGGCGGTGTGCAGCGGGCCAGACAACTGGCGCGTCAATATCGTGGTTATTTGAGGGGCGCTGCCACAACGCCAGTCAGCGATCCCGATCATTCACGCTGGCTGGGTTGCCTGCTGGCGCTGGCTTACCCGGATAGGGTTGCGCAGCAACGCCGTGCGGGCGGTGCCGAATACAGGCTGGCCAACGGTCGTGCAGCCTTGTTCGCTGAAGTCGATGCGCTGATGAAACAACCTTGGCTGGTGATCGCCGACCTTGGCAGTCGTCAGGGCCAGCGCGAAGAGCGGATCTATCTGGCGGCGGAATTCGATCCTGCACTGTTCGATTCCGTGCTCTCTGAACAAGTGGCCGAGTTCGATCAACTGGACTGGGATGAGCGAGAAGGCGTATTGCGCGCCGAGCGTCAACGCAAGGTCGGCGAACTGATCCTCAGCCGCGAGCCACTGACCGGCCTCGATGAGTCCGCCCGAGGCCAGGCCTTGCTGGGATTGGTTCGACGCAAAGGGCTGGAGCTGTTGCCGTGGACGCCGGAGCTTCGCCAATGGCAAGCCCGTGTGACCTTGCTCCGCCAACTGGACCTGGAGAAACAGGACGCCAGCGAGTGGCCGGACGTTCGCGATGCTGCCTTGCTCGAAACCCTGGAGTCCTGGCTGCTGCCATATCTGGGCAAAGTCACCCGACTCAGCCATTTCGGCAACCTGGATCTCTCGTCGATCCTGCACAATCTCCTGCCATGGCCACTGCCCCAACGCCTGGACGAACAGGCCCCTCATCACCTGAGCGTGCCATCCGGCTCATCGGTGCGCCTGGATTACAGCGAATACCCCCCGATCCTCGCCGTCCGCCTGCAAGAACTATTCGGCCTGTCGGATACACCGCGAATCGCCAATGGCCGGCAAATCGTCAAACTGCACCTCCTGTCCCCGGCCCGCCGCCCGGTGCAAGTGACGCAAGACCTCGCCAACTTCTGGCGCAGTACTTATGCGGAGGTGAAGAAGGATTTGAAAGGGCGGTATCCGAAGCATTACTGGCCGGATGATCCGTTGGTGGCGGAGGCGACTGCGCGGGTTAAGCCGAGGAAGAGTTAGCGGAAATATCAACTACCGTGCTGAGTAGGAGCGGATTTATCCGCGAGACGTGATTGAAGGCGGTAAATTTCTTTGAGTGTACGGTGAGTTTTTACAGCTGGAGAGTGGCTGCATTATTTAAAGAGGACGATTAATTTACACTTAGAGTTAATACTGTTTCTGGCGGTTGTTGACTGCCGCGTGCGTATCATAAATACTATTTTGGCAGAGCTTGGCAGGGGCAGTGGTGCTGTGGTTTTTAATAAGTTGTTTGGGTTTTTTCTTGCTCAGTGTGTCGCGGAATGTATTGGCTTTGGCGCGGGGATGGCTTTGTGAATTAAAGTGGTTTGTGAAAGTTTGAGAGGCTTTTATAGTGTGTTCACTGGATGGGACAGGGATATGAAGCGTTTTGGGATGGCGTTGTTTTTATTTTTTGCTATTAGCTGCTCGGGCTTGAAGGCGGAAGAGTTTACTTACTGGGATTCGGGGCCGAATGGGAGTATTACTGTATTTTCAAAGCCGTGGCAAGGATGTGAGTATCTATTTTATGAGTATGCGCCCGCTGGGAGTAATTCATATGCGCCGCATCTTAATAGGGATACTCCGTGGGGGTATGAGTGCTTTTATTTGACTGTTGGAGGGTGGGGTAATCATTGGGGGACTATTTTTAAAAAAAACAATTTCTTGTGAGGGAGGTGCTACTTTAAACTATACAACCGCCCAGTGCAGTTTTAATGGGCAAAAAGGTGAAGAGGACGATGAGTTGTCCTGCAAAACCCCCTCTATGCAAGTCGGTAATCCAATTAATGCCGCGACCGGCAATAAGTTTCAGTATGAAGAGGATTTTAGGGGCGGAGCTGCTAGTCCTATAGTTGTCGGGCGTTATTACAATAGTATGGATGGGCTCTGGAGGCATAGCTATTCAGCTGCTCTGAATGTGGGTGCGGATTTTGTGGTTCTAGTCCGTTCGGATGGACGAGAGTCTTTGTTTAAATTGACTGATGGTAAGTATTCCTCTCCTACTGATCTGGGTTCACTGGTTGTTACTGATACAGGATGGGTTTTCAAATCCTTGGATGGCTCGATCATGAGCTTTTCTGAAGGTGGGCAGCTGACCAAGATCGTCAATCAGCAAGGTTTAGTGCACAACGTTTCGCGTGATAAATATAATGTCACCGTCACTAATGAAGCAGGCCAGTCAGTAAAGTTTTCTGAAGATATTCTCGGTCAGCTAAAAACGCTTGAGTCTGGCGGGACGAAGATACAGTACCTATACCAAGCTCAGCGCTTAACCAGTCTTTCAAAAAATGTAAATGGGGTGGTTTCAACCCGAAGCTATCATTATGAAGATACGCGCAACGCTGGATTGCTGACGGGGATTACCGATGAGCGCGGTGTTCGCTTTGCTACATGGTCCTATGATGAAAGAGGCAGAGCCATTAGTAGTCAGCACAGCGGTGGAGCAGGGCTGACCCAGATTTTTTACAATGCAGATGGTTCCAGCTCGGTAACCAATGAGCTAGGCAAAACTACGGTGTACCGTTATAAGCAGATTGATGGTGTTAAGAGAATCATCGCAATCGAAGGTGAGCCAACGCCAACTTGTCCGGCAAGTAACTCGACCTACACCTATAATTCCCAAGGCCAGATATTGACCAAAACTGATGCCAAGGGACTGATTACAACCTACTCCTACAATGCTCGTGGCCTGGAGGCTAGTCGTACTGAAGCAGCTGGGACTGCTGTGGCTCGAACTACGTCAACTGAGTGGGACCCTGATCGATCATTACCAGTTAAAGTTATTGAACCCAATCGTATTACTGCATATAGCTACGACAATCAAGGACGGGAACTCACTCGGCAGGTCACTTCCCGATGAGTAATTATTGTCTGAAGGACCTGAGTATGTTTGCTTTTTCTTCGCGTCAGCTGATCGCAGGCCTCGCCTGCGCATGGCTTGCATGTTCTGCTCATGCCAGCACTATCAATCACACTTATACATCTTTGGGTCAGGTCGCAAGTGTCGACGGTGCCCGAACGGATGTCAGTGACATTACTTTGTATGCATATGATGCTCCAGGCAATCTTACGACTGTCACCAATGCGCTTGGCCATGTTTATACCCTTGGTAATTTCGACAGTTATGGCAATCCACAGATTGTCACCGATCCTAATGGAGTAGCCACAACACTTGGTTATACCCCGCAAGGATGGCTTGCCAGCCGAACAGTTGACTCATCGACCACGCAGTATAGCTATAATGAAGTCGGCGATATTCTGCAAATCACCATGGCTGATGGTAATTGGATAAAGTACCGCTATGACGACGCGCGACGCCTTATTGGGGTGACGAACCTGCTCGGTGAAAGCATTGACTACACGCTTGATTCGATGGGTAACCGCACTTCGGACACTATAAAAGACAGCAATGGAGCCATTGTTCACCTCCAGCGGCGAGTGTTCGACGAGTTGGGACGTTTGATCAAGGCGGTGGGTGCTGATAACCAGACCCGGCGTTATGATTACGACCTGAATGACAATCAGGCTGGCTCTACCACTGCGCGTGATCACAAAACGCAGCAAGCTTTCGATGCCCTGAATCGTCTCAGTAAGATTGTTGATCCCCTGCAGGGCGTTACTGCCTTGAGTTACAACCCTGATGATAAGGTCACACAAGTTGTCGATCCGCGTGGCGTAACGACACGATACACCTATGACAGCCAAGGCAATCAGACCAGCAGTATAAGTGCAGATTCCGGCACCAGTACTTTCGCTTATGATGAAGCCAATAACCTTATTCGCAGTACCGATGCCCGTGGTGTTGTAACCGATTACGGGTATGACGCGCTGAATCGCCTGATCAGCAAAAACTATCCCGCTACTCCTGCACTTAATATCAAGTTTCTCTACGATCAGACGGCGAATGGTAATTACGGTATCGGCCGCCGTACCGGTATTCAAGACAGCGCAGGCGTATTGACGTACACATATGATGCCAAAGGCAATCTGACCAACCAACACCGTTCGGTAGGTGTCAATGCTGGGGATTATTACGAAAATATAAGTTATGGCTATGATGCAGCCAATAATCTTGTTCAGATCGGATACCCGTCGAATATAGCTTTAACGTACACCCGCAACAGCGCAGCCCAAGTGACCGGTATCAAACTAACACTCGGTGGTAGAACAGTCACTCTGGCCAGTAGTATCGCGTATCTGCCTTTTGGCCCGCTGAAGTCCCTGACCTGGGGCAACGGCATCCTGCTGTCGAAAACATACGATCAGGACTATCTACTGACACAGCAACAAGTCGGTAACTGGCAAACGACTTATCGCTATGACGCTGACAGCAATATCAGTGCTACGACCAATAGCCTCTGGGGGGCGGTGCAGTACGAATATGATGCGTTGGGACGTTTGACTCAGGAGCAGACCAACACCACCAGGAAAGGTTATAGCTTCGACGCCACCGGTAACCGGACTCAGCGCATTACCAGCAACCTGAACAGCAGCGATAGCAGTGAAACCCAGTCCCTGGCTTACGCCGACGACAGCAATCGACTGGTCAGCCTCAATGGTTCGACATTAGCAACGGATCTGATCGGTAATCACACTCAACTCAACGGGCGACGCTATACCTATGACAGCCAGGGGCGGCTGAGCCAGGTTCATCAAGCCAGCATTTACCAAGTCGCCGAGTACAAATACAACGCCTTGGGGCAACGCATTACCAAGCGTACTTACGAAATGGGTAGCCAGGCGCTTATAGGCACTACGGCGTATTTGTATGACCTGAGCGGCAAGCTCATTGGCCAGACGTTTTACGATGCTAACGGCCTGAAAACCAGCGGCCAATACTGGTTCTGGCTGGATGACATGCCTCTTGCTCAGTTGACGGCCAATTTCTCGACGCTGGGAGAGCTGAGCAGCAGCAAGCTAATCTATCTGCACACTGATCATCTGAATACACCACGGCTGGCCACTGATAGTACGCAGACCTTGCTGTGGCGCTGGAACAGCGATGCTTATGGCGTGGGTGCGCCTGAAGAAGATGTTGACGGTGATGGCAAGGCGACGATCGTAGCGCTCCGGTTTCCAGGGCAGATTTACGATGCGCAGACGCAGCTGAACTATAACTACTATCGTGATTACAATCCGGACACTGGGCGGTATGTGCAGAGTGATCCGATTGGGCTTGAGGGGGGATTGAATACTTACGGGTATGTGCTGGGTAACCCGCTGAGCTATTCAGATCCGTCTGGACTGGTAGTGGATGATGGGCTAGGTGGAAATGTGTGTACGCCTGGCTTTGAGGGGTTGATCTGTAGTCCAGTTGGCGGTGTTGGGCCAATTGGGGGACTCAAGGGCGGTCTAACCCCAAAAGGTGAAACGGCGTATTGCCCTCTTCCTTCCGGGTTATCCGCTCGTACACCAGTAGGCCGATCTGGACAAAGCTCTAATTTCGTTAACCTTAATGCTCCTGGTTCGCGAAACCCTCCAGGTACTATCGATGGCAGAAATTACAGTGGTCATGCATTTGATAGAATGCAGGAGCGTGGCTACACGCCATCGGTAATAGAGAGCACCATAAAAAATGGTACTAGCGCTCCGGGGAATAAGCCAAACACCACGGTTTATACTGATAATTCAAATAAGGTCAATGTGGTTGTAAACTCTCAGAACGGAACCGTAATTACAGTAATACCTGGAGTTAGGTGAAATGAATACTAGTATACAGTCTGCACTATATGATCAGGTACGGGTGGCCATTCATAAGCAATGGGATCCTATCGGTGTTTCAGTCTATTCGGATGAAATGGGTGAGTACGATGGATACATTCCTGAACTATGTAAGCTTATAGAAAATAAGGCTGATAGAGAAGTAGTCATCGAATATCTATGGTCAGTAGAGACTATTGCAATGGGACTGAGTGGAGATAGGCCCCATACGGAGAAGTTCGCAGATCAGCTTTTATCCTTGTAGTGTGAGTTATTTGGCCCGAGCGGAAAAGAATGCTATGACCTCCATCCAGGCCGTAGCATTCACACACTCCTGCGTTTGAGCGCGCTTTGTGGCTCTGAAGTACCTCTTCACAGGTAGGTATGGCGAAAATTATCCCATCAGATCGATTTTTCCCTAAATCTGTTGCCTGTAAAGAGTGCATGGAGGATGTGAAAGCACTCGGAGATGGAAATAGAAATGTTCGATCTCGTCAATTGCAAGGCAATAATATGAAAAATATCCAGATAATAGATGGCGCAAAAAATTGTGTTTACGATATCTTTTCAGCCACAGAGGAAGAGTTTGATAAAATATTTCCTCAGGGAACAAATATCGCTTTTATTGATGAGGTTTATTCGAGAAAAAGCGAGTCGGAACTTGATAGGGTGTTCAATAGTATATGGAGCCGCCCTGTGCGAAAATTACATGCGCAGGGGATTCATGGAATTGTTTTTATGAGTTGGATGAAAAGAAAGTTTACTATCCGAATAGAGTGGATGAGGATGCTGTAAATCCAGGTGGAAGTTGTTTGAGGTGATACTATTTTAGGCGGATGGTGTATTTTTAGTGCTAGTGCTAGGTTTCAGTGTTTTTAGTAAGTAGGCTCTCATCTTTATGAAGCTTATATGTAAGTGATATGTTGTCTTGTACCCACGATAGGAAATCAAATTTCTGAATCAGATCGATGCCCCACTTGAATTTCTACCTAACCAATTGGTCGGTTATCTGTCGCCTTCGCTCAAGACCTTCATTCGTCAATCAGATTGGTTTTTCCTGTTCACCTGATTACTGATGAAACGTATCGGCCCCATGCCCCACCTATCTTTCGGTAGCTGCAGCATGGAGCGGGCCGAAGCCTAGTGTTTCTACTAAGAAAGGAAGTAAAATTACTGTATCTGATGGCGGAGCAATTATTAATATTGATAAGTGAGTGAGTGATGGATATTTCTAAATGTATAGATTTGCATAGTTACTCATCTTCTAAGGGGTTTCTAGGGTATATTGATCATGCCGGGGATGATGCCAGGTCGGGAGCGGATTATGCGCTCGATATTTTTGAAAGTTTTCTTAGCTCGGTTGGGGGCGAGGTTGTCGTATTTACTACAATGGCTTTCAAGGGGAGTGGGAGTGAGCTAAAAAAAATCTATGGATATGAAGGTGCTGATTTTGAGAGTTTTATAGAGTCTGCATCTGGCTTCATTAGTGATGAATATGGTGAGTCATGCAGCTTTAGAGTCTTGCCATTGAAAAGCAATGACTTTAGACAGTCTGGTCTTGCTAGTGCTTGCTACATAATTATGGCGTTGGGCGGTGTGTGCGGTCATTTATTTATATTTTCAAAGGCTGCATCCGTAATTGTGTATCCACACGACGACACAGGGTTTGGTGTGATCTCTGTAGATGATGATAATCTATCTTCCTGTTTTTTTGATTTTTTCAACACGAGTTGTTTTAATATCCATTTAAAAAAGCAATCTCTTTGAAAGGATGTTGTTAGGCGTTAGGGGAGAGAAAACTACACGGAAGCTCTTTTCGCTTGGTGATGTGGGTAAAGTAAGTTTTTACCTGCATGCCTATAATTTGGGCATAGTCGCAGCCCCAAATCCAAGTGTCTTATTTTGAATAAGTGGGGTTGTTAAACGGCTGAATATTCTGGAGTGGTAGTCGAATAAAAAGTTTGTATAGGGTTGGTGTTTTTGTGTCGGGTGCAGCATCGGGCTTGTCGCTGAATTCAAGCTGGAAAGTGTGCTGGTGGTCATGAATCACCTAGGGTAAAAGGTACTGGTAGTTAAGCGTTCGGTTTAAGGTGCGGAGGTTTGTGTGGAGCATGTTGTAAGTGTTGTCCGAGGTATTACTCCCCATGCATATGACTCGCTGCCTAACGCAGTTGCTCTTTCTAGGGTGACGAAGGAGCGTAAAGAAAAATGTGATTTGATTGGGGGTGGTTTTGTAGTCGCTTATGAGTTAGGTGGTGATTCTTTAGTTTTAAGTTTTAATAATGGATGGCGTTTGGTTGTGTCTGCCGGAGATAATAGAGTTGATTGGGATGTTGTGCCTGTTAAACCGGCTATTAAAGAAGGTGGGCGGAAAGGGGTTGTCTATCGTCTACACCCCGATGGTGAAATAGTACTGTGGAAGCCGCGAATATTTCTGAACAAACTTTTGGGGAAACAAGCGGCAATATCGCCAAGTAATCAATACCTCTTCTTGTTTGTTCGGGATGAGGCTGATTATATTTTTGATTTTCTTATCAATGTTGATATTCCTGACGAAAGATTTCTATTCCTCTCCGAGGTGTAGGCTGAAAGAAAAGCTTTTTGTTTGGTGAAGAAAATGCATGATTGGACCCTACAGTCGATTCACGTTGATTGGGCTCGTGGAGTGGCAAAAATCGAACTTAAGGACTCGATGTCCATGGTTAGATTTATCGAGATCAACGAGCTAAAGAGTGTAACCATACCAAGAAGGAATCCTTGGGGTGAAAGTGTTTCAATTAACGAGGCAATTTACCTTGTTAATGAGGGAGGGGAGCATGCTCTAATTGTTGAAATGCAATCGGGAGATTACATAAAAGTGGAAGCTGGATTTATAAGTAAGTTATAGTTTTTATAAATTTTACAGAGAGGGATTTCTCTGGCACCGGCTTTTTGCCGGTGTTTCCTTCGCTATATGTCCTTTGCCACCGCCTCTAGATACTAGCTGTGAAGAGGACTGGAGGCAGATATTCCAAGTGGTGGAGTTGTATCAGGGGTCCCAGGGCGTGCAGGAGTCTTGGCAGGAGCTCAGTTAAATCCGGACGGGACAGTATGCGGTTGGGTCGGTCTCATGGGAGGTATTCCCGGTCCCAATTGGAGTACTCGCCCAGTGGAGTTGGATAAATGATAGTATATGTTTTCTCGTTTTTTGATTTTTTCAACACAAGTTGTTTTAATATCCATTTAAAAAGCAATCTCTTTAAAAGGATATTGTTAGACGTTAGAGGGGGGAGCTACACGGAAGCTCTTTTCGCTTGGTGATGTGGGTAAGGTAAGTTTTTATCTGCATATCCATAATGAGGGTAAGCCCAAAAGGGATTATGACCAGCCACATCAAGGCCATGAAACGCCGCACGTTCATGAGTGGGAAAACGGGGTTAGAGAGCATCCCGGTCGTAACTACTCACCGTTGCCATAAGAAGGAGCTGACATGAGCAGTTGGGAATTTTTGGTCGAGTCAACTATTGATAGCGTACACGTCAATGCATTGAACAAAGAAATAAGAATCAATGTTACGTGTGCATGCGAAGGCAAAGGTAGACAACAGATTATCGCAACTGGCGTCGATGATTTCGTTGTGAGTGAAATGCGAATTTCTAATATTATTGATCGAGTAAATAGATTTGATGGCGACGATCTTGATAGGAGCGATTCAGATACATCAAAGCGTCTATTTTTTCTGATGAGAGGTAAGGCTCCAAGTTTTTCTGAACTGGAATGGGACGTTCTACAGAAAAAATTATCTTATATTCGTGACGGTAAATTGAGCCTTTTGGAAATTGAGCCGGTTTATGGGGCGACGATAATAATTTTAGCCAAGAGTTTTAGCCTTGAGCTTATAGCTTAGGCTTCGGATGCGGCAAACAATCCAGCAGAGCCGGACGAGAATAACTTAGACAAGATCAAAGGAAACAAAGCCGAAGATGCTGCGGCTCAGGACGCCGGATATAACGATGCTCACGATGCAAATAAGGGGCGAGGTGATGGTTGAGTGAATATCTATAACGATAAGACAACGGGGCAAAATTGGATATGGGATGGTAAGAATGACTCAGGGGAATAACCGCTATGAGTTCATTGTCCGTTAGAGCGAAATCAGTTTCGTTGACATTCAGAGGCTTTGATCTCACTGCTGAGGAAGTAGTTGCTCTTGTAAGTGTGGTTGCATCAAGACTCGGAAATCGTGGTGAGCCAGTAAAGCCTGGTGTCAAAACGCTGTTAACTCGATCTTACGCAATTTTCTCGTTGGGCTTCTTAAATGACTACGAGTTATGCGAGATGTTCCCTGCGTTACTCACGCATCTTGGGGGCATCAATCATATTTTCCAGATACAAAGTCAGATCCAACCAGAGTTTTCCGAGATTCATTTTGACTTACCGGTTGCTGCGTCCGATGAGTCACAAGAAGGATATTTGTCGACGACTGTTATTGCAGATGTCTCTCAACTTAAGGCCAGCATCTCATTCGGCTTTTTCTAAAGCCGTAAAGCCTTGTAGCGCGGGTCATTTGACCCGCGCTGGACGAAACGTTACGGCTCCCCAGGTCGTAGCGTTCCGTCCACAGCCCTTCGCTTAAATGCAGCAGCGATATCCCCAATCCCCTGTTCACCGCAGATAGCGAAAGTGTCCCAGATCTGTCCTATGTAACCGCCTCACGGACCCCACCTTCAAAACCCTGCACTGAACCCCGATGCTGGTCTCCCGAACTCTTTCAGGAGCCAGCCCTCATGACGTCGTCCCTACGTTTGTAATTCCCTTGCTTTTTTAGTGCTGGTGGCTTTCACCAACAAAAGTCAGGGAGGTAAACAGGCTGCGTTCCGAGATGTCTTTTTCGTCAACTGCCGGCACCCTGGCTTGGGCGGCAATAATGTTCAGCCCGTTGTTCCGAATGACGATATTGGCACGCCCCTGCGCATCGGTCTTCGTGCTACTGGCATCCGACATTCCACGATAGTCATCGAGAAGGGCAATGTTGGCGGCTGGCTTGCCATCAATAGTCACTTCAACAGGTAGTGGGTTGCCAACACCTACCTCCGTCGGGTCTTTCAATGGGCGAATGACCATCGCTAGCTTCAAGTTATCGGGTATGCGGGCGTGCGGCTCCAGAATGGCCAAGCTGTATTTGTAGCTGTGGCTGGCACTTACCGCGCCCGGTACTTCCGCCATAGGAGCATTGACGGACTTCCCATCCTTGCCCTTGCTCCATATGCCGTTGTCGAGTGCGACGGTCACGACTGCCGGGCTTGCTATAGGCACCAAGCGAGCGTGATCGCCCAGTCGCTCAACGGTGACGGGCACCCCCTTACCGTTCTGATCGTAGGCCCATACGCCTTTGACCTTCTCCGGTGCGTAGGCTTCATCCTCTGCGCCATGCCCATAAACGACCTCAAGATGGCCATAGCGTGTTTCCGTCCAGATGCCATGGGCAAAGGCTGATCCAGTGCTTAGAGCGCCCATTGCTACAGCCAGTGAAAGTGCAAATCTCATAGGTCTTCCTGATGTCATGAGTGAAGCTTTTCAAACGCTAGGGAAGCCAAAACACGTCTGCTCAGACCTGTGCCCGCGCCTTGGTTTGAACACGTGTCCAAATCGCTATTTGTTATAGTATAACGCTCTAGTGATAGGATGTTACTACATAACATCTTTAAGGAAGATAGCTTCATGTACAGATCTGCACATCGCGCCAGGGTTGGGGTTTTTACAAGTGCAGCGCTGACTGGCATGTTCTCGTGTGTCTCGGTTGCGGTAGCGGAATCAGGGGCGGAGAGTGTCACTGAGCTGGATGCGATTGAAGTCGTAGGGGAAGGGAGCAGTTCCGGGCCGATCAAGCCGCTTACACGCAGTAAGGTGAGCAACGCACCGGAAAGCCTGCCGACGGCAGTGTCCACGATTACCCAGGAAGACATTCGCACGCTCAATGTCGACCGTGATATCTCCAACATCTATCGCCGTGTACCGGGCGTGGTGGCCAACAATATTGACCAGGGTGACACTGGCAATGGTTTTCGTATGCGCGGCTTCACCACCAATGGCACTCACGGTGCTGACGTGGCGGTCACTGTCGACGGCGTACCGCAGAACATTCCATCGAGCCAGGGTGGGGCCGGTCACGGTCCGGTTTTCCTGGAATGGCTGACGCCGCAGATGATCAAGCGTGTCGACGTTATCAAGGGGCCTGTATCAGCGCTGTCTGGCGATCAGAACCGCGCAGGCTCGGTGAACATCGAGACGCTTGATGGCGGTGATGTGGCTTCAAGCATCGGCATGGACATCGCCAGCTTTGATGGCCGCCGTGCGAACCTGGTGCTGGGTGGAGAGCATGACGGCCTTGAATCGCTGTTCATCGCAGACGCCTACAAGACCAACGGCTATCGAAAGGCCGCCGAGACCAACCGCGACAACTACTTCTGGAAGCTCTCCAAGGTCATCGGTGATGCCAAGTACTCTGCCCGTTTCAGCCACTATGAGTCGGACTTCAAGAACGACGGCTATCTGAACCTCCCTGCTCTCAAGGCGGGCACGATCAGCCGCCGCGACACTGATAATTTGTATGGCTTCGGCAGCGCCAACCGAAACACCTACGTTTTTAATCGGACACCCGCAGAAGGGGAAGAAGGCCTGTCTTACACTGCGTACTTTGAAGATTTCAAGCGCGTGCGCGGCATCTCCAATGGCACCAACACCCACAACTATGGCAAGGATGACCGCGATATCTACGGCGGCCGCGTCGCCTACAACTTCGTTTACAAAGACTCGGCGGCGCTGATGGTCGGTGCCGATGTGCGCCGCGACAAGGGAGACGCTTTCCGCCAGCAGTACCGTAACTTTGAACCGACGCAGAACTACTACTTTGACTTCGATCAGGATCTGATCACTTACGGCGTGTTCGCCCAAGGGCAGTACAAGCCGGTCGATTCGTTGAAATTGCTGGCTGGCATTCGCTACGACCGCTTTGATTACGACATCAAGAATCTGAAGTTCCGCGATGCTGATACCGGTTACAACAGTTCAGTCACTACGCCGAAGCTTGGCCTGGTGTGGACGCCGACCGAGCAGTTCGAGCTGTTCACCAACGCGGCTCAAGGCTTCCGATCACCAGCAGCGGAGTACATCAGTTCAGGAAGCAGCAGCGCACTGCCGCTGAGCGAGACTGGAGGCAGGATCAACAGCAGCGTTCGACCAAGCAAAGTCACGTCCTATGACATCGGCTTCACTGTGCGTCCTACCGAGCGCCTCTCCAGTACCACCGAGTTCTATTACATCCAGAACGACAGCGAAACGCTGCAAACCTCGCCCGGTGTCTTTGAACAGGTCAGCGACACCACGCGCAAGGGCGTGGAGACCAGTTTCAACTACCAGGTCACCTCTACAATCAGCACTTACGCCAGCTATGGCCGAATCATCGATGCATCGATCAACAATCCTTCACCTGGCACCGGCGAGCAGTTGGCAGTGCCTGAGCACACCTACAAGGCGGGCGTTCAGCACCGCGACACCTTCATGGCTGGACAACTGACGCTCAACGCTGATGCATATCACCTCGCCGGCATCCCTTATTACGTTGGCACCGAGAAAAAGGAAATGCCGCTCTATACCCGGTATGACCTCCGTGCATCCTACGACTATGATCAGTACCAATTCAGTGTTTACGGCACCTTTCAGCCCCATCGTTACGGCACTGAAGTCGCCTATGGCACAAGCACCGGACTAGTGATTGTTCCTCAACCCTCCACGACCTTGGGCGCGTCGGTCAGGTATTTCTTCTGATCATTCGATAGCAGCCAGGTGTCGGCTTTCGGGGCGGCTTCCAGGCTTTGTACGAGATGTATCTGCGCTCGGTGATGCTGCATTAAACAGGCACCTTCGCTCGAAAATATTTCGTACAGAGCCTGGCGCGACCTGTCCCTGCCTGCGCTCGTCGACAGCCTCTACAAGCGCGGGGAGTCGCTGGCGTTATTTTTGTATTACACGTTGCGTTAGGAAAAATCCTACAGTAAGTTGCCTGCCGAACAGCAGTCCCGGATGGGTTGCATAAATGGATTTTAGTTCGCTGTCTGGCGGACGCTTACAAGGAAGTCATAGCATGCCTACTGCTAGTAGTCCGACTATCTATACGCTTGGCCCCGAAGGTACCAACTGTGCAACAGCCGCTCAGTGGTGGCTTGATTCTCGCGGCGATAGCAAGGCATCAGGCGTTACAGCGCCGCGTATCGTTCTGCATGAAACCCTTGAGCAAGCCTTTGACGAGCTGGCGGAAAAGCAGGACGGTTACCTGCTGAGCTGCGCGGCTTATCCCGATTTGCATACCCTTATCTTTACCCGCCTGGGTGATATGGAGTTGTGCGACAGCTTTATCATGCCGACCCATTCCATGGTTCTGGCCAGCCGTACATCGCCCGATCAGATCAAGAGTGTAGCGACCCATCCTGCCCCGCAATCCCTGGTGGCCAGCCAGTACGACAAGGTTTTTGCCAACAGCAATGCCGATGCCGCAGTGCTCTGTAGCACGGGCAAGGCCGATGCCTGTGTCACGACGGTGGTGGCTGCTGATCGTCATGAGTTGAACGTCGTTCAGGATTTCGGCCAGGTGCCGATGGCATTTCTGGTTCATTCGCTGAAGCGAGCCGACCATGCACAAGGCTGATCCGTTCGCTGCAATCGTCAGCCTTGTCGATGAGATCCGTGCCCGCCAGGAACTGGACGGGAGTATCAAGGACCCAGGCCCGGCGGACTATGCCCGGATCAATGAGCTGACCGCCGAGCTGGATCGTCAGGCAAGTGTTATCGACGGGCTGTCTCCTGCGCTGCTGGCGGCGACTCTTGAGGATCTGGGGCGCTGGGTGCAGAGCGGGTTGCATCAGCGGCCCTTGTTCGACAAGACACTGGCCAGTTTCAAGACGCCTTTGCCCGGTGAAGCCTTGTTCTTTCTGGCGCCGATGCGGGCGACCAACGGGCCGGACCCTGAAGGCTTCCGGCTGGAGCTGGTCACCGGTTATCGAAGCGAAACCCCTTACCTTGCCGATGCCGCGCAGTACACGGAGCAATACATCGCGCCGTTTCAATGCATCAAGCTGGGGGCGGCGTCGAAGGGCTTTCTGCAAGGCAACTGCATTGTGTTGTTCCCCGAGTCGGTAGCGGCGCAAAGCAAGGTCGATAAACAGGCGTTTGCCTTGTTCTTCTTCAGCAAGTTTTTCCATATCTACAACGATCAGACGGTCGTTGAAGCGGACCGCTTGTTTGGGCGCGACAGCCAGTTTCTGTTCGGTCAATTGAGCAGCCGCCAGATGTCCGAGGCGGACACGTATGACGCCCGTTGTCTGTGGGGTTATTACCACGACTACGCGCACCATACCGGGCCGCGTCCATTGGACAGGAATCTGTATATCAAGCTGAACTGGTTTACCGGCCTTCTGGAAGAAACCAAGTGCGACCTGATTACGGTGCGCCTGGTGCAGCAGCATCGCCCTGACTTCTGGCAGGAGATCGCCGAGTTCATTCTGCTGGAGCGTATGTTCCGTTACCCGAAAGGCTCGGAGCAGCACATGACGTTCGATGCCGGGACAGGGATTCTACTGTTCGAGATCCTGATGAATGCCAAGGCGTTGGTCGAGGATGAGTCCGGTCGTCTCAAGTTCGATGCCGAGCGTCTTGGCGAGCAGATATCGACGGTGATTGCCGATATCGAAGCCTTGGAGCGTCTGGACGACGAAGCCTATCTGGCTGGCGCCAGAGATTATGTCCACAAGCACTTGGGCGCTCCGCAGAGTCCACAGGCACGCTTCAATTTCCCGACTTCGCACTATGCGCGCCGGGTGCTTGAGGAGTTGCCTCGTTGAGTGCCTTGAAAGGGCGGCTGCTGCTATTCACCTTTGCCATTCTGGCGCTGTTTTCGGTCAGTTGGCTGTTGTCCAAGAACCTGATTGGCAGCATTCCGGTAATGCATGCCGTCGGGCTCCGGCTGTGGGCGACGACGGCTGCCCTGTGGCTGATCGTGGCATTTCGTGAGCGGGCGGCACTGGCCTCTATCCCGTTGCGATCAAGGATGCCAGGGTTTTTCATACTGTCGGTCCTGGGTTTCTCCCTGTATTTCGCCTGTAGCTTCGGCGCCTTGAAAACACTGAAGGCCAGCGATCTGACCATGGTCCTTGCGACCATTCCGGGCATTACCTATCTGCTGGGTTTCCTGTCTCGCAGTCTGGGTTTTTCATGGTTGAAGCTCAGTGGCGTGTTGATCGTCAGTGCGGCTGCACTGGCGTTCAATGCAAGCGGCAATGAAGGCGGCGCGGTCAGTGCGGCAGGTATCGCCCTGGCGTTGGTGGCGGCGTTTTCCTATGCCGTCTATGGCCTGCTGTCCAAGCGTTATCTCAAGGATTTACCTCTGCTCACCTCGCTGGCCTGGGTCACCTTGATCTCTGCCGCAACCTTCGCGCCGCTGTTCATTCTTGATCCGGCGCCCTTGTTGCGGCTGAGCCTTGAGGATGTTCTCAAGGTGCTGATTCTGGGGGCTGCGTGTTCGGCTCCGGTGTATGTGCTGTACCAGAAGGTTCTGGCCGAAGGCGGCGTGCTGTACGCCAACGCCATAGGCCTGCTTGCTCCTTTCGCAGTGGTCGCGGGTGAGTGGTTGATCGGCTCCGGCGCGTCGTTGGGTGCAGTGAAAGTCATTGCGATGATTGCGGCTGTCGTCGGGATCACCCTGTTATTTGTCGATGCATCGGGTGTCTCGGGATGGCAATTGAAGCGCCGCTCCCACGATTCCCGGTTAGTGAGGAAATGAAATGAAAAAGCTGGCGTTGGTTTGCCATCGCAGTGCCAAGTTGTCGTTTGTATTTGAAGCTGCACAAGCGGCGGGTATTGAGCTGGTACTGATTTACGACACGACCGAGAGCGCACCAGCCCGGTTGCCAGCGGTCACGTCGACCTGGCAACTGCCGGTTTTCGATGAGCCGCAGGTGGCTCTGGAGGCCTTTGCGGCCGGAGTCGAGGAGCGCGGGATCGGCGGGGTCATGACCCTTCGCGAAGAGGCGATCATCTGGACGGCTCTGGCGGCGAAAAAAATCGGCACTCCTGGCATCGAGCCTGAAGTCGCGGCGCTGGCACGCAACAAGTACCTGATGCGTCAGGCGTTCGCCGATGCTGGCTTGAGATCACCGGGGTTCCGTTACATCGACAATCCTGAAGACCTTTCGCAAGTCCATGCTCTGGGCCTGCCTCTGGTGATCAAGCCGCTTTCCGGCTGGTCGAGCACCGGTGTGATGCTGGCCAGGACCGCAGAAGAACTCCCCGGTCTTATCAAGGCCGTATGGAATGTTCAGAGCAATGACCTGGCGCGTTTCTACGATCAGGACAAGGCTGTGGGCCTGGTGGTCGAGCAGTATCTGCCCGGTAAAGAGTTCGTGGTGGAGTGCTTTGTCGATATCGAAGGCGTGCATGTCCTGGCAGTCGGCGACAAGGGACAGCCCGAAGGTCCCTGGTTTGAAGAAACAATCTATCGTCAGCGCCGGGATATCGATGATCCGTTGATCGTGGCCTTGTGTGAGGCGGCGCGTGAAGGCGTGAAGGCCTTGGGCATTACCATGGGCGCAGCGCACGTGGAGCTTCGCCTGGATGCCGGGCTGCAACCGTATGTGATTGAAATCGGTGCCCGTATCGGTGGCTCGGGTGTGTCGCATTTTGTGGTGGAGCAGAGCACTGGCGTCTCGTTCGCAAAGTTGTGCATGACTGCTGCCCTTGGCTTGCCGACTCCAGCGTTGCCCGATGTACTTCCTGCTGCCCGAGTGGCTGCGAACTACATCATTCCTTTGCGCGGCGATGGCCGTTTCAGTGGCTTCTCGGGGCTGGACAAGGTCGAGCAGCATCCTGAAACCGCACGAGTCGTGACCTTCTTCGAGGCGGGGCATGTGTCGCCACCGCCTCCGGCATTTGGCGGGTATCCGGGCTTCATCTTCTCGGTGCATGCCTCGGACGAAGCGGCCAATGCCTATCACCAATGGCTCGATGACGCACTGAGCATCATCTGGAACCAATAAATACCGCGCGTAACAGTCATCAGGAATCGTGACATGGAACATCCGCAACTGGATTGGAATAACCTGGGTTTCAGCTACAGAAAAACCGACTTTCGCTACATTTCGCACTGGCGTGATGGTGAGTGGCAGGAAGGTTATCTGACCGAAGACAACCACCTGCATATCAGCGAAGGCTCGACTGCGCTGCATTATGGCCAGCAGTGTTTCGAGGGGATGAAGGCCTACCGTTGCAAGGACGGCTCCATCAACCTGTTTCGCCCCGATCAGAATGCTGCGCGCATGCAACGCAGTTGCTCGCGTCTGCTGATGCCGACGGTATCGACTGAGCAGTTCATCGATGCGTGCAAGCAGGTGATCAAAGCCAACGAAAAGTTTCTGCCTCCTTACGGGACAGGCAGTTCGTTGTATCTGCGGCCTTTCGTGATCGGCGTCGGTGACAATATCGGTGTGCGTAGCGCGCCGGAATTCATCTTCTGCGTGTTCTGTATTCCGGTCGGTGCGCTGTTCAAGGGCGTATTGCAGCCCAGCAACTTCGTCATCTCGGACTATGACCGAGCAGCCCCCAATGGCACCGGCGCCGCCAAGGTGGGAGGCAACTATGCCGCCAGCCTGTTGCCCGGCACAGAAGCGCGGGCAGCCAGTTTTGCCGACTGCATCTATCTCGATCCGCTGACCCATAAAAAGATCGAGGAAGTCGGTTCGGCCAACTTCTTTGCCATCACTTACGACAATACCTTTGTGACGCCTCGTTCTCCTTCGGTACTGCCTGGCATCACCCGCGCCTCGTTGATCGAGCTGGCTCAGAGCCGCTTGGGGCTGAATGCGGTGGAAGAGGATGTCTACATCGATAACCTGGGCGACTACAAGGAAGCAGGCGCTTGTGGAACAGCAGCGGTTATCACACCGATTGGCGGTATCCACTACAAGGATCGGTTGCATGTGTTCCATAGCGAACATGAAGCCGGCCCTCTTACCCAGCGTTTGTACAACGAACTGACGGGTATCCAGAACGGCGATATCGAAGCGCCCGCAGGCTGGATCGAAAAGGTCTAGAGCACAGGTTGTGTGAGGCGGCTTGCCGCCTCGCATTCCAGTTGGGTCAGGCCTCTAAATACTCAACAACTCAGTCACCGGCAGTCGATTGGTGGTCTTCATCTCGCGCAGTGAAAGGTTCGAGCGAATGCTCGATACGCCTGGAAGTTTTCTCAGGACTTTTTCAACAAACCGGCTGTAGCTGTCCAGGTCTTTTGCAACGACTTGAAGTAGAAAGTCCGCTTCGCCGGTTGTGTTGTGGCAACTGAGCACTTGCGGTGCCGATTCAATGATCTTTTCAAACCTGGCTGTAGCTTCCTCGCTATGGTCCGTGCAGGAAATCTGCACGAATGCCATCACCCCAAGCCCCAGTTTCTTGCGGTTCAGGATTGCTTGATAGCCCTCGATCACTCCGTCTTCTTCAAGGCGTTTCTGCTTTCGCCAGCAAGAGGCTTCGCTGAGGGAAAGTTGCTCCGCCAGTTTGACATTCGACAGCCTGCCGTTGCGCTGCAGTCGATCCGAGATTGCAATATCTACCTTGTCCAGCTGTTCAATCATGGCGGAATCTTTCATTTTGAATATTTAAATGAAAGTTAATTTCAATTTTTGGTCGGCGTCAATTGCAGCTTGAAAGGTAATTTCACCGGGTTCATTCATACTGGAGGCGCGATTCAGTCGGTGTTTTTTCGTTGTCGTGCCTGTCCCAGCAGAGGTGTTTTTCATGAAAGCTGTAGTCTACGAAGCCTTTTCCCAGCCGCCGCGTCTCATGACCGTCGAAGACCCGACTCCAGAGCGTCATGGCGTTGTCATTCAGGTAATGGGGACTGGCGTCTGCCGCAGCGATTGGCACGGCTGGAAGGGGCATGATCCGGACATTCAACTGCCGCATGTTCCGGGGCATGAACTGGCCGGGGTCGTGGCGGAGGTGGGCAAGGACGTCACTAAATGGAAGGTCGGTGATCGTGTGACCGTGCCGTTCGTGGGCGGTTGTGGTGCCTGCCCGGAGTGCAACAGCGGTAACCAGCAAGTCTGTCACACCCAGTTTCAGCCAGGTTTCACTCACTGGGGTTCCTTCGCTGAATACGTCGGCATCCACAAGGCGGACCTGAATCTGGTCGCACTGCCTGAAAGCATGGACTTCGCGACTGCCGCCAGCCTGGGCTGCCGTTTTGTCACCTCGTTCCGTGCGGTCGTTGATCAGGGCAAGGTCGCGGCGGGGCATTGGGTTGCGGTACACGGCTGTGGGGGTGTTGGCCTGTCAGCCGTCATGATTGCTCAAGCCATCGGGGCCAACGTTATCGCCATCGATATCTCGGACGACAAACTTGAACTGGCCCGCTCGCTCGGTGCTGTTGCGACAGTGAATGCCAACCGCGTTGCGGATGTCAGCGAAGCGGTTCTGGAAATCACCAAGGGCGGCGCCCATGTTTCGCTGGATGCATTGGGCCATCCGACCACCTGTTTCAACTCCATCAATAACCTGCGCCGTCGGGGCAGGCACGTCCAGGTTGGCCTGATGCTCGCTGACCATGCGAAGCCGGCGATTCCGATGAGCAAGGTCATCGCGTATGAACTGGAAATCTACGGCAGCCACGGAATGCAGGCACACCGTTATGACGCCATGATCGAAATGATCTCCTCTGGCAAATTGGCACCTGAGAAGCTCGTCGGCAAAACCATCAGCCTGGAACAGTCCATCGACGCACTTGTGAACATGGATCGGTTCGAGACGACAGGTGTAACTGTCATAACCGAGTTTTAATCCATGGAGCGCTGACAACGGAGCCGCTTGCGTTTGTTACCGGTCGCCTTGCTCGACATCTCGCTCAACCTGGCGCTCGGGCACAATCTCGAAAGCCGTAGGCTTCTCCTCCTGAACCGGCAACAGAAAGCGCCCGATGAGCGGCAAGTGGTTTGAAATGAGCAGCGTGTCATCCCGGCGAACCCGGGCATCGATGCGCTTCAGGCTCGGGCTGTAGAACAGGTAATCAAGGGTTCTGTCCGGCCCGCTCACCCGTGTGTCGTTGGGGAAGTGGGTCAGCCACTTGCTGCGCTCAATACCGCTGGCTTCAGTATTGGCGGGAATCATCGGGTACTTTTCCCAAAGCTCATGCAGTTCGCTGTCTGCGTTATAGCTGGCTTGCTGTTCTGCTGGCAGGCGTTGGTACTGGCCCAGCGGCAACAGGTTGAAGTCGCCGCCGATCAGCCAGGGCGTGCCGCTGCTCTCAAGTGAGTCCAATAGCTTGCCGGTGACCTGCACCTGACGTTGTAGTGCCTCGTCGCCTCTGTTCGGCGCACTCAAGTGGGTGTTGATGACCGCGAGCTGTCCGCCATCGCGCAAGGGCAGGTAGCTCACCAGCAAGGCGGGTCGCGGTTTGAACTGACGGCGGATGATATTGGCTTCAGGCAGCGGCAATTGCAGCCGCTCGGCGTGATCGATGCGATAGCGGCTCAGGGTCGCCAGTTTCATGCCGACACTGCCCCGGATGTGCAGGTCCGGCACGAAGTCTGCCTTCCAGTAGAACGCCTCTGTGCTGCATGGGTACAGATCGGTCACCCGCTCCTGAAGCAGGGCCAGCTGGTTCTGGTAGTCGGCATTCTTGGCGCCGTCGCTGACTTCCTGCAGCAGGACGATATCCGGTTGTTCGTCACGGATGACCCGCGCCACTTCATCGAGGTTGTAGGCGATATCTTCGTGGGTCGGGCGTTCGTCTTCGCCGCTTCCATCTGCCATGTCATACCAGAACACATAGCGTTTTCCCGCCAGGTACTGAATGTTCCAGGTCATGACTTTCAGCGCTTGCCCCGGCACCAGCGGTGGTGCCTGGGAGGTACAGATGGCCGTGACGGGTTCCCGGTCTTCCGGGCGCCAGGTCAGGCTATGGATCATTGCCAGCACAAGGCCGGTCAGGGCCAGGGCAATGAGTGTCAGACGCAAGAGGAAACGGGGCATCGGCTCGACTTGGAGCGCATGGCGCTCAGTGACGGGTTAGCGAACGAGCATAGCCGAGCCGCCAGTCCTTGGCAGCCGTTTCGTGGCTCAGGCCTTGTCCGCAGGCTCGCTGACCAGCATGAACAGACGAAACATCACGATGGTGGTGAACAGTTGCAGGAAGCTGCCAAGGCTGTCGAGCACCAGTGACACCGCAGGGCTCTGGGGTTCCGGGAACAGGTAAAGCCCCAGGCCTTCCAGCAGCGACAGGGGGATATAGACACACAACACACAGAGCAGGATGCGCATGAAGTGGCCGGTGGTCATCAGCATGCTTTCGCGCATGGCCATGAATGGCGTCAGTTTGCGTAACACCAGCAGGTATTCGCAGAACGCCAGTTTGACCATCACCCAGATGCCGGGGATTGCGAACAGCGACAGCCCGAACAGAATCAGCAGGGTGCTGAGTGCCGACAGCACCGCGAAGGTCGGCCACAGGCGCAGGGCCATGGCCAGCAGGTCACGTACCAGAGGCGTCTCGCCCCGTGTGCGGGCATCGAGAAACAGGATCAGCGCGCCAGTGTAGAGCGGATAGAACAGCAGGCCGATCAGCAGTTCATAGGCGAAAGTGGTGTTGGCGCCCAGTGCGTTGCCCAGTGCTTGTTTGGCAAGCGCTTCAAGTACCACCAGTGGCAGGCACAGCATCAGGATGCTTCCCAGGTTTCGCCTGAAAAAGTAGAGCGAGTCCTGGATAACGTTCAGCGGGTTCATGTGGGTAGGTCACAGGCAAAAAGCAGGTCGACACTTTAGCCCATGCCTTTTGTCGAACCAAGGGCGGCAATGACCGGGGCAGGGCTTTCTTAACTTTTTGTTCATCCGGTTGAACAGCGCTTGCCCAGCCCCATTACTTGAGTGAAGTCCATTCATTCGGCTGGACGAAGATTTTTAACGGCAATCCAGCGAGGTCGCCATGAACACCCAAGAGCAAACCCTGATCGACGAACTTTTCTCTAAGCTGAAAAGTGCTGAAACAGTCTCGGTAGCCCGGGACGCGGGGGCTGAAGCGCGGATCAAGGAGCATCTCACCCGCCAGCCTGCCGCTGCGTATTACATGGCGCAGGCGATTCTGGTTCAGGAAGCAGCCGTCAACCAGTTGAATCTTCAGCTCAAGCAGCGTGACGAGCAGATCCAGCAGCTTCAGGCCGAACTCCAGCAGGCCAGGGGCCAGGCAGCATCAGCGCCGGCCAGTGGCGGTTTTCTGTCGAGTATCTTTGGTGGTAGCGCATCGCGTGCTCCACAGCCCCAGCCTGCACAGGCTTCTGGCGGTGGTTGGCGTGATGGCGCGGGCTTCAATCCGCCACCTGCTCAGCCCGGCAACTATGCTGCACCACCTGCTGCGCCCAAAGGCAGCGGCTTTCTGGGTGGCGCTCTGCAAACCGCAGCCGGTGTGGCGGGCGGTGTGATGCTGGCGCAAGGCATCAGCAGCCTGTTCGGCCATCACAGCCAACCTGAGGAAATTGTCGAGGTCATCCACGACCAGCCCGTGCAAAGCAATGACTCGGACAATTGGGGTCAGCAGGATTCGCAATATATGGCTGATGACAGCTACGGCGACGGTGGCGATATGTTTTCGGACGATGATTCGTTCGTCTGAGCCGGATAGCGCGGATTCATTCGCTCCTGCGCGGCAGGAGCGAATCCCGCAGGCTCTCTCATGGCATACTGCTGCACCGGCTGACGAATCTTGTCTGCGTCATGAGGAATTGCGGTGAAGAAGATCGCGGTGTTCGCTGATGTACAGAACCTCTATTACACCGTGCGTCAGGCGCATGGTTGTCATTTCAATTACGCCGCGTTGTGGGCGGATATCAGCAAGCGCGGGCAAATAGTCCAGGCGTTTGCGTACGCCATCGATCGTGGTGACAGCAAGCAGCAGCAATTCCAGCAGATCCTTCGCAACCTGGGGTTCACCGTCAAACTCAAACCGTACATCCAGCGCAGCGATGGCTCGGCCAAGGGCGACTGGGACGTTGGGATCACCATCGATATCATGGACGTCGCGCCGCAGGTGGATGAAGTGGTGCTGGCGTCGGGTGACGGAGATTTCGATCTGTTGCTTGAACGCATCATCGACAAGCATGGCGTCGAAGCCGTGGCCTACGGAGTTCCGGGGTTGACGGCCAATTCGCTGATTCGTGCCGCCAGTCGCTATGTGCCGATCGAAGGCGCGTTGCTGCTCAAGTGATGATTATTTTTTAAGGATTGCACCCCGTGTTGGAACGTATCGCTGTCATTGACTTTGAAACCACCGGTATTTCTCCTGGCCATAGCTGTCGGGCCACCGAGATTGCCGTGGTCATCATGGAGCAGGGGCGTATTGTCGATCGCTATCAGAGCCTGATGAACGCCGGGGTGCGTATTCCAGCCTTTATCGAAGGCCTGACCGGTATCAGCAACAGCATGATCCGCACGGCACCCTCGGCCGAGCGGGTCATGAACGATGTCTGTGATTTTGTCGGTGCAACGCCTCTGGTGGCGCACAATGCTTCGTTCGACCAGAAGTTCTGGGATTACGAACTGTCACGTATCCAGCGTACCCGCGAGCAAAGCTTTGCCTGTTCGATGTTGCTGGCGCGCCGCCTGATGCCGGGAGCTCCGAATCACAAGCTCGGCACTCTCACGAGCTATGCCCGCCTGCCCAACACCGGCAAGGCTCACAGGGCCATGGCCGATGCCGAGATGGCCGCCAACCTGACGGCTTACCTGACCAACGAACTGCGTCAGACCCACGGTATCGCCGGGGTTTCCCACCAGTTGCTGTGCTCGCTGCAAAAAGTCCCAGCCGCAAAAATCAGTGAAGCGCTCAAGCGTCAGCGTGGGTTTTAGATTTCCGTTGCTGCTTCTTGTCTGTCGATCGTTATCGGTACGCGCAAGCTAACCTGAGAGGGCCGGACAGGGTAAACTGCGCGCCTTGCAGTGAATTCCCCAACGGTACCCCCATGACATTCGCCTCTCTCGGCCTGATCGAACCCTTGCTGCGTGCCCTCGATGCACTTGGCTACCAGACCCCGACGCCTGTTCAGGCACAGGCGATTCCTCCGGTGCTGGCCGGCCGTGACCTGATGGCCGCCGCCCAGACCGGCACCGGCAAGACCGCCGGCTTTGCCTTGCCGCTGTTGCAGCGCCTGACCATGGAAGGCCCGAAAGTCGCCCCCAATTCGGTGCGCGCTCTGGTATTGGCCCCGACCCGTGAGCTGGCCGAGCAGGTGCATGAAAGCATCCGCCAATACGCGGAACACCTGCCGTTGAGCACCTATGCCGTGTATGGGGGCGTGAGCATCAACCCGCAAATGATGACGCTGCGCAAGGGCGTGGATGTACTGGTCGCCACGCCAGGCCGTCTGCTGGACCTGCACCGCCAGAACGCGGTCAAGTTCTCGCAACTGCAAACCCTGATTCTCGATGAAGCCGATCGCATGCTGGATCTGGGCTTTGCCGAAGAACTGCGCGGGATTTATGCAGCGCTGCCCAAACGCCGCCAGACCCTGCTGTTCTCCGCCACCTTCTCCGACGAGATCCGTCTGCTGGCCTCGCAGATGCTCAACGATCCTCTGAGCATTGAAGTCAGCCCGCGCAATGTGGCGGCGTCTTCGGTCAAGCAGTGGGTTGTGCCGGTCGACAAGAAGCGCAAGACCGAGCTGTTCATCCACCTGCTGAAAAAGCAGCGCTGGAGCCAGGTGTTGGTGTTCGCCAAGACCCGTGTCGGCGTCGATCAACTGGTCGAGCGTCTGCAAGGGCTGGGTATCAATGCCGACGGTATTCATGGCGACAAGCCCCAGGCGACTCGCCAGCGTGCTCTGGACCGTTTCAAGGCCAGTGAAGTACAGATTCTGGTGGCTACCGATGTCGCGGCCCGTGGTCTGGATATCGATGATCTGCCGACCGTGGTCAATCTGGACTTGCCTATCGTGGCCGAGGATTACGTCCACCGCATCGGGCGTACCGGGCGTGCGGGTCTTACCGGGGAAGCGATCTCGCTGGTCTGCGCCGATGAAGTCGAGTTGCTGTCGGCGATTGAAGTGCTGACCCGCCAGACACTGGTGCGCAAGGAAGAGCAGGATTTCGAGCCAGAGCATCGTGTACCGACCACCGACGCCAGCGGGCAGATCCTCAAGAAACCCAAGAAGCCGAAAAAGCCCAAGGTCTCAGGCGGCAAGCGTAACCTGGGCAAATGGGTCGATAGCGGCGATACCGAGCCTACGCCAGTGGTCAAAGCGGTGCGCAAGGTGCCTGTGTTCAATACCGGCCCGCGCAAGAAAAAGCCCTGATCTTTCAACGCTCACTGTGGGAGATTGGTCGCGAAGGCGGCATTGAAGGCAAAGCATTTCTTCAGTCTTCACTGGCCCTGTCGCGAGCAAGCTCCCTCCCACGAAGGTTGTGAACACCCAAAGAAAATCTATCGCCTTCAATGACGTCTCGCGAAGGAATTCTCTCCTGCCTGTTGGCTGCACCAGTCAATGATTCCGAGCCCGGCAGCCCGGCCGCTTGCGAAGCAGGCGGTCAGCAGGTAACCGCCGGTCGGCGCTTCCCAGTCCAGCATCTCACCGGCGCAGAACACGCCCGGCAGTTGCTTGAGCATCAAACCCTCGTCCAGCCCCTCGAACGTCACGCCGCCTGCGGTGCTGATCGCTTCATCGAGCGGGCGGGGTTTGATCAGGTTCAGAGGCAGTGCCTTGATGGCCTGGCTCAGCAAGGCGGGATCGGCAAAGGCTTCCTTTGTCGCCAGTTCACGCAGGAGCGCGGCCTTGACGCCGTCCAGCCCCAACTGGCTTTGCAGGTGCTTGGACATCGAGCGCGAGCCGCGAGGTTTGCTCAGGGCTTTTTGCACATTATTGAGCGTCTTGCCGGGTAACAGATCGATCTGCACCGTCGCTGAGCCTGCACGGTTGATCTGCTCCCGGATCCTGGCCGAGAGTGCATAAATCAGGCTGCCTTCCACACCGGTTTCCGTCAGCACACACTCGCCAAGGCGAGGCGTGTCGTCTGGCAGGCCTATGGCGATATTCTTCAGGGGCGAGCCCGCGAACTTGCTGCGCAGTAGCTCACTCCAGGCCGAAACCTCAAAGCCACAGTTGGCGGCCTGGAGAGACGCGGTCTCAACACCGCGCGCTTGCAGCCAAGGCAGCCAGGCACCGTCGGAGCCCAGGCGAGCCCAACTGGCACCGCCCAGTGCCAGCAATGTTGCATCGGGCTTGAGGGCCAGTTCACCCTCCACCGAGGCAATGCGCAGGCTGCCATCGGTATTCCAGCCCAACCAGCGATGGCGGTTATGAATCACCACGCCCGCTTCGCGCAAGCGCTTGAGCCAGGCCCGCAGCAGCGGGGCGGCTTTCATGTCGGTCGGGAACACACGGCCCGAACTGCCCACGAACGTTTGAATACCCAGCCCATGAATCCACTTGCACAGCGCATCGGCATCAAAACGGCGCAACAAGGGCGCGATCATCGGCGCACGCTCGGCATAGCGCGACAGAAACGCCGGGTACGGCTCCGAATGAGTGATATTCATCCCGCCCACACCCGCCAGCAGAAACTTGCGCCCCACCGACGGCATGGCGTCATACAGATCGACCTTGATCCCGGCCTGACTCAACACCTCAGCCGCCATCAACCCCGCGGGGCCGCCTCCAATGATGGCGACGGATGAAGGCGTTGGGGATTTTGAATCGGTCATGGTGGGCGGGGTGTCAGTGATGAGTGGCTGGGCATTCTACCCGAGATTCAAATATTGGCCTGATTTCGCGTCGGTGTATGGGTGTAGTACGGTGTATGACAATGTATAGTTATGTACTGAGTGTTCTTTCTGGAGGTCATCATGTCCACTATGTCTATACGTTTACCTGATGAAATGGCGGCCACCCTTGCCAGCCTTGCAAAAGCCACCGGGCGTACCAAGTCGTTCCTGGCTATCGATGCCTTGCGCGAGTATCTCGATCGTGAAGCCTGGCAGATTGCCGAGATCCAGCGTTCCATTCAGGAGGCTGATGCAGGAGACTTTGCCAGCGATGAAGATGTCAGCGCCGTGATGGACAAGTGGACCGGCAATGCGCGTTGAGTGGCTAAGAACAGCGCTGAAGAATCTCGATGACGAAGCCGCTTACATTGCAGTGGATAGTCCGCAAGCTGCTGCCGATTTCGTCCGGGCGATAAAGGCTGGCGTCGAGCAGTTGGCTCTTTTTCCGGCGATGGGGCGTGAAGGGCGACTCAGTGGCACTCGGGAATGGGTATTGCCTGACCGTCCATACATCATTCCCTACCGTGTGCGCGGTGGGTGCTTGCAGATATTGCGCATTTTTCACACCCGTCGTTTACCACCAACCAACTGGTAAACCCTAACCCAACCCCATCTCCACCCATACCCGCTGCGCGCTGTGATGCAATATGCCGTGCCGCCGCGCCAGGGCTTTGCGGTCTTTGCTGTAGCCGCCGCCAATAACACCCATCACGGGAATATCACGGCCCAGGCAATGACGCATGACGGTTTCGTCCCGTGCGGCCAGGCCTTCATCGGTCAGTCGCAGGTAGCCGAGGGCGTCGTCCTTGTGAACATCCACTCCCGCGTCATAGAGCACCAGGTCCGGCTGGTAGATGGGTAGCAGGTAGTTGAGCAGGTCGTCGACGACTTTCAGGTAGTCCGCATCGCCCATGCCCATGGGCAGCGGGATGTCCCAGTCGCTCTGGGCCTTGCGGGCCGGGAAGTTCTTTTCGCAGTGCAGCGACACGGTAATGGCGTCGTCGGTGTCGGCGAGGATGCGTGCCGTGCCGTCGCCCTGATGCACGTCGCAGTCGAAGATCAGTACTTTACCCACGCGGCCGCTGGCCAGCAGGTAATGGCTGATGACGGCCAGATCGTTGAAGATGCAGAACCCGGCCGGGTAGTCGTAGTGCGCATGATGGGTGCCGCCTGCAAGATGGCAGGCCAGGCCATGCTTGAGCGCCTGTTCTGCGGTCAGCAGAGAACCGCCCACTGCACGAATGGTGCGTCGGGCCAGATCTTCGCTCCAGGGCAGGCCCAGCCGGCGTTGGTCCTCGCGTGACAGCTCTCCGCTGAGGTAGCGCTGGATATAAGAAGGGTCATGAGCCAGTGCCAGAATGTCGGCCGGGCACAGTTCCGGGCGCAGAAGCTGGGTGTCCAGGACCAGGCCGCTGTCGACCAGGTGATCGCGCAGCAGGCGGAACTTGTCCATGGGGAAGCGATGGTCAGCCGGGAAGTTCGGGCTGTAGTCATCATGATAGATAAGCGGCAGGGACATTTTACGTCCGGTCTGGGGTCGAAGCCGGATAGTGCCAGTAATGCAGGCCGTCGCACAGCAACCTTGAGCGTCGACAGGCTACACTGGCGCAATCATTTGCGTGGTTACAGGGAGGAATCGATGGAGCCGATACTCAAACTCGATAGCGCACGGCTGCTGATGCGGCAATGGCGTGATGATGACCTGCCCACATTTGCCGCCATGTGCGCGGACCCGCAGGTCATGCGCTACTTCCCCGAGCCCATGAGCCGTCTTGAAAGTGCTGCCATGATCGGGCGCGTGCGCGGTCATTTCGCTGAACTGGGCTTTGGCCTCTGGGCTCTTGAGCGCAAGGACAACGGGGCTTTTATCGGTTTTACCGGGCTTGGAGTGGTGGGCTTCGATGCGCATTTCACGCCTGCGGTGGAAATCGGCTGGCGTCTGGCGCGTGAGCATTGGGGGCTGGGCTTTGCCAGCGAGGCGGCCTGGACCGTTCTGGGCTGTGGTTTCGAGCGCCTGGGGCTTGAGGAAATCGTGTCGTTCACGGCGGTGAGCAACGAACCATCGCAGAAAGTGATGCAAGCCATCGGCATGCAGAACAATCCGCCCGATAACTTCGAGCATCCCGGTTTACCTGACGGGCACCCGCTCAAACCTCATGTGCTGTACCGAATAAACCGTGAACAGTGGCTCAACACGCTCAAACCTTGATTCAGCCAGTCGCGTTAAATTCTGTATCATTTCAACCCTGCCGCGCAGGCCTTGCGTGTGCGGGTATGTTTTGTGCGAGGAGTCGTGAATGAGCCAAGTGTTGGATGATCTGGTCGAGCTGCTGACGCTGGAACCTATCGAGGAGAACCTTTTTCGCGGTCGCAGCCAGGACCTTGGCTTTCGCCAACTGTTCGGTGGGCAGGTGCTGGGCCAGTCGCTGTCGGCCGCCAGCCAGACGGTGGAAGAAGACCGCCATGTTCATTCCCTCCACGGCTACTTCCTGCGTCCTGGCGATGCCGCCTTGCCTGTGGTCTATCAGGTTGACCGTGTCCGTGACGGCGGCAGCTTCAGCACCCGCCGCGTGACGGCGATCCAGAAGGGCAAGCCGATCTTCACGTGCAGCGCATCGTTCCAGTATGACGAAGAGGGATTCGAGCATCAGACCACGATGCCGCAGATCGCCGGTCCGGAAAACCTGCCATCGGAGCTGGAGCTGCTGACTCAGCGTGCGCACTTGATCCCCGAGGCGATGCGCGACAAGTTTCTGTGCCCCAAGCCTATTCAGTTTCGCCCGGTAACCGCCGAAGACCCTTATAATCCCAAGCCCGGCGAACCGGTCAAATACGTCTGGTTCCGTGCCGATGGCACCTTGAAGGATGTGCCGGCGCTGCATAAATACATGCTGGCCTATGCCTCGGACTTCAACTTGCTGACCACTTCCTTGCTGCCTCATGGCAAGACGGTCTGGCAGCGTGACATGCAGGTCGCCAGCCTGGATCACTCGTTGTGGTTCCATAGCGACCTGCGCGCCGATGAGTGGTTGCTGTATGCAATGGACAGCCCATGGGCAGGCAACTCCCGAGGTTTCTCTCGCGGCAGTATCTTCAACCGCGCCGGGCAACTGGTCGCGTCGGTCAGCCAGGAAGGGCTGATTCGCCATCGCAAGGACTGGTCATGAGCCTCAAGCATATTCAGAACTGGGTGTTCGACATGGACGGCACCCTGACGATTTCCGTACATGACTTCCCGGCTATCAGGCGAGCACTGGAGATCCCGCTGGAAGACGACATTCTCGGACATCTGGCGGCATTGCCTGCCGATGTCTGCGCGGCCAAACATGCATGGCTGTTGGAGCATGAGCGCGAGCTGGCGCTGGCCTCACGGCCGGCGACAGGGGCTGTCGAGCTGGTACGGGAGCTGGCCGGGCGCGGCTATCGTCTTGGCATTCTGACCCGCAACGCCCGTGAACTGGCCTACATCACGCTGGAAGCCATCGGGCTGGCGGACTGCTTTGCGCAAGAGGATGTACTGGGGCGAGACGAAGCGACGCCAAAACCGAACCCCGCCGGTCTGCTCAAGCTGGCTGGTGCATGGGACGTTGACCCTGCGCAGATGGTCATGATCGGCGATTACCGTCATGACCTGGACTGTGGCCGGGCGGCAGGCGCAAAGACGGTGCTGGTCAACCTGCCTGAAAATCCGTGGCCGGAGCTGGCTGACTGGCATGTCGCCGATTGTGTGGCATTGCGGGGGATGCTGGATCAGTGATCTTCGCGGATGAGCGGCGCACCGCTCATCCGCGAACGCTGCGCAATCAGAACGGTTTGAACAAAACCGCCTGTCCTTCAGGCGAAGTAAAGATCCCGTCACCGCTGTGTCCGACTTTCGGCACGATGACCAGATGCTGGTTCAGCCCTTCCGGGTGACGTTTTTGCAGGTACTTGAAGTAGTTCTGCCCGCGAGTCAGCCTGTTCGGGCCCTGTGCCTCGGCGGCGCAGGTCTTGTCCAGCGCCGGATGATTGAGGTCAGTGTCCAGTTCGCCCAGCAGATAGGTGATATCGCGTTTCACATAGGCCTTTTCGATGTCCACAGGCTTTTCCTTGCCTGAATAGAACGGCATTTTCTTCAGCCCGTACTTCCAGTCGTCAAAATTGGGGCAGCTTTGCGCCGAAACCGTTTCAGGACGCTCGGCATCGAAATAGGCATAGGAAGACGGGTTGGCGATCACGTAGCGCAGTTTCACGCCTTCACGGTTGAGCAACGCATCTTCCTTGCCGCCAATCATCGCGTAACGCTGCACCACCTGGGCACCCCCGGAATGCCCGGCGATGACGATTTCCTTGAGGTTGGGGAACAGCTTGCTGTCGCTCAGGCGCTTGAGGATATGGTCAATGACGATAAACGAACTGATCGGTTTGGGATCGACGGCCGTGGCACCTTCCATCCAGCTGTTCTGGCGCCAGCGCAGGATCGAGTCGGACAAGTGGTGGGCAACGATATCCTTCTCGTCCAGAAACTGCGGAGCGATCAGCAGGGTCTTGCTGCGCTCCTTGGACTGGTTGGCTGCCCGCTCGATGCTGCGCAGGTAGGTCTGCGCATTGCGCAGGCGACCATGCAGCACGATCACGACGCGCTCGATCCGGGGTTTGGGATGAACCCATTCCTGACTCAGGCCCAGTGTGGCCTGGCTGCCATTGATGGTCAGGCGATCCGGGCTGATCGATTTTACCGCTTGATCCTCGGCATGAGCGCCGAGGCTCGCAAAGGCAGTGCTTAACAACAGGACCAGAAGCGGTTTAATCATGTGCTCAGAGACTCTTGGCGGCGAATGTATCGCATTGGTTGATGTGGCCTTGTGCAAAACCGGTCTTGAACCAGCGTACTCGCTGGGCGGACGTTCCATGGGTGAAGGAATCCGGTACGACCCGGCCACGGCCTTGCTGCTGCAAGCGATCATCGCCAATGGCGTTTGCCGCATTCAGTGCCTCTTCAATATCACCCGGCTCAAGCCAGTTCAAACGCTTTTGTGCGTTGTAGGCCCAAACCCCCGCAAGACAGTCGGCCTGCAACTCCTGGCGGACCAGCAGGCCGTTGTTGCCTTCCATGCGCTGACCTTGTTGGCGAGCCGCCTGGACCTTGGCTGAAATGCCCAGCAGGGTCTGCACATGATGGCCTACTTCATGGGCGATGACGTAAGCCTGGGCGAAATCTCCGGCGGCTGAAAAGCGCTGGGACATCTCGCGGAAAAACTCCAGGTCCAGATAAACCTGCTGATCGGCCGGGCAGTAGAAAGGGCCTGTGGCAGAGGTCGCAAAACCGCACGCCGAGTTTACCTGACCGCGGAACAGCACCAGAACCGGGTCCTTGTACTGGCGACCGTTCTGAGCGAACACGGCGCGCCAGGTATCTTCGGTGTCGCCAAGAATGCTGCGCACAAACTCGGTCTGCTGATCGTTGGCGGGCGGTGCCTGTCGGGTCTGCGGGCTGACTTGAGGGGATTGTTGCGTCATTTCCCCGGTGAGTTGCCCGAGGATCTGCATCGGGTCCTGGCCAGTCAGCAAACCGAAGGCGACGATAATCACCACGCCGCCCAGGCTGAGGCCCTTGCCACCGATGCGCATGCCGCCACCGCCGCTACTGCCATCGCGGGCATCGACTACGTTGTCGCTGCGTCGGCCTTTTTTCCACAGCATTCTGGAAGTCCTCCGCTGAACTCTAGAGAGTGTTGCTGGTGATACGTCACTCCGCCAGTCCGGCCGTCCAACTGTATGGACTCATCGGGTGTCACACCGGTTTTGCCCGTTGCTCGTTCTCTACAGGCGGCGACGCATCGGCAAAGTGATTCACTCGCCGCAAGCTTTTGAAGCCGACCATCCAGGCACCGACGACACCCAGCGTACACAGACCACCCATGATCGCAGCGGGGATCGGGCCGATCAGGGACGCGCTGGTGCCTGCGCGGAACTCACCCAGCTCGTTGGATGAGCCGATAAACAGCATGTTGACCGCATTGACCCGACCGCGCATGGCATCCGGTGTCGAGAACTGCACCAGAGCCGAACGAATATAGACGCTGACCATGTCCGCGGCCCCGGCAATCAGCAGGGCAAGGCAGGACAGCCAGAAGAGGGTAGAGAGGGCAAATACCAGATTCGCCACGCCGAACACACCTACCGCCAGGAACATGGTCATGCCGACATTGCGATCCAGAGGCCGCATGCTCAGGTAAACCCCGGTGGCCAGTTCGCCCAGGCTCATGGCGGCGCGCAGCGCACCCAGCCCTTGCGGCCCCAGATGCAGGACTTCATGGGCGTAGATCGGCAGCAGTGCTACCACGCCACCCAGCAAGACCGCGAACAGGTCCAGAGAAATGGTGCCCAGAATGATCGGGCGCGAGCGAATGAAGGCAATGCCTGCGGTAAAGCGCTGCCAGGCTCCGTCGCCCAGATCCACAGGTTTGCCCGCGAAGGGAGTTGCGACGCGGCTCAGGCACAGAATGCCGACCAGAAACGAAACCACGCAGGTCGAATACGTCAGTTCTGCGCCGCCCAGCGCATACAGCCCCCCACCGATCAATGGCCCGGCCACGGTGGAGCAGCGCATGATGACGCTGTTGGTGGCGATGGCCGAGGCGAGTTTTTCACGTGGCACGATCTGTGGCAGCAGGCTTTGTAGTGCAGGCCCGGTGAATGCACGGGCGCAGCCATAGAGCACGAGGGCGCCGTAGATCAGGCGCAGGTCTTGCAGCTTGAGCGCTGAAAACAGTAAGAGGATCAGCCCGCACAGCGCCTGCACCGCCCAGCTTATGCTCAGGATCAGCTTGCGGTTGTAGCGATCGATCAGATCCCCGGCCGGCATGAGCAGCAGCAACATGGGGATGAACTGGGCAAGACCCACATAGGCCAGCGCCATCGGCTCGCGGGTCATGTCATAGACCTGCCAGGCCACGACTATGGCCTGGATCTGCATGGCGAAGACCGCCAACAGCCGTGCAAGGATGAAATTGATGAAGCCTGGCTCGCGGGACAGTTTGACTGATGAGGCGGGGGATTCAGAACTCAAGACAGATATCCATCGAAGCGGTGAATACGCGGGTGGCGTTATACCTTAGCCGATGGAGCGCTACACATGAAGTAACTAAATAGTTTTGTGTGGTGTTGTTCGCGAATGAATTCGTTCCTGCAAGGTGTGAGCGAATTCATTCGCGAAAGGGCAGTCAACGCCTGACCAGCAAAACCCCTGATTCCATATGGTGCGTATAAGGAAACTGGTCGAACAGCGCGCAACGCTCGATCCGGTGCGTGTCGTGCAATTGGGCGATGTTGGCGGCCAGGGTTTCCGGGTTGCAGGAAATGTACAGGATGCGCTCGAAACGGCGGGTCAACTCGCAGGTGTCCGGGTCCATGCCTGCGCGTGGCGGGTCGACGAACACGTTGGCGAACTCATAGCTCTTCAGGTCCACGCCCTGCAGACGGCGAAAAGGCCGTACGTCATTCAACGCCTGGGTCAGCTCTTCGGCGGAGAGGCGCACCAGCGTGACGTTATCCACCGAGTTATCATCCAGGTTGCTCAGCGCGGCATTCACCGAGGTCTTGCTGATTTCGGTCGCCAGTACCTTGCGCACGCGGGTGGCCAGCGGCAGGGTGAAGTTGCCGTTGCCGCAATACAGCTCCAGCAAATCGTCATCACGCTCGCCCAGCGCGTCATAAGCCCAGTTGAGCATTTTCTGGTTCACCGTGCCGTTTGGCTGGGTGAACGCGCCTTCAGGTTGGCGATAGCTGAACGTGCGACCGGCGACTTCCAGTTTTTCGGTCACATAATCGTGGCCGATCACCAGACGCTGGCCTTTGGAGCGGCCGATCAGGCTGACATTCAGCTCTGCCGCCAATGCCTGTGCTTCGACTTGCCATTCATCGTCCAGAGGGCGGTGGTAGCACATGGTAATCATGGCGTCCCCGGCCAGGGTGGTCAGGAAGTCCACCTGAAACAACTTGTGGTTCAGCGTCGGGCTGGCCTCCCAGCGCTCGCGCAGAACAGGCATCAACGCATTGATACGTTCGCTGGCGATGGGCAGGCCTTCGAGCAGGATCGGCGTCTTGTTGTCGCCGGGGGCGAACATCGCGTAATAGCGCTTCTGGTCTTCGCGCCACAGGCGAAACTCGGCACGCAGGCGGTAATGCTCGCGCGGCGAGTCGAATATCTGCGGCTCGGGTGCGTCGAAGGGAGCCAGCAGCTCACGCAACCGGACGGCTTTTTCTTCGAGCTGACGGTCGTAGCTCGCGGGATCGAAAGGAACACTCATGCGTTGAACCAGCCCAGCTTGATCACGAACAGAATCGACAGGATCACCAGCGCCGAGTTCAGCTCGCGCCCGCGTCCCGAAAGCAGCTTGATTGCTGTCCAGGAAATGAAGCCAAAGGCGATGCCGTTGGCGATGGAGTAAGTGAAAGGCATGGCCAGGGCGGTAATCACCACGGGGGCCGCGACAGTGAGGTCGTCCCAGTCGATTTCAGCCATGCCGGACGCCATCAGCACTGCGACGAACAGCAATGCCGGTGCCGTGGCGAAAGCAGGCACGCTGCTGGCCAGTGGCGCGAAGAACAATGCCAGCAGGAACAGTACCGAGACGACGATGGCGGTCAGGCCTGTACGGCCACCGGCGCTGACACCTGCTGCGGATTCGATGTAGCTGGTCGTGGTCGATGTGCCCAGCAGCGAGCCGGCCATGGCCGCGGTACTGTCTGCGATCAGCGCACGGCCCATCTTTGGCATGTGCCCGTCCTTGCCCATCAGCCCGGCGCGTTTGGCGACGCCGATCAGCGTGCCGGAGTTATCGAAGATATCCACGAACAGGAAGGCGAAGATGATGCTGACCAGGCCCACGTCCAGCGCGCCCATGATGTCCAGTTGCAGGAAGGTCGGAGCCAGGGAAGGTGGCATCGACACGACGCCGCCGAACGGTGTGAAGCCCAGCGCAATGGACGCGAGGGTAGTGACCAGAATGCCGATCAGGACTGCGCCGCGCACCTTGAGCTGATCCAGCGCAACGATCAGGAAGAAGCCCAGGGTCGCCAGAACCGGAGCCGGTTGTTTCAGGTCGCCCATGCCGATCATGGTGGCCGGGTTGCTGACCACGATGCCGGCGTTATGCAGGGCGATCAGTGCCAGGAACAGGCCAATCCCTGCTGCAATCGCCGAGCGCAGGGGCAGGGGAATGCTGTTGATGATCCATTCGCGAATCCGGAACAGCGACAGCAGGAAGAACATCACCGCCGAAATGAAGACCGCACCCAGCGCGACCTGCCAGGTATGGCCCATGTGCAGGACCACGGTGTAGGTGAAGAAGGCGTTCAGGCCCATGCCCGGTGCCAAGGCAATCGGGTAGTTGGCGATCAGGCCCATCACGGCCGAACCAATGGCCGCGGCCAGACAGGTCGCGACGAACAGCGCGCCCTTGTCCATGCCGGTTTCGCCAAGAATGCTCGGGTTGACGAACAGGATGTAAGCCATGGCCAGGAAGGTCGTGACGCCCGCGAGAATCTCGGTCCTCACGTTGGTGTTGTGTGCCTTGAGTTGAAACAGCCTTTCCAGCATGTCTGGCTCTCCGTAACGCGGCCCGCGTCGTGAATGATTCGACTCCAGAAGCAAAGCACAGGCTGACGCAGCAGCCCGCCATTTTTGCGAGTCGGAAAAAGCCGCGCATCATACCAGCAGGTTGCGGCTGTTGCTGCTCTGTGAATGGCTCCATCCCGCCCCGCACGCCATGTGTGGGCGAATTCATCCGTGAAAACACCGCGCACTCGGGGTGAGGCAACTCGCCACGCGGCAAAAGACCACACAACCTGCGGGTCTGAATGGGACTACTCTTTTAACGTCGGTTGACCTGCATCATTGCCCTTGCGCATGAAATGTGAACCGAAAGCATGAAACCAGCATCGAGATACTCATCAGAAGACTTCCGATGCGCCGGACTCCATGACCGTGGGGCAATCGCCGATGGCTTGCTGCCAAAGGCCGGTATCACCTGAATAGAGGAAGAATCATGTTCGGTTTGGAGGCACTAGACCTTGCCCGCATCCAGTTCGCATTCACGATTTCGTTCCACATCCTGTTTCCTGCCATCACCATTGGTCTGGCAAGTTACCTGGCTGTGCTCGAAGGGTTGTGGCTGAAGACCAACAACGACATTTACCGCGATCTCTACCATTTCTGGTCGAAGATATTTGCCGTCAACTTCGGCATGGGCGTTGTTTCCGGGCTGGTCATGGCTTATCAGTTCGGCACCAACTGGAGCCGCTTCTCCGACTTTGCCGGTGCGGTTACCGGACCGCTGCTGACCTATGAGGTCTTGACGGCGTTCTTCCTCGAAGCGGGGTTCCTCGGCGTGATGCTGTTCGGCTGGAACCGTGTCGGCCGTAACCTGCACTTCTTTTCGACGGTCATGGTCGCCATCGGCACCCTGATCTCGACCTTCTGGATTCTGTCGTCCAACAGCTGGATGCAGACGCCACAAGGTTTTGAAATCATCGACGGTCGCGTGATCCCTACCGACTGGTTTGCGGTGGTCTTCAACCCGTCCTTCCCGTATCGCCTGGCGCACATGTCGATTGCCGCGTTCGTGGCGACCGCGTTCTTCGTCGGCTCTTCGGCGGCCTGGCACCTGCTGCGTGGTCGCGATACGCCTCAGGTCCGCAAGATGCTGTCGATGGCCATGTGGATGGCTTTGCTGGTCGCGCCGTTGCAGGCTGTGGTCGGTGACTTCCATGGTTTGAACACGCTCAAGCATCAACCGGCGAAAATCGCCGCCATCGAAGGTCACTGGGAGAACGTCGGTGACGAGCCAACGCCTCTGATCCTGTTCGGCTGGCCCGACATGAAGGAAGAGCGGACCAAATATGCCGTTGAAATTCCGTATCTGGGCAGCCTGATCCTGACCCACAGCCTGGACAAGCAAGTCCCGGCGCTCAAGGAGTTCAAGCCTGAGGACCGGCCGAATTCGACCATTGTGTTCTGGTCGTTCCGAATCATGGTCGGCCTGGGTTTCCTGATGATCTTTACCGGTTTGTGGAGCCTCTGGCTGCGTAAGCGCGATGCGCTGTATAGCAACCGTCCTTTCCTGTACCTGACCTTGTGGATGGGGCCATCGGGGCTGATCGCGATCCTGGCTGGCTGGTTCACCACTGAAATCGGTCGTCAGCCCTGGGTCGTCTACGGCCTGATGCGCACGGCGGATGCATCGTCCGGGCACAGCGTCACGCAAATGAGCATCACCCTGGTCTTGTTTGTGGTTGTCTACTTCCTGCTGTTTGGCGCCGGCCTCGGTTACATGATGCGTCTGGTGCGCAAAGGGCCGAAGAAACACGTCGAACATACGCCGACCGGCGGTCCCGGCCAGAAACGCACGCCAGCCCGTCCGCTCTCCGCTGCCGAAGAAGGCTCCGAAGATGGCGACAACCTCGACAGCCTGAGCAAGGGGAACTGAGTCATGGGTATCGATCTTCCACTGATCTGGGCGGTCATCATCATCTTCGGCATCATGATGTACGTGGTGATGGACGGTTTTGACCTGGGTATCGGGATTCTCTTCCCGTTCATGAAAGACAGCTCCGACCGCGACGTGATGATGAACACCGTCGCCCCGGTCTGGGACGGTAATGAAACCTGGCTGGTACTGGGCGGCGCGGCATTGTTCGGCGCTTTTCCCCTGGCCTATGCGGTGGTGCTGTCGGCACTCTATCTGCCGCTGATCTTCATGCTGATGGGGCTGATTTTCCGCGGCGTGGCCTTCGAGTTCCGTTTCAAGGCCACGGAAGAAAAGCGTCACCTGTGGGACAAGGCTTTCATTGGCGGCTCATTGGTTGCGACCTTCTTTCAGGGTGTAGCGCTTGGGGCTTTCATCGAAGGCATTCCGGTGGTCAATCGCGAGTTTGCCGGTGGCTCACTGGACTGGCTGGCACCGTTTCCGATGTTTTGCGGTCTGGCATTGATCGTGGCTTATGCGCTGCTGGGTTGCACCTGGCTGATCATGAAGACCGAAGGATCATTGCAAAAGGCGATGCATGACCTGGCGCGTCCTCTGGCTCTGGTAATGCTGGCGGTCATTGGCATTGTCAGCCTCTGGACTCCGCTGGCACACCCGGACATTGCGCAGCGCTGGTTCACCCTGCCTAACCTGTTCTGGTTCATGCCGGTGCCGATTCTGGTGCTGGTCACCATGTACGGCCTGTTCAAGGCGGTGGCCCGCAATGCCCATTACACGCCGTTCCTGCTGACACTGCTGCTGATCTTTCTGGGCTACAGCGGGCTGGGTATCAGCCTGTGGCCCAATATCATTCCGCCGTCAGTCTCCATCTGGGACGCTGCGGCTCCGCCTCAGAGCCAGGGTTTCATGCTGGTGGGCACGCTGTTCATCATCCCGTTCATTCTGGGGTACACCTTCTGGAGTTATTACGTGTTTCGCGGGAAGGTGACTGCTGAAGACGGTTATCACTAGGCACTGTATGAAATGTATCTGCGCTCGGTGATGCGGCGTTAAAAACAGGCTCGGAATGCTCATTTACACCCAGTAAACTCCGCTTCCTCGCCTGTTTTTGCCTTGCCTCACCTTCGCTCGAAAACATTTCGTACAGCGCCTCATTTTTAAATCAGAGGAGATTGGCGATGTCTGGCAAAGATTCCATGCACGACAAGGATCCAGCGATGAACAAGCCGCTCTGGCAGCGGCTGGCCTGGCTGGCCGGTATCTGGGCAGGCAGTGTCTTTGCGCTGTTCATCGTGGCCAGCCTGATGCGCATGTTCATGAACGCAGCGGGATTGACCACCCACTGATTGCCATGCGCTGAATTCCCATCCCGTGTTTCGTGGACACGGCTTCATGACCCTCCTCGCGGAGGGTTTTTTTTGAGGTCTATTTACGGGCTTTGAGAATCACGAACTTGGGTGTTGCGGCGACTTGCTCAACACCGCGGAACAAGCGCGCCAGTTTGCTGTGATAGCCCAGATGGCGGTTGCCGACGATATACAGCGCGCCACCGACCACCAGCGATGCCCGCGCCTGCAGGAACATGCGCCAGGCCAGGAAATCACCGACCACCTGTTGCTGATGGAAGGGCGGGTTGCAGAGCACCACATCCAGAGAGTCCAGATCCTGACTGGCCAGGCCATCGCCGGCACGAATCACCACCTCGCGATCTCCCAGCGCCGCTTGCCAGTTCTCGGCGGCCGACTGCACGGCCATGAACGACTCGTCTACCAGCGTGTAATGAGCATCCGGGTTATCCAGAGCACTGGCGATTGCCAGTACACCGTTGCCGCAACCCAGATCGGCGACTCTGGCCGAGCCGAGGTTTTTGGGCAGATAAGGCAGGAAGGCCCGAGTGCCGATATCCAGGCTGTCGCGACAGAACACGTTGGCATGATTGACCAGCTCGATGGCGGGTTGATCGAGCGTGTAGCGAGTCGGGTAAGGCGAGCTCAGGACCTCTCCAGGCTCTGGCGTGCAGAACAGCAGGCGTGCCTTTTTCACGGCCAGCGATGCCTGTACCGGTCCAATATATTCTTCCAGCAGGTCACCGGCTGAGCGCGGCAAGTGCTTGACCATTGCCGCTGCGATCACTCGCGCATCCGGAGCCAGTTGGCCTTGCAGACGAACGAGCTGTTCTTCCAGCAGAGCCATTGTCTTGGGAACCCGGATCAGCACCCAGTCGAAAGGGCCGGTCAGCGGCTCGCTGGCCGGGATCACGGGTACGGCGTCGTAGGCCATGCCGTTGCGGGTCAGGTTCTTTTCCAGACCCTGTGCCGCCAGATACGAGTCGGTGCTGCTGACCACCGTTGCATGCTGCGCCAGGCTTGCGGCCAGTGCGCCGAAGCTATCGTTGAGTACCAGCACCTTGCTCTGAAGGGTGAGGCCGATTTCTGCCACGTAATTGAGCAAGTATTCGTCAGCCGCGTCGAATGCCTGCAAGGGCTCATCTTGTTGTTCGGGTTGGCGAATGAGATCAAGTTGAGCGAAAGGACTGGTCAGCACGGGCATGGGCACAAAAACTCTGGGGCAATCGACGTATGTCATGCGAGCCCTGCATCGGATGGGCTCGCTGAGATCGGCAAGTTTACGTGCTTTTTACTGTTTGGCACCCTCCATGTTGGTGGCCGATGGCCGACTTCCTCAGAACATCCCGCTCAAGGCGGCCTGCACGGCCGCAGCCGTTTTGTTGCAAACCCCCATTTTCTGTATCGCGCTGGCGATATGAAAATGAATGGTGCGCTCTTTCAGGCTCAGGATGATTGCGATGTCGCCCGCTGTCTTGCCTTCTGCGGACCATTTGAGGATTTCGATTTCTCGATGGGTAAGGTTTTTTGCGTGAGATGGGGATGGTGAGTTGAGTTCCATGGATCCCATGATCGCCTCCATGCCTTTGATGGCGAGATGTTTCGTATTGTTTAAGCAGTCTAGAAAAAATCCATCGAGTACAAATTGCGGTTGTGGCTATCTAGACGAGTGGTGTGATGGCTTTTATGTATCCAAAGGGATGTCTTTATGGCTGGAACGCTGATGGGAGCTTGGTTGCGGCTTTTCAGGCAGTACAGGCTTTCAACTAATGAATACCGGCCCAAGAACCAAATACTCTAAATCGCCTGTGTGGGAGTCGCTCAAAGCACTACAAACAGCCGGTGTTTATCGAGCGCGCTTTGGGGGACACTAGAGGCCTTTTCCAGCTCCGGAGTCAGAAGCGTCCCATGACCGCCAGCGAAGACAAGTTCACCCGGCAAACACTGCTGCGTGTGACGCCGTTGACCGACAACCTGTTCACCCTGCGTACTACCCGCGATCCCGGGTTCCGTTTTCGTGCCGGGCAGTTCGCTCGCCTTGGCGTGACGAAGGCCGACGGCAGCACGGTATGGCGCGCGTATTCCATGGTTTCTGCGCCTCATGACGAGTTTCTGGAGTTCTTCTCCATCGTGGTGCCAAACGGGGAGTTCACCAGTGAGTTGAGTCGTCTGCGCGAAGGCGACACCTTGCTGGTGGAGAAACTGGCGACCGGATATCTGACGCCTGACCGCTTTGTCGATGGACGAGACTTGTGGCTTTTATCCACAGGCACGGGCGTTGCCCCTTTTCTCTCGATCCTTCAGGACTTCGAGATATGGGATAAATTCGAGCGGATCATCCTTGTCTACAGCGCCCGTGAGGCCAGGGAGCTGGCTTATCAACAACTGATTGCCGAGTTGATGCAGCGGGATTATCTGGCCGAGTACGCCGACAAGTTCCTGTTCCTGCCCACCGTAACCCGCGAACAGCACCCCGGCGCCTTGCATGGTCGCATCACTAGCCTGATCGAAAATGGCGCGCTGGAACGTGCTGCAGGTGTCGAGCTGACGCCCGAGCATTCGCGGGTGATGATCTGCGGCAATCCGCAGATGATCGACGACACAAGGGCCGTGCTCAAACAGCGGAACATGCAACTGAACCTGACCCGTCGGCCAGGGCAGGTTGTGGTGGAGAATTACTGGTAAGTCATTCGCGAATCTGTGGGAGGCAGCTTGCTGGCGATTTCTGAAGCTGCCTCCCACAGTCTTGCTTCAAACTGGACGACCAGGGTCCACAGTAACCGGCGCCGCTGGCTTGTTCTGCTCCTTGAGCAAATCACGAATTTCGCCCAGCAGGATTTCTTCCTTGGACGGCGTCGGCGGCAGAGTCGGGGCCTTGGCTTCTTCGCGTTTCAGGCGGTTGATGGCCTTGACGCCCATGAAGATTGCGAAGGCAACGATGACGAAGTCGAGAACGGTCTGGATGAACTTGCCGTAAGCCAGCAACACGGCGGGCGTCGTACCTTCGGCTGCTCTCAGGGTAATGGCCAGATCACTGAAGTCCACGCCGCCGATCAACAGGCCCAGCGGTGGCATGATCACGTCACCGACGAATGACGAAACGATCTTGCCGAACGCTGCACCAATGATGATACCCACGGCCATATCGACCACGTTACCTTTGACGGCGAAGGCCTTGAATTCGCTTAGTACGCTCATGGGTGATTCCTTGTTACAGAGGGAGATGACCGGATTCAGTGTAATGGAGCAATGTGTATCCTGCTGTGTACATGTGCAATCGACCGGGGTTGGTGCGGTAAGTTTTATCCGGATCGGCAAAAACCGAGTTCCGGCGGCGCGGCATTTGCTGCGTTATCATGCTGCTTTTTACGACTGGGGTTGTCATGGCCAAGGCCAAACGCTTGTACGGCTGCACTGAGTGCGGTGCGACTTTTCCCAAATGGGCTGGCCAGTGCAGTGATTGCGGCGCCTGGAACACGCTGGTTGAAACCATGCTGGAAAGCGGCGCGGCAGCTGCGCCCAGCGGACGTACCGGTTGGGCAGGCTCGCAGGCCCAGATCAAGACCCTTGCCGAAGTCAGTGTCGAAGAGATTCCACGCTTCTCGACCAACTCCAACGAGCTGGACCGGGTCCTCGGCGGCGGCCTTGTGGACGGCTCTGTCGTATTGATCGGTGGCGATCCGGGTATCGGTAAATCCACGATTCTGCTGCAAACCCTGTGCAATATCGCCGAGCGCATGCCAGCCCTGTATGTAACGGGCGAAGAGTCCCAGCAACAGGTGGCCATGCGCGCTCGGCGTCTTGGGTTGCCTCAGGACAAACTGCGAGTGATGACCGAAACCTGTATCGAGTCGATCATCGCCACGGCGCGTGTCGAGCATCCCAAGGTCATGGTGATCGACTCCATCCAGACGATTTTCACCGAGCAACTGCAATCCGCTCCCGGTGGCGTGGCGCAGGTGCGTGAAAGCGCTGCCCTGCTGGTGCGTTACGCCAAGCAGAGCGGCACGGCGATTTTCCTGGTCGGCCATGTGACCAAGGAAGGTGCGCTGGCCGGGCCCCGTGTCCTGGAGCATATGGTGGATACCGTTCTCTATTTCGAGGGCGAATCGGATGGACGACTGCGTTTGCTGCGGGCGGTGAAAAACCGTTTCGGCGCCGTCAACGAACTGGGCGTGTTCGGCATGACGGACAAAGGGCTCAAGGAAGTTTCCAACCCGTCAGCGATTTTTCTGACCCGTGCTCAGGAAGAAGTGCCCGGCAGCGTGGTCATGGCGACCTGGGAAGGCACGCGCCCGATGCTGGTGGAAGTGCAGGCGCTGGTGGATGACAGTCACATGTCCAACCCGCGTCGGGTGACGCTGGGGCTGGATCAGAATCGTCTGGCCATGCTGCTGGCGGTCTTGCATCGCCATGGCGGAATCCCGACCCACGACCAGGATGTGTTCCTCAATGTGGTGGGCGGGGTGAAAGTGCTGGAGACCGCGTCTGACCTGGCGTTGATGGCGGCTGTCATGTCCAGCCTGCGCAACCGGCCATTGCCTCATGATCTGCTGGTGTTCGGGGAAGTGGGGCTTTCCGGCGAAGTCAGGCCGGTGCCCAGCGGTCAGGAGCGCCTGAAAGAGGCCGCCAAGCATGGCTTCAAGCGGGCTATCGTGCCCAAGGGCAACGCACCGAAGGAAGCGCCAGCCGGTTTGCAGATCATTGCGGTCACCCGATTGGAACAGGCGCTGGATGCGTTGTTCGAGTAGGGCTGATCAGTCAAGGCCAAAACAAACTTGTAGGAGGCAGCTTGCTGGCGAAAAAGGCCTTGAAATCGACAGATATTATGCGTCTGTACGCTGAAGTCGCCAGCAAGCTGCCTCCCACAAAGTGATTTTGATCGGAACTCAGTCTCGGACTCAAATCTCGATCAACGCCGCCAGCTCACGATCCAGCTCTGCCGGATCCCCGAGATTAAGCTCCACCAGCCGCTTCAAATGGCTGATCGATTCCAGTCCGATATGCAGGCAGACGAACCCCAGGTGATGGTTGTCGTCATGGGTCAGCTTCACGTCCATCTTCACGTAGGCATCGTCGCTGAGATGGATGTCGACCAGGAAATGCTCGTTCGGGTCACCCGTCCAGGGTTCCGGCCTTTCGATGAGGAGTCCTTTCAGAGAGAGGTCGAGCAACTGCACTTTCCAGTTGTTGCTGCCCTGGTTGAGGTCGGTCCTGGCATCGAACGCGATGCGCTTGAAGCGACGGCGATCTGAGGGGGAGTCGGTCATCAAGTGAGCTCTCGTGGTATCGACTGACATGTGAGCCAGCGGACATGCCATTGATAATGGCACCCTTGTCTACGCACGATAGACCTGAACGGGGTTGCCGAACAGCCTGTGGGCGATTTTTATTGTCTGGTGTACGCGACGGCAGGAATCTGGCCCCGTGCGAGTCAGATATTTGAGTTTTGACCTGTCAAAAGTGTTCTAGACCATCGTTGGGGGTGGCCTTTCGCTCTGACAGGGCTAAACTCGGAGTGCTTGCCTTCTAGTCAACTCTGCTGGAATAAGAAAATGAAAAATAACAATAGCCTAATGCGCCACGTGCCTTGGCTGCTTCTCGCAATTATTGGGGCTTGTGCCCTGGGGGTGGTGGCACTACGTCGTGGCGAGGCAATCAATGCCTTGTGGATCGTGGTCGCTGCTGTAGCTATTTATCTGGTCGCTTATCGTTACTACAGTCTTTTCATCGCTAACCATGTCATGCAACTCGACCCGCTGCGGGCAACCCCGGCCGTGGTCAACAATGATGGTCTGGACTATGTGCCGACCAACAAGCACATTCTGTTCGGACACCACTTCGCAGCCATCGCAGGCGCAGGCCCATTGGTCGGCCCGGTACTGGCCGCGCAGATGGGTTACCTGCCCGGCACACTCTGGCTGATTGCCGGTGTGGTTCTGGCGGGCGCGGTACAGGACTTCATGATCCTGTTCCTGTCCACACGCCGTAACGGTCGCTCCTTGGGCGACATCGTTCGTGAGGAAATGGGCCGCATTCCCGGCACCATTGCCTTGTTTGGCTGCTTCCTGATCATGATCATCATCCTTGCGGTGCTGGCGCTGATCGTGGTCAAGGCCCTGGCTGAAAGCCCGTGGGGCATGTTCACGGTCATGGCGACGATCCCGATCGCGATGTTCATGGGCGTTTACATGCGCTACATCCGCCCGGGTCGCATTGGTGAAATCTCCATCATCGGCGTGGTTCTGCTGCTGCTTTCCATCTGGATAGGCGGCTCGGTGGCTGCGGATCCGGTCTGGGGCCCCATGTTTACCTTCACCGGTGTGCAAATCACCTGGATGCTGGTGGGCTACGGTTTCGTGGCGGCAATGCTGCCGGTATGGCTGCTGCTCGCACCGCGTGACTATCTCTCTACCTTCCTCAAGATCGGTACCATCGTCGCGCTGGCCATCGGCATCCTGATTCTGGCACCCGAGCTGAAAATGCCGGCTCTGACCCAGTTCACCGACGGTACAGGTCCGGTCTGGAAAGGCGCGCTGTTCCCGTTCCTGTTCATCACCATTGCGTGTGGTGCGGTGTCGGGCTTCCATGCACTGATCTCCTCGGGCACCACGCCCAAGCTGCTGGATAACGAAAAGAACGCCCGCTACATCGGTTACGGCGGCATGTTGATGGAGTCCTTCGTCGCCATCATGGCCATGGTTGCCGCTTCGGTGATCGAGCCGGGTGTGTACTTCGCCATGAACAGCCCGGCTGCAATTGTGGGCAGTGATGTGGTGTCTGTGGCACAAACCATCAGCAACTGGGGCTTTACCATTACGCCCGAGCAACTGACCGCTGTGGCCAAGGATATCGGCGAGAACACCATCCTGGCCCGTGCCGGTGGTGCTCCGACCCTCGCGGTCGGTATCGCGCAGATCCTGCACCAGGTCCTGCCGGGTGAAAACACCATGGCGTTCTGGTACCACTTCGCGATTCTGTTTGAAGCCCTGTTCATCCTGACTGCTGTGGACGCCGGTACCCGTGCCGGTCGCTTCATGCTTCAAGACCTGCTGGGCAGCTTCGTACCTGCTCTCAAGCGCACCGAGTCCTGGGTGGCCAACGCCATTGGTACAGGTGGCTGCGTCGCACTGTGGGGTTACCTGCTTTATCAAGGTGTGATCGACCCGCTGGGTGGCATCAATACCTTGTGGCCGCTGTTCGGTATCTCCAACCAGATGCTGGCCGGTATTGCCCTGATGCTTGCCAGTGTCGTGCTGATCAAGATGAAGCGTCAGCGTTACGTTTGGGTGACCTTGCTGCCTGCATCCTGGCTGCTGATCTGCACCGTGACCGCGAGCCTGATCAAGCTGTTCGACTCCAACCCTGCCATTGGCTTCCTGGCACTGGCCAAGAAGTACAGCACCGCAGCGGATGCCGGTCAGATCCTGGCTCCGGCCAAGACCATGGACCAGATGCAGCACGTGATCTTCAACGCTTACACCAACGCCGGTCTGACTATCCTGTTCCTGTTCGTCGTGTCCAGCATCCTGTTCTACGCGCTGAAAGTCGGCCGTGCGGCGTGGATCAAGAAAGAGCGCAGCGACAAGGAAATGCCATACCAGGCCATGCCTCCGGGATCACAGGTGTGATAACGGTCATGAAGAGAGGATCAGCCCATGTTCAATGACCTGAGTCGCCTCGGGAAATACCTCGGTCAGGCCGCGCGTCTGATGGTGGGTATGCCTGACTACGACACCTATGTCGAACACATGCAGGCCAAACACCCGGACAAGCCGTTGATGAGCTACGAGGAGTTCTTTCGGGAACGACAAGAGGCTCGTTACGGCGGCAAGGGTGGTCCCAAGTGTTGCTGACCCTCTGATCTGCGTTATTGTCTGAATCGACGCGCCACAGGCCAATACCTGTGGCGTTGTCGTTTTTACAGGTCTCTGCAGGACTGATCGGTATTACTCTGTAGGACCGGATTCATCCGGGAAGGCGATATACCGGACATATTGAATTGCTGGAGTACACATGACTGTTGCGCAACCCATCCCCGTAACCGTATTGACCGGCTTTCTGGGAGCAGGCAAGACCACTCTGCTGCGCCATTTGCTCAAGGCCGAACATGGCCTGAAAATCGCGGTAATCGAAAACGAATTCAGTGATGCCGGCATTGATAGCCAGTTGCTCGGCACAGACCCCGTGCAAGTCATGACGTTGTCCAATGGCTGCGTCTGCTGCACCATCCACACCGACCTGACCAAAGCCCTGTACCTGCTGCTGGAACGACTGGACAGCGGTGAAATCGCCTTCGACCGACTGGTGATCGAATGCACCGGGCTTGCCGATCCGGCTCCCGTTGCGCAAACCTTCTTCATCGATGAAGAACTGCGCGAGCGCTACATCCTCGACGGCATCATCACGCTGGTGGATGCTGCCCATGCCGACACCCACCTGGCCCAGACCATCGCCCAGGCACAGATAGGCTTCGCCGACCGCCTGCTGGTGAGCAAGCGCGATCTGGTGGATGAAGAAGCCTTCCAGGCTCTCTCGTCCCGCCTGACCCGTATCAACCGCCGCGCACCGATTCGTATCGTTGAACACGGCAAGATCGATCTGGCCGAATTGCTGGATGTCAGAGGCTTCAACCTCAACGCCGACCTCGGTGGTGGCGTCACCCTGCGCCCGCTTGCCCCGGCTGGAACATCCGCCGACCGCATCTCCAGCCTGGTGCTGCGCAGCGACAAACCGCTGGATATCGACAAGCTCAGCGAGTTCATGAACGAACTGCTCGAAGATCACGGCAAACAACTGCTGCGTTACAAAGGCGTGCTCAATATCGCAGGCGAGCCCCGGAGAATGGTGTTCCAGGGCGTGCTGAAACTCTATGGCTTCGACTGGGATACCGAATGGGCAGAAGACGAAAAACGCGAAAGCGTGATCGTGTTCATTGCCGATGAGTTGCCTGAGGAGAAGATTCGGGCAGCGTTTTCCGCGATGGTGGGGGCGTAACGGGTTTTATGAAAAGCGGCGTTGCTGGCTATGGGTTCGCCATCGTCCGTTGCCGGTCGATTCTGTTGAAAGTCGACTTTTTCAACAGAGTCGGCCAATAGTTGGCACCCGGGTCAGGCTTAATGGGGTCTATCCCCTCAGAACAAGAGACATGTCCGAGTATTTGTCACACATGAAGTCGACGAATGCGCGAACCTTTGGAGCCGCAAGCCGCCTGGATGTGTGCAAGACCCAAAGTGCGGGCTCCACACCTGACACCGTTCCCCACTGAACCAACTCACCGCTGGCAAGCTGGTTCCAGGGGTACCGCTGGTCGACTGCCGTTATCTGCCCAAACCTGCCGCTCAGTGAAGATGGAACAGTCTCAAAATTAACCCCGAGGCTTTCTCACCATCAGCCTCGTAGAGGTTATGCAATGAAACTTGATCGGTAAGTTTGTGTAGGTTGAAGTGGTTATAGAACGCTTGGCCCAATCGCTGATGCTCAAAGCTCCCTTGGTTCCACAACCGGATGAACTCCTCATAAGCGGCGCGCTCGATCTGCAACGAAAAATTGCTTCCCATCTTCAGGGCCCCATCAAGGCAGTGTTTCAGCTCAGAAATCCCCTACATACATTAATAAATAGCACTGCAAAAATAGCCATTCAACTGCCGGAAGTTTGATTTCCGCTTTTTCGTGCCTCTTCCAATGAGCTGAATAACAGCACATACAACTCACCGTGGCCTAGCTACCTCACCATGAAAACCAACAGCCATATTGTTATCTCTTGTCTGGCCGTGCTGACGGCGCAGTCAGGCATAACCCTCTATCTCCCGTCCTTGCCCTCAATTGTCGAAAGTTATCATGCCAGCCCCGGTTTTTCGGCGCTGACACTTTCGGTATTTCTGGCGGGGATGGGGTTGCCGATGTTGCTGTGGGGCAGAGTGGCGGCCTTGCTGGGGGGCAGGGCAACTATGATCTGGGCGCTTTTGCTGTTTTCTATCAGCAGCCTGGGTGTTGCGCTATCGGCCGACACTGGCATGTTCATTATCTGTCGCACTGTTCAAGGAGCGGCTGCCGGAGGTATTTCGGTCATGGCTCGTGTGTTGTTACGCGATAATTTCAGTGCGCAGCATTTGGCAAAGGCTCTGAGCTGGCTGTCGATCTGCTTTGTGATATCGCTGGGTCTGGCGCAGTTTGCTGGTGCGTTGATACATACAGCCTGGGGCTGGAGGGCAGTTTTTTTCACAAGTGCAGCTTTGGGCTTTTTATTGATCTTTCCTGTTATGCGATACACCCCGGGTGGAGCGCCTGATCGTCGGGCCTCAAGCCCAGGTCGAAAAATATACGGCACCCTCATTCAAGACGTTCAATTCATGCGACCAGTATTGGCGGGGGGCTTGGGTTATGGCGTGATTATTCTTTTCGGAGCCAGTGCCCCAGCGCTCTTTCAGCTTCGCTTCAACTGGACTTCCGTGGAGTATGGCTGGATGGGGTGGCCAGTCAGCGGTGCCTATATGCTTGGTGCCTTGTCGGTCGGTTGGCTGCTTTTAAAACGCAGTCAGGATCAGAGCCTGATGCTTGGGTTGAAGCTTCTGGCATTGGGTGCCTTGCTGATGGGGGCAGGGCAGTTCCTGTTTCCGGCAACAGGCTCTGCTCTGTGGCTACCTTACTGTTTATTGCTTGTCGGTCAGGGCATCGTTTACCCACTTTGCCAATCCCTTGCCAATCAGAGTGCGTCTGCCAGCGGTCCCTACGCCATGGCGTTGACCGGATTCATACATCAGGCGATGGCTGCATGCTGTGGGTTGATAGCCGGTGTTTTGCCGCCGGGTCAGCCAGGGCCATTCACGCTTGTCTGTATCGTGCTTGCAACTCTGGCGCTATGTATCTATTCCGCAGGCCGCGTGAAAGCCCCCCATAAATGAAAAAGCCCGGACTCAAGAGCCCGGGCTTTTTCATGTAACCAGCAACTACGCTATCAAGCGCCGTAAACCGGCAGCTTGGCGCAGATGGCCTTGACCTTCTCGCGAACGGCGTCGATCACCGCTTCGTTGTTCAGGTCAGCCAGGATGTCGCAGATCCAGCCAGCCAGTTCCTTGCACTCTGCTTCCTTGAAGCCGCGAGTGGTCACTGCCGGGGTGCCGAAGCGCAGGCCGGAGGTGACGAACGGGGAGCGTGGGTCGTTCGGGACGGAGTTCTTGTTCACGGTAATGAAGGCGCGGCCCAGGGCGGCGTCTGCGTCTTTACCGGAGATGTCCTGTTTGATCAGGGACAGCAGGAACAGGTGGTTTTCAGTACCGCCGGAAACCACGTCGAAACCGCGCTCGATGAACACGCCAGCCATTGCCTTGGCGTTCTTGACCACTTGTTGCTGGTAGGCCTTGAACTCCGGTTGCAGTGCTTCCTTGAAGCAGACAGCCTTGGCGGCGATGACGTGCTCCAGTGGGCCGCCCTGTGCGCCAGGGAATACAGCCGAGTTCAGCTTCTTCTCGATGTCGGCGTTGGCGCGAGCCAGGATCAGGCCGCCACGTGGGCCGCGCAGGGTTTTGTGGGTGGTGGTGGTGACCACGTCTGCGAATGGAACCGGGTTCGGGTAGACACCAGCGGCAACCAGACCGGCTACGTGAGCCATGTCGACGAACAGGTAAGCACCGACCTTGTCAGCGATTTCGCGGAAACGGGCGAAGTCCAGAACCTGCGAGTAGGCAGAGAAACCAGCAACGATCATTTTTGGCTTGTGCTCGACGGCCAGACGCTCGACTTCGTCGTAGTCGATCATGCCATTGGCGTCGATGCCGTACTGAACGGCGTTGTACAGTTTGCCCGAGGAGCTGACGCTGGCGCCGTGGGTCAGGTGACCGCCGTGAGCCAGGCTCATGCCCAGAATGGTGTCGCCGCCTTGCAGCAGAGCCAGGTAAACAGCGGAGTTTGCCTGGGAGCCAGCGTGTGGCTGGACGTTGGCGTAATCGGCGCCGAACAGTTCCTTGGCGCGGTCGATGGCCAGTTGTTCAACGACGTCGACGTACTCGCAGCCACCGTAGTAGCGCTTGCCCGGATAGCCTTCGGCGTACTTGTTGGTCAGGACCGAGCCCTGAGCCTCCATGACAGCCGGGCTGGTGTAGTTTTCCGAGGCAATCAGCTCGATATGCTCTTCCTGGCGCAGGGCTTCTTGCTCCATTGCGGCAAAAAGATCGGAGTCGTACTTCGCGAGAGTCAAATCACGGCTGAACATGGCAGTCCTCGAGGGTTGGAGCGGAAAAGGGGGGCATTCTACCCCATCGCGTTTTATCTGGCATATGAAAGGGGTTCATTTGTCGGATGAGCAGACGGCAAGTAGGAGGGGAAGCTGCAAGTTACAAGCGGCAAGCAAGAGCGGACATATGCGAGAACACACGGTCCGCTTTTGCTTTTACTTGAAGCTCCCAACTTGCAGCTTGCCGCTGTGTTCCTGTTCGACCTAGTCGAACATGAACAACGCATCATTACTGAACTGCGCTTCAAACTGCGAGGCCGACATCGGGCGACCGAAAAGGTAGCCTTGTACTTCGTCGCAACCATGCTCGCGAAGGAATTCCAGCTGTTCGTGGGTTTCGACGCCTTCTGCGATCACCGCCAGATTCAGGCTGTGGGCCATGGCGATGATAGCGCGGGCGATCTGAGCATCCTGTTCACCCGATGGCAGGCCGTCTACGAAGGTGCGGTCGATCTTCAGGACGTCGATGGGGAACTGTTTGAGGTAGTTCAGCGACGAGTAACCGGTGCCGAAGTCATCGACCGCGATGCTCAGCCCCAGATTCTTCAGGCCATCGAGCATCTGCATGGCTTCATTGACTTCGCGCATCAGGATACTTTCGGTCAGTTCCAGCTCCAGACAGGCCGGTGGCAGGCCGGTTTCGCCCAGCATCCGGGCGATGCGGTTGCCCAGTTGGCCGTCCGAAAACTGTCTTGCGGAAATATTCACCGACACTTTCGGGACCCGCACTTTTGCCTGATGCCAGCTCTTGAGCTGACGACAGGCTTCGGCCAGTACCCAGTCCCCGACTTCCACCACCAGACCGAGTTCTTCCAGAACCGGAATGAATTCGCTGGGCGGCACCAGGCCGCGACGAGGATGGCGCCAGCGCAGCAGCGCTTCGGCACCGGTCAGGCGTTTGCCGTCGCCGCTGAACTGAGGCTGGTAGTAAATCGTGAACTCTTGCTGCTCCAGGGCGTGGCGCAGGTCGCTTTCCAGTTCCAGACGTTCCAGAGCCGTGGCGTTCATGTCGGTCTGATAGAACTGGAAGTTGTTCTTGCCGCGCTCCTTGGCGTGATACATCGCGGTATCGGCGTTTTTCATCAACTGGCTCAACTCGTTCCCGTCCTGCGGGCTCAGAGCGATACCGATACTGGCGGTCACGAAGAACTCACGTCCTTCCAGCACGAAAGGCGTGATCAGGCTGTTGAGGATTTGCTCGGCAACATGGATGGCGCGGTTCAGGGCTATCTCGCGGGTGGCGCCCGGTTGCAGCAACAGGGTGAACTCATCGCCCCCCATGCGTGCGACGGTGTCATCGTCGGCGACGCACGCGAGCAGGCGTGTGGCCATTTCCTTGAGCATACGGTCGCCGGCGGCATGGCCCAGCGAGTCGTTGATCGGTTTGAAACGATCCAGGTCCAGGAACATGAGGACCACCCAGGCTTGCTGTCTTTCGGCATGTTGCAGAGCCGAATGCAGACGGTCCTGGAACAGCGTGCGGTTGGGCAGGTGAGTCAGGGCGTCGTAATAGGCCAGGCGATGAATGCGCTGTTCGCTGGCCTTGCGCTCGCTGATATCGCTGAAGAAGCACACGTAGCTGGCCAGGTCGCCTTCATCATCCACCACGGCCGTGATGCCGACCCAGGCCGGGTAATGCTCGCCATTGCGACGCTTGAGCCAGACTTCGCCTTCCCAGGTGCCGCGCTGGTTCAGTTGTTTGAGGATATAGCGCAGGTGGGCTTCCTGCTCTCGATCCACGGTAAGCATGTTCGGTAATTGATCGAGCACTTGTGACACGTCATAGCCGCTGACCCGAGTGAAGGCGTCGTTGGCCTGGACGATATAGCCCGCCGGGTCGGTAATGAGGATCGCGGACGTCGAGTGCTCGAAAACCGTAGCGGCCATTCGCAGGTCTTTTTCGGCGCGACGCTGGATGCTGATATCGCGACCGACGCCCAGGATGCCCTCGAATATGCCGCTCTCATCCCATACCAGGACCAGCCGCAGCTCTACAGGAATCTTGCGGCCGTCGGCGCGCAGGCAATCGAACAAATAGATCTGGGTCGGGACATCGCTGCGCAACCGGGCCAGCTCCTGCGGCTTGTCGAGTACTTTCCTGATGCGCGCTATCAGGTTGTAGAAGCCCGAGAGTTGTTGCGGGTTGGCAACGGTGGAGCTCCAGCCATTCTTGATGATCCAGTCGGCGCTGTAACCCAGTACGCTCTGGACCGACGGGCTGACATAGTTGACTTCAAGCAGGCTGTCGGTGGAGAAGATGACATCGCTGATGCTCTCGGCGAGCATCCGGTAACGCTGCTCGCTGTCGCGCAGGGACTGGCTGGCTTCCACCTGCCGCGTGACGTCCTTGGCGACGCCGATGATGCGTGTGACCAGATCGTCCTTGTCCCGGGCCAGTGCCTGTTCGCGGATATCGAAGCAGCGCCAGGTGTTGTCCTTGTCGCGAAAGCGCAGGGCACATTGCAGCAGTTCGTTGTGCCCATGATGGCGTTGGCGCAGGCGCATGTCCTGATAGATCTGGGCGTCGTCCGGGTGCAGCAGTATCTCCCAGAAGAACTCACCCATGGCATGCAGCTCGCTTTTGCTGTAGCCCAGCGTCTGCCCCAGATGGTGGTTGCTGTAGATCATGCGCTGGCTGAGTACGTCCTGCACATACAGATGGTCCGGCACGGTGCGTACCACGTCTGACCAGAAACGCTCCCGCTCCTGCAATGACAGCTCTATCTGTTTGCGGCTGGTGATGTCGCCGATGCTGAGGATCACCGCATCATGATCGGACTGAGTTTCAGGCAGCCTTAATACCAGCCATAGATGCTGGTCCTGGCCGGACTCCTGAGTGAGACGAATTTCCAGTTCAAGGCGTTGCTGCCTGTTCAGGACGGCATGAATCACCTGGATACCAATGCCGGGACGAGCGCGTGATTCGCCCTCGATCAGTTGCTGCCAGGCCTCATCGCCGCACTTGATATTCAACAGGCTCAGGGCAACCTGGTTGACTTCGGTGATGCGTAACTGTTGCAGCAGTCGCTTCAGGAGCCCCGGCTGGATCTCGATAAAACGGTCGAAGTCTTCCGAGGTGCGGATCTGGAAGGTTTCGAGCTGTTCGGGCAGGTCGGACATGTCCAGTACGCAGATGGCAACGCCCGCGCCTTCGAATATGTCCTGATAGCGGCGGCGGCTTTCCAGCAGTTGGCGCTGACGACGGCGCAGGCTGAGGATTGCGGCCAGCGGCAGCAGCGAAAACAGCAGGCCGACTACACATTTCACGATCAGGGGCGCAAGCAGCTCCTGGCGTGCCTTATAGGCATCGAACAGGCCGTGCAGTTGCCAGTCGCTGTTGCTCAGTGGTTGCAGCAGGACGCTTTCGGTGTTCCCGGAGTCGGTTTGCAGCGAGGCATCGCGCAGGATGACTCGTTGGGTCACGCGGTTCTCAAGCCGCCATAGATGCTGAAAGTCCTGGCTGGGCTGCTGGATCAGCGCCTTGAGTGCATCGGGAGCCATGCGTACAGCCCAGTAGGCACCGCCAAGGCCTTCGGCCTGGTGTACGAACATGTATATCTGCGAACCGTCTTCGGAGTTGGTGTAGAAATAAGGTCGACCCAATGCCTGCTGGAGCGCACTCTTTAGAAACGCACCGTCAAGGGTAACTTCCGCACTGTCTTTGATTACGTCGCCTTCAGGGCCGAGCCATGCAACGCTGCGCAAGGACGGTACGGTTTCACGCAGTCTTTGCAGTGGCGGCTTCTGTTGCGAGGCATTACTGCCCGAGGGTGATCCCTCATCGAGCAGGTTCATGGTGATCTGGGCGCTCAGAGCCATGTTGAGGCTAAGGCGGTCGGCGAGTTGAGTGCTGTAGTCGAGACTGCGCTGCCGCTGCCGCTCTTGCGTCTGATGAAACTGCTCAAGCAGTTGCCACAGCAACAATGCAAGCATCAGTAGAACCAGCGCTGCCAGTAGCCCTTTCAAGGAACTACGCAAAGGCACAATCGTTGTGCTTTTGGCTGTTTCTAATGGCGTGGAGGGCGTTGGTGTTGGCAAATCGTTGTTCCTGACTACTGGACTGAAGCAGCGAGTGCATTATGCAATATAAGCCCGACGCCCAAAGGGCGGCTAGCATGCCCTGACTTGTAGCTAAGTGCCAGTCCTGCGGGGCCGGATCGTTTGCCCTACAGGCCGCATTCGGGTAGCTTTGCCCGATGCGCGTTGTAAACCGACTCCTGCAAGAGTGAATCCACTGTTTGCAAACATCGATCCAGCTTTATATTTGCCCGGATGCAGAAGTCCCTTCTCTGTCTGTTTCATTCAAGGCTTGGAATGGCACGGCGGCAAGTAGCATAGACAAATAAAAGCTCGCGCTTTATCAGTCACCCTCACAGACGCTAGGTTTTCATTCCATGGCTCAATACGTCTTTACCATGCATCGGCTGAGCAAAGTTGTGCCGCCGAAGCGTGAAATCCTCAAGAACATCTCCCTTTCCTTCTTCCCGGGCGCCAAGATCGGTGTTCTGGGTCTCAACGGCTCTGGCAAGTCCACGCTGTTGAAAATCATGGCCGGTGTCGATACCGAGTTCGACGGCGAAGCGCGTCCGATGCCTGAGCTGAATGTGGGTTATCTGCCGCAAGAGCCACAACTTGACCCGAACAAGACCGTTCGTGAAGTGGTTGAGGAAGCGGTCAGCGTCATCAAGGACGCCCAGGCCCGCCTGGATCAGGTCTACGCCGAATACGCCGACCCTGATGCCGACTTCGACAAGCTGGCTGCCGAACAGGCCAAGCTGGAGGCGATCCTGCAGGCTGGCGATGGCCACAACCTGGAGCGCCAACTGGAAGTCGCCGCCGATGCGCTGCGTCTGCCAGCCTGGGATGCCAAGGTTTCCGTGCTGTCCGGTGGTGAAAAACGCCGTGTTGCCCTGTGCCGCCTGCTGCTGTCCGCGCCGGACATGCTGCTGCTCGACGAACCAACCAACCACCTGGATGCCGATTCGGTCGCCTGGCTTGAGCACTTCCTGCACGATTTCCCGGGTACCGTGGTTGCGATCACGCACGACCGTTACTTCCTGGATAACGTGGCTGGCTGGATTCTGGAACTCGACCGCGGCGCAGGCATTCCGTACGAGGGCAACTATTCGGGTTGGCTGGAAGCCAAGTCCGAGCGTCTGGCCCAGGAATCCAAGCAGCAGTCTGCCCATGAAAAGGCCATGAAAGACGAGCTGGAGTGGGTTCGCAAAGGTGCCAAGGCGCGTCAGTCCAAATCCAAGGCCCGTCTGCAACGCTTTGAAGAAATGCAGTCGCAGGAATTCCAGAAGCGCAGCGAAACCAACGAGATCTACATCCCGGCCGGCCCGCGCCTGGGCGACAAGGTCATCGAGTTCAAGAACGTCAGCAAAGGCTATGGCGATCGCGTGTTGATCGACAATCTGTCGTTTGCCATGCCTAAAGGCGCCATCGTTGGCGTGATCGGTGGTAACGGTGCCGGTAAATCGACCCTGTTCCGCATGCTGATGGGCAAGGAAACGCCGGATTCTGGCAGCATCGAAATCGGTGAAACCGTGCAACTGGCCTGTGTCGATCAAAGCCGTGACGACCTGGACGGCAGCAAGACCGTTTTCCAGCAGATTTCCGATGGTTCGGACCAGATCCGCATCGGCAACTACGAAATCCCGTCGCGCACCTACGTGGGGCGTTTCAACTTCAAGGGCGGCGACCAACAGAAGTTCGTCAAGGACCTCTCCGGTGGTGAGCGCGGTCGCTTGCACCTGGCGCTGACCTTGAAAGAGGGCGGCAACGTGCTGCTGCTCGACGAACCGTCCAACGACCTGGACGTGGAAACCCTGCGTTCGCTGGAAGAAGCCCTGCTGGACTTCCCTGGCGCCGCCATTGTGATCTCTCACGATCGGTGGTTCCTGGACCGTGTGGCAACCCACATCCTGGCGTACGAAGACGATTCGCAAGCGGTCTTCTTCGAAGGCAACTACACCGAATACGAAGCCGATCGTAAAAAGCGTCTGGGTGATGCAGCGGCACAGCCGCATCGTGTTCGCCACAAGAAGCTGGCCTGATAAGGCCTCTCGTCGCAATGCCGCCTTGTGCGGCATTGCGATGAATGGCTACGCCCCGGCTGCTCCGTCATCGGGCTCGATCAATACGATCTCGATGACGTGATCCCCGGCCGGGCGCTTCCATAACACCTCGTCCCCCAATTGCGTCCCCAGCAATGCACGCCCCAGTGGCGAACTCCAGTTGATCAACCCCTTGGCTGCATCGGCCTGATCCTCTCCGACCAGATGCACGCGCTGGCGATTGTCCTGTTCATCCGCGAATGTCACCCAACTGCCGATCTGTACCTGTTCTGTTGAGATGGCTGGCGTAACCACCTGCGCGCTTTGCAGGCGCTGGGTGAAATAGCGCAGGTCCCGTTCAAGATCGGCCAGGCGTTGTTTATCGGCGCTGTCACCCAGGGCCGCTTGTGAGCTGTGCTGTGCATGCAATTCATTGACTTGCTGTTGCAAAAGCAAGAGCCCGTGGGCTGTTACATAGTTCGGTTGCGTGCTGACAAGGCGCTCGACCGGTTGGCTGGCCCCTGCGGCGGCATTGTCTTCGTTGACGAAAGCGCGACTCATGGTGTGTTCTCCTCTTTGGAGCTTGGGCCATGGTTGCATCTGATTGGTTTCGTCGAATGTTGCGAAGCGTCTTTAATCTGGACGATAGGCCTTGGCGGCACTTCGGGTTTTTTCACGTTCCCAGTCGCGGTCGCGATCATTCCAGACTTGTCCGGGGTCGAGCCGGTCACGCCTGTCGGCCATGGCCTGACACTGACGGAATCCGTCGTTCCAGCCTTCGGCGTAAAGCGGGTCTTTGAGATAGCGGGGGACATTCTTCTTGAACTGACCGGTAAATGCTCCGGCTGCTTCCTTGCCGCTGCCGCAGCCATCCTGAAAACCGTCAGCGAATGCCGGTGGGTAACCTTGGGCCACTAAATGATCATGGGCGGACTGACAGCCTGTCAGCACGACAACCAGCCACAACAACACCCAGCGCAGGTTCATTTCTGTTTTCCTCTACAGGTGGCTTAAGTGTAGTGGGCGGCTTGTGAGTTATTTGTAAAAGATGTGTCGATAAATTCTATGGAGTGCCCTGCCTGTGCAGGAGTGAATTTATTCGCGAGACGCCATTGAAGGCGATGGATTCTTTTGGATATACGGGTGTCTCGCGAATGAGTTCGCTCCTACCGCCCTGTGTGTTTTTTGATGAGTGCGTGCTCAATAGTGATACCACTTCACTTCAAGCATCACTTCATTCTGCGGGGTGGCCATCTGGCTGAACTCGCGCTGGGCGCTCAGGCGCAGGCCCAGGTTGCGGGACAGTTCCCATTGCTGGTTGAGGCTGATGCTGCGCCGTACTTCGCCGTTGGTGAAATAATCGCCCTTGGCTTCCAGGCTCAGGTTGCCCAGCGGGTTGCGCCAGAGCACGCCTGTATTGAACCCGGCTGCCGGCGAGACGAACGCCGAGAAGTCATTGTTGTGTTCGATCCTCACGGTGCCCAAGGCAAAGCCCAGCACTTCCTCGCCCAGTTGCCATGTTCCACCGGCACCGCCATTCACATGGCTGACGAGGTTTTCGTCGCCATGTTTGCCCAACACACGTTCCAGCCCGCCCGTTACTTGCCATGACCAGGGCTTGAGCAAGGCATTACGTGGCGTCAGAGAGCGGATGGTCGCCAGATCCAGTTGCTGCACCTGCCAGTCATTGCCTTCGTATTGGCGCAGTTTGAGCTGAAGAATCTCGATCTGTGCTCCCAGCGGGAAGCCGTAGGCGTTGTCGTTCAGGTCGTGATAGGCCATGCGCAGACCGTATTCGGCGAAGGCCCGGTCGTTGCGGCTGCCCGCGCCCAGTTGCCAGGTTCGCGACTCATGTCCTTCTTCCGGCAGGCCAGGGCGCTGGATATCCAGTTGCGGAGGCGGGTTCTGGTTGATGGCCTGCAAAAGCTCAAAGCTGCGTTGCGAGCGGGTGGCATCCCGTTCCAGGCCGTTTGCACGATAGCGTTCAAGCCGATAGGCCGCGTCCTGGATCAGGGCTCGACGTTCCTTGGGCAGAGCCAGGTACTGGTTGTCTTTGAGCTGTGTCTGGTCGGCGCTGACTTGCAATACCCACTGTTGCTCATCCGGGCTCAGTGGTTCGGCGCGGCTCAGTAATTCACGCTCGCGGGAAGGGCGGTATTCGATTTTCTCTACCAGGCCCGCAGCCTTGATAGCCTTGACGGTATCGGTGGGAATGGCCGTCAGCCCGAATTGAGGGGTCAGCTTCAGGCCTGGCCGGGCCACCTCCAACAGCTCCAGCAGGCGGTAAGAGCAGTTTTCATCGAAGAAGAAGTAGCTGAAGCGGATCTGTTTCAGCTCCCAGACATGCTCGACCATGCGTTCGGTTTCGGCTGTGGTCAGGTTCAGGCGGTACTCCCACAGGTCGCGGTTTTCCAGGCTGCGGTATTCAGAAAGCTTTTCCTGATAGGGCACCAGCGCAAACAGGCCGGGATAACCGCCCATCAGGCCTTTCCAGGCGTACAGAATGCTGTTGTCCATGCCTTCGATATAGGCGCCGAAGTTGATGGCGTAGCTGAGCAGCGTTGTACCGCTGGTCTTGGCGCTGGCCGGGTCGATGCGCAGCAGTGTGTGGCCAAACATCGAGGACGGGCTGTTGAGGTAGGCCGCGGGGAAGATCAAGACCGTGCTGTCAGGGGCAACATCCTTGAACCAGGCCTTGAACTCCTTGCAATCCACGCTGGGCAGGTCGGTCAGTTGCAACTGGTTGCGCAGCCAGCGAGTACGCGATGGATAGACGCACTGTGCATGTGTCTGCTCGTTGCCGGCAGGTGCGTAAAGGGCTTCAAGGGTGGCGCTCAGCTCTGCCTTGGGGTCATGGGCACCCTCGGCAGAGAGAAAGAATCTGGGGTCGTCGACGTGGCTGCGCCAGCCGCCCAGCTTGCCTGCTTCGTAATGGCCCAGAGAAAGCCAGAAAGGCTCATTGGCCAATTGCTGCAAACGGTCTGCGCTCAGGTGTGGAGCGGCAGACAACGGGGCACAGACACACAGCGCCAGGTACGCAAGACGTTTGAGCATAGAGAGCAACTTGTCAGGAGATGGGGACCCGCCCTTCGGAGCCGAAAGGCGGGCAAACGACTTTAGGCCTGGGTAGCGTATTTGGCCAGGGTCGGATCGTTTTTCAGAACGTTGAGTGTGTTGCTATGAACGTCTTCAGCGGTGGTGTCGGCTTTGCTGAAAATTTGCGAGAAGTGCTCGTGGGTGACTGCGGCGAAATGCGCACGATCTTCTGGTGCAACGCCCAGTACGACCGCATAGGTAGTCAGTGCCTCGCCTTGGCCCATGGCCATGTCTTTGGAGAGCTCATCCATCATGCCGTTCATGGCCAGCCAGGATTTGCCGCCGTAGGTCAGTGCGCCGTTGGTGGAGCAGCCGTTGGTGCCGGAGGTCATGCCGAAGGTGGCGTTGCCGGAAGTGCCGTTGGTGGTGGATGCCAGGAAGTGAGCTGGTGTGCCACGCTGGCCTTCGAACAGCATGTTGCCCCAGCCGCAATCAGGACCGCCGGGTGCTTGTGCCATAGCGTTGATAGAGACTGCGGTGAAGAGCGTTCCAAGAAGAATCCGTTTCATAGCTTTTTTCTCTTTTATGTCAACCGAGGTCGGGGTTCTTGAACCGGTTTGGCGTGACAAGCCTTGTGTTTGCTGACTTCTCGCACCACCGATACATCAAGGCAAATGGCTATTTGTAACCACATGCGCAGTTTGGAGTTTAGGTCGGTTCCAAGGGTTCCGTGGCCGATTGCAGATTTATTCGCGTCATGAGGGTTTTTTGTGTTCCCGCAGCCATGTTCGCGGCGGGAACGGACATTCCGGGCTTTCCCGTCTTGCAAGTCTTGTCCGGCGAGCGCCAGAATGCCGACATCTGCCCCGCCTGATGTAAGGAACACTGATGCCCGATTCTGTCGCAGCCAGCCTTCGTCTAGCGCCACAAGCGCTGACACGCCCGTTTTCCGCTGAACAGTTCAGCTTTTCGACGACCAATGATCTGGAGCCCTTTCGGGGTGTCCTCGGCCAGGAGCGAGCCGTAGAGGCCTTGCAGTTCGGGGTCGCCATGCCGCGTCCCGGTTATAACGTGTTTGTCATGGGGGAGCCCGGCACGGGCCGGTTTTCGTTTGTAAAACGCTACCTCAAGGCCGAGGGCAAGCGCATGCAGACCCCGTCGGACTGGGTCTACGTCAATAATTTCGATGAGCCGCGCGAGCCCAAGGCACTGGAGCTTGCACCGGGCAGCGCTCAGGATTTCATTGCCGACATCGGCGTCTTGATCGATAACCTGCTGGCGACCTTTCCGGCGGTATTCGAGCACCCGTCGTATCAGCAGAAGAAGAGCGCCATCGACCGCGCCTTCAACCAGCGCTATGACCGTGCTCTGGACGTGATCGAGCGCCTGGCGCTGGAGAAGGACATTGCGCTGTACCGCGACAGCTCCAATATTGCCTTTACGCCAATGGCTGATGGCAAGGCGCTGGACGAGGCCGAGTTCTCCCAGTTGCCGGAAGCCGAGCGGGAGCGTTTCCACGAAGATATCTCCGGTCTTGAAGAGCGCTTGAACGAAGAACTGGCCAGCCTGCCGCAATGGAAGCGTGAGTCCAGTAATCAACTGCGCCAGTTGAACGAAGAAACCATTACCCTGACTTTGCAGCCTATTCTGGCGCCACTGTCAGAAAAGTATGCGGAGAACGCAGCTGTCTGCGCGTATTTGCAGGCGGTGCAGGTCTATCTGCTCAAGACGGTTGTCGAGCAACTGGTCGATGACAGCAAGACCGATGCCCAGGCGCGCAAGCTTCTGGAAGAGCAATACAGCCCGAGCCTTGTGGTGGGTCATACCCATAGCGGTGGCGCGCCTGTGGTGTTCGAGCCGCATCCGACTTATGACAACCTGTTTGGCCGTATCGAGTACAGCACAGACCAGGGTGCGCTCTACACCACCTATCGCCAGTTGCGTCCCGGTGCATTGCATCGTGCCAATGGCGGTTTCCTGATTCTTGAAGCGGAAAAGATGCTCAGCGAGCCGTTTGTCTGGGATGCGCTCAAGCGCACGCTGCAATCGCGCAAGTTGAAAATGGAGTCGCCTCTGGGCGAGATGGGGCGTCTGGCGACAGTCACGCTGACGCCGCAAGTGATCCCGTGGAACGTCAAGATCATCATCATTGGTGCGCGTTCGCTGTATTACACCTTGCAGGACCTGGACCCTGACTTTCAGGAGATGTTTCGGGTACTGGTGGATTTCGATGAAGAAATCCCGATGGTCGACGAAACCCTGGAGCAGTTCGCCCAGTTGCTGAAAACCCGTACTTCGGAAGAAGGCATGGCGCCGCTGACGGCTGATGCCGTTGCCCGTCTGGCAACCTACAGTGCGCGTCTGGCCGAGCACCAAGGGCGCCTGTCGGCGCGTATCGGCGATTTGTTCCAGTTGGTCAGCGAGGCTGATTTCATCCGCCAACTGGCTAACGAAGAGCAGACCGATGCCGGGCACATCGAGCGTGCGCTCAAGGCCAAGGCCACGCGCACCGGGCGTGTCTCGGCCAGGATTCTCGACGACATGCTGGCCGGTATCATCCTGATCGATACCGACGGTGCTGCGGTCGGCAAGTGCAACGGGCTGACGGTGCTGGAGGTCGGTGATTCGGCGTTCGGTGTCCCTGCGCGCATTTCGGCAACGGTCTACCCCGGTGGCAGTGGCATTGTCGACATCGAGCGTGAGGTCAACCTCGGGCAGCCGATTCACTCCAAGGGCGTGATGATTCTTACGGGGTATCTGGGTAGCCGCTATGCGCAGGAATTCCCGCTGGCGATTTCGGCCAGTATCGCGCTGGAGCAGTCCTACGGTTATGTCGATGGCGACAGCGCCTCGCTGGGTGAGGCCTGCACACTGATTTCGGCGCTTTCGCGTACGCCGCTCAAGCAGTGCTTTGCGATTACCGGCTCGATCAACCAGTTCGGTGAAGTGCAGGCGGTGGGCGGGGTCAACGAGAAGATCGAAGGCTTCTTCCGTCTCTGCGAAGCCCGTGGTTTGACGGGAGAGCAGGGCGCGATCATTCCGCAGGCCAACGTCGCAACCCTGATGCTTGATGAGCGCGTGCTGCAAGCCGTGCGCGCCGGGCAGTTCCATGTGTATGCGGTGCGTCAGGCGGACGAGGCATTGAGCCTGCTGGTCGGCGAGCCTGCCGGTACGCCGGACGAGAATGGCGAATTCCCCGAAGGCAGCGTCAACGCCCGCGTGGTGGAGCGCTTGCGCGATATCGCGGAAATGCTCAGCGATGAAGACCTCAAGGAAGAACTGGAGAAGGAGCCCGAGCTAAAAGCCTAAGACTAGTATTCTTTGGGTATACGGGCCTCTTCGCGACTGAAGTCGCTCCTACGGAGCCACAGCGTCTGTGGGAGATTCATTCGCGAGGCGGCATTGAAGTCGATACATACAGAAAGCAGGTCGGATGCCGTTCATCCGGCCTGCTTTTGTTCTGAGGCTTTTCTTCTATTCTGTGTGATTACCGCAGTGGCCAAATGGACTGGCGCGTCACTCGCTTGAACAGGGGATGACGAATACTGTCGCTAACGAGGAACTCGCCATGCCGCGTAGCCTCTGTCTTACCCGTCAATGCCTGGGGCTGATGACCCGCATTGAATGTGTCATCCGGCCTCTTCCCGACGATGGAGGCATGTGGATGTTGCTCTTCGCCGCCGGGATGTCCGGCGAACAGCCTTCAGCCATCAAGTCTCAAGGGCCGTTCCGTGGTCTGCTGGCCGCTGAGTCGGTATTGCTCGCCATCTCCGAAAGCCTTGTCCTGCATGGTTATCAAGGTGCCGGCGATGTGCCGATCTGGAGGCTGCATATGCAAGGTGAACTGCGCCGTATCAACAGTGACATTGCCCGCTATCAGCGTTCGTTTCCCTTCTAGGTGTGGGGCACAGGCCGTATTCGCCATGACTGGTGAAGGTTTTTCTGTGTCATTTTGTCGCAACTCTAGAGCTGCGGGTTCTCGCTGATATACTCGCCCGTCATTCCAAATCACTGGCGAGTCTCAATGGAACGTTTTTTCGAGAATGCGATGTACGCATCGCGTTGGCTGCTGGCACCCATCTATTTCGGGTTGTCCCTCGGGTTGCTGGCTCTTGGCCTGAAATTCTTTCAGGAAGTATTCCACGTTCTCCCCAATATCTTTTCCCTGGCCGAGGCTGACCTGATCCTGGTCCTGCTGTCGCTGATCGACATGGCGCTGGTGGGCGGTCTGCTGGTCATGGTGATGATTTCCGGCTACGAGAACTTCGTCTCGCAACTGGATATCGACGAGAACAAGGAAAAGCTCAACTGGCTGGGCACGATGGATTCCTCATCGCTGAAGATGAAGGTCGCGGCCTCTATCGTGGCGATTTCTTCCATCCACCTGCTGCGCGTTTTCATGGATGCCAAGAACATCGAGCCGCAATACCTGATGTGGTACGTGATCATTCACATGACCTTTGTGGTGTCTGCGTTTGCGATGGGGTATCTGGACAAGCTGACGAAACACTAAGAGCTGCTCAGCATCTTGCCGCCCGCCCTCTGTGTTCAGTGATGAACAAAGAGGGCGGGCGGTTTCGTTTCTGGCGTCTTGTGCCTTGATGAGGTAGAAAACCGGTACTGATTCTTCCAGAGCAACTGCGAGGTTCGATCATGAATGTTCAGGAATTTACCGATCATGCCCATGCGGGGCGTGTCGATGAGCTGAATCTGATTTCCATCGAAGGCGGTATCTACCTGCTTGAAGTATGCATGGAGGGCGGTTCCCGGATGTTGAAGAGCCCTGAGGGCAAGACGATGCATCTGCGCTCGGTCGAGCATGCCCGGGATCTGCTCAAGACCTTGCCGGTGGTGCCGTTCTATCTGGTCCATGCGGTCGTTCATGACGAACTGTGTGGCATGCCGGTCAATGACCGGTCTGTGATGCGCCTGCCGATCTCCTTTCATTCATCCTGGTCCTGACTGCGATAGGGCGTCACAGCCAATTGTGCTAGGCTGCTCGCCCTTTTGGTTCGGGGCGCATCAGGGTGAATGGCGATTTTTCCCGCTGTCTGCTGTCTGGGTGTCCCTCTACGGAGCAGCGTCATGTCCGAAGTCAATCTGTCCACCGACGAAACCCGCGTCAGCTACGGCATTGGCCGCCAGCTGGGCGACCAACTGCGTGACAACCCGCCACCGGGCGTCAACCTGGAAGCCATCCTGGCAGGTCTGAGCGATGCGTTCGCTGGTCAGCCAAGCCGCGTTGGTCAGGAAGAAATGTCCGCCAGCTTCAAGGTTATCCGTGAAATCATGCAGGCCGAAGCGGCTGCCAAGGCTGAAAAGGCTGCTGGCGCCGGTCTGGCTTACCTGGCTGAGAACGGCAAGCGTGAAGGTGTGACCACTCTGGCTTCCGGTCTGCAATTCGAAGTATTGACCGCTGGCGATGGCCCTAAGCCTACCCGTGAAGATCAGGTTCGCACTCACTACCACGGTACCCTGATCGACGGTACTGTCTTCGACAGCTCCTACGATCGTGGCGAGCCTGCTGAATTCCCTGTGAGCGGTGTTATCGCTGGCTGGACCGAAGCACTGCAACTGATGAACACTGGCAGCAAATGGCGCCTGCACGTGCCGAGCGAGCTGGCTTACGGCGCTCAAGGCGTTGGTAGCATCGCACCGCACAGCGTCCTGGTATTCGACGTAGAGCTGCTGGCTGTTCTGTAATCCGGTTATTGCCTGATGCAGATGGCTGCTGAACGAATCGCGTTGATTCGTTCAGCAGCAGTGCGTGAATGAGCCATGTTCAGTGCAACTCACCTATCGGGCGCAATGCCCGCGCATAACAGAACAGAAACAGATTACGCACCAGTTCCTTGAGCACCATCGGCTCGCTGGAGTTGAGGCTGTTTACATCAAGGTCGCCCTGATCGCGTAACTCCTCCAACGCTTCCTCCTCAAGTACGGCACAGACTTCCCCGGTCTCGCGGTGAAGAATTCTCAGATAGGGTTGCGGGCGGTCCAGCCATGCATCGATCAAATAAGTCATGTTCCATCTCCTGCTTTCGATTTGATGAGAATAATTCCTATTACGATAATAGCAAGCTTCTATTTGAGATTAATTCGCATTTTCTGCCCGATGGTTGATCTGCGTCCATGAAAAAGCCCGTCACTGAGGACGGGCTTCTTGTCTTGCCGACGAGTGTCAGTGAGTGCGGGCGACCGCAAATTCACTCAGCTCTACCAGAGCGTCGCGGTATTCGCTTGGCGGCAGGGTATCCAGGCAAGCGATGGCGCGTGCGGCATAGTCGCGGGCCAGTTGCGCGGTGTAATCCAGGGCGCCGGCTTTTTCGACGGCGTCACGGATGCTTTCCAGATCTTCCAGGCCGCCTTTTTGAATGGCCTGACGAACCAGTGCAGCCTGTTCCGGCGAACCTTCGCGCATGGTGTAGATCAGCGGCAGGGTCGGTTTACCTTCGGCCAGATCGTCACCGACGTTCTTGCCCAGGGTTTCGGCATCGCCACGGTAGTCCAGCAGATCGTCGACCAGCTGGAAGGCTACACCCAGATGGTCGCCGAAGGTGCGCAGGGCTTCGCTCTGTTCGGTATTGGCGTTGCACAGGGCGGCAGCGCTGTGGGTCGAGGCTTCGAACAGCATGGCTGTCTTGCCGCGAATCACTTCCATGTAGGTTTCTTCCGTGGTGCTGGCATCGCGGATCTTCGACAACTGCAGGACTTCGCCTTCGGCGATGATCCGCGTGGCCTTGGACAGGATCTGCATGACCGGCATCGAGCCCAGTTCGACCATCATCTCGAACGAGCGCGAATAAAGGAAGTCACCGACCAGTACGCTTGGGGCATTGCCCCACAGGGCATTGGCGGTGGAGCGACCGCGACGCATGCCGGACATGTCGACGACATCGTCATGCAGCAGGGTGGCGGTGTGCAGGAACTCGATGGTGGCGGCCAGCAGGCGCAGGTCGTCGCCTTCGCGGCCCAGGGCTTTGCCGCACAGGAGTACCAGCAGCGGGCGCAGGCGTTTTCCGCCGGCTGACGTGATGTAATCGCCGATTTTCGAGACCAGCGGTACGCGCGACGTCAGTTGCTTCTTGATGATAAGGTCAACGGCACTAAAGTCGTCCGCCACCGCGCGGTAGAAGGCTTGGGGTTGCATCAGCGACAAGTGCTCCAGATAGGTTGCGCCGCATGCTAGGTTGCAGGGTAGGGCATGTCAAGGTATGCCGTCCGGGGCCTTGCAACCCATCCTTGCCTTGCGTACAATCGCGCACCCTAACTTTCCTGGGCAGCACCTGCCTTACGCAATTGCAAGCAGGCCGTTCCAGCCTGATGCAGCCATGCCAGCCGATACTCTTCTTATAAAGAGCTGGGTGAGCAGGATTTTCGGAGAAATACCATGTACGCAGTAATTGTTACCGGTGGCAAGCAGTACAAAGTCGCCCCAGGTGAATACCTGAAAATTGAAAAACTGGAAGTCGCTACTGGCGAATCCGTCACTTTTGACCGCGTCCTGCTGGTTGGCAATGGCGACGACGTCAATATCGGTGCTCCAGTTGTTGCTGGCGCTACCGTCGTGGCTGAAGTAGTTTCGCAAGGTCGTCACGACAAGGTTCGCATCATCAAGTTCCGTCGTCGTAAGCACCACATGAAGCGTATGGGCCACCGCCAGTGGTACACCGAGATCAAAATCACAGGTATTCAGGCTTAATTCAGCCTAATCCTCATTTGGAGAATTGACTCATGGCACACAAAAAAGCTGGTGGTAGTACCCGTAACGGTCGCGACTCAGAAGCCAAACGCCTTGGCGTGAAGATGTATGGCGGCCAGGCTATCGTTCCAGGCAACATCATCGTGCGTCAGCGCGGCACCCAATTCCACGCTGGCTATGGCGTTGGTATGGGTAAAGATCACACCCTGTTCGCGAAAGTGGAAGGCGTGATCAAGTTTCAGGTTAAAGGCGCCTTCGGTCGTCGCTACGTGAGCATCGTTCCGAAGACTGAAGTCTCCGCAGCGTAATTGCGCAGTAGCTTGAAAAGCCCTGTCTTGCGACGGGGCTTTTTTGTTTGTAGTAGAGGTTGGTGAGTCTCTTGCAAAACTGTTTGTGCGGGCTGTTGTGATGTGGACCTTACGGGTCGCTGGTTTCTGATCGGTATCGCAACGCTCATTTTTGCAAGAGTCTTATGTATTTATGTGGTTCTGCTCGTCCCTGTGGCGGGAGGCGTGCGTTATGAAGTTTGTAGATGAAGTTTCCATTCGAGTAAAAGCCGGTGACGGCGGCAACGGTTGCATGAGCTTCCGTCGCGAAAAGTTTATCGAAAACGGTGGCCCTAACGGCGGCGACGGTGGTGATGGCGGTTCGGTCTATATGATCGCTGACGAAAACCTCAACACGCTGGTCGACTATCGCTATACCCGTCATTTCGACGCCGAGCGCGGCTCGAATGGCGGCAGCGCCGATTGCACGGGTCGCAAAGGTGAAGAGCTGGTGTTGCGCGTGCCGGTCGGAACGACCGTGATCGATGCGACAACCCAGGAAATCATCGGCGACCTGACCAAGGACGGCCAGCGTCTGCTCGTTGCTCAGGGCGGCTGGCATGGCCTGGGTAACACCCGTTTCAAATCCAGTACCAACCGTGCCCCGCGTCAGACGACACCGGGCAAGCCGGGTGATCAGCGTGATCTCAAGCTGGAGTTGAAAGTGCTGGCTGACGTCGGCCTGCTGGGCTTGCCGAATGCGGGCAAGAGCACCTTCATTCGTTCGGTGTCTGCGGCCAAGCCTAAAGTGGCTGATTACCCGTTCACGACCCTGGTGCCTAACCTGGGTGTGGTCAGTGTCGATCGTTGGAAGAGCTTCGTCATTGCCGATATTCCCGGCTTGATCGAGGGTGCATCCGATGGTGCTGGCCTGGGTATTCGCTTCCTCAAGCATCTGGCGCGTACGCGCCTGTTGCTGCACCTCGTCGATATGGCGCCGCTGGATGAAACCAGTGCCCCGGACGCGGCAGAGGTCATCGTCAATGAGCTGATCAAGTTCAGTCCTTCCCTGGCTGAGCGTGATCGCTGGCTGGTGCTGAACAAGTGCGATCAGATTCTTGAAGAAGAGCAGGAAGCTCGCAAGCAGGAGATTGTCGATCGTCTCGGCTGGACGGGGCCGGTCTACGTGATCTCTGCCATCGCGAAGGAAGGTACCGAGCAGTTGTCTCGCGACATCATGCGCTACCTTGAAGAGCGTAGCCTGCGTCTGATCGAAGAGCCTGGCTATGCTGAAGAGCTTGCCGAGCTGGATCAGCGCATCGAAGACGAGGCGCGTGCCCAGTTGCAGGCGCTGGACGATCAGCGTGCCCTGCGTCGTAGCGGCGTGAAGAGCGTGCATGACATTGGTGAAGACTATTGGGATGAAGATGATGTGGACGATGAAGATGGTCCGGAAATCATTTACGTCCGAGACTGATCGCTTGCAGTAAACTTGAACGCCGCTACTGACTGATAGCGGCGTTTTTGTATCTCGAATCCGTATTAAGAAACTCTCTGGCTAAGGTTGGAAGATGATGCGCAGCAAAGTGACGGGTGCCCAGCGCTGGGTCGTGAAGATCGGCAGTGCCCTGCTGACGGCGGATGGCAAGGGGCTGGATCGCTCGGCCATGGGTGTGTGGGTAGAGCAGATGGTGGCGCTGCATGAGGCGGGCGTCGAGCTGGTTCTGGTTTCTTCCGGGGCGGTCGCTGCCGGTATGAGTCGCCTGGGCTGGTCTGTGCGACCCAGTGCGATGCATGAGCTTCAGGCTGCTGCTGCCATCGGTCAGATGGGGTTGGTGCAGGCTTGGGAGTCGAGCTTTGCCGAGCATGATCGGCATACCGCGCAGATTCTTCTGACTCATGACGATCTGTCCGATCGCAAGCGTTATCTGAACGCTCGCAGCACTTTGCGTACGTTGGTTGAGCTGGGTGTTGTGCCGGTTATCAATGAAAACGACACGGTCGTGACCGACGAAATCCGTTTCGGTGACAACGATACGCTGGCGGCGCTGGTGGCCAACCTGGTCGAGGCTGACCTGCTGGTTATCCTGACGGATCGCGACGGCATGTTTGATGCCGATCCGCGCAACAATCCTGAGGCTCAGCTCATCTATGAGGCGCGTGCCGACGATCCGGCGCTGGATGCGGTGGCTGGTGGCACGGGCGGTGCTCTGGGTCGTGGCGGCATGCAGACCAAATTGCGTGCGGCGCGTCTGGCGGCTCGTTCCGGTGCTCATACGGTGATTGTGGGTGGTCGCATCGATCGGGTGCTGGCGCGCCTCAAGGCGGGTGAGCAGTTGGGTACATTGCTGTCGCCTGAGCGTGAAATGCTCGCGGCCCGCAAGCAGTGGCTGGCTGGTCATTTGCAGACTCGCGGCACGCTGGTGCTCGACGGTGGTGCGGTGGCGGCCCTGGTCAATGATCACAAGAGCTTGCTGCCTGTGGGTGTAAAGGTGGTTCAGGGCAGCTTCCGTCGTGGCGAAATGGTTGTATGTGTTGCGCCTGGTGGTCGGGAAATTGCCCGTGGGCTGAGTAACTACAGTGCTGTCGAGGCGCAGAAGATCATTGGCCAGTCATCCGATGCCATTGTGCGTGAGCTTGGCTACATGGCTGAGCCCGAGCTGATTCATCGGGATAATCTGATTCTCGTTTGAGTCAGGCCCTCAAAAAAGGAAGGTTCGATGCGAGTCATGAAGGCTTTTTTGGCGGCGCTGCTGGTCATGCCTGCTTTGGCTGCGGCTGAAGAGATTGGCCAGGTCTCCACGGTGTTCAAGTTTGTCGGTCCCAATGACCGGATCGTGGTCGAGGCTTTTGATGATCCCAAGGTCGAGGGCGTGACTTGTTACCTGTCACGCGCCAAGACGGGTGGTGTGAAGGGTGGTCTGGGGTTGGCCGAGGATCGTGCTGAAGCCTCCATTGCCTGTCGTCAGGTCGGGCCGATTCGCTTCCAGCCGCCGCTCAAGGATGGTGAGGAGGTGTTCAAGGAGCGTACATCGCTGGTCTTCAAGACGATGCAGGTGGTGCGTTTCCTGGATGAAAAGCGCAATACGCTGGTTTATCTGGTCTACAGCGACCGGATTATCGAGGGTAGCCCGCAAAATGCGGTGACCGCGATTCCGATCCTGCCGTGGCCGCATGCGGCTACGCCGTGATTTGATGGTTTCGTAGGGGGGGGGATTCATTGGCGAATTCTTCCCCTTGTTCGCGATATTGCAGGCAATAAAAAACCGACCCTTGGGTCGGTTTTTTAACAAGCAGATCGCTTAGGCGGCAGCAGCAAGGCTCAGAGCCTTGATGTGACCGTTCAGGCGGCCTTTATGGCGAGCAGCTTTGTTCTTGTGGATGATGCCTTTATCGGCCATGCGGTCGATAACAGGAACAGCCAGAACGTAAGCGGCTTGCGCTTTTTCTGCGTCTTTTGCGTCGATGGCTTTGACTACATTCTTGATGTAGGTACGAACCATGGAACGCAGGCTGGCGTTGTGGCTGCGACGCTTCTCAGCCTGTTTTGCACGTTTTTTGGCGGAAGGTGTGTTGGCCACCGTCGAGCTCCTCGAAAGACTTTTATGAAATAGCTAACAAAATAGGCCGCGAATCATGCCGATGAGTTTGTCACTTGTCAAGGGCAGTTGAGGTGTTCCGCTGAGTGGTCGCTATCTGAACCCGGATATTTATTTCCGGCGTACGACCTGTAAACTCGCGGACTTTCGCTCCGGGCTTTTTGCGGCGCGCAGTATCGCATAAATGAAGGCCCGAACGCCTATCCTTTAGCCAGGACTCGACACTCTTTCAATGAATCTACTCAAGTCGTTAGCAGCCGTCAGCTCTATCACCATGCTTTCCCGGGTACTGGGCTTCATTCGCGATACCATCATTGCCCGCACGTTCGGGGCCGGGATGGCAACGGATGCTTTCTTCATTGCCTTCAAACTGCCTAATCTGCTGCGCCGGATCTTTGCCGAAGGTGCCTTTTCCCAGGCCTTTGTGCCTATCCTTGCCGAATATAAAAGCCAGCAGGGCGAAGAGGCGACCCGCACCTTTGTGGCCTATGTCACTGGCCTGCTCACGCTGGCGCTGGCGCTTGTCACATTGCTGGGCGTCATCTTTGCGCCCTGGGTGATCTGGGCCACTGCGCCGGGCTTTGTCGATTCTCCGGAAAAATTCACCCTGACCGCAGATCTGCTGCGGGTGACTTTTCCTTATATATTGCTGATCTCCCTGTCATCCATGGCCGGTGCGATTCTCAATACCTGGAACCGTTTTTCTGTGCCGGCGTTCGTGCCGACGCTGCTTAACGTCAGCATGATTTTCTTTGCACTGTTCCTGACGCCTTATTTCGATCCGCCGGTCATGGCGCTGGGCTGGGCGGTACTGGCAGGTGGTTTGTTGCAGTTGCTGTATCAACTGCCGCACCTGAAAAAGATCGGCATGTTGGTCCTGCCGCGTCTCAATTTGCGGGACTCGGGTGTCTGGCGTGTGATGAAGCAGATGCTGCCTGCGATCCTTGGTGTTTCCGTCAGTCAGATATCTCTGATTATCAACACGATATTTGCCTCGTTCCTCGTCGCAGGTTCTGTGTCGTGGATGTACTATGCCGACCGCCTGATGGAGTTGCCGTCCGGTGTGCTGGGGGTTGCGCTGGGGACGATCCTGTTGCCGATCCTGTCGAAAACCTATGCCAACAAGGATCGTCAGGAATATTCACGGATTCTCGACTGGGGTTTGCGTCTTTGCTTTGTGCTGGTCTTGCCCTGCACACTGGCGCTGGGCCTGCTGGCTGAGCCGTTGACCGTTTCTCTGTTTCAGTACGGCAAGTTCGACGCGCTGGATGCGGCCATGACCCAGCGTGCGCTGGTGGCTTATTCGGTAGGATTGCTGGGGATCATCCTGATCAAGGTGCTGGCTCCCGGTTTTTATGCCCAGCAGAATATTCGCACGCCAGTGAAAATCGCCGTTTTCACCCTCATTGTTACCCAGTTGCTCAATCTGGCGTTTATCGTGCCGTTGCAGCATGCGGGTCTGGCTCTGGCCATCAGTGTTGGGGCGTGCATCAACGCCGGGTTGCTGTTCTGGCAGTTGCGCAAGCAGGAGCTGTTTCAGCCACAGCCTGGCTGGGCGAAGTTCCTGTTCAAGCTGATCCTGGCCGTTGCGGCCATGTCGGCAGTCCTGCTAGGGCTGATGCATGTAATGCCGGCCTGGAGCGAAGGGCATATGCTTGAGCGTTTCGTGCGCCTGGGCGCGCTGGTCGTGGCGGGTGTGGTGGTTTATTTCGGCATGTTGCTGTTGCTGGGTTTTCGTCTCAAGGATTTTGCCCGAAAGGCTGTCATGTAGACGTTGTTTTAAGTGGTGGCTGTCGGAATTTCGCATTGCGACCCGACAGCTGTTGTCTGGTCTTGGCATGCTGCCTGTCGTCCGGGACCGTGTGTGGTTATAATCGGCCACTTTATGAGCAAGAAGTGCGTTATGCAGCTGGTTAGAGGTCTCCACAACCTGCACCCCTTGCATCGGGGCTGCGTCGCCACGATTGGCAACTTCGACGGTGTTCACCGCGGTCATCAGGCTATTCTGGTGCGTCTGCGTGAACGTGCTGTCGAGTTGGGCGTGCCCAGCTGCGTGGTCATTTTCGAGCCGCAGCCGCGGGAGTTTTTCGCCCCTGACACCGCTCCTGCGCGTCTGGCAAGGTTGCGTGACAAGCTTGAGCTGCTGAGCGCCGAAGGTGTTGACCGGGTCTTGTGCCTGTCATTCAACCAGCGACTGAGCAAACTGAGCGCTGCCAGCTTCGTCGAGACCATTCTGGTCGACGGGCTGGGCGTGCAGCATCTTGAGGTAGGCGACGATTTCCGGTTCGGTTGCGACCGCATCGGCGACTTCGACTTCCTGCAACAAGCCGGTAATGCCCATGGTTTTACCGTAGAAGCGGCACAGACCGTTGAAATAGATGGTGTCCGGGTCAGCAGCACAAAGGTGCGTAATGCGCTGGCTGTCGCGGACTTTGCCCTGGCCGAGCGTTTGCTCGGTCGCCCGTACCAGATTACCGGACGGGTTCTGCATGGCCAGAAGCTGGCACGCCAGTTGGGTACGCCCACGGCCAATGTGCAACTCAAGCGTCGTCGTGTGCCGTTGAGCGGGGTTTACCTGGTCAGTACGAACATCGATGGCAAAGCCTGGCCGGGAGTCGCCAATATCGGTGTGCGCCCGACCGTGGCAGGTGATGGCAGTGCCCACCTTGAGGTACATCTTCTGGATTTTGCCGGTGATATCTATGGCCGGCGTTTGACGGTGGCTTTCCACCACAAGCTGCGTGATGAGCAGCGTTTTGCCTCTCTGGAGGCGCTCAAGACGGCGATCAATGCGGACGTCGCCGCCGCCCGTGCCCATTGGCATGGTCAACCGCTAACCAAGAGCCTGAAATGACCGACTATAAAGCCACGCTAAACCTTCCGGACACCGCCTTCCCGATGAAGGCCGGCCTGCCCCAGCGCGAGCCGCAAACTCTGCAGCGCTGGGACAGCATTGGCCTGTACCAGAAGCTGCGCGAAATTGGCAAGGATCGTCCAAAGTTCGTTCTGCACGACGGCCCTCCTTACGCCAACGGCAATATTCACATCGGTCACGCCGTCAACAAGATTCTCAAGGACATGATTGTGCGCTCCAAGACCCTGTCGGGCTTCGATGCGCCTTATGTTCCGGGCTGGGATTGCCACGGTTTGCCGATCGAGCACAAGGTCGAGGTCACTCACGGCAAGAATCTGTCCGCCGACAAGACCCGTGAACTGTGCCGCGCTTATGCCGCCGAGCAGGTCGAAGGTCAGAAGGCCGAGTTCATCCGCCTGGGTGTGCTGGGTGACTGGGACAATCCGTACCTCACAATGAACTTCGCCAACGAAGCCGGCGAAATCCGTGCGCTGGCCGAAATGGTCAAGGGTGGTTTCGTGTTCAAGGGCCTCAAGCCCGTGAACTGGTGCTTCGATTGCGGCTCGGCCCTGGCTGAAGCGGAAGTCGAGTATCAGGACAAGAAGTCCTCGACCATCGACGTCGCATTCCCGGTTGCGGATGAAGCGAAACTGGCCGAGGCCTTCGGCCTGGCTTCGCTGGCTAAACCAGCCGCTATCGTGATCTGGACTACCACGCCGTGGACCATCCCGGCCAACCAGGCGCTGAACGTCCATCCAGAGTTCACCTACGCGCTGGTCGATGTGGGTGACAGGCTGCTGGTTCTGGCTGAAGAACTGGTCGAGTCCTGTCTGGCACGTTACAAGCTGGAAGGTTCGGTCATCGCGACCACTGTCGGCCAGAAGCTTGAGCTGATCAACTTCCGTCATCCGTTCTATGACCGTCTGTCGCCGCTCTACGTGGCTGGCTACGTCGAGCTGAGCGCGGGTACTGGCGTGGTTCACAGTGCTCCAGCCTATGGCATGGACGACTTCAATATCTGCAAGCAGTACGGGATGAGCAACGATGACATCCTGAGCCCGGTGCAGAGCAACGGCGTGTATGTCGAGTCTCTGGAGTTCTTTGGTGGCCAGTTCATCTTCAAGGCCAACCAGAACATCATCGACAAGCTGGCCGAAGTCGGCAATCTGCTGCACACCGAAACCATCACTCACAGCTACATGCACTGCTGGCGCCACAAATCGCCGCTGGTCTACCGCGCCACTGCGCAGTGGTTCGTCGGCATGGACAAGCAGCCTGTCGCGGGCGGCACCCTGCGTGAGCGCGCAGTCAAGGCTATCGAAGACACCACGTTCGTACCGGCTTGGGGGCAGGCGCGTCTTCACTCCATGATCGCCAACCGCCCTGACTGGTGTATCTCTCGTCAGCGCAACTGGGGTGTGCCGATCCCGTTCTTCCTGCACAAGGAAAGCGGTGAGCTGCATCCACGTACCGTCGAGTTGATGGAAGAAGTCGCTCAGCGTGTCGAGAAAGAGGGCATCGAAGCCTGGTTCAAGCTGGATGCTGCCGAGCTGCTGGGCGATGAAGCTCCGAAGTACGACAAGATCTCCGACACACTGGACGTCTGGTTCGATTCCGGCACCACCCACTGGCACGTCCTGCGTGGCTCGCACTCCATGGGCCACGAAACCGGCCCGCGTGCGGACCTGTATCTGGAAGGTTCCGACCAGCATCGTGGCTGGTTCCATTCCTCGCTGTTGACTGGCTGTGCCATCGACGATCACGCTCCGTACCGTGAGCTGTTGACCCACGGTTTCACCGTTGACGAAAACGGCCGCAAGATGTCCAAGTCGCTGGGCAATGTCATCGCGCCACAGAAGGTCAACGACACTCTGGGTGCCGACATCATGCGCCTGTGGGTTTCGGCCACTGACTATTCCGGTGAGATGGCGGTTTCCGATCAGATCCTGCAGCGCAGCGCAGACGCCTATCGGCGGATTCGCAACACTGCTCGCTTCCTGCTCTCGAACCTGTCCGGTTTCAATCCGGCCACTGACCTGCTGCCGGCCGAAGACATGCTGGCGCTGGATCGCTGGGCTGTGGATCGCACCTTGCTGCTGCAACGCGAGCTGCAAGAGCACTACAGCGAGTATCGCTTCTGGAACGTCTACTCGAAGATCCACAACTTCTGCGTGCAGGAGCTGGGTGGCTTCTATCTGGACATCATCAAGGACCGTCAGTACACCACGGCTCCTGACAGCAAGGCACGTCGTTCCTGCCAGACTGCGCTGTTCCACATCTCCGAGGCGCTGGTGCGCTGGATCGCTCCGATCCTGGCGTTCACGGCCGACGAGCTGTGGCAGTTCCTGCCGGGCGAGCGCAACGAGTCCGTGATGCTCAACACCTGGTACGAAGGCCTGAGCGAAATGCCTGAGGGCTTCGAGCTGGACCGCGCCTACTGGGAGCGGATCATGGCGGTGAAGACTTCGGTCAACAAGGAAATGGAAAACCTGCGCGCTGCCAAAGCCATCGGCGGCAACCTGCAGGCTGAAGTGACCCTGTATGCGGAGGATTCGCTGGTTGCCGATCTGTCGAAGCTCGGCAACGAGCTGCGTTTCGTGCTGATTACCTCCACAGCCAGTGTTGCGCCTCTGCTGTCGGCACCTGCCGATGCCGTGGTGACCGAGGTTTCAGGCCTGAAGCTCAAAGTAGTCAAGTCCGGTCATGCGAAGTGCGCCCGTTGCTGGCATCACCGTGAAGACGTTGGCGTGAACCCTGAGCATCCGGAAATCTGCGGTCGTTGCGTGGATAACATCAGCGGCGCTGGCGAGGTCCGTCACTATGCCTAACCCAGGCGCTACAGGCCGTTTCGGTCGTTTGAGCTGGTTGTGGTTGAGCCTGCTGGTCCTGGTCATAGACCAGGCCACCAAGTATTACTTCGAGAACCGGCTGGAGATGTACGACCAGATCGTTATCATCCCCGATTACTTCAGTTGGACCCTGGCCTATAACACCGGGGCTGCCTTCAGTTTTCTTGCTGATGGCGCCGGTTGGCAGCGCTGGTTGTTTGCCCTGATTGCGATTGTTGTCAGTGCCGTACTGGTCGTGTGGCTCAAGCGTCTTGGCCGTGATGACACCTGGCTGGCAATTGCCCTGGCATTGGTCCTGGGGGGCGCTATCGGCAATCTCTATGACCGTGTCGTGCTTGGCCATGTCATCGACTTCATTCTGGTGCACTGGCAAAACCGTTGGTACTTCCCGGCTTTCAACGTAGCCGACAGCGCAATCAGCGTCGGCGCCGTCATGCTTGCTGTGGATATGTTCAAGAGCAAGAAAGAAGGAGAGCCCGCTAATGGCTGAACAGTCATCGGCTCAAGGCGAGCTGCGCATCGGTCAAAATACGCAAGTCACTTTGCACTTTGCCTTGCATCTGGAAAACGGCGACACCGTCGACAGCACCTTCGACAAGGCTCCGGCCACGTTCAAGGTGGGTGATGGCAATCTACTTCCCGGTTTTGAAGCCGCCATCTTCGGCTTCAAGGCTGGCGATAGAAAGACCGTCCAGGTGCCGCCAGAGAATGCCTTTGGTCAGCCCAACCCGCAAAATGTGCAGATCATCCCGCGTTCGCAGTTCCAGGACATGGAGCTGTCCGAAGGATTGCTGGTGATCTTCAACGATGCGGCCAATACTGAACTGCCGGGCGTGGTGAAGAAGTTCGATGATGAGCAGGTCACCATCGATTTCAACCATCCTCTGGCTGGCAAGACACTAAACTTTGAAGTGCAGATCTTCGAGGTCAAGGCGATTCTGGCTTCCTGAGCCAGATACCAAGCCCGGTTTCGGCCGGGCTGCTCCGCACGTAAATACGAGGCACAGCATGCAAATCAAACTCGCCAACCCCCGCGGCTTCTGCGCTGGTGTGGACCGCGCGATCGAAATCGTCAATCGCGCCCTGGAAGTGTTTGGTCCGCCGATTTATGTGCGTCATGAAGTCGTTCATAACAAATTCGTCGTCGAAGACCTGCGCGCTCGTGGTGCGATCTTTGTCGAAGAGCTGGAACAGGTGCCCGATGACGTCATCGTCATCTTCAGTGCCCACGGTGTTTCCCAGGCCGTGCGCGCCGAGGCGGCAGGTCGCGGCTTGAAGGTATTCGATGCAACCTGTCCGCTGGTGACCAAGGTGCATATCGAAGTGGCCCGTTACAGTCGTGATGGCCGTGAGTGCATTCTGATCGGTCATGAAGGCCATCCTGAAGTCGAAGGCACCATGGGGCAGTACGACGCCAGCAATGGCGGTGCGATTTACCTGGTGGAAGACGAAGAGGATGTCGCCAACTTGCAGGTGCGCAACCCGGATGCATTGGCCTTTGTGACACAGACAACCTTGTCCATGGACGATACCAGTCGGGTGATTGACGCCCTACGCTCGCGTTTCCCTGCCATTGGCGGGCCGCGCAAGGACGATATCTGCTACGCCACGCAAAACCGTCAGGATGCGGTCAAGCAACTGGCCGATGAATGCGATGTGGTTCTGGTGGTGGGTAGCCCGAACAGCTCCAACTCCAACCGCTTGCGCGAACTGGCCGAACGCATGTCGACACCGGCCTATCTGATTGACGGTGCCGAAGATATGCAGCGCAGCTGGTTCGACGGTATCGAACGCATCGGTATCACTGCGGGTGCTTCTGCGCCGGAAGTGCTGGTGCGCGGCGTGATCCAGCAATTGCAGGCCTGGGGCGCGACCGGTGCCGATGAACTGGCGGGCCGCGAAGAGAACATCACGTTCTCCGTTCCCAAGGAACTGCGGGTCAAGTCTCTGCCTTGAGGTCAGGCACACAGATCTGTCGGTATCTTTTCATCCTCGACCCTGACTCTGCCGGTAATGGCCACTATCACGCGATAGTGGCTGACGGGCTGATCACGGACGCAGACGTGAAAGGTGCCGTTGGCAGCCTTCTTGAGACCTCCTAGCCCTGTGAAGCTGATGTACTGCGCAATCTTGCTGTTGCCGATAATGCGCGTTTTTCCATCGATTGCCCGTTCGACCAGCACGGTATCTTCATCATCCGGTCCGTTGCCTTTGGTGTCGGTGATGATTCGCCAACCGTTGCTCCAGTTGCCTTCAATGGCATGCAGGGTCACCACCTGATTGCGGGTGATGGCCGCAACCCGTGCGGAGCGTATGCCGCTGGCGAGTTCCAGTGCTGCAACCTGTCTTCGATTGGCATCGATCAGGTCTGTAAAGGTCGGGCTGGCGACATTGGCAAGAATGGCCACGAGGGCAACCACGATCAGTAGTTCGATTAATGTGAATCCTGCATGCTTCATTGTTTTTCCTCCCTGGAAAACCTTGTTCCAAACGCCATCCGGGCATTCGTCATCGCAAAACAACCGTATATCCTGCTAGAGATTTTCAGGCATCGCTGCTGCCTTATAGTCGTAACGTCTAGGAGACACCCAATGCGTTATATGTCCAAGGGCTTCAGCCTCATTGAATTGTTAGTCACTGTGTCTGTGGTGGCGATCGTGGCTGCTATCGCTGTTCCGAGCTTTACCAGCTCCATCCAGAACAACAAGGTCGATACCGAGGTCAACGATTTGCAGCGGGCGCTCAACTATGCGCGTCTTGAGGCGATAAACCGGGGTGTGACGATACGTATTGCGCCAACCAGCGGGGCTGACTGGAAGACCGAGTTGCAGGTCTATCTGGCTTCCGATACTTCCGCGACACCGACTGCATTGCGCAAGGTTGCGGCCATGAGCAGTGGAGCAACCCTGACGGCTGTAAACGTCACGACTGGCGCTAGTGTTACGGCGCTCGAGTTCAATAACCTGGGTGCGCTGTATGCTCCAACCTCGGCGGTGACGATGACCTACACGCGGGGCTCGCTTACCAGGAACATTAATATTTGTTTGACGGGCCGGATCATTCTGGGCGGAACTTGCTGATGCGTTATGAAACCCGACATCGCCAGACAGGCATGACATTGATCGAAGTACTGGTGTCGGTCCTGATACTCGCCATTGGCCTGCTGGGTGCCGCTGCGATTCAGCTCAATGCTCTCAAGTACACCGACAGCTCGACCATGACCAGCCAGGCGAGCTTCATTGCCTACGACATGATGGACCGCATTCGGGCGAATGTGGATGGCAATGCGGTCTCCAACGGCACCACCAACGTGCTGTCGACCTATGCTCTGGCGAATCTGGCTGCGGCCCCGACGGCCAATGCGAACAGGGCCAGGGATCAGGACCTTTACGATTTCAAGACCAATATCACCAATTTTGCGGGCTCCACGGCCACCGCCAGCATCGATGTCAGCGGCGCGCCGGCCGTCACTATCACCATCACCTGGGACGATACGCGGGCTGCAAGTTCCAGCACCGTTGCATCCGGCGGAACTGCCTCGGGTAACACCATGCAGACCTTTACCCTGACCTCACGTATCGGGGTGAACCCATGAAGAAGTCATCCCGAGGCTTTGGCCTGATCGAGATCATGGTGGCGCTGGTGCTGGGGCTGGTGGTCAGCATGGGCATCATTCAGATATTCACCGCTTCCAGAGGCACGTTCCTGACCCAGAATGCTTCGGCCCGCATGCAGGAAGATGCGCGCTTCGTGCTGAGCAAGCTGGTGCAGGAAATCCGTATGACCGGGATGTATGGCTGCCTGGGGTTCAGCAACTATGTGCCTGTGTCTCCGGCCATTGCATGGCCTGCTGCACTCGATAACCCCATTCTGTGGGATAACGCCAACAACACCTTGACTCTGGTGACTTCCGATATCGGTACAACCGGCAGTTCACCGACCTGGACAATCATTTCCGACTGCCAGACCTTTTCCCAGCTTTACGCTGGTGCAAGAACGCCTTTGGCAGGGCAAACGGCGTTCCCGATGCGCCAGCTGGTCTACACACTCACCGGCCAGAACCTGACCATCAAATACGGCACAGCCGGGGCTGCCCAGCCGCTGTTGCAAAACGTCAGTGCCTTCTCGGTTTCATTTGGCATGGCGGGTAACCCCATGACCTACACCTCGACGATTTCGGCTGCCAGTGCGCCCGACATACGCAGCGTTCGTATCAGCCTGACCCTGCAAGACCCGGACGGGCGTGTCAAAAACCAGCAGTACAATGTGGTTGCCTACCTGCGCAATCGCTTTTAAAGGGCCGTATGCAATGAAGACAAAGCGGTTTTGCATCATGCCGACATTCCCGGCCCGACAATCCGGGATGGTGTTGCTGGTCAGTCTGGTATTCCTGTTGCTGCTGACATTACTGGGGATTTCCTCCATGCAGAACGCCACCTTGCAGGAGAAGATGTCGGGCAGCGTCGCGGTGCGCAATCAGTCTTTTCAGAAAGCCGAAGCGGTATTGCGACTGGGTGAGTCGTCGATCCAGATGGTGGGTTTCACTTCGACCAGATGCAACAGTACTGCGACATGCGCTCCGCCTGCTGAATCCACCACACTCACGGCGGCGGGCACGAATGGTTCGTCAGGGGTGAACTGGCTCGCCGCGGCTGGCGGTTTTTATGGAGTCCAGAACCTGGGAACCACGACCAACCCCATAAAACGTCCGCCGACCTGTACAGGCACCGTTACGCTTTACCGTGTCACGGCAGTCGCCATTCAAGGCACATCGAGAACGGTGCTGGAGAGTATTTATGCCAATTGCTAAGACACTTCGACGTGGATTGAAGTATGTATATGGTGCTTTGGCTGCGCTTTATCTGTCGGCTCCGGTTTATGCGTTTACTCCGGCGCAGGTGCCATTGCTGAGTTCGCCTGCGGTTGCGCCGAACGTGATGTTGATGGTGGATAATTCCGGAAGTATGTACAACATTATCTGGGCGTCTGGTTTTGATTCTACTGTGACGAACAGACCTGCAATAACCTATTTACAGTTATATGGTTGCTTTTTTTCAGTGTGCAGCAGAGCTGTGGATATTCAGGGAGATGATACGCTCATTTTGAGTTCAGCAGGTGCGGGGGGGTGTGGGGGTAATTATACATACCTCGTACGTAATAATGTCGCTTACTGCCTTTTGTTGCCTGATCCTGCGGGGGATGCAAACGAAAGCTCTACTCGGTATACAGCGGATTATCTTTCTTATCTGATTGATCTGACGCGAGCAAATAATACGACTGTCAGGAACTTTACAATCAATAATGTCATTCCTAATGACTATCGTATGAATGTTGCGCGGAATGTCTCCTTGAATCTGGTTGCCAATAACAAATCCCTCAGGATTGGCCTGGCTACCTTTAACCCTCCAGCTGGAACGGATCCGGGGCCTGGCGGCCGGATTTCCAGGGTAGTCACGGATCTTTCTCCGGTTCCTGTGACGACGTATAACACTACGGGAGTTTCACAGGATCAGGCAAACCGGAACGTAGATGCTCTTAATACGGCAATCAGAGCGTTGAGGGGGGACTCTAATACTCCACTGGCGGAAACATACTATGAAATAACACGCTATTTCCGTGGTATGACTCCTTATTTTAGTTACAGTGGTGCTCCGTCAACCTATACGAGCCCTATTCAATATCGCTGCCAAAAAAACTTTGGGGTGGTTGTCACCGATGGTTTGCCTACCTATGATAGAAATTTGCCCACTGATGATCCTGATGATGTAGCCAATACGACTCGATCATTGCCGAACTGGGATTTGAATGCGGCCAATGACGGAACGAATCCTAGAAGTGGTGATGGTGAGGGCGATGCTCTTTATCTGGATGATGTCGCACAGTTTGCGTATGACATCGATATGCGAAAGGCGACCAGCACTCCGTCGACAGATCTGACCGGAAGAAGCTGGGATAATGATGGTTTCACGCTGCAGAATATGAGCACTTACACCATTGGATTTACAGCGGCGAACCAGATGCTTATTGATGCCGCTGATAGTGCCCATGGGCGTGGCAAGTATTTTCAGACCAACGACAGTGCAGGCTTGAATACTGCACTGAACCTTGCCTTGAGTGATATCTATGCCAAGGCCGGTTCCGGAGGTGGTGGTACTTCAAGCTCTTCTACACTTCAGGCGGGTACGCAGTTTTATCAAACACTTTATGATCCGACTGACTGGCATGGAACCATAAGGGCCTACGATCTCAATGCCACGACCGGTGCTTTGGGCACGCCTGTCTGGACGACAGATACCACGATTGTCAGCGGCTCTACTGCACCTGTTTTCGAGTCATGGAGTACGGGAGCCATCCCCTCGAGAATCACGTTGGAATACGCCAACTTCAGCCCGGCACAGCAGCTTGCATTCAACTCGACCTTGCCAACAGGAGTCACGGGACCGGAGGTCATTGCCTGGGCCAAAGGAACCGCGAACTCCAAGCTGCGCACCCGTACCCGGCTCTTGGGCGATACCATCAACTCGTCATTGGGGGCGGGTTTACCCACCGAAAAGACAGCTGCCGATCTGGTAGGGGACACCACTTACACTACCTACCTAGCCAACAAGGCCACCAATATGAGCTACAGCCTTCTGGCCAATGCCAACGATGGCTTCTTCAATGTCATCAATGCCAGTAACGGAGTGCGGCGATACGCCTATATGCCTTCCACGTCGCTGTCGTCCCTTGCAACCATTTCGGCAACCAACTACGGCTCCGGGGTTCACAGGTTCACGGTTGATGGCCAGATTGCAGTTTTCGATACTCAATTATCGGCGGGCTCGGCATGGCGTACAGTCGCTTTCTCCGGTCTTGGGGCGGGCGGCAAGGCATTCTTCGCAATCAAACTCTTTGAAGGCACAAACAATACCCCCGAGGCGCTTTGGGAGGTCAAGGCTCCTGATACCTCCGATACCAATAACAGATTCAATAACCTTGGCTACTCCTACTCCAAGCCAGACGTAGCGCGGATGGCTGATGGAACCGGGATCGTAGTCGTGGGCAATGGCTACGGCAGTTTTACCGGAAGGGCTTCGCTGTATGTACTGAATGCCAATACCGGCGCATTCATTACGGAAATCCAGACGCCGCTTGTCGTCAGTGGTGAGACAGACAACGGCCTGTCCTCGGTCAAGCTGCGGGTCAACTCGCAGAACGTCGTTCAGGCCGCTTATGCCGGGGATCTCAAGGGCCGCATGTGGAAGTTCGACATGAGTGGTGCGGCGGCTTCCAGCTGGCGGGTCGCCTTCAATGGTTCACCACTGTTCACTGCGCCAAGGGGGGCCAACCAGCCGATTACCGTTCAGCCGCTGCTGCTGGATCATCCACTCAACGGCAAACTGGTGTATTTCGGTACTGGTAAATTCAGTGAGGCCACTGACAAGCAGACCAGTGCCTTGCAGGACTTCTATGCCATCTGGGATGCCGAGTCGGGCAATATCGTTGAAGGCAACCTGCAAGCCCAGGCGATCACGGGCTCGGTGACCGGCAATGGCTACACTTACTTCACGTCCACCAGCAACGATGTGGACTGGGTTGTCAAAAAAGGCTGGTATCTGCCACTGGCAACCGCTGCGCCTTATCTGGGCGAGCGGATCATCTATCCTGCACAGACTTCCCGTGGCCGTATCATTTTCACCACAGCGTCGGTGAACTCCACCGATCCTTGTGAAAGTACGGGGACCGGGCGTCTTTTCGAGCTGGATCCCGCTACGGGCGGCATGCTCAATTACCAGGTGCTCGATACCAACGGCGACAACGATATAACCAGTGGCGACACGATTGTGGCCGGGCTTGGCATCGGTACGGGGATTCCGGTGGTTGCTTCCATCGTTGCTGGCACCAATGGCAACAACGATAACAAATACCTGATCGACTCCAGCGGCGGAACACCGATCAAGCTGCTTGAGAAAGGCGGGAGTGCCAACGTCTTCCAACGCATCATGTGGCGACAAATTCAGTAGGGAAGGTGATTCATGCGAGCAGTATCCAAAGGCTTTACCTTGATCGAACTCATGATCGTCGTTGCGATTGTCGGTATTCTGGCGGCTGTTGCTTACCCCAGTTATGTCGAATACACGAAGCGCAGCCAGCGCTCGGCCATTGCCAGCCTGCTTTCGGAGCAGACTCAGGCGCTTGAGCGTTTCTTTTCAAGAAATGGCACCTACGTCGGAGCAACAGGATTGAGTACCGGCAATAGTTATTACGGTATTGGCTCGTTCCTCAATGCCGCAGACTTCACCTTGACCGCCAGCCCTGTCGCTGGCTCGCTCATGAACGGCGACAAGTGCGGCAGCTTTGTCATCAAGAACACCGGGGCAATCAGCAATACAGGCGCCACCAGCGGCGTGACAACCAAGGACTGCTGGGGGCGTTAACTCCTTTTTCTTTGCCTAGAGACCAAAATGCACAAGCAACATGTAGTGATCGTCGGTGGTGGTGTTATCGGGTTGTTGACTGCCTTCAACCTTGCCGCCGAGGTGGCCAGTGTCGTGTTGCTTGATCGCTCCGGCGTCGGTCAGGAGTCTTCATGGGCGGGCGGCGGGATCGTGTCGCCACTCTATCCATGGCGCTACAGCCCGGCAGTTACGGCCCTCTCGCATTGGTCCCAGAACTTTTACCCGCATCTGGCCGAGCGCCTTTTTGCCCAGACAGGCGTTGACCCTGAAGTTCACAAGACCGGTTTGTACTGGCTGGATCTGGACGATGAACAGCAAGCGCTGGAGTGGGCGGCCCGCGAGCAGCGACCATTGAGCAGTGTCGATGTATCGGCCGTTCACGATGCTGTGCCGGCGCTGGGGCAAGGCTACTCACGTGCGATTTATATGGCTGATGTGGCCAATGTGCGTAATCCGCGATTGGTGAAGTCCCTCAAGGCGGCGTTACTGGCGCTGCCCAATGTCGAGATTCGTGAGCAATGCGAGGTCAAGGGATTCGTTCGCGAGGGCAACGTCATTCGGGGTGTCTGCACGGAAACGGGCGATATTCCGGCTGATCGGGTCGTGTTGGCAGCCGGTGCCTGGAGCGGCGAATTGCTCAAGACCCTGGGCCTGGAATTGCCTGTTGAGCCGGTCAAGGGCCAGATGATTCTCTACAAGTGTGCGTCCGACTTTCTGTCCAGCATGGTGCTGGCCAAGGGGCGTTACGCGATCCCGCGTCGTGACGGTCATATCTTGATCGGCAGTACGCTGGAGCATGAAGGCTTCGACAAGACGCCGACCACTTCGGCGCTGGAAAGCCTCAAGGCTTCGGCCATCGAATTGATTCCCGAACTGGCAAACGCCGAACCTGTCGCCCAATGGGCAGGGTTGCGCCCCGGCTCGCCCGAAGGCATTCCCTTTATCGGCCCGCTGGACGGCTTCGATGGGCTTTGGCTGAATTGCGGGCATTACCGTAATGGTCTGGTGCTGGCACCTGCGTCCTGCCAGTTGCTGACTGATCTGCTGGTGGGGCGTGAGCCGATCATCGATCCGGCTCCGTATGCGTCGGCGGGGCGTTTTCGTGAATGAACGGAGCGCCGCCCGATTCGCTCCCGCACTTCACTTAATCCAACCCCAGCTTCTTCAACCGGTAACGCATAGATCTGAATGACAGGCTCAGGCGCTGTGCTGCCGCGGTCCGGTTCCAGCGGGTTTCTTCCAGGGCCTGCAGGATCAGTTTGCGTTCGATGCTTTCCAGGTAATCTTCCAGATTGTCGATGTCGGCCAGATTGGGGCCGTCGTGCTCCTGGGGTGTGCCGGATTCAGCAAGACGAAGGTCGCTGGCGTGGATCTCATCGTTTTCGCAGAGCGTATAGGCGCGTTCCAGCATGTTCTCAAGCTCGCGAACGTTGCCGGGGAAGCGATAGCTTTTCAGGGTTTCCAGTGCCTGCGGGTGGAGGCGCGCTGCCGCCTGACCGCAGTTGGTGGCCAAGCGTTGCAGAACGCTGCCGACCAGTTGATCGATATCTTCGCGCCGTTCACGCAAGGGCGGTACTCGCAATTCGATGACGTTCAGGCGGTAATACAAATCCTGCCGGAAGCGCCCGGCAGCAACCTCGGCACTCAAGTCTTTGTGGGTGGCACATAGAATGCGCACATCCACCACTTGCTCCTGCTGACCGCCGACGCTGCGTATGGACTTTTCCTGTATGGCACGCAGCAGTTTGACCTGCATGGCCAGCGGCAAGTCAGCCACCTCATCAAGAAACAGCGTGCCGTTATTGGCTGTCTGAAACAGGCCCGGCTTGTCTTCATGAGCGCCGGTAAAACTGCCTTTGCGATGGCCGAAGAACTCGCTTTCCATCAATTCTGACGGGATTGCGCCGCAGTTGACCGGCACGAAGGGTTTGTCGATGCGTGGCCCTTGCTCATGGATCAAGCGGGCGACCAGTTCCTTGCCGCTCCCCGATTCGCCACTGATATAGATCGGAGCCTGGCTGCGCGCCAGTTTGTCGATTTGCTTGCGAAGGGCGCGCATCGGTGGTGAGTTGCCCAGTAAACGGCTGTCGATGCTGCGTTCCGTTTGAGTGCCGGGGTGCAGTCGCAAGGCGCTGCTGACCAGTTCGCGAAGCCGGGTCAGATCTACCGGCTTGGTCAGAAAGTCGAAGGCACCTGCCTTGAGTGCGTGGATGGCCATATCCAGGCTGCCATGGGCGGTGATCATCGCCACAGGCGTTTGTGGGTAAACCTGCTGAATATGCTGCACCAGTTCCAGGCCATTACCGTCAGGCAAGCGCATGTCGGTCAGGCACATGTCGAAGGGTTCGCGAGCCAGCCAGTTTCTGGCCTCGGTTACATTGCGGGCGCTACGGGTGTCGAGTTTCATCCGGCCGAGCGTGATCTCCAGGAGTTCACGAATGTCCGGCTCATCATCGACTATCAGGATCTTTTGCCGTTGGGTCATGCTCAGCTCAACTTGAACGGGTGAGCGAAAGTGATGCGCAGACAACTACCGCCCTCATGGCGAAGGGTGTAATCCAGATGTGCCTGGTTGCTTTCGCACAGCTCGCGGGAAAGGTAGAGGCCAAGGCCCGTACCTTTGCTTTCTGTGGTGAAAAAGGGCTCGAAGAGTTTGGCCAGATGCTGTTCGGACACGCCAGGCCCGTCATCAAGGACTTCCAGGGTAGGCAAGTCGTTTTCCGGGTTGTGAAACAGCTTCAGCCAGACCTGCGCTGTCTCATGATTCATGCCGCTGTAGCGTAAGCCATTCTGCAGCAAGTTGGTCAGCACCTGATTCAGTTGCTCCGGGTCCATGCGCGTGGTGAGCATGCCCTGGCCTATTTCGGTGTGGACCAACTGGTTGGCAGGCGCAGAGCTGCGAAAGTCTGCTACGAAATTCTCCAGCCAGGCTCTCAGGTCCAGCAGCTCGGGTTCGGTTTCGCGGCGTCTGGACAGTTGCAGGACGTTCTCGATCACTACATTGATGCGTCGCGATTGGTCGTGAATGATCTGCCCGAGCCGCCTATCCGGTCCTGACAGCTCTTCCGACTCATTGAGCAATTGCGCGGCATGGCTGACGGCGCCCAGCGGATTGCGGATCTCATGAGCGATGCCGGCCGTCAGGCGGCCCAGTGCGGCAAGCTTCAACTGCTGGGCCTGATGGGCAACCTGTGAGAGATCTTCCAGAAAAATCAGCGTCTGGCGCTGGTCACCCCGATTGAGTGCGGCGAAGCTCGGTTGCAGGATCGGACCGATGGCGGAGGTCGAGATGCTGCGTGGCGCCATGATCGGATTGATCAGCCATTGCCTGAGGCGATCTACCAGTTGTGGCGAATACTGGTCGATGACCTGACCGACCAGTTGCTCGTGGCCCAGCAGGCTCAATGCACCCTGATTGGCCAGCAGGACCTGTCGTCGCGAGTCGAGCACCAGAATGCCGGTGCGCATGCGTTGCAGGATCAGGGCATTGAGTTCTTCGAGGTTGTCGACATCGGCGGCGCGCTGTTCTGCCAGTACTTCGCTCACCTGCATACGGGCGGTCAGTGCCTGTACCAGCATGGCGGCGGCAAAACACAAGGCGCCCAGTGTGCTGGCCTGCAGATAGTCGTTCGAGGCCAGCGGGCTGATGAAGCTGATGTAGAAGGTCAGGTAAATGATGCCGATGGCAGAGACAGCGGCGATCAGCAGACCGAGGCGACCGCGCAACAGGACATTACTGATGGCGACCGAGGCAATCAGCAGGTTGCCAATGCCGCTGGAAGTACCACCCGCGGCATAGAACAGCCCTGACAGCATCACCGCATCGGTCACTGCCAGGCTGAAGAGCTGGACTTTATGGCTGGGGCGTTCAAGCAGCACCACAACCAGAATGTTGAACACCAGATACAGCCAGCAGCCAGCCCGAAACAGATTCAGGTTGGCCAGTTGCAACAGTTCGGTGTCCAGGTCGCTGGAAATCAACAGCACCAGCACGATGCCGATGGTCAGTCGATACAGGTGATACAGCCGCAGAATCCGTTGCGCTTGGGGGCTGCCGAGTGAAAGCGTCTCAGCGGTCACGAGTCGCTGGGCCTTCTAGCCTGTGCGACTCGCTGCAATACCATTGTTGTTCCTGGCTCAATGCACGATCACGAGGAAGATGAACGCCACAATGGGCGCAACGTACCATGGGCGATGCCGCAGTTTCTGGCGGTTCTTCACGTTTTTTGGGGGCAGGAGGGTTGAGCAGGCGCTTGACGAACCACACCACTGCCGCGATCAACGCGACCCACATAATTATGCGAATCATGACTACCAGCTTAATGATTGAATAGCCCGCAGTGTAGCCAAGGCGCAGGCGGGAATGAAGTAGGAGTGAATTTATTCGCGAAGAGGCCGTCATCGCGGATAAGCGGAGCGCCGCCCGATTCGCTCCCGCAAATGTGTGGCACAAAAAAAGAGGCCCGCAGGCCTCTTTCTTGTGATCACCGGTCTCAGTCGAACAGACCCAGTGTCATGTAGCTGAACCAGGAGCGGCTTTTGTTGCCTTTGGCTTCTTCAGCTTCCTTGGCCTGCTCATCCAGCTCTGCCTGGTTTTCCGGCAGCAATTCTTTCGGGATGGCGTCCTTGGCATCCTGATACTGCTTCTGGATGTCCTGGTTGGCGCGGGTTTCGCCCGGTGGCAAAGGCGCGCTGCCATTGATCAGGCCCAGAGTCGCTTTCGACAGCCACGTGCGGTTGTCGGCTTCGGCCTGGCGAGGCGTGAACTGGCCGTCAGCCAGTTGCGGGTGGTTCGGGTAGTTGGCTTTCAGGACTTCGAGGCTGGTAGCTGCCAGATCGTCGAGGTGCAGGCGCTGATAGGACTCGACCATCACTGCAAGGCCATCACCGACCGAAGGTGTTTCCTGGAAGTTTTCCACAACGTAGCGGCCACGGTTGGCGGCGGCGACATAGGCCTGACGTGTCAGGTAGTAGTCGGCTACGTGAATTTCGTATGCCGCCAGCAGGTTGCGCAGGTAAATCATGCGCTGCTTGGCGTCAGGCGAGTAACGGCTGTTCGGGTAGCGGCTGGTCAGTTGAGCGAACTCGTTGAACGAGTCGCGTGCAGCACCCGGGTCACGTTTGGTCTGGTCCAGTGGCAGGAAGCGCGCCAGCAGGCCGACGTCCTGGTCGAAGGAGGTCAGGCCTTTCATGTAGTACGCATAGTCGACGTTAGGGTGTTGCGGGTGCAGGCGAATGAAGCGTTCGGCAGCGGACTTGGCGGCCTCGGGTTCACTGTTCTTGTAGTTCGAGTAAATCAGTTCAAGCTGTGCCTGATCGGCATAGCGACCGAACGGATAGCGTGATTCCAGAGCCTTGAGCTTCTCGGTGGCGCTGTTGTAGCTGTTGTTGTCCAGGTCGGCCTGCGCCTGCTGGTACAGCTCGACCTCACTGAGGTTCTCGTCGATGACTTCCTTCGACGAACAGGCCGCAGTCAGTGCGAGGATGGCGATCAGCAGCAGGTGTTTCACTTGCATGGCGGCTTGCGTCCCTATAACGGCCTGCTGTCTTGGGCGGGGCCGTCCTGTTATGATGAGCGCCCCGCAAGACCCGCGGGGCAAAAGACGCCGTATTTAACCACAAGCGCGCTGCCGAAACCAAAGGCTAGCCGCGCCTTCTAGTCTGGCCATGTCCGAAAATATAGAACTTCGCGCAGAGGTGCCGTCCGAATTGGGCGGTCAACGCCTCGATCAAGTCGCCGCACAATTATTCGCAGAGCACTCGCGCTCGCGCCTTTCCGCCTGGATCAAGGACGGCCGTCTGACTGTGGACGGCGGTGTCCTGCGCCCGCGTGACATCGTTCACGGTGGCTCTGTCCTGCAACTGATTGCCGAGCAGGAAGCTCAGGGCGAGTGGGTTGCTCAGGATATCGAGCTGGATATCGTCTACGAAGACGACCAGATCCTGGTGATCAACAAACCCGCCGGCCTGGTGGTGCATCCTGCCGCAGGTCATGCCGACGGCACCTTGCTCAATGCCTTGCTGCATCACGTCCCGGACATCATCAACGTGCCGCGCGCCGGTATCGTGCATCGTCTGGACAAGGACACCACGGGCCTGATGGTGGTCGCCAAGACCATTCAGGCCCAGACTCAACTGGTGACGCAACTGCAAAACCGCAGTGTCAGCCGCATCTATGAATGCATCGTCATCGGTGTCGTCACCGCTGGCGGCAAGATCGATGCGCCGATCGGGCGTCATGGTCAGCAGCGTCAGCGCATGGCGGTAATGGAAGGCGGCAAGCAGGCGGTCAGTCATTACCGCGTGCTCGAACGTTTCCGCTCCCACACTCACGTGCGGGTCAAGCTGGAAACCGGTCGCACTCACCAGATCCGCGTACACATGGCGCACATCAACTATCCGTTGGTGGGCGATCCGGCTTATGGCGGTCGTTTCCGTATCCCGCCAGCAGCCAGCCAGACCATGGTCGAGTCGTTGAAGACTTTCCCGCGTCAGGCGCTGCATGCCCGTTTCCTGGAGCTGGATCACCCGGTCTCCGGCCAGCGCATGAGCTGGGAGTCGCCACTGCCTGACGATTTCGTCTGGCTGCTGTCGTTGCTCAAGCAGGACCGCGAGGCATTCATCGGGTGAGTGACTGGCTGATTCCAGACTGGCCTGCGCCTGCGCACGTCAGATCCTGCATCACCACCCGCTCGGGCGGAGCCAGCCAGGCTCCGTTCGACAGCTTCAATCTGGGCGATCACGTCAGTGACAACCCGCAAGCAGTCGCCAGTAATCGCCAATACCTGTCATCGCAACTGAATGTGCAGCCTGCCTGGTTGCGTCAGGTACACGGTGTTGTTGTGGCGCATGCCGATCCTTCCTCGGTGGCCGAGGCCGATGCAAGCTGGACCGACACGCCCGGCGTGGCTTGCACCATCATGACCGCCGATTGCCTGCCCGCTCTGTTCTGTCGTCGCGATGGCACCCGAGTCGCTGCTGCACATGCCGGCTGGCGTGGCCTTGCGGCAGGTGTGCTTGAGGCGACTGCCAGCAGTTTGCAGGTTGCACCGGAGGAGATCATGGTCTGGCTTGGTCCAGCCATCGGGCAGCCTTCCTTCGAGGTTGGTCCAGAGGTTCGGGAAACCTTCATGGCAACCCATCCTGAAACGGCCGATGCCTTTATCCCAAGCGCCAATGCCGGGCGTTTCATGGCCGATATCTACGCCCTTGCACGTTTACGGCTGGCCGCCTATGGTGTTTTATCAGTCCATGGTGGCGGACTGGATACGTTCACTGACTCACGTTTCTTTTCTTACCGCCGTAGTGCCACCACTGGCCGTTTTGCCTCGCTGATCTGGATAGATCAAGCCTGATTGCAGGCCTCCTGGTGCAGCCCGTTATGGCTGGCTTGCGCGTCGGGCTGATGTGCATCAATCAAGTCGAGCTTGAAACCCGCAGAATCGTCCACATCTAACTGACTATCCAGCAGGTTTTCGTTATAGGTGTGTTCATTGCTCCGGCCTGCTTTGAAGGAAGGTGACTAATGCGTATCGATAGATTGACCAGCAAGTTGCAATTGGCTTTATCAGACTCCCAATCGCTGGCCGTGGGCCTGGATCATCCAGCCATCGAGCCTGCGCACTTGATGCAGGCTTTGCTCGAACAGCAAGGCGGCTCCATCAAGCCTTTATTGCTGCAAGTGGGCTTTGACATCAACAGCCTGCGCAAAGAGTTGAGCAAAGAGCTCGACCATCTGCCGAAAATCCAGAACCCTACCGGCGACGTCAACATGTCCCAGGATCTGGCGCGCCTGCTCAATCAGGCTGATCGTCTGGCGCAACAGAAGGGCGACCAGTTCATTTCCAGCGAGCTGGTGCTGCTTGCCGCCATGGACGAGAACAGCAAGCTGGGCAAGTTGCTGCTCGGTCAGGGCGTGAGCAAGAAGGCGCTTGAGAATGCCATCAATAACCTGCGTGGCGGTGGCGCGGTCAATGACCCCAACGTTGAAGAGTCGCGTCAGGCTCTGGACAAGTACACCGTCGACCTGACCAAGCGCGCCGAAGAGGGCAAGCTTGATCCGGTGATCGGGCGGGACGATGAGATTCGCCGGACCATTCAGGTCCTGCAACGGCGGACCAAGAACAACCCGGTGCTGATCGGCGAACCCGGCGTGGGCAAGACCGCCATCGCCGAAGGTCTGGCGCAGCGCATCATTAATGGCGAGGTTCCGGACGGCCTTAAAGGCAAGCGTCTGCTATCGCTGGACATGGGCGCATTGATTGCCGGTGCCAAATACCGTGGTGAGTTCGAGGAGCGCCTGAAGTCGCTGCTCAATGAGCTGAGTAAACAGGAAGGCCAGATCATCCTGTTCATCGACGAACTGCATACCATGGTCGGTGCCGGTAAAGGTGAAGGCTCTATGGATGCGGGCAATATGCTCAAGCCGGCTCTGGCTCGTGGCGAGCTGCATTGCGTCGGCGCGACCACGCTCAACGAGTATCGCCAATATATAGAGAAGGACGCTGCCCTTGAGCGCCGCTTCCAGAAAGTGCTGGTGGAAGAACCTAGCGAAGAAGACACCATCGCCATCCTGCGTGGTTTGAAAGAGCGCTACGAGGTTCACCATAAAGTCGGTATTACCGACGGTGCGATTATTGCGGCCGCCAAACTGAGCCATCGCTACATCACGGATCGCCAGTTGCCGGACAAGGCCATCGACCTGATCGACGAAGCGGCCAGCCGCATTCGCATGGAAATCGATTCCAAACCAGAAGTGCTCGACCGTCTTGAGCGTCGTCTGATCCAGTTGAAGGTCGAATCTCAGGCCCTCAAGAAGGAAAAGGACGAGGCGGCAATCAAGCGTCTGGAAAAGCTGCAGCTCGATATCGAGCGTATGGAACGTGAGTACGCCGATCTTGAAGAGGTCTGGGCTTCGGAAAAGGCTGAAGTGACCGGTTCGGCGCAGATCCAGCAGAAAATCGAGCAGTCGCGCCAGGAGCTGGAAGCGGCCCGTCGTCGCGGTGATCTGAACCGCATGGCTGAATTGCAGTACGGCATCATCCCGGACCTGGAGCGCAGCCTGCAGATGGTCGATCAGCACGGCAAGCCGGAAAACCAGTTGCTGCGCAGCCGGGTGACCGAGGAGGAGATTGCTGAAGTCGTCTCCAAGTGGACAGGCATTCCAGTGTCGAAAATGCTCGAAGGCGAGCGTGAGAAGCTGCTGAAAATGGAAAGCCTGCTGCACAAGCGTGTGATAGGCCAGAGTGAAGCCGTAGTGGCTGTGGCCAGCGCCGTGCGTCGTTCCCGTGCCGGGTTGTCCGATCCTAATCGCCCGAGCGGCTCCTTCATGTTCCTGGGCCCGACTGGTGTCGGTAAGACTGAGCTGTGCAAGGCGCTGGCTGAGTTTCTGTTCGATACCGAAGAGGCCATGGTACGGATCGATATGTCCGAGTTCATGGAGAAACACTCCGTCGCTCGCCTGATCGGTGCGCCACCGGGCTATGTCGGTTATGAAGAGGGCGGTTATCTGACCGAGGCTGTTCGTCGCAAGCCTTATTCGGTGATCCTGCTCGATGAGGTCGAGAAGGCGCACGCAGACGTTTTCAACATTCTGCTGCAAGTGCTGGAGGATGGGCGCCTGACGGATAGCCATGGTCGCACGGTGGATTTCCGCAATACCGTGATTGTCATGACCTCCAACCTCGGGTCTGCACAGATCCAGGAGCTGGTAGGTGATCGTGAAGCGCAGCGTGCTGCGGTGATGGATGCAGTCAGTACACATTTCCGGCCGGAGTTCATCAACCGGATCGACGAAGTGGTGATCTTCGAGCCGTTGGCACGGGATCAGATCGCGGGCATTACCGAGATTCAGCTGGGACGTCTGCGCAGCCGTCTTGCAGAGCGCGAGCTTTCCTTGACATTGAGCCCGGAAGCCCTCGACAAGCTGATCGCCATTGGTTACGACCCAGTGTATGGCGCACGGCCTCTCAAGCGTGCGATACAACGCTGGATCGAAAACCCGTTGGCCCAGTTGATCCTGTCGGGCAGCTTCGTGCCAGGCTCCAGCATCACCGGCAAGGTGGTGGATGGCGAGATCGTTTTTGGCTGATTGCTTCTTTATATAGCTGAACGGAAGGGCTCTCCTGGTGAGGGCCCTTTTTTATAGGGGCGGCTGGCGGTGCAGGAATCGGGTTTGCAGGGAGTGCGCAGGCGATCTGAAAAAAAATCGCAAATCATTGTCTTAAAAGCAATTTAGAGGGTTGACAGGTGTTTTTGAAAATGTAGAATAGCGCGCCTCAGAGACGTGAACGCAACGTTGCAAACAAAGCGAAAAGGTCGAAGAGGTTGAATTAACGAGTTAACAGCGAGTTGATTCAATGCAGTAAGTTGAATCTGAAATTGAAGTTCCGCGATAGCTCAGTTGGTAGAGCAAGTGACTGTTAATCACTGGGTCCCTGGTTCGAGTCCAGGTCGTGGAGCCAGATTTCACCAGGTTCAAGGTTGTTTCAGTCGGGGTATAGCGCAGTCCGGTAGCGCGCCTGCTTTGGGAGCAGGATGTCAGGAGTTCGAATCCCCTTACCCCGACCATAATTTGGGTCGTTAGCTCAGTTGGTAGAGCAGTTGGCTTTTAACCAATTGGTCGTAGGTTCGAATCCCACACGACCCACCATTTTTGGTTTCAAAGTCATCTTTGAAGCCGAATCTTAAAGATATGATGCCATTAGCATCAGATCGCAGGCAGCTTGTTGAGGTGTCTTGATTTCAACGGGGTATAGCGCAGTCCGGTAGCGCGCCTGCTTTGGGAGCAGGATGTCAGGAGTTCGAATCCCCTTACCCCGACCATATATCAGCACAACAGCAGAGAGTAAAATCGCTGCTTTTGATGCGACTGAAAATGCCTGGTTCCAGCATGATTGCTGAAACCGGGCATTTTTCTTTTGTGCGCTATAAAATCCAGCGCATTGTGCAAGGAAGCATGCCGCCGTTTCATCGATGACGCGGCTTCTCCATTTCCAGGTAAGGAATGTCCATGAGTGCCAGCTTATTTAAACGCCCAGAGTTTTATGCCCTGATTGCCGCGATTCTGAACGGTACTATCGGAGCCTTGACCCGTGTGGGCTTTGCAAACGGTTCAACGTCCAATCAGATTGCGTTCTGGAAGTGTTTCGGAGCCTTTCTTGTCATTGCCCTCTATTGCGCTATCACTCAGGAGCGCAGGCGCGAAACTCTGGCACTGGCCAGCAAGTGGCCTCAATTCGCTGTGCTCGCCTTCCTGGGAATATTCTGCCTCTACTTTTTCGAGACCTGGGCCTTTCAGGAAGCGTCCATCCCGTTGGTGGCATTTCTGCTTTATGCCGCTGGAGGCATGACCATCATCCTGTCTGCCTTGTTCCTCGGTGAGCGAATCGGGTTCAACAAAGTCGTCGCTTTTGCAGCCATCCTCGCGGGCGTCTACCTGATTCTGAGCTACGAAGGAGAGATCAGCGGCAGCTACCTTGGGGTCACTCTCGCGCTGCTGGCCGGGTTGGGTTATGCCTTGTTCATCTTCACTTCCAAACTGATGAACATGGGGAGTGGATTGCCACAACTGGCCTGGCTCTTTGGTTTCGGCAGTCTTTATCTGTCGGTGCCTTTGCTCAGAGAGGGCTTTGTATTCCCAAGCGGTATTTCGCTACTGGCAATCGCGGCCTTGGTATTGCTGCCCACTATTGGCGGCTTCTATTTCACGACCAAAGCTGTGCATCAGGGAGAGGCGAGCAAGGTCCAGATCATCGAAACCAGTGATCCTCTTTTTGCCACCTTGTTTGCATTTTCCTTCTTTGGCGAGTCTCTGGGGTTTGCCGGGACCATTGGTGCGCTGTGTATTATGGCCGGTTTGATCTTCGCCATGAAAAAGAACACACCTCCTGCTGTGCTCACCGCACAATAAACAGTTTCGCGAATGAATTCGCTCCTACACGGCGGTCATGCTGCGTTTAAAACGGCGTAGGAGCGAATTCATTCGCGAAGAGTCCGGTCCCGGATAAAAGCTATCCGAAGTGCTCTTATAAAAAGAAGTTATAAGGTTATTTGTGTGGAAAGTAAACTCTGAAAAATCACACCTCAGTGTAATGTTTCTTTACAGAACCACGTGTCAGTCGAAGTATATTCCAGGCTGGAATAAACATGTTGAAAAATGGTAGTTGCCAAATATTAGCCCGTGATTATTATCTACTCTAAATTTTCACAAGAAATAAACCACTCCTGACGACACAATCAAATGGAGTTAAAACTCACCATTTTCAATGGAGGTCCAAAAGATCTGGAGTTTCTCACGGGGCCACAAGTCTGGGTGAGGGTTGCGATAATTCCTCAGCGGTTTCGCTGAGGAATTATCGGCAAACAGAAGTGATTAGAGCTATTGGGTAACAGGGGGAGCAATTTTTACCCTGCAAAACCAGACGCCCAGTAATGAAAGGATAAACCCGGCAATCTGTATCGGCACGAGCTTATCTCCAAAAAAGGCCCAAGCCTCTAATGCCGCCAAAGGCGGAGCGAGTAGTAACAGGGATGTTGTCTTGGTCATGTCCCCGTTTCTGATCAGCCAGACCAGGGACAGCGTTCCCAATCCTGATAAGACCAATACGGCCCAGGCAAGAGAAAATATAAAGTTTGCATTGACGATCAGGTGTGACTCGTCAAGGAGCAGGATAAATATCAGTGCAGCAACCGATGAAAACAGGTTCTGTATGGCCATGGAGGGCAGAAGTTCAGACTTTCCAAGTGAAGTCTTTTGCAGGATGGTGCCAAACGTTATCGAGAAAACGGAAAGTATGGCAATCAGCAAGACTGAAAACGAGTAATCAATGTGGCTGCCTGTTTGAAATGACGGGGAAAGGACAAGGGTTACGCCGGAAAGTCCAATGAAGATGCCCAGCGCTTGAAGGGGCGCGATTCTTCCCTTCAGAAAGGCTATCGAAATCACGACCGTCAGCAGCGGTTGCAGGGCACCCAGCAGAGCCATCAGGGCGGCGGGCAATCCTTTTGAAATGGCCCAGTAGCTTCCGCCCAGATAAAGACCGTTAATGAGCAGGCCCGCGAATATGTGCTTGTGCCACTCATTAAGTGGAGGCCATATTTTTTTCAGCAAGGCCGCTGCGAAAGTGAACAGTAAAAAGGAAAGAAAAAAACGACTGGCAAGAAAGATGTTGGGAGACGCGGAGCCAACGATCATTCTTCCAACGATAAAGCCGGTGGACCACAGTACAACGAACAGGCAGGAAATAAGCAGGACGGCATTATTGTGAAACCTGGCTTTTAACATGTTCTTCCCTGAAGACATAAAGTGATAAAGGATTTTGAGTTTGGTTTTCGGGATTGTCAATGGTGTAGGAGGGGTGAAGCATATTAAGTAAGTGGTCCACGTATCCTCGTGGCCAAACGTCTCAGTGATATCAAACTCATCAGTGCATGGCAGCAATCATTTAAATGAGGTTTAAAATGGGTAGTTTTAATCTGGTCAGTTTTTTGTCTGAAGTAAAATCCGCGTATGTCAGGGAAAGCTTCATTTCTCTGGACGGGGATGATGTAACGAGAATCGTAAAAGGCTTGGGGGCCACGGACGAGGATCTTGAAGCGCTCAAGAGTGTCAGCGATAACCTGCCTCCTGATCCAACCCTGCCTTTTCGCGAATCAAGGAACGGGCGTTTTGAGCTGGACTTCGCCAACTCAAAGATCAACAGGATAGAGTTTCAACCTTTTGTTCTTTCTGCCCAGGAAGACTTTGTTCGCCATGACTCGGGGAAAGTCAGAGAGTTCAGGGGGATTGGTGACGATCTGCAATTGAACCGTGCGTTTCAAGCGCTGCTGCTTTTCAAGGCCTACTTGATCAAGGACACTTCTATAAGCCCGCGGCCAAGCCTTGATTATGATTCCACCAGCCTGGTGTCCACGGTTTTCAACTTGAGAACCATCACGACACCTGAATTGCTCGGAGAGCCTGCCCTGGAGGGAGTGCATGCCGATGGGGTCGACCATACGATGACAACTCTGTTGGGCAAAGAGAATATTACGGATAACAGTGCGATCACGTTTATCCATGACAACAGAGAAAAGAATGGCACCCGCTGGAATGAGGCCAACCCCGAATATCGTCTGGGGCAGGCACAGCACAAAAAGTTTCTGGATACATTGCTGATCGTCGATCACGAACGCAAACACAGTCTCTCGCCTGTTCATGCCTCCGTGAGTGATTCACGAGCCACGCGGGACATGCTGATTTTCTTTACGCGGCATCCGACCAAGAAAGGGCATATTTCAAATCCCTACGACTCTTTCAATCCGCATAAAGAAATTCCGCTGTCTATCAATTACCCAGAGTTCATTGTGTAAGTCTCGGGTCAAAAAATCTGACCCAATCCTTTTAGCCCCACCTGCCTTGAGATGGGGCTTTGCTTTGCCGGGCATTTGCCCCCGGCTTCACGCTGGCCAGTCGATATCGGGCAACTCCAGGTGCGAGCGCAGCGTATTGCCCGTGTAAGCGGTGCGGTAAGCATTGCGTCGTTGCAGTTCAGGTATGACCAGGTCGACGAAGTCCTGTATGCCTCCCAGCAGATGTGGCCACATGACCGCATAGCCATCCACGATCCCCGCATCGAACCAGTCCAGCAATTGGTCGGCTACCTGCTGTGGATTACCCACCACTACAAGATGACCTGCCGCGCTGGCGACGCGCTCGATGACCTGCCTGAGCGTCATCTGCTCACGTTTCGCCATGTCCCGAAGTAATTCATATCGGCTTTTAATACCGGGAACGGCCGCGGGATCGAGTTCTGGAAACGGGCCGTCCAGCGGCCAGTCAGACAGGTCGACACCAATGAGTTCAAATAACAGGGCTCTACCCACCTCGGGTTCCAGCAAACGCCCCAGCTCGGCCTGTTTCTCACGGGCCTGCTCTTCGGTCTCACCGACAATAACCAGAACACCCAGCAGCAGGCGTACCCCTTCGGCCGATCGCCCGTGGAGCTGCGCCAGCCGACGGATATCCGAGCCGATTCGTTGCGCGTCCTCGCGAGTCTGAGCTGCAAAGAACACGGCATCGGCAGTCTGGGCAGCAAAGCTTCTGCCGACATCGGAAGCGCCAGCCTGGAACAGCACGGGATGGCCTTGAGGTGAGCGAGGTACGTTAAGCGGGCCTTCAACCTTATAGAACCGGCCTTCATGGCCGACGGGATTCACCCGTGCCGGATCGGCAAACCGTGCGTTCTCCTTGTCGCCGAGAATGGCATCATCCTTCCAGCTGTCCCAAAGCTTTCGTACCACGGCGACAAACTCTTCAGCGCGTGCGTACCGCTCGTCATGGGGCGGCAGGCTTGTCCCGAAGTTGCGCGACTCCGCTTCACTGGCAGTCGTCACGATATTCCAGCCGACGCGCCCGCCGCTGAGATGATCCAGCCAGGCGAAGGTGCGGGCAACATTGAAGGGCTGCGTGTGGGCTGTCGATACCGTGCCCACCAGACCAATATGCTCCGTTACACCGGCAATCAGTGCGAGCGTGCTGATAGGTTCCGCCCGAAAGGGAATGCCCTTGGCAATGTTTTTAAAGCCGTCTTTATCCCGGTCCTGTGCGACGGCCAGAATGTCCGGGAAAAAGATCAGGTCGAAAAGACCTCGCTCGGCCAGTCGGGCGAAGTCTTTGTAGTAGGCGGCGCTGAGCACCTGGGCAGTGTCGGCTTTCGGATGACGCCAGGAGGCAATGTGGTTACCCCCAAGAGCGCCGAATGCAGCCAGGTGCAGTTGGCGTTGAGTGGTCATGGTCTACTCCTTGTATGAGGTTTCAACTAACGGCAACTTTGGCGCTCTGGTTCTCGTGCTCCAGGGTTGAATTGCCGGAAATGCGTGCGGATATCCGGTTGATGACCCACTGCAGAACATCGCTCATGACATAGTAAAAACCGGCAATAAGTGCGTAGCACTGCCAAGGCGCAACCACCCGGTTATTCACCAGTACGGTTGTTCTGAAGAAGTCGGTAATTCCGAGTGGATAAAGCAGTGTGGACAGCTTGAAAACCACAATGGAGATCGCGCCCAGCGCCGGGACGCAGGAGATAAGCGCCTGGGGCAATATGATGCGAAGCAATGTTGTTCTGCGTGACAGGCCGGTGATTTCAGCGGCTTCGATCTGTAGCTGTTCGACTCCCGCGATTGCACTGCGCAGGGCTTCGCAATAATAGCTTCCCCCGATCACGGTCAGTGCCACGACTGCGGCCGTTGCGGGTGTCACTCTGAACGGTAATACCTCCGGTGATACCAGATAGGCTGCGCTGATAATGAAGAGCGGCGGCACGGCTTGAGTGGCTACAACAATGAAGCCCCCGATAAAACCCGCAAGGCCTCCGGCAAGCCGCAGACTTGCCAATAATCCACCGAAGAGCAAACCCAGTACTACGCCTGCCAGGGAATAGATGGCTGTCGTATAAAGACCCTCCAGAAAAAACGGCCAGGACGAAGCCAGTTCTTTCCAGATCGGATCGATCAGAGCCCATACACCAAAAAGAGCCAGGATGATCAGCAATCGGTATCTGCCAATAATGGACAGGACGGTTTTCATATCCTGCTCCGTAATCTTTTTTCCATGAAATAGCCGGCGGCCATTATCGGGAGTGTCAGCACTGCATAGGAGGCCGCTGCGGCGAGGAAACCGCGCAAGTATTCAAAGGTTTGAGACTGCAATGTTTCCGATGCGCCGGTGAGTTCTACAACACCAATGAGCGAGACTATCGAGGTGTTTTTAATGATTTCTGCGGTTTGCAGTACCAGCGAGGGAGCGACCAGACGCAAGGCTTCCGGTAGCCGGATTGAAAAAGCGGTTCTCGACCATGACAAACCTGAACTCAGAGCTGCGTCTTCATACTCGGTGGGAACGGCTCTCAGCCCTCCCGACAGGATTTCGGCGCAATACCCGACTTGATGCAGTACAAGCGCAATGACTCCGCATATCAGTGGATTGAGTTGCAGAAGATAAAAGCACACGAAAAGTTTGACGATCAAAGGGACTTTCATCGCGAGGTCTACATATCCCCGGGCCCATGCAGACCTGGCATGCAGTGCCAGAGCGACAGGCGCACTGAGGATTGCAGTAATGCCCAGGCTTATGACGGCCAAAAGCAGAGTCGTGGTAAAAGCCGAGGCGAACAGAGTGCTCGCCTCATCCCAGAACGATATCAATTCTCGATACCTGGCTGCAGTCTGTATTGAGACCAGAGGGTGAATTCAGGTTTGTAGCCAAAATGCTTTTCGTACAGTTCGGCAAACTCGCCACGGGCCCAGATCTTCTGAATGGTATGGTTCAGATAATTACGCCAGAGTGAATCGTTCTGTCGCACGATGATTGCCTGTGGATCGGTAAAGAATGCTTCGCCAATCTTCAGGCTGTCGCCATAACGTTTGGCGTAGGCCTTGGCTGAAAAACTGTTGAGCAGCACGGCATCTGTCTGATTGGAGCGCAGGGCTTCAACGGCATCGCTGTAGTTGTCAAAGAACGTCACCTGGCCGGTTGGCACAAGGTCTTTGAAGAGTTGAGCCGCGTAATTGTTCTTGGACGTGGAAACACGTTTGGGTGGCGTGTAGGTCTTGATATCGCCACTGTCACCGGCCCGAACCAGCGGCACTACATAGTCCCAGTTATAAACGATGGTGAAATCCAGTACCTGCTCACGTTTTACAGTGGGTGTGGTCGACCCGAACATCGCATCGATGTCGCCGTTCTTGATGGCGGGAATCTGAACGGCTCCGGAGATGGGTTTGAACTCGACACTCACATTCAGCTCTTTAGCCACGGCACGGGCAAGATCCGGGGCGAAACCGACGCTCTGACCATCCGCGCCGATCTGCGCCATGGGCGGGGCGCTGGGGTCTACGCCGATAACGAGCTTTGAGCGCTGTTTGACCTGATCCAGTATCGATACCGGTTCGGCTGCGACGGCTGGCAGAGAAAGACAAGAGGAGATGGCCAGAATCCCTGCCCATAACAAGTTTGTTTTCATAGGCATACCCCATATAAGTATCCAGTAGGTTGTTTCGGAATACAGTCATTCTCACTGGCCGCTATCGGTAGAGGTCAGTGTGTTGTAACGGTATGGCGGAGAGTTTTTATTAATACGTTATTAGCGATGTAGGATACTTTCGATAAACCGAGCGGCCCGATCCGTTTGCGGGCTTCTGAAAAAGTCCTCGGCAGGTTGTGTTTCGAGGTTTTTGCCCTGGTCGAAAAAGGCCACTTCATGAGCGACTTCCCGGGCAAAGGCAAGCTCATGGGTTGCCACGGCCATCGTTGTCCCGCCGCGGGCCAGACCGCGCATGACTTCAAGCACTTCATGGACAAGTTCCGGGTCCAGAGCAGAAGTGGGCTCATCCAGCAGCAGTACATCCGGCTCAAGCGCCAGCGCGCGGGCTATGGATGCGCGCTGAGCCTGGCCACCGGACAACGTAGCGGGCCAGGCCCTGCTTTTGTCGGTAAGGCGAACTTTGCCAAGGGCTTCATAAGCCTTCTCTTGCGCGTCCTGATGAGACAGTTGCCTGACTTTACGCAAGGCCAGCGTGATGTTTTCCATCACTCGCATATTGGGGTAAAGCGCCGGACGCTGGAAAACAAAGCCAATACGGCCACGCACTTCAGGCTTGCGCAAGGCTTCACGGTTGATGGGAGTATCGCCAAGAAGAACCGCACCACGAGTGGACGGCTCAAGTCCGCTCAAGATCCGCAGTAAAGTACTTTTTCCACAGCCACTGGGGCCGCAAAGTGCCAGAACCTTTCCTTTTTCAAGTGAAATGGAGACGCCGTCCAATACCATTTTCTCTCCAAAAAATTTATATAATTCTTTGGCTTCTAGCATGAAATAACTCCACGGTGGGAAACGAGATATCCCTTGATACTGCCGGGTAAGTTCAGCGTATGGAGATTCCACAATATGGTCGGTAAACTATCAGTCGTTTAAATGCTTTGCAAATAACAAAAGATTCTATTCTTAGAGATCGGGGTGAGGGCGTTTTTGATTTGTTGTAAAAAAACTTTACATTTATGTGAGTGTGGTCATATCTTCACAGTGCTTGAACGGTAAAGGATTAACCGAATTTGAGCGGGCCTGCAGGCCAGTGTGATTTTATGGTAGAAAGAGAGCGATAATCTACATGGCAGGCTATGAAGTGGGCATCAATGGAATGAGGGCATCGCACCACGGCGAGCCTTGTGATTTTGATTATGAGCTGAACCTGGTGTGGGATGTGTTGGTTCCTGTTGTTGGCGAGTACAATTTCTCGCTCGCCATTTACGATCATAACAGTAGTGTTGTTGCGTCTCGTGGCCTGGTTTATATTCCGAGTGTACTGCCTCAAGACCTGAAAGAGCGCTCAGGGGTATTGCCCTCAGACAAGAGTCATGCGCATTTGCTGTACTGGAAGATATTGCCTGATCAAGTCGATATGTTTTTTGTCGTTTCCATCAAGAAAGACGGCAGGGCGCCAGTCGATGAAAGTATCCTGTCGGTAGTCGGCCGCATCGGTGTTCACTTCTTTGGGCAAAATATTCTGCTCAACAAGTTTTCAATATTTCTCAGGCAGTCCATTCGCGAGCGAGATGCCGTGAGCGGGCTGATTGAAGACGGCTTGCTTGTCCTCGATCAGTCCGGTTTCCTCAAATACATAAATGACGCCGGGAAGAAGATTCTCAAGATAGACGATGCGAAACGCCAGTTTCGCGATCTTCTCGGGTTTGAGCCTGTCATTGGGGATGTCTTCAAGCAGAAGCGTGGTTATGTAAACAAGAAGGTTGTCATTCTGCGGGGTGAAGACGAAATTCCGCTGGTGGATACCGCCATACCCATTGCAGATGATGACGGCAGAATTGTTTCCGTTGTAAATATATTCAGAAGGTTTTCTACAGCGCCCACGCTTCCCGATCCAGGTCTGAGGAGGGAGTCAGGCATCGGGTTCGATACATTGGTGGGAGCGTCCACGCTCTTTCTGAGCGCACTGGATATTGCGAAGCACTATGCCGGGTTGAGCGAAGTCGTGTTGATCTCTGGGGAGCCGGGCACCGGAAAGAGCACCTTTGCACAAGCGATTCATGGTGTGGATGAAAGCACCCAAAAAGGCATGCTGGTCATCGACTGCCCTGGGTTGTCTGTTTCGGATTTCAAGGAAAAGGTCCTGTCGTATGTCATCGCGGATGATCAAACCGGCAGGTGGGAATTTCATCCCGATATTCTTCAGGATGCCTATAACCGAACCTTGTTTATTGATGGCGTGGATGTGCTTCCCGTATCAACACAGTTGTACCTTGTTCAAGCCCTGAAAGCATATGGAAAAACATCCGGGCTCAAGATTGTCATGGCCACAACCGATGCGATGGACGTGGTACTTCACGAGCAGAGGCTGCATCCAAAACTGCTCGGGATATTGAGTCGTCATAATCTTGAGCTGCCACCTTTGCGCAAAAGGCCAAAAGATGTGGAGCTGTATGCGAGCTTTTTCTGGAATGAGGAAAGTACGCAGGGTAAAAGATCAGCTATTCCCGCTCGTCTTTGCAAACTTCTGAAAAAGCAGGACTGGAAAGAAAACATTTCACAGTTGAAGCGGGTGGTTCGGAAACTTGTCAATGCTCCCCGGCGCTTCAGGTCCGAGGAAGAGTATATTAATGAAGTCAATGAGCTTGTCAGGCAATCTGCTGTTTCCCATCAGGCGATACGCCCTGACTTTGATCAGCCCTTGATGCACGATGCCGAAAAACAAGCCATTTTTCTTGCACTGCAAGCCATGAACTTCAACGTCTCCAAAGCCGCTCTGGCGTTGGGAATAAGTCGCCCGACACTGTATTCGAAAATGAAAAAGTACGAAATAAGCGCCTGAACCTCCAGGCGCCTATTTAAACTTTACAGCTTACAGCTTACAGCTTACAGCTTACAGCTTACAGCTTACAGCTTACAGCTTACAGCTTACAGCTTACAGCTTACGCTTAGTGCAACTTCATCCTTGGCTCGGTCCCTTTACCAATCTTGCTCCCGAGCATCAACATCAAGGTACGGAAAGTGCCATATAGCGCCATCTGGTGCATGCGGTACAACGAGATATAGAACATCCGCGCCAGCCAGCCTTCAAGCATCACGCTGCCCATCAGATTCCCCATCAGGTTACCCACAGCCGAGAAGCTCGACAGGGAGATCAGGGAGCCGTAATCCTTGTAGGTGTATTCCGGCAGTTCCTTGCCCTCGATCCGCAGACGCAGCGATTTGACCAGCAACGACGCCTGTTGATGAGCGGCCTGGGCGCGGGGTGGAACGTTGCGGTCGGTGCCTTTTTGCGGACAGGCAGCGCAGTCGCCAAAGGCAAAGATGTTTTCATCTCGCGTGGTTTGCAGAGTCGGCAGCACTTGCAACTGGTTGATGCGATTGCTTTCCAGCCCGTCGAGTTCATGCAGGAAAGCCGGTGCCCGAATGCCCGCTGCCCACACCTTCAAGACCGCCGGAATGACCTGGCCGCTGGCCGTGATCAGGCCTTCGGCAGTCACTTCGCTGACTGATGCATTGGTCAGAACCGTAACGCCCAGCTTCTCCAGGGTTTTATGTACCGGCGCACCAATGCGCTCAGGCAAGGCGGGCAGCACCCGTGGGCCGGCTTCGATCACTGTGATTCGCAGGTTTTCCGGTTTGATCTGGCCCAGTCCGTAAGACGCCAGCTCATGGGCGGCGTTGTGCAGTTCTGCCGCCAGTTCCACACCGGTTGCGCCAGCGCCGACGATGGCCACGGTGATTTCCTGAGCGCTGTCGGCTTGTCCTGCGTGAGCGCGCAGGTAGTGGTTGAGCAGTTGCTGGTGGAAGCGTTCTGCCTGTTTGCGACTGTCCAGGAACAGGCAGTGCTCGGCTGCGCCCTTGGTGCCGAAATCATTGGTGGTACTGCCCACGGCCAGCACCAGCGAGTCGTAACCCAGGCTGCGTGCCGGAACCAGTTCTGCGCCGTTCTCGTCCAGCGTGGCGGCCAGGTGAATCTGGCGGCTTTCACGATCCAGCCCGGTCATGCGCCCGAGTTGAAACTGGAAGTTGTTCCACTTGGCCTGCGCCACGTAGTTCAGCTCATCCTCATAAGAGTTGAGCGAACCGGCGGCAACCTCGTGCAACAGGGGTTTCCAGATGTGAGTCAGATTGGCGTCTACCAGCGTCACGCTGGCTGTGCCTTTCTTGCCCAGGGTTTTACCCAGGCGGGTCGCCAGTTCCAGACCGCCAGCGCCGCCGCCAACGATGACAATACGATGAGTCATAAGGATTACTCGGAAGGTTTAAGGAATTCGGGGGTGAGAGCTCGATCTTCGCGAGCGCCAGGCTGCTCATAGCGTCAGATAGCTCAGTAAACGGCTCAACAGACCCAGACCGATGACCACGGCAAGCACCAGAACAAGGAGCAGCCATGGCCGAAAAGGCCTGCGCTCGACTTGATGCTGGGGGGCGTTGAGGTAGTGTTGGACACGTCTTTGGTCGTCCGGGTTCAGACGGCTGCTCATTTTTGCCTCTCGCAGACGTTGCCTGCTGTCAGTACGTTATACCGCGGGCAGATCCAAGGGTTCTACTCGCAGCATATCGTCCAGTCGGATGATTCCACTTTGTATCACTCGGGCAGTAATTCCGCCATGGCCACGTACAGCCTGGAAGGTTCCATGCCCCAGGCGTTGCTCAAGCCGGGCGCAGGGCTGGCACCAGCCGGTGGTTTCCAGGATCGCCTGACCGACCCTGAAGCGTCGGCCCTTGAGGCTGAACAGGTTGATGCCGCTGATGACCAGGTTGCGGCGCAGGTCCTGCGGCACGATGGGGTTATCCACAGGGCGACCCAGCAGTGAACTGACCACCGCCAGATGTTCCCACTGAATCAGCGTGACCTGCCGAGCATTACGGGGGCCGGGACGCGAGTGATCCCCGGTCAATCCTGCTTCGCGACGAGCTTCCACGGCTTGCAGCTCGATCATGTCGAGGCGTGACTGCGGACGCACGCCGATCCAGCGCACCAGGCCTTGTTGAGGCACATCGGCCAGCAGTTCTTGCAGGGGGCTCATAAACTGATTCCAACATCGAAGACGACACTGCGTCCCAGGTTGGTTCGCAGAAAATCCGGAGCATCTGGATGGGCAAACAATACTCGGGCGAAGGTCGGGCCTACCAGCGACAACGAGCGCCAGCCCTGGCGCAGGTATTCAGTCGGTGGTGGAAAGTGGCTGTTGAGGTCCAGCACTTCGCGTTTGAGGCTGGCAAAAGCGATGATATCCAGCTCGCCCAGATTCAGGCCGCGCTCACGGTAATTACTGGCTTTCTTGCGCAGTGTAGGCGCCAGCCTTCGCAGTAGCTCTGACGCCGGAATACGTTTGGGCTTGGCCTCCCGTCGTACCAACTGGCTCAGCGAGAACGCGCTACGTCGTCGTTCCAGCTCCTCACGCCACTCATCATTGAGGCGTCGTCCTTCATCCAGAACAAAGAACACCTCGAAGCAGGCATCCCGAAACAGCACGTCAGGAGGCTCCTGACCCGCAGGCAGGAAGTCTTCGTGGCGATGGGAAATATTCAGGCCTTGCAGCAGCCGCTGACAAACCCAACGCTCGCGCTCCCACTTTCGCGCATTGGAAAGGAAGGAGTTGGCTTGTTCGGCCTGGCTCGTGAGCAGGCGTAAATAGTCTGAGTCATCCATGGCCCAAGCTTAGCGCCCAAATGTGAACGTGAAAAACAAAGACTGAGGTGTTTCGAGAGTTTTTTGTGGAGGGAAGAGGGCATGGATGCCTTCTTTAAAAAATACCGTTTTTACGACCTAAAGCTTTTCCTTTTTACGCCGAACCCATGGCGAGCCAATTAAATGACGCTCAGGAATTCCTTTCTTGCATGGAACGTAGATGAATCCCTCATTTTCTCTTGGCCTTGTCATCCTGTGCTGCGCCTGTGCATACAGCGGCTCGGCTTTATCACGTGATTTGTCTGGGCAACATGCGGATCTGCTAGGTGTTTATCAGGCCGCAGCAGTCAACGATGCGCAATTGTCGGCTGCACGCCATGCCTACAAGGCCCAGCGCGAAGCGGTTCCGCAGGCGAGGGCAGGACTGCTTCCGAATCTGACCGCCGGGGCGACGTCTGAAGTAACCCGTCTGGAGCGGGATGAGCCCTCGCTGAATCGCGAGCGCAGCGGCACGACCTTTCGTGCCAACCTCAACCAGCCGTTGTTCCGTATCGATCGCTGGTTCCAGTTGAAAGCAGCACAGTCGAGCGTGAGCCAGGCCGAACTGACGCTTTCCGCTCAAGAGCAGACTCTGGTGCTGACGGCTGCTCAAGCCTACTTTGAAACCCTGCGCCAACTGGACGGTTTTGCCGCTGCCCAGGCTGAAGAGGCTGCACTGTTGCGCCAGCGCGATCAGGCTCAGGGTCGTCTGGAAGACGGTGCTTCTAGCATCACCGACGTGTATGACGCTCAGGCTGCCTATGACAATGCCCGCGCCAACCGTCAGCAGGTCCAGCGAAGAGTGGACGATGCCTATGAGGCACTGGAGCGCCTGACCAAACACACTTACACCTCGATTGCCGGCATGGGCCATCAACTGCCGGTCGAAGCGCCTGTTCCTAATGATGCCCGCGCCTGGGTGGATACCGCCGTGCGGCAGAACCTGGAGCTGCAAGCCAGCGAACATGCGGTCACTGCCGCCGAGCAGACGCTCAATCAACGCAAGGCCGGGCATGCGCCGACCATCGATGCCGTGGCCTCCTATCGCAAGGGCGACAACGACAGTTTTGGCTACAGCAACCCTACCGATTTTGGCAGTAACGGTTATCGCGACAAGGTTGCACAAAGCAGCATCGGCATTGAGCTCAGCATTCCCCTTTATTCGGGCGGGATGACCAACTCCCAGATCAAGGAGTCCACCGAGCGCCTTTATCAGAGCCAGGACGAACAGGAAGACCGCCGCCGCGAAGTGGTGTTGAACACGCGCAATGCCTTTCGCGGTATCAACGCCGGGATAGAGCAGATCACGGCCCGCCGGCAAAGCATCGTGTCTGGCCAGAAGTCCGTGGAAGCCAACCAGGTCGGTGTGGATGTCGGCTCGCGCAATATTGCTGACGTGCTCAATGCCCAGCGCCAGTTGTACGCGGCAGTCCGTGACTACAACGATGCCCGCTATGACTACATTCTCGACAATCTCAGGCTTAAACAGGCGGCTGGCACACTCAGCCCCGATGACCTCAAGGCGCTCGCTTTGTACCTGAAACAGGACTATGACCCGGCCCGGGATTTTCTGCCGCCAGGGCTTTGAGCGAGGTTTTTGAGGGTGCGTAGCTCAAAAGTAACGATGTCGATACATTAGTTTCAAAAAGTGTGATACTCGTCACAGTGGCTTATTGCTACTGTTTAACAACTTGATCAGATTTGCCCATCCAAGTGGCATGTCGGCAGGGAAGCGCTATGAACGATTCAGGAATGGGCACTGCGGTGCCCGAAAGCGCCCCGCGCCTCGACACTGGCCTGGCCTCGCTGGTCATGCTTGCCCGCTTTCATCAGGTGGCGGCTTCGCCTGATCAACTCGCCCATGAGTTCGGCAGCCCCGACCAGAATCTGCCCCTGGAAAGCCTGCTGCTGGCCGCCCGCAAGCTAGGCCTCAAGGCCAAGGTTGCCAAAACCAGCACAGAGCGTCTGGACCGCACGCCACTGCCTGCCATCGCGGCGGATAACAACGGCGGCTTCTTTATCATCGCGCGTCTGGACCAAGGCAAGGCGCTGATCCATGACCCTCTCGCCCAGCGTCCTGAAGTCATTACCTTCGAGGCCTTGCAGGAACGCTGGACCGGCCAGTTGGTGCTGATCCGCTCGGAAGCCGGCACACCGGGCGAGTCCTCCCGTTTCGATTTCACCTGGTTCATCCCGGCCATCGTCAAATATCGCAAGTTGCTGGGTGAAGTGATGCTGGTGTCCTTCGTCCTGCAGATTTTCTCCCTGATCACGCCGCTGTTCTTTCAGGTGGTGATGGACAAGGTGCTGGTGCATCACGGCCTGACGACGCTCGACGTGATTGCCATCGGTCTGGCTGGCGTCATGCTGTTCGAGTCGGCGCTGTCGGGCTTGCGCACTTATGTCTTCGCCCATACCGCCAGCCGCATTGATGTGGAACTCGGCTCGAAACTGTTTCGTCACCTGATTACCTTGCCGCTGTCGTACTTTCAGGCGCGTCGCGTGGGGGATTCCGTGGCGCGGGTTCGTGAGCTGGAAAACATCCGCAACTTCCTGACCGGCAACGCCATCACCCTGCTGCTGGATGTGCTGTTCTCGGTGGTCTTCATCGCCGTGATGTTCTACTACAGCGGCTGGCTGACCTTGATCGTCTTGCTGTCGCTGCCCTTGTATGTGCTGGTGTCGGTGCTGATTACCCCGGTGCTGCGTAAGCGCCTCAATGACAGCTTTGCTCGCGGCGCCGAGAACCAGGCGTTTCTGGTGGAAACCGTCAACGGCATCGATACCCTCAAGTCCATGGCCGTGGAGCCCCAGGCCATCCGCAAGTGGGACAACCAGCTCGCAGGCTATGTCGCGGCCGGTTTCAAGACCCAGAACCTGTCCACCATTGCCAACGAAAGCGTCTCCCTGATCGGCAAGCTGGTAACCGTCGCGACCTTGTGGTTCGGCGCCCGATTGGTGATCGACGGCCAGCTTTCGGTCGGCCAGTTGATTGCCTTCAATATGCTGGCCGGGCGCGTGGCCCAGCCGATCATGCGTCTGGCGCAACTGTGGACCAACTTCCAGCAGACTGGTGTCTCTGTTCAGCGCTTGGGCGACATCCTTAACACTCGTAACGAACTTTCCCAGGCCACTCGCAGCGCCTTGCCGCCCATCAAGGGCCGCATCGAGTTCGATCAGGTTCATTTCCGCTATCGCCCTGACGGTTCGGAAATCCTGCGCGGCATCAACCTCACCATCGCACCGGGTCAGGTGATTGGCGTGGTGGGGCGCTCCGGCTCCGGCAAAAGCACCCTGACACGCCTGTTGCAGCGGCTTTATGTACCCGAGCGTGGTCGCGTGCTGGTGGACGGCATGGACCTGGCGCTGGCTGACGTGTCCTCGCTGCGTCGACAAATCGGTGTGGTGTTGCAGGACAACATGCTGTTCAACCGCAGCATCCGCGAAAACATCGCCCTGAGCGATGCCGGTGCGCCGCTGGAAACCGTCATGCAAATGGCCAGACTGGCCGGTGCCCATGATTTCATCCTGGAACTGCCGGAAGGCTACGACACCATGGTCGGCGAACACGGTGCCTCGCTTTCGGGGGGCCAGCGCCAACGCATCGCCATTGCCCGCGCCTTGATGGGCAACCCGCGCATCCTGATTTTCGACGAGGCCACCAGTGCGCTGGACTATGAGTCCGAACGCATCGTCCAGCAGAACATGCAGGCCATCTGTAAAGGCCGCACCGTCATCATCATTGCTCACCGGTTGTCGGCGGTGCGCGATGCCAACCGTATCGTGGTCGTTGATCGCGGACAGATCGTCGAACAAGGTACTCACGCCGAACTGCTGACGCATCAGGCTGGCCATTACTCACGTCTGCATCGCCTGCAGCAAGGAGGCGGTCATGTCTAACGCCGAATCAAACGGACTGCTGCAACGTTATCGCCGGGTCTGGCGCCAGTCCTGGCGTCGCCGCCATGAAATGGATGCGCCCAAGCGTCTGGCCCATGAAGTGCAATTCCTGCCCGCAGCCCTTGAGTTGCAGGACAAACCCAGCCACCCCGCACCGCGGATCTTCATGTGGGCGATCATGGCCTTTGCCACACTGGCATTGCTCTGGGCCTGCCTGGGCCGGATCGATGTAGTGGCCACCGCCAGCGGCAAGGTCATCCCCAGCGGCAAGACCAAAACCATCCAGTCCAGTGAGACGGCGGTAGTCAAGGCGATTCATGTGCGTGACGGGCAATCGGTCAAGGCTGGCCAGTTGCTGCTGGAGCTGGACTCCACCGCCGCCGATGCCGATGTCGGCCGCGTACGCAGCGACCTGTTGGCAGCCCGCATCGACAGCGCCCGTGCTGCCGCCATGCTCGACTCCATCAACCAGCGCAAACCGCCTCGGGACCTGACGGGCACCATCCCCGAAGCCGACCCCGAACACGTGCTGGCCGCCGAGCGCTGGCTGCAAGGCCAATACCAGGAATACCGCAGCAGCCTGGACTTGGTCGAAGCCGAGATCCAGCAACGCCAGGCCGATATCCAGGCCGCTCGTATCCAGGTCGCGAGCTTGCAGAAAACCCTGCCCATCGCCACCAAACTGGCCAACGATTACGAAAGCCTCCTGCAAAAACAATACATCGCACGCCATGCCTACCTGGAAAAGGAGCAGGCCCGTCTCGACCTCGAACGCCAGCTCAGCGTCCAGCAAGCCAGCGTGCTGCAATCCACCGCCGCCCGCCAGGAAGCCGAACGCCGCCGCGAAGGCGTCGTGGCCCAGACCCGCCGCGCCATGCTCGACCTGCTGCAACAGGCCGACCAGAAAATCGCGGCCTTCAGCCAGGACCTCACCAAAGCCCGCTATCAGGAAGACCTCACCACCCTCGAAGCCCCGGTGGACGGCACCGTTCAGCAACTGAACGTCCACACCGTCGGCGGCGTCGTCACCCCCGCACAACCCCTGATGATCCTCGTCCCCGATGGCCAGCCCGTGGAAGTGGAAGCCATGCTGGAAAACAAGGACGTCGGCTTCGTCCGCGCCGGCCAGCCCGTCACCGTCAAAGTCGAAACCTTCACCTTCACCAAGTACGGCACCATCGAAGGCGAAGTCATCAGCGTCTCCAGTGACGCCATCGAAGACGAAAAACGCGGCTTGATCTACAGCAGCAAGATCCGCCTCAACAGCGACACGCTGAATATCAATGGGACAGATATCAAGTTGTCGCCGGGTATGGCGGTGACGGCGGAAGTGAAGACGAACAAGCGGCGGGTGATTGAGTATTTCCTGAGTCCGTTGCAGCAGCATGCACAGGAAAGTTTGAGGGAGCGGTAGAAGAAAGTTTTATGTGGCCAATAGCAAGGATGAGCAGTTTGAAGAGTTCTTTATTGCTGTTTTACTGTTGTTTCTTATTGGTCGTATTTTCGTTTCCAGAGACCTCTCAATCCTATGATGGTCGCTGTGACGTTGCTCGAATGGAGTTTAGTGTTTCCTCGGCGACGTGTGACATATTGAAGTCTACTTCTTCGGGTGTTGTGACGTTTGGCGTTAATACCGAGGACATGAGTATCGTTGCTCCTGGGAAGGCTAGGAGTAATCAGGTCATTGTACGTATTCGTCGTGTCGAGATACCGGTTGCGCGCTCGCAAATTGGTTTGCGCGGTTTTGAGCCTGTTTCAATCAACGAGGGACGCTCGAAATACGAGGTTCGCGGCCGTGTGGTTTATACATTTATCGATAAGAGCGGTGAAGTTGTATACGTGACTCGCGGCCTGAGTACCTATGAAGGCAATCGAATTTTGAAAGGGGGTATTGAGCTTTTGTATCAGTTCGATATTGCTCGCGATGATTTTGAGTCGCTGAATGAAAAGCTGTTGAAATTACTTGAATCTATGGGCATTCACTGAGAGGGACGTCATGAGTATTGTAAATCTTAATCCAGGCCAAGTCTCCACGTTAGGTAGTTTGCAAGCTCAGGGTAATTATCCCGGTGCGTATGCCTATCTTAAAACTATTGTAGATCAGCAGGTGGCATCCGATCCCGGTGGGCAAAATGCGGTTGAGCTGGGGAAAATATCAAACTGGCTTTCTGCTGCTCAGTCCATCAATCAGAATGATGGTAGTTTTTACAGTGACATGGTTCGTGGATCGGTACGTTTTGCCGCCGCTGCCGATGGCAGGTCTTTATCGGATGCCGATTTTCAAATTGCATCTGATGCGCTGGCGAATAATGTTCTTAATGATGTCATTGGGCAAAATGGTATTCCACCGTTACAGGATATTATTGATGCTGATGTGCAATCTGCTGTTTCAGATCTGAATCTTCAGCGCTGGAACTGGGCTGGGACTATTGGAGATATGCTTCCTCCACCCTTGGGGCTTGATGGTGACTATGTGCAAATAGGAGGGGATACCTTCAGCGAGTACATGGGGAATCTGACAGAAGCCTTGCTTCAAAACGTTGCGGGCCTGATGAAGTATTCGGGTTTGGATGAGCCTATCGCCTCTGTTTTTGAATGGATGTGGGACGACCTTGGCTTAGATGAATTTGGCAGGTCACTGGGTGGATTTATCTATGACACCGTTCAGAAGTACTTCTCTGACGCATATTCATATATCGATCCTTTGGTGTTGGATCTTGATGGCGATGGTGTCGAGACAGTTTCGCGAGATAAAGGAATCGTTTTTGACCACGATGGAGATGGGCATAAGCTTGGAACGGGTTGGGTCAGCGCGGATGATGCACTGCTGGTACTCGACAAAAATAAAAATGGCACCATAGACAATGGTTCTGAATTGTTTGGTGTTAATACTGTATTGAGGAATGGTAAAACCGCTTCAAACGGGTTTGAAGCTATTGCGGATCTTGATGATAACGAAGACGGCATCTTTGATCAGCAGGATGCCGCTTTTGCTTCGGTCAAGGTCTGGCAAGATCATAATCAGGATGGTATTTCCCAGTCGAATGAATTAAAGACGTTGGCAGCTCTGGGCGTTACGTCAATCAATGTGACAGGTGCAGTACACGGCTCTGCCAATAACGGAAATATCATATCCAATCTGGGCTCTTATACGCGTATCGATGCCCAGACAGGAGTGGAAACCCAAGGTATCGTAGGTACCATTGATTTCGCCCAAAATACGTTTTATAGAGAGTTTCCCGACAAGATAGCGTTGGATGAAGAGGCAAGAAAACTGGCCGATATGCAGGGCTCAGGCACTGTGCGTGATCTTCGTGAAGCCAGCATGCTCAGCAGTTCTTTAAAGCAGGCTTTGTCTGAGTATTCATCCGCTACTACTCGTCAAGCGCAGTTGGCGTTGGTAGATCGTTTGCTGGGGGCATGGGCTGGGACGAGCACCATGGATTCCTTTGATGAGCGAGTCGAGGACCTGGGGACCGGTTTTTATCAGGTAAAATTCAGTTACTCGTGGGAAAAGCCCTCGTCCATTTTTATAGCCAGTGATAATGGTGGGAATAATACACCTCCCCCTTCTCGAGAGCCTACTGCTACACAGCTTGCTCAGCAAAATGCTCTTGAAAAGATAAAGATACTGGAAGCATTTACGGGTATTGAGTATTTCAGTTTTTCTTCCCGAGAGGAAGGTGAGGGTGATAACAAGAAAGTATTCTTGTCAGCCAGTTCCGGGAACAGTGCCGGGGGGCATCGCACGGTTGGCGCTTTGCTGATGGGAACAATATATATAACTGAAGAAAATCTGAGCTTGCAAAGCTTTCAGATTGACCAGATCAACAAAGCTTATGATGCTTTGGTCGAGTCGGTTTATAGAGGCCTGTTGTTGCAGACGCGTTTGCAGAATTATACCTCGCTGCTGGGCATTTCATGGAGTGGGGATGGTTTCGTCATTGATTACAATGCCATCACTCAGGAGCTAGCGCGCGTTCATGCACTTGATCCGGTCAAGGCCATTGTAGACGGAGCAGAGTTGGGCGCTTCGTTGAAGAAAGGTATGTGGAACGAGTCGATATCAACTTGGCTAAATGAGCTTGATGATGTTGGCCTGGCACAGTTGAAAGATGTATACGGTGGAAAAAATGCCGTGCTGTTGGGTACGGTTGCCGGAGATAGTTACAATGGTACGGAGCAAGACGATTTTCTGGTCGGTGCAAAAGGTAATGATTATTTAGCGGGCGGCGGTGGCAATGACTTCCTTATTGGAGGTGATGATAATGATTATCTTGGTGGCGGAGTGGGTGCCGATGTACTAAGTGGTGGGGAGGGCAGTGATAATATTTATGGCGACGTTGGTGATGATCTTCTGCTAGGTGATGCCGGTAATGATTACCTCTACGGTGGCGATGGCTCGGATACCTATTTCTTTCGTTCCGGCTGGGGACAAGACACTGTCAATAACTATGACCTGACGACTAACAAACAGGACGCCATAGAGTTTTCCGAAGAAATTGCGCCTTCCGATATTATTGTAAGCCGTTATTATGATGATCTGCTGTTGAGTCGACGTGGCAGCACTGATCGTATCACTGTCAGTAGCTATTTCAACCGTGACGCTGCTGGTCCTTATGCACTGGAAAGCATACGTTTTGCTAATGGTACTCAGTGGTCTGTAGATGAAATCAAGGCGATGGTTGTCGTCGCTACTGATGGTAATGACTCTATATGGGGTTATTCCTCAGACGATACCCTTCGTGGCGGCCTGGGTGATGACACGCTTCAAGGTCTGGCGGGTAATGACACCTTGCTCGGCGAAGCTGGCAACGACTATCTGTACGGCGGCACTGGTGCAGATCAACTGTCAGGTGGCGATGGCTCGGATTATTTGACTGCCGGTGAGGGCAACGACACGCTGCTGGGCGATGCGGGCAATGACACTCTGTATGGCGACTCGGGCAACGATATCCTGGATGGCGGTATCGGCAACGATTATCTCTATGGCGGAGAGGGTTCCGACACTTACCGTTTCAGCCGTGGCTGGGGTCAGGATTCGATCAATAACTACGACTCCAGTGTTGGCAAGCTCGATGTTATCGAGTTCGCGGCAGATATCTTGCCGACTGACATCGTTATCACCCGTTCAGGTTCTGATCTTGTCTTGTCGTTGAAAAACGCCTCTGACAAGATCACTGTTTCCAGTTACTTCCATAATGACGGAGATACTCCTTACGCTCTGGAGCAGATCCGATTTGCTGACGGGACTCAATGGAGTATCGAGCAAGTCAAGGTCATGGCTGTCCTCAGCACCGATGGCAGCGATGTTCTTACGGGCTACGCATCTGATGATCGTGTCAGTGGCGGCCTGGGAGGCGACACCCTCAGCGGCCTTGCCGGTGACGATGTGCTGAATGGTGATGGTGGTAACGACACCTTATACGGCGGCATTGGTCAGGACACCCTGAACGGTGGTGCCGGCTCGGATTACCTGTATGGCGAAGACGGTAACGACATCCTGGATGGCGGCACCGGCAACGATACCCTTGATGGTGGTCGTGGCTCCGACACTTATCGGTTTGCCAAGGGCTATGGTCAGGACGTTATCAATAATGGTACCTACTCCGAAACAGCCTCAGACAAGGTTGATGCCATCCAGCTCGATGGCCTCAATCCAGCCGATCTGCGGTTCTCGCGTTCGAGCGACGACCTTGTCATTCAGATCAAGGCGACAGGCGATACCCTGACCGTACGTTCGCATTTCAGCCAGGACGGCACCACGGCCTATGCCATCGACCAACTGAAGTTTGCCGATGGTTCCGTGTGGGATGGCGCGCAGATAAAGTCTGCCGTTATCCAGGCTTCGGAGGTGGCTGACACCCTTACAGGTTATGCCACAGCAGACAGCCTTTCCGGGCTGGATGGAAATGACACGCTCAGTGGCCGTGCAGGCGATGACGTGCTTGACGGCGGCAACGGTGCGGACACCTTGAATGGTGACGAAGGTAACGACACCTTGCTGGGTGGTGCAGGTAATGACTCGCTCAGTGGCGGCTATGGCAATGACGTACTTGATGGCGGCAGCGGTAACGACTCGTTGGATGGCGGCTATGGTTCCGATACCTATGTCTTCCGCAAGGGCTCTGGCCAGGACAGCATTTCTAACGGCGTCTACAACGAAACTGCGGTGGGCAAGCAGGATGTGATCCGTCTGGAAGGGCTCAACCTGAGCGACATCAGTCTGCGTCGCGAGTCCAGTGACCTGGTCATCCAGATCAAGGAAACCGGCGATACCCTGCGGGTTTCCTCGCACTTCTCTCCCGCCAGTACTTACTACAACTACGCCATCGATCAACTGCAGTTCGCTGACGGTACGGTCTGGGGCGTGGAGCAAATCAAGGCATCTCTGCTGACGGGGGGCGAGTTCAACGACACGCTTACCGGTTACGACACCGACGATACCCTCCAAGGTCTGGCAGGCAATGACACGCTCTATGGTGCCCTTGGCAACGACACTCTGCTGGGAGGTGCCGGGCGCGATACGTTATATGGCGACGACGGTGATGACACGCTGCTCGGCGGTGCCGACAACGACAGTCTGAGTGGCGGAAACGGTAACGATGTTCTGGATGGCGGTGCGGGTAATGACACGCTTGAAGGCGGTAAGGGATCGGACACCTATATCTTCGCCAAAGGGTCTGGCTCCGATGCAATCGATAACTCGACTTACAACGATACGACTGTCAACAAACTCGATGTAGTGCGTCTCGATGGTTTGAATGGCGAAGATGTCAGTCTGCGTCGCGAGTCCGATGATCTGATTGTGCAGATTCGTGAGACTGGCGAAACCCTGCGTATCCGTTCGCATTTCAGTGCTGATTCCAGCAACTGGAGTTATGCCATCGATCAACTGCAATTTGCCGACGGCACCGTCTGGGATCGAGCGCAAATTACCGCCAGCCTTCTCAATGGCACTGAAGGCAACGACACCATCACGGGTTATGACACTGCCGATACGCTGTCCGGGTTGGCTGGCAATGACACCCTCAACGGGCGTAATGGCAATGATGTACTCGATGGCGGTGACGGTCGAGATACCCTGAACGGCGAGGCGGGTGATGACACCCTTCTGGGTGGCGCTGGCAATGACACGCTCTCTGGCGGTTCTGGCAACGATATTCTGGACGGCGGCAGCGGCAATGACTCGCTGGACGGCGGCTTTGGCTCCGATACTTACGTGTTCCGCAAAGGTTCGGGCCAGGACACCATCAGCAACTATGCCTACAACGACACTACGCTGAACAAGCTCGATGTTGTCCGTCTGGAAGGCTTGAACGCCGATGACGTGAGTATCCGCCGCGAGTCCGACGATCTGATTATTCAGATCCGTCAAACGGGCGAAACTCTGCGGGTCAGTTCGCATTTCTACAGCGATCAAAGCTATGGCTATGCGATCGATCAGTTGCAGTTTGCCGATGGCACGGTCTTGGACCAGGCCAAAATCACTTCAGCGCTTTTGATTGGCACAGAGGGCAGCGACAGCATTACCGGCTATGCGACAGCTGATGAGCTGATTGGCCTGGAAGGTGATGACACACTTAATGGTCGTGCTGGCGACGACTTGCTCAGTGGTGGTGATGGTCGCGATACCCTCTACGGCGAAGAGGGCAATGACACTCTTTTGGGTGGTCTTGGCAACGATACCCTGTCCGGTGGCGCAGGCAACGATACGCTTGATGGCGGTGCCGGTAATGATTCCCTGGAGGGTGGCAAGGGCTCTGATATCTATGTTTATCGCAAGGGCTCCGGGCAGGACACCATCAGCAACTACTCCTACAACGACAGCACGCCCAACAAGCTGGATGTCGTTCGCCTGGAGGGTCTGAATACCAGTGATGTCAGTATCCGCCGCGAATCCGACGACCTTCTGATCCAGATTCGCCAGACCGGCGAAACCCTGCGGGTCAGCTCGCATTTCTACAGCGATCAAAGCTATGGCTATGCGATCAACCAGTTGCAGTTTGCCGATGGCACTGTCTGGGATGAGGCAAAGATCACGGCAGCCTTGCTGATTGGTACTGAGGGTGATGACAGCGTTACTGGCTATGCCAGCGACGATGAACTCATCGGCCTGTCGGGCAATGACACCTTGAGCGGCCGTGCTGGCGATGACCTGCTCGACGGTGGGGACGGTAAGGACACACTCTCTGGCGAGGAAGGTAACGATACGCTGCTGGGTGGTGCAGGTAACGATGCTCTGAGCGGTGGAACGGGTAACGACCTGCTTGACGGTGGTGCCGGTAACGACACCCTGGACGGCGGCAAAGGCTCTGACACCTATGTATTCGGCAAGGGTTATGGCCGCGACACTATCAACAACTATGCCTACAACGACACCACGCCGGACAAGCTGGATATTGTGCGTCTGGAGGGGCTGACCACGGAAGATGTCAGCATCCGCCGCGAGTCTGATGACCTGGTGATCCAGATTCGTCAGACGGGCGAAACCCTGCGGGTCAGCTCGCATTTCTACAGCGATCCAAGCTATGGCTATGCGATCAACCAGTTGCAGTTCGCTGATGGTGTCGTCTGGGATCAGGCTCAGATCACAGCAGCCTTGCTGATCGGTACAGAAATCGACGACAGCATTACCGGTTACGCGAGCGATGACCGTTTGTCCGGCGCCCAGGGCAACGACACTCTCTACGGCCGTGCCGGTAACGACACCCTGGAAGGTGGTGACGGCAAGGACACGCTCTACGGTGAAGATGGCAACGATACGCTGCTGGGCGAGGCAGGCAATGACACCCTCACCGGTGGCTATGGCAATGACACTCTGGACGGCGGCGCTGGTAATGACTCGCTGGATGGCGGTTACGGCTCCGACACCTATGTGTTCCGCAAGGGCTCGGGCCAGGACACCATCAGCAACTACGCCTACAACGACACCACGGTCAACAAACTGGACGTGATTCGTCTGGAGGGCCTGAACGCTGCCGATGTGGTGATGCGCCGTGAGTCCGATGACCTGATCATTCAGATCAAGGACAGCGGTGAAACCCTGCGGGTCAGCTCGCATTTCAGCACCAGCGTTCTCTACGGCTATAACATTGACCAGGTGCAGTTTGCCGATGGTACGGTGCTGAGCAATGAGCAGATTCGTACGGCGTTGCTGGCCGGTACGGAAGTCGATGAGACACTGACAGGGTATGAGTCTGCCGACAGCCTCTTCGGCCTGTCGGGCAACGACACCCTGAATGGTCGTGCCGGTGACGATATCCTCGACGGTGGCGATGGCCGTGACACCCTCAACGGTGAGGATGGCAACGACACGCTGCTGGGTGGCGCAGGCAATGACACGCTGAACGGTGGTTATGGCAACGACACCCTGGACGGCGGCAGTGGTAATGACTCACTGGATGGCGGCTATGGCTCCGACACTTATGTGTTCCGCAAGGGGGCGGGCCAGGACACCATCAATAACTATTCCTACAACGACACCACGGCCAACAAGCAGGACGTGATCCGTCTGGAAGGTCTGAACGCTGGTGATGTAGTGATGCGTCGTGAGTCCGATGACCTGATCATCCAGATCAAGGACAGCGGTGAAACCTTGCGGGTCAGCTCGCACTTCTACAGCAGTGCGATCTATGGCTATGGCATCGATCAGGTGCAGTTTGCCGATGGCACGGTACTGACGAATGAGCAGATCCGTACGGCGTTGCTGACCGGTACGGAAGTCGATGAAACCCTTACAGGTTACGAGTCTGCCGACAGTCTGTTCGGCCTGTCGGGCAACGACACCCTGAATGGTCGTGCCGGTGATGACATTCTCGACGGTGGTGACGGCCGCGACACCCTTAACGGTGAAGACGGTAACGACACGTTGCTGGGTGGTGCAGGCAATGACACGCTGACTGGCGGTTATGGCAACGACACCTTGGACGGCGGTATCGGTAACGACTCGCTGGACGGTGGCTATGGCTCCGACACTTACGTGTTCCGCAAGGGCTCGGGCCAGGACACCATCAGCAACTACGCCTACAACGACACCGCGGCCAACAAACTGGACGTGATTCGTCTGGAAGGCCTGAATGCTGCCGATGTGGTGATGCGCCGTGAGTCCGATGACCTGATCATCCAGATCAAGGACGGCGGTGAAACCCTGCGGGTCAGCTCGCACTTCAGCACCAGCGTTCTCTACGGCTATAACATTGACCAGATTCAGTTTGCCGATGGCACGACGCTGAGCAACGAACAGATTCGTACGGCTCTGCTGACCGGTACCGAAGTTGATGAGACCGTTACAGGTTACGAGTCGGCAGACAATCTGTTCGGCCTGTCGGGCAACGACACCCTGAATGGTCGTGCCGGTGACGATATCCTCGACGGCGGCGATGGCAATGACACCCTCAATGGTGGAGATGGCAACGACACTCTGGATGGAGGCAGTGGCAATGACTTGTTGAGTGGTGACTACGGCTCCGACACCTACGTATTCCGCAAGGGCTCGGGCCAGGACACCATCAGCAACTACGCCTACAACGACACCACCGCCAACAAACTGGACGTGATCCGTCTGGAGGGCCTGAACGCTGCCGATGTTGTGATGCGCCGTGAGTCCGATGACCTGATCATCCAGATCAAGGACAGCGGTGAAACCCTGCGGGTCAGCTCGCATTTCAGCACCAGCGCTCTCTACGGCTATAACATTGATCAGGTGCAGTTTGCCGATGGTACGGTGCTGAGCAATGAGCAGATTCGTACAGCGCTGCTGACCGGTACGGAAGTCGATGAGACCCTGACAGGGTACGAGTCGGCAGACAGTCTGTTTGGCCTGTCGGGCAACGACACCCTGAATGGCCGTGCCGGTGATGACATTCTCAACGGTGGTGATGGCCGTGACACCCTCAATGGTGGGGATGGCAACGACACTCTGGATGGAGGCAGTGGCAATGACTCGTTGAGTGGTGACTATGGCTCCGACACTTATGTGTTCCGCAAGGGCTCGGGCCAGGACACCATCAATAACTATTCCTACAACGACACCACGGCCAACAAGCAGGACGTGATTCGCCTGGAAGGCCTGAATGCTGCCGATGTGGTGCTGCGCCGTGAGTCTGATGATCTGATCATTCAGATCACGAGCAGCGGTGAAACCCTGCGGGTCAGCTCGCACTTCTACAGCAGTGCCATCTATGGCTATGGCATTGATCAGGTGCAATTTGCCGATGGGGTGATCTGGAACAAGGAAGACATCAGCGCCAATCTGTTCACACCTGCAGTGGTCAGTGCATTGACTGTCTCCGGCACGGAAGGAAGCGAAACCCTCACCGGTGGTGCCGGTAACGATACGCTCTACGGTTATGGTGGCGACGATGTGCTAGACGGTGGTGCCGGTAATGACCGTCTGGACGGTGGTTCTGGCAATGACACCTATCTGTTTGGCGCAGGTTCAGGCCAGGATACTGTCTCGGCTTATGATCCAGCGCAGAACAAGGTCGATACCGTCAGGCTGGTCGGGCTCAACAGCAGCGATGTCACTGTGACTCGCGAAAGTAATGACCTGGTGATCAAGGTAATCGGTACCACGGACATCCTCCGAGTCAGCAGCCACTTTGTCAGCGATGCGACTTATGGTTATCAGATCAGCCAGATCCAGTTTGCAGATGGCAGCATCTGGGATCAGCAGGCCATCAAGACCCAGGTGCTACAGGGCAGTGATGTCGACCAGTCTCTGTGGGGCTACGCCAGTGATGACCAGATCGATGGTGGTGCTGGTGACGATACCCTCAGCGGTGGTGCTGGCAACGACAGTCTGGTCGGTGGTTCCGGTGCCGATACCCTGAACGGTGAAGAGGGTAATGATCTGCTGCAAGGTGGTGCCGGTAATGACACCCTCAACGGTGGTGTCGGCAACGATGTGCTTGATGGCGGTGCGGGCAATGACCGTCTGGATGGCGGTGCCGGTGATGACACCTACCTGTTCGGCAAGGGCTCGGGCCAGGACATTGTCTCGGCTTATGATTCAACGCAGAACAAGGTCGATACCGTCAGGCTGGTCGGGCTGAACAGCAGCGATGTGATTGTTTCCCGGGAAAGCAATGACCTGGTGATCAGGGTGATCGGTACCACGGACAGCATTCGAGTCAGCAGCCACTTCGTGAGCGATGCGACCTATGGTTATCAGATCAGCCAGATCCAGTTCGCAGATGGCACTGTCTGGGATCAGCAGGCCATCAAGACCCAGGTGCTGAAGGGGCGTGATGCCGATCAGTCTATGTGGGGCTACGCCAGCGATGATCTGATCGAAGGTGGTGCCGGTGCCGATACCCTGAATGGTGAAGAGGGTAACGATCTGCTGCAAGGCGGTGCCGGTAATGACACCCTCAACGGTGGCGCCGGTAACGATGTACTTGATGGTGGTGCGGGCAATGACCGTCTGGATGGCGGTGCCGGTAATGATACCTACTTGTTCGGCAAGGGCTCAGGCCAGGATATTGTCTCGGCTTATGATTCAACGCAGAACAAGGTCGATACCGTCCAACTGGTCGGGCTGAACAGCAGCGATGTGATCGTCTCCCGTGAAAGCAGTGACCTTGTGATCAGGGTGATCGGTACCACGGACAGCATTCGAGTCAGCAATCACTTCATCAACGATGCGACCTATGGCTATCAGATCAACCAGATCCAGTTTGCCGATGGTAGCGTCTGGGATCTGCAGGCCATCAAGACCCAGGTTCTGGAAGGGCGTGATGCCGATCAGTCTCTGTGGGGTTACGCCAGCGATGATCTGATCGAGGGCGGTGCCGGTGACGACTCCCTCAGTGGTGCTGCTGGCAACGACAACCTGTCCGGTGGTTCCGGTGCCGATACCCTGAACGGCGACGAGGGCAATGACCTGCTGCAAGGCGGGGCGGGCAATGACGTCCTTAATGGCGGGTCAGGCAATGACATCCTCGATGGTGGAGCGGGTAATGACCGTCTTGACGGTGGTGTCGGTGACGATACCTACCTGTTCGGTAAGGGCTCGGGTCAGGACACCATCTACTACGCCAATGAAAGTCGTGCAGGCAAGCTTGATCAGGTCAAACTGGTTGATCTGAATGCTGCCGATGTTAGCGTGGCGCGTGACGGTTATGACCTGGTTATTCGTATCAACGGCACGACCGATACCCTGCGCGTCGTTTATCACTTCATGGGTGATGCGACCTCCGGTTATCAGATCGACCGCATCCAGTTTGCCGATGGCAGCGCCTGGGATCAGGACGCGATCAAGACTCAGGTACTGCAAGGCAATGATGCCGACCAGTCTCTGGCGGGTTACGCCACCGATGATCTGATCGAAGCGGGTGCCGGCGACGACACCATCAGCGGTGGTGCTGGCAACGACAGCCTGGCCGGTGGTTCGGGTGCCGATACCCTGAACGGTGAAGAGGGTAATGATCTGCTGCAAGGTGGGTCGGGCAATGACACCCTCAACGGCGGTGCTGGCAACGATGTACTCGATGGCGGTGCGGGTAATGATCGCCTGGATGGTGGTGCCGGTGACGATACCTACCTGTTCGGCAAGGGCTCGGGCCAGGATACCATCTACTACGCCAACGAAAGTCGTGTCGGCAAGGTCGATACCATCAAACTGGTTGACCTGAATGCAGCAGATGTCAGCGTCGCACGCGATGGTTATGACCTGGTTGTTCGTATCAACAACACGACCGACAGCTTGCGCGTTGTCTATCACTTCATGAGCGACGCCACGGCTGGTTATCAGATCGATCGTATCGAGTTTGCCGACGGCAGCTTCTGGGATCAGAGCGCAATAAAAGTACAAGTGCTGACCAGCAGCCCTGCTGATCAGACACTGGCCGGTTTTGCCAGCGATGATCTGATCGATGGCGGCGCAGGCGACGACACCCTCAGTGGCGCAGCAGGCAACGACAGCCTGTTGGGAGGCGATGGTGCCGATACCCTGAACGGCGACGAGGGTAACGACCTGCTGCAAGGCGGATCGGGCAACGACATCCTCTACGGTGGCAGCGGCAATGACATCCTCGATGGCGGTGCTGGTAATGATCGCCTGGATGGCGGTGCCGGTGACGATACCTATCTGTTCGGTAAAGGCTCGGGCCAGGACACCATCTACTACGCCAATGAAAGCCGCGCAGGCAAGGTCGATCAGGTGAAACTGGTTGATCTCAATGCCGCCGATGTCAGCGTGGCGCGTGATGGTTATGACCTGGTGATCCGTATCAACGGCACGACCGACACCTTGCGCGTTGTCTATCACTTCATGAGCGATGCCACTGCGGGTTATCAGATCGACCAGATTGCGTTTGCTGATGGCAGCTTCTGGGATCAAACCGCGATCAAGGCGCAAGTGCTGCAAGGCACTGAGGCGGATGAAACTCTGGCCGGTACGAGCAGTGATGACACCATCAATGCCGCTGCGGGTGACGATGTCATCAACGGTGGCAGCGGCAACGACACCCTTTCGGGCGGTAGCGGTACCGACACCTTGAATGGCGAGGATGGCAATGATGTGCTGAACGGGGGCGACGGTAAGGACACTCTCAACGGCGGCAATGGCAACGACCAACTCGATGGTGGTGCTGGCAATGACATGCTGGACGGCGGAAATGGCGACGACATTTACCTGTTCGGCAAAGGCTCGGGTCAGGACAGTATCTACTACGCCTATGAGGGGCGCTCAGACAAGCTCGATACAGTGAAGCTGATCGACTTGAATGCGGTGGATGTGAGCGTGCGTCGCGAGGGTAACGACTTGCTCATTCGCGTGCTGGGCACCACCGACAGCCTGCGCGTGGTGAGCCACTTCACCAATGACGCAACCTATGGTTACCAGATCGACCAGATCCAGTTCGCTGACGGTAGCACCTGGAATCAGGCCGCGATCAAGTCCGCCGTTCTGCAAGGTACCGATGCCGATGAGACGCTGGCGGGTACCGCCACTAATGACAGCATTGATGCAGGCGCCGGTGACGACACCGTCAATGGTGGCAGCGGCAACGATACGCTGTCAGGCAGCAAGGGCGCAGATACTCTCAATGGTGAAGCCGGAGATGATCTGTTGCTGGGCGGTCTGGGTAACGACACCCTTAATGGCGGTCTTGGTAACGATATCCTTGATGGCGGTGCGGGTAACGATCGTCTCGATGGCGGAGATGGCGACGATACCTATCTGTTTGCCAAGGGATCCGGTCAGGACACCATTTACTACGCCTATGAAAGCCGTGCTGGCAAGCTCGATACCGTCAAGTTGGTTGACCTGAATGCCGCAGATGTCAGCGTGCGTCGTGATGGTAGCGACCTGCTCATTCGTGTGCTGGGCAGCACTGATAGCCTGCGTGTGGTTTATCACTTCCAGAGTGACGCCACGGGTGGTTATCAAATCGACCGTATCCAGTTCGCCGATGGAAGCTTCTGGGATCAGGCAGCTATCAAGAACCAGGTCCTGCAGGGCAGTGAAGCTGAAGAAACCCTGTCGGGTACCAGTGGTGACGATGTCATCGATGCGGGAGCGGGTGATGACATCATCAATGGTGCAGCCGGTAACGATACTCTGGCCGGCAATGCGGGTGCCGATACCCTGAACGGCAACGAAGGCAATGACCTGCTGCAGGGCGGTTCGGGCAACGACACGCTCAATGGCGGCATCGGCGATGACATCCTTGATGGCGGCTTGGGCAACGATCAACTCGACGGTGGCGAGGGCAACGATACGTATCTGTTCGGCAAGGGGGCGGGTCAAGACACGATTTACTACGCCTATGAAAATCGTGAGGGCAAGCTCGACACCATCAAGCTCACCGACCTCAATGCCTCTGATGTCAGCGTGCGCCGTGATGGTAACGACCTGATCATCCGGGTGCTGGGCAGCACCGACAGTCTGCGAGTGGTCTACCACTTCCAGGGCGACGCCGCTGGCGGTTATCAAATCGACCGTATCCAGTTTGCCGATGGCAGTTTCTGGGATCAGAACCAGATCAAGTTCCAGGTACTGCAAGGCTCGGGCATCGATGAAACCCTCTCGGGAACGTCCAGCAATGACGTGATCGACGCAGGTGCTGGCGACGATACGGTCAACGGCGGCGGTGGCAACGACACCTTGTCCGGCAGTGCTGGTGCTGACACGCTTAACGGCGATGCTGGCGATGACTTGCTGCAGGGTGGTGTCGGAAATGACACGCTCTACGGCGGAGACGGCAATGATGTTCTGGACGGCGGTGCAGGCAACGATCAACTGAACGGCGGTAACGGCGACGATACTTACCTGTTCGGTAAAGGCGCAGGCCAGGACACCATCTACTACGCCCACGAAGGCCGTATCGGCAAGCTCGATACCGTGAAGCTTGCTGATCTCAACGCGACCGATGTCAGCATCGTTCGTGAGAGCAATGATCTGATCATTCGCGTGAATGGTACGACCGACAGCCTGCGAGTGATGAGCCACTTCTCTGAGGACGCAGCGGGTGGCTATCAGATCGACCAACTGCAATTTGCCGATGGCACGATCTGGAACCAGTCGCTCATCAAGTCGCAAGTATTGCTCGGCAGTGCATCCGACCAGACCCTGCGTGGCTACACCAGTGACGATGTCATCAGCGCTGGCGACGGCGATGACAGTCTCTTTGGTGATGCCGGGAATGACAACCTGTTCGGCGGCACTGGCACCGATACGCTATATGGCGACGCAGGCAACGATAACCTCTTCGGCGATGCCGGCAACGACACGCTCTATGGTGGGACGGGCAATGACGTGCTCAATGGCGGCGCTGGCAATGACTACCTCAGTGGTGGTGATGGCAGTGACACCTACGAGTTCGGCATCGGTTCGGGTAGAGACACCATCAGCAACTACGACACCGGCAGCAGCACGGATGTACTGCAGTTCGGCGCCGATGTAAGCCTGGAAGACCTGTGGTTCCGTCGCAGTGGCAACGATCTGGAAGTCAGCGTCATCGACACCAACGACAAGGTGTTGGTAAGCAATTGGTATGCAGCCAACGACTACCAGGTGGATCAGTTCAAAACGGCCGATGGCAAAACCCTGCTCGACAGCCAGGTACAAAACCTGGTCGACAGCATGGCGTCATTCGGAGTCGATGCAGGAGCAGAGAGAAACCTGACGGCTGCGCAACAAACGCAACTGGAGGCAGTGCTGGCTGCTAACTGGCAGTAAGTCTGGGGGGAAGAGGTGTGCCGGTAACGGTGCCCCTCTTTTTTGCGTAAAATTTGTGTGGCTGTGCAATGGCGTAAGGTTTTTTGAGCTTGCGACCTTGTTGGGGCTTGTTGTTTTGCTGAATTTTAGTGAGGTGAACGTGTGTTGGATTTTTTGTTAGAGATTTTAGTTCATAAGATTTTTTATAAGATTGGATTTGCAATTCTTTATGTCGTGACTGGCGGGCGGTATAAAGGGGATGGCGGTTGGCTTGTCTATCTCGTTGCTGGGGTGGGAGCGTTGTTGTTATTCGCTCCTTTAATTATTGTTGTTTACTTGTGAAGAAGTTGTCATGGCGTTGAGTAGCACTCAAAAGGGGGACGCGCAATTGTAAATGGAATAGGTTAGGCAAAAGTTGCTGGTTTGGGAGCTGTTGGGCATGTTTCATCTTTGGGGGGATACATTAATCCAGATAATATCAGCGGCTTTTCTTATAATCCATCTAGCGGCCAGTGGTGGGGTATTACCCCTTCTAGGCTAGGGGCGCTTTCTTATCCCGCTGACTCTTATACTGAGAAAAGAAATTCATAATGCATCATACGGTTTCTCTACTGAGAAAAGGTGTGGCTAAATCCATGGGATTTACTTTTGCTGTCTCGGATGGCTCATGTTTTTTGATTTTTGGTGCCAATGAAACGGCAAAGGAAAAATGTAAGCTCAGTGGAGTAGGGGGATGAGTTTTGATTAGATTTATTTTTGTTGTTCTGGCTTTTTTAATACTTGTTTTTTCTTTTGTTTTTTGCGGGCTTTTGTTCAGATATAGACGTTGGCGTGCATTTTCGATATGCTTTTTTGTCGCTGTTGCCGCGATTATTATTTTGCCTGAATGGTATGCAGACATTGAGTGGAAAAAATTATGCAGGCTTTCGGGACTTATTGTTTATCAAAAAAATCAGGTTGATGGATTCTATGATCGTCGAAATATCATGCCAGAGCGTAGCGCTCACGAATACCTGAAAGCAGGATATAAATTTGTAGAGGTCGACTCATCTGACCTTGTGAAAGGTAAATATAAGCGCTATGAGCTTGTAGAAGGGCAGTTGAGGCATGCATATAGTAGTGAGCTGAAAAGTGAATATGTAGTCGAGTACAAAGAGTTTCGTGACTCGCAGGTTGATGGGTCTGAATATAAAATATTTAGAAATTCTGATGATGAAGTGGTCGGTACTTATAGGGTTTATTATCTGCGTGGTGGTTTTTTATATCGTTATCTAACCAAAGATAGTCATGATTCGTCATCTATTGGGTACTGTGCTTTTGAAGGGGGGAGCTCAGATTATATTCTGCAAGTAATACCGCCTCGTAATTGATTGGATTAAGGGAGCTGTGAAGATGTCTGATTTGGCAACATGTTCTGTTTTGGCTGATGCTGTTTATTCTGATTTTAATTATTAGCTAGCCCGAAAACCTTGAAAGTTCTGTTGGTATCATCATTGGACGGTAGTTATGCCATCCCCATCTGATCCGCATTTTTCTCCAACACCTGAATCTGTACCGCAACCCACCTCCACCCCACAATACCCACACCGCAGCCCCCAGAGGAGCCTGCCCTCGCTGTATCGCAAACCTGTTCTGTAGGAGGCCTGAGATGGCTAAGCTTGCATTGTTCCTGATCGGTTTTTTGATTCTGACCATCGGCATTGGTCTGCTTGGCACCATTTCTCCTGTCTAAGCGGGGGAATTCCGGGACGGCGCCGGGTGTGATGTAAAAGAGATTATCTGCATGCCAATCACCTGTAACAGGCAGATTCTGTCGCTGATGAATATATTCTGTCGTGCATGGGCATGATTTTTCGTATTCATGAAATAGATAGTCACAAATAGGCGAAGTGTAAAAAGTCTGTGCAATCAAACGTTTGATTGCACATAGCCATTATCCTGTTTACGATCAATCTTCTTTCTAAACGCACGGAGCGACTTGATGAAGATTGTCCATAAAGCTGGCCTGGCTGCGGCTTTCGTACTGTTCTGTACCACCAGTTTGTTGTCGGTGACGCAGGTCAGCAAGGTTCGTGACTCTCTTCACAAGCAGGTTTCGGCAAGCATTGCCGAGTCGAGCAATACATTGGCCAGGCAGATCGAGAACTGGCTGAACTCCAAGCTCAAGCTCATGGATCTGCTGAGCCAGAATATCGACAGCAATTACAGCGCCGAGAACCTTCAGCACTTGATTGGCAGCCCGCTGCTCAAGGATGAGTTCATTCTGGTTTTTGGTGCCTTGCAGAGCGATGGCAAGCCGATCAAGAACCTGGACTCCTGGAAACCAAAACCTGAATGGGATGGCCGCACGCGCCCTTGGTATGCAACTGGCAAGGCGACCGGGCAGGCAGTGCTCACCGAGCCCTATGTCGACTCCACAACCGGAGAGACGCTGATTTCTGCCGTTACGCCGCTGCGCAATGCCGGCGAGTTTCTTGGCGTGATCGGCGGAGATGTCCGGTTGAAAAGCGTATCCGATGCGATTAACACCATGGACTTCAATGGTGCCGGTTACGCTTTTCTGATGAGTAGTAGCGGCAACATCATTTCTCACCCGAACAGCGGGTTGAATGGCAAGAGCTACAGCGAGCTGTTCGAGGGCAAGAGCCCGGTTCTGGAAAACAGGCTGCAACCGGTCAGCGCCTCAGGCAAGGACCTGCTGGTGTCTTTCACTCCGCTGTCCAACCTCAAGGGCATGAACTGGTACATCGGCGTTGTACTGGATAACAGTATCGTCATGGCTGAGGCCAACAGCCTGAGCTGGCGAGCTGCGATTGCAACTTTGCTGGGCGTTCTCATCAGTCTGATTGTGTTGGGTGCTCTGATGAAGCGCTTGCTCAAGCCGCTTGATCTCTTGCATACCTCCTTGCGTGAAATGAATAACGGTGAAGGTGACCTGACACGTCGTCTGCCTGATTCCGGCAATGATGAAATTGCCCTGCTGTCCCGCGAATTCAATCGCTTCATGGAGAGCCTGCAAACCTTGATCGTTCAGGTTATGGGCAGCTCGAAGCAGGTTCACGAAAGCACCAACCGGACTTCCGGCGAAGCCAATCAGGCCGATGGCCGCCTGCAACGACAATTGCAGGAACTCGATCAACTGGCTACGGCGATGCAGGAGATGGCTTCCACTGCCGAAGAGGTGGCGCGTAACGCTCAGGCTGCGGCTCAGGCGGCGCTCTCTGCCAATGAAGAAGTCGACAGTGGTGTGCGTGTGGTGTCGCGTTCGACCGATGCGATCAAGAGTCTGGCTGTGGAAATGGATGAGGCCAGCCAGGCGATTACCGAGCTGGCCAGGCTCAGCCAGAATATCGAATCGATTCTGTCGGTGATCAACAGCATTGCCGAGCAGACCAACCTGTTGGCCTTGAACGCAGCAATCGAAGCAGCGCGTGCGGGTGAGTCCGGGCGTGGTTTTGCGGTGGTTGCCGATGAAGTTCGCTCGCTGGCGTCGCGTACTCAGCAATCGACCCAGGAAATTCGTCAGATGATCGATCAGTTGCAGACCGGCGTTAAACAAGCCGAGTCGCGTATGCAACTGAACCGCGACAGTGCCAGCAAGACCGCTGAAGAGGCGGGTGCGGCCAATGAAATGCTGACGGATATCCGTCAGGCAATCATCCGCATCAATGACATGAACATGCAGATCGCCACTGCCGCAGAACAGCAGAGCGCGACCACTGAAGAGATCAACCTCAATACCACCAATATCCGCGACATCAGCCATGAAGTTGCGGCCAGCGCCGAAGTTCAGGTACGTCAATGTGCTTTGATGGTGGAGCAGGTGGATCAGCAGGATCGCTTGCTGAGACGCTTCAATGTCTGAGTTTTTTAGAGTCGTGATGTCAAAAAACGGGTAGTTTGGCTCACAACCCGTGGGAGGGGCCTTGGCCGCGACAGCCAGTTTGAAGGCGATGAAAATGTGTTGCCTTCAAGCGGGTCGTCGCGGCCAAGGCCCTTCCCGCTTTATGAGGCATGTCTGTGAAAGCATTCATGCCCACTGTCACTCATGCTCAAGGACTCGCACATTGAAATTTTTGCCCATCCTGCTTCTGGCTTTATTGCCACTGACCGCCCAGGCTTTGCAAGTCGGTGACCAGCTGACGCCGTGGACGCTGCTCGACCAGCACGATCAGCCTTATACCCTGAACAACCAGACCCAGACGCTATTGGTCGCTCGCAGCATGGATGCGGCCAAACTGGTCAACGTTGCGCTCAAGGACAAGCCCAAGGGCTTTCTGGAGTCTCGGCAAACCGTGTTTTTGGCCGATATCCAGAAGATGCCCAGTGTGATTGCCAGCCTGTTTGCGATCCCCAAGATGCGTAACTATTCCTACCGCGTCATCCTAGACCGTGATGCGCGCGTCGTACCACAATATGCTGGCGATGAAGACAAGGTGCTGTGGTTGCAATTGCGAGACGGGCAGCTGGTTAGCCAGCAGCAGTTCAGCAGTGCCGAGCAGTTACTGTCGGCACTTGATCGACAAGGTCAGTGATCGCGTAGCGGTCGGTCAAGATCGCCGGAGAACAGCTCGTCTTCGGCATCCGGGCTGACCGGAATCGCATGTTCTTCGGATGCCCATGCGCCCAGGTCGATCAGCTTGCAGCGATCTGAGCAGAACGGGCGGGCCGGACTGGCGGCGCTCCATTCCACCGGGGCGCCACAGGTCGGGCATTGGACGGTTGTTGGTTGGCTCACGATTGGCCTCCGGGCAAAGTAAGAAAAAAGTGATGCAGCCGCTCGACTTCGCTTTTCAGCCACGCCGGGTCGCGATCATTGGTCAGCACATTGTCGGCATGTCGCAGCCGCTCTTCGCGTTGCGCCTGGACCTTCAGAATGGCCTGGACCTGCTCCTGGCTGGAGCCGTCACGCTGCATGGTGCGTTCTATTTGCAGGTTTTCGGGAGCATCGATCACCAGAATCCGCTGCACCATCTTGTATTGCCCTGACTCGATCAGCAGCGGTGAAACCAGAATCGCGTAAGGCGATTGAGCCTGAGCCAGATAGCTGACGATCTCCTGATTGATCAGCGGATGCAGCAAGGCTTCCAGCCAGCGTCGTTCTTCAGGGTGCTGGAAAATCCGCGCACGCAGAGCGCCACGATCAAGTTCGCCACTGGCTTGAAGCACGTCAGCGCCGAAGTGTTCGGCAATCTGCGCCAGTGCCGGACGTCCGGGTTCGACCACCCAACGTGCGACATGGTCGGCATCCACGGTATGGACACCCAGGTCGATAAAGCACTGTGCCGCTGCACTTTTACCGCTACCGATGCCGCCGGTCAGGCCAAGAATCCAGGGTTTGAAAGCAGGGTTGGTCATTTGAAACCGGCAAACTGCAAATAGGAGTCGGTTATTTGACCACCCCAGAGCAAAGCGATCCACCCCGCGATGGCCAGATAAGGACCGAAGGGAATCGGTGTTCCCGCCTCGACCTGGCGAATGCGCATCAGGATCACGCCCAGCACAGCGCCCACCAGCGACGATAAAAGGATCGTCAACGGCAGAATCTGCCAGCCGCCCCAGGCCCCGAGCATGCCGAGCAACTTGAAGTCACCGTAACCCATGCCTTCTTTGCCTGTGAGCAATTTGAACAGCCAGAACACCGACCATAGCGCCAGATAGCCGGCCACCGCTCCCCACATGGCATCGCTGAGGGAGCTGAACAAGCCGAAGGCATTGACGATAAGCCCCAGCCATAACAATGGCAGCACCAGAGAGTCCGGCAGCAACTGGTGATCGGCATCGATCAGGCTCATGGCCAACAAACCCCAGCTCAGCACCAGCATCGCCGCAGCCTGCCAGCCAAAACCGAAATGCCAGGCGATATAGCCTGACACTATCCCGCAGGCCAGCTCGACCAGCGGGTAGCGCTTGCTGATCGGAGCCTTGCAGTTCGAGCATTTTCCGCCAAGGGCCAGATAACTGATGACCGGCAGGTTTTCCCACGGACGAATCCGATGGTTGCATTGCGTGCAACTGGAATGCGGAAGGATCAGGTTGAAGGTGTCCGGCTTGGGTTCGGCGGGCAAGCCAAGTACTTCCCGGGCCTGAATCTTCCAGTCGCGCTCCATCATCTTGGGCAGTCGATAAACCACCACATTGAGGAAGCTCCCAACCAACAGGCCTAAAACAAAAGTGGAAATAACGAAGGCCAGCACGGAGCTGGCCAGGAAATCGAGGAGAGTCATGTCAGACGACGTTTCCGAGTTTGAAGATAGGCAAGTACATGGCAAGCACCAGACCACCCACGATAACGCCGAGTACTGCCATGATCATCGGCTCCATCAGGCTGGTCAGGCTGTCGACCATATTGTCTACCTCGTCCTCATAGTAAGTCGCAACCTTGTCGAGCATGGAATCCAGAGCACCGGACTCTTCTCCAATAGCAGTCATTTGAATGGCCAGGCTCGGGAAGACATTCACTGAGCGCATGGAGAAGTTCAACTGCATACCGGTTGAAACGTCTTGCTTGATCTTGTTGACCGCATTCTTGAACACCACATTGCCGGTTGCGCCAGCCACGGAGTCCAGCGCTTCCACCAGTGGAACACCAGCAGCAAAAGTTGTTGCCAGGGTTCGTGAATAACGAGCTACCGACGATTTGAAAATCAACGGCCCTATGATCGGGACTTTCAGCAGGAATCTATCGATACGGTCGCGAAAGTTCTGAGACTGCTTATAGGCTCGTTTGAACATGAAAAAGCTGACAATAAAAAGACCGACGATGGCCAGCCACCAATTTTGCACAATCTCTGATAGCCCGATGACCATCAAGGTAAAGGCGGGTAATTCAGCGTTAAAACCTGCAAATACCGACTGAAATTGCGGAACGACCTTGATCAGCAAAATACCCGAAACAATCACCGCTACAACCATGACCGCGATAGGGTAGGTCATTGCCTTCTTGATCTTGGACTTGAGTGCTTCGGTTTTTTCCTTATAGGTCGCAACTCGATCCAACAGACTTTCAAGCGCACCGGCCTGCTCACCGGCATCCACCAGGTTGCAGTACAGATCGTCGAAGTACTCGGGCTTTTGCCGCAAGGCCGTTGCCAGGCTGTTACCCGCCGATACTTCCTGCTTCAGGAAGTCCACCAGTGCGCGCATGTTCGGATTTTCGGCACCTTCGCTGATGATGTCGAACGATTGCAGCAGTGGAACTCCCGCTTTCATCATCGTTGCCATTTGCCGTGAGAAAAAGGCGATATCCAGCGGTTTGATCTTCTTGCCGTTACCGAATATCGAGACGGACTTTTTACGTACCTTGGTTGGGTTGATACCTTGCTTGCGCAGTTGGGCCTTGATGAGCGCCGGATTATGGCCGCTCAGCTCCCCACTCATTTTCGAGCCTTTCTTGTCCAGGCCTTCCCACGTGTAAACAGTGACTTTGACTGCCTTGCTAGCCATGTTTAATCCTTGGTCACGCGGTTGACTTCTTCAAGACTGGTAATGCCCTGCATGGCTTTGTGCAAGCCTGAAGTGCGCAAGTCATTGAAGCCGTCCTTGCGCATCTGTTTTGAAATGTCCAATGCGTTGCCTTCTTCCATGATGATGCGTTCCAGCTCCGGTGTTTTCTTGACCACTTCGTAAATACCGACCCGGCCTCTATAGCCGCCATTACAGTGATCGCAGCCAACAGGCCCATAGATCTTGAACTTGCCGATTTCCGATTCCGGGAAGCCTTCCTTGAGCAGTGTTTCCCGTGGCACATCGATCTCTTTCTTGCAATGAGGGCAGAGTTTACGGGCCAGTCGCTGGGCAATGATCAGGTTGATGGCCGTGGCAATGTTAAAGGCCGCGACCCCCATATGATGCAGTCGAGTCAGTGTTTCCGCTGCGCTATTGGTGTGCAGGGTAGAGAGCACCATATGGCCGGTCTGCGAAGCCTTGATGGCGATTTCGGCGGTTTCCAGATCGCGGATCTCACCCACCATGATCACGTCCGGGTCCTGACGCAGAAAGGCCCGCAGCGCCTGGGAAAAGTCCATGCCCTGGCGCGGGTTGACGTTGACCTGATTAATGCCTTCCAGGTTGATCTCCACCGGGTCTTCTGCGGTAGAGATATTGATATCCACGGTATTGAGGATATTCAGGCCGGTATAGAGCGAAACGGTTTTACCCGAGCCGGTGGGGCCGGTGACCAGGATCATCCCTTGCGGTTGCTTTAGAGCTTCCAGATAAAGAGCCTTTTGCTCCGGCTCATACCCCAGCGCATCAATGCCCATCTGTGCGCTGGTGGGGTCGAGGATCCGCATCACGATCTTTTCGCCCCACAGCGTCGGCAGGGTGTTCATACGAAAATCGATGGCCTTGCTTTTGGATACGCGCAGTTTGACCCGACCATCCTGAGGTTTGCGCCGCTCCGAGATATCCAGGCTGGCCATGACTTTCAGGCGTGCGGCAATCCGGCTGGCCAGATGTATAGGTGGCCTGGCGGCCTCGTGCAAAATGCCATCGGTACGAAAGCGCACGCGAAAGACCTTTTCATAAGGCTCGAAGTGCAAGTCTGAAGAGCCCATACGTATGGCATCCATCAGCATCTTGTTGACGAAGCGCACGACTGGCGCGTCGTCGGCATCGTCTTTCCCGGATATCGAGGTTTCTTTGGTGTTCTCGGCCTGTTCGATATCCAGTCCCAGGTCGACATCGGCCATTTCCCCCAGGCCCATACCTGTGTCGAACAGCTTTTCAATGGCATCGCTGAGCTTGTCGTCTTCGACCAGAATCGCTTCGGTATTGAGGCCTGTACTGAACTGGATATCGGTAACGGCCTGATGGTTGGTGGGGTCCGATACGCCCACGAACAGCTTGTTGCCGCGTCGCCATAAAGGCAGTGCATGGTGCTGGCGTACCAGCTTTTCACTGACCAGGCCTTTGGGCTGGCTTTCCTTGTCCAGGCAGTTGAGGTCAAGGAAGGGGACACCGAACTGATCGGATGCCAGCTCTGCCAGTACCAGACTTTTGACCAGCTTGTTCTGCACCAGATAGCTGACCAGCGAAATCTTGTCGCGCCGTGCCTGTTGGTAAGCCTGCTGCGCAGTTTTTTCAGTAAGAAGCTCGGCTTCGACCAATTGCTTGGCCAGACCGGTGAGGACGACATCAGACATAAAACCACCAGACACAGACAGTGTGAGGTTTATAGCGCAGTCGGGCTTTGCTGCCAAATGGCAGTATGGGATGTGACGAAAATTGTCAGTTTCTGATGATTTCGGTGGTCGCAAAGAGCGCTTATGGTTGATTTTGGTCAATCAATTGTGCGGTATCTGGATTTGGCATGGCCTGTGCTTTTATTCCTGCAAGGCACCACCTCATTGACGCCTTGGAGATGTATCCATGCAAACACAAAAAGGTTTTACGCTGATCGAGCTGATGATCGTGGTTGCGATTGTCGGTATTCTGGCCGCAGTAGCCATTCCGTCCTATCAAAATTACACCTTGCGCGCGCAGGCCTCTGCTCTGCTCGCGACGCTGGACTCCGCCAAGATTGCGGTAGCAGAGAACTGGAGCAATGGCCTCACTGGCACTGCTCTTTGTGGTACGGGGGCTACTGCTATTACAGGCTGCTCAGGCAGTGGTACATTAACGGCTACCCGTTCTCCTGTTACCGTTATCCTGGCTCCAACACCACCTCCTACTACTGGTGCTGGAAGCGTAGGCGGAAGTATCACTTGGACATGTACTGTTAGCCCGACGAACGCCTCTCCTGCAACATGTACCGGCTCGTAATAGCTTGAAAGAAAGGCGCTTCGGCGCCTTTTTTGATGTCGGAGGTCTGGAGTCTCCAAGTGTTATCTACAGCAAAAAACCATATTTTTTTCTTCTTCTGTTGCATCACGCTTTTTATCTGCGCTGGCACCTTTGAGTTTTCCGGCCACAACTTCCAGAGACTGGCACAGTTTCTTATTGGCACCCTCTCCGTATTGACCCTTTGTCTGTATTCGATCAAGGGTTTGAATGCCAGTGTGTTTCAATCTGGTATCAAGGCTGTTTTTTCATGTGTGTTGCTGGGTGGAGTCATTTCCAGCCTGACAGCCCATCAACCCCTCTGGGCATTGATCGAGTTATCGGTCTTGTTGCTGTGTTGCGCCATCGCCAGTGCATTTGCCCAACAGCGACGAATTCATGGTGCTCAGCTTGATCGGTTTTTCATTGGTTTCGCTGTCTTCATTTGTTCTATCAAAACACTTCAGTTTCTTTCGGCAACTGCTGCAGCCTTCCTCAGCTTTCCCTCTTCGCTGGACACAGACCTGCTGTTGGAAGGTTTTTCCAACAAGCGTTTCTATGGCCAGTTTCAGACGTTCACCTTACCGTTGCTTGCATTGCCACTGCTTCTTGTTTCGGCACGGCGCTCTATCAAGGTCTCAATCTTTGTCTTGCTGAGCCTCTGGTGGATGATCGCCGTGACTGGTGGTACGCGAGGTACATGGCTGGGTATGGGAACTGCCGTGATCGTAGCTTCTTGTCTCGGACGTGCTGGCCGCTACTGGGCAGGCTGGCAACTGGCAGCCGCTTTTGTGGGGGTATTGCAGTTTCTTCTTCTTTTCAGTCTGTTACCGGCCTGGCTGGGCATTGAAGTCGCCAACTTTGCAGGTGAGCGGCTGAATACTTCGCTGTCTGCCCGTGAGCTTTTGTGGCAGCAGGCATGGACCATGATCAAGGAGCGTCCGCTGCTGGGTTTTGGGCCGATGCATTTTGCTGATATCTGGAACCCGTATGGCGCGCATCCGCATCAGGCGATCCTGCAGTGGGCAAGCGAGTGGGGAATACCTTCCGCATTGTGCGTCGCCGGGCTGGCTTTGTATGGAGGCGTGGTCACAGGGCTCTTGTTACTCAAGCAGGCTCACTCTCTAGAGCCTGTCGATCTGCTACGGCTTTGCCTGTTCGCAAGTCTGGTTGGTGCGCTGACACAGGCGATGGTCGATGGTGTCATTGTCATGCCGTACTCGCAGTTATGGCTGGCAATCATTGTTGGCTGGTTATTGGCCCTGCATGAATGGCAGGTCACACCGGCTTCGCGCAACCTGATTCTTGATCGGTTATGGATGGCCTGTCTCGTTCTGGCAACAGGCCTGATTTTCTATACGATCGTTCGCGACTTTCCCTATCTTGAGACTCTTCAGCAGCAGTCCGGGCAGAGTTTTGGAGGTCCTTCTCTGCCTCGTTTCTGGCTGCGGGGGAGCATCGCGCATCCCCCCGAATAAATTCGCCTAACCTCTCACAACCCCATCCACACGCGGCTGCTTGCGAAACCGGCGCTTGACCACAATCACCACGACCAGCACCAGCAGAATCAGCACGCTGAAGAAGATCGCGTTGAAGATCGGGAACGGTTGGTCGCGGTTGCTGGTAATTTCGATCTCGGTGATGTTGGGGAACATCGACAGGATCTGGATGCGCCAGCCGTAGTAGCGGATCAGTGCCAGTTGCTGCGAGTCACGGGAATAGCCCTGGGCCTTGGCCTGGATATCTGCCGAGTCGAACTTGAAGTACCACGGGAAGCTCCAGCCGGTGTCTTCGTTGCGGTAGACCACGACTTTCTTGGTGTCCGGGTCTTCGGTGTTGATGAAGTAGACATCGCGGGTCGGGCCGTCGGCCACGTTGTCGGCGTTGATCACGCCGTCTGCGTCCATTCTTTTTACTTCCACACCCGTGACCATCACGACATCATGACGCGGCAAGACGTAGTAGAGGCTGAGTGCGCCGATCCCGAATGCAACGAAAACCAAAAGCCAAATCGACCGCTTGAGCCACTTCATGTCATTGTCCCCTAGTGAAAAATGGCGTGACTTTGCCCTAATCCGAACATTTTGAAGCAAAACAGTTATTACAAAATTCGACAAAGCTGCTTAGAAAGCTGCTTTGTCTTCTGGAGAGTCACATGATTTGGTTCCTTGAAGGGCAGTCCAGCCAACGCGAAGTCATCATGGGCGCGCGTGATGCCTTGCCGGCATCGGTGCGGATTATCGCTTCCCATCGCCAGGATCGCTCGGAAATTACCGGGCAGGCCGACGTTGCCTTGCAGGAGCCCCGCAATAACGCTGAGCGCATTGACTGGGTTCTTGAGACGGCCCGTGAACTGGGTGTCAAAGTCATTATCGCCGGGCGTGTCGGCAGTTTTTATGAGGCGCATCGTGAGCGTTTCGTGGCCGAGGGTTTTGACCTGGTTACCGGCGGTACCAGCATGCAGACCTTTCTCAATGTAGACGACAAAAGCCTTTTTACTGCCGCCGCCGAGCAGGCCGGGCTGGCCTGCATACCGGGGATCAGTGCAAACAATACCGAAGAATTGCTGGCAGCCTACGAAACACTGTCCCGCACAGGTGAGGTCTGCATCAAGCCGACGGTAGGAATTTTCGGGCATGGTTTCTGGCGCTTCAAGGCCGGTGTCGATGACTTCCGTTGCTTCGCCAATCCTGACGCTCGGGAAACCAGCTTCGAGGCTTATCTGAACGCCTATCGCCAATCGGATGACAGGCCGCCCATGCTGCTCATGCCGTATATGCCGGGCAGTGAATGTTCGGTGGATATGGTCTGTGAGCATGGCAAGGCCGTGGCCTTCGTCGGTCGGCGCAAGCAGGGCATGAACCAGACTTTCGAGCGCGACAGCGAAGCTGTCCGGCTGGCCGTGCAGGCGGCCGAGCATTTTGGCTGCGACGGCCTGATCAACGTGCAGACTCGTGACGATGCCGACGGCAAGCCGCACCTGCTTGAAATCAATCCTCGCTACTCGGGCGGTATTGGTTACACACGGGAAACGGGTGTCAATCTGCCGGGAATTTTCGCAACTCGTCGGCTTGGGCTGAAAGAACCGGAAACACATTGGCTGGATAATATCCGGGTCAAGGCGATAACCGTGGCTGTACTGGCTTCGGTTTGATCGGGATAATAGTTTTTTGCTATTAAATTGCTCTTATCAGGGAGGATTGGGCATGAAAGTGTTGGCACCGGGCGCAAATACAGCAATTGCGAATGCACATTGCACGTGGTTGCTGGAAAGCGGAAAGGCTTCGGTATTCGGCGAATACGTCGCGGTAGCCTTGCTGCCGGTTGACGAAAAACGTCAGCCCAAGGGCGAACCGGCATTGCTGCACCGCGAACAGAACTGGATGGAGTGGAGCGACGGACCAGAACGTGTCGGTTGCTCGCTCAAGCTGGATCGCCTGCCCGCTGGCAGTGATCGTGTTCTGGTGATGGTTTACGTCTATGCCGCCACCGGGCCAATTCGCGATATTTCCAGCTTGCGACTGGTGATCGACAAGGAAATCGAAGTCCAGGCAGATCTGCGGGACAACGGTGAGGCTTCGATCATCATCGGTGAGTTTTACCAGCGTAACGATCAATGGAAGTTTCGAGCGCTGCATGAAGGTTCTGCCTACGGACTGGCAGCGTTTGGACGCAAGATAGGCCTGGACGTCAATGATCATCATCCTCGGCGCAGTTCCATCAACTCTCCGGGCGGTCATCATCAGTCGGCTACAGGCACCGCGTTTGTGGTCGGGCCTTCCCATGTGATGACGTGTGCCCATGTCATTGAAGACATGAGCGTGCTGTATATCAGTTCGCTGGAAGGGCGCTTCAAGGTCGAGCCAGTGGTGGTCGATCGTCGAAACGACATCGCATTGCTGCGGGTGCAAGGTGCTTCGCCGCTCAAGCCGGTCACGTTTCGTGAGGGGCAGGGTGCCGAGCCGGGCGATACGGTGGTGGCGCTGGGTTATCCACTGGCTTCGATTTCCGGTGGTAGCCTGCAAGTGACTCAAGGCGGGATATCCGGCCTGTTCGGCTTGCACAGCGATGCCAGCCTGTTTCAGTTCACGGCGCCCATTCAGCCGGGCTCCAGTGGCAGTCCACTGTTCGACAACGGTGGCGCGGTTATCGGGATGGTGACCTCAAGTGTGCCGGATGCACAGAACATGAATTTCGCGGTGAAGTCGGCATTGCTTCTGTCTTTTCTGGAAGCCTGTCGCGTAACGGCATCCCATGCCCGTCCCGAGAGGGCGTACACCACGACTGAAATTACACGCTCTGCCCAGTCGGCGCTCTGGCTTCTTGAGGCCTCGCGCGCATAACGACCGCTTCCCTTCGGGATACGGGGCAGGCGCCAGGGGCATTGGCCCCGTTAACCAGGAATCTATCGATGGACAGCAGCTCAGCTCTTTCAACCCCTACAAGGCTTCGCGCTGATCTGCTTCGTGGTCGTCTCGACGTGATGGTCGATTCGTCTACCATTGCTCCGGACTCACTGTTCGGCTTTGCCGAGCGACGCAATCCCAAGCGGGCGTTTCTCTTTGTTTCCCGAGTGCTGGGGCGACATATTCCGGTGCGTCCTGGTGTCATGCTCAAAAGCTTTCAGGACCTTGCGCACAAGATCCCAGCTGATCTCCCGGGCCCGGTGCTGGTCATCGGCATGGCCGAGACGGCAGTCGGGCTTGGGGCAGGCGTGCATCGTGCCTATAGCGAATCGCGCCCGGACTCACTGTATCTGGTCAGTACCCGTCACCCGACCGGCACCGAGCTGTTCGCCCGTTTCGAGGAGGAGCACAGCCACGCCAGTGCCCACCTGATTCACTTGCCCACCGACCCTGCGCTGCGCGAAATGATGCTTGGCGCTCGTTCGCTGGTACTGGTCGATGACGAAGCCTCCACCGGCAAGACATTCATCAATCTGTACAGGGCGCTGGTCGAGGCCGGGCTGAGCAAGGTCGAGCGTGTCGTGACCTGTGTATTGACCGACTGGTCGGCCGGTGCGGTCAGTACCACGATGGGCAATGTGGCCGAGCAGGTTTCGCTGCTGCAGGGTTCCTACTCCTTCGCCGAGGATCTGGCTGCGCCACTGCCGGACATGCCGGAAGTCGGCACTGTTGCCATGGGTGACTGGCCATTGGTTACCGACAATGACTGGGGGCGTCTTGGTGTGCGCTCCGTGGCCGACACCCTGGCGCCGGGTATTCAGGTCGCCAAGGGCGAGCGTGTGCTGGTGGTCGGTACCAGCGAGTTCGTCTGGCGCCCATTCCTGTTGGCCGAACGTCTGGAAAAGGCCGGTGCGGATGTGCATTTCAGCTCCACCAGTCGTTCACCCATTGCCTTGGGGCATGCCATCGATCATGCACTGTCATTCTCCGACAACTACGGGCTGGGTATTCCCAATTTTCTCTACAACGTACGGCCCGGTCAGTTCGATCGTGTACTGATCTGCACCGAAACCCCTCAGCAGGCGGTGCCTGCCGAACTGGTCGAAGCGCTGAATGCCGAGGTCATCTGTGATGAGTAACGAACGCCCGCTGATATTCGTGGATCTGGACGACACCCTGTTCCAGACCGCCCGCAAGACAGCTCCCGGTATCGAGAAGCATGTCGCGACCGTTGACCTCACAGGCAATGCCAATGGCTACATGACCAATGTGCAGAAGTCCTTCGTGAACTGGCTGCTGGCCCATTCCGATGTAGTGCCGGTCACGGCGCGCAGTGTCGAGGCCTATAGCCGGGTGAAGTTGCCCTTCAGTGTTGGCGCCATCTGCTCACATGGCGGTGTGATGCTCGATGCTGGCGGCCGCCTGGACAGCGACTGGAATGCACAGATGAAACAGACCCTGGCCGCTTATCAGGGGCGTTTGCATGAACTGAGCGCTGCCACCTTGGCCATTGGTCAGGAAATGGGCGTTTCGTTGCGCGGCTGGGTAGTGGAGGAGGCGAATCTTTTCCATTATGTAGTGACCAAGCATAACGAAAGCGATGACAGCATCCTGACTCGCGTGCTGGCCGAAGTGCAGGCACGTGGCCTGCTCGATGACATGCATGTGCATGGCAACGGCAACAATCTGGCGTTCCTGCCCAACGGGTTGGCCAAGCGTTACGCCGTTCAGGAATGGTTACGTCGCGATCAGGCCGTCAATGGCGAGCGCCCGGTGCTGGGCTTTGGTGACAGCATCACCGACCTGGGTTTCATGGACGAGTGTCACTGGTGGGCAACGCCTGCCCGCAGTCAGTTGGCCAGGATGTTCGCCGGTGCTGCGCATGAGTAATCCCGTTCACGGGCTCGATACGGTGGGCAGCGGTAGCTATCTCGCGGATGACGTGCATTTTCTGCTGCGCGGCATCGAGATGGACACCACCGATGTCGAAGAAAAAGAACGTCTGATCCAGACGAAGCAAAAGCATTATTCGGAAATGATCAGCCAGGAGTCCGCGCCCGGCGAGGCTCACTGTGCCTTGTTCGAGCGTGCGCTGATGCAGAACGGCGTGCGCATGGCGACCGACGTGCAGGCGTTGGCGCTGGCTCTTGATCAGGCTTGTCAGGGGCCTGAAATCATTCTGGTGTCATTCGTACGTGCCGGTTTGCCGTTGGGAGTCTTGTTGCGTCGGGCCTTGATCGAACTGGGGCGTGAAACGCATCACTATGGCATCAGCATCATTCGTGACCGTGGGATCGACTCGGTTGCGCTTGAGGCCATCATTCAGGCCCATGGTGCCCAGAACATTGTTTTCGTGGATGGCTGGACCGGCAAGGGCGCGATTTCCGGAGAGATCAAACGCAGTCTGGCGGGCGATGTCCGGTTCCCTGAAGAGCCGCGTCTGGTTGTGTTGGCCGACCCGTGCGGCAGTGCGTGGCTGGCGGCGTCCTCGGAGGACTGGGTCATACCGTCCGGCATTCTGGGCGCCACGGTGTCCGGGCTGGTGTCGCGCTCCATATGGCCTGCTGATGGCGGGCTGCATGGGTGTGTCGTTTACGATCACTTGCAGGAACATGACGTGACCCGCTCGTTCATCGAACGGATCGAAAGCCAGCGCCGGGGCTTGAGCAGCGTGACCCCGGCTCTGCCCTGGGCTCCCGGCCAGCGTATCGAACTCAAGACCGCAGCCCGGCAGGTTGTCGACAGCCTGGCCGAGCGGTTCGGGGTCAATAACCTCAATCGTGTGAAACCCGGGATTGCCGAGGCGACCCGTGCTGTCATGCGCCGGGTGCCCGATCATGTGCTGGTGCGCAATACCACTGACAGCGATGTGCAATTACTCATGCACCTGACCGAAAAAGCGGGCATCCCTGTCGAAGAAGCCGGAAATGCCCTGGGGCCCTATCGGGCGGTAACCATCATTCGGAGTCTCAGCTAATGGCCATACCTTCGCCTTATGCTTTGGGTGCAACGCTGTATATGCCTGCAACCCGCGACGACATTCTCGATGTGGTATTCGGAGAGAAGATCCCCGAATTGCGCTCGCTGGTCGTATGTCTGGAAGATGCCGTCGCCCTTATCGATGTCGAGACCGCGCTGGTCAACCTGCGCAATGTGCTGACGCGCATCCAGGATCGTGGCGGTCGGCCAGACAATGGCCCGCTGCTGTTCGTGCGCCCTCGCGATGCGGCAATGGCGAAGATTCTCAATGACTGGCCGCTTATGGCCCACGTCGACGGGTTCGTTGTTCCCAAGCTCTCGCTGCAAAGTCTGACAAGCTGGGAGGATGCTGTTACCAATCCAGACCTGGCTTTGATGCCTACACTGGAGACGCCTGAAGTGTTCAACCCGACGGCCATGGTCGAACTGGGGCAGGCACTCAAGGTCAATCTGGGCGAGCGGATCATCGCCTTGCGCATTGGTGGCAACGATCTGATGGGCTGTCTCGGGCTGCGCCGCAATCCGGCCATGACGCTGTATGGCACGCCGATGGGGTATGTCATTCCGATGCTGGCCGGGGTGATGGGGTCGCAGGGGTTCGCCTTGACGGCTCCCGTCTTCGAGCAACTGGCGACGCCCGACATCATGGAGCAGGAACTGGTGCTGGATATCTCCAACGGTATGGTGGGCAAGACAGCAATCCACCCCTCGCAGGTCAATATCATTCAGAATGCGTTTCGGGTGAGCCTGGAAGACCTGAATTGCGCACGGATGATTTTGAACTCTGTCGCTCCGGCGGTGTTCAAGTACAACGATGCGATGTGTGAACCGGCCACTCATTACAAATGGGCAACCCACATCATGGAGCGCGCCAAATGGCACGGAGTCCTGCCGACTCCCGCTTCGATCGTGGATGCCAGCATTCGACTCGCTGAGGCAGTTAGCTAGATGATAGAGCCTGATCTTGAAGTGGAAGTGGAGCAACGCCTGTTGGCGGTGTTCGATTTTGACGGGACACTGACCCGCCATGACAGCTTTGTCCCATTTCTCAAATTCGCTTTTGGGCAGCGTGCCTTTTCCATCCGCATGGCCAGGCTGGTTCTGCCGAGCCTGGGCTATCTGGCCAAGCGTGTGACACGAGATGAGCTCAAGGGCCGTCTGATCAAGGCCTTTCTGACCGGCGTGGACGCGCAATGGCTGCAACAGAAGGCTGAAGCGTTCTGTGAGCTGTACTGGACACGCCTGATGCGCCCTGCGGCGCTGGAGTCCGTTGCTGCGGAAATCGAAAAGGGCGCCATTGTCACGCTATGTTCAGCATCGCCTGCTATGGTCCTGCAACCTTTCGCAAATCGCCTGAAAGTCGAGCTGATTGGCACCAATCTGGAAGTGATCGACGGCAAGCTCACCGGCCTGATCGAGGGCAGCAACTGTCGCTGCGACTCCAAGGTGATGCGTCTTGAGGGTGTTTATGGTCCCCTTTCTCAGTTCCGGGTGCGGGCCTGGGGCGATACGCGCGGCGACCATGAATTACTGGCGGCAGCACAGGATGCGCACTGGCGTTTGTTCCATCCAGCGTGGCGTCGAGGCCGCTATAAAGGCCCTGTTAACGCCAAGTTACATAATCGGGATGGCATTGATGGCCCATCGCGGTAAGGCTGTAACACTTTTATCCGAATTCCGTAGTTCACATGGAGCGAAAAATGGCACTCTCGTTGGCAAAAAACCAGACGATTTCTCTTGAGAAAACCGCTGGTACAGGCCTCAAAAAAGTCAGCATGGGCCTGGGATGGGACCCTGAAAAGCCGAGCGGTTTCTTCGGTAAACTGCTGGGCGGCGGTGGCGGTGATATCGACCTGGACGCTTCCTGCATCATGCTCGATGCCGACAAGAAGCCTCTCGATCTGGTCTGGTTCCGTCAGTTGCAATCGCGTGACGGTGCCATCCACCACTCCGGCGACAACCGTACCGGTGAAGGCGCGGGCGATGACGAAACCATCAGCGTAGATCTGGAAAAACTGCCAGCAGCCGTGAAATATCTGGTGTTCACCGTCAACTCGTTTACCGGTCAGAACTTTGAAAAAGTCGCCAATGCCTACTGCCGTATCGTTGATCTCGGTACCCGCAATGAGCTGGGCCGTTTCGACCTGTCTGAAAAAGGCCAGCACACTGGCGTGGTGATGTCCTATCTGTCACGTACTTCCAGCGGCTGGGATTTCACCGCTGTAGGTCAGGCCACCAATGGCCGCACTGCAGACGATCTGGTCGATCTGGCCATTGGAGCAGTACGCGCATGACTCAACTTGTCCCAGGCGCAAATGCGCCAGTAGCTGCTGGCCCATTGACGGTCGACGTCAGCTATTCCCCTCTAGCGGGCGCGGACATCGATGTCTCCGCGTTCCTGCTGACCAGTTCCGGCAAGGTCCGCGGCGATCAGGACATGTGTTTCTTCGGTCAGAAGAGCGTGAGTGGCGGTGCGGTTCAGTTGACGGAAGCGTCGTCTGGCCGTGCCGTATTCAGCCTTGATCCGGGCCGCCTGGATGCTGCCATCGAGAAGGTCGCGCTCACTGCGACCATCTATGAAAACAAGGCCAGCTTCGACAGCGTGTCGCGTCTGGCCCTGACGATCACAGGTGGCATCGAATCGGTCATTCCTACCAGTGGCATGAAGGAAACCGCGCTTATTCTCGGCGAGTTCTATCTGCGTCAGGGCGTATGGAAGTTCCGTTGTGTTGCCCAGGGCTTTGCCGGTGGCCTTGAGCCTCTGGCCAAGAACTTCGGTGTTGAAGTCGCGGCGCCGCAAGCCGAGCCTCCTGCACCTGCACCTGCACCTGCACCTGCAGCCGCTCCCGCGCCCAAGCCCACGGTCAACCTCAGCAAGATCACTCTGGACAAGACACGTGCTTCCGTCAGTCTGGAAAAAACCAGTGCCGGCTTCGGCGAGATCAGGGTCAACCTGAACTGGAACCGCCGTAGCGAGAGCAAGGGCGGTGGCTTCTTTTCGATGAAAAAGAGCAATGCGATCGACCTTGATGTAGGCTGCCTGTTCGAGTTACAGGACGGTTACAAAGGCGCAGTCCAGGCTTTGGGTAATTCGTTCGGATCGCTCAACACCGAGCCTTTCATCAAGTTGATGGGTGATGACCGTACAGGCTCCGTCAGTGATGGCGAGTGGTTGCATATCAACGGTGCGCACTGGGGCAAGATTCGTCGCATTCTGGTTTACGCATTCATCTATGAAGGTGCGCCGAACTGGAAGGAGACCGACGGTGTTGTCACCATCCACGCTCCGGGCCAGCCACCTATCGAGGTTCGCCTCAACGAGGAAGGCGGTCGTCAGGGCATGTGTGCAATCGCGCTGCTGGAAAACGACAACGGTGCCGTCAAGGTGACACGCCGTGTGGACTTCCACAACGGTCACAGCAACATGGACAAGGCTTACAGCTGGGGCATGCGCTGGGCCGCGGGTTCCAAGTAAACAACACGATTGATTTTTCTGAGGCGGCCTGGCTGCCTCGTAGGGGATTGAAATGCTGGACTGGTTGAAAACAAACGCAACAGCAGCTCGTGACAAGCTTGCTTCCGAAGTCTCGAAGTTCAAGAATCGTGAGTTCATGGATGCAGTGGTTTCAGGTTGTGCCCTGGTATCTGCAGCCGATGGCGATATCAGCTCCAGTGAAAAACAGAAAATGGCTGGCTTCATTCAGAACTCTCAGGAACTGAAAGTTTTTGACATGAAAGACGTCATCCAGGCTTTTCAGGAGGCATGCGCCAAGTTCGACTTCGATGTCGAGATCGGCCGTGCCGAAGCGCTGAAAACCATCGGCAAGATCAAGAAAAAAGAAGATGCTGCCCGTTTGCTGGTACGTGTCTGCTGTGCCATCGGTGGTGCAGATGGCAGCTTCGACGAGAAGGAACGTGCAGTTTGCCGTTCTATCTGTAACGAGCTTGGCCTGAACCCGTCCGATTTCGACCTGTAATTTTTACCCCCTTTGAGGAACGCAGTTAAATGGAAAGCACCGCTCTAGGCTTCCCTCCACTTACCATGGCCGTTTTTATCGGCCTGGCCATCTCGGCCTTGGCCGTCGACATGTTTTCTCACCGGGGAAACAAGCCGATCACATTGACCCAGGCATCGGCCTGGTCGATTTTCTGGGTGGCCATCTCGCTGGCATTCGCCGGTTTCCTGTACGTTCAGCACGGCTCTGAAGTCGCCACGCTGTTCGTGACCGGTTATGCACTGGAAAAAGTCCTGAGCGTCGATAACCTCTTCGTGTTCATGGCCTTGTTCGCCTGGTTCAAGATCCCGGATGGCCTGCGCCATCGCGTTCTGTACTGGGGCATCATCGGTGCCATCGTCTTCCGCGGCATTTTCGTCGCCATCGGTACAGGCCTTCTGGCTCTGGGCCCGTGGGTCGAAGTGGTGTTTGCGGTAATCGTTGCCTGGACAGCCATCATGATGCTCAGGGCTGGCGATAACGACGACGAAGAAATCGACTACTCCCAGCACATGGCGTATCGCTTCGCCAAGAAACTGTTCCCGGTGTGGCCAAAGCTGCACGGCAACAATTTCTTCGTAAGGCGCTCAGTCCTGGAAGAGGAAATCAAGAAGCCCGAGAACAGTGGCATCACCCTGGCTGCCAAGGGCGCGATCTTTGCGACCCCTCTGTTCCTGTGTCTGGTCGTGGCTGAAATCTCCGACGTACTGTTCGCATTCGACTCCGTACCGGCAATCATCGCCGTGAGCCGCGAGCCGCTGATCGTATTCTCGGCCATGCTGTTCGCGATTCTGGGTCTGCGTACCCTGTACTTCGTACTTGAAGCTCTGAAGCGCTATCTGGTCCACCTGGAGAAAGCGGTTATCGCACTGCTGTTCTTCATCGCGATCAAGCTGGGCCTGAACGCAACTGACCACTTGTTCCACCATGGATACAGCATCAGCGCCAACACCAGCCTGCTGGTTGTGATGGTGGTGTTGGTAATCGGTATTGTCGCTAGCCTGCTCTTCCCGGGAAAAGACGAGTCGGCTGAAGAAAAAGCGTAAACACTGGAAAAAGGAGATAAACGAATCATGGCTTTGACTCTGCAAAAAGGTGGCAACCTTTCGCTGTCCAAAACCGACCCGACCTTGACCAATGTATTGATCGGCCTGGGCTGGGACCCGCGTGCCACTGACGGCCAGGAGTTTGACCTGGACGCCAGCGCATTCCTGCTGGGCGCCAACGGTAAAGTTCGCAGCGAAGCCGACTTCATTTTCTACAACCAGCTCAAGAGCGCCGATGGCTCCGTGGAGCATGCCGGTGACAACCGTACCGGCGCTGGCGATGGTGATGATGAAGTCGTGAAGGTCGATCTGACCCGCGTGCCTGCCGACGTCGAGAAAATCGTATTCGTCGTGACCATTCACGACGCTGACAGCCGCAAGCAGAACTTCGGTCAGGTGGGTGGTTCTTTCATCCGCGTACTGAACGAGAAGTCCAGCGCTGAAATCGTTCGCTATGATCTGGCCGAAGATGCTTCGACCGAAACCGCGATGATCTTTGCCGAGCTGTATCGCAATAACGGTGAGTGGAAATTCCGCGCCGTAGGCCAGGGTTACGCAGGTGGCCTGAAGGCTGTGGCCAACGCTCACGGTATGAATTTCTGATTCATACCCTTACTACTTCTTTAGAAAAGGATTACGCACATGGCTGTAAGTCTGAGTAAAGGCGGTAACGTTTCCCTGTCCAAAGAGGCCCCGGGCCTGACCGAAATCACCGTAGGCCTGGGCTGGGACCCTCGCGTGACCGACGGTACCGAATTCGACCTGGATGCTTCTGTTTTCATCGTGGGTGAGAACGGCAAGGTTCTGGATGACAGCGGCTTCATTTTCTACAACAACAAGAAGTCGGCTGACGGTTCGGTCGAGCACCTGGGCGACAACCGCTCCGGCGCTGGCGACGGCGACGACGAGTCTGTTCTGGTCAAGCTGCCAACCCTGAACGCTGCTGTGAAGAAGCTGGTTTTCGGCGTCACCATCCACTCGGCTGACGAGCGCAAGCAAAGCTTCGGTCAAGTGGCCAACGCCTACATCCGCGTTCTGAACAAGGCTGACGGCAAGGAAATCGCTCGTTACGACCTGTCGGAAGACGCATCGACTGAAACCGCGATGATCTTCGGCGAGCTGTATCGTCATGGCGACGAGTTCAAGTTCAAGGCCATCGGCCAAGGCTTCGCAGGCGGCTTGAAGCCTCTGGCAGAAGCACACGGCGTATCGATCGGCTAAACCCGGTCAGCGTCATGAAAAACCCTGTCAGCGATGGCAGGGTTTTTTATTTGTGGAACACTTTGATGTGGGAGGGGCCTTGGCCGCGACAGCATGTACAGGCGCTGAAAATGTATTGCCTGTGAGCATGTCGTCGCGGCCAAGGCCCCACCCTCTGTCTGGAAAACTTACAGAATCCCGGCACCCTTGGCGGCCTTGAGCCAGTCCGGGAACTCTTCCATCAGCAAGTCGTAAAGTTTCTCTTCCGGGACTTCATCCAGTCTGTCCAGAGCGAAGAAGTTGCAGTTATCCACAGTCCGTCCGGTCATGTCGTCGAGCTTTTCCAGGATTCCGTAACCGCGTCCGCCCAGGCCCACGAATTGCCAGAAGATAGGCAGTTTTGCCGCCTCGATCATCAGTCTGGTGATTTCCCTGTCCTGATGAACGCCGCCATCGCTGATGAACAGGATGTAGATCGGCGTCTTGTCGCCTGACTTCTTGTAGTAGTCGATGACCATGCGCATGGCTTTGGGCTCATCATTCACCCGCGCGCCCAACTCCCAGTTTTTCCAGCCACCGTTGTCGGTCTGGATAAAGTCCTTGAAGTTGCTCAGCGACACCGACGACAACTGACAAGGCCGGGCACCGAAGGCCCAGCAGTCCAGTGCGCCGTCATCGTCGAAATGCACCGCCAGAGGAATCAGGCGGTTGACGACTTCCTGTACATGGCCACGGCTGTATTGCGCGTTCATGGAGCCGGAAGCATCCAGTACCAGCCCGACACGAGCCTTGGTGTCGGTCAGTCTGGCTTTCTCCAGACTGACCTGAGCCTTTTTCGCCAGGCTGACCAGTTGAGGCGCGGCCTCGGCGATTTTCTTCTCCAGTGAAACCTTGGCTGGCGCAGGAGCAGGCGCCTCCGAGACTTCCCCTCCGAAGTGCACCACCAGTGCATCCAGACCGGCGTTGTAGCCTTGCAGGTTTGATGCAATGCGCCATTCACCGTTCTTGCGGTAGATATCGGTGACCATGATTGCTTTCTCGGCAGCAAAGGTTGCGCCAGAGAACTCGCTGCGAGCGACTTCGCGGCCTGCGTCCTTGATGCTGAAATGGCTGGCCTGAATGTCGCTCATCGCTCCTGCGCCATCGATGGATGCAGTGAACACAAGCCGGTCGATAGAGGCGGGCAGCCCGGCGAGGGCAATCTGAAAGTCACCGCCGTTTACCTGCCTGACACTGTTGCAAGGGCTGTTGGGTTGATTGAAGAAGATCATGTAGCGGTCATCCGACAGCTTGCCCTGGGCGTCGACACCGAAGCAGACGTAATCGATCACGTGGGAGGACTTGATGTCGATGGACAGGGTGAGATCCGAGCCTTGAATCAGGCTGGAAAGCGGGACTCGTTGGCCTTGGGTGATTTGCATGTCTCGTCCTTGTGCATTCCGGGCCGCAAACCGGCCCGGGGATTATTCAGCGCTCGCTTCGTGCCACTCCTGCCGGGCTCGCCGCCAGCATGCGTCCGGCCAGACGTGAGAAGGGCAGGCTTTGCAGCCATACCGTGCCGGGGCCGGTCAGTTTGGCGAAAAATACGCCTTCACCGCCAAACAGCATCGACTTGATGCCACCGACCATACGGATGTCGTAATCGACGCCTTGGGTCATGGCTGCGAGGCAGCCGGTATCCACATCCAGCGACTCGCCCGCTGCCAGTTCGATCTTGCGAACGGTGCCGCCCATGTGAACGAACACCCAGCCGTCGCCTTCGAGTTTTTGCAACACAAAGCCCTCACCACCAAACAGGCCGGTAAGGATTTTCTTCTGGAACTGAATGCCGATGGAGACACCTTTGGCACCTGCCAGAAAGCTGTCCTTCTGGCAGATCAACTTGCCACCGAAGTCACGCAGGCGCAGAGGCAGGATGGTGCCGGGGTAGGGTGCAGCGAATGCGACGCGACCTTTGCCGGAGCCTTGTTGCGAGAACACGGTAGTGAACAGGCTTTCGCCGGTGAGCATGCGTTTGCCCGCGCCGAAGAGCGAACCCAGCAGCCCTGAAGACTGGCTGCTGCCGTCGCCGAAGATGGTTTCCATCTGCACGTCGCAGGTCTTGTACATCATCGAGCCTGCTTCGGCCACGGCGCTCTCGCCTCGGTCCAGCTCAAGTTCGACGAATTGCGTTTCGGTGCCGTACAGCTTGAAATCCACGCCATCGGTGGCCTGCCCGGAGCCAAAACCGCTTGAACTGTTTGGATCGGGAGTGAACGAAGGTCGTCTAATCGCTGGAGCTGGAGCTGGAGCTGGAGCTGGAGCTGCATGCGCAGGCAGGGCTGAGGGCCGGGGCTGGATCATGTCGGGCGTCGGGTCCGGAAAGGGCGTGATGCCGTCTTTCTTCATGGCCCGGACTTCCTGCACCTGATAAATCGGCTGCCAGTCCGGCATGCCCTGCTTCCAGCACCATGCGCCCGGCGCCTCACGAGCAATGAGGCGAGCCGCTGCTGCATCCATGGGGCCGAGTTGCTTGCCCGCATTCACTACAAACCATTGATCCAAGATGACGACTCCTCTGTCGACCTGTGGATAAATCAGAGGCTCAAGCGCATGGACAAGTCCACAGCCTTCACGTCCTTGGTCATCGCGCCGATCGAGATATAGTCCACGCCGGTTTCAGCGATCACTCGCAAGGTATCGTCATTGATGCCGCCGCTGGCTTCAAGCTTGGCGCGTCCTGCGGTCAGGCGTACGGCCTCGCGCATGTCATCCAGGCTCAGTTCGTCGAGCATGATGATGTCGGCACCGGCATCGAGCGCCTGCTTGAGTTCACTCAGGCTTTCAACTTCGACTTCCACTGGCTTGCCTGGCGCAATCTTGTGCGCGGCGGCCACGGCCTGGGCAATGCCGCCACAGGCTGCAATGTGGTTTTCCTTGATCAGGAAGGCGTCGTACAGACCGATGCGGTGGTTATGGCAGCCGCCACAGGTCACGGCATATTTCTGCGCCAGACGCAGGCCGGGCAGGGTCTTGCGGGTATCGAGCAGCTTGACCTGAGTGTCGCTCACGATGTCTGCATAGTGCTGCGCACGGGTGGCAACGCCTGACAGCAATTGCAGAAAGTTGAGTGCGCTACGTTCTCCGGTCAGCAGGGAGCGAGCCGGGCCTTCCAGATGGAACAACGCCTGATTGGGGCTTACGCGGTCACCATCGGCCACTTGCCAGTGAACGGCGACCCGTGGGTCCAGTTGACGAAAAACCGTATCGACCCATGCGGCACCTGCGATCACCGCCGCATCGCGGGAAATGATCGTTGCCTTGGCCAGCCGCTCGGCAGGGATCAATTGAGCGGTGATATCGCCACTGCCGACATCTTCAAGCAATGCGCGCCGCACATTGGCTTCGATTTCAGCTGTCAGGTCGGCGAGTCGTAAATTCGGCATAGCGGGCTCCACTAACAAAGTCGCACGAGTATAAGGCACGCCACCTTTGTAACCCACCTGTACGGCCGGCCATGCGCGCAAAGTGTGCTGTTGGTCGGTTTTGTAAATTCCTTTGCGATATATGTCGATTGGCGTTGTCTATCGCAGCACATCCTCTTTGTGTATTGCGCCTGTTACAGAGCGAAATACTTTGCTGGCGTTCGATACAAGTTTTGAAAGATAATCCGACTTGTATTTGACGTCATAGCTTTGACGTAGCGCAAAGACCAAGTGGATCGCTTCACAGGCGAGGGTTGCAAGCCGCGTTTGTGATGGGATTTAAGCCGTTTCCTGTCAGGGGGTTTGATGCAAAACGACGAAAACGTTGTGCCGTTGAGCAAGGGAATCCCTGCGCAGGGTACAAGTACGCCTTTGGCCCGGCTGCCCGTCGTGTTGTTGCAGGTGCGTGATAAAGCCGCACAGCAGCTCAAGGATGCCTTGCAAGCGTTGTTCGATAACGCTGACGACACCCTTTTTGAAATGGCTGATCGCGCCATCAGCAATACCGAACAGAACACCTTTTTCGAGGCCATGCGTGATTTGCGCCTCAAGCGCAAAAGCATCGAGCGTGCCTTTCTCGACAAGTTCTACGAGTCTTTCCTGGCGTTGGGTCAGTATCAGATCACCGAGCCGGTGCTGCCGGCGGCGGTCGCTTTCGACAAGCTGTCACTGGTGCCCAACGACGAGCTGGAAAAAACCGTGGCCGTCGACTCGATGGTGGCCAAGGTCATGAGCCGCGATGGCGTTGCCTTGAGCCAGTTGACCGCGCGCTTGAACGAGCTGCTTCCCCAATCCATTACAGTCGATGCCAACCCCATGGGGCCGGCAATGCTGTGCAATTTCTTTCTCCAGGCCAAGCGCAGCCTGGGGGTCGAGATCAAGGTCAAGCTGATCATTCTCAAGCTGTTCGAGAAATACATCCTGGCCAACACCGATCATTTGTATAGCGAAGCCAACCAGTTGCTGATCGCTACCGGCATCCTGCCTGAAATGAAAGCCTTGCCGGCCCGTCGCTCATCCGATCGCGCAGCTCCCAGGAAGCGTGCCAGCGAACTGTCCGACCCAGCTCTGGCGCAGGCCGCTGATAAGCTCGACAAGGGCGTGCTCGAAGTGTTTTCGGCGCTGCAGGAATTGTTGCTGCAAGTCAGGGGCAATCTGACGCCTCGTCATGGTCCAGGCTCCGAAGTCCGCCCGATTTCCAGCAAGGATCTCCTGCGCCTGCTCTCGCATCTTCAGCAGTACGTACCGGCCTCGGATGCTCCGGAAGATTTCGACCTGCGTAACCAGTTGGAGCAACTGCTGACCCGCGTCAGCGTAAAGAGCGGCAAGTCTCGCGGCGTTGGTGCAGGCGACGAAGATGTGATCAACCTGATCGCCATGCTCTTTGAATTCATTCTCGACGATCGCAACCTGCCTCACTCTCTGCGGGCGTTGATCGGGCGGTTGCAGATCCCGATGCTGAAAGTCGCAGTGATCGACAAGAGTTTCTTCAGTCGTGGCAGCCATCCTGCCCGTCGTCTGCTCAACGAAATTGCCACTGCTGCACTGGGCTGGGGCGGGCGCGATGATTATCAGCGCGACTCGCTGTACATGCGTGTCGACCAGATCGTGCAGCGTCTGCTCAACGATTTTGTCGATGACCCGGCGATTTTCTCCGAACTGCTGGCTGACTTCCTGGCTTTCACCAGCGACGAGCGCCGTCGTAGCGAACTGCTTGAGCAGCGTACTCGGGATGCCGAAGAGGGCCGCACCCGTGCCGAGCTGGCGCGTCAGTTGGTTCAGCATGAATTGAACCAGCGCTTGCTGGGTAAAACTCTGCCCGAAGCTGTGGTGCGTCTGCTGGAGCAGGCCTGGAGCAAGGTGCTGCTGCTGACCTGCCTCAAGCATGGCGAAGGTTCGAGCGAGTGGCTGGCCGGTTTGCAGGCCATGGACGATCTGGTCTGGAGTGTCGAACTGCACGAAGACCCGGAATCACGGCAGAAGCTGCTCGAACTGGTGCCGGGGCTGCTCAAGTCACTGCGCGAGGGTCTGACCAGCGCCGCTTTTGACCCGTTCGCCACCAGTGAATTCTTCAGTCAGCTGGAAGTTCTGCATGTCCAGGCTTTCCAGCATTTCTCACGCCTTCAGGATGTTCAGGGCGAGGAGCTTCAAAGCTCTGTAGCACTGGCTGAAGCCGAGCCTGCTGAAGGCCCGGCAATGATGGTCGTGATGGAGGAGATCGTTCTGACTGCGCCTGACGAGCCTTTGAGCAATGAAAGTGTCCTGCAATTGCCCAATGACGATGCAGGCCTGCAGATGGTCGACAAGCTGCGCGTTGGCAATTGGGTCGAGATCCAGGAAGACGAGGAGAACAAGCTGCGCTGCAAGCTCACGGCTATCGTCGAGCCTTCCGGGCGTTACGTGTTCGTCAATCGTACCGGCATGAAGGTTCTGGAGAAGTCCCGCATGGGGCTGGCAATCGAATTGCGTCGCGGCACCATCCGCATTCTCGACGATGCCTTGCTGTTCGACCGTGCGCTGGAGTCGGTGATCAGCAGCCTGCGCAAGCTCAAGGGCGCATAAAACCTGATATGGGAGAGGGCCCGGCCCACGAAGATCCATCGCCTGAAATACCTTCGCGAATGAATTCGCTCCTACCGGCGATGCTGTTTGGGCATACTTGTGCCTATCGACCCCTCTCTCCAAGGAGCCTTCATGCAGTTGGACCCCGCCAGCGGTTGGTGTGACGGCGTGCAGCATTGCCCTTCACCCAATTTCAATGCGCGACCTGAGGGCGAAATCTCGCTACTGGTGATCCACAACATCAGCCTGCCGCCTGCCCAGTTCAAGACGGGCAAGGTCCAGTGTTTTTTTCAGAATCAGCTGGATATCACCGAGCATCCCTATTTCGAGGGCATTGCCGACTTGCGCGTTTCGGCGCATTTTCTGATCGAGCGTGATGGCGAGGTCACTCAATTCGTCTCATGTCTTGACCGCGCCTGGCATGCTGGCGTTTCCTGTTTCCAGGGGCGCGAAGCCTGTAATGACTTTTCCATCGGTATCGAGCTGGAAGGCACGGATGACCAGCCCTTTACCGATGCGCAATATGCCGCCTTGATCGATCTGACGCGCCAGTTGCGTCAGGCGTTTGTGGCAATTACGCCTGAGCGCATCTGTGGGCACAGCGATATCGCTCCGGGACGCAAGACCGATCCGGGGCCGTGTTTCGACTGGGCCCGTTTTCAAGCCGCTTTGCAGGACTGAAGTGAGGGATTAAGCAATGAGTTTTCTGGTGTTGCTGCTGGCAGTCTGGGTCGAAAAATTCTCGGCACTGCGTCAGCGTGTACAACGTGACGGGGCTTGGCTGAAGGAGTTGGCCAGGCTTGAATCAAGTCCGCGAACCGCCTCTCGCCCGTGGGTCATCCTGGCCCTGCTGATCCTGCTGCCGCTTCTGATATTGCAACTGGCGCTGACCATCGTCGGCTCGGTTGCTTACGGCTGGCTGGCATTGCCGATCCACCTTCTGGTGCTGATCTACAGCCTTGGCCGTGGCGATCTGCTTGCTGCGTTGGGACCCTTTCGTGATGCCTGCCGGCGTGGCGACGAACAGGCCGCCGTGCATGTGGCTGAAAGAGACATGGGCGTGTTGGCGGACAATGGCGAGCAACTGCTGGAGGGCGTTCAAAGTTACATGCTCTGGCAGGCTTACCAGAGTTTCTTCGTGGTGATCTTCTGGTACTTCCTGCTGGGGCCTGTTGCTGCACTGGCTTACCGCTTGCTGGCGCTGGCGGCCGAAAATGGCAAGACCCAGGCCTTGGTAGAGCGGGCGACACAATTGCGGCATGCCTTTGACTGGATACCGGTCAGGTTGCTGGCGGCCAGTTTCGCACTGGTGGGCAACTTCGTTGCAGTCAGCCGGGTGATGCTGCATGAACTGCTCAACTGGAACATCAGCGCCGCACAACTGATTACCCGTATCGGCCGCGTTGCCAGCGAGGTCCCGGCACCCGTCATGGGCGCTGATGGCGTGACCAGCCTCGATCTGCTCTGGGAGTTGCTGATACGCGCCGCAGTGGTCTGGTATGCGGGTTTTGCGCTGTGGACATTGTTGATCTGAGTCAGCTCATTCGCGAGCAGGCCACCCGAACAACTCACAGGCATTGCGCGTACTCACTTGCGCTAACTGCTCCGGGCTGACTTTCAACAGCCCGGCCAGCGCCCGGGATATTTCCGGCAAATGCTCTGGACTATTGCGCTGATTCGGATACATCGCCGGAGCCATGTCCGGTGAGTCGGTTTCCAGCACAATGCTTTCCAGTGGTAACTCGGCGATGACCCGATGCATGCGTAACGCCTGTGGCCAGGTCGCTGCACCGCCAAGGCCGAGCTTGAAACCCAGCCTGATATATTCCCGAGCCTCCTCTCGACTGCCGGCAAATGCATGGATGATCCCGCTGCGTTTGAGCTTGTGACGCTTGAGTGTCGCGATCACATCGGCGTGGCTGCGTCGCACATGCAACAGCGCTGGCAGATCGAAATCAGCGGCCAGTTGCAGCTGCGCCTCGAAGACTTGCTGCTGGCTGTGGCGGTCCAGGTTTTCAACGTAGTAATCCAGACCGATCTCGCCCACCGCGCACAACCGGGAATTGCCCTTCAGGCGCGTCAACCAGTCGCCCAGTTCGTTCAAGTGCTCGGGGCGATGCTCGTCGATGTAGATAGGGTGCAGGCCGAACGCCGCATACAACTCTGGATGCTCTTGGGTCAAATCCCACAAACGTTGCCAGTTACGCTGATAAACCCCCAGAACCACCATGCGCTCCACGCCCAATACGCGGCAGTTATCCAGAACCTGAGCCCGATCGGCGTCGAAGTCCGGAAAGTCCAGGTGGGTGTGGGTGTCGATCAGCGTCACCGTCAGGCCTCGTGAATGCGTTGCTTGAAGGTTCGCACGATGGCATGCACGCCGGGTTGATATTGGTTGTTCTCGATGGCGGCCAGTGCCAGTTGCAGGGCTTTTTCGGCAATCAACTGATGCTGCTGGGCCATGGCATTGACCGGCAACGGCAGGAAGTCCAGCAACTGGGTATCACCGAATGTGCCCAGATGCAGTTGCGCCGGGTTGAGTTCCTGGCTTTGCAGCACATCGAAAACCCCCTGCAGCAACACGTAGGATGTTGTGATCAGCGCATTGGGCAGGTGACCCAGGCGTTGCAGCATGTCGTTCATCAAACGCTGGCCGCACTCGCGGCTGAAGGACTGGCCATGTTCAATCGTGGTCGTGCCGGTAAAGCCATCGAGCGCATGCCGGAACCCCTCCGCGCGTGCCTGGCTGACACTCAGCTCAGGTCGTGCTCCGAGCAAGGCGATATGTTCGGGATGGGTCTGGAGCAGGCTGCGGGTCAGTTGCAGGCTGGCGTCGTGGTCGTCGCTGACCACCGAGCAGAAGAACTCGGGGTTCATTTCCCGGTCAATGGCGATGATTGGCAAGCCTTTGTTCTGCAATTCCCGGTAACTGTCGTCACTGGCGGGCAGGCAACTGGCGACCAGCAACGCATCGCAGCGGCGGGCACGGAAGACTTGCAGCAGTTGTTGCTCACTGATGGGGTCGTCGTCGGAACTGGCGATCAGTAACTGATAGCCATGGGCGCGGGCTCCTTGCTCCAGCAACTTGGCGATACGGGCGTAACTGGGGTTTTCCAGATCCGGCAGGATGAACCCCAGGGTGCGGCTGTGACGGCTGCGCAAGCCTGCGGCTTGAGGGTTGGGGCGAAAGTCATGTTGTTCGACCACCGCCTTTACACGCTCGACGGTCGCAGGGCTGATGCGTTGTTGTTCGGCCTTGCCATTGATTACGTAACTGGCCGTGGTGACGGAAACACCTGCCAGACGCGCAATATCGCTGAGTTTCACGCGAAAAGTTCCTTTTCGTGGTTGTCTCGAATCAGCGAGGATTTTCGCTGATCGCAGAGCATCTTTACAGCAGACCATAGGGGATGCCCAAGTGCTCGGTCTATTTTACGACGTCTCCTACAGCTATCGGACCGACCGGGCTTCAATGAAAGCCCATAATCGAGTAACGTGCCGTCCAATTGTAGATTAAACGATTCAGCAGGCTGATATTTGCTGCAAATCAAGATGAAAGTGATATCCGACAGGCAGCACTTTCATCACCTAAGCTGTCGATCTCTCATGGTCGTCATTAAAACAAGAATCAGGTAGCGCTCTGGCGCTGCACAGGAGTCAAGGCATGCTCGAACTCTCTCTGGAGCAAATATCCATGGGCCGCTCGGCGGTGGATAAGTCTGGCGCATTGCAACTGATCGCAGACCATCTGGTCGCTGACGGTCTGGTTGCAGAGGGTTATCTCAACGGACTGATGAACCGCGAGCAGCAAGGTTCGACCTTCCTCGGCCAGGGTATCGCGATCCCCCATGGCACGCCTGAAACCCGCGACCTGGTATTCACTACCGGCGTGCGCCTGATGCAATTTCCCGAAGGCGTGGACTGGGGCGACGGGCAAATCGTCTATCTGGCCATCGGTATTGCAGCCAAGTCGGACGAACATCTGCGACTTCTGCAACTGCTGACCCGTGCATTGGGCGAAGCGGACCTTGGTCAGGCTCTGCGCGAGGCGAAAACGCCGGAAGACCTGCTCCGGCTGTTGCAGGGCGCGCCTCAGGAGCTGGCCCTCGATGCCCAGATGATCAGCCTCGGCGTGTCGGCCGATGATTTTGAAGAACTGGTCTGGCGTGGTGCTCGCCTGTTGCGTCGGGCTGATTGCGTCAACAACGGTTTTGCCGCGATTCTCCAGCAGGTCGAGGCCTTGTCGCTGGGTGATGGCCTGTGGTGGCTGCACAGCGAGCAGACGGTCAAGCGTCCCGGCCTGGCCTTTGTGACACCGGACAAACCCTTGCGCTATCTGGGGCAGCCGCTGACCGGGCTGTTCTGCCTGGCCAGCCTGGGAGAAGGGCACCAGGCATTGCTTGAGCGCCTGTGCTCGCTGTTGATCGAAGGCCGTGGCCACGAATTGGGCCATGCCACCAACAGCCGCGTCATCCTCCAGGCTCTGGGCGGTGAATTGCCTGCCGAGTGGCCGACCCGGCAGATCGCTCTGGCTAACGCCCATGGCCTGCATGCCCGCCCGGCCAAGGTGCTGGCGCAACTGGCCAAGGAGTTTGAAGGCGAGATTCGCGTGCGTGTGCTGGAAACCGGCGAAACCGCAGTGTCGGCCAAGAGCTTGAGCAAGCTGCTCAGCCTCGGCGCACGTCGCGGGCAGACGCTGGAATTCATCGCTGAACCGAGCATCGCGCAAGACGCTTTGCCTGCCTTGTTGGCGGCGGTGGAGCAAGGTCTGGGCGAAGAGGTCGAGCCATTGCCGGTCGCGACCGAGCCGCAACCGGCTCCCCAGAAATCCGCTGTGGCCAAGGCCGTGGTTGCGCCCCTCGATGGCGCCGTGTTGCAGGCTGTCTCGGCTTCGCCGGGCATTGCCATGGGGCCTGCGCATGTTCAAGTGCTGCAAGCATTCGATTATCCGCAGCAAGGCGAATCGGTTGCCGCCGAGCGTGAGCGTCTGCAACAGGCTCTGGTCGAAGTACGCGAGGATATCGAAAGCCTGATCCAGCGGAGCAAGGCCAAGGCCATCCGCGAAATCTTCATTACCCACCAGGAAATGCTCGATGACCCGGAGCTGGGCAACGAAGCCGAACTGCGTCTGAACAAGGGCGAAAGTGCTGCCGCTGCCTGGGCTGGAGTGATCGATGCTGCTGCATCCCGGCAGGAGCAATTGAATGATGTGCTGCTGGCCGAGCGTGCAGCGGACCTGCGGGATGTGGGGCGTCGTGTGCTGGCGCAAATCTGCGGTGTCGAAACCGTGGCGGCTCCGGACGAGCCTTACATCCTGGTGATGGACGAAGTCGGCCCGTCCGACGTGGCACGACTGGACCCGGCGCATGTCGCGGGTATTCTCACTGCGCGTGGCGGCGCAACGGCGCACAGCGCTATCGTGGCTCGCGCCCTTGGTATTCCGGCGCTGGTGGGGGCAGGTGACGAAGTATTGCAGCTCAAGCCAGGCACTGTTCTGCTGCTCGACTGCCAGCGCGGTCGTTTGACTGTCGCACCGGACGAGTCGACCTTGCAGCGTGCGGTTCAGGATCGCGATGCCCGCGAGCAGCGCCTCAAGGCCGCTGCGGCCTTGCGCATGGAACCTGCCGTGACCCGCGATGGCCATGCCGTCGAAGTCTTCGCCAACATCGGCGACAGCACCGGCACGCCAGCGGCGGTAGAGCAGGGCGCCGAAGGCATTGGCCTGCTGCGCACCGAATTGCTGTTCATGGCCCATTCACAGGCGCCTGACGAGGCTACCCAGGAAGCTGAATACCGCCGCGTGCTCACCGACTTGGGTGGCCGGCCTTTGGTGGTCCGTACTCTGGACGTCGGCGGTGACAAGCCGCTGCCGTACTGGCCTATCGACAAGGAAGAAAACCCGTTCCTCGGTGTGCGTGGCATTCGCCTGACCCTGCAACGTCCCGACGTGATGGAAAGCCAGTTGCGTGCCTTGTTGCGCTCAGCCGACAGCGGCCCGCTGCGGATCATGTTTCCCATGATCGGCACTGTTGAGGAGTGGCGTCAGGCGCGTGACATGACTCAGCGTCTGCGAGAGGAGATCCCGGTCAGCGACCTGCAACTGGGGATCATGATCGAAGTGCCTTCGGCCGCCTTGCTGGCACCGGTACTGGCCAGGGAAGTGGACTTCTTCAGCGTCGGCACCAACGACCTGACGCAATACACCATGGCCATCGACCGTGGCCATCCGACCCTTTCCGCTCAGGCTGACGGTTTGCACCCAAGCGTGCTGCAACTGATCGACATGACCGTGCGCGCCGCCCATGCCAATGGCAAGTGGGTGGGCGTTTGCGGCGAACTGGCGGCGGACCCGCTGGCTGTCCCGGTACTGGTCGGGCTGGGTGTGGATGAGTTGAGTGTTTCGGCGCGCAGCATTGGCGAGGTCAAGGCGTGCGTGCGGGAGCTGGAACTGAGTACTGCTCAAAAACTGGCGCAACAGGCGCTGACGGCAGCTAGCGCCGCCGAAGTGCGTGCGCTTGTGGAGGCTTTGTAATGGCGAAGATTCTAACCCTGACCATGAACCCGGCGCTGGACCTGACTGTGCAGTTGGGCAAGCTGGAACTCGGGCAGGTCAATCGCAGCGATGCCATGCTCAGCCATGCGGCAGGCAAGGGCCTGAACGTGGCTCAAGTGCTGGCCGATCTGGGGCATGAGCTGACCGTGGCCGGATTTCTCGGCATCGACAATCAGCAGCCGTTCGAGGCTCTGTTTACCCGGCGAGGTTTTGTCGACGAGTTCGTTCGTGTGCCGGGAGAAACCCGCAGCAATATCAAACTGGCCGAAGGCAGTGGCCGTATCACTGACCTGAACGGTCCCGGCCCGCAGGTCAGCGACGAGGCTCAACAAGCCCTGTTCGCCAGAGTCGAGCAGATCGCTTCCGGTTTTGATGCCGTGGTAGTCGCAGGCAGCCTGCCTCGTGGCGTTACGCCCGAGTGGCTGCAAAAGCTCTTGCTCATGCTCAAGAGTCTTGGCCTCAAAGTGGCGCTGGACAGCAGCGGTCTGGCTCTGCGTGCCGGTCTTGCCGCAGGACCTTGGCTGATCAAACCCAATACCGAAGAGCTGGCCGATGCGCTCGATGCTCCGATCATCTCCATCGCCGCTCAGGCCGAAGCGGCAACGCGCCTGCGTGCGCAAGGCATCGAGCATGTGGTGATTTCCCAGGGCTCCGAGGGCGTTCACTGGTTCAGCACCGGCACCGCGTTACATTCCCTGCCGCCGAAAGTCACCGTCGCCAGCACCGTGGGTGCCGGGGATTCTTTGCTGGCGGGCATGGTTCACGGTTTGCTCAGCGGTCATGAACCTCAGAAAACCTTGCGCACGGCGACGGCGATTGCCGCCATGGCAGTGACCCAGATCGGTTTCGGCATTACCGATGCCGCCCAACTCAAACGGCTTGAAGGCGGCGTTACTGTGCGCAGCCTGACAGAACAATAAGAGAGGCTCGTGATGAAGTTAGCCATTGTAACGGCCTGCCCGAACGGCAAGGTCAGCAGCGTCCTCAGCGCACGATTGCTTGAAGCGGCAGCTCAGCGTCAGGGCTGGGAAACCAGCGTTGAAATCGTGGATCCGAACAAGTCCGAACAGCACCTTTCGGTGCTGGATATCGAAGCCGCCGATCTGGTGCTGGTGGTCAACACCGGTCCGCTGGACCTGAGCCGTTTTGTCGGCAAGCGCCTGTTTCAGGACACGCCCGCCCATGCCTTGCAGGATGTGGATGCTTTCCTGAAGCGTGCCGTCGATGAGGCCCAAGTCTATGCTGCGCCTGCGGCCGGTGAGGGTGTTGCAGTCACTTCGGGCAGTCAGCCGCGCATCGTCGCCATTACCGCTTGCCCGACCGGCGTTGCTCACACCTTCATGGCGGCCGAGGCGATTCAGCAGGCTGCCAAACGCCTGAACTACGAGCTGCAAGTGGAAACCCAGGGGTCGGTCGGCGCTCGCAACCCGCTTAGCCCGCAAGCCATTGCCGATGCGGACGTGGTGCTGCTGGCGACGGATATCGAGGTCAACACCGACCGGTTCGCAGGCAAGAAGATTTACCGCTGCGGCACCGGCATCGCTCTCAAACAGTCCGAGGCGACCCTGAAAAAGGCCTTGGCCGAGGGGCAGGTCGAATCTGCGGGCGAGGCGACCAGGTCGCCGTCCAAAAAAGAAGGGACTGGCGTCTACAAGCACTTGCTGACCGGTGTGTCGTTCATGCTGCCGATGGTGGTGGCCGGTGGTTTGTTGATTGCGTTGTCGTTCGTGTTCGGCATCACCGCGTTCAAGGAAGAGGGCACGTTGGCTGCGGCCTTGATGCAGATCGGCGGCGAGGCTGCATTCAAACTGATGGTGCCGTTGTTGGCCGGCTACATCGCCTACTCCATTGCAGACCGTCCGGGGTTGGCACCAGGCATGATCGGTGGCTTGCTGGCCAGTACGCTGGGTGCCGGTTTCATCGGCGGTATCGTGGCCGGTTTCCTGGCCGGTTACAGCGCGCAGTTGATCAACCGCTATGCGCGCTTGCCAGCGAGTGTCGAAGCGCTCAAGCCGATCCTGATCATTCCATTGCTGGCGAGTCTGTTCACCGGATTAGTGATGATCTATGTGGTGGGCAAGCCGGTTGCGGGCATGCTCGCCAGCCTGACCACTTTCCTGGACAGCATGGGCACCACCAACGCGATTCTGCTGGGCGTGCTGCTCGGTGCGATGATGTGCGTGGATTTGGGTGGGCCGATCAACAAGGCTTCCTATGCGTTTTCCGTAGGTTTGCTGGCGTCCCAGAGTTACGCCCCCATGGCGGCTGCCATGGCCGCCGGTATGGTGCCGCCGATCGGCATGGGCATCGCCACGATCCTGGCGCGCCGCAAGTTCGCACAAAGCGAGCGCGAGGCAGGCAAGGCCGCGTTCGTGCTGGGGCTGTGTTTCATTTCCGAGGGCGCGATCCCCTTTGCTGCCAAGGACCCACTGCGCGTGATTCCTGCCAGTGTTATCGGCGGTGCGTTGACCGGTGCTTTGTCGATGTACTTCGGTTGCAAGCTGATGGCTCCGCATGGCGGCCTGTTCGTGATGCTGATCCCCAACGCCATCAATCATGCCTTGTTGTATCTGCTGGCGATTGTCGTCGGCAGCGTGGCGACCGGTGTGATCTATGCGCTGCTCAAGCGGCCTGAAGTGGTGGAGATGGAACTGACCAAAGCCACCGCCTGATAGCTGTTGGAGCGGGTTGTCATCTCTCTCCAACATTCCCCTGCTAGGTTTCCCCTTTCCCATCTTGAAAGGGGTTAACCATGAGCCAGTTCGATCTCAAGCGTCGTCGTGTCATTCAGGCTGTTGGCGCAGGTTTCCTGTTGCCAGGTCTGGCCCCCGCAGTCATTGCCTCGGTGCAGGATCGCCCGAAGATGACCGACGGCGTGCAGTCCGGGGATCTGCTGGGGGATCGGGCGATGGTCTGGAGCCGCAGCGACCGGCCATCGCGCATGGTGGTGGAGTGGGACACCCGCAGCATGTTCACCAACCCGCGGCGGCTGGTGTCGGCGTTGGCCGATCAGCGTACCGACTTCACGGCTCGGGTCGAGTTGAGCGGCTTGCCTGTGGATCAGGCGATTTTCTACCGCGTTTATTTCGAGGATGCCCAGTCGGGTGTCGCCAGCGAACCCTGGTTCGGGCATTTGCGGAGCATGCCGCAACAACGCCGTGACATCCGTTTTGTGTGGAGTGGCGACACCGTCGGCCAAGGCTTCGGCATCAACCCGGACATTGGTGGCATGCGTATCTATGAAGCCATGCGCTTGCGTTTGCCTGACTTCTTTATCCACAGCGGCGACACCATTTACGCCGACGGTCCGATCCCGGAGCAGATCACGACCGAGGGCGGGCGCATCTGGCGCAACATCACCAGCGAAGCGAAAAGCAAGGTCGCAGAGACGCTGGACGAGTATCGCGGCAATTACCGCTACAACCTGATGGACGAAAACCTGCGCCGCTTCAATGCCGAGGTGCCGCAGATCTGGCAATGGGATGACCATGAGGTCACCAACAACTGGTCGCCCAGCAAACAGCTGGATGATCGTTACAAGGTCAAGGACATCCAGTTGCTGTCAGCTCGCGGGCGGCAGGCCTTTCTGGAGTACGCGCCCATGCGTTTGCAACAGGCCGATAACGGCGGTCGCATCTACCGAAAGATTCCTTACGGCCCGATGCTCGATGTGTTCGTGCTGGACATGCGCAGTTATCGCGATGGCAACGATGCGAACCTGGCAGGCAAGCCGGGGCCGACCACCGCTTTTCTGGGGCGTGAGCAACTGGACTGGCTCAAGCGCGAACTCAAGGCCTCCAATGCGCAATGGAAAGTCATCGCGGCAGACATGCCTATCGGTCTTGGTGTCCCGGATGGGGAAGTCAGCCCCGGTGTGGCACGTTGGGAAGCCATCGCCAACGGCAACGATGGCCCGGCCTCGGGGCGTGAGCTGGAAGTCGCCGAACTGCTTGCCTTTCTTCGTGCGCAAAAGGTCCGCGATTGCGTCTGGCTGACCGCCGATGTCCACTACTGCGCGGCGCACCACTATCAACCTGACCGCGCCGTGTTCCAGGATTTCGACCCGTTCTGGGAGTTCGTGGCCGGCCCGCTCAACGCCGGCAGCTTCGGCCCCAACCCGCTGGACAAGACCTTCGGCCCGGAACTGGTCTTCCAGAAAGCCCCGCCCGCACAGAACACCTCACCCTTTGCCGGCTTCCAGTTTTTCGGGGAAGTGAACATCGACGGCCAGACCGCAGAAATGACCGTGACCCTGAGAGATCTGGATGGTGTGTCGGTGTTTGAGCGCAAGTTGCAGCCTGTGGTTTAGTTTTTCGTTGTCCTGTGCTTTCGTGGGAGGGGCCTTGGCCGCGACGACTTGCTTACAGGCAACACATTTTCAGCGCCTGAAACATTGCTGTCGCGGCCAAGGCCCCTCCCACAATGTGCGTGGTAAGCCAGGAACTGAAATTCCTTGCAACACCTTTCCCCCTGCTGGCTTATGATGAGGTCACCTTACGACAGGACCGGGTCTGCGGCATGCTGGCTATTTTTCTTGAAACCCTGAACATTACCGCGCCTGTGTTTGCCATGTTGTTCCTGGGTGTGGTCCTCAAGCGTATCCATGCGATCAATGATGGTTTCATCGTTGTGGCGTCGAGCCTGGTGTTTAACGTCACCATGCCTGCTCTGCTGTTTCTGGGGATCATTCACGCCAATCTGAACGAGGCACTGCAACCCAAGCTGCTGGTTTTCTTCAGCCTCGCGACTCTGTTGAGCTTCGCAGCTACGTGGGGCTGGGCGATCTGGCGTTGCCCTCGGGAGGATCGGGGCGTTTACGTTCAAGGTGCGTTTCGCGGTAACAATGGTGTGGTGGGGCTGGCGCTGGCCGCCAGTATGTATGGCGCATACGGTATTTCGCTGGGTGCGATTCTCGCGGCCTTGGTCATTGTGTTCTACAACGCACTCTCGACCATCGTGCTGGCGGTCTACAGCCCGGTCATCAAGTCCGATCCGTGGAGTGTGTTCAAGAGTGTTTTGGCCAATCCACTGATCATCAGTGTCATCGTCGCTTCGCCTTTCGCCTATTTCAGCATCGGCCTGCCCAAGTGGCTGGAAACCTCCGGCAGCTATCTGGCGCAGATGACTCTGCCGCTGGCGCTGATCTGTATCGGTGGCACGCTGTCGCTGGCGTCCTTGCGCAAAAGCGGCGCGCTGGCGATCAGTGCAAGCATGGTGAAAATGGTCTGGCTGCCATTGATCTGCACTTTTGCAGCGTGGCTGGTGGGCTTTCGCGGTGCTGAGCTGGGGATTCTGTTCCTGTACTTCGGCAGCCCGACGGCGGCAGCCAGCTACATCATGGCTCGCACCGCCAATGGCAATTACGAGCTGGCCGCCGCGATTATCGTCATCACCACCCTGGCGGCGGCGGTGACGACCAATATCGGGATTTTCCTGTTGCAGTGGGGCGGCTGGATCTAGTCGGCTTTCTGATAGGCGTCTATCACTTCCTGTGCCGAGCGGAACGCTTCGATAGCGGCGGGCACCCCGGCATACACAGCGCAATGCAGCAGGGCTTCGCGAATTTCTTCCACGGTGCAGCCGTTGTTCAGGGCACCACGCACATGACCTTTGAGTTCCTGTGAGCACTTGAGCGCAGTCAGCGTCGCCAAGGTAATCAGGCTGCGGGTTTTCAGGTCCAGACCTTCGCGTTGCCAGACGCTACCCCAGGCGTGTTCGTTGACGAAATCCTGCAGTGGCTGACTGAACTCGGTGGCGTTGCCCAGCGCACGGTCGACGAATACATCGCCCATGACCTGACGCCGCATCTGTTCGCCCTTGCCGATTGTCTTGTCTGTCATGGCGTTTCCCCCTGGGTCAATGTTGGCGCCGCCAGGCCTTCACGATGCCGAAGGCAACCGCGGTGCCGAGCAGCGGCAGGATGAACTGGATCATCAGGTGTTCAAGCCTTTCAGCCAGCAGCATGCCGGTACTGAACGACACGATATGCAGCCCGTAGGTCAGATACAACGCCAACAGCAGCAGCCCCTCAAGGCGGGTGATGCGATAACCGGCGTAAAACAGCGGCAGGCAGAGCACGGCGACGCCGAGCATGATCGGCAGGTCGAAAACCAGCGCGTTGGGAGATATCGTCAATGGCACAGGCGAGATCAGGGCAGTCAGGCCCAGTACGCCCAGCAGGTTGAACAGGTTGCTGCCGATCACATTGCCCACTGCGATATCCCGCTCGCCGCGCAGTGCGGCGATCAGGGAAGTCATCAGGGCTGGCAGCGAGGTAACGATGGCGATCAGTGTCAGGCCGATGATGCGCTCGGACAGCCCCAGATTGATCGCGACCACCACCGCCGCATCCACCAGCAGATGGCCGCCAGACGCCAGCAACAGCAGGCCGCAGACCAGCAGGGCAATGCAAGTCAGTGAACGGGGTTTTTCGGTGCTGTGCGTATGGCCATGACGTGCGCCATGACTGGCCTGGCGCAGGACGATAACAAGACAGGCCAGCAGGGCACCCAACAGCAACACGCCATCGAACTTGCTGAACTCGCCATTCCAGGACAGACCGATGACCAGCAGGCTGGCCCCGATCATCAGCGGGATATCGATGCGCAAGACCTGGCGGGCGACCCGCAGCGGAATGATCAGGGCGCACAGCCCCAGCGTCACCAGCACATTGAAGATATTGCTGCCTATGACACTGCCTACGCCAATGTCGGTGCTGTCGGAAAACGCGGCTTGCAGGCTGACTGCCATCTGCGGCGCGCTACTGCCCAGGGCGACAACGGTCAGGCCGATGATCAGCGGGCGAATATTGAGGATGGAGGCCATGCGTACGGCGGCGCGTACTGACAGCTCGGCGCCGATCAGTAAAAGTAGAAGACCACTCACCAGCTGGATGAGTGCGGGGGCGGGAAGGTTCGATAGCTGGATAATTCCGGGTGTCCTCAGTCGAGGCTCTGGATGCGCACTGGCGCGGTTCCGCTGCGCAGCATGCCCAGTTGCTCGGCCGCTTCGCGGGATACATCGATCAGCCGCCCTCGAATGTGAGGACCACGATCGTTGATACGCAAGACAACGCTCTTGTCGTTGTCCAGATTGGTGACTTTGACGCGCGTGCCGAAAGGCAGCTCGCGATGAGCGGCGGTCAAGGCATTCTGATTGAAAGGTTCGCCACTGGCGGTACGTTTGCCGTGATGCCTGGCGCCGTAGTACGAGGCCCGGCCGGTTTCGTCGTAGCCGTGAGGATCGATGTCATGACTGGCGCAACCGGCCAGCAGTGTGAGCAGGGAGCAGGCAGTGAGAAGTCGGCGCATCGGTCAGATCCTGTGATGCCTGTTTAACCATGTAGGAGCGGATTCATCCGCGAAAGCCCGGAATAAGACTTTCGCGAATAAATTCGCTCCTACGGCTTGAGTTAGCCTTCGAGCTTGGCCTTCAGCAGTTCGTTCACTTGCTGCGGGTTGGCCTTGCCTTTGGAGGCTTTCATCGCCTGACCAACGAAGAAACCGAACATCTTGCCGCGCTTGGCTTCGTCTGCGGCGCGGTACTGTTCGACCTGCTCGGCATTGGCGGCGAGCATTTCGTCGAGCATCGATTCGATGGCACCGCTGTCGGTAACCTGCTTCAGGCCACGCTTCTCGATGACTTCGTCGGCGCTGCCTTCACCATTGGCCATGGCCTCGAACACCATCTTGGCGATCTTGCCGGAGATTGTGTTGTCCAGGATGCGCTTGAGCATGCCCCCCAGTTGCTCGGCGCTGACCGGCGACTCTTCGATTTCCAGGCCTTGCTTGTTCAGCAGGCTGCCCAGTTCGACCATGACCCAGTTGGCCGCCAGCTTGGCGTCGCCGCCGATGCTGACCACTTGCTCGAAGTAGTCGGCTTGCTCGCGGCTGGAAGCCAGCACGCTGGCATCGTAGGCCGACAGGCCGAACTGGCTCTGGAAGCGTTCGCGTTTCTGCGGTGGCAATTCCGGCAGGGTGGCGCGGGTTTCGTCGAGGAACGAGTCTTCGATGATGACCGGCAACAGGTCCGGATCGGGGAAGTAACGGTAGTCGTTGGCTTCCTCCTTGCTGCGCATGGCACGGGTTTCGTTGGTGTTCGGGTCGTACAGGCGAGTCTGCTGGATGACCTTGCCACCGTCTTCGATCAGGTCGATCTGGCGCTGGATCTCGCTGTTGATCGCCTTCTCGATGAAGCGGAACGAGTTGACGTTCTTGATCTCGCAGCGAGTACCGAATTCGGCCTGGCCCTTGGGGCGAACCGACACGTTGCAGTCGCAACGCAGCGAGCCTTCGGCCATGTTGCCGTCGCAGATGCCCAGGTAGCGAACCAGCGCATGGATTGCCTTGACGTAAGCCACGGCTTCCTTGGCGCTGCGCATGTCCGGTTCGGACACGATTTCCAGCAGCGGAGTACCGGCGCGGTTCAGGTCGATGCCGGTCATGCCGCTGTAGTCTTCGTGCAGGCTCTTGCCCGCATCTTCTTCCAGGTGAGCGCGGGTAATGCCGATGCGCTTGACCGTGCCGTCTTCAAGGGTGATGTCCATATGGCCCTTGCCGACGATCGGCAATTCCATCTGGCTGATCTGGTAACCCTTGGGCAGGTCCGGGTAGAAGTAGTTCTTGCGGGCGAACACGTTGTGCTGACCGATTTCGGCATTGACCGCCAGGCCGAACTTGACGGCCATGCGCACGGCTTCCTTGTTGAGCACCGGCAACACGCCCGGCATGCCCAGATCCACAAGGCTGGCCTGGGTGTTGGGCTCGGAGCCGAACGTGGTGGCGCTACCGGAGAAAATCTTCGATTGGGTCGAAAGCTGGGTGTGAATCTCCAGCCCGATGACGACTTCCCATTGCATATTAATTGCTCCTCAGAAGCCTTCAGGTGTGCGTGTGTGCCAGTCAGTGACTTGCTGATACTGATGGGCCACGTTCAGCAGACGGCCTTCCTGGAAATACGGCGCAAGCAATTGCACACCGACCGGCAGGCCGTCGACGAAACCTGCTGGCATGGACAAGCCCGGCAGACCCGCAAGGTTGGCGGTGATGGTGTAGAAGTCTTCCAGATATGCAGAGACCGGGTCGTTGTTCTTGGCACCGATCTTCCAGGCCGGGTTTGGCGTGGTCGGGCCGAGAATCACGTCGACTTCGGCGAAGGCGTTCATGAAGTCGTTCTTGATCAGGCGACGGATTTTCTGCGCTTGCAGGTAGTAGGCGTCGTAGTAGCCAGCCGAGAGCGCATAGGCACCGACCATGATGCGACGCTGTACTTCAGGGCCGAAGCCTTCGGCGCGGGAGCGCTTGTACAGATCGGTCAGGTCCTTGGGCTCTTCGCAGCGATAGCCGAAACGTACGCCGTCGAAGCGCGACAGGTTGGATGAAGCTTCTGCCGGAGCGATGACGTAATAGGCTGGAATCGCATGCAGGTTGTTCGGCAGGCTGATTTCCTTGACGATCGCGCCGAGCTTTTCCAGCTCCTTGACGCTTTCGTGTACCAGTTGCGCGATGCGTGGGTCGAGGCCGGCGCTGAAGTATTCCTTCGGCAAACCGACACGCAGGCCCTTGAGCGAGGTGTTGAGGCTGGCGGAGTAATCCGGCACAGGCTCATCGATACTGGTGGAATCCTGCGGATCGAAGCCGGCCATGCCTTGCAGCAGCAGGGCGCAGTCTTCGGCGGTGCGCGCCATTGGGCCTGCCTGATCGAGGCTGGAAGCGTAGGCGATCATGCCCCAGCGGGAAACACGGCCATAGGTCGGTTTCAGGCCGGTGAGGTTGGTCAGTGCAGCGGGCTGGCGAATCGAACCGCCGGTGTCGGTGCCGGTGGCAGCAGGCAGCAGGCGTGCAGCAACTGCCGCAGCCGAGCCGCCGGACGAACCGCCTGGTACGTGTTCCAGGGCCCAGGGGTTTTTCACCGCGCCGTAGTAGCTGGACTCGTTGGCCGAACCCATGGCGAATTCGTCCATGTTGGTCTTGCCAAGTGTCACGGTGCCCGCGGCCGCCAGTCGGGCAACCACGGTTGCGTCATACGGTGCCTTGAAGTTGTCGAGCATGCGCGAGGCGCAACTGGTGCGGATACCCTGGGTGCAGAACAGGTCTTTGTGTGCCAGAGGCGCGCCCAGCAAGGCGCCATTCTCACCGGCAGCGCGGCGTGCGTCTGCGGCCTGGGCCTGAGTGATGGCCAGGTCTTCGGTCAGGGTGATGAAGCTGTTGAGCTGAGGGTCGAGCTGCGCGATGCGCGCCAGCAGGACACGGGTCAGTTCTTCGGAAGAAAACTTTTTATCGGCGAGTCCGCGGGCGATCTCGGCCAGAGTCATTTGATGCATGCAGGCTCTTTCCCTTACTCGATGACTTTCGGAACCAGATAAAGCCCGTCCTGGACCGCTGGTGCGATGACTTGGTAAGTATCGCGACGATTGTGCTCTGTAACGGCGTCTTCGCGCAGGCGCTGGGAGGCTTCCAGCGGGTGAGCCAGCGGCTCGATGCCTGTGGTATCGACCGCTTGCATCTGATCGACCAGCCCAAGAATGCTGTTAAGTGCTTCGGTAGTACGCGGGATATCGGCGTCATCCAGGCCCAGTCGGGCCAGATGGGCGATCTTTTCCACGTCGGAGCGTTCAAGCGCCATGGGGTATCTCCAGTGGAATGCTGACGAATCGGGTCTGTCAGCAAATTGCGGAACACCACCGCGTTTGTGCGGTCTTAAAGCCGCAAACGTCGGGGGGCGTGTTCAGAAAACCGCCAATTTAACATATTGGCTCCTTGCCCAAAATCCCTGTCGTTGTTAGAGTTTGCCGCACTTTTTTACCCACGCGTTCCCTAGGGTCCCATATCCCATGTTCAAGAAACTGCGTGGCATGTTTTCCAGTGATCTTTCCATCGACCTGGGCACTGCCAACACCCTTATTTACGTGCGTGAGCGCGGTATCGTTCTGAATGAACCCTCTGTTGTTGCCATTCGTACCCACGGCAACCAGAAAAGTGTCGTGGCTGTCGGTACCGAAGCCAAACGTATGCTGGGCCGTACTCCAGGCAACATCGCAGCCATTCGTCCGATGAAAGACGGCGTTATTGCCGACTTCAGCGTCTGCGAGAAGATGCTTCAGTATTTCATCAACAAGGTTCATGAAAACAGCTTTCTGCAGCCCAGCCCTCGTGTGCTGATCTGCGTGCCGTGCAAGTCCACTCAGGTCGAGCGTCGCGCAATCCGCGAATCGGCTCTGGGCGCTGGTGCCCGTGAAGTATTCCTGATCGAAGAGCCAATGGCCGCTGCCATCGGTGCCGGTCTGCCGGTCGAAGAAGCCCGTGGCTCGATGGTCGTCGATATCGGTGGTGGTACCACTGAAATCGCCCTGATCTCGCTCAACGGTGTTGTCTATGCCGAATCCGTTCGTGTCGGCGGCGACCGTTTCGACGAAGCGATCATCACTTACGTGCGTCGCAACTACGGCAGCCTGATCGGTGAATCCACCGCAGAGCGCATCAAGCAGGAAATCGGTACAGCCTATCCAGGCGGCGAAGTCCGTGAAGTCGACGTGCGCGGCCGTAATCTGGCCGAAGGCGTTCCACGTGCCTTCACCCTGAACTCCAACGAAGTGCTCGAAGCCCTTCAGGAGTCTCTGGCAACTATCGTTCAGGCTGTCAAAAGTGCTCTGGAGCAATCTCCGCCGGAGCTGGCTTCCGATATCGCCGAACGTGGTCTGGTGCTGACCGGTGGCGGCGCGCTGCTGCGTGACCTGGACAAACTGCTGGCTCAGGAAACCGGTTTGCCGGTCATCGTTGCCGAAGACCCGCTGACCTGTGTGGCGCGTGGTGGTGGTCGTGCGCTGGAAATGATGGATAAGCACACCATGGACCTGCTCTCCAGCGAGTAATTCGCCGGGGCGCTGTTCATAGGGGTCTTTTGTATGCAGGTAGCGCTTGTGCTACCTGTATGCGTTAGGCTGACGCCGAAACAAGGTGCCTATTTCTTTCATCTGTCCAGGCCGGTTCCATACCGCATGAATAACAGCCAATTGAAGCTCGATCCTTTGATCGCATGCCCGGGAGGAGCGGCCTATTAAACCGCTTTTCGCAAAAGGCCCATCGCTGGGCGTACGTCTGCTGGTGCTGGTCGTGCTGTCGGTCGCGCTGATGGTGGTGGACGCACGCTTCTCGCTGCTCAAGCCCGTGCGCAGTCAGATGTCGCTGGTCTTGATGCAGGCCTACTGGATCGTCGATCTGCCGCAACGCATGTTTCAGGGGGTTGCCAGCCAGTTCGGCAGCCGTACCGAGCTGATCGCCGAAAATGAAAAACTCAAGACCGAAACCCTGCTCCTGCAAGGTCGCCTGCAAAAGCTGGCGGCACTGACCGAGCAGAACGTTCGCCTGCGTGAGTTGCTCAACTCCTCGGCGCTGGTCAACGAGAAGGTCGAGGTCGCCGAACTGATCGGCATGGACCCCAACCCCTTCACTCACCGCATCATCATCAACAAGGGCGAGCGCGATGGCGTTGTCCTTGGCCAGCCGGTGCTCGATGCCCGTGGTCTGATGGGGCAGGTGGTCGAATTGATGCCTTACACCTCGCGTGTCCTGCTGCTGACGGACACCACCCACAGCATTCCCGTGCAGGTCAACCGCAACGGCCTGCGAGCCATCGCCAGCGGCACCGGCAACCCGGAGCGTCTGGAACTGCGGCATGTGGCGGATACCGCAGACATCAAGGAAGGTGATCTGTTGGTCAGTTCCGGCCTGGGGCAGCGTTTCCCGGCGGGCTATCCGGTGGCGACGGTCAAGGAGGTCATTCATGACTCCGGGCAGCCATTTGCCATTGTTCGCGCCGTTCCCACTGCGGCCTTGAATCGCAGCCGTTACCTGCTGCTGGTGTTCTCCGATGGCCGTTCGCCGGAAGAGCGTGCCGCCGATGCGGCTCAGGCGCAGGAATCTCTTGAGAAAGGCATCGAGCCGACAGTGGCACCAACGATCCCGCCGCTGTCACCTGCTTTCCCGATGGTGCCGGTACCAGCGATTCCGTCGTTCCCGACCAGCACCAGCCACGCCAGGCCTGCCGCCCACGGTACTTCGGCTCCGGCCGCAGCCCCGGCGACTCAGCAGGCACCGGCACGCCCTGCCGCAAGACCCGCTACGTCTCAGCCCCCGGCGTCTACACCTTCCAACACTCGGGAGCGAATCTATGGTTAGTCATGTCTCCGGGCGCAATGGCTGGGTTGTCTGGCTCACGTTCGCCATTGGTCTGCTGCTGAGCATTTCGCCTCTGCCGCAGTTCATGGAAATCTTTCGCCCGCTGTGGCTGGCGTTGCTCCTGAGCTTCTGGGTCCTGGCTCTGCCACAAAAGGTCGGCATGACCACTGCCTGGCTGCTGGGCCTGATGGAAGATGTGCTATACGGCAATTATCTGGGGCAGAACGCCTTGATCCTGACGCTGATCGCGTTTCTGGTCATGTCTTTGCAGCAACGTCTGCGCATGTTCCCCATGTGGCAGCAATGCCTTGTGCTGCTGGTGGTCTTTGGTCTGGCACAGCTTGCCCAGTTGTGGATCAGCGCCTTGAACGGCAATCGCCAGCCAACGCTGGCTCTTGTCCTGCCCGCATTGGTCAGCGCCTTGTTGTGGCCATGGGTGAGTTATGGGTTACGTGGGTTGCGCAAGCGTTTGAAAATCAACTAAGCGCAGCCTGAGCGCAGACCTGCGTCGTGCTGCGCTCATCGTCACAGACACGGAGATGTCCTTATGCCCTTGCTTTATCTGGCTTCTGGCTCACCGCGCCGCCGTGAACTGCTCACTCAGATCGGTGTGCCTTTCACTGCGCTGAGTGCGCAAATCGACGAAACCCCTCTGATCGATGAAGCCCCGACGGCCTATGTCGAGCGTCTGGCGCTTGGCAAGGCCAAAGCCGGTCTGGCGTTGCTGGACGATGAAGCAGCTTGTGTCCTGGGTGCCGACACCGCCGTAGTGCTCGACGGCCGCATTCTCGGTAAACCAGTCGATGAAGCCGATGCCTTGGCAATGCTGACCGCGCTGTCCGGGCGTGAGCATCAAGTGCTGACGGCCATTGCGCTGGTCAGTCATCAGCGCAGCGAGGCCCGTGTCGTGGCCAGTCGCGTGCGCTTTCGTCCTGTTCAACCCCTTGAAATCCAGGCCTATTGGGCCAGTGGCGAGCCGCAGGACAAGGCGGGCAGTTATGCTATTCAAGGCCTGGCAGCGATCTTCGTCGAAGAGCTGCATGGCAGCTATTCTGGAGTTGTTGGGCTACCTCTGTGCGAAACCGCAGAACTGCTGGGCAGTTTCGGCATACCCTGTTGGCAATGCCTGGAAGGTGAAAAGCCATGAGTGAAGAGATTCTGATCAATATCACCCCGATGGAGTCGCGGGTGGCAGTGGTGGAAAACGGTGTTCTGCAGGAGGTCCATGTCGAGCGGACCCAGCGTCGGGGCATCGTCGGCAATATCTACAAAGGCAAGGTCGTGCGGGTGTTGCCCGGCATGCAGGCCGCGTTCATCGATATCGGGCTGGATCGCGCCGCTTTCATTCATGCGTCGGAAATTTCCATGCGTGAAGGCCCGGCTGTGGAAACCATCAGCTCTCTGGTCCATGAAGGCCAGAGTCTGGTCGTGCAGGTCACCAAGGACCCGATTGGCAGCAAGGGCGCACGCCTGACGACTCAACTGTCGATTCCGTCGCGTTATCTGGTGTACATGCCACGCACGGCCCATGTGGGCATTTCCCTGAAGATCGAAGACGAGGGCGAGCGCGAACGGCTGAAGAAAGTCGTCAGCGATTGCGTGGCGCTGGAAGGCATCAAGGAAGCGGGCGGTTTTATCCTGCGCACCGCTGCCGAAGGTGCAGGTGCCGACGAGATCCTCATGGACATTCGTTACCTGCGCCGGTTGTGGGACCAGATCGGCGAGCAGATCAAGACCATCAGCCCGCCCAACGTGATTTATGAAGACCTCGGCCTGGCGCTGCGTACACTGCGCGATCTGGTCAGCCCGCGTATCGAGAAGATTCGCATCGACTCCCGGGAAACCTTCCAGAAAACCACGCAGTTCGTGGCCGAACTGATGCCGGAAATTGCCGATCGCCTGGAGCATTACCCCGGCGAGCGCCCGATCTTTGACCTGTACGGTGTGGAAGACGAAATCCAGAAGGCCCTGGAGCGCAAGGTGCCGCTCAAGTCGGGTGGCTATCTGGTGGTCGATCCGGCCGAGGCAATGAGCACCATCGACGTCAATACCGGTGCGTTCGTCGGCCATCGCAACCTGGAAGAAACCATCTTCAAGACCAACCTGGAAGCTGCGACGGCCATTGCGAGGCAACTGCGCCTGCGCAATCTGGGCGGCATCATCATCATCGACTTCATCGATATGGAGGATGGCGAGCATCAGCGCCAGGTCCTGCGCACTCTGGAAAAACAGCTGGAGCGCGACCATGCCAAGACCAACATCATCGGGATCACCGAGTTGGGGCTGGTGCAGATGACCCGCAAGCGTACCCGTGAAAGCCTTGAGCAAGTGCTGTGCGAGCCTTGCCACTGCTGCCAGGGGCGCGGCAAGCTCAAGACGCCGGAAACCATCTGTTACGAGATTTTCCGCGAAATCCTGCGTGAGGCCCGGGCCTATCAGGCGCTGGGCTATCGTGTATTGGCCAACCAGCGGGTTGTGGACCGGCTGCTCGATGAAGAGTCGGGTAATGTGGCTGAACTGGAGAGCTTTATCGGACGCACCATTCGTTTTCAGGTAGAAACCATGTATTCGCAGGAACAATATGACGTGGTGCTGCTCTGAAGTTGCTCGCTTTGTAAAAGCCTGATGCACAGGCCGGCGAGCCGTAAGCCCTTATAACGAGAATGATGCGTGGTAAATGAGCAAAACCTGTACCGGGCCGCACCTGCACTATTGAGCCAGGTTCATTTCAGCAAGGCTGACTGGCGAACTTTATTGCGGAGGGCCTTCTGATATGGAGCGTCTGTTCCGTTTCTTTTCTGCCCTGACTCGCTGGGGGCTTGGTCTTTGCGCGCTGGCGCTGATTCTGGCTGCCTTGTATGTCAGCCTCGGGCGTCAACTGATGCCGATGGTTGCCGAGTATCGGGTCGATGTCGAAACCCGTGCCAGTGCTGCGCTTGGCATGCCGTTGAGCGTCGGGAGTCTGGAAGGAAGCTGGAGCGGTTTTTCTCCGGTGCTGGTTGCTCGTGATGTGATGGTTGGCGAGGGCGCCAGTGCCTTGCGTCTGGATCAGGTCAAGGTCTTGCCCGATATCTGGGGCAGCCTGAAATCCCGGGGTGTGCGTATCGCGCATCTTGAGGTCGGCGGCCTGCAGGTCATTCTCAAGCAGGACAAGGACGGTGCCTGGGCAGTCCAGGGCTTGCCGGTGCAGGACAACGCGCCACTCGATCCCGAAAAAATGCTCAACCAGATGCAGATCGTGTCGCGCCTGTCGTTGCTCGACAGTCAGGTGACACTGCAACCTTTCAATGAGTCGCCGCTGACCCTCACCTATGTCAGCTTCAGCCTGATGACCGGCAGTTATCATCAGCGTCTTGATGCGCGCATGACCCTGCCGGACGGCCAGCCGCTGAGTTTGAACCTGCGCTCGCGTATCCAGGCCAGCCAGTGGAAGGACGGCGAAGCCGACCTGTATCTGAGCCTGCCACAGAGCGACTGGGCCAAATGGCTGCCCAAGGCTCTGACTCGTGAATGGAAGGTTTCCACGCTCAAGGCGGGTGGCGAGTTCTGGTTGACTTGGGGCAAGGGCACGGTCCAGAGCGCTGTCGCACGACTCAATGCGCCGCAGGTCAAGACGGGATACGCCGAGCGCAAGCCTGCGACTGTCGACAATCTGGCCCTCAATGCCTGGTTCCAGCGCAGCGAGACGGGCTTCGATCTGACTCTGGATTCGCTGGCCATGAGCCTGGGCAAGGATCGCTGGGAAAGTCGTCTGAAACTGACCCGGACGGCTGCCACATCTGATCGCGAAGAGCTTTGGCATGTTCAGGCCGACAAGCTGGACCTGACGCCCGTCACGCCGCTGCTCGACTCCGTTGCGCCACTTCCAGAAGGTTTCAGGACGGTACTCAACAACCTCAAGGCGACTGGCGGCCTGCGCAATGTTCTGCTCGATTACCGGCCTCAGGAAACGGGCGACAAGCGTCTGAGCTTTGCCGCCAATCTGGACAAGGTGGGTTTCAACGCTTACCACGGCGCTCCGGCAGCCGGAAACGTCAGTGGCGCCATCAGTGGTGATCTGGGGCAGGGTGAACTGCGTCTGGCCACCGATGACTTCATGTTGCATCTGGACCCGATCTTCAAGAATCCCTGGCACTACCTCAAGGCCAATGCTCGTCTGACCTGGAAGCTGGATGATCAGGGCTTCACCCTGATTGCTCCTTACATCAAGGTCCTGGGCGAAGAAGGCAAGATTGCGGCTGACTTCCTGATCCGCCTGCACTTCAACCATGATCAGGAAGATTACATGGACCTGCGGGTCGGCATGGTCGATGGCGACGGTCGCTATACCGGCAAGTACCTGCCTGCCATATTGAGCCCGGAGCTGGATAAATGGCTGCGCACTGCGGTTGTCGGGGGAGCGGTCAATCAGGGTTTCTTCCAGTATCAGGGGTCGCTGAACAAGAACTCGCCGGATACCGCCCGGGTCATCAGCCTGTTTTTCGATGTGCATGACGCCACGCTGGCATTCCAGCCGGGCTGGCCATCGCTCAAGGGCGTGGATGGCAAGGTGTATGTCGAAAACAGCGGCGTGCGTGTCAAGGCCAGCAAAGGACAATTGCTCGATACTCAAGTCAGCAATGTGCTGGTGAATATTCCCCATGTCCCGGCCGGGCAGCCAAGCCATCTGTTGGTGGATGGCGAGTTTGCCGGCACTGTGGCCGATGGGATGAAGATTCTTCAGGAGGCGCCCATCGGCACCGGCAGTACATTTGCTGGCTGGCAGGGCGAAGGGCCGCTCAAGGGCAAGTTGAAACTGGATATTCCGCTGGTCAAGGACGGTGAGCCGAAGGTCGCCGTGGATTTCAGTACCGAGGGCGCGCGCTTGAAGATCGCCGATCCGGTGCTGGAGCTTACCCAGCTCAAAGGTGATTTCCGCTTCGACAGTGCCAAGGGCGTCAGCGGCAAGGGGATTCGTGCCCAGGCCTTCGATCGTCCGGTGACGGCGGAGGTCGTTGCAGAAGGCAAGCCGGGCGCCAACGTGACCCGTGTCGTTGCCAGCGGGCAGGTCACGCTGAAAAAACTGACCGAATGGCTGGGGATCAGCCAGCCGTTGCCTGTATCGGGCGATTTACCTTATCAACTGCAACTGACCCTCAATGAGGGCGATAGCTCTTTGCTCATCAACTCCGGGCTCAAAGGTGTGACGGTCGATCTGCCGGCTCCCTTCGGCAAGGCCAGTGAAGAAGAGCGTGCCAGTGAGTTCCGCATGACACTTCAGGGCGCCGAGCGGCGTTTCGGGGCGTCCTATGGCGGGCTGGCGAATCTGGCTTTTGCCGCTCCAGGCGGCAAGTTGGCAGACGGACGAGGTGAGCTGTTTCTGGGGCAGGGGAGCGCCATTGTTCCCGATGCCAAGGGCTTGCGCCTGCGTGGCAACCTGTCTGAGCTGGATGTCGCGCCCTGGCAGGCCATTGCTCAGCGCTATTCGGGCAACGATCCGGGCGGTAGTGCCAGGCAGTTGCTCAGTGGTGTGGACTTGCAGGTCGGCAAGCTGACTGCAATGGGCATGACGCTGGATCAGGTTCGTGTGCAGTTGCAGCGTAATGCGAGCGCATGGGCGCTTTCGCTGGACAGCGGGCTGGTCAAGGGCTCGGCCACGCTGCCGGATAGCAAGGCCGTTCCGATTGGTATTGACCTGCTGTATGTACGCTTGCCTGCTCCCGATCCGAACGCTGCCGTGGTCGAAAATCCGCCCGACCCACTGGCTGATGTCGACCCGAGCAAGATCCCGGCGACGGATATCAAGATTGCCCAGCTGTATCAGGGCGAGCAATTGCTGGGAAGCTGGGCCTTGAAGATCAGGCCTTCGGCAACCGGGATTCGCTTGTCCGACATGAATCTGGAACTCAAGGGGCTGTTGCTGAAGGGCGATGGCAGTTGGGAAGGCGCGCCGGGAGCGAGCAGCAGTTGGTTCAAAGGTCAGCTCAGTGGCAAGAATCTGGCTGACGTCCTGAAAGCCTGGGGTTTTGCACCCACGGTCACCAGTGAAAGTTTCGAGATGGACGCCGATGGGCGCTGGCCGGGCTCGCCTGCCTGGGTCGGGCTCAAGCGTTTCTCTGGCAGCCTCGATGCTACGCTGCGCCAGGGGCAGTTCGTGGAAGTGGAGGGTGGTGCGCAGGCCTTGCGGGTCTTCGGTCTGCTGAACTTCAACTCGATCGGCCGTCGCCTGCGGCTGGACTTCTCCGACCTGCTGGGCAAAGGCCTGAGTTACGACCGGGTCAAAGGGCTGCTGGTGGCCAGTGATGGTGTTTATGTCACACGCAACCCCATTACCTTGACCGGCCCGTCGAGCAACCTTGAGCTCAACGGTACGCTGGATATGGTGCGTGACCGCGTCGATGCCAAACTGCTGGTCACCCTGCCGGTCACCAATAATCTGCCGATTGCCGCGCTGATTGTCGGTGCCCCGGCCATTGGTGGCGCGCTGTTTCTGGTAGACAAGTTATTGGGTGATCGCGTTGCGCGTTTTGCCAGCGTGCAGTACAAGGTCGAAGGGCCATGGAAAGAGCCGAAGATCACGTTCGACAAGCCTTTTGAAAAACCTCAATAGCGCGTCATGGAGTACAGTGACGACAGGCCATGTAAGGGAAGTGCCATGTCTTTTGCCGTGATTCAGATGGTCAGCCAGAGCGACGTTCTCGGCAATCTTGCCCAGGCTCGCAGGCTGCTGGAGCAAGCTGCCGAGAGCGGGGCGCGCCTTGCGGTGTTGCCCGAGAACTTTGCCGCCATGGGGCGTCGTGACGTTGCCGATATCGGTCGCGCCGAGGCCCGTGGGCAAGGTCCGATCCTGCCGTGGTTGAAACTGGCTGCCCGTGACCTCAAGTTATGGATTGTTGCCGGAACATTGCCATTGCCGCCCAATGATCGGCCCGATGGCAAGGTCACGGCCTGTTCGTTGCTGGTGGACGAGCAGGGCGAGCAGGTCGCTCGCTATGACAAGCTGCATTTGTTCGATGTCGACGTCGCTGATAATCGCGGTCGCTATCGTGAATCGGATGACTATGCTCATGGGAACAATGTGGTTGTTGCCGACACACCCGTAGGCCGATTGGGCTTGAGTGTCTGTTACGACCTGCGTTTCCCGGAGCTTTACACCGCCCTGCGCGAAGCCGGGGCTGAATTGATTACCGCGCCGTCGGCCTTCACGGCAGTGACCGGCGCGGCGCATTGGGAGGTTCTGGTCAGGGCGCGTGCCATCGAAACCCAGTGTTATCTGCTGGCGGCCGCGCAAGGCGGAATTCATCCGGGGCCTCGCGAAACCTACGGGCACGCGGCTATCGTCGATCCATGGGGTCGTGTGCTGGGCCGGCAGGAACAGGGTGAAGCTGTGCTGCTGGCCGAACGAGACAGTGAAGAACAGGCGTCCATACGGGCGCGGATGCCGGTGTCCAGTCACCGGCGCTTTATTTCGCAGGACGCCGTGCGGCCTGCTTCGGAGTGAATATGAGTGGCTTGTCCTCTGTCAGCGAACATCTTCTGGCGCCCGGTGGCTTGACTCTGGACAGCCTGCAATCGGTTCTGGGCGAGCTGGCCGGACCTGGAATCGATGCGGCTGACCTTTATTTTCAGGGGATGATCTCGGAGTCCTGGTCTCTGGAGGACGGCATCGTCAAGGAAGGCAGCTTCAACCTCGATCAGGGGGTTGGCGTGCGTGCGCAATCGGGTGAGAAAACCGGTTTTGCCTACAGCAATGCAATCACGCTGGAAGCCTTGAACACTGCGGCCCGTGCCGCTCGCTCCATTTCCCGTGCGGGCCAGAATGGCCGGGTTCAGGCATTCACCTCCCAGGATGTGACCCAGTTGTATGCACCGGATAACCCGCTCGAAGTGCTGACCCGTGCCGAGAAGGTCGAACTGCTCAAGAGCGTTGACGTTGCCACCCGCGCTCTGGACCCACGTATCCAGAAGGTTTCGGTGAGCATGTCCGGGGTCTGGGAGCGCATTCTGGTGGCTGCCGCCGACGGCACGCTGGCCTCCGATGTCCGGCCGCTGGTGCGTTTCAATGTCAGCGTCATCGTCGAACAGAACGGTCGCCGCGAACGCGGCGGTCATGGTGGCGGCGGGCGTACCGACTACCATTATTTCCTCTCTGAAGACCGTGCCATGGGCTATGCCCGTGAAGCGTTGCGTCAGGCGCTGGTGAACCTTGAAGCGATTCCGGCGCCAGCGGGCACCTTGCCTGTGGTGCTGGGTTCCGGCTGGTCCGGTGTATTGCTGCACGAAGCGGTCGGGCATGGCCTGGAAGGCGACTTCAACCGCAAGGGCAGTTCGGCCTACAGCGGTCGGATCGGTGAAAGGGTTGCTTCCAGCCTTTGCACTATCGTCGATGACGGTACGCTGGCCGGGCGTCGCGGCTCGCTGAGCGTGGACGACGAAGGTACTCCGACCGAATGCACGACCCTGATCGAGAACGGGGTTCTCAAGGGCTACATGCAGGACAAGCTCAATGCGCGCCTGATGGGTGTGGGCCGCACGGGCAACGGTCGTCGTGAGTCCTATGCACATCTGCCGATGCCACGGATGACCAACACCTACATGCTGGGTGGCGAGAGTGATCCGCAGGAAATCATCGCGTCGGTGAAGAAGGGTATTTATTGCGCCAACCTGGGCGGTGGTCAGGTCGACATCACCAGCGGCAAGTTCGTGTTCTCCACCAGCGAAGCCTATCTGATCGAAGACGGCAAGATCACTGCGCCGGTCAAGGGCGCGACCCTGATCGGCAACGGCCCGGAAGCCATGAGCCGGGTGTCGATGGTCGGTAACGATCTGTCGCTCGACAGCGGTGTGGGCGTGTGTGGCAAGGATGGACAGTCGGTGCCGGTAGGCGTCGGTCAGCCAACCCTGAAGATTGATGCAATCACTGTGGGTGGCACAGGCGGTTGAGGGTGAGCGGGGCTGGCCGCTTGCGATCAGCCCCGGTCGTTCGTGACTCTGTCGTGATCAACGCAGACCGCGTTGAATCTCGTCCAGATCACGGATGTATTTGAAGATTTTGCGGCTGGTGGCCGGCGGTTTGTTGCGTGCAACTTCGTGTTGAGCCTGACGGATCAACGAGCGCAGTTGCTGGCGGTCAGCATCCGGGTAATCGATGACGAACTTTTCCAGATCGCCGTCATTGCCCGATATCAAGCGATCACGCCAGCGCTCCAGAGCGTGGAAGCGTTCGTTGTACTGGCGAGTGGAGGCATCGAGTTGGTCCAGCAATTCCAGAATGGCTTCCTGGTCCTGATCGCGCATCAGCTTGCCAATGAACTGAATGTGGCGCTTGCGGGCAATGTGCGCCGTGTGTTTGGGCGCATCTGCCAGAGCCTTGCGCAAGGCGTCGGTCAGAGGCAGCTTTGCCAGCACATCGGGCTTGAATGTCGTCAGTCGCTCGCCAAGATCAACCAGAGCATGCAGCTCGCGTTTTACCTGGCTTTTGCTTTTCTCCCCGTCGAGGGAGTCGTCGTAAGAATCAACCATGGGGGCCGTCCGCAAATAAACGCCGCCATGATAACCAGTCGAGGGCCGCTTGTCCGGCCCGGTCGGTATTCGGCGTGTGCCGAAAGCAGAATTTGATGGAGAAAATCATGAGTGCAACCCAAAGCGTCGGCCCTCAGGCCTTGCCCGAGCTGCAGGAACAGGTCGAGCAGATCATTGCCGAAGCCAGGCGTCAGGGCGCCAGCGCCTGCGAAGTTGCCGTGTCGCTGGAGCAGGGGCTGTCGACATCCGTTCGTCAGCGTGAAGTGGAAACCGTGGAGTTCAACCGCGATCAAGGCTTTGGCATCACCTTGTACGTGGGGCAGCGCAAAGGCTCGGCCAGCACTTCGGCCAGTGGCGCAGATGCCATCCGTGAAACCGTTGCCGCGGCATTGGCGATTGCCAAACATACCTCCGAGGACGAAAGCTCCGGTCTTGCCGATGCTGCACTGATGGCCAAGGAAGACAAGGATTTCGATCTGTTCCATGCCTGGGACATCACCCCAGAGCAAGCCATTGAACAGGCCCTGATCTGCGAAGCGGCAGCCTTCGACGCCGACAGCCGGATCAAGAACGCCGATGGCACCACGCTCAATACTCACCAGGGCTGCCGTGTCTACGGCAACAGCAACGGCTTTATCGGTGGTTACGCTTCGACACGTCACAGCCTCAGTTGCGTGATGATCGCCGAAGGCGAAGGCCAGATGCAGCGTGATTACTGGTATGACGTCAATCGTATCGGCTCCTTGCTGGCCGATGCCCAGAGCATCGGTCGCAAGGCTGCGCAACGTGCCGCCAGTCGCCTGGGCGCACGTCCTGTTCCGACCTGCGAAGTTCCAGTGCTGTTCTCCGCTGAAATGGCGGGTGGGTTGTTCGGCAGTCTTCTGTCGGCGATTGCCGGTGGCAATCTGTATCGCAAGTCCTCCTTCCTTGAAGGCACGCTGGGTGAGCGCCTCTTCCCTGAGTGGCTGACCATCGATGAGCGTCCACACCTGCTGCGTGCCATGGGCAGCTCTGCTTTTGATGGTGATGGTCTGGCGACTTATGCCAAGCCGTTCGTGGAAAACGGCACGCTGGTTTCCTATGTCCTGAGCACCTATTCGGGCCGAAAACTGGGTCTGCCCAGCACTGCCAACGCTGGTGGCGTGCATAACCTGTTCGTCACCCACGGCACTGAAGACCAGGCCGCGCTGATCCGGCGCATGGGGCGTGGCCTGCTGGTGACCGAATTGATGGGCAGCGGCCTGAACATCGTGACCGGCGATTATTCGCGTGGTGCGGCGGGTTTCTGGGTCGAGAACGGCGAGATCCAGTTCCCGGTTCAGGAAGTGACCATTGCCGGCAATATGCGCGACATGTTCAAGCAGATTGTCGCGATTGGCAGCGATCTTGAGTTGCGCAGCAATATTCGCACAGGCTCGGTACTGATCGAGCGCATGACTGTAGCGGGTAGCTAAAACGCCTCTTCGCGAATGAATCCGCTCCTACACCCGTAGGAGCGGATTCATTCGCGAAAAACCATCCCAATTCTTCCTTTCATACCCTCATCTTTTAGACCCTCTCCAACTCCGCACTTGTTTTGATTCTTAATCTCATTCAATAATGAATATCATTTCTAAAATGAGATGCGGTCATGGGGTCTGTGTTGCACGAGCTGCCTTATCTGGAAAACTGGCGCGGGCTGAGTCTGCGGATTCGCTGTGCCCTTGAGCCTGACGAACCGCGCCTCATCGATCATTACCTGGCTGAAGGGCGCTATCTGGCGCGTTTCACGGCTACGCCCCAGACGCTTATCGCCGAAACCACATTCCGCCTGTTGATGGACACCGCACGCGACACCGTCTTGCCGTGGCATTGGCGCTGTCTGTGTCTGGATCAGGCATGGCGGCCATTGCGCGATGTGAAAGCGCTGGCCTCCACTCCCGCACGCAAGCAGCGCTGGGAAGTCTACGTGCATCAACTGGCTTCCTGCGTTTTGCAGCCTTCGATTTCTCTCTCTGAACTGGTGCAAGGACATTCCGATGAGTAATACCCGTATCGAACGCGACAGCATGGGCGAACTGCAAGTCCCGGCCGAGGCCTTGTATGGCGCACAGACTCAGCGTGCGGTGGATAACTTTCCGATCAGCCAGCAGCGTATGCCCAAGCAATTCATTCGGGCCTTGCTGCTGGCCAAGGCGGCCGCAGCGCAGGCGAATCTTGAGCTGGAGCAGATCAGCGAAGGGCAGAGCAAAGCCATCGTCAGCGCCGTGAAGGAACTGCTGGCGGGTGATTTCATGACTCACTTCCCGGTGGATATCTATCAGACCGGCTCCGGCACCAGCACCAACATGAATGCCAATGAGGTGATTTCGACTCTCGCCACACGTGTGCTGGGTGAAACGGTCAACGCGAACGATCACGTCAACTGCGGTCAGAGCAGCAACGACATCATCCCGACCACCATTCATGTCAGCGCTGCCCTGGCATTGCATGAGCAATTGCTGCCAGCCTTGAATCATCTGGTGCAGGTCACTGAGCACAAGGCTGTGCAGGTGCATGCCTTCGTCAAGACTGGCCGTACCCATTTGATGGATGCGATGCCGGTTCGCCTGAGCCAGGTCCTGAACGGCTGGGCGCAGCAGATTCGCGCCAATGTCGAACACCTGCAAGGTTTGCAGCCAAGCTTGCAGGCTCTGGCTCAAGGCGGCACAGCGGTCGGCACCGGCATCAACGCGCATCCTGAGTTTGCGGCACGTTTCAGTGCGCACCTGAGCGCTTTGAGTGGCGTGCAGTTCGTGCAGGGTAAGGACCTTTTCGCACTGATCGGTTCTCAGGACACCGCAGTGGCGGTTTCCGGTCAGCTCAAGGCGACAGCCGTTTCTCTGATGAAAATCGCCAATGACCTGCGCTGGATGAACTCCGGCCCGCTGGCCGGCCTGGGTGAGATCGAGCTGCAAGCCTTGCAGCCTGGCTCGTCGATCATGCCGGGCAAGGTCAATCCGGTGATCCCGGAAGCGACTGCCATGGTTGCGGCGCAGGTCATCGGCAACGATGCGGCGATTACCGTGGCAGGGCAGTCCGGCAACTTCGAGCTGAATGTGATGCTGCCGATCATTGCCCAGAACCTGCTCAGCAGCATCGAGTTGCTGGCCAATTCCAGCCGCCTGCTGGCTGACAAGGCGATTGCCAGCTTCAAGGTCAACGAAGCCAAGCTCAAGGAAGCGTTGTCACGCAACCCGATCCTGGTGACTGCGCTCAATCCGATCATCGGTTACCAGAAGGCCGCCGAGATCGCCAAGAAGGCGTATCAGCAAGGGCGTCCGATCATCGATGTCGCCCTTGAACACACCGATTTGCAGCGCAGTCAGCTTGAAGTGCTGCTCAATCCCGAAAAACTCACTGCTGGCGGCATCTGATTCAAGCCCGCCTGGAGGTATGTCATGCAGCATTGGAAACGCACCATCGAACTGGCCAATCGCTGTTTCAATCAGGGTGAGTGGGTCGAGGCCCGCGAGCTTTACCTTCAGGCGCTGGCTTTGGCTCAAGTGCTGTTTGAGCGCTGGCCGGATGCCGATGAAGCGGTAGCGGCCTGTGTCATTTCCCATCACAACCTGGCCGATCTGCATTTGAGCCTGGGGCAGCCGGAAGAGAGCGCCGAGTACCTGTGCTCGATTCACCAGCATCTGCTGCAAACCATGCAGGAGCCGCGTCTGCCCAAGGCCTTGCGCGAGGCCGCGCTGCGCCACAGCAACAAGACCTATGCCGAACTGTTGGGCTTCATCGGAGAACACGGCGAATACCCAAGGACGCATAGATTGCTGAACAGCAACGGCGAGCATACGCGCTCATCGTTGCAGCGAGATTCAGCCGCCACTCCTGGCCTTTTCTACGGAGCACATTGATATGCCTTATACCTTGCCTGCACTGCCTTATGCCTACGACGCCCTGGAACCGCACATCGATGCGCAAACCATGGAAATTCACTACACCAAGCACCACCAGACCTACATCAACAACCTCAACGCCGCTGTCGAGGGCACCGAGTTCGCTGAGTGGCCAATCGAGAAACTGGTCGCCAGCGTCCAGCAATTGCCTGAAAAACTGCGCCCGGCGGTTATCAATCAGGGTGGCGGTCATGCCAACCACTCACTGTTCTGGACCGTGATGGTTCCAGGTGGCGGCGGTCTTCCTCAAGGCGAGGTTGCCAAGGCTATCGATGAGCAACTGGGCGGTTTCGACAGCTTCAAGGACGCTTTCACCAAGGCTGCGCTGACCCGTTTCGGCAGTGGCTGGGCCTGGCTGAGCGTGACGCCCGAGAAAAAACTCGTGGTCGAAAGCAGCGGTAACCAGGACAGCCCGCTGATGAATGGCAATACGCCGATTCTGGGTCTGGACGTGTGGGAGCACGCTTACTACCTGCTGTACCAGAACCGTCGTCCTGAATACATCAATGCGTTTTACAACGTGATCAATTGGGATGAGGTGTCCCGGCGCTACCAGGCCGCTCTGGCCTGATTTTTCAATAAAAAGACCTAAGGCAGTTTATGCGTTCGGAAATACTCACGATCAGCAGTGTGCGGTTGTTTCGTCTGGCAATCGGGACAGTGCTGCTGTTGGCCGGTATGGCATTACTGGTCGCGCAGGGACTGGCCTGGCTCAACCTGGAACCACGCTTGATGCGGGCGCTGGAGGGTGGCGCCATTTGTGCATTGGGCACGGCTCTGGGGGCTGTTCCGGTGCTGGTGATTCGCAACATGCCCATCATGGTGTCCGATGGATTACTCGGTTTTGGTGCTGGCGTCATGCTGGCGGCGACTGCGTTTTCCTTGATCGTGCCAGGGCTTGAGGCTGCCGAAGGTCTTGGCTTTTCTGCCTGGGGAGCGGGCGCCCTGATCAGTGCGGGTATCGCCGTTGGTGCGTTGTGCCTGTTCATGGTCGACTACAGCGTCTCCAGAGGTTCACCGCTGGGCGGTACTGCCGAGCATCCGGCAATCGCCCCGCGAATCTGGCTATTCGTGATTGCGATAGTGGCTCACAACATCCCGGAAGGCATGGCGATTGGCGTTTCGGCGGGCGGTGGTCTCTCGGAGGCCGACAGCCTGGCCATCGGCATTGCCTTGCAGGACGTACCCGAAGGGCTGGTTATCGCGATGGTGCTGGCCGGAGCGGGAATGTCGCGGGGCAAGGCGTTCCTGATTGGTGCGGCCTCTGGTCTTGTCGAACCGCTTTTTGCCTTGCTCGGTGCATGGCTGGTGGGCATTGCCGAGCAACTGCTCCCATTCGGCCTGGCCTTGGCGGCTGGCGCAATGCTGCTGGTGGTGACCCATGAAATCATCCCGGAGTCACGCCTGAACGGGCATAACAAGATCGCCAGTCTGGGATTGATTGCGGGTTTTTGTTTAATGATGGTGATGGATACGGCGCTGGTTTGAAGGGGCGCCAGTCGTGAGAGCGCGGGTAAAATTATTGTGTATCGTGTGTATTCTGCTTTGACGAAGCCATTATGCGTGTGTATCGTACACAACATAAGGCGTGATGAGTGGGCAGATGCGAAGTCGAGATTTGATTGAAATGATTGAGGCGGATGGATGGTTTGAAGTGGCGGTGAAGGGAAGTCATCATCAGTTCAAACATCCAACCAAAAAAGGCCGGGTAACTGTTCCGCACCCCAAGTCTGAAATAGCTAAAGGAACGCTACACAACATATTGAAAAGCGCCGGCCTGAAGTGAGTACGGAGTGACTACCGAATGTCCGGTAGGGTGTCAGTAAAGTGGTGCTGGGCGACTGATTGGCCTTGCGGGGCTCTCAAATCTACAGTTACTGCTCTCAAGGGCTCTGTGTAACGAGCGCTTTAATTCTCAAGGGAGAATTACGTTAATGAAATTCCCAGTTGTAATACATAAAGATGCTGACTCTGATTTTAGTGTGACTGTGCCCGATGTGCCTGGATGCTTCTCGGCCGGTACCTCCTTCTCGCAAGCGCTTGAAAATGTACATGAAGCACTGGCGCTGCACCTGGAGGGGCTCGTTGCTGATGATGAGGCTTTACCTCGGGCGCAAGAAGTAGACGCGCATCTCGGTAATCCGGATTACGCAGATGGCATATGGGCTTTGGTTGATTTCGACTTGACCCCTTATCTGGGGAAGTCGGTGAGGTTTAACGCTTCTCTGCCGGAGCATCTTCTGAACAGGATTGATGAAAAGGTTCAGAAGGATCACCGCTACGCTTCGCGATCAGGCTTTCTGGCCACTGCTGCATTACGCGAGTTGTGTACCTGATTGAGCAACATGTCAATCGGCGTAATGCTGATCAGTCAAGGTGAAGTGCGCGGCCAAGGCCCCCACCACGGATTTTGCCCCAGCCTCTTCACTGCCTGGCATTAGCCAGTCGCCTTACTCGCCCTCATCGAACTTGTTATTGATGAGTTCGACCAGCCCGTCCAGGGCGTCCTGCTCGCCTTCGCCTTCGGTCAGCAGATGAATGTCCGTGCCTTTGCCGGCAGCCAGCATCATCACGGCCATGATGCTTTTGCCGTCGACCATGCTGTCCGGTGAGCGGCCAACTCTGATCTGGCAGGGAAACTTGCCTGCGACGCCCACGAACTTGGCGGCAGCTCGGGCATGCAGGCCCAGTTTGTTGATGATGGTGATTTGACGAGCGGGCATCGCAGTGAAAATCCTTTCAGCTTAGGTCGCGGTGGCGGACCTGAACGTTCTTGAGTGATTGTTGCAGCACCTGACCCAGACGTTCTGTCAGGTAGACGGAGCGGTGATGCCCGCCTGTGCAGCCAATGGCAATGGTGACGTATGAGCGGTTGCTGGCAGCGAAGCGAGGCAGCCATTTGTTGAGGTAGGAAAAAATGTCCTGGAACATCTCCTCGACATCAGGCTGTGCTGCCAGGTATTCGACAACGGGAGCGTCAAGGCCGGAGTAGTCGCGTAGTTCCGGCTTCCAGTATGGATTGGGCAGGCAGCGAACATCGAACACCAAGTCCGCATCTACAGGCATGCCACGCTTGAAGCCAAACGATTCGATCAGGAAGGCGGTACCGGCCTCGGGCCTGTTCAGCAGGCGAAGCTTGATGGTATCGCGCAGTTGATAGAGGTTCAGGTGTGTGGTGTTGATCTTGAGGTCGGCCAGATCGATGATCGGCCCCAGCAACGTCGTTTCGTCGTGTATGGCCTCGGCCAATGAGCGATTGGCTGTGCTCAGGGGGTGACGACGGCGTGTTTCGGAGAACCGCTTGAGCAAGGTCGCTTCGTCGGCATCCAGATAAAGAATGTCGCACTGGATATTGCGTGCACGAACCTCGGCAAGCATTTGCGGGAAGCGCGTCAAGTGGCTCGGGAGGTTGCGTGCATCAATGGACACCGCCAGCAGCGGTTCGGCCAGTTCGGTGTTTATCAGGGCGCGTTCGGCCAGTTCAGGCAGCAGGCCGGCAGGGAGGTTGTCAACGCAATAGAAACCGTTGTCCTCCAGTACATCCAGAGCTGTGCTCTTGCCGGAGCCTGAGCGACCACTGACGACGATCATGCGCATGATCAGTTACCGTTCTGTACGTCCAGCACCACTTTATAAAGCGTTTCACCGCTTTCGGCACTGCGTAGGCGGTCACGTACTTCTGTGCGGTCAAGCATACTGGCTATCTGGCGCAGCAGCTCCAGGTGTTCATCGGTAGCAGCTTCCGGGACGAGCAGGACGAATAGCAGGTCTACCGGGGCGCCATCGATGGCGTCGAAATCGATGGGGGATTCCAGGCGCATAACAGCGCTGACAGGCGTTTCACAGCCTGCAAGGCGGCAATGGGGGATGGCAATGCCGTTGCCGAAACCGGTAGATCCCAGTTTTTCGCGGGCAACAAGGCTTTCAAACACACTTTGCTGATCCATGCTCGGTACTTCACGACCGATCAGGTTGGCAATTTGTTCGAGTACACGTTTTTTACTGCCGCCCGACACGTTCACGCATGAACGGCCGGGGGTCAGGATATTTTCAAGTCGGATCATTGGGATGAGTGTCAGCGAGCTGTCGCACCTTTAAGGATGTTCTGCTGCTTCTCCTTATGCTTGAGCAATTGTCTGTCGAGCTTATCAGTGAGAAGGTCGATTGCCGCGTACATGTCGTCATGTTCGGCGTTGGCTACGACCTCTCCACCATGGATGTGCAGAGTGGCTTCGATTTTCTGTTTCAGCTTCTCGACAGCCAGCGTGACCTGCACATTAGTAATCTTGTCAAAATGCCCTTCGAGCTTCTTGAGCTTGAGCTCAACGTATTCACGAAGGGGCTTGGTCACTTCCAGTTGGTGTCCACTGATATTGACTTGCATACAGCTTTCTCCTTTGCCAGTGCATAAAGAGGCAGGTGTTGAGTCCTGCCGCTGGAACGCTGTGGCTCTGCCTGCATCACATCAGTCGCTTGCGTTCACTCGAAGGTGCAATCCCCAGTGATTCGCGGTACTTGGCAACTGTGCGACGGGCTACTTGAATGCCTTGTGCCTCCAGTAAACCAGCGATCTTGCTATCACTCAACGGCTTTTTCTGATTTTCGGCAGCAACCAGTTTTTTAATGATTGCGCGGATAGCTGTCGAAGAGCATTCGCCGCCTTCGGAGGTGCTTACGTGGCTGGAAAAGAAGTATTTCAGCTCGTAAATGCCCCGTGGGGTGTGCATGAACTTCTGAGTGGTCACGCGGGAAATCGTCGACTCGTGCATGCCTACCGCTTCGGCGATGTCATGCAGGACGAGCGGTTTCATGGCCTCATCGCCGTATTCGAGAAAACCGCGCTGGTGCTCGACGATCTGGGTGGCAACCTTCATCAGTGTTTCGTTGCGGCTTTGCAGGCTCTTGATGAACCAGCGTGCTTCCTGCAACTGGTTGCGCATGAAGGTGTTGTCGGCGCTGGTGTCGGCACGGCGCACGAATCCGGCGTACTGAGGGTTGACGCGCAGGCGCGGTACCGACTCCTGATTCAGCTCTACCAGCCAGCGCTCGTTGTCCTTGCGTACGATCACGTCGGGCACGACGTATTCGGCTTCTGTGGACTCGATCTGGGAGCCGGGGCGAGGATTAAGGCTCTGGACCAGTTCGATGACCTGGCGCAGTTCGTCTTCCTTGAGCTTCATGCGGCGCATGAGCTGCGTATAGTCGCGGCTGCCCAGCAGATCGATGTAGTCGGTTACCAGGCGCTGTGCTTCTGCCAGCCAGCGGGTTTTTACCGGCAACTGACGCAGTTGCAGCAACAGGCATTCGCTCAGGTTGCGAGCGCCGATACCAGCGGGTTCAAATTGCTGAATGCGGTGCAGAACGGCTTCGATTTCGTCGAGTTCGATATCCAGTTCGGGGTCGAAGGCTTCGACTATCTCTTCGAGGGTTTCGTCGAGATAACCCTGATTATTGATGCAGTCGATCAGGGTGACGGCAATCAGCCGGTCCTTGTCGGACATCGGCGCGACATTCAATTGCCATAGCAGGTGGCTTTGCAGGCTTTCGCCAGCGGATGTACGGGTGGTGAAGTCCCATTCATCGTCATCGTTGCTGGGCAGGCTGCTGGCGCTGGTCTGATAGACATCTTCCCAGGCGGTGTCGACAGGTAATTCGTTTGGAATGCGTTCGTTCCACTCGCCGTCTTCCAGGTTATCCACAGTCGGTGCGGTTTCCTGGTAGCTGGGTTCCTGAACGTCTGTATTGGGCTTTTGCTCGATGTTGTCAGCCAGAGGGTCGGAGTTGTCGAAGTCGTCGCCTTCTTCCTGACGTTCCAGCATAGGGTTGGATTCCAGTGCTTCCTGAATCTCTTGCTGGAGGTCCAGGGTCGATAACTGGAGCAAGCGGATAGCCTGTTGCAGCTGCGGCGTCATCGTCAGCTGCTGGCCCATTCTCAAGACTAGCGATGGTTTCATGGCAGGGGCTAAACACCTTATTCGCCGGCGCACATGCGCCATCCACTACAGGGCGCCGAAGCGCCAGCTTAAGCAAGTTATATGCCTGAATCTGAAGTGTTTGCCTAGAGCATCATGACAAAAAATGCATTGTCAACAGGATGTCCAGGCAAAGCTCGCATCAAAAGAGCTCACACAGGGTCGACTACAGGCGGAACTCGTGGCCGAGGTAGACTTCTTTCACCAACTGGTTGGCCAGAATGGTTTGCGAGTCGCCTTCGGCAATCAGTTGTCCATCGTTGACGATGTAAGCGGTTTCGCAGATATCCAGGGTTTCGCGGACGTTGTGATCGGTGATCAGCACGCCGATGCCCTTGGCTTTCAGGTGATGAATGATCTGTTTGATATCGCCCACCGAGATGGGGTCAACGCCTGCGAAAGGCTCATCGAGCAGGATGAACTTGGGGGCAGTGGCCAGTGCGCGGGCAATTTCCACGCGGCGACGTTCGCCACCCGAAAGGCTCATGCCCAGGTTGTCGCGGATATGGGTGATGTGGAATTCCTGAAGCAGGCTTTCCAGCTCCTTGCGACGTGCAGCGCCGTCGAGTTCCTTGCGGGTTTCAAGGATGGCCATGATGTTGTCGGCCACGGACAGCTTGCGAAAGATCGAGGCTTCCTGTGGCAGGTAGCCAATACCGGCACGGGCGCGCCCGTGCATCGGCTGGTGGCTGACATCGAGGTCGTCGATCAGGACGCGGCCCTGATCGGCCTGTACCAGGCCGACAATCATGTAGAAGCAGGTCGTCTTGCCTGCACCGTTAGGGCCGAGCAAGCCTACGATCTGACCGCTGTCGATGGACAGGCTGACATCGCGTACGACCTGACGACTCTTGTAGCTTTTAGCCAGGTGCTGGGCTTTAAGCGTCGCCATTTACTGGGCCTTCTGCTGTTCGGTTTTCTTTTTGGGCTGGATGACCATGTCGATCCGCGGGCGTGGCGCAGTCACTTTGGAGCCGCCATTGGCGCGGCCGGCAGTGACGATCTGCTTCACGGTGTCGTAGACGATCTTCTCGCCTTCGGAGGTGTTGCCGTCATTGATGACCTTGGCCTTGTCGATCAGCACGATGCGGTCTTGTGCCGCGTAATACTGGATGGTCACGCCATAAGCCTGCACGATCGGCTTGTCTACCGAGGGTTTCTGCTCGTAATAGGCAAGGTTGCCGACGGAGGTGAATACGTCGACTTCGCCTTGGGCATTACGAGTGATGGTCACGGTGTTGCCGGTGATCTTCATCGAACCCTGAGTGATGATGACGTTACCTTTGTAGGTGGCAACGCCTTTCTTGTCATCGAGCTGCGCGTCGTCAGACTGGATGTGGATAGGCTGATCGCGGTCGGTTGGCAGGGACCAGGCGCTCGGGCTTCCCAGTGCTGCGCCCAGGCCGAGCAAAAAAGGAAGAGTTTTAACGAGACTCATACTGTCCTCTTACGTTGGACAGCAGGTCCATCCTGCCGTCGTTCAAATACGCTTTCATTCCCTTGGCTGTCGTTACACCGCCAGCGGCGTCGATTCTAACGATTTGCTCGGTCTGCGCATATTGCTTCTGTGGGAATACGGTCATACGGCTACTGGTAATGATAGTCGTACGTTGTTTTTCGTCGGTGCGTGCAACACGTACCGAATCGATCAGTTCGACCTCTGTGCCGCCAGGCGAAACTTCGCCGCGTTCACTCTGGACGTGCCACGGGAACAGGGTGCCGCGGTACATATGCAGATCGGGCTTGGTCAGCAGGGTCACATCCGTGGCCTTGACGTGTTCGACCTTGTCTGCGGTCATGTCGTATTGCATCTTGCCGTCGGGCAGGTACTGCACGCTATGGGCATTGATGGCGTAATAGTCGATAGCGGTGTCGTCTTTTGTGGCGACAGGCTGATCCATGAAGCTTTCCGGGCTTATGTTCCAGTAGCCCGCTGCGGCAAGCAGCAGCGCCAGCACCCCGAAAAGCAGAAACGTACGAACTTTCTTGTTGAACATAAAAAATGGCTTCTATAAGGAGGCGGATTGGGCTGCTTCGAGGCTGCCCTGTTCGCGACTGACATGCCGGATCAATGGCAAGTCTGGCAGATCGTCGGCCGGATAGGTGACTTGTTCATGCTCATGGCCCGGATTCGGGGCTTTCGCAAACAGGGTGGCGGCCATTACATGACACCCGCACGCAGGAGATCCTGCAGGTTGAACGCACCTACCGGGTGGTCTTTGGCGTCGACGACGATCAGGGCGCTGATCTTGTGATCCTCCATGATCTTCAGGGCTTCGGCTGCAAGCATGTCTGCGCGGGCCGTCTTGCCGTGAATCGTCATGACTTCATCAATGGTGGTTTCGCGAATATCGATCGGACGATCCAGCGTGCGGCGCAGGTCGCCGTCGGTGAAGATCCCGGCCAGCTTGCCGTCGGCGTCGACGATTGCGGTCATGCCCAGGCCCTTGCGGGTCATTTCAAGCAGTGCATCGCGTAGCGGGGTGCCGCGCTGTACCTTGGGCAGGGTGTCGCCGGTATGCATGACGTTCTCGACTTTCAGCAGCAGGCGTCGACCCAATGCGCCTCCAGGGTGCGAGAACGCAAAGTCTTCGGCGGTAAAGCCACGGGCTTCAAGCAGGGCAACTGCCAGTGCATCGCCCATCACGAGAGCGGCGGTTGTCGATGACGTTGGCGCCAGGTTCAGCGGACAGGCTTCGTGTTCCACCTGAACGTTGAGGTTGACGTCGGCGGCCTTGGCCATGACTGAGTTCGGGTTGCCGGTCACGCTGATCATCTGGATGCCCAGGCGCTTGATCAGTGGCAACAGCGTGACGATTTCATTGGTCGTGCCGGAGTTGGACAGGGCCAGAATGATGTCGTCACGGGTAATCATGCCCATGTCGCCATGGCTGGCTTCGGCAGGATGCACGAAATACGAGGTCGTGCCGGTGCTTGCCAGGGTGGCGGCGATCTTTCTGCCGATGTGCCCGGACTTGCCCATGCCGACCACTACGACACGTCCCTTGCTGGCCAGAATCATTTCGCACGCGCGCACGAAATCGCCATCGAGATGGCCAAGCAAGCCTTGTATGGCTTCCATTTCGAGGCGGATGGTTCGTTGCGCGGATTGAGTCAGGTCGCTGGATCGGCTCATATCTTGAATTAGTCGGCTTGCTGAAAGGCGGCGATTATAGCGGTAATGTACGATTCCCTCACGTCTGATCGTCATGGAGTTGTATTCGGGGCTGCTTGTTCAGCTTTTCAGGTTTATTGCAAGGGCTGTCCTGAGGTTTATTTCAACATGCAAAGGGTGTCTGCAAGGTGCGTCAGGGTATCTAACAAACAGGTTCTCTTCTTGGGTGGCGTGCTGCTGCGGTGATATAGTTCGCGGCTTGTTCGGCTGGCCCGCACTGTCTGTCTCTCGTCAGAGCACGGCAGGAGAAGGGAGAGGCTGTATCGCAAGGAGTTTAGATGAGCGCCGATGACGCCTACGCGGTCGATTTGAAAGGTGTGTCCTTCAAACGCGGCACGCGCAGCATATTCAGTAATGTCGATATCCGTATTCCCAGAGGGAAGGTCACCGGGATCATGGGGCCTTCCGGCTGTGGCAAGACTACCTTGCTGCGTCTGATGGGGGCGCAGTTGCGCCCAAGTGCAGGCGAGGTCTGGGTCAATGGCCAGAACCTGCCCGAGCTGTCACGCAGCGATCTGTTCGATGCGCGCAAGAACATGGGCGTCCTGTTTCAGAGCGGCGCGTTGTTCACCGATCTGGATGTGTTCGAGAACGTTGCATTTCCCTTGCGCGTTCACACCGAGTTACCGGAAGAGATGATCCGCGACATTGTCCTGCTCAAATTGCAGGCAGTAGGTTTGCGTGGGGCTCTGGAGCTGATGCCTGACGAATTGTCCGGCGGCATGAAGCGCCGTGTGGCGCTTGCCCGTGCAATCGCTCTCGACCCGCAGATTCTCATGTACGACGAACCCTTTGTCGGGCAGGACCCGATAGCCATGGGGGTGCTGGTTCGTCTGATCCGTTTGCTCAACGATGCGCTGGGGATAACCAGCATCGTGGTGTCTCATGATCTTTCAGAGACGGCAAGTATCGCGGATTACCTGTACGTCGTCGGAGACGGGCAGGTGTTGGGGCAGGGTACGCCGCAGGAATTGATGTCCTCGGATAATCCGCGCATTCGTCAGTTCATGACCGGCGAGCCGGACGGCCCCGTTCCGTTTCACTATCCGGCACCGGATTTTCGTGAAGATCTTTTGGGGAAGCGCTGATGCGCAATAAGTCATTGCTGGACCGTATCCGCCTGTTTGGGCGTTCGGCCATTGATACCGTGGCAGTGCTGGGGCGATCCGGCATCTTTCTGGGCCATGCCCTGGTAGGGCGTGGTGGCATCGGCGGCGGTTTTTCGCTGTTGATCAAGCAGTTGTATTCTGTGGGCGTGATGTCTCTGGTCATCATCGTCGTGTCCGGTATTTTCATCGGCATGGTGCTGGCGCTTCAGGGGTTCAGCATCCTCGCCAGATACGGTTCGGAGCAGGCGGTGGGCCAGATGGTCGCATTGACCCTGCTGCGCGAGCTTGGCCCGGTGGTCACTGCGCTGCTGTTCGCCGGGCGTGCAGGCTCCGCACTGACTGCGGAGATCGGCAACATGAAATCCACCGAGCAGCTGTCGAGCCTTGAGATGATCGGGGTCGATCCGCTCAAGTACATCATTGCGCCACGCCTGTGGGCCGGGTTCATTTCCCTGCCGCTGCTGGCGATCATTTTCAGTGTGGTCGGAATCTGGGGTGGCTCTTGGGTCGCTATCGACTGGCTGGGCGTCTATGAAGGCTCCTTCTGGGCGAACATGCAGAGCAGCGTTTCCTTCACCAGTGATGTGCTCAATGGTGTTATCAAAAGTGTCGTCTTTGCCTTCGTGGTGACCTGGATTGCTGTGTTCCAGGGCTATGACTGTGAGCCCACTTCCGAGGGCATCAGTCGGGCTACGACCAAAACGGTTGTATATGCCTCGCTGGCAGTGCTGGGCCTCGACTTTATTCTGACCGCCTTGATGTTTGGAGATTTCTGATGCAAAACCGCGCAATCGAAACCGGTGTCGGCCTGTTCCTGCTGGCCGGGATCCTGGCTTTGCTATTGCTCGCCCTGCGTGTCAGCGGCTTGAGCGCCAGTGCGACCAATGACAGCTATAAACTTTACGCTTACTTCGACAATATCGCCGGTTTGACTGTCAGAGCCAAGGTGAGCATGGCGGGTGTCCCGATTGGCCGTGTAACGGCAATCGATCTGGATCGTGACACCTTTACCGGTCGTGTAACGCTGGAGATCCAGAAGAAGGTGGACAACCTGCCTTCCGACTCCACTGCCTCGATCCTGACCGCCGGCTTACTGGGTGAAAAATACATTGGTATCAGCGTGGGTGGTGACCAGGCTCTGCTCAAGGATGGAAGTACGATCCATGACACGCAGTCATCGCTTGTGCTGGAAGACCTGATCGGGAAATTCCTGCTCAATACCGTGAGTAAAGAAGCCAAATGAGGAGCTTTAAATGATCTCTATCCTGCGCCGTGGTCTGCTGGTATTGCTGGCCGTGCTGCCCATGATGGCAAATGCGGCGACAACTCCGTCTGCTCATGACCTGGTAGATCGCACCACCAAGGAGTTGCTGAGCGACCTGGCCAGCAATAAAGAGCAGTACAAATCCAATCCGAGCGCGTTCTACGATGCCTTGAACCGTATCGTTGGCCCGGTGGTTGACGCTGACGGCATTTCCAGAAGCATCATGACCGTCAAGTATTCGCGCAAGGCTTCGCCTGAGCAGATGCAGCGCTTCCAGGAAAACTTCAAGCGCAGCCTGATGCAGTTCTATGGCAATGCGTTGCTTGAGTACAACAACCAGGGCATTACCGTTTCGCCAGCCAAGGATGAGGGTGCGGACCGCACCAGCGTCGACATGCAGGTAAAAGGCAATAACGGCGCGGTCTATCCTGTTTCCTACACCCTTGAGAAAATCAACGGTGAGTGGAAGGTTCGTAACGTCATCATCAATGGCATCAACATCGGCAAGCTGTTCCGTGATCAGTTCGCCGACGCCATGCAGCGTAATGGCAACGACCTGGACAAGACCATCGATGGCTGGGCAGGTGAAGTCGCCAAGGCCAAGGAAGTGACGACCGAAGCTGCGCAGAAGTCGGCGCAATGAGTGAGTCTGCCGTAAGCCTTGGTTCGCCGGGTCAATTGCAGCTGACGGGCGTGCTGGATTACCGTAGCGGGCCGCAACTGCGCAAGCAGGGCGCGGCCCTCATCAAGTCCAGCGATGCGTCGAACCTGATTCTGGACTGCTCCGGTGTGGTGAAGTCCAGCAGTGTAGGCCTTGCCTTGTTGCTGGCGTTCATGCGTGACGCCAAGGATGCAGGCAAGTCGGTCAGCGTGCAGTCATTGCCTGAGGATATGCGGGAAATTGCCCGGGTATCGGGCTTGAGCGAGCTTTTGGACATTCATTAATAGCGGTTATCGGAAAAGCCCTTTGTCTGGCGCCCCGTCGTTGGGGTTCGCATAGCATGGGCTTTTTTGTATGATGGCCGACCCGCGCGCGTAGGGCGCCGATCGAGGTTAAGCATGCAGGCTGTAGAAGTTAAGAGCTTCCTTGAAGGAAAGCTGCCCGAAATCCAGGTGGAAGTTGAAGGCCAAGGCTGCAATTTCCAGCTGAACATCATTAGTGACGAGATGGCCAGCCTGAGCCCCGTCAAGCGTCAGCAAAACATCTATGCCCATCTGAACCCTTGGATTGCCGATGGCAGTATCCACGCGGTCACTATGAAATTTTTCAGCCGCGCTGCCTGGGCCGAGCGCACCTGAGCCAATTGGTGTCGAGATTCTAATGGATAAATTGATTATTACCGGCGGCGTTCGTCTTGATGGCGAAATTCGCATTTCCGGGGCAAAGAACTCCGCCCTGCCGATCCTCTCGGCAACATTGCTGGCCGATGGGCCTGTAGTTGTTCAGAACCTGCCGCACCTGCACGACATCACCACCATGATCGAGCTGTTCGGTCGGATGGGCATCGAGCCTGTGATCGACGAAAAACTCAGCGTCGAGATCGACCCGCGCACCATCAAGACACTGGTTGCGCCGTACGAGCTGGTGAAAACCATGCGTGCGTCGATTCTGGTGCTGGGGCCGATGGTTGCCCGTTTCGGTGAAGCTGAAGTCGCACTCCCTGGCGGCTGCGCCATCGGTTCGCGTCCGGTTGACCTGCACATCCGTGGCCTTGAAGCCATGGGCGCAATCATTGATGTCGAAGGTGGCTACATCAAGGCCAAGGCCCCTGAAGGCGGCCTGCGTGGTGCCAACTTCTTCTTCGATACCGTGAGCGTGACCGGTACCGAGAACATCATGATGGCTGCCAGCCTGGCAAACGGCCGCAGCGTCCTGCAAAACGCCGCTCGCGAGCCTGAAGTCGTCGATCTGGCGAACTTCCTGATCGCCATGGGGGCGAAAATCCAGGGTGCCGGTACCGATACCATCACCATTGATGGCGTGAAGCGCCTGGGGTCAGCGACTTATAAAGTCATGCCGGACCGTATCGAAACCGGTACTTACCTGGTTGCCGCTGCTGCCACCGGTGGCCGGGTCAAGGTCAAGGACACCGACCCAACGATTCTTGAGGCGGTATTGCTCAAGCTTCAGGAAGCCGGCGCTGAAATCACCAGCGGCGAAGACTGGATCGAGCTGAACATGCACGGCAAGCGCCCCAAGGCGGTCAACGTGCGTACTGCGCCTTACCCGGCGTTCCCGACCGATATGCAGGCGCAGTTCATCTCGCTCAACGCTATCGCGGAAGGCACTGGTGCGGTTATCGAAACCATCTTTGAAAACCGCTTCATGCACGTCTATGAAATGCATCGCATGGGCGCGCATATTCAGGTTGAAGGCAACACTGCAATCGTGACCGGAACCGAAGTGCTCAAGGGCGCGCCTGTGATGGCGACCGACCTGCGTGCATCGGCCAGTCTGGTGATCTCGGCGCTGGTTGCTCAGGGCGATACTCTGATCGATCGCATCTACCACATCGACCGTGGTTACGAGTGCATCGAAGAGAAGCTGCAAATGCTGGGTGCCAAGATCCGTCGCGTTCCGGGCTAGTAGCATGTGGCTCTGCTGCCCCTGGGGGAGTGGAGCCACCTGATTCATGCTGGTGCGATTTCTGATTCGTTTTACCTTGAGCCAGTAATATCGGGCTCAAGTGTTGCTCTGGGCCACCTGCGCAGGGCAAAAGTTTCCTGATAAGGACTTACGTTTTCCATGTTGACCATCGCACTGTCCAAGGGCCGTATCCTCGACGATACACTGCCGCTTCTTGCCGAAGCGGGCATTGTGCCGACCGAGAATCCGGACAAGAGCCGCAAGCTGATCATCCCCACGACTCAAGACGACGTACGCCTGCTGATCGTGCGCGCTACCGATGTGCCGACCTATGTCGAGCATGGCGCTGCCGATCTGGGTGTTGCGGGCAAGGATGTGTTGATGGAGTACAGCGGCCAGGGGTTGTATGAGCCGCTGGATCTGCAGATTGCCAAGTGCAAGCTCATGACCGCAGGAGCCATTGGCGCAGCCGAGCCAAAAGGCCGCCTGCGTGTGGCGACCAAGTTCGTGAATGTTGCCAAGCGTTATTACGCCGAGCAGGGTCGTCAGGTCGATATCATCAAGCTCTATGGCTCGATGGAACTGGCTCCGCTGATCGGTCTGGCCGACAAGATCATCGACGTGGTCGACACTGGCAACACCTTGCGCGCCAACGGTCTTGAGCCCCAGGAACTGATCGCAACCATCAGTTCGCGTCTGGTGGTGAACAAGGCTTCGATGAAAATGCAGCATGCGCGCATCCAGGCGCTCATCGACACACTGCGCAAGGCAGTGGAGTCGCGACACCGCAGCTGATCTGATTGCGCGGCCTTGAGTCGCGTCCAGCTATCCGTGTCATAGCCAAATTTCTCAGGTGCCTGCGCGGATAGCTTGGTAGCTTATGGCACCTGAGCATCCGCCACTTATTGAGATATCGCTATGACCACTCCCACTGCAATACGCCGACTCGATGCTGCCGATCCGGATTTCGCACGACATCTGGATCATCTGCTGAGCTGGGAAAGTGTGTCTGACGATTCGGTCAACCAGCGTGTGCTCGACATCATCAAGGCCGTGCGTGAGCGTGGTGACGCCGCCCTGGTCGAGTTCACCCAGCGTTTCGATGGCCTGCAAGTGGCGTCGATGGCTGACCTTATCCTGCCTCGCGAGCGCCTGGAACTGGCGCTGACACGCATTTCCCCGGCCCAGCGCCAGGCGCTGGAAACGGCTGCCGCCCGGGTGCGCAGCTACCACGAAAAGCAGAAGCAGGACTCCTGGAGCTACACCGAAGCCGATGGCACGGTGCTTGGCCAGAAAGTCACGCCTCTGGATCGTGCTGGCCTGTACGTGCCAGGTGGCAAGGCCTCTTATCCTTCATCGGTATTGATGAATGCCATTCCGGCGAAAGTGGCCGGCGTGACTGAAGTGGTCATGGTCGTGCCGACTCCGCGTGGCGAGATCAACGAGCTGGTACTGGCCGCTGCCTGCATCGCTGGTGTGGATCGCGTCTTCACCATTGGTGGCGCGCAGGCCGTTGCCGCACTGGCGTACGGGACTGAAAGCGTGCCTCAGGTCGATAAAGTCGTCGGCCCCGGCAACATTTATGTCGCCACTGCCAAGCGCCATGTGTTCGGTCAGGTCGGCATCGACATGATTGCCGGGCCTTCGGAAATCCTCGTGGTGTGCGATGGCCAGACCGATCCGGACTGGATTGCCATGGACCTGTTCTCCCAGGCCGAGCACGACGAGGACGCCCAGGCGATTCTGGTCAGCCCCGATGCCGAGTTCCTCGACAAGGTTGCCGCCAGCATCACCCGTTTGCTGCCGACCATGGAGCGTGCTGCCATCGTCGAAACCTCGATCAACGGCCGCGGTGCCTTGATCAAGGTGGCCGACATGCAGCAAGCCATCGATGTCGCCAACCGTATCGCGCCGGAACACCTTGAGCTGTCGGTTGCCGATCCTGAGGCCTGGCTGCCGCAGATTCGTCATGCCGGTGCGATTTTCATGGGACGCCACACGTCCGAGGCATTGGGTGACTACTGCGCCGGTCCGAACCATGTGCTGCCGACTTCCGGCACTGCGCGTTTCTCTTCGCCGCTGGGTGTCTATGACTTCCAGAAGCGTTCATCGATCATCTACTGCTCGCCGCAAGGCGCATCCGAGCTGGGCAAGACCGCTTCGATCCTGGCCCGTGGCGAATCGTTGACCGGCCATGCTCGCAGTGCCGAGTACCGTATCACCGATACCAACTGGAGTGCGGGCAGCACAGAGGAAGGCAAGTAATGAGTAAATTCTGGAGTCCTTTCGTCAGCAGTCTGGTGCCTTATGTGCCGGGTGAGCAACCGAAGCTGACCAAGTTGGTCAAGCTCAATACCAATGAAAACCCTTACGGCCCTTCGCCCAAGGCGCTTGAGGCGATGCGGGCTGCATTGACCGATGATCTGCGTCTGTACCCGGATCCCAACAGCGACCTGCTCAAGCAGGCGGTTGCTGGCTATTACGGCGTACAAGCCAGCCAGGTGTTCCTGGGCAATGGTTCCGATGAAGTGCTGGCGCACATTTTCCACGCACTGTTCCAGCACGATAAGCCGTTGCTGTTCCCGGATATCAGCTACAGCTTCTATCCGGTCTACTGCGGTCTGTACGGCATTGACTATGACGCTGTCGCACTGGACGAAAAGTTCCAGATTCGCGTGGCCGATTATGCCAGGCCGAACGCCGGCATCATCTTCCCGAATCCGAACGCACCCACCGGCTGCCTGCTGCCGCTGGAAGCGGTCGAGCAGATCGTCAAGGCCAGCCCGGATTCGGTCGTGGTGGTCGATGAGGCGTATGTCGATTTTGGCGGCGAAACGGCGATAGCGCTGGTTGACCGTTATCCGAACCTGCTGGTGACCCAGACGTTGTCCAAGTCCCGTTCACTGGCCGGGCTGCGGGTCGGGTTTGCGGTAGGTCATCCTGATCTGATCGAGGCATTGGAGCGAGTCAAGAACAGCTTCAACTCCTACCCTCTGGATCGTCTGGCGATTGTCGGTGCGACCGCAGCCTTCGAAGATCGGGAGCACTTCGATTTTACCCGTAATGCGGTGATCGCCAGCCGTGAGGCATTGGTCGAGAAGCTGGAAGGTATTGGCTTTGAAGTGCTGCCTTCGGCGGCCAACTTCATCTTTGCCCGCCACCCGCAACATGATGCGGCAGGCCTGGCAGCGAAGCTGCGCGAGCAGGGCGTTATCGTGCGTCACTTCAAACAGGAGCGCATTGCCCAGTTCCTGCGTATCAGCATCGGTACGGCTGAGCAGAATCAGGCCTTGCTGGATGGGTTGAGCGGGATCTAGTTCTTTCGCGAACGAATTCGCTCCTGCTGTGTGGGAGTGAATTCATTCGCGAAGACGGTTTTACTGTTCCTTCACTGCCGGCGTCGGTGCCGGTGGTGGCCGCAGGCCGACCTCGGCGCTCAGGCGCAATTCCTTGCCGTTGCGCATGACATCAATCGCTATCTTGTCCTTTGGCTTGGTGCGCGCCACCTGGTTCATCGAGCGTCGGCCGTCACCTGCCGGTTCGCCATTGATGCTCAGGATCACATCTCCCAGTTGCAGGCCGGCTTTCTGTGCCGGGCCATCGCGGAAGATTCCTGCGACCACAATCCCTGGGCGATCTTTCAGGCCGAAGGAGTCGGCCAGTTCCTGCGTCAGGGGTTGAACTTCGATACCCAGCCAGCCACGAATGACCTGACCGTGCTCGATGATCGACTTCATGACATCCATCGCCAGTTTGGTCGGGATAGCAAAGCCGATGCCTTGCGAGCCGCCTGACTTGGAGAAGATTGCGGTATTGATGCCGGTCAGGTTGCCAGCAGCATCCACCAGCGCGCCACCCGAGTTGCCGGGGTTGATGGCGGCGTCGGTCTGGATGAAGTCTTCATAGGTATTGAGGCCCAACTGGTTGCGGCCGGTCGCGCTGATGATGCCCATGGTGACGGTCTGGCCCACCCCGAACGGGTTGCCGATGGCCAGTGCCACGTCGCCGATACGAATGCTGTCGGAGCGGGCAATGGTGATGGAAGGCAGGTTTTTCAGGTCGATCTTCAGAACGGCCAGATCGGTTTCAGGATCGTTGCCAATCACTCGTGCGATGGTTTCGCGACCGTCCTTGAGAGCGACCACGATCTGGTCCGCACCCGTCGTAACGTGGTTGTTGGTCAGCAGGTAGCCTTCGGGGCTCATGATCACACCGGAGCCGAGGCTGGATTCCATGCGTTTCTGCTTGGGAACGTTGTCGCCGAAGAACCTTCTGAACTGAGGGTCCTCGAACATGGGGTTGTTGCTCTTGTTGACCATCTTGGTGGTGTAGAGATTGACCACGGCTGGTGCAGCGGCACTCACTGCATCGGCATAAGACGTCGGGCCCTGCATCACTACAGTGGCCTTGGGAGCCTGTTGCAGGTTTACATCCCGGCTGGGCAGCCCTACCCATTCCGGGTAACGCTGAATAATCAACATGGCGATGAGCACGCCAGCCAGCAATGGCCAGCCGAAAAAGCGCAGTGCCTTTAACATTGAGCAAGTCCTGATGGTTACAGGCGCAAAGATTTTTCCGCGGGTGCGCCATAATGGCGGGCATTATACGAGCACAAAGCAGCTCTGAACTGCATATTTAGGAGTCTTTTATGGCTGTTGCCCTGAGTACCCTGGTCGAAGAGGCCGACCGTTATCTCAACAGTGCCCGCATTCAGGATTACTGCCCCAATGGTTTGCAGGTCGAAGGTCGTCCGCAGATCATGCGTATCGTCAGTGGTGTGACGGCCAGCCAGGCCTTGCTGGACGCAGCGGTCGAGGCTCAGGCCGACCTGATTCTGGTCCACCATGGTTACTTCTGGAAGGGCGAGAATCCCTGTGTCGTGGGCATGAAGCAGCGTCGTTTGAAGACATTGCTCAAGCATGACATCAGCCTGCTGGCCTATCACCTGCCTCTGGATGTGCATCCAGATGTGGGCAATAACGTGCAGTTGGCTCGCCAGTTGGACATTACGGTCGAAGGTCCGCTGGACCCCGAGAATCCCAAGGTGGTCGGTCTGGTCGGTTCCCTTTCCGAGCCGGTGACGCCTCGCGACTTTGCCCGTCGCGTGCAGGACGCGCTGGGGCGTGAGCCGTTATTGATCGAAGGTAGCCAGATGATCCGTCGTGTCGGCTGGTGCAGCGGTGGAGGGCAGGGCTATATCGATCAGGCAGTGCTTGAGGGCGTGGACTTGTTCCTCAGTGGCGAAGCCTCGGAACAGACCTTCCACAGTGCCCGTGAGAACGACATCAGCTTTATCGCCGCGGGGCACCACGCCACCGAACGCTATGGTGTTCAGGCCTTGGGTGACTACCTGGCACGGCGTTTTGCCCTTGAGCATATTTTCATCGATTGCCCGAATCCGATCTGAAACAGGCGCGTGAAAATTCAGCGTGACCGAGCGCAGCAGTTTTCACGCTGTCTGGGAAGGTCCAAACGACGAGCTATATGGATAGATCGTTTCGATCTATCCAGCGCGCTGATCCTGCGGTATCCCTCATGATAAAGTGCGCGGCTCGAATACGGCCCGCTGGCCGCCCGGGGGGATTTTTCCCGGCCCACAACGATTGCAATCCGTGAGTAACCATGGTTGACAAACTGACGCATCTGAAACAGCTGGAAGCGGAAAGCATCCACATCATCCGCGAGGTCGCCGCCGAGTTCGACAACCCGGTGATGTTGTACTCGATCGGCAAGGACTCTGCCGTGATGCTGCATCTGGCACGCAAGGCCTTCTTTCCGGGCAAACTGCCGTTCCCGGTCATGCACGTCGATACCCGGTGGAAATTCCGGGAAATGTATAGCTTCCGCGACAAGATGGTCGAGGAAATGGGCCTGGATCTGATCACCCACGTCAACCCTGATGGTGTTGCGCAGGGCATCAACCCTTTCACCCACGGCAGTGCCAAGCACACCGATATCATGAAGACCGAGGGCCTGAAGCAGGCACTGGACAAGCATGGTTTCGACGCAGCTTTCGGCGGCGCGCGGCGTGACGAGGAAAAATCCCGTGCCAAGGAACGTGTCTACTCGTTCCGCGACAGCAAGCATCGCTGGGATCCGAAGAACCAGCGTCCCGAGCTGTGGAACGTCTATAACGGCAACGTCAACAAGGGCGAGTCGATCCGCGTCTTCCCGCTGTCGAACTGGACTGAACTGGACATCTGGCAGTACATCTACCTCGAAGGCATCCCGATCGTGCCGCTGTACTTTGCAGCCGAGCGCGACGTCATCGAGAAGAACGGCACCCTGATCATGATCGACGACGATCGCATCCTCGAGCACCTTACCGACGAGGAAAAGGCTCGCATCGTCAAAAAGAAAGTGCGCTTCCGTACCCTCGGCTGCTACCCGCTGACCGGTGCCGTCGAATCCGAAGCCACCAGCCTGACCGACATCATCCAGGAAATGCTCCTGACACGAACTTCCGAACGCCAGGGCCGGGTCATCGACCACGACGGCGCAGGTTCGATGGAAGAAAAGAAACGGCAGGGGTATTTCTAAGCTTCAAGTTACAAGCGGCAAGCTGCAAGTTGGAAGCACATTGCGTAGCTTCGGGGTTTTGCAGGTTGCCGCCCTTTGTGGGCGTATTTGAGCGCTCATAACAAAAAAATTCTGACTAGTTGTACGCCGACAAGCTTGCCGCTTGAAGCTTACAGCTTGGAGCTTAAACCCTATGAGCCATCAATCCGAATTGATCAGCGAGGACATCCTCGCCTATCTGGGCCAGCACGAACGCAAGGAAATGCTGCGCTTTCTTACCTGTGGCAACGTCGATGACGGCAAGAGCACGCTGATCGGGCGTCTGCTGCATGACTCCAAGATGATCTATGAAGATCACCTGGAAGCCATTACCCGCGACTCGAAGAAGTCCGGCACCACTGGCGATGACGTGGATCTGGCGTTGCTGGTGGATGGCCTGCAGGCCGAGCGTGAGCAGGGCATCACCATTGATGTCGCTTATCGCTATTTCTCTACTGCCAAGCGCAAGTTCATCATTGCCGATACGCCGGGCCACGAGCAGTACACCCGTAACATGGCGACCGGTGCATCGACCTGCGATCTGGCGATCATTCTGGTCGATGCCCGTTATGGCGTTCAGACCCAGACCCGTCGTCACAGCTACATCGCCTCGCTGCTGGGCATCAAGCACATTGTCGTGGCCATCAACAAGATGGACCTCAATGGCTTCGATGAGAGCATTTTCGAGTCGATCAAGGCCGATTACCTGAAGTTTGCCGAAGGCCTGGCCTTCAAGCCGACCACCATGGCATTCGTGCCGATGTCGGCCCTCAAGGGCGATAACGTGGTGAACAAGAGCGAGCGTTCGCCCTGGTACACCGGTCAGTCGTTGATGGAAATTCTGGAAACCGTGGAGATCTCCAGTGACCGCAACTATGCGGACCTGCGTTTCCCGGTGCAGTACGTCAACCGCCCGAACCTGAACTTCCGTGGCTTCGCTGGCACTCTGGCCAGCGGCATCGTGCATAAGGGCGATGAAATCGTCGTGCTGCCGTCGGGCAAGAGCAGTCGCATCAAGTCCATCGTCACCTTTGAAGGTGAACTGGAGCAGGCAGGTCCAGGCCAGGCCGTGACCCTGACTATGGAAGACGAGATCGATATCTCCCGTGGTGACCTGTTGGTGCATGCCGACAACGTTCCGCAAGTCAGCGATGCATTCGATGCCATGCTGGTATGGATGGCTGAAGAGCCGATGCTGCCGGGCAAGAAATACGACATCAAGCGCGCTACCAGCTACGTGCCGGGCTCGATTGCCAGCATCACACATCGCGTCGATGTGAACACGCTGGTCGAAGGTCCTGCCAGCGCCTTGCAACTGAACGAGATTGGCCGCGTCAAGATCAGCCTCGATGCACCTATCGCGCTGGACGGTTACGAAAGCAACCGCACCACCGGTGCGTTCATCGTCATTGATCGCCTGACCAACGGCACTGTCGCGGCGGGCATGATCATCGCCAAGCCAGTCAGTGCGGGCGGCGCGAATCACCATGGCGAACTGGCTCACGTGTCGACTCAGGAACGCGCCCAGCGCTTCGGTCAGCAACCGGCTACCGTGCTGTTCAGCGGTCTGTCGGGCGCAGGCAAAAGCACGCTGGCCTACGCGGTCGAGCGCAAGCTGTTCGACATGGGGCGTGCGGTTTATGTCCTCGATGGCCAGAACCTGCGTCACGACCTGAACAAAGGTCTGCCACAGAACCGTGCCGGTCGTACCGAGAACTGGAGCCGTGCTGCTCACGTAGCCCGTCAGTTCAACGAAGCCGGCCTGCTGACCCTGGCAGCCTTCGTCGCACCGGATGCAGAAGGCCGTGAGCGCGCCAAGGCGCTGCTTGGCAAGGAACGTTTGTTGACCGTCTACGTCCAGGCTTCGCCAAGCGCCTGCCGCGAGCGTGATCCGCAAGGTCTGTATGCCGCCGATGGCGACAACATCCCAGGCGAATCTTTCCCGTACGACGTACCGCTGGATGCCGACCTCGTGATCGATACACAGTCGTTGAGCGTGGAAGAGGGCGTCAAGCTGGTGCTGGATCTGCTTCGTACTCGCGGCGCTATCTAAGCGCACCGTCTTTGCGAATGAATTGGCTCCCACAGTGTAGGAGCCAATTCATTCGCGAAATGCGTGTCTAGTCCTGAAATAGGTTTACACCTGTTTCAGTCTCAAAACGCCCGATGCACCGCATCGGGCGTTTTGTATTTCAAGGCCAGATGAGGCCGCTCTTCGTTATAGATCAGCACTGACTCATCCACCATTTTCACTGCATCAGCCAGATCTTTAGGCCGATGGAGTAAAAACTCGGTTTTCAAAATCCCGTTTACTCGTTCGGCCATAGCG
>NZ_BLVZ01000008.1 GCF_015471405.1 Pseudomonas cichorii
TAGTCATGGGACGCACCGCTGCGTGCGTCTTCAGCGGATACCTGGAGGTGAAGAGTGATGAAGCGAGGAGCCTGGTAAACGAGCATGAACATCCCTTGTTCCCTGATGGTTGCCGAGCGACTTCGCTCGGACGTGGGAACGGTCTGTATCAAGAGTCATGCCTGTTAATTTTTCTACATATAAATCAATAGTTTAAATTTAAAACCCATAAAAACTGGTTATTTTTCATACAAAAATCCCGAAAAAGTGCGCAAGCCCGTGCGCACCTGCGCAATATCTTGCGCAGCTGGTCGAAGAGCCCTGTTGATAAGGCTTGGAGGGGGTTTCAGGGGTGTTTTATCAAGGATGGGGTGCGCAGATATTTGCGCATCAAGGCTTAATGCCTGCGCTCATCAAAAAGCTCGATGCCTGGAGCATCGAGCTTTTTGAGCGTGCGTTAGAAAACCAGCTTGAACAGCGCAATGACCACGATCAAACCAATCAGGAAAATGATGCCGACGGTGCCACCCAAAAACTTGAGCATTTGGTATCTCCATAAATGAATGCCTCAAATTAGGGACCTCGGTGTTCGGCAGTCGTTTCTTATATTTTTTACATATCAGGCCAACGGCGGGTTATCCAAAATCCGATAAAACTTTCTCCGCATTCATTACTCACACCTATTGATGATCCCGCCGAGCCCTTCACCAAGAGCGGGACGCATACCTGATGAACCATGGAGATAAATCATGATTTCTGCACCCCAGCTATCCGATGTCAGCAGCCTGCGTGAACGTGCCCGCCACAACGTTGAGAACGGTGCCGTCACCGAAGGGTATAGCGCGGACCGGGAAACCATCCTGCGTTTGCTCAATGAGTCGCTAGCGACCGAGCTGGTCTGCGTACTGCGCTACAAACGTCACTACTTCATGGCGAACGGGCTGAAGGCGAGCCTGGCGGCAGACGAGTTTCTGGAGCATGCGCAGCAGGAAGCCGAGCACGCCGACAAACTGGCTGAGCGTATTGTGCAGCTGGGCGGCGAGCCGGAGTTCAACCCGGACACCCTGTCGAAGAACTCTCATGCCCAATACGTTGCAGGCAAGACCCTCAAGGAAATGGTCTATGAGGATCTGGTTGCCGAGCGCATTGCCATCGACAGCTACCGTGAAATCATTCAATACATCGGCGAATCGGACCCGACTACCCGTCGCATCTTCGAAGACATCCTGGCCCAGGAAGAAGAGCATGCGGATGACATGGCCGATATCCTGAACGACCTGTAAATCTTCAAAACACCGTCGCGAGCAAGCTCCCTCCCACGATCTGTGGGAGGGAGCTTGCTCGCGACAGGTCAGGTGAAGTATCAGTTTCACTTCACGGTCTTGGGTGCCTTGCCCGCCCTCATCTGCTCCAGCAATGGCCCGCACTGATTCGGTGTGCTGTCGCCAGTGGCGACCAGTGCCAGCAGCCCCGCCGCAGGACCGACCGTAGCGCCCAGCAACACCATGCCCGCTCCGCGCAACAGCAATGGGCCTGATTGCACGCCGGCATTGGGGCTGGCGAACGGGCCATTCACATAGAGTGGCGAACGCAGCGAGAACACCCTGAAGCCCTTGGACTCGGGGTTGATCTTCAGGTCCAGTTGTTCGGTCTTGAAGTTTGCGGTGCCGTCGATGTAGATGATTGCGTTCTCGGTATCGAACACGAACAGGCGGCTGGTGGCCAGACCGTCCTTGATGCCGAAGTCTGACGCGGCGCAGTTGATCTTCACGTCCTTGTCGCCGAACAGTTTGCCGACCACGTAGTTACCTACATTGAGCCCCGCGATTTCCATCAGGCCCTGGCTGATGGCTCCGTCGTTGACCAACATCTTCAAGTCGCCATTGGCCGTGCCCAACAGAGCCGCAACCGAGTTGCCACGGCCGCTGATATCGGCATCACCATTGAGCTCGCCGAAGCTGGTTTTCATGGGCTCGAAAGTCGGAAACAACTGCTTGAGCTTGAAGTTACGCGCCGACAGCCTGGCCCGGCCCTGCAACGGCTGGGTGCGGCCATCAAGACGGATTTCGGCATCCAGCTTGCCACCCGCCACACCAAAGCGCAGCGGCTGAAGGCTCAACTGGCCGTCATTGAGTAACAGATGCGTATACAGGTCTGTAAAGGGCAAGTCCGGGCTCTGTACGATGCGCTTGCCGGTGAACTCCACATCGGCATCCATCGCCCGCCAGCGGTCGGTCTGAAACTCTTCCACGGGCAGGACCTTGCCCTTGGGCTGTTTGCTCTCGCCACCGCGTTTTTTCTGCGCGGCATTGGAGTCAGCACCAATCAGAGGCGCAAGGTCGCTGAACAGCAACTGGTTGGAAACCAATACCCCACTGAGCCTGGGCCGTGGCTGACTGGCCACAAAACTCAGGTCGCCATGAATATCGCTGCTGCCGATCTTGCCGTTGAAGCCTTCGTAGCGGAAATTCGCTCCGGCAGCGTCGTGCAGTTTGGCGATCAAACGGCCATCCGTGGAATAGGGTGGAGAGTCCGGCAAGGCAACACCGGTCAATGGATAGAGGTGGCTCAGGCTTGTGCCGGACAGTTTCAGACGCAGGTCAAGCGCGCCAAGATTCTGCGGATCGGTCAGGGTTCCGGCAATGGCAATCTGCGTATCGCCGATCTTCAGATCGGCCTGCACCGGGAAAGGTTGCGTGGCGTCCTTCAAGGCCAGCAAACCACCCACCTTGCCTGCACCATTTACCTTCTGCTCGTGATACTGCCCTTTGACCGACAGACCAAAGGCATAGTCCTGCGGGACAGCGCCCTTCTCCTGAGCCTTCTTCACCTCTTTGCTGCCGACGATGTCACCGAAAGGGATCGGCTTGCCCAGCATGTCGATCACCAGATCCAGCTGGGTCTTCAAGGTCTGGTCATTGAAGCTGACCAGCCCTTTGTCGAACTTGATCGCGCCGATATCCAGTACCCAGCTGGAGGGCTCAGCATCGGGGTCGGACTTGGGCAGATCGAATACCCAGTTGGCGCGACCATCGGCCAGACGCTCAAGCTTCGCTTCGGGACCGGTCAGGTCGATACGCGGAATCACAACCTCCTGCACCAGCAAAGGCAGCAGGGCAAGACGAAACTCGACTTGCTTGAGCGTGACCATGTGCGGGGTTTTCGACCACTCGGGGTTGCCCAGGCTCAAGTCCTGAGCCACGAAATGCGGCCATGGCACCCAGGCGCGCCAGCCACCGGACTCCGGCTCTCGCTGCCAGAGGACAGCAAGGTTCCCGTTGATTGCGAACGGTCGATGCAGCGCTTCGCTGACTTTTTCGTTGAGTGTTGGCTTGATGCGGTTCCAATCGAAGGTGGCGATCACAATGACCAGTACGGCAAGCACCAATAACAACGTGGCACCTGTCCAGGCGAAAATCTTGCGGCTGCGCGTCATTGCACGACACTCCAAAAACCAGCGCCCCGGCCATGGTGCGCTGAATACGACATGTTCCTTCGACTGACAAAAGTGCCGAGGGTTTGCTCTGATAGGTAAATAGCCCAACAGGTTCCATCAAAGAAAAAGGTAGCTGCCTCGTGCCATCCCATCAAAAGCCTTTCGACGCATGCAAAGCTCATTTGCTAGAGTGCAGCACAGTCTAACCGCAGAAATGTGTACCTCATGCTGCCCCGCGCCGAACAGAAACAACTGACCCGAAGAGCCTTGCTGGACGCCGCACACCAGTTGATGGAAAGCGGGCGCGGTTTCGCCAGTCTGAGCCTGCGGGAAGTCGCGCGCACGGCAGGCATCGTGCCGACCGGTTTCTATCGTCATTTCGAAGACATGGACCAGTTGGGGTTGGCGCTGGTCAGTGAAGTGGGCCAGACCTTTCGTGAAACCATTCGCCTGGTGCGCCATAACGAACTGGTCATGGGCGGTCTGATTCATGCGTCGGTGCAGATCTTTCTCGATCAGGTGGCGGCCAACCGTTCACAGTTCCTGTTTCTGGCCCGCGAGCAATATGGCGGCTCCCTCAAGGTGCGTCAGGCTCTGGGTGCCTTGCGCGAAGGCATCAGCGCCGACCTGACGACCGATCTGGCAAAAATGCCCAAGTGGAAGCACCTCGATGTCAAAGCTCTATCGGTGATCGCCGACCTGGTTGTCAAAAGCGTATTCGCCATGCTGCCAGAGCTGATCGACCCGCCTTCGGCCACGCTAGCGGCCCATCTCACGCCCCAGGCCAAGATTACCCAGCAACTGCGATTCATCTTCATGGGCGCCAAGCACTGGAAAGGCCTTGGCAGCCATGACTGATGTTTCCGTCAGAAAAATCGCACCAGCGTGATACACAAACAAACCGCCGCACCATAATTGCGCACTTAATTGACGCTTTTCTGGTCAGCCCTCCAATAGCTCCCGTCTTTTTTCGATTTCTGCACTGTTGGCAAGCCCCTTGCTCTGATTTGAAGCATCGCAATTAGCTGGAAGCTTTCTGATGCTGGTGATTCATAAACGAATCGAGCCCCAACCCGAATGGGCCGCAGAACTGCATTTGAATTTCGAGGCACGTAGCAAAAGTCGCCTGCGCTGCTTCAGTGCCGAGAACGAAGACGTAGGATTATTCTTGCAACGCGGACAGCCGCCTCTTCATGACGGCGAATTCCTGCAAGCCGAAGATGGTCGCATCGTTCGTGTCTGTGCACGCCCGGAGCAGTTGTTGCACGTCACCTGCAACAGCACCTTTGAACTGACCCGCGCCGCCTATCACCTGGGTAACCGCCACGTTGCCCTGCAAGTGGGCGACGGCTGGCTGCGCCTGCTCGACGACTACGTGCTCAAGGCCATGCTCGACCAGCTCGGAGCAACGACAGAAACCATCGAGGCGCCCTTCCAGCCGGAGCACGGAGCTTATGGGGGCGGTCATCACCATTCACGCGCCGGTGAAGAAGACTTCAATTACGCGCCGCGCCTGCACCAGTTCGGCGTGCGCAAGTGAACCGCGCCTGGGCGCTTTTGCGTCTGGCCAGCCCGCAGCTTCCGATTGGCGGCTACAGCTATTCGCAAGGGCTGGAAATGGCTGTGGAGCAATCCATCGTGGTCGATCCGCAAACCGCTGCCCGCTGGATCGGCGATCAGTTGCTGTTCAACCTCGCCCGCTTCGAGGCTCCCTTGATGCTCGCCCACTGTACGGCGGCCGCCGAGGAAGATTGGGGCCAGTTGCTGCAACTGAGCGAACAGCATCGCGCCAGCCGGGAAACCCGTGAGCTGCATCTGGAAAGCCGTCAGATGGGCTACTCCCTGCAACAGTTGCTCAACGGGCTGCCGGAGCTGGATCGCCCTGCCCGCCGTTTTCTGGAACAGACCGGCGAACCGCATCTGGCCCTCGGCTGGGCGCTCGCGGCACGGGCCTGGCAGATCAACCCACAGGACGCGCTGGCAGCCTGGCTGTGGAGCTGGCTGGAAAACCAGCTGGCGGTACTGATGAAAACCTTGCCACTGGGCCAGCAAGCCGCACAACGCCTGACCAGTGAACTGCTGCCCTTGTTGCAGCAGGCCCAACAAAACGCCACGGCTCAAGACATCCAGCACATCGGCAGCGCCGCCTTCGGCCTGTCACTGGCGAGCATGGCCCATGAACGTCAATACAGCCGGTTGTTCCGGTCCTAGCATCCATGGAGAACTCAATGAACAGCCAACCTCTGCGTGTCGGTATCGGTGGCCCGGTCGGTTCCGGCAAGACCGCACTGACTCTGGCTCTGTGCCTTGCCTTGCGTGAGCGCTACAACCTGGCAGTCGTGACCAACGACATCTATACCCGTGAAGATGCCGACTTTCTGGTGCGTAACGAAGCTCTGGCACCGGAACGCATCATTGGCGTGGAAACCGGCGGCTGCCCGCACACGGCGATTCGCGAAGACGCCTCCATCAACCTGGAAGCCGTTGACCAGCTCAACCGCCGCTTCGAGGGGCTGGACCTGATCATTGTCGAGTCCGGTGGCGACAACCTGTCGGCGACCTTCAGCCCGGAGCTGTCGGACCTGACGATTTATGTGATCGACGTTTCGGCTGGCGACAAGCTGCCGCGCAAGGGTGGCCCCGGCATCTGCAAATCCGACCTGCTGGTGATCAACAAGATCGACCTGGCACCACTGGTGGGTGCCTCGCTGGAAATGATGGATCGCGATACCAGGAAGATGCGTGGCGATAAGCCTTTCGTGTTCAGCAATCAGAAAACCGGCCAGGGTCTGGAAGAGATCATTGCCATTATCGAGCGCCAGGGTCTGCTGACGATCAACGCCTGAATTCAAACCTCCAAGGAAACCTGTTCATGAACTACAAAAAAGCCCTCGGTGCCCTCGCCTTGCTGCTAACCCCGACCCTCGCTCTGGCGCACCCAGGCCATGGCGATAACGGCCTGATCGCGGGCCTCGGCCATCCGGTCGGTGGCCTGGATCACCTGCTGGCCATGCTGGCGGTCGGTTTGTGGGCCGCGCAACAACAAGGCGCCGCCCGCTGGGCACTGCCTTGCACCTTCGTGGGCACCATGCTGATCGGTGGCCTGCTGGGCTTCGCTGGCCTGGAACTGCCTGCGCTGGAAAGCGGCATCTCGGCTTCAGTACTGGCGCTGGGCCTGGCCGTAGCGCTGGCTGTACGTCCGCCGCTGGCCCTGGCCGTTGTGGCCACGGCAGTGTTTGCGATGTTCCATGGCGTGGCCCATGGTCTTGAGCTGCCGGACATGTCCAGCCCATGGGCTTATGCGGCCGGTTTCGTGGTAGCAACGGCTGCATTGCATGCGGCTGGCTATGCAGTGGTGCGCGTACTGCCTCGGGCTGCTGCGCCGCTGGTAAGGATTGCAGGTGCGGCTTCGGCGGCAACCGGTGTCTGGTTGCTAGCAGGCTGACAGGGGTTCTGTGGGAGCGAATTCATTCGCGAAAGGACAATTCGCGAATAAATTCGCTCCTACATCAATGCACCGTTAGCATGACGACTTGTTTTCTGTGGAAACGGTCATGCCTGATATCCAGCGACTTGTGCTGCCCAATGGCTTGAACGTGGTGCTGTGTCATGCGCCACGGCTCAAGCGTTGTGCGGCGTCGCTTCGGGTTGCGGCCGGTAGCCATGATGTTCCCCAGGCGTGGCCTGGGCTGGCGCACTTTCTGGAGCATCTGTTTTTTCTGGGCACCGAGCGATTCGCTGCCGATCAGAACCTCATGGCATTCGTGCAGCGCCATGGCGGGCAGATCAATGCCAGCACTCGCGAACGCACCACTGACTTCTTCTTTGAACTGCCCCCAACAGCATTCGCCCAAGGTCTGGAACGTCTTTGCGATATGCTCGCTCACCCGCGTATGGCCATGCCCGATCAGTTGCGCGAACGTGAAGTGCTGCATGCCGAGTTCATTGCCTGGGCTCAGGATGCCAAGGCCCGTCAGCAGATCCACCTGCTGGACCCCATCAACCCGCAGCACCCGCTGCGTGGTTTTCATGCAGGCAATCGTTACAGCCTTTCAGTGCCCAACCCGGCCTTTCAGCAGGCGCTTCAGGGGTTTTATCAGTGTTTCTATCAAGCCGGGCAGATGACCTTATGCCTGAGCGGCCCTCAATCGCTGGCTGAACTGACGGCACTGGCAACAGAGCACGGCGCAAGCTTTCGGGCAGGTCGCAAAGTCATGCAGCAAAAGCCGCCGCCCTTGATCGACAAACAACCTGATTGTCAGGCGCCAAGCGTGCATCTGCTGTTTGCCTGCGAAGGCTTACCCGAACATGCAGAAGAGGCTGTCGCATTTTTCTGCCACTGGCTGATGGCGCCACAAACTGGCGGGCTGGTTGCCGAGCTGGCCGGGCAAGGACTTATCGAGTCGCTCAAGGCTGCGCCTCTTTATCAGTTCGCGGGGCAATTGCTGCTCGATATCGACTGCACGGGAGCAGATCCTCATTCGTCCAGCACGATAGCCACGCTGTTTTTCGACTGGCTTGCCTTCTTCAAGGTCCACGGGCCTGCCTTGGCTGATGAATACCGCAACCTGCAACAACGGCGTCTGCAAACCTGTGGTGCGCTGGATCTGGCGCATCATTTCTGCCGCAATGCGCCCGGGCAAGACCTCCTGGCACTGAACGCCGTGCTCGATCAGTTAACGCCGGAAACCCTGCTCACTGCGCGACCTGTGGATAACCAGCCCTGTGGACAAGTCGAGTGGTGCCTGCCTTCAAGCAACCCTTTCCTGCTGCCCGTAAGCACTGGCAGCGGTGAAGCGGCATTTTTTCTGCGATGGCAATTGCAGACAGCTCAGCCCCAATTGTGGCGAATACTCAATGGCGGCCTGCAGAACCTGATCGAACAAGCCAGGCAAGCCGGTGTGGCACTGTCTTTCAGCGCTTACGGCAATTACTGGGAACTCAAACTGACCGGTATTCATGAACCGATGGCGGCCATCGTCGAGCACGCCCGGCAGTTATTGCAGCACCCGGCCCCACGCCATGTTCAGGCGACTAGTGAGCCCGCGCTGATTCCGATTCGTCAGCTACTCAAAGTGCTTCCCGATCATTTCCTGAATAAGGCTCGGGGGCAAATCAGCGATGATATTCAAGCGGTCTGGGCCAGTTCACGCTGGATCAGCTTTGCCAGCGGCCTGCCAGCACACAGCCAGTCGCTTTTAAATGCGGCCTTGCTGAATATGCCCGGCACCGCGGATGAGCCATTGCCTGACGCGCCGTCGGCCACACCCGGCAAGCGCTGGCAAACGCAATCATCTGGCTCATCGGAAGACGCGGTACTGGTGTTCTGCACCGCACCCGGCTTATCCACCGAAGATGACGCCGTGTGGCGCATGCTCGCACACTTGATACAGGCACCTTTCTATCAACGCCTGCGGGTCGAGCTGCAACTGGGTTATGCGGTCTTCAGCGGGCTACGCCAGATTGCGGGGCGCAGCGGACTGCTGTTCGGGGTTCAATCACCGACATGCAGCGCCGGGCAACTTGTTCAGCACATCGAGACATTCATCAATGCGCTGCCAAGCCTGATCCAGAACGCCGATATTCCAGCGCTGCGTCAGACTCTGGCCGAGCAGTTCGATATGACGGCAATGCCTCATGAACAAACAGCAGAGTTGCTCTGGCAGGCCCGCCTTGCCGGACGTGATGGCGACGGCCTTGAAGCCTTGCGGAAAACGCTGTTACATCTGGAAAAACACTCGTTACTCACTGCCGCCGATCAGTTGAAGGATGCCCGCGCAGGGTGGCTCATCCTGTCCAACCGCCCGGTTCCTGAGGCCTGGCCGGGTAACAGCACTTCATGACAGGCATCTTTCATGTAATTCCCGCCCTGCCAAATGGCTAAATTGAGTAAGATAGCTTCCTAAGCATCTGAACGTATGCACATGCGAACGCACTAAGATGTAGTCACCAACCGCTGCAATCATTCTGAAGGAGCTCTCCCATGTGGACCAAACCTGCTTACACTGATCTGCGTATCGGCTTTGAAGTCACCATGTACTTCGCAAGCCGTTGATAGTCATGCGGTGCAAAGCCTCGGTTCGCCGGGGCTTTTTTTATTGGCCGGGCCATTTTTATTTCAGCGTTTCAGGTCACGCGGTATGGAGCTGATATGTACATCCAGATTCTAGGTTCCGCTGCTGGCGGTGGTTTCCCCCAGTGGAACTGCAATTGCGTCAATTGCGCAGGTTTTCGTGATGGCAGCCTTAACGCCAAGGCGCGCACCCAATCTTCCATCGCGGTCTCCGACGATGGCGTCAACTGGGTCCTGTGCAACGCATCGCCGGACATTCGGGCACAACTTCAAGGTTTCGCGCCGATGCAACCGGGCCGGGCACTGCGCGATACCGGCATCAGCGCCATCGTGTTGATGGACAGCCAGATCGATCACACGACCGGCCTGCTCAGCCTGCGCGAAGGTTGTCCGCATCAGGTCTGGTGTACCGATATGGTCCATGAAGACCTGAGCACGGGCTTCCCGCTATTTGAAATGCTCAAGCACTGGAATGGCGGCCTGACCTGGAACCGTATCGAGTTGCAAGGCAGCTTCGTCATTCCGGCCTGCCCGAACCTGCGTTTCACGCCGTTCCCGCTGCGCAGCGCTGCACCGCCGTACTCGCCGCACCGCTTCGACCCGCATCCTGGCGACAACATCGGCCTGATCGTCGAAGACCTGAGGACCAGCGGCAAACTGTTCTACGCACCTGGTCTGGGCAAGGTCGATGAGTCGCTGCTGGAAAAGATGCACGCGGCCGATTGCCTGCTGGTAGACGGTACATTGTGGGACGACGATGAAATGCAGCGCCGCGGCGTCGGCACCCGTACCGGCCGGGAAATGGGCCATCTGGCCCAGAACGGTCCCGGCGGCATGCTGGAAGTACTTGAAGGTTTTCCCGACCAGCGCAAGGTGCTTATCCACATCAACAACACCAACCCAATCCTCGACGAAGACTCACCGGAACGCGCCGAACTGGTTCGCCGCAATGTCGAAGTAGCCTATGACGGCATGAGTATCGAACTTTAGGAGCCAAGATGAGCGAAGCTGCGCTGTCCCGTGCCGAATTTGAACAAGCCCTGCGCGCCAAAGGCGCCTACTACCATATTCATCACCCGTTCCACGTGGCGATGTATGAAGGCCGGGCGACTCGCGAACAGATTCAGGGCTGGGTCGCCAACCGCTTCTACTATCAGGTGAATATCCCGCTCAAGGATGCCGCGATTCTGGCCAACTGCCCGGACCGCGAGATCCGCCGCGAGTGGATTCAGCGCCTGCTCGACCACGACGGCGCGCCCGGTGAAGATGGCGGTATCGAAGCCTGGCTGCGTCTGGGCGAGGCCGTGGGGCTGGACCCGGACCAGTTGCGCTCGCAGGAGCTGGTGCTGCCGGGGGTTCGCTTCGCGGTGGATGCCTACGTGAACTTCGCCCGCCGCGCCAATTGGCAGGAAGCGGCCAGCAGTTCATTGACCGAACTTTTCGCGCCGCAGATTCACCAGTCGCGCCTGGACACCTGGCCGCAGCATTATCCGTGGATCGATCCGGCAGGCTATGAGTACTTTCGCACTCGCCTCGGTCAGGCACGTCGCGATGTGGAACATGGATTGGCGATTACACTTGAGTACTACACCACCCATGAAGGCCAGCAACGCATGCTGGAAATTCTACAGTTCAAACTCGACATATTGTGGAGCATGCTGGACGCCATGAGCATGGCGTACGAGTTGCACCGCCCGCCTTATCACAGCGTCACCAACAAGAACGTATGGCATAAGGGAATCAGCCTATGAGATTCGATCGAGAGTTAGTCCCCACCTGGCGTCAGGGTTATCGCTTCCAGTACGAAGAGGCGCAGAAGTGCCATGTACTGCTGTACCCCGAAGGCATGATCCAGTTGAATGAAAGTGCGGGCTTGATAGGCGCTTTGGTGGACGGGCAGCGCAATGTGGCGCAGATCATCGCATCGCTGCAGGAACGCTTCCCGAACATTCCAGAGCTGGGCACCGATGTCGAAGACTTCATGAGCGTCGCTCATAAAGAAAGTTGGATCGACCTTGGCTGAGACAGAACAGAGCGTGATCATTCCGCCAACGCCACCTGTCGGGCTACCGCTGTGGCTGCTGGCGGAGTTGACCTATCGCTGCCCGTTGCAATGCCCGTATTGCTCCAACCCGCTGGATTTTGCCAAACAAGGCCAGGAGTTGAGCACCGAGCAGTGGTTCACGGTGATGCAACAGGCACGACAGATGGGCGCGGCCCAGATCGGCTTTTCCGGCGGAGAGCCGCTGGTGCGCCAGGATCTGGCCGTGCTTATCGCCGAAGCCCGACGGTTGGGCTATTACACCAACCTGATTACCTCGGGGATCGGCCTCACCGAACAGAAAATCATCGATTTCAAGAAAGCGGGCCTGGACCATATCCAGATCAGCTTCCAGGCCAGCGACGAGCAGGTGAACAACATGCTCGCCGGCTCGAAAAAGGCCTTCGCACAAAAACTGGAAATGGCCCGTGCGGTGAAAAAACACGGCTACCCCATGGTGCTGAACTTCGTCACCCACCGGCACAATATCGACCGGATCGACAAGATCATCGAGCTTTGCCTGGCACTGGAAGCCGACTTCGTGGAGCTGGCGACCTGTCAGTTCTATGGCTGGGCGCACCTGAACCGCGTAGGCCTGCTGCCGACCAAGGATCAACTGGTTCGCGCAGAAGCCATCACCAACCAGTACCGGGAAAAGCTGGCAGCCGAAAAACATCCGTGCAAGCTCATCTTCGTCACGCCTGACTACTACGAAGAACGCCCCAAGGCCTGCATGAACGGTTGGGGCAAGCTGTTCCTGACCGTGACCCCGGACGGCACCGCACTGCCCTGCCATGGCGCGCGTCAATTGCCGGTCCAGTTTCCCAACGTGCGCGACCACAGCATGCAACACATCTGGTACGACTCGTTCGGCTTCAATCGCTTTCGCGGTTACGAGTGGATGCCCGAGCCTTGCCGGTCCTGCGACGAGAAGGAAAAGGACTTCGGCGGCTGCCGTTGCCAGGCTTTCATGCTGACGGGCGATGCAGCCAATGCCGATCCGGTATGCAGTAAATCCCCGCATCACAAGCTGATTACCCAGGCTCGCGACGAAGCTGAAACAGCGACAAAAACCATCGAGCAGTTGGCCTTTCGCAATGAACGAAACTCACGCCTCATCGCAAAATCCTGATCTGTTCAGCGCCTCCCAGGCCGTTGCTGCAGGTGTCGACTTCGCCGAACTGGCCGCAAGCGCGGCCGGCCTGTTCTGGAGCGAATTTCGCCCACAGGATGCGGCCAGTCGTATCTGGCACTGGTCCGAAGGCCATGCCCGCTGCCTGACGCCCGACGGTTTCAGCGTCCGCAGTCGGGTGTACGAATACGGTGGAGGGGCATTCTGTATTGCCGACGATGCCGTCGTATTCGTCAATGAACGCGATCAACAGCTCTACCGGCAAGCACTGGACGCCAGCGCGCCCTTGCAGTTGACCCATGGCGACAAACGCTATGGAGCGGTGCGTTTCGCTGCCGGACAGATTCTTGCGGTCGAGGAAGATCATGCGATCCATCGTCTGGTGGCGATTGATCTGGCTGACGGAAAGCGCCATCTGCTGGCCGAAGGTGCGGACTTCTACTCATCCCCCACTCTCGGCCCGGACGGGCAGCGACTGGCCTGGATTGAATGGCAACGCCCACATCAGCCCTGGACCAGTACGATGTTGATGTGTGCCGAACGGTTGAGCGATGGCTCCTGGTCGGCGGCGCGCTGCGTGGCAGGCGATAGTCCTGAGCAGGAATCGCTGCAACAACCTCAGTTCGATGCCCTGGGGCGTTTGTGCTGTCTGACGGATCGTGATGGTTTCTGGCAACCATGGGGCGAAACGCCTTCAGGCTTTGCGCCTTTTCCGGCCGCTGCTGCCGACCACTCACCAGCCCCCTGGCAACTGGGCGGTTGTACCTGGCTGCCAGTAGACAGCGGCTACCTTGCCAGTTGGTCCCAAGACGGCTTTGGCGTACTGGGCCTGCGTCACCCGAACGGTTCGGTCGAAGACTTCAGCGGTAATTACACCCGGTTTCGCAGCCTGGCCATTGATGAGCAATTCATCTATTGCATCGCGGCATCGGCAATCAGCCCCTCAGCGATACTGGCCATTTCGCGCCAGGACCGCAGCATGAAGGTGCTGGCAGGCGGTGTATCGCCATTGCCGCCCGAACACATCAGCTTGCCGCAATCCTTGTGCTACGCCAGTGGCGGGGCCGAAGCGTATGGCTACTTCTATCCGGCCATGGACGACACCGAAAAGCCGCCACTGGTGGTATTTATCCATGGCGGCCCCACCTCGGCCTGTTACCCGGTGCTGGACCCTCGCATTCAATACTGGACTCAACGCGGTTTCGCCGTCGCCGACCTCAACTATCGGGGCAGCACAGGCTATGGCCGCGACTATCGACAAAGCCTGCATTTGAACTGGGGTGTCGCGGATGTGGAGGACGCCTGCGCAGTCGTTGCGCATCTGGCGCAGCGAGGCTTGATCGACAAGGATCGGGCATTCATTCGTGGAGGAAGTTCGGGCGGCTATACGACGCTCTGCGCGCTGGCCTTCCACAAGGTCTTCCGTGCCGGGGCAAGCCTTTATGGCGTAAGCGACCCTATCGCCCTGGGCAAGGCGACTCACAAGTTCGAGGGTGATTATCTGGACTGGCTGATTGGCGACCCGGTCGAGGATATCGAACGCTATCAGGCCAGAACCCCTGTTCTACATGCCCAGCGCATCAGTGTGCCGGTCATTTTCTTTCAGGGAGAACTGGATGCGGTCGTGGTGCCTGAACAGACCCGCTCCATGCTCAAGGCCCTGCTGGACAATGGCATCCCGGCCAAGGCGCATTTCTACCCCGACGAACGCCATGGCTTTCGCAAAGCCGAGAACCTGGCTGATGCGCTGGAGGCTGAATGGCGGTTCTATCGGGATGTACTCCGCGAATGAATCCATTGCTATGGGAGCGAATTCATTCGCGAAGGCTCGTAGACCTGAAGAGGATCTATCGCTTCAGATGACGCCTCGCGAATGAATTCGCTCCTACGGAAACGCCATTTAACGAATGGAAATCACTTACGAGTGGCGATGATGTACACCGCATGCACGATGCCCGGAATATAACCCAGCAGCGTCAACAGGATGTTCAGCCAGAAGGCACCACCGAAACCGACTTGCAGGAACACGCCCAGTGGTGGCAGCAGAATAGCGAAGATGATGCGAATGATGTCCATGGGCAAGCTCCTGATTAGATGACCTTTTACAGGCCTGGTAGCTAATCGACCCTGGGCATCGACAAGGGTTCCACGGGATCTGGCACACAGCCATTATAAAAATCGCAGGAACAAAGAAAACCCCGCCTAAGCGGGGCTTTCCAGACTGTTTCCCTGATATCCCTTTCGCCCCGCCATCCTGGCAGGAATCCCTTCGTGTCCCTGTTATGTCTTGTTGCGCATCCTGCGCTACGTCCATGGATTTAGAGTAACTTTGGATCCATTCTTATGGAAGAGGCAAAAAGCCAACACAACACGTAAGCAAATGCTTACAGACTACGACTTCAAAATTGTGACGCATCCATCAGGAACAATGATTCGCTGCCTGCGCGCACGCTGGCATTGAGGGAGTGGATACGCGGCAGCAAGCGAGCGAAGTAGAAACGTGCGGTGCCTAGCTTGCTGGCGTAGAAGTCTTCCTGCCCTTCCTTGCCCAGAGCAGCCTTGGCCATTCTGGCCCACATGTAGGCATAGGCGGTGTAACCGAACAGGTGCAGATACTCCACCGAAGCTGCGCCGATCTCATTGGGGTTGGCTCGCGAGCGGTCAAGCACCCAGCGAGTGAGTTCATTCAGCATATCCAGCGCTGCGCCCAAGGGCCTGGTGAACTCGGCAAGCGAGCTATCGGCACCGCTGATGAATGCCTGCACTTCGTCGGCGAACAACTGATAGAACGCGCCGTTCGACCCGACAATCTTGCGGCCCACCAGATCCAGAGCCTGAATGCCATTGGTGCCTTCGTAGATCTGGGTGATGCGCACATCACGCACCAGCTGCTCCTGGCCCCATTCACGGATGTAACCATGGCCACCGAATACTTGCTGGCCGTGAACCGTGGTTTCCAGGCCGATATCGGTCAGGAAGGCCTTGGCGACCGGAGTAAGCAGCGCGACCAGATCATCGGCGCGCTGACGGGCGGTATCGTCTTCGCTGAACTTGGCGATATCCAGTTGCAGGGCGACATAGCTGGAGAAAGCCCGGCCACCTTCGTTGAAGGCTTTCATCGTCAGCAACATGCGGCGCACGTCCGGGTGAACAATGATCGGGTCAGCCACCTTGTCCTTGTTCTGCGCACCGGTCGGCGCACGGCTTTGCAGACGATCACGCGCATATTCCACAGCGTTCTGATAAGAGCGCACGCCGGAAGCAAGCCCCTGTATGCCAACACCCAGACGCTCGTAGTTCATCATGGTGAACATGGCCGCCAGGCCTTTATTGGGCTCGCCGATCAGATAGCCGACGGCATCATCGAAGTTCATCACGCAGGTGGCCGAAGCCTGGATACCCATCTTGTGCTCGATGGAGCCGCAACTGACCGTATTGCGCTCACCCAGGCTGCCATCCTCGTTGACCATGAACTTGGGCACCAGGAACAGCGAAATACCTTTAGGGCCTGCTGGCGCATCGGGCAGCTTGGCGAGGACCAGATGAATGATGTTCTCGGTCAGGTCGTGCTCGCCACCGGTGATGAACACTTTGCTGCCGGTAATCTTGTAGGAATTGTCTGCCTGAGGAACGGCCTTGGTGCGGATGATGCCAAGGTCGGTACCGGCATGGGCTTCGGTCAGGCACATCGAGCCGCACCAGGTACCTGCATACATGTTCGGCAGGTAAATCGCCTTGAGCTCTTCGGTCGCGTGAGTATTGATCGATACACAGGCGCCTGTGGTCAGCATCGGGTACAGGCCGAACGCCAGGCTGCCGGAGTTGAGCATTTCCTCGACCTGCGCCGACACCACCTTGGGCATGCCCATGCCGCCAAAATCCGGGTTACCGCCAACGCCCACCCAACCGCCTTCGGCGTAGGTCCGATAGGCTTCAGGGAAACCTGCAGGCGTGGTGACGACAGTGTCCTTCCAGTGGCAGCCCTCTTCGTCGCCATTACGGCTGAGCGGGGCAATAGTTTTGCTGCAGACCTTGCTCGCTTCTTCGAGGATCGCATCGACCGTCTCGACATCGACAGTTTCTGCAAGCGCCGGCAATTGAGCCCAGAGTCTGGAAACCTCGAACACTTCATTGAGGACGAAACGCATATCGCGCAACGGCGCTTTGTAGTCAGCCATGGCAAACCTCACAAGCAGGGAGCAAGAAAACCTGAAAGAAGATCCAGACACGCTACGTGCCCGAATCAGGTGGCAATGTCCAAGAGTCTAACCGAACAACGTTTCAGAGACATAGGGTCATGGTGTGACCAAAATACAAATTAAAGTCACAAACATATTCGACAGACGAAACGACACGGCGCTGCATGACAGGCAGCGCCGTTCAATGACAGCAATTCCACTTTAGCTGACAGCTTCAGCGGTACGCACCGCTCCGCGCCTGTTCTGCTGACCATGGGCAATGACACAGTTGCGCCCTGCCCCTTTGGCGGCATACAGCGCCTGGTCAGCAGCCTTGAGGACTTCTTCGGGGGTCCGATGCTCCGGCTGGCGTTCGGCAACACCAATACTCACCGTCACCGAGACACTGTTCGACGCTGTAGCACCCCGTTTTTGCCGGCCTTGCTGGTCGTCCTTCGGGCGACTGTCCTTGTTGCGCAACAGGATTTCGTAATTGGCGATGCTCTCGCGGATGGCTTCCAGATGAGGCAGGCACTCTTCAAGCGTCTTGCCAGCAAAGACGATGGCAAACTCTTCACCGCCATAACGATAGGCCCTGCCACCGCCGTTGGTGATTTTCGACAGCTTGCTGGCCACCAGACGCAGCACCTGGTCGCCGACATCGTGGCCATGGGTGTCGTTGAATTTCTTGAAGTGATCGACGTCACTCATCGCCAGCACGTAATTGCGTCCCAGCCGCTGCATGCGCTCATTGAGTGCCCGACGCCCCGGCAACCCGGTGAGCTCGTCGCGGAACGCCATTTGATAGGCTTCATGGGCAACCGCTGCGGCAATCATCAGCATCACCTGGCTGCACATGATATTCAGGGTGAACGGCAGGATGAAGGTCTTGGGCAATGCCCAGAAAAGCCCCAGCAACCCGACGATCTGTGCCGCATGCAAGGGCCGTGGCTTTTCCAGGTATTGCCAGATCAACAGGCCGAACGAGCCCAGAAACATCGCATACGACAGCTGTATCAGGCTCATCCAGGAGCCATGCAATGCAGGCCAGCGGATATCCGCCAGCCAGGTCTGCACTTCGGCGGGATAGCTTTGCTCAAGCCCGAACGCAACGCTGCCCACGGCGACCAGTACCGCAATACGTGCCACCAGGTCCTGGAACAGATGGGTACGCTCTTCCCATGCCGCATACAGCCCGAACAATACCGGCAGTAGCAGGCACACAAGATGGAAAACCACGGCAGCATCCTCGCGGACCTTGCCATGATCGCGGTAGTAATCGGTCTGAGTATCGAGCAGGAAGTAGGCGATATAGACGGTGATCATCAGAAACAGCTCACGCTGACGTCGATAAACACCGCAATAGGCACCGCCCAGCAACAGGACCAACGTCGGCAGCACGTTGAACAGGGAGGTGAAGAATACGTTCAGGTCCTTGACGTAAGCAGCCGCAAGTCCTGCAAACAACAACGCTGCAGAAGGAAGAAAATGACTCAATCGTGCAGCAGATGGACGCAACAAGGGAAATGTCTCCTACTCGGCATCGGAGTGAATATCTGGAATAATGGCATTGTGCCTTTATCCAGTGAGCAATGCATACAGCAGGATTGATAGCTGGCTACTTTTCTGTAACGGCAGGAGATCGAAAAGGTTTATTGATTGCCTGGGCAAAGAAAGCGGTTTCTCGATCTTTTCATTTATCCAAGAAAAAGCCGCCTGACCCGCAGGGCCAGACGGCTTTGAGAAACGAGCAGGCTTATCAGTAAGCCAGACCGAAATCCTCTTCCTTCATATCCATCAGGTTGCCAGCACCGGAAAGGATAGCGGCGACATGAGTACGGGTACGCGGCAGGATGCGCTGGAAGTAGAAACGCGCAGTCTGCAATTTGGCGGTGTAGAACGCTTGCTCGGATGTACCGGCTGCCAGCTTCTCGGCCGCCAGACGCGCCATGTCCGCCCAGAAGTAAGCCAGGCAGGCATAGCCGGAATACATCAGGTAATCCACCGAAGCGGCACCGACTTCTTCACGGTCCTTCATGGCCGCCATGCCCACTTTCATGGTCAGCTCGCCCCATTCCTTGTTCAGCGCAGCCAATGGCGTCACGAACTCCTGAACACTTTCGCTGCCTTCGTTGGCCTGGCAGAACTTGTGGACGATCTTGGTGAAGCCCTTGAGCGCTTCGCCCTGTGTCATCAAGACCTTGCGGCCCAGCAGGTCCAGCGCCTGGATACCGGTGGTGCCTTCGTACAGCATCGAGATACGGCTGTCGCGAACGTTCTGCTCCATGCCCCACTCGGCGATGAAACCGTGACCGCCATAGATCTGCACGCCATGGTTAGCGGCCTCGAAGCCCACTTCTGTCATGAAAGCCTTGGCAATCGGCGTCATGAACGCCAGCAGTGCGTCGGCGGCTTTCTTCTGGTCTTCGTCTTCGCTGTATTTGACGATATCGACCTGCTTGGCCGTGAAGTACACCATGGCCCGCGTGCCTTCGGCGAAAGCCTTCATGGTCAGCAGCATGCGGCGTACGTCAGGGTGAACGATGATCGGGTCAGCGGCCTTGTCCGGTGCTTTCGGGCCGGTCAGCGAGCGCATCTGCAGACGATCGCGAGCGTATTTCAAGCCACCCTGGAACGCGACTTCGGCGTGGGCCAGACCTTGCAGTGCAGTCCCCAGGCGAGCGGTGTTCATGAAGGTGAACATGCAGTTCAGGCCTTTGTTCGGCGGCCCGATCAGGAAACCCTTGGCAGAATCGAAGTTCATCACGCAGGTAGCGTTGCCGTGGATACCCATCTTGTGTTCGATCGAACCACAGGTCACCGCGTTGCGCTCACCGATGCTGCCGTCGGCGGCAGGCAGGAACTTGGGCACGATGAACAGCGAAATACCTTTGGTGCCTGCCGGAGCATCCGGCAGACGCGCCAGCACGATATGAACGATGTTATCGGCCATGTCGTGTTCGCCAGCGGAAATGAAAATCTTGGTGCCGGTGACGTTATAGGAACCATCGGCCTGAGGCTCGGCCTTGGTGCGCAGCATGCCAAGGTCAGTACCACAATGAGGTTCGGTCAGACACATGGTTCCGGTCCATTCGCCGGACACCAGCTTGGTCATGTAGGCCTCTTGCTGCTCAGGCGTACCGTGTTCGGAAATGGTGTTCATCGCGCCATGAGACAAGCCTGGGTACATGCCCCATGACCAGTTGGCCTCGCCAACCATTTCGCTGACGGCCAGACCAAGCGACTCGGGCAGACCCTGACCGCCGTGCTCGACGTCATGGGCCAGGCTTGGCCAGCCACCTTCGACGAATTGCTTGTATGCCTGTTTGAAGCCGGTCGGGGTTTTCACGCCCGATTCACTCCAGGTGCAGCCTTCGGTATCGCCGACCCGATTCAGGGGAGCCAGTACCTGCTCGCAGAACTTGGCACCTTCCTCAAGAATGGCATCGACCATGTCTGGCGTTGCGTCCTGGCATGCCGGCAGACTTTGGTAGTGCGCTTCATAACCGAGCAGCTCATCACGAACGAAACGAATATCACGCAAGGGGGCCTTGTATTCAGGCATAGCGATAAACCTCTGCTGATGAATCCTGGAACGAATGACCGGGCGGTCGCCGGGAGCATACTCCCAGGCACCAGACAATCTCGTATGCCTTACGGTCAAACAGGTGTTTGAAACATACGTTTACGCCTAAACCTTGTCAATAGCACTTCACACACCGTTTATCATCGATGCGCTACAGACCGCGCACGCGAAGGCATGCAGCGTTGATGAAACGATGCCGTGAGTCTAGTTGAGGGAAGGAAGGTTGCGGGGGTGATACAGGCAAGTGATAGCGTGAAATTCAGACAATGACGCCGTGCGCAGAAGGCACGGCGTAGACGGGGGTCAAGCGTAAGTGTCGATCAGAGTACCCAGCGCTTCGTCGCTGGCTTTCTGCGCAGCCAGACCCGCCTGGATCTGCTCTTTTCCGGCAGCCAGTTCAACGATGTTGGCAGGCAGATCGGAACGCTGGCTACGGTCGACCGAGCGCAGGTTCTCTAGCTGGAAATCCGAAGACTGGCTTCTTCCGGAGACTTCGATGCCGGTGCTGGCGATCTGGGTGGCTGCCTGATCGACACGCTCCTGCCCAACCTGAATCGCGCTCAGGCCTGGATAGAGTGTATTGTTCATGGTGATTTGCATAAGCCGGTCCTCAGTTCAAATAGCGAACAGGTGCTATTGAACCAGTAAATGCAGCGGAATACTCGACAAAAAGACTAATGGCACATGGCCGGACAATAGGTTCTGCCTTGAACCGGACAAAAGCGCCTTGTGTATCAGCAACATAGTGAATGTGTTTCAAAATCCGTCGAGCAGTTCCAGATGCAGGTGTTCCGCCACAGCATCGGCACTCGCTTTCTTCAGACGCGGCAAACGCCCGATACAAGGCGCAGGCAGACGCTCGGAGAGGGTCGCAAGGTTTTCTTCCAGCCGAGAGGTCTTGGGTTCGATGATGTTGGCGACCCAGCCAGCCAGTTGCAGCCCGTCCCGAGCGATGGCTTCAGCCGTCAGCAATGCATGATTGATACAGCCCAGACGCACGCCCACCACCAGAATGACTGGCAATCCCAAACCCATGGCCAGATCGGACAGATTGCTCTGATCCGCCAGAGGAACACGCCAGCCGCCCGCCCCCTCGATCAGAGTGAAATCGGCGTTTCTGTCCAGCAGGCGGCGCATGGGTTGCAGCAACGAATTGACCGTCAGTGACACACCGGCTTCGCGGGCGGCCAGGTGCGGCGCGATGGCCGGCTCGAAGGCAAAGGGGTTGACGTCGTCATAGCCAACATCCAGCGAGCACTCGGCCAGCAAGGCCAGGGCATCGGAATTACGCAGCCCTTGCGATGTGATGACACTGCCGGAGGCGACAGGCTTGCCCGCTGCCGTGCTCAGCCCGGCCAGTCGAGCCGCATGCAGCAGGCCCGCTGCGACAGTGGTCTTGCCTGCGTCCGTATCGGTTCCCGTGATGAAATACGCAACACTCATCTTGGCGGCCTTCCCTTGTCTCGCAAGCCCATCAGTTTTTTTCAAGCACCGCATAGACCACTTGATAGGTGGCGGGTAGCCCAGCGTTCTGGCGAAACGTCTCGTAGGCCTCAACCAGGCCACGAATCCGCTCCCTTCCCGTCAAGCCACCTGGGCGTCCGGGATTGAGATTATGCGCACCCAATGCTTTCAGTTCATGGGTCAGGCTGCGCACATCCGGGTAATACAGCACATGCGGCCGGACCTCAAGGCTACGCACGCGCAAACCACTGGCAGCACACAACTGGCGATAGTCATCCAGCTCGCGAAAACGATTGACGTGTACCAGACCATCGACTGTCTGCCAACTGTCCCGCAGTTCCTGCAAAGTCCCGACACACAAACTGGAAAACGCAAATACACCACCGGGCTGCAAAACCCGGCTGGCCTCACTGAGCACTGCGGCAAAGTCCGCACACCATTGCACCGCGAGGCTGGAGAAAACCAGCTCGCAACTTTGCGCCTGTAGCGGCATACGCTCGGCATCGCCCGCCACAAAGTAACGGGCACCGCCCAATGGCCGGGCATGACGCAACATGCCCTGAGCGATATCCAGTGCAACGCCTTCGCTGTCCTTGAAAGCCTGCCCCAGCAGCCGGCTGAAATAGCCGGTGCCGCACCCCAGATCCAGCCAGCGCGACGGGCTCAACTCTTCGGGCAAACGTGTAAACAGCTCATGGCCGACAGCCCGCTGCAAATCCGCCACGCTGTCGTAGCTGCCAGCGGCGCGGGAAAATGACTCGGCGACCTGACGCTTGTCAGGCAAGCCTCCGGGTAATTTGACGTGGGAAAGATCAGTCATCGCCCGACTCATGCAAAAAGGCCTGGATCGCCGCTGCCACTCCATGAGGGTTTTCCAGGATGAACGCATGGCTGGCCTGTTCAATCAGACCAACTTCAATATCCGGCAGCAGTGCCAGGAGATCACCTGCGGCCTCGGCGGGCACGAAAGCATCGTGCCCCGCGAACAGATGCAATTGCGGGCCGCGATAGGTCTGCAAGGCACTGCGGGTATCGAGCTGCCCCAGTACTTTCAGGCCATCGACCAGCGTGTTCGTCGACGTCTGGGGCGCCCCGGCCTTGAGCAGACGCGACAGACCGCGAGGGTCTTCAGCGCCCTGGGTACACAGCAGGCTGAAGCGCTTCAAAGTGGCATCGGAATCCGCCGAGCAACCGGCCAGAAAAGCCGAGAACTCGCCTTCCGCCATTGCATTGGGCCACGCGCCACGGGTCACGAAACTGGCATTGCTCGCCAGGGTCAGCAACCCGCAGCAATCGTCGCCGCGTCGCGCTGCCAGTTCCGCAGCCAGCATGCCACCCAGCGACCAGCCGCCCAGCCAGGCACCGGTCGGGATGTTGGCGTCCAGCTCATCGAGCCAATCCTGAACGTCGCTGCTGTCGAGTACCGGCAACGGCTCGATCTCGACCCGCAAATGCTCATCCAGCCCGCGCAATGCAGCGGCCAGCGGCTCAAGTGGCGAGACACCAAGGCCCCAGCCAGATAGCAGGATCAAGCGATCACGCATGCTCGGACTCCATCGATTCACTTGCACCCAGCAGCGGGTAACACTGCTCCAGTGCATTCAACAATAGCTGCACTTGGTCGGCACTGTGCGCCGCAGACAACGTCACCCGCAAACGGGCGCTGCCAGCGGGCACGGTCGGTGGACGAATCGCAGTCACCAGCAAGCCTCGCTCACGCAACATCTGCGACAAGCGCAAGGCACGGCCGGCATCGCCGATCATGATCGGCTGGATTGGCGTGAAGCTGTCCATCAGTTGCAGACCGATCTGCTCGGCGCCACTGCGAAACTGCTGAATCAAACGTGCCAGATGCTCGCGACGCCAATGCTCGGTGCGCAGCAGCTCCAGGCTCTTGAGCGTGGCGCAGGCCAGTGCGGGCGGCTGGCTGGTCGTATAAATGTAGGGCCGGGCGAACTGGATCAGGGTTTCGATCAACTCCTCGCTGCCCGCCACAAAAGCACCCGACGTACCGAATGACTTGCCCAGCGTGCCGACCAGCACCGGCACATCTTCCATGCTCAGCCCAAAGTGCTCGACGATACCGGCACCGTTAGCCCCCAGCGGGCCGAAGCCATGGGCATCGTCCACCATCAGCCAGGCACCCTTGGCTTTTGCAGCTTGCGCCAGCGCGGGCAGGTCGGCGATATCGCCATCCATGCTGAACACGCCATCGGTGACCACCAGCGTATCGCCGACGGCTTTTTCCAGCCGGGCATTCAGGCTGGCCACGTCGTTGTGCAGGTAACGGGAAAAGCGCGCGCCGCTGAGCAGACCGGCATCCAGCAGCGAAGCATGATTGAGCCGGTCTTCCAGCACCGTATCGCCCTGCCCCACCAGCGCCGTCACGGCACCGAGGTTGGCCATATAGCCATTGGAGAACAACAACGCTCGCGGGCGGCCGGTGAGTTCGGCCAAGGCTTCTTCAAGCTCGTGATGCGGACCGCTGTGACCGATCACCAGATGTGAAGCGCCACCACCCACGCCCCAACGCTCTGCGCCCGCCTGCCAGGCGGCGATCACTTCAGGATGGTTGGCCAGGCCCATGTAATCGTTGTTGCAGAACGCCACAAGCGGCTGGCCATCGACCGTCACCTGCGGGCCTTGCGGGCTTTGCAGCAGTGGACGCTGGCGATAGAGATGTTCGGCACGCCGCGCTTCAAGGCGCGTGCGGAGATCGAAAGACATGCAGGCCCCGGTCTTCAGAAAAGATGATTCAAACCGGGCCGCTCGCAAGCGGCCCGGTCACGAGGATCAGGCAGACGCCGCGTCGTAGAACATGGCGCTGCTCTTCTGCTCGACCAGCGCCTGTTCGATGGCGGCCTGGTGAACTTCATCGGCGTGCTCTTCGCGGGCTTCGGGCTTGATCCCCAGACGCGAGAACAACAGCATGTCCTTGTCGGCCTGCGGGTTGGCGGTAGTCAGCAATTTCTCGCCGTAGAAAATCGAATTGGCACCGGCGAAGAACGCCAGGGCCTGCATCTGCTCGTTCATCGCCTCGCGACCGGCCGACAGGCGGACATGGGACTGCGGCATCAGAATACGAGCCACGGCCAGCATGCGGATGAAGTCGAATGGATCGACTTCCTCGGCGTTCTCCAGCGGCGTGCCTGCGACTTTCACCAGCATGTTGATCGGCACCGACTCCGGGTGCTCAGGCAGGTTCGCCAACTGAATCAACAGCCCGGCGCGGTCGTCCAGCGACTCGCCCATGCCCAGAATGCCACCGGAGCAGATCTTCATTCCCGCATCGCGCACATACGCCAGGGTCTGCAAACGCTCGCTGTATGTGCGGGTGGTAATGATGTTGCCGTAGAACTCCGGCGAGGTGTCCAGGTTGTGGTTGTAGTAATCCAGACCCGCCTGGGCCAGCGCTTCAGTCTGGTCCTGATCCAGACGACCCAGGGTCATGCAGGTTTCCAGGCCCATGGCTTTGACACCTTTGACCATTTCCAGCACGTAGGGCATGTCTTTGGCCGATGGATGTTTCCAGGCCGCACCCATGCAGAAACGGGTCGAACCGATGGCCTTCGCGCGAGCGGCTTCTTCCAGAACCTTCTGCACTTCCAGCAGCTTTTCTTTCTCAAGACCGGTGTTGTAGTGACCGGATTGCGGACAGTACTTGCAGTCTTCAGGGCAGGCGCCGGTCTTGATCGACAGCAGGGTCGAAACCTGGACGCGGTTGGCGTCGAAGTGAGCGCGGTGCACAGTCTGCGCCTGAAACAGCAGGTCATTGAATGGCTGTACGAACAACGCCTTGACCTCGGCTAAAGTCCAGTCGTGACGCAGAGTGGCGGTGGTGCTGGCGCTCATTGGGCGGCTCCTTGGTTTTTTCAGGCAATGCGCCAAGGCGAAGAAAGCCCACAAGCGCTACACGGATGTTCGGCATATTTAAGGAAGAGCCATGCGCTGTCAACCCGATTACAAACACAAGGTTTACATCTGGTTAAAAAACAAACAAATCTGTTTATTATGCGATGAACTCAGCGATGCACCTTTTCCTGTCTGCGTGGCCTGTGAAACCGATTTGCCCTGGCTTGGCGACCAATGCCTGAATTGCGCCCTGCCGCTTCCGGTCTGCGGTCTGACTTGCGGACAATGCCTCAAAAAGCCACCGGCGTTCACGGAGGTCATCGCTCCCTGGCTGTACGATTTTCCGGTCGACAGCCTGATCACTCGCTTTAAACACCAGAGCCGGTGGCCCATGGGGCAATTGCTGGCCGAACTGGCCGGGCAATTCCTGCAACACCGCTTCGACGAGGGCCTTGCCCGCCCCGATTGTCTGCTGCCCGTTCCCTTGGCCAACAAACGTCTGCGCCAGCGCGGCTACAACCAGGCGGGCATGCTGGCCGACTGGCTCGGCAAAACTCTGAGCCTGCCAGTGGATGAACGCCAGTTGCTTCGCATCCGCGAGACAACGGCCCAGCAAGGGCTGGACGCAAAAACCCGCAAACGTAACCTGAACGGCGCCTTCAAGGTGGTCGATGCGGCCTGGATACAAGGCAAGCATCTGGCCTTGGTAGACGATGTGCTGACCACAGGTTCTACAGCCGATGTGATTGCCCGTGCCCTGCTCAGGAACGGAGCGCGGCGGGTGGATGTTTACTGCCTGGCCAGAACACCCAAGCCCGAGGGTTGATCGTTTCGCTCGCCGACTTGCCTTACACTTCGCTCTTCCCATCAGCCACACAATCCGTCGCCATGCCCTTACCGACTCTGCTGACGCAACATATGATCCGTCGCCCACAGCGCATCGAGTTGCTGCAACACATCGCTGAGCAAGGCTCCATCACCCGGGCGGCCAAAAGTGCGGGGTTGAGTTACAAGGCAACCTGGGACGCCATCGATGAACTGAACAATCTGGCGCAAAAGCCCTTGGTCGAGCGCAGTGTCGGCGGACGAGGTGGCGGTGGCGCAAAACTGTCCGCCGAAGGTGAGCGCGTGCTGCGTCTCTATCAACGACTGCAGGCATTACAGGCCCAGGTGCTGGAAGCCACCGAAGAAAGCGCGGACCTGGACCTGCTCAGTCGCCTGACCCTGCGCACCAGCGCCCGCAACCAGTTGCTGGGCCGTATCGTGAGCATCATGCGACATGGGCACAACGACCATATTCGCCTGAAAATGGCGGACGAGGTGTTCATTGAGGCGCAGATCACCCATGACAGCACCCTGCGTCTGGATCTGGGCCTCGATACCGATGTCGTCGCTCTCATCAAGGCAGGCTGGCTTGAGTTGTTTCCCCACGACCACGAAGAAACAAATGGAAACAATTGCCTGCTCGGACTGATCGATACCATTCTCGAAGCCGAAGACGGCCCTTGCGAAGTACGCATCAGCCTGCCTGGAGGCCAGACGCTGTGTGCCTTGGCGCCCTCTGAACAGCTTCAGGCCCTGCAACTGGAAACGGGCAGTCGGGTGCAGGTTCAGTTCGCGCCGTCTCTGGTCTTGCTGGGCACATCTTTGTAAGCGCCTGTGTCGTCATCCCCTCGACACAATTTCGTCATATGCGGCAATTATCGTGGCTGCCACCTCTGTGGGAGCCGTGATGATGAAACTATTAGAAGAAAATCAATCAACCGACCTCGAAAAGATGGTCGGCCTCACTCGTCGTGGATTCATTGGCGCAGGCGCACTGTGCGGTGCTGCGATGTTTCTGGGCGGCAACCTGCTGACCCGCAGCGCACTGGCCACCAGTGTCAGCGCCGCATCGGGCAAGCTGCTGGGCTTTGACAGCATTCCAGCCGCCACGGCAGATACCATCAGCCTGCCGCCAGGCTATAAATCCTCGGTTCTCATCAGTTGGGGCCAGCCCTTGCAGGCAGGCGGTCCGGCTTTCGACCCGAGCGGCAAAGGCACCGCCAAGGCGCAGGAAGTGCAGTTCGGCGACAACAACGATGGCATGAGCCTGTTCCCGATGCCCGGCCATAAAGACCGGGCGCTGATGGCGATCAACAACGAATACACCAACTACCGCTACCTCTTCGATCATGGCAAGGAGCCGCAATCGGCTGAAGAAGTGCAGAAGGCACTGGCCGCCGAGGGCGTATCGGTCATCGAAGTCCAGCAGAAGAACGGCCAGTGGCAGTTCGTGCAGGACTCAAAGTACAACCGTCGCATTCATGGCAACACGCCCATCGACCTGAGCGGCCCGGCTGCCGGCCATGAATGGCTCAAGACCGATGCCGACAAGGCGGGCAAGCATGCCTTGGGCACCTTCCAGAACTGCGCCAACGGCAAGACGCCATGGGGCACTTACCTGACCTGCGAAGAGAACTTCACCGACTGTTTCGGCAGCAGCAATCCGGAGCAGAAGTTCGATGCGGGCCTCAAGCGTTACGGCGTCGTGGCTGCCAGCAAAGACATCAACTGGCATCAACACGATCCGCGCTTCGATGTGGCCAAGAATCCCAACGAGGCCAATCGTCACGGCTGGGTGGTCGAGATCGATCCATTCGACCCGAAATCCACACCGCTCAAACGCACCGCGCTGGGCCGCTTCAAGCATGAAAACGCCGCACTGACCGAAACCAAGGGCGGTCGCGTCGTGGTGTACATGGGCGACGACGAACGTGGCGAGTTCATCTACAAGTTCATCAGCCGCGACAAGATCGACCACCAGGACCCCAAGGCCAACCGCAACCTGCTGGATCACGGCACGCTGTATGTGGCGCAGTTCGACGGCGGCGACAACAACCCGGATCGGCCGAAAGGCAAAGGCCAGTGGATCGAGCTGACACACGGCAAGAACGGCCTGGATGCCGCTGCCGGCTTCAACAGCCAGGCCGAAGTGCTGATTCATGCACGTCTGGCCGCCAGCGTGGTGAAAGCCACACGCATGGACCGTCCGGAATGGATCGTGGTCAGCCCCAAGGATGGCCAGGTCTATTGCACCCTCACCAACAACGCCAAGCGCGGCGATGACGGCCAGCCTGTTGGCGGACCTAACCCGAGAGCCAAGAACCAGTACGGACAGATCCTGCGTTGGAGGGAAGCCGAAGATAATGCATCGGCCATGGAGTTCGAGTGGGATCTGTTCGTGGTCGCGGGCAACCCGGTCGTACATGCCGGCAAGCCACAAGGCGGGTCAAGCAACGTCAATGCCCAGAACATGTTCAACAGCCCGGACGGCCTGAGCTTCGACGAAGCGGGTCGCCTGTGGATACAGACCGACGGCGACTCCAGCAACAAGGGTGACTTCGCTGGCATGGGCAATAACCAGATGCTCTGCGCCGACCCGCACAGCGGTGAAATCCGCCGCTTCCTGGTCGGGCCGATCGGTTGCGAAGTGACCGGCATCAGCTTCGCGCCGGACTACAAGACGATGTTCGTGGGGATTCAGCACCCTGGCGAAAACGGCGGATCCACCTTCCCCGAGCACCTGCCCGACGGCAAACCACGGTCCTCGGTGATGGTGATTACCCGCGAAGATGGCGGCATCATCGGCGCCTGATCCAATCGCCTCCACACGGGTATTTATCCCGTAGGAGCGAATTCATTCGCGAATGAATTCGCTCCTACGCCTGTCGGGATATCAGTCAATCAACCCGTTGGCATCGTAGAAAGGGTACGGCCCTTCGTGATCGCCAAACACTGCGTTGTGAGTCACCAGCCCGTCTTGTGGATGCCAGCGATGCAACAGGTAGCCCGCGGGTTCCAGATTGAAATGCGCCGGTGCAGCCTCTTCAAGGTCGAGCACGATCTGATGTGAAGTACCGGGGCAAACACACGCCATGCTGCCGCCAAACCGACGCTGCATCGGTCGGTGCAGATGCCCGCACAGCAAACGCTCGACTTGAGGGTGCAAGGCAATCAACTGCTCCAGGGCCGCCGCATTGCCAAAAGGCTGAAGGTCCATATGGCCGATGCCGCTGATAAACGGCGGATGGTGCAGGATCAACACTGTCGGCACATCGGGTCGTCGGGATAACTGGGTGTGCAGCCAATCGAGCTGGCAGTAATCCAGCCGCCCGCCATGCTCTCCCGGAATGGTCGAATCCATGCCGATCAAACGCACGGGATACTGCTCGACCACCCAGTCCAGCGGCGCGCTTGCCGATAGCGGCAAATACATGTGATCGGCAAAAGCGGCCAGCAGATGCTCACGGTCATCATGATTGCCGGGCACCAGATAGAACGGCATATGCAAACGCTCCAGCTCCGGCTTGAGCACGGCATATTCGTCAGCGCGACCGAAATCCACCAGGTCCCCGCTGACAACCACGATATCGGGGCGCGGTGTACTGGCGTTGATGTGCTCAACCGCACGACGCAAAGCACCCAGAGTATCCACGACACCATAGGTCAGACGCCCACCGGCTTTGAGGTGCAGGTCGCTGATTTGAGCGATGAGAAAGGGACGATTCAAAATGATCTCTCGGTTAGAACGGCGTCACGAAGACAGGGTAAACAGCGCTTGAGGCTCGACGCTCAAGGCAATAGAGGCACCGGCGGCATGGATGACATTGTCTGAACTGTCCACCAACAGCGGCTGCGCACCACCAACATCCACCAGCAAGCGGCTTTGCGCGCCCTGGAAAAACTGCCCTACCAATCGACCTTGCAGATGCCCACTGGCGGACGTCACGCGCAGGTGCTCCGGGCGGCAATAGACGATGGTCGGTGCCTGAGCAGCATTCCAGGGCAACTCGCCGCCACTGACTTTCAAACCAAGTGGCGTACGCTCAAGCACGCTGAAAGCGTTGAGGTTGCCGACGAAACCGGCCACGAAGGCATTGGCAGGTTGTTGATAGATTTCCCGCGGGCTGGCCAGTTGTGCGACGCGGCCTTTTTCCATGACCAGAATGCGATCACCCAGCGCCATGGCTTCGCCCTGATCGTGGGTGACAAACACGGATGTGATCCCCAGGCCACGCAGCAGTTGATCAAGTTCACTGCGCAAACGCTCACGCAACTGGGCATCCAGCGCAGCAAGCGGCTCATCCAGCAACAGCACGCGAGGACGAGGCGCCAGGGCGCGAGCCAATGCCACGCGTTGACGCTGCCCGCCGGACAGTTCGTGAATGCTGCGCTTGCCATGATCGTGCAGGCCCACCAGCTCCAGCAGTTCGGTGCAGCGCTTGTTGCGCTCGGCGGGCGACATGCCGCGAATCTTCAGGCCATAAACGATATTGCCCGCCACATCGAGATTGGGAAACAGCGCATAGTTCTGGAACACCATCCCCACATCGCGCCGCTCGATAGGCAAGCGCGTGACATCCTGATCGTCGAACAGCACTTGCCCGACATCCGGGCGCTCAAGCCCGGCAATCAAGCGCAAGGTGGTGGTCTTGCCGCACCCGGAAGGCCCGAGAATGGCCAGGGTTTCGCCCGGTTCTATGGTCAGGTGCAAATCATGTACAGCGACCGTGCCGTCAGGAAACGCCTTGCGGCAACCCTGCAGGCGTATGGTGGTTCCGCTCATCGGCTCTCTCCACGGGCAAGACGGGCACTGATGGCCTGCAATGCAATAAGCAGCGGCACGATCAGCAACAGAAATAGAAGGGTGTAGGCGCTGGCAACTTCCAGGCGTGCCGAGGCATAGCTGTCGGCCAACCCAACAGGCAGGGTTTTGGTCATGGGGGTGTGGAGCATCCAGGTCAGGTTGAACTCGCCCAGCGACAAGGTCACGACCATCAACACGCCCGCAAGAATCCCGGCCCGGCAGTTGGGCACTACCACGCTGAAAAAACGCTTGAGCGGCCCTGCCCCCAGGCTGGCAGCGGCCTCTTCGAGAACCGGCAGTTGCTGACGCTGCATCACGGCCATGACCGGACGAACCAGAAACGGCAAGGTGAACAGCACATGCCCCACCAGAATGAACAACCAACTGCCGCGAAAATCACCGAACTGCCCATAAGTCAGCAGCAACGCCAAGGCGCTGGCCAGGCCCGGCATGGCAACGGGCAAGACCATCAGCTCCTCGAAAGCGCGACTGAAACGGTTATTCATCCGCACCAGCGCATACGCCGCAGGCACACCGATCAGACACACACAAAAGGCACAGGCCAACGCCAGTTGCAGCGACAGCCAGACCGTCGGCGAGTAGGCCTGCCAGACTTGCAACAGCCAATCGAAGGTCAGGCCGCTGGACAGGCCCTGAAAATAATTGCGCGTCAGGCCGGCCAGCAGTGACAACACCACCGGGACCAACATGAACGCGCAGACCAACAGGGTAAAAAGCAGTTGTGCCGTAAACAGTGCAGGACGTTTCACAGCGCGGCTCCTGAAGTCTTGGCCAGACGACTAGCCACCAGCAGGACCGCCCAGGTCACCGCACCGAGAATCACGGACAATGCCGCAGCCACGGTGAAGTTGGCGTAGTTGGTGAACACGTTGTAGATCGCGACCGGCGTGACGTTCAGTCGGGTCCCGAGTGTGAACGCCGTACCGAAAGCGCCCATGGAAGTCGCGAAACAGATTGCGCCACAGGACACCAGAGCCGGGGCCAGGCCGGGCACGATCACGTCACAGACCACCCGCCAGTGACCGGCACCCAATGAATGCGCGGCCTCCTCCAGGCTGCGGTCCAGACTTTCGCAGGCAGCCATCACGGTGAGGATCACCCGGGGGATCGAGAAATACAGATAGCCAATGAACAAGCCTGTCAGCGAATAGGCGAAAACCCAGCGCTCACCCGCCAGCTCAAGCCCGAGCGCGGCAAAGATGCCCTGACGCCCGGCCAGCAGGATCACCAGAAAGCCCACGACCACGCCGGGAAACGCCAGCGGAAAGGTCAGCAAGGCCACCAATGCCGAGCGGCCGAAAAAGCGCTGCCGCGCAAGAAACACACCGCTGATACCGCCCACCAGCAAAGCGGCGAGCGTAACCACGATGGCCAGCAGACAGGTCTGCGCAAGACTGCCCAGATATTGAGCACTGCTCAGCACCTGCCAATAACCACTGTCGCTGCCTTCAGGGCTCTGCCCGCCCAGGACAATCAAGTGCGCAAGCGGCAGCAACCAGAAAGCCAGCAACACCGCCATTGCCGGGGCAAGCGCCACGGCAGCGGTCGGGCGCAGGCACAGCCTGGGGAATCTGCCCGGCCGCACAGTGCCCGCATGCTCCAGCGAGGCTGACATTACTTCACCTCACGCAGATAGCGGGCGGCGAAGGCTTCCTGCACTGTGGCCATCTGCTGGTAATCCACAACGCCAGCACGGGCGTAATCGCTGTCCGGCAGGAACTGAGCCGCCACCTCGGCCGGGACTTTCGAGCGAACAGGGCGCAGATACGCCTTGGCCCAGAGCGCCTGACCTTCATCGGACAGCACAAAATCCAGCACCTTCTCGGCGTTGGCGCGATGCGGCGCCTTGTTGATCATGCTCATGACATACGGCACACCGATGGTGCCTTCCTGAGGGATCACGAAAGCGACGTTGGCCTTGTCCTTGTAACGGGCGCGATAAGCGTTGAAGTCGTAGTCGATCAGGATCGGCAACTCACCGGACAACACCCGTGCATAAGCAGTCTGCTTGGGCACGATGGGTGAGTTTTTCGCCAGCTTCTGGAAGTAATCGATGGCCGGAGCGAAGTTATCCAGCGTGCCGCCCATGGCCTGGTTGATGGCAACTGCCGATACATAACCGACGAACGCACTGGACGGATCGAGGTAGCCGACCATGCCTTTGTATTCAGGCTTGAGCAGATCCGCCCAGCTCTGAGGCACCGGCAGACCGCCCAGAGCATCGACGTTGACCATGATGCCAAGGGTGCCGGAATGAATCGCGAACCAGTGGCCAGCCGGGTCTTTCAGGCCCGCCGGAATATCATCCCAGTGCCTGGGCTTGTAGGTATCGACGACACCGGCCTTCTGCGCCTGCAAGCCGAAGGTCACGCCGTAATACACCACGTCGGCCACGGGAGCCGCCTGTTCGGCAACGATCTGCGCCAGCGCCTGACCGGAGTTCTTGTTGTCCAGCGGGACCTGTACGCCGGTCTTGTCGGCAATGGCCTTGAGCTGCGTCCCCCAATCAGCCCACTCAGGCGGGCAGTTGTAACAGATAGCGGTTTCAGCGGCCTGAGCCAGACTGGCCACACCACAGAGCAGCAAAGCCGACAGGGTTTTACTGAGACTGAACATGAAGCATCTCCTCATGGGGCTGGGTACTTTCACCGGGCCGGATATGGCACGGCAGACAATGGGAAACCGGTGCCGCCCCGCAGATCTGAGCCAGCAACTGATCGATAACGATCTGTGCCAACGCCGCAATCGGCTGAACGACACTGCACAGCGTCGGATGCATCTGGGTGCCGAGGGCGATGCCGTCGAAACCGATGACTGAAAAGCGCTCAGGCACGCCGAGACCGTTACGGCGCAACTCGGCAATCAGGCTGATCGCCAGCAAATCGTTGGAGCAGACCAGTGCCGTAGGCGCTTGCGGGCCATGCAGCAAAGGCATCAGAGCGGCAAAGTCGGCGCGGGTGTGGGCGGGCATTTCAATGACCGGCAACACATCAAGGCCGCGTTCGGTCATGGCATCGCAATAGCCGGCATAACGCAGGCGCGCACGGTCGGACTGCATGGCAGGGCCTGCAACCATGCCGACACGCCGATGCCCGGCATCCAGCAAATAGCGGGTCGCCAGCGCCATGCCCGCTCGGTTATCCACAGACACAGCGCTGTAGTCGGGGTTATCGGTCTGGTGATAGGCCAGTACGAAAGGCGTGTCTTCACTGGCAAGGCTTTGCAACACGAGATTGCGCTCGGCATCGGTCACGGTCAGCACCAACCCGTCCACCCGCTGGCGCAGCAGCTCTTCCACCACTTCGCTTTCGCGCTCACTGGCGTAATCGGTGGTCGCCAGCAGCAGGTTGTAACCTCGGGAGCGGGCCACACGCTCCATCGCCTGAAACTGCTCGGCAAACACCGGATTGAGCAGGTTAGGCACCACCACTCCAATCAGGTTGGTGGTTTGCAGGCGCAACTGGCGACCAAGGCGGTTGGGGCGAAAACCCAACTCACGGGCAGCCGCAAATACCTGGTCACGAGTAGCCGGACGCACGACATCGGGGGTAGCGAAGGCTCGCGCAGCCGTGGCTCGCGATACACCAGCCAGGCGTGCAACTTCTTTCAGGTCAGTCATTGTCACTCGCTTGAGATCGATCTCATTGGCGGCGACACTAATCGACGAACATGGCTATCCGACGAACAAACCATGACCGTTTCGTGACGTTGGCGAAAACCTGAAATTAGATTCAAGTGGTTTGGCTGATGGGCACCACTCTGCGTTAACATCACTGGCCCAACGCGGCGACCTGCTGCGCGCAGGAGTCAGCATGACCCACCCATTCGCAACACTCACTCCCGACCTCGTGCTTGATGCAGTAGAAAGCATCGGCTTTCTCAGCGACGCCCGAGTCCTGGCCCTCAACAGCTATGAAAACCGGGTCTATCAAGTCGGCATCGAAGACGAGCAGCCCCTGATCGCCAAGTTCTATCGTCCACAGCGCTGGAGCAACGAGGCGATTCTCGAAGAGCACAGCTTCACCTTCGAGCTGGCGGAGGTCGAAGTGCCAGTAGTCGCGCCTCTGGTGCATGACGGGAAAACCCTTTTCGAGCATGGCGACTTTCGCTTCACGCTGTTCCCGCGTCGTGGCGGACGAGCCCCCGAGCCGGGCAACCTCGATCAGCTCTATCGTCTGGGCCAGTTGCTGGGGCGCATCCATGCCGTGGGCGCGACCCGGCCGTTCGAGCATCGCGAAGCCCTGGCCGTGAAAAACTTCGGCCATGATTCCCTCGACTACCTGCTGACCAACGACTGCATTCCGCGCAGTCTGCTCCCGGCTTACGAGTCCGTTGCCCGCGACCTGCTCAAGCGGGTCGAAGATGTCTACGCCGCAACGCCACACAGCAATATCCGCATCCATGGCGACTGCCATCCCGGCAACATGATGTGCCGCGATGAGATGTTCCACATTGTCGATCTGGACGACTGCCGTATGGGACCCGCCGTACAGGACATCTGGATGATGCTGGCAGGCGATCGTCAGGAATGCCTGGGACAATTGTCGGAACTGATGGACGGCTACAACGAGTTTCACGACTTCGATCCCGCCGAACTGGCACTCATAGAGCCGTTGCGCGCCCTGCGCCTGATGCATTACAGCGCATGGCTGGCAAAGCGCTGGGACGACCCGGCCTTCCCGCGCAGCTTTCCGTGGTTCGGCACCGAGCGTTATTGGGGCGACCACATCCTTGCCTTGCGCGAGCAGTTGTCAGTTCTGAACGAAGAGCCCCTGAAACTGTTCTGACCCCCGCCTTGTGCGTCGCAAGCCCACAACCTGCGACGCATGCGCTGCCACGATAAAAACCAGAAACCTGCTGTTGAGAACAAGGACACCACATGCAAGCTGCCAACCCACGCCGTGGATACATTCTTGGCCTGAGTGCTTACATCATCTGGGGCCTGTTCCCGATGTACTTCAAACTCCTGGCCGCCGTTCCCGCCCTTGAGATCATCATTCACCGGGCGATCTGGTCAGCGTTGTTCGGCTCCCTGCTGCTTCTGGTCTGGAAACATCCCGGCTGGTGGCGCGAGCTGCGCGAGAATCCCCGACGACTGGCAGTACTGGCGCTCAGCGGCAGCCTGATCGCCTGCAACTGGATGGTGTATGTCTGGGCCGTGAACAACGGACGCATGGTCGAGGCCAGCCTGGGGTATTACATCAACCCGCTGGTCAACGTACTGCTCGGGATGTTGCTGCTGGGTGAACGCCTGCGGCGGCTGCAATGGCTGGCGGTGCTGCTGGCAGCGGCCGGTGTTGCCCAGCAGGTCTGGCATGTAGGCAATCTGCCGTGGGTGTCGCTGTTATTACCGCTGACATTCGGCTTCTACGGCCTGATCCGCAAGAAAGCCCCGGTAGCGGCCCTGCCCGGCCTGGTCGTGGAAACCTGGATGCTGGTCCCGCTGGCCCTCGCCTGGCTGCTGCTCACCCCAATGGCACAAACCGCACAGCCTGAGTTCTGGACCACCAGCCAGGCGATATGGCTGGCAGCGGCCGGTCCAGTGACGCTGATTCCGCTGGTATGCTTCAACGCCGCCGCCCGCCACTTGCCCTACACCACCCTGGGCTTCCTGCAATACATCGCGCCGACACTGGTGCTGGCACTTGCGGTCCTGCTGTACGGCGAGCACCTGAACACCAGCACTATCATCACTTTCGTCTGCATCTGGATAGGCCTGGCGATCTACAGCATTGATGCCTGGCTGAATCTGCGCCGCCGCACCTGATCAAAAAACATACAACCCTTTGCAAGCCACGTTCTGCGTGGCCTGCAAAGGGTTCTCCAACGGTTATCCACAGGCAGGTTCACCTTATTTGTGTACAAGCCATTGAAACTGTTGAATTTTTGATCAATTCCCGCAAAGCCTTGCCCGTCATGGCGCACAAGGCAATCTCCCCAGGTTATCCACAGGCGGATGCACGGTTAACTTGGATAACCTGCGAACAGTGCGATAGCAGCCACTCAAATATCCGTCTTCAACACCAATTCCACCATCAGATCATCCGCGAGGGTTTCGAGCCGGGCCTGTAGATCGTCCAGTGAAAGCGTGAGAGGCACGCCCAGTACCGCGTCGGCGTGGAACAGCAGTTCGCTGCTCATGGGTGCCGGGGTGATGTCGGTGCTCAGGCTTTCGACGTTGACGCCCTGCCCGGTCAGCAAGCGGGTGATATCACGAACGATGCCGGGGCGGTCATTGCCGACAAGCTGCATGCTGATGGTTTTCCAGGAGCCGAGGGTTTCGGCTGTGCTTTCGGCAAGTTGCACATGAATGCCATGAACCGTCAGCACCCGCAGGGCCTGGATCAGTTCATCCTGGCTTTCAGGCGAGACGCCAACCCGCAGGATACCGGCGAATTGCCCGGCCATGCGCGACATGCGGCTCTCCAGCCAGTTGCCGCCATGATCGGCGATGCATTGGGCGATACGCTCGACCTGCCCGGGCTTGTCGGGTGCAACCACAGTGACTACGAGATGATTCACAGGTGACTACCTCTGCTTTCAAAAAGACTCCGCCAGACCTCGGCGGGTGTCGCGAAAGTATAGGCAAGGTTCACACAAGCACTGCAAAGCGCAGAACGTGTACCGTTTTGATAATTATCTGGAACAATCGTCGTCATTTTTGAGAACATCCGGGTCGGCAGCGTGACTGGTCGTGAAACTTCAGTCGTTTGATGACATATTCATTCCCCATCGCTGCTCCTCATGTAGTATTCCGCGGCGCGCACTACATAACACCGAAACCAATAACAGAGCGCTCCTTGAGTGAGCTCGACCTGCTGAGCAGAGTGAGGCAAGTGCAATGACTGAGTACGTTCAAGTCGGTGACCTGCAGGTCGCCAAAGTCCTGTTCGACTTCGTGCAGAACGAAGCCACCCCGGGAACCGGCGTCGATGCCGCAGCGTTCTGGGCCGGGGCGGACAAACTGATCCATGAGCTTGCGCCCAAGAACAGAGCCCTGCTCGCCAAACGTGATGACTTGCAGGCAAGAATCGATGCCTGGCACCAGTCCAACGCCGCACAGGCCCACGACGCCTCGGCTTACAAAGCTTTCCTTCAGGAAATCGGTTATCTGCTGCCAGAAGCGGCAGATTTCCGGATCACGACACAAAACGTCGATGAAGAAATTGCCACCATGGCCGGCCCGCAACTGGTCGTGCCGGTGATGAATGCCCGCTTCGCCCTCAATGCCTCCAATGCACGCTGGGGCTCGCTGTACGACGCGCTCTATGGCACCGATGCCATCAGCGAAGAAGGCGGCGCCGAAAAGGGCAAGGGCTACAACAAGGTTCGCGGTGACAAGGTGATTGCCTTCGCCCGCGCCTTCCTCGACGAGGCCGCGCCCCTGGCGGCTGGCTCGCACGTGGATTCAACCGCTTACAAACTGATCGATGGCAAACTGGTCATCAGCCTCAAGGGCGGCAGCAATACCGGCCTCAAGGACGACGCGCAACTGATCGGTTTCCAGGGCGATCCTTCTGCACCGCTAGCCATTCTGCTCAAGCACAACGGCCTGCACTTCGAGATCCAGATCGATGCTTCCAGCCCGGTCGGCCTGACAGACCCGGCAGGTGTGAAAGACATCCTGATGGAAGCCGCGCTGACCACCATCATGGACTGCGAAGACTCCATCGCCGCAGTCGATGCCGACGACAAGGTCGTGGTGTATCGCAACTGGCTGGGCCTGATGAAAGGTGACCTGGCCGAAGAAGTGGCCAAGGGCGGTGAAACCTTTACCCGCACCATGAACCCCGACCGTGTCTACACCACGCCCGAAGGCAACGAAGTCACGCTGCATGGCCGCTCGTTACTGTTCATCCGCAACGTGGGTCACCTGATGACCATCGATGCGATTCTGGACAAGCAAGGCAACGAAGTGCCCGAAGGCATTCTCGACGGCCTGCTGACCAGCCTCGCTGCGATCCATAACCTCAATGGCAATACGTCGCGCAGCAATAGCCGCAGCGGCTCCGTGTACATCGTCAAACCCAAGATGCATGGCCCGGAAGAAGCCGCATTCACCAATGAGCTGTTCGGCCGCATCGAACAAGTCCTGGGCTTGCCGCGCAACACGCTGAAAGTCGGCATCATGGACGAAGAACGCCGCACCACGGTCAACCTCAAGGCCTGTATCCAGGCGGCGAGCGAGCGCGTGGTGTTCATCAACACCGGTTTCCTGGACCGCACGGGCGACGAAATCCACACCTCCATGGAAGCAGGCCCGGTCGTTCGCAAGGCGCAGATGAAGGCCGAAAAATGGATCGGTGCCTACGAGAACTCCAACGTCGATATCGGCCTGAAGTGCGGCCTGCAAGGCCGGGCACAGATCGGCAAGGGCATGTGGGCCATGCCGGACCTGATGGCGGCGATGCTGGAACAGAAAATCGCGCACCCTCTGGCTGGCGCAAACACCGCCTGGGTGCCTTCGCCTACAGCGGCAGCCCTGCACGCCTTGCACTATCACAAGGTCGACGTGTTCGCCCGTCAGGCCGAGCTGGCGCAACGAGTGCCCGCTTCGGTGGATGACATCCTCACCATTCCGCTGGCGCCACAGGTCAACTGGACACCGGAAGAGATTCAGAACGAACTGGACAACAATGCCCAGGGCATTCTTGGCTATGTCGTACGCTGGATCGATCAGGGTGTGGGTTGCTCGAAAGTGCCGGATATCAATGACATCGGCCTGATGGAAGACCGCGCAACGCTGCGCATCTCCAGCCAGCACATGGCCAACTGGCTGCGTCATGGCGTGGTCAACGAAGCCCAAGTACTGGAAAGCCTCAAGCGCATGGCGCCGGTGGTGGATCGGCAGAACGCCAACGACCCTCTATATCGCCCGCTGGCGCCGGACTTCGATAGCAATATCGCGTTCCAGGCCGCCATCGAGCTGGTGATAGAAGGCACAAAGCAGCCTAACGGTTACACCGAGCCGGTGCTGCATCGCCGTCGTCGGGAGTTCAAGGCTCAAAACCGGTAGTGGTTTTCGCGACTGAAGTCGCGAAAGCTCTAAGCCTCAAGCTACAAGCTACAAGCTACAAGCGGCAAGTTAAGAGCACAGCGCGTACACCACCCGCTTTTTCTTGCAGCTTGAAGCTTGTAGCTCAATCTCTCCTGCACACGCCGGGAGCGACTTCAGGCTCAGGCCATCCCCAACTCACGCTTGACCAGCCTCACAAGCTGCTTGGTATTGAGCGGCTTGAGCAGGAAGTCCACCACGCTCAAGTGCATGGCATCGATGGCATCGCGCACGTTGGCATCGCCTGAAACGATGATGATCGGCAAGGCGGCGCGTTCGGAATCGCGGACCTGGCGGATCAGGTCAAGCCCGTCGCAAGGCGCCATGCGCAGATCGGTGATCAACAGGCCTATGGACTGCTTGGTTTCAAGCAGCTCCATGGCGCTATTGCCACCACCGGCCGTCATGCAACTGATGTCATTGAGGCTAAGAATCTCGGCCAGCAACTCGCGAGCATCGCTGTCGTCGTCGACGATCAGCACACGCTGCGGCAAATCACGATTGGGCTGGAGCATGACCTCTGTAAGGGCATCACGCTCTTCATCGCTCAAGATGTCGTGGTCACTCATTACCGTCTCATCATTCCCTGGACTAATTCTGACAGCAGATCAGGTTAAACCTGCGGCGCACTTCAAAGGCTTCCCAGCCGGATATTCGAGCGCGATCCCATGCGTTCGTCAAAACTGTTCTACAAGAACCCCGGCACCGGAGCACTACCCACAGCGTAAGACTTACGTCCAATGGGCACTGCGACGGAAGCGGCCGACCATGACCACCAATAACAAAAACGCGGTAGACGGTCATGAGCAAAGCCGACGCTTTCACCCAGGCAGGCAAGACAGCGGTGTTGCAGAACATTCACGGCACCATGCAGTTCCTGCAAAAATTCCCGCCGTTCAATCAGATGGAAAACGCCCATCTTGCGTACCTGGTTGAACAGTGTCAGCTACGTTTTTACGCCAGCGACGAGAGCATCATCAAGCCAGCCGATGGTCCAGTAGAGCACTTTTATATCGTTAAGCAAGGGCGAGTGGTAGGGGAACGACCACATTCGGCCAAAGGCGGCACCGAAACCACCTTTGAAATCACCACCGGAGAATGCTTCCCGCTGGCGGCTCTGTTGGGCGAACGGGCAACACGTACCGAACATCTGGCAGCCGAAGATACTTTTTGCCTGCAACTGAACAAACAGGCATTCATCAAGCTGTTTGCACTGTCCACCACCTTCCGGGACTTCGCCTTGCGCGGGGTCAGCAGCCTGCTGGATCAGGTCAACCATCAAGTCCAGCAACGCGCCGTGGAAACCCTGGGCACTCAATATTCCCTGAATACCCGCCTTGGCGAATTGGCCATGCGCCATCCGGTGATGTGCAGCCCAGAAACACCGATGCGCGAAGCTGTGAAAATGATGCACGAGCAGCAAGTGGGCAGCATCGTGATAGTCGATGAGCAGCAGGCACCACTGGGCATCTTCACGCTACGCGATTTGCGCGAAGCCGTGGCCGACGTCAATGTCGACTTCAGCCAGGCGATCAAGCACACCATGAGCCCGGCGCCGTTTCACCTGAGCCCCGACGCCAGCGCCTTCGATGCTGCCATCGCCATGACCGGCCGCCACATTGCCCATGTCTGCCTGGTCAAGAGTGGACGCTTGTGCGGCGTAGTGTCAGAGCGCGATCTGTTTTCCCTGCAACGTGTGGACCTGGTGCATCTGGCGCGTACCATCCGTAATGCACCGCGGATCGAGGCACTGACCAATCTGCGCGGCGATATTGTGCAACTGGTCGACCGGATGCTGGCTCACGGCGCCTCTTCAACCCAGATCACCCAGATCATTACCCTGCTCAACGACCACACCGTATGCCGGGTCATCGAACTGACCCTGGAAGAGAAAGGCGATCCCGGCGTGCCTTTCAGTTGGCTGTGCTTCGGCAGCGAAGGACGGCGTGAACAGACGCTGCACACCGATCAGGACAACGGAATCCTGTTTGAAGCCAGTGATGCCGCGCAGGCAGCGGAAATACGCGCGCTGTTGCTGCCCATCGCCGAGCGTATCAACCAGAGCCTTGCCCAGTGCGGCTTCAGCCTGTGTAAAGGCAATATCATGGCCAGTAATCCCGAGCTGTGCCTGTCACGCAGCGAATGGTCCAGACGCTTCTCGGCCTTCATTCGCGAAGCCACACCGGAAAACCTGCTGGCATCGAGCATCTACTTCGATCTGCGGGTGGTCTGGGGCGACGAAGCCGGGTGTGAACAATTGCGTCGCGGCATCCTCGATCAGGTTGCGGACAACCGCCTGTTCCAGCGCATGATGGCCGACAATGCCCTGCGACAGCGCCCTCCGGTCGGGCGCTTCAAGGACTTCGTGCTGGCACGCAAGGGCAGCGACAAGGACACTCTGGACCTCAAGACCGAAGGCCTGACGCCGTTTGTCGATGGTGCCAGACTGCTCGCGCTGGCCAATGGCATCGGTGCCAACAACACGCTGGAGCGACTGCGCCAACTGGTGGAACGCGAGGTCATCGACCCGCTGGACGGTGCCGCCTATGAAGAGGCTTACCACTTCATTCAACAGACCCGCATGCTGCAACATCAACTGCAAAGCCGCCAGAATCTGCCGTACTCCAACCGCATCGACCCTGACACCCTGAACCATCTGGACCGTCGCATTCTGCGCGAGTCATTCCGCCAGGCTCAACGCCTGCAAACCAGCCTGACCATGCGTTATCAACTATGAATCTGTTTGAGTGGTTACGACCGCGCCCGAAAAAGACACCTCTGGACAGCCATCAATTGCAGCGTCTGGCAGAACTGCCCGCCTTCGCTCAGCTCAGTGATCAACCGTTGCGCAAACAGCGCTGGGTTGTGCTTGATCTGGAAACCAGCGGCCTGAACATGAACCGCGATCAGGTTCTGTCCATCGGCGCTGTGGTGATCGAGGATGGCGCCATCGACCTTGGCCAGCAGTTCGAGCGCACGATTCTGCGCGTCGATCACAAAGTCAGCCCGGCTGTGCTTATTCACGGCCTGGCGCCCAGTACCATTGCGGCCGGTAGCGAGCCGGTCGAGGCTTTTCTGGACTTTCTGGAGTTCGCGGGCTCAAGCCCGGTGCTGGCTTTCCACGCACCGTTCGACCAGCACATGCTGTCCCGCGCCCTGAGAGACAGCCTGGACTATCGCTTACAGCACCCGTTCTTCGATGTCGCCGATATCGCCCCGATGCTTTGCCCGAATGCCAACCTGCGCCAGGCCGGGCTGGACGACTGGACGAACTTTTTCGGGCTGCATGCCGAAGAGCGCCACCATGCCAGCGCCGACGCGCTGGTCACGGCTGAACTGGCCTTGATCCTGTTCAGCCATGCACGCCGCCAGGGCATCGACAGCCCCGCCCGCCTGGAGGAATCCCTGGGTCAATGGCGCAGGCGCAAGCAGAACCATTCGTTTTAATTCCTCGCATCACCCCTTCCTTCAGCACCTGAAATTCTGTCGTCGCGGGCAAGCCCCCTCCCACACATCATCATTCCAATGTGGGGGGAGGGCTTGCCCGCGACGCTTTTTCGATGTGAACTTTTGTTAAAAACAAAAAATACTTCACATTATTCACTCACTGATCCACTATCAGATTCACAGATCAGAACAATATCGTCCGTTTGCTGGCTCAACAGGCATCGGCACAGACTTGAGGATTGCTTCATGACTACGAAGAATGTTGGCGTTATCGGCCTGGGTGCCATGGGTCTGGGCATTGCCCGCTCGCTGCTGCGCAATGGCTTCAATGTGCATGCCTGCGATGTGCGCACCAGCGTGACCGAAGCGTTCGCCCAGGAAGGTGGTGTTGCCTGCGACTCACCTGCCAGCATGGCTGCCGCCTGCGATGTGATCATCACTGTCGTGGTCAACGCCGAACAGACTGAAACAGTCCTCTTTGGCGAGAACGGCGCCATCGGCGCACTGCGCCCCGGCAGCCTGGTCATCGGCTGTGCCACCGTTGCTCCAACCTTCGCCGTCGAACTGGGCCAGCGTCTGGTCGATCAAGGCCTGCTGTACCTCGATGCTCCGATCTCCGGCGGCGCGGCCAAGGCGGCTGCCGGCCAGATGACCATGATGACCTCAGGCCCGGCCGAGTCCTATGCCAAGGCAGAAGCCGTGCTCAACGGCATGGCGGGCAAGGTCTATCGCTTGGGCGACGTGCATGGCCTGGGCTCGAAAGTCAAAATCATCAACCAGTTGCTGGCTGGCGTACACATCGCGGCAAGTGCCGAAGCCATGGCCCTGGGCCTGCGCGAAGGTGTCGATGCAGACGCCCTGTACGAAGTGATCACCAACAGCGCCGGTAACTCGTGGATGTTCGAGAACCGTGTGCCACACATCCTCAAGGCGGATTACACACCGCTCTCGGCGGTGGACATTTTCGTCAAGGATCTGGGCCTGGTCCTGGATACCGCACGCACCAGCAAATTCCCGCTGCCACTGTCGGCCACTGCTCATCAAATGTTCATGCAGGCTTCCAGCGCCGGTTTCGGTCGCGAGGATGACTCGGCAGTGATCAAGATCTTCCCGGGCATCGAACTGCCAAAAGCCAAACCAGAACAAGCCTGAGGAGCGCCCCATGACTCTGACCTCCTCCCGCCCGTTGCTGGGCTGCATCGCCGATGACTTCACCGGCGCCACGGACCTGGCCAACATGTTGGTCCGCGGCGGTATGCGCACTGTGCAAAGCATCGGTATCCCGAGCGCTGAAATGGCTGCCGGTCTTGATGCCGACGCCATCGTGATTGCCCTCAAATCACGTACCACGCCAACAGCCGAAGCCGTGGAAGAATCCCTGGCCGCTCTGGAGTGGCTGCGCGAGCGCGGCTGCGAACAGATTTTCTTCAAGTACTGCTCGACCTTCGACTCGACTGCCGCTGGCAATATCGGCCAGGTCAGCGAAGCTCTGCTGGCCAGGCTCAACAGCGATTTCACCCTGGCCTGCCCGGCCTTCCCGGAAAACGGTCGCACCATCTTCCGTGGCCATCTGTTCGTGCAGGATCAACTGCTCAACGAATCGGGCATGCAGAACCACCCGCTGACCCCAATGACCGACGCCAGTCTGGTGCGTGTCCTGCAAGAGCAGACCAGCAAGAAAGTCGGCCTGTTGCGCTACGACACCGTCGCCAAGGGCGTGGACGCCGTACGCAGCAAGATCGCCGAGCTGCGCGCCGACGCCGTGGGCATGGCAATTGCCGATGCCGTCTCCGATGCCGATCTGTATGTGCTGGGCGAAGCCTGTGCCGACCTGCCGTTGCTGACCGGTGGCTCAGGCCTGGCGCTGGGCCTGCCGGGCAACTTCCGCAAGGCAGGCAAGCTGCGCGATATCGATGCTGCAAAACAGGCCGCAGTCAGCGGTGGCGAAGTCGTCCTGGCAGGCAGCGCTTCGGTGGCCACCAATGGTCAGGTCGCGGCCTGGCTGGAAGGCAACCGTCCTGCCCTGCGCATCAATCCGCTGGACCTCGCGGCTGGCAAGCCGGTGGTCGAGCAGGCACTGGCGTTCGCGCGTAATGCCGGGCAAACCGTTCTGATCTACGCCACCAGCACGCCGGACGAAGTCAAGGCCGTGCAAAAGGAACTGGGCGTCGAGCGCTCCGGTGCCATGGTCGAGGAGGCGCTGGGCCAGATCGCCAAAGGCTTGCTGGAGTCGGGTGTACGTCGCTTTGTCGTCGCCGGTGGCGAAACCTCCGGCGCAGTCGTCCAGGCACTGGGCGTGCAACTGTTGCAGATCGGCGCACAGATCGATCCGGGCGTTCCGGCGACAGTCAGCAACGGCGCACAACCGCTGGCGCTGGCACTCAAGTCCGGCAACTTCGGTGCCCGTGACTTCTTCGCCAAAGCCCTCAAGCAACTGGCAGGAGAAGCTTGATGAGCAGCGAAAAAGCCCTGCGCGAAGAAATCTGCGATGTCGGCAGGCTGCTTTATGGCCGTGGCTACACGGTCGGCAGCGCCGGCAACATCAGCGCCCGCCTCGACGATGGCTGGCTGATCACCCCGACCGACGCCTGCCTGGGCCGTCTGGACCCGGCGGATATCGCCAAGGTCAATCTGGCGGGTGAATGGGTGTCCGGCAACAAGCCGTCCAAGACCCTGGCCCTGCATCGCGAGGTCTATGACCGCAACCCTGAAGTGGGCGGCGTGGTGCATACCCACTCGACACATCTGGTCGCTCTGACACTGGCTGGCGTCTGGAAAGAAGACGACATCCTGCCGCCATTGACGCCGTATCAGGTGATGAAAGTCGGGCATATCCCGCTGATTGGCTACGAGCGTCCAGGCTCCCCGAAAGTCGCCGAGCGCGTCGCGCAACTGGCCAACAGTGTGCGCGGCGTGATGCTGGAACGACTGGGCCCGGTGGTCTGGGAAAGCTCGGTCGCAAAGGCCTGCTATGCCCTGGAAGAACTCGAAGAAACCGCTCGCCTGTGGCTGATGACCAACCCCAAGCCTGCGCCACTGGAACCCGCCGCCCTTGAAGAGCTGCGTCAGGTTTTCGGCGCGAAGTGGTAATTCGCAAGCATTGATCGGGAGTCGTTCCTCGACTCTTGATCGACTACGGCACCACCAAAGACAATAACAACAGGACTCAAGAGCATGAATCACCCCTATCTCGCTTTTGTCAGCTATTGCTCAGCGTTTGTCTCGCTCACTCCTTGCGGGAGTACACGGGCATGACTCCCTTCATGTTGATGGCCATCGCGGGCGCAGGTATCGCGCTGCTGCTGTTCCTGGTTCTCAAATACAAATTCCAGCCTTTCGTTGCCCTGATGCTGGTCAGCATCATCGTGGCGCTGGTCGCCGGTGTTAAACCGGCCGATCTGGTCGCGACCATCGAAGGCGGCATGGGCAAGACCCTTGGTCATATCGCGATCATCATTGCCCTGGGCGCGATGATCGGACGCATCATCGAACTGTCGGGAGGCGCCGAAGCACTGGCCAAGACGCTGATCGAGCGCTTCGGTAACAAGCGCACACCATTGGCGCTGACGGTTGCCGGTTTCATGGTCGGCATTCCAGTGTTCTTCGAGGTTGGCGTGATCATCCTTATGCCACTGGCCTACGGCGTGGCACGGGCCGCACGCAAACCGCTGCTGATCTTCGCCTTGCCGATGTGCGCCGCATTGCTGGCCGTGCATGCATTCCTGCCGCCACATCCGGGTGCCGTCGCCGCTGCCAGCCAGTTGGGCGCAGACCTGGGTCGTGTACTGATGCTGGGCATTCCGATGGTCGCGGTGCTGTGCATCATCGGCTACTTCGTCGCCGGGCGCATGACCCGCAAGACCTACCCGATGACCGACGATATCCGCAGCGAAGTCTACGGCCCGCACGTCACCAACGAAGACCTCGAAGCCTGGGCGCGCAACGACTATTCCACCGTTCGCGAAGCGACTCAGGCCAGGACACTGGGTGGCGAAGAAAGCGCCAGCAGCCTTGCAAGCAAACTGCCGCCAGCGCCTGCACCGGGTTTCGGCCTGATCATTGCCCTGATTCTGCTGCCTATCATCCTGATCCTGCTGGGTACGCTGGCCACCACCATGTTGCCTGTGACCTCAACCCTGCGCAGCGTGCTGACCGTATTGGGCGCGCCTCTGGTTGCCCTGTTGATCGATACCCTGCTGTGCGCCTGGCTGCTGGGTTCGCGTCGTGGCTGGAGCCGTTCCCAGGTATCGGATGTGATCGGTTCGGCATTGCCGGGCGTAGCCATGGTGATCCTGATCGCCGGTGCCGGTGGTGTGTTCGGTAAAGTGCTGGTCGATACCGGGATTGGCGCGGTGGTTTCCGAAGCCCTGCGCAATACCGGCCTGCCGGTTCTGGCTCTGGGCTTTCTGCTGACCTTGCTGTTGCGTGCCGTTCAAGGCTCTACCACTGTGGCGCTGGTGACTACTGCCGGTATTCTCAGCCCGCTGATCGCTACGCTCGACCTGAGCGCCAACCACCTGGCCCTGCTTTGCCTGGCCATGGGCGGTGGCGGTCTTGCCATGTCGCACATCAACGATGCGGGCTACTGGATGTTCACCAAGCTGGCGGGCCTGAACGTCGCCGACGGCTTGCGCACCTGGACCGTACTGGTCACGCTGCTGGGTACATTGGGCTTCGTCCTGACCCTGCTGCTTTGGCCATTCGTCTGACCTTTAAAGACTGGAGTTAACATGCCTCGTTTTGCCGCCAACCTCAGCATGCTGTACCCACAGCATGACTTCCTTGAGCGCTTCGCCGCAGCCGCTGCCGATGGTTTCGGCGCGGTCGAGTATCTGTTCCCCTACGACTACAGTCCGCAGGAGCTCAAGCAACGCCTGAGCGACAACGGTCTGGTGCAGGCGCTGTTCAATGCTCCACCGGGAGACTGGGCTGCCGGTGAACGAGGCATCGCCACCTTGCCGGGCCGTGAAGCTGAGTTTCGCAGCGGCATCGAACGTGCGCTGGAATACGCGCAAGTGCTGGGCAATGACCGGATTCACGTCATGGCAGGCCTGCTTCCCAGTGAAGACCTGCGTCAGCGCCATCAGGCGGTGTATCTGGAGAATCTGGCATTCGCGGCTGAACAGGCCAGAACTGTCGGAGTGACCGTGCTGATCGAGCCGATCAACACTCGCGACATGCCTGGCTTCTTCCTCAACCGCCAGGATCAGGCGCAGGAGATTTGCCGCCAGGTGGGCACCGACAATCTCAAGGTTCAGTTCGACTGCTACCACTGCCAGATCGTCGAAGGTGATCTGACAGCCAAGCTGCGCCGCGATTTTGCAGGGATTGGCCACATCCAGATCGCAGGTGTGCCGGATCGTCATGAACCGGACCTTGGCGAGCTGAACTACGCGCACCTGTTCGAGGTGATCGACCAGTTGGGCTATAAAGGCTGGATCGGTTGCGAATATCGTCCGAAGGGCGATACCAGCGAAGGCCTGGCGTGGCTACGCCAATTGCAGGGCTGATCGCTTGCCGTCCTGCCTCAGCGTTTGAGGCAGGACGCTTCCTTATTACTCTTCTGCTATGTCGAACTGGTCCTTGATATAGCGGATTTCAGTACGGCCATGGGGCGCAGGCAATCCATCGTCGCCCAGATTGACGAACACCATCTTCTCTACCGTCAGAATGCTCTTGCGGGTGATCTTGTTACGGACTTCACACGTCAGGGTAATCGACGTCCGCCCGAACTCGGTGGCGGTAATCCCCAATTCAATGATGTCGCCCTGGCGCGAAGCGCTGACAAAGTTGATTTCAGAAATGTACTTGGTCACTACACGCTGATTGCCCAACTGGACGATGGCATAGATTGCAGCCTCTTCATCGATCCAGCGCAACAGGCTACCGCCGAATAACGTACCGTTGGGGTTGAGGTCTTCGGGCTTGACCCACTTGCGGGTGTGGAAATTCATATTCACTCCTGAGCGACTGCCAATGGATGCCTTCATGGCAGCATACCTAAAAACCCGAAGCCTGGGATTTCACTGATAGAAAACCTTGGGAAGAATCGCGAGCACAGCTATACTGCCATCCGTTTCAAAACGGTCATCTTCGCTTGATACCGTTCCCGCCACCTGTCCGAGGGGCGCTGCAGCAGGTTTTCCCTGTCAGGCTCGGATGGGGCGTTGTTTGACCGGTCCACTGGTCAAGCCTTAAACGCACAACGGCGCCCATTCGCATTTTTATGGAATGGAGACTCTCAATGAGTGCTGTAATCACGCCTGCAGAATTCAACGATTTCAAGGTAGCCGATATTTCCCTGGCAGCCTGGGGCCGTCGCGAAACCATCATCGCCGAATCCGAAATGCCTGCCCTGATGGGTCTGCGCCGCAAGTACGCCGGTGAGCAACCGCTCAAGGGCGCCAAGATCCTCGGCTGCATCCACATGACCATCCAGACTGCCGTGCTGATCGAAACACTGGTCGCACTGGGCGCTGAAGTTCGCTGGTCGTCGTGCAACATTTTCTCCACCCAGGATCAGGCCGCTGCCGCAATCGCCGCTGCCGGCATTCCTGTCTTCGCCTGGAAAGGCGAAACCGAAGAAGAATACGAGTGGTGCATCGAGCAGACCATCCTGAAAGATGGCCAGCCATGGGACGCCAACATGATCCTCGACGACGGCGGCGACCTGACCGAGATCCTGCACAAGAAATACCCACAGATGCTGGATCGCATCCATGGCGTAACCGAAGAGACCACCACTGGCGTTCACCGCCTGCTGGACATGCTGGCCAAGGGCGAACTGAAAATCCCGGCCATCAACGTCAACGACTCCGTCACCAAAAGCAAGAACGACAACAAGTACGGCTGCCGTCACAGCCTGAACGACGCCATCAAGCGCGGCACCGACCACCTGCTGTCCGGCAAGCAGGCGCTGGTCATCGGTTACGGTGACGTGGGCAAGGGTTCGGCCCAGTCGCTGCGTCAGGAAGGCATGATCGTCAAGGTCACCGAAGTCGATCCGATCTGCGCCATGCAAGCCTGCATGGACGGTTTCGAAGTGGTTTCCCCGTTCATCGACGGCGAAAACGACGGCACCGAAGCCAGCATCGACAAGGCCCTGCTGGGCAAGATCGACCTGATCGTGACCACCACCGGCAACGTCAACGTCTGCGACGCGAACATGCTCAAGGCGCTGAAAAAGCGCGCTGTGGTCTGCAACATCGGTCACTTCGACAACGAAATCGACACCGCTTTCATGCGCAAGAACTGGGCATGGGAAGAAGTGAAGCCACAGGTTCACAAGATCCACCGCACCGGCGCTGGCACTTTCGATCCACAGAACGATGACTACCTGATCCTGCTGGCCGAAGGCCGTCTGGTTAACCTGGGCAACGCCACAGGCCACCCAAGCCGCATCATGGACGGCTCGTTCGCCAACCAGGTTCTGGCACAGATCTTCCTGTTCGGCCAGAAGTACGCCGACCTGTCGCCAGCCCAGAAAGCAGAGCGCCTGACCGTTGAAGTACTGCCGAAGAAACTCGACGAAGAAGTGGCCCTGGAAATGGTCCGCGGCTTCGGCGGCGTCGTGACCAAACTGACCAAGGCCCAGGCCGACTACATCGGCGTGACCGTCGAAGGTCCGTTCAAGCCACACGCATATCGTTACTAAGTAGCGGCAAGCTGCAAGCCACAGGCAGCAAGTAAAAGCATTCCGTTTGCTTGCTGCCCGGGCCTGAAGCCTGCTCCTTTTATCGCTATTCATGCAGCCGTGAGCTGTAAGCTCCAGACTCTTGAGACAGGCGCACAGCCCTCTTGCAGCTTGGAGCTTGAAGCTTGCCGCTGGAGGCTCCCTCCACCATGTCCCAAGACCGCCGTTTCAGCTTCGAGTTCTTCCCGACCAAGACCGACGCTGGGCATGAAAAGCTGCTGACCGTTGCGCGTCAGTTGGCCAGCTACAACCCGGATTTTTTCTCCTGCACCTATGGTGCCGGTGGCTCCACCCGTGACCGCACGATCAACACCGTGCTGCAGCTGGAAAACGAAGTCAGAATCCCTGCTGCACCGCACCTGTCGTGCGTTGGCGACAGCAAAGCCCAATTGCGCGAGCTGCTGACCCAGTACAAGAATGCCGGGATCAAGCGTATCGTCGCCCTGCGCGGTGACCTGCCATCCGGTATGGGCATGGCCAGCGGTGAACTTCGTTACGCCAGTGACCTGGTGTCCTTCATTCGTGAAGAAACCGGCGGTCACTTCCATATCGAAGTGGCGGCGTACCCGGAGATGCATCCCCAGGCCCACAACTTCGACGACGACGTGAAAAACTTCGTCCACAAGGCCAAGGCCGGTGCCGACAGCGCAATCACCCAGTACTTCTTCAACGCCGACAGCTATTTCCACTTTCTGGAGCGCGTACAGAAGAAGGGTGTGAACCTGCCGATCGTGCCGGGCATCATGCCTATCACCAACTACAGCAAACTGGCCCGTTTCTCGGATGCCTGCGGTGCGGAAATTCCGCGCTGGGTCCGCAAACAGCTGGAAGCCTATGGTGACGATATCCAGAGCATCCAGGCCTTCGGTGAGCAAGTCATCACCGAAATGTGCGAGCGCCTGCTCGAAGGCGGCGCACCGGGTCTGCACTTCTACACGCTCAACCAGGCAGAACCAAGCCTGGCCATCTGGAACAACCTGAAGCTGCCACGCTGACAGGGTATTCTCCAGGCAGGGTCTTTCGGCAATCGATGTCCGAAAGATCCTGCAGCAAAAACCGTTGGGCAGCATGAAAGCAGCGCAGCGCGTTTGCTCTGTTATACTCCAGCCTTCCCGCCAGGCTTACGCCCGGACGCTCGGTCTTGCAGAAGCCATCTCGATCACGAAAACAGCGCATTTCCAACCCGCGCCGATGACACGAGATGAATCAAAGACCCTGCAGGACCGGACGGGATCGCGTCTTCTCAGTCTCTGTACACAAGGCCGGCAATCAAGCGATTGGCCGCTTCTACGAGACCTGAACGTCATTCGCGCCAGGCAGACTATCCCTTGAGCTCAAGCTCCAACAGAACAGGATTACTCATGTCCTTTGCTTCCCTCGGTCTCTCCGAGGCTTTAGTCCGCGCTATCGAGGCAGCGGGCTATACCCAGCCTACTCCGGTGCAACAGCGGGCCATCCCCGCCGTGTTGCAAGGTCGCGACCTCATGGTTGCGGCACAGACAGGTACTGGTAAAACCGGTGGCTTCGCCCTCCCGATTCTGGAGCGGTTGTTCCCCAACGGTCATCCGGACAAATCCCAGCGTCACGGCCCGCGCCAACCCCGCGTTCTGGTCCTGACCCCAACCCGCGAGCTGGCTGCCCAGGTCCACGACAGCTTCAAGATCTATGCCCGCGATCTGAAGTTCGTCAGCGCCTGCATCTTCGGCGGCGTCGGCATGAACCCGCAGGTCCAGGCCATGGCCCGTGGCGTGGACGTGCTGGTGGCCTGCCCTGGCCGCCTGCTCGACCTGGCCGGCCAAGGCAGCGTCGACCTGTCCCACGTTGAAATCCTGGTGCTCGATGAAGCAGACCGGATGCTCGACATGGGTTTCGTCCATGACGTGAAAAAGGTACTTGCCCGCCTGCCTGCCAAGCGCCAGAACCTGCTGTTCTCGGCGACGTTCTCCAACGACATCACCGCCCTGGCTGGCAAGTTGCTGCACAACCCGGAGCGCATCGAAGTCACGCCACCGAACACCACGGTCGAGCGTATCGAGCAACGGGTTTTCCGTCTGCCAGCCAACCACAAGCGCTCGCTGCTGGCGCACCTGATCACTCAGGGCGCGTGGGAGCAGGTGCTGGTTTTCACCCGCACCAAGCACGGCGCCAACCGTCTGGCCGAGTACCTGGACAAGCACGGCCTCAGCGCTGTCGCGATCCACGGCAACAAGAGCCAGAATGCCCGTACCAAAGCCCTGGCCGACTTCAAGGCAGGCGAAGTGCGGATCATGGTCGCCACCGATATCGCCGCCCGCGGCCTGGATATCGACCAGTTGCCACACGTGGTCAACTTCGAGCTGCCTAACGTCGATGAAGACTACGTTCACCGTATCGGTCGTACCGGCCGTGCGGGCCGTACCGGCGAGGCGATCTCGCTGGTCGCGCCGGACGAAGAGAAGCTGCTCAAAAGCATCGAGCGCATGACCCGTCAGAAAATCCCTGACGGCGATCTGATGGGCTTCGATATCAATGCCGTCGAGGCCGAAAAGCCTGAAGTTCGCGAGCGTCCGGATGTTCGTAATCCGCGTGCGCCTCGTGCTCCACGCGGTGAAGGCGAAAAGAGCAGCAACAACGGCGGCCGTCGCGACAAGGGCAAGGACAAAGGCAAGGAAAAACCTGCGGCCGCAGCTTCCGGCGAACGTCCGGCACGCCAGCCGCGGGAAAGAAAACCTCGCGAAGGCACGCCACGCGAACAGCGTCAGTCGCAACCGCCACGTCCATCGTCCGATCGCGCACCTGACGAGTTCCTGGATGACGAAGTGGATAACTTCGGTAACCGCGCTGACTATGTAAGCCCTTACCAAGGCAAGAACCAGGGTCGCGGTCGTCGTCCTGGAGCGCCTGCCGCTCCGGGCGCAACACCTGCTGGCGCCGGACGTCCGCAAGGCTCAGGCCGCCCGGGCAACCCACGCAGTTCAGGCAGCGGAGCCGGCACCGGCGGCGCACCCGCCAAACGCAATGGCTCGGGTTCCGGCCCGCGCAATGGCGGTGCCCGTGACGGCCAGCCGCGTAATCGCCGCCCGGCACGTGACGATCAGCCTCGTCAGGAACCGGCAGTTCGCAGCCAGCGTGAAGGCCAGCAGCCGCAGCCGAAAATCGTGCACAAGGAATCGAAAATCGACCGGTTCCCTTCTGCCGAGCAGCTCGATCAGTTGCCAAGCCGCCCACGCGGTGAAAAACCGGCCCTGCTGACTCGCAACCGCGATAACTGACGGCATGGCTGAAACAGAAACGCCCCGACTGGTTCGGGGCGTTTTTGTATGTGGCTAAAACAGGAACGCCGACACAAGGTCGGCGTTCCGTCGATCAGACAGCGCTTACTTCTTCTGGACACCTTCGAGGGTGATGTCCAGGTCCAGCGTCTGAGAAGTCGGACCTGGGCCTTTGATGCCGAAGTCGTTCAGGTTCAGAGTGCTGGTGCCGTTGAAGCCGGCACGGTAGCCGCCCCATGGATCCTTGCCTTCGCCGTTGAAGGTAGCCTTGATCACGATTGGCTTGGTGACGCCGTGCAGGGTCAGGTCGCCAGTGACGTCAGCGGTTTTCGCGCCGGTGGATTTGACGCTGGTGGAAACGAACTTGGCTTCAGGGTATTTGCCAGCGTCCAGGAAGTCCTTGCTGAGGATGTGCTTGTCGCGCTCGGCATGGTTGGTGAACAGGCTGGCGGTTTTCAGTTCGACAGCGATCTTGCTGGCTTCAGGCTTGGCAGCGTCGAAGCTGAAAGTACCGTCCCAGTCCTTGAACGTGCCGTGGATGAAGCTGTAGCCCAGGTGGCTGATCTTGAAGTCGATGAAAGCGTGCTGGCCTTCCTTGTCGATCACGTAATCAGCAGCCATCGCCTGACCGGCAGACAACAGAGCGGTACCCAGAGCCAGAGCGGCGAGAGACTTCTTCAACATGCTTTTATTCCCGTTTTGGTTGAACAATCAGTTACGACCCAGCATACGCTTGAGGGTCACATCGCGATCGATGAAGTGGTGTTTCAGTGCAGCCAGGCCATGGAACCCCGCAAAAACCACGATGAGCCATGCCAGATAAAGATGAATCCAGCCCGCCGTTTCCGCCTGTTCGGGAAGGCCACTGACCAGCGCTGGCACCTCGAACAAACCGAAAACCGGAATCCCCACGCCGTCGGCGGTGGAAATCAGGTAACCGGCGAACATCACAGCAAACAGAACGACATACAGAAACAAGTGACCAAATGCAGCACCAATGCGCGTCAGCTTACTGTAGCTGGCCAATGGTGGAGGCGGCGGGCTGAGCAGGCGCCAGACCACACGGAACAGCATCACTGCAAACAGTGTGATACCGATGCTCTTGTGCAGATCGGGCCCGGCCTTGCGCCAGGTATCGTAATAATCCAGTCCCACCATCCATAGCCCAAGCGCAAACAACCCGAAGACCACAACCGCTACACCCCAATGCAGCACCATGCCGACCAGACCGTAGCGAGAGGATGAATTACGTAACTGCATCGCAAATACCCTGTAATAAGTGTTACCAGACTAGCTTTTTATCTATCGAATGAAAGCGCAAAATTTCGCTCTGAACTATCGAAAAATACGATGAATATTTTTCTACCCTCTACCTTTCGATTTTCCACCTGGGTCCTTTTCGACGACCGCAGGCTGTTCTGCTGACGCAGCATCTCGATAAATCACACTCAGTAACACTGTGCCATGACCGTCGGCATTTCGATGGCGATGAACGGCACTATTACGAAAGTTCCTCTGCACAGGTTGATAAAGAACGAATTCACCGCGCATAAAAAAAGGGCGCGGTGTTTATCCGCGCCCTTCCTGTCAGCGATGGCTGGTTCAGTTCTTGACGTCAGCCGATGCTGCTTCGGTTTTAGCCGATGCTTTCGGAGCCGTGGCCGGCTTGGCAGGTGCCTTTTCCTTCACAGCCTCTTTCTTGGCGGCCTCTTTTTTCACAGGCTCTTTTTTCACAGCTTCCTTGGCAGGCGCTTTCTTGGCTGGTTCAGCCTTGGCCGGAGCCTTCTTGGCAGGCTCGGCTTTCGCAGGCGTCTTGGCCGGTTCAGCCACCGGCGTAACCACAGGAGCGACAGGCACAGGCGCCGGAAGCGGAGCTGGAGCTGGCTCGGGAGCTTTCTCGACCGGCTTCTCGGCAGGTTTTTCAGCAGGCTTGTCGGAAGAACCACCGAACAGATTGCTGAAGAAACCACCTTCTGACTTCTGCACCGCAGGAGCAGGTGCCGCAGGAGGAACCACCTTTACCGGCTCGAACGACTTGCCCGCCGCCAGATCCTGTACCTGACTGGCTGCACGCTGACCGCTGCGCAGAGCGCCTTCCAGCGTGCCGGGATACAGAGCGTCAGTGTGTTCACCCGCAAAAGCTACACGCTGCACGGGCTTTTCCCACAGACGCCAGTACTTGCTGATCTGACCGGGGCCAAAGGCCAGGTAAGAACCGCCTGTCGAAGGATCGACGCTGTAACGGCGGATTTCATAGCCGGTGTAGGCACCACGCGCCTGTGGATAAAACGTGTGCAAGCGGATCAGTACCTGATCGACCAGTTGCTTGTCGCCAAACGCCTGCATGATCCGGGCATTGTCGCCAGACAGGTTGATCACCACATTGGCACCGCCCTTGAGTGCTGGCTCGATCCACAGCATGCCCAGGCCGGTATTGCTGAAGATCTCGCCCGACATGCGCGCCTTGCTGTCCCAGACCGGCGTCTTGAACTTGAGCATGATCTGGTCGCGCCAGCCATAGTTGGTGCCCTTGAGGGCGCCCATGTGCTGGGCATCCAGCGCAGGCGTCATCTGAATATTGCTCAGCGAGCGCAAAGGCACGGCCAGCACCACGTAGTCGGCGCTGTAACCGACTGCGCCGACCTTGACCGTTACGCCGTCCTTTTCCTGCACGATGGCCGATACCGGAGAGCTGGTCTTGATGGTCTTGAGCTGTTTGACGAAAGCCTGGGCCAGCACCACGCTGCCACCCGGCAGACGTGCAGCGCGCTGATCGCGCTCATCCACTGCGCGGTAAACCCGCGACTGCTGGGCAAAATACAGCAGCGACAGACGCGAAGGCTCGTCATAGCGAGTACGGATCTGCTGATTGATCAACTGCCGCGCCGTCGCAGGCAGGTTCAGACGATCCAGCCAGTTGGACACGTTGATCTGATCCAGAGCGAACAGCGTGCTGTTGGCGGCCGGGTTTTCAGGGTTCTCGATGGAGCGCGCCAGGTTGTCCAGCGTCTCCTCGTAGCGCTTGATGGCCTCGGCGGTTGCCGGTTGCTTGAGCGCCAGATCGGCCTGGGTGAAATGCACACCGTCGATCAGATAACCGGGCGTCCGCACAAACTCAGGAGCCGGCACGCTCTGGATCTTGAAGCTGTCCAGATAACGGTTCAGAACCGGCTGCGCCTTGGCATTGCCGATCCACTCGCTGGTGGCAAGCCCCGAACGGCCGCCAATATTGGCCCTGGCCTCCAGCAGCGTCACCTGCCAGCCTTTGTTCTGCAACTCATAAGCCGCCGTCAGGCCTGCCAGCCCGCCTCCGACGACAATGGCTGTACGTTGTTTTTCATTCGCAAGCGTCGAAACGCTGACCAGCCCTATCACTACCAGCGCACACGCGCGCAGCCACCCAGAAAGCATTCCGTGAACTCCGAAAAACGTGGGGAAATTGCTAAAAACAACGAAGAGGCGCGCAGCATACGCCAGCCATAAAATGCCCGCCAGCGATGTTCTATACGATACAAATGGTTGTCCCACGGCCAGGCATTGCATAGGCTTGCGCGATTGTTCGCACTCGCGTCATGCGAGCCGCTACCCGGAGATTGCAAATGGGCCTGAATGACCAGTGGATGCAACGCGACCTCAAGGTCCTGTGGCACCCCTGCACGCAGATGAAAGATCACGAAAACCTGCCACTGATTCCGATCAAACGCGGCGAAGGCGTCTGGCTGGAAGACTTTGAAGGCAAGCGTTATCTGGATGCCGTCAGTTCCTGGTGGGTCAACGTGTTCGGCCACGCCAACCCGCGCATCAACCAGCGGATCAAGGATCAGGTCGATCAACTGGAGCATGTCATCCTCGCAGGCTTCAGCCATCAGCCGGTGATTGAACTGTCCGAGCGGCTGGTCAAGCTTACTCCCGAAGGCCTTACACGCTGCTTCTACTCCGATAATGGCTCGTCCTGCATCGAAGTGGCGCTGAAAATGAGCTTTCACTACTGGCTCAATCGCGGCCAGCCGAACAAGAAACGCTTCGTGACCCTGACCAACAGCTATCACGGCGAAACCATGGCCGCGATGTCAGTGGGCGACGTGCCGTTGTTCACCGAAACCTATAAAGCGCTGCTGATGGACACCATCAAAGTGCCGAGCCCGGACTGCTATAACCGCCCGCAAGGCATGAGCTGGGAAGAACACTCGCGCAACATGTTCGCGGCCATGGAACAGACTCTGGCCGAGCATCACGACAGCGTTGCAGCCGTGATCGTCGAGCCGTTGATTCAGGGCGCGGGCGGCATGCGCATGTATCACCCGATCTATCTCAAGCTGCTGCGCGAGGCCTGTGATCGTTATGGCGTGCATCTGATTCACGATGAAATCGCCGTGGGCTTCGGCCGTACCGGCAGCATGTTTGCCTGTGAACAGGCCGGCATCCGCCCGGACTTCCTGTGCCTGTCCAAGGCCCTGACCGGCGGTTATCTGCCACTGGCCGCCTGCCTGACCACAGACGAAGTGTACGACGCCTTCTACGACGACTACCCGACGCTTCGCGCCTTCCTGCACTCCCACAGCTACACCGGCAACCCGCTGGCGTGTGCGGCGGCATTGGCGACCCTCGATATCTTCGAGCAGGACAATGTCATCGAGAACAACAAGGCGCTGGCACAACGCATGGCCACGGCCACCGCGCATCTGGTGGATCACCCGCATGTAGCCGAAGTGCGCCAGACCGGCATGGCACTGGCCATCGAAATGGTCCAGGACAAAGCGACCAAAACCGCTTACCCGTGGCAGGAGCGCCGAGGCCTGCAGGTTTTCCAGCACGCTCTGGAGCGCGGTGCGCTGTTGAGGCCGCTGGGCAGCGTGGTGTACTTCCTGCCGCCGTACGTGATCACACCCGAGCAGATCGACTTCCTGGCCGAAGTCGCCAGCGAAGGCATCGACATCGCTACCCGCAGCAGCATCAGCGTGGCCGTGCGAGAGAACTTCCATCCGGATTTTCGTGACCCCGGTTAAAACCCGTTAAACGGTAGGAGCGAATTTATTCGCGAGACGTCATTCAAGGCAGTGAATTTGTATGGGATGTACCGGCCTTTCGCGAATGAATTCGCTCCTACGGAAATTCCTGTTTTGTTTGATGACGGGGGGATTCATCCCCGAAAGCCACACACTGCACTTGTTAAAAAACAATCACCCAGAGAACCACCATGAGACTGTCCCGCTTCTTCATCGACGCCACCTTGAGCCTCGGCGAGCACGAATTGCCCGAGGCCCAGGCACACTACATCAGTCGCGTACTGCGCATGGCCGAGGGCGATGCGCTGCAACTGTTCGATGGCTCGGGCACGGAGTTTCTCGGCACACTGGTGGAAGTCGGCAAGAAGCGCGTGCGCGTCCAGCTTGTTGAAAGCCTTGCCGGGCAGATCGAATCGCCGCTGCGCATTCATCTGGGCCAGGGCCTGTCGCGTGGCGAGCGGATGGACTGGGCCATCCAGAAAGCCACAGAACTGGGCGTCAGTGAAATAACCCCGATTGTCAGCGAACGCTGCGAAGTGCGCCTCAAGGACGAACGCGCCGAAAAGCGCCAGGCGCACTGGCAACAGATTGCAATCAGCGCCTGCGAACAATGCGGCCGCTCCGTGGTGCCAGTGATTCATCCACCGATGCCTCTGGCCGACTGGCTCAAACGCACCGAAGCAGGCCTCAAGCTGGTCCTGCATCCAGTCGCCGAAGCTCTGACCAGCCACGAAAAACCGACGACCCTGGCCTTCCTGATCGGCCCTGAAGGCGGTTTGAACGACGCGGAAGTCGAACAGGCCAGGGAAGCAGGCTTCCACTCCGCCCGCCTGGGCCCGCGCGTGCTGCGCACCGAGACAGCGCCGGTGGTTGCGCTGAGTGTCGCGCAGCAGTTATGGGGTGATTTCTAAATCACGCGCTTCCTTGTGGAAGGGGGCTTGCCCGCGACGGCGTCAAATGAATCGTCGCCAGCAAGCTGCCTCCCACAGAATTCGCTACAAAACGTAGAACCAGATCGCTATGAAATGCATCAGGCTTCCGGCAATCACGAACAGGTGCCAGATCCCGTGCCAGTGGCGAATATGGTCAAACACGAAAAAGATGATGCCGACGGTGTAAAGCACTCCGCCACCGGCAAGCCATATAAAGCCCGCCAGCCCCAGCGCAGCCAGCAATGGCTTGACCGCCACCAGCACGATCCAGCCCATCACGGCATAGATCACGATGGACATGATCCGGGCTTCTGAACGTGGTTTGATTTCCTGCAGGATGCCGATCAACGCCAGCCCCCAGACGACTCCGAACAGACTCCAGCCCCACGGACCGCGCAATGTCACCAGGCAGAACGGCGTGTAGCTGCCCGCAATCATCAGATAGATCGAAAAATGATCGACCTTCTGCATGATGGCCTTAGCGCGCCCGCGAACGCTGTGATACACCGTCGAGACGCTGTACAGAATCACCAGGCACACCCCGTAGATCGCCATGCTGACAACCTTCCAGATATCGCCGTGCAGACTCGCCATCACCAGTAACCAGATGGCGCCGGCCGCCGCCAATATCGCGCCTACCAGATGTGACCAAGCGTTGAATTTTTCTCCGTAGTACATCCGCACGTTACCTCTGACTACACGAAACAGCTGTTGTAGAGGCTCCCGGTTATTGATGTAAAGCGCAATGCAGATATTTGCAGCAGTCATCGTCTTCAGGGTCAGGCACAATCAACGCACACCAACAACAAGCGCCACGACATGCAGATCGATGACGAGCTAACCCTGAAAAAACTGGAAATCTTCCTGGCCTTCATGCGCACAGGCAATCTGGCGCGGGCTGCGGCGGAATTGCAGACCAGCAATGTCAGCGTGCATCGCGCCATTCATTCGCTGGAAAGCGCCCTGCGCTGCCCGCTGTTCAAACATGAAGGCCGTAACCTGACGCCACTGGAAAGCGCCTACGTGCTGGAAGAGCGCGCACAGAAGCTGATTCAGGACGTGCTGACCACCGTCGAAATGACCCGCCAGGCGGCCGGTTTCTCAGCCGCACGTTTCAAGCTTGGCGCGCTGTACTCCCTGACGGTCAAGACCATTCCGCAGCTAATCATGGGCCTGAAGATCCGCCGCAGCGAACTGAATATCGACTTGATTCTGGGCTCGAACATCGACCTGTTCTACAAGCTCAAGAACATGGAAGTCGATGCGATGCTGGTCTCGCTGGATGAAAGCCTCAATGACCCGGACTGCGAGCATCTGCCGCTGTTTTCCGACGATATCTTCCTCGCCGTACCTGCCGACTCGCCCTTCTCCCAGCATCAGGAAGTGGACCTGAGCGACCTGTACGAATCGACCTTCATTACCCTGACCCAAGGCTTCGCCACCCACCGCGACGGTGTGCGGGTATTTCAACAGGCGGGGTTCGAGCCCAAGGTGGCGATGCAGGTGAACGACATCTTCACACTGCTGAGCATGGTCAGCTCAGGCGTGGGTTACGCCCTGCTGCCGGGCCGCATCGCAGCCGTGTATGAAAACCGCGTGCGACTGATCCCGCTGCAGGAACGCTATCGCATGCAACAGCACATCGGCCTGGTGTTTCTCAAATCCAGAGAGCGGGACCCGAACCTGCTGGCACTGATTGCCGAATGCCGGATGTATACAAACCGCCTGACCAATATCGCGTAGGAGCGAATTTATTCGCGGAGGCGGAGCTGCAAGCTGCAAGCTGCAAGCTGCAAGCTTTTGACTTGAAGCTTAAAGCTTGCAGCTTGCCGCTCCAACGCCCTATCCCACAATGGCCCGCACGATGAAGTACAGCAATGACGGCCCGAGCAGGCAGCCCAGCCCGGTGTGGAAGGTAGCGGTCAAGGCGCCATAAGGCACCAGACGCCGGTCGGTCGCAGCAAGGCCGGCGGTCACGCCGCTGACGGTTCCGGCCAGGCCGCCGAAGACCATTGCCGAGCGCGGGTTGTCCAGGCCCATCCAGCGTGCGGCCATCGGTGTTCCGACCATCACCAGAATCGCCTTGATCAAACCGGTGGCGATGGACAAGGCCATGACATCCGAGGACGCCCCAAGCGCAGCGCCTGTCACCGGGCCGACGATGTAGGTGACCGCGCCCGCGCCGATGGTGGTCATGCTGATTGCGTCGCGATAACCAAATACCCAGGCAATGCTCGCCCCGACAATGAACGGCAGGATGGTGCCCAGAAACAGCGCAACCGCGCCGATCATGCCGGCCTTGCGCGCCTCGGTGGCCTGCACCTCGAACGCCGTGGCAACGATGGCGAAGTCGCGCAGCATCGCACCACCCATCAGGCCGATCCCGGAGAACAGCGCCATATCAGCCAGGCCCTTTTGCCCGCCGGTCAACGTGCCGCCAACCCAGGCCAGGATCAGGCCGATGACAATCGCAATGGCCGAGCCATGCACTCGTCCAAAGGTCAGCCGTTTGGACAGAATGACCGAAATCCACATGATCACGCCAACGAAAGCGAAGGCTGTAATCAGACCGTTGTGTTCAAGACCTTTCTCGATGAGATCCCACATATCAGCGACCTCCCACAGGCGTTGCAGTCGGGATCACGTCCGGCTCTTCCTTGGGCAGCGGCTCACCCCGATTGGTACGGCTGATCAACGCAATGGTGCAGGCACACAGCACCACCGAACCGATGGCTGCCAGCACGGCGACAGGTCCGCCCTTGAGTGCAGTCACCACGTTTTGTTGAGCGGCCATGGCCACCACCACTGGAATGTACATCGCGCCCCAGAAGCCGACGCCCATTTCGCAGTCCTTGCTCATGCCGCCGTTTTTCTGCATCCACAGGCGGGCGCAGATCAACAGGATCATGGCGATACCGACACCGCCCACATTGGATTTGACGCCCAGCAGAACGCCGAGCATGTCACCGAGAATCACCCCCGAAAGAGTGCAAATAGCCAGCAGAGCTACACCGTAGATAATCATTGTTGTTATTCCTCAATTGCGTTGCCGAAGTTGTTGTTTTTGTCCTTCGCAGCAGCATTGCACTCAGCATTTCTATGGATTGCGGGTTCCCTCCTCTCGCGACAACGCGACCAGACTGTCCAGGCGAGCGCCTTGAAAGGCGACTGCCGTTCCTTGTTCGAACACCTTGCGCGCCAGCCCCGTCAGCACGGTGCCAGGCGGTAATTCGATCTGTAGCCGCACGCCGCGCTCGTAGGCGGTCTGCACGGTACTGCGCCAGTCGATGACACGGCACATGTTGAAAGTCAGGTCATCACGCAGCTTTTCAGCATTCACGATGGGGCGCGCCGTACTGCCGCTGAGGTAACGCACTTTGGGCACCTCAAGCCGGACGCTGGCGAATGCCTTGGCCAACACCTGCGCAGGCTCTTCCAGCAGAGCGCAATGGGACGGCACGCTCACGGCCAGCCGTTTGACGGCGGCTGCACCGGCCTCTTTTGCCAGACGCCCGACCCGTTCCATCGCCTGGCTGCTGCCTGCAATGACGCATTGGTTCTCGGCGTTGATATTGGCCAGAAACACCGGCGAATCCTGGCTGTGAACCTGAGCAATCGATGCCTCGATGCAGGCCTGATCCAGCCCGATAATGGCAGTCATGCCATAGCCTTCGGGGTAGGCGTTCTGCATCAACTCACCCCGCAAGGCCACCAGCCGAAGCGCATCCTCGAAAGCCAACGCATTGGCGACTACGGCTGCCGGATAAGCGCCAATCGACAAGCCTGCGACGTAATCCGGCTGACAACCGAGTTGTTGCAACACTCGGGCATAAGCCACTCCGGCGATCAACAGACAAAGCTGAACAGCACGGGTCGATTGCAGCGCGTCGGCGTGGTCAAGCCGCAGTACATCCTCATCCAGCACCTCGGCAGCTTCGCGCAGGCAATCACGCACCACGGGCGAGTCCGGCAACTGGTGCAACATGCCCGCCTGTTGCGCGCCCTGACCGGGAAACACCCAGAAGCTGCTCATGCGCACATCCTTGGCGGCTGCCATGGATCGCTGACCAGTCGGGCCTCTGTCGAGCTTTTGAGCAGAACCTGACGGGAAGCCCCGGCCCATTCACGCAACGCCACCGCCCCATCGTTCAGTTGCAGTTGGACATCGACCCGGCAGGTCGCTGTTTCCAGCGCCTCCACCAGCTCGGCCGCCCAACGGCGACTCACAAACTGCGGCGTGCGCAGAATCAGATCCAGATCGCTGCCCTGATGCAGTGCCGAAAAACCACTGGCCAGTTCAAAGCCCGCACTGCCGCTGACACCCCAACTCAACCCCAATACATCCATCACTGGACGAACCTGACGCAAGGCATCCAGCGCAGGCCAATTGCAAGGATTTCTAGTGGCAAGATGAGTCAGTTGCTCAGGGCGCACATGACGCTCGATAGCCGAGCAAGCCATGATCGCGGCATAACGCTGCTCGCGAAGCGACCCGCGAATACCCACCGCCACCTGCCCCGCTGCTACCGACGCACGGCGCACCACCACGGGCTGGCCCTTGCTGACCACTTCAAACACCCAGTCGGGTGCATCCGCAGGCAAGTCGGACAGAGGCATACCCCACAACAAGTCATGGGGCAGCACCGTCAGCGGGGTATTCATTACCACTGAGCCCGCAACAGTTGGCGCACGGTCGACGAGGCTGCACGATTGCTGGCCCCCAGACGACCGCTCAGGTCAGTGCCGCTACGCTGCACATCCTCGATGGCACTGCTCAGGACGTTCTGCACCTTGGCCAGATCATCCGCACCGGGCTGTTCGATCTGGCTGACCGGCAAGGTTTCCCAGAGCAGACCCAGACTCGCATAGTTGTCGATGTCATAGGCCATGGGCGGGATGCTGGCAGCGAGCTTTTCCAGCTCTTCGACACTGCGCAACGTCACACGGGCGGCGGACGCCTTGCCCATGGCATGCACCATTACCCCCGGATCACGCAGGGCAATCAGTCGGTTGGCTTGATAACCATGGGCCAGAAAGGCACCGGACATGGCTTTGCCCACCAACAGGCCAATCACCGGATGCCCGACCAGACGGGCACGAGCGTAACTGTCCACGGCACCCGCCAGTGCCTGGTGAATCCCCAAGGCTTCCTCGCGGCGGCCATAGGCCTGGCTCGGCACATCGATAATCGCGATCAACGCACGTTTGTGATCAGCCTGACGATCCAGTTCGATGGCATCGTCCACTGCCTTGGCCAGCCCCCAGCCTTCCAGCAAACCGACTTCCCCATTGCGCGCGCGGGGAAAACGGTTGTCGCCATCGGCGATTACGGCCAGAAAACGTACCGGCCGATTACCAAAGCTGCCGTCCGCGGCCTTAACCGATGCGGGCAAGCCCACCACTTCTCTGGCCTGCGCGCTCAAGGCGTTGAACCAGTTCAAACCACGTGGGGAATCACTCATGACTTGGCTCCTTGATAGAGGGTGCGCACCGCCTGCGGGTCAATCTGCGGCGTGGTGTCCAGGCGCGAGAGACGCTGCAGGAACAGGTCGTACTGGCTGCTGCGATGCTGGGCAGGTACGCCGTCACCGAGCCAGCCACTGACCTGCTGCCGGATATCCGCCACATCGTCAGCAGCAAAACCATCCACCAGTTCGCTGGCGAAACGTTGCTCACCACCGGTCAGGCTCCAGATAAACGGCCGGTCGCGAGAGTCATACTCTTCGATGCCCGCCTCCTGCTCGATCACCTGTGGGCCGTTCAAGCCCAGACGGGCCTCCTGGGTGACCAGCAAATAGCTGCACAAGCCTGCCGCGATGGACATGCCGCCAAAGCACCCGACACTGCCCGCCACCACACCGATCACCGGCTGGTACTGGCGCAGATCGACAATCGCCGCATGAATCTCGGCAATCGCTGCCAGTCCCAGATTGGCTTCCTGCAAACGCACGCCGCCGGTTTCCAGCAACAGAATCGCAGCGGTCGGAATGCCCTTGCGGTTGTCTTCGGCAGCCAGCTCCAGTGCTCCGGCCATTTTTGCGCCGCCCACTTCGCCCATGCTGCCGCCCTGAAACGCACCCTCGATGGCCGCAATCACTACAGGCCGACCATCAACCGTGCCCTTGGCGACCACAACACCATCATCGGCCTGAGGCACGACACCCTGGCGCTCCAGCCAGGGCGACATGACGCGAGCGAAAGGATCAAGCAGCTCACGAAAGCTGCCAGCATCCAGCAAGGCACGGGCACGCTGACGGGCACCCAGTTCGATAAAGCTGTGCTGGCTCAGCAAACGAGCGGTATCAGTCATGGCCGATCTCCTCGAAACCTTGTTCCAGACGCAGACGCACCACGCCCGGTGTCGCACCGAAATCATGGATATCGATGCTCAGGGCTGGCGGTGTCTGGCCATCGAACATGCGCTCGAACAGATGTTGCCAACGCGCAGATGCACCATTGACCGAGGTCACCACCTGGATCGACAGCTTGCCCGGCAAGCCCGGCTCCAGCAGCACTTCCAGGTCGCCCGACCCCACACAGCCCACCAATGCACGGCCTCTGGGCGGCTGCCCGGCAGGAAATTCAAAAGACAGGGTTTCCATGATCAAAGACTCCTCGATGAATGGCCGAGCGCAGGCTCAAGGCTATCGATAAACAGGCAGGCGGCGAGCAGATCGGCTGCGCCTCCAGGAGAAGCATTCAGGCTCAGCAGTTGCTGATCCAGCTCTTGCAGATAGCGGCGCCCTGCCAGGCTGGCACTGCCGCCAGCATCCAGAACCCGCTGTGCGCCGCGCTGCATGGCTTCAAGCCCGGTCATTCCGGAACGGTGCAGCACGCAGGTGTCCGCCAGAGTGGTCATGATCGACAGCAAGGCATCCAGCCGGGAATTCTGCTCGCCACAGCCCGCCGCACGGCTGTGTTGCAGTTGTGGCAGGCCAAAGCGGGTGATCGCCGGGAAGCCAAGCTGCGCCTGCTCCCGAGCCCCCATCGCGCCGTAACGTCGTGCGACTTCACGGCCATTGCTGGGCTGAGCGACGGCATAACGATCCTCGATCAGTGCCAACTGCGCAGCCCGCAAACAGATAGCCGCTGGCTTACAGTTTTCCGGTTCCAGCGCAGCAGCAGCCACCAGCAGCCCCAAGGCCCAGATAGCACCGCGATGAGTGTTCACACCAGCAGTGGCGCGCAGCATGTCGCTTTCACCTTCGCGCCCGAGCCTGCCCAAGGCCTCACGCAACGGTTGGCCTACTTCACCGAACTCCAGAGCGGCATCGGCCATTTGCTTGAAGGTTGGCCACAGCGACAGGGCCGACGCATGCATCAGGCCCAAGTGCAGATCGGTGTGCGCCCCGCTGCCGCGCCGGTCCACCAATGCAGGCTTGGGTGACAGGTCGGCTTCGTCTATCAGTGCTTCCACAGCCATATCGGCCAGGTGCTCGCCAAGGGTAACGGGTGGTGAATCCAGTTTGAGTGCGCGCATCACCAGCTCCTGAATTTCGCAGGCGGGTTGTACAAGCCGCCAGACCACTGGACCAGCTCGGCAATGCTCTTGGCAGCAAGCAATTCACGGCTGGCATCGGTGCGACGAATCCCCAGGTCCTCCGGCAAGGCAATCAGGCCCTCACGGCGCATGCGTGCAGTGTCCTTGGGGTTGTGGCGCATGCCGATCACCGTCACGCCTGCCACGGCGGCGATCATCGCCTGACGCTCTTCAAGGCTGCGTGCCTTGTACAGATAGGCGATGCCCTCTTCGGTGAGCAGGTGGGTGACGTCATCGCCATAGATCATGATCGGTGCCAGTGGCATGCCGCTCTTCTTGGCCACTTCAACTGCATCGAGAGTTTCGACAAAGGTGGGTTTGCCGCCTTCCTGGAAAGTCTCGACCATCTGCACCACCAGCTTCTTGCCACGCTCCAGATAAGCCTCGGGAGCATCGCCACTCTGCTGGCGCATATCGAGCCAGGCCGGAGTTGCATGGCGACGGCCGCGAGGGTCATGACCCATGTTGGGCGCACCACCGAAGCCTGCCAGCCGACCGCGAGTAACGGTCGAGGAATGCCCGTCGCCATCGACCTGCAAGGTCGCGCCGATAAACAGATCCACCGCGTACTGCCCGGCCAGTTGGCACAACTGGCGGTTGGAGCGCAGCGAGCCGTCACGCCCGGTAAAGAACACATCGGGCCGGGCGGCGATGTAGTTTTCCATGCCCAGCTCGGTGCCGAAGCAATGCACACTTTCGACCCAGCCACTTTCAATGGCGGGGATCAGCGTCGGGTGCGGATTGAGTGTCCAGTTGCGGCAGATCTTGCCTTTGAGGCCCAGAGATTCGCCGTAGGTCGGCAGGATCAGCTCAATGGCGGCGGTGTTGAAACCAATGCCGTGGTTGAGCGACTGAACGTTGTGTTTTTCATAGATGCCGCGAATCGCCATCATCGCCATCAGCACATGCACCGGCTTGATGTGGCGAGGATCGCGGGTGAACAGCGGCTCGATATAGAACGGCTTGTCAGCCACCACCACGAAATCGACCCAGGAGGCCGGGATGTCGACACGTGGCAGTTCGCTGACGTCATCCACCAACTGGTTGACCTGGACGATGACAATGCCGTCGCTGAAGGCTGCGGGCTCGATCAGAGCCGGAGTGTCTTCGGTGCTCGGGCCGGTGTAGATATTGCCTGCCCGGTCGGCCATGAAACCAGCGGCCAGCACCACGTTGGGGATCAGGTCCACCACCAGCCGAGAATAGAGTTCGATGTAAGTGTGGATGGCGCCGACTTCCAGCAACCCGTCTTCAAGCAACTGGCTGATGCGCAGGCTTTGCGTTCCGGCGAAAGAGAAATCCAGCTTGCGGGCGATGCCCTGCTCGAAAAGATCCAGATGCTCGGCCCGACCGACACTGGGCATGATCATGTGCAGATCGTGAACCTTGGCCGGATCGACCTTGGCCAGTGCCCGGGAAAGAAAGTCTGCCTGCTTCTGGTTGTTGCCTTCCAACACCACACGGTCCCCGGAAACCAGCAAGGCCTCCAGCGCCGCGACAATCTTGTCGGTCGGCAACACCACACCATCGGCGAGGGCTCGCACCTGTTCGAGCCGCCGCTGCTTCTCACTGCGACGACGCGACCAGCGTGCGTCGGGGTTCATTATTGTTGTCATGATCACTCCACGAATTCGCTGTCGTGGGTCACCTTAGGAGCGAAGGGTGTGGAGCATCAATCAAGCAGGGAGCGGAATCGTTACGGTTGGAGTAATGAATCGGGCTGCTTTTCGCGAATGAGTTCGCTCCTGAATGGCCCATGAGTATTGCCAAACGATATACCTGCATGCGCCCATTCAATGATGGGCAAACTAAACTACATCCAATAAAGGAAGCACTATAAAAAGGAGCCAGACAATGAACACGCCTTGTTACCAAGCGAGGTTATATAACGCCACTCGCTTATACCTTCACTCAATCGCCATCCTGTTAACATTAGTTACGGGTATCACCGCCCATGCCGAAGACGACGCTATCTATGATGACAAAGAAACATTGGTACCTTCGGAATCCCTCGATAGAAAAAACGATATTTCTCAAGCCTCCACACAAGGTGTAATTGGCGAAGTATTGCTGTGGCAATTACGGATAAATGAAATATATGGAGGCGATGAAGATACGTATAATATTCCCGTTCTCGAAGAACAAGAGAATGAAATGAGGCGCGTGGGGGGATGGCAGCGTAGAAATATCTATATACCCACTCATGTTTATCTGGCGGTCGGCGATGAGATAACTCTGGACGTCAAAGACTATCCCAGCCTGCTTACACGCTGTTCCGCTCACACATTCGCCAACTTCGACAAGCCTTACGGGGCCTCGGCCACGAACAGCATGACCTTGAAGAAAAACTCGACTCAGGTCTACAAAGCAACCATTCCCGGCATGCTGATGCTTGCCTGTGTGGACGCCGGAAAGAACATGAATAACTGGAGCAGTTGGGGCCAATTTGTCAATATAAGCACCTCCCCGCCCCATGAAAACACGTCGCTCTATCTCTTCGGAGTAACACCAACGAGCGACTGGCCAGCGATCGCCAAAAAGCCTGATCCCTCAGGCCAGGTCTACCTGTTCAACGGCAGAACCGTGATGGACTTCCCTGCATCCGTCGCCTTGCAGCATGCCGATAAAGATATAGATGCCATGATGAGGGAGCACCTGATCGTTACAACCCGCTATGATCAATTCAATGGCTTTACATGGCAGACCGATACGCCACTTGATACTTTAGCCTTATCAATGTATCAGGCAAGCTTCAATATTTGCTGTATGTCTCATTATTACAACGGACTGGTCGGAATAGATTTTGGTGGAAACCGGGTGACCAGCCAGTGGGGCGACTGGCATGAATATGGTCACCAGAATCAACTGGCATGGAAATGGAACCACCTCACAGAAATCAGCAACAACTTGTTCTCGCTGGAAGCTTGCCGAATGTTGACAGGCAATAAAGTAGCCAACTTCCAGCGGTGCCACCCACGATTCGGAGCCTATATAATCTCGGACCCGGAAGCTGTAGGGCGATTCCTGGCAATGGAGGGGTTACCTGAAGTTCCCGACAACCCTGGAGATAAAACGTTAATGATGCTCGGGCAACTTTATATCTCCTTCCCGGACTGGCATGCACAGTTCGCCAAGGATTTCCGGATTGCCTATGCGCGAGGTGAGAATGCCGGTGATTTCTCGACAGATCAGAAAAAGATCGACTGGTTTGCGGTTAATAGCAGCAGAATAGTCGGTAAGAATTTAAGTGGTTTCTTTGATAAATGGGCGTTTCCTTACAGCGCAGAGGCGCGAAAAACCATCGTAGATCTCAACCTGCCTGACCCCATCAAACCCAGTGTGCAGTATTCGTCGGAATGGAACGTTTCTGCAAATCCAACGACTCAGGGAACAATAGCCATACCGGACTTCAAGTCTTTCATTGGCCTTGTTGCTTATGGCAAGGAGGAAGGTCCGACAACGCTTCAAGCGATTGAGGGAGAGCACTATACAAAACTGAAAACGCTGGTGGTGGGCACACATAGAGTGCCTTACCACGTCGTCCTGCGCGGCACCCTCAGACATGGAGATTGTCCCGAGGAATATCCCATGCATGCGGTCAGGTCATGCTTGAGCAATGACCATAGCGTCTATTGGAAACTGAGCTATCACCTCTCGGACAACTTATTGCCTCTGCCCGACGATAATTACGAAGGTGTACTGAGATTGGCTATAAGGGCTGCCTCCGATTACAACTGGGGAGGAACGCTGACTGTTCCAATCAAGTTGAACGTCTCGAAGAGTCAATGACACAGGTTTCGCGAATGAATTCGTACCCGCGCAGGAACGAGTTCATTCGCGAAAAACCCATCTACCGCAACGACCGCTCCAACAGCGTATTGGCCATCTCGATCAGGTGAACCACGGAAAACGCCAGATCACGCTGCGAGCCACTGAGGCCGTCGCCGCATTCGTATGCCGTGGCCATGGCGCAACGCAACAGATCGGAGGCACGGATAAGCGCTTCTTCGTAGCTCAATGCTTCGTTGGCGATGAAGTGGGCGGTGGGGATAACGGGTGGGTCGGGGGTGACTTTGAGCATCGGATACAACTCCAATAAACCAAAAGGAGCCGTCATCCATCGCTACCAACGATTGGGTGGCGGCCGCACGCAAGTTGGTAGAACCGGTTATTGGCACCCGGCGCGTCCAAGGACGCCATGCGCACGGCCACCAAAACACAGGCCGTAAAAAAGCGCCTCGCAAAAGGTGGCGCCTTGCGCCAATAAACTTCAGGTCTACCAAACCTGACCGCTGATTTTGCAGCGACGGCAGGAGGTTAGAGACCCGAATCACAGGGCGCAAGCGGTCGGGATTTTCTCGGAAATTTCACTCAAGGGAAAGGGAGGCGTCTTGCTATCGGAGGCACGAGGAGTGGGTTGTCCTTCAGTCGCGGCCAAGGCCCCTCACACGATGAGTAGCGAATTCATTCGTGAAAGGCCAGATCATTTAACCCCAACTCACCTCATACCGCGTACTCCGCCCGCCTCCCGGCAGTTTCTGCAAACAGCCTTTTTCCAGCAGGTCGGCCAGATGCCGGGTGGCCGTGGCTTTACTGACTTTGGTAACGGCCTGGTATTGCCCGGCGCTGATGCCTTCTTCAAAACCTGGTTTGTCGGCCAGCAGGGTTCCATCCAGCAAGCGGTTCAGGACTTTGATTTGCTCAGGTGCCAGACCTTTATCGCGGTGCTGTTGCCAGAAACGCGCCTTTGCCAGAACCCGGTCGATACGTTTGATCGCTTGTTGCAGGGTATGCAGTAAGGTCTGAAGAAACCATTGCAGCCATGACGTGATATCCAGGCCATCCTTCTGGGTGCGTTCCAGAATGCGGTAGTAATCCTGCCGAGTGGCGAGGATGCTGGCGGACATGGCGTAAAAGCGAATGGACTGATTTTCCGCCTGAGCCAGCGCCAGATCGGTGATGGCCCGAGTAAGGCGTCCATTGCCATCGTCGAAAGGATGGAGCGTCACGAACCAGAAGTGCGCCAGCCCTGCACGTAACAAAGGATCAAGGCTGACATCGGAGCGACTGGCATTGAACCAGTCCAGAAATGCCTGCAGTTGCGCTTCCAGACCTTGGCGTGGCGGTGCTTCAAAATGCACAGTGGGTTGATCGATGCGTCCAGAAACCACTTGCATGGGCTCTTCGCCTCGCAAGCTTCCCACTCGAATATTGTGAGCCATAAGCGATTGCGGCTCTGGAAACAGCAGAGTATGCCAGCGCAGCATTCTCTCAATGGTCAGTGCAGCATGATGTTGTTGCGTGGCATCGAGCATCAACTCTGCCAAGCCTTCGCTGCGCGGGTTGGTCTGTTGACCGCCTTCAAGCCCAAGCCGCCTGGCAAGCGAAGAACGCACCGAACCAACATTCAGTTGCTCTCCCTCGATGGCCGATGAAGTGATGATGTTTTGCAACAGAGCATCCAGCTCCGTTTGCGCGCTGGTATCCGTGCCTGCGGCGCTCAACATGCCCAGCAACTGGCCCTGAGCCTGAAAGCACTCACGTAACAACACCGCCAACGGCTCAGCCTGCCAGCGAAAATGCGGCCAGTCCGGGTGCTGCCAGATCCAGTTCAGGGGTTCGCTCATGGGAAGGTTCTCTGGGTGTGAGCCGAATAGTAGCGCTATTCAGCTCACCATATGAGCCGAATAAGCAAAATAATCGGCTCATCGGCATCAGAAAACGACAGCCATCCCATCCTCATGACACGCTGACATCACGCGACTGCCCTGCAATAGCCTCACCTGTCCCTGACCGTCACCCACCTTATGTGGCGCATATCAAACCCATTCTCATTTTTATCTGTCAGTACATCCCCACAGCCCGAGGCAGCAGTAACGGCTGTACGAGTTGTAAAGCCTCTTGAAATCGAATTCATCGTCGTTTGATAGGCGAAATCTTTCCTGGACCGATACTCATCTTCAGTTTCGCCGTGCTTTTTACTTCCACAGCATTCGGTATTTAATCCGCTGTGGGTAATTTCATAGAATTTGCTTCCAAAACCAAGAAGCCGGTCGTACATACTGATCTTTTCGAGTAACTCACTCGGGTCGCTTACAAGCTTTACATCTCGAGAGGCAATAAACGTTGCTGAACCCTGCCCTCCATCAAAAGAGCTCACCAGCACAAAGGGTTCCCGAGGATACTCAAACCTGGCCTCATTACTGACCGGCGCAACAATTTTTACTCCAAAGTTTTCTTCAAACGATTTGGTATTGACTCTTGATACTTGGAGAGTCCGCATAAAATCATAGCGCCAGCCTTCGTATATGATCCCGGCCTTTAGATGTGTATTACCATCGTGTCTCTTATAAATATAACTATTATCAACTTCAAGCCTGACCAGACTCTCAAGAAACCGCTGCCGATGCTCTTCATCACTCAGCACCTTCCCTTCCGCAAGACAAAGCGTCGCATCGGTCCAGAAAAGCCGGTAAGCCGCAAAACTTCCGGGTACGGCTATCAGCAAAAAGATGACAGCCAGCACAATGAATTTCACATCGCCCCACAATGTTCTTTTACCCGCAGCCATACCTGGACTTCCTGTTGAGCATTCACAGCGATGCCCGGGAAATTATGCTCCCAGGCCAATAATGGAAATGTGTAGTGCTATCGAGCTTATGCCTGCCGATTGAGGCTTCGCTCACCTCGCAAGACTTCCAGCGCCTCGTAGGAAGTGCGGGTCCAGCATTCTATCCGGTCCTTGAGCAGGTCGGTGGCCTCGCGATGTTTATCCCGGCTGTCGGCAACAAATACCTGACCCGGTTGTTTGGCGTGCTGGACCGTCGCCAGCAGCGCCTTGCTGCATTGCGCAGCATCAAGCCCGAAGAAGTCCGACAGGTGCCCTTGCATCGCCCCGGGAAGTTCCCGGTAGTTCACCGGCAGGCCAGCAAAGACGCGGCAGTATTCAAGACCGAAGTCGAGAATCCGGCCCAGTCGCTGAGCAATGTAGTCTTCCCGGACATTGCCCTGACTTTCCCCGTCCAGTGAGCTGGGGCCAATGATGCCGGGCACCATGTGCATGCCTGCACGGCGCATGTGGGAGACGGCGATTTCCAGAGGCTCGCGATACACAAACATCCACGGCACGTCAGGAAAGCACTCGCGCAGCAGCGGCAGTTCGCCGATGTTCCACGCATCCAGTTTGATCACCAGCTTTTGCTCGGTGCCGCCTCGGATCTGACCATAGGCGGCGAGCAGGCCACGCAAGGCAGCATTGCGCACTTCAGGCTCAAGCGTGCCGCGCAGCAGCGCATCGAGCGGCGGTGGTTCGGAAATCACTATCGCTTCGTCGAGCTGCGCCAGCATCTGGCCGATGAGGGTCGAACCGCAGCGCGAGGCGTGATAAACGAACGCAGTGGGGTCGATGGCAGGCAGTTGCCAATCACACAACACGGCAAGAGGTGTTTCACGACGGAACGCCTGGTTGAAAGGCAGGCGCAGCGCTTCGTCCACCGCATCGCGGAAGAAGGGTTGGTCGAGCTTGCGGTCGCCAAACCAGCACCAGTCCACCCGCCATTCTTCAGCTTCCTGCCAGATGCGGATGGGCAGCCAGTCTTTCAGGCTGTCCATTGTCGGTTCCATTGATTGCGCCCCAGACGCATCGCGGCGCGTATGTCTTCACGACCGAAATGCAGACCGCGCTCGGCACCCAGCGCCAGGGTACGGGTGATGAAAGCCTCGCTGTCCGGTTCGTCCTGCAAGATGCGACACAACCGGGAATCGCACTCCAGCAAGGCCCTGAACTGTGCAAAGGCTTCGGCTGCCCGGCCTTGGCCAGCGGGTGGGGTTGTGGATAAACCGGCTTCGATCTGCTGTTCAAGCCAGGCATTGGGGCGGCAGTCGAGCACCAGATGAACACGCTCTTGCTGCCCCCAGTTATCGACACTGTGAGGTCGGGCCAGATCCAGAAACCAGCACTCGCCCGCACTCATCGGGATGCGCTGGCGGTCCAGCATGAAATCCACGTCCGGCGAACTGAGCAAGGGAATGTGCAAACGACGATCAGCCTGCGGTCCGCCGAGGTCGTAATCGCGGTGTTCGTGGATTCGGCTACCCGGCCCAAGTCGCAGCAGGCGGGCGCTGCGAATATCCAGCGGCAGGTCGTGCAAGGCAGCAGCCCAGCGGTCGTCGGCTTGCCAAGGATCTCGGGGGATGGGTTCGCCTGCACCTGACGATAACTCCGTCAGGGCGTCGGCAGCGGAAATCAGCGCGACACCCGACCACTGCCCGTCGTAGTAACCGGCATTGAAATGCGCGGTCCAGGCCGTATCGGCAATACGCGAGAGCGCCTGTAACAGCAGAGGCAAGTCCACTGTTACAGGCAGGCGGGAAAAGGCCGGAAGCACGGATCCGCTTACTTGGCCTGTACTTCAGCCGCTTTCACGGGCTGGGCGATGTTGCCGGCAGACCATTGGTTTTCACGCGACGCCAAGGCACCCGCGATCACTTGAACATCGGTCGAAGGCAGTTGCTCCGGCAATGGATCAAGCCCGGCGCTGGCGAAGATCTGCCCGTAGGCATTGCGTAGGTCGGCGTAGGCCAGGTCACGGCGCAGGTCGGCTTGCAGGGTATTGAGTTCGCCCTGGATCAGGTCCAGTTCACCAATACCTGCCGCCTTGTAACGGTTGCGCAGTTGACCAACGATTTCGCCGTCGATGCTCGACAGTTGCTGGCTGGTCTTGAACTGGCGCAAGGCTTCACGGTAGTTGGCGTTGGCCACGTAAAGCTGAGCCAGTACGGCAATGGACATGGCCTGACGACGCGCCGCAGCGACTTCTTCACCGGCCTTGGCCACATCGATGGCCGCAGGAGCGGAGATCACGTTGAACAGGTTCCAGGTGACCTTGACGCCCATGTCGGCCCATTTGTCATTGACCAGGAAGGAGTTGCTGTCGTAATGACCACCCGCGGAGAACTCCAGGCCCGGCAGCAGACGCAGCATGGCCTTGCGGGTTTCGGCAGAGCTGATGCGGGTCTGGTAATCCTGCTCACGCAGTTCCGGACGGCTGGCCAGTGCTTCGTGTTCAAGCACGCCCATGTCGACCTTGAGTTCCGGGATCGAGTAATCGTCCGGGGTCGCAAGGGTCAGTTCGCTGCCCAGTGGCAGGTTGATCAGGGTCGACAGTTCGGTCTTGGCCAGAGACAGCGCCTTGCGCTGCTCTTCAAGCTGACGGGTCGCCTGGATCAATGAACGCTGGTAGCTCAGCGCCTGAACCGGGTCGCCGACGCGCTGTGCGCTCATCTTCTGGCTGTTGCTCTGAGCTTGTTCGACGCGGGCCATCAGGCTGTCGATCTGCTTGAGCAGACGCTCGGCCGCCACCGCACGCCAATAGGCCGAGCGCACGTCCTGAACGATGGTGTTGACGACTTTGCGACGACGCTCCTGAACGATCAGGCGCTGGTCACCCTGCTGCTTGGCGCTGATGTAGCTGACGCCGAAGTCGAGCACGTTCCAGACCATGGTGAGGTCGGCGACACGACGGCTGCGATCCTGGGAAGTCGAGGGTTCCAGAGACTGGGTGCCAGTCTCGACGCTTTCGCTGCTGGAGGCGCTGACGTTGCTGCGTCCGGCATAACCTGCGGACAGCGCCATGCGTGGCAACATGTCGAAGCTGGCAAGGTCCAACTGACGCTTGGCCAAGGCTTCTTCCATGATCTTCAGACGCGCTTCAAGGTTGTACTTGACTGCACGAGCCATGGCCTGGTGCAGGGTCAGTGGGCCGTTCAGTGGCTCCTGATCCTTGTACATCAGTTGCAGATCGCTTTGCGCACGTTGCTCACTGACACTACGGTCGATAGGTTGACTGGTGACAGCACAACCACTGACTATCAGCGCCAGCAGGCTGACACTGAATAACTTCTTACTTCTTTTCATCCGTTCGACCGCCCCTGACTACCCATTCTTTTTTATAAGCGCCGGGATTTGCCGGCGCCTGACTCAAACCTTGTCTCAGGCCTGCACTTCACTGATACCGGCTTTCCCCAAAGCCCATGCTAGTTCATGCAGCTGTTTCTGCTCGCCATCCTTGAGCAATTGCAACTGTTGCTCCAGTGTCAACGCGCCAAAGCTGCCACGAATACCTTGTGAGGAATCGCTCAGGCCACGGCTGCTACCGCTGTCAAAAGTACTTTGCGCCGAGGTGTCCGTGGAGGACTCGCGACTGAACAGCGTCGACAAGGTGCTGTTGCCGAACACGCCACCTTCCCCGCTGCTGAAACCAAGGAAACCGCCAGCGGCCCCCGTGCTGCCGCCAATCTCACTCGAGCTGAAGACCTGTGCAATGAAGCTTGGAGCCAACGCGCCATTGCTGATGAAGATGTTACCCAGAGGCGGCAGACCGTCGCCTGTGGTGCGCACCTCAAACAACGGCGCGAAACTCAGCGGCGAACCGAGATTGCCGGTCGGCGGGCCAAAGAGCGTCGGCTGCAATGGCAGGTTTGGCTGGCTGATCAGAGGGACCGAATCGCTAATGCGGAACTGTGGATCGCCACCTTGAGAAAGGGTAGTGACTGCGTAGCTGCTGGAGTTGGTGATACCGATACCGGTATTGCCTGCCAGGTCCGTCACATTGCTGCTGTCGAGCGTGATGAAGTTGCTCGGGGCCTGAGTATTCGCTGTCGGGGTCAGGGTCGCCGTCCAGGTCAGGCCACCATCGTTGCTGGCCAGATTGGACAGGGTGCCGTTGGCTACGCTGAGGTCCGAAAGATCGAAGTTGCTGACACGTTCACTGAAAGTAAAGGTCACCTGAGTGGTCTGGCCCGTGGTCAGGTTCGGGTTGGCAACCACAATGCTCGAAATGCTGGGTGCCTGACCGTCAACAATGTAGTTGGCAGAGTTGATAACACCGCTACCGGCGTTGCCCGCCAGGTCCGTAACGTTGCTGGTATCCATGACGACGAAGTTGGTCGCATCACTGATATTCGCCGTGGGTGTCAGGGTTGCGGTCCAGGTAATGCCGCCATCGCTGCTGACCAGGTTCGACAGAGTACCGCTGGCTACGCTGAGGTCTGACAGGTCGAAGTTAGTGACCGCTTCACTGAACGTGATGGTCACTGGCGAGGTTTGACCGATCCCCAGTGTGCTGTTGGCTACCACAATGGTCGCAGTCGGGCGTGACGTATCAATCGCATAGTTGTTGGAGTCGGTCGTGCCGCTGCCGATGTTGCCGGAAGCATTGGCGACGCCCGTGTTATCCAGCGTAATCAGGTTGGTAGTGTCGGTCACGTTCGCGGCTGGCGTCAGGGTCGCCGTCCAGGTGATACCGCCATCGCTGCTGCTGACGGCGCTCAAGGTGCCGTTGGCTATGGTCAGGTCGGCGTTGGTGAAACCGCTCACCGCTTCGCTGAAAGTAATGGTCACCAACGAAGTTTCACCGACTCGCAGCGCGTTGTCCGCTACCACGATGGTTGCAGTCGGGCGCGCAGTGTCGATGGTGTAGTTGTTGGAGTTGGTCGTGCCGGTCCCGGTGTTGCCAGCCAGATCTGTCACGCCGGTGTTATCCAGGGTGATCAGGTTGGTGGTATCGACAATGTTGTTGGCCGGCGTGAAAGTCGCTGTCCAGGTGATACCGCCATCGCTACTGCTGACGGTACTCAAGGTACCGTTGGCCACGCTCAGGTCGCCATTGGTAAAACCACTCACCGCTTCGCTGAAGGTGATGGTCACCAGTGAGGTTTCGCCAGCGATCAGCGTGCTGTCCGCCACGACGATAGTCGCGGTCGGACGCGCAGAGTCGATAGCATAGTTGCCCGATGTCGTGATGCCAGAGCCCGTATTGCCTGCCTGATCGCTCACACCTGTGTTATCCAGAGTGATGACATTGCTGGCACTGGTGATGTTGGCGGCAGGCGTCAGGGTTGCGGTCCAGGTAATACCGCCGTCGCTGCTGCTGACAGCGCCAAGGGTGCCATTGGACACGGTCAGGTCGGCGTTGGTGAAACCGGTCACAGCCTCGCTGAAGGTGATGGTCACCAACGAGGTTTCACCAATGGCCAGGGCGTTGTCGGCAACCACGATGGTTGAGGTCGGGCGCTGGGTGTCGATGGCGTAGTTGTTGGAGTCGGTCGTGCCGCTGCCGATGTTGCCGGAAGCATTGGCGACGCCCGTGTTATCCAGCGTGATCAGGTTCGTGGTGTCGGTCACGCTGGCGGTCGGCGTCAGAGTTGCCGTCCAGGTGATACCGCCATCGCTGCTGCTGACGGAGCTCAAGGTGGCGTTGGCTATGGTCAGGTCGGCGTTGGTGAAACCGCTCACCGCTTCGCTGAAGGTAATGGTCACCAACGAAGTTTCACCGACTCGCAGCGCGTTGTCCGCTACCACGATGGTTGCAGTCGGGCGCGCAGTGTCGATGGTGTAGTTGTTGGAGTTGGTCGTGCCGGTCCCGGTGTTGCCAGCCAGATCTGTCACGCCGGTGTTATCCAGGGTGATCAGGTTGGTGGTATCGACAATATTGTTGGCCGGCGTGAAAGTCGCTGTCCAGGTGATACCGCCATCGCTGCTGCTGACGGTACTCAAGGTACCGTTGGCCACGCTCAGGTCGCCATTGGTGAAACCACTCACCGCTTCGCTGAAGGTAATGGTCACCAGTGAGGTTTCGCCAGCGATCAGCGTGCTGTCCGCCACGACGATACTCGCGGTCGGGCGCGCAGAGTCGATGGCATAGTTGCCTGAGGTCGTGATGCCAGAGCCCGTATTGCCTGCCTGATCGCTCACACCTGTGTTATCCAGAGTGATGACATTGCTGGCACTGGTGATGTTGGCGGCAGGCGTCAGGGTTGCGGTCCAGGTAATACCGCCGTCGCTGCTGCTGACAGCGCCAAGGGTGCCATTGGACACGGTCAGGTCGGCGTTGGTGAAACCGGTCACAGCCTCGCTGAAGGTGATGGTCACCAACGAGGTTTCACCAATGGCCAGGGCGTTGTCGGCAACCACGATGGTTGAGGTCGGACGCTGGGTGTCGAGGGCGTAATTGTTCGAGATTGTGATGCCGGAACCCGAGTTACCGGATACGTTGGTGAACCCGGTGTTATCCAGCGTGATGAGGTTGGTGGCATCGCTCAGGCCCTGGTTCGGCGTAAAGGTCGCCGTCCAGGTAATACCGCCATCACTGCTGCTGACAGTGCTCAAGGTACCATTGGTCACCGTCAGATCAGCGTTGGTAAAACCGCTCACCGCTTCGCTGAAGGTAATGGTGACCAGTGAGGTTTCGCCAACTCTCAACGAACTGTCCGCTACCACGATGGTTGCAGTGGGCTGCATGGTATCGATGGTGAAGTTGGGCGAGTTGGTCATACCGGTTCCGGCGTTGCCGGCCAGGTCTGTCACGCCTGAGTTATCCAGGATGATCAGGTTGGTGGTGTCAGCGATATTGATATTCGGTGTGAAGGTCGCGGTCCAGGTAATGCCGCCATCGCTGCTAGTGATGGTGCTCAAGGTGCCGTTAGGTACGATCAGGTCGCCATTGGTGAAGCCGGTCACCGCTTCACTGAAGGTGAAGGTTACCAACGAGGTTTCACCGACCGAAAGGGCACTGTCAGCCATTGTGATGGTTGCAGTCGGACGCACAGTGTCGATCGCGTAGTTGCTTGAATTGGTGGTACCAACGCCCACGTTGCCAGCAAGATCGGCCACACCGGTATTGGTCAGAGTGATAATGTTACTGGCATTGGTGACGCCTGCTACCGGAGTCAGTGTTCCGGTCCAGGTGATACCGCCATCGCTGCTGCTGACCGAACTCAGCGTACCGTTGCTCACGGTCAGGTCAGCGTTGGTGAAGCCGCTCACCGCTTCACTGAAAGTAATGGTGACCAACGAGGTTTCGCCAATGGACAGATTGTTATTGGCAACCACAATAGTCGCGGTCGGGCGTACGGTATCGATGGCGTAATTGTTCGAGGTGAGGGTTCCCAGACCCGCGTTGCCAGAAGCATTCGCGACACCGGACATATCCAGAGTGATCACGTTGGTGAGATCGGTCACGTTCGCGGATGGCGTCAGGGTCGCGGTCCAGGTGATACCGCCATCACTGCTACTGACCGGGCTCAATGTACCATTTGCCACAGTCAGGTCGGCATTGCTGAAACCAACCACCGCTTCACTGAAGGTGATGGTGACCGTTGGGGTCTCGCCGATCGACAAAGAACTGTCGGAGACAATGATCGTCCCGTTCGGACGCACGGTGTTGATGGTGAAATTGCCTGAGTTGGTGCTACCGCTCCCGGAGTTGCCAGCCAGGTCTGTCACGCCGGAGTTATCCAGGCTGATCAGGTTGGTGGTGTCGGATATGTTGTTGGTCGGCGTAAAGGTCGCGGTCCAGGTGATACCGCCATCGCTGCTGCTGACGGTACTCAAGGTACCGTTGGGCACGGTCAGGTCGGCATTGGTAAAACCGGTCACCGCTTCGCTGAAGGTGATGGTCACCAGCGAGGTTTCACCTGCGGTAATGTTGGCGTCGGCAACCAGAATGCTGGAGGTCGGACGAACAGTATCGACGGCGTAGTTATTGGAAATGGTCGTGGCAAGCCCGGTATTACCTGCGGCATCCGTGACACCGGTATTGTCCAGGGTGATCACGTTGGTGGTATCAGAGATGTTGTTGGCCGGCGTGAAGAGGGCCGTCCAGACAATGTTGTTGCTGGTGGTCACTGTAGTCAGGCTACCGTTGACGACAGTCAGGTCAGCGTTGCTAAAACCGCTTACCGCTTCACTGAAGGTAATCGTCACCGTCGAAGTTTCACCGATAGTCAGTGTACTGTCCGCAACCACGATAGTGGCGGTCGGGCGCGACGTGTCGATTGCATAATTGTTCGATGAAACCGTGCCAGTGCCTGCGTTGGCCGACAAGTCCTGCACGCCGGTCATGTTCAGACTGATCAGGTTGGTAGCACTGGTCAGGTTATTGAGCGGCGTCAGGGTTGCGGTCCAGGTAATGCCACCGTCACTGCTGCTTACTGCGGTCAGGGTACCGTTGGCAACCGACAGATCCGCATTGTTGAAACCCGTTACCGCTTCGCTGAATGTGATGGTGACCAGCGAAGTTTCGCCCGCGATCAAGGATGTGTCCGACACAACGATGGATGCGGTCGGAGCGACGGTGTCACTGACCACATAGTTGTTGGACGTCCCGGTACCGGTACCGATATTGCCCGCCGAGTCCTGCACGGCCGAACCGGCCAGGGTAATGGCGTTGGTCGAGTCCGCGACATTGTTGGATGCCGTCAGCGTCGCAGTCCATGTAATGTTGTTGGTGGTCGTGAGGTTGGTCAGGGTGCCGTTGGGAACGACAATCTCGGAAATATCCAGACCGAACACCGGCTCACTGAAGGTGAACGTCACGGCAGACGAACCACCCGACCCCAGAGACGGGTTGGCAATCACGATGCTGGAGATTGTGGGTGCCGTAACGTCAGCACTGTAGGTGATACTCAACCCTCCACCATCGTTGAAGATGTTATTGACCCCCGTTGGCGAGGTACCGTTTGTACCACCGCTGGTTGCCTGACCACCCGACCCGCTGACACCTACGTTGCCGCTCATGGCCGAGTTGTTGCTTGCCGTGATATTGAGCGTACCCCTGTTCCAGATGGCACCGATACCCCGGCCGCCGTTCCCGCCGATCGTACCGCCACCACCACCGCCACCGCCCGCACCGATGTTGCTGCTGATGGTCGAGGTGCCGATGATCGCCAGGGTGCCAGTAGAGCCGTTATAGATACCGCCCACCGCCGCGCCGCCTCTGCCGCCAGTGGCATCAAAGCCCGAACCGCCACCACCACCGCCGATGGTCCGTCCGCCAGAAGTCGCCGTACCGCCTGCGCCACCGTTGGTGTAGCCAGAAGAGCCAATGCTACCGGCACCACCGCCGCTCGCATTACCGCCACGCCCGCCCATATAAACAGTGTTGAAACCAGCACCGTTGCCGCCTGTGTTGGCTGAGGGCGCTGTAGGGAAATAGGTCCCGGCAACACCACCGGTAGCACCATTCTGACCACCAATACCGCCACCGCCACCACCGCCACCACCGACGGTCGGAGAGAGCACGCCACCGCCGCCACCACCGCCTGCAGCCGAGTTGGCTGTCACGGTGACGTTACGCAGCGTGAGGTTACCGGCGTTATTGATACCACCACCCACAGCGTCAGCCGCTGAAACCGCTGAACCACTATTGGCACCCGAAGTGCTGGCAACGCCGCGCGTAATGATCAGGCCATCAAAGGTGGCAGTCGTACCGGAGGTCACCCGGATCACACTGGTCCTGTTCTGGCCATCCAGCGTGACATCCGCCACGCCGTTGTTATCCAGGTCGCCATCGATGGTGATGTTTCTGTTGACCACCAACTGGGCGTCAAGCGCGACTGTCATGCTGCTGGAGAAGGTCACGATATCGCCGTTCTGGGCACTGGCCAGCGCTGCGCGCAAGGTTCCTGCGCCAGTACTGCTGTTGGAGGTTACCGTGATGGTCGCAAGCCCCCACTGGTAAGAGTCCATCGCCTGCTGGGACAGCGCACCGACACTTTCGATGCTGCCGGTCGCGATTTCCAGTGTCCAGTCGCCACCCACGCCGGTGCGGTTGGTCGATGCAGCGATGTCGCGCCCGGTGAGTTGTGCAAGCGAATCGACGAAGCTCAGGCCCAGCTCGCCTTCAGCGGTGTTACAGGCGTAAATCAGGATATCGCCGCCCGCGACCATGTCATTGCCGATCTCGGCCAGCAAGGCACTGCGTTGAGCAATGTTGTCGGCCGACAGATAGCTGTTGCCCAGCCACAGATCACCCGAGTTGCCGTGAGCGATGATCTGCACCGAACTCACGCCCTGATGGGACTCCAGGTAATCGGCGATCTGTTGCAGGCCGTCTTTGGTGGCGTCGAGCATGACGACCTGGGCACCGGGCGCAACGCCTGTGAGCAGGCTGTCGGCGTCCTTGACCCGCGAGTCGACGAAGACCACGGTGCTGCCTGTCACGGCAGTTGAAGTGGTCGTGATATCAGCCGTGGCAGCCGATTGCGCATGGCTATCGCTACTGCTGTCTTTGGCACTGGCCTGATCGGTAGTCTTGGCAGCCTCGGCAGTCGCCTGGCTGTCCGACTGCGCAGCATCGGCAACGGTGGCAGCAACTGCGCCATCGAACAGCATTCGCGGCTCAAGGAACATGATCATGGGGGAAGCAGGAGATTTAGCCTCTACAGAGGCCCGCTGTACAGTCGGCGACTTTTTCTTATTCCACCACATGTTGCTCACCAGAGATCGAACGTTGTAACACTGATATGGAAAACCGCGATCAATTGGTCGCGGCGTCGGATTTCATACGGATCACGTTGGCAGCACTTGCCGAACCGTCATTCCAGAACGACAGCTTCGAATACTGTTCAAACAGATCAGGCGGCAGGATCGTGTGCCTGCTTTCAAAGGCAACCCTGGGTTTTACCTTGTGCAGGCCGGAGACACCCAAGGCGTCGTCGAACTGCGGTGCGTCATAGGAAAGGTTGTTGAAATCGTGCTCGAACCAGGGCTCGCCGATGAATTCATACACCAGACGCATGACCCGCTCTGGAGCCAGGGAAAGCAGGTCGTAGTCGATCAGCAGCAGGGAGTCGGCATTTTCGCCGTAATAGGCTTCCTTGAGCGAAGCCCAGGCAAACCCCACAAGACGGTTGCGTTGCGCAAGGGTTTCGACCCGGCTGTAGACGGTGTTGCGCTCGGTATCATCGACAAACAGTTTGGTGTTTTCGAAAGGATTGTTGCGATATACGCGCTCGATGCTGTCCATGATCCAGGCCACATTGCGCACGCAGGCAATGACCTTGGACTTGGGGAACAGATCCATCAGGGCCGGCAGGCGCGAAGACCAGCCACGGTTTGTATCGAAAACCAGGGATTTGTCGGTCTTGTCGGCGTAATAGGACTCGAAAATCCCGCGCAGCAGGCGTCGGCGTGCGTTGATATCGATCATCGAAGCGAATTCGCTGCCCGCGCTGCATTGACCAAGAACGTTGGAAAACAACGAGGCAACCGGGCTGCTCATACCGGCATGAAAGCGGGGGTTTTGCAGAAGAATGGCTGACAGCAGGGTAGATCCCGAACGTGGAAGCCCCGATATAAAGTGGAAGTCGTGCATCCGTCCCTCTGCCTGAGTCCTGTCCGTCTGGAAGCCAATGTCAGCCTAACGTAACAATATGTACGCGCATAGTAGTACTTCGACATCAGTTCCCCGAACTTGAGCCAACACAGTCACAAAATGGGAACTTTTTTGGGTAAGCCTTTGTACTCAAAAGCTTTCCACATTCAATAGATGACAACTATCAGATGAATGGTCGGAAATCGGCCTGAATACCTGCCAGTTTTTTCCCAAAATCAGGAAGGAACGATTGAATAAACGTCATCTGCCAACCTGATTGTTTCAATCGCGACATAGCTATGTAAAAGCGCAGCAATTCGCCAAACAGTGTCTACGCTTTCACATTGCCACTACCGAAGGCAGGTGCCTGAGTGGATCACGTGTCACCCCATAACATATGAAGGATGAGGGTTTATGGAAGTTTTTATGGGCTCGATCATGACGTTCGGCTTCCCCTTTGCACCCAATGGCTGGGCGCAATGCAACGGCCAGACGATGAACATCAGCCAGTACAACGCCTTGTATGCGTTGCTGGGCGTCATTTATGGAGGAAACGCGACACAGAATTTCATGCTGCCCAACCTGCAAGGCCGTGTGCCGGTCAACCAAGGCACAGGGGTCAACCTGACCAACCGGGTGATCGGCACGGTTTCAGGCGTTGAAAAGGTTACGGTCGCCATCGCCAACATGCCGGCTCACGTACACCAGATGAGCACGCTGACCGCAACGACCACCATCAACCTGGGTGCGCAGCCGAGCGCCACCGGCTCTATCGTGCCAACGGCCACCAACTGCTATGTCGGAGGCACAACAGCCGGCCCGACTTCCGCCAACATGTTTGCACCGGACCTGGGAACCGGAGCGCCTATCGTGCAGAAAGGCGTCTCAACAGCCATCACTGGCACCATGCAACCCGTCGGAGGCAGCTTGCCTATCGACAGCATGAACCCCTTCCTGGTCGTAAACTTCAGCATTGCCTTGCAGGGTCTTTTCCCTACTCGCAACTGACTTTCCGAGCCCAGGGAAGGGCTCTCCCACTCTTGCTGGAGTCGCTCCATGCTGCAAAACGTTACTGTCGAACATTTTCGTGCACTGCTGGGCAGCCCATGCTCGCTGCAACTGGACGACGGCAGTCAGTTGCCGATTACCATCTCGTCCATCGACGAAAAACCTCTGGCACGCCTCTCCGACAATGAGCGCCTGCCCTTCAGCGTCAGCCTCAATTCATTGGAGCCCAGCACCTTCGTCGATGGCCTGTGCGCCATTGAACTGCCGGAACTGGGCAAGCTTGAAGAAGTATTCGTCTCCCGCGTTCCCCCAATGGGGCGTGATGCGAACCTGGCCTATTACTGCATCAGCTTCAACTGATCAGCTGGCTTTGGACTGACCCGGATACCAGACCAGCCGCTCCGCAGCCACATCCCGCTCTTCGACCTGAAACCCAAGCGCCAGATAATGCTGGCGCGCATGAGGGTTATTGGCCCAGACCACCGTTGCAACAGGACAACAGACCTTTTCGGCAGCCTGTTGCACGCCTTGCAATACCGTCCGCCCGTAGCCCTTGCCCCGCGCCGCCGGAATGAACGCCAGATACAGCACACGAATTTCATTGGGGCCAAAGTCCACCACCAATGCGCCGATCAAGGTGCCAAGCTTCTCGATCACATAATGCATCGCATTGGGAAACCCGTTGCCCACGCCGGATTCCTGAACGCGAAACTGCTGAGCGATGACCTCCTCCACCAGATCGCGCTCGCCATCGATCAACTGCAAATCAGGTCGAGCCGAATGATAGAGCGACTGTATGAAAGGACTGTCCGAGTCACGTGAGGGCCGTACTTCCAGCCCGTCTGCATTGTTCAACATCAGTGTCGTCCTCTTTCCCTGGAAACCACTTTTCAAAAACCACTTTCACGAACGCCCAGTGCCGCCAGCCTTCGCCAGGTCGAGCCCAGTAGCGACTCACTGCGACCTTGCAATACCGCTACACCTCGCAACGGTTGAACCGGCGCTTCAATCTCGTCCATCACTTTCAAACGTACACCGTATTGCGCCTGTACCGGCTCGGCACGGTGGTTTTCGTCGCGGCGCACGGCAATCGGCCCGTGGTGATCGGACGCCAGCGCTTCCTGATCCAGATAGGAAACCCCGTTAGCGTCCACATCCAGCAGCTCGACCTGTAGCGACGGGCGCATGGGGTCGTCAGCGATAAAACGTCCCTTGTCTCCTGGCGCTATACGCCACAAGGCATCTTCAGCCAGATAACCACGGATGCGCGTACCGCCCTCGACGATCCGGGCCAGAGGCGTCTGGGTCGAAACCCAACGGCCAGGGCTCAATTGCGGCATGAGATCACGCACCTGACCGGCCTGAGGAGCACGCACCAGCAAGCGTTCGCGCTGGGCTGCCAGACCGCGATACTCGGCCACGGCGCTGGCCAGACGCTGTTCGATAATGCCAACGTCCGCAACCGTCTCACTGCGTCCTGCCTGACGGCGCATCTGCAATTGCAGGATCTCGATTTCCCGACGCACGATGGCCTGGCGCGAATCGACGTCTGGCGACTCCAGCTCTACCAACACAGCCCCCTGCTCCACCGCCTGGCCGTCCTGCACGTTCACCTGCTTGACCCTCGCGGCCACAGGCGCATGCAGGGCCGTCACCCTCCCGGCTTCCAGCATGACCGGCAGCTCGACACTGCTGCGCCAAGGCACCACCAGCAGCAATACCAGCGCCAACAAGCCTGCGCCGCTGAGCAAGACCCTGGGCGTATGAGCCTGTTCGCGGTTGGCCCACCAGTGGCGCGTTTCCTTGAAGATCGGCAGAAAGATGAACCAGCCCAGCTCCACCAGCATCAGGAAAATCCCTAGCAACTTGAAAAACAGGTGATAGACCGCCAGCGCAATCCCGAAAAACAGCACCGCACGCCACAGCCAGGACAGATAACCCCACCACAACAGGCGACGCTGCATGGCCGGCGTCCATGGCTCAGGCGCAGGCAGGCCGTAACCGAACAAGGCCTCGCGCAACCGCCAGCGACACAAGGCAAAGGCCCGGCCTTGAAGGTTGTCCACTTCCCACAGGTCACTGATCAGAAAGTAACCATCGAAACGCATGAACGGGTTGAGATTGACCACCACCGTGGTCAGCCAGGTCGCACTGGCAAGCATGAACGCTGCCGTACGTGCAGGCCCGTCGGGCAGCAGCGACCAGGCCAGCAAAGCGATACAGGCCAACAGCATTTCGGCAAGGACACCACCTGCGCCGATCAGCAAACGGGCGCGCCGGTCATTCACTCGCCAGGCATCGCTGACATCGGTGTAGAACAACGGCAGCAGCACCATGAATGCAACGCCCATGCTCTGCACACGACACCCGGCACGCTTGGCCATGAAGGCATGGCCGAACTCATGACAGAGCTTCGCGAAAAACAGCGCCGCACCAAACGCCAACGCGCCACCTAGGCTGAACAGATGAGGGAAGGTTCCAATGAATCGCTGCCAGTCACGTGCGACCAGAAACACCCCGAGCCCCAACGTGACAGGCAGGCCATAGCGCAGGAGTGAGGGGCCAAAGCGTTTCAGCCAGGGCCAGGCCCGATTGAGAAAAGCATCCGGGCGCCACAGGGGAATGCGGAAGAACAGGTATTGATGCAACAACATCTGCCACAAGCCGTGACGCGAAGCAGCCGCCTTGCAGGCATAGCTTGCACGCTGGTCCGGGTCGGTCGAAGCGATCAGGTCATGGCTGCGAAGAAAGATCAGCAGCTCTTCCACTTCGTTATCGCCCAACGGCAGGCCGGGCTCACGGTTCGCGGCCTGCAACACCTGAGAGGCATCACCCAGCGACCAATGGCGCAACAGGCGGATAGCCTGAGCGCCAAGCTTGAAATAGCGGCCTCGCACCGGATCGGCCAGGGTCCAGCGTGGTGACCCGTCGAGTGCAGGTGCGGCAGAAGAAAGCTGCAGATCCGCCCGCAGGCTGGGCAGCGCCATTTACAGGCCTACGCTCTGACGCAAACCAGCCAAAGGCCTGCGCAAGAGATACAACGCCAAAGGTGCTCGCTCGCCAAAGACCTTCGCAGTACCACGCAACCCGATACGCGGCGGCGCATCAAGGAAGCTCGCATCCAGGCGATAGGCCAGTTGACCACCTGGAGTCGGCTGCGCCTCATAAGCCGCACGCTCCAGACGAGCGGAATGGCGGTGCAGAGGGTCGCTGTCGAGGAACAGAGCGATTTCAGCGTCCGGCTCCAGAGCGATGGCATCGCCGACCGCCAATTCAATGCGCAGCTCGGCCTGGGACGGATCAGCGATTTCCAGCAGGCGCTCACCGGTCTGGACCGGCTTCCCCGTCCAGCGCTGGGCATCGGCAAAGACCGCGATACCGTCACGCTCGGCACGAACCTCGCTGCGCTTGAGCAATTCGCGGGCGTAATCGCGTTCTGCACGCTTTTGCTCGACGCGAGCCGCCAGCAGGTCGACCTTCGAGCTTGATTCGGCATCGGCAAAGGCGCGTTGCGAGTTGGCTTTCAGTTCGGCTTCGGCGACACCCAGCGTGCGCTCGGCCACATCGGCCTGAGCCTTGAGGGTGGTGTTTTCAAAACGCACCAGCAGGTCGCCGGTCTTGACCGGCTGGTTGGGCTTGATCAGAAATTCGGCAATCACGCCGTCCAGTGGCGCAGCCACCACGCGACCGGCCAACGGCACGACTTCGGCAGGAGCCAGAACCGACTGGCGAACCGGGATCAGCAGGCTCAGCAGTGCAACAGCCACCAACCCCACCTGACGCTTGCGACTCAAGCGCAGGCGCCAGGATTTGCGCGGCTTCAACGCCAGCCATGCATGGCTGTAGGTATCGCCCAGTTGCGAAAGCAGAACCTGCTCGGGCGCAGCCCAGGGTTTGTCACGGGCCAGCCACAAGCCGCCGAACACTTCGCCTTTATGATCCAGCAACGGCAGCCAGAACACATGGGTGGCCGACAGGCTCTGCCAGTCTTCGCGAACCGAAGCGGTGAGCGCATCCATCGCAACGACACTGGCGGGCTTGGCTTTCTCCAGCTTGAACAACTGAGCGACTGCATGCTCGACGAACGCGACAAAGGGCGCATTGGGGTCAATCACGCTGACGCCCGTCACTGCACGCACCTTGCCGGCAATCACCAGCGCAGCATGGCGAAAGCCGAACAGCGGCTGGCCGTCATTCACTAGGCTGTAAGCCAGTTGATCGGTCGTGCGGGCAGCGCGGGTCAGGCGTTCAACATCGAGGAACTGGGCAAAGACCCGCTCCACCACTCCAGGTACAGAAGCGTTCACTTAAGCTCCGGGAAACGTGCGGTTCCGCTCATGCCCGCCAACAGGCCCTCGGACTTTGGCAGACCGGCCACCAGCAGCAAGGTCTGGCTGCCTTCATCGATCCGCGCACCGAAGCGCTTGATGGTGGCGGTCAGTGGCTTGCCGGTTTCGTCAGGCACAAAACTGAACGTCTGACCGGCCTTGAGCTTGCCCATCCAGCGGGACGGCACCAGAAGGTGGATTTCCAGAGTACGGTTATCGACGATCTCCAGCAGCGGCGTGCCGGCGGAAACGCTTTCATAACGCTGGACCTTGCGATCCACGACCTGACCGTCATACGGCGCAATCACGCTGCAACGTTTGACTTGAACCTGAAAGACGCTTGATTGCGCCTGGGTTTCAGCGACCTTGGCCTCGGCCCGAGCCACCTCGAATCGACCGACGGAGTTGAGCGCAGCCAGTTGCCGGTTGTGCGCCAGTTCTTCACTGGCACCACGACTCGCCGCCTGGGAAGCGTTGAGCTGGGCCTGATAGGCCGAGCAATCGAAACGCGCCAGCGTATCGCCCTTGTTGAAGGTTTCACCTTCGCGCAGCGGAAGATCGACTATACGCCCGGCCAGTTCACTGGCGAGCACCGCCTGATCCTGTGCGCGCAAGACACCACGCGCCTCACTGGAGGCCGCGGCCTGAGCGCCTGTGGAAGCATTATCCAACAACGGATCAACCTCGGCCGGAGTCTGCGCCTGAGCGACACACACCACACCGAACAACCCGAAAAACAAACCGTGCAAACACCGCATACCGGAGACTCCTTGTCGGATGAAACCAGTCTACGGCAGCCGTGATAAGCGTCAAGCCAATAGCCAGTATCTTTGCTGGGTGCCGGCTTCGGTGTCTGGAATATTTCTGCTCACCCAGGCAGGAGCCAATTCATTCGCGAGAGGCCCGCATATCCGAAGAGAAGCTACCGTCTTCAATGACGTCTCGCGGATAAATCCGCTCCTACTGAATCGGCTCAGACCAGCCCTGCATCCACCACCCACTGCTCAAGCGCCACAAGGTCCGGAATGCGGGCCACGCTTTCTCCGGCCTGGACAGCAGCCAGCTCCAGTTCGGCCAAGGGCACATCCACGTAGCTCAACTGGCTGTCGACCTTGAATGAGCGCGGGATACCCTGGGTCAGCAAGGCGATGAACCTGACGTCGTTACGACCGCCCAAGGCGTTGAGGACGACGATACGCGCCCGACCTCCTACCCGGGGACGACCGCCGCAGGCGGCTTCAAAACTGATCAAAGGCAATTTCAGTTCGCGCCAGCTGATCGGCCCCAGATACCACTCGGGCGTGTCAGGTTCGGCCGTGCAGTCCTGGTAATCGATCAACTCCGCGACCGCGACATTGGGCAGCAGCAAGGAGCGGTCGCTCAACGGCAGGACCAGCCCTGTCAGCATGGTGAGGCGGTTGGTTTGAAACGCTCTTTCAGACATCAACCTGACTCCAGTGGGCAATGCTCTCCAGCAGAACCGACTCCTGATACGGCTTGCTCAGGTAATCGTTGACGCCGATAGCCATGGCCCGATCGCGGTGTTTCTGGCCAGAGCGGGAAGTGATCATGATGATAGGCAGGTCCTTGAGCTGTTCGTCGTGGCGAATCTGGCTGGCGACTTCAAAGCCGTCCATGCGCGGCATCTCGATATCCAGCAACATGACATCCGGTGTGTGCTCCTGCAGCAGGCTCATGGCGTCGATTCCGTCCTTGGCGGTCAGCACACGCATGCCGTGGCGTTCCAGCAGACGGCTGGTGACTTTACGCACGGTCACCGAATCATCGACCACCATGACCAGCAGAGGCCGGGTGTGCTCGATTTCACTGAAGGCCGGCGCTGTCAGCCCTTGGGCCTGCTGCGTCTGCGAACGGCTTTGCAGGGCGCGGATCTGTGCCAGCAGGTCCAGAATGAAGATCACCCGGCCATCGCCCAGAATCGTCGCCCCGGATATTCCCTGCACCCTGGCAAATTGCGGGCCCAGGCTCTTGACCACGATTTCCCGGGAACCCGCCAGCGCATCGACCTGCACAGCCAGCCATTGCTCCTGCAAATGCACCAGCAGCACCGGCAATGGCTGCAGCTGGCCGGCAAACCTGGGCTGGCCGCCATTGAGCAACTCACCCAGATAACGCAGTTCATAACTGCGCCCGCCATAGTGATAGCGCGGCGGGCTGCTCTGGTAACAGGTTTCCAGATCGTTGGGCATGACCTGCACGATGCCGTCGATGGTATTGAGCGGCACCGCATACTGCTCCTCGCCACACTGCACCATCAGGGCACGGTTCACCGAAACCGAGTAAGGCAGGCGAATCCGGAAACGTGTGCCTTGCCCCGGCACCGAGTCGATGACAATCGAACCGCCCAGTTGCTTGACCTCGGCATGCACGACATCCATCCCGACACCGCGCCCGGAAATCTGGGTGATGATCTCGGTGGTGGAAAACCCGGCCTGGAGGATAAAGGGCAAAACCTCGTCATCGGATAGCTGCGCATCCTCCTGAATCATGCCGCGCTTGATTGCCTTGCGTCGCACGGCCGCAATATCCACACCGGAACCGTCATCGCTCAATTCGATGACGATATCCCCGCCTTCATGCATCAGGTTCAGTTGAATATGACCCTGCTCCGGCTTGCCTGCGGCAAGACGCCTTTCGGTGCTTTCCAGACCATGATCCACCGCATTGCGCAGCATGTGCTCAAGCGGCGCGACCATACGTTCCAGGATCGTACGGTCCATTTCACCGTCGGCATTGCCCACGTCGAACACGACGTTCTTGTGCAACTGCGAAGCAACCTGACGCACCACCCGGCGCAAGCGGGGTACAAGCCTCTCGAAAGGCACCATGCGGGTTCGCATAAGGCCTTCCTGCAAATCCGTGTTGACCTTGGCCTGCTGCTGCAACAGCGTTTTCGCGTCACGGGCGCGGCTGCCCAGGGTTTCCTTGAGGTCCAGCAGGTCGGAAGCAGACTCGAACAAGGCTCGCGACAGTTGCTGAAGCTGCGAATGCCGATCCATTTCCAGCGGGTCGAACTCTTCATAGCCCAGGCGCTCGGCTTGTACCTGATTGCGACTGAGGATACGGCCCTGGGTCTCCATATCCAGACGCCGCAACTGATCACGCATACGCTCGATGGTGGTTTCCATCTCCACCAGCGTGACTTGCGTATCAATGATCTGCTGCTCTATACGGCCACGAAAAATAGAGGTTTCACCCGCCAGATTGACCAGCGTCTCCAGCTGTTCGGCCGCAACCTTGACCATTTCCGGGCCACTGCGCTCACCCTCCGGTTCGGTATTGCCCGGCACAGAGGGAGGCGCAACCATGGGCGCAGGCTCAGGCGCCTCAATGATCGAGGTGTGAACGACAGGGTCGAGGCTGGCCAGCTTCTGGATGTTCTCGATCAGCAAGGCGGCGCTGGGCAAAGGCTTGTCCGCACGCACCGCGTCGAGCATGTCGACCAGGACGTCATGGCCGCTTTGCAGCAGGCTCAACATCAACGGGCTCGGCTGCATCTCCCCTCTGGAAAGGCCTTCATAGAGCGATTCAAGCTCATGGGCCAGATCGCCGATCGGGGCGATTTCGACCATACGCGCACCACCTTTGAGGGTGTGCAGGTCACGCAGCAGGTTTTCAACTTCCAGCAGGTTCTGCGGATCAGCCTGCCAACGCGCCAGAGCTGCGCCCGAACTTTCGCTGAGGTCGAAACCTTCTTCAAGGAATATTTCCAGCAACTCCGGGTCGCGCTCCGCGGCATCCTCAGCCTGCGGTTCGAGCGGCCCGGAGGCCATACCGGCATCGCTGCCTGCGGTGACAAAAGTCCCCTGGCGAAAGCTGACAATGGCTTCGATCAGTGGCGCAGGATCTGTCAGCCGGTGATGGTTTTGCAGTTGCTCCAGCATGCGGGCCAGATGATTGTGGCTGGCGCGCAGCAGCCCGGCCAGTTCCGGCGAATAACTGTAACGACGGTCAATCAGGCCTTCATACAAGACTTCCAGCTCATGGCCCAGCGCCGCAACCGGCACAATATCGGCCATCCGGGCACCGCCCTTGAGGGTGTGCAGATCGCGCTGCAATGAAGGCAATGGCAGGGAGCTTTCCGGATCATCCAGCCAGCGCGTCAAGGCATGCCCGGCGCTATCGAGGATATCGACGGCTTCTTCAAGGAAGATTTCGACGATTTCATCGTCCAGGCCCGGCGGTTCGGCACTCGGGGTTTCGTTCGCCAACTGTGCAGTGGCTGCATTGAACTCTGTGATGCTGGGTGCCCGCGCCCCGTCGCTCTTGATAAGCCCCATGGCGGAAGGGTCCAGCGCCTCGTCGAGCAGTTCGTGCAAGGCGCGGATGCATTCGGGGCGAGGGTCGACATCCTGCCCGGCCGCCACCTGATCCAGCATGTTGATCAAGGCTTCGTGGGCATTTTCGGCTTCACTGAAGAATCGCTCGCTGACCGCAAGGCTGCTTTCTTCCACGGCGCCATAAAGGTCAAGCAAGGCCTCGCACAGCTCATCGACCTGAGGCAGGTCCGCCAGATGGGCGCCATGGCCAAGCGTGGTCAACTCATCCAGGAGCGCACTCAGTTCCTGCCGTTCTCCCGGGTGCTCACGCCAACGCTGCAACAGGTTCTCGGCATCCAGAACGATGTCCATGCCTTCGGCCAGGAAAGTGGCGATCAGCTTGGGGTTGTGTTTGATTCGCAAGCCGCTGTCCGACTCACGCAATGCAATCGTCAACCGCTCATTGAGCAGCGTATGGGCCGCCTCGATCAACTTGGCCGCGCCCGGAATCTCGGCCAGCGGCTTGCTCTCCAATTGCTCAAGCCCCTTGCGCAACAAGGGCTCGGCATTGCGCAGCAACTTGAGTTCGGGCGCGCCGATGGCGATCAGGTTGGCCTTGTACTCACGAACCAGTTGGTCCAGCGGGCTCGCCAGTTCGGCAATCGGCAAGACGCCGGCCATGTGCGCACTGCCTTTGAGAGTATGCAGCGAGCGCAACAAGGCATCGCTGATCGAAGGCGAAGCGCTTTGCGCTGCATGGTCGAGGAAGCGATTGAGCGCACCGAGGTGGCCATACGCTTCCTGACGGAAAATTTCCAGCAATTGCGGGTCGAGCTCTTCTGCGCCCTGGCCGGCCGTTTTCCTGACCTGTGGCGTTTCAAGGCCGTTGGCCAGTGCATGAGCGCGGGCAGCCAGAATGTCGACATCGTTGCGCTGACGCTGTGCATCACCTGCAAAATCGCTGATGACCGAGGGCAGCAAGGCAAGCACTTGCGTCAGCAACTGCTGCACTTCCAGGCCCGGTATGACATCGCCTTCCAGCACCCGGTTGAGCAGGTTTTCCACCGACCAGGCCAGTTCGCTCAGCACCAGGGCGCGAACCATCCGCCCGCTGCCCTTCAAGGTATGGAAAGCCCGGCGCACTTCGGTCAATGCAGGGCTATCGTCGTTACCCGGATTGCCAAGCGAAGCAAACCATCGAGGCAGGTATTCACGCAGCGCATCCAGCACTTCCTCGGTTTCTTCAAGAAAGACCTCGCGCAGTTCTTCGTCCACGGCCTCCTCATCCGCAGGCGGCGGCAACAGGCTGGCGGGCATGTTGCGGGCTGGCGGGTTGACGGCGGAAACCGGGCTGGCGAGGACCTGAGCGATGGTCTGCGTCGGGCTGACGAGCACTTGCCGATCATCCAGCTCCAGCAGTTCTTCCTGCGTAATGACTTCATCGAGCAGCGGCACGTCCAGCGTATCCGGTGCAGGCGAATAACCCAGCCGGGCGAGGCTTTGCTGGGCCAGATCCAGAATCTGGTTACCCGGCGCCTCGTGATCCTCTCCCATGCGCTCCAGGTAATACTCAACGCCCGTCAGGGTATCGGCCAGGCAATCGAGCTGAGTCCAGGTGGGCCGGGTTTCGTCCACCAGCAATTGCTCGACGATGTATTCATTGCAAGCTGCCAGCAGGCTGGCCGCCCTGGCCAGAGGAATCATCGCCAGCGCGCCGCGCACCTGCGTCAGCAAGGCACACAGCGGTTCAAGTCGCTGGCGATCCCATTCGCCATCGATGTAATCGAGAATCACGTCTTTGGCCTGCTGCAAGACCGTCCGCGCTTCGCGAATCACCAGTTGGTGAATCTGCATCAGATCGGTGGTGGGCAGGCGGCTGTCTTCCTGGCTGGTCTGCTCGGCAGTACCTATCATCCCGGCCAGTGTCGACTCGACGTACAGCAACGCACCGGCCACATCCATCAATGCAGCGTCACTGGGCTCACGCTGCCCTTGAGCCAGGCCCTGAACCACCGACAACTGATCGATGATGACCTTGCGCGGCTGACCAAAACCAAGCACCGCCAAAGTATCGGCAATCTGACGCAACGGTGGCAGCAACGGATTGAGTTCGCTGACGTGCTGACGGTCGCCGCGCACGAAGACGTCCAGCCGCTCCTTGACCCGTACCAGCCCTTCGCACAGAGCAACGATCACCGAACGCATGGCATCGCGGTCCGGCCCGGCCATGCGGGCGCGCTCTTCATTGACCACGTCGTTGCCGGGCAAAGCCTCGGCCAACGCATATTGGTCCTTGAGGTCCTGCATCTTCGGTGCCTGGCTGTCGGACTTGGCAATGTAGAACAGCAGGCTTTTCAGCAACTCTTCAGGCGCGGGCTGGTTGATGCCGTCGATCCCCTGCTCCAGCAGGCGCTTGAGCTCCTTGTCAGCGTCCTTCAGCAGGCTGCGCAGCGCAGGGCTGTTGGTAAAGTTGCCACTGACCATGGTTTCGACCAGAGCCGACGTGATTCGCCACAACGCACCAAGGGGTGCGTCTTCACACAACAGCTCAAGACGGGCAAACACCTTGGCCATGAAACCCAACTGGGTCTGTACATCCTGCTCACGCATCAACCCCACCAGTGCTGTTTGCAGGGTTTGACGCAACTTGCGCAGCAGTTCAGGCAATTCCGGGGTATTACGCTGGGCCAGTATCTCGGCATCGAGCGGCGGGACGTTGACCAGTTGCGGGGCGAACAGGCTGGTTTCAGACAGCAGACTTTCGCCACGGGCGCTGCGCAAGTCGTTGAGCAGCGGCAAGACCACCAGCGGCAGATCCCGTCGTGCGGAATGAACGCGCTCCAGATAGGCCGGCAATTGCGTCATGGCCTGATCCAGCAACTGCATGGACTCGGCCTGCTGCGTGACACGATTTTGTTGAAGGGCCAGAACCAGTTGTTCGATTTCCTCGGCGAGCAAGGCCGCGCCATAGAATTCGATCATCTGCAGGCTGCCGTGGACCTGATGCACAAGGTTCAGGCATTCATCCAGGGCAACCGTGTTCGCTGGCTCGCTGGCGAATTCGTCCAACGCCTGTCGGGCCTGCCTGAGTGTTTCGGCTATTTCGCCCTTGAGCCATTCCAGAGCGACATAATCGCGGCGATCAGCCATGAATCATCCTGCCTCTCATCAAACAAAACACAACATCATGAATTAAATGAAATTTCCGTTGGTTGCGAGACAGCGCGGGGTCAGGGACACAGCGCAATTTCTTACCAATCAAGCCTGTTCATTTCTGGATGGCGGCAAGGTAAAACCTGATACCGAGCGGCGCATTTCACTGGCCATTTTCGCCAGATTGCCAATGCTCTCTGCGGTCGCGGCAGTACCCGAGGTCGTTTGTGTCGTGGTTTGCTGAATCACGGTCATGGTCTGCGATATCTGCCCGGCAGACGACGCCTGCTGGCGAGCGGCATCGGTGATACTTTCGATCAGTTCGGCCAGGACTCTGGAAACGCCCTCGATCTCTTCCAGCGCCACACCGGCATCTTGCGCCAGCCGGGCGCCGCGCACCACTTCACTGGTGGTCTGCTCCATGGAGATGACCGCTTCATTGGTGTCGTTCTGAATGGCCCGCACCAGCGTCTCGATCTGCTTGGTGGCAGACGATGAGCGCTCGGCCAGGCGCTGTACTTCGTCGGCCACCACAGCAAAACCGCGTCCGGCATCGCCAGCCATGGACGCCTGAATTGCAGCGTTGAGGGCAAGAATGTTGGTCTGATCGGCAATGTCATCGATAAGGCTGACGATATCGCCAATTTCCTGCGAAGACTCGCCCAGACGCTTGATGCGCTTGGAGGTGTCCTGGATCTGCTCGCGGATGTTGTCCATGCCATGGATGGTGTTATGCACCACCTCGTTGCCCTTGTTGGCGATGGTTACCGAGCGCTCTGCTACCGCTGAGGACTCCGAGGCATTGGCTGAAACCTGATCGATGGAAACCGCAATATCGGTGATCGCTGCCGAGGCGGCACTGATCTGCAACGCCTGATGCTCGGACGCTGCCGCCAGTTGCATCGCCGTGGTCTGGGTATCCTGAACCGCTGCCGCAACCTGCTCGGCAGTGAGGTTGATGGTGACCACCAGTTCGCGCAACTGATCGATGGAATAGTTGATGGAGTCAGCAATCGCCCCCGTGAAATCCTCGGTCACCGAAGCGGCCACGGTCAGGTCGCCATCGGCCAGGTTCTCGATTTCGTCGAGCAGCCGCATGATCGCGGTCTGGTTGCGCTCGTTCTTCTGGGCGGTTTCACGCAACTGGCGATTGGTTTCACGCACCATCACCAGACCGATGAGGATGATCGACATCAATGCCAGCAAGCCGAGCACATACTCGCCGATGGAGTTGGCCGAGCGGGTAGTCGCCAGGTTTTCCAGGCCGTTGGCCAGCACCGATGCTTCATCCAGCAGCGTCTGCGAAGTGTTGAAGATATTGCCGGACGCTTCACGCACCTGGAACAGCTCGGGAGAGGTTTCGAGAATCTCGTCGACGGAGCCGGAAACGAACTCGAAAAGCTCGGAGATTTCCGCAAGGCGCGCACGGGCATCGCGGTCCTCGACCTGGGCGATGCGCATCGTTGGATTGCCTTCAAGCATACCGTTGAGCACCCGCCCGAACTGGCTGGCATCACGTCCGAAAGCATCGGCGGCCTGCACGGCGGTCTCATCGCCAGACAACACGGTATTCACCGCGCCGAGAATTCTTTCCGCCAACAACGCCTGGCGTTGCGCCAAGACAACCTGACTGGCCGGAGCATGGCTCTTGAGCAGGATTTCTACGACCTTCTCGTACTCGACCTGCAATTGAGGGATGGTTTCGGACAAGGTAGCGGCTACTTGATGCAGGGACAGCACCGTCTGTTCGCTGGCCAGGATCACATCGGCATTCTTGCGCAGGTTTTCCCAGTCGTTCTGTACGGTTCGCAGTTCCTCACGTACAGCCGAAGGCGCAGCCGGCAGCCCTGTGGCAGGGTCGCCTTTCTTCAGATAACCCCAACGCAGGTCGAAATCGTTGCGGGCATCGGTCAACAGCTTGAAGGCCTGGGCTTTGCCGGCAGCAGCCTCGGTGGCGTTCTTGGCAATGCGCTGGGACAACACGCGCAGCTCACCGGCATGCCCGATGTACTGCTTGTCGTAGTTCGACTGGGTATTGAGGTACGTGAAGTTGGCGAACAGCAAAATGATGAAAACGATAAGCGCCACGAACAACAGAATGATCTGCGCCCGGCTTTGTGCGCCTTCCAGTGACCTGCCAGTCATACTCATTAATCAGGCCCCCGCCTGGACCAACCGCGATTCGTGAAACAAAACACACCCGGCAATGCCGGGCCGACCTGCCACTTAAAATGCTACGTCCATGAAATCCGCAGATTGCGTCAGTGCCCATGGGCTGAACACCAGCCAGGCTTGCTCACGCAGGAATTGTCCACGAAGGAAAGGTGCAACCGCCATGTCAGGCACGCCAAACACTTCGGGCATCAGGCTCAATTGACTGAAATGCTGCATCCCGAAGACTTCATCCACCACCAGGCCTGCGAACACTTCCTGATACTCCACGACCAGCACACGCCGCTGCTTGCGCACTGGCGAAAGCTCGTAACCGAAGAAACCGCAAAGGTCCATGAGCGGCAACAGACGCCCGCGCAGATTGGCCATCCCGACCACCCAGGGCTTTACGCCGGGCAACACCGCATAACGTGGTTCATGCAGAATTTCGGCGATTTCGCCCATGGGCGCGACAAAACGCTGCTCCCCCATGCGAAAGCCGATACCGCTCCAGTCCTGCTGGTGGGTTTCCTGCAAAGGGAGGCCGGCCGCCATGGAGCGGCACCGCTGGTCAATATCGAGCAGCAGTTCAAAGGCAGTACGTGACTCGACCATGGAAAGCCCGGCTATCAGCCGGCCAGCACCGCGTTCAGGGTTTTCATCAGGGTTTCTTCATCCACCGGCTTGGTCAGGTAATCCCTGGCGCCCTGGCGCTTGCCCCAGACCTTGTCGGTTTCCTGATCCTTGGTGGTAATCATGATCACCGGGATCATGTTGGTGTCGGCATCCTTGGTCAGCTGGCGCGTAGCCTGAAAACCGTTGAGCCCCGGCATGACGATATCCATCAGCACGGCATCGGGCTTTTCCTGACGGGCCAACGCTACGCCATCGGCACCATTTTCAGCCTTCAGCACCTCATGGCCGTGTTTTTCCAGCATGCCGGTGAGTTTGTACATTTCTGTCGGCGAGTCATCGACGATCAATATTCGAGCCATGGTGTTCCCCATCAGGTTGCGAGCCCGCGATCAGACGCGAGCATCACGATATTTGTTGTTCTACCGCAACGAAGCCAGGCACGTGAGCCTTGATAGCGTTCAGTAGTTCTTCCTTGCTGAAAGGCTTGGTCAAAAACTGGTCGGAACCGACGATCCGGCCCTTCGCCTTGTCGAACAACCCGTCCTTGGAAGAAAGCATGATGACTGGAGTCGACTTGAAAGCCCTGTTGTTCTTGATCAGTGCACAGGTCTGATAGCCGTCCAGACGCGGCATCATGATATCGACGAATATGATTCGCGGATGGTTATCGGCGATCTTTGCCAAGGCATCGAAGCCATCTATTGCAGTGATGACTTCACAACCGACGTTCTTGAGCAGCGTTTCGGCGGTACGGCGAACGGTCTTCGAGTCATCGATGACCATGACCTTCAATGCTGTGGCGTACTGTTCCATATGTGTTCTTCCGTCGCCGCAGCGATTTTCTGCGTGTTCTGCGTAGCACTGGAGCCGGATCGTAGCGTTTGGCTGACCCATGGGGCAGAAGACCGGATGCCGAGCCTTTTTAGCACACTCTCCAGACTCAATCCATAAAGCGCTGCCCCTTGACCCGAAGCAATCGGAGCGCCACCCTGACGCCTATTTCAAGGCCGTCATGGCCGTTATCGATCAGAGGATATTACCCATGAGCGTTCGCTTAGGGATTGTCATGGACCCCATTGAGCGCATCTCCTATAAAAAGGACAGCTCGCTGGCCATGCTGCTTGCCGCACAGGAGCGTGGCTGGTCGCTGTTCTACATGGAGCAACAGGACCTGTACCAGAACGCTGGCCAGGCGCGCGCCCGGATGAAACCGCTCAAGGTCTTCGCCGACCCGGCACACTGGTTTGAACTGCAGGACGAAATCGACACCGGCCTTGACGATCTGGACGTGATCCTGATGCGCAAGGACCCGCCATTCGACATGGAATTCGTCTACACCACTTACCTGCTGGAACAGGCCGAGCGTGCAGGCGTGCTGATCGTCAACAAGCCTCAGAGCCTGCGTGACTGTAACGAAAAGCTGTTCGCCACCCTGTTCCCGCAATGCACTCCGCCAACGCTTGTCAGCCGTCGCCCGGACATTCTTCGTGAATTCGCCGCGCAGCACGGCGACGTGATCCTCAAGCCGCTGGACGGCATGGGCGGCGCGTCGATCTTCCGCCATCGCGCAGGCGACCCGAACCTGTCGGTGATTCTGGAAACCCTGACCGCCCACGGCACCCAGCAAATCATGGCTCAGGGCTACTTGCCCGCCATCAAGGACGGCGACAAACGCATCCTGATGGTCGATGGCGAACCTGTGCCTTACTGCCTGGCGCGTATCCCGGCAGCAGGCGAAACCCGCGGCAACCTGGCCGCTGGCGGTCGTGGCGAAGCTCGCCCGCTGACGGAAAAGGATCGCTGGATCGCTGAGCAGATCGGCCCTACCCTGCGCGAAAAAGGCCTGATTTTCGTCGGTCTTGACGTGATTGGCGAGCATCTTACCGAAATCAACGTCACCAGCCCGACCTGTATCCGAGAAATCGACAATGCCTTCGGCACCAACATCGGCGGCTTGCTGATGGATGTGATCGAGAAGAAACTGCAAGCTCGGTAAAAGTGCATTTCGCGAATGAATTCGCTCCTGCCGCAGGAGCAAACTCATTCGCGAAGCAATAATGATGAAACGGATTTTGAACGAGACACTGAGCCGCCAATGACATCCATGGCCAGAAACGACCTCCCCCTCGAACTGTCGACAGTGGGTGTGCGTCCAGCCGATCGTCTGGGCTTCACCATAATGATCGCCGCGCTGATCCATGCCGCGGTGATTCTTGGTGTGGGTTTCACTTATGTAAAACCCGAGCAGATATCCCAGACGCTGGAAATCACTCTCGCCACCTTCAAAAGCGAGGAAAAACCCAAACAGGCGGACTTCCTGGCTCAGGACGACCAGCAAGGCAGCGGTACCCTGGACAAGGCCGAAACGCTCAAGACCACGGAAATCGCGCCTTATCAGGACACCAAGGTCAACAAGGTGACACCACCACCGGCCAACAAGCCAGTGGAAAAACAGGAAGCACCGAAAACCGCTGTCGCCACCATCGCTCCTTCCCCGCAGCACACGACAGCCAAACGCGAAGAGGTCAAACCCGAACCTGCCGCCAAGGAAGCGCCGTCCTTCGACAGTTCGCAACTGAGCAATGAAATTGCCAGCCTTGAGGCCGAACTCTCGGCCGAGCAGCAACTGTATGCCAAGCGACCGAAGATCCATCGCCTCAATGCGGCCTCGACCATGCGCGACAAGGGCGCCTGGTACAAGGATGACTGGCGCAAGAAAGTCGAACGGGTCGGCAACCTGAACTACCCGGAAGAGGCGCGCCGCCAGCAGATCTACGGCAACCTGCGGCTATTGGTCTCTATCAATCACGACGGCTCGTTGTATGAAGTGCTGATTCTGGAATCCTCAGGCCATCCTTTGCTGGATCAGGCCGCACAACGAATTGTGCGTCTTGCAGCGCCATTTTCGCCGTTCACCGGCGATCTGGCTGACATCGATCGCCTGGAAATCATCCGCACCTGGAAGTTTGCACGGGGCGACAAGCTTTCGAGCAACTGATGGTTCCTTCACAAACTGGAAGGCTGCTATAACTGACAGTTGTCAGGCTTGCCCAGCAGCGCCACACTAAGGCTCATGAAAAACGTATCCCCAAGCTATCTCAAGCATCAGTTCCTGATTGCCATGCCGCACATGCATGATCAGAACTTCGCGCAAACCTTGACGTATATCGTCGAGCACAACGCCAATGGTGCCATGGGGCTGGTGATAAACCGCCCGCAGAGCCTGAGTCTGGCCGATGTGCTCGAACAATTGCGACCGGAGCTGCCCGCTCCTGTGCGCTGCCAGCACATTCCCATTCATTCCGGCGGCCCGGTGCAGACCGACCGCGGTTTTGTCCTGCATCCAAGCGGCCAGGTCTTTCAGGCGACTGTCGAGCTGGGTGGCGTCTCGCTGTCCACCTCGCAGGACGTACTGTTTTCCATCGCGGACGGCTACGGGCCTGATCAGAATGTGATCGCCCTGGGCTATGCCGGTTGGGACGCCGGCCAACTGGACGCCGAAATGGCCGCCAATGCCTGGCTGACCTGCCCTTTCGACCCTGCCATCCTGTTCGAGACCGACAGTGAGTTGCGGCTCGACGCAGCGGCAGCACGTCTGGGCGTCAATCTGAATCTGCTCTCGACTCAGGCAGGTCACGCCTGATGGCTGCATTGCGCCTGCTTCTGGGTTTCGATTACGGCACCAAACAGATCGGTATTGCGGTCGGCCAGGCCATTACCGGCCAGGCTCGCGAGCTTTGCACCCTCAAGGCACAGAACGGCGTCCCGGACTGGGACAAGGTTCAAGCCCTGATTACAGAGTGGAAACCCGATGCCATTGTGGTCGGCCTGCCGCTGAATATGGACGGTACGCCCAGCGAAATGAGCGCCCGCGCCGAAAAGTTCTCGCGCAAGCTCAATGGCCGCTTCAATATCCCGGTCTACACCCACGATGAACGCCTGACCACCTTTGAAGCCAAGGGCGAGCGCATGGCGCGTGGCGGTCAGCGGGGCAGTTATCGCGACAACCCTGTGGATGCCATCGCCGCCGCGCTCTTGCTGCAAGGCTGGCTCGATGCCAATCCCGAATTGCTGAATGCGTGACTTTTCAAGCCAGAACAGCTTCGAGATACCCGGATTTCAAGTTTCCGCCTGAGCAGCGCGCCCGATGGGCTGTGCTCGGGCCTTTAAAGGAGCAATCATGAGCTTGCCCAATCCCTCCGATCTGATTCGTCAGATGGCCACCGATCTGAGCACTCACCTGAGCAAACGTGGCATCAGCGACCCTCGTTTCATTGGCATCCGCACAGGCGGTGTATGGGTCGCACAGGCACTGCTCAAGGCCCTGGAGAACAATTCGCCGCTCGGGACGCTGGATGTGTCGTTCTATCGCGATGACTTCAGCCAGAACGGCCTTCATCCCCAGGTTCGTCCATCCGAGCTGCCTTTCGAGATCGAAGGCCAGCATCTGGTCCTGATCGATGATGTGCTCATGAGCGGCCGTACCATTCGTGCAGCCCTCAACGAACTGTTCGACTACGGACGTCCGGCCAGCGTAACGCTGGTCTGCCTGCTGGATCTGGACGCCGGAGAGCTGCCGATTCGCCCTAACGTGGTGGGCGCGTCGCTTTCACTGGCACCCGACGAGCGCGTCAAGCTGACCGGCCCCGAGCCGCTGGCGCTCGAGCTTCAAGACCTTTCCACCGCTTCAGCCCTTTAAGAGTCCCTTGCGATGACGCCTCTCGACGCCAAGCGCCCGCTGCAACTCAATCATCAGGGTCAGCTGCGCCATTTTCTGTCTCTGGACGGCTTGCCCCGCGAGCTGCTCACCGAAATCCTCGACACGGCTGACTCCTTCCTTGAAGTCGGCGCCCGTGCGGTGAAGAAAGTCCCGCTGTTGCGTGGCAAGACTGTCTGCAACGTGTTCTTCGAGAACTCGACCCGCACACGGACCACCTTCGAGCTTGCAGCCCAGCGGCTGTCGGCCGATGTCATTACCCTCAACGTCTCGACTTCTTCGACCAGCAAGGGCGAGACGCTGTTCGACACCCTCCGCAATCTGGAAGCAATGGCTGCCGACATGTTTGTCGTGCGTCATGCCGACTCCGGCGCAGCGCACTTCATTGCCGAGCACGTGTGCCCGGAAGTGGCGATCATCAATGGCGGCGACGGCCGTCACGCGCACCCGACCCAAGGCATGCTCGACATGCTGACGATCCGCCGCCACAAGGGCAGTTTCGAGAATCTGTCGGTAGCCATCGTCGGCGACATCCTGCACTCGCGAGTGGCACGCTCCAACATGCTGGCCCTCAAGGCACTGGGTTGCCCGGACATCCGCGTCATCGGACCAAAAACCCTGTTGCCCGTGGGCATCGAGCAATACGGCGTCAAGGTCTATACCGATCTGGCTGAAGGCCTGAAGGATGTAGACGTGGTCATCATGCTGCGCCTGCAACGCGAGCGCATGACTGGCGGCCTGCTGCCCAGCGAAGGCGAGTTCTATCGCCTGTTCGGCCTGACCACTGCACGTCTGGCGGGCGCCAAGCCTGATGCCATCGTCATGCACCCGGGCCCGATCAACCGGGGCGTGGAAATCGAATCGGCAGTCGCCGACGGCGCGCACTCAGTCATTCTCAATCAAGTGACCTACGGGATCGCCGTGCGCATGGCCGTGCTCTCCATGGCCATGAGCGGACAAACCGCACAACGACAATTCGAGCAGGAGAACGCCCTGTGAAGCTCAGCATTCTCGGCGCTCGCGTCATCGACCCGCTCAGCGGGCTGGATAAAGTCACGGACCTGCACCTTGAAGCGGGCAAGATCCTCGCCATCGGCGCTGCACCCGCAGGCTTCGAGCCCAGCCAGACCATCGATGCCAACGGCCTTGTCGCCGCACCCGGCCTCGTTGACCTCAATGTTTCCCTGCGCGAACCGGGTTACAGCCGCAAAGGCACCATCGCCAGCGAAACACGCGCCGCAACGGCAGGCGGCGTCACCAGCCTGTGCTGCCCGCCACGCACCAAGCCGGTACTCGACACCTCGGCGGTCGCCGAACTGATCCTGGACCGCGCCCGCGAGGCCGGATACAGCAAGGTCTTCCCTATCGGCGCCTTGAGCAAAGGGCTGGAAGGCGAGCAACTGGCAGAACTGATTGCCCTGCGCGACGCCGGTTGTGTGGCGTTCGGCAATGGCTTGAGCAGCTTCAGCAATACCCGCACCCTTTGCCGGGCGCTGGAATATGCAGCCACTTTCGACCTGACGGTCATCTTCAACTCACAGGATCGCGACCTGGCTGAAGGCGGCCTGGCCCATGAAGGCCCGACCGCCAGCTTCCTTGGCCTGGCCGGTATCCCGGAAACAGCGGAAACCGTAGCGTTGGCCCGCGACCTGCTGCTGGTGGAACAAAGCGGCGTACGCGCTCACTTCAGCCAGTTGACCAGTGCCCGCGGCGCAGCCCTGATTGCTCAGGCGCAAGCCCGTGGCCTGCCGGTCACTGCCGACGTGGCCTTGTATCAACTGATTCTGACTGACGAAGCGCTGATCGACTTCTCCAGCCTCTATCACGTCCAGCCGCCACTGCGCACCCGCGCCGACCGCGACGGCCTGCGTGAGGCCGTGAAATCGGGTGTGATTCAAGCCATTTCCAGCCATCACCAACCGCACGAACGCGACGCCAAGCTGGCACCGTTTGGCGCGACCGAGCCGGGCATCAGCAGCGTCGAACTGCTGCTGCCGCTGGCAATGACCCTGGTTGAGGATGGCTTGCTCGACCTGCCAACACTGATCGCCCGCCTGAGCTCAGGCCCGGCAGCAGCCTTGCGCCTGCCAGCCGGCCAACTGAGCGCTGGCTCGGCGGCGGATCTGGTGCTGTTCGACCCGGCCGCTTCGACGGTTGCCGGCGAGAAATGGCTGTCCAAAGGCGATAACTGCCCGTTCCTCGGCCATTGCCTGCCGGGAGCGGTGCGTTACACGCTGGTGGATGGGCGGATCAGTTATAGCGCCTGACCCAGGTTCGCGAATGAATTCGCTCCTACACGGTAGGAGCGGATTTATCCGCGAAGAACCTCAGCCGCGTTGCGCATTCCTGATGGATATCTGGTTATTCATTGTCCAGAAGTCATACAGCACGCCCAGCAGAAACACTCCGCCTGTCAGCAGATAGATCAACCCGGTAATCCACTTCCCCTGATACATGCGGTGTACGCCGAAAATCCCCAGGAAGGTCAGCAGCAGCCAGGCCACGTTGTAGTCGGTCGAGCCCTGATTGAAGCGCAGGTCGGCCTCGCGATCCATGGACGGGATCAGGAACAGGTCGATCAACCAGCCAATCCCCAACAAGCCAAAGGTGAAGAACCAGATGGTGCCGGTCACCGGCTTGCCGTAGTAAAAACGGTGAGCCCCCAGAAAGCCGACAATCCACAGCAGATACCCCAAAAGCTTGCTGTGAGTATCAGGACGATAGCTGTTCATTTCTTACCTCTTCGGTCTGATAGAAAAAAATATGTGTGAATTTTGTGACTTCATTGAAGCGTTCCGACGTATGGCATTACGTCGTTGATTGATGAGCCAACCCCTTGCCAGCAAAGGGATTGAGCGGAAAACCGAAAGAGTGTGTCGCATAAAACGTAAGGATGCGACTGTGATCGAGTCGACAAATGGGGTCGGGTTTTGTCAAAAAGCTGTTATAAAGTTGCGCGCTGACCACTATGAGCCTTGCCGAATGCGTCCTTTTTTCAAGACATGGCTAACCATTTGCCTCTTTATGCCTCTGGCCGCCCACGCCACCAACCGTGAGCAACAACTACCTGCGAGTTTCACCGGCTATACCGCGAAGAACCACTTTTCCCCAGTCATCACTCCTCGCAGTATCCCTCTGGAAGTCTCTATTCCTCTCAAGCTTCAAAGTGCCACCGACACTCAGATTCCGGCACCTCGAAAGAATTCAGCCAGGCCCGTCAAAGCAGCCAAGGCCACCAAGGCCGTGCCGACCGTCAATGCCAGGCAAGGTAATGCTGTCGTGAAACGGGCCTTGCAGGCAGTCGGCACGCCTTATCGCTGGGGTGGAACCACTCCGGGCAAGGGGCTGGATTGCAGCGGGCTGGTGAAATACGCCTTCAACGATGTGCAGGAAGTCGATCTGCCGCGCACCTCCAATGCCATGGCCGAAGGTCACGGTCAGAAGGTTGATCGCAAGGATCTGAAGCCGGGTGATCTGCTGTTCTTCAACATCAAGAGCCGCAATATCAATCATGTAGCCATCTACCTGGGCAATGACCGCTTCGTCCACGCCCCGCGTCGTGGCAAGGCCGTGACTGTCGATACGCTGAAAAAGCCGTACTGGAGCAGTCACTACAAGATCGCCAAGCGCGTGCTGCCTAAACAGACCACGCCCCTGCACGTCGCCCAGCGATGAGGCAAAGGCCTGCCTCACCGGCAGGCCGGCTTCCCTAGAAGTTGTCGGGCACCTTGGCCCGCTCGCGCGCACTCTCGCGGGTGATCACCCCCTTCTTCAGCAGATCAGCCAGACACATGTCCAGCGTCTGCATGCCCACCGAGCCGCTGGTCTGGATGGCCGAGTACATCTGCGCCACCTTGTCTTCGCGGATCAGGTTACGGATCGCCGGGGTCCCCATCATGATTTCATGAGCCGCCACACGGCCGCCGCCGACCTTCTTGAGCAATGACTGCGACACCACGGCATGCAGCGATTCGGAAAGCATGGAGCGGATCATGGACTTTTCCTGCGCGGGGAATACGTCGACGATCCGGTCGATGGTCTTGGCGGCCGAAGTCGTGTGCAAAGTGCCAAATACCAGGTGACCGGTTTCAGCCGCAGTCAGTGCCAGGCGAATGGTTTCAAGGTCACGCAGCTCACCCACCAGAATCACGTCAGGGTCTTCACGCAGGGCCGAGCGCAGGGCCTCGGAGAAGCCCAGCGTATCGCGATGCACTTCACGCTGGTTGACCAGACACTTCTTGGACTCGTGGACGAATTCAATGGGGTCTTCGATGGTCAGGATATGGTGGTGCTTGTTGCAGTTCAGGTAGTCGATCATTGCCGCCAGGGTCGTCGACTTGCCTGAACCGGTCGGTCCGGTCACCAGGATCAGGCCACGAGGCACATCGGTAATCTTGCGAAACACTTCCCCCATCCCAAGATCTTCCATGCTCAGGATCTTCGAGGGAATGGTCCGGAATACCGCACCTGGGCCACGGTTCTGGTTGAAGGCATTGACCCGAAAGCGTGCAATCCCCGGCACCTCGAACGAAAAGTCGGTTTCCAGAGACTCCTCGAAAACCTGACGCTGCTTGTCGTTCATGATGTCGTAGATCAGCGCCTTGACCTCCTTGGCATCCAGCGGCGGCAGATTGATCCGCCGCACATCGCCGTCAACACGGATCATCGGCGGCAGGCCCGCAGAGAGGTGTAAGTCCGACGCGCCCTGTTTGGCACTGAAAGCCAGCAGCTCGGTAATATCCATACAGCTCCTCAATCACATAGAATGCCGCAGACTTTAGCCCTGCTGGCGCAAATCAATGTCCACGATAGCAGCGAACATTTCAACGCTCGAAGAACGAATTCGCGCAGCGGCACACGCGGCGCAACGCAACCCGTCCTCCATCGGCCTGCTGGCGGTCAGCAAGACCAAGCCTGCCAGCGACCTGCGCGAAGCCTTTGCCGCCGGCCTGCGCGATTTTGGCGAAAATTATCTGCAGGAAGCACTGGGCAAACAGCTGGAATTGGCTGACCTGCCCTTGTGTTGGCATTTCATCGGCCCCATTCAGTCGAACAAGACGCGCGCTATCGCCGAGAACTTCGCCTGGGTACATTCCGTGGATCGCCTGAAAATCGCTCAACGCCTGTCCGAACAACGACCTGACAACCTTGAACCGCTCAATATCTGCATTCAGGTCAATGTCAGCGGCGAGGCGAGCAAGTCTGGCTGTACGCCCCAGGATCTGCCAGCGCTGGCGGCCGCCATCAGCGCATTGCCGCGCCTGAAGCTGCGCGGCTTGATGGCGATTCCCGAACCAACAGAAGACAGCGCCGAACAGAACGCTGCATTCGCTGCCGTACGTACACTGCAAGAACAACTGAACCTGCCACTGGACACACTTTCCATGGGCATGAGCCACGATCTGGAAGCCGCCATTGCACAAGGCGCGACCTGGGTGCGGATCGGCACTGCCCTTTTTGGCGCCCGTGACTACGGCCAGCCATAACTCACGCACAAGGACCTTTTTCATGAGCAAGACTCGTATTGCCTTTGTCGGCGCCGGAAACATGGCTGCCAGCCTGATCGGCGGCTTGCGCGCCCAAGGCGTGGAAGCGGCGCTGATCCGCGCCAGTGATCCGGGCGCCGAAACCCGCGAGCGCATCGCAACCGAGCACGGCATCACCGTGGTCGCCGACAACGCAGAAGCCATCGAAGGCGCAGATGTCGTGCTGCTGGCAGTAAAGCCGCAAATGATGAAAGCCGTCTGCGAAGCGCTGCGCCCAAGCCTGAAGCCCCATCAACTGATCGTCTCGATTGCGGCCGGTATCACCTGCGCCAGCATGACCCAGTGGCTGGGCGAGTCGCCTATCGTGCGCTGCATGCCCAACACTCCGGCCTTGCTGCGCCAGGGCGTCAGCGGTCTGTACGCCACCGACAAGGTAAGCGCCGCCCAGCGCGAACAGGCCGAACAATTGCTGTCGGCCGTGGGTATCGCGGTCTGGCTGGATGAAGAGAAACAACTGGATGCCGTGACCGCTGTTTCAGGCAGCGGCCCGGCGTATTTCTTCCTGATGATCGAAGCGATGACTGCGGCGGGCGTAAAGCTGGGCCTGCCCGAAGACGTCGCCAAAAAGCTCACTCTGCAAACCGCTCTGGGCGCCGCACTGATGGCAACCGGCAGCGATGTGGATGCCGCGGAATTGCGTCGCCGTGTGACATCGCCTGCCGGCACCACGGAAGCCGCCATCAAGGCATTCCAGGCAGGCGGTTTTGAAGCGCTGGTAGAAACGGCCCTCAGTGCCGCCGATAATCGTTCGGCAGAGCTGGCCGAACTACTGGGCAAATAATTTTCTAGGCCTTTCTGGAGCAGATCGATGATTGGATTGAACACCGCTGCAATTTACGTCTTGCAAACCATTGGCAGTCTTTATCTGTTGATCATCCTCTTGCGCTTCGTGCTGCAACTGGTGCGGGCGAACTTCTATAACCCGTTGAGCCAGTTCACTGTAAAAGCAACGCAGCCATTGCTCAAACCTCTGCGCCGGGTCATTCCGAGCGTGTTCGGCCTGGACATGTCGTCGCTGGTACTGGCAATCCTCGTGCAACTGATCCTCATGGCCCTGACGCTGCTGCTGAGCTATGGCACCACCGGTGATCCACTGCACCTGCTGATCTGGGCAATCATTGGCGTGACGGCGCTGTTCCTGAAGATATTCTTCTTTGCCCTGATCATCAGCGTGATCCTGTCCTGGGTCGCACCGGGCAGTCACAACCCTGGTGCAGAACTGGTCAACCAGATCTGTGAGCCGGCACTGGCACCGTTCCGCAAGTTCCTGCCCAATCTCGGCGGCCTGGACCTTTCGCCGATCTTTGCCTTCCTCGCCCTCAAGCTGCTGGACATGCTGGTCATCAACAACCTGGCAGCCATGAGCATGATGCCGCAGGTTCTGCGCATGCTGATCTGACGTTTCTTTCGCGAATGAATTCGCTCCCACGGGATGTGCATGGGGGGCGGATTCATCCGCGAAAAGCTTTCCTCTGTTGCCGCTACCCCCCGCGATCTTTAGACTTACGCCTCATTCAAGCGAGAGCAGGGTCGATGCCCACGGTATTCCCCCACGATTCTGTCGGTCTGGTCACACCGCAACTGGCACATTTCAGCGAGCCCCTGGCCTTGGCCTGTGGCCGTTCGCTGCCAGCCTACGACCTCATTTATGAAACCTACGGCCAGCTCAATGCTGCGCGCAGCAACGCCGTACTGATCTGTCACGCGCTGTCGGGGCATCATCACGCTGCGGGTTACCACAGCCCTGAAGACCGCAAACCGGGCTGGTGGGACAGTTGCATCGGCCCAGGCAAGCCAATCGATACCAACAAGTTCTTCGTGGTCAGCCTGAACAACCTCGGCGGCTGCAACGGCTCCACAGGCCCCAGCAGCATCGACCCGGAGACTGGCAAACCCTTCGGCGCCAACTTTCCGGTCGTGACCGTGGAAGACTGGGTCAACAGCCAGGCACGTCTGGCGGACCTGTTGGGTATCGAGCAATGGGCAGCGATTGTCGGTGGCAGCCTGGGCGGCATGCAGGCGCTGCAATGGACCATCAGCTACCCGGATCGCGTGCGCCACTGCCTGGCAATCGCTTCGGCACCCAAGCTGTCGGCACAGAACATCGCGTTCAACGAGGTGGCCCGTCAGGCGATTCTCACCGACCCCGAGTTCCATGGCGGCTCCTTCCAGGAAGTCGGCGTGATCCCCAAGCGCGGCCTGATGCTGGCACGCATGGTCGGGCACATCACGTACCTGTCCGACGACTCCATGGGCGAGAAATTCGGCCGTGGCCTCAAGAGTGAAAAGCTCAACTACGACTTCCATAGCGTTGAGTTCCAGGTCGAAAGCTACCTGCGCTATCAGGGCGAAGAGTTTTCCGGTCGTTTCGATGCCAACACTTACCTGTTGATGACCAAGGCACTGGACTACTTCGACCCTGCGGCCAACTTCAACGACAATCTGGCGAAGACTTTCGCCAGCGCCAAGGCGAAGTTCTGCGTGATGTCCTTTACCACCGACTGGCGCTTCTCGCCTGCCCGTTCGCGAGAGCTGGTGGACGCACTGATGGCTGCCCGCAAGGACGTCTGCTACCTGGAGATCGACGCGCCTCAAGGGCACGACGCCTTCCTGATCCCGATCCCGCGCTACCTGCAGGCTTTCGGTAACTACATGAACCGAATTTCGTTGTGAGGACGCCATGAGAGCCGACCTTGAGATCATCCAGGAATGGATCCCCGCAGGCAGCCGCGTGCTCGACCTGGGTTGTGGCGATGGCGAGTTGCTGACCTGGCTTCGCGACAACAAGCAAGTCACCGGCTACGGCCTTGAAAACGACCCGGACAATATTGCCGAGTGCGTGGCCAAGGGCATCAACGTGATCGAACAGGACCTGGACAAGGGCCTGGGCAACTTTGCCAGCAACAGCTTCGATATCGTGGTCATGACCCAGGCCCTGCAAGCCGTGCATTACCCGGACAGAATCCTCGACGAAATGCTGCGTGTCGGTCGCCAGTGCATCATTACGTTCCCGAACTTCGGTCACTGGCGCTGCCGCTGGTATCTGGCGAGCAAGGGCCGCATGCCGGTGTCCGAGTTCCTGCCTTATACCTGGTACAACACGCCGAACATTCACTTCTGCACCTTTGAAGACTTTGAAGAGCTGTGCCGCGAACGCGAGGCACAAGTGATCGACAGGCTTGCCGTCGATCAACAGCATCGTCACGGGTGGGCCAGCAAGCTATGGCCTAATCTGTTGGGTGAAATCGGCATTTACCGGGTCAGTAGCCCCGGCCTGCTCGACCATCAGATCGCTGTCTGATTCATGGAATGTGAAGGAGAACGAACATGAGCCGCCTGGCTATTTTCCTGCTGACTGCCTGTCTGGGCCTGCCTGCACTGGCAGCCGATGCCATCAAGGGTGAGCGACAGGAAAAGTTTGGCGACATCACCGTTCACTACTCCACCTTCAACTCGACCTTCCTGCAGCCGGAGATCGCCAAAGGCACCGAGCTGATCCGCAGCAAGAATCAGGGCGTGATCAATATCTCCGTGCTGAAGGATGGCAAACCGCAGGCGGCACAGGTCAGCGGCACGATCAAGGACCTGACCAGCGCTTCGATCCCCTTGAGTTTCAAGCAGATCACCGAGCGCGGCGCGGTCTACTACATTGCGCAATACCCTGTGCCACAGCAGGAAAACCGAACCTTCGACATCCACGTTAAAACTGGCAGCGATACCAATAGCTTCAGTTTCAACCAAGAGCTTTTCCCGGGCCAATGATGAACCTCACGCAACTTGTATTGGCCAGCCACAACGGCGGCAAACTCAAAGAACTCCAGGCCATGCTGGGCGACAGCGTGCAGTTGCGCTCCGTAGGCGAGTTCAGCCACATCGAGCCGGAAGAAACCGGCCTGTCCTTCGTCGAGAATGCGATCCTCAAGGCCCGCAACGCCTCGCGCCTTTCCGGCCTGCCGGCACTGGCCGACGACTCGGGGCTGGCAGTGGATTTTCTCGGCGGAGCGCCAGGCATCTATTCGGCACGCTACGCCGACGGCAAGGGTGACGCGGCCAATAACGCCAAGCTGCTGGATGTGTTGAAAGACGTGCCCGACGAGCAACGCGGCGCACAGTTCGTTTGCGTACTGGCACTGGTTCGCCATGCCGACGACCCGCTGCCGATTCTCTGCGAAGGCCTGTGGCACGGGCGCATCCTGCATGCGGCCAGCGGCGAACATGGCTTCGGTTACGATCCACTGTTCTGGGTGCCTGAACGCAACTGCTCCAGCGCCGAACTCAGCCCGACCGAGAAAAACCAGCTCAGCCATCGCGCCCGCGCCATGGCCATACTGCGTCAACGCCTGGGTCTGAAATGATCCACGATCCACCTGCGCAGCCCCTGTTTCTGGGTGAGGCTGGCTTTTCGTCCGAAAGCCCAAGGGCTGCCCTGCCGCAACTGCCACCGTTGTCGCTGTACATCCATATCCCGTGGTGCGTGCGCAAATGCCCGTACTGCGACTTCAACTCTCACACTGCCAGCCCGGTGTTGCCGGAGCAGGAATATGTCGATGCGCTGCTGGCAGACCTGGATCAGGACCTGCCTCACGTCCATGGCCGTGAACTGCGCTCGATCTTCTTCGGCGGCGGTACGCCGAGCCTGTTCAGCGCCGAAGCCTTGGGCCGGCTGCTGGCCGGTGTCGAGCAGCGCATCCGCTTTGCCAGCGATATCGAAATAACTCTGGAAGCCAATCCAGGCACCTTCGAGCAAGTCAAGTTCAGCGCCTATCGCGGGCTGGGCATCAACAGGCTGTCCATCGGCATCCAGAGTTTCCAGGAAGCAAAGCTCAAGGCTCTGGGACGGATTCACAACGGTGACGAAGCGATTCGTGCTGCCGACATGGCGCGTATGGCCGGTTTCGACAACTTCAACCTGGACCTGATGCACGGCCTGCCGGACCAGTCTCAGGACGAAGCCCTGAACGACCTGCGTCAGGCCATCGCACTGGCACCGACACATCTGTCCTGGTATCAGTTGACGCTGGAGCCCAACACCGTTTTCTGGAACCAGCCGCCAGTCCTGCCAGAAGACGACATCCTCTGGGATATTCAGGAAACCGGTCAGCAACTGCTGGCTGACAGCGGCTATGCGCAGTACGAAGTCTCTGCCTATGCCCAGCCTGGCAAGGCAGCGCGACATAACCTCAATTACTGGAGTTTCGGGGACTTCATCGGTATCGGTGCAGGCGCCCATGGCAAACTCAGCCATCCGGACGGTCGCATTGTCCGCACCTGGAAAACACGCCTGCCCAAGGATTATCTCAATCCGAAAAAGCCGTTCCAGGCCGGTTCCAAGCTGTTGAGCGTCGAGGAATTGCCTTTTGAGTTCCTGATGAATGCACTGCGCCTCACAAATGGTGTGGACGCTGCATTATTTCGCGAAAGAACAGGTCTAAGCGTCGATTCACTGGCCAGCGCCCGCCGACAAGCCGAACAACGCGGCCTGCTGCAAGCCGACCCGACACGTCTGGTCGCAACCCCGCAAGGCCAGCTTTTTCTCAATGACTTGCTGCAATACTTTCTGACCTAAGGACCCTGCATGGATCTCATACTCGATCTGCTCGCCACCGTCTCGCGATGGAGTCGCAACAATCTGTCAGAAATTGCACTGGCACTTGTGGGCTGTTTGTTGGTGCTGTTCGGTTCGGACTTCAAGGTATGGATCGAGCAACGTATCAGCAGCATGACAGGCGCATTGCGCATCCCGCTTCTGGCGCTGCTGTGTACCATCGGCAGCGGCCTGGCGCTGATCTATGCAACACCCTGGGTCGTGCGTGGCCTGAGCCAGTTCAACAATTACAGTCTGGCGCCGGTCTTGTTGGTGGTGCTGGTGTTGATCGGTGTGATTGCGGATCGTAAATAGCTTTTCTTCGCGAATGAATTCGCTAACCGGTTTTAAGCCAGCTTCTCGAACTTCAGATCCCACACACCATGCCCCAGGCGCTCACCACGGCGCTCGAACTTGGTGATCGGACGCTCGGCCGGGCGCGGGACATACTGGTTGTCTTCTGCCTGATTGCGATAACCAGGTGCAGCACTCATCACTTCCAGCATGTATTCAGCGTACGGGCCCCAGTCGGTAGCCATGTGGAACACGCCACCGACCTTCAGCTTGCTGCGCACCAGTGCCGCAAACTCGGGCTGCACGATGCGGCGCTTGTGGTGACGGCTCTTGTGCCATGGGTCCGGAAAAAACAGCATCAGGCGGTCGAGGCTGTTATCGGCGATGCACCGGTTCAGCACTTCGATCGCGTCGCAATCGTAGACCCGCACGTTGGTCAGGCCTTGAGTCAGCGCGCCATTGAGCAACGCACCCACACCCGGCGAATGCACTTCGACACCAATGAAGTCGTGCTCAGGCGCAGCCGCCGCCATTTCCAGCAACGAGTGGCCCATGCCGAAGCCGATCTCCAGAGTACGCGGCGCTGAACGGCCAAACACCTGATCGAAATCCACAGGGGCGTCAGTCAGCTGCAAGCCGAACTTCGGCAAGCCCTGGTCCAGACCGCGCTGCTGGCCTTCGGTCATGCGACCGGCACGCATCACGAAGCTCTTGATGCGGCGGTGATGGCGCTCTTCGCCTTCTTCGGTAGCAGGCGACTCTGGGTGTGGAACGTGCGAATCAATCATCAACGGGCTCTTACTTGATCAGGCCATCCAGCGGCGAAGATGCGCTGGCATAGAGTTTTCTTGGCATACGCCCGGCGAGGTACGCCAGACGACCGGCAATTACAGCGTGCTTCATGGCCTCGGCCATCATGACCGGCTGCTGAGCATGGGCGATGGCCGAGTTCATCAGCACGGCTTCGCAACCCAGCTCCATGGCGATGGTTGCGTCGGAAGCAGTACCGACACCGGCATCCACCAGAACCGGAACCTTTGTTTCTTCCAGGATGATCTGCAGGTTGTACGGGTTGCAGATCCCCAGGCCACTCCCGATCAGACCCGCCAGCGGCATGATCGCGATACAGCCGATCTCCGCCAGTTGACGGGCGATGATCGGATCGTCGCTGGTGTAGACCATCACGTCGAAACCGTCCTTGACCAGCACTTCGGCAGCCTTGAGGGTCTCGATCACGTTAGGAAACAGGGTTTTCTGGTCAGCCAGCACTTCCAGCTTCACCAGATTGCGCCCGTCGAGCAGCTCGCGGGCCAGACGGCAGGTACGCACAGCTTCGACGGCATCGAAGCAACCGGCCGTGTTAGGCAGAATGGTGTAGCGATCCGGCGGCAGAACGTCCAGCAGGTTCGGCTCGCCCGGGTTCTGACCCAGGTTCGTGCGCCGCACGGCTACCGTGACGATTTCTGCACCCGAGGCTTCGATAGCCAGGCGGGTCTGTTCCATATCCGCGTACTTGCCGGTGCCTACCAGCAGACGCGACTCAAAGGTCCGACCGGCCAGGATGAATGGCTTGTCGCTGCGAACATTGCTCATCGGAAATCCTCTTTAACTAGCACAAGGGGGTCATTGCTGTGCCGGGGCTAGCCGCCGCCGATGGCATGGACCACTTCGACCTGATCGCCTTCGCGCAGGACTGTGGATTCATGCTGGCTGCGGGGCACGATATCCAGGTTCAGCTCGACGGCTACCCGGCGTCCGGCAAGATCCAGACGAGCCAACAAAGCCGCGACGGTTTCACCATCGGGCAATTCAAAGGATTCACCGTTCAACTGAATGTGCATGCGAGACAGCAGCCATCATTTTAGGGGCCAGCATTCTAGCCCGATCAGCCGGTATGACCAAGGCAAAGCCGCGCCATTCGTCTCAAGCGCGGCTCGCGATCACTGGGATACGCCACCCAGACGCCAGGCCGCAACGCCCAGGGTCAGCCAACCGATCAGAAAGGCCAGCCCGCCGAATGGCGTCACGATCCCCAGCTTGCTGATGCCGCTGAGGGTCAGCACATACAGGCTGCCGGAGAACAGCACGATGCCAATGGCGAAGGAGAAACCGGCCCAGGTGACCAGCCGACCGGGAATCTGTGCCGCGAGCACAGCCACGCCGAGCAAAGCCAGTGCATGAACCAACTGGTAAAGCACGCCGGTATGGAAAATCGCCAGATATTCGGGGCTCAACCGACCTTTCAGGCCGTGGGCAGCGAATGCGCCAAGGGCCACGCCGGTAAAGCCGAAAAAGGCAGCAAGCATCAAAAAGCTACGAAGCATCAAGGATCTCCAGTCAAAAATCGTCCAATGGCGCACGGTCTGTATAATGGCCCGCTCAACGGGTTCGGCCAAGCCATCTCTATGCTGCGTTTTCTCTTGCATCGTGTCGCCAAAACCCTGCTGTGGTTTGCAGCAGGCAGTTTCATTCTGGTTCTTGTCCTGCGCTGGGTCCCGCCACCGGGCACGGCGTTGATGGTCGAGCGCAAGATTGAATCATGGATTGATGGCGAGCCCATTGACCTGCAGCGCACCTGGCAGCCGTGGAACAGGATTTCCGACAGTTTGAAAGTTGCGGTCATTGCAGGCGAGGACCAGAAATTCGCCGAGCACTGGGGTTTTGATATCAGCGCCATTCAGGCTGCGATCCTGCACAACGAGCGCGGGGGTTCGATACGCGGGGCCAGTACGCTGAGCCAGCAAGTCTCGAAAAACCTGTTTCTGTGGTCGGGCCGCAGCTATCTGCGCAAAGGGCTTGAAGCCTGGTTCACGGCCCTGATCGAGTTGCTGTGGTCAAAGGAGCGCATTCTTGAGGTGTACCTCAACAGCGTCGAGTGGGATGAAGGTGTATTCGGCGCACAAGCCGCAGCGCAGCATCACTTCGGCATCAACGCCAGCGCCCTGTCGACGCAGCAGGCCAGCTACCTCGCCGCCGTACTGCCCAACCCGCGCCAATGGAGCGCCAGCCATCCCAGCAGCTATGTCTCACGCCGTGCGGGCTGGATTCGTCAGCAGATGCGTCAACTGGGTGGGGACAGTTATCTGGCGGGGTTGAACAGTAGTCGCAAGCTGTAATTACCTGCCTTCGCGAATGAACTCGCTCCTATGAAGTTTGTAGGAGCGAATTCATTCGCGACACAGATACAAAAACGCCCTGAGGTTATCAGGGCGTTTTGCGTATTACGCAGCTATCGATGTCTTCAGCTTGTTCATCGCGCTCTTTTCGAGCTGGCGAATACGTTCGGCGGAGACGTTGTACTTCTGCGCCAGGTCGTGCAGCGTGGCTTTCTCTTCTGCCAGCCAGCGCTGGTAGAGGATGTCGCGACTACGCTCGTCCAGTACGTCCAGGGCCTGATGCAGATTGGCCGTGGAGTTGTCGCTCCAGTCGGAATCTTCCAACTGACGCGCAGGATCGTAACGGTGGTCTTCCAGGTAGTTGGCTGGCGACTGGAATGCGCTGTCGTCGTCAGCTTCCGACGCCGGATCGAACGCCATGTCCTGGCCGGTCAGACGGCTTTCCATCTCGCGAACTTCACGTGGTTCAACGCCAAGGCTTTCAGCCACACGATGTACTTCATCGTTGTTCAGCCACGCCAGACGCTTTTTCTGGCTGCGCAGGTTGAAAAACAGTTTGCGCTGGGCCTTGGTCGTGGCGACCTTGACGATACGCCAGTTGCGCAGGATGAATTCGTGGATTTCCGCCTTGATCCAGTGAACGGCGAACGACACCAGACGCACACCCATTTCCGGGTTGAAGCGCTTTACAGCCTTCATCAGGCCGACGTTACCTTCCTGGATCAGGTCGGACTGGGCCAGACCGTATCCCGAATAACTGCGTGCGATATGCACGACAAAACGCAGGTGGGCGAGGACCATCTGACGAGCCGCATCCAGATCCTGTTCATAGTAGAGACTCTCAGCCAGTTCACGCTCCTGCTCAGGCGTCAGCAAGGGAATGCTGTTCACCGTGTGCACGTAAGCCTCCAGGTTCGCACCCGGGACTAAGGCATATGCAGGTTGCAAAGAAGTGGTCATACGGGAAAAACCTCCAACTCATGACTCGTGCAGTTCAGCACTGCGAAATTGACCGGGAACCGCTAGACAAGTTCCCTGCGCTGAAAAGTCAATTGGTTAAACAAAATTCACTTTAACGTGGCGCCAGCTCTCGCAAATGGCGGGCGACCGCAATCCAAGCACCGATATACCCTAACAAGACCGCTCCAAGCAAGAGCGACAGACCATCGGCCAACGGAACACCCGCCAGCGCGAAGTCGCTGCCGTACAGGCCTGCCAGCCCGACGACCGAGTCATTCAGCCAGTCCAGACCGAACGCCAGCACGCCCCAGGACAGGAAACCCGCCCCAAAACCATACAGCGCGCCCATATAAAGGAAAGGCCTGCGCACATAGCTGTCTGTACCGCCGACCAGTTTGATGACTTCGATCTCGGTACGACGGTTTTCGATGTGCAGACGGATGGTGTTACCGATCACCAGCAGCAAAGCGGAAACCAGCAAGACCGTCAAGCCGAAGACAAAACGGTCACCCAGCTTGAGAATCGCCGCCAGACGTTCCACCCAGACCAGATCGAGCTGGGCCTGTTCCACTTTAGGCAGGCCGGCCAGTCGGGAGCGCAGGGCTTCAAGTGCAGGCTTGTCGACCTCCGTTGGAGTGACAAGCACTACGCCCGGCAACGGGTTCTGCGGCAACTCCTTGAGCGCCTCGCCCAGGCCGGACTGTTGCTGGAACTCGCCCAGCGCCTGCTCGCTGCTTATGTACTCGGCATCGGCAACGCCTGGCATGGACTTGATTTCGTCACGCAAACGGGCGCCATCCGCCGCATTGGCGTTCAGATGCATATAGATCGATATCTGCGCCGCACGCTGCCACGACCCACCCAGACGCTCGACATTGCTCAATAGCAATGACAGGCCCATGGGCAGACTCAATGCAATGGCCATCACCAGACAGGTGAAGAAACTGCCGATTGGCTGCTTGCCCAGACGGCGCAGGCTGTCGAGCAGGCTGGAGCGATGGCTTTCCAGCCAGGCGGCCAGCAAAGTGCTGAAGTCCGGGCCATCATCATCGTGATCCTGGCGTTTATTCTGCTTCGGCGGGGAAGGATCGGCGGCCTTGGGCGCGACACGATCCGATACCTTGCGAGTGGCACTCATGCTCCGGCCTCCCCGTCACCGATCAGACGACCGCGTTGCAGGGTCAGCATGCGATGGCGCATACGCGCGATCAGTGCCAGGTCGTGACTGGCGATCAGCACGCTGGTCCCCAACCGGTTGATGTCTTCAAACACGCCCATGATTTCTGCGGCCAATCGAGGGTCGAGGTTACCGGTCGGTTCATCGGCCAGCAGCAAGGCCGGGCGATGGACGATGGCACGTGCAATACCGACACGCTGCTGTTGGCCTGTGGACAAGTCGCCAGGGTACAGATCCGCCTTGTCGGACAAGGCCACACGCTCCAGTGCCGAATCCACACGCTTGGCGATATCGACCTTGGACAGACCGAGAATCTGCAAGGGCAGCGCGATGTTGTTGAAAACGGTGCGGTCGAACAGCAACTGATGGTTCTGGAACACCACACCGATCTGACGCCGTAAAAACGGAATCTGGGCGTTGCTGATCTGTCCCAGATCCTGACCCGCCAGCATCAATTTGCCAGTTGTCGGGCGTTCCATGGCCAGCAACAGGCGCAGCAAGGTGCTTTTACCGGCACCGGAGTGGCCGGTAACGAACAGGAACTCACCGCGACGTACTCGAAAGCTCAGTTCATGCAATCCGACATGTCCATTCGGATAACGCTTACCGACCTGCTCGAAACGAATCATGTACGCTCCCGCTCCGCAAACAGAGCCTGAACAAAGGGTTCGGCTTCAAAGGTACGCAGATCGTCGATACCTTCACCCACGCCGATATAACGGATCGGCAAGCCAAACTGCTTGGCCAGAGCGAAGATCACACCGCCTTTTGCCGTGCCATCGAGTTTAGTGAGTGCCAGGCCGGTCAGGGAGACCGTCTGGTTGAATTGTTTGGCCTGATTGATGGCGTTCTGACCGGTGCCGGCATCGAGTACCAGCAGGACTTCGTGCGGTGCGTCGGCATCCAGCTTGCCGATCACACGACGAACCTTTTTCAGTTCTTCCATCAGGTTGTCTTTGGTGTGCAGACGGCCCGCAGTGTCAGCGATCAGCACATCGATGCCACGGGCCTTGGCGGCCTGTACGGCATCGAAGATCACCGAGGCCGAGTCGGCGCCCGTATGCTGGGCGATGACCGGAATATGGTTACGCTCGCCCCAGACCTGTAATTGCTCGACGGCGGCAGCGCGGAAGGTATCACCCGCCGCCAGCATGACTTTCTTGCCTTCGAGTTGCAGCTTCTTGGCCAGCTTGCCGATGGTCGTGGTCTTGCCCGCGCCGTTGACGCCTACCACCAGAATCACGAACGGCTTGTGCTCGGCCTTGATAACCAGCGGCTGCTCGACAGGCTTGAGCATCGCAGCCAGTTCGCCTTGCAGCGAGGTGTAAAGCGCCTGAGCATCGGTCAACTGCTTGCGCGCAACCTTTTGGGTCAGGCTCTGGATAATCACCGATGTCGCTTCGACACCCACGTCGGCCGTCAGCAAACGGGTTTCGATTTCTTCAAGCAAGTCATCGTCGATTGCCTTTTTACCCAGGAACAGGCTGGCCATGCCCTCGCCAATGCTGGCGCTGGTTTTCGACAAGCCCTGCTTGAGGCGGGCGAAGAAACCGACCTTGGGTGCTTCGGCCTGTGGCTCGGCAGGTGCAGCTTCAACAACAGGCTCGGCAACCTCGGCAACTGGCTGCTCCACTACAGGCGCGGCAACTGGCGGTATAACCGGGACAGGCTCAGGCACCACGGCTGGCGCAACTTCCAGCACCGGCGCGGGCTCGATCACAGGCTCGGGAGCCGCATGCACGGGTTCCGGAATCGGCGGCGTGACATGAGCCTCACGCTCATCGGTCAAGGCCACCGGCTCTTCAGCCACAGGCAAGGTCAGCCAGGGCTGCGGAGCAGGCTCACCTGGTTGCACAGGAGCATGAGCTTCTGGCGCGTGGGCTTCGAGGGAGGGCTCAGGAACTGGCGGCGCGAGTTGTGGCTCGACAGGCAGCGGCGCTTCGGCAACCGGCTCGGGCTGGGCTGTGGATAACTCTTGCGCCGGTTCTGCGGCTTCCTGCGGTTTTTTACGCAGCCATCCGAACAGGCCTTTCTTTTCTCCAGCCGCGGCTGGGGTCTTCTTGTCGTCGTTGGAACCAAACATGGAGGACGGCTATCTCAAGGTAGCGAAACGCCATAGGGCGTTTCGGAAAATTCTGACATGTACCAAGACTGCTTTTAGGGCTGCTTGTTCATTAGGCCGTTCTTTAATGGCCTGGTGTTTAACCGCGATTTGAACAGGTTTCACTCGCACTTGGCTAATGAAGGCTGTTTCTGTCGCAAACGGATCAGTATCCTAACACCCCCGCGCCCGCCGACGCTAAGTTCAAGCGGGCAGTCCTACAGGTTCAAATTACGAATGAATGCTCTAGCCCGCCGCGCCGCTGGCCTGCTGCTCAGCACGATTTGTCTGCCCCTGACAGCATTGGCCGCCGATCCACAGCCTACTCATGAATTCATGCTGGACAATGGCTTGAAAGTCATCGTCCGCGAAGACCACCGCGCACCGGTCGTGGTATCCCAGATCTGGTACAAGGTCGGCTCCAGCTACGAGACACCGGGCCAGACAGGTCTGTCCCACGCCCTTGAGCACATGATGTTCAAAGGCAGCAGCAAGACAGGTCCCGGTGAGTCTTCATTGATCCTGCGCGATCTGGGAGCCGAAGAAAACGCCTTCACCAGCGACGACTACACCGCTTATTACCAGCTTCTGGCCCGCGACCGCCTGAGCGTGGCCCTGGAGCTGGAAGCCGATCGCATGGCGACCCTGAAGCTGCCGGCCGACGAGTTCAGCCGCGAAATCGAAGTCATCAAGGAGGAGCGCCGCCTGCGCACCGATGACAAGCCCATGAGCAAGGTCTTCGAGCGCTTCAAGGCCATGGCCTACCCGGCCAGCGGCTATCACACGCCGACCATCGGCTGGATGAAAGACCTGAACCGCATGCAGATCGAGGATCTGCGCCACTGGTATCAATCCTGGTATACCCCGAACAACGCCACTCTGGTGGTGGTAGGCGATGTGAAGCCAGAAGAAGTCAAAGCCCTGGCCGAGCGCTTTTTCGGCCCGATCCCGCGCCGCGACGTGCCGCCTGCGAAAAAACCGCTGGAACTGGCCGAGCCTGGCGAGCGTCGCATCAGCATGCACGTCAAGACTCAGCAGCCGAGCCTGATTTTCGGCTTCAACGTGCCGAGCCTGAGCACTGCTGAGGACCAGCGTTCGATCAATGCCCTGCGCCTGATCTCCGCGCTGCTCGACGGCGGCTATAGCGCCCGCATCCCGACTCGTCTGGAACGCGGCGAAGAACTGGTTTCCAGCGCATCCTCCATGTACAACGCCTTCGTGCGCGGCGACAGCCTGTTCATGATCAGCGCGACACCCAACGTGCAGAAGAAAAAAACCCTGGCCGATGTCGAGGCTGGTATCTGGCGTCTGCTCAATGACCTGAAAACCAAGGCGCCTTCGGCAGAAGAGCTGGAGCGCGTACGTGCACAGGTCATTGCCGGTGTGGTCTACGAGCGCGATTCGATCACCAGCCAGGCCACCACCATCGGCCAACTGGAAACCGTCGGTTTGTCCTGGAAGCTGATCGACGAAGAACTGGCTGCTCTGCAAAGCGTGACCCCGGAAGACATTCAGAAAGCCGCCAACACCTACTTCACCCGTGAACGCCTCAGCGTTGCACACGCTCTGCCTGAGGAGAAAGCCAAATGATCAAGCGCAACACTCCCCGCAACGCCCTGCTGGGCCTGGCACTGAGCGCTTCGCTCGGCGCGTTCGTTGCCCAACCGGCTCTGGCAGACAATGCCGCAGGCAACGATGCTGCGCAGGCCACCCCGCAACTGGGCAGCCAACTGCAGACCCTCAAGGAACTGGACGGCAAGACCCCGGCCCGCCGCACGCTGAATATCCAGACCTGGAACACCGCCGAAGGCGCCAAGGTGCTGTTCGTCGAGTCCCGCGAGCTGCCGATGTTCGACCTGCGCCTGATCTTCGCCGCAGGCAGCAGTCAGGATCAGGCGTCACCCGGCATCGCGCTGCTGACCAACGCCATGCTCAATGAAGGCGTCAAGGGCAAGGATGTCAGCGCCATCGCTCAAGGCTTTGAAGGCCTGGGTGCCGACTTCGGCAACGGCTCCTACCGCGACATGGCCGTGGCCTCGTTGCGCAGCCTCAGCGCAACGGACAAGCGCGAGCCTGCCCTGAAGCTGTTTGGCGAAGTCGTGGGCAAACCCACCTTCCCTGCCGACTCGCTGGCCCGAATCAAGAACCAGCTGCTGTCCAGCTTCGAGCAGAAGAAACAGAACCCTGGCGCCATTGCCGGTCAGGAACTGTTCAAGAAGCTGTACGGCGACCATCCTTATGGGCACCCAAGCGACGGCAATGCCAAAAGCATCAACGCCATCACCCTCGCGCAACTCAAGGCTTTTCACGCCAAAGGTTATGCGGCTGGCAACACGGTGATCGCACTGGTCGGCGACCTGTCACGTGACGAGGCGCAAACCATCGCCGCACAAGTCTCGGCCTCGCTGCCCAAAGGCCCGGCACTGGCGAAGATCGCCAAGGCTGTCGACCCCAAGCCCGGCAGCACGCACATCGAATTCCCGTCCAACCAGACACACCTGATGCTGGCGCAGATCGGTATTGATCGTAACGACCCGGACTACGCGGCACTGAGCATCGGCAACTCGATCCTGGGCGGTGGCGGTTTCGGCAGTCGCTTGATGACTGAAGTCCGCGAAAAGCGCGGCCTGACCTACGGCGTGTCGTCCGGGTTCTCCCCGATGCAGGCGCTGGGGCCTTTCACGATCGGCCTGCAAACCCGCGCCGACATGAACGAAAACACCCTGAAACTGGTGCAGGACATCGTGCGTGATTTCCTCGCCAACGGCCCGACCCAGAAAGAACTCGACGACGTCAAACGCGAACTGACCGGCAGCTTCCCGCTGACGGCCGCCAACAACTCCGCGATTGTCGGCCAGTTGGGCTCCATCGGTTTCTATGACCTGCCGCTGACCTTCCTTGAGGACTACATGACTCAGGCCCAGAGCGTGACGGTCGAGCAGGTCAAGACCGCCATGAACAAACACCTGAGCGCCGACAAGATGGTGATCGTCACGGTCGGTCCGACCGTGCCACAGAAGCCACTGCCGCCTCCCACCGACAAACCCGTTCAACGACCTACAGGGGTTCCGGAGCACTAATGGCCAATCCACGTCCGAAGACCCATAACGGTCTGGGCCAACTTCGTATCATCGGGGGAGAATGGGGCAGCCGCCGCCTGACCTTCCCCGACGCCCCCGGCTTGCGCCCGACACCCGATCGCGTGCGTGAAACCCTGTTCAACTGGCTCGCGTCTTATATTGCAGGCGCCAAGGTGCTGGATGTCTTCACTGGCAGCGGCGCACTGTATTTCGAGGCCCTGTCGCGTGGCGCCAGCATGGGCCTGGCACTGGACAGCAACGCTGCTGCAATCGCCAGCCTGCGCCAGAACCTGAACCTGCTGAACTGCACGACAGGCCAGATCGCCCAGGCCGACGCCCTGCGCCACCTGGAAACAGCTACCGCAACGCAGTTCGACGTAGTCTTCCTCGACCCGCCATTCCACCAGGGTCTGCTGGCCTCGGCCTGCACCCTGCTGGAATCCCGTGGCTGGCTGGCAGGCAACGCCTGGATCTACACCGAAAGCGAAAACGCCCCCTCCACCACCGGCCTGCCGGGCAACTGGAGACTGCATCGCGAGAAAAAGGCCGGACAGGTTTATTACGCGCTTTGGCAGCGGGGGTAGGCCCCCGCTCGCGAATGAATTCGCTCCTACGCGGCTGAAGTCCCTGCCGCAAAAACCATTTCACAGGCTTTCCATGGAAGCCTGTGAAATCAGCAGGGCAAAAAATCAGGTTTATGGTGCTCGCGTTATTGCCGGATCCAGCCCTGGAACCCTACAGGTTTCATTCACTACAAACCCCGTCAGCCCATAGGGTTTCAAAGCCATATCGAGTTTTAACTTTAATCGAGCCGCCAAACGCCCATATTCCCGTGGCTCCCAAGTAAGCAGCAAGACCACAACCAGCGGCGGATTTCCTTTTATCGGCGCGACATAAGCACGCAACTCCTGATCACCTTCACGCTGAGCAATCACAACAGACGCCAAAGTGTCCCTGAACTTTTGCATCACTTCATCAATGATAAAAAGCTTTTGGCGCTGTACTTTGACGTCGCCAGCAAAAGACTGCCCGGCCAGCCACTCCTTGGTGCTTGTGACTCCCGAGGGGTCTGCACCTGACATTCTAGGAATATTGGCAGGCTCATAACCCAAGCAATCCTTGATCTCGATCCACCAATGCCTTTCGTCCTTGATGGCCAGAATATCCATCCCTTTGAGCTGCCTTTTCATCCGATCGCAGTACCACTGAGACTCATCGAACTTGATAACCTGCCACTCGTCATCGAATGAAAACGTCAACATCCCTTCAACAACATCAACCATTGGCAATATCCAGCTCTCGATCATACTGAGCGAGCTCTTCATCAAGCATGACCAGCCTCGATAACTCATTCAAAGCAACGGTTTGCTCTACGGCAACGCCTTCCCCCCCTTTCTCTCGTATCAGCCCCCAATACCGAAGCGGAAAAGGATTTTTACGCGCGAGAAGATCAAGCTCCTTCAGAAGGAAGAAGCTGTGGGTAGCGATAAATACCTGAACCCCATGGCTGGATAGAGCATGTATGACATTGGCCACTAGCCTGATCAAACGAGGATTAAGATTTGCCTCAGGCTCATCCCAGAACAGATAGCCCTTGTCGAGTAAAGACCCAGTGGCAATCAGGCGAGCAAGCATTGCAAGCTTCCTTAATCCTTCGGCCACCAGAGGCATCTCCATGGTTCCACTGCCCGGCACGCTCAGGTAAAAGCGCCCATTGGTGTCCAGAACTACCTTACCCCCAAGAGCATCCTCAATAGTCTCCAGAACACGGGCTGCCCATTTCCCTCTGGGACCTTTCAGCGTAGGCGAGCCAAGGTGCAGACATGTGTCACGCCATGTCTCCTCAAACTCAAGATAATGTCCCTCATATACAGAAACAAAACCTGGAAAAATCGTCAGCAATTCACGTGTTGGCAGGTAGAGAGGGCTTTGTCTGTCCCAGCTCACTGGTAGCCGTTCTATCTGCACATCCGTTTTGGCGCTGGTAGCGAAACTGATGGAAGTGTTCAGCGCCTCATCATCAAAAGTCAGTGACACTTCACACCTATCACGACCTTGCTTGCGACGTGCCAGCCTGCCAACCGATTCAGGCCTGAATACGCCGGTCAATTTTTCCGCATAGGCTTTTTGCAGATAGGTCTTGGTGGGTTCAGGCGAATGGGTTTTCTTTGAAGCATCGGAGCTGGTAGCGATCAGCGCATAGGCCACTTTCAACAGATGAGTCTTGCCCATGCCGTTCTCACCGACAATCACGTTGAGGCCAGGGCTGCAAATGAGGTTCAGTTCTCGGAAAACCGTGAGATTTTTAACGCTCAGAGTCTTGAGCATCAGAGGTTTCCTTATGCATCGAATTCAAAGAACGAACAGTATCTTCTGACTGCGCCTGTGTGTAGCACTCAATGCTCCACGAAGCATATATTGGCAGTTAATCGCCCCAAAAATCACGCCTCACAGGAATCAGGGCCCATTCCTACACGGCTCACACATTGACCAGATCCAACGCCATGTCTCCAGGACTTCACATGAGCCCATGTCCACTCAGCCAAAAACCCCTTACATCTCGCATCACTTAATGGCAACTTACGGATCTGCATTCATTGATGAGCAAGACCGTGTCAGCCAGCCCTATTCACAGTTCCTTCGCGAATCATTTCGTCCCGGCTTCAGGTCTGGGTAATCCGCACCTGCAAACATTGTGGGGGCCGTTATGGCGCAGGCGGACATTGCTTGCTCGTACGCGGGAGCGCATGTGGCTGGAGGATGGGGATTTTCTCGATATGGACTGGCATGGTCCGCATGAAGCTGATGCGCCATTGGTGCTGGTCCTGCACGGGCTGACCGGGTCCTCGAATTCGCCTTATGTGGCAGGTTTGCAAAAGGCGCTGGCCGCACAGGGCTGGGCCAGTGTGGCGTTGAACTGGCGTGGCTGTTCCGGCGAACCGAATCTGTTGTCGCGCAGCTACCATTCTGGCGCCAGCGAGGACCTGGCTGAAGTCATTGCCCACCTACGGGCCTTGCGCCCGCTGGCTCCGCTGTATGCCGTGGGTTATTCGCTGGGTGGCAACGTTCTGCTCAAATATCTGGGCGAATCAGGTTCAGAGAGCGGGTTACTGGGTGCGGTGGCGGTCTCGGTGCCCTTTCGGCTGGATGAATGCGCCAACCGTATCGGTCAGGGGTTTTCCAAGGTCTATCAACGGCATTTCATGCGTGAAATGCTGGCCTACATCCGGGACAAGCAACGACGCTTCCAGCATGAGGGGATGAGCGAAGGGCTGGCAGAACTGGCTGCTCTGGGCTCGCTGGAAAACATGCGCACGTTCTGGGATTTCGATGGCCGGGTCACAGCGCCTCTGCATGGTTTCGCCAATGCAGAGGACTATTATCGCAAGGCGTCGAGCCGGTATTTTCTGGGGCAGATTCGCACACCGACGCTGATTATCCAGGCGGCCGACGACCCGTTCGTATTTATCCACAGCCTGCCGGAGCCCGATGAGCTTTCAGCGTGCACGGAGTTCGAGTTACAGGCCAGGGGCGGCCATGTGGGTTTTGTCGATGGTTCGCTGAAAAATCCCGGTTACTACCTGGAGCGGCGCATTCCGCTCTGGTTGGGGATGGCCTATGAACGGGACAAGGCCGTTCGCGGATGAATCCACTCCAGCAGACTGGCCTGCGCAGGGTTCGAGCGGATTCATTCGCGAAATCTCAAGCGCCGGTCGCGACCTCGCGAGCAGGATCGGTGATCCACTCACTCCAGGACCCGGCATACAAAGTGCCCAGTGGATAACCCGCCAGGCACAAGGCGAACAGGTTATGGCAGGCCGTCACACCCGAACCGCAATAGGCAACCAGGTCCGTCGCAGAGCGGCCCTGTAGCGCCTCGGCAAAACGCTGCTTGAGTTGATCGGCTGGCAGGAAGCGCCCGTCCGGCCCCAGGTTTTCATTGAAGGCGACGCATTGCGCACCCGGAATATGGCCCGCAACCGGGTCGATGGGTTCGACTTCGCCACGAAAGCGGGCTTCGGCGCGAGCATCGATCAACGTCATTTCCTGGCGTCCGAGACGGCCCTGCAAGCGGCTGGCGCTGAGCAGCAGCGACATATCGGGCTCACCCGTGAACGTACCCGGTTTGTTGCCCGGCGAATCAAGGCTCAGCGGCAGACCCGCCGCATGCCAGGCCTTCAAACCGCCATCGAGCAGATAAACACCATCGCGCTTGCCCAACCACGCCAGCAGCCACCAGGCACGAGCGGCAAAAGCTCCGGGACCGTCGTCATACAGCACGATTTCACTGTCCGGGTTGATGCCCCATGCCTGGAAACGCTGCAACAAGGCTTGAGGGTCGGGCAAGGGGTGACGCCCTGTCTTGCCCTTGGTGACCGGGCCACTGAGATCACGCTCCAGATCCGCAAAAGACGCCCGGTCGATATGGCCTTGAGCGTAACTGCGTTGCCCATGATCGGGATCTTCAAGGGCAAAACGGCAATCGAGGATCACCAGCCCGGGCTCTCGTTGGCGGGCAGCCAATTGCTGAGGGCTGATCAGTTGCGCGATGGACATGACTCACTCCTGTAGGCAGAAAACCGAATATGGATTGCTGATGATTGCTCTCAGCCGCTTTCCCCAAGCACCTTGGGCAGGGGCGTGTAGAAAGCCTCACACAAGACACTGAACTCGTCGCGGGCCTTGGCGCTGATATAGCCGGACTCCAGCATAAGCACCTGATAGACGCCACGTCGAATGGCATCTTCATTCAAGTGCGTGGAATTTTCCCGCGAGGTACACAGAAAACGTACCCAGGATGTCAGGATGATCCAGGTATTGAGGGTCAGCGACTCGACCTGCACCTTGTCCATATTCAGGACACCGGCCTCGACGAAAGCACTGTAAATCGCCATGGCCTGAGCCAGGCAACGCTGGGAAAAACGCCGATAGCGGGTCGCCATTTCAGGGTCGCAAGCCAGCAGGTGCTCAAGGTCGCGATGCAGAAAACGGTAACGCCACATACCGTCGAGTATCGCCAGCAGGTAATCACGCTTGTCCTGGACTGTTGGCTCGCGCCCCTTGGGAGGAAACAGAAAGCTATCCACCAGCGCTTCGTACTCGCTGAACAGCGAGGCGATGATCGCCTGCTTGTTGGGGAAGTGGTAATAGAGATTGCCCGGCGAAATTTCCATGTGCGCGGCAATGTGATTGGTACTTACGCTACGCTCACCCTGCTGATTGAACAGCTCCAGACTGACCTGCACGATACGTTCACGGGTTTTGATACGTGGAGCCATACTCAGCTCGATCCCTCGGGTATGTTGGTATCGAATGTTAGCGCAAGCGGTCGGCATAGATGCAGTGATGTGCATGAAACCTTGAAGACAGAGGGACACGAGCCATTTGACTTTATAGAGCAACAGCTCTAAAACACTCAAAAAATCCCAGCAAGGAACGCATCACATGCCTGACGCCCCGCATTCTTCCAGCGAACTGGAGAACACGTTCGCTCTGCAGCGTCAGGCGTTCGCAGCCAACCCGATGCCCTCGGCAGCGCAACGCTCCCAGTGGCTCAAAAGCCTGGGAGAACTGCTCAGCGACCATCGTCAGGCACTGATCGACGCTATCAGCAGTGATTTCAGTCATCGCAGCGCCGACGAAACCCTGCTGGCCGAGCTGCTGCCAAGCCTGCTGGGGATTCGGGATGCGCGTAAACAGCTCAAACGCTGGATGAAACCTTCACGCCGTCGCGTCGGCCTGGCCTTTCAGCCGGCCTCGGCCAGAGTGGTTTATCAGCCTTTGGGGGTGATCGGGGTTATCGTGCCCTGGAATTATCCGCTGTTCCTGGCCATAGGCCCGTTGATTGGTGCTCTGGCCGCTGGCAATCGGGTGATGCTCAAGCTCAGCGAGTCCACACCTGCGACGGGCGAACTGCTCAAGCGCCTGTTCGCCCGAGTCTTCCCGGAAGACCTGATTGCGGTGGTGCTGGGCGAAGCCGAGGTCGGCATGGCGTTCTCCCGCCTGCCGTTCGATCACCTGTTATTCACCGGCGCGACCAGCATCGGCAAGCATGTCATGCGCGCTGCTGCCGAGAACCTCACACCCGTCACTCTGGAGCTGGGCGGCAAGTCGCCCGCAATTGTGTCCCATGACGTCCCGCTCAAGGATGCCGCCGAGCGTATTGCATTCGGCAAGACCCTCAATGCCGGGCAAACCTGTATCGCGCCGGATTACGTGCTGGTACCGCAGGATCGTGTGCAAGGGTTTGTCGACGCCTACAGGCAAGCGGTTCAGGGTTTTTACCCGACACTGGCTGACAACCCGGATTACACGGCGATCATCAATCAGCGACAACTGGCGCGGCTGAATCACTACCTGGACGACGCCGCGGGCAAGGGCGCGCAGGTCATTGCCCTATACGATCAGGGCCAGGCCCAGCGTATGCCGTTCAGCCTTTTGCTCAACGTCAGCGATGACATGCTGGTCATGCAGGATGAGATCTTCGGGCCGCTGCTGCCCATCGTGCCCTACAAGCATATTGATGAAGCCTTCGCCTACATCAATCAACGCCCTCGCCCACTGGCGCTCTATTACTTCGGCTACAACAGGACCGAGCAGCAACGAGTGCTGGAACAGACCCACTCCGGTGGCGTATGCCTGAACGATACGCTGATGCATGCGGCTCAGGATGACTTGCCATTCGGAGGCATAGGCCCTTCAGGCATGGGGCATTACCACGGGCGGGAAGGTTTTCTGACCTTCAGCCAGGCCAAAGGCGTGTTCATCAAGCAACGTTTCAATGCCGCGCGTTTAATTTACCCGCCGTACGGTAAAGCTATTCAAAGACTGGTCTATAAAGTGTTCCTGCGCTGAATATGGCCATGCATCCGGGCACAGAGATGCCATCAGCCTGATAAAAAATCGCCGATAATCGGCACAATAAGACCATTGCCTGCTACACCTCGACTTGGCCCACCGGGGCGGCTGCGATAACATCCGAGTCCCCAACCGGACTCCGACCAGGACGACGCGATGAACCGAGTGTTGTACCCAGGAACCTTCGACCCTATAACCAAGGGCCACGGCGATCTGGTCGAACGCGCCTCGCGCCTGTTCGACCAAGTGGTCATTGCCGTTGCTGCCAGCCCGAAGAAAAACCCGCTGTTCCCTCTGGAACAACGTGTAGAGCTGGCACGAGAGGTCACCAAACACCTGCCCAACGTCGAAGTCGTAGGCTTTTCGACCTTGCTTGCCCAATTCGCCAAGGAGCAGAACGCCAATGTCTTTCTGCGCGGCCTGCGGGCGGTTTCGGATTTCGAGTATGAATTCCAGCTGGCCAACATGAACCGACAACTGGCACCGGACGTCGAGAGCCTGTTTCTCACTCCGTCGGAACGTTATTCGTTCATTTCATCGACGCTGGTCCGTGAAATCGCGGCACTTGGCGGCGATATCAACAAGTTCGTACACCCGGCCGTGGCCCAGGCACTGACCGATCGCTTCAAACGCTCGTAACGCCGAGGTGCATCGAAAGCGCTAATGCGGCACAATTCGCCGCATTGGTTTTCATACGCCCCGGTACGACCCGCGGCTGGAGTGCTTCATGTCCCTTATCATCACTGACGATTGCATCAACTGCGACGTCTGCGAACCCGAATGCCCGAACGAGGCTATTTCGCAGGGAGAGGAGATCTACGTGATCAACCCGAACCTGTGTACAGAATGCGTCGGTCATTACGATGAGCCGCAATGCCAACAGGTCTGCCCGGTGGATTGCATCCCGCTGGACGAAAATCGCGTCGAAAGCAAAGACGAGCTGATGACCAAATACCGCCTCATCACCGGCAAGGCATAGCCTTTATCCGCCGGTGAACGAAGCGCTCTGCATCACTCCCGCTTGCCATAACCATCGCCGGTGCAACCCAGGCACCTGACGAATGCGGCCTTGCCCGGATCGACCACCAGCGCCTTGCCGGTTGCGCCCAGGTTGCCGCCAGCGGCAGCAAAAGGTGCAGCGATCACGAACAGACCAGTACCGATGATGGTCGCGGCAATCAGCAATGGGCGGGCGATGATCAGGTCACCGATCATGGCGAAAGCGGGTGGGGTCTGGATCTCGTAGGCCGGATCACCACTGCCCGGAGGCAGATCGGCAGCCACGGCAGGTAAAGCCTGTAACCCGATCAACAGGGTCAGAGTGGCGGCGATAATACGAAACGGGCGCATGGCTTGGTCCTTCAGGTGTCGCAGATTGGAGTGCTGATAACTATAAACAGCACTGGGGCTTAAGCAAGCGGCGCAGTATTTCAAGTATTGCACCGGACTACCCGATCAAGTCTGGCACTTGGGACAATAAACGCTCGCCCGCTGGCCCAGCTTGATCTCACGCAAGGTCGTGCCACACACCTTGCACGGCTGCTCACCACGCCCGTAGACAAAAAGCTCCTGCTGGAAATAGCCCGGCTTGCCGTCACCACCGATGAAATCGCGCAAGGTCGTACCGCCTCGCTCGATGGCATGGGCCAGGATGCGTTTGATCTCGATGGCCAGCTTCAGATAACGCGCGCGGGAAATACCCTTGGCCTCGCGGCGCGGATCGATACCGGCGGCGAAGAGCGCTTCGGTCGCGTAGATATTGCCCACCCCGACCACCACCGCGTTATCCATGATGAAAGGCTTCACGGCTATCGACTTGCCTCGGGAACGCTCATAAAGACGCTCACCATCGAACAGATCCGTCAGCGGCTCCGGCCCCAGACGGATCAGAAGTTCATGAGTGTGGGGCTCCAGGCTCCAGAGCATTGCGCCAAAGCGACGCGGATCGGTGTAGCGCAACGCCAGCCCTGACTCCAGCTCGATATCCACATGCTCATGCTTGAGCGCCGGCAACCCGGCTTCGACCAGCCGCAGATTGCCAGACATGCCCAGATGACTGATAAGCGTCCCGGCTTCAGCCTGGATCAAGAGATATTTGGCTCGCCGCCCGACCTCCACGATCCGCTGCCCGGAAAGGCGTACATCGAGGTCTTCGGGAATGGGCCAGCGCAAACGTCGATCCCGCACGATCACGCGGCTGACGCGCTGCCCTTCAAGGTGAGGGGCAATGCCTCGGCGCGTGGTTTCGACTTCAGGTAATTCAGGCATGGATAACTCGGTGGGGCAAAAGAGAAAAGCAGACGGCGGGCGTGATCAATTCGCGCCCAGCTCACGGATGCTTTCCTTGAGGTATTCAAAGTCGTATTCGGACAAGCCGACATAATCCAGCACAAGATGGCCAATGCTGTTCCACTCGTGGTCTTCGTCCTGATTGCCCAGCACCCGGCAGGACTCACAGATATGCTCGGCCATTTTCAAGGGCGCCAGAAGATTCTTGAGCGCGGCATTGCGGCTCGTATCATCCTCGAAGATTGCCAGGGCATTGTGGTGATTGGCGATGGCATTGCAGACATGTTCCGGCAAACGCCAGGACTTTGCAGTGAAATAGCCGACAACGGCATGGTTGGTGTCGAACCTGCTGTTTTCGGTGTCCACAACCCGGCAATCGGGACCGGCCTTGGCGTAGGACTCTTCCAGCACCGGCATGTAATCCGGGAAACGCTTGAGCATCAGCGGAATCCCGCAATCATGGAACAAGCCCAGCGCGTAGGATTCATCCACCGTTTGCGAGCCGATTCGCTTGGCCAACGTCAGACTGGTGATTGCAACGTCCTGGGCGCTGTCCCAGAAGCGGTTGAGCGTCACGATGGTTTCGTCGCTCATCTCGCCCTTGATCGACTGCGCGTTGATCAGGTTGATGACGGTGCGGCTGCCCAGCAGATTCACAGCCTTCTGGATAGAAGCGATCTTGTTGGACAAGCCGTAATGCGGAGAGTTGACGATCTTGAGCAGCGCGCCGGACAGTCCCGGATCCTGGGAAATCAACCGCGCAATCACCGCCAGATCAGGATCAGGCATGTACTGCTCCATTTGCAGATCCACCATGATCTGGGGCTGCGGAGGTACGCTGATACCCTGAAGGGCTTGCTGGATCTGCTCGGGGGTCAACTCTTCGGACATAGGTGCTTACTCAAGGCCATATAAAGATTTTGCCCGCTTAATGAGAATCGGTCCACCAACACTTGGGCACAAGGCTATGACTTTAGCCAACTTTCATGATTCACATCGATTGATCCGGTTAATTGACGGGATGATCCTCCGGCAGCCCAATCACAGGCTATAATCCCGCTCTTTTTTCCGGAGCGACGTCATGTCCCTGCCTAGCTTGCGCCTCAAAGCCAACGCCGACCGTCGCCTGCGCGCCGGTCACCTGTGGGTCTACAGCAATGAAATCGATGTAGCCGCCACCCCACTGAACGGTTTTGCGGCAGGTGATCAGGCGCTGCTCGAAGCCGCTGGCGGCAAGCCATTGGGCATCGTCGCCATGAGCCCGAACAACCTGATTTGCGCACGCCTGCTGTCGCGCGACATCAAGCTGCCGCTGGACAAGTCGCTGCTGGTACATCGCCTGAACGTTGCACTGTCATTACGTGACCGCCTGTTCGACAAGCCGTTCTATCGCCTGGTTTACGGGGACTCGGACTTGCTGCCGGGCCTGGTCGTCGACCGTTTCGGTGACATTCTGGTGGTGCAACTGGCTTCCGCCACCATGGAAAACCACAAGGAAGACGTGCTGGCCGCCCTGATCCAGGTGCTCAAGCCAAGCGGTATCCTGTTCAAGAACGACTCGGCTGCACGCGATGCGGAAGGCCTGACCCGCTACGTCGAAACCGCATTCGGTGTCGTGCCTGAATGGGTTGCGCTGGAAGAAAACGGCGTGAAGTTCGAAGCTCCGGTGCTCAACGGCCAGAAGACCGGCTGGTTCTATGACCACCGCATGAACCGCGCACGCCTGGCACCTTACGTCAAAGGCAAGCGCGTACTCGACCTGTACAGCTACATCGGCGGCTGGGGTATTCAGGCAGGTGCCTTTGGCGCCAGCGAAGTCACCTGCGTCGACGCCTCGGGCTTTGCCCTTGACGGCGTGGAGCGCAACGCAGCACTGAACGGCTTCGCCGAAAAGGTCACCTGTATCGAAGGCGACGTGTTTGAAGCACTGAAAGAGCTGAAAGCCGGCGAAGAACGCTTCGACGTGATCGTGGCCGACCCGCCCGCTTTCATCAAACGCAAGAAAGACCTGAAAAACGGCGAAGGCGCCTACCGTCGCCTGAACGAACAGGCCATGCGCCTGCTCAGCAAGGACGGCATCCTGGTCAGCGCCTCGTGCTCGATGCACCTGCCGGAGGACGATCTGCAAAACATCCTCCTGACCAGCGCCCGCCACCTGGACCGCAACATCCAGTTGCTGGAACGCGGCGCCCAGGGCCCGGACCATCCGGTACACCCGGCAATCGCCGAAACCCGCTACATCAAGAGCATTACCTGCCGGTTGTTGCCTAATAGCTGACCTTCGACCCTGTCGCGGGCAAGCGCACTCCTACAGTAGGAGCGCGCTTGCCCGCGATGGATTACAACCAAACCGCATCCCAAAGCGGATAATCACCCACCCGGTTCACCAAACCAGCCCTCAACGGATTAGCAACGATATACCTCGCAATACTCCGCAGATCCTCTTCTCGCCTGACAGCCCTGTCGTGATACCCCTTTTGCCATACCTGTGAATCAGCGCCAACTGCCGCCATTACAGCTCGTGAACTTCCCGATTTCACACGACGCATCAATAGCCCCAGACTGCCTGACTGCAACTCGACCAGCCAATGAAAGTGGTCTGGCATTACAACCCAAGCCAGCGAATGCGCTCTTCCCTCTTGCTGAGCCTTTCGGAACTCATCCACTAGCAAGCGCCCTGCTCGCCAGTCATCGAATATTTGACGACGCTCATGAACGACGGATGTCAGCAAATAAATACGTCCGGTTTCTGAGTACCGCCCTTTTCGCAAATCAGCTCCATGATTGACGCCAGACACACCGCACCTCGTCCCTGATGAGTACAAAGCAGGTTAGTGAAGTCTCCCCCCGATTAGCTGTTCAAGATGTGTCCGCAAGCCTGTCGACCCGTGTAGAATCGACCCTATTCATCGCCAGTCATCCCCCGGCGGGTTTATGAGCTCAGGCCGAGTGCACGGCGATCCCGTGGCGTTCGGTTTCTTCGCTGCGTCCGGTCACTGCCGTTTGCGTGTAGCGTCAATAGAAGCTCACTCCCCTTACTGATTAGCCTGTTTTGCCGGAGTGCTCCAATGCCTGATTACCGCTCGAAAACGTCCACCCACGGCCGCAACATGGCCGGCGCACGTGCCTTGTGGCGCGCCACGGGCATGAAGGACGAAGATTTCAAGAAACCGATCATCGCCATCGCCAACTCGTTCACCCAGTTCGTACCAGGGCATGTCCACCTCAAGGACATGGGCCAGCTGGTAGCCCGGGAAGTGGAACGCGCAGGCGGCGTGGCGAAGGAATTCAATACCATCGCCGTGGATGACGGTATCGCCATGGGTCACGACGGCATGCTGTATTCGCTGCCGAGCCGCGAGATCATCGCCGACTCCGTGGAGTACATGGTCAACGCCCACTGCGCCGACGCCATCGTCTGTATCTCCAACTGCGACAAGATCACCCCCGGCATGCTGATGGCGTCGTTGCGCCTCAATATTCCGGTGATCTTCGTTTCCGGCGGGCCGATGGAAGCCGGCAAGACCAAACTGGCCAGCCATGGTCTGGATCTGGTGGATGCGATGGTAATCGCGGCCGACTCCACCGCCAGCGACGAAAAAGTCGCCGAGTACGAGCGCAGCGCCTGTCCGACATGCGGTTCGTGCTCGGGCATGTTCACCGCCAACTCGATGAACTGCCTGACCGAAGCACTGGGCCTGGCATTGCCGGGTAACGGTTCGACGCTGGCGACCCACAGCGACCGCGAGCAACTGTTCCTGACAGCCGGTCGTACCATCGTCGAGCTGTGCAAACAGTATTACGGCAACAACGATGAGTCGGTTCTGCCACGCAATATCGCCAGCTTCAAGGCGTTCGAGAACGCCATGACCCTGGACATCGCCATGGGCGGTTCCACCAACACCATCCTGCATTTGCTGGCTGCCGCCCAGGAAGCCGAAGTCGCCTTCGACCTGCGCGATATCGACCGCCTGTCGCGCAAGGTTCCGCAACTGTGCAAGGTTGCGCCGAACATCCAGAAGTACCACATGGAAGACGTCCACCGTGCGGGCGGTATCTTCAGCATCCTCGGTTCACTGGCCCGTGGCGGTCTGCTGCATATCGACCTGCCGACCGTACACAGCAAGACCCTGGCCGAAGGCATCGCCAAATGGGACATCACCCAGACTGACGATGAAGCCGTGCATACCTTCTTCAAGGCAGGCCCGGCAGGCATCCCGACGCAAACGGCTTTCAGCCAGTCAACCCGCTGGCCGAGCCTGGACGACGACCGTGAAAACGGCTGCATCCGCAGTGTCGAGCACGCCTACTCCCAGGAAGGTGGCCTGGCCGTACTGTACGGCAACATCGCTCTGGACGGCTGCGTGGTTAAAACCGCAGGCGTGGACGAGTCGATCCATGTCTTCGAGGGCAACGCCAAGATCTTCGAGAGCCAGGACAGCGCCGTACGCGGCATCCTCGCTGACGAAGTGAAAGCTGGCGACATCGTGATCATCCGTTACGAAGGGCCGAAAGGCGGTCCGGGCATGCAGGAAATGCTGTACCCGACTTCGTACCTGAAATCCAAAGGCCTGGGCAAAGCCTGCGCCCTGCTGACCGACGGTCGTTTCTCGGGTGGCACCTCAGGCCTCTCCATCGGCCATGCTTCGCCGGAAGCCGCTGCGGGTGGTGCAATCGGTCTGGTACGCGATGGCGATAAAGTACTGATCGACATCCCGAACCGTTCGATCAACCTGCTGCTCAGCGATGAAGAGCTGGCCACGCGCCGTGCGGAACAGGACAAGAAAGGCTGGAAGCCGGTAGAAGTGCGCCCACGCAAAGTGACCACCGCCCTCAAGGCCTACGCCCTGCTGGCGACCAGCGCCGACAAGGGCGCTGTACGTGACAAGGCACTGCTGGACAAGTTGGTGCCATAAAAGCTGCAAGCTACAAGTCAAAAGCTGCAAGTCAAAAGCTTGCGGCTTATGGCTTGCAGCTTATAGCTACGTTTCCCCTTACTGAATCTCCTCCGGCTTGACGATCACCCAGTTCTTGTCGGCAGTCACCGGCAATCCTTCCCTGGCCTGAGCTTCGGCGTTGCTTTTGATCATGCCTTCCATCTGCTTCATGTACTTGTCTTTGCGGTTGACCCACAGGTGTACACCGCCTTTATTGACGTCCACGCCATGGAACAACATGTAGCCGTCACTGGTTGGCGTATCGCCAGCAACCAGAACGGGTTTCTTCCACTGGTCGATGTAGGTCAGGATGGCCGCCTGCTTGCCTGCCATCCAGGTGGCCGGCGTCCATAGGTAAGGCGTCAACTCCAGGTCCAGATTGCCTTTCTCGTCATATTTGCCAGCGGTGATCTGTTTGCGGGCAGTGGTCAGCTCGCCGGTCTTCCTGTCCTTGAGCAGCATGGTCACGCCAATGACGTTCTGCGGTTTGACGTTGTAGCCGTACTTGGGATCGGAAGCGACCATGCGCACCAGTTCTTCGGAAGCGGCGGTCATGACATAGACCTCGATACCGTTTTCCATCAGCTTGTTGAACAGTTCTTTCTGACCGGTGAAGATCCGTGGCGGCTCGACATCGAGCTTCTTGACCACATCACCTTCGTAATAAGTCGCCGGAACCGGCTTGCCCGATGCCATCAACTCGTCGACGTAACCTTTCAGTTCCTTGAGCGTGAAGCCCGAGAACACTTGCGCCACCCATGGGTAGCAGACCATGTCATCCAGTTCGCAAAGGCGGTAGTAGTAACTGAACAGGCTTTCCTTGTGGTCGGCGGTGTCCTTGAACGGAATCAGCTTCAGGGACGGGTCCAGTTTCTCGCGGGTGATAAGGCCCTTGTTTTCCATGTACGGCAGCAGCGACTCTTCGAGATCGAAGCGGTAGCTGGTGTTATCCATGTCAAAGACTGCGTAATTACCCTTGTTGGCGTTGGCGGCGATCATGGTGTCCAGTGCCTTGGCGGCAGGCTCTGGCCAGTGTTTCAGATCGGTGGCGAAAGCCTGACTGGCAAGACCCAGGCACAACGCGGCGGCAAGCAGTTTTGGCGCGAACTTCATCAGTGGTTTCCCCTTTGAAATGTATAGGGTCGACCGTAACAAAATGATGTGACTATTAACGTGCGTCAGCGACCCCGCGTGTTCTGACGGCGCCATGTCATGGATAGTTCGCGACACGAGGATTTGATTGCGACATATTGGGTGGCTTCGCGAATGGATTCATTCGCGAAAACCGGTTTACCGCCGCTCCCAAACCTCAAAACTGTAGGCAGGCTTGTCATCCTGCGCCGGGATCGGATTCTCGGACACCAGCGCCCATTCGGCGGCATCGAACTCCGGAAACCAGGCATCGCCTTCAGGGCTCAGCGCCACTCGGGTGAGGTAAAGACGGTCGGCATCAGGCAGGCCTTGCGCATAAAGCTGCGCCCCGCCAATCAGCATCACTTCATCGACGCCCTTTTCCTGCGCCCATTGCTCGGCACGCACCACGGCGGCTTCCAGGGAAGGAAAGACTTCAGCGCCTTCGAGCTGCAAGTCAGCCTGACGACTGACCACCAGATTCAACCGGCCAGGCAGCGGCCGCCCCAGCGAATCCCAGGTCTTGCGCCCCATGATGATCGGCTTGCCAAGGGTCGTGGCCTTGAAATATTTGAAATCCCCCGGCAAATGCCAGGGCATGGAATTGTCGACGCCGATCACCCGGTTTTCACCAAGGGCGGCAATCAGGCTGAGAGGGAGATTTTTTTTCATGGACGCGAGAATAACAGAGCAACGGAACTGATAGACACCGCATAAGCCCTAAGCTTCACCGCAACGGTTATGCTTTGTGCCTAATTCATCGAAGAGACGCTGTGTGACTGCTCTGACCCCACTCGACACCCTCTGGCTGACCGAAGCTGTACGCCTGCGAGAAGAACAGGCAGGCCTTCTTGAAGACCAGGAAGCCAACCGCCGCGCCCGCGCAACCGAAGGCAGCCTGAGCAGCCGGATCAAGCTGCGCGCCCTGTGGCTGGCCGAACGTGATGGCATGGTCAACGCCCTGCACCACTGGAAGCAAGGCGCTCGCCTGGCCTTGATCGCCTTGGCCGTTATCGCGGTGTTCAGCGGCGCGGGCCTTGCTTTTGCCGCCATGGGCAACGGACAGGCACCGGTCAATGTATTCTGGGCGCTGGGCAGCCTGCTCGGTCTGAACCTGGTGCTGTTGATCAGCTGGGCGCTGGGGCTGATGTTCACCGGGCGCAGCAGTTCGGGCCTGGGTCGACTCTGGCTGTGGGCCAGCGAAAAACTCGCTCGCGACGCACAGACCGCCCAACTGGCGCCTGCCCTGATTCTGCTGCTGCAACGCCAACGCCTCAACCGCTGGGCTCTCGGCCTGCTGGTCAACGGCCTCTGGCTGGCGGCCTTGCTAAGCGCCATGGTCATGCTGTTGATGCTGATGGCGACAAGACGTTACGGCTTTGTCTGGGAAACCACCATTCTGGGCAGCGAAACCTTCGTCAGCCTGACGCAGACACTGGGCATCATTCCGGCCATGCTGGGTTTCAGCACACCCGATGAACTGATGATCCGCGCTAGCGGCAATGGCGTATTGAGCCTGGAAAATGCCCGTCAGGCCTGGGCTTCCTGGCTGGTGGGCATCCTGCTCGTATTTGGCATCGTACCGCGCCTTATTCTGGCGCTGTTCTGCCTGTGGCGCTGGCAGCGTGGGCGCGCGACCTTGAAGCTGGATCTGGAGCTACCCGGCTACCTTCAATTGCGCGAGCGCCTGATGCCTAGCAGCGAACGCCTGGGCGTCAACGATGCTGCACCGCCACAACTGCATCAGGTAAAACCCAACGCAGGAACCGCCGATAGTGAAGGCGCCTTGCTGGTCGCCATCGAACTGGACGATCAATACCCGTGGCCCCCACAACTGCCGTCCAGCGTGGCTGACGCAGGTGTGCTCGACAGCCGCGAATCACGGCAAAAGCTGCTGGAGCAACTGGCCCACTACCCGCCTGCCCGCCTGCTCATCGCGTGCGACCCACGCCGCTCACCGGATCGCGGCAGCCTGGCCTTGATCGCCGAGCTGGCCAGATACGCCAGCCAGACCCGCATCTGGTTATTGCCAGCGCCAGCCGGTCAAACGCTTGATCCGCAGCGCCTCAATGACTGGCACGCCGCCCTGCAACAACTGGAACTGACGTGGAGCGAGCACTCGCAGGTGAACTGGCTGGAGACAGACAATGACTGAGCTGAGCAAACCACGCGCACTCAAGCTGGCCGTCGTGGGCCATACCAATGTCGGCAAGACGTCACTGCTGCGCACCCTGACCCGTGATATCGGTTTCGGTGAAGTCTCCCATCGCCCCAGCACTACACGCCATGTAGAAGGTGCGCGCCTTTCGGTCGAAGGTCAGGCTCTGCTTGAGCTTTACGATACGCCGGGCCTGGAAGACGCCATTGCCCTGCTCGACTATCTGGAACGACTGGACCGTCCCGGCGAGCGGCTGGACGGCCCCGCCCGGCTCGCGCGCTTTCTGGACAGCAGCGAAGCTCGCCAGCGCTTCGAGCAGGAAGCCAAGGTGCTGCGTCAGTTGCTCGACTCGGACGCGGGTCTGTACGTGATCGATGCCCGCGAACCGATCCTGTCCAAATACCGTGACGAACTGGCGGTATTGGCAAGCTGTGGCAAGCCGCTGTTGCCGGTGCTGAATTTCGTCAGCAGCCCACAGCAGCGGGAGCCGCAGTGGCGCGAATCCCTTTCGCGTCTTGGTTTGCATGCGCTGGTGCGTTTCGACAGCGTGGCACCGCCTGAAGATGGCGAGCGTCGGCTTTATGAAAGCCTGGCGCTGATGATGGAAAGCGCCCGCCCGCAACTGGAGCGGCTGATCGAGGATCAACAGGCCCAACGCAAAGCACGGCGGCATAGCGCAGCGCGGCTGATTGCAGAAATGCTGATCGATTGTGCGGCCTGTCGGCGTAGCGTGGAAACCGATGCGCAGCAGGAACAGAACGCCATCAATGAACTGCGCAAGACCATTCGCCAACGCGAGCAGCGTTGCGTCGAAGCACTGCTCAAACTGTATGCCTTTCGTGTGCAGGACGCTTCGGCAGCCGACTTGCCGTTGCTGGATGGTCGTTGGGGCGATGACCTGTTCAACCCCGAAACCCTCAAGCAACTGGGTGTACGGGTGGGTGGTGGCGTGGCGGCAGGTGCAGCAGCCGGAGCGGGTGTCGATCTGCTGGTCGGCGGAATCACTCTGGGTGCAGCGGCGCTGGTCGGCGCCATTGCCGGTGGCGCGCTGCAAACGGCGCGCAGTTACGGAGGACGACTGCTTGGCAAACTCAAGGGGCAGCGGGAACTGACGGTGGACGACGCCGTGCTGCGCCTGCTGGCTCTCAGGCAACATCACCTGTTACAGGCGCTGGACGTAAGGGGCCATGCGGCCATGGACAGCATCGAACTGAGCGAGCCGCAGGACAAGGCCTGGCGTGAGGGCAAGCTCCCCGACGCGGTACACAAGGCACGCGCGCACCCGCAGTGGTCATCGCTCAATCCTGGCGCGAAATTGAGTCAAGCCGAGCGACAGGAGCAGATCGAGAACCTGGCAAACTCGCGAATCGTGTAGAGCCCGTCGCGGCCAAGGCCCCTCCCACAAACCAGTGAAGTGACACCGACAGTCGCTTCACTCATTTTTGCCTACGCTAAACCCGCAAGCCCCGGTATGATCGCGCGCCCGATACACCCGGAAGCCTGAAAAGAAATGAAATCCACCTTGATCGCAGCCGCAGAGATCGATCGTCTCGATACCTGGGCCAAGTATTCCAGCCACATGTGCGGAGGCTGCATTTCCAGCTGCTGCACCTTGCCGGTAGAAGTGAAGATCAAGGATCTGATCCGTATCGGCATCGTTGACGAGTTCGAGAAAGACGAACCAGCCAAGAACATCGCCAAGCGTCTGCAGAAGGAAGGGATTGTCGAGCGCTTCAACCAGAAGTCCGGGATCTTCACCTTGCAGCGCATGAGCAACAACGACTGCCTGTATCTGGATCGCAAGAGCCGCCTGTGTACCATCTATGAAAAGCGCCCGGACACCTGCCGCAACCATCCGAAGATCGGTCCGCGCCCCGGATATTGCGCATACAAGCCAAAGGCCGTCGAGCGTCAGAACAGCGGCGCACTGAACTCGAACTCAGGTCGGGTACCGCTGAAGTTCTGATCAACAGCTTTCGTAGAAGCGCCAGACACCAGGCATAAAAAAACGCCCCCGGCCTTTCGACCGGGGGCGTTTTTCATTCAGCCGGGGCTAGATATCAAGCCTTGGCTTTCTTGGCAGCGCGGGTACGCTCGCTTTCGTCGAGGATCTTCTTGCGAAGACGGATCGACTTCGGCGTCACTTCGCACAGCTCGTCGTCCTGGATGAATTCCAGAGCCTGTTCCAGAGTGAACTTGACAGGTGGAACCAGAGCGATGGTTTCGTCTTTACCCGAAGCACGCATGTTGTCGAGCTTCTTGCCTTTGGTTGGGTTGACGCCCAGGTCGTTGTCACGGCTGTTCAGACCAACGATCTGACCGTTGTAGATCTCCTGACCGTGCTCAACGAACAGCTTGCCGCGCGCTTGCAGGGTTTCCAGGGAGTAGGTCAGAGCCTTGCCGGTTTCAACCGAAACCAGAACGCCGTTCTGACGGCCGGACATGTCGCCGGACTTCATCACGTCGTAACGGTCGAAGATCGAGGTCAGGATGCCTGCACCGGAGGTCAGGGTCAGGAACTCGTTACGGAAACCGATCAGGCCACGAGCCGGGATGTTGTACTCAAGGCGAACACGGCCTTTGCCATCCGGAACCATGTTGGTCAGGTCGCCTTTACGCAGACCCATTTGCTCCATGATCGCGCCTTGTGCATCTTCCGGCAGGTCGATGGTGACGTTTTCGTACGGTTCGTGTTTCACGCCGTCAACCAGACGGATGATCACTTCCGGACGACCTACGGCCATTTCGAAGCCTTCGCGACGCATGGTTTCGATCAGAACCGAGAGGTGCAGCTCACCACGGCCGGAAACCTTGAACTTGTCAGCCGAGTCGCCTTCTTCAACGCGCAGTGCAACGTTGTACAGCAACTCTTTGTCCAGACGTTCCTTGATGTTACGGCTGGTGACGAACTTGCCTTCTTTACCGCAGAAAGGCGAGTCGTTGACCTGGAAGGTCATGGCAACAGTTGGCTCGTCGACGGTCAGCGGCTTCATTGCCTCTACTGCAGTCGGGTCGCACAGGGTATCGGAGATGAACAGCTCGTCGAAACCGCTGATGCAGACGATGTCGCCAGCAGCTGCTTCTTCAACGTCGATGCGGTGCAGACCGTGGTGACCCATCAGTTTCAGGATACGGCCGTTGCGCTTCTTGCCATCGGTGTCGATAGCAACAACCGGAGTGTTCGGCTTGACTCGACCACGAGCGATACGGCCAACACCGATAACACCCAGGAAGCTGTTGTAGTCCAGAGCGGAGATCTGCATCTGGAACGGACCATCGCGGTCAACCGACGGCGCAGGTACGTTGTCGACGATCGACTGGTACAGCGGGGTCATGTCTTCAGCCATTTCGGTGTGGTCCAGACCGGCAATACCGTTCAGGGCCGAGGCGTAGACGACTTTGAAGTCCAGCTGTTCTTCGGTGGCACCCAGGTTGTCGAACAGGTCGAAGATCTGGTCCAGAACCCAGTCAGGACGCGCGCCTGGACGGTCAACCTTGTTGATGACCACGATTGGACGCAGGCCGGCTTCGAAAGCCTTCTTGGTCACGAAACGGGTTTGCGGCATAGGGCCGTCTTGAGCGTCAACCAGCAGCAGAACGGAGTCGACCATCGACATCACGCGCTCTACTTCACCACCGAAGTCGGCGTGGCCAGGGGTGTCCACGATGTTGATGTGGTAGCCATTCCAGTTGATCGCGGTGTTCTTCGCGAGAATGGTAATACCGCGCTCTTTCTCCTGGTCGTTGGAGTCCATGACGCGCTCGTCGTTGAGCTCGTTACGCTCCAGAGTGCCGGACTGACGCAGAAGTTTGTCTACCAGGGTAGTTTTGCCATGGTCAACGTGAGCAATGATGGCGATGTTACGTAGATTTTCGATCACTTGTGTATCTCGATCAGAGGATTCGGTGAGCTGACTGTTGTCAGGCAGCAATTAACATTGAGTCGGCAAAAGCCGTTACGGCTTGACGACTGGTGTCGGGGGGCCGGTGACGCAAGCCACAGGCAAACAGCCCCGGGCACTTAGCTCGGTCGATAAACGCGCACATTGGCATGCCCCTCACTGAGCAGATGGTGAGCATGCAGGCGACTCATGACGCCTTTGTCGCAATACAACAGGTACTGGCGCGTGTTATCCAGCTCCTTGAAGCGGCTGTTCAATGCATAGAACGGCAGCGTCTGTATTTCTATGCCCGGCACTTCCAGCGGCAGGTCTTCCTGGGCATCCGGGTGACGGATGTCGATGATGACCTGGCTGGCCAGCGCCTGGCTGACTTCCTCTATTTCGACATTCTGGCTCAGATCGTCGATCACCCGATCGATGGTCACCAGCCTGGCACGCTCGAGCGCTCGCTCGAGAACAGCCATGTCGAACTGCTTCTCTTCGTACTCAACGCGGTTACGCTTGGCGTTGGTCTTGGGGTTGACCGAAATCACCCCGCAATATTCAGGCATGTGCCGGGCGAATTCGGCAGTGCCGATTTCAGTCGCCAGATCGACGATGTCCTGCTTGTGGCTGGCAATCAGTGGCCGCAGCACCAGTTTGTCGGTAGCCGAATCGATGACCGAAAGATTGGGCAGCGTCTGGCTGGACACCTGCGAAATCGCTTCGCCGGTCACCAGCACATCGATTTCGAGACGGTCGGCAACAGATGAGGCAGCGCGTAACATCATACGCTTCAAAACTACACCCATATGACTGTTATCGACTTTCTGCAGAATTTCTCCCAGAACTTCCTCGAAAGGCACGCTGACAAACAGCACTCGCTGGGAACTGCCGTACTTCTTCCAGATGAAATGGGCGACTTCCATCACACCCAGCTCATGAGCACGGCCACCCAGATTAAAGAAGCAGAAGTGTGCCATGAGGCCACGACGCATGATCTGGTAAGCCGCAACGGTCGAGTCGAAACCGCCCGACATGAGGACCAGGGTCTGCTCCAGCGCGCCCAGCGGATAACCGCCCATGCCCTGATGCTGGTCATGAATGACGAACAGACGCTGGTCGCGGATTTCCATACGCACGACGAGTTCGGGCTTTCGCAGCTCGATACCGGCAGCGCTGCACTGCTGGCGCAACTTGCTGCCGACGTATTTTTCGACGTCCATGGAGCTGAAATCATGCCGCCCTGCACGCTTGCAGCGCACCGAAAACATCTTGCCGGGCAGCAGGTCGCCGTAATGCGTCCTGCATCTGGCAACGATGTCATCCAGATCACCCAGCGGATACTCGGCAACCTGCAGGAAATTGGCGATACCCGGCATGCAGCTCAGGCGCTCGGTGATGCCCTGCAGGACTTTGGGATCGGTCAGCCTTGTTTCGACCTCAAGATTGTCCCATACGCCACCCACGACAATGTCCGCGTCCAGTTCCCGGAGCACGGTACGAATGTTCTTGGCCAGCTGGCGGATGAACTTCTTGCGCACCGGCGGGCTTTTGATGGTGATTTCGGGAAAAACTTTAACGATTAGCTTCATGGAAACGGTACGTGAGGTGCCGGCCGAAAAAGGGGGGCGCGGATTATAGCGGAAATTGCTCAAGGTTTAACCAGTTATCGTACTACCAATCATCGTCGCACCAAAAAAGCACGCCGAGGCATTTTAAAGCCCCATAAAGGTGCGTCATTTTGCCGATAAATCCGTTTTTGACTCCGAAAAGGCTCTGTTTGGGGCGAAAAACCCAACTCGGGGCACTGGCATGCAAATTGCTCCCTTGTGAGGCAGGTTGCCTTGGCAGAGTATCTGCGCCGGCATCACCCAAATTTAAGGGGCCATAACCATAACCAGGCCCTAGCCACCCGGAGGACACCATGTCGAAGTCGGTTCAACTCATCAAAGATCATGACGTTAAATGGATTGATCTGCGCTTCACTGACACCAAAGGCAAGCAGCAACACGTCACGATGCCTGCTCGCGACGCGCTGGACGACGACTTCTTCGAAGTCGGCAAGATGTTCGACGGTTCCTCCATCGAAGGCTGGAAAGGCATCGAAGCTTCCGACATGATCCTGCTGCCGGACGACGACTCCGCCGTGCTGGACCCGTTCACCGAAGAGCCGACCCTGATCCTGGTCTGCGACATCATCGAACCTTCGACCATGCAAGGCTACGATCGCGACCCACGCGCCATCGCTCACCGTGCAGAGGAATACCTGAAGACTACCGGTATCGGTGACACCGTATTCGTCGGTCCGGAGCCTGAGTTCTTCATCTTCGACTCGGTCAAATACAAGTCCGACATCTCCGGCTCCATGTTCAAGATCTTCTCCGAGCAAGGCTCGTGGATGACTGACCAGGACGTGGAAGGCGGCAACAAAGGCCACCGTCCAGGTATCAAAGGCGGCTACTTCCCGGTTCCACCGGTCGACCACGACCACGAAATCCGCACCGCAATGTGCAACGCTCTGGAAGAAATGGGCCAGATCGTCGAAGTTCACCACCACGAAGTGGCAACTGCCGGCCAGAACGAAATCGGTGTCAAGTTCAACACCCTGGTGAAGAAAGCTGACGAAGTTCAAACCCTGAAATACGTTGTTCACAACGTAGCCGATGCCTATGGCCGCACTGCGACCTTCATGCCGAAGCCTCTGTACGGCGACAACGGTTCGGGCATGCACGTTCACCTGTCCATCGCCAAAGATGGCAAGAACACCTTCGCTGGCGAAGGCTATGCCGGCCTGTCCGACACCGCTCTGTACTTCATCGGCGGTATCATCAAGCACGGTAAGGCTCTGAACGGCTTCACCAACCCGTCGACCAACTCCTACAAGCGTCTGGTCCCAGGTTTCGAAGCTCCGGTAATGCTGGCCTACTCGGCTCGCAACCGTTCCGCTTCGATCCGTATTCCTTACGTCTCCAGCCCACGCGGCCGTCGTATCGAAGCCCGCTTCCCGGATCCAGCAGCCAACCCGTACCTGGCATTCGCTGCACTGTTGATGGCTGGCCTGGACGGCATCCAGAACAAGATCCACCCTGGCGATGCAGCTGACAAGAACCTGTATGACCTGCCGCCTGAAGAGGCGAAAGAGATCCCACAAGTTTGCGGCAGCCTGAAAGAAGCCCTGGAAGAGCTGGACAAAGGTCGTGCGTTCCTGACCAAAGGCGGCGTTTTCAGCGACGACTTCATCGACGCTTACATCGACCTGAAAAGCGAAGAAGAAATCAAGGTACGTACTTTCGTACACCCACTGGAATACGAGCTGTACTACAGCTGCTAATCCAGTTGCGCCAGCATTGATGGCGTAAATGAGGCCTCCTTCGGGAGGCCTTTTTCATGCCCGCGCTTTTTTTACTGACATGTAGTAAATACTTAGCACCTTGCTGCCCGAGCTTTTTGGAATCCTTGCGTTTCGCCTTGAAATCTATCAATCGCAAAACCGGGGGTCTCCATGAACATCAAAATCCTGCTGGTCGTCGCCAGCTTGTTATTGGGCAACATGGCTTTCGCTGACAAAAGCATGCAGGGCACAAACCAACCCACATCCCGGACATTGCTCGAAGCCACCCAGTCATGGGACGGAACGCTCTATAAGGCTTATCCCGAGGGCCAGCCGGAACTGAGCATTCTCAAAATCACCATCCCGGCGAACAGCACGCTGAAATGGCACCAGCACCCCGTTCCAAACGCAGCCTATGTCCTTTCCGGCGAACTCACGGTCGAAGCAAAGGAGGGAGGCAAGTCCATTCATATCAAAGCAGGTGACACCCTGGCCGAAATGGTGGATATCATTCACCGTGGCAAGACCGGCAATACACCGGTCGAACTCGTTGTGTTCTATGCTGGAGCCGCTGGAACACCGTTATCCCGGTAAAACGGCCATGCCTCGTATTGTCACTGGAGCCTTCATGCGTCTTTGCCTTGTCTGCCTGTTGCTGATGATCAGTTGGCCCGCCGCTGCGCAGATCTACAAATACACCGACGCCAATGGCAATACGGCCTACAGCAATCAGCCGCCGGATGGCACCAAGGCCGAGGCCGTCGTACTGCCACCACTCAACAGCGTCGATACGTTACCGGCACCCAGAAATCCCGCTCCCGCCCAGCAAGAGCGGCAGGCCTCGCAGCAACCCGCAGTCGCCTACCAGACCCTTGAACTCACCGACCTGCCGACGGACGAAGCGTTGCGCGCCAATAACGGCACCTTCACGATTGGCGTGCAGATTCAGCCACGCCTGCAATCCGGCCACAGGCTCCAGTTACTGGTGGACGGCAATCCTTACGGCACACCCACCAATATCCCACGCCTTCAAGTGGTGAATATCGACCGGGGCGAACACAGCTTTGCTGTAGTGGTGCTGGACTCTCAGCGCATCATCCAGCAAAGCCCGACACAGACCCTCACCGTGCAGCGCGTCCATGTCAACGGGCCTTGAAATGCGCCTGATTCATGGCCTGCTGATGTCCCTGCTACTGCTGACAACCCTGCCAGCAACGGCTGACGTCTATACCTACATCGACGCCAATGGCAATCGGGTGTTTACCGATCAGCCACACAAGAACGCCAAGCGCGTAGAGATCCCGCCCAGCAACAACATGACGGGCACGCCTCCCGCACCCACCCGGCAGGCAACGCCTGCAAAACCCAAGGCCAGGGCGATGTTTCGCTATCAACTGCTGCGGGTTCTGGTACCCGAACCTGACGGGACAGTGCGCAGCACAAGTGGCGATGCGATCGTGACCGTCACCAGCGAACCGGCCCTGCAACCCGGCCATAACTATCGACTGCTCCTGGATGGGCAACCTGTAGGCCAGCCCGGACGCAGCCCGGTCTTTGCGCTGAGCAATATCGACCGGGGCACGCATCAGTTGTCGGTCGAGATCTTCGACGAGTTTGGCCGCGTACTTGAAAAGACGCCCAACCAGCCCTTCCACATGCTGCGTATCTCGCTGGCACAAAAACGTGCCGCCAACCCCTGCAAGCTCAATGAGTACGGCGTACGTCCCGAATGTCCGCTCAAGGACAAGCCCAAAGAAGAAAACAGCATCCTGCCTTTTTTCTAGACCGGAAAAAGCATCTCGCCAACAAAGCACCTTAATGGTGCATCATGCTATCTGCTACGCATCAAGACAGCCCATTCTGGTTCAGAAATAGCCATCAGGCGGCGCTTTATGCGAGCACAGATCCCAAAAAAGCCCGATTTTGCGAATTAAAACGCTTCTTTTCGGAGCCTTGGTTTGGTTCTTGCAACTTCGCTGATACAGCACCCCATTAAGCACCCGTATCAGTGGCTTTGCTGATGCTGACCAGAACGGCTCAGCCCTGCACCTCCGCGATTGCAATGTGCCAAAAGAGGTCAACAAGATTCATGACTATCAGCGACGCGCTGCACCGTCTGTTACTGGACAACCTGACCACTGCCACCATTCTGCTCAATGCCGATCTGCGCCTTGAGTACATGAACCCGGCAGCTGAAATGCTGCTGGCCATCAGTGGTCAGCGCAGCCATGGGCAATTCATCAGCGAGCTGTTCACCGAGTCCGCCGAAGCACTGAGTTCGCTTCGTCAGGCTGTGGAGCAGGCTCATCCTTTCACCAAACGTGAAGCCATGCTTACCGCACTGACCGGCCAGACCCTGACCGTCGACTATGCGGTGACGCCTATTCTCAACAAGGGCGAAACCCTGTTGCTGCTTGAGGTTCATCCACGTGATCGCCTGCTGCGCATCACCAAGGAAGAAGCCCAGTTGTCCAAGCAGGAAACCACCAAGATGCTGGTGCGTGGCCTGGCTCACGAAATAAAGAACCCCCTCGGCGGGATTCGCGGTGCCGCTCAGTTGCTGTCCCGAGAGCTGCCTGAAGAAAGCCTCAAGGACTACACCAACGTCATCATCGAGGAAGCCGATCGCCTGCGCAATCTGGTGGACCGGATGTTGGGGTCCAACAAGCTGCCTTCACTGGCCATGACCAATGTTCATGAGGTGCTTGAGCGGGTCTGCAGCCTGGTCGAGGCAGAAAGTCAGGGATGCATCACCTTGGTGCGCGACTATGATCCAAGTATCCCCGACGTCCTGATAGACCGTGAACAAATGATCCAGGCTGTGCTCAATATCGTGCGTAACGCGATGCAGGCCATCAGCGGCCAGAACGAGCTGCGCCTGGGACGAATCACCTTGCGTACTCGCGCCATGCGTCAGTTCACCATCGGGCACATTCGCCATCGTCTGGTGAGCAAGATCGAAATCATCGACAACGGCCCCGGTATTCCGGCCGAGCTTCAGGAAACCATTTTCTACCCCATGGTCAGTGGCCGCCCGGATGGTACGGGACTCGGTCTTGCCATTACCCAGAACATCATTAGCCAGCACCAGGGCCTGATCGAATGTGAGAGCCATACTGGCCACACCACTTTCTCGATATTCCTGCCGCTGGAACAAGGAGCCGCTTCGACATGAGCCGTAGTGAAACTGTCTGGATCGTAGATGACGATCGTTCCATCCGCTGGGTACTGGAAAAGGCCCTGCAACAGGAAGGCATGACCACACAAAGCTTCGATAGCGCGGATGGGGTGATGAGTCGCCTGGCCCGTCAGCAACCGGACGTGATCATTTCCGATATCCGCATGCCGGGTGCCAGTGGCCTCGATCTGCTGGCGCGCATTCGCGAGCAGCATCCGCGCCTGCCGGTCATCATCATGACCGCCCATTCGGACCTGGACAGCGCCGTAGCGTCGTATCAGGGCGGTGCTTTCGAGTACCTGCCCAAACCTTTCGACGTCGATGAAGCTGTCTCGCTGGTCAAGCGCGCCAACCAGCACGCCCAGGAACAGCAAGGCCTGGACGTTGCCCCTGCCCTGACCCGCACCCCGGAAATCATTGGTGAAGCGCCAGCGATGCAGGAAGTGTTTCGCGCCATCGGGCGTTTGAGCCACTCCAACATCACCGTGCTGATCAACGGCGAATCGGGTACCGGTAAAGAGCTGGTCGCCCACGCCCTGCACCGCCACAGCCCGCGCTCGGCTTCGCCGTTCATTGCACTGAACATGGCAGCGATTCCAAAGGATCTGATGGAGTCGGAGCTGTTTGGCCACGAAAAAGGCGCCTTTACCGGCGCGGCCAACCTGCGGCGCGGCCGCTTCGAGCAGGCCGATGGCGGCACGCTGTTCCTAGATGAAATCGGTGACATGCCAGCCGATACTCAGACGCGCCTGCTGCGCGTACTGGCTGACGGCGAGTTCTATCGGGTCGGCGGTCATACGCCGGTCAAGGTCGATGTGCGCATCATTGCCGCAACTCACCAGAACCTCGAAACACTGGTGCAGGCCGGCAAGTTCCGTGAAGACTTGTTCCACCGCCTGAACGTGATCCGTATCCACATTCCACGCATGTCGGACCGTCGCGAAGACATCCCGACCCTGGCCAAGCACTTCCTGAGCCGCGCTGCGCAGGAACTGGCGGTAGAGCCCAAGCTGCTCAAGGCCGAGACCGAGGAATATCTCAAGCATCTGCCATGGCCGGGCAACGTCCGCCAACTGGAAAACACTTGCCGCTGGATCACGGTCATGGCTTCAGGCCGTGAAGTGCATATCAGCGACCTGCCGCCCGAACTGCTCAGCCTGCCACAAGACGCCGCGCCAGTGACCAACTGGGAACAGGCATTGCGTCAGTGGGCCGATCAGGCACTGTCTCGCGGCCAGTCCAGCCTGCTGGACAGCGCCGTACCGACCTTCGAGCGCATCATGATCGAAACCGCGCTCAAGCACACAGCCGGTCGCCGTCGCGACGCCGCCGTGCTGCTGGGCTGGGGCCGCAACACCTTGACCCGCAAGATCAAGGAGCTGGGCATGAAGGTCGATGGCGGGGATGACGATGAAGGGGATGAGGGTTAAACCCCCACTCCCCCCCATTCATGATGTGATCTGCAGGAGCGAATGAATTCGCTCCTACGCAGTTATTGGGCCAGCGAAGGCTTGGCCCAGAGGTTGATCCCGCCTTCCACGGCAAAACGATCGATCTCGGCCAGTTCCTCACTGCTGAACTCAAGGTTCTTCAACGCGCCGACGTTCTCGATGATCTGCTCCGGACGGCTGGCACCAATCAGGGCAGAGGTCACACGCGGATCACGCAGCGTCCAGGCCAGAGCCATCTGCGCCAGGCTTTGACCACGACGCTTGGCAATCTCGTTGAGCGCCCGCACATGGGCGATGTTTTCTTCGGACAAATGCGAAGCCTGCAACGAACCGCCACCCGGGCGATTGACCCGAGCGTCCTGCGGCACACCATTCAGATACTTGTCCGACAGCAACCCCTGAGCCAGAGCGGTAAAGGCAATCACGCCAGTGCCCAGCTCTTCGGTTGCATCGAGCAGATCTTTCTCGACCCAGCGATTGAGCAGGTTGTAAGCCGGTTGATGGATCAACAACGGTACCTTCCACTCTTTCAGCAGCGCGGCAATTTCGCGGGTTTTCGAGCCTGAGTAGGAAGAAATACCGATGTACAACGCCTTGCCCTGCTGCACGGCAGTGGCCAGTGCGCCAGCGGTTTCCTCCAGCGGAGTATCAGGGTCGAAGCGATGGGAATAGAAGATATCCACATAGTCGAGGCCCAGGCGTTGCAGGCTCTGGTCGAGGCTGGCCAGCACGTACTTGCGTGACCCGCCACCCTGCCCGTAAGGCCCAGGCCACATGTCCCAGCCTGCCTTGGTGGAGATGATCAGTTCATCGCGGTACTGCTTGAAGTCTTCGCGCAGCAAACGGCCAAAATTGACTTCGGCACTGCCATAGGGCGGGCCGTAGTTGTTGGCCAGATCGAAATGGTTGATGCCCAGGTCGAATGCCGTGCGCAGCATGGCGCGCTGGGTTTCGATGGGCGTGGTGTCACCGAAGTTGTGCCAAAGACCAAGCGAGAGAGCCGGCAACACTAGCCCACTGCGGCCGGTACGGCGATAAGGCATGTCGTTATAGCGGTTTTCGGCAGCGATATAGGTCATTGAGTCCTCTCTTGTAAGGTGGTTTCGGATGGCCTTCGCGTGAATGAATTCGTTCGTGAGAGCGAATTCATTCGCGAACGCCTCCCTTCAATACAGCCTGCTGTACATCGACCCGTTTGGGCACCAGTCGGTTCTCGTAGAACAGATCGGCGGTGGCCTGTTGGGCGCGGATGATTTCAGGCGTGATCGGCAGGCTGGGTGATTCTGGACGATGGTCGATGTACTGACCGATCACCGCTTCAGGCAAGCCCATGCTGCGCGACAGTATCTGGATACTCTCGGCACGCTGGCTACGGGTCAGTGCGTCAGCGGCGCTCAGTTCGTTCAATACCTGCTGAACGAAATCGCCGTTGCTCTCGGCATAGGCTCGACGAGCCGTGTAGATCGGACCGGACAACCCAAGCCCTTCGCCATTGGCCAGCACACGGCTGTGCCCTTCATTGATGGCGATGGAGTAATAGGGGTCCCAGATGGCCCAGGCATCGACGCTGCCGTTTTCAAACGCGGCACGGGCATCGGCCGGGGTCAGGTAGATCGGCTGGATATCCTTGAAGCTCAGACCGGCCTTGTTCAAGGCACGCAACACCAGATTGTGGGCGCTGGAGCCTTTCTGCAACGCGACCTTGCGGCCTTTCAGGTCAGTCACGCCTTTGAGCGGGCTGTCGTTGCGCACCAGTATGGTTTCAGCTTGCGGCTTGGCCGGCTCGGCGCCGATGTACACCAGATCGGCACCTGCCACCTGAGCGAAGATCGGCGGGATATCACCGGTCGAAGCGATATCCAGACTGCCGATATTCAAGGCCTCAAGCATCTGCGGCCCAGCTGGAAACTCGATCCACTTGATCTGGGTATTGGCGAAGCGCTTTTCCAGCAAGCCGTGTTCCTTGGCCAGTACCAGTGTGATGGAGCCCTTCTGATAGCCGATGCGCAGGGCGTCCGGCTCTTTGGCAATCGCGGTGTTGAACACCCCGCACAAGGTCAGGACGGCGGCGATGAAGGCCAGTGGTTTCATGGGAATTTTCCTTGTGAATAGGATTGCACTGCAAAACCATCGCAGGAGCGAATCGGGCGGCGCTCCGCTCATTCGCGAGAGGCCGCTACATCCGCAGAAGATCTGTCGCCTTCAATGGCGTCTCGCGGATGAACCCGCTCCTACAGTCGTCAGTTACTCAAACCGGTTCGATGGTCTTTGCAGCCCGAGGTTTTCACGCAGGGTCGAACCTTCGTATTCGGTGCGGAACAATCCGCGGCGTTGCAGCTCAGGCACCAGCAGGCGGGCCACATCTTCCAGACCGCCCGGCAGATGCGGTACCAGCACGTTGAAGCCGTCCGCAGCACCTTGCTCGAACCAGGTCTGTAGCTCATCGGCGATCTGCGCTGGTGTGCCGATCAGGCTGTAATGCCCTCGGCCACCGGCGATGCGACGTCCCAGTTGCGCAAGGTTCAGGTTTTCCTTCTCGGCCAGATCGGTCAGCAGCTTTTGCCGACTGCGCTGGCCGCTGTCGGTCAATGGCAGTTCCGGCAACGGTCCATCAAGCGGATAGCCCGACAGATCGAAGTTGCCCAGCATGCGGCCCAGCAACGCCACACCCACATGAGGGTCGACCAGATCCTGGAACGACTCGAATTTAGCCTGAGCCTCAGCCTCGGTTTCAGCCACCACGATAAACACGCCAGGCATGATTTTCAGCGACTCGGCACTGCGCCCGTATGCCTTCAGTCGCCCCTTGATATCGGCGTAGAACGCCTGGGCATCGGCCAGTGAAGTCTGGGCCGTGAAGACCACTTCAGCCGTTTGCGCCGCCAGATCACGCCCGACCTCCGAAGAACCCGCCTGCACCACGACAGGCTGGCCTTGCGGAGAGCGCGCCACATTCAGCGGGCCTTTGACATTGAAGTGTTCGCCGTGATGGTCGAGCACATGCAGCTTGGCGGGGTCGTAATATTCCCCGCTGGCCTTGTCGCGGATAAAAGCGTCGTCCGCCCAGCTGTCCCAGAGCCCGGTCACTACCTGATGAAACTCGCGGGCACGACTATAGCGCTCGGCGTGTCCCACATGCTCTTCACGGCCGAAGTTCTGAGCTTCGGCGGCGGCATCGGAAGTCACCAGATTCCAGCCAGCCCGCCCGCCGGACAGATGATCCAGCGAGGCGAACTTGCGGGCGACATGGTAAGGCTCGTTATAGGTCGTGGTCGCCGTTGCAATCAGGCCGATGTTATCGGTCACTGCGCTCAGGGCCGACAGCAGCGTCAGCGGCTCGAAATGATCGGAGCGCGCCATGTGACTGGCGATATCTCCGGTCGCGGCCGCCACACTGTCAGCCACAAACAATGCGTCGAACCGCGCATCTTCCGCCACCCTGGCCAGATGCTTGTAGTGCTTGATATCAAGCCCTGCATTGGCCGGAACATCCGGGTGACGCCAAGCCGCCACATGATGCCCGGTGGCCATTAGAAACGCGCCTAACTTCAACTGACGAGCGGACTCGCTCATAACCAACTCCTTACCGATTCATTGAGGGTTGTTGCACGCAACGGCTCAAAAATCCTTACGCAACTGCACACCGAAATAACGCTCGTCATCACGTGGTACTGCACGGTAGATGTAGTTACCGCCAGTGGCCAGTAGTGGCGAGTAAGACTTGTCAGCCAGGTTCTTGCCCAGCAACGCTACACGCCAGCCTGCGTTGTAATCCGCCAGGGCAACGCTCGCATTCCAGATGCCGTAAGCGCCTTGTTTGGTGTCGGCGTTCTGGCTGATGTCGTACTGCACTTCGCTCTGCCAGCTGTAATCGGTACCCAGCTCGATGTCCAGGCCGTTATCCAGCGGGATGGTGTAGTCGGCACGAACGTAGCTTTTCCAGTCAGGGCTGTATGGCAGAGTCTTGCCATCGACGTTGCAGGACGCCGCCGCACCGGCCGGGCATGCGAAGCTGTCGATACGCGCCTTGGTGTAAGCCACCGCACCGGAGATTTTCAGGTTGGCCGTGGCCTGCAAGGCGTAGTCGAGTTCGACACCTTCAGTGCTGACACTGCCAGCGTTGATCAGGCGCGTTACCACCTGCCCGGCCACGCTATCGAAGAAGTTCGCCTGATAGTTGTCGTACTCGCTGCGGAATACCGCCAGGTTGGTGGTCAGGCGATTGTTCCAGCTGGTGGCCTTGATACCGACTTCCCAGGTGTTGGAAGTTTCCGGTTTGAGCGCATCGGTATCACGCGGCTGCATGTTGAAGAACACGTTATAAGCCGGGCCTTTGTAGCCACGCGAGTAAGTGACATAAGTGGTCACCGCATCGCTGAGATCGTATTGCAGACCCAGACGACCGGACTTGCCATCTTCATCCACGGTGCCCGAGCTGCTGGTCGCCGGCTGGATGCCGCTGACCGTAGTGGCCGAGGTGGATACACGACGGTGGTCATATTCCAGCTTGTCGTGGGTCCAGCGCAGGCCGGCGATCGCACGGAAATCAGGCGTGAAGTTGAAGGTGGTTTCACCAAATACCGAGTAGCTTTCACTGGTAGTGCTGTAGTCGGCGATGCCACGGTCCTGGGTCGTTGGCGTGATCAAGGTGCGCTGATAGGTTTCATCGCTCTTGCCATGCATGTAGAACAGGCCGCCGACATACTCCAGGAACTCACCTTTCGGCGAAGCCAGGCGCAGTTCCTGAGAATACTGGTTGTACTCCAGCTGGCCCTTGTCTTCGGTGCCGGGGAATGCAGCGGTGATGGTGCCGAGACGGTCGCCATCCTGATACTGGGTGTTGTCCCAGCCGCGCCAGGCGGTGATGGAGGTCAGGGTGTAGTCGCCCAGCTTCCAGTCCAGTTGGCCGGACAAGCCTTTGTTGATGTCATCGACATGGCTGCGGTAATCGCTGTTCACATCGCGGTTGTCGCTGTCGGCCCGCACAGGCGACAAGGCACTGCTGAACGCTGGCGTCAGCGACTTGCTGACCACGCCGTTGGGCGCATCGTCATGAGCCTCCATGTAGTCGGCGGTCAGGGTGAACTTGATGTCGTCATTCGGGGTGAACTCCAGCTTGCCCCGTGCGCCCTTACGGTTATAGCCGTTGACTTCCTGACCGTTGAGCTTGTTGTCGACGTTGCCGTCGTAGCTGCCGAACAGGGTAGTGATCGAGCCCTTGAGGGTCTGCGGAATCAGGCTGCCGCCGATACCGAAGCGCGTGCGGCTTTCGTTACCGCTGAAATAGGACTGATCGATATAGCCATGTGTCTCTTCGGTCGGAGCCTTGGTGACCACGTTGAGCACACCGGCCGAAGCGTTCTTGCCGAACAACGTACCCTGAGGGCCGCGCAGGACTTCGATGCGCTCCAGATCCAGCAGGTCCAGGGTTGCCTGGCCGGGACGACCGAGCACGACACCGTCGATGACCGTCGCAACGGTCGGCTCGACGCCCGGCGATGTGGAGATAGTGCCCACACCACGGATGAACAGCGAGGTGTCCTTGTTGGAAGCGCCGGTGCGGAAGTTCAGGGTCGGGATCTGCTGCGCGATGCTGGAAACACCATTGCGGTTGTCGCGCTCCAGTTGCTCGCCTTCAACCACGGAAACCGCGACAGGCACCTTCTGCAACGACTCTTCGCGGCGCGTGGCGGTAACGGTGACCGCTTTGAGCGTGGGCGCCTCGGCGTTCTGCGTGGCTTCGGTTTCGGCCATCGCCGGAGCCAGCGGCAAAGCCGCCAGGCCCATCAGCAGCATGCCGCAACGACGTCCGCGCGCCGTGTTGGCCTGGCCGACGGCTTGCGCCAGAAGGTTGTGTTTGACGCTATCCCCAAGTGTTGTGTGCATCTGCGTGCCTGCCTGATATGTGCCCTGGTCGGTCAGTGTTCAAGCACTGACGTCTGAAATTGCTGGCTAACCGGGTTCGGGCATTCGCGGTGGCGAGTAGCAGACAAACCAGTTTGTTAGCGCTAACATCGCCAGTATCAGTAACCGACACATAGATCGTCAAATACTGAAAAATTACCTTTATATTCTTTTTTCTTTTATACGAAGTGACTGCACATGGCTGACGAGATTCCTGCGACACGCAAACGCCGAGGCGCAGGCCGCGTGACCATCACTGGCGTGGCAAAGCAGGCAGGCGTTTCGGCCATTACCGTGTCGCGTTATTTCAACCAGCCGGATCAGGTTTCCCCCGAACTGCGCGAACGCATCGCCGCAGCGGTCAATCAACTGGGCTATGTACCCAATCTGGTGGCAGGAGGTCTGGCATCGGCGCGCAGCCGGGTCGTGGCTATGGTGATCCCCAACATTTCCGGCCCGATCTTCGCCAACACCATTCAGGGCTTCAGCGATACCTTGAGCAAGCACGGTTTCCAGTTGCTGCTGGCCTCCAGCTACTTCTCCACCGAACAGGAAGAAAGCGCGGTGCGGGCATTTCTGGGCTGGTCACCGGCAGCGCTGGTGCTGACCAGCCGCTTTCACAGTGCTGCCACAGAGAAAATGATCGAGCAGGCGGATATCCCGGTGATCGAAACCTGGGACCACCAACCTGGTCGCAGCCCGATCCAGATCGGGTTCTCGCATTACGAAGTGGGCGTCACCGCTACACGTTATCTGCATGACAAGGGCTACCGACGAATCGCCTTCGTGCAGAACAGCATGGCAGGTGACTTCAGTGCTCTGGAACGTCGTGACGGCTACATCGCCACCCTGGAAACATTCGGCCTGAAACCCACAGTCTTCGTCCCGGATGAAGGGCTGGCACCCTTCGAGGCAGGCAAACAGGCGATGGATGCGCTCATGAGCCGCGCAACCAGGCCCGACGCCATCTTCTTCGCCAACGACAACCTGGCCGCCGGTGGACTGCTCGCCAGCCAGCGCGCAGGCCTGCAAATACCGAAGGACTGCGCGGTCATGGGCTTTGGCGACTACGCCTTCGCACAAATGATGATGCCCAGCCTCAGCACCATCAAACCACCCGCCCTGGAAATCGGCGTCCTGGCTGCACAGCGCGTACTGGAAAGCCTGGGCGTACTGCCGCTGGAAGGGGAAATACAAAGGCTGAACCTGCTCGATTGCAGCCTGATTGAGCGGGAAAGTACGTGAGAATGTAGCTGCAAGTTATAAGCCGCAAGCTGCAAGCTACAAGCTACAAGCTACAAGCTACAAGCTACAAGCTACAAGCTACAAGCTACAAGCTACAAGCTTTTGACTTGAGGCTTAAAGCTTGCAGCTTGCAACTTGCCCCTACCTCACCAAATGCAAAAACTGCATATGCCGTTCGTACTGGTCCAGTATGTCGTTGATGACCTGTTCCTTGGTGTAGCCCACCAGATCGTAGTCCTGGCTGCCTTCGCTCAAGTGGACTTCGGCTCGGTAGTAACGACGGTTGTTCAGTTGTTTCGAACCCATGCCGCCGCGGGCGAATGACGGGGTGAAGAAGCCTTTCATCTGCACCTGGTAAATGAACGGTCGTTCTTCGCCGTGGCCGATTTCCAGGCTGACGGAGTCGTTGGATGGATCGGGTTGAGTATCGACACTCAGGCCTTTCTCAACGAACACCGCAGTCACTTCTTCAATCGCAGGGCGCACGGTCTGGTCGAGGAAGCGATAGACCTCGTCACGCGATGGATAGTGCACGGCCTGGCTAAGGCGTTGTCGCCAGCCTCCACGTCGCGCACCGGAAGCCGGAGCCAGCGAGTAGGTCTGGGCGATCTGGCGCTGGCTCTCCATGAAGAACGCCTTGTGCAGCCCCCACATCATCAGCAGCAGAATCAGCGAGAACGGCAGCGAGGTCAGCACGACGGCGGACTTCAGCGCATCGATGCTGCCGGAGAACAGCAACCCGCTGGTAATCACCGCTGTCGCCACACCCCAGAACACACGCAGCCATTTCGGACCGTCTTCGTCCGGGCCGCCGCCCTTGGCCGACAGGGTAGACAGCACTACAGTGCCCGAGTCCGCCGAGGTGACGAAGAAGACGAAGCTGATGAACACCGTCACTGCAATGACAGTCTTGCTCCATGGATAGGTTTCCAGCAGCAGGTACAGGGTCATCGACGGATCATCGATGGCTGACTGTCCCAGCGCAGTCATGCCGTGGTTGAGCACTTGCTCGATGGCGCTGTTACCGAATATCGACATCCAGGCGAGGGTGAAACCCAGCGGGATCAGCAGCACGCCAAAGACGAATTCGCGAATGGTCCGGCCACGGGAAATACGCGCAATGAACAGGCCTACGAAAGGCGCCCATGCAATCCACCAGGCCCAATAGAAAACCGTCCAGCCGCCCAGCCAGCCATTGGCGTCGCTACTGTAGGCATAGACATCGAAACTCTTGGTCGGTAGCGCGCCCAGATAGTCGCCGATGTTCTGCACCAGCGTGTTGAGCAGATGTTGAGTCGGGCCGGCGAACAAGACGAACAGCAGCAGTGCGCAGGCGAGCAGCATGTTGATGTCGGACATGACTCGCACGCCCTTGTCGACGCCCGAGACGGCTACCAGAATTGCAGCGCCCATCATCAACGTGATCAACCCGACCTGAATCCATTGGGTATGGGACACGCCGAACAGGTAATCCAGCCCCGAGTTCAGGTGAAGCACGCCGAATCCCATATCGGCGCCAAGACCAAAGATGGTCGCGATGATGCCAAAACCATCGACGGCATAACCGATAGGGCCGTTGATACGCTTGCCGATCAGCGGATACAACGCCGAGCGCAAGGCCAGCGGCAGGTTGTGCCGATAGGCGAAGTAGGCCAGTGCCATGCCGACAAAGGCAAATACGCCCCAGCCATGCAAGCCCCAGTGCAGGAACAGCAACTGCATGGCCTGACGCGCAGATTCAGTGGTTCCGCCCTCGCCCTGCGGCGGTTGCAGCATGTGGGTCAGGGGCTCGGAGACACAGAAGAAGAACAGCGTGATGCTGATCCCGGCGGCAAACAACATGCCCGCCCATGACAGATAGCTGAACTCGGGCTCGTCGTGGTCGGCACCGAGCTTGATCTTGCCGTAGCCAGACAAGGCGGTGACCACCACGAAGACCAGATACAGCGTCATGGCCAGCATGTAGTACCAGCCGACCGTATTGGCCGCCCAGTTCTGCGCTGCCAATAACCATTCGCCGCTGGCTTGCGGGAAAGCAATTACGGTGACGCCAAAGATCAGGATGACACTCGCGGCAAAGTAGAACACCGGAGCATTCATGCGGACCTGGCCGCTGGATGGGGAAACGGACGTACTCATGAACTGCACGCCTCTGCTTCAAGACAAAAAGCGCCATAAAAAGAGGGGAACACGGGAAGGACTCCTGGTATGAGCGGGCAGAAAACTACCTGCAAAAAACAAATCGCATACAGGGGAATGCGGGCTCAGACCGGGATATGACGCACGATGGCGCAGGATCGTTCCCTACGCCAAGGAGCAACAGTGGCAAGTGGCAAGTGGCAAGTGGCAAGCGGCAAGCCACAAGCCACAAGCCACAAGCCACAAGCTTGAAGCTTGAAGCTTGAAGCTTGAAACTACCAACTCTCTTACTTCTGAGTTCCGTCGTCCTGTTGCAGCAGGTTGGCCTGGGTCAGGTTGCAACCGGCCGGGACGCTGCGGGTCAGCCAGACGTTGCCGCCGATGGTCGAACCCTTGCCGATGGTGATACGCCCCAGAATGGTCGCACCGGCATAGATCACCACGTCGTCTTCGACGATCGGGTGACGTGCATGGCCTTTCTGCAGCTGGCCATCTTCGTCTGCCGGGAAACGCTTGGCGCCCAATGTCACCGCCTGATAGATCCTGACCCGCTCCCCGATAATGGCCGTTTCGCCAATCACCACGCCCGTGCCATGGTCGATAAAGAAGCTCGGCCCGATCTGTGCGCCAGGGTGAATGTCGATGCCGGTGGAGGAATGGGCGATTTCCGAACTGATACGCGCCAACAGAGGCAGGCCGGCACGATACAGGTGATGCGCCAGCCGGTGATGGATCACCGCAAGAATGCCCGGATAGCACAACAGAACCTCATCGACACTGCGCGCAGCCGGATCGCCATGATAGGCAGCCAGCACGTCGGTATCGAGCAGCAGGCGAATGGCTGGCAAGGCCGTGGCGAAATCCTGGATCAGTTCCAGCGCCCGTTCGTCGATCCCCTGAGTCTCGCCGCCCTGTTGATGCGCCACGTAACGCAACTCCAGCCGAGCCTGGGCCAACAGCGCATTGAGCGCCACATCCAGGGTATGACCGACGTAGAAATCCTCGCTTTCTTCGCGCAGATCCACCGGTCCCAGACGCATGGGAAACAAGGCACCGCTCAAGGCTTCGAGAATCTCGCCCATGGCCGCCCGGGAAGGCAGCTCCCGACCACCATGTTCACCGCTCACCCGCCTGTTGCGAGTACGCCAGTCTTCTCGCGCTGTGCGCAACTGGCTGACGATCCGCTGCAACTGCCAATGGCTGGAGCGGCCTGGGGCAGGTGCTTCTGGAATATCGCTCACGCTGAACTCTCCTTGATTCAAAGAAGGCAACCCGATGATGGTGGCCACTGCGGCCTCCACTCTACGGCAAACATTTGTGCGGAAAAAATAACAATTTGCGTAGGGCTTTAACCCCCTTGTCATAAAACATCGTGGGTTGCCGTGCAGGAAACCTCTGCATATAGTCCGATAACTCCCTTCTCGGCTTATCTACCACGATGATCAAAAAACAGCTGGCACGTTTCAATCGCCTTGACCTGATCGGCGCTCCCACCCCGCTGGAAAAGCTTGAGCGCCTGTCGACCTGGGCGGGCCGTGATATCTATATCAAGCGCGATGACACCACGACCCTTGCGCTGGGCGGCAACAAGGTACGCAAACTGGAATATCTGGCGGCCGACGCACTGGCTCAGGGTGCCGACACACTGATCACAGCCGGCGCAATCCAGTCCAACCATGTGCGCCAGACCGCAGCACTGGCCGCTCGTCTCGGGCTGGGTTGCGTTGCGCTGCTGGAAAACCCCATCGGCACTGAAGACACCAACTACCTGCACAACGGCAATCGCCTGCTGCTGGATCTGTTCGACGCCAAAGTCGAACTGGTGGAAAACCTCGATAACGCCGATGAGCAACTGCAAGCCCTGGCCGCCCGCCTGCGCACCAGTGGCAAGAAGCCTTACCTCGTACCGATTGGCGGCTCCAGTGCTGTAGGCGCACTGGGCTATGTGCGTGCCGGGCTGGAACTGGCCGAGCAGATCAAGCAGACCGGCCTTGATTTCGCCGCCGTGGTACTGGCCTCCGGCAGCGCTGGCACCCACAGCGGTCTGGCCCTGGCGCTGGCTGAGCAGTTGCCCGAACTGCCCGTGATTGGCGTCACCGTTTCCCGTAGCGAAGAAGCCCAGCTCCCCAAGGTCCAAGGCCTGGCCGAACGTACCGCCGAGTTGCTTGATGTCGCACTCCCCCCCGCCTTCAAGGTGCAACTGTGGGACGAATACTTCGGCCCGCGCTATGGTGAACCTAACGCAGGCACGCTCTCGGCAATCAAACTGGTGGCCAGCCACGAGGGGCTGCTGCTTGATCCGGTCTACACCGGCAAGGCCATGGCGGGCCTGCTCGATGGCATCGGGCGTCAGCGCTTCAATGACGGTCCGCTGATCTTCCTGCACACCGGTGGTGCGCCAGCGTTGTTTGCTTATCCGGGTGTGTTCAGCAGCTAATGAAGCGGCGCTGACGCATATACCGAAAGAAAAACTGAAGATGCTTTTTAGTTCTTTTTGTTTATAAGCAACTCGATTTATATTCGCGACCGCCACACGCTGTCGCCAGGTCTGACTTGCCTGACATCTCATACAAACAAGGGGCTCGCATGAACATTTCCGCTATTCGTCGCACGTTTCTCTTCTCGGCTCTGAGCCTGGTGCTCGGCACCGGTATTGCGGGGCAAGCCATGGCAGGTGAACAACTGCAAAAGATCAAGGACAGCGGTACCCTCAATGTGGGTCTGGAAGGCACTTATCCGCCGTTCAGCTTCGTGGACGAAAACGGCAAGCTGACCGGCTTCGAGGTCGAATTGTCCGAGGCTCTGGCCAAGGAGCTTGGCGTCAAGGCCAAGGTGCAACCGACCAAATGGGACGGCATCCTCGCCGCTCTGGAGTCCAAGCGTCTGGATCTGGTGATCAACCAGGTCACCATTTCCGACGAGCGCAAGAAGAAGTACGACTTCTCCCAGCCCTACACCATCTCCGGTCTTCAGGCGCTGACCCAGAAGAAAAACGAAGACACTATCAAGACCCCTCAGGATCTGGCGGGCAAGAAAGTCGGTGTCGGTCTGGGCACCAACTATGAGCAGTGGATCAAGACCAATGTCCCGACTGCCATCGTCAAGACCTACGACGATGATCCGACCAAGTTCCAGGACCTGCGCGTAGGCCGTATCGACGCCATTCTGGTCGACCGTCTGGCGGCTCTGGAAATTGCAGCCAAGACCAAGGATGCCTTTGGTGTCGCGGGTGCTCCGTTCTCCCGCCAGGAATCCGGTATTGCCCTGCGCAAGGGCGAGCCTGAATTGCTGGACGCCATCAACAAGGCACTCGACAAGCTGCGTGCCGACGGCACTCTGGGCAAACTGTCGCAAAAGTACTTCAACGCTGACGTGACCAAATGATCGAAGAGGGTCTGAAACTCGTAGCAGACTCTGCGCCCTTTCTGCTCAAGGGCGCGTACTACACGGTCATTCTCAGTCTTGGCGGGATGTTTTTCGGATTGCTGCTGGGCTTCGGCCTGGCACTGATGCGCCTGTCGCGTTTCAAGCTGGTGAGCTGGACGGCACGTATCTACGTGTCGTTCTTCCGTGGCACACCGCTGCTCGTGCAATTGTTCGTGATCTATTACGGCCTGCCTCAACTGGGAATCGAACTGGACCCGCTGCCTGCAGCACTGATCGGTTTCTCGTTGAACATGGCTGCCTACGCCTGTGAAATCCTGCGCGCTGCCATCGGTGCCGTAGAACGCGGGCAGTGGGAAGCGGCGGCCAGTATCGGCATGACCCGCTGGCAGACCATGCGTCGGGCGATCCTTCCGCAAGCAGCACGTACTGCCCTGCCACCGCTGGGCAACAGTTTCATTTCTCTGGTCAAGGACACGGCCCTGGCCGCTACGATTCAGGTGCCGGAGTTGTTCCGTCAGGCACAACTGATCACCGCCCGAACCTTTGAAATCTTCACCATGTACCTTGCCGCCGCGCTGATCTACTGGGTCCTTGCATCGCTGCTCGCGCACCTGCAAAACCGTCTCGAAGCGAGGGTCAATCGGCATGATCTGGAGTCTTGAAGCATGATCGTGGTTGAAAACCTCACCAAGGAGTTCAAGGGCCAGCAAGTGCTCAAGGGCATCGACCTGCGCATTGAAGCCGGGGAAGTCGTGGCAATCATCGGCCCCAGCGGCTCGGGGAAAACCACGTTGCTGCGCTGCCTGAATCTGCTTGAAACACCCACCAGCGGGACGATCAAGGTAGGTGACATCCAGATTGATAGCAGTCGCACCTTGAGCCAGCAACAGAACCTGATCCGCCAGTTGCGCCAGCAGGTCGGGTTTGTGTTCCAGAACTTCAACCTCTTCCCCCATCGAACGGCGCTTGAAAATGTCATCGAAGGCCCGGTGGTGGTCAAGAAGGTTGACCGGGAAAAGGCCATTGCTCTGGCCCGGCAGCTGCTGGCCAAGGTCGGGCTGTCGGGCAAGGAAGATGCCTATCCGCGTCGTCTGTCCGGTGGGCAGCAGCAACGGGTCGCGATTGCCAGGGCATTGGCAATGGAACCCCAGGTCATCCTCTTCGACGAACCCACCTCTGCGCTGGACCCGGAGCTGGTCGGCGAAGTGCTGACGGCCATTCGGGCACTGGCCGAAGAAAACCGCACCATGGTTATCGTCACCCACGAGATGAGCTTTGCGCGGGATGTCGCCAACCGGGTGATCTTCATCGACAAGGGCGTGATCGTTGAACAAGGAGAAGCCAAGGCCTTGTTCGCCAACCCGAAGGAAGAACGGACAAGGCAGTTTCTGGAACGAACCAGGGCCTGATCCTGAAAGCAGCCCACCACACAAGCAGCGTCCCGATGGCGCTGCTTTTGCTGACATTACATTTCCACACGAATTGATCGATCAACATCCCTGGCAGGTGAACGCCTCAAAGCCAGGAAAAATATCGAATTGATTTCTTGAACCCTCCCCGCCTCACGATCAGCCCTTCATCCTGCCCCGACACGCACAAATCTCCCTCCTGCGCCTGCTCATCAGGTAGTTGTTGTTCATGTAACGAACATTACAGGGCACATCTTTGTAGTAGGACGTTAGTTTGTTTAAAAGTAAACAGCCTCGGTATATCGATGTAGGAATTATCTATTTTTTCAAAAGCTCCTCATCGCCCTCCATTCGCATATTGACACTCGCACACAAAACCCATTAGCTCACTCCAAATAACAGATATGGCATCACTGCAAGTTTCAAGTACGGTCTTACAACACCTTGCAATGTTTGCCACAGCTCCAAACTTCAAGGTACTTATCAACTCATACTTTCAGACCATGCGACCACAGAAAAACCGCACAGGCGATAACAACCCGTTACTGGCACTTCTGTTAACCAAGAGTATTCGGACATGAGCCACACCTATTGCAACCCCGCTTCCTCGAAGCTTTCACCCCCCTTCATTCCCCAGGCCAGCCGTCACGGCATCGGGGTGCGGATAGCGTCTCATTTGATGGTTCATATTCATCCCTATAACGATATGGATGAAGGTGACCTGATCGAACTGTTCTGGGATGGCTGCTACGTCGCGTCGAAAATCCTTACGGCCTCCGACATCGATCAGAACATCGCCCTGCGTGTACCGGAAAGCTTTCTGCAAAACGGCAAGGCACGTACCTATTACAAGATGATGAAAGTGGGCGGGGCTCCTGTCACCTCGCCCACCCGCAAGATATGGGTCAAGCTGGATGCACCTGGCGGTCAGTTGCTGGACCCCATCGAGGAAGAAAACCAGGGGCTGGCTCCGTTGTCCCTGCCACCTTCGGTCGTACGTCGCGGCTTGAGCAGCAGGCACATGAACAGCGGACTACCGATCACGATCGAGCCCTACCTGAACATGGCTCCCCATGACGAAATCACCCTGCGCTGGGGTGACCTGCGCATGGATCTGCCACCTCTGACTCTCGAAGACATTGGGGAGCCCATCGATCTGGTCGTACCTGCAACATTGATACGCGAAGCAGGCTGCGAAAAACTGGAGGCTACTTATTGTGTCATTGACCGTGTAGGAAACAACTCGCTTTGGGCACCACCACGCGAAATAAAAATCCGGACTTCAGGTGAACTTGTCCGGTGATGTTGAATAACGCCTATCTTACTGTACGCCAGCCTTACATGATTCGGACTCTGATCATGGACCGCTGGCGTCTTTCACATACACTCTATTTTCTGAAAGAGTGCTGAATGATGAAAACCTGTTCATCCACTCATTACAAAAACACATATAAATACATACAGCTAACATGGAGTAATATTTCCACATGGCCTGACTGACAAGTCAGTACTTGTGACGCCACCCAAGGGGTCAGCCAGCGCCTTCTGAATCGCCAACATTTGCCATCTATGCTTATTCCAAAAAGCACGTTTTAAAAAAATTGATACAAGATTAGGGTATATAAACCGGACCACCGGACATCGTGATGTTTTCTTGCTGCCCCTTGGGCGGCGCCCCCGTAACGAGGTTCCGATGGTTTCTTTCACAATTACCCCCGTGGATAACACCAGGGCATTACCTAAAAACACTGCCCAGCACACCTCGGCTCCACAAGAGCCAGATGTTGCGCCCTTGCTACTACCGGCCAAGGTGTTGCACAACGACGCCCAGGCCATTGCCGCCGCCCATGAGCTGGCAGGCATCGCACGCCTGAATGCAGCCAGAAGGGATCAGGAACGCAGGCTGCCCTGGTCGGAAATCGAGCAGTTCACCCGTAACGGGCTGGGCAGCATTTCCGTTCCCAAGGCTTATGGCGGCCCGCAGGTTTCCTTCGTGACCATTGCCGAAGTATTCCGGATCATCTCGGCCGCCGACCCTGCACTCGGGCAGATCCCGCAGAACCAGTTCGGCATCCTTCATCTGCTGCAGGACGGTGCCAACGAACAGCAAAAGAAGTCCCTGTTTCAAAGCGTCCTCGATGGCTGGCGCATCGGCAATGCCGGGCCCGAGCGGGGTACGAAAAACACGCTGGAACTCAAGGCACGCATCACTGCCGACGGCGACCGTTTTGTCATCAATGGCCAGAAGTTCTATTCCACTGGCGCCCTGTTCGCCCACTGGGTAGCGGTCAAGGCCCTGGACGACGAAGGACGGCAGGTCATGGCCTTCGTGAAACGCGGCGCGCCGGGCCTGAGCATCGTCGATGACTGGTCAGGCTTCGGCCAGCGCACCACGGCCAGTGGCACGGTATTGCTCAATAACGTACCGGTGGAAGCCGAGCACGTGGTCGACAACTGGCGCCTGGCGCTGACTCCGAATATTCAGGGCGCCGTCTCACAACTGATTCAAGCTGCCATTGATGCAGGTATCGCTCGCGAGGCCATCGACGAGGCCATCACCTTTGTGCGCGAGCGTGCTCGTCCATGGGTCGATGCCAACGTCGAGCGAGCCAGTGACGACCCTTATGTCATCGCTGATATCGGCAAGCTGAAACTCGACCTGCATGCCGCCGAAGCCCTCTTGCGCAAGGCAGCCCAGACCCTCGACGAAGTGAATGCTGCGCCAATCGACGAAGATTCCGCAGCCCGCGCCTCCATTGCAGTGGCCCGCGCCAAGGTACTGACCACGGAAATCTCGTTGCTCGCCAGTGAAAAGCTGTTCGAGCTGGCTGGCAGCCGCGCCACCCTGGCGCAGTTCAATCTCGACCGCCACTGGCGCAATGCCCGCGTCCACACCCTCCATGACCCGGTGCGCTGGAAATACTATGCCGTCGGCGCCTGGCATCTGAACGGCACCCTGCCCGCACGCCACTCCTGGATTTGAACCAGACAACTGGAGAACATCGTTATGAGCTTCACTCCACCCCCTGTCGTGATCACCAGTGACGCGCAGGCCCTGCAAGTGGCCAGCGAACTGGCGCAGATATTCACCACCGACAGTGCCCTGCGTGACCGCGAACGCCGTCTGCCGAACCCCGAACTCGACCTGTTCAGCCAGTCCGGCCTGTGGGGTATCAGTGTGCCAAAAGCCTTTGGTGGCGCGGGCGTGTCCAATGTCACCCTGGCCAAGGTCGTACAGATAATCGCCCAGGCTGACGGCTCGCTGGGGCAGATCCCGCAGAACCACTTCTACGCCCTTGAAGTGCTGCGCGTGAATGGCAGCGAACGGCAACAGGCACGCCTGTATGCCGAAGTGCTGGCCGGGAAACGCTTCGGCAATGCTCTGGCAGAACTGGGCACCAAAACCGCCAGCGAGCGCACCACACGTCTGGAGCGTGATGGCGACGGTTATCGCATCAACGGTCGCAAGTTCTACGCCACCGGAGCGCTGTACGCACAGCGGATTCCGACCTCAGTCATTGACGACCAAGGCATTCAGCAACTGGCTTTCGTTTCTCACGACAGCGCCGGTCTTGAAGTGATCGACGACTGGAGCGGCTTCGGCCAGCGCACCACCGGCAGCGGTTCGGTGGTGTTTGAAAATGTGTATGTCAGCGCCGAGGATGTCATCCCGTTCCAGAGCGCTTTCGAGCGCCCGACCACAGTCGGCCCGCTGGCGCAGATTCTCCATGCGGCCATCGATACCGGCATTGCCCGTGCAGCCTTTGAGGACGCGCTGGCATTCGTGCGCACTCGCACACGCCCGTGGAGCGACTCCGGCCTGGAAAAAGCCGTGGACGACCCATTGACCCTGCACAGCTTCGGCAAGCTGGGCATCCGCCTGCATGCAGCCGAAGCCTTGCTCGAACGGGCTGGCGAGTATCTGGACACAGCCCAGGCCGACAGCAACGACCAGACCCTGGCCGCTGCATCCATCGCCGTAGCCGAGGCCCGTGCCATCAGCACGGAAATTTCTCTGGAAGCAGGAAGCAGACTGTTTGAACTGGCCGGCAGCCAGTCGACGCTGGCCGAACACGGGCTGGACCGTCACTGGCGCAATGCCCGCGTACATACCCTGCATGATCCGGTGCGCTGGAAGTATCACGCCATCGGTAATTACTACCTCAATGAGATCAACCCTCCACGCCGGGGGACCATCTGATGGCCAAGAAGAAAATCCTGCTCAATGCGTTCAACATGAACTGCATCGGCCATATCAACCATGGGCTGTGGACACATCCACGGGACAACTCCACCCAGTACAAGACCCTCGAATACTGGACCGAGCTGGCACAACTGCTGGAGCGCGGCCTGTTCGACGGGCTGTTCATCGCCGATATCGTCGGCGTATACGACGTGTATCAGAACTCGGTCGACGTCACCCTCAAGGAGTCGATCCAGTTACCGGTCAACGACCCGTTGCTGCTGGTGTCGGCCATGGCAGCAGTCACCAGAAACCTGGGCTTCGGCCTCACTGCCAACCTGACCTATGAAACGCCTTATCTGTTCGCGCGACGCATGTCGACGCTGGACCACCTGAGCCGTGGCCGGGTGGGATGGAATATTGTCACCGGCTATCTCGACAGCGCGGCCAGAGCCATGGGCCTGACCGAGCAGGTCGAACATGACCGCCGCTACGATCAGGCCGACGAATACCTGGAAGTGTTGTACAAGCTCTGGGAAGGCAGTTGGGAGGACGGCGCGGTCATCAATGATCGCGAACAGCGCATCTATGCCCGGCCAGAGAAGGTCCACAAGGTTCGGCACAAGGGCGAGTTCTATCAGGTGGAGGGTTATCACCTCTGCGAACCGTCACCGCAACGAACGCCGGTACTGTTTCAGGCTGGCAGCTCGGAACGAGGCTTGCAGTTCGCCGGACAGAATGCCGAATGCGTATTCATCAGCGGCCAGAACAAGGCCGCGACACGTGAGCAAGTGGACAAGGTCCGCGCCAGCGCCGTAGCCGCCGGACGCAACCCCGACAGCATCAAGGTGTTCATGGGCCTGAACGTGATTGTCGGAGCCACCGAAGCCATTGCCCGGGAGAAATACGCCGAATACCGCAGCTACGCCAGTGCCGAAGCCGGCGTGGCACATTTCGCGGCCTCAACCGGCATCGACTTCGCCGAGTACGAACTGGACGAGCCTATTCAGTATGTGAAAAGCAACGCCATCCAGTCCGCGACGAAAAACCTCAAGAACAACGACTGGACCCGCCAGCGCCTGCTCGACCAGCACGCCTTGGGCGGCCGCTATATCACCTTGGTCGGCTCGCCTGAACAGGTCGCGGACGAACTGGAATCCTGGATCGAGGAAACCGGTCTGGACGGCTTCAACCTGACCCGCATCGTCACCCCGGAAAGCTATGTGGACTTCATCGACCTGGTGATCCCCGAACTGCAACGCCGTGGCTCGTACAAGACCGCTTATGAAGACGGCAGCCTGCGCAAGAAGCTGTTTCCCGAAGGCAATGCACACCTGCCAGACAACCATGCCGGATCAAGACACCGACTTCGCGACTGAAGTCGCTCCTACACAATCCCCGTAGGAGCGAATTCATTCGCGAAAAGGCTAACCACACGCTCCCCAAATTTTTCAAAACAACGGACAACACCATGAAAAAACCTTTTATCGCACTGGCCCTGAGCCTGTTGACCCTCACCGCTCACGCCGCTGATGCGCCGTTGAAAGTCGGCACCACCGCCGCTTTCGCCATCCCGCTGGAAGCTGCTGTAGAAGAAGCCGCCAAGCAAGGCCTGAAGGTCGAACTGGTGGAGTTCACCGACTGGATCGCCCCCAACGTCACCCTCGCGGCCGGTGATATCGATGTGAACTACTTCCAGCACATCCCGTTCCTGACCAACGCCAACGAGGCCGCCGGTTACAACCTGGTGTCCTATGCGCCGGGCATCATCAATAACGTCGGGCTGTACTCCAAGAAGTACAAAAGCTTCGATGAACTGCCCACCGGTGCCACCGTGGCCATCGCCAACGACCCGATCAACAGCGGTCGTGGCCTGCAACTGCTGGCCAAGGCTGGCCTGATCACCCTCAAGCAAGGCGTGGGCTACAAAGCCACCGAAGAAGACATCACCGCCAACCCGAAGAAGATCAAGATCATTCAGGTCGAAGCCGTGCAACTGGTTCGCGCCTACGATGATGCCGATCTGGTCCAGGGCTACCCGGCCTATATTCGCCTGGCCAAGACCTTCCCGGCCGACTCGGCCATTCTGTTCGACGGCCTGGATCACCCGGAATACGTGATTCAGTTCGTGATCAAGCCTGAGCGCAAGGACGATCCGCGCCTGGCAAAGTTCGTCGATATCTATCAGCACTCCCCGGTGGTGCGCGCCTCTCTGGACAAGGTCAACGGCAAGCTCTACCAGCCGGGCTGGAAGGAATGACATGAACGCACTCGCGCAACGGCAACAGCCGACCGCTCCCGGACATTCGGCCAGCAAGGCCGAATTGCACCCGGACCTGAATCACGCCCATGTGCGCTTCAGCAACCTGGGCAAGACCTACCACGGCCAGCAAGGCCCGGTGCAAGCGCTGAGCAACATCGAACTGGCAATCCAGAAAGGTGAAATCTTCGGCATCATCGGGCGCAGCGGTGCAGGCAAGTCATCGCTGATCCGCACCATCAACCGCCTGGAACAACCCAGCAGCGGCCGGGTGCTGATCGATCAGGTGGACATTGGTGAATTCAATGAAGACAAGCTGGTAGAACTGCGCCGACGCATCGGCATGATCTTCCAGCACTTCAACCTGATGTCGGCCAAGACCGTGTGGCAGAACGTCGAGCTGCCACTCAAGGTCGCAGGCGTTCCCAAAGAGCAACGCCAGCGCAAGGTCACTGAATTGCTGGAGCTGGTTGGCTTGCAGGACAAGCATAAGTCTTACCCGGCTCAGCTCTCCGGCGGGCAGAAACAGCGTGTCGGTATTGCCCGGGCGCTGGTACACGATCCGGCCATCCTGCTGTGCGACGAAGCGACCTCGGCGCTGGACCCGGAAACCACTCAATCGATCCTGGGCCTGCTGCGCGAGATCAACCAGCGCCTGGGCCTGACCATCGTGCTGATCACCCACGAGATGTCGGTGATCCGTGATATCTGCAACCGTGTGGTGGTGCTTGAAAAAGGCCAGGTGGTCGAGCAAGGCCCGGTGTGGCAAGTGTTTGGCAACCCGCAGCATGAGGTGAGCAAGACCTTGCTCGCGCCCCTGCAACTCGGCTTGCCGAAAGCCTTGCTGGAGCGCCTGGCACCGCAACCGGCTCACCCGGACGCCGCGTTGCTGCTGGATCTGAGCTTTACCGGCGTCAGTGCCGAAGAGCCGGACCTGGCTGCATTGTTCACAGCCCTCGGTGGTCAGGTGAAGTTATTGCAAGGTGGCGTGGAGCGTATTCAGGAGCGTGCCGTCGGGCATCTGATCCTGTCGATTACCCGTTCGCCACACAGTCGAGACGAATTGCTGGCTCGCGCACGTCAACATGCGCCCCAAGCGGAGGTACTGGGTTATGTGGGTTGATCGTTTGCTGCAAGGCGTGCTCGATACCTTTATGATGGTCGGCGTATCCTCATTCGTAGCCCTGCTGCTGGGCATTCCGATGGCGGTGATTCTGGTTACCAGCTCCAAGGGCGGCATCTACGAAGCACCGGTACTGAATCAGGTGCTGGGCGCCTTCGTTAACCTGTTTCGCTCGATCCCGTTCCTGATCCTGATGGTCGCGCTGATCCCGTTCACCCGCCTGATCGTCGGCACCAGTTATGGTGTCTGGGCGGCCGTGGTGCCGCTGACCATTGCAGCAACCCCCTTCTTCGCCCGCATTGCCGAAGTCAGCCTGCGCGAGGTCGATCATGGCCTGATCGAGGCCGCACAAGCCATGGGCTGCCGCCGCTGGCATATCGTCTGGCACGTGCTGCTGCCTGAGGCGTTGCCGGGAATCGTCGGTGGCTTCACCATCACTATCGTCACGATGATCAACTCATCAGCCATGGCAGGTGCCATCGGTGCCGGCGGGCTGGGCGATATCGCCTACCGCTACGGTTATCAGCGCTTCGACACACAGATCATGCTGACCGTGATCGTATTGCTGGTGGTGCTGGTTGCCGCCATTCAACTGGGTGGCGACCGGCTGGCGCGGGTTCTGAACAAACGCTGAGTAATTGCTTCGCACCGGGCTGGAGGTATATTGACGACCTCCATTGCCCGGACAACCGCTCGCCATGAAGCTCGACGCCCAAGACCTCGCCCAAATCACCGCCATTACCGTCGGCCATTACAACCAGGTGGCCGAAGACTTCCGTGATGGCACCCGCGATCACGACGTCAGCCAGAATATTGCCGCTCTCTTGCGACATATCCAGGCGCCGACGCCCTGGCAGATTCTGGACTTTGGCTGCGGACCGGGCCGTGACCTGAAAACCTTCAGCGCCATGGGGCACATTGCCGTCGGCCTGGACGGCAGCGAACGTTTCGCGCAAATGGCTCGCGCTGACAGTGGATGCGAAGTGCTGCAACAGAACTTCCTGGAGCTGGACCTCCCCGCCGCTCGCTTCGACGGCATATTTGCCAATGCAGTGCTGTTTCATGTGCCCCGCCAGGAGTTGCCCAAAGTCCTGCGTCAATTGCACGCCACGCTCAAGCCGGGCGGCGTGCTGTTCAGCTCCAATCCAAGAGGCCAGAACCAGGAAGGCTGGAAAGGCGAGCGCTATGGCTCATATCACGATCTGGAATCATGGCGCGAACTGCTGAACGAGGCGGGTTTCGTGGAGCTTGAGCATTACTACCGTCCGACCGGCTTGCCAATGGAACAGCAGCCCTGGCTGGCGAGTGTCTGGCGTCGTCCTTGAGCACGCCATCGACTTGACGAAAGCATTCAACTCCTATTGCGTGCCTTGCGTGACTGGCATTTTTGTCAGTATCAGCGCAGCAGCACGGCGCTTGGGATGGGCTCCACAAGCAGGTGCGCGCACCTTAATGATTTGGGCCCGAATGTTAATCGATCAAGGAGATGATCATGGCGACGCAATATATTCAGAACGGCAATTTCAAAGACGATTTCAACTATTGGAAAGGGCCAGTGGGTTTTGACCCCGGCCTTGAGCGTTACGGCTTCGGACAAAGCATCCTGTTACCGGTTGCGACCAATATCAGCCAGGCCCTGCCGGACTTGCCGGGTAAGGCCCTGCTTATCGAGTTTGACGCACTCAGCGCAGATGCAGCCGTGGAGGACGCCTCGTTTGTGGTCAGTGTCGGAGGCTTCAGGGCTGACGGTGTAATAATGGTTTCGCCTGTCACCGGCATGGCGACAGCGGACTGGCAGCGTTTCTCGGTCAACATGTATTTCGAGGACGATCTGACTTCCTGCTTCCTGAACGTATCGACCCCTCGCCCGGCCATATCCGCCAGCTCTCCAGGCGTCAGCCAGACCATGAGCCCTGTGCGGTTTGGCGACTTCAGCCTGGTTGAAAGCGATATCGGCTGACGCGGGACAAGCCGTGGGAGTATTGCTGACCAGTTAAGGTCATAAATCACTTTGTGGGATGCAGCTTGCTGGCGACTTCACGTACAGACACAGAATATCTGCCGGTTTTCAGGCCTTTTTCGCCAGCAAGCTGCCTCCTACAAGTTTGTGTATTGCCTTGACTGATCGGCATTAATCTACGCGGGCTCCTTGATCCGGTACCAGGCCACATACAGGGCTGGCAGGAACAAGAGGGTCAGCAAGGTGGCGATGATGATGCCGCCGATCATCGCGTAGGCCATCGGCCCCCAGAACACTTCACGTGCGATGGGGATCATGCCCAGGCTGGCCGCAGCCGCCGTGAGCAGGATCGGCCGGCGGCGGTGCTCGGTGGCCTCGACCACCGCATTCCATGGCGAGTAGCCGCTTTGCTCGTAGGCATCGATCTGGGTCACCAGAATCACCGAGTTGCGGATGATGATACCGATCAGCGCCAGCACACCCAGAATCGCGACAAAGCCCAATGGCGTTCCGGTCGGGATAAGCGCCAGCACCACGCCGATCAACCCCAGCGGCGCGACACTGGCCACCAGAAACATCTTCTGAACGCTGTGCAACTGGATCATCAAAAAGGTCGCCATCAGGAACAGCATCAACGGCACGACACTGGCAATCGGCCCTTGAGCCTTGCTGCTTTCTTCCACCGTCCCGCCGGTCGCCACCTTGTAGCCCACAGGCAATGCGGAGGCGAACTTGTCGATTTCCGGCTTCAGTTGATTGACCAGGTCAGTCGGCTGAATCTCGTCGCGCACCGCACCTTTCACGGTGATGGTCGGCTTGCGGTCACGCCGCCAGACCAGTGGCTGCTCCAGCTCGTAACCCACCGTGGCAAAGGCCAGCAGCGGAATCGAGGTTCCGGCAGGCGTGACAATCTGCAGGTTTTGCAGGGTTTCCGGCGTGCCGCGCTCGGCGTCCTCGGCACGTCCTACCACGTTGATCAGGTAGATATCGTCGCGCACCTGAGTCACCGAAGAGCCGCTGACCACGCTGTTCATCAGTTGAGCAACGTCTTCGGAGGACAACCCCAACTGCCGCGCCTTGTCCTGATTGATATCGATGCGCAGCACCTTGCCCGGCTCGTTCCAGTCGTAGATCACTTCACCGACATGAGGGTTCTTGCCAAGCAGCGTGGCCAGTTCGATGGCGTGCTGGCGAACCTTGTCGATGTTCTCGCCACTGACGCGATATTGCAGCGGACGCCCGACCGGCGGCCCCATTTCCAGCGGCTGCACGTAGGAGCCGATACCGACATATTCATCGCGCAGGCGCTTTTGCAGGCGTGCAGTCAGGGCACCACGCTCCTCCAGCCCTTTGCTGACAATGACCAACTGGGCGTAGAACGGGTTTTCCAGTTGCTGATCCAGCGGCAGATAGAAACGCACCGCGCCCTGGCCGATGTAGGTGCTCCAGCGCTCGATATCGGGATCGTCCTTGAGGCTGGCCTCAAACCGGTCCACCACTCTGCGCGTCTCGTTGATCGAGGCATTCTGCGGCAGGTTCAGGTCGACCAGAATCTCAGGTCGGTCCGATGACGGAAAGAACTGGTTCTGCACGAACTGCATCGAAAACAGCGACGACGCAAACAACAGCAGCGTAATGCCAATCGCCAGCCAGCGATGACGCATGGCCCACAGCATGCTGCTGTTGAACGCCCGCCCCACGCGCCCCGGCTCTTCGGACTTGGGTTTGATGTTGCTGCTCAGAATATGCACGCCGATAACCGGCGCAAACAGCACGGCCACGATCCACGACACCAGCATCGCTACGGCAATCACGGCAAACAGCGTGAAGGTATATTCCCCCGCTGAGCTGTTGTTCAGGCCAATGGGCACGAAACCGGCCACCGTCACCAGCGTACCGGTCAGCATCGGGAACGCCGTCGAGGTGTAGGCATAAGTCGCCGCCTGCTCCTTGGTTTCCCCCATTTCCAGCCGTGTGACCATCATTTCCACGGTAATCATGGCGTCGTCCACCAACAGCCCGAGGGCGATGATCAACGCCCCGAGAGAAATACGCTGCATGGTGATGCCGCTGTACTCCATGAACACGAACACCATGGCCAGCACCAGCGGGATGGAACAGGCCACCACCAGACCGGCGCGCACTCCAAGGCTGACAAAACTGACCACCATCACAATGATCACGGCCTCGAACAACGCACTGGTGAAACCGTCCACCGCCTTGTCCACCACTTCGGCCTGATCCGACACCTTATGCACACCGACACCCACCGGCAGTTCAGCGGTGGAGATGTCCATTCGATCATGCAACGCCTTGCCGAACTCCTGAATGTTGCCGCCCTTCTGCATGGCGATGGACAGGCCGATGGCGGGTTTGCCGTTATAACGGAACAGCGGTTTGGGCGGGTCGGTGTAGCCTCGGGTGATTTCGGCGATATCGCTCAGGCGGTAGAAACGATCATTGAGCCGCAGATTGACCGCCGCCAGATCTTTCTCCGAAGCGAACTGCCCGGAGGTGCGCACGGAAATCCGCTCCGGCCCGGCTTCGATCACGCCCGCAGGCGTCACCGCATTCTGGGATTGCAGGCTTTGCACCACCTGACGCTGATCCAGCCCGAGGGCCGCCAGCTTGCGGGTGGAGAAGTTCAGGTACAACACTTCATCCTGCTGGCCAATCATCTCCACCTTGCCAAGGCCTGGGACTTCGCGGATGTCGGCGCGAACCTTCTCGACATAATCGCGCAACTGACGCATCGAGAAACCATCGGCGGTAAAGGCATAGATCGAACCGAACACATCACCGAACTCGTCGTTGAACGCTGGCCCTTGCAAGCCTTGGGGGAACTGCCCGCGAATGTCGTCGATCTTCTTGCGCACCTGATACCAGATCTGCGGTATCTCTTTGGCATTCGTGGTGTCGCGCAGGTACACGAAAACCGTGGACTCGCCCGGCCGGGTGTAGCTTTTCACGTAGTCCAGGGAATCCAGCTCTTCGAGTTTCTTCTCGATGCGGTCGGTCACCTGTTTCAGGGTTTCATCCACCGTCGCACCGGGCCAGCGGGTCTGGATGACCATGGTCTTGATCGTGAAGGACGGGTCTTCTTCACGCCCCAGCTTCATGTAGGAAAACACGCCCATCAACAGGGCGACGAACATCAGGTACCAGACAAACGACTGATGCTTGATGGCCCACTCGGACAGATTGAAGCTTCCTTTCATCGTGGGCTTTCCTCATCGACTTTGACTTTCTGCCCCGGCTTGAGGCTGTTGACGCCCGCACTGACCACCTTCTCACCGGCATTGACCCCGCCTGCCAGCAGGAAGCTGTCGTCCTCACGACTGACGACATTCACTGCTCTGGGGTTTACCGTCTGGTTTTGTGAGTCGACGATCCAGACTTGAGTTTTGCCGTCGGTTTCCTGCAAGGCATTGATGGGCAAGCGTATGCGCGGTGCGATGGTCGAGCTGAGGGTCACGCTGATCGCGGTGCCAAGCCGAAATGCCTGTGGCGTTTCAGTCAGAGACAATCGCGCCCGGCGCGTGCGAGTCGAGCGGTCGGGTTGCGGCTCGATTTCCCGCAGCGTGGCCGTGGTATTCACCTGAGGGTCAAGCTGGCTGGCCACGGTGAACACCACATCGACAGGCAACTGATCGGCCAGCGAAGCAGGAAGGTCGATCACGGCTTCCTTGATATCGGGTCGCGCCAGAGTCACGACTTCCTGCCCGGCAGTGACCACCTGTCCAGCTTCGACTCTCCACTCGGTCACCACGGCATCGTCGTCACTGCGCAATTCGCTGTAACTCAACTGATCGCGGGCCTGCTGCGCTGCCGCCCTGGCCTGATCCAGTGACGAGCGCGTGGTTTTCAGCTCGGTCAGGGCATTGTCCAGTTGCGCCTGCGCACCGACGCCACGGTCGAACAATTCCTGCTGACGGCGGGCATTGGCCTGGGCATTGATCCACTGCGCCTCGATACGGGCCAGATCGCCCTGGCGAGCGCGCACGTTATTCTGCTGATCGGTCGGGTCGAGGGTCGCGAGCAGGTCGCCTTTCTTCACTTCACTGCCCACGTCCACATCGCGGCGGGCAATCCGACCCGGCACCCGAAAGCCCAACACACTCTGGTAACGCGCCTGAATATTGCCGGCGAAACGTCCGAACTCCAGTTGCGAATCAGGCCGCGCCTCGACAAAGACCACCGGCCGTACCGGTTCGGGCGGTGTTTCATCCTTGCCGCAACCACTCAACAACAGACCGCCCAACAACAGGCAAGACAGACGCTTCATGGTTGCACCTGAGCATTGTGCTGCTGTGGTTGATCTGCGATTTCGACCTGCATGTCCGGGTGCAATAACTGTCCACCAGCGACCACGACTTTCTCTCCACTTTTCAGCCCGTCACCGATGATGACTTTGGAGGTCAGGTAACGAGCGACCTGAACCTTGCGCAGATTGACCTTGCCCTGTTCGTCCACCACCCAGACGGCGGGCTTGCCCAAGTGCTCGCCAAGGTCCTTGGTCAGGGCCGACCACGGCAGCTCGACGCTGGCATTGGCCGGTGCGCTCAAGGCCACACTGACTACAGAGCCCAGGTCCATGCCCTCGGGCAATGGATCAAGCGCGACCTTGACCTGCAAGGTGCCGGTTTGTGCCGAGACCGCCGGAGTCACTTCTCGCACCTTGCCGCTGACCTTGATCGCCGGGTTTTCGAGCAGGGTCACTTGCACGGGATGGTCAGTCGGAGGCTGAACGAACAGCGATTCGTAAACGTTGAACACCGCATCGCGCTCGCCATCACGGGCCAGATCGAAGATCGGCACAGTCGCCTGCACCACTTGCCCGACCTCGGCCTGACGTGCCGTGATCACACCCGACGTATCGGCGACCAGTGCGGTGTAACTCAACTGCTCACGGGCATTGGCCAGTTGCGCCTGCGCGGCTTTCAACGCGCTCTCGCTGCCGCGCAATGCGGCTTGGGCAGAATCGTATTCGCTGCGGCTGGTGTAACCCTTGGGCAGCAACTTTTGCTGACGCACGAAAGCGGCACTGGCCTGGGTGACACGCGCCTGCTCGGCGGCCACCGACGCGAGGGCCGAATCGACATTGATCTGAAGATCCTTGGGGTCGAGTCGGGCTAGAACCTGTCTGGCCGTCACACGATCACCGACATCCACATTGCGCTCAATGATCTTGCCATTGACCCGAAACGAAAGCCGGGTCTGCACCCGTGCCTGGATATCACCGGTCAGGGCAACGCTGGCAGCAAAGTCAGCGGTTTTAACCGTCTGAACATAAACCCGCGGCAGATCGGGTGCTGCCGGCTTTTCCTGGCCGCAGCCAGCCAGTAACGTCATGGCCGTGGCAAGGCCGAGCATAACCAGTCCAGAAGAACGAGCAGGCATGCAGACTCCTTTTACGGCTGCCAGATGCGAGATTGATATCACGAGAGAGGAACGTGAACATGCGACTGCGCGCAGGCGGGAGGGTTCCTTGAGGGGGGATGTCTTGAGGCATGATTGATGACTCACTTCAAACGTTCACGCATCAATCTTTGTCGCTCTCGAGCCGCCTCAAACCAATGATGTCTCGCGCTTATTTCCTCTAGACCTGTATACCCATCAACATTGGTAATATGCGGAATTTCACGGGGGTCTATGCCTGTTTTAATAAGCTGTGCCGGTGTCGTACCGGGAGCATTTCCAGACGCAATATCCCGGGCGGTACGAATCAGATTGGCTCTTCCCTCCAAAGCCGAAGCGCTTTTGATGCCATCGAGCATCTGATCAATAGGCTTCAATGAGCCGTTCACAACCGCATTGATTCTTCTTGATGCCATGCTAAGCGCCAATAAGTCATTGGCAGATAGCATCCTGACTATTCGCTCAGTGACATGAGGCACGCCCTCAAAAACCTGAAAATCCCCTAAACCACTCATCTGTTTTGCTGCATTGATGGCACCCTTACCACTCAATCCATGCGCAAAGCTTCCTGCAAGTCTGTTCGCTATTGACTGAAATCCTGCAGCCGCCCCAAACCCTATTGAGGCAATACCTAACCCGCCCCCTATCAGGCCTAGTACAGAACTGGTCTCTGGGCTCATTTTTTCGGTGACAATCTGCGCAACACCGGCTACCCCCGAGGCAATGCCTGTCGCCACCCCTGCAACCGCCAAAAGAGTGGCTGCACCAAAGGTTGCAATGCTTGCCATGACTCCAAATATACTTAAACCCAAGCCATGACCGGCCTGCCAAGAAAAATGCCCTGAGGGATCAATACGGTTGACCGGATCGCCCAGGCAATAGCCATACGGATTCAAGCCGCCCCCCGAAAAAGGGCTCAGACTGTCAGGGCTGTTGAAACGCATCAGTACTGGGTTGTAGGCACGATAACCGTTACCCAACAGATAATGGCCCGTCACAGAATCGGGCTGCTCTCCATTGAAACCTGGCAAGCCTCCAAACAAAGCGGTCTCACGATGGCCGTAAGGCGAATAAGCAATGTCGGCTTGCCGGCTGCCTGTCGTTGCATATAAGACACTCTCTTGCCTATCACCTGCAATCAGGGTACTGGAGGTCCCGTTGCCATCACTCCTGTACTGTGCCAACAGATGTTTTTCAGCCCGAAAAAACGATAGAGAACTGTCAACGTGCAACTCTGTTACTAACTGTTCACGACGGTAGAAACGTCTGAAGTAGCCCTGCTCAAGTGGAGTAAAAGAAGCCACGCGGTCTAATGGATCGTAGGTATATTTGCAGAGAATTGCCATGGCATCATTTATTATCCTTAGCTCCGAATAACTGCAGCTGGACTTAACGCCCTGGGCATCTCGTCCAATTCGATGGGGGCGCTACTGAGTAGCTTCGGTGCTACCGCCCTCTGCAGATTCACCAGATTCTCTGGATTTCTCGCCGCGATCACCGTACCAACCCGTGTGCTGGCAGCAACGACACCAATCGCCAGAGCGGCCCATCCCATGGGCTCCAGCAACGGAGAATCGGGGGCGACTTCAGCCACGATTTGCCGGGTTACACCAAGTACACCACCTGCCACCGCACTCGTCCCGGTAATCATGGTGGACAGGCTACCCGCACTGAAAAAACCGGCTTGGGCGGCCTTCACGGATAACAGGAAAGGTAGCGAAGGAAGCAGAGTGGCGGCGGCCGCTGTCAGTGCGGCCACGCTGAGTACTATGCCGACGATGAATTGCCAGGACACATGCCCCGTAGGGTCATAGTGGTTGACCGGATCCCCCAGGCAATAGGCATAAGGATTCACGCCACCCTCGCCAAACGGACTCAGACTGTCAGGATTGTTGAAGCGCATCAGCACCGGGTTATAGGCACGATAGCCTTTGCCCAATAGATAATGGCCAGTGACGGGGTCTGGGCGTTCGCCGTTGAAACCGGGCAGATTCTTGATCGGATCGTGATAACCGTACGGGGTATAGGCGATGGCCGTGCGTTGCCCTGATGTTGTCGTGCCGAGCACACTGCCGGGCTGATCAGTAGCGGCCAGCGTCTTACTGAGAAGCTGGCCTGTTAACGTTTGCAGTGCCAGCAGTTGACTCTCCCGATAGAGAAAACTGCGCTGCTCGTCTCCTTGAATTTCGTTGGCCAGCCTGTCGGCGCTATAGAAAGAGCGAGTAACGGCATCTGCCAGCGGCGTGCGAGTCGCAAGGCGATCCAGAGGGTCGTAGTCATAGCGACACAAGACGATTCCATGAGACATGGCGAGGGACCATTTCGAGCAATATGCGCCCCTCACAATGCCCCCCCACGTGACTGTTGGCTACTCGTAGAAATGACAGTCACGCTCGCGAATGAATGCGCTCCGCTGCAGGACCGAATTCATTCGGGAAGGCGGTTTGTCAGCTACCCGAGCCGCCATGGGCTTCTTTGAAGAAGTAGTCCTTCCAACTTGCCGCCTTGTTCTTCAGCACGCCCAGTTCATGCAGCTTCTCGGCATAGATGAAAGTGCGCTGTGGCGTGACCGTGAAATCGATTTCCGGATCGGAGACGATTTTTTCTACAAACGGCAGCGGCAGTTTGGACTGCTCGACGCGGATATAGGTCTTGGCCGCTTCTGTCTTGTCAGCCTTGATGATCTTCTCGGCCTCCGCCAGCGCGTCGTAGAACGCCTTGTAGGTCTTGGGGTTTTCGTCGTGGAATTTTTCGGTGGTGTAGAGCACGTTGAAAGTGGCCTGACCGCCCAGCACGTCGTAGCTGCTCAGCACTTTATGAACGTTGGGGTTTTCCAGCGCCTGGTATTGGAAAGGCGGGCTGGAAAAGTGCGAGTTGATTTCCGAGCCACCGGCAATCAGCGCCGAGGTAGCATCAGGGTGCGCCAGGCTGACGGAGATGTTGTCGAACTTCTTGAAGTTCTCGTTACCGAACTGCTTGGCCGTCTCGATCTGCAAGGTACGCGACTGGAAGCCCACGCCCGCCGCTGGTACCGCGATGCGGTCCTTGTCGGTGAAGTCTTTCAGGGTTTTGACATTCGGGTTGTTGGTCAGCAGGTAGTTGGGCATCGAGCCCAGCGAGGCAATGGCCTTGACGTTCTGCTTGCCCTTGGTGCGGTCCCAGATGGTCAGCATCGGAGGAACGCCTGCCGAAACCACATCCAGCGCACCGGCCAGCAACGCTTCGTTCATGGCAGTCGCGCCGGAAATGCTGTTCCAGTCGACCTTGATATCCAGGCCCTGTTCTTTGCCGTGCTTTTCGATCAGTTTCTGATCGCGCACCACATCCAGAATCAGGTAACCGATACCAAATTGTTGAGCAATGCTGATCTTGCCTTCGGCTTGCGCGCCGCCGCTGAGCAGAGTGCCTGCCAGCCCCAGTGCAGCAGCCAGTGCGGTCAGTGCAGGACGTTTGAAAGAAGTAACCATGAAACCCTCACAGAAAAATCGAAAGACGATAAGAGACCCAGCGCTCCATGCACTTAGCGCTGCATGCCCCAGCGCTTGACCGTCAGGCGCTCGATGTTGGCAAACAGCAGGTTTTCCACCAGCAGACCGATGAGAATCACCGCCGCCAGCCCCGCAAAAACCTTGTCGGTATACAGCTCGTTACGGTTCTGGAAGATGTACCAGCCCAGACCACCCTTGCCAGAAGACGCGCCGAATACCAGCTCGGCCGCGATCAGGGTGCGCCAGGCGAAGGCCCAGCCGATTTTCAGGCCGGCAAGAATCGAAGGCAGCGCGGCCGGGATCAGGATGTGCCAGACAAAGCGCAAACCCTTGAGGCCATAGTTGCGACCGGCCATACGCTGGGTTTCCGAAACACCGAGGAAACCGGCATAGGTGTTGAGCGCCAGCGCCCACAGCACCGAATGCACCAATACGAAGATCAGGCTGTTCTGCCCAAGCCCGAACCACAGCAGTGCCAGCGGCAACAGGGCAATGGCAGGCAGCGGGTTGAACATCGCGGTGAGCGTGCTGAGCAGGTCACGGCCCAGTTGGGTCGAGACCGCCAGGGTTGTCAGGCCGAACGCCAGGACAATGCCGATCAGGTAGCCCTGAATCAGTACCGTCAGGGAAATCCAGACCTTGCCCGGCAATTCGCCACTGATGATGCCGTCATAGAACGCTACAGCGGTTTGCAGAAAGCTGGGCAGCAGAAGATCGTTGTTCTGGATGCGTGCAGCGACTTCCCAGAGCACCGCCAGCAGGACCATGATCACGCTTTTGCGCACCCAGCTCAGTTGCCAGATGCGTTGGGCCAAGGGGATATCACGCGCCAGATCTTCCTGGGTGAAAGGCTCCAGCGTGACTTCGTATTCTTCACGAACGGGGGGTGAAAGGCTCATGTCGGGTTCTCTGTTGTCATGTTGAGGCGCTGAACAGGCCTCAATAAGCGATGCGGATATCCTGGAAATTCAGCTCGGACTCGGCCTGACCGCCAGTTTCGTTTTCATTGAACAGCAAGTGGTGAATACGCTGTGCAGTCTGCTGAAAACCGACGCCGCCAAGGCTTTTCAGGTCGTACTGATGGCTGTTGATTTCCGCACGCACGCGGCCCGGATGAGGGGACAACAACAGGATACGATTGCCGACCACCAGCGCTTCTTCGATGGAGTGAGTCACGAACAGCAGTGTGAAACGTACTTCTTCCCACAGCTCCAGCAGCTCTTCCTGCATCTTGCGCCGGGTCAAGGCATCGAGCGCAGCAAAGGGCTCATCCATCAGCAGGATTTTCGGCTGCATCGCCAGGGCACGGGCAATCGCTACACGGGCCTTCATGCCGCCAGACAAGGTGTGCGGGTAAGCGTCGGCAAATGCACTGAGGCCGACCTTTTCCAGGTAATAACGCGCACGCTCCAGGGCTTCGGGACGCTTGAGAGTGCGCGAAGCCAGCAACGGGAACATCACGTTTTCGATAACGGTTTTCCAGGGTGGCAGTTGATCGAATTCCTGGAACACCACAATACGGTCCGGGCCAGGTTCCTTGACCTGTACGCCAGCCAGACGAATCTGCCCTTCACTGGGCTGAATGAACCCGGCCACAGCCTTGAGCAAGGTGGACTTGCCGCAACCGGACGGGCCAAGCAATACGAAGCGATCCGCCGGATCGACTTCAAAACTGACTTGATGGGTCGCCCGCACTACCCGCTCGGGAGTACGGTATTCAATACTCACGTCCTGAACCTTCAACAAAGCCTCAGTAGCATGCTGAGTGGCCTGTTGCGTAATCGTACCTTCGCTAGCCGTATGGCTTTGCACTACAGCATTCATGACCAATTCCCCTGAATCAAAACGGCGCATCGCCTTGAATGGTGGTGCGATACAACTTGCGTCGCAGATGAGTCGGGCAACCGGCTGCCAGATGGGTCAGGGAACGGTTGTCCCAGAAGACCATGTCATGCGGCTGCCATTTGTGGCGGTATATATGTTCGGGGCGCGCGCAGTGGGCATAGATCTCGGTCAGAATCCTGCGGCTTTCTTCTTCCGGCAGACCCACGATGCGAGTCGTGAAATTTTCGCTGACGAACAACGCCTTGCGCCCGTTTTCCGGGTGGGTACGCACGATCGGGTGCGTCACTTCCGCAACCTGAGCCAATTGCTCGGGTGTCAGGGTCGGACGCCAACTGGCAGCGTTATCACCATCCAGATAGCGGGAGGTGTAGCTGTGAACAGCGGAACGACCTTCGACCGCCTCGCGCAGATGCTGCGGCAGGGTTTCCCAGGCCAGATGCATATCGGCGAACAGAGTGTCACCGCCTTCGCTTGGCAATTCCTGGGCATACAGCATCGAACCCAGGCTTGGCAGCTCCTTATAGGAAAGGTCTGAATGCCAGTACTTCCCGGCATCACCCAGGCCCACAGGCTGACCGTTCTCGACAATGTTGGAGACGATCAGGATTTCCGGGTGGTTGGCCAGCAGGAACTGCTTGAGCACATGGATCTGCAACACGCCGAAACGGCGGCTGAAATCGATCTGCTGCTGCGGGGTAATGTGCTGGTCGCGGAAAACGATCAGGTGGTAATCGAGATGTGCTTTGTGTACGCGAGCAAAATCGGCGTCATTGAGGGTTTTGGACAAATCCAGCCCGACGATTTCCGCGCCCACATTGCCGGTGAATGGACGCACCTCAAACTGTTGCTCGGCGGCTTGGGTAGACGATGAAGCGAGGGCGGCTGCGGACATATAGGCTCCGACTCCAAAACATGTAGATGAATATAGAGACAGAACTTTATAGGTATAAGAAACTAAATTTAAATACCGTTATGGCATATTCATAGCGCGGAATGAGCTAGCAGACTTCGCGGCTGAAGCCGCTCCCACAGAGAACTCCATAGAAGCGGCAGCCGGGAAAGGGGATTAACCGTACCCGATCGGCAATCAGAACGCTGGCAATACCGCGCCATCGTACTTCTTGAGGATGAATTCCTTCACTTCAGGGCTGGTCAGTGCTTTGGACAGCTTCTGGATAGCGTCGGTGTTGGCGTTATCTTCGCGGGTCACCAGGTAGTTCACGTAAGGCGAATCGGAACCTTCGATGATCAACGCATCCTTGCGCGGGCTGAGCTTGGCTTCCAGCGCGTAGTTGGTATTGATCAGCGCAAGGTCAACCTGACTCAGCGAGCGAGGCAGCAAAGCCGATTCCAGTTCGCGGAATTTCAGTTTTTTCGGGTTGGTGGCGATGTCCTTGAGCGTCGACAGCGCGTTGGTCGGCTCCTTGAGGGTAATCAGGCCGCCCTTTTGCAGCAGAAGGAGTGCGCGACCGCCGTTGCTGGCTTCGTTCGGAATGGCAACGGTTGCGCCCTCAGGCAGATCCGCCAGGCTCTTGTGCTTGGAGGAATAAGCGCCGAACGGTTCAACGTGAACACCGACGCCGGTCACCAGTCTGGCGCCCTTGCCTTTGTTGAAGCCATCCAGATAAGGCTTGGTCTGGAAGTAGTTGGCGTCCAGACGCTTCTCGTTGAGCTGCACGTTAGGCTGCACGTAATCGGTGAATTCCTTGATTTCCAGATCCACGCCTTCCTTGGCCAGGGTTGGCTGGATCAGCTTCAGAATTTCAGCGTGTGGAACAGGGGTAGCACCGACCACCAGTTTTTCGCCAGCCTGAGCCAGGCCAATGGAAAGCGCGGCCGCCAGAGCGGTCAACAACAAGGTCTTCTTCATGCAATGTCCTTAGGAAAATCAAAGTCGTGGAAAACGACAGCTCACCAATGTGTTGCCCCCGATGCAGTGCTATCAGGGGGCATGGCATGGACATTACCGGGCTTTTTTATTCCAAGAAAATATCTTTTTCGTAAGTGCTTATGCCTGAATGAATCAAAACAGCAGCACATAGAACAAAAAACGCCCCCAGAGGGGCGCGCAGGATCAAACAAAGGTGAACGTTTTTTCAATCCTTGAACTGAATACGTTCCAGCAGGCGTTTTACGGCCAGCAGTTGTTCCTCTTTGGCATCTACCAGAATCCGCCCGACAAGCCGCTCGACCTCTGCAATCGGGTTAGTGCTTTGCGGCAGGTTCAGATGCTCCGGCAGAATCTCTTCGCCACTGCTGACCAGCAGCGCAAAGTGAATGACGTTTTCCAGCTCACGTGTATTGCCAGGCCAGTTATGGGCCTGGAGGGCAAGCTGCGCCTCATCGCTGAGCAACTGCACCGGCAGGTTCAGGCGCTGGCTGTAGATACCCACAAAATATTCCGCCAAAGGCACGATGTTGCCGGGCTGTTCGCGCAGGGCCGGCAGGTCCAGGCGTCCTTCGCTCAGGTAGTGGTAAAGCCGCTCGTGAAACTTCCCGGCCTCCACAGCCTGCGCCAGATCGATACTGGTCGCGGCCACCAGACGCACATCCACCGGGCTTGGCTGATGAGCACCAACACGGGTGACTTCGTGATTTTCCAGAGCCGACAGCAGCTTGATCTGAATCGGCAGCGGCAAGTCACCGATCTCATCCAGATACAGGGTGCCGCCATTGGCCGATCCGAACCAGCCGGCACGGCTACTGCCCGATACGCTGTGGGCGCCAGCAGCATAGCCGAACAACTCTGCATCGGCGTAGGAAGGGCTGATGGCACCGCAGTTGACCGACACAAACAGCCCGGAGCGGTCACTGCCACGGTGAATATGCCGCGCCAGCAATTCCTTGCCGGTGCCGGATTCGCCGCGAATCAATACTGGCAGCGAGCGAGGCGCCAGTTGTTCCATTTCTTCGCGCAACTGACGAGAACGTGGATCGATGAAAACCAGCGCTTTGGCGCGGATACTAAGAGGACTTTTGTCCGCTTCGGGAAAAGTCAGCAGCGGCTGACCGAAAGCTTCAAGGCTCATGACAAACTCCCGCCTGAGCCCTTGCGAGGCTCAAGCGTTAAAAAACAGGCAGGCCGAATGACCTGACGAAAACATGATGGTGTCGGTACTCATGCCCGACGACGTGCGTGCTGTTCCAAACGGTTCTGCAAGCGGTACAGGTAAGCGAAACCCTGTTCCCAGCGTTGATGGCCCGACTTGACATTGATATGCCCCGCCTGACTCAGGAACCCGACATCGGCGCCCCAGTTGCGGGCCATTTCCATGGCGCGCTGGGAGCTGACGGCAGGGTCGTTGTCAGAGCTGACGATCTGCGTCGGGAACGGCAGGAGGTCTTTGGGGATCGGTGCAAAATTACGCAAGGCCGGAGGGCAGTTCGGGCGTTCGACATCGGCCGGAGCCACCAGCAGCGCACCATGCACCTGACGCAAGGATTCCAGCGGGGCCAGTTGTGCCCAATGCGCAACCGTGATGCAACCCAGGCTGTGAGCGATCAGGATCACCGGCGTGTCCTGCGAAGAAATCATTCGCTGCAACTCGCCAATCCAGTCTTCACGTCGCGGCTTGAGCCAGTCGTACTGCTCCACGCGCGCGCTGTTGGGCAGACTGGCCTGCCAGTGACTTTGCCAATGATCCTCAGGCGACCCTTGCCAGCCTGGCACGATCAGGTAACGGATCGACTCGTTATGCATGGGTTCGCCTCCTGCATGTGGGCACTCATGGAACGAGTATAGGGACGAAACATATATCCGATAAGGAATAAGTAGCTATTTATTAATACCCATAAAGAATATGAAGCGCAAAAAAAAGGGACCGCCCCCTGTCTCAAGGACGATCCCCCTAAAAATCGCTTTCACAAGAGAAGATAAACCCGACGGGTTACAGCAAAGCTACAGAGAATGACGATGTGAGAGCGCAATGCTCATGTGCCTTATATGACCGCTATGCATTCAGTCAGGGAACACTTGCACAATTGTCATAAATGCTTTCATGCTCTGACATCGGTATCGGGCAAAGGAGTTGCCATCGGTACCTGTCGGCACTACCCCGACCTTGAGCAGCAACCTATGACAGGAAGGGTCGTTCATATGCCCGAGTCAAACAGCCTCACCACCTGGACCCGCGCCCTGCGCAAACAACTCGATGCCCTGAGCCTGGACAGCCTCGCGCTGTGCAAGACAGCCGGGCTCGATCCCCGGCTCATTGACGCTCCCAACGCCGAGTACTCACCCGTCGCAACCAACCGGCTCTGGCAACTGGCAGTACAGGCCAGCGGCGATTCGGCGCTGGGCTTGCGGGTTTCACGCTTCGTCAGCCCGACCACCTTTCATGCCCTGGGCTACACCCTGGTGGCCAGCGAGTCATTACGCGAGGTATTCGAGCGTATCGTGCGTTACCACTCGGTCGCCAATGATGCGCTGGTTCTAGACTTCAAACGGGTCGGTGAACATTATGAATTCCGCTTCAATGCACCGACGGACTCTGCGGCCCCGGCCCATGAAGTGCTGGATGCCTTTGCCGCCATTTATGTACGCACTTGCCGCAACCGGCTGGGCCGCAGCTACGCGCCGCTGAGTGTCCACCTGCAGCGGCCCGCCCCCGTCAATCCACAATCATGGCAGGACTTCTTCCGCGCGCCCCTACACTTCTCGGCAACAGAAAACCTGCTGGTATTTGCCTGCGCCGACTTCGACAGCCATCTGGACGACAACCCGTCGCAACTGAGCGAACCACCTCATAACGGCGAACAACTCCAGCCACTGATCTGGGAGCAGCGTGTACGCTCAGCCATCGAGAGCCTGCTCCCGGACGGCGAACCCTCGGCCGAAAGCATCGCCGAAGCCTTGCACCTGAGCCCACGCAGCCTGCAACGGCACCTGGCCGACGAAGGTTGTCGCTATGACCTGCTGCTCAAGCAATGCCGCCAGAACCTGGCCCTGCTGCACATGAGCGACCCGCAGGTTTCCCTGAGCGAAGCCGCTTACTTGCTGGGTTTTGCCGATACCGACAGCCTGAACCGCGCCTTCAAACGCTGGACGGGGCAGACACCGGAGCAGTATAGAAATGAGTTGGGACGATAAGTGGCCTCGGTCAACTCAACACCCTGGCCCGCGAGAAATTAGCCGCCTTGCGCAATCCGACCACATCGAAGACTTCCACATGCTCATCGCCAAGACGCACGATCTTGCGTTGATGCAGATCTTCGAGCGCTTCCAGCAAGTCGGGGCGGGCCAGCGCCAGTGTGTCCGTGGCCAGGATATCGTCCAGTGTGACCAGGCGCCGTGCATGGCTCAAATGACCATATCCCTCGCATAGCAACAACAAGCGCCAGGCCACTCTGGCACGGGCAGGCAACTGCTTAACTTTCTCGGAGCCGGGCAAGGCCAAGCCCAACTTATGGCTGAGCAGTGCCTCAAAATAACGCCAGTGCTGTGGGTTCTTTCCCAGCCATTCAACAAGTGTTTCATGGGGAATCTGCAGGAAGATCGTCTGATCCACCGAGTAGGCGTCCAGCATGCGGGGCATGCCGTCGAACAGCGAAACCTCGCCAAACCAGTAGGGCGGCCTGACTTCCTTCAGTCGTGGCGACAAGCGCTGCTCATGAACAGCCCCCATACGCACAGAGCCCTCCAGCAGGACATAAAGCCCGCACGGAGGGTCGCCCTTTTCAAACAGCAGTTTGCCGGGTGTCTTGCGACGCTGCCGAGCGGCGGCAAGCAGGCTATCCTGCAAATCGGCAGGTAAATAGGAAAACCAGTAATCGGACAGTAATCGTGACCGCCATCCCGCTCCATTTGTCATGTTTGCTCCCTTTTTTCACCAGCGCCCGTATTGCAAAAGCGATACGGTAGCTCAACCCGATAATCGTCTCAGGCAGGAATAATAATGAAAAACCTTGTCGATCATCTCAGCCAATACGCGGCCTATCACCGTGATTCGCGCAATATCGTGACCCACTTCGTAGGAATCCCCCTGATTGTGCTGGCTGTGGCGGTATTGCTGTCACGGCCGGGCTGGGACGTGGGCGGGTTCTGGCTATCGCCTGCAGCGCTGGTTACGCTGGCATCGATCATTTTCTATCTCAAGCTTGATAAGGCGCTGGGGCTGGTGATGACGGCCCTGCTCGGGCTTTGCATCTGGGCAGGCGCAAACCTGGCGCAGCAGACCACCATGGTCTGGCTGAGTGCGGGAGTCGGGCTGTTTGTGATCGGCTGGATCATCCAGTTCATCGGCCATTACTACGAAGGCCGCAAACCGGCATTCATCGACGATGTGACAGGCCTGATCATCGGCCCATTGTTCGTAGTCGCGGAGCTGGCGTTTCTGGCCGGGATGCGCAAGCCGTTGCAGCATGCCATCGAAGAGCGTGTCGGACCGGTGCGGCGCAACACACCAAAAGAAGCGGTGTAACGCTGTGTAGGAGCGAATTCATTCGCGAACAGTTCGCGAATGAATTCTCTCCTGCCGGGGTACTAGACGCCCGAAACCTTCTGCCAGACCTTTGGCTTGAAGAACAACGTCTCGCCACGCGCCAGACCTACCAGGCTGTCGTGATCCTTCACCACTTCAACCTCAATCAGATCGCTCTGGCCTTCGGCCTTGAGGGTTATCCGCGTGGTGGCGCCCAACGGACGAATGTCGCGGACTTCAGCAGCGTGGTGGTCTTCCAGCTCCTGACGTGACAGCGATACTTCGTGCGGACGGAACAGCACGTGACCGTCGCCCAGGCTCAGGCGGTTCGAGTCGCCGAGGAAGTGGTAGACGAAGTCGTTGGACGGTGCCTCGTAAACCTCGCCCGGCGAACCGATCTGCTCGATCACGCCCTTGTTCATCACCACGATGCGGTCCGCCACTTCCATGGCTTCTTCCTGGTCGTGGGTCACGAAGACCGACGTCAGGTTGATGTCTTCGTGCAGGCGCGCCAGCCAGCGACGCAGTTCTTTACGCACCTTGGCATCCAGCGCACCGAACGGCTCGTCCAGCAGCAACACCTTGGGCTCCACCGCCAAGGCACGCGCCAGGGCGATACGCTGACGCTGACCACCGGAAAGCTGCTCTGGGTAACGGTCGGCCAGCCAGTCCAGTTGCACCATGTTCAACAGCTCATGAACCTTGGCGGCGATCTGGGTTTCGTTCGGACGCTGATTCTTGGGCTTCATGCGCAGGCCAAAGGCAACGTTGTCGAACACGGTCATGTGCCGGAACAGCGCATAGTGCTGGAATACGAAACCGACATTGCGGTCACGGACATCGTGGCCGGAAACATCTTCACCGTGAAAAACGATGCTGCCTGCATCCGGGGTTTCCAGACCGGCAATAATGCGCAACAAGGTGGTCTTGCCGCAGCCTGACGGGCCGAGCAAGGCAACCAGTTCGCCACTCTGGATATCCAGATTGATGGTGTTCAGGGCCTTGAAGGCGTTGAAGTTCTTGCTGACGTTACGGACTTCGATCGACATGATTTATTCCTCCGCCGCGCTTTGGCGCAGACGGTTAATGCGGGATTCGCTCCACTGCTTGAGCAGCAGGATGAACAGCGCCAGGATCAGCAACAAGCTTGCCACGGCAAAGGCTGCGACGTGGTTGTACTCGTTGTAGAGGATTTCGACGTGCAGCGGCAGGGTGTTGGTTACGCCGCGGATGTGGCCGGACACCACCGACACCGCGCCAAACTCACCCATGGCCCGTGCGGTACAGAGCACCACGCCGTAGATCAGACCCCATTTGATATTGGGTACCGTAACGTGCCAGAACATCTGCCAGCCGTTGGCGCCCAGCAGACGTGCAGCTTCTTCTTCCTGCGTGCCCTGCTCCTGCATCAGCGGGATCAGTTCACGAGCCACGAAAGGCACCGTCACGAAAATGGTCGCCAGCACAATGCCCGGCAAGGCAAAAACGATCTGGATGTCGTGGTCCTGTAACCATGGCCCGAACAGGCCCTGAGCGCCGAACATCAATACATAGACCAGACCGGCAATGACCGGCGATACCGAAAACGGCAGGTCGATCAGGGTCACCAGAATGCTCTTGCCACGGAACGAGTACTTGCTCACGCACCACGCGGCGCTGACACCGAAGACCAGATTGAGCGGAACCGAGATCAGCACCGCGATCACCGTCAGCTTGAGGGCCGACAGCGCATCAGGCTCAAGAATCGCGGAGAAGAACGCACCCAGGCCGTTCTTCAACCCCTGAGACACCACGATGAACAGCGGCAAGCCCAGAAACAGAGCAAAGATCAGCCAGCCAAGACCGATCAGAATCCGGCGTGCGGTGGAATTACCACGGCGTGCAGCGTTGGCATCGGCGGCGGCAGAAACAGATGAATAAGACATGCGCGCCTCCTCAGGATGGGGTTTCGATGCGCCGCTGCAACAAGTTGATCAGCAGCAACAGAATGAAGGAAACCACCAGCATCATCACGCCGATAGCCGTCGCGCCGGTGTAGTCATACTGGTCGAGCTTGACCATGATCAACAGCGGCAGGATTTCGGTTTTCATCGGCATGTTACCGGCGATGAAAATCACCGAGCCGTACTCACCGACACCACGGGCAAAAGCCAGGGCAAACCCGGTCAGCCACGCGGGCAACAAGGCTGGCACCAGGATGTAGCGAAACACCTGCAACGGGCGAGCGCCCAGACAGGCAGCCGCTTCTTCGACCTCACGGGGAATATCAGCCAGCACGGGCTGCACGGTACGCACCACAAACGGCATGGTCACGAACGTCAGCGCCAGGGTGATACCCAACGGGGTGTAGGCGATCTTGAAACCCAGATCCGTGGCGAACTGCCCGACCAGACCATTGGGTGCGTAAAGCGCGGTCAGCGCGATACCGGCAACGGCGGTTGGGAGAGCGAACGGCAGATCGATCATCGCATCGATGATCTTGCGACCGGGGAAGGTATAACGCACCAGCACCCAGGCCAGCAGCGTACCGATGACGCCGTTGATCAAGGCTGCGTAGAACGCTGTACCGAAACTCAGCTTCAAGGCCGCTATCACGCGCGGAGCGGTGATGATGTTCCAGAACTGATCCCAGGTGAGCTGCGCGGCATGAACAAACATGGCCGCCAGCGGTATAAGCACAATCAGACTGAGGTACACCAAGGTGTAGCCCAGCGTCAGCCCGAAGCCGGGTATGACGGGGGAGATACGACGCGACATAAAAGTCCTTGGTTCCGCTTGCACAAAGCCCGGAAACGAATCCGGGCTAATGAACGTGTCCTGGACGGCACTGCTTTTGGGGCAGTACCGCCTGGTTGCACAGATTACTGCGCTTGGTAGATCTGGTCGAACACACCGCCGTCATTGAAAAATTTCGGCTGCGCAGTTTTCCAGCCGCCAAAGTCTTTGTCGATAGTTACCAGCTCCAGTTTCGGGAATTGCTTCTCATACTTGGCGGCAACTTCCGGGTCACGTGGACGGTAGAAGTTCTTGGCTGCGATCTCCTGACCTGCCTTGCTGTACAGGTGCTTCAGGTACTCGGTAGCGATTTCGGTGTTGCCCTTCTTCTCGGCGTTCTTGTCGACGACCGCGACAGGCGGCTCGGCCAGGATCGACAGGGAAGGTACGACGATATCGAACTTGTCGTTGCCACCGTCTTCCTTCAGAGCCAGGAAGGCTTCGTTTTCCCAGGCCAGCAACACATCACCCTGACCGTTGTTGACGAAGGTAATGGTCGAACCGCGAGCGCCGGTATCCAGAATCGGCACGTGCTTGAACAGAGTCTGCACGTATTCCTTGGCCTTGGCTTCGCTACCACCGGATTTCAGACCATAGGCCCAGGCCGCCAGGAAGTTCCAGCGCGCACCGCCGCTGGTTTTAGGGTTCGGAGTGATGACCGAGACGCCCGGCTTGATCAGGTCGCCCCAATCCTTGATGCCTTTAGGGTTGCCCTTGCGGACCAGGAACACGATGGTCGAGGTGTAAGGAGTGCTGGCATCCGGCAGGCGAGTCTGCCAGTTCTCTGGCAGGGTCTTGCCCAGCTTGGCGATTTCGTCGATGTCACCGGCCAGAGCCAGGGTCACGACGTCAGCGCGCAGACCGTCGATGACCGCACGACCTTGCTTGCCCGAACCGCCATGGGACTGCTTGACGGTGACGGTGTCGTCCGGGTGAGCTTTTTTCCAGTAGCTGGCGAATTCTGCGTTGTATTCCTGATACAGCTCGCGTGTCGGATCATAGGACACGTTGAGCAATTCATAATCCTTTGCAACAGCGGAACCTGCAAAAACAGCGCTGGCCAGAGCAGCCAAGGCAAAACGGCGAATTGACATAAGGTGGAGCTCCTGGAAATTCTAAGTGTTGGCTTTTTTGAATTCTTCTTGGCGCTTCAAAACCGCATTCGGAATGGAGCGCTGCTGTTCACGGGTGTATCAGGAGTCAAAGTGAAGCCCTCCGGTTAACCAGTCGGGTGCGGAATCAGCTCGGCTTGGCGCCGGAGTTCTGCAAACGAAACTTTTCCTTACGCTCGATCTGAACCACTTGGGCGTTATGCACAGTGATTTCGACGGCGCCAAAACGCAGGTCACGCAGCGCACTCTGAATTTCACGCAGAATTGCTGCTTCGTCCTGACCGTCAACACTACGTAGAGATGCGCTCATAATCGTATTCCTTGAAATTTGAGAGGCCTGCCTGTCGCGACTGGGGGCGATGGCTTGTGGCGTTGGGACAATATTAGATACGCAGAGTTATTCTTAAAAAGACTATTTAAGAATGCAGATATAACCAAAAGTCATTTGGCGTTACAGCCTATAGCCAGAGCGCGTTGCACGCCCCGGCAGGCCTGGATTCCACAGCCAGAAATCTTTCAGATCACAGGCTGTCGAAAGTCCGGCGCTCGTAACCAATCGATCTGTTCGGCAGGCATCGGCCGGGCAAACCAATAGCCCTGCCCAAGCTGACAGCCATTTTCCAGCAGGAAACCCGCCTGCTCGGCATGCTCGATCCCTTCGGCCAGTACCCGCATGCCCATGCTCTTGGCCAAAGCGATGATGATGCGCACAATCGCAATGTCGTCGTCATCGCCTGGGAGACCGGCGACAAAGCCCTGATCGATCTTCAGCTTCTGGACCGGCATGCGCTTGAGCCGCAGGAGCGACGAATAACCCGTGCCGAAATCATCGATGGCCAGGCTCAGCCCCAGATTGCGCAATCGATGCAGTTGTTCGATCGCCTGCTCGGGGTCGTCCATCACCGCGCTTTCAGTGACCTCCAGCTCCAGAAAGGCAGGGTCCAGCCCGGTATCGCGCAGCACCTGGGCCACTCGCAAGTCCAGATCACCATGGCTGAACAGCCGGCTGGAGATATTCACCGCAACAAATGACAGGTTCACGCCCTCCTCCAGCCAGACACGCATCTGCCTGCAGGCCGTATTCAACACCCAGGCATCGATATCGGCGATCAGCCCGCTTTGCTCGGCAATCGGGATGAACTCTCCCGGCGAAACCATGCCACGCCTTGGATGCTCCCAACGCACAAGGGCTTCGACGCCCTTGATATGGCTGTTCTCCAGGTCATGGATCGGCTGGTAGAACACCCGCAGTTCCTTCTGCTCGATGGCCCGGTGCAACTCACTGGCCAGTTCGACCCGCTGCTGGGCATGCGCCGTGAGTTCTTCGGTATAAAGCGCATAGCCTTCACGCCCGTCGCTCTTGGCCTTGAACAAGGCAGAGTCTGCGTTGCGCAACAATTGCACAACCGTCAACGCATCACTGGGAAACAGGCTGATGCCAATACTGGCGGTGATGAACAACTCATGCTCGTCGAGCAGAAAAGGCTTCTTGAAGCTGTCGATGATCTGTTGCGCCAAGGCTGCCGCCTGCACGGCCTGCTGACAGTTTTTCACCAGCAGCGCGAACTCGTCGCCGCCAAGCCGCGCCAGGGTCAATTCGCTATCGAACAGACTCTTGAGGCGTTCAGCCACTGCCTGGAGCACCTGATCGCCAACGCTGTGGCCCAGGCTGTCATTGATGTTCTTGAAATGGTCGAGGTCGATGAGCAGCAATGCGCAGCCACGCTTGCTGGAGCGGGCATGGGCCAACGCCTGAGTGGCGCGGTCGCTGAACAGCAGGCGATTAGGCAATTGCGTAAGGCCATCGTAGTGAGCAAGCTGGGTCAGCTCCTGCTCGGAACGCTTGATGGCCGTGATGTCCGAGAACACCGCCACGAAATGCCTGATCTGGCCATCCTGATCCTTGATGCCACGGATACTCTGCCACTGAGGATAAATGTCGCCGCTTTTGCGCCGGTTCCAGATTTCTCCGCTCCATTGCCCGGCGCTGAGGATGGAACGATACATCTGCCGATAAAACTCGGGGCCGTGGCGACCCGACTTGAACTTGCTCGGGTTGAAGCCCAGTACTTCCTCGGCCTGATAACCGGTGATTTCCATGAAGGCGCGATTCACATGAACGATCAGCCCCTTTTCATCGGTCACCAATACCCCTTCGCGGGTGCTGTCGAACACCGCCGAAGCCAGCCGCAAACGCTCCTGATCTTCCTCCTGCTGACGACGCAACTGCGCATCGACGCCCATGAACCGGAGCAATCGTCCACGAACGATAAAAATCATGGCCGCACTGAGGACAACCCAGAGGTAACCCCCTGTCCGCTGCCAGAAGACCAATTGAGCCGGTTCTTCGATCAAATGGGGCAGGAGATAATCACACGCCACAAACCACAGAAGAGAGCACACCCCATACAAAATGGCTGTCCGCAGGGCTTCATAAGAAGAATTGGTCATAAGAATGCATAAAACCTTACAAAATGGCCGGATTATAAAGCAAGAAACATCCTGCGACTCTTATCTAAAAGAGCGACTGGTTTTCTGTGAAGGCTAAGTGATAATGCGCTCTGTTACTTTTTTCTTCACACGTGTCTCTACGAGGGCCAAACAGCCTATGTGGTACAACGGTTTGCTCGACCTTTCCGTCTGGCAGTTAATAGCAGTCACGCTGGTAATGACCCACGTGACCATCGTCGGCGTTACGGTTTACCTGCATCGCTACTCCGCTCATCGCTCCCTGGAACTCAACGCCGGGCTCAAACACTTCTTCCGCTTCTGGCTGTGGCTGACCACTGCGCAGAACACCCGCGAGTGGACTGCCATCCACCGCAAACACCACGCAAAATGCGAAACCGTCGATGACCCACACAGCCCGGTCGTCAAGGGGCTGTCCACTGTCCTGCGCAAGGGTGCGGAACTGTACCGTGCCGAAGCGCAGAATCAGGACACCTTGCGTATCTACGGCAAGAACTGCCCCGAAGACTGGATCGAGCGCAATATGTATTCGCGCTACAAGATGCTGGGTATTGCCCTGATGGCCGTTATCGACCTGGCGCTGTTCGGTGTACTCGGCATCACCGTCTGGGCCGTGCAGATGATGTGGATTCCGTTCTGGGCCGCTGGCGTGGTCAACGGTCTGGGCCATGCCGTGGGCTATCGCAATTTCGAGTGCCGGGATGCGGCAACCAATCTGGTGCCGTGGGGTATCGTGATCGGTGGCGAAGAACTGCACAACAACCACCACACCTATCCCAACTCGGCCAAGCTGTCGGTCAAGCCATGGGAGTTCGACATGGGCTGGGCCTGGATCAAGCTGTTCAGCGCACTGCGTCTGGCCAAGGTCCAGCGGGTCGCGCCGATTGCCCACCGGGTCGAAGGCAAGGGCCACATGGACATGGACACCGCCATGGCGATCCTCAACAACCGCTTCCAGATCATGGCCCAGTACCGCAAGCTGGTCATCGGCCCGCTGGTAGCACAGGAACTGGCCAAGGCCGATGCATCGGTTCGTCATCAGTTCCACCGCGCCAAACGCCTGCTTTCCCGGGAGACCAGCCTGCTGGAAGACAAGCATCACATACGCATCCAGGCCATGCTCGAACACAGCCATGCCCTGAAAGTCATCTACGAGAAGCGTCTGGCTCTGCAACAGATCTGGCTCAAGACCAGCAGCAACGGCCATGACATGCTCAGTGCCATCAAGGATTGGGTTCAGGAGGCCGAGGCCAGTGGTATCCAGTCACTTCGCGACTTTGCAGACCAGCTGAAAACCTACTCCCTGCGCCCTGCCCAAGCCTGACGCCGTTGATCGGCGCGCCCCTCACGGGCGCGTCGATACCGGAACTTCCCCTCTCAAAATCAATCTCAATTGCTTTCCCATAATCCGTTTGGGTAGATGCTGCGGCCCTGGCCGCACGTCATTTGAGATGTAGCACCATGGAAAAGCAGACAGCCATCGCTCTACCCACCGCCACACAAATGGCCGAGATGCCAGCCGCAGCAGAAACCCTGCTGGCATTGATGCATGCCCAGGCAGAAGTCGCTCGCTTGAGCGAGCGCGAACAACTTTTCAGTTCACTGCTGGTGAGCGTCAACGCCGTACTTTGGGCGTTCGACTGGGAAACCCAGCGCATGATCTACGTCAGCCCCGCCTACGAGAACATCTTTGGACGTTCGGCAGGCCTGCTGCTGGCCGACTTCGCGGAATGGCGCGACAGCATCTATCCCGATGACCTGAACTACGCCGAGCGCAGCCTGAGCGACGTCATCGAAAAGGGCTCCATTGAAGACCGCGAGTACCGGATCATCCGTGCCGATGGCGAGATTCGCTGGCTGAGCGACAAATGCTTCGTCAGCCATCGGACAGACCCCAGCCAGCGCCTGATAGTGGTCGGTATCGCTGAAGACATCACCGAGAAAAAGCATCTTGAAGACGAACTGCAACGCCTGGCTACCACCGACGTGCTGACCCAGAGCAGCAACCGTCGCCACTTCTTCGAGTGCGCCCAACGCGAATTCGAGCTGGCCCGGCTGAACGGCACGCCAATGGCTTTCCTGCTGCTGGATGTCGATGACTTCAAGCTGGTGAACGACACGTACGGCCACCAGGAAGGCGACGTGGTGTTGCAGCGCATTGCCGAGAGCGGTCGCTCGGCGCTACGTCGTGGAGACCTGTTCGGGCGCATTGGCGGGGAAGAGTTCGCGGCAGTGTTTCCTGGCTGCGCCCCCGAAATGGCCATGCAGATTGCCGAACGCCTGCAACGCGAAATCCAGCGCCAAAACTTCCAGTGCGGCAACAAGACGTTTGGCATCACCGCCAGCCAGGGTCTGACCAACCTCGGCCCGGACGACGCCAGCCTTGAAGTGCTCTATGCAAGGGCGGATGCGGCCATGTATCAGGCCAAGCGCCAGGGCAAGGACCAGATTGTTCTGGTGTAACGGCGTAGATCACTTTGTGGGAGGAGGCCCCTCCCACGGATTGACACCCCAGCCAGCCGCTTTTTGAAATCAGCCTCTGAACGGGCTGACATCAGGGTTTGCCAGTCGGGCAGTCATTTGCGAAAAGCACTCACCCCTTGGGCAAATCCTGAACCCCGACGCCCGGATCTTCCGCACTGGCAACCCCTGGGTCCACAGGCTCTGACGTGATATCCAGCAGATCCGTATCAGCCTCCTTTTCAGGCTCAGGCTCTGCCACTTCAACCGCAACCGGCGCCAGCAGGCTTGGATCGGTCACGCCAGTCAGCTTCTTGCGCAGACGCTGCAAGTCTCCCACGCTCAACTTCAGCAACTTGGCAGATTTGGTCTTGACCAGCGTCGTCACTGTTTCGTGCTCCCCAAGACGGGCCATTTGCCCGGCAAGGTTCATGGCAAGCACTTCGCGCGTGTAGATGCCGGTGTTGTACTGATACACCGCGGCAATCAGCTCACGCAACTCAAGGGGCAGACGCCAGCGGGTGCGCAAAGCTGAACCGTAAGCGGCGGAATACTGCTCAAGGGATTGCCTGATGACTTCTTCGTCCAGATGACCGCCTGCCAGCAACCACTCCTGCAGACAGCCCAACACCGCCAGATCCCCCAGCGATTGCAGCAAACCGGCGCAGAAACAGCGCTCGACATCCAGCTCCAGCATACCGCCCAGAATACGAGCGTAGTCGGCCGTGCGCTGTGACATTGTCCAGAGCTGGTTGGCCTGGAGCAGCAGCGCATCGTTGGTCAACACCGCCATGCGTTTTTTCGCAAGACCGCTCACGATATTGGAAGCCTGCACCGCTCCCAGTACACCCATGGCCCCAGTCAGCGTCTGGACAGGCTTGCCAAGATGTTGCGCAGCGCTGTTGGCCGCTGCAATCAGAACTGCCGTGATGTGTGGATCGTTACGCAACTCCTGCTCAAGCAGGGCCGCATCGACGGAGCCCGAACCCTGACTGAGCTTGAGCGCCGTTGCGACATCCACAAACAGCGGCGCACCATCAGCAACATCACGCCGTTTTTCAAGAAACTTGGTCAGGGTCAGCCCTGGCGTCAGAGCGGGCATCTCACCGGGCACCGGCGCACGTCGCTCAAGCAACAGGCCCTCAAGGCGCTGGCGCAGCCCTTCGGTATTCAGGGGTTTGGTCAGGTAAGCCGTGGGCGCAAGCGGCAGGACTTCACGCACGCTGGCGCTATCGTTACGGTTACTGAGCAGAATGAAAGGAATGGGAGGCTGGCGACGCAATGCGCGAATACCGCGCAACAGGCTCAAACCATCGATAACAGGCAACTCTCTGGCAGCCACCACCAGATCCGGCAGATGTTTCTTGATCCATTCAACAGCCTGCTTGCCGTCGCTGCACATCTCCAATTCGACGTCAGCCCGCACGCTCAGCACCAGATCACTGAGCGTTTCACGAACCCACGGATCAGACTCAGCAATCAATACGCGAGGTATCGCAGGCAAATCTACAGCTGTCATCAGAACTCTCCGACATCGATTCGCTCACCTTAGCCAAAGCCTTCGTCCGGATATATAGCTATAAGCGAGAAAACCGGTCATCGACACGAAAAAACCCTGCCGAGGCAGGGTTTTTTCTGTCTGTCTGGTCACAAATCATTCAATTTGTGACCACACTTTCTCATGCAATCTCTGCGAAACACTCTTCCAGAATCGCCAGACCTTTGCTCAACAGCGCTTCATCGGCTGTCAAAGGCACAAGAACGCGCAAGACGTTGCCATAAGTACCGCACGACAGCAGGATCAGGCCCTTTTCACGCGCCTTGGCCACAACCTGCGCCACCGCAGCAGCGTTTGGCTTGTGGGTATCGCCGTCTTCAAAAAGCTCTACAGCGATCATTGCACCCAAGGCACGCACTTCACCGATTACCGGGTATTTGGCCTGGATGGCTTTCAGACCGGAAACCAGACGCTCGCCCACTGCCTTGCAGCGTTCCAGCAGGTTTTCCTCTTCAAACACGTCCAGAACCGCCAATGCCGCAGCACAGGCGACCGGGCTACCGGCATAGGTGCCACCCAGACCGCCTGGAGCGATGGCGTCCATGTATTCGGCCTTGCCGCATACGCCCGCCAGCGGGAAGCCGCCTGCGATGGACTTGGCAAACGTGGTCAGGTCGGCAGCAACGCCCATCTGTTCCATGGCGAAGAACGTACCGGTACGGCCTGCACCTGTCTGGACTTCGTCAGCGATCAGCAGGATGCCGTGCTTGTCGCACAGCTCGCGCAGACGCAGCATGAACGCCTTCGGCGCCACGTAGAAACCACCTTCGCCCTGCACAGGCTCGATGATGATGGCAGCGATGTCTTTAGGCTCGGCATCGTTCTTGAAGATGCGCTCGATGCTGGCGATGGAGTCATCCACGCTCACGCCATGCAGTTCGCACGGGTAAAGGGCACGGAAGATACCGCCTGGCATCAGGCCCATGCCTGCCGAGTAAGGCACGACTTTACCGGTCAGGCCCAGGGTCATCATGGTACGACCATGGTAAGCGCCCGTGAACGCAATCACGCCAGCACGACCAGTGGCTGCACGAGCGACCTTGACGGCGTTTTCCACAGCTTCGGAACCGGTAGTCACCAGCAGGGTTTTCTTGGCGAAGTCACCAGGAACCTTGGCGTTGATTTTTTCGCACAGCTCCACATAGGGCTCATAAGCCAGTACCTGGAAGCAGGTGTGAGTCAGCTTGGTCAGTTGCTCTTGCACGGCCGCGATGACTTTCGGGTGCAGGTGACCGGTATTAAGTACCGCGATGCCGCCGGCGAAGTCGATGAACTCACGGCCCTCAACGTCAGTCACGGTGGCATTCTTGGCCGAAGCGGCAAAGATCGGGTGGATCTGACCAACGCCACGTGGCACAGCGTTCTGGCGGCGTTGCATCAAGGATTCGTTTGTATTGCTCATGTATTCCTCATTCGCCGCTCATCGGTCGGCGTAGTTCAAGGATTAAGCAGCCGGGGTGAGTTGCAGCAGCATACGATGATCGACTGCTGCAACGCCCGACTACCGGTCAAGCCTGCGGCGTCAAACGCTCAGGCACAGGTATTTGATTTCCAGATAGTCTTCGATGCCGTACTTGGAGCCTTCGCGGCCCAGCCCCGAGGACTTGATGCCACCGAACGGCGCCAGCTCGTTGGAGATCAGGCCGGTGTTGATACCCACCATGCCGTACTCCAGCGCTTCGGCAACACGGAACACGCGGCTCATGTTCTGAGCATAGAAGTAAGAAGCCAGACCGAACTCGGTATCGTTGGCCAGCGCGATCACTTCGGCCTCGTCCTTGAAGCGAAACAGCGGTGCCAGCGGGCCGAAGGTTTCTTCCTTCGCCACCGCGGCATCCTTGGGCACGTTGACCAGAATGGTCGGCTCGAAGAAAGTGCCTTCCAGGCTATTGCCGCCCGACAGCACTTTTGCACCTTTGCTCACCGCATCGGCAATGTGTTCCTTGACCTTGGCCACGGCTTTTTCGTCGATCAGCGGGCCAGTGGTGATGCCCTCTTCCAGGCCGTTACCGATCTTGAGCTTGGCAACTGCGGCCTGAAGTTTCTCGGCAAACGCATCGTAAACCGCGTCCTGCACATAGATACGGTTGGCGCAAACGCAGGTCTGGCCGTTGTTGCGGTACTTGGAGATGATTGCGCCGTCGACCGCCTTGTCCAGGTCAGCATCGTCGAACACGATGAAAGGCGCGTTACCGCCCAGTTCAAGCGACACTTTCTTGATGTCTTGCGCGCACTCAGCCATCAACTGGCGACCAATTTCGGTCGAGCCGGTAAAGGAAAGCTTGCGCACGATCGGGTTGCCGGTCAGCTCGCTGCCGATATCGCCAGCACTGCCCGTCACCACGCTGAATACGCCAGCCGGAATACCTGCACGTTCGGCCAGCTCAGCCAGCGCCAGGGCAGAGTACGGAGTCTGCGAAGCAGGCTTGAGCACCATGGTGCAACCGGCGGCCAGAGCCGGACCGGCCTTGCGGGTGATCATCGCCGCCGGGAAGTTCCACGGCGTAATGGCGGCTGTCACACCAATCGGCTGCTTGAGCACGATCAGGCGCTTGTCCGGCTGGTGGCCCGGAATCACATCGCCATAAACACGCTTGGCTTCTTCGGCAAACCATTCTATGAAGGAGGCAGCATAAGCGATCTCGCCCTTGGCCTCGGCCAGCGGCTTGCCTTGCTCCAGCGTCATCAGGCGGCCCAGATCATCCTGGTTTTCGATCATCAGCTCGAACCAGCGACGCAGCTTGTTGCCACGCTCCTTGGCGGTCAGGGCACGCCAGGCCGGCAACGCCTTGTCGGCAGCTTCGATGGCACGGCGGGTTTCGGCAGCGCCCATCTTTGGCACAGTACCGAGGATTTCATTGGTCGCCGGGTTATTGACCTTGATCGTCTGACCACCGTCCGCATCCAGCCACTGGCCGTTGATATAGGCTTGCTGGCGGAACAGTTTGGAATCTTTGAGCTGCATGTCGGCCTCCTAAACAGCACCGCACGAGGGCGGAGCGAACTATTGAATATCGATGCACCCCATTTGGAAGCCATCGCCAGGAAAACATTCCATCGGCCTCAGCGACGCATGTCGCGGAAAAACGGGAGGACCGAACAAGAGCGTTTGAAATCTCAAACGAATCCTAGGGACTGCTGGGGTAAAGGACAATAGGCTGTTCAAAAAAAAGAACGGGGGACGACCGGAAATACGAACGTTCCGGTCTACTCAAAGCTTTTGAGTACCGTCAGCAGGCTTTTGAGGTTGTCAGGTGCTCCCGACTGGCCAACGGCTTCGGTCGCCTTGGCAGCAGAAGCAGTATCTACGTTATAGATCTGCATGACTCCCTGATTGGTAGCAGCCTGAGGCAACGTATTCTGTTGCTGTTGCGCGGCCACCTCGTTCTGAAACAGAATCGCCGTTGCCTGGGCCATCGATTGATACAGAGTGCTCATGGCCATGGGCGGGGACTCCCCCAGTACCTTGACGTTGGACTGGGTGACAGCATCGGTAATCTGGGGACTAACGATTGAGTAGGGCATGGACATCTTCTCCTGAGGAACCGCTACCGTTACGCCACAGCAGCATAGTTGTGAAACCGGATAATTTCCCGCCCGAAGCTAAAGCCAGCATGGACGCCCGCCCATCAGATGAGTATCATGGCGCCCGCGTTGCACTCGTAGCTCAGCTGGATAGAGTACTGCCCTCCGAAGGCAGGGGTCGTGGGTTCGAATCCCGCCGAGTGCGCCATCTTCCTTCCCTTGGTTCCAAGGGTTGTCGCTTCAGCCGAAAAACTCTCTTGCACCCAACCCAAACCGCCAAGGCTGACGGCAAGTTGTCCTGCATGTCATTTAATGACCCAGCGCATACCCCACCTTGAAACGGGTGGGGTATGAAGTCACTCAAGAAAACATGACAGCCTTCAGGCCTGCTTGGCAGCGCTCACCCCAGTGAAGTTTTGAGCATACCGGACAGCAGTACGACGCTTGTGGAAAATATAGAGCGCCGTGAGGATCCAGAAAGAAATCATGGTTTCCAAAAAGCTGAACACCTGATTATTCGCCGGAATGTACAAGAACATGATGGCAAATAGTGGGAGTAGCATTTTCGCAAAAAAGTCGTCATTGATGACAACCGAAAGATAAACGTTTGCGAAATACCAGCCCAGAACAAGCATGACAATCGAGACACCGAAGAAGCTGACGTCATTTGCTATATAGCTATAAAACGAATGCCAGTAGACATTTTCGTCCCAACGCGCGGTTATCTTGCGCTGGAATGTTTTATCCCTTACATCGATGCCCAGATGCTCAGCGAAGACTCTTTGCAGGAAGACGGAATGCCCGATTCCATATGAGCTATCGAATTTTTCCCCAAGGGAGATCGATACGCCCTGATAGCCCTGAACCAGATAGACTGTCAGCTTCTCATAAAAGTCGGTAAGTTTAGACTTCTCAGGAACAACGGCCACTGCAACCTGAGCAGGCACGTCTGCAATCTTGGCAATCTCTGGCAAGGCGGCGTTGTTGGCCTTCACAGACAACTCCGGAGCACTCGCTTTTTCTGGCAAAGCAGCACTATGACTCTTCGCTGCCGCGCCCTTGTGATCAACAGTCGCCGGCAAGGCAACAACATTGGTCTTCGCAGGAAAAACCGCAATATCAACGTTCTTTGGCAAGGCTGGAGCAGTGTCTTTTGCAGGGGCGTCTGCAACCTTGGGGGTTTTTGCCGGTTCCAGATCGCTTTTGAATACACTTCCCGTTTCGTTCAAATAACTGAACGAAACAGGTTTCTGGTCTTCAAAAAGAACCTTGTATGGCGACACGCCGGATTTGACACTATAAAACTGCCAGAACGAGAACAGGAATATAAAGCCCAGGAAAAACAGAAAAGTCTTGCGCCTTCCAAGCTCGACAAAAAAACCAGCAGATTTATTTGAAACCACAACGCCAAAAAGGCAAACCGACACGACAAAAAGATAGTAGAAATTTATCGCGCTCAAACTGGCAATGATACCCGTACACAACGGAATCATGACCACCGTGAAGCCCACCAGCTTGCGTGCCGTACTCAATCGGTCCCAAAAAAACACAAGGCCTGGTAGCAATATGTATTTAAAGACTCCGAAAAACAGGAGCAACCCTGTTACATATGGATTCCCCGAAAAGCCCTCTCTTGAAGCAGAGGAAGCATAAAAGCTGCGCACCTCTGCAGGCGCCAACAATCCCTTCAGTAACTCCGAGAAAAAGCCGGTAGGGAGATACGACCTGGACAGAGTCGTATTGCGGTGGAGGATGACCATTGCAATAAAAGCAAAAAGGATCACCACCCAGTAATATCTCAAGAACAGATTATCGCCATTCGATTCCACAGCCTTGAGCGGCTGCTTGGTCGAGAAGCGACAAGACAGGAGATACCCGGCTATGAAAAACGCATGGTACAGAGAAATAACAAAGAGGAATTCTTTTTTGTTCTCGACAGGCCAAAGCACCGGGCCGAAAAAAAACAGCCACAGCGTGAAAAGCAGGTAGCTTTCAACAAGTAAAAGCGGTATGTAGAATTTAGCAGTTTTCATCCAGCCCACCGAAGAAGGTTAAACTTTTTCCAATATCCAGAAACTCGAAGCTCACCCACTGCTCACTCATGGCTTGCCGTGCCCTGCATGAAAATCAGATGCCCTTTTACTGACCATTTCATAATGGGACTTGTAGCTCGACACATCCGGGATCGATTCAGAATAACGCTTCCAGGTGGGCACAAGCCTTGTCATCAACCGGAACAGGTAAACGTAGTAGTTCAGATTAAGCAACTTTTTCAAAATCCCGTCATCGCGTTTGTAGCAATACAGCCGATTCTTCAAAAGAAAACGCCCGAACCAGCTTTTCTCCAGAGACAGCATATAATTAAAAATATTCAGCTTGTCCTTGTCAAAGTCCGACCCCCTGACAAGATAGGTCGATCCAGACGTGCGCCGATAATAAACATACACTTTACTTGACTGATGAAAGCTGACATCACCATAAAGCTCGGCAGTTTTCACCAGCATCGGAAAGTCTTCAGTGACGCTATAGCTATTAATGAACGTTGAAAGCTCATCATTCAGGAAAAACTTTTTATTGCAGAAAAGATTCGGCGTATTGATGCTGCTGATGTTTTTCAATCGCGCCATGAACGGCTTGTCTTTATAGATGACATCAGAAGCCAGGATATGCAAAATAGTCGAGGGCGACTTGATGATTTCACCATCGATCAACAGCAAGGGCAGACCAGAAAAATAGTCATTCGCGCCTAACTGCTCGGCCTCTTCAAAAATATTCACGCACGAATAGACATCATCACCGGCGGTGATTTTAAATAACTCACCCTCAACATGAGTCCAGATGCGGGTATAGTTGAAGCAGGTGCCATTGTTTACAGTGTGGTCCAGAATCTTGACATCATGAAACAAGCCGCCATGAACAGACAGCCAGCGGTTTACCAGCTCAATGGTATTGTCCCGGGAACAGTCATCCGCGATCACCAGGCAAAAATCGTAGTCGGCACCGAAGCTTTCTATCAAGAATCTTATGCTTTCGAGGTGCTCGATAATATAAAGCTCGTGATTATAGGTCAAAACACCAAACGTAAATTTTTTCTTAACCACGAGAAACACCTTCACTCAATTTCTTTGCCAAGACTCTGTACAAGAAGATAAAAGCCTTAAAACCAACCATCTTGAAGCCGAGTACAAAAAAATCGACTTTCCATTTCAAGCTGTACTTTCCATCAGACAAAGACTCACTGGCCACACCTCTTTTATTGATGTCGATCGGCAAGTCATACTTCTTCAGTACCGGTGTAATAACGCTAGGCACCCACTTCCCTCGGCGGATGGCGCCGCCAAGCGTGTAGTTGTAGACAAACGTATCTTCCTTGCCTGTCTGGGCACAGTAAAAGATGTCGCCGCCGCCATAAGTTCGCGCACTACCGAAAAATTCCCATGCCCAGGGCGAATCAACTTCACCGGTGAACTCGACCAGCTTACGGGTTCTCCAGAGGGCGGGCGCAGAGTTCAAGCGGTAGTCATCTCGCGCCCCGACCACTTCAAAGCCGTCAAGGTCGCCCTCAACCCTGTTGACGCCAGGAATGTTGCTGAAATAAAAAACAGCGATTTCGGAGCGTTCTTTCATCGCCCGGACACAGTCAGCTATTTTCAACTGATTGACGGGTGATTCCAGAATGAAATCATCAAACAGGGTGATAACGAATTCCGTTTCAACCAAGGCCAGGGCCTTGCGTAACCGCCAGCCCCAAGGTCGCTTGGCTTCATCAGCCGACAGCTTCAATGTACGAACCTGAAACCCGTCAAACTCGAAACTTTTACGCTCCGTATTCAATATGACCCGACAGTCACAGTCAGGCCACATCTCCTTGAGTGAATAGAAAAAAGGGAGCCACACATCTTCATAACTGTCGCAGGAGTTAACAATGATTGTGCAATCCTTCCCACTCACCCTACCAACGTTATCACTCATGACCCACTCCAACGTAAACCGCCGGGGAGAGCCTGAAATATCCATGCATTTCTGACTGCTGCCCCTGATTCTCAAAGCAGCAAATCTATCCATGTGGATAGTTTCCGCTCAATTCTGTTTTTCAGCTATGAGGCGCATCTTGCAGCGGACGCACCTGCGCCCTGCTCCAGAGCAGGGCGCATGAATGTTTCTGGCATCGACGGTATGCATAGCGAGGTCCTGGGCCAAGAAAGCCCAGGATCTCCAAAGACCTGTTCATTTAAAAACTAACGAACAGCACAACACACGGACTCATAAGAGCCATACCTTACCACCGTTCCACCTTCAACCTCGATAACAGTATCACAGGTCTCCAGAGTGTTAAGCCGGTGTGCAATGACGATCAGCGTGGTGCCATCACCCAGATCATCGACGGCGCGCATGACTTCCTGTTCGGTTTTACTATCCAGCGCACTGGTCGCCTCATCCAGAATGATAACGCTTGCCTCTTTATAGAAAGCACGGGCTATCGCGATGCGTTGGCGCTGTCCGCCGGAAAGAAAAACACCTCGCTCTCCTACCGGCGTGTCATAGCCGGCAGACCACGATTCGATGACATCGGAAATTTGCGCCTTGGCTGCGGCTCGCCGCACACGATCGAAATCGATGTTTTCGTAAGACACCCCAAAAGCGATGTTTTCAGCCACTGAGGCGTCGGACAGGAATATCTGCTGCGGCACATGGGCAATGTTTCTTTGCCAGTTGCGGCTGTTGCCCGTATTCACTTCAACACCATCAACCGAAAATGCGCCTTCCGTTGGAGTCAGCAAGCCCATCAACGTGTCGATCAGCGTACTTTTTCCGCTCCCCGTGGCTCCCATCAGGCCAACTCGCGAACCCTTGGGAATGCTCAGGCTTATATCTTTCAACACCCATGGAGCATCCTTGCCGTAGCGATACGACACATGATCCAGCGACAGGCAGTCATTAAAATCCAGAGGGGTCGGCGTCGACTCGACTTCGACCTCGTCGCGCTTCTCTGGCAGAAGGTCCAGGACATCTCGTAACGAGTCTTGCGCGCCACTGATACAGGCCCAGGCCGCATAGGATTGCTGCAACACCGGAAGCAGGCGTTGTGCCGCAAGCGCCAACGCGCCCAGCATCGGGATCGATGCAAGCAGCCCACCGGGTTGCTGCGCAAGCCAGTACGCAAAAACCGCAATCATCAACATACCGAACGATTCGATAGCGAAGCGTGGCGAGTTGGCGATGATCTGGATATTGGCTCTGGCACGACGCAACGTGTAATCGGTGCGATCAAAGTCCTTGCGATAGGTCTGCTGAGACGAGTCAATAATAACGTCTCGAATACCTTCAAGACTTTCACTCATCAACTTCAGTTCTTTATCGGAAGTGACACTCACCACCAGGCTGTCTTTTTTCAGTTGCTTTCTTGTCACCAGCACAACCGCCAGGTAGACGCCACCAAAACTCGCAAAGGCGAGAAAGGCAACGATGGGCTGGATGACCAGCACAATGACAAGAATTGCCAACATCATGAAAGCCGAGCTGACAATGGTCAGCGACGGAAATAGAAACTCCCGCACCACCGTGTCGACCTTGTTGAAAATAGCCGTTATGACTTCGCTGCTATTCCTGGAGATGTGCTTGCTGTAAGGCTGATGAATGACTGTCTTGTATATATCGCTTGCCAGATCACTCCCCACTGCCGAACTCAATCTGTTCTGCGCCCACATCAAGACAAAACGACTGACACCGGAAAATATGGCGGCCACTGCAAAAATGACGGTCAACGGCAACAAGAGCCCGTTGGCAGAGTCAATATTCATCGCAGCAAAAACATCACCAACGAGCGGCTGACTCAGAAGTTTCTCGGGGTTGATCAAAACCGCCAGGAACGGAACGATTGCCCCGATACTGACGATTTCTGCAAGCGATGCGACCACCATGAGCCCGAGGATCACAAAGAACTGCAGCTTTCTTTTGAGTGTAAAACACTTCCAAAGACGGCCTAACAACTGAATCATTGAGTCACTCTTCGCCAGAAAAATTATTAACAGCTGCGATGACCGCCTCGACTTCAGACGAGGTCATTTCAGGACTCATGGGTAAACTCAGAACCTGCTGATGGATCGTCTCGGTCAACGGGTAGCTTTTCCCGTTCAGCTCTTTATATGCCTGCTGCTGATGAACCGGAATAGGGTAGTGGATGATGGTTTGAATGCCCTGATCAGCCAGATGCTGCTGCAATGCATCACGCTGCTGGCATCGAACAACGAACAGATGCCAGACATGGCTCTGCAGCGACAGAGGGCAAACGCCAGCAGAAAGCGGCAGCTCTAAGGCGGGGTTGCTGATGCCCTCCATGTACATTTTGGCGATTTCCCTGCGGCGCGCAGTCTGGTCATCCAGATACTTGAGCTTGACGCTAAGCATGGCGGCCTGAATCTCATCCAGGCGGCTGTTCACGCCCTGATAAAGGTTCTTGTATTTTTCATGGGAACCATAGTTGCGCAGTGCGCGCAGAACTTTCGCCAACTCGTCATCGTCGGTAGTTACCGCGCCGGCATCGCCCAGAGCACCAAGGTTTTTCCCTGGATAGAAGCTGAAGCCCGAGGCATTTCCCCAACTGCCTGCCCTTCGGCCATTGAAGCTCGCACCATGAGCCTGGGCAGAGTCTTCAAGAACCAGCAGTCCCTTTTCCTCAGCCAGCGCCATCAACGCCGTCATGTCGGATAATTGCCCATACAAGTGGACAGGCATGATGACGCGGGTTCTGGAGGTCACCGCAGCCCGGGCCTTGGCAGGGCACAAGTTATAGGTGGCGGCATCAGGCTCGACCAGCACCGGCACCAACCGATTTTCGGTGATAGCCAGAACACTGGCGATGTAGGTGTTGGCAGGCACGATGACTTCATCGCCATCCTTGAGTTTCCCCAACTCTTTCCAGGCACGCAGCGTCAGGTTCAGCGCATCAAGACCATTCGCAACGCCGATGCAGTGCCGACTGCCGCTATAGGCTGCAAAACTTTCTTCAAAGTTTGAAAGTTCATTACCGCCGATGTACCAGCCCGAATCGATGACGCGGGTGCATGACGCTATCAACTCGTCGCGCATCGTCGAGTTGATTTTCTTTAAATCCAGAAAACTGATCATTTGTCCAGGTACCTGATAATTCTTGCCGGGTTGCCAACTACAACAGCGCTGTCGGGCACGTCTTTAGTGACCACAGAACCTGCCCCTACCATTGCATTGCTACCGATGGTGATCCCCGGCAGTAATGTTGCATTGGCACCAATACTTGCTCCGGCCTTGACCGTTATCCCCTGAAAAGCATCAGGGTATACTTTTGACCTGGGCATCGGATCGTTGGTAAAAGTTGCATTTGGGCCAATGAACACGTTGTCTTCTATCCGCGTGCCGCTCCACAGGAAAACACCCGACTTGACGGTAACATTGTCCCCTACGATGACATCGCCTTCGATCAGCGTATGGGCACAGATATTACAGTTACGACCGATAACCGCTCCCTGCAGAACAACGGAGTATTGCCAGATACGTGTCGAACTACCAATGTCTGAACTTTTAACATCGGCCAGAGCGTGAATCTCAGACATTATTTATCTCCGCGAGAAAGCGATCATAATTCCTGATGTAATCCGACTCGTCATAATGTTCGCTGGCCAGTACGAGCAATATGCAGTCATCACTAAAGTCATGCATTTCGCGCCAGACCATACTTTCGATCAAGAGCCCTCTGGTAGAACTGTCCATCCAGGTTTCTTCACGAACTTCGCCATTATCCAGCACCATGCGGCACTTTCCGGCCACACAGATGGCAACCTGCTTCAAGTTACGGTGAGCATGATAACCGCGACTGACACCCTCGCCGGTTCGATAAATGTAATAAACGCGCTTAATATCAAAAGGTATTGCTTTTTCCATACCGATTTCAAGAGCGACCAACCCTCCTCGTTCATCGCCCAGACTGGGAAAGTCAATCCATTTCATCATGCTCACTTAACATGCTCCGCTATATTTTCTGGTTGGCGCCGTATAAAAATTCATCGAGATCGGCCATCGATACGAAACCGTATGGCTCAGCTGTCACCATGCGTTCTGTACCAGAGGTGCATAATGCTTTTTTGCCATCCCTGCCCCTGCATACAACACGTCTCGGAGATTGTACACCGAGGCTGCGCGGGTACGCCCGAAACTAAAACACCGATAATACGCAGAGCAGGCCGCCAGTTATACCTTTGTTAGCCATGATTGATAAAAACGACCGTATGTCCGAAGCTATAGCGCAGACATGTTTTGCATCATGGCCCTGAAATACGGAGCCCGGAGTGCATGAAGGACCACGCTGGCTCAAGGATTTCTGGAACGCTCATGGCATTCCTGTCCACCCCGACCATGGATGGCTAAAACGCAATGAAGGTGAAAAAGCGATCAGCCAGATCGCAACGCATACGTGAGCAGCAGCGGGTCAACCTGCAACGTTATTGGCTGAATTTCTATCGCGCCCGCTATTGGGCCAAGGTCATGGGCGCCGTTTCAATGATGGTGCTGATGGCGGGGGTGTCGCTGTTCACAAAAAGCATGATGCCCATCTATCTGATGACCCCCATTGTGGTGGTCGGTCTGCTGATGCTCACCTGGTTCTGGCGCAAACGAATCGGGCTGGTTGCCGATGAACAGAACCAGCCCGAATGAAGCCAGGTCACCTCAAAACTTGAACCGACCCACACTCGCCTGAAGGCTGCCGCCCAGCCTTGCCAGTTCGGTGCTGGACATCGCGGTTTCGCCGCTGGCGACGAAAGTCTGCTCCGAGATCACCCGCACGTTCACCACGCGACGGTTGATTTCGTCGGCGACAATGCTCTGTTGTTCGGCGGCTGCGGCGATCTGGGTGTTCATCTGCTCGACGGTGGAAACAGAGCGACTGATGCTCATCAATGAGGTGCCGGCACGACGAGTCAGTTCCACACTGCTTTTGGTCAGGGAAAGGCTGTTATCGAGAATCGTCGCCACTTTCTGGGTGCCGTTCTGCAGGCTGCTGACCAGCCCTTCGATTTCTTCTGTAGAGGCTTGAGTGCGCTGAGCCAGGCTGCGGACTTCGTCAGCGACCACGGCAAAACCACGACCGGCTTCGCCTGCACGAGCCGCTTCGATAGCGGCGTTGAGGGCAAGAAGATTGGTCTGTTGGGCGACCGACTTGATCACATCCAGCACCGTGCCGATCTTGTCGCTTTCGCGGCTCAGGTCGTTCATTGCGTCGGTCGAGTGATGGACTTCTTCTGCCAGGCGCCCGATCTGGTCAATCGCCTGAAGCACGACCTCATCGCTTTTACGGGCCTCGTCATGGGCTGCGATGGCTGCGTTGGAAGCGTCCTCGGCATTACGGGCCACTTCCTGAACAGTGGCGGCCATTTCGTTCATGGCAACCGCGACCTGATCCGTCTCGCTCTTCTGGCTGGTAACCCCGGCAGTGGTTTGCTCGGTGACCGCCGAGAGCTGCTCCGAAGCGCTGGCCAATTGCACGACGCCATCGCGAATGCCACCAATCAACTCACGCAGGTTGACTGTCATGCGCTGCATGCTGGCTTGCAGAAGGCCAAGTTCATCCTTGCGATTGGCCGTGATATCGACGCTCAGGTCACCGGCTGCCACCCTTTCGGCAGCGAGCAGGGTTTCCTTCAGTGGGCCAACGATCAGACGGGTGATGAGCCAGGCTGCCAACGCACCGAGAATGAGCGCAAAAATCGCGGCAGCAACCAGAAGATTCTTGGCCTGATCGACATCGTTATCGCGTTTGGTGGTCTGGCTGATATGCAGTTGCCTGCTGTCCTCGAACAGGTTGGCAACCTCTGTATTCAAGCCATCCTGCGCCTTTCTGGCTTTCGCCTCATCGTGGGCCTGGGTGGCCTGAACAAAATCCTGGAAGTGAAGGCGATAGCGTCTGCTCGACTCCACGCCTTGGCTGAGCAGTTTCAGATCCGAAGGGCTGTGAAACATCCCGCGGATATCTTGATAATGAGCTTCCAGACTTTCGTTCGTGCTGAGTACTGCTGCGGCGCGGTCCGCACTGGCTTCAATCGTGTAGCTCAAACGCCCAATGCGCATGTCACGCACAATCTCATTGAGCTCTGCGATGGCCGTCAGCTTTTGGCCTCGTTCACGCAGGATATTGATCTCCACCCAACTGAAAGCCGCTATCAGAGTCGTCAACAACAAAACGCTTACAAAGCCCAGAGTCAGTTTCGATCTGACGCTGATATTGCCCAGTACAAGTGCGAGCCAATTGAACATTTCAGAGCACTCCGAGAACGTTTAAGTGCTGATGAGTGTCCCTAGGGCAATCACAGTTCCCTGTAAACTCTGGAGTTGATTCTGTTTGTGTCCGGTAAAACCCGTACAGGCAGGCGCCCCCCTTCACCCTACCTGTGAAATGTCTTCCCCAATGCCTCAAGACGCACTGCCAAAGGAGGCAGGCGTTGGCTGCTTTGCGACAGTACGTCGATGTTGGCGGCGGTATCTTCGGCGATGCTTTGCACCGAGCGCAGTTGGTCGGCGATTTCGCGACTGGCGGTGGATTGCTCATCGGTGGTGGTAGCAATCAAACCGTTCAGTTGGGTGATATGACCAATGCCGTCGCCCACGGCACGCAATGATTCGGATGCCCGCTGGCTGTTCTCGACGCAGCGCTCGACACCTTCAAGGCTGTCCTGCATGGCCGTGGCGGCTTCGCGGCTGCCTTGTTGCAGGCCATGAATGATGCCCTGAATTTCCTTGGTCGACGACGCCGTGCGCTGGGCCAGGTTGCGGACCTCATCGGCCACGACGGCAAAACCGCGACCCTGCTCGCCAGCGCGTGCGGCTTCGATGGCGGCATTGAGTGCCAGCAGGTTGGTCTGCTCAGCAATGCTACCGATCACGTCCAACACTTTGCCGACCTGCTCCGACTGCTCGGCAAGGGCCTGCACGGTTTCGTCGGTGGTATTGATACGCTCAGCCAGTCGGGTGATTTCGCTTTGTGCCCGGTCAACGCTTTCACGTCCGTGCGCAACCTGTTCGCGGGCATCGCCAGCCCGTTGCACCGCCTGTGCGACATGCCCTGAAATATCGTTCATGGCATCGCCCATGCGCTGCATCGCATCGGTCATGCGGGCAATTTCACTCAGTTGATGCTGAGCACCGGTTTCCAGCGTGCCGCTGGCCCTGGCCAGATCATGACCCAGCTCGCCCAGGCCGCGTGTGTCGCGCACCACGCCATCCACAAGCCCGGTGATCTGTGACAGGAAACTCTCGAAGCGCTGGGTAAGGGAAACATGCTTGCCTGCCCGTTCGTCAGCCTTTGTTTCAGTCGTGAGCTGCGAGGCAGTGGCGAGCATCTTGTCGAGCATGTCCTGATTCTCGACAGCCTCGGCCTGATTCTGGACGGCGAGGTACATCAGGATTACCGTTTCAACCACCACGTAGACCGCATGCACCATGACCATGCCCCAGCCACCGGCATGGTGCATGACATACACCGGGAACCCCGAATGCTGCAAAGCGTGGAATACCACGTGATGAACGGCGATGACTGCGGCCGCAACCAGGATAGGCAGCCAGTCGCGGTAGAAGGTCAGCACGGCCAGGAAGACAAAGATACCGAAGTGGATTTCCACCACCCCTTGAGCCTGATTGATATGCAGTGCGGCCATGACCATCAGGCCGACGCCAAAACAGCAGCGCATCAATCGGGTCCCGCCAATGGCGCGATACAGTGCCGTCAGCACCAAGGCAGTGCCACCGCCCACCACCATTGCCTGGGTAAAGGTGTCGTGCCAGAACGCCAGACCGACTGAATACACAAACAGCAGCCAGATCAAGCCAAGCATGATGCGGTCGGCCTTGCGGTAATGCTCAAGAAAACGAGGAGCTGAAAGCATCAAACACTTCCTTATGAGAGGACCAAACAACAGACAGCCAGCATCATGGACGAGCAAAAGCCCGGCCAAGTCATAGGATGACTCGAAGACACGCAGAGAATGTGTCAAATCGGTGATCTTGCGCAACTGTGTTATTGGCGTTTAGCCATCAGTGACGCAAAAGCTTGCGTAAAGGCACACCGTCCTTCATGACCGGTGACTTGATGACGATGTAGCTGAAGTACTTGGAAATGCCGATATTCTTGTCCAGCAGCTCTTCGATCACTTCCTGATAGTGCTGAATACTGCGGGTCATGAAGCGCACCAGATAGTCGTAACCGCCACTGATCAGGTGGCATTCGAGCACTTCATCCACGTGACGGATATTGGCTTCGAACTTGGCAAAGTCTTCGCGCTTGTGGTCGCTGAGGGAAATTTCTGTGAAGACCGTGACCGATTCGGTGATCTTCGCGAGATTCAGGTGGGCCTTGTAGCTGGAAATATAACCGGCTGATTCGAGACGTTTGACCCGTTGCAGGCAAGGGCTGGCAGATAGCCCGACAGCGTCTGCCAGACTGACGTTGGTCATGCGACCGTCTTTCTGGAGCTCGACCAGGATGTTGATATCAATCCGATCCAGTTTGACCAAGCCTTCCATCACCTACCTCTTGATTGCCATTCACCAAAGCTCTCTTCTAGCAAAATCAGCGCCTTAAAGACAGCTGATGCTGCGCCACCAGGTCAGCCATGCTGTTGATGCACAGATCGGCAGTGCAAGGCTGGCGATGTTCGGCACGGTTGCGACGGATCAGACACAGGCCGCCGTTGCCCAGCGCTGACGCCGGAGGCCGGGACACCAGCAAGGTTTCACTGGGGGCCAGATCCATCCCGGCCAGCCAGCTCGTATCATCCAGCGGATGAGTGGTCAGCGACAACAAGCTGTCGGGCTCCAGCCCCAAACGCTCGCACAAGGCATTTCGATCCTGTGCATCGCGATCGGCATAAACCAGCAACCGGTAAAACTTGCGCAGGTACAACATGGCACCCGGCGCATCCTCGAACAAGGTCCAGGTGGCCACTGACCGCGCGAAAGCCATACCCTCCTCCCACGTGGCCCGGGCACCGAAACGCTCGGACAACTGGCGATGGGCAAAACACAGCAAACCGCTGAAACCCAGCTCGCCAAAACGCGGATAAAGCGCACTCACCACCTCACTGAATGCCGCCAGCACCTGCTCCTTGTCGGGTTTTTCAGCGCTGTGCTCCAACAATGGCTGCAACGCCGACCAGACACCGGAATCACGGTCCACCAGAACTTCATCGCAGTCGATCAACAGTGCTCGGTAATCAGTCAGCCCCATGACAGGTCAAGCCTCCATTAAACATTCAGTCCCAACGGCCGCGCAGTGTGCATATCTGCGCGACCAGGCTTGAGCGACTACTTGGACTTCAATACTCGTGCCAAGGCAGCATCGAGGATGGTCAAGGCTTCATCGATCTGAGCCTCAGTCGTCACCAGCGGCGCGAGGAAGCGCAAGACGTTGCGATAAACGCCGCACTTGATGACCAGCAGGCCGCCGACGCGAGCCTGATCGATCAGTTGCTGATTGAGGTCCGCGTCCGGGCTGCGCTCGGCGTCGTCCTTGACGATTTCCATCGCCAGCATGAAACCGGGGCCGCGTACGTCGCCAATGCAGGAATAACGGGACTGCAGCTTGAGCAGGCCGGCACGCAGGTATTGCCCCAGTTGTTCGCCACGCTCCAGCAGTTCTTCCTGCTCGTAGGTATCGATCACCGCCAGCGCTGCGGCGCAGGCCAGAGCGTTGCCGCCGTATGTGCCACCCAGGCCGCCCGGAAGCGGTGCATCCATGATCCCGGCACGGCCGACCACACCCGACAGCGGCAAGCCGCCAGCCAGGCTTTTGGCGACCGTGACCAGATCGGGCTGAATGCCTGCGTGCTGGAAGCCGAACCATTTGCCGGTCCGGCCGAAACCGGTCTGGATTTCATCGAGAATCAGGACAATGCCGTGTTGCTCGGTCAGGGCACGCAGCGCTTTGAGAAACGCCACCGGCGCGCTCAGAAAACCACCATCGCCCTGCACAGGCTCGATGATGATGGCTGCCACGCGATCCGGCGCAACCTGCGTGGCCAGCAACTCATGCAGCGCGGCCAGGGCCATTTCGCTGGTGAAACCACGGTATTCGTTGGGATACGGGGTGTGGAACACTTCAGGTGCCAGAGGGCCGAAGTTTTGTTTGTACGGCTGGCTCATCCCGGTCAGGGTCGTGCCCAGCAAGGTGCGGCCATGGAAACCGCCACGAAACGAGATGATCGCCGGGCGATTGGTGTGGGCACGGGCGATCTTCACAGCATTCTCGACCGCTTCGGCACCGGAGGTGAAGAACACCGCCTTGTGCTCGATAGCACTTTCACCTGCCACCAGATTGCTCAGGCGCCTGGCCAGATCAAGATAGGGCTGATAGGCAACGACCTGAAAGCAGGCATGGGTGACCTTCTCCAGCTGGCCCTGCACCGCTTTGACGACATTGGGATGGTTGTGGCCGATGTTCAACACACCGATGCCGCCAACGAAGTCCAGATAACGCTTGCCATCGACATCCCACAATTCGGAACCCTGGGCGCGCTCGATGACCAACGGGTGAGCGGTGACCACACCACGGGGTACGAACTGATCGCGCTGACGGAGCAGATGAGGTGTTTCGTCGACTTTGCTATTCATGACTTTACCTGTAGTGGACCGGGCAACCGGCAGGTGGTTGCGATGTTGTTCAGGTTAAGCGTTCAGCGAAACGATCTAAGCCGAACTTGCCGTCTCAGATGCCCATATCCACTGTTTTCACCCTTGCAAACGGCAGATTCCTTCTGGCCATGCAATCTGCCGCGCAACGCCCTGTTTACAGGCTGAGCCGCCCCTTTGCGGTGCCTCTTTCAACAGATCCTGCTCCAGCCTTGAGGCATGATGGAGGCCCACTTTCACGCTCAGGAAATGCCCATGCCCGCCCTGCTCTATAAAGCCGATCCTGCCCGCGGCGAACGCTGGAAAGCCTTGTTTGCCGAGCATGCTCCCGATATCGAATGGCGCGCATGGCCGGACATTGGCGACCCGCAGGACATCCACTATCTGGCGGCCTGGCTGGCTCCCGATGATCTGGAACAGGTGCTGCCCAATCTCAAGGTGCTGTTCGCCTTGTCAGCCGGTGTGGATCAACTGGACCTGAGCCGTATCCCGCAATCACTGCCAGTGGTGCGCCTGCTGGACCCCGGCATCAGTCAGGGCATGTGCGAATACGCCTGCTTCGCCGTGCTGAGCCTGCATCGTGAAATGCTGCGCTATCGTCAACAGCAGATCGAAGGCCGTTGGCAGGCTCATCCACTGATCCCGGCTCATAAAAGGCGCATCGGGGTCATGGGGCTCGGGTTGCAAGCGCAGCACATTCTGTCGAGCCTGAAAGGCTTTGGTTTTGCCCTGTCAGGCTGGGCACGCAGCGAGCATCGTATCGAAGGCGTCGACTGCCATGCTGGCACCGAACAACTACCTGCTTTCCTGACGCAATGCGACATCCTGCTGTGCGTGCTGCCCCTGACAGAACAGACCGAAGGCATCCTCAATCGCGACCTGTTCAAGCACCTGCCGCAGGGCGCGGCGCTGATCAATATGGGTCGCGGCAAGCATCTGGTGGAGGACGACCTGCTGGAGGCGCTGGACAGCGGCCAGCTCAGCGCAGCCGTGCTGGATGTGCTGCAAAAGGAACCGGCAGCAACCGATCACCCGTTCTGGAAACACCCGAAGATCCTGCTGACCCCCCACATCGCTGCCATGACCCAACCGGAAAGCGCGTTTGCGGGGCTGCTGGAAAACATTCGGCGCTTTGAAAGAGGCGAGCCGATGGAGGGGCAAGTGGATCGCGGGCAGGGGTATTAGCCTTGGCGAATGAATTCACCCCCACACAACCTTAATCATGCCAATGCCACGCGGGTGCATCCAATGGCCTCTGGCCTTGCACTTCGGTCTGGCCCAAGGTCTTTTGCAGGACGATTTTCTGGCAGTCTTCATGGCGGCTCAGCTCTCTTATCAGGATGCTTGAGTGAGACACCACCCAGACCTGACAACGCTCCGAGGCGCGGATAATCAATCGCGCCAGGGCGGGCAACAGGTCGACATGCAGGCTGGTTTCCGGCTCGTTCAAGACCATCATCGACGGTGGTCGCGGTGTCAACAGTGCGGCCATGAGCAGCAGATAACGCAGCGTTCCATCCGAAAGCTCAGCCGCCGTCAGCGGTCGAAGCAGCCCGTGCTGATGAAGGAGCAAGCTGAACAAACCTCCCGGCGTGGCGTCGATTTCCAGACGGGTTCCGGGAAATGCATCGGTAAGTGCTGGCTGTAAATCCTCCACTTCGCCCACTTCGATGATGGTCTGCAAGGCCGCCGCCAGATTGCGCCCATCGTGATGCAGCACCGGTGTGCGGGTACCCAATTGTGGCTGGCGAACCGGGGCATCCCGATCTATGCGGAAATGGTCGTAGAAACGCCAGCCCTTTATGAGCGTACGCATTTCGGCGATTTCAGCAAAATTTCTCGGGCTGCCCAGTTGAGCGAACAGGCTGTCGAACGGCTGCCCATGTTGCTGGAGGATGTCCCATTCCCGGCCCTGACGTGCACGGATCATAGGCCCCTTGCGATCCACCAGCAGGGAAGCCGGCCGGTACAACGGCCCGGCCCAGATGCATTCCCGCTTGATCTCCGGGTCCAGCATGAAAGCGGTGGGATACGGCAGTGGTTCCGGCAAACCCAGGGAAATGGCAAAACCGAAGTCCTCGGTGGCAAACCCCAGGCGCAGGCGCTTTGCCTCTCGACGCACGGATGCCTCTAGAGGCACTTCGCCCTTTTTCATGCGCTGGCTGACCACTTCAGGACCGGCCCACCAGGTCGAGTCCAGTCCACCTTCATGGGCCAAGGCTTCCACCACACCGCCTTGAGCCGTCTCCGCCAATAGCCGCAAAGCCTTGTAGAGATTGGACTTGCCACTCCCGTTATCACCCGTAACAAGGTTGAGCCTCCCCAAGGGCACAACCAGATTATTGATCGAACGATAGTTGGCAACGGCCAGAGTTTTCAGCATCGGTGAAGCAGCTCCTGAGTCCATGGAGCCGCACTATCGCCCACCGGTCTGCAGCACTGCAACCGGTGTTCTGATCTGTAGAAGTACTTTATGGGAAGCAGCATGCTGGCGACTTCATTGAAGGTATCCACAGAATCACCGCAAATCCGGTAGAAGTAGCTTCAGCCGCGAAGCCATCTTTCGGGTGCTGAAATGTGTGCTGACTTCACCGGCCTCGTCGCGAGCAAGCTCCCTCCCACGATGGGTGCAGCTCAAAAAATGTGACGATTCCGAAAGACCAATCCGTATCTTCTGCATGAAACTTCCCTGACAATCCAACCCGCTTGTGCCTGCCAGATCCGGGAACTAGTCTGCGCTCCGTCGCTGCAAAATCAGCGATCGGGTGTGGAAACCTGTTCTTTTCTGTAGGCGCACAAGCGTCACCAAGTTGCTTGCCGGATATGTAATCGGCGAGTGCACTATGGCGGCTATGTGCGGGCAGACTTCGGTCTGGCCGGGTGCCTACAGCCTGGTTTTCCACCCCGTTCATAGCTGCCACCTTTTGTCGTGTGGAAACGGCAAGAGATGGCTCCGGAATGTGTAGGAGTTTCATCATGTTAAAAGTAACCCCCGATCCACCCATCAAACTCGAAGAAACACTTCTGCGGGTTTCTGAGGTTGGGGCCTGACGTATTCGTGAATCACCGCAAACCCGGTAGGAGTGGCTTCAGCCGCGAAGCCATCTTTCGGGCGCTGAAATGTGTGCTGACTTCACCGGCCTCGTCGCGAGCAAGCTCCCTCCCACGATGGGTGCAGCTCAAAAAATGTGACGATTCCGAAAGACCAATCCATATCTTCTGCATGAAACTTCCCTGACAATCCAACCCGTTTGTGCCTGCCAGATACGGGAACGGCCAATGCGCTGGTGGAGCGACAGCCATCCCTTCACTGATCGGTATCAGGCCTACAACCCGCCCACATGAAACGCCTTCACTTCCAGATATTCGTCCAGCCCGTAGCTGGAGCCTTCGCGGCCCAGGCCTGACTGTTTGATCCCGCCGAAAGGCGCGACCTCCATGGAAATGATCCCGGTATTGAGCCCGACCATGCCGAACTCCAGCGCCTCACCGAAACGCCATGAGCGGCGCAGGTCCTGGGTGAAGTAATAAGCACCCAGCCCATACGGCGTGGCGTTGGCCAGGGCCAGCGCCTCGGCTTCGTCGGTAAAGCGCATCAGCGGGGCAACCGGGCCGAAGGTTTCTTCGTTCGCCAGCAGCATTCCGGCATGGGTATCGCCCAGCACGGTCGGTTGCACGAACTGGTTATCGCCATCCGGAAGACCACCGTACAGCAGCTTCGCGCCCTGGCTCAGGGCATCGTCGATATGTCGGGCAACCTTGTTCACTGCCGCCGTGTTGATCAGCGGCCCAATGGTGACACCCTCCTCCAGTCCGTTACCGACCTTGAGCTTGGCGACTTCTTCCACCAGCCGTTGGGCAAAGCGGTCATAGATACCGTTCTGCACCAGAATGCGGTTGGCGCAGACGCAGGTCTGCCCGGCATTACGGAATTTGCTGAGCATGATGCCCGCCACAGCCTGCTCCAGATCGGCATCGTCGAACACGATAAACGGCGCATTGCCGCCCAGTTCCAGGCTCAGGCGCTTGATGTGCTCGGCGCTCTGGCGCATCAGCAGACGACCCACAGGCGTCGAGCCGGTAAAGGAAATCTTGCGCACTGCCGGGTTGCCGGTCAGTTCTTCGCCAATGCCGGTGGGTAACCCGGTAATGACGTTGAACACGCCTGCGGGAATCCCCACGCGCTCGGCCAACACCGCCAGCGCTAAAGCAGACAACGGCGTCAGGTCCGACGGTTTGACGATAATCGGACAACCCGCTGCCAATGCCGGGGCGCATTTGCGGGTGATCATTGCGTTGGGGAAGTTCCAGGGCGTGATCGCAGCGCAGACACCCACGGGTTGCTTGAGGGTCATCAAGCGACGGTCGGCACTGGGCGTGGGGATGGTTTCGCCATAAGAGCGGCGCGCCTCTTCAGCGAACCATTTGACGAAACTGGCGCCATAGCGGATTTCACCACGGGACTCGTTGAGCGGCTTGCCCTGCTCAAGGGTCATGATCAGCGCCAGGTCCTCAAGGTTGTCGAGCATGGCCTGACACCAGCGCTCCAGCAACACGGCACGCTCGGCGGCAGGACGTGCCCGCCAGGCTGGCCAGGCACGCTCGGCAGCTTCGATGGCGCGCCGTGTCTCGGCACCGTTCAGGGCCGGCACCAGCGCCAGACTTTCGCCCGTCGCCGGGTCTGTCACAGTCAAGGTTGCGCCGTCATCGGCGGCAATCCACTGCCCATCGACGTAAGCGCGTTCTACCAGCAGGCTGGGGTCTTTCAACTGATTCTTGAGCATGATCGAGTCCTGTTCCGGGATGACTGCCAGTCTAAGCAGCCGCCACAGTCCAGGATGCTGAAAGCGGCGAACCAGCAGCGTCGGATGCTGAAATTCGCCCTCTCACGGCAGCCTCTACTGCTTCAACGAGCCCAACAGGTTCTGCAAAAAGCGCTCGCCTGCCGTCATCTGGCTTACATCGATAAACTCGTCGGGCTTGTGCGCCTGCTCGATGGAACCCGGCCCACACACCACCACCGGTACATTGAGTCGCCCCGCGAACAAACCACCTTCAGTGCCATACGAAACCTTGATGTGCTGCGTGCCCGGCTCGGCGAAGGCATGCAACAGGCGCACGGCCTCAACGCTTGGGTGCGTCTCCAGCGCCGGGTATTCGTTCATGATTTCAATCTCGATGTCCGCCACGCCGGACAACTGCTTGGCCTCGCGCACCAGCACTTCGGCCTGCTCACGCAACTGCGCCAGCAACAGATCCGGGTCATCACCCGGCAAATTGCGGTACTCGAACTCAAGCGTGCAGAGGTTCGGCACGATATTCAGCGCCTTGCCGCCGTCGATACGGCCGATATGCACGGTGCTGTAAGGAATGTCATAGCCGTCGTCCCGCGAGCCCTGCTGTTCGATCAGCGCCTGACTCTTGCGCAGCTCGGCAATGAAATCACTGGCCAGATGAATCGCATTGACCGCGCGCGGTGCCAGCGAGGAATGCGCTTCCTGGCCACGACAAAAGGTCCGGTAGGAGCTTTTGCCTTTATGGCCGATGGCGAACTGCATCATGGTCGGCTCACCCACCACACACAGAAAGGGCCGCAGCGGCGCCAGATGCAAGACATCCAGTAAACGCCGCACGCCGACACAGCCAATTTCTTCATCGTGGGACAAAGCCAGTTGCAGCGGTCGAGTCAACGTCATGTCCGCCGCATCGAGCATGGCGTCGATGGCCAGGGCAATGAAGCCCTTCATGTCGCAGGTCCCACGGCCATAAATCCGCCCGTCACGTACCGTCGCCTCAAACGGCGGCACGGTCCAGGCCTGCCCGGCGGCGGGCACTACGTCGGTATGGCCAGACAGCAACACACCCGGCTGGTCACGCGGACCGGTGCTGGCAAACAGGTTGGCTTTCTTGCCCGTCTCGTCCTTGACGATCAATGACTCGATGCCTTTGCTCGCCAGCAGGTCGCGAACGTATTCGATCAGGGCCATGTTCGGCTCCGACGACACCGTATCGAAGGCAATCAGTCGCTTGAGGATTTCCAGTGCGCGGGGCGTCATGAGGCTTTACTCGCTTGCTCGTTCACCATGGCAAAACGGCGAATGTCGAAGGGGCTGATAGAGGTGGAGGTACTGCCAGTGCTGATCAATTCAGCCATCACGTCACCCACGCCCGGACCGAGCTGGAAGCCGTGACCGCAGAAGCCGAAAGCATAGAACAACCCGTCCACCGCGCCGCTGCGGCCCATGACCGGCAACGAATCCGGCGTATAGCCTTCGATGCCGCTCCACACCCGAATGATGTTCAGGTTGCCCACGCCCGGCAGCAACCGGCGCATCTGCTGCACCTGATTGATGATGCTGCGCGGCTCGACATAGGCCTTTCGGTTGATCATGTCCGGTTTGCTGCGAAAGCCACCGCCGATGATGATGTTGCCCCGCGGGATCTGCCGGAAATAGATCACTTCGTGGGCAATCTTCGTGTACACGCCAATCACTGTCGGCAGGGCGTAAGGCACAGGTTCGGTCACAGCCATTTGCGGGCCGTGGGTGTCCAGCGGGACTGGCTCACCGAACTGTTCGGACAGCTTCTGGCCCCAGGCGCCAGCAGTAATCAGCAGGTTGTCGGCGGTAAAGACCCGGCCATCGGTGGTGGTGACTTCAAACTCGCTCCCGACCTTTTGCACATGGGCGACCTCAGTCCGCTCCTCGATGCGCGCGCCAGCCCGAATCGCTGCACGGGCAAAGGCCGGCGCAGCCAGACGCGGGTTGGCGTGACCGTCGTGGGGCGCGTAGGAACCGCCTTTCACGTCAGGCCCCAGGAACGGGAAGCGCTCATGCAACTCCTTGCCGCTGTAGATCTGCAGATCCAGCTCGCGGGCTTCGGGCGCGGCGGCATAGGCTTCCAGCTCCGGGATCTCGTCTTCGCGGTAGCAGACACGCATGTGCCCCGAGGGAATGAACTCCAGGTCGTCATCGATCAGTTCCGGCAAGCGCTTCCACAATGCCCAGGAGCGGTTGGACAACTCCAACTGGCCGAGGAAACGACCCTGACGGCGGACATTGCCAAAGTTAACGCCACTGGCGTACTGGCCGATCATGTCGCGCTCCAGCAAGGTCACCGACTGGCCGCGCTGGCGCAGGAAAAAGGCCGAAGCCGAGCCCATGATTCCACCGCCAATAATCAGCACATCGACTTTCGGCTGCTTCATGACACCACCTCATCTGTGAGCATGGACAAGGGTTTGACCGGAGCCTGCCCACGCTGACGCCCCACCTGTTCGACCGGCACGCCCGCAGCGGCGGCGATCACTTCAGCGCCCGCCTGGGAGCAGTAACGCCCTTGGCAGCGCCCCATGCCGACCCGGCTGAACGCCTTGGCGCGGTTGACCTCGCAGGCGCCTTTCTGGCGAACGACACCCCGCAACTCACCAGCACTGATCATCTCGCAGCGGCAGACAATCGCATCATCGGGCAATGCCTGAGCCTGGGCCGCTGGCCACGGAAAGGCCTCGGCCAGACCGACACGAAAGCGATCCATGACTTCAAGGTCCTTGCGCACCCCGGCCTGAAGCGCCTGGTCCACGGGAAGGTCCAGGTCCTGCAACAGAGCCAGCGCCGCAAGGCGTCCAGCCTGCTCGGCAGCGTCGGCACCGCGAATCTTCGCGCCATCGCCTGCGGCGTAGACGCCTTTGACCGAGGTCCGGCCTTCTTCATCGACGGCCAGCAGCCATTGCCCGGAAGCCTCATCGAAGCGCAACTGGCAACCCGCCAGATCGGCCAGCTGGGTTTCAGGCCGCAAGTGGTAACCCAGCGCCAACGCATCGCACTCGACGCTCAAGGACGTGCCATTCGCCAACCGCACTTGCACACCGCTGACGCCCTCTTGAGCGTCGCCCAGTATCTGTTCCGGCTGAACACCCATGTGTACCGGCACCTTGGCGCGGTAAAGCTGAGCCAGCAGTTTCATGCCGTTGAACAGCAAACCCGGACGCGCCATCAGTTTGGGCAGTGCGCCGATGCGCTTGCTGAAAGGAGAAGTGTCGAGCACCGCCGCCACCTCGGCACCGGCCTTCACGTACTGGCTGGCGACCAGATACAGCAACGGGCCGCTGCCCATGAACACAACCCGGCTGCCAATGGATACCGACTGCGCCTTGAGGGCAATCTGCGCGCCGCCCAGGCTGTAAGTCCCTGCCAGTTGCCAGCCCTTGATCGGCATCAGGCGGTCGGTGGCGCCGGTACACAAGATCAGTGCATCGAAATCCTGAACGGTATGCAGGCCCTGGCTGACACAGCACAACTGGCCGGGCGTCAGGTTCCAGCCCAGCGTGTCGGGGCGATAGTCAATCTGCGAACGCAGGCGGTCGAAGCTTTCATGCAGCGCACGGGCCTTTGGCGCTTCGGTGCCATACAGTGCCGAATAGTCGCGCTTGAAACCTTCGGGCTGACGCCGATAGATCTGCCCGCCATCACGGCGGTTTTCATCGATCAGAACCGGCTTGAGGCCCGCCGCCAGCAGCGTCTCGGCGCAGCGGGTTCCGGCAGGCCCGGCACCGATGATGACGACCCTGGCAGCCTTGGGATCTGCAACGCCTAACCGTGAAGTGGCCATGTCGCCTCCGGTTGTGTAGTGACGATATCAAGCCCCTCGCGGACTTCATTGGAGCAGGCGCGCAGGCGTTCGCCGCTGCGGGTCCATACCCAGCAATCCTGGCAGGCGCCCATCAGGCAGAAACCGGCACGACGCCCCGAGTCGAATTCGGACTGGCGTAATGCCGCGCCCTTGGTCAGCAAGGCGACCATCAGGGTGTCGCCCTGCAAGGCTTCGACGGGCAAGCCATCGACTTTCAGGCTGACAGTGGGCCGATCACGCTCGCCCAACCTTACGAAACGCCCTTTCATGCATAGGCTCCCACGGTCACGTTATTCAGGTTCTCTTGTGCGCCCTGCAATTCAGCGCTGTCACGATGACAAAGGATTTCGCTGCCACCACCAATCTGGCGGCGAGCGGGTGCAGTCTTGTTGCACAGCCCCTCGACACGGACCGGGCAACGATTGAGGAAAGTGCAAAGCTCCGGATTATTGGCCGGGGCACTGATCGACGGCAGCTTGCCACAAGTGGAAGAACACTCTTCCAGCCAGCCTTGGCGCAGTTCTGGTACCGAACTCACCAGCAAGTCCGTGTAAGGATGGAAAGGCGCCTTGCTGAAGGACTCGCAACTGCCCTCCTCGACCTTGTGGCCGCTGTACATCACCACGATGTCATCGCACAGGGCGCGGACGGTGGATATGTCATGGCTGATGAACAGATAGGAAACCCCAAGCTCGCGTCGCAGATCACCCAGGAGTTCAAGAATGGCTGCGCCGACCACAGTATCCAGCGCCGAGGTCACTTCATCGCAGAGGATCAGGTCCGGCTTGGCCGCCAGAGCGCGGGCCAGGTTGATTCGTTGCTTCTGCCCGCCGGACAGTTCGTTGGGACGGCGCTCGGCCAGCTCACGGGGCAAGCGCACCAGATCCATCAATTCGTCGATGCGTTGACGCAAAGCCTGCCCCTTGAGGCCGAAGTACATCTTCAGCGGTCGGGCCAGAATCGTGCTCACGCTATGCATCGGATTAAGTGCGGTATCGGCGTTCTGGAACACCATCTGAATGCGTCGAAACTGGTCTTCCGTGCGCCCGGCCAGGGTGCCGGACAATTCAGCGCCATCGAACACCAGGCTGCCGCGAGCCGGGTCCAGCAAACCGGCAACCACACGCGCCAGGGTCGACTTGCCCGAACCGGACTCACCGATCACGCCGATGGCCTGGCCACGACGCACGGTCAGGTCGATGTCTTCGAGCACGCGGATCATCGGCATGCCTTGCAGGTTCTTCTTGCCGTAGCCGGCGGTCATGCCCTTGATGGTCAGCAGCACGCTGTCCTTGGCCACCTCACTGGCCGGGCTCAAGGTAGCGTCTGGCCGGGCGGCGGCCAACAGGCTGCGGGTATAGGCTTCTCCCGGGCCTTTGAGCAACGCCGTGGTGCTGCTTTTTTCGATGATCTGCCCGCCGTTGAGCACCACGATCTGATCCGCCATCTGCGCCACAACCGCCAGATCATGGGAGACATAGACCGCCGTCGCGCCACGCTCGCGCACCACCCGCTTGAAAGCCCGTAGCACGTCGATCTGGGTGGTGACGTCCAGCGCCGTAGTGGGCTCGTCGAGAATCACCAGCAAAGGGTCGCTGATCAGCGCCATGGCCGCCATGACCCGCTGCAACTGGCCGCCCGACACCTGATGCGGATAGCGTTCACCGATCTGCTCCGGGTCAGGCAGTGCCAGATCCCGGAACAGCTCGATAGCCTTGGCTTCCAGCGCCGCCTGGGTGCCGAGGCCATGAATCAACGCGCCCTCGATCACCTGATCGATCAGTTTCCTGGCCGGGTTGAAAGCGGCGGCAGCACTTTGCGCAATGTAGGAAACACGGTTGCCACGTAAACCCTGCAACTGTTTTTCCGGGAGGCTGAGCATGTCGTGCTCGCCGACCTGCACCACGCCGCTGGCCAGACGACAACCACGTCGCGCATAACCCAGCAGCGCCAGAGCGATGGTGGTCTTGCCGGAACCGGACTCACCGATCAGCGCCAGCACTTCGCCTTTTTCCAACGCGAAACTCACGCCTTTGACGATCTCGATTTCGCCCTGCTCGCCACTGGCAACGACCCGCAGGTCTTGGACACTTATCAATTCACTCATCTCATCGACCTCCTGCGCGGCGACTGCGACTCGATGAAAGCCGGTCGATAAACAGGTTGACTCCGATAGTCAGCGTGCCGATGGCCAATGCCGGAATCACGATGGCGGGAGCACCCTGATTGAGCCCGCCAATGTTCTCGCGCACCAGCGAGCCCAGGTCGGCGTCCGGTGGCTGAACGCCCAGCCCCAGAAAGCTCATGCCGCTGAGCAACAGCACGATGAAACCGAAGCGCAGGCCCAGATCGGTCATCACCGGGTTGAGCATGTTGGGCAGGATTTCCTGGCAGGCAATGTAGATGCGCCCTTCGCCACGGGTACGGGCTACCTGCACGTATTCCAGCGCCTCAATGTTCACCGCCAGACTGCGTGCAATCCGAAAAGCACCCGGCATGAAACTCAGCACCGCCGTGCAGATCAGCAGCGTGATGGACGAACCAAAGGCCGACACCATGATCAGCGCGAGCATCTTGCTGGGGATCGAGATCAAAGCATCCATCAGACGGCTGATCACTTCATCCAGCCATTTGGGCGCTACCACCGAAAGCAGGGCACAGAGCGTTCCGATACCACTGGCCAGGACCGCGGCGACCAGCGCCAGACCGATGGTGAAACGCGCGCCCACCAGCACCCGACTGAGCATGTCACGGCCCAGATAATCGGTGCCGAACAGATGCGTGGCGCTGATGGCGTCGAACACGTTGTCGGAAACCACTTCGCCTACTGAGTACGGCGCCAGCCATGGGCCAAACGCCGCGACCAGCAACCAGATGAAACACATCGCCGCGCCGATCAGACCAAGCCACGAAGGCCCATGGGAAATTTTGCCAAGCGCCAGGTCTGGCGCGGCTGGCGTCGATTTCACAATGATATTGTTCATTGGGTTCTCAGCCTCGGATTGGAAAGGATTGCACACAGGTCGGCCAGCAACACCAACCCCAGATAAGCCGAGCAGAACAGCATGGTGCAGGCCTGCACCAACGCCATGTCCCGGTTGGTCACGGCATCGACCATCAGGCTGGCGATGCCGGGATAGTTGAAGATGGTCTCGACGATCACCACGCCGCCCAGCAGGTAAGACAGGCTCAACGCAACGGCGTTGGCAATCGGCCCGATGGCATTGGGCAAGGCATGTTGCAGCACGATGCGCGTCGGGCTAACGCCCTTGAGCCGAGCCATTTCCACATACGGGCTGTCGAGCTGGTCGATAACGGCAGCGCGGGTCATGCGTGCCATCTGGGCGACAATGACGCAGCACAGGGTCATCACCGGCAATGCATAGGTGCGGATGAATTGCAGCGGCGAGCTGACATCGCTGGCATAGGACAACGCAGACAGCCAGCCCAGGTTCACGGCAAAGATCAACACCGCAAGAGTCGCCACCAGAAACTCGGGCACGGCCACCAGAGCCAGGGTGATGAAACTCAGCGCGCTGTCCAGGCGACCGCCACGGCCCATTGCCGAGCCGATGCCCAGCGTCAGAGCAACCGGCACCGATACCAGCGCCGTGGTGGCCGCCAGCATCAGGGTGTTGGGGAAGCGTCCGGCAATCAGCTCGGTCACTGGCATGGCGTTGGACACCGATTCGCCCATATTCCCGCCCAGCAGGTTCATCAACCATTGCAGGTAACGCACCACACCTGGCTGATCCAGACCCAGCTTGATGCGCAGGGCCGCAACCTGTTCAGGGGTCGCGAACTGCCCGAGAGCGGCTTGCGCCGCATCGCCGGGCAACACTGCCGTAATGGCGAATACCACCACGGAAACAATCAACAAGGTCACGATCGCAGCGCCCAGGCGCTGGACGATCAGCCAGAATGTGTTGCTATTCATCTGCCTGCTCCCGCATCAGTCCACAACCGTTGTTACACGTCCAGCCACACCTGCTCGCTGAACATGTAACCCATGAAGCCACCCAGCGGATTGCTGGAGTAACCCTGGATGCGCTTGTCCACACCGTCGATATTGCTGATGAACACGGGGATGCCGATACCGCAGTGCTGGCTGACCAGCGCTTGCATGTCGCCATACATCTTCGCTCGCTTCTCGTCGTCGGTTTCGCCACGGGCCAGCATCAGCAACTGGTCGAACTGATCGTTCTTCCAGGCGGACTCGTTCCACGGCGCGGACGACTGGAAGAACTGCGAGAAGATCACATCGGCATTGGGACGCGGGTTGATGTTGCCGAAGCTCAGCGGGTGCTTCATCCAGTGGTTGGACCAGTAGCCATCGCTGGGCAGGCGGTTGACGTTGAGGGTCAGCCCGGCCTGCTTGGCCGACTGTTGCAGCAGCACGGCAATGTCCACCGAACCCGTCGCGGCGGGCGATGCGGCAACCGGCATGGTGATTTTTTCCATTCCGGCTTTCTTGAGCAGGAATTTGGCTTTCTCGGGGTCGTACACGCGCTGCGGCAGGTCGGCATTGAAGTAGCGCGAACCGGGCGCAATCGGGTGGTCGTTACCCACGCGGGCATAACCACGGAACACCGCCGACTTGACCTGTTCGCGATCGAGCAGGTACTTCATGGCCTCGGTGAATTCGGGGCTCTTGCCCGGCATCTGGTCCTGGCGAATGATCAGATCGGTGTAGTTGCCCGACGGCGCATCCACGACACGGTGACCGGCACTGGCGGCAATGCGGGTGGTGGAGCGCGGGTTGACCTCGTTGATCATATGCACATCGCCGGACAGCAGCGCGTTGACCCGCGATGGCTCGTCGCCGATGGCAATGAACTCGATCTCGTCCAGGTATGGCAGGCCCGGTTTCCAGTAGTTCGGGTTGCGGGCGCTGACGGAGCGCACGCCTGGCGTGAATTCCTTGACCGTGAACGGGCCGGTACCAATGCCCTTGCTGAAGTCGGTGGTGCCTTCAGGCACGATCAGCAGGTGCGAAACCGCCAGGATCGACGGCAACTCGGCGTTTGGCGAACTCAGGGTAATCTGTACTTCCAGCGGGCCGGTCGCCTTGATCTCGGCGAACTGCGCCATCAGCGGCATGACTTTCGAGCCGGTGGCAGGGTCCTTGTGGCGCGACAGGGAGAACACCACATCGGCGGCGCTCAGCGACTTGCCGTTGTGGAACGTGACGTCCTTGCGCAAGGTGATGGTCCACACCGTTGCGTTGCTGTTTTCGATCTTCTCGGCCAGCTCCGGATGCGGCACCAGATGGCTGTCGAAGCGGGTCAGACCGTTGTAGAACATGAAGTGGCGAACATAGTCAGTGGACAGCGCCCCCTTGGCCGGGTCGAGGGTATCGGCCGTGGAGCTGGACATGCCTGCCACACGAATGCGTCCGCCCGGCTTGCCTTTCACGGGTGCCGCGTCGTCATCGGCAAACACTTTCCCCGCCGCACCGAACAGGCTGGTGGAGCCTGCCGCCACGACACCCGCGACGCCCAGCATGCGCAATGCATCACGGCGCGACAGACCGCGATTGAGTCCCTCGAAAACCCGCAGGCTGTCTTGGCCTGAAATCAATGGGGAATCGGTTTTCTTGTCAGCCATATCAGTTCTACCTGTCGAAAAGGGGAATGTCCGAGTTGCTCACGGTTGGCCGGAGCGTCCTTTAAGCACACACGACGACGGTGAAACAAAAACTCAGTAGCGACTGTCCTGATAGCGGTAATACGCGCCCACCAGTGGCAGAAACCACGGCTTGCCAAAGTGTCCGGGAATCGCCGGCCAGCTCAGGTCACGCCAGGGGTTTGCCTGCGCCTTGCCGTCCATGACCTGCGCCATGACCTGGCCCATGTGCACCGACATCTGCACGCCATGGCCGCTATAGCCCATCGAATAGAAAACCCCGCCATGCTCGCCGGCACGCGGCAGACGGTCGGACGTCATGTCCACTAGCCCACCCCAGCAGTAATCGACCTTCACATGTGCCAGTTGCGGGAACATCTGCACCATGGCCGCCTGAAGCACCTTGCCGCTCTTGGCATCGGAACTGCTGTTGGACATGGCAAAGCGCGCACGGCCACCAAACAGCAAACGGTTATCCGGCGTGAGGCGGAAATAGTTGCCGATCAAACGGCTGGTGACGTAGGCACGCTGGTTCGGGAACAGACGGTTGATCAGTTCCTGAGGCAGCACTTCGGTGGCAATCACGAAACTGCCGACCGGGACGATGCGACGCCGATACCAGCCCAATCCGCCGTGTTGGCAAGCGCCGGTTGCCAGCAGCACTTGCCCGGCCTGAATCGAACCTCTGGAGGTGTTGACCACAAAGCCGTTCTTGCTGGCTTTCCAGTCCTTGACCACTGCGTTCTGATAAACCCGCGCACCGTGCCGCACCGCGGCATCGGCAAGGCCCAGACCAAAACGGCCGACATGGATCTGTACGCCATTGCGTTGCAGCAGGCCGCCATGAAACTCGGCCGAGTCGATCTCGGAGCGCACATCCTGTGCAGAGAGCAACTCGACATCGGCATCCACTTCACGACGGATCAGGTCGCAGGTTCGCGCCAGTCCTTCGTAATGACCGGGTTTGGCAGCCAGCTTGAGCTTGCCGTTACGCTTGATGTCACAGGCGATGCTCTCCTGCTCGATCACGTCGACAACGCTTTGCACCGCGCTTTCATACGCCTTGTAATACTCACGGGCCTGATCGGCTCCCAGGTTCTGGCTCAACGCCGCATAGTCCTGGGCAACGCCGGTATTGCACTGCCCGCCATTGCGCCCGGAGGCTTCGCCGATGACTCGACCCGCCTCCAGAACCACCACACTGGCACCTTTCAAGGCCAAGGCACGAGCTGCCGCGAGTCCGGTAAAACCTCCCCCGACAATCACCACATCTGCCTGCCCTTCTACCGCGCCATCCTGGGCACCGGTAAAGGCTGGGGCAGTATCGAGCCAGTAGGACTCACTGTGCATCTCGTTCTCCTTGTCGCTTGCTGGGTTTGAAGCACCCTGGAAATACCGTGTTTACAGGCCGACCAACCCGGCCAGACCGCCGATGTCAGGGATCTGGTGATACTCATAGAAACTGTTGGCTGGCTGTTCGTGCCCTCGGGCCACGAATGCCTTGTTCCTGATCTTCATGTCGTGTGCTGAAAACAGGTCGTAACGGAAGCTGGAGGACACATGCAAGATGTCTTCCGGGCCACAGCCGAGGTTGTCGAGCATGTACTCGAACGCCGCCAGACGCGGCTTGTAGACCTGAGCCTGTTCGGCAGTGAAAACCTTGTGGAAAGGAGCGCCGAGCTTGTCGACGTTGGACATGATCTGGCTGTCGCTGGCGTTGGAGAAAATCACCAGCGGGATCTTGTCGGCAATCTTCGCCAGACCGGCCGGCACATCAGCGTGCGGCCCCCAGGTTGGAACGGCGTCGTAGTAAATCTGGCCTTCGCCACGGTACTCGACGTTCCAGCGTTTGCAGGTACGTGCCAGGGCGACCTTCAGGATTTCGTCATACGGCATCCACTCACCCATGACCTGATCCAGACGATAGGCCGAAAAGTCCTTCACGAACTGGTCCATCTGCTCGACAGGAACACGGTCGGCAAACAGCTCACGGGTCATGGTGCCCATATGGAAATTGGTCAACGTGCCGTAGCAGTCGAACGTAATGAATTTTGGTCGAAGAAAGCTCATTTTGTGCGGTCCTGAAGTTCGTTGAGGTCATGGCAAGACGCGCAATCAACCGGGTCGAAAAGATCGTTGATGCACGCTGAAGCACATCTTCATTACAACACCGAGAAATCAGCATATGGCGTTAAAAGTGCTGGCTGCTTGATAGAAAGCACCGTTTTGAGGTGCGCGCTCAGCAGACTTTGCGGGGCGCTCCAGCCTTGGGCAAACCCCGGTTTCAGGCGCTTTTATGACCCTTTTCGGGGCGCTATCGCTCAAACACGGGGGTTTGCGCCGCAGAAACTGCGTTTGGGCGGCCTAGGGTTCTTCGCGAATGAATTCGCTCCCACAAGGGCAAGCAAAAAACAAAAACGGGCGCTTCCCCTACAGGAAGCGCCCGCCCGATAAAACCTTGAAACGATCAGCCAGCGATATCGATCAACACACTCTTGAATCGCAGGTTGGCTTCAAACGCTTCCTTGCCCAGGTCCTTGCCGATCCCGGAGCGCTTGTAGCCTCCGGTCGGCAGAATGTAATCGTTGCTGCGCCCATAACGATTCACCCAGACAGTCCCGGCCTCCAGGCGACGAATCAGGCGCAGGGCACGGTTCAGGTCCGCCGTATGCAGCCCGGCCGCCAGGCCATAAGTGTCGTGTTCAGCCAGGCTCAAGGCCTGCTCTTCGTCATCGAAAGCCTGAATGGTCAGCACCGGGCCGAAAACCTCTTCACAGACCGCAGGGTTCCGATTGTCCAGCCCGGTCAGCAAAGTGGGCTGGTAATAGGCGCCCCCCATGCCCTCGAACAAGGCGCCACCGGTCAACACCTCGGCACCGGCGTCACGCGAGCGCTGCACGATGTTGTCGATACGCGAGGCCTGCAAGCGGGAAATGATCGGCGACAGGGTGCTTTCCGGTGACCATGTCGGGCCGGGGCGCAGTGCCTTGAAGTACGCCTGAAGATGCTCGACGAAAGGCGCCATGATCGAGCGTTCGATAATCAGTCGGGAGCCCGACACACAGACCTGCCCGGCGTTACCGGTAATGGCCAGCGCCACGGTGCGGGCAGTCTTGGCGATATCCGGAATATCCGCGAACACCAGTTGCGGGCTTTTGCCGCCCAGTTCCAGTGTCACCGGCTTGGGGCCGACCAGCGCGCAGGTGGACATGATGCTCGACCCGGTCGCGGTCGAGCCGGTAAAGGTCACTTTCGAGACTTGCGGATGCCGACACAACGCATCGCCGGTGGTGCGGCCATCGCCCTGCACCACGTTGAAGATCCCGGCGGGAATCCCGGCCTGCACGGCAAGCTCGGCATAACGCAGGGCAGAAAAAGGTGTCAGTTCGGAAGGTTTGAGCACCACGGCATTACCTGCCGCCAATGCCGGCGCAACTTTCCATGACGCCATGCTCAGCGGGAAATTCCACGGCGCGATGGCGGCGATTACGCCGTAGGGTTCAGCAATCTGCATGCCCAGCCGATCCGTCTGGGTCGCCGCGACTTCCCCACCGTGCTTGTCCGCCAGTTCAGCGAAGAAACGAATACCTTCGGCCACATAAGGAATGTCCCAGGCCAGCACATCTTTATGCGGGCGCGTAGAGCCCACCGCTTCCAATGGCCCCAGAACCGCGCCGTCGGCTTCGATCAGGTCGGCCCAGCGACGCATGACACGGGCACGTTCGCGTGGCGGACGACTGGCCCAGTCGCTGCGCTTGAACGCCTGCCAGGCATTGCTGACCGCTTCATCCACCAGCGCGGCATCGGCAATCGGCAACTCGGCATAAACCTGGCCATCGGAGGGACGAGACACCTCCATACCCGATTGCGCATCGCGGTATTGCCCGGCAATGAAATGAGCGCTGCGCACAGCAATGACACGAGGATCGAAGCTATCCATGAAGGACTCCAGCCAATGAAAAGCGAGGTGTCCATGCTAGAAAAAAACCGCAAGCATTTGCTGCCGACCTTTCACCCCGTTTAAGAAGTAACTGCGGTCTGGAGCGCTTGCGATTATTGAATCTGCCGAATGCTTGTACCCCTCTTGCCACTCCTCTTCACAGGTGGGATACAGCAACCCTGCCGCAGACTTTTATCGCTTGTGCATCCCTTTTCACGGAGATACCTCATGCTCGCTCAACAACGCATCGACTATGAATATCGCCCCATGACCGCAGACGATGTCGGCCATGCACATAACCTGTCCATTGACCTGAAATGGCCGCATCGCCTGGAAGACTGGGCCATGCTGCAACGTGTCGCCCAAGGCTTTGTAGCGATCCATAACGGTCGGCTGATCGGCAGCGCTTTCGCCTGTCATCAGGGCGATTACTCCACCATTGGGCTGGTGATTGTCAGCGACGACTATCAAGGCAAAGGCGTCGGCCGCAAGCTGATGGAAATGGCGGTGGGCAGCGTCGCACCTCGTACCGCCGCTCTCAATGCCACGCTGGCTGGCGCCCCCTTGTACGCCAAGATGGGCTTCGTCGCTTTTGGCGAGGTCGAGCAACGTCAGGGGCAGGCGCAAGTGCCGTCCTCAACGGCACTGAAAGCAGGCGAACACTGTCGCCCGTTGAGCGACGCCGACAAGCCTCGTGTGCTGGAGCTGGCCAATGCCGGCAGCGGGCTGGATCGTACGGTCACGCTGGGCGACGTACTGAACAATGTCGAACATGCCGTGGGCATCGAGCGCGAAGGCCAGCTCAAGGCCTTCGCCATCATGCGACCTTTTGGTCGTGGCCTGTGCATCGGCCCGCTGATTGCCGAAGACGTCGAGCAAGCCAGGCACCTGATCGAACAACTGTTGGCCAAGGTGCCTTACGCCTTTGTGCGCATCGATATTCCGGTGGACAGCGGCCTGCCGCAATGGCTGGAAGAAGCCGGCCTCAAGCGCGTGGACAGCGTGACCTGCATGAGCATGGGCGCCGTGCCGCAGCCGTCCCGAGGCGTTCGTCAATTTGCCCTTATCACTCAGGCCATCGGCTAGATTCCCGGAGATTCAGCGCACATGTCACACCCAACCGCCTTGTTGCTGGCCCATGCCGATAACAGCCCTGTAGACACCGAATTCACCAGCGGCCCATTGAGTTCAAGCGATCCGTTTGCCAGGCAGCGTCGCATCGCCTTCATTGATGACCAGGGCCTTGCTGCCGGTCTGGTAAACCTCAGCGAATCGTTAAGCGTGGAGGATTACCCCTACACCGAAATGCTGGTGGTCCATCGTGGCGTAATAACCCTGCGCTCGGGTGACGACAGCATCACCGCAGGCCCAGGCGAAAGCGCCGTGATCGGGCGCGGCACCAGTCTGCAAATCGAAGCACAACCGAACAGCCAGTGGGCATTCTGCGCCGCGACCCAGGCTACAGGCCCGGATAAACCGGGCGTCACGCTGATCGAGCAGTACGCTTCGCTCACCCCGTCGTCGCCACCGGAAGCCGGCATCCTGATCGGCACGGCACCACAATGTCGCAGCAACAACATCTTCGAGGACACCGCCAGCACTTTGCGCATCGGCGTCTGGGACTCAACCCCTTACGAACGCTTCGCCCGCCCGCACAAGATCCACGAACTGATGCACCTGATCGAAGGCAGCGTGGAGCTGCAACTGGAAGACGGCACGACCCTGAACGTAAAGCCGGGCGATACCGTATTTGTCGCCCAGGGCGCACCGTGCAAATGGACAAGTACGGTGTATGTACGCAAGTTTTATGCAGTGACCTGAAATTGAAAAACAGGCGTCCTTCACGTTATCGAAGGACGCTGCAACAGGCATGCAACAAAAAATTCTTATTATTTTATTTCTTCAGAAAAAGCACTTTACTGGCTACCACTTTTGTATCGACCATGATACAAACCTGACATGGATAGAGTGATGCTGAATATTGATATCAGCATCTGCACAGGGAAAAAGTGCATGTTTCGTTGCCCGCCAAGCTTCTCCCCGTACTTTTCTCGCCTCTGAATCCATACATGTAACAGCATAAAACTCTGGCATGACGGCGGGCCATCGCCTTGTTTATTCATATGAAGAACACAACAAGAAGTTGACACTTTCACTCAAGGAGCTTCACCGTCATGAAACTTTCAAAACTGCTACTGCCCTCCCTTGCATTCGCCACAATGGCTGTCGCTGCAACGGCACAGGCGGGTCCACCGGTTACTGTGACATTCAAGAATCTGGGAACTGCACCTGCCGAACACAAGGTCGTTACCACCAATGAAAGATCGACACTGTTGTACGTAAAAGAGCCGATCGATGCCATTGTCGCTCCCGGCGGTTCTGATACTTATGTTGTTCAAACCATCTTGCCCGATTCAGGCTATGCCAGCGTTCGCTACGCCATCGGAACAAAGGTCTGTGTATTCTCAACGACCTTCACCAACACCATCGCAACGGGTGGCGTGAAAGTCCCGAGATGGACCCGCACAGCGACTCCTAGCGGCGGTGCCGTCTGCACAGCCACCTCAAGTGTCACCAACCTGTCCACCTACGCCTGGTCTGCTGAATTCACCATGAAATAAGGCTGTACACGTGTGCATCAGTGCCTGATGCACACGTTCCTGCGATAAAAACTAAAGCTTGCTCCTCCCATGCCGACATAATGGCGATAGATCCATGGACAGGGCCCCGCTGCGAGGAAGCACATATGATCGATACCAACTCCATCTCGGCTTTTCTTGCCAGCAACACGATCAAGACCGTCGCAAAAACGGCTTCCGTGGCCCCTGTCACTGTCGACCCGAAAGAGCTGTCTTCAACAACGGAAAACGCGGATACAGCGACCCTTTCAACACTGGCCAAACAGTTGAATGACAGTGCCGCTCGCGCAGAATCTCGCGACTCGACACTGGGCAGCAAAGAGTTGGGAAAGCTGGCCACCAGCATCATTTATAAACTTGCAGGCCCCGAATACTACGAGAATCGAAAGATTCACGATGCCGAAGTTCCGGACACGGATGATCCCGAACTGCTGGAAAGAGCCAGACAAGCGACACAATTCAAAAATGGCACGGGCGCAAATCCTTTTGCCAGTTTGTCCCAGGATCAGTTGAGATTAGTCATCTACGATGAAAGTGGTGATTACACCATCAACGAACGAAGTGCCGCTTTTTCCGAAAACAACGACCGTGAGCAAGTATGGAAAAGGGCCATTGCAAAAAAATACGTAGATGAATACAACGAAACCGGCAAGAGCACCAACACACTGGTCGAAATGCTCGCGCATTACAACGATCTTCCGCCGATAGAAAAAGCACAATACCCCAATGGCTACGTGGCCAATCTGACATCGGGCGATAGTTCAGCTCTGGAAATCTTCAACAGCGTGAAGAACAGCACAGCCAACCCGACAGACAGTAAAGAAGCATAACTAAGCCATCCCCTGCACGAGCAACCGCCTTCATGCGGTTAACATTTGTATCGTCACTGGCAAACAGCATCCATCCCGTTTACGCTCTGACCTCAGCGCACAGGACGCGCAGCTCAGTGAATGGATGCCATGCAAGACAAACGCAGCTCATACGAGCACTTCAGTGCCGATGAGGAAGACGCGGCGCATTATGTGCGACGCCACCCATCGACCAGTTCGACCTTCTACCGCAACCTGTTGGCCTTGCTGGTTTTCATAGGCCTGAGCGGCTATGGCGTGCTGCATTACAGCGGAGCCTTGCAGGCATTTGCCGGCAAGTCTGTATCGGCCCAATCCCATATACGCCAGCTCACACAACCCGCTGCCCTGCCCGCCCCGACCACTCAAACCACCCAACGCCCCCAGCCGCTGGCCGATTGCATAGGCCCGGATAATGTCATCGACGAAGCCGTTGCAACCTGCCGCTTCGGCCAGTTCCCCCAAGTGACCCAAAACCATGAGGCCCAAGGCATGGTGTCCGACAGGTACATGGCGCAATACAAGGCCGACCAGCAAAAGCCACAAGCCGGACGCGCCAGCATGGAAAGCGTTGAATGGGCGACCGTTACCCAATGGGATAAAAAACGCACGTACCGAGCGGTGTGGAGTATCACCGACAACCGTATCGAAGGCAGCAGCGTATGCACCAACTGGTCCAAGGGCTCGATTGAATACCGCGAATGCCGAAAAGGCGCGAAGGTGTATTTCAGGGAGCAATGCAAAAGCTGGGGCCGGCAATGGGACAGAACCCAGGCCGACTCAAGCAAAGCCGCGCAGCAACGCTATTGCAGCGCGGGTGAAGGGTTCAATCCGTTGGGATGAACCCTGTTATTGCGGCGTGTCAGGCTTTCAGCTTGCGTGAAAGGAAATCGCGAATGTACCCGGCAACCTCCGGTGCGTGAGTTTCCAGAGTGAAGTGGCCTGCGTCCAGAAGATGCACTTCGGCAGTCGGGATATCCTTACGATACGCCTCGGCTCCTGGCGGTATAAAGGCCGGGTCATGCTTGCCCCAGACAACCAGCAATGGCGGCTGGTGTTTGCGCAGATACTGCTGGAACGCGGGATAAGCTGCCACGTTGCTGCGATAGTCGAGTATCAGATCAAGCTGGATCTCTTCTGCGCCTGGCCGTGCCATATAAAGGATGTCCAGGTTATACCCGTCTGGTGACAGCTTTTTCAGATCGGAGCCCGTGCCATATTGCCAGTCACGAATCGTTTCCGGCGATAACGAAGCCCGGCAGGCCTCGCGATTGGCCGCCGTAGGCTCGCGCCAATAGGTTTGCCAAGGCCCCCATTGATCGCTGAAACCTTCCATGTAGGCATTGCCGTTCTGGCTGATGATGGCCGTGACTTTTTCCGGGTTGGCGGCAGCAAGGCGCAGGCCTGTGGGCGCGCCGTAGTCGAAAATGTAGAGGCTGTATTTCTTCAGTTCCAAGGCCTCGGTAAAGCCTTCGATCACCTTGTAGAGGTTTTCAAAGGTGTAATCGAACTGACCGCGCGGCGGCGCTTGAGTGTTACCGAAACCTGGCAGGTCTGGCGCGATCAGCCGGTACTCATTCGCCAGCAACGGCATCAGGTTACGGAACATATGGCTGGAGGTCGGGAAGCCGTGCAACAGCAACAACACCGGCGCATCCTTGGGGCCGGCTTCGCGATAGAACACTTCGACCTCGCCAACCTTTTGCGTGTTGAACGTAATGCGGAAAGCATCATCAACTGGCAAAGCGCTTTCTCTGGCCGCAGAGCTTTTACCGGAGAGCCCGGCAGCACCTACCGCCGAAACGGCAAGCGCCGACGCAGCGCCCACTGCAGATGCCATGAGGATTTTGCGCCGGCTGACATCCAGCGTGTCGCTGCCTGCCTGGGAGTTGGAGTGGTTCATGGTTAAACCTCAAACAGAATGAAATTGAGGTTCATACTAAGCATTGCGCCATTCGCCTAGAATCACCACACACCTCAATTCACTGTTGCAGTTACTGCAATGCTGACAGGAAGCCTATGGACCGAATTCAGGAAATGACCCTTTTCTCAGCGGTGGCGGAGCAATCCAGCTTCGCCAGCGTGGCTCGCCATTTCGGTCTTTCTACCGCCACGGTGACACGTGCAATCGCCCAACTGGAAAGCCGGCTTGGGGTTCTGCTGGTCGTGCGCACAACCCGCAGCCTGCGCCTCACGGAAGCAGGACAACGTTTTGCCACGGACTGCCGTCGGCTGCTTGCAGACCTTGATGAAGCGCAAAGCGCAGCGGCAGGCGTCCACACGACTCCCAGCGGTCTGCTGACGGTCACAGCACCGCAGATGTTTGGCGCGTTGCACGTCACGCCGGTACTGACTCGCTTCCTTGACCAACACCCCACCGTAGACATCCGCGCCATCCTGGTGGATCGAGTCGTACACATGCTGGATGAAGGAATCGACGTAGCCATACGAATCGGTGCCCTGCCCGATTCGTCACTGACCGCTATCCCCGTAGGCAGCGTGCGGCGCATGGTCTGTGCATCCACAGCCTACCTGTCGGCACATGGCACACCGCAACACCCAGACGATCTGCGGCGACATTCGACCATTTCAACATCCGCTTCCGAACGCCCACCCAAATGGGCTTTCCGGGTCGATGGGCGCGACCACTCAGTAGACGTCGGTTCAAGGCTGCACCTGACGTCCTTCAACGCAGCCATCAGCGCAATGATGCAGAACTGGGGGCTGACTCAGGTGCCGTCGTACCAGATACGCGAGCGTCTGCAGGATGAGAGCATCGAATGCGTGCTGGAAGCGTTTGAAATCGCCCCGGAACCCGTACACGTGGTCTATCTGGAAGGCCGTCGCGGCTCATCCAAAGTACGCGCCTTCGTAGACTTCTGCGTCGAGGCTCTGAGGCAGGATCTGGGGTTTGAACGCTGAAGGGGTTCGCGACTGAAGTCGCTCCTACGAATTTTCGGCGGTTCGGTAGGAGCGAATTCATTCGCGAACGCATCAGGCCCCAACCTCAATCTTTTCCAGAGATCGCTCGACCAGCGCATTGGCCATCTCCACCAGATAGATCACCGAAAACGCCAGATCACGCTTCTGGCCGCTGAGCTGGTCACCGGTTTCATAGGCGGCGGCTGAGGCACTGCGCAAGAGGTCGGAAATACGCAGGAGGGTTTCTTCGAGTTTGATGGGTGGATCGGGGGTTATTTTTAGCATGGTCTTTCTCCCTACGCTGAACGGGAGCCAGCTTTTGCCGTTCTCACACGACAAAGGGTGGCAGCTGTGTACAGGGTGAGAAACCGGTGTAGGGTAACCCGGCCAGACCGAAGTCTGCCCGTACACAGCCGCCATAGAGCACGCCGAAAGACGACGAACAATTGACTGCTCATTACCCAAACAAAACAGGTTCTCACACCCGGTCGCTGATTTTGCAGCGACGGAGCGCAGACTAGTTCCCGTATCTGGCAGGCACAAGCGGGTTGGATTGTCAGGGAAGTTTCACGCAGAAGATACGGATTGGTCTTTCGGAATCGTCACATTTTTTGAGATTTTCGCGACTGAAGTCGCTCCTACAGCGTTCGGTGTAGGAGCGACTTCAGTCGCGAAAAGCCGCACCGCACAATAAAAAACCGCCCCGAAGGGCGGTTTTTTGTGCAGCTAACCCGAATTACAGCTTCGGACCAGCAGCCTTGATAGCGTCGCTCACGTCGAACTTCTTGAAGTTCTCGATGAACAGACCAGCCAGGCCTTTGGCTGCTTCGTCGTAAGCCGCTTTGTCAGCCCAGGTGTTGCGTGGGTTCAGCAGGCCGGTTTCAACGCCCGGTACCGACTTCGGTACGTCGAGGTTGATGGTGTCCAGATGTTCGGTTTCTGCGCCGATCAGCGCGCCGCTCTGGATGGCTGCAATCACGCCACGAGTGGTCGGGATGTTGAAGCGTTTGCCAACGCCGTAGCCACCGCCGGTCCAGCCGGTGTTGACCAGGTAGACCTTGGAGCCGAAGCCGCGGATGCGCTTGATCAGCAGCTCTGCGTATTCGCCAGCCGGACGCGGGAAGAACGGTGCGCCGAAGCAGGTGGAGAAGGTGGACTTGATGCCAGCGCCCGAACCCATTTCGGTGGAACCAACCAGTGCGGTGTAACCCGACAGGAAGTGGTAAGCCGCTTGCTCTTCGCTGAGGATCGACACAGGCGGCAGTACGCCAGTCAGGTCGCAGGTCAGGAAGATCACAGCATTTGGCTCGCCGCCCAGGTTCAGCGGTGCGCGTTTTTCGATCAGTTCACGCGGGTAGGCTGCGCGGCTGTTCTGGGTCAGGCTGTCGTCGGCGTAGTCGGCTTTCTTGGTGGCCGGGTCCAGAACGACGTTTTCCAGTACGGCGCCGTGCTGGATGGCTTTCCAGATGACAGGCTCGTTCTTCTCGGACAGGTCGATGCACTTGGCATAGCAACCGCCTTCGATGTTGAACACAACGCCCACGCCCCAGCCGTGTTCGTCGTCGCCGATCAGGTAGCGGCTTTCGTCAGCGGACAGGGTGGTCTTGCCAGTGCCGGACAGGCCGAAGAACAGGGTCACGTCGCCCTCTTCGCCCATGTTGGCCGCGCAGTGCATCGGCAGGACGTCGACTGCTGGCAGCAGGAAGTTCTGTACCGAGAACAGGGCTTTCTTCATTTCGCCGGCGTAACGCATGCCAGCGATCAGCACTTTCTTGGCTGCGAAGTTGATGATGACGGTGCCATCGGAGTTGGTGCCGTCGCGCTCTGGTTCGCAGACGAACCATGGAGCGTTCTGGATCTGCCACTCGTCCTTCTCGGCCGGGTTGTACTGCTCAGGGTTAATGAACAGGCAACGGCCAAACAGGTTGTGCCACGCAGTCTCGGTGGTCATCTTGACTGGCAGGTAGTGCGCAGGATCGGAACCTACATGAACGTGGGAAACGAAACGCTCGCGCTCGCTCAGGTAGGCCGCAACGCGGTCCCACAGAGCATCGAACTTGTCAGCCGGGAACTTGCGGTTGATCGTGCCCCAGGCGATTGCGTCCTGAGTGCTCGGCTCTTCAACGATGAAACGATCGGCTGGCGAACGACCAGTGCGATGGCCTGTTTGCACAACCAGTGCGCCGGTGTCGGAAAGCTCGCCTTCACCACGGGCAAGGGCTTCCTTGACCAGTTCGTCGATGCTCAGATCGGTGTACACAGCGTTGTTTGCTTGCGTCATCAGGGTCCCCGTCGGCCAGTGGCCGAGTGCTTCAAACGGTTTTGTAGTAAAAAAACAACCACTACTACAGCGGAAAAGTGGGCGGGATTATGCCAGAAAAGCCCAAAAATGGTAGGACCCTCCTGTCAGAACAGCATTACAACCGCCCACACGATGTTCTGAGACAGTTTCGCCAGCGATTAGTGGCGCGTGTCAGATGGTGAATCGACACCACCGCCAGCAAACAGCTGGGCGACGTCAGCGGCATCGAACAAATAGCGCTCATTGCAGAACTGGCAGTCGATCTCGATCGCGCCCGCATGCTCCTGAACCAGTTGCTGCGCGTCCTCCAGACCCAGGCTGACCAGCGCATTGGCGGAACGCTCGCGCGAGCAGCTGCAACGGAAGCAGATAGGCTGGATATCGAACAGGCGAACAGGGTCTTCGTGATACAGGCGATGCAGGATGGTCTGGTTGTCCAGCCCCAGCAGTTCTTCGGCCGAGAGGGTGTTGGCCAGGGTGACGACATGCTCCCAACTGGCATCGCGCTCTTCGGGGTCGGTGATCTGCGCCACGGGAAGCTGTTGCAACAATAGACCACGGGCGCGATGCCCGTCAGCCTTGAGCCAGAAACGTGTGCCAAGCTGCTCGGACATCACGAAATAGCTGGAGAGGCTTTCCGACAGGTCTACGCCATCCAGAGCCACGATGCCCTGATAACGTTTGCCCTTTTTCGGGTCCACGGTCAGCGTCAACGAGCCATCGGGCATCAGGTCTTGCAGACCGGCACCCGCAGCGATCAGGGACTCGTCATAACGGGCAATGCCGCGCAATTCGCGCTCGCTGGAACACTCGACCATCAGCAGTGGTACAGCGCCGCTGGAGCGCGCCTGCAGAATCAGCAGACCCTCGAATTTCAGCGTACCGACCAGCAAGGCCGCAGCAGCCATCAGCTCGCCGAGCAGTTGCGCGACCGGCTCCGGGTAAGGGTGCTTGGCAAGCACTTCGGCGTAACTGCGCTCCAGCGCGACCAGTTCTCCACGAACGTCGCTTTCGTCGAAGATGAAGCGCTGGGTGAAGTCGATGTCCGGTAAATCATGCATAAGAAGAAGGTATCTGAAGGAATGACAATTGATGGCAGTGTCGAGCATCCACGGATGCACCCTGCCATACCGTTGCAGGGCATTTTATGGGCTATGCGGCACTCTTCCAAGCCGAATGGCGATTCGTGCTGATTACTGGCGCACAGTTTCAGTCGCCGTGATTGCTGCCGTGAAACTCGAAAAGCTGTCGCCGCTGCTTCTTGGTCGGTCGCCCATCAGTGGTGACGCTCAGGTTCCCTGCCTTGCGCTGAGCCGCTGCATGCTCGCGCTTTGCAATGCTGTCCGGCGTTTCGCGGTACAGGGTTTGCGCCTCAGGCGCACCGCGCCGCACGATGGATAACGCCTCGACCACGACCGTGCGCTCATCGAAGCCCGTGCGGACCAGAATCTCGTCACCGACATGGGGTTCCTTGCCCGGCTTGCAGCGCTCGCCACGGCAATGAACCTTGCCGCTTTCTATTGCAGCCTTGGCCAGTGCCCGGGTCTTGAAAAAGCGTGCAGCCCACAGCCATTTGTCCAGGCGAACCTTGTCGTCGTCTTCTTCAGTCTTTTTCGCCATGTGAATTCCTCATTCATGAAACAGTCTGAACCTGCGGGCGCGGTACGGAAAGTGACTGGATACAGTCGCCGATCTTCGTACATTCCCTGCGCCCTATCGAACATGAAGCAATCAATCCTTGCCTGTCAAAGCCGGTCAGTGCGAATTTTCTCCCGATATAAACATGGAAGTGCGACATGACAGAATTCCCGACCTCATTGACCGCGCCCCGAAAGGGCTGTGAAGGTTGCACGGGCAGCCCCGCACTGGACTTCGCGTTCGAGTTCGCCTATCAGCCGATCGTTGATCTGCGCGACCAGTCGGTGTTTGCCCATGAAGCGCTGGTAAGAGGCCCGAATGGCGAGAGCGCTTACTCGATCCTGAGCCAGGTCACGGACAGCAATCGCTATCGCTTCGATCAAGGCTGCCGTACCAAGGCCATTGCAGGCGCGGCTCAGCTGGGAATGACCGAACGTTTATCGATCAACTTTCTGCCCAATGCCGTGTATCGTCCCGAGCTTTGCATCCGCAGTACGCTGGAGGCTGCACGGCAGCACAACTTCCCGCTGGACCGGCTGATTTTCGAGACACTCGAAAACGAGCATGTAGATAACTATGGCCATTTGAGCAATATTCTGCGCGAATATCGCGAATTCGGTTTCATGACGGCCATCGACGATTTTGGCGCGGGCTATTCGGGGCTGACGCTTCTGGCGAATTTCCAACCCGACCTGATAAAACTCGACATGGATTTGATTCGCGATATCCATCGTGATCGCGCACGTCAGGCTATCGTTCGTGGTGTTGTCATAATGTGTGCCGAGTTGGGGGTTACAGTGATCGCCGAAGGCATCGAACACGCCGAGGAACGAGACTTCCTCGCTGACTGCGGAATTTTCCTGATGCAGGGTTACTGGTTCGCCAGGCCTGCGTTCAAAGCACTGGCCCAGGTTGACCCTGGTGTCTGGCAGACGTCTTGAGTCATATGGAATCGCTTTGAAGACATTCGATCATCTGACAGTTATCGGCCTGCGCGAGTGGGTGGCGCTACCCGATCTGGGGGTAGCAGGCCTGCGGGCAAAAATCGATACCGGTGCAAGCACTTCAAGCCTGCATGCCACCGAGATCGAGCCTTTTGAACGCGATGGCCAGAAATGGGTTCGTTTCAACGCTCATCTGGGCACCGTGGTGCAGTTGCGTCATCGCCGATGCGAAGCCCAACTGGTCGCCATGAAGACAATCAAAAGCTCCAATGGCCAGGCGCAGGTTCGCTATGTGATCCGCACCACGCTGGCCCTTGGTGATCGCGTCTGGCCGGTGGAGTTCACCCTGGCCTGCCGCAAGTCGATGCGCTATCGGCTGCTATTGGGTTCAAACGCCTTGATCGATGGCCAGTTGGTGGTCAATCCAGGCATTACTTACGTTCAAGACAAGCCGGTGTTCCCGGTCTCTACTTCCTCAGGTGCTGCATGAAGATCGCTGTGCTTTCGCGTAACCCGCGTCTGTATTCCACCCGTCGTCTGGTCGAAGCTGGTATCGAGCGTGGCCATGAGATGGTGGTGATCGACACCCTGCGCGCCTATATGAACATCGCCAGCCACAAGCCGCAGATCCACTATCGCGGCAAGCCGCTGGAAGGCTTCGATGCGGTCATCCCGCGCATCGGCGCTTCGGTAACGTTCTATGGCTGCGCGGTGTTGCGCCAGTTCGAAATGATGGGCGTGTTCCCGCTCAATGAATCGGTGGCCATTGCCCGTTCACGGGACAAGCTGCGCTCGCTGCAATTGCTGTCGCGCCGGGGCATCGGCCTGCCGGTCACAGGTTTTGCCCACTCGCCCGACGATATCCCCGACCTGATCCAGATGGTCAACGGCGCACCGCTGGTCATCAAGGTGCTCGAAGGCACTCAGGGCATCGGCGTGGTGCTCTGTGAAACAGCCACGGCCGCCGAGTCGGTGATCGAGGCGTTCATGGGCCTCAAGCAAGACATCATGGTTCAGGAGTACATAAAGGAAGCGGGTGGCGCGGATATTCGCTGCTTCGTGGTTGGCGACAAGGTCATTGCTTCGATGAAGCGTCAGGCCAAGCCAGGGGAATTCCGCTCCAACCTGCACCGTGGCGGCAGCGCCAGCCTGATCAAGATCACACCACAGGAACGCATGACTGCCCTTCGCGCTGCCAAGGTCATGGGTTTGAGTGTCGCGGGTGTGGATATCTTGCGCTCCAACCATGGCCCGCTGGTCATGGAAGTGAACTCATCGCCCGGCCTGGAAGGCATTGAAATGACGACCAGCAAGGACGTGGCGGGGATGATTATCGAGTATCTGGAGAAGAACAGCGGGCCGCATATGACGCGGACCAAAGGCAAAGGCTGAACCCTGGTGGGAGCGAATTCATTCGCGAATGAATTCGCTCCCACACAAAAAAGCGCCTCGCAAGGCGCTTTTTTTATTTACTGCACGGTTGGCGTTTCGCCAGCTTCCTGCATGCGTTGCAGCTCTTGAGCGTACAGCGCATCGAAGTTCACCGGGGACAGCATCAGCGCTGGGAACGAACCACGAACAACCAGGTTGTCGATCGCTTCGCGAGCGTAAGGGAACAGCAGGTTCGGGCAGAACGCGCCCAGGGTGTGGCTCAGCGAAGCATCGTCCAGACCTTTGATCAGGAAGATACCGGCTTGCTGGACTTCAACGATGAATGCAACTTCGTCGCCGTTGTTGACGGTCACGGACAAGGTCAGCACCACTTCGTAGAAATCGCCTTCCAGCGGCTTCTGACGGGTATTGAGGTCCAGGCTTACGCTAGGAGTCCACTCCTGACGGAAGATCGCAGGGCTTTTTGGCGCTTCGAACGACAGGTCGCGAACATAAATACGTTGCAAGGAAAACTGAGGAGAGTTCTCTTCGTTGGTAACGCCGTTGGTCGATTGTTCGGTCATGTCGAATCCTTATGAAAAATAGGGTGTGAAGTTGAACTCAGTTTTCCAGCCACTGGTCGAGCTTGCCTGCGCGCTCAAGGGCAAAGAGGTCGTCGCAACCGCCGACATGCCTGGAACCGATCCAGATCTGCGGCACTGAGGTACGACCGGCCTTTGCGACCATCTCAGCGCGAACCTGCGGTTTGCCATCGACTCTTATCTCGTTAAAGGCAACTCTCTTGCTTTGCAGCAACTGCTTGGCGCGTGTGCAATAGGGGCAATAGTCGCTGGAGTAGACGATGACTTCAGGCATTTCATTTCACCAAAGGCAAGTTATCGGCGCGCCAGCTGGAGATACCGCCAGACAATTTGGCCGCCTTGAAACCCGACTTCAGAAGCTCGCGGGCTGTGCTACCTGCATGCTGCCCGAATGCATCGACTATGATCAACGTCTTGTCCTTGTGTTTTTGCAGTTCGGAAGTGCGGGTGAGCACTTTGTCCTGCGGAAAATTCAAGGAGCCAACGATATGGCCTGTCGCAAAATCCTTGGTGGAGCGCACGTCGATGACCACGCCCTGGTCGCTGTTGACCAGAGCTGTCAGCTCGCGCGTGCTCAGGCTGCGACCGCCCTTGCTCAATTCATAGGCAATCAGCAGGGCCAGCAGAATGAAGAAAGCACCGGTGATCAGGTAGTGGTTAGTGGCGAATTCAAGCAGATGAGCAACCATCAGTAGGTTCCAGGGCGTTAAAATGTCGGCCAGTATACACAGCACCCATGGAGGGCCAAAGTCCGTGCGGCAGTGACGCCGTTTGAACTTGCCCTTAAAATGCGGATCTTTTTTGTACTTTCTTTAACCAGCCTCGAGTGGGTTCTATGACTGCCACCCCAAAACCTCTGGTCCTTATCATCCTGGATGGCTTCGGACACAGCGAAAACCCTGAAGGCAACGCCATTCTGGCAGCCAAGATGCCAGTCATGGATCGCCTCTATGCATCCATGCCTCACGGCCTGATTTCAGGTTCGGGTATGGATGTGGGTCTGCCGGACGGGCAAATGGGCAACTCCGAAGTCGGCCATATGAACCTGGGTGCCGGGCGTGTGGTTTATCAGGACTTCACTCGGGTGACCAAAGCCATCCGCGACGGCGAGTTCTTCGAGAACCCGACCATCTGCAAGGCCGTGGACAAGGCTGTCGAAGCCGGCAAGGCCGTCCATATCCTGGGCCTGCTGTCTGACGGCGGCGTTCACAGCCACCAGGATCATCTGGTCGCCATGGCCGAACTGGCTGTAAAGCGTGGCGCCGACAAGATCTACCTGCATGCCTTCCTCGATGGCCGCGATACACCGCCGCGCAGCGCGAAAAGCTCCCTTGAGCTGATGGACGAAGCCTTCGCTCGCCTGGGCAAGGGCCGTACTGCAACCATCATTGGTCGCTACTTCGCCATGGACCGCGACAATCGCTGGGACCGCGTGTCCACCGCCTACAACCTGATTGTCGACAGCACGGCCGAATTCCAGGCAGAAACCGGCGTTGCCGGGCTGGAAGCCGCCTATGCACGCGAGGAGAACGACGAATTCGTCAAGGCCACGCGCATCGGTGAGCCCGTCAAGGTCGAAGACGGCGATGCCGTAGTCTTCATGAACTTCCGCGCCGACCGTGCCCGCGAGCTGACCCGCGTCTTCGTCGAAGACGATTTCAAGGACTTCGAGCGCGCCCGTCAGCCGAAGGTCAACTACGTCATGCTGACCCAATACGCCGCCAGCATTCCTGCACCATCGGCATTCGCTGCCGGCAGCCTGAAAAACGTGCTGGGCCAGTACCTGGCCGATAACGGCAAGACGCAACTGCGCATCGCCGAGACCGAGAAGTACGCACACGTCACCTTCTTCTTCTCCGGTGGCCGCGAAGAGCCGTTCCCGGGCGAAGAGCGCATTCTGATTCCGTCGCCGAAAGTCGCCACTTACGACCTGCAACCGGAAATGAGCGCACCGGAAGTCACCGACAAGATTGTCGACGCTATCGAGAACCAGCGTTATGACGTCATCGTCGTCAACTATGCCAACGGCGACATGGTTGGCCATAGCGGCGTCATGGCAGCGGCGATCAAGGCCGTGGAATGCCTGGACCTGTGTGTCGGTCGCATCACCGATGCTCTGGAAAAGGTCGGCGGCGAAGCACTGATTACCGCAGACCATGGCAACGTCGAGCAGATGACCGATGACTCCACAGGTCAGGCTCACACTGCACACACTTCAGAGCCGGTGCCTTTCATCTACTTTGGCAAACGCCAGTTGAAAGTCCGTGAAGGCGGCGTCCTGGCCGATGTCGCGCCGACCCTGCTGCACCTGATGGATCTGGAAAAACCGCAAGAGATGACCGGTCACTCGATCCTGGTCGCGGAGTAAAAGGCTCTGAACCGGCATTTCGACATCAGACAATGCCGGTTTTTTATGTATCAGGCCCCAAAGCAGTGGCTGCGGGGCGTTTTTTTTGTGCCGTATGGCGGGCATACTAGGCCTGTCATTTTTTCTCACAATTCCTCGGTATCGCCCACCCTCATGCTCCGCGCCTTGATTGCCCTTGTTCTGATTTGCCTGCTCAATCCGGCGTTCGCCGATGATGAGCGTGCGCAAACCCAAAAACAGATCGACGCTGCGCGTCAGGATGTTGCCGAGCTGCAGAAAGTCCTGAACAAGCTTCAGGAAGAGAAAGCGGGCGTCCAGAAGGACCTTCGCACCACCGAAACCGAAATGGGTAAGCTGGAAAAGCAGGTCGAGGTCCTGCAAAAGGAACTAAAAAAGACCGAAACCGAGCTCCAGCGGCTCGACAGTGAGAAAAAAAAACTCAACACCGCTCGCGCTGAGCAACAACGCCTGATCGCCATCCAGGCCCGCGCCGCCTATCAGAGTGGCCGGCAGGAATACCTGAAACTGCTGCTCAACCAGCAGAACCCCGAGAAATTCGCCCGCACCCTCACCTATTACGACTACATCAGCCAGGCTCGGCTGACCCAGTTGAAAAACTTCAATGAAACCCTGCGCCAGCTGGCCGGTGTCGAAAAAGACATCGACCTTCAGCAAGCACAGTTGCTGGTTCAGAAAAGCAACCTGGACAGCCAGAGCGAAGAACTGGCCAAAGTACGCCAGGAACGTCAGCAAGCGCTGGCCAAGCTCAACCAGGACTACAAGGCGCGGGATCAGAAACTCCAGGCGCGCCAGCAGGATCAGGCCGATCTGGCTAAAGTGCTGAAGACCATCGAGGAAACCCTCGCCCGTCAGGCGCGTGAGGCCGAGGAAGCAAGGCAGAAAGCACTGGTTGCCGCCCGCGAAGCCGAAGAGCAACGCCAGCGTGCGGCCAGCAGCAGAAATACTGATGAACCCACGCCCAGGCGCCCAGTCAAAGCTCCCGGCGCACTTGTTTCCAGCTCTGGCGCGTCTTATGGCGGCGCCTTTGCCGAAGCCAAGGGAAAACTTCCATGGCCTGTCGATGGTCGATTGCTTGCCCGCTTCGGCGAAGCACGTGGAGATGACGAGCGGACCAAGTGGGACGGCGTGATGATCAGCGCGGGTGCCGGAAGCCAGGTCCATGCCGTGCATGGCGGTCGCGTGGTTTTCGCTGACTGGTTGCGCGGCGCCGGTCTTCTGGTCATTCTCGACCATGGCAACGGATATCTGAGCCTGTATGGTCACAACCAGAGCCTGCTCAAGTCGGCAGGCGACATCGTGAAGGCCGGTGAGGCAATATCCACCGTAGGCAATAGCGGCGGTCAAGACACATCAGCGTTGTATTTTGCTATTCGTCAGCAGGGTCGCCCAAGCGATCCAGCCCAATGGTGCCGCACTCAAGGATAAGTCGGCCCCAATATCTGTAGGAGTTCGTTAGACATGCTGCATTTGTCCCGCCTCACCTCGCTGACCCTGGCTATCGCCATCGTTATTGGCTCGCCTCTGGCCCAAGCGGCCGAAAAAGCCACGCCAGCACCAGCGCCAGCAGCTGTCGCGCCCGCCAACGCCAAGGCGCCGCTGCCGCTCGATGAGCTGCGCACCTTCGCCGAAGTCATGGATCGGGTCAAAGCCGCCTATGTCGAACCTGTGGACGACAAGACCCTACTGGAAAACGCCATCAAAGGCATGCTCAGCAATCTTGATCCGCACTCGGCCTATCTCGGGCCAGAGGACTTCCAGGAGTTGCAGGAAAGCACCAGCGGCGAGTTCGGCGGCCTGGGCATAGAGGTTGGCGTCGAGGACGGTTTCGTCAAAGTGGTTTCGCCCATTGACGACACTCCGGCCTCCAAGGCGGGCATCGAGGCAGGCGACCTGATCGTCAAGATCAACGGCGCACCGACCCAAGGTCAGACCATGCAGGAAGCGGTCGACAAGATGCGGGGCAAGATCGGTGAAAAGATCACCCTGACGCTGGTACGCGATGGCGGCACGCCATTCGACGTGACGCTGGCGCGGGCCACCATTCAGGTCAAGAGCGTCAAGGCGCAGATGCTGGAGAACGGCTACGGCTATATCCGCATCACCCAGTTCCAGGTCAAGACCGGCGATGAAGTCGGCAAGGCGCTGGCCAAGCTGCGCAAGGACAACGGCAAGAAGATGAGCGGTCTGATCCTCGACCTGCGCAATAACCCGGGCGGCGTGCTGCAATCGGCGGTTGCCGTGGCGGATCACTTCCTGACCAAGGGCCTGATCGTCTACACCAAGGGCCGTATCGCCAACTCCGAACTGCGCTTCTCCGCCGACCCGGCAGACGCCAGCGAAGGCGCGCCTCTGGTGGTGTTGATCAACGGCGGCAGCGCCTCGGCCTCGGAGATTGTCGCCGGCGCCCTGCAGGACCAGAAACGCGCCATCCTGATGGGCACCGACAGTTTCGGCAAAGGCTCGGTGCAGACCGTCCTGCCGCTGAACAACGACCGCGCCCTGAAGATCACTACCGCGCTGTACTACACGCCTAACGGTCGCTCCATTCAGGCTCAGGGCATCAACCCGGACATCGTTGTGCGCCGCGCCAAGGTCACCAATGAAGCAGACGGCGAGAACTACAAGGAAGCCGACCTGCTCGGTCACCTGGGTAATGGCAACGGCGGTGCCGACAAGCCGACCGTCAAGGGCGGCGCAGCGGCCAAGGCCCGTCTGCAGGATGAAGACTACCAGCTCAATCAGGCCCTCAGCCTGCTCAAAGGCCTGAGTATCACCCGCGGCAACTAAGGCATGCGTTTTCTCTCATGCCTGTGGCTGGCCCTCTCGCTGATCGGTGTTGCCCATGCAGCACCCGACAGCGAGAAGGCCAGGCCGTCCTCCGCCTATCTGAGCCTGATCATCGACGATCTGGGCCAGAACCCGGCGCGTGACAGTCGCACCCTTGCCCTGCCCGGCCCCGTGACGTTGGCGATCATGCCCGACACGCCTCATGCCACCGACTTCGCCAGACAGGCACACGCTGCCGGCAAGACCGTCATGCTGCACATGCCAATGGACCCGGCAACCGGGCCGTATGCCTGGCATCCCGGCCTGCCGTTGCCGGAGCTTGAAAGCCGACTGAGCGCAGCACTGCTCAAGGTGCCTTATGCGGCGGGCATCAACAATCACATGGGCAGCCGCATGACCAGCGAACCAGTGGCCATGGCCTGGCTCATGGAAGAATTGCAGCGGCGGCACATGTTCTTTGTCGACAGCCGCACCAGCGCCAAAACCGTTGCGGCAGCCGCGGCACAACGTATCGGCCTGGCCAGTGTGTCCCGCGATGTATTCCTGGACGATGAGCGCACAGCCGATGCCATTACCCGGCAATTGCAGATCGCGATCAAACTGGCCCACAAACAAGGATCGGTGGTCGTCATAGGCCATCCTTATCCTGTAACCCTGGATGTCCTGGAGCGGGAACTGCCCAGGCTCAAGGCGCAGGGCATCGAATGGATCGAGCTGCGCCACATGATCAGCGAGAGGGGCAATAAAGCCATGGCCGGGCACGGAAAAGATGGCTTGTACCGCTGATTCCCGTCCTGACCGGCTTCGACTTTTCCACACTGGCTGTAGGCTCCGCCTGCTTTAAATGTCTCCCGCCGTTACTGCCTTGATAACAGCGTCAGCCCCCGATTAAAGGGACTGATCTCCATGTCGTTATCAAGGAAGAAACATGAATCTCAGCATTTTCACTGCCGCGTGCTGCATCGTCAGCCTGCTGTACTTGCCCGGCCATGCCACCGCCCACGATCATGGCGAAGGCCTGCTTGCTCTTGCCCCGTCCAGAGTCCTGCTTAACGCGGACGGCCAGAACAATCGCTGGAACGGCATCGGTCGCATCAAGAGCCGAAAAGGTTCGCACTGCACTGCGACGTTAATCGATACACGCAGCAGCGGCAGCCCGGTCGAAGCGCCTGCCTATCTGCTTACCAATGGCCACTGCATCTCCCGACGCAACGGGCTCATCATCACCGATGCTGAAATCGAGGGCACGGTCGAGTTCAACTTTTTCACTGACAGCACTGTGTACAGCTATCCACTGAAGCGTGTGCGCTGGAGCAGCATGCAAGGCGTGGATCTGGCGATTGTCGAGTTGCAGCCGACGCTCGGGGAACTGATCGCTGACGGCATCCAGCCACTCAGGCTCACCAACCAGATGCCGGAAGATGGCCGCGATATCCTGTCGATTGGCGCCCCTCTCTATATAGGCACAGGCCATCTGCGCATGGCGGCATGTGTTCATCAGTCTTCGGGGGAAATCCTGCAACAGCCCTGGGTCTGGCGCCACACGGTCAGCAATCAGTGCAAGGACATCGCCAAGGGCTCATCCGGGAGCCCTTTGCTGACCCGTGACACCCTTGAAATGTTCGCGGTATTGAATCTCACCAACCAGCCATCACCAGAGAGCTTTGCGATTGAGCGTGGCATGGAGTTTCCACCCGGCTTCCCGCCACAGGCGCCCGACAGTAACTTTGGCAGCCCGGTCACCCGCCTGAACGAATGCTTTATCGACGGCGAGCTCAACACCGATCCCCAGCAGTGCAGGCTATTTCCTGCACACTCGATCATCTTTGAAAAACCACCCAGGCAATACGTAAAAGTGCGGCTGGACGCACAGGGTAATGAGGTTTATCCGGGATGGAATCTGAAATTCACTGTGGATAAACCCTTCTATCGCTACAAGAAGGTCGATTCGCCACTGCAATGTGAAAACCCGGTGGGCTACAGCCACACCATCGCCTCGCAGGACGCCAGCATTGATGACCCTGTCGACCGACAGATCGGCATCAACTGGCTATGTATTGTCGGGGTAACGTCAGCCGATGAGCGACCCAGCCACGGCATGATGCGCAACACACTGACACTGGCTGTGGAGTTGCAAGCAGCAGGCCCGACAAGCGAGCCGCGAGTGCATATCGAAAAGAACCGGTTCGGTTCTTATGAGATCAACTGGCTGCGTGATTCCGGTGGCCTGATTGACCGCTACACCGTGAAGATCGGCCCTCCCGCGAAAACAGACTGCGCCGACCCGCAAGGTTTCAAAAGGCTCTTGGGCAGCAATCTGGTGCTGCGCAGGAAATCACTGCCAATAAAAATCTGCACCTACGCCCATGATGTCAACGGCCAGCGCTCCAGCGTGCGCGAGGACATTGTGTCCGTGACCGAGTGAGGCGTTATTGATAGCGCGCCTGAACCTTGTCGACCCAGCCTTCGGCGCGCATTTCATCCAGCTTCTTTTGCAGGCGTGCGACAACGTCGTCGGACGTATCCTTGTTCAACGCCAGAAACAACTCGGCTTTATGGAAGCGCAAGACCGTCTTCAAACCAGTGATGCCTTCCTGCTTGGCCAGATAGCGGCCTACAGGATCGGCGGTGGCCCACAGATCGATCTGGCCATTGACCAGTTTTCTGGCGTTGTCCTGATCACGCAGCATCAAAACAGGGTTGAAGCCCTGGAGAGTCAGGCTTTGGGCGACCGCATCACCTTTATAGGCGCCGACCTGATAAGCCTTGGCCTGCTCCAGATCGGTCAGGGCAATCGTGCTGTCCTCACGAGCCAGCAGGACCCAGTCAACCGGGCCGATGGGGCCAACCCATTTGAATAGTTTTTCCCGCTCGGGCGTACGGACGGTGGAGAACACGCCATAACCGCGCTTCTCCAGCGCAAGCTTGTAGATACGCTCCCAAGGAAAACGCAGGGTCAGGTTGTAGCCGATACCGGCGCGCTTGAACATCTCGCGCACGATCTCGACAGCGATGCCATCGAGGTTGTTTTCCTGGGCGAAGTTCTTGCCATCGACCGCCATGTTGTAAGGCGGATAGTTTTCGGTCAGCAGAACAATCGAAGAGGCCGGCGCGTCACTGCCCCGAGCGCTGAAACTCAGAAGAGTACTGACACCGATCAGTGCAAGAAAAAGACGTTTGAACATATTTCGGCACTCGATCATGACAAACCCGTGCAGAGTGCCGTGATCCCATGACAGTGTCTAGCTCGGCACTTTGCAATGTCGCTTTCAGATACCTGAAACCAGAAGCTTCATGGCAGGCGGGCAAGGACTTGCCCGCCTGTGCATCAGCGAACGACGATACCGCGCTGGGCCATGTAGGCCTTGGCTTCAGGCACTGTGTATTCGCCAAAGTGGAAGATGCTCGCCGCCAGAACAGCACTCGCATGCCCTTCAATGACACCGGCAGCCAGATGCTCAAGGTTGCCGACACCACCGGATGCAATCACAGGAATCCCCAGCGCATCGCTGATCGCACGGGTAACGCCCAGATCGAAACCGTTTTTCATGCCGTCCTGGTCCATGCTGGTCAGGAGGATTTCACCGGCGCCCAGGTCTTCCATCTTTTTCGCCCACTGCACGGCGTCCAGACCGGTCGGCTTGCGGCCACCGTGGGTAAAGATTTCCCAGCGCGGAGTTTCGCCCGGCAGGGAAACCTTCTTGGCATCGATAGCGACCACGATGCACTGCGAGCCGAAGCGTGCAGCGGCTTCGCCGACGAACTCCGGGTTGAACACTGCCGCCGTGTTGATCGAGACCTTGTCGGCACCGGCGTTCAACAGGTTGCGGATGTCCTGAACGGTACGCACACCGCCACCGACGGTCAGCGGAATGAACACCTGGCTGGCCATGCGCTCGACGGTATGGAGCGTGGTATCACGGCCATCGACGCTGGCGGTGATATCCAGAAAGGTGATTTCGTCAGCACCTTGCTCGTTGTAGCGACGAGCAATTTCCACCGGATCGCCCGCATCGCGGATGTTCTCGAACTTGACGCCCTTGACCACTCGACCGTTGTCGACGTCCAGGCAAGGGATGATGCGTTTGGCCAGAGCCATGGGGTTATCTCCGATAACAGCAGTTGCAAGCGGCAAGTTTCAAGCCGCAAGACAAAGCAGATCTGCTTCAGCTTGCGTCTTGCAGCTTATGGCTTGAGGCTCTCCAGATCACAGAGCGCCTGCGCCTCAGCCACGTCCAGCGTCCCTTCGTAGATCGCACGGCCGGTGATGGCGCCGATGATGCCAGGGGCCTTGGCGTCCAGCAGGGCCTTGATGTCGCCCAGGTTGTGGATGCCACCGGAAGCGATCACCGGAATACGGGTCGCGGCGGCCAGCGCGGCGGTGAACGGGATGTTGCAGCCCTGCATCATGCCGTCTTTGGCGATGTCGGTATAAACGATAGCCGAGACGCCATCAGCCTCGAAACGCTTGGCCAGATCGATGACCTGTACGGTGCTGACTTCAGCCCAGCCGTCGGTGGCGACGAAACCATCCTTGGCGTCCAGGCCAACGATCACTTTGCCTGGGAATGCACGGCAGGCTTCAGCCACGAACTCGGGTTCCTTGACTGCCTTGGTGCCGATGATGACGTAGCTCACGCCCGCCTTGACGTAATGCTCGATGGTTTCCAGCGAGCGAATACCGCCACCGATCTGGATCGGCAGTTGCGGGTAACGCTTGGCAATGGCAGTGACAACCTCGCCATTGACCGGCTGACCTTCAAACGCACCGTTCAGGTCGACCAGATGCAGACGGCGGCAACCACCGTCGACCCACTTGGCAGCCATGCTTACCGGATCATCGGAAAACACCGTGGAATCTTCCATACGGCCCTGGCGCAGACGTACACAGGCACCGTCTTTAAGGTCGATCGCGGGAATAATCAGCATACTTTTTCCTTCGTCAAAAGAGCGGCAAGCTTCAAGCGTGCGTGTCTATCAAATTCAATTCTTGCAGCTTGAAGCCTGAAGCTTTCAGCTGCTCTTTTCGAGCGCCCACAGATCGCTTTCGATGCTCTCGAACCGCTCCTTGAGGAGCTGCTGAGCATCGAAAACCGCTCGATTGTAATAGTGCGGGGCAATCTCGCTGGTAAAGAACTCAAGCACTTCGGCCACTTCAAACGACCCCAGCTCCATTTCGAAGCGCTGCGAAAACAACCGCTTCAGCTTGTCGATGGCCTGCTGCTCCTGCTCAGGAGTGAGGGTGAGAATCGGCGGCTTGGTCCTGGCTTTACTCATGGCGATTACCAGCGACCGTCCCAGGCAACGAAGTTCTGCAGCAATTGCAGGCCATGGGTATGGCTCTTCTCGGGATGGAACTGCACGGCAAAGCGCGAACCGTCCGCAAGGGCTGCGGCGAAATCGACGCCGTAATGCCCACTGCCCACGACCTGACGCGGGTTGGCCGCCTGGATATAGAAGCTGTGGACAAAGTAGAAGCGCGCCCGATCTGGAATGTCGTGCCACAGCGGGTGATCTACCGCCTGGGTCACTTCGTTCCAGCCCATGTGCGGCACTTTCAGGTGTTCGCCCTGCTCTTGCAGGTCCTTGCCGAAGAACTTCACCTGGCCGGGGAACATGCCGATGCAGTCCACGCCGTTGTTTTCTTCGCTGCGATCCAGCAAGGCCTGCATGCCGACACAAATGCCGAGGAAAGGACGATCCTTGCTCACTTCACGCACCAGCGAATCGAACTCCAGGCGGCGGATTTCAGCCATGCAGTCGCGGATCGCGCCCACACCCGGAAACACGATGCGGTCGGCTTCGCGAATGACTTTGGCATCGCTGGTGATCTGCACACGGCCTGCGCCAACATGCTCAAGCGCCTTGGCGACCGAGTGCAGGTTGCCCATGCCGTAATCGATGACAGCAACCGTCTGCATCAGAGCACACCCTTGGTCGAAGGCATCTGCCCGGCCATACGCTCATCCAGCTCTACCGCCATGCGCAGCGCGCGACCGAATGCCTTGAAGACGGTTTCGATCTGGTGGTGAGTGTTGGTGCCGCGCAGGTTGTCGATGTGCAGGGTCACGTTGGCGTGGTTGACGAAGCCCTGGAAGAATTCCTGGAACAGGTCCACGTCAAAGCCGCCGACCACGGCGCGGGTGTAAGGCACATGCATTTGCAGGCCAGGACGACCCGAGAAGTCGATGACCACACGCGACAAGGCTTCATCGAGCGGCACATAGGAATGGCCGTAGCGACGAATACCCTTTTTATCACCGATGGCCTGGCTGAATGCCTGGCCCAGGGTGATACCGACGTCTTCCACTGTATGGTGGTCGTCGATTTCCAGGTCGCCTTTGCACTCGATATCAAGGTCGATCAACCCGTGCCGGGCGATCTGGTCGAGCATGTGCTCAAGGAAAGGAACACCGATATCGAATCGGGCCTTTCCGGTGCCATCCAGGTTGATCGAGGCTTTGATCTGGGTTTCCAGGGTATTGCGCTCGACGGATGCCTTACGTTCGGCCATCACCAGCTCCGCAAAATCATTGGGCGAAAAAGGTGACCATTATAGGCCCAGATGCGGCCGGCATGAAGCAAACAGACGAGGGGAAGGCAAGATGATGGCTGTTTATGGGGCTTGAGGGGGCAAAATCGACGATTTCACGCCCCTCAAGCCTGCTGACACCAGCCTCGGGATGGCTTTATGCAGCGGCTGCGGTAAACAGACTGCCGAGCGCATCGCAGAACTTGCCGATATTCGCCTCGTTCAACCCGGCCATGCACACACGGCCACTGCGCACCAGATAAACGCCATGCTTCTCACGGAGTTCATCGACCTGCTCAGGCGTCAGGCCGGTGTAGCTGAACATTCCGCTCTGGCGAAGAATGAAACTGAAATCACGGCCCGGGACTTTCTGCTCCAGTGCCGTCACCAGCTTCTGACGCATGTCGATGATGCGCAGACGCATGCCTTCCACTTCACTCAACCACTCGTCGCGCAGTTGCGGGGTGTTGAGCACCTTGGAGACGACATACGCGCCATGAGCAGGCGGGCTGGAATAGTTGCGACGAACGGTCGCCTTGAGCTGCCCCAGCACATTGGTGGCTGAAGCCACGTCTTCGCAGACGATGGACAACCCGCCGACTCGCTCGCCATAGAGCGAGAAGATTTTCGAGAACGAGTTGCTGATCACCGTGGTGATACCCGCGCTGGCCATCGCTCTGATCGCGTAGGCATCTTCATCCATGCCTTTGCCGAAGCCTTGATAGGCCGTATCGAGGAACGGAATGAGCTGGCTGCTCTTGATCTGCTCGATCACAAGGTCCCACTGCTCGACCGACAGGTCGGCGCCTGTCGGGTTGTGGCAGCAAGGGTGCAGCAACACGATGCTGCGTGCCGGCAAGGTTTTCAGCTTGCCGAGCATGGCCTCGAAGTCCACGCCACCGGTGCGCGAATCGAAGTACGGATAGGTGTGGACCTTGAAGCCCGCGCCACCGAACAAGGCGTGGTGATTTTCCCACGTAGGGTCGCTGACCCAGACCTGGGAATCCGGGAACGCATACCTCAGGAAGTCCGCACCGACTTTCAGTGCGCCCGAGCCGCCAACGGTCTGGATGGTCGCCACACGACCTTCAAGCACAGCCGGATGATCGGTGCCGAACAGCAGGGTTTGCACCGCCTGACGGTAAGGGGCCAGACCTTCCATCGGCAGGTAGAGAGAAGCTGCCTTCTCGCTCTCGGCCACTTGCTGCAGGGCGCTGACAGCGGCGGCCAGAGGCGGAATGAGCCCTTGAGCGTCATAGTACAGACCGATACTGAGATTGACCTTGTCTTCACGCGGGTCCTTCTGAAAGGTTTCCATCAGCGAAAGAATCGGATCTCCGGCGTATGACTCTACGTGGGCTAGCATGCGGAACAACTCCTCTAATTAATGAATCAGGCCGAATAGCGGTCGGATCTGTGATTTTGCGCAATGATGAAATTCAGCAGCACGGCACCAGCAATGGAAGCTACCAGAGTCGGCAGGCTGATGAACGTCAGGGAGGCGATAAGCACGCAAATATCCACGCCCATCTGCAACCAGCCAGCCTTGAAACCATATTTTTCCTGAAGGTACAGCGCAAGAATATTCACGCCTCCCAGGCTGGCCCGGTGCCTGAACAGAATCAGGAAGCCCACGCCCAGAATCAGGTTACCCAGCACGGAGGCATAAAAAGGCTGCAACTGATCGATATGGATGAACAGGCCATGCTGATCGGAGAAGAAGGATACCAGCCCTACTGCACAGAAGGTCTTGAGCGTGAACAACCAGCCCATCCGACGGAAGGACAGGTAATAGAACGGCAGGTTGAGGGTGAAGAACGCAACGCCGAAAGGCACAGCAAAGGTGTAGTGGAAAAACAGTGCAATACCCGCCGTGCCGCCCGTCATGACGCCAGCCTGGCGCAGCATCAGTACGCTGAAGGAGATCAGGATAGTGGCAATAACGAGGGCAAATACGTCTTCCTGGGCCGAATGACGGGTAGCAAGACTGTTGGGAGTGGCGGTGTGGGTGGTCATTATGGCGCTCAGGCATGGTCGATGAGGGTGAATGACAGCGCTCTTTATCCAGCAACGCCATGGCAACTCACGATATGAGCGCAAATCCTACACAAAGAGACCGATGTTAGCCAATAAATACATTTACACGCACACAAGTAACGATAACAACAAAACATATGCATCATTTGCGCACACAAATATTAATTATGTGCCATTACAGTGCATCGACTTACACTGTCACAACACTGTTTTCCTTGAGGCGCTCCAGAACAACAGCCGTCTTGATATGCGCAACACTGTCGCTTGCAGTAATACACTCCATCAGGCGATTGAGACTATCGAGGTCTGCAACAGCAACCTTGAGCGTATAATCCGCATCCCCCGTCGTCTTATAGGCGTCGATGATCGAACTGAGGTCTGCAACCAACGCCTGGAATATCTCCCGGTATTCAGTGCTGTGGCTGACCAGACGGACTTCGATCATTGCCAGCACCGCGCGGCTCATGGCCTGCGGGGCGACACGGGCATGGTAGCCAAGGATCAGATGACCCTGCTCCAGACTGATTCTGCGACGAGAGCATTGCGATGCCGAAAGCCCGACCAGGTCACTAAGCTCCTGGTTGGTCAAGCGACCATTGGCCTGAAGCAGGGTCAGGATCTTCAAGTCGAAGTCGTCGATTTCATTCATTTTCATTGAGGGCAATCGCTCGTACCAAAGAGTTCCAGGCCGGGAAGCCTATCAGTTTCAAAGCATCAACAGCGACAACCCGAAGTGCATCACCAGACCACAATAGAGATGGCACCTGTCTTGCAATCGAGCCCAATCGTAAAGCCAAGATGGCCAACCAGCCGATCCGTAATCAATACTTGCAGGGATTTTCAATGACCCAATCAACGCCGCCCGATCAATTGCATCGGGGATTGAAGAATCGGCATATCCAACTGATCGCGCTGGGTGGCGCGATTGGTACGGGGTTGTTTCTAGGAATTGCTCATACCATCAACATGGCTGGCCCTTCGGTGCTTCTGGGTTATGCGATTGCAGGCATGATCGCCTTTTTCATCATGCGCCAGCTCGGCGAGATGGTGGTCGAGGAGCCGGTCGCAGGAACCTTCAGTCACTTCGCCAATAAATACTGGGGCAGCTTTGCAGGCTTCATGTCCGGCTGGAACTACTGGGTCCTGTACGTGCTGGTCGGGATGGCCGAACTGACAGCGGTCGGCGTGTACGTTCAGTATTGGTGGCCGGAAGTCCCCACCTGGGTTTCGGCAGCAATCTTCTTCGTGATCATCAACCTGATCAACCTCAGCAGCGTCAAGCTCTATGGGGAAATGGAGTTCTGGTTCTCCATCATCAAAGTGGTCGCGATCATCAGCATGATCGTCTTCGGCGCCTATCTGCTGGCCAGCGGCAATGGCGGGCCTGACGCTGCTGTCGCCAATCTGTGGCAATACGGCGGATTCTTCCCCAATGGCATCGGCGGGCTGGTGATGGCCATGGCCTTCATCATGTTTTCATTTGGCGGCCTGGAGCTGATCGGTATCACCGCTGCCGAAGCGCAAGACCCTCAGCGCAGCATTCCCCGCGCCACCAATCAGGTGATCTACCGCATTCTTCTCTTCTATGTAGGCGCACTGGCCGTTCTGCTGTGCCTGTACCCATGGCAGAAAGTGGGTGCCGGTGGCAGCCCCTTCGTCATGATCTTCCATGCAATGGACAGTAACATCGTTGCGACCGTACTGAACGTCGTGGTCCTGACGGCTGCGCTGTCGGTCTATAACAGTTGCGTCTACAGCAATAGCCGGATGATGTTCGGCCTGGCCAAACAGGGCAATGCGCCCAAGGCGATGCTCAAGGTCAATGCCCGCGGCGTACCGGTCAATGCTCTGGCGATCTCGGCAATCTCTACCGGCATGTGCGTACTGATCAACTATCTGGTACCGGAGCAGGCCTTTAAATTGCTGATGGCGCTGGTGGTGTCGGCCCTGGTGCTCAACTGGGTCATCATCACCATTACCCATCTCAAGTTCCGCAGCGCCAAGCGTCAGGCCAACGAAACCACGCTTTTCAAAAGCTGGGGCTATCCAGCCACCAACTACATCTGCCTGGTCTTCCTGTTCGGCATTCTGGCAATCATGCTGTTCACACCGGGCATCAGCATCTCGGTGTACATACTGCCGTTCTGGCTGATCGCGCTGGGTGTGGCTTACGCCATCAAGACCCGCAACACACCTGCAACCTTCGCGGATAAATCGGCCACCCGATAAAAACAGGCCATAAAAAAAGCGCTTGCACGTCCTGTGCAAGCGCTTTCTTTTTGCCCGACTGTTTTAGTGGAACAGTACGGCAGTCTTTTGCAGGGTGACCCACACGCCCCACGCCAGAGGAATACCAACAGCCAGCCAGGCCAGGATAACAAATGGCTTGCTGCCTTCAGACGCCTTCCACTCCAGAGAAGTGGTTGCAGCAGCGCCCTTGTCATGACCGATTGCCTGTTCAGCAGCCAGTTCGGCGTCAGTCATGAAGTACTTGTCGGCAACCGGGCGAATCAACAGGTTGCAGATGAAGCCCAGAACCAGCATGCCAGCCAGGATGTACAGCGTGATGTCGTAGGCAGCAGCGCGGGCAACGCCGTGGCTGAGCTGATATTCACGCAGGTAGTTGACCAGTACCGGACCCAGTACACCGGCAGCAGCCCATGCAGTCAGCAGACGACCGTGGATTGCACCCACCATTTGCGTACCGAACAGGTCAGCCAGGTAAGCCGGAACAGTCGCGAAGCCACCGCCGTACATCGACAGCACGATACAGAAGGCACCCACGAACAGTGCGATGCTGCCAATGTGGCTCAGGGTCGGAACCGATGCATACAGCACGAAGCCCAGGGCAAAGAACACGAAGTAAGTTGCCTTGCGACCAATGTAGTCAGAGCACGATGCCCAGAAGAAACGACCACCGATGTTGAACAGGCTCAACAGACCGGTAAAGCCTGCCGCGATGGCAGCGATTGCTTTCAGTTGATCGGCATTGAGCTGGCTGAAAGTCAGATCATTACCCAGCAACTTGCCGGCGAACACTTCCTGCAACAGTGGCGAAGCCATGCCCAGAATACCGATACCCGCCGAAACGTTCAGGCACAGCACCAGCCATACCAGACGGAATTGCGGAGTTTTCCAGGCCACGCTGACGTGTACGTGACGATTGGTGATCATCGCATTGCTGGCTTTCTTGGCAGGAGCGGTCCAGCCTTCAGGTTTCCAGCCAGTCGGAGGAACGCGATAGCCCAGTGCGCCGCCAAGCATGAAGATGAAGTAGATCACCGCCATCACGACGAAGCTCTGCCATACACCAACGCTTTCAGCGGTAGCAAAGTAGCCCATCAGAGCGGTTGCCAGAGGAGCACCCACCATCGCGCCGCCACCGAAGCCCATGATCGCCATGCCGGTCGCCATGCCGCGCTTGTCCGGGAACCACTTGATCAGCGTCGAAACAGGGGAGATATAGCCAAGCCCCAGACCGATACCACCGATCACACCGGAACCGAGCCACATCAGCCAGATCTGGTGAGTGTAGATTCCGAGTGCGGAAATCAGCAGACCGCCACACCAGCACAGAGCCGAAACCACACCGGCCTTGCGTGGGCCTGCGTGTTCAAGCCAGCCACCCCAGATGGCAGCCGAGCAGCCCAGGAAGATGAAGAACAGTGTGTAGATCCAGCCCAGCATGGAGATCTGCCAGTCACAGGTCGACGAGAAGATCTGTGCAAAGAAGCCCATGTCAGGTGTACAGGCAACGGGTGCCGAGATGCCGATGGCTTTGGAAAGCGGCAACCAGAATACCGAGAAGCCGTAAGCCATACCGATACAAAGGTGGATTGCCAAAGCAGCAGGCGGGACCAGCCAGCGGTTGAAGCCGGGCTTGGCGATGATGCGTTCCTTGGACAAGAACGCAGGTTGAGCGGTAGCGCCGCCCAAAGCTGTACTTGTGCTCATTGTGATTACCCCCAGATGTGTAATGCTCGCAGGACTTATGCGCTGGTCCGCCCACAGTCTCCATGCCAGACGGCCATGACTGTTTTATCGGCGGAAGTTCCAGAGACGTGGCAAAAAGCCGCACCTGACCAGCGATGGCGAGAGACTAACACTTACCAAGGGCCGTAAGTATCGTGTTACATCAATTAATTACTTACCCAATCCATGCCATCTATGAAGTAATAGACACAATCAATTACGAACAGAGGAAATAGAATGCCGGTCTTAGTTGGGATTATTAATTCCCCCACTTATCAGGATCAGGAAGACCTGCAAAAGATATATCGCGACGCCCCGCAATGGCTGTTTTCGCCCTTCACCGATGCGGCGCAATTGATTGAAACAACGCTGAGTGACGGAACACTTCTGGCGGGACGCTTCAACGACCGGTTACTGGGCGCGGCACGCCTGGAACAGACCGGCGACATCTGGCGGCTGTCGCATCTTTGCGTGCGCGCACTCACCCGTCGACGTGGCGTTGCCGAGCGCCTTGTGGCTCATGCACAGAAATCGGCCAGGGATGCAGGTTGCGAACTACGCTTGCAGACAACCGCCGAGCTTCCTGAAGTCCTGGCCCTTGCGGCCAAGCTCAACGTGCCGCTGGAAATCGCAAATCCTACCCGCGCAGCAGCCCAAGGCATCCAAAGCCCCCGACACTCGTGAGAGCGGTATACTCGTGGGCTATTTTTTGAACGATCGATAACAAGGACTCGCCCATGAAAGCGTTCGGCAAAATCCTGGGGCTGTTTATTCTCGGGTTGCTGCTGATCATCGTGGCTCTCGGCTTCGCCTTGACCCATCTGTTTGATCCCAACGACTACAAAGACGAGATTCGGCAATTGGCGCGCGACAAGGCGAATGTCGAGCTGACGCTGAACGGTGATATCGGCTGGAGCCTGTTCCCCTGGCTGGGCCTTGAGTTGCATGACGCCAGCGTCGCAACCCTGAGCGCCCCCACCGCACCGTTTGCCGACCTGCAAATGCTCGGATTGTCCGTTCGCGTACTCCCGCTGTTGCGCCGCGAAGTACAGATGAGCGACGTTCGGGTAGAAGGCCTGAACCTGCGCCTCAACCGTGATGAAAACGGCCATGGCAACTGGGAAGACATCGGCAAGCCGGCCACCGCTAGCGCGCCAACACCCGAGCAACCTTCAGGCACGACGCCTGCCTCGCCAGCAGACAAACCGTCGCGCCCCATCAAGCTGGATATCGACAGCCTGACGGTCAACAACGCCCGCGTCGAATACAGCGACGCCCGCAAAGGCCGGACCCTTACCGCCGAAAGCATTCAGTTGAGCACCGGTGCGGTACGGGAAGCCTCGGACATCCCGATCAAGCTGACGGCTTTTCTGAGCACCAATCAGCCGGTTGTGCGCATCAGGACCGAACTGGTCGGCGACCTGCGCCTGGACCGCGCCCTCAAGCGCTACCAGTTCGAAGACATGCGCCTGTCAGGCGAAGCTGCTGGCGAACCCTTGCAGGGCAAGACCGTGACCTTCGCCGCTCAGGGCCAGTTGCTGGTAGACCTCGCGGCCAACATTGCCGAGTGGAACAGCCTCAAGATTTCCGCCAACCAGTTGCGCGCCCTCGGCGAGTTGCGCGCCCGCGATCTGGACAAGACTGCACAAATCAGCGGTGGCCTGTCCATCGCCCAGCTCGATGTACGCACCTTCTTCGACAACATCGGCCAGCCTCTGCCAGCCATGGCCGACGGAGCACTGAGCAAGGTCGAAATGGTCACCCGCCTGAGCGGTACGCCGAACAGCCTGGTGCTCGAAGACCTCAACCTCAAGCTCGACAACAGCACCTTCACGGGCCGTGTCGCCATAGATGACTTCGCCAGACAGGCACTGCGCCTTCAACTCAAGGCTGACACCTTCGATGCCGATCGCTATCGCCCGGCCGAGAGTGAAGAAAGCAAAAGCGCCAAAGCCGCTCGCCAGTCCGAAGTGCAAAGCGGTGAAGCGGCAGCTCTCGCCGGCAACACGCCGCTGCCGGACCAACCTGCCAAGGTCGCCTGGAGCACTGCCAAACTGCTGCCCCTTGAGCGCCTGCGCACCCTCGACGTCCAGGCAGACCTGAGCTTCGGCAAACTGACCATCGACAAACTGCCGATCGACAATGCCGTACTCACCACCCAGGCACAGAACGGCGTCATCAGCGTCGAAAGCCTGCGTGGCGACCTCTACAACGGCAACTTTGAAATCAAGGGCAACCTCGACGCCCGCCCGGACATTCCTCTGGCCAGCGTACAAGCCAAAGCCAGCCGTGTGCCGGTCGAGCGCATTCTGCAAAGCCAGGGGCAAACGCCACCGATCACAGGCCTGCTGACCCTCAATAGCAACCTGACCGGCAAGGGCAACAGCGAAAAGGCTCTGGTCGACAGCCTCAACGGCACAGCCAGCTTTGCGCTCAACAATGGCGTGCTGGTCAATGCCAACCTTGAACAGCAACTGTGCCAGGGCATCTCGACCCTCAACCGCAAGACGCTCAGCGGCGAACCTCGCGGCAAGGACACTCCATTCCAGCAACTCAATGGCAACCTGACCGTGCGCAATGGCGTGGCCAGCAACCCTGACCTCAAGGCGCGCATTCCGGGCCTGGCTGTCAACGGCAATGGCGATATCGACCTGCGCGTGCTGGGCATGAATTATCGCCTGGGCATCATCATCGAAGGCGACAAGAGCGACATGCCGGACCCAGCCTGTGAGATCAACCCGCGCTACGTGGGCATCGAATGGCCAATCCAGTGCCGGGGCCCACTGGAACTGGGCGCCAAGGCCTGTCGTCTCGACAAGGAAGGCATCGGCCAGATCGCGGCCAAGCTGGCCGGCGACAGGATCAGCGAAAAGCTTGAAGAAAAACTGGATGACAAACTCGGCGACAAAGTCAGCCCGGAACTCAAGGACGCCCTCAAGAACCTGTTCAAACGATGAGAGCCGATTCTGCAATGCAACCCGAGCAATTCTCCCAGGCAGTACTGAACTGGTACGACCGTCATGGCAGGCATGATCTGCCATGGCAACAAGGCATTACCCCGTACCGGGTGTGGGTGTCGGAAATCATGCTGCAACAGACCCAGGTCAGCACTGTGCTGAACTACTTCGACCGCTTCATGGAGGCGCTGCCCACCGTACAGGCCCTGGCCGAAGCACCGGAAGACGAAGTGCTGCACCTGTGGACCGGGCTGGGTTATTACACCCGCGCCCGCAACCTGCAGAAGACCGCAAAAATAGTCGTTGCCGATCACGGCGGTGAGTTTCCTCGCGATGTGGAAAAACTCACCCTGCTGCCCGGCATCGGCCTGTCGACTGCGGGCGCCATTGCCAGTCTGAGCATGGGCATTCGTGCGCCGATCCTCGACGGCAACGTCAAGCGCGTTCTCGCCCGCTACACCGCACAGGAAGGTTACCCGGGCGAGCCCAAGGTCGCCAGACAGCTATGGGCCACTGCCGAGCGCTTTACACCCCATAGCCGCGTGAACAACTACACACAGGCGATGATGGACCTGGGCGCCACGCTCTGCACCCGCAGCAAACCCAGTTGCCTGCTCTGCCCGCTGGAGCGTGGCTGCGAAGCGCACCTGCTGGGCCTGGAAACCCGCTACCCGATTCCCAAGCCACGCAAGACCGTCCCGCAGAAACGCACCCTGATGCCCATGCTCGCCAACCGCGACGGCGCGATTCTGCTTTATCGCCGCCCTTCCAGCGGCCTGTGGGGCGGGCTGTGGAGCCTGCCGGAGCTGGATGACTTCAACGACCTCAAAGACCTGGCACTGCAACACTCGCTGGAGCTTGGCGCGCATCACGAAATGCCGGGGCTGGTCCACACCTTCAGCCATTTCCAGCTGAGCATCGAACCCTGGCTGGTTCAGGTTCAGGAGTCCGCCCATCACGTGGCCGAAGCCGACTGGCTCTGGTATAACCTCGCCACCCCGCCGCGCCTGGGCCTTGCCGCCCCAGTGAAAAAGCTGCTCAAACGCGCGGCCGACGTATTGAATGCAGGAGAGTCGTCATGACCCGCACCGTAATATGCCGTAAATACAAAGAAGAACTGCCAGGCCTGGAACGCGCCCCGTACCCGGGAGCAAAAGGCGAAGACATTTTCAACAACGTCTCGCAGAAAGCCTGGGCCGACTGGCAGAAACACCAGACCCTGCTCATCAACGAACGTCGCCTGAACATGATGAACGCCGAGGACCGGAAATTTCTTCAGACCGAGATGGACAAGTTCCTCTCCGGCGAGGAATACGCCAAGGCCGAAGGCTACGTTCCCCCCGAGAAATAAAGCGTTTCCAGCAATGAAGGTCGTAAGCGTCGGTAATAATTCAAATTTTTTTCAACATGACGCTTGACGACCTCCTGAAAAACACGTCTAATGCGCCCCGTTGCCCAGATAGCTCAGTCGGTAGAGCAGGGGATTGAAAATCCCCGTGTCGGCGGTTCGATTCCGTCTCTGGGCACCACTAATTAGATTCAGGTGGTGTCAAAGCCATCTGAAAAACAGAAACCCGCCTAGTGCGGGTTTTTTGTTGTCCGGGATTTTTCATTCCCACACTCATACTGCGCTGACCGCAGTAATGAAACGTGTAGGACACCGCCCTCTCATAGCACCCCCAAATCCTCTCCCTAGCTCAGAGCTGTCTCTATTCTCCAAACCGGTAATCAAGCCGATTTCTTCGCACACCTACAGACCTATAGTCACGCCCTCGAGAAGAAAGCTTTCAAGTCATTTGACTGGGCTTTCAATTGAGTCAAAGGGGTTGTGCTATGTAGTAGTCGCCATCAAACCTGAACCAGAGCCAAGCCAGCTTTTCACTATCACGGTCTGGGAGATATGAAAATGTACGAATACACAGGTAGCGGCCTGAATGGCATCTTCCTGAAAAATGGATACCGAATCGTGGAAACGCCCTATGGAAAAGGCGTATCGATAGAGAATATCGAAGGGCTGCACAGGGCAATTGCTGCTGATATTGTTCAGCAAGACTCGCCAATGACAGGCCATCAGTTCCGCTTCCTGCGCAAGGAACAGGATCTGGTGCAAGCGGAATTGGCAGAGATTTTACGAGTAGATATCCAGACCATAGCCAATTGGGAGAAACGCGGTCCCGAAGGGGTTCCCGGCCCGGCAGACATTGCCATGCGCGGTTTGTACTCAGCCTACTGCCATATTCAATATGGCCCTTATCAAGCCCTGCGCTCAAACATACCAACCGAAACCGCCACCTTCACTCACTTCTGCTCTCAGCACAGCCCCCTCAATAATTTCCTGCCCACCACGAATAAGCCTTTGCTATATTCGAGCAGCATCAAAGAGCCACCTTGCGATCTCGCCAAGGGACTCCGCTGCTCGCCCGAGCGGTCTGGAACGTCGGGGAGCCACAGGATTTATCAGCAGAAGGATCTGTCATGAAGTTCACTACCCTCCTCCTCGCGGCCATTCTTGCCGCCACCTCCTTTTCCGCAATCGCGCACGGCGGCCGAACCGACAAGCAAGGCTGTCATAACGACAAGAAGGCCGGCACCCGGCATTGTCATTGACTGTGGGCCTCGCGCCCCACCGGAGACAAACATGGCCTTGAACAAACCCAACCAGGACCTGCGTCGTGACCTGCAAGGCATCGCCTCCGATCTGAAATGGTCGGCGGTTGAATTGATGCGCATTGCGGAGCGGCTGAGCACCTCAGGAAATGAGCCGGATGCTCAGGCAGTGCTTCGCATATGCAACGTGATGCAGGCCGGGGAAGAGAAGCTGCAAGGCGTGACGAATGAGGTATCACTGGGCAGGCTGGTGCGGGCTCGATCCTGACGCGGATGTGCCCGAAAAATAATTTTCCATATCCATGGAACCGAATCGGGTCATTTGCCACTCACCTGTAAATCCTGTCGTTTACGGACCTGGCCATGAGTAGCCTTTTCTACAAGACGTTGCTCATCGATCTTTCAAAACACTTTGAAATGCGCCCCTTGCAACCCTGAAAACCCGGCATTCAGACGCACTCAATAAGCGCAGGCCTGTCAGTGTTGAAAATATCCGTAAAGAGTAATCACAGCCGCTGAAACATCCAAAAAAAGACCGCTTTTTTTGACGTCAAAAAGCACTCTGCCCATTGATCGGAATCGGCCAGCGCCGGATTAATGCCCCTCACCTTCAGGTCGATATCGTCTTGAGAGTCAGTAGGTCAAACAGCACTGGGGCAGGTTATGTTCGGGACAAAAATCAAAGCTGAACTGGCAGCCATGAAGGCCGAAGTTGATGGACTCAAGGGATTGATGGGCGCGCTGGAACGTTCGATGGCCGTGGCAGAGTTCGATCTGGACGGGAAACTCATCCGGGCCAACGATAATTTCCTGACTGCAATGGGATACCGGGCCGAAGAGCTGGCCGGCAAGAACCACCGCGAGTTCTGCTCACCGGCACTCTCGCGCAGCAGCCAGTACAGTGAACTCTGGGCTTCGCTACGCGCTGGCCGCTTCGTCTCGGGCACCTTCCAGCGCGTGGACAAGAACGGGCATAGCGTCTGGCTCGAAGCCAGTTACAACCCGGTACTCGATACGCAAGGCAAACCCTTCAAAGTGGTGAAATACGCACTGGACGTCACCCGCAAGGTCATTCAGGAAAGCGAGTCTCGCGGCAAGCTTGTCGCTGTCGACAGAGCCATGGCCGTGTGCGAATTCGACCTCAACGGCAATGTGCTGGCTGCCAACGATAACTTTCTGCATGTCATGGGTTATGGCCTGAATGAAATCAAAGGCAAGCACCACCGTGGCTTTTGCGAACAGAGCCTGGCCAACAGCTCTGAATATGGCGATTTCTGGCGCAAGCTGAACCAGGGTGAGTTCTTCAGCGGACAGTTCAAGCGTATCGGCAAGCATGGCAAGGTGGTCTGGCTGGAGGCGACTTACAACCCGGTCTACGACGCGGAAGGCAAGCTCTGCAAGATCGTGAAGTTCGCCAGCGACATCACCGAACACGTGGAAAAACAGCAGGCCGACTCGCTCGGTGCTTCGCGGGCTTACCACATTTCGACTGAAACCGAAAAAGTGGCCGAGCAAGGCACGCTGGTCATTCAGGAAACCGCCCGAGAGATGCGCCAGATTGCAGACAGCATCGGCGCCTCCGCAAAACTGGTGGGGCAACTGGGATCGCGCTCCGAGCAGATCACCGCCATCGTCAACACCATTCGCGGCATCGCGGACCAGACCAACCTGCTGGCCCTCAACGCGGCAATCGAAGCTGCTCGCGCAGGCGATCAGGGCCGGGGGTTTGCGGTGGTTGCGGATGAAGTCCGCCAGCTGGCTGGTCGTACAAGCGGCTCAACGACAGAAATCGCGGACATGATCGGCAAGATCCTGAACGAAACCCGCGAGGCTGTCGCCAGCATGAGCACGACTCAGGAAGGCGCAATTCGGGGCGTGACCCTGGCCGATCAGGCTGGCCAGGTCATTATCCAGATTCGTGATGGCGCCAGCGAAGCCGTAGAGGCCGTCAGCATGTTTGCCACGCGATTCGACGAAGCAAATAAAACCTGAGCCGTGATCAGCATCCCAGGCTGTACCTTGAAAACCCGCCTCGTGCGGGTTTTCATTGCCCGGCAAGCCCACGGCCCCTTGGTTATTGAGAGCGTCTGGGGTTCAATGATCGCCATTGCCCTTATCGCCTGCCAAAGGACCCGTTCATGGCTTCGCCAGACAAACAGCAAAAACGTGCCAAGCGCGCCAAGATCAAAGCCAAGCAGAACCGCTCGGGCAAACCGGCACAAAATGTCGTTCATCCTGTATTCGCTTCCCCTCTTGTGAATCAACCGTTCGATGATGTGCAGCTCGATCTGAACACCTTCGATTTTCAGGACATCGTCGAAAACGGCTTCGACCCGGCCGATTACGAAGACCTGTTTGAAGCCATGAAAGCTGCCGAAACCATCAGTCAGTTGGCGTTGTGCGTGGTCTTCCTTCAATACCCGGTGCTGGCACTGGTCATCAGCGAAGAAGACGAAGAGCAAGCCACCGACTTCATGATGGGCCTGCTCATCACCTACCGCGCCCTGTTCCACGATGAAGATGAAGACACGGCTGTTGAATGGATCGGTAGCCCGACATTCCAGGCCGATTACAACAAGGCATCCGAGTTGCTGGTCAAGCGGGACTCAAAAGGGCAGCGTTGAAGTGCACAAAAACGTCATGTCCACCTCAATAACGACAAGACCGCTCTAAACCGCAGGTTTCATCTAAAGCAGGCTTCAGCTTCTACCCGAGAATCCGATATAGCTGCGTACGCGCCTGCTCAAGGCGCCCCTCAGCGCAGCACATCGGATGAACTCGGAGCGGGTATGTATTTGAGAAACATGAAAATAGCCAAACGCACCCTGACCTGCTTCACGTTCATGGTTGCCATGGTTATAGGGCTCGGCATTTTCAACATCCAGCAAATGGGCAATATTCGCTCGGAAGGCCTGGAAATCGAAAATGACTCAATGCCTGGCATTGCATTGGGCGATGACATCACCCTCGCATTCGCCAACACCCGCATCGCCATCCTCAGAATGATCTCAAGAAGCCCTGCCGAGATAGAACAGGCTTATACCGAGTTGCTGAAGGAAGAGGACAAGTTCTACAACGCGGTCAAAGCCTACAAACCGCTTATCAACACGGATACCGAGCAAACGCTGATCGCCAGCATCGAGTCCACCTACAAGGCCTATGCCGATGGTGCAGAGCGGGCGTACAAACTGATCAAGGACAACCAGCAAGATGCGGCTCGTCAGGTCATCAGGGTGGAAATGCCAAAAAGTGCAGAAGGCATGGCGGCTGCGCTCTCCAGACTGGAAAAAGTAAACGACGAGGCCGAAGCCGAATCCAGCGCAAGTGCGACAGCGGCGTATGAAAAAGCCAAGACCATTTCTGTTTCAGTCATGGTGCTGGCGGTACTGGCAACACTGGTCATGGCATGGCGTTTGACGCAAAGCCTTTCCACCCCTATCAACCAGGCCCTCAAAGCCTCCGAAATCTTTGCGTCGGGAGATCTGCGCCCGATCGATGTGGACAGTCGCGGTGTCGATGAAGTCGCCCTGCTGCTGCAATCGATGGAACGCATGCGGGAGAACCTGCGGGCCACCTTGAATCAGGTCGACGATGCAGCCCAACAGCTATCGTCAGCCACCAGCCAGATGAATGCGCTGATGGCCAGCAGCAACGCCGACCTGATAACCCAGAACAGTGAAATCGAAATGGCAGCCACTGCCGTGACCGAGATGAGCCAGGCCGTTGAAGAGGTTGCGCGTAGCGCGGTGTCGACTTCGGAAGAGTCGAAATCGTCTTCTCGCTCAGCACAGCAAGGGCAGGAAGAACTCAAGCAGACCGTCAACTCCATCACCGAGCTGACGAAGAATGTCGGCAGCGCTTCAGAGCAGGCCCAGCAACTGGCGAGTCGGACGCTGGAAATCAGCAAGGTCCTGGAAGTGATTCGCTCGGTATCCGAACAGACCAACCTGCTGGCCCTCAACGCCGCCATCGAAGCAGCTCGCGCCGGCGATGCAGGCCGTGGCTTCGCGGTGGTCGCCGACGAGGTTCGCGCACTGGCACACAGGACCAGTGAGTCGACTCAGGAAATTGAATCCATGATCGGCCATATCCAGCAAGGCACCAAAAGTACGGTGTCTGCACTGGAGATCAGCACCGAACAGGCCCAACGCACCAAAAACCAGGCGGAGTCCGCAAACTCGGCATTGGCGATTATTGCCAACTCGGTGATGGTGATCGACGATCGCAACACCGTGATTGCCAGCGCGTCCGAAGAGCAGGCCCAAGTCGCACGCGAAGTGGACCGCAACCTGGTACGCATCCGTGACCTTTCAGCACAATCAGCCGTAAGAGCTGATCAGACCAGCAGCGCAAGCAATGCACTCGCGACACTGGCTACAGAGCTGAATACGACCCTGCGCCAGTTCAAGTTGTGAAGTCTCGCGGATGAGCGGATCGCACTCCCTCATCCGCGAATAGGCCAACGCACTCAATGCACAGGCATGCTTTGAACCATCAATTGAGCCTTTTCCTGGCCACCTGATAGGCGACCTCATGATCACGTCGACCAACCGCAATCACGCTGACAACAAGCCTGGCATCAATGACTTCATAAACCAGTCTGATGCCACTGGCTCGCAACTTGATCTTGTAACACCCGGGCATATCTCGCAGCTTGTCAGCCTGAACCTTGGGCTCCAGTAATCGTGACCGCAGTTTTTTCAAAAGCTGAAGCTGAACTGTCTTGTCCAGGTCGTCGTATTCTTTTTTGGCCTCTATCAAAAACTCAAGCGTATAAGTTCCTGTGGCATGAGAGACCGACTTATCGTTTCTCTGCCTCGGCGATGAGGTCATTTATATCTACCTTCACAGTGCGGCCACCTCTGCGCTCTTTGATCTTGCGGGCAAGCGCAGCGTCATCGAGCAGGTCAAGAAGCTCTTCATATCGTTCTGGCGAAAGAATGTAGAAAGCAGGCTCATTACGATTAAGGATCACCATCGGGTCGCCATTGCTTTCACGATAAGTCCCCATAGGATCTTTCTTGAGGTCAGTCACAGACGCAGCGACTTCCGCCAGTAGTGCGTATGCCATTGTTTTTCTCCTGTCGACCCAAGGCCGAGCCACATAATGGTGCCCAAAAAAGCACTTTAAAAAGCATATTTAAATATACACAAAAAACGGCCGTTCTCATTTATCAAGAACGACCGTTCAGGGTCATGCGCTATTTTTCGCTTCTACGGGGCTCAACTCAACGCCGCAGCTCCAACCCGTGAAGCCTTGCGGCGGCGGGAAACCAGCAGGCCTGCGGCGATCACGCTCAGGCTGAGCACGCCGGTGGCGATGATTTCATAGCGATGGTCTTCCTGAATCAGCATCACGGTCAGCACCGCAACGATGAAGAAGATCGCAGCCCAGGTCAGCCACGGGAACAGCCACATCTTGAAGTCGATGGCTTCACCTTTGGCGATACGTTTCTGACGCATGCGCAACTGGGAAACGGCGATCACCAGATACACCAGCAAGGCGATTGCGCCGGAACTGGCGAGCAGGAATTCAAACACGGCAGCCGGAGCAACATAGTTGGCGAACACGGTCAGGAAGGCAGCGGCAGTCGAAAGTATCACCGCCCAGTGAGGCGTGCCGCTCTTGCTGATGCGGGTAGACATTGCCGGAGCATCGCCACGCTTGCCCAGAGAGAACAGCATGCGCGAAGCGGTATACAGCGCAGAGTTCAGGCAACTGGTCACCGCGACCAGTACAACCAGATCCACGATCAGCTTGGCGTTGGGAATACCCATCACATCCAGCACCGTCTGATAGGAACCGACTTCAGCCAGACGGCTGTCGTTCCAGGGCACCAGCGACACAACGATAAAGATCGAAACCAGATAGAACAGGAAGATCCGCCAGATCACCGAATTGGTGGCCTTGGTGATCTGCTTGCCCGGGTTCTTGGACTCGGCGGCTGCAATAGTCACGATCTCGGTCCCCATGAAGGAGAACATCGTGGTCAACATCGCTGCCAATACCGCGCCCAGGCCGTTAGGCATGAAACCCTGAGTGTCGAACAAGTGGCTGACGCCGCTGACATTACTGGTCGGTAGCAGACCGAAAATCGCGACAACCCCCAGCACCACGAACGCAATGATCGCCACGACCTTGATCAATGCAAACCAGAACTCGAACTCGCCGTAGTTCTTGACACTGAACAGATTGGTGGCCGTCAGCAGCAACGTAATCACCAGCGTGAACACCCAGATCCCCACATCGGGGAACCAGGCATGCAGGATGGTCGCAGCAGCGTTGGCCTCCAACGGAATCACCAGAACCCAGAACCACCAGTACAACCAACCGATGGTGAAACCGGCCCAGTGCCCGATGGCGCGGTCGGCATACGTGGAAAACGAACCGGTGTCAGGCGAGGCTACAGCCATTTCGGCCAGCATGCGCATCACCAGCACAACCAGCGTACCGGCTGCGGCATACGCGAGCAGCACGGCAGGACCTGCCTCGGCAATCGCATGGCCTGAACCTACGAACAGGCCTGCGCCGATCACACCGGCAATCGACAGCATCGTGATGTGTCGAGGTTTCAGCCCCTGTTCGAGCCCGGAAGAGTTAGCGGTACTGCTCATAAAACCACCTTTTGCAAGACGAGCGATGCACACCGAAGCGCTCGTAAAAAGAAAGCAACGGTGCCGTTCTTTATTCTTTACGCAAAAACTGCGCCAAAATATTTCAAAAGCGACGTCGCATAGAGAACAGAGGGCTCGCAGCCCTGAAAGTGCGGAAATGCCAGGAAGGATTTTTTATCAAGCCTGCAAGTTTTGTTACCCAACACCTCAGGACATACCCATATTGGCGCACCGAAAACACACACCAAAAACCAGACAAGCTCGCATATGGTGCGCAAGACCGTAAAAGCTACTTCCAACACCCAGCCAAAGCTGGCAACATCGCGCCCTTTTCGCGCATTCAGGCTATAAAGCGGGCATCAAACAGACGCATCCATTGCCTTGCGGCGACAGTCTGCTGCGATGATGCGACACCCCGCCGCATAACACTGCCCGCCAGACCTGACGCTGTTGGTTGTCTTTCGAGCCCTGTGCTAGCTTGGCGCTCGCCCCACTCGAAGGGCGTACAAAATATATGAGGTCCCCCCACATGGCCGAGGCCACGCCCGCCCTGGAAATCCGCAATCTGCACAAGCGCTATGGAAAGCTGGACGTGCTCAAAGGCATCTCGCTGACTGCTCGTGACGGTGATGTGATATCAATCCTGGGCTCATCCGGTTCCGGCAAGTCCACGCTGCTTCGCTGCATCAACCTGCTGGAAAACCCTCATCAGGGGCAGATTCTGGTGGCAGGCGAAGAGCTGAAACTCAAAGCCGCCAAGAATGGCGAGCTGGTCGCCGCCGACAACCGGCAGATCAATCGCATGCGCAGCGAGATCGGTTTTGTCTTTCAGAACTTCAATCTGTGGCCGCACATGAGCGTGCTCGACAACATCATCGAAGCACCGCGCCGTGTGCTGGGCCAAAGCAAGGCCGAAGCCATCGAAGTCGCTGAAGCGCTATTGGCCAAGGTTGGCATCGCCGATAAACGACACGCTTATCCGGCACAGCTTTCCGGTGGTCAGCAACAACGCGCTGCCATCGCACGCACTCTGGCAATGCAGCCTAAAGTGATTCTGTTCGATGAGCCCACCTCCGCGCTGGACCCGGAAATGGTCCAGGAAGTGCTCAACGTCATCCGCGCACTGGCCGAAGAAGGCCGGACTATGCTGCTGGTGACCCACGAAATGAGTTTTGCACGACAAGTTTCCAGTGAAGTCGTCTTTTTGCATCAGGGACAGGTCGAAGAACAGGGCACACCACAGCAAGTATTCGAGAACCCGCTGTCGGTAAGGTGTAAACAATTCATGTCGAGCAACCGCTAACGGAGCAACCCCCATGCAGATGTACAAGAAGTTCCTGCTGGCAGCCGCTGTCACTGTCGCATTCACCAGCAGCGCTTTTGCTGAAACCCTGAAAATGGGCATCGAGGCCGCTTACCCACCGTTCAACAACAAGGACGCCAGCGGGCAAGTCGTCGGCTTCGACTACGAAATCGGTCAGGCCCTGTGCGCCAAGATGAAAGCCGAGTGCTCCGTCGTCACCTCTGACTGGGACGGCATCATTCCGGCGCTCAACTCCAGAAAGTTCGACTTCCTGATCTCGTCGCTGTCGATCACCGAAGAGCGCAAGCAGGCTGTGGACTTCACCGACCCGTACTACTCCAACAAGCTGCAGTTCATTGCGCCGAAAGACTCGCAGATCAACACCGAAAACGTCGAAGCCGCCAAGGCATCGCTCAAGGGCAAGATCATCGGAGCCCAGCGCGCTACGTTGTCCGGTACCTGGCTTGAAGACAAGCTGGGCGACAGCGTGACCGTCAAACTCTACGACACCCAGGAAAACGCCTACCTCGACCTGGCATCCGGCCGTGTCGACGCCATGCTGGCCGACAAATACGTCAGCTATGAATGGCTGAAAAGCGATGCAGGCAAAGGTTTCGAGTTCAAAGGCGATCCCGTCGAGCAGAACGACAAGATCGGCATCGCTGTGCGCAAGGGTGACCCGCTGCGCGAAAGGCTGAATGATGCACTGAAAGAAATCATCGCTGACGGCACCTACAAGAAGATCAACGACAAGTACTTCCCGTTCAGCATTCTCTGATCTGCCTGACGTGACCGTCGCGCCCTCTCTGAAGGCGTGACGGTCCGTCCCTAGCAAAGCCTGCCCATGAATATTGACCTCCAAGGATTCGGCCCGGCCCTTGCGGCTGGTGCGCTGATGACTGTTCAGCTTGCCCTTTCGGCCCTGTGTCTGGGCCTGATACTGGGGCTGCTCGGCGCCCTGGCAAAAACGTCGCCTTACAAGCCACTGCAATGGCTGGGCGGTACTTACTCGACGCTGGTGCGCGGTATTCCTGAATTGCTCTGGGTGTTGCTGATCTACTTCGGCACCGTCAACGGCATGCGCGCCCTGGGCGAAATGCTGGGTATCCCCGGCCTTGAACTCAACGCCTTTGCCGCGGGCGTCATAGCCCTTGGCCTGTGCTTCGGCGCCTATGCGACCGAGGTCTTTCGCGGTGCCATCCTGGCCATCCCCAAAGGCCACCGCGAAGCGGGTCTGGCGTTGGGCATGTCGCGTTCGCGCATCCTCTTCAAACTCATCCTGCCGCAGATGTGGCGCATCGCGCTGCCCGGCCTTGGCAACCTGTTCATGATTCTGATGAAAGACACCGCACTGGTTTCGGTGATCGGCCTGGAAGAAATCATGCGCCACTCGCAGATTGCCGTCAGTGTCACCAAGGAAGCCTTCGTGTTCTATCTGGTCGCAGCCTTCATGTACCTGGGCCTGACGATACTGGCCATGGTCGGTATGCACTTCCTGGAAAAACGTGCCGCTCGCGGCTTTGTGAGGAGCGGGTCATGAACTGGGAAGTCATCATCAAGTGGCTGCCAAAGCTGGCACAGGGCGCAACCCTGACGCTGGAGCTGGTGGCGATTGCGGTCATCGCCGGCCTGATCATCGCGATCCCGCTGGGCATCGCACGTTCGTCAAAACATCTGCACGTACGCGCCCTGCCTTACGCCTACATCTTCTTCTTTCGCGGCACGCCGCTGCTGGTGCAGTTGTTCCTGGTCTATTACGGCCTGGCGCAATTCGAGGCCGTGCGCAAAGGGCCGCTCTGGCCGTATCTGCGCGACCCGTTCTGGTGTGCCGTCATCACCATGACCCTGCACACCGCCGCTTACATTGCCGAGATCCTGCGTGGCGCGATTCAGGCCGTACCGGTGGGTGAAGTCGAGGCGGCGCGGGCGCTGGGCATGTCCAAATGGAAAGCGCTGTTCTACATCATCCTGCCCCGCGCAGCACGCATCGGCCTGCCGGCCTACAGCAACGAAGTGATCCTGATGCTCAAGGCCAGTGCCCTGGCGAGCACCGTCACTCTGCTGGAACTGACCGGCATGGCACGAACCATCATTGCCCGCACTTACCTGCCGGTGGAGATTTTCTTCGCAGCGGGCATGTTCTATCTGGTCATGGCTTACGTGCTGGTCCAGGGGTTCAGATTGCTGGAACGGATATTGCGCGTAGACGCCAGCCAAGGGCGCTGATATGAAGGGGGCTGGCTTTCATATAGTCAGCCCCTCTACACGGTCACCATCATGCCCTCTGACACTTGCTTGCAGGATGAACACCTTCGCAGCCGCTTTCGGGCGCTGGACAGCTTTCTGTTCGCGTACCAGTCGCTGTGGCGACCAAAGCCTTTCACGCAAGCGCACATGCCGTGGGAACAGCAATATCCAGAACTGGCCACATGGCTGCGCCAGCGCACGCTGGATCAAGCAGAAACCGCGCACAACCACCCCGAACGGCTCGATGCGCCCTACCCCTTCAAGCAACTGGCGGACGAAGCCTTTGAGCTGGGGCAGCTCGGCGAACTGCCTGCCTACCCGCTTGAACCGGTGGAGCCACACCAGAGCGTCGATGTGCCGGGGCGTAAATGGCAACAGATCGAAGCCTTTGCCAGCCATCTGCAATTCCGGCAAAGCGCCACCCACTGGCTCGACTGGTGTTCGGGTAAAGGGCATCTGGGCCGTCGCCTGACACAAAGCGGACAGAAAGTGACCTGTCTGGAGCGCGACCCGGCCCTGATCGAGGCCGGTCGTAAACTCAGCGCACGCCAACACATCGAAGCTGAGCATGTGGAACAGGATGTCATGGCAGATGACACCTGGCGCCACCTCAAGCCCGAACACTCGCCCGTCGCCCTGCACGCCTGTGGCGATCTGCATGTGCAGTTGATGCATGTCGCTAGCCAGACAGGCTGCATACAAATGGCCATCGCCCCGTGCTGTTACAACCGCACGCGGTTCGACGAGTATCAGGCACTTTCCAGCGAAGGCCGCAGCTCAGCCTTGAAGCTGTCGCGGGACGAACTGGGCCTCCCACTGAGCGAAACCGTTACAGCAGGCGCTCGTGTCCGCCGCCAGCGCGACACATCCATGGCCCGGCGACTTGGGTTTGACCTGCTGCAACGCCAGTTGCGCGGCATTGATGAATATTTGCCCACACCCTCGCTGCCTGTCAGTTGGCTGGACAAACCCTACAGCGATTACTGCCACGAACTGGCAGACCTGAAAAACCTTCCAGATCCGGGCCAGCAGGACTGGGCAGAACTGGAGGCCGCAGGCTGGAAGCGACTGGCTGAGGTGCGCAATCTGGAACTGGTGCGCAACCTGTTCCGTCGACCTCTGGAGTTATGGCTGGTCCTGGATCGAGCCATGTACGTGCAGGAGCATGGTTACAGCGTCAGCGTCGGCACTTTTTGCGACAGCCAACTCACCCCGCGCAACCTGCTGGTTCTGGCACAAAAGCAATGACCCGAATCAACGGAACATCCTGTGGATAACTCTGTTGATGAAAATTCAGACAAGCGTTCTAAAACCTTAGTGCGCCAGTTACTGAAGCGCCTTGTTTTTTCCTGACACCCCGGTCAGAAGCCGCGGAAAACGGCACTTCGCGACAAAACGCGAGCATCCGCACGGATCGGCGGAAAAATCGTTTTCATTCTGAACGGGTTGTGCATAAAGGCTCTGGGACGAGGTGTTTTTGAAGACGGCCTTCGCGAGCAAGCTCCCTCCCACAGTCTCAATATGGGGGGGCTTGCTCGCGAAAGATCGTGCATCAACTCGCTTCCACACACTCCAGTGATCGCTCCACCATCACCTTGGCCATTTCTGCCATATGCATGGCGGCAAAAGCCAGGTCGCGCTGCGAACCATTCAGATCGTCTCCCAGCTCATAGGCCGTTGCCGATGCACATCGCAGGAAATCCATCGCATGCAGCAACGTCGCCTCAAGGCTCATGAAATCAAATCCTTTGTCGTCTCCTTTTGGCGGACGACTTGTCGGCAGATAACAGGCCATGGCCCGCTTGACGACTGATTGATCGAAAACAGGCGCAGTGGACGCCTCGTTGAAAGGTGGATCAGGGGTAATCTTGACCATGCGTTTAGCTCTCCATTATGGAGCTGCCAACAGATCGCTACTAAACGAAAGGGTGGCAGCTGTACGCGAGTTAGTAGACCGGTGAGCTAAGAACCGGCGCACCCGGAGGTGCCAAGCGCACAGCCGCCATAACAGGCAGGCATGAAACGCCTGACAGAATGCGGTTGTGTTACGCCTTAACCCACTGGGCTACTAAACCCGATCGCTGATAAGCAGCGACCGACGCAGACTAGAAGCACAAACAGAGAGGCGCAAGCGGGCTGGGATTCTCTCGGAAATGTCTGTCAAAAGAAAGGGAACGGACCTGCAAGTTCAGGCCAAAAACGTTGCAAGGCATCACAAGACAGGCGATGAGGGGTGGCAGCCGTACACAGGTTAGTCGACCGGTGAGCTAAGAACCGGCGCACCCGAAGGTGCCCTGCGTACAGCCGCCATCAAGGAGTGAGCAGCGAGGTTTTATCTGCGTGCCAGCTCATGTTTGACGCATTGCTCGTAGTAGGTTTGCTTGATGGCAGCGGGTTTGAGGCGAGACGAACTTTTATAGGTCTGTTCCGTGATGCCCATGGCGGTCATGCGCATCCAGGGTTGGGGGAACTTGCGGGTCTGTAGTTTGTTGCGAGCACCATAGAGAGAAATCCCGGCAAGCTTCGACTCCTGAGCCCCCGCCGCAATGCCCGAACCCCATGTGCATATAGAGCGAGTGCTCTTGGTCAACTCCTTGGCCTGAACCCCGACCGAAACGCCGGCCAGGACAAACACCGCAACGGTCAATGCAAAACTCCGCATAGCGCCAGCACCCAAGCTTCTGAAAGGAAAGCGAGTTTGCCAACGAAACAGAAATCAAAGGGCCAGCTATGTGCTTCTTTTCAGGGATGTTTTTTGAATGTGGCGCTGGTTCGCGAATGAATTCGCTCCTACGGACAAACAGGGTGGCTGGGCTCCCGCAAGAGCCCACTTCCAAGGCCTCAAAACCTTGGTTTGACGGTCTTCCAGTCCGGCTTGTAACGCTGCATCTGTTTCACATCATCGCGCTGACGGATGCCGCAGCTCAGGTATTGGTCGTGTAGCTTGCCCAACTGGTCGTAATCCAGCTCCAGCCCAAGGCCCGGGGCGCGGGTGATTTTTACGCAACCGTCGACAATGGGTAGCTTGCCGCCTTTTATCACCTCTTCATCCGGCTCCTGCCAGGGGTAATGGGTGTCGCAGGCGTAATCCAGATTGGGGACCGAAGCGGCGACATGGGCCATGGCCATCAGGCTGATGCCCAAGTGCGAGTTGGAATGCATGGATACGCCAAGGCCAAAGGTCTGGCACATCTTCGACAATGCCTGGGTATCACGCAGTCCGCCCCAGTAATGGTGGTCGGCCAGAACGATCTGCACGCTGTTCAACGCCACGCTACGGCGGAACTCATCGAAGTCGGTCACGACCATATTGGTGGCCAACGGCAGACCGGTACGTTTGTGCAACTCGGACATGCCTTCAAGCGTTGGCGTCGGGTCTTCGTAATATTGCAGATCATCGCCCAGCAATTCGGCCATGCGAATGGAGGTTTCCAGTGACCAGTTGGCATTGGGGTCGATACGCAGCGGGTAACCGGGGAATGCCCTCTTCAGGGCCTTGATACAGGAGACTTCATGCTCAGGTTCCAGCGCACCGGCCTTGAGCTTGATGCTCTTGAAGCCATACGCCTCGATCATGCGCCGGGCCTGGGCCACGATCTGTTCTTCGTTCAGGGCTTCGCCCCAGTTGTCCGGTTTGTAGGGCGAATCGATGTGCTGGGCGTACTTGAAGAACAGATAGGCGCTGAACGGCACTTCATCACGAATCGCGCCGCCCAACAGATCCACCAGCGGCACATTCAGGTAATGGGCCTGAAGGTCCAGAAACGCGACCTCAAATGCCGAGTAAGCGTTGCTGACCGCCTTGCTGGCATGAGAGCCGGGCGCCAGTTCCGCACCGGCCAGGCTGTCGGTCTTGTTGGCGGCTACAGTGGCCTGCACGATGGCGCGTAACTGGTTGAGGTTGAACGGATCAAGGCCGATCAACTGGTCTTTCACACGCTCCTGAATCGCCAGCGCCGGAGCGTCACCATAGCTCTCGCCCAAACCTATATAGCCGTTGTCGCTCTCGATCTCGATGATCGAGCGCAGTGCGAAGGGTTCGTGAATGCCGCTGGCATTGAGCAGCGGCGGATCGCGAAAGGCGATGGGGGTCACGGTCACTCTTTTGATTTTCAAGGTAAGGCTCCTGATCCTGGTATCAGTGTGTTGCCGCGCGCTCAGGCACGGCCGCTTCGACGGGTTTGCCATGGCGGCTGACGGGCGTTGTGCGAGCAAAGAAGATCACTACGGCGGCCAACAGCGAGGTCGCTGCCAATCCGTACAGGCCACCCTCGATCGAGCCGGTGGTCTGTTCCAGAATTCCGAACGTCGTAGGCGCAACAAAGCCGCCAAGATTGCCGATGGAGTTGATAAGCGCGATCACCGCTGCCGCGATGCGAGCGTCCAGATAGCTTTGCGGGATCGGCCAGAACAGCGCGGATGCAGCCTTGAAGCCGATGGCGGCAAAGCAGATCGCGACGAAGGCAAAAACAGGCCCGCCGGTTGTCGACATGAACATGCCAAACGAAGCGATAACCAGCGTCAGCGCAACCCAGGCCTGTTGAAACTTCCATTTGCTGGCCATGGCAGCAAAGCCGTACATCGCCACGATGGAGATGATCCAGGGCACCGAGTTGAACAGTCCGACCTGGAAGTCGCCCAGGCTGCCCATTTTCTTGATCATGCTGGGCAACCAGAAGGTCGCGCCGTAGATCGTCAGGGCGATGGAAAAGTAGATGAAGCAGAACAGCGCGATCTGCCGGTCAGCCAGCAGTTTGAACATCGAAGGCCTGACAACCTGTACGGCCTCACGATCACGCTGCTCCTGGGCAATCGCGGCAATCAGTACGCTTTTCTCTTCCTCGCTCAGCCATTTCGCTTCGCTTGGATGGGATTGCAGCCAGAACCAGACAAAACCGCAGAGCAGAACGGAGGCAAAGCCTTCGATCAGAAACATCCACTGCCAGCCATGCAGGCCGAGCCCCGAGATATGCAATAGCGCGCCGGAAACCGGCCCGGAAATCACCGAGGCAATGGCCGAACCGCTGAGGAAAACCGCCATGGTCTTGCCACGCTCGGAAGACGGCAGCCATTGGGTGAAGTAGTAAATGATGCCGGGGAAAAACCCGGCTTCGGCCGCACCGAGGATAAAGCGCAGGACATAGAAACTGGTTTCGCCACGCACAAAGGCCATGGCCATGGCCGCTGCGCCCCAGGTGAACATGATGCGCGTCAGCCAGACGCGGGCACCGTAGCGTTGCAGCAGCATGTTGGAGGGCACTTCAAACAATGCGTAGCCCACAAAGAACAATCCGGCACCCAGCCCGTAGGCTGCGGCGCCAATACCCAGGTCGGTTTCCAGATGGCTGCGCACAAAGCCGATGTTGACGCGGTCGATGTAATTGACGATGAACATCACCACGAACAACGGCAGCACATGGCGTTTGACTTTGGCCGCTGCCCGGGCAAGCACAGGAGCATCGGTGGGGCTCTGGAGGCTCTTCAAGATACGACTCCCGTTCATTGTTTTTTTAGGGACGAGTCGATCATGGACGCGGCGATTGATCCCGTCTAATCTAACTTGGCATTCCATTGATACCCGGATTAGATCAATGTTCGAGCTCACTCAACTGCGCTGCTTCACCACTGTCGCGACTGAACTCAACTTCCGCCGCGCCGCCGAACGGCTGAACATGACCCAGCCGCCGCTCAGTCGGCAGATTCAGTTGCTGGAACATCACCTCGGGGTCGACCTGTTTACCCGTAACACCCGCAATGTCGCCTTGACTGCGGCAGGCCGCGCCTTCTTTGTCGAAGCCCAGAACCTGCTGGAGCGTGCCCAACAGGCTGCCGCCACGGCCAGGCGATTCGCCGAGGGTGATATCGGCTCAGTAAATATCAGCTTCGTCGGCAGTGCGGTGTATGAGTTTCTGCCCAAGGTCATCGCCGAATCGCGACTCAAGCAGCCTCACGTCAGAATCAACTTGTCGGAAATGAACACTTATCAGCAGCACGAAGCTCTTCGTGCGCGCCGCATCGACCTGGGTATCGTGCGCACCCCGTTGCTGGAGCCCGGTTACGCCACCGAATGCCTGGTGCGCGAGCCCTTCGTGCTGGCCGTGCCTTGCAGTCATCGTCTGGTCGACAGCAAAAGCGTGTCGGTCCAGGACCTCGATGCACAGCCGTTCCTGATGTACTCCCACTCAGCCTACCCGCCGTTCAACGAACTGCTGACCGGCATGCTCCGCTCTGCCCGCGTTGCTCCGGAATATGTGCAGTGGCTTGGCTCGTCACTGACCATCCTGGCGCTGGTCAATGCGGGAATGGGGCTGGCGCTGGTCCCGCGCTGCGCAACCAGCGTGGTATTCAAGAACGTGGTGTTTCGGAATATCGATCTGGGGGAAGGTGTACAGAGCGAACTGCACCTGATCTGGACCGAAAACAACGACAACCCGGCCTTTGCGATGCTGCTGGAGGGGATCCGCAAAGCTGTGCGCGAAGGATGGGGCGACAGCAGTCATTAGGGTTTACGTACCGGACGAGGGCTTATAGGATAGCCGCGCTAGTTTTTTCTGTTAGTTCCCTTGGACAATAACCGCAATTGCCTGGCTATTGAGTCAATAGCCATAGCGTATGTCTGTGGGAGACAATCAGGAAACATAAAGAAACAATTAAATACGAGTACGCTTCCTTGCGCGCGTTTCCAAGCGATTACTGAGTACATGACGATGAGCAATCCTGATTCTGTATCTGATAAAACACCTACCTTCAGCATTGCCATAGTCAATTACAAGACTCTCGAAATTACCAAGATTTGTCTGGATCTGCTGCAACAGCACCTGGGCGGCACCCCGAATCAGGTCTGGGTGGTGGACAACGATTCAGCCGATGACAGCACTGAATACCTTCGCACTCTGGACTGGATCAACCTGATCGAGCGTAAAAGCCCTGGCCCGGAAAGCGGCCACATCGCCCACGGCAAAGCCCTCGATATGATCCTTGAGCGGGTCGAAACCGATTACCTTTTCCTGCTGCACACCGATACATTCATTTTCGACAAAAACGTATTTTCGATGATGCTGGACAAGATCATCCAGAACCCGAAAGTTGCGGCTGTTGGCTGTGTAGAGCAACTAAACCGTGGCACCGCCAGAACCATCTGGCGCTTCAGTTCCCGACTGTTCAAACACCACTTCCGCCGCCTGAAACTCTCTCTGGGCCTGCGCTCCAAACAGCCCAAGCCTTATCGCGAAGAACACCTGAAAAGCTTCTGCACCCTCTGGAACACCAAGCTCATGAAGCAGCACGGCCTGCACTTCCAGATGGATGATCGGGTACCGGGTTATACCCTGCAGGACACCATGATCCAGCTCGGCTATGACATCGAGTTTCTGTCGCCACGCAAGATATTCAGCTACCTGGACCACATCCAGGCAGGTACTGTCTCGGCAGCCGGTGGTTATGACACGACCCATCGACGGGTCAAGATGTACAACGATATCCTGCGACGTATCAACAAGAGCAATGCCAACGGGCAAAGCGCGTCGACAATGAACACGTGATGACTTTCCAACTATTGGAGCGGCAATGACTGCAACTCAACAAACACTGCCGATCACCTTGGCTCCAGAGCTTGATTTTGACCTGGCTGCCGCTGGCGAGCTGGGTCAGTCGCTGACCGATACCTATACCCAGGCTGCACCCTTTGCGCATATCGTCCTCGACGACTTTTTACCGCAAGACCTGATCGCCAGCATCTGCGAGCACTTTCCCGCCGAGCCGACCGACAACGAAATGCTCTACGAGCGCGGCTACAAAGGGCAGCACAAAAGGCAGATCAGCCCCAATGAATGCGACCCTCATCTGAAGAAAGTCTTCAACGCCTTCAACTCGGCACCCATGCTGCACTTTCTTGAAAAGCTCACCGGCATCGAAGGCCTGATACCTGACCCGTATTTCACAGGCGGCGGCCTGCATGAAACCAAAAAGGGCGGCTTCCTGGGCGTGCATTCGGATTTTCGGCTGAACAAAAAGCTCAATGTCGATCGCCGGATCAACGCCATCATTTACCTCAACCCGGACTGGAAAGAGGAATACGGCGGCAACCTGGAACTCTGGGATGTGGACATGCGCACATGCCTGAAAAAAGTCCTGCCCATCTACAACCGCTGCGTGATCTTCAACACCGACGCCGACAGCAACCACGGCCACCCGGAACCCCTGACGACGCCCGAGCACATCACCCGCCGCTCAATCGCGCTTTATTACTACACCGCCTCAAAAGGGCCGGTCGACCCCACGCAAAGAAACAAGACCCACTACAAGCCAAGGCCCAAAGACCTGCTAAGCCCCAGGTACTACCTGAACAAACTCATCAGAAAGAAAAACTGAGGGGGGCGTCGCCAAGGTCAAAACTGATCGTGTCTCAGATTGGAAAACTGCGCATTGCGATTCTGTAGCTTGCGCAGTGTCAGTTTGTAGACGCTGGATTTGACCTGGCTGCCCATCGGCGTTTCTTCGAGCAGGATCCGGTTCGAGGCATAGGCACAGCCGGTGTTGATCATCTTGTACTTGAGCTGGTACAGGCCGGCATCCATCTTGGAGAACGCGAACACCGCACCGGCCGGGACGAATGCATGCCGAAAGGCATTGCGGCCCACTGCATCCGTGACCTTGGCGTAAACCGCCGACTCACCGCCCGTATTGTCGATGATGATCTGCGACCAGCCGTTGTCCTTGCGCAGCGGCATATCCTTCACATAACCCGCCTTCTGCGGCCATGCAGCGCCCATTGGATCAAGATCCGGTATCACGCACTCGGGCTGTGCCGGGTCCACCAGCTTGATCGGACTCCCCACTGGCGCATCCACTGGAGCAGGCGCTGGCTTGACCCAAGTGTGAGCAACCGGCAAGGCCTCGGTAGGCACGTAGGCTTTGCCTGCATCCGGGTCATAACCCATCCAGACACCGGCCCCGCAAAAAATCATGAACACCAACGCCCAGCGCAGCACACTGCGCCGACGTTTACGGCCTGTTGGCCTGGATGGCGGCGGGCTCGCCTGAGCCGCCCGAGGCGGCGGTGAAGCAGGCTGAGGCCTGTGGGCAGGACCTGCGGCCGCATAAGCACTGGCAGCGCGCGCACCACTGGTCTGAAGCTGCCGACTCCGGATATAGGCTTCCCTGGCCTTCTGTTCCTCATAAGCGAGCTGCGCGTCATAAGCCGCGCGCTTTGCAGCATCTGCCAACACATCATGAGATGCATTGATAATGCACATCAGATCCGAAGCGTCGGGAGCCGGGTTTCTGTCCGGATGCAGCTGCTGCGCCAGCTTGCGATAAGCCTTCTTGATCTGTTCAGGAGAGGCATCGCGAGCGACCTTGAGCTGCTCGTAATGAGTAAGTGTTCTTTGCATATGTCTTGCAATCCATGGCGGCATGCCATTTAACAAGCTCTATATCGGCAAGATTTCCTCTTACATCAGTCTCATGTGGCCAGCGGACAGACTGAAATGCCCGGATCCTTGGATCCGGGCATTTTTGAAGCATTAGTTCAGATTAAAAATGACCACTTTCCAGACAACCCCCGACCAGCGGTTTACTGCACTACCGTAGCCAGGTCTCGATCCCTCGAATACCAACGACAATCCTTGTCTTGTCGGCTGAAAAGCCAACAACCCTTTCCGTTACTGCCAGTGGTCCGGGCCGTTGAAACCAAGCTTATGCAAGCCCCGGCAGCCCCGCAAACGGTGGCAAATGGCCGATCTCTATCCCGAGAGGAATACCAGTCCGAATGGCCACTATTCCTCAAGTACCTGATTCAAAAGGCCTACTCAAAAAGTCCGAATACCACACAAGCATCAGCCACCCGCCAAAGCGCCCAAGACAACGCCTCCCCTCCTTACTTTCAACACCACCCTCCAGCCCCATCGCCCAGCAACCGGGGAAATCCCCTACGCACCGACCTCCCGCTATCCTGCATTCAGGCCATGAGCCACAAGGGTTTTCAGTTTTTTTCAACCGAATCAGACAGCTAGGCTTTACAAGCGCAACAGACTCTATATACTCGCAGCCCATTACGCCGGTATAGCTCAGTTGGTAGAGCAACTGACTTGTAATCAGTAGGTCCCGGGTTCGACTCCTGGTGCCGGCACCATACGAAGTACCAAGAAAGGCTCACCGAAAGGTGGGCCTTTTTTGTTTGTGGCGCAGTTTGTGGGAGGGAGCTTGCTCGCGACGGGGCCAGTGAAACTCTCGACCCCATCAGCCCAGACTTCCACCAGATGTAGGACTCTTCTGAACTTCGAGGATACCCGCAGCAACCGCTTGTAGATGCCTGACGCCGCGACTACCTTCCTGCCTGTCGCGAAACCAGCGACCGGGTTTAGTCGCCCGAACATCGTCAAGCCAGAATGCGCCCCTATCCAGCGCCCGCGTCCTTGAGACCGGCGTGATGTTTTATGGTGGCTATGCACGGGGCACCTTCGGGTGCGCCGGGTGCTTGACGTCCCGGTCGACTAACCCGCGCATAGCCGCCACCTTTCGTTTAGTCGCGAAACGTGATGGCTCAACCACGTCAAGGACGTCACCATGATCAGCACTACGCCACACCAAGCTCACGACATCAGCGTCGGCCTGTTCAACGTAAAGCCAGGCATCAAGATTGAAGATGCCTTGGGGCTTGCCTCTGAATATCTACTTTGCGCAGGGGCAACCGCTTACGAGACTGTGGATAACAGCACAAAGGAGTTTCGGCCATTGGCCCAGGCAGTGGTGCATCAGATAGAGGCAGCGCGGGCATTGGTTCAGGCGGCGGTGGCGGAGCTGGAAGACAGGAAGAAGGCGGTATGAAAGTCTGTATGAGTTCGTGTCCTGTGATGGATGCATATTTCTAAGAGGGTATCCCCTCCATAGCTGCCCTGAGGCACCTATCAGCTTGGCCATTTCTTGCGCCAACCTTCGCCCGTCTCTTTCTTCAGGAAAGAGACGGGCGCTCCTACTGCTGCAGCTCAACTCGTATGAGGCTTTGCGGCATTCCGCCTCGTGACAAACACCGAAGTCACCAGCAACAGCGATGCAGATGATGATGCCGCAGACCAGGGAATGGACTGCACCTGACTGACAGTCAGGCATGCCCCAGTCGTCCCATTGCTGCTTGCACCTGGCTCAGGATCCTCAGGCGCTGGTCTCGTCAGCCAGTGCTGCCTCCACCCGCCCACCGGTAACGGTGTTCAGGAGGCCAGATCATGAGATGTCCTTGCTCCCGGTTGTAAGGAGCCGCCAGTCCCGCGTAGTGGACATTCCCCACAGGTCGCAGGGGCCTTGATCCCTGATAACACTCAGCATTCTTGGCGGGATGACGTGGGGCGAGGATCGGAGAACGGCAGATGAGGTGACCGATATGGCACTGGTGGGTAGGCGCGACGGCCGCAATTTTGGCTACGGCAGGCAATTGAGCTATGCAGGGCCGCAGGCACTGAAAGACATGTTCGGTGGCGGTCATTACGGCACTGTGAAGGCACACTGTGATCGTTGGTTAGCATTCGTGAAGTGGTGCCGCTCCGAACAGGGGCCTGGTATCAATGATGCCAGGCAGATTGATCGGAAGGTGTTGGCCGATTATGCGGCGTATCTGAGCGACGTGGTTAGGCGCGGTGAGCTTGCTGTCAGCACCGCACAAAACCGGCTATCCAGCGTTAACAGAACCATGGCGGCGCTTCGCGGTGATCAGTGCGTGAAATTGTCCAGCCCGAGCAAGGCGTTGGGCATGCAGCGCACTGGCGTTCGCGAATCGGTGCCGCAAGGCCAAGACCGCGAACAGGTTCAGCAGATCGCCCATGCGCTTTGCCTCCATCATCAGCAACGGGCCGCCGCGATTGTTCTGCTAGCGCGAGCCACCGGCATGCGTTTGCGTGAGGCCATCTTGGCGGATCTGCCACGACTAAGCCGTGAGGCTAACGAACTAGGCACGATTAACATTCAGGAAGGTACCAAAGGCGGCCGCGTCGGGGCTTCAGCGCCCCGTTGGATTACGGTGAACGACCATGTCCGCGAGGCGCTTGGGTTTGCACAACAGGTTTCGCCTGCGGGTAGCCGCAACATGATTGCGCCACACGAAAGCTACCTAAGTCTTCTGCAACAACTTATCCGCCCGGCGCGGGACATCCTGCATGCACTCAACCTCAAAGGCTTCCACGAGCTACGTACGGCGTACGCATGTGAGCGCTATGAGCAAATTACCCAACATCGCGCACCTCTCAACGGCGGCCAATGCTGGCAGGTAGATCGGAACCTTGATCGTGAGGCCCGGAGGCAAATCAGTTATGAGCTGGGGCACGGCAGGATCGACGTGGTCGCTGCTTACATTGGCGGGCGAGCTTGATCATGTCATTTGATATGGAGGTGTTCATGGCTGGCGTGCTGACCGGCTCGCACGCAACTCGGCAACGCCATGTGCGGCAGGCGAAAATCATCCAGGCTGAGATTGCCGCGCGCTGGCAGCGAGAGACGCCTTGGGTTTGGCAGAGAAAGCATGTCGCGTGGTTTCTCGATCATCGGATGAGCCAGCGCAGTGAAGCGACGCGGTATTACTACGTGCTGACGGCCCGGCTGCTCGCTCGTCGCCTAGAAAAGTCATGGGTGTTCAGGCTCTAAGCGAGGAGCTGATTTTTGATAATCGTCATGGAAGGCACTCAACCGGAAGCGAACCGCCAAGGGGCCCGGCTCATGGCTTGCCCAGGGTGGGTCCGGCGCCTCGGCGAAAAAGATGGCATTAGGATATTGCTCCATGCTATCTACTGTGTATGTTCAGCAAAAACCTGTCATCTCCTCGATGACGCATGTTCGGATTATCGCGAGTGCTCATCAGCGTCAACGGATGGCAGGACTTTGACCAGCTTGTATTACTAATTGTAAAAAAATCTCTCATAACACATAGCAGATGGACATGCCATGACCGACAGAAGTGCAGTTGATACTATCCGAGGGTATTTTTACCAGTTTGATCTGTCCATCCTCAGCGTCTTGCAACTGCCGTCACTGGAAGACTCCATTGAAATCGAGTGCGTCGAGGACATTGATATCCGGACCGCAAATGACGTCACTGCTACGCAGTGCAAGTATTATGCGAAGACCGAATACAACCATTCCGTTATAAAAGACGCAGTCAAGCATATGCTATCCCATTTCAAGGAAACTTTGACAGGAACGAAATCTAAAGTCTCTTACTCAATTAGAGGGCACTATGCCTGTGGCCAGGAAAAACTGGACGCTGGTGTAGATATCGATTTTCTGAAGAAGCACTTCCTGACCTACACGAAAGAGAAAATCACCTACTACCATCACGTGGAGTTAGGTCTTTCCGATACTGAACTTGAAGAGTTCCTTAAGCTTTTGAGCATCGACATTAGGGCAAAAGCATTTGATCAACAATTTGGAGAGGTTATCGCGGCCCTCCAGGCGGCGCTCGGAGGGACGAAATTTTCAGCCGAGTATTTCTTCTACAATAACGCGCTTGCGATCATTCGTGACTTATCGATCAAAGCTGCGACGAAAGACCGAGTAATTACGAAGAAACAATTCTTGGCCAGGATCAACACTTCTAGCATTCTGTTCAATGAGTGGTTTGTCGAGAAGAAAGGCAAGAAAGCTCACTTAGCAATGCTTCGCAGTGAGTATTTTACGGAGCTGAATATTTCAGCGCACGAGCGCTTTTTCATGCTACAGGTAGACACGAATTCATATGAGCGAGGCGAACTCAAAGAGTTAATCTTTGAAATTTCAAAAAAATGGTCAAAATTGTCTGTACGTGAACCTTCTCCTTTCTGCCCATACATATATATTCACGGAGTCTCAGACTGCGAACTGATCAATCTGAAGAGAGAACTTAGCACAGAAGGGTTCAAGGTAATTGACGGTCACGACTTCCAAGGGGCGGAGTTCAGCCACCAATCGATAGTTCAGAAGGCAACGCACGGCAACGGCATTAAGATCAAGGTGTTGAACACACTTCCCAATGTCGAGGAAACCGTAAACACTATTACAAAGACACGGCGGGTCTACCAATTTCACTTAGGCAACTCTTACTTCCAGTATGACAATCCCGCGGTCCGGCACATAAAGATTCAAGTAGAACGGCTGACGGACGTCAAATCAATAATCTAACCGCAGGGACGTGAATATGAATTACGAGCAGGTAGAAGACAAAATAAATGCCCAGGTAATCGCGGTATTTCCCGACAAAGTACGCATTGTTGTAGATGACCTCGAAGAATTTAAAACTGCGGAAGAATCGCTGAGGGTCGGCTCTTACGTGAAGATTGCCGATAACGAAAATGCTGTTCTTATAGCAATTATCGAAAACTTCCAGATTGCCGTCAGTGCCACCGGGAAGCGAGATTACATAATCGAAGCATTCCCGATCGGCATCCTGCGAAATGGGAAATTTGAACGCGGCGGAGATTCGCTTGCCATCCCGCCCAAGGAGGTTCAGCCCGCGACCATAGCTGACATTACGAAGATTTACGACGACTCAGTCCCCCCGAGTGAGAGGTTCCTTTTTTCGAAGCTGGCCTCAAACGGGAACGTTCCAGTGCCCGTCAACGGAAACAAGTTTTTCAACAAGCATATTGCAGTGGTCGGTTCAACCGGTTCCGGGAAATCGCACACATTGGCTACCATTATCCAGACGGCGGTAGCAGGAAAGGACGGCGACTTTTCCCTTAACAATTCTCACGTAATCATTTTTGATATACACGCAGAGTACAGATCGGCATTTCCTGCTGCGAACTATATCGATATCTCTAATTTGGTTTTGCCGTACTGGATGCTGAACAGTGAAGAGTTGGAAGAGTTCTTTCTGGACACCGAGGCGAATGATCATAACCAGAGGAACATTTTCAAAGAGGCGATTATTACGGATCGACGCGCAAAGTTCGGTGGTTCAGAAATCGACAAGCAAAAAATCCACCTCGACACGCCGATCCTGTTCGATATCAAAGAAGTGCTTTCCTATGCCATAGCCAAAAACGAAGAAATGATTGACAGCGGAGAAGTCTACGCTGCCAGTAACAAGGAGAAGGCCGGGCAGCCCAAATACACACAAGGCAGTCTGTACGGAAAGCTTACTAATTTTATCAACCGACTCGAGAACAAGGTCAACGATACTAGACTTGAGTTCTTCCTAGGCGAAAAATCAAAAAACATCACGTTTGAAGAAACACTTCAGCAATTGCTCGGATATCCTCTGCAGAGCAAATCAAACGTGACTATCATTGACCTTAGCGGAGTTCCATTTGAAGTACTCAGCATCACAGTATCGCTTATTTCGCGACTGATTTTCGAGTATGGATACATCTACAAACGCATACGTTGCACAAAGAATCCTAGCGAAAAAATAAACAACGACGTGCCAATTCTTCTGGTCTATGAAGAGGCACATAAATATGTCCCTAACAGCGAGCTTTCTAAGTACAAGTCTTCCAAGGGCTCTATTGAGCGGATTGCTAAGGAAGGCCGCAAGTATGGCGTCACACTTTTGTTAGCGAGCCAGCGGCCCTCAGAGATATCTGAGACGATCTTTTCCCAATGCAGCAATTTCATTGCGATGCGCCTCACCAATCCGACGGACCAGAGCTATGTCAAAAAGCTCCTTCCTGATTCACTTGGATCTTTAATCGACAAGATGACATCGTTCCGGCAGGGAGAAGCTCTATTAGTAGGTGAGTCCATCATCCTACCCTCAATCGTCCAGATTGAACCTTGCGCCGATGCTCCGTCGTCCAATGACATTCCTTATTGGCAACTTTGGAAGCAAGAATGGAAAGAGATGGACTTCGCAGAAATAAAAGCTGAGTGGTATAAGTAGCCCAGCACTCGGCAAGCCGGGTCGCCGCTGTCGTCCACCGAAGGTAGCGGCCCTAAGTCAAAATATGGAGCTCCCTTAGAGATATCAGCAACTCTAGTGGGGACGCCCCATTTTACACTCTACTCTGGCTACTCTTGGCCGCTATTAACTGCCAGACGTACTTGTCAAGGTACTTTTAGAGATAGTAAAGGAGTAAAGAGGACAGATTTATTTTTCAGCGCTGATTGATGTGTGCCATTAAATAAATCTACCTCCTTCTCTCTGAGATCTTCCTCGCTTGTTAACTTATTTTTATGTCCAGGAGGTATCACAATTGGGCAATGAGCGCTTCGTAAGGTGGCAAGGGCAAACAATCAGCCAGCTATCTACCGCCCTCGCTTTGTTTTCTGGCCTGTCGGTGGGAGGCCTAGGCTTTCTATTTTCCCTTCTGCGTGATGCTTCATTCAAACCCACAGGGATATTGGCTTTACTATTTTTACTTGCCCTCCTATCGCTGCTTGTTGCTTCTATTTCTGGCTCAGCAGCCGTGGTAACACGCCTGCTTGACTTCCGCCTTACCGCTCAGAAGTTGCGCAAGACGAATAATGAACCGCTGACACTCTTTGGCACAGACGCCTCAAAATATGGCAAAGCCACATGGATATTATTCTGGATTCTCTTAGTCTCCTTCACCATTGGTATACTACTAAGCAGCGAAGTGATAGGAGCGTCCTATTTAGCCAGCATATTTTGCGCCGTTGGCTTCTAACGCCCCAAACCCCGCTAATTTAATCAAATGGATAGCCAGAGGCTGCGCCTTTGCCTACCTGTTAGCCTAATTATTATGCACAAAGGTGATTCTGTGCCACTCAGCCAAGAAGCGCATCAATTTCTGACAGATGAAATGTGTATAGACACCCAAGATCTGACAGAGAAGATCAGCAGTTTAAGTTGCGGCAGTCATGTGGGCGACATTTGCAGAATGGTTGAGGACTTCATCATCTCTTTGAAGAAAGAGGATGCCGAAGAGGAGATTCAGAAAATCTTCTTAAGATACGAGAACCTCTTTGAAGACGAACATGCTTACGCAATCATCGATCCAATTCGGCACGCATTTGATGGGTTTGCATACGGAGGGCTTCACCAACTCTTCACTAGACAAGAAAATGAAGCATGGTACCCAAGGGTACTTCTAACTAAAGAGCTAAAGCCTAACGACATCGAAAGCCTTGCAGAAATTGTTGATATCTACCGAGGGTGCAGCATGAGCGAACACATAACCCAAAAATATGGCCAGTCTTGGTCAACATCTAAGAACGTAGCTAAACAATTTGCTTATGTGCACTACCAAAATCAACCATGGTTTAACTTACAAGACCGCACAGTACTGCAGTCCACAATTTCCAAAACAGCTATTTTTTACTCAAAGCAAGAATGTGAGTTTGAGGTTGTGGTAAACGTTGACCTACTAGGAAAAGTTCTAATTTGTCCATAACAAACAACTCAACTATCGCTTGTTTCATTTGCTATGAATACAAGGCCTACACTTTTCCTGGCCGCAAACAGCTTTTATGCAAAGTAACTGGGTCGTTTACCATTACTTAGCATAGCTGGGGAGACGCCAATTTTTACTCAAGCACAATATCCTGCCATGCCTCAAGGGCAATAGACTTTAATTTGAATTTGCCTGCGTCTACGTAAGATCGAATGAATGCCAAAGGATAGCTTTAGGGATACAGACCCCAGCATAAAAATAATAAAACTATATAAAACAGGTGGTTATGTATACCTTCGACTCCTGGTGCGACCATACTCAGTACCAAAAGAGGCTCACCGAAAGGTGGGCTTTTTTTGTTTGTGGTGGTTTTTTCGCGAATAAATTCGCTCCTACCCCGTCCGCCGTAGGAGCGAATTTATTCGCGAACCACCCGACTGTAGGACTCCCCTGAACTTCGAGGATAGCTGCAACACCCGCTTGTAGATACCTGACGTCGCGACTACCTTCCTGCCTGTCGCCGAAGCCAGCGTCCGAGTTTGGTCACCCGAACATCGTCAAACCAAAATGCGCACCTATCCAGCCCTTATCGCCAGCAGCCATCCCTCGGGCACCCGAGACAATGTTATAGGTAAAGCCTTTACCTCATAACCTCAGCTCTTCACCTGAGTCATTCGCCGCCAGCCATGTCGTGAAAATTCCAATGGCACGGGGCGACGACAAACTAAGTCTCTGAAAAGCCAGGGTATAGAGCGCTATACCGTCGGTAATCAACCGATGAGCCAATCGTTCCTGCTCCTGGTCACGAAAGGCCACACATCGGGCACCGTCCAGACAGAGACGGGCGGCAATACGAAAATGGGCCGCAGCTTCATCAGGCTTGAGAGACGCCAATCTGATCAGGTCGTGGGGTGGAAGGCGGGACAGTAGTGAGCGATCAATCATGAAGGGAACCTCCGTGATCGAAGTGCAATAAGGTCTGACGTAGCGGGCGGTGCCCGTGCGTAAAAGGGGGGTAAGCCAGCATCCTTGGTTCCTCAGACGGATTAAGGAACTGCCATCCACCGTTGCGACACGGAAAAGGGTGGCAGACCGTACGAGGGTCGCAAACCGGTGTCTGAGGAAACCGGCCAGACCGAAGCCTGCCCCGCACGGTCCGCCATAGAAATACGCTAGCTGGACACTAGAAGCGCCAGCTAGAGAGCTATGGCACGAAACCGCGCCTCAGAAACACATCAGGTTGCGACACCCGGCCACAGGATTGACTGTGGCGAGACTAGGCTAACGGCAGGGCTGCAAATCTAATAGTCAGACCACACCCACGCAATCAACGTATGTGTCTTGTTGTTTCGTAGGCTTTTTCTGGCAGAGCTTTCTAACCAATACCTGCCAGCCCAGACACAATTGGCAGCAGAGGATGTCAGCCCAACCAATCAGGAAACAACAACCCTCTCAACCTTGGCCTCATCAATTGCATCAACCGCAGCAGCACTCGTAACCGCCGACTTCCGTTTCCGTGCATCGCGAAGCTGCATCCAGAGCAGGCTTGCGGCGAGGGAGGCGGCAACGGTGAGGGTCAGCCACAACACGATCAGCAGGTTGAAGGAAACGCCGTTGTTCAGTTCGCGGAAGATGCCGAGTGCAAATGCGGTGTACCAGGAGATCGCGGACAGAGCGCCAGAAACCAGGAATATGGCGATACGGCTACGCGAAACGCCATCGAGGATCGGTTGACTCATGTCGCGCAACACGACGGGCAATACGAAGACATGGATAAGCATGCCATTGAGTGTCAGGGCCGAGACGATGCATATCTTTGCCCAGAGTTTGGGGTTGCCGAGCTTTTCCGGGGATTCAAGGCTGTAGAGGGCGAGAAACCCCAGGCCGGAAAGCCAAAGAAGGCCAAGGCCTATGGCGACCACGGTGCTGATGAAGGTGAAAGTGCTCTTTATTTCAGCCGGCAAACTGCCCTTGCGCATCCAGCGAAGGATCCAGTAATCCAGCATGGTCGCGCCGCCCAGGCCGAAGCACAGGCCGAGAAGGTGAAGGCCCACCAGAACCGTCAGTACGCGCACGTGCGGGAGCGGGTCCGGTAAGTCGATCCGCAGTTCACGTGTGTCTGCCAGAGCGGGCTCAGAGACAATTATTGCCAATGTGGCAGCCATTAAAGGCATGACTAAATCAAGCGGGCGAGCAGTTCGTTTATGCATTGTCATTACCCCGGCCAAGCAGACCTTATCCGTAAGAAAACCAAATCCTTGCCGAAGAATAATGAATAGCAGCTAAAAGAATAATTAAAATTCTGTATTGTTGAGTTTGAAAAATATTGCTTGATTTTTATTGCCGACAAATGAGTAATTGGAAGTTTTTTATTTTTCCTCACAAACTATCGATACCGAAACATTTTCTTACAAATCCCGTATCAATCTTTAGCTTTTTACCCATACTTACTCTGACGTAAGTACTTTAAATCTTCTGAAAACAAATTAACAGTTTCATTTTTCAAATGTCCTGAAATTCCGATTGGGCATGACCACCCTGCCTGCCTGCTTGCTGGTGACGCAGGCGGGCATGGGTGCGGCCATCCCATAAATGACTGTGTGCAGAGGAAACCTTTGCGCCGGGAGCGGCATATGACCGCATTCATATAAATCCGTTCGCGGCTACAGCATGTGTAAAGATTCTTATCACTTACATCAATTATGAAGGCTTTTATAACGATTGTTATCTAGCCTCTTCAAACCTCTGCCAGATCAAACAGCACCCGAGAGCATCGGGTCGGGCAAGTCGAAGAAACGACAGCCTGAAGTTTCAATTGATTCACAAGGCACGCTACGAGTGATGCAAAACTTCCAGCAAACCGACGAAAAGCGGAATAACTGGCGTTTAATGATGTGAATAATGAATTAACAGGCACTTGGGAGTCAGCCATTCGCGTCCTCCCGAATGCGTCTCCCAGTGCTGCTGAAGATCCGTCGCAATGCCAAATGGGTGCTGGAAGCCCCACCTCTTCACATGCCTGACAGATCAATACGCTGCCGCGCCCGAGCTTTGCCATGTAGCCGAGTTGGTAGAGGGCGTGGGCAAAAACCGTATCCAAACCATGATCACTGATACCCATTCAGTATCACCGAAATATTAAGAAACATTCCCTGCGACCGATATAGCGTTATTACTCCAATCGTCTTGGCTCTCACGAGAATACAAAAATGTCGTTACGGAACCTGGGTATCGCATCAAGGGCCACTCTGGGGTTTGCGCTGATCGCTCTGATCGTGGTGCTGCTCGGGCTGTTGAGCTTGCAGAAATTGCAGTCGTTGAATAAATCGAGCAGTGATATCGGCAAGATCTGGTTAACCAGTACACGCTTGCTCGGCGAGATGGCTGACACCACGACTCGCTTTCGTACCATGTCATATTTCATCCTGGTCAATCGCTCCAAGGCTGATGTCGACAAGGCCGAGGCTCGGCTCAATACGCTGACGCAAAAGGCCAATCAGATCGCAGAAAGCTACACATCATTGATCAGTTCCCCGGAAGAAGCTGAGACGTTCAAGCAGTTCAAGGGTGCCTTGCAAAGTTATCTGCAAGCGCAAGACCGCCTGCGCAAGATTTCGTTGGCGGGTGAAACCGATCAGATCAATGGCTTGATTGTCGGCGATCTGAAGGTCTACTCGGACCAGATGGCACCGCTCCTCGAAAAACTGATTGCCTTGAATACCGCCGGCGCCAACGCGGCCGTGGAAGATGCCAGTAATCAGTACCAGAATTCTCGCTTCATCATTGCCGGGGTGATTATCGCAGCAGCCTTGCTGACGGCTCTGCTGGCGGTGCTGCTGACTCGCAGTATCGTGCGTCCGCTCAAGGATGCAGTCCAGGTGGCGGAAGATGTGGCTGCGGGTGACCTGAGCAAAGACGTTGTAGTGCAAGGCAACGACGAGATCTCGCGCTTGCAGCAGGCCTTGAGCGGGATGCAGCTCAATCTGCGCAAGACCATCCAGCAGATTTCCGGGTCTGCCACACAACTGGCGTCTGCGGCAGAGGAGCTGGATGCCGTGACCAATGAGAGCAGCCGCGGGCTTCAGCAGCAGAATAACGAGATCGAGCAGGCAGCCACCGCGGTCAATGAAATGACGGCGGCAGTTGAGGAAGTGGCGCGTAATGCGGTGTCGACCTCCGAGGCTTCGCGGCTTTCCAGTCATTCGGCGCTGGAAGGACGTAACCGGGTCAGTGAAACCCTGTCATCCATTCAACAAATGACACGGGATGTGGCGGTGACGTCCGATCAGGTCCGCTCGCTGGCTCAGCAATCCCAAGCGATTGGCAAAGTGCTGGATGTGATTCAGGCCATTGCGCAGCAAACCAACCTGCTGGCTCTGAACGCGGCCATCGAGGCTGCGCGTGCCGGTGAGGCAGGCCGTGGGTTTGCGGTAGTGGCCGATGAGGTTCGGGCACTGGCGCATCGTACCCAGACATCGGCTCAGGAAATCGAAGTCATGGTGGGCGGCATCCAGAACGATACCGAACAGGCTGTGATATCGATGCAGAACAGCAGTTCCAAGGCCGAAGCAACTCTGGATGTTGCCCAAAGCGCGGGGCAGGCGCTGGAAGAAATCACCAAGGCCATCAATGAAATCTCCGAACGCAACCTGGTCATTGCCAGCGCCGCCGAGGAGCAGGCACAAGTGGCGCGTGAGGTTGATCGCAACCTGGTGAACATTCGCGACCTCTCGTTGCAGAGCACGACCGGTGCCGATCAAACCACCACTGCCAGCCATGAGCTGTCACGCCTGGCAGTGGATCTGAACAAGATGGTGACCCGCTTCAAGGTTTCATGAAGCGTCAGGGGATGAGGATGACCTTCTCTCCCCTGCCCTCGTTCACTTCGGCATAACGCGCCAGCCCTTCGCTCAAGGGCGACTCAAGCAACCCGCTCGGCAGTTCCAGCAACCCTTGATCGAAGAACTGCCCGAACTGGTTGAGCATCCCGGCACAGGCCCGGCAGTCGTAGAGCAGCGAGTTGATGCCGACCACAGAACCGCCCTTGCGATACAGCGCCAGGGCTGGCAGTTGCACATGCCCGTCGACAGGCGCGGCGATGATTGCGATGCGGCCGAAGGTGGCCAGCGCCGGTACGGCAGCGGGCAACCAGAAGCCGGTGGTGTCGAAGATCACGTCTGCGCCACCCTTGAAGGTTTCGTTGACCTGGCTGGCCAGGCCTTGCGGCGTGTCGAGCAGAATCCCGTCGAAACCTGCGGCTTGCAGGTTTTCCAGATGCTCGGGACGACGCACCGCACCCAGCACCTGAGCGCCAAGTATCTTGCCCAGTGCCATGGCCGCGCTGCCGACCGCGCCGTTCGCTCCAATCACCAGCAAACGGGTATCGCGCGCCACAAGGCTGCGTTGCAGTGCGTCCCATGCGGTGGTGTAAGGCACGCCGAGGCTGGCGGCCTGAACAAAGCTCAGGGCCTTGGGTTTCAAGGCAACGCCTTGGGCGGGCAAGGTCAGAAACTCGGCGTGGGAGCCATCCCGAAAAAATCCCGGTTCCTTGCCGGTTCCCCAGACTTCCTGGCCCAGCAGCGCTTGAGGGCCTTCGATAACCACTCCGGCGAAGTCGCGTCCCGGGATACGTGGCAGTGTGGTGTAGGGGAAACGTCCCAGTACGTTCTTCACATCGCTGGGGTTCAGGCCTGCGGCTTTCACCTGGATCAGGACTTCGCCTTCACCGGCTACGGGCTTGGGCAGTTCGACGAACTCCAGGGCCGCGAGGTCGCCGGTTCGGGAAAATTGCAGGGCTTTCATGGGTGTCTCCGCTCAAACGTATGGAATGCGCAGAGTGTAGGGAAAGGTTGAGGGGGCTATCGGCCAAGGGCTTCTGGCTATCGGTCAGGTAGACATATTCATGTCTTTCATAGAATCGCGCTTACAGATAGCGCGAAGGTGCCATGCCCAGCTCGCGACGGAACATGTCGCTGAAGCTGCTGGGTGTATAGCCCAGTGACCGGGCGATACGGCTGACCGGTACACCCTGAATGATTTCCGCCACGGAGGTCGCCAGTTGCACTTGTCTGCGCCATTCAGCGAAGCCCATGCCCAGCACGCCTTGAAACAGACGGGCCAGAGTCCGGACGCTGGCACCAGCGTTTGCAGCGTGTTGCTCGAACGGGATATCCAGCGATGGTTCGCTCATGACTGCCTGGCAGATATTCATAAGACGCCGGTCGGAGCCGTCGGGCATCGGGACTTTCAATAGTGATCGCTTGGCTCGCTTGAGTTCCAGCAAGGCCAGATTGACGAGCGCATCGTAGTAGTGCGGCTCACGATCACGATCCAGTGCGACGAGACTGAGGATAAGCTCACGCAACAAACCTCCGGCCTCGAAAACCTGGACCGTACTGTCCAGTGTCCGGGCCAGGGCCGGTTGCAGGTAGAGGGTGCGCATTTCCAGTTCGGACACCACGCGGATGCCATGCTCGACACCCGGCGGTAACCACACAGCCCGCTGTGGCGGTACGACCAGCGCTTCCAGCGGTGTCTCGACCCACATCACCCCGGACATCGCATACAGCACCTGACCCCATACATGTTGATGCGGCTCGGTGTAATGCCCACGTGGATAGGTGCGCGCCAGAGGTTGCACGGGAATGTCGGTATCGGTGAGGTCGGGAGGTACGGCGAGGGCCATGGGCTTGACCGGCTGGTGCGGGAATCTGTGAATGGTAGCCGACAACATTGATCGGCCCCCATAAAAAATGCCCCGATCCAGAGACCGGGGCATTTTCAAACAGCGGTTACACAATCACGTCATTAGAAAACGTTGATTGGGTAGTCGACGAAGATACGAACTTCGTTACCTTCGCTGTTGTAGTTTTGAGCATCAGCGGAAACACGCAGGATCGAGCTACGCAGGCGAACGGACAAGTCCTTGGCCGGGCCGCCTTGTACAACGTAGGTCAGCTGGTTGAAGAACTCACGCTCTGTACCATTGCCGCTACCAACGGTGCCGTCGTCGATGTTGTCACCGCGAACGTAGGCAGTCTTGTAGCTCAGACCTGGAGTGATCAGGCTGGACAGGTCGACGCCGTAGGCAACTTGCCACGAACGCTCGTCCTTGCCGTTGAAGTCAGACCAGTAGGAGTTGGCCAGGTAGATGGTGTTGCCGCCATCACCGAAACCACCGGCATTTTTATAGCCGCCGTAGTTGTAGGCAGTCTCGCCGCTGCTGCGTTGGTGAGCCAGGGTGAAGGAGTGAATACCCACTGCCCAGGTCGCCGCCAGGCTCCAGATCTTGTTGTCACGTGCGCCAGCGGCTGCAGCAGCCGAGTAGTCCTTGTCCAGCTTGGTCTTGTAGCCGTTGAAGTCCAGAGTCAGAGACTGGTCTTGTGGCAGAGCGAAGACGTAGTTCAGGTTCAGGTACTGCTTCTTGAAGACATCTTCGTTGTCGGAAGCATAAGCCGCAGCGCTGAACGCGTCAGTGAACTTGTAGCTACCACCGAACACGTTGATGCTCTTCAAGCCACCGCTGTCACGACCTTCAGCACTCTTGCGAGCTTCCTGAGTGAAACGGCCAGCAACGACTTCCAGACCCTCGATCTCTTTGGAAGTGATCATGGTGCCGGTGTAACTTTCTGGTAACAGGCGCGAGTTATCGTAGCTCAGCACTGGCAGCTGAGGCATTTGATCGCCGTACTTGAGCACAGTGTTGGAAACGCGGAATTTTACCGCTGCGCCAGCACGTGTCAGGTTGTGGTTCGATGAGGTAGGAATATTGTTGCCATTGGCGTCAACGCCATCGCTACCTGGTTTGAAGAAGTCGATACCGCCAGCGCCGCTACGACCGTTACCACCGTCCAGACGCAGGCCGTACAGGCCGAATGCATCAACGCCCACACCCACTGTGCCCTGGGTGAAGCCGGACGTGAAGTTACCGATGAATGCCTGGCCCCATTCAGCCTTGTCTTGCTGCCTGTTCTTGTAATCGCGGTTGATGTAAGCGTTGCGCAGATTGATGGTCAAGTGGCTGTCGTCAATGAAGCCCTTGGATTCTGCTTGCCCCTGCGCCATTGCCTGGCTGGCGCTGATAATGCCCAGAGCGAGCAAACCGATACGTTTATTAAACATCTTATTTTCCTTCATTACGGATTTACACGCGCCGTGGCGGCTTCCCTAAGGTTGACCGTGGATTCTAACTTTGGGCAAAAGTATAGAGACCGAACGAAATCATCGCAGTGGACTACAGATGGACGTACATGGCTTATAGCCACAAGCGGTGGGACGTGAATCCTAGTCCCAAGGCTTGAGGGGTGTCAAACACGGAGATGGCCGCTGTGCGAGGGCCCACACAATAGTCAATCTTTTAGCACGCCTAGCAGAGCTTCCAGTTCTGCATCATTAAACAGGCCGGCTGGATATCGCTGCAAAAGCATTGCACGCACATCCGGTCGGGGTTTCGGGAGTTTGGTCGTCCTTAACCAATCCGCCATCATCTGACGAGCCTCGTTACTAGCAGACAAACCACGAGCATGATGCTGGTTGATACCTGCGTTCATAATGACAACCTCTTGAGCCATGAGGGGCTAAATCTACGGACGCTTTGTGACAGAAAAACGAAAAAAACCTCCCGTTATTTACCCGCCGTCGGGCCAGCCTCAAGGTAATTGCTACAAAGCGTTACCCAAAAAAAAGCCCATCGGTGGATGGGCTTAGTGCAGCAAAAAAAGGACCATTTGCCAGTTACGCATGTAAGCAAATGTTACCGAATTGATTTCCGGGGCGCAGGCTGCTGCTGCGTCAGGCAGTGAATATTGCCTCCACCCAGCAGCAATTCACGGCCAGGTGCCATTACCACTTCATGCTCCGGGAAAAGCCGTTGCAGGATTTCACGGGCCTTTTCGTCCATCGGGTCGTCGAAACTCGGTGCAATGATGCCGCCGTTGACGATCAGGAAGTTCACATAAGAGCCTGCCAAACGCACCGAAGGGTCGCGTTCCTGACTACCGTGCACCTTATCAACGCCTGCGCATTCTTCTTCGGTCGCGAACAAAGGACCGGGAATGGGCATTTTATGAACGATGATTTCGCGGCCTCTGGCATCCCGAGTGTTTTCCAAAATACTCAACGCTGAGTGACAACGTGTGTAGTTGGGGTCTTTGGGATCATCGGTCCAGGCCAGCAAAACTTCACCGGGGCGCACATAGCAGCAGAAGTTATCCACATGCCCGTCGGTTTCGTCGTTGAACAGGCCGTCTGGCAACCAGATGACCTTGTCCACCGCCAGGTTATCGCTGAGTACCGCCTCGATCTGCTCGCGAGAAAGGTGCGGGTTACGGTTGCGATTGAGCAGGCATTCTTCAGTGGTAATCAGCGTGCCTTCGCCATCGACATGGATCGAGCCGCCTTCCAGCACAAAACCTTCAGTCACGTAACGCGGGCAACGCTCGATTTCCAGGACCTTGCTCGCCAGTTGCGAGTCCAGATTCCACGGTGAATACAGGCCACCGTCAAAACCGCCCCAGGCATTGAAGTCCCAGTCCACGCCGCGCACTTCGCCTTGGTCATTGATGACGAAGGTCGGGCCGGTATCACGCACCCAGGCATCGTTGTTGCTGATTTCAACCACGCGAATGTTGGGCATGTCGAGGTGCGCACGAGCGTTGTCATACTGGCTGGCCGAAACCGCGACCGTGACCGGCTCGAAACGGGCAATCGCCTTGGCGATGGCAACGTGTGCAGCCTGCGCGGGCTTGCCGCCCAGGCGCCAGTTGTCAGGACGCTCAGGCCAGACCATCCAGACCTGACTCTGAGGCGCCCATTCAGCGGGCATGTGGAAGCCGTCAGCACGCGGCGTGCTCTTGAGCGTCGTCATGGCGATCAGGACTCCAGCGAGCCGTCGAGGGTCTTGATCGCGCCGTACAGGTTCGGGCGACGGTCACGGAAAGAGCCCCAGGCGCTACGAATGTGCTCCAGTTCGTCCAGGTCGAAGGTGTGGACCAGCACGCCTTCTTCGGTTTCGTCGAGTTCAGCGACTTTCTCACCGAACTGGTTGGCAATGAACGACGAGCCGTAGAAGGTGATGTCGTAACCGTCCTGCTCTTCGTTGCCGATGCGGTTGCTGGCAATCAGCGGCATCAGGTTGGCGCCGGCATGGCCTTGTTGCACACGCTGCCAGTGATCGCGGGAGCTGATGGTCTTGTCATGCGGCTCGCTGCCGATGGCGGTCGGGTAGAACAGGATTTCCGCGCCTTGCAACGCCATGCTGCGGGCGCACTCCGGGAACCACTGGTCCCAGCAGATGCCCACGCCGATTTTCGCGTAACGGGTCTGCCAGACCTTGAAGCCGGTATCGCCCGGGTTGAAGTAATACTTTTCGTGATAACCGGGACCGTCCGGGATATGGCTCTTGCGGTAGATGCCCAGGTTGGTGCCGTCCGCATCGATGATCGCGATGGTGTTGAAGCGCGCACGCCCGGCCAGCTCGAAGAAGCTGATGGGCAGGACGACTTGCAGCTCCTTGGCGATCTTCTGGAAGTGCTTGATGGCAACGTTGGATTCCACGCTGGTCGCCAACTGCAGATAGTCCGGGTTGGGCTTCTGGCAGAAGTACGGCATCTCGAACAGTTCCTGGATCAGGATGATCTGTGCACCCTTGGCCGCAGCCTCACGCACCAGCTTCTCGGCGGTTTCGATATTGGCTTCCAGATCCCAGGAACAGGCCATCTGGGTGGCGGCGACGGTGACGATACGGCTCATGGAAATGCCTCCTGGGCGGGCTCATGACAATCATGGATGACGTAAAAACTGCGTAGGAGCGAATTCATTCGCGAATGAGCGGAACGCCGCCCGATTCGCTCCTACGGATATCAGTAAACAGTTGCCGTTTTATAACGGATAAAAATCGGCTTTTAAAGTGGATAACGGCTCAAAACAAAATAAAAACTCAATTTAAGCCGATACCAATCGAATTTATTCCAGCTCGCTCAACACTTTGGACACACTCTCGACAAAAAATTCCACACTTTGCCGGGTGGTACACATCGGCGGTTTGATCTTGAGAATGTTCAGGTAATCGCCGGTCGGCTGCATGAAAATGCCCAGTTCGCGCAGGCGGTCACACAGTTGTGCGGTTTCTTCGGTGGCAGGCTCCAGAGTCTGGCGATCCCGGACAAACTCGACGCCCAGATAAAACCCCATGCCATGCACCGCGCCCACCAACGGATGTTTATCGGCCAATGCTTGCAGGCGCGCCTTGAAGTGGTCGCCGACCTGCCGGGCGTTTTCCCACAGGTTTTCTTCCTCCATCACATCCAGCACCGCCATGCCGATACGGCAACTGACCGGGCTGCCGCCGGATGACGAGAAGAAATACCCCTCAGCCTCCAGTGCTTCGGCAATTTCGCGGCGGGTAATGACGGCACCCAGAGGGTGCCCATTGCCCATGCCTTTGGCCATGGTGATGATGTCCGGCACCACGTTCTGCTCTTCAAAACCCCAGAAGTAGTGGCCCAGGCGTCCGTAACCCACCTGAACTTCATCCGCAATGCACACGCCGCCCTGCTCACGGACTTTCCGATAAACCTGTTGCAGATAACCCGGCGGCAGGGAAATCCCTCCGGCATTGCCGTACACCGGCTCGCAGATGAACCCCGCTACCTGCCGCTGCTGCCCGGCCAGTTTCGCCAGCGTCTGATCGACACTGCGCACATAGTCCGGCGTGCTGTCGCTGCCACGATAAGGACCGCGGTAGGTATTGGGGGCCGTCACCGGATGTACCCAGTCCGGACGGGTGCTGAGCGCCTGCGGGTTGTCGGCAATAGAGGTGGAGATAGCATCGGTGGCCACCGACCAGCCGTGATAGGCCTCCAGCACGCTGAGCATGTCGCGCCCGCCGCTGTAGGCCCAGGCCAGACGAATCGCCAGATCATTGGCCTCGGTGCCGCTGTTGACCAGGAACACACGATCCATTCCTTCGGGTGCCAGCTTGAGCAGGCGCTCCGAAAACTCGACGATGGAAGCGTAATGAAAACGGGAGTTGGTGTTGAGCAACGACCACTGGCGAGCGGCTTCGTGTGCCATGCGCGGGTGACCATGGCCCAGCACTGCCACGTTATTGAGCATGTCCAGGTAGGAACGGCCCTGCATGTCGATCAAGTGATTGCGCCAGCCCCGTTCGATCTGCGGCGGGGCCTGGTAATAATGCTTCTGGGAACGGGCGAAACTGGCATCGCGACGGACCAGCAGTTGAGGGGCATCCTGGACAACAGGCGCATCACAGTCGAACCCCAGCAAGGTCGCGGGTGACGGGCTCAGCACCCGCCACGCAGCGGCACGGGACGCTGTAGTAAACAGCGGCGGGCTCAGTTCGGCATCGGTGCAGAGTTGCAGCAGCAGGGAGCCACCGCCTTGCCCGATCACATCTCCGGCCGCAACGAGGCTGCCCGGCTTCAAGTCTGTCGTTGCACCCCACAACCTCAAGCTCAGCGTATCGCCGACCAGCCATAGCGCCGCATCGGCCGTCAGACGCAGGGTCGCGTTAAAAGGCGCATGCAGAGGCGTCTCGGCCGGGATGTGCAGTTCAACGTGCAGAGCAAAGGTGTCAGGCTCTATGGCGCTATCGGGCAAGGTTCGTGACAAGCGATATTCGCCAAAACGGCTTGAGGCCTGCCCGGCCTGAGCAGCGGCTTCCATCAACAAGCGTTCGTCGATGCCGCTTTGCTCCCAGTTCCCGGCGACAAAGTGCTCGCTGAGCACACTCAGATCGACACTCTGGAACTCACGACCAGCCAGGCTGGGCAGCAAGGGGAAATAGACCGGCTGCGCGACTGTCGGCGGCTCGACCCCGACCGCCTGCAGGATCGCCACTTCCATCAGGCTCATCGGCACCGAAGTCGCAGCCTCGAAAATACCCCATTCACCTTCGAGGTTGGCCTGGATATAGGCGTTGTCCGGCTCGATGCTGACCTGTTGTTCACTGCTGAGTACCAGCACCGCAGAGCGGGCGACGATCAGTGGCCACAAGGCCTGCAACTCTGCAACCTTCAGCGGGTTGATGGCGTGATAAGCGCGAATCGCAGGCAGGATGTAGAACGGATCACCCTCGGCATGGTGCAACAGCGCAGCACACGTGACCGACAGATCCGCAATCCGCCAGGTTGTAACCAGATCACCGAAATCAATCAGGCCCTGCAATTGCCAGCGTCGCTCTGCGTCACGTGCCCAGACGACGTTGTGCTCGGTGATATCCAGATGAACAGCCTGGACCGGCAGTTCCGGGATCAGTGGCAGCAATCGTTGGTGCGCCTGTTCGGCCGCTTCCATGAGGCAGGTGCGCTCATTGGCATTCGAGATGACCGGCAACAGATGCTTGATCAAGGCATGGGCATGCCTGGGGTCCCATTGCAGGATACGTTCAAGGCCGGGATGCTCGAACGCCGCAAGGGCCTGATCGACCTGGGCGCACAACTCACCCAGCCCGGAAACGACTTCATGGCTCAGGTGCTGAACATGGCCCAGAGACTGACCATCGATAAACTCCAGCAAACGCACATGAACGGCCCGGCCATCGACATCCAGAGACAGCAACTGCTCGGTGCTGTTAGCGCGAATCACGCCCGGCACGCGCACCGCTGAATGGCTTGCCAGATGCTGTAGCGCCGCATGCTGGGCGTCCAGCTCCACAGTGGAGTAATCGCCGTGGCAGATTTTCAGCACGTAGCGGCGCTGCCCGGCGTCGAGCAGAAAGTTGCGATCCTGCTGGCTGCCCAGCTCTTTCAGTGACCCGCTCAACCCGTAATGCTGCCCAAGCAGTTGCAGGGCCTGGTCAACATCGACCTGCGGGCAAGGCAGGCTGGATCGGCGGATAAGCGTAGCGAGCGGCATGTCACAACCTCGTTCTTGTTATGATCCCCGGCCAGCTCAGCCGAGGCACTCCAATCGAGCAACTATAGGGTGCCTGATCCACGCCACCAACCTCTGTTCAGTGACCGGGCGGCAGTTTTATGGCGATGGGGCGCTGATCTATCAATTTATTTCATTACGTCTACACCTGATATTGCCCGATGCTGTCGGCATGCCGTGCGTCGTAATGCGACAGGCTATGCTGCATAACGATCAAGACCTACTACAGAGAAGACCCGATCATGCGAATACTCGTGACCGGTGGAGCAGGCTTTATCGGCTCTGCATTGATCCGACATCTGGTACAGAACACAGAGCACGAAGTACTGAACTTCGACAAGCTGACCTATGCGGGCAATCTTGAATCACTGGCAGGCATCGCGACCAACACACGCTATGAGTTCGTGCAGGCCGATATCTGTGATCAGGCCAGGGTAAGCGCCGTGCTTGAGCGATTCGAGCCCCACGCAATCATGCATCTGGCTGCCGAATCCCATGTGGATCGCTCCATCGATGGCCCAGGCGATTTCATCCAGACCAATATTGTCGGCACCTACAGTCTGCTGGAAGCTGCTCGCGGCTATTGGCTGACATTGCCCGAGGCCGAGCGCCGGGTCTTTCGCTTCCATCACATCTCCACCGATGAAGTGTATGGCGACCTGCATGGCGTCGATGACCTGTTCACCGAAACCACGCCCTATGCGCCCAGCTCGCCCTACTCCGCCAGCAAGGCGGCTTCGGACCATCTGGTTCGAGCCTGGCATCGCACCTACGGGCTGCCAGTGGTAGTGACCAACTGCTCGAACAATTACGGGCCGTTTCATTTCCCCGAAAAACTGATCCCGCTGATGATTCTCAACGCACTGGCGGGCAAACCACTGCCGGTGTACGGCGACGGTCTGCAAGTGCGTGACTGGCTGTACGTCGAAGATCACGCCCGGGCGCTGCTCAAGGTGGTGACCGAGGGCGCGGTCGGCGAGACCTACAATATCGGTGGGCATAACGAGCAGAAGAACATCGATGTGGTGCGCGGTATCTGTGCCTTGCTGGAAGAACTGGCTCCGGCTCGCCCCCCGGGTGTGGAGCACTTCAGCGACCTGATCACTTACGTGGTCGACCGGCCCGGCCACGATCAACGCTACGCGATCGATGCCGGCAAGATCGAAAACGAACTGGGCTGGACGCCTGTCGAAACCTTCGACTCAGGGCTGCGCAAGACCGTGCAATGGTATCTGGATAACCTGGACTGGTGCCGCAGGGTTCAGGATGGCAGTTATCAAGGAGAACGACTGGGCTTCACTGACCACAAGGATCTGATCGCATGACCAAGGGAATCGTACTGGCCGGGGGCTCTGGTTCACGCTTGCACCCCATCACACTGGGTATCTCCAAGCAACTGTTGCCGGTCTATGACAAACCTATGATCTACTACCCGATCTCGGTGCTGATGCTGGCCGGAATCCGGGAAATCCTTATTATCTCGACACCCCTGGATTTGCCGCAGTATCGCAAGCTGCTGGGCGACGGCAGCCAGTTCGGCGTAAGCTTTCATTACGCCGAGCAGCCCAGGCCCGATGGTTTGGCCCAGGCGTTTCTGATCGGGGAAGAGTTCATCGGCAATGACTCGGTGTGTCTGATATTGGGTGACAATATCTTTCACGGTCAGCATTTCAGCGAACAATTGCAAAAAGCCGCGGCCAGTACCAAGGGGGCAACGGTATTCGGCTACTGGGTCAAAGACCCGGAGCGCTTCGGAGTCATCGACTTCGACGATGAAGGCCGTGCGCTGACCATCGAGGAAAAACCCAAGGCTCCAAAATCCAACTACGCGGTCACAGGTTTGTATTTCTACGATAACGAAGTGGTTCAGATCGCCAGAGACGTCAAGCCTTCACCACGCGGCGAGCTGGAAATCACCGATGTGAACAATGCTTATCTGCAGCGCGGCGAGCTGCGGGTCGAACGTTTCGGACGAGGCTTTGCCTGGCTCGATACCGGCACCCATGACAGCCTGCTCGATGCCTCGGCGTATGTGCAGACCATCGAGCATCGACAAGGCCTGAAGGTCGCTTGCCTTGAAGAAATCGCCTATCAGAATGACTGGATAGACCGTAAACATTTACTGCACCGTGCCGACTACTTTGGCAAGACCGGTTACGGTCAGTATCTGTTCCAACTTGCAGGGGAACGTAAGTGAAAGTGATTGCCACAGAGTTGCCAGACGTCTTGATCATCGAACCCAAAGTGTTTGGCGATGAACGCGGCTTCTTTTATGAAAGCTACAACGCTAAAGCCTTCCACGAAGCGACCGGCCTCAAGCCGGACTTCGTTCAGGACAACCACTCACGCTCGCAGAAAGGCGTACTGCGTGGCCTGCATTACCAGATCGAACACAGCCAGGACAAACTGGTGCGCGTCACCGCAGGCGAAGTCCTGGATATGGCCGTGGATATTCGTCGCAGCTCCCCGACATTCGGCAAATGGGTGGGCGTCAGGCTGTCGGCTGAAAACAATCGCCAATTGTGGGTCCCCAAAGGTTTTGCCCATGGTTTCGTGGTGCTGAGTGACTACGCGGAGTTCCTGTACAAGACCACCGACTATTACACCCCGTCCGCCGAGCGCTGCATTCGCTGGGATGACGCTGACCTGGCAATCGACTGGGAACTTGCCGGAGCCCCGCAATTGTCGGCCAAGGATCAGCAAGGCAAGAGCCTGAAGGAAGCAGATCTGTTTGCATGAGTGCCTGTCGGTTCAGCGGCAGGCATAATGCTGCTTACTGAGACGCCTGCTCTGACGCGATCGTGAGGTTCGCGAATGAATTCGCTCCTGCGCACGGTAGAAGCCAATTCGTTCGCGAAAGACAGGCCCGCACCCCCTTCGGCCATCGCCCAGACATGACTACCAAAGCCGCTATTCCACAACGTCCTCGCTGGCGCAGCCTCGCCCTTCTGGCCTTGTGCCTGGCGCCGATGCTGTGGCCCCTTGAGCACCTTGCCGAACGCTACTATCGAAGCGAGCTGGCCAGCCAGAATCGACAGACGCTTGATCTGTACGTTGCCAGCCTGCTGGGCACCCTGCATCGCTACGAAACCCTGCCACAGATTCTCGCCGACCTGCCGGCCCTGCATGAGGTCCTGGCCCAGCCTCGCGATCAGGCAACACAGCAGCACGCCAATCAGTTGCTCAAGGATATCGTTCGACAGACCGGCGCGGACGTCATGTACCTGATGGACCGCCACGGCCTGACCATAGCAGCCTCCAATTCGGATCAGCACGACAGCTTCGTGGGCCGCAACTTCTCGTTCCGCCCTTACTTCAGCGATGCGCTGGCCGGAAAACTGGGGCGCTTTTTCGGCCTGGGTACAACCTCGGTCAAGCGCGGCTACTTTTTCGCCGCGCCCGTCAGTGACAACGGGGTCGTCACCGGAGTGCTCGTAGTCAAAGTCGATCTGGACCACACCGAAACCCTGTGGGGCAAGACGCCCGAGCAATTGCTGCTCACGGACCAGAACGGCGTGGTGATCCTGACTTCCAACCCTGAATGGCGATTCCGCTCGACCCGTGAATTGAGCGAAAAGGAAAAGGAGGCCATTGTCGCCATACAGCCTTATCCAACACGTGATCCCCGTCCGCTAAAGCTCGATGAACGCTCCTGGCTGACCCAGACCCGTTCGATTGCGGAAACCGACTGGAGCGTGAGCATCCTTGCGCCGCGTGTTCTGGTCGACCGGCAGGTTCGTACTGTCGTGGCGATTGGTGGTGCCGGCTTACTGGTGCTGATGTCGCTGCTGGGCCTCATGATGCAGCGCCGCCGTCACTATCTGGAACGCATCGCCTTTGAGGCAAAAGCCAGACGTGAACTCGAAATGCGCGTCATCGAGCGCACCAGCGATCTGGAAGGCCTCAACAGCCGGCTCAAGCAGGAAGTTCTGGAGCGCGAGCAGGCTCAACAAGAGCTGGTGCGTGCTCAGGATGAACTGGTCCAGGCAGGCAAGCTCTCGGCGCTGGGTACCATGTCGGCCAGTATCAGCCACGAACTCAACCAGCCTCTGGCGGCAATCCGCAGTTATGCCGAAAACGCCGAAGTGCTGCTCGACCATCAACGTACCGAAGACGCGCGCGGTAACCTGAAACTGATCAGCGAGCTGACCGGGCGCATGGCTTCAATCATCGCCCACTTGCGCGCCTTCGCCCGGCGGGATCGGCATGCGCCGGAAAGCGTTGCGCTGCAACCGGCGCTGGACGACGCTCTGGCGCTGCTGGCCAAGCGGCGACGCGCCATGGAAGTCGAACTGATCCGTGATCTGCCGGACGCCACGCTATGGGTTCAGGCTGGCGAAACCCGTCTGCGCCAGGTACTGGGCAACCTTCTGGCCAATGCGCTGGATGCCCTGACCGAAAAAGGTCCACCCCGCCGGCTGTGGATAAGTGCCGAAGCCACCGATGAGGGCGTCAACCTGTACATTCGCGACAATGGACCGGGCTTTACCCAGGAAGCACTGGCACGGGCACGTGAACCGTTTTTCACCACCAAGACCCGCACCCAGGGCCTTGGGCTCGGGCTGGCGATCTGCGATACGCTGATGCGCGCTCTGGGGGGCGAGCTGCTGTTCGCCAATCACCCGACCGGCGGCGCATTACTCACCTTGCGCCTGCGCGCCGGCTCTTCAGGGGCCAACCTTCAACCGCCAGAGGATCTCTCCGCATGAGTTCGGATACCGCCATCGACAGCCAGATTCAAGTGGTGCTGATCGACGACGACTCGCACCTGCGCCAGGCATTGAGCCAGACGCTCGACCTGGCGGGCCTGAAAGTCCTGCCTCTGGCCGAAGCCAGCGGGCTGGCCAACCGCATCGGGCGCGACTGGCCGGGCGTCATCGTCAGCGATATCCGCATGCCAGGCATGGATGGACTGGAGTTGCTGAGCCACCTGCATAGCCAGGACCCCGAACTGCCGGTGCTACTGATTACCGGCCATGGTGATGTCCCGCTGGCCGTTCAGGCCATGCGCGCCGGAGCCTATGATTTTCTCGAAAAGCCTTTCGCCAGCGATGCCTTGCTCGATAGCGTACGCCGGGCCCTGGCCTTGCGCCGGCTGGTACTGGATAACCGAAGCCTGCGGCTGGCCTTGAGTGATCGTCAGCAATTGAGCACCCGGCTGGTCGGCCAGTCCACGCCGATGTTGCGGCTGCGCGAACAGATCGGAGCCCTGGCCGCAACACGGGCCGACGTGCTGATCCTCGGTGAAACCGGCGCAGGCAAGGAAGTGGTTGCCAGAGCCTTGCATGACCTGTCCAACCGCCGCAACGGCCCGTTCGTGGCGATCAACGCCGGGGCCTTGGCTGAATCGGTAGTGGAAAGCGAGTTGTTCGGCCATGAGCCCGGCGCTTTCACCGGTGCGCAAAAGCGCCGCATCGGCAAATTCGAGTTCGCCAACGGCGGCACGCTGTTCCTCGACGAAATCGAAAGCATGAGCATGGATGTGCAGGTCAAACTGCTGCGTCTGTTGCAGGAGCGCGTGGTCGAGCGCATGGGCAGCAACCAGCAGATCCCGCTGGATATCCGCGTGATCGCCGCCACCAAGGAAGACTTGCGTCAGGCCGCCGATCAAGGGCGTTTCCGTGCGGACTTGTATTACCGGCTGAATGTCGCCTCGCTGCGCATCCCGCCGCTGCGTGAGCGAGGCGAAGACGCGCTGATGCTGTTCGAGCATTACGCCGATGCCGCCAGCATGCGCCACGGCATTCCCAAGCATGAACTCACACCGGGCCAGCGCGCTCTTTTGCTGCGCCACAACTGGCCGGGTAACGTGCGCGAACTGCAAAACGCCGCCGAACGCTTTGCCCTGGGGCTGGAACTGGAGCTGGAAGGCAGCACCACGCCGGAAGCCGCACCGGTCAGTGGCGGCTTGAGCGATCAGGTGGAGAGTTTCGAGCGCGCCCTCATTGCTGCCGAACTGGCTCGCCCGCACAGCTCGGTCCGTAGTCTGGCCGAAGCGCTGGGGCTGCCACGCAAGACCTTGCACGACAAGCTGCGCAAGCACGGCCTGAGTTTTGGCGATAGCAACGGAGCCTCCGATGACCTCGAATGAACATGACTCGGCAGCACAAGCGCTGGAACACGTCCTGCACCACGACATCCCGCTGACTCGTGAAATGGGCATGCGGGTTATCGACTGGCAAAATCGCAGGCTGCGCCTGCACCTGCCGCTGGCACCCAATATCAACCACAAAAGCACTCTGTTCGGCGGTAGCCTTTATTGCGGTGCGGTACTGGCGGGTTGGGGCTGGCTGCATCTGAGGCTGCAAGAGGCCGGGATCGACGATGGGCATATCGTGATTCAGGACGGGCAGATCAGTTATCCGCTACCGGTTCGCGGCGACGCCATTGCCTTGTGCGATGCACCGGATGATGCCCAGTGGGACAAGTTCATCACCACCTACCAACGCCGAGGCCGCGCACGCCTGGCCTTGCAGACCCGCATCACGGCTCAGGACAGCGAAGCGGATGCCGTGAGGTTTACCGGGCAGTTTGTACTGCATCGGTGAACCGGCATTCTATGGGAGCGAATCGGGCGGCGCTCCGCTTATTCGCGAATGAATTCGCTCCTACAGAGTGCCAGCAGTTTCTCGCGCCATGTCGCCTTGGCAGGCAAGGCCAGGAAAAACGGGTTGAGCAAGGATTCGCGGGGCGGATAGCTGAACGGTTCGCCATCGAGTTGCAGCACTTCGCCGCCAGCGCCTTCAAGTACACCTTGGGCTGCGGCAGTATCCCACTGAGAAGTGGGAGCCAGACGCGGGTAGCAATCGGCTGCGCCCTCGGCCACCAGACAGAACTTCAATGAGCTGCCGATGCTGGTCAGTTGCAACTCGCCCAGGCCAGCGGACAATCCTGCCAGCAGGCGCTCCTGCTCGGGGCTGGAATGGCGGCGACTGGCGACAACGGTGAATTCCTGGCCGGCACCCGGCTCGTTACGCACCGCGATGGGCGCAATGTGGCTGTCATTGTCGCTGCGCCAGGCGCCCAGGCCGGCACCGCCGAAATAACAGCGGTTGTTGGTGGGCATGGAAACCACACCAAACACCACACGCCCGCGCTCGATCAGCGCGACATTGACCGTGAACTCTTCGCTGCCAGAGATGAACTCCTTGGTGCCGTCCAGCGGGTCAACCAGCCACCAGCGCTCCCAACCAGCGCGCTCGCTCTGGGGGATATCGGCATCTTCTTCGGACAACACATGAATCGAAGGATCGAGTGCCTGCAAGCCCTCGACCAATACCTGATGAGCCGCCAGATCGGCAGCGGTCACGGGGGAGTCATCGGCCTTGGCGGTCACGGCAACGCCCGAGCGCCAGAACGGCAGGATCGCCTCACCCGCCAGCCGGACAAGACCGATCACAGGAGCAAGGAGCGGATGCGGCAGGTTGCCGAACACATCAGTCATGGCAGAAAAAATCCACGTTGGGTTAACAGGTCGCGTGCCAGATAGAGAGCCGCCAGGGCGCGGCCTTCGGTGAACTGGGCGTTCTGGGCCAGGTTGGCCAACTCCCGCAGGTTGACCTGGTCTACACGAATCGGTTCAGGCTCATCGCCTTCAAGACGCTCTTCGTACAGGTCGGTAGCGAGCACCACCTGAATCTTCTGATTCATGTAACCGGGCGACAAGGACAGCTCGGTCAGGTGTTCCAGTTGGCGGGCACCGAAGCCTGCTTCTTCCTTGAGTTCGCGATTGGCGGCCGCCAGCACATCTTCGCCTGGCTCGATCAGCCCCTTGGGCAAGGACAATTCATACTCGTCCGTGCCGCCGCAATATTCTTCGATCAATAGCGCATGGTCGGCATCGATCATGGCAACAATCATTACCGCGCCATATCCCGCGCCCCTGCCCACCAGCCTCTCGTAAGTACGCTCGACCCCGTTGGCAAAGCGCAATTGCAGCTCTTCAACTCGGAACAAGCGACTACTGGCGACGATTTCGCGGGCGAGTACGGTAGGTTTCTGGCGCATGACAGGCTCCTTTGCGGTGACAGGGTACTATACCGTGGCTTTTCCGATTGTCTGTGTCGGATATGCTTACATCCGCCATCAATTCCCTGAAGAGGCCAGAATGCTTTCAATGCCCTGGAGCACTATCGATACCGTCCTGCTGGATATGGACGGCACTCTGCTCGACCTGCATTACGACGACCACTTCTGGATGCAGCACTTGCCCCAGCGCTATGCAGAGCTGCATGGAGTCAGTCTGGCCATGGCCTTGATGGAGATGCAGCCGCTGTTCGAGAGCCATGCGGGGACGCTCAACTGGTACTGCCTGGACTTCTGGAGCAAGGAGTTGAAGCTGTCGGTGCGCGACCTGAAACTCGAAACCGCACACCTGATCGCCTTGCGACCCGACGCTCAGACCTTTCTGTCTGCGCTCCAGAAAGCCGGCAAGCGCGTGATCATGATCACCAACGCCCATCGCGATTCGCTGTCATTGAAGCTGGAGAGGATCGAACTGGCGCCCTACTTCGAGCGCCTCATCAGTTCCCATGACTACGGTTTCCCCAAGGAAAACCAGCAATTCTGGGACGCTTTGCAGGCCGACACCGCGTTCGACCCGGCGCGCAGCCTGTTCATCGACGATACCCTGCCGATCCTGCGCAGTGCCCGACGCTTTGGTGTGGCGCATTTGCTGGCAGTCAGCGAACCCAATAGCCAGAAAGGCCCCAAGAACACTGAAGAGTTCGAGGCGGTAAGGGATTATCTGGAGTTGATCAAGGGTTTGTAGGAGCGAATTCATTCGCGAAGTGGCCTCTTCGCGAATGAATTCGCTCCGAAAACTCCATTTGAAAACCTAGTCAGGAATCCTCAACTGCTGCCCCGGATAGATATGGTTCACATCCTTGAGCATCGGTTTGTTGGCCTCGAAGATTTTCTGATACTGGTTGGGGTCGCCATATACACGCTTCGAGATGGCGCTCAAGGTATCGCCCTTTTCCACTGTGACGAATCGGGCCGCGGCTGTCGCCGGAGCACCGGCCGCGAGGGTCAGTTGATCGTCCACTGTATCGACACGCGAGATATTGCCCAACGCGAGCAAGATCTTTTCCTTTTCTTCCTGACTGGATACTTCTCCTGTCACGGTGACCTTGCTGCCGTCCAGTGTGATCTGAACATTGGGATTACCCAGCCCGACCTCGGAAATATGCTTTTTCAGGACTTCGTCGGCATTGGCATTGCCCGGTGTCAGCGCATCGAGGATGTTTTTACCTGCATCTTTCAAGAAACTGAAAAGACTCATTGCCTATTCTCCTTCACGGTTGTTGCCACGCCCGCAAGGATTAACCATAGCTCCCGTAACCGTGGGTTTGCGGAGTTCCGACCAACGTTGCCCATCCCATCGTCATCGTTGAGCGCGTAGAATCGATTCCCTGCCTCGCCTATCGGAGTGAAGATGGACATCAAGCAACTGAAATTCCTGATCGCGCTCGACGAGACCCGTCACTTCGGCCAGGCCGCAGCACGCTGCAATATCACCCAGCCCACTCTGTCCATGCGTCTGCGCAATCTTGAAGAAGAACTGGGGTTGCCGCTGGTCATGCGCGGGCAGCGCTTTGAAGGTTTTACAGCTCCCGGTGAGCGAGTACTGGCCTGGGCCAGGACAGTCCTCTCGGCTTATGACGGCCTGCAGGCCGAAGCAGCGGCCTGCCGTGGGCATCTGGTCGGGACCCTGCGCCTGGGCGTGGTGCCCCTTTCGAGCTTCGACCCGCTCTCGCTGCTGCACCGGCTGCATCAGATCCACCCCAACCTGCGCTTTGAACTGTCATCGCTCAGCTCCGAGCAGGTTCTGGAACAACTGGCGAGCAATCGCATCGATCTGGGCGTCTCGTATCTGGAGCGCCTGGATAACGAACGCTTCGACACCCTGACTCTCGACGAAACCCGCATGGGCCTGCTGTATGACCGACGCTACTTCAGTTTTGGCGAGCAACCGCTGAGCTGGAGCGAACTGATCGGGTTGCCGCTGGGCACGCTGACCAGCGGCATGCATTTTCGCCAGTCCATCGATCACAACTTCCACAGTCGCGGCCTGCATCCACAACCCTTGCTGCAAACCGATGCCGTTCACCAGTTGATGCAAGCCGTACATGGCGGTTTCTGCTGCACCATCATGCCGCTGGATGGCGGTCTGGACATGCTCACCGAACACCTGGGCCTGCACCCCATCGAAGACGCACGCACACTCGCCCCCATAGGCTTGATCATGCGCCGCAGCGCACCGCGCTCGGCGCTGGCGGAGGCCTGCTTCACGCTGCTAGCAGAAAATCATTAAAGATTATTGATCGACGTCATCTATCAGAGCATTGGAACTAGCGATTAGACGATACCCGACAAGAGGCCTAGGCTAAGGGCTATCAAATTGCCGGTAATCCAGCTCATGCACGCCAAGCGCACGGCCAGCGCGGCGCCCGCTCTTCAGGCGCACGCGCCTCAAGCAAGCCAGTTCTACAGCTACTCGAATCTCGAGGGCGATGAATCGGCACAGACAGCACTTGCCGAAGAAGTGGCGCTTGCCATTGCCTATAACGGCATCAGCCAGGCAGTGATGCTGGTCAGCCCGACTGATCTGGAAGACTTCATTGTCGGTTTCAGCCTGGGCAGCGGCATCATTGCCTCAACGGATGAAATCTACGACTTCAAGCTCAGCGGTTGCGGGTCGGCCATGCAGGCCGAGGTCGAGATCGCCAGCCGTGCCTTCTGGAACCTCAAGCAGCAACGTCGGCAACTGGCCGGTACCAGCGGTTGCGGGCTGTGCGGCGTTGAAGCGGTCGAACAGGCCCTGCCAGAACTGAATGTATTGCCCGGCGCGCCGCTGCCTCCGGCCGAATGGCTGCAAGGCCTGCGTCAGCGCATCGGCGAATTCCAGCCACTGGGCCAACATTGCGGTGCCGTGCATGCCGCATTGTTCATGGACAGCAACGGCCAATTGTTGCTGGGACGTGAAGATATCGGGCGCCACAACGCCCTGGACAAGCTGATCGGCGCGCTTGTCCGCCAGAACATTGGCCTGACAGGCGGTATCGCCATCGTCACCAGCCGCTGCAGTCTGGAGTTGATCCAGAAGGTCTTGCGTGCCGGTATCCAGACGCTGGTCAGCCTGTCATCGCCCACTGGCCTGGCCCTGCAATGGGCACGCCGTCATAACCTCAATCTAATTCACCTGCCGCAGCACAGTGCGCCGCGGGTCTATAGCCCTGCGATGGAGATTCAAGCGTGAGCACTCATCACCAAGCCGACAAAACACCGACGCCTCGCTACAAGCCTTACAAAGGCCCGGCGGGTGGCTGGGGCGCACTGATCAGCGTGACACAGGCCTGGTTGGGCAGTGACAACGCGCTGAAAAACCTGCGCATGATGCTCAAGACCAACCAGAACGGCGGCTTCGACTGCCCTGGCTGCGCATGGGGCGACTCGCCGGAAAGCGGCATGGTGAAGTTCTGCGAGAACGGCGCCAAGGCGGTCAACTGGGAAGCCACCAAGCGCCGCGTGGACGCTTCGTTCTTCGCTCGCTACAGCGTCAGCTCGCTGCTGGAGCAAAGCGATTATTGGCTGGAATATCAGGGCCGCCTGACAGAGCCGATGGTTTATGACAAAGAAAGCGACCGTTACAAACCCATCAGTTGGGACGATGCCTTCGCGCTGATCGCCAAACACCTGAACAACCTGCCAAGCCCGAACATGGCAGAGTTCTACACCTCGGGTCGTGCCAGCAACGAAGCGGCTTATCTGTATCAGTTGTTCGTGCGCGCCTACGGCACCAACAACTTCCCTGACTGCTCGAACATGTGCCACGAAGCCAGCGGTGTGGCTCTGTCGCAAAGCGTGGGCGTGGGTAAAGGCACGGTGACGTTCGATGACTTTGAACACGCCGACGCGATTTTCGTACTGGGCCAGAATCCGGGTACCAACCACCCGCGCATGCTTGATCCGCTGCGCGATGCGGTGAAACGCGGTGCTCAGGTGGTCTGCGTCAACCCGCTCAAGGAGCGTGGTCTTGAGCGCTTCCAGCATCCACAGCACGCGATGGAAATGCTCACCAACGGTGATCGCCCTACCAACACAGCGTATTTCCGTCCAGCATTGGGCGGCGATATGGCGCTGCTGCGCGGCATGGCCAAGTTCCTGCTGCAATGGGAGCGCGAGGCCCAGCTCAACAATGCGCCAGCCGTTTTCGATCACGCTTTCCTCAACGAACACACCCAAGGTGTTCTGGACTACCTGGCGGCCATCGACGAAACCTCATGGGAAGAAATCCTTGAGCAATCCGGCCTGCCGCTGAGCGATATCGAACAGTCGGCCCGGATGTATGCCAAAGGCCAGAACGTCATCATGTGCTGGGCCATGGGCATCACCCAGCATCGCCACTCGGTAGCGACCATTCAGGAAATTGCCAACCTGATGATGCTGCGCGGCAATATCGGCAAACCGGGCGCAGGCCTGTGCCCGGTACGCGGCCACAGTAACGTTCAGGGCGACCGGACCATGGGCATCAACGAACGCCCACCGGTGTTCCTGCTCGACGCGCTGGAAAAACGCTTCCAGTTCAAGGTCCCTCGCGAAAACGGCCATAACGTGGTCGAAGCCATTCATGCCATGGCCGATGGCCGCTCCAAAGTGTTCATCGCGCTGGGCGGCAACTTCGCTCAGGCGACGCCGGACAGCCCGCGCACTGCGGCGGCACTGAGCAACTGCGACCTGACCGTACAGATCAGCACCAAGCTCAATCGCAGCCACCTGTTCCATGGCAAGGAAGCGCTGATCCTGCCGTGCTTCGGTCGTACCGACATCGACATTCAGGCCAACGGTCCGCAAGCGGTCACCGTGGAAGACTCGTTCAGCATGGTCCATGCCTCCAACGGGCAGTTGCAGCCATCCTCGTCGCTGATGCGCTCGGAGCCTGCAATCATCGCCGGTATCGCCAACGCGACCGTAGGCAAGCAGCCCGTGGACTGGCTATGGCTGATCGAAGACTACAGCCGCATTCGCGACCTGATTGCCGACACCATCCCCGGCTTCAAGGACTTCAACGAGCGCGTGAAGAATCCTGGCGGTTTCTATCTGGGCAATGCCGCAGGTGCCCGACGCTGGAACACGGCGTCGACACGCGCCAACTTCAAGCCCAATGCATTGCCGCTCAAGCTGATTCATGAAGGCATCAGCTCCACGGGCCAGACCCCGGACCTGATCATGCAGTCCATGCGCTCCCACGATCAGTACAACACCACCATTTATGGCCTGGATGACCGCTATCGCGGCGTGAAAGGACAACGTGACGTGCTGTTCGTCAATGAAGCCGACATTATCCGTCTGGGCTTCCAGCCGGGTCAGAAAGCGGACCTTGTCTCGATCTGGAGCGATAACCACGAGCGTCGCGTCAAGGGCTTCACTCTGCTGCCATTTGATATTCCTGCGGGGCAGGCGGCAGCCTACTATCCAGAGGTCAACCCGCTGGTGCCACTGGAAAGCGTCGGAGAAGGCAGCCATACGCCAACGTCGAAGTTCGTGGCGATTCGTCTGGAGCGCTCGAGCGAGTCGGCGCGGATTATCTGATTCTGCGTTGACCGCTTCGCCAGCAACCTGCCACAGATTTGTGGCCATGAAAAAGGCCCGAATTCGTAAGAATCGGGCCTGCATCAAGTGAACTCAGACTGCATTAAATAACTTAAGTTCCATATGTAAAACAATAACTTAGCTATTTGTGTTGCAGTCGTGTTACTCGTCGGATTCTCATTGCGACATTTCCTGCGCCACATCAGGATCGCCTCGTCATCCCTATGAGATTCCATACATGAAGTATTCCTCGATTCTGTTGTTGTCTCTTACTCTCGCAAGCGGCTTCGCCTCAGCAGGCGGAACTGTGGAAGCAGGCGTAGGCGGTGCATTAGGTGGGGTACTCGGTTCGGTCGTCGGCCAACAGATCGGCGGCAGCACAGGTTCAGCGATTGGCGCAGGCCTGGGCGGCGCAGCCGGCGGTGCGGTTGGTGCGGATCGTCGCAACCGTACAGAAGCAGCCATTGGTGGCGGTCTGGGCGCGGCGGGCGGTAACGTGATCGGCCGTAGCGTAGGCGGCAACACTGGCAGCCTCATCGGCGCAGCCGCTGGCGGCGGTGCAGGCGGCGCACTCGGTAACTACATGGGTAACGAGAGCCGCGAAGACGACCGTCGTTACCGTAACGGTCGCGATGATCGTCGCGACTACCGCGGCGGCCATGGCCACCGCAAGCACTACGGTCATCGTAAACACGGTCGTGACTGGCGTCATCGCTGATCAATCTGCGCAATACCTGACTGGCCGCCCTGAAAAGCGGCCAGTTTTCGTTCAGGCAATAAAAAACAGAAAAAAGCACTTTAGAAATCCAGCCCTCTGCCGAAACGCCGTCTAGAAAAACTGCGCGTTGCCTACCGACCAGCACTCAAGGAGCAGGGATGGATTCCACCAAGCCACAGGATGACGACGGGATCATTCGCATTCAGCGCCTTGTCCCCGGCCAGGTCGATGTGGTGCTCGGCTCGCATCCGGGCAAACAGCGAATCGTTCGCCCCCGCAAATCATCACGTCGTTATGTATTGGCCCTGCTCTGCCTGAGCATTTTCGCTGTGCTGGCAGTGGGGCTGTATTCGCGTGCTTACTCGCCCAAGCCTGTACCGCTGATCGCTCTTGAACAGCCAGAACCTGCAACTGCGCCAGAGCCCGTCGATGAGGCTCCTGTCCAGGTCGTCAGCGAGCTTGCACGCCCGGCCTTGCGAGTGGAGCCCTACATCGTTCCGACGCCTGTCGCACAGGGCTCGGCCCCCGTTGCGCAGCCGTTGGATAACTGCATCAAGGACGGCAATGTCATTGATGAAAGTGTTCTGAACTGCCGCTTCGGCCAGGCTTCGCGCCCTGCTCAGACTGCTCCCGCCACAGGCATGGTGTCTGCCAGCTACATGGCTGACTTCAAGTCAGACGCCTCGCGCAAAGCCCCCGCACGCCAGCAAAAACCTCATACAGTCGCCACCGTGTCGATTCGAGAGTGGGACGGCAATGGCCGCTATCGTGCGCAATGGCGTCTCTATGACAACCGTATCGACGGCGACAGCGTTTGCGAGAATTTTCTCAATCGCTCAGTGGAAAGGCGCGAGTGCCGCCTCTCTGCCCAAGTGCATTTCAAGGAAGAATGCCGGGAATGGACCAAGCGTTCGGCGCGGGATCGCAATGAAGAAAGCAAAAATACAGCGCAGCGGTATTGTGAAGCCACCACGACCTTTACCCCTTGAAGGCCTATATGAGATTAAATCTCAATCTCATGTATAGCCAAAGGCTTACACGCCGTAGCGGCATTTGGCTCTTTTTACCCTCTGACAACCCCCGTACTATTGGATCCAACAAGTGGCGAACAAGGAGTTCGCCAGGATCAGGGATGATCGACCATCGCCGGGAAGGCAGCCGACAGGGAGTTGGAATGGTCTTGGAAAAACCCGCTTCGGCGGGTTTTTTGTTGCCTCGCAAAAATGAGAAAGCCTACCGGGATGCGGATGCAAAACCTCCGCGATTCTCCCTATTTGGGGCATTCGTGTAGAATTGCGCCATTTCAGGCTCTGCACGATGTACATAATCAATGAAAGCAATTGAACTCTTTTCAGGGATTGGCGGATTTAGAATAGCGTGCGACTCGCTAGGTATCGAAACCATCTGGGCCAACGATATAAATACCAAAGCAGCTGCCGTTTATCGCGCCAACTTCGGATCTGAGAGTTTTCATGAGGGTGATATAAACCTCTTGCTGGATACCATACCCGATCACGATATATTGACCGGGGGCTTTCCATGCCAGCCTTTTTCCAGCGCCGGGAAAAAACTGGGCATCGAAGACATGCGCGGCACACTGTTTGAAAAAATCGTTGATATTCTCAAGAAAAAAAGCCCACGATACTTTGTACTTGAGAATGTAAAACGGCTGTTATCCATGGATAACGGAAAGCACTTCGCAACCATTCTGGATGCACTTTCAAAAGTGGGTTATCTCGTTGAGTGGCGCGTGCTCAATGCCATTGATTTTGGTCTTGCCCAAAACCGTGAGCGTATTGTTATCATCGGCAGAAAAGACCAAACGCCAAACTCTCACCTGTGCAATCAGGAAGATATCTCCGAGCTGACACCCGCACAGATCAGACAAGCCGCTGACTTTTCAAGCTGGAAAAACATTGAAGACCACGGAGCAAAGTTCAACACGTGGGGGCTCGCGCTACACGGAAAATTCTTTCATGCAAAACTCAATCGCTTTTCGGAAAAACAGAAAGACGTAAAGCTTTATGACATTCTGGAAACCCGGCCTGACGCCAGGTTCTTTTTCACAGAAGATACGCTTGAAAGAATAAAGAATAGCGACGAGGTCAACAGATACTATAGCGGCGTGGAAATCCTGTATAACCAGAAAGGCGGTGCCCGCATGGGCTACTCCATTTTCGGGATCAATGGCGTCGCCCCCACACTCACCTGCACCGCCAGCCGTCATTATGAGCGCTATAAGGTAGGCAACGAATATCGAAGGCTGACAAACGTCGAATATGCACGGATTCAGGGGTTTCCTGACCAGCATTGCAATACAGCCTCGGTCTACGACCAGTACACCCTTTATGGCAACGCCGTACCGCCAGTGCTTGTCGAGTGGGCCTTGCGCAAAGTCATCAACCACGAGGGTACTTCTTTTCAAAGCGCTCTGAATACAGCGGCTAACACCACGATTGAAAGGCAAATGGACTTAATATGATTCATAACTCACATCTGCGCGACCACATAAAAAACAACTTACAGAGTATTGTTTATCAGCTGAACAGCTACCTGCGCGGGGAAAATGTTGCCAATATTCAAGGAACTCTCCAACGCATCGGGCGAGGGGGTAAGCTACCTCATTGGTATGAGCTGCTGTTGACAGGGCAATCAATGCCCAATCTTGATGGCAAGACGATCGGCAGTGTTATTGAAATGACGTTGATCGGTGTGCTTGAAAAACACACATTGAACGCCTTTGACATTCCTGCCCTGGTAGTCAACCCGGCAAAAGGCGTCGATATTCCTCTCTTGAATCTCGGGGTCAAATCTCCGTCCGAAAACTTTTGCACAAGTGAACCGTTCTTCTCTGCCTATGAGCGAGTACTCGGTAATGAAAGTGATGCAATAATCCTGCTTACCGACTACCAGACCGCTAAACGAAACCCACCGCCCGTTCGTATCCAGATCATCAACGCAGCCTATCTTCGTGGTAGTGAAATCGCGGACAGAAACCTCTGCGCGATTGCCAAACGAAACAAGGACGAACTGTTTCACAGAAACGAAGCCGCCTGCAAAAAGATGCTTCAATTCCTCTGCCACGTTAACCAGCAGGACTGGCGCGCCAAAGCACTGCTCAGGCTGGTTTACTCGCTATTCGAAACGGATGATATTCTTCTTGGTTTGCTGGACGGTATCGAAAAAGATTTTGATAAAAAGCAGGCAATTGATCTGCGCAAAGGCATTGAGCCGCTTGATAGAAGCGAGTTGGAAAAGGTGCTGGAAATCCGGCTCTCTAACTATAAGGCTTCGGCAATCATCAATGCGTGCAGTGACTGGGTTATCGACAACCACAAAGACTTCGCCCGCCTTCCCAATGATAATGAATGGCAACGTTTCCTGCGCAGTGACCTTGATGGAAAGATTGGCATGAGTTTCGCGCTCCAGTGGCGTTATAACTTCGGCAATCTCTTCAACTCGATGGACATCATCCCTGCACTGCCCACCCTGGACCCACAAGATCTGGTTGCACTGGAAGACGGAAGCGAGCTTTTTTAAAGACGGCCTCGCAGGAGTCACTTCATTGTCAGATCAGGACTGCGGGCAGCGCAGTCCTGACGCAATGGAGACACACCTCACTACTGACTCAACGCACCCACTTTGACCATGACAGTTGCCAGGAACTGTTGCAGGGTCATTTTCTGGCCGTTGAAGTCGACCATACCGTTGGCGTAGTGCAAGTTGGAAAAGATGGTGTCGCCCTCTACCTTGGCCAGTTGCAGCATGACGGCCATGGCGCTGAGCATGTCGCTGGCGGCAGTGGCCTGATCGGCAATCGCCTGAGCATCGGTCTGCCCGTTAAAGCCTGCCTGCAGGGTCGCGACGTCCTTGATCATCGGCTTGGACAGAAGTACCTGGGCCTTGAGCTGGCTAATGGTTTTTACCGCCGTATCGCTGCCAGGCTGATCGAGGGAGCCGGGATCGGTCAGGTCAACGGCAAGACTCATGTGGCTTTCGCCATTGGCGGTCTTGAGCGAGAGTTTTTCCAGCTCGATATGAGGCTTGCCTGCCAGAAACTTGCTCAGCTCGCTCTTCATCAATTGCTCGTCAGCCGGGCTGAGCTTCAATTGGAATGGGCGTTTGGCCTGTGCTGCAGCCTGTTGCTGTGGCAGAACCTGCTCCTGATAGAACTGATACAAGGTCTTGGTCGATAGCGCGTTGAAACCGGAAAGCTTGAAGCCCAGATGTGAAGAGCCAATATCCTTGCCGCTGTAGGAAATCATGCCCAGGTCATAGTTGATCTGCATGGCCAGATTACCGCCCTCTTCCTGCGCAAGGTTGGTATTGGCGAAGTTCTTGATCAGCACAGGCTGCTTGCCGACTATCTGGAAGCCGGTACTGTCGATTTTCAGGTTGCTGTGGCCCAGATACAGGCCGGACTGGCCCTTGGTACCACCGGTGTCGAAGGTCAGGCCCTTGATATCGATGCTCACAGGCCCTTCTTGTGAAGCCACATTGAGCTGCAGGTTATCCAGCTTGCCCGTGACCTTGATCTTCTCGGCGTCGGCAGATGCTTCGGCATTGATGTCGAGGCCGGAGAATTTGAACGTCCCGTCCGCATCGACCATTTCCAGAGGCGACATTTTCAGCCAGCCACTGGTGGAGCGGTCATAGCCAATGCTGGCCTGTCCCTTGAGGGGCGTAGCATCGCCGCTCATGGCGAACCATTTTTCCGAGGTGGTGTTCTTCTCCATCTCGAAATTGCTCTGGGCCATGACCGGCATGAGCTTCAGGGTTTTCAGACGCGACAGCGGAATCGGCCCGTGCTCAATGTGATCGACGAACACGAACTGCGGATCCTGGCCATTGCGGCTCAAATCCGGGCCTTTCAGATCAACGCGATAATGGGCGGTGCTGCTGAAGAAATGACGCTCCAGCGAAACCAGTTGCAGGGTAATGCTGTTGTCCGTGCCGTCGAGAGACTTCTTGAGCTCCTGATTGGCGGCCTGGATCGAGTCGTTGAGCACGCCGCCCAGTTGATTGCCGGTGTACCAGGCGCCAGCACTTGCCAATGCACCGGCCACAACAATGACGCCTACCGCGATACCTGCTGATTTATTCATAGCGACTTGAAGATGTCCGTTCCGATAATTGAAAAAGCCTTCCCTGCGCCCACGACGGGCTTCAGACACACGCCTTGAATAGCGGGGTTGGCGTAGCACACGCCACTGCCGAAAAAGTCGCGAGAGATTAGCATTGTGCGTTTGTTATCGCCCTCTTGTTTCGTTTATTTCGTTTATTGTGATTTTCGTTTATTTCGATTAGGCTCGGGACCCAGTAACAATTTCAGAAGGACTGCCATCGTGACCGCTACAGCTTTGTCGAAAACACATCTTCCTCTCGACAGGGAAGTCAAAGCAGCCGAACAGGGCCAGCGTGAATTGGCTGCCTTTCTGTCAACGAAATTTGAAACGCAGCGTATTGAAATCTTCGATAACGAAAACAAGGCGCACCCCATCGAGTTGCCCACCTCAGCCCTACGACTGCTTGTAGATATTCTTGGCGAACTGGCTATTGGTAATGCTGTCAGGGTTGTGCCGATTCACGCCGAACTGACCAGCCAGGAAGCCGCTGACTTGCTCAACGTTTCTCGACCACATCTAGTGAAATTGCTGGAGGCTGGAGAATTACCTTTTCACAAGACCGGCAGGCATCGCCGGGTTTTATTCTCCGATTTGACGGCGTTCAAACACCGTCGAGACATGGCTAGCCAGGAGGCGATGGAAGAATTGGCTAGGCAGGCACAAGAGCTTGGGATGGGCTACGAGTGAGGCATTCGCCATTTACAGCCGTTTATGATGCCTGCGTCCTTTATCCCGCCCCCTTGCGCGATCTGCTGATGTGGCTGGGTCTTTCAGGGTTGTATAGGGCTCGCTGGAGTGCACAGATTCATGATGAGTGGACACGCAATGTGCTGAAAAACCGGCCAGACCTGACAATGGAGCAATTGGCCCGCACAGTCCAACTGATGGATAAGGCAGTGCCGGGGGCCTTGGTGACGGGCCATGAAATGCTTTGCGCGGATTTGAACCTACCTGATCCTGATGATCGGCATGTGCTTGCAGCAGCGATACGTTGCAAGGCAGAAGTCATTGTGACGTTCAACCTGAAAGACTTTCCTGATGCGGCCCTTGAGGCTTTCGATATCGAGCCCCAGCACCCGGACGAATTCATTATTGACCTCTGGGATCTGGATCAGGCGGCAGTCCTCACGGCAGTACAGAAACACCGAGGCACATTAAAAGCGCCGCCCATGGATGTTCAGCAGTATCTCGACATGATGCTCCGCCAGGGAGTCCCTCAAACAGTCAAAGCGCTTAAGCCTTACGAGTTAATTTTATAAAGCATGGATGCCATGTATTAGCCACTGGTTTGTCGCAGCAACCCTATAGGTTAGGCTGACATCGAATTTGAAAACGGGATCTGATGACATGAGTGCACAGCAAGGTGAGCGAGGCCCGATCAAGGCCGTGATTTTCGATATGGATGGTTTGTTGCTGGACACGGAAGGGGTCTACACCGAAGTCACCCATCTGATTGCCAGCCGTTATGGAAAAACCTTCGACTGGTCAATCAAGCAGCACACCATTGGCCGTGGCGCCCGTGACTTTTCAGGCTACGTTATCCAGGCGCTGGAGCTGCCTATTTCCATTGACGAGTTCCTGGAAATACGCGAGCCGATGCTTGATGAACGCTTCCCGCTTGCTCCGGCAATGCCGGGCGCAGAAGCACTGGTGCGGCATCTGGCGGCGAACAACATTCCCATCGCAGTCGGGACCAGCTCTTCGATCCATTACTTCGAGGCCAAGACCACCTCGCATCGGGCATGGTTCGAGCTGTTTGAAACCGTCGTGACTGCCGATGACCCAGAGGTCGGAGCTGCCAAGCCTGCACCGGATATTTTTCTGGTAGCGGCACGCCGTCTGGGGGTTTCGCCAAAGGATTGCCTGGTGTTCGAGGACTCGCCATTCGGCGTCACTGCGGCCAAGGCTGCGGGTATGTATGCCGTGGCGGTTCCGGACTCGCACATGCCGGTCGAACAGTACGAACATGCCGATCTGATACTGACCTCGCTGGAAGATTTCCCGCTCGAAGCATGGGGCCTGCCGAAGAAAGCCTAGCAAGCTGAGGCCCTGCGCCATGCAGGGCCTTCAGGACCGGACGTCAGCCAGTGTGTGCAACCGAATTGCCACCTGTCATCACACGAAGCTAGAATGCGATCAATTCTTAATTACATCCAGCAAGGACGCCTGGAGCGCTTCTGTGATTTCTATGTCCTCAGGTGATCGTTCGCTCAATCTGGATATCCATAACCTCTACTGCGAGCATCACGGCTGGCTGCAGGGTTGGCTCGGCCGCAAGTTGGGAAACAGCAGCGATGCGGCGGATCTGGCGCACGATACGTTCATGCGTCTGCTTACACGCCAGACGCTGCGCAACCCAGGCAGCGAACCTCGTGCCTTGCTGACTCACATCGCCAAGGGCCTGGTGATTGACCGTTGGCGGCGGCAGGATGTCGAGCGAGCGTATCTGGAAACCATCGCTCATTTGCCTGAACCGCAAGTCCCGTCACCGGAAACACGTCTGCTGATTCTGGAAACCCTGTATCGGGTCGAAGCCATGCTGCGCGACTTGCCTGACAGGACGCGCCAGGCATTCCTGATGTCGCAGATCGACGGGCTGACCTACGCGCAGATCGCCACGGAACTCGATGTCTCGCTGATCAGCGTCAAACGCTACATGCGCGACGCTTTCGTTGCCTGTCTGAGCGTGGCCTGATGAGCCAGCAGATCGACCCGCAGATCCTTGGCGAAGCCGCTGACTGGATGGTGCAACTGCAATCGGGCGTTGCAACCGAAGAAGACCATCGCGCCGTGCAGAACTGGCGCAATCGCAGCCCTCAACACGCGCAAGCCTGGCAACGGGCAGAAGCGATTCTGGGAGACTTCCGGACGTTGCCCGCAGCGATTGCCACCGAGACATTCAAGCGGGTCAGCCACAACAAAGGAATCGGTCGGCGTCAGGCACTCACTCGTCTGGGCATTCTATTGCTGGCAGGGCCGACGGCATGGCTGGCCTGGCAAAACACGCCATGGCGGCAATGGACGGCAGATCATCACACGGCCATCGGCGAGCAGAAAAATCTGACATTGTCCGACGGCACCCGCGTACTGCTCAACACCGCCAGCTCCATGAACATTGCCTTCAGCGCTCACGAACGGCGTATCCAGTTGCTGACTGGCGAAATATTGATCACCACCGCGAAAGACTCCGCTTCCAGTTCGCGTCCCTTTTACGTCCAGACTGAACAGGGTACGGCTCAGGCACTAGGCACACGTTTCAGTGTCCGCATCGACGGCGAACGCAGCCTGGTCGCGGTGCAGGAAGGCTCGGTACACATGCAGCCGAATGCTGGCCAGAGTCTGGTGATAAAAGCCGGCGAGCAAAGTGCGTTCAGTCGTACGACCGTCATGCCGGTCGCGCCACTGGCGGCAGGTACGTTGACTTGGGAAAACGGCATGCTGCTCGCTCAGGACATGCGCCTGGCCGACTTGCTCGATGAACTGGGCCGCTATCGTTCCGGGGTATTGCGCTGCCATGCGGCTGTCGCCGATCTGCGAGTGTCCGGGGCATTTCCTCTGCGCGACACCGATGCCAGCCTGCGCTTGCTGCATGACTCCCTGCCGATCACGGTCAGCAGCCTGACGCGCTACTGGGTCGCCGTCGAACCGCGTTAACGCTCACCTTTCACTGATACCTTTTTGCTTGTCGTTCGGTAAGCAGATAAATCCTCACTTTATCTGCGCCGACAGGAATACCGAATGACTTCCAGGCCGTTTCAGCCCTCCTTCAAAAACAGCACGGCTCGTTTCCGCTTCGCGGCGCTGAGCATGGCGATTGCACTGACAACGCTGACTCCAGCGCAGACTACGCTGGCTGCTGAAACCGCCGATAGCAGCGTAACCCGGGTCTTTGCCATTGCTCCCGGCCCGTTGAGCCAGGTGCTGGCGCAGTTCGCCGCCATCAGTGGCGTGCCGTTGTCATTCGATCCCGCGCTGCTGAACAACCGCCAGAGCGCGGGTTTGCAGGGCAGCTATACCGTGCAGGCAGGTTTCCAGCAGTTGCTGGCGGGCAGCGGCTATACGCTTTTGAGTACCGGCAACCATGGCTACACATTGGCGCCTCAAGTCGAAGCGGGCGATGCAGTGGAACTGGGCGCGACCACTGTCAACGGTGAAGCGAGCCGTTCGACCGAAACCTATGAGGGCGGACAAGTCGCGCGCAGCGCGCGCCTGGGCATGCTCGGTAATCGTGAGATCAAGGATGTGCCGTTCAGCGTGACGAGTTACACCGCTGAAGTCATCAAGGACAAACAAGCCCGGACAGTAGGCGATGTATTGCTCAATGATGCCTCCGTACGGCAGTCGGCGGGCTTCGGTAACTTTTCTCAAGTCTTCACCATCCGTGGCTTGCCGCTACAGACCGACGACATTTCCTTCAACGGTCTGTACGGAGTTCTGCCGCGCCAGATCATCACCACCGAAGCACTGGAGCGCGTCGAACTGTTCAAAGGCCCGAATGCATTCCTCAATGGCATTTCACCTCAAGGCAGTGGCATTGGCGGCAGTGTGAATCTGGTGCCCAAGCGCGCTCAGGATACGCCGACACGCAGTGCAACACTGGATTACACCAGCGACAGCCAGGTTGGCGGGCATCTGGATCTGGGGCAGCGTTTTGGCGAAGACAATCAGTTCGGCGCCCGGATCAATCTGGCGCAACACGAGGGCGATACCGCCATTGATGATGAATCCCAGCGCTCGGCACTGATCGCCATTGCGCTGGATTATCGCGGCGAACGGCTGCGTCTTTCTGCCGACCTGGGCTACCAGAAAGAACGCATCAATCAGGGCCGCGCCGTGGTGTACCCCACCGGCACCGGCGTGCCGAAAGCACCATCGGCCAAGCATAACTATGCACAGGACTGGACGTGGTCGGAGCTTGAAGACACTTACGGGATGCTCAATGGCGAGTACGACCTGAACGATAACTGGACGGCCTATGCAGGCGTCGGTGCCAAGCACACCCGCGAGAACGGTGTTTATTCTTCACTCTATGTCAGCGATGCCAGCGGCACTGCACGCGGCGGCTTTCTTTACCCGCCCCATGACGAAGACAACAAAAGCGCCATGGGCGGGCTCAACGGCCATTTCGCGACCGGGCCGATCAGCCATCAGGTCAACTTCGGCTTGTCGGGTGTCTGGGGTGAACAGCGTTCGGCCTATGAAGCGCTGTATGTTGCCAACCGCTTCCCCAGCAACCTGTACAACCCGGTGCAAGCCACACGCCCGACTCCGCCTGCCACTTACTTCGGCAGTGACATTAATGATCCACGCATCGTTGGCAAGAACCGCATGAAAAGCGCTGCGGTTTCCGACACCCTTGGCTTTGTCGACGACCGCATCCTGTTGACGGTCGGCGTGCGACGCCAGTCCATCGAAGTCGACTCCTGGAACACCGCGTCAGGAGCCCGAACGTCCAACTATGAAGAGTCCATCACGACACCTGTCTATGGCCTGGTGCTCAAGCCGTGGGAGCATGTTTCGTTCTACGCCAACCGCATCGAAGGCCTGGCGCAAGGGCCTACCGCACCCGGCTCGGGCGTCACCAACATCAACGAAGTGTTCCCGCCCAGACGCAGTAAACAGACCGAAGCCGGGGTCAAGCTGGATTGGGACAGCTTTGGTGCAACGCTGGGTGTGTACCGCATCGAGCAACCCAACAGCGCGACCTACCCCAACGCAGGTTCCAGCCTCGGGACTTTCAGGGTCGATGGCGAACAGTTGAACAAGGGGGCCGAACTGAACCTGTTCGGCGAACCGCTGGACGGGCTGCGCCTGCTGGCCGGTGCGGCCTGGATGGATACCGAGCTGAAAAAAACCGCAGGCGGGCTGACGGATGGCAATCAGGCGGCCGGCGTGCCGCGCTATCAGTTCAACCTGGGTGCAGACTGGGACGTCCCGGGCATCAATGGCGCGGCGCTCAATGCACGTCTGCTGCGTACCGGCGGCCAGTACGTGAACAGCACCAACACACTGAGCATTCCAGCCTGGACACGGGTCGATCTGGGCGCTCGTTATCGCTTCAAGCTGGAGGAGCGCGACATCACCTTGCGCGCCAATCTGGAGAACGTGGCCAATAAAGCCTATTGGGCATCGGCTTCGACTTCCAACAGTTACCTGACCCAAGGGACACCAAGAACCCTGAAGGTTTCGGCAACCGTCGATTTCTGATGCCACACCATCCTGCCCGCCTCTCAGCGCGGGCATCGATGCAATCAAATAATCCAGTCACATACTTGGGCCTTTTCAACGCCCCCATAAACAAGCCAGTATGGCCTCCTGATCCAGCTTTCAATGACAAGGAGGATGTTGAGCATGATTTACAGAACTCTTGGCCAGTCAGGCCTGAAAGTTTCCACGCTGACACTCGGCTCCATGATGTTCGGCGAACAGACCGGAACCGAAGAATCCCTGCGCATCATCGATCATGCACGGGATCAGGGCGTGAATTTCATCGACACCGCCGACGTCTATAACGGCGGACGCTCCGAAGAGATAGTCGGCGAAGCCATTGCTTCGCATCGCAGCGACTGGGTGCTGGCGACCAAGGTTGCGATAGGCCCGAGCGATGGCATCCCGAACCGGGCCGGCCTGAACCGCAAACACATCTTCAATGCCATTGAAAACAGCTTGCAGCGACTGGATACCGATTATGTGGATATCTATTACCTGCACAAAGAAGATCACGACACCCCTCTGGAAGTGACGGTATCGGCCATTGGCGATCTGATCCGCCAGGGCAAGATCCGCTATTGGGGCCTGTCGAACTATCGTGGCTGGCGAATCGCGGAAATCGTCAACGTCGCCCAGCGCCTGGGCGTGGACAAACCGGTCATCAGCCAGCCGCTGTATAACATCGTCAATCGCCAGGCCGAGATCGAGCAGATCACTGCCGCCGCGTTTCATGGCCTGGGAGTGGTGCCTTACAGCCCGCTGGCACGTGGCGTACTCAGCGGCAAGTACGCACCGGATGTAACGCCTGACAGCAATAGCCGCGCCGGCCGCCAGGACAAGCGTCTGCTGGAAACGGAATGGCGTGTGGAGTCGCTGCGCATCGCCCAGCGGCTCCAGGAGTACGTGCAGGACAAAGGCGTCGGCCTCGTCGAGTTCGCCATTGCCTGGGTGCTCAATAACAAAGCCGTCACTTCGGCTATCGTCGGCCCGCGTACAGAACAACAGTGGGGGCATTACACCAAGGCACTGGAAGTGAAGATCACCGCCGAGGACGAAGCCTTCATCGACTCGCTGGTGACACCGGGGCATGCGTCTACCGCCGGCTTCAACGATGTGCAACATTTCGTCTCGGGGCGACTGACACCTTAAGGCGCTCTGTTACCGGTAAGGCATCATCGCGAGCAGGCCATCGGCAAATGCTCGCGATGTTCGAAAAAAGCGTCTAAAAAGCCGTGTGTATATAAATGCTCATTCAACATGTTGCTGACAGGAGCGCTAAAATGCTCTGCAACTGCGGGCATGCTGCTTGTAGCAGAACGGGAACAGGCTCAGGTCTGTTGGCAACCATGAATCCAATCCAGCCAGGTTGATGAAGAAGTATGGCGATGCGCAAAACTGATAGAGAAGCCTTTTTGTGCTCGGTCCTGGGAAACGAACAGCCTCCCGCGCACCTTGCCAGATCTGTTATCGAAGAAAAACTGCGCAACGCCATTATTGATGGCAGCCTGCCGAGTGGTACAGCCCTGCGTCAGCAGGAGTTGGCCACATTATTCGGTGTCAGCCGAATGCCGGTGCGCGAAGCATTGCGCCAGCTTGAGGCACAGTCACTCCTGCGCGTCGAAACCCATAAAGGCGCCGTCGTCGCACCGTTGATCACCGAAGATGCCGTTGACGCCTATGGTCTGCGCATCCTGCTGGAGTCCGAGGCTCTGCGCCTTTCCATTCCGTTACTGGATGCCGACGACCTGGCAAGCGCACGAAGCTACATCGAGTTGCTTGAGGTTGAAACCGACTACTCCAAGATGGGCACCCTCAACCGCCTGTTTCACATGTCTCTGTACGCCAAGACGCCCAACAAGCGCTTGATGCGTCTGGTAGAAGAAGGCCTGAACGAAGAAGAGCGTTTCCTGCGCTTCAATCTCTCGTCCATGGGCCTTGGCAAACTGTCCCAGGACGACCACTGGGAGCTGCTGCGTCTGGCCGAAGAAAAAGCCGTTGAGCAAATCGTGAGTTCTCTGCAAAACCACCTCAATCGGGGTGTCAAGGCAATCACTCAATACCTCAACAACAAAAAGGCCGAGCAAGAAAAACCAGCGGTACGCCAACGCAAGAAAAGCATCGCCTGAATCAACTCCGGTTGATCACCTGACCCTCGTGGCCTGACGCTTCTCACTCCCCTTTCAGCACCCTTTCCATGCGCTGCGAGCTATCTGCTCGCGGGCAGCGCTTTTATGCCTGTTTTCCTGAACCACCGGGTTGGTCTGCCTCAGGAATAAGGCAAACTCGGTCGTGACTGCGGCGTGATCCAACCGGAGGGTTGCGCCTTGGTCGCTCTTGAACTGCCCGTCTGGTGCAGGGCAGCGATCTGTTCATTTGAACGTATTGAGAAAGGAGTTCCTGCAAGGGCAACAAGGCATTGGAAGTCACTTCCAGTATCGCCCTCCAAAAGTCAAAAACTCTGATTGTTCGGCATAACAGCAACGCTGAACGAGGCATTCGTTCATTACTCTCAATTTTGGCTCTTATCAGCCGAAAGGGTTGCTCACACCCCTATAAAACTTAAATCAATAGTTTTATATGGCAACTTACAACCCTGAAAAACAGCAACTAAAATAATAATAAAAAACAATTGCGAAATTCATTGAAAGTGCTTTAACTTTTATTCGCAGCCCGTCACAACGGCCGACACCTCAGGTTACTCGGCCACGCCCACACAGGCTGCAGCTTTGGGCACTCATGGCTCTGCAAAGGACCTGCAACGAAACAACTGACTTTAACGGTTATTGATCGTTTCAACTAACAGGCGCTGACCTGCCTGTTAGTCAGGCCTCCTGCAGCGTGTTTCTTCAAGAACGAAAGCTGTTATTTAGCCACACGCACATCCAACACTTGCACTTACAACTACCGGGATATCGCCATGCATTGTCAGAAAACGCTATTGGACCGCAAGAAAACCGAACTTAGCCAACACCCCATCTTTGCTGAAATCAATTCCCTGGAAGTGCTTAAACGTTTTATGGAAACCCATGTATTCGCCGTCTGGGACTTCATGTCGCTGACCAAGCGTTTACAGCAGGAGCTGACGTGTACCCAATTGCCCTGGCTACCGCCTCGGGATGCATCGGCAGCCAGGCTGATCAATGAAATCGTGCTGGGTGAAGAATCCGACGACAAGCTGAGCCACGGCCACTACAGCCATTTCGAGTTGTATCTGGATGCCATGCGCGAGATTGGCGCCAGCACCTTGCAGATAGAGCGTTTCGTCGAGCTTCAGAAACAGGGCGTGCATTACGCCACGGCATTGCAGCGCGTCAATGCAGGCCAGGCGGCAACGGTATTCGTGACCCACACGCTCAATACCGCGCTGCATGCACCCGCCCATAGCGTGGCAGCAGCCTTTCTGCATGGCCGCGAAAGCGTTATCCCGGTGATGTTCCAGAGCATCCTCGATGAATGGGGCATCACCGTCGATCAAGCCCCGACCTTTCGCTATTACCTGGAACGCCATATCGAAGTCGATTCGGAGGACCACGGCCCGGCTGCCGAGCAGTTGCTGGCCCGACTGGTCAATGGCGACGAGCAGCGCGAGCGAGAAGTCTATCAGGCCGCCATTGCCGCCGTGGATAGCCGGGTCGAGCTGTGGGACACCCTGCGCATGAGCATGCGCTCGCCATTGATGCAAGCCAGTGCCTGATATCGCGTCTACAAGGAAGCCATCATGAAAGCAGAAGACTACAGGTCGTTCATTGATGCCTGGGAAGGTCGCGCCACCATCCGCACTCGCCCACGCCGGATCGTCGAGAACGATGAAAAACTGATCTACCCACTGAGCCGCCAGCCTTTGGTGTTGAGCGAAACCTTCACCCGTGAGTGCCCGCACCTGCGTGATTACGCACTGGTGCAAAGCCTCTACAAGTTCATCAATGATGTCGTGATCTTTGAAACCGAAATTGTCGACAAGACCGCGCGCAGTATCGCCAAGGACAACTTCACCATCCGCTTTCCTTTTGCGTGTCGCTACGACGCCATGACAGTAGTGGTCGATGAGGATTACCACGCATTGGTGGCGATGGACTTCATGCAGCAGACCATCGCCCTGACGGGGATCGAACCGATTGAACTGCCCGATGAAATCGAGCTGAGCCGGGCCATTCCTGCCGCCCTCGCCCTGGCGCCGGAGCATCTGCGCAGCGCAGTGGAACTGATCTGCGTAGCCATCGCGGAAAACACCGTGACCAACGATGTGGCGGCCTTCGCCAAGGACGATTCGGTCAAGCAGTCGGTCAAGGGGCTGATGGCCGATCACTTGCTCGACGAGGGCCGTCACTCAGGGTTCTGGGCACGACTGGTGCGTATCTACTGGCACACCGCGCCCGAAGAGGATCGCGAATGCATCGCCCGCATCATGCCGACATTCATTGCTCAATATTTGACCAGTGATATCCAGCACGGCTTCGATTTCATCCTGATCGATCACCTGCAGGTCGCAGATTCCGTCAAGCAGGCGCTCAAGGATGAAATCACGGCGGTGAGCTTTCCCATCAATCGCCATCACCCTCTGATCGGCAATATCGTGCGCTTCTTCAAGAGCAGTTCAATGCTTGAAGATGCTTGCGTGCAGCGGGCGCTGGCCGACTATCTGCCAGCCCAGGGAATGCTGCAATGAAACGTCTGGAGATCGTGCTCATCGGTCATAGCCTGACCCTGAGCGAACTGCACACAGAACTGCTCGCACACGGACATGCGGTACATCGCCTGAGCGATCAGGCCGAGTTGAATGCGAGCCTTGTCGACAACGCCTCGATACTGATCGAAGACGGCAGCCTGGACATGAATGGCGAACGGCTCAAGGCATTCGCTAGCACCGATCACCTGAGCCTTCGTGTCGGCTTGAGTCCGAACTCAACCGATGGCCTGCCACGCCTTGAGTTGCTGTGCTGGCACGGTTCGGCCACGGCCCAGCACCTGATCGTGCGAGAGTGGCTGCCTGCTCAGGAGTCGGGCAACGGCCGTATGTTGCGCGACGCGGCAATCGCGGAGTGTGTCGACCAGACCGCGCTGCTGATCAGTCGCCTGTCCAGGGACGAGAAGTATTTCAGCACCCTGCCCACGACCACTCCCGCACAAAGCGAATGGCAGGATGGCCTGCAGGCGATAGATCATCTGCTGTTCAGGCATCGTCTGAATCAGACCGATCAACCGCATCTGCTGGAAGTGGCCCAAACGCCTCTGGTCGAACGCCTGGAGCAAAGCTTTCAGACCTTTGGCGAACGCTCGGCCCTGTCGATTGCCGGTCAGGTTTTCAGCTATCGGGAGTTGTACGCTCAAGGTGTCGCAATCCAGCGTCATTTACTGCCGCTGATTGAGGCCAGAGAGCAGACAACACCTGTGGTCATCGGCATTTGCCTGCCCAAGTCTGTCGCGTTGTATGCAGGCATTCTGGCAACTCTCGGCAGTGGCGCGATCTACCTGCCACTGGACCCCAGCCAGCCCGTTCAGCGCCAGCAATACATTCTGGAAAACTCGGGTGCCCTGCTGTTGCTGCATGACGGTTCGCATCCGCTGGCCAAGGCCGGGTTTCCCGCACTGGATATCGGATCGATCCAGGTGACGGAGCCAGATCAGCTTCTGACCAGGCCACTGACGCATAGCGACTCGCCGTGTATGGCGCTCTATACCTCAGGCACCACTGGCCACCCCAAAGGCGTGCTGCTCAGTCAGCGTAATCTCAGCCACTTCACTGCCTGGTATGCGGAGTACGTCAGCCTGTCCGAGCACAGCCGGGTGTTGCAGTTCTCGACACTGAGCTTCGATTCTTCAGTGATCGATATCTTCCCCACCTGGCTCAGCGGTGCAGAGCTGGTGATACCCGATGAAGACCAGCGACGTGATCCCCTGCGGCTGGTCAGCCTGCTGAAAGACCGCATCAGCCATGCGTTTCTGCCACCTGCATTGCTGAGTATCCTGCCGCTGGACGAGCCCTTGGGGCTTGAGCATGTGATGACCGGAGGCGACGTCTGCGAGCCTTATGTCATCGAGCACCTGACCCGGCAGTGCCACTTTCATAACCTCTACGGCCCGACCGAAGCCACGGTTCTGGTCACTGCCGGGCAGTTCCGGCCTGGCAGCAGCAACCGCAATCTGGGCCGACCGATTGCCAACAGCCAGGTCTGGATTCTGGACGAGCAGTTGCAACCAGTGCCGGAGCAGGCGCAGGGAGAGTTGTATATCGTCGGTCCTGGCGTGTGCCTGGGTTACTTGAACAATCCTGACCTGACAGCCGAACGCTATGTGACGCTGACCTTGCCAGACGGGCAGCAACTGCGTGCCTATCGCACCGGGGACATCGGCAAATGGACCCCGGACGGTATCGAGCTGGCCGGACGTCGTGACAATCAGGTGAAGATTCGTGGATTTCGGGTCGAGCCGGAAGAGATCGAGCACTGCCTGCGCAGCAGTCAGCTGTATCGGCAGGTCGCCGTGGTCGTCGATGGCCAGCGCCGCATCCTGGCCTTTGCTGCCCAGCCTCATGAGGCTGAAGAGGTCGCCCTGTCGGCATTGAAAGCGCACGTGCAACGCCTGTTGCCGGACTACATGCATCCCGGCGCCTATACGGTATTGGCGAACATGCCATTTGCCAGTAACGGCAAGATCGATCGCAAGGCCCTTCTGGAAATACCAGTAAGCTTCGCAGACCAGCAACCCCGCCGCCTGCCGGAAACGGAGCAGGAGCAAAAGCTTCTCGAACTGTGGGCAGAGCTTCTTGAACTGCCCATCGGGGATATTTCCACCGACGAAAGCTTCTTCAATCTGGGTGGCCATTCGATCCTGCTGTCGCGCATGTTGCTGGGGATTCGCGAACGGTTCGGGCGCAGCATTCCCATCAATCGCTTTATTGAAGCGCCCACCGTGCTGACGCTGGCGAGCCTGATCGAAAGCGAAGGCGTTTCGAGTTACACCGTCAGCCCGCAAGCGCTGCTGGACGCCAACGCCGATCTGGAAATACCGGTGCTGCCGATCAGCAGGCTGGGCGATGTCCACAAAGTCATCGTGACCGGTGCCAATGGTTTTCTCGGCGTGCATATCGTCGAAGCGCTGCTGGCCTGGGGAGCGAGCGAGATTGCGTGCCTGGTGCGCGAAGGCTCGGGGCAAAGCGCACACGAACGCTTCGTTCAGTCGTTGCGGGAAAACCGGCTGGAGCATCTGGACCTGAGCCGTGTAACGGTCTATCCCGCCGACGTCACTCAACCGCAGTTGGGTTTGAGTGATGACGTGTATGAGCGACTGGATCGGGACTTTGGCGCACTGGTGCATAACGCGGCCAATGTGAACCATGTCCAGGATTACGAAACGCTTATCCGTGACAACGTGGCACCGGTCTTTGAATGCCTGCGACTGTGCGAGGGACGCAGCAAGAAGATCTTCAACTTCGTCTCGACACTGTCGGCTTCCAGCGCCGTCGATGCAGCGGGCAGTGTGCTGGAGCAACCTGCCGCCGCCACACCGCCGATCTACATCAAGAACGGTTACAACCTGTCCAAATGGGTCGCGGAGCGGGTGTTGCAAAGGGCCAGAGAGCAAGGCGTGTGGGTGAATATCTACCGCCCCGGCAACATTGCTTTCAACAGCGTAACAGGCGTGTGCCAGCCACAGAAAAACCGCTTGATGCTGATGCTCAAAGGCTCCCTGCAACTTGGCAAGGTCCCGGAGTTCGCCATGAACTTCGACCTGATGCCGGTGGACTTCCTTGCACGCTTCATCGGTTTCCACGCCAGCCGCTATCAGGCCAGCCGTGCGGTATTCAACCTCCACAACCCCGAGCCCTTGAGCTGGAACAGTTACGTGGATGCCTTCCGCGAAGCCGGGCGCGAGTTCGAGATGGTCAGCGTGGCGCACTGGCAAACCCAGCTCAACCGCGTCGATAGCCAGAACGCACTGTTCGGCGTGCTGGGCTTCTATCTGGACGGTTTCGAGGAAGACATCGGCGACATCTCGATGATCGAGTACCAGAACGCCCTGGCCGGCATCCGGCACATGGGTGAGCAATACCCGCAGAAAACCCCGGCGCTGCTGCGCAAGGGTTGCGACTACCTGAAAGAAATCGACTTTATCTGAACCATCGACAACCCAACACGAAACAAATGGAGAACGACATGAGCTCAATCAACACTCTGCAACCGGACACCCTGATCAAGAACCCGACACTGTGCAAAGTCGTCTCGGCAGTGGAAGTGCCGGGGGATGCCAACAGCGTCTGGGCGATCGTCGGCAACTTTGGCGGTTTCCAGGCCTTTATTCCGGCGCTGGAAAGCACTGAAGTCACCGGGAAGGGCGTGCGCTCGGTGCGCAAGAAACTGTTCAAGGACGGCAACGTGGCCATCGAACAACTGAACTCTCACGATAACAATGCGCGCTTCATGACCTGGTCGCTGATCTACACCAGCCTGCCCGTAGGCAATCTCTGGGCAGCGATGACCGTCCAACCCACTGGCGAGAACGATTCGGTTGCAACATGGACCATCATCGCCGAACCCGATCAGGGTGGGCCTGAAACACTGCCGGCGTTCCAGGAATTCCTCCAGGGCTTCGCTGACAGCGCCATGAGTAACGTGCGCAGCCTGTTTGCCTGATTTGTTGCAGTGACCAAAACCCGCTCAGCGCCAGAAGCCTGAGCGGGTTCAGGCATTTGAGAGGTTGCAAATTGGCGGACGCTTTCACACAATGCGATTTATTATCATTCGCGCAGCGCTGGGATGGCGCGCCTCAATGCCTTCTCAGCACTCGGCCATACACATGCTCTACAACGATCACCATGGCTGGCTCCATTCATGGCTGCGCAGCAAACTGGGCAATGCCGCCGATGCGGCTGATCTGGCACAGGATACGTTTGTGCGGCTGCTCAATCGCAGCGAACTGCTTGAGCTGAAAACCCCACGAGCCTTCTTGCGTACCGTTGCCAAGGGCCTGGTCATCGATCACTGGCGCCGTGAAGAACTTGAGCGTGCTTATCTGGAAGCCATTGCTCATCTGCCGCCCCACGAGACACCTTCGCCCGAGTCCCGCGAGCTGGTTTTCGAGTTGCTGGAAAGCATTGCCCGAATGCTCGACGGCCTCAAACCGAAGGTCAGGCAAGCATTTTTGCTGGCCCAATGCGAGGGAATGCCGCACAAGCAGATTGCCAGACAGATGGGCGTGTCCCTGCGTTCGGTCGAGCGTTATATCGCCGATGCGCTTTATCACTGCTATGTACTGCGATACGACGCATGAGCCGTACCTTGCAGCCGTCTCGCCAGCGCCAGCCCTCGCCACAGGTTGTAAAACAGGCGATCCAGTGGTCCATGCGGCTGAACAATTCGTCAGCCGATCCAGGCCTGCGCAAGCAGTGTGAACAGTGGCGTACCGAACACGCCGATCATGAATGTGCCTGGCAACGTATCCAGACACTGAGCAATGAGTTGAACAGCAGCTTCCAGGCATTACCCGGATCGGGAGCCGCCTTTGAAGCACTGGAGAACAGCGCGCAACGACTGGGACGTCGACAAGCGCTGAAATTACTGTCCGGTATCGTAGTACTGGGCTCCGCTGCATGGATCTCCCGTGATATGGCGCCCTGGCAGCAATGGCAGGCCGACTTTGCTACCAACGTGGGTCAACGCAACAGTTACCGGTTGCAGGATGGCACACGTCTGCAATTGAACACCGACAGCGCGGTGGATCAGGACTTCAATACCCTGCACCGCCTGATAAACCTCACACGCGGGGAGATTCTGGTTGCCTGCGGGGCCGACTCGCAAAGTATCGCGCCAAGGCCACTGCTGGTGCAGAGCCGCCACGGTCTGTTTGAAGGCATCAGCGGCCGCTTCGTCGTTCGTCAGGATCAGGACCGGACCCGTGTCAGCGTGACGGAGGGCAGCCTGATTATCCGCTCGCCTGCCACATCCCCGATAAACGTGAAGGCAGGCCAGAGTTATTCGGTTTCCGGACAGCGCGCCACCCTGCTCCCGGCACTGGATATGGAAGCAGGCGCATGGAGCGAAGGCCTGATCGTGACGAAGGATATGCGTCTGGGTGATTTCCTGGCGGAGGTCGGGCGCTATCGCCGGGGTTATCTGGGGTGTGCGGATGACATTGCAGACCTGCGGCTTTCCGGCGTGTTCAGGCTGGAGGATACCGACAAGTTGCTCGCGGTCCTGCCTCAGACTCTTCCTGTAAAACTCAGTTACCACACCCGCTGGTGGGTGACGCTACAGCGTCAGGCCTGATTATTTCTGGCGGGTTTCGCTCAGGTGTCCGGCATGGATATCAGTACCCCTATTTCTCTGATTGAACCTGACGGAACTGCCTCTCATGACCCGGCCTCAAGGTATCTCGCATTCAGTTTGTGCTGCCTCCGACTCACCAGCCCTGCGCACGGCCATTCGTGCAGCATTGGTTTCAATTGCTCTGGGCACAACGGCCTTGCCGCTTCAAGTGCAGGCCCAGGACAGCGCTTCGTCAACCAGTGTCGTACGCAACTACTCCATCGCAGCAGCCCCACTGGGCGAGGCGCTGAATCAGTTCGCCCGGCAGGCGGGGATCACGTTATCCGCGACACCGGCACAAACGGCAGGCGCTCGCTCACCGGGATTACAGGGTAATTATTCAATAGGTCAGGCCTTGAACATTCTGCTGGGTGGCAGCGGCTTGCAGGCCGTCTCGCAAGATGGCAGCAGTTATGTCCTGCGGGCCGTTGAAGACCAGACACTGTCGCTGCCAGACACGGATATTCGCGGGTTTGCCTTGGGAAATGCCTTGGGCAGCATGGAAGGCTATAACGCCACGCACAGCCAGATCGCGACCAAGACCAGTACGTCGCTACTGGAAACCTCACAGTCCGTCTCGGTTGTCACCCGGCAACAGATGGACGATCAAGGTTCACAGACGGTTTCGCAAGCCATGCGCTATACCCCTGGCGTGCTGACCAATCCGTATGGAGCAACTCATCGGTACGACTATGTCGCGATGCGCGGCTTCAATGACGGGTCTGTGGATAACATCTATCTGGACGGTCTGAAGTCCATGGGCGATAGCGGGACTTACAGCACCATGCAGGTCGACCCGTACTTCCTTGAGCGGGTCGATATCCTCAAAGGTCCTTCGTCGGTGCTCTATGGTCGCAGCTCTCCGGGTGGCCTGGTGGCGCTGACCAGCAAGAAACCGCTTTATGAGCCTTATCACCAGATCCAGGCCACGGTCGGTACACAGGGTCAGCGAGGCTTGGCATTCGATTTCAGTGGTCCTGTGGATGAAGACAAACGCATTGCCTATCGACTTACGGGGCTGACCGATAAATCCGACACCCAGTTCGATCATGTGGAAGAGAAACGCTATGCGCTGGCTCCCACCGTAAGCATCGACTTCAACGAAGACACTTCGCTGACACTGCAAGCCTATCTACAGCACGACCCCGAAGGTGGCTATCACGGTGGCGTGCCGGCGGATGGTGCGCTTCATCAACGCAATGGCCAGCGCATATCGGAGAACTTTTTCGATGGCGAACCAGGCGTGGATGGCTTCAGCCGTGACCAACAGTCATTCGGCTATCAATTCGAGCATCGCTTCAATGATGTCTTCACGGCACGGCAGAACTTCCGCTACCTGGATTCCAGGGTGAAGAACGAGCAGGTCTACGCCTATGGCTGGACCAGCGCGACCGGCAACGAACTGAATCGTTATTACTCCGGTGGCGATGAGCGTCTGCACGCATTCATCATCGATAACATGCTGCAGGCTGAGTTCTTTACCGGGTCGGCCAAGCATACAACGCTGCTCGGCGTGGACTATCAACGACGCAAGACCGTGGTTGACTGGACCAGCGGCGCAGTGACGTCCCTGGATGCTTTCAATCCCGTGTATGGAAACTCCGCAATCAGTTATTACAGCCCGACCAGTTACCTGCGGCGCCTGGAACAGACAGGCCTTTATGCGCAGGATTTGATTGAGCTCGACAAGTGGCGCTTCTCACTGGGTATCCGCCAGGATTGGGTGGAAACCTCCGACGAGAACCGACTGGCTGAGACAGGGCGTCCGGCAGGAACCGAAATTAGTGACAAGCGAACCAAGCTCACTGGCAGGGCCGGTGTACTTTATCTGTTCGATAACGGGATTGCGCCGTACCTCAGCTATTCCGAGTCGTTTAACCCGAACTCTTACTCCGACAGCAGCGGTAACCCGCTGGCGCCTACGGACGGCACCCAATGGGAAGCCGGGATCAAATATCAGCCACCAGGCACAGACAATCTGTTTACTGCTTCAGCCTTCCATATCGATCAAGAAAACCTGGCTTCCAAGCTGCCTCAAGAAAACTTCTACCGTCCTGTTGGCGCAATACGCTCACAGGGACTGGAGCTTGAAGCTCATATTCAGCTGACCGATAACTTCAAAGTGCTGGGCAGTTACACGCTGACAGATATCGAATACTCGAAGTCGATGATCAGCACATTGAGTTCGGCGACCACTATCATCGAGAACAAAGGAAATTCACCCACCCAGGCCCCCAAACATATGGCTTCGGTCTGGGGTGATTATGCATTCAACAGTGGCGCTCTCGACGGGCTGCGTCTGGGCGGTGGTGTTCGGTATGTCGGCTATAGCTGGGCGGATGCTGAAAACACCATGAAGGTTCCAGCGTACACATTGCTGGATGCATCTGTGGGGTATGACCTGAGCAAGGTAGGGCTCAAAGGTGTTGATGTGCGGGTAAACGCAAACAACCTGACCAACGAATCCTATGTCGCGTCCTGCGCAAGCTTGAGCTTCTGTTATATGGGCGAAGAACGAAATTTGAGTGCGACCGTAAGCTATCAGTTCTAAATAGTTGCGTCGCTCGAAGCCAGCCTTCAGCAGTGGAGGCTGGTTTTTTTGTGTGTGGCTTTCGAGAGCCTGGGGATATCTTTGCTGGGAGCAGAAAGACAAAACCCCTGTCTGCGTCAGCAGACAGGGGTTTCGGAATGAATCTTGACAATGACCTACTCTCACATGGGGAAACCCCACACTACCATCGGCGATGCATCGTTTCACTGCTGAGTTCGGGATGGGATCAGGTGGTTCCAATGCTCTATGGTCGTCAAGAAATTCTGTTGCCGATCCGTTACCGAGTAACGTGACAGCGAAATTGGGTGACTTCTACT
>NZ_BLVZ01000009.1 GCF_015471405.1 Pseudomonas cichorii
ACCGAGAGTGACTGGCTGCTGGTGGAAGTCGAGGATGAGCCGGAGCTGCAATTGCGTGAATTGCCCCTGACCAATACCTATCAATACGATGACTGGGGTGAACAGCGCAGTATCACCGGCCCGGACGGGATCGAGCGGCACAAGGTCCAGGACCCCATCAAGCGCACCACCAGCGAGTGGCAGGCGGGGATGGGCAAGACCGTCACCGTGAACAATCTGTTCGACAAGCCTGATTCTATCGAGCGGCTGGCGCTGGATGAGTCGCGTATCAGCCTCGAAACCACGACTTACGATGGCCTTGGGCGAACCTTCGGGCAATTCGATGCGTTGCGCAATTACCGGGAATCCAGTTATGACGCCTTTGACCGCCTGCGCATCAGTCAACTGCCTGACAGAGCACAGGTAGAGCGGACCTACGCCTTGCACAGCCGTGAGGACTTGCCTGTATCGATTGCTGTCGATGGCGTGGTAGTAGGCGAACAGACATTCGATGGTTTGAAGCGCATGACCGACTCCACCATTGGTGGCCGGGTCAGCCGGTTCGAGTATCCAGGCGCTCAGCTACAGCCCGGCAAGGTCTATACGCCAGGCGGCGAGGCCATTGATTATGTCTACCAGCCTCAATTGGGCGATCAACCGGTCCAGCGCAAGATGCTGAGCAGCACGGCCGATTACACCTATGACCTGCAGAGTGCCCGGCTGCTGAGCAGCAAGGAACAGGATCAGGAGCTGGAGCGCGATTACTACAGCAATGGCGAGATCAAGGAGGAGCGCAGGGTTCAGGGCGGCGAAGCCTATGCCATGCAGTATCGCTACAGCTTAAAGGGGCTTTTGCTCAGATATACCGATGTACTCGGCCAGACCCAGACTTATCGCTATGACGAAAGCGGTCGGCTCGAACAGCTCGATGCTGGCGCGCTGGTCTCGGCTTTTGGCTATAACGCCCAGGGTCTGCTCGACAGCATCACAACCGTGGACAGCGGCCAGAGCCTGAGTGTCAGCCTGGAGTATGACGATGCAGGTCGTGAGGTCTTGCGCAGTTTTACTCTGCCGGGAGGAACGATACAGCAACTGGTTCAGGCCTATGACGCGGCCGATCACCTGAAACAGCGCACCTTGAAAGAGGGCAGTACGGTGCTGCGTGATGAAACCTTCGTTTACGATGCCAGGGGGCGGCTGGAGCTGTACACCGCTTCCGGCCCTGATGCGCCGGTGGACCCGCAGGGCAAACAGATCCAGAGCCAGACGTTCAAGTTCGATGCGCTCGATAATATCCTGAGCGTTGAGACGGTCTTCGCAGGTGGCAGCAATGTTGCCGATTACGAATATACCGGGCGCGACCCGACCCAGCTCAGCGCCGTGCGTAACAGCCATGCCGATTATCCTGCCAATATCGAGCTGGATTACGATGACAACGGCAACCTGACGCTTGACGAAGCCGGACGCGGATTGGAATACGACGCCTTGGGGCGCCTGCTTGCGGTGTCCGCAAACGATGGGTCTGCTGTGGTGGATTATGGCTATGATGCGCAGGACAGCCTGACCCGCTCCAGCGAAGCGGGTGCTCATGAGCGGCGTTTCTATCGGGAGGGGCAACTGGCAAATCAGTTGCAGGGCGCGCAGCAGCGAACCTTTATCGGGAGCAGTGATACCTTGCTGGCCGAACGTCTGGGCGGAGCAACGGCTGCGACTTTGCTGCTGGCGACCGATGCAAAAAAGACGGTAATGGCTGAGGCCGATGCAGGCAGCGTCACGTCTGCCGAATACAGCGCTTATGGTCATCGCAGCGACACACCGGCAGTGGACAGCCGCTGCGCCTTCAACGGCGAACTGCGTGAGCCGTCCACGGGCTGGTACCTGCTCGGTCAGGGGTATCGCGCCTATAACCCGGTGCTGATGCGGTTTCATAGCCCGGACAACCTGAGCCCGTTTGATCGGGGAGGGGTGAACCCTTATGCGTATTGCCTGGGGGATCCGGTCAATTATCTGGATCCGGACGGGCATTTGCCGAAATGGTTGATGCCGGTCATCGGGATTGGGCTTTCGATTGTGGGCATTGTTGCCAGTGTTGCCTCATTGGGCGCGGCGACTGCTGCGGCAGCTACTGTGGTTGCCGGTTGGGCGACGTTGAGTGCGTCTACTCAGGTGTCGATCGCGGTTGGGATTGCATCTGGAGTGACAGGGATTGCCAGTGGTGTGGCGTCGGTTGTTACTCCTGATTCTAATGCAGGTGCGATTTTGGGGTATGTTTCGGCGGGGTTGGGAGTTGTGAGTGCACTTTCAGGCGCGGTGTCCCTTATCAATTGGCAGAGTTCTAAAGCACTGGAGACATTGGACGCTGTTACGGAGCTTAATCGCAGGGGGGGTGCCTTTCCGGCTTCTGAGGACGATTTTTTTGCAATTTTTAAATATCGTCATCCGTTTGCCCCGGAGAGGGCTAGGGGTGTTCAGGAGGCTTTGGATGCTGCTGCTGAGGCTAAGGCTGAGGCTGCTGCTGCTGCTCGAGCTTCTCTCGGATCTGCTCTTCCTGCAAAACTTGCAGGATTTAAAAAAACCTTTACAAGAGCAGTTAATGCATGACGGGAGTCGATTCAGTTTGCTGTTTCAGTAAGGCTTTGTTTGGGTATTGAAAAGCAATTGTGCGCCCGTGCTTAATATTCAATATGGGGGTTGACGAGGTAACTTGACCCCCTCACACCCAAACACCTCCTGCACGAAACTCACCCGCTGTTCGGGCGTCTCCTTTATCCCCTGGCGTGCCAGTTCTTCCAGACGCGCCTCAACCGCCTGGGTCCGGTGAGTCAGCCCGCAGTTGTTGGCGATCTGGATATTCAGGCCGGGGCGGGCGTTGAGCTCAAGAATCAGCGGGCCTTTTTCCTGGTCCAGCACCATATCCACACCGATATAGCCCAGGCCACATAGCTCGTAGCACTCGGCGGCGAGTTTCATGAAACCGTTCCAGTAGGGCAGTTGTACGCCGTCCACGGCATTGGTGGTGTCGGGGTGCTTGTTGATGATGCTGTTGAGCCAGGTGCCTTCGAGGGTCACGCCGCTGGCCAGGCCCACGCCGACTCCGATGGCGCCCTGGTGCAGGTTGGCCTTGCCGCCGGACTGGCGCGTCGGCAGGCGCAGCATGGCCATGACCGGGTAGCCCATCAGCACGATGATGCGGATATCGGGCACGCCTTCGTAGCTGATGCTCTTGAATATCTGGTCCGGAATGACCCGGTATTCGATCAGCGCCCGGTCACGATGCCCGCCTAGCGAGTAAAGCCCGGTCAGGATGCTGGACACCTGATATTCGATGTCCGAGTGGGTGATGATGCGCCCGGAGACCGTTTTGTAATGCCCCTCGAAACGGTCGGCCACCACCAGAATTCCGTCTCCGCCAGCGCCTTGTGCGGGCTTGATGACGAAGTCGGTATGCTGGCCGAGGATATCGCCGAGGCGGTCGATTTCCTTTTCCGTGGAAATGACACCATACATTTCCGGGACCTGGATACCCGCCTGCATGGCCCGTTCCTTGGTGATGATCTTGTCATCGACAATCGGATACAGGCTGCGCTTGTTGTACTTGAGCACGTAGTCGGCATTACGCCGGTTGATGCCCATGATGCCCTTGGCTTCCAGGGCTTTCCAGGTCTTCCACAAACCGATCATTTGGCGTCTTCTGCTTTGATGAATGCCTTGAAACGCAGCAGTTCGGTCAGGCGGTAGCCACGGTATCTGCCCATCGCCAGCATGAAGCCAACCAGAATCAGCAGCACGGCCGGGAAGGTGAAGACGAAGTAGGTCAATTCCGGCACGCTCATGATCAGGTGCGCCAGAGAGGCCGCGAACAGGGTGCCGATGGCCACTTTCATGGCATGGCCGCCACCGCGCTCTTCCCAGGTGATCGACAGGCGCTCGATGGTCATGGTCAGAATCACCATCGGGAACAGGGCCACTGACAAACCGCGCTCCAGGCCCAGTTTGTGGCTGAACAGGCTGATGGCCGCGATCAGCACCACGACGAAGGTCAGGACCACCGACAAGCGCGGCAGCATTTGCAGTTTCAGGTGTTCAAGATAGGAGCGTAGCGACAGGCCCAGAGCCGTGATCACGGTAAACAGCGCGATGCCGAAGCCCAGCTGGGTTTCCCTGAAGGCGAGGGCGATCAGCACCGGGGTGAAGGTTCCGAGTGTCTGCAAGCCGACCAGATTGCGCAGGATCAGGATGACCAGTACGCCAATCGGGATCATCACCATGATCATGAAGGTCTGCTGGGTTTGCAGGGGCAGGCCGTACAGCGAATAGGACAGGAAGTCCGTATCGGTGCTTTCATCGGTCAGCTTGGCCAGCCGCATGGCGTTCATTTCGCTGTTATTGAGGGTGAAACTGACCGTGGCCTTTCTGCCGCCATCGATGCTGATCAGGTTTTCATCACCCGTCCACCACAGCAGCCGGTCATCCGGCAGACCGGCTTCGCCAGTGTCCGGGTTGAAATACAGCCACTCCTTGCCATTGAAACTGCGCAGCCACAGCTCGGGTGTCTGCGGCTGGTCGGTGATCAGGCGCAGGGTGTGCACCTTTTCCATCGGCACGTGGGCCATGGACAGCAGAAGCTCGGTGATCTGGGCTTTCTTGACGGCCGACGTATCGCCCGCCAGCAGCAGCTTGGCGTTGTCATCCTTGAGGTTGTTGACGCGCTTGATGGCTTCGCTGATGAAGGTTTCGACATCGGCAGAGTGGCGACGAATAGGGGCAAGCAACGCTTCAGCGGCGATTTTCTCGGCGCCTTCTACCGGGATGCTGTCGCGAAAGATCGGGCCTTTGCTCTTGGGCTTGTCTGCGCCATAGCGCTTGGTCAGCACCAGTCGGTAATACAGCGTCTGGTTGCCGTTGGCGCGCCGTGAGGACCAGGTCACCTTGCGGTTGCCGTCAACACGGTTGACGCTGACACCGTAATTATTGGAAATGAAGCTTTCGTTGAGGCTGATGTAGTCCGTAGTCAGGGGCGGGACGAACATCTGGATCTTGATCGACTCTTTACTGTTGGCCTGGAACTCTACCTTGGCGTCGATATTCCACAGGTTGTCGGTCTCGTCCTCGGTCAGCGGGATGCCGAGAATGACGATCTGATAGGCCGTGATCGCGATGCCCAGGGCCACCAGAAACGTGATCAGGATTTTCAGATGAAGTGTAAGAGAGCGCATTTATTTACTCTGCGTTTTGAACGACGGAGGCACAGGCGGGCTTGCCCGCCACAAATTTAAGACTTGGATCGACCAGCGCATCGAAGTGTTTGAGTGCATCGGAGCCAATCAAAAGCGGGTATTGGAAAGCACTTCGGTCGGTCAAGTTCACTTCTATGGTGCGTAAAACTTCACCCATGCAGATATCGAGGTTGATAACCGGGCGCGCGCTGTATTTTTTTTCGTCATCCGCGTCGACATCGTCAGCCCGGCGCTTGATCTGGCTGATGCGCGTCAGTGGCTGTTCGATGGGATGGGCGTGGCTGTTGTCGATGGCCAGATAGAACCTGACCCAGTTCTCGCCATTGCGCTTGAAATGCTTGATGTCACGCGCACTCAACGATGCGGTCTTGGCACCGGTATCAAGTTTGGCAGCGACCTCAAGGTCAATGTTGAGGAGTCTGGCGTATTCGTTCAGGCCATAGACGGTCTTGTTGGCGGCAACGCATATGGCAGGAAGAAAAAACAGACAGAGCAGCGTGGTGAGGGTTTCGAGTCTCATAGGTCCTTGCGCGACAGGCGGAAAGCTTCAGGGCCGCAGCGCAGGTTTTTCAGCCTGGCGTGTCTGGCAGGCCGTGTCCTTTGAAGAGCTGCACTCGGCAGATGCGGCGGCCATTCTAGCATGAAGGTTTCGTGATGCCAGTTATCCCTGCCTGTCGTAGTAGTGCCGATCAGTCAGAGGCATGAATAACTTTGTGAGAGGCAGCTTGCTGGCGACTTGGTGTACAGACGCAGAATATCTGTCGGTTTCACGGGCCTTTTCGCCAGCAAGCTGCCTCCTGCAAGTTTGTGTGTGTTTTCATTGATTGGAATTGGTCTGTAGCTGGGGGAATCTCGTTTTTTGATGGATTGTCGACAATCGTGAGAATTATTTTGACGAGAAGTGCCGTATTTACTAGATTTACCCACATGTAATTTTTAAGGTGTCGACAATATGTTGGATGCAGTCGAGACTTCCACGGTCGCTGTCGAGGACTCGGAAACACTTTCCGAAAATGTCTTCAGGCGTATTCAGGCGGCTATCGTCAAAGGCGAGATCGCCCCCGGCAGCAAGATTTCCGAGCCGGAACTGGCCCGCACCTACGGCATCAGTCGCGGGCCGTTGCGTGAGGCCATTCACCGGCTGGAAGGTCAGCGACTGCTGGTCCGGGTTCCGCATGTGGGCGCGCGCGTCGTATCGCTCAGCCATGCCGAACTGATCGAACTGTATGAAATTCGTGAGTCCCTTGAAGGCATGGCCTGTCGTCTGGCGGCCGAGCGCATGACCACCGAACAGATCGATGAGTTGCGCAATGTGCTCGATACCCATGAGCGCGATGCCGCGTTTCAGGCCGGCGTGGGTTACTACCAGCAGGAAGGGGATTTCGACTTCCACTACCGGATCATTCAGGGCAGCGGTAACAAGACCCTCAGCCAGATGCTCTGTGGCGAGCTTTATCAACTGGTGCGCATGTACCGCATCCAGTTTTCCACCACCCCCAATCGTCCGCGCCAGGCCTTTGCCGAACACCATCGCATTCTGGACGCCATTGCCGAGCGCGATGGCGAGCTGGCCGAATTATTGATGCGCCGCCATATCGGTGCTTCCAGACGCAACATCGAGCGCCATTACCAGGCTGCTCCCGACCGAGGTGAAAAATGAGTCACAACAATAAAACTCCCGGCCAGCGTTTCCGTGATGCCGTTGCCAGCGAGCAGCCTTTGCAGGTGGTGGGGGCGATCAATGCCAACCATGCGCTGCTGGCCAGGCGCGCAGGGTTCAAGGCGATCTATTTGTCAGGTGGCGGGGTGGCGGCCGGTTCCCTGGGGATTCCCGATCTGGGGATCACCGGGCTGGATGATGTGCTGACCGATGTGCGGCGCATTACCGATGTCTGCGACTTGCCATTGCTGGTGGATGTGGACACTGGTTTCGGTTCTTCTGCGTTCAACGTGGCGCGCACTGTCAGGTCGATGATCAAGGCGGGCGCGGCGGCGATTCATATCGAGGATCAGGTCGGCGCCAAGCGTTGCGGGCACCGCCCCAACAAGGAAATCGTTTCGCAGCAGGAAATGGTCGACCGCATCAAGGCTGCGGTGGATGCACGAACCGACGACAGCTTCGTGATCATGGCGCGCACCGATGCTCTGGCAGTCGAAGGGCTGGAGTCGGCGCTGGAGCGGGCGGCAGCCTGTATCGAGGCAGGCGCCGACATGGTCTTTCCCGAAGCCATTACCGAACTGAGCATGTACAAGCAGTTTGCCAATCGCGCAGGCGTTCCGATCCTGGCCAATATCACCGAATTCGGTGCCACGCCGTTGTTCACGGTGGATGAGCTGCGGGCCGCTGACGTTTCGCTGGTGCTCTATCCTTTATCGGCATTCCGCGCCATGAACAAGGCGGCGGAAAACGTCTATGGCGCTATCCGTCGCGATGGCACGCAAAAGAATGTGATCGACACCATGCAGACGCGCATGGAGCTGTATGACGCCATCGACTACCACACTTTCGAGCAGAAGCTGGATGCGCTGTTTGCTCAGAAGAAGGGGTGATGTACACACTTTGTGGGAGGCAGCTTGCTGGCGACAGTGTGAAGAGATGCAGACTATGCGTCAGTTTTGCTGGCCCCCTCGCCAGCAAGCTGCCTCCCACAGGTGCCAATCGGCATGCATGGAATTCATCCGTCAAGAAAAACGAATCGCCAATTCCCGACAATTTCAAGAACTGGAGAATGCAATGGCTGAAGCAAAAGTATTGAGTGGTGCCGGCCTGCGGGGTCAGGTTGCCGGCCAGACAGCCCTGTCCACCGTCGGCCTGGCTGGCGCGGGCTTGACCTATCGTGGTTATGACGTGCGCGAACTGGCTGCCGAGGCCCGCTTTGAAGAGGTGGCCTATCTGCTGCTGTACGGCGAATTGCCGACCCAGGCGCAACTGACGGCCTACCTGGAACGCCTCAAGAACCTGCGCGATCTGCCACAGGCGCTGAAAGAAGTGCTGGAGCGCATTCCCGCCGACACCCATCCGATGGATGTGATGCGTACTGGCGCTTCGATGCTTGGCACCCTTGAGCCGGAACTGAGCTTCGAGCAGCAGCGTGATGCGACCGACCGGTTGCTGGCGGCTTTCCCGGCAATCATGTGCTACTGGTATCGCTTCTCCCATGATGGCAAGCGCATCGATTGCGTCACGGATGAAACCTCCATCGGCGGCCACTTCCTGCACCTGCTGCTCGACAAATCCCCCAGCGAACTGCATCGCAAGGTCATGGATGTCTCCCTGATCCTCTACGCCGAGCATGAGTTCAACGCCTCGACCTTTACCGCACGGGTCTGTGCTTCGACTCTGTCGGATCTGTATTCCTGCGTCACGGCGGCCATCGGCACCTTGCGTGGCCCGCTGCATGGCGGCGCCAACGAAGCGGCGATGGAGATGATCCAGCGTTTTGCTTCGGCTGAAGAGGCCACCAAAGGCACTCTTGGCATGCTGGAGCGCAAGGAAAAGATCATGGGCTTCGGCCATGCGATCTACAAGGAGTCCGACCCGCGCAACGAGGTCATCAAGGGCTGGTCGAAGAAGCTTGCGGATGAAGTGGGCGATACGGTGTTGTTCCCGGTTTCCGAAGCCATCGACAAGACCATGTGGGAACAGAAGAAGCTGTTTCCCAATGCGGATTTCTATCATGCCTCGGCGTATCACTTCATGGGGATTCCCACCAAGCTGTTCACTCCGATTTTCGTCTGTTCGCGCCTGACCGGCTGGGCCGCTCACGTCTTCGAGCAGCGTTCCAACAATCGCATCATTCGCCCGAGCGCCGAGTATGTCGGCGTTGAGCAGCGCAAGTTCGTGCCCATCGAACAGCGCTGAAAAAAGGGAAGGGGAGCCGCTCATGAGTTCCCCTCTCTACTCCCAAACTCCGTGATCGAGTCCTGTGCCATGAACACTGAATACCGCAAGCCGCTTCCCGGCACTTCGCTGGATTACTTCGACGCCCGAGGGGCTATCGAGGCTATCAGGCCGGGTGCTTACGACCTGTTGCCTTACACCTCTCGTGTGCTGGCTGAAAATCTGGTGCGTCGCTGTGATCCTGCCACGTTGAAGGCTTCCCTGAGCCAGCTTGTGGAGCGCAGGCGCGATCTGGACTTTCCCTGGTTTCCGGCGCGGGTGGTGTGCCATGACATTCTTGGCCAGACCGCTCTGGTGGACCTGGCTGGCTTGCGTGATGCCATTGCCTCTATGGGCGGCGACCCGGCGCTGGTCAACCCGGTGGTGCCGGTGCAGTTGATCGTCGACCACTCGCTGGCCGTGGAGTGTGGCGGCAATGACCCGCAGGCTTTCGAGAAGAATCGGGCCATCGAGGACCGACGCAACGAGGATCGTTTCCACTTCATCGACTGGACCAAAAAGGCCTTCAAGAATGTCGAGGTGATCCCGCCGGGCAACGGCATCATGCACCAGATCAACCTGGAGAAAATGTCGCCGGTGGTGCAGGTCCGCGAAGGCGTGGCTTTCCCGGATACGCTGGTGGGCACTGACAGCCACACGCCCCATGTCGATGCGCTGGGCGTGATCGCCATTGGCGTGGGTGGCCTGGAAGCCGAGAACGTCATGCTCGGGCGTGCCTCCTGGATGCGTCTGCCGGATATCGTCGGTGTCGAACTGACCGGTCGCCGCGAGCCCGGCATTACCGCCACTGACGTGGTGCTGGCTCTGACTGAATACCTGCGCAAGCAAAAAGTCGTCGGCGCCTATCTTGAGTTCTACGGTGAAGGTGCATCGAGCCTGACCCTTGGGGACCGGGCGACGATTTCCAATATGGCCCCGGAATACGGCGCCACTGCCGCGATGTTCTCCATCGATCAGCAAACCATCGATTACCTGCGCCTGACCGGTCGCGAGGATGAGCAGGTGCGTCTGGTGGAGTTGTATGCCAGGCACACAGGGCTGTGGTCCGACAGTTTGCAGCAGGTCGAATACGAGCGGGTATTGAGCTTCGATCTGTCCAGCGTAGTGCGCAACATGGCCGGGCCATCCAACCCTCATGCCCGTGTCGCAACCACCGATCTTGCGGCCAAAGGCATTGCCGGGCAGTGGCAGGATGTGCCGGGGCAAATGCCTGACGGCGCGGTGATCATCGCTGCCATCACCAGTTGCACCAACACCAGCAACCCGCGCAACGTGATTGCGGCCGGCTTGCTGGCGCGCAACGCCAATCGTCTTGGCTTGACTCGCAAGCCCTGGGTTAAATCGTCGCTGGCACCCGGTTCCAGAACGGTCGCGTTGTACCTGGACGAGGCCGGGCTGACCCCGGAGCTTGAGCAACTGGGCTTTGGTGTCGTGGCATTTGCCTGCACCACCTGCAATGGCATGTCTGGCGCGCTGGAGCCGAAGATTCAGCAGGAAATCATCGAGCGCGATCTGTATGCCACGGCGGTGTTGTCCGGCAATCGCAACTTTGACGGGCGCATTCATCCTTATGCCCGGCAGGCTTTTCTGGCTTCGCCGCCGCTGGTGGTGGCTTATGCCATTGCTGGCACCATTCGTTTCGATATCGAAAACGATGTGCTGGGTATTGCCGACGGCAAGGAAATCCGCCTCAAGGATATCTGGCCGAGCGACGAGGAAATCGACGCCGTGGTCCAGGCCTCGGTCAAGCCGGATCAGTTTCGTCAGGTCTACATCCCGATGTTCGCCCTCGAAGAGGATCACGGTCCGAAAGTCGAGCCGCTCTATGACTGGCGTCCGATGAGCACCTACATCCGCCGCCCGCCTTATTGGGAAGGCGCGCTGGCCGGTGAGCGGACACTCAAGGGCATGCGCCCGCTGGCGGTGCTGCCGGACAACATCACCACCGATCACTTGTCGCCTTCCAACGCGATCCTGCTCGACAGCGCGGCAGGTGAGTACCTGGCGAAGATGGGCCTGCCGGAAGAGGACTTCAACTCCTATGCAACTCACCGTGGCGACCACCTGACCGCACAGCGCGCCACCTTCGCCAACCCGCAATTGCTCAACGAGATGGCGCTGGTGGATGGCAAGGTCAAGAAAGGTTCGCTGACCCGTATCGAACCGGAAGGCAAGGTGACCCGCATGTGGGAAGCCATCGAAACCTACATGGAGCGCAAGCAGCCGCTGATCATCATCGCTGGTGCTGACTACGGCCAGGGCTCGTCCCGGGACTGGGCGGCCAAAGGCGTGCGTCTGGCGGGTGTCGAAGCCATTGCTGCCGAAGGCTTCGAGCGTATCCACCGCACCAATCTGGTGGGCATGGGCGTCTTGCCGCTGGAGTTTCAGGCTGGCACCAATCGCCTGACGCTGGGGATCGACGGCACTGAGACATTCGACGTGATCGGCAAGCGCACGCCACGGGCAACCCTGACGCTGGTGATCCAGCGCAAGAACGGTGGGCGGCTGGAAGTACCGGTGACCTGCCGTCTGGATACCGCTGAAGAGGTGTCTATTTATGAAGCAGGCGGTGTGCTGCAACGCTTCGCCCAGGATTTTCTGGAGTCCGCGTAGGAGCGATTCATCCGCGAAAGACGATAATCCGTGGGAGGGGCCCTTGGCCGCGACAGCGCAGTTTCAGGCACTGAAAATGTGTTGTCTGTCAGTAGGTCGTCGCGGCCAAGGCCCCTCCCACAGGTGACATGTATGCCCTGACTGATCGGCATTAGTCTTACATATGCACTTGAGGTTTCCATGCCCCACAAACCCCAGATCCGTATCCCGGCCACTTACATGCGTGGCGGCACCAGCAAAGGCGTGTTTTTCAATCTGAAGGACCTGCCAGAAGTCGCGCAGGTTCCGGGCTCTGCCCGTGACGCATTGCTGCTGCGGGTCATCGGCAGCCCCGATCCTTATGAAAAACAGATTGATGGCATGGGCGGTGCGACGTCCAGTACCAGCAAGACGGTCATCCTGTCGCGCAGCAGCAAGGCCGACCACGATGTCGATTACCTGTTCGGCCAGGTTTCCATCGACAAGCCTTTTGTCGACTGGAGTGGCAACTGCGGCAATCTTTCCGCTGCCGTGGGTTCTTTTGCCATCAGCCAGGGGCTGGTTGATGCCGCTCGTATCCCGTCCAGCGGCGTGGCTGTCGTACGGATCTGGCAGGCCAATATCGGCAAGACCATCATTGCCCACGTGCCCGTCACGGACGGTGAAGTGCAGGAAACCGGCGACTTCGAGTTGGATGGCGTGACCTTTCCGGCTGCCGAAGTGCAACTGGAGTTCCTGAATCCGGCCGCCGATGAAGAGGGCGCGGGTGGTTCGATGTTTCCCACCGGTAACCTGATCGATGAGTTGCAAGTGCCGGGTATCGGCACCCTCAAGGCGACCATGATCAACGCCGGTATTCCCACGGTCTTCGTCAATGCAGTCGACATTGGCTATATCGGTACCGAGTTGCAGACCGATATCAATGGCGATGCCCAGGCGCTGGCGAAACTGGAAAGCATTCGGGCTCACGGTGCTTTGCGCATGGGGCTGATCAACAGCATTGATGATCCTTCTTTGCGTCAGCACACCCCCAAGGTCGCTTTCGTTGCCGGACCTGCCGACTATCTGTCCTCCAGTGGCAAGCCGGTCAACAGACAGGATATTGACCTGCTGGTGCGCGCTGTCTCCATGGGCAAACTGCACCACGCCATGATGGGCACAGCGGCCGTGGCCATCGGCACCGCGGCGGCGATTCCGGGCACGCTGGTCAATCTTGCAGCAGGCGGTGGCGAGCGAGAGGCTGTAACTTTCGGGCACCCGTCCGGCACCTTGCGCGTGGGGGCTCAGGCGCAGCAGGAAGAGGGCGAATGGAAGGTCATCAAAGCCATCATGAGCCGTAGCGCCAGGGTGTTGATGGAAGGTTGGGTGCGGGTGCCGGGTACGTCCTGGTAATGCCGATCAGTCAAGGTATAAACAAGACTTGTGGGGGGCAGCTTGCTGGCGAAAAGGCCTGTGAAGCGGCATATATTCTGCGTTTGTACGCTGAAGTCGCCAGCAAGCTGCCTCCCAAAAAGTAATAGGCACTCCTGCGTGGGAAGGGCTATTTGAAGCGCCGCTCAACCCCTTTCTCCACCAGCACCTTGGCCGAAATCTCTTCCACCGAAAAATGCGTGGAATTGATGTTCGGGATGTTTTCCCGGCGAAACAGGCTTTCCACTTCACGCACTTCGAACTCGCACTGGGCATAGCTGGAATAGCGACTGTTGGGCTTTCGCTCATGGCGAATGGCGGTCAACCGATCTGGATCAATGGTCAGGCCGAACAGTTTGTTACGGTGGGCCTTGAGTGCGTCCGGCAGTTGCAGGCGCTCCATGTCGTCTTCGGTCAGCGGGTAGTTGGCGGCACGGATGCCGAACTGCATGGCCATGTACAGGCAGGTCGGAGTCTTGCCGCAGCGCGAGACGCCCACCAGGATGATGTCGGCCTTGTCGTAATAATGGGTTCGCGCTCCGTCGTCGTTGTCCAGGGCGAAGTTCACGGCCTCGATGCGCTCCATGTAGTTGGAGTTATGACCGATGGAATGAGATTTGCCCACCGAGTAGGAGGAGTGTGAACTAAGCTCTTGCTCCAGCGGCGCGAGGAAGGTCGAGAAAATATCGATCATGAAGCCGTTGGAGGTCGCCAGAATCTCGCGAATTTCCTGATTGACGATGGTATCGAAGATGATCGGCCGCACCTCGTCCTTGTCGGCGGCATTGTTGATTTGTTGTACCATCGCCCGCGCCTTTTCGACGCTGTCGATGTAGGGCCGCGTGAACTTGTTGAACGTAATGTTTTCAAATTGTGCCAGCAGGCTCTGGCCCAACGTTTCAGCGGTGATGCCTGTGCCGTCCGAGATGAAGAAAGCGGATCGTTTCATTTGCGCCTTTGGCCTTAAGCTAGTGACGATTCTTGGATATCATAGGCGCGCTTGCAGGCCCTGATGGCCTGCATTCTCACCTTTTTTCAAGGTTGCTGCTTCAAGTCAGTCCAGAACAGACTGAGAAATGCCCGCTGTCACACTGCGCGTGGCTCGGGTCCATGAGCTTTTCCCAACAACAAACACAGTTAGTGGAGAGATCACCTTGGTAGAGTACGTAGTTTCCCTCGATAAGCTCGGCGTCCATGATGTGGAGCACGTGGGAGGCAAGAACGCATCCCTCGGCGAAATGATCAGCAACCTGGCAGGCGCTGGTGTTTCGGTGCCCGGTGGTTTCGCTACGACAGCCCAGGCCTACCGTGATTTCCTTGAGCAGAGTGGTCTGAACGATCAGATCCATGCAGCCCTGGACGCTCTGGATGTCGACGACGTCAACGCTCTGGCCAGAACCGGCGCGCAGATTCGTCAGTGGATCATGGAGGCCGAGTTCCCCGAGAGGCTCAATGCCGAGATTCGCACTGCTTTCGCCGCTTTGTCGGCAGGCAATCCGAACCTGGCCGTAGCCGTGCGTTCTTCGGCAACTGCAGAAGACTTGCCCGATGCCTCCTTCGCTGGCCAGCAGGAAACCTTCCTCAATATCCGTGGTGTCGATAACGTCATTCGTGCCGCCAAGGAAGTGTTTGCTTCCCTCTTCAATGACCGCGCCATTTCCTACCGTGTGCATCAGGGCTTCGACCACAAGCTGGTGGCCCTGTCGGCAGGCGTTCAGCGCATGGTTCGTTCCGAGACCGGTACTGCCGGGGTGATGTTCACCCTTGATACCGAGTCCGGCTTCCGTGACGTGGTGTTCATCACCGGCGCCTACGGCCTGGGCGAAACGGTGGTGCAGGGTGCGGTCAACCCGGACGAGTTCTATGTCCACAAGGACACCCTGACAGCTGGCCGCCCGGCCATTCTGCGCCGCAATCTGGGCAGCAAGGCCATCAAGATGATCTACGGCGACGAGGCCAAGGCCGGTCGTTCGGTGAAGACCGTTGATGTCGACGTCGCCGACCGTGCGCGTTTCTGCCTGACCGATGCCGAAGTCAGCGAGCTGGCCAAGCAGGCGATGATCATCGAGAAGCACTACAAGGCGCCGATGGATATCGAGTGGGCCAAAGACGGCGACGATGGCAAGCTCTACATCGTTCAGGCGCGTCCTGAAACCGTGAAAAGCCGTTCCTCGGCCAATGTCATGGAGCGCTACCTGCTCAAGGAAACCGGCACCGTTCTGGTCGAAGGTCGTGCCATTGGCCAGCGTATCGGCGCAGGCAAGGTGCGGATCATCAAGGACGTGTCCGAGATGGACAAGGTCCAGGCCGGCGACGTTCTGGTTTCCGACATGACCGACCCGGACTGGGAGCCGGTCATGAAGCGCGCCAGCGCTATCGTTACCAACCGTGGTGGCCGTACCTGCCACGCAGCGATCATTGCTCGCGAACTGGGTATCCCGGCTGTTGTGGGTTGCGGTAATGCGACTCAACTGCTGAAAGACGGGCAGGGCGTCACCGTGTCCTGTGCCGAAGGCGATACCGGTTATATCTTCGAGGGTGAACTGGGCTTTGACATCAAGACCAACTCGGTCGATGCCATGCCTGAGCTGCCGTTCAAGATCATGATGAACGTCGGCAACCCCGATCGTGCGTTCGATTTCGCCCAGCTGCCCAACGCCGGTGTCGGTCTGGCGCGCCTGGAATTCATCATCAACCGCATGATCGGCGTACACCCCAAGGCTTTGCTCAACTACGCCGGCCTGCCACCCGAGATCAAGGACAGCGTCGACAAGCGCATTGCCGGTTACAACGACCCGGTCGGTTTCTATGTCGACAAGCTGGTCGAGGGTATCAGCACCCTGGCGGCAGCGTTCACACCGAAGAAGGTCATCGTGCGTCTGTCGGACTTCAAGTCCAACGAATACGCCAACCTGATCGGCGGCAAGCTGTACGAGCCGGAAGAAGAGAACCCGATGCTGGGCTTCCGTGGTGCTTCGCGCTATATCAGCGAGAATTTCCGCGACTGCTTCGAGCTTGAATGCCGTGCCCTCAAGCGTGTGCGCGAGGACATGGGCCTGACCAACGTCGAAATCATGGTGCCGTTCGTGCGCACTCTGGGTGAAGCGAGTCAGGTCATCGATCTGCTGGCGGCCAATGGCCTCAAGCGTGGCGAGAACGGTCTGCGCATCATCATGATGTGCGAGTTGCCGTCCAACGCGATCCTGGCCGAAGAGTTCCTGGAGTACTTCGACGGCTTCTCCATCGGCTCCAACGACCTGACCCAGTTGACGTTGGGCCTGGACCGCGACTCGGGCGTCATTGCGCACCTGTTCGACGAGCGTAATCCGGCGGTCAAGAAGCTGCTGTCCAATGCCATCCAGGCCTGTAACAAGGCGGGCAAATACATCGGCATCTGTGGTCAGGGCCCTTCGGATCACCCGGATCTGGCTCGCTGGCTGATGGAGCAGGGCATCGAAAGTGTTTCCCTGAACCCTGACTCGGTACTGGAAACCTGGTTCTTCCTTGCAGAAGGGCAGGCTCAGGCCTGAGATGTTTCGGATGTGATGCAATAGCGTCTTGAATCGTCTAGGGTTTCAGGCGTTTTGGAAAGGGCGGTTTTTTCGGAAACCGCCCTTTTTCATGTGAGGCCCCAAACCCGCAGTTTCACCAGTCTGTCAGAGGCGACCCGATGCCTTTGAACCAAAGATAAAGAGCAATATGCAAAGCAGCAGCAATCTTTTTCCCGTTGCCTTGATCAGTGCCGAGCGTCGTGGCGATCTGGTCGAGGACGTCTATCGCTTGAAGCCTGCCAACAGCCCTGATCCCAGTGTCGAGCTGGCTGTTACTCGTCTCGGGCTGGTGGATCAGCCTGATGTGCGCGGTGTGCCGGTCATTCTGTTGCATGGCAGCTTTTCCAATCGCCGTTTCTGGTATTCGCCCAAAGGCATCGGCCTTGGGCCGTTCCTGGCGCGTGCCGGTTACGATGTATGGATTGCCGAGATGCGCGGGCATGGGCTTTCGGCCCGCAATCAGGACTATCGCCGCAACCGCGTGGCGGATTATGCCCGCTACGACCTGCCGGCCATTGCCGCCTTCGTTCGCGAGCAGAACGGGCAAGTGCCGCACTGGATCGGCCACTCTCTGGGTGGCACCACGCTGGCAGCAGCGTTGGGTGGCCAATATCTCGGGCCGGCGGGTGCCGCTTCGGTTGCGTTGTTTGGCAGTCAGATCAGCCGTACCTACTGGCCGCTGAAAATCCCGCCCGTGCAGTGGTCCGGGCGCTTGCTGCTCAAGTCTTTCGAGCATATTTCCGGGCCTCGCTTCAAGCGCGGGCCAGAAGACGAGCCGATTGGCGTTGTCCTGGAAAGCATGCGCTGGCACGGTCTGTTCGGTCGTTTCGGTGATCGCGACAGCAACTGGTGGACGGGGCTGGCCAGTGTTGAAGTGCCGGTTCTGGCGGTGGCTGCGGTCGGCGATCATCAGGACCCGGTGTGGGCCTGTCAGATGCTGTTCGACCAGTTTGGCTCGCAGCAGCGGGAGTTCCTGTGCCTGGGTCGCGAGCATGGTTTCAACGAAGATTTCGATCATGTAAGGATGCTGGTCAGCAAGGGTGCGCAGCAGCAGGTCTGGCCGCGAGTGCTCGGCTGGCTGCAGGAGCGTTCTGCTTCTGTCGAGAGTCCCGGGTTGCAGGAAGCGGTAGGGCAATAGTCCGGTTTTGTGTTTGTATGGGAACAGGGGCGAAAGTTGAGGCCAAAGCCACTATGCTGCCCTGAGCAACCCATCTCTCACTGACAGGAGTTAGCCATGCATTATTCGACCCCCGACTTGTGTGATGCCTATCCGGAGCTGGTGCAAGTCGTAGAACCCATGTTCAGCAGCTTCGGCGGCCGTGACTCCTTTGGTGGCGAGATCGTGACCATCAAGTGCTTTGAGGACAACTCACTGGTGAAAGACCAGGTAGCACTCGACGGCAAAGGCAAGGTTCTGGTCGTCGATGGTGGCGGTTCTCTGCGTTGTGCGCTGTTGGGCGATCTGCTGGCTGACAAGGCTGCGAAAAGCGGCTGGGAAGGCTTGTTGATCTATGGCTGCATCCGCGATGTCGACGTTGTGGCGCAAACCGATCTGGGCGTGCAGGCGCTGGCCAGCCACCCGAAAAAGACCGACAAGCGCGGCATCGGTGATTCGAATGTCCCGGTGACCTTCGCCGGCGTCACTTTTCGGCCGGGCGATTACCTGTATGCCGACAATAATGGTGTGATCATTTCTCCGTCCCCTCTGAAAATGCCGGAATAAGCGAAGCAAGAATGTTCGACGAAGCAAATGCGCAGTGGGGGCTGGTTCATGCCCTCGTATTGGATGGTCAGGGCGGAGCGCGTTTCATTGCTCGAACCGAACTCGATGGTCTTCAGATGCAGCCCCACGAAAGTCTGTGGCTGCATTGGGACCGTAGTCACCCGCAGACTCATTCGTGGTTGCGCAATTCCAGTGGCCTGAGCGAGTTCGCCTGCACGCTGCTGCTCGAAGAAAATACCCGGCCGCGTTTGTTGCCCTTGCCTGATCAGGAGCTGTTGCTGTTCCTGCGAGGTGTGAACCTCAATCCGGGAGCCGAGCCTGAAGACATGGTGTCGGTGCGGATCTTCGCGGCTGCCCAGCGAGTGATTTCCTTGCGGCTGCGGCCTTTGCGGGCTACCGAAGAACTCATTGAGCAGTTGAGTGAAGGCAAAGGACCGAAGACAGCCTCTGAACTGACGCTTTATCTGGCTCAATACCTGACCGAAAAGGTGCAGGACCTGCTCGGCGATTTGACCGAGTCGGTCGATGACGAGGAAGAAAAGACCGATGCCGACGAGCGTTACAGCCCGGAACACGGCAAGCTGCTGCAGATTCGGCGGCGGGCAGCGGGGTTGCGCCGCTTTCTTGCACCCCAGCGGGATATCTTCGGCCAGCTATCGCGTATCAAGCTTGGCTGGTTCGTCGATGACGATGCCGATTACTGGAACGAACTGAACAACAGCCTGACCCGTTACCTTGAAGAACTTGAGCTGACCCGCGAGCGGGTCGGGTTGCTGCTGGAGTCCGAAGACCGGCGGCTGCGTGAGCGCATGGATCACACCATGTACCGTTTCGGGATCATCACCGGTATTTTTCTGCCCATGAGTTTTCTGACCGGGCTGCTGGGGATCAACGTCGGCGGTATTCCCGGCTCCGACAATCCTTACGGATTTGTTCTGGCCTGTGCCTTGATTGTCATGGTGGCGGTGGGGCAGTGGCTGCTTTTCAGGCGTTTGCGCTGGTTGTGACGGATAAATTTTCAATGCCGTTTGTGACTCGCCCGAAACTGGTCACGTCTCTCACTGACATTGCGTGAGGTGCCTGATGCACGATCCCTTTGAAGAATCTTTGCGAGACATGCTCAAATCGTCATCCTCCAGCCGGGATGATGACGCTTGTCTTGGCCGTGTCCTGAAAACCGCCAACCGTCAGGTGGGTGCCGGTGTACTGTTCGGGCTGCTTGGCCGCTGGTGCCAGACGATGATGATTGCCCTCAATAACGGTTCTGCGCACGTTTCACCTGTTTCCCGTCGCACACAACCTACTGCTCGCCCTGTCGATAAGGCTGATTGAACATGGAATTGGATCTCTGGACCCAGAGTCTGGTTGCTGCAATGACTGCATTGTGGACCAAAGTTGCAAACTTCATCCCCAACCTGTTCGGCGCCCTTGTGGTGGTGCTGCTGGGCTTCGTGGTCGCAAAGCTGCTCGACGCCCTGTTATCGAAATTGCTGGCCAAGCTCGGGCTCGATCGTCTCATGGGCGGCACCGGGCTGACCAAGCTGATCAGCCGTGCCGGCGTGAAAGTGCCGATCTCCACCTTGATCGGCAAGATCGTCTACTGGTTCGTCCTGCTGATTTTCCTGGTTTCCGCGGCTGAATCTCTTGGCCTGCAACGTGTCTCGTCGACGCTGGACATGCTGGCGTTGTACCTGCCCAAGGTCTTTGGTGCTGCGCTGGTGCTGCTTGTCGGTGTGCTGCTTGCGCAACTGGTCAACGGGCTGGTGCGTGGCGCTGCCGAGGGTGTGGGTGTCGATTATGCGCCGGGCCTTGGGCGAATCGCTCAGGGGCTGGTCATCATCATCAGTATTTCCGTTGCGATCAGCCAGCTTGAGGTCAAGACAGACCTGCTCAACCACGTCATCGTGATCGGCCTTCTGACCGTTGGTCTGGCTGTCGCGCTGGCATTGGGTCTGGGGAGTCGTGAAATAGCCAGCCAGATTCTGGCCGGCATTTATGTTCGAGAGCTTTATCAGGTCGGCCAGCATTTGCAGGTTGGCGAGGTAGAGGGGCAAATCGAGGAAATCGGTACGGTCAAGACTACACTGCTGACAGACGAGGGGGAGTTGGTGTCGTTTTCCAACAAAATTCTTCTCGAACAGAGAGTAAGCAGCCGTTAAGCGGGGAATCTGCTAATCTATGCCGCCACAATTTGCCGGAATCTGGGCAGTGGCTGACATTGACCTGACTGTCGGCACGACTCGTTTTGAATAAACCCTTACCGCTTTCGACGCGCTACGACCCCCGCGAGCTCTCAGACGAGGAGCTGGTCGCGCGCGCCCACGTCGAGCTTTTTCACGTGACGCGGGCCTACGAAGAGTTGATGCGACGTTACCAGAGAACACTTTTTAACGTCTGTGCACGTTATTTAGGGAACGATCGCGATGCTGATGATGTCTGTCAGGAAGTGATGCTTAAGGTCTTGTATGGATTGAAGAATTTCGAAGGTAAATCGAAATTCAAAACCTGGCTTTACAGCATCACCTACAACGAGTGCATAACTCAGTACAGAAAGGAACGGCGTAAGCGTCGCTTGATGGACGCTTTGAGTCTGGACCCGCTTGAGGAGGCGTCTGAAGAGAAGACGCCCAAACCTGAAGAAAGGGGCGGTCTCGATCGCTGGCTTGTGCATGTGAACCCGATCGATCGGGAGATCCTGGTGCTGCGATTTGTCGCAGAGCTGGAATTTCAGGAGATCGCAGACATAATGCACATGGGCTTAAGCGCAACGAAAATGCGCTATAAGCGGGCATTGGATAAATTACGTGAGAAATTTGCGGGCATCACCGAAACTTAACTCGGAGCAATTATCTCTAACGAACTGGCAGGGTCTGCTAGACTTGCCGACGAATTGCCCCGGTTACAAGGGGCTGCTTTACAATCACCAGATGGGGATTTAACGGATGAAACTGAAAAACACCTTGGGCTTGGCCATTGGTACTATCGTTGCCGCGACTTCGTTCGGCGTGCTGGCACAAGGCCAAGGCGCAGTCGAGATCGAGGGCTTCGCCAAGAAACAATATTTCGACAGCTCCCGTGACTTCAAAAACGACGGCAACCTGTTCGGCGGTTCGATCGGTTACTTCCTGACTGACGACGTTGAACTGCGTCTGGGCTACGACGAAGTCCACAACGCTCGTGGCAATGATGGCAAGAACATCAAGGGCTCCAACACTGCCCTGGACGCTCTGTACCACTTCAACGCTCCAGGCGACACACTGCGTCCATACGTGTCTGCAGGTTTCTCCGATCAGAGCATCGGTCAGACTGGCCGTGGCGGTCGTAACGGTTCCACCTTCGCCAACATCGGCGGCGGTGCCAAGCTGTACTTCACCGAAAACTTCTATGCTCGTGCTGGCGTTGAAGCTCAGTACAACATCGACCAGGGCGAGACCGAGTGGGCTCCTAGCGTCGGTATCGGCGTAAACTTCGGTGGCGGCAGCAAGAAAACCGAAGCAGCTCCAGTTGCTCCGGTTGCTGAAGTCTGCTCCGACAGCGACAACGACGGCGTGTGCGACAACGTCGACAAGTGCCCGAACACCCCAGCCAACGTAACTGTTGACGCTGATGGCTGCCCGGCAGTTGCTGAAGTTGTTCGTGTTGAGCTGGACGTCAAGTTCGACTTCGACAAAGCTGTGGTCAAGCCTAACAGCTACGGCGACATCAAGAACCTCGCTGACTTCATGCAGCAATACCCACAAACCACCACCACTGTTGAAGGTCACACTGACTCCGTCGGTCCTGATGCTTACAACCAGAAACTGTCCGAGCGTCGCGCAAGCGCCGTTAAACAAGTTCTGGTCAACCAGTACGGTGTTGGCGCTAACCGCGTAAACTCGGTTGGTTACGGCGAAACCCGTCCAGTTGCTGACAACGCAACTGAAGCTGGCCGTGCAGTAAACCGTCGCGTAGAAGCAGAAGTTGAAGCACAAGCTAAGTAATTAGCCTGCTTTAATGAAAAGCCCGGCTCAGGCCGGGCTTTTCTTTGCGTGCGATTCGGTAAATCGATGCTTAATCAGCCAGCACCACCGCGCTGATCAACCTTTTTATTTCCGGTACACAGGAACCGCACTGGGTTCCGCAGCCCAGTTTTGTTTTCAACTGATTCAAGTCCAGGCCATTGTCGATTTCCTTCATGATTGCACTCTGGCTGACGTTCTTGCAGTTGCAGAGAATCTTGTCGCGGGCCAGAGAGGCATTCTTGCCTGGCTCAGTGCTGATGGGGGCCAGCATCCAGCGACGCAACTGCTCGTCCACCTGACCTTGCAGCCATAGACTCTGTAGCCAGTGCTGAGCCAGGGTTTCTCCGGCCAGGCGCAAGGCGATGATGCGGCCGTTGTCGAGACGAATGCGTTTACCGATAGAGCGCTTGGGGTCGTCATAGGCCATTACTGCCCCTTCATCCAGCCCCAACAGATGATCGATGGTTTCCAGCAGCGAGTGCTCGGGTGCTACGTCATTGGCTGCCCGTATCACAAGGGCAGGGCGTTCGCGGCCGATCAATCCCAGGCTGACATAGGCAAATGCTTCACACAGCGGGCGCAGCGCTGTCAGGTGGCTTTGAACGTCGCCTTCGATCAGCGCGAAGAATTGCCAGGGCAGGTGGGCTTTTTCAATCCGCACCCCCGAGTGTTTGAGTTCCGGTTGTTTGGACAGAGGGTCGAAGGCGGGTTGGGTCAGCACATTGACGCCGCCCTTGAGAAAACGATCGCCCCAGTGCATCGGCAGGAATGCCTGGCCTGGGCGAACAGCATCATCGCTGCTGACGGGCACGACCAGATCGCCGCGGCGGCTTTTCAAATGGACCAGGTCGCCTGGCTGCAACCGGTAACGGTCCATTTCCTCCGGGTGCAACCCCAACACTGCCTCGCTGGCGTGACCAAACAAGCGTGCCGCCGTACCCGTGCGGCTCATGCCGTGCCATTGATCGCGCAATCGCCCGGTATTGAGTGTCAGCGGATAGCGCGCATCGCGCAGCTCTTTGGCGGCGACATAGGCATCGCAGACGAACTGTGCCCGCCCCGAAGCCGTCGGGAATACGCCATCGCTGTACAAGCGAGTGGTGCCTGTGCGGGCTCCCTGAGGAAAAGGCCATTGCTGCGGGCCGCAGCGGTCGATGAGGTCGCGGTCGATACCGGACATGTCCAGATCACGGCCTTGAGTCAGGACTTTATATTCATCAAATAGCTGCCGTGGACTGGTGAAGTCGAAGAGGGCTGGCATATCGGGGCGCAGCCTGCGCTCCAGACGTTGCGCGAAATCCACGGTAATCGCCCAGTCGGGACGTGCCTGACCCGGAGCGGGAATGGCCTTGCGTACGTTGGAGATGCGTCGCTCGGAGTTGGTGACCGTGCCTTCCTTTTCACCCCAACTGGCGGCGGGCAGCAGCAGGTCGGCGAAGCGTGCGGTTTCGGTGGTCTGGAAGGCTTCCTGCAAGACAACGAACGGGCATGTGCTCAGTGCCTGTTTGACCTTTTGCTGATCAGGCAGCGATTGGGCCGGGTTGGTGCAGGCGATCCATAACGCTTTGATCTTGCCGGACTGCAACTGCTCGAACAGTTCGATGGCGGGCAGGCCGGTGGTTGCCGGTAGCGTGTCGACACCCCAATATTCGGCGACTTCGGCACGATGCTGGGGATTACCTGCTTCACGATGGCCTGGCAGCAGATTGGACAGGCTGCCGGTTTCGCGGCCACCCATCGCATTGGGCTGGCCGGTAAGAGAGAAGGGGCCTGCGCCGGGTCGGCCGATCTGGCCGGTGGCCAGATGCAGGTTGATCAGGGCGCTGTTCTTGGCGCTCCCGGCCGTGGACTGGTTCAGGCCCATGCACCAGAGCGATAGAAAGCTGGGAGCCTGGCCAATCCATCGGGCGCAGGTTTGCAGTTGCTCGACCGCAATGCCGCAGGTGTGTGCGACGTATTGTGGTGTGTAGTCGCGCACCAGGTTTTTCAGGTCTGCATAACCTTGGGTGTGCGCGTCGATGAAGTCGTCATCAACCAGGCCTTCCCATATCAGCAAATGCAGAATGCCGTGAAACAACGCCACGTCCGTTCCCGGCAGGATTGCCAGGTGCAGGTCCGCCAGCTCGCAGGTGTCTGTGCGCCTGGGGTCGATCACGATGATTTTCATCTCGGGTCGACGGCTTCTGGCTTCTTCCAGACGACGAAACAGGATGGGGTGAGCGTAAGCCATGTTGCTGCCGACGATCATCATGCAATCGCTCAGCTCGATGTCTTCATAGCCGCACGGTGGCGCGTCGGCGCCCAGACTGCGCTTGTAGCCAACCACTGCCGAAGACATGCACAGCCGGGAGTTGCTGTCGATGTTGTTGGTGCCCACCAGTGCCCGGGCCAGCTTGTTGAAGGCGTAGTAATCCTCGGTCAGCAATTGCCCCGAGATATAGAACGCTACGCTGTCGGGGCCGTGTTCCTTGATGGTGTCGGCAAAGATATTGGCGGCATGTTCCAGCGCGGTGTTCCAGTCGGTGACGCTGCGTGCCAGGTCTTTGCTCAGGCGCAGTTGCGGGTCGAGCGCTCGCGCCGACAGGTCGCCAGTCAGGTGCAGGCTTGAGCCTTTGCTGCACAGCTTGCCGAAGTTGGCCGGGTGCTGTGGGTCGCCACTGACGCCGAGAATGTTCTGTCCGTCATGTTCGATCAGGACGCCGCAGCCAACGCCGCAGTAGCAGCAGGTCGAGGCGGTGATTTGAGTGGTCGAGGGCTCGGTCATGCGCATGCTGCCTCGCCGGTAGTCTGTTCGCCAAACATCAGGTGATTGCGAATGGCATCGATCCCTCGGTTTTCCCGGATCTGCTGCAAGTACCAACTGCCGTCGGCGGTGTCGCCATACAGGCAGGCTCCGACCAGTACGTCATTCTTGATGACCAGTTTTTTGTATATGCCGCCTATAGGGTCCGAAAGAGTGATGCTTTCAGTGCCTTCCCCGCCCAGAAAGTCGCCGGCAGAAAACAGGTCGATACCGGTGACCTTCAATTTTGTTGACGTGACCGAGCCCGGATAGCGGGCGAAACCCAGTTGTGCGAGATGATTGGCGCAGACTCGGGCTTGCTCGAACAGCGGCGCGACCAGGCCATAGGCGATGCCGCGATGGCTGACGCATTCGCCGATGGCATAGACCCGTGGGTCGTAGGTTTGCAGGGTGTCGTTGACCAGAATGCCACGGTCACAGGGCAGGCCTGACTGCGCGGCCAGTTCCATATTGGGGCGAATGCCCGCGGCCATGACCACCAGATCGGCGTCAATCACAGCGCCGCTTTTGAATTGCACGGCTTGAACCTGACCCTGCTCATCGCCGATAAAGGCTTCGGTCTGTTCATTGAGGCGGAATTTCAGGCCGCGCTGCTCCAGGGCCGCTTGCAGCATCTGGCCGCTGGTCCTGTCCAGTTGCCGTTCCAGCAGCGATTGGCCGTTGTGGATCACTGTCACATCCATGCCCCGCAACTTGAGGCCGTTGGCTGCTTCCAGCCCCAGCAGGCCGCCACCGATGACCACGGCGCGGCGGTGGGTGGTTGCAGTATCGATCATCAGTTGCGTATCAGCGATGTCGCGATAGCCGATTACGCCCTTGAGCGTATTGCCGGGAACCGGCAGCACGAAAGGGCGTGAGCCGGTGGCGATCAGCAGGCGGTCATATCTGGCCTGGGTGCCATCGTCTGCGATGACGATCCGTTTGGAGCGGTCGATCTTTACCACGCGGCGGTTGAGCAGCAACTGAATGTTGTGCTCTCTGTACCAGCCCAGGTCGTTGAGCACGATGTCGTCGAAGGTCTGCTCGCCAGCCAGCACCGGGGAGAGCAGGATCCGGTTGTAATTGGGGTGCGGTTCGGCGCCGAAGACGGTGATCTCGTAAAGCTCTTCGTTCAGCTTCAACAGTTCTTCAAGGGTGCGGACCCCGGCCATTCCGTTGCCGATCATCACCAGTTTGAGTTTCGCCATGTTGCCTCCGAGTGAACGACAGGGTCGTGCTCGATAAATTCTGCGCAAACAAAAAAGGCGTCCCGCCAGTTGCCTGACGAGGACGCCTTTGTCCGGTCCCGTTCTTTCGGGAAATGCAGCCCTCATCGTTGAAGGTTGCAGACTTGTGAATTACATGGAGCTGCTCATGCAGCGCTTGTGCCAAGTCGCAAACAACCTGTTTACCGGGCTTCTGGCGGTCGAACGCACCCGGTTTGTGCACTGCCGTGAAGCGTTGCGCACAGATGGAGGGCGCAACTGAGTGGTTTGCCCTGTAAATGCAAGCTTGCCTCGCACCCGGGCCGGCACATGTCTATAATCGGCGCCCTGAATTCAGCTTCCAACGAGCCTTGCCCGCCCATGTATAACCTGGCCCGCCAGTTACTCTTCAAACTTTCCCCGGAAACCTCCCACGACCTGTCGCTGGACTTGATCGGCGCCGGTGGCCGGCTGGGGCTCAATGGCCTGCTGAGCAAGGCGCCTGCGCAGTTGCCGGTCAAGGTCATGGGCCTGGATTTCCCGAACCCTGTAGGTCTGGCGGCCGGGCTGGACAAGAATGGTGCGGCCATCGACGGCTTTGCGCAGCTGGGTTTTGGTTTTGTCGAGATCGGCACCGTGACGCCACGTCCGCAGCCGGGCAACCCCAAGCCTCGCATTTTCCGTCTGCCCGAAGCCGAAGCGATCATCAACCGCATGGGCTTCAACAACCTGGGCGTGGATAACCTTGTCTCCCGGGTTCAGGCCGCGAAATACAAGGGCATTCTGGGCATCAACATCGGCAAGAACTTCGATACGCCTGTCGAGCGCGCTGTCGATGACTACCTGATCTGTCTGGACAAGGTCTACGCCCACGCCAGCTATGTCACCGTCAATGTCAGCTCACCCAATACTCCGGGCCTGCGCAGCCTGCAGTTTGGCGACTCCCTCAAGCAATTGCTTGAGGCGCTGAGCCTGCGTCAGCAGGAGCTGACGCAATTGCATGGCAAGCGTGTGCCGCTGGCGATCAAGATCGCGCCAGACATGACCGATGAAGAAACCGTGCTGGTCGCCACGGCCCTGATCGAGTCCGGCATGGATGCGGTCATTGCCACCAACACCACGCTCAGCCGTGAAGGTGTCGAAGGCCTGTCCCATGCTGACGAAGCGGGCGGGCTGTCCGGTGCTCCCGTTCGGGAAAAGAGCACGCATACCGTCAAGGTGCTGGCTGCCGAACTGGCAGGACGCATGCCGATCATTGCTGCCGGTGGCATCACCGAAGGCCGGCACGCAGCCGAGAAGATCGCTGCCGGTGCGAGTCTGGTGCAGGTGTATTCCGGGTTCATCTACAAGGGGCCGGCGCTTATCCGTCAGTCGGTGGATGCTATTGCGGCCATGCCTCGCGGCTGATTTGCGGCGAAAAAAAGGGGCTCCTCGAAGGAGCCCCTGGGCCGTAGCCCGCCGCCCGGATGGGGCGTGCATGGTATTGGGTGTAAAAGTCAGTAGAAAATTTGATGGACTGGTCGGAGACTACCTTATCCGACCGCGTGAAGTTCGTTGAGTCTGTGGATTCCCGCAGTGCCGGTCATACCGTCCCAGTTGTCGCCACGTCCTTCTCGCCAACCATTTATCCATGCCTGGCGTACTGACGGTAGAGTAAAAGGGCAAAGCTCACGGGATTTACCAGTAACGCCGTATTGATATCCGCGCAAAAATGCTCTTTCCAACGGATCACGCTTGAGTCTTCTCATAGGGTATTGCCCTCGTCTGTTGACTGTTATATCCCTGAAGACCTCATGTCGAGGTCGGGCAGAATTATCTGCCGTTGGTGCCCGCTGCCGGCGTCGCGGGCCTTAGTGTCATTACCGTTGCGGTGATGACCTGAGATGAGTTCTAACCAAAGCTTGAGACGGTGTGAATGATCGTTTTGTCATAAGCACGTCACATTTAGGTCTGTAGAGCGATAAGAGGGAGGGTGTTTCAAATTTGATTCTCCTCGTAACCCTACTGACCCGCGGGTTTCAGGCGGAAGTGAGACGGGCTTGCAAATGCGAGTGATGGCGTAATGCAAACAGGGTCTATTCGACGAAGGGTCACTATGTGACTTTTTATTACCTACGTCATAGGTTCCAATATTCACTTTTTTACTGATACAAGACTGCCGTAATGACATGACAGGTTCATACGGTGGATCGGCACAAATTGTGTGCCACGCAGGCGCTCTCCATGAAAGACGCCTGTTTTAAATCTGGTCGGGCAATGCGTTGCCCGCCGCTGACGGCTCAGGCCCTGGAATACTCATGTCGGATCGCTACGAACTTTTCCTCACTTGCCCCAAAGGCCTGGAAGGCCTGCTTGCTGAGGAAGCCACTGCGCTTGGTCTTCAGGAAACACGCGAACACACATCAGCCATTCGCGGCACGGCCGACATGGAAACCGCCTATCGGCTTTGCCTGTGGTCACGCCTGGCGAACCGGGTGCTGCTGGTGCTCAAGCGTTTTCCGATGAAAAACGCCGACGATCTTTACGAAGGTGTACTGCATGTGGACTGGCAGGACCACCTGGAAGCCGATGGCACGGTGGCGGTCGAGTTCAGTGGCCATGGTTCGGGTATCGACAACACCCATTTCGGTGCGTTGAAGGTCAAGGACGCGATTGTCGACAAGCTGCGTACCTCCGATGGCCTGCGTCCTTCGGTGGACAAGATCAACCCTGACCTGCGCGTGCATCTGCGCCTGGACCGTGGTGAAGCTATCCTGTCTCTGGACCTTTCCGGTCACAGCCTGCACCAGCGCGGCTATCGCTTGCAGCAGGGCGCGGCGCCGCTCAAGGAAAACCTGGCGGCGGCAATCCTGATCCGCTCCGGTTGGCCGCGTATCGCCGCCGAGGGTGGCGCTCTGGCTGACCCGATGTGCGGTGTCGGTACTTTCCTGGTGGAAGCCGGCATGATTGCCGCGGATATTGCGCCCAACCTCAAGCGCGAGCGTTGGGGCTTTTCGGCCTGGCTCGGCCACGTCCCGGCCTTGTGGCGCAAGTTGCATGATGAAGCTCTGGAGCGTGCAGCCGCAGGGCTTGCCAGGCCACCGCTGTGGATTCGTGGCTATGAGGCCGATCCGCGTCTTATCCAGCCGGGTCGCAACAACATCGAGCGTGCAGGCCTGAGCGACTGGATCAAGGTCTATCAGGGCGAAGTGGCGACTTTCGAGCCGCGCCCGGATCAGAACCAGAAAGGTCTGGTGATCTGTAACCCTCCCTATGGCGAGCGCCTGGGTGACGAAGCGAGCCTGCTGTATCTCTACCAGAATCTGGGCGAGCGTCTGCGTCAGGCTTGTCTCAACTGGGAAGCTGCTGTGTTCACCGGCGCGCCGGATCTGGGCAAGCGCATGGGGATTCGCAGCCACAAGCAGTACTCCTTCTGGAACGGCGCCTTGCCCTGCAAGCTGTTGCTCATCAAGGTCCTGCCGGACCAGTTCGTCACCGGCGAGCGCCGTACCCCCGAGCAGCGCCAGATCGAGCGCGAGACGCAGGTTGAAGAGCCGGTCAGCACGAACCACGAGAAGAAGCTCAACAAGAATGGCAATCCGATCAAGCCGGCTCCGGTTGTGGTCGAACAGGCTCGTTTGAGCGAAGGCGGGCAGATGTTCGCCAATCGTCTGCAAAAGAACCTCAAGCAGATGAGCAAGTGGGTTCGCCGCGAGGGCATCGACTGCTATCGCGTGTACGACGCCGATATGCCGGAGTATTCCCTGGCCATCGATCTGTACCATGACTGGGTTCACGTTCAGGAATATGCTGCGCCTAAATCCGTCGATCCAGAGAAAGCCTCGGCACGTCTGTTCGACGCGCTGGCGGCTATCCCTCAGGCCTTGAACATCGACAAGAGCCGTGTGGTGATCAAGCGTCGCGAGCGTCAGAGCGGCACGAAACAATATGAGCGTCAAAGTGCTCAAGGGCAGTTCCAGGAAGTCAACGAAGGCGGGGTCAAGCTGCTGGTGAACCTGACCGATTATCTGGATACCGGTCTGTTTCTCGATCACCGCCCGATGCGTATGCGCATTCAGCGTGAGGCGGCAGGCAAGCGCTTCCTCAACCTGTTTTCCTATACCGCCACTGCCAGCGTTCACGCGGCCAAGGGCGGGGCGCGCAGCACTACCAGTGTCGACCTTTCCCGGACTTATCTGGACTGGGCGCGGCGCAATCTGTCGCTCAACGGCTTCTCCGACAAGAACCGTCTGGAGCAGGGCGATGTCATGGCCTGGTTGCAGGCATGCCGTGAGGAGTACGACCTGATCTTTATCGATCCGCCGACGTTCTCGAACTCCAAGCGCATGGAAGGGATCTTCGATGTACAGCGTGATCAGGTCGAGTTGATAGATCTGGCCATGGCGCGTCTGGCTCCTGGTGGCGTGTTGTACTTCTCGAACAACTTCCGCAAGTTTGTGCTGGACGAGAACCTTGGCCAACGTTACGCCGTCGAGGAAATCACCGCCCAGACCATCGATCAGGATTTTGCTCGCAACAGCAAGATCCATCGCGCCTGGAAGATCATGACGCGCGTGAACTGATTCTCGTTATTCGGGCTAGGCAAATTACTGGCGAATAGCTATAAGAGAACCACGGCCAGCGTCGCGGGTTCTCTATATGGCGTCGAAACAGTTCCGGCCCAGAATTCTGGGATTCATCAGTGAACAGGCCTCTGCATGGTTGGTTGCGGCGCTGGCTTTTGCCGCCGGAGCTGCACTGACCGTCATGCTGGCGTTAGCCAATTTTGAACTGTATCAGCGTCAGTTGCGTCAACGCTTCGATCTTCTGGCCGGCGAGCGTTTCAGCCGCATTCAGGAGCGGCTGGATGGGCAGGTCAAAAGGCTTGATACCCTGCGCCGCTTCTTTCTCTATTCCGAAGAGATCACTCGTGCAGAGTACGAGGGTTTTGTCGGGCCTATGCTGGTCGGTACCCAGGCCTATACATGGACGCCCCGCGTTACCCGTGACCAGCGTGAAGCTTTTGAAGAGAGCGTTCGTCAGGCGGGCGTAAAGGATTTCTCCATACGAGAACTCGATCAGAGCGGCGCATTGAAAGCAGCAGCCGTGCGCGACGAGTACTTTCCGGTCGTGTTTATCCAGACGCTCAGCAAGAAGCCTCCGCCCCTGGGCTTTGATGTGTATTCCGAACGGATCCGGCATCTCGCCGTCGAGCGTTCTCGCACGCTGGGCAGAATCGTAGCGACGCCGCGTATCGATCTGGTCAGTCTGAGCAAGTCCGATACCCGTGGCATTCTGCTGATGGCGCCGGTGTTCTCGCCTGTCGCGGCCCTCGATTCGCCGACGCCTGTCTTGCGCGGCTTTGTGATGGCGATAATCAGCCTCGACCAAATGATGAACGAGGGATTGCCGAGTCAGGACAACCTGGCAATGAGCATGCTCGATTTGAGTTCGCCCGATGACTCCGAGGTTTTATATCGCTCTGCCACTGTGGCAGCCGAGAGTGACCTGCATGTCAGTACCTTGCTGAACATGGGGGATCGCGACTATTTGCTCGAAGTCCGTCCTACCGAAGCCTTTCTGCTGAGCAATCAGTCGATGGCCGGCAGTGTGGCATTGCTCGGCGGGCTCTTGAGCCTGATGCTCAGTGCTTTGCTTTACAGCCTGGTCAGCCAGCGCCAGCGTGCCTTGTACATGGTTGAGCAGCGCACCCGCGAGTTGCGTCAGCGCGAGCAGCAATTGCGGGTTACCCACGGGCAATTGCGCAATGTGCTCAACTCTGCGACTGAAGTGGCGATCATTGCTACCGATCTCAATGGTGTGATCACGACCTTCAATGTCGGCGCGCAGAAAATGCTGGGTTACTCGGACGATGAGGTGCTTGGCAAGTTCATGCTCAAGGACATGCATAGGCTGTCGGAGCTTGAGGCTCATGCCAAGGAGTTGAGTGAAGCCCAGGGGCGTCCGATCACGGCGGCGCAGGCCATGTTCGTCGATGCCAGCGAAGAGGGCAGCCATACATCCCGGGAATGGACCTTTCTGCGTCGCGATGGCAGCACGCTGATGGTCAATATGCTGATTACGGCGGTGCGTGACGATCAGGATCAGTGGATCGGTTATCTGGCGGTATGCATTGATATCACCGAGCACAAGCGTGTTTATGAGGCGCTTGAGGCGCGTGATCAGTTGCTGAAAAAGCTCAGCTCTCAAGTGCCGGGCGGTATCTACCAGTACCGGCAGGATGCCGATGGCCGTTCACGCTTTACCTACGCCAGTGTCGGCATGTGTGAGTTGTTTGAACTGAGCGAGGAGGAGTTGCTGGAGAATGCCGAGACTCTGCTTCGGCGTACTCATCCGGCTGACATCATGCGCCTTCGCGACTCCATCCGTATCAGTGCCGAGCTGTCCTTGCCCTGGAGCGAGGAGTACCGTATCGAGCTGCCGCACAAAGGACTGCGCTGGGTGCGAGGGGCCGCCACTCTGGAGCGCCTGCCCGATGGTGGCGTGCTCTGGCATGGATTCATCTCGGATATATCCGATCTCAAGAGGGTCGAGCAGGAGCTGCGAGCGCTGTCGGTGACCGATGTACTGACCGGTGCCTATAACCGCCGTTACTTCCAGGAGAGGTTGCAGTCCGAGCTGGCGCGTATCGATCGGCACGGTGGTTATCTGTCGGTCATCATGCTGGACATCGACCACTTCAAGCGCATCAACGACAAATACGGGCATGCTGTCGGGGACTCGGTGCTTCAGGCCATTTCCCGAAAGATCAGCCAGCGGCTGCGCTGTGATGATGTGTTCTGTCGTATCGGAGGGGAGGAGTTCGTCGTGTTGTGCCCCGGAACCCAAGGGCCTCAGGCCTATCAACTGGCCCTTGGTCTGCGCGAGGCCTTGCGCAACCAGCCGCTGGATACGGTCGGGCAGGTCACTGCCAGTTTCGGCATCGCCAGCTGGCGGCCGGGAGAGGGCGTTGATGCATTGCTGCTGCGGGCCGACTCAGGCGTCTATGCCGCCAAGATGGCGGGCAGGGACAGGGTCGAACCGGAGCTCGACTGATACGAATTCATTCGCGAAGGGGCCGCCTTCCATGACGTCTCGCGAATGAATTCGTTCCTACCGGTTGCGCGGCAGCTCAGGGCTGCAGAATGGAGACCGTGCTGTTGGTCAGTTTCGGTTGGCGATAAAGATCGACCAGTACTTCGTCCAGAATCGATGACGCGCCAAACGGACGTGGATCATTGAGGATGGCCACGACCGCCCAGGTATTGCCATTGCTGTCACGACTGAAACCTGCAATTGCCCTGACGGTGTTCAGCGTACCTGTCTTGATATGAGCCTCGCCCAGCAGTGGGGTGCGCTTCAGACGCTTGCGCATGGTGCCGTCCATACCGACCAGAGGCATGGAGCTCATGAATTCAGCGGCATAGGGGCTGCGCCATGCCGCTTGCAGGATGATTGCCATTTCCCGTGCGCTGACACGTTCTGCGCGTGACAGGCCTGAACCGTTTTCCATGACCAGATGCGGTGCAGTGATGCCTTTCTTCGCCAGCCACTGGCGGATTACCCGCTGTGCTGCCCGTGCATCATCGCCGTCGGCGTCATTGCGAAACTCCTGTCCCAGGCTGAGGAACAGTTGTTGAGCCATGGTGTTGTTGCTGTATTTGTTGATGTCGCGGATCACTTCAACCAGGTCTGGCGAGAAGGCCTTTGCCAGCAGCTTTGCGCTGCCGGGCACGACATCGACACGATCCCTGCCCAGAATGCTGCCGCCCAGTTCCTGCCAGATGGCCCGTACTGCGCCAGCGGCGTAGGTCGGGTGGTCCAGCAGCGAAAGGTAGGTCTGGGAGTTGCAGCCATTGCCCAGCTGGCCACTGACCGTCACGTTGACGCTGCCATCAGGCTGCGGAACCGGGTTGTAGCGTACATCGCCCGTGCATTGTTTGGACGGCAGCGCTTTGACCTGATTGTCGATACGGATGGTCGCAATGGGCGGCTCGACCGAAACCCGGATCTTGCCGTCATCGTTGCGGGTGACGAAGCGCAAGGCTTTCAGGTTGACCATCAGCGAGTCGGGCTTGACCAGGAACGGCTTGTTGTCGTCATTGCCGTCATCATTGAACTCGGGCAACTGGGGCTGCACGAAATGGCTGCGGTCCAGCACCAGATCGCCCGTCACCTGCTGTACGCCGTTGGCGCGCAGGTCGCGCATCAGCAACCAGAGCTTTTCCATATTGAGCTTGGGATCGCCGCCGCCCTTCAGGTACAGGTTGCCTTGCAGAACGCCATTGCTCAGGGTGCCATCGGTAAAGAATTCGGTTTTCCACTGGTGAGTCGGGCCGAGGATTTCCAGCGCGGCGTAAGTGGTGATCAGCTTCATGGTCGATGCCGGGTTCACGGACACGTCGGCATTGAAGACTGTCGGGGTGCCAGGGCCGGTGAGGGGCAGCATGACCACTGACAGCGCGTTGTCATTCAGCTTGCTGGCCTTGAGGGCTTGCTGGACCTTGGCGGGAAGAGTGGTGTTGATGACGGCAGCATGAACAGGAAGTGCCAGTGGCAGGAGAAATGAGGCAAGAAGCAATGGACGCAAAGATTTGATCATCAAAAAAACCCTACAGCAAAGAAGGGGAACAAAAAGAGGGCATGGATGAATTCCCTCGGTAACAATAATAGACGCCTGAGGCCCAAGGGTAATAACACAAGGCCAGCGCTGTAACAGAACGGCATTATGCCCCAAGCCGGACCTGCGTGGGCTGTAGCATGGTGTTGTAACAGGATTTTTTTGTATGGGAGAGCATCTGGTCGACTGCGCTTCGGGCCACCGGTGTCGGGTGCTTCTCGCAGCCGTTAGATTATTGGAGGTTTGCGCAATTCCTGAATCTGGAGTCAGCATCGCAGAGGAGTTTCTGCATCATCTGGGGGGACTGTCCAAACGCACGCAAGAAAGCCTGGCGCATCCGCTCCCTATCCCCGAATCCGGCTTCGCGAGCTACCACTTCGACCGGATGGCGACTGGTTTCCATCATGATCCGTGCCGACTCAACCCGCAGTCGCTCCACTGCTTTAGCGGGTGTTTCCCCTGTTTCTTCGCGAAACACACGGCTGAACTGCCGGGGGCTGAGCCTTGCGACCTCAGCGAGCGCTTCCACTGAAAGGTCGCTGCGCAAGTTTTCCCGGGCATAGGCCAGCACCAACTGCACTCTGTCGGACTTGGGGGCCAGTTCAAGGAGTGTCGACAATTGAGATTGTTCGCTGCTGCGTCGCTGAGGAATGACCAGTTTACGAGCGACTTGCCGCGCAAGGTCACTGCCAAAGTCGTTTTCGACCATGGCAAGTGCCAGGTCAATGCCAGCGCTCATGCCAGCCCCTGTCCAGGCTTGGCCATCCACGACGAACAGACGATCCTCTTCGAGCTGGATATCGGGGAATCGTTTCTTGAAGGCTGGTACATGCATCCAGTGTGTCGTCGCGCGTTTTCCCTCAAGCAAGCCTGCTTCTGCGAGCACAAAAATGCCTGTGCAAAGTGATGCGACCCGACGCGATTGTGAGGAGACGCTCCGTACGCAATCCAGCAGTGACGAGGAGGGGACACCCACTTCAAGGAACCCACTCACTATGACGGTGTGGTAACCGGCCGGATCAAATGCGGCGGTGTTCACCGAGAAGCCCTGGGATGACATGACTGCGCCCCCAGTCTCCGAAATCACTTGAAAGTCATAGACGGCTTCACCACGAAGCAGATTGGCGCACTCGAATACTGACCCCAGAGACAGGCTCAGCGCTTGGAATTTGGGGTATACCACCAGCGCAACGGTATGCATCAGGCCTCTTCCAAAGTGTTTTTCAGCGGGGATTGTCGTTAGAAGCCCGCCCGTTGGCAACGATCTTTCCTGGTGCGGGAGTCGTGTCCGAAATCCTTGCAGATATGACATTGTTCGTACCGCTTCAGTCTCGTAGCATTCTCTTCAACGGCCTAGACGACTGGTCTAATTCAGGTTTGGAGCTATGAAGACGACTGGATGCAACACTACAAGACAGCGGATTCTGGATTCGGCGCTGACCATCGTGGGGCACAAAGGCTTTTCGGCTGTCGGCCTGAACGAAGTGCTCAACGCTGCCCATGTCCCAAAGGGCTCGTTCTATCACTACTTTGACTCCAAGGACGTTTTCGGAAAGGCCTTGCTGGAGCGCTATTTCGAGCTGTACCACAGCGATATGGACGCCATTTTCCGGGACCCTGGCCTGTCGGGAAGAGAGCGGTTATTGAGGTACTGGGAGTATTGGGCAGCAAACCAGACCGGCACCACCGATTGCAGGAAATGCCTGGCCGTAAAGCTTGGTGCTGAGGTCGCGGACTTGTCCGAGTTGATGAGGCTGGAGCTTGAGCGCGGCACGTCAGTGACCATTGCACGGCTGACCCTTGCGATTGAAGAGGCTGTCGAGGACCGTTCTGTCTCTATCCGGGAGCCTGCTGCAAGCGTTGCTTACAGACTGTACGAGTTGTGGCTCGGAGCCAGTGTCATGGTCAAGATCACCCGAACGGCAATGCCTTTCGATCAGGCGATGCTTGAAACCCGACGTGTATTTGCAGAGGGATGACGCATCCCGCCCCCATGACCGTGGCGAGTGAGTACCTGTTTTTCGTTCGGCGCCGAGACTCGTAGTCAAGGCAACCTCTATCGACACTCAATCATTTGTTTTCGGACAACAGCCCGGAGCATGGGCTCGTTCGTCCTTGAGAAATCATCAGCATCCACAGGAGCGTATATCGTGAATCACCCGCAGCTTTTTTCCCCTGTCAGATTGGGTAGCCACTCTCTCAGGAACCGTATTGTCCTGCCTCCGTTGACCCGCCAGCGCAGTGCTCAGCCTGGAGATGTACCTACGGATTTGATGGCTCTCTATTACCGTCAGCGTGCCAGTGCAGGGTTCATGGTCAGTGAGGGCACCCAGATCGAGCCTCGTGGGCAAGGATATGCATGGACGCCGGGTATCTACAGCCAGGAGCAGGTCGATGGCTGGCGCAAGGTCACCGATGCGGTACATGCCGAAGGCGGTGTGATCTTCGCACAGCTATGGCATGTCGGTCGGGTTTCCCATGCGCAGTTGCAGCCGGGCGCAGAAGCTCCTGTTGCGCCCTCGGCCATCGCTGCCGAGAAGGTCAAGGCGTTCATCGAGACCGGGCCGGGTGCCGGTATTCTGGTTCCGCCTTCTACTCCGCGTGAACTGAGTCGTACGGAGATCCATGAACTGGTGGCCTTGTATGTACAGGCTGCACGCAATGCGATTTCTGCGGGTTTTGATGGCGTAGAGATCCATTCTGCCAATGGCTATCTGGTCAATCAGTTCATCTCGGCGCACTCCAATCAGCGTGATGACGAGTACGGTGGTTCTCTCGACAATCGCCTGCGCTTTTTGCGAGAGATCGTACAGGCGGTGGCTGACGCTGTTGGCCCGCAGCGTCTGGGTGTCCGTTTCACGCCTCTGTTCACCAGCACCGATCAGGATCGTGTCTACATCGGTCTGGTCGAGGAGGACCCGCACGCGACCTACATCGAGGCTATCAAGGTTCTGGAAGACGCTGGAGTGGCTTATGTTTCCCTTGCCGAAGCCGACTGGGACAATGCTCCCGATCTGCCTGAGCAGTTTCGTCGCGATGTGCGTGACACGTTCAGTGGCCGGATCATGTATGCCGGGCGTTATACGCCGGAACGTGGAGTACGGCTCATCGAGGAAGGTCTGGCCGACCTGATCGCTTTCGGTCGCCCCTTTATCGCCAACCCGGATCTACCGGCCAGAATTGCAAATGGCTGGCCGCTTAACGAACTGGATACTGCCAACATGTATGGGGGCGCAGAGAAAGGGTTTACCAGCTACCCCACCTATGCCGCAGAGTAATCTTCGTCGTTTGTTGCGAGGGGCATACGAGGTGATGCTTCATTGAAAACAAATCGGGCCATCACAATGGATGGCCCGATATGCAGTCACTCAGTTAGCCGGATTGATCGGCTTTTCCGGGTACCAGGCGTCCAGCAGCGGGCTGACTTCAACCTTGACCACTTCGCTGCGGCCTTTGAGCCAGGCTTCTACTGCAGCGCGTTGCTCTTCGCTGACCGAACCACGATCAGCCAGGCAAACCAGACCGTAGTCATCGCCGCCAACGTAGTCCAGACCGTTCGCGTCCATGGCTTCTGTCAGGAAAGCGTCCAGGAAGGCATCAACTGCCTCGTCATCCAGATCCTCTTTGAATTCCAGATTGAGCTCGAAGCCCAATTCCTGGAACTCGTCTACACAGAGCTTTTTGCGCAGACGACGGGAGCGGTTAGTGGCCATGAAGCGATCCTCTTAGGTAATTTCGGGGCGCAGTCTATCAGTTAAGCGGTGACGGTGCCTGCTTCACTGTTGTTTCACTTTCTGTTCCTGCCTTGTTACTGCCCGTTGTTTCCTGCCTGTTGCTCGATCAATGCTTCTTCCAGTGCAAGCATCGCGGCGTCTACTTCCTGATGACAGGCTTTGAGGACGTCGGGGGGCGTGCCAGGCTTGCATGCCTCTTCCAGGGCTTCACAGCTTTCGATTACCCGCGCTGCGCCAATGATTCGTGCTGCGCCTTTGATGCGGTGAGCCATCTCGCCAATACTTTCGTGCCTGTTCCGGGCCATCAGGTCGTTGAGTGCCTGGCGGTCTTCCTGGCTGCTGCGCAGCAGTTGCGCGAGCAGGCGCTGGATCATTTCCGGTCGGCCTGCGGTCAGGTTGTCCAGGCTGTCCAGGTTGAGGGCAGGTATTGCAGGGGCCACGGACAGGTCCGAGCGGCTCGGGACCTTGGCCAGTAGCTCGCTGAGGGTTGTCAGGCCGATGGGCTTGAACAGGCAGTCGTCCATTCCCGCCTGCAGACAGCGCTGGATCTCCTCGGGCAATGCATTGGCCGTGAAGCCCCAGACAATGCACGGCAAAAGGTGTTCGGCCTGTTCATGAGCCCTGATTGCGCGGGTGAGGTCATAGCCATTCATGACGGGCATGTTGCAGTCTGCTACCACCAGATCGAACGGTTCGGCCAGCCAGCGCTCAAGCCCTTGTGCCCCGTCTTCAGCCACTTCGCAACGATGGCCGAGAAAGCCCAGTTGCTGGCAAAGCAGCAGCCTGTTGGCGGGATGGTCGTCGACGATCAGGATATTCAAGGGCGGGCGAGGCTGGAGCGAGACTGTTTCGGGCTTTGAGGGGGTGGCCAGCGGTTCAAGCGTGGTCAGTTCCAGTGTCATGTGTACCCGTGTCCCGTGACCCGGTTCGCTATGCAGGGTCAGTGTGCCGCCCATCATCTTGCAGAGGCTGCGACAGATGACCAGCCCCAGCCCGGCGCCGGTGCGGGCCATCCGTGCCTGATTGTCGGCCTGGCTGAAAGGCTCGAACAGGCGTTGCTGATCTTCGGCGCTGATGCCTATCCCGCTGTCTTGAACGGTGACGCTCAAGTGCAGTTGCTGCTCGCTGGAGCTGTTTTCGGCTTGCAGCGTGACGCTGACCTGACCCTGCTGGGTGAACTTGATCGCGTTGCTGATCAGGTTGGACAGAATCTGCTTGAAGCGCATGGGGTCGATCAGGACATCGGTGTTGGTCCGGCTGTCGAGCTCCAGCAGCAAAGCCAGTTTCTTTTGCCGGGCCAGACTGTCGAACACGCGGGTGACCGACTCCACCAGTTGGCGCAGGTTGGCCCGTTCGGGGCTGAGGGTCAGGCGTCCGGATTCGATGCGGGCGATATCGAGGATGTCGCCGATGAGTTCCAGCATGTCCGTGGCCGAGTTGTAGGCGACTTCGATGGCGGAGCGTTCCAGCACACCCTGGTCTGCACGCTTGAGGGCCAGCTCCAGCATGCCGATGACCGCGTTCATGGGCGTGCGGATTTCGTGGCTCATGGTCGCAAGAAAGGTGCTCTTTGCCCGGTTGGCATTGTCGGCCAGTTCCTTGGCTGCTTGCAGTTCTTCGATCAACTGACGGCGTTCGCTGATATCGATCCAGCCACCGATGATGCCTTGCACTTCGGCGAGGGAATCGCGAAACGGCAATATCCAGTGGTAGATGGTCAGCTGGCGTTCGCCGATATGCAGGGTCCGATCGAGAATCAAGGGCGTGCCGCTGGCCATGACGCGCTGGTAGTCGGCGGCGTATTCACTGGCCTCGAATGCATTGCTCAGCACGCCTTCGGTAGCGCTCTTGCCGATGATGTTTTCACGGCGGGCCTCGAATACATTGAGGTAGCTGTCGTTGCACATGCGCAGCAAGCCTTCGCGGTCACGGACGTAGATCGGGTGCGGTGTGCCGTTGACCAGCGCGCTCATGAATTCCAGTTGATCGCCCAGCGCCCGTTCTGCTGCCTCACGCTGTTTTATCTGGCGGCGCATGTAGGCATTCCAGACCAGCAGGCCGAGCAGCAGCAGGCCGGCGCCGGTGAGGATCTGATAGATGAGGCGCTGGTAGTTGTGCCATGTGACGCCGACTGGCGTATACGAGCGCCAGCGGTTATTGATGGTTGCCAGGTCCTGTGGCGCAATGCTGGTCAGGGCCTTGTCGAGAATCGAGGTGAGTTCGAGGGCGTTGCGTGAGGTGGCCATGGAAATAAGCGCCGGGTCCTCGCCAACGGTGGCCGTGATCTGTAGCCGTTCCTCGAATACACCTGAGGACAGGAAGTAGTTTGCGCTGAGCAGAGACGTGATCGCGCCCTCGACCTTGCCAGTGGCAAGCATGTCCAGCGCCTGGAACGGGTTATCGATTTCTACCGCGACAACATCGGGGTATTCGCGTCGCAACCAGGGCAGTATCGGGCTGCCCTGGATGATTGCAAGACGCATCTTGCCCATCTGTTCCAGATAGGACGGAGCGTCCGGGTCCTTGCGGGTTATCAGGACGAAGGAGTTGTCGATATAGGGACGGCTGAAGCTGAACAGGTCTGCGCGCTCATCGCTTGAAGCCATGGCACCGATCATGTCTGCCTGCCCCTGAATCACCTGGTTCATCATGTCGCTTGAGCTTGATGCGCGTATCACCTCGAACTTCAGGCCGGTACGCAGGCGTACGAGTTCAAGCAGGTCTGCGGTAATGCCCCGGAAATTGCCGTTGGCGTCGTAAAAGGTCAAGGGAGCATAGGTTTCGTTGACGGCCACGCGCACTGTCGGGTGGCGGGCAATCCAGCGCTCTTCGCGTTGGGTCAGTTGCAGTTTCTGGTCGGTCAGCAGCATATCGATGCTGGCGCCCCAGCGTTTGGAAATGTCGATGCGCTCGTCGACCGGAATGGCCTTGAGTGTCTGATTGACGATGCCCAGTAGCGGTGAGTTTTCATTGCTGATGGCAAAGCTGAAGCCGTTGGCTTCGTGCTTGCCGAAACTGGCCATTTTTACATTGTTCAGATAGCCCTTGTTGATGATGTATTGCGTGGAAATGGTGTCGCCGAGAAAGACATCGGCCTGATTGAAAGCCACAGCATTGATGGCGTTCTGAAAAGAGGGGTAGGTTTGCAGGATTGCATCGGGATAGAGCGCCTGAACCTCGGCCAGGGGCAGGTAGTGATAGACCATGCTCAGACGCATGCCCTTCAGGCCGTCGGTCAATGAACGTGTATCGCCTGAGCGCACGAGCAGAACGGGCTGGTCCACTGCGTAGGGTATTGAGAGTCTGATGTTGCGGTCCACGGCTTCAAAGCCATTGGCGCTTCCCAGGAGGTCTATCTGGCCGGTTATGAGCGCGTTCATCGCGGCTTCACGGTTTTCAAAGCGCTGGACCCTGACGGGGAGGTCCAGTGCCCGCGAGAGGATGCTGGCGTAATCGGCCGTGATGCCTTCGTAGTCATTGCCGGAAATGGTGATATCGAATGGCGGGTAGTCCGGTGCCGATGTGCCAAGAGTCAGTTCACGCTTGCTACGTACCCATTGCCACTGGGCGCTGTCCAGCTTCACATCCATGTGAGCCGGGCTTGAACGGCCGAGCAGGGTGTAGTGGTCCGCCGCCTCAAGGTTGGTAGGTATGCTCCAGCCTAGGCATATGCTCGTTGCCAGTATCAGAAAATGTTTAAAGCACTTGGGCATCCGGGTTCTCACACTAGCGCGTTGCGTTTTGCCATCTCGATAAGTTCTACCAAGGTTTTTGTTTTCAGCTTTTGCATGAGTCGGGTCTTGTAAGTGCTGACGGTCTTGTTGCTGAGGAACATGCCCTTGGCGATTTCCTTGTTGGAGCGCCCCTGGGCAAATAATTGCAGTACCATCAATTCGCGATCATTCACCAGTTTGAACAGTTCTATTTCGCTGGGCTGGCCATCTTCGCGAACGGCCGGGGTCAATGCCTGACTGGGAAAGTAATTGTAGCCGGATAATACCGCTTTAACAGAACTCAGGAGTTCGCTCAGGTCTTCCTGTTTACACACATAACCGGCTGCTCCGGATTGCATGCAGCGAATGGCGAAAATAGTGGGTGTTTGCGAAGTCAGCACGAGGATTTTCGATGACAGTCCCATGCTGTTGAAGCGGGCCAGTACTTCCAGGCCATCGAGCTTGGGGATACTGATGTCAAGGATGATCAGGTCAGGCATGCATTCGCGGACCATTTGCATGGCGTCCACGCCGTTATCGGTTTCGCCGACCACTTCATAGTTTTCGTTTTCCAGCAGCATCCTGACGGCCAGGCGAATAACGGGATGATCGTCGATGATAAAAACTGAGTTCATAATTCAATCCATACAAGCAGCGAAGAAAGCGCGCACCTTAGCTCAGATGTTCGGGCAGGCACATGAATGGACCCGCTCGGCAGGTGTATATAGGAAAGTTCCTACAGTAATTAGAGTATCGGAGTACGTAAAAGCCCACGTCGGGATTTAAGTTTTTAAAAAAAACAGTCTGTTCTAGTGTGCGGATCAGTTATTGAGTTTCATCTTGTTTATTGCGTTTGGGAATTACCCTTCACAGGAATCGTCGGTTGCCTACAGTGCAAAGGTGTATTCACTGGCGTAGTGCCAGTCTTGATACGCTGGAGCCGGAATATTGAAAACCCGGGAGTCAGCGGCCGGGCAGTCTGGCCAGCAGGCGGGAGAGGTCTGGGCCGTGCAGAGGCTTGCTCAGGCAACCCAGCAGCGGAATCCCGCGCTCAATGGCCTGTTGCTCCAGCTCTTGAAGATGTGACGGGTCCAGGCCGCTCAGAACGATGGCCTGTCGTATGAAACCCTTCTTGTAGGCCTCGTCGATCAGGTCGAACCCCATGTGCTCGGGCAGGCACTGGTCGCACAGCAGAAGGTCGTAGGGTTCCGTGCTGCGCTCCATGGCGGCCATGGCCTCCAGGGCATTGAGGGCCGGAGTCAGCAGGAAATATCCTTGGTTGTTCAGCAGGATCTGGGTGGCGATCAGTTGAAAGGGGTGATCCTCTACCAGCAGGATTCGCAAGTCGTTTTTAAACATGGGGTTTCCGGCAAGGCGGCAGAGTGCCTCGCTGGCGTTTGCCAGTCCGGCAGTTAAAGTGGCTGGATTATTGGGGGAGCTGTGAAGGGGAGGCGATAGGACGTTTTTGGCCTGTGTGTAGGCCTTTTCTGAAGTTGTTGTGCATGGCCGTGATGACCGGACACATGAATCGAGTGTGTCCGGCCAGTCGGTACTTCATATCTGCCCGGAGCGTCCGGTCATTTCCCTGGCCATTTCGGTGGCATAGCTGTCGGTCATGCCGGCGATGAAGTCGATCATGCGCAGGAATGACGTGTGCAAGGGTGCCTTGGGGTCGGGTGCGTTATTGCCCAGCAGGTCAAGGATGCGCCTGTTCTTGAACGATGGCGCACGTCCTCCGAATTGCTCGACAGCCGCGCCGCAGAAGGCATTGAGCAGGATTTCAAGGGTGGTATAGGCACCGATCTCATGCAGGGTCTTGCGCTTGTCCTGGAAAATCTTCTTGCGCGCGATGTCTTTGGCGTTCAGCACGCAACGCTTGGCCGGACCATGCATGTGCTCGACCAGATCGCCGGGAAGCGTACCGGCCAGCAAGGCATCCTGCTGCTCAACGAAGGCGCGGGCGGCGGCATTGGTCAGGTGCTCGATGGCCTTGCCGCGCAATATGGCCAGTTTGCGGCGGCGCGAGTCACCGGGACCCAGTTGGCGATAGGTTTCGGGCAGGTCATCGCCTACCAGCCCCAGCAGCAGTGACTCGACTTCTGCGTAGTCCAGCAGCTCCATTTCCAGCCCGTCTTCCAGGTCGATCAGGGCGTAGCAGATGTCATCGGCGGCCTCCATCAGGTAAACCAGAGGGTGGCGCGCCCAGCGCTGATCTTCCAGTTGTGGCAGGCCCAGTTTATGGGCGATCTGTTCAAGGATCGGCAATTCGCTCTGATAGCAGCCGAACTTGTGCTTCTTGTAGCCCAGTGAGTCGGCGTGCCGGGCGGTCCACGGGTATTTGAGGTAGGTGCCCAGAGTGGCGTAGGTCAGGCGGGTGCCGCCGTCGAACTGGTGATATTCCAGTTGGGTCAGGACACGAAAGCCCTGGGCGTTGCCTTCGAAGTTGAGGAAGTCGTTGCGCTCGGTTTCGCTCATCGCATCGAGCCAGCCGCGTCTGGCAGCCTGGTTGAACCAGTTGCGGATCGCGTCTTCACCCGAATGGCCGAACGGCGGATTGCCGATGTCATGGGCCAGGCAAGCCGATTGCACCACCATGCCCAGGTCGCTGGGGTCGCACCAGTCGGGCAGGGCGCCGCGCAGGGTTTCACCAACGCGCATACCCAGCGAACGCCCGACGCAACTGACTTCCAGCGAGTGGGTCAGGCGTGTGTGGATGTGGTCGTTGCTCGAAACCGGATGGACTTGTGTCTTGCGCCCCAGACGCCGGAAGGCACCCGAGAAGATGATGCGGTCATGGTCTTTGTGGAAAGGGCTGCGCCCCAGTTCTTCAGGGCTATGCAGCGGCTTGCCGAGTCGTTCGCGGTTAAGCAGGGTCTGCCAATCCAAGGCTTTCACTCCGTTATTTTCGAGACGGGCCTAGCTTCCCGGTTCAGTCGTCGGACCGCAAGGCCTGTCACATCCCGGCGGCGTCGATATCGATCAGCAGCAGGCGGTTGCCATTGTCGAAGAACTGCCCGGCGGTCAGGCAATACTGATTGCTTGTCGCATCACGGTAGGTGTTGGACAGGGTCAGCCTGCGCTCGTCCCAGCCTTCGGCCAGAAGGTGATAGAAATAGGGTCGCCAGGACCAGTTATGCCCCAGATATCGTGCATCGGCGTGCCAGGCACCATCGAGCCATTCCAGGTTTGGCGTGAGTTGGGTGCCATGCCGGTCGCATTGATAGAAACGCAGCAGCCACGGATAGTTCTGTACTTGTGGCAAATCGCTGACCGGCAGTTTCTTTTCTGCCCAGCGTTGCAGGAGCTGCATCAGTTGTGTCAGTTGCTGGCGCAGCCCCATCAGTCGGGCACGCTCTGCGACCTTTTGCAGGACGTAACGATCTCGCAGTTCTGCAAATTGCCTGACGAAGGCATCGGCGGCAAAAAAGTCCAGCTCACCCCTGGCGAACAGATACCCCTGAACATAGCGCGAGCCGCATTCCAGGGCGAAATTCAGTTCGGCCTCGGTTTCCACGCCTTCTGCAATGATCCAGCAACCGGTCTTTTCTGCCATCAGGGCCAGAGCCTTGACCACATCACTGCTGGGGCCGCCCCGTGCTGCGGCCTGGAACAGGCGCATGTCGAGCTTGAGAATGTCCGGTTGCAGGGCCAGCACGCGGTCCAGTTGCGAGTAACCGGCACCGAAGTCGTCAATGGCGATACGGGCTCCGGCCTCGCGATAGCGTGCGACAACATCGGTCAGCCGCTGGCTGTCACCGCCCAGTTCGGTTATTTCAAACACGATGCGTTCAGGAGGAACGTTGTGTCGATACAACTGCTCAAGGCTGGGGAGGGCTTGTCCGGGTCGAAGACGGCTGATCCAGCGGGGCGAGATATTCAGGCTCAGAAACCAGTCATCGGGCGCTTCATGCAAACGGCTCAGGGCATTGTCCCTGATCATCCGGTCAAGGTGACGCAGGTCGGCGGCAGGCACTTTCGGGTCAGAGAACAACGGGCCGACCGATTCCAGCTGGCCGTTTTCCTTACGAATTCTTCCCAGAGCTTCAACACCGGCAATGCGGCCGGTAGCGGTATCGATGAATGGCTGAAAGCAGGCAAGGGGTTGCCCTTTCACATATTTCTCCTTACTTACACAGCACCAAGACGCGCCCCGAATCAGATTCGGGGCGGGCACTTGTTACATATGTTGCAAGAATGTAGCCAAACGCAGGTCAGTGTTTGCCCGTACGGTTTTGCAGTGCGACCTTGAGCAGGGGCAACAAGGTGACCCCCAGTTTGACCATGCGGCTCAGGGCGCTGGTCTGTCCGCTTTTGGCCCCTCGTCCACTGAAGAAACCCAACAGGGCGACGGCACCCATTCCCCACAGGGGCGCATGCTTGATGCCCAGGGCGCCTTGCCAGTCGTTTTTCAGGCCGCGCACCCGTTGCAAGGGCTGTAGCAGGTGTGCCGACTCGTGACGTATTTCCTGGCGATGCATTTCCATGCGCAGGCGAATCAGCGCCTTGCGCAGTTCACGCCTGGTATTGCCGCTGTGCGACTTCGGTTCATTCATGGCATCAATCGCTCACGGTCGTTGGCCAGTTCTTCGAGGGTCGCACTGAAGGGCGAAGACTCGTCGAAGATTGCCTCTTTCAGGCGCAATCCACAGAACACCGCTGCCAGGAAATAGAACGAGCACAGGCCAATGATGCCGGCCAGACGATAGCTGTCCCACAGAATGATCAGGAGCAGTGCCGATAGTCCGGTCAACAGCAACAGGGCAAACACCAGTGCCAGCCCGGCGAACAGCAGCAGGCTCAAGGTGCGGGCTTTCTGTTCCTGCAACTCGATCCCGAACAGTTCGACATGGCTGTGCAGCAAGCCAAGAAATGCAGCGCCCAGGCGCCGCGGTGAAGAGCCCTGGTCAGCCTTGGGCGACCCTGATTCAGTTCCGAGGCTCATGGGATCAGCGCCTCGTGGCCAGCAGGCCCAGGATGAACCCGACACCGGCAGCGATACCCACCGATTGCCATGGATTGTTCTGGACATAATCTTCCGTGGCGGTAACGGCTGCCTGACCGCGTTCGCGCAGGGATTCTTCGGTCAGCTTCAGGGTTTCGCGGGCACGCAACAGGCTCTCGTGGATCTGATTGCGTAGCTCGTCTGCCTGATCACCGGCGAGTGTGGCGGTGTGCTCAAGCAGTTTTTCGGTGTCGGCGACCAGAGTCTGAAAATCTGCCATCAATATCTCTTGAGCATTCTGTGCTGTTTGGCGAGCCATGTTTTTCTCCGTCAGGTGGCGTATGGATGTTTCGAGTGCAGCGGATTCGTGAAGGTTCATTTCAATTGCCGCGTCCAGTCCGGGCGCAGCAGCTTTTGACTTATGTTGGTGCGCCATCGGGGGCGAGCGCGCTAATTTGGCGTGTGCTGCCCGGGATGCAGGCGGGCGTCGATGCAACTGACCAGAACAAAGGTAATGCATTGTCGAAGATTTTGCGTGATTGTGCCTTGCCCCTGTCGGATTGCTTCCCTACAGGTGCAACTGAACGGCATGAGCCCGGGGTTTCATAATTTCCACGCTTGGCTATGCTCTCTATCGAATTGTGGGGTCGGTAATCGAGTACTGCGTTGCCATGGAGCAACGGTGGTCAGTAATGGAGAAAGGCATGGAGCGGCTGTATTCCCTGCAAGGGCTCAGGGGCGTGGCGGTGTTGGGCGTCGTGCTGTTCCATATGATGTCATTGGAGGAAAAGTTTTCCGGGGGCGATATTCTTCTGCCGCCTTTTCTCGAATTTTTCCAGTTGGGCGTCGATCTGTTCTTTGTGATCAGCGGCTTTGTGATGGTGATTGTCAGTCGCGGGCGTTTCCAGAACAGCGTCGAGGCTCAGCGCTTTCTCTTCAACCGTGTTTCGCGAATCTACCCGACCTACTGGCTGTATTTCTTCATCACCCTCGGGGTGTATCTGGCCATGCCCGGTCTGGTCAACAGCGGCCATGGTTCATCCAATCTGCTGATGTCCTTTCTGTTGCTGCCCAACGATAAAGTCCTGCTGGTGATGGTGGCCTGGTCGCTGGTGTTCGAGCTGTGGTTTTACCTGATGTTTTCCGGCTTCCTGTGGTTCCGGGAGCGAAGCCTGCCAGTGTTGCTGGCGATCTGGGCCTTGGTCATCGTGGTGTTCAATGCCCTGGAGAACTGGGAAGACTACTCACCGGCGCTGAAGATCATCCTGCATCCCTATTCGCTGGAATTCATCATCGGTGTGGCGCTGGCGCTGTTCTTCTATGGGCCACACAGCTCGCGTGTGCCGACTGCGGCGCTCTGGCTGTTGCTGGTCATTGCGTTGGTGGGCATGCCCCTGATCGGTGTCTATCGTCTCTACGACAGCCAGGGTTTGTTACGCATGCTGGCCGTCGGGGCGACATTCGGCGGACTGGTGTTGAGCCTTGCATTGCTGGAACGACGCAAGAAAATCGCAATGCCCCGGTTTCTGATTGCCGTAGGCGATATGTCCTATACGGTTTATCTGTCGCATCTGCTGGTGCTGGGCGTGATAGGTCGGGTCTGGCATTGGGTGGGCGCATGGCCGCAAAGCTATCTGGACAACCTGTTCTTTGCGGTGCTGATGATGGCTGCCGTGGTGTGTTATGGCTGGGTGGGCTATCGCTGCTTCGAGAAGCCGGTCCTCGACCGTGCCAACGAATTCTGTAAACGGCGCTTTAGAAATGACGCCCGGATGGTGGGCTCATAGAAAATCATGTCTGGCGAGGAGCCATGGGTTTCTGCTGTGATGCGCGGTCATTGAGACGCCATGATCAGGAACCTTGCCGATGGGCTTGCAGACACTTACGCCCTACGGCGGCATCACGATCATGCTTCCGGCCGCTCTGGTCATTGGAGGCTGGCTCTGGGCAACCCGATCCAGACCGGCGGCGCTGTTGTGGGGCCTGACCTTGCTGGTGGCGTACTCGACCGTGGTTGCCAGCAAGATCCTGTTCAAGGGCTGGGGCGTGGCGCTGGACAGTCTGGGAGTCTATGTCCTCAGCGGTCATGCCATGAATACCTGTCTGGTGTTGACGGTCGGCTTGAGCCTGTTGGCCCGGCAGATTCGTCACCGGTTGCGCTGGCCAGCAGCGGCCATGGGATTGCTGCTGGGCTGGTTGTTCAGCGTCTATTGCGTGGCACCCTTCATTCATCCACTGCCCGAAGCGGTCGCCGGTGCCTTGTTGGGTTCTCTGGCCGCTTGCGCATTCCTGGCCTGTCTGGAAAACCATTCCGGCACACGGATTCCTTCAAGCGCCGTTTTTGCCGGGCTGTTGGTCATTGCTATCAGCAGCACGACCACCAAGTACAACGCCGAAAAACTGCTCGACCGGATCTCAACGAGGATGTCCGGCTCCGAGGAGGCTTTCAGGCAACCGGAATGGCGAGACCCGCAAGACAACTCGCGTTGAAACATCAACAGTCCTAGAATGGTCGGCCTACGTCATTTCTATCCCAGAGGATGTTTTCCATGCCTCCCGAATGCCAATTGTTCGGTACCTTGGGTTGCCATCTGTGTGAGGTCGCTGAAGCGATTCTGCTTCCATTGGTCGAGCATGGCCTGCTGGTCGAGTTGGTGGATATCGCCGAAAACGAGGCTTTTTTTGAAGATTATGGCCTGCGGATTCCTGTGTTGCGGCGCGTCGATACCGGGGCCGAACTGGATTGGCCCTTCGATAGCGAACAGGTAGCGTTTTTCCTCAGCAGATAAGCAGCTTCACTCCTCACTTCAAAAGGCCCGATGCGCATTGAATATCGATACCCGAATCAAGTTTCGTCATCTGGTGTGCTTTCTTGAAGTGGCACGCCAGGGCAGTCTGGCTCGGGCTTGCGATGCACTGGCAATCAGTCAGCCCGCGCTGTCCAAGAGCCTCAAGGAGCTGGAAACCCTGCTGGCAACCACGCTTTTCGTGCGTAGCAAAAGCGGCGCTGCCCTGACTGAGGCGGGCGTGGCGTTCATGCGTTTTGCCGGGCCGAGTGTGCAGGCGTTGCGTGAAGGCGTCAGTAGCCTGCGTTCGGGGGAGCATGAAACGGTCACGGCCCGGCTGGGCGTGCTGTCTACCGCTGAAAGCCTGCTGGTGCCTGAAGTCATCACCAGGCTGCACGAGCGGCATCCGGCTCTGGTCGTCAGCGTGATGACCGGCCCCAGCGCCTACCTGCTGTCGCAGTTGCGGGTCGGGGAACTGGATCTGGTCGTAGGGCGCATGACCGATAGTCCGCAGATTCAGGGCCTGACTTTCGAGCATCTGTACAACGAGTCGATGACGCTGGTGGTGCGCAACGATCATCCGTTGCTGGCTGCACCGCTCAAGCGCGAAAGCCTGGAGAGTTTCCCTCTGGTCCTGCCGCTGGCAGGCACCACCATCCGCAAGTTCGCCGACAGTCTGTTCGTGCAATACGGCATTCAGCCGCCACGCCAGCGTCTGGAAACCCTGTCGCTTACCCTGAGTCGGCGTTATGTGCAGTGCAGCAATGCGATATGGATTGCGCCGCTGGATGCCGTGCTTCAGGAATTGCAGAGCGGCACCCTGGTGGAACTGGACATGGGGATTCGCGAGCCGGGTGGCTCCGTGGGCCTGTGCAGTAATCCCGCCTTGCCGTTATCGCGGGCTGCCCAGTGGTGCGTGGACGAATTGCGCGGGGTGGGCGAGGCGTATCGTGACGGGCGATATACATAACCATTTGGTTATGGATGCTGCAAATATTTTCAATTTTCGATTAAGTACTATCACGCGACACTTCGCCGCAGCCTGCAGCGCAAGTGATGGACACTTGCGCTCTCCATAAAAAGAACAAGGAGAACGCCATGTCTGTCGCGGACAATAGCCGCTTCGTCATTCGGGATCGTAACTGGCATCCCAAAGCACTGACACCCGATTACAAGACCTCGATCCTGCGCTCGCCGCGCCAGGCGCTGGTCAGCATTCCGCAGTCCGTTTCCGAAGCCAGTGGCCCGGATTTTTCACACCTGAAGTTCGGTCAGCATGACAACGATCTGTTGCTCAACTTCAACAATGGTGGCTTGCCCATCGGTGAGCGCATCATCGTCGCCGGTCGGGTCTGCGATCAGTACGGCAAGCCGGTTCCGCACACGCTGGTGGAAATCTGGCAGGCCAATGCCGGTGGCCGCTATCGTCACAAGCGCGACAGCTATCTGGCACCCATCGACCCCAATTTCGGCGGTGTCGGCCGGACCCTGACCGACAGTGAAGGCAACTACAGCTTCCGCACCGTCAAACCCGGTCCGTACCCATGGCGCAACGGTCCCAATGACTGGCGTCCTGCGCATATCCATGTTTCGGTCAGCGGCCCTTCGATTGCCACGCGGCTGATCACCCAGCTGTATTTCGAGGGCGATCCGTTGATTCCGATCTGCCCGATCGTGAAGTCGATTACCAACCCCGATGCGGTCCAGAGCCTGATCGCCAGGCTTGACCTCGGCATGGGCAATCCGATGGATTGCCTGGCTTATCGCTTTGATATCGTTCTGCGCGGCCAGCGCAAGACTCACTTTGAAAACTGCTGAGGAGGTTTCGACATGCCCGTTCAACTGTTGCAGGAAACGCCTTCGCAAACCGCTGGCCCTTATGTGCATATCGGTCTGGCGCTGGAAATAGCCGGTAACCCGACCCGCGAGCTGGAAATCTGGAACGAGATGGCCAAGCCCGGTGCAGCGGGTGAGCACATCCTGTTGCTGGGGAATGTCTACGATGGCAACGGCCACTTGATTCGCGATGCGTTTCTGGAGTTCTGGCAGGCCGATCACAATGGCGTCTATGACAACGTCTACGCAGCGGACAAGCCCTTCAACGGCTTTGGTCGCACCGCGACGGGGGATGATGGCCTGTGGACTCTCAAGACCATCAAGCCTGGTGTGGTGCGTAACGCCGCCGGGGTGCCGATGGCGGCCCATATCAATGTTTCGCTGTTTGCCAGGGGGATCAATATTCACTTGCAGACGCGGCTGTATTTCGACGATGAGCCTCAGGCCAACGCGGTCGACCCGGTGCTGAACCTGATCGAGCAGCCGCCACGCCGCGAAACCCTCGTTGCCCGGCGTTGCAGCGTCGATGGCCAGCTGGCCTACCGTTTCGATATTTATATTCAGGGCGCGAACGAAACGGTGTTTTTCGACTTTTGAACAAAGCGTCACTGCGTGCGTTGTACGGCGCCAGCATTGGCTGGCGACCTTATAAAAATAAAAGGAAACATCCATGACGCTTTCAGCTCGCGAGCCCGCCAAGGGCACGCTCGACGTGCAGGTCTTCATCAACAGTCAGCCACTGTCCAGGTATCAGTGGCGCATTGTTGCGTTGTGCTTTCTGATTGTTTTTCTCGACGGTCTGGATACGGCGGCCATGGGGTTTATCGCCCCGGCGTTGAGTCAGGACTGGGGCATTGACCGCTCCAGTCTGGGGCCGGTCATGAGTGCTGCCCTGATCGGCATGGTGTTTGGCGCACTGGGGTCGGGGCCGCTGGCTGACCGTTTCGGGCGCAAGGTTGTGCTGGTTGTCGCGGTGTTTGTATTCGGGCTGTTCAGCCTGGCCTCGGCCTACAGCAGCAATATCGATCAGTTGTTGGTGCTGCGTCTGCTGACCGGCCTGGGGCTGGGTGCGGCAATGCCCAACGCCACTACATTGCTGTCTGAATACACCCCGGAACGCCTCAAGTCTCTGCTGGTCACCAGCATGTTCTGTGGTTTCAATCTGGGCATGGCGTGCGGCGGTTTTGTCTCGGCCAAAATGATTCCCAGCCTGGGATGGCATAGCCTGTTGATGCTCGGCGGTATTCTGCCGTTGCTGTTGGCGGTGGTGCTGATGGTCTGGCTGCCGGAATCTGCGCGTTTTCTGGTGGTACGCAATCGTGGTGCCGAGAGGGTTCGCAAGGTTCTGTCGCCTATTGCGCCGCATGAGGTGGCCGAAGCCAGTGAGTTCAGCGTTCCGGAACAAAAGACCGTCAGCAGCCGCAATGTGCTGAAAGTGATTTTTTCCGGCACTTACAGCGCCGGCACCCTGTTGTTGTGGCTGACCTATTTCATGGGGCTGGTGATCGTTTATCTGTTGACCAGCTGGTTGCCGACCTTGATGCGTGACAGCGGCGCGAGCATGGAGCAGTCGGCATTCATTGGTGCCTTGTTCCAGTTTGGCGGTGTGCTCAGTGCTGTGGGTGTCGGTTGGGCCATGGACCGTTTCAATCCGCACAAGGTCATTGGTGTGGCCTATGCGCTGGCCGGTGTCTTCGCCTGGCTGGTCGGGCAGAGCCTGCACAATGTCGCGCTGCTGGCGACGCTCGTTCTGATGGCGGGCATGTGTATCAATGGCGCGCAGTCGGCGATGCCTTCGCTGGCTGCCCGGTTCTATCCGACTCAGGGCCGCGCCACGGGCGTTTCATGGATGCTGGGCATCGGTCGCTTTGGTGCCATTCTTGGTGCCTGGGCCGGTGCGACCTTGCTGGGGTTGGGCTGGAGTTTCGAGCAGGTCCTGACCGCGCTGGTGATCCCGGCCGCGCTGGCGGCGTTGGCGATCCTGATCAAGGGCTGGGTCAGCCATGCGGACGCCACCTGATTTTTTACCTGGAGCGGTGATGTGAACAGACCGAGCAATCAACTTTTCGATGCCTATTTCACTCAGTCTCGAATGCGCGAGGTTTTCTCCGACGCCGGGCGAGTGCAGGGCATGCTGGATTTCGAGGCCGCACTGGCCAGGGCTCAGGCGCAGGTTGGCCTGATTCCCGGTGAAGTCGTGGCCGATATTGGTGAAAGCTGCCGAGCCGAGTTGTTCGATTTCGATGCGCTGGCGATTGCCATCGGTAATGCGGGCAACTCGGCGATTCCGCTGGTCAAGGCCTTGGGCAAGCAGATTGCCCTGCGTAACCCTGAAGCCGAACGTTACGTGCATATGGGCGCCACCAGTCAGGATGTGATGGATACCGGGCTGGTCCTGCAAGTGCGCCGTGCCATTGACCTGTTGGAGCGTGATCTGGAGCAACTGGCCGACGCTCTTGCCGAGCAGGCCAAGCGTCATGCACAGACGCCACTGGCCGGGCGCACCTGGCTGCAACAGGCGACCCCTGTGACGCTGGGCATGAAGATCGCTGGCTGGTTGGGGGCGGTGACCCGGCATCGCCAGCGCCTGGACGAAATCAAACCACGCCTGCTGTGTCTGCAATTCGGTGGCGCTTCCGGCAGTCTGGCGGCCTTGGGTGATCGAGCTTTTGCGGTGGCCGAGGCTTTGGCGGGCGAGTTGCAGTTGAGTGTGCCCGAGCAACCCTGGCATACCCAGCGTGACCGTCTGGTGGAGTTCGCCAGCCTGTTGGGAATGATCGCCGGCAGCCTGGGCAAGGTTGGCCGGGACATCAGCCTGTTGATGCAGACTGAAGTGGGCGAAGTGTTCGAGCCCGCTGCGGCAGGCAAGGGCGGCTCTTCGACCATGCCCCACAAGCGCAATCCGGTGGGTGCCGCGGTGATGATCGGCGCGGCAACCCGCGCGCCGGGGCTGGTTGCCACGATGTTCGCGGCCATGCCTCAGGAACACGAACGCAGCCTTGGCCTGTGGCATGCCGAATGGGAAACCTTGCCGGAACTCTGCTGCCTGGTGTCCGGTTCGTTGCAACAGGCTTTGCAGGTCGTGCCCGGGCTTGAAGTCGATGAGCCGCGCATGCTGGCCAATCTGGATTCCACTCGCGGGCTGGTGCTGGCTGAAGCCGTCAGCATTGCTCTGGCTCAGCGTATTGGTCGTGACGCTGCGCATCATCTGGTCGAGCAGAACTGTCGTCGGGCAGTCCAGCAGGGCGTGCATCTGCGTCAGGTGCTGGGCGAGGATCCGCAAGTCTCTGCCCAATTGTCATCCCACGAGCTGGATCGCCTGCTCGATCCGGCCCATTACCTTGGTCAGGCCCGACTCTGGGTCGAACGTGCCGTGGCCGAATACACAAGGATCAAGCAATGAACGAAGAAGAACGCTATCAGGCCGGCATGCAGGTTCGTCGTGCGGTGCTCGGCGATACTCATGTCGATAACAGCCTGAAAAAACTGACCCCGTTCAACGAGGAGTTTCAGGAGATGATCACCCGCCATGCCTGGGGTGATATCTGGACTCGCCCTGGTTTGCCGCGTCATACCCGCAGCCTTGTCACCATCGCCATGCTGATCGGCATGAATCGCGAAGGGGAATTGCGTCTGCATCTCAAGGCCGCCAAAAACAATGGCGTGACCCGTGACGAGATCAAGGAAGTGCTGATGCAGAGTGCGATCTACTGTGGGATTCCGGCAGCCAATGCGACGTTCCACCTTGCTGAAGAAGTGTGGGACGAGATGGGTGTGGAGTCGTTGAACAAGGAGTGATGTCGGGCTCATGAAAAGGCCGCCAGGTTTTTCCCTGGCGGCCTTTTTCTATCAGAGCAGCGACAACGGATAGCTGATGATCAGACGGTTCTCATCGAACTGGTTGGTGCTGTAATCACGGCGCATGCTGGAGTTGCGCCACTTGAAGGACAGGTTCTTGAGCGAACCGCTCTGGAAGACATAGGCCAGTTCCGATTCCCGAGCCCATTCTTCGCCATTGGTGATGGTGCCGGTGTGCACGTTCTCGCCACTGATATAGCGGTTCATCAGGGTCAGGCCGGGCAGGCCGAGTGCGGCGAAATCGTAGTCATGGCGCAGTTGCCAGGATCTTTCCTTGGCGTTTTCGAAGCTGGAGTTGTAGCTGTCGTTGGCCAGGGTGCCGCCACTGGTGCCATTGACCCGCATCCAGGCGCTGTCACCGCTGACTTTTTGCAAGCCGATGTAGAAGGTGTTGCTGCCATGGCGGGCCGAGAGCATGGCCGACCAGGTCTTGTTGTCCATGTCGCCGGCCAGTGACCGACCGTCATCCTTGCCGTTGAAGTAGCCGAGGTTGGCACCCAGCACCCAACTGCCCAGCGGCTGGCTATGGACCACGTTGAGATATTGTTGCTGGTAGATGTCTTCAAGCTGGGCATACCAGAGCCCGACCAGGGTGCGTTTTTCGTTGAAGGTATATTCGCCGCCACCAAAGTTGAAGCGGTCGGAGGTGAACGCTCCGCGACCCTGCATCGACATGTCTTCCATGCTCGCGTCGTTGCGTGGGCTATTGGCGCGGAACTGGCCGCCGTAGAGTGTCAGGCCGTCGATTTCCTTCGAGGTGATCTGGCCGCCACGGAAGGTCTGAGGCAGCGAGCGGCCATCGTCGGAGCGCAGGATGGGCAGCACCGGCATCCATTCGCCGACTTTCAGTTCGGTCTTGGAGAAACGCGCCTTGGCCGCGACGCCCAGTCGTCCGAAATCATCGGCGGGGCGTCCGTCATCATGAATCGGCAGCAGTTGTGTACCGCCCGAACCTTTGCCGCCGTCAAGCTTGAGGGAGTAGATCCCCAGTACATCGACACCAAATCCGACGGTGCCTTGAGTGAAGCCGGAGCGGGCGTCGAGAATGAAGTTCTGGGTCCATTCCTGGGCGCCGTTCTGGGCGTTGTCCGGGTCGACGAAGTTGCGGTTGATAAAGAAGTTGCGTAGGTTCAAGCCCACCTTGGCGTCGTCGACGAAGCCTGCGGCCTGGGTGAGGGTGGGAGCGAGACTGGCTGTGATAGCCGCAGAAAAGCCGCAAAGGATTTTGCAGTTGGATTTCAAGCGCATGAGGTAGGAGCCTTCTTATCATTATGTGGGCAGTACAACTGGCTCTGATAGTAAAGACCAAAGAAGTGGCTGCAATTGGAAAAACTCTATTCTGTGCGATTATCGACCAAAAATTAACTGGTTAGAACATTTTAACAAGACGTCCCGGTTTGCGCCTGCGATGCTCACTCAAAAAACGGTTGCGAGCCCTCTGACCGAGGCGCGTGAATATTCAGTTGCATGCCTGAACAAGGAAGCCCGATGAGCACTACCAGCACGCCGCTATCCGGTGTCAATCAACCCCTCAAGGGGATTGGCCTGATCCTGCTGGCGACTTTTCTGTTCGCCAGCCATGACACGCTTTCCAAGTACCTTTCCGGCTTCTATCCGATCATTCTGGTGGTCTGGGCCCGCTATCTGGTCCATACGCTGCTCATGGCGTTCATCTTCGTGCCGTCGGCAGGGCTGCGTGTGTTACGTACCAAGCGACCGGGTTTTCAGGTCTTGCGTGCGTTGGCCCTGCTGGGCACCAGCCTGTTGTTTACCAGCAGCCTGATGTTCATCCCGCAGGCCGAAGCCACGGCGGTCAACTTCCTTGCGCCGTTGCTGGTCACGGCATTGTCGGTGCCGCTGTTGAAGGAGCGTGTCACCCGCGGTCAGTGGGTTGCGGTCGTGGTGGGGTTCTCGGGGGTCATCGTGATCATTCACCCGGGCGGTGAACTGTTTACGCCAGCGATTCTGCTGCCGCTGTCTTCGGCCTTGTGTTTTGCGGTGTACCAGTTGTTGACCCGACTGGTCAGCCCATACGACAGCCCGACCACCAGCAATTTCTTTGCCGGCCTGTTCAACACTTTGCTGATGAGCGCGCTGGTGCCGTTTTTCTGGCAGACGCCTGAACTCAAGCACTGGCCGTTTCTATTGGCGTTGGGGGCGTGCGGGATGTCCGCTCATTTGCTGCTGACCCAGGCGTTCCGCTTCACCGCCCCGGCGATCCTGGCGCCGTTCAGTTACTGCCAGATTGTCTTTGCAGGCTTGCTGGGGTTTATGGTTTTCGACCACATGCCGTCACCCATTGCACAGGTCGGTATCGTGATCATCTGTCTGAGCGGGCTTGCGGCAGCGTGGCAGCAGCGTAGCAAGGGGTGATTCAAGGCAGACAGGCACTTGTGGGAGTGGCCTTGGCCGCGACGACCAGCTTACAGGCAACACATTTTCAGCGCCTGAAACCGGGCTGTCGCGGCCAAGGCCACTCCCACGGATTGTGACCCCAGCCTTAAAACTGATTTTTATTGCTCGCTGATCTTCGGCACCTTGCGTGGTGCCATGAAGAACATCCAGGTCAGGGCAATGAAGTACATCGCCGGGATCATGGTGAACAGCACGTTGTAATTGTTGTTGGTGGCAGTCAGTACCGCGCCGACCAACTGGGTCATGAACATCCCGCCGATAGCCGCACACATCCCGCCGAAGCCGAATACAGTGCTCATCATGTGCTTGGGCGTGTAGTCCATCACCAGGCTCCAGATATTCGCTGTCCACGCCTGATGCGCACCCACTGCCACCGAGATGGCCAGTACGGCGATCCACAATCCGCTGGCATTGGCGGCGAAGATCACGCTACAGATGGTGATGGCGAAGATCAGCATCGATATCAGGCGTGCGGTGGTTGCCCGTACGCCACGTCCGATCAGCCAGGAAGACAGGATGCCACCACCGATGCTGCCGACGTCGGCAGTCAGCCAGATCAGGATCAGCGGAATACCCATTTGCGTGACGCTGATACCCAGGTTGTATTGCTGGTTGAGAAACGGCGGCAGCCAGTACAGGTAGAACCAGAACACAGGCGCAGTCAGCGAGTAGGCCACTGCGAACGCCCAGGTGCCGCGCATTTTCAGGATCTGCGAGAAGGGCACCTTGACCGGCTCAGGTTCGACTTCCTGATTGATGTAGTCCAGTTCGCTCTTGCGCAGGGTCGGGTGTTCTTCCGGGTTGTAATACTTCAGGCGCCAGATGATGACCCAGAACAGACCGAGCGAGCCCATGGCCACGAATGCAGCCTGCCAGCCCCAGACAGTCAGGATCAATGGCAACAGAGCAGGCGTCAGCATGGCGCCGACGTTGGTCCCGGCGTTGAAGATGCCGGTGGCCACTGCGCGTTCACCTGCCGGGAACCACAGGCGTGTGGTCTTGACGCAGGCCGGGTAGTTGGCGGCTTCGGTCAGGCCCAGAATGAAGCGGCAGACCATGAAACCGACAGCCGAAGTTGCCAGGCCGTGGGCACCGGTTGCCAGGCTCCACAGCAGCACGGCCAGGAAAAAGGCGCGCTTGACGCCGACCCGGTCAATGAACCGGCCTTGCAGCACGAAGCCCACCGCATAGCCGACCTGGAACCAGAAGTTGATATTGGCGTAGTCCATCGCCGTCCAGCTCATTTCCTTGGCCAGGATTGGCTGCATGACACCAAGGGCTGCACGGTCGATGTAGTTCAGGGTGGTGGCGAAGAACACCAGGGCAAGCATGCCCCAGCGGGTCTTGCCTACAGCCATGGCACCACGAATCTTTTCGCCGATGCCCGCCCGGGCAGCCCGGGCGACGGGGTTGGTTTGGGTGTTGATCATGATGTTCTAACCATCCGTTCCAAGACTGTGCAGTTCGCTACAGTCGGACTTGAGAAGTCCACTCGACTCAGGCGCTGTACATGTAAAAAAGTGACGTCGTTGAATCGTTATGCCAGTGGCCATTTACGCACGGGCATCTTCTGGACGATTTGACGGGCCAGCATCTTACAGGTTGAACCCTTCGAGTGCGCTGGGTTGATTCAGGCGTCGATGGGTCGGGTCGTGGGAACGACCGACAGGTATCGTCGGTCCAGTGACCGGGTATGGCGTATCGAGATGGGGGCGGACGGCGCAAGGAGGGTCGACATGAGCAATATTCCTGTTTTTTGAAATTGTTATGGGGTTGTTGCCGTGAAGCGGAAAACAGACACGAGGTGATCCTGTAATGTGTGGCAGATGGTGAGGACTGATCGAAACAGCGTCAATCGAGGAAAATGGCTTTTGTTCGATAATCGAACGCAAAACTAACCGGTTCGTACACTTTCTGTTGATCTGGCATTTTGACAGGGAAATACTTTACTCGCACCCCTGAATGAGGCCGAGTCAGGCCTAGAATGCGGTGCTGTCCAGTCACGACCCGAAGAGGTTGTGCTCATCCAGGAGCTCAAAGCATGCAGCGTTCTATTGCCACCGTATCCCTGAGCGGTACTCTGCCGGAAAAGCTCGAAGCCGTTGCTGCAGCGGGTTTCGATGGGGTAGAGATTTTCGAGAACGACCTTTTGTATTACGACGGCAGCCCGCGCAACGTCAGGCAGATCTGCGCCGACCTGGGCATCGCCATCACCTTGTTCCAGCCGTTTCGTGATTTTGAAGGCTGCCGTCGTGACCGCCTTCAGCGTAATGTCGATCGTGCCGAACGCAAGTTCGATCTGATGCAGGAACTGGGCACCGACCTGGTGCTGGTCTGCAGCAATGCCGCCGCCGATTCGGTGGGCGATGAAAATATCCTGCTGGATGACCTGAGCCTGCTGGCCGAGCGTGCCGGTGCGCGTAACCTGCGGGTGGGCTATGAAGCCCTGGCCTGGGGTCGCCATGTAAATACCTGGCAACAGGTCTGGAATCTCGTACGTCAGGTTGATCACCCGGCGCTGGGCGTATTGCTCGACAGCTTCCACACCTTGTCACTCAAGGGCGATCCAAGTGCCATTGCACAGATTCCCGGCGACAAGATCTTTTTCGTGCAAATGGCCGATGCGCCGATCCTGGCCATGGACGTGCTGGAGTGGAGCCGGCATTTTCGCTGCTTCCCCGGGCAAGGCGAGTTCGACCTGCCGGGCTTTCTGGCCCCGATCCTGCGCAGTGGTTACACCGGCCCTCTGTCGCTGGAAGTCTTCAACGACGGTTTTCGGGCTGCACCGACACGTGCCAACGCAGCTGACGGTTTTCGCTCCTTGCTCTACCTGGAAGAAAAAACCCGCCAACTCCTGGCCCGGGAGGCCGAACCGGTTGCTTCCGAAATCCTCTTCAACCCACCGCCTGCCAGCACCTACAGTGGCGTCGAGTTTCTTGAGTTCGCGGTTGATGAAACGCAGGGCGCGCGCTTGTCCGGCTGGCTGGAGCGCCTCGGTTTTGCGCGCTTGGGGCAGCACCGCTCCAAGGCTGTGAGCCTGCTGGGGCAGGGCGATATCAAGATTGTGCTCAATGCTGAACCCTATTCCTTTGCCCACAGCTTTTTCGAGGCCCATGGCCCTTCGTTGTGCGCCACTGCCTTGCGAGTGGATGATGGCAACAGGGCGCTGGAGCGTGCGCGAGCGTTCAAGGGCCAACCCTACCGTGGGTTGGTCGGGCCGAACGAGCGGGAAATCCCTTCAGTGCGTGCGCCCGATGGCAGCCTGATCTATCTGGTCCAGGGCGCGGAGCCTGGCCAGTCGATCTATGACATCGATTTTGTCGTCGATCCCAAAACCAGAGATCAGGGCGGCTTGCAGCGCATTGACCACATGGCCATGGCACTACCGGCAGACAGTCTCGATAGCTGGGTGCTGTTCTACAAGAGCCTGCTGGATTTCGAGGCCGATGACGAAGTGGTGCTTCCCGATCCTTACGGGCTGGTCAAAAGCCGTGCATTGCGCAGCCGTTGCAGCACGATCCGCTTGCCGCTGAACATTTCGGAAAATCGCAACACCGCGATTTCCCATGCCTTGTCGAGTTATCGTGGCTCCGGCGTGCATCACATCGCGTTCTCGTGCGAAGACATCTTTGCCGAAGTCCGTCGTGCCAAGGAGGCAGGCGTACCTTTGCTGGACATCCCGCTCAACTATTACGATGACCTGGCCGCACGCTTCGACTTTGATGACGAGTTTCTCAGCGAGCTGGCCTATTACAACGTGCTGTACGACCGCGATGCACAGGGCGGCGAACTGTTCCATGTCTACACCGATGCCTTCGACGGGCGTTTCTTCTTCGAGATTCTGCAACGCAAGAACGATTATGTCGGTTATGGCGCGGCCAATGTTCCGGTACGGCTGGCGGCCATGGCCAAGGCCCGTAATGTGGCGGCGCGCCAGGCACGTCTCTGACCCTTGATACCGGGCTGCGCAGCACAGGAGTGCTTCGCAGCTTCCCTCCATCCATTACGAGCTTCATAATCCGGGATTCAACCGTGGTCGTGAGCGAATAATGAAAAAAACTGCCGACTCCGCGGCCATCGAGCCAGTCGATGTGCTGCGCAAGAGCCGCAAGAACAATCCGGAGAAAACCCGCGAGGATATCCTGCAGGCGGCCATCGTCGAGTTCGTTGCCTATGGGTTGACCGGGGCACGGGTCGATGCCATCGCCGAGCGCACCAAGACGTCGAAACGGATGATCTATTACTACTTCGGTAGCAAGGAGCAGCTGTACGTTGAAGTGCTGGAAAAACTCTACGGCGATATCCGCACCACCGAAAGCCAGTTGAATCTGGGCGAACTCGAACCGGTAGAGGCCATCCACCGGGTTGTTGAGTTCACCTTCGATCACCATGACCGCAATGTCGATTTTGTGCGGATCGTGTGCATCGAAAACATCCACAACGGCGAGAACGTCAAACAATCCGATTCGATCCAGGCCAAGAGCCAGAACATCATCCGGGCGCTGGACGATATTCTGCGGCGTGGGGAGTCGCTGGGGTTGTTCCGCGAAGGTGTCCATCCGGTGGACCTGCACCTGATGATCAGTTCGTTCTGCTTCTATCGCATTTCCAACCGCCACACGTTCAGCGAGATATTCCAGATCGAACTGTGGAGCGATGAAGTCAGGCAGCGTCACAAAACCATGATCTGTGACGCTGTCCTGAGTTATCTCAAGCGCTGAGCCTTACAGGCTGTGAAAGTGGCTCATCATGCGTTCTGCATCGGCGGGGTGGCCACTGAACAGCTCGAAGGCCTTCACCGCTTGAAACACGGCCATGGTCGAGCCGTCGAGCGTGCGGCAACCCAGGGCGCGTGCGTGTTTGAGCAGTTCGGTTTCCAGCGGGAAGTAAATGATTTCCGCGACCCACAATTCGGCGCGCAGCAGTTCTACCGGCAATGGCGTACCAGGCAACTTGGCCATGCCCACGGGCGTGGTGTTGACCAGCCCGTCGGCTTCGGCCATTGCGCCAGGCAGATCGAGGCCCACCTGAGCCCGGCCTGCGCCGAAAAACGTATTGAGGTTATCGACCAGGCCTCGGGCGCGTTCAGGCTCTACCTCGAACACACTCAAACGTTGCACGCCTGCACTGAGCAGCGCATGGGCCACGGCTGCACCCGCACCTCCAGCGCCCATCTGCACCACATGCTGACGCGGTGCCTCAGCCAGACCGCGCTGCAACCCTTCGGCAAAACCCAGGCAATCGGTGTTGTGGCCGATGCGCTTGCCATCCTTGAACACTACGGTGTTGACCGCGCCTATGCCGCGAGCTTCATCGGAGAGTTCGTCCAGTAACGGGATGACCGCCTGCTTGCAGGGGAAGGTGATGTTCAGGCCCGTGAAGCCGCTGTTCTGGGCACCTTCCAGCAAGCGCGGCAGCGCGTTGATGTCCAGCTTGAGAGTGTCGATATCGATCAGTCGATACAGATAGCGAAAGCCCTGCGCATCGCCTTCATGCTCATGCATCGACGGGGTCCGTGAGGCCTGGATACCCGAGCCGATCAAGCCTGCGAGAATGGACGGTTTTTCAATCTGGGTCATGACTTTCTGTCTCTTGTTTTGGCGTCACTGCCCGGTGTCGGGCAAAGATTCCAGCAAAATGTACCAGATGGTTCAAAGTGCCGCAGTTTCTATCTCGGGGCCTGTGGTGATTTCGTTCGGTTATCGCCCGGATAGCGGGGATCCAAGCCCTTGAGGGATAATGCCGGGCCAGTCGTTCCAGCTTTCTCAAGAGTCATACCCTCGCATGTCCGAGTCCGTCTTCGTTGCCGCACATAACCAAGCCAGTACCCTGTATCTGCCGCCCGGCCCATGGGTGACGGTACTCGACTGCCTGTGTGCGCGATTCACTGCCATCAGTCGTGAGCAATGGCTGGACCGCATCGCCCGCGGCAGGGTGCTGGATGCCAATGGCATGCCTGTGTCGTCCGATCTGGCGTATCGCGAAGGCCTGAAGATTCACTACTTTCGCGAAGTCCCGAACGAAACGCCGATCCCGGTCGTGGAAACGATCCTGTACGCCGACGAGCATCTGGTGGTGGCCGACAAGCCCCCGTTTCTACCGGTTACGCCTGCTGGCGAATATGTCGAGCAAACCCTGCTGCGAAGGTTGATCCATCGGCTGGATAACCCGGATCTGGTTCCGCTGCACCGCATCGACCGGCATACCAGCGGGCTGGTGCTGTTTTCGGCCAACAAGCAAAGCCGCTCGGCCTATCAGGCGTTGTTTCCCACCCGAAAGATCGACAAGCGTTATGAAGCTATCGCACCTGCGCTGCCCGAACTTGAGTTTCCTCGGGTACATGAGAGCCGGCTGGTGGATGGCGAGCCGTTTTTCCGCATGCAGGAAGGGCCTGGCGCAAGCAATACCCAGACCCGCATCGAAGTCCGCGAGCGCAACGGGGAGTTATGGCGCTATGGGCTTTATCCGGTGACCGGCAAGAAGCACCAGTTGCGTGTGCATATGGCGGCGCTGGGTGCGGCGATCTGCAATGATCCGTTCTATCCCGAGGTCATCAAGGATGCAGTCGATGATCATGATCGGCCATTGAAGCTTCTGGCCCAGGGGTTGCGTTTTATCGATCCGGTAAGCGGAGAGCCTCGCGAGTTCGAGAGCCTGCTGAAACTTGATTGGTAAGCACAGGCAGGACCGGCTTCAGCCGGGAAGAGGCTTGTACATTCAGCCCTTATTGCCAGTTCACTACCGCCTTCCCGACTGAAGTCGGTCCTACAGGGAAGGGTGTGGAATTGTGGGAGCCAATAAAAAACCCGCCATCGATGCGATTGGCGGGTTTTTTCTACATCACGTCCGGATTACAGATCCTTGACGGTACGTACCTGATCCTTGTTGACACGAGTCTGCTTGCCATCGAGTTGCTTGAACTCGTAGAAGCCTGAGTCTTCATCGTAGTGAGGTGTATCGACAGACTGGATTTCACGGCCATCATTCAAGGTGATTACAGTTGGGGATGCACAGCCCGCGAGGGAGGCAATGCCCAGTGCCAGCAAAAAGGCGGCAGGAAGAGTGTGTTGTTTCATGACAGTGTCTCCGGATGGACTCTTGGTAATGGCTTGTTTTGCAAGCTAGTGACTCTCAGACGTATACACCCTTTGCAAGTTCCGTGAAAAGTTCACAGAGCCTGATCATTGATCTGGCTCAGCAGGTCTGGCGTATTGAAATTGGCCAGACGCGGGTCGCCAGCCTCAAGTTGCAGGGCCACAGGCTGCAAGTGTGCCATGGCCCGGCGCGGGCTGCGTTCACCACTTTGCCAGGCGTTTTCAAGGGCTGCGGCATGGGCGGTCGGGATGATGCAGAGCAGGGGTTGCCAGTGTTCGCCTTCGCGGACCATGACCGGATGGCCGGGGTGCTCGAACGCGGTCTTGCGCAGTGCCTGCAATAGCGAGCTGTCGATCAGCGGCACGTCGCAGGGCAATACCAGCAGGTATTCATGTCGTGCAAGGGGCAGGGCGGCGCGGATACCGGCCAGTGGCCCCGAAAAGTCGGTGTTATCGTCCTGAACCAGTTGATCGGCGTAAGCGGCATAACGCTCAAGGTTGCGGTTGCAGGATACGATCAAGTCATCGGTCAAGGGGCGTGTCAGGCGATGCAGATGTTGAATCAAGGGCTCGCCTTGCCACTCGACCAGGCCTTTGTCGCGCCCGCCCATGCGTTGTCCCTGACCTCCGGCCAGCAACAGGATCGAGCAGGATGGCAGGGCAGTACCAACATTCATCAAAGACTCACCGGGCAGTCAAAAGGAGTGCTGTGATATAACACCGGCCTGTTTCCTTAACAACCGGATCTAGGCCATGAAAGCCAAGGCTGACACACCTTTTGTACCTTTGAATATCGCTGTTCTGACCGTCAGCGATACCCGCACCTTCGAGACCGACACGTCGGGACAGATGTTCGTCGATCGTCTGACCGAAGCCGGTCACGGCTTGATCGAGCGTGTGCTGCTCAAGGATGACCTGTACAGGATTCGTGCGCAGGTCGCGACCTGGATTGCCGATGAGCAGGTCCAGGTGGTGCTGATCACCGGTGGCACCGGGTTTACCGGGCGTGACAGCACGCCGGAAGCCGTGAGCTGCCTGCTGGACAAACAGGTCGATGGCTTCGGTGAGCTGTTCCGGCAGATTTCCGTACCGGACATCGGCACCTCGACCATCCAGTCCCGCGCCTTGGCCGGTCTGGCCAACGGTACGCTGGTCTGCTGCCTGCCGGGCTCCACCAATGCAGTGCGTACTGCCTGGGACGGTATTCTGTCCCAACAACTGGATTCGCGTTTCCGCCCGTGCAATTTCGTGCCACACCTCAAGCAGGCCGAGCCCTGCGCCACTCGTGGTTGATCGAGCATGAACGCACCTCAGGCCTTGATGCCTGTCGAACAAGCCCTTGCGCGCCTGATGGAAATGGCCGAAGCCTCGCCCATCACCGAGCACGAGCGGGTTTCTCTGGCTGAAGCTCAAGGGCGTGTATTGGCGGTGGATCTGATATCCACCCTCGACCTGCCACCCTGGCCCAACAGCGCCATGGATGGTTACGCCTTGCGTCTGGCTGACTGGACCGGCGAACCGCTGCCGGTCAGCCAGCGTATCTTCGCCGGGCAGGCGCCCGAACCGCTGGCTGCCGGTACCTGCGCGCGCATCTTTACCGGCGCTCCCATGCCGCAAGGTGCCGATTGCGTTGAAATGCAGGAAAACGCCGAAGTCCTGCAAGACCAGCGCGTGCGCTTTACCGAGCCGCTGAAGCCCGGACAGAACATCCGTCCTCAAGGGCAGGAAACCACGATCGGTGACAAGGTGCTGGCGGCCGGTACTCGCCTGGGGCCTATAGAACTCGGGCTCGCGGCGTCCCTGGGGCTGGCTGGACTGGATGTCATACGCCGTGTCCGGGTTGCCGTGCTGTCCACCGGCGATGAGTTGATCGAGCCAGGCCAGCCGTTGGGGCCAGGGCAGATCTACAACAGTAATCGCGTGTTGCTGTGCAGTTGGTTGAAGCGCCTTGAATGCGAGGTTCTGGATGCGGGTATCCTGCCGGACGATCTGGAAAAGACCCGTGCCGCATTGGCCGGGCTTGATGGGGTCGATCTGATCCTGTCCACGGGCGGTGTTTCTGTCGGGGAGGCTGACTTCCTTGGCCATGCATTGCGTGAAGAGGGTGAGCTGTCACTGTGGAAACTGGCCATCAAGCCGGGCAAACCACTGACCTTCGGCCATTTTCGTGGCGTGCCGGTAATCGGCCTGCCGGGCAACCCGGCCTCCACGCTGGTCACTTTCGCGCTACTGGCCCGAGCCTATCTGTTGCGTCGCATGGGAGTGGCAGATGTCACGCCCATGCAGTTTCCGGTACCGGCCGGGTTCGTCTGGCGCAAGGCGGGCAATCGTCGCGAATACCTGCGCGGTCGTCTTGAGCAAGGGCGTGCCGTGGCCTACAGCAACCAAAGCTCGGGCGTGCTGCGCAGTGCGGCATGGGCAGACGGGCTGATCGAGGTTCGCGAAGGCACCACGGTCGCTGAAGGGGACTGGATCAACTTCATTCCCTTGAGCGAGGTATTGGGCTGACTGCATTCGAATGGTCGTCCGGCGAGGCATGAGCTACCCTCAAACACGCTGACAGATTGGGCATCAGGATTTTGCTCTGGAGTATTGTTATGCCGTCTTTGAGAGTGGCTTGTGTCATTCCGACCTATAACGGGCGCAAGGATCTGGAGCGCCTGCTGGATTCACTGGCGACCCAGACCGCCACGTTCGACACCCTGATCGTGGATTCCAGCTCTTCGGATGGCACCCTGGAACTGGCGCGTTCACGTTGCGCCAATGTGATCCGTATCGATAGCAAGGATTTCAATCACGGCGGCACCCGGCAGATGATGGTCGAGCTCAACCCCGACTACGACATCTACGTCTACATGACCCAGGATGCCTATGTTGAAGACATCAATGCCATCGCCAATATCGTGCTGCCATTCGCTGATCCCAGGGTAGGCGCAGTGTGCGGGCGGCAATTGCCCCACAAGGATGCCAACCTGCTGGCGCAGCATGCACGATTATTCAATTACCCTGCGACTTCCCGGATCAAGACCCTCGAAGATGCCGGAACCCTGGGCATCAAGACACCGTTCATGTCGAACTCATTCGCGGCATATCGTCGTGAGGCGTTGCTGGCGATTGGTGGTTTCCCACGGCATGTGATCCTGTCCGAAGACATGTACGTCACGGCCAAGATGCTGCTCGACGGCTGGAAAATCGCCTACGAAGGTTCGGCGGTGTGCAGGCATTCGCACAACTACAGCTTGCGCGAGGAGTTTTGCCGTTACTTCGATATTGGCGTGTTCCAGTCCCGCGAGTCCTGGATCTATGAAACCTTTGGTGGCGTTGCGGGCGAGGGGATGCGCTACGTGAAGTCGGAGCTTGCCTTTCTGGGCAAGCGCCGTTTTCTACTCTGGCCACTGTCTTTCGTGCGCAACGCCCTCAAGCTGCTGGCCTATAAATTGAGCAAACAGGAAAAGCGTTTGCCCAGGGGCTTGAAGAAAAAGCTCGGCATGCACAAGCGGTATTGGGACAGCCCGTATGCCGAGTAGGAGGTTTTCGCGACTGAGCGGAGCGCCGCCCGATTCGCTCCCACACAATTGCGTAGGAGCGACTTCAGTCGCGAATCAGGACTTGCCCGACTCTTCTTCCTGACGATCCGCTTCAAACAACTGCGCCAGTTCCTTCCGGGCTTCCCGTGCGGTTTGCAGAAGTTTGGCTTCGTCGTCATACACCAGATGTTGCGCAGCCAGCACCTGTTCGTCGTGGCGCTTGAAGCGGCTGATCCGTGCATCGGCCTGAGCCTGGCTCAAACCAAGGCCGAGCAGGGTCTGACGGCTCATTTCCAGGCTGGAGTAGAAGGTTTCACGTACCGCCTGTGCGCCCACGTCGATCAGGCGATGAACGTGCTGACGGTTACGGGCGCGGGCAATGATCTTCATGTCCGGGTACAGCTTGCGGATCAGCTCGGCGGTCTTGATGTTGGTGTCGGGATCGTCGGTGGCGATGATAAAGAACTCTGCTTCATGCACCTTGGCCGCACGCAGGATTTCCGGTTTCAGCGGGTCACCGTAGAACACCGGCACATTGCCGAAGCTGCGCGAAAACTCAATGGATTCCACGGCAGTATCCAGCGCCACGAAAGGGATATTCTGCGCACGCAGAATACGCGCCACGATCTGGCCCATACGGCCCATGCCGGCAATCACCACGCGAGGGCTGTCGGTATTGATATCGCGATACTCGTCCGGCACTTCCACAGGTTTTGCCTTGGGCTTGATCCAGCGAGCCATGGCCATGAACAGCAGCGGCGTCATGGCCATGGAGAGAGTAATGGCCAGGATCAGAATGTCGTACAGCGCGGGTTCGAACAGGCCTTGCTGGTTGCCGATCTTGAAGACGACGAAAGCGAACTCGCCACCTGCGGCCAGCACCAGCCCCAGGCTCAGAGCATTCTGCTTGCTCAGCCCGCCTGCCAGACGCCCGATGAAAAACAGCAGCGGAAATTTCAGGGCAATCAGCAGAAATGTCAGCCCCAGTACCGTCACGGGTGAACTGAACAACAGGCTGATATTGGCGCCCATCCCGACACTGATGAAAAACAGCCCCAGCAACAGGCCTTTGAAAGGCTCGATCTGAGCTTCCAGTTCGTGCCGGTATTCGGAGTCGGCCAGCAGCAGGCCGGCCAGGAATGCGCCCAGCGCCATGGACACGCCTACCAGCTCCATCAGCCAGGCAGTGCCAATCACCACCAGCAAGGCAGTGGCAGTCGATACTTCCTGGATTTTGGTCTTGGCCACGATGCGAAACACCGGGCGCAGCAGATAACGTCCGCCGACCACCACAATTGCGATGCTGCCCAGGACTTGCAGGCTGTGACGCAGGCTTTCATGGGGGCTCAAGTCGTGCTCATGGCTGGTACCGGCCAGCAGTGGGACCATGGCAATCAACGGGATGGCAGCGATGTCCTGAAACAGCAGAATGGCAAACGCCAGTCGCCCATGGGGACTGTTCAGTTCCTTGCGCTCGGCCAGGCTTTGCAGGCCAAAGGCGGTCGAGGACAACGCAAGCCCCAGACCCAGCACCACAGCCGTATTGATGGGTTGCTCGAAAGCCAGCAGGGCAACGCAGCCAATCACCAGGCCGGTCAGCAGAACTTGTGCCATGCCGACCCCGAAGACTGCCTTGCGCATCACCCATAAACGTTTGGGCGACAGTTCCAGGCCGATGATGAACAGCAGCAACACCACCCCGAGTTCGGAAATGTGGCTGACGCTTTCCGGATTGCCGATCAGTTTGAGCACCGAAGGGCCGATGATGACGCCCGCGAATAAATAGCCCAGCACGGCGCCCAGTTGCAGGCGCTTGGCCAGCGGAACAGTCAATACAGCGGCGAGCAGGAACACGACTGCGGCCTGTAGCAGGCTGCCTTCATGGGGCATGTTGAAACTCCTTGGCAAGTCATGAACAGTCGATAAACGACATTGAAGGGCGGCATTAAACCATGCGTGATTCACACGGCAATGTTCAATTGTGCTCTGTGACTGTCAAAGAGGCGGTGATGAGGCGGGGGGAGCCGTGCCAGAAACGGCACATCGGCGTACCATATGCGGGCATTTGCGCAGAGCCAATGCTATTCAGAGAACTCAGGAAGCCGTTATGACCAACAAGCAGCGTTTGATTTACTCCATTCTGATTGCCCTGTCCGTGCTGGCGATCATGCTGGGCCTGTCGCATCTGCAGAACAGTGGGGTGCTCAGCGAGAAGGCCTTTCAATACATTGCAATAAGCGTGGCTGTCGTGGTGGTCATTCTGAACGGCATCATGCGGCGCAAGGTCAGGAACTGAGACTCGCTGCCCTCGCATCTACACATTACGGGGTGCAATTCTTGTTCGATTCGTTGAGCCATTCCCAGGCGCGAGGATGAAGGCTGTAGGTCTTGTCCGCATTTAGATTGATCACGCCTTCATCGCACAGGCGCTTGAGCACTTCGCGCACACTGAGAAAGGACAACGGCACATCGAGCCGCAGCAGCTGGCTGTGCACACCCCGCACACCCAGCGGCTGACCTTCGTCATTGGCGGCCAGCAGTGCGTCCAGAACCTTCAGCCTGACCAGGCTTGTGCGCAGGCCAAAACTTTTCAGCAGCAGCCTTATATGTTCGTTGCCCGGGCGATCGGTTTCTGCGGCGGGTGACTCTGACTGGGCAGAGAGGGCCGTCTGCCGGAGCATCGTGCGGGTTGTAATTCCTTGACGATTGAACATGCGCAAACTCCTTTTCAGGCTTTTTCAGTGCGGCTCATTGGGTTGTGTAAACGAAACTCATTTACTAAGACGAACGAGCGCCTGAAAAACTCATCTTTGAATGCAAAAAAAACATAAAAACGTCATTTGGACAGGGTAGGGGCCGTCGAAAAAACAGCCTGCACATCCTGATCGGACCGAAATCATACCGGGGTATTATTCAAAAATACGTGAAAATGCTTCGCATTTACATCTGTTGCGTAGGAAATTTTGCGGGGATATGAAGATCAGCTCTTCGGTGTTACCGGCGAGCGCTTGTTGAGGACCGGGTTGCCTTCCTGATTCTGGGTGATGAATACCGGCAGTACCTTGGGCAGTGATGCCAGCAGGCTCGACATGTCATGAGTGTTGTAGCTGCCACCCAGGCGAATTGCGCCAGTGGCGTTATCGGCCAGCAGGATTGGCGTAGGAAGGTAGCGGTTTATCAACGGCAAGGCCTGGCTCAACGGCATGTCATTGAAGATCAGCTTGCCATTGCGCCACGCAAGGCTGGTATCGCCTGCAAGGGTGTCGCTGACTTTTGGCTGGAAATCACCCGGTTTGTAACTGGCCTGCATGCCGGGGTCCAGACGGTAACCGGTGCCCGGTTGCGAACGGTCACTGCTGACCTGTACCGAACCATCCACCAGAGTGACCCGCACCTGCTCCTGATACATCCAGACATTGAAGCGGGTCCCCGTCACCTTGACGCTGCCTTGCCCGGCGCTGACCACGAAGGGGTGAGTGCTGTCATGGCTGACTTCGAAGAACGCCTCGCCCTTTTGCAGGGTGACACTGCGACGGTCCTTGTAGTTGGCGTAAGTCAGTTGCGTACCCAGGTTCAGCTCGACGCGGCTGCCATCGGCCATGGTGACGACCCGAGTAGCATCCTGTGCTTCATAGGTGTCGTAAGCGTTTGGGAGCCAGCCTTGATTCCAGCCGGTAATGCCCGCCAGAGGAATTGCCAGGGCCGCGATGGTGGCGGCAGCAGCGTAATGGCGGCGAAAGCGATTGCGATAAGGCGTTGCCCTGGGCGCTTGAGGTTTCAGCTCGACCACCGGGGCCGGATTGGCAGGCGTGACCTGCTCGGAGATATCCCATATCTCCAGCATCGCTTCGTATTCGATCGCATGCTGTGGATGGGCATTGAACCACTGGTTGAAAACCTTTCGCTCGGCATCCGTGCAGTCGTCAGCATGCAGGCGCATACACCAATGCGCGGCGGCATCGGTTATTGCGTCATATTCTGCTTCGCTGAGGATGGGGGCGCTCATTGGCTCTCCGGTCTGTACCGTTGACGCATTCTACCTCTTGATCTCCATTGGAGAGAACAATGTATGGCTATTGAGTATCAGGCGGAGGATTATTTCATCGTGAATGTGATCGGCTCTCATTGATGTAAAAATGCTGTTGAAAGTTTTTTCGCGTGGCGCCAGGCAGTATTTTTACATGCACTGATACTTGTTCTTTCAACCGACGCCGGAGTTTCAGATGCCCGCAATTCGTGACAATGATCAGGTTCAGGCGGTTTCGTATTCGCAGTTGGCCGACCTGCTTTTCCAGATATTTCTGGCTCACGGCACTTCGCCGCAGGTCGCTCATGTGTTGTCCGAAAACTGTGCCAGTGCGCAGCGTGACGGTTCTCACAGCCATGGCATCTTTCGTATTCCGGGCTACTTGTCGTCGCTGGCCAGTGGCTGGGTCGATGGTCAGGCCGTGCCTGTTGTCGAAGATGTCGCGGCTGCCTTCGTAAGAGTCGATGCCGCCAATGGTTTTGCCCAGCCCGCCCTGGAGGCTGCCCGTTCATTGCTGATTGAAAAGGTCAGGAGTGCGGGGATTGCGATTCTGGCCATCCGCAACTCCCATCATTTTGCGGCGCTATGGCCGGATGTCGAGCCTTTTGCCCAGCAAGGCCTTGTCGCGCTGAGTGTGGTCAACAGCATGACCTGCGTTGTACCCCATGGCGCGCAAAAACCACTGTTTGGCACCAATCCGATTGCCTTCGCGGCTCCCCGTGTGGATGGCGAGCCCATAGTGTTCGATCTCGCCACCAGCGCCATTGCCCACGGCGATGTCCAGATTGCTGCGCGGGAAGGGCGGATGCTGCCACCGGGCATGGGCGTGGATCGCAACGGGCAGCCAACCGAAGACCCCAAGGCCATTCTCGATGGTGGAGCGCTGTTGCCGTTTGGCGGCTACAAGGGCTCAGCACTGTCCATGATGGTGGAACTGCTGGCGGCAGGGCTGACAGGCGGGAATTTTTCGTTCGGGTTCGACTGGTCGAAACACCCCGGCGCGCAGACACCCTGGACAGGGCAGTTGCTGATTGTCATCGATCCGGACAGAGGCAGTGGCCAGCAGTTCGCGCAGCGTAGCGAGGAGCTTGTCCGTCAGATGCAGGGAGTAGGACAGGAGCGTATTCCCGGTGACCGCCGCTATGTCCAGCGAGCCCGATCGCTGGTTGACGGCATCGCTATCGACCGTAGTGACTGGGAGCGCCTGCGAGTACTGGCCGGGCTTTGATTCTGCCGGGGACAGAGAATGACCATTCGTCGCAAGCAGGCTTGTGCCGGATCGGTTACATGAATACTGTATATAACAACAGTATCCAGTAAGAGGTTGTCATGTCCCTGAATGCATTGCAAGGTTCTATCACTCACCCATCCTTTTGCGCTGTTCTGGTCAACGAGATGCAGCGCGAAGACTTCCTTGCCTTGGCAACTGCGTTGCGCCAGTTCAACTTCGATGAGCCACAAGGCTCGATGCCTGTCACCGACGCTCCCTATGGCGAGGAGCGTTGCGTAGCCGCTGTAGCCTGAAGCAGTCTCTTGCCTGTGGATATACGAAACATATATGCTTCGTATATTCCATATGAGGTGAGCCATGGGGCTGGTAAAGATTTCTGAACACATGCATGCCAATCTGCGCTCGGCCAGCGTGGCATTGAGTCGCTCAATCAACGCTCAGGCTGAGCACTGGATGCGGATTGGCATGCTTGCCGAACTCCATCCGACACTCAACTACAGCGAGATCTGTCAGATGCTGATTCGTGCCGAGGATGCAGGTGGCACCGTACTGACTACTCAGGCTTTCGGTACTTCTTCGGTTACCAAGGTGGCCTCATGAGTCGCGGTATTACGCTCAAGACCGAACAGGATCTTGTCCAGTTGCGCATTGCGGGCAGGCTGGCTGCCGATGTACTGGCAATGATCGCCCCCCATGTGAAAGCCGGTGTCAGCACCGAAGCCCTCGATGACATCTGCAACGAATACATCGTCAAGGAGCTGAAAGTCATCCCGGCGAACGTGGGCTATCACGGTTTCACCAAGACCACCTGCATTTCACCCAATGCCGTGGTCTGTCATGGCATTCCTTCGCCGACCGACATCCTCAAGGACGGCGATATCGTCAATATCGATGTGGCGGTGATCAAGGATGGCTGGTACGGCGACACCAGTCGCATGTATCTGGTCGGTGAAGTCAGCCCGCTGGCCAAACGGCTGGTGGAAACCACCTATGAAGCCACCCGCGCCGGTATCCATGCCGTGCGTCCGGGGGCCACGCTGGGTGATATCGGCCATGCCATCCAGACGGTTGCTCACCGTGAAGGCTTCAGCGTCGTGCGCGAGTATTGCGGGCATGGCATTGGCCGTACTTACCACGAAGAGCCACAGGTTCTGCACTACGGCACTGCTGGCAAGGGCCTCAAGCTCAAGCCTGGAATGGTGTTTACCATCGAGCCGATGATCAACGCCGGCAGGCCGGAGACCAAGGCGCTGGCGGACGGCTGGACAGTACTGACACGGGACCTGTCCTTGTCTGCTCAGTGGGAGCATATGGTTGCCGTGACTCAGACGGGGTTCGAGTTGCTGACACCCTGGCCTGAGGGCACGGGCGAATATGCCCCGATCTGACAGCCTTGATGAAGACCGGCCCTGATGGGCCGGTTTCATTATTCAGGTAGCTGGACGTTTGCAGAGCACTTCTTCCAATGCACCTGCGTCACGCCAAACCCCTGCGCCTGCAAAATTGCCAAGCGTATGGGGCCTGCGGATACATTGTCACTGACGGTTCCTACTCCGGCATGCAGCGTAGCCATATGCAGGGCGTCGCTTTGGCTGAGGAGCAGGGCCTGATGCAGAAAGTGGCGAGCTTCGCCCTTGAATTGATAGTGGATTTCAAATTCCGTTTGAATAGTCATTCATGCCTGCCTGTTGGGCGTAAGGGTTACGCCATCTGAAAATGAGTACATACGAGTACGGGTAGCTGGGCGTGCGTCATGCACGTGGCATTGCTACTTCATTTCGAGATCGATACAGGGCTGCAATTAATTCAGGCGGTTCTGATCGGACTGCGGTCTCTAGCGTCCTGCTCAAGGTGCTGCCCGCTTTTACAGCGTGCTCAGGCAGGTGCAGCCATTATTCAAACAGGACGCGAACAGGGAAATTACATCGTTTTGGATCCAACTGAACAGTTGTCCGACGAGTGGCGAAAGGCTTTATCCAGACGCATGAAGCGGGCGTCGGAAACTGTTCAAATGGGTGAATCCAGTTAGTCAGGAACAGGATTTGAGATTGACCGGCCCGACGAACTCGTTACCTCGGCCCATCACGCAGGCGACCCGCTGATTGCGCTGGCGTTCCCAGTCCTGAACCGGGTAAGTCTTGTTCCAGGCCTGATAAAGTTGTTGGTCCTGACGTGACAGGCGCAAGTTGTACTGCTTGCTCATGTAGAAATAAGTGCGCGCGATCATGCCGCGTATCGAAGGGCGCGGCATGACTTTTTTCGCCTTGAAATCCACTTGAGTCAGGCAGGAGCCGTATTGGCCTTTCTGCTCGGGCAACCAGCCAAAACTGAAGTTGCTGCGGTCGCCGTTTACCTCACCGATGCTTGGCACCAGGTTGTGCAGGTCGGCCTCGGCACGTTTGTAGACGTCGTCATTTTTTGAGCAGTTCTTTCGTCCGCCATCCTGCCAGCACTGGCGTTGATGGCCAATCTGCCAGGCGGGCACGATATGTTCCCATTCGATGCGTTTGGCGCGGTTGGCGTTCTTGCGTGGTACGTAGCCGCATGCAGCAAGGTCAACCTGATTGCCGGTGTATTTGCAGCCGCAATAGAACTCGGTCGCTTGCGTCGCATACAGTCGCCAGGCGACTTTTTTCGCTTCGCTGAAGGTGCGGGGAGCATCGGCTTGTACGGTCAGTGGAGCAATGAGGAGCAGGGTGGTGCAGAGCAGGGCAGAAAATCTAACCGTCATGCCGTCAGTCTTCCTTAGGCAATGTCCAGAAAATCTGTACGCCGCCGTCATCGCGCCAGGCGAGGGTGACGTTATCGTTCTCGGCTATTTCTTCCAGCAACTGAGCCCAGTCGTCTTCCGTCTCGTCAGGCAGGCGGAATATCAAAGCGGCTTTGGCTTTCTGGGCGGTAGGCGAGTTGATGATTTTTTGCACCCGTATGCCAAGGCGTTCATAAGAGCCGGGAAGGGAGGGGGTTGCTGCTGCGCTTTGTTTTGCCACGAAAAAGGTCCCTTGATTTTGCTGTACGGGCATACAGTATTTCACTGTCGGATCTTTCGCAACTTTTATGTAGGATCAAGCGCCTGTATTCAGGAGCATATCGCTGCTTATTGATTTACCCGTCTGGTTTCCGTCTTTTCGATGGCATTTTCTCTTTGTCGGGGAGGGCAGTAGACGGCTTTCTGTTGATTGACAAAACCCGCAAGCTTTCTCATAGTTCTCACTCGCAAACGTTTGCGTGTCGAGCCCATGTTCGACCCTGCGTCGTTCGCCCGAAAAATAATCACAACATCGGAGATGAACTCATGAAGCTGCCATTCGCTGGACGTCTTCTCGCTGCCGCTATTTTCTCTGCCGTAACGGCAGTCACTCCCCTCTCGCTCGCCCACGCTCAGGATGCTGAAAAGCCCAAGGTCGCTCTGGTCATGAAATCACTGGCCAACGAGTTCTTCCGGACCATGGAAGATGGTGCCAAGGCCTATCAGAAAGAGCATTCCAACGACTTCGACCTGATTTCCAACGGCATCAAGGATGAGTCCGACACAGCCAGTCAGATCCGTATCGTAGAGCAGATGATCGTCTCCAGAGTCGATGCTCTGGTCATCGCGCCTGCCGATTCCAAGGCGCTGGTGCCGGTGATCAAGAAGGCGATGGACGCCGGTATCCAGGTCGTCAACATTGATAACCAGCTGGATGCCACCGTGCTGAAAAGCAAAAACATCGAAGTGCCTTTTGTAGGCCCGGATAACCGCAAGGGCGCTCGTCTGGTTGGTGAGTACCTGGCCAAAGGGCTGAAGGCGGGTGATGAAGTCGGCATCATTGAAGGCGTGCCAACCACCACCAATGCCCAGCAACGTACCGCCGGTTTCAAGGACGCCATGGGTACTGCGCAATTGAAGGTTGTTTCCGTGCAGTCCGGTAACTGGGAAATCGACAAGGGCAACGCCGTTGCCTCGGCCATGCTCAATGAGTACCCGAACCTCAAGGCGCTGCTGGCGGGCAACGACAGTATGGCGCTGGGCGCGGTGTCGGCGGTTCGTGCCGCAGGCAAGGCGGGTAAGGTGGCGGTGGTCGGTTACGACAATATCAACGCCATCAAGCCGATGCTCAAGGATGGTCGAGTGCTGGCCACTGCTGACCAGTTCGCTGCCAAACAGGCGGTTTTCGGGATCGAGGCAGCCTTGAAGCTGGTCAAGAAGCAGCCGGTCGATAGCGTCAATGGCGTGATCGAAACCCCTGTCGAACTCGTCACCAAACCTTGATATCTGTCTGGTAATGGTGCCTGCCCTAACCGGGCAGGCACCGGGAGAAGCTTATGTCAGCACCTGTCCAGGATGCTGTTCTGTCCATCAGCGGAATCGGCAAGACCTACGCACAACCGGTTCTTGGCGATATCGAGCTGACGCTGATGCGCGGCGAAGTGCTGGCCTTGACCGGCGAAAACGGCGCAGGCAAAAGCACCTTGTCGAAGATCATTGGCGGGCTGGTTGTGCCTGATGCCGGTGTGATGCATTTTCAGGGGCAGCCTTATCAGCCAGCCAACCGTACGCAAGCTGAAAAGCTGGGCGTACGCATGGTCATGCAGGAGTTGAATCTGCTGCCGACCCTGACGGTGGCCGAAAACCTGTTTCTGGATGACATGCCGCGCCGCATGGGCTGGATCGACCGCAAGCGCCTGCGTGAAAACGCCATCAAGGCCATGGCCCAGGTGGGCCTTGAGGCCATCGACCCTGACACCTTGGTCGGCGATCTGGGGATCGGTCATCAGCAGATGGTTGAAATCGCCCGTAACCTGACCGGCGATTGCCATGTGCTGATTCTCGATGAACCTACCGCGATGCTGACATCGCGAGAGGTCGAAATGCTGTTCGAGCAGGTCAGCCGCTTGCAGGCGCGTGGCGTCTCGATCATTTACATCTCCCATCGCCTGGAAGAACTGGCCAGGGTTTCCCAGCGCATTGCCGTACTGCGTGACGGCAAGCTGGTCTGTGTCGAGCCGATTGCCCGTTATGACAGCGAGCAACTGGTTACGTTGATGGTCGGGCGCGAGCTTGGCGAACATATGGACATGGGTGCTCGACAGATTGGTGAGGTCGCGCTGTCGGTCAAGGGACTGGGACGCTCGGATAAGGTAAAGGACGTTTCGTTTCAGGTGCGCCGTGGCGAGATCTTCGGTATTTCCGGCCTGATCGGTGCGGGGCGAACAGAGCTTTTGCGTTTGATCTACGGCGCAGACAAGGCCGATAGCGGCAGCATCGAAGTGGGTCAGCCATTACGCGAGGCGATCATTCGCTCACCAGCCGATGCCGTAGAGCATGGCATTGCGCTGATCACCGAAGACCGCAAGGGCGAGGGCCTGCTGATGTCGCAGTCGATCAGTGCCAACGTCGCGCTGGGCAATATGCCGGCCATCTCTCGCGGCGGTGTGGTCAGTGCCCGCGATGAGCTGGCCTTGGCGCAGCGGCAGGTCGCGGCCATGCGTATCCGCAGCTCCAGCCCGGCACAACTGGTCTCGGAGCTTTCCGGCGGCAATCAGCAGAAGGTGGTGATCGGTCGCTGGCTGGAGCGTGACTGCCCGGTGATGCTGTTCGATGAGCCCACGCGGGGTATCGATGTGGGGGCCAAGTTCGATATCTACGCGCTATTGGGCGAGCTGACCCGGCAGGGGCGGGCGCTGGTCGTGGTATCCAGTGACCTTCGGGAACTCATGCTGATTTGTGATCGCATCGGTGTGCTGTCGGCGGGTCGTCTGATCGATACCTTCGAGCGCGACAGCTGGACTCAGGATCAACTGCTCGCCGCTGCTTTTGCCGGCTATCAAAAACGTGATGCGTTGCTTAGCGAAGCAGCGCCCAGGAATGACTCATGAAAAACCCTGTTTCCCAGACGCAGCCTTCAGCTGCCCGGAACTATTTTGGCCTTGGCACTTACCTTGGGCTGGCAGGCGCCTTGCTGGCGATGATTGTGCTGTTCTCGTTATTGAGCGATCACTTCCTGTCGTATCAGACCTTCAGCACCCTGGCCAATCAGATCCCGGACCTGATGGTGCTGGCCGTGGGCATGACCCTGGTGCTGATCATCGGCGGCATTGATCTGTCGGTGGGTTCGGTTCTGGCATTGGCTGCTTCGGCGGTAAGTGTGGCGATTCTGGGCTGGGGCTGGAGCGTGTTTCCCGCCGCTTTGCTGGGCATCGGCTGCGCGACTCTGGCAGGCACCATTACCGGCTCGATCACTGTCGCGTGGCGTATCCCGTCCTTTATCGTGTCGTTGGGTGTGCTGGAAATGGCGCGAGGTGTGGCGTATCAGATGACGGATTCGCGCACGGCCTACATCGGTGACTCCTTTGCCTGGCTTTCCAATCCCATTGCCTTTGGGATTTCGCCCTCGTTCCTTATCGCGCTGCTGGTGATCTTCATTGCCCAGGCAGTGCTGACGCGCACGGTCTTCGGTCGTTACCTGATCGGTATCGGCACCAACGAAGAGGCTGTGCGTCTGGCAGGGATCAATCCCAAGCCTTACAAGATTCTGGTGTTTTCGCTGATGGGCCTGCTGGCCGGTGTGGCGGCCTTGTTCCAGATATCGCGCCTGGAAGCGGCTGATCCCAATGCCGGTGCGGGCATGGAGTTGCAGGTCATCGCGGCGGTGGTGATCGGCGGCACCAGCCTGATGGGCGGACGTGGTTCGATCATCAGCACCTTCTTTGGGGTGTTGATCATTTCCGTTCTGGCCGCAGGTCTGGCGCAGATCGGTGCGTCGGAGCCCACCAAACGCATCATCACCGGTGCCGTGATCGTGATTGCGGTGGTACTGGACACCTATCGTAGCCACCGGGCACGGCGGCAGGTCTGATATGGCAACCATCAAAGACGTCGCGGCGCTGGCAGGGATTTCCTACACCACGGTGTCCCATGTGCTGAACAAGACCCGGCCCGTGAGCGAGCCGGTCCGGATCAAGGTCGAGGCGGCGATTGCGCAGCTCGATTATGTGCCCAGTGCAGTCGCCCGTTCGCTCAAGGCCAAGACTACATCCACTATCGGATTGTTGATCCCCAACGGCATCAACCCCTATTTCGCCGAACTGGCGCGAGGGATCGAGGATCACTGCGAGCGTAATGGCTTTTGTGTGATCCTTTGCAACTCCGACGACAATCCGGAAAAACAGCGCAATTACCTGCGCGTCCTGCTGGAGAAGCGTGTCGACGGTCTGATCGTCTCCTCGGTCGGTGGCGATGTGAGTATCGCGGGCGGTCTGGCCGAGGTTCGCACGCCCATGGTGATCGTCGACCGTGAGCTTGAGGGGATTGATGCCGATATGGTGCGCATCGATCACGAGCACGGTGCGTATCTGGCGACCCGCCACTTGCTCGACCTTGGGCACCGCGATATTGCCTGTATCGGCGGGCCGGCCGATACCGCGGTGGCCGAGATGCGTTTTGTCGGTTATCGGCGCGCCCTGCAGGAAGCGGGTATCGAGGTCGTGCCAGAGTGGGCAGTCCACAGTGACTTCACCAGTTCTGCCGGTCATGAGGCCGCGGTCAGTCTGTTGGGCCATCATCGGCCGACCGCCATTTTTGCCGGTAACGACGTGATTGCCATTGGTGTGCTGCGAGCGGCGGCCGAGCGCAATATCCGGGTGCCCCGTGACCTTTCGGTGATCGGTTTCGACGATATCCAGATGAGTCGCTATGTCTATCCCGCGTTGACCACTGTCGGGCAGTCGATCATGCAGTTGGGTGAGACGGCGGCTGAAATGCTGCTCTCCAGGATTGTCGAGCCCTCGACCGAGACGACCCGCAAGCGTCTTGTAACCCCCAGCGTTGTGGTTCGTGAATCCACTGCGCCGCCGAACAATGCTTTCAATGAATTGCGCTGAAACACAGTGCCGAGCGAATGAGCCATGCAAGCAAAAATAGTGATAGTAGGCAGCCTGAACATGGACCTGGTGATTCGCGCCCAGCGCTTGCCGCGGCCCGGTGAGACGCTTTCGGGAAACACCTTCATGACGGTGCCCGGCGGCAAGGGGGCCAATCAGGCTGTGGCGGCTGCGCGTCTGGGTGGCAGCGTGGCGATGATCGGTTGTGTGGGCGAAGATGCCTATGGCGAGCAGTTGCGTGAGGCGTTGCTGGCTGAGGGCATCGATTGCCGGGCGGTCACTTCGGTGGCCGGGGTGTCCACCGGCATTGCGTCGATTGTGGTGGATGACAACAGTCAAAACGCGATCATTGTCGTCGCCGGAGGCAATGCTCAACTGACGCCGTCTCTGATCGGGGTGTTCGATACGCTGCTGGTTGCTGCCGACGTTGTCATCTGCCAGCTCGAAGTGCCACTGGAAACGGTCCGTCACACCTTGTCCCGAGCCCGTGAGCTGGGCAAGACCGTCATTCTCAACCCGGCACCGGCTGCCGACCCCTTGCCGCAGGAGTGGTATGGGTTGATTGATTATCTGATCCCCAATGAAAGCGAGGCGCAGGCTCTTACGGGAGTCGTGGTGGACTCGCCCGCTGCGGCGCAACAGGCGGCGACAGCGCTGCTGGCTGCCGGGGCGCGGAATGTCATCATCACGCTGGGAGAGCAGGGCAGCCTGCTGGCCAATGCCCAGGGTTTTGAACATGTGCCTGCGCTGAGAGTGAAGGCGGTTGATACGACAGCGGCAGGTGATACCTTTGTCGGTGGTTTCGCTTCGGCTCTTTCGCAAGGCAAGAGTGAGACCGAAGCGATCCGCTTTGCTCAGGTTGCGGCGGCACTGTCTGTCACCCGTGCCGGTGCGCAACCTTCGATACCGACGTTCGATGAAGTGCAGGAATTCAAAGCCTCATGAAAAAGACACCTCTTCTCAATATTGCCTTGTCCCGCGTGATTGCCTCACTGGGGCACGGCGATATCCTCATGATTGTCGATGCTGGCATGCCCGTGCCTGCGGGTGTCGAACTGATCGATCTGGCGTTGACCCATGGTGTGCCGGATTTCGCCAGTGTGCTGGATGTCGTGCTGACGGAAATGCAGGTCGAAAGCCACGTGCTGGCCAGCGAGATGGTGAACGTACAGCCACCGGGGCTGCGGGTGATCGAAGCCTTGGCGCTTGATGAGCAATTGGGCCAGCAGCGCTGGGTGAGTCATGAAGAATTGAAAGTCTTGAGCCGTAGCGCAAAGGCTATCGTGCGTAGCGGGGAATGCCAGCCGTATAGCAATGTTGCATTGGTGGCTGGTGTGGTTTTTTAAGGACAACTTGAACAGGGAGTAAACCATGCAATTATTTAAACTTTCCAGACAACTACTGTGGAGCCTATCGCTTTTGTCCATTCTCGGTATGAGTGCCGCTCAGGCGGCTGAAAAGCGCAACCTGATCATCGATACCGATCCGGGGGCCGACGATGTGGTCGCACTGCTGCTGGCGCTGGCCTCTCCGGAAGAACTGAACGTACTGGCGATTACCACGGTTGCCGGCAATGTGCGTCTGGACAAGACTTCGCGCAATGCCAGGCTTGCCCGTGAGTGGGCAGGGCGTGAAGAGGTGCCAGTCTATGCCGGTGCTCCAAAGCCTCTGGTACGTACGCCGATCTATGCCGAAAACGTGCATGGTCAGGAAGGTCTGCCGGGTGTGCCGATCCATGAGCCGGCAAAAGGCCTGGCCGAAGGTAATGCAGTCAATTACCTGATCGATACCCTGAAAAAAGCCGAGCCGCACAGCATCACCATCGCGATGCTTGGCCCGCAGACCAATCTGGCGCTGGCACTGGTACAGGCTCCCGAAATCACTCAGGGGATCAAGGAAGTCGTGGTCATGGGTGGTGCGCACTTCAATGGCGGCAATATCACGCCGACTGCCGAATTCAACCTGTTCGCCGATCCCCATGCCGCGCAGATCGTACTGGCCAGTGGCGTCAAGCTGACCTACGTGCCACTGGACGTGACCCACAAGATTCTGACCAGCGAGCAGCGTCTCCAGAAGATCGCCGCATTGGGTAATCAGGCGGGCAAGCTGGTTGGCGGAATTCTCGATGAATACGTCAAGCTGGATATGGAACATTACGGACTGCCTGGCGGGCCTGTCCATGATGCCAGCGTGATTGCCTGGTTGCTCCAGCCTGAGCTGTTTTCAGGTCGGCAGATCAACCTTGCCATCGATAGTCGTGACGGCATCGGTTTTGGTCAGACCGTCGCAGACTGGTACGGCACGCTGAAGCAGCCGCAGAATGTGTTCTGGGTCGAGAATGGTGACGCTCAGGGCTTTTTCGACCTGTTGACCAGCCGGCTGGCGCGCTTGAAATGAGTCGTCGCGTGTCAGGCGGGCAGTTCGGCTGGCGAGTATCTGCTTAGCACCTGACTGAGAAAGGTTCGGGCACCCTCGGTGCCCAGTTCCTTGACCAGCAGGTCGACGGCAATGATCGTAAGCTCTTCGGCAGTGCCGGGGCTGTGCGAGCAATGTCCCTGAGGCCATTTGGCCTTGATGTCCGCATCGATGGATATGATTGTCATGTCTGTCTCGTCTTGTGTGAAAGCAACGCATCGTCCTGAGCGTTGCCCAATGCCTGAGCGTCGCCTGTAGTAGATCATTACAGGTCCATGGTGACACTTCTACTTAGGCATCATCCCGGTTTATTAATAGCCTATGCGAATAAACGTTTTGTGACGATTTTTGGTTGCGCATGCACTGCCCCTCTGGGGCAGACTTTTGCAGCGTGTGAGCTTGTGCCTGCAACCAATGCGCCCGGGTGCGGTCGCACAAGGTCTGATCATGTTCATTGGAAGAGGAGGGTGTATGCCCCGGAAATTTGCAGCATCAGGTTTTTTCGTTTTAACGGCGTTGTTGGCAGGGTGCAGTGCCACATCAGGGTCAGCCCCCGAAACCGCTCAGGCTCCAGCGTCTCATGCCGGACATGGTCGCTGCGATGCTGCGCAGGCTCAGTCCGTGCTGGGGCAGCAGGCGTCAGCCGCATTGCTGGCTCAGGTGCGCACTCAGTCCGGGTCGAATGAAGCGCGTGTTCTCAGCCCTAACGATATGGTCACGCTGGAGTATCGATCCGATCGCGTGAATATCAACACAGATGCCAGCGGTAAGGTGACTCGCGTCAACTGCGGTTGATGACTGCATTTTCCCTTTTCGATAAAAAAACCCGTCGATGAGACGGGTTTTTTTCAAGTCAGGTGGATCAGACCACAGTGACTTCTTCTGCTTGCATGCCTTTCTGGCCTTTAGCAGCAACGAAAGAAACGGTCTGGCCTTCTTTCAGGCTTTTGAAACCGTCGCTCTGGATTGCTTTGAAGTGGACGAACAGATCGTCACCGCCACCTTGTGGAGTGATAAAGCCGAAGCCTTTTTCATCGTTGAACCATTTTACGGTGCCGGTTTGGCGATTAGACATGGTGTATCTCCAAGAACATAATTTTTCAGTAGAACGTGCTGCTCAGGCCAACTGGGCACACCGAGCCATAATAGTCGAAATGTAAGAAAAGAGAGTCATTTAGGTAGGAACTTTGAATCAAAGTCGAGAAGATGCAGGGCGTCATATTACCGTTGTGTGAATTCGGTGTGACAGTTTGCGAAGATCGAGGGTCGATTCTGTTACGCCGAAAGCCACGTTTTACGCGGCTTTCGGGCATATTTTCCGGGAGCTTCAACAGCCATTGCTGGTGAGTTGCTTCAGGTGTCGCGGGAAATTATTTTTTTGCCGCGCTGCAGTTTTCGGCGACCAGTTTTTGCAGTTTCGAGGCCAGGGCCGGGTTTTGAGCGGCGTCGGTGCTGAGGCTGGCGATTTCCTTGTCCGAGAAATGGCTGTCGACCTGCTTGGCGCCGCAATCGCAATGGGCCTTGGCTGTCTTGTCGTCCAGCTTGTGCTGTTTCGCGGCGTTGACACATTCTTGAGTGAAGGCTGAGCGAGTCGCGCTGTCCATCGCCGCTTGAGCGGTCAGCGGTCCGGCCAGGGCGGCACAGGCAAGCAGGGCAGGCATAAGGTGTAAGCGCTTCATGGTGTTCTCCTTTACTGGAAGAGTCATACAGGAACTCGACTTATTCAGACGGTCTTGAAGGGCTCCAGTTCAGGCAATATGCAAAAACGCTCTATTTCCATACTCATCGGGCAGGTTGTGCGTGTGAATCGATGCAGCTGTGCTAGGATGCGCGTCCTGTAGATTTCCGGCCCCGTGACTGAATGGTTATCGGTGTGGCACATACAGGTTTTTTCGCACAATCCAGTCATCTGGTTCGGTTCAAGGTTGGCCTGAAGGCTCCTGCCACTGTGAGGCAGGCATACCACCGAATCACGTACTGGCTCATCCCAACCCACGTGACCTTTGGTAGGGGTCACCACTAGGAGAGGAGGCGCCATGCCCACTATTACTCTTCCCGACGGCAGTCAACGTTCCTTCGATCATCCGGTTTCCGTAGCCGATGTCGCGCTTTCCATTGGTGCAGGTCTGGCCAAGGCCACCGTAGCCGGTAAAGTCGACGGCAAGCTGGTCGATGCCAGCGATCTCATCGAAGGCGATGCCAGCCTGCAGATCATCACCCCCAAGGATCAGGAAGGACTGGAAATCATCCGTCACTCCTGCGCTCACCTGGTAGGCCATGCCGTCAAGCAGTTGTATCCGACGGCGAAGATGGTTATCGGTCCGGTGATCGATGATGGCTTCTATTACGATATTGCCTACGAGCGCCCGTTTACGCCAGATGACATGGCGGCCATTGAACAGCGCATGCAGCAACTGATCGAAAAGGACTACGACGTCATCAAGAAGGTGACGCCGCGCGCGCAAGTGATCGAAGTGTTCACTGCCCGCAACGAAGACTACAAGCTGCGCCTGGTCGAGGACATGCCCGATCAGCAGACCATGGGCTTGTACTACCACGAAGAATACGTCGACATGTGCCGCGGTCCGCACGTGCCGAACACCCGTTTCCTCAAGTCTTTCAAGCTGACCAAGCTGTCCGGTGCCTACTGGCGCGGCGATGCCAAGAACGAGCAGTTGCAGCGCGTCTACGGCACGGCCTGGGCGGACAAGAAACAACTGGCTGCTTATATCCAGCGCATCGAAGAAGCCGAAAAGCGTGACCATCGCAAGATCGGCAAGCGCCTCGGGTTGTTCCATACCCAGGAAGAAGCGCCGGGCATGGTGTTCTGGCATCCGCAGGGCTGGACCCTGTATCAGGTGCTTGAGCAGTACATGCGCAAAGTGCAGCGCGAGAACGGCTATCTGGAGATCAAGACTCCACAGGTGGTTGATCGCTCGCTCTGGGAGAAATCCGGGCACTGGGCCAACTACGCCGACAACATGTTCACCACTGAGTCCGAGAGCCGCGACTACGCGATCAAACCGATGAACTGCCCATGCCACGTGCAGGTGTTCAATCAGGGCCTGAAGAGCTACCGCGAGTTGCCATTGCGTCTGGCCGAGTTCGGTGCCTGCCACCGTAACGAGCCGTCGGGTGCGCTGCACGGCATCATGCGCGTGCGTGGCTTCACTCAGGACGATGCACACATTTTCTGCACTGAAGAGCAGATGCAGTCCGAGTCGGCCGCTTTCATCAAGCTGACCCTGGATGTGTATGCCGATTTCGGCTTCAAGGACATCGAGCTCAAGCTGTCGACCCGTCCTGAAAAGCGTGTCGGTTCCGACGAATTGTGGGATCGCGCCGAATCGGCACTGGCTTCTGCGCTGGACAGCGCTGGCCTGCCATACGATCTGCAGCCGGGCGAGGGCGCATTCTATGGTCCGAAAATCGAGTTTTCCCTGAAGGATTGCCTCGGTCGCGTCTGGCAGTGTGGTACCCTGCAGCTCGATTTCAACCTGCCTATCCGTCTGAGCGCCGAGTACGTCTCGGAAGACAACGGTCGCAAGCATCCGGTCATGTTGCACCGTGCCATCCTCGGGTCCTTCGAGCGTTTCATCGGTATTCTGATCGAACATTACGAAGGTGCATTCCCGGCCTGGCTTGCTCCGACGCAGGCAGTGATCATGAATATCACTGATAAACAGGCAGATTTTGCTCTCGAAGTCGAAAAAACTCTGGCTCAAAGCGGATTTCGTGCCAAGTCTGACTTGAGAAATGAAAAGATCGGCTTTAAAATCCGCGAGCATACTTTGCTCAAGGTCCCTTATCTCCTCGTAATCGGAGATCGGGAAGTTGAAACGCAAACTGTCGCTGTGCGTACACGCGAAGGCGCTGACCTCGGTTCAATGCCGGTCGCCCAATTCGCTGAATTCCTCGCACAAGCGGTTTCCCGGCGTGGTCGCCAAGATTCGGAGTAATTATTATTAAGCGTGAAATGAGACAAGATAAACGAGCTGCACCCAAGGCCCCGATCAATGAGAATATCTCGGCCCGCGAGGTTCGGTTAATTGGCGCTGACGGCGAGCAGATTGGCATCGTCTCGATTGATGAAGCGCTTCGTATAGCCGAAGAGGCGAAGCTGGATCTGGTAGAGATTTCTGCCGACGCAGTACCTCCGGTCTGCCGTGTCATGGACTACGGCAAATCGATCTTCGAGAAGAAGAAGCAGATTGCTGCGGCGAAGAAAAACCAGAAGCAGATCCAGGTTAAAGAAATCAAGTTTCGTCCAGGGACGGAGGAAGGGGATTACCAGGTAAAACTACGCAACCTGGTACGTTTCCTGAGTGACGGGGACAGGGCCAAGGTATCGTTGAGATTCCGCGGTCGTGAGATGGCCCACCAGGAGCTGGGTATGGAATTGTTGAAGCGGGTTGAAGCTGACCTGCTCGAATACGGTTCCGTCGAACAGCATCCTAAGATGGAAGGACGCCAGCTGATCATGGTCATCGCCCCGAAAAAGAAGAAATAACCACCAGGGCACGGCAGGCCTTGCGGTTATGTTTATCAACTGAATGCGGAGTATCCGAACATGCCAAAGATGAAGACTAAAAGTGGTGCAGCTAAGCGGTTTTTGAAAACTGCTAACGGCATCAAGCACAAACACGCTTTCAAGAGCCACATCCTGACCAAAATGTCGACCAAGCGTAAGCGTCAACTGCGCGGTAGCAGCTTGCTGCATCCGTCTGACGTGGCAAAAGTCGAGCGCATGCTGCGCCTTCGTTAATTTTGATCAAGAATAGAGGAAGTAACTCATGGCTCGTGTAAAGCGTGGCGTCATTGCCCGTAAGCGTCACAAAAAAATTCTGAAACTTGCTAAAGGCTACTACGGCGCGCGTTCGCGCGTATTCCGTGTTGCCAAGCAAGCGGTAATCAAGGCAGGCCAATACGCCTACCGTGACCGTCGTCAGAAAAAACGTCAGTTCCGCGCTCTGTGGATCGCTCGTATCAATGCTGGTGCTCGTACCAACGGTCTGTCTTACAGCCGTTTGATCGCCGGTCTGAAAAAGGCGTCCATCGAGATCGACCGTAAGGTTCTGGCTGATCTGGCAGTGAACGAAAAAGCGGCGTTTGCTGCGATTGTCGAGAAAGCTAAAGCCACTTTGGCCTAAGTCCCCGACAATCACCGGTTCCGGGTTCCGGAATCGGTTTTGAACGTCATAAATAGGGGAAGAGCCTTTGGCTCTTCCCCTATTTCGTATCTGGAGTCTGTACATGGAAAACCTGGACGCGCTGGTCTCGCAAGCTCTTGAGGCTGTGCAAAGCGCCGAAGATATCAATGCCCTGGAGCAAATCCGGGTTCACTACCTCGGCAAGAAAGGCGAGTTGACTCAGGTGATGAAGACCCTGGGGAACCTGCCTGCTGAAGAGCGTCCGCAAGTCGGCGCGCTGATCAACGTTGCCAAGGAGCGTGTCACAGAGGTTCTCAATGCCCGCAAGGCGTCGTTTGAGCAGGCAGAACTGACTGCCAGGCTCGCGGCCGAGTGCATTGACGTGACCTTGCCGGGACGCGGTCAGACCTCTGGTGGTCTGCACCCGATCACCCGAACTCTGGAACGTATCGAACAATTCTTCACCCACATCGGTTACGGCATTGCCGAAGGCCCTGAGGTCGAAGACGATTACCATAACTTCGAGGCGCTCAACATCCCTGGCCACCACCCGGCGCGGGCGATGCATGACACCTTCTATTTCAATGCGAACATGCTGCTTCGTACCCACACCTCGCCGGTGCAGGTGCGGACCATGGAGTCGCAACAGCCGCCGATCCGTATCGTATGTCCGGGTCGTGTATACCGCTGTGACTCGGATATCACCCACTCGCCGATGTTCCACCAGATCGAAGGCCTGCTGGTCGACCGCGACATCAATTTCGCGGACCTCAAGGGCACCATCGAAGAGTTCCTGCGAGTGTTCTTCGAGAAGGAACTGGCCGTGCGTTTCCGGCCTTCGTTCTTCCCGTTCACCGAGCCTTCCGCTGAAGTCGACATGGAATGCGTGATGTGCAGCGGCAAGGGCTGCCGCGTCTGCAAGCAGACCGGCTGGCTGGAAGTCATGGGTTGCGGAATGGTCCACCCGAACGTGCTGCGCATGTCCGGCATCGACCCTGAAGAGTTCCAGGGCTTTGCTTTCGGCATGGGTGTCGAGCGTCTGGCAATGCTGCGTTACGGCGTCAATGATTTGCGCCTGTTCTTCGACAACGACCTGCGGTTCCTGGCGCAATTTCGCTAGAACGCATGCCCGTAACGAATCTATTAGGAGAGCAGGATGAAATTCAGTGAACAATGGTTGCGTGGCTGGGTAAGCCCGCAAGTTTCCCGTGACGAGCTGGTTGCTCGTCTGTCGATGGCCGGTCTTGAGGTTGACAGCGTCACGCTGGCCGCCGGCATCTTCACGGGTGTAGTCGTAGGCGAAGTCCTGAGCACCGAGCAACACCCTGATGCTGACAAGCTGCGCGTTTGTCAGGTCAGCAACGGTACCGAGACTCTGCAAGTTGTATGTGGCGCGCCAAACGTGCGTCCGGGTCTGAAGATTCCTTTCGCAATGATCGGCGCCGAGCTTCCGGGCGACTTCAAGATCAAGAAAGCCAAGCTGCGTGGCGTCGAGTCCAACGGCATGCTGTGCTCCGCTGCCGAGCTGCAACTGGGCGAGGGCAACGATGGCCTGATGGAGCTGGCTGCCGATGCGCCTGTGGGTCAGGACATTCGTGTTTACCTGGAGCTGGACGATGCCAGCATCGAAGTCGACCTGACGCCGAACCGTGGCGATTGCCTGTCGGTTGCCGGTCTGGCTCGTGAAGTCGGCGCGCTCTATGCCGCCGAGGTCACTCGTCCGCAAGTAGCGCCTGTTGCTGCCGTGCATGACGAAGTCCGTCCTGTCGAATTGCTGGCACCTGCTGCCTGCCCACGCTACCTGGGTCGAGTGATCCGTAACGTCGATCTGTCGCGTCCTACACCGCTGTGGATGGTGGAGCGCCTGCGTCGTTCGGACGTGCGCAGCATCGATGCAGCCGTGGATATCACCAACTACGTCATGCTGGAGCTGGGTCAGCCGCTGCATGCATTCGATCTGGCCGAAATCAATGGCGGGATTCGCGTGCGCATGGCCGAGGAGGGCGAGAAGCTTGTCCTGCTCGATGGTCAGGAAGTCAGCCTGCGTGCCGACACCCTGGTCATTGCCGACCACCAGCGCGCTCTGGCTATCGCTGGCATCATGGGTGGCGAGCACAGTGGCGTGACCACCAAGACCCGGGATATTTTCCTGGAAAGCGCTTTCTTCGACACCATCTCGGTGGCTGGCAAGGCCCGTTCCTACGGCCTGCACACCGATGCCTCGCACCGTTACGAGCGTGGCGTGGACTGGCAGCTTGCCCGTGAAGCCATGGAGCGTGCCACTGGCCTGCTGCTGGAAATCACTGGTGGCGAAGCCGGCCCGATCATTGAGGCGGTCAGCGAACAGCACCTGCCTTCGATTGCTTCGGTTACCCTGCGTGCAAGCCGCGTCGAGCAAATGCTCGGTCTGGTCATTGAAAACGCCGAAATCGAACGCCTTCTGACGGCTCTGGGCTTGAAGCTGAGCAACGAGGCTGCTGGCCAGTGGCGCGTTGAAGTACCAAGTCATCGCTTCGACATCAGTCTGGAAGTCGACCTGATCGAAGAGCTGGCGCGTCTGTACGGTTACAACCATCTGCCTGTTCGCTACCCGCAAGCCCGTCTGGCACCTCAGGCCAAGGCCGAAGCGCGTGGTGACCTGCCAGAGCTGCGTCGCCTGCTGGTTGCTCGCGGTTATCAGGAAGCCATCACTTACAGCTTCATCGATCCGAAGGCTTTCGAGCTGTTCAATCCGGGCGTCGAGCCGCTGTTGCTGGCCAACCCGATCTCCAACGACATGGCTGCCATGCGTTCTTCCCTGTGGCCGGGCCTGGTCAAGGCTCTGCAACATAACCTCAACCGTCAGCAGGACCGGGTTCGCATGTTCGAAAGCGGGCTGCGTTTCGTCGGCCAGCTTGATGGTCTCAAGCAAGAGCCGATGCTGGCTGGTGTGGTCTGCGGCAGCCGTCTGCCTGAAGGCTGGGCACAAGGCCGTGATGCCGTCGACTTCTTCGACGTGAAAGCGGACGTGGAAGCAGTGCTTGGTTTTGCCGGCGCATTGGGTGAGTTCACCTTCTCTGCGGGTCAGCACCCAGCCTTGCATCCTGGCCAGACCGCTCGCATCGAGCGCGATGGTCGTGAAGTCGGTTTCCTGGGCGCCATTCATCCGGAACTGGCAAAAACGCTGGGTCTTGATCGCCCGGTGTTCGTGTTCGAGCTGGTTCTGGGCGAAGTTTCCACAGGCCGTCTGCCGAAATTCCACGAGCTTTCCCGCTTCCCGGAAGTGCGTCGCGACCTGGCTCTGCTGGCTGATCGGGACGTCAATGCAAGTGCAGTTCTTGACGTTATTCGTGAAAATGCAGGCGAATGGCTCACGGACCTCAGGCTATTTGACGTTTATCAGGGTAAAGGCATTGATCCGCATAGAAAAAGCCTTGCAGTTGGCTTGACCTGGCAGCATCCATCGCGCACTCTTAATGACGATGAGGTAAACGCAACGACACTTGCTATCCTCAATTCACTTGAGGAACGGTTAAACGTCACGTTAAGGAAGTAGCGTATGGGGGCTCTGACGAAAGCTGAGATGGCCGAACGTCTGTACGAAGAGCTGGGCCTGAATAAACGAGAAGCCAAGGAATTGGTTGAGCTGTTCTTTGAGGAAATCAGGCACGCTCTGGAAGACAACGAACAGGTGAAATTGTCCGGATTCGGCAATTTCGACCTGCGAGACAAACGCCAGCGGCCTGGTAGAAATCCAAAGACCGGCGAGGAGATTCCGATCACTGCTCGCCGTGTGGTCACCTTTCGTCCAGGGCAGAAGTTGAAGGCCCGAGTTGAGGCTTATGCTGGAACCAAGTCATAACGACGAGCTACCGCCTATCCCAGGCAAACGCTACTTCACCATTGGTGAAGTCAGCGAGCTCTGCGCGGTCAAACCGCACGTTCTGCGCTATTGGGAGCAGGAGTTTCCTCAACTCAACCCCGTCAAGCGACGCGGGAACCGTCGGTATTATCAGCGACTGGACGTGCTGATGATCCGTCAGATCCGCGCCTTGCTCTACGACCAGGGCTTCACCATTGGTGGAGCCCGGTTGCGTCTTTCCAGTGGCGAAGCGAAGGACGATACCCAACCCAACAAGCAGATGATCCGGCAGATGATTGCCGAGCTGGAAGATGTACTGGTCATTCTCCGTGCATGATGAATGAGCAAGATACTTCCATAATTCAAAAGCTTAGGGTATATTCCTCACCGCTTTAGCAAGTTGCGAAACAGTTTCACGCCTAGTCGGGGCGTAGCGCAGTCCGGTAGCGCACTAGCATGGGGTGCTAGGGGTCGAGTGTTCGAATCACTCCGTCCCGACCATATAATTCAAGGGGTTGCGAGATTTTATCTCGCGACCCTTTTTTATTTTTTGTCGTTTTTACCCCCACAAAACCACTGGCTCTGGGTGGAATTCTCGCGGCTTCCGCGTGGGCGGACGCAGTCTTTGGCGCTCACGCGTGGTCTCTTTACCAATGTTGTTTGGTCTTTCTCTTCAGGTCCTGATGTTTTTGAGTGTTTTAGACTATTTTCTTGCTTATTGAGAACTACATACAGGTCAACCAGCAGCTTGTTTATCTCAGGTCGCTCGGGTCATCCTGCGTACTCGGTAGTTAGGCTTGGGCGGCACCGGGATCGTATAGCCGTCGGGGACTAAACTGCGTAGGTCGTAGCCCATCATGAACAATCCAGCTTCAAAGGCGTGGCAGCGGTCTACCAGGTGAGGCTGCTTGGCGAATAGTTCGGACCCTTCTAGCACCGCGCGAATGATCCAACCTAATTGGAGCTGGCGCCGTGCCCAAAGGTGGCGACTGGTGGTGGAGAGTCGCGGTGTACCGTTGTAGCCAAGCTTTAAGTCTTGTGGGTTTCGAATCTGGTCGCCAATCCCTGGCCCCCAGGCGAAGTCCAGTGCCTGCGACGCAGTGGTGCCGGTGCCTTGGCGGTACAGGTGGTAGAGCAGCGCGATGGCGGCACCGACCCGGCCGTCATAGATGGGAGAGCCTGTGGTGTCAAGCAGGGCATGGATCTTAGTCATGCCCGAGTCGAATCTTAGGATCTTCTGCTTGGTGAGGTGGTTGAGCTGCTGCTTGCGGTCTAGCGCGAGAAGCGCCTGGCACTGCTTTAGGTAATTCACCAAGTTCTTATCGTGCATTTGCTCCTTGAGGAATCCGACGGCGCCATCGACATTTCCCCACGCTAGGATCGCTTCGCAGGCTCCATGCGTGGCGAACTCATCGCGGGCGCGAACCGCCAGGCGCAAGCGAATACGCAGCCGGCGCAGCTCCGCCTTAACCGTCTCCCAGTTCCCGCCCCACTGGTATTCCGCCTGAACCGCTTCGATACCTTGAACCTTGCAGTCGATCGCTTTGCGCACAAACCTGCTGCGCGCGACCTTCAGATGCACTGGCAGAGTGGGGAGGTTTTCGATTAGCCACTCGATAAGGCCGAGCACGTCCGGTTGCTCGAGAAACTGCTTGCGATTCATTCCATGGTTCCTAGTCGCGTCGTGATGAGGATGAAGCTCTAAGGTAGAGCTCGACGGGGTATGTTTGAGTGCCTGTTTTTCGATCCACAGTGGATCTTTCACTATTGACTACACTCGACGAGCGGGCATTCGCTTTGGCTAATCCTAAAAGTCACTAGAGCTGGCATTTGGACGACAGAGCATCTGAATGGACTTTTGATGAGGTCGGAATCAAATGCAAAGGCTAGGCGATTCGATTTTTCTTAGTGCTTCTGACTTGGTTGGACATCTTAACTGCCGGCACTTAACGAGCCTTGACTTAGCGGTGGCGAATGGCGAGCTAGAACGCCCCGCTATCTGGGACCCATTGCTGCAGATTCTTTGGGAGCGTGGCGCGCGACATGAACAAGGCTTTGTCGAGCACCTACGATCCCAAGGTCTATCCGTCACAATCATTGACGGTGTCGGAGTTGATGACGAATCGGTCGAGCGCACAAGGAGCGCCATGGTCGCTGGGGACGAGATCATAGTACAAGGCGCGTTTCGCGCGAATGGTTGGGTGGGTCGCACGGATGTCCTCAGGCGAATAGAGGTCGAGAGCGATCTCGGAGCATGGTCTTATGAGGTGATCGATACCAAGCTCGCTCGTGAGACCAAAGGTGGAACTGTCTTGCAGCTTTGCTTGTATGCGGATCTAGTCGGCACCATCCAAGGGGGTTGCCCGACGCATAGCTATGTAGTTGCCCCATGGTCTGGGTATGAGCCACAGATGTATCGAATGGACGATTACGCAGCGTACTTCCGACGAGTCAAAAGCAGCCTTGTAGCTGCTATCGAGCACGCGGGGGAGGTGATCTATCCTGAACCGAAGGAGCATTGCGACATCTGTCGTTGGCAGAGTCGTTGCGACCGGAAACGTCGAGAGGATGACCATCTCTCGCTTGTGGCCGGGATCACCAAAGTCCATATCGATGAGTTAAGACGGCACGGCATAGAAACCATGACGGATCTAGCAGCAATGCCGGTTCCGCTTGCATGGAGACCCTCGCGCGGGGCAGTACATTCGTACGAGCGGGTACGAGAGCAGGCGCGCATTCAGATCGAGGGACGCGAAGCTGGGAGCGTGCTTCACGAACTTTTACCTGTGACGGAAGGATTCGGTTTAGCGAGCCTACCCGAACCCTCAGTCGGGGATATCTTCTTCGATCTGGAGGGCGATCCATTTGCTGGGGAAGGCGGCCTTGAGTACTTGTTTGGTTATACTTTTATTGATGGTAGCAATGGCATCGCTTACACAGCTGACTGGGCGCTATCTCGTGAGGAGGAAAAACTGAATTTCGAGCGTTTCATCGATTTCGTCGTCGCTCGACAGGAGCAATACCCGGATCTGCACATTTACCATTTCGCACCCTATGAGCCGGCTGCTCTAAAACGGTTGATGGGGCGGCATGCAAGTCGTGAAGAGGAGATTGATGCTCTTCTGCGCTCCAAACGCTTTGTTGACCTTTACAGCGTGATACGAAATGGTCTGCGAGCGAGCGTGGAAAGTTACTCGATCAAAAAGCTTGAGCCCTTATACGATTTCATCCGAGATACAGATCTTTCAGAAGCAAACATGGCGCTTGCTAAGGTTCAAGCATGTCTTGAGCTGGGAGATTTAGCATTCATCAATGATGCTGATCGTTATGTTGTGACTGGATACAACCGAGATGACTGCGTATCTACATGGCGCCTTCGGGACTGGTTAGAAATACGGCGCACCAACTTGATCAATGTTGGCAATATCATTCCTCGACCGGAAGTACCTGAGAGCGTGCCAAGCGAGGCACTTGGTGAATGGCAAGAGAAGATCAATGGGCTTATCGAACGGTTGACGGACGGGGTTCCTACTGATGCGGCGGAGCGCACGGCCGAGGAGCATGCTCGATGGATTCTCGCGCATTCGCTCGACTGGCACCGGCGAGAACAGAAGGCGCTTTGGTGGGAGTATTTCCGCCTTTCCGACCTTATGGCAGAAGATTTGCTCGACGAGCGAGCTGGACTTTCAGGTCTAACATTTGTGGGCGTGAATGGGGGAACAGCTAAGGCACCCATTCATCGCTACAGCTTCCCTCCTCAAGAAACGGAGATGCGCGGCAGTGAAGATTTGCACACTTTAGGAGGCAGGAAACTAGGCAGCGTCGACGCAATTTCTCTGGATGAACGTTGGGTCGATATTAAGAAACGAGGGGACAGTGCAAATATTCATCCTGAGGCAGTTTTTTCCCACACAGTTATTAATACTACTGTCCTTGCGAATGCGCTTGTTCGCATCGGCGAACATGTCGTTGCTCATGGAATGGAGGGGGACGGACCCTTTCAGGCCGCTCGTGATCTTCTGATGCGTCTGCCCCCTCGGATAGGCAATCAACCGATCCAGCATGATGGTGAGCCTGCCCTAGATGCCGCACTCCGTGTTGCGGCACATATCGAAAGTGGACTGCTTCCAATCCAAGGGCCGCCAGGTGCCGGCAAGACGCACACAGGCTCACGCATGATCTGTTCTCTCGTACAAACCGGGAAGACTGTTGGAGTAACTGCCAATAGTCACAAGGTCATCCGCAACCTTCTCGATGGAGTTGTGAAGGCTTCTGAAGAAATGGGAATTGATGTTTGCTGCTTTCAAAAACCTTCGGAGATGGAACCAGATCAGCAGCGATTGCGATTTGTAAAAAGTAATGCTGATTTGCTAAACGCCATCGGCAGCAGAGCAAATGTGGCAGGAGGGACTGCTTGGCTGTGGGCGTTGCCTGATGCAGCGCACTCCGTAGATGTGCTGTTTATTGATGAAGCGGCGCAAATGGCGCTTGCGAATGTAATTGCGGTATCACAAGCGGCGAATAGCGTTGTGTTGCTAGGCGATCCGCAACAACTCGATCAGCCGATGCAGGGTAGTCATCCAGAAGGCACTGATGTTTCAGCTCTGCATCATATTCTTGGTGAAGAGCAGACGATTGCGTCTGACCGAGGACTTTTTCTTGCGGAGACATGGCGTCTTCATCCGGACATCTGCTCCTATACGTCCGAACTATTCTACGAGGGGCGTCTTCATCCTCGCCCAGGATTGGAGGCTCAAGCAATTCGCTCACCCGGACGCCTCAATGGTTCGGGCCTCCGCTATGTGGCAGTCGTTTCTGAAGGCAATCAGAGTTCATCGCCGGAAGAGGCTGATTGCGTTCGAACGCTCGTGGAGGAAGTCCTTGCGTCAGGCACTACCTGGATCGACAGGCATGGTGTTGAGCGACTGATATTGCTTCAAGATATATTAATCATTGCTCCCTATAATGCGCAGGTGTTCGAGTTGCAGGACCGCATTTCGGGCGCTCGGATCGGAACTGTCGACAAATTCCAAGGACAGGAAGCGCCGATCGTCATTTACTCGATGACAACATCAAGCTACGTCGATGCACCGCGTGGAATGGAGTTTCTCTACAGCCTAAACCGACTGAATGTCGCTACATCACGTGCAAAATGTGTTTGTGTACTCGTTGCGTCACCTACTTTGTTTGAGGCTCAATGCCGAACACCCCGCCAGATGCAACTTGCCAATGCTTTCTGCCGTTACGATGAACTTGCGACGAAAATATAGAAAAAGGAGTTAGTAATCCTGACGTCCGCTGCGTTTTCTGCCGCATCACCATGGCTCGTGATGATACGTACTCGCCAGGAGCGACATCGCGCGCACGGACCTTGGGCTTCATTAAGTCGCAGGCTCGAAGCTTGCTATCAATGGCCAGATCGAAGAGAGCCAGATCTCTGCGTCGATGCCTGCCCCTGCGGTCCAGGACCAGGCGGCGAAATCAGACTTCGTCATGAGCGTTTATCCGAAAGGCGCCAGTGGGGCAGTATCCCCGCCGGTGCAGGGCGGATGAATACGCCGGCCGGAATACAGTTGTGAGACGCAATCATCAATCAGCGGATGCGTTTGAACGATGCCATGCAAGGGTAGCCTGTCACCTATAAGATTTAGGGCTTCAAAAACTATAATGCGATGAGGTTCGTGTTCCAATGCAGCAACTTAATATCGCTGTGCCTTATGGCGAACGATGCGTGCTCACACCAAGTGGTTACGCAGTGGTGTGGCCGTTTCTGAATGCAAAGAAAGGCGATGGCCCCTATGAGCTATTTCTGGACACCAATGCCCTGAGTAAAGTGGATTGGGCGCGCCAGCTGCCACAGCACGTCCGGCACCAGTCCATTCTGAATCCGTTGCCGGCGCTGATGGAACAGTGGTTTTCCAATCCAGAGTTTCGCGCTGACCCGATTACCCGAATAGACGCGATGACCCAAACCTTGTGCGATTTGGGCTTTAACTTTCGAGCGAATTTCGCCGAGCAACAAGTGGCCCTTTTACGCAGGAATGAAGCGGCACTGAAGACGCAGTTCAGCCTCATTTTTCCCTATGTGGTGATCATGAAATCATTGCTGTCGAGGAAGACGCCGGTGGAGACAGCGCTGGCTGAGCTTGATCGAATTGGCCAGGCTGATATTCCGCGCTTCACTTCCAGCCTTATGTTGACTGCCTTAGGGGTTGTGCTGAAAAGTAAGCAGGCGCTCAAACTCGACGGGGATACGAAGCCTGCCTACTCGTATCTGGATTCCTTCCTGGCTTTCCAGTCGGGACAAAAGGTTGAGGGCAGCCACATCACAGTGCCGTACCTGCGTAACCGGGCGGGGGATTTGAACCTATGGTTGATACTGCCGACGCTACGCCAGCAGGGTTATTCATTTATTGGCACACCTGCGGTAGTCACGGGCGATAAAGCACTGCACCGATTGATCCTGCGGGTACTGCCACCACAGCTGCACGTCAGTCAGAAAACATGCTTTTCCATCTTTCCTGAGGGATTGGATGAGGCCCAATACACGAAAATTCTCCAGACTGTACAAACCGTTGGGATCAGAGACGAGATGACCATGGAGCAGCGCCGGCAGCGGGTGGCGGCGTTGTTCGAGTTGTCCAAGGATTTTTGTGCCAACGCTGAAGAGCGTGCGGCCGTAGACGAAAGTTGGCAGGAATGGTGCCTGCCGGGGCTTGGGTTGGACATCCGATTGGACTGAACTGCCAGCGCCGGTCCTGATTGCTCAGGACCGGAATTAGTTTGATGAACTACGCGCCGGCCAATATCACGGCAGTGCCACAGACGACTTCACCAGAGAGTCACGACTCGATCAACTCCCGCACCCGCGCCGTCAAGGTGCCGAGTTGTGGAAGTGACTTGAGGATGGCCTGCATCAAGGCGCTGTCACTGCCGTGGAAGTCATAAATGGCCTGTTTGATGTCGCCCGCCCCGTAGTCACGCCCTGTGGACATGATGCTCTCGACGTCCTTTTATCCATCGGTGTTGCGTTTATCAATATAAGGCGTGGTCCGTGCACACTGTGGTTCTACTAAATCGATATTGGAGGGGGAGCCTGCCCATCAGAACAACGGGCAGGCCAATCCTAATCTGTACCTAGCGCAATCTGCGGAAGGCTGCGCGCAGTTCCAGGGAGGGGCCGCTTATGGCCGAGGCTGTGTAAAAACGTTTTTGAACGCGACAGGTACTCAAAATCGGACTGGAAATCGCGTTTCTACGCGAAATCCACATCTGCTGACGTGCCGATAAATTTCAGATTTAACACAGATGCGCATACTTCAATTTTGTGAAGCGTTTTTACACACTCTGGGCCGTTTTCTGCCTGTCGCGAAGGACTGAAACCGGCCAATTGCTGCCAGTAGCGACCGGCAGTAGACGCCCCCTAAGAGACATTCAGATTTTTCGCCGCAAGGTCAGCAATGCAGCGGGAGCAGTCACTGGCGCGGCTTAAACGGAGGGGGTCTGAGCGGCGGCTTACTGAGTTCACCTGCCGTTCCTGCTGGGAGAATTTGATTCAGATGGCGCTCGAGGCCTGGCCATCAACGGTCGTTGGAGAAGGGCAGCTTGCAGGCAAGGTTCTCTGCCAATCTCGCTTCGGTAACCGTAAGGCTGTTACCCGAAGGAGACCACATTGAGGAGCGAAATGCGATGCGCGCTTCACGGCGGGCGCAACCCCGTTGTGGTGCAGGGCAACCGCCGCAGCGTTGCACGCCGCGCCTTCTTGGCCACTTTGCACGGGCGAGCCGACATTTGTGTGAAGGCGCCGCGGAACATGTGCTGGTAGGCGATGAGGCGCTACTGCTACACCAGATCCTCAGGTCGAAGACCCCATCGTCCTCGTGGCGCAAGACGGGCCGCGCAGACGTTTCAACCTAGCGACACTGGAAGTACGCGGAATCGTGCGCCACACTTGGCGATATAGAACGCTTCGGCGGGCGCATGTTAGCCGAACCATCGCCGCAACTTTCGCCGGGCTAATTCGAGCAGAGTCGTCACCAGCCCTGACGGGACCAACGGTTCGCTGCACTCCTCAACCTGTACGCCGAACGACGGCTCGTCCACTACAAGCTCGTCTCCAAATCGTTCCAGTCGCCACGCGGTCAGATGCGTGTTAATCGCGGCTGACCAAGTCCTACCGTCCGGATGCGCGCACACGTGTCGCCAATTGCCCGGCAATCGCGCAACGCACGCGCCGCCGGGACTGTGCAGAATGTTAAGTTCCCCGTTGACTTCCACGGCGAACATCGCGATAGCCATCGGGTTACGCGCGAAAGCGGAAGGATCCGTCATGCGGGGATATTCATGCACGCACTCGCCGGTCTGAATATTCCACACACGGAGGACGTCACGGTGTGCCGAAGTCAGCCACTGCCCGTCGTCGGAGATACCGAGGAACCGAACGTGCTTGTCGCCGCCAAGACGTCGCAGTTCCTTCAACGACGCACTGTCGCGAACCATGATGACGGAGTTGTCACTGTGGACCAGTACGTCACCTGTCGCTGAAAAACACGCATGCTCAAATCGGCCCTTTTCATGAATCGATGCGGTTTCTCCGAGCATAGTGAGCGTCTGTGCGTTCAACACACACAGCTTGCCACTACCGTCCGATACGACTGCGACTCGACCGTCGCGGGAGAAGGCCAGGGGTTCGCCGGGAACATCGCGCATCCGCTTACCCGAGGGAAGGGCGTGCTCGTAGCGACCGAACAGTTGCGATTTGCTGTTATGCCGCAGCCAGAAGCTGCAGCTGTCTGCCGCAACGTCCACCCCAGCCCAGCCAGCGAACCTGTACGTTGCTACGGTACGCATGCACGGCCAATGCCAGAGGCGCAAGCCGGTCGCATCCTGCTCGTTGGCGAGGTTACATCCGCCCCAAGTGATGGCAAGCGGCCGCTCAGGCACACGGATCAGCCGATCGATCGACTCGGTGATCTGGCGTGTTGCCCGCAAGACCATCGTGTGCGCGTCCCAAATGCGCACCGCGCATGGCTCGTTCTTGTACGACATCGTCGGCGTCTTAGCCGTCGACACCAGCACCGTTCCGTCATCGGAGTAGGCAAGCGCGGAAATCATGTTCTCGTGGTCTACGGGGCTAGCCTCTGTGCGTGCTTCGTCAACGCGAATGAAGTGCACTTCAAACTGGTTCTCGCCGTGCTCGCTGTCGAGTCCGAGGTCGTTGCCCGACGCAGTCGCGAGTAACGATCCGTCCGGCGAGAACGCCATCGTGTTGATCTTGCTCAGCTGTGCCCGTACGTCGCCAACGTGCCGGCCACTCGTGGCGTGCCAAATTCGCACATTCAATGCGTTGCTGTCCGCCATCGCAAGCAACTCACTGTCGGGCGACCACGCGAGGGGGCCGCCGTAGCCGTTGTTCTTGTCCAGCCACGCCACGGGGTTTCCGTCTAGCAATCGGTAGATCCACAGCCCGCGGCCTTTGTCGTAGCCGCAATGGAAGGCAACCAACAGTCCATCTGGCGAAACGAACAACCTGCCGACTGCATGCGCGCTGACGCGCAATTGCCTGACTGCGCGCCTCGACTCGCAATCCCACACGTTGATGGCGTCGCTCCTTGAGCACCATGCGAAATGCGACGTACCCGGAATGAAGTCGAAGTACGCGTTCGAGGAGGTTGCGTGAGCTTGTGACACGGGGTCACCAATTCGGTCCAACAGTTCACCCTGCGGTATGGACCAGATGGTGATCGAACCATCCCCGGAGCATGCGACGAGCAGCTTTCCGTCACTACTGTATTGCAGCTTGTGAACGCCTGAGCGGTGCCCCTTGTGCGTAGCGATGTGCTCGCCCGTGAGCAGCGAGAATTCCATGATGGTCTGTTGTGTCACGGTGGGCGCCATCCCCAGGGCGAACCGCTGCGAATCGGGCGAAATCGTTACTGATAAGATTTTGTGGCCGATGCGGTGCAGCCGCAAACATTCCTGCCCGCTCGCAGTGTCGAACACGCGCACGGCAGGATTTATCGACACCGCGACAAAGAAGCGCCCATCGGGCGACCACGCAATATCGACCACGGCGTGAGAGAAGCCGGTGATGCGCCGGTCGACGGTTGAGCCGAGACGCAACAGCGGTGGGCGCAATTCACGCAACCAAAAACCACCGGGGTACAAGCGCTCCGCAACCTGCCTGCCCGCCTCGGCCCAGCGTGCCATGGTGCTGTCCCGCGGTAGGTGCCTGCCTCCATCTGCGTAATGCGCGCCAGCAATGCGATGGTCGTACCACCAGCAGCTGTTCCACATGCATTGCAACAGCGCTTGAGGATAGTCGTCGCGGTGAGCGTCGATGAAATCAATGTCGCGACGCAAGGCTTCCTCGGCCAGCCGAAGCTGCCAGCCCAACGGGTCGTCCTTGCCGAACAGGCCGCCCGCATCTTGGAGGTCGCCGGCCAGTTCGTAGAGCATGCCGGCGCGATGCCTCGCGTGCCACAGCTCCCACTCGAGCATCAGCGACGCGAGCGCATATTTTGCCTCGAGTGTTGGTTCGTCGGCCGCGATGGATCCGCGCAGGAAAGGCAGTTCAGTGGCCTTGCCCAGATCGGGTTGGCCATCTTCCAAAAACCACGCGCGGTGCTCGAAGAATATCGCCAGCGTCTTCCGGCGCGCGGCACGCGTGGCAGCATCGGGCAGGTAGCGTGTGGTGACCTGCTCGGCAAGCGAGCGGTGAAAAAAACCGATGAGCGCCCCGTCCGGCGCTTGGCGGCGTTGCAGATACGGCCGCATTTGCCGCAGCACAACTTGCAGCGTCGCGTTGCGTGCGGCGGCGGCTATGTCCGGGTGTGCCTGCGCAATGAACTCCGACAAGCCCGTTTCGCTCAATCCGCGTCGAGAAGCTCCGATTGCAGCGAACGTAGTGCGAACGACCTCGCGAGTGGCGTACGGCTCATCGGCCTCCAACCTCGCCAGTATCGCGTCGAACATGCGATGCAGCGCGTCGTGCGACGACTCGCCTTGCGCAGGCCTGGGCAAGCGAGCGATCGCGTCGTCCAGCTTGTCGAAGGAGCCGAACAGCTTCAGCTCGCGCAGCGCCAGCGTCAGGAACAGCGGGTTGCGGCTGGCCGGGTTAGCGAGCAGCACCGCCACCTGGCTCTCGTCGAGCGACTTCGCGTACAAGTTGGGCAACGAGCGAATTAGAGCACGGCAACGAGCTTCGTCCATCAGCGGAACGGCAATTTCGAGCGCGTGGCGCTGGCGCAGCGCCGTTAACAGTTCGACTGCGTCGCTCGCGGTGCTGACGAGTATGCGCACGCCAGGCGGCAGCTTCAGTGGGATCCAGTTCGCGGGCGATGCGGTGCGTTCAAGTTGGTCGATGCCGTCGACCACCACCACGACGCTACGCTGCGCCGCCACTGCGACCTGCTGCAAGAACGCGGGCCACGCCTTCATGATGTCTGCGGCGTCGCGCGGCACCGGCGGCAATGCGGCGCTTGCGTCCGAACCGAGCTTTGAGATCAACTCGAACCACATGCTCGCGAGCAGGTCGAGCACGCGCGTGCTCGATGGGCTGGCACCTGCCGCGCGAAACACCACAAGCGCTTGCGCATCGTCGCGCCGTGCAAACCAATAGCACAGTGCCGCGCTCTTACCACTGCCCGCCGTGCCCCAGACGAAACATGCTGTGGGTGTATCGCCGGCGATGTAGTCATCGATTCTCTCTTGCAATTCAAGATCTGGAACGTGCAACTCAACCCGGCTCGCGACGAACGCGTCCTGCCGGTCGACTTCCGCGGCGACCGCATGCATCGGACGCTCTTGCTGGGCTATGTGATCGGCATAGCGCACTTCGATGGCTCGCTTCAAATCTGCTTCAAACTGCTCGCTAAAGTCGTCGAGCGAGACAAGCCGCCCAGGCACGCCAGGCGTTGCGGGGTCGATAGTATGGCTGTCCCACCGTCCGGTGTATGTGCGCACGCGGTCCAGTGGTGCGAAGACGTCACGAATGCGCTGTTTCAACGCTTCCAGTCGCTGCTGCAAGTCGACTTGGCCGGACGCGGGCGCAGATTGAAAGAACGTGGACGCATAGGCCTCGCGCTCGTCCTCACCGCAATCGAGATCGCTTGGAGGCGGCAACGAAGTCGAGTCACGGATGTAGAAAAACGCCTCCGGCGCGGCCCCCTGCTCTTGCGGACGCAGCGCGGCGGTTTCGATTTCCAGATGAGTCACTGAGTACGGTCCTTGTGATTCCACACCCGCGAGCGCCGCGGACGCATCCTGCGCAAGCGAGCCGTACTGCGCGCCGAGCAGGCAAACGAAGAACGGGCGGCAGCTGTCAATGTGTTGCAGGCAGACTTCAAGCACCTTGCCATCCTCTGCCTCCTCGCGCGGAATGCCCCAGCGCAGGTCCACGTCGATCAGATGCAGGCGCCGGTCTTCGCACCATTGGCGCAGGCGCGGGAAGGTAACCTTGACTAGAAGGTCGCGCTCCGCGTGCATATCGCGAAAGGTGGACGAGATGAAGACGCGAACGGTCTTCCATCGGCTTTGAGCTGAGGGAGCGGACGTACAGTTGTTCATCGTCTTCAACCGCTAACGACTGCAATTAGGCAGATCCAAGAACCGCATCTTCGATCTGGCTGGGTGATTTGTAAACCAGGACCTCAAGGAGAATTTGTGGGCTGTCGCTCGAGCAGCACGCCGCGTTCGACGCCGGGTCGTACCATGCATATTTACTTGCGCAACGACTGCTTTGAGCGCCACATAGCGATGACAGCGTAATGGAGGTGTCGCCTGCCCGTGGCGACCGCTTAGGCGTTCGGCCATTTCTCCCAACAGCAGGCGCTACTCGCTGAGATCTTCGCCGCGGAGGCCGCAGCGCGCAAAGCGGCGCATCAACAGCACCGCCGAATAAAGCTGCGCCTCACTTAGACCGCGATGCGTTATTGGCCCGCAATCAATCGCCTAGTGCGCCAACTCCTGGAAGTAGTTGGCGCGTTACCTTGTGGGTCGAGGTAGTGTAACAAGCTTCTGGCATTGACCTGTAGTGAGACAGAGCGGCAAACGCCATCTCCGGCGCCCATCTGGGGCTGACGGCCGATGGCTTGCACGTGACGCTCCCGAGGGTAGTCTCAAATGGCGCGCTGCGACTCTATCTCTCGGAGTGCTGCTGCCAGTGTAAGCCCAACGATGCGGGCCCACCTTCGGGTCGCTTTGCAACTGTCCGCTCGGCTCGCGCGAGCGGCTGCCTTGTGGCGACGTGCTCACGGCAGCGGAGGTCGCTGATGGTTCGGCAAGATCCACCTGACCAATTCAAGGCTGAGCGGCAGAATACTGAGTGAACCGGCCGCTGGCCATGCATTTGCCAACAGGCCTGAATCAGTCTTTTGCTGACGTAGCCCAAGAAAGCCTGACCGACCGCTTTTGGCCCAGAGTGTGTAAAAACGCTTCACAAAATTGAAGTATGCGCATCTGTGTTAAATCTGAAATTTATCGGCACGTCAGCCGAACTGGATTTTGCGTAGAAAACGCGATTTTCAGTCCAACACTGGGCTCCAATCGCGCTAAAAAACGTTTTTACACAGCCTCGGCCGGTAGTGGCCGCTTGTGAATGTCCGCTTCAGCCGATAGCTGCCGGTCGCGATGAGCCAGAGCATGTAGAGTGGCGCTGCTATTGGGATGATCATTGGGTCATCTTCTGCTTGATGCGCTGCGCCTAGGCTCAGAAATAGTTATGCGCAAATCTGCCAGCAGTGACATCGTCCCTGATGTTCAGCACGTTATCGGTAGCTGGTTTTGGGCAAGAATTCGGCGAGTTCATCCCTGTTGTTCAAAATGATTTGCTGGGCCTTCGCGGACTTGCCCGAATCGGCCTGGTCCAGCCCTAGCTGTTGTAGGGCGTAAAACAACAGCGCCTGTCGGCACTCAAAACTGCACTCTCCCTCGGTCATGCCAAAGTCGAGTTCGATCACCTTCCGATGCCCGGATTCCAGCTCCGGATGTGGGGCGAGTACTAGGCGGACCATATTGTGCCAAGCACGATCAGCGCTGGCGCGTTCTTGGTCGATTTTACTTTTCTCGATTTCCAGCACTCGCGAGAGCAAAAAGTCTCGAAAATCATCATTGGTATGACAGTACGCACGCATGTGCCAACGAAAACCATTGTTGACTAGTGCATGCGGGGTCACCACTCGTACGGAGGGCGTCGCTGAGGAAAACGACTGATATCGAATGGTCAAAGCTTCGTGCTGGCGGATGGCTTTGACCACGGCAATGACCGCCGTGACGTCCAGGCGCCGCCAAGGGCGAGGGACAGTGGCCACGGGAGGATACCATCCGAGAAAACTGCCATGTAAGCCTTCGGGGCTTACGGTCGCTCGTAGTAAATCCTCTAGGTAACGCTCAAGTGAGCTGGACGCAAAAAGCGCCCGAAAGGAAGAGGGTGCTCGATAGACCTTGGTGCTCGTGTCGTACGTCAGGTTGCCGGGTGCCCGTTTGATGTATTCGGCCAGATCCAGAGAAGACTGTGGGACAGATATGCCAAAAAAGCTGGTCAGGTCGCTTCGGTTGAGGTGGCCGTCCCAGTGCAATCGATAGTCGATGAATTCGAGCCGTCGTTCCTGACCCCAACGCGCGCCAGCCCGGGGGGGAGTGTTGGGCGTTGTCTCAACGTCATTTGTCATGGTGGCCATTTCCTTTCAGTCTAAAAACTAGACGCGTATAAAAAATATTCGTATAGTAAAGCTACGCGATCGGCTGCTGGAGCGCAAATCGTCACGGGCACTCGCCATTCACGGGTACCCAAACCAGCGGATGGTCAGGGTTTTAACTCTCTATGACGGGTATTCCCCATGTCTTTGAACAACACCGAAATACGTTATTACGACGGTAACGTGTTGCGCCTTCCCGCTGAGAAGCGCACGGCGTATCACCAGCAAGTTGATCGACTGATCTCTGAGTTGAGCAAAAAACTTAAGGATCAGAACAAAATCACCATCACGAAGGTCGTGAAGGCTGGGTCATTCGCCAAGTTCACCATCCTGCGTCAAACCACTGAAGATCCGGTGGATGTCGACGTTGTGTTTTACATCTCTGGTCGTAATGTCGATCACGAAACGCTATCGAGCCTGAATCAGCTCATCTTCGACGCATTGATCACCTTGTACCCAAACAAGTCGGTTGAAGACTTCGAGATCCAGCGTAAGGCGGCGACCGTGACCTTTGTCGGTTCGGGGTTGAGCGTGGACATCGTCCCGGTCATCGAAGATCCCCAAAACGCCAATTACGGCTGGCAGTTCGATATCCATGACGGAACCCGGGTACAGACTTGCGCACCTTGCCAGATCAAGTTCGTGCGTGATCGCAAGAACATTGACCCTGATTTTCGCACCTTGGTGCGGCTTGGTAAAAAGTGGCGCAATCGCATAGAACTCAAGCCCTTAAAATCGTTTGTTATCGAACTGATCATGGCTCACGTACTTGCCACCAACGGCAAGGAAGGTTCGATCGAAAAACGCTTCCGTGACTTTCTGCAGTACATCGCCCAGTCCGAACTCAAGGAGGTCATCACCTTCCCGGAAAACGGCACCGTGACCTCGGTCTTTAGCGATCCGGTAGTGATACTTGATCCAGTGTGCAACACCAACAACGTAGCCAGCCGGATTTCCGAGGGCGAGCGCAAGGAAATTGTGGAAGCCGCTCTTAATGCCTGGCAAACCGCTCATTTCGCATCAACAGAAGACGACCTCGAGCTTTGGAAAGAGCTTTTCGGGCCGCGATTTAAAGTCAAGGAGCCAGCATGAGTCAGACCTACACTTCAACCGAAACGTATTCCGTTGTCGACGTGGAACTGGTAGCTCGCCGGGTCAAAGCAGATCTGATCATGATTGCCAGCAGCACCGGTGCGGTGTCTGAGGACAAGGCCAAGGAATGGGCTCACGACGTCGAACTGTTGGCCAAGAATGGTTATTTAAAGATGGTCGACCTTACTTTGTTCAGCAATAACGTGGAGCACAAGGCTATTCAGTTCAAGGTCAATACCGAGTCAGGCGATCTCACCATGAGTCGGCCTGGTGCGCTGTGGCCGAGGCTGCCGAATCCAGACCTGCGTATCGTTCTCTTCTATACCGCAGCCTACGATGCGGCGGCGAAGGAGAAGATGAGTGGCAAACTGTTGATCGGCTGGACCCCCACTAGCGCGGATACCAGTCACTCAACCCTGACTTCTGGTAGCGGCCGTGATTACGTTAGCAATGGATATGGCATGCAAAGAAAGGACTTCAGTCGATGAGCCACCCCAATATTTTTGACAGTAAAACACCACTGCCTGATGACACGCTGCAGGCTCGAGAAAAGAATCTGCTCGGATTCGACGCGCGTTATCAGAAAATCAACGAACAACTGCGCTTGTTATTGCACCTCGATAAGCTGGCAACTTGGAGTCAGAAACATCACCGCACTGCGCTTGCCCTGTGCAACCTTGTGGCTGAGCAATACCCACTAGTCATTTTCCACGGAGACGTCGGCACTGGCAAAACCGCGACGGCTGAATGCATTGCCAATCGGTTGGCCCGGGAGTCACGTACAGAAGACTCGTTGCTGTTCAAGCTTAGCAATCGCGTCCGTGGCAGCGGTAAGGTTGGAGAAATGGGGACCCTAGTGACCCAGGCGTTTGCTGAGGTCATTGCGTCGGCGGGTAAGACCCGGAGGGCGATTCTGGTGATCGATGAGGGGGACTCACTGGCCGCTTCTCGCTCTCAAGAGCACAGTCATCACGAGGACAAAGTGGCGGTGAATACACTGATTCAGTGTATCGATGACCTGCGTAACCATGGCGGTCGGATCGTCGTATTCCTGTGCACCAATCGCCTGTCGGTACTGGACGCGGCCTTACAGCGTCGTGCAGCAGTGGTGGAAGAGTTTCTGCGACCTGATGACGATGAGCGACGGGCCCTGCTCAAGATGGATTTGGATGGTCTTAGCCTCAATGCTCGACAAATCGAAGGGCTTGTGGCAGCGACAGGTCCCCGCGACAAGCAGCCCGGCTGGACATTTTCTGACATTCGCACTCGCCTGTACCCAGCAGCGTTGGCTAAGGCTTTTCCCGATAAGCCGCTGACGTATGAGCTCCTTCAGGAGGCGGCAAGCTTGTTGCGACCGTCCCCGATTTTGGAGGACAAGTAATGGCGCTATCATCATTGTTTGGTCGACGCATTCATTTGGCGGGCAGTATTGTCGATGATCCCGCGATAGCTTCGGTAACTGAAGTCACTCGTGCCCGCGAGACGGTGGTGGCGCTGGTCAAGGAGTTGATGCGCAAGGGAGCGACATTCGTCATCCCGGTCGACGCGGAAAAGAAGCGATCGGACGGCTTACCCATTTGTTTTGATTGGCTCATCTGGGAAACGATTCACCAAAATATCCACCTAAGGCCCTCCGACGCCCCGAGCCCGTTGATCGTCGCGGTTAAGCATCACAAGAACGAAGATCAGATCCCCGACGAGTTTATCGAACTCTGGGAAGCGCTAAGAGGATCTTCGCTGGTTCAGATCGAAAGTGCGGCGCACTGGAACATGAACAGCAAACGGATGGAGACCCAAGCTCGCCACGGCGATATTCTGATCGCTCTGGGAGGCGGCGAGGGAGTCTTGTACCTGGCCAATCTCTATCACGATGCCGGAAAGCCGGTCATTCCGATAAACCTCAAACTGGTGGCGCCGAATACCGGGGCACTGAGGCTGTTCGAGTTAGGCACTTCAGGCAACCACGCCCGGCGCCTTTTTCATGCGGACAGCAGCACATCTTCGCAGAGCTGGCTGAATCGGATCGAAATGCCGGCGCGCAAATCGGTCCAGGACGGTGCGCGTGACATTCTGGAACTGCTGGAGGCGCTTATCCCGCCCAAGGCCTTTGTCGTCCGGTTGCTCAACAGCTCCCATCCTGAGTACGAGGATGTACAAGCCTTTTTTGACAACGTGGTGCAACCCGTCATGGAGGGTGAGCTTGGTTACAAACTCGAAGTCGTCGACGGCAAGCAAGCGTATGACTTCGCCCGTATCGATCAGGAGATTTTCACCAAACTTCATCGCAGCAGTGTAGTGCTCGCTGACATAACCGGGCTTCGTCCTAACTGTTTTCTGGAACTGGGTTACGCGCTAGGTCGAGGTTTGCCAACCATGGTGTTGGCCAAGTTAGGTACCGAGCATCCGTTTGACATCTACTCGCTGTCAGGACATCACTGGAAAACCACAGGCGGTAGCGAGGAGCGCAAACGCGAGTTTCGTACCCACTGGAACGCCATTAAAACGCGCCCCCCCCTTGTTCCCACAGAGCCTCTTATCCCATGAGCAGCAAACGCGAAGTTTTCATTTCAATTGACGTTGAGACCGCAGGTCCGATCCCGGGTGAATACAGCTTGTTGACCATCGGAGCCTGCGGCGTCGACGATCCGAACCAGACCTTTGCCTGCGAGTTGAAACCGACGACGCTCAATGCCGACCCAAAGGCGTTGGAAATCACAGGGCTTTCGCTTGAGCGCCTTGCCAAGGAGGGGCTTGATCCAGAGCAAGGTATGCGAGCTTTTAAGGAGTGGGTGGCGCAGATGACAGGAGAAGACTCAATACCGGTTTTTGTGGGGTTCAACGCACCGTTTGATTGGTCATTCGTGAACTATTACTTCCATCGGTATCTGGGAGAAAATCCTTTTGGTTTCGCTGCGCTGGATATTAAGTCTATGTATATGGGCGCGACAGGATGCAAATGGGCGGATACTCGCTCCAGTAGAATCGCAGAGGCACTTAATCCGAAGCGAGAAGGTGATCATGACGCGCTACACGATGCCCTTTACCAGGCCGAGCTTTTTCGTCTTACTCGTAAGCTGATGTAAGACGAGTAATGCTTGTTCCACTATTTAGAGTCACGGGGCAGCCACACGCCCCGATAGTTAACACCTGCGCTTGATTTGGGTGGTTCTATCCATGATTTTAATACTCGCGCCGTCGTTGTTTTGGAATATCGCGGCAACCTCGTGCATGTACTCTCGAACTATGGCTAGGTACTGCTATAGCATCGTCAAGTCACTGCCTTGAGCGGAAAGATTGTTGTTTGTAGCCAACTCAGTACTGGATTTTCTCGCGGCAGCCAGTAGGGAGTACAGCTTCGGTGACGTGTTAGATGCAAGTATTAACTATCTGAGTAAGCCATGGAAGAAGTACGAAGCACCTGTACTAATGTTCAAAAGTATCGGGCATTCATCAGCTATTCTCACGACGATGGCGAGGCCGCAAAATGGTTACACAACGCCCTTGAGACATGGAAGCTGCCATCAGACATACGGGCGCTGGTGCGCAAGCAACGGGGGGATTTGCTTCGTCTTTTTCCTGTCTTTATCGACCACGGAGAGTTGTCAAGTTCGCCCAGTCTTCGGCAGGCGCTCAAGCAAGCACTGGACAATTCCGATGCCTTGATCGTGCTTTGCTCACCCAAATCGGCCGAGTCCGGATGGGTGAATGAAGAGGTTCTGCATTTCAAGCGCACCAGACGAGGCGAGAAGATCATCACCGTCATGGTCGATAGCGCCCCAAAGCGCACGAATCATGCGTCGCCGAGTGACGAGTACTTTTGTCCGGCGTTGCGCCATCCGTTAGGTCAAGACGACGAGCTTGAAGTGAGTCTGCGTGAGGAGCCTCTTGCAATCGATATGCGTGAACGCTCCGGCATTAGTCGTCGGGACGTATTGCTCAAGGTTATCGCCGGCATTTTGGGGGTGGATTTTGACCAGCTAAAACGGCGCGAACGTAACCGTAAGCGAAACTGGTGGATCGCCTGCTCGGTACTGATTTTTGCCGGGTTGATGTTACTGGTCTGGAGTCTTTATTCGAAAGATCAAGCCAGGAGGGCCGGGATCGAACGTCAGTCGCTTGAGCTGCTGTCCATTGCGGATGCGCGCTTTCGCCGTCTTGACTACGACGACGGAAGTGACTTTCTGCAATCGTCGATCAAGTTACGCCAGGGACTGGGACAGGCGCCGTCCTCGGAACAGTTGGGACTGATCTACCGGACACTGCTGGACAAGCGGGTCAGCATGCCATTCAGCGAGGTGACGACAAAGTACGATTTACAGAGCCTGGCCCAAGGCTCCGTATTTTTGGTGCTGTTAGAAGGTGCACGTGTCGCGCTGATCAATAATGCTGATCCGAGTGTGCTGAGTTACATCGACATGGCACCGGTTCTCGAGCATTTCCTTCAGCAAGGTATGAGCGCCACGGACCTGCAAACGGCGCTGCAGGGACAAAGAGTCGAAGCCGACACGCAGGGCCGCAAGTTGTACCTGCTGATCAAGAATCAGCTGTTTACCTTCAATATGGATAGCGGGAAACTCCAGGACTCGCTGGACCTCGTTCAGGAACGTGACTTTTCGAGTATTCCACTGAATCAACGAACGGACTTTCACCTGTACTGGGTCGGTGCGCAGTTGATTGTCGAGTTCGGTCAAGAATCCAATTCCGTTGCCTTTCGGCTTCCCGGTGGCGGCTGGAAAGTGATTAGGGGTCGTAGCGTCTCTGATTGGGACGATCACACCGGCGACGTTTACCTGAATGATCAGGGGCGGGCCATTGAGCGCTATCGAGATGCTCAACTGCAGGGGCGTCTGCCCATCAATGTGAATCGAGATTTTGTCCTGGGAACTCGAAACGGTTTGTTGAGCGTTATCGACATTTCAACAGCGGGCACGTCAGTGATCATGCTTGAGACTGAAAAACTCAAGCCCCTGTGGCGCTGTCATATCGTGTCGGGGAAGGTCCTTCAGGCCGACCCTATCGCTGCTGATCAGTTGCTGGTGCAAACCGAGTCGCCCGCCATGCTGTGGCTATACCGCCGCGACGAGCAGGACTGTCATGTCGTGGGCATCTATCCCAGTGCTGCAACATGGTTCGATTACGTGCCTGTGTGGCGGCAATTGGTTCTCACGCAGTCGAATGGCAGTGAATGGGTCAGGGTCACCGATGATGGTTTCGAGCGGGTTGCGCAGCTGCCTTATTCGCGTGCTGCCATCACACCCAAGGGCGAGGGGTATGCCGTCCACAACGAAAAGCTGCTGAAAGTCTGGCCTCAAGGCCGGTTTTTTGGAGAATCGTTGAAAGGGAAATATGGGGCGTCTGGGAAGACTTCAATGTTCTTCGCTACGACCGATGGCATACGCGCGATCGCGGCAGGTAGTGACATCGTGCCCGAAGCGCATTGGGTGCGCTCCTTTAGAGGCAAGACTTATCAGCTATCAAATCAGCACGGTGAAGTTTTGAAGGAACTCAATCCGGTGATTGATGAGATAACGATTGACGCGATTCTCAGCCGCGAATCGTTCAATCAGCACTCGCCATCGAACCGTGATGGAATGAGTCGCATGCTGGCTCAGAGTTTTCGCGAACACGGCATTTTTTGGCACTCGCCCATCCTCGACCATGCCTGGAATGGCGACATCTACGGTGAGTCGTTCAATGTGCTGACTCGCATCAATATAAAATCCAACCAATTGCAGGTACTGCCTGCGCCCGCTGGCAGTCATTCAGTCAACGAATCAACTGGCGAGGTGTGGACCCGAAGTTCGCTGGACGGGGACTCGTTGACCTATCTGCCGCCGCAGGCCCAAAACGCTACGGAGATCGAAGGCAGCTCGGCCTATTTTTCCGTGGGCCTGGGTGAGTCGCCTTGGCACAGTCTTCGCGGCCAATCCGGTCTTGTATTTTCGGCCGATGGTCACGACACGCTGGTGTTCAACACTGACGGCCGATGGGCGATTATCGACGCTCATCAATTGCAACCGGCTGTTAGTCCGGCCACTCGGGACCTTGCAATAAAATCGGCGGTTTTCCAGGCACAAGGCTGGCTAATGACAACCCGCGATGATCGCTTGGTGCGGATGTCTACCGACGGCAATACGCTTTTGCAGCAGGCGCCTTTACGCCCGGGTGCCAGTCAGATTGTCGACCTTGGCGACCAAGGTCTCGTTCTTGTGCAAACGAGTGAAGGTGTCGCCTTACACGATGCCGTGACCCTGGCGGAAGTAGCGCTGATACCCGGTTACACGGAATTTCATGCCCTGGGCGCTGGTCAGCAGGTACTGCTGGCAGTGAGTAACAGTGAGGGTGATGAAAAATGGAACATCTATCGATTGCCCGCCTTCGGTAACCACCTGTTGGAGCGAGTGGATGAACTGCGTCTGACACAAAGAAGTCCTGCTCCGCGATCCCATTAAGCTTTCTGGACCTGTAATCAAAGATCAACGAGCAAGTGAAGAGCGTGGCCAGGGCGTTGTTGATGTCAGGGAATTGTTGATCCGTATTTCTACCCTATATTGATGAGAACGGTGCTTATTGCCCAAGGCAAACGTTCCATGTAGTTCCCATTTCAAGGAGAAGCGCTTGAAGCTCCACGCCTTTGTCGCCATGCCTTTTGGTACTAAACCGGCGCATGACGGGAAAATGATCGACTTTAATCGCGTATACGCCGAGTACATCGAACCGGCGTTGCGTGATGCCGGTCTGGAAGTGTTCCGCGCTGATGAAGAGCTCCGGGCGGGGGACATTCGTACCGACATGTTCCAGGAGTTGTTGATGGCGGATGTCGTTATCGCCGACTTGACGCTGGACAACCCCAATGTCTGGTATGAACTCGGTGTGCGACATGCGCTTCGTGCGCGGGGTGTGGTGCTTGTCCAGGGACCGAGACAGAGCCAGCCGTTTGATATCTACACTGATCGCAAATTGCGTTACAACCTGAAGGACGGCGCCCCTGACCCAGCGACGCTGGCTCTCGATCGCAAGTGTCTCACTGACATGGTGCGTGAGACGCTTGACGCTTGGCATGGGCGCAAGGTGAGTCCGGTGTATAGCTTGCTTCCGCACTTGTGCGAGCCTGACTGGAAAAAGCTACTGCTTGAACAACACAACGAGTTCAGCGCTTCCTATAAGGAGTGGTCCAATCGGCTGGAAATAGCACGGCAGAAAAGGTTGGCGGGTGACATTCTCGTGCTGGCCGAGGAAGCGCCGACAGTGGCGTTGCGCATCGAGGCAAAAAGCGCGGCAGGGGACGCACTGCTCAAGCTTCGGCATTACGATTTCGCGTTGGAGCAATTTAACGCCGTACTGGCTCTCGATCCGGCGAACAAGTTTGCGCGTGAGAAAAAAGCGATTTGCTATGGTCGTCTTGATCGCAAGGTTGAGGCGAGAGAGGCGATGCGCCATCTGACCATGGACTATCCAAACGATCCGGAAATCCGGGCGCTTGCCGGGCGTGTGGAGAAGGAGAACTGGATCAATCGTTGGCGCTCTCGGGGCTCTACTCCGACAGAATGGATAGGCGCCGCGCGGTCGCAGGACTCGGCGCTGACTCAAGCCATCGAGCCGTACTACAAAGCGTTCAGCAACGCCCCGGATCACTACTATTCCGGTATCAATGCACTGACCTTGAGCGTTCTGCGCCGTCATCTCGGAGCGGAAACCAGCGCCACAGCGATTGATCTGTTGACCGGGGGCGTGCGCTGGTCGAGCTTCGCTGCACGAGAGCGCAACCGCAAGGATTACTGGGCTCAAGCGAGCTATGCCGAGTTGTGTTTATTGGTGAGCACGCTTGAGGACGTGAGGAAAGAGTATCGAGCCACTGCCGCCGCTACGAATCATGACTGGTTCGCGCTGGACTCCATTCGCCAGACACTTTGCCTGTTGCGCGATCTCGAGTTCCGTCCAGCCGAAACAGCCGTCGCGCTCGATATTATCGATCAGGAAATAGCCCAAAGTTTCCCGCCCTTCGAACCGCGCCAGGTATTCCTCTTCAGTGGCCACATGATTGACACCCCTGATCGCGCGGCTCCTCGCTTTCCGGCAGACAAGGAAGGCGTTGCTGCCGCGAGTATTGCCGCAGCGCTCAAGAGCTTCGGTGCGGGCCCCGGTGACCTCGCGTTAGCGCAAGGTGCATGCGGTGGGGATCTGTTGTTTTTCGAAGCGTGTCACAAGCTCGGCGTGCGCCTGCAACTGATGCTGCCACTTCCCGAGCCCGAGTTTATTGAGCGCTCCATACTGCCTTCCTTGGGTGGCGAGCAGTGGCGTACGCGCTATTTCGATCTCAAGAGTCAGCTAGAGTTTGCGCCGCGTATCATGCCGACCGAACTTGGTTCGCCACCCAAATCCAGCCCCGATGAAGCCATGAGCCCTTTTGAGCGCTGTAACCTGTGGTTGCAATACAGTGCGCTTGCATGGGGGGTAAACAAGGTGCGGTTTATCTGCCTGTGGAATGGCAGCGGCGGCGACGGGCCAGGTGGCACCGAGCATATGTACAAGGAAGTGAAGCGCCGGACGGGGCGAGTAGCCTGGCTGGATACACGCAAGCTTTGGTAGGAAGACGATTGAATCGACTGCGTATCGTCATATATGAGCTACACCTGACAATGTCCGCAATTTACTGATTCACCCTAAGCCGCCAACCAAATATTTGAGCATTCACCATGAGCCAACAACTCGTCAGCCGCATCGAATCTGCTGAACCGAAAAAAATCCTTGCCTGTGACGGCGGTGGTATTCGCGGTCTTATGAGCGTCGAGATCCTGGCCAAACTCGAAGCCGATCTGCGTATCCAAAAAAATGCACCAACGCTGGTTCTCGCCGATTTCTTTGATTTTGTTTGCGGCACCAGTACCGGTGCAATTATCGCTGCATGTATTTCTGCAGGGATGTCGATGGACGATATACGTGCGTTTTACGTTGGCAGCGGCAAGGACATGTTCGATCCCGCATCGGTCTTTAAACGTCTGCAGTACACCTACAAGGCTGACCCCCTGGCGGCAAAACTGCGTGCGGAATTGGACCGGGCACTGAAACATTCGTCGACACCGCAAGAGCCCAACGCCACGCTGGGTAGTCATGGACTACGCACGTTGTTGATGATGGTGCTGCGCAACCACACCACCGACTCACCCTGGCCGGTGTCCAACAATCCTCGCGGAAAATATAACCAGCTCCAGCGCAAAGACTGCAACCTGCGTTTGCCGTTATGGCAGTTGTTGCGTGCCAGCACCGCGGCTCCGACTTATTTCCCGCCCGAAGTTGTAACCTTCGCCCCGAATACCGACGCTGAGTACCAGTTTGTTTTCGTTGACGGTGGAATCACGACGTACAACAACCCAGCCTTCCTGGCGTTTCAGATGGTGACTGCCGAGCCTTATTCGATTAACTGGCAAACGGGCGCCGACAAATTGTTGATCGTTTCGGTCGGCACGGGCAGTGCCGCTGAAACCTGGCAGGATTTGAAGGTGAGTGACATGAACCTGGTTCATTACGCCAAAAACCTTCCTGGGGCTCTTATGAATGCGGCCAGTGCAGGGTGGGACATGGCTTGCCGGACGCTGGGGGCGTGTCGTTTCGGGGGGGCGATAGATCGGGAGTTTGGCGAAATGATGATGGTTAAAGACAACGTTAAATCGACCTGCCCGAATTTGTTCAGCTATGTGCGTTACAACCCTGAGTTGACCCGGTCCGGGTTGGATGGGCTAGGTCTTACAGACGTCGAGCCTGCAACCATTTCGAAACTGGACTCAGTGGCAAACATTCCGGATATTCAGCGGGTGGGCACTGCTTATGCGGCGCGAAGTGTCTCGCTTTCGCACTTGAAGGGTTTCGTGTAACCGTACGCTGTGCGCGGCCTAAGCCTGCTCTGATTGCGAATCAGAACAGGCTTTTTGTGGGTGTTTAAGTACAGGGTTACTGATCTCATCCAAGATAGGGCTAAAGAGAGTCCTTGGGTTCTTCAAATGGGTTTTTACCCGCTTGTAACGCGTGTATCCATTGTTGCCTCGACTCAACATCTTGCGTATTGGCGGGATTGTCCGATTGGACTCGAACGAAGAACTGAAAATCGGCGATCGCTTCATCCCGCCGTCCAAGCAACGCGTACGCTAACCCTCGAGTATCCCGGTAATTTTCATTGTCTGGAAACTGCGATAAGGCGCAGGACACTGAGTCGAGTGCAGCCTGGCCGTCCAGTTGCTGGGAGAACTCCCAGGCAACGCTATTGCAGACTTCCGCTTCGTCGAGTTGGCGGGTCCAGTCAACCAGTTTGCTCGTCAATCGATTCGCCTTCTGCGGATCGTCGCTGCGTAGCCTTGCGATGATGCCGGGCAGCTCTTCCAGTGTTTGCGCATCCACGGGAAGGCGCGAGAACGTCGGCTGATACAGGTTGCTTGTTTCGGTTTTGATCCACTCTTCCAGTGTCAGATTGCGCCCGGTTGCTCGTTCCGCTCGCTCCAGCATTTTCGCAACGCTGATCAACCCAGCTCGAATCGATTTTCCTTGGGCAAGGATGAAACCAACATCCTGGCGATAGGCAGCTTGTTGGTCGGCGTTTTCCGTTTCAAGCGTCTGGAACAACGATCCTTCTTGAGGAAAGGTCTCAAGATCAACCATAGTGACGTGAGATCCCGTCGTTCCCGATACGCCACTCGTTGTTTGGCCCGAATTCATGATGATCAAGTGTTTGCTGTCGGCTGAAAAGTCAATCGATTTGATATCGCGGTCGCCGTTGGGAATAGGGGTTCCACGACTTGGAATATCGGTGCTATCCAGGCGCCATAAATAGGGCGTAGGACTGTCGGTGCCGGCAACTGTCAGCACCTTGCCATCCTTGCTGAAGTTGATCTTGTAGTGCCAGTTGAGTATTGGCTTAGGCACTATCAGGGTCGCCGCCAGTGTCACTTGATCCGTCAGTTTCCACAGTCGTGCGGTAGGGGCTGCCCCACTGATGGTCAGCAAGAATTGACCGTCGGGACTCAGGGTGGCGGCATGCAAATAGGTGACGACGCCGGGCAGGGGTTGTGGTGTAGGGATGGCGTTGTTCGCATCGAGCAACCAAAGTCTGGTTTGCGTATACGTTCCTCGCAGCAGCGAATCCTCAGATCCGGACAGCAACCAGCGACTGTCTCCACTGAATTGCAGGTTGGTAGTAAACTCCGAGCCGCTCAACGTCATCACCGCGACAGTTGGATTATCGACACGCAAGAGCTCAATAGTCGTGTCGTCTTCGCTGCGATCCGGATAACTGGACTCACCGGCAAGCGCAAGCCACTGCCCGTCAGCAGAGAAAACCGCATTGCCGATCCCCGTTGAAAACCCCTTGATTTCCCTGCGTTTGGCGAGTTCGTTGATGCCCTCCAGGGGAGCAAGTACCCCCACCTTTTGATCGCGGCCGATTGAGCGTTCGGCCCCAAAGAGATAACGTTCATAAAGGACATATTTGCTATCTGGAGACAACGTTCTTGAGTAGCTTCCTGGTGGCAGGTTCACGAGCGTTCGACTGGGGATGCCCGGTGCGTTCACTGACAGATCGTAGATTGTTTCGGCGCCATCTTCCTGCGCTAGAAGCCAGCGTCCATTCGGACTGAAAGTTACCTCGTCGATTCCGCTCCAAACGCGCGTATTGACGTATAAGGAACGGCCATTTGGGGTCAATTCAAGAATTTCCGCCCTGTTTCGCTCAGCTGTCTGAATCGCAGCCCATTGTTGGTCGGGAGACACACTTACGGTACAGCCAAGGCAATCGCCAATCTGCTCAAGCCGAGCGGAGTCAACTTCTACAGAGCGCATTAACTGAGGGGCGAGGGGCGCGTGCAAGTTCCAGAACTCAAGGGTACCGGCGGTGAGAACGACCGCGAAGGTACCATCGTCGCTTAGCGTAGTGTTTTGTGCCGGCGCATAAGGTGATGGACGCGTTACCGGGATAAATGCGCTCGGATCGCCACTGTACAGATTCCACAAACGGGCCGTTCCATCGAGCCCCCCTGCGACCAACAACTTTGCACTGGCGCTAAAATGCACAAACTTCACACTCCCATCGAACCCGGGAAGTTTAAGAGCATTGATTGCGTTGGCAGAATTGCTCATATCGGACAGATGAAGCATCTGTACCTCGCTGCCTGCTGCGAGCGCGAACAATTTTCCGTCGGCTGACATGTCAGCCGAAGATACAAATTCGCCAGACATGAAAGACTCAGCCGTTTTTTGCTCTGCTTGAGCACCGCCTGCTCGCCATGAACGGACACGTCCATCCAGTGACACCGTTACCAGATCATTCCCTGTGCCAATAAATCGGGCTGCCTGAATGGCGCTGCTGTTGGGGGCGCCGAGATGAGGCAGGAGGGTGGGGGTGCCAACGGGCCTCAGCTCATGCAGCCGCCAAAGCTTCAAATTAAGGTCAGCCCACGTTGAATTGTCGAACCATTCCGAGCTTGCCGTAAACAACGATGAATGGTCGTCGCTTATACCCAGAATATCGACCTTCGCTGGGCTGGGTACTGGAGGCGGAACCTGATGATCCGCGAAGATGTCGGCGACGGGCTCAGGTCCCGGATCGTTCAGGTCCCAGATCAACACACGGGATGCGCGCGTTCCCGCCAGCAGAATGTTCCCGTCGCTTGAAAAAGCCAGCTTTATGATCTCGCTATCAATGGGCGCCTGCAGCACTCTCTGGACGGTGGTATGTGACAGGTCCGCGCGTGAAACCAGATGGACTTCGTCGGAGTCTCCAGCGACCGCTATAAGTTGCTGCGATGTTGCCATTGCGTAATCCGGCAACGCGTCGTCAAAAAGTGGCCGTGACGCGGGATACTTACCGGTATTGTGGAGCGGCCACACGAGCGCATTGGTTTTAGAGGAGCCTGTCCCGCTCAGCGTGACGAGGTTGTTTCCTGCCTGGTCGAACACCAGAGACTGAGGTATTTCTGGGAGGTGGAGGATGCTTGAGAGCCGCGGAGAATCCGGGTTCTTGACATCCCAGAGGCGAACTTCTCCGTTGAATGCAGCAGTTGCAAGTGTCTGTTCGTTTTCGCTGAATTCAGCCAATACGACATTGTCTCTATGCCCCGACAGACCTACGCCCGTCACCCGGGAGAGCGACTGTTCGAGAGCGGTACGGGCGGATGGCGAAATATACCCATGCGACGCCGTCGCCCCCGCAGCTTCGACCGCAAGCAGCAGTGCACGCTGGTCGTTTTTTTTAAGCACATTGCGTGATTGGGAGGACAGCAAAAGCGCGAGACTGCGGTCGGACTGCTCCTGCGCGCGATCCGCGTTTCTGTCTGCGAGTAGCCCGAGTACAACAGCCGCGGCAGCCACACCGGCGAAGGTGATGGCTGTGGCGGCAAGAGCAAAGATCGTTCTGCGTTGCCGCACGCGCTCGCGACGAACCAACTTGTCCAATGGAACACCCAGAAGACCGGCGATAAGCTTGAGGCTTCCTCCCTGCTTACCGTCGCCCACGATATTGCCACCTGGCATCACAAACTCTCGTAAGTCTGCAGCGAGAAGCTCGCTGTTCTTGAGAGCCTTTGGTAAATAATCTTCGATTGGGCGGTTGCGATCAGCCTCGGGCTTGGATGTACCGATCACCGGAAAAATGCGCCGTGCAGGATTAAAAGCTTGAAAAGCCAAAATTTCCTTATTCACCCATTCGGAAGTCGCCGAATTAGGGGTGCAAAGGACAATCAGGGCATCACTGTCTTCAAGTGCAGCGAGTATAGTTTCGAAGGTTTTACCTCGACTCGCCAAGTCTTCACGGTCACGAAATATAGGATGCAGTTTGGCGGGAACAGTGCACAACGCACCCGGTGCGTCAAGTAACTCCTTCGGTGTTTTGTAGCGGTCAAGTTTACGCCAGAGCCACATTGCCAGCTGATGGTCGGCGCGCGCATAACTGAAAAACGCGCGGTTAGTGCGAGAGTAAACAACTTGCAAGTCATCCATGGTCGGCTCCAGTTGGCCTCATAGACGAAATCCTAGCCCAAAAAATGCACTCTGCTTCAGCAGTCAATAAACCCCTTAGTATCCCATCCCGCTCTGGTTCGGAGAGATGAGCATGAGCGCGCTCATTTAACAATGACCACTCGCTGACAGTGCGCCTTACGGTTTCACTGAATGCCCGCTTTTGGCGGGTTCTGTTGAAAAGTCGGTTTCGGTTTTCACGACAGAAAAGTACGCGTCTGAGATTGAAATCCGTGTTTTGAGTAGAGGGTGCAGAGGACTCAGATTTCACGTAGCAGTGTGCAAAAAACTACGTTTTCACCGCTCAATGCTTGGACCGTCAGCCCGGGTCGACTTTTTCTACAGGATCGGCGGACATCTGACTTTCGGCATTTCGCAATGTTCGGTTAATGAGCTCACTGAGCCAGTGACTCTGTTGTGAGCCGCAAAATTATTTCGCCTGAGTGGACGACGCAAAAAAGGAAATTGGATGTGTAGTTTTAGGGATTTTGAGTAGTGAGGCGGGTAGGCGAGCGATTCATGCCAAGCACAGGCAGCGACGGTTGACCATTCTAATTGACGACATTGAACCGCAATCAAAAATGATGCCTGTCACGGAGCGGGATGTCACGCCGGGAAGTGTCTACGCGCATATCGACCAGTCTCTCGGCCCTTGGGGACAGTGACCGGTGTTCAAAACAAACGTGAAAACATTCGTTTCGTTTCGTTTCGTTTCGCTGCGCAAAGCGCCGCCGCCGATCAACCTGGTCGACCTGCAGGCCCTGACGACTCATTTTTCGAGCCCGGATTACGATTTTCCGCTTGATCCGACATACGAGCCGGAGCGTTCGGAGAAGCTTAGGGATGGGAGCATTCCCGTACCGAACCCACTGAAGAATACATCTTTTCTGTGCTCCAAAGGTACGTGAAGGTCAACTTGGTGCTGCCAATCGGCGTCGCGCATATGTGGCATGTAGCCATGCAGAGTAAATCTTGCGAGTTGACCGTGCTTGGGCAACACTATTGGCCTCTTGTCAGAGGTGGCTTGATCTAGGGGTAGGAATGACCAATGAGAAACCATCGCTTTCCCGAAAGGATCTGATCGAACATCATCGATGGGCTCATTGGCAAAAGTACGTTCCTGAGATATGCCAACTCAACGAGGACGGCTCTCTCGTTATTCCGGCCGACCTTGTCGAGCAACCGCGATTGCGAGCAGGTATACAAATACCTTCCTATCCTAGATGCGGACATGCGTAAAGGACACCGCGATAGTTAGCGCCACAATGAAGTCAAATCGGGGTGGCACCCTGTCGTGTTACTTCTCGGCTATGGCGGGCTTCGTGACCTGCTTGCGCTGCGATGCTCTCTGTTCCAGTCTTCTGCAACTCATTGGTTGTTCGCGTTTCCTGCGGAAAGATCGCAATAGCGATTCAGAATTTCTTCCTTTTCACCATCTTGCTCGCTGGCCAATCCGCGCCATCGATTAGGTAGTCCTCCCATGCGCACCTTCCGTATCTTCCTTTCCTCTCCCGGCGACTGTGAGGCTGAACGCACCGCAGCATTTCTTGTTGTCGAAAGCCTAAACGCTGACCCGGTGATCGCTCAGTTTGCGCGGCTAGAGATCGTGGCATGGGACTGGGGGCCGGGCGTTCCCTTTGATGCCTTGGCGTCACCCCAGGTATCGGTGAACAGCCGCATGCCTGTACCTGAAGAGTGCGACGTTTACATCGGTATTTTTCGCTGCCGCTTTGGTTCGCCGATCCCGATCAACGAATTCCGTAAAGATGATGGCACTTCCTTTCGGTCGGGTAGTGAATATGAGTTCGATCGGGCCTGGAAGGCCAGGCGCCTCGGAGCCAAAACACCTGAGATCTACGTCTATCGCCTTCAGGATCCGGATACGACGACTTGTGATGCCGAGCAGCTCAGCTTGTTGAACGCATTCTTTGATGCGGCACCGTTCAAAGCTAAGGGTCAATGGATAGGATCGCTCAACCGTTTTCAAGATACAGCTGACTTCGAGGGCAAGCTTGAAGGCCACCTGAAGGTGATTCTGAGCAAGTCTCATCCTAGTGCCAAGTTGCGACTGCAAGAATGGCTCGAACGTAAAGCACTTCAGTTGGAACACGATGCCGGCCCGCGCTATACGCGCGCGACACATGTCGAGTCAGACGTCCGACGCGTGTTCAACTGGCTCCTCGTCCGTAGTAGCGCTATTGAGGCTCTGGATAAAATATTGTCAGAAATTTGGGAAGAGCTCGATGCTCCTGAGTTCGAGTCCATCAAAGCAGCCATGCAACGCATCGCATCTTGTCTGCGTGAAAATTGGAATCGGGCTACTCCACCAGACTTCGACTTCATAGAGCGCACACTGACACGCATCGCTGAAACGGCGGCGCAGCTCGAGCATGCAACCGAATTAGACGATTCTGGTGAGACATTATCGGGCAACATGGATTTGGATAAATTGCAGGAGATCAAATCGCTCGCAATGGCTGCACTGCGTGATTTAAAGAAATTTTTAGCTTTTGCCCAGCGGCGAGTACTCCTTCTTGCGGGACCGGCAGGCCAAGGCAAGACGCACACGCTGGTTCATGAAGTTCGGAGCGTGCTTGCCTCTGGAGGCATTGCGATCGGCGCTCTTGCGCAAACGCTTCCCGATGCGACCGACCTTCGAGGCGCCCTCATAAAGGTATGGGGCTATGGGGAGTCTTCCTTCGACGAGCTCCTCGACACCCTTGAGAACGCCGCAGCACAATCAGGGCAACGTGCACTTATAGTTATCGATGCGCTCAACGAGACACCCAATCGAACACGATGGAAGAACGAGCTCAATGGCATCGTACGTGACATCGTGGCCCGACCCCACCTTACGCTAGCGCTTAGCGTTAGGTCTGACTATCGGATGCATGTCCTGCCGGAGCTCGATCCGCAGCAACAGCCTTGGGTAGAGCATCAGCATGCGGGCTTTGCCGGAATCGAACCGAATGCTCTTCGGGCGTACTTTATCCATTATGGGATCAAGGCTCCAGTCGCACCACTGATCGGAGAGCTTAGCAACCCTCTATATGTCCAACTGCTGGTCAAGAGCTTGATGGGACGCACAACACCCTCTCACTGGCTACCTTCTTGGCTGGAAGTCTGGGGCGCCTGGATTGAGCGGCTCGAGGCAGATGCACGTAACCGGTTTACCCTCGACCCCTCTAGGCGTCAACCCGTACGGCGATCGCTGAACAAGATGGCCGCAGCCATGATCGTGTCGGGGAAATTCAATTTACTCCGGTCTGAGGCCGACTCAATCGCGCATACCACGACAGGAATCGAAGGGCTGGTCGGCTTTTTATGCTCCGCGGGAGCATTGATGGACCGAATCGAAGATGACGATGACATTGTGGAGTTTGGCTTCGAGCGCCTGTCGGACACATTCATCGCCGATCGTCTGCTTCATCAGTTGTTTGAAGGCAAAAACGATGTAGCTCAGAAGCGCGGCACCCTTGAGACCGCACTTGCACCGGGAGGAGTGCTTGCCGCGCTTGCCGCGCCTGGTGAAAATCATGAACCTCTCGCTTCTCGCCGTTCGGGCTTGCTCGCTGCACTTTGCCTGGCAGTACCCAAGCTTGCTGGCGTCGAACTGCCCAATCTTCTCCCGCTGGAGCCTGACGAGGATGGCTGGTTTACGCCGGATATGGAGCTACGCATGGCCGTTACCGACAGCATGAGGTGGCGATGTGCTCCTGATGAGTTCGCCGGAGGTCGAGGTGCATTGTGGAAGATGTATCGCCGACGAGGCGCATTCTTCTCAGGCACTGACGATCTCGACGAGCTAATTCGCCTGGCACTTATTCCTGGCCACCCCTTTGCAATGGAACATTACCTGCATCGGCGCCTAAGGCGGATGAGAAGTCCTGGCGCACGTGATGCTTGCTGGACGGTTAAACTGATCTCGCCCTGGAGCAACGATGGATCGAACCTTTCTGGGTTGGTCCGTTGGGCTAAGGACTCCGACTTGGCTCACGTTGGTGATGATCTTGCCCTGGCCGCGGTACGTATACTGGCTTGGTCCTGTGCGAGTTCTCAGCAACAACTTCGAGAAAGTGCGACTTGTGGTCTGACGCGTCTGCTCGTCGCATGCCCGAGCGTCCTGCCTAGGACTCTTGCCGATTTTCTGCCGGTAAATGATGACTATGTGCTGGAGAGCGTACTGGCGGCAACTTGGGGAGTACTCATCGACAGTCGCGATCGTAACTCCTGCATGCAAGCCGCTAGACAAGTGTATGGTGCAATCTTCGCCAGAGGCACTCCCCATTGTCACCTCACGATCCGTCACTACGCGCGACGTATAGTCGAAGTGGCGTGTGACCGTGGCTGGGTTGATGGCATTGATCGCTCAATCATTGAGCCTCCATACAAGAGCTCATTGCCCCTAGCCCTGGTTCCAACAAAAGACAGTTTGCGCGCACTGGATAGGTCGAAGGGCTTTGGGAGCATTCTTGGATCGGCTCTAGGCCGCGACTTCTTTTGGTACGTGATGGGGGCAACTTCGGGAACGAAGCACTTCACTTCGGAGCCGTTGCCGCATTCACTCGAACCGGTACGCTTCTACTGCGATGAAGAAAGCCAGCACGGGAGCAGGGCACCGAGTGGAATCTTCGATATTCCACTCGCAGCACGCTTTGTTGTTTGGAATTGCCTGCAGCTCGGCTGGACGACCGAGCGATTTAATGAATTTGATACTGGGCCAGAGACTCAAGGTTACAGCCGTATCGAAAGATCAGGTAGGACCGAGCGAATTGGTAAGAAGTACCAGTGGATCGGATGGCAGACAATGCTTGCATTCCTGTCCGATAACTACCGCATGACATCTGGATCGGCCCGCACACAGAGGACGTACGACACGCCACATCAGATCGGCTACATCGAGGTGTTCGATCCATCGCGCTGGTTGCACGTGGCGTCGCACGCTTCGTATCAGTCCCTGAATGATACCTTTTGGCGTATGCCATGCCTCCCTCAGTGGCCCATGGCCGATGATGAAGACTTGCAACGTTGGGGTGACAGCGAAGCATTCGACCTTCCTGCCATCGACATTATCAACCATGTGCCACCCTTGCCCGAACATTGGGGGGAGGGACCATGGATCCGCGTTGCAGCAGAAAACATCTGGAAAAGACCCGCGATTCCGGGAATGTGGCCTCTTGGTCAAGAGCAGGACATCGACATCTGGTGGCAAATCACTCCTGGGCTCATTCAATCAGCGGATTTACCACGATTACTCGAAGCACTGGAACTACCGGAAGTGCAGGGTGAGCTTGGGAGTGTTGGCCGCATTGACCTGCAATCGAACTCTGACGTCCAACTTGTCGAGTGGCCATCGTTGAAAGGTGAGTTCGATACTAGCCTGACCGACCCAAAATTTGGATATGGGGCGTGGCTACCGGTTCCCTGGATGCAGCTTGCCGGCGAGTGTGGCGATCCCGACCGTAGTGATGAGGAGGGCCCCGTCATCCTGCCCTTGCCTCGAGTGTTTCGGGACTGGGGTCTATCGCTGGATCTCCAGCATGGAGTCGTGCGACATGACGATACCGTCGTCTTTGGTATTGTCGGGCGAGCTATGGGAGAGGATGCACTTGTTGCGAGGCGCGATATTTTAATGGATCTCCTGACAAGACACGACATGACCTTGGTGTGGTGGCTACGGGGCGAACGCAAAGCAGTAGTGCGAGAGTCGCTGATGGATTTTGATTGTCGGGTTTGGATCGATTCGCATGGAGTTGCATTCTTGGCGCAAGATGGGAGGGCGCAGGTTGCATGGCTCGGTCGCGCCGCACGTGATATGCATTCTGGCGAGTAATCAAATACTTGATGCCCTACAACAATTTCAGGATCCATAGCTACAACGAATACCGGTCGCCAGTAGCTATGGAGAGACTGGCGGCGTGAAAACTTTCTCTCAGGTCAAGGAAATGGCGGACTCTGTAGGGGGGGCTTGTCGGTGGGGATGGATCTCGGATCTAAATTTGAGCCACTGATGCGTTCGGGTTATTGACATACTTCCGATTGGCTATCAGCAGAATCTAGTAGCGTGCCTTTGAATAATTCTCTTTCTTGCTTTTGATACACCCCAAAAACAAGTCCAGAATCAAGTCTATTCCTGTTTCAGGAATATAATAAATCCCTTAGATTTCAATGTGCAGGACGCTAGATGCAAGTCTCGTTTCCCCTCCACTCTCCTGGTTTTTTTCACTGTGTCGTCAATCTGTGGTCACTCGCGCGGCTTTTTGCCGCAACTGGTCTAAATAGTCAGCCCATTGTTAAGCCGCCTCCCGGCGTTGAACTAGCATTTGTGCACTCGCATACACAGTACCCAGTGCACCTGGCATCCGGTGGGATAACGACAGATCGAGCACAATTGGATCGATACCCAAGTGCTCGTGGACAATGGTCCGGTAGGTAGCGCTAAAGCCGTGGGCAGTGATGTCGTACGCCGGCCAGATACGCTGAAAGGACTTGAGCATAGAAGTGGGGTTGATGGGGCGCTCTGGATAGACCGGCGCGACGAACACCCAGCCCTTGCCTTATTCATCCACCACGCGGGTTTTACTTAATCGTGCAACAGGACCAGAGCTTGCTCGGGAAATGGTACGACGTGCTTGCTTTTGTCTAGATGCTTGGTCTTGCTGAGCACATTGAATCGTCCGTAATATCGTAGACATTGAACGACCGCATCTGGCCGATTCTGTTGAAAAAGTCGGCCATGGTTTCCACGGCAGAAAGGTACGCGCTTGAGATTGAAATCGTTACTTTGAGCAGAGGTCGGGGCTTGGATTTCGCGTAGCTGCGCGCAAAAAAGGCATATTCAGCAGTCAGCACGAGGGCAGTCTGGAAAGACCGACTTTTCCAACAGAATCGGCCGACTTCTGCCGGTCATGAAGCCGAAGACCGTGCTCGGCGATGAGGGCTCAACATAAAGACGCCGACTTAAGACGGCGGTAAAGAACTATTCGCGCTATATGCGGGAAAAGACAACTTCGACTCGTTTGGCGTGTGCTCGTAGGTCGAGGACAGCACCGCACTGAGTCGATCGCCCAGCAGGTTCCAGGCGTTTGTCTTCTCGTCGGCATAGTCGTGATGCAAGTAGTGGCGTCTCACCCGAGAGCCGGCCAGTACATGATTTTGGCAGCGATCGATGACATCCAGGCTAACGCCTAAGGCTTGCATCATGGTCGCCCCCGTACGGCGCAAGTCATGCGGCGTCCAGTCGCCGTTTTGGCCGTCGGCAAGGACCAGGGTATCGTCATGGCACCGTCTGGAGAGGGCCTTGCGGTTTTTGAACCGGGCCTGGCGATCGCCGACCTGTTTGCTCACCACTTTCACATCCACATGCCCATCATCCAGCTTGTTCGGAAAGCACCATTGCGAGTCGCCCGTCAGGATTTTGAGTTCCTGAAAGAAATGCAGGGCGAAGGGGGAGAGGAAGACATGGTGATCCTGTTTCTTGCCACGGGTGCCTTTGACATTTTCGCTGGGGAGGAACCAGGTCTGCTGGTCTAGATCGACATTTTTCCATTCGGCCTGGAGCAACTCGCCAATCCGGCATAGCGTGCCCAGGCTGATCCAGAGCGCAAGCTGTGTTTCCTTCTTTAGCGGTCGAATGCCGTCGTATTTTTGGCCCGCGGGGAGGGCGTCGTAATCGGCAGTCATTTGCTGGAAGCGGGTGTGCAGTTCCAACAGCTCAGCCGGGGAAAGGATCCGGCTTCTTTCCGCTTCGTAGTCGGCAGGGATCAGGGGGGAGATGTCGACCAGCTCAGTCGGATCACCCTCAACCAGTAACGTCCGCCAAGGTTGGCGCTTTCTAGCCCAGCTGAACATCTGGATGAGGTCGGCGAAGAAGCTGATGGCTTGACGGTGAGCGCCGCGGTTGACCACGGTGCGGATCAGCGCCCGAACATCGTGTTCGGAAACATTGTTCACCGCGGTCCTGCCAAGTGCCGGGAATAGGTCCTTGCTAAAACGGCGCTGCAACTCGGCATTGCCGTCTTTGCGCGCGACGCCATCCAACAGCCAGGCGCTGGCCAGATCCTGGACGGTCAGTGTTTGCGCCTTCGACATCTTTACCTGTTCGGCCTCTATATCAGCCGCGGCGTATGCCTGTGTCTTGGCGATCTTCTTTTGCTCGTTAGGATTGATTTGCTCATCGATGAGCGCTCGGGCTTGGTTGCGTGCCTTGCGGATGTCCGTCAGGGATTTGCGCGGCCAGGTTCCGCAGGCGTACTCTTTGTTCTGGTCGCCCCACCGATAGCGATAGAAAAAGCTGACCGACACGCCGTCCTTACGCAGGGAAATTCGACCGGCGAGATTGCCATCCTCCCGGAGGATCCGGCCGGCATCATTGGCGGTCAGCGACTCGAGTTCTTTGATGGTGATTTTGGCCATGAAATGGAACCCCCTACTTTTACCCCCACAAAAACATCGGCTCTTGATGGACGTTGCTGGACTCTCGTAGAGCAGAACACCGCTGGAGCTCAAGTAAATACTAGCTTAGAAAAATCCAGAGTGAAATTTCGGAGTCTTTCAAGAAGTATGAAAAAGGAGATGGGGTGCTAGGGGTCGAGTGTTCGAATCACTCCGTCCCGACCATATTTCCTGAGTAAAATCAGTCATTTAAGCCGATCAGATAGATCGGCTTTTTTGTGCGCGCGCAAAAGATGCGCAAAACTGGCGCAAAACTATCCGGCGATTTCACTGATATCGAGGTCCGGAGTGGCATCCGACCAGACGATTTCGGCGTGATCCCGCTGGTAGTTTTTGGTCATGCTCTCGCTGGCGTGACCGGCGATCTTTTGCCCGTCTTTTCCGGCTTTCTGATACAGGTGCAACGACAACGCCCGCACCTCATGAAAGCCTGGCATTTCCTCTTCCTTCCAGCCTTTGTAACAGCCCGCTACCTCCCGAGCCTCTTTGAAGGCTCGCGTCAAATATCGCTCCTCGACTTTCGTCCAGTGATCTTTCGTTTGCGCCTGAATCTGCTTTTTCCGGTCTGGTCGGCGGTGAACCAGGTATGGCGAGGCAATGTCATCCCTGCATCGGCTGACCACCGCCTGCAGTTCTTCAGTCACCCTGAACCGAATCCAGGCCGCATCACTGGCCTTTGCGGTCTTCTGCTGAACCACATACAGAAAACCCTCTCGAACCCCGTCAAAGCGCATATTCAGAATGTCGGTGCGGCGCTGGGCCGTGATCAGGGCCAGGTCGATTGCGTTTTTCAGCCAGGCTGGTGCTGCCTCCCGAATGGCTTTCAGGCCATCGATGGTGTGCCGCTTACGCTGCTTCTTCTCGATCCTGTTGATGGTGCTGGCTGCCGGGTTGTCCGGGCACAGGCCTTTCGCGGCGGCATGATTGAATATGTCGATCAGCAGCGCCCGGCACTGGTTTGCTGTGCGCGGCGTGAGTGCGTCCAGCATTTCCGCAATCATGCGGATCGTTATCTGATCCACAGCCTTACCTTCAAAGTGTTTCCGAAAGCGCCGGAAGTGGACGGCATACAATCCCAGGGTGCCCTTGGCCAGCTCTCGCGGCGGCAGAACATCACGCTCATAGGTGTCGAGGAATCCAGCGAAAGTCTCCGATGAGTTGCCCAGTACTGCGCCTACCAGATCAGCACCGGCCATGAATTCCAGGTTCAACTGCTTCGCCGCATCGATTGCTTTGATTCGGTCGGTACCGAACTGGAACCACTTTCCATCTGTGGGCCGCCGATAGCGATAGCTCGAACGCCGCGAATCGAAGTACAGGTTCTGCGGGAGGTTCTTGTTCGCCTTGTTGCGCGGCCTTGGGACCATCATGCAGCTCCTTTCAATACCATGGCGACCAGCTCGTTGCCGTTTGCTTTGCTGTACGCCGACCAATCGACATACCAGAGCTTGCCGATTTGCTCGCCTGGTAGCTGGCCATTTCTGATGTAGTTGCGAATTGCCTGTGAGCAGGGCGGGGTGCCGTTCTCGCCCCAGCGCCTCCGGCGAAACTCACTGATCTTTATCAGTTCCTTTCTCATAATTGGCTCCATTGCCGCGCACGGCGGCAGAATTGATGGGGTTAGGCGGAAGCCTTGGCGATGACCGATTCGGCATGAGCCAGCGCAGCGTGGTACTTGCTGATGTTGGCTGCGCCCAGTCGTGCCAGGCCGACCAGATTTGAAAGGCTTTCCAGCAGTTCTGGTGCGGCGGCGATCAGCTTTGCGTTTGCCTCAATTTCCGGCAGCTGGCGCATGTTTGAGACAACTGCGGCTACCGCAAGCGAGTCGCCTGGGTGCAGAATGTTGAAGTCATGGAAGTAATCCGGTCCTTCGTGACGCCAGGGTCCTGGAGTGTGTTTGTGTTTCGTCATGGCAATGGCTCTCCATGCCCGCCGAGCGGCTGGCAGATAGATGTGGGGGGGGGATTAAGCGATCACTTCGGTTATCGCATGTTCAACTGAGCCAGAGCGCACACTGGCATCGCCCAGATAAATGCGGTTCAACACATGGCCGTGCTGATCGGTAACCGCATCGGTGTTATCTTCCATCTCCGATAGATCTGGCAGAGCCAGATGGCGAACACGCTGGATATCGACGCCTTCCGGCACATCGAAAAAGGTCTTGATGGTGGTGATCACCATAATTTTTGGCATGAGAAATCCTTGCCCGCTGCTGCAGGCTGAGTTGTTAGGGAAGGGGTTAAGGCTGGATTGCGAGAAGTTCTGCGACGACTTGGCCGGTATTGTGGAAATACCAGTCACTGTCGGTGAGGTTGTTGATCATGAATGCCGCGAACTCATCGGCAGGCATCCGCTTCATGATTCGCTCGAACTTTGGCGGCGGCCCTCTCCAGGCAGGCTCTACGCCGACAAGGCGGGTGGCGGCCAGATTGTGATGTCCGTCCAGTAGCAGGCGGTAGGTCTTGCCGCGCAGTTCTATATCGAGCGTGCGGACAATGAACACCTTGAATTTGGCAGCCTTGCGCGCAACTACGTCCCGGTTCAAGTATCGCTGGCTGCTGATCAGTGGCGGGCTCATGCCGCTCTCCGCTCAGGGTTCCCATACAGATCGTACTCAGGACGCCCTGGCGGATACGCCTCGGCTGTCATGGCTTGGTCGATTGCTGCGCGCAGATTCTCGTGCCAATTCTCGCCAACGACGCGCTTGTGAGGGGCGGCCATGTACTGCCCAGAAACTTCAATGCCGATGCTGTAGTCGCCTGCATCGGCATTCGCGCAACTGATGAATTCAACGTCCCAGTTGCAGGCCTCAAGAGCGTCCAGTCTCCGCTTGTCCCTGCGAAGCGCCTCCAGCTCTGCAGTGGAAACGATCGTGAAGTTGGTTTTCTTCTTGCTCACATCGAATACCTCTCATCAACGCGCCGATCCGGCGCATCCGTGGGTGTTGGCTTGGCTTCTGGCTTGAGCTGGCTGTCCGGCACGCAACTGATGCCGACGCCGTTCAGGATGTAGCACGTCACACCGCGCTGGCTGTCGCGCTCGATTTCGATCACGTTTTGGCGATGGGCCGGTGCTGGGTTAGGAGCCGCGCTGGCGCTGGCGGCCAGCAGCATCAGGATGAGAGCGAGGCGATTCATGGGGTTACCCCGTGCGCCCTGGCCAGTCGCACATCTTCGGCAGTGATGATGTGATCCGAGATGCCTTCGATAGTGAAGAATTGGGGTTCGCAATACTCGCGCGCCCAGGCCTTCAGAGGTTCCAGGGCCTTTTCAAGAGCCGCCTTCGCTGACTCATCAAGGTCTGGGTAGTTGTCGACCCATTCCCCTGCATCGCTACCAACTGCCTTCTCGAACATGTGATCAGCAATACTGTCGGCATCAGGGAGGAAACCAGCCGGGTCAGCTTTGCACACCCCGCCAACCTTCACGGTATCGCCGACCTTAAGCCCGTTGCCCAGCCCAGGGCCGAAGCTGGTTCCTTCGGCGGCGCTGCCAAAGTTGTCGCGCACCAACGCCATCAGGTTCGGGTAATCCCATGAGCCATCATCGCCATTCAGCGACCAGTATTGTTCGCCTTTGCGGCGCACCCAGCTCACGCAAGGCCCGTCTTCCGAATCAAAGATACCCAGCAGGAACCACTCAGGACCTGGTGCGACAGGCTCCCAGCCCAGGCAATGGGCTGCGCCATCATCGTACGGGTGCGGCTCGCTGATATCCGCATCCATGTGCCACTGCGTCACCTCAAGCCCCTGCGCAACGAGCCAAGCCTTGAAGGCTTTATGATTTTCGTCAAAGTTGGGTTCGTCGGGGTGACTCCAGTAGCCGTCCTCGTCGCGGACAACAGGTACAGGTTGAATCAGTTTCATTTCTTCAGGCATGACTTCGTCCTTGCCGCTGTAGCAGCTATGCGGCGAAAAAAAGATTCGGGTATCGTTCACTCCAGAAAAATACGGAGTTTCTAAGTGATCGTTTTCGGAGTTGAGTACCGGTTTGGTAGAGCATCCGGCGTTGTCGCCGGGCATGACGGTCTTGCGCTCGAGTGCTTGCGGGGGCAAAACGTCGTCTTTGAGGTTTTCAGAAATGACGAAACTTTGCGGTTTGAAGTAACCCTATTCGAGAGGGATGTACCTCTGGAACTGCTCGAACATGCCATACCGATCGCCCGTCAGGAACTTGGTGACTTTGTTACCTGCGAGCCTGAGTGATACAGGCTTGAGCATGGTTGCACCTGGTATTCGGTGATGGTGTGCGCCGGGCTGTCGCGAATGCCCAGGCGATCGGCGATGTAGACTTCCAGCTGTGCGCCTTGCGATTTGTCCCAGCCGGGCAGGGTGGCAACGTGGTCGCAGGTGACTAGCTGGGCCAAGTCTCGGCGCATGCATTCCTCCCACGTTCCGCCGTCTGGGTTGATCTCGGCGGGGTTGGCCACATCGAAGCCCAAGCGGCGAAGCCTTTCTGCCTCAGCGTTGAACGCAGGAAAGTTCAGGTCCGGCAGGCCAGTCATTGGGCCTGACAAGTAGATTTTGGGCATGAAAGCTCCTTGCCGGTCGTGTCGCGACGAGGCGGTATGTCAAGGGGGAAGGTTTTGGAATAGAACGAGATGTTTCAGGTGTGTTTCGGCGAGTGTCATGACGGCATGCTGGTTACCTAAACCAAGCCGGAGCTCTATCGCATGAAACGATTGACCAATTGGATAAGCGTCATTGCTGCTGTGATTCGTCTGCTCAATGTGCTCAGCCGTACGGGCTGGTTTTGAGCAGCTACAGTTCACCTATCAACCGAAAGGAGGTGGTGATGGATAGCTACGTGTGCGTGATTTGCAAGGGGAAAGGCACGGAAGAGTTTTCCGTAGGAGAGTTCAGGAATGTTGAATGCCGGAATTGCGGAAAATACCTGATCTCAAGAACAGTGCTGAATGGCATGAAGGCGAGAAACAACTGCTTTAACATCGCAGCCACAAGATCCTGCATCAATGGATTCATTGCTGCTGGAAAGCCTGCAGTTATTTCCCGCGCCGAGGTGGCGGCACATCAGTTGTTTTCTGCTTAGCGTTCGCTGGCTGGCACCTCTTTGAGTGTCAACGTGATAGGGCCTTCGCGCATATCGCCCTGGAGATCACCGTCAAGCTCGCTGATTTCCTGTCGCGTCAGGTTCTTCCATTTGGCAATAACGTAATCGCCCTTGAGGATTCCGATTGGCATCTCCCGGCAGGTTGAGCCGTAGCTATAGCCGTTCTGCTGAAGCCATTCCTGAGCTGCCCAGAGGGCCTTGAAGGTCACAGGGTTGGAAAAGGTTTTTTTGAACATGATTGATCCTCGCCTGTGGCGTGATTCGTTTGAGTTCTTTTGGAGGATTTACGCAGTCATAGCAGAATCAAGTTGTTGCTTTCTTGTGATTAGGGAAATATTAAAATTGGCGTTCAAATAGTTGAGTTTCTGCTTGAGATAGGAGTTTGCTGTGGTTGTGTGAGTGGTGCAGTGCTTGATTTGGTTCTAGGCAGTCTCCACTATTTGGAATGGTGCTGCGTGATGCGATTTGATAGGGCTCAAGAGACTATCTGAAACTTACTGAGGGTGCAGATTTTGATAAAAAAAATAATTGGTAAACTAAGAAATGCAATTCGATTTCCAGCACATAATAATCTATTGCTATGGGTTGGGTTGATGCTTATCTTTTTGGTACTGACTGTGTTTGTGGTCGGTTATTACTGTATGGGGCTTGATGGGGGTATTAGCTGGGGGACTTTTGGGGACTATTTTGGAGGTGTTCTTAATCCTATATTGAGCTTTTTGGCTTTATTTGCTGTTGTTAGGGGGCTTGGTTTCCAGTTTGAAGAATTGAAAGGTAATCGAGAGGAAGCGAAGTCTGCTCTTGACTTACAGCTTGAACAAACGAAAATATTTAAGCAGCAGAGTTTTGAGTCGGTTTTTTTTGGCCTTCTTCAGCTTTACTCAAAGAGTATTGATGAGCTCGAATTGGGTGCGGTAATTGATGGTGGTGTTTCAGGTGCCTCAGTTATGAAGTATATTTCTGAAAAGGCGAATTTAGATATTATAGTGTGGGATGAGATATTTCATGCTGCGCCTTTGAGAGTTTCCCAAATTAAACCTACTATTATTTATCATTTGGGTGAGGAATTTTTACCTTTGGCTGAGGGTGGGCCTATTAGGTCGTTTAAAATACTTTCACAGTTATTGTTGCATATTGATCTTTGTGATCTCAGTAATCCATCACTTAAACAGAGCTATTTTATGATCGCCAAGTCGCTCTTGACGCCCGCTGAGATTGAATGTGCGGCACTTTATGCTTTTACTCATGAAGGACGTGAGTTGTATGAGGTCATGATAAGAAATAGTTTTCTTAAGTATCTGCCCCAAAGAGCTTCCCTCTCGAAGCTAAAAGATTGTGGCTTAATGCCCAATTATGAATCATAAACCAACAAAAATATGTCATTCAGAGGGCCTTTCAAAATCAGAGAACCAAGCCAGTGCTAGGCTGCGGTTGCGGCCTCTATGCCGCTGCACACGGAGCCGTATTGGAATGCGGACATGGATCATCCTCGCCAGTATATTCGGCTTTCTGAATCGGGATAAAAGGAGATGTCGTGGTTGGACCTACTGAGAAGGGCCTGAGGAAATGCGTAAAAATTGCTTGGGCATTGATCATCTTTGCGATTGCTGTGCCTTTGCTTTCGATGGCTGCTCCCTACCCAAAAATTCCCGATTTAGACGCGGGGTCGTGGTTCAGTCGAAGCGGAGCAGTGATGACGGTTTTCGCGCTCCTTGCTGAAAGCGTCTTGTTAAAGGTAAGACTTTCGATAACCCCGACGGGCTTTGGATGGGCTGGTTTAAATGAGCTGCGGCAGACATTCCTACCCGCGCTCAACAAATCCGATGCGCTGATTTTTATCTTGGTGATAACCGGAACTATGATTTGGGCCTACGGTGATCTACCGTTCAAGTATCTTTTGGCGCGATAGCTGGTTTGTGGTTACTCACAAAGCCCGTAAGCAGAACTGCAGGCGGTTGCGTCAGTTGCGATCATCAGGTCGTACTGAATGCCGCCTCTGGAGGTCTTCGACCACTCGACAGCTTGTCGGATGCTTGCGATCTCCATAACCTCAAGTGCGTTCATGTCCGCGATGGAGCCTTTCGGGTGTTTCGCATTGGAGCCTGCGAAGAAGGTCGCAGCGCCCCGCTTGCTGGCCTGCTGGACGATTCGCTCCCATTGATCGATGCGGTCGATTACCTCTGGAAAGCGCAGCGCAATTTCCCGCAGCTCATCTTTGCGGCAATTGATGCAGGGCATGCATCCGACGCGGCCCATGCCCTGAGAGTAGAGCGGATTCGGATCGATACCCATGTAGCGGTGGGCTTCAAACACCGTAGGGATGTCCCACTTCAAGATCGGCCGGTAGTTGAACAGTCCGCCGCCTACCTCGTCGCACTCCGGCAGGTAACGGCGGTTCAATGATTCGTCGGCGCGTACGCCTTGCCAACTGATCAGCATGTTGCCTTTGCCCATCATTGGCATAACCACCTGTTCGAGCATCGGGTCGCGCTTCAACTCCATCGTGCAGAACTGTGCTTTGCGACTGGGGAATCGGCCTTTCCAGATGCACAGGTCAAGGAATGGGTTGCCGGTTGGCTGAAGCACTTCGAGTGCAGCCAGGACCACCGATTCTTCGATTCCTTGCTCTCGCCATTTGGTCGCAATGAATTGCCGCTTTCCAGCGATCTGCCGTTTGAAGCTGGCCTTCACCCTCGTGATAGGAACGCCAGTTGCTCGTTCCAGGTAGTCGAGATATTGGTACGTTTGCTCATGCTCGTTGCCGGTGTCGGCGAAGACGGCCTGAAGGTTTTCTGTCTCCAGCGCGATAGCCACCAGCAGCGTCGCGGTCGAGTCTTTCCCGCCGCTGACGCTGACGATGTTCTGGGTAGGCATGGTTCATCCTCGCCTGTGGCGTGATTCGTTGAAGTGGGTTATTTGTGTATTTCGGCATGGAGCCGAATAGAGGAGTTGGACGTGGCGAAAAAGGAACGACCTACCAAATCTGAGCGCTACAGACAGAAACATCAGTTTGATGATCTTGCTGCACAGCTCGAGGCAACTCCTGTCGAATACAGGGCCAAACTGTACGAGAAGCTAGAGCGTGAGCGGATTGCCAAGTCCCTGGAAAAGTCAGGCAAAAAGCGCCGTGGCGGTTGGCCGTTTGTGTCGGGGAGCTTTGAGAGTGGAGGCAAGAAGTAATTCGCCCCAAACTTAAGCCGCCGGCGGAGAGTCGTGGAATACGTCCATCTGCGCTGCGCCATCCAGCCAGGCAGCGTCGATCCGGTCGCGAGCCAGCGCCGCATACTCTGGGTTCAGCTCGCAGGTGATCGACCGGCGACCTTCCTGCATCGACACCAGCGCCGTGGTCCCAGCTCCGCCAAACGGATCGAGCACCAAGCCGCCACGCGGAGCGCCGGCCAGAACGCAGGGGCGGATCAGATCTGGCGGGAAGGTGGCGAAGTGGGCTCCCTTGAATCCCTGGGTGGGCACGGTCCAGACGCTACGTTTATTCCGGCTCGCTATATCCCATTCGCTCTCCGGACGATCCGGCCTGTGTGTCCCTTTGCTTTGACCGGGAATGGCTTGCTCGCGCTTTGAATCATTACGCTGGAAGCTGTCCCGGCGTGATCGTGGACCACCTACGGCTTTCATGTTGCCGTTGGTTTTGCCTGGTATGCGGTCGCTGCCCGCCTGCTCTTCGATGTTCTGAGCCCATCGTGCTACGCTCGATTCTGCTGCAGGCTCCCTGATGGCCTGCATATCGCAGTGATAACGAGGCGACTTGCTGAGCAGAAAAACGTACTCGTGGGCCTTTGTACAGCGGTCCCGAGTCGATTCCGGCATCGGATTCGGTTTGTGCCAAATGATGTCCTGTCTCAGGTACCAGCCGTCATCCTGCAGGGCGAAAGCCAGACGCCAAGGTATGCCCATCATATCCTTGTGCTTGAGTCCTTCAGGTATTTGGCTTGAACGGCGAGCATGAGTCGTTCTCACAGAAATGTGTGGAGCCTTGCTCTGCCCGGTACTAAGAGGGCCATTTGGCTTGCTTGCATAGCTGTCGCCCATGTTCACCCATAGCGTGCCGTCGTTGCGCAGCACTCTGCGCACCTCACAGAACACTTCAACCAGTCGAGCAATGAATTCTGCTGGTGTTGCTTCCAGTCCGATTTGACCTCCAACGCCATAATCGCGAAGGCCGAAGTAAGGCGGGCTGGTGATGCATGTGTGCACACATTGATTGGGAAGCTGGCGTATCATTTCGATGCAGTCGCCGATCATGATGCGATGGTTCTCCATAAAGACTCCAGGCAGCCTTCGGTATTGCCGGGCTAGCGTGATTTGTGGAAGTGGAGGAAATCGTTTTTTGGCCTACGCTTTCAGGTGTATTACACCTAACGAGGATGAAATCATGGCAAAGGGATCAAGTGGGAAAGGTGGCAGCGGCTCGGGAAAGGGGCCATCGACTGGAGGCCGAGGCCCGTCTTCGCATCAAGGGCCAGGAGGTAATTGGCCAAGCACCACCGGCAAGGTTTCTGGTGGTGACCGTGGCAACGCGCCTTCTGGAAAGAAAGGCTGATAAAACTGAGATAACGCAGCAGTTGTTGACGACTTCTGCGCTACCTCAATCTTTTAAATTTCCGTGCTGGAGTGAATCTGGGAAGCTGGGTATCTGTGTGCTGCCCGACATGGAGCCGGATCAAGGAGTTGTGATGAGCAAAGATAGAGAGATCGCCTTGGAGCAAGCCCTGATAGCGGTGATTGGCGCAGCAGAAAGCCGCGGCCTCGACACTCAGGACCTATTGAGCCATGCGACGGCGCTCATCTTGGGCAATAGCTCTTACCGCCGTGTCGATCACCCTTATGTGGATATGGCCTGTAAAGAGATCAGCGACGCGCACGCAACGGCTCTCACGCTTAAGCCATAATCAATTTTGCTCAGGCGTCGGCGCGCTTTAGCTGATCAATGAGCTGTGTTGGAAGTCCGCGCAGTGTCAACGTGCCTCCAGCTTTGTCGAACTCGATTTTGTCCCCCAGCAGGTGCGCCTCGAAGCTGATCGACATGCCTTCGGCCCTGCCTGTGAAGCGACGAAACTGGTTCAGGGTGCGCTTGTCTGCCGGGATCTCCGGCGACAGGCCGTAATCCTTGTTGCGGATGTGATCGTAGAACGCACGCGGGCGGTCTTCGTCGATCAGTTCGGACAGCTCTTCCAGGCCAATGGGCTCGCCCAGCTTGGACTGGCTACTGGCGTAATCCACCAGGGTCTTGGTTTTCTCCCGCGCCGACTCTTCCGGCAGGTCTTCGCTTTCCACGAAGTCGCTGAATGCCTTGAGCAGGGTGCGGGTTTCGCCGGGTCCGTCCACACCTTCCTGGCAACCGATGAAGTCGCGGAAATAATCGCTGACCTTGCGACCCTGCTTGCCTTTCAGAAACGAGATGTACTGGCGGGATGCTGGGTTGTTCTTCCATTCGCTGAGGTTGATTCGCGCAGCCAGTCGAATGTGGTCCAGATCCAGGCGCTTGACTGTCATGAGAGCCAGTTCTTCGGTCATGGTCACTGCTTCCGTTTCCTGCACCAAAGCAATGACCAGGTAATCGGTCATGCCTTGCAGGTAGTGGCAGAAGAGGGCGTGCCCGCCAGTTGTCAGGTTCGACTCTCCCATCAGCTTGACCAGGTGCTCTACGGCGGTGGTGCTGAACTCCAGAAAGTTGATCCCGTCACCCAGGTATTTGCCGAGCCAGCCGCTCAGTGGATAGGCACCTGACTCGGGGTGGAATAGCCCCCAGCCTTTGTCGGCGGTGGCGTTGTAGCTTTCGTTGAACTGATACATCAGATCATCACGCGCCTGGCTCTCGGCCTGCTCGGCATTGCCGAGGAACAGAACTGCAGGGCTACCATCTGGCTTCTTGTCGATCTTGTGAATGACGCTGTGAAGTATGGGCATTTGGGTTACCTCAGGTGCGCGCCGCCCTCCATGAGGATGGTGGCTATTTGGGTTGTAATGGTGTTTTATGCCGTTCTCATAAACAAAGCATTGGAGGCTTTATGGTGGTTTTTTCGAGGGCGGCGCAGTGTTTTGCAGGCGCGGAGCAAATGCTTGATGCATGGAATGAAATTGGTAAAGACAGAGCTATCGAGGTTGCCTTACTCGAATGCAGCGAAGGTCTATCGAGTGTTCCGCGTGATCGACTCAGTGAGCCGGCAACAGGATGGGTTGCTGAACTGGATTCGTTTCTGGATTGCTCGGGACTCGAGATTCCGAATGGAAGCGGAGCTATTGCGACAAAAGCTGCAACCCTTTCTGCTGAGGATGTGGGGCGGGTCGCTGAATTGGTGACGAAACTTCAGCAGTGGTTTAGTGCTGAGAATCGCAAGGGCCTATGATTTCATCGCCTGGATCTCGCTTCAGCTCCGCCAAGCTCTGATTGAGAAACTCCCGCGCAACGTTTTCGCTAATCATGATTTCGTGGCTCGGATAAGTCAGAAAGGCCTGAAGCTCTTCATCACCCATCAAATCCATCTTCATGATCGCGATCTGAATCACCTCACTGATGATAGGTGTCTTGCCCCGTTGGCGAACCCTATTCAGGGCCTGCTCAATGCCTGGTCGAACCCGGTGACGCAACTCCTTCTCTGCATATTTGGCGCGCTTGGCGGCAGCTTTGGCTGACCTCGCTTTCTGATCCGCAGTCATTACACAACTCCGCATAACCGCTTGGAGGGATTTTGATGTGCAATTGCTTTCGGCGCTGTCGCACTCTGTTGTTGATACGCTTCATGCTGCGACCTTGACTTGGCTCCAAGCTCCAATGCTGATAACGGCGGCATGATTGGTGCCCAGCAGAGCGCGAAGACTGCGCTCGATCTGAGCTCTACGGTTGCAGGGTTTACGCTTGCTCATATCGCCTCCGCCATTTGTCGGAGCCGCCGACGTTCAGCGAGCGACATCGGCCGAGATTTGCGCTTGAGCACCGTTTCAGGGTCTACCCAGTCCCGCCGCTTGGGTGGGACTGGCTTGCCGGTGAAGCAAGAGCCTTGGGTGATGTTACCGCCACGACTCTCGTATTCCGCCATGGCCTGGGCGAGGCGGGCCGACTCGACCCGGTTGTGTTGGATGCTGCTGAGTTCGAGGCTGATCATTAAGCTGCTCCCAGTCGATGTGCTTGTGCCCGAGCCTTGTCCGCGACTTCATCAACCATTCGATTTAGCTCAAGGTTGAACTGGACCAGCTCGATAAGCAGGTTGGCGATGTATTTTTCGTCTCGATAAATCGTCTCAACGTACAGCTGACACTCTTCATCCTGACGTGAATCGAATGACAGGAAGTCCCACCACTTCCGCCCCGTAACGAGCATGCAACCTTGGACTTGCGGCATATGCTCCTCGGGCATTCCCTCAAGCCAGGTTTTGACGTGGATGGCCTCGTTGAAAGGGCATTTTGATTCCGTGCCGCCGTCGTCATTGATGAGGCCGTCGGGCGAACAACCGAGCCAGTCATACTTTGGATGCACAATGAATTCGGAAGGCACGACGATGTTGCCTGTCAGCATCTCGTAGGCGTCCTGCGCCTTTTGTTCCTCCGTGTGCCCCCACTTCATAGAAGCGCTGCTGACGAGGTGCTTGGACTTTTTCGCGAGCCTTTCAAAGCAGAGCTCACGCATATAGGACGTACGCGCGCCAAGAGGTTCGCGCTTCCCGTTTTTGTCAGGCTTACCCCACGCCACGACATCCTTGAACCGACTGGCCGTCACGCGGCCAGAGCGATCGGCATGCCATTTTTCGGTACCTTGGAGTTCCGTTCTCACTGCGTCGCTTCCTCGGCCTGAGCCTGGTCATCTTTGGGGCCAGTCATATCGATGAAGTCGCCATCGACAGTCGCTGCCATACTTTTCAGTGCTTCGTGGCACTCCAGACCGATCGCAGCTCGCTGCTTTGGCTTGAGTGCAGCCCACGCGGCTGCATAGGCGTCGATCTCTTGCCGTTTCGCGACAATCAAAAGATCACATGAAGAATTCACGCTCTACAGCATGCAGCAGGTCGGCAAAATGCTTTGTGTTCTGGATATTGACCAGCAGCACTCCTACAGCGTGTGAGTGGTGCAGGCCGAAGATGCCATAGATACGGGCCAGGTCGGGATGCAGTTTGTTTTCTTCAGGCATGACTTCGTCCTTGCCGCTACAGCAGCTATGCGGCGAAAAAAAGATTCGGGTATCGTTCACTCCAGAAAAATACGGAGTTTTTAAGTGATCGTTTTCGGAGTTGAGTACCGGTTTGGTAGAGCATCCAGCGTTGTCGCCGGGCATGACGGTCTTGCGCTCGAGTGCTTGCGGGGGCAAAACGTCATCTTTGAGGTTTTCAGAAATGACGAAACTTTGCGGTTTGAAGTAACCCTGTTCGAGAGGGATGTACCTCTGGAACTGCTCGAACATGCCATACCGATCGCCCGTCAGGAACTTGGTGACTTTGTTACCTGCGAGCCTGAGTGATACAGGCTTGAGCATGGTTGCACCTGGTATTCGGTGATGGTGTGCGCCGGGCTGTCGCGAATGCCCAGGCGATCGGCGATGTAGACTTCCAACTGTGCGCCTTGCGATTTGTCCCTGCCGGGCAGGGTAGCAACGTGGTCGCAGGTGACTAGCTGGGCCAAGTCTCGGCGCATGCATTCCTCCCACGTTCCGCCGTCTGGGTTGATCTCGGCGGGGTTTACGACATCAAATCCCAGACTGCGTAGTCGTGTGGCTTCTGCGTTGAATGCAGGGAAATTCAAATCAGGAGGACCGGTCATTGGGCCAGACAAGTAGATTTTTGACATGAGGGTTCCTTTCCGGGTGCCGCCCTGCTTCTATAGAATTTACTGGGAGGTCAGTGCAAAACTTTCACTGTACGCAATCATCTGCTTGTCAGCAGCCTCCAAGGCCTTGCGCAGCTCCAGGGTCAGATCCGGGGGGGCATGGCTTCTCACTTCCATTTCGGCCCGTTCAAGCAAGGCGTAGGAAAGGATGACCATCTTGCGGCGTCTTTCTTTGGCTATGGGAATACCGCGCGATTATAGTTCGTAGAACGTCAAAAGGAGTCGATGTGGATGCTCAGCTACTTTCGGTACAAATTGCTGCTCAGGAAAATCGAGAAGCACTTACAAGATCTTGATAAGCGAAAGCCTCTAAACACCGTAGAGGCTCATGAAAGCGGCGAGATGGGCGTATATATTGAGGAATCGAACGACCTGTACGAGTGGAAGCGTCTTGTTCAAACTGACTACTACCGCAAGAAAGCTGACAAGTTGCTGGTGCAAATGCCGTCTATTGAAGACGCCACAATGTATGAACAGGTTGAATGGGATAAAGACCCGAAGCAGCCAAGGTATTTGACCGACAAGGGTTTCAAAGAAATCCGTGATGCAGTCAGAGAAGAACAAAAGCACCGCCGTGAGGCTTTCGGTTACTGGTTTGGCATCTCTGCCGGAATCATCGGCGCACTCACCGGCCTGGTTTCGGTCTTAAAGGGTTGAGTCAGTCGCCGCAGAAGCAGTCGATGTCTTCTGCCAAGTAGTCGAAATCGAAGTCGCCTTGCCGTGCGCGCTAATCAGCCGACCACGCAAGCGACTTGTAGTTGGGGCGGTCCTGACGAAATATTTGGCCAAACCGCTCTTCTGTACCTAACCACCAGATCACCCGAGACGGGTCTTCTTGGATTGTCTTGATGAGCTTGGTTTCGCCCTTTTTCCATTACAAATCGCAGTTTCCGTCATCGGAATCCATGCCAAGATCGAAAGGCTGCTCTGCCCAGAAAGCGGCAACATTCTCTTTCGTGATGCCCGCCGTGTAAGAGGGGCGCACGCTATCCCACCGGGTGCCGCCGCGCTCGTTTGCGGTCATCATTCTGCTGTAGCTCCGTGGCTCGTCGTAGCGTATGCCGACGATGCAGTCCCATTCGTTGTATCCGAGGGCTCGCATGTGCTTTTCGCCGATCTTCACTTTGAGATAGGCGGTGCACATGTTGTTGCTGAAATTGGGCAGGACAGCGGGCAACGACTTTTCTGCTTTGCGGTACGCCTCGTAGTACTCCAGCATCATTGTAAACGGCTCGCCATTGCGACTAGCTGTCTCGTCAACGATTTTGTACCAGGGCGCATCGTCGGCCTGGCTGTACACCCGGCACCATTCCATCCAGACGATATTTACACCCCAACAACTGGCCATGGCGTCGATGAATGCCAGTGTTTCCTCGCGCTCTTTACCGGTGTTCTGAAAGAAGGCGTGCACGTTGGTAGGCAACTGACCGCCGTGCGCATCAAGGATCTTGCGCAGCATATGGCCGCTGGTGCGACCAGCGCTGACGCCGATCTGCGCCGGGCCAGTGATCAGGTAGGGGGTCATAAATGCTCTAGGCAGCCGGGCTGGCGTGATTCGAGGAAGTGGGGTATTTGTGTGTGGCCCGACATGGAGTCGGCTATGGAGATAAAAGATGTTTAACGACTGCTGCCGCCAGGCAATGGAAGAAGTTGAGGTGACTGGAGTATCAAAGGGTTTCTCGAACGTTGGGACCCATGAAGAGCGAGGCCGCCTTGTCACCAGCTATGAATGTATTGAGTGCAAGGATCGTTGGCGCTATGAGGTGTAAACCCAGATCCCTGACAAAAAAGAGTGGTTTCCCGTGGATCAATCCCGCTTCACCTAAAACGCTATCTCAGTCTGCATTTCTGGTCGCCAGATCGGCGAATTGTTGTGCGCCTCGATTCGATCAGCGATGACGCAGGCCCTCTGGCCTGCCGTGGGCGGGGCATACATGCCGAATCGGCTGATGCTGCCGCCGTTTACTGCGGCATTCGTTGAGTCGGCGGAGGTGAAGGGCAAGCGCTGAAAAAATCGCAGGGTCGAGCATTCGCAGGCCATGCAGGCGGCATATGGGGCGACCATGCTCGTCGCAGATGGAGTCTATCGCGGCAGCCATCCGTTTCAACCATGCAGCGGTTCCAGGTGAGCGCCGCTGCCCTGAACTGCCAATAGCTACTGTCCGCCAGCACCTTTCCAGCCTCTGCAATTGATCCAGTGATTCATGCAGGTGCCACACCGGCACGCCGCACAACTCCTCTGGCCACTGACGAACAAGGCTATCGTTGGCTTCTTCATTGTCATCGATAACATCGGGAATTAATGCCCAAGTGAAACCTGGGTGTCGGTGCCACTCTTCAACCCATCGCGTGTATCCATCAACGTCCAGTTCTCCGCCTTTCTTCCAGACCGAAAATGCACCGTTATCGAACACAAATGATTTGCAGGCCTCTGCGACGAAGTCTATATCGTCTTGGCGCGGGAACGGTACCAAGGCGTGTCGACCTGCGAGGCGTTTTGCGGCATCTTCGCGTCTGCCGCCGATAGGTGTGCCGTGGTAGTGGATCATCCGCTCAGCCTCACCGTTTCGATTTCAACGCCCCGATGCACGGCGGTGATGTTTTGTTGGCCTCCGAGTTGTTCAGCTAGTTCATCGGCAATCTGCTCATGCCAACCCTGCTTGATCAGCGCCGTAGCAGTCTTGATGTATTCGACCCGAATCATTGTCTGGCTGCGGATCTCCTACTGTAGATGATCGTTTCGCCATCTGACGGGCAGACGGCCGTGAATGTATGCCGGTAGATGTTCATGGAAATACTCCAGGCAGCCTTCGGCATTGCCGGGCTGGCGAATAGGTGGCTGGATAGGTAGGCTCTGCGGACTCAAGAAAGAAGCGAGAGCGCGCATGGAAGATATGGGGCAGGAATTTGAAAAGGCGGTCGCAGATGCTATCAGGCAGTGCCACGAATTCGACTACTACCCAATCGTATGGGAGCGCATGAACCGTGACTACGGCCCGGTTGAGGCTGCGATCAAGCTAGTTCAGTCTGGTGAAATCCAGTCCGGGTTCAGGCATTTGGAGAGAGAGGGGCGCCTTGAGCTGTCGGTCGAGTCCCTGATGCTTGAAGATCGATTTGATGGTCTTTTCAGCCCCATGGTGCTTGCAGCTCCCAAATGGAGACTTGAGCAAGCAACCAAAAAAACTGATTGCGACCCATACGCCATATGCTGAATTCGCGCAGTGGCAAATCGGTTGTAGGCGGGCTCAGTTTTTAGGCTGAACCGAGGCTTTAGCAGGAGAACTCCGTGAGAGAAAAACTAAAACTCATTATTAAGGTCCTCGGTAGTCCGGAGGTCAGGGGCGATCTTTTTGATCTAGCATCCGAACTGGCTGAGATGGGGGCTGCCAGCCTTCTCTCGTCAAAGCGCTTGCCAGGCCAGCCTTGCTCTGACGCGGTAGATCATCCAGCGCCCGGTATAGAGTCGTCTTCGCGAGGCGGCTATGACGGTTTTGTACCCTATGGAAGGCAAAAAACTAATGGTGGGCACGACCACCGATTCAACAAAGGAGAGGACAGGACTCCAGCCCAGAAATCTGGCGACGAGCGCCGTCGTAAATCGTAATCGCTGCCGACGCCGTCATCTGAGGGTAATGGCAACTTGGTTGGGATGGGCTATAAATGGTGATCGGCATGGAGCCGGACCAAGGAGAAATGATGTCTTTCAGCTATGCAGCAGAGAAGTTTGCTTCTGCCCGTGCAGTGTTGATGCTTCCTCATCCTCAAGGTGAGGATCAGTCAATCGCTACAGCTTTTTTCGAGTGTAGTCAGGGTTTGGATCGCTTCGATAGATCACTTTTTGACGAGAACTCGAGCATATGGATCAAGCAACTTGATCAACTGATGAAGACAGCTGGGCTTGAGGATCCGCACAGAGAAGGGGTGCTCCTGATCAAGGCCCGCCAACTTTCCATCGACGACCAGCTCCAGCTTTCTAAGGTGGTGGATGAACTGCAATGTTGGTTCAGTCGCCGGAAAGACTGAATTTTGCTCGCATTTGCCCGGTGTGAAAAATTGGGCGAATGCAGTTCAGGCGCGCCGCACTTTGAAGTGGAGCATTGCCTTTATGCTGTGGCAGTAATCCTGAATTCGCTCATATGCCTTGTATCTGACCTGACTTCGAGTGGCAGCCCAGACCCTGACCAAATCTTCGCGGGCTTCTCGGCTCCAGTTGAGATCATCCCAGTCATGCTTGAACGGCAGGACCAGCCACTCTTTGAGCGGCAGCATTTCGGCCATCTCGCCATACTGCATCTCGTGAGTGGGATGGTAGTTGCTTATGCTCTTCTTCGGGTCGTCATCCAGTACCACACCGATGTAGTGGCCTCGATCGGCTAGGATAACGCCGGGCTTGCCGTAGGTGATGATGCGGCGGCCAATCTCGGCGGGCACCTGATAGTGCTGCCGAACGTATGCGCAGTTGTGGCTCATGGATTTCTCCAGTCAGGCAGCGCCCTGTGAAAGGCGCGGCGGTCCGTAACGATCAGGCGGTTGCACGCTTGAGCTGGTCAATAAGCGAGATTGGAAGTCCGCGCAGTGTCAGCGAGCCTGCGGCTTTGTCGAATTCAATCTTCGATCCGAGCAGGTGCTGCTCGAAGCTGATCGACATGCCTTCGGCCCTGCCTGTGAAGCGGCGGAACTGGTTCAGCGTGCGTTTGTCGGCGGGGATTTCTGGAGACAGGCCGTAATCTTTGTTCCGGATGTGATCGTAGAACGCACGCGGGCGGTCTTCGTCTATCAGCTCAGACAGCTCTTCCAGGCCAATGGACTCATCCAGTTTGCTCTGGCTGCTGGCGTAATCCACCAGGGTCTTGGTTTTCTCCCGCGCCGACTCTTCCGGCAGGTCTTCGCTTTCCACGAAGTCGCTGAATGCCTTGAGCAGGGTGCGGGTTTCGCCTGGGCCATCCACACCTTCCTGACAACCGATGAAGTCGCGGAAATAATCGCTGACCTTGCGACCCTGCTTGCCTTTCAGAAACGAGATGTACTGGCGGGATGCTGGGTTGCTCTTCCATTCGCTGAGGTTGATCCGCGCAACCAGGCGGATATGGTCGAGCTCCAGTCGCTTGATAGTCATCAGGCGTAGCTCTTCGGTCATGGCCACCGCTTCCTGTACAAGAGCAATGACCAAGTATTCCGTCATGCCCTGCTGGTAGTGGCAGAAGAGGGCGTGCCCGCTGGTTGTCAGGTTCGACTCTTCCATCAGCTTTACCAGATGCTCTACAGCGGTAGTGCTGAACTCCAGAAAGTTGATCCCGTTATCCAGGTATTTGTCGAACCATCCGCTCAGTGGATAGGCACCCGACTCGGGGTGGAATAGCCCCCAGCCTTTACCGGCGGTAGCGTTGTAGCTTTTGTTGAACTGATATATCAGATCATCACGCGACTGGCGGCACCACTGAGAAACAGAACGGCTGGGCTACCATCTGGCTTCTTGTCGATCTTGTGAATGACGCTGTGAAGTACGGGCATATCGATTACCTCGGGTGCGAGCCACCCTCCGTATCCGGTGGTGGCATGCTCAGTTGGGGTTCTGGTGTTAGAATCGATGACTACATCAAGGATGAAGCGAATGAAAAAACTGAGGACTTACATGAAGACCGCGCAGAGCTATTGCGCCGCGCTATCGAACAAGAAAGTCTGTTGCGCTGGACTGACCCTGATCGCTATCCATTACGCTTTGGTTGTCTTTGTGCCCAGCTATGAGTCAGCAGCACTTTTCGTTGTCGGGGGAGTCATGATCACCCTGACAATGACCAGGCGACCGTCAAAGCTGTAGGTGGTGGCAAATTGGTTGTAGGTGGGCTCTACATGGGCATGGTGTTCAACTAAACGTGATCTAGCCTTCAACATCCCCTGGATTACGTCTCAACTCCTTGCGCGACTCGTTATCGAACGCTTCGCGCAACTTTTCGCTGATAACGATTTGGTGGCGCGGATATTTCAGGTGAGCCTTAAGCTCTTCATCCGACATCAAGTCCATTTTCATGATGTTGATCTGAAGTATTTCGCTTATCGGCATGTTTTCGGCCCGCTTCCCCCACACCGTCACCGCCTGTCTGCTGCTCTGCACTCCCGGCACTTCTTGCCTCTCTCAACCTTAAGCGCAGACATCCTGTGCACAGAAAGGAGAGTCGCCATGGAAATCGAAAGCCACGGACCTGAGAGTGCTTACCCAGGGCCGGCTGAGAAGACGACCGACACCGGCGAAGGTCATGGCTCCGACCTTGAGCAAACCCAGTCCGAGCCAAAGCAGGGTGGTGATCGCCCGGAAGACTGGAACCCGCCTCCGGGCAATCCAGGGTCTGGCGATGATGCTCAAGCGGATCAGGAGAACGACGACGAACCCAAGACTGACAGCCTCATCGATGCAGAGTAGAGGCTTTAGAGGACCCATATCAGAGAGGTCAATAAAGGCCCTGTCGATAAGTGAAATCGACTCGGCCTTATGCCAATAACTTCATGTTGTTGTGTGGTCTGTGTGCCGTGTCGACATATAAATTTACACATGCTCCGTCAGACAAAAACCACACCTGCAACCTTGGTCTAGACTGCAGTGTTAATCCGCTATACAGCGTCTACAGGGACGGTCAAATGCTTTCTCATCTTGAATTGCGTCACGTTATGGAAGTGGCCTTCAGGCCTACGATCTGCAAGTGCACCATCAGCCCGGACGGGTTAATGTCCATTGAACTGAGGAATCCGGAAACGCATGTTCCGGAGCTGACAATGACCGGGATTTCGACTGCCAAGCTCAGCGGTGGACGTGCAATTGCAGCTTTGGTGGGGGAAATCAAGGACGAGGCCAGACGCGCCAAGGCGGCCGAGAAGGAAGATATCAAGCGTCAAGGATAAGATGGGCAGGACAAAGCCCGTATCAGGCGGGCTTGGGGGCTTCATTCCAGGCCCGTTCATCTTCCTGCGGCAGGTCTGAAAACAAACCATTTGGAGCCCGTTTTGCTCCTTGCCCTCAAGGTCCGGTTCGCGTGCCTTGAATACTGCACTTTCTCATCCCCAACCCCCTAAAGATTCCCGCCCCGCACCCGATGAAGTAGGCAACTTTCCTCGGATACACGCGATGTTTAACTCCCGTTTGAAACAAGCCAATAAGGCGCTGGAACTTCGTCTCGCCATGCTGGAGCAGGCCAGTCAGGTTCTTGATCTAGAGACTGTAGCGGCCGTGCTGGATGGGCGAGGGAGCGTTCAATCCATCAATGCCTTGTTCGAGGCAGAGCTTGGCTACTCGTCGAGTGAGATTGTCGGGCGTCGTCTTGACTCACTGAGTCCCTCGGAGTTGAGTGGTGATGTTCACCAGAGACGAGCCCTTGATGCTATCCGGGAAGGTAAGCATTTCAGCGGGACACTGCGTCTGAACCACAAGCAAGGTACCAAGGTCTGGCTCAGAACGATTGTCGTGCCCCTCAAGAACGAAGCCGGCGGCATCGAGCAAATTACTCTTTATTCAAGTGTATTGACGCGCACGATCGAGGCGTCCCGGGAGAATGAAGCCCTGGTCAACGCGCTGCACCGCTCGACGGCGGTAATCGATTTTACGCTTGAGGGCATCGTGATCGGCGCGAATGAGAACTTTCTCAAGGCCATGGGTTATGAGCTTGCCCAGATCAAAGGCAAGCACCACAGCATCTTTTGCCTGCCTGAAGAGTCCGGTTCAGAAGCTTATAAAAACTTCTGGGAAAGGCTGCGCAGAGGCGAGTTCATCGTCAATCGCTTCCGTCGGGTCGATAAATACGGGCGGGATGTGTGGCTTGAGGCTTCTTATAACCCCATCACCGATGCGAATGGCAAACTGTATAAAATTGCCAAATTCGCAACCGTCATCACTGAGCAGGTCGAGCGTGAAAAGGCGGTGTCCGAGGCATCGAACATGGCGTATCAAACCTCTGTCCAGACTGACAGCTCTGCCCAGCAGGGGCGTGAAGTCATCAAGAGTACGGTCGAGGTTCTGGATCGTCTGACCCGGTCCATGCAAGAGGCGACTCAAGGCATTGAAGCGCTTGATTCCCAGAGCCAGGTTATCGGGACAATCGTCAAGACCATCAGCAGTATTGCCGAGCAGACGAACCTGCTCGCTCTCAACGCTGCCATCGAAGCTGCCCGCGCCGGTGAGCAGGGCAGAGGTTTTGCCGTAGTGGCCGATGAGGTGCGGCAACTGGCTTCTCGAACCACCAAGGCAACGGAAGATATTGTGAGTGTGGTCAAGGAAAACCAGAGCCTTGCTTCGGGGGCTGTTGGCGTGATTGAGCGCAGCACCGAGCAGGCCACTGAGGCGCTGACACTGGCCAATGATGCAGACCGTGTGATCCAGGAGATTCAGCAAGGTGCGAACTCTGTGGTGCGTGCAGTCAGCAGCTTCGTTAATCAGAACTCGAATTAAACGTTCGACCTGATGGGCTGACTGACAACTGGATTCGCGCATAGCCCAACTGTCAGTCGGCCAGGCCGCAAATGATGAAATCCCTTCCCCGGCTGAGTTAGTCTATTGGCCGCCGCAGTTACTGACAGCCTCAGTGAACGTTGCACTCAATCACTCCCGAGCGTTACCCCTTGCAAGCCGAAACCCTATGAACTCCGAGCCTCCTGTAAAGCTGACCAGCCAATCTCCCGTTCCGTTGTACGCACAGCTCAAGGAGCATATTCGTTCGCGGATTCTGGATGGCACCTATGCGCCAAGCAGCCGCATGGGTTCAGAAAGCGAGCTTGGGGCCGCGTTTGGCGTCAGTCGCATTACCGTGCGGCAAGCGTTGGGTGATCTGCAGAAAGAAGGGCTGATCTTCAAGATTCACGGCAAGGGTACCTTTGTTTCCAAACCCAAGGCGTTCCAGAACGTCAGTTCCTTGAAAGGACTGGCCGAAGCGCTGGCGGCTTCCGGGCATGAGGTCGCCAACCGCATGTGCGGTTTCGAGTATTTACCTGCCGATGCCATCGTTGCCCAGCGGCTGGGGCTCGAAGAAGGGCAGATCGTGGTCGAGATTCGCCGGGTGCGGCTGGTCAACCGCGAGCCGGTATCGCTGGAAATCACTTATCTGCCCGAGGCTACAGGTCGACGTCTGGAATCGGCGGATCTGGCCACTCGCGATATCTTTCTGATTCTGGAAAACGACCTCGACATCGCCCTGGGGCATGCCGATCTGGCCATAGATGCCATCGAAGCCGATGCTCAGGTGGTCGCTGCGCTGGGAGTCAAACCCAGGTCACCGATCATGCGTATCGAGCGATTGACCCACACGGCCGATGGGCAGCCGCTGGACTTCGAATACCTGTATTACTGCGGCGACGCCTTCCAGTACCGCCTTCGTATCGACCGCTAGAGTCGCGTGTTGTCCGGCTGCCTGCGTCCTGCAGGCAGCAGAATATCCTTAGTCCGAAAAAGTATTTCTGGCCTTGCCCTCATAGCCAATATCATCCTCGTATATCTTGTTATAACAAGTTATGAGCGCGCAGAGCGACCGTGATGAAAACCGCTACTGCTGCGCCATCGCCTGCCAATGTCAGCGGGCGTATCGAACCGGAGAGGAGCAGGGCATGGCCGAGTTTCAGACAATCGAGCGCGAATACGACATCGTCGTCATCGGCGGCGGCACTGCCGGCCCCATGGCGGCGATCAAGGCCAAGGAGCGTAATCGCGACTTGCGCGTGTTGCTGATCGACAAGGCCAACGTCAAGCGCAGCGGTGCCATCAGCATGGGGATGGACGGCCTGAATAATGCGGTCATTCCCGGCCACGCCACCGCAGAGCAGTACACCAAGGAAATCACGGTCGCCAACGATGGCATCGTCAATCAGAAGGCCGTGCTGGCGTATGCCGAACACAGTTTCGAGACTATCGAGCAGCTTGACCGCTGGGGCGTGAAGTTCGAGAAGGATGAGACTGGCGACTACGCAGTCAAGAAAGTCCATCACATGGGCGCTTACGTACTGCCGATGCCTGAGGGCCACGACATCAAGAAAGTGCTGTATCGCCAGCTCAAGCGGGCGAGGGTGGAAATCACCAATCGGGTCATTGTCACTCGCCTGCTGACCGACACCGAAGGTGCTGTCAGCGGCCTGATGGGTTTCGATTGCCGTAGCGCCGACTTTCACGTGATCAAGGCCAAAGCGGTGATTCTCTGCTGCGGCGCGGCTGGTCGCCTTGGGCTTCCGTCGTCGGGTTACCTGATGGGCACCTATGAAAACCCCACCAATGCCGGTGACGGTTACGCCATGGCCTATCACGCCGGTGCCGAGCTGGCGAACCTCGAATGCTTCCAGATCAACCCGCTGATCAAGGATTACAACGGCCCGGCCTGTGCCTATGTCACCGGTCCTCTGGGCGGTTACACCGCCAATAACAAGGGTGAGCGCTTTATCGAGTGCGATTACTGGAGCGGTCAGATGATGTGGGAGTTCCACCAGGAGCTCGAAGGCGGCAATGGCCCGGTGTTTCTCAAGCTCGATCACCTGGCCGAAGAAACCATCCAGAATATCGAGCAGATCCTGCACAGCAACGAGCGTCCCAGTCGCGGGCAGTTTCATGCCGGACGCGGCACCGATTATCGCCAGCAGATGGTCGAGATGCATATTTCCGAGATCGGCTTTTGCAGCGGCCACAGCGCTTCGGGAGTCTGGGTCAACGAGCGTGCGGAAACCTCGGTCAAGGGCCTTTATTCGGCCGGTGACATGGCGGCGGTGCCGCACAACTACATGCTCGGGGCTTTTACCTATGGCTGGTTCGCCGGGGTCAACGCCGCCGAGCATGTGGCCGGCCGTGATTTTCAGCAGCCTTGTGCCGATCAGGTCGCCGACGAAAAGGCGCGGGTCTATGCGCCGCTGCTGCGCGAGCACGGCCTGCCACCCGCGCAGGTCGAGTACAAGTTGCGGCGTATGGTCAACGACTACCTGCAGCCGCCGAAAGTGACCCGCAAGATGGAGATCGGCCTGCAACGCTTCAGCGAGATCGAAGCGGATCTGGCCAGCATGAAAGCCAACAATCCCCATGAGCTGATGCGCGCTCTGGAGGTCACGGTGATCCGCGACTGCGCCGAGATGGCTGCCCGTGCTTCGCTGTTTCGTGAAGAGAGTCGCTGGGGCCTTTACCACCACCGCGTCGATCATCCGCAGCGCAACGATGAGGACTGGTTCTGCCATTGCCATCTGAAAAAAGGCCCGGATGGCCGCATGACCAGCTTCAAGAAACCGGTGGAACCCTATCTCGTCGCCCTGGATAACGACGAGCGCACCGCCTACAACCGGCTACGGGTCGCCCCCGGCCAACCTGCCTGATTCGAGGACTGCACCATGGCCTTTCAACCCCAGGAAATTTTCTTCAGAAGCTCCGCTCCGGTCACCGTGGACAACGACAAGTGCATCGCCGAAAAGGGCTGCACGGTGTGCGTGGACGTGTGCCCGATGGACCTGCTGGCCATCGATCCCACAACTCGCAAGGCCTTCATGCAGTTCGATGAATGCTGGTATTGCATGCCCTGCGAAACCGACTGCCCGACCGGTGCAGTCAAGGTCGAGATTCCTTACCTGCTGCGCTGATCACGCCCAGCCATAACCATAAAAAATGCCACCGGCCAAACCACCGGACGCCTGCCATGCACCCCTCGTTTCCCACCACTTGACCCGTGGAGGAGACGATCGACGCATCTTTGACTCGAGGGGATAACCTATGTTCTTACGCACGACTCTGGCCAGCCTGCTGCTGGCAGCCACCGCTTTCGGGGCTCAGGCCCAGACTATCCGCATTGCCATTGGTACTCAGGACACAACCATCAACTGCGCCGCTGGCGGCCTGATGATTCGTGAGCTGGGACTGCTGCAGAAGTACTTGCCCAATGACGGCAAGTACAAGGATGTCGACTACGACATCCAATGGAAGAACTTCACCAGTGGTGCGCCGCTGACCAACGAGATGGTCGCCGGCAAGCTGGACTTCGGCGCGATGGCCGATTTCCCCGGCAGCCTCAATGGTGTGGCCCATGAAGCAGCAGGGCGTCGCAGCCTCTTCATCAACGTTCTGTCTGGCAGTGTCGAGGGCAGTGGCAACGGCATCGTCGTACCTGAAAAATCCCCGGTACAGTCGATCTCCGAACTCAAGGGCAAGACGGTTTCCGTGCCTTTCGCCTCGACCGCCCATGGCATGTTGTTACGTGCTGTAGCCGCTCAGGGTTGGGACCCGGCGCGTGACCTGACCATCATCGCGCAAGCGCCGGAAGTCGCAGGTTCGGCCTTGCAGGCGGGCAAGATCGACGCCCACGCTGACTTTGTGCCCTTTGCCGAACTGTTCGTCAGCCGTGGTTTCGCCCGCAAGATATTCGACGGCTCCCAGGCCAAGGCGCCCACTTTCCACGGCGCCCTTGTGGAGCAGGACTTTGCTCAACAATACCCGGAAATCGTCGTCGCCTACCTGCGCGCCACCATCGAGGCCAATCGCCTGCTGGCCGAGCAGCCTGAGAAGTACAGCGAGCTGATCGAAAAAGTCGCCGGTATCGAGGCTTCGGTCAACTATCTCTACCACGGCCCACTGGGGTTGCAGACCCGCGACCTGACCTGGAAACCGGAATACCGCCAGGCCGTCAGCACCGCCATCGACACCCTCAAGTTGCTGAAAAAGGCTGATCGCGGGCTCAACACCGACACTTTTATCGACGACCAGTACCTGCGCGCCGCCTTCAAGGCCAGCGGTCTGGATTATGACAAGGCACTGGCCAACTACGCTGCCCAGCCTCTGCTGGCCAATGATGCCGTGACTGGCAAGCCGATCACCGACTTCAAGCGGGTCGCGCAGATCTGGGTCAAGGGCGAAGCCCAGGTACGCAATTACGCCTCGCCCGAGGAAGCCATTGTTCAACTGGCCGAGCTGAAGAAAAACGGTCACGAGATTCGTGGGTTCTATACCCAGGCCAGCGACAGCGGCATCAAGTTGCTCGCCGATAGCGCCTGGTTCGTCAAGACTGCACAGGGCCGCCTGGATGCCTTCCTGCTCAAGGATCAGGCAGTCAGCGATGCGCAAGCCCGTGGCGGGCAAGTCCTGGATTTCGCAGGTTTGACCGGCGATACCGCGGTGACGGCGCGTTGAGGTGCATTCGATGAGGCTATCCAACCTTGCCCGCTGGGTGTTGCGGGGATCGTCGATTCTGGCCTGCCTGTTGTTCTGGCAGGTCGCGGCCAGCCATCAACTGGACCTGGGCCTGGTGACGTTTCGCAACGTGCCGACACCGGGTGAAGTCTTTGCCGCGCTGCATGAGCTGACGTCTTCGACGGCTCTGTTCCGGCATGTCAGCGCCAGCCTGGGACGCGTTGCGGCTGGCTATGCAACGGCTGCGGTGTTGGGCATCGCCCTGGGTGTGCTGATCGGCCGCTGGCGCTGGGCTTCGGACGTGCTGCTGCCACCTCTTGAAGTGCTGCGGCCGATTCCGGCCGTGGCCTGGATCCCGCTGGCGATTCTGATGTTTCCATCGTCAGAGCTGTCCATGGTGTTCATCACCTTTACCGGGGCGCTGTTTCCGATTCTGCTCAATACCGTTCATGGCGTCGAAAGCGTCGACCGGCGTCTGGTGGCTTCGGCCCTCAGCCTCGGGGCAGGGCGGCTGGCGATCCTGCGCGAAGTGGTGCTGCCGGGCGCAGGCCCCAGCATTGTCACGGGGCTGGCCATCGGCATGGGGACCTCATGGTTCTGTCTGGTGACCGCCGAGATGATTTCCGGCCAGTGGGGTCTGGGTTACTACACCTGGGAGTCCTACACCTTGCAGAACTACTCGGACATCATGGTCGGCATGCTGCTGATCGGCCTGTTCGGGCTGGTCAGCAGTGCGCTGGTCAAACGCCTGGGCGCGTGGTGCATGCCGTGGAATAACCAGACAGGAGCACAACGATGACCTCAGGACTTGTTCAAGGAGAAAACGTCGGCATTCGTCTGGGTGACGGTGATGACGCTTTTGAAACCGTACAGGCACTCGACTTCAGCATTTCGCCTGGGCAGTTCGTGTGCATTCTGGGGCCTTCTGGCTGCGGCAAGTCGACCTTGTTGGGGGCGCTCGCCGGGCACTTGCAGCCCAGCAGCGGGCAACTGCGGGTCGACGGATCCATCGTCGACGGGCCATCTCCCACACGCGGCATGGTCTTCCAGCATCACACTTTGCTGCCATGGCGTCGTGTTCTCGATAACGTCGCTTTCGGCCTGAAAATGCAAGGCGTATCCAAGCGTGAACGCCACCGCCAGGCGCTGGAAATGCTGCGTTGGGTGGGTCTTGAAGACTTCGCCGGGCACTGGCCAAAGCAATTGTCCGGTGGCATGCAGCAACGGGCCGAGATTGCTCGTGTGCTGATCAACCGTCCGCGTCTGCTGCTGATGGATGAACCCTTCGGTGCGCTGGATGCCCAGACACGTTCGCGCATGCAGCAACTGCTGCTCGATATCTGGGGCCGGATCGGCACCACGGTGGTGTTTGTCACCCATGACATCGATGAGGCGCTGTTTCTGGGGGATCGCATTCTGGTGATGAGTGCTCGTCCTGGGCGTTTCATCGCCGACCTGAAGCTGGACTTTCCACGCCCGCGACAGCCGTCTCTGCTGACCAGTCCTGGCTTCGTCGAACTCAAGCGTCATTGCCTGGAACTGCTCGATCATGGTCCCGATGCACCGCCTTTGCCACGCCTGACCCCGCTGGGGTTGCCCCTGCAACAAGACCTGTTACGTATTGCACTGTGAGCCGTTCATGAGCCTGATAACCGATAACCCCGACATTCTCGAACTCCAGCCGCGTCTTGAAGATGCGGATGCGGTGGTGCGTAGAATCGCCCTCATTGCACTGGCCGACCTCGAAGACCCTGACAGCCTGCCTTGGTTGACCGAAGCCTTGCGTCAGGACCCCGCTTCAAACGTGCGCGCCGAAGCTGCGCGCTTGCTTGAAGCCTGGGAGGAGGCATCGGTGGTGACCGCCCTGTGCCAGGCCCTGACCGACACCGGGCAGGAAGTGCGTGAGGCGGCTGCACAAAGCCTCTCGCAGCTCAAGACTGAAGCCGCTGGTCAGTTGCTGTTGCCTTGGGCGCGGCATGCCGATCCTTTCGTGCGGGGTAGCGCCTTGCGTGCCCTGCGTGAATTGAGACTGCCCGCCAGCGCCGAAGTCGCCCGTGAAGCCTTGAATGACCCGGCTGCTGCGATTCGCCGCGAGGCCGTGGGTATTCTTGGCTGGTTGAAACACACCGAAGCACTGGCTGACCTGACTCAACGTCTGGCTACAGACGACGATATTGAAGTCCGGCGCATGGCCGCTGGCGCGGTCGGCTTTGCGGGCACTCCAGCGGTTATCGAAGCTTTGACGACAGCTTTGAACGATCCCCAGTGGCAAGTGCGCGAAGAGGCTGCGACCACTTTGGGCAAGGTTGGTGACGAGTCTGCTGGCCGCGCGCTGCTGGTGGCACTGGACGATGCCTATTGGCAGGTTCGCTTGCGTGCAGTGCGCTCATTGGGCCGGCTCAAGTACAGCCCGGCGCGTGGAGCGGTGGAGAGCCTGTTGTCACACAGCATCAGCAATCTGCGCAAGGAGTCGGCTCTGGCACTGGGCGAGTTTGGCGACCCGCAAGCCTTGCCTGCGTTGCGACTGGCCGAGCACGATGGCGACCCTGAAGTGCGCAAGGCCGTTCGCATTGCACTGTCGCAACTGGAGCCATGATGCTGCCTTCGGCGATCCGCAACGTCAGACACGGCGGGCTGCTGCATGTGGAGTGGCCCGATGGTCAGGCGCAAGCCCTGGTCCACGGCCAACTGCGTGCCCTATGCCCGTGCTCGCACTGTAGGGCTGCACGGCTGCGCGGGCGGATCGATCTGGTGAATGAAGAGGTCCGCATCACCGACATCGTCGATCAGGGTTATGGCGTGCAGTTGATCTTCAGCGATGGGCATATGCAGGGGATTTATCCCTGGGCCTATATAAGAGCAATGATCACGCTTTAAACCCGAACAGCCGTATACAGCGCCTTGATCAAGTCGGACTGGGTAATGATGCCCACCAGGTGCCGCTGGGCGTCGATGATCGGAACATGCCGATGGCCATTTTCCGAAAACACTGGCACCAGATCGGTCAGCAGGCGTTCGGCGCTGGCGACGCGCACTTTGCGGGTCATGATCTCGCCGACGATACTCGCCGGTTGTTTGTTGCTCACTTGACGCAGCAGTGCCCTCAGGTGCCAGCCCACGCCTTCGTGGGCGTCCAGGTCGATCTGCTTCATGAAATCCGCCACTGTCACGATGCCCATCAGATGGCGTTGCCGGTCGATCACCGGCAAGGCCTTGATCTTGTGTCGCCGCATCAAGGCCCAGGCCTCGCGTAGCGGCATTTCCTGGCGGGCGACAATCGGCGTAGTGCTCATCACGTCTGCGCAGCGGATCTCGCCCATATTGCGCTGGTAGGCCGAGGCCTCCGCACGCTCCAGCAGTTCGTGAAGGTCGTCACGGCTGACGTCCAGCACCTGGTTGTAATGGGCGAGGGCGGCATCCAGATCCGCATCACTGAAACGGCTGGCAGGCGAGTCGCTTTTTGCCTGCTGGACATGCGGCCAGGGGCGGCGGGTCAGATTGTTGTAGATCACGCCGGCTGCTACCAGCAGCAACGAGTCGAGCATGACCGGGCTCAGTGCGTACACAAACTGATCGCAACCGGTAATCACCATCAATAGCGCCGCAGCGCCTCCCGGCGGATGCAGGCAACGGGTCGCCAGCATCGCGGCAATCGCCAGACTGACCGCCAGCGCGGCAGCCAGCGTGGCATCGGGAATCCATTTGGCGCAGGCAATGCCTGCCAGCGCCGAGACCGTGTTGCCGCCCACCACAGACCAGGGCTGCGCCAAGGGACTCGATGGGACGGCAAACACCAGTACCGCACTGGCCCCGATGGGCGCGACGATGGCCATGGCCAGAAAGCTGTTCTCTATGGCGTGTGCGCCGTGCAGCCAGAGTGCAGCAACGGTGGCGACCAACAGAATGCCCAAGGCCGCGCCGATGCTGGCGCGTACTTTCTCTCGGGTGTCGATGGCGTGGGGTGCAGGCCATAGCGAGCGCAAGCGCGCCACAAGGGTTGTGTCGGAGGGTGAAGGCATGTTTTTGGGATTACTCCTGCTCGAAAGGCACGCGGAAACGCTTGCCCGCCGACTTGAGTTCTTCTCGATGCAGAAAAGCCAGTTGCGCCAGCACCTCGCTGCCTTTGCCCGTAAGACTGACCTGTACCTCTCGTCGGTCCGCGACGTTGCGCTGCGTCTGCACCAATCCTAGCGCCTCGCAGCGCTTCACCAGCGCCGCTGCGCCATGAGGCACGATCTGCAACCGCTCCGCCAGTTCACCCACGGTTGCCCACTCACGCTCGCTGAAACCCTGGGTGTGCAACATCAGCAGGTACTGCTGGGAAGTAACACCGCAGGCTTGCACGGCCTCTTCGGAAAAACGCAGGAAGCGCCGCAGTTGGTAGCGGAATTCGGACAGGGTTTCAAAATCCTGCTTGTGGAGGGTGTCAGCCATGGGGGAGCGTCGCTTCGGTTGAGGGAAGGGCGGCTTTTATATCATGGCGTGATGTATTTTGGCGATGATGGAGGCATTCATTGAATCTTCATCGCTCACAAGAATGTCTTCCCGGATAAATCCGGTCCTACAGGCTATGCGTGATCGCAAATCGAGTGCCGGGCGACGGGGCCGTGAAGTGCGCCAAAAAAGCTATATCCATAGCAATAAACGATATTGGTATATACCAGATTTTGCTTCTATAAAACCCGCACTCAGAAGACAGGAGCCTTCCACAACGATGTGGTCGGGCAGGAGCGCGGTGATGATTGGTGTACGGGTAATGCTCGAATATTTCCATCCCTGGCCTAATTCGGCAGGTTTTTATCTGGCGCGTGAGCGGGGCTGGTATAGCGATGCCGGTCTGGATGTCGAGTTGGTGGTTCATGACCCTTGGCGTGGGGATACGCTCGATCACCTGTTGGGCAAGGCGGTGCATTTCGGTGTGTTTCCGAGTAATCGCTTGTTGGTACGGCGGGCGCTTGGGCAGCCGTTGTGTGGCATTGCGGCTATCAATCATCGTGGGCTTGAGTCGATTCAGACGCTCGCCAGTTCAGGTATCACCCGGCCCCGGGATCTGGCGGGGCGGCGTCTGGCGTTGAATCCGACGCCTCGTGGCCTGGCAATGGTTCGTCATCTGGTGAAGGCCGACGGCGGCGATCCGGATGCGGTGATCGTGGTCGACAGTGGCGTTCGTGAGTTACGCCCCGAGCAACTGGCAGCGGGCGTTGCCGATGCGAGTTTTGGCGGTTACTGGGCCTGGGAGGCGTTGATGGCCAGCCCGATTGCCGATGAGCAGCGGGTCGTCTGGCCGGTGGATGAGATCGGTGCCCCGGCGTATCACAGCTACCTGCTGGGTGCCCATGAAGACACCCTTGCCGCTGACCCGGAACTGATCCGCACCTTTCTCGCGGTCACCGCACGGGGTTTCCTGGCTGTCACCCGGGAGCCATTGAGCGCCTTGCAGGCTTACGAGCAGGTCACGCCTTATTTCCCCAGCGAACTGCTCGCGCAATCCTTGCAGCGAATTGCTCCGACCTGGCTGCATGAGGGCCGCTGGGGAGAGCAGCGCCAGAGTCTGCTTGAGCCTTACGCGCACTGGCTGCATGAGCATCAGGTGCTCAATGACGGGAATGCCTGGCAGGGCGCGACCACTAACGCTTACCTGCCGGAGGCTGTCTGATGGCCGCCGAACGCCTGAGCGCACATGGTCTTGGACTGGAGCCGGTCGAGGCCGACTGGCCGGTGATATCTGCCGAGTCCGTCGAGCAACTGCTACGGCGTTATCCCGAGGTCGGCGCGTTGCAGGCGTTGACCTGGCACAGTCCCAGGCCATTTTCGGCGGCCTGCCTCGTCAATACTTCGACCGGGTCGGTGTTCGTCAAGCGTCATCATCGGTCTGTGCGGGAACCCGCATGGCTGGCCGAAGAGCATCGTTTCATCGCTCATCTGCGGCAGAACGGTGTGCAGGTTGCCGAAGTACTGGCTGATGAGCAGGGTGATACGGCCATTGCCATCGGCGAATGGACCTATGAAGTGCATGCCCTGGCAGCAGGGCAGGATCTGTATCGTGATGCGTTGTCCTGGACGCCGTTTCAGGATGTTCGACATGCCTGGGCAGCAGGTCAGACTCTGGCGCGATTGCATGAAGCCGCCACGGGCTATTCGGCACCACCACGACAAGCCGCAGTGTTGCTGGCCAACTTTCGTTTGTTCAGTCAGCCGGACCCGATTGCTGCCATCGAAGCTGCCAGCGCTGCCGATCCCGCACTCGCTGCTTACCTTAGCCAGCGTGACTGGCGCAATGATTTGACAGTGCTGCACGTGCCGTTCCATCGGGCGCTGTATCCCTTGCTTGCCGAGCAGCCGCCCCTGTGGACCCATAACGATCTGCACGCATCCAATCTGCTCTGGAGCGCCGGGTCAGGTGCGGCACAGGTTGCCAGCGTGCTGGACTTCGGGTTGGCCGACCTGACCTTCGCGCTTTTTGATCTGGCGACCACTCTGGAGCGCAACTGTATTGCCTGGCTGGAGCTGGAAAACGGCGTCCGCGAGGTGGTTCATCTTGAGTCGGTGGATGCGATTCTGGCCGGTTATCAAAGCGTAAAACCGCTTTCGGCCCGGGATTTCCAGACGCTGGCCGCGCTCTTGCCTCTGGTCCACGCTGATTTCGCGTTGTCGGAAATAGCCTATTACCAGGGCGTGGTGGGGTCTGTGGCCAACGCCAATATTGCCTATGACGCTTACCTCATCGGCCATACCCGTTGGTTCGCGGGAGCTGAAGGGCAGCGTTTGCTGGCTCATCTCAACAGTTTTGCAGGGAGTGTGCAGCCATGAGCACTGCGGTGGATTCAATCCTTATTCAAGCCGGTGAGTTGCAGGAGATTCTGGCTGCCCCGGCCTTGTTGATTCTCGATGCCACAGTCGAATTGGCGACGCCGCGCTTCGATGGCGATTACGACGCCCGCAGTGGTTACGAGGGCTGGCTGCAAGGACATATTCCCGGCGCGCTGCATGCTGACTTGTATGCGGCCTTGAGTGATCCGCAAGCCACGTTCAGTTTTGCCTTGCCGAATGCACAGGCATTGGCAGCGGCGTTGGGATCACTGGGCGTCAGCGATCAGCGACGCATTGTCATTTATGACCGTAACGACGGATTCTGGGCGGCGCGCCTGTGGTGGGTGCTGCGCAGTGTCGGGCTGCATGCGCAGGTGCTCGATGGTGGTTTCAAGGCCTGGCAGCGCGCCGGCTTGCCACAGGAGGTCGGCCCCGTGGCTACACAGCCTGTCATCTGGCAAACCGAATACCGGGATGGGTTCTGGATTGATCGGGCAGGCGTTCAGTCGGTACTTGCCGGAGAGCGTCCAGGCACTCTGGTCTGCGCACTCTCGGCTGGCCTGTTCGATGGCAGTGCCGTGAGCCGCTATGCGCGACGTGGTCATATCCCCGACAGTCTGAATCTGCCTGCTCGCACGCTGTTCGATGAGCAGGGCCGCTACCTTGAGGCCGATGCGTTGCGTGAAGCGCTCGATCCGCTGCTTGAGAGCGAAGAACCACTGATTCTGTACTGCGGCGGCGGGATCTCCGCGGCTGCACAAGCGCTGGCGCTTACATTGCTCGGCCGCTCCGACGTCTTTATCTATGACGGCTCTCTTCAGGAATGGGCCGCCGACCCCCGCTTGCCAATGACCACCGGAGCAGCTCCGGCCTGACGCCTTCTGGCTATCAATCATTCAGTTGTACCGGGGGCTGATTGCAGACCCCGGCGCATTTGCGGCCCTGCGCCTGGCAAATCGCGTCGGTATGCAGCGCCCACCAAGGAGCTTTCATGGTTAAGTTTCATCGAACATGCGCCCCAGGGTTTTCGCCAAACCTGTTGAGAGTTGGGGTCTTGATGGCCTGTGGCGTGGGGAATGGCCTGCTGGCCGGTGTGGCATGGGCCGATGGCTCGACGGCTTCAGATACCAGCGTGCAATTGGGGGCAGTCACTGTCATTGGTCAGCAGGATACCGGCTATCAGGCCAGCAAGGCGTCGGTGGGCGGTTTTGATCAGGCGCCGCTGCTGGATACCCCGGCATCGATAGCCGTGATCACCGAACAACGGCTCAAGGATCAGCAAGCGCGCCTGCTCAGTGAAGTGCTGCGTAACGACGCTTCGGTGGGCGACAGCTACGCACCCGTCGGCTACTACGAAAACTTCGTGGTGCGCGGTTTTGCCCTCAACTCGGCCAGCAGTTACAAGATCAATGGCCGGACCATCACCGGCGAGCAGAACGTTGCTCTGGAAAACAAGCAGCAGGTTGAAGTGCTCAAGGGGCTGGCCGGTTTGCAGAGTGGTGTGTCGGAGCCCGGTGGGCTGGTCAATTACGTGAGCAAGCGGCCCGACAATGTACGTTCGGTCACGGTGTCCACCAACGAGCAGGGCGAGCGTTATCTGGCGACGGATCTGGGAAGCTGGTTCGGTAGCGAGCAACAGTTTGGTGTACGGGCCAACCTGGCGCACGAAGACATCCGTTCTTACGTCGATCATGCGGATGGCAAGCGCGACTTCGCTTCCCTGGCGGTGGACTGGAATATCAATCCTGACAGCGTGCTGCAACTCAACGCCGAATATCAGAACCGCGAACAGCGTTCTGTGCCGGGCTACCAGTTGCTGGGCGGTACAACGGTGCCCCACAACGTCAATCCCAAGGATCTGTTGGCTTACCAGAGTTGGTCCAATCCGGTAGGCATCCAGTCACTGAATCTCGATGGCTTGTATGAGTACCGTTTCAACGAGTCGTGGAAAGCCAGCTTCAGTGCCTCGCGAAGTCGTGTGGTGATCGACGATTACAGCACCTTTGCCTGGGGCTGCTATGGTTCTGCCAGTTGTGCGAGCGCGGCGGTGCCCAATTACTTCAGCCCTGAAGGTGAATACGACATTTCCGATTACCGTAGCCCTGACGATACGCGCCGCAATGACGAAGCTCAGGCGGCTATAAACGGACAGTTCGGCACCGGAACCCTCAAGCATGACCTGACTTTCGGCACTACGGCCTTCCGTCGTGTTGTGGATCGCCGGTCGTCGATCAATGAATTTATCGGTACTGGCGTCATTGGCTCCACGCCCGAAACTCTCGAACCCTATTCCGGGGAACTGGGCAACAGCTACCGTCGTCTCGACAGCCGACAATACGGCCTGTTCGCCACCGACCGGATCAGTTTCAACGAGCAGTGGCAGACCGTTCTGGGTGGGCGTCAGATCCGCCTCGACGAAGAAACCTACGACAGTTCCGGTGCCACGACCCGCCACACGACCCGTTCGGAGTTTTTGCCGCAAGCGGCCCTGATCTATAAGCCACGCCCGGACACGTCCCTGTACATCAGCTACAGCAAAGGCTTGTCTTTGGGAGGTGAAGCATCCTGGTTCAGCACCAATGCCGACGAGGTTCTGCCGCCCACCACTTCCCGGCAGATAGAGCTGGGAGTCAAGCACGACTGGCAGCGTTTGAGCCTGACCGCCGCGTTGTTCCAGATCACCCAGGATTATCAGTACACCCGCCCCAATGACGACGGCACCTTTACCTATGTGCAGCAGGGCAAACAGAAAAATACTGGTCTGGAACTGTCTGCCAATGGGCACCTGACCTCGAACCTGCAAGTATCGGCCAGCGTCGCCGCCATTCGGGCTCGGGTTACCGACAGTGGCACCGATGCTTACGATGGCCATCAGGCGATCAACGTTCCCAAGGTCCGCGCCAGCCTGCATGGCGACTACAGCATTCCCGGTTTCAACGGTCTGGCGCTGCTCGGCGGCGTGCAGTACAGCGGCAGCAAGTACGCCAACCGCCAGGGCAATGTAAAAGTGGACGACTATGCGGTATTCGATGTCGGTGGTCGTTACAGCACCAAGGTCGAAGGTTACGACACCGTGTTACGTCTGACCGTGGATAACCTGTTCGATAAGCGCTACTGGCGCGATGTCGGCGAGTCCATTGGCGACGGTTATCTGTTCCCCGGCGCTCCCCGCACTGCGCGTTTGTCAGCCACTGTGAATTTCTGAGGTCTACCATGGGCAAGCTCATTATCGGCGGCACTTTTGCCGTACTCGCCGCACTCGCAGGCTGTCAGCAAAGACCACCGGCCAACGATCAACTGGATGCCGTGCTGTGGACGCAAACGTCCATCGAGCATGAGTTGATCTACCGTCAGGTGTTTGCCAGCGCCACCCGGCAACTGGATGCGGCGTTGGCAGACCCAGCCTGGGATGCCTTGCCGCAACCTCCACGTAATCTCACAGGATTGCCACCGGCAGTCATTGTCGATATCGACGAAACCCTGCTGGATAACGTGCCGCTCAATGCCCGTGATATCCGCAATGACCAGACCTATTCCTATGACCGCTGGAACCTCTGGGTCGAGCAGGCTAAAGCACAGGCCTTGCCGGGAGCCGTCACCTTTCTTCAGGCCGCAAGCCAGCGCGGCGTTCAGGTCTATTACCTGACCAACCGCGAACATTCGCAGGTCGAGGCTACGGTCAGGAACCTGCGCCTGCGCGGTTTCCCGATCAGTGATGCGCAACAGGTCCTGGCTGCTGCAACGCCCACCGGGCACTGTGAAAAGGATGGCTACGGTAAGACCTGCCGCCGCCAATGGGTGGCCAACCATGCCCGTGTGCTGATGCTGGTGGGGGATTCATTCGGTGATTTCGTGCAGGCCGACAGCAACAACCTCGCCGCCCAGCGCAAGGCTGCGGCGCCTTATCTGGCCTGGCTGGGACAGCGCTGGTTCCTGCTGCCCAATCCCACCTATGGCAAATGGTACAGCGCCCCTTACGGTGATCAGGAGGATTTGCCCGTAACCCGCAAGCGTGAGCTCAAACAACAGGCGCTGGATCTGCAGCAATAAGGCATTTGTGTCGAGGGGAACAGCATGTCAACCCTGGAAATAATCGCCGTGCTCATCAATATCCTCGGCGTCTGGCTGACCACTCAGCGCATTCGCTGGTGTTGGCCGGTGAGTGTGGTGGCGGTTCTGTTGTATGTGTGGATCTTCTACGAGGCCAGACTTTATTCGGACATGCTCCTGCAACTGATCTTTGCTTTTCTTCAGGGGTATGGCTGGTGGCGCTGGAGTCAGGGAGGGCTCGACCAAGGCAAGGTCCATGTGACGCGCCTGTCAGCGCGCGGTGCGGTATTGAGTCTGGCGTTTGGCGCATTGGGCGCGGTGTTGCTGGGTAGCCTGATGGCGACCTTCACGGATGCAGCCGTGCCCTGGCTGGATGCCTCACTGACCGCTTTCAGCCTTGTCGCCAGCGTGTGGGCGGCCCGCAAGTATGTGGTCAGTTGGGTCTTGTGGATTGTCCTGGATTGCCTGTATGTCGGCATGTATTGGCACAAGGACCTGCACCTGACTGCGGGCCTGTATGCGGGATTCGTGGTACTGGCGTTTTACGGCTATCTGGCCTGGAGGCGTGATCTGTTGAGTCAGGAAGCCCGCCCGGCAGCAGTTTATCGTCATAACATCGTTTGATTGATCACTCGGACTCATGCATGCCTTTTTATCCAATACCCCCTCATTACCAGCGTATTCGTGATGAGATCGCTGCTGATATCGCTGGCGGAACACCGCGAGCCGATCAGAAATTCCCCTCCGAGCGCGAGATGTCCGAGCGTTTCGGCTGTACGCGGGTGACATTGCGCCAGGCCTTGCAGCAACTGGAGGCCGAAGGCCAGGTGTATCGGGAAAACCGGCGAGGCTGGTACGTCAGCCCGCAACGCATTCGCTACGATCCGACCCGCATTACCGGTTTCATGGAGTACGTCGCCGCACAGGGCCGAACTCCAGTGACCGAATGTTTAAGTGCCGAACTTCGTGCAGCGGGCAGTTGGCTGGCCAGGCGAATGGGGCTGAGGTCTGCCGATGAGCCGGTCTTTCATCTGCAACGTCGCCGCTGGGTTGATCGTCGTCCGGTGCTGCTGGAGTACAACGCATTGGTTGCCAGTTGGTGTCCGGGATTGCTGGAAGCCGATTTGAATACTTCCCTGACCCAAGTGCTGAGGGAACGCTTCAGGCGGGTTCAGTCCCGCTGCGAACTGACCATGCACAACAGCATCGTGGATGAGCATCAGGCCGAGTTATTGCAGCTGACAGTGGGGTCGAGCAGTTTGTATCTGGAGCGCTTGAATTTTGGTGAACAGGACCAGCCCGTAGAGTTCGATCAGGAGTTCTGGAGGCCGGATGCCTTGTCTGTGGTCATGGAGACTCGTTATCCGGGCTGATAATCCGCCACTCATCGTTTCCCTTGCACTCCCGGATCTATCGCGTTTCTTACTATAAGGCGCGGATATCCTGCGCTTCACGCGGAGAGTGGTCATGGAAATTGATGAGAATGCACCGGGCAATGTTTCGCAAAGCCCCGCTACCAGACCGACAGATAACGAAACAGGGTATGAACCGGACTCCCTGCCCGAGGCCGATCCAGCGCTTGATGATCTCATCAATGACCAGAGCGACGATCCTGATCTGCCGGTAAACCCGCCGATAGACGAAGATGAAGAGCCGTCCCTCGGGTAAAACCCGGGAGCGAATTCATTCGCGAAAAATCGTCATTCGCGAATGAGTTCGCTCCTATGCCGAGAGGGTGAACACCCCGAGCAGTATCCAACCGGCGCCACTCACTCCCACGGCCAGTCGTATGGCATACGGTAGCAACAAGACCAGCGCCAGGCCTGTCATTGAAACCAGCCCCAGCCAGCCCACTGGTCCCATGGCCCAGCCCCAGACCTGAACGCTGCTGAGGAAACTGCCCGCCAATGCCAGCCAGCCGGCACTGCGCAGGGTGTGGCGTAATGCTTTGGACGGCGGGCGTTGCGACAGCTGTTTGTAATGCCGCTCCAGCCCCAGACACAAACCCAGCATGCCGCTGTAGGCCAGGAGCAGGCTGGTGATCAATGCGATGCTCATTCAGTTGACCTGCGCTGTGGCGGTGGAGGGGTGTTTTGCGGGGCGTTCCCTGGCGGGTTGGCCGATTTTCCAGCAGGTCCAGCCCAGCAGGATGCCGAGGACTACGGTCGTGGCTTCCAGAACGAAATGTTCGCCGCGATTTGGGGTGGTCAGTGCCAATAGCGGCAGGCTGATGCAGAGCAGGGCGGTGAGGGCCAGTTGTTCGCGCCAGGCGGCCAGCCATGGTCGGACAATGGCATGGCCGAGGCTCAACAGCCAGACGATAAAGAACACGCGGATCTCCCACTGACCGCGCTGGGCCAGTTCTGTCGGCAGCAGGCGGTTAGCCCACAGGAACGCGACGCAGGCCAGCATCAAACCCGCGATTACGGTGACGTTCAGGCGTTCGGCGCTGTGGTAGAGCGCCGCGCCGATGGCACCTTCATTGTCGTGGCGTCGGCGTCGTTTGACAGTAAACAGCACCATGCCGGTGGCGATCATCGCGCAACTGGCCAGGCCGCAGATGAAGTACAGCCAGCGCATCGGGTAGCCGCCGAACTGGGCGAAGTGCAGGCCGGCCATGACTTTCTGGGTCAGCAGGCTTGGGCGACTTTCTGGAGGTTGGCGCAGGATCTTGCCGGTCACGCCATCGAACAGCATGCTCTGGCCCTTGGTCAGTTCGATACGGTTGCCCAGCACGGGCCGCACTTCGATTCTGGCAGCGCTGCTGCCAGGGTTCTGGATAGAGAACCCGGCCACCGGCCCCATCAATCGCTCGGCCTCAGCCAGCAGCGGACCTAACGGTGTCAGCGTTGCTGTGCTCGTTGCCTCGCCACGCCTTGCCGATTGTTCTGGCCGTTGACCCTGTTGCTCGGTTGTCGGCCCGCCACGGATTGCACGACTCAGGGCATCGCGGTTGCCGTCGAACAGAGCATCTGTCGCCGCTGGCATGTAGATCAGGTAGAAAATCACCAGCCCCGTGTAAGTGATCATCAGGTGAAACGGCAGCACCAGCACGGCTGTGGCGTTATGGGCGTCCAGCCAGGAGCGCTGGCCCTTGGCCGGACGAAATGTGAAGAATTCCTTGAAGAACTTCTTGTGAATCACGATACCGCTGACCAGTGCCGCCAGCATGACCATGGCGGCCAGGCCTACGATCCAGATGCCGATATTGCGCGGCAGGTTGAGGGTGAAGTGAAAGAGGAAAAAGAACCCGCCACCTGCCGTCGCGCGTACATCCAGAGGTTCGCTGGTATAAGGGTCCAGATAGGTGCCGCCGCCGCGTCGCTGTTCTCCGGCGGACACCACCAGATTGGGCGAGCGCTCATTGGGCAGGCCGATGTTCCAGGCGCTGGCCTTGGGGTGATGGGCTTGCAGGTAGTCGAGTGCGCGCTGCGTCACTTGCGCCTGATCAAACGAATGCGCCGGTATTTCCGGTCGCATCCAGCCATCGATCTCTTTGTCGAAGACCGCCAGTGTGCCGGTAAGAAAGATCGAAAACAGCAACCAGCCAAAGACCAGGCCGCTCCAGGTGTGCAGCCAGGCCAGCGATTGAGTGAGGGTCTTGTGTTTCATGCCAGTTGCTCCAGCAATTGCGGCCAGAAGCCGATGGCCGCCAAGGGCAACGCCAATGTCAGACCGCTCCAGGCCCGCCAGGCGCTGCGGCAACTGAAGGCCCAGAGGATGACGAGGGTGTAAACCACAAAGGACAGCAAAGTGGAGACCACCAGCGCATCAACCTTGTCCAGCGGCAACAGGCGCGCCAGTGCTGCGGTAAAGGCATAGGTGAACAGATATCCACCCGGCAGCGCGGCGACAATCCGGGAGACGGTGGACCAGGAAAAGGATCGTGTTTTCATGGGTGATACTCATCAGGCCGCGTGCGCATGAAGGCCCGACCGGTTTCCCGGTCGGGCCTGCATTACAAGCGTCAGGTCAGCTTCAGAACGACGTGGTGATGGACGCATAGACCGATCGTCCCGGCTCGTTGTAAGTGCTGGCACCCGCGCTGGTGCCCGCGCCTTCGCGATAGATACGCTTGTCGAACATATTGTTGAGGCCGGCACCGATCGACAGGTTCTTGTTGATCTCGTAAGTCCCGCCAATACCCCAGACATGGTAAGGATCGAGGGTTCTCATCTCGTTCTCTGCCGTGACGGCGACACCCCGAAGCGGGTTGGTGACTCGTGGTTCCTGCTTGCCGTAGTAGGTGCCTGTAAGGCTCAGGGACAGCGCTTCGGTAGCCTGCCAGTCGAGCATGGTGTTGACCGTGTATTCGGGCACTACCGACAGCGGGTTGCCGTCATCATCCTCGTTGGATTGCATGTAGGTGAGGTTGGTGTTCCAGCTCAGGATGTCGCCGTTCTGGCCCAGCAGCGGGACGCCGATATTGCCTTCCCAGCCCTTGACCACGGCATCCTCGGCATTGTCCCAACGCAGGATGGCCTCGTTGTTCGCCGTCCGTCCGGTCAGGTCGTTGGACGAGACGATCTTGTTCTCGTAGTCGTTACGGAAATAGGTGAGCCCGGCGCTCCAGCCATCTCTGACAAAACTGATGCCCAATTCCTTGTTGATGCTGATTTCCGGGTCGAGGTTTTCGTTACCCAGCACATAGCAACCGGTTGAGTTCAGGCTCGGTGCGCAGCCATTGCCGTTGCTGCGGTACAGGTAGTTCGGGTTGGACTGGTACAGATTCGGTGCCTTGAAGGCCCTGGCAATACCGCCTTTCAGTGTGATGTCATCGGTCAGCTTGTAGGAGGAGTTGAGGCTTGGGCTCCAGTTGGCGCCGAACTGATCGTGATGGTCGAGACGTACGCCCGGAGTCAGGAACCATTTTGGCGTCAGCTCGATATTGTTTTCGAGGAACACAGCCATGATGGTGGCGTCCATGTCGGTCGGACGCGACCCGGCTGCCGAGTTGGGCAGCGTGGTGCCGATGTCGCGGTCCATGGTGCTGGGATCATCCAGCTCCTGACGGTTCCACTCGGCGCCGACAGTCAGTGTCTGCGGGCGCAGGAATTCCAGCGGGATATCCAGTTGTCCTTGCAGCAGGTAGCTGTCATAGGTGCTGGTGCTCTTGTCCGCATTGGCACTGATATCGCCATCGACGCTACCGGTCTGTCCTTCCAGCAACCTGTTGTTGCGGGTCTTCTCATACTGCGCCAGCAGGCGTGAAGTGCCGAACGCCCAGTCACCGTTATGGGTGACCGAGAAGTTCTGGCGATACATCGTGTTGGTTTCCCGGCCCAGCCAGTTGTTGACGGTACTGCCGTTGACCAGTGCGTCTGTGCCGCCAGTGCCGACATCACCTGCATAGATATTGCCCTGACGGCTGTAACTGGCTTCAAAGTCGAGGGTCTGGTTGGTGTCCAGCGCCCAGCTCAACAGCCCGTTTATATCCTTGTTGCGTACACCTTCGCGACCTGCCGCCAGCGATGCCCCGGAGGCTGTATCGGTATGTGCCTGGTTGATGTCGGCATCGTCCGCATCGGTCTTGTTGAGGTTGCCGTAGACACGGAAGGTGAGGGCATCGGTCAACGGGCCGGCGAGGCTGAACGTGGTGCGTTTGGTCATGCCCTCTGCATCGTCTTCCGGCAGGTTGGTGTAGGCGGTGACCGAGCCTGTGAGGGATTCGGTCGGTCGTTTGGTGATGATGTTCACTACACCACCCATGGAGCCCGAGCCATAACGGGCCGCAGCCGGGCCGCGTAGTACTTCGATGCTTTCGACTTCGCTGGCGGGTACCCAATTGCTGTCGCCGCGGGTATCACGCTCGCCGGAGCGGGTGTAGCGTACGGAGTTACGCGATGTGACGGGTTTGCCATCGATCAGGATCAGGGTGTTCTCCGGCCCCATGCCGCGCAGGTCGATCTGGCGATTGTTGCCACGTGCGCCGCTGGCGCTGTTGCCGGTCAGGTTGACGCCCGGCATCTTGCGCACGATATCGGAGAGGTCATTGACCGGAGGGCGTTTCTTGATGTCATCGGCGCTGATCAGCGACACACCCGATGCCTGTTTCAGCTCTTGCTCGGCAGTGGCCACCACATGGGTGTCGGCCAACTGGACGGAGTCATCGGTCTTTTCGGATCGGATGGACTCTGGCGTTTCGGCCATCGCCACTGACGGGCAGGCGGCCAGCAGGGCCAGGCAAAGGTGGCTGAGCTTGAATCGCGGATGCATCTGCAACACTCCTGTGACATTCATGGCGTGCAGAGAGGCGTGGGCTCTCTCTGCTGCCGGACTGGATGCAGATGGTATTTATTCTCATATGTGAGTAAATCTTTTTTACACTTTATACACTTCTCAAACGTAGATGCAGGCGCAGCCCCGGTGTGGCGTTCTCTGCCCAGATTTGTCCGTTCTGCAATTCAACGATGCTGCGGGCGATGGAAAGCCCAAGGCCGAAGCCTTCACCTCCCGGGCGTTCAGCGTTGAGGCGGGTGAACGGCTGGAAGACATGCTCCAGTTTTTCGGGCTCGATACCTGGCCCCTGATCTTCGATCCACAGGTGCCAGTAGCCACCTTCGCGGCAACCGGTCAGGCGGACCACGCCGTCATCCGGAGAGTGGCGAATGGCGTTGCGCAGGATGTTTTCCAACGCCTGCGCCAGACCATTCAGGTTGCCGCTGACGTAGCAGTCGGACGGCAAGTCGCATGGCAGCCGCTCCATGGGCCAGTTGGTCTCGAAGCACACGTCCTCGCACAACAGGTTCCACAGCTCTTTCACTTCTACGGTTTCCAGTGGCAGAGCAGGGCGTTCGGTATCCAGCCACACGAGTTCCAGGGTGTCGCTGATGAGCTTTTCCATGATCTGCACTTCGCGTTCCTGGCGCTGACGCATGGTGTCGATATCCAGTTCACGCTCGCCGGCTGCCCGCAAGCGGCTGAGCGGTGTGCGTAATTCATGGGACAGTGTGCGCAGCAGGCGGCGCTGAAAGACCACGGTGTTCTCCAGACGCCCGGCCATCTGATTGAAGGCTCGTGCCAGCTCGCCCAGTTCGTCCCGGCGCTCTGCTACCTGTGGCTCTACTCGCGCCGCCAGATCTCCGGTGCTCAAGGCATTGGCCTGGCGGTGAAGGATTACGATGGGCGAGATCAGAATGCGGTACAGCAGAGCGGCCAGCAGCAGTGCCAGGCTGGCAGGAAGCACTTTTTGCAGCAGCAGGTCCCACAGCTCGTTGTGCTGGCGAGGATGAAAGTGGCCGGGCAGATCCATTACCAGGCGTGCTTCAGTGTCTTTGAACGGGATGTAAAAAGTGGGTACACCGCCGGGGCGTCCCACCATGCCATCGAGCCTGCGCACGAAATGCAGCCTTTCCAGTTCCGGCTCCGTCAAAGGCTGTGAAGACAGCGAGTTCTGTTGTCTGTCCACGACCACGGCCCAGACCTTTTCCCGGCTGCGCAACTCGCGAAGCACCTCGTCGACTCCGCTGGCGCCGCGCTTCTGCCAGGCGGCTTCGGCCCGTCGTGCGTAGTCGTTAAGGGCACGCTTGGTCGGTTCGGATAACCGCTCTGTCGCCTCGTTGAGTCTGCGGTTCAGGTCGGTTTGCAGGCTGGCCATCAGCAGGCAGAGCAGGGCAAGGCCACCGATGAGTTTCCACAGCAGTGAGTGGCGATTGGGCAGCTTCATGGCGTCAACCGGGTCAGCACGTAACCCATGCCCCGCACCGTCTCAAGGCGCTTGTCGTTATAACCGATGGCCTGCAATTTACGGCGGATGCGGCTGACATGCATGTCCAGGCTGCGGTCATGCTGCGAGTACGCCCGGTGCATGGCCTGCTGATAGAGGAAAGCCTTGCCCAGCACTTCACCCATGTGTCGTACCAGCGTTTCCAGAATCCGGTATTCGGTGGTGCTCAGATCGGCCCACTGGTCATTCAGGCAGACGTCGGCGCGCTGCTCGTCGAAGGTCAACTGCGATTCATTACTGACGATCCTTGTCTGTGCTTCATGCTCGTACGCCACGCGGCGCAGAATGGCGTCGATACGCACATCCATCTCCAGCATGCTGAAGGGCTTGGGCAAGTAATCATCCGCGCCCTGGCTGAAGCCGACGATACGATCCTGCTCGGCGCCCAGTGCCGACATCAGGATCACCGGCAAGCGTTGGCGTTGGCGCAGCCGGGCCAGGATTTCCAGGCCGTTGCTGTCGGGCAACATGATGTCCATCAGGATCAGGTCGAAGTCCTGCGAACGTACCAGTTCCAGAATCTCGTCGCCGTCATGGCGCAGGGTCACCGTAAAACCGCGTTCGCTGAGGTGGCTCTGAAGATGAGCTGCCAGCAGTGGATCATCTTCTATGGCCAGAATATGAGCACGTGCGCCAGCGGGGTGGTGGAGTTGCATGAGAAACACCTGCGGATGAGAACGATTCCTTGATCCGTATTCTGACCAATGTCGCTGAAGATTCCCATCGGCACTTTCATTCCTTTCCAGACGAGTTGATTGTTACTGTTTATGTAATAGTTATTCTCATTTTGTGAGAGTGACAAATTGACGCGGATAAAGATTTTTTTGGTATCGTTACCAATATTAACCGTTTAGTTAATAATTTTTGCTGGCATCAGAAAGGATGCCCAGCCCCTGAAAAACCCTTCAGCGGCTTCTGTTTCAAGCTGCTCGAAAGACTCTTTCCTTCGTAACGTTCATGCATCAGCGGGATCATGCAACATGACTAAGTCTCAACCTTCGGCATCCTTCAGTCGCTGGCCCATCCGGGTTGTCGCTCTGGGTGTGCTGGTATTTGGATTGCTTTTCGCCGCAGGCGGCGGCTATCTCGTCACCCTGGGCGGCAGTTGGTATTTCCTGCTGGCCGGTCTTGGCCTGATCGCATCAGGTGTCCTGCTCTTCAAACAACGCCTGGCGGGTGCCTGGCTGTTCGCAGCAGTGATGGTGCTGACGCTGATCTGGGCGCTGGCCGATGCCGGGCTGAACTTCTGGCCGCTGATTTCGCGGCTGTTCGCTCTGGGTGTCTTGAGCCTGTTGGTGGCGCTGATCTACCCGGCCTTGCGTAAGGCGAATGGCCGGGAAGCGGGTCGTTCCGGTTATGCCCTGGGTGGTGTTCTGGCCATCGCGATTGTTGCGGCGGGTGCGGGAATGTTCGTGCCTCACGCTTCGGTTTCGCCTACCGGAAACGGCCCGGGCCTGACTGGCGTCGACCCGGCAAAGGCACAGAAAGACTGGCAGCACTACGGTAACGATGAAGGCGGTAGCCGTTTCGCGGCGCTGGATCAGATCAACCGCAGCAACGTCTCGAAGCTGGTACCGGCCTGGACTTACAACACCGGCGACATCGCAATCAGCAATGGTAATGGTGCTGAAGACCAGACCACTCCGTTGCAGGTGGGCGACAAGGTGTTTATCTGTACCCCGCACAACAACATCATCGCGCTGGACGCCGACACCGGCAAAAAGCTGTGGAAGAACGAGATCAACGCTCAGTCGGCGGTCTGGCAGCGTTGCCGTGGCCTGGCTTACTTTGACGCCACCGCAGCCGTTGCTCAACCAACCGACGGCAGCACGCCAGCCAAGGCCGTTTCTGTACCGGCGGGTGCCAATTGCCAGCGTCGTTTGTTGACCAACACCATTGATGCGCGCCTGATTGCCGTGGATGCCGATACCGGCGAGTTCTGCCAGGGCTTCGGCAATAATGGCCAGATCGATCTGAAAACCGGTCTGGGCAAGGTCCCGGATGCTTACTACCAACTGTCGTCGGCACCCTTGATGGCCGGTACAACAGTGGTTGTCGGCGGTCGTGTCGCTGACAACGTTCAGGCCGACATGCCCGGTGGCGTCATCCGTGGTTTCGATGTGGTGACCGGTGAAATGCGCTGGGCGTTCGACCCAGGCAACCCTGAAGACAAGAAAGCACCGGCTGAAGGCCGCACGTATGTGCGCAGTACGCCCAATAGCTGGGCACCGATGTCTTACGACCCGGCGATGAATACCGTGTTCTTGCCCATGGGCAGCTCGTCCACCGACATCTATGGTGTGGAACGTACTGCGCTGGATCACAAGTACGGCGCTTCCGTGCTGGCATTGAATGCCACCACGGGCGAAGAGAAGTGGGTCTACCAGACCGTTCATAACGACCTGTGGGATTTTGACCTGCCGATGCAGCCGAGCCTGATCGATTTCACCAAAGCAGATGGCAGCAAGGTGCCGGCAGTGGTGATCGGGACCAAGGCCGGTCAGATCTTCGTGCTGGATCGTGCCACTGGTCAGCCACTGACCCAGGTTGACGAGATCCCGGTCAAGCCGTCCAACATTCCCAACGAGCCTTACTCCAGGACCGAGCCTCTTTCGGTGGGCATGCCACAGATCGGTGCGCCACACCTGACGGAGTCGGACATGTGGGGTGCGACTCCATTCGATCAGATGCTGTGCCGTATCTCGTTCAAGAAAATGCGTTATGAAGGCCTGTACACCGCGCCGGGCACTGACGTCTCGCTGAGCTTCCCGGGTTCTCTGGGTGGCTTGAACTGGGGCAGCATTTCGACGGATCCGGTGCATGGCTTCATCTTCGTCAACGACATGCGTCTGGGCCTGTGGATCCAGATGGTTCCCCAGGAAAAAGATGCCAAGGCATCTTCCGGTGGCGAAGCACTGAACACTGGCATGGGCGCAGTACCGCTCAAGGGCACACCGTACGCCGTGAACAAGAACCGCTTCCTGTCGGTGGCCGGTATTCCTTGTCAGGCGCCACCTTTCGGCACCTTGACCGCCATCGACATGAAGACCCAGAAAGTCGCCTGGCAAGTGCCGGTTGGCACTGTTGAAGACACAGGCCCCATGGGTGTCAAGATGCACCTGCCGTTGCCGATCGGCATGCCGACTCTGGGCGGTACGCTGTCCACTCAGGGCGGTCTGGTGTTTATCGCCGGTACTCAGGATTACTACCTGCGCGCCTTCAACTCCGCCAACGGCGAAGAAGCCTGGAAAGCCCGTCTGCCGGTTGGCAGCCAGGGTGGCCCGATGACCTATGTCTCGCCCAAGACCGGCAAGCAGTACATCGTCATCACTGCCGGTGGTGCCCGTCAGTCCCCTGATCGTGGCGATTATGTGATCGCTTACGCGCTGCCTGACAGCAAGTAAGCTGCGCAACATCCGAAACCCGCTGTCGCCCGCTCAGGGTGGCCGCGGTTTTTTTGTTGCCTGTCAGATTCCTCTCTAGCTCTGCATCATGGACTCGTCTAGGCTAATCGATGCCGACCCAAGCCCTGAGACAGTTACTTGATGGTCGATAACGAGCACCGCCGTGAGAACGGAGCCCATACAAGCGTGGGCCCTGTATATGCCATAGACATCATCTGTCGCGGCCCGGGCTTCAGGCCTGGCCGGATAGCAGGATGCAGACCAAGAGGTAGCCGTAAATGTCAACCGAATCAAAATGTCCGTTCAACCATGCAGCAGGTGGTGGTACAACGAACCGAGACTGGTGGCCAGAGCAACTCAATCTGAAGATCCTGCATCAGCACTCATCCTTGTCCGATCCTCTGGGTGAGGCATTCGATTACGCAGAAGCGTTCAAAAGCCTCGACCTGGAGGCCGTAAAGAAAGACCTGCATGCCCTGATGACCGATTCCCAGGACTGGTGGCCAGCCGACTTCGGCCATTACGGTCCGCTGTTCGTGCGCATGGCCTGGCACAGTGCTGGCACTTACCGTACAGCCGATGGGCGTGGCGGTGCCGGTGCGGGTCAGCAGCGTTTTGCGCCGCTCAACAGTTGGCCGGATAACGTCAGCCTGGACAAGGCGCGTCGCCTGATCTGGCCAATCAAGCAGAAATACGGCCGCAAGATCTCCTGGGCCGACCTGATCATCCTCACCGGCAACGTGGCGCTGGAGTCCATGGGCTTCAAGACCTTCGGCTTCTCCGGCGGTCGCCCTGACGTGTGGGAACCAGAAGAAGACGTGTACTGGGGTTCTGAAACCACCTGGCTGGGCGGTGAAACCCGCTATGGCAAGGACGCGCAGCCACCGGGCGAGGGCGTTCTGGTGGCCGAGCCTGAACTGCATGGCAGCGAAGAAAAGCGCACCGACAGTGAAGGGCGCAACCTGGAAAACCCGCTGGCCGCCGTGCAGATGGGCCTGATCTACGTAAACCCGGAAGGCCCTGAAGGCAACCCGGACCCTGTCGAGTCCGCCAAGGACATTCGCGAAACCTTCGGTCGCATGGCCATGAACGACGAAGAAACCGTTGCCTTGATCGCGGGCGGTCACGCCTTCGGCAAGACCCACGGTGCAGGTCCGGCAAGCCATGTAGGCGCCGAGCCTGAAGCCGCTGGTCTGGAAGAGCAGGGCTTTGGCTGGAAAAACAGCTTTGGCACCGGCAAGGGCGCTGACACCATCACCAGCGGTCTGGAAGTGACCTGGACTTCCACGCCAACCAGGTGGAGCAACGAGTACCTGGAAAACATGTTCCGCTTCGATTGGGAACTGACCAAAAGCCCGGCAGGCGCCCATCAGTGGACACCGAAGAACGGCGAGGGCGCCGGTACTGTGCCTGATGCCCACGACCCTTCCAGACGCCATGCGCCGAGCATGCTGACCTCCGACCTGGCGCTGCGTTTCGACCCGATCTATGAGCCGATTTCCCGTCGCTTCCTCGCCAACCCGGATCAACTGGCCGACGCCTTTGCCCGCGCCTGGTTCAAGCTGACCCACCGCGACATGGGGCCGCTGGCACGTTATCTCGGGCCGGAAAACCCCACCGAAGAACTGCTCTGGCAAGACCCGCTTCCAGCACTCGACCATGCCCTTGTGGATGACAGCGACGTTACAGCCCTCAAGAGCAAGATCCTGGCTTCGGGCCTGTCTGTTTCGCAACTGGTGTCCACCGCATGGGCATCGGCGTCGACCTTCCGTGGTTCCGACAAGCGCGGCGGTGCCAATGGTGCGCGTATCCGTCTGGCTCCGCAGAAAGACTGGCCGGTCAACCAGCCTGAACAACTGGCGAAAGTACTGAAAACACTTGAAGGGATTCAGGCCGAATTCAACAGCGCACAGGCTGGGGGCAAGAAGATTTCCCTGGCCGACCTGATCGTCCTGGCGGGTAGCGCAGGCATCGAAAAAGCAGCCAGCAATGCCGGGCAGAGCGTCAAGGTCCCATTCACACCGGGCCGCACCGATGCTTCGCAGGAGCAGACCGACGTGGAATCCTTCGGTTTCCTTGAACCCATCGCCGATGGCTTCCGTAACTACCTGAAAGGCAACTACAAGGTATCAGCCGAAGCGCTGCTGGTGGACAAGGCGCAACTGCTGACCCTGACCGCACCTGAGCTGACCGTGTTGCTGGCAGGCCTGCGGGTCCTGAATATCAATGCCGACAGCAGCCAGCATGGCGTGTTTACCAAGCGGCCAGAGGCGCTGACCAACGACTTCTTCGTCAACCTGCTCGATATGGGGACAGCGTGGAATGCGACTTCAGGCGCCAACGACAGCTTTCAGGGACGTGATCGCAAGACTGGTCAGGTGAAATGGACCGGTACCCGCGTCGATCTGGTCTTCGGCTCCCACGCTCAACTGCGGGCAATCTCCGAAGTCTATGCAAGTGCTGACGCCCAGGAGAAGTTTGTCAGCGACTTCGTTGCAGCCTGGACCAAAGTGATGAACCTGGATCGCTTCGACGTCTGAAGCCATTCCGGCAAGTAACAACCTGAAGCGGCGTGAGCCGCTTCAGGCCATTCTCCGGATCGTTATGGCCTCTGCTCGCCCGAGCAGTTCGGTTTGTCCGATACCTCATCCATGGCTTCACGCAGCATGCGCTGCACCTCTACGGCATTGTTTGCCGCATAGACCCGGCCTCCCGTGTTTTCGGCGATGCAGTTGGACAGGGCGCTGTCACTGATATTGACCACGTTCACTCGCAGCCGTGGCTGCTGGCTGGCGATACGTGCCGACACCTCGCAAGCGTTCTGCTCACAACCATCTTCTCCGTCGACAAACATCACCACGACCGCATCCTTGAAGCGCCCGTCGACCTTGCTGGCTGCCTTGGCAAGACTGTCTGCCAAAGGTGTGCCGTCATCTGCCTGAAGCTGGTTGACGCCGGCAATCAGCTGTGGCCGTGCGTTGCGGCCGAACAAGCCCTGATCCACCGTATTGGCGCAGCCCCTGAAGGTAATCAGGCGGGTATCGATGTCCGGGTGCAGTTGATCGATCATGGCCGCAAAGGATTGCTTGGCCACTGTCATGCGGGTGGGTTCTGCCAGCAGGCGGGCTTTTCTAGGGTTGGTTTCAGGCAGGCTCTGACCTACCTGAGAAAGCCATTCTTCGTCTGCGGCCGTTGCATTGATGTTGATGTTCATCGAGCCGGAGGTGTCCAGCACCACCACGAAATCCGGTTTGGGCGCGTTCGCGGTGCAGGCATAACTTTCTATGGGCGTTGGATAAATCAGGTTCCACAAGCTGCCTCGCCAGGTCCAGAGCAGCCACAGCAACAGAAGCAGCAAAGGCAACAATAGCAACCACAGGGGAATGCGCAGCCACCAGCGATTTGACGTCACTCCGGGTGAAGGCGCGGGACTGGAAACGGGTGGTACAACGGGTGGCAATTTGGGTTTCAGGCCCCAGCGAACCACTACCGGTTCATCGTTCAGGCTGTAGAGATTGTTCAGATCCGGCGCACCGATCAGGGTGTTCAGTGCCTGAGAATCCTCGGTCTTGCCGCGGGCTTTCAGCTCATCCGCCAATTGCCGGATGGCCTGCTGGCGTTGTTCGTAGCGAGCCAGAAGCGCTTGCCGTGCTGTGGGGCCAAGGCTTTCATAGGTCAGCGGCTGGCCTCCGAGTTCCGACCACCATTGCAGCGTGTCCTGGGTTCCGGCTCGCGGGATGGCATAAAGGCTGGCAACACTGGGCGGAAAGTGACGGTGCAGCAGTTCGACCTTGCTTTCCAGGCTACGCAGCAGTTCTGGAGGATGGGATGTGGCGTCGCGGGTGATGCGTTGCATGGTGCGGGTCCAGAACAGGAAGAGGCCCCGCAGGGCCTCAAGAAAGGGTCATTCGTAGCCGAGGCTGAGTTGCAGCCTTGAAACCTTCTGCTGCAGGGTTTTGAGCTCCAGCTTGCGGGCTTCGATTACTGACGGATCTGTGCTGGCGGTGAGTTTTTTCTGAGCGGCCATCTGTTTTTCCAGGTCGGCGATCTGCTGTTGAACCTGGGACTTGTTGGCATGACGGGTCTTGAGCTGACCCAGCAGTTTGCTCATGGACGTGTCCAGCACGGCCTGTTGGCGTTGTTGTTCGGCCAGGTTTTTGCTGGTGGCTTGCTGTTGGGCCACCAGATTGTCGTAGACCTCGTGGAAGGCGGCGTTTTCGTTGCGTGCCGCCGCCAATGCCTGCTCACGCTGGCGGATCTGGTCGCTGTAGCCACCCGAATGATCGCAGTTCATCTTGGTGATCAGGCTGGCCTCGGTATTGTTTGAGTCGCAGCTACCAGGTTGAGTGGCACAGCCACCCAACAGCAACAGCCCTGAACTGACCAGCAATGCGCGAATGATCATGTCCACCTCAACCCAGAGTGATAGCCGAGCGCTGGCTATAAAGGCCGTCGACTTCCTTTTGCAGGGACGCGACCTTGGTGTTCATTTTGGCAATTTCACCTTCGATTTCGGTAACTTGCTTGCCGCCGCCGTTGGTACGCTCGAGTTGCGCGGTTTTCTGGTATTCGGTCACTTTGTTGCGCATGCCGTCCAGGTCCTTGCGCATTTGCGTGATGTTACTGTCGACGCTGGCGATTTCCTGCTGGGCCTTGGCCTTGTCCACGGTCTTGTTCTGGATTGACTTCTGTATATCGGCGATACGTCCTTTGTCGTCGTTGATCACCTGCTGCAGGGTGGCGGTACGCAAGGCGACTTTATCGGTATCGGCTTTGACTTCGTCATTCATCAACTGCAGACGCTGGGTCGTGTTGGAGTACTGGCTGCGGCGATAGTCGTAGTAATAGTTGGCACCCATGGCCACGCCGCATGCGGCGATACCGGCTACCACCATGCATTTGACCTTGTCGTTGGGGTTGGCCACTGCGCACGCCAGAATGCCCACTCCTGCAGCGCCGGCACAGGCTGTCAGGCCCGAGGAGGAGAAGAACTTGGCGTCGGCGCTCTGGGTCAGGCGAGGGTCGGGTGCCGTGCCGGTCTCGCCAAGCATATTGCTGCCTGTGTGAGCGCAACCGCCCAGTACCAGACTGACGGACAGAAACAGGCCCAGCATGGCCTTGGGAAGATAATCACATACTTGTTTCATGCTACAGCTCCTGGTGGTAAACGGTGCATCGAATTACTGACTGACGGCCTTGCAGCGGCCAAGCCAGGCATCGGTGTCGATTTTCTGGGTTTTGAGAAAGGCCTGCTGATTGACCCAGTGGGTCTGCAGATACGGCTTGAGCTCTTTGAGCTGTTCGTTGCGGGCGACGATTTCACCCATGACCGGTACTTGTCGGGCCAACAGCGGTTCGCCATAAAGGGTGCCGGAATCCACCAGACTGCTGGCGTAGTAGCGGCTTAGCTTGTGCAGACGATCTTTCTGTTCGTCGAGTTTGCTTTTGCGCATCGGGCAACTGCTGTCCTGCTCGCTTGCCGAGCAGTTGAGCTCGTAGTTCTTCTGCAGGAAGTCCAGGTACTTGCCGTCGTCGAGCATCTTGGTGCACAGGAACGCACCCAGATTGAGGCTGGCGCGTATGGCCTGGTCACGGGTTTCTTCCTGCTGCTGGTTGCTGGCGCGCAGCTGGTTTTCCAGGGTCTTGAGCTGTTCCTTCAAGGCTTCGTCGGCAACCCCCGAAGCCAGAGTGCCAAGCGCCTGCACGGCATTCTTGTCGTTACCTTGAGCTGCTTCGCCACTGCCGGTGCCAAGTTTTTTCCAGCTGCTTTCAATACTGCTGACCCGCTCGCGGGAGGTGAGAGTGCTGGACACCAGTGCCAGACGCAGACCTGTAGTCTTGCTGGTAGCGGCGGTCTTGTCTTCGTAGTAATTGCGCTCCTTGCGCAAAGCGCTACGCAATTCACCCTGGGCCGTGCGGTAGTCGCCACCGCGCACCACATAGCCACCGGCCTGACCGTGCTGGCGGTCGAGCTTGTTCAGGCGGAACGGCTCGAACATCATCTCATCGATGTTGCCGAGCATATCGTGCAGGCCCAGGGGGTTGGGCTTGAGCAGGCCCGCCAGTTGCAATTGGCCGTTGGAAGACTGGGCACCGGCGAACCATTCATAAGCGTTCAGTCCGTCTGGCATCGGATAGCGCAGATCCCGGAACTCGGCAGTGCTGACATTCAGCCCGCCGCGAGCTGCAAACTCCCATTCCACTTCGGTCGGCAAACGCACAAAACCGGCCACTCCATCTTCCTTAGGCAACTTGTCGGCTGCGTTCTGGCGCAACCACAGGTTGTATTTGTCGGCGGCTTTCATGGCCTGCATCCAGCTCAGGGAGACTGCTGGAAAGCGTTGCTTGTTCGAGGGCGTCGGACATTCTGCCTGCGTCAGGGCGCGGTATTGCAGGTCCGTCATCTCGTATTTGGCCAGCAGGTAGTAACGCGATTTGGCGGTTTTCTCGGCGGTGAAGCTGCCCGCTATGAATGCCGGGTGAGTCTGTTCCACATAGCCCCATTCGCTGTTGTCGCCACCTATATTGATGGGGTAGTCGTCCAGCGGGCCTGCCAGGGGAATGAATACTTTGCGAAACACCATGGCGCCGTCGCAAGGCATGGGCAATACCACATCTTCTGCAGCGGGCATTGGGTTGTAGAGTTTCTCTTCCCAGGCAGCCGAAGCCTGAAGGCTGGCCAGGGCTAGTGGCACAAACAGCAAGTGGCGCCAGTGTCTAGAGTTCACGAAGACTCTCCGCAGGTTGGATTCTGATAGCCCGTGTGGCACCGACCAGTGCGACCAGCGCCGCGACTGCAAGGGCGAGCGCCAGCGCTGCCAGGCCGTGCAAAGGGGTGATGTGGCAAACGAAACTGCCGGTGATGCGTTGTCCACCCAGTAGTTGGTTAAAGGCCTGGCTTCCGGCAAGGTAGAAACACAGGCCGCCGAGGTAGCCTGCCAATGCGAGCACTACGGCTTGCAAGACCACGTAGCCTGCAACGGCCGGGCCGGTAAAACCCAGAAGTCGCAACAAAGCCAGGCTGCGGCGCTTGCGATCGATATTGGCGAGAAAGGCGCCCACCAACGAAGCGATACAGCCCAGCAAGGCTGCACCGGCAATGACTCCGAAGATCACACCCAGCACATGGTTTATCGCTTTGACATTCTCGATATCGGCCAGTCGACTACCGGTTTCAATGTGCTGTGCGTTCAGCCAGCGCTCCAGCGGCGCGACACTTTCGATGTCTCGTGCATACAGGCGGGCGCGAGCATAGCGGGGCGTCAGGCGTTCTGATGGCTGGCCGCTTGTGGCGCCAAGGGCATCGACCGCATAGCCATCGCGAAAGCGCTCCAGTTGCAGCAGCAGTTCGGGATGGACGAATGCCGCCGGACGCGAAAAGCCCGCAGCGGGCAGGGTGGCAACCAGGGTCAGGGAGGTTTCGCCTCTTTCAAGGGCTCCGTCCAGACGTCGCTGCACACGCAGGCGCAGAGTATCGCCGGTTATCAGGGAAAGACGTTCGGCAGCTGCAGAGCTGAGAATCACCTGGTCAGGCAGAAGTGCGCTGGCAGGCATGTTCAATAACGGGTCTGCGACAGCGGTGGGAATGATTTCGGCGTTGTCGACAAAACGGCCTTTGCTGCCGATCAGGTCGGCTTGGGTATTGAGCGAGCGGGTCATACCAAGGGCAAAACCGGTTTCCGGCCGCTGTTGCAGTGCGCTCAGCCATTGCTGGTCATAGTTGCCGCTGCTCAATAGCTTGATTTCCAGATTGCGTGGGTCGCGAAGTAACTCACCCTGCAACTGGCTGACCACGCCATGCTTGAGTCCGAACAACAACAGCAGGGGAGCAATCACTGCCACCAGCGAGGCCGCTATGCACAAGGACACCTTTCGGTCATGCCAGAGGTCGGCCAGAGCCAGGCCTGCCAACAGGCAGAGGCGCTCAATGGACCGTTTCAAAGCGCGTTTCCCCCGGCAGGTTGACTGCACTCAGGCGCGGCAGACCGAAGCTGTCCACCAGCCCCCAGTCATGGGAAACCACCAGCGCGCTGAGGCCCAGTTCGTCCACCAGCCCGAGCAGCAACTCGAACAGTTGTCGTGCATTGTGGGGGTCGAGTGCCGCTGTGGGTTCGTCAGCCAGCAGGAGTTGCGGTTGATGGGCAATGGCGCGCACGCAGGCAACCCGTTGCCGCTCACCGATGGACAGCGCCTGAGGCAGTTTTTCCAGCAAGGGTTCCAGATGCAGAGCCGCGATGGCCCGTTCTACATGATCGCTTTTGTTGCTCAGCCCCAGCAGGCGCCTGGGCAGGTTGATATTGTCCCGGACCTTGAGGAAAGGCAGCAGCCCGCCGCTTTGCAGCACAAAACCCAGTGAACGGGCGCGCACATCGGCCAGTGCCACTTGATCGTCGGCGGCCAGCAGGGCAGCAATGTCCTGACTGCCCAACTGATACTGTCCAAGTGCGTCGGGAGCCAGCAGTAGCCCCAGCGTTTCGAGCAATGTGCTTTTGCCGCAACCGCTCTCACCAGTAATCGCCAGCACTGCGCCGCGTGCCAGATTCAACTCTGGCACATGAACCCGGTGCGCACTTGCGCCGACTCCTCGCTGTATCTTCAGTCCCTTGATCCGGAGCATGTCAGGGCATCATTTCCAGCGGCACGGGGTAGACGTTGTCACGGGCGTCGCTACCTTCTGCCAGTGATACCCAGCGGTCCACATCGGCGTTGTACACCTGGTAATGGCGCAGTTTGGTCGACAGGGTGCGGATGAATTTCTCCTGAGCCAGGCCATCCCAGCTTTTCCAGGTTTCTTCATCCAGGTTCAATACTTCACTGTGGTAGGGCAGGTCTTCCAGGTACTCTCCCAGCACGCCGAGCTCCGACAGTTTGGCGGTGCCGTTCTGCTTGAGCTGGTTGGGGTCGGTGCCCATGGTGGCGGCAACCGAACGCAGGCGGTCGAACATTTCGCTCGGGGAAATCAGGCCTTCGTTGGCGGCATCGAGGATTTTTTTCAGCACGTCGCTGAGGTCACTGAGTTGTGCCTTGGTCAGCAGCACCCGCACATCAGTGGTCGGGACGTTCTGTTTGATCGGGTCACGGTCAGCGATCCATGCCTGGAAGACCGGCGGTGCCTGAGTGCCGGTTTTCTCACCCAGATAGGCCAGGCGCATGGCATGACCGATCAGCGCCGCATCGTCGAGCATCTTCTGTTCGGCGGGGGTGGCCTTGGCGTTCATGGCACTGCCAATGGCATCGTCGCCCATGTAGGCGGCTTTCACCTGGCTGGTAATGGCGCTGGCCAGGGTATCGACCTTGCTGCCAAAGGTATTCAGGTCGCCGGCATCCACCGGGTAGTACAACGAAGTGTTGGTGCCGCTGTAGGTGGACAGCGCCTGATACTGGGCCTCGGCCTTGGCGTGATCCTTGACGCCGGCAGCGGTTTTCAAGTGCAGGGTGTAGATGGCCACGCCAGGGTTACTGGCTTCGATGCGCACCTGCTCGGCATTCAGCCCTGTCTTGGACAGTTTGTCGTCTCCCTCCAGAGCGCCAGCATCGGTAATCAGAACTACATAGCGAGCGCCGAAGGGGCTCCAGTCCACCTGCTCAATTGCCTGCATGACGCCGGCATACGAGTCTTCGTCGAAGCTTTTGCTCGATACTTTCGCCTGCTTGAGATCGGCGGCCTTGGCCAGGAAGTCATCACCGTCTTTCACGGTATTGGGGTCGGCGTACATCTTGGTGACATATTCCAGGCCTGGTACTGCCTGGGTGCTGGAGCGGAACGCGACCAGACCGAACTTCACCTGGCGGCCAAGGTTTTCCTTGGCAATCTGTGCATAGACCTTGCTGATGGCTTCGCGAGTACGCTCGATGTAAGGGTCCATGGATATGGTCGAATCGATCACGAACACTACTGCGGCGCTGAACTCCCTGAGCTGGCTGGCGGCGTCTACAGGCGGCTGCCCCTGACCCTGTGCTGCACCGGTCTGGCCTGCTTGTCCGACATTTGCCGAATCAGCCTTGCTGACCGAGGCGACATTGAGAATGCGGGTGCGAAAGCCTGCCTCGGTCATGACTTCTTCGCCACTGAGGACCGGCAGCAGGTAGAACTGCTTTTGCATGTCGATGAAGTATTCAGGCTCCTGGGCCAGTACACCCGGCGCAAGGGTGTTTTGCTTGAGCTTGGCCCGCAGCGGGGCAACATGGCTTACCGGGTCCGGCGCATCGAGGATGCCTTCAAGGGTCTTGCGCTCCTTGAAGAACATCAACCGGTCGCGGTTGGCCGGGTTGGTGAAGGCCAAGGTCAACTGCATCTTCCAGTCCACAGTGCAGGCTGCAGGCAACCAGCCGCTGGTCTTGCCGAAACTGTCCGGGCCGACCTTCAGCCATTCAGCATTACCAGTGGTGGCATGCTCATAGACATAGAAGCGGCTGAACGCCGGTTGCTCCGCGCCGGGAGCGCCACCGGCGGCTGTGCTCAAGTGGCATCCGGGCGTGGTGAGTACGCGCTGGAAAAGGGTTTTCTTGCCTTCCTGCAGCAGCGGTTTGTCGGCGGCCAAGGCATAGCCGCTGCTCAAACACAGGCAGGCGGCGAGAGTCAGGGAAGCATTGCGCAGGCTCACGGCTTGAGTTCCTTCAGACGTTGTGCAGCTTCGGCGTTGTCGGCCTGATAGCTGAGGATGGTCTCGTACCAGTAAGCGGCAGTGGCATTGTCCGGGGTGGCGAAGCAGGCGCTGGGTTGCAGGTACTTGGGGTCGTACTCGCGGGCATAGGCTTGAGCCACTTCGACATTTCCAGCCTGGGCGCGATTGGCGTACAGCCGCTGCGCGACACCGCATTGCTTGTTGGTCTTTGCCAGCTCGATGACCTTGAGCAGTGCCGCGCTGTCCGGTGCCTGCTTTATGCAGCCCTGGACAAAGTTCAGTTCAGTTTCGCTGCTCAATGCTTCGACGCTGCAGGGCACCGCGGCCACTGCCGGGGCAGGCGCAGGTTCTGCGATGACCGCTGGGGTAGTCGGAACTACGACGGGCTCGGGAGCAACTGGCTGTTTGAGCCAGAACCACAGACCTGCCGCGATAGCCAACAAGACCAGAAGGCCGATCAGCAACAGGGGCAGGCGGCTTTTGGTCGGTTGTGGTGCTGCTGACGGTGCCGGTGGTGTTGGTTCAGCGATGGGCTCCGGCGGCGGTTGTACTTCCTCTGGCTGTTCTGCCTCTGGTTCGAGAACCGGTTGTGGTATTGCCTGGGGCTGCGCAAGGCTGACAGTGGTTTGCGCTGCACCGACACCGGTTGCACTCACTGCAAGAGATGAGTTCAAGCCGGGAGCAAGGCGCATAGGGTTTTCATCTTCGGTGCTGCCATCCGGGCTGCGCAGGCGAAAATTGAATACACCAGTGGCTGAACTCAGCAGTAACGGGTCGACGATTTCCGGGCCAGCCTGATAGCTGATCGAGTCGCCATCGGCATCTTCCACGAAATGCTGAGCGAACCAGCAGGGTGCATTGCCCCATTGCTGGTCGTGTTGCAGGTAGTAGTCATCCTGGTTGCGCTGAATGGCGAACTCCAGGTTGCCAGCATCATGTTCCCAGCCACGTACTTGAAGAAAGGCGCGCCCTGGAGCGGGGGTTGCCAAGGGAGTGAGCTTGATCGTGATGGACATGAATTATCTCGTTTTGAAGGCCTGGATGACCCGGCCCAGGGCCTCGTTCTGCTCAGGCGTGATTTCTTTGCCCTTGCGATGGCCCACATTGTTCTGGGTATGAATGGCAATGCCGGAAATCCAGTCATCGGCAAAGATCACGCTTTGGTCGTCGGCTTGCGGTGCCAGAAGCGGGAAACGCCCCGGCATTTCCTTCTGATAGAAGGAGAACAGCGGCTGCTTTGCGCCCAGAAGGCCTGCAGGCCGCTGACTGGCTGGCTGTGCGGTATGACCGAACCAGGCGGCAAAGTCGTTGAGCAGCAGTTGTGCCGTCAGCACCTGTCGCTGAACCAGATTTTCCCTGCGCACACCGCTCTGCGCGCGCTTGAGCAGGGCCTGGCTGAGCTGCAAGGGCAGGTCCAGGCGTTCGGCGCAGACCACCAGCTCCTTGACCAGCAAGGCAATGGCTTCGGACGGCAACTCCAGCAGGTCCAGCAAATGCTGGCGACGGCTGAGGCCACGCAAGTGCGTTGCCCACAGGTTGAATGCGGCGCGGGCAAAGCGGTGTTCATGGCTCTGGTATTGCGGCGCGGCCACTGCGACAGGCGGCGCTTCGGCTGCCGGGGTAACCGCATCACCGAAAATGTCGTATTCCACTTCCGGGGCGCTGTTGGCGGGGGCCGCTTCGGTGGTTTCGGTAGCCGGGTTGTCGAAGTCACCGTTCAGATAGAGGTCACGCAACTGGTCTTCCGGCACCGCCATGTAGGCAAGTAGTTCACCCAGTACGTATTTACCGTGCTTGGTGGTGGCGAAGGGGCGGACGATCAGGTTGGCGATGGCTTTTTTCTTGGCGCGTTCATCCTCGCCACCGGCTTCGTAGTACTCCTCAAGGCGTGGCAGCAATTTCACCATCAAGTCATCCAGTTGCTCTTCGATACGCTGCAACTTGAAGTTGATGTCGGCCACTGGCGTGAAGGCGGTACTGAAGCGGCTCATACCGCCATCATTGATCTTGAGCATCGCCTGCCAGGCATCCAGCGGTTCGGCGACGTGGCGCTTGACCAGTTCGTTGTTGCTGAATGCTTCCTGCAAGGCCTGCAAGGCGGCCTTGGATGATTCATTGAAGCCGAGTTCTTCACCACTTGTCGCCAGGTCGATGAAGCTCGTCTTGAAGCGTGGCTTGCGTACCAGATAGGTGTTCTTGAACGGTGTGTTACCCCACTGTTTCATCCACTCTTCGTTGCCGAAGCGCTCGATCATGGTCAGCTTGAGCATGTTGTCGCAGGACTCGGGAAACTGCACGGTCTCGCCATTCAGCGCGCCGCCGATGAAGCCGTCACACATGGTCAAGGCCCAGATCAACCCGCTGGCACGACCATCCCGCTGTTGGGCGCTGGTGCCCTGGGTCTTGTCGATCCAGCTCTTGAGCACTGGCCCCACGCTGACCACTTCGCTCTGCTTGAAGCTGCTGGTGCACATGACCAGCGCGTTCATTTCCTGCTCATTGGTGTAGCGCTCGAACAGGTAGGCTACCTTGCCGCGCAGCAGCAGCTTTGCAACCGGGTTGTTGGTTGCGCCACTGCTGTCCACTTCGCTGGCTTCGTCGATGCTCATCAGTTTCTGGCGGCTGCGATAGCCGGGGAAGTCCAGCAGATCGACGCTGTTGACGATGGAGTTGGCCGGTTCGTTGTCCAGACGGAAAATCAGCTCGTTGGTAAGTGCCGCCAGTTCGGCCCTGCTTACCGATACAGGCGTACGCAGGTTGCTTTCATGGGCCGGACGGACTTCCAGTGCGCTGTCACCGCTACCGCCCAGGCGGCTGAGGATGTCCACGTTGATGATGCTGTTGGTCTGGATCATCTGGCCGTCACGCTCGCTGACCAGTGCTGTGATCGGTGCGAAGACCGTTTCGGCCAGACCAAGGCGGTGCAGGGCGGCTGCCAGTTGCTCATAGGTTTCGGTCATCTTGTTGATGCCGCCCCACAACAGGGAGAACAACTGAGCGCGTTCGCGAACCGACAGCCTTGGAGCCAGCTTGACCACCCGTGGCCAGTAGCGGGCATTCAGTGGGCGTACGGCGTTGGGGTAGTTGTGTTCCAGATAGTCCCAGAGCAGCACGACGTCATCGCTGTTGACCCCCGGCGTCGGTTCGGTCGCTGCATGATCTTCAAAGCGTTGCAGCAAAGCGTCGATGTGTGAGTCGGTGATCTGGCTGTTCAGGCGCTGATGATCGAAGTCCTCGAACCATGCATTGGCCAGAATAATGGCGATCTCGATCTCGCGGAACAGACGCAACTCCACCGGATACTGAGGGTCCTTGCCGGGCTCGGCACGGCGGGTAAAGCGGGTGACCAGACCGGTAGCCTCCTTGCCGCCACCCACTGGATTTACATGCTTGATGAAATCCAGTGACTGGGTGCCGAACTGGGTCAGAAGCTGGCCCTTGCTGTCGGCAGCCAGGGCGGAAATCAGGTAGCTCTTGCCTGCCTGGGACAAACCGAAGAAACCTATGCCCATGGGCGTTGTGGAGACGCGACCCAGGCTGCGTGCCAGATTGCGGGCGCGGTGCAGGTCGCGATTGAGCGGGACGGCCTTGGCCGCTACTTCCTCGACTTTGCCCGCCACTTCTTCCACCCAGTCCAGGGCCAGGCCAGCGCCCTTGTGTACTGATGTCCATGCGTGTGCGAGTTGAATCTGTTCGGTGGTCAGAGTAGTCATTTCGGACTCACGCTCCCGCTGTCGAGCCAATAGTTGGAGGCACCGCCTTCAGCGCTCAACATGGTGTAGAGCTGCAGCCTCACGTCCTTACGGTCGAAGGATTGATCCAGGACGTTGCTTTCGATGTTGTCGTCGATCACCAGTGTCTCGGCGATAATGTCGGCGTCGCTGCGGTCTGCGTCGGCGCTCTCTACGCGAAAGCGCAACAGCAGGCAGGCTTCTTTACCGTCGGTTGTTGGTTTTCCCACCAGTTTGCGAGTGCCGCGCTCAGTGAGTTCGATCAGGTACAGCGGTGCCGCGACCCAGCGTTCTGCATTCAACTGGCGATAACCCAGGCGCGTCTTGCCCAGTACCCGCAGTTGTGGACCTTCCAGTTGTGGTTCGTGCAGTTGCAGGAACTCATTGCCCAGGGCGTCGCTCTTGATCACGTCCCGGTAGAGCATGTCGTGGTCGATGACCAGATTGTTTTCGTCCAGCTTTCCGATATGGCGCATGGTCGAGTACGGCTTGAGGCGGCCAACGCTGAAATAGAAGTTCGACACTTTGCGCTGCTCGCTGAGCAGGCACAGCATGGCACCAACGGCTGCCGTGCTCTTTGGGTCGTCGATCTGGCCATTGCGGTGGAACGGGTACCAGCCGCCAGTGCGATAACCGTTCATAGGCACGATGCGTCCCGGAGGCAGTGGCACCTTTCGGCGTATGTAAGCCTGCACGCCCGGCAAGCGCGATGGCCGACCGGTCAGCAGCAGCGCGTCGCAAGGGTACTGGAACACCACTTCGCACAGGGCATCGAGAATCTTGCTCAGGTTGATCTGGCCTTTGAGGAAGGCCTGATGAATGGCAGGCAAGTCGATGCGCAGCACGACCTTGCTTAGGTCGAAGCCGTCACGGCCACCATCGATACGGCGTACGCCACCGGCCACGTATTCATGGATACGTTCGCTGATCGCGTCTTTTTCCAGCAGTTCGGCGAAGCTGTAGTCATGGACCGGGCTTGGCAATTCCGGGTCGTATGCCTCGTAGTCCTTGAGCAGGCGCAGGCCCAGAGGAACAAACACTTGCAGGTTCAGTTGCTGGCGCAGAATGGCGTCCTGAGCACTGGTACTTTCATCGCCGCACAACCGCGAAAGCAGCGAGCGTGGCGATACCACGCCGAAGTCCTTGAGTGCCTGTTCCAGCGGCGGCAGTACGAAACGCTGAATGATATCCAGCAGGATGTCATCACCGGCGACCTTGAAGCTGTCCCGAAAGCGCTGCTCGGGGATGATCGATACGTTACTGCCGCTTGCATGCTCGGCACCACGCTCCAGCGCGTAATCGGTGATGACCAGATCGGTGGTGCCGCCACCGATATCGATGCTGGCAAGGGTGATCTGTTCCCGATTGGACTTGTCCGGGCGTGCGAGGGTGTCGAAGAACTCCTGGGCATGACCGGCAAAGTTTTCGCGGATTTCGGTGTACAGGTAAACCAGTTGGCCACAGGTAGCTTCATCCCATTCCACTTTTACCCTTGGCAATGGGACCCGTGGCGCCGGTACCGTTGAATTCAGGCCCTTGGCCTTGCTCGGGTCGAGGTCGCCTTCGTGCCAGCCCATGCATTTCCAGACCAGCGCCAGGGCTTGTAGCAGACGGTCATTGAGCAGGCTGCGCTCGACTTGCGGCATGCCCGGCGGCACGGTCAGGGTGATGCTGGACAACTGGCGTGGCCGCTGGGTGTGGCCCATGCGGGTCCGCTGCGCCGGGCTGTTGATCTGCGACAGAGCCTGGGTCAGCACCTCGGCGAGCATGAACGTCATCAGCGCGCTGCGTGAGTACTGTGGGGAGAACGCGGGCAGGCGATCGTCCTCGTTCTTGAGCTTGTAGAACGCCTGGCCGAGTTTGGTGATCTTGTGTGAGAAGGGCGCAGCAGTGGCTTTGGGCTCGTTGTCGGTCTGCACGTAGGAATTGTTGAAGCGCCAACCGTGGGTGTAGGCGTTTTCATCCCAGAGATAACGCTTGGGGCTCGATAGACCGGTCGAGCCCTCTGTGCCACGGCGGCGTGCGGACAAACGTCCTGCTTCGACCCCGACGCGGGCGATGGTCGGCCACTGGAAAGCGTCATGGCGACCGCTTTGTACCGAAAAGTTTTCCTTGCCGAAGGCTGCCTGGGAAAACTCGATCCTGCTTTCAAAGGGTTGGTTGTAAACCCGCTCTGAACGTACTAGGTCACGTATCTGCAGGATGTAGTTGTGCTTCATCCCATCGCCGGATTGCCCGTGATTCTCGATCAGGATGCCGCAGGTGCGTGAGTTGCCGACGTCCAGCACCAGATCCACTGGAATGGGCGGGTCGATGGAGTCGACGCCGTTGGCGGTGAGCTTGACCTCCGGCACCTCGATGCGTGCGGGCTCGCTGGTACGCTGCTCGGGAATTGGCCGGGCCATCAGGCTCAGCAGGTTCAGGTAGTGACCAATGTGGCGCTGCTCGATCAGTTCTTCGTCGATGTCTTCGCTGGGACGATGCTTGTTGCTTTCGCGATAGATTTCCGCCAGCCAGTCCTGCACCCATTTCTGGTCCAGAAACCAGCGGCTCTGACGTGCATGGCACGCCAGACGGAAAGATGAACCGGCATTGATGTCGTCGCGGGTAGGTGCCAGATACTGCATGCCTGCTGCCGAGGCCATGGCACGAGTGTCGAACGCCAGGGTCAGGCGGTGAGTGTTGCCGTCTACATCGGCTTGCTCAAGCTCGACCAGGCGCGCTCTTGCCCAGTTGGTCGGGCCTTCGTCATAACGCTCTGGCGGCAGGAAACGAAAGAAGGGGACGGGCAGCCACAATCCATCGAGCAGCCTGAGGCTGGTCTGCATGCTCAGAGTCAGATCTTCGTCGTCGACTTCACTGATCAGGCGTTCCTGAGCCTGTGACTGTGCCAGCCTTTCGCCGGATTGGCTGGCCGTGCCCACCGGGCCGAAGTGGAAGTACTGTTTGCTTTCCTGATTCTGCAACAGGCGTGCGATCAAGGTGTTGCCCATCCTGGCAAAGCGCCCGGCGGGTTCGTTACGCAGATCAAGCTTGACCGCGAAGTCCATGAACTGGAGCCCGCTGTCATTGATCAGGTGGACGGTTTCTTCAAATTGAGTCAGTTCTGGCAGCATGGGTCCAGCCTTTATTCGCGCCGCATGGACATGGGGAATTGAGTGTTGCCGTAGTTGCCCTGGCAATCCGCGATGCTTTGGGCACCTGGTTTGCAGGACACTTGTGGCATGTCATAGCGACTGCCGTCGGTGCAGTTGGCTTGATCCTGGCTGTTGATGCCCAGGCTTCCGCCATTCATGGCGGCATTGACCGCACCTGTACAGGACACACCGTCAGGACGGCGGATAGTGACGTTGCCCTTGCCTTTCTCGAATGCATACTGGAGGCGCAAGGGTCTTGAAGTCTTGGCATCCATTATGCCTGCACCTGCACGGTAGTTGCCGTTGAGGAAGGAGGCCGGGCCTTCGGCTGTGTCCTGTGGAATGCTTAACGGTTCGCCAGGCGTTCCGGATTGCGGTGTCTGGGCTCCGGCTGTCGGTTGTTCTGCTGGGAGTTCAGGTGCAGCTTCGGATTCGGCTGCAGCGGTTTCGCTGGCTTGAGGCTGTGCTGTCGGCTCAGGCGCTATCGATGCTGGATCGGTCGTCTGTGTCTGAGGCTGAGTGGTGCTCACAGTGGCCCTGCTGGTTGGCAGTGTCGAACCATTGAGCGCTATGCCATCTACTGGATGGCTACTTGCACTGATGGTGTTTGTGTTTGTGGAGATACCTGTCGGTGGTATTGAAAGGCCGCCCACAGGCAACGTTGCCGTTGGCAAGCAACCGCGAAGCAGGCCGAACAACAGTAAGGCCAGCAACAAGAGCAGCAGTGGCCATAACCACCAGAAGCGACGCCACCAAGGGCGCAGAACAACAGGAGTTGCTGTCATCTGGGGCGTAGCTGGACTTGCAGACGGTGTCGAGTCGGGTGATGGGGCATGGGCCTTTGGCTGTTGTGTCAAAAAGTACAGTGGTTCACGATTACGATCTGTTTCAGTTTTTACGAAACCCCAGAAAGTCAGCACCGGCTGCAGGTAGGACTCGTTATCGCCGTTGGCATTGGTACGTGTTGTCTGGACCAGATACACATAGCTTTCGTCTGGTGCATGCGAAACCAGCCCCAGCAATTTGCCAAATATGGCCTGGTCGCTTTGCCCATCCTTTTTACCCGCCTGCACAAGCGCCTGACTCATCGCAGCGATGTTTTCCTTGAAACGGGACAGTTGGGCCCGTGCTGCGTTGCGCTCGTCTTCGTTGGCCGAACTCCAGGGCACTACATCGCCTGGAACCGGGCTATACCAGTCGATCACACTGCCCTGTTCGTTGCTTTTGGGCACGGCAAGGAATCTGGACAGGGAGGGATCTTTACGAGCGAGTGCTGAAATGAGCTGCAAGGCAGATTTGTATACCGCCTGCCCGGTTTCACCCATTGCTATGAGTTCGTCACTTTTGCCCGTACGAAGCAATGGATTAGGCTGGCCAGATGTAACGGAGGTGGTTGTAATCTGCGGTTTCGTCACATCTGCAGCAGATGCCGGACTTGGTGAGGAGGAGATGTCTGGGACGATTGGACTCTGGGCCAGAAAATATAGCGGGTCATGATAGCGGTCGGCTTCGCTCTTTACGAAACCCCAGAAAGTCAGCACCGGCTGTATGCAGGGTTCGTTGCCGCCGTTGGTTTCAGTGCGAGTTGTCTGGACCAGATACAGGTAGTCTTCGGCAGGTGCATGAGGAATCAGCCCCAGCAATTTTCCAAAGATGATCTGGTCTCTTTGCTCATCCTTGTTTGCGGCCTGAACCAAGGCTTTGCTCATGCCTGCGACGGCGTCCTTGAATCGGAGCAGTTGTGCCCTGGCGTCGTCGCGCTCGTCTTCGCTTGCCGAACTCCAGGGCACCACGTCGCCGGGGACCGGGCTGTACCAGTCGATCACGCTGCCTTGCTCGTTGCTTTTGGGCACGGCAAGGAATCTGGCCAGAGAGGGATCTTTGCGGGTGAGGGCTGCGATTAACTGCAGGGCGGCTTTGTAAACGGATTGCCCGGTTTCGCCTACAGCGATGAATTCGTCACTTTTGCCCGTACGAAGCAGCGCAGCCTGCATGCTTTACATTCCCTTGTAATTCAATCCGTTGGCGAAGCAATGATGCTGCCGCAAGGCGCAACAGTAATGGCAAAGTGATGTTTACGTCAATTTTTATACAAAAGGTTTCCGGGCCGTGATGAAAAATCATCAGCGGGTCTTTTCGGGCAGTTTTGGCGGGTAGACGGCGTATTGCCGGGGGGAGGAAGTGTGCAGCGATACGGTGTTTTTGGCTGTTATTGCGGTGGTTAACCTCGTATGACTCACCCCGCCAAAGCCATCCTCAACGCCACTGCCACCTCAAGCAGTCTGTGCGCCTGCAGGCTGACCTTTGCGGCCAGTTCGTCATTGCCTGCGTCTTTGAGCATGGGCACCAGATCAAGCAGTCGGCCGACTTCGGTCTCGATACCGCGAATGGAGTCTGACACTTGATATTGAAGCGAATGTGCCATCTTTGTCTGTCTCCGGTTTTACATGCAACCGGATGCTACAGGCTCTTGTTTCATAACAGAACCCGAAAAAGAAACGCCCTGCAAAAGCAGGGCGTTTGGGACTTATGCGTCGATCAAGGCAATGGATCGAACTTCAGGCTGCTCAGGCTTTGTACCTTGTCTTCGCGCACCATCTTGTATTCGGTGTTCGGGCCAATCCAGCGGTCCCAGATGGCGTCGATTTCGCCTGCGTCGTCCATGGCTTTCAGGGACTCGTTGACCTTGGCCAGGAAAGCGGGCTCACCTTTGCGCATACCGGCACCAATCGGCTCCAGCGCCATCGGTTCTTTGACGATTGCCAGCTCCACCCCTGAGGCCTTGGCCTGGTTGACCAGCTTGATGGCGGTCATGGTGTTGGTGACCAGGCCCAGAACCTTGTTCTGTTGCAGGGCCATGTAAGCAGAACCTGTGTCCTGGAAGGTCACCGGCACTGCGCCAGCGATGCGGATCGATTGCTCGGAGGTGGAGCCTTTGGTGGAGCTGATGCGCTTGCCCTTGAAGAAGGCCTTGTCCTTGTCAGCGTTGACGGCATGCACTACCAGTGTTTCCTTGGCGATGTAGTAGGGGTCGCTGAACTGGATCTGATCGGCGCGGGTCTGGGTGTAGGCCAGGTTGGCGAACAGCACATCGACGCGGCCCATTTTCACTTCCGGAACCCGTGCTTCCACCGACATCGGCTTGAGCTCCAGCTTCACGCCCAGTTTTTTCGCCAGCGCGGTACACAGATCGACATCCATGCCCACCAGCTCACGGGTTTTCGGGTCCGGTGCGGAGAAGGGCGGAACGTCGGCATACACGCCGCAGCTCATGGATTGTCTGGCCATGATGTCGCTCAATTGATCGGCATGGGCCAGGGTTACTGCCAAGGGACTCAACGCTACAGCGGCGAACAGATGCTTCATACGCATGGGGAACTCCAGAAGATTAAGGATCAGTAATCGGTCCAGCGGCAGCTCTTGCAAATCGTTCTTGCCAATCAATGGGCACGCAAGTCAGCGATGAAACGCTGTGCGCGCGGGTGTCGGGGCTGGCTGAAAAAGCTTTCCGGGTCGCTTTTTTCCAGAATCTGTCCGGCATCCATGAACCAGATGGTGTCAGCGACTTCGCGGGCGAAGTTCATTTCGTGGGTCACGCACATCATGGTCATGCCGTCCTTTGCCAGGCCCTTCATCACGCTCAACACTTCGCCGACCATTTCCGGGTCCAGGGCACTGGTGGGTTCGTCGAACAACATGACCGGTGGCTCCATGGCCAGCGCACGGGCAATCGCCACGCGCTGCTGTTGGCCGCCGGACAATTGCGCGGGATAGGCGCCGGCCTTGTGCGCCAGGCCGACACGCTCCAGCAGTTGCATTGCGCGTTGTTTTGCCGCCGAGCCCTTGAGGCCGAGAGTCTTGGTGGGCGACAGGATGATGTTGTCCAGCACCGACAAATGCGGAAACAGGTTGAAGCTCTGGAATACGAAGCCCACCCGGCTGCGCAGCCGGTTCACGTTGGCGTCGGTGCCGTTCACGTCCTGTCCGTCGAACAGGATCTGGCCTTCCTGAATGTCTTCCAGGCGGTTGACGGTGCGAATCAGCGTCGACTTGCCCGAGCCGGAAGGGCCGCACAGCACCACGACTTCACCGGTATTCACCTGGGCGGTGAGATTGGTCAGGGCCTGGTACTCGCCGTACCACTTGTTGACGTTGGAAAACATGATCATTGGACGCATGAGTCAGCCCTCTTCAATTGATAGGGGTAGGCAAAGGGCTGTCGGTAACGGCAGCAACGGTGGTGCCCTGGCGCTTGCGGGCGATGCGACGCTCCAGCCAGTCGGCCAGATGGGTCAGGCCAAAACAGAGCAGGTAGTAAATGACCGCCAGAATGAAGAACACCTGGAAGGGCTTGGTCAGTAACTGGTTGTTCACCTGATTGGCGGCGAAGGTTATTTCCTGAACGTTGATCACATAGCCCAGCGAGGTTTCCTTGATGATGGAAATGAACTGGCTGAGCAGGCTGGGCAGCGCGTTATAAAGCGCCTGAGGCAGGATCACCCAGACCGTGGTACGCATGTAGCCCATGCCCAGAGCACGGGAAGCCTCGTACTGGCCGTTCGGCAACGCCTGGATGCTGCCGCGAATGATTTCGCACAGATAGGCACTCTGGTAGATGACCAGGGTGCAGAGCATGGTGGTGAAGCCGGTGATGTTGTGGCCGATGATCAAGGGCACCAGGAAGTAGGTCCAGAAGATCACCATCAGCAGCGGAATGCCGCGCAGCACATAGACCCAGACGGTAGAGAACCAGCGCAGTGCTTTCCAGGGCGACGTCCTTGCCAGTGCCAGCAACAGGCCGAGGGGGAAGGCGAACAGCAGCGCCAGAATCGCCAGGATCAGGGTGCTCGCCAGGCCGCCCAAAGGGCCGTGAGGGTATTGGCCGATCAGGAACAGCGTCCAGTTCTGCTGGAGAATCGTGAAGATATCGAACATGGTCGCTTACCTCGCCAAAGCTTTGTTGAATCGCTTGGCCAGCAGGGCACCGAGGGCCATCAGCAGCAGCGAAAAGGCCAGGTACACCACCGAAGCCACCAGAAAGGCTTCAAAGGTGCGGAAGGTGTAGTTCTCGACTTCCCGCGTTGCGTAAGTCAGCTCCATGACACCGATGGCCATGGCCAGGCTGGTGTTCTTGAACAACAGCACCGTATGGTTGATCAGCGATGGCAGGCAGTTGCGCACGCCTTGCGGCAGGATCACGTAACGCATCGAGCGTACATAGCCCATGCCCAGCGCCCGAGAAGCCTCGGTCTGTCCGGCAGGAATGGCGCGCAGGCCGCTGCGGATGTCTTCGCTGAAATACGCGGCCTGGCACAGGCCAAGGGCAATGATCGAGAACAGGTATTCGGTGTTGTAACCTGCCAGCCAGATTTGTGTGGAGCTGGACAGCAGGGTCGGGATGCCGAAATACCAGAGCATCAACTGCACCAGTGTCGGCACGTTGCGGTGGTAGGAGACATAGGCCGCTACCAGACGATTGGCGTATTTGTTACCGGTCAGGCGCACGGTCACCAGCACAAGCGCGAGGGCCATGGCCAGACACCAGGCGAACAAAGCCAGTTGCAGCGTCATTTCGATGCCCTTGAGGATCAGCTCGGCGTATTCGCCTTGCAGGATCGGGGCTAAATCGAAGTCTTGCTTCATGGTCAATCCCTATCAGCATGGGTAGGGGCAGAAAAAATGCCGGGCGTCCGGCCCGGCCAGGGAGCATGTGACGGATTGATCCGTTCTGTTCTCGGGGGTGACGCTTTCAGCCCTGATAGTCCTGTGGGCGTGCAGTGGACAGGCCGCCAGGCACTTGCAGCGTCGGGGTGATTTCCATATGGCCGATGTTCATGGACACCGGCGCGGCAATCGCGAAGGCGATGGCATTGGCGATATCGGCGGCGACGGGTAGCTCGAAACCTTCGACGAAGCGCTTGTAGGTCTCTTCGGAGTCGCCATGGACGTGGGCGAAGATGTCGGTGGCGACCCGGCCCGGACAGATCTCGGTGACCCGCACACGCTTGCCGAAGGCATCGATGCGCAACTGGCGAGAAAGCATGCTCACCGCCGCCTTGGTGGCGTGGTAGGTCGAGTTACCGCCAAAGTTATAGGCTGCGGCAATCGAGCTGATATTGATGATATGGCCACTGTCGCGTTCGACCATGCCTGGCAAGGCCAGGCGTGCCAGATGCAGCACGGCACGCAGGTTGACGTCGATCAGGAAGTCGATGCCCTCGGCGTCAGCCTTTAGGATCGAGCCCGGACGGTCGACGCCGGCGTTGTTGACCAGAATGTCGAAGTTGTATTGCCCGAACAGTGCCGTCAGCCCGGCCAGATCGGTGACATCGATTGCGTGTGCGATGCAGCCGGTGCGTGCTGAAAGATCGGCCAGCTTGTCGGCGCTGCGGGCCAGCGCGTGAACTTCGATACCTTCCTGGCACAGACGCTCAACCACAGCGGCACCGATGCCGGAAGATGCGCCCGTGACCAGCGCGGTTTTGTAATCGGAAAATGGCATTGCGTTTACCTCTGAATGCTGTGTGTTGCTCATGCATCGACTCTATCCAGCACAAACCCCGGCGACCAAGACGGATTGGCTGTGTGGCTATAAGCGTCTCTTATGATTCGTTTCATGCAGCCTCACACAAGGATTGTACGGCTCATGTGGGAGGGGCCTTGGCCGCGACGGCTTACGCCACAAGCTGCGAAATCGGCACGATCTGCCCGCCCGCCGATTCGATTTCATGGCGCACCGTACGCGCCAGCTCAACCGCGCCGGGTGTATCGCCGTGCAGCAATATCGAGCAGGCGCTGACCTTGATGACCTTACCGGTGATGCTGGTCACGGTGCTGTCTTCCAGCAGTTGTCGAACCCGTTGCAGTACCGTCGCGGGGTCTTTGATGACCGAGTTGGCGATCTTGCGTGGCACCAGCAGACAGTCATCGTCGTAAGCGCGGTCGGCGAGGAAGGTTGTCGCCACCCGCAGGTTGCACTGGCTGGCGGCGCTTTCGATGGCGCGGCTGCTGGACGAACTGATGATGATCCCGGGGTCGAACGCCGCCACGCTGCGAATCAGGTGCGCAGCCATCTCCGTATCGGCGGCAACCATATTGCCCAGTGCGCCATGAAAGCTCATGTGGGTCATTCGATGGCCCGCGACCTTGGCCATCGCTGCCAGTGCGCCCAACTGGTAGGTCACGTAAGTGCTCAGTTCATTGATATCGATGTTCATCTGGCGACGACCAAAACCCATCAGGTCGGGGAAGCCCACATGGGCTCCCAGATCGATACTTCGGGCCTTGGCCAGTCGCGCCGTGTTATCCATGATCAGAGGGTCACCGGCATGAAAACCACAGGCGACGTTGGCCGAGGAAATGATCTCCATCAGGGCTTCGTCTTCGCCCATGCGCCAGGCGCCGAAGCCTTCGCCCATGTCTGCATTCAGGTCGATCTTCATGGTTGCTCCGCTTCTGTGGCATTGGGAGAAAGACGTATCAGCGGTTGGCCGTAACCGACCGCTGTGCCGCTGGGCACCAGCAGGCTGCAAACCTGACCTGCATGCTGGCTGCGCACTGGCAGAATCAGATTGCCGACGGCCAGCAGTGCGACCAGTTGGCCAACCTGCACTTCACTGCCAGGCGGTGCCAGTACGATGCCGTTGTCCGGGTGGGCATCCAGCAAGTGGCCGATGCCGCTGGACTTGATGTCCAGAGTGCTGGAAGCCGACTCTGCTGCCGCGATCTCTACGGATAAAGAAGGCAAGGTTTGACAGGCAACGCCGCGCTTGAGGCTCAGCTTGAACCCCGGCTTCTCGATCTCTGCGCCATACAAACCTGCCAGTGTCAGATCAGCCACCAGTTGACGAATCTCTTCAATGTTCATGTTCATTTCCTCAGCGCCGGGCCAGGTCATGCAGGGTCACAAGACGTCGCACTTCGGCGAGATAGGCCTGATTCTGCTCAAGGGCATCCAGGGCCTCGTCGTAACTGCATTCGATAAAACGAATCCGGCTGCCGATGGCTGCCTGGCCCAGACGCCACAGATCGGCTTCGATCACCGTGCCGAACTTCGGGTAGCCGCCACTGGGCTGTGCATCACGCATCTGGATGATCGGCTGGCCGCCGTGAGGTACCTGAATCACGCCCGGTACGATGCCGTGGGAGCGCACTTCCATGGCGTGCTCGGGCAAGACCGGCGTGCCCTCAAGGCGATAGCCATAACGATTGCTCTGGGATGTGATCTTCCAGTCGTCGCTCCAGAATGACGCTCGGGAATCCGCCTTGAATGCCTGGTATTCCGCCGCAGGCAGAACGCGCATGGCGTGTACGCCGTCCACGCTCAACGGCAAGGCATGGGCAGGGTTGAGTACACCGAAATCCGTGGCCCGCGTGCTGATGCCCGGCGAGCAGGCATGCAAACGGTCGCCTTGCTGCAAGGCACGGCCCTGAAAACCGCCGAACTCGCCTCGCAGTTGAGTGCTTCGCGAGTTGAGCACCACCGGCACATCGACGCCGCCAGCCAGACACAGATAGGCGCGGCAACCTGCCGTGGGGTGGTCGATGAGCAGCGTCTGGCCCTTATGGCCCTGCATCACCCAGTTCGGCGGGAAGGCGACGCCGTCCAGGCTCAAGGCACAGGCTGCGCCGGTCACGGCAAAGGCGCAGTCTTCCAGCAGGCGGACCTCGAAAGGGAACACCGGAATCTCGATGGTCGCTGCGTCATCGGCATTGCCCAGCAGAATATTGCCGGTCGCCACGGCTAGTGTGTCCATGGCCCCGGACGTGCCGACGCCGTAACCCAGGCTGCCGATGCGGCCCAGATCCTGAACAGTGGCCAGGGCAGTGGCGGATAGAATCTCGATCATCGAATGATCCTCTCGATGCGAAAGCGCAGCAGGTCGCCCGGCTGCAAGAGTGCTGGTGGCGATTGCTCGGGGTCGAAGAAAGACATTTCGGTACGGCCGATGGTGTTCCAGCCACTGGGGCCGGCAGAGGCGGAAACGCCGGTCTGTATGCCGCCGATGGACACCGCGCCAGCGCCGATGCTGAGCACCGGAACCTTGCGCCGTGGCGTGGCAATGCGTGGGTCCATGCCGCCCAGATAGCAGTAACCAGGGTGGCTGCCCAAGGCATAGACCGGATACAGCGGTTCGCTGTGCAGATGAGCGATGGTTTCGATGTCCAGCCCGGTATGGGCAATCACGTCGCTCATGTGTGGGCCGTGTTCGCCGCCGTAGGTCACCGGCAATTCAATGATGCGGCCTTCCAACGGCAGCGGCTCGCAGGTTTGCCAGGCTTCCAGCAGGCGTTCGGTCAGGGCACTCAAGTGCCGTGGCGGGGTGCTGAAGGTCAGCATCAGGTTGTTCATGCCCGGCACCGATTCGCTGATTTCCGGCCACTGTGCGGTCACGCGAGCCATGGCCCAGATGCGTTGTTGCGGGGCAAGATCGAGGCTGCCCGGTGCTTCAAACAACAGGGCTGTGGTGCCCAGGAGGCTGATGGTCGGACCTGTGTCCGTGTGCGCGATGCTCATTGTGGGCTCCGTTGTTGCAGCCAGTGCTCCAGGTGATGAATATCGACGCCACTTGCGCAGAATGCCGGGTCGTCGAGGATTTCCCGGTGCAGGAGAATATTGGTGGAAATGCCTTCCACATGAAGCTCGCTGAGGGCCAGACGCATGCGGGCCATGGCTTCTTCCCGAGTGGCACCGTGGCTGATGACCTTGGCGACCATGGAGTCGTAGTAGGGCGGTACGCGGTAGCCGGTGGTGACATGGGAATCGACCCTGACCCCAAAACCGCCCGGCACTTCCCAGCGCGTGACCAGCCCTGGAGTGGGCATGAAACTGAGCGGGTCTTCGGCGTTGATCCGGCATTCCAGTGAATGGCCCTGGGCGACGATATCGGCCTGACGCAACTCCAGGCGCTCACCTCGGGCCATGCGCAACTGCTGCTGGACGATATCGATGCCAGTGGTCATCTCGGTGACGGGATGCTCGACTTGTAAGCGGGTGTTCATTTCGATGAAGAAGAACTGGCCGTCTTCATAAAGGAACTCGAAGGTGCCGACGCCGCGATAGCCGATCTGCTGGCAGGCCTTGACGCAGCGCTCGCCCACATGGGCAATCAATTGCGGGTCGATGCCGGGCGCCGGGGCTTCTTCAAGTACCTTTTGATGGCGACGCTGCAAGGAGCAGTCGCGGCTGCCGAGCCACACGGCATTGCCGTAGGCATCGCACAGCACCTGAATTTCGACGTGGCGAGGATGGCCGAGGAACTTCTCGATATAGAGTTCGGGATTGCCGAACGCCAGACGCGCTTCTTCACGGGTCAGGGCAATCGCTTCCAGCAGTTCCGGTTCCTGCTGCACCACGCGCATGCCACGACCGCCGCCACCGCCAGCGGCTTTGACGATCACCGGATAACCGATTTCCCGGGCGACGGCGAGAATGCTTTGCGGGTCGCTGGACATGCTTGAGTCCGGCCCCGGTACGCAAGGCACACCGGCTTCACGCATGGCCCGCTTGGCGGAAACCTTGTCGCCCATGGTGCGAATGCACTCGGCGCTGGGGCCGATAAAGGTCATGCCGGCCGCCTCGATACGTTCGGCAAAGGTGGCGTTTTCCGACAGAAAGCCATAACCGGGATGAATGGCCTGTGCGCCACTGACCTTGGCGGCGAAGAGCAGGGCCGCCTGATTTAGATAACTCTGGGTGGGCGCGGCAGGGCCGATGCACAGCGCTTCATCGGCCTGGGTGACGTACTGCGCATGACGGTCGGCTTCGGAGTAGACCGCGACGGTTTTCAGACCCAGGCCACGGCAAGCGCGCTGGATACGCAGGGCAATTTCGCCACGGTTGGCGATCAGCACTTTATCGAACATTCGAGATACCTGAAAAATGTGCGTCGGGGTCAACCGATACGGAACAAGGGTTGGCCGGCTTCGACTTCCGTGCCACCGTCCACCAGAATCGCTTCGACGATGCCTGAGCGACTGGCCTTGAGCGGATGGAACATTTTCATGGCTTCAATGATCGCCAGAGTCTGTCCTGCTTCCACGCTATCGCCGACCTGTACAAAGGGCGCTTCACCCACTGCCGGGGTCAGGTGCAAGACGCCGTAGAGGCTGGCCTTGATCTCGCCTTTGGCGGGCGCAGGAGCGGTGGCCTTCATGGCCGGTGCCGATACGCTGGCTGTCTTGCCGATTGCCGCCCTGGCGGATATCGAAGGTGCCTGAACGACATTGCCCGTGGCTTCCTTGAACAGACGCAGGGTGCTGTCACCTTCCGTCAGGCTGAGCTCGATCAGGTCGGACTCTGCCAGTAACCCGATCAGTGCCTTGATACGTTCTTGATCCATACCCTTGCCTTTACCTATGCCGCTTGCCGTATTGAATGAATTTCAATCTAACGAGGGCCGCGCAGGACCGCCAAGACGGTTTGGCTGTGGGGTGATAAGGCTCGCTTATGACCCGGGCTCGGTCTGGTTACGCAGTTCTGCCACCAGTTCCAGGAGGATGGCTTTCACTGCCTGAGCAGGCACCGACAATGGCAGGTGACCGGACAGACACAACGCCAACGGTGCCTGAATGCCGGGTTCGATAATGCGCAACATGCGCGCACCTGTGGCGGCAACGAGCACCTTGGCGGCCGACTCGGGAAGAATCGTCGAGCCGAAGCGCTCGGCCACGGCGGCAGTCAGGGTTGCCGAGGACTCCACTTCAGCCACCACTCGGGCGCTGAGGCTGATGCCCAGAAACGCTTCGTCTACCAGTTTGCGCATGATGTTGTAGGGGCGCGGCAGCAGCATCTCCATGGTTGCGAGTTCTGCCAGGGCTATTTCATCACGTTCGTCCAGGTGTTCGTCTGCGCTGACCAGATACAGGTTTTCCCGCAGCAGGGGGACGAAGCTCAGGCCATGCACTTCGCGCCCGCCATACAAGACTGCCATGTCCATGCGGCCATTCATGATCAGTTCGCTGAGGGTGGTGCCGAAGTTTTCATTGAGGTACAGCAGAATCCCCGGATAGCGCTCGCGAACCCGGCGCAGCAGCGGCAGGGCGAGGGTGGACGCTGCCGTGCCCGGTGCCAGCCCGACCGAAACCTGGCCGGACAAGGCGTGGCCGGTGTCGTTCACATCACTGATGGCCTGCTCGCACTGACGCAGAATGTGCTGCGCATGACCGTACAACACCTTGCCCGCCTCGGTGGGCGTCACGCCGCGTTTGGTGCGGATCAACAATTGCTGATGCAGCTCGGCTTCCAGGGTCGCCAACTGCTGGCTGAGGGCGGGCTGCGCAATGTGCAGGACATCGGCGGCCTGGGTCAGGCTGCCGATGTCGACGATTTTCACGAAATATTTCAGACGACGGAGATTCAAGAGACGGACTCATGCTGGGGCTGACATCCCATGGGTCATAGCAAAAGACAGGCCATGCCGCGCAGCAGGCCGGACGCTATATATAAGCCTTTGCTATGGCGTGCTGATCAGCAGCCGGTTCTGCCTGCGTGAGGCGCAACAGTCCCGAGGCTGTTTCATTTTGGTGCGTTGCCGGTCTGCAAGCGGTCATAAGGACTTCCTATCAAACCAGAACGAAACGGTCTTATCCGCTCAACGATCCCGACTCGTAACGTAGAGCCTCGAATGTCACCTCCGAGGATTACGACCTTGAACGCCTCCCGCATCGCCGCCCGCGTGCAACGCATCAAACCTTCGCCAAGCAGCGCGGCTTCCGACCGTGCCAACGAACTGCGTCGTCAGGGCAAGTCGATCATCAATCTGGTCGTCGGCGAGCCCGACTTCGATACCCCCAAACACATCCGCGAGGCTGCCAGCGCTGCCATCGAGCGTGGTGAAACCCGCTACACGGCGAACGTCGGCACACTGGAGCTGCGTCAGGCCATTGCCGCCAAACTCGCCCGGGAAAACAGTCTGGATTACCCGGCTTCGCAGATCGTGGTGACCAGCGGAGCCAAGAGCGCCATCTTCAATGCCTTCGCCGCAACCCTTGGCGCAGGCGATGAGGTATTGATTCCTGCGCCTTACTGGGTCTCTTACCCGGACATGGTGCTGGCCTGTGAAGGCGAGCCGGTGACGCTGGCTTGCCCGGAAGAGAACGGCTTCAAGCTCACCGCCGAACAGTTGCGTGGCGCGATCACCGAGCGTACCCGCTGGTTGTTGCTCAACTCGCCGAGCAACCCGACCGGGGCCAGCTACAGCGCGCAGGAGTTGCGTGCGCTGGCTGACGTGTTGCTGGAGTTCCCCGATGTGATGCTGATGACCGACGACATCTACGAGCACATTCGTTTCGAGGGTTCGGATAACGCGCACATCCTGTGCGTCGAGCCTGACTTGCGTGACCGGGTGCTGGTCATCAATGGCGTCTCCAAGACCTACGCCATGACCGGCTGGCGGATTGGCTATGCGGCCGGGCCTGCCGATGTGATCAATGCCATGGCCACCTTGCAGTCGCAGTCGACCAGCAATGCCAGCTCTGTCAGCCAGGCGGCTGCGGTGGCAGCCTTGAACGGTGATCAGTCTTTCGTCAAAGAGAGCGTAAAGGTCTATCAGCAGCGTCGTGATCGCTGCCTGGAACTGATCAATGCCATTGACGGCCTGAGCTGCCTCAAGCCCGACGGCGCGTTCTATCTCTATGTGAACTGCGGGGCCTTGATCGGCAAGCGCGCGCCCGATGGCAAGCTTCTGGAAACCGACACTGACGTGGTGATGTACCTCCTGGAAAGCCAGGGCGTGGCGGTGGTTGCCGGTACAGCCTATGGCCTGGCGCCATTCTTTCGCATGTCCATCGCCACGGCGCTGGAAACCCTTGAGCAGGGTTGCTCGCGAATCGCCACTGCCGTTGCAGCATTGGTCTGAGGCGCACCGATGACGACTCAGGTAAGTGCCTTGAGCTTCAGGCAAGCGCTGTTGGCGATGCTTGGCATCTCGCTGGTGCTGATGCTCTCGGCGCTCGATCAGACGGTGATCGGCAATGCGTTGCCCAGCATCGTCGCCGAACTGCAGGGCTTTGAACTCTATGCCTGGGTCGCCACCGGTTATCTGCTGACCTCGATCGTGACCATTCCAGTGTTCGGTCGGCTGGGCGATTACTTCGGACGCAAGCCCTTCGTGATTGCGGCAACTATCGTCTTTACCCTGGCTTCACTGATCTGTGCGCTGGCCACTGACATGCTGGTTTTGGTGATCGGTCGGGCGTTGCAGGGTGTCGGAGGAGGGATGCTGATCGGTACGGCATTCGCCTGTATTCCCGAACTGTTCCCGGATACCCGGCAACGGCTGCGCTGGCAGATGATGCTCAGCGCGCTGTTCAGTGTGGTCAACGCCATTGGCCCTGGTCTGGGTGGTTTGCTGACGGAGGCTTATGGCTGGCGTTCGGTGTTCTATCTCAATCTGCCGCTGGGTTGTATCGCGCTGTTCTTCGCCTGGCGCTACCTGCCGTATTACCGGCCTGTGCAGACCCAAGGCATTCGCCTGGACTGGTTCGGCGCGTTGTTGATTGCGGTCACGCTGGGCAGTCTGCAACTGGGTGTTGAATGGATGGGGCATTCGAGCACTTTGCTCAGTGCGTCCCTGGCCCTGATCTGCCTGATTTGCGGGGCGACGCTCTGGTTCTGGGAGCGGCGCTGCACGTCGGCGCTGTTGCCACCGGCAATGTTCGCCGTATCGAGCATGCGCACCCTGTTTCTGCTGTCAGTGCTGGCCGGGGCGATCATGTTCAGCCTGCTGTTCTATCTGCCGCTGCTGCTGCAAGGCAGTTACGGCTACTCCCCGAAAGACGCCGGTCTGCTGATTACACCACTGGCCTTGAGCATCACCTTGGGTGCCATCGTCAACAGCCGCATCGTGACCCGCTTGAGCAACCCGAACCTGCTGCCGCTGGCCGGTTTCCTTGCCTTGCTGCTGGCCTGTACCGGCCTGGCGCTGGCGGGGCGCACGGCATCATTCAATACCTTGTTGATGCTGATCCTGCTGGCGGGGGTAGGGCTTGGGTTCATCCTGCTCAACTTGACCGTATTCACGCAAACCCTGGCAGAGCGGCAGTTTCTGGGCATTGCCACGGCCCTGATCCAGTCACTGCGGCTGGTCGGCGGCCTGCTGGGCACTGCGGTCATGGGGGTGTTGGTCAACCTGCTGTATGTCACCCATCTGAACCGGGCGTTTCTGGCGGCGGGCCAGGAAAGTTCGATTGCCCGTTATATCAATCCACAAGTGTTGCTGACCTCGACCTCAGTCGAATCGGGCGAAGCCTGGCAATTGCTGGAACTGGCCCGTGAGGCATTGGCACGCTCGGTGGGGATCGGGCTGCTGATGTGCGCAGGCCTTGGGGTGATTGCACTGCTGGTCCTGTATCGCTTGCCCGCGGTCAAGTTAGTCACCGCGCCGACTCTCGTTGCTCCTCAAAACAATAAAACTTAACTGCCTACTCCTGACTGCTTACAACACTTACTTACAGCAAAGGATATTTCGATGGAGCTTATCAATCGCTCGCCCCGTCTGGTGGCTGGTATTTGCGGTATGGTCATGGCCCAACAGGCATTCAGTGCCGGTTTTGTAGAAGACAGCAAGGCCAGTGTGCTGGCCCGTAACTTCTTCAGTAATGCCGATAACCGCAGCGGCGCGGACAACCCGAACTACACCCAGGAGTGGGGGCAAGGTTTCATTCTCGATTTTCGTTCCGGTTATACCCAAGGGCTTGTGGGGTTCGGTGTCGACGCATTGGGCATGGCCGGTTTTCGTCTGGACTCCGGCAAGGGCCGCCATTACAACCCGACCAGTTCAGCGTTCAACGGCAACGTGTTCCCTACCGACGGCGATGGCCGTGCCGTCGATGAATTCGGCAGTGTTGGCCTGACCGCCAAGGCACTGGTTTCCAAGACCGAGTTCCGTTACGGCACGCTGGTACCGATGTTGCCGGTAGTGATGTCCACGGATCGCATGTTGCAACAGACTTTCAATGGCGGCCAGGTTCAGTCCAAGGACATCGATAACTTCACCTTTACATTGGGCCAACTGGAACATGTAAAAGGTCGCGGGTCGAGCAACCAGATGGGCATGTCCATTCCCGGCGCGAATAACGCCCGTACTGGCGAGTTCGTCAACAAGTTCTATTACGGTGGCGTCGATTACAAACCCACTAAAGACCTGACCTTGCAGTATTACTACGGCAACCTGGAAGACTTCTACAAACAGAACTTCCTGGGCGTGAAATACGATATTGCTGTCGGGCCGGGCACCTTGCGTTCCGACCTGCGCTATTTCGACAACAAGTCCGATGGTGCCAATGGCAATGATCCGGCGTTCTACACCAACGGCTATTACGGCGGGGGTGTGGTGAAAGGCAAAGTGGACAGCCGCCTGTCCAGCGCGCTGTTCACCTATCTGGTCAGTGGCCACACCATTGCGGCCGGTTTCCAGCAGGTCAGCGGCGACAGTGATGCTGTATGGCTTAACCAGGGCGATGGCTCTACGGCGTACTTCATGACCGAATCCATGATCGGCAAATTCCAGCGTGCCGGCGAAAGTACCTGGCAGGTTCGCTATGGCTACGACTTCGCTCAGGTGGGTGTTCCGGGCCTGACTTTCATGGGCATGTACGAAAGCGGCTCGAACATTCGCACGGTCAATGGCGACCAGAAAGAATGGGAACGCAACCTGACCCTGGGTTACGTGGTGCAATCCGGCCCGCTGAAGAAACTCGGCGTCCAGTTGCGACATGCCTCACTGCGCAGCGAAGTGGCTTCCCAGCGTGACAGCGATGAACATCGCGTGATCGTGACCTATCCGCTGGATATCCTCTAAAACTTCGTGGCACACCTAAGAGGCTGATTTCAAAGATCTGGTGGCCGGGCTCGCAATCCGGGGGAGGGGGCCTTGGCCGCGACAGCATGTGTGACAGGCGCTTCAAAATGTATTGCCTGTATGCTGGTCGTCGCGGCCAAGGCCCCTCCCACAAGTGACTGGGACCTTAAGTGATCGGCATTACTTCTACTGCGGTGCTGTCAAACCGCAACTGGCCCTATCGCCAGCAAGCTGCCTTCTACACGTACGTCATTCTTAAAACACCGCGAGATGACTATTGAGAATATCGGTCACCACCATATGCCCCGGCTTGTGGGTGATGGCGAATGAGGGGCGTGCGCTGCGGATCGCTTGTTGAGGGGTTACGCCGCAAGCCCAGAACACCGGAATTTCGCCTGGGCGGATAATCGAGCGTTCGCCGAAGTCGGGTGCATCGACATCGTGGATGCCGATCTGGGACGGATCACCCAGGTGAACGGGCGCTCCATGGACACTCGGGAAGCGGGAGGTGACCTGCACCGCCCGGATGGCCTGTGCCGGTGTCATCGGACGCATGCTGACCACGGTGGTTCCGCCGAAACGTCCTGCCTTGCCATTGGCAATATTGGAAACGTACATCGGGACATTGGTGCCCTGTTCGATGTGGCGAATCGGTATGCCTGCATCCAGAAGCGCGCCTTCAAAGGAAAAGGAGCAGCCAATGACAAAACCTACCAGATCATCGTTCCATAGCCCTTCCAGGCTCGAAACTTCATCAACCTGTTCACCGTCGCGGAATACGCAATAAGCCGGGACGTCGGCCATCAAGTCCACGCCGCCCAGTTCAGGAACCCGGCTGTCTCCAGGTTCGGTCATCCCGATAATCGGGCAGGACTTCGGGTTGAGGCGGGCGAATCGCAAGAACTCGTCTGCGTATTCACGAGGCAGAATGGCCAGGTTTCCCTGGGTGTAGCCGGGGCAGACGTCTGCGGTGGGGCCGGTATGACGGCCAGCTCTGACGGCTGCGCGAAACTCGGCGGGGTTGGTCCAGGACGTGCTCATCGTGAAGACTCCAGCATTACGAAGTAGGGGAGTCATTCTTTGAGCAGCTTGCAGGCAGTGTCTATCCAACAATAATCGCCATGCCTGTTCAATTTAACTGAACAGATACTTTATCCATGGCTGATGATCCAGTGTTCCCCCTGGCGTTTACAGTAAGTACGGCAGACCTTGTGCACGATGTCTGCGACGCCTGATACCAGCGCAGGCGCATTCTTCATATGGGATGTAGCGATCTTGAACGAGGGTGGGCTGGGAAGCGGGAGTTCTTGCAGTTCGCCATGTTCCAGGCTGTCCTTGACCAGAATGCCCGGCATGATTGCTACGCCGACACCTTCTTTCACCAGCGATACCAGCGCTGCCAGGGAAGGGGAACCAGATATTCGCAGCTCACTGGCCAATACCCCGTGCTCCGATGCCAACTGTTGCGCGATGGTAACTGCGGACTCATAGGGGGCCGAGCCACGCATTTGCGTCAGCATTTGCTTGCTCAATACTTTGCGCACCATATCCCGTGTCGGCACAGCACGTGGGCGTGCAACCCAATGAATGGGCAGCTCTGCAATCGGTTTGGTAATCGCAAACGGATTATCGCCATCATCGGCAATGACCCGGATGATCAGGTCGACTTCACGTCGCATCAACTGCTCTTTCGAGTTTGAAGTCAGTTCAACGGACAGGTCGATGGTGACATCGGGCATTGTCCGGCTCATGAGTTTCATGAAGTCCGGTAGAAATGTGTGAACGACTGTCTCGATTACCGCAATCCGGATCCGGCCCTGCTCTTTTGCTGGAGAGCTGGCCGCACGCTGAAAGGCCTGCGTGGCTTCCAGCAGGCGCTCGGCATGAGGTAGCAGGCTGGCGCCTTGAGGCGTTATCTGAAGGGTCTTGTGGTCCCAGTTGAAGAGCACAAGACCCAGTTCGGCTTCCAGCTTGCGCACACGCATGGAGATAGCGCCCGGTGTGGTATGCATCTGCTTTGCAACCTGACGAACACTGCCCACATGGGCCAACAGGATGAAGGTCTCAACGAATCGTGTATTCATGAAGGTCACAACCTTGTGCGGACAATCCCGCATGCACACCACATGGCCTCTGTTCAGTAAATCTGAACAGAGGTAGCTGCCTGTTCTCTGCTGTCGGGCTATTGAAGCATGAAACGCATGATCTGGTGAGAGGGCGTTTGCTCAACCCCTATCGGCGTATCAGCAATATGAAAAACACACCGCCAATGGCCGCCGTGGCGATACCGATGGGCAGGTCCTGTGGCGCAATCAGGGTGCGGGCCGCGACGTCCACCCAGATCATGAACAATGCCCCAAGCAGGGCGCTGACCGGCAGCAGCCTGCGGTGCTCGGCTCCGACCAGACGACGCGCCATGTGCGGCAGCATCAGGCCGACGAAGCCGATGGCACCGGAGAGTGAGACCAGCACGCCGGTCAGCAATGAGGTGCTGACGAACACCTGCCAGCGTACATGTCGGGTGTTGAAACCCAGGCTCACGGCAGTCTGTTCGCCACTCATCAAGGCATTGAGGGCGCGGCTCAGGCTCATCAGGACGACAAAGCCACTCAGTACGCAGGCACCCGGCAGCCATAGCAATTCCCAGCGCGCCAGTCCCAGACCGCCGAGCATCCAGAACATCACGGAGTTGGCGGCATGCTGATCGCCGGTGTAGAGCAGCAGATTGACCAGAGCCATCAGCACGAATGACACCGCGACCCCTGACAGCAACAGGCGCTCGCTTTCCAGGCGTCCTTGCCGGCTGGCGATGGCCAGTACCAGCAACATACTGCCCAGTGCGCCGATGAAGGCGGCCAGCGGCAGGCTGAATACGCCAATGAATTCCCCCAGATACAACACCGCGACCACAGCCCCAAGAGCAGCGCCGGAACTGACGCCCAACAGGTGCGGATCAGCCAGCGGATTGCGGGTCACCGCTTGCAGAGCCGTACCGACCAGCGCGAGACCTGCACCCACCAGCGCCCCGAGCAATACCCGTGGTGCGCGGATCAGCCAGATGATTTGCGTCTGACCCTTGCTCCAGTCCACTACGGCATCGACTCCGGCTTGTTGCAGGACTATGCCCAGTACTTTGGCCAGCGGCACCCGTGCCGGACCGAAGCCCAGGGATATCAGGCACGACAGCGCCAGCAGAACGAACAGAGTGCCGATCAGCCAGCGATAACCGGCCACGCTGCGTATCGGTTTCACAGTTCGCTCCCGCCAAACAGCTCGGGATGCAGCGCCTCGGCCAGTTTTTCGATGGCCTCAGCGTTATCGACCGAAGGCGTTACGGCGACATAGGGCAGCACCACGAATCGTTTCTGGCGGATGGCTTCGACACTGCTCAAGGCTGCGTTCTGCAAAAGGAAATCGCGTTTGTGCTGCCAGGAGGTCGGGCCGTAATCGACGATCACGATCACCTGCGGGTTGCGTTCCACCACGCTCTCCCAGTTGACCTGAGTCCAGCTGGCGGCGATATCGTCCATGATGTTCTGCCCGGCAGCCGCTTCGATCAAGGCCTGGGGCATGCCCAGTTTGCCTGAGGTGGCGGGCCGGTCTTCACCGCTGTCATACAAGAACACACGGGGGCGTTGCCGGACCTGGCTCAGTCTGGTCGTGACCTGTGCAACCCGTTGTTTCAGAGCCTCGATCAGCGTATCGGCGCGTTCCTTGACGTCGAAGATTCGTCCCAGGTTGTGCAGGTCGCGGTACAGATCGTCCAGGCTGGCTTCGCGCCGGGTCATGATTCGCGAACAGGATTCGCTCAACTCGTAGACGGGAATGCCGAGCGGTTGCAGGGTTTGCGGCGTCACCGGGCCACCGACGCGCATACCGTAACTCCAGCCTGCAAAGAAAAAGTCGGCATTGGCATCCAGCAGGTTTTCCACCGACGGGTAGCGTTCTGCCAGTTCGGGAAGGCCGTCCAGAGCCTCGCGCAGTGCCGGGTCGAGGGTTTTCCAGCCGGTGATGCCGGTGTAACCGACCATGCGTGGTCGCAGGCCAAGGGCAAGCAGCATGCCGGTCAGATTGATGTCGTGACTGACTGCCCGCTGTGGCGGTTGCTCGAAAGTGACCTCGCGCCCGCAACTCTGTACGGTCAGGGGGAAGTTATCCGCGGCAGCGGCCAGGGGCAGGGCGGCAAGCAGCATCAGGCAGGCCAGGGCTCGGGTCATGATGGGCTGATCCAGGTAATGCGTGGATGAGGTGCCAGTGGATGAGTATCCACCAGCGCGTGGACACCGAATATGTGCAGCAGCCGTTGCTCGGTCAGGACCTCGCTCGGCGTACCACTGGCAACGATCCGGCCCTGGTCGATGACATACAACCGGTCACAGAAAGCCGCAGCCAGATTCAGGTCATGAAAGCTGGCCAGTGTGCTGAGTTTCAGTTGCCGCAAATAGTGCAGCAGTTCCAGTTGGTAACGGGGATCGAGATGGTTGGTGGGCTCGTCGAGGATCAGCAGGCCAGGTTGTTGCACCAGTGCGCGGGCCAGCAATACGCGCTGTTTCTCGCCGCCCGACAGGGATGCGAACAAATGCCCGCTGAGCCCATGCAGGCCCACCTGGTTCAAGGTCTTGTCGATCAGGGCAAGGTCTTCGGCGCTTTCGCCGTCGAACCAGCCCTGATGAGGTGTACGCCCCATGGCCACGACATCCTGTACGGTCAGGCCGAACTCCTGCGGGAACTCTTGCATCATCACGGCCATGCGCTGAGCGCTCCAGCGGGGCTTCTGTTGCCAGATATCCTGCCCGTCGAGGTGCAGCGAGCCGCTGTCCGGTTCGTTGAAACGGTAGGCGCAACGCAACAGGCTGGTCTTGCCGCTGCCATTGGGGCCGATCAGCCCGACGAACTCGCCTTGTGCGATGTGCAGGTCGATGCCTTCAAGTTGCCAGGGTTTGCCCTGACTATGTGGCGGTGCCCAGTTCAGGCGATGGATATTCAGGGTGGACATGCTCGATTTCCAGGCATGCTGGCGACAGGTTGCAAGCCTGCCGCCAACTGGATCAGAAGCTGTAATCAGCCGTGACGAAGAAGGAGCGAGGTTCGCCCATCAGCCATTGTTGCCCATTGTTGTACTGCGCCGCGGCGTAGCGTCGGTCGAGCAGGTTGTTCAGTTGCAAGCCAAGGCGCACATCGCGCTGCACCTTCCAGCCCAGGTTGGCATCCAGCACCGTGTAGCCCGGTATCGAGGTGGTATTGGCGGTGTCGGCATAGCGTTTATCCACATAGCGCAGGCCCATGCCGGCATCCAGGTCTTCGTTCAGTGCCTTGCTCACCCACAGATTGGCGGTTCGGCGCGGGACGTCGGTCGGGCGATTCCCGGCGCGGGACACGACCTGCCCGGAAACGCTTTCGTCGAAATCGTCGTACTCGGCACGTACCAGCGCAGCGTTGGCCGATACGTGCCAGTTATTGGCAAGTGCCAGTTCCAGAGATGCTTCCAGGCCGTCGGACGACTGCTGGCCGACCTGTTGTGTCAGGCGGGTCACCGGGTCGATGGCCAGGAGCTTTTTCTTGACGATGTGATAGGCCGCCAGGGTCCATTCGCCACTGCCATCCCAGAACTGTTGCTTGAGGCCGAACTCGGTCTGTTTCGCTTCGGTCAGGTCCATCTGCTGCTGGGTCGGGTTCATGCTGATGAGGTTGCTGACGCCGTCTTCACTGGTGGAGTACTGGCCATACAGGGACAGTTGATCGGTCACGGCAAACACCAGGCCTGCGCGCCAGTTACCGCCGGTGAGGCTTCGGTCGCTACGGGTATCGGTACGCAGGGCGTTGCGGTCCAGGTGGTTCTGGTCGCGGCGGATGCCAGTCACCAAGGACCAGCGGTCTGACAGTTGCAGGCGGTTTTCGGCAAACAGGGCAAAGGTGCGCGTGGTGCTTTCGGTCAGCGGCAGGAAGGGTGACTGGCTCTGGAAATCACCGGATGCCGGATTCCACGGGTCGATGAAGTCACCACCGATATCGGTGTAAGGCGAATTGTTGGCGACGTCGAAACGAATCCTGTTGTATTCGGCTCCGACCACCGTGCGGCTGTCCAGGCCGAACAGCGAATGGTTGAAGGTGAAACTCTGGCGGTCGCCGATCTGCTCCTGATCGTGCTTGATCTCCAGGTAGTCGCCACGCAACAACTGACCCTGAGCGCTGCTCCAGCTATAGACTTCGGCGTTGCGCCAGTGGCGGCGGCTCTTGATGTAGTAGAGCTGGTTGCTGGCGCTGACGTTATCGTTGATGGTCCAGTCGGTGTTCAGGCGGGTCCATTCATCGTTGTAGCGTTGCACGGCATTGCGCAGGTTGTAGTTCTTGTCGCGCAGGCTGTCGCGGTAGTGCCCATCGATCAGCGGTGTGCCGAAGTAGTTCATCGGCTCGCTGTCGCCACGTTCATGGGCGAGGGTAAAGCTCAGGTCGTCGGTGGCTTGCCAGCGCAGGGCTGCGCTCATGGCCAGGCTGCGGGAATTGCCGTTATCGACCCAGCCATTGCTTTCCTGCTGATTCAGCGTAAGGCGATAGCTCAGGGTGTCGCTCAGCGAACCGCCGCTGTCGAGGCCCAGTTGCTGACGGTCATTGGAACCGTAACCCAGGCGCAGGCGATTGCGGATCTCGCCCTCGAAAGGTTTTTTGGGCACCACGTTGATCACGGCGCCGGTAGCGCCTTCGCCATAAAGTACTGAAGCCGGGCCACGGATCACGTCGATACGCTCGACCATGAACGGGTCAACCGGGAAGGTCTGAGTACCTGCGCCGGTATACAGGCGCGAGCCGTCGAACAGGGTCATGACCGAGGAATGCCCCGTAAAACCACGTGCGGACAACGCGGTATTGCCATCGCCAGGCGTTGCGATGCTGGTGATGCCTGGCGAACGGGTGACCGCATCCTGAACGGTGAGGTTATTGCGGCTTTCGATGATCTGGCTGTCGAGGCTGCTGGTACTGGCCGGGGTTTCCAGTGCCGTGAGGTTCAGGCGCGAACCGGTGGGCGTCGGGGTTGCCAGATCGGTTACTGGCGTATCGGCGCTGCCAGTGATTGCGACCGAGGGCAGTGCCAGGGTTTGCTCGTCAGCAGCCCACGCATGGGACGGGAGCGCGAGAAGGCTGATCTGTAGCGAACGATTCGCCAGGGATTGAAGCAGGGAAGAACGGGACATGCGATTCCAGCCAATCAGGAATGAATGAATCCCGGAGGGAACAACGCATAGGGAATCGCGGGCGCAAAAAGCCCGCGAAGACCGGCCTGCGCCCGCCCACCGCGGGTTTGCCAAACAAGGTTGCAGGCCGGTCTCCGGGCTTGCGAGGGTCATGAAGCATTCACCTTCCCATGCCTTGGCACAGTGGTCTGTCGAATGCTTCGCTCGCTTACCGTTGCGGGGGCAGCGCCGGACTGATCACTGGGAGTGACGCACCGGCTTCCCGTTTAATCCCATGCACGGCGGCATGGGACACCTGAAACTGGCGCGCATCAGATCATTGAATCTGGAGGTCGTCAATGACTGATGTTTGTTGGCGGTGAGGGGGTTCGCGAATAAATTCGCTCCTACGCAGCCCGTGTAGGAGCGAATTCATTCGCGAAGAGATCACCACCGATAACTGACAGCCCCCACCAGACTACGGGTATCGCCATAGCGGCATGAGTTGGCGCAATACAGGTATTTCTCGTTGGTGAGGTTCTGTGCCTTGGCGCTGACTTGCCAGTTGTCGTCCAGGTCATAGCTGATTCGGGCATCGAACAGCGTATAGGCCGGGATCTTGCGGTCAGTGACGCTGGGCGAGGTGTGGGTGGTGCCGACATAACGCACGCCGCTGCCAATCGACAGGCCATTGAGGCCCATCGAGTCGAAACGATAATCCAGCCACAACGAAGCGTTATGGTAAGGCGTACCTTCGATACGCGAGCCTTCGAGCACCTCATCGTTATCCTTGATGATATGGGCGTCGGTGTAGGCATAGGCGGCGTTCATGGCCAGTTGCGGGGTCAACTGGGCCTTGGCTTCCACTTCAAAACCGGTGCTGCGCTCCTTGCCGGTCTGCTCGTCGAAGTCCGAGCCGGCAATCGAGGTGATGACGTTGCTCTGGGTCAACTGGTAGACCGCAGCACTGATCATCATTTCCCGGCCAGGAGGCTGGTAGCGGATACCGATTTCATACTGCTCGCCCTCGGTCGGCAGGAAGGCATCGCCATTGGCGTCGGTACCGGACGAAGGCAGGAAGGACTGGCTATAGCTGATATAGGGCGCCAGACCGTTTTCGGCCAGATAGACCAGCCCGATGCGTCCAGTAGTCTTGCTGTCGTCAGTGGTGCTGCGCGAATTGTCACGGTAGTTGCGGGTGCTGTTGTCGGCCCAGTCCTGTCGCATGCCGATCATCAGCAGCCAGCGATCATCGAGTTTCAGTTGTTCCTGCAAATAAATGCCGAGCTGATGGCTGTGCAGGTCCGAGCCGCTGTCGATGTTGCGGTTCACGTTTGGCAGGTTGCCGTATACCGGGTTGGCAAGGTCCAGCGCCGGTGCGCTGCCGCTGAAACGGTGGCTGTCGTAGGTCTTGCGGTAGTAGTCCAGGCCGCCCAGCAGGGTATGTTTCCAGCGCCCGCTTTCCAGATCCAGTTGCAGGCTGCTGTCACTGGTCCAGCCGGTGGCAATGTCTTCGCGTGAGTTGTAAGTACGCGACAGGCTCGACAGATTGGCACCGCTGATCCGGCTGTTGTTCAGGGTGATGTAGTCATAGTCGGTGCGTGACTCGAAGTAGCGTGCCGCGTGACGCAGTTGCAGGTTGTCATTCAGGCGTTGCTCGAACAGATAGCCGAAGGTCTGCAAGGTGCCATCGTAGTCGTCGAAATCCGGCTCGCCCGCAAACAGGTCATAAGGCACTTTGTAACCTGGGGTCGAGCTGAAAGTGGTTATGTCATAGCGCATGGGCGGCGTCAGGCTGGTCCGGGTACGCTGATGGCTGGCGAGCAGTGTCAGGCGGCTGTCGTCGTTGATCTGCCAGGTCAGTGCCGGGGCTATGTAGTGCTTGTCATCGTCGATGGCGTCGTACTGGGTGCCGCTGTCGCGCACCAGGGCTGTGAGTCGATAGCTGAAACGGCCTTCTTCATCGAGGCGTCCGCCGTGATCGGTGGAGAGTTGCTGCCGGTCATGGTTGCCATATTCCAGATTGATTTCATGCAGCGGGTCGAGCGTGGGTCGCTTGCTGATGGCGTTGATAAGCCCGCCGGGAGCCAGTTGCCCGTACAGCACCGAAGACGCGCCCTTGAGTACTTCCACACGCTCAAGGCCGTAAGGTTCCTGGCCTCCTTCAAACTGGGTGCTTTGCATTTTCATGCCATCGCGCATCACGCCACCCGTGCGCGGGCCGATATCGAAACCACGCATGCGGTAGTCGTCGGCCACGCGGCTGTAGCCGTTCGGCTGGCTGATCACGCTGGTGTTGTAGTTGAGTGCGTCGGCGAGGCTGTCGTGCTTGCGCGCTTGCATTTCTTCACGGGTGATCACCGAAACCGACTGGGGAATCTCCATCAGGGAAGTGTCGGTCTTGCTCACGGTCGCGCTGCGTTGCGCGACCCAGCTGTGAGCCGGCCCCCAGGCGTCCTGCTCATGGCTGGCAGCGCTTACATTGATGTCCGAAAGCTCCATGGCTGAAGTCTCGGGGCGTGGCTCGATGCTCAAGGTGCCGCTGGGCGTGATGCTCAATTGCAGGGGCAAACCGCGCAGCACTTCGCTAACGGCCTGCTCGACGCTGTAGCGACCGCGCAATGGCTTCGCCGTCAGGCCGCGAGTCAGCGTGGCATTGAAGGCAATGTTGCGCCCGCTCTGGCGAGCGATGCTGGTCAGGGTTGCATCCAGAGGGCCGGCGGGCAGGTCCAGTTCCATGAGTTGCTGGCGGGCGGTCGAGGGCTGGGCCGAGCCATCGGCCGCGCTGTCCAGGGTGGTGAACGCCAGGGCAAATGCCAGCGGTGTCAGAGTCAAGCGCAGTGGTCGGTGCATGGCAGCATTTCCCGTTTGGGTAGTCGATGCCAGCTATGTGACGCGAGCGGCCTGGAAATTAAGGGGGGTATGAAAAATATTTTCAGCGCAGGCTGATGTGCGTCCACCAGCCGAAGCGTTTCTCGACTTTTACCGGCAGCACTTCCTGCAACGAACGCAAGGTCTGGCCACTGTCATCCAGCGTGAAGACGCCGGTGACCCGCAGCGCTGCGGCATCCGGCTCGATGCGTAGCAGGCCAGGGTGATAGTCTCGCAAGGCTTCGATGACATCGGCCAGTGACTGGTCATGAACTTCCAGCAAGCCATCTTTCCAGGCGTTTTCGCTTGCCAGGCCAGGGTCCAGAATGTGAATGCGTCCGCCATGCAGCCGCGCGCCCTGGCCCGCTCCCAGCACCTGGGTCGCGCCGCCCGATACCGTGAGTTGCACGCGGGATTCCTGCACCCAGACATGCGCACCGTGTTCATACAGGCTGACTGTGAAGCGTGTGCCCAATGCTCGGGCTTCGCCAAAGGCGGTGCGAATGACCAAGGGCCGTTGCGGGTCTGAGGCAACCTGAATGCTGAGTGCGCCTTCATGCAGAGTGAGGGTGCGCTGCCTGTCATCGAAGGCCATGTCGACCCGACTTCGGGCATTGAGCAGCACCTGACTGCCATCCTCCAGAGAGAAAGGACGACGTTCTGCCAGCCCGGTGTAGAGATCCCCTCGACTCCATGGCAGCAGCCCGTTGCGTTGCAGCCACCAGCCGCCGATGCCCAAACCGGTCAGCCCCAGTGCGCCGCGCAGCCATTGACGGCGGTTTTGCCCGGACTGGTTCAGGACCTGGCGCGACAATGGCGGAAGCCCGGTGAATGCTTGTCCGACACGCTGCTCAAGCTGAGCCCAGGCATCGCGGTTTTCCTGGCTGCTCTGGAGCCATTGCTGAAAGCGCTGACGTTGGGTGTTGCTGATAGTGCCGGAGCGTTGCAGGGCCAGCCACTCGATGGCTTCGGCGACAGAAGGTGACAGTTGCTGGCTGTTCATCGTTGCTCCAGCGCCAGGTAGCAAAGCCCCAATGCCTTGACGACGTATTGATGAACCCGTGGCGCGGAGATACCCAGAGTTCGGCCGATTTCGGCATAGGTCATGCCGTCGAGCTGGCTATACAGAAAGGCACTGCGGCCTATGGGCGACAGGCCATCCAGTATCTGATCGAGAGTGCTCAATGCTTCCAGTGCCTGTACCTGTTCTTCGGCAGAAGGTTCGTAGCCCTGAGGCTGCTGCGCCAATACTTCCAGATAGGCGCGCTCCAGATCGCGCCGTCGCCAGGATGCAAAGATCAGCCGTTTGGCAATCGTCGTCAGCAGCGCCCGTGGTTCACGAATGGTTTGGGGCTCTGGCAGGGCGACCACCTGGGCGAAGGTTTCGGCTGCCATGTCCGCCGCATCGTGATGACAACCCAGGCGCGCACGCAGTCGCTCCTGCAACCAGCCATGATGGTCGCCGAACAACTGTTGCAGAACACGGTTACGCACGCTCAGGCGCCGGGCATCGGGAGAGGAGGGTGTCATGTCACTAAAGTTAATGAAAATTATTATCAAATGATGCCGATTCGCCGCATTGATTGCAACAAACTGCTAGCGCTTGCTGAAACGGGCAGGTATTCAATTGAAGAGCCCGACATTGCGTCGGGCCTGGTTCCAGCTTGATAACGAGGTTATTCGTCACCCTTGGCAAAGCTCAGCAGCGCGTCGCCTTCCATGCGATAGCGCACCCACTCGTCCTGAGGTGCTGCGCCCAATGCCTTGTAGAACTTGATGGCCGGCTCATTCCAGTCCAGCACGCTCCACTCGAAACGGCCGCACTGATTGGCAACGGCTTCACGGGCTATATGACGCAACAAGGCGCGCCCGGCACCGATGCTGCGGTTTTCCGGCGACACGTACAGGTCTTCAAGGTAGATACCGTTGCGGCCCAGCCAAGTGGAGTAACTGTAGAAATAGACGGCAAAACCTACCGGTTTGTCGTCATGCAGACAGATCAGGGCCTTGGCAGGTGCATTCTCGGCGAACAAGGAGCGATGAATGTCTTCGACAGTGGCAATCACTTCATGGCGTGCGCGTTCATAGATGGCCAGTTCAGTGATGAAGGCAAGGATCTGGCTGGCGTCGTCGGGGCGGGCAGGGCGAATTTCGAGGGGCACAACAATTCTTCCTTATTGGTATGAGCCGGCATCATAGCTCAGGCATCACGCAACAAGTCATGGGCGTTGAGCAGTTCCCAGGCAATCTCCGGGCGTTTTTCCAGACCACGGCGAATCGCCGCTGGAATCGACTGGCGGGTCTTGCGGCACAGGCCGGTCTTTTCGGGAATGAAGATGCTTATCCCACGCATGGTGCGCACCTCATTGAAGCCCGGCGCGATCTCCACGCGGATACCCAGTTGCTCATGAATCCTGCCTTGCATGCGTTCAAGGTCGCCTAGGCTTTCGATACGCTCCAGACGCTCAAGCAGGCGTTTCTCCTCTTCGCGGGTAAGAAGCAGAATGCGCCGATCGGCATCGGGAGCGTCCAGCCGTTCGCGCTCGCAGATACAAGCACCGGGCGGACAGGGGTTGCGGATCGGGGGCAAGGTGTTCATCGGCGCAGCATAGCCATTCACGAGTGCTTCTGGCCATAGGTGGCACAGCGCTTTGAGTACAGGGAGCCTCCTCGTTTCAGGAGGCTCCCTTGTATTTTCAGCGTCAGGACAACTTGTACTCTTCGCGGATAAATCCGCTCCTGCCTGTCAGGTCTTGAACTTGCGAACCAGCGCATCCAGCTCGCTGGAGAGCGAAGCCAGGCTATGCGAGTCGCTGCGGGCCGAGTCGGATAGTTCGGCAATCAGTTGCGCGTCGCCATGGATCTGGCTGATGTGGCGGTTGATATCTTCCGCCACCTGGTGCTGTTCTTCGGCCGCCGTGGCGATCTGGGTGTTCATGTCGCGGATCACGTCCACCGATTCGCGGATCTGCCCGAAGCTGCTGCGCGCCTGGCCGATCTTGGTGACAGACTGTTGCGAGACATCCAGGCTGGCGTGCATCTGTTGCGCCACGGAAGCGGTGCGTCTGGCCAGGTTGCCCAGCAGGGTGTCGATCTCTGCGGTCGAGTCGGCGGTGCGTTTGGCCAGAGCGCGAACCTCATCGGCCACTACCGCAAAGCCACGGCCCTGTTCACCGGCGCGAGCCGCTTCGATGGCGGCGTTGAGCGCCAGCAGGTTGGTCTGTTCGGCGATGGAACGAATGGTGTCGAGGATCGACTGGATATCGTTGCTGTCTTTTTCCAGGTCCGACATGTCCTTGGCCGAACGGGCGATTTCCGAACTCAGTTTGTCGACGCTGTTGACCGCATCGTCGATCTGGCGCTGGCCTTCGCGAGCCTGCTGCTGACCGTTGTCGGCCGATTCAGCGGCCTGGCTGCAGGAGCGGGCGACTTCGTTGGCAGTGGCGACCATCTCATGGAAAGCCGTGGACACCATATCCACCGCTTCACGCTGACGGCCTGCTGCTTCTGCCATGTCATTGGAGACACGGGTAGAGCTTTGCGAGGTGTCGAGGATCTTGTGCGCGGCCTGCCCGATATGCTGGATCAGGCTGCGGATCGCCGTCAGGAACTGGTTGAACCAGCCCGCCAGTTGCGCAGTTTCATCCTTGCCACGCACGGTCAGGTTCTGTGTCAGGTCGCCTTCACCTTGAGCAATCCCTTCAAGGCCGCTGGAAACACTATGGATCGGACGCACGATGACGCTGGCGAAGCTGGCACCGACGATGGCGAAGACGATGGCCAGTACGGCAGCGATGATGCCGATCAGCCAGGTCAGGCGGGTGGCGGAAGCCATGACTTCATCCTGCTTGATCAGGCCGATAAAGCTCCAGCCAAGCTCTGGCGATGGATAAACGTTGGCCATGTAGCGCTCGCCGTTGAGCTGCACTTCAACCATGCCTTTGTCGGTCTTGGCCAGTTGCGCGAAGCCATCACCCAGATCGCCGAGCTTCTTGAAGTTATGCTCCGGCTGCTTGGGATCGACCAGCACATTGCCGTTCTTTTCCAGCAGGATCAGGTAGCCGCTGTCGCCCAGCTTGATGTCTTTGACGATGCCGGTCAGTTGTTTGAGCGATACGTCGATGTTTACTACACCGCCAGGGTTGCCCAGGGTGTTGGGGATCGCTCGTATGGTGCTGACCAGCACGGCGTCATCGCCAGCCCAGTAGTAGGCATCGCTGCGCACGGTCTTGCCCACGTTATTCATGGCCGTCTTGTACCAGGGACGAACACGCGGGTCGTAATTGCTCATCTTCGGATCTTCCGGCGTCATCACGTAGCTGCCGTTGATCAGGCCGTAGGAGACGTAGGAGTAGGCCGGGTGGGCCTTGGCGATGCTGACAAGGAATTCGGTGGTCAGCTTGTCGTTTTCAGACTGGGGTGTCGGGGTTGCACCTGTGTAGTTTCTCAGGTCGCCACCGGCGCCTGCGATCAGTGGATGCGAGGCAATATAGTTGACGTTCTGGCTGATGCCATCGAAGAACAGCTGCATGGCGTTATCGACCTGACGGATCTCACGGCTGCTGCTGTTCACGAAATTATCGGTCGCATTGTTGCGCAGGTTCACGATAACGATAGTGGCCACGACGACTATGGGCAGGCACGCAATGACTGCAAAGGCCCACGTCAGTTTCTGTTTGATATTCATCCATGCTCCAGAATTTTTTTGTATATCGTTATCTGACGACGGCAGGCAATAAGCAGACTTCAGACCCGGATCGAGCCTCAAAGCTTCGTCTTATGGCATACCGACAATTTCGGCAGTCCACATGGAATCTTTAGCAAACTGAATGCCATCGAGCCTTTATGAATGATAAGTAACATTTTTATGACCAAGATCACGGCTGATCGTGGCGCTGCACTCCAGCAACAAGGCCTGAAAACGCTCCCTTGCACCTTCCGGGTCCATGACTGCATCCGGGCCGGAGAGGTTGATGGCAGCGGTGACTTGCCCCGTGTGATCCTTGATCGAAGTGGCAATCGCTGTTGAATAATCGGAGCGATGCAACACCCAGCCGCGCTCCCGATCGCTCTGAATCAGGGCTTGCAGTTCGGGCAATGTGCGCGGGGCCGGTGACGGGTAATCATCCAGCCGGATGTGCTGATAGAGCGCACCCAGTTCCGCTCCGTTCAAGGCTGTCAGCAACATACGCCCCATCGCGGTGCAGTGGCAGGCGATGCGGGTGCCCACCGGGATATTCACCGACAGGCGTTGCGCCGCGAATGCGCGATACAGGTACAGGCTGTCAGTCTGCTCCCGAATGCTCAGATGGCATGACAGCGAAGTGCGGTCGCGCAATTGGTTCAGGTGCGGCATGGCGACTTCGACGATATCGCGGCTGGCCAGGTAGCTGAAACCATCGCTGATGACCCTGGCACCCAGTTCGTACTGGGTGTTGATCTTGTTCAGATAGCCCATGTGGGTGAGGGTGAACAGGATTCGATAGACAGCCGAGGTACTGACACCCAGGCGCTCGGCGATGTCGTTGATGCTCAGCGAGCGGGTCCGGGCATTGAACATTCCGAGCACGCTCAGGCCCCGGGCAAGGGCCGGGACGCTGTAGTCGGTGTCTTTGTCAGGGGATTCGATAGTGCTCATGAATGGGCTCCTACTGGGTCATGATGATCAGTCAAGGCACACAAAGTGATTTATTGACCTCAACTGATCCGCATTACTCCTGCTTTGTGTTGAACTCGGTCATGGCATCCAGCACCGCGCCTTTGAAGTACTCCAGCGAAGTGCGGTCGCAGAGGATCTGGAAACAGGGCGTTGTACCTGCACCCACATTGATCACGATCACATTGATACGCGCTGCCGAAGTCTGGGCCACTGCGCCGGGGCCGAATGCCTGGGGGCGCAGGTCCACCCCACAGAGCTTGGCCATCACTTCGGCGATACAGACACCGCTCAGTTGCAGCCAGGCATGGCTGTCCTGACGTGGCAGCAGGTAGTTGGCGCTATGGTCCAGCTCCCAGCGGGCCTCTTCATCGGCGATGCGTTCGCCATGATCGTTGAGGCTGCCCAGGATCAGGTACTCGGTCTGCGACAGGCGCGCTACATGGCTGCCGTCGGCCTGGGTTACAGCCCGGTTCGGCGTATCCGGCAGCGTGAAGCCACGTGCCTGCAAGTAATCGGCACTTTGTACTCCGCGAAAGCCCACACGTGGGGTATCGGTCAGATCCACCAGCGCGCACGATTGAACAGGGCTTAGGCCGATAGGGTTTTCGGCATTGAGGCTGGACATGATCAAAGCTCCTGGCGCTGGTTTTCAGGGTCGAAGAAAGGCAGTTTCACCACTGTGGCCTGGACCACGACACCGTCCTCTACCCGAATCGGGATCTGCTGGCCGGGTGTGCTCTGATCGAAGGCGGCGTAGGCCAGGCCAATGATCTTGCCCAGGGTCTGCGAGTATTCGCAGGAGGTTACGTTGCCGCTGATATCCGGCCCTTTGAGCACCAGATGGCCTTCCAATGGCTGCGGGCTGGCCTTGGGCAGGGTGAAACCCACCAGCTTGCGTGTCTGCGGTTGGGCTTCAAGGATGTCCACCGAGCGGCGACCGACAAAGAACGGCTTGGTGCGGCTCACCGCCCAGCCCATATCGATCTCGGCCGGATGGGTCATGCCGTCGGTGTCCTGGCTGATGATCACGTGGCCTTTTTCCAGGCGCAGCAGGCGCTGGGTTTCGACGCCAAACGGGCGCATGTCGTACTCTTTTCCGGCCTCGACCAGTGCATCCCAGAGTTGCAGGGCATGGCGCGCCGGAACGTGGATTTCATAACCCAGTTCACCCACGAAACCCACCCGCAACAGACGGGCCTTGATCCCGGCCACCGTGCCTTGGCGCACGGCCAGGTACGGGAAGCCTTCGGCCGAAAGATCCAGGTCGGAGCAGACTTTTTCCAATACCTTGCGCGAGTCCGGCCCGGCCACGTTGACCGCCGAAATCGCCGCGGTGACGTTGGCGATGTCCACATTCAGGCGCCATTGGGCGTTCCACTTGAGCATCTGCTGGTAGATACGATCCACGCCGCTGGTGGTGGCGGTGACATAGAAATGGTTGTCGGCGAAGCGGGCACACACGCCATCGTCGATCACCACGCCATGTTCGTTGGTCATCAGTGCATAACGCGAACGGCCCACCGGCTGCTTGAGAAAGGCGAAGGTGTACATGCGATTGAGCAGCTCGGCGGCATCCGGGCCACGTACATCCAGGCCGCCCAGTGTCGAGACATCGATGATGCCCACCTTGGTGCGCACATGATGGGCTTCGGCCTGCATGCAGGCGTCACGCTGCGAGGGCTTGCCGTAAAACGCCGGGCGCTGCCAGATACCGGCAGGCATCATCTTTGCTCCGGCCTCCACATGACGGCGGTGCATGGGTGTCTGGCGATACGGGTCGAAGGCGCGGCCGGCCACATGCGCGAGCTTCTCGGCCTCGAACGGCGGGCGAGCGGTGGTAACGCCGGTTTCGCTGATGCTGCGCTGGGTCGAAGACGCTACCAGACGAGCTGTCGGCAGCGCCGAATGCCGACCTTGTGACGGCCCCATGCCGACCGTGGAATAGCGCTTGACCAGTTGCACGTCGCGATAGCCGATGCGCGTGGCATTGACGATGTCGCGCACTTGCAGGTCTTCGTCGAAGTCGACGAAATCCTTGCCTTTGGGATGAGGGAAGATCGGCCAGGGAAAGTTGACGCGGGCCTCGCTGCGCAGCGGCAGCGGGCTGGTGTTGAGTTCCAGGCCCAGCGCGGCAACGATTCCGGCGCTGGCATGGATGGCATCGGCCAGTACGTTGTCCAGCGCATGGTAGCCATGAGCCGAACCGGCCACACTGAGGTTTTTCGGCAAGCCGCTCAGGGTGAACTCCGAGAGCTGATCGTCATAGCTCAACTTGCCGCCCGCCTGGCACAGCAACTGATAGACCGGCATATAGCCGCCTGACATGCACAGCAGGTCGCAGTCGAGTATCAGGCCGTTATTGGCGACCTGACCCTGACCGGTGATTTTGCGCAGGTCCGCGCCACTCACATGGCGCATGCCTTTTTCATGTAACGCTTCATAGACGGTGGTGCTCGGGTGGCAGGGGATGCCACGTTTTGCCAGTGCGCTCAGCAGGGTGCTGTCGGCAGGGTTGGCGCGCATGTCGGCCACGGCAACGACTTCTACGCCCTGATCATGCAGATCCAGAGCGGCCAGATAGCCGTCGTCATTGCCGGTCAGGACCACGGCGCGTTTGCCGGGCTTGACGGCATACAGCTTCATCAGGCGCTGTGCGGCGCTGGTCAGCATCACACCGGGCAAGTCGTTATTGCGGAAAATTACCGGCTGGTCGAACGAGCCGCTGCACACCAGGCAGTGGCTCGCCCGCACTTTGTACATGCGCTTGCCCTGAATCACCGGCAGGTAGTTGTCGGTGAACCAGCCATTGCAGGTGGCTTGCTTGAGCACGCGAATATTGGCGTGATCTTCCACGGCATCGATCAGGTTGCGGCGCAGTTTTTCGGCACGCTGGCCTTCGATATCAAAGCGGGCATAGGTCAGCGAGCCACCGAGAATCGGCTGCTGTTCGATCAGCAAGACCTTGGCACCAGCATTGGCTGCTGTCAGTGCCGCCTGCAAGCCGGCCGGGCCTGCGCCGATGATGGCCAGATCGGTGAACAGATAAGCCTTGTCGTAATACTCGGGCTTGAACTCAAGGTCCAGCACACCCAGCCCGGCTTTCTTGCGGATGATCGGCTCCCAGACCTTCCACATGCCCTTGGGTTTGTAGAACGAACGGTAATAGAAGCCCACCGGCATGAACTTCGAGAACTTGCCCAGGTAGGCGTCCTTGTCGTTATCCAGCGAGCCGTTGAAGTTTTGCCCGGTCACTTGCAGGCCCGCTGCAAGTGCATGGGTATCGGCCAGCACGTTGGGTTCGCTGGGCAACTGGATCAGGGTGTTGGCGTCTTGCCCGGCCATGGTCAGCGGGCCACGCGGGCGGTGGTACTTGAACGAGCGCGACAGCAGAAAGCGGCCGTTGGCGAGCAGGGCGCTGGCGATGCTGTCGCCTTGCAGGCCCTGATAGGACTTGCCGTCAAAGCTGAAGGTCAGCGGCTGATTGCGATCAATCAACAGGCCCATGGGGGCCGGCAGGCGGGTCAGGGGGCTCATCCTGCGATCTCCTTGGACGGGGCAGGGGTGAAGTCGACGCGGGCGGTAAAGACTTCCCGGGGATCGAAGGTGCGGATGATTTCGTCGCTGGCGGTATGGCGTTCGGCCAGGAACCAGTAGCTGGACGGGTTATGCATCCACCATTCGCGCACTACGCCCAGAGTGTCCTCGCTGTTGAACACGTAATCGGCCCATTCGGCATCGGTGCAGGTCTGAGGATCAGGCATGTGCTTGAACTCACCGCCGTAGGTGAACTCGCTGATATTGCGTGGCCCGTTGAGCGGGCATGTCATGACTTTCATGTGTCGCTCTCCGTCAGTGGCTGGCCGCTGTCGCGCCCATTTCGTTGACTTGCCGGAAGGTCGAGAAGCGCTCCAGGCCAAAGGGTTTGATCAGGTCCGGCACCTTGCCGCCACTGGCTACCAGCTCGGCCATGGTCTTGCCGCAGATGGGGGTGGCCTTGAAACCCCAGGTGCCCCAGCCTGCATCCAGGTAGTAATTCTTCACCGGTGAAAGCCCCATGATCGGGCTGTAATCCGGGGTCATGTCGGTGATCCCGGCCCATTGGCGCATCAACTTGGCGTTGGCCAGGAACGGGAACATCTCGATGGCGTGTGCCAGCAGGCTTTCCTTCAGGTCCAGCGTGGAGCGGGTGTTGAATAGCGGGTAGGGATCGGAGCCGCCGCCAAACACCACTTCGCCGCGGCTGGTCTGCTGCACATAGCAATGCAGGGCCGACGAACTCACCAGCGGATCGAGAAACGGCTTGAACGGCTGGGTCACCATGGCTTGCAACGGGAAGGTCTGGATCGGCGAGCGAATCCCGGCTTTCTTCATCAATTGCGAACTCATGCCCGCAACTGCCTGCACCGCGCAGCCACATTTGACGGTGCCACGGTTGGTCTTCACCGCCGTGATGGTGCCGTTTTCGATGACCAGTTCCTGAACCTCGGTGAGCTGATGAATCTCCACACCACGCTTGGCAGCCTGTTTGGCATAGCCCCAGGCCACAGCGTCATGCCGGGCGGTGGCACCGTCGATGTGCCACAGACCGGCGATCACCGGCAGATGGCCCGGATCGAGGTTCAGGGAAGGCACCAGTTCGCGGATCTGCTGACGGTCGATCATCTCGGTACGGCCACCGAAGTGCTTGTTGACCTCGGCGCGTTGGCGGAACGAGCGTACCGTTGCGTCGGTATGAGCGAGGGTCAGTTGCCCGCGATGGGAATACATGATGTTGAAGTCGAACTCGTTGGACAGCCCTTCAAACATCCGCACCGATTCGGCGTAAAAACGCACGCCTTCGCTGGTGAGGTAATTGGAGCGGATGACGGCTGTGTTACGCGCCGTATTGCCACCACCCAGATAGCCTTTTTCCAGAACGGCGATATTGGTGATGCCGTGGTACTTCGACAGGTAATAGGCCGTGGACAGGGCATGGCCGCCACCGCCGATGATCACCACGTCATAAGACGGTTTGAGTTCCTTGGGAGCGGGCAGGTCCACCTCGACCGGGTACTCCGAGCTGAGCCCGTACTTCAATAGATTGAAAGGCATACGGCCTCCGATTGACTACGTTGCGCTTGGGCCTGCTGACGGGCAGCGGTCACGGTGTTTTTCATGAGAAAGGCAATGGTCATGGGGCCGACGCCACCGGGAACCGGGGTAATGGCCGACACTCTGGACAGCGCGCTGTCGAAATCCACATCACCGACCAGACGGCTGCGGTCGTTGTCCTGAATACGGTTGATGCCGACATCGATCACCACTGCGCCGGGCTTGAGCCAACCGGCATCGATCATTCGCGGGCGGCCGACAGCCGCGACCACGATATCGGCCAGTTGGCAAAGGGCCTTGGCGTCGGCACTGCGCGAATGCAAGACCGTCACCGAGCAGTGAGCCTTGAGCAGCAGGGCGGCCATGGGTTTGCCGACGATATTGGAGCGTCCGATCACCACCGCATGTTTGCCCGTCAGATCACCACAGGTGTCCTCCAGCAACTGCATGCAGCCACTGGGCGTGCAGGGCGTCAGCACATCGCGACCCTGACTCAGGCCGCCGACGTTTTCACTGTGAAAACCGTCCACGTCCTTGCACGGGTCGATGGCCTGCAAGGCGCGGGTTTCTTCGATATGGGATGGCAGCGGCAGTTGCAGCAGGATGCCGTTGACCTTCGGGTCTGCATTCAATTCGCTGATCAGCGCCAGCAAGCGGGCCTGGGAGCTGTCCGCAGACAATCGATACTCCAGCGAATGAATGCCGGCTTCCTCGGCGCGCAGGATCTTGTTGCGCACATAGACCTGACTGGCCGGGTCTTCACCCACCAGAATCACCGCCAGTGCAGGTTCGATACCCTCGGCCCTGAGGCGCTGGACATCGGCTTTTACCTGTTGCAGCACACGACCGGCCGCAGCCTTGCCATCAATCAGTTTTGAAGTGTTCACCGGAAGATCACCGTTCTGTCCGTGTTGAGGAACACACGATGCTCCAGGTGGTATTTCACCGCCCTGGACAGCGCAATGGTCTCGTTGTTACGGCCAGCGGCCACCAGATCGTCAGGCAGGTAGACGTGATCCACACGCTGCACTTCCTGCTCGATGATCGGCCCTTCGTCCAGGTCGCTGGTGACGTAGTGCGCGGTCGCGCCGATCAGCTTTACGCCACGCTCGTAGGCCTGGTGATAGGGCTTGGCCCCCTTGAAACCGGGCAGGAAGGAGTGATGGATATTGATCGCCCGGCCTGAAAGTTGCTGGCACAGGTCATCGGAGAGAATCTGCATATAGCGGGCGAGCACCACCAGTTCGGTGCCGGTTTCATCGACCACTTTCATCAGCGCCGCTTCCTGCTGGGCCTTGGTTTCCTTGGTAACCGGCAGGTAAATGAAACGAATGCCTTCACGCTCGGCCATCGGGCGCAGGTCCAGATGATTGGAAACGATGGCGGTGATGGTCATGTCCATCTCGCCCTTGTGATAGCGGTACAGAAGGTCGGTCAGGCAGTGGTCGAACTTGCTGACCATCAGCAGCACGCGCATGGGCTGCCGGGTGTCATGTAGCTCCCATTGCATGGAAAAGTCACTGGCGACGGCATCGAAGCCAGCCTTGAGTTGCTGGATATCGCCCTGATGGCCATCGTTGAAGCGAAACACCGCACGCATGAAGAATTTGCCGCTGAACTCGTCATCGAACTGGGCCATTTCACCGATGTAGCACTTGTTGTCAGCCAGATAAGAGGTCACCGCCGCGACAATCCCGGAAGTCGCCGGACAACTGATCTTGAGGATGAAATGGTTCTTTTCGTGTTGCATGGCTTGTCCTCTGGAAAGTGGCGGCAGCTCAGCGCAGAGCGAAAGATTCGGGGGTGAAAATTATTTTTGCGGATGAATAAAAATTCCTGATGGGAATTAAATATTCACAGATGGCGTTTTATAGGCGAAAGAATCTGTAGCGTCCAGAGGTTTCTGGAAACTTTTTTTACTGGTGGGAATTTTTTGCTTGGAGCTTTCGCGAATGAATTCGCTCCTACCTGGCCTGCGCAGGAGCGAATTCATTCGCGAAAAGGCATGACCGCTAGCTCACTCGCCCTGCGCACCATAGTTCATGATCGACAGCAGGCGAATCGGCACCTGCACCAGCTGCTCCGGCCCGTGAGGAATCTCGCCATCGAAGGTCAGGCTGTCCCCGGCTTCCATCCGGTAGAGCTGGTTGCCATGGCGATAGATCAACTCGCCTTCCAGCAGATGCAGGAATTCAGTGCCGGGGTGGGAGAAGGTCGGGAACTCTTCGCTGGCATCGTCCATGGTCACCATGTAGGCCTCGAAGCTCTTCTTCGGCCCGCGTGTGTGGTTGAGCAGGTGATAGGTGTGGCCTTTCTCGGTGCCGCGCCTCACCACTTCCAGCCCTTCATCGGCCTTGACCAACAGCGCGCTGCTGCCTTGCTGGTCGTACTGGCTGAACAACTTGGACATGGGCATGCCCAGCACGTCGCACAGGCGGCTGAGGTTATCCAGGCTGGTGGAAACCTGAGCATTCTCGATCTTGCTCAGCATGCCTTGGCTGATCCCGGCGATACGGGCCACGTCGGCCAGTTTCAATTCCTGGGCCTGACGCTGGCGTTTGATCTGGATACCCAGGTATTGCTCAAGCTTCAGCTTGGGTTGGGGTTCGTTCGGCATATTCATCGGCTTTGCACGGTTTCCGCTCAATAATTTTTATTTCGCACCATGAATGTGCGAGATCCCTGTCCGCGCAGTGGCGTGCGTCGGTTTATTCCCTCAAGGAAAACGAGTTTCCCATATATACAGCGGAAATTCCGCCTTTGGCTGAATTCGACTTTTGGTATACCAAGCTGGCAAGGGCTTTGCATTCCTGTTGGGAAATTAAGTTTCCTGCTTGGAATAACGATTCCGGCAGGAAGCGAAACAACGTCCTCACCTCAACGTTTTGCTTTCGCCAGGAGACAAGTCTCATGTTGCCAACAGAAACACAGCGTCTGATCGAGGAGCACGGTATCAAGTACGTGCTGGCTCAGTTCGTTGATATCCATGGCTCCTCCAAGACCAAATCGGTGCCGGTGTCGGGCCTGGAAATGGTGGCCGAAGATGGCGCCGGTTTTGCCGGTTTCGCCATCTGTGGCATGGGCATGGAACCCCATGGCCCGGATTTCATGGCCAAGGGCGATCTCTCCTCGCTGACGCCGGTGCCCTGGCAGCCGGGCTATGGCCGGGTGGTGTGCATCGGTCATGTCGAAGGCAAGCCGTGGCCTTATGACAGTCGTTACGTGCTGCAACAACAGGTCGAGCGCCTCAGCCAGCGCGGCTGGACCCTCAATACTGGCCTGGAGCCCGAGTTCAGCCTGTTCAAGCGCGATGCCACGGGCAGCCTGCAACTGGTGGACACCAGCGATAGCCTCGACAAGCCGTGCTACGACTACAAAGGCCTGTCACGTTCCCGGGAGTTTCTTGAGCGCTTGACCGAAGCGTTGCAACCAGTGGGTTTCGACATCTACCAGATCGACCACGAAGACGCCAACGGCCAGTTCGAGATCAATTACACCTACAGCGATGCGATGGAGTCGGCGGACCGCTTCACTTTCTTCCGCATGGCGGCCGGCGAGATCGCCAATGACATGGGCATGATCTGCTCATTCATGCCAAAGCCTGATCCCAAGCGCGCCGGTAACGGCATGCATTTCCACCTGTCGATCAGCAGCGCCACCAACAAGAACATGTTCCATGACGCCAGCGACCCGAGCGGCATGGGCCTGTCGAAGATGGCTTACCACTTCGCCGCTGGACTGCTGGCCCACGGCCCGGCCTTGTGTGCCTTCGCGGCGCCGACGGTCAACTCCTACAAGCGGCTGGTGGTGGGGAACTCGCTGTCCGGCGCGACCTGGGCTCCGGCTTTTATCGCCTTTGGCGCCAACAACCGCTCGGCCATGGTGCGAGTGCCTTATGGCCGCCTCGAATTCCGCCTGCCGGACGCCGGTTGCAACCCGTATCTGGTCAGTGCCGCAATCATCGCAGCAGGCCTGGACGGCATCGACCGCAAGCTGGAAGTCGACCAGGTCTGCAATGAAAACCTCTACAAGCTGAGCCTGGAAGAAATCGCGGCACGAGGCATCAAGACCCTGCCGCAATCCCTCAAGGAAGCCTGCGATGCACTGGAGGCCGACCCATTGTTCGCCGAAGTGCTGGGCAACGAAATCGTCGGTGAATTCATCAAGCTCAAGCGCATGGAATGGGTGGAATACAGCCGCCACGTCAGCGATTGGGAAGTGAAGCGGTATACGGAATTTTTTTGAATTCAGCTGCAAGTTTTTAGCTGCAAGCTGCAAGTAAAAGCAGTCGGCGGCGGACACAGGATTTTCAATTAACCCGGACAGCTTGCAGCTTATGGCTTGCAGCTTTCCTCGCGAAGTGAGACTGCCCCAATGTGCGGAATTGTTGGTTTATACCTGAAAAACCCTGCGCTGGAATCCCAGCTTGGCAAACTCTTCGAGCCCATGCTCGAAGCCATGACGGACCGTGGCCCTGACAGCGCCGGGTTTGCCATTTATGGGGATGAAGTGACCGATGGCTGGGTCAAGCTGACCTTGCAGGCCACCACCGAAGGGTACGATTTCAAGGCGCTGATCGCGGCGCTGGAAGGCAAGCTCGGCGCGTCACTGGACTGGTTCCAGAATGCGAGCGCCGTGGTGCTGAAGATCCAGGCTGAAGAAGCCGTTGTGCGTGCGGCTCTGGGTGAGCTGGCACCGACCGTGCGCATCATGAGCGCGGGCAAGAGCATCGAAATCCTCAAGGGCATGGGCTTGCCGAAAGAGATTTCCGAGCGTTTTGGCCTGGGCAACATGAAAGGCAGTCACATCATTGGCCACACGCGCATGGCCACTGAAAGCGCCGTGACCATGGAAGGCAGCCACCCTTTTTCCACCGGCGCCGACCTGTGCCTGGTACACAACGGCTCGCTCTCCAACCACTTTCGTCTGCGTCAGGAACTGCGCCGCGAAGGGATCAACTTCGACACCGAGAACGACACGGAAGTCGCCGCCGGTTATCTGGCCTGGCGCCTTCAGCAGGGCGACTCCCTGAAGACCGCGCTGGACAGCTCGCTGGAAGCACTGGATGGCTTCTTCACCTTTGCTATCGGCACCCGCAACGGCTTTGCCGTGATTCGCGACCCGATTGCCTGCAAGCCGGCGATTCTCGCCGAGACCGATGATTACGTCGCGATGGCTTCGGAATATCAGGCGCTGTCGAGCCTGCCGGGGATCGAGAAGGCCAAGGTCTGGGAACCTGTTCCCGCCACCATGTACATCTGGGAACGCGAATCGGCTTAAGGAGCACGCACATGAAAACCATCGATCTTTCCAACGCCACCGTGCGTGATCTCAATCAGGCCCTGCACGATCAGGTCAAGCAACTGGAAGACCGCGAGTGGGTGGTCACCCATCCCAATGGCGCGCACAACCTGGCCGTTGGTGTGAATGAAGCGGTTTCCATCGATATTCAGGGGCACGCCGGTTACTACTGCGCAGGCATGAACCAGAAGGCTTCTATCACGGTACACGGCAATGTCGGTGTGGGGTGCGCCGAGAACATGATGTCCGGTTCGGTGCGGGTCAAAGGCAGTGCTTCCCAGGCTGCGGGCGCTACTGCGCATGGCGGCATGCTGGTCATCGAAGGCGATGCGGGTGCCCGCTGCGGCATTTCCATGAAGGGCATCGACATCGTGGTCGGCGGCAGCATCGGTCATATGAGCTGCTTCATGGGCCAGGCCGGTCGGCTGGTGGTGTGTGGCGACGCAGGCGATGCGCTGGGCGACTCGTTGTACGAAACGAAGATTTTCGTCAAAGGCAGCGTGGAGTCCCTGGGTTCCGACTGCATCGAGAAAGAGATGCGCCCGGAGCATCTGGAAGAGTTGCAGGAGCTGCTCAATCGTGCGGGCTTCAATGAAAAGGCCTCGGATTTCAAACGCTACGGGTCAGCCCGTCAGCTCTACAACTTCAAAGTCGATAACGCCTCCGCGTACTGATCCAGGAGCATCATCATGAGTGACAAACCAACTCCAGTCCTGCGCGAGTCCGCGACCTTCGACCGCCTGACCATCCAGGAAATCCAGCGTGCCGCGGAAACCGGCATCTACGACATTCGCGGCGGCGGCACCAAGCGCAAGCTTCCGCATTTCGATGATCTGCTGCTGCTCGGCGCCAGTGTTTCCCGCTATCCGCTGGAAGGCTACCGCGAGAAGTGCGGCACTGACGTGATCCTCGGCAACCGCTTCGCCAAGAAGCCGATTCATCTGAAGATTCCGGTGACCATCGCAGGCATGAGCTTTGGTGCCTTGTCGGCCAATGCCAAGGAAGCACTGGGGCGCGGCGCGACCATCGCTGGCACCAGCACCACCACCGGTGACGGCGGCATGACCCCGGAAGAGCGCGGCCAGTCCCAGCACCTGGTCTATCAATACCTGCCATCGCGCTATGGCATGAACCCCGATGACCTGCGCAAGGCCGATGCCATCGAAATCGTGCTGGGGCAGGGCGCTAAACCGGGTGGTGGCGGCATGCTGCTGGGCATGAAAGTCACCGAGCGTGTGGCGGGCATGCGTACCTTGCCGGTAGGCGTCGATCAGCGTTCTGCCTGCCGTCACCCGGACTGGACCGGCCCGGACGACCTGGCGATCAAGATTGCCGAGATCCGCGAGATCACAGACTGGGAAAAACCGATCTACGTGAAGATCGGCGCGAGCCGTCCGTATTACGACGTCAAGCTGGCGGTCAAGGCCGGTGCCGATGTGATCGTGCTCGACGGGATGCAAGGTGGTACGGCAGCGACTCAGGAAGTGTTCATTGAACATGTGGGGATTCCGATTCTGCCTGCCATTCCTCAGGCCGTTCAGGCTTTGCAGGAAATGGGCATGCATCGCAAGGTGCAACTGATCGTTTCCGGCGGCATTCGCAATGGTGCCGATGTGGCCAAGGCCATGGCGCTGGGCGCAGATGCGGTGGCCATCGGCACGGCGGCGCTGATTGCGCTGGGCGATAACCATCCGCGTCTGGACGAGGAGTTGAAGAAGATCGGCTCTGCAGCCGGTTTCTACGACGACTGGCAGAACGGCCGCGACCCGGCAGGCATCACCACTCAGGACCCGGAGCTGTCCAAGCGTCTGGATCCGGTCGAGGGCGGGCGTCGCCTGGCAAACTACTTGCGTGTATTGGTGCTGGAAGCCCAGACCATGGCCCGCGCCTGCGGCAAATCGCACCTGCATAACCTTGATCCCGAGGATCTGGTGGCGCTGACGGTGGAGTCGGCGGCCATGGCTCGCGTGCCATTGGCGGGCACCAGCTGGATTCCGGGCTCGCAGTACTGATCTCCCCCGTAGGAGCGAATTCATTCGCGAACATTTTCGCGAATGAATTCGCTCCTACGAGGCTATAAAGAGGCCGCAAAGGCCCGCCGTTTCAAGCCACTCTGCTTTCTGCCAGACACTTTCCATTCCTTTGCAGGAGCTTTGATAATGGTTAACCGTCCTATCGGCAAATCCCTTCTGGCTTTACTTGCAGTCGGCGCTTTCTCTCCTCTGGCCCAGGCGGCCGAAACCCCTGTTCTCAATACCGGCAGTACCGCCTGGATGATCACTGCCGCCGTACTGGTGTTGTTCATGTGTCTTCCTGGCCTTGCGCTGTTCTATGGCGGGTTGGTACGGGCCAAGAACATGCTTTCGTTGTTTACCCAGTGTTTCGGTATCGCTGGCGTGGTCGGTGTGTTGTGGATCATCTATGGCTACAGCATGGTGGTCGATACCAGCAACATGGTTGAAGGTGAAGTGACCTTCAACAGCTTTGTCGGCGGCTTGAGCCGCGTTTTCCTGGCGGGTATGACGCCGGACAGTCTGGTGGGCGAGATTCCTGAAGGGGTATTCGTGACCTTCCAGATGACCTTCGCAATCATTACTCCGGCGCTGATTGCAGGTGCCTTTGCCGAGCGCATGAAATTCTCGGCAGCGCTGCTGTTCATGGCGATCTGGTTCACACTGGTCTACGCGCCGGTGGCGCATATGGTCTGGGGCGGAGCGGGGGCCTTGATGCATAACTGGGGCGTGCTGGATTTCGCGGGCGGCACCGCCGTGCATATCAATGCCGGAGTTGCAGCACTGGCAGCCTGCCTGGTGCTGGGCAAGCGCAAGGGCTATCAGAACACACCGATGCCCGCGCACAACCTGAGCCTGACCATGGTCGGTGCGGCGATGCTCTGGGTCGGCTGGTTCGGCTTCAATATCGGTTCGGGTGGCGGTTTGAGCGGCACGTCGGGCATCGTCATGCTCAACACTCAGGTAGGCGCTTGCGCCGGTATTCTGGGCTGGATGTTTACCGAGTGGTTCAAGGTCGGCAAGCCCAGCGCACTGGGCCTGGCCAGCGGTGCCTTGGCCGGTCTGGTGGGGATTACTCCGGCTTGTGCCTATGTCGGTGTTGGCGGAGCCCTTGCAATCGGCTTGTTGTGCGGTGTGTTCTGCTACCTGAGCGTGACGGTCCTGAAGAAGCGTCTGGGCTATGACGACAGCCTTGATGTATTTGGCCTGCACGGTGTTGGCGGCATGATCGGTGCGGTGCTGACCGGCGTGTTCTGTGTCCCTTCGATGGGCGGCCTGGTGCCGGATGTGAGCATGGGCGCTCAGGTCATCGCGCAGATCAAGGGCGTGCTGTTCACCACGGTTTATTGCTTCGTGGTCAGTTGGGGCATTCTCAAGCTCGTCAACGCCCTGATCGGCTTGCGTGCTCATGAATCGGTGGAAGAGATGGGGCTGGATCTGGCCGAGCACAATGAGCGTGCCTATAACCATTGAGTGAAACCTTGTCGCGGCCAAGGCCCCCCACATTGACCGTGGGAGGGGCCTTGGCCGCGATGCCTTCAGCGAAACGCTGGCACTACATGCTTGATGAACAGTTCCAGCGATTTCTTCTTCTCGGCGTGCGACAGGCTGTTGTCACACCAGAAGCTGAACTCGTCGACACCCAGTTCCTGGTAGTAACGGATGCGCGGGATGATTTCTTCCGGGGTGCCGATCATGGTGTTCTTGCGGATGTTTTCCAGCTCGAACTCCGGGCGTTCCTTGAATTTCTCTTCCGGGCTTGGCGCCAGGAAACCATTGACCGGTGTCTGCTTGTTGCCGAACCAGGCATCGAAAGTGCGGTAGAACTTCGAGATCGCGGTCGCACCGACTTTCCAGCCTTCGGGCTCGTCAGCAGTGTGGACGTGGGTGTGGCGCAGGACCATCAGTTGTGGGCGAGGGACGCTTGGGTTGTTGTCCAGCGCGGCCTGGAACTTGTTCTTCAGGTCCAGGACTTCTTCATCACCTTTCATCAGCGGCGTGACCATCACGTTGCAGCCATTCTGTACCGCAAAGTTGTGGGAGTCCGGGTCACGGGCCGCTATCCACATCGGTGGCGTCTTGATCGGTTTTGGCACGCTGGTGGAGGTGGGGAATTTCCAGATATCGCCGTCGTGAGCGTAGTCGCCTTGCCACAGGGCCTTGACCACCGGAACCATCTCGCGCAAGGCCTTGCCACCCTCCGATGCAGGCATGCCACCGGCCATGCGATCGAATTCGACCTGATAGGCACCACGGGCCAGACCTACTTCCATGCGGCCATTGCTGATGACATCCAGCAACGCGCATTCGCCTGCTACCCGCAACGGATGCCAGAACGGAGCAATGATGGTGCCTGCACCCAGATGGATGGTGCTGGTTCTGGCGGCGAGATAGGCCAGCAGCGGCATCGGGCTTGGAGATATGGTGTATTCCATTGCATGGTGTTCGCCGATCCAGACGGTGCTGAATCCGCCTTTTTCGGCCAGCAGCGTCAGTTCGGTCAGGTCCTCGAAAAGCTGATGATGACTGACTTGCTCATCCCAGCGTTCCATGTGCACGAACAACGAAAATTTCATGACACTCACCTCGGTTCAATCGTGGCGCCCCAAGAGGGCGGAGCCGATATTTTTTTGGTATACCGCAATGCTTTGGGGTGATGTAGATCAAGCAGTGTGGGAAAGCTTGTTCTGTCTGATGGTATACCGTAATACTTTATGTGCAAGCGTTTTTTGGTGAGGTCTGTTTCTGGCGGCGCGATCTCATTTCATATGCAGTGCATACCCCGGCGTCCAGCTTTCCAGTCTGTATTGCCCGGCGATCAGGGTGCAGTAGCTCAGGCGTGCCAGGTACGCCCCGGCACTGTCGAGGTAGGTCTGGATTTGCGCGGGCTCACTGCACATCGCCAGTTTTCGGCCGCGTAGCAGCCCGAGAGTCTGTGCCGAGCGCATGGCACCCATGGGCTCAGGGTCGGCAATGATCAGCGCGCCTTCGGGCACCGACGCTTCATAAGCCTGCACGAAGCGTTCGGCTGACCGGTCTGGCAGATAAGGTGTCATGAAATAATGAATGTCGTCGCGAAACGGCAGCGCTTCGATGTGCGTCGGCAAGCGGATCAGGCCGCTGTTGTAGAGCGAATAGACAGACAGGATCGCGATGGGTGAGGTCAGCGCCGAAAGGCTCAGCAAGGCATTGCCCATGCGGGTGCGTGCCACTATCGCCTGAAGCTGGATCACCCCGAGGATGCTCAATAGCGCCACGCCCGGCAGGAAGAAGACAAAGCGATCAGTCACGTTATACGAAGCCGCAAACACCATGTTCAGAAATGCTGCGCTCCACAGCAGGCGCAGCCGAGGGGCGCGAGGAAAGATGAGCAACCCCACCAGTTGCGGCCCCAGCAAAGAGAGCAACAGCAGGCCCACCGACTTTTTCTCGTACCACATGATGTCGAAGCGCAGCAGGCTGCCTTCCCGGTTGACGTCGGTCAGGATGGCGGACGAACCCGTGAGGTAGCGGCGGCCAATCTCCGGCAGGCTCATCGCGCTCTGCAGGTCGTGAGCGATGGCTGGCAATGCGACTGCGATACCCGCGATGAAGCCGGGCAGGGTTATCAGAATCCGTAGCTTGTGCTGGTACAGCAACTGGATATACAGCGGCAGCAGCACCACAAACGTCAGTTGGTGAGTGGCGGCACCAAGCCCGGTCAGCAGGCCGATGACAAGCAGCTTTTTCAGTTCGCCCAGATGCGGCTCTGCACGGAGTTGCATCCAATAGGCCAACAAGACGAACAGCGTGTGCAACAGATAGACATCGGCCTTGGTCGAGACCCAGAACACCGCATGGGACAGTACTGTCACCACGGCGGCGAGCACGGCCTGTCGTGGCGTGGCGCCTGCACTCCCGGCCAATTGGTAGATGAGCCATGCCAGTGGCAGCAAGAGCATCGAGTTGAGCAGGCTTAGCGCTTGCGGGCCGAACAACTGGAAGAACAATGTCGTGACGAATTGATAGAACGGATGATCCACCGGCCCGAGAGACTGGCTGAAGTACTGACCCTGGCTGGCATCGACCAGAAACATGCCGTTATCCCGCCACTGGACCGGGCCGCTGGAAGCGATAAAACTTGCGACGATAGCGCCACACAACAGCAAAAGGGGAATGAGAGGGAGTAACGATGAAGCGCGTGGGTCTTTGTCTTGATTCATGTAGAGCTCTCTGGGGAGACGTCTGCATTCGTTTCATTGGGGCATTTTTTCCAGGGGCGCAATGCCGCAGGAATAATGAAGCAACTCCGGATTTAATGAATTGTCATTAAGGCCCGCAACTAATGGAGAAGCGATCTGAAACCGACCCTGATGTGCGGGCGTTGATAGCGCTCCGGCCAGTGTCGGGGGCACTATGGAACGAAAGTGGACAATTGCCACTTCAATAAAGTTAAAGGGCAGGGGTTATATCGTCATCGTGCTGGCGTCAGAAAAGTCAGGAGCGGTTACGGTGCCGTGAAACACTGTTTATGTGTTTCATTGGTTTAACAGTTATCGGAATCAGTGGCCTCTAATTGCAGCTATATAACCTGTCCTTTTGAAGAATATAAATGTCGCATTGACGCTGAACGAAGTCATAATGACTCGTTTTTCTCGAGCGTTCAGGAGTCGCAATGCCCAATCTCTTGCTGTCGGCGCTGGTCCCTCTGGTGGCCGACCTTACCCGCGAGCTGCCGCAAGAGGAGCGCTATCGGCGTTTACTGCATGCCCTGCGGCAATGGTTGCCTTGTGATGCGGTGGCCTTGCTCAGGCTTGAAGACGATGTGCTGATCCCGCTGGCTGTCGATGGCCTGAGCCCTGACACGCTTGGGCGTCGATTCCGGGTGCAGGAACATCCCCGGCTCAGGATTCTGCTGGAAAGCGAAGGGCCTGTACGTTTCTCCATGGATTGCGATCTGCCCGACCCCTATGACGGTCTGGTGGAAGGTCACGGCCAGCTTGAGGTGCATGACTGCCTGGGATGCGCGCTGTATTTTCAGGACAAGCCTTGGGGGCTTATCACCCTTGATTCCCTGGACCCATCCAGTTTTGGCAGTGTCGATCTGGAGAACCTCCAGGCCTTTGCCAGCCTGGCGGCGGCGACGGTCATGGCCAGTGACCGGATCAGCCAGTTAGGCCGTAACTATGAAGAGCAGCGGCAGCTGGCCGAGGTCTACAAACGTGTGGCGGGTGGTCGTGCTCCGCGTGAGCTGATCGGCCAGAGTGCCGTACACAAGCGCATGCAGCAGGAAATCCAGTTGGTGGGTAACAGCCCCCTGACTGTTCTGGTCACCGGCGAAACCGGGGTTGGCAAGGAACTGGTTTCCGAGTCGATCCATCTGCATTCCCCCAGGGCGCACAAGCCGTTGATCAGCCTCAATTGCGCGGCCTTGCCTGAAACGCTGGTGGAGAGCGAGCTGTTCGGGCACGTCAAAGGTGCGTTCTCTGGTGCGGTCAATGGTCGTAGCGGCAAGTTCGAGCTGGCGGATGGCGGCACGCTGTTTCTGGATGAGGTCGGCGAGTTGCCGCTTCCGGTGCAGTCAAAGCTGTTGCGCGTGTTGCAGAGCGGCCAGTTGCAGCGGGTCGGCTCGGATCAGGAACATCATGTGGATGTGCGCATCATCGCAGCCACCAACCGGGATCTGGCCGAAGAAGTCCGTTCAGGCCGTTTTCGCGCTGATCTCTATCACCGGCTGAGCGTTTATCCGTTGAATGTGCCGCCCCTGCGCGAGCGAGGGCGTGATGTGCTGTTGCTGGCGGGTTACTTTCTGGAAGAGAACCGCATGCGTATGGGCTTGCGCAGCCTGCGGCTCAATGCCGAGGCCCAGAAACTTCTGCTGGCTCATGCTTGGCCCGGCAATGTTCGTGAGCTGGAGCATCTGATCAGTCGTGCAGTGCTCAAGGCCTTGTCCGCACACCCGGAAAGGCCACGCATTCTGACAATCGAAGCTCATGCACTGGGGCTCGATGACCAGCCGCAAGCCACACCGGCAGTTGCCATATCGGGTGCGAACCTGGCGATCAGGCCGGGACAGGGGCTCAAGGAGTCGGTGGACGCCTATCAACGTGCATTGATCGTCGAAGCCCTGGAGCGGCATCAAGGGAAATGGGTCGATGTGGCGCGGGAATTATCGGTGGATCGGGCCAACTTGAGTCGTCTGGCAAAACGTTTGGGAGTTCGCTGAAGGCAGCCATGATTGCAGGCGCTATTTGCTCATTGGTCGCCTGTTATTAAAAAAGACTGAATTTTTTTGCGCGGTGTTGTGTCCTCTATAGTCCATGGACACAACACAAGAGGTATAGCCTAATAATGGCACTGCCCAAGCACTACCGCATTGATTACTTATTAAACGGGACGTTCAAAAGTTTTTATATTCGTGCCGATAATATGGATAACGCCGAGGCATGGCACCACGCAAGTGTAGACGCCGGTCTGGCTCGTATTCCCAAATACCGACTGGAGAAAGTACCCCGTGTAACGAAGCCACATGCTGAACATTTTGGCATCACCAATGTTGAGTGGGTAAAAACCTGATAGCCCGCTTAGTTGTCGTTATTGCTGCATCGGGCGGGTTTTGATCCTGCCTGATGCGCTTATCCTGATGCATGAATTTCCTTGAGTGAAGTCGGCCATGACCACCATTCCGCAATCCCGGCAGGGGCGTGTCTTCGAGACGGATCTGCCTGCGCGGCTGGATCGGTTGCCGTGGGGCCGGTTTCATACCTTGCTGGTAATAGCCCTGGGGATCACCTGGCTGCTTGACGGCCTGGAGGTGACCCTGGCCGGCTCTGTGGCGGGCGCTCTGAAAGACAGTCCGGTTCTCAAGCTCTCCAACAGTGATATCGGCCTGGCCGGTGCGGTGTACATCGCCGGTGCGGTGCTGGGTGCGCTGTTCTTCGGTTGGCTGACCGACCGCCTCGGGCGTCGCAAGCTGTTTTTCATCACCTTGCTGCTGTATGTGGGAGCCACAGCCGCCACAGCGTTTTCATTCAACCTGTGGAGCTTCCTGCTGTTTCGCTTTTTGACCGGCATGGGCATTGGCGGTGAATACACCGCAATCAATTCGACCATTCAGGAGTTCACGCCCGCCCGCTACCGTGGCTGGGTGGACCTGAGTATCAATGGGACGTTCTGGCTGGGCGCAGCCCTTGGCGCCGGTGGTTCGATCCTGCTGCTGGACCCGCAGTGGCTGGGAAGCGAATTGGGTTGGCGGCTGTGTTTCGGCATTGGCGCCATTCTCGGCCTGTTTATCCTGCTGATGCGTCTCTGGCTGCCGGAAAGCCCGCGCTGGCTGCTGATCCATGATCGACCTGAAGAAGCCAGGCGTATCGTGGAGCAGATCGAAGCCGATATGCGTCGTCAGGGGCATGTACTGCCCGAGCCACAAGGTCGACCGTTGCGTTTGCAGGCACGAGATCACACGCCGCTGGGGGAAATAGCCCGAACCCTGCTGGTGACTTTCCGTCAGCGCTCACTGGTCGGGCTGACCCTGTTGACGGCCCAGGCCTTTTTCTACAACGCGATTTTCTTTACCTACGCCCTGGTGCTCACCGAGTTCTATGGTGTCCCATCAGCACAGGTCGGCTGGTATGTGCTGCCTTTGGCGCTGGGTAATTTCTGCGGGCCGCTGCTGCTGGGGAGACTGTTCGATGTCATCGGGCGGCGCATCATGATCAGCTCCACTTACGCGATTGCCGGTGTGCTGCTGACCATCAGTGGTTATCTGTTTGCTCAAGGGCTGCTGGATGTCAGGCAGCAGGCCATTGCCTGGATGGTGATCTTCTTTTTTGCCTCGGCTGCTGCCAGTTCTGCTTACCTGACCGTGTCGGAAACTTTCCCGCTGGAGATTCGTGCCTTGGCCATTGCCGTGTTCTATGCCTTTGGCACTGGCCTGGGAGGCATCATCGGCCCGACGCTGTTCGGCCAACTGATAGAAACCCAGGATCGCGACAATGTGCTCATCGGCTATCTGATCGGGGCTGGGCTGATGATGATCGCCGCTCTGGTGCAGGCCATCTGGGGCGCGGCAGCCGAGCGCAAGTCGCTGGAGGAGGTTGCCCGGCCCCTGTCACAGGTCAGAGAGCAGGAGGCGTCTGATCGATCAGCCTGACAACGCCGCGCAGGTCCTGGACCGAAGCCTGCAAGCCTTCGATCTTGTCGCTGACTTCCTGCATTTCGGTCGGGCGAAAGGTATGTTGCAGGTACATGACGTGGCCTGCCAGGTTCATTGACACACGTTCCAGATCATCCGCTGTCTGCTGCAAATACTCCTGAATGTCTTTCAGTGGTTCTATTTGCACCAGCCTTTACTCCGGCAATTGCGCATCATGGGTGTGATTGTGTTTGTCTGCGGATCAACATACACCTGCTGTGTCGGCAGTGATGGCATTATGCTTTAGAGTATTTCGTCGAAAAATCACTGCTCGTCGGATTCCGAATAAGAATCCAGCAATTCAGCCAGCGCACGGGTACGTTCAAGGCCGCTGGTGGTGGACATGATTCGGGCCACTGCTTCAATCGCTTGTGCCTTTGCTTCGGCGCGTTCGGCATCGGTGTTATTGGGCGTGGCGTCCTGCGCTGCTTCAATAATCGATTGCTCAAAGGTATTCATGGTTGTCGCTCTTTGGGGGCAGATGTCTGTGATACCGATAGCGGGTCGTTATTTCAAGTCTCAGGCGTTGCTCAGTCACCCTCGTAGGGGAAGTCTTGCAGGGTTTGAACCAGAGACACATCGTCCGGACTCTGGATATTGTCCAGCACCCAGCATTGGCTGCCCGGATTCTTGATCAGCAGCAGGATAGTGCTCTGGGTGCTTGCGCCCAGCGGAGAAACCATCTCGACCACTGCCTGTTTGTCGGAGCTGGATACCTGCTTCCATTCAACAGCCTTGATCACCTCATTATCCTGAGTACCGGTCCATGGATCCGCACTGATGGCGCACTGGTCGCCAGGCTGCTGGCAACTCCAGTCCTTCTTCAGCAAACCCAGCAAGTTCTTGGACAGATACTCGGGCCCACCTTTGCCACTGACATAGAAATCATGGTGGTTGGTGTAGATCCAGCGTGCCGTGTCAACCGGTGTACCGGCAGGGCAGGCGGCTTGTGCGGCAGTTGAGAACAGGCAGGCAAGAATGATCGCAAGGGGTCTGGACATGGAACGAAACTCGGCAAATGGGTGGTCGGTGAAGATGTAACGTTGATGACACGCATTTGGAGGCCAAGCGCGGGAAAAAGCAATGGGTCTGGCTGCTGAAAAGCGGTGGCGCGGTGGCTGTCGAGCCGTGAAATCGACCCGGCCCGATAATTCCTGTGGCTGATCGGGCCGGGTCTGGAGGTTTGCCTTCGCAAGCGCCTAAGCGACTTTACTCACCAGCGAGTTCTCCAGGTCCTGATACCAGAGGCCGGCGTCGTAAGCGATCGTGACAATCGTCGAGTCGGCATAATCCTTCTGGTTCATCATTTGCCGTGCCACGGCAATGCAGGCGGCAGCGGTATTACCGACGAATGCGCCATTCTGCATGAAGAACCAGCGCTGGGCGGCCAGCATCTCGGCATGGTCCACATTGAAGCGTCTGTTGACCAGCGACCAGTCCAGAAACGGCGGGCAAACCCCTACGGCCATGCCTTCGAGCCGGTGGTCCGAGAATACGCCTTCCCTGGAGTCGCAACCCTGTGGGTCGACCATGATTGTCGAGACGTCAAACCCATGGTCTTTCAGGCCGAGAGTGATGCCGGTAAAGCTGGCGCCGGTACCTGCGCAGCCAATGAACAGCAGCTTCTTGCCTGACTTGGCTTCTTCCAGCTGGCGGGCCAGTTCGGGCGCAGTCTGGTAGCGGTGTGCTTCGACGCCCACCAGATTATTGAACTGGTCTGTGTAGTAGTAAGACTTGCCCATGGCTTGCTGATTCTGCAGATGAAAGTTGACTACTTCCTTGGGGGACAGGCCGTCTCTGAGCATCTCCTTGCCGATCAGTTTGGCGCCGAAGCATTCCAGCAGGTTCCTTTTGGTCTGGCTGAAGCCCAGGCCGATTGCCAGCTCTATCGGAATACTGTGCTTGTGGCAGGCCGCGACCAGACCGAAACCGAAGTTGCCGCCAGTCTTCTCAATGACAGTGGTCACGCCAGGAATGATTTCACCGCTGCGCAAGGCGGCATCGATGATGACGCTGGCAGCCCGGTATTTATGGCTGCCACCAGGGTTGTTCATTTCCATTTTGGTGAAGAAACGTTCACCGCTTTTAATGAGTTTGCTCACGTCTGGCTTCCTCCATGGGGTACTTCTGAATCGGTTGTCCGCTCAGTAAACCGGCAGTTATCTCTAACTATTGAAAGCCACAGCAGTTGCTCTTGATTTCACTCGAACAGGCAGGACAAAAGGTCCTGAGCGTTGCGAAACATTACTGCTGTGGTCAGCCGGGTAAGTTGCGCATTCGTTTTCCAGGCTCATGAGGTTGTCATGAGGTGCGTTGGTGATAACGGGAGAGGTCGATCTGTGCCTGGGGGAACTCACACACCAGTCTTTCCTTGCCTTTGCCGAGGCGCTTTCGGCGCACATTCAGGCGTCCTATGCGATCCGGCGTGTGCAGGTGCGTGCCGCCACAGGGGATTTCTATGCCTTGATAGCGCCACATGCGGGCGTCCTCCAGCCCCTGGACCGCGTGATGCTCGATGACTTCATCCAGAACAATCAGCTCATTTGCCCGACGTTCTATTTCGATGACCTCATCGGTACTGAATGCCTCTTCGACCAGAAAGTCGAAACGGGCGGATTCTTCTTTGATGTGGCAGCCGATGGTCCACTGTTTCAGCTCCTCACGCAGACCTGTCGCGGCGGCATACAGAAAGTGGCTGGCGCTGTGCGACAGGGTCAGTCGTTCACGACGCTGGATATCTATCGTGACCCTGGCTTCCATTCCCGCCCGGATATGTTCCAGCATGAAGAAATCGTCAGGGTGGATCATGTGCAGGATGATGCCGCCCAACTTGCCACCCTTGAAACCTTCCAGCTGGATGGGCGTGCCATAGAGCTTTTTGGTCCATGCGAACCGCACGGTACCGATGGGCAGGTCTATCGTGCCCTGGTCAGCCTCCTGACCGCCGCCTTCCGGATACGCCACCGTACTGTCCAGCTCGATTGCTTCTGGATGAACGCGAATCACTTTTGCGTTCGCGGACATCAGGTACTGGTCTTTGTAATACAGCTTTTCGGTGTTGCGCAGCACTTCGTCGACCGTGGTCATGCTATTCACTTCCTGAGGTTGAGCCTGTCGATCCATGGCTAGTTGATGGCGAACCACATGAGGTAGAAACCCACACCCCCGAGCACTGTGGCAAAGAGGCTTCTGGTTACAACGGCAATAACCGTTGCCGCCAGCGCTGAGGCAAGCGGGGCCATGAGCCCGCCCTCCTGGGTGGAGTGGTTGGCAAGCTCCAGGGTGATGATTGCAACCATGATTGCGGAGGGCACAAAACCGAGCCAGTCCAGTACGAATCGCGGGAGGTTCACGCCGGCGAGAAAAACGATCGGGAGCGCCCGGACGGCGACGGTGATGATCGCGCAGGCAATGACCGTCAGAAGAATCGATGAGCCCATCACTGACCTCCTTGCATCGGGTAAAGACGCATCAGGACCGTACACAATGTCGCCGCGACGGCCGTTGCCACGAGCAGTGAAACGTTGACATCGAAGGTTCCCAGTGATGCAAGTACCACGGCTGTCGAGGCCACGATGGCGACGATTTCGAGGCGCTTCTGTTTGCTGCCGAAGTAATTGAGCACGACCAGGCCGATAAACATTGCGGTCAGGCTGAAAACCAGCCTGTGCGAGATGTCGGCTGGAATCGATTTGGCAAAAATGGCACCCACAAGATTTGCAATGATCCAGTTCACGTAGGCGACACTGTTCAGCCCGAGCATCCACCAGTAAGCAATCCTGCCGTGTCTGGAAGCCTGTTGAGCCGCTATGCCGAATGTCTCATCCGTCAACAACATGCCACTGATGAACTTCTGCGAACCGGTCAGCGTTGCAAAGTAACGGGCCAGGTACGAACTCATCAGTAGATAGCGGATATTCACCAACAGAACCGCCAGTACGATTGCAATCTGCCCGGCACCACTGATCCACAGTGAATAGAAAAGAAACTGCGCGGACCCTGCGTAAAGCAGCATCGAGAGCAGGGCTACATCAACCAGTGAAAACCCTGAAATGGCGCCTATGGCACCGGCCGCGAAACCTATGCTCCAGTAGCCCAGAATCGTCGGGCCACAAGCAATGGCGCCTTCAAGAAAAGCCGAGCGTTTGAATGCGAGAGTCTCTGACATGGACATGGGCGGGCCTCTAGCTTTTCAGGGCTGATATGACATAGGCAGCCATGGGCAGTGCGAAGCCCTCAGATGTCGACCAGTTTTCGCGGATGGTGTCAGTCATGGTCTGGTTGATTTCACGCAATACCGCTTCCGGTTGCTCCCGCAGACGTGCACCGGATCGTACCGAACCAATGAGTTCCGACTGGAACAGCTCGGCAGGACTTTTCATCAGCCAGGTGTATTGCGTCAGTTCGCGAGAAACGGATGCCGCTTCGAAACCGGCATTTTCAAGCAGCTTTACCAGTGAGTCGAAATCGTCGAGTTCGTGATAGGCCGGCCCGGCGGGAACTGGAGATACGCCGCTGGCATGCAGGTCCAGAGCCCGGTTCAGCACTTCTCCCGCCTTGTTGAAATGATCGGGTGCCCAAAGCGTGAAAGCCCAGGTGCCGTTCTTGCGCAGGACGCGCGCGACTTCCGAGAAAGCCCGTGCCGGGTTGGAAAAATGCTGGACGCCGAAGTTTGAAAAGACACTGTCGAAGTAGCCTTGTTCAAAGGGCAGGGCATGCACATCGCCAAACTCGAAATGAATGGCGGGGTGCAACTGGCGAGCGTGTTCAAGCATGGTTTCTGAAAAGTCCACACCCACAACGGATGCGCCGATGCTTGCCGCAATGGAGGCTGCATAACCCGGCCCGGTTGCTACATCCAGCGCCCTGGCTCCCGGAAACAGGCAGGCCATATCCAGAAGAGGTGCGGCGAACGGGCTTGTTGTATGGCCCCATGCCTGATGATAGGCGTCGGCCACTTTCTCCCAGCCATCATATTCGAACTGCTCGAAGGCCGTTCTTGTTTCATTACCTTTCATTTTGGAGTTCATTCAGTATTCCCGGTGTCCGGATTTCTTCAGGGCTGTCTTGCGAAGGGCAACAGGGTGCGCTGTGCTCCTGTCTTTCTGTCCGTGGAGCATGCGTCAGGCTCTGCCGACACCGAGCACGGCTTCGGTCCGGCTCTTTATATTCAGGCGCTCACGCCGGATATAGACATGTTGTTGGGCTGGTACGTCTTCGGTAATGGTTACGTCCGAGCCAATGATCACATCGTCACCGATGTGGACCGGGCCAAGTATCTTGGCGTTGGCCGCGATCTGGACCCGATGGCCTATGGTCGGATGGCGCTTGCCGTCCGGTGCATCGCCAATGCTTCTTCCGCCGAGGATGATGCCGTTGAGCAGATAGGCATCGTCGCCGATTTCCACGGTCTGACCGATGACCGTGCCATAGCCATGGTCAATCACGAATCTCTCGCCCAGCCGGGCCTCGGGGTGGATGTCTATGCCGGTCATGCTGCGCGCCACAAAGCCGAGTTTCATGGCCGCGACCACATGGGCCATGGGGGCATTCACTGCTGAGATGAGAGAGTGAGCGACGCGATAACACAGGACCGCGAAAAATGCCGAGTGCATGGACAGATGGCACTCCAGCGGTTTGAACCGTGAAGCCGGGTCTCGTGTACATTGCGCGATCAGGTCCTGGTTTGCCCTTTCGATAACGGACGAAGTAATCGCGTGGCTGTCCGTATCGGACAGTTCAAGTTCGGACAACTGCAGGGCAATGGACGCCAGTCTGGAGAGTTGCTGCCTGTAGCTGGAGTTTTCGTTGTGGAATAATGTAAGGCGCTTATCTGGTTCCATGATATTCAATCGCCTTGTCCTCCGCTTACCCGATGAGTTTTAGGTAAGCTACTCAGGCGAATAACTCTCGTATTGGATAATCCTGCGCATGTGTACACCACTGACTCCATCGCACGATTCTGGAAAACCTCTCCCTGTGTCCGAGGAAATCGTGCTGTGGCGCGACAGCGACGTGGGGGGCGGCATGGAATTGCTTCGGGCAGTCTGCTGTTCTCACCGCTACTCGGCGCACTCCCATGACGAGTTCGTGATTGCTGCATTCGAGCGCGGCGCACAGCGCCACTGCATCGCCCGGCACAAGGGCGTTGCTGTGCCCGGAACAGTGATGATCATCCATCCGGGTGAGGTGCATACAGGGGAAGCGGCAGAGGAAGCAGGGTTGTGGGCCTACCGTGCGTTCTACCCACGTGCTGACATCATGGGGCAGGTCGCAGAAGATGTGTTTGGCTCTCCTGTGATCGAACTCGATTTCGGCCGCGATGCTCTCAGGGAAAACCTGGGTCTGGCGAGGCAGTTGACGAAGGCGCACAATATCATCGAGACATCGCCCGACCCGCTGGAGCGTCAGGCTGCATTCCTCGACATGCTGGCACTACTGATCAGGCGCTATGGCCAGTCGGTGAACGGCACGGTCGTGCGCGAGCAATCTCCCGCCGATGTGCGTCGCGCACAGGATCTGATCCAGTCCTGTTTCGGCGAGCGCCTGACGATTTCCCAGGTAGCTCAAGCGGTCGGGCTCAGTGAATACCACTTCATGCGCTCCTTCCGGAAAAAGACCGGCATGACAGTGCATGCCTACATCACCCAGACACGCCTGCGTGCAGCGAAAGACCTTCTGGCACAGGGCGTGACGCCGGCACAGACCGCAATCAATGTCGGCTTTTTCGATCAGAGTCACTTCACCAATCGTTTCAGGGACAATTTTGGTGTGACACCCAAGCGATATGCCGAGGCTTGTCGTTGATAGCTGTATGGCATGAGTATGAAAGTGCCAGGTGCTTCAGCGAATCAGCATCGACGCTGCTGCTATTACCATGATTGTTGCTGCCCCCCGGAACAGTTTTTGTTGAGCCTTCTGGCCCGACAGCAGGTGACGAATACGTACAGCGGCGAGAATGAACAGTGCCCCTACAGCCAGTAACACCAGGACAGTTAGCGGTACCAGCACCAGCGCCCAGGTCTGTAGAGAGACGGCTTCCAGATTGATCGCCAGCGGCAGAAGTGCCAGGTAGAACGCGATGGTTTTCGGGTTGCTCAGGGTAATGGTCAGTCCGCAAGCGGCTGCTGAAAACAACTCCTTCTTCTGGGCTGTCTTTCCCGGTTCTATGGGCTGGTGATCGGCGAACCAGAACTGCCACGCCAGATAGCAGAGATACAACGCTGCGCCCCAGCGTACGACTTGAAACAGCGCGTTGAAGTGTTCGGCAATGATTGCCAGCCCAAAGACCGCAAAAGACAGGTAGGTCAAATCCCCCAGGATCAAGCCAGACAGCACGCAAAAGCCCGAAACCGTGCCGCCACTGACGCTACGCGCTACCAGCGCTGTCATACCGGGGCCGGGAACGGCAGCGGCAATGCCCAATGCGGCTGAATAGGTAACTATCTGGGTCATGTCCAGCATGTTGCTCTCCTGAGGAATAGTGCCTGGTATCCAGACCTCGGAAGTCGTGTCGTTCTGAGGTTGAAAAATGCTACACCTCTTACTCAGGGTGAAATTGTCTGTTTTTATTGCTTGTGGCACTTAAAAGGGTAAAAACTACCTTTTTTATCTTGTGGTGTGGAATTTATGACCGAACAGGTGCTGAGTCTGGCAGACGCCAGAATTCTTACCGCTCTGCAGCAGGATGGCAGGATCACCAACCAGACTCTTGCAGACCATATCGGCATGTCCGCTTCGCCTTGTTGGCGTCGGGTAAGGCAACTGGAGGAGCATCGCTATATATTGAGTTACAAGGCGGTGTTGGACCGACGCAAGATCGGGCTGGGAGTCATGGTGTTCATACGTGTCAGCATCGACAGCCATAGCGAGGCCGAAGCGAAGAAGTTCGAGCAGGAGGTCATGCAGCTGGAAGATGTGGTGGCGTGCTATAGCATTGGTGGCGATGCGGATTTTCTGTTGCAGGTTGTAGCTCGGGATCTGGATTCGTTCGCTGATTTTGCCATGACTACCATTCGGCGCTTGCCCGGCATCAAGGAAATGCAGAGCATGTTCGTGCTCAAGGAAATCAAGCCTTTCGTGTCTTTCCCGGTCAAAGGCCCTCAAATCTGAAGGCCTGTTTCAACGCTCTCAGTTTGGCGCTTGAACAACCTCGACGACTTTTCCGTTGCTGACCTGTACGCGGGCGTATTTGTCCTGGATGCGTACCCACTGGCTGCTGACACCCGGCGCAGTGAGGCCTTTGGTTTTCCAGTCGGTCATGGCTGCCTTGGTGCTCAGGAATCTCTCTGGCAAGAATGAGCCGACGTCGATTTCCCGGTAGGTACTGCCAGCCGCTTCGACGGTTTGTGCCGCCTGAGCGGGCAGGGTTGCGATTGATGCACAGCCCAGCAGCGCCAGGCAGGCGATCAAGGATTTGCTTTTCATGTCAGGTTCCCGGTCCATTGAATGGTGGTTTTATGCACCGGGAGTTCCTGCATTGCAAATCATTCGGTGGGTTATTTTGACGCTGGAACGATATCGACGATCTGCCCATTGGTCACTTGCACGCGAACATACTTGTCATTGATGCGTACCCACTGGCTTTCTTTGGCGGGAGCGGGGAGACCTTTACTTTTCCAGTCCGTAATAGCGGCCTCGGTACGCTGGAATTGCTGCGGTGCCCGTGAGCCCAGTTCCAGTTCGTGCATGTTGTCTGCAGACTCTTCGACCTTCTGTTCCGCCTGAGCAGGCAGGGTGACAACAGAGAAGCAGCCCAGCAGGGTCAGGCAGGCGATCAACGATTTGCTGTTCATGTCAGAGACTCCCAGTCTATTGATTCATGGCTTTATGCCGGTTACATAGACTGGGACCCTGGTCACCGTAAAACATTCGATTGGATATGACGCCCTTGATTATCCAGCCAGGGCAGCAGCAATGCTCACCGATACCGGCGTGGTGGCTCGGCCGATGAGTGCGCTTAGCTGGTGGCTGTCATCGTGGAGTGCGCCTTTGGATGCGCCGGTGTCCGAGTCGGCCAGCAGATGCGCGATCGCTTGTGGCAAGCCGGCTTGCTCCAGTGCGCCTTGATAATCGGCTTGTGGAAGGTTCACGTAAGGCAGGGTTTTTCCGCTCTGCTGCGACACCTGGGCGGCAAAGTCGGCCAAGGTGTAGGACTCATCGCCAGCCAGTTCGTGGACTCGACCTGCCTGATTCTCGTTTGAGGTCAGTACCACAGCGGCGGCTTCTGCGTAATCGTTTCGGGCTGCCGAACTGATGCGGCCATCGCCGGCACAGCCGTAGACCGAGCCAAGGCCCAGAGCGGCTGGAATGCCCGCGGTGTAGTTTTCGTGGTACCAGCCATTGCGCAGAATGACGGTTGGCACACCGCTGTCGCGCAAGGCAGCTTCGGTTTCGACGTGCTCCTGAGCCAGACCCAATACCGATGTATCGGCGTGGAGAACGCTGGTGTAGGCTAGCAGTTTGATACCAGCGCGTTTGGCAGCGTCGATCACGGCTTTATGCTGTGGCAGGCGCTGACCTATTTCACTGGAGGAAATCAGCAACACCTTTTGCGCACCTGTCAGGGCGCCGTCGAGCGTAGAGGGTTGCGAGTAGTCCGCTTGGCGGATCTGAATGCCCAGTGCGGCGAGGTCGGCAGCTTTTTCAGGGCTGCGTACGGCTGCGATGATCTGTGAGGAAGGGACGCGCTTGAGCAGTTGTTCAATGACGAGACGGCCAAGCTGGCCGGTAGCACCTGTGACGACGATCATGAGTGGGTCCTTTAAGCTCATTGAATTAGAAGTGAAAGATCAGCATAGACATTAAGCTAACCTTTCGTAAGTACTAACAAAAAGGTAAGTATATGAGCCACCTCCTTGGCAATTCTGGTTCAAACTCCGGGTCATTGAACGCTTGCGGGCGTCAGGGTGAACTGATGGCTGCCGAATGCCCTTCGCGCAGTGTGCTCAGCCATGTATGCAGCCGTTGGGGGGTTCTGGTGCTGGTGGTATTGCGTGACGGCACGCATCGCTTCAGCGAGATTCGCCGCAAGATCGGCGGTGTAAGCGAAAAAATGCTGGCACAGACTCTGCAAAATCTGGAATACGACGGGTTTGTCGATCGCAAATCGCTGCCGGTGGTGCCACCTCATGTCGAGTACAGCCTCACTCCCATGGGCGAAGAGATAGCCTTGCAGGTCGAGACGCTGGCCCGCTGGATAGAAGGCAACATGCCACGCATCATGCACGCTCGTGAAGCCGTGGCAGAGCCGCTGCTGGAGTAGCGTCTTTCGCGGGTTGTCTCGCTTCCTCTCGGCAGACAATCCCCTGCAACCCTTCACTTCTTGGTATCGTGCGCGCCGAAATATTTACTTACATATATCGTCCGCGTCGTTCGTCATTACCGAGAAGCTGTAGAAATGCCCAATCCCATTCCTCTGAAGGATCATGAAAAAGAGAGTCGCCTGGTCAATCTGCGTGTCGTCGCCTGCGCGCTGCTGGTCACGGTACTGAGCGTTTGTCTTGTCGCTCGCATGTATTTCCTGCAAGTCATCGAGTTCGACTATCACTCGACCATTTCCGAAAACAACCGCGTACATGTGCTGCCGATCCCGCCTGAGCGCGGTTTGATCTATGACCGCAATGGCGTGGTGCTCGCCGATAACCGTCCCAGTTTCAACCTGACCCTGACCCGTGAGCGTGCCAACGACTGGCATAAGGTAATCGACGAGTTGATGAGCATCCTGTCGTTGCCCGACGAGGACCGCATCCTTTTCGAGAAGGAACTCAAGCAGGTACGCCATCCGTTTGAACCTGCGACCTTGCTCTACGAGTTGACCGAAGAGCAGATCGCCTTGCTGGCAGTCAATCAGTTCCGTCTGCCGGGCGTGGATGTTGCGCCACAGTTCATTCGTCATTATCCGCTGGGCGCGCATTTTGCTCATTCCATCGGTTATGTCGGGCGTATCAACGAGAAAGAGTCCAAACAGCTGGACACCGATTACCGTGGCACTCAGTCGATAGGCAAGACCGGCATCGAGCGTTTCTACGAGTCAGAGTTGCATGGGCATGTGGGTTATGAGGAAGTCGAGACCAACGCTCAGGGTCGTGTGTTGCGTGTGCTTAAACATACCGACCCGACTCCCGGCAAGAACATCACCCTGAGCCTGGATGTGCATTTGCAGGAAGCGGCCGAGAATGCTCTGGGTGATCGTCGTGGCTCGGTTGTGGCGCTGGACCCGGCTACCGGTGAAGTGCTGGCGATGGTCAGCAAACCCAGTTTCGATCCCAATCTGTTCGTGACCGGCATCAGCTTCAAGCAGTACGCCGCATTGCGGGATTCCATCGACCGGCCGCTGTTCAATCGGGTGCTGCGCGGGCTGTATGCGCCCGGCTCGACGGTCAAGCCGGAGGTGGCCATTGCGGGGCTTGATACGGGTGTGGTCAGTGCTTCTACAAAGGTGTTCGACCCCGGTTATTTCCAGTTGCCGGATTTTGATCACAAGTACCGCAACTGGAACCACAGCGGCGATGGCTGGGTAGACATGGACACTGCGATCATGCGTTCCAACGACACCTATTTCTATACCTTGGCACATAAGCTGGGTATCGACCGCCTGCATGACTACATGGCCATGTTTGGCCTGGGTCAGAAAGTCTCGCTGGACATGTTCGAGGAGTCCGCTGGCCTGATGCCTTCGCGCGAATGGAAGCGCGCCACGCGCCGTCAGGCGTGGTTCCCCGGTGAGACGGTGATTCTCGGCATCGGCCAGGGTTACATGCAGGTCACGCCGCTGCAACTGGCCCAGGCGACTTCACTGATTGCCAGCAAAGGCGTGTGGCATCGTCCGCATCTGGCGGTTGAAGTCGGCGACACGGCACCTGTAGATGAGCATCCGATGCCCAATATTGTGCTTAAAGATCCAAATGAATGGATTCAGGTCAATCAAGGCATGCAAATGGTTATGCATGATCCGCGTGGCATCGCTCGGGATGCTGCCAAGGGAGTGCAGTATCACATCGCTGGCAAGAGCGGCACCGCACAGGTGGTTGCGATCAAGCAGGGCGAGCGTTACGACCGTCTCAAGACTCTGGAGCGCAACCGGGATAACGCCTTGTTCGTCGGCTTTGCCCCGGCTGAACATCCGAAAATCGTTGTCGCGGTGATGATCGAGAACGGTGAGGCGGGAGGCCGGGTGGCCGGGCCAGTGGTCCGGGAAGTTCTCGATGCCTGGCTGCTGGACGACGCAGGCAAGCTCAAGCCGCAATACGCAGCGCCCAGCAAGGCTGATGGCGCTCCGCATGCGTGATGGCGTTTATTGCAGTGGATTATTGCCCTTGCCTCGCGGGCCGGTTTCCTTCAGGAAAAAGGCCAGCACAATAGCAATCACGATACCCGCCAGCAGGTAGTCGCCTGCCTGCTGGAAGACCGAAAGGTTCAGGCTTCCACCGGCAGCGAGCCGGTTCAGCAGATGGCCGAACACCGGTGTCAGCAAGGCACTGAAGGTAAACACCAGAAAGTTGATGGCACCGGTTGCGCTGCCTTTCACGTTGTCCGGGTTGACCTCCTTGATGACGGTGTAGGGAATCATCGCGGCTCCGGAGCCAATGCCCATCAGCAGGCCGAACAGATAAGGCGGGGCGATGCCGGCGGGCAGATACAGAATGGCAGTGCAGGACGCCAGGATCAGCAAGGCGCCGCCGATCATTACAGGTTTGCGTCGTCCGATACGGTCAGAGATATAGCCCAGCAACGGGCAGCCAATCACCCAGCCCAGTGGCACCATGCTGCTGCGATTCACGGCCTCGGCATAGTCGATGGACAAGCCTTCTCGCAGGAAAGGGACGCCCCAGATCATATCGCCGATGGTGGTTGGCAGAAACAACAGGCCCGCGCTGAAGCCGCACAGGTAGGACTGTGGATTGCTCAGCACTTGTCTGTATGGCGTGAGTATCGAACCTGCCGAGCCACTGCTGTTGACCGGCCTTGGGTCATGACCTTTGGGCGTTGCGATCAGCACCATGATCGCAACGACAAACAGGCAGGCTGCGGAGATGAACCAGAACTGCTCCCAGAGAATCGTGCCATGGATCAACGGCCCGACTCCGAATTGCCCGGCAAAGCCGCCCAGCATGCCGAAGCATTGGGTAAAGCCCACAGCCGTTGCCAGATAGCGCGATGGAAAACCGTGAGTGGCCAGATAGACCGCTCCGATAAAGGAACAGGCCGAGCCGGCACCTTGCAGCAGGCGTCCGATCTGCGCGGCCTGCAATTCACCCAGGCCGAACAGCGCGGCCCCGAGAGCAACCATCAGGATGCCGAGAGGAATCACATACTTGGCGCCCAGACGATCCAGTGCGGCCCCTGCGATAATCGAGAATATCGAGTAGGTGTAGTAATAAAGCCCGATCAGGGCGCCGATGGCCACGACGTCCCGATCGAACGCATGGGTCAGCTCCGGCATCATCACGCCAGGCGCGGAGCGTAATGAATACTGGATGAAGTAGAACAGGGCGCAGAACAGCCAGGCAATGACGAAGCCCGGATGCAGCCGCTCGGCGCGCATGGACAGGGTTCCGGAGGAGGCTGGTGGCATGGTATCTGGCTCGCTTGCAACAAATGGAGATTCCATACCATAGTCCGCTTTGGCGACCACAGGCCTGCGGCAGGTCAATAAAAAACGTTGGAACACCTGTTGCAGAGCTGTCGAAATAGCACGGGCACTCGGGGTTCAATATTTAAAGGCACAGGCGTACAAGGTTTGAGCAGGCCTGTCATGCCTACTTGAACCAGACTGTATCCAGCCTCTGGAGCCCTTGCATGAACCGCAACGACTTGCGCCGCGTCGACCTGAACCTGTTGGTGATTTTCGAGGCATTGATGTTTGAACGAAACCTCACCCGCGTCGCCGAAAAGCTGTTTATCGGCCAGCCAGCGGTGAGTGCCGCGCTGGGCCGCCTGCGTGATCTGTTCGACGATCAATTGCTGCTGCGCAATGGCCGGGGAATGGAACCTACTGCCAGGGCCCTGGATATCCTCAAGGAAATACGGCCTGCGCTGGATACCATTTCCGGCGCGGTCAGCCGTGCCAAGGAGTTCGACCCGTCCACCAGTTGCGATATCTTCCGTATCGGGCTTTCCGACGACGCCGAATTCGGCCTGTTACCGCCGCTGCTGACGCAACTGCGCGAGGAAGCGCCCGGTATTATCGTGGTCATTCGCCGGGCCAATTACCTGCTCCTTCCAGCCTTGCTGGCTTCCGGGGAAATCTCGGTGGGCGTCAGCTACACCGTTGACCTTCCCGCCAATGCCAAACGCAAGAAGCTGCGCGAGATCGGCTGCAAGGTGATCCGTGGCGACGCCCGTCCCGGTGCTCTGAGCCTGGATGAGTACTGCGAGCGTCAGCATGCAATGGTGTCGTTTTCCGGTGACCTGAGCGGCAATATCGATCTGGATCTGGCCAGAGTCGGCCGTGCCCGCAAGGTGGTGTTGGCGGTGCCGCAGTTCAATGGCTTGCGGGCCTTGCTGGCGGGCACCGAGTTGATTGCCACAGTGCCGGATTACGCGGCCTGTGCGCTGGTGGAAGGCAGCACATTGCGCGCCGAAGATCCGCCATTTCCCATCGTGCCTGCCGAGTTGTCCATGGTCTGGAGCGGCGTTCACGACAATGATCCCGCCGAGCGCTGGCTGCGTTCGCGCATTGCCCAGTACATGGCAATGCCGATCATTTAAGGCCTGCCTTCGCGAATGAATTCGCTCCTACGCCGCCCGCGTAGGAGCGAATTCATTCGCGAAGAGCGAAGGTATCAATCCAGATACAAGACAGCACATACGTTCAATTTTTGGCCTGTAATCAACGGCACTATCTCTATTCGGTCAAGCATGTCGTCTGACCTGAAGATTTTCATTCGGTGTTTACGGAGTTGCAGGCCATGTCTGATCCCATTCGTCTCGACGCACAAGCCCGTGTCTTGAGCAGTTCGGTCTTCAATGAAGTTGTCACGCTGGTCATCAAACACCGGATCAAGGCCGGACAAGAGGCGGCTTATGAAGCCTGGCTGCGGCGCATCGTCACGATTGCCGGTGGCTATCCTGGCCACTTGGGCGTGGATGTGATTCGCAGCAAGTCCGGTGGCTTGCAGTTGTTTACCTGTGTCCTGCGTTTTCATTCCACCGAAGCCATGCAGAGCTGGCTGGACTCCGATGAGCGGCGGCAACTGGTGCAAGAGGCCGCGCCTATGCTTGCCGATGGTGACCAGACGCAGGTCAACCCGCATAACGAGTTCTGGTTCACCCCGGTGGGTGATGACGTCGGGCCTCCACCACGCTGGAAACAGGCATGCGTGACCTTTCTGGTCATCTTGCCGCTGAGTCTATTGATTCCTCTGCTATGGAAGCCGGTCTTTGCACTCAATCCATGGCTATCGGGTTATCTCGTCAGCAACGCGCTGGTGACGGTAACCATCGTTCTGCTAGTGGTTTATCTGTTGATGCCTGCGGCCACACGCTTGTTTGCTCCCTGGCTGAAAGCTTCCACCAAGGCTTCACAAGGAAAGTGACCCCATGAGTGATGACAAAACCGATTTGCAGCGCAGGCGTTTCATTGCCAAAGGCTCATTGCTGAGCGCCGCTGCGGCGATCCTGCCTGCCTTGCCATTCTCCGGTTATGCCGGTGCTTCTCAAACTTTTGCCAAAGGTGCTGCAATGAATGTCGAACTGATTCTCTTCAACGGTCAATTTCATACAGTCGATCGTGAAAAGCCCAAGGCCAGTGCCGTGGCGATCAGTGGCGGACGTTTCGTCGCTGTGGGCACCGAGGCTGAAGTCATGGTATTGCGCGGCAGCGCCACTCAGGTCATCGACTTGCAAAAGCGCACCGTGATTCCCGGCCTCAACGACTCGCACCTGCACCTGATTCGCGGTGGTCTCAATTACAACCTGGAACTGCGCTGGGAGGGTGTGCCGTCTCTGGCCGATGCCTTGCGCATGCTCAAGGAGCAGGCTGACCGCACGCCGACGCCACAATGGGTGCGTGTAGTGGGTGGCTGGAATGAATTCCAGTTTGCCGAAAAGCGCATGCCAACCCTTGAAGAACTCAATCAGGCAGCACCCGATACCCCGGTTTTCGTCCTGCACCTCTACGACCGCGCCTTGCTCAACCGCGCTGCGTTGCGTGTGGCGGGCTACACCCGCGATACCCCGAACCCGCCCGGTGGCGAGATCGTTCGCGATTCACAGGGCAATCCCACCGGCATGCTGGTGGCCAAACCCAATGCCATGATTCTGTATTCGACCCTGGCCAAAGGGCCGAAACTGCCGCTGGAGTATCAGGTCAACTCGACCCGACAGTTCATGCGTGAGCTCAACCGGCTGGGCGTCACCAGCGCCATCGATGCTGGCGGCGGTTTCCAGAACTATCCCGACGACTATGCGGTGATCGAACAACTGGCTCGTGAAAAACAACTGACGGTGCGTATTTCCTACAACCTGTTTACCCAGAAACCGAAGGAAGAGCTGGCCGATTTCAAGAACTGGACCAATACGGTCACTCTGCATCAGGGCGACGACTTCCTGCGGCATAACGGGGCAGGGGAGATGCTGACCTTCTCGGCTGCCGACTTCGAGGACTTTCTTGAACCGCGTCCTGACCTGCCGCCTGGCATGGAGCAGGATCTTGAACCCGTGGTTCGGCACCTGGTCGAGCATCGCTGGCCGTTCCGTCTGCATGCGACCTATGACGAATCCATTTCCCGGATGCTGGATGTCTTCGAGAAGGTCAACCGCGATATTCCGTTCAATGGCCTGCCGTGGTTCTTCGATCACTGCGAAACCATTACTCCCAAGAACATCGAGCGGGTCCGGGCGCTGGGCGGCGGTATTGCAATTCAGGACCGCATGGCGTTCCAGGGCGAATACTTCGTCGACCGTTACGGTGCCAAGGCCGCCGAAATGACCCCGCCGATCAAACGCATGCTCTCCGAAGGCGTGCCGGTGGGTGCCGGTACTGACGCCACGCGGGTGTCCAGCTACAACCCCTGGACTTCGTTGTACTGGATGGTCAGCGGTCGCACCGTCGGCGGGCTTGAACTGTATCCCGAAGGCCTGCCTCGTGAAACCGCCCTTGAGCTGTTCACCCACGGCAGCGCCTGGTTCTCGTCCGAGCAGGGCAAGAAGGGCCAGATCAAGGTCGGCCAGTTGGCGGATCTTGTTGCCTTGTCGGCGGATTATTTCAGCGTCGAGGAAGAGTCCATCAAGTGGATCGAGTCGGTGCTGACCGTGGTCGACGGCAAGGTCGTGTTCGGTTCCGGTGATTTCGAGAAGCTGGCACCGCCGGGCCTGCCCGTCCTGCCGGACTGGTCGCCTGTGGCCAAGGTCGCCGGTCACTGGCGACCCTCTTCACCGGTACTCGCCCAGGTTCACCAATGCAGCGGCCCTTGCGCCGTGCACTCCCACAGCCATGAACGCGCCAGGCTTTCCAGCGTGCCGGTCAGCGACTTCCAGGGGTTCTGGGGCGCGTTTGGCTGTTCGTGTTTTGCGTTCTGATTGTTTCACCCTTGCATGCAAACGCCGGATATCGATAAAAAACCAAGGAGTCAACCATGAGCACCCCGTACAAACGCTTGAACAAAGATGATGCAGCGGTTCTGTTGGTCGATCACCAGACGGGCCTGATTTCACTGGTCCAGGACTTTTCGCCCAACGAATTCAAGAACAATGTGCTGGCTCTGGGCGATGTGGCCAAGTTCTTCAACCTGCCGACCATCCTGACCACCAGCTTCGAGCAAGGCCCCAACGGCCCGTTGGTACCGGAGCTCAAGGAAATGTTCCCGGATGCCCCGTACATTCCGCGTCCAGGGCAGATCAATGCCTGGGACAACGAAGATTTCGTCAAGGCCGTCAAGGCCACCGGTCGCAAGCAACTGATCATCGCAGGTGTGGTGACTGACGTTTGCGTGGCATTCCCGACCCTGTGCGCTCTGGCCGAAGGCTTCGAGGTGTTCGTGGTAACCGATGCTTCCGGTACCTTCAATGAAACGGTCCAGCAAGCGGCATGGGCGCGCATGACCGCTGCCGGTGCGCAACTGGTCAACTGGTTCTCGGTGGCTTGCGAACTGCAGATCGACTGGCGCAACGACATGGAAGGCCTGGCCAACCTGCTTTCCCAGCGCATCCCCAACTATCGCAACCTGATCAACAGCTACACCGCATTCACTGCCCGCTAAAACCGGCAGCCCCTCTACGTCAGCAGTGACCGGATAGTCACTGCTGACGCTTCTTCCGCTGGTTTCAAAAGATTATGTAGTGATAAAAAATAATCACTACATATTTGTTGACGCCTGCCTTTTCCTTTTGCATTATGCAGCTGTCTCCCTGATCGGGAGCGCTGGAAAAGATGTACTGAACAGGCTCGGCAAGCCGTCGAGATGTTCCCCGGATGCAGGCTGCCCACAAGGCAGATTGATGAAGCTGAACCGGCATGGCACGTCCGACAGGACGAGCGGCTGGCGAAACGTCCTCATGATACTTGTGGCAGACCTTGTAACGGTCGCCAGCCATGTCTTTGGCTTTCGCTACGCTCTCCTTCCGTGACGCCTCCCTGTTGTAGTGGCTTTATGTCAAGGCTACCTGCATTTCCTCTGGGTCGGGATGTATGGCGTGAACAGGATGCATTGTCTCGTTCATGAGTCACCTGACAGGCAAGTTTATATATCACTGGTATTAAACAGGTTAACGAGCGAAGGAGCATCAACATGAATATCAACAATCATCCAACTATTGATGAGCTGGCTCGTCTGTTTGCAGTACGCAAAGATACTCTGGACAGCCATATTCTCTGGATTGCGAACTCAGGCGAAGTGCATATCGACCCCATGTCGCCCTGCACGGCAGAGAGCGAATTCCAGGCAAACCACCCGGAAATGCTGAGCAGCCTGAAAATGTTCCGCAGAGGCCAGGGCTACGTCGGCAAGAAGGCAGCCGCCGATACGGAGTTCATGGCGAGCCTGTTACAGAACCTTAAAGATGAATGGCAAGCCGCGAAAAAACAGCAGCGCTTTGTTCGGGTCGCCTGATTAAGCACGCTATAAAAAAGTGCAAATGAATGAAAGCATGCCCTCTTATTGAGGGCATGCTTTCATACTATTAATAATTCAAAAATAAATTAACTCTTCCTTTCTCTACCTAATCACAGCCCCATACTTCTTGCAGCTTGCAGCTTGCAGCTTGCAGCTTGCAGCTTGCAGCTTGCAGCTTGCAGCTTGCAGCTTGCAGCTTGCAGCTTGCAGCTTGCAGCTTGCAGCTTGCAGCTTGCAGCTGGGGCCTCCGGCACCCGTACCAAACCCGATACACGGTCGTTACAAAAAATTGACGTCAGGATGATGGCAATCTAGAATCGCGCCGAATTTGATATCAATATGATATTGCAAGGACGAATCGTGTATTCACCCGCCCCAGGACGGCTCTGCTTGTCCTTCTCGCTGCCACTCCTCTGGTTTCCCCGGCCGTTCCCACTCCCGCCTCCGGTGAGCAGGGTCTGATCTGCCGATCAGCTTCGCCTCGCACTGTTTTTCCAAGTCTTTCCAAACCGTTCTGACCCCCGCAGGAATACCTCCGCATGGACGCCAAGCATCTCGCCTTTCTGGCCCGTCAACCGTCGGCCCGTGTGCAACTGCGCGAACGTTTCTGGGGGATGCCCAAGCGCGGTATTGCGCTGATCCTGGCCAATGCCATGTTCTGGCAGCCGCTGTGGGCGCAGGCGGACGGGATCGTGGTGAGCAGCGGCTCCACCAGCGTCGGGGCGGCGGGCAACGGGGTGCCGATCGTCAATATTGCGGCCCCGAATGCCAGTGGCCTGTCGCACAACCAGTTCCAGCAGTACAACGTCGGCAGCCAGGGGGTGATCCTCAACAACGCCACGGCGCCCACCCAGACCCAGAACACCCAGCTGGGCGGGATCATCATCTCCAACAGCAACCTGCAAGGCGCGGCCGCGACCACGATTCTCAACGAGGTGGTCAGCAATAACCGCACCGAACTCAAGGGCTACACCGAGGTGGCGGGGCAGGCGGCGCGGGTGATTGTTGCCAACCCGTACGGCATCACCTGTGATGGCTGCGGTTTTCTCAATACGCCGCAAGCCACCCTGACCACCGGCAAACCGGTGCTGGACAACAACGGCAATCTGGTGCGGTTCAACGTCCAGGGCGGCAGCGTGGCCATCGAGGGGCTGGGGCTCAATGCCGACAACCTCGACCAGTTCGACATCATCACCCGCAGCGCAAAGGTCAACGCCGAGCTGCACGCCAAGAAGCTCAACATCATTGCCGGTCGCAACGACGTTGATGCCCAGACCCTCAACGCCACAGCGCTGGCGGACGACGGCAGCACCAAACCGCAACTGGCCATCGACAGCTCGGCCTTGGGCGGCATGTACGCCGGTGCCGTGAAACTGGTGGGCACCGAAGCCGGTGTCGGGGTGAGGCTGGCGGGGAATATGGCGGCCAGTGCCGGTGATATCCAGATCGATGCCAATGGCCAGTTGAGCATGGTGCAGACGGCGGCCAGCGGGGCGGTGACGGTGAATGCCAACGCGGTCGAGGTCAACGGGCCGCTGTATGCGGGCAGCGCGTTGTCGATCACGACGCCGGGCGATCTGGCCATCCAGCAGAATATCGCCGCACGGGACAGCGTCACACTGTCCAGCACCGGGCTCCTGAGCAACAGCGCGATCATCGAGGCGGGCGTCAATGCGGATAACAGCCGCAATGCCGCCGGCGATGTGGTGCTGTCGGCAGGCAACCTGACCAACACCGGCAACATTGTCGCCAGCCGTGCCGTGCAGGCGACCGTCACCCAGACCCTCAACAACCAGGGCGCGACCCTGAGCGGGCAGGCCAGTACCCGCATTACCGCCACGACCCTGGATAACCGCCAGTCAGGCCGGATTCTGAGCCAGGGTGGCAACGTGAGTGTCACGGCCAGCAACGTATCGAACGGCCAGAAGGGCCTGATGTCCAGCGCGGGAACGCTGACGATCAATGCCGACTCACTGGATAACACCGCGGGCAGTATCACCAGCACGGGCACCTCGACCCTGACTGTCACTGACGCCGTGGTCAACCAGGGCGGCGAAATCCTCAGCGATGCAGCCCTGACCCTCACCAGCGGCCGCCTGGACAATAGCCGCAGCGGGCGGATCGCCGGTAAAGGCGTAACCGTCACCACCGGCGCGTTCAACAACAGCCAGGACGGTCGCCTGACCAGCACCGAGGCCCTGCGCCTGACTGCGGCGCAGGTCAATAACAGCGAAGCAGGACGCATCGCCAGTGCCATGGCTTTGACCGCTGTGGTCACGGGCCTGGATCAACACGCCGATGGTCAGCTGTACAGCAATGGCGATGTCAGCCTGGACCTGAACAACGGCCACCTCAATAACCAGGACGGCCTGATTACGGCCCCCGGCCAGTTGCTGCTGACCAACCTCGGCACGGTCAACAACCAAAGCGGCGAGATCTCCAGTGCCAAGGGCTTTACCCTGGCCGCCACTTCGCTGGATAACACCGACGGCTCGGTGCTCAGCGACGAATCCCTGATCGTGCGCATCGATCAGGTGCTGACCAACCTGCGGGGGTTGGTGTCTGCGACGGGCCTTGAGCTGTCTGCCGCGACCCTGAACAACCGCAACGGCGAACTCACCAGCAAGGCTGCCTTGACCGCCACGCTTGGGCAGTTCGACAACAGTTCCAAGGGGCGTATGAGAGCTAGCGGTGCTTTGCTGCTGACCGCCACTTCACTGGCCAACACCGGCGGCAGCCTCACCAGCACCGGCACTGCCAACCTCACCGTCACGGACGCCGTGGTCAACCAGGGCGGCGAAATCCTCAGCGATGCAGCCCTGACCCTCACCAGCGGCCGCCTGGACAACAGCCGCAGCGGGCGTATTGCCGGCAAAGGCGTGACCGTCACCACCGGCGCCTTCAACAACAGCCAGGACGGTCGCCTGACCAGCACCGAGGCCCTGCGCCTGACTGCCGCGCAGGTCAATAACAGCGAAGCAGGACGCATCGCCAGTGCCATGGCTTTGACCGCTGTGGTCACGGGCCTGGATCAACACGCCGACGGGCGCCTGTACAGCAATGGCGACGTCAGCCTGGACCTCGGCAACGGCCACCTGAATAACCAGGACGGTTTGATTACGGCCCCCGGCCAGTTGCTGCTGACCAACCTCGGCACAGTCAACAACCAGAGCGGCGAGATCTCCAGTGCCAAGGGCTTTACCCTGGCGGCCACCTCGCTGGACAACACCGATGGCACGGTGCTCAGCGACGAATCCTTGGTCGTACGCATCGACAAGGCGCTGACCAACCTGCGCGGGCTGGTGTCCGGCACCAGCGTGGACCTCTCTGCCGATACCCTGACCAACGACAGCGGTGAGGTGAGCAGCGAGGCGGGCCTCACGCTGGACGTGACCGGCGAAGTCAGCAACCGCCAGGGCCTGCTGAGCAGTGCAGGGGCCATCACGTTAGAGGCCAAGAGCCTGCACAACGCCGAAGGCCAGGTCATGGCCGACGAGGTGCTGACCGTCATTCTGGCTCAAGCCCTCGACAACCAGGCCGGGACCCTGGGGGCCGGCCTGGGTCTGAACCTGCAGGCCGCGAGCCTGGATAACCGCCTGGCCGGTGCCGTGCTCACCGATGGCCAACTGGATATCACCCTGACCGGCACCCTGGATAACCGTACCGGCGGCCAGGTGCAGGCCAAGGGCATCCTCAACCTGACCAGCCAGGTCTTGAACAATCAGGGCGGCCGGGTAGTGGGGCAGGACCTGCTGACCGTGAACAGCGACAGCGCGATCAACCGCGGCGGGGTGATCCGCTCCGACAAGCTGATGACGCTGTTGATCGGTGACCTCGACAATAGCCAGACCGGTTTGAGCGCCGCGCAGAAGGGCGGTATCACCAGCCAGGCCGGGCTTGAATTCACCGGCACCCAACTGAATAACCAGAACGGCCTGCTCAACGCCGTGGGCGTGATGACGTTGCAGGCCGACACGGTGCTCAACGGCCAGGGCCGCATCGCCAGTCAGAACAACCTGACCGCCACCGTCGACAGCCTGACCCAGCAAGGCGGCGAACTGGTGGCCCAGGGCACCCTGACCTTGACCGGCAAGACCCTGGATAACGGGGCCGGTGGTCTGGTAGGCGCCACAAAAGCGCTGAAACTCGAGGTCGACGAAATCGACAACCGGGCCGGTGAAATTTCCAGCCAGGTGGGCGTGGAACTGATCGGTGAACAACTC
>NZ_BLVZ01000010.1 GCF_015471405.1 Pseudomonas cichorii
GTGGTGCCGGAAGAGGAACGGCATCTGGTGGGCGCAGCGCTGGAGGAGATTGGTTATCCGTATTGGGATGAGAGCCAGAATCCGGCGTACAAGCTGTTTCTGGGGTAAGCGATCGTAGGAGCGAATTCATTCGCGAAGCCTTTCGCGAATGAGCGGAGCGCCGCCCGATTCGCTCCTACGGGGGTTACTGATCTTCAGCGCTGAATGCCGCTGGCTCCGCAGGTGCTGCAACTGGTTCGCTGCTGACAGGTGTGGCCGGGGACTCTGGCGGTACCGTTTCGGCTTTCGGCTCAGCCTCGACCGGTTGAGGCGCCAAGGGAACCGGTGCCGGAACTGGAGCCGGTGCAGGAGCGGAAGCGGGAGCCGCTTCCGGCACGCCCAGATCAGCCTTGGGTTTCTCGACGATATGCGCAGCCTGCTTCACTTCTGGAGGCAGGAAATTTTCCACCAGCCCGAAAAAGCGCTCATAGAACTTGGCCGAAGCAACCGTCTCGCTGGCCACCTTGACCATCGAATCGTCGGTCGAGCCGATCGGCATCGATACCGAACCCAGCACGCCTACCCCCAGACTGGCCGAGTTGTTGGTTTTCTTCAGCGCATAACGGTCCTGCAAAGCGTTGGCGAACATGGTCGAACCGCCACCACCGACATCGGCCGCGCAGACAAGGTTGAAACTGATCTCGATATGAGTCTCGCCCGTCTGCTGGAAGCTCTTGCGACCGCTGATCATTTTCGGGTCATTGCTGGTAATGATATAGCCCTGGCTGAGCAACGCACGCCGTCCGGCCTCACAGGACGAATCATCGCTGGCCGGGTAACTTCTGGAAAAAGTCCCTGCATCATCGAAATGCTCATGATCGTAGACAGCCTGCTTGGGAGACGAACAGCCAGCAATAACCAGCAGGACGGACGTCCAGCACGCGGTACGAAAGCTCAGTAACTTAAACATCGAGGATCCTGGGGAAGATAACTGTCAGCAGAACTGCAGACCGGGGAAACGTCGGTAAGTCTGCAACAAGGCCAGCGCAGGATCAACGCAGACAGTGAAAAGATGCTGATACAAATGACGATTTTTTCGTGTCGGGGCTTTGCAATCAGCCACAAACGCTTGATCAGGTGCCTTTTAACCCCGATCCCACACCGGTTCAGGCGCAAAGCGTTCGGCGAGGAAGTCCAGCAGTGCCCGCAATGCCGATGACATGTGTTTTCGGGAGGTATAGACCGCGTAAATGCTCAGCTCCATTGGCTGGTAGTGGGTCAGCAGGGGTATCAGCCTGCCGTCCTGCATGAGCGGCGCCGCCAGATAGGTGGGGAGCAGCGCAATACCCGCTCCGCAAAGCGCAGCCTGCATGGTGGTGATCGAGTCATTGGTACTGAGGTTGCCCTGTACCGCAACGCTGCACGGCAAACCCTTGCGGGTGAAATGCCACAGGCTGCTGCTGTGGTAGGAATGGGTCAGGCAGTTATGCAGAGCCAGGTCTTCAATACTTTTAGGTCCGGAATGCGCCTGCAGATAAGCAGGCGATGCACAGACCACAGAGCGGCAGGTCGTCAGGCGGCGGGCAATCAGATTCGGGTCCAGGTCGTTGGTGATGCGAATCGCCAGGTCGAGGCGCTCATCGACCAGATTCACCGTGCGATCAAGCAACACCATGTCGACACGCACCTGCGAGTAGCGGCCAACGAACTCGGTGACGGCCTGGGTGAGCTGAGCCTGCCCAAAGGACGTGCTGGTGGTGATGCGCAGCAAGCCTTTGGGCTCATCCTCGGGCGCTGCCACGACGGCACGCATGTCTTCCGCCAAATCGAGCATCCGTCGACACAACGGCAAAACCTCGGCGCCAGCGGCAGTAAGGTTCAGTCGTCGGGTGGTGCGGTGCATCAGCCGGGCACCGGTCCACTCTTCAAGCTCGGCCAGGAATCTTGAAATGACAGGCCGCGACAATCCGAGCTTGTCGGCAGCCGCAGTCTGGCTGCCGCAATCAACGACCGTGACGAAAGCTTGCATGGCCTGCAATTTGTCCATTATTCGACCGGTTTCAGCAACAAATATGGGCCTAATCTAGCGTTTTTCAGTCTATAAATCTCAACTAATCTGGACTTCTCTTAATACAGCCCGGATGGAGATTTTCATGCTACCGCTATTTGCACGACGCTTTGTTGCCAGCATCGCCCTGCTCGGCTTCGCCGGCACCAGCCTGGCAGCACAGCCATTGAAGCTGGATGTCTACAACCCTGGAGCCGAGGCCATCTTCCCGGTGTCGTCGGTGCTGGTCACTGCCGAGAAAGATGCAATCCTGGTCGACGCACAATTTTCCACAACACAGGCCGAGCAGGTCGTGGAAAAGATCCGTAAAAGCGGCAAGAACCTCACCACCATCTACATCAGCCATGGCGACCCGGATTATTACTTCGGCCTGCAAGCCATTACCGAGGCCTACCCAAAGGCCAAGGTAGTGGCCAGTGCTGAAACGGTCGCTCACATCAAGGAAACCAAGGACGGCAAACTGGCCTACTGGGGACCGAAGCTGGGCGCTGGCGCACCGAGCAAGATCATCGTTCCCGAAGTCATTCAGGGCAGTAGCCTGAAGCTTGAAGGCCAGGACCTGCAGATCGTCGGCCTTGACGGCCCGCAGCCTGACCGGACGTTTGTGTGGGTTCCGTCAATCAAGGCGGTCATCGGCGGCGTGGTGCTGGCCAATAACATTCATGTGTGGATAGCCGACACTCAAAGTGCCAAATCGCATCAGGACTGGCTGGCAACCCTGGCCACCATCGAGAAACTGAAACCCGCAACCGTCGTTCCCGGCCACTTCCTGACAGGTGAACTCAAGTCGGAACAGGCACCTGCCTTTACCGCGAACTACATCAAGACCTTCGATGCAGAAACCGCCAAGGCCAAGGATTCCGCAGCGCTGATCCAGGCAATGAAAACTCATTACCCGAAACTGGGTGAGGAGTCTTCACTGGAACTCAGTGCCAAAGTAGCCAAAGGCGAAATGAAGTGGTGAACAAGAGTTGAATGACAAAGCTGCGCTTGTAATGAGCGCAGCTTTTTTTTGCATAAATCGCAGGCAAAAAAAAGCGACCGGTTAAGGTCGCTTTTTATTTTGCTTCAAGGAGTTCAAGGCCTTGAAGCTTTGTATGGCGCAGCGGACGGGACTCGAACCCGCGACCCCCGGCGTGACAGGCCGGTATTCTAACCGACTGAACTACCGCTGCGTATCGCTTGTGAAACTCTTTTAATCGACCTGAAACAAACTTTCGATAGTTTGAATCACTGCCTGATTGAACAACCATTGGGTTCTTCAATCCCTGATCCGGCGAACCCGATCTGGATAATATGGCGCAGCGGACGGGACTCGAACCCGCGACCCCCGGCGTGACAGGCCGGTATTCTAACCGACTGAACTACCGCTGCGCATGTGTTGCTTCAACTCTGAAAGCCCTCGTGAAACAGCTTCCAGACTCAACGATGGTGGGTGATGACGGGATCGAACCGCCGACCCTCTGCTTGTAAGGCAGATGCTCTCCCGGCTGAGCTAATCACCCTTTGCTTCGCTGAGGCCGCGAAATTTACGCACCTACCGAACCTAAGTCAATACCCTGCTTGAAGTTTTTTTAAAAAACACCTTTCAGAGATCAATTGCGGGCCACCAGCCAGAAACAAAAAAGGCGCGATCTCTCGCACCTTTGCTTGCAGCTTAAAGCCTGTAGCTCAAAACTCACTCCACATAAATCATCTTTCTGGTCATGCCACCATCGACCACGAACTCCTGGCCTGTGACGAATCCGGCATTCCGGGAAAGCAGCCAGGCCACCATGGCCGCGACATCATCCACGGTCCCTACCCTGCCAGCCGGATGCTGGGCGTGGTCGATTTCCGACAACGGCTCGGCACGACGCTGGGAAGGATCCCGCGCATCGATCCAGCCAGGACTCACGGCGTTGACGCGAATCTCCGGACCGAGACTGATGGCCAGCGCATGAGTCAGGGCCAGCAGGCCGCCCTTGCTCGCCGCGTAGGCCTCGGTATCGGGCTCGGACTGTCTGGCACGGGTCGAACTAAGATTGACGATGCTGCCGCAATGAGCGCGCAGATACGGCGCACAATGCTTGGCCAGCAGCATCGGACCGCTGAGGTTCACACCCAGCACTCGATTCCAGTGAGCCAGATCGAGGCTTTCGAGAGTGGTGTTATGGGGGTCGGCAACGGCCGCATTGCACACCAGCGCATCAAGGCGACCAAAGCGCCTGAGCACTTCGGCCACACCTGCGGCTACCTGATCCTCGCTGGCAACGTCCATGGCAATGAACAGGGCGTTGTCACCCAACACCCCGGCCACTTTGGCACCCCGTGAACGATCGAGGTCCGCCAGCACAACCTGCCAGCCTTCGGCGATCAACCAGGCAGCAATGCCAAGGCCGATCCCGCGTGCGGCTCCGGTAACCAGAGCCACCCGACCATTGTTGGTGCTGGCGATTTTCATCGCCCAATCGCTCACAACGCCGCCAGACCGCGTGCCAGATCAGCCTGAAGGTCTGCAACGTCTTCCAGGCCGACCGCAACCCGGATCAGGCTGTCACGAATCCCGGCAGCTTCACGCTCTTGAGGCGTCAGGCGACCATGGGACGTGGTACTCGGGTGAGTGATCGTGGTCTTGCTGTCGCCCAGGTTGGCAGTAATGGAAATCAGGCGCGTGGCATCGATGAAACGCCATGCTCCTTCCTTGCCACCCTTGACCTCAAAGCTCACCACGGCACCGAAACCCTTTTGCTGGCGCTGGGCCAACTCATGTTGCGGATGGCTCTTGAGCCCGGCGTAGTGAACCTTCTCGACACCTTCCTGCTGCTCAAGCCACTCGGCGACTGCCTGGGCATTGGCGCAATGAGCACGCATGCGCAGGCTCAGGGTTTCGAGACCCTTGAGGAAGATCCAGGCATTGAACGGACTCAGCGTTGGCCCGGCAGTACGCAGGAAACCGACCACTTCCTTCATCTGTTCGCTGCGCCCGGCCACCACACCACCCATGCAACGGCCCTGGCCGTCGATGAACTTGGTTGCCGAATGCACGACGATATCCGCACCCAGACGCAACGGCTGTTGCAGTGCTGGCGTGCAGAAGCAGTTGTCGACGACCAGCGTCGCGCCCTTGGCGTGAGCGATTTCCGCCAGTGCGGCGATATCCACCAGTTCGGCCAGCGGGTTGGACGGCGACTCGACGAACAACATTTTCGTGTTGCCCTTGATTGCCGCATCCCAGCCGGACAGGTCTGCCAGAGGCACGTAATCGACTTCGATACCGAAGCGCTTGAAGTACTTCTCGAACAGGCTGATGGTCGAGCCGAACACACTGCGCGACACCAGCACATGGTCGCCCGCACTGCACAGGCTCATGACCACCGAAAGGATCGCCGCCATGCCCGTTGCCGTGGCAACTGCCTGCTGCGCGCCTTCCAGCGCCGCGATGCGCTCCTCGAAGGAACGCACGGTCGGGTTGGTATAACGCGAATAGACGTTGCCTGGAACCTCACCCGCAAAACGCGCGGCTGCATCGGCAGCCGTACGGAACACATAGCTGGAGGTAAAGAACATCGGATCGCCATGCTCGCTTTCCGGCGTGCGATGTTGCCCGGCGCGTACGGCGAGGGTATCGAAACCCACGCCTTCAAGGTCGCTGTCCAGCCGACCGGCATCCCATTCCTGAGTCATGCCGTCACTCCTTGCTCGATTAGTTGTTGTACAGATCGATGATAGCGCTCACTGCCTGGCTTTTTACCTTGGAAGCGTCGTTGCGCGCATGCTCGATCTTGTTCAGATAATGCTCGTCGATATCGCCGGTCACGTACTTGCCGTCGAAGACCGAGCAGTCGAAGTTGTCGATCTTGATCTTCTTGCTACCACTGACCGCTTCAATCAGGTCAGTCAGATCCTGATAGATCAGCCAGTCGGCACCGATGAGGTCGGCAACGTCCTGAGTGGTGCGGTTGTGGGCAATCAGTTCATGAGCACTCGGCATATCGATGCCGTAGACGTTGGGGTAACGCACTGCCGGAGCAGCCGAACAGAAGTAGACATTCTTGGCACCCGCTTCGCGAGCCATCTGAATGATCTGCTTGCAGGTGGTACCGCGCACGATGGAGTCATCCACCAGCATCACGTTCTTGCCGCGGAACTCCAGCTCGATGGCGTTGAGCTTCTGGCGCACGGATTTCTTGCGTGCAGCCTGACCCGGCATGATGAAGGTACGGCCAATGTAACGGTTCTTGACGAAACCTTCGCGGAACTTGACGCCCAGGTGATTGGCCAGCTCCAGCGCAGCCGTGCGGCTGGTGTCCGGAATCGGGATAACCACATCGATATCGTGATCGGGACGCTCGCGCAGGATCTTGTCCGCCAGTTTCTCGCCCATGCGCAGACGCGCCTTGTAGACCGAGATGCCGTCGATGATCGAGTCCGGGCGCGCCAGATAGACGTGCTCGAAGATGCACGGTGCATATTTCGGGTTGGCCGCACACTGACGGGTGAACAGCTTGCCGTCTTCAGTGATGTAAACCGCTTCGCCCGGAGCCAGGTCGCGAATCAGGGTAAAGCCCAGCACGTCCAGGGACACGCTTTCGGAGGCGATCATGTACTCGACGCCTTCGTCGGTATGACGCTGACCGAACACGATGGGACGAATGGCGTCCGGGTCGCGGAAACCGACAATGCCGTAGCCGGTGATCATCGCCACAACGGCGTAGCCACCACGGCAACGGTTATGCACGTCGGTCACGGCCGCGAAGATGTCTTCTTCGGTGGGCTGCAACTTGCCACGCACGGCCAGTTCATGGGCGAAGACGTTGAGCAACACTTCCGAGTCGGAGCTGGTGTTGACGTGGCGCAGGTCAGATTCGTAAATCTCCTTGGCCAGTTGCTCGACGTTGGTCAGGTTGCCGTTGTGCGCCAACGTGATGCCATAAGGCGAGTTGACATAAAACGGCTGGGCTTCGGCCGAAGTCGAGCTGCCCGCAGTTGGATAGCGCACATGACCAATCCCCATGTGCCCGACCAGACGCTGCATATGGCGCTGATGGAACACATCACGCACCAGACCATTGTCCTTGCGCAGAAATAACCGGCCTTCATGACTGGTCACGATACCGGCAGCGTCCTGGCCGCGGTGCTGGAGGACGGTGAGCGCGTCATACAGCGCCTGATTGACGTTCGACTTACCGACGATACCGACGATGCCACACATGCGACACAACCCCTACTTAGTGGAACTTGATTTACCAAGCACTTCCTGCGGCATTGCAGCCGGCAGGATCTGCTCCTTGAACGGCAGCTCAGCAGGAACGCTGATGCCGCTGGCGAGCCACTTGCTGGACATCCCGAGAATCAGGTTTTTCGACCAGTCAGCAACCATGAGAAATTGCGGCAGCAGCCTTGACTGCTGCCACCATTGATCCTGTTGTACCGGGCCCAGGCTCAATAGCCCGACCGCTACAACGACAAGCAGGCCTCCGCGCGCAGCGCCGAAGACCATACCGAGAAAACGATCCGTCCCCGAAAGCCCGGTGACGCGAACCAGTTCGCCGATAAGAAAATTGACCATGGCGCCGACCAGCAATGTGGCGACGAACAGGATGATGCAGCTCGCAATCACGCGGGCTGAAGGTGTCTCTATGTAATTGACCAGATACTGGGACAGCCCCGCTCCGAACATCCAGGCAACAACGCCCGCGATGATCCAGGTCAGCAGAGACAAGGCTTCCTTGACGAAGCCGCGCTTGATGCTGATCAGAGCGGAGATGGCGACAATTCCGATAATCGCCCAGTCAACCGGAGTAAATGGCACGGTGCAGCCTACAGACTGATGAGGCGGCGCATTTTAGCAGAGCGCCCGCCTGCCGGTAAGCTGCGATTCGCGATGCGATGCGACTTTTAGCCACGCTCTGGCTGAAAGCGCACCACAATTCCCTTGAGTTTCTGCTGTTTGTCCAGCTGATCGCGCAGACGATCGGCTTCGGCACGTTCGATCAACGGTCCGACAAACACCCGGTTCACACCATCGGCGGTACGAATGTAAGCGTTGTAGCCTTGGGCACGCAGGGTCTTTTGCAGATTATCGGCGTTGGCACGATTGGACATGCTGGCCAACTGTACAGACCAGCTCACCGAAAGCCCGTTGGCATCGACACCGCCCGCAGCCGCCTTGGCAGTGGCTGGTGCAGTAGCAGCAGGAGTGGCAGGCGCCGGAGCTGGAGTCGGGGCTGGAGCCGGTTTGGCAGGTTTGGGCGCCGGCACCGGTGCAGCAGCCACAGGAGGAGCAGGTGCGATCGGCATCGATGGCGGCAACTGGCTGGCCACGCTGGCGCCCTCTTCACCCGGCACAGGTTCCTGCGGCAGGATTTGCGGCTCGGGCACCGGTACCGGCTCCACCTTGACCTGCGGAACAACCGGAGCCTGAGGCGCAGAAGGTGCTTCGACCTGTACCTGACGCACCTCGTCCTGACGTGTGAACAGCATCGGCAGAAAGATGACCGCCACAGCAATCAGAACCAGGGCACCTACCATTCGCTGCTTGAATACTTTATCCAGCAAAGCCATTTGCAGCTTCCTCATCGGTGTACCGGGCCAACCACTCCAGAGCCTCGGCCACACAGTAAAAAGATCCGAACAGCAAAATCTCGTCATCGGCCGTCGCGTTTGCGCATTGGGCTTCAAGCGCCAGCGCAACACTGTCGTAAGACGCTACTTCAGCGCCAAGGTTCTGCAGCACCGACTGCAATTGTCCGGCAGATCGGCTGCGAGGCGTAGGCAGTGGCGCCACCGCCCAGCTCTGGATACTGGAAACCAGCTCCTCAGCCACACCCTCCAGATCCTTGTCCGACAGCAGGCCAAACACCGCAAGGCGTTTGCCGAGCACAGGCCGCTGAGCCATGCGCTGCGCCAGAAACCGCGCAGCATGCGGGTTGTGACCAACATCGAGCAACAGGTTCAAGGTCTTGCCCTGCCACTGGAACACACGGCGATCAAGACGACCGGTAATCCGCGCAGCCGACAATGCAGAGCCAATGATCTCGGGTTGCCATGGCATATCCAGTAACAGATAAGCCTGGAGTGCCAGTGCAGCATTCTCCATCGGCAGATCCAGCAAAGGCAGACCGGAAAGCTCGACCACCTGACCCGCCTTGTCACGGCCACGCCAGTTCCAGCCCTGACCTGTAACGGTCAGGTCGAAGTCACGGCCACGCAATGACAAGGGACAGCCTAGCCGATCCGCCTGCTCAAGCAATGGCGCAGGAGGATCAAGATCGCCACAAAGTGCCGGACGGCCCTGACGGAAAATACCCGCCTTCTCGAAGGCAACCGACTCACGAGTATTGCCCAGCCAGTCGGCATGATCGATACCGATACTGGTCACCAGCGCGAGATCGGCATCCACCAGATTCACGGCATCCAGGCGACCGCCCAGACCGACTTCCAGCACGACAGCATCCAGACGGGCCTGCTCGAACAGCCAGAAAGCAGCGAGCGTACCCATCTCGAAATACGTCAGGGTGATATCGCCACGCGCCGCCTCGACAGCGGCAAAGGCATCACAGAGTTCGGCATCGGAAGCTTCGACACCCTGCACCTGCACACGCTCGTTATAGCGCAGCAGATGCGGAGAACTGTAGACACCCACCTTGAGGCCCTGGGCCTGAAGCAAGGCTGCAACGAATGCGCATGTCGAGCCCTTGCCGTTGGTGCCGGTTACCGTGACAACCCGAGGCGCAGGCCGGGTAAGCCCCAGTTGCTGCGCCACCTGTCGCGAACGATCCAGCCCCATGTCGATGGCCGAGGGATGCAGTTGCTCCAGATAGGCGAGCCAGTCGCCCAGGGTTTCAGGGGTCATACAGTGGCCGGTGCCGGTGGAACGACTATAGGCTCAAGAACAGGCGCGACGAACTTGGGAGTCGGCAGGTTCATCATCTGAGCCAGCAGCTTGCCCAGACGCGGACGCAGTTCACTGCGCGGGATGATCAAGTCGATGGCGCCATGGTTCAGCAGGAACTCGCTGCGCTGGAAGCCTTCAGGCAGTTTTTCGCGAACGGTCTGCTCGATGACGCGAGGGCCTGCGAAACCGATCAGGGCCTTTGGCTCGGCAACGATGACATCGCCCAGCATCGCCAGACTGGCGGATACACCACCGTAGACCGGGTCGGTCAGCACGGAAATGAACGGCAGGCCTTCTTCACGCAGACGCGCCAGAACAGCCGAAGTCTTGGCCATCTGCATCAGGGATATCAGGGCTTCCTGCATGCGGGCACCGCCGGAAGCAGCAAAGCAGACCATCGGGCAGCGATTTTCCAGCGCATAGTTGGCAGCACGTACGAAACGCTCGCCAACGATTGCACCCATCGAACCGCCCATGAAGGAAAACTCGAACGCCGACACCACGACAGGCATGCCCAGCAGGGTACCGCTCATGGAGATCAGGGCATCTTTCTCGCCGGTCTGCTTCTGCGCACCGACCAGACGATCCTTGTACTTCTTGCTGTCACGGAATTTCAGGCGATCCACCGGCTCCAGATCCGCACCCAGCTCGGCGCGACCTTCGGCATCCAGGAAGATGTTCAGGCGGGCACGAGCGTCGATACGCATGTGGTGGTTGCACTTGGGGCAGACGTCCAGGGTCTTTTCAAGCTCAGGGCGATAAAGCACCGCTTCGCAGGAAGGACATTTATGCCAAAGCCCTTCGGGGACCGAGCTTTTCTTGACCTCGGAACGCATGATCGAAGGGATCAGTTTGTCTACCAACCAGTTGCTCATGCTTTATTTCTCCAGTACCGGTTTGGCTCCCACGCCTGGCGTTCGACACCAGGCGCATGCCCTTAGCTTAAATTCGTATAGGTGGCGGTGATGACGGGCAGCGGTCGGCAAGACCTGCATGACCCTCGACCCCACTGTTAATCGGCGACACACGCAAATGCAGTCGCTCGTTCAATCCGACCCGCATACTTATGGCGGGGACAGGCTTATGGACGGCGGCAAAGCGCCAACCGTCACATCAAGCGCCGTGGACCGCACTCATGAAGGCAAGAATCTTGTCGCGATCCTTGATGCCCTTGCTCTTTTCGACGCCACCACTGACATCGACGGCATATGGCCTGACCTGGGTAATGGCTTGCGCCACGTTGGCAGAAGTCAGCCCGCCAGCCAGGATGACCGGCTTGTCCAGGTCATCGGGAATCAATGCCCAGTCGAAGGTTTCGCCTGTACCACCGGGCACGCCATCAACATAGGTATCGAGCAGGACTCCGCGAGCGTTGACGTAGGTACGGCAGATGGCAGCAATGTCATCACCCGCCTTGACCCTGAGCGCCTTGATGTAGGGACGGTGGTAGCCATCGCACTCTTCGGGTGTTTCATCGCCATGAAACTGCAGGAGATCCAGCGGCACGGCATCCAGGGTTTCATTGAGCTCGCAACGACTGGCATTGACGAATAACCCGACGGTGGTGATGAAGGGCGGCAATGCGGCGATGATCGCCCGCGCCTGCTGCACATTCACGGCCCGCGGACTTCTGGAGTAGAACACCAGACCGATGGCATCCGCGCCCGCCTCGACGGCAGCCAGAGCATCCTCTATGCGGGTAATCCCGCAGATCTTGCTGCGAACGGCTGACATGTGGTGAAAACCTCAGACCTTTCGGAAAGTCCCGGATGTTAGCAAATGCTTTTCGGGTCGTCAGCCGTCAAGTTCGCTGAAGCCTGTAAGAAAGTGCGGACCGATGTAGCGATCCGGCAGCGCAAACTCATCCCTGTACTCGACTTGCACCAGATACAGTCCGTAAGGATGCGCCGTGACGCCACCGGTACGGCGGACGCGGCTTTCCAGTACATCACGCGCCCACTCCACAGGCCTCTCCCCTGCCCCGATGGTCATCAGCACACCCGCGATATTGCGCACCATATGGTGCAGGAAGGCATTGGCCCGCACATCGATGACAATCATCTTGCCATGCCGGGTGACACGCAAATGGTGCAACTGCTTGACGGGCGACTTGGCCTGACACTGCCCGGCACGGAAGGCGCTGAAGTCATGGGTGCCGACCAGATACCGGGCAGCCTCGGCCATGCGCTCGACGTCCAGCGGCCGGTGATTCCAGGTGATTTCCTGGCCAAGGTGCGCAGGGCGAATCTGGTCGTTGTAGATCACGTAGCGATAACGACGTGCAATCGCCTTGAAGCGCGCATGGAAATGAGCCGGCATGACCCTGGCCCACGTGACGCTGATATCGTGAGGCAGATTGATATTGGCGCCCATGACCCAGGCTTTCATCGTCCGTTCGGCCCGGGTATCGAAATGCACAACCTGCCCGCAGGCATGCACACCCGCATCTGTACGCCCTGCGCACATCAGCGAAACGGGTGAGGCCGCGACTTTGGACAAGGCATCCTCAAGGGTTTCCTGCACCGTCAGAACGCCAGACGCCTGACGCTGCCAGCCGCAATAACGCGAGCCCTTGTATTCCACGCCCAGCGCGATTCGGGAAAAGCCCTCGGCAGCCATCTCGGCGGCCGGGTTGTCTATGTTCGCCAAGGTGCTACAGCCTGTGAGTCTGCGAAAAGGCGGCCATTATACGGGCGTCGAAAAAAGACGCCAGTGAGCAGACACGCAAATGAAAACGGCCGCAAAAGCGGCCGTTCCAGTGCAGCAGAACATGAATCAGGCCAGACGCGCCAACATCTCGCGCGCTTCACTCTTCTGCCCGTCATCCCCTTCGCTGACCACTTCATCGAGAATATCCCGAGCGCCGTCGGCATCGCCCATATCGATGTAGGCCCGCGCCAGATCCAGCTTGGTCGCTGCTTCGTCGACACCCGACAGGAAGTCGAACTCGGGCTCGTCTTCAAGCGCAGCATCTTCAGCCGTGAAACGAGGCTCATCGAGCGGTGGATGCTCAAGGTTCTGCGAGAGACGATCCAGTTCCGCGTTGACGTCTTCGATCTCGGAAGCGAAGGCCTGGCTCGCCTGATCGGTTTCGATCTCGTCAGCCAGTGACAGATCGAAGTCCTCAGGCAGTTCCAGATCCTCCAGAGATGAAGGTGCCGGCTCACCCAGATCAAGCGGATCCTCGCCCAGGCTCAGCAAGACATCATCCTCTGCCTTGAGCGCTGGCTCCTCTTCCGAGAGATCCAGATCGAAATCGGCCAGATCATCAACCCCTGCCGCGGCCTGGGCATCTTTCTGCTGCTGCATGATGGACTCGAAACTCAGCTCATCGTCAGCACTCACAGCCGGAACAATCGGCTCATCCAGCAGCAGATCGTCCAGATCGTTGATCGTGGAAACCTCAGCCACTGGCGCTTCCTCGAACTCGTCCAGGCTCAGATCGAAATCATGATCGAACGGATCGTCCTCTTCTGCTACAGGCTCAGGCACCACAGGCGCAGGCTGCTCGGCAACCAGCTCCGGCTCCGGCTCAAGGTCAATCTCCGGTTCTGGAGCAAGCTCAGGCTCGGGTTCAGGAGCAAGCTCAGGCGTCGGATCTTCAGGATCCTCAGCCAGAAGCTCTTCCACGTACTTGGCATCCAGTTCCGCCGCAACGGCCGCGGCCGTCACAGCAGCCGCCGCTGCCGCAACAGCAACCTCAGGGGCCACTGTCGGTGCAGGCGCTGGCGCAGGAGCCGGCTCAAGTGCAGCAGGCGCCGGAACAGGTTCAACAGCTACCGGAGCCTTTGCCAGCTCTGGCGCCTTCTCGGTCGAGTCTCGATCCTTTAGCTGCTCGACCTCAGCATTACGCTTTCCCGCAGCCACCAACTTCCGCTCATGGGCCGCATAGGCTTTGTTGTTACCTTGCTCGGAGTAGATTTCCATCAGCTTGCGGCGAATGTCATCACGCGCCGGATCTTCCTTGACCGACTCTTCAAGCAATTCGATAGCCTGATTCATCCGACCGTAGGCAATATGGATCTCGGCCTGTACCAACGGATCAGCCGGACGCTCACGGGACGCCGCAGCGGCAGCAGCCGGAGCTGCGCCCATCTTGACGTTCGGTGGCGGCACATCGAGCCCATCGAAGCTGGCTTGCGGCACATCCATGTCCATATCGGAAACGAAATCGGACTCTTCAGCCAAGGCTCGCGCCATTCGCTTGTGCTTTTCAGCCTCGGCCTTGGCATTGCGACGACGCGCCAGGAACAACAGCAACAGCGCCAGAACCAGAAGAACACCGCCACCAATCAGCCCCAGCAATACAGGATTGTTGAGGATGTTGTTGAGCGGATCTTCTTCCTGGGCAGGGACAGGTTCGACGGCCAACGGTTGCTCCGCAGGCGGTGTCGCTACCTGAGCGGCACCGGCTGGCAAGGCATCTTCAGGGGCCACTTCACCCGCTGGCTTGAGCGGCGCACCATTGGCGTCGACCAGTGCAGCCGGCACCGCAGGATTGACTGGCGCAGCAGCACCCGCCTGAACCTTGGCCAGTTGATCGTTCTTGAGTTCGATGAGGCGCTGCAATTTGTCGAGCTGACTTTGCAGATCGTTCATGCGGCTTTTCAGCTCGGCATTGTCACGACGCGAAGTATCCAGCGCCTCCTGAGCCACGGCCAGCTTGTTGCTCAGATCACCATTGCCTGCCGCGCCCTGGGCAGCAGGCTTGCCGTTTGCAGAAACCAGACTGAGGTTGTCACGGGTTTCAACCTGCGACGGAGCCGCACCGGCTCGCGCACGACGGGTTGCATCCACCTGACGGGTGCCCGCCGGCAGACGACGCCCTTCGCGCCAGGCACGATATTGCTGGGATACTTCCGCAAGCGCCTGAGGCTGAGGCAGCGCAGTGGTCTGCTGAGGGGTCGGCAGACGCAGCACCTGGCCTTTTTTCAGGCGGTTGATATTGCCGCCGATGAAAGCGTCAGGGTTAAGCGCCTGAATTGCCAGCATGGTCTGCTGAACCGTACCGCCCGTACGAACCTTGGCGGCAATTTCCCACAGCGTATCGTTGTTGGTGGTGACGTATTGCGCAGGCTTGTCCACGGCTGGAGGCGGCAACGCTGCCTCGGGCGCCGGGGCTGGGGCAGGAGGCGTGGCGGGTGCCGGAGCAGCCACAGGCGGCGCAACCGATGGCAACTGCGCAGGAGCTGCCGGAGCGACAGGTGCTGCGGCTGCGGCAGCTGCGGCGGCCTCTGGCGAGAACTTCGGTGGATCCAGCAACAGGCTGTATTCACGCAGCAACCGGCCATTAGGCCATAGCACCTGAACCAGGAACTTCACATAGGGATCGCGCACCGGCTTGCTGGAAGTAATGCGCAACACGCTTTTACCGCTGGCATTGATAACCGGGGTAAAAGTCAGGTCATTGAGAAATGCCTGTCGCGTCACACCCGCCTGCGCAAAGTCGGCAGTAGTTGCCAGACTGGGAACTACTTGCGCGGCATCCAGACCCTGTGCCTGAGTCAATTCAATTTCGGCTACCAAAGGCTGGTTCAGGGTCGACTTTACCGACAATTCCCCGAGCCCCAACGCCTGCGCCATCCCAGATGACAGCGCCGAAGCCGCAGCAATTGCTAATACCAGTTTACGAACCTGAACCATAGCCCATCCCTTGTTTAAAGATTCCCCGGTATCCGGGGAGGTAGTCCTGCATTGGGTGTAAGGCATAGCGCCGCTAGAAATATTCTTCGAATTGTTGCCAAGTATCTTTTACACATAGCCTTTTATCAACAATTCGCCAACCTGCACAGCATTCAAAGCGGCTCCTTTGCGAACATTATCCGAAGTAATCCACAAATCAAGTTGCTCCGGGTCGTCTATTCCCGCCCGAACACGCCCTACATAAACCACGTCCTGGCCTACCGCATCGCCTACCGGCGTCGGGTAATCGCCTGCGTCGACCAGCTCGATACCCGGTGCAGATTCAAGTAATTCATTAACCAGTGCGATATCAACCGGGCCTGCGGCCTGTACCGAGATACTGAAGCTGTCACCAAAGAACACCGGCACCTGAATACAACTGGCCGAAATCTTTAGTGCAGGCAGTACCAGCAACTCACGAAGCTCATCGACCAGCCGCCTTTCAAGCGGAACATGGCCTGACTCATCCGGCGTGCCGACTTGCGCCAACAGGTTGAAAGCCATCTGGCGATCGAAAAAGCGTGTTTCCAGAGGGCGGACATTGAGCAATTCGGTGGTCTGGCGCGCCAGTTCGGCAACCCCTTCACGACCCAGCGTGGATACGGCAAGACAGGCAGTGACATTGACCCGCACGATATCCAGAGCACTGCGCAACGGTGCCAGCGCCAGCGCCAACGCTGTGGCCGACGCGCTTGGGCTGCTGACCAGATGGGGGCCGGCATTCGCGGCGAGCAAGTAGCCATTGACCTCAGGCACCAGTCGGGGCGCCTGGCTGGCAGGCAGAGCGCCGGACAGATCCACCACCGAACAACCAGCGGCAATGGCACGGGATGCGAAACTCAGGCTGACGGCTGGACCGGCAGCGAAAAACGCCAGCCGGACCTTGCTGAAATCGAACTCATCGACTTCACGCACGCGAACATTCTTGCCCCTGAACGGCACGGAATGCCCTGCCGATTCGGAACTGGCCAGCAGATACAGATTGGCGACAGGAAAATCACGTTCTTCCAGAATCTGGACGATGGTTTCGCCGACAGTACCGGTGGCGCCGATCACGGCGATATCAAAGGACTGACTCATGCAAAAACCTCAGGCAAAACAGGGAGCGGCACTTTAACTGTCGCGATGCCAGCAGGCAATTAACCCTGCAGGCAAGGGACAGACTCAGGGCTCCAGGCCAATAGTGAAGAATGAGCCATGGCTCCATACACCCAGCCAGCTCTGGCCGTCCACCTGACGCGAAACCGCCAGTTCGACCAGTTCATAAAACACATTACGGTGGATCAGCGCTTCAAGATTGTTGCGCACATGCACATAAGGCGAGGGCTCTTGGGTGACAGGATCGATCAAGACCCGAATCGGATGATCTGGCCCGGCCTCGACTTCATCCTCGACATGAGTGACAAAACGCAGAATCTGCTCTTCACCCTCACCACTCACGTGCAGGCCGACCGCCACGAAAGGTGCATCATCGACCTTGATGCCCACCTTCTCCACGGGAGTGATGAGGAAATAATCATCGCCATCACGACGCAGGATGGTGGAGAACAGACGGACCATGGGCTTGCGGCCAATCGGCGTGCCCAGGTAGTACCAGGTGCCGTCCCGGGCGATACGCATGTCGATATCGCCACAGAAATCAGGGTTCCACAAATGAACAGGCGGTAGCCCTCTGGTTGCGGGGATCTGCGAAAGCAGATCGCTGGCCTTGCCTGAATCACTCATGTCTTGCCTCTAGCGCTCTACACCCAACAACATACGAGCGTAGTCCTCAAGGGGCGGACCAAGCAAATCTTCAGGCTTGGTATCGTAAAGTGTCAGCAATCCGCCACGGCTGCGAATCCGGGCGCTGTCTATCAGATAACGAGTACTGGTTTCGATCAGCATCAACTGGATGACGCCACGGTCGATACCCAGGCGATCCACGGCTTCCTGATCGGCCCATTCATCGTAGGTCCCGATACGGTCATCAGCCTTGGCAAAGCGCGTGTAGAGCAAGTAGTGCGCACCGGCACTGCGCGCTTCGGTCATCGCCTCATCCAGACCTATCGGTGCCTGGGCACGGCGGACCATGGGGAAGTATTCGACAAAGCCTTTGAATGTTTCTTCAGCGACCACATTGGGACGCGGATAAGCACGGCCAGGCGGCACGAAAGCGCCCTGGGCGATATAGATGAAGGAGTCCGGCTGAACGCGCCAGTTACCCAGACGACGGGTTTCACTGTGATCGAGCAGGCCCGCATCGCTGAACTGCTCACGAACCCCCTCCCCCATATCACTGACTTTCATGCAACCACTCAACGCCAACAGCGTCAGCAATAAAACCAGGCTACGCATCATACCCTCCCAGATGCCGGTGACGGAAAACCGGCGAATGGTCGTCGGATGCAGCTTCCGCGCCAAACAAGACGCGAGAGGATCAATGTGGGAGCGAATTCATTCGCGAGAGGCCGATGAATCCTACAAATGTGGGAGCCAGCCATCAGACCTTTGAAATAGCCCTACAGGTCCGGTTTTGCATCCGGCAGTGGATCGCTGTCGCGCTTGCGCTTGTTGCCCATGCGCACGCCGATATCCATGAGGAAGTGGAAAAAGCCTTCCTGATCTTCCAGCACATTGCTCCAGAACGGCGAGTGATACAGCGCCACAGCGCCATGCACCAGCGCCCAGGCAGCACAGTAGTGGTAATACGGAGGCACATCTTCAAGCTTGCCTTCGGTAATCCGCCCTTTTATCAGCAAGGTCAGATGCTCGAAGTTCGAGGCGCGGATCTTGTGCAGCTCTTCAACCAGTTCGGGAACCTGATTGCCCTTGACGACTTTTTCTTCCAGACGATCGAAGAGGCGATAACGCTGCGGGTCGCGCATGCGGAACTCGAAGTAGGCACGCGACAGCGCCTCCTTGTCCTTGTCGACGTCGGCAGAGTGCAGCAGCTCGTTCAAGTCGCGCTCGTAGTCGAGCATCAGCCGCAGATAGATCTCGGCCTTGGACTTGAAGTGCTTGTAGATCGTGCCTTTGCCTATGCCTACGGCATCCGCGATCATCTCGACGGTGACACTGTCTTCACCCTGTTCAAGGAACAGCTTTAGCGCGGTGTCGAGAATTTCCTGCTCACGGCGGCGAAATTCACGGATCTTACGAGGTTCTTTCTGCATAAGAAGATCTGTAGGGATCAAAATCGAAGCCGCGTATTATGCCCAAATGGCGCCAGATTGCACGGATCATCCGACCATCTCACCGCATATGGATGAATTGACGCCGCAATTACCCTTCTGGCTACTCAAGCGCAGGCCGCCCCACGAACTCCATGTAGCCGGTAATCACAACGTAAAGAGTGAAATAGGCAAAGATCAACGCCGAGGCAATATAAGACCACTTCAGCATCTTCTCGCCCATGAGCCGCCCACCCTGATGAGCCAGCGCGCACAGGGTAATCGACCAGACTACGCCCGCCGCGAGAAACCCTGCCAGAAAGGACGAAGCACTCGACAGGTCCGAGCCTTGCCGGGCAATCAGCGCCCCGCCAACTGCCGCGAACCACAGAATCGCACTGGGCGAAGACATGGCCAGGAAAATGCCGCGAAAGAACAACGATGGTGCCGTAGTACCCAGCTGTGCGCCCCCGCTTTCGATACCGGCACTGACACCAACTGCACTTTTCATCATTTTGAAGCACAGGTAAGCCAGTACCGCCGAACCTCCCAGCCAGAGCACATAGCGCACCGCTTCATATTGCAGAAGGACAGCCATGCCCAGCATGGCCAGAACGGCGTACACCAGATCCCCTACGCAAGTCCCCAACCCCAGCCACAGCCCCCTGGAAAACCCTCGCTGCATTGAAAGCGTGATCATCGCGATATTGGCCAGCCCGATGTCCAGACACAGCGAAAGACTCAGCAGGAAACCATTGGAAAACTCCACTCACAACCTCGAAAACTCAGCCACCCTTGCAGTGCAATGAAGGCAATCAGGACAGGAAATGACTCGTCGGACAGCGCCCGGAATCAAGAACATCGGAATTATCGCCCTATCGGCGTATTTCATTTCAAATCAGGGACTTTCAGTAAAGAGGTAAAAATCCACTCAGCAGAGCCGCTCATTGAGCAATCAATAAGCGGTTTAGTATTCCAAAACTGTTTAAAAAATGAACACCCTATACTGGACGCACCACAATCCTGATCAATACTCAAAACGCTGGCGTGTCATACACCCCCAAGTGACAGGCCGGTAAAGGTGCCGATGGACAGCGTACCTTTGTTTTACTCCTAATGGTCTTAACCCGGTTTCACCCCCCAGAATCCGGGTTTTTTTTGCCTGAAATTAAGGAGCTTCAGCGCTTCGGCACACGCGCCAACGGAAACAGCCGGGCAAAGTTTTCGGTGGTCTGCTCGGCAAAACGCTCGTAGGGCTCGCCCCGCAACATCGCCAGGAACTCAGCCACTTCACGCACGTATTGCGGCAGATTTGGCTTGCCGCGATAAGGAATCGGCGCCAGATAGGGAGAATCGGTCTCGACCAGCAGGCGATCGGCCGGCACCTGTCGCGCCACATCCCGCAGCGCATCGGCATTGCGGAAGGTCACGATGCCGGACAGCGAAATATAGAACCCCAGGTCCAGGGCCGCCCTGGCCATTTCCCAGTCTTCGGTGAAGCAATGCAACACGCCAGCCTGGGGCAAGGCGGCTTCACGCAACAGGTTCAGCGTATCGGCACGCGCCCCACGGGTATGGACGATGACAGGTTTGCCCGTGGCACTGGCCGCCTGCAAGTGCAGACGAAAGGAGGCCTGCTGAAGCTCGGCGGCCTCGGGCTCATAGTGATAATCAAGGCCCGTTTCGCCAATCGCCACCACCCGCGGGTGATTCAGCTCGGACAGCAGCCAGTCCAGGGCAGGCGCTTCGCCAGGCTTGAGATCCAGCGGGTGAATACCCACCGAGCAGTCCACGTCGTCATAACGCTCGGCCAGAGCCTTTACGGCACCGGCATTGTCGGCACTGACACCGATGCACAGAAAATGCCCGACACCTCTGCCACGCGCGGCTTCAAGGGCAGCGTCCAGAGAGCCATCGTGCTGGGTGAGGTCAAGGCGGTCGAGGTGACAATGCGAATCTACAAGCATGGGTAAAGAGACAACTACATCGTATGAGTGGGACGGTCGGACTTGAGAGCACCAACCAGATAGGTTTCGATCAGGTTACGAGCGGTATTGTCACCGTCGTTGAATTGCACGCCGACACCGGCAGCCCGGTTGCCCTGCGCGCCCTTGGGAGTGATCCAGGTCACCTTGCCGGTCACCGGAACCTTCTCCGGCTCATCCATCAGATTGAGCAGCATGAACACCTCATCGCCCAGCTTGTAGCTTTTGCTGGTGGGAATGAACAAGCCGCCATTCTTGATGAAAGGCATATAAGCCGCATACAGCACGGACTTGTCCTTGATGGTCAGGGACAGAATGCCGTTCCGTGGACCCGTACTAGGTGGCAAACTCATTGCAACTCCTCAAAGGTTACCAAGACTGCGAGTCTACGCCTGTCCAGGCAGGCCTGCCCACTGCACCAGCAAAGCTTCAAGCAACAACACTCGATTGAGATTGGCCTTGGACATGACTTTCTGCCGCTGCGCCAGTACCCAGTCCTGAATCTCCAGCACCTTGGCACGAGGCGTCTTTTGCGCCAGATACTGCACGACCTTGCGCATATCGCTCAAGCCAAGCCCGTCTTCATCTTCGGTCAACTGGTAGCGCAGGATCAGGTGCGACCAGTCGCAGAACCAGTCGAAGAGCAGCAACAGCGGAATGTCCTTCCAGCCTTCCGCCAGCTGGGTCGGCGATTGCTGCTGCTTGAGCAGCTTTTTAACGCCATCCACCACCTGAGCCCGCTGCTCGCGGATGCCCTGAGCCTGAAGCGCAACCGCAGCCAGAGGCGAACCGGCAGCAAGGGTCAGCAGTTCCAGACGCTCATCATCCGTGCTGTCCGGCAAGGCTGTTGCCAGCCATTCCAGGCTGGCCTGCTCGCTGGGCAATGGGCAAGCCTGCTGCACGCAACGGCTTTTGATCGTTGGCAGCAACCGGCTGGGCTGGTGGCTGACCAACAGCAGAACAGTATTGCCCGAAGGTTCTTCAAGGCTTTTAAGCAGCGCGTTGGCAGCGTTGATGTTCATCGCCTCGACAGGCTCGATCAGCACCACCTTGCGCCCGCCCATCTGCGCGGTCTGCACGACGAAACTCACCAGATCGCGAACCTGATCGACCTTGATGGGCTTGTCTGCATCTTCAGGCTCCAGCACGTAATTATCAGGATGGCTACCCGCCGCCAGCAACAGACAGGACTTGCACTGCCCGCAAGCATCGAGCCCTTCAGGGCGCTGGCACAACAAGGTGTGCATCAGACGCTCGGCCAGCGCTCGCTTGCCGATCCCCACAGGACCATGCAACAGGTAGGCATGGGCGTGCTGGGGACGACCGGCCATCTGTTGCCACAGAGACGTCTGCCACGGGTAGGCTTCAGCCACGTTGCCGCTCCAGCAACTCGGGCAGCAACGCATCCAGAGACGACTGAACCTGAACCAGTGTCTGCGCCGCATCCACCAAACGGTAACGGGCAGGCTCGGCTTGTGCCCGCGCCAGATAGGTACTGCGCACAGCATCAAAAAACGCCCGGCCTTCCTGCTCGAAACGGTCCAGTCGGCCGCGGGCGGCAGCACGCGCCAGGCCCACTTCAACCGGCAAATCGAACACCAGCGTCAGGTCTGGACGCAAGGCACCCTGGACAAAAGTTTCCAGCGCCGCGATGCGCTCATGGGACAAACCGCGTCCGCCGCCTTGATAGGCATAGGTGGCATCCGTGAAACGGTCACACAGGACCACCTCACCACGCGCCAGTGCAGGGCGAATGACTTCGGCCAGATGCTGGGCGCGGGCGGCGAATACCAGCAACAGCTCGGTATCGGCAGACATGGCTTCGTCGCTGGGTGCCAGCAGCAGCTCACGAATACGCTCGGCCAGTGGCGTGCCGCCGGGTTCACGGGTCAGCAGTACCTCGACACCCTGGGCGCGCAATTGCGCTGCCAGATAATCACGGTTGGTGCTTTTGCCGGCGCCTTCCGGGCCTTCAAGGGTGATGAACAAGCCAGTCACAGGCAATCCTTAGTTATTTTCATTGCGAGGCCGAATCTGTTGGCGGTGCATCGGGCGTAGCCGCAGGTTGAGACTCCGGGGAAGTCGAACCGGACCCGGCAGGTGCTACCGGAATGGGTGCCGGGCTGGATCGGTAATCCGCACGACGCTTGAGCTGATATTCGCGTACCGCTGCGTTGTGGGCATCCAGGTCGTCGGAGAACACATGGCTGCCATCCCCTTTGGCTACAAAGTACAGGCTGGTGCCTGATACGGGATTGAGGGCAGCATTAATGGCTTCTCGCCCGGCCAGAGCAATCGGTGTCGGCGGCAAGCCGGAAATGACGTACGTGTTGTAAGGCGTCGCCTCTTTCAGGTTGGCCCGGGTCAGCTTGCCGTTGTAGCGCTCACCCATGCCGTAGATCACTGTCGGATCGGTTTGCAGCAGCATGCCCAGCGCCAGGCGACGGACAAACACCCCGGCAATTTCACCGCGCTCGCGAGGCACGCCGGTTTCCTTTTCAACCAGCGAGGCCATGATCAAGGCCTGGTACGGGTCCTTGTACGGCAAATCCGCCGCCCGCTTGCTCCACTCCTCCTCCAGCACGTCTTCCAGACGGTTGTAGGCCTGCTTGAGCAATTCGGCATCGGTCATGCCGCGCACATAGCGGTAGGTGTCGGGAAAGAAACGCCCTTCAGGGAAGACATCGGAATGTCCAAGCCTGGCCATCAACTGGCTGTCGCTCAATCCGCTCAGGGTCTGTTCAAGTTTGGGCTGTTTGGCCAATGCAGCGCGTACCTGCCGGAAGTTCCAGCCTTCCACCAGCGTCAGGCTGTACTGCACGACTTCCTTGCGCTTCCAGACACCAAACAGCGCCTGTACGTCCATGCCCGGCGTCATGCGATATTCGCCACTGTGCAGCGGCTGCTCGGCCAGATTGAAACGCCAGTAAAGACGCAGCCAGAAGGCATCCTTGATCACGCCGTCGGCCTGCAGGCGATTCAACACCAGGGACGGTGAAGAGCCGACAGGTACGTCCAGCAGTTGTTCCTGGGTGACATTCAGAGGTTGCCTCAACGCTTCCCGTTGCTGCCACCAGGCAAAGCCCAGCGCCAGACCTGCCAGGACTACAGCGATTTCCAGCAATACCAGTATTTTTCGGATCACGAATCAGTTATCCAGAAGTGCTCGAGCAATGTCTTGCAGTTTACGGGTGAGCGGACCAACCGGCCAGTTCAGCCTTGAAAAGCCACGCACCGGCCACACCCCATAAACGCTATTGCACAGAAACAGCTCATCCGCCTGTTCAAGGTCGGACAAGTGCAGGTCACGGATATCGACAGCAATACCCTGATTTCGTGCCTGATCCAGCAACTCGGCACGCATCACGCCCGCCACGCCACAGCGACTCAGGTCAGCGGTCAGCAAGCCACCCTCGCGAACCAGAAACAGATTGCTGTAGACCCCCTCGATCACGCGACCGGAGGTATCGCACATCAGGCCTTCAGCATGCTCGCTGTCTTGCCACTCGGAACGGGCCAGCACTTGCTCCAGACGATTCAGATGCTTGATGCCAGCCAGCAACGGCTGCTCGGCCAGTCGGGTCTTGCAAGGAAAAAGACGTACACCCTGCTCGGCATGGGCTGGCGGATAAGCAGGCGCCGGAGCACCCTGAAGAATGCGGCGCGAACGGGTATCAGCGGCTGGAGCATAACCGCGCTGGCTATCGCCACGGGTCAGAATCAGCTTCATGACCCCGTCGCCCAGTTGCGCAGCGAAGCGGGTCATTTCAGTACGAAGCAGCGCCTGATCGGCTGGAATGGCCAAACGACTACAGGATGTTTCAAGACGCTGCAAATGACGCTCGAAGAGCAACGGCTGGCCATTCCTGACGGCGATGGTTTCAAATACACCATCGCCATAGGCAAGACCTCTGTCCTTGAGGGGCAGAGAGTCTTCGGGACAGCCATCAACCCAGGCGAGCATCACTCGCTGAACCGACGGAACACCAGCGAGCCGTTGGTACCGCCAAATCCGAAGGAGTTGGAGACTGCAACATCGATCGGCATGCGACGCGCCTCATGAGGCACGAAGTCCAGATCACAGCCTTCGTCCGGCTCATCCAGGTTGATGGTTGGAGGAGCGACCTGATCGGCAATCGCCAGCACACTGAAAATCGCCTCGACCGCGCCTGCAGCACCCAACAGGTGACCGGTCATGGACTTGGTGGAGCTGACTGCCAGCTTGTAGGCGTGATCACCGAACACCGACTTGATCGCCGAGGCTTCAGCCAGGTCGCCAGCAGGTGTCGAAGTACCGTGAGCATTGATGTACTGGACCTGATCGGTATTGAGCTTCGCATCGCGCAGCGCATTGACGATACAACGTGCAGCACCGGCACCGTCATCGGGTGGCGAAGTCATGTGATAGGCATCACCACTCATGCCGAAGCCGACCAGCTCGGCATAGATGGTCGCGCCACGCGCCTTGGCGTGCTCAAGCTCTTCGAGCACCAGTGCGCCCGCACCATCGGAGAGGACGAAACCGTCGCGCCCCTTGTCCCACGGACGGCTGGCACGCGCCGGGTCGTCGTTGCGGGTAGACAATGCACGCGCCGCACCGAAACCGCCCATGCCCAGACCGCAGGCAGCCATTTCGGCGCCGCCGGCGATCATGACGTCAGCTTCGTCGTAAGCGATATTGCGCGCCGCCATGCCGATACAGTGCGTAGCCGTGGTACAGGCTGTGGCAATGGCGTAGTTAGGACCCTGTGCCCCCAAATGGATGGACAGGAATCCGGAAATCATATTGATGATCGAGCCCGGTACAAAAAACGGAGAAATCCGCCCCGGCCCCTGCTCATGCAGCAGACGACTGCTGTTTTCGATGTTGGTCAGACCACCGATACCCGACCCCATGGCAACGCCAATGCGTTCGCGGTTGGCATCCGTGACCTCAAGACCCGCATTGCGCACAGCCTGAAAGCTGGCGGCCAGGCCGTATTGAATAAAGAGATCGAGCCGACGCGCTTCCTTCGGCGCCAGGTATTCTTCGACATTGAAGCCTTTGACCGAACCACCGAAGCGGGTGGTGAAGGCCGAAAGGTCCGTGTGCTCGATAAGGCCAATGCCACTGCGGCCCGCCAGAATACCTTGCCAACTGCTGGGTACATCGTTACCCAATGGCGAAAGCATGCCCATCCCGGTGACCACGACGCGTCTACGCGACACAGGACTCTCCTTCTCTATTATTGACAAGACATCGCTTTTTCAAAGAAAAAACCGCACGCCGGTAAGAGCAGTGCGGTTTTCACATCACAGCAACAACGATTACAAAGTCTTAGCCCTGGTGGCTGTTGACGTAATCGATAGCAGCTTGAACGGTGGTGATCTTTTCCGCTTCTTCGTCAGGGATTTCGGTCTCGAATTCCTCTTCCAGAGCCATTACCAGCTCAACGGTGTCCAGGGAGTCAGCACCCAGGTCTTCAACAAAGGAAGCGTTGTTAACGACTTCTTCTTCCTTGACGCCAAGTTGCTCGGCAACGATTTTCTTGACGCGCTCTTCGATGGTGCTCATACCTAGTTTTAACTCCTAGTGGAAATGTTCAGGCATCTGGCCAGAGGGTAAGTGTATAGAAGAGGTTTTGCTGATTTCAAGCTTAACGCTCCTCCACCGAACCTCACCCGCCCTTTGCCTATTTGTAGATTGCAGTTTTACAACGGATTTTAGACAGCTCGTATGACACTTTTTGAAACGAACATCCACTTTTAGCTCATGTACATCCCGCCGTTAACCGGGATTGTAGCTCCGGTAACGTAACCTGCGCCTTCGGACGCAAGAAAAGCGACAACATGCGCAATCTCTTCAGCCTGACCCAGACGTCCCAACGGGATCTGGGTGATCAGGGATTGACGCTGAGCTTCAGGCAGCTCGCGCGTCATGTCTGTATCGATGAAACCTGGTGCCACCGAGTTGACGGTAACGGCACGCGAACCGACTTCACGAGCCAGCGCACGACTGAAACCTTCAAGCCCCGCCTTGGCGGATGCATAGTTTACTTGACCTGCGTTGCCCATGGCACCGACAACAGAGCCAATGCTGATGATACGACCCCAACGAGCCTTGGTCATGCCACGCAGAACGCCCTTGGACAGGCGGAACAGACTGTTCAGGTTGGTATTGACGACATCATGCCACTCGTCATCTTTCATGCGCATCATCAGGTTATCGCGGGTGATACCGGCATTATTGACCAGAATCAGCGGCGCACCGACACGCTCCTGAATCGTTGCCAGCACCGAATCCACGGACTCGGCATTGCAAACGTCCAGCGCCAGGCCGAAGCCTTCGATGCCGTTTTCCTTGAATGTCGCAGAAATGCGCTCGGCACCCGACTCAGAGGTCGCAGTACCCACGACGACTGCGCCATTGCGCCCCAATTCCAGGGCAATGGCTTGACCAATACCACGACTGGCGCCAGTCACCAGTGCAACTTTACCTTGCAGGCTCATGCAAGCTTCTCCTAATCAGGCCAGTGCCGCGCGTGCGGCGGCAAAGGCGTCCGGGGTATCCAGGTTGTAGGTAATCACGCCTTCGGCGCAACGCTTGTTCAGACCAGCCAACACCTTGCCCGGCCCACATTCCACCAACTGGGTCGCACCATGGCTTGCCAGGCTCTGGATGGATTCCACCCAGCGTACCGGCTTGTACAACTGCTCCAGCAGATCACGCTTGAGCGTGACCAGATCATTCACGGCAGCGGCACTGACATTCTGCACCAGAGGGATGACAGGTGCCTGCCACTCGATGGCTTCGATGGACTCGGCAAAACGCTCGGCTGCCGGACGCATCAGCTCACAATGGGACGGCACACTGACCGGCAATGGCAATGCACGTTTTGCGCCACGGGCCTTGCACAACTCCATCGCACGCTTCACCGCCTCGGCGGCACCCGCGATAACCACCTGGCCCGGCGAGTTGAAGTTCACGGCGCTGACCACTTCACCCTGAGCGGCTTCGGCGCAGGCCGCGATGACATCGGCATCGTCCAGACCCAGGATTGCAGCCATACCGCCCTGACCGGCCGGAACAGCTTCCTGCATCAACTGGCCACGGCGCTCGACCAGCTTGACCGCATCGGCAAGGCTGAGGCTCTGGGCAGCGACCAGCGCACTGTATTCGCCCAGGCTATGACCGGCGACGAACGCAGGAACGGCACCGCCCTCGGCCAGCCATACATGCCAAAGGGCAACGGAGGCCGTCAGGATTGCAGGCTGGGTCTTGTCGGTCTGGTTAAGCGACTCGACCGGACCTTGCTGGGTCAACGCCCAGAGGTCATAGCCCAGAGCATCGGATGCCTGCTCAAAAGTATCGAGGATCAACGGATGCTGTGCGCCCTGCTCGGCGAGCATGCCGAGCGATTGCGATCCTTGCCCCGGAAAGACGAATGCGAGGGATGCAGACATGTAACAGGCCCCTGAATTGTTGTCGTCGAAAATAGGCGTCCGGCAATGCCGAACGCAGGAATTCAAATTTGCATGACTGCACGTTTGGATGACTGGCCAGTCGATTGCGTCACATTTTCAGGAGTCACTGCTTTGCAGTAACACTTCCAGCCGCCCGCGCAGGCGTTGCGGCAGGTTTTCCCGAACCTCGATCAGCGCCCGCTGAATCGCACTCTCGAACCCTTGGGCACTGGCCGAACCATGACTTTTGACCACAATCCCCTGCAAGCCCAACAGACTCGCACCGTTATGCCTTGCAGGCGCAAGTTCAGCCTGCAGACGCTTCAACAGAGGCATTGCCAGAACCCCGACCGCCTTCGCCATCAGGTTGCGCCTGAACAGCTCATCCATTCGTGCAGCAATCATGGTCGCCAGCCCTTCGCTGGACTTGAGCAGCACATTGCCGACAAAGCCGTCACAGACCACTACATCCGCCTCGCCGCGGTACAAACCATCGCCCTCGACGAAACCGATGTAGTTGAGCCCTTTGGCCGCCTGCAACAACGCGGCCGCCTGCTTCACCTGCTGATTACCCTTGATATCCTCGGTGCCGACATTGAGCAAGGCAACCCTCGGGCTCACAACCCCAAGCGCCTCGGCCGTGACCGCCCCCATGACCGCAAACTGGTAAAGAGCCTCGGCAGAGCAATCGACGTTGGCCCCCAGGTCCAGCAACTGGCAATAGCCGTTGCGGGTAGGAATGGCGGCAATCATCGCCGGCCTGTCGATACCCGGCAGGGTCTTGAGCACAAAGCGCGACAACGCCATCAACGCACCGGTATTGCCCGCACTGACACAGGCCTGAGCCTGACCATCAGCCACAAGCCCCAAGGCAACACGCATCGAAGAATCAGGCTTGCCGCGCAACGCCTGGGACGGACGCTCGTCCATGGTGACCACTTCGCTTGCATGGACAATATGCAGGCGCGAGCGATCCACACCAGGATGGCGGGTAATCAGTTCTTCAAGTAAGGGAGCTTGGCCGACAAGGGCCAGGTGAAGCGAGGGCGTAGCAGTCAGGCACGCGAGGCTTGCCTGAACAATGTTGCGGGGACCGAAGTCCCCGCCCATTGCGTCGATCGCAATGATCGGAGCGGACAAGAAATTACTCGTCAGCGCCCTTGTCGATCACTTTACGGCCACGGTATACGCCTTCTGGCGATACGTGGTGACGCAGGTGAACTTCACCAGTGGTCTTTTCTACGGACAGAGTGCTTGCCTCAAGAGCGTCGTGCGAACGACGCATGTCACGGGCAGAGCGGGATTTTTTGTTCTGCTGAACAGCCATAATGATTAACTCCTAAACGTTTGGGTCACGCTTTAACTGCGCCAATACACTGAACGGGTTGGACCGCGTTACCTCGTCCACGCTCGGTTCGGGCTCATCGAGACCCGCCGGTTGCTGGCATTCTTCCGGATGATGAGCAGGCACAATCGGCAAGGCGAGCAAAAGCTCCTCCTCGATCAATGCCAGCAGATCCAATGGATCTTCGCCCAGTTCCAGCACGTCATAACCTTTCGGTAACGACTGGGTATTCGCACCCTCCTTCACCACCGCGTAACTGCACTCGCTGTGGATCGGCAGGGTGACCAGCTCAAGACAACGCTGGCAAACCATCTTGACCGAGACGTCGATGGAACTGTGGATAACCACAGACCGGCGCTCGTCACGCTCGAAAACGAATTTAGCCTGCACCGTACCGACATTGTCGGAAAGCGGGTCGCAGAGTCTCTCCAAATCGGCCAGCAGCACTTCACCTTGAAGGGTAGTGCCACGATCAGCCAATTTGCGCGGGTCAACGTGAGGTGGAATCGGGTCATTCAACATAGGCGCAGCATTCTAGGGATGCCCCCTTGGCATGTCAAAGGAAATTCAGGCCTGTTCGCAACTACGACCTCTCATTAGAATCGGCGCTCAGCCCACGGAGAACCGTATGCCATCTCTGCTTCTCGCCTCCAGCTCACCTTATCGTCGCGAACTGCTTGCCCGTTTGCGCCTGCCATTTGCCTGCAAATCGCCCGATATCGACGAAAGCCGCCATGCCGACGAGAGCGCAATCGACCTTGTGCAGCGCCTTGCACGGGAAAAAGCCCAGGCACTTGCCCACGAATATCCGGACCACCTGATCATCGGCTCCGATCAGGTTGCCGTGCTTGGCGGACAGATTCTCGGCAAACCCCACACCTTCGAGCGCGCCCTGGAACAACTGTCAGCGGCCAGCGGCACAACCGTCACCTTCCTTACCGGCCTGGCGCTGCTAAACAGCAAGACCGGCCACTGCCAGGTCGACTACGTGCCATTCAGCGTCCACATGCGCAACCTGGACAAAGCCAGCATCGAGCGCTATCTGCATGCAGAGCAGCCTTTTGACTGCGCCGGCAGCTTCAAGGCCGAAGGACTTGGCGTAAGCCTGTTCCGCAGCACCGAAGGCAGCGACGCCACAAGCCTGATCGGCCTGCCACTGATTCGTCTGGTGGACATGCTTATAAATGAAGGGATCACTATTCCCTGAGCCAGAAACAAACAACCCGACCAATGGTCGGGTTGTTTGCTCAATCAAAGATCAGCGCAACACTGGCCCGCTAAAACCGGCCCACATCGCAATCCGCTCCGCGATACTGGCGCCCAGCTTTTTGGAGAACCGGTCAAAAGGCGACTCCTGAATGGTGTAATCGACGATCTCTTTCTCGCCGATCACTTCACGAGCCACATAGCTCGCACTGCCCAGACCATCGACCAGACCCAGCGAAACAGCCTGCTCACCGGTCCAGACCAGCCCCGAGAACAGCTCGGGATGCTCTTTATCCTTCAAGCGATCACCGCGCCCCTGCTTGACGCTGGCAATGAACTGGCGATGCGTCGTGTCCAGCACGCTTTGCCAGAACTGCGTCTCGTCAGCCTTCTGCGGCTGGAACGGGTCAAGGAAAGCCTTGTGCTCGCCCGAGGTATAGGTCCGGCGATCCACACCCAGCTTCTCCATGATCCCGACAAAACCGAAACCGGCAGCCGTCACACCAATGGAGCCCACCAGACTGGCCTTGTCGGCGTAAATCTGGTCAGCAGCGCTGGCAATGTAATAGGCACCCGAAGCACCAAGATCGGTGATGACCGCGTACACCTTGATATTCGGCTTCTCGGCACGCAGGCGACGGATTTCATCGTAGACATAGCCCGACTGGACAGGACTGCCGCCAGGACTATTGATACGCAGGATCACACCCTTGGTCTTGGCATCCTCGAAAGCGGTGCGCAGGCTGCCGACAATATTGTCGGCACTGGCCGACTCCTTGTCCGCAATCATGCCCTGCACTTCGATCAACGCGGTGTGGCTTGCCCCGCGTGAAGCGCTCTTTTCCATATCCATGAGCGGCGTGAACAGCAGCAACATGGTGAACAGATAGGCGAAGGTCAGAAACTTGAAAAAGATGCCCCAGCGGCGCGCACGACGCTGCTCCTGAACACCGGCCAGCAGGGTTTTCTCCAACAGCTTCCAGCTTTTTGCATCTTCCTTGCCAGCAACGGTGTCATCCGTTTTTTGCGAGGCAGGCGCTTTCCATTCGTCAGACATATTTCACTCACTCCAACCGCGAAGACTAAACGCCACGCTCACCCAACCAGGTGCGCAATTCAGGAAAACTCTCAATGGACAGACGCGGCTGATACTCACGCAACGAATCCAGGGATTGCGCACCGTAGCCGACCGCAACCGAATCCATGCCAGCGTTACGCGCCATCAGCAGATCGAAGGATGAATCACCCACCATCAGCGAACGCTCGGGCGCAACACCACAATGGGCCATGATTTCATGCAACATCAACGGGTCCGGCTTGCTGGCGGTTTCGTCGGCAGCCCGGGTGATATCGAAATAGTCCTGCCAGTCATTGGACTTCAGAACACGGTCAAGACCACGACGCGCCTTGCCCGTGGCGACAGCGATGCGATAACCCTCATCGCGAAACGCCTGAATGGCTTCGCGCACACCTGCAAACAGAGGCGATGGCACCTTGTCCATTTCCATATAGCTGTCGGCATAGCGCTGACGGAATTCAAGCAGATCACTGGGCGTAATGTGCGGGTACAGCGTGCGAATCGCCTCTGGCAACCCGAGGCCGATAATGCCCTTGATCGCCAGATCGTCGCGGGCTTCCATCCCGCCTTTCAATGCCGCCGTACGCATGGCCTCGACGATACGACCGACCGAGTCGGCCAACGTACCGTCCCAATCGAAAATCAACAGATCATAGTCACGACGCACTCAAACGCTCCACAGTCTTGGCCCACATCTCATCGACCGGGGCCTGCAACTTCAACTCGCCCCCGTCAGGCAATGGCACGGTCAGCATATAGGCATGCAGGAACAGGCGCTTGCCACCCAACTCTCGAATCTCGCGACTGAAATCCTCATCGCCGTACTTGGTATCGCCGGCAATCGAGTGCCCGGCATGCAATGTGTGGACACGAATCTGGTGGGTACGACCCGTTACAGGCTTGGCCTCGACCATGGTCGCGAAATCACCGAAGCGACGCAGGACCTTGAAAATCGTCAGGGCCTCCTTGCCTTCGTCATTGACCTCGACCATACGCTCGCCGGAGCGCAGGTTGCTCTTGAGCAGCGGCGCATTGACCTGCTTCTGAGCCGTCGCCCAGTGCCCGCGAACCAGCGCCATATAGCGCTTGTCCACACCGTCGCCGCGCAAGGCAGCATGCAGGTGGCGCAACATGCTGCGCTTCTTGGCGATCATCAACAGACCGGAGGTATCCCGGTCCAGCCGGTGTACAAGCTCCAGCTCCTTGGCATCAGGTCGCAACTGGCGAAAGGCTTCGATGACACCGAAACTCAGACCGCTGCCGCCATGCACGGCGATTCCTGCCGGCTTGTTGAGCACGATCAAGGCCTTGTCCTCGTAGACAATGGCCGCCTCAAGGCGCTGCAACAAACCCTGTGCGACCGGCACAGGCTCATCGCGCTCAGGCACACGCACAGGCGGAACGCGCACGATGTCGCCCGCCTGCAACTTGTACTCGGGCTTGATCCGCCCCTTGTTCACACGCACTTCGCCTTTGCGCAAGATGCGGTAAATCAAGGTCTTGGGCACACCCTTGAGATAAGTGATCAGAAAGTTATCGATGCGTTGACCGGCAAGTTCCGGGGCAACCTCTACCAGCTGAACGCCGGGGGTTGGGGGGGCAATATTCGTCATGCGACAAATCATAACAATTTTTTATGGATTTGAAGCACTTAATGATTGCTGCTATAGTCGCGAACGCCGCCAAAAGCGGCCGGACAGCGGACAAACGGTTGACAACCGGCCCTGACCAGCGCAATTCACGAGGACGGGAGGCCGTCCTACGAGGTGTTCGGTGACAACGGAGCACGCTGGAAACGTAACGAGCGCAGGTGACATGAGGCCTGAAACACGCCGGATCGCAGAGTAACCACTCGCCTTCAGCGCGCACAATTCACGGCCAGTTCACAAAGTGCAGTCGCTTCCAGACGCTACGAGCGAATGTTTCGGGAACAACGCCTCAAGCAATGATGCGCGAACTTCCCATGGAAGCTCGCGGTAAATGCCAACCCGCTGCGGATTCTGCGCGCGGCAGCACCCGAATTATCAGGGATACGTGTAGGGTGGAGATGCACAACCATCGGACTGTGTAGCACAAGGCTTGTTCTAGACGCTTCATCTCGTCCGCTACCGATGGTCGATTCCTCCTCCTGACAAAGCTTTTGCTGTAAAGGGTGCCTTTTGTCACCACAGCAAACAGGAAACGTCGTCGCGACGCCTCGATCCTTCTGATCGAGAACATCGCTAGACAATGGAGTGTCCATACACTCTTGACGTGCCCTGACACCGACCGTGAGAAGTCGTGTGTGCCGAACGCCGTTTCCGGCAGCCCGGAAACCGACGGTACTACATGAAAAGAATGCTGATTAACGCAACTCAACCCGAAGAGTTGCGTGTTGCTCTGGTAGACGGCCAGCGCCTCTACGATCTGGACATCGAGTCCGGTGCTCGCGAGCAGAAGAAGGCCAACATCTACAAAGGCCGGATCACCCGCATCGAGCCAAGCCTGGAGGCTGCCTTTGTCGATTTCGGCTCTGAGCGCCATGGCTTCCTGCCCCTCAAGGAAATCTCCCGCGAATACTTCAAGAAGTCTCCTGAAGGCCGCGTGAACATCAAGGACGTCCTGAGCGAAGGCCAGGAAGTCATCGTTCAGGTCGAGAAAGAAGAACGTGGCAACAAGGGCGCAGCCCTGACCACCTTCATCAGCCTGGCTGGCCGCTATCTGGTCCTGATGCCCAACAACCCGCGCGCCGGTGGCATTTCGCGCCGCATCGAAGGCGAAGAGCGCAACGAACTGCGCGAAGCCCTGAACGGCCTGATCGCTCCTGCCGACATGGGCCTGATCGTTCGCACCGCCGGCCTTGGCCGCAGCAGCGAAGAAATGCAGTGGGACCTCGATTACCTGCTGCAACTCTGGACCGCCATCAAGGAAGCATCCCTGGATCGTGCCGCGCCATTCCTGATCTACCAGGAAAGCAACGTCATCATCCGCGCCATCCGCGATTACCTGCGCCAGGACATCGGTGAAGTCCTGATCGACAGCATCGAAGCCCAGGAAGAAGCCCTGACCTTCATCCGTCAGGTGATGCCGCAGTACGCCAGCAAGATCAAGCTGTACGAAGACAGCGTTCCGCTGTTCAACCGCTTCCAGATCGAAAGCCAGATCGAAACCGCCTTCCAGCGCGTCGTCGAACTGCCTTCCGGCGGCTCCATCGTCATCGATCCGACCGAAGCCCTGGTATCCATCGACATCAACTCGGCGCGCGCCACCAAAGGCAGCGACATCGAAGAAACCGCACTGCAGACCAACCTTGAAGCCGCCGAAGAAATCGCCCGTCAGTTGCGCCTGCGCGACATCGGCGGCCTGATCGTCATCGACTTCATCGACATGACCCCTGCCAAGAACCAGCGCGCCGTGGAAGAGAAAGTCCGCGAAAGCCTGGAAGCCGACCGCGCCCGCGTTCAGGTCGGTCGTATCTCGCGCTTCGGTCTGCTGGAAATGTCCCGCCAACGCCTGCGCCCTTCCCTGGGTGAAAGCAGCGGCATCGTCTGCCCGCGTTGCAACGGCACCGGCATCATCCGTGACGTCGAGTCCCTGTCGCTGGCCATCCTGCGCCTGATCGAAGAAGAAGCCCTGAAAGACCGTACTGCCGAAGTACGCGCTCAGGTGCCGATCCCGGTCGCCGCGTTCCTGCTGAACGAAAAACGCAACTCGATCACCAAGATCGAACTGCGCACCCGCGCCCGCATCATCATCCTGCCGAACGATCATCTGGAAACGCCGCACTTCGAAGTTCAGCGTTTGCGCGATGACAGCCCGGAAGCCCACAACAATCAGTCCAGCTACGAAATCGCTGCTGCCGCTGCCGAAGTGGAAGAAGTTGCGCCGCAAGCCGCAGCCACCCGCACCCTGGTTCGCCAGGAGGCCGCAGTCAAGACTGCACCGCCGCGTACCAACGCACCGGTTCCAGCCCAGGCCGCTGCTCCGGTTGCAGCTCCTGCTGCTCACGAGCCAAGCCTGTTCAAGGGTCTGGTGAAATCCCTGGTGAGCCTGTTCGCCACCAAGGAAGAGCCGGTTGCACCGGTGGTCGTGGAAAAACCAGCCAGCGAACGCCCTGCCCGCAACGAAGAGCGCCGCAACGGTCGTCAACAGAGCCGTGGCCGCAACAACCGTCGCGACGAAGAGCGCAAGCCGCGTGAAGAACGTGCGCCGCGTGAAGAACGTGCGCCACGTGAAGAGCGTGCCGAACGCGCTCCACGCGAAGAACGTGCCCCTCGTGAAGAACGTGCTCCACGCGAACCTCGCGAAGTCCGTGACGATGCTGCGCCACGCGAAGAGCGTCCGGCTCGCGCACCACGTGAGCGCAAGCCACGCGAAGAGCGTCCTGTGCGCGAACTGCGCGAACCTCTGGATGCAGCGCCAGCCGCAGCCCGTGAAGAACGCCCTGAGCGCGCTCCACGCGAAGAACGCCAGCCACGCCCTCCTCGTGAAGAGCGTCAGCCACGTGCAGAGCAGGCCGCCGCCGCGACCAGCGAAGAAGAACTGCTGAACAATGAAGAGCTGACCAGCGAAGACAACCAGGAAGGCAGCGAAGGCGAACGCCCTCGTCGTCGCTCCCGTGGCCAGCGTCGTCGCAGCAACCGTCGCGAGCGTCAGCGTGACGCCAACGGCAATGTGATCGAAGGCTCCGAAGAGAACGAAGGCAGTGAAGACCAGGAAGCAGGTCAGGCTGTTACCGCAGCTGTCGCTGAAGCCGTAATCAGTGCTCCGGCCGAGGCGCAAGCCAACCGCCAGGCAGAAATTGCCAACGCATCGGCCGAAACACCTGCCGAAGCAGCGGCGCCTGTCGTCGAAGCTCCCGTTGCCGAAGCCCAGCCAGTCGAAGCACCGGCTGTAGAAGCCCCGGTTGTAGAGGCACCAGCCATCGAAGCGCCAGTTGCCGAAACCGCTCCAGAAGCGCAAGCCGCACCTGAAGTCGAAGTGCAGCCAGCAGTAGTCGAAGCACCAGTACGTGCAGCTCAGGCAGAACTGTTTGAAGCACCACAGGCTGAAAACGCGCCAAAGGCTGAAAACATCGTACCGTTCAAGCCAACGCCAGAGCCAACTCCGGAAGTTGCGGTCGAAGCTCCGGTTCAGGCTGACGTGCCGGCTACCGAATCCGCCGAGCTGCCAGTGCCTGCACCAGTCGCCGAGCCTGTACTCGTTCAGGAGGAGCCCGCTCCTTATGCAGCGCCACAAGCCGTCGAGCCTGAGCCGGCACCGCAAGCAGAGCCAGTTGTAGTGGCCGAAGCACCTGCGCCGGTCAGCACCAATGGTCGCGCCCCGAACGATCCACGCGAAGTTCGTCGCCGCAAGCGCGAAGAAGAAGAGCGTCGTCGCCAGGAAGCCGAGCAGGCTGCTGCCGCTGAAACTGAAGTAGTTGCTGCACCGCAAGCCCAGGAAGAGACCGAGCCTAAACCACTCGCCTGATCCCCGGCCCATGAAAAAGCCCTACCTGTGTGAGCAGGTAGGGCTTTTTTGTGTCTGGCGTTTCAGCTCGGCATCAGCCAGCCTGAAGGCACAGCCTCAATACAGATTGGGCTCCATCTCCAGCTCCACACCAAAACGCTCGGTAATGTCAGCCTGGATTCGACGGGCAAGGCTCAACAGTTGCAGGCCTGTGGCCTGACCATGATTGACCAGCACCAAAGACTGAAGCGCATGCACGCCTGCATCTCCCTCACGAAAGCCCTTCCAGCCAGCCTGCTCGATCAACCATCCGGCTGCCAGTTTCACGCGACCATCGGCCTGGGGATAACCCACTACGCCCGGATAGTTGCGCTTGATGGTTTCGCTCTGTTCGGCCGTCACCAATGGATTCTTGAAGAAGCTCCCGGCATTACCCAGCACGGCCGGGTCTGGCAGTTTCTCGCTGCGGATCGCACAGATGACACGACTGACATCAAAGGGGCTCGGCTCCTTGATCCCCATCTCGTCAAGACGCTGGCGAACCGGGCCATATTCCAGATGAAGAGAAGGCGTACGACGCAAGGTAAAACGCACACGCAGGATCAACCAGCGACCAGGCTGCTGCTTGAATACGCTGTCGCGGTAAGCGAACCGGCAATCTTCCAGGGAAAATTCACGCAACTCGCCGGTCTGGCGATCGAGCGCCGTCAGACTGTGGAAAACATCCTTGATCTCGACGCCATAAGCACCGATGTTCTGCATCGGGGCAGCACCCACCGTTCCGGGGATCAGGCTCAGGTTTTCCAGCCCGGCAAAACCAAGCTCCAGGCAGGACTGCACGAATGGATGCCAGGGTTCGCCCGCCTCGGCTTCGACAATACCCTGAGCGCAATCCTCCCTGATGACGCGAATCCCGCGGCTGGCCATGCGCAGCACCAGCGCCTGGACATCATCGGTCAGTAACAGATTGCTGCCACCACCAATCACCAGCAAGGGCACAGCATGTTCGGCGCTATACGCCAGAGCCTGACGCACTTCCTGATCATCACGGGCCTCAGCGAACAGTTGCGCCTGCACATCCACGCCAAAGGTATTGAAGGGTTTGAGTGAAACCCCGGACTGCACCTGCAAGGTCATGCGCTTACCTTCAGTTGAACAAGACAAACCGACATCAAATCTCCAGCAAGCGCCTTACACGCTCAAGGTCTTCAGGCGTATCGACACCGGCAGGCGGTGCCTCCAGAGCATCGGCCACATGAATGCGCACGCCGTTCCAGAGCGCTCGCAATTGCTCCAGGCTTTCGGTGTTCTCCAGCCAGCAAGGTCCCCAACTGACGAAGTCATGCAGGAAACCGGCACGGTAGGCATAGATGCCGATATGACGACGATAAGGCACGCCCTCAGGCAACACGTCCCGACTTGCGGCCAGAGCATCCCGCGCCCACGGCAATGGCGCCCGGCTGAAAGTCAAAGCCAGGCCGTTTACGTCCGCCACCACCTTGACCACATTCGGATTGAACAGCGCAGTGACATCATCGATGGGCTCGGCCAGGGTCGAAATACCGGCTTCAGGATGCGCAGCGAGATTGGCTGCCACCTGATCGATCACCACAGGCGGGATCATCGGCTCGTCACCCTGGACATTGACCACAATGGCATCAGCCGCCAGCCCCAACTGTTCGGCCACTTCAGCCAGACGGTCAGTGCCCGAGTTGTGATCGTCACGTGTCATCAGTACCTGAGCACCGAATGCCTGACAGGCTTCGACAATCCGCGCATCGTCGGTGGCAACCACGACACGTTCGGCACCGCTTTTACAGGCCTGCTCCCAGACATGCTGGATCATCGGCTTGCCCGCGATGGTTTTCAGCGGCTTGCCGGGAAAGCGGCTGGAACCGAATCGTGCCGGAATGACAACCGTGAAAGCCGCTGTCATTTATCCAGACGCTCTTCGGCAGTCAGGGTGCGCGCTTCGGTTTCCAGCATGACGGGGATGCCGTCGCGAATCGGGTAGGCAAGGCCTGCGCCTTTGCTGATCAGTTCGGTCTTGTCGGCACTGAGCTTCAGCGGCCCCTTGCTGATCGGGCAAGCTAGGATATCGAGTAGTTTGGTGTCCATGGGGACTCCTGAGGCAATCATGGAAAAAGACGTGTCAGCTGCTCATCGAACCAGTTGACGAAGGCAGCGCCAGGCACCGCATCCACTGCCAGATACCACCAGTCATCGGCCGCAAAGGAACGGCATTTCACAGCATCCTTCTCGGTCATGATCACTGGCAACGATGGTGTGAAGGTGAGCGTTTGAGCGCTGTAGACCGCATGGTCGGCAAAAGCGTGAGGCACAGGCCGCCAGTGTAATCCTTCGAGGGTATTGAAGAAACGTTGCGGATTGCCGATACCCGCCACGGCATGCAGCGCCTGGCCAGCCGGGAAATGATCCACCGGCTGACGCTCGCCACTGCGCAGATTGATCAGCGCCGCGGGCTTGAGCACAAAGGCATAGCCGTCGTCACGATCTTCAAGGGCACCGTTATAGAGCAAGGCATCGACACTGTTCAGCCGCTCGACCGGCTCGCGCAACGGGCCGGCCGGCAGACAGCGGCGGTTGCCCAGCCCACGTGCGGCATCGATCAGCACCAGTTCGAGATCACGGGCCAGCCGATAGTGCTGCAAACCGTCGTCGCTGAGGATCAGATCAAGCGGTTCGGCAGCCAGCAAGGCGCGCACGGCACGGCTGCGATCCGGGTCGATCATCAACGGCACGCCACAACGCTGCACGATCAGCAGCGGCTCGTCGCCCGCCTCGTCAGCACTCTGATCTGGCAGGACTCGCCACGGCAGGCTTGGCGGCTTTGCGCCATAACCGCGACTGACGACCCCCACGCGCAGCCCGCGACTGCGACAGTGTTCGATCATCCACAGAATCAGCGGCGTCTTGCCGGTGCCGCCCACCGTAATGTTACCCACCACCACGACCGGTACTGGCGCCCGGTAGATATCACCCTCACCCGCCAGAAAACGCTTACGCTTGCCATTCACGACGCGCCGGTAAAGGCTCTCAAGGGGACGCAGCAGTGCAAGCGCCGGATGGCCGTTGTACCAGGCATCAAGCAAGCGATCGGTAAGTGCCATCAGTTAGCCTGGTTGGCCTCGACAGTGGTCATGCGCAGATGGCTGAAACCCAGCTTGCCTGCAGCGTCCATGGCAGTAATGACCGATTGGTGGGGAGTCTTGCCATCGGCACTGATCGACAGCGGCAGGCTGGTATCGCCCGCCGACTCGCGTTGCAGTGCTTCGATCAGGGTCGCCAGATCGTTTTTCGGCAGCAACTGGTTGTTCAGGGAAAACAGACCGTCAGCATTGATGGCGATATCCAGATGCTTGAGGTTGGCCTCGGTATCCGGGGTGCCGGTCACCGCCTGCGGCAGATCCACGCGCAACTGAGTTTCACGGGTGAATGTCGTGGTGACGATGAAAAACAGCAGCAGGATAAACACCACGTCGATCAACGACACAAGGTTGATGTCGATGTTCTCTCGCGGCTTGCGACGGCGAAATTTCACTTCTTCTTGCCCCCGGTACGGGCCAGGGATTTCAGATCGACCGGCGCATCGACCAGATCCACATCACGGTCACCCTGCACCACTTCCACCAGACGAATCGCCTGTTGCTCCATGCCGACCACCAGCTCATCGACGCGGCCTTGCAGGAAACGATGGAAGAATATCGCGGGGATCGCGACGATCAGGCCCGACGCGGTACAGATCAGCGCCTTGGAAATACCGCCTGCCAGAGCACCGGCATTGGCCGTGGCTCCCGAACTGTTGAACGAGCCGAAGATATCGATCATGCCCAGCACCGTACCCAGCAGACCCAACAGGGGTGCCATGGCAGCGATGGAACCCAGGGCACTGAGATAGCGCTCCAGGTCATGAATGACCCGTGCTGCGGCCTCTTCGATGCACTCTTTCATGATCTCGCGACCATGCTTGGAGTTGGCCAGCCCCGCAGCGAGGATTTCACCCAACGGCGAGTCGGCGCGCAGCAGCTTGAGCTTTTCGTTGTCCAGTTTCTTTTCCTGGATCCACTGCCAGACCTGTCCCAGCAGGTGCGGAGGCGTTATGCGGCTGGCACGCAACGTCCATAGACGCTCAATGATGATGCCGGCAGCGGCGATGGAACTCAAAATGATCGGCAACATCATCCAGCCGCCAGATTTGACCAGTTCCCACACAATGACCACTCCCTGAAAAATTGGCGCCACTCTAACATAGGCTCGGCGACTGTCCGAAGCCCGAGATAAACATCCGCGCATTCAGTCACGCCAGAAGCGCTGTTCGCCCCGCTCTGCCCGGGGTTGGCCGAAAGTCCCCAGTTGCAGCCCGATGGCTCCCAGTACGGCACTGTCATGGCTGCGAATCCCCTGCCATCGATAACGCGCCATGACCAGTGGATGAGGATGCCCGAACGCATTGTTGCGCCCACGGGAGATCAGCACGCCAACCGGTGCCACTGCACGCAGAAACAGTTTTGAGGAAGAGGTCCGACTGCCATGGTGCGGCGCCTGCAACCAATGGGCGCGCAGATCGAAATCGCTGTTCAGCGCAGCCTGCTCGGCCTGTGCATCGATATCCCCGGTCAGTAGCAATCGCTCACCATTGGCCTCGACACTCAGCATGCAGGAGGACTGATTGCCCTCCTCGGCCTGCTCCCAGCGCCAGGTCGCAAAACGTACACCATCCCATTCCCATGTTTCATCGTTGCGGCACCGTTGGGCATTCAATTGAGGATCGAGCCTGGTCAGTTCACCGCCTATTACCCGCTGAACCGGCAGCGCCCGATGGACAGCAAGCGCGCCTCCCGCATGATCGGTGTCGGCATGGCTGAGTATCATCAGGTCCAGGTTGCGCACACCGGCCTTGCGGATGGCAGGCAGCACCACCCGCTGACCGATATCGAACTCACCAAAGCGCGGCCCGGCGTCATACAGCAGCGTATGATGGCGGGTACGCAAGAGAATCGCCAAACCCTGCCCGACATCCAGTTGCAGCACGTCGACCTGCCCATGAGGCACCGACTTGATCGGCGGGAAAACACACAGCAATAACAGCGGCCAACCCAGCAAACGCATGGGCATACCATTCGGCATCAATAGAAGCAGAGCGCCCAGCAGGCTCATCGCCCACGCCCAGGCGGGCACCTTGCCTGGCAGCCAGGCGGGCCGGATATCGGCAACGGCCCCCAGAAAAACGAACAACCCCTCCAGCGCAGCCCCGGCCAGCCAGAGCAAACCTTCGCCCATCACAGGCACGGGCAGCAAAAGCGTCCCCACCAAGGCAGGAGGCAACACGATCAGGCTGACCCAGGGCACCGCCAGCAGATTGGCGAGCGGACCACTGATACTGACCGGCAGGTTCAGGGCCAGCAGCATCGGCAGAAGACCAATGGCGATCAACCATTGGGCGCGCGTCCAGCTCTGCCACCAGCCCCATGCGCCGAGACGCCCGCCAAAGATCAGGATCAGAATTGCCACCGCCGAAAACGACAACCAGAAGCCCGGCTGCAAACTGACCAGAGGCTCGAAGATCAAGACCAGATTGAGCGACACAAGCAGTGGCCAGAGAAGCCCAAGATGCCGAAAGCGCAAACGCCAGAGCAGAACCATGCCGACCATCACACAAGCCCGACGCACCGGCACATCGAACCCGGCCAGCAAGCCATACCCCAGCGCCGCACCGAATGCCAGACCGCAGGCCGATGGCAACCAGGGCAGGAAGCGCGGCCATAATCCCCAGCGAGCCAGCCCCGCGACCAGCAGATAGACCACGCCCGCCAACAGGCCGATGTGCTGGCCGGAAATCACCAGCAGATGCACAGTGCCGGTGTCCTGCAGCACTTGCCAGTCGGACGTCGACAGACCGGAGCCATCGCCCAGCACCAGAGCCGCCAGCCCGCCTTCACGCCCATGAGCCTCGACAGCCAGCAAGCGCTGGCGAATCCCGTCACGCCAGGCGGTACGTGCTGGCACCAGCAACTCCCCGTCCACCACCGTTCCGGTCGCACCAATGCGCTGGGACAACAACCAGGCCTGGTAATCGAAAGCATCGGGGTTGACCAGCCCGGCCGGCCGCTTGAGTTTGACAGCCAGCTTCCAGCGCTCGCCGCTACGCACCTCGGGGCCGCCATACCAGGCCACACGAATCAACTGCGGCAACTTCGCCCGTCGCGACCGGGCATCCTCCAGTTCGAAACGCACCACACCTTCGGCAGAACCCGGCAAGCCGACCACCTGGCCTTGCAGCCATAACGTCTGCCCGTCGAGCCGTGGCGACAGACGATCATCCAGCGCCGACTGCGCCGACACACAGGCCCAGGTGAGCCCGAACAGAAAAAGTGCCAGTGGATAAGTGCGAAACGGCAACAGCATCAACGCGACCACCGGCATCAACAGCAATAGCCAGACCGGCGGCAACGCGGGCAAAAAACGCAGGGCCAACAGACCCAGAGCAAGCGCGATCATCCCTGTGCGCATGAACATCCCTCAAAGCGGTGAGGCGTCAAGGATGAGCGCTACAGAGAAAAATGGGCGGGATGGAGTGTTACCGGTTTTGTTCTTTAACTGTGCCACGCCTGCGTAGGAGCGAATTCATTCGCGAAGGCCTTCGCGGATGAATCCGCTCCCACAGAGGGAATACACATACGAGAAAAGGTTACTGCCGCATCCCGCGCCCGCTCACCAGCAGGCGGGCACAGCTGATATACAGCACCACGGTTGCCACGACCATGAAGGCCAGCGCGATGCTGATACGGATATCGGAAACCCCCAGGATGCCGTAACGGAAGGCATTGACCATGTGCAGGACCGGGTTGGCCAGGGACACCGTCTGCCAGAACGGCGGCAGCAGGCTGATGGAGTAGAACACCCCGCCCAGATAGGTCAAAGGCGTCAGCACGAAAGTCGGGATAATCGAGATATCGTCGAAGTTACGTGCAAAAACCGCGTTGATGAAGCCCAGCAGCGAGAAAATGGTCGCTGTCAGTACCACCACAACAATCGTCACGCCCAGGTGATGCACTTGCAGGTCGGTAAAGAACATCGACAGCAGCGTCACGATCAGCCCGACCATCAGGCCGCGTAATACACCGCCGAGTGTGTAACCCACCAGAATCGTATGCGGCGAAACCGGCGAGACCATCAGCTCTTCGATGGAATGCTGGAACTTGGCACCAAAGAAGCTCGATACCACGTTGCCATAAGAGTTGGTGATCACCGACATCATGATCAAACCCGGCACGATGTACTGCATGTACGTGAAACCGCCCATATCGCCGATCTGCCGGCCGATCAGGTTACCGAAGATCACGAAGTACAGAACCATGGTGATCGCTGGCGGCAGCAACGTCTGCGGCCAGATCCGCATGAAGCGCCGGACTTCGCGATAGACGATGGTGTTCAGTGCAACCATGTTGGGACGGAATTCACCGCTCTGGCCGGTCATAGAGCCACCTTCGCCAGATTTTTTTCCACCAGGGACACAAACAGCTCCTCAAGTCGGTTGGATTTGTTACGCAGGCTCAGCACTTCAATGTTCTGCAGAGCCAATTGGCTGAACAAGGCGGTGATGCCAACGCTCTTGTCCACCTGGACTTCCAGGGTGTGGCTGTCCAGCAGCTTGCAGGGATAACCGATCAGTTTCGGCGCGCTCTGGTAGGCGTTTTTCAGGTCCAGCACGAACGTCTCGACGGTCAGGGTGTTGAGCAATTGCTTCATGCCCATGTTCTGGACAATCACTCCATGGTCGATGATGCCGATGTTGCGGCACAGTTGCTCAGCCTCTTCCAGATAGTGAGTGGTGAGGATGATGGTGATGCCTTTCTGGTTCAGCTCAGTCAGAAAGCTCCACATCGAACGGCGCAGCTCGATATCCACACCAGCCGTCGGCTCGTCGAGGATCAACAGACGCGGCTCGTGAATCAGCGCACGGGCAATCATCAGGCGGCGTTTCATGCCACCGGAGAGCGAGCGCGAAGGCACATCACGCTTGTCCCACAACCCCAACTGAGTCAGGTATTGCTCGGCACGCTCCTTGGCAACTTTCATCGGGATGCCGTAATAACCGGCCTGGGTCACGACGATATCGAAAGTCTTTTCAAACTGATTGAAGTTGAATTCCTGAGGCACCACACCGATGGAGCGCTTGAGAGCGGCAGGCTCGCGATCCAGATCATGACCGAAAATATTCACGGTGCCGCTGGTCTTGTTGACCAGGGTCGAGATGATCCCGATGGTTGTGGATTTGCCAGCACCGTTGGGGCCGAGCAAGGCGAAGAAATCACCTTCGGCGACGTCCAGATCAATACCACTCAGGGCCTGGAAACCGTTGCCGTAGGTTTTGGTTAGCTGCCGGATGGACAGAGCAGAACTCATATCGAAAAACACACCAATCTGGGGAAAAAAGAAAATGATTGTAGTTTGAAATAGCTACTTACAAGTTAACGCAGCCCGGCCATGTTGCTTGGCTGCGTCACACAAGTACAGATACATCTATTGATAGTAAGTATTAACGGCGGGGCCAGATACTCAGGTCAAAGGCGTCATGACCGCCTTCTGATAAGCCGGGCGCGTCTTCAGGCGCTCATACCAGGCTTTGAGATGGGGCAACTCGGGACGTTCAATCGGCATTTCAAACCAGCCATAGGCAAAACAGCCCAACGGGATATCGCCCATGCCGAACACTTCGCCAGACAGATAAGGCTGGCGGGACAACGCTTCGTCAGCCACTCGCAACAAGCCGTGCAGGGTCTGGATACCCTCGTTGATCTTGACCCAGTCCTGCTTTTCGGCAGGCGTGCGAACGACACCCCAGAACACCAGACTGAAAGGTGCTGCAATGGTCGACGTGGTCCAGTCCATCCATTTATCGGCCTGAGCGCGGGCTTTCGGGTCGGCAGGATACAAAGGGGTATCTGGCGCATGCAGTGCAGCCAGGTAGCGCACGATGACGTTGGACTCCCAGAGCACGAAGTCGCCGTCTTCGATCATGGGGATACGGCCGTTGGGGTTCTTGGCCCGATATTCAGCCCCGTCCACCAACCCGAACGCACCACCGGCATCCCGGGTTTCATAGGGCACACCCACTTCTTCGGCAATCCACAGTGCCTTGCGCACGTTGCTGGAATTCTTGCGGCCCCAGATCTTGAGCATTGCATTCCCTCGGCAATTGTTCTGAAAAATGTTCGCATGCCAGTCTAACCTGAGAACACCGCAACTTCCTTGACCATGAAGGGTCACTAACGATGTCGGCGCAGATCTGTCGGGCAAACAGTCCTTGTCAGAGGCCAATGTCACCACGGAGGAAAGTTTATGCTGTTGTTGTGGATTGTTGTTCTGGTGGTCGGCATTGCCTGGCTGGCCCATCGACGTACCGACCCGCTGCCTGCATTGGGCATTATTGCGGTCTACCTGCTGGCGATGGGCATTTTCAGCCACGCTCCGGGCTGGTTGCTGACAGTTTTCTGGGTACTCTGGCTGGCGGTTCTCCTGCCATTGGCTCTGCCGGACCTGCGTCGCAGGTTCTTCACGGCACCGATGTTCGCCTGGTTCCAGAAAGTATTGCCACCCATGTCCGATACCGAGCGCGATGCCATCGACGCCGGGACCGTCTGGTGGGACGGCGAACTGTTCAGCGGTCGCCCGGACTGGGACAAACTGCTGGCCTACCCGAAAGCCAGCCTGACCGAAGAAGAACAAGCCTTTCTCGACGGCCCTGCCGAAGAGCTGTGTGCAATGGTCAGCGACTGGGAAATCGGCCAGGCCATGGACCTGCCGCCAGAAGCCTGGGCGCATATAAAGGAACACGGTTTCTTCGCGCTGATTATCCCCAAGGAATACGGCGGCAAGGGCTTCTCGGCCTATGCCCACTCGCAAGTCGCAATGAAACTGGCCACCCGCAGCGGCGACCTGGCTTCCACGGTCATGGTGCCCAACTCACTCGGCCCGGCTGAATTGCTGCTGCACTACGGCACCGACGAACAGCGCAATCATTACCTGCCACGTCTGGCCCGTGGCGACGATATCCCCTGCTTCGCCCTGACCGGCCCGCTGGCGGGTTCCGATGCAGGCGCGATGCCCGACACCGGCATCATCTGCAAAGGCCAGTGGCAAGGTGAAGAAGTGATCGGCCTGCGCCTGAACTGGGAAAAGCGCTACATCACGCTCGGCCCGGTGGCGACCCTGCTGGGTCTGGCCTTCAAGGCCCATGACCCGGAACACCTGCTGGGTGAGGAAGAGGACCTGGGCATCAGCCTGGCGCTGATTCCGACCGACACGCCCGGCGTGGAAATCGGTCGTCGTCACTTGCCACTGGGCGCCGCCTTCATGAACGGCCCCAACTCCGGCAAGGATGTGTTCATTCCCCTGAGTTACCTGATCGGCGGCCAGGAAATGCTCGGCAAAGGCTGGATGATGCTGATGAACTGCCTGTCGGTGGGCCGCTCGATCTCGTTGCCCGCTGTCGGCACGGGTGCAGCCAAATACACCAGCCTGGTAACAGGCCAGTACGCGCAGGTTCGTGAACAGTTCAATGTTCCGTTGTCAGCCTTCGAGGGTATTCAGGAAGCGCTGGCGCGTATCGGCGGCAATGCATGGCTGATGGACAGCGCACGGATACTGACCGCCAATGCCGTGGATCTGGGGGAAAAACCTTCAGTACTCTCGGCGATCCTCAAGTACCACCTGACCGAACGCGGCCGCGAATGCATCAGCCACGCCATGGATGTCCATGGTGGCAAGGGCATCATCATGGGGCCGAACAACTACCTGGGACGCAACTGGCAAGGCGCGCCGATTTTCATCACCGTGGAAGGCGCCAACATTCTTTCCCGCAACCTGATGATCTTCGGCCAGGGCGCGATTCGCTGCCACCCGTTCGTCCTCAAGGAAATGGCTCTGGCCGGACGTGAAGACAAGGACAACGCCGTTGCCGAGTTCGACACCCTGCTGCTCAAGCACATTGGTTTTGCAGTGAGCAACGCGGCCAGCACCCTGGTGCTCAACCTTGGCCTGGGCCATTTCGAGCGGGCACCGGGCGACAGCTTGAGCCAAGGCTATTTCCGGGCATTGAATCGTCAGGCAGCAGCCTTCGCCCTGCTGGCCGACTTGAGCATGATGCTGCTGGGCGGCGAGCTGAAACGCCGCGAGCGCCTGTCGGCAAGGCTGGGAGATGTCCTGAGCCATCTGTATCTGGGCTCGGCGGCGCTCAAGCGCTATCACGACCTCAACTCCCCCGAGCATCTGCGACCGCTGCTGCGCTGGGCCATGGAAGAAAGTCTGGGGCAATCCGAGCGAGCGCTGGACGAGTTGCTGAGCAACTTCCCCAACCGCCTGCTGGGTGGTTTGTTGCGAGTGGTGGTCTTCCCGTTTGGCCGTCGCCATAAAGGCCCGTCGGACAAACTGGGGGCCGAAGTGGCGCAAGTGCTGGGCCGCGCCAAAGGTGACCCGACGCTGGAAGAACTCCTGGCCGGTTGCTACCGCCCGCAAGCGGAAGGAGATCCGGTCGCCGCACTGCAGAAGGCCTGCGACTTGCTGAGCGAAGCCCAGCCACTGCACAAGAAACTGCAACAGGTGCTCAAGAGCGGACAGGTCCAGCCCACGCCGGGCGAACACGTCATCGATGCCGCTCTGCGTCTCGGGGTCCTGATGCCTACTGAAGCGCAAAACCTGAAAACGGCAGAAGCGGCACGTCGCAAGGTGATCGACGTGGATGATTTCGACAAGGAGCAATTGACCCTGACACCGGGCAAGACTCGATAACTGTCAGTGCATTAGCACAGCGAGCGCGCAGAGCCTTATACTCTCGCGCTCGTTTTTGTCTTTGAGGATCACACCATGGCCGACGCCACTCTCGACCACCATCTCAGCCTGCTGACGCACCTGCGCAGCATTCTGGTCGCGCTGGGCGAGGCCGATCAGGTTCCCGAGGAAAGCCATGCGCTGTTCCTGGAGCGCTTCGACGAACTGATCACGCTTCTGCCGCAAGACCCTATCGAAAGCCAGTACCTGGGCCAGGACATCATCTGCCAGGTGATCCAGCGCTACCCGCAAATCGCCCACCTGGTACCTCGCGACCTGCTCTGGTTCTTTGCCGGTGACTGCCTGCATTTCATGCCGGACGACGAAATCGACATGTATCAGGCACTCGAAGAGCGCCGTTACGAAGCCGAACAGAATGACGAGCCTTTTGACTGGAACCAGGAAAAACAACTGCTGGCCATGTCGGAGCAAAGCAGCAAGCATTGAGTGCTTTTCGCGAATGAATTCGCTCCTACCGTAGGAGCGAATTCATATAACGATCAGCTGATCCCCGCCAACAACTCCCGCGCCATCTGTTTGTGCTGCTCGTCGGACTCTTCGATCACTTGCAGCAAGATTTCCCGTGCTGCTTCGATCTCGCCGTCATCGATCAGGACCTGAGCCTCGTTGATGCGGGTCAGAGGTGCTTCGTCCAGATCCAGCAGGTCGAATTCCGAATCGTCATCCATGAAGCTGTCGAGAAAGTCGTCGCTCAACGAGTCGCTATCGACCGGTTCAATGACTTCAACCGGCTCGATGACTTCAGGTTCGGAAAAATCGCTGAGGAACTGATCGTCGGGCAGCTCGAATACTTCAGGCAACTGGGTAAGGTTCGAGGAGAACGCAGGGTCCACTTCCGGGACGGCCGGTACTGCTGGAGCCGCCGGTTTGCTGCGGGTCGGCGGAGAGTCGAAAGGATCGACCAGATCCCAGTTGGCATCCATCGACAGGTCGTCCAGATTCAACTGGAACTCGTCGATATGCTCAGGGTTGAGCGCAGCGGCGGCCGTTTCGTCGAGCTGAGCAGCGGGTTCGGGCGGCGACGCTTTTTCAAGGCTCGGGGATGTCGCCACTGCTGCCACAACCGCGGCCGCGGCAGGTGCCTGCACGGAAACGTTCATCTGCGGATAACGTGCGCGGATCTCCTGGATTTTCCCGGCATCGACGCCATATTCCAGTGCAGCCTCTTCTTCCTTGGCAAAGCCGGCGACATCGCCCTGCTCGGCCAGCAGTTCAAGCATTCTGATACGAATATCTTCACGCTCAGGCTGTTTTTCCAGAGCACCGCGCAAGATCCCCAATGCCTCGCTGAACCGGCCATAGGCGATATAGATGCTTACGCCATCAAGTGCATCCGGGGCCGCGCCAGCCAGACGTTGCGCAACGGGCGCCCTGACCGGGGACGGGGCAGCAGCGGCGGCGACCGGTTGCGGCTCGGCCACGGCAGGCACCTCGAAAACCGGGAGGATTGTCGACTGGGCAGGTTTGATCAGCGGCTCTTCCGACGCAACGATAGGCTCCAGGTTTTTGCGCGGCTGATGACGACGTCTTGAATAAGCAAACGCCAGCAGGAGCAAGACGATCAGTACCGCGCCCAGCAAAACGGGCCAGCTGATGAAAGAATCGCTCTGCACCGGTTGCGCTGCCACAGGGGCAGGTGCAGCAGGAGCAACAGCCGGGTTGACCGCAGGGTTGGCCTGGACCTGAGCCAGTTCGGTGCGCAAGGCAATAATCTGTTTGTCCTTGCCCGCCAACTGTTCCTGCAATTCCTGGGTCGTGACCTTGAGGTCTTCCACTGCCCTGATCAACTGCTGGCTCTCAATGGCGGCGGCAGCCAGTTGATCGGCAGTCCGCTGCGCCTCAGCGGCCTGGGTCTCGGTCGCGGCGGTCTTTGCAGCCGGAGCAGGTGAGCCACTCGGCAATACCGCCGCATCAGGCAACAGCAATACCTGACCGACTTTCAGGGAGGAGTTGGCGCCACTGGCAAAAGCCTGTGGGTTGAGTGCGCGAATGCCCTCGGCCAACTGGCTGGCAGACGTTTTGCCTTGCCCTTGCAGACGCTGGGCAAGCGCGTTGAGCGTATCGCCCTCGACAACGGTGTAACGCTTGCCCTCCTGAGCCGCAGGCGGTGCAACCGGCATGCGCCTCTCGGCCGCTGGCTGGGCTGCACGTTCCTGTTTTCTGTTACGTATCGCAGCCTGCCCTTCCGGGGTGGTGGCCGGGTCGAGCAACAGGGTATAGGTGCGCAACTGGTCGCCGTTGGGCCGGGTCAGTTGCACCATGAAATTCAAGTAGGGCTCAGTGACAGGCTTGCTCGAAACCACGCGGATCACGCCGCGATTACCGTTAATGATCGGGGTAAAGCGCAGGTCATTGAGGAAGAACGAACGTTCGATATCCGCCCTGGCGAAAGCCTCGGGCGAGGCCAGCTTGGCGATGACATCCTCCGGGCCCAGACCGCCGGTTTCCAGCAGCGCGATCTCGGCGTCGAATGGCTGGTTCAAGGCCGAATGCAGGGTGATATCGCCCAGCCCCAGGGCTGACGCCAGTGTCGAATAAAACAGCGATGACAGCACGAAAGAGGCTGCCACCACACTCTTGTGAACACTGGTTACAACCTTGCGCTGCGTGCGACCGTCACTCTCGACAGCAGCCTGAGAACTCTTGAGCATGCGAACCCTTATGGAAATCTTGGCGTAATCAGTCATGGACTTCACTGTCCGTCAGCAGTATGAGCGAGAACCCGTGGCCTCGCCTCAGGATCTTTCCAGATTGGCCAGAATCCGTGCGTGTACATTCATGCACACTCGCAGATCTTCTTCGCTCAGCCCTTCGAACAGTTCGACGCGCAACGCATTGGCGATGGTTTCGATCTTCTCGATCAGGGGACGTGCCGCTTCACTGAGGACAATTTTCTTGGCGCGCCGGTCTTCGACAACAGCCTGACGCTGCACCAGTTCCTGAGCTTCAAGGCTGTCGAGCAGACGCGCCAGGGTCGGGCCTTCAACGCCGATGCTCTGGGCCAGTTCACGCTGGGTCGGCGGCTCTTCGTAGCGCGCCAGATGCAACAGGACCAGCCAGCGGGCCTGGGAAAGGCCCAGACCGGCCAGACGGCGGTCCAGCTCGGCTCGCCAGCCTCGGGTGAGATGCGCAAGTTGCAACCCGAAACGGTGTTCATCAGTCAATGGCATAGAAAACTCATGGTTGAAACTAATTATTAGCGAGCTAATCATGCCCACAGTATTCAGGCAAGCCTGACACCCTGATGTTTCGTCGCGTCCGGCTTACATCTCGAACTCGGACTGCAAGGCCGCCCGAACACAATAAAGGACACCTTCGGGGACTCGCCCGGTGAACATCCCGGCGATTTCCGCAACGGCGGGCAGTTCGCCTTCGCCATCGAGGAAGGCATCCTGAACTTCACCCAGCAAGTCTTCGGGCAGATCCAGAGCCTGCTCCAGTGACAACTGCTGCTTGCCGATGGCTTCGGCAAGCATGGTGTAAACGTTCTTTTCAGAGCACTGCAATTGCCCGGCGATCTGCGCGGGCGTCATGCCGGCGCGAGCCAGGCTGATCAGTTCGTGACGCACATCGGCCACCACGCGAGGCGCTTCTGCCGCACCGCCCAGCACCTCAAGGAACGCCTCGCCATAACGCTCAAGCTTGCGCGCACCGACGCCGCTGACCCGAGCCATCTGCGACATGGTTTCAGGCTTGCTGCGCAGCATTTCCAGCAAGGTCGAATCGGGGAAGATGACATAAGGCGGCACGCCATGTTCTTCGGCCAGCTTGCGACGCAAGGCACGCAAGGCTTCCCATTGCTCGCGCTCTTCGCCACGCACCAGTTGACTGGCCGGGCTGCCGGAACTGCCCTTGGAGGTGGTTTGCGGTTTCAGGTCACGACGCAGTTCCAGCGTGACCTCGCCTCGCAGCAGCGGGCGGCAGGTGTCGCTCAGACGCAGACCGCCGTAACCCTCCAGATCGATATCCGCCAGCCCGCGGGCCACCAGCTGCCGGAACAATGAGCGCCACTCGCCTTCGGAGCGCGCCTTGCCGACGCCGAACACCGAAAGATGCTGATGGCCGAAACTCTCGACCTTGTCGTTGGACTTGCCCAGCAGAACGTCCACCAGATGGCCCACGCCATAACGCTGCCCGGTGCGGTAGATCGCCGACAGGGCCTGACGTGCAGGCTCGGTGGCATCCCAGGTCTGCACGCCATCGACACAGTTGTCGCAATGACCGCACGGATTGGGCATGTCTTCGTCGAAATAGGCCAGCAGCGTCTGACGACGGCAGCGGGTTTCCTCACACAGCGCCAGCATCGCATCGAGCTTGTGATGCTCCAGACGCTTGTGACGCTCATCGCCTTCGGAGTTCTGCAACATCTGCTTGAGCATCAGCACATCTTGCAGGCCGTAAGCCATCCAGGCATCGGCGGGCAGGCCGTCACGTCCAGCGCGACCGGTTTCCTGGTAATACGCCTCAAGAGACTTGGGCAGGTCCATGTGCGCGACAAAACGTACGTTGGGTTTGTCGATGCCCATGCCGAAAGCAATGGTGGCAACCATGATCAAGCCTTCCTCATTAAGGAAGCGCTTCTGGTTGTGGGCGCGAGTCTCGGCAGGCAGACCGGCATGGTAAGGCAACGCCGGGTAGCCGTTGTCACTGAGAAAGACCGCTACTTCGTCGACTTTCTTGCGCGACAGGCAGTAGACGATACCGGCATCGCTGCGCCGCTCGGACAGAAACGCCAGCAACTGCTTGCGTGGCTGCTCCTTGGGCACGATGCGGTAGAAAATGTTCGGACGGTCGAAGCTGGACAGGAAGCGCTCAGCGTTCTGCAGATGCAGGCGCGTGACGATTTCTTCCCGGGTCCGCTTGTCGGCGGTGGCGGTCAGGGCGATGCGCGGTACATCCGGGAACAGCTCGGCCAGTTGCCCCAGTTGCAGGTATTCAGGCCGGAAGTCGTGACCCCATTGCGAAACGCAGTGCGCCTCGTCGATGGCGAACAAGGCGATTTTCAGGTTTTGCAGAAAAGCCAGCATGCGCGGCTGAACAAGACGTTCAGGCGCGAGATAGAGCATCTTGACCTCGCCCTGGCGAATCCGGTTGGCCAACTCGCGCTGCTGCTCGGGGCTCAGGGTCGAGTTCAGCGAGGCGGCCGAAACCCCCAGTTCGTCCAGCGTCGAGACCTGATCTTCCATCAGGGCAATCAGTGGCGAGACCACCACGCACAAACCATCGCGCAACAGGCCAGGGACCTGAAAACACAAGGACTTGCCACCACCGGTAGGCATCAGAACCAATGCATCGCCACCGCTGGCCACGCGCTCAATAATGGCACCCTGACGACCACGAAAACTGTCGTAGCCGAAGATGTCTTTAAGTACGTGTTGTGCCTGTTCGAGCATAAAAACCCCAGATTGTCCTGCTGCACTGCAAAGCGCGGCAGTATACCCGAGCGATCAAAGGCAAAGGATGACCGGGACATGAGTGGTCAAAATTAACTGTGATCGACCTCTGCGCTGGCGCCCCGGACGCGCAGGGCCTAGAATTCAGCATTGTTTTCTTTCCAAGGTAGTCCGTCCATGTCCTTCGCTGAGCAACTTACCCGCCTGCAAGTCTTCCTCGATGCAGATGAACTGCACGAAGAGGCGCTGGACTACGTGGCCGCTCATGGTTATCTGACCGCCATTTCCATCTGTTCCGAGCAGGTTCCGGAGCGTGAGTGGATCGACGCTCTGTTCTCCGAGCCACCGCACTACTCCAGCGAAGCCCAGCGCGCAGAAATCGAAACCACCCTGAGCCTGCTGCAGGCGCATATCGCCCGCCAGCTGGCTTCCGACGAAGAATTCGAGCTGCCATGCGACTTGGACCTGGGCGACGAACCGGACGACTCCGACCTGCGTGGCTGGTGCATCGGCTTCATGGAAGGCGTGTTCCTGCGTGAAAACGCCTGGTTCGAGAGCGCCGAGGAAGAAGTCAGCGAAATGCTGTTGCCGATCATGGTCGGTTCGGGCCTGTTCGACGAACAGCCGGAGTTCTCCGACATTGCCTCGGATGCCAACCTGATGGACGACATGATCGTCCAGATCCCCGAAGCCCTCACCGCCCTGTACCTGCTGTGCCAGGCCCCGGACGAAAAACCGGCGATCCTCAAGCCCCGTCACCACTGAGTCGGCGCCTATGGCGCAGGACTTGCCGCGCACCAGCCGTCACCGGCTAGTGCGCTATCTGCTGGTGGCTGTCGGCTGGGCAAGCGTAGGCCTGGGTGTCATCGGGATATTCCTGCCGGTGTTGCCCACCACGCCTTTTCTGCTGCTGGCCGCCGCCTGCTTCGCACGCAGCTCACCACGCTTCTACAACTGGCTGGTCAATCACAAACGGCTCGGGCCGTGGATTCGTGATTATCTGGCCGGCAACGGCATTCCCCTGAAGGGCAAGGTCTACGCCATTGCCCTGATGTGGGCCAGCATCAGCCTGTCCTGCTATCTGGTAGCACAACCCTGGGCTCGCGGCTTCATGCTGGCCAGTGCAGTGCTGGTGACGATCTATATCCTTCGCCAGAAAACCCTGCACAAGGCTTGAACATCACACCGTATCGACCTTCAGGGAATGATCGCCCAGCATGCCGTTGATGATCGAAGCCGTGTCCGTACCACTGGCGACCCAGCCGCCCGCGCCTGTCGTCACACCGTAATGCCCGGCCAGATCAACGCCCGCCAGATCGATGGTCTGGCTTGCCGCGCTGCCGCTGGCACCGACCTCAATGCTCGATACCAGGTTTGTACCACTGCCCGAAACCTTGAAGTGCAGATAGTCATCCAGCGAATCACCCTGCACGCCTGCGCCCTGCAATAGCTGAGACAGGTCGAGCTTGTCGGCACCAAACGTGAAATCGACAACCCGGTCATGCCCGGTATCGCCGGCCAGCCACATGAAGGTGTCCTGACCTGCACCGCCGGTCAGCGTGTCATTGCCAGCCCCGCCAATCAGCAGATCGTTGCCATCGCCGCCATACAGACAGTCATTTCCTCCGCCTGCCAGCAACACATCATCGCCATCAGTACCGACCAGAGAATGCCCTTGCTGATAACTGATGCTGACCGGCGCGACATCACTGCCGCCATGGGCATCGCTGGCCGTGTAAGTGCCGTGATAAGTGGGCGTGGTATCGACGGCGCTGTAGTCGATGGTCAGGCCAATCTGGTAAGTGAGCCCTTTATTGATCACGCCCGGATCAGGCTGATGAATCAGGATCAGGCGATAGACATTGTCCTCAGTGGCGGTGATCGTTCCGCCCTCGCCCAGCGGCTGATACTCGCCGTTATCCATTTTCCAGGCCAGCCCCACCTGATCGGACACATGACGGGTGTCGACCGTCAGGGTTTCACCGGCCTTGAGCTCGATATTGAAGATGTCCTGATGGTTATAGGTATCGATCTGCCAGGTACCCAGATAGCCGTTGAGCAACACCATCGCGGTCACGGCGCTGTTGGAATAAAAGTCGCTGCGGTCAAGGTCCCGCACCTGGTTCTCGACCTTGTCCCGAGCCCCCTTGAACTCGATAGTGCCTGGCATGCAGGCCGTGAAATCCGCACCGGGCGCACGCCAGCCTGTATTGAAAACCGTTGGCGTCGCGCTCAGCGGGTCACCATTGGGTGAACGATCATTGGCCAGCAACACTGCGCCGGGCACCTCGATGCAAGGGGCCAGAATGTTGGTGATGATGTTGTCCGCCACGGCCTCAGGCCCTTGGGGCACCGGGACATGGATCAGCAGGTCGGCTCCGGCCAGATCGCCATCGTTGTCGCTGAGCACAAAACCGATCTGTTCGGTCATGGAGGTCCCGACAGCGCCCGGCGTGTAACTGAAAGCGCCGCTCTCCATGTTCACCAGCAGTGTGCCGCCCGTGCTGCTGACCAGCGTGAGTTCGTGAGTAACGGGATCGAAACCGAGCAGAGTGGAACCGCCACAGCCTGTGTCATCCACGACGCTGATACCGCAGCGGTCATAGAGATAAGTCACGCCCTCAAGAGTGATGGATTTGACGAACCCGCCATCGGCGCCGAAGGTACCGCCCGCAAGCAGGCTTCCATTGGCCACTCGGGTATCCATGTCATCGCAGCCTGGCGGCAGGCACGGCACTGCCAGCTCGATATCGGCGGCCAGCGGCACATCGTCAATGATCGAAATATCCAGATGGGCCGAGCCCGAGTCACCGTCCAGATCGGTGGCGATCACTTCGATCTGCTCACCGATGCTATTGGTGCCCTCGCCTTCAGGATGTCCCTGGGGATTGAGCAAGGTATAGCTATAGCTGACCTGCCCGCTCAGCGGGTCGTACCCCGTAATGCTCAAGCTGTTTCCCAGCGCGGTGAGTGTCGACAAAGGAAAGCCCGCCACGACCCCGGCAACAATCACCTCGATACCGCCGACCGTCAGGGATTGCAGCCCGTCCGGCGCACTGACCGTGAAAGTGCCGTACTGGGTCAGCTTCCCGGCATCGGGCTGCGAACCGCCACACAGGTTGGCTTCATTGAGTGTCAGCGCACTGCACGACACCTTGACGCAGTGATCGACAGGAGGCTCGACTGGCGGATCAATCGGTGGCTCGACCGGTGGTTCTACGGGCGGAACGACGACGGGTGGCTCCACCAGCGGCGGTATCACCACCGTGACGGGAGGATCGCTCGTCAGGCCGCGCAGGAACTCGGCCTGCCCCTCGGGAAACAGCGGCACCATGGTCAGGCCCTGAGTCGGGAAGCCGATGACAGGCGTCACCTCTGCTCCCGTTTCACTGAGGATCACGGCGGTATGCCCACCGCCTTCTGAGCCAACGGCTTCATCAGCGCTCTGCACAGGCTCCGCGTCCTGCCCTGTGACCTGCTCGACGCTCACCAACAGCCCGAGTGTCGGGGTCAGCGGGTCGAGGGTTTCCACATGGACAGGCTGGCCGTCCAGAATCGATGTATCCAGCAGCAAGCGGCTGTCGCGGCCCAGCGTCAGTTCACCACCGCCCTCAAGCTGCACGGCAACTCCACCGGTTGCGCCTGTCTGTAGCTGCTCGCCTGCAAATACCCGATCCCCCTCCAGCAACACACGCTGAGTTCCACCGCTCGACACTGCTACAACATCGCCTACCGCTTGTCGTACCGTACCGATCACCCTGGCCATATTCCCTCCATTTTTCGTAATGATCGAACCCGAAAACCTTCGGCTCCGTTCTTGAACCGACTCACCTGCGTAACAGATAAAGCCCTGACAACCTTTTAACGACAAAATATCGTCGCCTGACCAACAGGTTGTTTTTGCATGTAATTTCACGCCCTTCACATGCTGACATAATTCCGTCGAAAGCCAATAAACTCTAAAACTCTTCACTTAAGTGGCTGAATAAATGAGCCTGATAAAAACAACCATCGTCTGTATTCCGAAAATGGCATAAGTTTTTTTCGGCATAAGGCATATGAAAAAAACGTCTGAGTTCTCCCAAAAGTTGTTCTTAGCTGTGTTGTTACAAGCCTGACACGGCTGACCGCACGAAAAAGTCATTTTATTGACCAGCAGAACACTATTACGAAGGGAGACGTATTCATGCGCGATTTGACACCGCTTTACAGCGCCGTCGTGCTTGCGGTGGCCTGTGCGCAAGCGCAAGCCATCACATTGACCGAAGCGATCCAGAACACCATCGACCATCACCCGGAAATCCAGGCCAGCAAGAACGAAAGGCTGTCTGCCGGTGAAGAACTGAAAGTTGCCAGGGGCGGCTATCTGCCGACAGTGGATCTGGTGGCCACCTACGGTCGGCAAAAGACCGACAGCCCCAGCACCCGTGCCCTCTACGGCCATGACTCGCAAATCCTGAACTACACCCAGTCCGAACTGCGCCTGCGCCAGTTACTGTTCGATGGCTTCAATACCCCCAACGAAGTGGGCCGCACCCAGGCCGTGGTCAACTCCCGCGCCTATTACGTGCAAGGCACTTCCCAGAGCCTGGCCCTGCGCGCCATCGAGGTTTACCTGGAAGTGCTCAAGTGCCGTGAGCTGCTGACCCTGGCCCGCAACAACCTGCAAGCTCACCTGCGCATCAATGACCAGATCACCCTGCGCAGCGAACGCGGCGTGGGCAGCACAGCGGATCGCGACCAGTCCCTGGCTCGTCGTGCGCTGGCGCAGAACAACTTCTATACCGCACAAGTGGAACTGGCGGACGCCGAAGCCAGCTTTGCCAGCGCAGTAGGTCGCCTGCCGGACGAGTTGGAGACGCCGCCATCGATCAAGGGCGAGGTTCCACTGAGCCTGTCGGATGCCCAGCAGAGCATGCTGCTCAACAATCCCTACCTGAAGTCGGCTCAGGCCGATGTGCAGGCCGCCGAGAAGCAATATGAAATTGCCAAGTCGCCCTTTTATCCACGCTTCGATGCCGAACTGGCCGTGGGTGCCAATGACAACCTGCAAGGCGAGGAAGGCCACGACAACGAATGGCGAGCCGCCGTGGTGATGAATTACAACCTGTTCAACGGCAACCGGGACAAGGCACGCCTGAGTTCCAACGCCTACAAGACTGGCCAGGCTCTGGATATCCGCAACAACGCCTTGCGCATGCTCAACGAAAACATGTCGCTGGCCTGGAACGCCATGAATAACGCCCGCCAGCAAACCCCGATTGCCCGTGACTACGTGACCTCCACCACCCGCGTGCGCGCCGCGTATCAGGACCAGTTCGGTCTGGGCCAACGCACCCTGCTCGACCTGCTGGACAGCGAAAACGAACTGTACAACGCCAGCCGACGTTACACAGAAGTGCGTTACACCGAAGAACTGGCCATGTATCGCGTGCTGGCCAGCGAAGGAGAGTTGCTGCGCAAACAGCGCGTGGTGCTGCCTTCCGAAGCGGTGGCGCTGAATGAGGTTGAAAACCAGGCCCGTTTGCCTTTGCTGAAGTAAATAAAACCACCCCGAATTAAAACCGATCCGTTTTGTGGGAGGCAGCTTGCTGGCGACGCCAATGTGCAGGCACTACATATGTGCCGGTTTTACTGGCGCTTTCGCCAGCAAGCTGCCTCCCACACGTTGAATCATCTGTTCTATGGGAGTCCACCTGTGAATCGTATGGAACTGTCCGCCGCCCTCGCCCCTGTGCCGAACGACGACGATCCCTTGCTAGATGGCCTGCTGATCCTCTGCAATCTGCACGGCTGCAACACCAGTCGCGCCAGCCTGAGTGCCGGTCTGCCGCTGGACCGACAGCGCTTGAGCAGTGAGCTGCTGCCACGGGCCGCCGCCAGTGCCGGATTGCAGGCCCGTTGGCTGCGCCGAGACCTGAACGCCATCGACAGCCTGAATCTGCCGGTCTTGCTGTTGCTCGACCAGCAGAGCTGTGCCGTCCTGAGTCGCTGGGGCAAAGACGGTCGGGCGCTGATCCTGCCCAGTGAAAACGAAGGTGGCGAGCAATGGATCAGCCGCGAGGAACTGGCCCGTCGCTACACCGGCCAGGCCTTGTTCGCCCGTCCGCAACATGAACTGGAACAGCTGCGCGCCCCGTTGCTGCCGAGGGTCAAGACATGGTTTCGTGACACGTTGAAACTGTCTCGCGGGCTCTACAGCGATGCCATCCTCGCCAGCCTGTTGATCAACCTGCTGGGCCTGATGGTGCCCTTGTTCGTCATGCAGACCTACGACCGCGTAGTGCCCAATCAGGCAACCGCGACCTTGTGGGTGCTGGCTATCGGACTGCTGATCGGCACCCTGTTCGAGCTGGGATTACGCCTGATTCGCGCCCGCTTGCTGGATCAGGCCGGCAGCAAGACCGACCTGATTCTCTCGGCCACCCTCTTTGAACGCATCATCGGCATGCACATGAAGAACCGCCCCGCCACGGTGGGCGGTTTTGCCCAGAGCATTCATGACTTTCAGGGGCTCCGGGAGTTTCTGACCGCCGTCACCCTGACCAGCCTGATCGACCTGCCATTCGCCTTGCTGATGCTGGGCGTTATCGGTTTGCTGGGCGGCTGGCTGGTGTTGATCCCGATTATCGCCTTCCCCCTGACCGTGGCCTTTGCCTGGACGATTCAGGTGCTGCTGCGCGATACCGTACAAAAGAGCCTGAGCCTGGGCGCAGCACGACAAGCCTTGCTGGTCGAAACCCTCGGCGGCCTGGAAACCCTCAAGGCCTGCAATGCCGAAGGCGAGCGTCAGCACCAATGGGAAAACACCCACGGCGCCCTCACCCGCCTGGACAACCACGCCCGGCATCTGGCCGCACTGGCCAGCAACAGCACGTTATTCATCCAGCAGTTCTGCGGCATGGCAACCATCGTTGCCGGGGTCTACAGCATCATCGCGGGCAACCTGAGCGTCGGCGCGCTGGTGGCCACTTACATGCTGGGCAGCCGCGTGCTCGCACCATTGGGCCAGATCGCCGGGCTGATCACCCGCTATCAACAAGCGCAACTGACCATGAAAAGCACCGACACCCTGATGGCCTTGCCTCAGGAGCGAGACACCCGCCAGCGTCCGCTGCAATGCCCGCCCCTCAAGGGCGCATTGAGCGCCAGCAATGTCAGCTTTGCATATGGCCAGCAAAGCGCACCTGCACTGAACAACATCAGCTTCAGCGTCGAACCGGGCGAGCGGATCGGCATCATTGGTCGCAGCGGCTCAGGCAAAAGCACCCTGGCGCGGTTGCTGATGGGCTTCTACACACCCGACGAAGGCCAGTTGTTGCTGGATAACCTCGACCTGCGGCAACTGGAAATCACCGCACTGCGCCAACAGATCGGCTACGTCGCCCATGACTTGCCGCTGCTGGCCGGTAGCCTGCGCGACAACCTGACCCTCGGTGCCCGCCACACCAGCGATGCCCGCATGCTGGAAGTCGCCCGAATTACCGGCGTCGATGAACTGGCCCTCAAACATCCCCAAGGGTTCGACCGGCCTGTGGGCGAGCGCGGCCAGTTGCTGTCCGGTGGTCAGCGTCAGGCCGTGTTGCTGGCACGGGCACTGCTGCGTGATCCGCCGATCATGCTGCTGGACGAACCCACCAGCCACATGGACAACGCCAGCGAAGACACTCTGCGCCAGCACCTGCATCAGTTGATACCCGGCAAAACCTTGCTGCTGGTCACCCACCGCATGTCGATGCTGAACCTGGTGGACCGCCTGCTGGTTCTGGACAACGGCAAACTGGTAGCCGACGGCCCGAAGGCTGTCGTGATCGAAGCGCTGCGCAAGGGCCAGGTCGGCCCGCCACCTGTTTGAGGAGCATCACCATGTCAGTCACTTACGGGCTGCGCCGCCGCTTGAAACCCGAGGCAGGGTTCATGAACGAACGCAACAGCGCCATGCAGCAAGACTCGTCAGACTCGCAACGCCTCACGGTCTGGGTGGCCACGGCGCTGATCCTGACCGCGCTGATCTGGGCGAAATATGCCGTGCTCCAGGAAGTCACCACAGGGGAAGGCAAAGCCATTCCGTCCAGCAAGGTACAGGTGATCCAGAACCTGGAAGGCGGCATCGTCACCGAGATTTTCGTCCGCGAAGGCCAGGTCGTGAACAAAGGCGATACGCTGCTGCGCCTGGACGACACGCGCTTTCTGTCCAACCGTGGCGAAAGCGAAGTCGACCGCCTGACCCTCACTGCCCAGGTCGAACGCCTGGCCGCCGAAGCCGAAGGACGGCCCTTGCTCCTGCCACAAGAAGTGATCGACAAAGCCCCGCAAGTCGCCGCCGATGAGCGTGCATTTTATGAGTCCCGCCAGCGACGGCTGAACGGGGAACAACGCACCCTCAACGAACAACTCAGGCAAAAGACCCAGGAACTGGCCGAGTTTCGCTCCCGTCAGGAACAGTTCCGCAACAGCCTTGCGCTGGTGCAGCAGGAACTCGACATGTCAGTGCCACTGGTGGGCTCAGGCGCCGTTTCACCCGTGGAAATCCTGCGCCTCAAACGCAACGCCGTGGAAATGCGCGGCTCGATGAACGCCAACACCCTCGCCATCCCCCGCGCCGAAGCCGCCATCAACGAGATCAAAAGCAGAACCCAGGAATCGGAACTGACCTTCCGCAGCGAAGCCTCCCGCGAACTCAACGAAAAACGCTCCGACCTCGCCAAAATCAGCGCCAACCGCATCGCCATCGACGACCGCATGACCCGCACCACCGTCACCTCCCCGGTACGCGGCATCGTCAAGACCCTCAAGGTCAACACCATCGGCGGCGTCGTCCAACCCGGCAGCGACCTTCTGGAAATCGTGCCACTGGAAGACAACCTGCTGATCGAAGCCAGAGTCCGTCCGCAGGACGTCGCCTTCCTGCATCCAGGGCAGAAAGCGATGGTCAAATTCAGCGCATATGACTACACGATTTATGGGGGGTTGCCTGCGCGGTTGGAGATGATCGGCGCGGATACGGTTACGGATGACAAGGGGAACAGTTTTTATCTGATACAGGTACGGACGGATAGAAATCATCTGGGTGGCGATGACAGGCCGCTGCTGATTATTCCGGGGATGGTGGCGACGGTGGATATTATTACCGGGGAGAAGAGTGTGATGGATTATTTGTTGAAGCCTGTGTTGAAGGGGGGGAGTGAGGCGTTGAGGGAGAGGTAAGGGAAATCACTGTGACCGCTTGATCTCATTCGCAAGCCGAAAAGCATCGCCTCTGAGTTCTTCAAGCTTTTCGTTCAACTCGAAATACCCGGCTTTCCAGCAGAAAACGCCATCTTTAGAACTCTGCCCAAGAATCAGATCAGCTCTTCGGTTTTTGGACCCATATTTAAATACCACATAGACTCTGTTTGAAAACGAGCAAGCCACTTCAGACTCTTTACCAGCCTCATCAAAAAACGCAACATCATGAATTAAATGAAGTTTCCGTAGGAGCGAATTTATTCGCGAGAGGCCCGTACATCCGAAGAAAATGTATCGCTTTTAATGACGTCTCGCGGATAAATCCGCTCCTACCTGCTCTTGCTCGGTCAATGGAGGGTGAGTTCTTTTCCCTGAGCCTTATTGGTGCTGTTACTGCTAAACCTAGCCATTGCATCGAGCGCGCGAGTGCATGGTTTTGCAAGCGGTGAAAGGCAGTCCGGCCAAATCGTCGCCAGTCATTGATGTGCAGGCAGCACTGCGCTGCATGACATGACGTTTCAACACCACAGGCCGATGGCTGCCCTCACTCAGGGCAGCTCCGGCCATAAACGCGCCTCGACTTCAGCCATGCGCTTGAGCCTGCGCGGCATCACTCACTCAACAGCCCGGCTCGTCTCATCAATCCCAAGCCGCCTGCGCCGAGCAACCAACGCCCGACGAAATGACAAATCAGCATAATCCAGAAAAAGCCGCGCCAGATGATTGAGCGCCTTCTCCTCCCCTTCACTGCCCGCTACAAAATCGAAACCCAAGGCACGCTTGTTCTCCTCGGGCAACTCCTCCCAGCTCGTCATCAGGTAGGCGTACATGGAGCTGACGATTTGCAGTTGAGTCGCTGGAGGCTTCGGGGTAGATCCTGCGCGGCTGGGGAAGCGCGGTCGGGTATTGCGGGATGATTGCCAGGGGTTGCGGGGGTGGGTTCGGGTTTTCATAGGTTGTGTCCTTTCAGATAGGGCTTCCGGATTTCTTGGGGGCCGGGCAAAGCGGTGGCTCTGCTCGGGGTCTTGGCTAAGAATATCCGAATATCAGATATCTGGGAATCAGTTATAGCGTGTGAAGCGGTTCAACGAGAACGGCGTCATGACAAAAGCAATTTATCGAAGAGAACATCAGGTCCTCATCAAGCTATTGAGAACGATCCGAGAGAATGCCAGCCTCACTCAAACAGAATGCTCTACGGCGCTGGGTCGCCCACAGTCATTTATGAGCGATGTAGAAAAGGGCTCGCGACGCTTGGATATCGTGCAACTGCGGGATTTGTGTGCGGTGCTGGGGTATGAGCTGCCGCGATTTATAAGTGAATATGAAGAGGCGTTGGCGGCTGGGTGAGTGATAAATGCTGGCAGGTCCACGGCCAAAACCAAAGGGACCTGTGTAAGTGTTTGCAATCAATACGAATCACCTTCATCTCCTTTCAATGCTCGCAGCTAAATTACATACGCAACGATTGGGGAACATCTGACTTGCCAGCGAAGTCATGACAAACGTACAGGTCTGCTTTACCTTGTCAAATATGGACCGCCTGATGGGCAAAAACTAGACAAATACACCACGCTCAAACTCGGCCAAAAGCTGTCAGTCGGATGAATCTAGAAAGCAAAGGACAACTCACTCACCTCGCATGATAGCGGGATTTCCTTTATCTATAGCCCCATAGCCGCGTACCACACAAGCAGTTTTAAAAACGGTAGACTAACGGCAGTCTGTTTACGGTATTCTATCAGCGAACTGATAAGCTCGTAAGAGTGCCCCTCAGATTGAGTTAGACATGAAAAATTTTCTCCAATGGATAAAAAACAAGCTAACAGGGATTTTTATGAGTGACTCGGAATGGCCTCGCCCGAAATGCTCCCGCGGTGGAATGGCGCTAATTGTAAAGCTAGTTCTTATTTTTTTGAGTATGGTTGCACTACTCGCCACACTTTACCCTCTGATAGATACGGGCAAGATGACACTTGCCACTGCCTCGGGAATATCTATAGTAGGGGTAATCCTGTTTTTTCTCTATGGATTCCTGATCTTCTTTGAAATTTACACTCTGGAAGGGAAGCGCGTATTTAAGCAAACTGACCCTGACTCAATTATGAACTACATGCTTCACTGGATATTTTACGGCGGTCGGGTAGCAATCTGGACTCGCGACATGAGTTGGGCTAAAGATGATAAATCCAAAAATCTTCTTCGAGAGAAGGCAAGAAGCGGTGAATTAATTATATGTTTGCCAGCGCACACGCCCCTTTCTCAAGAACTTGAAAAAGAAGGCGCAGACGTCTATGAATATGGGGCAGAGTTGCTCAGTGATCCAAGCGCACGCTTTACCATAGCCTACTATGGCAGAGAAGGGAGCAAGGTAGCCATTGGTAGGGCCAGAGCAGACGAGCATGTAGTCGAGGAGTTTAGCTCTGGCTCTCATCCGGCCTTTCATTTAGCGTACGAGCTTGTACAAATCGCCAAGAGCGTCTCCCAAAAAAAGAATGGAGATAAGTAATGAAGTCAAAGTTTTCTCACGTTGAGAGTATTTCCTCTCAAGAACTGGCCATGGAGTGGGACTGTTTAGCGTCTGAAAGGCATAAGCAAATTTATGCAGGCCTAGATATCACATTCACTCATGTAATGGCACCTTTAATTGAGTCGTTAGTTGGTCAAGATCCTTATGCAACGTTAATTGACATTGGCTCAGGCACAGGAGAGCTTACGGGGCGACTTGCTGCGCAGTTTAAGAAGATCATATGTATAGAGCCATCAATTGAAAGTTTAAGCATTGCCAGATCCATTCTCTCGATGTTCTCTAATATTTATTTTATTAATTCTGACTTTGAAGATTGCGAGGAACAATTACTTCACAAAACTGAAGGGAAAAGTATATTCTTAGCAGCAATGATGTTGTCGGCAGCCCCCCAGCTTGATAAATTCGCCAAGACCTTATCTCAAGTAGCGCATAAAGGTGATGAATTTGTTGCAACTATACCTCATCCGTGCTTTTGGCCTAGGTACTGGGGTTACGAGAAAGAGACATGGTTTTCATACAAAAAAGAACTCATGATTAAGGCTCCGTTCAAAATATCCTTATCGGACTCAGAGTTTAAAACTACGCACATCCATCGACCGATAGAAAAATACATCTCGACATTTTCAAAATTTGGCTTCCATTTACTTAGTATGTCGGAGCCTATACCCGATAGAAAAATCCAATCCTTATATCCCAAAAAATGGGAATTCCCTCGTTTCCTAGCTCTTAAGTGGGTTAAAGGTTGATAAATTCCGGCACTTACATGACATTGCATAGTGCCGTTTTTTAGCTTACTACTAGCAGTCTTTCTCCTAAAGCTCGTCCTTGAATCGGTCTGCCAGAAACCAGTATCTGAATCGCTCCGTGAATCGTAGACTCCTTTGAATGGCCACTACTGGCCGATAGTTCTCAGTCGTTGCTAAATCGCTACTGGCAATAATTAGACAGGGTTGGATAAAATCTAATAGATTTCAAGTGACATTTGAATATATCTACAAAATCTGCAGCAATACAAAGTAAGAATATTTATGAAACCTTGATGCCGTGGAGCAGCTCGCCAGAGATGCCACGGCAAACCGTTAACCCGCTTGGGCAGATGGGGTTTATGGGTAGTATACAATTAAGTCATGAAAAACTTTACATTCCCAACCTTGCACATCAGAAATATGCGCAAGGTTGTTGCCAGCTGCTTCTATTGGAAGAGTTTATTAATCTCCTCAAAAACTTTTTCAAACCGACCCAGCGTTTCTGCTGAGAAAGTGGTATCGCTAATTTTCATTGAGTTTAGCGCATTAGCGGGTCGATAGTGATTAAACCGATCGCGGGAAATAGCTTTATTAATGCGTTTCAGGATAGGGCCTCCTTCCTGCGGCAACATTGCGTCAGTGAGTGCATCAATCTCTCCTGTGAAAGCTGTATTGAAAAAATTTAGGTATTCCGTCACGTCAAACAAATCTTCGATATCTGACACGGTGAGAGATGCTGGTGAAAATTCATCAAAGAAACGTACGTGCGTTTTTTTAATAATTTTATCTGCAATTAGATCGTCGACTTTTCTCTTACCGCGCTGATCGGTGAAAGTATCAAGAAGGCAGGCAACCTTTAACTTTGACCCTCTCAAAAGGGATATAAAAGTGCTGACTTTATCAAGCCCACCGACTGGGACAATAGTTATCTCTGGATTTAGGTATTTGCGCCCCTTAGATTCAAGATGACTGGATAGAACTGTCAGATAAATCAGGTCCGCAGGCCCCTCGACAAGTAAATTACTGCTTGAGACAAACAAGTTTTGAGCGATATCATATCCCAATGCAGCTTGAAGTGGGAACAGGGTCTTTGGATCCTTTTCCTGTATTGAATCCGAAATAACAGTCCCTTCGTCGGTTTCAAAACAAGTTCTAACTCGATTCAGCGACTTGGTGTTAATCATAAACGGGGAGTGAGTCGTATAAATAACTTGATAAGTTTCAGAAAGGTCTTCGATAAAACGTAGCAGATCAGCCTGTGCTGAGGCATGCAGGTTTAAACCTGGCTCATCGAGAAGTAATACATAGTTAGAGTTTTTATCTGACTGTATTTTGCTGAACCATACTATGAAGGAAAAGAACCAATTAAAACCTTTGCTACGACGATCCAGTGGAAGTGAAATTTTATGACGCTGACTTTTTACGCGAACATCAAGATATTTTTGAGCCCCCCCATTTTGAATCGGCACATCCTTAATCTTAAAATCAAAATCCAAATTTGCATTGGTTGACCAGTACTTGAACATCTCTTTTGAAACCTTGTTTGAAGATGCTTCAAGCATTGCAACATATCGCTCATAATCTTGAGTGCTGCTTTTTAGCACTTCAGCGGGCTTAATTCTAGCCATTTCAAAGAGAGCCAGAGCTGTCTTTTGCTGCTCACCCTTAGGAGTTGTCTCTAACTGAGAAATATTTATTTCTCCGGACAACGGGTAATACTCATCAAAATACCAGTATTTTGGAAGTCTAGGCTTTAACCAATGACACGCAATGTATGCGCCAAGCTCCCCCCTCCATGATGAATTGAATGAGCTGTCAAGTATAAGCTTTATCCTTGCCTTCAGAGTTTCTAATCCAGCGTCCTGATCGCCACCTTGAATATCGGACAGCTCTGTCAATTTCTTGATTTTTTTTATTGCGCCTAATGTTTCAGAGCTTAGTTCCAACGCCTCTACCGAGTGACTTATAAACTCTGAAATATCTCCACTTACACCCTCATAGAGATTAACGGCCCCATCATAATTATAGGTAACCTTAAATTCTTTTTCCGTAAAAGACTTTACACCAACATCATCAGCTATCATTCCTGCCAATTCATCACTAACAACATATGTGCAAGTGACGGCCTGCCCTGGCTCCCCTGTGTGTTGATAATCAATATATTCGCTTCGTGGATAGTCATGCACAGCATCAAATACAAAATCTTTATCTTCTGAAAAATAATTGGTTTTAGCCAAGCAGGTAAGAAATGAAGTTTTCCCTGACTCATTCATACCAACCACTGTTGTCACTTTTTCGTCAATATCAACCTCTTGAGTGGCCTGTATGCTTTTATATTTGTGAACCTTTACCGCCTTTAGTAAAATCATAACGCATCCTTGTTCATGAGCAAATCGTATAAAATAACATCCTAGCCATCACTAGATAAGGCCTGTTTTATAGGCGAGATTCAAATCCAATTTAATGATGCCAAAGTTACAGGGAGAACAAACTCCGCCAGACCATTCGGTGCCCAAGCATAGATAATACACCAAGGTGCAGAATAATTTTTTTGATATATAGGGTCTACCATCCCGCTAATACTCACTCTGCCAGAGTAGCAGTACGCCATCAATTTCGCACATAAGTCAAGCTAAGGGCAACCATCGCTTTCAAGTTTTTTGAGTACTGTCGAGTGTCAGTATCGGATGGTTGCACTGAACACGACCTCATTCACCGACAAGCAGCTTCCAGACAGCAGTGAATCATCCATTGGAGAGCGAACTTTTTATGGAGTGCCTCACTAAAAACTAGGAGGTCCGGCTAACCCTGCTGTGGCAGGATAGGCTTACTAGAAAGTTATCGAAATTGGGACTGGTCTGTGCAGTTTATCTTGGTGCGCGAACAGAAGCCGCTGAGGAAACGAGCACTCGATAAAATAAGCCTGAATCCTCTCTAAACTTGCCGTCGCTCTCAACCCAACATCTGGCTCTACGAATATGCTTGCAGTACATTGGTTAGGCGTAATGCCAAGTTGACCGGATTGAAGAACTGCTTGGGTGCAGATTCCTGCCCTAGCCACCTGCCGATGGGTCGTTCTCTGCCATTATTAATCAATCACTTCAAATTGATTTCGACCAGCCACAAGTCTCACCTATTCCCCTTTACTTCTTATCCCTCCCCCCTCCAACGCCTCATTAATCACCCGCAAAACCTTAACCCGCGCCCACCGCTTGTCATTCGCCTCAACCAACGTCCACGGCGCAATCTCGGTACTCGTGCGATCCACCATATCCCCCACCGCCTGGCGATACTGCGGCCATTTTTCGCGGTTGCGCCAGTCGTCTTCGGTGATTTTGTAGCGTTTGAAGGGGATTTTTTCTCGTTCCTGGAAGCGTTCCAGTTGGGTCTGTTCGTCGATGGCGAGCCAGAATTTCACGACGACGATGCCGGCGTCGGTGAGTTGTTCTTCGAAGTCGTTGATTTCGCCGTAGGCTCTGGCCCAGTCGGAGTCGCTGCAGAAGCCTTCGACTCGTTCCACCAGTACCCGGCCATACCAGGAGCGGTCGAAGATGGTGAATTTGCCGCGTGCGGGGATCTGTCGCCAGAAGCGCCAGAGGTAGGGTTGGGCGCGTTCGTCCTGGGTGGGGGCGGCGATGGGGACGATGCTGTATTGGCGTGGGTCGAGTGCGGCGGCGACGCGGCGGATGGCGCCGCCTTTGCCTGCGGCATCGTTGCCTTCGAAGACGGCCACCAGGGCGTGTTTTTTCATGCGTTTGTCGCGCAGGTTGACGGACAGGCGCGCCTGTTCGGCAATCAGTGCTTCCTGGTATTCGTCCTTGCTCAGGCTGCGGCTCAGGTCGAGGCTGTCGAGCAGGGTCAGTTCGCCGTGGTTGGCGGGCAAGGGGCCGAAGGTCAATGGCTTGGGCTCGGCCTTGGGTGTGTTCAATGCGGCCTGCATGCCTTCGAGCAGCAGGCGGCCCACGGTGAGGCTGCGGTAGTTGGCATCCACGCCTTCGATCACATGCCAAGGCGCGTATTCGCGGCTGGTGCGGCGCAGTACTCGTTCGCCGAAGCGCACGAACTTGCCGTAGGTTTTCGATTGCTGCCAGTCCAGCGGGCTGATGCGCCAGCTGTGCAGCGGGTCGTCCTTGAGGGTTTTGAGGCGTAATTTCATCTGTTTGCGGGACAGGTGAAACCAGAATTTGAAGATGAGTGCGCCTTCGTCACAGAGCATTTTTTCCAGGCGTTCGGCACCGCTGATGGCCTGGTCGAGTACCGCATCCTTGAACAGGCCATGCACACGGCCTTGCAGCATCTGGCTGTACCAGTTGCCGAAGAAGATCCCCATGCGGCCCTTGGCGGGCAATTGCCGCCAGTAGCGCCAGGCCGTGGGGTGAGCCAGTTCTTCGTCGGTCTGTCGGTCGAAGGTGCGGACTTCGATCAGGCGCGGATCCATCCACTCGCTGAGCAGTTTGACGGTTTCGCCTTTGCCCGCACCTTCGATGCCGTTGATCAATACGATGATCTGGCGTCCGGCCTGCTCGTGCAAGTCGTACTGGGCTTCCAGCAAGGCTTCGCGCAGCGCAGGCACTTCAGCCTCGTAGATTTCATTGGAGATGGCATGACCTATTTCAGCGGACTCAAACATTAGCGGCACTCTTCAAATGATCTGCGGCTAATGTAGACCACTCATATCATTCAGCTATCCTCCAGGATCAATAAAAGGGGTGAGAAAACCTTGTGCGCTGGCGTCAGTCACAAAACCCGGCTTTCTCACATGGCAACACATCAGGCTAACGACATTACTCTGTCGGGTGTACTGGCTCTTCGCGAATGAATTCGCTCCTACAGAAATTCCATTTAATTCATGAGGTTGTGGTTTGAGAGGAGCCAAGACCCCTCTCACGTGTATGCCTTAACCACTCAGGCCTGTCTTTTCTTGCGGGGTTGTTTTTCTTCCTCTTGATCGTCCTCTACCTCTTGTCCTTCCTCCAGATCCAGCGTGGCGGCCTGGGTACCGCCCTCTTCGGCAATCGCTGTGAGTTTTTCATCGGCGGACTTTTCCTCTGCCAGGGTTTCGCCCAGCACACTCGCGGCATTGTCCAGGCCCAGGTGTTTGGCCATGGCAATCAGCGTTCCGTAGCCGGATATTTCATAGTGCTCGATCTTCTGACAAGCAGCGATAAGGCCCGCATCGAGTACCGGACCCTTTTCGATTTCCTCCAGCAGTTCCTTGCTTTCTTCGATCAACCCTTCCATGGCGATGCACTTGACGCGCTTGAGTTTGATCTCGAACTGCTCGACCAGTTGATCGATACGCTGGATCTGGCCTTGGGTTTCTTCCAGATGCGCATTGAACGCTTCGGCCAGTTTGGGATTGGTGGAGGCCCGGGCCAGTTTTGGCAGGGCTTTGGTGATCTGTTTTTCAGCGCTGTAGATATCGGAAAGCTCGTGAATGAACAGATCCTCAATCGTTGTTCTGCTCTTGCTTGATGCTTTGTTCATCGGGAACCTCGTGGAGTGAGTCCTGCTTCAGGTTGACTGCCTTGAAGGGTTCCGACTGCTTACCCGTCACTGGAGTCGACTGAGGGGGAATAACAGCCGTTCAGGCCGATGAGAAATAAGCCGACGAGCAGTCACGGTGGCTTATCAATGGCCAGCAACCGTTAGTCCATTGCCATGAACCAAACACGACAACCCTCGTTCATCTAAGGCAAGTCCAGACTCCTTCTGGCAAAGCCGAGGGCTGACCATGAGAGCACTGACCTATCACGGGGCGCACAATGTAAAAGTCGATACCGTGCCCGACCCGCAGATACAGGAAGCCGACGACATCATCCTGCGGGTCACGGCCACCGCCATCTGTGGCTCTGACCTGCACCTCTATCACGGCAAGATCCCGGCCACGGAGCATGGCGATATCCTGGGCCATGAGTTCATGGGGATCGTCGAAGAAGCCGGGCCTGCGGTGACCGCTGTACAGCGGGGCGACAGGGTTGTCATTCCATTCGTGATTGCCTGCGGGGAATGTTTTTTCTGCCAGCTGGATCTGTTTTCCGCCTGTGAAACGACCAATACCGGACGCGGCGCGATCCTCAACAAGAAATCCATTCCGCCCGGCGCCGCGCTGTTCGGCTACAGCCATTTGTATGGCGGCATTCCCGGCGGGCAGGCCGAGTATGTGCGGGTGCCGAAAGCCAATGTCGGCCCGTTCAAGGTGCCGGGCACTCTGGCGGACGAGAAGGTTCTGTTTCTCTCCGACATCCTGCCCACCGCCTGGCAGGCGGTGCTCAATGCAGGCATCGGCAAGGGTTCAAGCATCGCCATTTACGGCGCTGGCCCGGTCGGCCTGCTCTGCGCCGCGTGCGCGCGAATGCTGGGGGCCGAACGGATTTTCATCGTCGATCATTACCCTTATCGGCTGGCCTATGCACAAAAGACCTACGGCGCCATCCCGATCAATTTCGATGAAGACGATGACCCGGCCGACACCATCATTCGCCAGACACCCGGCATGCGCGGTGTCGATGCCGTGGTGGATGCGGTCGGTTTCGAGGCCAAGGGCAGCACCACGGAAACCGTGCTCGCGACCCTCAAGCTGGAAGGCAGCAGCGGCAAAGCCTTGCGCCAGTGCATCGCCACTGTGCGGCGCGGCGGCGTGGTGAGTGTGCCGGGGGTTTATTCCGGTTTTATTCACGGTTTCATGTTTGGCGATGCGTTCGACAAGGGCCTGACCTTCAAGATGGGCCAGACCCATGCCCAACGCTTCATGCCCGAACTGCTGGAGCATATCGAAACCGGTCGACTGGCCCCTGAAGCGATCATCACCCACCGGATGTCACTGGAAGATGCCGCCACGGGTTACAAGATTTTCGACAAGGGCCAGGAGGATTGTCGCAAGGTGATCCTGACGCCAGGCAACAACTCCATCAGCGTGCCGGAACCCGACTCCACGATCGTGCTTCCTGCAACATGACAGGTACGGAGGTGCCGGAATGGAAATGTCCACCGTGTTCTGGATCGCCGTGGCGGTCATGGTCATGCTGCTCGACGCCTGGGTCATCAACAGCGTCTGGCGCTCACGCAAAAGCCTGGCGACCAAGGCAGGCTGGAGTGCTCTGGTGGTGGTCCTGCCAGTGATCGGTGCCGGTATCTGGGGAGTCGCCGGCCCACGCGGCGTGGTTGAAGGGCCTACGTCGTCGGAGCATAGCAAGGGGTAAAGCCGCCGGCAGTAGGAGCGAATTCATTCGCGAGAGGTCAGTACATCCGACAGAGATAGGTCGTTTGAAATACCTTCGCGAATGAATTCGCTCCTACGGAATGCATTGATGCGCACCACCTGAGTACACGCAAGTTTGTGCAATACCTGCCGATACAGCGAGTCACCTTCAAGATTCGTACTGTGTCCCAGGAGTCCCACACCCCATGACTGTCGGCATACCCCTCAGCCTACTGCTTGTGCTGGATGTGCAGGAATGAATTGCTGGTCTGTGCTGGGGCTGGAACCCGATGCCGATACCCGCAGTATCAAGCGTCAATACGCAGCCCTGCTCAAACAACACCGACCAGACGAGGATCCTGAGGGGTTTCAACGTCTGCGCGATGCCTATGAACAGGCTCTGAACTGGTCTGCCGAATGGCAAGAGGTGCAGGCCTTCGATCCGGCCCCGACATTTGCCCCGCTTGATGTCCTGCCGCTGAACGACGGTTCGACCCCAGCCTGGAAGCTGGCGGAGCAACTGCTTGAAGGCATCACGGCAGATAACCTGGTCGAGCGCATGGAACAGGCTCGCACGAGTTATTGCGAAGCGGAGTTTGAAGGGCGCTTGCTGCTCCTCTGTCTATCGAGCCCTGAAGTCATGAAGGAGATGGCAGAGCCTGTCGTGCAGCACCTTTACTGGCTGACTCCATGGCAGCGTCAGGATATTTCTTATGCGGCCACCGAACCCGTATTGAACTATCTGCTGAGCCATACCGAACACCAGCTGCATAGCGCGCTGGACACAGGAAACATCCAGCGCTTGCTGGATCTGTGCCGCAACCTTGAACAAAAAGCCTGGCTACAGACACTCGACCGTCGCCAGTGGCTCAATGAGTGTCTGGCCCGGCTGCTGCTCAACGCCACGTTCTGGTCCAACCCGTTGTTCGACGCGCTATGCGCAAGCCAAGGCTGGAAACAGACAGGAAACCTTACGCCTTGGCGCTATTGGAGCGAGCTGCTGCAGCGCAGCCACAGCACCGCTTTTCTTGAGGAGCAACAGCGTCTCGCAGCCCAGAAAAGCGAAAGTCCTGATTCCAGAGCAGCCCGCCTGTTGTTTCAGCCCATGCAAGAGGATGCCCGAGTGCAGCTCACGGCTGCATTCAACAAGGCCGACTGGCAGATGTGCGAACACCTGGCCAATACCGTACAGCACCGCTATCCACAACTGGCAAGCGAAATGCCGGGCATGGACCCTTACTTCTGGCGTCCGCTGCAGCGCAGCCCAGCAGTATGGGCACTGCCCCTTGCAATCCTCGGTTCAACCGGGGAAATAGCCTTCAACGATTATTTTCGTCTGGGCAGCAGCCTGCTTGAAACACTGAGCACAATGCTGGAGATGGCCGCACTGTTCGGCTTGTTGGCGTGGTGCGTGAGCTGGGTGTGTCGAGCCGTTGCCCTGAATGCCTGGCGCACGGACAAGGCTCTGAGAGAACGCTGCGGTCACTGGCTGAGCCTGCGACGTCCCACGCCATTGCCGCTACATGAAAGTCTGCCGGGGTGGTTGCTTGCGATACCGGCCTTTCTGGCAGGTGGCATTGGCGCACTGCTGGTCTACACGGCAGTCCTGCTGGGCCTGGCCCTGCTGAGCCGCACGTCCAGGCCAGACCGTCGTAAGCAGGCATTTACAGAATCACCGCCCGGCTCATGGCTACGGGAAATGAGAATCGGCATAGCCTTCGGACTGCTGGCGTCTTCGCTCTGGGTAGCCGTCGCCATCATCAACTATCGCCCGCTGGGCGAAGATCAGGGCATGCACCCCTGGCCACTGCGCCTGTGCGCAACCCTGGACGACACTTCACCGCCCTGTCAGGTACAGGTGACACGTCAGCAATGGTACGCACCTTCCACGCAAGGAGGCCGACCATGATCAGTAGTCGCGCCTTTGTTGTCGCCGTATGCGTGTTTCTGGGGATTGCCTGGTTGCACCAGATACTCGTGCCGTCTCGCGAAAAACCAGAGTCTGTATCAACCCAGTTGCTGAAGATGAACAAATGCCTGGCTTACAGCGATACGTTGCTGCGCATTCGTTATCACTTTTACCAGACCCGTTTTGACGATGTGATCGCTCGCAATCCCTCTCCAAGCCGGACGTTCAGCGGCTTCGGCATGGGCTCTGCCGAGAAGGACTCTACAAGTCCCTGCTCCTTTCATGTGAGCGGCGGGCACAAATGGAACAGCCTTCTGGACATTGCCGCTTATGATTACATCCAGGCCTATGACAATCTGCGCCCTGAAGCCCGTAAGGTCGAACAACTGTACGTTGAGCGATACCCCGAGATACCGGTTGCGCGCCAGCTCAATGAGTTGCTCACCCAAAGAATGGACGAGTTGTACGAACGTGCGCCCGCCTTCAATCAGGCGCTCGAACAGCCAATGCTGCAATTGCGCAGCAAACAACTCAAGCAAATCGAACAACGCCTCGGACGCGATCAGCACTGGCACACGCTCAATTTCATGCTGATGGCGCGCCTGGCAATCAATCAACTGGATGAGCAGGCGGGCAGTCAGCGCCTGACTCCCGAGCAGGTTCAGGCCTTGCACCGCTCATTGCTGGCAGCCTGGACCGATGCTGAAGACTACTTCAAGACCTTGCCACGTCTGACCTCAGCCGGAGGCGGCAAACCTGTGTGGCGCGAGATCAGCGAGCCGGCCAAGACCTGGATCGACGCCTTGGCTACCCTGCAACAACACTGGACCGCTCGGGCAGAACCCGAGCAATTGAGTAACGATTTCATCGCCGTAGACAACGGCTATGACCGGATGTGGACGCTGTATAACCTGGCTGCATTTGGCAAGTATTGAGCGCTGCCTTTCAGCGACTCAAATACGCAAAACGCCCCTTGAACGGTTTGCCGATCGGGTCGGCCAGATCACCATGCTTGCTGGTGGTCAGGCCCAGGTCCACCAGCGATTCGGCCAGTTTCACGGCGGCGCTGACGCCTTCCACTACGGGCAGGCCGATGGCTTCGCTCAGTTGTCGAGGCAGGTCAGCCATGCCGCCGCAACCCAGCACGATGGCACCGGCGCCCTCCTCGTCACGGGCGCGGCGGGCCTGTTCGACCATGCGTTCGATCAGTTCCGGGCCGCCTTCTTCCAGGGCCAGGACTGGCAAATCTATACAACGCACCGAAGTGCAGAGTTCGCTGAAGCCATAACGTTGCAGCAGGTGCTCGGCAATGATCCGGGTGCGGCTCAGGGTGGTGACAACGGCAAAGCGTGTGGCAATCAGGCCTGCCATGTGAAAGGCGGCTTCGGCGATACCGATGACCGGTGCAGTGGCGTACTCGCGGGCGGCCAGCAGGCCTGGGTCGCCGAAGCAGGCGATGATGTGGGCATCGACCTGTTGATCTCGTCCTTTGCGTATTTCCTCCAGCACGCCCAGCGTGGCAATGGCTTCGTCAAAATGCCCTTCGATGGACACCGGCCCGTCCTCGGGGCTGCACGCGATGATTTGCGTGCCCGGTCGCGCTATCGCCTGGGCGGCCAGCCCGATCTTGTGGGTCATGGCATCGCTGGTGTTGGGGTTGATCACTTGAATACGCACAGGGCCTCCTTCAGCGCTGCTTGAAAATGCCATGAAAGTTATTGGCACTCACGATTGTATACAGAAATAGTGCCATGTTGGGTTATCGCTCAGATAGCCCGCACCCCATCCCATTTGCGCAGGCAAGCAGCTTCCTCAGGGCATGAATGCACTTCTATCGAGCAAAACCGCCCTGTTTTCGCGCACTGAAAGCACCATTTGTGGATGATCCCACGCACCGGTGTTCCCTCCTTGAACTCCCGCCCGGCAATACTCTGGAGGCTTTTTCCCTGAGAATCCGGGCCATGGCATACGTCTTGCGTACAAGATCGTATACAAAAACGCCATCACTCGTACCCAGCTACAGCGATGGCCCAACGAGGGAGGGAATGCCATGACAGACCAACGCCCGGCCGAATACAGCCCGCGCCTGCACAATCATGATCTGGGGCCGATCCCCCAGAAGTGGACCTGGTACAACATTTTTGCCTTCTGGATGAGCGATGTTCACAGCGTCGGCGGTTATGTATTCGCCGCCAGCCTGTTCGCTCTCGGGCTGGCGAGCTGGCAGGTGCTGATCGCGCTGTTGGTGGGCATTTGCATCATTCAGGTGATTGCCAATCTGGTGGCCAAGCCCAGCCAGCAGGCTGCGGTGCCCTACCCGGTCATCTGTCGCCTCGCCTTCGGGGTCTTCGGGGCCAATATTCCAGCCATCATCCGTGGCCTGATCGCGGTGGCCTGGTATGGCATTCAGACTTATCTGGCGTCCAGCGCGCTGGTGATTGTGGTGCTGCGTTTCTTCCCGGAACTGGCCGCTTATCAAGACGTGAGTTTCCTGGGGCTTTCATACCTGGGCTGGTTCGGCTTCCTGACGCTCTGGGTGGTGCAGGCGATTGTGTTCTGGTCAGGCATGGAGTCGATCCGTCGCTTCATCGACTGGGCTGGCCCTGCGGTCTATGCCGTCATGTTCGTTCTCGCGGGCTGGATCGTCTGGCGTGCGGGCTGGGACAACATCAGTTTCACTCTGGCTGAAAAGGAGCTGTCCGGCTGGGCGGCCTTTGGTCAGGTGATCATGGCCATCGCGCTGGTGGTGTCGTATTTCTCAGGCCCGACCCTGAACTTCGGCGATTTCAGCCGTTACTGCCGGAGCATGGAAGACGTACGACGCGGCAACTTCTGGGGCCTGCCGGTGAACTTCCTGGCGTTTTCCCTGGTAACGGTGGTGATCGTTTCCGGCACGCTGCCAATTTTCGGGGAAATGATCCATGACCCGATTGCGACCGTCGCCCGTATCGACAACACCACTGCCGTGCTGCTGGGCGCGTTCACTTTTGTCACCGCCACCATCGGCATCAACATTGTCGCCAACTTCGTTTCGCCGGCCTTCGATTTCGCCAACGTGGCACCCAGCCGTATCAGCTGGCGTGCAGGCGGGATGATCGCGGCAGTCGCTTCCATCTTCATCACCCCATGGAACCTGTTCAATAACCCGGAAGTGATTCACTACACCCTGGATATCCTGGCCGCCTGCATCGGCCCGCTGTTCGGCATCCTGCTGGTGGACTACTACCTGGTGAAGAAACAACAGATCGATGTCGATGCCCTGTTCAATGACACACCCAGCGGTCGTTACTGGTACACCAACGGCGTGAACCGTGTCGCGGTCACCGCCCTGCTGCTGAGCGCACTGGTGGGCCTGTGCTTTACCTTCATCCCATGGTTCAAGCCGATTGCCAACTTCGCCTGGTTCACCGGCTGCTTCCTGGGCGGCGTCTTGTACTACGGCCTGACTCTGTGGCCACGCAAGCAACCGGACAATGTGAGCAGCCCGGTCGCCCAGCACTGAAAAACCTGCCGGACAGGTCCTGCACAGGGCTTGTCCGGCTGTAATCCTCACCGTGGGTCAATCTGAACCGCTTTTGTCTGCATACACGGGTAAAATGCCGCCTCTGCCACCGCCGAGCCGAACATGACCATTACCCGCCACGCCCAGATCGACTGGGATGAACAAGGCAATCCTCATTCCCGCGCCTTTTCCGATGTCTATTTCTCCACCGAATCCGGCCTGGAAGAAACCCGCCATGTGTTTCTGGTACAGAACGATCTGCGCGTGCGTTTCACGGCCTTGCCTGCGGGTGAACGGCTGGTCATCGGTGAAACAGGTTTCGGCACCGGTCTGAACTTTCTCTGCGCCTGGCAGTTGTTTCAGGAGTGCGCTCACCCCGAGGCACGGCTGCATTTTGTCAGCGTCGAGAAATTCCCTCTCAACCGCGTAGACCTGCAACGCGCCCTGGCCTTGTGGCCGGAACTGGCAGCTTTTGCCGAGCCATTGCTCGATCAATACATCGCTGTGCATGAAGGCTTTCAGCGGCTGGTCTTCGACGACGGGCGAATCACCCTGACGCTGCTGATCGGCGATGCTCTGGAGATGCTGCCGCAACTGGACGGGCAGATCGATGCCTGGTTTCTCGACGGTTTTGCACCGGCCAAGAATCCGGAAATGTGGACACCGGAGCTGTTCGCCGAACTGGCGCGACTGTCGGCGCCCGAGGCGAGTATTGGCACCTTTACCAGCACCGGCTGGGTTCGACGCGCCCTGAACGCGGCGGGCTTCAAGATGAAGCGTGTACCGGGCATCGGCCATAAATGGGAAGTGCTGCGCGGCAAGTTCATCGCCTGGCCTGAAGAGGCTCCACTGCCCTCGCCCATCAAGCCATGGTTTGCCCGACCCGCTGCCCTTCAGGGTGAACGCAAGGCGCTGGTGATCGGTGCCGGGCTGGCGGGTTGTGCCACGGCAGACAGCCTGGCGAAGCGCGGCTGGCAGGTAAGCCTGCTGGAGCGTCACGCCCAACCGGCGCAAGAGGCCTCGGGCAATCCGCAGGGCGTGCTTTATTTGAAGCTGTCGGCACACGGCACGGCCTTGTCGCAGTTGATCCTCAGTGGTTTCGGCCACACGCGACGGCTGCTTGAGCGCCTGCAAAGGGGGGTCGACTGGGACAACTGCGGCGTACTGCAACTGGCTTTCGACGACAAGGAAGCCCAGCGCCAGCAGCAACTGGCCGACGCCTTCCCCGAAGAGCTGCTGCATCGGCTGGATCAGCCTTCTGCCGAGGCGCGCAGCGGTATAAACCTGCGTTGGGGCGGGCTGTTTTTCCCTGAAGGCGGCTGGGTTCATCCGCCAGCGCTGTGTCATTCGCAGGTTGCGCACCCGAATATCAAACTGATTGCGCATCACGAAGCACTGGAATTGCGTCGCGTCGATGGGCAATGGCAGGCCTGGAATCAGGAGCAACTGATCGACAGTGCGCCGGTGGTGGTGCTCGCAGGTGCTGCGGATATCAAACACTTTGCGCAAAGCGCCGACCTGCCGCTCAAACGCATTCGCGGGCAGATCACCCGCCTGCCGCAGACCGACAACAGCCAGGTATTGCGCACGGTGGTCTGCGCGGAAGGTTATGTCGCGCCGACACGACTGGGTGAGCACACCTTGGGTGCCAGCTTCGATTTCAACAGTGACGACCTGAATACCAATACCGCCGATCACCTGAGCAATCTGCAATTGTTGCAGGAAATATCCGAAGACCTGACCGAGCGTCTCGGCGCGTCGGAGTTGTTGCCGGAGCAGTTACAGGGACGTGCCGCCTTCCGTTGCACCAGCCCGGATTACCTGCCAATCGTCGGGCCGCTGGCAGACAGGGAATCGTTTATTCAGGCTTATGCGGCGCTTGGCAAAGATGCCCGACAGGTGCCGGACATTGCCTGCCCTTGGCTGGACGGGCTGTACGTCAACAGTGGCCATGGTTCACGCGGCCTGATTACTGCGCCCTTGTCCGCCGAGCTGATCGCCGCCTGGCTGGATAACGAACCGCTGCCGCTGCCCCGCAGCGTGGCAGAGGCCTGCCATCCCAACCGGTTTGCCTTGCGGGGGTTGATTCGCAGACAGGGGAAATGACCTGGTTTTTCACTTTTTGGGAGGCAGCTTGCTGGCGACTTCTCGTACAGACGCAGAATATCTGCCAGTTTTCAGACCCTTTTCGCCAGCAAGCTGCCTCACACAAGTTTCTGCTACACCCAATAGAAATGCATCGTATGAAACGCCGCCTTCACGAATGAATTCATTCACACACCCATAGGCGATAGCCGTTATCCTCAAGGTATGACCACTTCCAACCGGGCACCCCGATGTTGAATGTGCAAAACGTGTTCAAGAGCTATCCCTCGGCCCAAGGCCCGGTAGAGGTCTTGCGTGGCGTCGATTTGCATCTGGAACGTGGTAGCAGTCTGGCGCTGATGGGCGAGTCGGGCAGTGGCAAAAGCACCTTGCTGCATCTGGTGGCGGGGCTGGATCAGATCGACAGCGGCACCATCACCGTCGCCAATCAACAACTGAACAGCATGAGCGAAGCCCGGCTGGCCAACTGGCGGCGAACCGAAATCGGTCTGGTGTTCCAGCAGTTCAACCTGATCGAAAGCCTCAAGACCGAAGACAATCTGGCGTTCCAGGCACGCCTGGCCGGACGCCATGACCCGCTCTGGCAGGCGCAACTGATTGAACGCCTCGGCCTGGGTGATCTGCTCCATCGCTATCCAGAGCAATTGTCCGGCGGTCAACAGCAGCGGGTTGCCATCGGACGCGCACTCGCTTCGCGCCCTGCCCTGCTGCTGGCCGACGAGCCCACCGGCAACCTCGACGAAGCCACCAGCGATGAAGTGCTGCAATTGCTGCTGGACCTGCTGAATGACAGCAGCACCAGCCTGCTGATGGTCACTCACAGCTCCCGTGTCGCAGAACGACTGGCACACAAGGTCACATTGCACAGGGGGCGCCTGGTCGTAACGGGCGAAGGCTGATATGCGAGTGTTTTATTGGACAGTGCGCGCCCTGCTCAGCCATTGGCGTCGCCATCCGGTGCAGTTTTTCAGTCTGCTCACCGGGCTATGGCTGGCTACCAGCCTGTTGACCGGTGTTCAGGCCTTGAACAGCCAGGCACGGGAAAGCTATCAGCGGGCCAGTCAGATGATTGGTGGCGAACCGCAAACCAGCCTGACAGCGCCAAACGGCGCGGCTTTCTCGCAGGATCTATTCATCGAGCTGCGGCGAGCCGGTTGGCCGGTATCGCCGATGGTGCAGAGTCGCATCACACTGAAGGGGCTGGAGGATCAACGCCTGCAACTGATCGGGATCGAACCGGTGACGTTGCCCAGTGGTTCAGCAGTGGCCGGGCAGACGCTGGATACCCGGCAAGTCCTCGACTTTCTCGCTCCGCCGGGCGCGACCTGGATTGCTCCTCAGACCCTTCAGGCACTTGGCCTGCAAGAGGGGCAGCGCCCGGAAACCCATGACGGTCTGGCCCTGCCGCCTCTGCACATCAAGAAAGATATGGCACCGGGAGTCTTGCTGACCGATATCGGCTTTGCTCAACCGCTGCTGCACCTGCCCGATCAATTGACCCGCCTGCTGCTGCCCAAGGAGTTTGCCGCTGACAATCCGGCTCTGCCGCCAGCCCTCAGCGAACAATTGGTGATCAAAAAGAGCGGCGAAGAAAATAATCTGCAACGCCTGACCGAAAGCTTTCACCTGAACCTGAATGCGCTGGGGGTGCTGTCCTTTGTGGTCGGGCTGTTTATTGTTCATGCCGCGATTGGTCTGGCACTGGAACAACGTCGGGGTCTGCTGCGCAACCTGCGGGCGTCAGGCGTCAGTGCTCGCCTGCTGATCGCTGCGCTGGCTCTGGAGCTTGGGGCAATGGCTTTGCTCGGCGGGCTGCTGGGCGTCGTCAGTGGTTACTGGCTGGCCAGTCTGTTGTTACCGGATGTCGCGGCCAGCCTGCGTGGCCTGTACGGGGCCGAGGTGGACGGACAGTTGAACCTGAATATCGGGTGGTGGCTCAGCGGCATTGCCTTGAGCCTGCTCGGCGCATTTCTGGCCGGGGCCAACAGTTTGTTGCGCGCCGCACGCCTGCCACTGCTGGCTTTGGCCAATGCACAAGCCTGGCAACAGGCCCATGCACGCTGGTTGCGGCGTCAGGCCTGGGTTGCCGCTGCCAGTGCAAGCGGGGCTCTGGCGGCCTGGCTTTTCGGCAACAGCCTGGGCTGGGGCTTTGTATTGATATCTGCCTTGCTGTTGAGTGCGGCGCTGGGGTTGCCGGTATTGCTGGATGCGCTGCTGAACGGATTGCTGAAGCGCAGCCGTTCGGTCCTGGGGCAGTGGTTTCTGGCCGATTGCAGACAGCAACTGCCCGCCTTGAGCCTGGCGTTGATGGCCCTGCTTCTGGCAATGGCAGCCAATGTCGGGGCCGGCAGCATGACTTCAGGCTTTCGCCAGACCTTCAGTCACTGGCTGGAGCAACGCCTGAGCGCAGAGCTTTACGTCACGCCGCAAACCCCGGATCAATCCAGAGAGATGCAGGCCTGGCTGGGCAAGCAGCCCGCCATCACGGCAGTGCTGCCCAACTGGCAGGTGCCGATCCAGTTGCAAGGCTGGCCTGCGGACCTGTTCGGCATCATCGAGCATGAGACTTATCGCCAGCACTGGGTATTACTGGAGTCGACGACAGAAGATCCCTGGAACCAACTCGCCCATCAGGACACCCTGATGCTCAGCGAGCAACTGGCCAGGCGGCTCAAGCTCGGGCTGGGCGATACCCTGAACATTCCTGTCCCTGCCGGTAAGTGGTCGCCACGTATCGTGGCTATCTACGCCGACTACGGTAATCCCAAAGGCCACCTGCTGGTCAATGCCAGGCACCTGCTTGAGCACTGGCCGCACCTGGCGCCCATTCGTTTCAACCTGCGAATCGATCATGCTGCCACACCGCCACTGGTGAGTGAACTGCAAACCCGGTTTGCACTCGACGACAATCGCATCATCGATCAAAGCCAGCTCAAGTACTGGTCGAATCAGGTGTTCGAGCGCACTTTCGCCGCCACTGCCGCACTCAACAGCCTGACGCTGGCTGTGGCGGGTGTGGCGCTGTTCATTGGTCTGCTGACGCAAAGCCAAAGCCGACTCGGACAACTGGCCCCGCTCTGGGCGCTGGGCGTTACCCGTCGCCAGTTGATGTTGCTCAATCTGGGCCAAACCTGGTTATTGGCTGTGCTGACACTCCTGCTCGCCCTCCCTCTTGGGCTCATGCTGACCTGGTGCCTGAATACCGTGATCAATGTCCAGGCATTCGGCTGGCGCTTGCCTTTACAGGTTTTCCCCCTGCAACTGCTGCAATTGATGGGGCTGGCGTTACTGGCCACCTTGCTGGCATCGGCCTGGCCACTGCTGAAGCTGCACCTCACCCGGCCAGCCGACCTGCTCAGGACATTCGCCAATGAAAACTGACTGGCTGCGGCTGGCATGCTTAACGCTGTTGCTCACCGCATGCGACCAGCAACCACCTCCAGAAACCGGCTTCGCCGGGATGGGCAACCAGGCCGACGAATATGCTCAGGTCAAGCCAGGCCGGGTGTTTTCATTCCCTGAAGATCACGGCCCGCATCCCGGATTTCGTATCGAGTGGTGGTACATCACCGCCACCCTCAAGGACGAAAAGGGCCAGGACTTCGGCGTGCAATGGACGCTGTTCCGCAACGCCCTGCGCCCTGAACCAACCGGCACCGGCTGGAATGACAACACGATCTGGCTGGGCCATGCCGCCGCAACCTCTGCCAGCCAGCATCATGTGGCCGAGCGCTACGCCCGCGGCGGCGTCGGGCAGGCAGGCGTCAAGCTCACGCCCTTCTCGGCCTGGATCGACGACTGGTCGCTGAACAGCGAATCGCAGGCGCAAGACCCGCTGGCGAAGATGCAATTGCAGGCAGCCGGGAAGGACTTTCAATACGACCTGCAACTCACCTCCAGCAAACCCCTGGTGCTGCAGGGGGAACAGGGATATAGCCAGAAGTCCGATCAGGGCCAGGGCTCGTACTATTACAGCCAGCCCTTTTTCGAGGCCAGCGGCAGCCTGACGATGGATGGCAAGACCTATCAGGTCAGCGGTCACGCCTGGCTTGACCGGGAATGGAGCAGCCAGCCCTTGACCGCCAACCAGTCCGGCTGGGACTGGCTATCCCTGCATCTGGACGGCGACGAACACGTAATGCTGTATCGCATGCGCCACAAAAACGGCGAGCCTTACCTGAGCGGCACCTGGATCAGCGCAGACGGCAAGACCCAAAGCCTGCATGCCCGAGACATCGACATGAAGCCCCTGAACGAAACCGAAGTCGCCGGGCGACGCTTGCCGACTCGCTGGTCGATCAGGATCCCCGGCAGGAATCTGGATATCACCACCGATGCCCTGAACCCCGGGTCATGGATGGGGTTGAGCATTCCTTACTGGGAAGGGCCGGTGAAAGTCAGCGGGAGTCAGAGCGGGGTCGGCTATCTGGAGATGACGGGGTATTAGGCGTTTTCTTTTTGCCGAAGCGAATTTCTTCGCGAGAAACCCATTGAGGAAATGCATCGACTTCAATGATGTCTCGCGGATAAATCCGCTCCTACACGGCCTGCTTATAACCTATTGATCTAAAACTCCCACAACGCCTACGGGTCAGTTTCTGGGTGACTGCACTTTTCGGTCACCTCCCCAACGGAAACCCGGTAAGGAATTATGTGCGGATTAGCAGGTGAATTACGTTTCGACCAACAACCAGCGGATCTTGCCGCTGTTGAACGCATTACCCATGATCTGGCGCCACGCGGCCCGGATGCCTGGGGCTTTCATAGTCAGGGGCCGATTGCCCTGGGCCATCGGCGGCTGAAGATCATGGACCTGTCCGACGGTTCGGCACAGCCCATGATCGATAGTCAGTTGGGCCTGTCCATGGCCTTCAACGGCGCCATCTACAACTTCCCCGAACTGCGGGACGAGCTGGAAGGGCTGGGTTATCAGTTCCATTCCGGTGGCGACACCGAGGTGTTGCTCAAGGGCTATCACGCCTGGGGCGTTGATATGCTGCCCAAGCTCAATGGCATGTTTGCGTTCGCCATTTGGGAGCGCGACACCCAGCAGTTGTTCATTGCCCGCGACCGTCTGGGCGTCAAGCCGCTGTATCTGTCGCATACCGACAAGCGCCTGCGTTTTGCATCGACGCTGCCGGCCCTGCTCAAGGGTGGCGATATCAGCCCGATGCTCGACCCGATCGCCCTCAATCACTATCTGAATTTCCATGCCGTGGTGCCTGCACCACGCACGCTGCTGGCCGGCGTCGAGAAACTGCCCCCAGCCAGCTGGATGCGCATTCAGGCCAACGGCAAGATCGAGCAGCAAACCTGGTGGCGTCTGCCTTACGGCCCCCATGACGACGAGCAGAATCTGACCCTGGAAGACTGGCGCGACCGCGTACTGGACAGCACCCGCGAAGCGGTAGCGATTCGTCAGCGTGCGGCGGTGGATGTGGGCGTGCTGCTTTCCGGCGGCGTCGATTCAAGCATGCTGGTGGGTCTGTTGCGTGAAGTCGGCGTCGAAGACCTGTCGACCTTTTCCATCGGTTTCCAGGATGCCGGTGGCGAGCGCGGGGATGAGTTCCAGTATTCGGACCTGATCGCCAGACACTATGGCACTCGTCACCATCAGTTGCGTATTCAGGAAAGCGAGATCATCGAGCAATTGCCTGCGGCCTTCCGGGCCATGAGCGAGCCGATGGTGAGTCACGACTGCATCGCGTTCTATCTGTTGTCACGGGAAGTGGCCAAGCACTGCAAGGTTGTGCAGAGCGGTCAGGGCGCGGACGAGCTGTTTGCCGGTTATCACTGGTATCCGCAGGTCGATGGCGCGAGCGACCCGGTGGCCGCTTATCGTGCAGCGTTCGTGGACCGCAGCTACGACGAATACACCGCCACCGTACAAGCCAAATGGCTGACCGCCACTGACGCGGCAGGTGATTTCGTACGCGATCACTTTGCCCAGCCTGGCGCAACGGCTGCCGTGGACAAGGCTCTGCGTCTGGACAGCACCGTGATGCTGGTTGAAGACCCGGTCAAACGGGTGGACAACATGACCATGGCCTGGGGCCTGGAAGCACGGACACCGTTTCTCGACTATCGTCTGGTTGAGCTGTCTGCACGCATCCCCGGCAAGTTCAAACTGCCGGATGGCGGCAAACATGTCCTGAAGGAAGCGGCGCGACTGGTCATCCCTTCCGAGGTGATCGATCGCAAGAAAGGTTACTTCCCGGTGCCGGGCCTCAAGCATTTGCAGGGCGACACCCTCAACTGGGTGCGCGAGCTGCTGCTGGACTCCAGCCAGGATCGAGGCCTGTTCAACCCGGCGATGATCGACACGCTGTTGACCAACCCTCAGGGCCAACTCACGCCGTTACGCGGCTCCAAGCTGTGGCAATTGGCTGCGCTGAATCTGTGGCTCAGCGAACAAGGACTCTGATCGATGAAACACAATGCGACGGCTTACAGCCAACGATTGTTGCGCACACAGTCGCCCTCCTATGAACGCCTGCAAGCACGCTTCGCCGAAGACGGCAGCCAGCCGGATAACGAACCACTGGCGCTGCACTGCGGCTGGGGCCGCTTGTTGATTGGCCATACCTACCCCGACGCGACCGCGCTGGCCCAGGAACTGCTCAACGAAAAACCCGGCGAACGCGATATCGCGCTGTACGTGGCGGCGCCCCAGCAAGTGCTGGCACAGTCGCCGCAGCAGTTGTTCCTCGACCCGTCCGATACATTGCGGCTGTGGTTCAGTGACTATCGCCCGGCGCAGCGTGTCTTTCGGGGCTTTCGCATCCGTCGGGCGCAGAACGAGGCCGACTGGCAGGCCATCAATAACCTGTACATCGCGCGCGGCATGCTGCCCATCGATCCTGCCCTGCTGACGCCACGCCACCTGGGCGGCCCCGTCTACTGGCTGGCCGAGGATGAAAGCAGCAACTCGGTGATCGGCAGTGTCATGGGCCTGAATCATCAGAAGGCATTCAACGACCCGGAAAACGGCAGCAGCCTGTGGTGCCTGGCAGTCGATCCGCAATGCACACGTCCCGGCGTGGGCGAAGTGCTGGTGCGTCATCTGATCGAGCATTTCATGAGCCGTGGCTTGAGCTATCTCGATCTGTCGGTACTGCACGACAACAATCAGGCCAAGGCGCTGTATGCCAAGCTGGGGTTTCGCAACCTGCCGACCTTTGCCATCAAGCGCAAGAACGGCATCAACGAATCGCTGTTCCTGGGCCCTGGCCCTCAGGCGGATTTCAATCCCTACGCACGGATCATCGTCGAAGAGGCGCACCGGCGCGGTATCGATGTGCAGGTCGATGATGCCGATGCCGGGCTGTTTACCTTGAGTTACGGCGGACGCCGCATTCGATGCCGTGAATCGCTGAGCGATCTGACCAGCGCGGTCAGCATGACGCTGTGTCAGGACAAGAGCCTGACCCACCGGGCCCTCAAGGCAGCCGGCCTGCGCCTGCCTGCTCAACAGCGGGCAGACAGCGCCGATGACAATCTGGCGTTCCTTGAAGAACACGGGCGGATCGTGGTCAAGCCGCTGGATGGCGAGCAAGGTCAAGGGGTTGCCGTGGACCTGCGCACCTTCGATGAAGTGCAGGAAGCCATCGAGCGCGCCCGTCAGTTCGACACCCGCGTGATTCTGGAAAGCTTCCATGAAGGTCTGGACTTGCGCATCGTGGTCATCGGTTTTGAAGTGGTGGCCGCTGCGATTCGCCGTCCTGCGGAAATCATTGGCAACGGTCGCGACACCATCAAGCAATTGATCGAAGCTCAAAGCCGCCGTCGCTCTGCCGCAACCAGTGGCGAAAGCAAGATCCCGATGGATGAAGAAACCGAACGCACGGTACGCGACGCAGGCCATGACTACTCCAGCATCCTGCCAATGGACCAGCGCCTGGCCGTACGGCGCACCGCCAACCTTCACACCGGCGGCTGCCTTGAGGATGTCACTGCAATCCTGCATCCGGTGCTGAGCGACGCCGCAGTGCGTGCCGCACGGGCGCTGGACATCCCGGTAGTGGGCCTGGACCTGATGGTGCCTGCCGCCGACCAGCCCGAATACGTTTTCATTGAAGCCAACGAGCGCGTCGGACTCGCCAACCACGAACCACAACCCACCGCCGAACGTTTTGTCGACCTATTGTTTCCGCACAGCCTGCCTGTGCATGGTTGAACCATAGCTGCAAGTTTCAAGCGTCAAGCTACAAGTAAGGGCAGCTACCCCACTTGCAGCTTGCATCTTGAAGCTTGCAACTGCTTTAAGGAGCTCCCTCCATGCCTGTTGAGAAAATCCCCGATCCGGATCTGAACTACCTGCAGAAAGTACTGCTGGAAATGCTCGCCATTCCGAGCCCTACGGGTTTTACCGACACTATCGTGCGCTATGTCGCCGAACGCCTGGAAGAACTGGGCATCCCGTTTGAACTGACACGGCGCGGCACCATCCGCGCCACGCTCAAAGGTAAGCAGAACAGCCCCGACCGCGCGGTTTCTGCGCATCTGGACACCATTGGTGCGACCGTTCGCGAGGTCAAGGACAACGGACGTCTGGCACTGGCGGCGGTCGGCTGCTGGTCAAGCCGCTTTGCCGAAGGCAGCCGGGTCAGCGTGTTCACCGATACCGGCGTGATCCGTGGCAGCGTATTGCCGCTGATGGCGTCCGGTCATGCGTTCAATACCGCCGTGGATGAAATGCCCATCAGTTGGGAACATATCGAGCTGCGCCTGGATGCCTATTGCACGACCCGCGCCGACTGCGAATCGCTGGGGATCAATATCGGTGACTTCGTGGCCTTCGATCCGCTGCCGGAATTCACCGAAAGCGGCCATATCAGTGCCCGCCACCTGGACGACAAGGCAGGCGTGGCCGCATTGCTGGCGGCACTCAAGTCGATTGTCGACAGCGGTGAGGAACCACTGATCGATTGCCACCCACTGTTCACCATTACCGAGGAAACCGGTACCGGTGCAGCGGGCGTCCTGCCCTGGGATGTCAGCGAGTTTGTCGGCATCGATATCGCGCCGGTCGCACCCGGCCAGCACTCCAGCGAACATGCCGTGAGCGTGGCGATGCAGGATTCGGGCGGGCCTTACGACTATCACCTGTCGCGGCATCTGCTGCATCTGGGCGTGGAGAACGAATTGCCTGTGCGCCGCGACCTGTTTCGCTATTACTACAGCGATGCCCATTCGGCCGTGACTTCGGGGCATGACATTCGTACCGCGTTGCTGGCTTTTGGCTGCGATGCCACCCACGGTTACGAGCGCACGCATATCGACAGCCTCGCGGCCCTGAGCAAACTGCTGGGTGCCTACATGCTCAGCCCACCGGTATTCGCCAGCGACGCCAAACCGGCACAGACTTCACTGGAGCGTTTCAGTCATCAGATCGAACACGACGCACAGATGGAATCCGACACCCGTGTGCCACCGGTGGATAGCCTGATCGGGCAGAATCGCGAAGAGGTTTGAGGTTCTGGCCTTTCGCGACTGAAGTCGCTCCTACCACGGTATGCGTAGGAGCGACTTCTGTCGCGAAGAGGCCTATCATCGCGGGCTACCGATACGAGAACCAGCATGCTGATCCCTTACGACCAACTTGAACCCGACACCCTCACCCGCCTGATAGAAGACTTCGTGACCCGCGACGGCACGGACAATGGCGATGAAACGCCTCTGCAAACCCGCGTGCTGCGCGTACGTCATGCCTTGAGCAAAGGTCAGGCGGTGATTTTCTTCGACCTCGAAAGCCAGCAGTGCCAGCTAATGCCCAGGCATGATGTGCCCAAAGACTACTTCGACTGAGGCTCAGGCCGCTGGCGACTCGGGAGCGGCCTCCTGCTGCGAGAGCTTTCTGGCTATGCGTCGAAACACTTCGGCACGGTGGATCTTGATGTCTTTGGGGGCGTCGATTCCGAGCCTGACCTGATTGCCGTTCACACCGAGGATTTGCACGGTGATGTTGTCACCGATGGAGAATGACTCGCCAATTTCCCGCGTCAATACCAGCATTTTTCCGACTCTCTTGTTATTGCAAAGAGTGCAGAGTGCGCCCCTGAAAAGGCCGCTTCAATGAGGCTGCGGTAAATCAGTAACGTCCTTCAATGCCAACAGATCACGCTGTCGGAAACGTCTTACTTGCAGACCTGACGAGTAGGAAAAATGCTGGTTGCAGACGCTCAGGACGCCGACCAGCGTGGCCCCAGCAGGATGATCGTCGCACCGATGACGCACAACGCAGCACCAAACCAGTCGGTACTCAAGGGCCGAATCCGCTCGACCACTCCCAGCCACGCTATGGAAGCAATGATGTAGATCCCGCCATAAGCCGCATAGGCACGTCCGGCATAGGCCGCTTCAATCCGGGTCAGCAACAGCGCGAACACCGTCAGGCTGATCAGGGCCGGTATCACCCACAAGGCCGTCTTGCCCTGGCGCAACCACATCCAGAACGCATAACAACCGAAGATCTCGAACAGGGCCGCAAGGAAAAACCAGAAGTAATTGAGCACGTGAAGTCTCGTCAGTCAGGGCTTGAATGGCGGCACCCTATCAGAAAAAGGCATTCCTGATCGGCCATGAAGCCCTGCCTGACAACGAATCAGGCTTTCGTCTGTCGGGCCTTGGCGCGCATCTTGGCGCACATGGTCGTCATCTCGTCATAGAGCGCCTGGGGATGCTTGCGCTTCAGTGTCCAGGCATCACGGCCCTGTTCATGGGGCAGGATCATGAACTCGCCCTTGGCCACTTCCTCGAAGATGTAATCGGCAATATCGCTGGCGGTGATCGGCGAGCTTTCCAGCAGTTTGCCAACCTGGGCTTTCATCGCAGGTGTCGGGCCACGGAAGGAGTCCAGCAGGTTGGTCTGAAAGAACGACGGGCACACCACATGCACGCCGACTTCCTGTTCCTTCAATTCCACCAGCAGGCTTTCCGACAGCGCCACCACGCCCGCCTTGGCGACGTTGTAATTGCTCATGGCCGGCCCCTGCATCAAGGCCGCCATGGAGGCGATATTGATGATCTTGCCCTTGCTGGCCTCCAGCATCGGCAGGAAGGCCTTGCAGCCCTTGACCACGCCCATGAGGTTGATCGCGATCTGCCAGTCCCAGTCCTCCAGGGACAACTCACTGAAGAAACCGCCCGACGCGACACCGGCGTTGTTGACGATGATATCGATGCCGTCGAAGCGTTCTTCGCAGGCTTGCGCCAACGCCATGAGCTGGCTGTAGTCGCGCACATCGCAGCGCTGGGTAAATCCATTGCCACCGGCTTCGCGTACCAACGCCAGGGTTTCCTGCAAACCGCTGTCGTTGACGTCGGACAATGCCAGACGCCAGCCTTCGCGAGCCCAGCGCAGTGCAATTTCACGGCCCAGGCCTGAGCCTGCGCCAGTAATCATGATGCGATTTTGCATAAAGAGTGCCTTGTGGTTTGCAGGACGTTGGCTGGAGTGTAATCACAGCTGACAGTCGGTAATGCCACCATCAAGGTGCTGAATGCCCAAGGCAAACCCGGGGCTTATGTCTGCCTGCTACGACGCACGAAGCGGATCAGCAGCCAGCCATAGATCGCGGCATTGATCGACACCACAACGGCGCCCAGCCACAACTGGATCTGCGGCGTCAGCGCCGCCGGGTAGATGAGAGGAATCAGATAATGCTCGATAAAGCCGCCGTCATACCCCTGCATACCGGCCTTTTGACGCAGGGCGTTTTCCAGAGGCGTCAACGGGCAATACAGGTGAAAGAACTCCACCGAAGCTCCCCACACCATGGCCGGGACATGAAGAAACCCTATCCAGGGCCTGCGCAATACGAGCAGGCCGCCAAACAGAACGAAGACAATGAACAACAGATGAAAAACGACAACGGCATCGGCCGCGAATCGATAAAGCATGAGAATCGTACCGTATAAAAGTTCAATTATTTTCAGGCTGACCATTTATCCATAAAACAGGACGTGCGTCATATAAAACCTGAAAAGTTCAATAATAATCACCCCTTTAAACAGGGTAAAACACCTTCGATAAAAACACTCAAGACATTGAAATACATAGCATTTTTTAATAATTCAAAATTCCTTGAAATATTCAGAACCTTTCAAGAATCGCAACAGTCGGATAATTCAAGCAGTGAAAATTTCATACCGACTGGTAAGCGTTTTAACTGCACACGTCATTCAACACTCACGGAAAGAAGGAACTCATCATGGGCATAAGCACGATTCTTATCATCGTTCTGATTCTGATACTGATCGGTGGTCTGCCGGTCTTCCCGCACTCCCGTAACTGGGGTTATGGCCCGTCGGGTGTTGTCGGTACGATCCTGATCATTCTGCTGGTTCTGGTATTGCTTGGCAGGATATGACCTTATCGGTCACCCAATGAAAAAGCAGCCCGAACGGGCTGCTTTTTTTATTGCCGATGAAACGTGGGCTTAGTGTGACGACGCACCGCTGGCGCCCAGGCCAGTCTGCGAGCGGACGAATTGCGGATAGAACAGGGCACGTTCGTCGTCTGCTGCCTTGGACTTGTCGGTGATGGAGAAGAACCAGATACCGACGAAGGCGATGATGATGGAGAACAGCGCCGGGTACTCGTACGGGAAAATGGCTTTCGGGTTGTGCAGGATCTGCACCCAGATGGTCGGACCCAGCACCATCAGCACCACAGCGCTGACAAGGCCCATCCAGCCGCCAATCATAGCGCCACGGGTGGTCAGGTTCTTCCAGTACATGGAGAGCAGCAGGACCGGGAAGTTGCAGCTTGCGGCGATGGAGAACGCCAGGCCTACCATGAACGCGATGTTCTGGCTTTCAAAGGCGATACCCAACAGGATGGCCACGACCGCCAGGGCGATAGTCGTCATCTTGGAAACGCGGATCTCATCCTTCTCGTTGGCCTTGCCTTTCTTGATCACGCTGGCATACAGGTCATGGGACACTGCCGACGCACCGGCCAGGGTCAAGCCTGCAACCACAGCCAGGATTGTGGCGAACGCCACCGCCGAGATGAAGCCCAGGAACAGACTGCCACCTACCGCGTTGGACAGATGCACCGCCGCCATGTTGTTACCACCGATCAAGGCACCTGCTGCATCCTTGAACGCAGGGTTGGTGCTGACCAGCAAGATAGCGCCGAAACCGATGATGAAAGTCAGGATGTAGAAGTAGCCGATGAAACCGGTGGCGTAGAACACCGACTTGCGGGCTTCCTTGGCATCGCTCACGGTGAAGAAGCGCATCAGGATGTGTGGCAGACCAGCAGTACCGAACATCAGTGCCAGACCGAGGGAGAACGCCGAGATCGGGTCTTTCACCAGACCGCCAGGGCTCATGATCGCTTCACCTTTAGGGTGAACGGCGACCGCCTGGGCGAACAGTTGGTTGAAGTCGAAGTTGACGTGCTTCATGACCATCAGCGCCATGAACGAGGCACCCGACAGCAGCATCACTGCCTTGATGATCTGTACCCAGGTGGTCGCCAGCATGCCGCCGAACAGCACATACAGGCACATCAGGATACCGACCAGAATCACCGCCACGGTGTAATCCAGACCGAACAACAGCTGGATCAGTTTACCGGCACCCACCATCTGGGCAATCAGGTAGAACGCCACCACCACCAGCGAACCGCAGGCGGACAGGGTGCGAATCTCTTTTTGCTTCAGGCGATAGGACGCTACGTCGGCGAAGGTGTACTTGCCCAGGTTACGCAGGCGTTCGGCGATCAGGAACAGAATGATCGGCCAGCCCACCAGGAAGCCGATCGAGTAGATCAGGCCATCGTAGCCGGAGGTGTAAACCAGTGCGGAAATACCCAGGAAGGACGCCGCCGACATGTAGTCGCCTGCAATCGCAAGACCGTTCTGGAAACCGGTGATCTTGCCGCCTGCCGCGTAGTAGTCGGACGCCGAGTTGTTTTTCTTGGATGCCCAGTAGGTGATGTAGAGGGTGAACGCCACGAACATGACGAACATGATGATCGCCGGTACGTTCAAAGGCTGCTTCTGCACCGCCCCGGTAAGGGCGTCTGCTGCCATGAGAGCGGGTGCGAATGCTGCAAGGCCTAGAGCCGCGGAGAGACGACGGATCATTGCTGAATCTCCTTGAGAATTGCATTGTTCAGTTCGTCGAACTCACCGTTGGCGCGGCGTACGTAGATTCCCGTCAGAATGAAAGCCGAGATGATCAGGCCGACCCCTATCGGCATGCCCCACGTAATGGTCGAAGTCGCGCTGATCTTGGCTCCCAGAATATGAGGCCCATACGCAATCATGAGAATGAATGCGGCATAGAGCCCGAGCATGATCGCCGAGAGAATCCAGGCGAAACGCTCTCTTTTGGAAACCAGCTCCTTGAAGCGCGGGCTGTTTTGAATCGAGAGGTAAATGCTGTCGTTCATTGTTTTTGTCCTCGCAGCACAGATGAGTTGTCACGCCATCAACTTTAGTCAGGTCCGGCACGTACTCCAGACGACCTTAGTATTAGAACGACATTAATCATTGAAGCACTTCAAGAGACTTTCGCAGGAGCCAATCAACCCCGGACAAACAAAAGGCCATCTGCCGAGAACGACAGATGGCCTTGATAGACCTGATACAGACGCTTTGGCGTTATTTAGCGGTCCATGCAGCCACACGCTCAGGGTGCTTGGCCACCCACTCCTTCGCCGCAGCATCAGGTTTGGCACCATCCTGAATCGCCAGCATCACTTCACCGATCTCATCCTTGGATTCCCACTGGAATTTTTTCAGGAAGGCAACGACGTCAGGTGCTTTCTTCTCCAGGTTCAGGCTGGCAACGTTGTCGACCGTTTCTGCCGCGCCGTATACGCCTTTAGGGTCTTCAAGAAAGCGCAGCTTCCATTTGGCAAACATCCAGTGCGGTACCCAACCGGTCACGGCGATAGAATCCTTGCGTTTCTCGGCACGGGTCAGTTCGGCAATCATCCCGGCTCCCGAACTGGCCTGCAGCTTGTAACCCTCCAGGCCATAGTCCTTGATGGCTTGATCGGTCTTGAGCATCACACCTGAGCCAGCATCGATACCGGTGATCTTTTTCTTGAAGGACTCATCGGTCTTGAGGTCTTCGATGGTCTTGGCCTTGACGTACTCCGGCACGATCAGGCCGATCTTGGCGTCCTTGAAGTTCGGGCCGTAGTTCACGACCTGATCCTTGTATTTGGTGTAGTACTCACCATGGGTGCCAGGCAACCAGGCCGACAGCATCATGTCCAGTTTGTCGGTGGCAACCGCCTGCCACATGATCCCGGCCGCAACGGATTGCAACTTGACGTCATACCCCAGTTTTGCCTTGAGCACTTCGGCGGCTACATGAGTCGTAGCGACACTGTCGGACCAGCCTTCGACGTAGCCGATGGTCAATGTCTTGGTTTCAGCAATGGCCAGCGTGGAGCTGACGGCCAGTACCAGAGCGGCACCTGCCCCCAGAATTTTTCGCATATTCATCATCACTTCCCCGGAAGTTGCGCACCGACGGGTGTCGGGCTGCATTAACGTTGTTTTTCAGGATCGCCCTTCATGCCCGGCTTTGGGGCAAGCTGCGCCCTACACGTTTAAGTCGTGCTCGCCCGCCATGACAGGCATCACATCGACCTCTCGATAATCAACCGGCTCAATGATCAGACATGCTCTGTCAGCGACACGGAGGAACCGGGAAACGACATCACCCAGCCATCAGCGACAATGCCCACGAAAAAAACCTGAAAAGCCGTCCGGTTTTTGCATGAAACAGAAAATGCAACGCCCATCGTCCTGTTGCAGGACCGCAAGCCATCAACCTGCCACTGCCCTGTTCTGGTTCACTGCGAACAAGGAAACAGGATGTGTTACCGCACATTGCTCAAGACGGGTAACACGGAAACAACCGCACTGCCCTTCTCGCCTTCCCCTCGTGACTGATTTTTTCAAGCCTTTGTTTTTAAAGGATTTTAAAAAGTTGGCACAGCTTCTGCTATCTCTTCGGTACAACAAGAATAAAAACAAGTAGCAAACCAACAAGAACAAGACGAAACGGCTCTGACATAACAAGAACAACACGGACAGAGGCGCAGCTAACAGATTTTTTTGGAGTGGATCGGCTTTACAGGGACCTCTTGAACGAGAGGCCTCGCAACCGGACAGAGAACAATAAAACTACCTTCAGGTAGCTTCCCGTACCGGATGGACCATGACGTTGTGCAGACCCATGGTTAAAGCAAATCAGCGCTCAAAAAAATACGTTTGCTCTTGATCCCGGATGGGGATCACACAAGAACGCAGTAAAGGGACAGGTCGCCAAAAACAAGAACAGGCCGCCCTATAAAAATAAAAAGAGCAGGCAAAAATACATTGGAGGAGAGCTTAGGCTCTCCTTTCGTGTTTTTGGCTTCTCAGCTGCAAGCTGCAAGACAGACACACGCCATTCCCCCCTTTCCGACATAAAAATAACAAAAAAGCACGGACGCACATTCCAGGCTCCATAGAACGTGTATTGTTTCGCAGGGTTTACAAAGGTTCGCATGTTTATACGGCACTTTGGCACTACACCGGTGGTCATAGCCTGCGTATCTCACCAGCACTTCTTTCCCAAGGGATTTAGTCATGCTCCGTTTTCTGCGCTTTGCTACCGTTCTTGGTGGCTTATGTTTGAGTGCGTCCGCTCTGGCGACCAACATTGATCCCGCCACCTATGGCTACCCGCTGACTAATCCGTTTGAAGCAACGATTGCGACCACGCCACCGGACATGCGTCCCGACCTGCCTGACGACGAAGATATCGATCAGGACGTCTACACGCTCAATCTGCACCCGGAACGCGAGTTCACGCTGCCGGACAATTTCTGGGCCGTAAAAAAGCTGAGCTATCGCCTGGCCAGGCAAGACCATGCAGCACCGTTGATCTTCCTGATTGCCGGTACCGGCGCGCCCTATAACAGCACGCTCAATGAGTTCCTGAAAAAGCTGTATTACGGCGCGGGCTATCACGTCGTACAGTTGTCCTCGCCTACCAGCTACGACTTCATGAGTTCCGCTTCGCGTTTTGCCACGCCGGGGATATCCAAAGAGGATGCCGAAGACCTGTACCGGGTGATGCAAGCCATCCGCGCCCAACAGGCGCAACTGCCGGTGACCGAGTATTACCTGACCGGTTACAGCCTTGGAGCACTCAATGCCGCTTTCGTCAGCCAACTGGACGAAACCCGCCGCAGCTTCAACTTCAAGAAAGTCCTGCTGCTCAACCCGCCAGTCAACCTTTATACGTCCATCACCAATCTGGACAAGCTGGTACAGACCAACGTCAAGGGCATCAACGACACCACCACGTTCTATGAGCTGGTGCTGGCCAAACTGACGCGCTACTTCCGGCAGAAAGGCTATATCGATCTCAACGATGCACTGCTCTATGACTTCCAGCAGTCCAAGCAGCACCTGACCAATGAACAGATGGCAATGCTGATCGGCACCTCGTTCCGCTTTTCGTCGGCCGACATTGCATTCACCTCCGACCTGATCAACCGTCGCGGTCTGATCACACCGCCCAAGTTTCCGATTACCGAAGGCACCAGCCTGACGCCATTCCTCAAGCGCGCCATGCAATGCGACTTCGACTGCTACCTCACCGAACAGGTCATCCCCATGTGGCGTGCCCGTACCGATGGTGGCAGCCTGTTGCAGCTCGTGGATCAAGTCAGCCTGTATGCACTCAAGGATTACCTGCACAGCAGCACCAAGATATCGGTCATGCATAACGCCGACGACGTGATTCTGGGCTCGGGTGACCTGGGCTTCCTGCGCAAGACTTTCGGTGATCGCCTGACCGTTTATCCATACGGCGGCCATTGCGGCAACATCAATTACCGCGTCAACAGTGACGCCATGCTGGAGTTCTTCCGTGGCTAAACGTCTTTTACTCCTTGCTGCCGTGTTGTGTGCAGGTACTGCCCAGGCCGCTGACGTGGGCACCAGCAATAAAGCACAGCATCCGGCCACCGTGACACGCCAGCTCGATGCCGATGGTTTTACCCAGCCGTTGAAATCGCTGCAGTTCAACCCCGGCCTGGACCAGCGCGAATTCGAGCGCGCCTCCATCAATGCCCTGGAAGTCTACGACCCGCTGGAATCCTGGAACCGCAGGGTCTACCACTTCAACTACCGTTTCGATGAGTGGGTCTTCCTGCCGACGGTCAACGGTTACCGCTACATCACACCGGGCTTCGTGCGCAGCGGCGTAAGTAACTTCTTCAGCAACCTGGGCGATGTGTCCAACCTGCTGAACAGCCTGTTGCAGTTCAAGGGCCAGCGTTCCATGCAAACCACGGGGCGTCTGCTGCTCAATACCACAATCGGCATCGCCGGCCTGTGGGACCCGGCCACCATGATGGGCCTGCCGCGCCAGACCGAAGACTTCGGCCAGACACTGGGCTTCTATGGTGTGCCTTCTGGTCCTTATCTGGTGCTGCCGCTGTTCGGCCCGTCGAACCTGCGTGACACCGGCGGCCTGGTATTCGACTACGCCGCAGAAACCCAGATCAACTTCCTGAACGTGGCCGAAGTCAGCAGCGACCACCCGGAAATCACCCTGCTGCGCGCCATTGACCGCCGCTATGTCACCAGTTTCCGTTACGGACAGCTGAACTCACCGTTCGAGTACGAAAAGGTGCGTTACGTCTACACCGAATCGCGCAAGTTGCAGATTGCCGAGTAACGAATGCGGCAATCAAAAACGCCCGGCCCGGGTTACCGGGTCGGGCGTTTTTCATGACACCGTCAAACTTCAACGAGGTGCCGGACCGTAGTCGTTCGCACCGTCGGTGCCTGGCAAAAACAGCAAGGATATCTGGGCCAGCGGGCCCAGGATTGGAATAAGGCCAACCAGCACGCACCAGCCGCTGAGATTGATGTCGTGCAGCCTTCTGACGGTCAAAGAGAGATTGGTCATGAACATGGCCAATGACAGGAGAACGGTCGTGCCCCCTATACCTGTCTCCGGATAAAGCCAGTCGGTACTGTGATCAATCACCAATGCCACCGCGAGCAGCACGCTACAAAGCAGGGCGAAGACGAATAACTCCATCCTTGACGCCCGGCCACTGAAATCGAATGTTTTTGCAAACACGTTATACAGATGATTCATTCCTGCTTCTCTTCTTGATGGCTGTATTGGCATACCCAGTCAATGACTGAGCACGCCCCTTCCTGGCGGCGACCAATCTAGCGATTTAAAAAAATAGGGATGCAGTCACCCTCCGAAACATCCGTAGGAAAAATCAACAGAACCAAGATGCTCCATTCTTCGGACGGTGCCGGAGCAGGAAGAAGATCAGGGGGTTAAGCCCCGACAGCGTGCGGTCATAAGCAATGTTCCATAGCCAGCTCCCACCAGTTCAACCTGTCCGGGTTGAAAATTGCGGGTCAAAAGCCAGGCAAGAACCGCCCTCGACTTCGCCTCCATTCAGGCGCAGGATCGCTTCCTTTTCTTTTGCGTTGAAGCGCCATGCAGCAGTTAATCAGGGTAACGGCTCTGGCAATCAGCTTGACCTTGTCAGGCTGCGCCAGCCAACAGGAAAACCTCTATTCATGGGCTCAAGCCAAGGACGCAGAAGCCAGCGTGGTTGAAACCCGCACCTTTGCGCTGCAAATCGTTACACCTCGATCTCTACCCAAAGGTGGCCGATTGAGCATTTTCATTGAAGGGGATGGCCGCGCCTGGGCAACGGGCAGCCAGCCAAGCCTTGACCCTTCGCCACGGCAACCGGACATGGCTCGCCTGGCTCTGGACCCGGATCACGCCGGCGTCTACGTTGCCAGGCCCTGCCAGTTCGTGATGTCCAAGGCGTGTGTCAGTGAGGTGTGGACAGATGCAAGGTTCAGCCGTCGCGTCATTGAAGCGTTCAACGATGTGATCGACCGCCTGAAAACTCGCTACAACGCCTCGTCAATCGAGTTGATAGGCTATTCGGGAGGGGCTGCGGTCGCGTTGCTGATCGCTGAGGAGCGAGACGACATTTCGCAGATCCAGACCATCGCCGGAAATGTCGATCCTCACGCCTGGGTCGCACTGCATCAGCTTTCGCCTTTGAAGGGCTCGCTGGATCCGCTGGAAAACAGCCTGCGACTCAAAAAGATTGCGCAACGGCACTTCACTGGAACAACCGATACCGTTGTGCCGCCCGTACTGCTGACAGGCTTTCTCGCCAGAACCCGGCCTGATTGCAGTGAAGTCATCAGCCTGCCAGGTTCCCATGCAACGCTCATGGAGGCCGTTGATGGACAAATGCTTTCCCGCCCGATTCAGTGTCAGTAAGGCTGATGCCGATCAGTCAAGGCACAACAAAACTTGTGGGAGGCAGCTTGCTGGCGACAAAGGCCTGAAAAACGGCAGATATTCTGCGTTTGTACGCTGAATTCGCCAGCAAGCTGACTCCAACAAAGTGATTTATGGCCTGACTGACCAGCATTAGTCCGTAAGACCGGATTGAGCAGAGCAGCCTTCAACACACCGCAAAGGCTGCTCTGCTCCTACCCGAACGCGAATATCAGAATGCATAGCGCGCCTTGAACATCAGGGTTTCAGCGTCGTAGCCCGAGCGGCCCTGATAGGTGTAGCTGGTACCCAGAGTCAGTGCGCTGATGGCATAACTCACGCCAACAGAACCTTCGTAACTGTCGCGAGCCGATTTTGCCCCCGTGACCACGAAACTCGAACCGCCCTGAGCAAATGCCGACGTCTGGCTGATACGGTCACCGATCAGGTTGTGATAGGTCATCAGTGTCAGTTCAGGCGTGAGCGTGCCACCAAGCAAAGGTGCTTCGCTGGCAACCCGTAAACCGGCCCCGATCTCTCCGGTTTCAAAGCGCTGGTCACTGTTGCGCAACGCTGCGGATGAGCCTCGCTCGGTGTACCCGTCGACCTGCACCTTGGAATAACGAGCCGCCACACGCGGTTCGATCAACAGTTGGTCGCTGAACCGCAAGCCATAGCCAACAAGCGTATTGATGCTCAGTACGTCACTGTCGAAGTTGCCTTTGGCCAGCGTGCCCGCCACATTGCGGCGGCTGTCGTTATCATTGCGGCCATAGGAAACGCTGCCTTGAGTAAACCAGTTGCCCTTCTCCCAGCTTCCGTACAGCGACAGCGCATTGCCCTGCACATCGGTCTTGTAACCAATGTCGGAGGTCGAGTTGGCATTCACATAGGAATAGGCAAAACCCAGAGTAGCACCGGAAGCAAGACGACCATCAATCCCCACAGCCACACCGCTGGCATTGGCCGAGTAGCCTTCCACACCGCCACGGCTGTCCTGATCCATATTGCTGTTCAACACCTGCATCCACACGCCGTTCTCAGCCACTTCATCGCCTGAGGAAAGCCCACTGCGCAAGCCCGTCATACGGGTATCGATTGCCGAACTGCTGGCTCCCTGCCCGGCCAAAGCTGCGTCCACTCCACCACGACTGACATCGGGTGATAACCGCTTGCCAAGCTCATCCAGTTCTTGAGCGGTGCTGGCGTTGGCGAACGACTGGAATACCCGGTCATTACTGTCGAGCTGGCCAATCACGTTGTTCTTGAAGCGGTTGATCAGGCCTTGTGTACGTTGATCGCTGCCTGCGCTGCCCAACTCCTGACTCACTTGCTGGTCGGACTTGAGCCTGACCACGGCCTCAACCGAATCGGCATCAACGCTATAGCTGGCAACATCGAGCAAGGTGGATACGCTACTCACGGTCAAACCGCTGTTCTGCACACTGGCCGCGGACAGCAAGGCGTAAGTCTTGCCCTCAGCGGTCGGGTTGAAATCACCGGGGTTGGCACTCAGGGTGATACGCGAACCCGATGCAAAACTCGCGGCACCTGCAACGCTCAGATAAGGCGTGGTATTTACAGTGCTATCGGACAGCCGCATATCCAGCGCGCCCTGATTGGCAAGTTGCAGATTGCCGGTAATGGCGCTGCCGGCACGATCCAGGTTCAGGGAGCCGCCCCGCTGGACAACAACATCGCTGTCGATGGTCGTCCCCGTGAAAGCCGCCTGGCCCTGAACATTCACCGCCGCCATTCTAAGCAGGTCACCGCGAATCTCGCCGCCGCTCCAGTTCAGCGTGGCCAGGTTACGCCCACGGATAGCAGCACCGGAATCACTGGCGATCAGCCCTGCTTTCTGATTGATTTCAAAACCGACGGGCAAGGCATCTCTCGTCACCACAATCGCATCACCTTGGGAGGTAATGGTTCCGGTGTTTACGATGCCTCTTGAACCGGAAGCATTGGTGGTCGTGAAATCGGTACCTTGGACCATGATGGCGTGTGCATTATTGTCCCCGGAGGCGCTGATACGACCGCTGTTGTGCAGGACATCGAGCGTGCCATCCCACAAGGCGACACCTTCGGAAGCATTACCCCGAGCAATGATCGAACCGCTGTTTTCGACGTGCAGCGGCGTTGATGGGGCCTCTAGATCCATACCGATGGAGTTGTCACCCACGGCCAGGATGGAACCCGAGTTAAGCAGTTTCCCTCCCACGCTCAACATTGCAGAACCATGCCAATCAAAGATCAGGCCAATAGCATCCTCACCGTGCATTTCAATGGAGCCCGAGTTGATAAAGTCACCGGCGATTTGTGAGCCATGCAGGTAAATGCCTTCTGCTCCGCGGAACAGGCTTGATGCGCTGTCTTCAACGACCAGGACCTTGCCGGCATTGACGACAGAACCTGTGACACTGATGTTACTGATATCGATGCCTGCGCCCCTATCGGCTCGCTGGAGCGTGATAGAGCCCTCGTTGCGCAGATCACCGTCAATCGAACCGCCGCCACCGGGACCGTTATTGACGCCAGCGGTGACAGGATCGAACATTGCGCCGAACTCCAGCGCCCTGACAGCAAAACCACCTGTATCGATGGTAATGTCCGCGGCGTTGATGAACGAACCGCTCAGTGCAGAGCGCCTGAACTGAAAGACGCTTTCATTCGCGGACGATTGCAGCGAAACCTGACCAATCAGGTTGAACCCGCCACTCAAGGTCTGATTGTTCAGCGCATTACGCCCCTGACTGACGTCGTAATCCAGCGCAAAAGTCTGGCAAGCACAGGCACTCACGATCAGTGCCAATAGCGTTTTCTGAAAATTCCGGTTCAAAGCCTGTGGTCCGTCGATTTACTTCAGCAGCAGCCCTGCTCAGCTTGCATTCCACCGTGAATGCGTGTCGCACTCCGATCGTTTGGCGAGTCAGAGTCCTACGCGGCGTTGTCGGCGGTTTGATACAAAGCTTTAAAATAGCCGATACAAATATTCGTCAGACCAATCAACAAAACCGATAGTTAAGCTGGGAAATTCAAACCCATCCATCGATCAAACAGGCATACCATGGTCGCCATTGCCAACTGACCAGGAGTGCCCTTTTCATGGCTCAATTTCGTAAAGTGCTGTCGATCCAAGCTGGCCAGCCGACTTCAGACGGGGCCGGTGTGCGCCTGACGCGGGTGTTTGGCGGCCAGGGTGTCGAGCAGTTCGATCCGTTCCTGATGCTCGATGAGTTTGGTTCGGACAAGCCGGACGACTATATCGCCGGGTTTCCGCCTCATCCGCATCGCGGCTTTGAAACCGTGACTTATATGCTCGAAGGCCGCATGCGCCATGAAGATCACATGGGCAATGTCGGCCTGTTGCAGAGCGGCGGCGTGCAGTGGATGACGGCGGCACGCGGCATCATTCACAGTGAGATGCCGGAGCAGGAAGAAGGTGTGATGCGCGGCTTTCAGTTGTGGCTGAATCTGCCGGGCAAGAACAAGTTGATGGACGCCAGTTATCAGGACATCCAGCCGCAAGACATTCCCCGCCTGACCACCGAAGCCGGTGTTGAGGTGGTGGTCATTGCAGGCCGGTTTGACGATGGGCAGGTTCAACAGGATGGCGCCGTACAGCGGCCGGATACCGAGCCGCAGTACTTCGACTTTCATCTGCCCGCAGGCAGCAGCATCAGCCCGCGCATTCCCGAAGGACATCGGGCGTTGCTCTATGTGTATGAAGGCAGTATCGAAGTTGAAGGTTGCCCGCAGGCCGTTGGTGCAAGCCGTCTGGTGCGGCTGGCCGATGAAGGTGAGTTGCAGATCAACAGCTCAAGCGGTGCGCGAGTGCTGTTGATTGCCGGCAAGCCGTTGCGTGAGCCTGTGGTGCAATACGGGCCATTCGTGATGAATACCCGCGAAGAGATCGAACAGGCCTTGCGGGATTTCAGGGATGACCGCTTGACGGCTTGACGGCCTGACAGCAAGAAGCATCGCGAATGAATTCGCTTAGATGGTAATTCCGATCAGTCAGGTCATGCTCCGTGGGAGGGGCCTTGGCCGCGACTTCATTCAGGCGCTGAAAATGTGTTGCCTGTAAGCAAGTCGTCGCGGCCAAGGCCCCTCCCACAAGTGACTGGTATGCCTTAAAAACGATTACTCCAACCGCAAGAACCGTTTCAACTCGTCCCGCTGGGCCATGGCATCGCGACGACCGAGGTCGATCAGTTCGCTGCAATACCCCGCCTCGAACAGCAGATAGCTCAATACGCTGGCACCGCTGGTCTTGGTCGCACCAGGGCCGCGCAGGAAAGTGCGCAGGGCCGGTGGCAGTTCGTGGCGGTGGCGGGCAGCGATTTCATCCAGTGGCTGGCTCGGGGAAATCACCAGCACCTCCACGGGAGCCATGCCAGGTTGCCGTCTGGCCTGTTCATCGGCCAGCAACGAACTCATCAGGTTCAAACGTTCAAGCAATTCAATATCGCTTTCCAGATTGTCGATGAAGGTGCTGTTGAGCATATGGCCACTGATTTGCGCCAGACTCGGCTGAATACCACTGGTAGCCCGATGGATCTGTTTATTGGGCTGTACACCGCGAGGATTGCCACTGACGCCCACCACCAGCACCCGGTTGGCCCCCAGATGCAATGCCGGGCTGATGGGTGCCGACTGCCGCACCGCGCCATCGCCGAAATATTCATGATCGATCTTTACGGGCTCGAACAGCAGCGGAATCGCCGAGCTTGCCAGCAAATGATCCACGGTCAATTGAGTCGGCAGGCCAATGCGCCGATGGCGCAACCAGGGCTCGATGGTGCCTCCGCCCTGATAGAAGGTCACCGCTTGCCCGGACTCGTAGCCAAAGGCCGTGACCGCCACAGCCCGCAGATGATTGCTGTCGATGGCCGCATCGATACCTGACAGGTCCAGCCGGTCACTGAGCAAGTCACGCAAGGGAGAACTGTTGAGCAGCGCGACAGGAATGTCGCGGCCCAGCCCGGTCAGGCTGCGTCCGAAAAAACGCCCCGCCTGACGAATGACGCCGGGCCAGTCGCTGCGCAGTACCTGATGGCTGCGAAACGCCTGCCAGAACTCGGTCAACTGGCGGATGGCGATGCGAAAGTGCAGCGCGCCACTGGCCAGTTTCACCGCATTGATAGCGCCGGCCGAGGTGCCGACAATCACGGGAAACGGGTTGGCCGCCCCTGCGGGCAGGAGGTCGGCAATCCCCGCCAGTACACCGACCTGATAGGCGGCACGGGCGCCACCTCCAGACAGAATCAAACCGGTAACCGACTCTTTCTCGTTCACTGCATTTGTCACTACTGCACGTTCTGGCATCTACAACGAACCTCAGTGAACAACCATTCTTTTTATTTATGTTTTTTTGTATAGCTTCGGTTCGCCCTCCGGTCGACTTTTAAAACGTCGGTGCGCCCAGAGATATTGCTCCGGACATTCAGTGATGGCAATTTCAATCCACTGATTTATTCGCAGGCAATCCTCTTCATCGCTCTGACCGGGGAAATCCTGCAGCGGCGGATGAATCACCAGCCTGTAACCGCTACCGTCCGCCAGCCGCTGCTGGGTGAAGGGCACGACCTGAGCACGGCCCAGCTTGGCAAACTTGCTGGTCGCCGTCACTGTCGCAGCCTGAATGCCGAACAGCGGCACGAATACGCTCTGCTTGGCGCCATAATCCTGATCCGGTGCATACCAGATCGCACGGCCGGCACGCAGCAGCTTGAGCATGCCACGCACGTCTTCGCGCTCGACAGCCAGGGAGTCGAGGTTATGCCGCTCACGACCGCGACGCTGGACGAAATCGAACAACGGGTTCTTGTGCTCGCGGTACATGCCATCGATGGTGTGCTGCTGGCCCAATAACGCTGCACCAACCTCCAGGGTGGTGAAGTGCAGGGCCATGAGAATCACCCCTTCCCCCTGCTGTTGCGCACGCTGCAAATGCTCCAGCCCTTCGATGCGGGCAAGCCCGGCCAGGCGACGCCTGGACCACCACCAGCTCATGGCCATCTCGAAGAAGGCAATGCCGGTCGAAGCGAAGTTTTCCTTGAGCAACTGCTTGCGCTGGGCAGCAGACAAATGCGGGAAACACAGCTCCAGATTACGCGAGGCGATATATTTTCGATCAGTGGCCACGCAATACATCGCCGCGCCCAGCAGCCGACCGATCACCAGCAGTACTCGAAACGGTAACTGGACAATCAGCCACAAGAGCCCCAACCCCAGCCATAACGGCCAGAAACGGGGGTGAAGAAAACTGGCTTTAAAACGCGGGCGATCCATTTAAGCTTCCGTCAGGACAAAGGCTGCGCATTCTACATCGGTTCGACCCGGCTTGCGGCCCGAGGGCGTTCTCGTTATAAGTCTCGGCACTTTTAGCGACAAGCTGTTGTGTATCCCGACCATGAGCCAGATCGAATCGCAAAACCCGGACCCAGTGTTTCAGCTCAAAGGCAGCATGCTTGCCATCACCGTCATGGAGCTGGCCCGGAACAACCTCGACGCCCTGGACCGTCAATTGGCGGCCAAGGTTGCCCAGGCCCCCAACTTTTTCAGCAATACACCGCTGATCCTGGCACTGGACAAACTCTCGCCCAATGAAGGGAACGTGGATCTGCCCGGTCTGATGCGCGTCTGCCGTCAGCATGGCCTGCGCACCCTGGCGATACGGGCCAACCGCATCGAAGACATTGCCGCCGCCATCGCCGTCGATCTTCCCGTGCTGCCGCCATCCGGCGCCCGGGAACGTGTGCTGGAGCCTGTCGAAGCAGAGGCACCGAAAAAGATTCCCGAGAAACCGCCCGAGCCAACCGTCAAGCCAACGCGCGTGATAACCGCTCCAGTGCGCGGCGGACAGCAGATTTATGCCCAGGGTGGCGATCTGGTTGTCGTGGCTCCGGTCAGCCCCGGTGCGGAACTTCTGGCCGATGGCAACATCCATGTTTACGGCCCGATGCGCGGCAGGGCACTGGCAGGCATCAAGGGCGACACCAAGGCACGGATCTTTTGCCAGCAACTGGGCGCCGAACTGATTTCAATCGCCGGGCAATACAAGGTTTCCGAGGACTTGCGCAGGGACCCTCTCTGGGGGGCTCCGGTACAAGTCAGCCTGTCCGGCGACGTGTTGAACATCATTCGTCTTTAACGGATACTGCCGCAATTTTCAAAGCATCTCTGACTCGTCGCGAAAACGTAGTAAAGGTTGTAGGAAATCCTGAGAAACACCTGTTTCTCGACTGTTGCATCAACCGAAAGCAGTAGCGTAGAGCTATCTTTCATGGCCGAGCTTCCGTGATTTCCATCATTCTTCGATTAACGTCGCTTCAAGGGATGCTCTTCAGGGACTAACTGTCCTTTTCCTCTAGGGGTGATACACCTTGGCCAAGATTCTCGTGGTTACATCCGGCAAGGGTGGTGTGGGCAAGACCACCACCAGCGCCGCCATCGGCACAGGCCTCGCTCTGCGTGGCCATAAAACAGTGATCGTCGATTTCGACGTCGGCTTGCGTAACCTGGACCTGATCATGGGTTGCGAGCGCCGCGTGGTGTACGACTTCGTCAACGTCGTCAACAACGAAGCGACACTCACCCAGGCCCTGATCAAAGACAAGCGCCTTGAAAACCTCTACGTGCTTGCGGCAAGCCAGACCCGCGACAAGGATGCGCTGACCGTCGAAGGCGTCGAGAAGATCCTCGACGAACTCAAGGAAAACTTCGAGTTCGTGATCTGCGACTCCCCGGCCGGTATCGAAAAAGGTGCTCACCTGGCCATGTACTTCGCTGATGAAGCGATTGTCGTGACCAACCCGGAAGTGTCTTCGGTACGTGACTCGGACCGCATGCTGGGCCTGCTGGCCAGCAAGTCCCGTCGCGCAGAGCGCAACGAAGACCCGATCAAGGAACACCTGCTGCTGACCCGCTACAATCCGGAGCGCGTCACCAAGGGTGAAATGCTGGGCGTCGAAGACGTCGAGGAAATCCTCTCGATCCGCCTGCTGGGCGTGATTCCAGAGTCTCAGGCAGTCCTGAAGGCTTCCAACCAGGGTATCCCGGTCATTCTCGACGACCAGAGCGACGCCGGTCAGGCGTACAGCGATGCGGTCGATCGTTTGCTGGGCAAGGACGTTGCTCATCGTTTCGTCGATGTGCAGAAGAAAGGATGGTTTGAGCGTCTTTTTGGAGGCCGCTAAATGAATATTTTTGACTTCTTTCGTGACCGCAAAAAAGAAAGCACGGCCTCGGTAGCGAAAGAGCGTCTACAGATCATCGTGGCGCACGAACGCGGCCAGCGAAGCACTCCTACGCCTGACTATCTTCCTGCCCTGCAGAAAGAACTGGTGGAAGTGATCCGCAAATACGTCAACATCGAGTCCGATCAGGTACAGGTCGCTCTGGAAAACCAGGGCAGCTGTTCGATTCTGGAACTCAACATCACCCTGCCAGATCGCTGATCCGGCGGTTGCCCACGGCGGCATGAGCGACACTTTCCTCGGAGTGCCGTCCATGCCGCCGTTGGCGTTTACAGCGTTTCGAGGCCGTTGCATGCCGTTGTCGAACATCCGCATCATCCATCAGGACGCCGCCGTTCTGGTCATCGATAAACCCACATTGCTGCTTTCAGTCCCAGGTCGCGCCGACGACAACAAGGACTGCCTGATTACCCGCCTGCAGGAAAACGGCTATCCCGAAGCCCGTATCGTTCACCGACTGGACTGGGAAACCTCCGGCATCATCCTGCTTGCCCGCGACGCCGATACCCATCGCGAACTGTCTCGCCAGTTCCATGACCGCGAAACAGAAAAGGCCTACACCGCCCTGTGCTGGGGTCAGCCGACGCTGGACAGCGGCAGCATTGACCTGCCTCTGCGCTACGACCCGCCGACCAAACCCCGGCATGTGGTGGATCATGAGTCCGGGAAGCATGCGCTGACCTTCTGGAAGATCGTGGAGCGCTACGACACTCACTGCCGCGTGGAACTCACCCCGATCACCGGACGCTCGCATCAATTGCGGGTGCATATGCTGTCCATCGGGCATCCACTGCTGGGTGATGGCTTGTATGCCCATCCCGAGGCATTGGCGGCCTATCCACGCCTGTGCCTGCACGCCAGCATGCTGAGCTTCACCCATCCGGTCAGTGGTGAGCGGTTGAAGTTCGAGTGTGCGGCACCGTTTTGATGTGTTCGCGAATGAATTCGCTGCTACGCCCGCGTAGCGAATGCATTCGCGAAAAAGCACGACTGAGGCCAATACGGTAAACTCGCGCCACTGCTGTCTGGAGCTACTTATGCGCGAAGAGCTGAACAAAGGCCTGATCGACTTTCTCAAGGCCTCCCCCACCCCGTTCCACGCCACTGCAACCCTTGTAAATCACCTCGAAGCGGCCGGTTTCCAGCGTCTGGACGAGCGTGAAACCTGGGCTGTCGAAACCGGCGGGCGTTATTACGTCACCCGCAACGACTCCTCTATCGTCGCCTTCAGAATGGGCCGTCATTCGCCACTGACCGGCGGGATTCGCATGGTCGGCGCCCATACCGACAGCCCGTGCCTGCGGGTCAAACCGCAGCCGGAACTACAGCGTCAGGGTTTCTGGCAACTGGGCGTGGAAGTCTACGGCGGCGCGCTGCTGGCGCCCTGGTTCGACCGTGACCTGTCGCTGGCCGGGCGTGTCACCTTCCGTCGCGACGGCAAGGTCGAAAGCCAGTTGATCGATTTCAAGTTGCCCATCGCGATCATTCCCAACCTGGCCATCCACCTCAATCGTACGGCCAATGAAGGCTGGGCGATCAATGCCCAGAACGAACTGCCGCCGATCCTGGCCCAAGTAGCCGGTGACGAACGCGCCGACTTCCGCGCCCTGCTCACCGAGCAACTGGCCCGCGAGCACGACCTGAACGCCGATGTGGTGCTCGATTACGAGTTGAGTTTCTACGACACCCAGAGCGCAGCCGTGGTCGGCCTCAATGGCGACTTCATTGCCGGTGCCCGTCTGGACAATCTGCTGTCCTGCTTCGCAGGCTTGCAAGCGCTGCTCAACAGCGACACCGATGAAACCGCTCTGCTGGTGTGTACCGATCACGAAGAAGTCGGTTCTTCATCGACCTGCGGCGCAGACGGCCCGATGCTGGAGCAGATCATCCAGCGTCTGCTGCCCAACGGCGAAGACTATGTGCGCACCATCCAGAAGTCGCTGCTGATCTCGGCGGACAACGCCCATGGCGTTCACCCCAACTACGCCGAAAAGCACGACGCCAACCATGGCCCGAAACTCAATGCCGGGCCGGTCATCAAGGTCAACAGCAACCAGCGCTACGCCACCAACAGCGAAACCGCAGGGTTCTTCCGCCACCTGTGCATGGCCGAAGAAGTACCGGTGCAAAGCTTTGTGGTGCGCAGCGACATGGCCTGCGGCTCGACCATCGGCCCGATCACAGCCAGCCATCTGGGCATTCGCACCGTGGATATCGGTTTGCCGACCTTTGCCATGCATTCGATCCGCGAACTGGCCGGCAGTCATGACCTGTCGCATCTGGTGAAAGTGCTCAGTGCGTTTTACGCCAGCCACGAGTTGCCGTAACTCCCCGTCTTCGCGAGTGAGCGGTTCGCAGCCCGGCCCGTTCACTCGCGCATTGCGCTACATCAAAACGCCAGCCCCAAACCCATCTAGACTCATAGGTGCCGAGTCAGTGAGGTACAGGGCCATGGATCCGTTCCATTCAATGCTGATGATTACCGTGATCGGGATGCTGTTGCTCAGCGTCGGCTTCAGTTACCGGGATCGGGGTGCTGGCGTGTTCATGATCTGGATCGGCATGGTCTTCGTGATCGGCACGGTCGGCTTCAAGATTCTCGAAAAGCTGACCTGATCATGAGGCTAGGCACTCACTTGAGCCTCGCCGAGAGTGGGCAGGCTTGACAGAAAATCCCCCGCCACCGCACTGACATGAATCGCGTCGTGCCGCCAATATTCCAGGTCGCAATCGATCAGGCGACCGCGCTGATCGTAGTTGACCCGCGCAATGCACAAACCCGGGCTGCCCACTGAAACCTTGAGCGCCGCGCAGGCATCGGCATGCAGCGCCGTAGGCACAATCTCGAAATGCACCTGGCCATAGCACAGGTCATAACGGCTGGCGTACAACTCGGTAAGCGACTGGCTGAGATCGCAATCGAGGATGCCGGGGAAATACTCAGGGTTCAGGTAATGCTCGACATACAGCACCAGACGCTGGTCGATGCGCCGCGCCCGGCAGATCTGGATCACGCTGGAAAGCGCTGGCAACTGGAGTTTTTCACAGATTTTCGCTGAAGCCGGTTGCAATCGCGCTGAAATGATCTGGGTTTCAGCCACGCGCCCTTGTGCCTGGACCATCGCATGAAAGTGGCTGCGACGGATCAGGTCATAGGCCAGACGCGGAGGCGAGACAAACCAGCCGCGTCGCTCCTCGCGATAGATCAGCCCCTGAGCCTCCAGTTGCACCAGGGCTTCACGCAGGGTGATACGAGTCGTATCAAATACCTCACTGAGCTTGCGCTCGGCAGGCAGCTTGCTACCGGACGGTAACAAACCGTGCTCGATCTGCTCCTGCAAGGCGTTGCAAATAGTTGTTACCGCTCGTGGTACATCTTCGCGCATTGAGATACCTGCCTGGACTAGACCAGCTCCATTAAAGGGCACGATTCAAGACTTGAGCCCCCCATTGAAAGTGTTTTCAAGCCTAGGTCGCCTATATGACCATCATGTGACAAATCGCATCACGATCCATGCCAATGGTCGCTTGAACACCCTGAAATCCCTTGGGAAGCAAGCTATTCAAGATGGTCTACGCTTAGCTCGCAACGCAGCACACATGCTCTGACCATAGAACAGAAAACAACTCTCGACACAAAAATGTCATGCAAGAAGCCTAACTTGGCTCAGGTATTGCTGATCTAGACCAAACTATCCGCAAAGAACGCTTCCGAAAGGAAGTGCAAAAGGAGATTTGAATGAAACACCTATTGTTGGCATCACTCCTCGGTTCCGCCATTGCCTTGAGCACCTCGGCCATGGCAGCGGACACAGACCTCAAGACGCTGGAAGCCGCAGCCAGGACCGAAGGCGCGATCAATAGCGTCGGCATGCCGGATGACTGGGCTAACTGGAAAGCCACCTGGGCCGACCTCGAAAGCAAATACGGCCTCAAGCACATGGACACCGACATGAGTTCGGCTCAGGAAGTGGCCAAGTTCGATGCGGAAAAAGACAACGCCAGCGCCGATATCGGTGACGTGGGTGCAGCCTTCGGCCCGATCGCTGTCGCCAAGGGCGTTACCCAGCCTTACAAGCCAAGCACCTGGGAACAAGTCCCGGACTGGGCCAAGGACAAGGAAGGTCACTGGGCACTGGCCTATACCGGCACCATCGCCTTCATCGTCAACAAGAAGCTGTTGCATGGTTCTGAAGTCCCGACCAAATGGTCTGACCTCAAGAGCGGCAAATACAAGGTCACTATCGGTGACGTGAGCACCGCAGCCCAGGCGGCCAACGGCGTGCTGGCGGCCTCCATCGCCATGAAAGGCGACGAGAGCAACGTTGCTCCAGGCCTGCAACTGTTCACCGAACTGGCCAAGCAGAAACGCCTGGCACTCAATAATCCGAATATCCAGAGCATGGAGAAAGGTGAAGTCGAAGTCGGCATCGTCTGGGACTTCAACGGCCTGAGCTACAAGGCCAAGATGACCAACCCGGACGATTACGTGGTATTGATCCCGTCCGATGGTTCGGTGATTTCCGGCTACACCACCATCATCAACAAATACGCCAAACACCCGAACGCGGCCAAACTGGCGCGTGAGTACATCTTCAGCGACGCAGGCCAGATCAACCTGGCAAAAGGCAACGCACGTCCGATTCGTGCCGAGCACCTTACCCTGCCCGCCGAGGTCCAGGCCAAGCTGCTGCCAAACGAGCAGTACAAAGGCGTCACCCCGATCAAAAGCGCAGCGGCGTGGGAAGCGACGTCCAAGAAGCTGCCTCAGATGTGGAACGAGCAGGTCATCGTCGAAATGAACTGATCAAGGCCAAGGGCGAGCCAGCATGCCTGCTCGCCCTTACCTGTAACGCCCTTGTATCGATTGCAGTTGGAGCGACCCGCTCATGAAACACAATGTCATCCTCATCGTGCTCGATGGCCTCAACTACGAAGTGGCAAGGCATGCGATGGGTCATCTCCAGGCTTACAGCAGTGCAGGACGGGCCGTGCTGTACAAGCTTGAATCCGAGTTGCCGGCGCTGTCGCGCCCTTTGTACGAATGCATTCTGACCGGGGTCACCCCCCTGGAAAGCGGCATTGTGCACAACCAGGTTTCACGCCTGTCCAACCAGCGCAGCATGTTCCACTACGCCACCGATGCCGGGCTCACCACGGCAGCGGCGGCCTATCACTGGGTCAGCGAACTGTATAATCGCACGCCCTTCGACGCCGCCCGCGACCGTCACACCGACGATCCGGCGCTGCCGATCCAGCACGGGCACTTTTACTACGCCGACCATTACCCCGATTCGCACCTGTTTGCCGACGCCGAAAGCCTGCGAGTCAGGCACGCACCGAATCTGCTGTTGATCCACCCCATGAATATCGACGACGCCGGGCACAAGCACGGCCTCGACAGCCCCCAATACCGTAACAGCGCACGCAGCGCCGACATCCTGATTGCCGATTACCTGCAACGCTGGCTCGATGCCGGTTATCAGGTACTGGTCACCGCCGATCACGGCATGAACAACGATCGATCACATAACGGGCTACTCCCCGAAGAACGTGAAGTACCGCTGTTCGTGCTGGGCGATGCATTCAGCCTCGATGCCCAGGCAGCCCCCAGACAAACCGAGCTATGCGGCACTGTCTGCGAACTGCTCGGCGTGCCCCACGACAAACCGGTATGCCGGGAGATCCTCAATTGACTACCAACAATCGTGGTAAATGGCTCGGGCTGCTATGCCTGCTGCCGTTTGCCCTGTTCTTCATCGTGTTTCAAATTGCGCCGCTGGCCTGGGTTGCGATCAACAGCCTGCACTCCGAAACAGGCTGGGGGTTTGACAACTTCGCCAAGGCATTCAATTCCCGCTTCTATCGCCAGGCCATTCAGTTCAGCCTGGAAATCAGTTTCTGGTCCAGCCTGTTCGGCATCGTGATCGCGGTACTGGGCAGCCACTCGCTGCGCAACGTGGATTCGCGGCTACGGGATTTCGTCAACTCCTTCGCCAACATGACCAGCAACTTCTCTGGTGTGCCGCTGGCCTTTGCATTCATCATCCTGCTGGGCTTCAACGGGGCCGTGACGTTGATGCTCAAGAAGGCCGGGATCATTGAAGACTTCAACCTGTATTCCAAGACTGGCCTGATCATTCTCTACACCTATTTCCAGATCCCGCTGGGCGTATTGCTGCTTTACCCGGCCTTCGATGCCTTGCGCGAAGACTGGCGCGAGTCCTCGGCCTTGCTCGGTGCCAGCAGCTTCCAGTACTGGCGCCATATCGGCCTGCCGGTCCTGGCACCTGCGCTGCTGGGGACCTTCGTGATTCTGCTGGCCAATGCCTTGGGGGCTTATGCCACCGTTTACGCCTTGACCACCGGCAACTTCAACGTGCTGCCCATCCGCATCGCAGCCATGGTTTCCGGGGATATCAGCCTTGATCCGAACATGGCCAGTGCCCTGGCAATGATTCTGGTCGGCCTGATGACGCTGGTCACTGTCGTTCATCAATGGTTGCTGAAGAGGAGCTACCATGTCTCGCGCTGAAAGAGGTCCCGCCGGGATCTACCACCGCTTCGTGGTGTATGTCCTGTTCCTGATCCTGTTGCTGCCACTGGCTGGCACGCTGCTGTATTCACTGTCCACCAGTTGGTCGGCGAGCATTCTGCCCAGCGGCCTGACCTTCAAGTGGTACATCGCACTGTGGAGCGACCCGCGCTTTCTCACTGCGTTCGGTCAGTCGCTGCTGGTCTGTGTGGGCGCCCTGATTCTGTCCGTGGTGTTGATCCTGCCACTGCTGTTCGTGGTGCATTACCACTTCCCACGCCTCGATGCGCTGATGAACATCCTGATCCTGTTGCCTTTCGCAGTACCGCCCGTGGCCTCGTCCGTGGGCTTGCTGCAACTCTATGGCTCCGGGCCGTTTGCCATGGTCGGCACGCCCTGGATTCTGATTGGCTGCTACTTCACCGTCGCACTGCCGTTCATGTATCGGGCCATCAGCAACAACCTGCAGGCGATCAACCTCACCGACCTGATGGACGCCGCCCAACTGCTGGGCGCCAATACCTGGCAGGCGGCTTTCATGGTGGTGCTGCCCAACCTGCGCAAAGGCTTGCTGGTGGCGTTGCTGCTGTCGTTCTCCTTCCTGTTCGGCGAGTTCGTGTTCGCCAACCTGCTGGTCGGGACCCGCTATGAAACCCTGCAGGTGTACCTCAACAACATGCGCAACAGCAGCGGGCACTTCAACAGTGCGCTGGTGATCTCTTATTTCCTCTTCGTGCTGGTGCTGACCTGGGCCGCCAACCGACTGAACAAGGACAAAGACTGATATGAGTTTTGTCAGTATCGAAAACCTGCAGAAAAGCTACGCAAGCACAGCGGTGTTCAGCGACATCAACTGCACGATCGAACGCGGTGAATTCGTGACCCTGCTCGGCCCGTCGGGCTGCGGCAAGTCAACGTTGCTGCGCTGCATCGCCGGGCTGACGTCAGTGAACAGCGGTAGCATCCTGCTCGATGGTCAGGACCTGGTGCCGCTTACTCCGCAAAAGCGCAATATCGGCATGGTGTTCCAGAGCTATGCGCTGTTTCCCAACATGACTGTGGAGCAGAACGTAGCGTTCGGCCTGCGCATCCAGAAGGTCAACGCCGACGACACTCACAAGCGGGTCGCCGAAGTGCTGAAGCTGGTCGAGCTGACCGACCTGGCCAGCCGTTACCCGCACCAGATGTCCGGCGGCCAGTGCCAGCGCGTCGCTCTGGCCCGCTCGCTGGTCACTCGCCCTCGCCTGCTGCTGCTCGACGAGCCGCTGTCGGCGCTGGATGCACGGATTCGCAAACATCTGCGCGAACAGATACGCGCCATCCAGCGCGAACTGGGCCTGACCACGATCTTCGTCACCCACGACCAGGAAGAAGCGCTGACCATGTCAGACCGCATTTTCCTGATGAACCAGGGTCGAATCGTCCAGAGCGGCGATGCCGAAACCCTCTACACCGCGCCGGCAGACGTCTTTGCAGCGGGCTTCATCGGCAACTACAACCTGCTGGAACCCGATGACGCCTCCCGCCTGATGCAACGCCCGATCAACAGCCGCGTCGCGATCCGCCCCGAAGCCATCCAGCTCAGCGTGACCGGCGCACTGGAAGGCGAAGTTCTCAGTCACAGCCTGCTGGGTAACGTGATCCGCTATCGTGTCCAGGCACGAGACGTGGAACTGGTGGTCGACGTACTCAACCGCAGCGCAGAAGATCTACACCCCGATGGGCGACGAGTGAGCCTCAAGATAGAACTTTCGGCGTTATGTGAGGTGGGTTAGGGGCAGCGGCAAGTTGTAAGCCGCAAGCGGCAAGCTCAAGCAGTTTTGCGTGCTCTTCACTTGCAGCTTGAAGCTTGTAACTTGAAGCTGCCGCGCCCACGCCCTACCCACTACCGAACAACAATCCAAGGAGGCACGCATGCCTTTAGCAATTTTCGATCTGGACGAAACCCTGATCGGTGGCGACTGCGCCAGCTTGTGGAGCGAGCAGATGGGCCGCCTGGGCTGGGTCGATCCCGAGTCGTTCATGCAACGCAACAATGAACTGATGGCCGCCTATAGCGCGGGCAAACTGGCCATGGAAGATTACATGGCGTTCAGCCTGGAACCCATGGCTGGCCGTACACCAGAGGAAGTCGATCATCTGGTCGGCCCCTGGGTGGAAGACATCATTGAACCCATCATCTACAGCGACGCCTGCAAATGCATCGCGCAGCATCGGGCCAAAGGCGACCGCATTCTGGTGATCTCTGCGTCTGGCGTACACCTGGTCAAACCCATTGCCGAGCGTCTGGGCATCGATGAAGTACTGGGGATCGATCTGGATGTGCAGAACGGTGTCTACAGCGGTGCAACAGTCGGCGTGCTGACCTACCGCGAAGGCAAGATCACCCGCCTGATGGACTGGCTGGACGCCGAAGGTGAAAACCTCGAAGGTGCCAGCTTCTACTCCGACTCCCGCAATGACCTGCCGCTGCTGCTCAAGGTTGACTATCCCCATGTGGTCAACCCGGATGCCGTGTTACGCGAGCATGCCGAAAAGGCTGGCTGGCCGGTGCATGCCTGGACGTAATTCAACATCATGAATTAAAACGCATTTCCGTAGGAGCGAATCGGGCGGCGCTCCGCTCATTCGCGAAGGCCCTTCGCGAATGAATTCGCTCCTACGGAAATGGCGCTAAACGAGGCTCTCGTCGATCACCAGCACAATCTTGCCCGACACCTGGTTGGTCGCCAGCTCAGCAAATGCGGCTTCGGCGTCCTTGATCGGGAAGGCCCTGGCCAGTTGCGGCTTGAGGCGTCCTTCAGTGAATAGCGGCCAGACGTGCTGGCCCAGGTCACTGAGCAGGTCCGCCTTGAACTGCTCGTCACGGCTGCGCAAGGTCGAACCGAGCAACTGGATACGCTTGCCCAATACTTGAGCCAGGTCCAGTTGAGCCTCGCGCCCACCCATCAAGCCAATCAGCACCCAGCGACCATCGAGCCCCAGCAGCTTGACGTTCAGGGCCGCGTAATTGGCGCCGACCGGGTCGAGGATTACATCGAAGGGGGCGAAGTCACTCAGGCTTTCCAGACTGTCGCTGCGCACGACACCACCCTGGGCACCCAGTTCGACACAATACGCCAGACGCTCGGTGGAGCCGACGCTGACCCATACCGGGCTGCCAAACGCCTTGCAGAGCTGAATGCCAGCAGAACCGACGCCACTTGCTCCGGCGTGCAGCAAGACTTTTTCACCAGGCTTCAGGCCTGCCAGTTGAAACAGATTCAGCCATGCCGTGGCATAGACTTCCGGGATCGCGGCGGCTTCATGCAGCGACAGCCCCTCGGGCACGGGCAGCACATGACGCGCGTCGACCACCACCTCTTCAGCCATGGCACCGCCCGCCAACAACGCGCAGACGCGGTCTCCGACCTGCCAGGAAGTGCCCGGCCCGACTTCGTCGATCACACCCGAGCACTCAAGCCCCAGAACCGAGCTAACGCCTGGCGGTGGCGGATACAGCCCGGCACGCTGCAACAAATCGGCCCGATTCAGGCCCGCAGCGGCCACTTTGATACGAACCTGCCCCACATCAAGAGCCGGACTTGGCTCTTCGACCCATTCCACATGTCCTTCAACGCCTTGTAATGCCTTCACAGTGCCTCCGTCGTGAGTCAGAACTGAGCCCAAGGCAGCCACCCCGGGCTTTTGCATTATGCGACCGTGTCCACGAACGGGCGACCTTTAATCTGCCCGACTGTCCGGCACTGTCATTTCTGACAGTGACATGCAGATTCATCGGTTAAATACTCCCCCGACACTGTCGCATCGCAGGACTCCGGAAAGGATTTTGGAGGATTCAAGCCATGGCCAGCACTCATCTGAAACACACGACGTTCGATTGCATCGCCACGGCCTGCTCCCATCTCCAGCCCGCTACTCAATCGGCGGGTATCGCTGCGGTGTACCCACCTTCAAGGAAGTCATGACATAGCAGGAGCCATTCATGAATACATCCTTTACCTCACTCAGCCAACAACCCGGGCAATTGCCCGCTCTGCAGATCCCGTCAATCGACCTCGGCGGAAACGATGGGTTGGGTTGGGTCCAACTCAAGGATCCGCAAAAAGGCGTAGCGCTGTTTGCGTTCACGCCAGTCGGTACGGCCAAAGGCGACCTCATCGAATTGTGGTGGAACGGCAAGGTCATCCAGAGCCTGCTCGCAAACCCTGATCGGGCCTCCATCGACTTTTCGGCGCTGCCTCAGGACATTCCCGATGAGCCGGAAGTTTGCGAGGTGTTCTACCGGATCACGCCCGCTGCGGGCGGTACACCCGGGGATTCTCCGGTGCGCCAGGTACGGGCCAAACGCAGCGTGCCCGGTGGCCTTGATACGGATAACCACACGCCCTACATCAATGACACTCTGGCACCTGTAGAAAACCTGCCCTCGAATATCGAGGTGCCAACCGACCGGCCACTGACCGTCGCTGCCTGGGACAACATGCAGGAAGGCGACGTCCTCCGCCTGTTCTGGGCGAGCAACGAATTCTTCGTCGAGAACCCACCGCTGCCTGCGGACCAGGCGGGCAAACCGCAAACCATCATCGTGAGCGTCGCGTTACAGGCGGCTGCTGGCAACAGTGACAATCTGACGGTCTATTACGAGATCCGCGACCGGGTAAGCAACTGGTCGGGCTATTCGCTCGCCGCGTTCACCGCTGTCGATATTCTAGTAACACCCGCTCCGACGGTGAGCGAAGCGCCGGATGGGGTGCTGGACCCACTCCAGGCCGTGGCAGGTGCAACCCTCGTGGTGGCTTACCCTGGCATGCTTGAAACCGATAGTATCCGCGTACGCTGGGACGGCAACGAGGATGCTACCAACCCTGTTTCCCTGTCCGGCAACCAGGCCAAGAGTGTCGAGTTTACTGTTACGCCCTCAGCCATTACCTCCGCTTTGGGTAGAACAGTGGAGGTCACCTATGTCGTGACCCGTGGCACGAACGAGCTGGAATCGGATCCGCTGTCTCTGACGGTACAGGCACTACCCGGCTCGTCTCTGCCGACACCGAAAATCACACAAGCCACGTACCCGGGCAAGTTACTGTACATCAACCCGTTAAACGGTGATGCCGACCTGACCGTCGAGGCCTGGCCCCTCATCGCAACAGGTCAGCGTGTCTGGCTGCGTTTTGAAGGCACCGCCCGCGATGGCTCGGCCTGTAAGTGGGATCACCCGGTCTGGCAGGACTTCGCGATCACCAGCGATACGGCCCAAAGCACCCAAGTAGCCTTGAGTGAACTGCAAAAACTCAAGCACCACACCTACATGCGATTGATCATGGAAGTATCGTTCGATGGAGGGCTGACCCGGACGCCGTTTCCAGTCGAAAACCTGACCATTGTCCATTACTACCCGGTAAGCGGTTTTGAAAACTGGGAAAGTTTCCCCACCCAGCACTTAGCGATCAATAAAACAGTGCACTGCTCGGATGACATGACTCTTTTCATCCATATAAGGTCACTTTCGATTGTAAACGTCAGCACAGTTCATCCAACCCTCGGTAACCGTACCCTGGAGGCCACAGGAGACAACCAGTTCATGCTCAGCTTTTCCGGTTTAATCAAGACCCTGAAGCTGTCTCATGTTGGCGCGGATCCCACCCGGGATCACATCTCCTTTTACGACATTGATGAAAAGACTATCGTTGATGCACCACTACAATCTGGCACCGGGATCGTTTCCCAGGAAATTCACCTGGGCCAGGCGTGCCATTCTTGCAGGGTATATCTGGGCCAGCAGCAAGGCACAGTACTTCTGGATAACCTGAGCTGGACGGCATGGTTCCCTTGAGCCTGCATCCGCCCCTGAACCTCTGACGCAGCATTGCAATTGCAGATGAATTCCGGGGCGGACTGCGACCATAGTCAGGCGGGGCTTTGATGGCATATACCTGACCCGCCTGACCCCGCTTTCAAAGCGTATGGGTTGAGCAAAAGCTGAATGCTGGCTGAATCAACTCTACTTGGCTCCAATGCCCGTCAAGCCCCCAGAGGCTCATGTATTGCATCGTGTGCCGTGACAGGCGCAGCCATCCGGATACGAACGTACTCTGCATTCATCACCGAACCTGATGGCTTCAGGCCTGGGACATATGCTTCAACGCCTTGCAATGCCTTCACACTGCCTCCATAGTGAGTCAAGACTGAGCCCGAAGCTGTTTAGCCGGGCTTTTGCATTGTGCGGCCGGGTCCGAAGGAACCGGCGACCTCAAAGACGGCCTAATATGCGTTATCAATTGTCACCACGTCGAATCAGCATGAAGCACTTACTCCCAAGCACCGCCCTTGCACTGTCTATCGGTCTTAGCCTGTTGCCGATGTCAGCCAGCACTTTTGCCGCCAACAGCTGGGACAATCTTCAGCCGGACCGCGACGAAGTGGTTGCCAGTCTCAACGTGGTTGAGCTGCTCAAGCGACATCACTACAGCAAACCACCGCTGGACGACAAACGCTCGGTCATCATCTATCAGAGCTACCTGAAGCTTCTGGACCCGTCTCGCAGCTATTTCACAGCCAGCGATATCACTGAGTTCGACAAGTGGCAGACCCAGTTCGACGACTTCCTCAAGAGCGGCGACCTGAACCCTGGCTTCATCATCTACAAACGTTATCTGGATCGCGTCAAGGCGCGTATGGATTTCGTTCTGGCAGAGTTGAACAAAGGCGTCGACAAGCTCGACTTCAATGCCAAGGAAACCCTGCTGGTCGACCGCAAGGACGCCGCATGGCCCAAGAATGAAGCCGAACTGGACGAACTGTGGCGCAAGCGCGTCAAGGATGAAGTCCTGCGTCTGAAGATCGCCGGCAAGGATCCTTCGAAGATCCAGGAAACCCTGACCAAGCGTTACAAGAATCAACTTGCGCGTCTGGGCCAGACCCGCGCCGAGGACATCTTCCAGGCGTACATCAACACCTTCGCCATGTCCTACGATCCGCACACCAACTACCTGTCTCCTGACAGCGCGGAAAACTTCGACATCAACATGAGCCTGTCGCTGGAAGGCATCGGCGCTGTGTTGCAGAGCGACAACGACAACGTGAAGATCGTGCGTCTGGTGCCGGCAGGCCCGGCAGCCAAGACCAAGCAGGTCGCTCCGGCCGACAAGATCGTCGGTGTTGCCCAGGGCGACAAGGAAATGGTCGATGTCATCGGCTGGCGCCTGGACGAAGTGGTCAAACTGATTCGCGGGCCTAAAGGCTCGGTCGTACGCCTGGAAGTCATTCCTGCCAGCAACGCGCCGAACGACCAGACCAGCAAAATCGTGTCCATCACTCGTGAAGCGGTCAAGCTCGAAGAACAGGCGGCGAAAAAGTCGATCCTGCACCTGAATCAGGATGGCAAGGATTACAAGCTCGGCGTCATCGAGATCCCGGCCTTCTATCTGGACTTCAAGGCCTATCGTGCCGGCGACCCGCAGTACAAGAGCACCACCCGCGACGTCAAGAAGCTGCTGACCGAACTCAAGGCAGAGAATGTCGATGGCGTCGTGCTGGACTTGCGTAACAACGGCGGCGGCTCCCTGCAGGAAGCCACCGAACTGACCAGCCTGTTCATCGAACAGGGCCCGACGGTTCTGGTGCGCAATGCCGACGGCAAGGTCGATGTACTCGAAGACGAAGCCAAAGGCGCCTTCTACAAAGGCCCGATGGCACTGCTGGTGAACCGTCTGTCAGCGTCGGCCTCGGAGATTTTCGCAGGCGCCATGCAGGACTATCACCGCGCGCTGGTGATTGGCGGCCAGACCTTCGGTAAAGGCACCGTACAAACCATTCAGCCGCTCAACCACGGCGAGCTGAAACTGACACTGGCCAAGTTCTACCGGGTATCCGGCCAGAGCACCCAGCATCAGGGTGTAGTACCGGACATCACTTACCCGTCGCTGATCGACACCAAGGAAATCGGTGAGAGTGCCCTGCCCGAGGCCATGCCATGGGACAGCATCAAACCGGCGATCAAGCCTGCAATCGATCCGTTCAAGCCATTCCTGGCGCAGTTGCAGTCGCGACATGAAGCCCGCACGGCCAAGAACGCCGAGTTTGTCTTCATCGAAGACCGCCTTGCACTGGCCAAGAAGCTGATGAGCGAAAAAACCGTCAGCCTCAATGAAGTGGATCGTCGTGCCGAACACAGCGCGATCGAAAGCAAGCAACTGGCCCTTGAAAACACTCGCCGCAAAGCCAAGGGCGAAGAGCCGCTCAAGGAACTGAAAAAAGAGGACGAGGATGCCCTGCCAGTAGAGAACGAGAAGACTAAACCCGAGGATGATGCCTACCTGGCAGAAACCGGGCGCATTCTGATCGACTATCTGGGGCTGAGCGCTTCGGTAGCAAAGAAGTGACGGTTACTCATTAATGGCAAATTAATGGCATATGTCATTAAACAGTCATTGATCTGTAGTGTAATAAGGGGCTGAGCGTAAGCGCGTTCAGCCCCTTTTTTATATCCAGAGACCGCCATGACGATGAATGAGCAGTTGAGTGCACTGAGTTCTATTCTGGCTCGTAGTGATTTGCACAGCCTGTTCCAGCCCATCGTCTCACTCTCGGGGCGCAGTATTCTGGGGTATGAAGCCCTGAGCCGCGGCCCGTCAAACAGCAAGTTGCACTCCCCCATCAACCTGTTTTCCGTAGCGCGCCAGGCCGGTCGACTCAGCGAACTGGAACTGATGTGCCGCGACGGAGCCTGTCGTCGGTTCAGCCAGCAAAAACTGCCGGGCAAGCTGTTTCTCAATGTCTCTCCCGAATCCCTGCTGGAAATTTCCCACCCACCGGGCCGCACCCTTGAAATGCTGCAACGCTACGGCATCGCCCCGAAAGATGTGGTGATAGAACTGACCGAGCAGATGCCCACGGATGATTTCGAGCTGCTGTACAACGCGCTGCACCATTATCGCGATATGGGTTTTTCCATCGCACTGGATGACCTGGGTGCCGGTTACTCCAGCCTGCGGCTTTGGTCGGAACTACGCCCCGATTACGTGAAAATCGACCGGCACTTCATCGACGGTATTCATCAGGATGCGGTCAAGCGTGAGTTCGTCGGCTCCATGCTGCAAATGGCCAAGGCATCACGGGCCACCGTAATCGCCGAAGGCATTGAATTGCCGGAAGAGCTCGCCGCACTGACCGATATGGGCGTGGACCTGGTACAAGGCTATCTCCTGGCCCGCCCGCAAGAACGCCCGCCACGCGACATTCGCGTCATGCTGCCCAAGACCGAGGTGGCGACTACGTCCCTGAACGAAGAAGCCTCGGACCTGAGCGCCCTGCTCAACCCGCAACCCTCGGTAAACCAGGAAACCCCGACCGCCGACGTGCTGGAGGCCTTCCGCAAACAGGCCAACCTCAACTCACTGGCCGTTCTGGACGAAAACTTCCGGCCCTGCGGCATCGTGCATCGCCACTCATTGTCCGAAGTGTTGCTCAAGCCATTCGGGACCGAGCTGTTTGCCCGCAAGCCCATCAGCCGCTTGATGAGCGATGACTTTCTGGCCGTGGAAGTGAATCAATCCCTCCAACAGGTCAGCCGTCTGCTGACCAGCCGGGCACGCCAGCGCATTGAAGAAGACTTCATCATCACCAGCAACGGCACCTACATCGGGTTGGGCCGGGTGATTGATGTCCTGAAGCTGATTACCGAGCTGAAGATCCAGCAAGCACGCTACGCGAACCCGTTGACCCTGCTGCCGGGCAATGTGCCAATCCAGCAATGCCTGACGCGCCTGTTGCAGCAAGGGCGCGCATCGATGATCTGCTATGTCGATATCGACAGTTTCAAGCCCTTCAACGATATCTACGGCTACGCCCGTGGCGACGAAGTCTTGCTTTGCCTCGCGCAGTGCCTGAATGACCGCATCGACCCGAGCCGGGACTTTGTCGGCCATATTGGCGGTGATGATTTCCTGATGGTGCTGGGTTTCGAGGACTGGGAAAAGCGCTTGCAGGCTCTGCTCGATGATTTCCAGAACCAGTGCCGGCGCTTTTACAGAGCGGAACACCTGCAATCGGGTTGCTTCATTGCCCTGAACCGCCAAGGTCAGCGTCAGGAGTTTCCACTGCTGTCGCTATCGATCGGTGTGGTGCATCTGCGCGAAGAAAGCTGCTCGCAAGTGAACGCCAGTCAGTTGGCCGACCTGGCCTCGCAGGCCAAGCACTTCGCCAAGGATGTCGCGGGTGCCAGCGTGCATGTGATCGATTCGTTGCGGCTGGACTTGCTGTCCAACGCCTGAATCGATTCGCGAATGAATTGGCTCCTAAAGCGGTTCAGGGTAGGAAAACTCGAACACTCGCACCACTTCCGAGGCATGCCAGGCGGCAGCGGCGACGCCATCGGAGGGTCCGGAGAACCTGCCCAGCCGTTCTACACACTCGAAGAAGCCGGGACGCGGCAAACGACTCGCGCCCTGACTGATGACCAGCGAGCTGCGCAGTGGCTGTTCGGCACGTACGTCCAGAGCAGCCAGGTGCTCAAGGGCTGCGGTGAGGGTCTGCATGGCCGGGCTGGGCAATTGCAGGCGCTCCAGCAAGGCCCGATAGGTCACCAGATGACGCTGGCGGCGCGCATGTTCCAGTTCATTCAACAGCCCATCCCAATGCTGACGACTGATGCGCACACTCATGGCTGGCTTCTCCAGCCTGGAAGCCCCAGTTCCCATGCCAGGCTGCGCTTGATGGCAGCATCGGGTTCACGGGTTCCATTCTCGATCAGTTCCAGATAAGACGGGCTGATGCCTACGGAGCGCGCCAGGCTTGCGACTTCAAGCCCCTTGGCCTCGCGCAGGGAACCCAACTGATCAAAACCCGGGTAGTCGGCGCTTGAGGCTTGGCCAGATGCCTGGACAGGCTCAGGACGTGTCTTGCCCGCAAGGCCCGCTGCATTCAGGAGTGCCTGATATTGAGCCCACGGCAGGACTGCATATTCCGGCTCTCCATCACGAGAAATCACTTGAAGATCCATACGCTTCCCCCTGTAGGACAAAAACACATTTTGTATAGGCTTGCTCCATACGCGGCCATATTAACAGCGGATTAACCCAGCTTGTGTAACAGCGCTGAAACGTTCAACGTTTACCGCCTTCACGTTCCAGCAGTGCCTGGGTTTCAGGCAATCGTTCGACGACGATGAGCTTCTCCGGCGACTGACGCTCGCGCCATGCGCGAAAGGCGTCAAGCTCATCGGTCAGGTTCTTCATGATCCAGGCCAGGACGGCAATGTCATCGAACATTCCCAGACCAGGAATCCAGTCGGGAATCGCATCCAGAGGGCTGAGGAAGTACATCAGACCCGCCACGATGGACAATATGGCCTTGGGATTGATGTCCCGGTACTCACCGCGCCAGTAGGCCAGGCACAAGGACTGCAGCAGGCGCAGGTCTTCCTTGATACGCCCCAGCCGGCTGCCTTCGGTAGCCCCTTTGCGCGCCACGGCAAACAGAAGGCCCGGCAGCCTGCCCGCAGCGAGCAGGCGCCGGGCTCCGGGCAGGTAACGAATGAAGTTCCAAGGTGCTTTCATGTTCACTCCCGTTTAAAAAGGTGGTGTCAGTAAACAAGTACCAGCCTGCTGCTCCGTTCAAAGGTTATCCACATAAGCTGTGGATAACCTTGTGAACAGCGTCTGTTTTCATGCCTGTGCGCCCCGTTCTACGGGGGTCCAGGTTAAATCGGGCATTTTTTACTCACATAAAAAAAGCCCATGAAATCGTTGACTTACATGTTTAGCGCGGCTACCGCAATGCAGTCACAGGACTGTCAGACAATCCTCACCGCCCCCTGATAGTGGGACTGTACGGACAACAAAGCGTTCGGGAAATACGGCAGATACAAAAACGCCCTGTCGAGACAGGGCGTTTTCAGACAACCGGGCGAAGTATTACTTCTTGGCCTTGGCCGGAGCCGGTTCTTCTTCAGCTTCAGGTGCCGCAGCCGGGTCCTTGATGCCGATCAGTTCCAGGTCGAAGACCAGTACCGAGTTGGCAGGGATCATAGGGCTCGGGCTCTGTGCGCCGTAGGCCAGATCGCTAGGGATGAAGAGTTTGACCTTCTCGCCAACGTGCATCAGTTGCAGGCCTTCGACCCAGCCAGGAATCACGCCGCCAACAGGCAGATCGATCGGGCTGCCGCGCTCGACGGAGCTGTCGAACACCTTGCCGTCGGTCAGCTTGCCTTCGTAATGAACGGTTACAACATCAGTCGGCTTTGGCTGAGGGCCATCGGCTTTCTTGACGATTTCATACTGCAGGCCGGAAGCGGTGGTGACCACACCTGGTTTCTTGCCGTTTTCTTCGAGGAATTTCTTGCCGGCTGCCGCCGACTCTTCGCTCAGCTTGGCCATACGCTCTTCGGCACGCTTTTGCAGCGCAGCAAAGGCTTCAACCAGCTCTTCGTCTTTCAGTTTCTGATCTTTCTTGCCGACGGCATCTTCGATACCCAGGGCCACGGCCTTGGAATCCAGATCGTCCATACCTTCCTGAGCCAGGCTTTTGCCCATGTTCAGACCAATACCATACGACGCTTTTTGTGCCGGGGTTTTCAGCTCTACAGTGCTGGCTTGCTTGTCACAACCTGCGAGTACCAGACCGACCAGGGCAATCGCCGCTGCCAACCGATGCTGTTTCATGCTAATTCCTTGTCCATGCGCCAATAGGGCAAACGAGTAAAGCCGCGAGCTTATCAGGCCGCCGCGATCAATGGCTACCGGCATGAGAGGCGCCAATGCTCGATAAGTTCAGGTAAATAAAGGTTTTCTCTGGTTTACGTGGCACCGTTCAGTCGCAGTTCAGTTTTCAGGTCCGGTGGCAGACGGGACAATCACACCCGCTTGCGGCCAGTTCCGACTGCGGCTGATCACTCGCAGCCGCCCCGCCTGCGCCACCATGCGTATGAAATCGGCCGACCTGAGCGTGCCTGCGGCCAGTTGCGCCTGTACCGACTCACTTCCCGAATAAATCCGCGAAACCCGCCTGAGCAACTGATATTCCTCGGCCGAATGACTGGGGGTATAGCCCAGCAACGCTCCATCGGGAGACGAGAAGTAAACCTCGGACATCGCGAAGCCATAGCGCACAGGCACCCATTTCGAGCGACGGGCCGGAATGTAGCGATACTCGAACATGAGATGCAGATCGTCCGGCTGAAAGAAGTTGCGCCCGTCCAGCCGCTCGCCCTCGGCAATCAGGGTATCGGGCGAAAAGTACATGCCGTCGATGCGATATCCCTCAGGCAACGGTGGCCGGTAATAGGCATCGGGATGAAATGCCGAACAGGGCGCGTAGACCATGTTCCCGTCCTCCAGACGCGGCTCCGCCGCCCGGTACACGCCCCGCTGAGGATCGACCAGAAGAAAACCGATGGCCTGGAAATGACCCCGGGCGCCGATACGACCATGCACATAGCGTACGGCGTCATCGGCACTGGAGAATTCCGGGCTCAGGCGCAACGGCTTCGGCGGCCAGACCGTCTCGCAGGTAGCGGGAGCCGGTATCCTGGGACAAGGCTGCCAGTCATTCGCCACCTTGCCGGGTTTACCCCACAACCGGCTGGTGACGACGACCTGCAAATCCCCGGCCTGGGCCAGCAACCGGACCAGATCGCTAGGCATGAGCGTTCGCGCCTGCAAGGCCCTGTGTATTTCGCCGAGCACGTACTGATGAGGCCTGTCCGCAGGGCCGGACACTCGCCTGAACAGGGCTTGTTCAGCATCGGAATGCGACAGGGTGTACTTGATCAATGAGCCGTCCGGCCCGGACAGGTAAGTCACCGAACAAAACTCATGATCGTCGATCACCGCATGGATATCGGCCACGGAAAGGCTGTTCGGGTAGGTGGCCTTTTCACTTTCAGGCCACTCATCGAGGCCGGCAAACAGCGAAGGATGGGAGTGATAGATCGCATAATCGGAATGCCCCGCCGGATAAAGGACATACCCATCCTGCCCGTAACTCGGAAAGACCTCATTGGGATTGAAATCAAAGGTATTGCCGGCCATGGGTTCGGTGGCGACGTACTTGCCATCGTTACGCACAAGGATGAAACCGCCGTATTCCCGATCACGCCTGTTGCCGATGACTTCATGGACATAACGCGCCACATCATCGGGATGATCGAAGGGACCGCTGAGCGCGGGCATGCGCGGATGAGAAGCAACAGAGCGCCTGGCACGCCGTAGTCTGGGTTGCATATGAAAGCTCCTTGATAGCATTGGACTGAATGAGTCCAAAGCGTAAGGAGCTCTCAGGGGAAACATGACATATGCGGATATGACATCCGCGCCTGTCATCTCACCCAGGCGTCACAACCCGGCCTGTTGCGGCTGAGCCGCATCCTGCGCCGCCTGAAGGACCCGCAACAGGTTCTCGCCCCAGATATTGGCCAGGTCCTTTTCTGTGTAACCCGCGCGCAACAGGCGCTCACTGATTTTCGGCAACAGGCTGACATCTTCCAGCCCCACCACACCGCCGCCGCCATCCCAGTCAGCGCCAATGCCAACATGCTCAGGCCCCACCACTTCGAGGATATGCAGCAGGTGTTTCATGAACACTTCAAAATCGGGCTTGGCCGGCCCGTAACGCTTTTTGATCGCGGCGACCTCGCTGTGCAATTCCTTGACCTGATCGGGCGACAAGGCTGCCAGGTTCCGATAACGGGCATAGAGCGGTGCCAGTGCCTTCTGCCGTTCGGGGTCGACCTTCTGGGGTATCAGATAATCGCCGTAACTGTTGACCTGCACCACACCGCCCTTGGCCGCAAGCTGTCGCAGCCTCTCATCGTCGAGGTTGCGCGGATGCGCGTTGACCGCCTTGCTGCTGGTGTGGGAAGCGATGACCGGCGCCTTCGAGGTGGCCAATACCTGATCGAACACCGCGTCCGACGCATGGGAAACATCCAGCAGAATCCCCAGACGATTGGCCGCCGCCACCAGATCTCGTCCCTTGGGGCTCAGGCCGTTCCACTCGGGCAAGGCCGTGGCCGAATCGGCAATCTCATTGGTGCTGAAATGCACCAGGCCCAGCATGCGCAGACCTTGTCGGTAATAGGTCTGGATCAGTTGCGGGTCTGACCCTAGCGGGTCGGCGTTTTCCATGCTGATAAACACCACGCGCTTGCCCTGCGCGGCAATGCGCCGGGCATCGGCGGCCGTCAGGGCCAGCTCGAACTTGTCCGGGGAGCGATTGGCCAGGTCGCGAATCCGCGCCAGCATGGCAAGGCCGTAGTTGCTGGCATAGGCCCGCCCCTCTTCGGTTCTCGGGCCCGGAGCGGTGTAGATCACCCAGAAGCCGCCATCCAGACCACCGTCGATCATGCGTGGCAGATCCACCTGGCTGCCATCTTCACGGTAAGTGTGCCGGGCCAGAATGTCCCAGCCGGGACGCGAAAGCTGCATCGGTGTATCCAGGTGGCTGTCTAGCACCAGCAGCCGATTGTGCAGCGCCAGAGTACTGTCGCGGACTTCATTGTCAGCCCGTGTGGTTTGCGAAGCGATGACCAGCGCCAGATGTGCCAGACAAGACAGAAGACGTTTAAAGGTCATGGCTCAGAACTCCGCACTCAAGGTGGTCTGGAAGGTGCGGGGCGAACCGGGTCGATAAAAGGCTGGCCCGCTGGTGCTGGTCAGGATGTAGCCCAGGTAATCCTTGTCGAACAGGTTGTCGATGTTGAAACGCAGCTTGACGCTCTTGAGCGGCCCGTAGCGCAGGTTGTCTCCGCCAAGATCCAGGTAGGCGTTGTAGAGCGTGTAGCCCGGCACCGACTCGGTATTGGTGAAGTTGCTGTAGCGCGAGCCGATATGGCGGGCTGAAAAGTTCAGCACCGCCCAGGGCTGCAACTCGTAGGTGACGCCCGCTTGCGCCAGCCAGCGAGGACTGTCGGGAATGTCGTTGTCACGCAGGGCAAAACCGGCGGCATCGTCCTTGAAGCGGGCGATGTTGTAGGTCAGGTTGCCGTTGAGCACGACCTTGTTCGACAGAACGGGTGGCTTCCACTGCCCGCTGAGTTCAGTGCCATACGCTTCTGCCTTGCCGACATTCTGGAAGAACGTCTCCACCGTGCTGCTGCCCGCCACCGGCGATGCGAAAGCCTGCAGGCGGTTATCGAACTCGGTGCGATAGAAAGCCCAGGACGCATTGAACGTCGGCCGGTTGAGGCGATAACCCACCTCATAGTTTTTCGAGGTTTCCGCTTCCGGTGCCGGAGCGTTCGGGCTGGCGGAGCGGAAAACGTCATCGGCACCACGCGGCAGCGCCATGTTTTCCGAGTAGGACGCGAACACCTGGGAGTTGGCCGTCACGTCATAGACCAGCCCCACCTGCGGCAGGAAATGATCGTTCCATGAGGTGCTCAGGCGCGGTTGCCGGTTGGCAATGTAATCGCCTGCATTGCGATAGCCTTCGATGCGGTAATCCAGGTCCAGGCGTTTGAAACCGTATTGCAGCCTCAGCCGGTCATCGAGCAGGGTCCAGGTGTCCTTGAGGTGAAACTGCACAGAGTCGCGGGTCGAACTGAAGTCGCCTTGCAGATGCACGGGCTCATTGCGCAGCGGCGTACCTGCCGGGCTTCCGTCCAGCAGGTTGTAACGCGCCTGCAAGCGGTTGAAGACATCCTTTTCAACCCAGACGCCCGTCTCGATGGCATGGTTGCCCACATGCCAGGTCTGGCTGCTGAGCGCGCCATAGCGATGACCGCTGAGCGCGGAGAGCCCGTACTGCACGCCACGCGGCGCAACCAGTCCAGCGACGCTGCCACTCTGCGCGTTATACAGCGCCAATGATGTCGCATAGGCTTCAGGTGAAACACCATAGCCCTTCTTGGCTTCGTAATAGACGCTGGTGCGGCTTTCCAGATCCGGGTTGAGCTGGAAATTGCCGGTCAGGCTGTAGAGCGTATCCCGGCGCTGGTTGATCGCCTGTTTGTAATACTGGTTGTAGCCGGCGTTGCTGTAAGGCACGCCAGCGGCCGTTTCCGGCAAATCAGGGAGCTCACCCAGATAGGCGAAGTCGCGGCCGGATCGACCGAACTCGTCATTGGCGGTGCCGTTGTACTGCGCCAGATTCACATAAGGCGAGTCGTAATCGAAAAAGTCGTTATGCACGGCGCGAAACAGCAGTTCATGCCCTTCACCAAACTCGTACCGGACCTTGCCTTCAAGGTGTTCACGATCGATGGTGCCAGGCCCACGCCATAAATCACCGTCGATTTTCGAGCGGCTGAAATAAGCTGAAAGCCCTTGGTACTCGCCGGTTTCCAGCTTGATGAAACTGCGTCGCAGGCTGTCGCTGCCCAGCGTGTAGGACGTGCTGATCCCGCTTTCGCGAGCTGGGTTGGACGAGACGTAATCGACGTAAGGCCCAAGCGAGGTATAGCCCGGCTGCGAGACGTCGCCCGCGCCGGTGGAAGCGGTCACCCGCTGGGTATTTTCGTTATCGACATAGCGATAGATCGGGCTGCCGCCAAACTGGTCGCTGCGCCCCAGCGGCACGCCGTCGATGGAAAAACCGATCTGCTGAAAGTTGAAGGCCCTTACGAACACCGAGTTGCCGAACTCGTATAAACCCAGCGCATCGTTGACCTGCACGTTGAAGCCCGGCAAGGCTTCGAGCATTTTCAGACCGGAAGTTCCCGCTGGCGCCGACAGCAAGGCCTGATGGGAAATGGACAAGGTATTGCTGATCTGATCGGTGCCGATGGCCTCGTCAGCCTGGGTCACTCGCGCCCCCACCACTTCGACCTTTTCCAGACGGGCATCCTGTGACACCTGAGTACTGGCCTCCCGCGCCAGAGCCGATTCGCTCGCCAACCCGATCATCAGCAAGCCACTCAACCATGACTGCCTTTGCACACTGCCACTCTGTAACGCTGCACGCTGATGAGTCATCGCTCTTCCTTGTCGGCATTTCGCAGGCACGCAAAGCCCCGCCAGGGTTTGAGCGCTGCGCGCCCGAACCCCGGTATCCGATGTCTTGGGTTTGAAAAAGTCTGGGAAAAAGCTTGAAGCCTTACGCTGTTCTGGCAGCGATGGCCTCGATTTCCACCAGAGCGCCCGGCAATGGCAGGGCTACGACTTGCAGCGCAGTGCGCGCCGGTTTGTTGGGCTGTTCAGCCGTGCCGAAGAACTGCGTGTAGCCCGCCTGCAAACCGGCGAAATCCAGCTTGCCACCGGTTTCCTCGGCTCCCACCAGAAACACCCGCAATTGCACGATATCGCCCAGATCCAGATCCTGTTGCCTGAGGATATTGCGTATCTTGTTGAACACCGAAACGGTCTGGGTTTCGGTATTGCCGAACGCCGCGGGCGTACCCTTTGGGGCTTGCGGGTCGGCGACATCCGGCAAGGTGCCGCTGACGAATATCAGGCTGGCCGATGCCGGAACGGTCACGGTCTGCGAGATGGGAAAGTCACCGACACTGGTGCGTTTGATCTGGTCGCTCATGGTTGTTACTCCTTCAATGGATAGTCATAGCGCGCCAATGGCGGCTTTGTGTCGCTGCTCGATAACCCGTTCGCCCAATTGCGCCACGACATGGCGTGCAGAGTTGGCTGCCGATTCCTGCCAGATGCCGACTCCGCTTTGCACAAGCCCGTCGCCTGCGAAATACACCCGGCCATGGGCCTCTTCCAGCAAGGCGCTGGCCTGTGCCGGAAACAGTTCGCGCTGCAGCCACGGGCCTTCGCTGTAGGGGATCTGCTCCCAGGACACTGCCAGTGGATTGCGCAACTGCTGCGAGTAACCCGGGTGCAGTAATTCAACCGCCTCTCTGGAAGTCGCAAACTGGGTATTGAAAGGTTGTGTGCCGAAGGTATCGGCGCCCTCGCCCGTGACATACCCGGCCACCAGCAGCCCTTCTCGGGTATTGAGATCGTTGCTCGGATACCAGAGCAGTCGCGCCGGATGCTCGATCCAGGAAATCCCGCCATAGGTGCGGTACTCGCTTTCCCAGAATCGCGGCGACTGCCAGGCCACCTTGGTTGCGTGGCCGTTATGGGTGCTGAGCAGCGCGGCCTTGACCGGATCGCTGAAATCCGTGTCGAGCCTGGCCAGCAGTGGCAGCGGCAAGGTGGACACCAGATAGTCGGCACGTACCACTTGCTCGCGGCCGCTGTGCTGATCGTGATAAGTGACCGCCACACCGTCCTCAAGCTGGCGGATGCGACGCACCTGTGCGCCCAGTTGCACCTGATCGGTCAGGCGGCTGTAGAAGGCGTCGGTGATGCGGTCCATCCCGCCCACCGGCTGAAACATCGTGGCCGAGAACTCGGGAAACTCGGAATGCAGGAGTGCGCCCCACAACTCGGGGTGTAGCAGCCGATCCAGCGCCACTGGCGCCAGACTCCCCGGCAGGGCACCCGGATTGCTGGGTGAATCCTGATGGCCGGAGCGAATGCTGCCTTCGTAGGCCAGTTCCTGAGACAGGTCGCCATAGACCTGCAAGAACGCCAGCAGACGAGTGCGTTCTTCGGCGCTCAATACATCGTCCAGCGCATCACGTTGCACCGCCGTGGCCAACAGCCCGGAAAGATGCCCGCGAGCATCGTTGATCGCCTGGCCTACCGTAAAAGCAGGCTGTTCAAGGTCTGGACGCACTTGCGCGCCATGGCTGGTGTTGACCAGCACCTCAAGCGGCACCCCCAGCTCGCTGCAATAGTCGAGCAAGGTCCGGTGCTGACTCGGAATCCGCGCAGGACCGGCATTGAAATACACCCCCTGATCGAACTGCGCGGTTTGCGTGCGGCCATCGAGGTAATCGACCTTATCGCCGTTGCGCAGGGTCCAGGTGCGACCGCCCACGCGGTTGCGAGCCTCCAGCACTTGTACCTTGAAGCCGGCGCGGCTCAGTTCCAGTGCAGTGACCAGCCCGGCAATACCGGCACCGAGTACCAGCACGCTGGTGCCCTGCCCCGTATCGGCTTTCAGCTTCAAGGGTTGTGGCCGCCGATGAGACGAAGGCCCCAGCCCCAGCGCAGCCAGCGCCCCCTTGACGGCTTGCTCGCCGCCTACTGCTGCAATACTGGAAAGCGCTTCACGTCGTGTCAGTCCCATTTCATGTCCTCCCTGAATGGCTCAATCCGGCAAGCCTGGCGGGTTGATCTCCGATTGATCGATACGCTCCACATCCAGCCCCCAGCGCTTGAGCACCTGGTCATATTGCCCACCGGCAATCACGCCCTGGAGCGCAGTGTGGATCGGCTTGACCAGGCCGTTGTCCTTGCGCGTGGTCACTGCGATATCGGCGCGACGCGGCCAGCCACCGTTGACGATGCCCACCCGCTTGATGCCGTTGGTCAGCGCCTGCGAATAGGCCGAAAGTGCATTGGGGCCAAAGGTGGCATCGACGCGACCCGATTGAACGGCCAACTGCGCAGCCGCCACGTCGTCGTAGTACTGCAACAAGGCGGGCTTGATACCGGCCTTTTCGTTTTCCTCGTTCCAGGCCAGCAGGACTTTCTCCTGATTGGTGCCGGAGCCGACGATGATCTTCAGCCCGGCAATATCGCTGGCCTGTTTGATGGAGGTAATCTTGCTGTTGGCCTTCACATAGAAGCCCAGCACGTCCTGCCGATAGGTTGCGAAATCAAAACGCTTCTTGCGCGCCTCGGTAACGGTCACGTTGCTGATCACCGCATCGTATTTGCCCGAACTGACGCCCAGCGGCCAGTCTTCCCAACTGGTCTGAACCACATTCAGTTGCAGGCCAAGGCTGTCAGCCACCAGTTGCGCGGTGTCGGCTTCGCTGCCGATGGTGGTCTTGTCGTCGGAGGCCAGCAGAGCCAGAGGCGGCCCGGCAGTTCCAGAGACGGCAACCGTGAATTTGCCCGGCTGGGCGAACTTGAAGCCCTGTGGAATCTGCGCAATGGCTTCCTCGTTGCGCGGCGCACGGATGCGCTGCTGGTCAGGGCTCAGATTGATCTTTTGCACGGTCGGCGGCGTAGCGCTCTCAGCGGCCAACACAGGTTGAGCCAGGCCGATGGCTATCGTCAGCAGCGCCAGGCGCGCGGTATTTGCAAGCATGCGAAGTCACTCCTTTAACACTCGAAAAATTCACAGCACCTTGCCCAGGAAGGCGATGGTGCGAGGATGGCGGGGTTGGCGAAATATCTGTTCGGGAGGCCCTTCTTCGATCAACTGGCCTTCGCAGAGAAACACCACATGGTCGGCCACTTCCCTGGCAAACCCGATTTCATGGGTCACGACCACCAGCGTCACGCCAAGCCGGGTCAGGCCCTTGATGACGTCCAGCACCTCACCGACCAGTTCCGGGTCCAGCGCGGAGGTCGGCTCGTCGAACAGCAGCACTTTGGGATCGAGCGCCAGGGCACGGGCGATGGCTACACGCTGCTGTTGACCACCGGAAAGCTGCCGTGGATAAGCGTCGGCCTTGTCTTGCAGGCCTACCTTGCCCAGCAGTTCCAGTGCCCGGTCGCGGGCCTCGGATTTGCTCCAGCGCTTGTGGGCCAGAGGGGCTTCGGCGATGTTTTCCCAGGCCGTGAGGTGCGGGAACAGATTGAAGTTCTGGAACACGAAACCCACGTCGATGCGACGCTTGAGAATCTCGCTCTCCTTGAGTTCATAGAGCAGATCGCCCTTGCGCCGGTAGCCGACATATTCACCGTCGATGGTGATGTGCCCGCTGTCGATTTTCTCCAGATGATTGATGGTCCTGAGCAAGGTCGACTTGCCGGAACCGGAAGGCCCGAGGATCACCGTGACCTTGCCCGGCTCGATGGTCAGGTCGATATTCTTGAGCACTTCCTGATTGCCGAAACGCTTGCCCACGTTCTGTATCTGGATACGACCGGCGCGTACCGCCATTGCAGACTCAGCCATGGGTCTTCTCCTTGAACCAGTGACGCAGGCGTTGCAAGGGAGTCGGCGGCAGGACACGCGCCGTGCCCCGGGCAAAATGGCGCTCGATGTAGTACTGGGCGCAGGTCAGTAAAGTGGTGATGATCAGGTACCAGACCGTGGCGACGATCAGCAGCGGAATCACGGCCTGGGTGCGGTTGTAGATCACCTGCACGGTGTAGAACAGGTCCGGCAGGGCCAGCACGTAAACGATGGAAGTCCCCTTGACCAGGCCAATGATTTCGTTGAATCCCGAAGGCAGGATCGAACGCAGGGCCTGGGGCAGGATGATGCGGAAAATCCGCCGCTGCGCTGGCAAGCCCAGTGCTGCGGCCGCTTCATGCTGACCGTTGTCGACGCTGATGATGCCGCCACGAATGATTTCCGCGGTATAGGCCGCCTGCATCAGGCTCAGCCCCAGCACCGCCACGGTGAACTGGCTCAACACATCGACTGTGGACCATTCGGCCAGCACGATTTCGGTGAACGGCACACCCAGCACGATGTGATCGTAGAGGTAGGCAAAGTTGTAGAGGATGATCAGTACCAGCAAGGCTGGCATCGAACGGAAAAACCAGATGTAGCCCCAGGCCAGTGACGCCAGCAGCGGCGACTTCGACAGGCGCGCCAGTGCCAGCGCCGTCCCGAGCAGGATACTGAACACCGTGCTCAGGACCGTGAGCAGCAAGGTCTGCCCCAGCCCGCGCAACACCGACGGCGAGAAGAACCACTTGGCAAACACATCCCACTCCCAGCGCGGGTTGGTGGCCAGCGAATGGACGATGCCAAACAACACCAGTGCGGCAAAGACAGAGCCTACCCAACGCCACGGATGACGGGCCGGGACAATCTGCAATGTTTTGGCAGGAGCCGCTGCCTGAGCCTCGGGCACCTTGTAGTGAGTCTCCTCGCTTCGGAGGTCGAACGGTTTGGCGACAATGGGCATCTCGGGTTCCTCGCACGCAATGACACGTGATCGCGTCTTGTTAATGTCGAACAGCCTGGGCGCAGTGACTGCGCGCTCACTTAAAAGGCATACGTCAGGCGGGTGTAGTAATAGCCACCGGTAAATCCGAAGGGCGAGTAAGTGCCGTAGCTACTGGTCATGGTGTTGCTGGGGATGCCCTGCTTCTTGGGATAGACGTCAAACAGGTTCTTGGCGCCCACGGCGATGTTCAGGTCTTTGGTGAGGTTGTAGCCGACGTCCAGATCGGTGATCCATTTGGCGGCGTAGATACGATCCAGGGATCGGTCGGTGGAATCGTTGACTTCCTTGTAGGAGCCATAGCGGGTCAGGGCCAGATTGATATTGAACTTGTCGATGCTCCAGTCGCCGCCCAGGATCAGCTTGGTCTTGGGCTGAATACCGGTCACATCGTTGCGGGCCTCACGGTCCATCAAGTCATAGGAAGTACCCAGAATGGTGGTGGAAGCCTTGTAGCTGAGGATTTCGGTCTGGTTCCAGTTGAACGCCGCGGTCCACTTCACCGAACCGAACGCGCCCAGGTCCTGGCGGTAGTTACCGACCACATCCACGCCCTTGGTCCGGGTGTCGGCACCGTTGATGAAATACTGGCCGCCCGACGTCGAATTGATGCCGTTATCCAACAGCACTTGAGTGACTTCACTGCCCAGCAGCGTGCCGGTCAGGGTGATGCGGTCGCGAATGTTGATCACATAGGCATCGGCGGTGAGGCTCAGGCGCTCGGTCGGCGTCAGGGTGAAGCCCAGGCTGAAGTTGGTGGAGCGCTCAGGCTTGAGGTCTTCGGCCCCCAAGGCTCTGGCCGCGTCCGAGGCAACCGGCAGCACACCGAAGTTGATGGACTGATAGACGCCATTCACCACGCCATAAGTGGTCGAACGGGCACTGAACAGGCTATTGGCCAGCGAAGGTGCCCGGAAACCGTTGCTCACCGTCGCCCGCACGGCGAACTCGGGGGTGAAGTCATAACGGGTTGTCAGCTTGCCACTGCGGGTCGCGCCCACACCCTGGTTGTAGTGCTCATAACGCAACGCCGTGCCCAGATACCACTGTGGTATCGGGTTGAAACCGACGTCGACATAACTGGCGACGCTGTTGCGCGTGGCGCTGCTGGCTTCGTCAGGAGAAATACCGTTGGTGACCTGCGCGCCGGAAGAAGCGCAATTGCCTGGCGAGACGCAATATCCACCGTTGGCATAGGAAGCCCAGTCACCTTCCTGAACTTCATATCCATCGCGTCGATGCTCGAAGCCGTAAGACAGATCCAGAGGTTTTTGCAGGCCGATATCGAAGCCGCGCTTGAAATCCAGATTGGTGGTCAGTTCGGTGGCAATCCAGGTGCCGGAAGTAAAGTTGTTGGGCGTTGCCTCGCCCAGGGACGGGTTCTGGTTGCGCTCGGTGCCCTGCTCGGCCTCGTTGCGGCCATAAGTCGAAGACAAGTCCCAGTCCCACTCGCCGACCTGGCCCTTGGCACCGAATGCCGCCTGGAAGTCTTCCTCATCGATGTACCAGATTGGCACATACCCGCCGGGGTATCCGTTGGGGCCGGTCGTGATGGTATTGGTGATGGTGGGCAGGCGAAAGTTCTGACCCTGCTCGGCCTTGCGACGCGAATAGGTGGTGAACGAATAAAGGCTGAGATCATCGCTGACCGGCAATTCGGCGTTATAGCCCAGGGTCAGCAGGTTGATCTTCGGTGTGCCGTAGCCGCCATACGTGGACTTGCCTGCCAGATCCAGCGCCTGATCATAGGTGTAGCCGTTGGCACTGGCCTTGTTGTCATCGTTCTGGCTGCGGGCATCGAGCGCGAGCTGCACGATGCCGCCATCGCCGATCTCGAAACCCTTGTTCAGACTCTGCTGAACCGTCTGCTTCTTGCCGTCATAACCAATACCCGCGTTGGTAACGGCAGTGCCGCTGGTATCGGCCTTGAGAATGACGTTGATCACACCTGCGATGGCATCGGAGCCATATTGAGCGGCAGCCCCGTCGCGCAGCACTTCAACGTGGTCGATGGCGCTGATGGGAATGAAATCCAGGTCGGCAGGTGCCGCGCCGGTATTGATACCGTTGATATTCAAGGTCGCACTGGTGTGGCGGCGCTTGCCATTGACCAGCACCAACACTTCGGCGGCACTCAGCCCACGCAAGTTCGGCGCACGGGCCATGCCGCTGGCGTCCCAGCCGGTTTTTTCCGGCAGGGTCAGGGATGGAATCACGGCACTCAAGGCCTCCATCAGGCCGGGTTTGCCGGTGCTTTGCAGTTGCCTGGCGCTGACCACATCGATCGGCACCGGGCTGCTGGTGACGGTGCGCTGCTCGGCACCACGGTTACCGGTCACCACCACCGTAGACAGGGTATCGCCACTCTGGGACGAAGCCTCCTGTGCCTGAACCGCCCCGGCCAGCAACACGCTCCCCATAGCCAAGGCCAACGGGTTCAAGCGCAGACTGCGCCTGGACACATGAACATCCTGTAAGACTCTCTGCACATCCACTCCAAAGGGCCGCCATTGCAGCCCGCTCATCCAAATTGCGCGGTCGGGCACTCACGCCGTCATCGAGACAGCGAGCCATGCGTTTATTCGTTGATGCCGACATTCAGTCCCGGTGCTTGAAAACACCCGAAACGAAACGCGAGCTAACTGTGCGCAGTTGAACGAGCAGGAGGCTGGAATACTGCAGAGCGCCTGTCAGCGACAGGGCGAGAAGAACCCGGATAACGGGATTGAAGTGGCAACATACATCGAACTCCCTTCCAACGATCCTGCAACAGGGGTCAGTGGTGGATCACCCTGGCATGCCTTGCAAACTCAGGCTCCTGGCCTGTTTGCGCGATGGCATGCGCGCAGAACCTTGATCACGATTGGTACCATCCGAGGTGAGGGGTAGGCTGTCGAAACCAAACATAACGGAATCAATCGCTCAAAAAAACTTCTATTTGGCTATAAGCTAATATGATAAATATTGATTTTTAATTTGATACATAATCCAAAAAATGAATATAAGAAGGACCATGCGGGCGTAGGAGCGAATTCATTCGCGAGACGACATTGAAGGCGATGTCTTTTCGTGGGGTGTACCGGGCGGCATTGATGCAGGATTCTTCGCGAATGAATTCGCTCCCAGACCGCAGAAAGCAAAAAAGCGACCCTAAGGTCGCTTTTCTGGTTGCTTCAAGGAGTTCAAGGGCCTTGAAGCTTAATATGGCGCAGCGGACGGGACTCGAACCCGCGACCCCCGGCGTGACAGGCCGGTATTCTAACCGACTGAACTACCGCTGCGCGTAACACTAAGAGAGAGATTGGTGGGTGATGACGGGATCGAACCGCCGACCCTCTGCTTGTAAGGCAGATGCTCTCCCAGCTGAGCTAATCACCCTTCACTCTCGGTGTGGCGCGCATTCTACGGAGCGCCCCATACTCTGGCAAGCACTTTTTTAAATAATTTTTATAATCCTTCCAAAGGCTTAGCGCAGGGTTGGCCCGGACGGCCGAGCAGCGAATAATGCCCTCCTTTGTATGGAAGGAGAGATTCACCTCATGTGGTTCAAAAACCTGCTTATCTATCGCCTGACCCAGGATGTGCCTTTTGACGCCGAGGCGCTGGAAACTGCATTGGCGACCAAGCCGGCCCGCGCCTGTGCCAGCCAGGAGTTGACCACTTACGGTTTCGTCGCACCATTCGGCAAGGGCGAGGACGCGCCATTGGTACACGTCAGCCAGGACTTCCTGCTGATTGCTGCGCGCAAGGAAGAACGCATTCTGCCCGGCAGCGTGGTACGTGATGCATTGAAGGAAAAGGTCGACGAGATCGAAGCCGAACAGATGCGCAAGGTCTACAAGAAAGAGCGTGACCAGCTAAAGGATGAAATCATCCAGGCCTTCCTGCCTCGTGCCTTTATCCGTCGCTCGGCCACTTTCGCCGCCATTGCGCCGAAACAGGGCCTGATTCTGGTCAACGCTTCCAGCCCGAAGCGTGCCGAAGACCTGCTGTCGACCCTGCGTGAAGTGATCGGCTCGTTGCCGGTGCGTCCGCTGACCGTCAAGACCGCGCCAAGCGCAATCATGACCGACTGGGTCAAGACCCAGAAAGCCGCCGACAACTTCTTTGTACTGGACGAATGCGAACTGCGCGACACCCACGAAGATGGTGGCATCGTGCGTTGCAAGCGTCAGGACCTGACCAGCGATGAAATCCAGTTGCACCTGAACACCGGCAAGGTCGTCACCCAGCTCTCGCTGGCCTGGCAAGACAAGCTGTCGTTCGTTCTGGACGACAAGCTGGTGGTCAAGCGCCTGAAGTTCGAGGATCTGCTGCAGGATCAGGCCGAACAGGACGGCGGCGACGAAGCCCTGGGCCAGCTGGACGCCAGCTTCACTCTGATGATGCTGACCTTCGGCGAGTTCCTGCCTGAGTTGTTCAAGGCACTGGGCGGAGAGGAAATCCCGCAAGGGATCTGATTCTTCCGGCTGGACTGCAACAGGATGACGCCGCCTATATAGGCGGCGCCTCTTTTTCATGGATACAGGAAAAAGGAACAAGACATGCGGGCATTGGTAGCCTTGAGCCGTTTTGTAGGGAATACGTTTGCGTACTGGGTGCTGTTGTTCGCTATTCTGGCGTTCCTGTTCCCTCAGGTGTTCATCGGTCTTAAAGGCTGGATTGTCCCGTTGCTGGGGCTGGTCATGTTCGGCATGGGCCTGACACTCAAGCTTGAAGACTTCTCTGAGGTGGTGCGTAACCCGTGGCGCGTGGCGCTGGGTGTGGTCGCGCACTTCGTCATCATGCCGGGCGTCGCCTGGCTGTTGTGCCAGATTTTTCATCTGCCACCGGAAATCGCAGTGGGTGTGATTCTGGTGGGTTGCTGCCCGAGCGGCACCTCATCCAATGTCATGGCCTGGCTGGCCAAGGGTGATCTGGCGCTGGCAGTGGCCATCGCAGCCGTCACCACCCTGCTCGCTCCGTTGCTGACGCCCACCCTGATCTGGTTCCTGGCCTCGGCCTGGCTGCCGGTATCCTTCACCGATATGTTCTGGTCGATCCTGCAACTGGTGATGCTGCCGATCTGCCTCGGCGTCGCCGCCCAGCGCCTGCTCGGTGCCCGGGTCAGCCATGCGGTCGACGTACTGCCGCTGGTCTCGGTGGTCAGCATCGTGCTGATCGTCTGTGCCGTGGTGGCCGCCAGCCAGGCGAAGATCGCCGAGTCCGGCCTGCTGATCATGGCGGTGGTGATCCTGCACAACACCTTCGGTTTCCTGCTGGGTTACTTCACAGGCAAGGTATTCAAGCTGCCGCTGCCGCAGCGTAAATCCCTGGCTCTGGAAGTCGGCATGCAGAATTCCGGGCTGGGTGCTGCGCTGGCCAGCGCACACTTCTCGCCACTGGCGGCAGTACCCAGCGCGCTGTTCAGCGTCTGGCACAATATTTCGGGTGCCCTGCTCTCCACTTACTTCCGCAAGATGCCGGAAGAAAACACTCAACAGCCCGCTGACAAACCTGTCGCTCATTAAGGCCAGGCGTTCATCAATGCCCGGACTGTTTCCATAACCGTCCGGGCAACTAGGCTCTGTACGAAATGTTTTCGAGCGAAGGTGAGGCAAGGCAAAAACAGGCGAGGAAGCGGAGTTTACTGGTGTAAATGAGCATTCCGAGCCTGTTTTTAACGCAGCATCACCGAGCGCAGATACATTTCGTACAAAGTCTAACCCCCTTATAAAACAGACCGTTTCCTTGACCCGGATCAAGGCAGCCTGGTTAGTTTTTGTCGGACAAACTATCCAGCGCAAAATAAAAATATAAAAAACGACCTCCCGCCTAAATCCCCAGTAACATGCGCCGACACATGTAACGCGAACTATAACGACCCCACTCTGTCGCGCGCCAAGATTTCACACATCAAGGGAGCTTCACGAAAATGCTCAAAAATGCACCGCTAAGGATAAAACTCTTATTGATTTTGCTGCTTCCCTTATTGGGCTTCCTGATATTGGCCGGCGTATTTGTTTCAAATAATTACAAAACTTTGAACGACATGAACAAGACAGTAACGGCCAGTGCTACAGCCCAGAAACTGAGCCGTCTTATCACGACACTGCAACGCGAGCGTGGCGCCAGCGGCGTGTTCCTGGGCAGTCGCGGCACGACCATGGGCGACCGGCTTATCGAATTGCGCAAGGATTCGAATCTCACTATAGAGGCCGTACGCGAGTTATCTACATCCGGAGCCTCCGAACTCGACCCTGTACTTCGCGCACTCGACAGCGTGATACAAACTCGCACTAACGTCGACAAGCAGGCTATCAACAGTACCGAGTCGGGAGCACGTTATACCCAGGTCATTCAAACACTTATTGGTTATACCCACTCTCTGGAGGCCAGCGTCAATAATGCGACTATTGTTCACGCCCTCAGCGCGCTGAATCAATTCATCGAAATGAAAGAGCGAGCTGGCCGCGAACGTGTCGTACTTGGCCTGGTGTTCAATCAGGATCGTTTCGACGAAAAACTATTGTCGAGCTTCAGCCGTAATCTCGGAGAGTTCATCGCTTATTCCGAGTCATTCAGCCGCAAGGCGCCGACAGACTCCTTGAAGGAATTCAATGAGAAAATGCAGGCCCCCGCAGCATTGGAAGTCGGCAAGTTGCAGCGTCTGGCATTTGATGTGCCGATGGGGCAAGCACTGGGCATCAAGCCGCAAGCCTGGTTTGAAACCTCTACGCGCCGTATCGACATGATGAGCGATATTGAAGAGGACCTGGGCCAGAGTGTCAGCAAGCTCGCCATGCATGAACGCAATGTCGCCAACCGCGCCCTGTGGCTGACTATCGGTGCTGCCATCGCCGCACTGCTTGCGGTATCGGCACTGTCGTATCTGATCATTCGCAATATCAACCTGGCGGTCAGTGATGTGAACAAGGTGCTGGACGACCTTGCCGGGCGTGATCTCACTGCAAGAGCGACCTACGAGAGCAAGGACGAGTTCGGCCAGATCTCACGTAACCTCAACCGGATGGCGCAAGAGATCCGAGATATCGTTCAGGAAATCGGCAATGCCACCGCACAGGTAGCGACCGCAGCCGAGGAGTGCTCCACCGTCACCTCAGAAACCAGCCGCAGCATCGAGCAGCAACGCCAGAGCACTGAGCTGGTAGCCACGGCGATCAACGAGATGAGCACAACCGTCAGGGAAGTGGCGCTCAGCACCAGCGATGCAGCGCAAATGTCCCAACAGGTCAACACCAGCACAACGCAAGGCCGTGGTGAAATCGAGAGCACCATCGAACTGATTCGCCAGTTGTCGGGGCAGGCCGAGCAGACAGCTTCCATTATTGGCGACCTGAAACACGAGAGTGACGCGATTTCTTCAGTGCTTGATGTCATTCGCGGGATTGCTGAGCAGACCAACCTGCTGGCCTTGAACGCCGCCATCGAAGCCGCGCGCGCCGGCGACCATGGCCGTGGCTTTGCAGTAGTGGCCTCAGAGGTGCGCACCCTGGCGCAGAAGACTCAGGAATCCACCGGCAGCATTCAGCAGATGATTACCAATCTGCAGACAGGTTCTGACCGGGCGACCACCTCGATGCAGGAAACCCTGGGCAAGGCGCAGTCCGGAGCTCTCAAGGTCGAGCGCGCTGGCGAACTGCTGACGGAAATCGCCGAAGGGGTGACCAGCATCAGCGACCGCAACATTCAGATCGCCTCGGCGGCGGAAGAACAGAGTGCGGTGTCCGAGGATATCAACCGCAACGTCAACGAGATCAACGATCTGGTCATTCAGGTCAGTGCCGGTGCTGAACAGACAGCCATTACCAGCCAGGAACTGGCGCGACTGGCCGAACACCAGCAGCGTCTGGTCAGCCGCTTCAAGGTTGCCTGACACTCGCATGCAAGGGGCGTATCGACCGCCCCTTGCATATCCTCTAGCGCCCAGCCCCTCTCAACGCTTTCACCTGCTCTCGCACATCGGCAGGTTTAGCTGCATCGGCCGCAATCGCAGCGCCTGCAACCAGCACCACTCTCGACCACAGGCGACGAAACAGCTTCTTGTCCGGCGCATAGCTGAAGAAGCTGCCCCACAAACCTTGCAACGCCAGCGGGATCACCGGCACCGGCGTCTCCTCGATCACACGGGTCATGCCGCCCTTGAAGCCACTGATTTCGCCATCGCGGGTCAGTTTGCCTTCCGGGAAGATGCAGACCAGTTCACCGTCCGCAAGGTATTGGGCAATCCGTTTGAACGCCTGCTCGTAGATTTCCAGGTCTTCGTTGCGCCCCGCAATCGGGATGGTACCGGCCGTGCGGAAAATGAAGTTGAGCACCGGCAGGCGATAGATCTTGTAATACATGACAAAACGGATCGGCCGCCGCACGGCGCCACCGATCAGCAACGCATCAACAAAGGACACATGGTTGCAGACCAGCAAGGCCGGGCCTTCTTCAGGGATCAGGTCCAGGTTGCGATGCTCGACGCGGTACATGGAATGGCTAAGCAGCCAGATCATGAAACGCATGGTGAACTCGGGGACGATCTTGAAGATGTAGGCGTTGACCGCGATGTTCATCAGCGAGATCACCAGGAACAACTGCGGGATCGACAGTTTGGCGAAGCTGAGCATCAGGATGGAAACGATGGCCGACACCACCATGAACAGCGCATTGAGAATGTTGTTGGAAGCAATGACCCGCGAGCGCTCCTTCTCCGGGGTTCGGGACTGGATCAGCGCGTACAGCGGCACGATGTAAAAGCCACCGAAAACCCCGATCCCGAGAATATCCAGCAATACCCACCAGGCCTGTCCATAGGAAAGCACGGCCAGCCAGTCGTTGGCCTGCACGTTCTGCGGGAATCCGCCCGAATGCCACCACAGCAACAAGCCAAACACCGTCAGCCCCATGGAGCCGAACGGCACCAGACCAATCTCGACCTTGTGGCCGGACATCCGCTCACAAAGCAACGAGCCCAGAGCAATACCGATGGAGAACACCGTCAGGATCAGTGTGACAACGGTTTCGTCGCCGTACATCCACTCCTTGGCGTAGGCCGGGATCTGTGTCAGGTAAATAGCCCCCACGAACCAGAACCAGGAGTTGCCGACAATCGAGCGCGACACCGCAGGTGTTTGCCCAAGCCCCATGCGCAAGGTAGCCCAGGACTGGGTGAAGATATTCCAGTTCAGCTTCATTTCCGGGGAAGCCGCTGGCGCTTTCGGAATGCCGTAACTGGCCACGAAACCCAGGCATGCCACCAGCACAATGGCGGCAGATACCACGAAGGCGTAATGACTGGAGGACATCATGATCCCGGCGCCAATGGTGCCCGCAAGGATCGCCAGGAAGGTGCCCATTTCCACCAGCCCGTTCCCGCCGACCAACTCGTTCTCACGCAGGTGCTGCGGCAGGATCGAATACTTGACCGGCCCGAACAGTGCCGAATGAGTGCCCATGGCAAACAGCGCCAGCAACATCATCCACAGATGATCAAACAGAAACCCGGCAGCACCGACCACCATGATGCCGATCTCCGCAAGCTTGATAAGCCGGATCAGCGCATCCTTGGGGTACTTCTCGCCAAACTGCCCGGCCAAGGCCGAAAACAGAAAGAACGGCAGGATGAACAACAAGGCGCACAAGTTGACGTAGATCGAACGGTCGCCGTCGATGCTCAACTTGTAAAGGATGGCGAGAATCAGTGACTGCTTGAAGATGTTGTCATTGAATGCCCCAAGGGACTGGGTGATGAAAAACGGCAGAAAGCGCCGTTTTCCGAGCAGGCTGAATTGTGACTGTTGGCTCATCGTCCGTGGTCCTGAATGGCTTGGCTAATTGGAAGTTCTGAATCCAATCCGGAGCACATTGAAGACGTAACGTTGCCGGATGTCGATAGGCCCGCTCCTGCAACCTGGAAATACGTCTCCTGCGACATAACACCACGCTCGACCTTGGTCGAGAAAGACGAACGCCAGGCATCGTGCGAGACTGCCGGTTCGAGATCGATACACTCTGGAAATTCATATGTCGCTGTCCAGCGGGCTGATTGCTGCCGTTGCCCTGACCTATATGGCCATCATGTTTGCCATTGCCTTCTATGGCGACCGGTACAGCGCCTCGCTGCGCCCGACCATGCGCGCCTGGGTCTATAGCCTTTCGCTGGCTGTTTATTGCACAAGCTGGACCTTCTTCGGGGCTGTGGGCCAGGCGGCCGAGCAATTATGGTCGTTTTTGCCGATCTATCTGGGGCCTATCGTCTTGATGCTGCTCGCACCCTGGGTGCTGCAGAAGATGGTGTTGATCAGCAAGCAGGAAAACATCACCTCGATTGCCGACTTCATTGCTGCGCGCTACGGCAAGTCGCAACCGCTGGCGATCATGGTGACGCTGATCTGCCTGATCGGGATGCTGCCGTACATTGCCCTGCAGCTCAAAGGCATCGTGCTGGGAGTCAATATCCTGATCGGTGCCGGCCCCGACTCAACCGGCACTCGCGCCCAGGACACAGCGCTGGTGGTCTCGGTGGTTCTGGCGCTGTTCACCATCGTGTTCGGTGCCCGCAACCTCGACGTCACCGAACACCATCGCGGCATGGTGCTGGCGATTGCCTTTGAAGCGCTGGTCAAGCTGCTGGCGTTCATGGCGGTCGGGGTGTTCGTCACCTTTGGCCTGTACGATGGCTTCGATGACCTGTTCAATCAGGCGAAGCTCGCACCGCGCCTTGAGGAATACTGGAAAGAAACCATCAACTGGCCAGCGATGATTGTGCAGACCGGCGTGGCGATGATGGCGATTGTCTGTCTGCCCCGGCAGTTCCACGTCACCGTGGTCGAGAACATCGAACCCCAGGACTTGCACCTGGCCAAATGGGTATTCCCCGCTTATCTGGCCCTGGCCGCGCTGTTCGTGGTGCCCATTGCTCTGGCCGGGCAAATGCTGTTGCCAGGTTCCATGCTGCCCGACTCGTTCGTCATCAGCCTGCCGCTGGCCCATGCGCATCCATCACTGGCGTTGCTGGCATTTATCGGTGGTGCTTCGGCAGCCACCGGCATGGTGATCGTCGCCAGTGTCGCGCTGTCGACCATGATCTCCAACGACATGCTGCTGCCCTGGCTGCTGAGGCGCAAGAATACGGAGCGGCCGTTCGAGGCGTTCCGCTACTGGATGCTATCGGTACGCCGCATCAGCATTGTGGTGATCCTGCTGCTGGCCTATGTCAGCTATCGCATGCTAGGTTCCACGGCGAGTCTGGCAACCATCGGCCAGATTGCCTTTGCCGCCATCACCCAACTGGCTCCTGCCATGTTTGGTGCGTTGTACTGGAAACAGGCCAACCGCCGAGGCGTATTCGCCGGTCTCGCGGCGGGTATCTTCATCTGGTTCTACACCCTGGTACTGCCGGTCGTGGCCCACGGCATGGATTGGTCGCTGGACAACTTCCCCTTGCTGAGCTGGCTGCACAGCAACCCCCTGGACTTGCCAATCACGCCAATGACCCAGAGCGTCGTGCTGTCAATGCTGGGTAACTGCACGCTGTTCGTCTGGGTATCGATGCTGTCGCGCACCCGCGTTTCGGAACACTGGCAGGCAGGCCGTTTCATCGGTCAGGAAACCCATGTGCGCCCTGGCAGCCGCCCGTTGCTGGCTGTTCAGGTCGAAGACCTGCTGAGCCTGTCATCACGCTTTGTCGGCGAAGAACGAGCCCGGCAGAGTTTCATCCGCTTCTCCTATCGTCAGGGCAAGAGCTTCAACCCGAACCAGAACGCCAACGGCGAATGGATCGCCCATACCGAACGGCTGCTGGCCGGGGTGCTGGGCACTTCATCGGCCAGAGCCGTGGTCAAGGCGGCCATCGAAGGCCGGGACATGCAGCTTGAAGACGTGGTACGTATCGCCGACGAAGCGTCGGAAGTGCTGCAATTCAACCGCGCTCTGCTGCAAGGCGCCATCGAGAACATCACCCAGGGCATCAGTGTCGTCGATCAGTCCCTGAGGCTGGTGGCCTGGAATCATCGCTATCTGGAGCTGTTCAATTATCCGGACGGTTTGATCAGCGTCGGACGCCCGATTGCCGACATCATCCGCTACAACGCCGAACGTGGCCTGTGTGGACCGGGCGAAGCCGAGGTCCACGTTGCACGTCGACTGCACTGGATGCGTCAGGGCCGGGCACACACATCAGAGCGGCTGTTCCCCAATGGCCGGGTTATCGAGCTGATCGGCAACCCGATGCCTGGCGGCGGGTTCGTGATGAGCTTCACCGATATTTCTGCATTCCGCGACGCCGAGCATGCCCTCAAGGGCGCCAATGAAAGCCTTGAACAACGAGTCGCAGAGCGGACCCACGAGCTGTCGCAACTGAATCTGGCATTGACCGAAGCCAAAGGAATAGCCGAGTCCGCCAACGAATCCAAGACTCGCTTTCTCGCCGCCGTCAGCCACGACCTGATGCAACCGCTGAATGCCGCCCGGCTGTTTTCCGCTGCGTTGTCTCATCAGGAAGAAGGCATCTCCAGTGACGCGCAGCAATTGATCCAGCATCTGGACAGTTCGTTGCGTTCTGCCGAAGACCTGATCAGCGACTTGCTCGATATATCGCGTCTGGAAAACGGCAAGATCACGCCTGATCGGCAACCTTTCGCCCTGAATGCGCTGTTCGACACACTGGGCGCAGAGTTCAAGGCGCTGGCTCAGGAGCAGGGTCTGAAGTTTCGGGTCAGGGGCAGCAAACTGCGGATCGACAGCGACATAAAACTGCTGCGCCGCGTCCTGCAAAACTTCCTGACCAATGCCTTCCGCTATGCCAAAGGCCCGATATTGCTCGGTGTCAGGCGTCATGGTGGCAACCTGAGCCTGGAAGTCTGGGACCGCGGCCCTGGTATTCCCGAAGACAAGCAGAAAGTGATTTTCGAGGAGTTCAAACGCCTGGACAGCCATCAGACCCACGCTGCAAAAGGCCTGGGGCTTGGTCTGGCGATTGCCGACGGCCTGTGTCGAGTGCTCGATCACCCGTTGCAGGTCAAATCATGGCCGGGCAAAGGCAGCATGTTCAGTGTCACCGTTCCTCTGGCTCAACCACTGGCGTTGGTCCCCCACACACCAACCGAACCCAACCGTGTGGTGATGAACGGCATTCAGGTCCTGTGTGTCGACAATGAAGACAGCATTCTGATCGGCATGAACAGCCTGCTGTCACGCTGGGGCTGCCAGGTGTGGACCGCCCGCAATCGTCAGGAGTGCGAAACCCTGCTCAACAACGGCATTCGCCCGGAACTGGCGCTGGTGGACTATCACCTGGACGAAGGTGAAATAGGTACGGAATTGATGGCCTGGCTGCGTACACGGCTGGGACAACCCGTGCCGGGAGTGCTGATCAGCGCCGACGGTCGCCCGGAGCTGATTGCCCAGGTGCATGCGGCCGGGCTGGATTACCTGCCCAAACCGGTCAAGCCAGCGGCCCTGCGGGCGTTGTTGAGCAGGCATGTGCAACTGAGTTGAATACTCAGGAGTAATGCGTTCAGTCAAGGTCATGAATAACTTTGTGGGAGGCAGCTTGCTGGCGACTTGAGCGTACAGACGCAGAATATCTGCCGGCTTCCAGGCCTCTTCGCCAGCAGGCTGCCTCCCATACGTTTTGTTTGTGCCTTAACTGATAGGCATTAGGCTGTAAGCGAATTCATTCGCGAATGAATTGGCTCCTGCACCGCCGATACGGGAACACATCGATCACCTTGCCGGCCCGAATCTCCGCTTGCAGCCCTTTCCAATACTCGGCGTCGTACAGCTCGCCATGCAGGCTGTCGAACAGGCGGCGCTGTTGCAGGTCGGCAAACAGAAAAGGCGGAAACTCCTCGGGGAATACATCCATCGGGCCAATGGAATACCAAGGCTCGCAGGCCATTTCATCCTCGGGCGTACGCGGCGTCGGAATGCGGCGAAAGTTGGCTTCTGTGAGAAAGCAGATTTCGTCGTAGTCATAGAACACCACACGGCCATGACGGGTTACGCCAAAGTTCTTGAGCAACATATCGCCGGGAAAAATGTTCGCTGCCGCCAGTTGCTTGATCGCCAGCCCGTAATCATCCAGCACCTCGCGCATCTGTTCAGGGCTGGCCTGTTCCAGATAGAGGTTCAATGGAATCATGCGCCGCTCGGTCCAGCAGTGGCGAATCAACACTCTGTCCCCATCCTCCACCTCAACGGTGGAAGGTGCCACCTGCAACAGCTCGGCCAGGCACTCGGGCTCGAACTTGCTCAAGGGAAAGCGAAAATCGGCAAACTCCTGGGTATCCGCCATGCGCCCTACCCGGTCGACGCTTTTCACCAATCGGTACTTGTCGATTACGGTCATGCGATCAACATTCTTGGAGGGCGAAAACCGGTCCTTGATGATCTTGAACACCGTATTGAAACCCGGCAGCGTGAACACGCTCATGACCATGCCCCGTACTCCGGGGGCCATGATGAAACGGTCGTCGCTACTGGCCAGATGATGAATCAGTGCGCGATAGAACTCGGACTTGCCTTGCTTGTAGAAACCGATGGAGGTGTACAGCTCGGCAATGTGCTTGCCGGGCAGAATACCTTTGAGAAACCCTACGAACGCTGCCGGCACCGGTACGTCGACCATGAAATACGAACGGGTGAAGGAAAAGATGATCGACACCTCAGCCTCATCGGTGATCAGTGTATCGATCAGGACCCCGAGGCCTTCGCGGTGTACCAACGCAATGACCAGCGGCCATTGTTCCTCGCGGGTGTAGACGCGCCCCACCAGATAGGCACCCTTGTTGCGATAGAAGACCGATGAAAACAGTTCGATACACAGCGTTGGGTCCTTGCACACCCAATCGGGCAGGTTTTCCCGCAGTCGGGCCTGTATTCGCTGTAGATCTGCGCCAAGATCCGCATAAGGCACCTCAAAGCGGTAATCGGCAAATATGCTCTCGAACATGGCCGCGATATCACCCAGCGGCCGGTAGCTGCGAATCTGCGCCATATGCTCATGAGCCTGTGCCGCAGGCCGTGTGCTATGGATGAACATGCGCTCGTCACTGATCAGATCATGACTGAACAGGCCGAAGAAAACCGAGTTGAACCAGGTTTCAGACAGCTCATCGTCCAGTCGCGAATCGATCAGCTCGATATAGACGCTTTTGACGTCAGGCCATGCCCTGACGTCCAGAGGCTGGGCACTGGCGATTGCGACAGCCTCCAGGTGCCCGATCACTTCGTTGACTTTCTGCTCATAGAGATTGATCCGCCCTGCCGAAGCGCTCTGGATCAACTGCCATTGCGCACGCTCGAAACGCTCCCGGGCACCGGCGGTTATCTGCCGGAAGTGCTCACGGTAATCATCGAAGCCGTCGAGGATCAGACGGGCAATAGCGATAGCGGACATGGACGAGCCTCATGTCGAGACACTCAAAGCCTAGCCCAGTAACTCAAAAGCCTGACCCTGCCTTGCGTCAATGGCAAAAACCATGGCTGTGTTACACAAGACCATGTCGAGTGCAGCCCGGAACCCATAAAGGCTCTGGCACCACTTAACGGGGACATAGCCATAAATCCGCCATCATTTATAAACCTGCGATCCTCGCATCCCGATAACATGATGGCTCGAAGATATTACTCATACCTTCTCCCACTCAAAAAAAACAATCAGGGAGTTTTTACGACACAAGGAGCGGTCAATGTTTATCAGAAACATGCGTATTGGGATCAGAGCCTGTCTCGGCTTTGGATTAGTGGCTGTCTTACTCGCATTTGTAGGAATCTTCTGCCTGGGCAAAATGGCAGAACTGCGCTCAAGTGCAGAAATCATAGAACAGTCCTGGATGCCGGATATCGAGAACATGCACGATGCGGGCGCTGCTATCGCGTCCATTCGTATGGAGTCCCTTCGGCTGATCGCCATGCCGGCACCTGACAGCCAGTTACGCAGCAAGAAAGTCATCAACGACGCCAGAGGCGAACTGTTCACCCGCCTGCAAAGGCAAAAAGCCAAAACCACCGACAGCCAGGAAACCACGTTGCTGGGCGACCTTGAAAGCAGCGCGACACGCTACCTGACACTGGTGGACAAGATCATCGCGCAAATAGACAGTCAGCATTTCGATGACGCCAGGGCGATCCTTACCGACGAACTCACACCTCAGGGCCGCCTACTCGATGCCAGCCTGGAAGCCATGATCGGTTTCAGCCAAAAAGGCGCCGACAATGCTGCCAACGAGGCAGCCGAGCTGTATGACTCCACGAAAACCATCGTGTCCCTGATCATTTCCGTCGCCTTGCTGGGGACCGTGTTGCTGGCATGGCTGCTGACCCGCAGCATCGTCAAACCGATCAGCGAAGCATTGGCTGTTGCGCAGACCATCGCCCAAGGCAACCTGCGCGCCTCGATCCAGATTGAAGGCTCGGATGAGCCGGCACAGTTGCTGAAGGCATTGTCGGCCATGCAGACCAACCTGCGCTCGACCATCCAGAGCATCAGCGAGTCGTCATCACAACTGGCCTCGGCGGCCGAAGAGATGAGTTCGGTCATGGAGCAGAGCACACGCGGCCTGCAGGCACAGAATGATGAGATCGAACTGGCGGCCACTGCGGTCAACCAGATGAGCGCTGCGGTGGATGAAGTGGCCAGCAACGCCGTATCGACCTCACAAGCGTCCAAGGCCTCGGATGCCGACAGCCAGCATGGTCATCGTCAGGTTGCCGAAACCATCGAGTCCATCGAAGGGCTGGTCACCGAAGTGCTGGGCGCATCGGAACAGGCACAGGAGCTGGCGACACAAGCGCAGGACATCACCAAGGTACTGGAAGTCATCAGGGGCATCGCCGACCAGACCAACCTGCTGGCACTCAACGCCGCCATCGAAGCCGCACGAGCCGGTGAAGCCGGTCGGGGGTTTGCAGTAGTCGCCGATGAGGTGCGCTCGCTGGCCAAACGCACGCAGGACTCGACGCAGGAAATCGAGCAGATGATCAGCAGCATTCAGAACGGCACCCATCAGACAGTCGGTGCCATGCAGAACAGCGCACAACAGGCCGGACAAACCCTCAAGCGTGCCAGCAGCGCAGGTCAGGCCCTTGAGAAGATCACGGCGGCCATTTCTGAAATCAACCAGCGCAATCTGGTGATTGCCAGCGCTGCTGAACAGCAGTCGCTGGTAGCGCGGGAAGTGGATCGCAGCCTGGTGAGCATTCGTGACCTGTCTACACAAACCGCCGCAGGAGCGACCCAGACCTCGGCAGCCAGCCATGAACTGTCACGCCTGGCCATTGGCCTGAATGGCTTGGTAGCGCGCTTCGCGTTGTAACAGGCAACCCCGGTAGGAGCGAATTCATTCGCGACCCGTCTCGCGAATGAATTCTCCTACCGATAAGGCATTCGGCTTATCCGAACAGCCATTTCCATAGCAAGACTGCCACCACCACAGCCAGCACCGGGCGCATGACGCGGTAGGCCTTGGGGTTCTGGCGTTTGAACTGTTTGACCTTGCCGCTGAAGCTGTCGCTGAAACGCTTGCTGAAGGCATAAGCCCGGTTGATGCCGCCTACGCGCTCGTCATCCAGGTTCTGCGGCGCGGTGGCGCGGCCAAGGAAGGCGCTGACACTGCGGTTGATACGGGTCATGAAGCCATTGGTCAGCGGGCGCTCCACGTCACAGAACAGGATCACGCGCGTGGTCTGTGTTTCGTTCTTGACCCAGTGTACGTAGGTTTCATCGAACATCACGTCTTCACCGTCACGCCAGGAATACTCCTGGCCATCGACGAAAATCCGGCAGGCATCGGAGTTGGGCGTGGACAGGCCCAGGTGATAACGCAATGAGCCGGCAAACGGATCACGATGCGGATTGAGATGACTGTCGCCCGGCAGCAGCGCAAACATTGCGCCTTTGACATTCGGAATGCTGTTGACCAGGGCCACGGTTTTCGGACAAAGGGTTTCGGCAGACGGCAGCGCCTTGTCGTACCACTTCAAATAGAAACGCTTCCAGCCTTTCTTGAAGAACGAACCGAAACCGGCGTCGTTGTTCTTCTCGGCCGCCCGGATATAGCCCTCATCGAACAGATGCATGGCTTCATCGCGAATGGTCTCCCAGTTGTCCTTGAGGATATCGAGCTCAGGAAACTTGCTGCGGTCCAGATACGGCTTGGACGGCACGCGGGAAAACAGGTACATCAAGGTGTTATAAGGAGCAAAAAGCGCCGAATGGTTCACGAACTGACGCAACAGAGGCAATCGCGCCTTGCCACGTAAATGCACATACAGCGTGCTGCACAGAAACAGCATCAGGATCGATGCCTTGGCAGCAAATGAAAGGGTCATGAAACTCTCCTAGTAACGGACAGGTAGCTGAACTGCCGTCATGTCAGGGGGCGCTCAGTAGCCGGGCATCATAAACACTTGTCGACTCAGTACAAAGTCGACAAGGCAAAGATACGTTTACTGTTGCAATTCCTGCTCGGTGAACAGATCGCTGAACAGCATGCTCGACAGATAACGTTCGCCGGAGTCTGGCAGAATCACGACGATCGTCTTGCCCTGCATCTCGGGCTTTTCCGCCAGACGCACCGCAGCCGCCATCGCCGCACCGCAGGAAATGCCGCACAGAATGCCCTCTTCCTGCATCAGCCGCCGCGCCATGGCCTTGGCTTCCTCATCGCTGACCCGCTCGACCCGATCAATGAGCGACAGGTCCAGGTTGCCAGGAATGAAACCGGCGCCAATCCCCTGAATCTTGTGCGGGCTGGGCTTGATCTCTTCGCCAGCCAGCGCCTGGGTGATGATCGGCGATACATCCGGCTCGACCGCGACAGACTGGATAGGCTTGCCCTGAGTGTTCTTGATGTAACGGGAAATACCGGTGATCGTACCGCCCGTCCCCACGCCTGCCACCAGCACATCAATGGCGCCTTCGGTGTCTTCCCAGATTTCAGGACCGGTGGTCTTTTCATGGATTGCCGGGTTGGCCGGGTTATCGAACTGCGCCGGCATGAAGTATTTCTCGGGATCGCTGGCCAGAAGCTCTTCGGCCTTGGCGATAGCCCCTTTCATGCCCTTGGCCGGCTCGGTCAGCACCAGTTCTGCTCCAAGCGCCTTGAGCACCTTGCGGCGCTCGATGCTCATGGATGCCGGCATGGTCAGCGTCAGTTTGTAGCCACGGGCAGCGGCAACGAACGCCAGGCCGATCCCGGTATTGCCCGATGTGGGCTCAATGATGGTCATGCCGGGCTTGAGCTTACCGCTGCTTTCAGCGTCCCAGATCATGTTGGCGCCAATCCGACACTTCACCGAATAGCCCGGATTGCGCCCTTCGATCTTGGCCAGAATCGTTACACCCCGCGGCGCGATACGGTTGATCTGCACCAGGGGCGTATTACCGATTGAATGGGCGTTATCAGCATAAATACGGCTCATGATCGTGTCCTTGTACGCATGCGTTAAAAACTCAAAGCCTATGCTTACCGCCAGTGCGCGTCCAGTTACACCGAACGGATGCAAGCCTTGGGAGTCAACCATTCAACAAATCCAGAGGCTCAGGCCATGAAACCTCGCTACCGCTGGCTGCTATGGATACTGGCCACTGTTGTCGTATTGCTGGTCGTCATCAATGCCGCCCTGCCCTATATGGTGCGTAACTACCTCAATGAAAAACTTGCGGACATGGGCGATTACCGTGGCCAGATCGCCGATGTAGACATCGCCCTGTGGCGCGGAGCCTACAAGATCAACGGACTGGATATCGTCAAGGTGGATGGCAAAGTCCCGCTTCCGTTCGTCAAGGTGCCGGTCATCGACCTCGCAGTGAGCTGGCATGCCCTCTGGTATAACCATGCGGTGGTGGCCAGGATGGTGTTCATCGAACCGGAGCTGAACTTTGTCGACGGCGGCAATGACAAGCAGGCTTCGCAGACAGGTCAGGGCACGGACTGGCGCACGCAACTGAATAAACTGCTCCCCATCACACTCGATGAGGTCCGCATCGAGAGTGCCCGCATCACCTTCAACAACTTCACTTCCAGCCCCAAGGTCAAAATCGAGGCCGACAGGATCAATGCCAGCCTCTATAACCTGACCAACGTGGTCGATGTCGAGGGCAAGCGCGACGCACGTTTTGAAGGCAAGGGCCGGTTGCTGGGCAGTGCCGCCGTAGAAGCCACCGCCACCTTCGATCCGCTGAGCGACTTTCAGGATTTCGATTTTCGTCTGCGCGCTACAGGCATCCATCTGCGGCGGCTCAATGACTTTGCATCGGCCTACGGTAAGTTCGACTTCAACGCAGGCAATGGCGACCTTGTGATCGAGGCCCAGGCCACCAACGGCCAGCTCAGTGGCTATATCAAGCCGCTGCTGCGCAATGTCGATGTCTTCAACTGGCAACAGGATGTGGAGAACCAGAACAAGGGGTTCTTTCGTTCGATCTGGGAAGCGCTGGTGGGTGGCGGCACAACCGCTCTGAAAAACCAGCGACAGAATCAGTTCGCCACCCGTGTCGACCTCAGTGGCAGTGTGCGCCAGCAGGACATCAGTGGCTTCCAGGCCTTTATACAGGTGCTGCGCAATGCCTTTGTCCAGGCCTTCAACACACGCTACGAGAGCAATGAAGGCTCCTGAGCCCGCCCCGACCCTGTGAGCACAATCCTTCATTCAATGACTGAATGAGGCATCTGCGTTCACAGTCGGCGATCCTGCGCGCTATAGTCGTCACATTCCTTGCACCCATTGAGCCGCGCCAGCCAGAGGCTGCGCGTCACGTTAGAGGATTCACCGATGAAGTTCGAAGGTACCCACGCATACGTCGCCACCGACGACCTCAAGCTTGCAGTCAACGCTGCCATCACTCTGGAGCGACCGCTGCTGGTCAAGGGTGAACCCGGTACGGGCAAGACCATGCTGGCCGAACAACTGGCCGAGTCCTTCGGTGCCCGGCTGATTACCTGGCACATCAAATCCACCACCAAAGCCCATCAGGGCCTGTACGAATACGATGCGGTCAGCCGTCTGCGGGACTCGCAACTGGGTGTCGATAAAGTCCACGACGTACGCAATTACCTGAAGAAGGGCAAGCTCTGGGAAGCCTTCGAGTCCGAGGAGCGGGTGATCCTGCTGATCGACGAAATCGACAAGGCCGATATCGAATTCCCCAACGACCTGCTGCAAGAACTCGACAAGATGGAGTTCTACGTTTACGAGATCGACGAAACCATCAAGGCCAGAAAACGCCCGATCATCATCATTACCTCCAACAACGAGAAAGAACTGCCGGATGCGTTCCTGCGCCGCTGTTTCTTCCACTACATCGCCTTTCCGGATCGCACCACCCTGCAAAAGATCGTCGATGTGCATTACCCCGATATCAAGAAGGATCTGGTCAGCGAAGCGCTGGATGTATTTTTCGATGTTCGCAAAGTGCCGGGCCTGAAGAAAAAACCTTCGACCTCAGAGCTGGTGGACTGGCTGAAGCTGCTGATGGCCGACAATATCGGCGAGGCAGTGCTGCGTGAACGCGACCCGACCAAGGCAATCCCGCCGCTGGCTGGCGCACTGGTCAAGAACGAGCAGGACGTGCAGTTGCTGGAGCGCCTGGCATTCATGAGCCGTCGCGGTAATCGCTGACCGTCTTTATCCACCCTGCCACGAAAAAGGGCGACAGCCATGCTGCTCAACCTGTTCAACGAAATGCGTGCGGCAAAAGTGCCGGTGTCATTGCGTGAATTGCTGGACCTGATCAACGCGCTGAAACAACGGGTCGTCTTCGCCGATATCGATGAGTTCTACTTTCTGGCGCGTACCATCCTGGTCAAGGACGAACGCCATTTCGACAAGTTCGACCGGGCGTTCGGCGCCTATTTCAACGGACTGGAAAACCTCGACGATCACTTGCAGGCCCTGATCCCGGAGGACTGGCTGCGCAAGGAATTCGAGCGTTCACTGACTGAGGAAGAGCGCGCCCAGATCCAGTCTCTGGGCGGTCTGGACAAGCTGATCGAAGAGTTCAAGAAGCGCCTGGAAGAGCAAAAGGAACGCCACGCCGGGGGCAATAAATGGATCGGCACCGGCGGAACCAGCCCGTTCGGCTCGGGAGGCTATAACCCCGAAGGCATCCGCGTCGGTGAGGCCGGTGAGCGCAGAGGCAAGGCGGTCAAGGTCTGGGATCAGCGCGAGTACAAGAACCTCGACGATCAGGTGGAACTGGGCACACGCAACATCAAGGTCGCCTTGCGCCGCCTGCGCAAGTTCGCCCGTCAGGGCGCTGCCGATGAGCTGGATATCGACGGCACCATCGACCATACCGCTCGCGATGCAGGACTTTTGAATATCCAGATGCGCCCTGAACGGCGCAATACCATCAAGCTGCTGCTGTTATTCGATATCGGCGGCTCGATGGATGCCCATGTGAAAGTCTGCGAAGAACTGTTCTCGGCCTGTAAAACCGAGTTCAAGCACATGGAATATTTCTACTTTCATAATTTCATTTATGAATCGGTCTGGAAGAACAACCTGCGCCGTGGCTCGGAACGCACCTCAACCCAGGACCTGCTGCACAAGTACGGCGCCGACTACAAAGTGATCTTCATCGGCGATGCCGCCATGGCGCCCTATGAAATCACCCAGCCGGGTGGCAGTGTCGAACACTGGAACGAAGAGGCAGGCTATGTGTGGATGCAGCGCTTCATGGCCAAATTCAAGAAGATCGTCTGGATCAATCCCTATCCCAGAAATGCCTGGGACTACACATCTTCCACTCACATCATCCGTGATCTGATCGAAGACCAGATGTATCCCCTGACCTTGCGCGGCCTGGAAGAAAGCATGCGCTACCTGGCCAAATAAACCCTCTTTGCCTTTCGTCAAAGCCAGTCATCGACTGGCTTGTCGAAGGCGACCAATAACAGCGCCCTTTCAGCCTGCCAGACTAGCCTTGTCAATGCGGCACCCACCAGCAGTCATCACAACCACTCAGTTGTATTCCTGACTACTCCTTCGGCTAAAACGCCGTCGTCGAGACTTCGTGGGTTCCCCATGACCACTACACTGGGCATCATGCAGCCCTATTTCTTTCCCTACCTCGGTTACTTTCAACTTATCGCCTCGGTCGAACAGGGAATCCTCTTCGATATCGTCAAATACAAACGCAAGAGCTGGATGAATCGAAATCGAATGCTGGATGCCAAGGGTGGCTGGCAATACATAACCGTCCCCGTGAAAACCAGCGACGGCATGTTGATCAAGGACACAATGGTCATCGATCACGCCAGCACATTGAAACGCATCCGCGGTCAGCTTGAGCACTACCATGGCAAGGCCCCCTTCTTTCAACAGACCTTGCAACTGATCGACCTGACATTGAACCCCGCCCGCTCAAACAGCATTGGCGACCTGAATGCCTTATCCATGAAAGTCGTATGCGACTACCTCGGCATGGAGTTCAACTGGACACCCTGTTCAGAAATGCAACTGGAATTGCCCGCCATTGAACATCCCGGCCAATGGGCACTGGAAATCAGCAGCCTGCTGGGCGCCCGACGCTACATCAACGCTCCCGGCGGACGCGAAATATTCATCCCCCGTGAATGGCACGAGCGGGAAATAGAACTGCGATTCCTGCAGCCCTCGGTACTGAGATACTCAACCGGCCCCTACACCTTCGTAGAGAATCTCTCCATCCTGGATGTACTGATGTGGAACGAGCCAGGGGCTATCACGGAGTACATAAGGTACAACACGGAGTGTGTGGTTTAAGAGCAGGCCTCATGTTTATTTATCAACACCGTGTTGACAACGATTCTTACCAGTGATTACGTCATGACGATCAGTTGATAAACAACTGTCTGTCAGACGCTCTCAGTGCGTCTGCCTTAACTCTTTTTTGATATTTACAGCCTTATAGGCTGGGGACTTTAACGCCTCGACAATAGCGGCTGTGCGATATAAGGAATTTGTAAAATGGATATTTTCAAGAAACATGCCTTGATCATGGCACTGGTTTTTTCGGGGTTTAATATGAACCCGGCAAATGCCATGACAGATTCAAGCACGCCTGCAACCGCTCAAGTTATTGAGTTACCGGACAAACTCAATACGATCATTGATAGCCTCGCCAATGACGCTGACGTCAAGCATTACTCATTCACGGCAATTCGAGGACAAAGGGTACTGATCAACCAGATCGACCCGGAAAACTCGCCCTGGCTGCTCGAATACAAAGAAAGTGACACATGGAAAACCAAACATGGCGATGACGCTTATGCAACGCCAAATATGAATCCCGGGCAACAAGTCCAGCTAAGGGTGTCGAAAAAATCGCACCGTAACATTAAAAAAGATGAGCGCTACAAAATACTGTTCGGCTCGGCACCTCGCCTTGCCGACACAGAGGTGACCGGTGATGTCGAGCACTTCAATACACAATTTGGCAAACACAGGGCCTATCGAGTCTTGAACTGGCAAACGCGGGTTGTCGATTATAAGGGGCACCCACTTGAGGGAGTGCGGCTCACGCTTGAGCTAAATATAAATCAAGACCCAAATTCAAAACATAAATTATCTCAAGGCATCAGTAACAAGAGCGGCTTTTTCAGAACATCGCTCTCACTACCCGAATGTCAGGGGAGAGATAGAACCGAACCTTTCTGGCTATGGCAATACGGCTTCAGGACAAAATGGCAGTTGACCTATAACACAGGCTACTGGTTCGCTTACCCCGACAGCCATGAAGATGGCGGTGCAGGCAGTAAAACCGGGATCAAGACTCCGTTCGTACATATCTGCACCCAAAAAATAATCCGCTGAGAGTGATTGGCTTAACCGCTAACGGGTCTGTAGCCCGTTAGCCTTAAATCAGCTCTCTATTTCCTCTGGCACAAGATATCGCGCGTAAGGTGCATCCCACCCCTCCACCGTAAAATCCACCAGACTGAAAACCATCCGAACATATTGGCGAGCCATTTCCCTAAGGTCTTCGTCTTCATTCAATAGTTTTGTAAAAACACTGTCCACTTCTTCATGGGGCTTTCCAGATACAGAAGCCGGCTTGAATTCTCCCTTTTCATTTATCGAAAAGTTCAAGTCCTGTTCGTTAAAAGCTACCCCCGAAGCTTTTAGCTTTTCCTTGACTCCCTCAACAGCATCATTGATGTTCTTCGATAGCGACTCAGCCGCATAGACCCTGGCGTTAATTTTTGCTTGCTCATAGCTATCTCTAAGGGTCCAGCACTTGAAATAAGTACCCCCCGTATCAGAAACCCTGTTGCTGCTGACCATACTTGACTCATGGTAAATTGCAGCCGGTGGTGGACTATTGAATTCCTCCTGGCAAGCCGCCTCTGTTATTTCATCCAGCGTGCCGTCCTGCCTGGCTTTATCGTAGGCAATTTTCAATGCTTCCCTGTAGCTAAGGTGCTGCTCGACGGTCAAAGTAATATTCATGGGCATGGCCTCTTCTTACTGTTGTCATCCCTGTCTATGACGGCTGACAACAGAAAAATCCGACCTGACTTCAAAGCATGAAAAGTCTGAGCACGTTGAGTGAAATTAACTACAAGCCCGCATAAAAAACCGGCTGTTCAGCTTAACCTGGGGAACACACTCAACTGACTGGCATTACACAGTAGGAGCGACCGGGGTAATGCCGATCAACGCCACTCCCTGTTCAACTTTGGCTTGCGCCGACCACCCGTCACCACCCAGCCCAACAGCAGGAAGAAACTTTCGATCAGCAGCGCCAGTAACAATGCCGAGATGATGCCCCAGGCAATGACTTCAGGCGCCAGCAGCACTTGCCAGGTGTAGCCATTGAAGGTTTCGCGGCGGATATCGGCATCGGCGGAGGTTGCTACATACAAGGCTCTGGAATACCACGCGCCCTGCAAGCCTAGCCATTGGCGCTCAAGCACGTGGGTGCGGGTCAACAATGTGCTGATAGTGTCGGCATCGCTGCGAAACACCGGGTCTTCGCTGTTGCGATAATGCTGGATCAACGCCTGAATATCGCCCTTGAAGAACTGCTGCGCGGTCGCGTTGTAACCCTTGATGGCTTGTTGAGCCTCGATCAGATGCGCTTCGACTCGCTTGCTGTAGTCACTGATGAAACCCGGAACCTGAACCCCTACCAGCAGGCCAGTCGTGAACAAGACCAATCGCAGATAACTTCGCAGCATTTAGATCCCTCTTGTTGGTTGGGCAAGCTTCATACCGGAGTATCGGTTGAACCCTGGGTCACGCATTCGCCTTTGCGCCACAAGCTCCACTGGCCCGGCTCATAGCGATTCCAGATTTCGTTCTCGGTCAACGGCTCGGTGGCAATTACAGTGACCACGTCATGGGGCGTGGTTTCTGCCTGAAAGTCGACGATCATGTCGACATCCTTCAAGCGGGCCGGACCAAAGGGCGCACGACGGGTAATCTGTACCAGTTTGGTACTGCAGAAACAAAACAACCAGTCGCCATCACTGAGCAGGCAGTTGAAAACGCCTTTGCCACGGTATTCGGAACACGCCTGAATCAGGGACGGCAGTATCTGTTCGATTTCCACCGGCTCCGGGAAAGCTTCGCGAACCCGGTTGAGCAGATCGCAGAACGCCGCCTCGCTGTCGGTATCGCCCACAGGACGATAAAAGGTAGCACGCGGGCTGAAATCGGCCAGTTGGCCGTTATGGGCAAAGCACCAGTTGCGTCCCCAAAGCTCGCGCACGAAGGGATGGGTGTTGGAGAGGCAGACCTTGCCGACATTGGCCTGACGGATATGGCCAATGACCACTTCGCTCTTGATGGGGTAACGCTGTACCAACTGGGCGACTTCAGATTCGCTGCTGGCCGCCGGGTCCTGAAACAGGCGCAGGCCGCGTCCTTCATAGAAAGCGATCCCCCAGCCATCGCGATGCGGACCGGTGCGCCCGCCCCTCTGCATCAGCCCGGTAAAGCTGAAAACGATATCGGTCGGGACATTGGCGCTCATGCCCAGTAGTTCACACATGCTCAGGTTCTCGCTTCAATACGTGCTGCACGCTTGCCAACGAAGCGGGTTCTTACAAACGAGGTTCGACTCGCCCACGACTCACGGTGCTGGCTGGCGCTGCTGGCCGACGACCGTAGCGGTCGTCACTGGCAAAGGGCTCGTCATCGGCCTCTTCAGGCTCAGCCACCGGTTGTCTTGACTCACGGGCCTTGCGGTTTTTCTCGACAGGCCAGCGCACCAGTACGAAGACCAGATAGGCAACGAAGGCAAACATGCCATAGGTGGACAGATCGATGAGCGCGCTCCAGACGTTGCTGCCGACCTTGAACAGCAGGTCCAGCGCAGTAACGGCCACGGCAGGCGCGAATAATTCCTTGGCAGGATCGACGATGGTCGGCGTGAACAGCAGCACTGCGCCAATCACCCGCAGCGGCTCTTTCAGGTAGCGCCACATCCAGCGGGTCATCAGAAACCACACCAGCAGGCAGCCCAATGCTGCGAATGCATAGAGGCCCCAGGCGATCAGATAGTCGTTCTCGGTCATGACGTCCGTGGTAAGGCAAGTAAATAGGCGCTTATGATAACGACTTTTCACTGGCCCGGCTCGCCCGGCTTCAGTAATAGGTGCGCCATACTTGCAGCCACCGATACTTCAATGACCCGATGCCTTTAAAGAGAGCCCCGCATGTCCTTCTCGAATGCCACCTCCAGCGCCCCGATCGCTCGCAAGGCCGACGGCTCCGATCCCTATGCATGGCTACAGAATCGCGACAGCGATGAGGTGCTCGATTACCTCAAGGCGGAAAACGACTATCAGGAACAGCAACTGGCCGATCAGGCACAGTTGCGAGAAACCCTGTTCCAGGAAATCAAGGCCCGTATTCTTGAGACCGACCTGTCGCTGCCCTCCCCTTGGGGCCCCTACCTGTATTACACCCGCACCACCGAGGGCGATGAATATGCCCGGCACTATCGCTGCCCACGCCCGGCAGACGACTCGAACACGGTGGATGAAAGCCATGAAGAGCTGTTGCTGGACCCCAACGTGCTGGCCAATGGCGGCTTTTTCTCCCTGGGCGCTTTCAGCATCAGCCCTGACCATCAGCGTCTGGCCTACAGCCTGGATACCACCGGCGAAGAGGTTTATCAGCTTTACGTCAAGGAACTGGGCACAGGCGAAGTCAGCAGCCTGCCGTTCGAGGATTGCGACGGCAGCATGACCTGGGCCAACGACAGCCAGACACTGTTCTTCGGTGAACTGGACGACACCCATCGTCCGCACAAACTCTATCGCCATCGCCTGGGCAACGACTCGGCCGACCTGGTGTTCAACGAACCGGACGGCCGCTTCTTCCTGCACTGTTTTCGCAGCAGTTCCGAGCGCCAACTGATTTTACTGCTCAACAGCAAGACCACCAGCGAAGCCTGGGTGCTTGATGCCGAGCATCCCGAACAGGCCTTTGTGTGCATGGCCGAGCGGGTCGAAGGCCATGAATACTTTCCGGATCATGGCCAGCTCGATGGCGTCTGGAGCTGGTTTATCCGCAGTAATCAGAGCGGTATCAACTTCGCGCTGTATCAGGCCGCAGAAAAAGCCACGGGAGTGCCTACTCGCAATGAGTGGCAAACCCTGGTCCCGCATAACGATTCAGTGATGCTTGAAGGTGTGAGCCTCAATGCCAAAAGCCTCACGTTGAGCCTGCGCGAAGGTGGTTTGCCGATCATTGAAGTTCGCCCACAGGGCCTGCCGGTCTATCGCGTGCAATTGCCTGATGCGGCCTACAGCCTGTATGTGCAGGACTCACTGGAATTCGACAGCAACAGCATTCGCTTGCGTTACCAGTCCCTCAATCGCCCCCCGCAGGTTCGCCAATTGACGCTGGCCACCGGCGAACAGCTGGTGCTCAAGGAAACGCCGGTGCTCGGTGAGTTCGATGCCGATGCCTACGTCAGCCAGCGTCTCTGGGCAACCGCCAGCGATGGCACGCAAGTACCCATCAGCCTGGTGGTCAAACGCGAGTTGCTGGGCCAGGCGACGCCACTTTACCTGTATGGCTACGGCGCCTATGGCGAAAGCCTGGACCCATGGTTCTCACACGCTCGTCTGAGTCTGCTGGACCGTGGCGTGGCGTTTGCCATTGCCCATGTCCGCGGTGGCGGCGAACTGGGTGAAGCCTGGTATCGCAATGGAAAACAGGAGCACAAGCAGAACACCTTCGGCGATTTCATTGCCTGCGCCGAACACCTGATCGATCAGGGCCTGACCCGTGCCGATCAATTGGTCATCAGTGGCGGCAGCGCCGGGGGCCTGCTGATAGGCGCCGTGCTCAACCAGCGCCCCGAGCTGTTCAAGGCAGCTATTGCCGAAGTGCCGTTCGTGGACGTGCTCAACACCATGCTCGACCCTGAGCTGCCGCTGACTGTTACCGAGTACGACGAATGGGGTAACCCGCAGGAGCCAGATGTTCATGCGCGCATCAAGGCTTATGCGCCTTACGAGAACGTCACGGCTCAAACCTACCCCGCCACACTGGTAATTGCGGGTTACAACGACAGCCGCGTGCAGTATTGGGAAGCCGCCAAATGGGTCGCAAAGCTGCGTGATACCAAGACTGACGACAACCTGCTGCTGCTCAAGACCGAGCTGGGCGCAGGCCATGGCGGTATGAGCGGCCGATATCAGGGACTGCGCGATGTAGCACTGGAATATGGCTTTATCTTCAAGGTTTTGCAGCTGGACTGAACTTGGCTGTAAAAGTCTGTCTTAGTAGCATCGGGGAGCACGGACCTGCTCCCCTCTTACTTGCACAAGATCGAACCATGTCAGAACAACTGTCACACCTGAACAATGCCATACGCGACATGCTGCTGGACTGCGGCCTGTTCGACACCCTGCTGCCCGCCGATTACCTGACCGTCGCGGGTTATTTCAGCATCAGTGATATCCCGCAAGGCCAGAGCATTTTCAACGAAGGCGATGCCGGCACTTTCATGTGCATCATTGATCGCGGCACGGTTTCGGTACAGAAACTCAACCCCGAAGGCCAACAGGTGGAAATCGCCACGCTGCGTCGGGGCCGGGCCTTTGGTGAAATGGCAGTACTCGATGGCGAACGCCGTTCGGCCAGTTGCATCGCTGCATCGGATTGCCAGTTGCTGAACCTGGGCCGGGACTCGCTGGACAAGATGCTCGACGAAGCGCCGAAAATCGCGGCGAAGATCATCCGCGCCCTGGCCATTTCCCTGTCCAAACGCCTGCGTATGGTCGACGGCCAACTGCTTTCCCAACAGGTGTGAGTTTCGTCATCTGGCGCTAAACTTGTGCGCATTCCCGCTATCAATGCGCACACGACACAGGTGACACCATGAGCACGGCCAACCCTCCTTCCAACACGTCCAAGCTGGACCGTATCCTGGCCGACGCCCAGCGCGACCGTGAAATGGGTTATCGCGACAAGGCCTTGCGCATGTACCCTCATGTCTGCGGCCGTTGCGCACGCGAGTTCGCGGGCAAGCGTCTGAGCGAACTGACCGTTCACCATCGCGACCACAACCACGACAACAATCCTCAGGACGGCTCCAACTGGGAATTGCTGTGCCTGTACTGCCATGACAACGAGCACTCGCGCTACACCGACCAGCAGTATTTTTCCGACAGTTCCCTCAGCACCCCGAAAACCGCCAAGGCGACCCATAACCCGTTCGCGGCGCTGGCCGGGCTGATGAAAAAGGAATAACGCCCGATTCGCGGGGCGGGGTCTGCAACCTGACTGAAATGTAATCACCCGCCCTGCCCCGTTATGGCATCGTCCCGTCAGACAAGCACGCAACTGACTGGATACAACCTCTGCATGCACTCCAAGACATCAAGACGAACCTTTGTGAAGGGGCTGACTGCCGGCAGTCTGCTGGGCGGTATGGGGCTTTGGCAAAGCCCTGTCTGGGCCATCAGCGGCGCGGATGAACCCAAGGTGCTGGCGGGGACCGAGTTCGATCTTTTCATCGGCGAAATCCAGGCCAATATCACCGGCACACCAAAAACGGCCATGGCCATCAACGGCGGCATCCCCGGCCCCCTGCTGCGCTGGCGTGAAGGCGACACCGTGACGCTGCGGGTGAAAAACCGGCTCAAGGAAAACACTTCCATTCACTGGCACGGCATCCTGCTGCCCGCCAACATGGACGGCGTTCCGGGCCTCAGTTTTCAAGGCATCGAGCCTGATGGCATGTATGTCTATCGCTTCAAGGTCCGGCAGAACGGCACTTACTGGTATCACAGCCACTCGGGCTTTCAGGAGCAATCGGGGGTGTATGGCCCGCTGGTGATCGATGCCAGGGAGCCTGAGCCCTTTCAGTACGAACGCGACTACGTGGTGATGCTAACGGACTGGACGGATGACGATCCGGTCAAGCTGATGAAGAACCTGAAGAAACAGTCGGATTACTACAACTACAACAAGCGCACGGTGGGTGATTTCATCCACGATGTCAGCGAGAAAGGCTGGGGCGAGGCGGTTGCCGATCGCACGATGTGGGCCGGGATGAAGATGAACCCGACCGACCTGGCCGACGTCAGCGCTGCAACCTACACCTACCTCATGAACGGAAAGGCACCGGACATGAACTGGACAGGCGTATTCAAAGCGGGCGAACGGATTCGGCTGCGCTTTATCAACGGCTCGTCCATGACCTACTTCGACGTGCGGATTCCCGGCCTGAAAATGACCGTGGTCGCTGCCGATGGCCTGCACGTCAAGCCGGTCAATGTGGATGAGTTGCGCATCGCCGTTGCCGAGACCTTCGATGTCATCGTCGAACCTACCGAAGAGGCTTACACCCTGTTCGCCCAGTCCATGGACCGCAGCGGCTTTGCCCGAGGCACGCTCACTCGAAAAGCCGGTGCAACGGCACCTGTGCCGCCTCTCGACCCGCGCCCGCTGCTGAGTATGGACGATATGGGAATGGATCATGGCGGCATGGATCACGCAAAGATGGCCGCGATGGATCACAGCAACATGGCAGGCATGAATCACCATGACATGCCAGGAATGGGCAACATGCAGTCCCACCCGGAAACGGAGAAGAACAATCCGCTGGTGGACATGCAGGCCATGAAAACCACTCCAAAGCTGGACGACCCAGGCATCGGCCTGAGAAACAACGGCCGCAGGGTCCTGACCTATGGGGATCTGCGCAGCACCTTCGAGGACCCGGACGGGCGCGAGCCTGGACGCACCATCGAACTGCACCTCACCGGTCACATGGAGAAGTTCGCCTGGTCTTTCAACGGCGTGAAGTTCTCGGATGCCGAGCCACTGAAGCTCAAATATGGCGAGCGCATCAGGGTCGTGCTGGTCAACGACACCATGATGACTCACCCCATTCACCTGCATGGCATGTGGAGCGATCTCGAAGACGAGAACGGGCAGTTCATGGTCCGCAAACACACCATCGACATGCCGCCCGGCTCAAGACGCAGTTATCGTGTCACCGCCGACGCCCTTGGGCGCTGGGCCTATCACTGCCATCTGCTGTACCACATGGAAATGGGCATGTTCCGTGAAGTGCGTGTGGAAGAATGAGAACCTCATGATGAACAGAATCTTTCACCCTTCGCGCCTGTCCGGCCTGCTTGTGGCGCTGGCTCCCTTGATGGCAACGCCTGCTCTGGCTTCCGACATGAGCGGCATGGACCATGGCAGCCACGCCATGCACCATGACCACGCGCAGCCCGTGCAATCCACCTCAGGCCAGAGCCGTACGCCAATCCCCGAACTGACGGATGAAGACAGAGCGGCCGTTTACACCAGCCATACGGGCCATATGGTCCACGATGCCGCCATCAACACCTTCGTCCTGGCCGACAAACTGGAATGGCAGGACGCAGACAAAGGCAGCCCCCTGGCCTGGGATGTCAAAGGCTGGGTCGGCGGTGATATCGATCGTCTGTGGATACGCTCCGAAGGCGAGCGCACCAATGGCAAGACAGAAGATGCCGAAATCCAGGCGTTGTGGGGTCATGCGATCAGCCCATGGTGGGATCTGGTCGCGGGTGCCAGGCAGGACTTCAAGCCCGGCGATCCACAGACCTGGGCCGCATTCGGCATTCAGGGCATGGCACTTTCCAGCTTCGAGGCCCAAGCCACAGCCTTCATCGGCGAAGCTGGCCAGAGCGCCGCACGCCTTGAGGGCGATTACGACCTGCTGCTGACCAACCGGCTCATTCTGCAGCCCACGGCCGAACTCAACATCTACGGCAAGAACGATCCACAAAGAGGCATTGGTTCTGGCCTGGCCAACACCGAAGTCGGCCTGCGGCTGCGCTACGAAATCCGCCGGGAATTCGCGCCTTATATTGGCCTGAGCTGGAACCGGACTTACGGCAAGACGGCTGATTATGCTCGTGAGGAAGGCGAAGACCGTAGCGAAGCGAAGTTGGTGATGGGTGTCAGGATGTGGTTCTAGCGCTTTTACGTTCTGCCGTATACTTGCACGTTTTACCCAGAGCATCCTCCAAGTGGCAAATAAACGGTACGCCTGCATCGGTCTTTACAACCCGAAATCTCCGGAAAACGTCGGCTCGGTGATGCGGGCGGCGGGTTGTTATGGCGTGGCTTCGGTCTTCTACACTGGCAAACGCTATGAGCGCGCGCGGGACTTCATCACCGACACCAAGAAGATTCATCAGGATATCCCGCTGATCGGCATCGAAGACCTCAAGAGCATTCTGCCGCTGGGCTGCATTCCGGTCGCGGTGGAACTGGTGGACGGCGCGCGCGCCCTGCCCGAATACACTCACCCGGATCGTGCCCTGTATATCTTCGGCCCGGAAGACGGCTCGCTGGATCAGGAAATCCGCGACTGGTGCGAAGACGTGGTCTACATCCCGACCGAGGGCTGCATGAACCTGGCGGCGACCGTCAACGTCGTGCTCTATGACCGCATGGCCAAGGGCGTGAACACCCGTTCCGGTCCACAATTCGGCCGGGAAAAGCTCGACCGCTGATGAAAATGCAGTGAACAGTTTCATCGATGGGCAGTCAGTTTCGTTGAAGCCGACTTATCACATCATGGAGAAGCATCATGAGCGACACCCCGATCATCGATAGAATCGACACCCCGCGGCTGCACAACCATCCACAGCAGAACGTCCAGGGCTGGGAGCGTGTAGGCTCTCTGGCGGGCGGCGTGACACTGATGGGCAAGGGACTTCGCCGTGGCGGCATCCTGGGCCTTGTGCAACTGGCCATCGGCGGTGCCGTGCTGGCACGCGGCATCACAGGACACTGCTCGGCCAAAAGCCTGATCGAAAAAAGCCGCAGCAACCTGCACAGTGCGCGCTCGGATATCGAACGCGCGGGAGCTGAGTTGAGACAACTCAAGGACAATGCAGAGCGGGCCGCCAGAAGCACGGTCATCAACGGCATCGATGCCTTGAAAGATCCGAAAACCGACGTCTGAACCCCTTAGCCGGCGCGGAAAATCAGATAGTCCTCCCAGTCTTCCTCGGGCACGCTGTTCTCACTGAGCATGCGGCCCGACTGGGAGATGCGCTCGTGATGCACAGCTTCGCGATCACCGCACACCAGATGGTGCCAGAGCGGTAGATCCTTCCCTTCGCTGACCAGACGATAACCGCAGGTGGGTGGCAGCCATTTGAACTCATCGGCCTGCCCGGCGGTGAGCTGGATGCAGTCAGGTACAGACGCCCGACGATTGCTGTAATCGGAGCACTGGCAGGTTTTCAGGTCCAGCAACTTGCAGGCGATTCGCGTGTAGTAAACGCTGTTGTCGTCTTCATCTTCCAGCTTTTGCAGGCAGCACAGGCCGCAGCCATCACACAACGACTCCCACTCGTCCTTGTCCAGTTGTGCGAGTGTCTTGCGTATCCAGAAGGGTTCAACTTTAGCGGCCATGGTTCGGACAACGGTATCAGCAATGAAAAGGCCGCCAGTCTAGTGTCACATTGGGTGCGGGCCAAGCAATTGCGACTACCGGTATCCAACAACTTCACTTGTCAGCCATAAAACAAAACAGTAGCGTTAAGGCGATTTTGACGGCTCAAGACGATGCCTGCCGACCACGGCCCATACGTCAGGCTCACTTCAACCCCTCGTAATGACAGGATGTTCATGAGCATTAATCCACGCATCGCAGACCATACCATCGCCCCACAATTCACCAATCGCTGGTCGCCTCGCGCCTTCACCGGTGAAAGCATTTCACAGGAAACACTGCTGAGCTTCTTTGAAGCCGCACGCTGGGCACCTTCGGCTTACAACTCGCAGCCATGGCGCTTCCTGTACGCTCGTCGCGACACGCCAAACTGGGAGCGTTACCTGGGCCTGCTCAATGAGTTCAACCGCAGTTGGGCACAGAGCGCTTCGGCACTGGTGATCGTCATCTCCAAGACAACCTTCGCCGCACCGGGCGCAACCGAAGAAAGCCCGGCAACCACACACGAATTCGATGCCGGTTCCGCGTGGGGATACCTTGCCCTGCAAGCGAGCCTGAGCGGCTGGTACACCCACGGCATGTCAGGCTTCGACAAGGAACTGACCCGCAAGGAGCTGAACATTCCAGAAGGCTATGCCCTGCATGCAGCCGTGGCCATCGGCAAGCTGGGCGACAAGGCGATCCTGCCCGAATACCTGCAAGGCCGCGAAGTCCCAAGCCCGCGTAAGCCGGTAGAAGAACTGGCGGTCGAGGGTGATTTTTCGTTGTAGGTTTCAGAGTTGTAAGCTGTAAGCATCAAGCTGCAAGCCTCAAGCTTTTGACTTGTAGCTTGTAGCTTGCCACTTGCAGCTCCCCGCTCAATACCCCCGCGAAAAATCCACTTCTCCGCGCAGCGGCTCACCCGCCTGAAATGCCTTGAGGTTATCGACGAACAATTCGGTCATGGCCACCGGCGATGTCGGTGCCGAGCTGTGGCCGGTCAGCAGCAGGCCATAGGCGGTCCAGAAAGGATGACGCTGCGGCAACGGCTCCTGACGACAAACGTCAATCACCGCACCCGCCAGATGCCCTTCCTTCAAGGCCTCCACCAGATCCGCATCGACCACCGCCACACCGCGCCCGACGTTGATGAACAACGCCGAGGGCTTGAATGCCGCGAACAGTTTCGCGTCGTACAAATCGTGGGTTTCGGGTGTGTTGGGCAGCAGATTGATCACGTAATCCATGTCGCCAACCATCTGTTCCAGATCCGCCAGGGCACCGACTTCAATAAACGGCTCCTGCGTTCGCGCCTGTGAGGCGACGCCGTAGACCTGTACACCAAAAGGCACGAGGAACTGCGCGACACGCTGGCCGATATCTCCCGCGCCAACGATCAGTGCCTTGCGACCGAACAGGCTCTGGCCCGGACGGTTGTCCCATTTGCGCTCGACCTGGCTCATCAGGCGAGCCAGCACTTCACGTTCGTGACCGAGCATGTAGGTCAGCAGAAACTCAGCCATGACCTGACCGAAAATACCGACCGCCCGCGTCAACCGATAATCCCTGGATACGCCTTCAGCCAATAACGGAGTAATCCCCGCCCAGGTCGATTGCAACCATTGCGGCTTGTGGCCCTGACGTAACAGATTGGCGAGCAGATCAGGCTGTCCCAGCCAGACCGGGCATTCGCTGGCCATGCGAGACAGCTCGGCCGAGTCGCCGCTGCTCATGATTTCAACTTCAGGCGCTACCTTGCGCAACAGTTGGGTGTAGATAGGGTAATCGTGTTCGGCAATCAGAACGCGCATGTTTCAAAAACCTTAAAAACGGGACAAACAACCTGCAACAGTCATGGGCCGGTCAAAGCCGGCGCCACCGTGCGGCACAACGGATCAGACAGGATCGTTGCGACGCAACAACTCTTCGGGCAAATGCTGGATGTATTCCTCTTCGGCAGGCGGCATCTGCAAGTGATAGCCCTGCTTGTCGAGGTTCTCAAGCACCTTGTTGATATCTTCACGAGCCAGCGCCCGCTCGGGGCTGAGCACCAGGTCGAAAGCATGCTGAGGCGTGCCGAACGCAGCCAGTAACTCTACCGGTACACGCTTGAGCACATCGCTCTTGAGCACATACAGGTACATCTCGTTCTTTTTCGGACTGCGATAAATGGAGCAAATACGTTTCAAGGCTGTTCTCCTGCATTGGCCAGGCTGTCGAGCAGCGCCTGTCCCATTAACTCGCGGCGCCAGCCACGCAGCGAGTCTGGCAATGTATAGGGACCATCGGGGTAGCCGCTCTTGAGCAGCACTTCGAGAGTCTTCTTGCGCAGCATGACCTCGGGGGCAATATCCAGTTGCTCGGCGTACTGCTGACCGATGGCCCGCAAGCCTTTCAGAATGCCGGAAGCCTCGATCGGCAGCGGCTCGGGCAACGCCGCAGGCCATTGATCCGGCGGCAGGCTGCCGGACTTTCTGATCAGTTCCAGCAGGAACTCACCATCCTGGCGCACCGTACGCGGATGCATGTCTTCGATTCTGGCCAGCGCTCCAAGGTTGTCTGGCTGAGTCCTGGCCAGCGGCCACAATGAGTGCTCACGCACAATGCGATTGCGCGGCAGGTTGCGCGAACGCGCCTGTATCTCGCGCCATGCACACAGCTCACGCAATACCGCCAGTTGAGCACGCGACAACTTCCAGGCCAGCTTGGCGTCACGGTAAGTCTCGTAAGGATCGACTTCACGGCGCAGATTGGCGACCAGCTCCGCACCATCCTCAAGAACCCAGAGGTATTTGTCGTCCGAAAGACGTGGCCTCAGCAGAGTGAAAAGCTCAGCCAGATGCACGGCATCTTCTGCCGCATAGCTGATCTGGGTTTCCGACAATGGGCGTTGCAGCCAATCGGAGCGGGTTTCGCCCTTGGGCAAGTCGATGTTCAACACCTCCTGCACCAGACGCGAATAGCCCATGGAAAACCCGATGTTCAGGTAAGCGGCCGCCAGTTGGGTGTCGAACAGCGGAACCGGCAGGCTGCCCGTCAGGCGCAACAGGACTTCCAGGTCTTCGCTGCAAGCATGAACCACCTTGATGACGTCGGGGTTTTCAAGCAATGCGGACAGAGGCGTCCAATCGCTGATGAGCAGCGGATCGATCAGCCAGGCGCTGGAACCGTCGCCGATCTGTAGCAGCGCGGCAATAGGGTAAAAGGTGTCGACCCGCATGAACTCGGTGTCGAGCGCGACAAATGGCAGCGACTGCCACTGCGCGCACTGTCGGGCGAGGCTGTCGTCGTCGCGAATCCAATGAATATCGATGGCCACACGGCTCTCCCTTGATCAATGGCGCGCAGTATATATCGCCATAGGAGGTTTATCGCGCATCTGCCCTGAAACTCTTGGATATCTTCACCCAGATCGCCGACAAACAGCAGGTCGGCCATCCTGGCCGACGATGCGCTTCGGGCCGCGCCCTGCACCGCCATGTTCTTCACAGCGACTACCCGCGCCTCACGATCAGGGATATTGATTACCTGTTATCGGCCACACCATTACCGATCGAACTTCTGCAACCGGAAAACATATCAAGGCTCGGGTCATAGACCTTGGTGTCGACTTTCAACAAACCCAGCATGGAGTGAAAGAGATTATCCTGGCTCAGTGGTGCATTCCGCTCTTTTGCCAGGCATTCCGGATTGACGGCAAAAGACTTCTGATAGTTATCGGACAGCCACACCATCATCGGTACATGCTTCTGTTGATCCGGCGCCAACATATAAGGAGTGCCGTGCAGGAACAGATTATATTCGCCCAACGACTCACCATGATCCGAGAGATACAACATGGCGGTATCGACTTTATCCTGACGACTGCGCAACATATCGATCAATGTGGACAGCACGTGATCGGTATATAAGAGGGTATTATCATAACCGTTGACAATACTCTCACGACTGCAGTTGTTCAGCGCATTGCTTTCACAGACAGGCGTAAACTTCTCGAACGCCTTTGGGTAACGCTTGAAATACTCCGGCCCGTGGCTGCCCATCTGGTGCAGTACCAGTACGGTGTCTTTATCCAGACTGTCGATAAACGTGTCGAGCCCTTGCAGCAGGATCTCGTCCCGGCATTCATTGTTGGCGCACAGTAACGGGTCCTTGAGGTTGCTGACATCCTGGAAAGCAACGCGGTCACACGTGCCTTTACAGCCAGACTGGTTATCGCGCCATATCACTTCAAGACCTGCACGTTTCAGCACATCCAGCAGCCCTTCCTGATTGCGCGCCCTGGTCGCGTTGTAATCCTTGCGTCCCATATTGGAAAACATGCAAGGCACCGACACTGCCGTCTCGGTGCCGCACGAATACACATCGGTAAATGCCACCAGACCGCTCTGTTTATTGAGCTTTGGCGTGGTGTTGCGGCCATAGCCCAGAATGCCGAAATTCTCCGCCCGGGCACTTTCACCCACCACCAGGACCGTCAGGGATTTGCGAGTATGCGTCGACCAGTCCGGCGAGCGCCTGGCATCTTCGCCAATTGCCAGAAACGGACGCCGGGACGAAATGATCTGCTCGCTCAGATAGCCAACCGAGGCACCAATATAGTTGCTCGGCACGACCATCAGGCGCAGCTCATGGTGATTGCGAAACAGCGACGACAGCCCCTGATAATTCGCCAGCGCGACCCCACCAATCGACACCGAGCAGATAAAACAGACCAGCACCTTGCTGAACAGCTCACGGTGCCAGCGGCGATAGTTGATCGGGGTTTGCCACAGCAATACTGACGGCAGAAGCCCCAGCAGGACGATGTAAATCACCAGTTTCAGGGACAGCAGGCCTTGAACTTCGGTAGGATTGGTTTCCGCAAAGTTACGAAACATGCCGGCATCAATCATGACGCCGTATTCGCTCATGAAATAAGAAACAGCAGCACTGGCAAAAAACAGAAAAACCAACACCGGCTTGAGTACACGTCTGAATGAAAACAGTGTCAGAAAAACATTGAACACGCAAAAGATCATCACACCAAAAGCAATGCGCATGGCAATACCTTTACTGCTCCCTCCCGTGATTTCAAAAAGATGCTGCCAAAGATTGGCGTTATAACCGAACAACAAAAAGGCACTGGCAATCAACGTAACAACTTCTGGACGTACAGCCTTGATTTTCAGCATTGACAGTCTGCTTATATAATTTTTATCGAGTATAGATTGAACCAGACGGCCCATCCATGCGCAGACTTTAGGCGGCATCCTATCAATTTTTTGTGAAAAGAACGCGAATAACTGGTCGAATTAAACTTATTTCATTGTAGGAAAAAACCTTCAAGAAACCCGCACCATAATCCCGGCATAAAAAATGGCCCTTCACGAGCACGCTCGCGAAGGGCCATTCAGTAGTAACGCTTACTGTCAGACGGAGCGACGACGGTAGCCGCGATACTCAGGCACCCAGAAGTTACGCTCGATGGCCTCCAGCAGTACTTCATCCGACGTCTCAAGGGCCAGACCTTCAGCCTGAGCTTCCTTGGCCACAGCCAGAGCGATCTTGCGGCTGACCTGCTGGATTTCCTTGAGCGGCGGCAAAACTGCATCACCAAGCCCGGACACCATCGGCGAGCATTCAGCCAAGGCATTGGAAGCGGCCATCAGCATCCGGTCGGTGATACGCGAAGCCTTGCAAGCCACCACACCCAGACCGATGCCCGGGAAAATGTAGGAGTTGTTGCACTGCGCGATATGCACGGTACGACCATTGATCTCCACAGGCGCGAACGGGCTGCCGGTGGCAACCAGCGCATTGCCATCGGTCCAGCGCAGGATCTCTTCTGGCGTGGCTTCGACTTTGGAAGTCGGGTTAGACAGCGGCATGACCAGCGGCTTGGCACAATGCTTGTGCAACTCACGGATCACTTGCTCAGTGAACAGACCACGCTGGCCCGAAACACCGATCAGAACCGTCGCACCGGCGTGCGTCACCACATCGAGCAACTGCGGGAAAGCTTCACCGCCAGTAGCCCAACCCGCAACATCACCCGCCTTGTGAGCCAGGCGCTGCTGGAAGTCCAGCAGATTATCCATGCCCTCGGTCAGCAGGCCGAAACGGTCGACCATGAAAATACGCTGACGCGCTTCGCTTTCGCTCAGGCCTTCGATCTTCATCGCAGCAATGATGTGCTCGGCAATCCCGCAACCGGCAGAACCCGCGCCCAGGAACACGACCTTCTGCTGGCCAAGGGTCTCGTTCTTGGCCTTGCAGGCAGCCAGCAAGGTGCCCACGGCCACCGATGCAGTGCCCTGAATATCGTCGTTGAAGCAGCACAGCTCGTCGCGATACTTCTCCAGCAGCGGCATGGCGTTGGACTGGGCAAAATCCTCGAACTGCAACAACACATCCGGCCAGCGACGCTGCACGGCCTCAATGAACGTTGCGATGAAATCGTCATATTCCTTGCCGGTCACCCGCTCATGACGCCAGCCCATGTACATCGGGTCGTCGAGCAATTCGCGGTTATTGGTACCGACATCCAGCACGATCGGCAACGTATAGGCCGGGCTGATGCCACCACAAGCGGTGTACAGCGACAGTTTGCCGATCGGAATGCCCATGCCGCCGATCCCCTGGTCGCCCAGACCCAGAATGCGCTCGCTATCGGTGACAACGATGATTTTGATGCGGTCTTTGGTGGCGCTGCGCAGGATGTCGTCGATGCGGTCGCGTTCAGGGTAGGAAATGAACAGCCCGCGGTGCGTGCGGTAGATCTTGGAGAATTCCTGACACGCCTGACCGACCGTCGGGGTGTAGATAATCGGCAGCATCTCGTCCAGATGCGAGTCCAGCAGGCGGAAGAACAGAGTCTCGTTGTTGTCCTGGATCGAACGCAGATAAATATGCTTGTCCAGGTCGCTGGCGCACTGCTTGTACTGGCTGTACACCCTGGTGACTTGCTCTTCGATCGTCTCTACGTTCTGCGGCAGCAGCCCGATCAAATTGAATTCGACCCGCTCTTGCGGGGTAAAAGCACTCCCCTTGTTCAGAAGGGGCATTTCCAGCAGCGAGGGGCCGGCATAGGAAATGTACAAAGGTCGCGAAGTGTTGGTCATTTTTTCTAATCGCCTTTTTTCGTCTACTCATTAATTCTGGGTATCGACCGGGGCGGGCAGCCTGGCTCTCTGTTTCTTGTTCTTCTTCTGGTTGCCAGTTTTCTATCAGGCCATTCCGGGCATAAAAATCGAATGGCCCATATTACCTGCGATAGAGCCGGTTGCGGCATTTTGTCGCGCAAAACATGGCCAAATGATGTCTCAATGTAAAAAACAGACCTCGCTTTCTGACCCGCAAAGGGCATGATTCACGGGTGCACAAGAAGAAATAGTCCCCATGCTGATTCAGTCAGCTCCAAACAAAAAGCCCCGGAAATACCAGGGCCATTCTGCATTTCAGTGGGTCACTTTCGAGCAATCAGACCGATGGTGAAGCCATCGACAGCGGCAATCCTGCCGCGCCACAGCACGCCCGCATCGCAGATCGGGCTTTCATCGGTCGAGTAGGTTCTGCAGTCCTTCAAATGGATGAAGTGAAACGCTGGAGTATCTTCATTGGACTCACCTGGCTTGAAAGACAGGATCATCTCCTTCATCGACTCGTCAGTACCATTATTGAACTGGGAGAAAGGTGCAGAGATATCTGCTGCCAGTTGCTCAAAGTAGGCGTCATGGGAAATCAGATGGCCGGAAACGAGATTCCCGCCTACCGACAGGGTAATCCCCAGTTCCACCTTGGTGTTTGCAACGAATTTGACAAGCCACTGAAGCAGCCAGTCGATCTGCTTGCCCTGCCACTTGAACTGGGCGATTACATCATCATGACTTTGGCTGGGAGACGGTTGCGATTGTGCCTGGTTTACGTCCGACATCTGATAGCTCCTTGCACCACAAAACGTGAGATTTGGCTCTACCACACCTTAGCTGAAAAAAAGTAAAGGAGCGGTGGGAGGCGGGATTTCTTGAAGATCCGTGAAGCGCACCCCAGAAAACAGAAAAGCCCCGTAGACAGAATCTACGGGGCTTTTCAATGTAATGGCGGAGAGATAGGGATTCGAACCCTAGGTACCGGTGAAGGTACAACGGATTTCGAATCCGTCCCATTCGGCCACTCTGGCATCTCTCCAACGGCGCGCATGATAACAGCATCGGCGCGCAAGGCGAAGCCCTTTACGCTAATTTTTTTCGTGCTATCAAGCGCTTGCGTAACTTTTTGCCTTAAAGCGGGACGCCCAGGCGGTTTGCGACTTCTTCGTAGGCTTCGATGACGTCACCCAGGCCCTGGCGGAAGCGGTCCTTGTCCATCTTTTTACGGGTGTCCTTGTCCCACAGGCGGCAGCCGTCAGGGCTGAATTCGTCGCCCAGGACGATCTCGCCGTGGAATACGCCGAACTCGAGCTTGAAGTCGACCAGCAGCAGGCCTGCGTCGTCGAACAGCTTGCTGAGGACTTCGTTGACCTTGAGCGACAGCTCTTTCATGCGGACCAGTTGCTCGGCAGTACCCCAGCCGAATGCCACGACGTGGGATTCGTTGATGAACGGGTCGCCCTTGGCGTCGTCCTTGAGGAACAGCTCGAAAGTGTACGGATCGAGTTTGGTGCCTTCTTCAATGCCCAGGCGCTTGACCAGGCTGCCAGCAGCGTAGTTACGCACGACGCATTCGACCGGGATCATGTCCAGCTTCTTGACCAGGCACTCGTTATCGCCCAGCAGCTTGTCGAATTGAGTCGGAACGCCCGCCTCTTCCAGCTTCTGCATGATGAAGGCGTTGAACTTGTTGTTCACCATGCCCTTACGGTCCAGTTGTTCGATGCGCTTGCCGTCGAACGCCGAGGTGTCGTTACGGAACAGCAGGATCAAGCGGTCAGCGTCGTCGGTCTTGTAAACCGACTTGGCTTTGCCGCGGTAGAGTTCTTCACGTTTTTCCATGATGGGCTCCGCTTGCTAAGTAGTTGGGCTAGGCGATATGTCGCCAGTCGAGCCCTGAATCTTGATCGGCCAGTTCCAGCCAGTCCGGGTCACACCCCAGAGTGTCGGCAAAACATTGCCGGGCCAGATACGGCAGGTTGTTCTTGCTGCTGAGATGGGCCAGCACCAGATGCTGCAAATCCCTCCACCCCAGTTCGCTCACCAGGTTTGCGGCCTGATGATTGTTCAGATGTCCCGTTTCGCCTCCCACCCGCTGCTTGAGAAAGACCGGATAACGGCCTCGGGCAAGCATGTCGCGGCAGTGGTTGGCTTCAATCATCAAGGCGTCCAGGCCATGATAGCTTTGCAACACTTTCGGGCAGTAAGACCCAAGGTCGGTCAGCAGGCCAAAGCGGCGGCGTCCGTCATTGAAGACGAACTGGGTAGGCTCCAGCGCATCGTGAGAGACAGACACCACATCGATGCCCAGCGACCCCACCTGCAGCTTTTGACCACCCTCCACCACCCCGGCGGCTTCGACCGGCTTGCGCATCCCGCGCAAGGTCCCGCGACTGAGATAGACCGGCACATTGTACTGCCGAGACAGCAAACCCACGCCATGCACATGATCTGCATGTTCGTGGGTCACCAGAATGGCACTCAACTGTCTGGCGCTGACTCCCAGTCGCGCCAGACGCCGTTCGGTTTCTCGCAGGGAGAAACCGCAATCGACCAACACGTACGTATCGTTGCTTGCGACCAGCGTGCCGTTGCCACGGCTGCCGCTGCCCAGAACAGCGAAACGCACTTAACCCAGGTTGTCTTGAATGACACTCAAGACCCTGCGAGCGACGTCGGCCGGCGCAACGGTATTGATGTTTTTCTCGACAGTAACCTGCACGCTGTCACCCACCTTGCTCAGGCGGACCTGATAGCGCTCGGCACGGGCTTCGATTTCTTCCTTGCTGGACTTGCTGCCAAACAGGCGACCGAAGAAACCAGGCTCGTTCGCAGGCGTATTCGCCTTTTCTGCCAGGTTGATGTAGTACAGGCCGAGGCTGCGGTTGATGTCTTCAACACGCCATTCGCCCTGATCCAGAGCACGACCGACACTCGACCATGCGCGATCCAGATCGGCACCCACGCTCAGGACCGGGTTACCGCTGCCATCTTCACTCAGCGCTACACGGCTCGGCGTATCGTAGTCACGTGCAGCCACGAGGGATACGGAACCACCCTTCTCGGCGTTACGGCTCATGCTGGCCAGCAGATCGTCGGTCAGTGCGGCATCGAGACCGATATTGGTGGTGCGGGGCGGGAAACCGACATCGGCAGTGCTGCCAGCCGGACGCTCGACGCTGACCACATAGACTTCACTGGTATTGCGCTGCACACCCGGCTCGATACGAACCCGCACGCGGGTTTCGGAACCGGCCGATACACCACTGGCCGTCAGACGTCTGGCGACAGAAGCGGACAGTTCGTCCAGACGCTGCCAGGTGGTGCTGAATTCACCGGTCTGCGGACGCTCTTCAGCGATACGGAAACCGTTGTCTTCAAAGTACTGATGCGCCACCGGCCAGACTTCGGCAGGTGGACGCTGAGCCAGAACCCAGTGGTTATCGCCGCTCTTCTGCAAGCTGAAATCGCTTGATTCGGAGGCTACCGACAGAGGCAGCGGACGAGGCACCTTGTACTCGCCCTTCACGGTGCTGTCAGCCACATTACGAGGAATCGGCAGCAGAGGGTCCAGACGCTTGGCGCTGGAGATGTCGGCAGGCACCTGCATCGGTGCTGTCTGGGATGCTTCCAGATAATCGCTACCGCGATCACGGAAGTAACCATCTTGCCCCCACAGCCAACCGCAACCACTGGTGCTGGAGATAATCAAGGCTAGTGCGGAAAGTCCGGCCAGTCGCTTCATTGCGTAATGCTTCCTCAATTAAACCAATACGCCGGACTGGCGCATGGCCTGACGCAGCGGTTCGTGACAGGCTTCGCTGAGCCAGGTGAGTGGCAGACGGATACCGTCCGGCATCAGACCCATTTCATGCAGAGCCCATTTCACGGGAATAGGGTTGGATTCGATAAACAGGGTGTTATTGACCGGCATGAGCTTTTCATGGATGGCCCGTGCCGTTTCGGCATCGCCACGCATCGCGGCAGCACACAGCTCGCTCATGGCGCGCGGAGCGATGTTGGCGGTCACGGAAATGTTGCCCTTGCCGCCCAGCAGCATCAGCTCAACGGCCGTGGCGTCATCGCCGGAGTACAGCAGGAAATCGCTGCTGACGCCTGCAAGGATGTCCTTGGCGCGTTGCAGGTTACCCGTGGCTTCCTTGATGCCGATGATGTTCTGGACCTTCGACAGGCGCACGACAGTCTCGGGCAACATGTCACAAGCTGTACGCCCAGGCACGTTGTAGAGGATCTGCGGGATGTCGACTGCCTTGGCGATGTGGCTGAAATGCTGGAACAGGCCTTCTTGCGTAGGCTTGTTGTAGTAAGGCGTTACCAGCAGGCATGCATCGGCGCCTGCGGTCTTGGCGTTGGTCGTCAGTTCGACGGCTTCGCGCGTGGAGTTCGCACCAGTACCTGCAATGACAGGGATACGCCCTGCAACCTGAGTGACCACACGACGAATGACTTCGATGTGTTCGCTCACATCGAGTGTCGCCGACTCACCTGTAGTGCCGACGGCAACAATGGCGTTGGTGCCCTCTTGCAAGTGGAAGTCCACCAGTTTGCTCAGGCTGTCCCAGTCCAGACGACCTTGTGCATCCATAGGTGTGACCAGTGCCACCATACTGCCCGCAATCATGCAACCGCTCCTGCCGGAAAAAGAGAGCCGTAATGGTACTGGCGCCATCAGCCTTGTACAAGCGAAGTACCGCACTGTGAGCATTCCCCTGAGCGATGGTTTTCGCTACCCTTCGTCCTTTGATCGGTACTGGTCATCTGCGCACCACGTTCAATCGATCGTTTTTTGCCGCCAACCCCCTTGCGCCAGCGCGTTGCAGCCCTACCATGGCCATGCCATGCAGGCGTACGACGACGCAGCCCGGGTTGGTGTCTTGCAGTCACGATCGTCGAAACAGCCCGGCAGAGCCCAAAAAGTACCGACCGCTCATCGTTTAGGAATGCTGCATGTCGTCCACCCCCACAGTTCGCGAACAATTCCTTGTTATCAGTGCCCTTGGCGCAAACCCTATGGAGCTGACCAACGTCCTGTGCCGCGCCAGCCATGAAAACCGCTGCTCGGTCGTCAGCTCACGCCTGACCCGCCACGGTGAATGCAGCGCGCTGATCCTTCAGGTCTCTGGTAGCTGGGATGCCCTGGCCCGTCTTGAGACAGGCCTGCCGGGGCTGTCGAAAAAGCACGCCTTCACTATCAGTGTCGTGCGCAGCGCCACGCTTGAGAGCCGCCCGGAAGCCTTGCCGTACGTGGCTTACGTCAGCTCGGCCTATCGCCCGGACATCATCAATGAACTGTGCCAGTTCTTCATCGACCACAACGTCGAGCTGGAAAACCTGATCTGCGATACCTACCAGGCACCGCAGACCGGCGGCACCATGCTCAACGCCACTTTCACGGTCACGCTGCCGGCAGGTACGCAGATCAGCTGGTTACGCGACCAGTTCCTGGACTTCGCCGACGCACTGAACCTCGATGCGCTGATCGAACCCTGGCGCCCGCAAGCCCCCATGTAAGGAGTTCTCATGGCTGTTGCAGTAGATCAATCCGTTCCCGATTTCCAGGCGCCCGCCACCAGCGGGCAGGCTGTCAGCCTTTCCGGGCTCAAGGGCCAGCAGGTCGTCATTTATTTCTACCCCAAGGACAATACGCCGGGCTGCACCACCGAAGGTCAGAACTTCCGTGACAGCATTGCGCAGTTCCAGGCGGCCAATACCGTGGTCTTCGGCGTATCGCGCGACAGCCTCAAGGCCCACGAGAACTTCAAGGCCAAACAGGAGTTTCCGTTCGAGCTGATCTCGGACAAGGACGAAGCCCTGTGCCAGCTGTTCGACGTCATCAAGCTCAAGAAGCTGTATGGCAAGGAATATCTGGGCGTTGATCGCAGCACCTTCCTGATCGACAAGAACGGCGTACTGCGCAAGGAATGGCGTGGCGTGAAAGTCCCGGGCCACGTGGACGAAGTACTGGCAGAAGCTCAGGCTCTGAACAAGGCCTGATCATCCGGCCACCTTGCTGCGGCGCGCAATGCGCCGCAGCAAGCGCTACAACATCGGCGCTACGCTCGGCTCATTACGCGGCCAGGCGTCGAGAACGGCCTTGAACAGGGTCGCCAGCGGAATCGCGAAGAATATCCCCCAGAACCCCCACAGCCCGCCAAACAGCAGCACTGCGCAGATGATCGCCACCGGATGCAGATTGACGGCCTCCGAGAACAACAGCGGCACCAGCACGTTGCCATCCAGCGCCTGAATGATGCCGTGTACCATCATCAGATAGATGAACTGATCGCCCCAACCCCACTGAAACAGGCCAATCAGTGCCACCGGCACCGTCACCACGACAGCCCCCACATAAGGCACTACAACCGACACGCCCACCAGCATCGCCAGCAGCGCGGCGTAATTGAGGCCCAGCGCCACGAACGCCACGTAGGTCACACCGCCGCAGATAAATATCTCGATGACCTTGCCGCGAATGTAGTTGGCGATCTGGCGGTTCATTTCCTCGGCAACCCGAGTCAGCAATGCCCGCTCACGAGGCAGGTAGCCGCGCACCCAACGACCGATCATCTGTCGGTCCTTGAGGAAAAAGAACACCAGGATAGGCACCAGAACCAGATAGATCATGAGATTGACCAGCAAAGGCAGGCTGGACAGGGAGAACGTCAGCGCCAGTTGGCCGATCTTGCCGATTTCGCCACGAGCCGCTTCGATGGCTTGCAGCACTTGCACGTCCGAAACCAGATGCGGATAACGCTCCGGCAGCAACAGCAGGAGTGACTGCCATTTGGCGAGCATGCCCGGTAGCTCGTTGAACAAGGTGATCAACTGATGCCAGAGCAGCGGGACCAGCACCAGCAGGAAAACCAGCAACACCCCCATGAACAGGGTGAATACCAGACCGACCGCCCCCACTTCCGGCATGCGCAGGCGCTCCAGAAAGTTGACCACGCCCTGCATCAGGAAGGCCAGAACCAACCCGGCAAGAACAGGAGCCAGCATGCCCCCCAGAGTCAGGACGATGGTGAACGCCAGAAACAACAAGACCGCCAGTACAACCGCTTCCTCATCGGAAAAATAAAGCTGCACCCAATTGCGAAGCACCTTGAACATCAAACATCCTTTTTAGGAGAAAAACGGGCAATGATTTACGCCTTGCGCAACCAATAGCTGTAGATGCCGTCATTGGCCTCTTCATGCAGCAACACATGCCCTGCCAGTTTGGCAAAGGTTCTGAAGTCACGCTGCGATCCCGCATCGGTCGCCGTCACTTTCAATACCGCGCCACTGGGCAGACGGTTGAGCTCCATCTTGGCCTTGAGCAACGGCAACGGGCAATTGAGGCCACAGGCATCGAGTTCTGCATCACAGGCTTCGGGCCGCATTACAGCGTCAGACATCGTTTCTCTCCAGGCGGACACATTGAATTGAAAAGTACTCGAAAAAACACATGCGGACATTTCAGACAGGACGGCAAGAATACCTCACTCTGGTCAGCACGCCATTGAGCCAGCTACAGTAAGGGTTCTCCAGCTCAGAGCCTCGTGCATGAATTTTTTGCGTCCTACACTGCTCACGCTTGCCTGCCTGCTCGCCACACCGAGCATGGCTGATGACTTACCGTCCCTGGGCGACGCCAGCTCTTCCATCGTTTCACCCGAACAGGAACACCAGTTGGGCCGTGCCTGGCTGGGCATGTTGCGTGCCCAGGTGGGCCAACTGTCCGACCCGCAGCTCAAGGATTTCGTCGAAACCTCGGTCTATCGTCTCGCAGAAACCAGCCAGGTCCAGGACCGGCGCCTTGAGTTCATCCTCATCAACAGCCCACAACTGAACGCCTTCGCCGCTCCCGGCGGGATCATCGGAGTCAACGGCGGGCTGTTTCTCAACGCCCAGACCGAAGGCGAATACGCCTCGGTCATGGCCCACGAACTAGCTCACCTGTCACAGCGCCACTTCGCCCGTGGCGTCGAAGCCCAGCAGCGCATGCAGGTCCCCGTAATGGCGGCCATGCTGGCCGGTATCGTCATGGCCGCAGCAGGCGCCGGTGACGCAGGCATCGCAGCCATTGCCGGCTCCCAGGCCGCTGCAATCCAGGAGCAGCGCCGCTTCTCGCGCCAGAACGAGCAGGAAGCAGACCGTATCGGCATCCTGAACCTGGAAAAAGCCGGTTACGACCCTCGCAACATGCCAACCATGTTCGAGCGTCTCATGCGTCAGTATCGGTTCGATGCCAGGCCACCGGAATTCCTGCTGACTCACCCGGTCAGCGAATCGCGGATCGCCGACACCCGCAACCGCGCCGAACAGGCAAAGGCCGGCGGCAAGGAAGACAGCCTTCTCTATCAACTGATGCGTGCACGGGTCGCGCTGATCTATGAAGAAACCCCTGGCATATCCGCCAAGCGCTTCCGTGCCCAACTGGTTGAAAACCCCAACTCCGACTCGGCACGCTACGGGCTGGCAATCGCGCAGATCAAGGCCGGACAACTCAATGAAGCCCGTGAAGAGCTCAAGCCGCTGCTGGCCAAGACCCCCAACGACATCACTTACAACCTGACGCAGATCGATCTGGACATTACCAATAACCGCCTGGCAGATGCCCAGCAGCGGGTTGACCGGATGCTCACACTGTATCCGAACAACTATCCCCTGAACGATGTGCGAATCGACGTACTGCTCAAGCAGAACCGTACCGCAGAAGCTGAAAAGGCACTGGAGTCACTGCTCAAGACCCGATCCGACGATCCGGACATCTGGTACGTAGTGGCAGAAACCCGCGGTTTGAATGGCAACACCATTGGCCTGCATCAGGCCCGTGCCGAATATTTCGCCCTGGTCGGCGACTTTCGACAGGCTATTCAGCAACTGGAGTTCGCCAAACGCCGCGCCAGCAACAACTTCCAGCTGGCCTCACGCATCGATGCCCGGCAGAAGGACCTGATCGAGCAGGAACGAATGGTCAAGGACATGATGAACTGATCGTTCACCGCAACATGAAAATCCCGGCTCGATGGCCGGGATTTTCATTTCAGAAATACCTGTCAGGCATTGCCAGCCTGTTTCATGCGTGCCGCCTGGGTAAAGTCCAGCATGCGCTGCAAAGGACGCACAGCATGGGGGATCAGCGCAGGATCGACGAAAATCTCGTTGCCGCCCTCTCGCAGGCACTGCAAGGTACGCTCCAGGGTGTTCATCGCCATCCATGGGCAATGAGCGCAACTGCGGCACGCGGCACCATTACCGGCAGTTGGTGCCTCGATGAATATCTTGTCCGGGCACAACTGCTGCATCTTGTAGAAGATGCCTCGGTCGGTGGCCACGATAAAGGTCTTGTTGGGCATGCGCTGGGCGGCGGCGATCATCTGGCTGGTGGACCCCACGGCATCGGCCAGGGCAATGACTTCCTCAGGCGACTCGGGATGGACCAGCACGGCAGCTTCCGGATACAGCGCCTTCATGTCTTGCAGTTGCTTGGACTTGAACTCCTCGTGAACGATGCAGGCCCCGTCCCACAGCAACATGTCGGCACCGGTTTCACGCTGGATATAACGCCCCAGATGCTTGTCCGGCGCCCAGATGATTTTCTCGCCGTTATCCATCAGGCTTTCAACGATCTCCAGGGCACAGCCGGAAGTCACCACCCAGTCGGCACGGGCTTTGACCGCCGCCGAAGTATTGGCGTAAACCACCACGGTGCGGTCGGGATGCTGATCGCAGAAAGCGGAAAACTCGTCGACAGGACAGCCGACATCCAGAGAACAGGTGGCTTCAAGCGTCGGCATGAATACCCGTTTTTCCGGATTGAGGATCTTGGCGGTTTCGCCCATGAAACGAACGCCAGCCACCAGCACGGTACTGGCTGAGTGGTTATTGCTGAAACGGGCCATTTCCAGAGAGTCGGCCACACAGCCGCCGGTTTCTTCAGCCAGGGCCTGGATGACCGGGTCGCAGTAATAATGGGCAACCAGCACCGCATCCCGAGCCTTGAGTTCGGCAGCGATCTCGGCGCGGTAATGGGCTTGTTCTTCAATACTCAACGCTTTGGGCTGCTTGGCATCAAGGTGAGCCTGTACCAGAAAGCGTTCGGAAATCTGCGTCATTTTTAGCTGGACCTGAATGCACTTGAGCGCGAGCGGCAAGTTTACACTGGAAAGGCAGGTAAGAAAAAAGCCGAAATAGCTGATTTTCAGGAGTGGCCCAACTTTTCAGGTATCACTCTTCAAGACTGTAAAGCACACGCAACGCAAGCCAGACGCACATCGAGCCCGACTGCAAGAGACTGATTTCCCATTGGTTTGGCTGACCTTCCAAGTAACGAGAATCATTAACATCAATAAATCAATTCATATGCCTCTGACAACTTGGCGAGACAACTTCAAACAAGGCGCATTTATGAGCGCTCATTAAATGAAAGCCATAAAAAAACGCCAGTCGAAACTGGCGTTTTTTATTTACCTGAACACTTACTGCGGCTTGCGACGCCCAAAACCAGGACGCTGACCGGAACCGGCCGGTGGACCACGGCGCTTGCCCGATGGAGCATCATCGTCGACCAGCTTGATACCTGCGCGCTTTGGCGAAGGCTTGGCTGGACGCTTGCTCACGTCACCTGGACGCTCGGCAACCGGCGTACCACGGCCGTTATCGGCAGGACGCGGCGAACGCGAACCTGGTTTACCCGAGTCCTTGCGTGGCGGACGCTGGGTGGAATCGCCACGAGGACGATCACGATCGCTGCCAGTGACCTGCGGCTGACGCGGTGCGCGCTCGCCGGTAGCCGGTGCGCCATTGGCCGGACGCAGGGTCCGCACACGCTCGCCCTTGCCCAATGGACGGGACGACTGGCGCTGCAAACGCTCCAGCTTGTCTTTGGTCTTGGCGTTCATCTGCGGCTGGGCCACAGGCGTAAGGCCGACTTCGGCAGCCAGGATATCGACTTCCTGCTGACTCATTTCACGCCAGCGGCCCATCGGCAGGTCCGAGTTGAGAAATACCGGCCCGTAACGAACGCGCTTCAGACGGCTGACCACCAGCCCCTGGGATTCCCAGAGACGACGCACTTCACGGTTACGGCCTTCCATCACCACGCAGTGATACCAGTGGTTGAAGCCTTCACCGCCCGGCGCCTGCTGAATGTCAGTGAAACGTGCAGGACCGTCTTCAAGGATCACGCCGTTCTTGAGGCGCAACAGCATGTCGTCATCGACTTCACCACGGACACGTACCGCGTATTCGCGGTCCATCTCGAAAGACGGGTGCATCAGGCGGTTGGCCAGCTCACCGTCGGTGGTGAACATCAGCAGACCGGTGGTGTTGATGTCCAGGCGACCGATATTGATCCAGCGGCCTTCCTTCGGGCGCGGCAGGCGGTCGAACACCGTTGGACGGCCTTCCGGGTCGTCACGGGTGCAGATCTCGCCGTCCGGCTTGTTGTACATGATGACGCGGCGTACCGTTTCGGCCGCCTCTTCGCGCTTGATGACGCGGCCGTCAACGGTAATGGCGTCATGCAGGTCTACGCGCTGACCAAGGGTGGCGTCACGGCCATTGACCTTGATGCGGCCCTGGCTGATCCAGGCCTCGACGTCACGGCGCGAACCGACGCCAATACGTGCCAGAACCTTCTGCAGTTTTTCACCTGCGGGTCCGATTTCCTGGCTGTCCTGCGTGTCTTTTTCACTCATCTGGGCACCTCCCGGTGTGTCGAATCAGGGATTGCCGAGGACCGGCAAGACCTGCTGCCGTGCGCGCTGTGGATAGCCGCAAGGCGAAATACTTTAAGCCTGGGCGAAGAGGATTCGCCAAAGGGTCGCGAATCATACGCTCATGCAGCCGGTTGCGCATCCAAGGCTAGTCGAAAATCTGCCGGTCACTTCTTCTTTTTACGACCGGTGGTCTTCAGCTTCGCCAGACGCATGGCCGATTCGGCAAGCACGGTGCGCTTGTCGTCCTTGTCGAGTTTCTTCCAGGCCTTGATCTCCCGCTTGCTGCGACCGCATCCCAGACAGATGTCGTCGTCAAACTTGCAGAGGCTGATACAGGGGTTCTTGGTGCTGCTCATAGGGTCTTTTCGCGAATGAATTCCACCGTCAAACGTCGTCTTCGGGCTCTTTATCGGGTTGTTCGACCAACAGATCATCGAAGTCGGTCTTCAGACCCTGCTCCATGGAGTCGAGTTCAAGCAACAGGCTGCGGAAGCTGGTTTCATCCCGTGGTGCTTCAGGCTCATCTTCATCGACATCCAGGCTGGCATCGGCCAGGGCCTGCAAATGCGCCGGGACCGGCGCATCGTCGAACTCAAGCACAGGCTCGGTCTCCATCTCGCGCAAATCGGCCAGCGGTGGCAGTTCTTCAAGACTCTTGAGGTTGAAGTGATCGAGAAAGCCCTTGGTGGTCGCAAACATGGCGGGTTTGCCGGGCACGTCGCGATAACCCACGATTCTGATCCACTCGCGCTCCAGCAGCGTCTTGACGATATGACTGTTGACCGCCACGCCACGCACATCCTCGATCTCGCCACGGGTAATCGGCTGACGGTAGGCAATCAGCGCCAGGGTTTCCAGCATGGCGCGGGAATAACGCTGCGGGCGCTCTTCCCACAAACGCCCGACCCAGGGTGAAAAACGCTCGCGAATCTGCAAGCGATAGCCTGAAGCAACCTCCTTGAGCTCGAAAGCCCGCCCGTCACAGGACTTGCTCAGCACCTGCAAAGCCTTCTTGAAGACCGATGGCTCCGGGCGCTCGCCCTCCTCAAACAGCTCGTACAAGCGCTCCAGCGTCTGCGGCTTTCCAGAGGCCAGCAGAAATGCTTCAAGCAGCGGGGCCAGTTCGCGGGGTTCATTGAGGTTCATGATTCAGTTCTTGCTCTACTCGGCTCGCGCCCGGACATGGATCGCCGCAAAGGGCTCGTTTTGGACCAGCTCGACCAAGGATTCCTTGACCAGTTCAAGCACAGCCATGAAGGTCACGACCACGCCAAGGCGCCCTTCTTCTGCAGTGAACAACTCGGCAAAAGGCACAAAACCGCCGCCCTTGAGCCTCTCCAGCACATCACTCATGCGCTCGCGGGTCGACAATGCCTCGCGGCTGACCTGATGGCTTTCAAACATGTCGCCCCGATGCAGCACCTCGGCCATGGACATCAGGACCTCTTCCAGACTCACGTCCGGCAACAGCTTGCGCGCCCTCGCTTCGGGCGCATCGAGTTTGGGCACTATCACATCGCGCCCGACCCGCAACAAGCCATCGATCCCTTCAGCAGCAGCCTTGAAACGCTCGTACTCCTGGAGGCGACGGATAAGCTCGGCACGCGGGTCCTCTTCATCCTCTTCCACTTCTGCCGAACGCGGCAGCAGCATCCGAGATTTGATCTCGGCCAGCATCGCGGCCATCACCAGATATTCCGCGGCCAGTTCCAGGCGCACGGTTTTCATCAGCTCGACATACCCCATGTACTGACGGGTGATTTCCGCTACCGGGATGTCGAGGATATCGATGTTCTGTTTGCGGATCAGGTACAGCAGCAGGTCGAGCGGGCCTTCAAACGCCTCAAGAAAGACTTCCAGAGCATCAGGCGGGATATAAAGGTCCAGCGGCATTTGCGTGACCGCCTGCCCGTAGACCAGAGCGAACGGCAGCTCCTGCTGGGCATCGGCCTGGCTGTCTACCGTTTCCAGGTTCGTCATTACGCTTCTTCACCGAACGGCGTGGGATCACCACAGCCGACACGCACGATCTGTGGTTCGCCGTCAGCCAGGCTGATGACCGTGGAAGCCGAAATGCCGCCCATGCCGCCATCGATGATCAGGTCCACCTGATGCTCCAGAATCTGGCGCATCTCATAAGGATCGCTCAGCGGCACGCTGTCACCGGGCATGATCAGGCTGACGCTCATCAACGGCTCGCCCAGTTGCTCCAGCAACGCTTGAGCAATCGGATGGCTGGGCACGCGCAGACCAATGGTACGGCGCTTGGGGTGCAGGATCAGGCGCGGCACTTCACGGGTTGCATTCAGAATAAAGGTGTAAGGCCCCGGCGTATGAGCCTTGAGCGCTCGAAAGGCACCGGTATCGACCTTGGCGAACAGGCCCAGTTGCGACAGGTCGCAGCACATCAGGGTGAAATTGTGCTTGTCGTCCAGTTGGCGCAGACGGCGGATACGCTCGATGGCGCTCTTGTCGCCGATCTGGCAGCCCAGCGCATAGGACGAATCGGTCGGGTACACCACCAGCCCGCCGGCCTTGATGATTTCCGCGGCCTGTTTGATCAGACGCGGTTGCGGGTTCTCCGGGTGGACCTGGAAAAATTGACTCACGGTAACTTCCTGTTCAGACGGAGGCTGGAGGCTGTTCATGTTTGAATCTGCACCACAGTGGCGGCAGATCCTCGGGCAATGGCCGGTATATACCGATCTCGGACCAGGCACCTGGGCCGTGAAAGTCGCTGCCGGCCGTAACCAGCAAGCCGAACTCACGGGCCAGTATTGCCAGGGTCCCGACCTGATCGGCCGGTTGCATGCCATTCACCACTTCGATGGCGTGGCCACCAGCCTGGATGAAATCGGCGACCAGTTTACGCCGTTTACTGCGCGTGAAGTCATAATGCGATGGATGCGCAAGGCTGACCCAGGCACCTGAAGCCCGCAAAGTGGCGACTGTTTCTTCCAGAGTCGGCCAATGCTGCTTCACATCACCCAGCTTGCCCGCCCCCAGCCACTTGCGAAACGCTTCAGAGCGGTCCTTGACGAAGCCGGCACGTACCAGAAAGTCCGCAAAGTGCGGACGGGCCGGTGCATTACCGCTGTCTCCCAGCTCCTGCTGGATCGCCCGGGCACCTTCCAGCGCTCCAGGCATACCTTTTATCGCCAATTTGCGACTGATTTCTTCGGCCCGCAGCCAGCGGCCTTCGTGCAAACGGCTGATTGCATCGACCAGCGCCAGGGCATTCACATCGAATCCGTAGCCCAGAACATGAATGGTCGCGCCGCCCCAGGTGCAGGACAATTCAACCCCGTTGACCAGCTGCATCCCCAGCGAATGCGCAGCCGCACGGGCTTCTTCAAGGCCTTCGACCGTGTCATGGTCGGTCAGGGAAAGGACGCGCACGCCGTTTTCATAGGCACGGGCAACCACAGCCGCTGGCGCAAGAGAGCCATCCGAAGCGGTGCTGTGGCAGTGCAGGTCAACATTCATATTGGGGTGCTTTCGCTGTCTTTGATGTTTGTTATTATGCCGTCACATCCTGCTTCTGGCTGCCATTGTGAAACAATTCCTAGACTTCATCCCGCTGCTCCTGTTTTTCATCGTCTACAAGACCGAACCTCGCGCCGTCGACATCCTGGGCAACAGTTACATGCTAGGCGGGATTTTCAGTGCAACCGCGATGCTGATCGTAAGCTCCGTGGTCGTATACGGAATCCTTTACATCAAGCAGCGCAAACTGGAAAAAAGCCAGTGGCTGACCCTGATCGCCTGCCTGGTCTTCGGTAGCCTGACCCTGGCCTTTCACAGCGAAACCTTCCTCAAGTGGAAAGCGCCAGTGGTCAACTGGCTGTTTGCCCTGGCATTCGCCGGCAGCCATTTCATCGGTGATCGTCCACTGATCCAGCGTGTCATGGGCCATGCCCTGAACCTGCCCGCTGCCGTCTGGGTCAAGCTCAACGTTGCCTGGATCCTGTTCTTTGTCTTCTGCGGTGCGGCCAACCTGTATGTGGCCTTTACCTATCAAGACTTCTGGGTCGACTTCAAAGTCTTCGGCAGCCTGGCAATGACCCTGATCTTCCTGGTCGCTCAAGGCATTTACCTGAGCCGTCACCTGAGTGACGCGGCACCTTCTTCCACCACCAAAACCGAGGACTGACATGCTCTACGCCATCATTGCTACAGATGTTGCCGACTCGCTGGAAAAACGCCTGAGCGTACGTCCTGCTCATCTTGAGCGCCTCAACGCCCTCAAGGACGCAGGCCGTCTGGTGCTGGCCGGTCCACATCCAGCGGTAGACAGCAACGATCCGGGTCCGGCCGGTTTCAGCGGCAGCCTGATCGTCGCCGAGTTCGAGTCCCTGAGCGCCGCCGAAACCTGGGCCAAGGCTGATCCGTTCGTTGCAGCTGGCGTCTATGGCAATGTTGTGGTCAAGCCGTTCAAGCAAGTCCTGCCGTAAATCAGCTATTGCGCGTAGGAGCGAATTCATTCGCGAAAAGCACCGTCTCGCGAATGAATTCGCTCCTACGCATACCTCCCCTTTGCTCATCATTCCCGCCTTCCTGCCGACAACCTCATCGATATTTCTAATAGAAACGGCTCTATCAAGGGAGTTCAGATGCGTTCAGGTGCGTTGTATCTGTTGATGATGGTGTTGGCGGTAAACGTTGAAGTTCAGGCCGAAGAAACCAGTGCCTCCGGCACAGTGCAGGCATTGCATTTGCCCAGCCCTGCCAGCCAGATTGCCGAGCTTCAGCAACGACTCAAGGAAAGCGAGCGTCTGCGTGAGGAACAGCTCAAGCAGGCGCAGAATGCCGATATAGAGCGTGAAAGCGCGCAGTTGGCACGTTTGCGTCAAGAGAACCAAAGGCTCAAGCTGCAACTCAAAGAAGCGCAATCCGTCGCCTCCTCACGAGTCCTGACCGAACAGCAACAATGGTTCGTTGCAGGCGGTGGCGTTGCGGTGACTGCCCTTGTGTGCGGTATATTTGTCGGCGGCCGACGTAAGCAACGTCAGCAATGGCTAAATTGAGTGAGTCATGAGCGAGCTGTTACTAATTGATGATGATCAGGAGCTATGTGAGCTTCTGAGCAGTTGGCTGAACCAGGAAGGTTTTCAGGTACGCGCCTGTCACGACGGCCACAGCGCGCGTCGGGCACTGGCTGAAACCGCTCCGTCTGCCGTTGTGCTGGATGTGATGCTGCCCGATGGCAGCGGCCTAGAATTGCTCAAGCAACTGCGCACTGACCACCCCGACCTTCCGGTTGTGATGCTCTCGGCCCGTGGCGAACCTCTGGACCGTATCCTTGGCCTTGAGCTGGGCGCCGACGATTATCTGGCCAAGCCCTGCGACCCTCGGGAGTTGACGGCCAGGCTGCGTGCAGTACTGCGCCGCAGTCACCCGGTTGCCACACCCAGCCAGCTTGAACTGGGCGACCTGTGTTTCAGCCCGGTACGTGGCGTTGTCAGCATCGATGAAAAAGAACTGACCCTGACCATTTCCGAAAGCCGCCTGCTCGAAGCGCTGCTGCGTCAGCCGGGCGAACCTCTGGACAAGCAGGAACTGGCCCAACTGGCACTGGGGCGCAAACTGACACTCTATGATCGCAGCCTGGACATGCACGTCAGCAACCTGCGCAAGAAGATCGGCCCACACCCCGATGGCCGGCCACGTATCGTGGCACTGCGCAGCCGCGGTTATTTCTACAGCCTGTAAACAAAGCCTCGGCGCTTGGTAAATCCTGGTGCCGGTTCGCTTTACACAAGCTTTACCCTGGGCTGACCGCCCTTGACCTTGATCTCCCTAAACTGGGCTCCAACGGCATCGAGCCGCACCAGAGACAAGGAGATACACCATGCGCAAGACCCTGATCGCTTTGATGTTCGCAGCAGCCCTGCCTACCGTCGCCATGGCCGTTCCACCACCTGGCGGCCCGGACCTTGATGCTCCAGGCCTGCATCAGGATCGTGATCATCGTGGCCCTGGCCCAGAGCTGAAACGTGGCCCTGGCCCTTTCGCTGACCTGGACCTGACTCGCGAACAACGCCGCGATATCGGAAAATTGCTGGGCGAGCAGATGCACAGCCGCCGTGACGTCACTGAACGCTATCTGGCCAAGCTGTCCCCCGCAGACCAGAAAGCCATGAAAGAAGAACTGGACGCGAAAAAGGCCAAGACCGATAGCGATATCCGCGCCCTGCTCAAGCCTGATCAACAGAAGCAATTCGACGAGATTCGGAAAAAGCAGGAAGAACGCCGCGCTGAATGGGCTGAATTCAAAGCCTGGAAAGCAGAAAAGGCAAAAAAGGCGCAATAATTGCCCTGATTGTGAGCCTGCTCACTTAGCTAAAACCCGGCATGCCAACGCATGTCGGGTTTCTCCATTGAGGTCATCCTGTGCGTTCATTGTTCTGGCGAATCCTGGCCAGCTTCTGGTTAGCCATAGCCCTGGTTGCAGGCCTGTCGATTCTGCTTGGGCATATGCTCAATCAGGATGCCTGGATCCTCAGCCGTCATCCGGTCCTGAACGATCTTCCGAAAAAATGGGTGCAGGTTTATGAAGAACAAGGCGCAGCCACGGCCCAGGATTATCTGCAGAGCATAAAACGTCGTTACCGGATCGATGTACAGGTGCTCAATGACAACGGCGAATCCGTGGTACTCGGGACCTTTCCCCCGCGAGCGGCGGCTTTTGAAGCCCGTCAGCAGGACGATGCGCGCCAATTGCCATGGCGACGCCTGACCACCGAATACACCAGCGACAGCACCGGCATCACCTACCTGCTGATCTTCCGCATCCCGCATCCCGAAATCGAAGAATGGCATCGCCAAAGCCTGATGTGGCCGCTGAGTGCCTTGGGTATCGCGCTGGTGGTGCTGACCCTGTTCAGCCTGTTGGTGACACTCTCCATCACCCGGCCACTGAGTCGACTGCGCGGTGCCGTGCATGACCTGGGACAAACCAGCTATCAGCAACACAGCCTGGCGCAACTGGCCAACCGCCGCGACGAGTTCGGTGTACTGGCGACTGACTTCAACCGCATGGGCGCCCGCCTGCAAAGCCTGATCGGCAGCCAGCGCCAGTTACTCCGTGACGTGTCCCATGAACTTCGCTCGCCCCTCGCACGACTTCGTATTGCCCTGGCGCTGGCCGAGCGCGCAGAGCCGGCAGAACGAGAAAAGCTCTGGCCACGCCTGGGCCGTGAATGCGACCGCCTGGAAGCCTTGATCAGTGAGATTCTTGCTCTGGCTCGCGTGGATGCCGACTTTGGCAGCCCGGAACCCGTGGATCTGAGCACGATGTTGCAACGCCTGAAAAACGACACGCAACTGGACAACGCCCAACAGAGCATCAAGGTTCAGGTCGAGGACAACCTGCAACTGCAAGGCTGGCCGGACATGCTCGAACGTGCCGTGGACAACCTGCTGCGTAACGCCTTGCGCTTCAATCCGCCAGGCCAGCCCATCGACGTGCAGGCTGTGCGCACGGATAACCATATAAAGCTGAGCGTGCGCGATCACGGCCCCGGCGCCGCAGAAGAGCACCTGTCACAACTGGGTGAACCGTTCTACCGCGCGCCCGGCCAGACGGCTCCTGGCCATGGCCTGGGATTGGCCATTGCCAGGCGGGCGGCGGAGCGTCATGGCGGCAGCCTGACGCTGGGCAATCATCCGGAAGGCGGCTTCATTGCCACACTGGAAATACCGCTAGAGCCCGTCAACCCGCAGACAAACTGATCGATCCTGGTCGCTCATCAGAGCGACCTGCAATCAACCCTGCCATTCGCTGACAAAACCCGCCCCGTCCACTTTCGCAGCTTCACGGGGCGGGTTCTGCGGCGTGCCCAGATACAGGAAGGCAATGACTTCCTCGTCATCGGCCAGCCCGAAGCCCTTGGCGACATGGGGTGAGTACGACAGATCACCGGTACGCCATACCGCTCCGACGCCCTGGGCATAAGCGGCCAGCAGCACGGCATGCGCGGCACAGCCGGCAGTGATCAGTTGTTCCTTGCGCGGCACCTTGAAATGATCCTGCAAGCGCGCAACCACCACGACCACCAACGGAGCACGCAGCGGCCCGAGACGCGCCTTGTTCAGTGCCTGAGGCGTAATTTCGCCACCACCCTCCTGCAGCGCCTCGACCAGCAGTTCGCCCATGCGCTCACGGGCCGAACCTTCGACAGTAATGAAACGATAAGGCCGCAACTGGCCATGATCGGGTGAGCGCAAGGCTGCACCAAACAGGATTTCCCGCTGTGCAGCATCCGGGGCGGGATCGACCAATCGCGGGACCGAAACACGATTGAGCAAAACGTCGAGAGCCTCCATGGGCGACCTCCTTGAGAATTGATCGGGCATTCTAGAGTGTGTTCAGAGTCAATAACGAGCACGTCGAGCAATTACTTACCACCGATGACCTTTGCCTGTCGGTTTACATGCACTCAGGCACAGGTAAAATGGCCGCCTTTCCCTATTTCAGTCAGAGCAGTTCATGGCGTTGCCGACCCTCCGCATCATCGGTTTCATCATCGGCATATTCCTGATCACTCTGGCGGTTGCCATGATCGTGCCCATGGCAACACTCGTCATATACGAGCGTTTCGAAGACCTGCGCTCCTTTCTGTGGGCCAGCGCCATTACCTTCATCGCGGGCCTGGCGCTTGTGGTGCCGGGCCGGCCGGAGCATGTCCATCTGCGTCCGCGGGACATGTACATGCTCACGGTTTCCAGCTGGATCATCGTCTGCATCTTCGCCGCCCTGCCCTTCCTGCTGACCCAGCACATCAGCTACACCGATTCGTTCTTCGAGAGCATGTCGGGGATCACCGCCACTGGCTCGACCGTGCTCAGCAATCTGGACAGCGCGTCTCCGGGGATTCTCATCTGGCGCTCCATGCTGCACTGGCTGGGCGGCATCGGCTTCATCGGCATGGCGGTAGCGATCCTGCCCCTGCTGCGCATCGGCGGCATGCGCCTGTTCCAGACCGAGTCCTCCGACCGCTCGGAAAAGGTCATGCCACGCTCACATATGGTGGCCAAGTTCATCGTCCTGGCCTACGTCGGCTTTACCGCTCTGGGCAGCCTTGCCTTCTGGGCGGCGGGCATGAGCCTGTTCGACGCAATCAACCATGCGATGTCTGCGATCTCCACAGGCGGTTTCTCCACCTCCGATCTTTCCCTGGCCAAGTGGCCACAGCCTGCCGTGCATTGGGTCGCAATCGTGGTGATGATCCTCGGCAGCCTGCCCTTTACGCTGTACGTGGCAACACTGCGCGGCAATCGCAAGGCGTTGATCAAGGATGAACAGGTTCAAGGGTTGCTCGGCCTGCTACTGGTCACCTGGCTCATGATGACTCTGTGGTACGGCGCGACCACCGACCTGCCCTGGAGCGACGCACTGCGTCACGTGGCCTTGAACGTGACCTCGGTCGTCACCACCACCGGCTTCGCACTGGGCGACTACAGCCTGTGGGGCAATTTCTCGCTGATGCTGTTTTTCTATCTGGGCTTCATTGGTGGCTGCTCCGGCTCGACCGCCGGTGGCGTGAAGATATTTCGCTTCCAGGTGGCCTATATCCTGCTGCGCGCCAACCTCAATCAGTTGATCCACCCGCGCGCCGTCATCAAGCAGAAGTACAACGGGCACAGGCTCGACGACGAAATCGTACGTTCGATCCTGACCTTTTCGTTCTTCTTCACCATCACCATCTGCGTGATCGCGCTGCTGCTTTCACTGCTGGGCCTGGACTGGATGACTGCCCTGACCGGTGCTGCAAGCACGGTTTCAGGCGTGGGCCCTGGGCTGGGAGAAATCATCGGGCCAGCGGGCAACTTCTCCACTCTGCCGGATGCTGCGAAATGGATTCTGTCCGCTGGCATGCTGCTGGGCCGTCTGGAGATCATCACTGTTCTGGTGCTTTGCGTACCGGCATTCTGGCGGCACTGATGCAAGGCTTGCCCTCACTCGGCTAGACTCAGGTCAGACCGACATGAGGGTGGGCATCATGGATCACGTCAAACAGTTCACGAGCTTCGCTGAGTTCTATCCTTTCTATCTGCAGGAACACCGCAGCAGCACCAGCCGACGCCTGCACTTCATCGGCACCAGTCTGGTGATCTTCCTGTTGGCATTTGGAATCGGCAGCGGCAGATGGTGGCTGTTGTGGCTACTGCCCGTTGCCGGTTACGGCTTTGCATGGGCGGGGCATTTCTTCTTCGAGAAAAACCGGCCGGCCACTTTCAAGCACCCGTTCTACAGCCTGCTCGGCGACTTCGTCATGTACCGGGACATGCTGCTGGGCAAGGTGCCGTTCTAGACAGCATCAAACGACCGACTCAGCGACCGGCTCCTGCGGCGCAGCAGCCTTTTGCTGAAGATGCGCATCGGCCAGACGAAACAGTTCGATGGTACCGTCCAGATGCTCGATCAAGGCGGTGCAGGACTCTACCCAATCGCCACAATTGAGGTATTCCACTTCTCCAACCATGCGAATTTCAGCGTGGTGGATATGCCCGCACACCACGCCATCGAGCCCGCGCTTCACACATTCGTGGGCGATGGCTTCCTCGAAGTCGCTGATGAAATTCACCGCCGTCTTGACCTTGTGCTTCAGATACGCCGACAGCGACCAGTAACCGTAGCCATATTTTGCCCGCCAGTGGTTGAGCCAGCGATTGAGAGTCAGCGTGAACTCGTAGGCCGAATCCCCCAGAAAAGCCAGCCAGCGGTGATAGCGCGTGATGACGTCGAACTGATCGCCATGAATCACCAGCAATCGACGGCCGTCCGCCGTCACGTGCTCGACTTCATCCACAAGCTGGATATTGCCCAGGATCAGCTTCGAGTAACGGCGCAGGAACTCATCATGGTTCCCGGTGATGTAAATCACCTCGGTGCCGCGCTTGCTCATGGTCAGCAAGCGGCGAATCACGTTGGTGTGCGCCTGAGGCCAGTACATGCCGCTGCGCAGCTTCCAGCCGTCTATGATGTCGCCGACCAGATAAACCTTGTCGGCCTGATAGCGCTTGAGGAAAGCCGACAGATGTTCAGCCTGACAATCGCGAGTGCCCAGATGCACATCTGAAATCCACAAGGTCCGCACACGTTGCTTGGAGCTGGGTTTGGCAAGCTGAGCACTGCTCATGGGAAGACCTCCGGCAGGTTTTCCACGAGAGTGCGGCATATGGGTTAACTGGATGTGACACCGATATGACCGTGTAATGACATACTCCGCCCCTGCCATGAACTCACACACTTCACTGCTTTCAGGGATCAGAATGAATCAGCGCTCCGCCCTCGGCGCCTTGCATATCGGCGCCCTGATGTTTGGCCTTGCCGGTGTACTCGGCAAGCTGGCTGCCGCCTCGCCTTCGGTCATCGTTTTCGGACGCGCAGCCTTTGCAGCGGTTGCCTTGTGGCTCTTCATCCATTTCGCCCGCAATACCGCCTGGGCATCTCTGCGCATAAGGCATTGGGCACAACTGCTGCTCAGCGGTGTGTTGCTGAGTGCCCATTGGGTCACGTTCTTCATGGCGGTGAAAATATCGGGCGTGGCGGTTGCGACTCTGGGCTTTGCCAGCTTTCCGGCCTTTACGGTCATTCTCGAAGGCCTGTTCTTTCGCGAACGGATTCGCCTCACGGAAATTCTTCTCGTGGTGCTGGTCAGTGCCGGGCTGATACTTGTGACACCGGATTTCGACCTTGCCAGCGAGGCGACCACGGGCCTGCTCTGGGCCATATTTTCGGGGCTGACATTCTCGCTGCTGTCACTGGTCAATCGCGCAAGCTCTGCACATGTCCCCCCGGTGCAGGCTGCGTTGTGCCAGAACCTGATCGTAGCGGTCTGCCTGTTGCCTGCTGCGGCCGGTGAACTGGGTGATGTCTCAAGGCTGGACTGGCTGTGGATCGGGCTGCTTGGCGTATTTTGCACAGGTGTGGCACACAGCCTGTTCGTCGCCAGTCTGGCGGTGATAAAGGCAAGAATGGCAGCGATAGTGTTCGCCATGGAGCCGATCTATGGCATTGCTTTCGCCTGGCTGATATTTGCCGAAAGCCCCTCGCCGAGAATGCTGCTGGGGGGCGCCTTGATCATTAGCGCCATCATGGTTTCAGGGCTGATGAATCGATCGGACACCACGCCCTCGGCCACCGCCAGGACTCACTGAGTATCGGGTTGGCCCGACCTGTCGTTATGACCCAGATCGCGCAGAGGATCAATCTGGTCGCGCACTCGCTGCTTGAGAACCTTGGCTTCCGGAAACCCGCCATCGGCCTTGCGCTCCCAGATCTGCACACCATCGCAGGTGATGCGAAATACCCCGCCCGTACCCGGTTCCAGGGAAACTTTACCGAGATCGTCCGAGAACGTGCTCAATAACTCCTGGGCCAGCCAGGCCGCACGCAACAGCCACTGGCATTGGGTGCAATAGGTAATGACGACTTCAGCTTTTTCGACTGACATGAACGGACTCTTCAAGACAAATCAATTGAGGTACCCACAATAGAGCACATGATAAACATTCCTTGTTTTCATGACGTTTGTGGAACTCCGTTTTTTAACTGCCCACCCATCAATAGTAGCCACAAGCCTTGATGCGCATCTATTTGCGCACCCATCTCTAGAAAAAACGCCATAAAAACCGCTACAGCCCTTATGGATCAAGCCAGTCACCCAACTGCGCACGATATTGCGCATGTGCGCATTTTTTTGCGCAGCTTATCGGAGGTATTTGCTCAAAAAACAATCAAAAATCGCTCGTTAAAAACATAAGCAATTGATTTAAATAGGGAAATAAATTCAGGCACGACTCTTGATAGAGGCAATGCCATTCAGCGGGCAGCATCGCCCGCAAGACAAAGGAACAAGGGATGTTCACACCTGCTCATCAGGCCAATTACATGTTGATCGACGGTGCTCTGCACCCGAACGCCATTCGCCATCTGCAACAGCGGAGCGAGCCACTGGAAATCGAGCCGCTTTACCTCGGCACAGGCCTGGCCACTCTCAAGGAACAAGGACCGATTCTGGTACACGCGCCTGTCGGCACCTCGCTGATTGCCGAATGGCAACAGAGTGCAGTCCAGCACCTGTATGCCAGTGTCTTCACCAGCCAGGCGCCCTTGCGCACGGTCTCCAGCCACCTGCGCCATTTCCTCCAGCCGCCGGACCATCTGGGCAATCACAGCCTGCTGCGCTTTGCAGACCCCGTCGTGATGTATTTCTGGTTATCGAGCTATCGCCAGGAACATCTGGACTCATTGCTGGGGCCTGTCACCGACTTATGGATCAAGACACCGATTCATCGCTGGCAACCTGAGCCCGAGTCCCCTTTCACACACTTTGCCCGCCATGGCCCGCCTCAAGCCTGGGATGCACGTTTTGCGCTACAGGGCGAACAGCAACTGGCCGCATTCGAGCAGTCTTATCGCTGGCTGTTCATCGAGCAGCTTCACGAATGGCTCACCGAGAACCACTCATCGGCGTTCGCCAACCAGACGGACGAACAGGTCCGCCGCTGGATGGAACACGTACTGGAAAAAGGCCGGGCATGGGGGCTGGAAAGTGATTACGCATTCGTGGCGTGGGCGGATGTCTGCCACACCTGGGGCCTGGACTTCATGGATCGGACTGACGGCCCCTATCAGCGCTGGCTGACGCTGTTTCCCGACAAGGCACAGTTGCCTCCCGAACTTCGCGTCGAGGCAGTCGCAGCACACGCACGCAGCATCACCGGTGTGCCCCCAGACTGACAAGCACGCCCCCTTCGGCAACGGCATGCAGCAAGTCGTGCAGCTTGCGCATGCCCAGCCTTGATATCACAAGCTCGATTGTGCCTGGGCATGGCACAGTCAGGTCGAAAACTTACTGATTATAATCAATAAAAGTGATGCATATTTTTTATAATTAACTTAGACCAAAATCGAATTTCACAGGCAGTGCTGCATCACTTTAAGGTGCTCTGGACAAGGTCGAACGGACCTCTACCATTGGCAGGAGTTGTCATGAGCATCGAATTCATCGGCTATATCGCCACCCAACCCGGTTCTGAAATCCATCCACGCAGCGGCCCGACCATTCAGCCCGACTACGTGGAAAAGGTCGCCAAGGCTCATGAAGACGCAGGCTTCGACCGGGCGCTGGTGGCGTATCACTCCAATAGCCCTGACAGCGCGTTTGTTGCCGCTCATGCCGCCAGCGTCACGACCAGACTCAAGTTTCTGATTGCCCATCGCCCGGGTTTCATTTCGCCAACCGTGGCTGCACGCCAGTTCGCGACGCTGGATGTCTTCAATGGCGGGCGCACTGCCGTGCATATCATCACTGGCGGGGATGACAAGGAACTGCGTGCCGATGGCAGCCATATCGGCAAGGACGAGCGCTATGCCCGCAGCGATGAATACCTGAGCGTGGTGCGCCAGGAATGGACCAGCGACAAGCCGTTCGACCATCAAGGCACCTATTACCAGTTTGAAGGCGCTCATTCGCAGGTCAAATCGCCACAGCAGCCGCATATCCCTCTGTACTTCGGTGGCTCATCCGCCGCAGCGATTGCCGTGGCAGGCAAGCATGCCGATGTCTATGCGCTGTGGGGCGAGACTTACGAGCAGGTGCGCGATGTCGTCAAACAAGTCCGCGCCGAAGCGGCCAAACATGGCCGCACCATTCGCTTCAGCCTGTCATTGCGTCCGATCCTGGCAGAGACCGAAGAGAAAGCCTGGGCGCGTGCCGACAGCATTCTGGAGAAAGCCACCGCCCTGGCTCAGAGCAATGGTTTCGTACGTCGCGAACCGCCAAATGAAGGCTCGCGTCGCCTGCTGGCTGCGGCGGCTCAAGGGGCGCGTCTGGACAAACGCCTGTGGACCGGCATTGCTGGCCTGCTGGGCGCCCAGGGAAATTCCACTTCGCTGGTGGGAACACCGGAGCAAGTCGCTGAAGCACTGCTGGATTATTACGATCTGGGAATCACCACGTTCCTGATCCGTGGTTTCGATCCGCTGGACGATGCAATCGATTACGGCAAGAAGCTGATCCCGCTGACTCGGGAACTGGTTGCAGAACGTGAGCGTCAGGCTCGGGAACGGGTTGCCTGATACTTAGCCGTCGCGGCCAAGGCCCCTCCCACGATTACCCATGCGGGAAGGGGCCTGGTCATTCATGCCGCAACCTGTTCCTGCCGCAACGACCTCGCCACCAGACTGCCGAATGATTCCACCGGCCCTTGCAGGTTGCCGAGGAAACGCGGGTAGACCAGCCACAAATCCATCACCGGCTTGAAGTCCTTGAGTGGCAGTACCGCCAGTTGCTCGCGATGGGCGCTACGCTCCAGCAATGGACGCGGTACCAGCCCCAGCCCCATGCCATCGGCAACCAGACCCAGTTGCAGCTCGGTGCCGAAGGTTTCCAGGTTGACCTTCAGGTTCAGCCCCTGATCGGACAAGGTGCGCTGTAGCCCTGCACGAAAGCCACAGCCATCCGGGTTGAGCACCCAGCCCTGTTCATAACAGTCAGCCAGCTTGCCGGGCTTCTTCATCACTGCGTCTTTGGCGCAAACCACCACCAGTTCCACCTTGCCGATGGATTGGCCGATGATGTTTTCCGGGAATATCTTGCCTGCCGGGAAAAGCGCTGCCGCCGCATCCAGCTCACCGTTCTCGATCTTGCCGATCAGGTTGCTGCCCCAGCCGGTCACCACCTGGGCACGTAAATCCGGGAATTCGCCCCGCAGTTGCTTGAGCGCATCAAGCAGCACCACATCGCCAATGGTCTGCGGCACACCCAAGCGCAACAAACCGCTGGGCGGTGTATCGCTGGCTACGAGTTCTCGCAACGAGTCCATCTCACGCAGGATCGCCAGGCACTTTTGATAGACCTGCATGCCGATCGGCGTGGGTTTGAGCGGCTTGGTGTTGCGGTCGAACAACTCGACACCCAGCGCCTGCTCGAAATTCTGTACCCGGCGGGTAATCGCAGGCTGAGTCAAATCCAGCGAATCCGCCGCATGGCTGATCGACTGACAACGAATCACTGCAACGAAAGCATCGATATCATCAATTTTCATTCGGACCGCACATAAAAATATAAAAAGAACATAGGCAAAAAGCATAGTGGGATTTCAGGATTCTGAATAGCTGCCTTCACGCGACAAGAGCGAATCATTCACGAAAGTCCCGGCTCGCAAAAAAGTATTAAAGAGCTTTTCGTTATAACCTAATCATAAAAAAATAGCATATTAAGATCTCACATTATGTTTACATTCATTCAGGCATCAACCAGCCCTGGAATGGATATGACACAGACTCGACACCCGGAACGACTCAGGGCCTTCATCGGAGCACTGGCCGAGCTTATCGATGGCAACCCGCGCGAGGGAGATCTCTTGCATCGTGGCGGCAAACTGCTTTCACAATTGGTCAGCCATGACGACTGGCTACCTGACGAATTCGCGATCCCCGACCCGACCCGCTATCAGCAATTCCTGCTGCATGCCGATTCCCGGCAGCGCTTCTCGATTGTCAGCTTCGTATGGGGGCCGGGCCAGAGCACGCCGATTCACGACCATCGGGTCTGGGGCCTGATCGGCATGTTGCGTGGCGCCGAATACTCACAGGGTTTCGTTCGCAGCCCCGATGGACGCCTGGAGCGCGAAGGCCCGGCGATTCGCCTGGAGCCCGGCCACGTGGAGGCCCTGTCGCCACGCAGCAACGATGTCCACCAGGTCAGTAACGCCTTCAGCGATCAAGTGTCGATCAGCATTCATGTCTACGGCGCCAACATCGGCGCGGTAAAGCGTGCCGTCTATGAGCCGGACGGCACCGAAAAACTGTTCATTTCCGGTTATTCCAACGCCTTTCTCCCGAATATCTGGGACCTGTCAAAAGAGAGCAAAGCCCAATGACCACACAATCGACCCGAACCTTTGCCGACATTCGCCAAGCGCTGCTGGAACGCCGGGAAACCGCGCTGGTGGATGTGCGCGAAGAAGCCCCGTTCGCTGAAGCGCACCCGCTGTTCGCAGCCAATATCCCGCTGTCGAAGCTGGAGCTGGAAGTGTTCTCGCGCATTCCGCGCCGCGATACCGCCATCACCCTTTATGACAATGGCGAAGGCCTGGCGCAGATTGCCCTGCAACGCTTGCAGGGCCTTGGCTACAGCGACGTCAAACTGCTCGATGGCGGCCTGCAGGGCTGGCGCGATGCGGGTGGCGAACTGTTTATCGACGTCAACGTACCCAGCAAGGCCTTTGGCGAACTGGTTGAACATCATCGCCATACCCCTTCCCTGTCGGCCGAAGAGGTCAAGGCCCTGCTCGATAGCAAGGCTGATGTGGTGGTGCTCGACGCCCGTCGTTATGACGAGTATCAGACCATGAGCATCCCCAGCGGGATCAGCGTGCCGGGTGCAGAACTGGTGCTGCGCGCACGGGAACTGGCGCCGGATCCGAACACCCGGATCATCGTCAATTGTGCCGGACGTACCCGCAGCATCATTGGCACACAGTCGCTGGTCAACGCGGGTCTTCCCAATCAGATCAACGCACTGCGTAACGGCACCATCGGCTGGCTGCTGGCCGGACAGACACTGGATCACGGTCAGGCACGTCGTTTCGCGGCAGTCAGCGAGGAAACTCGTGAAGTGGCCAGTGCCGATGCCCGCAAGGTTGCCGACAAGGCCGGCGTACAACGCGCCAGCCGCGCCGACCTGCAACGCTGGCAGGACGACGCCACACGAACCACGTATCTGTTCGATGTACGCACACCGGAAGAATTCGCCAAAGGCCACCTGCCTGCGGCTCGCTCCACGCCCGGCGGGCAACTGGTGCAGGAAACCGATCACTTCGCCAGCGTGCGCGGTGCGCGTCTGGTGCTGGTGGACGATGACGGCGTACGGGCCAACATGTCGGCTTCGTGGCTGGCGCAACTGGGCTGGGAAGTGTTCGTGATCGATGATCTGCAAGCGGCGGATTTCAGCGAAACAGGTGACTGGGATGCTCCTTTCCCGACGCCGCCTCAGGTCGAGGAAATCAGCCCTGAAACCCTGGCCCAATGGCAGGCCGACGACAATGTCGCGGTGCTCGACTTCACCGCCAGCGCCAACTACGTCAAGCAGCACATCCCCGGCGCATGGTGGACATTGCGGGCGGATCTCGCACAGGCCCTGAGCAAAGTGCCCAGTGCCGAACGTTATGTGCTGACTTGCGGCAGCAGTCGTCTGGCCCGTCTGGCAGTGGCCGAGGTAGAGGCCTTGACCGGCAGGCAGGTGTTCCTGCTCAACGGCGGGACCGCCAGCTGGATCAAGGCTGGCCTGCCACTGGAGCACGGCGAAAGTCACCTGGCCTCGCCACGCATTGATCGCTATCGCCGCCCCTATGAAGGCACTGATGCACCACGCGAGGCGATGCAGGCTTATCTGGACTGGGAGTTTGGTCTGGTGGAGCAACTGGGTCGCGACGGGACCCATGGCTTCAATGTGATCTGACTTTGCGCTGAACTTTACTGGCCTCTTCGCGGATGACTCCGTTCCCACAGAAAAGCTCACATGTGAACTTGATTCCGTAGGAGCGAATTCATTCGCAAAAGGCCTGTACAGCCAAGGAAAACACACCGCCTTCAATGACGTCTAGCGGATGAATCCGCTCGAACAAAATCAATATTATTTATATTCTAAAAACTAAAAATCACTTAATTACATAATTAGCATATAACCAAAAGATACTTCACATCGGTTTCTTATAGGAATAATTTCAATCTCATTCACCCAGGCAGGGACTGCTGACCTCCAGAGCCGTCAGCCCACGACACCCATTCAGGAGCACTCGACATGAGCACACAACGTCACTTGAAACTCGGAGCCATGGTTCATGGCGTGGGCCACGGTTGGGGTGAATGGCGCCATCCGGATGCGCTGGCGGATGCCAGTGTCAATTTCGGTTTCTACAAGCAGCAGACCGCCCTGGCCGAAGCGGCCAAATTCGATTTCGTCTTCATTGCCGACAGCCTGCATATCCACGAGAAATCCAGCCCGCACTATCTGAACCGCTTCGAGCCGCTGACCATCCTCTCTGCACTGGCGGCCACCACACAGCACATCGGTCTGGTGGCGACTGTCACGGTCAGCTACACCGAACCCTTCCAGGTGGCCCGCCAGTTCGCCTCACTGGATCACATCAGTGGCGGTCGCGCTGGCTGGAACGTGGTCACGTCCTGGCTCAGCGGCACTGCCGATAACTTCAGCAAAGGCGAACATCCGCCCCATGCGGTTCGCTATCGCATCGCCAAGGAACACGTCTCGGTGGTCAAGGGCCTGTGGGATTCCTGGGAAGACGACGCCTTTGCCCGCAACAAACAGACCGGCGAATTCTTCACCCCGAGCAAGCTGCATGCGCTCAACCATCAAGGCGAGTTCTTTCAGGTCAAAGGCCCGCTGAACATTTCCCGCTCCCGTCAGGGTCATCCCGTGCTGTTTCAGGCCGGGACTTCCGAGGACGGGCGCAATTTCGCAGCGGAATATTCCGATGCCATCTTTGTTCATGCAGAAACCCTCGAAGACGCCAAAAACTATTCCAGGGACCTGAAAAAACGCGCCGCAGGATTCGGCCGCAACCCGCAAGACCTGTCGATCCTGCCGGGTATCCGCCCGATCATCGGCCGCGATGAAGCCGAAGTGGAAAGCCGCTATCAACAGGCCGTGGAACTGGTGTCCATCGAAGATGCCATCGTTGCGCTGGGTCGCCCATTCAACGATCACGATTTCAGCCAGTACCCACTGGATGAGCCGTTCCCCGAACTGGGCGACCTGGGCTCCAACAGTCAGAAAGGCGGCTCGGACCGCATCAAGCAACTGGCCAAAGACGAAGGCCTGACCCTGCGTGAAGTCGCCTTGTACTTCTCGCGCCCTCGCCGCGATTTCGTCGGCACACCCGAACAGGTTGCCGACGCTGTCCAGACCTGGTTTGAACAAGGCGCGGCGGATGGCTTCATCATCAATTCGCTGTTGCCGGACGGCTTGCAGTATTTCACCGAGCTGGTCGTGCCGCTGTTGCAGCAACGCGGTCTGTTCCGCAGCGAATACACGGGCGCAACCCTGCGTGAGCACTTTGGTTTGTCCGTACCGGTCAATCGCCATGCACAAGACGCCCAGGCCCTCGGTTCCAGAGAGGAAGCCGTGGCATGAGCCTTTCCCTGCTTCGTCCTCAGGACAATCCAGAATCAGCCGAGGCTTTCGCGGCCCGGCTGGCCCAGATCACCGCACAACTGGCCGAAACAGCCGAGCATTACGACGTCAGCGGCGAGTTCCCCCACGACAACTTCCGTCTGCTGCATGAACACGGACTGCTGGGTCTTACCGTCCCCACCGACCTGGGCGGCGGCGGTGCCGATCTGGTTCAGGCACTGCAAACGGTCAGTGCCGTTGCCAAGGGCGAACCTTCCACTGCGCTGATTCTGGTCATGCAGTACATCCAGCATTCCCGTTTGCAGGAAAGCAAAAGCTGGCCCAGGGATTTGCGTGTACTGGTCGCGAAACAAGCCGTTCAGGATGGCGCACTGATCAATGCACTGCGAGTGGAGCCAGACCTCGGCACTCCAGCTCGCGGCGGCCTACCTGCCACCACTGCCCGCCGCACAGCGGAAGGCTGGCGGATCAGCGGCAGCAAGATCTACTCCACCGGCAGCCATGGCCTGACCTGGTTCAGCGTCTGGGCTCGCAGTGATGATGAAGACCCACTGGTCGGAGCCTGGCTGGTACACAAGGACACGCCCGGCATCCGTATAGTCGAAGATTGGGACCATTTGGGGATGCGTGCCACCAGCAGTCATGAAGTGATCTTCGAGGACGTGCTGGTACCGCTGGAACATGCCGTCAGTGTCAGCCGCTGGAGCGCTCCACAGCCGGAGCTCGACGCTTCGGGCCTGCTCTGGATGTCGGTGCTGCTGTCATCGGTCTATGACGGTATCGCCCACTCGGCAAGGGACTGGCTGGTTCAGTGGCTGGAGCAGCGCAAACCGTCCAACCTCGGAGCTGCACTGTCGACCCTGCCACGCTTTCAGGAGGTGGTCGGCCATATCGACACCTTGCTGTTCGCCAATCAGAACCTGCTGGAGTCTGCCGCCAGGGGGCTGGTGCCGACGAAAAACGCTGCGCAGATCAAATACCTGGTGACCGGCAACGCCCTTCGCGCTGTAGAGCTGGCCATCGAAGCGACCGGCAATCCCGGCCTGTCACGCAGCAATCCGCTGCAACGCCATTACCGTAATGTGCTGTGTGGCCGGGTTCATACGCCGCAAAACGACGCGGTCCTTCAGGGGGTGGGCAAGGCTGTTTTCGCGGCTCGCAGTACATCCCTGTAAGGACTTCATCAGATCGTTTTTTCCGATGATAATGAATCTATTTAACAGGCGTCTTCACGAATAACTTCGTGAAGACGAACATCAAAATAAAAATGTCATATTCAATATTAAAAGCCTATTTTTTCAACCCTTTAGCAAACCGCTTTTTTATTTGTCCCCCCTCATTCATCCCCCCTGAAATATCACCCTAGTTAGTTATCGTACATCGATAGTAAATCCATCTAAAACTCATATTAGTTCGCCCTTTCAAACCGCTTTCAAGCTCACACCCTTAAGCCATTTACCTAGGACCACACACCTGTCGCGCACACCTGCGACAGTCCGTTCTGGATCCAAAAACATTGAATACAATGACTTTTACCTGACACTCCAGTCAGCTAAAAATCCAAATACCTGTGTCGTAGAGCCTACGCCGCCCACTGCAAGGATTAGGGGTTATCCCGATATTGACGTCAATTTACCATCGCTATCATCCGATTATCTTTAAGGCAATCGAATGGATGCGAGGATGGCTATTTACATTGGTTTTTGGCTTGGCCTCGCTGTAAGCGCTACCGGGATCGCACTGGGACAAAACATAGTTTCAGCCAGTGGCCTGGTTATTATTGCTATCGCTACTATTGCCCTGCATTTACGTGCCAGAGCGTCTACAACGCCACTTGCCACAGAACACTCCGACTCAGACCCGGCTCAATCCCTGAGCCAGCCCGACGTACCGGCGCTGTTGCATACCGTCGTTCCAAGCTGGAGCGAAAGCATCAATCAGAGCCGTGACCTGCTGCAAACCAATATCAGTGAACTGTTCAACAGCTTCAGTAATATTGCGACCCGCCTGGAAGGCAGCCTGCAGAACTCCGAGAACATCCTCGGAAACGGTGGCGTCGGAGCCAGCCTGCTTGAAGCCAACGAACGGCTCAAGGAAGTGACCCACTCCTTCAACGCCAGCAGTCAGCGCCAGCAGGAATTGACGACCACGATCGGCAAACTCGACAGCTATGCCGGTCAGTTGCAATTCATGGCCAAGCGCGTGCAGGAAATCGCCAGCCAGACCAACCTGCTGGCCCTCAATGCCGCTATCGAAGCCGCTCGTGCCGGCGAACATGGCCGTGGCTTCTCGGTAGTCGCCGACGAAGTGCGCAAGCTCTCTTCGCTGTCCGCCGAGACAGGCCAGGGCATGGACACCAAGGTCGAAGAAATCAACCAGGCCATCCAGTTCACCATCACAGCGGCCGCCGAACTGGGCGCAAGCGAGCGCAACAACCTGGACTTTCTCAACGACTCGGTCACTCAAGTCATGGCCCGCCTGGGAGAGAACCTCAACGAACTTTCAGATTCCTCCCAGGCGCTGCAACGCGATGCCAGGGATACCCAGCGCGATATCCACTCGATCATGGTCAACCTGCAGTTCCAGGACCGCGCCGACCAGATGCTCGATCACGTCCAGGCCGATCAGCAACAACTGCTCGATGCCCTGCACAGTCAAGACCAGAGCCTCGATGATCCGCACGCATGGCTGGATCGCCTGCGTCAGCGCTTCACCACGGAAGAAGAGCGCAACGGGCGACCACAGGCCGCTGCCAGCGAAATCACTTTTTTCTGATTCCTGCTTTTTCCCTATACGAGAGTTCCGAACATGGCCAAGACCGTAATGATCGTCGATGACTCTTCATCGATGCGCCAGTTGGTGAAAATGAGCCTGAGCAGCGCCGGGCATCAGGTGATCGAGGCTGTAGACGGGCGCGATGCCCTCAACAAGCTGACCGGGCAGAAGGTCAACCTGATCATCAGCGACGTGAACATGCCCAACCTCGACGGCATAGGCCTGGTCAAGGAAGTCAAGGCACGCCCTGAATACCGCTTCACGCCCATCATCATGCTCACCACCGAAAGCGAACAATCCAAGAAAGCCGAAGGCCAGGCCGCGGGTGCCAAAGCCTGGATCGTCAAACCTTTTCAGCCTCAGCAATTGCTCGCTGCGGTCGAGAAACTGCTGGGGTAAGCCCATGTTCTCGATAACAGGCGGTACGCAAGACGCCCCGACGCTGATGCATGTGAAGGGCGACCTGACCATCTATGAAGTCAGACAGGCGCGTGAGTTGCTCATCCCCTTGATGTCCACCCAGGCCCATTCATGGCAAATGGACCTCAGCGGCATCGATGAACTCGACAGCGCTGGCGCCCAACTGTTGCTGGCATTGCAGCGCGAGCTGTCATTGACCGGGACACCAGCCACCGTCAGTGCAGCCTCGCCCAGCGTGATTGAAATGGCCGAGCTGCTGGCTCTGGATGTTCTCCAACCTGTGGCCAAGGCCGAGGATTGACCGATGCTCAGTGGCGAACAGTGGAATCAATTACTCCAGGGCTTTCTGGATGAAGGCCGTGACCTGCTCAAGGATGCCGAAGACAGCCTGCTGCGTCTTGAAACCTCGCCTGACGATCACGACGCCGTCAATGGCCTTTTCCGGGCTGTACACACCCTCAAAGGGTCAGCCGGCATTTTTTCGCTGACGCCGCTGGTCACCCTCACCCATCACCTGGAAAGTCTGTTGATGTCGGTACGCGACGGCCAGCGAGTGCTGACCTCGGACCTGACTTCGCTAATGCTCAAATGCATGGATGAACTGAGCACGATGCTCGAAAGCGTAGACCCCGACAACGGCCTGATGGAAGCCAACGAAAGCCGCCAGGCCCCACTGCTCGCGGCATTGGCCAAGGCTCAGGGACATGATGCCGTCGAGACCAAAGATACCGCGTCGAGCAGCAGTGAAACGGCCGTGAGTGCCGACGAACGCGACTGGCAGGTTTGCATCGCGTTTGCCAAGGAACTGTTCCAGAACGGTTTTGACCCTGCGGCCTTCGTGCGTTACCTCAAGAAGCTCGGCACCATCACGCACTTGCAGACGCTGACGCCCTCCTTGCCCGAGCTGGGGAAACTCGACCCTGAAGACTGCTACCTGGAGCTGAAACTGACCCTGCGCAGCAGCGCTCAGGCCAGCGAGATCGAAGACGTTTTCGAGTTCATTCAGGATTTCTGCACACTGCATATCGAGCAACTGACTCCTGAACCCGATGCTGGCCAAACCGTTATCGAGCATTACCCAGTCGTCGAACAGGCTCCGGTCATGCAAGCGCAGGCCGTGGCTCAGGTCCCCGTAGCCGCGCCTGAAAGACCCTCCGCGGCCCCCAACCGTGACCGTCGGCCCGTGGAAACCACGCTGGTCAAGGTCGCAGCAAACAAGCTTGATGAGCTGATCAATCTGGTCGGCGAGCTGGTCATCAGTACAGCCGGCGCGCAAATGCAGGCCCGTCTCAGTGGCCACAACGCCTGTATCGAAAGCACTCAGGCGGTGCTCCAGCATGTTGAGCAGATCCGCGAAAGCGCGTTGAAGCTGCGCATGGTCGAAGTGGGTGAAACCTTCAACCGCTTCCACCGCGTAGTGCGTGACGTCAGCCAGGAACTGGACAAGAAGATCCAGTTGACCATTCGCGGGGGCGAAACCGAGCTGGACAAGTCGGTGATCGACAAGGTGGCCGACCCGCTGACGCATCTGGTGCGCAACGCCATCGACCACGGCATCGAGTCCGCGGCCGACCGCCTGGCCGTCGGCAAACCCGCCGAGGGCAATCTGAGCCTCAATGCCTATCACGACTCAGGGATGATCGTGCTGGAAATCAGCGATGACGGCCGCGGCCTGAACACCGCACGCATTCTGGAAAAAGCCATCGCCAAAGGCATGGTCGAACCTGACGCACAACTGAGCGACAGCGATATTCACTTGCTGATTTTCGAGGCCGGGTTCTCCACCGCCGAGCAGGTTTCCAACCTGTCGGGGCGCGGTGTGGGAATGGATGTCGTGCGTAGCGCCATCGATCAACTGCGCGGCCTGATCGAGATCGATTCGGTTGCCGGTGAAGGCTGCACATTCCGCATTCGCCTGCCGCTGACCCTGGCCATCATCGACGGTTTTCTGGTCAGCGTAGGCCAGGACAGTTTCGTCATTCCGCTGGACATGGTCACCGAATGCATGGAGGCCAGCGAGCCGCCTCTGGAAAACGGCTATGGCTATCTGAACCTGCGTGGCAGACCCCTGCCCTGCATCGCACTGGACAGCCATTTCGGTATCAAGGCAGAGCCTTCGCGCCGCCGCAATATTGTCGTGGTCAGCCAGGGACGCCAGCAGGCCGGGCTGATCGTCGATCAGTTGCATGGCGAATTGCAAACCGTCATCAAGCCTCTGGGCAAGATGTTCCAGCACCTTCGCGGTATCAGCGGCTCCACCATTCTGGGCTCCGGTCAGGTCGCACTGATTCTGGATATACCCAGCCTGTTTCGCCATTTACAAGCCCTGGTCGAAAGCGCCAACCAGACCAGTGTCGCCAGCACCAACTAACTTTTTCAGCCTTCAGGAGATGTAAACATGCAGTTCATCCGAAATATGAAGATAGGGGTCAGGCTGACACTCGGTTTTCTGATCGTCGTGGCCTTGACCGCGACCATTGGCTTGCTTGGCATCCGCAACCTGGACGAGGTGAACCGGCTTTCGGATCGAATGTACGACATCGACGTCGAGGGCATGAGCCAGTTGCAGGAAGCCAATATCCAGCTGATCACCGCAGGTCGCGCCATGCGCCAGAGCCTGCTCTCCACCACTCAGGAAGAGCGGGAAAGTGCGGCCAACCTGACTCGCAGCACACTGGAAACCACTCGCGCTCTGATCGTCAAATCCCGCGAGAGCTTCATCACCAAAGAAGGCCAGGCCAGAGTCGATGGCTTGCTGGCACCACTGACCGAATACGAAAACGTAGCCAAGCAACTCTTGCTCGCCCATCAACAAAGCGGCCAGCTCCAGGAAGCCAGTGAGGTAACCAATCTGTTGCCAAAGGCCATATCGACGTCCGAGATAGTCGACCGCATGCTGGGTGAAGTGGTCGATTACAAGAAAGAACGGGCCGGACAGTCGAATCAGGAAATCACCACGATCTCCGAAAGCTCCCGCGTGCAAATGATTGTGCTGGTGGCCGTCGCCACTCTGCTGGGCATGCTGATCGGCGTACTGGTCACCCGCAGCATCACCAAGCCGCTCAATGGCGCGGTGGAAGCCGCTAACCGCATGGCGGCCGGCGACCTGAGCAAGGACCTTGAAGTCAACAGCAAGGACGAAACCGGTCAGTTGCTCGCTTCCATGCAGAACATGGCCCTGCGTCTGCGCAGTATTCTGGGTGATGTACGCAGTGCCGCAGACTCGCTGTCTTCAGCCTCGGAGCAGGTCAGTTCGACCTCGCAGTCCTTGAGCCAGGCGGCCAACGAACAGGCCGCCAGCGTCGAACAGACAAGCGCCTCGGTCGAACAGATGTCCGCTTCGATTGCCCAGAACACCGAAAGCGCCAAGATCACTGACGGCATCGCAGGCAAGGCTGCCAATGACGCCGTTCAAGGCGGTGGCGCTGTCGGCGACACCGTCCTGGCCATGAAGCAGATTGCCGACAAGATCAGCATCATCGACGACATCGCTTACCAGACCAACCTGCTGGCCCTGAACGCCGCAATCGAAGCCGCACGAGCGGGCGATCACGGCAAAGGCTTCGCAGTGGTCGCCGCCGAAGTACGCAAGCTGGCCGAACGCAGCCAGGTGGCGGCCCAGGAAATCGGTCAGGTCGCCTCCAGCAGCGTACAACTGGCCGAGCAGGCTGGACGCTTGCTCAACGAGATCGTGCCCAATATCCAGAAGACCTCCGACCTGGTGCAGGAAATCACTGCGGCGTCCCAGGAACAGAGCGGCGCGGCCGGGCAGATCAATATCGCCATGGGCCAGATGAACCAGATCACCCAGCAGAACGCTTCGGCCTCCGAAGAGCTGGCGGCCACGGCAGAAGAAATGAATGCCCAGGCCGGCCAGTTGCAGGAACTGATCGGCTTCTTCCGCTTTGAAGCACAGTCTTCATCCAGACCTCAGCCACGAGCCTCGGACAACTACAGCAGCACGCCGCCGCCATGGTCCAGAGGCAAGTCGCAGGTCGATGAAGGCCAGTTCGTCAGTTTCAATTAAGGGGGACGTGACCTATGAGCCTTCCGCAAACTGTAGAGCTGTTATCCGACGCCGACACGATGAGCATCCAGCATCTGTCGTTTCGGGTACGCGATGCCGCGTATGCGTTACCCATCGATCTGGTGCGGGAGATCATCGAGTACGACGAAGTCACTTCCGTACCGATGATGCCGGCCTTTATCCATGGCGTGATCAACCTGCGCGGTAACGTGGTGCCGGTGCTCGATCTGGCGGCGCGCTTCGGCTTCGAGCTGACGCAGCCCGGCAAGCGCACCTGCATCGTGATCATCGAACTGACGCTGGAAGACCTCTACCAGCGCATCGGTCTGGTGGTGGACGCCGTGGACGCCGTGCTCGATATCGATCCGCAACAGGTGGTGCCCGCCCCACCTTTCGGGGCCGGTATCCGCACAGACTTCATCGCCGGCATGGCTCGTCGCGACCAGACTTTCACCATCATTCTGAACATTGCACAAGTGTTGTCACTGGACGACATTCGCCAGCTCAGTCTTGCTGTGCTCAAGGGAACCTGAGATGTCAGAAGCACTGAAGATGCCGACACTCGGTGATACCGAGTTCCTCCATCTGCAAAAACTCATGGCCGATGCTTCAGGCATCCAGCTGGCGCAGAACAAGCGCCCGCTGGTTGCCGGTCGCCTGATGAAACGCCTTCGTTATTACCGGCTCGACAGTTACACCGAATACCTGCACATGCTCGAACAGCCCATGTACAAGCAGGAACGCCGTCTGGTGGTGGATCTGCTTACAACCAACGAAACGTACTTCTTCCGCGAACATCCGCACTTCGAGTTTCTCGGCCAGTGGCTGGCCAGACGTCGGGGTTCACTGCGGATCTGGAGTGCCGCCTGTTCATCGGGTGAAGAACCCTACAGCCTTGCGATGGTGCTCAGCGAACACGCCACCACACAGGACTGGTCCATCATGGCCAGCGACCTGAGCCTGAGCATGCTGCACAAGGCCCACGAAGGCATCTATGACATCGCCCAGGCCAAGTACTTTCCCCAGGGCTGGATGCAGCGCTACTGCCTGAGCGGCGTAGGCGACATGAGCGGACGCTTCCGGGTGCAGGCGGCCCTGCGCGACCGGGTCACGCTGCGCGAGGTGAATATCGTCCAGCCGCTGGCAGAAGACGTGGGCATGTTCGATGTGATCTTTCTGCGCAACGTATTGATCTACTTCGACAACGAAGAAAAGAAACGTATTGTGCAGCGCCTTGTCTGTCAGTTGCGTCCCGGCGGCCTGCTATTCATAGGCCACGCCGAAAGCATTCATGGTTTTGAGCTACCCGTACGACTGGTACGGCCCTCGGTGTACGAATGTCTGTGAATCAACCCATTTTCCTGCGCCCCGGCGATTACTTCTTTGGGCGCCACGACGGTCCTGTCACGACCCTGCTGGGCAGTTGCGTATCGATAATTCTCTGGCATCCACGCTGGCGCTTGCTGGGCGTATCCCATTACGTCCTGCCCCGTGACCCGACGGCCAGCTACAACAAGGCACCGCTCAACGATCAGGACACGCGCTACGGCGATGCCGTGTTCCAGCGCATGCACGCCGACATGGTGCGTCACGGCACCAACCCGAGCGAGTACCGCAAAGGGATTTTCGGCGGTGGCTGCCTGTCGCGTTTCGAGGGTAACTCGCTGCGCAAGATCGGCCACACCAACAGCGACTTCGCCCGCAAACAGTTCAGCCTGCGCAACTGGGCGGTGGACTTGCACGACCTCAATGGCGAGCACTACCGCCGCCTTCAGATAGATGGCCTGAGTGGCAGGATCGACTGTCAGCGCAATGAAGTCACGCCGCCCGTCATGCCGAACTCAAGGACAGGTGGGCATATTCTGTGATCCGCGTATTCATCGTTGACGACTCGGCCCTGGTTCGCCAGGTGCTTACCAATTGCCTGACAAACCATCCCGGCATCGAAGTGATCGGCCAGGCCAGTGACCCGCTTTACGCCATCGACAAGATGCGCCGCGACTGGCCTGACGTGGTGATTCTGGATGTCGAAATGCCGCGCATGGATGGTCTTACCTTTCTGCGTCAGATCATGAGCGAACGCCCTACTCCGACCCTGATCTGTTCGACGCTGACCGAGGAAGGTGCCAGCGTTTCCGTCGAAGCACTGGCAGCCGGTGCAGTGGGGGTTTTCACCAAGGCCCGGCTGGGTCTGAAACAAAGCCTGGAGCAACTTTCGGGGGATCTGATCCGCAAGATCGAAGAGGCCGCCCGCACACGCCCAGGCGCTTTCCGGCCACCTGCCCGCGCGCAGGTCCAGGAAGCACCGCCCGCAGTAAATCCATTGTTCAGGACCACCGACCGGGTGGTCGCACTGGGCTGCTCGACCGGAGGCACCCAGGCACTGGAATTCATTCTTCGCCAACTGCCACGTGACTGCCCGGGCATTGTGATCGTTCAACACATGCCGGAAAAATTCACGGCAGATTTCGCAAGACGTCTCGATAGTCTCTGCCAGATAGAAGTACGTGAAGCCAGGCATCTGGATCGCGTTCACAGCGGTCTGGCACTGATCGCTCCCGGTGGTCTGCACATGCAGCTCAAACGCAACGGAGCACACTATCAAGTCGAGGTTATCGATGGCCCACCGGTAAACCGGCACAAGCCATCGGTAGACGTGCTGTTTCGCTCTATGGCCAGACATGCAGGCGCCAATACGCTGGGCGTGATCATGACCGGCATGGGAGACGACGGAGCGCGCGGCCTGCTGGCCATGCGCGAAAGCGGAGCCCACACCGTCGCCCAGGATGAGGCCAGTTGCGTTGTGTTCGGCATGCCCAAGGAAGCGATTCGCATGGGCGCGGCACAAGCGATAGAACCGCTGTCCAGAGTACCGATACTGATCCAACAGTTTGGTGACAGCGCACGGCATGGCTAACGGAATGCCATCGCCGATATTCGGGATAGGGACGTCCTCCCCGTGGGCGTCTTGCAAATGGATGCAGCTAGCCATCAGCGGGCTATCATCAACCCCCACGGGAGAATAGTAATCGTAGCTGTCACTCGTTGGCCGCTATTCACTTCCCATGCGACACAGGCCGTACATATGCCTTGCCGAATTCTGCTCGCCGATGACTACCCGTTGTTTCGGGCTGGTATACGAGCACTACTGGAAAAACAACACGAATACGAAATCGTCGGGGAGGCTGGCGATGGGGATAGCATCGTCCAGCTTGCTTGCCTGTTGTCGCCGGACATCATCCTGCTCGACATGTCCATGGAGCGATCATGCAGCGTCCATACACTGGAGGAGTTATCAGTCCATGCGCCCTGCAGCAAGGTGCTCATGCTATCGACACATACCGACTCAAGCTTCGTCATGAAATGCCTGCAACTGGGTGCCCAGGGCTATCTGCTCAAGAGCGCCAGCTTTCTGGAGCTGGAACTGGCCTTACAGGCGTTGCAGCATGGCGATCAATATCTGTCTTCGGAAGTCGTGCCGCTGGTGGTCAGCCAGGCCGTCAAGAAAAGCCTTACGCAGCCTTCGGGCAGCAGATCCGGAAACTTTTCACTGACTGAACGCCAACTGGAAATCCTGCGCCTGATCGCCCGTGGCGAATCGACTCGTTCCATCGCACTGGGCCTGGGCCTGAGCGTCAAGACAGTCGAGGCCCATCGCTCTCAGGTCATGCATCGTCTGGGGATTCACGATATCGCCAGCCTGGTGTTGTTTGCCGTGCGTGAGGGGATCATTCAGGTCAACGATTAGCCTCACGTCAGCAGTGGCGGCTCAAAGGCCGTCACTTGCGGCAACGCCTGATCCCACCTGACGACCTCCACCGACGCGGTTTGTGCCGAGCAACCCTGAGACAAGCGTGAAGCCCCCACATCGAGGGTAATCACGTTCGGGTTGCCATGTTTCTCAAGGCTGCCCTTCTGGCCATGGACCAGTGGATCGAACCAGGCTCCGGTGGCGATCTGCACGACGCCGGGGCGAATGTCATCCGAGACAATCACCCCGGCCAGAAAAGCCCCTCGCTCGTTGAAAACCTTGACCACATCGCCATCGACAATGCCTCGGGCCTGCGCGTCGATGCGATTGAGGGTCAAGGGCTCACGCTCGTGGATCTTTGAAGCGCGGCTATAGGCACCGTGGTCGTACTGACTGTGCAAACGGGTTCGCGGCTGGTTGGAGAGCAGGTGCAAGGGAAACGTGGCCGCTGGCTTGTCCAGCCAGACCGGATGCCCCGGACAGTCCGCGTAACCGAACCCGGCAATGCGCTCGGAGAAGATTTCGATACGCCCTGAAGGCGTGGGCAAAGGGTTGGCCTGCGGGTCGTCGCGGAAGGGCTTGAGCAGGATCATGTCGGTTTCGGGGTACTGCACCTCGAACAGGCCCTCGCGCCAGAACCGATCATAGTCCGGCAACTGCACGCCGAAGGTTTCGGCCCGCTCGCGAGACTGTTCATAGATATAACGCAGCCAGGCAGACGCATCACGCCCCTCAGTGAAGGTATCGGCAAAGCCCAGACGCTGTGCCAGGTCGGCGAAGATCGAATAGTCGTCGCGGGCGTCACCCACTGGCTCGATGGCTTGCTGCATGGCGATCATGAAACGGTCGGAAGCCGAACTGCCGATGTCATTGCGCTCCAGCGCCGTAGTCGCAGGCAGGACGATATCGGCGTACCTGGCCTGGGCGGTCCAGTACTGCTCGTGAACAATGATGGTTTCCGGGCGCTGCCAGGCATCCAGCAGACGGTTGAGGTCCTGGTGATGATGAAAGATATTGCCGCCGGCCCAGTACACCAGCCGAATGTCGGGATAGTGCCGTTGCTGGCCGTTGTAATCGAAAGGCGCACCGGGATTGAGCAGCATGTCGGCGACACGTGCCACCGGGATGAAATCCTTGACCGGGTTGCTGCCCTGCTCGAAACGCGGCCCGGAAAATGCCTTGCGGCCGCTGCCCGTATTGTTCATGCAGCCATAACCCAGCCCAAAACCGCCACCCGGCAAACCGATCTGTCCCAGCAGTGCGGCCAGGGTCACGGTCATCCAGAACGGTTGTTCGCCATGGATCGAACGCTGCAAGGAATAGGCGACATTGATCATGGTCCGCTTGCTGGCCATGCGTTGTGCCAGCTCGATGATCTGGCGGGCCGGGATTCCAGTCAGTTGCTCGGCCCATTGCGGGTCCTTTGGCTGTCCGTCGACATGGCCCAGCAGATAGTCACGAAAGCGCTCATAGCCGACGGTATAACGCTGCACAAAGGCTTCGTCATGCAGCCCTTGGGTGATCAGGATCCAGGACAACGCCATCATCAACGCCGTATCGCTGCCGGGACGAATCGCCAGCCATTCATTCCTTTCAGGGCCGACCAAGTCATCGCGCAACGGGCTGACATTGACGAACTCCACACCCGCTTTCGACATCGACTGCAAAGCCTCACTCAGCAAGTGATCGCTGGCGCCACCGGGGCTTGTCTGGGCGTTCTTGGCAGGCAGGCCACCGAAGGCCACGAACAACTCGCAGTGCTCGGCCAGGTTTTCCCAGGAGGTGTGCGCCGCCAGCAGCCAGTCCATATTACCGACGATATGCGGCATCAACACTCGTCCTGCACCAAGGCTGTAACTGTCGGTGCTGAATACATAACCGCCCAGGCAGTTGAGGAAGCGATGCAACTGACTCTGGGCATGATGAAAACGCCCCGCGCTGCCCCAGCCGTAACTGCCACCGAAGATTGCCTGGTTGCCATGCTCGCCCCTGATGCGCTTCAGCTCTCGGGCGACCAGATCCAGTGCAACGTCCCAGGACACTTCAACAAAAGGCTCCTGCCCTCGCAGGTCGGGCCGACCACCTTGCTCGTGAAGAAAACTGCGGCGCACGGCGGGACGCTTGATACGGGTCGGCGATGCGATGGCACCTGCTACCGAATCCCCTATGGGCGAAGGGTCCTTGTCCCACTCTGCGGGCACCAGCGCCTCAAGCTTTCCGTCCACAACCTGTGGACGGTAGACGCCCCAGTGCAATGAAGTGAAAGTCATGGTGAAGGGCTCCTGAGGGGGGGTGGGGTTTTGGCGTGGAGCTTTCGCGAATGAATTCGCTCCTTGGGTGCAGGAGCGAATTCATTCGCGAAAAGAAGCAGATGAATCAACGTGAAACCTGCTCCTGCAATTTAAGCGCCGAATTGAACGATTCATCAAACACGCTGGCCGCAGGATAGCTTTTGGTCAACCCGGCGCTGTTGAAAAAATCGATGGTCTGCTGCGCGCCTGCAATCACTTCAGGTGTAATCGGTACGACGACTATCTGCGAGCGGGAGAACCAGCGCCGGGCCACCTCCGCATCGGCCCGGGTCAGGCTCGACCAGGCGTTGGCGTAGGTTTCGCTGTTCTTCGGATCACGCACCGACCAGTCGCGGGCCGCTTGCAGACGCTGAAGGAAATCGTTGATCTGGGCGCGCTTGTTCTTGATAGCCTTGTCGTTGGCAACAATGAAACTCTGCGCGGGAATCAGCCCCTTGGCCGTGATGATGATCCTGGCACCCTGACGTTCCTGCTGGGTGACATAGGGCTCCCAGGTCGCGATGGCATCCACCGAACCACCGTCCAGGGCATGGGAGGAGTCCAGCGCACTGAGGTAACGATACTCCACGGCATCACGGGGCACGCCCGCCTTGTCCAGCGCAGTAAGCATCAATTGCTGGCTGAACGAGCCTTTCCAGATCGCCACTTTCTTGCCCGCCAGATCCGCAACGCTCTTGATGGAGGAGTCCTTGCGCACCACGATGGCCACGCCATCCAGATTCTGCCGCGAAACACCGATGACCTTGATCGGCGCGCCCAGAGCGCCCATGAACAAGGCGGGCGAATCGCCCAGCAAACCGACATCCAGGCTGCCGACGTTCAGGGCTTCGGCCACGGGCGAACCAGCGGTGAATTGCTTCCACTCCAGCTCATAAGGCAGATCATCGAGTACACCCGCGGCCTCCATCACGGTACGGGCGCTGTAACTCTGGTCGCCGACCACCAGATCGGCGGCATGGACGGCAGTCAAGGAAGCCGCAAGCGTCATGAACAGACCGGACAGAACGCTTTTCTTCCATCGGGCGAGGGTGTTGTCGGGCACGTGCAATCTCCACTGGATCAGAATGAAGCCTGGGTCCGCATGCACGGTCACCGACTTTTTGATAACGATTTCAACGTTTGAAAGGTATTTTTAGAACCTTATCACTCTGAAAATCATTATCTAAATTCATTTTCGATCTAGCCTAATATGCAAACGACTCAGTTACCGCCCTCTCGGTTCAAAGCATGTCATTGAGTTCCAGCCGTTCGCGCAGGAACTCGATCAGGGCCTGAACCGGCCTTGAAGCCTGACGATGCTGCGGATAAACCGCCGACAGCGTCAGAGGCTCGGGACGCAGATCGTCCAGCACCCTGACCAGACTTCCGCTGCTCAGCGCGGCCCCCACAATGAAGGTCGGCAAGTAGGTGATGCCCAACCCGGCAATCGCTGCATCGCGCAGCAACTCGCCGTTATTGGTGCGCATGCGCCCGCTGACATTCAGGCTCACGGGTTTGCCACTGCTCTGGAAACGCCACTGCACCTGACGGTTATGGCCGTAGGGCAAACAATCATGGGCATGCAGGTCTTCCGGTCTTTCCGGGCGACCCCGCTCGGCCAGGTAAACAGGGCTTGCGCAGTAAACCCTGTCGATCGTGGCGATACGCCGGGCAATCAGGCTGGAGTCTTCCAGCACGCCAATGCGCAGCACCAGGTCATAGCCCTCGCTGAGCAGATCCACCGGGCGATCACTCAGGTCTACTTCCACCGCCACATCCCGATAGCGCTGCAAGAACAACGGCAGCAGACAACCCAGATGCGCCACGGCAAACGACAGTGGCGCACTCAGACGCAAGGTGCCACGCGGTTCGCTGTTCTGCCCAGAAATACCCTGCTCGACCTGCTCCACTTCACTCAGCAGGCGCAAGGCTGACTCGTAATAACTCTGCCCCAGCGGGGTGACATCCAGACGCCGGGTCGAGCGATTGAGCAAGCGCACGCCCAGCCGCTCCTCCAGTTGCATCAAGCGGCGGCTGACGAACTGTTTGGACAGGCCCAGTTTGTCGGAGGCCGCCGTGAAACTGCCCGACTCCATGACCTGGCAAAAAATACGCATATCTTCAAAAGGGTTCATTGTCACAACCTGGTTGACAGTTAAACGCTTTATAGCCGCTTTTTCGCCTTTCGGCACCCTATTAATCTGTGTCCATGGTGCAGCCGAGGCCCGAAGCCAGGACTGCCCTCACCCGCTAACCACTTTCGTTTTCTCAAAAGGACTGACCCCATGAACACTCTGCAAAAAGCCCTGACCACCACCCTGCTCGCCCTGTCCGTCAACAACGCCTTTGCCGCTGGCAGCCCAGGCGTAGAGCACAACACTCAGGCCTTTCTCGAAGCACTGGCCGCTGGCGGTGGCAAGCCACTTGAGCAACTGAGCCCCAAGGACGCCCGTGCAGTGCTGACCGGCGCGCAGGCCTCGGTCAAGGTGGATCTGTCGGGCGTGGAGGTCAGCGAGCGTTCCATTGATGCCAACGGTCAGAAGATCACCCTCAAGATCGTCCGCCCTGCCAAGCTCAAGGGTGACCTGCCGGTGTTCATGTTCTTCCACGGCGGCGGCTGGGTGTTGGGCGACTTCCAGACTCACCAGCGACTGATCCGCGATCTGGTGGTGGGCTCCGGTGCGGTAGCCGTGTATGTGGATTACACGCCGTCACCTGAGGCGCAATACCCGACGGCAATCAACCAGGCCTATGCCGCAACCCGCTGGGTGGCCGAGCATGGCAAGCAGATCGGTGTCGATGGCAGCCGTCTGGCGGTGGCGGGCAATAGTGTAGGCGGCAACATGGCAGCCGTCGTTGCGCTGATGGCCAAGGAACAGCAAACCCCGGCGCTGCGATTCCAGTTGCTGCTGTGGCCGGTGACCGATGCAAACTTCGATAACGGCTCCTACCAGCAATTTGCCGAAGGTCATTTCCTGACCAAAGGCATGATGAAGTGGTTCTGGGACAACTACACCACCGATGCCGGCCAGCGTGCCCGGATCCATGCCTCGCCCCTGCAAGCCAGCAGCGAACAATTGCGTGGCCTGCCTGCGGCACTGGTCCAGACCGCCGAGTTCGACGTGCTGCGTGACGAAGGCGAAGCCTATGCCCGCAAGCTGGATGCGGCAGGCGTGCCGGTTACGGCAGTGCGCTACAACGGGATGATCCATGACTTCGGCCTGCTCAACCCGCTGAACCAGGTGCCTGAAGTCCGCGCCGCGATGCGCCAGGCAGCTAACGAGCTGAAAGCCCACCTCGGCAACTGATCAGCCACCCGCCACAACCTGCCCGACCGGGCAGGTTCCAGCCTGTCATGCCCGGAGTCGCATCATGTCTGTTCTGCTGAGCCATCCCTTGCTGTGGAGTGCCCTGTTGCTGCTGGCCGATGTGTCGATCTGGCATCTGTCGCCCATCCAGCTACGAGTGATTCGGGTCGGCATTCGCCTGGGTCTGTTCCTGGCCTTCAGTACGCTCATCATCAATGCCGGTATCAGCCCGTTGCTGGCCCCGTCCTGGCCGGATGACAGCGTGCTGCAACTGGGTGCCACGGCACTGGCCATTCTCTGGTGGGTGTATGCCGCCCGTGTCTTGACCGTGCTGATCGGCCTGGCCTTGATGCACCGCATCGGTCATAGCGGACGCCTTCTTCAGGACGTGATAGGCGCGCTGGTGTTTCTGATTGCAGTGGTTGCGGCGGCCGGTTATGTGCTGGAACTCCCCGTCAAAGGGCTTCTGGCAACCTCGGGCGCCGTGGCAATCATTGTCGGTCTGGCACTGCAAAGCACCTTGAGCGATGTGTTTTCCGGGATCGTGCTCAACACCACCAAACCCTATCAGGTCGATGACTGGGTCGCGATCGACGGTATCGAAGGCAAGGTGACCGATATCGACTGGCGCGCCACACACCTGCTGACCGGCGCCGGCAGCACTGCCGTCGTGCCCAACTCCGTAGCGGCCAAGGCCAAGATCGTCAACCTGAGCAGGCCGACTCACATGCACGGTGTCTCGATCAGCATTCAGGTCCCCAACCATATCCGCCCACGCCGTGTGCTTGACGCACTGGATCGCACCTTGCAGGGCAGCAGCAGCCTGTTGCTTTCGCCAGCCCCGAAAGCTGTGCTCAAGGAAGCCGGCGAAAACATGTCCGAGTATGTGGCCAGCGGCTTTATCGCGGACCTGGGCAAGAAAGGCGAAGTGCGCAATCAACTCTTCGACCTTGCGCATCGCCACCTGGAAGCCGCAGGCATCGCTCGCCAGCCAGACGGCAGCAGCGAACCGACTTCCCGTGCCCGGACCCTGCTCGAAGAGGTGAAAGTCTTCCGTTCCTTGAGTGGATCGGAGCGGGACCGACTGGCACAGAACATGACGGCGCAGCAGTACTCGGCCGGTCAGGTGGTGCTGGATCTCAATGAGGTTGCCGATTGCCTGTTCGTCATCGCCACGGGAGTGGTCAGTGCCTCGGTCCCCGACGGCAACGAACGGATCGAAGCAGGCCGCATGGGGCCGAGCGAAGTCATGGGCGAGCAAAGCATTCTCGCCGATACGCCTTCCGAAGCCTGCTTCACGGCCATGACCTCCAGCATCATTTATCGCATCGACAAGAACGTCGCACGGGCCTGCATGGAGCAATCCGGCCAGGTCAATAACGCGCTGCACAAATTGCAGGCGGTCCGGCAGAAGAACAGCCATTCGGCGCTGCTGGCAAGGCCGGCCCAGATCAAGAAAGGCGGCTTTCTCGGCTGGCTGAAAACTCGCTGAGAAAACACTGAAAACCGCAGGCCAGAGCACTGCGAAAAAGCAAATGGCGACTGATCGTCGCCTGCGAAATTAACAACGATTAACTCGTCAGCCCTGTTCCTGCACTCAAGAATGGCGCTCTCTGCGCAGACTTTTGCCCATCGAAAGGTGCTGACAACACAGCCAACCCATCCGCACCCTACCGCGATAATGGACATTGCCATGACCCACGCTCCGCAATACCCCTGCCCGACATGCAAACGCATGGAAGGCATCGAGAAGCAGACAGCAGTCAGCGGTGGCCTTACTCCCTGGCGCGAGCGCCTGGCCAAACAGTTGATCCTTGAGAGGCTGGGCGAAAATATCGAAGTCGCCGAACTGGCTCGCGCCTGTGCCTTGTCCAGGAGCTACTTCTCCCGGGCATTCAAATGCAGCACCGGCCTGTCCCCTCAGGGATGGATCCGCTGCCAGCGCATCGCCCGCGCCAAATGCCTGATCCAGCACACTGAAATGACCCTGACGCAGATAAGCCAGGAGTGCGGATTCTGTGACCAGTCGCACTTCTCGCATATATTTTCCCGCGCCGAGGGCATCAATCCCTTTACATGGCGTGGCCATGCGCTAAAGAAAACACATCACACCGAGCATTTTGTCGCATCTGAATTCTGAAATAAGAGCTAGATTGAAAGTCGCATCACGAGCAAGCTCGGGGGCGCATTTATCTGCCCGAAAAACAGCAGCCGGAGGCGACATAACAGGAATGAACCCTTGACCCTTCTCACCGAACTGGCTGTGCATTTCGGCCCTTATCGGATCTACCCTCAACAACGTCTGGTGCTGGACGCCGACCGTCCCGTGCGGCTGGGTAGCCGCGCCATGGATATTCTGTTGATCCTGATCGAGAACGCCGGGGATATGGTCAGCAAGCAACAGCTCATGGCTCATGTCTGGCCAAGAAGCGTTGTTGAGGACGGCAACCTGCGCGTACACATGGCTGCCTTGCGCAAAGCGCTGGGCGATGGACAGTCCGGGCAGCGCTATATTGTTACAGTTGCGCAACGTGGTTACAGCTTTGTCGCTCCCATCACCCTGCAACGGGTCGAACACAGGCCAAACGCCAATATGAATACCTCGACCAGCCATAATCTGCCCACTCGTCAATCGCGTATTCTGGGACGTAATGCATTGGTCAACAGGCTGGCGAGCCAACTGCAACAACACCGTTTCATTTCACTGACCGGCCCCGGTGGCATCGGCAAGACCACGGTCGCATTGCGGGTCGCGGAACAACTGATAGGCCATTACCGCGATGGCATTCGCCTGATGGATCTGGCCCCCATTACCGACCCGGCAATGATCACGACTCATCTGGCCATGCTGCTCGATATCGCAGCGCACGATGACGAGCCGATGAACCGTATCGGCGCGTTCCTGCGAGATCGACAGATGCTGCTGGTGATCGACAATTGCGAACATATGGTCGATGCCATTGCCTTGCTGAGCGAAGGCATTCTGCTCAATGCGCCCGATGTGCATATTCTGATCACCAGCCGCGAGAGCCTGCAGATCGATGGCGAGTTCGTGGAGCGCCTGGAGCCTCTGGACTGCCCGCCCGCTGCGGGAAAAAGCCTTGCCGAAGCCATGAGTTTTGCTGCCCTGCAATTGTTCGTCGAGCGCGCGACGGCCAACCAGGAACACTTTGAACTGACTGAAGCCAACCTGCAGCTGGCCATTGAAATATGCCAGCGGCTCGATGGCATTCCGTTGGCTATCGAGCTGGCAGCCGCTCAGGTGGGCAACCTGGGCTTCAGTAATCTGCTTGAACATCTGCAAGCCAGCTTCCTCCTGCATGGCCAAAACCATCAGGGTGCATTGGCTCGCCATCAGACCTTGCGCGCCACACTGGACTGGAGCTTCCAGATGTTGAGCACCAGCGAGCAGATCTGCCTGCAACGCCTGAGCCTGTTCAAGGGCCGCTTCAGCCTGGAGTCAGCCATGGCAGTGGTGACCGATCCAGAGATTACAGCGCCTGAAGTCTTTGCCACCCTGCCCCAACTGGTCACCAAGTCCTTGCTCAATGTCGAGTTCGTGGACGAAGACGTGCTCTATTACCTGCTCGATACCACCCGCAGTTATGCCCTGGAAAAACTGCGCCACAGCGAACAACTGCCGGCCATACGCGAACGCCATGCCCAACGCTGCCTGGCCATCATGCAGCAGGCTCATAGTGACTGGGAGCAAATCCCCACTCATAAATGGACCGAGCGCTATATCCACAGCCTGGAAGACATCAGGGCTGCGCTGGATTGGGGGCTCGATAACTGGCATGCGCAGAAGCTGGTCATCGAACTGATCGCATACTGCACACCGCTCTGGCAGGAGCTTTCGCTGCTCAAGGAACATGGCTTTTATGTACGCAAGGCTTTGAAGCTGCTGGAAGCAGATCCATTTCCATCACCGAAACTGCTGATCTCTCTCAAGCTGGCACTGGGCAGCGTTTCCTATCACACGCACAGCAACATATCCGAAACGATGGATGCCTTCGTGACAGCCCAGGCACTGGCCGAACAGACTCATGATGTGGCAGGTCAGTTGCGGGCAATCTCCGGGCAAATGACCGTCAATCTGTGTCAGGGTCAGTACAAGGAAGCCCTTGAAAAAAACCGGCAGTTCAATCGACTGGGCATGCGCACCGACCTCATCACCTGCCTGAGCACCCATCGTTTACGGGTATTGGCGCTGCATTTTTCAGGCGATCAGACTCTGGCGCGACAGAATGCCGACCGGGTCATTCAGCGCCTGGCACAAAGCGGGCATCTCAATCGATTCACCTATGGTTTCGGCGTGCAGTACGACCAGAGCGTTGCGGCCCTGACCATACAGGCGCGTATTCTCTGGCTGCAAGGTCGCCCCGAACTGGCCTGGCAGACAGCCCGGCAGGCGCTGGAGATTGCCTTGCAGATCAACCACGGAACCTCGATCTGCCACACCCTCTCCCTCGCCGGTTGCGCCATCGCGCTCTACAACGGCAATACCGAGACAGCCAGCGAATTATTGAAACTGCTGCGCGAACAGTCACAACGGCACTCGGCGCTGCTGTTCTATGACTGGGGGCAACACTATGCGCAGTTGATGGCATCTCCCGACACCGATATCAACTTTACGGACAGTGACGGGATTATCAGGGACATCATGCTCACCCTGCGCCAGGGGCAGATCGATGATGCCTTGTTCGAGCGGGCGCAAAGCGGAGCTGCCGGCTGGTGTACATCGGAAATCCTGCGGGCCAGGGCCGACAGCCTGCCGCCTCAAGAGGCAGACGAGGCCGAAGCCATACTGCATAAAGCGTTGAAGGTGGCGAAAAAACAGGGAGCACTCGCCTGGGAACTGCGCAGCGCAACATCACTGGCGCGGCTCAAGCAGCGTCAGGGACATGAACGGCAGGCGTACGACGTGCTGGAGGCTGTCCATGCGCGGTTCACCGAAGGTTTTGCAACACCGGACCTGATCGCTGCCCGGCGACTACTCGACCAGTTGCAGTGACGGAGTGTACGTCTCACAGACACGCCCATGAGCGAGATGTCTCGCAAAACGTGCTTCATATACTCGCCCATGACCGCTGTGTTGCAGTTTTTCCAGAGCATAGAAGCGAGTGGTATGCAGGAAGCCATACCGTAACGTGCCGGTGTTTTGGGTTACCGACAGCAGCGATTTGTCTACCAATTGCTCCACAGCCTTGCACACGCAATCGGCACTCAACGAGGTACAGGCGATCACCTCAATGGCGGCCGCCAGCGTGAATGCCGATGTAAAGACCGCAAGGCGCTGAAACACGACTTGCTCATGAAGACTCAGGCGCTCGAAACTCCAGTCCAGCGAGGCCTTGAAGGTCTGATGCCGGGTGACGGCGGTGCGTCGGCCAAAGGTCAGCAACTGAAAGAAATTGTCCAGTTGCGCCTGCAAACCCGATAGCCCGAAGACGTCGACTCGCGCAGCCGCCAGTTCGATTGCCAAGGGAATGCCATCGAGCCGTCGACAGATATCGCCCACCACCGCGACATCCTGCTCGCGCAAGACAAAACCTTGCTGACATGCCTGGGCTCGACGAACAAATAGCTGCATGGCGGAATAGGCCATGGCGTCATGTGTACCGGCTGGCGCAAGGGCCAGCCCAGGCAAGCGCAACACTGACTCGCCTTCGGCATGCAGCGGTTGGCGACTGGTCACCAGAATCGACAGATGGGTACAGGCCGGCAACAAGGACTCGGCCCAACGTCGGCCGCTTTCGGGCTGATGTTCACAACCATCGAATATCAACAACGCACGACGTCCGGCCAAGGTATCGACCAGACCATCCAGAGACAACTGCCGGGCAAGCCCCAGCGCCGTCACCAATTGATCGGCCACCTGCTGCGGGCCATCCAGCGCAGAAAAATCGATCATCCAGACACCGTCCGGATAATGCCTGAGGAGTGATTCGGCGACCCGGCAGGCCACGGTTGTCTTGCCGATACCTCCAGGCCCGACCAGCGTCATGAAACGCCGGCCTGGCAACTGACGCACGATCTTGCCCACGACCTCGTCACGGCCAATGACCGGCGTCAGACGTGCTGGCAGATTATGCCGTGACGCAGGGGGCTCGCTGCACGGTTCGACATGCTGAACGCTGGCCACGAAGCAATAACCTCGCTGGGGAACCGTCTGGATGTAGAGCTGACCGTTACGCCCATCCCCCAAGGCACGCCGAAGGGCTGCAACCTGTACACGCAGGTTGATGTCTTCGACGATAGAATTGGGCCAGACCTGGGCCATCAGGCTCTTTTGGCTGACGATGCTACCCGCGTGCGCGATCAGCACCTGAAGAATATCGAGCGCCCTGCCCCCCACACGCAACGCCGTATCGCCCTTCATCACAAGGCGTTGACGCACATGAAACACATAGGGACCGAAGCCCAGCACCGAATCGTTGTGAATGTTCTTGAGGCTGTCCATATCCATTCATGCGCCGATAAACCCGGCTCTCCGGACCACCGCACGACCTTTGTAAAGGATTGGCGTTTATCTTGGCAGGCAGGAGCGTCGGGACAACCGGCACGGGAGACGTGATACGGTCATTGCGGTGCGCAATACGGACAATGGGGAGTGGAATCAGCCGTTGAAGCGCTCGTTGGGCTCGGAGGGAGCCGGGGCTATGCAGCCCCGCACAGTCCTAGCTGAATTGCTCACGATACTGGGCTGGCGTCAGCCCGATCCTGCCGCTGAATAAAAACCGCATGTGTCGCACGCTGCCGAAGCCGCTTTTATACGCCACGGTCTTGAGCGGCAGGTCCGTGGTTTCCAGCAGGTTCCTCGCGTGATCGATACGGGCGTTTTGCAGGAAGTCCATGGGCGTCATCCCGACTTCACGAGCAAAGGTGCGGGCAAAGTGTCGGGCACTCATGTTGGCCAATCCTGCCATGCGCTCGATGCTGAAGGCCTCGTCCAGATGCTCCAGCACATAGTTCTGCACACGAGTGATGGCGGTTTCCTGAAGGGCGACGGCAGTCATCAAGGGGCTGAACTGTGCCTGGCCGCCTTGGCGCTTCATTAATACCAGCAGCACTTTGGACACATCCTGAGCGACCTTCTTGCCATGGTCCTGAGCCACAACCGCGAGAGCGAGGTCGATACCGGCAGTGACGCCACCCGACGTCATGAGGTTGCGGTCCCGGATGTAGATCTGATCGGTTTCCACCTGCGCCTTGGGGAAACGCTTGATGAGCCGGTCCGTGTAATGCCAGTGGGTAGTGACGCGGTGCCCGTCGAGCAGCCCGGCATCTCCCAGAATGAAGGCCCCGGTACAGATGGAGCCATAGCAAGAAGAACGGGGCGCAACCTCATTCAACCAGTTCAATAAAGGCTGGTGCCTTTCGTTGTAAGCACCCGGCCCTCCGGGTATCAACAGAAGGTCGTAATCCTCGATGGCCTGATCCATATGCCGGTCGGCCACGATGTTTACGCCGCTGGACGCACGAAGAGCGCCCTGCTCGGTCCCTATGGTCGATATCTGATAGTGCTTATCGGGATGCAGGTAGCGATTGGCAATGGAAAAAACCTCGATAGGCCCAGCCATGTCGAGCAAGAGAAAGTCCGGGAATAGAACCATCGCCACAGTTTTCATAAGTTGTGCATCACTTGAATAAGGTGGGAAGACAGACTGCGCATTATGACGAAGATGAGCCAGCTCTGCTGCACGCCCTTGACTGTCAACCAGAACAGGACAGTCATTCGTTTTTCAGCTACTTATTACGCACTTCGATAACCAGTAACCTCTATCTCACTTGGTCGATACCTGAATGTGCAGCGTCGACATCTGGATGGAGAAAGAATCATGCTGACTCTTCGCAAAGCTTCCGAACGTGGCGCAGCCAACCATGGCTGGCTGAAATCGTTTCATACCTTCTCGTTTGCCAACTACTACAACCCGCTGGAACAAGGGTTTTCCGATCTGTTGGTGATCAACGATGACCGTGTTGCAGCAGGCAAAGGCTTCGGCCAACACCCCCACCGCGACATGGAGATTTTCTCCTATGTGCTCGAAGGTGCTCTGGAACACAAGGACACACTGGGAACCGGTTCGGTCATCCGCCCTGGCGATGTGCAATTGATGAGTGCTGGCAGTGGCGTCGCTCACAGCGAGTTCAACCACTCCAAAAGCGAACAGGTTCATTTCCTGCAGATCTGGATTGTGCCGAATGTGGCGGGTGCTGAACCGAACTATCAGCAAGAGCATTTCAGCCCTGAACAGAAACGCGGCCGCTTGCAGTTGATCATTTCCCCCGAAGGAAACGACGGCTCGTTGAAAGTTCGTCAGGATGCCCGGGTCTATGCCGGTCTGTTCGATGGAGATGAAACGGCCAGCCTCAAACTTGCAGCCGACCGTCATGCCTACGTGCATGTAGCCCGCGGCAGTGTTGTGCTCAATGGCGAACGGCTTGGAGAAGGAGATGGTGTGCGTCTGCGCAACGAACAACTGATTCAGTTGAGTGAAGGCGTCGATGCCGAAGTACTGGTCTTCGATTTGCGCCCGAACGAGCGGCCACAGATGCCTTGAAGGCTTTCTTATATATAGAAGGAAAAAACGTGCCCCCTGATGACTGGGGGGCACACAAAGGGAAAAGGCAAAAACAAAAACGCCGCTCAATGAGCGGCGTTTTCGTAGAATATGGAGCGGGAAACGAGACTCGAACTCGCGACCCCGACCTTGGCAAGGTCGTGCTCTACCAACTGAGCTATTCCCGCAATGGCGTCCCCTAGGGGACTCGAACCCCTGTTACCGCCGTGAAAGGGCGGTGTCCTAGGCCACTAGACGAAGGGGACACACTACCCGGAACACATGGTGTGTGTTCCAGTGTCCAGATCCGCATCCGAAGACTTGGTTCTGGTTTCACTCAACCTCGCCCTAAAGCAAGATTGTATAAAACTGGAGCGGGAAACGAGACTCGAACTCGCGACCCCGACCTTGGCAAGGTCGTGCTCTACCAACTGAGCTATTCCCGCAATATGGCGTCCCCTAGGGGACTCGAACCCCTGTTACCGCCGTGAAAGGGCGGTGTCCTAGGCCACTAGACGAAGGGGACACACGTGCAACATTCACTACTTATTGCGCTTCGCTGTGTGCTTTACGCTGTAAGTGGCGCGCATTCTATGGATGGTTTGGCAGGTCGTCAACCCCATTCTGAAAATTTATTTAAATCAACGACTTCGCCCCTCTTTAAGGTGAAGACCGTTGGCCGGAAAACCCTTGTCTAAAGAGAACATTTAGTTGCAATGTCCGACGGAGGCATCTATGCGCAATAGTGCTTAGCCACTACACTCGCACAATATTTACGGAAAAAATGAGGTTTGCGCAGTGACACCACTCATGATCACGCTGATGGTAGTAGCTGGTATCGCGCTGCTTATAGCGATTGGCTACCTGAACCATGTCGCTGAAAACAGCAAACTGGACAAGGCTCGCGCAAAGGTAGAACTCAGCGACCGACTGCGGCGTTGCAGTGAAATCAGCGAAACCTTCCCTGGCCAGCTAATGTCGCCAGCCCTCAAGTTGTTGCTGACCCGTCTTGAGCTCAATGTCGTGCAGCGCATGCTTGCGCTGGAAAAAAGCAACACGCAGCTCAAGACCCGCGTCACCGAACTGGAAGAACTGGTAGCCCAAGGCGACCGCATTCAGGTTACCAATCAGGTCAGCCCGATCCAGACCGAAGCCAAGGCCAAGGACATTCGCTTTCTATTGGAAGCGCTTCATGGCCAGGTCACTCGCGCCGCCCATGACGGCTTTCTGCCGACCAGCGAAGCCAAACACTGGATTCGTGAAATCCGCGTCATCCTGGTGAACCTGCATATCGAGTTCTTCAATAACCTGGGCCAGCTTGCACTCTCTCAAGAGCAGCCGGGTCAGGCCCGCCTGGCATTCGAGCGCGGCGTGCAATACCTGCGCAACCAGCCGGACCCTGTGACCTATCAACAACAGTTGCAGGCCATGGAAAAACAACTGGCCCGCGCCAACTCCATGGTGCTGACCAATACTGCGCCTACCGATGACGATGACAACGCCCTGACTGAAGGCCTGAAGGCCGACGAAGTCGAATCGGAATGGAAGAAGAAGGTTATCTACGATTGATAACCGCACCGCCGTTGCGCTGCACTGCGCAACGGCGGAAAGGCTCCCGACTCAACAGTCGGTGGACGCCAGAAAGATAGCCGCCATACGCTCGATCCCCTTCTGATCCTCCTCCTTGAATCGCCCCAGCTTCGGGCTATCCAGATCCAGCACACCTATCAGGCGCCCTTCCTTTATCAACGGGATGACCAGTTCACTGTTCGAGGCACTGTCGCAAGCGATGTGCCCGGCAAATGCATGAACATCTTCAACCCGCTGGGTTTGCCGACTTTGTGCCGCAGCACCGCACACACCACGCCCGAATGGAATCCGCACGCAGGCAACCTTGCCCTGGAACGGCCCGAGCACCAGCTCTTCGTTGCGATTCAGATAAAAGCCGGCCCAGTTCAGATCCGTTATCTGGGTATGGAGAAACGCAGAAAACTGCGCGGCATTGGCAATGAAATCACGCTCATCGGCCAACAATGCCTGTAACTGTGCGGCGAGCAGGTCATAACCTTCCTGGCCTGCACCCACACCCTGCAAATCGATCATGCCTGTTGCTCCAACAATTTCAGGCCTACCCAGTAACGCGCAAACTGATAGGCACAACGACCATTACGATTACCCCGCCCTGTCGCCCAACGGACAGCAGCCTTGTCCAGCTCTTCATCACGCTGCCAGGTCAGACCGGCACTCTGTGCCAACTGGCTAATCCAGTGCTCCACCACATTCAGGAAGTGCTCCTGGGTGAACGGATAAAAAGACAGCCACAGGCCAAAGCGATCCGATAACGCGATCTTGTCCTCGACCGCCTCGCTGGGATGCAGTTCGCCATCCACATGCTTCCAGTTTTCGTTATCGCTCTCCTTCTCGGGCACCAGATGGCGGCGGTTGGAGGTTGCATACAGAAGCACGTTGTCCGGCGCCTGCTCCAGCGAGCCATCGAGCACGCTCTTGAGTACGCGATAATCACCCTCGCCCGACTCGAAAGAGAGGTCATCGCAAAACAGCACGAAACGCTGCGGCAGTTTCTGCAAGTGCTCGACCAGACGCGGCAGGTCACCCAGATGATCGCGCTCGATTTCGATCAGACGCAAGCCTGCCCCGGCATACTCGGCCAGCAAGGCGCGAATCAACGAAGACTTGCCAGTGCCACGCGAACCCCACAGCAGCGCATGGTTGGCAGGCAGGCCATCGATGAACTGGCGAGTATTGCGCCCCAGTTGATCACGTTGCAGATCGACCCCGATCAGATCGGACAGGCGCATGGTCAGGCTGACTTCAAGCGGCAACAGATAACCGCTGCGCCCCTCGCGCACCCAACGCGCCGCCAGGGTCGCGGACCAGTCGACAGGCTCGCGAACGGCAGGCAACAAGGGCTCAAGACGAGCCAGCACGGCATCGGCGCGCTCCAGAAAAGCCATCAACCGAGAATCCACGAAACCTCCTTATATTTAACTGATTAACGACAATGCATGATCGGCTATGCTAGCCCCGCACCGGGTACCAGAAGCGACTGAACTCCATGGATATATCGTTCACTAACAGGCTGTCGTTCAAGCAGGCCCGGATGGCCGTATTGATCGGTTTCATTCTTGGAACCTTGCTCAGCCTGTTCCAGATTGCCCTCGATTATGCCAGCGAAGATGCCTCCATCGATCGTGAAATTGGCTCTTTGATGGAAATCAGCCACAACCCGGCTTCACGCATGGCGTACAACATCGACGCCGAACTGGCCCAGGAGCTGACTCTCGGCCTGCTGCACTCCCCGGCCGTGGTCAGCGCCCGGCTGACCGATAACAACAATATGGTGCTCTCCAGCGTCGAACGCCCCATGGCGAGCGGGCGCTACCGGATGCTCAGTGACTGGCTGTTCGGCGAAAGCCGGCATTTCGAGGAAGTCCTGCACCTGGACCATATGCCCAGCGAGGTGATCGGGACCCTGAGCCTGACCGTCGATACCTTTGCCTTCGGCAGCCACTTCCTGCAACGGGCAGAGATCACCCTGCTCAACGGCTTCGTCCGCAGCCTCGTACTGGCGGGAATTCTGACCATGCTGTTCTACGCGACCCTGACCAAGCCGCTGGTCAATCTGATCCGCGACTTGAGCCGTCACGATCCGCGCAGCCCGATCCAGAAGAAAATGGCCTGCCCGCCCAATCATGAAAACGATGAAATCGGCGTGCTGGTCAAGACATTCAACCTGCATATCGAAACCATGAGTACCGAGTTCGCCAGACGCCGAGAGGCCGAGGATCGACTCACCAATCACTTGAACGAACTGGAAAACATCGTTTCGGCACGCACCAACGAACTCAAGGCCAGCAACATTCGCCTCAGCCAGTCCAACGAAGAATTGCAGATCGCCCGCAGCACCGCACTGGACATGGCCCACGCCCGCTCGGCCTTCCTGGCGCACATGAGCCACGAGATCCGCACGCCGCTCAACGGACTGCTGGGAATGCTGGCCCTGTCACTGGATGGCCCGCTCAGCGCCGAGCAACGCCAGCAACTGATGATTGCCCACGACTCGGGCAAGGTGCTGGTCGAACTGCTCAACGATATTCTCGACATGTCCAAGTTCAACGCCGGGCACCTGGAAATCGAGCACATCCCTTTCGATCTGGGCACACTGGTCGAAGACACCGCCAACCTGCTCTCGCAGAACGCTGCACCCAGCGTGGAGCTGACCTGCCTGATCGCCCCGGACTTCCCCCCGCTGGTGATCGGCGACCCTACACGGGTCAGGCAGATCGTCAGCAACCTGCTCTCCAACGCCCTCAAGTTCACTCGTTTCGGGCGCGTGGATGTGCGTCTTTCCTGCGCGCCGGACCCTGAAACTCGTGAAAACCGGGTGCGGATCGAAGTACGCGACACTGGCATTGGCATCGCCAAGGAAGCTCAGGAACGGATCTTCCAGCCTTTCACCCAGGCCGAAACCGCAATCACCCGGCAATTTGGCGGCACCGGGCTTGGGCTGGCCCTGACTTACAACTTGTGCGAGGCCATGAACGGCAAGCTGAGTATCCAGTCGCAGTCAGGCTTCGGCAGCCTGTTCTGTGCCGAGCTACCGTTGCCGGTCCACCTGACAGCCGTCATGCCGCCAGCGCTCAAGGGGCGCGTGACGGTGATCAGCATGGCGGGCAGCGGCCTGGTGGAACTGCTTGGCACCCTGCTGCCCACCTGGGGAGTCGACTTCACCCGCCGGGGCATCGACGATCAAACCTGCGAGCTGGAACTCGACCCGCATACCGACCTGGTGATTACCGATTGCCCGGAATGCCTGTTCGCGATACGTCCGGCCACACAGGTGCCCATTCTGCTGGTCACCGCCTATGGCAACTTCATGCCCGTCGAGCAGGTCAGCGCCCTGGCGCCCTTGCAGCAGCAGGCTCGACCGCTGGCCCGCAATGCGCTCTACAACACCTTGCGACGCGCCCTGCATATGGAGGAATCGGGGGTAAACGATACATCTCCCGAAGAACTGGCGACCCAGCGCCCGGCACGAATCCTGTTGGTGGAAGACAACCCGGTCAATCAACTGGTCGCCAAGGGCATGCTCAGCAAACTGGGCTGCGAAGTGATTGTCAGTGCCCATGGAGCAGAGGCCATCGAGCAACTGGAGCACAGTTACTTCGATCTGGTCCTGATGGACTGCAACATGCCAGTCATGGACGGTTACGAGGCCAGCCGCCAGATCCGCAGCAGCGGGCGCTGGCCCGACCTGCCTATTGTCGCCCTGACCGCCAACGCCATGCCCGAAGAGCGTGAACGTTGCAGGGCAGCGGGCATGAACGACTATCTGGCCAAGCCGTTTCGCCGAGCGGAACTGGTCAGCATGCTGGACCAGTGGATTCCGCTCGTGCAGGACAACCGGGCTATTTGAGCAGGGCTTCGATCTCGCCGGTCAACTCTTCGGGCTTGGTCAGCGGGGCAAAGCGCTTGACCAGTTTCCCCTCCCTGTCGACCAGGAACTTGGTGAAGTTCCACTTGATACGCTCCGAACCCAGAAGGCCCGGCGCTTTCTTCTTCAACTGCACGAACAGCGGATGAGCCTGACTGCCGTTGACGTCGATCTTTTTGAACAAGGGGAAGCTGACACCGTAATTCAGCTCGCAGAATTCGGAGATAGCCCCTTCATTGCCCGGCTCCTGCTTGCCGAACTGGTTGCAGGGAAAGCCCAGCACCACCAGCCCGCGGTCGCGATACTGCTGCCAGAGTTCCTCAAGCCCCTTGTATTGCGGGGTGAAACCACACTTGCTTGCCGTATTGACCACCAGCACCGCTTTACCCGCGAAATCGGCCAGGGTCTTCTGCTCACCCTTGATCGTGGTGCAAGGAATGCTCAACAGGTTTTCGCTCATGACGATGCCTCACAAAAATGAATGATGACGTTAGCCTGCAATCGAATGACGCGCGCATTCAATTTCCCCTGTTGATAGAGGTCGATAAGCCAGACAACGAACATGACAGGGCTACGCCCGTGGCACCAGATCCAGGCACACCGAATTGATGCAATAACGCAGGCCCGTCGGTGGCGGGCCATCGGGGAATACATGCCCCAGATGGGCATCGCATTTCGCGCACACCACCTCGGTACGAATCATCCCGTGGCTGATATCGCGTACTTCTACCACCGCACTGCCTTCTATCGGCGCATGGAAACTCGGCCAGCCACAGCCGGAATCGAACTTGGTGGCAGAATCGAACAACGCCTCGTCACAACACACACAATGGTAGACGCCCGGGGTCTTCGTGCCGTTGTACTTGCCCGTAAAAGGTCGTTCGGTCGCTTTCAGGCGACAGACGTTGTACTGCTCTGGATCGAGCATTTGCTTCCACTCTTCAAGCGTCTTGTGCAACTTGTCCACAGGTACACCTCCGAATCCGAAAAAGCCCGATCTGTGTCTTTTCCACTGATCGGGTGGCACGTATGATTGCGCCTCATCAGATGTCAGTCTGTCACCCGCGTTTGTCGCATACAAACCCATTTTCATCGGGTCATGTCCAGCGACCTTCGTTGCAAGCAAGCAACAACTCGTCCATTTTCGGGATCAATCACATGCAGTTCAGCAAATCGAACAAGCTCGCAAACGTCTGCTATGACATTCGCGGGCCAGTGCTCAAGCACGCCAAACGCCTGGAAGAGGAAGGTCATCGCATCCTCAAGCTGAATATCGGCAACCCGGCACCGTTTGGTTTCGAGGCGCCGGACGAAATCCTCCAGGACGTGATCCGCAATCTGCCGACAGCCCAGGGCTACAGTGACTCCAAGGGCCTGTTCAGCGCTCGCAAGGCCGTGATGCAGTATTACCAGCAGAAACAGGTCGACGGCATCGGCATCGAGGACATCTACCTGGGCAACGGCGTCTCCGAACTGATCGTGATGTCGATGCAGGCGCTGCTCAACAATGGCGACGAAGTCCTGATCCCGGCCCCGGATTACCCACTGTGGACCGCTGCCGTCAGCCTGGCAGGCGGCAACCCGGTGCATTACCTGTGCGATGAGCAGGCCAACTGGTGGCCTGACCTGCAAGACATCAAGGCCAAGATCACGCCGAACACCAAGGCCATGGTCATCATCAACCCGAACAACCCGACCGGCGCCGTGTATTCCAAGGAAGTACTCCTGGGGATGCTGGAGCTGGCTCGCCAGCACAATCTGGTGGTGTTCTCGGACGAGATCTACGACAAGATCCTCTACGACGAAGCTGTACACATCAGCACCGCATCGCTGGCACCGGACCTGCTGTGCCTGACCTTCAACGGCCTGTCCAAGTCTTACCGCGTTGCGGGCTTCCGTTCCGGCTGGGTCGCAATTTCCGGCCCCAAGCACAATGCCCAGAGCTACATCGAAGGCATCGACATCCTGGCCAACATGCGACTGTGCGCCAACGTACCGAGCCAGCACGCCATTCAAACGGCACTGGGCGGCTACCAGAGCATCAACGACCTGGTTCTGCCGCAAGGACGCCTGCTGGAACAACGCAACCGCACCTGGGAGCTGCTCAACGACATTCCCGGCGTAAGCTGCGTCAAACCCATGGGCGCGCTGTACGCCTTCCCGCGTATCGACCCGAAGGTCTGCCCTATCCATAACGACGAAAAATTCGTCCTCGACCTGCTGCTGTCGGAAAAGCTGCTGGTGGTACAGGGCACCGCATTCAACTGGCCATGGCCTGACCACTTCCGCGTGGTGACGCTGCCACGTGTCGACGACCTTGAACAGGCCATCGGACGCATCGGTAACTTCGTCAAGGGCTACAAGCAGTAAGCCACCTGACCTCCTGCCCCGAACCCGATTCGGGGCAGTTCCTGCAATATCTCCCCGCCCCCGCCGTCCCTCAATCCTCCAACAAAACGCCCGCAGCATTGGCTCAGGTGCCATTCAGGTTGGGAGGATTAACATCGAATACGACAAAACGACACAGTTTGAAATAGTCCCCCTGTTGAATAGCAGCGGGCATCACCTTATATACCCGGCATCACGTTGCATTTATTCCCGAGGAGAACGTTTCGACCATGATGCGCATTTTGCTGTTTTTGGCCACTAACCTTGCGGTCGTGCTGATTGCCAGCATCACCTTGAGCCTTTTTGGCTTCAATGGGTTCATGGCGGCCAACGGGGTTGATCTCAACCTCAATCAGCTGCTGGTCTTCTGCGCCGTGTTCGGTTTCGCCGGCTCTCTGTTCTCGCTGCTCATCTCCAAATGGTCGGCAAAAATGAGCACCGGCACGCAGATCATTACCCAGCCTCGCACTCGCCATGAGCAATGGTTGCTGCAGACCGTTGAACAACTGTCCAGGGAAGCGGGCATCAAAATGCCGGAAGTCGGTATTTTTCCTGCCTACGAGGCCAATGCCTTCGCCACAGGCTGGAACAAGAACGACGCGCTGGTTGCGGTCAGCCAGGGTTTGCTGGAGCGTTTTTCGCCCGATGAAGTAAAAGCCGTGCTGGCTCACGAAATCGGTCACGTAGCCAATGGCGACATGGTGACGCTGGCTCTGGTGCAGGGCGTTGTGAACACCTTCGTGATGTTCTTTGCGAGGATCATCGGCAACTTCGTCGACAAGGTGATCTTCAAGACTGAAAACGGCCAGGGTATCGCCTACTACATCACCACGATCTTTGCCGAACTGGTACTGGGCTTCCTGGCCAGCGCCATCGTGATGTGGTTCTCGCGCAAGCGCGAATACCGGGCTGACGAAGCCGGTGCCCGACTGGCTGGCACCAGCGCAATGATTGGCGCGCTGCAACGCCTGCGCTCCGAGCAGGGCGTACCGGTCAATATGCCTAGCACCATGAGCGCTTTCGGTATCAATGGCGGCCTGAAACACGGTCTGGCTGGCCTGTTCATGAGCCACCCGCCACTGGAAGAACGTATCGAGGCGCTGCGTCGTCGCGGTTGATCCAGAGCTGCAATCCAGAAAGGGCGACGCGAGTCGCCCTTTTTTGTGCCTGCCTTGCAGGCCTCTAATTGCCGCACCGCCAACACTTCAGAAATTTCGATCAGAACGCCTAAGAACTTATATTGGATTCCGATCAATGCCCTGCCCCAAGATAGGCGCATCTCAAAGACTCAGGACTTCATCATGTTCCCCAGCCTGTTTATCTCCCACGGTTCTCCCATGCTGGCGCTTGAACCCGGCGAGAGCGGCCCGGCGCTGACCCGTCTGGCGAGCGAAATGCCCAGACCCAGGGCCATCGTGATTGTTTCAGCGCACTGGGAAAGCAACGAACTGATCGTCAACGGCAATCCGCAACCGGAAACCTGGCATGACTTCGGTGGCTTCCCGGCCGCTCTGTTCGCTGTTCAGTACCCGGCCAAAGGTTTGCCGACACTGACCGCCGAGCTGGTCGAGCTGCTGGCTGCAAGCGGTCTGCCAGCCCGCACAGACAGCCGCCGCCCCTTTGACCATGGTGTATGGGTACCGCTGTCGTTGATGTATCCGCAAGCCGATATCCCGATAGTGCAGATTTCGCTGCCAAGCCGCCAAGGCCCCGCCTTGCAGACCCGTGTCGGCCAGGCGATCGCCAGCTTGCGCGAACAAGGCGTGCTGATCATAGGCTCCGGCAGCATTACCCATAACCTGCGCGAGCTGGACTGGAATGCCGGCCCGGAAAGCATCGAGCCCTGGGCAAAAGAGTTTCGTGACTGGATGACCGAACGACTGGAAAGCAACGACGAGCCGGCACTGCACAACTACCGCACACTCGCGCCACATGCAGTACGCAACCATCCGAGCGATGAGCACCTGTTACCGCTGTATTTCGCAAGCGGGGCTGGCGGCAGATTCAGCATTGCCTATAAGGGCTTCACCATGGGAGCACTGGGTATGGATATCTACCGGTTTGACTGACTGAATCCAGGGCAAAAAAAATCCCCGAACCAGTCGGGGATTTTTTCATCTGACGATCAACTCAGGTGTCGATCAGTCTTCGCGATAGCGACGCAGCTTCAACTGCTTGCCAGCAACGCGGGTGTCCTTGAGCTTGGTCAGCAGACGCTCAAGGCCATCTTCCGGCAGCTCGACCAGGCTGAAGCTGTCACGAACCTGGATACGGCCGATCGCTTCGCGGGCCAGGCCGCCTTCGTTGAGGATTGCACCCAGCAGGTTCTTGGCAGCAATACCATCACGCGCGCCCAGCGCGGTACGGCAACGAGCACGGCCTTCGGCAAGAGGCAACGGAGCACGACGCTCGCGCTCAGGACGATCACCACGGTCGCTACGCTCACCACGATCAGCACGCGGCGCGTTGTTCGGCACCAGTGGACGCTCACGCTCGATGGCGGACAGCGTCAGAGCCTGACCGTTGGTAGCCTTGCGCAGCAGGGCAGCGGCCAGAGCACGTGGCGTGCAGCCGATGTCGGCAGTCAGGCGATCCAGCAGGTCACCGTGGCTGGCTTCTGCATCAGCCACCAACGGCGACAGGCTGTTGGTCAGTTTCTTGATGCGGGCATCCAGAACTGCCTGGGAATCCGGCAGGCGGACTTCCACGACTTTCTGGCCAGTCACACGCTCGATCACTTGCAGCATGCGGCGCTCACGTGGAGTCACCAGCAGCAGCGCACGACCTTCGCGACCGGCACGGCCGGTACGGCCGATACGGTGAACGTAGGACTCAGGATCGTAAGGCATGTCCACGTTGAACACGTGAGTGATACGCGGAACGTCGAGACCACGGGCAGCAACGTCGGTCGCCACAACGATGTCCAGACGGCCATCCTTGAGGGAATCGATAACGCGCTCACGCTGGTTCTGGGCGATGTCGCCGTTCAGCGCAGCGGCCTTGTAGCCTTTGGCTTCCAGAGCGCTGGCCAGATCCAGGGTCGCCTGCTTGGTGCGGACGAACATGATCAGGGCGTCGAAGTCCTCGACTTCCAGCAGGCTCAGTACGGCAGAGGTCTTCTGGTCAGCGTGAACCAGCAGGTGAGCCTGCTCGATCGCGGTAACGGTCTGGGTCTTGGTCTGGATCTTGACGTGCTTCGGATCGCGCAGATGGCGTTCGGCGATGGCACGGATCGACTGCGGCAGGGTAGCCGAGAACAGAACGGTCTGGCGGCTTTCAGGCATGGCCTTGAAGATGACTTCCAGGTCGTCCATGAAGCCCAGCTTCAGCATTTCGTCCGCTTCGTCGAGAACCAGATGGTTCACGGTAGCGAGGACTTTTTCATCACGACGCAGGTGATCGCACAGACGACCTGGAGTGGCGACAACGATCTGCGCGCCATTGCGGATAGCCTTGAGCTGCGGGCCCATTGGCGCACCGCCGTATACGGCAACAACAGTCACGCCCGGCATCTGCTTGGCGTAGGTTTCAAACGCGGTGGCGACTTGCAGTGCCAGCTCGCGGGTCGGAGCAAGGATCAGGGCTTGCGGCTCACGCTTGCTCGGATCGATACGATGCAGGATAGGCAGGGCGAACGCGGCGGTTTTACCGGTACCGGTCTGCGCCTGGCCGATCATGTCGTGGCCGGCAAGAATAATCGGGATGGATTGCTGCTGAATGGCCGAAGGCTCTTCGTAGCCGGTCGCGATGACGGCTGCAACAATACTCGGATGAAGGTCGAGAGCGGCGAAGCCGCCGATTTCCTGGGTCATGGGTCTGCCTCTGGTGCATCCGCAAAGACCCATGCTTCAAAGCTGCGCGTGCCGTGTACGACCTTGAGGTCACCCTGGCTGCTTTGTCGGCGGGGATTTGCGAAAACGTTTGATGAATGGATCGTCAAGAATAGTCCTAAACGGACAAGCTACCGAAGCAGGCTTCGGAAAACTGCAATACCTGACGAGGGCCTCTTAAGGCCGGCGCGCACTATACCGGAATTGCGTTTGAAAGTGAGGCTTTTTTTACAAAATATTGGCGGCTGGAGCGCTGCTTGCAGGCATCGCGCAACTGGGCAAACAAACCGGAATCCCTTGAGAGCCCGCGATTACGGGCACAATCAATTAAACGTTTCACCCATTCATGCATATGAATGGGATCACGCATCGCGACATGCGGCGAAATGTCTCACTCCAGCTTCTCGTCGAACCGCTTGATTCCCTGTCAGGTTGCCGAACGAATGTCCTTGATCAAGGGGAGCAACGAGTAGCCCAACTGCGGCGCAAGCACCTCGGCGCGGCGGGTCAGCGACTCGACGTTCAGGGTCTGCTCCAGATCGGCCGGCACGATGAGGATGACATTGCCCTCCTTCACCGGCAGTTCCCAGTAGTGGCGGTGATAAAGCCCGCGCAGCAACGCCGCCCCCAAAGGCTTGCCGTCATCGGTGGCCCACTGGTTGATGATCAGCCACCCGCCCGGATTGAGGCGCTGCTGGCAACTCTGGAGAAAATTCCACGCCAGATGCCCGGCTCCCGGGCCGACATCGGTATAGAGATCGACAAAGATCAGGTCGGCAGTTTCCGCACTGTCGAGCAGCTCAAGTGCATCGCCAATACGGATATACAGCCGCGGATCATCATCCAGCCCCATGTACTCGATTGCCAGGCGCGGGACATCCGGGCGCAGCTCGATGACTTCCACATCGTCCAGCGGCAGAAACTTCATGCAGGCTTGAGTGAGGGTGCCGGCGCCCAGCCCGAGAAACAACGCGCTCTCGGGGGCTTCATGGCACAAGGCACCGATCAGCATGGCGCGGGTGTAGTCATACTCAAGCCAGCTAGGGTCGGCAGTGAAGGTACAACTCTGTTCAATGGCATCGCCAAATTCAAGGAAGCGATACTCATCCACCTCCAGCACGCGAATCATGCCGAAATCATCATGTACTTCGGCCAGGATTCGTTCTTCGCGCTCACGCTCTTCAGTCATCACCTCTCCCGGTTGGCAATCGCGCCGAGCGCAAAGGGCGAATTGTCAGCCAAGCGAGAGCATTTGTCACAACTATCGAGCCTGCTCGTCCTGCGCGCGCTGGCAGCCCGACCCTGAACTGTTAACATGCCGATTCGATTGCATATCCCACAAGAGCCAATAATGAGCCAACCCTGGAGCCCCGACAGCTGGCGGGCATTACCTGTTCAGCAACAACCTCAATACCCTGACGCCGCGCACCTGTCAGAAGTCGAACAACGCCTGGCAAGCTATCCTCCTCTGGTGTTCGCCGGAGAAGCCCGAGACCTGCGCCGCCAGTTTGCCGAAGTTTCTCAGGGCCGTGCATTTCTGCTGCAAGGCGGCGATTGTGCTGAAAGCTTCATGGAGTTTTCGGCAGCGAAGATTCGCGACACGTTCAAAGTGTTGCTGCAAATGGCCGTGGTAATGACCTTTGCCGCTGGCTGCCCTGTGGTCAAGGTCGGGCGCATGGCCGGGCAATTTGCCAAGCCTCGCTCGGCCAACGACGAAACCATCGACGGCGTGACGCTCCCGGCCTATCGCGGCGACATCATCAACGCTATCGGTTTCGACGAGAAGAGCCGCGTCCCTGACCCGGAGCGCCTTCTGCAGGCGTATCACCAGTCCACGGCCACCCTGAACCTGCTGCGAGCCTTCGCGCAGGGCGGTTTTGCCGATCTGCATCAAGTCCATCAGTGGAACCTGGACTTCATTGCCAATTCGGCACTGGCGCAGAAGTACAGCCAACTGGCTGACCGCATCGACGAAACCCTGGCATTCATGCGCGCCTGCGGCCTGGACAGTTCGCCACAATTGCGCGAAACCAGTTTCTTCACCGCTCACGAAGCCTTGCTGCTGAACTACGAAGAAGCCTTCGTGCGACGCGACAGCCTGACCAACGACTTTTACGATTGCTCGGCGCACATGCTGTGGATCGGCGACCGCACCCGACAACTGGACGGTGCCCACGTGGAGTTCTTGCGCGGCGTCCATAACCCGATCGGGGTCAAGGTCGGCCCGAGCATGAACACCGACGACCTCATTCGCCTGATCGACACCCTCAACCCCGACAACGATCCGGGCCGCCTGAACCTGATCGCCCGCATGGGCGCCAACAAGGTCGGCGATCACTTGCCGCAACTGATTCGCGCCGTGGAACGTGAAGGCCGCAAGGTGCTGTGGAGTTCGGATCCGATGCATGGCAACACCATCAAGGCCAGCAGCGGCTACAAGACCCGTGACTTCGCGCAGATCCTCGGGGAAGTGAAACAGTTCTTCCAGGTGCATCAGGCCGAAGGCACTTACGCAGGCGGTATCCACATAGAAATGACCGGCCAGAACGTCACAGAATGCATCGGCGGCGCACGCCCGATTACCGAAGATGGATTGTCGGATCGTTACCACACCCATTGCGACCCACGGATGAATGCCGATCAGTCGCTGGAACTGGCGTTTTTGATTGCAGAGACATTGAAGCAAGTGAAACGCTGAAAAACCGTGGGGGCGACTTCATTCGCGAAGGCCGATATTCGCGACTGAAGTCGCTCCTGCGCAGACCGTGTGAAAACGTAGCGAGCGAAGGTCAGGCAAGGCGAAAACAGGCGAGGAACGGTCGGAGTCGCGCTCGACTTTACGTGTTGTAAATGAGCATTGCGATGGGGGCGCCCAGTCCGGACTCGCGCACGAGCCTGTTTTCAACGCAGCATGGCCGAGCGCAGTAGTTTTCACACGGTCTGTACGATTCGTATATCTGGCAGCCCCAGCCAGTCGGCCAACTGGCGCAGGTTTCGGGTCAATGCCTCTCTGCCCTCCTCGCCCAACCCGCGCGCCTCTTCATGCACGGCATGCACCGCCAGACAGCCTGCCGCCCGTTCGGAACGAAGGTCGACCCGCGCGGCGATACGCTCGTTGTGCAGGAACGGCAAGACGTAATAGCCGTAAACCCGCTTGTGCTGTGGCGTGTAGATCTCCAGTCGATAGCGGAAATCGAACAGCCGCTCGGTGCGCGCACGCTCCCAGATCAGTGAGTCGAACGGCGACAGCAAGGCGCTGGCCGACACTTTTCGAGGCTCCGGGATATCCGGCAGACAGAAAGCAGGCTGTTTCCAGCCTTCGACCCGAACCCTTTGCAACTCGCCCGTTTCGACCAGCTCGGCAAGAGCCAGACGGCTGGGGAGCGGATCCTGTCGAAAATAATCCCGCAGGTCCTTTTCCGTACCGACACCCAAGGCCTTTGCCGCATGCAGCAACAGACCACGCTGGGCCTGGGCCTCGTTGATTTCCGGCTGATCGAGGATGGTAGCCGGCAACACTCGCTCCGGCAGGTCATACAGACGCTCGAAACCTCGACGCCCGGCCACCGTGACTTCACCCGCAGCAAACAACCATTCCAGCGCAAGCTTCTCGGCACTCCAGTCCCACCAGGGGCCTGCGCGCTCCTGTCGAGAACTGAGGCTGCCAGCCCCCAACGCACCCCGCTCATGAACAGCCTGCAAGACTCTCTCGATAACCGGCTGCTGCTCACGACCAAAGCGGGCCAGTTGCTGATAAATACCTTCGCCCTGGGCTGCACGCTTCATCCGCCAGCGCATCAGCGGATACAGCTCGATGGGCAGCAGCGAAGCCTCGTGCCCCCAATACTCGAACAGCGTGCGATACCGCCCCTGACTCCAGGCAGCCTGATCCAGCAACGTCTGCGAATAGTTGCCCAATCGTGAATACAACGGCAGGTAGTGTGAACGAACCAGCGCATTGACCGAGTCGATCTGCACCACACCGAGTCGCCGGATCAACTGCGCGACGTGGCTGGCCTTGATGGTGGCTGGCGGCTGGCGCCCACTGAAACCCTGAGCAGCCAGTGCCAGGCGACGTGCTTGCTTGAGGGGTAGCTCTACAGACATTCAAGACTCCCGACCGAGCCTGCAACGCTAGCCGATTTTGCGACGCTCTGTCAGGACTTTAAGCGTAGAAAGACCTCAGAGCTTGAACATCAGGATCACGGCACAGAACACCAGAAACAGGCAGAACAGGTACCGCAGCAGCCGCTCTGGCATCGAGTGCGCCAGCTTCACGCCCCAACTGACGCTGGCCAGGCCACCAATTGCCAAAGGAATCCCCATGGACCAATTGACATGGTCATGCAGCGCATAGGTGAACAAGGTAATCGCCGTGCTAGGCACCGCCAGCGTCAAGGCAAGCCCCTGCGCAACAACCTGAGTCGCACCGAATACGCTGGTGAGAATCGGCGTGGCAACCACCCCGCCGCCAACCCCGAACAACCCACCGGTGACGCCGGAGCCGACCCCCAGAAGCCACAGCCAGTTGACGTGACGCAACTGCGTACTGGCCTGCCCCTTGCGCGAGAACATCTGGGCAAGGTTGAAAATCGTCAACAGGATCAGGAAAACCACGAATCCGATACGCATGTGTTGCGCATCGACCCTGACCGCCAGCAGGGAGGTCAACCAGGCCAGGAAGAAACTGGGAATGACAAGCATCAACGCATTGCGTAACAGCACACGATTGCGCTGGTTATAACGCCACAAGGCCAGCAAAACGTTGGGCAACACCATCAGCAATGCCGTGCCTTGCGCCAATTGCTGATCAAGCCCGAACAATACTCCCAGCGCCGGAATTGCGACCAGTCCACCACCAATTCCGAAGAGCCCACCCAGGGTGCCCATCGCGGCCCCCATCAATACGAACATCACAACTTCAATCACACCACGCCCCCAGTCAGCCCACGGGTGTGAATGCTACGCAGTCTTGGCCCGCAGGCATACGATCAATGCATGAGAATCCATCGGGATCCTGTGCCTGGGCCGGCTACGATTCGCATCCAGCACCCACGATCGTCCTGATTTATCTGGCGCATTAAAGATCGCAGCACTAAATTAGATACATTTTCACCGCTTACGAGGATTGGCCATGAATGCCGAAGACCGTCTTGACCCCGATACTTCTGCCGATTGCGACTCGTTGCTGCTCGATAACCAACTGTGTTTCGCCCTCTACTCCACTTCGCTGATGATGACCAAGGTCTACAAACCCTTGCTCCAGGCACTGGGGCTGACCTATCCGCAGTATCTGGCGATGATGGTGCTGTGGGAAAAAGACGGCTTGACCGTCGGTGATGTCAGCACGCGCCTGCTGACCGATCCCGGCTCATTGACGCCACTGCTCAAGCGTCTCGAAACCGAAGGCTTCATCAGCCGCACCCGCAGCAAGGAAGACGAGCGAGTGGTCTTGCTGCATCTGACAGAACAGGGACGCGCTCTTCAGCAAAAGGCCAGAGACGTTCCCGGCTGTATCCTCTCGTCCAGCGGACTGACTCTGGATAAATTGCGCGTGCTGCAGAGCGAGCTGCTGGAGCTGCGTACCCACCTGCATGACAGCCTTTAAGCGAAGCGCAAGCCATCCCGTGCCTTGCGGCGCCATGCCGACGAACGGCAAAAAAAATCATAAGCCTTTGTTTTAAATAGATTTAAATCCATGTCCGGATGACGATTCCATCCTTGCGGATGCGTAGGCAGCCCTGATTTTCAAAAATTAACTTGCGCGCCAAATATTTGCGCTATAAATTTACAGCCACTTAGTTAGCGCACAATATTTTTGCGAACAATCAAACCAGCCTGCGAGGTAATGCCATGAACACTCTCTATACCGCTGTTGCAACTGCTACCGGTGGCCGTGACGGCCGTGCTGTTTCCAGCGACAAGATCCTCGACGTCAAACTGTCGACCCCTAAAGAACTTGGTGGCGCAGGCGGTGAAGCCACCAACCCGGAGCAACTGTTTGCTGCCGGCTATTCGGCCTGCTTCATCGGCGCCCTGAAATTCGTCGCTGGCCAGAGCAAGCGCAGCATTCCGGCAGACGCTTCGATCACTGCTCACGTTGGCATTGGTCAGATTCCAGGCGGCTTCGGTCTGGACATTGATCTGCACATCAGCCTGCCGGGCCTTGAACAAGCCGATGCCCAGCAACTGGTCGATGCCGCTCACCAGGTCTGCCCTTACTCCAACGCTACCCGCGGCAATGTCGACGTACGTTTGCATGTAACCGTCTAAACCCGCCCAGGCACAGGAGTCGAACATGAAAACCTTCAGCAAAGTCTTGACCTGTACTCTTCTGGCCCTGTCCGTTGGCAGCGCCTTTGCAGCCGGCAGCACAGACATCGAGCACAACACTCAGGCCTTTCTGGATGCCTTGAACTCAGGTACCGGAAAGCCCATCGAGCAGTTGTCGCCCAAGGATGCCCGTGCGGTATTGGTCGGCGCTCAAGCCGGGGTCAAGCTGACGCTGCCCAAGGCCGAGGTCAGCGAGAAAACCATCAAGGTGGACGGTCAGTCCATCAGCCTGAACATCGTGCGACCTGCCGGTGTGAAGGGGACCTTGCCGGTATTCATGTTCTTCCACGGCGGCGGCTGGGTTCTGGGGGACTTCCCGACTCACGAACGCCTGGTTCGTGACCTGGTGGAGGGTTCCGGGGCAGTGGCGGTCTTCGTCAACTACACGCCATCACCGGAGGCGCATTACCCGACGGCAATCAACCAGGCCTATGCCGCGACCAAGTGGGTCGCCGAGCATGGCAAGGAAATCAATGTCGATGGCAAGCGCCTGGCCGTAGCGGGTAACAGTGTCGGCGGCAACATGGCGGCAGTGGTCGCCCTGATGGCCAAGGACAAGGGCACTCCGGCGCTCAGATATCAGGTGCTGCTATGGCCTGTCACGGATGCCAACTTCAATACCGGTTCCTATGACCAGTATGCCGAAGGGCACTTCCTGACTCGCAACATGATGAAGTGGTTCTGGGACAACTACACCACTGACGCGGCGCAACGTAACGAGATCTATGCCTCGCCACTGCGCGCCTCCATCGATCAGTTGAAAGGTCTGCCACCTGCGCTGGTACAGACAGCCAGTGCAGACGTCCTTCGCGACGAGGGTGAAGCCTATGCCCGCAAGCTGGATCAGGCTGGAGTGGCGGTCACGGCCGTACGTTACAACGGCATGATCCACGATTACGGCTTGCTCAACGTGGTCAGTCAGGTACCCGCTGTTCGCTCCGCGATGCTGCAGGCTTCGCAAGAGCTGAAAGTACATCTGAAGTAAAACCGGCAGAAACAAAAAACCCGCATCGCTGCGGGTTTTTTGCGTATCGGGGTTACAAGACCATGCTTATTTGGCACGGCCTTTGTAGGAACCGCCGTCACGGGTGTCGATCTCGATCATGTCGCCGATTTCGATGAAGTCAGCAACGCTCAGCTCGGTACCGTTTTTCAGTTTGGCAGGCTTCATGACCTTGCCCGAAGTGTCGCCACGAGCGGAACCTTCGGTGTAGTCGATCTGACGCACGATGGTGGTCGGCAGCTCTACGGAAACCAGACGCTCTTCGAAGAACACAGCTTCGCAAACGTCGGTCATGCCTTCTTCGACGAATGGCAGAACGGCTTCGATGTCTTCAGCGTTCAGCTCGTACATGGTGTAGTCAGTGGTGTCCATGAACGTGTAGGAGTCACCGCTGATGAAAGACAGAGTGGCTTCTTTACGATCCAGGATCACGTCGTCCAGCTTGTCGTCAGCGCTGTATACGGTTTCAGTCTTGTAACCGGTCAGCAGGTTCTTCAGCTTGGTCTTCATGATCGCGCTGTTACGACCGGACTTGGTGAACTCGGCCTTCTGGACCAGCCAAGGATCGTTGTCGATACGAATCACGGTGCCGGGTTTCAGCTCTTTACCAGTTTTCATTGCATATATCCGAATTTGGATTGAAATAGCCAAAGGCTCTGTACGAGAAATAGCCTGCGCAGGCACTTTTCGTACAGAGCCTGATATCAAGGCCGCGTATCATAGCGAATTTCGACAAAACTGTACTAGCGCCGCAGCAAGATCGGTTTGCGAGGCCTGTTCCAGACACCAGCGCTCGGCATGCTTTTCGAGTTCGGCCCAGTGAACGCCCAGCGCCAGCCAGCTTGCCCCAAGATCCCGGCCGGCACTCCAGGCCTGCCACAACTCATTCAGCGCTTGCCCGGCAGCAGGCGAAAGCCCGGCGAGGTAGAGCTCCAGAAAGGCATCGAGCTTGGGCAAATGGGCATCGCCTTCCTGCTGATAGATATGCCACAGCATCGGACGCCCCGCCCATTGGGCACGCACGAAAGAGTCCTCACCCCGCACGACATTGAAATCACAGCACCAGAGAAGCCGGTCATAGTCTTGCTGTCGGACGAATGGCAACACCTGAATGCAGAGGGCGCCACGTTGCTGCAAAGCTCCGGCCTGCAAGGCATCGGTCCCCAGCCAGCGCTGCACATCACCCAGCACACGACCTTCGGGCACCAGCAAATGGGTGGGGCGTTCATCATTGGCCAGCAGATCCAGCCAACTGCCAATGCCGGGGTTTTCGTAGGCAAACACCGAAATCAGGCGAGCACCGGCACACGGCTCGACACCCAACTGCTGCAGGAAATCTTGCTGTGCCGACTTGTCATGCTGAAAAGCCTGACGCTGCGCAATGAGCCCCTGCTCACGCAACAGACCGCCGGTCGTCTCGCGAAAGCCGGGAAAGAAAAAGAACTTCTTCAAGCCGCTCGACTGCAACGAAGGCAGACCATGGCAGCCGGTGACCCATTCTTCAGCGCTCAGATAATCCAGGTTCAGCCACAAAGGCCTGGGCGAACGCTGCAACATCGAGTCGGTGTACACGGGTGGCAGGCGGCAGGCAAAAGCCTCGATCACGACATCCGGCACCTGCGTATCCACCCAGGACTCGGGCCAGTGACAGACGCTCACGCCCTCCTGCCACTGCTGAGCCGCCTCGGCACTGGCCTGAGGATACAGGCGCACAAACGCCGACAGATCGTCGATCCACAGGCGTACGCCTATCCCATGCTCGGCCACCAACTGGCGGGCCAGACGCCAGGTCACGCCGACGTCGCCATAGTTATCGACGACGCTGCAAAAAATGTCCCAAGAGGCTTTCATCCCGGCTCCCTGAGGCTGGATTGATAAAAACGCTGATTGTCCTTCAGAACAACAGGTTTCCACCAGCGTAAGGCATGGCACAATTGCCACTGTCGCCCACGTCTGGAGTCCAGCCATGCCGTCCTACCCAAACCGTCGCGAACTGTATGTCTCCCTGAAGCTGATCCTCTGTATAGCACTAGGCATCTGGCTGGGAGCAATGGCGGTCGCGCTGACGGGCATGCTGTATTACAAGAATCTGCCACCGGCCCAGATACAGGCGCTGGAAAAAGCCGCCGCTCAACTGCGGGCACCTGCTGCGCCGCCGGTCGAGCCGGAAAACACCATGTTCCAGAAATACGAGCAGAGCCTTCGGGAAAGCGAAGCCCGTCAGGCGCGTGAGCAGGCCCAGGAGCAACAGCAGAAAAACTTCAGTCGCTCGAAATGCGACTTCTGGATGCAGCAGGACCGCACGGCCCCCAGCGATAAAAGCCGGGCGGGTATCAATCAATACTGCGGATAGACCATGAACAAGGCAGACGTTCTACAACAGATTATCGACAGGCTGAAAATCGATCTGGATATCGCTCTGCGTGCAGCGCAGACCGCTTATGAAACCGCGACCCACGAAGAAAACATCGCCGAGAACAAATATGACACGCTAGGGCTGGAAGCTTCCTACCTGGCAGCGGGTCAGGCTCGTCGTGTAGAAGAAATTCGTCAGTCGCTGGCGCTTTACCAGGGCTGGACCCTCAAGCCATTCGATGACGCGCGCGGCATTCAGACAGGTGATCTGGTCGCCCTTGAGGCCAGCAGCGATCAACCGCAATACCTGTTCATTGGCCCGGATGCGGCCGGGCTGAAGATCAATTCAGACAATCAGCCGATTACTGTCATCACCGCACGCGCCCCTATGGGCCAGAATCTGCTGGGCAAATCTGAAGGCGATACTGTAGAAATCACCATCAATGGCAACCGCCAATCCTTTGAAGTCACTCAAGCTCTGTGACACGCCCGTCATTTTCAGGGTTCCCGCACAGAGTTTTTGTGGGTAATGTAAACCGCTGTTAAACAGGGGCTACACCGCAGCAAGCAAGGACTCAATCAAGGAGATATTTCATGACGAACGTCATCGCCTTTCCTGACGCCCATGAACGTGATCGCCTGAAGTCCAGCGAAGAACCGGCGTTAAGATACTTGAACAAGAAAGAGCGGCTGCTGATCGATCAACTGCGTTCGACCAGCCATGCAGGACGCCAGTATGTGTATGACTATGCGAGCATCATGCACCTGTCAAAACCTCTGTACCCGGAGCCGGTGGATTAAAACACTAGCTCATCCATAGCACTGCCTGACTGAACGGGCAGTACGGCAATCCGCAACTTGGGGCATTCACGCCCCAATGATGCATTCCTGTACCCGCGCTTTATAAACAGCCCTCCTCCCTCGCCACTGCCTTCGCGTACCTGCTGCGCTCGAACGGCGGCACGCCATCCTTTTTTGCGCTTTACATTGCTGCAACAATCAAATAAATATTATGAGCATAATTTTTCTGACAATCCCTGTTCCGCTCAGGAGTAAGGCGCCATGCAAAACCTTTCGCGCGATGAAAAACTTGCTTTATGGCATGAGGAAGAAAGATACATGCGGGCGCGTCTGGGGCCGGTGGGTACTACCAGCCTTGCTGAAGTGGCCGCACTGGAACCTGTCGATTTTCTGGAAGGCATCGGCCGGGGTGAATTCCCCTCCCCTCCGATTGGCGATCTGATGGACTTCATCCCGTTGCAGTGGCTGCCTGGCCTGTTCATTTTCCAAGGCACACCCGACAAGCGTCACTACAACCCGCTTGGAAGCGTGCATGGTGGATATGCCGCAACATTGCTGGACTCATGCATGGGATGCGCTATCCATACCCAACTCAAGAAAGGCCAGGGCTACACAACCCTCGATCTGCGGATCAGCTATGTTCGAGCACTGAGCGACAAGGTCGGACCGGTAAGGGCCGAAGGCAAAGTCATTCATCTTGGACGTTCGACGGCGCTGGCCGAAGGCCGTCTGTATGACGTGGATGATCGTTTGTACGCCACCGCCAGCACGACCTGCATGATTCTGGACATGAACCGGTAAGTTGGGCGTAGCGCAAGGATCTGGCAGGAAGGGAATCTGAAACCAGGTAAACCTTCCACAGAGTCAGAGCAGACTCTGTGGAAGATCAATGGCTTACTGCAACAGCGAATAAACCAGCGCGGTAATCGCCACGATGCCAGCCGTTACCACGAAGATGTTGGAGAGCTTGCCAGCGTATTGACGCATGGCAGGAACCTTGTGGATGGCATACATCGGCATCAGGAACAGCAACGCCGAGATAATCGGACCACCCAGGGTTTCAATCATGCCCAGGATGCTCGGATTGAGTGTCGCGACCAGCCAGCACACCAGCAGCATGAAACCGGCAGTCACTCGGTCCAGGGTACGAGGCGCAGGACGACGACCGGTTTTCACGATCAGACCTTTCAAGCCTTCGCTGGCACCGATGTAGTGACCCAGGAAGGACTTGGCGATGGCCACGAACGCAATCAGCGGTGCGACAAAAGCGATGGTCGGGTTGCTGAAGTGGTTGGCCAGATACGAGAGGATCGAAATGTTCTGCGCCTTGGCTTCAGCCAGTTGTGCGGGCGACAGGGTCAGCACGCAACTGAACACGAAGAACAGCACCATCACCACCATCAAACCGTGGGCGCGGGCCAGAATCTGCGAACTGCGCACATCTGCGTTCTTGCCGTACAGGCGCTTCTGATCCACGGCAAAGGCTGAAATGATCGGCGTGTGGTTGAAGGAGAACACCATCACCGGAATCGCCAGCCACAGCGCCGGCAGGAACGCCGATGGCTCAGGCAAGGTGGTCGCGGTGCTCAGGATGCCGCCGGTCCAGTGCGGAATCAGGTACACCGACAGAAACACAAGCGCCACGATGAACGGATACACCATCAGGCTCATGGCCTTGACGATCAGTCTCTCGCCACAACGCACGACAGACAGCAGGCCAAGAATCAGCAGAAAGGCAAGCAACGCCCGCGGCGGAGCCTGTACGTGCAACTGGTGTTCGAGAAAACTGGTGACCGTGTTGGTCAGCGCCACGCTATAGATCAGCAGGATCGGGAAGATCGCAAAGAAGTACAGCAGCGTGATCATTGCACCGGCGCTCTTGCCGAAATGTTGCTCGACCACTTCGGTGATGTCGGCCCCGTCACGTCCGGAAAGAACGAAGCGAGTCAGACCGCGGTGTGCATAAAACGTCATGGGAAAAGCCAGCAACGCCAGCGCCAGCAACGGCCAGAAACCACCGATACCTGCGTTGATCGGCAGAAACAGGGTGCCGGCACCGATAGCGGTACCGAACAGTCCCAGCATCCAGGTTGTATCGTGACGACTCCACGCGGCTATGCTCGCGGGTTCTGCATCCAGGCGTTCTACGACGCCATTGGCCTGATCATTCATCCGGTCTAGTCTCCGTGGCCGGTTATTCAAATCGGGTGGGACATATCGAAACTTGGCAGTCAAAGGTCCCACCCAAAACAGGGGGCCGCGATTGTCAGGGATCACGGACAGAAATCAAAGAGTTATCAGACCGAAAGCCCGATCGTGAGGAGGAAATGAACGGGGATGTGCGAAGGCGTCCTGGCTTGTCCCGGATATCTGTTACAGGCCGGGTAAAGACAGAACATTCCCTACCCGACCTGACGATTGCGGATTACATCCAGCCAAGCCACTTCCAGTACGTCATGCCGAATACCAGCATCAGTACATAACCAATGATGGTCATGGGAATACCGACCCTGGCGAACTGACGGGCATTGAAGGTTTCCGTCCCCAGGCAGACCATATTCTGCGGCGCATTGATCGGCAGGATAAAACCGTAGCTGACCGCAAACCCCAGCAACATGGTCATACCCAGCCGGTTGAAATCCCCTGGCAAGGTTTGCAGCACTGCAATCAGGATCGGCAATAACGCCGAGGTCAAGGCCGTGGCGCTGGCAAACCCCAGATGAATCAAGATCAGAAACGCGCCCAGAATGGCGAAGATCCCCAGCGGCCCGACCTGATCGAGCCCGGTTCTGCTGACCACCTGGCCTCCCAGCCATTGACCGGCCTGGGTCGTCAGCAAAGCCGTCCCCAGACTGATACCGACACCGAACACGATCACTGTGCCCCAGGGAATACGTGACTGCACATCCTTCCAGGTCATGACACCCCAGCGCGGCAGAAGCAGAATCACCAGGCCTGCATAAGTCGTGGAGGTCGTATCGAAACTGTGCAACTTGCCCTCGGTCGACCAGAACAGCAGCAACAGTACAGAGACACTCAATAAGCGCTTCTGCGCGCCGGTCATCGGGCCGATGTCAGCCAGCGATTGCGCAACCGCCTCCTTGCCGCCGGGAATGCTGTCGCTTTCCGGCGGCAAGAGCTTGAGGACCAGCAGAATCAGTACACCCGACATGATCAAGGCCCAGGGTGCGCCGGCGATCAGCCAGTCGATCCAGGAAACCCGCTGCCCGAGCATCTTGTCCATGAAACCTGCCGTCAGCAGGTTCTGCGCGGCTGCCGTCTGGATACCGATGTTCCAGACGCTGGTGCCCTGGGCCACGATAATCATGATCGCCACCGCGATATTCGAGCGTTTGTCGACACCAAATGCCGCAATCACCCCCATCATGATGGGCACGACACAGGCACTGCGCGCCGTTGCGCTGGGCACCACAAGACTGAGCAGGATCGTCACGGCAATCGCGCCGATCATGATCCTGCGGGTGCTGGTGCCGATTCGCGACAAGGTCACCAGCGCGATACGCCGATCCAGCCCGGTATGGGTCATGGCGGCGGCAAGAAAGAGCGCACCTGTCACCAGCGCCAGTGCCGAATTGGAAAATCCGCTCAGGGCCATGGTGATCGCTGCGGACGATCCATAAACCACTGACGGGTCTTGCAAGGTAGGAGCCGAGCCGACCAGGAACGCCATGAGCGAGGTGATCATGATTGCGCTGGCTTCGTAGGAAACGGCCTCGGTAATCCATACCACTACGGCAAAAGCCAGAATCGCCAGCATCCGCTGACCGGCAACTGGCAAGCCTGCGGGCATGGGCAAGAACAACACCCCGATCATGGCCAGTACACCGATCACCAGACCGACCGGAATCCTTACCTTGTCCGGCGGTGCTTCAGGCGTATCTACAGAGGCGTTCATGCTGATTCCTGTATCCCATTCCATCGAAATTCACGCCCGCAAAAACGGGCACTACGGTCCCGGCCATTCTGGGCCCGTGTCGGCTTCATGCCTTTGATATCAGTCAAGCCAGGATCAGATGCCCCATCCGTGAGGAAAGAGCCCCGGATATCTGAAATTAGTTACTAACTACAATTGACAATGATTATCATCCACACTAATTTGTTGCGCGATATGTCGGGGCCTCCCTGCAAACCTCTGCTGCCATTGCTGTCAGGTGATTTCCATGCCGGAACGACTAACCACAAGTACGTGTGATACTCCTCTGCTACAGGCTTTCGTCGAAAACCGTACGATCCTGGTCAAGGTCGCAACCCGTATCACCGGCTGCACGTCCCGTGGAGAAGATGTCGTGCAAGATGCTTTCTTCCGTCTGCAATCGGCCCCTGAAATCACCTCGTCGATCAAGGCCCAGCTCAGCTACCTGTTTCAGATCGTGCGCAATCTGGCCATTGACCACTATCGCAAGCAGGCGCTTGAGCAGAAGTACTCCGGCAGCGAAGAAGAGGGGCTGAACGTGGTCGTGCATGGTGCATCCCCCGAAACCTCACACATCAACTTTGCAACGCTGGAGCACATTGCCGACGCATTGGCTGAGTTGCCCAGCCGCACTCGATACGCCTTCGAGATGTACCGCCTGCATGGTGTGCCGCAAAAAGAGATCGCCCGGGAACTGGGGGTGTCACCGACGCTGGTCAACTTCATGATTCGCGATGCGCTGGTCCATTGCCGCAAGGTTTCGCGCCAGGATGCGTCGTCCCCGTCCCCCTGATCCCCCTCTGACGAGCGGTATCATCCTTTCGTAGTATGCCGATCGGCAGGTTCTGCCTTGCGTAAAAACACGTAACATGAGCCCATCTTGAACTTGCATTGCCAAATGTGTCTAACACCCGGATGCTGTAAATGCGATTTAAGAAATCATCGCTGCATCGATTAACCTATCCATGTGAAAATACGCAGTAACAATTTAAGAGCCATAGTCGGGAGGCTCATCACATGCGTTATGCCCTGGATCACAAAGCTCAAACCCATGAGCGCATCATCAAGGAAGCGTCGGCACGCTTTCGCCGTGACGGTATTGGTGCCACAGGCCTGCAGCCGTTGATGAAAGCGCTGGGTCTGACCCATGGCGGCTTTTATGCCCACTTCAAATCCAAGGATGACCTGGTAGAGCAGGCCCTGCGTAGCGCCGCGAAAGAAGCGGAGGAAACCATCGGCAAGTTCTTCGCCATGGAAGACCCGCTGTCTGGCCTCATCGACCTGTACCTCTCGACCGAGCACCGCGACTCTCCCGAATCAGGCTGTCCGCTGCCAAACATTTGTGCAGAACTGGGGCAGACAGGCAAACCCAGCATAACCACCGATGAAATCATCCTTCATCTGCAATCGTCATTTGCCAAGGTATTGCCAGGGGAAAACATCGAGGAAAGAAGCATCAGCATCCTGTCGACACTGGTTGGAGCCCTGGTACTGTCGCGCAGTACTCAGGACGCCAAACTGTCGGAGCAGATTCTGAACAACACACGCGACAGGCTCAAACAGGAAATAAAAGAGGTTCGTTGAGCGTCCAACCCGCGAGGCTGGAGCTGCACGAGCGTCATTCCCGTGCAGAGGATGAAAGCTCGGCGATTGACCGGACTTTCAAGGCGCTATCATTCAACCGCCAACTTGTCGCGATTCTTGTCCAGAAGAGCCTTGCCAATGCCCTTTACTTCAATCAGTTCTTCGACGGATGCAAACTCACCGTTGGCTTCCCGATAAGCAACTATCGCACTGGCTTTATTTTTACCGATACCCACAAGTTCCTTTTGAAGTGTGTCGGCATCGGCCTTATTGATATTGACAGTTCCGGTTTGCTGTTGCTGGGCAACAGAATGAGGGGCAACGGTATCAGTCATCATCTGGCCAGCAGGTGCCGCCGTAACGGCAACCGAGAAGCTGGCAAGCAAGGCAAATAACAACGAGGACAAAAAATCAGTTCGCATAGATAACGCTCCATAGGATTCAAAGGCAGCACTCCAAATGCCGCCCTCATAATCTAGACCACTCGTTATCAGTATCAAAGGAACGGAAAGTGTCTACTTGTTTCCGCGCTCAATTTAAAACAGCGAAACATTTTAATTATTCTAATATATATTCAAGATATTAATGCGCACCCGATTACTTCAAGTCAGTCCCCCGGCGACGCTCCTGATATATCCAGTCAACAATTTCCCCTTCAGGGCTGTAGCCACTGACCGTTTCGCGCAGCAATTGGCGAACACTGTTGTAATCATCTTGATCAACGGCTTCAAGTAATGCCGTCAGTTGCCCTTTCAACACATCCCATTGCAGATGATCTTCGTTGGCGCTCATGATCATCGGATGCTCGGTGGCCACGACGTTTTCACCAATGAGCAATTCCTCGTAAAGCTTTTCCCCGGGGCGCAAACCTGTGAACTCGATGGAAATATCGCCTTGGGGGTTCTTCTCCGAGCGAATGCTCAGGCCTGACAGATGAATCATCTTTTCGGCCAGTTCGGTGATCCTGACGGGCTCGCCCATGTCCAGAACAAAGACATCACCTCCCTGCCCCATCGAGCCCGCCTGAATGACCAGTTGCGCCGCTTCGGGAATGGTCATGAAGTAACGGGTGATCTTCGGATGAGTGACTGTTACCGGCCCGCCAGACTGGATCTGCTTGTGGAACAGCGGAATCACCGACCCCGAAGAACCCAGCACATTGCCAAAGCGAACCATGATGAAACGGGTCTTGTTGACCTGATGGACATTGGCCACGTCACCAAAGATCACCGGTGCGGTTTCACGGCTCAATGCCTGCAGGATCAGTTCGGCAAGCCGTTTGGTACTGCCCATGATGTTGGTAGGCCTGACAGCCTTGTCGGTAGAGATCAGGACGAAGTTGGAAACTCCGGCCTGCAAAGCCGCCTGAGCCGTATGAAGGGTGCCCATGACGTTATTGGCAACCCCCTCTGCAATGTTGTGCTCGACCATCGGCACATGCTTGTAGGCGGCGGCGTGATAGACCGTATCGACCTTCCAGGTCCTCATGATGTCCAGCAGCTTTGGAGGGTTGCGTACAGACGCCAGAATAGGCAGCAACTTGACCCGCAAGGATTCACGCGCCACACGCTGCTCAAGCTCCGACAAGATGGAGTAAAGATTGAACTCGCCATGGTCGAGCAACAGCAGCTTCGTAGGCCCCAGCTCCAGTATCTGCCGGCATAACTCCGAACCAATGGAACCACCCGCCCCCGTCACCAGGACCGTCTGCCCCTTGATGCAATGCTCAAGCAGGTTTTCCCTGGCGGGCACAGGGTCACGCCCCAGAAGGTCCGCGATGTCGACCTCTTGAAGGTCATCGACCTTGACGCGCCCCGAAGCCAGATCCATGAACCCTGGAACACTTCGCACGTGCAGAGGAAAGCCCTCCAGAAACCCGAGAATCTCTCGACGGCGCCCACGTGAGGAAGACGGAATCGCCAACAGAATTTCCTGCGCACCCGTGACTTCGATCATGCGCTGGATATGTTTGGGCCTGTAAACGTGCAACCCGGAAATCACGCGGTTGGAGATCGACCTGTCATCATCGATGAAAGCAACGGGGCGCATGAGCCTGCCCATTCGCAAGGCTGCCACCAGTTGATTGCCTGCGGCACCAGCGCCATAGATGGCGACCTTTGGCAGGCCATCGTCGCGATTGGCGAAAGGCATGTGTTGTGCGGCCACGAACCAGTCGCCGAGAAAATACTGCCGCATGGCCAGGCGCAGGCCGCCGATCATGATCATGCTCAGCCACCAGTAGTTGAACATGATCGAACGGGGAACCACATGCTGGTGGTTGCTGTACAGATAGACCACGCACCCAAGGACGAGCGCAGACAGCGTTACGGCCTTGATAATTGCTATCAGAGCATCGTTACCGAAATAACGCATGACCGCGCGATACATCCCGAACCGGATAAACAGCGGGATGGCAATGATCGGCGCACTGACGAAAAGCCAGGTGTGTTTTTCAAGAGGGTTGATCAGGTCCTCAACGCCCAGACGAACGACAAATGCCATCCACAGAGCAAACCAGACCAGAAAGAGGTCAGCAACGACTTGAACTATTCGCTTTCTCCGCCGCGGCAAGGCCAGCAGCAAAGCTCGTAATCTGTTCATGCCTCCACGACCTCTCGATCCTCTACAAAACGTTACACCCGATATCCGAAGCAAATGCAGACATGCAATGTCTCAATTTAGATGAAAAAGCGCTAATACTTAAACTCAATTGGATTCCAGGCGGCCCGCATCGAATTTAAGGGCCAATATGACGAGCGGCACATAGGCAATCAGCAAGCCCGTCAAACCGTCGCCATCGAATAGCGAAACCCACAACGCAACAGGCAGAAGCCAGAAGACATTGATAAAGCCGACAGCCAGGGTCACCGGAAGGTGCCTGCCATAACGACGCGAGGCGAACTGATACGCATGGCTTCGATGGGCTTCGTATACCTTGTCTCCACGCAACAGACGGCGGGCAAGCGTCACAGTGGCATCGACGATAAATACCCCCAGCAAAATCAGCCAGGCCCAGAACAACTGAGGTGAAGCCCATGCAGCCTGCAGGGAAAGCACGCCCAGCGCGATGCCCAGAAACCCGCTGCCTGCATCGCCCATGAATATCCGTGCAGGAGGAAAATTCCAGTAGAGAAACCCCATCACCGCAGCAGCCAGCAGTACAGGCCCCCACAGCAACTCGCCAAAGCCGCCCAGTACATAAATGAGGCTGACACCGCCACAGACCGTTACCGCCTCGATGCTGGCGATGCCGTCGATGCCGTCCATGAAGTTATAGAGGTTCAGCATCCAGACCAGGTAAAAAGCGGCAAGAACATGGCCGACAATCCCGAGGTCGAGGGTGAAACCAAAGAAATCGAGTGGCGCCAATCCTCCCAGCCAGGCAAGTGCCCATGCCGCCGCACTGAAATGCCCCAGCAAACGCCAGCGTGCGGCGATGTGCCCATGATCGTCCATGAAACCGATCACGGCGACCAGTCCGCCCGCACCAAGGATGGCCATCAGAGCCGAAAACGGAATCCGGTCTCCAAGCCCCAACAGCAGAATGGCAAGCAAAAAGGCTACAACAATGGAAACCCCGCCGCCTCGCGGTGTGGGAATCTTGTGTGAGCTACGAGCATTTGGGATATCCATCAGGCTTCTGGACAGGGCGTACCTGCGAAGCACTGCCGTCAACCCTAAAGATAAAACCGCTACAGCGACTACCGAAAACCACTCAACCATTTTTTGCGTTCCAGAAAAGACCGTACTGTTTCTTCCATCGTGTCATTCACCCCCAGCAGTGATGCCCACTTGAACATCGTACAGGTTTTGGAAATATCGACCTGCAAAGAATCACAAAGCTTTTGTGAAAAACATGCCTTGCCCTGTATTACGCGCCCTGAAAACCAGAATGACTTTCAGCGTACGGGCTCAAGGTATGACCAACTCCAGACGCCGGTTTGCCAGTGAGTACTTTCGATTTAAAACATTGCCCAGCGCCTTCTTGGCACTCGCCTCGCCATGTACCAGCCTTATCTGCACTGGCCACTCGGCCATGTCCGTTACAAATCTGACCAGTTCTTCCTGATCCGCATGCGCGGAATAGCCCGCCACGGTAGAGATACCGGCACGAATCTCGAAGCGTTCTCGATCAAGCTCGACATACCCGCCCACAGGGCCATGCTTCTGAATCGCAGCCCCTGGCGTGCCCTTGGCCTGATAACCGACAAAAACCACGTTATGCCGCCTGTCTCCCAGCATGGCTTTCAGATAGTTCACGATCCGCCCGCCGGCACACATGCCATTGCCTGCGATAACAATAGCGGGTCGTGCAGTACTGGCCAGATAGTTGACCGTCTGCAAATGCCGGGCATGGCTATCGATGGTAATCAATTGAGAAAACCCCAAAGGCCGTCTTCCGCTCTTCAAGCGCTCTTGAGCATCCTCATCCCAATAGTCCTGAAATGCCTGATAGACCCCGGTGAAGCGGCTGGCCAGAGGGGAGTCGAGAATGATCGGGAGCTGCGGCCAGTCCATCGGCAAGACAGACGTGTCAGCAGGCCCGACATCCTGATCGGACAGCCTGCCCGGCAGTGTCTTGCGACGCAGGATATCTTCCAGCTCGTACAGCAACTCCTGAGTGCGACCAATGCTGAATGCGGGAATCAAGACCGTGCCATGATCCTCCAGAGCCTGGTCAATCACCTGCTCAAGACGCAATTGCCGCGTGCTGCGGTCTGCATGAAGGCGATCGCCATAAGTGCTCTCCAGCACCAGGATGTCAGCCCGCTCGGGTGACTTCGGGGAGGGAAGCATCGGTGCATGAGCCGCGCCCAGATCGCCCGAAAACACGACACGTTCCGTACGCCCTTCCAACGGATAGTGCAGATCGCACTCGATATACGCAGAGCCCAGAATATGCCCGGCACGTTGCAAACGAACCTTGCAGATCAGCGAATCAGTGTTGGCCAGAACAAACCAGTGATCGAAGGGCAAGGCAATCACGCGCTTTTCAATCAGCGCCAGATAGCGGTCAATCTGCTTGCGGTCATGGTGAAACTCAATCTTGAGGAGATCTTCCATTACCAGAGGCAGCAAATGCGCAGAAGGCTCGCTGCACAGAATAGGACCTTGATAACCCGCAGCCAGTAACCCGGGAATTCGTCCTACATGGTCGGCGTGTACATGAGTGACAATGAAAGCCTTGATGTCAGTTGGCGAAAAACCGAACTTGCCTGTGTCCGGCACCACTCTTTCATGTTGAATCGCCCCACAGTCGATCAGCAGGCTACTGGCAGACTCCATGAACAACTGGTGACAAGAACCCGTGACATTATTAGTTGAGCCGTGATGAATGATTTCAGGGAAAGACATGCAGCCACCTGTTCTATAAGCCAGCCCCTGTGAATAACGTCAGGGCGTGACATCGAATGATTGAAAGATGGACTATTCTGCGCTGCAAAGACTTATCTTCAAGTCTTGACAGGCGGGCACAAGAACAACAGAAAAAAGCGCCTGACATGGATAAACGACACTAAACACCCCGTAAATCGGGGCAAACTAAAAACAGTCTAAAAAAGACTACTATCAAGAATTAACTTTCTCTAAGAACAATAAGAAAATTCCCACAAATGAAATCAGCACATAACTTATCAGGCAAAAGACGGGCCTGGCAGCCCCGTCAAGTAAAACTCAAGGAATGCGCAGAATCGGGACAGAAGACAAAAACTGCCAGGCTCTCATAAGCTTTTCGCACGGCAGCAGGCTCCGGGATGCCTGCTTTAAATTGAACGAGCCGAGCGCGTACGCTTTTTACGCAGACTTACCAGCCAGGCAAGTACAGGCCCGACCAGCATACCCAGCAGGAGCGCCAGAACGACAGGGATGGCCTGGGAAAGCCGAGGGGCAGACCAGCCGAAAAAAACCAACGTGACAGGCTGCTGATTCTCAAGCATGAATACCGTCGTTGCCAGAACGACAAGCAACACAACGACGATCAAGATGATTCGTTTGAAGATGTGCATCCGCTGGTCCTTTGGTTATCGGCCTCAGAGGCCCTCTTCTTCATCCTCGTTGACTCGATCCCGCAACTCCTTGCCTGGCTTGAAGTGAGGAACGAATTTTCCGTCAAGACTGACAGACTGGCCCGTTTTAGGATTGCGCCCTACCCGCGGTGCGCGGTAATGCAGGGAGAAGCTGCCAAACCCGCGTATTTCGATGCGGTCGCCTGTTGCCAGGCACTGAGACATTTGTTCAAGCATGGTCTTGATGGCCAACTCGACATCCTTGGATGAGAGCAGCCCTTGATGGGTGACAATTCGTTCGATCAACTCCGACTTCGTCATATTTTTCCCTTCTTTTTCAAGCAGCTAGATCAGCGCTCCGAAGGTTTTAGCATGACCGGATGATTTTGAACAGCCCATGTATTGACTTATGTGAGCTCATATCAACCAGGCATGAATCCATGACAGGAGCATGACTGCAAAGGCGGGAATGGAGGACAAGAACAGTGACGCGAGGCAGGATGCGGCCTGCAAGGCATCTGGAGGCGTTTAAAACGTTTAAAGCACCCAGACAGCGGCTACAGAAACCCAGCGTTATAACCCCCAAATAGCGCTGTCTAGTCCTGAAATAGGTTTACACCTATCCA
>NZ_BLVZ01000011.1 GCF_015471405.1 Pseudomonas cichorii
TGACGGTTTGCAGGTACAGCAGGGTTTTCGGGTTGGCTGTGTCAATGAACAGCCTGAGCGGGTCGTTGCCCAGGTGCTCGGCCCATGTCTGGAAATCCGCCTGGGTGTCGCGGACCTGTTGCAGCAGGGCTTCGCTGATGGGCAGGTTGTCTTGCAGATAGGTACGTGCGCCCTTGAGGTCGACTTCACGGCGCCATTTCTCGCGGTCCTTCCAGGCTTGCAGCTCTTCCTGGGACGGGTATCGGCCATAACGGGTATGCAGCATCTGGCGCATGTCTGCGCTCTTGAACAGGTCCATCGTGCCCAGCGAACCGCCCGGCCCGTTGCCGTGCATGGTCAGCATCTCCTCCAGGTCCATCTGATCGAAATAAGCTTCTCTGTCGCTCAGAAACTGTTGGGTGCTGGCGCTGTTGCCACGTATCCAGGAGGGCTGGTATTTGGGGTCGCCATTGGCCCCGCAAAGCGCGGTTACGGTCTGAGCCATTTGCAGCTTATGTTCGTGTTCCTGTTGCCAGTTCTGATACGCGGCCTGATCCCCCGCCAGTTGCATGCCCAGGTCGTTGAACACGCCCAGCGGATCGTCGAGGGCGACCAGCAGCGAGCTGCATCTGTCCGGGACATTGCCCAGCCAGTACACATCGGCCCCGAGCGGGGTAAAGACCGACTTCGCCGCTTGATCGGGCTCGGCTGTCGGAATGGATGAGTCAGCGAAGCGTTTGTCCTCGACCACGTAATTCTTGTCGATATCGGCGACGGCCGTGGCGAGCGTCATCAGTGGCAACGTACCCGGCTCGTTCAGGGTGGCGCAGAAGTTGGCCAGGTCCAGGGGCTTCATCCACAGTGCGCGGCTGTCGGCGTGTGAGCGCATGTGTTCGCAGATTCGCCAGGTCCATTGCACCGGGGAAAAAGCCAGATGCAGGCGGTTCCTGCGAGGGTAAAGCAGGTAAGGGTTGCCCTCTCCATCGCCGCTGCGAACGTCACGCCCCAGATGGGCCTCCGTCCAGACGATGCGCGTCAGGCAGGCATCGGACGCCGAAACGCTGTACTCATGAAACGTCCCTGCCGTTTCGTCGAACACATAGACATACCCGTCGTAGAGCTGACGCAAGGTGTAGCTGCGGGTCTTGAGTCGTGGCAGTGGGCTCCACTGGCCACGGGCGGGCAAGGGCTTGAGCTGTGCGGGTTCGACATCGTAGCGCGAACGGTCCAGGGCATAGCGCACCGGGACAATGGCGATATCCGCCGTCTTGAGCGAACAGGCACAGGTGGCAGAAGACGGAGACTTGTCGAAGCGCGCCCCACGCCGTTCTTGCAGGGTGCCGTGTTTCTTAGTCATAGGACGCACCGTTGCGTGCGTCTTCAGCGGATACCTGAAAATGAAGAGTAATGAAGCGAGGAGCCTGGTAAACGAGCATGAACATCCCTTGTTCCCTGATGGTTGCCGAGCGACTTCGCTCGGACGTGGGAACGGTCTGTATCAAGAGTCATGCCTGTTAATTTTTCTATATAACAATCAATAACTTAAAATTAAAACCCTTAAAAACTGGTTGTTTTTCATACAAAAATCCCGAAAAAGTGCGCAAGCCCGTGCGCACCTGCGCAATATCTTGCGCAGCTGGTCGAAAAGCCCTGTTCATAAGGCTTGGAGGGGGTTTCAGGGGTGTTTTATCAAGGATGGGGTGCGCAAAAATTTGCGCACATAAAAAAGGGCCGATAAATCGGCCCGAATAACCCCACTCGATAAATCTGAAAATCAGCGGTTCGGTTGTGGCGTCAGGCGCAGGTAAGGCGTGACGGCCTTGTAGCCTTTAGGAAAGCGTTCCTTGATCTCGGCTTCGTCCTTGATGGACGGCACGATCACTACATCATCACCATCGACCCAGTTGGCTGGTGTAGCGACCTTGTAGTTGTCGGTCAGTTGCAGGGAGTCAATGACCCGCAGGATCTCGTGGAAATTACGCCCGGTGCTGGCCGGATAGGTAATGGTCAGGCGTACTTTCTTGTTCGGATCGATCACGAACAGGGAGCGCACGGTCAGCGTGTCGCTGGCATTGGGGTGGATCAGGTCGTACAGATCGGAAACCTTGCGATCGGCATCGGCCAGGATCGGGAAATTGACCAGCGTGTTTTGCGTGGTGTTGATGTCGTCGATCCATTTGATATGGGAATCGACCGGGTCCACCGACAAGGCAATTGCCTTGACACCGCGCTTGGCAAACTCGTCTTTCAATTTGGCAGTGAAACCCAACTCGGTGGTGCAGACCGGCGTGAAATCGGCCGGGTGAGAGAACAACACGCCCCAGCTATTGCCCAGCCATTCATGGAAACGGATACGGCCTTCACTGGAATCCTGTTCAAAGTCAGGGGCGATATCGCCAAGTCGCAGTGTCATGGTGTTGCTCCTTGTTCGGTCGGGTGTTCATTGAGTTATGGCCCTACTGTGCACCGCCTGCTAAAAAATTAAAAAGAATGGATATCGATTTGGTTAGACCTGAAAGGAATATTAAATTTCAGGCAAAAAGAACCCCGCCGAAGCGGGGTTCCTTTTCAACTGACCGGGCTTATTTGAAAGCGTAGGTGTAGTTGAAGATCAGACGAGTCTGGTCGGCATCACTTGCACCGTTCAGGCCTTCATCCGCACGGTAGGTACCGTGGCGCACGGTAGTACCGAAGCCTTTCAACGGACCGCTCTGGATCACGTAGTCGATACGCATGTCGCGTTCCCACTCCGAGTACTCATGGCCAAAGGAAGAGGTATTGCGAGCACCTTTGACGTCCTCACCACGAAGGTAGGCAACAGCAGCTTTCAGACCAGGAATACCCACTTTGGCGAAGTCATACGAGTATTGACCGAAAGTGGTGTTCTCACCGGCACGGTTGAACTGGTTAATCATCGAGTCAGTGAACAGGTAGAAGCTGGAGCCACCGTTACCTTCTGGACGACCACGACCATCCACAACGTTGCCTTGGTTCAGGTTGACAAAACCACCGTCGTCACCGACTTGTTGGTGACCGACCAGGAACGCATGACCACCCAAGGTGTAGGTGAACATTGCAGACCAGGTCTTGTTGTCGACTTCGCCAACGTTCTTGGCATAACCGTTGTTGTTGTTGAAGGCATAACCCGCTACGTTCTTGCTGTTATTGCCATCAGCGCTGCTGTTGAAATAACGCAGGTCAGTCTTGAAGGACTGGTCAGGAGCGATTTGGTAAACATGTACCAGACCCAGGAAATGCTGCTTGTAGAAGTTTTCCAGGTTAGCGAAGTAGTACTGCAGGGTCAGGTCTTTGGTGGCTTTCCAGTCGCCACCGGCGAAACGGAACTCGTTGCTGTCACGAGTAGCGCCAAATACTGACAAACCGGTGGAGTTGCTGGAAGCACGACCAGCGGAACCGGTCAGTTGACCGCCAGTCAAGGTGAAGTTGTCCAGATCCTTGGAAGTAACGATACCGCCTTCAAAGGTCTGAGGCAGCAAACGACCGTCGTTGGAAACCAGGATTGGCAGGTTTGGTGCCAGAGCATTACCGACTTTCAGTTCGGTTTTCGAGAAGCGGACCTTGGCGTTGGCACCACCGCGACTCCAGGAACTGACCGAATCACCGTCAGTATCCATGGGGAAGAAGCTGTTCTGGGTAGTAGCGGTCTTGTTCTGGATACCGCCACCCAGATGCACACCCACCAGAGCCTGAACGTCCAGACCGAAACCAACGGTGCCTTCGGTGTAACCCGAGATGAAATCGAACTTCAGACCGGTAGCGGTTTCACGCTGGTCAGTAACGTTACGGCCTTCACGCAGGTCGTTGTTGAAGTACATGGTACGAGAACTAACGGACGCCTTGCTGTCTTCAATGAAACCTGCTGCGCCGGCCTGCTGAGCCAATACACCAAAGGTTACGGCCAGGGCCAGTGTGGACTTCTTCATTGCTACGCTCCTCGTGAATCTAATTTTTTTAATCCATGGTGCCGAGCAAGGCTCTGACCCATGTATTCGCGTTAAGCGACAGGCCCGACCAGAGGTCAATGGTGACTGTGCGCCTCGAGACTCAAATGACTAGACCGCGTTGTCACTGGTGCAAGGTAGTGAAAATCCGATAAATCCAAAAGCAATTATTCGTAACGCTTTTAGACTGATTTGATATATGTCACAACGCATTTCAACCAGGACGCACAGGAGTGTATCCATCAAATAAGCTAATTCCCAAAAAATATTTTTCGACCATTCGTCAGATCGTTTAGTTTTCAGCTACCGGACAACCGGATCTCGACTCTCCAGTCACGAAATCCCAACCGGAAAACCCGCACAATGAAGATAAAATCCCTTACAAAACGGTTACTTGCGAATCAACTAGCAGTAATTATGACAATTGCCACCACCTTGACACTTTCTGTGCCAGCACACGCAAAAGAAACTTTGCGAATCGGCTTTCAGAAGTCCTCAACGCTCATTTCGGTGCTCAAAAGCCAGGGTACGCTGGAGCGTGAACTGAACAAAAAGGGCATTTCGGTGTCATGGCATGAGTTTCCCAGTGGCTTGCCTTTGCTCGAATCACTGAACGTGGGGAATGTCGACTTGAGCGCCGATGTCGCCGATACGGTCCCGGTCTTTGCTCAGGCGGCGGGAGCGCGGCTGACGTATTTCGCTCAGGAAGCCTCTTCTCCATCAGCCCAGGCGATTGTCGTGCGCAGCGATTCGACGTTCAAAACCCTGGCCGATCTCAAGGGCAAGAAAATCGCGGTCACCAAAGCCGCTGGCAGCCATTACCTGTTGATTGCCGCCTTGAACAAGGCCGGCCTGAAGTTCACCGATATTGATCCCGCCTACCTCACACCAGCCGATGGCCGCGCCGCCTTCGAGAACGGCAAGGTGGACGCCTGGGTCACCTGGGAACCCTTCCTCAGCAGCGTACAGCGCCAGTTGCCTACCCGCACCCTGGCCGACGGCACTGACCTGGCCAGCTACAAACGCTATTACCTGACCACCACGCCCTATGCCAATAGCAACCCGGAAGTCCTGAAGGTGGTGTTCGCCGAACTCAAGAAAACCGGCGAATGGGTCAAAGCCCACCCGAACGAAGCCGCAAGGATTCTGAGCCCGCTGTGGGGCAGCCTGGATATCGCGACCGTAGAAGCAGCCAATAAGCGGCGCAGCTATGAGGTGCAAGCGGTACAAGCCGACCAGCTCGATGAGCAACAGAGCATTGCCGATGCATTCCTGGCAGCGGGGCTGCTGCCCAAGGCCGTGGACGCCAAGGATGTGCAGGTGTGGAAGCCTTGAAGCCGTAATGCGCAATCTGTGTAAAAGATCGCCGCCTGCGTAGGAGCGAATTTATTCGCGATGCATTTCGCGAATGAATTCGCTCCTACGGTCGGGAACAGTCTCGTTTTCGGCTCATAAGCTAATTCAAAAAAGTTATTTATTTCTAAATTCTTAGATCATTTACGCTCCGCAATCAGCCAGTACCCGGCCCGCCTGATTCGGAGCTTCACCATGAAACTGCACTTCTCCCTGCGCCTTTTGGCGGCCTTGTCTCTGACAGGCGCGTCTTTCCTCACCCAGGCTGCCGACTTCACTGTGGCTTACCAGACCACCGTCGATCCCGCCAAGGTCGCTCAGGCAGATAACGCCTATGAGAAAGCCACCAACTCGAAGATCGAATGGCGCAAGTTCGAGAACGGTGCAGACGTCATCACCGCCATCGCGTCGGGCGATGTACAGATCGGCTATCTCGGTTCAAGCCCCCTGACCGCCGCAGCCACTCGCAAACTGCCGGTTGAAACCTTCCTGATCGCCACCCAGATCGGCGCGGCGGAAGCGCTGGTGGCCCGCAATGGCTCGGGCATCAATACGCCACAAGACCTGATCGGCAAGAAAGTCGCCGTGCCGTTCGTTTCCACAGGCCACTACAGCCTGCTGGCAGCGCTCAAGCACTGGAACATCGACCCGGCCAAGGTCACCATCCTGAACCTGGCGCCACCCGCCATTGCCGCTGCCTGGAAACGTGGGGATATCGACGCGACTTACGTCTGGGACCCGGCACTGGGCGTTGCCAAGGAAACCGGCAAGGTGCTGATCACCTCCGGCGAGCTGGCCCAGGCCGGTGCTCCGACCTTCGACGCCTGGATCGTGCGCAAGGACTTCGCGGCCAAGAACCCGCAACTGGTCAGTGCCTTTGCCAAAGTGACGCTCGATGCCTACGCCAGCTACCGTCAGGACCCGAGTGCCTGGATCGCCAATACCGGCAATATCGAAAAACTGAGCAAGCTGTCCGGTGCCAAGACAACTGATATTCCTGCGCTGCTGCAAGGCAACGTTTATCCATTGGCCGTCGACCAGAAAGCTCTGCTGGGCGCACCGACCATCGAGGCTATCACCAAGACCGCTGCCTTCCTGAAAGAACAAGGCAAGGTCGATGCGGTACTGCCTGATTACTCGGCCTACACCAGCGCCAAGTTCATTCCCCAATAATCCACCTGATCGAGAATGAGGCAACAGCCATGGCTCTATTGCAACTGGAGCGTATAAGCGCACAGTACCCCGGCGCGGCAGAGCCTGTGCTGGCGGATATCAACCTGAGCCTGGGGCCGCAGCAATTGCTGGTTGCCCTTGGCCCGTCCGGCAGTGGCAAGACCTCATTGCTCAATCTGATCGCAGGCTTCGTCCAGCCCAGTGCCGGGCGCATCACGCTCGACGGCATTGCTGTAGAAGGCCCGAGTGCAGAGCGCGGCGTGGTGTTTCAGGACGATGCATTGCTGCCTTGGCAGAATGTGCTGGCCAACGTTGCGTTCGGACTTGAGCTGGCAGGTGTCTCCCGAACCGAACGCGAAGCGAAAGCACGGGAAATGCTGGCACTGGTGGATCTGGCCGGTTTCGAGCAACGCCGCATCTGGCAATTGTCGGGCGGCCAGAAACAACGTGTCGGCCTGGCCCGAGCGCTGGCAGCCAACCCTCGGGTGCTGCTGATGGACGAACCCTTCGGTGCCCTCGATGCTTTCACCCGCGAACAGATGCAAGAACTGTTGCTGCAAGTCTGGAGACGCACCGCCAAACCGGTGTTCCTGATTACCCACGACATCGAAGAAGCCGTCTTCCTGGCAACCGACCTGATCCTGCTGGCCCCCAATCCCGGCCATATTGCCGAACGCCTGCAACTGGACTTCGGACAACGCTACAGCGCCGGTGAGTCCGCACGAGCGATCAAGTCCGATCCACGCTTTATCGAAACCCGCGAACACGTACTGGCCAGCGTCTTTTCCCAGCGCAACCTCGCACGGGAGCAGCGCGCATGAGCAGCTATGAACTAGAGAGTCCGGCCAAGACCGGCACAAAGAAAACACCGCGTACGCCACTGCAATTGAAGTTGAGCACCCGCACCATCAGTGTTCTGACGCTGTCGATCCTGTTGGGTCTGTGGTGGGTAGTGACCGCAGCGCAATGGATCGAGCCGTTGTTCCTGCCACCGCCCTCTGACGTTCTCCAGAAAGGCTGGCTGCTGTTGACCACAGGCTATATGGACTCAAACCTCTGGCAGCATCTGGGCGCCAGCCTGCAACGTATCGGCCTGGCATTGGGAGCAGCCATCCTCAGCGCTATCCCGGTAGGCATCGCCATTGGACATAACAGGATCGCCCGAGGCATCTTCGATCCGCTGATCGAGTTCTATCGCCCTATTCCACCACTGGCTTATCTGCCGCTGATCGTTATCTGGTGCGGCATCGGCGAGTTCTCCAAGGTCCTGCTGATCTATCTGGCCATTTTCGCGCCCATCGCCATTGCCACGGCAACCGGCGTACGCACCGTGGACCCGGCCAAACTGCGAGCCGCACAATCTCTGGGAGCCACACGCTGGCAGTTGATCCGCCATGTGATCTTGCCCAGCGCCTTGCCGGACATTCTGACCGGCATACGGATCGGGCTCGGTGTGGGCTGGTCGACGCTGGTCGCGGCCGAACTTATCGCAGCCACCAGCGGGCTTGGCTTCATGGTGCAGTCGGCCGCGCAGTTTCTGGTGACGGATATTGTGATCCTGGGGATTCTGGTGATTGCCGTCATCGCCTTTGCCATGGAACTGGGCCTGCGTGCGCTGCAACGCAAACTGGTGCCCTGGCATGGGCAGAATCACTGACCTGCGCAGCAATACGGCATCGCCTTCGCTTTTCGCACTATTTCGGTGCGCAATTAGCCTGCAAAGAAAGGAAAGGACACTGCTAATGAAGAGGCCTGCAAGACCTGGAAAAATTTCCTGCACCCTCTGGAGCCCATTCTCAAAAGGGTTTCAGACGAAAAAAACTGTTTTTTAAAGTTTCGGCTCAAAGTCTCTCAAAACTGGCACGCACTCTGCATTAGGTTATACATCACCAGTTTTGGGGACCTTGGTACAGGCAGGCCGGGGATTCCCCTCTTTTATTCCTCCCGGAGACTGACCTCCAGTCTCCAGCGCCCGTCCACCTCTGCAGTGCGCCAGTCGCCATGCAGTGGACGGGCCGCCAGGAGAGTCAGCACCAAATCCTTCCCGTTTCGCTCAAGCTTCCAGCGCGCAACCTTGTTGTCGATGCGCAACTGACCATTCCATGGCCGCCCCCAGGACTCGAAACGCAGGACGACTGTTCCGTCGACATGATCGCCCTGAATCTGCGGCTGTTCGTTGAACCAGAGCGCCAGCCCCGTGGGCAACTCCTCGATCTGCTCCAGTTCCAGAGGCGCAGGTTGCTGCAGACGACCGATTATCATCCCGATGGTAAAGCCGACAATCGCCATCGAACCAAGAACTCTTGGCCATAGCTTCGGCCTGGGGTCCTCTTCGGGGGTAGAATGCATCCCGTCCCTTCGTTCGGAGCCGTGCATGTTTCACGTCATCCTTTTTCAACCAGAAATTCCGCCGAATACCGGCAATGTGATCAGGCTATGCGCCAACAGTGGCTGCACCCTGCATTTGATCGAGCCCCTGGGCTTTGAGCTGGACGACAAGCGCCTGCGCAGGGCCGGCCTCGATTATCACGAGTATGCCACGCTGCAAACCCATGCCGACCTGTCCACATGCCTGGAAAAGATCGGTAACCCGCGGCTGTTCGCTTTTACGACCAAAGGCTCGCGCCCGTTCCACGACGTCAGTTTTGAAAAGGGCGATGCCTTCCTGTTCGGCCCGGAAAGTCGTGGCCTGCCAGCCGATATTCTCGACTCACTGACCACAGAGCAAAGATTGCGCCTTCCCATGCGCGAAGGGTGCCGCAGCCTGAACCTGTCAAACACCGTCGCCGTCGCCGTTTATGAGGCCTGGCGCCAGCACGGGTTTGCCTGAGAATTCATACGGGTAGGAGCGAATTCATTCGCGAGAGGCCTGTACATCCGAAGAAAATGTATCGGCCTCAATGACGTCTCGCGAATAAATTCGCTCCTACAACAAATCAGACCGCATCCCTCGGCAGCATCAACCCCAGCGGCAAACGCACTCTTGCTTCAAGCCCGCCACCGGAACGGTTTCTCAGTTCGACATTACCGCCATGCATCGCGGCGATCCGCTTGACGATTGCCAGCCCAAGGCCAGTGCCTTTGCCACTGCGCGCCCGGTCACCACGAATGAACGGATTGAAGATGATGTCCAGCTCCGAAGGATCGATACCTGCCCCCCGGTCCAGCACACTCAGCACGACATAAGGAGCACTCGTATCGCCGGAAACATAAGCGGCGACTTCGATTCCGTTGCCAGCGTGGTGCATGGCGTTGCCGATAAGGTTGGTCAACAGGCGCTTCATTGAAACCCGGCGCAGCGGGAAAGGCGGAATCGGTTCAAGACACAGGCGGATGTGCTCATCCGGATGATTGAACGGCGCGACCACTTCACGCACCAGATCACTGAGGTCGACCTCTTCGATTTCCTCGTCGCGCCCATCGCGGATAAAGGCCAGGAACTGATCGAGAATGGCGTCCATGTCCTCGATATCGCGCACCATGCCTTCGGTGAATTCATTCTCGTCGCTCATCAGTTCCAGCGACAGACGCAGGCGGGTCAGAGGCGTGCGCAAGTCATGGGAAACCCCCGCCAGCATCAACTCACGCTCCTGTCCGGCCTGTTCGACATCCTCGGCCATCTGGTTGAAGGCTCGATAAACCTCGGTCATTTCACTGGGCGTATCGCTGACCGGCAACCGCACACTGCGCCCCTGCCCCAACTGGCGGGCTGCAAAAACCAGCCGTTTGAGCGGCTGATTGAGCTGTCGTACGAAAATCCAGGCCGATGCGGTGGACAACAGCCCGATGGCCAGGAACCAGCCCAACACGTTCCAGATCTTCTGCCCGCGCAGTGGATGCGGGTAAAGCGGCACTTTCAGCCAGCCATCCCCGAGGCTCGGCGCCCGAACCCAGAGAGCAGGAGGTGCATGAACCCGCAAACGCACTTCGGTATCGGCCCCAAGCTCTGCCTGCATCTGGCGCTGATAGATTTCGCTATAAGGCCAATGCTGCTCGCCTTCAGGTACGCCGCCACCAACCACACGAATCAGGCCGGCAGCTTCGGCAATCGCTTCACGGTCGTTTTCATTCGCGGCCCAATAGGCGCGCAAGGTCAAGGCGACGCCATGGCTGTACTGCCTGTCGACCAGCACGTCTTCGTTCATCAGCAGGTAGACCAGCGTCAGCGCCTTGGAAAACAGCACGACAATAAGCACCAGCCAGAGGGTGCGTGAGAAAAAGCTTTGCGGAAACCAGAGCGGAGTCTTCATAACTGCAGCTATACACTTTGCAGGGCGAGCCGGGCTCGCAAGTTTGCGGATCGTGGTCCAGGCCATGGTACGAACGCGAAAACCAAAACGTCGATAGCCCGTTCAGGCTATCGACGCAAGTGGCAAGGACTTCAGTGCTCTGCGCTGGCAATCGACCTGTCAGCGGTTCCCGGCTCCATCCGGAACGAACACATAACCCACGCCCCAGACAGTCTGGATATAGCGTGGCTTGGACGGGTCCGGCTCGATCAGGCGACGCAGACGGGAAATCTGCACATCGATGGAGCGCTCCAGAGCATCCCATTCGCGGCCACGGGCCAGATTCATCAGTTTGTCGCGGGTCAGCGGCTCGCGAGCATGCATGACCAGCGCCTTGAGTACGGCAAACTCACCGGTGGTGAGCATATGCACTTCATCGCCGCGCTTGAGTTCACGGGTTGCCAGGGAAAGCACGTAGTCACCGAAGCTGACAGACTCGTCTTCGCTGCCTGGTGCGCCGGGCACAGGTGCTGCCTGACGACGCAGGACCGCCTTGACGCGGGCCATCAGTTCGTCCGGGTTGAAAGGCTTGGCCAGATAATCGTCTGCGCCCAGCTCCAGCCCCTTGATACGGCTCTGCTCATCGCCTTTGGCAGTGAGCATGATGATCGGCACCTGATTGTTGGCTGCACGCAAACGACGGCAAGCAGACAGGCCGTCTTCTCCGGGCAACATCAAGTCCAGAACCACAAGGTTGAAAACCTCGCGGGACAATAAACGGTCCATTTGTTCGACGTTTGCCACCGCACGGGCACGATAGCCCTTGCTGGTGAAAAAACGCTCTAACAGGCTGCTCAACCCCGGATCGTCATCGACGATCAGGATTTTTTCGCCTTCAGCATTTTGTGCAGTGCTGCTCATCGGATGCTCCTTTGATCTCGGGGCGCATTATGGCGTAGCTGCGGTGATGCGCACCGTGTGCATTGTTAGCAGATTTTACTGGGGCCGACATGAATGAGTGATTCTGCTGAGCAAAACTGCTCGCATGGACCGGCCAATCCCCTAATTGGAGTTCGCCGGGTATAATGCGCGGCCCTCAAAGTCAGGCTGTGCCGGACTATGGCGGTTCGCCGGTATTGTTACAAGGCCGGCGAGCGAAGGGCAGGCAAGACAGTTTTTTGTAAAGAATCCAGTTTTTTGCTCACAACTCCAGGTGGTCTTATGGACAGCATCAACAGCCGCATCGCCGAAGAACTGGGCGTGCGCCCTCAACAGGTCGCAGCGGCCGTAGCACTATTGGATGAAGGCTCGACCGTGCCTTTCATCTCACGCTACCGCAAGGAAGTGACCGGCAGCCTTGATGACACGCAATTGCGCCATCTGGAAGAGCGTCTGCGTTATCTGCGCGAGCTCGACGAGCGTCGCGTCAGCATCCTTGCCAGTATCGAAGAGCAAGGCAAGCTGACCCCGGAGCTGGCCCGCGACATCAATCTTGCCGACACCAAGACACGCCTCGAAGACTTGTACCTGCCTTATAAGCAGAAGCGCCGCACCAAAGGCCAGATCGCACTTGAGGCGGGCCTGGGCGAGTTGGCGGACGGTCTTTTCAACGACCCGTCCCTGACACCGGAAACCGAAGCCGCACGTTTCGTCGATGCCGAGAAAGGCGTGGCCGACGTGAAGGCTGCGCTGGAAGGCGCCAAGTACATCCTGATGGAGCGCTTCGCCGAAGACGCCACGCTGCTGGACAAACTGCGCAGCTTCCTCATGCAGGAAGCCGTGATCAGTGCCCGCGTAGTGCCCGGCAAGGAAGAGGAAGGCGCCAAGTTCCGCGACTACTTCGAGCACGACGAGCCGCTCAAGAGCATGCCGTCGCACCGCGCCCTGGCGATTTTCCGTGGCCGCAACGAAGGTTTCCTCAGCTCTGCGCTGAAAGTCGGTGAAGAGTTGCCAGGCACCCTGCACCCGTGCGAACTGATGATCGGCGAACGTTTCGGCCTGCAGAACCAGAACCGCCCTGCCGACAAGTGGCTGGCCGAAGTCGTGCGCTGGACCTGGAAGGTCAAGCTCTACAGCCATCTGGAAACCGACCTGCTGGGCGAACTGCGCGACAGCGCAGAAACCGAAGCGATCAACGTATTCGCCCACAACCTGCACGACCTGCTGCTGGCCGCTCCGGCCGGCCCGCGCGCCACACTGGGTCTCGACCCGGGCCTGCGCACCGGTTGCAAGGTGGCGGTGGTCGATGCCACCGGCAAGCTGCTCGACTACGCCACCGTCTACCCTCACGTGCCTAAAAACCAGTGGGATCAGACCATCGCTGTGCTGGCCGCGCTCTGCGCCAAGCATTCGGTAGACCTGATCGCCATCGGCAACGGCACTGCCAGCCGCGAAACCGACAAGCTGGCTGCCGAGCTGATCAAAAAATATCCAGCAATGAAAATGACCAAGGTCATGGTGTCCGAGGCTGGCGCTTCGGTGTACTCGGCTTCCGAGCTTGCAGCCAAGGAGTTCCCGGATCTGGACGTTTCGATCCGTGGTGCCGTCTCCATTGCCCGTCGCCTGCAAGACCCGCTGGCCGAACTGGTGAAGATCGACCCGAAATCCATCGGTGTCGGCCAGTACCAGCACGACGTCTCGCAACTGAAACTGGCCCGTGGCCTGGATGCAGTGGTCGAAGACTGCGTGAACGCCGTCGGCGTCGACGTGAACACCGCTTCGGTAGCCTTGCTGGCGCGTATTTCGGGCCTGAACACCACGCTGGCGCAAAATATCGTTGCCCACCGTGATGCAAATGGTGCCTTCAAGACCCGTGCATCGCTGAAAAAAGTAAGCCGTCTGGGTGAAAAGACCTACGAACAGGCTGCCGGCTTCCTGCGCGTCATGAATGGCGAAAACCCGCTGGACTCGTCTGCCGTTCACCCGGAAGCCTACCCGCTGGTACAGCGTATTGCGGCTGAAACCGATCGTGATATTCGCTCGCTGATCGGCGATGCCAGCTTCCTGAAACGCCTGGACCCGAAGAAATTCACCGACGAAACCTTCGGTCTGCCCACCGTAACCGACATTCTGCAAGAGCTGGAAAAACCGGGCCGCGACCCGCGTCCGGAGTTCAAGACTGCCGAGTTCCAGGACGGCGTCGAAGACCTCAAGGACCTGCAACTGGGCATGATCCTCGAAGGCGTGGTCACCAACGTCACCAACTTCGGTGCTTTCGTCGATATCGGCGTGCATCAGGATGGTCTGGTGCATATCTCGGCGCTGTCCGAGAAGTTCATCAAGGACCCGCGTGAAGCCGTCAAGGCTGGCGACGTCGTGAAGGTCAAGGTCATGGAAGTCGACATTCCGCGCAAACGTGTCGGTCTGTCGATGCGCATGAGCGATACGCCAGGGGAGAAAATCGACGGTGCCCGTGGCCCGCGTCCGGGTTCTGCGCCGCGCCAGCAAAGCAGTGCGCCACGCAAGGAAACCGCAACGGCGGCTCCGGCCAATAACGCCATGGCATCACTGTTCGCCAATGCCAAACAGTTGAAGAAGCGTTGATGGATATCCCTGAAGATCTGACCCATAGCGCCTACTTCAAGATGCTCGGCTGCGAGCTGCGGCGTCTGGATAAAGGTGTCGCCGAGGTCGCGTTGCCACTGGAGGCGCACCTGCGCAACCGTGGCAACGTGATGCACGGCGGGGCGATTTTCAGCCTGGTGGATATCGGCATGGGGCTGGCGTGTTCCAGCTCCCATGGTTTCGACCAGCGCAGCGTCACCATCGAATGCAAGATCAACTATGTACGCGGCGTATCCGAAGGCGAGGTGTTGTGCATCGCCAAGGTCCTGCATGCAGGCCGCCGCACGCTGGTCGTCGAAGCCGAAGTGGTCCAGGACGACAAACTGGTCGCCAAGGCGCAAGGCACCTTTGCGGTCATCTAAACTTTTACGAAAGTGTGATGAAAGCAATCACTTGCTAGCTCTATAGAGCCGATTTGGGGTAATTTCGGCACCATTAGCGTGGTGTCGGACCCATTTTGACGGTACGACAAAGAGCCGTGATCGTGAGCAGGCGTCAAAGACCCAACCAGGCGACAACGCCAGTTCCTTTCTTCACCCTTGTAGACCGTTCTGTCCACCCCCATATTGGGGCGACCGATGCGTGAAGGAATCCACCTTGAGCGAATTTCTCAACCGCCGCCTGGCTCTTCTTGGCGAGCGTAACAACCTCTCTCTGCTGGAGCAGTGCCTGCACGGTATCGAGCGCGAATGCCTGCGCGTTACCGGCCAGGCACGCCTGGCACAGACACCCCACCCGCAATCGCTGGGTGCAGCACTGACCAATGGCCTGATCACGACCGACTATTCCGAATCGCTCCTGGAGTTCATCACTCCAGCCCTGACGGACCCGGCACAGACCCTCGACAGCCTGGACAAGATTCATCGCTTCGCCTACAGCAAGCTGAACGACGAATTCCTCTGGAGCCCGTCGATGCCGTGCCCGCTGCCGGCCGAAGAAGAGATTCCGATTGCCTATTACGGCACGTCGAACATCGGCAAGCTCAAGTACGTGTATCGCAAGGGTCTGGCGCTGCGTTATGGCAAGACCATGCAGTGCATTGCAGGGATTCATTACAACTTCTCGCTGCCGGAAGATGTCTGGGCACTGCTCAAGCAGACCGAAGACTTCGCAGGCGACGCACGGGACTATCAGTCGCACTCCTACATTGCGCTGATCCGTAACTTCCGTCGTTACAGCTGGTTGCTGATGTACCTGTTCGGAGCCTCGCCGGCACTCGACGCCGGTTTCCTGCGGGGCCGCGCTCACCAGCTGGAACATTTCGACGCCGATACGCTGTATCTGCCGTATGCAACCAGCCTGCGCATGAGCGACCTGGGTTATCAGAGCAAGGCCCAAGCCGACCTGACGCCGTGCTACAACGATCTGGTGAGCTACACCGACAGCCTGCGCAAAGCGGTGGCAACACCTTACGCGCCGTATGTAGAAACCGGCACCCATGATCAGAATGGCGAGTGGGTACAGCTCAACACCAACGTGTTGCAGATCGAAAACGAGTACTACTCCAATATTCGCCCCAAGCGCGTGACATATTCGGGCGAACGCCCTATCCAGGCGCTGGTGGCCCGTGGCGTGCAGTACGTCGAGGTTCGTTGCCTGGACATCAACCCGTTCCTGCCGACCGGCATCAACCTGGAGCAGGCTCGCTTCATCGATGCGTTCATTCTGTTCTGCGCCCTTGAAGAAAGCCCGCAACTGGCCAGCCACGAATGCTCCAACGCAGGCTCGAACTTCCTGTCCGTGGTCAAGGAAGGTCGTCGTCCGGGCCTGACGCTGCAACGCAACAATTCGAGCATCGAGCTGAAAGCCTGGGCGACCGAGCTTCTGGAGAAAATCACTCCATTGGCTCAACTGCTGGACAAGGCGCAGGGCAACGACGAGCACATCAGATCGATTGCGGCCCAACAGGCCAAGGTCGACGATTCGTCTCTGACACCATCTGCACAAGTACTAGCCAGCATGAGAGCCCATGAAGAAGGCTTCACGGCTTTCTCGTTCCGCCAGAGCCAGAAACATGCCGACTACTTCCGCAACTATCCGCTGAGCGCTGAAGATCAGGCGCAGTTCGAGTCGCTGGCGAAAGCTTCGATTGCGGAACAGGCAGAGCTGGAAGAAACCGAAGAAGTCGTGGACTTCGACACCTTCGTGGGCGCGTATCAGGCGAGCATTCTGTCGATCAGCAACTGATGACAGGAACATCACAACACCGTAGGAGCGGATTTATCCGCGAGACATCACCGAAGGCGATGGATAGTCTTCAGACCTCTCGCGAATGAATTCGCTCCTACGCAGGTGGGGTTAAATCGCCTTCTCGAAGATTTTCGAGTTGCGCTGATAGTTATAGAGCGACGCCCGTGCGCTGGGCAGACGATCAACGCTGCTCGGCTCAAAGCCTCGCTCGCGGAACCAGTGTGCGGTGCGGGTGGTGAGTACGAACAAGGTCTTCAGGCCCAACGCCCTGGCACGGTTCTCGATGCGTTCCAGCAACTCATCCCCGCGCCCGCCATGGCGATACTCGGGATTGACCGCCAGACACGCCAGCTCACCGGCCTCGGAGTCCGCAATCGGGTAAAGCGCCGCACAGGCAATGATCAAACCTTCGCGCTCGACCACACTGAACTGCTGGATCTCGCGCTCCAGCACTTCCCGTGAACGACGAACCAGAATCCCCTGCTCTTCCAGCGGCGTGATCAGGTCCATCAGGCCGCCTACGTCTTCGATCGCCGCCTCACGCACCAGCTCGAACTGCTCTTGCGCAACCAGCGTACCGCCACCATCACGGGTGAACAGCTCGTTCAACAGCGCGCCATCTTCGGCATAGCTGACGATATGGCTGCGGCCTACACCGCCACGACAAGCCTCGGCGGCGGCATCCAGCAATTCAGCCTGATAGTTGCTGCCCAAACGCAACAGATGCGCAGGCACCTGCTGTGGACGCAGTTCACGTACCAGACGGCCCTGCTCATCCAGCAAGCCTGTTTCGGCACCGAACAGCAGCAGTTTGTCGGCTCCAAGGTCGATGGCAGCACGGGTCGCGACGTCTTCGCAGGCCAGATTGAAGATCTCGCCCGTCGGTGAATAACCCAGTGGCGACAGCAGTACGATATGGCGCTCATCCAGCAGGCGATTGATACCTTTGCGGTCAACGCGGCGAACTTCGCCGGTGTGCTGATAATCGACGCCTTCAAGCACGCCGATAGGCCGTGCAGTGACAACGTTGCCGCTGGTCACCCGCAACCGCGAGCCCTGCATCGGCGAAGCCGCCATGTCCATGGACAGACGCGCTTCGATGGAAATACGAAGTTGACCCACCGCATCGATCACGCATTCCAGCGTTTCGGCATCCGTGATGCGCATGTCGCGGTGGAAGCGCGGTGTCAGGCCGCGCTGGGCCAGGCGACTTTCGATCTGCGGACGCGAGCCATGGACCAGCACCAGCCGCACGCCCAGGCTGTGCAACAGCACCAGGTCGTGGACGATATTGCCGAAATTGGGGTGCGCAACACCATCGCCGGGCAGCATGACGACAAAAGTGCAATCGCGGTGAGCATTGATATAAGGAGATGCGTGACGAAGCCAGTTAACGTAATCGGGCATAACCGAAAGAGCCTGTAAAAGAATGGACGAAAGACAGAAACACGCACAACGCTGTGGTGGTTATCGTCGGAACAGGCTTGGCAACACGCGCAATCTCCTTCTCTATCGGGTTCTGTCTGGCCCGTTTATTGGGGGCTCAGGCAATAATGCTGGATCAACTGACGTAACAGAAGCACTGTAGGCTCCAGGCGTGACATTTCAAGGTATTCGCCCGGCTGATGCGCACAAGCGATGTCGCCCGGGCCTAGAACCAGTGTTTCGCAGCCAAGGCGCTGAAGATAAGGCGCTTCGGTGCCAAATGCTACTGCTGCCGCCGTATGACCTGTCAGACGTTCTGCAATGCGCACCAGTTCCGCATCCGCCGCCTGCTCGAACGGCGCACACTCCGGGAACAGGGGCGCGTAATCGATCTGCACCTGATGCAGTTCGGCCAGCGGTTGCAGCTTTTGCCGGATAGCGGCCCGCAGGGCGTCCGGGTCCATGCCGGGCAAAGGACGAAGATCGAACTCCAGCGAGCATTGCCCGCAAATCCGGTTCGGATTATCGCCACCATGGATGCAGCCGAAGTTCATCGTCGGTTGCGGCACGCTGAACTGCGGGTTGCGGAATTCACTCTGCCATTGCTGACGCAGGCCCTTGAGTTCGCTGATCGCATCATGCATGGCTTCCAGCGCGCTGTGCCCAAGGCTTGGGTCCGAAGAGTGGCCGCTGCGCCCGAGAATCTCGATACGCTCCATCATCACGCCCTTGTGCAGGCGAATCGGCTTGAGCCCGGTCGGCTCGCCAATGACCGCTGCACGCCCCAATGGACGACCGGCCTCAGCCAGAGCTCGCGCTCCAGCCATGGAGCTTTCTTCATCGCAGGTGGCGAGAATCAACAGCGGCTGCTTGAACGGCTGATCGAGCAAACCGCGTACGGCTTCGATAACCAGCGCGAAAAAACCTTTCATGTCGCAACTGCCCAGCCCGACCCAGCGGCCATCGACCTCGGTCAGTTTCAGCGGGTCGGTTTTCCACAGCGCCTCATCGAACGGCACGGTATCACTGTGCCCGGCCAGCACCAGTCCGCCAGGACCTGAGCCATAAGTCGCCAGAAGATTGAATTTGCCCGGCGAGACTTGCTGGATATCACAGGCAAAACCCAGATCGCCCAGCCAACCCGCCAGCAGATCGATCACCGCACGGTTGGATTGGTCCAGAGATGGCTGGGTGCAACTCACCGAAGGCACGGCAATCAACGCAGCGAACTGATCTTTCATGGACGGCAAGGGCATGTATGCTTCCTGTAATCGGGACGGAACACGGACCATCATAGGGCCATAACACCTGCGGAATAAACCGTTGCAGGCCATGTCCTGTACACTGCCGCCCTCAGCAGCCGTCAATCATTGGCTGCGCTCCCGTTATCAGCATCAGCGTTTGGACTCCCCGGCCATGCAAAAAGAAACAGAAATCAAACTCCGCGTCAGCCGCGAGACCCTCGTTGCACTGCGCGAGCACCCCTTGTTGAAGAAGCGCAACAAAAGTGGCTGGGAGCGTATCGATCTGTCGAACCAGTATTTCGACACACCGGAGCGTGATCTGGCCAAGGCCAAGGTCGCGCTGCGCATTCGTCGCGATGGTGACCGGATCATCCAGACCTTGAAGACTCGTGGGCAAAGCGTGGCAGGCCTGTCGGAGCGCAACGAATTCAACTGGGACCTGCCCAAGGCCAAGCTGGATCTGAAGAAGCTCGAAGGCGACTGCTGGCCCGAGCAACTGGCGGATCTGGACAAGAAAACCATCAAACCACTGTTCACCACTGATTTCGTTCGTGAAAAAGCGGAAATTTCCTGGGGCCGCGGCAAGAGCAAGGTCGTGATCGAGGCGGCTCTGGATCTGGGTCAAGTGGTGCTCGGAAAGCAAAAGGAAGAAATCTGCGAGCTGGAGCTGGAATTGCGCGAAGGCGAATCTGCCGCGCTGCTGGAGCTGGCCGCAGAACTGGCCGCCACTCTGCCGCTGATGCCCTGTGATATCAGCAAGGCCGAACGCGGCGAACGCCTGTTCAATGCCGACAGCTATTCCCTGAGCCTGCCTGCGCCAAAGCTGGGCGCCGAAACGCCACTGGACGACGCCTATGCGGCACTGGCCTGGTATCTGCTGGGCAGCAGCCAGCGTCTGGCCGAGCAATATCGTTTCAATGGTCATTGGCGCCTGCTGCAAGAGTGGGTCGACCTGCTGGCCGAGTTGCGTTCACTGACCAGCAGCCTCGGACAAGCCGCACCACGCGCCTCGACCGCTCAATTGCGTACCGCACTGGATGCCCTGCTGGAAGACTGGCGCCCGCTGGTGCAAGCCGGCCAGGAAGATGAAGACGTACGCGGCGCGGCTCACGAGCAGTTCCTCGAAGAGCTGCAGGACACCCGTTGGGGCGAGTTCTCGCTGAATACTTCGCGCTGGCTGCTGAACCGCAGCTGGACTGTCGAGCGTAACAACCGCGGCAACCGCCAGGGCGCGGCGCTATTGGCAAGCTGGCTGCCACGCCTGCTCGCCGACGAGGCGACTGCCCTGCAACTGGGCCGCTACCAGCAGCAACCCGAAGACCTGGCCGAGCAATTGCCACGTATCGAACGCATCCAGGCCTGGCTGCACTGGGCACGCGGCGCGCTGGACCTGCCGGAGCTGGATCGTCTGTATGGCGAGTTGAACAAGCTGGAGCAACTGGCTCACCAGAACATCAGTGATGAAGTCCTCGATGCTCGCGTGCAACAGGCGCTGACCGTATTCCAGAGCCGCGCCTGGAAACTCCTGCTGCGTATGTAATGCATCATTTTCGCGAATGAATTCGCTCCTACGGGTGTAGGAGCGGATTTATCCGCGAATGCCTCTACCGTAAAAGCGGCAGGCTGGTCGTGGACTTGATCTCGGATAACGCCACGGTCGAGTTCACTTCCTGAATCCCCGGCACCATCGACAGTTTTTCAAAGAAAAACCGCTCATACGCCTCGATATCCGGCGTCACGATACGCAGCAGGAAATCCACCGACCCCATCAGCACGTAGCACTCCAGCACCTCCGGGAAACCGCGAATCGAATCGGTGAACTCGGTGAAATTGGAGCGCCCGTGGGCATTGAGTTTGACCTCGGCAAATATCTGCGTATCAAGGCCGATCTTTTTGCGATCCAGCAATGTCACCTGACGCCGTATCACACCTTCATCCTTCAGCCGCTGAATACGTCGCCAGCAGGGCGACTGCGACAAACCCACCTGCTCCGCAACCTGGGCACTGGAGAGCGAGGCATCCTCTTGCAGCAATGCCAGTATCTTGCGGTCGTAAGCATCCAGCTCAACTTGCATAAACAATCCCTTTAAAATCCATATTACGCATTAACAATTCCAAAAAATCGTAAACCTATTGATCATAGACCAGAAATTTCCGTTTCGGCGTGCAAGAATTTCTCCACTCAATACAGGAGAGGCCAGTATGCCCAACCTTGAAGCCGTTGCAGCCCCCGAAATGCGTCCGGACACATGGTCACCCGCCAATTTTTCCTGCTGCGCGCGCTATCAGGTTCTGGCCGAAGCCGAACCGGCTTTGCTGTGTCAGGTCCTGAATCTGTTTGCGATGCAATACCTGACGCCGCAGAACATCATTGTTTCACGCCAGGATCAAATGCTGGCCATTGATCTGCTGGTCGACGGGTTAAGCTGGCATCGGGCTCAGGTGATTGGCGAAAAAATGCGCAATCTGATCGATGTATATTCGGTCGAACTGGAGCAAATACACGCCACAGAGGCCTCTCATCAGCGTGTAGCACTGGCCGCAGGCTGAATTGTCTCGCAAAGATTCGCAATTCCCGGTCGCATAGAGGGCTCAACACTGGCACGCTTGAGGACTATTCTTGCTCATCGTCTGATGATGAATTGCCCCAAGGAGCGCGCATGGCAGTCCTCGCCCCATCGTCACAGGATCGCTGGCTCGATCTGAACGATCTTCTACGTGATCTGGTCGCCCAAGGCGTCCTCACCCAGATCGACGCAGAAACAGCACTCACCCAGCGCCGTAGCGCGGCGAATATCCAGCTCCATCCGCTGGAGTTCATTGCGTCCCAACAGTTCGATGACCTCAAGCGTCCCGGCAAGAAACTCGATCTGGAAACCCTGACCCACTGGCTGGCGCAGCAATGCGATCAGCCGTACATGCGTATCGATCCACTGAAAATCAATGTCGCGGCGGTTACGCCCCTGATGTCTTACGCCTTTGCCCAGCGCCACAAGATCCTGGCAGTGGCCGTGGATCGCGAGTCCGTAACCATCGCCAGCGCGCAGCCTTATGTTCGCGCCTGGGAAGAGGACCTGGCCCATGTACTGAAACTCTCAATCAAGCGCGTGGTGGCCAACCCGGTCGATATCCAGCGCGTGACAGTGGAGTTCTTCAGGCTGGCGAAGTCTGTCAGCGGGGCCACTTCAACCGATCAAAAAATAAGCAACATGGGCAACTTCGAGCAGTTGCTCAAGCTGGGTGCCAGCGATCAGGAGCCCGATGCCAACGACGCGCATATCGTCAATATCGTCGACTGGTTATTCCAGTACGCTTTCCAGCAACGCGCCAGCGATATCCATATCGAACCGCGCCGCGAGCAAGGCACCGTACGTTTTCGTATCGACGGCGTGCTGCATAACGTCTACCAGTTCCCGTCGCAGGTCACCATGGCGGTGGTCAGCCGCCTGAAAAGCCTGGGCCGGATGAACGTCGCGGAAAAGCGCAAACCTCAGGACGGCAGGGTCAAGACCACAACGCCCGATGGCGGCGAAGTGGAATTGCGGCTCTCGACCCTGCCCACCGCGTTCGGCGAAAAGATGGTAATGCGGATCTTCGACCCCGAGGTGCTGCTCAAGGAGTTCGATCAACTGGGTTTCTCCAGCGATGACTTGCGTCGCTGGCAGGGCATGACCAGCCAGCCCAACGGCATCATTCTGGTGACAGGCCCGACCGGTTCGGGCAAGACCACCACGCTCTACACAACGCTCAAGAAGCTGGCGACTTCAGAGGTCAACCTCTGCACCATCGAAGACCCTATCGAGATGGTGGAGCCAGCCTTCAACCAGATGCAGGTCCAGCACAATATCGACCTGACATTCGCAAGCGGCGTGCGGGCCTTGATGCGACAGGACCCGGATATCATCATGATCGGCGAGATTCGCGACCTGGAAACCGCAGAAATGGCGATTCAGGCTGCTTTGACAGGCCACCTGGTACTCTCGACCCTGCACACCAACGATGCACCCAGCGCCATCAGCCGCATGCTTGAACTCGGCGTGCCGCATTACCTGCTCAAGGCAACCATCCTTGGCGTAATGGCTCAACGCTTGGTACGTACGCTGTGCCCGCACTGCAAGGCTCCGATCAACCTGAACGAAACCGACTGGCAGACCCTGACCCGCCCCTGGCAAGCCCCGGTGCCGAGCGGCGCGCATCAGGCCGTGGGCTGCGTGGAATGTCGTGAAACAGGTTACCGTGGACGCGCCGGTGTCTACGAGATCATGCTTATGTCCGACAGCGTCAAAGCCTTGATCAGCGCCGACCTGGACCTGACCGCCATGCGCCGGCAGGCCTTCAAGGAGGGCATGCGCAGCCTGCGATTGTCCGGCGCGCAAAAAGTCTCGGCAGGACTGACGACACTGGAGGAAGTGCTGCGGGTCACGCCACAGAGCGAGCAGCGCTAGAAAAACGAACTCAACATCAGAAATCGACAGGGAAAGGTTATGCAAATCGGCAGTGTAGTTCTGTTATTCGTCGGCTTGGCAGTTGCTATTGTCTTCATGGGCTTCAAGGTTGTACCGCAGGGCTTCCAGTGGACGGTTGAGCGCTTTGGCCGTTACACGACCACGCTGAAACCGGGTCTTAATATCATTGTGCCCGTGATGGACCGTATCGGGCACAAGATCAACGTCATGGAAAGCGTGCTGGATATTCCACCTCAGGAAGTCATCACCGCCGACAACGCCACCGTGCAGATCGATGCCGTATGTTTCTTTCAGGTGGTCAACACGGCACAGGCCGCCTATGAGGTGAACAACCTCGAACACGCCATCCGCAACCTGCTGCAAACCAACATCCGTACCGTGCTCGGCTCCATGGAGCTGGATGCGATGCTCAGTCAGCGTGACAACATCAACGAGCGCCTGCTGCGCACGGTCGATGAAGCCACCGCGCCCTGGGGCATCAAGATCACCCGTATCGAAATCAAGGACATCAGCCCGCCAGCAGACCTGATGGCGGCGATGTCCGGCCAGATGAAGGCCGAACGGATCAAGCGTGCGCAAATCCTTGAAGCCGAAGGCTTGCGCGCCTCTGCGATTCTTACCGCTGAGGGCAAGAAGCAGGCGCAGATCCTGGAAGCCGAGGGTGGTCGTCAGGCCGCATTTCTGGAGGATGAAGCACGCGAACGTCAGGCCGAAGCTGAAGCGCGGGCTACCCAGGTGGTGTCCGAAGCAATTGCCGGCGGAAACGTACAGGCCATCAACTACTTCGTCGCTCAGAAGTACGTCGAGACACTGGGCAAACTGGCATCTGCCAATAACAGCAAAGTCATCCTGATGCCGCTGGAAGCCAGCCAGGTGATCGGTGCGGTGGGCGGTATCGGAGAAATCGTCAAAGCCACCTTCAACAACCCGAAAGCCTGAGGCAAGGACGATGAATTTCCTGCAAAACCTGTCGGCCTGGGACTGGCTTGGGCTGGGCACGGTGCTGTTGATATTCGAGGTGTTCGGTGCAGGTGGGTATCTGCTATGGATCGGTATTGCGGCGGCATCGGTCGGCGTCCTGACTTTCGTCATGCCCGAGATGCCGTGGGCCTTGCAGTTTCTGCTCTTTGCCCTGTTTTCCGTGCTGACTGCCGCCTATTGGTGGCATCGGCAACGCAGCGTGGCCCGCCCATCGGATCAGCCAGGGCTGAACATGCGCGGACAGGAACTGATAGGTCGCACCTTCACCGTCCAGACCGCGATTGTCGATGGAAGGGGCAAGATCAAGGCGGCTGACAGCGTCTGGATCGTGACAGGACCGGACGCGCCGGAGGGCAGTCTGGTAAAGGTCATTGGTCAGGACGGTGTGATCCTGAAGGTCGAGGCCCTCGACTTAAATTGAACTCATGTGCTGCTCCGGCTATCCAACCCCTCAGAACAACCACAGTCGGAGTACACCATGCGTCTCAAACTTGCTGTCATCACATGTGCCTTACTGTCACTTCCGGTCGGTTCAGCGATGGCCGACGGTTTCTGGCGTAACGTGATTTCGTCCGGTGCTACCACCGGCTCGACTTACCTGACCTTCAAGGATCACAAGCTGATCGTCGCCGCACAGGATGACGCCGGCAGCTTCGTCGCCAGCGATGGTGGTATCCGCGGGCCATTCCTTGAAGCCGCTATCCAGCAGGTGCGCAAGGACAACCCGGGGCTGAATGCCACCGACATGGAACTGGCCAACGCGATCCTCGCCAAGAACCTGGTTGCAGAAAACCAGTAATAGGCGCCCATGAAAAATGCCGCTCGTTCGAGCGGCATTCTTTTGCCCTTCGGTTACTCGCCGATGGCGCTTTTGTAACCTGCGGCATCCAGCAGTTTTGCCAGATCAGCGGTGGCATCGGACGGCTGGAGCTTGAAGATCCAGGCTTCGTACGGAGTGCTGTTCAGCAGTTCCGGAGCATCGGCCAATGCTTCGTTGACCCCGATGACTTCGCCAGCGACAGGCGAGTAGATATCGGAGGCAGCCTTGACCGACTCGACCACGCCAGCGGCGTCAGTGGCGGCGAAAACCTTGCCCACTTCCGGCAGTTCGACGAAAACCACGTCACCCAGCGCTTCCTGAGCATGGTCGGAGATACCAACGGTTACCGTACCGTCTGCTTCCAGACGCGCCCATTCGTGACTTTCGGCGAAACGCAGTTCGGCGGGAATATTGCTCATTTAGTCATCCTCTACATCGAGTCAGCGGAAAACCCGCCAGATAGGTTAGATCAGGGTTTTGCCATGACGTACAAACGCTGGCTGCACCACACGCACCGGATACCATTTGCCGCGGATTTCCACCTCGGCCCGGTCGGCAGTCGCCATCGGAACACGCGCCAGAGCAATCGACTTGCTTAGCGTAGGAGAGAAACTACCACTGGTGATCTCTCCTTCGCCAATTTCTGCGACACGCACGACCTGACGCGCCCGCAACACGCCGCGCTCTTCAAGCACCAGCCCGACCAGTTTCGAGGCTACACCTGCCGCACGCTCGCTCTCCAGTGCATCGCGGCCGATGAAGTCGCGCTCTGCTGGCTCCCAGGCGATGGTCCAGCCCATGTTCGAGACCAGCGGCGAAGCATTTTCGTCGATGTCCTGACCATAAAGATTCATGCCAGCCTCAAGACGCAATGTATCGCGCGCGCCCAGACCGATAGGGGAAATGCCAGCGCCGACCAGATCATTGAAAAAGCCGGGAGCCTGCTCGGCCGGCACGATGATTTCCAGGCCATCCTCGCCGGTATAACCGGTACGGGCAATGAACCAGTCACCGTCATCACGGACTTCAAAAGGCTTGAGCTGATGAATGATCTCGGCACGTGCGCTGGACACCAGTTCGGCAATCCGGCTTCTGGCACGCGGCCCTTGAATCGCCAGCATTGCCAGCCCGGTGCGCTCGACCAGTTGCACGTCGAAACCGGTCAGGTGCGATTGCATCCAGGCCAGGTCCTTGGCACCGGTGGCCGCATTGACCACCAGGCGATAACCACTGGCGGTGAGGTAGACAATCATGTCATCGACGATGCCGCCACGGGCATCGAGCATGGCACCGTACAACGCACGTCCCGGACTTTGCAGCCGTTCTACATCGTTGGCCAGCAGGTAACGCAACCAGGCCTTGGCCTGACTGCCCATGACATCGATCACATGCATGTGAGAGACGTCGAACACTCCGCAATCGCGGCGTACCTGATGGTGCTCCTCAACTTGCGATCCGTAATGCAACGGCATGTCCCAGCCACCAAAATCGACCATCTTCGCGCCAAGCGCGAGGTGCAGGTCAAAGAGTGGGGTACGCTGTCCCATGGGTTTCTCCTTCCGGGCGTGGCGAAGGTGCGGACCGGCAGATCAAAGGCAGCCCCTCGTGGCTAGAGGTTTGCAGCAAATGACAGCAAGCCGAACGGTCTGACAGACCGCACCGATTGCGGCGCATTGTAGCCGCATGGGGAGTGACTAACCAATCTGCCGCGCCGAGCGCCGGATCAACCCGATCACGGGCAACAACCCGACCAGTACCAGCGTCAGCGCGGGCAGTGCAGCACGCGCCCACTCGCCCTCGCTGGTCATCTCAAAGATGCGCACGGCAAGGGTGTCCCAGCCAAACGGGCGCATGAGCAACGTGGCGGGCATCTCTTTGAGCACGTCGACAAAGACCAATAACGCCGCGCTCAGTGCGCCCGGAATCAGGAGCGGCAGATACACTTTGAAAAACAACTTTGGCCCACTGACCCCAAGACTGCGGGCTGCCTCCGGCAACGAAGGCCGGATGCGTGACAGGCTGTTTTCCAGCGGCCCATAGGCCACCGCAATGAAGCGCACCAGATAAGCCAGCACCAGAGCCGACAGGCTGCCCAGCAGCAGAGGCTTGCCAGCGCCACCAAGCCAGCCGGAGAGTGGAATCACCAACTCCCGGTCCAGATAACTGAATGCCAGCATGATCGACACGGCCAGGACCGAACCGGGCAGCGCATACCCGAGATTGGCCAGGCTCACGCCGGAGCGAATCACCGGGGTTGGCGCCATGCGTCGGGCAAAGACCAGGATCAGCGCCACACAGACAGTTATAAGCGCAGCGATGCCACCCAGATACAGCGTATGCAGGATCAGGCCGGTATAACGTTCATCCAGATCGAAACGACCTCGCTGCCAGACCCAGACGATCAATTGCAGCATGGGCACGGCAAACGCACAGATAAAGACCAGCCCACACCAGCCAGTGGCCGCCAGCGCTTTCAGCCCACGCAAGTGATAGAGCGCCTTGCCTCGGGGCCGCTCGTTGGTCGCACGACTGGCGCCCCGTGCCCGACGCTCGCCATACAGCACGACCATGACCGCCAGCAGTAACAGACTGGCCAGTTGCGCCGCACTGGAAAGGCTGAAGAAGCCGTACCAGGTCTTGTAGATGGCCGTGGTGAAAGTATCGAAGTTGAACACCGACACAGCACCGAAGTCCGCCAGGGTTTCCATCAGTGCCAGTGCCACGCCGGCTCCGATTGCCGGGCGCGCCATGGGCAGCGCCACTCGCCAGAAGGCCTGCAAAGGCGTTTGCCCCAGCACGCGGGCAGCTTCCATCAAACCTTTGCCTTGTGCCAGGAACGCCGTGCGAGCCAGCAGATAGACGTAGGGATAGAACACCAGCACCAGAACGATGATCACCCCGCCCGTGGAACGCACACGCGGCAAACGCAGGCCGTTGCCAAACCATTCACGCATCAGGGTTTGCACGGGGCCGGAGAAATCCAGCAGGCCGACAAAGACAAACGCGAGCACATAAGCCGGAATCGCGAACGGCAGCATCAAGGCCCAGTCCAGCCAGCGTCTGCCGGGAAACTCACAAAGGCTGGTCAGCCACGCCAGACTGACGCCCAGCACCGTCACACCGACGCCGACGCCCAGTACCAGAATCAGCGTGTTGCTCAGCAGGCGAACCATCTGGGTTTCAAGCAGATGCGACCAGATCTCCCGGTCGATGGTTTCCCAGGACAGCAACAGCACGCTCAGCGGCAACAGCACCAAAGCGGCGATGGCAAAAACAAGGGGATACCAGCGGCGTTGGGCGGGATGGGCCAAGGGGGATTCTCAAAAAACATGGAGAACCCCGTAGGAGCGAATTCATTCGCGAATGAATTCGCTCCTACGGGGGGTGGCGGGTATTAAATCAATTCCAGCCAGCACGATCCATCATGCGAATCGCTTCGGCCTGACGCTTGCCCGCCACTTCGACCGGAATCGTATCGGCCTTGAACGCGCCCCAGCTCGCAACCTCTGCCGATGGCGCGACTTTCGGGTTGGCCGGAAACTCCTGGTTAGTGCCGGAGAAGATGGTTTGTGCCTCTGGCCCGGTCATCCACTCAACCAAAGCCTTGGCAGCCTCAGGGTGCGGTGCATGTCTGGTCAGACCGATGCCCGACAGGTTGACGTGTACGCCGCGGTCCGACTGGTTCGGCCAGAACAGCTTCACTGCCAGGTCCGGGTTTTCCTTGTGCAGACGTCCGTAGTAATAGCTGTTGACGATGCCGACGTCGCATTGCCCGGCATTGATTGCCTCAAGCACCGCGATGTCATCGGAGAACACATCGGTGGACAGGTTGTTGACCCAGCCCTTGAGAATCTTCTCGGATGCTTCAGCGCCGTGGGTTTCGATCAGGGTCGCCGTCAGGGACTGGTTATAGACTTTCTTGGCCGTGCGCAGGCACAGACGCCCTTCCCAGTTCTTGTCCGCCAGAGCTTCATAAGTGCTCAGCTCGGCGGGCTTTACCCGGTCCGTCGAGTAGGCGATGGTCCGCGCGCGCAGGCTGAGGCCAGTCCAGGCATGGCTGGAAGAACGATATTGGGGCGGGATATTGGCGTCGATCACAGGCGACGTGAACGGCTGGAGAATGCCCATCTGCTCGGCCTGCCAAAGGTTACCGGCGTCTACGGTCAGCAACAGGTCAGCCGTGGCGTTCTCGCCTTCGGCCTTGATGCGCTGCATCAGCGGGGCTTCCTTGTCGGTGATGAACTTGATCTTCACCCCGGTCTTGGCCGTGTAGGCATCGAAGACAGGCTTGATCAGCTCATCGATACGCGATGAGTACACCACGACCTCATCGGCAGCCTGGGCGGTGCTGCCGAGCACGGTCAGTGTCAAAGCAGCCAGAAGACGCTTGCTAGCCTGCATGGGAGTCTCTCGCGTTCGAAAAATGAGGCGAAATGGTAGTTAATCCCATTTTCGATCACAATCGAACAGCCACCCGAGGCGTTACCAGATGTTTCAAGCCACTGTAGGAACGAATTCATTCGCGAAGGTTTCCGTGAAGGTTTCGCGAATGAATCTGCTCCTACAGGCGTGCAAGCTCAGGGAGTTCACCGGACAATCCCAAGGCTTCACGCACGAACATGGCCTTGGCTTCCGGCATCTTGTTGACCACTTTCAAGCCGGTGTTGCGCAACCAGCGCAGCGGCAGCGGGTTGGCCTGGAACAGGCGCTCGAAACCTTCCATGGCCGCCATCAGTGACAGGTTGTGCGGCATTCGGCGGCGCTCGTAACGACCGAGCACACGGACATCGGCCAGTCGCTCACCACGCTCAGCGGCATGCAGCAACACTTCGGCCAGTACGGCAGCATCGAGAAAGCCCAGGTTCACACCCTGACCGGCCAAAGGGTGAATGGTGTGTGCGGCATCGCCAATCAGTGCCAGCCCCGGCGCGACATAGCGCTTGGCGTGACGCTGACGCAACGGAACACATACTCGCGGGTCGGCCGTCAGCATTTGTCCCAGACGGCCCTCGAAAGCCCGCTCCAGTTCGCGACAGAAGGTTTCGTCATCCAGCGCCATCAGGCGCTCGGCTTCCAGCGGAGTCACCGACCAGACGATGGAACACCAGTGCTCGCCCTCTCGCTCCAGCGGCAGGAACGCCAGAGGGCCATCGTCGGTAAAACGCTGCCAGGCTGTCTTGCGATGAGAGTCTGCCGTACGCACGCTGGTGACGATGGCGTGATGCAGATAATCCCACTCGCGGGTCGGAGTACCTGTCAGGCGGCGTACAGCCGAATTGGCGCCATCGGCAGCGATGACCAGCGGCGCACGCAACTGACGGCCATCGGCCAGTGTCAGCAGCCAGTCGTCGCCGGAGTGACGCATGTGCTCCAGACGGGCATTGCCCAGCAAACCGATATCGCTGTCGTGCAGGCGCTCAAGCAAGGCGTCCTGCACCACGCGGTTCTCGACGATATGACCCAGCACTTCGGCATGCACGCTGGATGCGGAAAAGTGGATCTCGCCGGTGCCGCTGCCATCCCACACATGCATCTGCCCATAAGGGCTGATACGACGGGCGGCGATGCCTTCCCAGACACCAAGGCGCTGCAGAATCCGCTGGCTGGCAGCCGAGAGGGCACTGACGCGAGGCTCAAAGGCCGATTGCGTATCGAACGGCTTGACGCTCAGAGGGCCGCCATCGAGCACGACGACATCCAGGCCGCTGCCCTGCAAGGCCAATGCAAGGGCGCTGCCGACCATTCCGGCTCCGACAATCAGCACATCTGCGCGGGTTTCCATGCTTAGATCGTTCTCGCTTGCGGCCTGGGCCGTGTTTTAAAAGTCCGTGCGTCACACATCGGATCGAGTACCCAGGCCCATGGCCTGACGGGCGAACCAGCGTTTGGCGGGCGGCAGCAGATCCAGCCCCAGCAACCCCAGGTTGCGACCTGCCGTGACCACCGGCTGCGTACTGCCAAACAGGCGGGTCACCTTGTCGGAAAAACCCACGGTAAGCTGTTGATCGAGGCGCTGACTTTCACGATAGGCCAGCAAGGTCGCCAGATCACCCGGCGACTTGTCGCTTTCAAGCAGCGCCTCGGCCAAGGCATCGGCATCGCGCAACGACAGGTTGAAACCCTGCCCGGCAATCGGATGCAGACTATGGGCTGCATTGCCCAGCACGACCAGATGCGAGCGAACCTGCTCTTCGGCTTCCACCAGAGAAAGCGGATACACATGTCGCGTGCCGACCTGACGCAAGGTGCCCAGGCGGTAACCGAATACATTTTGCAGTTCACTGAGGAAGCTGCGGTCATCCAGAGCGGCAAGGCGTTGCGTGTCGTTGCCATTGCGCGTCCAGACCAGCGCGCAGCGGTTCTCCGGCAATGGCAGCAGGGCCATGGGCCCCTCGTCCGTGAAGCGCTCGAACGCCTGCCCGCAATGGGCTTCGCTCGGGGTGATATTGGCGATCAATGCGCTCTGATTGTAAGAGCGCTCCCGCACACCGATCCCCAACTGTTCGCGCAGGCTGGAGCGGCCGCCGTCAGCCAGCACAGCCAGATCGCATTCCAGTTCGGTTTCATCATTCAATGTCAGTCGATAGCCATCGGCCAACGCCTGCATGCGCGAGACTTCGGCAGGCACGCGCCACGTGACGACTTCACGGTCCAGGCCCGCCCACAGGCATTGGCCAAGCCAGGCGTTTTCCACCACGTATCCCAGCGCTGGCACACCTTCTTCCATTGCGGCCAGACGGGTCGCGCCGAAGCGTCCGCGGTCGGACACCTGAATCTGCATGATGGGCTCGGCACGCCGGCTGATCTGCTGCCACAGGCCAAGGCGCTCATAGATGCGCCGCGCCCCGAACGAGAGGGCCGAAGAACGTGCGTCGTAGCTGGGCTGATAGGTATCGCCCGGCGCAAAAGGCTCGATCAATACGATCTTCCAGCCACGCGCCTTGGCTCCCGCCTGCAACGCCAGAGCCAGGCTGGCACCTACCAGACCGCCACCGACGATGGCCAGATTGAAGCGGCTCATGCGGCTTGAGTCCTTGCGGCAGCCATCAAGACTTCGATTTCAGCGACAGTCTTGGGCACGCCGCCAGAAAGAATTTCGCACCCCTTCTTGGTCACCACTACGTCATCCTCGATTCGCACACCAATACCTCGCCATTTTTTCGCGACGTTCTGATTGTCGGGAGAGACATAAATCCCCGGCTCCACCGTCAGCGCCATGCCGACTTCCAGCACGCGCCATTCGCCGCCGACCTTGTATTCGCCGACGTCATGCACGTCCATGCCCAGCCAGTGCCCGGCACGATGCATATAGAACGCCTTGTAGGCTTCGCTCTCGATCAATTCGTCCACGTCGCCCTGCAACAAGCCCAGTTCGACCAGCCCGCCAGTAATAACCCTGACCGTCGCTTCATGAGCCTGGTTCCAGTGTTTGCCGGGGCCGATGGCAGCGAACGCGGCTTCCTGAGACTTGAGCACCAGTTCATAGATCGCCTTCTGCTCTGCCGAGAACGTGCCGCTGACCGGAAAGGTGCGGGTGATGTCGCTGGCATAGCAGTCGATCTCGCAACCGGCGTCAATCAACACCAGATCCCCGTCCTTGAGCGGCGCGTCGTTCTGTTGATAGTGCAGGATGCAGGCATTGCGGCCCGAGGCGACGATGGACCCGTAGGCCGGCATCCTTGCCCCGCCCTTGCGAAACTCGTAATCCAGCTCGGCTTCCAGGCTGAACTCATATAGCCCCGCACGGCTGGCCTGCATCGCCCGGATATGGGCGCGTGCAGAAATCTGTGCGGCCTCACGCATGACCTTCACTTCCGCTGCCGATTTATACAGGCGCATGTCGTGAAGCAGATGATCCAGCGCAACGAACTCGTTCGGCGGCTGCGCACCCAGGTGCGCCTTGGAGCGAATGGTGTTGATCCACTCCATCAGATGCCGGTCGAACTCAGGGTTGCTGCCCATGGCCGAGTAAACCCGCTCGCGCCCCTCGATCAGGCCCGGCAGGATGTCGTCGATATCGTTGATCGGGAACGCATCGTCGGCACCGAAATCACGAATGGCGCCTTCCTGGCCTGCACGCAGGCCATCCCACAACTCGCGCTCCGGGTTGCGTTCACGACAGAACAGCACGTACTCGCCATATTCACGCCCCGGAATCAGCACCACCACCGCTTCCGGCTCGGGAAAGCCGCTCAGGTACTGGAAATCGCTGTCCTGCCGGTAGACATGCTCGACATCACGATTGCGAATCGCGACAGCCGCTGCCGGAAGAATGGCGATGCTGTTGGGCACCATCTGGGCCATCAGGGCCTTGCGTCGGCGTGCGTATTCGGACTTCGGAATATTGATCATGGGCAGACGGGGTCCCTTGGTGGAGCTAGCCGGTCAGGACTCTTGAAGCCCTGACACAGCGCGCCGTGATGAACAATCAGTGCAGGGAAGGCTTGGGCTGTGGCGCAACGGCCTTGCTGCATTCGGTGAACAGCAGCAGTGGTGCGACACGCAGGTACTCCATGACTTCCATATAGTCGCTTTCGCCGTCTTCGGATTCTTCCAGTGCATCCTGGACCTGAGCGATGGCAGCCAAGTCCTGTAACACTTCAGTGGCCTCGATGCTCAACACCGCATCTCCGACTGCCAGACCAAAGCCCGACAGGAAACCCTGGCACCATTGACCCAGTGCGGCCGCACGTTCGGTCAGCGGCTCGTCATCGCCAGGCAGCAACAGCACGACGGTCATGTCATCGCCGGTCAACTCGCCCTTGACCATCTCCTGCAAGCCGATCAATGCCTGACGAACGTTGTCCTCAGGCTCGGTCTCCAGCAGTACGGAAGCATCGGCAAACCAGCCTTCGCTATCGAAGCCGGCACCGGCGCAACTGCGCCCCAGCAACAGGCCGTGCAGCTCGGCAGGGGAAACAGGATGACCACTGGTATTGAGCAGAGTGGCAAATGCTTTGTACGGGGAATTCTGAATGGGCATGGGCAGCTAGTCGCCAAACGGCGCAATGTCTAGAATGAAGGCCTTGTATCCTAGACTATCCGCGCAACAAGATCATCAACGCGGCGGTTAGAGGCAGTGGCGTTAACCGACTCCGTGCCATTCATCAGAAAGTACTCAGTGGAAAACAATGGAAGACACCGATCTGCAAGCCCTGATGAACCGGCTGGAATTGCTGCTCAAACACACAGAGCAACTTAAAAGCCAAAATGCACTCCTACTAGCTCAGGAAAAATCCTGGCGCGAGGAACGCGCCCACCTCATTGAAAAGAACGAAATCGCCCGGCAGAAGGTCGAGTCCATGATTTCGCGCCTCAAGGCCCTGGAGCAAGACTCATGAGTAATGGCAACAGCGTTACCGTTCAAATCCTCGACAAGGAATACTCGATCATTTGCCCTCAGGAAGAGCGCACCAACCTGGTCAGCGCCGCCCGCTACCTGGATGGCAAGATGCGTGAAATCCGCAGCAGCGGGAAAGTGATTGGCGCAGACCGCATTGCCGTCATGGCCGCCCTGAACATCACTCACGACCTGCTGCACAAACAGAATCTGCCTGACGTGCAAACCAGCGGTTCGACCCGCGAACACGTCCGCGACCTGCTGGAAAGAGTCGATCTGGCACTGTCCACAGAAACCCCGACAACACCCGATTCACCACGCAGCTGATTATTTCCGGACGTTTCTGTATACTTGCGCCGCTCCCTGGAGTGCTTGCCAGTCGGTCATGTCCCTGAGCCGATACGCACAACCACGGGGGTTGCACGTTGGGGTTGGTGTGCATGTCCGCTCGACGGAAAGCCTTAAAACCTCCTGCAATCTCCACCTTGAACTTTCGGGTTCAAGGGCTAAACCGACAGCGGTTCGTCGGGGAGTCCACATTCAATTCATTGCCGGTTCTGCTGCCGGCAGTGACGATCCTGTCTCTGGTTTCAACCTCACGGATCAGCCTGCATGATCTTGCACTTATGATCAGCACATCGTCGCTCACACGCACACAACTGCGCCGCCAGCTACGCAAGGCGCGTCGTGCATTGAGCCGCAGCCAGCAACGCGAAGCCGCCCACGGCCTCTATCGCCAACTGGCGCAACACCCACTGTTTCGTCGCGCCCGGCATGTCTCGCTGTATCTGCCCATGGACGGCGAGATCGACCCACGCCTTTTGCTACGCGCTGCCCAACGCCGGGGCAAGGCGACTTACTTGCCGGTGCTCAACGCATGGCCGCGTACCAGAATGGTTTTCCAGCGCGTGCGTCCCGGCGAGAAATTCATACCCAACCGTTTTCGCATCCCGGAGCCGCGTATCAACCGCGCACGGCAGCGCAATATCTGGGCACTGGATCTGATCCTGATGCCCTTGGTCGGGTTCGATGACGAAGGCGGACGCCTCGGGATGGGTGGCGGCTTCTACGACCGAAGCCTGGCCTATCTGGCGCGCAGAAAAACCTGGAAAAAACCGGTACTGCTGGGCATGGCCCATGAATGCCAGAAGGTCGAACGACTCGCACAGGCAAGCTGGGACGTACCGCTGCAAGGCACGGTATCGGACAGACGCTGGTATCTGGCACAGCAGGAATCGGGAAAGTGACGCGGCGGGAGCTACAGGCATAGCCCCCGGAAAAGAAGGATGCTTACAACCTCAATGCCGGCCGGGCACTTTCTGTTGCTGCTGAGTGATCTCGACAGGAGCATCCACCTTGTTGGTCCACAAGCTCTGCGCATAACCGGTAGTCACGATACCCAAGCCGAACAATGCAACTAAAACCCACAGTAAATCCGGCTTGCGTTTCATTGACTGCCCTCCTTCGGCAAATCAAAGCGCTGCCAACAGCCGCTTCTGTACAGGCTGTGTAACAGCAGGGTGCTTAAAAAAGCGGCATTTTGCGATAACGTGAACCAGTACGCAAATAGTGGCGCCAACCGACTGTCGGTTTGTCATAAAAACATCCCGATGTTGTGCATTTCCATGGAGAACACCCAATGGCCTATTGGCTGATGAAATCAGAGCCCGACGAACTTTCGATCAGTGACTTGCAACGCCTCGTCAAAACCCGCTGGGATGGCGTGCGCAACTATCAGGCCCGCAACTTCCTGCGCAGCATGGCGGTGGGGGATGAGTTCTTTTTCTATCACTCCAGTTGCCCGGAGCCGGGCATTGCCGGAGTTGGCAGGATTATCGAAGCGGCTTACCCGGACCCGACAGCCCTTGAGCCGCAAAGCCATTACTTCGATGCCAAGGCAAGCGCCGAGAAAAACCCCTGGAGCGCAGTCGATGTAGCCTTCGTGGACATATTCCCGAAAGTGCTGGGGCTGGGTTATCTGAAACAACAAGCGGCGTTTGAGCAACTGCCTCTCGTGCAGAAAGGCAGTCGACTCTCGGTCATGCCCGTGACCGCCGAACAGTGGTCGGCGATCCTGGCACTGCGCTGAAAAGCGTTACTGAACGATGAAGTTGTTAAACAGCAAGTCTTCAACGATCGGCTTGCCCTCTTCGCTGGTCATCACTTGCTGGACCTGCTTGAGCGCTTCCTGACGAATCTTTTCCTTCGCATCGGCGCTGCTCATGGAGTCGACAGTCTGCTGGGTAAACAGGGCAACCAGCAGATTACGGATCAGCGGGTCATTGCGCTTGACCGCAGCCTGAGCCTCGGCACCGGTAACGCGCAGGGCGATATCGGCCTTGTAGACGCGCAACTTCGGCCCGCCATCAAGAGCGTAGTTACCCACAAACGGAGGCGTCAGGGAAACATAAGCCGCCTTGGGCTCGCCCTCGCCTTCTTTGGCTTCTTCCTGCGCCAGGGCAGGCAGCGACAAGGCCAACAACATCAAGATCCACGCTTTCACAGTCCACTCCTTAATACGGGTTGCCGCGTAGGTTACAGCTTATACACGCTTATAAGGCCGGGCCATGCTCATTGACCCGAAAACCTGCATATCCGACCTTATCGGCCATTACTGGAAAAGGAATAGTCCGATGAAAGCACTGCTTTGCAAAGCCTTCGGTCCTGCCGACACCCTGGTACTGGAAAACGTCGCCAGCCCCGTCATCAAAAAGAACGAAATCCTGCTCGATGTAAAGGCTGCCGGGGTCAACTTTCCAGACACGCTGATCATCGAAGGCAAATACCAGTTCAAGCCGCCCTTCCCTTTTTCACCTGGCGGCGAAGCAGCGGGAATCATCTCGCAGGTCGGTGAAAAGATAACCCACCTCAAACCCGGCGACCGGGTCATGGCGCTGACCGGCTGGGGCAGCTTCGCCGAACAGGTTGCCGTGCCGGGCTACAACGTACTGCCGATCCCGCAAGCCATGGACTTCAACACCGCCGCCGCATTCAGCATGACCTACGGCACCTCCATGCACGCCCTCAAACAACGCGCCAACCTGCAACCCGGCGAAACCCTGCTGGTGCTCGGAGCCTCCGGCGGCGTGGGCCTGGCCGCCGTGGAAATCGGCAAAGCCCTGGGTGCCCGCGTCATCGCTGCCGCCAGCACTGCCGAAAAACTCGAAGTGGCCAGAAACGCCGGTGCCGACGAACTCATCAACTACAGCGAAACCAGCCTCAAGGACGAAGTAAAACGCCTGACCGCAGGCAACGGCGTCGATGTCATCTACGACCCGGTCGGCGGCGACCTCTTCGATCAGGCCGTACGCGCCATCGCCTGGAACGGCCGCCTGCTGGTCGTCGGCTTCGCCAGCGGCCGCATCCCCGAACTGCCCGTAAACCTCGCGCTATTAAAGGGTGCATCAGTAGTCGGCGTGTTCTGGGGCTCCTTCGCGCAAAGACAACCTCAAGACAATGCCGCGAACTTCAAGCAATTGTTTGATTGGTATACAGAAGGAAAGTTGAAACCGCTGGTATCGCAGGTTTACCCGCTGGAAAGAGGTGCAGAGGCGATTGACGTGCTGGGGAAAAGAAGTGCGGTGGGGAAAGTGGTGGTGGCGGTTGGTTGAAATGAAATTAAAACCTGGGTCGCCGCAAGGGCGGCTCAGCGTGTGACTTTTAAAGTCAGAAAGTCTCTGCGGCCTTAACAGGCAAGCTAGTACACGCATTAAAACAACTAAAATCCTCAACACAAAAATAAATATTTACCGCAAAACTCTATCACTCAGAGAGTCTGACAGACGCTTCTGACACACCAAATTAATAACAATAAATCATTTTCACACAACAACTATTTACCTCATTACCTGATAACTACTGAGTAACTTCTCACCATACAGCAAAGGAGAAACTGTATGAGTGACCAAGAAGGAAAGAATATTTGGGTAACTTCGGGGAAGGATGCCGATAAGCACAATCGCCCTTTTGACCCCACCGGCAACCCCTATGGCAGAGGCGGTGGGCATAGTAGTGGTAGCGGCTGGAGCACTGGCTTCGGGCCGGGCAGCGGGAGCATCGGCGGCATTGGGGGCGGTTTCGGTGGCAATAGTCGTAAAAGAGCCAGAAAGCGCGCAAAGGCCATTGCGCAACACAGAGCCAACCTACAGGCCCAGGCTCAACAGCAGGCGGCAGCCCAAGCCCAAGCTGAACAGCAGGCACGTGCTCAGGCTCACGCGCAAGCACAAGCCGCAGAACAAGCACGCGCTCAAGCGGCAGCCGCTCAGGCGTATCGACAAACAATCAGCGACTTCATCCAGACTCAACAAACAGTCAGGTCTGATCTTGATCAACGCTACAACCAGACCGCACCGGGGCTGCCCACCGCGCTACTAGGTGAGATTCAATCTGACCTTGAACCACTGGCGGATAACCCGACCCACCAACCGTTAGCGGACCTGATCCTTCAGGAAAAATCCCGGATCAACTACCTGCTGGCCCGCAAACAGGCGGAGCTGGAGCAACGCAACCTCAAAACGCTGGCGCATGGCGAGGCGCTGTCAGCCACCACACCTGAGCAGTATCGCCACTACCTGGAATCCCGCAGCCAAGGCGATCAGCAGCGTGCTCAACAGGCCCATCAGGCCTGGACGGATGCCGTGAGCAATGCGCATGAAGCCAGGTTGCTCGCTGAGTCGGTGGCTTTTCTGGAGCAGCGCTCTACGGAGTTGTCCGAGCGTCACGCCCGGATGTCGCAAGCCCGTCAGAACAATGCTCCATCGCCACGGGCTGGTGCCGAGCGTTTGTGGTCGGCAATCGCCGCATCGAACACGTCCGGCAGTTTGCCCACCCCTGCCGAAGGGCTGGAAAAGGCCGGACAGATCGCTAAAGAGATATTCATCAAAACGGCAATCAGTCGGTTGAAGTTGAGCCCTGGCGTTGCCTTGGCGCTGTACTCGCCCACGTTAGGCAACGCCGAACTCACACCCACCGTAGTTGCAAGCCCGGCCTCACAACTCAATCTGCCGTCACAGGTGGATATGGAATACGTTGCCAGCGTCAACGGCAGCATTGATGTTCCACACCGATTGGTCATGGAGGACGACGGCCAACAATCGGTTGCCAAGTGGGTGGTGGCAGACGGCGTAAAAATCGGCACTAAAGTTCGTGTCCGAAATTTCACATACAACGCTCAGAACAATACCTACGAATTTATTCGTGACGGCGATACCCAGCCAGCACTGGTCTGGACTCCAATTGAACAACCGGCAGATAGCTCCACCCGTTTTCCAGGCCAGAAACCGGCCTTGCCGGTTGACCCGGGAGTGGATGTATCGCCACAAGGCACCCGCGTTGACGAACTGCCTAGCTTCGTCAATGACGACCCTGACGATTACATCCTGGTATTCCCGCCAGGCTCCGGCCTGCCGGACACCTACCTGCTTTTCAAGGACCCGCGGACTATTCCGGGAGTCGCAACAGGATACGGAAAACCGGTAACAGGCATCTGGCTAGGCGAAAACACGCGTGCGCAAGGGGCTCCCATTCCTTCGCATATTGCGGATCAGTTGAGGGGTAGACAGTTCAGTAGTTTTGGCAGATTACGAGCAGAAATCTGGAAGGCGATAGCCAGTGACCCAGAGCTTCAGGAACAATTTACACCATACAACCTTGCGCTGATGAAGTCCGGACGTGCTCCACGACCAAAGCTGGCTGATCAAGTGGGAGGACGGAAAGTTTTTGAGATCCATCATGTGCATGAAATAGCGAACGGCGGGGGTGTTTACGACATTGATAACTTGAGAGTACTTCCTCCCAGACAGCACATCGAACATCACAGGAAATTGCAATGAACCTCAAAAGAAAACTGGAAAATTACACAGAGCAAGAGTTTCTAGACCTTATCAACGAGTTCACCAACCCTAGAAACCTGCCCGGAGAAGAATTTGAAAGACACACGGATCTCTTATTGGACCACTTTATAGAAATAACGGAGCACCCTGACGGCTCAGATTTGATTTATTACGCAGAAGTTCCCACCAATCAGGGCATTCTGGAAACAGTAAAAAGATGGCGTGCTCAGAATGGAAAACCGGGATTCAAATCACCCGACAACCACCATGATCAACCACATCATTAATACAACCTTTTTAACAAGAGAGAACTTCATGGAAGAGTTTCAACACCAACTTCATAAACTGCCTGACTTTCTGCAAAAAGAGCTGGCTGGTCAAGTCGGCAACACAACCGGCATGGCACCCTCTCAGGTGGTTGCGCGTTATCGCGTGAGTGCCGAACATCTTGCGGCGAGCAAACTTGCAGTGATTGCCCCCCAAGACCTCAGTGATGCCAAGCTGTACTTGGGCCATATGCCGCACACCAAGGAGTCTATAGAGAGTCAAGTTGCGCACCAGAACGCAGGAATGACGTGGATAGGGTTCACAATGAACATCTACAACGCTCACATCGCACTGGAATCCAATCGTTTTCTGGCCGAGTTCGCACAGCGCATTGCGCCAGTTGCAGGCCGCTTGGTCGAGCAAGAGCAACTGCAAGCTCAACACCTGGCAGCCGAGGCCGCTCGCCTCCAGGCACAGCGCGTTGCTGAAGAAGCAGCTCGGATAAAGGCTGAAGAAGAGGCTCGTGAGCTGGCCAAGCGTCAGATCGAAGAAGCAAAGCAGGCTGCGCTGGCACTTGCACGCAGCCAGGTCGAGGAGGCTGCACGAACGCTGGCCGCACGTCAGGCGCAAAGTGAAACGGCCGAGAACCCACCGCAGGTTGCCACTCAATCAGTCGCGTGGGTTCCAGGACCAGAAGCCAGTCAGCAGATCAAGTTGGCGCTGAGCAGCCTTGGAGCAAGTATTGAGGTTGCAATCATGGCGTTTCATGAGGCGATGCAGCCACATGCGGACTTGTCCGACGATGTCCACTTCGATGAAATTCTCAGGATGAGCCAAGCCGCCGCTTGACGCCCACCCAGAACAGGCTTCGCGAATAAATTCGCTCCTACGCAGACCGTAGGAGCGAATTTATTCGCGAAAAATACAAACACCCCACGCTACAAACTCCGCCGGACATTCTCCGGCAGATAATCCACATACTTTCTGTCGGGATTTTTTCGACAGTTTTCCAGAATGCCCGGAGTCGCGTTAATAAACTCCATGACCAGCGCCTCCCGCGCATCGGCTGAAAGAAACTGCTGTATGACATGCCCACTTGAAAGGTAGTGCTCCGTTCGGGTCAAGATATCCGCCTTATAAGACGAACCCTTTTCCCGCCAGTTTTCATCTCTTTCTTTAATAAGCTGACGGCATGACACCTTCTTTAACTCGACATTGGCGGTAAGCGACGGTCCTTTATGCGGCCGCCCTAAATAGCTGTATGTGACCTTCACCACTTCGCCCTCAGGATTGGGGCCTGACGGCGTCCAGGGCTCGAAACGCCATTGCTCTATAGCCCGCTTGGTTGCAGCGACGAATCTTGGCTCGGTCGAATCAAGTACCTCAAGGAATCGAACCCCGCCATCGGCCTGAATAAAGATCCGTACGACAACATCGCCTTTTACACGTGAACCGCGCAGCTCTTCTGGATACTCGATATCCGGCATAAACAATGGCACCGGGTATGAGTCCGCAGCTTTTGCACAGCCCGCAAACAAAAAACCTGTAAACAACAACGCACCCAGCCCATGAGGTTTTCTCGACATTCACAGCGCTCCTTGCAAGACGCTGGGTACATAGTCGGTCTGTGTCAAACCACTCAACAGACTCTTGATGGAAACGGGAAGGTAGTCCCCATAGCTGTGCTCTGGATTAAGCCGGCAGCGTTTCACAATCTCTGGTATCGATTGCCCCAACTGCTCAAGCAAGACTTTTCGCTCATCTTCACTGCGTAAAAGAGCGGCATAGCTGCTGAACAGGAACTGACCGGTGTACCAGAACACGTCGACTTTATTCAAAGGCTCCTCCGGGAAGTCCCTTGTTTGCGTATCGACTTCGTTATTCACATAAGCACAGCGGATATTGCTCAGGCCGACATCAATTTCATCATTGAAGTGCCTGCTTCCGTGAGAGCCAAAAATGACAGGGACCATAATGCTGACTTGCGAAGGCGCGCCAATGGCTCCGATCCATGGGCGATAACGCCATTGGGCCAAGGTCCACACAGCGGCTTCAGTCAGTTCTGGATGCCCGCTTTCTATAGCCCGAACGTCCTGCACATTGCCGCTGGAAGTCACCACCAGCTGGACTCGCACCTTTCCGGTGTATCGGCTCCTGATCAAGGCTGGCGGGTACTCGGGCCTGGGCGTAAACAACGGGACCAGCAAGGCATCGGCAGACTGCACCGACAGCGGCAGCAAAAGAACCAAAACAAACACGAAAAGCTTCATCCATAACCTCTACAAACCGCGATATGAACGCCTGCATGGCGTAGCGATCGCGATAGTAGAAGCCTCCCTCAGGGCGCATAAGGACACGAAATCCCATTGCCGCGTAGGACCAATCCCAAACAAATCAGGCAGCGCAAACCAAAATCCGATGTTCACAAAAGAACACGAACAGCCTCACATTTCCTACTGAACTTTCAGAAAAAGCACTGCTTTTTTCTGTAACGAAAATGTAATATTCGCATTCGCAAAAAATAAAAACCCGGAGCGTCTGCATGTTTGCGTTTTTCCGTCCTGCCAAGCACCTGGCACCCATACCCGAAGAAAAGGTCGATAGCACTTACCGTCGTCTGCGCTGGCAGATCTTCGCCGGTATTTTCATCGGTTATGCCGGTTACTACCTGCTGCGCAAGAACTTCTCCCTGGCGATGCCTTACCTGATTGAGGAAGGCTACACACGCGGGCAACTGGGGGTGGCGATGTCGGCCATTGCGATTGCTTACGGCCTGTCGAAGTTCTTGATGGGACTGATTTCGGACCGGTCCAACCCACGCTATTTCCTGCCGTTCGGGTTGCTGGTGTCGGCCGGGGTGATGTTCATTTTCGGTTTCGCGCCCTGGGCGACGTCCAGTGTCACAATCATGTTTGTGCTGCTGTTCATAAACGGCTGGGCACAAGGCATGGGTTGGCCACCGAGCGGGCGGACGATGGTGCACTGGTGGTCGCAGAAAGAACGCGGCGGTGTGGTTTCGGTCTGGAACGTGGCGCATAACGTGGGTGGAGGCCTGATCGGCCCGCTGTTTCTGCTGGGCATGGGCTGGACCAACGACTGGCACGCGGCATTCTATGTGCCGGCAGCCGTAGCCTTGCTGGTAGCGGTATTCGCTTTCGCGACCATGCGCGACACGCCGCAGTCGGTCGGTCTTCCACCGATCGAGCACTACAAGAACGACTACCCGGAAGGCTACGATGCCAGCCATGAAGAAGAATTCAGCGCCAAGGAAATCTTCGTCAAGTACGTGCTGCGCAACAAACTGCTGTGGTACATCGCCCTGGCTAACGTGTTCGTCTATCTGCTGCGCTATGGCGTGCTGGACTGGGCGCCAACCTACCTGAAAGAAGCCAAGCACTTCACGGTCGACAAGACTTCGTGGGCCTATTTCCTGTACGAGTGGGCGGGTATTCCGGGCACGCTGCTGTGTGGCTGGATGTCGGACAAGATCTTCAAGGGCAACCGTGGCCTGACCGGCATGGTGTTCATGTTCCTGGTGACCATCGCAACGCTGGTGTACTGGCTGAACCCGGAAGGCAACCCGACCGTCGACATGATCGCTCTGGTTTCCATCGGCTTCCTGATCTACGGTCCGGTGATGCTGATCGGCCTGCAAGCGCTGGAGCTGGCTCCCAAGAAGGCTGCCGGTACTGCGGCAGGTTTCACGGGGCTGTTCGGTTATCTGGGCGGCTCGGTCGCAGCAAGTGCGGCGATGGGTTACACCGTTGACCACTTCGGCTGGGATGGCGGTTTCGTGCTGCTGATCGGTGCCTGCATCCTGGCGATGGCGTTCCTTGCGCCAACACTACGTCACAAGCAGGTTGCCAGCACGTCCCGGGAAGCTTGAGTCAAAGTGCAACCGGGTTAGACCGGCAACGCTTCAGCCGCGCCTCCAGATTCAGGTCTGGCATGGCGTGGCTACGCAGGGCGTTGGCGGTCTGCTCCACGTAATCGCGGGTGGTGCCATACCGTCCGCTCGCGCTGGCCAGCACCTGGCTCAGCACACTGTCCGGCAGGTTGCCCGCGTAACTGGGCAGATGCCGCTCCAGCACAAATCCCAAAGCCTGTACCTGGGTGCCATCTTCAAGACGGCAGCTCAGCCAGTGCGGTCGATAAGAGGGATAAGGCATCTCGCGCTTCCAGAGCGCAAACAGGGACTCTTCAAGGCATTCATCCGGCAAGCGATAGGCGAACCCCGTGCAGGAGCCGCCACGATCCAGACCGAATACCAGGCCGGGCACTTCGGGTGTGCCCCGATGCTCGTGGGACCACAGATACAAACCGCGATGGTAGCCGTGAACGCGCGCGCGCTGACGCTCGACGGCCTTGCATTCAGGACGCCAGATCAGCGAGCCATAGGCGAACAGCCAGACAGGGCCGCCCTTGTGGCGCCGCATGGTGGCATTCATCGATGCAAGCAATTGCTCACGGGTCAGTTGCGGGCCAAGATCGATTACTGGCGGATATTTCAGACCAAGGCCGTCATGTACGGCCGCCGCCAATTCATTGATTGGATTGTCCATTTGCCTCCCTGACAGCCTGGCTGTCAGTCATAACCGAGCCCTGAGGACCCGCTCATGGATAAGCGGCGCCAAGGTATCGTGGTGCGGGTCTTGCTGCAGGCCGGGGCCTGTGTTGCGAAAAAGCATACGATGATGTTTTTCATCGCTATAAGCTATAAGCGAATGAAAAAAATTGCAATCCGGTTACAAGGCCGCCAGTCAGAAGCTATGCGCGAGGCGCGTAGGCAAAAACGTCAGCACGCATCTGATGAGCGTCCATTCCGGCACCCACCAAGGCATCGAGGGTCGCGTAGATCATGGCGGGCGAGCCGCTGCCATAGACATGGATCGAGGACAGATCGCTGATGTCATCGCGGACCGCTTCATGCAACATCCCACAGCGCCCTTCCCAACCACAAAGGTCGCTGACGACCTTGTGCAGGAACAGGTTGGGCAGCGTTGCCCACTCGTCCCAATGCTGGATTTCGTAAAAATCCTCGGGACGGCGCACGCCCCAGTACAGATGCACCGGATGGCTGAAGCCCTTGGCGCGGCAATGCTCGATCAGGCTGCTCATCTGCGCCATGCCCGTGCCAGCCGCGATCAGTACCAGCGGACCATCGGGCAGGTCGGCAAGATGGGTATCGCCAAAAGGTAGCTCGACCCGCGCCATGGCATTGCGTTGAAGCTGTTCGATCAGCGTGCGGGCACTGGCCTCACGGACCAGCACATGCAATTCCAGGTCACGCCCCTTGTGAGGCGCCGAAGCCAGCGAGAAGGCGGATTTTTCGCCGTTCTCGCGCTCGAGCATCAGGTATTGCCCGGCGTGATAGCGGGGCAGCTTGCCAGCTGGAGCCCTCAGGCCGACCCGCCAGACATCGCCGCCCACTTCAACGCACTCGCTGAGCTGGCAGGCAAACGTGCGCACCGGCAACTGGCCAAGGGGCAGTACCGCATCCCACAGCACTTCGCAGGTTTCCAGCGGCTCTGCCAGACAAGTATAGATTTCACCGTGGGTCAGCTCATCACTGGCCTGTTTCACGCGCCCCTGCACCAGCAGCGCCGAGCAGACATGACAATTACCGTTGCGGCAGCTCTGGGGGCATTCATAGCCCAGGCGCTGTGCAGCATCGAGAATCCGCTCGCCCGGCAGGGTTTCCAGCACTGCACCCGACGGCTGCAACGTTACACGCATCAATCTATTCCCAGTTGATTCCAGATTTCATCGACCCGACGTGTCGTCGCCTCGTCCTTGACGATAGCCCGGCCCCACTCACGTGTGGTTTCACCCGGCCATTTATGCGTTGCATCCAGCCCCATCTTGGAACCCAGACCAGAAACCGGTGAAGCGAAATCCAGGTAATCGATCGGCGTATTTTCGATCATAACCGTGTCGCGCTTGGGGTCCATGCGCGTGGTGATGGCCCAGATCACGTCGTTCCAGTCACGAGCATTGATGTCGTCGTCGGTGACAATAACGAACTTGGTGTACATGAACTGTCGCAGGAACGACCAGACACCCAGCATCACGCGCTTGGCATGGCCCGGGTACTGTTTTTTGATGGTCACGACGGCCATGCGATAGGAACAGCCTTCGGGCGGCAGGTAGAAGTCGACGATTTCCGGGAACTGCTTTTGCAGGATCGGCACGAACACTTCGTTCAGCGCCACGCCCAGAATCGCCGGTTCATCCGGCGGACGGCCCGTGTAGGTGCTGTGGTAGATCGGCTTGATGCGATGGGTGATGCGCTCGACGGTGAACACCGGGAAGCTGTCCACTTCGTTGTAATAACCGGTGTGGTCGCCATAAGGACCTTCATCGGCCATTTCACCGGGATGAATCACACCCTCAAGGACGATTTCGGCACTGGAAGGCACTTGCAGGTTGTTGCCACGGCACTTGATCAGTTCGGTGCGAGTGCCGCGCAGCAGGCCTGCAAACGCATATTCGGACAGGCTGTCAGGCACAGGCGTCACGGCACCCAGAATGGTCGCCGGGTCCGCGCCCAGGGCAACGGCTACGGGGAACGGCTCGCCGGGATGCTTGATGCACCACTCCTTGAAGTCCAACGCACCGCCACGATGGCTGAGCCAGCGCATGATGACCTTGTTACGCCCGATCACCTGCTGGCGATAGATGCCCAGGTTCTGGCGTTCCTTGTTCGGCCCACGAGTGACCGTCAGACCCCAGGTGATCAGCGGAGCGACATCGCCGGGCCAGCAGGTCTGGACGGGCAGCATGTTCAGGTCGACGTCATCGCCTTCGATGACGATCTCCTGGCACGGCGCATCCTTGACCACCTTGGGGGCCATGGAGATGACTTTCTTGAAGATAGGCAGCTTTGACCAGGCATCCTTCAGGCCTTTGGGCGGCTCCGGCTCCTTGAGGAAGGCCAGCAACTTGCCGATTTCCCGCAGCTCGTCGACGGATTCGGCGCCCATGCCCATGGCGACACGCTCCGGCGTTCCGAACAGGTTGCCCAACACCGGGATGTCAAAACCGACCGGCTTTTCAAACAGCAGGGCCGGGCCTTTGGCGCGCAGCGTACGGTCGCAGATTTCAGTCATTTCCAGCACAGGGGAAATGGGCATCTGAATGCGTTTCAACTCTCCGCGCTGCTCAAGCTGCTGCACGAAATCCCTTAGGTCCTTGAACTTCATTAACCTGGCCACTTATTCAAATAGGTGCACATCGTACCTGCTCTGCAGATTCGTGGCAGCCATGAGCAGGCACAGGAGTGAATTTATTCTGGAAAGCGGGACAGGCCAAAGACGTGAATGTCATTCGTGGGAAGCAGCTTGCTGGCGACTTCCTCGTACAGCCGCAGAATATCTGCCGGTTTCAGGCCTTTTTCGCCAGCAAGCTGCCTCCCACAAGTTTTTTGTGCCTTAACTGATCAGCACTACTTCCCCAGACGACCATCAAAAAAAATGGCGCCCCGAAGGACGCCATTTTCTGTTCAACCTGTCAGTTACTTGCGTTTCATCGACAGGAAGAATTCATCGTTGGTCTTGGTCTGCTTGAGCTTGTCGACCAGGAACTCGATGGCAGCGACTTCATCCATAGGATGCAGCAGCTTGCGCAGGATCCACATGCGTTGCAGTTCATCGTCAGCAGTCAACAGCTCTTCACGGCGGGTGCCGGAGCGGTTGATGTTGATGGCCGGGAACACACGCTTCTCTGCGATCTTGCGATCCAGAGGCAGCTCCATGTTGCCCGTACCCTTGAACTCTTCGTAGATCACTTCGTCCATCTTCGAGCCGGTTTCAACCAGCGCGGTGGCGATGATGGTCAGCGAGCCGCCTTCTTCAATGTTACGCGCAGCACCGAAGAAACGCTTTGGCTTCTCCAGGGCGTGAGCATCGACACCACCGGTCAGTACCTTGCCGGAGCTTGGGATCACGGTGTTGTAGGCGCGGGCCAGACGAGTGATGGAGTCGAGCAGGATCACGACGTCCTTCTTGTGCTCGACCAGACGCTTGGCCTTCTCGATCACCATTTCAGCAACCTGCACGTGGCGGGTTGGTGGCTCGTCGAACGTGGAAGCAACCACTTCGCCGCGTACGGTACGCTGCATTTCGGTCACTTCTTCAGGACGCTCGTCGATCAGCAGAACGATCAGATGAACTTCCGGGTTGTTGCGAGTGATGTTCGACGCGATGTTCTGCAACATGATGGTCTTGCCCGCTTTCGGCGGCGCAACGATCAGACCACGCTGGCCTTTACCGATTGGAGCACACAGATCGATCACGCGACCGGTCAGGTCTTCGGTGGAACCGTTACCGGCTTCCATCTTCATGCGTACGTTCGGGAACAGCGGCGTCAGGTTCTCGAACAGAATCTTGTTCTTGGCGTTTTCCGGACGATCGAAGTTGATCGTGTCGACCTTGAGCAGGGCGAAATAACGCTCGCCTTCTTTCGGCGGGCGGATCTTGCCAACGATGGTGTCGCCGGTACGCAGGTTGAAACGACGGATCTGGCTAGGCGAGACATAGATATCGTCCGGGCCTGCGAGATAGGAAGCATCCGCGGAGCGTAGGAAGCCGAAGCCGTCCTGGAGGATCTCCAGCACGCCATCACCAGAAATTTCCTCGCCGCTTTTGGCGTGCTTTTTCAGCAGGGAGAAAATCACATCCTGCTTGCGCGAACGGGCCATATTTTCTATGCCCATCTGTTCGGCCATTTCGAGCAGATCGGTAATCGGCTTTTGCTTGAGTTCAGTCAGGTTCATATGGGAATGACGTAATCATGTATGGAGGGAAATTAAGCTTTTGGCTTAATGAGGCCGCGCCGCAGAGAAGGCGACAGGATCGCGTACTAAATCGAAAGGAGAGCGTCGGCGACGGCTTGCAGGGGGCAATGGAGAATCCATTGCGGGGCCGAATGTACCACTTGATTTTCCAGGCGTCTAGTACGACGCCAGAAAAAACCCCGCTATTCGCGGGGCTTTAGATACATCAAAGATGGGCGTCGAGGAAAGCAGCCAGTTGCGACTTCGACAAGGCGCCTACCTTGGTGGCTTCGACGTTACCGTCCTTGAACAGCATCAGGGTCGGGATACCACGCACGCCATGCTTGCCCGGGGTATCCGGATTCGAATCGATGTTCAGTTTGGCGATGGTCAGACGGCCTTCGTAGGTGCTGGCGATTTCGTCCAGAACCGGGGCAATCATCTTGCACGGGCCACACCACTCAGCCCAGTAGTCAACAAGCACAGGGCCCGCAGCCTTGAGGACATCGGCTTCGAAGCTGGCGTCGGTGACGTGTTTGATCAGGTCGCTACTCATGGAGTTCTCCGAGGTCGTAGGCTAAAAACGACGCTCATCATAGCGGGCCTGATGCCATTCAGGAAGCCGAGGATCATTGAGTCTGGCTATCGGAACCCATGAATATGGTTATAGCCCCGCATTTAGCTGGCGGGTGAAACGAAGACGATACCCGTGCGCAATGCAGCACCACGGATATGTTCCTGCATGGCTTTTTGCGCCGGACCGGAAGCATGCCGGGAAAGGGCCCGCAAAATCTTGCGATGTTCCTGCCAGGTTTCCATGACTCTTCCTGCACGAATGAAAGGCATTTTCTGACTTTCGAGGAAGATATCGGCACCTGCGGTCACAATTCCCAACATGGCCTGATTGCCACTGGCGACCAGAATGTGGCGGTGGAACTCGAAGTCCAGCCTGGACGCCGCCTCGAAATCCCCGGCGCGCAACTCCAGGCGCATGGCTTCGACATTGTCTTCCAGTACGTCCCGCTCGTCGGCGGTCAGGGTGACAGCGGCCAGACCAGCGGCAAAGCCTTCCAGCGCATAACGCAGTTGAAACGTATCCGCTGGAGAAACCCGGGCATCGAAAGGCCAGGAAAAACCGGCCGTGCGCTGTTCTGGTTCAGAAATCGACTGAATGAAAACCCCTTTGCCCGGCTGCACACTGACAATTCCCAAGGCACTCAGCGATGACAAGGCCTCGCGCAACGAGGCTCGACTGACGCCCAGCAAAACCGCCAGATCCCGCTGCGAGGGCAGGCTGTCGCCAGGTTTGTAGCCTTGCTCGGCAATCAGTTTGCGGATTGCTCGAAGAGCCGATTCAGGTACTGCGAGTGAGTTTTGCGGCATCACTGTTCAGGCCAGTCAGTCCAGTAAAAACCCCTTTTATCGCCATCTTCATCATCCGGCAAGCGACGCCCAGCGCTGGGGCGGCGTGGCTTTCAGGCGCGCCAAAGCAGGGCACCCGACAAACCAACTGTTCAGACCAGTAAGACCAAATTCGGCCCGAAAAGCCCGAGTTATGGCACAAACAGAATGACTGGCATGAGCTGTGCACTACGGGACAAGCCAACATCTTTCGTTCCGTTCGGAGATTTCCCATGACCAAGCGTTACAGCGCACTGCTTACTGCCTTGTTTGCCAGCCTGATGCTGAGCCAGACCCCTGCCCATGCCAACGGTCTGGATGACGTAGTAGCGCGCGGCACCTTGAAAGTCGCTGTACCTCAGGACTTCCCTCCGTTTGGTTCGGTCGGCCCGGACATGAAACCACGCGGCCTGGATATCGACACCGCACAACTGCTGGCCGACAGACTGAAAGTCAAACTTGAGCTGACGCCGGTCAACAGCACCAACCGCATTCCCTTCCTGACCACTGGCAAGGTCGATCTGGTGATCTCCAGCCTCGGCAAGAACCCGGATCGCGAGAAGGTCATCGATTTCTCCCGCGCCTATGCACCTTTCTATCTGGCGGTGTTCGGCCCACCTGATGCCCCGATCAAAGACATCAATGACCTCAAGGGCAAGACCATCAGCGTGACCCGTGGCGCTATCGAAGATATCGAACTGACCGCTGTCGCTCCCGAAGGCGCAACCATCAAGCGATTCGAAGACAACAACTCGACCATCGCCGCCTACCTGGCTGGCCAGACTGACCTGATCGCCAGCGGCAACGTGGTGATGGTCGCCATCAGCGAGCGCAACCCGAAACGCATCCCGGCCCTGAAAGTGAAGCTCAAGGATTCGCCGGTCTATGTCGGCGTGAACAAGGGCCAGCCGGAGCTGCTGGGCAAGGTCAACGAAATCCTCAACGCTGCCAAGGCTGACGGTTCGCTGGAAAAAGCTTCCGTGACCTGGCTCAAGCAGCCGCTGCCAGCCGATCTTTGATCACTGCGTTCTGATCACAGGATCCGCCAATGGCTTATCAATTCGACTTTACACCGGTCCTGCAAAGCGCTGATCTCTTGCTGCGCGGGGCCTTGTTCACGCTGGAACTGACTGCCATTGGCACGTTGCTCGGGGTTAGCCTGGGCATCGTTGGCGCAGTCGTGAGGGCCTGGAAGATCCAGCCGTTCGCCACGATCTTCGGCATCTATGTCGAGCTGATCCGTAATACCCCGTTTCTGGTCCAGCTGTTTTTCATCTTCTTCGGCCTGCCATCGCTTGGCATGCAGATTTCGGAGTGGCAGGCAGCCATTCTGGCGATGGTCATCAACCTCGGTGCCTATTCGACGGAAATCATCCGTGCCGGCATTCAGGCGATCCCCAAGGGTCAACTGGAAGCCGCCGCGGCACTGGCCATGAACCGCTACGAAGCGTTTCGTTACGTGGTGCTCGCACCCGCGCTGAGCAAGGTCTGGCCGGCACTGAGCAGCCAGATCATCATCGTGATGCTCGGGTCGTCGGTCTGCTCGCAGATCGCCACCGAAGAGCTGAGTTTTTTCGCCAACTTCCTCCAGTCGCGTAACTTCCGTGCCTTCGAGACCTACATCGTTACCACGCTGGTTTACTTGTGCATGGCGTTGCTGATCCGGCAATTGCTGGCCTGGATCGGACGTCGCTACATATCGAGGAGCCGCTGATGGATTTCACCCTTTGGGACATCCTGCGCAACCTGCTGACCGGCCTGCAATGGACAGTGGCCCTCTCGCTGGTAGCCTTTATCGGCGGCGGCCTGATCGGCCTGCTGGTGATGGGCATGCGCATCTCGGACAAAACCGGGCCACGGGTCGCAGCCACTCTTTATATAGAACTGTTCCAGGGCACGCCGCTGCTGATGCAGTTGTTTCTGGTGTTCTTCGGCGTTGCGCTCATGGGCGTGGATATTTCCCCATGGGCCGCTGCAGCTCTGGCTTTGACGCTGTTCACCAGTGCCTACCTGGCCGAGATCTGGCGCGGCTGCGTCGAATCGATTTCAAAGGGCCAGTGGGAAGCTTCCGCCAGCCTGGCGATGACACCCCTTGAACAGATGCGTTATGTGATCCTGCCGCAGGCACTGCGCATCGCCGTGGCGCCGACGGTCGGTTTCTCGGTGCAAGTGGTCAAAGGCACTGCCGTGACCTCGATCATCGGCTTCACCGAACTGACCAAGACCGGCAGCATGCTGGCCAACGCTACGTTTGAACCCTTCATGGTCTACGGCTTCGTTGCCCTGGGCTACTTCATCCTTTGCTACCCCTTGTCGCTCTGTGCGCGCCATCTGGAAAGGAGACTGCATGCCTCTGCTTAGAATTTCCGCCCTGCATAAATACTACGGCGACCATCACGTACTCAAAGGCATCGACCTTTCTGTCGAAGAAGGCCAGGTCGTGGCGATCATCGGCCGTAGTGGCTCGGGCAAGAGCACGCTGCTGCGCACGCTCAACGGGCTGGAGTCGATCAACGATGGCGTGATCGAAGTCGATGGCGAATACCTGGACGCAGCCCGCGCAGACTTGCGCACGCTGCGACAGAAGGTCGGCATGGTGTTCCAGCAGTTCAACCTGTTTCCGCACCTGAGCGTTGGCGAAAACGTCATGCTCGCGCCTCAGGTCGTGCAAAAGGTGCCCAAGGCCGAAGCCGCAAAGCTGGCCAGACAAATGCTGGAACGGGTCGGGCTGGGCGAGAAGTTCGATGCCTTCCCTGATCGTCTTTCCGGCGGTCAGCAGCAACGTGTAGCCATCGCACGGGCACTGGCGATGTCGCCCAAGGTACTGCTGTGCGATGAGATCACCTCGGCTCTGGACCCGGAGCTGGTCAACGAAGTCCTCAGCGTCGTGCGCCAGCTGGCTGCCGACGGCATGACCCTGATCATGGTGACCCACGAAATGCGCTTCGCCCGTGAAGTGGGTGACAAGCTGGTCTTCATGCACCAGGGCAAGGTGCATGAGGTGGGCGACCCGAAAGAACTGTTCGCCAACCCGAAGACCCCGGAACTGGCAAATTTCATCGGCTCGGTGGAGCACGCCTGATCCAGCCATTGTTAAAGGGCTTTGCAGGAGCGGATTTATCCTGGCAGCAGTCGCAGATTTGCGAGCGCTTCGCACTCGATCGCGGATAAATCCGCTCCTACAGAATGCTTGATGGGAGCAACATCCAGCCGATGTACCGCTTTCCCGGATAAATCCGGCCCCACAGAGCGGTTACCGTGTCTATACATTGGCGGCAGGCATGGATCGTGGCACGATGGCGCGGTTATCGAACGAGATTTTGATCATGCCGCACTCCAAAGCCAAGAATCTTTCCCTGATCGCAGCGATCGACCTGGGCTCAAACAGCTTTCATATGGTCGTTGCCAAGGCGAATCAGGGCGAGATCCGCATACTTGAGCGCCTGGGTGAAAAGGTTCAGCTTGCGGCGGGTATCAATGACGAACGCCAGCTCAATGAAGAGTCCATGCAGCGCGGGCTCGATTGCCTCAAGCGCTTCGCCCAACTGATCAACGGCCTGCCATTGGGTGCCGTGCGTATCGTCGGCACCAATGCCTTGCGTGAAGCACGCAACCGCAACGAATTCATTCATCGCGCCGAAAAAATCCTGGGGCACCCCGTAGAAGTCATTTCCGGTCGCGAAGAGGCGCGTCTTATCTATCTCGGCGTATCTCACACTCTGGCCGATACCCCCGGCAAGCGTCTGGTGGCCGATATCGGCGGTGGCAGTACCGAGTTCATCATTGGCCAGCGTTTCGAGCCTCTGCTGCGCGAAAGCCTGCAAATGGGCTGCGTGAGCTTCACCCAGCGTTACTTCAAGGACGGCAAGGTCACGCCAGCTCGCTATGCCCAGGCGTACACCGCTGCACGCCTTGAGATCATGAGCATCGAACACGCCCTGCACCGCCTGAAATGGGATGAAGCCATCGGTTCGTCCGGCACCATTCGGGCTATCGGCCTGGCGCTCAAGGCTAACGGTTACGGTTCGGGCGAGGTCAACGCCGAAGGGTTGGCATGGCTCAAGCGCAAACTGTTCAAGCTGGGCGATATCGAGAAAATCGACTTTGACGGCATCAAGCCCGACCGTCGTGCAATCTTCCCGGCAGGCCTGGCGATTCTGGAAGCAATCTTCGACGCTCTGGAACTCAAGCGCATGGACCATTGCGAAGGTGCCCTGCGCGAAGGCGTGCTGTATGACCTGCTGGGGCGCCATCACCATGAAGACGTGCGTGAGCGTACGCTCGGCTCGCTGATGGACCGCTACCACGTCGATCTGGAACAGGCTGCCCGTGTAGAACGCAAGGCACTGCATGCCCTGGAGCAAGTCGCAGAAGCCTGGGACCTGGAAGATGAAATCTATGCGGAGCTGCTGAGCTGGGCCGCCAAGGTGCATGAAGTGGGGCTCGACATCGCCCACTATCACTACCACAAGCACGGCGCCTACCTGATCGAGCACTCTGATCTGGCCGGATTCTCACGCGAAGACCAGCAAATGCTCGCGCTGCTGGTGCGCGGTCATCGTCGCAATATTCCAAAGGACAAGTTCGCCGAGTTCGGCGATGAAGGCATCAAGCTGATTCGCCTGTGCGTGCTGCTGCGCTTTGCGATTCTGTTCCATCACATTCGTGGCACCCAGGAGATGCCACGTGTGATCTTGCGCGCCGACGGTCCGAACCTGGATGCTGAGTTCCCGGACGGCTGGCTGGAAAACAACCAGTTGACTCAGGCCGACTTCGCGCTGGAAGCGGAGTGGCTGACCCGAGTCGGTATCGTCTTTACTGCACGCTGAGTACCGGAATGCTCAGGCGCTCAAGCAGAGTCGCCTGGGCGCTTCGAGCGTTCTGGTTGCCGGTCGGCGTGCTGCGCACGTAACGCCCGTCAGGCTGCAACAGCCAGCTGTGAGTGTTGTCGGTCAGATAACTCTCCAGCTCCTTCTTCACTCGCAGGATCAACTTCTTGCCATCCACCGGGAAGCAGGTCTCGACACGCTTGTCGAGGTTGCGCTCCATCCAGTCGGCACTGGACAGGAACATCTGCTCGTCGCCGCCATTGAGGAAGTAGTAGACCCGCGTGTGCTCAAGGAAGCGACCGATGATCGAGCGCACCTGAATGTTGTGCGAGACACCAGCAATCCCCGGACGCAGGCAGCACATGCCACGCACCACCAGATCGATGCGAACGCCTGACTGACTGGCCTTGTAGAGCGCACGGATGATTTTCGGGTCGGTCAACGAGTTGAACTTGGCGATGATGTGCGCAGGCTTGCCGTCGAGCGCAAATTGCGTCTCGCGGGCAATCATGTCGAGCATGCCTTTCTTGAGCGTGAACGGCGCATGCAGCAGCTTCTTCATGCGCAGGATCTTGCCCATGCCGATCAACTGACTGAACAGCTTGCCGACGTCTTCGCACAAGGCATCGTCGGAGGTCAGCAGGCTGTAGTCGGTGTACAGACGGGCATTGGCCGCGTGGTAGTTACCGGTGCCCAAGTGCGCATAACGCACGATTTCACCGGCCTCGCGACGCAGGATCAGCATCATCTTGGAGTGGGTCTTGAAGCCGACCACACCATAGATCACCACCGCACCGGCCGCTTGCAGACGGCTGGCCAGTTGCAGGTTGGACTCTTCGTCGAAGCGGGCACGCAATTCGATCACCGCCGTGACTTCCTTGCCGTTACGCGCCGCATCGACCAGCGCATCAACGATTTCCGAGTTCGCGCCGCTACGGTACAGCGTTTGCCGCACGGCCAGCACATGCGGGTCTTTGGCGGCCTGACGCAGCATGTCGACAACCGGCGTGAAGGACTCGAAAGGGTGCAGCAACAGGATGTCCTGCTTGCTGACCACGCTGAAAATGTTCTCGCTGTTCTGCAGCAGCTTGGGAATCGCTGGCGTGAACGGCGGGTATTGCAGCTCCGGGTGGCTGTCCAGGCCGGTAATGCTGAACAGGCGCGTGAGGTTTACCGGGCCATTGACCTGATACAACTCCGACTCGGTCAGGTTGAACTGCTTGAGCAGGTAATCCGACAGATGCTTGGGACAGGTGTCCGCCACTTCCAGACGCACCGCATCGCCGTAACGACGCGAGAACAGCTCGCCGCGAAGGGCGCGCGCCAGGTCTTCCACATCTTCGGAGTCCAGCGCCAGGTCGGCGTTACGGGTCAGACGGAACTGGTAGCAGCCCTTGACCTTCATGCCCTGGAACAGGTCATCGGCATGAGCATGGATCATGGAGGACAGGAACACGTAGTTGTCGCCTACCCCGCCCACATCTTCCGGCACCTTGATAATGCGCGGCAGCAGACGCGGAGCCGGGATGATCGCAAGGCCCGAGTCGCGACCAAAGGCATCGATACCCTCCAGTTCAACGATGAAGTTCAGGCTCTTGTTGACCAGCAACGGGAACGGGTGCGTCGGGTCCAGGCCGATCGGGGTGATGATCGGCGCGATTTCATCGCGGAAATAGCGACGGACCCACGTCTTGAGCTTGGTCGTCCAGTAACGGCGACGAATGAACCGGACCTGATGTTTTTCCAGCTCCGGCAACAGAATGTCGTTGAGGATCGCGTATTGACGATCAACATGGCCATGAACCAGTTCACTGATGCGGGCCAATGCCTGATGCGGTTGCAGGCCATCGGCGCCCGCCTGTTCGCGTGCGAACGTGATCTGTTTCTTGAGGCCCGCGACACGAATCTCGAAGAACTCATCGAGGTTGCTGGAAAAGATCAGCAGAAACTTCAGCCGCTCCAGCAACGGATAGGACTCATCCAGAGCCTGTTCCAATACCCGGATGTTGAACTGCAACTGCGACAGCTCACGGTGGATATACAGGCTGCTATCGTCCAGATTCGGGATAGCAATGGCCGGCGCCACAGCAGCAGGCGCCTCAATGGCGGCTATAACTTCAGTTTCAGGCTCAACCACTGGCGTAGCCTCCTGAACATCGACTTCAACAGTGGCTTCGGTGAGTCCTTCGGTATTCATGAATGTTCCTGTGAGGCTATTGCCCTTTTAACAGTTGAGCGGCACGGACGGCGAAGTAAGTAAGAATGCCATCAGCACCCGCGCGTTTGAAGGCCGTAAGGGATTCGAGAATCACCCCCTCACTCAGCCAGCCATTCTGGATCGCAGCCATATGCATCGCATATTCGCCGCTCACCTGATAGACAAAAGTCGGGACCTTGAACTCATCCTTGACCCGATAAAGGATGTCCAGATAAGGCATGCCCGGTTTGACCATCACCATGTCCGCGCCTTCAGCCAGGTCGGCGGCCACTTCATGCAATGCTTCGTTACTGTTGGCCGGGTCCATCTGATAGGACGCCTTGTTGGCCTTGCCCAGGTTCAGTGAAGAACCTACCGCATCGCGGAACGGACCGTAATAGGCGCTGGCATATTTTGCCGAATAAGCCATGATCCGAACGTTGATGTGCCCGGCAAGTTCCAGCGCTTCACGAATGGCCTGGATGCGGCCATCCATCATGTCCGAAGGCGCGACCACCTGAGCACCGGCCTCGGCATGGGACAGCGCCTGCTTGACCAGTGCATCGACGGTGATGTCGTTCTGCACATAGCCTTCTTCATCAATGATGCCGTCCTGACCGTGGGTAGTGAACGGGTCCAACGCCACATCGGTGATCACACCCAACTCCGGAAAGCGGTCACGCAATGCGCGGGTCGCACGCTGGGCGATACCGTCCGGGTTCCAGGCTTCAGCGCCATCCAGGGATTTTTTCTCAAGCGGCGTCACCGGGAACAATGCAAGCGCCGGAATTCCCAGGGCAACCCAGCCTTCGGCTTCCTGAAGCAACAGATCGATACTCAGGCGCTCGACGCCCGGCATCGAGGCAACAGCTTCACGACGGTTTTCGCCATCGAGCACAAATACGGGAAGAATCAGGTCATCGACGGTCACTACGTTTTCGCGAACCAGTCGACGAGAAAAGTCGTCGCGACGATTACGACGCAGGCGAGTGAGAGGAAACAGGCGGTTTGCGGGGGTAAAGCTCACGGCGAGACTCCTGTAGCCCGCATACGCGGGCAAGCGCGACAGTTATAAGCCGCCATTATGACCAATGTGTGACAGTCATAGTGTGACCTGCGACCGGGGGCCGCAGAAAAGGCCTACAACGAGGATGGACTATTGTGGTTGTAGGAATCTTTAACGTCGAGACACATATCGACACTTTCATGATTGTCTTCGGCGAGTTAGGCTGCGCGTTCATTTCGCCAGCATCCAGACAATGCTCCAGAATTTCTTGAATGATTTCGGCTACTTTGCCCTCTTCCTGGGAACCTTCTTTGAAGGCGAGACCATCTTGGTTCTTGCCGGATTCCTGGCGTTCCGCGGATACATGGACCTCAACGTGGTCATCCTCGTGGCTTTCTGCGGAAGCTACGCGGGCGATCAGCTCTGGTACTACATGGGGCGCAGGCACGGCCGCAAACTGCTTGCACGCAAGCCACGATGGCAGCTCATGGGCGACAAGGCACTGAGGCTGGTACGCAAACACCCGGACATCTGGGTGCTGAGCTTCCGCTTCGTCTACGGCCTGCGAACGGTCATGCCCGTGGCCATCGGCATGTCCGGCTATCCGCCTTTGCGTTATCTGGTGCTCAACGGCATCGGTGCCGCGATCTGGGCTGCGGCCCTGGGCTCGGCGGCTTACCATTTCGGTGCCGTGATGGAAGGCCTGCTGGGCAACATCAAGAAGTACGAGCTTTGGGTCCTGGGTGGCCTGCTCCTGCTCGGCCTGGCCCTGTGGCTGCGCCGCCGCATCAAGAACGCCCGCATCGCCCGCCAGGAAAAACTGTGCTGTGCGTCGGCATCGGCGTCTGATGTAGAAGTCGAAGCGCCGGTCGACCTTCAGAAGAAGACAGACGGCCAATAATCTCCCTTCGCGAATAAATTCGCTCCTACCGTAGGAGCGAATTTATTCGCGAACCGCCATCAAGCCTTGAAACGGCTACGCCCGTACAACACCACAATCGCCAGCAACGCAACGGCCTGAGCGCTGAGCGAATACGCATCGGCGTGAATGCCCAGCCAGTCGAACTCGAAGAAAGGCACCGGACGTGTACCGAAGATGCCGGCTTCCTGAAGTGCCTTGACGCCATGCCCGGCGAATACCACCGACAATGCACACAGCAGCGCAGCGTTGATACCGAAGAACAATGACAACGGCAGTTTTGCCGAACCGCGCAAGATCACCCACGCCAGACCGACAAGCAGCACCAGCGCAGTGGCACCGCCGGCCAATACCGCGTTGTGCCCGGCAGGTCCTGCCTGTAGCCACAGGGTTTCGTAGAACAGAATGACCTCGAACAGTTCTCGATAAACCGAGAAGAACGCCAACACTGCGAAACCAAAACGCCCGCCGCCACCGACCAGACTGCTTTTGACATAGTCCTGCCAGGCCGCGGCATGGCGACGGTCATGCATCCAGACGCCGAGCCACAGCACCATGACGCTGGCGAACAACGCCGTCGCGCCTTCCAGCAGTTCACGCTGGGCCCCGCTGACATCGATGACATAAGCCGCCAATGCCCATGTCGCCAGACCGGCCAACAGCGCCAACCCCCAACCCGCATTGACACTACGCACCGCCGATTGCTGCCCGGTGTTGCGCAGGAACGCCAGGATCGCAGCCAATACCAGAATCGCTTCCAGCCCTTCACGCAACAGAATCAGCAGGCCGGAGATGTAGCTCAGGGAGACACTCAGGCCATCGCTGCCCAGCAGGGCTGCGGACTCCTTGAGTTTGGCCTTGGCGGCCTCCAGTTTCTGGGCCGCCTGAGCCAGCGGCAGGCCGTCCTGCAATGACTGCCGATAAGCCATCAAGGCTTTTTCAGTGTCCTTGCGCACAGTGGCGTCGACGTTATCCAGCGAACTTTCAACCAGCTCGAAACCTTCCAGATAAGCCGCAACCGACAGGTCGTAAGCCTGTTCATGATCGCCAGCGCTGTACGCTGCCAGACTCTTGTCCAGCGTCGTACTGGTGTAATCGAGCAGTTGTGCCGGGCCACGCTGGACCTGCGGCGGTTGCGCACGCTGGGCACGGAATGTCGCGGCGGCTTCAGGGCCTTCGGCGGCGCTGACTTCCGCTGGCGTCTGACGAGCCAGATCCGCCAGATTGAAGGTCTTGGCGGGCGTGCTCACCGGCTGCGCACTGAAGCTGGCAATGTAGGTTGCGATATCCCAGCGCTGGCGGTCATCCAGTTGGTCGGCAAACGCTGGCATATCGGTGCCAGTGATCCCGAGCCCCAGGGTGTTGTAGATATCGTAAAGACTCAGGCGATCCAGCCGGGCTGCATCGCGCAGATTGGCAGGCGCAGGTGTCAGGCCAATGCCGGCCGGGCCATCGCCTGCACCGGTGTCGCCATGGCAGACCGAGCAGTTCTGCGCATACAGCGGCGCACCGCGAGCAGGGTCAGGTGTAATGATCGGTGCCTGACTGATTTCATAGGCAACCGCCAGCCTTGCCCCCAATTGTCGGGCCTGGCGGGCTACAAACGCGCCGTCTTGCCGCTTGATCACCGCCTCTTTCAGCGCGGCGACGCCCTGCTCCAGCGCATCGCGCTCGGCACGCTGCGGCAAGGCAACGATCAAGCCCTGCAACGCGCCGAGAAACTCGACCTGCTCCTGGTATTCAGGCTCATCAACGACCTTGCCATCCGCTACGGTGGCTGGATAGTCAGCACCAATGTAGTCAAGCAGATGCAGCGCCTGGGCAGCGCCATCGGCAGGGTCGGCCAGCAGACCGAAACTGCACAGCGCAAGCAGTGGCAGTAACAACCAGGCCATGAAACGGGAACGCGGGGGCATGAATAAATCTCGACAGGAATGCAATGCGCTGCATTGTTCCCTTCCATCCGCCCCGACTCAATACTCGGCCCCCATATTTGTGACAAAACATTACTAAAAGTCTGACGCAAGGTCACTGAGCCTCGGAAGCTCATGACAAGCCTGGGCAACGCAATGGTGAGCCGCCTGAAGCAATCACAGCCAATGCCATCAAAATGACATTGCCACTCCAAAAACCAAGCCTATAATCGCCCGGCTTTTTCCTGTTGATGGAAGAGACAAATACTCATGCAGCGCTTGTGCTGCTTGTCCAAATGGACTTACGTAGCCGCCTCCAAACCGTTTGGCCGGCTATCGATTTCTGGAAATCATCACCATGCCCTCCCGCTTCCTGACCGCACTAGCGCTGGTCGCCTCTGTCCACCTGGCAGGCTGCTCCGTCTTCCGTAGCTATGACTCGGAACTGAAGGAAACCAATCAGCAACTGGCCAGCGGCAATGTCGATGCAGCCCTCGGCACACTGGAAAAAAACAACAAAGGCGAAGACAAAGACCTGCTCTATTACTTCGAGAAAGGTGAGTTGCTGCGCTCCAAAGGTGATTTCGCCGGTAGCCAGGCTGCCTGGCGTACAGCCGATCAGGTCGTGTTCAAGTGGGAAGAATCGGTCAAGTTCGATACCGAAAAATACCTCGCCCAGTTCGGCAGCTTCCTGGTCAACGACAAGGTGCGTCGCTACGAAGGCTATGACTATGAAAAGGTCATGCTGACCACCCAGATGGCACTCAATCTGCTGGGCCAGAACGATTTCGACGGTGCCCGTACCGAAATCAAGAAGACTCACGAGCGTGAAGCCGTGATTGCCGACCTGCGCGACAAGGAATACCTCAAGAGCGAGCAGGCAGCCGAAAACAAGGGCATGAAAACCCAGTTCAAGGATCTGAAAGGCTACCCTGTCGAGTCACTGGACGCGCCAGAAGTCGTCGCCCTCAAGAACAGCTACCAGAGTGCGTTCAGTCATTATCTGGCCGGCTTTGTCTATGAAGCACTGGGGGAAAAAGACCTGGCAGCACCGGGCTATCGCAAGGCGGCAGAACTGCGTCCGAACACCCCGCTGCTGGAAAAATCCCTGGCCGATCTTGACGCGGCCGCCAGCAAGGATGGCAACAGCGAAGTACTGATCGTGATCCAGAGCGGCTTTGCTCCGGCCCGCGACTCGGTGAGCATCCCGTTGCCGCTGCCGATCAGCGGCAATCTGGTCATTACGCCGCTATCGTTCCCGGTCATCAAACCGGACACCGGAACCCCGGTCTTCAACCAGATAACCCTGGACGGCCAGCCGCTCAACCTGACGCTGCTCAACAGCACCACTGACATGTCGCGACGCGCCCTGCGCGACGACATGCCGGGCATCATTCTGCGCACCACCCTTCGCGCCATTACCCGTGGTGTCGCGCAAAAGCAGATCAACGACGTCAACCCGCTGGCCGGGCTGGCAGTCGGTATCGCTTCGGCCATCACCGAAGGCGCCGACACCCGCACCTGGCGCACCTTGCCGGACAACACTCTCGTGGCGCGACTGCGTCTGACTCAAGGCATGCATCAGGTCATACTGCCTGGCACGCTGGGCGGTACCCACTTGCAGGTCAAGGTCGATCAGCGCTATCAGGTCGTCACCCTGCGCGCCCTGGGCAATCAGGTATTCGCCAACAGCCTCGCGGCCCAGGTCACTCCGACGAATGTCCCGCAAGCCCTTGCTGTCAAACAACCCTGAACGGAGATACCCCATGCGTATCAAGATTTTCGGCGCGCTGGCGCTGGCCCTGCTAGCAGGCTGCGCAACCCCGCCACCTCCCGCTCCGGGCAGCGCAGCCAGTAAAGTGGTGGCTCTGGGCGACATTAAAAGCATTGAAGTCGGTGCCATGCGCGTGGCTCGGGAAAATGGCTTCCTGACCGTCAAGGCTCAGTTGACCAACACCAGCAGCCGTAACAAGACGATGTATTACCGCTTCGCCTGGCTGGGTAACGATGGCTTTCCTGTGGCGGACGAAGAAGCCTGGAAAAGCCTGATGCTGTATGGCTCGCAAAGCACCACACTGCCGGCTATCGCTCCAAATCCGCGGGCAACCGATTTCCGCATTGAAATCAACACGCCTTGATCCGCTCCCTATTTCGCTCAGATCAGAAGAGTCCACACATGCTGTTTACACGTATTTGCTCCATCGCCGTCCTGGCCGTTCTGGCCAGCGGTTGCGCCAATAACTCTCCGGTTCTTGGCAGCAAGAACATCAGCTACGGAGACACCAAGGCTGTCGAAACAATTACCAATGAGTTCGGCTCCACCGACCTGCAAATGATTGCCGAGAGCATGACCCGCTCACTGGCACAGTCCGGCATCCTGCAAGGTCGTCCGGTGGTTCAGGTCTACGACGTGAAGAACAAGACCAGCGAGTACATCGACACTCGCGAAATCACCACCTCCATCAAGACCCAACTGATGAAAAGTGGCGTAGCCCGTTTCGCCAGCGACAACACCGAAATGCAGAGCCAGGTCGATCAGCTCAAGCTGCAGAACCAGAGCGGCCTGTACAAGCAGAACACTGTCGCCAAGACCGGCAACATGATCGCGGCCAAATATCGCCTGGAAGGCTCGATCAGCTCCATCGTCAAGCGCAGCAACGATTACAAGGACGTCTTCTATAAATTCAGCCTGCAACTGATCGATGTCGAAAGCGGCCTGGCAGAGTGGATGGACGAGAAAGAAATCCGCAAGACCACGGAGCGTTAAGTGATGCGTGCATGGATTGGCATTATCGGCCTGGCCTGCGCCTTCTCGGCGCAGGCGGCCCCAAAGATCGCAGTGACAGGTATGGCCTATCAGGAACGTGTGGAGCAATACATCCACACCGTTTCGGCACACAGCAACTCGAAAGCCACTTACTACAGCGAAAGCGGCTCGTCGAGCTATGAAGAGTACGAAGCCCGCACCAGCTACATCGAACAGAGCGAGTTGCAGAAATTCAGCGGCGACATCAAGGGCGAGATCCTGAAGTCCGGGCTGTTCCAGCTGGTGCAGGGCACGCCCTACAAGACCGGCTCGAAAGAGGATGTCTACGACGTCATAGCACGCATCAAGAGCGGCCACTTCAAAGGCGCGGACTACGTATTGTTCGGCACATTGTCGGACATCGACTTCCGTCAGGACGTGGGCGAGATAGCCAACACCAACAGCTACTCGGCCATTATGGGCCTGACCGTAGTCGGTGATTTCAGCCTGATCAACACCCGTACCTATGAAATAACCTCGGCCTTTACCGCCATGGGCGAAAGCCAGGACACCAAGCTGGTCAACAGCCGGGACGTCAAGATTTCCCTGAACCGGGGTCGTGTGGTGCGTGATGCCTCAAAATCGATTGGTGTCGATGTAGCGCGTCAGTTGCGTGAGCAATTGCGCGGTGAAGTGGAATACACCGGCCAGCCGATACAGCAGAACCTGCCGAGAGACGAAGCGCCACGTATTTTGCGTTAAGGGCGGTAAGTGGAAAGCTGCAAGCCTCAAGCCTCAAGCCTCAAGCCTCAAGCCTTTGACTTGTAGCTTGTAGCTTGTAGCTTGTAGCTTGTAGCTTGTAGCTTGTAGCTTTCAGCTTGCTACTTTCAGGCCGTCCCGCGATGAAGCGTCGCCAGAAAGCCCGCCGCCCCTACAAACAGGCTGGCGAAGGTGCGGTTCAGGCGGCGTTGTTGTTTCGGCGTTTTCAGCAGGCGCAACACGCGGGAAGCAAGCCCGGTGTAACCGGCCATGACCACCGAATCCACAACAACCATGGTCACCGCGATGATCATGTACTGGGCCAGCAACGGTTCGGCAGGGTTGATGAACTGCGGCAAGATCGCCAGCATGAACACCAGTGCCTTGGGGTTGCTGATATTGACCAGAAAGCCACGAAACACCAGGCTCAGCGGCTGACCCACAGGACGAACCGTCGACTCATCGGACAAATCCCCAGGCAACGCCCGCCATTGCTTGATACCCAGGTAAACCAGATAGGCCACGCCAAACCATTTGATCAGGTTGAATGCCAGCTCGGAGGCAGCCAATACGGCGCCCAGGCCCGCAGCGACAATCGCGATCTGCGCCACCAGTGCAATCTGCAGGCCCAGCGCATTCCAGTAGCCGCGCCAGAAACCGTATCGCAGGCCGCAGGACATCGACGCAATGGCGCCAGCCCCCGGAGACAGGCTGATAATCCAGCAAGCGGCAAAAAAAGCCAGCCACGTTTCAAGCGCCATCACACACCTCAAGCTAATCCGTCAGGCGCTAAATTAGTCTTTAGCGCATGAAGTAGCCAGAGAAAAACTTAGAAAAGCGCGTGCTCAGCGAGGACTGGCAGGGCGCGGCAGGTCCACCGCCGCGAAGCGCTCCCATTGTCGGGTGTCGATCACATCGGCAGTGTCCAGCAACCAGCGCAATACCCGCATCGCAAGCTGCTGCTCAAGTGAGGCATAACGCGCCTGACCGGCCAGATTATGCTGCTCGTGGGGATCGCTGGGGCGATGATAAAGCTCGCCAGGCTCATACAGCCGCCATACGTAAGTCCATTCACGATTGCGCAGCGCAACGACCTTGCCCACCAGTTCCGGCCGATCATGCTGCAACTGGCTCTTGATGTCGTAAGGGAAAGGCCCGCGCTCCAGCAGGTCGGCCTCTTCGATACGAAAACCACCTTCACTGAATGCTTCATCACGATGCGTGGCCGCCGGATCGTACAGACAGGCCGAGAAACTGCGTCCGAAGTGAGCATGCCCGGCACTCACTCCAGCCAGGTCCAATAGCGTCGGGAACACGTCGATCAGCTCAACCAGTGCATCGCTGCGCTCGCCGCCAGCAAGGCCGGGACCGGCAACGATCAGCGGCGTACGCACCAGACATTCATCAACACCTGCTGGCCATTTTTCCACCAGCCCGAAGTCCCCCAGATATTCGCCGTGATCGGAGAAAAAGGTGACAAATGTATTGTCGGCACCGGTACTGGCTTGCAGCCCGTCGAGCAGCCGTCCGACATGGCTGTCGAGTCGCGAAATCATGCCGTAGTAGACCCCGCGAATCTCTCGCCACTGCTCCTCGGTCAGACGATCCCAGCCATGCCGCCGGGCGAGTTCGGCATAGAAGCCTGCTCGCGGGCCAGTGGCATGACGCGGCACCTCAACCGCTTCACGCGGGTATTGCGAAAACCAGGGTTGTTCCACGGCAAACGGCGGATGCGGAAAGATCAACGGGATATACAGCACCCAGGGTTTCGCGGGTGCGCCGTTCAGCCATTGCTCGGCAGTGCGGATCGTGGCCTCGTCAAAATCGACGACATCGCCAGGACGCTCGCCACGATAGTGAGCACGGGCCATCTCATCACGTTCCTGACCGTGATTCTTGCCCATGAAATCGGCAAGGCTGCTCAGTGCCGGATCGGCAAAACCGTGCTCGTCGAGTGACAGCTCGGCTGCTCCGGCAGCGAAGGTATCGCCCCGTGCGCCGGCATGGACCACGTGATAACCGCTTTCCTTGAAGCTGCGCAGAAAGTTGGGCTCCTGCTGGCCGAGCAGATACTGCAAGGAGCGATGGCCATTGACGTGGGGATAGCGCCCGGACAGAAACGACACCCGCGACGGCGAACAGACGCTGTGCTGGGTGAACGCCTCGCTGAAGCGCACACCACGCCCGGCGAGACGATCCAGGTGCGGAGTCTGCACCGGGCTGCGCGGGTTGAAACCCGGCAGGCAATCGACCCGCAACTGGTCTGCGACTATGACGATAAAGTTCGGCAGGCTCATCAGAAATCCTTGCGCACCTGCACGCCAAAGTAACGCTCGTCATCACGCGGCACCATGCGGGTAATGCCGCCAGTACTGGACGTCAGCAACGTGGCATAGGAGCGGTCAGCCAGATTGCGGCCCAGCAAGGCCACGCGCCAGCCCTGGTTGTAATCGGCCAGTGCCACGCTGGCATTCCAGATGCCATAAGAGCCCTGGCGGGTGTCGAGGTTCTGATCGAGGCTGTACTGCACTTCGCTCTGCCAGCTGTAATCGCTGCTCAGCTCCAGATCCAGACCGTTCTGCAGAGGAATGCTGTAGTCGGCGCGCACGTAACTTTTCCAGTCAGGCGCAAACGGCAAGGGCTTGCCGTTGACGTTGCAACTGGCCGCAGCCGCAGGCGGGCACTGGAAATCTTCGATGCGGGCCTGGGTATAAGCCAGCGCACCACTGAGTTTCAATTGCTGGGTGGCTTGCAGTGCCAGGTCCAGTTCAGCACCCTCGCTGCGAACGGAACCGGCATTGATCAGCCGAGTCACCGGCGAACCACCCACCTGGTCGAAAAAGTTGGCCTGATAGTTATCGAAATCACTACGGAATATCGCCAGGTTGGCGGTCAGGCGACGATCCAGCGCCGTGCTTTTCAGGCCGATCTCGTAGTTGTTCGAGGTTTCCGGATCAAGCGCCTCGGTGTCCAGATCGTACATCTGGAAATAGACGTTATAGGCCGGCCCTTTGTAGCCCCGCGAATAGGTGACGTAACCCGTGAGGTTTTCGTTGAAGTCGTGTTGCAGGCCCAATCGACCAGATACCCCGCTATCGCTGTGTGAACCGGACGAAGCGAAAGAAGGACGCATTGCCCGCAAGGTCAGCGGCGAAGTGGAAACCCGCTGGTGGTCGTACTCCACTTCGTCGCGAGTCAGGCGCAGGCCGATAATGGCACGCCAGTCATCCGTGAAATTCAAGGTGCTTTCGCCGAACAGCGCATAGCTGTCGTTGGTAGCGCTGAACTTGCCAGTGGCCGATTGCGCATTGCCCAGAGTGACCAGCCTCCTCAGATAGTCCTCTTTCGATTCGCCGTGATAGAGGTAGACCCCGGCGACATACTCGAAGAACTGCCCGGTGGGCGAAGCCAGCCGCAATTCCTGGCTGAACTGGTCGTAATCGACCTGACCGGTATCGTGCAATGCATCGACAGGCAGACCGGCGAGTCGGTCCTGATCCTGAGACTGATCGTTGTCCCAGCCGCGCCAGGCAGTGATCGACGTCAATGTATAAGCGCCCAGCGACCAGTCCAGTTGTGCCGACAGGCCTTTGTGGGTGTCCTCGGCATGAGTCCGGAAATCGTTCTGCACGTCGCGGTTGGTCGAGGTGGCCCGACCAGGTGCGAAGGATGTCGCGAAACTGCTGGTAGCCTGGTAAGGAACACCGTTTGGCACGGTATTCCTGGCTTCGGTGTAATCACCGATCAGGGTGACCCGCAGATTCTCGGAGGGGTCGAGCTGCAACTTGCCGCGCAGCCCTTTGGTACCGTAGCCATTGACGCTGTCGCCGTTGTAGTCGTTGCGTACATTGCCGTCGTAATCGGCCCACAAGGTACTCAGGGATGCCTTGACCGTATCGGTCAGCGCACCGCCCAGACCAAAGCGCAGGCGTTGTTCGTTGCCCTTGCCGAAAAACGAGTAATCGGCATAACCGCGTGTCTTTTCAGGGATGTCACGGCTGACCACGTTCAACACACCAGCCGAAGCGTTACGACCGAACAGCGTGCCCTGAGGGCCACGCAGCACTTCGATGCGCTCCACTTCCATCAAGTCCAGGGTTGATTGACCGGGACGGCCATACACCACGCCATCGATCACGGTCGATACGCTGGGTTCGACACCCGGCGAAGTGGAGATGGTGCCAACGCCGCGTACAAACAGCGAAGTGTCCTTGCTCGACGCCGCAGTCCGGAAATTGAGGGTCGGGACCTGCTGCACAATGCTCGCCACACTGTTGCGGTTTTCTCGTTCGAGTTGTTCGCCATCGACCACGGAGACCGCAACCGGCACTTTCTGCAGGCTCGACTCGCGGCGTGTGGCCGTAACCGTAACGGCTTTCAGAGCAGTATCGGCCTGTTCTGCCTCAGGCTGGCTGGAGGACGCCGCCTGTGCCGGAGAAAACAGCGGCAGCAAGGTCAGTGCTGCAAGTGGGAGCAGGGAAAAAGGAGGCTTCATTGTTAAGGCTCATGCTAAGGCGTCGGCGAAACCTCCTGGGTGGTGGTAGCGGAGCGTGTTGCCCGGACGCGGCTAAGGTTATGCGTTTTTGATCTTTCCGCCCTGGCTCAAGGCCACCGGATAATGCCGGCCTGCACGTTGGGCGGTAGCCAGCGATGCGGGGCTGTTGTAGCAAGAGGCATCGGCAGCGGGAAATTCATTAATCGCATCACAGGCATGACTCAAAGGTCTGACCCATGGATTTACGCCAGCTTCGCCATTTCCTGGCCTTGGCCAACCACCTGAACTTCACCCGTGCAGCCGAAACCGCCTGCATCACTCAATCCGCTTTCAGCCGCAGCATTCAGGGGCTGGAAAACGAACTGGGTGGCCCGTTGGTAGAACGTGGCAGCCGTGGCGTGGTACTGACCGCCAAAGGCGAAGCATTGCGTGGACGTGCGACTCGCCTGCTGGCTGAGGCCAGTAACCTGCGTGACGAGATGGCCGCCGATGAGTCTTGCCCAGGCACCAGCCGCTTGAGTGTGGGGGTTGGCCCGCTGGTCTCGGCCCACCTGTTGCCTCAGGCACTGGCCAGCTTCGTCGGCGTGTTCCCGCAAACCGTCATGGAAGTGCGCGTGGACAAGCCGTCCAGCCTGCTGACGATGCTCGATGAAGGGCTGATCAGTTTTCTGGTGGCAGACCTGCGGCATATGGATATCGACACCCGCTATCTGGCCAGACCATTGCGCTTCCGGCGTTTCGGGTTGTTCTGTCGGGCCGGCCACCCGCTACTCGGCCATCCCGCCCCACACTTCCGGCAACTGGTGGATTACCCCCGTGCAGCCGCCATGCTGCCGCTGGAGCTACGCGGTCTGCTTCAGGAGCAATGGGGTTCAAAAGGACCGGCGCTGAATCTGGAAACCCAGTACAACGACCTGCTGCCCAAACTGGTGGCGTCGTCCGACAGCATCGGTGTCGCACAACTGGAGGTCATAGAATCCCTGACCGCCTCGGGCGCGTTCCAGCGCCTGCGCTGCCTCGATGAGCCGCTGTTGCTGCGCGATGGCGGCGCCTGCTTTGTCATCGTGCAGCGCGCCGATCAGCCTTTGAGCAACGAAGCCCGCTGCATGATCGAAACGCTGCTGGATATCGACGACTCCGGCAGCAGCGCCGCAGCCCGGCCAACTTACGAAGTGGCGCGTCAACTGGCGCTGTAGAAATCAGGGCTGCGCCTTGCCTTGAGCATCGTAGCGCGGCCATGGCGATGCGCCGTGACGAGCGATGGACTGCTCGACAAAACGCGGCTCAAGCCATTGGGTAACATCGAACTGCCGACGAACAAGGCGCAACTCATGGGCCTGGCGCAGGCTCTCTTCCAGGCTTGCCGTCAGAAAGCTGTCCAGCCGTGGCGAGGAGCGAAAACGCAGATCCGCGCCTTTGCTTTCTTCCTTCGCCAGCGCCACCGGAATGCCGCTGGCCTGCTCCTGACCCACCAGATATTGCTGGTAACCGACTGGCTCGGACAGGCTGCCAGCAATATCCACCAGCACATCGACCAGTGTCTGCGTGGCCTGCGGGTAACGGTCGATAAAGTCCTGAGTGGCCAGCGTGGTGCCCTGAACAGTGGCGTGTGGCGACAGTGTCTGAGTACTCAGGGGAATGGCCATGCCCTTGTCCCGCAAACTCAGTACGTTGAAATTCGACCAGGTCGCATCGACCTGGCCAGCCAGCAGTGCCGCCGCCGCGGCACTCCAGTCCAGGCTGGTGATTTTCAGGTCCTGCTCGCGCAAACCGGCCTCCGCCAGCAGGCGACCAAACGACAGTTGATCGGCTGTGCCGCGATAGAGAGCGATCCGTTTGCCTTTCAGGTCTTCGACTCGCGCAATGTTTGCCTCGGGGCGGCTGGCCAAGAACATATTGCTGCCACGCGACCCCATCAACACACGAGTCTTCAAGCCACCGGAACGACCGATAATCGCGGCCAGATCACCAAGGCCGACCACATCCAGTTGGCCATTGGCCAAAGCCTCGTTGATTGCCGGGCCTGCGCCACGGAAAAAGTGCCATTCGATGCGCGTACCGCGACTGGCGAAAGCCTCTTCCAACTGGTGCTGACGCTGGGCAATACCCAGCGCTCCTGGCGCGTAGGGTTTATTACGGGTACTCAAATCCGGCACGCCGATGCGAATCACTTCAGGAGCTTCTTCGGCCTGCACGGTTGCGATGCTCAGCCAAGCGCTCATCAACAGTAACAAGGAGGCACTCAGGGCTCGCGATACGAAGCTCATGGCTGGATTCCATTCAACGGGTTGGCGGCTTGCGGACGCTGCTCTTCGAGCACGGCGGCGCGACGTACCCGACGAATCGCCGGGAAATAGTCCGAAACGGCAAGGTGCTGGGTGCTGCGATTATCCCAGATTGCCGCACAACCGGCCTGCCAGCGCCAGCGGACCTGAAAGGCAGGGTTTTCCAGATGCTGGAACAGCAGATCCAGAATGGCCCGCGATTCATGCGAGGAAAGCCCGACGATATGTGAGGTAAAGGCACGATTGATGAACAGCGAAGGCCGCCCGGAAACCGGATGACGGCGCACGACCGGGTGGCGCGTGGGTGGCGGCAGCCTGAGCAGGTTGTCGAGTATGCCCGGCTGCTCCAGCTTGCTTGCATAGTCGAACGCGGGGAAAACACTATGAATCGCTTCCAGCCTGTCCAATAACCCGCGCAGCGGTTCGGACAATGCCTGATAGGCGGCTTCGGTATCGACCCATAGCGTGTCGCCGCCCACCTCGGGAATGGTTTCGGCATGCAGCACGCCGTATTTCAACGGACGTTCGGCAAAGGTCACGTCGGCATGCCAGGTATCGTTGGCACCCTTGCGCGATTCGTCGTAGTTGAAAACCACGAGTTCCTGAGTGTCGGCGTGCGCCTGAAAGGTCGGATGCACATGCAGCTCACCGAGCCGCGCAGCGAAGTCGCGCTGCTGCAGGGCTGTCCATTGCTGATGTGGGAAGAACAATACCTTGTGACGCACCAGAGCCGCTTCGACCAGCGCCAGTTGCCGGTCATCCAGGGCTTGCAGCTGGATGCCATCGACCCGCGCGCCCAACAAGGGGTTGAGCCGTGTGATGTGGCCCTGAAGATCGTCTTGAATAACCGCAGGCTGCATGTTTCACCCTCTCGAATCCAAACAGAGGGTCACGACTCTAGGCAGGCAAGGCCATGAACGACCAATGCATTGCAGGTCTGGAAGTCATGCAGTGGCTGAATGCAGGTTCGGTGGCGAATTCATTCGCGAATGAATTCGCTCCTACGCTGCCGAGCCTGCCGCTATTTCGCTTCGCCGGTCGGCCTCTCGGCAATCACCTGTGGCAATACATCGCTGCCACGCCAGCGGCGAACCGCTTTCTGGAAGAACTGGCTGTTCGGCACCTGCACCAGTGCGCCGCCTGTCTCAGGCATTTCGATCAGGGTGGTGAACATCAGGTTGATGGCAACAACCCGGCCTTTGACGCCCGGTTTGTCCAGCGTCTCGACCAGCTCAACCACATCGCCGATGCGGAAAGGGCCGATGGTGAAGATCAGGATCGCGCAGAGCAGGTTTGAGAGCACGCTCCACATGGCGAAGAACGCGACGGCCGCAACCGCGACAAAGCCTGACAGCGCAGTCCACAGCACAGTGGCGGAAACACCGAGCCGGCCCAGCACGAAGACAAACGCGCTGCCCATGATCAACCAGCGCAAACCGCCACGGACCGGCACCAGAAGTTCAGGTGGCAGCGGGTAGCGTTCGCCCAGCCCGGTCAGAAAACGGCCTATCAAGCGCTGCAACACGTAACCCGCCAGCAGGATCAACAGGATCTGTATGCCCAGCCAGAGCGGTTCGATCCAGTAGGCCGTCAGCGGCAACCCGAAAAATTCCATCAGCCCCTCACTTCAATTACGACAACGCTTCCAGCTCGGCCTGCATCGACTCAAGCAGTTCCAGCGCTTCCATCCAGGCCTCTTCCAGTTCGGACTCTCGCGTCTTCATCCTGGCCTGCTCAGCCAGCAGATCGCGCAGCTTGTCCTTGTTGGCAGCCTCGTAGTTGGTGCTGTCAGCCAGAGCTTCTTCGACCTTGGCCAGTTTCTCGTGCAAGGTTCCCAGTTCACGCTCAAGCTTGTCGGCTTCGCGTTTGTGGGGAGCCAGTTGCTGACGCAAGGCTGCTGCCTGCTGACGCTGGGCTTTCTTGTCGGTCTTGTCGGCGTTGACCGGCGTGTTGCTGACCGGCGCATTACGCAGGCGGTAATCGGCCAGCCAACGCGTGTAGTCATCCAGGTCGCCATCGAACTCCTGAACCCGGCCATCGGCGACCAGCAGGAAATCATCGGTGGTGCTCTTGAGCAAATGCCGGTCGTGGGAAACCACCAGCACCGCGCCACTGAACTCCTGCAAGGCCATGGTCAGCGCCAGGCGCATTTCCAGGTCCAGGTGGTTGGTCGGTTCGTCGAGCAGCAACAGGTTAGGTTTTTCCCAGGCAATCAGGGCCAGCGCCAGACGCGCCTTTTCACCACCGGAGAAGTTCACCACCGGCTCGTCCAGACGAGCGCCACGGAAGTCGAAGCCACCCAGGAAGTCGCGCAACGTCTGTTCACGCTCGGTCGGTGCCAGACGCTGCAAGTGCAGCAAGGGGTTGGCCTTGGCATCCAGAGAGTCGAGCTGATGCTGGGCAAAATAGCCAACCGTCAGGTTCTCGCCACGCACCAGACGGCCACCCAACGGCTCAAGCTCACCGGCGAGGTTCTTGATCAGTGTCGATTTACCCGCGCCGTTAGGCCCCAGCAAACCGATGCGGGCACCGGGCGTCAGTTGCAGTTTGACCTTCTCCAGGATGGTCTTTTCGCCATAGCCCAGACGTGCTTCGGACAGGTCCAGCAACGGGCTGGAGATTTTGTCGGATTCACGGAAAACGAAGTTGAACGGCGAGTCCACATGCGCGGCGGACAGCTCTTCCATGCGCTCAAGGGCCTTGATCCGGCTCTGCGCCTGACGGGCCTTGGTGGCCTGAGCCTTGAAGCGCGCGATGTATTTTTCCATGTGCGCACGTTGCGCCTGCTGCTTCTCGTAGGCCTGTTGCTGCTGGGCCAGACGTTCGGCACGGGCGCGCTCGAAGGCGCTGTAACCACCGCGATAAAGCGTGATCTTGCGTTGCTCGACGTGGGCGATGTGATCGACCACCGCGTCGAGGAAATCACGGTCGTGGGAAATCAGCAGCAAGGTGCCGGGATAGCTCTTGAGCCAGTCTTCCAACCACAGAATGGCGTCGAGGTCCAAGTGGTTGGTCGGCTCATCGAGCAGCAGCAGATCCGAAGGGCACATCAGGGCTTGCGCCAGGTTCAGGCGCATCCGCCAGCCACCGGAGAAACTGCCGACCTGACGCTCCATCTGCTCGTTGGTGAACCCCAGGCCCGCCAGCAATTTGCGCGCACGGGCATCGGCGGTGTAACCATCGGCGCTGTCGAGTTCGGCATGCAGACGCGCCTGGGCAGCACCGTCCTGGGCCGCTTCGGCTTCAGCGAGCTGACGCTGAACCTCGCGCAGACGCAGGTCGCCGTCCAGGACATAATCAACACCCAGACGCTCAAGGGTATCGACCTCCTGACGCATGTGCGCAATGCGCCAATCGGCAGGCAGCAGACAATCACCGGAGTCAGGCGTCAACTCACCACGCAACAAGGCGAAGAGGCTGGATTTGCCGGCGCCGTTGGCACCGATCAGGCCGGCTTTCTGGCCGGCGTGCAGGGTCAGCTCGGCGTCTTCTAGCAGACGTTGCGGACCACGCTGTAAGGTAAGGCTTTGAAGTCGAATCATAATGGCGGCGGAGTCTACCAGCTTCGTCTCAAACAGGTAGCTCACTATGCCTTCTGACCTTTGGAGTTTCACCCTCGATTTCTATGCCAGGCCCGGTGTCGAGCAAGCATGCTTGCGCCTGCAAACCAACGGGGCCAATGTCTGCATGGTGCTTTGTGGTGTCTGGCTGGGCAAACGTGGCGTGAAATGTGATGCGCAGCGATTACAGGAAATCGGACAGTTGGCGACGCCATGGCACGATGAAGTGGTGCGCCCTCTCAGAGAATTACGTACGCAATGGCGTAACGCGGCACAAACCGATGCATCGCTGGGCGCATTGCGCGAGCGAGTGAAAACACTGGAGCTGGAAGCCGAGCAGCAGTTGCTCGTGAGATTGCAGGCACTGACACAGGACTGGTCAGTTGAGGAAGCAGATGACTTGCAGAGCTGGCTGGACGGATTATCCGCAGAGGCAGCCGGCAAGAACCGCGACGCGCTGCATGTGCTGCGCGTCGCGGCGGACCAGCCTTAGGACCCGCTGGTTGGCGTGACGCTATTGGCGGTCGATGGCGCTGGCGCTGCTGGAGCCGGTGTTGCTGCGGCGGCTGGAGCAGGCTTGGCTGCCGGAGCTGGCGTTGCCGGTTTCGCGGCGGCTGCTTTTACCGCCGGCTTGGCAGCAGGTTTGGCTGCTGGTTTTGCGGCGGGCTTGGCTGCCGGTTTGGCTGCGGCCTTGGCTGGCGCTTTAGCCGCTGGTTTTGCCGCACTGCTCGCAGCAGGTTTGGCCGCTGCTGCCGGGGCTTTGGTCGCCGCTGGCTTGGCAGCAGGTTTGGCAACCGGCTTGGCGGCCGTTTTTGCAGCGGCTGGTTTGGCCGCAGCGGTTTTGGCCACAGCTTTCACTGGAGCCTTGGCGGCTGCCGGTTTTGCAGCAACCGGCTTGGCCGCAGTTGGAGCTTTCGCGGCTGCTGGCTTGGCAGCAGATGCAGCTTTGGCAGCGGGTTTGGCCGCAGGCTTGGTTGCAGCTTTGACTGGAGCCTTGGCGGCAGGTGCCTTGGCCACAGTTTTCCTGGCGGCAGCCGGAGCCTTCGCAGGTGCAGCAGGCTTGGCCTCACGCGAGGTCAGAACCTTGCTGACGGCTTCCTTGACACGACCAACACCCTGGGCAAGTTTAAGGCTCTCTTGAGCGTCGCGCTTGAGTTGCAGAATGTAGGTGCGGGTTTCGGTCTGGCGATCCTTGAGTGCGTCGAGCAAGTCTTCAAGTTCTGCAACGGCACTCTTGGCCTTGGTCTGCGCCTTTGCCTTGCCGGCAGCAGCAGCGTCCTGCAACTTGGTGCGAGACTTGTGCAGTTTTTCCTGTGCTTTACCGCGTTGTTTTTCAAGCTTGGCGAGCAGTTTCTCGGCATCAGCCAAGGCTTGAGAGCAGGCGTCTTCCAGATGTTCGAGCAAGCTGCTCGAAAGATGTTGGAGCAGATGCAATGGAGTGTTTACTGGCTTCTTTTTGGCCGACATGACTTACCTCCTGGCTGACGAAATTGCGGCCCATACTAGACCTCTGTCCGAAGCGCCGCTAGGGCATCTTGACAGCTTCAGATGCACCCTGTTGCATACGACAACAAATGATTAACGCAACTGTTGCAGGAGCAATACGAAATTCACTTGCCCAGAGCCATCACCGCAAGCCCTTGCACTGGCATAATCGCTGACTTCCCAGGCCGGAGAGCATTCATGTCGCGCTACCTGTTAACGTCGTTGTTCCTCTTGATTCCCCTGGCACACGCCGGCGAAACCACTCCGGCGAAGGACTCCCACGACCTTGCTTACAGCCTGGGCGCAAGCCTGGGTGAGCGTCTGCATCAGGAGGTCCCGGACCTTGACCTGACAGCGCTGGTGGAAGGTTTGAAGCAGGCCTATCAAGGAAAGCCTCTGGCGCTCAAGCAAGAACGTATTGATCAGGTTCTCAGAGAACATGACGCCGCATTGGCGCAAGCCGAAGCTTCAGGCACCGATTCACAGAGCGAAGCAGCCCTGAGCGCGGAGCGTCGCTTCATGGACAGCGAAAAAGCCAAGCCCGGCGTGAAGACGCTGGCCGACGGTATTCTGATGACCGAGCTGACACCCGGGACGGGGCCAAAACCTGAAGCCAATGGCCGGGTGGAAGTCCGCTATGTCGGCCGCTTGCCCGACGGCACGATCTTCGATCAGAGCACGCAGCCGCAGTGGTTTCGACTCGACAGCGTAATCAGTGGCTGGACCACGGCCCTGCAAGGCATGCCCGTGGGCGCGAAATGGCGTCTGGTGATTCCTTCTGCGCAGGCATATGGCGCAGAAGGCGCAGGCGATCTGATCGACCCGTTCACGCCGCTGGTCTTTGAAATCGAGCTGGTCGCCGTTTCGCAGTAACGGCAGAGACAGAAATGCGAAAGGGTGCGAACGCACCCTTGGCAATACACATTCCCCCGAAAACGACAGGAGCAGGTCAGGCCTGAGAGGCCGCCTCTTCCTTGTGGGAGTTGTGCAGGACTTCGATCAGGCAGTCTTCAAGCTCGAAGCGCTCATGCAACAGACCACCCAGCTTCTTGAACTCGTTGGCAAAGACTACACCATCCGAGCAATCGCCTTTTTCACAGTGATCGTTGAAAGTCAGAGCAAGCTTGGTGATACCTTCCAGACGCGGATAGATCGTATCGGCCAGTTCAAGCCCGCGCTCATCGTTGAACGCCTGGGCTTCGCTGTTCAGTTGCTCATAGATCTCGAAATGACCGGCTGAAACGTAGTCGACCAGAATTTCACAAAACTTCAGCAGTGCCCCACGATCCGCGGCCAGCAACTCTGGCGTATCGCCGAGAGCGTCATAGGCTCGAACCAATTCATGGCGGTCCTGCAACCAGCGGTCAATCAGCAGATTGACACCGCCCCAGCGTTCCTGAGCATTACGACAACTTTCCAGCATGATGTTCTCTCTTCCCTTAAGGGGCATGCGGTCCTGTGCTGGCCTTACAGTATCGCAAGAACCTAGCCTGATGAAAGCGTCAGGACAGCATACTCCCAATGACGCGTGCGGCTCAGATTATGCCCGCACGCCAAGGCCATCAAGGTACGCAGGAGAGAAAGTTCATACAAGCGTTTAATACCCTCTGCCACCACCCGTGGACATCCAGCGATGTAACCCACTGAAAATTGGATACAACGCCAGCAAGCTCAGGATCACAAAAGCCAGCAGGCTCCACTCGGGAAGGGTGATACCGAACAGGGACCAATTGATTTCGGCGCATAGATAAGTGTCGTTACGCAGCCGTTCACCCACGCCCTCGAGCGACAGTGCATTGATCACATATTCATGTCGGCCAATGATGGAGCCCAACTCTTCGGCAGATGCCGTTTGCAGCCATATCTGAACCCCCGCCACCAGGACGCCGGTCAGCGACAGCAACAGCAGGGCCAGGCAATAACGGCGCCAACCGGTTTCCTGCGGACAATGAACAGCCGCCACCAGACAAAGCAGGCCACACGCGACAATGATGGTTCGCTGCAAGAGGCAAAGGATGCAGGGGAGCAAGCCGAACGCACGCTGCAAGTAGATGGTGGTACCGATGATCAGTGCACTTGCGATGAATGCCAGGAAGAACAAGGAACGGGTGCGGGCCAGATACATGGCTAATCCGTAACGATATGACGAAGACAGTTACGGTAGAGGAAAGCACGCAACGCTTTCAAGGCGACAAAGTACAGACGTTTCGCTGTTTACAGTGGAAATAAAACACCAGAGAAAGAAGATTCTTTACTGATCACTGTAGGAGCAATCCAAGCCACTGCGAAAGAAAACCAAGCGGCTTGAATTGACCATGTTTTTCAGGCTGAAAGCCCTGAAGCAGGGCTTTCATGGCGCTGGATTCAGTTGCTGCTCAATGCCGGAAGCGGACGCGCCAGAAAACGCTCATCAAGCATTCCCAGACCTTCCTGGAACAGTTGATTGCTGCGATCGGTATCGCCCATCTGTGCCAGCAGCCGTGCCAGTTCGGCACAGGTTTCGGGATTGCGCTGCAACCGCAGGCTGCTTTCCAGATAATCACGGGCCTTGCCCCACAGACGGGATTGCAGACATATACGCCCCAGGCTCAGCAACAGGCTCGGGTCATCGGGATGATGCTTGAGCCAGCCTTCGGCAGCCTGCAACTGTTTCGATTCGTCACCGCCGCGCACCAGACCGTAAAGCCTGGCCAAGTGGCTGTTGTAGTCCTTCTTGAGCGCAGTGCGCAGCACTTCTTCGGCCTGGGCCTCGGCACCCAGACGACGCAACTGCTCGGCATAAGCCAGCACCAGTTGCGGCTCCTGTCGTTGTGCGGAGGTCAGGCCTTTCCAGGCTTTTTCCAGTGAAGGCAGGCCGGTCGGCTCGCCGTCACCTTCCTCGCGATACGCGGCCAGGGTGAGGTTCTCACCCCAGGCGCGGCGCTCCAGTTCAGCCAGTTCCCTGGGCGGCAGCACCTTGTCCTTGCGCAACTCGGGCATCAGCCGGATCAGATCGGACCAATCGCCCCGCTGCTGATAAAGGCGTTGTAACTGGCGCAGCACCTGCGGATTGTGTGGATGACGTTCATGCATCGCCTGAAGGGTGCTCAACGCCCCGTCGGTATCGCCCCGGTCCTGTTGCAGTTGCGCATGACTCAAGGCAATTGCCAGCTCCGCCTGCGGCTGACGCTCAAGCGCACGCTCCAGCAGGTTGTCACTTTCATCGTAGCGACCCTGCTCGTTGGCAGCACGCGCTGCACCCAGGTAGTAGAGCAGCGGCTGGGGATCAGACTCGGCAGCGCGATGCAGATGACGCTGCGCGCTGGCCCAGCGGCCTTCGGCAAGATCCATCTGCCCCTGCTCGATTGCCAGTTGCACCCGACGGCTGCGGTTACGACGTGACCATGGATTGACCACGCCCCCGGATGTCGTGAGCAGCGTGATCAGTAACCGGGCAATGAAGACCAGCAGCAAAAGCGCCACGAACAGGCCAAGAGTCGCCCACAGACTCGATTCATAGCGGAAGTTCTGATAGGCGATCAATACGTAGCCGGAGTGTTCGGCAATGGCGATGCCGATCAGCGCTGCAATAGCGACGGCAATGAACAGCAGCAGGTAGGCGCGCTTCATGGGCTGATCCCCCGAACCTCGGCAGGCTGGCTTGATGCATGACGACGCTCAAGGTAGGCCTGGACTGCGCTCAGGCTCTGCGCCAGATCCGGCGTCACCACCGAAACAGGCTCTTTGATCAGGGTATCCAGACGTTCGCCGATCACCTTGCTCTGCGGCTCATCCTGATTGAAATTGGCCAGCAGGACGCCTTTGGCTTCCAGCAGAGCCTGGGTATACACCTTCGGCTCGCCATTGAGTGCAGCCCATTGCGCCTGCTCCAGCGCCAGGCTCAGTGCCAGACGGACCTGCGCCAGACTCTGGCCGGCCAGTACCGGACGAATGTCCTTGTCGGCGTTGAAGTCGATACGGAAGTAATGGGAAATGTGATTCCACCAGCGGGACCAGTAACTGTCGTCGTTCTTGTCCGTGGCCAGCCCCAACAGCGGCTCGCCTTTATCTTCGTATTCGGGCGCCAGACGGTTGAGCTGCACCGACTGGTCGCGCAACGCCGCCAGTTGCAGGAACAGCCCCGTGCGATCCGGCTGCTCGATACTGCGCAATGCCGCCAGGCTCTTGGCCAATTGTTCACGGGCAGCAAACGAACCCGGATCATCCTGCTCACGCAGGATCTCATCGGCTCCCTGCACCAGCGCCTGGGCACTGTTGATATCCTGCAACGCCGACAGGCGCAGGCTGGCAAGGCGCAGCAGATGCTCGGCCTCAGCCAGACGCCAGTCCTTGCGGCTGGCACCCAGCACGGTTTCCAGACGCTGGCTCAGGCGCTGCTGATCACCCTGCAATTGCGCGACCAGACGACGGCTGTCTTCCAGTTGGTCTGCAGGAGGAAACTGAGCAAGACGGGCGCTCAATTGCTGGTCATTCTGGGTCAGGGCCAGGGTCTGCTCGGCAATGTTTTCAACCTGTCCTCGCTGCTGCAAGTGACCGGCCTGCAACATGCGCAGTTGCCATACCCCCCAACCGGCGACGGCAACGCCTGCAACACCAAGCAGCAAGGCCAGGATCACCAGACCGTTGCTGCGATTACCCGGACGCAAGGGGCGCACTGGATCGGGTGTGGATGTCGATGTTTTCAACACCGATTCTTCATCTTTTGGCAAGGCTGTTTCGCTCACGTATCCATCCTTTGCATTTGGGCGTAGTAGCGTAAACGACAACTCGTCGATCAATACGCCTTGACGACAGGCTGAGGCTGATCCTGCAACGCTGCCAGCAATGCCGCGGCGTTGGCGCCACGACAATCAACCACGTTTTGAGCCCCGGCGGCACGCGCCATTTCGGCGACCCGGGGGCTCGGTACAAACAAAGGCAACACGGCCAGTTTCGGCCACGCATTGCCTGCTAACTGGAGCAGATGTTCAAAACCCTGCCCACTGCTGACCACCAGCCCGTTCAAGCGTTCCGATTCGACGCGCTGAGAAAGGGTCGAAGGCGGGTACTGTGGCAGAAAACGACGATACAACGGCAGGTAGTCGACACTAACACCTTGCTCGCGCAGACGCTCAGCCAATAGCTCGCGCCCTTCATCACCGCGCATGATCAGCACACGGCTGCCCGGGATGTCGATAGCCTCCTGCAATTTGGGCAGCTCAAGCAAGGCCTCGCTGTCATCCCCATGCTCGGGCCAGCTCACACCGATCAAACCATAGTCCAGCAGAATCTGCCCTGTCGCCGCGCCCACACTGAACCAGGGCTGGATGAAGGGTTGCGGCCAGATTTCATCGATCAGTTCCAGCCCAAGCCGGGCGGCGGGCTTGCTGACGACAATCACAGCGCTATAGAGAGGCAGGTCGAAAATCATCGAGCGTTGCGCAGGTGTTATCGGCAACGGCTCGATTTCAAGCAAAGGCAGACTGCTGCTGAACACGCCGGTCTCGGCCAGGGCCTTGGCCAGTGCTGCCGACTCTTCGGCGGGACGGGTCAGCAACAGACGCCAGGTACTCATTCTTCTCGAGCCTCGCCATAGACAGCCTGAAGAATCTTGCCCGCCCCCTGGGCCAACAAGTCTTCGGCAACCTGGATACCCAACGCCTGAGCCGATGTCTGCGGGGCGCGCGCCTCGGCATGCAGCAACAGGCCGCCTGACGGATCACCCACCAGACCGCGCAACCATACCTGATCGCCTTCCAGCACGGCGTAGCAGGCGATAGGCACCTGACAACCACCGTTGAGGTGCTTGTTCAGCGCACGCTCGGCAATCACGCGCACGGCGGTGTCGCCATGATGCAGCGGCGCAAGCAATGCGTGAATTTCAGTATCGGCGCTGCGGCACTCGATCCCGACGGCGCCCTGCCCTCCGGCAGGCAGGCTGTCATCGACGCTGATGGCCGAGGTGATTCGGTCTTCAAAGCCCAGACGGATCAGGCCGGCAGCCGCAAGAATGATCGCGTCGTACTCTCCGGCATCCAGCTTGGCCAGCCGAGTATTGACGTTACCGCGCAGAAACCGGATTTCCAGGTCTGGACGACGTGTCAGCAACTGAGCCTGACGCCGCAGGCTGGAAGTGCCCACGATGCTGCCAGCAGGAAGCTGCTCCAGACTGCTGAACGTATTGGAAACAAACGCATCACGCGGGTCTTCGCGCTCGCAGATGCAGAACAGTCCGAGGCCTTCGGGGAAATCCATCGGCACATCTTTCATCGAGTGCACGGCGATATCGGCTTCGTTTTCCAGAAGAGCCGTTTCCAGTTCCTTGACGAACAGGCCTTTGCCGCCGATTTTCGACAACGGGGAGTCGAGCAACTTGTCGCCACGGCTGACCATAGGCACCAGAGTCACGATCAACCCCGGATGAGCCTGCTCAAGCCGGGCTTTGACATATTCGGCCTGCCAGAGGGCCAGCGCACTTTTACGGGTGGCAATGCGGATTTCGCGAGAGGACATGAATCAATCCGTGCTTGATAGATGCGACGGATAATAACAGCACAACCTGAACGACTTCAGCGCTGACTCAAAAAGTAAAAACGGCTTCATGACCCGGATCAACGAAACGACAGTGGCTAAAGCGCGACCCGCCTGAAATCGGGGCCTCCACAACGGCAACTCTCTGTGGACAGGAACCGGCTCGACATCCTGCAAGCCTTCCGGCGAGCGCAGCCACTTTTTCGTACCTAAAGCTGTTGCATCATCTTGCGCACCCCGGCGACATGCCGGCGGCTGACGATCAAGGCGTCGCCATTGAGCCCCTTGAGGAACAACTGGAAATGCCCCAGCGGCGTGCGCTGCAAACGCTCGATCCGCTCCCGTGCCACCAGCGCATTGCGATGGATACGCACGAATCGATCACCGAACTCGTCTTCCAGTGCCTTGAGCGGCTCATCCAGCAGTACTTCGCCGCCTTCATGACGCAGGGTGACGTACTTGTGGTCGGCAATGAAGAAGATCACCTGATCCAGCGGGATCAGTTCAATGCCTTTGCGGGTTCGCGCACTGATATGACTGCGCGGACCGTTGCCACTTTCGGCAGCCGGGCGGGTCATCGCTGCCAACTGCACACGATTGGGTCGCTCGGCTTTTCTCAGTGCCTCGAGAAGATTCTCGGGGCGGACAGGTTTGACCAGATAACCGACCGCACTGACCTGAAAGGCATCCAGTGCAAATTCGTCGTGCGCAGTACAAAAGACAACTGCGGGCGGAGTTTCACGCTCGCACAGTTTCGCCGCGACCTGAAGACCGTCGAGACCCGGCATGCGGATATCGAGCAGCACGACATCTGGCTTGAGGTTTTCAATCAGCGCCAAAGCTTCTTCGCCATTGGTAGCGCTGGGTTCAAGTACCCTGTAACCCTCGATTTCACCGACCAATCGGCTCAGTCGCTCGCGGGCCAGGGGTTCGTCATCAACGATCAGGACATTCATATTGCTCTGGCTTCCTGCGTGAGTCTCGCACAAGGATAGCGTAGACAGGTGTAGTGACGACCGTCACGGCGCTCCACGCTCAGACTGGCGTGCGGGCCAAAAAGTGCCGTAATGCGTGCACCTATATTCAACAGGGCCTGTTGAGTACCGTTGGAAGTCTGCCGTGTGGCAACTTCTTCATAGGGATTGCTGACACACAATATGAACTCCCCCCCTTCATAGTCTGCCTCGACTGTGACTATGCCCCCTTCGATACGCGGGGCAATGCCATAGATCAAAGCGTTTTCCAGCAATGGCTGCAAGGTCAACTGGGGAATAGGCAAATCATCAGGAATTGCGCTCACCCTCCAATCCAACTGTAGACGCTCGCCGAGACGATATTGCTCAATCGACAAATATCGTTTCGCCAACGCCAGCTCCTCATGCCATGTCACCAGCGTTCCGGGCTTGGCAAGGCTGGCCCGAAACAGGTCCGACAGATCCAGAACGGCCTGCTCGGCCTTGACCGGATTACTGGCCACCAGGCTGGCAATACTGTTGAGCGTGTTGAACAGAAAATGCGGACGAATCCGTGCCTGAAGCGATTCGATCCTGGCCTGTAGCTCACCCTGCTGTTGCTTGCGCCACTGACTCTGCAAATAAAAATAGCGCAACATCAGCGCCGACATGATCAACGCGATCAACGAATAGCGGATATAGCGCTCAACCATGCTGCCCGGCGAGATCCTGCCGGTCAGTTGGCAGACATCCGTCACCGCCGCACACAACAAGGTTAGCCCGACTACCAGCAAACAGCTGAGAATACCGGCAAGGCCTGCGGGCAGGCGTGCCAGCCAAGGACGCAACGCGCACAGCAAGGCCGCCGACAACAAGACGATCCATTGCACGAACATGGACATCAGCGCCAGACAGACCCAGTCGAACGCCGGGCGCATGGGCTCAAGCAGCACCATGACCAGCACCAGCAACTCGGCCAGTACGACGAGCACCAGCAAGGTCTGCGGCAGGCACAGTTCGGGCAGGAAAAAGTCTTTGCCGGGATCGGTTTTGACTTTGGGATTCAAAGGGTCTTTTCGCATAGGCTCAGTCTCAGCCCTGGCATCGTCAGCGGCAAGCCATCCGAGAATAAAAAAGCAACAACCTGTTATCATCACCAGCGCCCTTGTGCCAAGAACCGGGCACGCCACTTTCAGCAGAGCAACGAGCGAATCTCCATGAGCACCGACAAGACCAACCAGTCCTGGGGCGGCCGTTTCAGTGAGCCCGTCGACGCCTTCGTCGCGCGCTTCACCGCTTCCGTCACCTTTGATCAACGCCTGTATCGTCACGACATCATGGGCTCCATCGCCCACGCAACGATGCTTGCCCATGTCGGCGTACTGACCGAAGCCGAACGCGATACCATCATCGATGGCCTGAAAACCATCCAGAGCGAGATCGAAGCAGGCAGTTTCGAGTGGCGCGTCGACCTGGAAGACGTGCACATGAACATCGAAGCGCGTCTGACCGACCGCATCGGCATCACCGGCAAGAAGCTGCACACCGGCCGTAGCCGCAACGATCAGGTCGCCACCGATATCCGCCTGTGGCTGCGTGACGAAATCGACCTGATCCTGAGCGAAATCACCCGCCTGCAAAAAGGGCTGCTGGAACAGGCCGAGCGTGAAGCCGAAACCATCATGCCGGGCTTCACTCACCTGCAGACCGCCCAGCCAGTGACGTTCGGTCACCACATGCTGGCCTGGTTCGAGATGCTCAGCCGTGACTACGAGCGCCTGGTCGACTGCCGCAAGCGCCTGAACCGCATGCCACTGGGCAGCGCCGCGCTGGCGGGCACCACGTACCCGATCGACCGCGAACTGACCTGCAAGCTGCTGGGTTTCGACGCTGTAGGCGGCAACTCGCTGGACGGCGTCTCGGATCGCGACTTCGCCATCGAGTTCTGTTCTGCCGCTTCGGTTGCGATGATGCACCTGTCGCGTTTCTCCGAAGAGCTGGTGCTCTGGACCAGTGCCCAGTTCCAGTTCATCGACCTTCCGGACCGCTTCTGCACGGGCAGTTCGATCATGCCGCAGAAGAAGAACCCGGACGTCCCGGAGCTGGTTCGCGGCAAGAGCGGCCGCGTGTTCGGCGCACTGATGGGCTTGCTGACCCTGATGAAAGGCCAGCCGCTGGCCTACAACAAGGACAATCAGGAAGACAAGGAGCCGCTGTTCGACGCAGCCGACACCTTGCGCGACTCCCTGCGCGCCTTCGCCGACATGATCCCGGCCATCAAGCCAAAGCACGCCATCATGCGTGAAGCCGCGCTGCGGGGTTTCTCCACTGCCACCGACCTGGCCGACTATCTGGTGCGTCGCGGCCTGCCATTCCGCGACTGCCACGAAATCGTGGGCCATGCCGTGAAGTACGGTGTGGAAACCGGCAAGGATCTGGCAGAAATGAGCCTGGAAGAGCTGCGTAAATTCAGCGATCAGATCGAACAGGACGTGTTCGCCGTGCTGACGCTGGAAGGCTCGGTCAATGCACGTAACCACATCGGCGGTACAGCTCCGGAGCAAGTCCGGGCAGCCGTGGGTCGTGGTCAGGCGCTGTTGGCCAGCCGTTAAAAAGGGTCGCCGTCGCGGCCAGGCCTGCCGGGCCGCGACGGGGCAAGACGGTATCTACCCGGCTTTACGCGCCACCGCCTGCACACGCGCCAGGAATGCTGGCCATTCAGCGTCCCTGTCGGCCGCTACCCGCTGCACATTCGGATTGAGCGCCAGACGCTCAAGCAGGGCACGCGCCCCCGGCATATCCCGCAACAGATCCATCCCGAACAACTTCTCTGCGACTTGCTGGGCAAGGTCGACGCTGTAAAGAAAATACAGATCCGCCAGGGTGAACTTCTCGCCTGCTACATAGGGTGCAAAACGAGCACGCTGGGCCAGGGCCTGGAATCCCTTGAGCAGGTCCCGGCGCGCCTTGGCCTTGATGTCTTCAGGGGTGGGCCGGCAACCGAAGAGGGCTTCGACGTAACACAACCGCGCTGGCAACTCGATATACAGCTCGATTTCCTTGGCGATGGTCCATACCTGGGCACGAGAGAACGGGTCCTCGGGGAGTAGCGCCCGGCCGGGTTGGGTTTCCTCGATGTAGCGCAGGATGACATCAGTCTCACTGATGAAACCCTGTCCGGTTTCCAGTATCGGCACCTTGCCTCGGGCACTGATCGCCAGTACCTCGGGATTCTGGCATCCATGCAGCGCAACCATTTCAAAGGGTAACTGCTTCTCCAGCAGAGCCAGCTTGACCATATTGAAATAATTGCTTGCGGCAAAACCATAAAGCTTCAACACGTCGGCCTCCTTGACCATTAAGTTGTTTGTGGCGGTACTTTTATATATTTTTCCAACTGTGTCAGTGGGTTAAGCACTCCTCACACAACTTAAAGACGGTTCTGACAGGCAGGCTTCACCGAAGCCGACACGGGCAAAAGAATCCAGTTAAACTGCCAGCCTTCACTGAGGACTTACCATGACCGACCCAATCGATAACGATGAAGAAGAGTTCACCGCATCGACTCTGATCGAAGCGATTGAAAACCAGATCGAGGCAGATAACCCGCCAGCCGCCAAGGCCACCTACAACAAGCTGACCCTGGTCGGTTATGAGCGTGAAGACATTCTTGAGCTGATGGCGCATGTACTGGCAATCGAGATCGATGCCATGCTCGAAGAAGACCGGCCATTCAATACCCAATGGTATGAAACCGCCTTGCGCGCCTTGCCGGAACTGCCGCCAGAGGCCTGACTTCGATATTCCTGCAAGAGATATGCTGCAAAGACTCCAGCCTCTGGCTACACTGCAAAAGCCCCTCTGCCACTCAACACCCTGGGGCTTTCCTGCAAGCTGGCGTTAACGGTCATACAGAACCGACGTGTCACACAGCCTTGTCGATTCTGTAACCCTCACGACCCAGCCAACTACAAAAAGTCTGGAGTCCTTATGTCGTATACCCCTGAGCTGGTTGCCGAACTGGAAATCCTCGCACTGTTCAACCTGGGCAACACCCAGGAAGGCCTCAAAGTCCACCATGTAGCAGCCCCGACAGCCATTGCGGCTGCAAAAAGACTCTTTGCAAAAGGCCTCACCACCCAAGTCGATGGTGGCTATCTGACGAGCCTCGGTCTTGAAGCTGCCGAGCATGCCCAATCGCTGCTGACCATCCTGAACGTCTCCGAAGAGGCGGCCTGAAAAGACGCCGGGCCTGCCAGTGCAAACAAAAAGGTGCAGCAGGCCCTCCATTTATGGGAATGTACGCCGATAGAAAACCGGCGCCAGAATAATAACCCGACCGTTCATGTATCCTCTCGGCTGTAGTCTTCTTCGCCATCTGCTGACCACTTCAACGCCTGCGCAGGCCAGATGCTTGAGTTGCGATGACGCGAAATCTTGAAATTCGTCCCGACCTGGATGAGGGTATCGACCGCAAGGTACTCAGCCAGTTACGTAACCGCTTCCTGACTCTCAATGACGGGCGGTATGCGCGCGCCATGGAAGGGCTCTCGACTCGTCAACAGAGTGTCCTGACGCTGTTGCCCCTGTGCTTTCACGTCAATCACCCCTTGCTTCCGGGCTATGTTTCCAGCAGCACGCCAGCGGGCGTTTCCCATTACGAACCCGATGCCCAGGCACTGGCAGAAGCTCAGCGGCTGACCCGTTCCTTTTCCTATAAAGCCCGCCACGGCAATCCGCCCCAGCCCATTCATGGCCTGTTCCTGATGGGCAGCCTCGGAACGCTGGCGCAGGCCGAGCAAAGCGATATGGACGTCTGGGTCTGCCACGACTCGGAGCTTGCACCAGAAGCCATCGCCGAACTGCGCAAGAAGTGCCAGGCGCTGGAAACCTGGGCTGCGTCCATGGGTGCAGAAGCGCACTTCTTTCTGATCGACCCGCAACGTTTCCGGGTCGGGGATCGCGACACCCAGCTCAGTTCCGACGATTGCGGCACAAGCCAGCACTATCTCTTGCTGGATGAGTTCTACCGCACCGCCATCTGGCTCGCCGGTCGCACGCCCATGTGGTGGCTGGTGCCGGTCTATGAAGAAGAACGCTACGCCGAGTACACCCACACGCTGCTGTCCAAGCGCTTCATCCGCGCCGACGAAGTACTCGACCTTGGCCCCATGACCCATATTCCACCGGGGGAATTCATCGGGGCGGGGCTTTGGCAACTGTTCAAAGGCATCGAATCGCCCTACAAGTCCGTCCTCAAGCTGTTACTGATCGAGGTCTACTCCAGCGAGCACCCAAGCGTTCAGTGCCTGAGCCTGCGCTTCAAACAGGCCGTATTCGCCAACCAGCTGGATCTGGACGAACTTGATCCTTACATGGTCGTGTACCAGAGGATCGAAGAGCACTTGCAGGCCCGCAACGAAGCGGAACGCCTGGAGCTGGTACGTCGCAGCCTGTACCTGAAGGTCAACAAGAAGCTCACTGGCCCGGCCCGTCAGCGCAGCAATAGCTGGCAGCGATTGCTGCTGGAGCGCCTGACCAGGGAATGGGGCTGGGATGAGCGCCAACTGGCGCTGCTCGACAGCCGCAGCCAGTGGAAAGTCCGCCAGGTGGCCCATGAACGCCGGTCACTGGTCAACGAACTGAATTACAGCTATCGCTTCCTGGTGCAGTTCGCACGTACGCAAAACGCGCCAAACGCCATTACTGCCCGTGACGTCAGCGTGCTGGGCCGACGCTTGTATGCTGCGTTTGAGCGCAAGGCAGGCAAGGTCGAGTTCATCAACCCCGGCATCGCACCCGATCTGGCGGAAGACACCCTGACCCTGGTAAACGCCCCCAACAAGCGCGAACCGGGGAAAAACCAGTGGGCCTTGTACAACGGCAACCTTGGGGCACAGGAATGGCAAAGCTTCTCGCCCATCAAGCGCAGCCGGGAATTGCTTGAACTACTGACCTGGTGCCATCGCAACGGCGTGATCGACACCACCACCCGCCTGGCCTTGCACCCTGGCGCCAGCGACCTGAGCGAGCTTGAACTGTTCAACCTGCTGGGAGCCCTGCAACAGACAATCCCCTTGCCACTGAACGAAGTCAGCGACGAGCACCTGCTCAAACCCAGTGTGCCCAACGAGATACTCCTGCTGGTGAACGTGGGCGTCGATCCGCTCAGGCACCATCGTGACCTGAATATCCTGATGACGACCGAGCGTACCGACTCGCTCAGTTATGCTGGCGTGCGGGAGAATCTGGTGCTGACGCTGGACCAGATCACCCTCAACAGCTGGAACGAAACACTGGTCAGCCGCTACGACGGGCCTTACGCCTTGCTCGACTGCATGAGCGAGCTGCTCAGCAATCTGCCCGAGGGCGAGGCCCAGCCGCGCATACGTGTGCGCTGTTTCTGCCACAACCGTGCGCCGGCCATTGCGCAGCGGGTCGAGGAACTGATCAATACCGCGCAGTTGCTGCTCGCCAGAGGCCTGAACCATCGCTACCTGATTCAAGTGCAGCAGCAGTATCACGTACTGAAGATGATTCCCGGTCAAGTGGGCCATGTAGTGGTCAACAGCCTGTCAGGGCTGTTCAATTATCTGGGCGAAGAGTCACCGCGCTACAGCCCGTTGCATCTGGACCCGCAAGCCCTGGACGATCACGACCTGGCGCTGATCCTGCCCTATGGGCAGCCGGAGTGCATTCAGGTGTTCTATCGGGTCAACGAACCGGACGCCGACCTCTATGTGCTCGACGAACACAACGCGCTCTGGCACCAGCGCTTGCCGTATCACGACGAACAGAGCCTTTTGCTGCCCTTGCAGCGCTTCTTCCATTCACTGGTTTACCGGCGCGGCGCATCGCTGCCACTGGATAACCCGGCAGAACCTGTCTTGCTGGACATGCTTTATTACCAGGTATTGCCGTCCGGCGCAGGCCGCGCCCGGCGCATCGAACCCCGCACCGCGCCGACCGCTGCGGACAAGCCGTTCTATGACGTGCAGGCGATTATCGAAGAGACCTCACCGGGCCAGATGAACGTCACGCTGTATTGCGACAACAGCGAGTTTTCCGAACTGGAACATGGCGACCAGCTGTTTGCCGTGGTAGCCCAGCAGATCCTCGAACGCCGCCGCGAACCGCAACGCTACCGCTGCTACATCACCGACCTCGACCTCTCCGGCCTGCTGGATGACGGCCACGGGCAAAGCATCCTGTTCCTGCGCCACAAGGCAGAGCTGGAAAAGGCCCTGAATGAGGAAATGGAGAAGAGCAGTAGGTAAGCTGCAAGCTGCAAGTCAAAAGCTTGAGGCTTACAGCTTAAAACTTACAGCTTCCCCTACAAATACTCCCCTGCCGCCTCCGGCTGATATTCCACCGCCAGCAGGGTGAGTTTGAGTGTTTTGCCGCCCGGAGCGGGCCAGTCGATGTGTTGGCCGACCTGCAAGCCCAGCAGGGCCGAGCCTATGGGCGCCAGTACAGAAACCGTGCCTTCGGCACCCGCGTCCTGCGGGTAGACCAGCTTGAGGTGATAATCCTTGCCACTGCCCTCTTCACGGCAATGCACACGCGAGTTCATGGTGACCAACCCGGCAGGCACTTCATCGTGACCGACGATCTGTTCGGCGCGGTCCAGTTCGGCCTGCAAGGCCTCGATGCCGGGGCTGGACACCGTCTGACTATCGATAAGGCGCTCAAGGCGCTGTACATCGAGCCGGGTGAGGATGATGGAAGGTGTGGTGTTCATGGTTCAGGCAGTCTCCTTTCTTCTGCGCAACAAAAGCAAAACCCCGCCGATACGGCGGGGTTTTGACAAGCCCCTCTATCTAGAGAAGCAGGTTCTGACATTAACATCAGCCAATAAATACACAACCCGACGGGGCGTTAACCCGCGATGCGGTTTTCCTGGGCAAGCTCTCTGCGCTGATCGGCATCAAGGCGAATCTGACGCCGGCGCTCGTCATCGGCCGAACGCCATTCACGAATGTCTTCTACATGACGAAAACAGCCCAGACAGACTTTTTGCTCATCAAGCCGACACAGGCTGACACATGGTGAAGGCACGGCCGGGCTGACGTTGCTGTACAGCGGCTTGGGTGGTCGTGCGGGTGCGGTGTTATCGGTCACGGTCAGATCTCGTCGAAATCCAGCTCGACGCCAGCCTGCTCCTGAGTGATGCGTACCAGCATCTCGCTCAGCAACTCGTCGCTGCTGTCGCACACCCAACGGCTGGTTTCTTCGTCGTAGTCAAAATGAAAGCCGCCCGAGCGCGCTGCCAGCCAGAGCTGACGCAATGGCTCCTGGCGGCTGAAAATGAGCTGAGTGCCGTTCTCGAACTTTACGGTCAGTACGCCAGCAGAGTTTTCAAGGTCCAGGTCCAGATCGCTCTCGTCGAAAATGTCTTCCAGCGCTTGCTGGGTAGCATCCACCAGATCGTGAAAGCGGGCTTCGGTCAAACTCATTACGGGAACCTCGAAAAAATATCTGCTTATGGCACAGGGTCGCAAGATACGGACGCCGCACGGCAAATGCAAAACATACCCGCCAGACGCGCCCTGCAGCAGCTCATATGTAACGATAACGTCAAAGGCCCGCCGGACGGGTGGGCACCTGCATAGGCAAGCCGCCGGGTGGCCGGTATACTCGGGCGCAATTAATGCTTTTACAAAGGATTTCGCCATGAAGCGCCTGATCTCTTCGCTTGCTGCGCTCGTCGCGGTCGCTTGTCTTGTCACTGCGTGCGGCCAGAAAGGCCCGCTCTACCTGCCTGATGACACCAAATCATCCGACGAACAAGCCAAATCGCAATCGCACAAGCATCTTTAAGGGAATTACATGGACGCCTTCAACTACCGCGACGGTGAGCTGTTCGCGGAAGGAGTAGCATTGTCTGCCATTGCCGAGCGTTTCGGCACGCCGACCTATGTCTACTCCCGCGCTCACATCGAAGCGCAATACCGTGCCTACGCCGACGCCCTGAGCGGCATGCCGCATCTGGTGTGCTTCGCCGTAAAAGCCAACTCCAACCTGGGCGTACTCAATGTCCTGGCGCGTCTGGGCGCCGGTTTCGACATCGTGTCCCGTGGCGAACTGGAGCGTGTGCTGGCAGCCGGTGGCAAAGCCGAAAAGATCGTATTCTCCGGCGTCGGCAAGACCCGAGACGACATGCGCCGCGCCCTTGAAGTCGGCGTGCATTGCTTCAACGTCGAGTCCACTGACGAACTCGAACGCCTGCAAGTCGTGGCTGCCGAGCTGAATGTCCGTGCGCCGATCTCCCTGCGCGTCAACCCGGACGTGGATGCAGGCACTCACCCGTACATTTCCACGGGCCTCAAAGAGAACAAGTTCGGCATCGCCATCGCGGACGCCGAAGACGTCTACGTTCGCGCCTCGCAGTTGCCGAACCTCGAAGTGCTGGGTGTCGACTGCCATATCGGCTCGCAACTGACCACTCTGGAACCCTTCATCGATGCACTGGATCGCTTGCTCGATCTGGTGGATCGTCTTGGCGACTGCGGCATTCACTTGCGTCACATCGACCTGGGCGGCGGCCTGGGCGTTCGTTATCGCGATGAAGAGCCACCGCTGGCGGCTGACTACATCAAGGCCGTGCGCGAGCGCCTTGCCGGGCGTGACCTGGGGCTGATGTTCGAGCCGGGCCGCTTCATCGTGGCCAATGCGGGCGTGTTGCTGACTCAGGTCGAGTACCTCAAGCACACCGAGCACAAGGACTTCGCCATCGTCGATGCGGCCATGAACGACCTGATTCGCCCGGCGCTGTATCAGGCCTGGATGGATGTCACTGCCGTGCGCCCACGCGATGGCGCAGCACGTACCTATGACATCGTCGGCCCGATCTGCGAAACCGGTGATTTTCTGGCCAAGAGCCGCGAACTGGCTCTGGCTGAAGGCGATTTGCTGGCTGTTCACTCGGCCGGCGCCTATGGTTTTGTCATGAGCTCGAACTACAACACGCGCGGCCGTACTGCCGAAGTGTTGGTCGATGGTTCACAAGCCTTTGAAGTGCGCCGTCGCGAAACCGTGACCGAGCTGTTCGCTGGCGAAAGCCTGCTGCCGGAGTAAACCCATGCTGCTGCGTTTTACCAAGATGCATGGGCTGGGTAATGACTTCATGGTCCTGGACCTGGTGAGTCAGCACGCTCATATCTTGCCCAAGCACGCCAAACAATGGGGCGACCGCCACACCGGCATCGGTTTCGACCAGTTGCTGATCGTCGAAGCGCCCAGCAATCCGGACGTGGATTTCCGTTATCGGATCTTCAACTCCGATGGCTCCGAAGTGGAGCAGTGCGGCAACGGTGCCCGCTGCTTCGCCCGCTTCGTGCTGGACAAGCGCCTGACAGCCAAACGCCAGATCCGTGTCGAGACCAAGAGCGGCATCATCGAGCTGGATGTCCGCAACGACGGGCAGATCAGTGTCGACATGGGGCCGCCACGCCTGACCCCGCAAGAGATTCCGTTCACGGCTCCTGCCCAGGCGCTGAGCTACGACGTCGATGTCGACGGGCAGAACGTCGAGCTGGCCGCTGTTTCCATGGGCAACCCCCATGCGGTCCTGCGGGTGGACGACATCAACGGTGCGCCGGTGCATGAACTGGGTCCGAAGATCGAACATCACCCGCGCTTCCCGGCACGGGTCAATGTGGGCTTTCTTCACGTCATCGATCGCCAGCGTGCGCAACTGCGCGTCTGGGAGCGCGGCGCAGGGGAAACCCAGGCCTGCGGCACCGGCGCTTGCGCTGCGGCCGTCGCAGCCATCAGCCAGGGATGGATGGATTCACCTCTGTTGATCGACTTGCCCGGCGGGCGCTTGTCCATCGAGTGGGCAGGCCCTGGGCATCCTGTCATGATGACTGGCCCGGCAGTACGGGTTTACGAAGGCCAAGTTCGTCTATGAGTGAGCAAATGCGATGACCGATCAGCCTCCGGCTTCAACCAGCAACACCAGCGAATCGCCTGCCGATAGCGCAGTGCCAAACCTTGAAGCAGAGGCGGTTATCGCTTTCCTGCTCAAACAACCGGACTTCTTCGCCGAACACGACGAGTTACTGGTGTCGATGCGTATCCCTCACCAGCGCGGCGATACTGTCTCGCTGGTCGAGCGTCAGCTCAAATTGCTGCGTGAACGCAATATCGAAATGCGTCATCGACTCTCGCAGTTGATGGATGTTGCCCGCGACAACGATCGTCTGTTCGAGAAAACCCGGCGCCTCAACCTCGCCATGATGGACGCCACCAGCCTGGATGAACTCATCATTGCGGTGGAAGACAGCCTGCGTCAGGAGTTCAAGGTGCCTTTTGTCAGCCTTGTCCTGTTCAGTGACAACCCCATGCCGGTCGGCCGTTGGGTAAGCAGTGCCGACGCACAGAAAGCCATTGGCGGCCTGATTGGCGAGAAAACAGTGTGCGGCGCATTGCGCGAGCATGAACTGACCTTCCTGTTCGGCGACGAACAAAGCAAGGAAGTGGGCTCCACCGCAATCGTGACCCTGAATCATCTGGGCCTGCACGGTGTACTCGCCATCGGCAGCCGCGACCCACAGCACTATAAAAGCTCGGTCGGCACCCTGTTCCTCAGCTATATCGCTGACGTGCTGAGCCGCTTGCTGCCACGCTTCACTCACTCGCTACGCTCGGTTCGCTAGGCATGGAACAGCATCTGGACGCCTACTGCACTCACCTGCGCAGTGAGCGTCAGGTGTCGCCCCATACGCTGGAAGCCTACCGGCGCGACTTGAACAAAGTCCTCGAATTCAGCAAGAAAGCCAATATCTCAAGCTGGGTGGACCTGGATATCCAGCACCTGCGCAGCTTCATTGCCCGCCAGCATCAGCAAGGCCAGTCCTCACGCAGCCTGGCGCGCATGCTGTCGGCAGTGCGTGGGCTCTATAAATATCTGTGCCGCGAAGGCCTGTGCGAGCACGACCCCGCCAATGGTCTTGCGCCTCCCAAAGGCGAGCGGCGACTGCCCAAGACCCTCGACACCGACCGCACCGCGCAACTTCTCGATGGCGCAGTCGAGGATGATTTTCTGGCTCATCGCGATCAGGCCATCCTTGAACTGCTGTATTCCTCAGGGCTGCGACTGTCGGAGCTTACGAGCCTGAACCTCGACCAGTTGGACCTGAGCGACGGACTGGTCCAGGTGCTCGGCAAAGGCAGCAAGACGCGCGTGCTTCCGGTGGGCAGCAAAGCCCGTCAGGCACTGGAAACCTGGCTGCCCCTGCGCGCCCTGGCCAACCCGCAGGACGACGCAGTATTCGTCAGCCAGCAAGGCAAACGCCTTGGCCCACGAGCGATCCAGAAGCGGGTCAAGACCGCCGGAGAACGAGAGCTGGGACAAAACCTGCACCCGCACATGCTGCGTCACTCATTTGCGAGCCATCTGCTGGAGTCCTCGCAGGACCTGCGCGCCGTGCAGGAACTGCTCGGCCATGCCGACATCAAGACCACACAAATCTATACCCACCTGGACTTTCAACATCTGGCCAGCGTGTACGACAGCGCCCACCCCCGCGCCAGACGCAAAGGATCTGCCGATGATTAAGCTCATTACTTTCGATCTCGATGACACGTTATGGGACACGGCCCCGGCCATCGCCAGTGCCGAAACGGTACTGCGCAACTGGCTGGGCGAGCATGCGCCCAGGCTCGGACCATTGCCGATCGAACACTTGTGGGAAATCCGCTCACGCCTGGTCGAAGCCGAGCCGACCCTCAAGCACCGCATCAGCGCCCTGAGACGACGGGTACTGTTTCATGCCCTGCAAGACGCAGGATACGGCTCCTGCGAAGCACAGGACCTGGCCGAAAAGAGTTTTGAAGTGTTCCTGCATGCCCGGCATCAGGTGCAGATATTCCCAGAGGTGCAACCGACCCTGGAAATCCTCGCCAAGACCTTCACCCTGGGCGTCATTACCAACGGCAATGCCGATGTGCGTCGCCTGGGTCTGGCGGACTACTTCACCTTCGCGCTATGCGCCGAAGACCTGGGCATCGGCAAACCCGATCCCGCGCCGTTTCTGGAAGCGCTCAAACGTGGCAACAGCGACGCCAGCAACGCCGTCCATATCGGCGACCACCCCAGCGACGATATAGAAGGCGCGCAGCGCGCCGGCATGCGAGCCATCTGGTACAACCCGCAAGGCAAGACCTGGGAAGCCGACAGACTGCCCGATGCAGAGATTGACAACCTGAACCAGTTGCCCGAGATCCTGAAGCGACTGTAGCGAATTAATTCGCTCCTACAAAACCATCGCCCAAGAAAAAGCCCGCAGCGACAGCGGGCTTTTTCTCATACAGTCATTGCCCCCTTAGATAGGGCGGCTACCGTATTTGTTGTCTGGCTTCTTGGGCGGATCGGCGACCACATTGGCCTCCACTTCCTGCACCTTGCCACCACGAGCGAGGAATTCTTCCATCGCACGGGCCAGAGCATCACGCTCTTTGTTCTTGGCTTCTACGCTGGGCAGCTCATCGACCGAAACAGCAGCCTTGGACTTGCCCTTGGCAGGTGTAGCCGAGACTTCAGCACCATCATCAGAGTCGGCAGCGTCGTCTTCAGGAGCAGCAGCAAGCTCCTCGCCGTCTTCCTCACCTTCCAGATCGTCTACCAGATCGTCGTTATCGTTGTCGTCGTCGCTCATGTTCTACCTCATGACTTGCGAAAGCAGATTAGTTATAGCCCAACAGCCTCAAAAATCGAAGGCTGTCGGAAAAAATTCAACAACCACTGAAAACAGTGGTCATGTCCATTCACCCTGAAGGGTTGCAAGAACATTGCGAGCACCGCCAACCTCTCGATGCTCACCCAAATAAACACCTTGCCAGGTGCCCAACGCCAATCGCCCAGCCGTTACCGGTAAAACCAACTGGCAGCCTAACAAACTGGCCTTGAAATGCGCCGGCAAATCGTCAGGACCTTCGTCGTTATGTTCATATCCGTCAGTACCCTCTGGGACCAGACGGCTGAAAAAGCGCTCGAAATCACGACGTACCGCCGGGTCGGCATTCTCGTTGACGGTCAACGAGGCCGAGGTATGTTGCAGCCACAAATGCAGCAATCCGACTCGACAACCACGCAGCTCAGGCAAGCCTGCCAGTATCTCGTCCGTCACCAGATGAAACCCGCGAGGCCTTGCCCGGAGGGTGATTCTGGATTGATGCCACATACCGTTCTCCGCACGTTCGGCGCGCATTCTAACTCGACTGAGAAAAAAGCAAAGCGCGCAATAAACAAGCTGATCCACAAGTTAACGATCATGCCCATGACAGCATTAAGGCCACTGCCACGACAAGCCGCAATCATCGCTAACGACACAGACAATGGAAGCTCTAATGCGCGGATGGTTCACAAAGTCAGGATAAAAAAAATGCCCGGGGAGACCGGGCATTTTTCTGCAGCTACGGTTGATTACAAGTTGTAGCCACGCTCGTTGTGTTGCGCAAGGTCCAGACCCACGGACTCTTCTTCGTCAGTCACACGCAGACCGATGACAACGTCCAGCACCTTGAGGATGATGTAGGTCACGATTGCGGTGTAGATGACGGTGAAGGCTACGCCCTTGAACTGAATCCAGACTTGAGCGCCGATGTCGGTCACAGTACCGAAACCGCCCAGCGCAGGAGCAGCGAACACGCCAGTCAGGATCGCGCCGACGATACCGCCGACACCGTGAACGCCGAATGCATCCAGGGAGTCATCGTAGCCCAGCTTGCGTTTCAGGCTGGTAGCGCAGAAGAAGCAGATCACGCCAGAGGCCAGACCGATGATCAGGGCACCCATCGGGCCGGCAGTACCGGCAGCCGGAGTGATGGCAACCAGACCGGCAACCACACCCGAAGCGATACCCAGAGCACTTGGCTTGCCGTGAGTCAGCCACTCGGCGAACATCCAGCCCAGAGCAGCAGCAGCGGTAGCGATCTGGGTAACCAGCATGGCCATACCGGCAGTGCCGTTTGCAGCAGCAGCGGAACCGGCGTTGAAGCCGAACCAGCCGATCCACAGCATGGCAGCACCGATCAGGGTGTAACCCAGGTTGTGCGGAGCCATCGGAGTGGTCGGGAAGCCTTTACGCTTGCCCAGCACCAGACAGGCAACCAGACCAGCCACACCGGCGTTGATGTGCACGACCGTGCCGCCAGCGAAGTCCAGAACGCCCCAGTCCCACATCAGGCCACCGACGCCGCCCCAGACCATATGGGCGATTGGCGCGTAGACCAGAGTGAACCAGATACCCATGAAGATCAGCATCGCGGAGAACTTCATGCGTTCTGCGAAAGCACCGACAATCAGGGCCGGAGTGATGATGGCGAAGGTCATCTGGAAGGTGACGAACACTGCTTCAGGGAACAGGGCCGCAGAACCGGTGATGCTGGAAGGCGTGATGCCCGCCAGGAACGCCTTGCCCAGACCGCCGAAGAAGGAGTTGAAGTTGACGACGCCAGCTTCCATACCAGTAGTGTCGAACGCAAGGCTGTAGCCGTAAACGACCCACAGGATGCTGATCAGACCAGTGATAGCGAAGCACTGCATCATCACGGAAAGAATGTTTTTGGAGCGGACCATGCCGCCGTAGAACAAGGCAAGACCCGGAATGGTCATGAACAGTACCAGAGCGGTAGCTGTCAGCATCCAGGCTGTGTCACCTGAGTTGAGAACAGGGGCTGCCACTTCGTCTGCCGCCATGGCAAGGCCAGGGGTTACGAGGGACAACAGGGCTCCTAGCCCTGCGAATTGACGCAGAGTCATATTGTTTACTCCTGGGGCGTGGGGTTTGGCGGCTTAAATGGCGTCGGTATCGGTTTCGCCGGTACGGATGCGTATAGCCTGTTCCAGATTCACAACAAAAATTTTGCCGTCCCCGATCTTGCCGGTGTTGGCAGCCTTGGTGATGGCCTCGATGACACGATCCAGATCCTTGTCATCGATAGCGACGTCGATCTTCACTTTTGGAAGGAAGTCGACTACGTATTCAGCACCGCGATACAGCTCGGTGTGTCCCTTTTGGCGACCGAAACCTTTTACCTCGGTAACAGTGATGCCCTGCACGCCGATTTCGGACAGCGACTCGCGCACGTCGTCCAACTTGAACGGCTTGATGATGGCAGTGACTAGCTTCATGAAAACTTTCTCCCGAATTGGTGGACTTGCCCCAGGAAAACAAACCCGACTCAAGTCTAAGCGCAGTGCCTGGCTTTGTAACGTGTCGGCCGCCGGTTAAAGGCCAGACCAACTCCAGAAAACCGCTTCTGACGAAACACATCCCCGCTCCGCCTGCCGCACTGCATTCGTCACAGCGACTGCATCAGTGCATGGGTCACAAGCCATTAAGCAGAAAGCTTGCCATCTCCTGAATATTCATCAAATACAGGGCCTTGAGCACTTTTTCAGCCGTGAAAACCCTATCGGCCACCGAACAACGCACAACTACAGTGCACTCGTGCACGCCCCGACGCTCAATAACTGTGCATCGCCAATGCACTGAAAATGACTATAGACGCTGCGTGCTACACTGCCGCCCATCTGATTCAGGAAAAACATCATGCTCGCGCCCAAAGCTTTCCTCGACGCCCTGAGCGGCCACGCCTCCCGCCTGTTCAACGGCGAAACCCCACTGCCACGCAACGAATTCGAGACCCAGTTCAAGGCCCTGCTGCAAAGCGGCTTCAGCAAACTGGATCTGGTCAGCCGCGAAGAGTTCGACAGCCAGATGGCCGTCCTTGCCCGCACGCGGGCTCGCCTTGAGGCGCTGGAGGCCAAGGTGGCGCAGATGGAAGAAAAGATCGGGGCCAGCGGCCGGGACGACTGACGTCTGGAGCGATAAGAAGGGATGCATGGCAACGTTTCAATTTCACGATGACCTTGACGGCGCCAAGGCTCATTCAGCGACCCTGGCGCTGCACAGGCTGGAATTCGGGCATCGTGGCTTCCTTCCACAGCCAGACGACCTGACGGGAACGGTCACATTTATTCGCTATGGCAATAAGTGCTACGCCGTCACCGCCAAGCATGTAGTGGATTCTCTTGCTCGCAAGGCAGCCGAGAGCTATCAACCCCTTCGTTACTTCTGCCCGGTAAACAAGGGGCTGACGATCAAAGGCCCATTTATATCTGCGCCGCTGGACTTCGCGAATAATCAGCCCGATATCGCTATAACTCCAATCGACGAAGCTTATGTCCTGAGTATTGGTAAACGGCCATTCGTGATCCCGGAACATGATCCTGTCTGGCCCCTGCCTTACGCCATGGCAACAGGATTCCCGACTGCCGAAAAAAGGGATGTGTCAGACAAGTCAGGCAACACCAATCTGAGCATGGGTTTTGTAAGAGCCATCGCAGAAGGCAATGGCGCTGATGGCAAGCATCACAGCGTTACCTTTTACAGCGATCTCGACGCACTGCCTCCCATTACAAAGCTGAGTGGCATGAGCGGAGGGCCGGTGTTCTGGTCGGACACCGAACGTTATGGCCTCGTCGGCTTTGTAAAAGAAGCACTGGAACAGGATGGCGGAGAAGTGACCAGCGACACACCCAAGGTCCACTTCGTGGTGCAAAGAGCCGATAGCTTCATTCTGCGTGAATGGATTGATCACGTAGAACGAAACTGGCCTCGTGAAAGAGAAAAGCAGGAAGCCCGGGAAGACCTTTTTTTCAAGGAAACAGAAGAGAAGAGCCAGCGTAACCTGCAGGAGTTTCTCAGGCGTTCACGCCTGAATATCGCCTATCGCGAATGGCGCGCCAGACTGAAACCGGGTGATCGATCGCCACGCAAAAGAAACTACGAGCAATACTTTCCCGATTGGTTTTGAAAGTCAGAGCAAGGGATTGATCAAAGCTATCCGGCAAAACCCACCACCTGAATAAAAACAGCCCAACCGCCGAGCAGAATCCAGAAAACTGCAAAAATCCAGGGCGTACGCATCGAAAAGAGCAGCGCCTTGCGATACCCCTTGTGCGTCGATTCATGTTCATTGAACAGCGGCGATTCGTCATACGCTATTCCCATGATAGGCTCACTGCGCAGCAACTCGCTTTGCTTGTAATGCCAATGATCGATGATGTCATAAGCCGCACGAATCCCCGGCCAGGCATTCAACGAACTCAACGCCCCCAACAACGCCAGAAACGGCGGCACAAACATCGTGAACAGCTTGCCCCACTCCGGATTGAGGTTTGCCATACAAGAAGCGAAAGCGATCACCAGAAAGGATTGCGCGGTCAGATAGGCATCCGTTCGGTTGGCCAGAATGGTGGTTTCGTACTGGATCTCCTTTCGGTAGAAATCCAGACGGTCCTTCGGGGAGCCGAACATCTTGGCATCGTGTTCGGTGGCGTTGGAGGTTGTGTCTGTGGTTTGGGAAGTCAGAATTCTTGGCAAGAGCGGTGGTCTCCATGCGGGTTGCCTTGAATGGAGAGTGACCTGTGTGGGGGGTGGGTGTTCAGAAGAATTTACGGGGGGAGTAAATGCTATCGTGATTACACGGCTTCTACCGCGCGCCGGGCTCAGCACATGCAGAGGATCTTCTGCTGGCGTGGTCCAGAAATGGAACCGACCGCTGTCAATCTCATCTATGATTGTGCGATTGCCTTTTAAGGGCGGATGATTGGCGTGATGAGGCAAAGCTATACAGATGTATTTGCAATAGTTTTGCCAAAAATCAGTTGGAGATGGAGTTCGATGAAAATCATCCCTACAATAAGGGCGTTTTTTGGATTTCTCAATATCAAAATGATATCATTAATTCCAAAATGTCACTCTGACTACGCTCATTGAGGAGCGTCAGCCGAATTATTCAAAGGAAGGATCATAGAATGTGGTTCAAGATGCTACTTAGGGCTTTGCTCCCTACCTTTGCCCCCATACCCGAGAAGCGCTCTATTGAAGCAGATGCTGTCGTGGCGCATAAAATTGTTCGTTCCTATGCTCGGGGCAATGTGAATCTGCAGCGCGGCCGATACATGACGGCAGACAAACTCGAAGCTCGCAAGCGCCAGCTCGCTCTCCATTCGTTCTGAGAAAGCTTACATCGTGACAAACTTGTCCCTTCCTGATGTGCAGGAGTTGGATCAGCGCGCACACGCCCATGAATTGGTGCGCCTATTCCAACTCGCCGAGAACAAGATCAAGCTGGTCGAAAACCTCAATGGCGAGCTGTCCATTCCCGCGATAAATGAGCTGCGCTACGCTGGCTATCACATGGCCCAGTATTTGGCAGGAACCGGGGAAGCTCCTGAAACGCAGCTAAGCAAAGCTGAAAATCACTGTAAACGAGCCATCTATGATGCCGTAGAAGCGGGGATCATCAACCAATTAGAGCTGATCAAGAAATTCCAAAATGACTTCGCAGGTGTAGCCATCAAGGATGTCATTCCGCACTACTCGGACCTCCGTAAACGAATCAAAGCTGCGCAGAAGCTGCTCTCTAAATCCAAGGAAGAAAAGCAGAAACGAGCTGACTACTATGAAGAATGCTCAGCGCACCTCGAAAATCTTCGCATTACGTACGAGGAGCTTGAAGACAACCGCGATGATCTAGTAAGGCAGTTGACCAAGACCAATCGAGAGGTGCGTAACTATTTCATGATGGGAGCTACGCTGCTCGTCTGCACTGTGGCCATGATCTACGCAATGCTGGGTTACCATAAACCATTAGCCGAGCCGACTATTGCACTGCAACCCCCCCCAGCGCCGGCTGAGGTAGCAAAGCCATAGAACCGCTACGTGTAGAATGACAGGTTTTGGGCGAGCCTAAGCGTGGAGCGTTGACGCTTGCTCAATTACCACTCATGAAAAACACGCCCAGGAAAACCTACTCCCCCGACACAAACAGTAGAAGTTCCCTTCTAGCCCCCCAAAAAACCTGTCTATCCTTCAACACACCGCAGGAAGCGGCTCTCGTCATCAAGGAAGATCATGTCTCTCGCCATCGTCCACAGCCGCGCCCAGGTTGGCGTGGAAGCACCTGCCGTTACGGTCGAAGCCCATCTGGCCAACGGCCTGCCAACCCTGACGCTGGTCGGTTTGCCGGAAGGCGCGGTCAAGGAAAGCAAGGATCGGGTGCGTAGCGCCATTCTCAATTCGGGGCTGGATTTTCCGGCGCGGCGGATCACGCTCAATCTCGCTCCGGCTGATTTGCCGAAAGACGGTGGCCGCTTTGATCTGGCCATTGCGCTGGGGTTGCTGGGTGCAAGCGGGCAGTTGCCGTTGCTGGCGTTGCAGGATGTGGAGTGTCTGGGCGAGCTGGCGTTGTCGGGGGCGATTCGGCCGGTTCAGGGTGTTTTGCCTGCTGCGCTGGCGGCTCGGGCGGCAGAGCGGACGCTGATCATTCCGGCGGCGAATGCTGAAGAAGCGTGTCTGGCTTCAGGGTTGCGGGTCATTGCGGTGAATCATTTGCTGGAACTGGTCGCGCATTTCAATGGGCGCACGCCTATTCAGCCTTATCAGAGCAGCGGGCTTTTGCATCAGCCCAAGCCTTACCCGGATTTGAGCGAAGTTCAGGGCCAGACCGCCGCCAAGCGCGCCTTGGTGGTGGCGGCGGCCGGGGCGCACAACCTGCTTTTCAGTGGCCCGCCGGGCACGGGCAAAACCTTGCTCGCCAGCCGATTGCCGGGGCTGTTGCCGCCGCTGGATGAGTACGAAGCGCTGGAGGTGGCGGCGATTCAATCGGTGGCCAGTCAGGTGCCGCTGAGCAGTTGGCCGCAGCGCCCTTTCAGGCAACCTCATCACTCGGCGTCAGGACCTGCGTTGGTTGGCGGTGGCAGTCGCCCTCAACCTGGCGAGATAACATTGGCTCATCACGGAGTTTTATTTTTAGATGAATTACCCGAATTCGACCGCCGCGTGCTGGAGGTTTTGCGCGAGCCGCTGGAGTCTGGCCATATCGTGATTTCCCGGGCGCGGGATCGGGTGCGGTTCCCGGCACGCTTTCAACTGGTCGCAGCCATGAACCCTTGCCCGTGCGGTTATATGGGTGAGCCCACCGGACGGTGCCGCTGTTCGACCGAGCAGATCCAGCGTTATCGCAACAAGCTGTCCGGGCCGTTGCTGGACCGGATTGATCTACACCTGACTGTCGCCCGCGAAGCCACTGCCCTCAACCCGACACCACAAATCGGCGACGACACTGCCAGCGCCGCCGCGCTGGTTGCAAAAGCCCGTGACCGCCAGCAAAAGCGTCAGGGCTGCGCCAATGCTTTTCTCGATTTGCCTGGGCTGCGTGAGCACTGTGCATTGTCGGCGGCAGACGAAACCTGGCTGGAAACGGCCTGCGAGCGGCTGACTCTCTCGTTGCGGGCCGCACACCGGCTGCTGAAAGTGGCGAGAACCCTGGCGGATCTGGAGCAGGAAGATGCGATTGATCGTCGCCATCTGGCCGAAGCGTTGCAGTATCGGCCTGCGAGTAATTGAGATCGGTTTCTATGGCAGTTGTGTGCGGGAGACTTTCGGGTCTGCCGGTCGCTCCTTACCGGTTCGCCAACCTACATACAGCTGCCGCCTTATCGTTGGACGACAAAAAGCGGTGAAGCCATTGAAGCCTTCAAGGACTGCCTTGCGAACTTGATCGTCATCTCGGCCCCCGTGCTATTGACGATCGGTCCGAGATAGCTAAAAACACACCTGATACACAAGTTTCAGGATGCGATGTTCTTCTTTATATAGGCCTTTCTCATTCTATCCAGCCTATCGAGGAGCGTAGGTGGCTGTTTTCCCTGAAGCCTTTCTTTTTTAACTATTTCGACTTGCTTATGGGAGGCATACGACATGAGAAGCCAAGTGAGGCCCGTGATTAAAAATATCCACTTACCTGAGTCCAATACATTTGCCATACCCCAATCAGCGATCAAGTGATCCACGCTGTAGAAGAACTCAAACTCAATCAGAAATCTTAGTAGAAAGGCCGAAAAATAAAAAACAAAAAACGGCGCCGTTACTTTCTTGAACAATCGCATTGTCAAAAAGACGAAAACCCAGTTTCTACGAAGGTAGGCCCAGAGAAAAAAAGCCCCAAAAACCAATGGAATCATAGAGATAAGTAGAACCCCTATCGTCTCAGCGATCCAATTCATGAATCGAGTGATGAGTTCATTCAACCATGCCCAGCCAAAAAAATTGAACGTCCAAGGAAAAGCAAAAACCCTCTTTATCCAGTCAGACAACATAGCCCATGCGATAAAAAAAACAACAGGGAAAATAGCGAACAACAGCGACACCAGCGTACTGCTCAACGCTTTGCGTGCAGCCCCCTGATCGAATGTTTTCAAGTAAGCAACGAACAGTCTTTTTAACAACTTAAGCACTCCTTGGTTTATGTATCCTGTTTATCCATACAAATAGACAAGGCCTACCTTATCGGCACACTCTCCGCCCAGCTTGAGATTTTAATATGCGCTCCATAGAAAAAAACCCGACAGTTGGAGTAATCCAACTGCCGGGGCATCACCGTCATGCTGAAGGGGTCGCTTACGCGCTTTCAGAAATCAACGGAAGCGATCAACCTCTTGGCGCAATTCAGACGCCAGGGAGTTGAGTTCTTCTGCGGTGATTGCCAGGTTGGACACCACTTCGCGTTGTTCGCTGTTGGCCATGGCGATGCTTTGCAGGTTGCTGCTCAGCATGGTGGCGGTGCTGCTTTGCTCTTGCGTGGCCGTGGTGATCGCTGCGAACTGGTGGCCGGCGGAGCGGCTTTGTTCGTCGATCTGGGCCAGTGCAGCCGCAACCTTGGCGTTACGCGACAGGCCGTCCTGCATCAGGACGTTGCCCTGCTGCATGGTGCTGATGGCGTTGCCGGTTTCTTGCTGGATGCTGGCGATCATGCCGGAGATTTCGTCAGTGGCCTGACGGGTACGCGAAGCCAGGCTGCGAACCTCATCGGCTACCACGGCAAAGCCGCGGCCTTGTTCACCGGCACGGGCCGCTTCGATGGCTGCGTTGAGTGCCAGCAGGTTGGTCTGGTCGGCAATCGAGGTAATCACGCCGACGATGCTGCCGATTTCCTGGGAACGCTGCCCCAGTGTGTCGATCACGGTCGCAGTGCTGTTCAACGACGTTGCGATCTGTTGCAGCGCAGAAGACGCTTCGTCCATGGAGGTACGACCGATGCGGGTCTGTTGCGCGTTTTCCTGCGCCAGACGCTCGGTGTTCTTCATGTTGTCGGCAATATTCAGAGAGGTAGCGCTGAACTCTTCGACCGCGCCAGCCATGCTGGTGATTTCGCCGGACTGCTGCTCCATGCCTTCATAAGCGCCTCCTGACAGACCGGACAATGCATGAGCACGGGTGCTCACTTCCTGGGCTGCGGTACGGATATGAGAAACCATGTTCGACAGGGCTTCGCTCATCTTGTTGAAGCTACCCGCCAGTTGCCCGATCTCGTCGTGGCTGGAAACCTGCAAGCGGACGCTCAGGTCGCCAGAGCCCAGGGCATCGGCCTGACGCACCAGTTCAGACAACGGACGCAATTTGCTGCGCAGCAGCCAGATGGCGCCGCCCACGGAAATCAACATCGCCAGCAGGCTGCCAATGGCCAGCTTGGTGCCTACGCTCCAGGTGACTTCGCTGATCTCGTCACCCGGCATGCTGGCCAGTACGGTCCACGGGCCACCGCTGAAAGGCTGGCCAACGCTGTAGAAATCCTGCACGCCATCGTTCCAGAACAGTCCTTTGCCTGGCTGTTTGACCGCTCCGGCTACGGACTTGGCGGCATCATCAGGCGATTTGGCGCCTGCTGGCGCGACCAGCCACCGGTTTTGCTCGTCCAGCAATGCCAGCGAGCCGGTCTTGCCGATACGGAAGTTTCTGAGGTTCTCGAACTGGGCTTTCTGCGCGTCGGTGTAATCAAAGCCTACGAACAAGGCTGCAATGATCTTGCCGCTGCTGTCGCGAACCGGGCTGTATTGGGTCATGTAGTAGCGTTCGAACAACACTGCCTTGCCCACATACTCCTGACCGGCCATCAGGCGCTCATAGGCCGGGCCTTTGCGATCAAGCACTGTGCCGATGGCGCGAGTGCCGTCCTGCTTGCTCAGGGAGGTGCTGATGCGGACGAAGTCATCGCCACTACGCACGAAAATAGTGGCGACACCCGCCGTCAGACGACGAAACTCGTCGACCTCGGTAAAGTCGTTGTTCAGAGCTGTATCACCCAGATACAAGCCCGGGGTCTGGGTCCCGGCCACGGTGACAGGCTTGTCGGTCTGCAGGCTCAGGCCGCCAGAGAAACGCTTTTCAAACAGCCCGCTCAGGCGCTGCGTGCTGTCACGCAAGGTGCTGTGAAAAGTGTTGAGCTGGTCAGCGAGCAGACGAGCCTCACTGGACATGTGTTCTTCACGGATGACAAGGTTGGCAGCGTCCAGAGATCGCAAGGCGAAAAGAGTACTGCCGCTTATCACCACCGCAAGAATCACAGCCAAAGCAATACCGAGTTGCGAAGCAATCCGGGCACGGGGCTTGGACATAAAGGCTCCAGGCTGAATTATCGGGTTCGCCAACTCCCTGGCCGACCATCCAGCAAATTCTAATAAGATTTGAGATTAAACCGTTTTGAACAAACGGCCCTTCAAGAGTAAGTTCGGCTCACAAGTGAAATACTTGAGTCCGATGTACGGATATTAGCAAACAGATGGCAAATCGCCCAATCACACTAACTATTTAAGTCTTTCGACCTGCGGTAGTTGCATCGCCTGCACTTCGCTTTGCAAAAACTCACTTAACCGCCGCAACCGCTCTAAACCGGGCCTTGTCTTGGGCCAGACCAGATAATAGTTCTCGCCGCTGAACACGGCGGTACGCCAGGGCAAGCTCAAACGGCCCTGTGCGACGTCTTCGGCAACCATCAATAAATCACCCATCGACAGCCCGTAACCCCGGGCGGCCGCGATCATGCCCAGCTCAAGGGTATCGAAAACCTGACCGCCCCTGAGCGAAACCTTGTCGGCCAGCCCCATGCGGTTCAGCCAGGTGCGCCAGTCACGCCGATCCGGCGTCGGGTGCAGCAACTCGATACTCGCCAGCCGCTCGACATCCCACGGCGGATCCTGCAGGAAGGCCGGGGCGCCGACCGGGATCAACAACTCCGGGAACAGCAAAGTCGATTCCCAATCCGGCGGGAAATGCCCACGGCTCAACAGAACTGCACAATCAAAGGGCTCTTGCGAGAAATCCACAGCATCGATATCCATCCAGGCACTGGTCAACTGGACTTCGTTACCCACCTGTAAATGACGAAAACGGCTGAGCCGCGCCAATAGCCAACGCATGGTCAGGGTCGAAGGAGCTTTCATGCGCAAGATGCCTTCTTCAGCCTGTAACGTACTGCATGCACGCTCAAGCGCCTGAAACCCGTCTCGCACGCCAGGCAACAGGGCACGGGCAGCTTCGGTGAGTTGCAGGTTGCGGCCATTACGCTGAAACAGGCGGCAGGAAAAGTGATCTTCAAGCGTACGAATATGGCGACTGACAGCGCTCTGCGTAATCGACAGTTCTTCTGCCGCGCGTGTGAACGAGGTATGCCGAGCGGCCGCTTCAAAAGCACGCAATGCATATAAAGGCGGAAGACTACGAAGCATGTGGATATTTCCAGAGCGGTAAGTCGCTACTGTACGATAAATGTACTCGCATGAGTTTTTCTCATGCTGATGATCGGATTTATCGCTTTGTGCTTGAGCGCTGGAATGCCGAGAATGTGCGCCTGATCAGTAGACGTGAAGTAGAGCCTCCCCATCATGCAACAGCCCGCCCTCAAAGAACTCTGGATCATCCTGCGCCTGGCCGGGCCGTTGATCGCGTCGCAGATGGCGCACATGCTGATGGTCTTCACCGATACCGTGATGATGGGCAAGATCGGCCCCGAAGCCTTGGCCGGTGGCGGTCTGGGCGCTGCCACTTACAGTTTTGTCTCGTTTTTCTGCGTGGGCGTGATGGCGGCAGTCGGCACGCTGGTGTCGATTCGTCACGGAGCAAACGATGCCGAGGGCGCAACACGGCTGACCCAGGCGGGCTTGTGGCTGGCATGGGGCATGGCGCTGGTGGCGGCGTTGCTGCTGTGGAACCTTGAACCGATCCTGCTCAAGCTCGGCCAGGATGAAGTCAACGTTCATATGGCCGCGCAATTCTTGACCACCTTGCCGCTGGCACTTCCCGGCCTGCTCAGCTTCATGGCATTGCGTGGTTTCACCAGCGCCCTGGGACGTGCAGGCCCGGTCATGACCATCAGTCTGGCGGGTGCTGCTGCCAACTTCGCGCTCAATTACATGATGATCCACGGCTGGTTCGGCCTGCCCAACCTCGGCCTGATGGGGATCGGGCTGATCACCGCACTAGTGACCAACTGCATGGCACTCGCGCTGGCCCTGCATATCCGCCGCCACCCTGCTTATGCGGCCTATCCGATTCGCAAAGGGCTGTGGCAGTTGTCACGCAGCCACCTTAAAGAACTCTGGAACCTCGGCCTGCCGATTGGCGGAACCTATGCGGTGGAAGTCGGCTTGTTTACCTTTGCCGCGTTTTGCATGGGAGCCATGGGCAGCACCCAGATGGCTGCGCATCAGATCGCCGTTCAGACCGTGTCCATGGCGTTCATGATTCCGGTGGGGATTTCCTACGCCGTCACCATGCGCATCGGCCAGCATTACGGAGCAGGCAATATATTGATGGCCCGAACAGCCGGGCGGCTGGGTATATCGTTCGGCGGAGCAGTGATGCTGATGTTTGGCTTGCTGTTCTGGCTGGCGCCTCATCAAGTCATCGGTCTGTTTCTCGACCTCAATGATCCGGCGTTCACGGAAATTGTGATTCTGGCGGTAAAACTGTTGGCCATCGCGGCATGGTTCGAGCTGCTGGACGGCATGCAAACCATCGCCATGGGCGCCATTCGCGGGCTAAAGGATGCCAAGACCACCTTTCTTATCGGGCTGGTCTGCTACTGGCTGGTGGCAGCGCCCGCAGCATGGCTGCTGGCCTTTTCAACAGAGCTGGGCGCAGAAGGTGTCTGGTGGGGGCTGGCGTTGGGCCTGTTGTGTTCGGCCGTGGCGCTGACCTATGCGTTCGAGAAAAAGACCGCGCGGTTGATAAAAGTGGAGTCGAAGCGCGAGTCAGAAGGCAGCCTGGATGTCATCCACCCATGACTGACAGCCCTCACATCGCACGCGCGGATGAACTCGTTACCGGCCGATCCAGATAGTCACACAACTCAACCATCGGTAACGGTCGGCTGATGAGGTAACCCTGAACCTGATTGCAACCAAAGCTGCGCAGCAGCGCCAGTTGCTCCTGGTTTTCCACGCCCTCGGCCACCACTTCCAGGTTCAGGTTATGAGCCAGGTTGATCATTGCGTGGACCAGCTTGCGGTTTTCCTCACGCGACTCCATTTCTCCGACAAAGCTTTTGTCGATTTTGAGCAGCTCAATCGGCAGGCTGTTTAGGTGCATGAAGGAAGAAAAGCCGGTGCCGAAGTCATCGAGAGAAAAACGCACGCCCAGGCAACGCAATGCATCCATTATCTGCCGGACCTGATCGCTGCTGCGCATGACCGCCGTTTCGGTCAGCTCGAACTCCAGCCAGTGCGCATCGATTTCATGCTCGGCAATCAGACGGCTGAGGGTCGCCAGAAGCTGGCTGTCCTGAAACTGCCGGAACGACAGGTTGATCGCCATGTGCAGCGGCGCAAAGCCACGCTCGCGCAAGGCCTGCATATCCCGCAGGGCACGGAAAATGACCCAATACCCCAACGGTACAATCATGCCGCTTTGTTCGGCCAAGGGGACGAACTCGCTGGGCAGCAGCAGGCCACGCTTGCTGTGGCGCCAGCGCACCAGTGCTTCAAGGCCGACAACAGCGCCGCTTTCCAGACACAGGCGTGGCTGATAATGCAGTTCAAGCTCATCATTGCGCAGGGCTTTGCGCAGTTCGGCCTCAAGGTCTGCAAGGCTGCGGGCGTTGCGGTTGATGCTTTCGTCGAAAAGATGAAACGTACAGCCTTGAAGGCTCTTGGCCTGGCGCATCGCGATATGGGCATGCCACATCAAGGGGTCAGCACCGGTCTCGACCCGAGAATGAGCGATCCCCAGGCTGCTGCCGATCAACAGGCTTTCACCGTCGATCCAGTAGGGTTCGGACAACGCATCGGTAATCCGCTCGGCCAGTTGTGCAGCACGTGTGGATGTATGACGGGTGTCGATCAGCAGAGCGAACTCGTCGCCTCCCAGGCGAGCGATCTGATCCCCGGTATCGAGCTGGCTCTTGAGCCGCGCCACCACTTGCAGGATCAACCGGTCACCGGCCTGATGGCCCAGTGCATCGTTGGCACGGCGGAAGTTATCGAGGTCCAGATGCCCCAAGGCAAAACCGCTGCCTTCGGCCAGACGAGCGGTCAGTAACGCCTGAAAACCCTGTCGGTTGGCGATGCCGGTCAGCGGGTCCTGCCCGGCCAGGCGTTGCAGGGTGTCCTCCAGTACTGCGCGCTCACGCACATGACGCAGGCAGCGACGAAGGGTATCGGTCGTCAGGCTGTCACGGATCAGCCAGTCGCTGACACCTGCCGGCGCGACGAACGGTTCTTCGTCGAGCAGCAACACCATCGGCAATACGCAGCTTCCGGCAGGCGGTTGCAGTTCGGAAGTCGTCAACAGCAAGGCCGAGCGCGGTTTGTCGGGCTGGCTGTTGAATGCATTCCAGTCAGCGGCCTGATACAGAATGACCTCATCGCCCAGCGGCGCCAGACAATTGCGCAGCAGCGCCAGCCATTCGGGTTCCCTGACCAACAGTAACAACCGTAAGGGCTCGACAGGCACAGGCACGCTAACTCCCTAACTGCAAAGGAAAAACCGATAAGCATCCACTCAAACGAGTGCGACCGACTGGCGCATCTTCGCGCTTCGGCAAATGTAACAAAAACAAAAAATTTAGATAGCCGTCACTGCGGTGCAATGATGAACACTGCATAAATGTCTGGGCCTGTTAAAATGCCCGACCTTTTCGCAAACGACTCTCTATACCGCCATGTCCCGACTCAATCCCCGGCAACAGGAAGCCGTGAACTATGTCGGCGGCCCTCTTTTGGTGCTCGCCGGTGCTGGTTCCGGCAAGACCAGCGTGATCACACGCAAGATCGCCCATCTGATCCAGAACTGCGGCATTCGTGCGCAGTACATCGTGGCCATGACCTTCACCAACAAGGCCGCACGGGAGATGAAAGAGCGGGTCGGCACACTGCTGCGAGGTGGCGAAGGTCGCGGCCTGACAGTATCGACGTTCCACAATCTGGGCCTGAACATCATCCGCAAGGAACATGTGCGGCTGGGCTACAAGCCAGGTTTCTCGATCTTCGACGAAACCGACGTCAAGGCCCTGATGACCGACATCATGCAGAAAGAGTATTCGGGCGACGACGGCGTCGACGAGATCAAGAACATGATCGGCGCCTGGAAGAACGACCTGATCCTGCCGCCCGAAGCGCTGGCCAACGCCCGCAACCCCAAGGAACAGACCGCCGCCATCGTCTACACCCACTATCAGCGCACGCTCAAGGCGTACAACGCGGTGGATTTCGACGACCTGATCCTGCTGCCGGTCAAGCTGTTCCAGGAACACGCCGACATTCTGGAAAAGTGGCAGAACAAGGTCCGCTACCTGCTGGTGGATGAGTACCAGGACACCAACGCCAGCCAGTATCTGCTGGTCAAACTGCTGATCGGCACCCGCCACCAGTTCACGGTGGTGGGCGACGATGACCAGTCGATCTATGCATGGCGCGGTGCGCGGCCGGAAAACCTGATGCTGCTCAAGGAAGACTATCCGTCGCTGAAAGTCGTGATGCTGGAGCAGAACTACCGTTCCACCAGCCGCATCCTGCGCTGCGCCAACGTGCTGATTTCCAACAACCCTCACGCCTTCGAGAAGCAGCTCTGGAGTGAAATGGGTCACGGCGACGAGATCCGCGTGATCCGCTGCCGCAACGAAGACGCCGAAGCCGAGCGGGTGGCGATGGAAATCCTCACCCTGCACCTGCGCACCGACCGGCCCTACAGCGATTTCGCCATCCTCTATCGCGGTAACTATCAGGCCAAGCTGATCGAGCTGAAATTGCAGCACCATCAGATTCCCTATCGACTGTCGGGCGGCAACAGCTTCTTTGGCCGCCAGGAAGTGAAGGACCTGATGGCCTACTTCCGCCTGTTGGTGAACCCGGACGACGACAACGCCTTTCTGCGCGTCATCAACGTCCCGCGCCGGGAAATTGGTTCCACGACCCTGGAAAAACTCGGCAACTACGCTACCGAGCGCAAGGTTTCGATGTACGCCGCCACCGAGGAAATCGGCCTGGGCGAACATCTGGACAGCCGTTACACCGACCGCCTGCAACGCTTCAAGCGCTGGATGGACGGCGTGCGCCAGCAATGTGCGCAGAACGACCCTATCGCGGCGCTGCGCAGCATGGTCATGGATATCGATTACGAGAACTGGATTCGTCAGAACAGCTCCAGCGACAAGGCCGCCGATTACCGCATGGGTAACGTCTGGTTCCTGATCGAAGCGCTCAAGAACACCCTGGAAAAAGACGAAGATGGCGGCATGACCATCGAAGAGGCCATTGGCAAGCTGGTCCTGCGTGACATGCTCGAACGTCAGCAGGAGGAGGAAGACGGCGCCGAAGGCGTGCAGATGATGACCCTGCATGCTTCCAAGGGCCTGGAATTCCCTTACGTGTTCATCATGGGCATGGAAGAAGAAATCCTGCCGCACCGCTCCAGCATCGAGGCCGACACCATCGAGGAAGAGCGCCGTCTGGCCTACGTGGGCATTACCCGCGCCCGGCAGACACTGGCGTTCACGTTTGCCGCCAAACGCAAGCAATACGGCGAGATCATCGACTGCGCGCCAAGCCGCTTCCTGGATGAGCTGCCGCCGGACGATCTGGCATGGGAAGGCAACGACGACACACCAACCGAAGTGAAAGCCGTGCGTGGCAATACAGCTCTGGCGGACATACGCGCCATGCTCAAGCGCTGAAACCTGAACAATAAACGATCAACCAATGCGCACTGGCGCACCCAAGGAACCGAAGTGGAAGCACTGCACAAGAAAATTCGCGAAGAAGGCATCGTACTTTCCGATCAGGTCTTGAAGGTCGATGCGTTTCTCAATCATCAGATCGACCCGGCACTGATGAAAGCCATCGGCGACGAGTTCGCCCGGCTGTTCGCGGATGCAGGCATCACCAAGATCGTCACCATCGAGGCCTCGGGCATTGCACCGGCGGTGATGGCCGGCCTGAATCTCGGCGTGCCTGTGATTTTCGCCCGCAAGCATCAGTCGCTGACCCTGACTGAAAACCTGCTGTCGGCCACTGTCTATTCTTTCACCAAACAGGTCGAAAGCACTGTCGCCATCTCGCCACGGCACCTGAACAGCAACGACAACGTGCTGATCATCGATGACTTCCTGGCCAACGGCAAAGCCTCCCAGGCACTGATCTCGATCATCAAGCAAGCAGGCGCCAAGGTGGCCGGGCTCGGCATCGTGATCGAAAAGTCCTTTCAGGGCGGTCGTGCCGAGCTGGATGCGCAGGGTTATCGCGTTGAATCCCTGGCACGGGTGGAGTCGCTGGCAGGTGGCGTGGTGACCTTCAAGTAGAACGGCGACGCTGCCTGTCTACGCTTGCATGGCGTGACAGCCATTTACGGCCATGGAGACACCGCAATGATCATTGGGGAAAGGCTGTATGTCGAAGGCATCTTCGACAGCCATACATGGACCATCAGCTATCTGGTGATGGACCTTGCCAGCAAGCAGTGCGCGCTGATCGACAGCGTGCTGGACTATGATCCGAAGTCCGGCCGTACCCGCACCGAGTCGGCCGATCGCCTGATCGAGCGGGTCAGGGCTTTGCAAGCATCGGTGCAATGGATACTGGAAACCCACGTCCATGCGGATCATGTTTCGGCCGCGCCGTACCTGAAACGGCAACTGGGCGGACAGATCGCCATCGGCAGCCATATCAAGGCCGTACAGCAAGTCTTCGGCAAGCTGTTCAACGCACCGGAGGACTTCGCCCGCGACGGCACCCAGTTCGATGTACTGCTGGATGACAATGGCGCCTTTTCCATCGGCTCGCTCCAGGCTCAGGCACTGCATACGCCGGGTCATACACCCGCCTGCATGACCTATCTTGTGCAAGTTGGTGACGAAACTGTCGCGTTCGTCGGCGATACGCTGTTCATGCCCGATTACGGCACCGCGCGCTGCGACTTTCCGGGGGCCGACGCCCGAACCTTGTATCGCTCCATTCACCGAATCCTCAGCCTGGCGCCACAAACCCGGCTGTTCATGTGCCATGACTACCTGCCCAATGGCCGCGAACTGCAATACATGACGACCGTTGCCGAACAGCGCGCCAACAACATTCATGTACACGAAGGCATCGACGAAGACGCTTTCGTCACAATGCGCGAAGCACGGGATGCAACCCTGGAAATGCCGGTCCTGATGCTGCCGTCGGTGCAGATCAACATGCGCTGCGGCCACTTCCCCGAACCGGAAGCAAACGGCGTCAGCTACCTGAAAATCCCGCTTAACGTCCTTTGAAGTGCTGTACGCACCCGGAAAGCCTGATATGAGCCCGATATGCCCCATTCACCCTGGGCTGATCCATGGATGAGCACCAACTGCTGGGCGCGGGCCTGGGTATGATCATTGGCGCGGTGCTGGCGCTGACAGGTGCAGGCGGTGGCATTCTGGCAGTGCCGATGCTGGTTTTCGGGCTTGGGCTTTCCATGGTCGAAGCCGCGCCCATCGGCTTGCTTGCGGTGGGTATGGCAGCGGCAGTCGGTGCCATTCTTGGATTGAAACAGGGCATTGTCCGCTATCGTGCCGCGCTTTATATCGCCGGCATCGGTGTGCTCATGTCGCCATTGGGCCTGTGGCTCGCCCATCGTCTGCCCAATACACCGCTGGCACTGCTCTTTGCCGTTGTGATGCTGTACGCCTGCGGACGGATCTTTCTCAAGGCCACCCGCGAGCTGAAATACGGGCCACCGGCCTGTCGTCAGGAAGTCTTGCCTTGTGTGCTCAACCCGCTGCAAGGCCGGTTACGCTGGACAATGCCCTGCATTCGGGCTCTGACACTGACCGGGATGACTTCGGGATTGCTGTCGGGGTTGATCGGCGTCGGCGGTGGTTTTGTCATCATCCCGGCACTGACCCGCTATAGCGACCTGAACATGAAGAGCGTCGTCGCAACTTCATTGGCGGTCATCGCACTGGTTTCAACCGGCAGTGTGATTACCGCCTCCGTAGCTGGCGTAATGCACTGGCCCGTCGGCGCGCCTTTCGCGCTGGGGGCCATTATCGGCCTGATGGGCGGCAGACAGGTTTCCCGCTACCTCGCAGGCCCACGCTTGCAGCAGTTGTTCGCCATTGCCGGGTGGGCTGCCGCCGTCATGCTTATTTTCAGCACCCTGACTTGAGAGGGCGATTACGATGGTCATCGACTGGCTTCACTTCACACCCTGGTCATCGCTGGCCGGTGGTCTGTTGATCGGCCTGGCAGCCAGCCTGTTTGTGCTGGCCAACGGGCGCATTACCGGGATCAGCGGCCTGCTGAGCAGCCTTTTGCAGACGGGTGAAGGTCGTGCCGAGAAAGCCTTGTTCATTTTCGGCCTGTTGATAGCACCCCTGATCTGGGGGCTGTTTACCGTCTTGCCCGCCATGTCGTTTGAAACCTCATGGCCTGGCCTGATTGTGGCAGGCCTGCTGGTCGGTATCGGCACCCGATATGGCTCTGGCTGCACCAGCGGTCACGGCGTATGCGGTATCGCTCGCCTTTCTCCCCGCTCGATGGTGGCAACCGTGACCTTCATGCTGACGGGCTTTGCCACGGTATTCATTCTTCGCCACCTGATCGGAGCCTGATCATGCGCAAACTCACGGCACTGATTGCTGGCCTTCTGTTTGGCACCGGCCTGTTGATGGCTGGTATGACTGACCCCGCCAAGGTATTGGGCTTTCTCGACATTGCCGGGCAATGGGACCCATCTCTTGCATTTGTGATGATCGGCGCTATCGCAGTGGCATTCCTGCCGTTTCGCTGGGCAGGCAAACACCGCCATTCACTGCTCGGAGCCCCCATGCAACTGCCAGCCAGCCGAACGCTGGACAAGCGGCTGATCGGTGGCAGCCTGTTGTTTGGCGTCGGATGGGGCATTGCCGGGTTGTGTCCTGGTCCTGCCGTCGCTCTGCTGCTGACTCTCCAGTGGCAACCACTGGTTTTCGTTATTTTGATGCTGGCAGGCATGTTGATTTTCCGGGCTCTGGAAACCCGTTCAAAACGCTGATCCGGCAGAGTTGTGCAGCCCGGCCAGCAGCAAACGCTGGTACAGCTCTTCTTTCAGACCTTGAGGCTCGTCAAGTTGCATGCGCTGCAAGTGCTCGATATAGGCCGAAGGCTCGGGCGCATCCAGTGTGGCTTTGCCCAGCTCCAGAATCTCGGTGAGCTTGAATTTGCTCTTGAGCCAGTTCAAGGCCCGCAGCAGATCACGCTCTCGCGCAGTGAAATCGCAACCCAGCGGATATTCGATGAACAGCGCCGGATAGCGGGATGCAATGTCTTGCAGGCGCTCGGGGGTGTTCTGGGTAAAGCGCGGGTCGAGGTGAAAATCCTTCGGCAGCTTGCCGGCTTTCTGCGCCTGCTCGATCAGGCCGCTCTGAAAGCGTGAGTCACTGATGTTCAGCAGTCGCTCGATCACCGTCGCATCGGTCTGACCACGCAAGTCGGCAATGCCGTATTCGGTCACGACAATATCGCGCAAATGCCGGGGAATGGTCGCGTGGCCGTACTGCCAGACGATATTGGAGCTGATCTCGCCGCCCGACTCCCGCCAGCTTCGCAGGATCAGAATCGAGCGTGCGTCTTCCAGCGCATGAGCCTGGGAAACGAAGTTGTACTGGCCGCCGACGCCACTGAGCACACGCCCGTCTTCCAGTTGATCGGACACCGCCGCGCCCATCAGGGTCATGGTGAAGGCGCTGTTGATAAAGCGCGCATCACGACGTTGCAGGCGCTTGAGCTCTTCGTTGCCGTACAGCTCGTTGATGTAACTGATAGCAGTCATGTTGAACTGCGCCAGTCGCTCCGCAGGTAACTCACGCAAGCGCTCATAAAAACTCAGCGGCCCCAGGAAAAACCCGCCATGCAGCACGACGCCATCCGGGTGAACGCTTTCATCGAGGGTTCCCAGGTTGGCCAGCCGTTGCAACTCGACATCGGCATACACCTTGCGCCGCACAATACCCGCGTCGGCCAGCACCAGCAGGCCGTTGACGAACATCTCGCTGCATCCGTAAAGCCCGCTGGCAAAAGGCTGGACGCCACCTTCGCGGTCGATCAGGGTCTGCCAGTTGCTCATGTTCAGTTCCGCGAGCAACCCGCGATAGGTTTCGTTATTGGCTTGCCTGGCCAGCAGCGCGGCGGTCAGTGCATCGCCCATGGAGCCGATGCCAATCTGCAAGGTGCCGCCATCGCGAACCAGCGTGCTGGCGTGCAGACCGATGAAGTGATCCTGAAAGCCCACCGGCATGTTGGGGGTCGAGAACAGGACGCTGCGCTCCTGCTCATCCAGCAACACATCAAAAGCATCGGCATCCAGTTCTGAGTCGCCGGGCATATAGGGCAGATCGGCATGGATCTGCCCCAGAATCAGAATCGTCTCGCCCGCAGCCCTTCGCCTGGCGACCATCGGCAGCAGGTCGAGGGTCACGTCGGGGTTGCAGCTCAGGCTCAACTTGCCGGGCCTTTGCTCATCACGGGCGACCAGTTGCGCAATCAGGTTCAAACCGCTGGCATTGATGTCCCGCGCCGCATGGCTGTAATTGCTGCTGACGTAGTCTTGCTGGGCCGCTTCGCTGTTGAGCAGGCTGCCCGGCTGCATGAAGAATTGCTGGATGCGAATGTTCGGCGGCAGATCGTCACGGCGCAGCGCCGACAGGAACTCCAGCTCCGGGTAATCCCCGAAAACCCGCTCCAGGAAAGGCTCCAGAAAACGTCCCTGCAACCCCTCACCCGCCGGCGGTCGACCCAGACTCAACGCGGTATAAATCGTCAGTTGCCGCTCGGGAAGCTGCCGGATGCGCTCGTACAGCGCATTGACGAACCGATTGGGCTTGCCCAACCCCAGAGGCATGCCCATATGAATATGCTCGGGCAACTGCGCGAGCACATGATCGACGGCTTGCTCAATGGAACAGGACTTGGGCATCCGAACTCTCCGGGGGTTGTGGCTGGATGGAGGTTGGACCGTCTTGAATGAACAGCGTTGCGGCCCGTAACGGGATTTCTTACACGCGATTGCCTACCCGATGCATCACGGGTGGGCAACGACCCTGGCCTGCAACTCGACCCCCATCGCACGCATCACTTTGAGGATGGTATCGAAACGAGGCTTGGCACCCGGTGCCAGTGCCTTGTAGAGGCTGGCACGCCCAAGACCGGAATCCTTGGCAATTTGCGCCATGCCACGGGCTTTCGCCACATGACCAACGGCACGTATCAGCTCATCGGTGTCGCCTTCGGCCAGCACCTGGGAAAGGTATTCGGTTATTGCTTCATCACTGTCCAGCAGCGATGCCATGTCAAAAGGCACGAGGATCTCGTTCATCATCAAACCTCCTTAGCCATTGTTTTAGCCCGCTTTATATCAGCAGGCTGGGTTGATTTATCGCCTCCCACCAAGAGGACAATGAGCGTCCTGTCGCGGGTCGTGAAATAGACACGGTAGCCAACGCCTACATCCACGCGCATCTCGGAAACACCTTAGCCCACTGACTTCACGTCACCCAGATTACCTGCGGATGCACGCTCGATGCGCCGGGCAATGGCGATTCTTGCGCACATATCACGCAAGGCGGCATGCCATGAAGCGAAAGTACTGGTTTGCTGAACACTATAAGTCATGACGCAAGTGTATCCAACTGGAGACAAAAGTATCACGAAAACTCTGTAAGAATTTCTACCGTTCAGCCTTTGGTTTTCTGTGGCCACAAAAAAACCGCCGAAGATCAGGTTTCCGCGGCGGTTCTCGATACAGCGTTGAGCTTATTTGAGCCCGGACATCTTCTGAATCGCACCTTTGAGGTCCTCATCGGTGCAGTCGCCGCAGGTGCCTTTGGGTGGCATGGCGTTGAGGCCGGTGATGGCTTTGGCCAGCAGGCCGTCAAGGCCACCTTCTTTCCTGGCTCGCTCGTCCCAGGCGGCAGTGTCGCCGATCTTGGGTGCATTCAGCAGCCCGACGCTGTGGCAGGCGGTGCAGTGTTTGGCGATGACATCGTCCGCAGATTTCGCGCCGCCGCCACCGACTGATGCCGTGACTGCCATACCTGCGCATTCCTTGCCTTGAATACAGACCTGCCCGACCGGTTCGAGTCGTTTGGCAATTTCATCATTCGTCGCTGCCTGAGCGTTGAATGCCCAAAAAGCCAACATGGCAGCCGCTGCCAGTCTCTTGTTTATCAGGTTCACGCTTACACCCTCATGGTGACTAATCACGCCCGCGACCACGGTTTGGCAGGCGGGCGAATTATAGCGACTAGCCCTTTGAGCCGAAACACCCCTACAGACAGAAAGGTTATTAGCCTTGAAGCCCATTCATGGGGTGTCTGGCCAGCCAGCCCGTATACATGAGGCGATTGCGCTACTTCTGGTCAAAAATTGGCCGGGGTGGCTGCGCTGATTAGTCGCGCCGGCACATCGAACGGATTGCGGAATCGATGTGGTTTGGTGCTCTCGAAATAGTAGCTGTCGCCTGCTTCGAGGATGTAGGTGTCCAGACCGACGACCAGTTCCAGTCGTCCTTCGACCAGAATTCCGGTTTCTTCGCCTTCGTGTACCAGCATTTCTTCACCGGTATCGGCCCCTGGCGGGTAGATTTCGTTGAGAAAGGCAATGGCCCGACCGGGATGCGATTTGCCCACCAGCTTCATGGTCACGGCACCATCGGAAATATCAATCAACTCGCTGGCCTTGTAGACCACCTGGGTTGGATTTTCCGGCTCAAGCTCTTCGGAAAAGAACTCGACCATGGACATGGGAATCCCGCCGAGCACCTTGCGCAGGGAACTGATCGAGGGGCTGACGCTGTTTTTCTCGATCATGGAAATGGTGCTGTTGGTCACACCTGCCCGCTTGGCGAGTTCGCGCTGGGACAGGCCCTTGAGCTTGCGAATGGATTGCAGTCGTTCACCGACGTCCAATGCGGCATTCCCCCTGGTTCGGTAAGGTTAAAGTCGAGATGAACGACATGATGGCAACAGCGTTCAGTATTTACAACACTTCGGACTTTTAACCGGGCCAGCGGGGTCATTCTTGCGAATAGACCCTCGGGACACGCCGCAGATTGCAGAATATCTGGTAAGGGATGGTGCCAGCCTGCGCAGCAACTTCGCTGGCCAGTACGTTCTTGCCCCACAGCTCGACACGGCTGCCGAGGCCCGCCTGAGGCAAGTCGGTCAGGTCCACACAGAGCATGTCCATGGAAACCCGCCCCAGCAACCGGCTCGGTTGACCGTCGATCCAGACCGGCGTACCAGTAGGCGCCTGGCGCGGATAGCCATCGGCATAACCCATGGCGACTACACCGACACGGGTCGGGCGTTCGGTGACAAAGATGGCGCCATAACCCACAGGCTCGCCAGCAGGCAGTTCGCGCACGCCGATGATTTTCGACTCCAGAGTCATCACCGGCTGCAAGCGGTCAGCCAGTGCCTGCGGCTGGTCGAAGGGCGTTGCGCCATACAGCATGATGCCGGGACGTACCCAGTCACTGGGAATATTCGGCCAGCCCAGTACCGCGGGCGAGTTGCGCAGGCTGACTTCCGCCATGAGGCCCTGGCGGGCGGCCTCGAATACGGCGACCTGCTCATCGCTGCGCGAGCACGCCAGTTCGTCGGCACGGGCGAAGTGGCTCATCAAGACGATCTTCGCCACCTTGCCGGTCGCCAGCAGACGTTGATAACCCGCCTGATACTCGGACGGATGCAAGCCGACCCGGTGCATGCCGGTGTCGAGCTTGAGCCATACGGTCAACGGCTTGCTGATGCTGGCTTTTTCGATGGCTTCCAGTTGCCATAGGGAATGCACGACGAACCACAGGTCATGCTCAACGATCAGCGCCAGCTCATCGGCCTCGAAGAAACCTTCCAGCAACAGGATCGGCGCACGAATGCCCGCTTCACGCAGCTCCAGAGCCTCTTCGATGCAGGCCACGGCAAAACCGTCGGCTTGGGCCTCCAATGCCTGGGCCACACGCACAGCGCCGTGACCATAAGCATCGGCCTTGATAACGGCGAGGGCTTTGGCACCGGTCGCTTCGCGGGCCAGTTGGTAATTGTGACGCAGGGCTTGAAGATCAATCAGGGCGCGGGCTGGACGCATGGGAAGATAGTTCTGATATAGAAAAGATTAAAACTCATGTAGGAGCGAATTCATTCGCGAAAGCCACACCCAACACATCCATGCAGTATGCGGCTCAGCCTTCGCGAATGAATTCCTACGGTTATGGCAACGCAGCAACCACTGAAAGCTCGACAAGGATCTCCGGTTCGCACAGCTTGGCCTCGACCGTCGCACGCGCAGGTGCGACGCCTTTTGGCAGCCATTTGTCCCAGACACTGTTCATGCCGGCAAAGTGAGCATCGATGTCCTTCAGGTAAATCGTGACAGACAGGATGCGACTTTTGGTTGTGCCTGCCAGGTCCAGAAGACGCTCGATGTTATCGAGTGTCTCGCGGGTCTGCTTTTCGATCCCGCCCGCCATGTCATCCCCCACCTGCCCCGACAGATAAACGGTGCCATTGTGGACGACGATCTGACTCATGCGCTCATTGGTGAGCTGGCGCTGGATTGACATGTTTTGCACTCTCCTTGGTACTGCCATAGCGAGAAATATCGAGGCCTGCGGCACTGATCTGAGGTTTTTCGCTCGCCATGAGGTCGGCCAGCAAACGCCCGGAGCCGCAAGCCATGGTCCAGCCAAGTGTTCCGTGGCCGGTATTGAGGAACAGATTACGGAACGGCGTTGCACCCACGATAGGTGTGCCATCCGGCGTGGTCGGACGCAGCCCGGTCCAGAAACTGGCCTGGGTCAGATCGCCGCCCCGAGGATAGAGGTCGTTGACGATCATCTCCAGTGTTTCGCGACGCCGAGGGTTGAGCGACAGGTCGTAACCGGCAATTTCAGCCATACCGCCAACGCGGATACGGTTGTCGAAACGGGTGATGGCAACCTTGTAGGTTTCATCGAGAATGGTCGAGGTCGGTGCCATGTCGGTATTGGTGATCGGCACGGTCAAGGAATAGCCCTTGAGCGGGTAGACCGGCGCCCGGATACCCAGCGGCTTGAGCAATTGCGGCGAGTAGCTGCCCAGCGCCAGCACATAACGGTCTGCGGTTTCGAGCTTGCCATCGATCCAGACGCCATTGATACGGTCGCCCACATGGTCGAGGCGCTCGATGGACTGGCCGTAACGAAACTCGACGCCCAGCTTGACGGCCATTTCCGCCAGACGGGTAGTGAACAGTTGGCAGTCGCCGGTCTGGTCGTTGGGCAGACGCAATGCACCACTCAGAATGTTGGTGACGCCAGCCAGAGCCGGCTCGACCCGGGCAATGCCTTCGCGGTCCAGCAGTTCGTAGGGCACACCGGATTGTTCGAGAACCGCGATGTCTTTCGCAGCGTTGTCCAGTTGCTCCTGGGTGCGGAACAACTGAGTGGTGCCCAGGCTGCGGCCTTCGTAGGCAATGCCGGTTTCAAGACGCAGCTCGTCGAGGCAATCGCGGCTGTACTCGGACAGACGCACCATGCGCTCCTTGTTCACGGCATAGCGGCTGGCGGTGCAGTTGCGCAGCATTTGCGCCATCCACAGGTACTGATCGATATCGGCCGTGGCCTTGATCGCCAAGGGCGCATGACGCTGAAGCAGCCATTTGATTGCCTTGAGCGGCACGCCCGGCGCAGCCCATGGCGATGCGTAGCCTGGCGATACCTGGCCGGCGTTGGCAAAACTGGTTTCCATGGCTACGGCTGGCTGACGATCCACCACTGTAACCTGGAAGCCGGCCCGAGCCAGATAATAGGCACTGGTTGTACCGATCACACCACTACCAAGGACCAGAACACGCATGTCGACAACCTCATCGCGGATATCCGCTGACATTTGAAGTTTAAAGCAGGAATGTGTGCAGTATATTGAGCATCGAGCAGTGTATCTCACTGTATATCTGCGTATATTCAGCGCTAATTATCGGCAAAGAACGTTTTCGTAGAGGGGAAACCGCCTGTGCGCACTCAACACCAGTCAAAACGTGAGCTGGACAAGATCGACCGCAATATCCTGCGCATCCTCCAGGCAGACGGACGAATCTCGTTCACGGAGCTTGGGGAGCGCGTCGGGCTGTCGACCACACCCTGCACCGAGCGGGTGCGCAGGCTGGAACGCGAAGGCATCATCATGGGCTACAACGCCCGTCTCAACCCTCAGTACCTCAAGGCCAGCCTGCTGGTTTTCGTGGAGATTAGTCTGGATTACAAATCAGGCGACACTTTCGACGAGTTTCGTCGGGCAATCCTGAAACTGCCTCATGTACTGGAATGCCATCTGGTGTCAGGCGACTTCGACTACCTGGTCAAGGCCCGCATCTCGGAAATGGCTTCGTACCGCAAGCTGCTGGGCGACATCCTGCTCAAACTGCCCCATGTGCGGGAGTCCAAGAGCTATATCGTGATGGAAGAAGTGAAGGAGAGCCTGAACCTGCCGATTGCGGATTAACCCCAATGCCCCCCGGTGGGAGCGAATTCATTCGCAAATAGGGTTTAGACCAGCACCTGCCTTGTCGAAGCCATGTACTCATGGATCTGTTTCTCGACCCGAGGATGAATCAGCTCGACAGGTCGCCGTCCGTTCGGGCATGGCAGGGTCTGGGTGGTACCGAACAGACGGCAGATCAGCGGGCGCTCGTCATACACCGTGCAGCCGTTGGGGCCAAGATGCACACAGTTCAGCTCGTTCAGCGCGGCTTCCTGTTCGGCGGCGGTCTTGCGGGGCAGGCGGGACATTTCTTCGGGTGAGGTGGTCACCGGGCCACAGCAATCGTGGCAACCAGGCACACACTCGAACGAGGGAATCTGACGCCGCAGATCGCGGATTTTTTCACGGTTGCAGCTCATTGAATCGACCACCCGAACACAGTGATGGGATTTTGCCTCAGTTGGCAGGCGCATGACAGCGGCTTATCCTCGCTGCTGATTTTCACCCCCGCCAACAGGATCACTCCATGAACGCCCGCGTTCACCACAACCAGCACGCCGCCTCGTATTACGCCGCCAGCAGCCATCCGCAACCGGATCACCCTGCGCTACAAGGTGAGCTGACGGTGGATGTGTGTGTGGTTGGCGGCGGGTTTTCCGGGCTGAACACAGCCATCGAACTGGCCGAGCGTGGTTTAAGCGTTGCCTTGCTTGAAGCCCGCAAGATCGGCTGGGGTGCCAGCGGACGCAATGGCGGGCAATTGATCCGTGGCGTCGGCCATGACCTTGAACAGTTCACCCCGGTCATCGGCCATGACGGCGTGCGCCAGCTCAAGCTGATGGGGATCGAAGCGGTCGAGATCGTTCGCCAGCGGGTCGAGCGCCATGGCATCGACTGCGACCTGAAATGGGGTTATTGCGACGTCGCCAACAAGCCGCGTGATCTTGCCGGTTTCGCTGAAGACCTCGAAGAATTGCGCAGCCTGGGCTATCGCCACAGCCTGCAACTGCTGCAACCGGAACAGATGCACTGCGTAGTGGGTTCGGATCGCTACGTCGGAGGCATGATCGACATGGGTTCCGGGCATCTGCATCCCTTGAACCTGGCGCTGGGCGAAGCCGCCGCCGCTCAAGCGCTGGGCGTTCGACTGTTCGAGAACTCAGGCGTGACGCGCATCGACTATGGCCCGCAGGTCAGAGTGCATACCGCATCGGGCTCGGTTCAAGCCAAAACCCTGGTGCTGTGCTGCAACGCCTACATGAATGATCTGAACCCGGAACTCGGCGGCAAGGTTCTGCCTGCCGGCAGCTATATCATTGCGACAGAGCCGCTGACCCAGGCACAGGCAGCCGAACTGATACCGCGGGACATGGCGATCTGTGACCAGCGGGTGACGGTGGATTACTACCGGCTTTCAGCCGACCGGCGCCTGCTGTTCGGTGGCGCGTGTCACTACTCGGGGCGCGACCCACAGGACATCGCCGCCTACATGCGGCCCAAGATGCTTGAGGTCTTCCCGCAACTGGCCGGGGTGAAAATCGATTATCAATGGGGCGGGATGATCGGCATCGGTGCCAACCGTCTGCCGCAGATCGGCCAGCTCAAGAACCAACCCAATGTGTTCTATGCCCAGGCCTATGCGGGCCACGGCCTCAATGCCACTCACCTGGCAGGCAGATTACTGGCCGAAGCCATCGCCGGTCAGCACAGCGATGGCTTCGAGTTGTTTGCCAGGGTGCCGCACATGACCTTCCCCGGCGGCAAGTATCTGCGCTCGCCATTGCTGGCGCTGGGAATGCTCTGGCATCGGCTCAAGGAACTGCGCTGACTTACATCTTCCAGAAGGGTTTCATGGCTTCAGCCATGGCCTGTTGAGCATCGAGCCCGATGTCGCGAAGCTGATCGTCGGTCAGCTTCAGCAGCGCGTGGCGGGTTGTCCAGCGGTGACGGTACAGCGCCCAACGGCTCATGTCTGGCTGTGAGTTCGTCCTGGCCTTGACCGAACTCTTCTCCTCCAACTCCTGGCTGTGAAGCGCTAAACGCACATCGCTGAGCCCGTTCATTTTTCGACCCTCCATCACGTTTTGGTGTGATGTCATGATGGAGCGTCCCGGAAAACCATTACAGATTCAAAAACCATTATTTATTTACATACAGACAAGTCAGAATCCGCACTGAATGCTATATTTTTGCCCAATCTGTATTGCTTATCAGCCCACAACACTCAAGAGTACGCCATGACGCTCTACGTCAATCTTGCCGAACTGCTTGGCTCACGCATTGAAAACGGCTTCTATCGCCCAGGCGACCGCTTGCCGTCGGTTCGGGCTCTGAGCCTTGAACACGGCGTCAGCCTGAGCACCGTTCAACAGGCGTATCGAGTGCTGGAGGACAGTGGGCTGGCAGCACCGAAACCCAAGTCCGGCTATTTCGTGCCCGCCAGCAGAAAGGCACCGGCACTCCCGGCAGTGGGCCGCCCGGTACAAAGGCCGGTGGATATTTCCCAATGGGAACAGGTGCTGGACCTGATTCGCGTCTCACCTGCCAATGCAGTTACCCAGTTGGGGCGTGGCATGCCGGATATCAGCAGCCCGACCCTCAAACCGCTGCTGCGCTCGCTGAGTCAGCTGAGTCGCCGCCAGAGCATGCCCAGTCTGTACTACGACAATATCTACGGTGTCCATACACTTCGCGAACAGATCGCACGCCTGATGCTGGATTCCGGCTGTAACCTCACGGCCAATGACCTGATCATCACTACGGGCTGTCACGAGGCCTTGTCGGCGAGCATCCGCGCCATTTGCTCGCCAGGCGACATCGTGGCAGTGGATTCGCCCAGCTTCTTCGGCGCCATGCAGACCTTGAAAGGGCTGGGCATGAAAGCGCTGGAAATCCCCACCGACCCGATAACGGGCATTAGCCTCGAAGCCCTGGAACTGGCGCTGGAACAATGGCCCATCAAGGTCATACAGCTGACGCCCAGTTGCAACAATCCACTGGGCTACGTGATGCCCGAAGCGCGCAAGCGGGCTTTGCTGACCCTTGCGCAGCGTTTCGATGTGGCGATCATCGAGGACGATGTGTATGGCGACCTCGCCTTCAACTACCCTCGCCCGCGCACCATCAAGTCCTTCGATGAAGATGGCCGCGTCCTGCTGTGCAGTTCGTTCTCCAAGAGCCTTGCCCCTGGGCTGCGTGTCGGCTGGGTCGCGCCGGGGCGTTATCTGGAACGTGTGCTGCACATGAAATACATCGGCACCGGCTCGACAGCCCCTCAGCCGCAACTGGCGATTGCCGAATTCCTTCAGGGTGGCCACTACGAGCCGCATCTGCGGCGCATGCGCACGCAATACCAGCGCAGCCGCGACCAGATGATCGACTGGGTCATGCGCTACTTTCCAGAAGGCACACGGGTCAGCCGGCCTCAAGGCGGCTTCATGCTATGGGTGGAACTGGCGGAAGATTTCGACACATTGCGCCTGAATCGTGCCTTGCTGGAGCACAACGTACAGATCGCAGTGGGCAGTATTTTCTCGGCATCGGGAAAATACCGGAACTGCCTGCGCATGAACTTCGCCCCAAAACCGACACCCGAAATCGAGAGCGCCATACGCAAGATTGGCCTGACGATTGCGAAAATGACCGAACAAACCGACTGACGTCTGAAAATCTTTCCGCTATTCCAGGGTCATATCGCATGCGAAACCCTGCCTGACGGATAAACAATTTGAAGAAATCATGGGCCTTGCCCCTTTGCCTGCTGGTTGCGCTGTGCGTCAGTGGCTGCACTCATCTCAGCGTTCCCAACGAGCCGAGCCAGGCCCTGGCGCCTTCAACCTCCGAATTCGGGCGCTCGATCCAGGCCTTGGCAATGCCCCATGAAGGGCGCTCGGGGTTTCGCCTGCTGCCCGAAAGCACCGATGCCTTCATGGCCCGTGCCGAGCTGATCCGCAATGCCAAAAGCAGCCTGGATCTGCAGTACTACATCGTGCATGACGGCCTGAGCACCCGCGCCCTGATCGATGAGCTGCTCAAGGCGGCAGATCGCGGGGTTCGTGTGCGAATCCTGCTGGACGACACCACCAGTGACGGCCTCGATCAGCCCATTGCCACCCTCGCCGCTCACCCGAACATCCAGATCCGCCTGTTCAACCCGCAGAACCTTGGCCGCGAGACCGGCGTGACACGCAGCGTCGGGAGGCTGATGAACCTGTCACGGCAACATCGACGCATGCACAACAAACTGTGGCTGGCCGACAACAGTGTCGCCATCGTCGGTGGACGCAACCTGGGTGACGAGTACTTCGACGCCGAGCCCAACATGAACTTTACCGACATCGACATGCTCAGCGTCGGGCCGGTCGCCGAGCAATTGGGACACAGCTTCGATCAGTACTGGAACAGCACGCTGAGCAAACCCATTGATGAGTTCATGTACATCCTGCCCACCGCCAGCGACCTGACCCAGGCCCGTGAACGGTTGGCCGCTTCTCTGGAAGAGGCCCATCAGCTACATAAAGCCCTGTACGAGCGCCTGATGAGCTACAAGACCCGGCCTCGCCTGAAAACCTGGCTCAACGAACTGGTCTGGGCACACAACCAGGCCTTGTGGGATGCTCCGACCAAGGTACTGGCGCGCGGAGAGCCCGATCCGCACTTGCTGCTCACGACGCAACTGGCTCCCGAGCTGCTGAAGGCGCATCAGGAGTTGATGCTGATTTCGGCGTACTTCGTGCCGGGCGAAGCCGGCTTGCTGTACCTCACCAACCGAGCGGACGCCGGTGTGTCCGTGAGCCTGCTGACCAACTCACTGGAAGCTACCGACGTACCCGCCGTGCATGGCGGCTATGCGCCCTATCGCAAGGCGCTGCTGGAACATGACGTGAAGCTCTTCGAGCTGCGCCGCCAGCCCGGCGACACGGGAAGCAGCGGCAGCGGCCCGCATCTGTTCAAGAAAAGCTCGTTCCTCACCAGTTCCGACTCAAGCCTGCACAGCAAGGCGATGATTTTTGATCGGCAGAAGATCTTTGTCGGCTCGTTCAATTTCGACCCGCGCTCGGTGCTGTGGAACACCGAAGTAGGCGTGCTGGTCGACAGCCCGCAACTGGCCGAAGAACTGCGCGAACTGACCCTGCAAGGCATGGCCCCGAACCTGAGCTACGAGGTGAAACTGGAAAACGGGCAAGTGGTATGGGTGACCGAAGACAACGGCCAGATGCATACCCTGCACAAGGAGCCAGGCGGCTGGTGGCGCCGCCTGAACTCCTGGGTCAGCAAGGCCATTGGCCTGGAAAAGATGCTCTAAGCGGCAATGGGTTGTTTGCCGCCGAATGCATTGCTTCTCAACGACAGAATCACCAACCCGAATGCCCCGGCCGCCATCATCAACGGCAAGGCATGGCCACTGACCCACTGGCTACCGGCACCGGCAGCCAGCGGCCCGAGCAGGCAACCGATGCCCCAGAGCTGAGCCACATGAGCATTGGCGCGCACCAGCGCATCATCGCGATAACGCTCGCCAATCAGAATCAGCGACAGAGTAAACAAACCACCCGCACTGGCGCCAAACAGCACCCACAGTGGCCAGATCAGCACTGTATCGATCAGCAACGGGATCAACAGGCTGGAAACCAGCAAGGCAATCGCGCAGCCCGAGAACAGGGCACGACGCGATACACGGTCAGCCAGCAGGCCGATCGGCAATTGCAGCAACGCATCCCCGACCACCACAGTGCTCACCATCATCAAGGCGATTTCCGGCGTGAAGCCTTCGCGCAGACAGTAAACCGGCAAGAGCGTCAGGATCAGCGCCTCGAACGCGGCAAACAGAGAAACCGCCCAGGCGATGGCCGGCATGCCCCGGCAAAAGCCGAGCAAATCCCGAAACGTCACCGAGCAGGCTTCGGTACTCGGCGCTCCGCTGCGCCCGAGCAACAGCAAGGGTGAACTGACCAGCAGCGCCACGCCGATCCAGAAACCATAATCGGCCTCGGTGCCGATCACGCCCAGCAACAGCGGCCCGGCCAGTTGGCTCAAGGCATAGCAACTGCCATACAGAGCGACCAGACGCCCACGCAAACGCTCGATCACCAACTGGTTGATCCAGCTCTCGCCCAGAATGAAGACGATGGTCAGAATCACGCCCAGCATCAGGCGCAAGACCAGCCAGACCTCGTAATAAGGCAGCAGCGCCAGCAGACCGACCGAGAATGCACCGGCCCACAGACACAGACGCATCAGGTTCGCCGTGCCGAAGTGTGAGGCCAGTCGGCTCGCAAGCCCCGCGCCCAGCAGCACCCCGATGGCAGGCATCGCCGCCATGATCCCGATGGCAAACGTGCCATAGCCCCAGCTTTCCAACCGCAATGACACCAGCGGCATGCTGACGCCCACCGCCAGGCCGACACTCAGGACCGAGGCCAGCACAGCGAAATAAGTACCCCAACGCATTTCCCTGCTCCGACGGGTCAAGAAGTGTTCAATACAACCGGCAAACCTGGACCTGTGGGAGCGAATTCATTCGCGAATGAATTCGCTCCCACAGATTAAAGCCTTACAAAACCGTGTTTACAGCTTGATCCAGGTTGATTTCAGTTCGGTGTATTTATCGAACGCATGCAGCGACTTGTCGCGGCCATTGCCCGATTGCTTGAAGCCTCCGAACGGAGCGGTCATGTCGCCACCATCGTACTGATTGACCCACACGCTACCGGCCCGCAATGCTCTGGCTGTCAGGTGCGCCTTGGACAAGTCAGACGTCCATACCGCCGCAGCCAGACCATATTGCGTGTCGTTGGCGATCTGAATGGCTTCTTCAGCGCTGTCGAAGGTCAGGACGGACAGAACCGGACCGAAGATTTCTTCCTGGGCGATTTTCATCGCATTGTTCACGCCATCGAAAATGGTCGGCTCGACATACGTACCGCCCGTTTCCTCCAGAATGCGCTTGCCGCCTGCGACCAGCTTGGCGCCATCGGCGTGTCCGGCCTCGATGTACGACAGCACCGTATTCATCTGCTGGGTATCGACCAGAGCACCGACTGTCGTCGCCGGGTCCAGCGGATTGCCTGGCTTCCAGGCCTTGAGAGCCTCGATCACCAGCGGCAGGAAGCGATCCTTGATGGAGCGCTCGACCAACAGCCGCGAACCGGCCGTACAGACTTCACCCTGGTTGAAGGCAATGGCGCTGGCAGCCGCTTCGGCGGCGGCCTGCAAGTCCGGCGCATCGGCAAAGACGATATTCGGGCTCTTGCCGCCAGCCTCAAGCCAGACGCGCTTCATGTTCGACTCGCCCGAATAGACCAGCAATTGCTTGGCGATCTTGGTCGAACCGGTAAACACCACGGTATCCACATCCATATGCAGGGCCAGAGCCTTGCCAACGGTATGACCATGCCCCGGCAGGACATTGAGCACGCCAGCCGGAATACCGGCTTCAATCGCCAGTTGCGCGATGCGGATGGCGGTCAGCGGCGACTTTTCGGAAGGCTTGAGAATCACCGAGTTACCGGTGGACAGCGCAGGCCCCAGCTTCCAGCAGGCCATCAGCAACGGGAAGTTCCACGGCACAATGGCCGCCACGACACCCACAGGCTCGCGGGTTACCAGGCCCAACTGGTCATGAGGCGTGGCGGCGACTTCGTCGTACAGTTTGTCGATGGCCTCGCCACTCCAGCTCAGCGCCTGGGCTGCACCCGGAATGTCGATATTGAAGGAGTCGCTGATCGGCTTGCCCATGTCCAGGGTTTCAAGCAGAGCGAGTTCTTCAACGTGTTTTTTCAGCAGGCCCGCGAAACGGATCATCGTGGCCTTGCGCTTGGTCGGTGCAAGACGCGACCACGCACCGGAATTGAATACGCTACGGGCACTGTCTACGGCACGCTGGGCGTCGGCGGCATCGCAACTGGCGACTTTGGCCAGTAAACGGCCATCAACCGGGCTCAGGCAATCAAAGGTAGCGGCTGAAGCGGAAGCTGTATATTCGCCATGGATGAAGGCGCGGCCTTCTATCTTTAAATCCTGGGCACGTTTTTCCCAGTCAGCATGAGTCAGGGTGGTCATACGCATGTCCTCCTTTTGATGGTAGTGGCGTGGCTGTAGAACATTAAGGACTCGATCCCGAGCCTGCGAGTTCAGCCCGAAGCATTCGCCACCCTAAACCAGCGATCTCACAAATCCAATATATTTGACAAAAATAGCCACTTTTGGCCGTATATGTTGATTTTATTCAACGACCATTTTAAACGTCACGGCACTTATCAAGGCTGCGCGTTATCCAAGCCAGCATCACTTCTCAGCGCCAGGTGAACACATGAGCATCGAAAACATTGTCGATTTCAGCGAAGCCGGTACGACTGCGGAGCACTATCGCCCTGCCCCCGAAAAAGTCTTCAAGGGTGATCCGCAGCAGACGATCTACAACCACTACAACAGCCCGTGCGGACAGATGAATGCCGGCGTCTGGGAAGGGACACCTGGGCAATGGCGGGTCAATTACACCGAACATGAGTATTGCGAGATCGTGCAGGGTGTTTCAGTACTGCGTGACGAGGAAGGCCGCGCCAAGACCTTGCGGGCAGGAGACCGGTTCGTGATCCCGGCAGGCTTCAGGGGGACTTGGGAAGTACTGGAAACATGCCGCAAGATTTACGTCGTGTTTGAGGCCAAAGATATAAATAAGTAACGCTTGGGGCGCGTCTGGATCCATGAATCTAGGGGCGTCCATTCCGGACATTCTTCATAAAGGACTATGAAAATGACTAACGAACAAATCACCCAGACCCTTCAATACCTGATCGGCACCCGCTACATACCGACTATCAAGGCCTACATCAGCGAGCTGACCGGCCGTGCCCGGGTTCTGGGTCCTGACGATTTCAGCACCAGGGAATTCGATCTGAACCGCGTCCAGGTAAACACAGATCAGGCAGGTCTGATTTCGAGCTTCACGTTTGGCTGATCCCGCCAGATGACAGGCACAAAAAAGCCCGCAGCGATGCGGGCTTTTTTGCAGGAGACAGAATCAATTACTTGATTTTGCCTTCTTTGTAGATCACGTGCTTACGTACAACCGGATCGAATTTTTTGATTTCGATCTTGTCGGGAGTAGTGCGCTTGTTCTTGTCGGTAGTGTAGAAGTGACCAGTACCGGCGCTCGAGATCAAACGAATCAATTCACGCATGATTATCTCCTTAGATTTTGCCGTCGCGGCGCAGATCAGCAAGCACAGCTTCGATGCCACGCTTGTCGATGATACGCATGCCTTTGGCAGATACGCGCAGACGGACAAAACGCTTCTCGCCTTCAACCCAGAAGCGATGATGCTGCAGGTTTGGCAGGAAACGACGACGGGTTTTGTTGTTTGCGTGGGAAATGTTATTCCCGGTTACTGGACCCTTACCAGTAACTTGACAGACTCTCGACATGCCTCAGCCCTCTAAAACCACATGCCCAACCCGGCATGGGTTGGCCGCTTAATCTCTCAGTCATTTGGCGCCAGGCGCCGCGTTTCTTTAAGGGTCTTACCGGCTACACCTACAGTGAAGGAACCGGGCCCCTAGAAAAGAGCGCTGCTTTATACCAGAAACCCTTTGAGGCAACAACAAGCAATGTACTTTGCGCCTCAGGAATATGTATTCGCAAGCCCTGCGCTCAAGCTATACGGGCACGCAGGCAAATTGACCGCTCGTCGCGCTGTGACGATTGTTCTGAGCAGGCACATGGTCTAGGGTAAGGCGCTCACCAGACTGCGCCGGCAGATGGACCCTTTCTGATTACAGGAATATCGCCATGCGTCTTGCTGCAATACCCTTTTTGCTCGCCCCGCTGCTCTTCCCGGTCATGACTCAGGCAGCGAGTCTTGTGGTCTGCACCGAAGCCAGCCCCGAAGGCTTCGATGTCGTGCAGTACAACTCACTGACAACCACCAACGCTTCGGCCGATGTGCTGATGAACCGTCTGGTAGATTTCGATGCCAAGAGCGGCAAGCTGGTACCGAGCCTGGCGCAGGAGTGGACAGTCTCAAGCGACGGGCTGACCTACGATTTCAAACTGCGCTCCGGAGTGAAATTCCATAGCACCGCCTATTTCACCCCGACCCGCGAACTCAGCGCAGAAGACGTAGTGTTCAGCTTCAAGCGCATGCTCGACCCGCAGAACCCCTGGCACAAGATTGCCCAGAGCGGCTTCCCGCATGCGCAGTCCATGCAACTGCCTGCACTGATCAAGAATATCGAATCGCCGGACGCCCATACCGTGCGCTTTACCCTGAACCATGCCGACTCGACCTTTCTGGCGACCTTGAGCATGGGGTTTGCGTCGATCTACTCGGCTGAATACACCGACCAGCTGTTGAAAGCCGGCACACCGGAAAAACTCAACAACCAGCCTATCGGCACCGGCCCTTTCGTATTCAAGCGCTTCCAGAAAGACGCTGTGGTGCGCTACGAAGCCAACAAGGATTACTTCGCGGGCAAGCCTGAAAGCGACACGCTGATTTACGCCATCACGCCGGATGCCAATGTGCGCCTGCAGAAGATCCGCCGTGATGAATGCCAGATCGCGCTTTCGCCCAAGCCGCTGGATATCCAGGAGGCCAGCAAAGACCCGACGCTCAAGGTGGAAAAGAACGAAGCCTTCATGACAGCGTTCGTGGCCATCAACAGCCAGCACGCGCCGTTCGACAAACCGGAAGTGCGTCAGGCTGTAAATCTGGCCTTCGACAAGGCGAACTACCTGAAAGCCGTGTTTGAAGACACCGCAGAAATCGCCAACGGCCCTTACCCGCCCAACACCTGGAGCTACGCCAAAGAGCTGCCGGGTTATCCACATGATGTCGCCAAGGCCAAGGAGTTGCTGGCCAAGGCCGGACTGAAGGATGGCTTCAAGACCACCATCTGGACTCGCCCTTCCAGCAGTCTTCTGAACCCCAACCCAAGCCTGGGTGCGCAGTTGCTGCAAGCGGACCTGAAACAGATCGGTATCGATGCCCAGATCAAGGTCATCGAGTGGGGCGAGCTGATTCGTCGCGCCAAGGCAGGCGAGCATGACTTGCTGTTCATGGGCTGGGCAGGCGACAACGGCGACCCGGATAACTTCCTGACGCCGCAGTTCTCCTGTGCCGCCGTGCAGTCGGGCACCAACTTTGCCCGCTACTGCGACAAGACCCTGGACAAGCTGATCAGCGACGGCAAATCCACCAGCGATCAGGCGCAGCGCAGCAAGCTGTATCAACAGGCCCAGGCGCAGATCCAGCAGCAGGCACTGTGGCTGCCACTGGCCCACCCGACCGCCGCCACCCTGACCCGCAAGGACGTTACCGGCTATGAAGTCAGCTCGTTCGGGCGTCAGGACTTTTACAAGGTGAAGGTGAAGTAAGCGCTCTGTGAAACTTCGCGAATGAATTCGCTCCTACGCAGACTGTGTGGGAGCGAATCGGGCGGCGCTCCGCTCATTCGCGAAAGGCCTACACCAAACCCATTTCCACCATCGACAGCGGTTCTCCATCGCCGATGATCACATGGTCCAGCACCCGCACATCGATCAGCGCCAGCGCCTGTTTCAGGCGCTTGGTCAGTTCGATGTCGGAATGGCTGGGGTCGGTGACGCCCGAAGGGTGGTTATGGCACAGGATTACGCTGGCGGCATTGTGGACCATGGCACGTTTGACGACCTGTCGCGGATGCACATACGCCGCGTTGATCGTCCCGTGAAACAGGGTCTCGAACGTCAGGACACGATTCTTGCTGTCGAGAAACAGGCAGCCGAAGACTTCATGCTGTTCCTGCCGAAGTATGGCCTTGAGATACCTGCGCACTTGCAGCGGGCTTTCCAGGATTGAATCACGACGCAATGTTTCGGCCATGTGCCGACGCGCCATCTCCATCACCGCCTGCAACTGGGCAAACTTCGCTGGCCCAAGCCCCAGATGCGAGCTGAACATGCTCAGGTCGCTTTCCAGCAGCGCTCTCAGACTGCCAAATTGATTCAACAGATGACGCGCCAGATCTACAGCGCTTTTTCCGGCCACGCCGGTACGTAAAAAGATGGCTAACAACTCGGCGTCGGAAAGGCTTTGCGCCCCCGATGCCAATAAACGCTCACGCGGGCGTTCGGACACAGGCCAATTGCGAATACTCATAGCACCTCCATGTGTGTGGCGCCGCTGTTCCGGTGCGGTCGCTGTGCTATCTTAGCCCATCTTTTTTGCGCGGCGACCTGGCCTGGGGAGGCGTCATCGCTGTCGCGTATTCAATCGACCAAAAAGGCAGGCCTATGCAGCGGCTGTATCGAAAACGCATCGTTCTGGGCGTCGGCGGCGGCATCGCGGCCTACAAGAGCGCCGAACTGGTTCGCCGGTTGCGCGACCACGGCGCAGAAGTGCGTGTCGTCATGACCAAAGGTGGCGCCGAGTTCATCACGCCCCTGACCATGCAGGCCCTTTCCGGGCACCCCGTACACATGGATCTGCTGGACCCGGCGGCCGAGGCCGCGATGGGCCATATCGAGCTGGCCAAGTGGGCCGACCTGATCCTCGTCGCTCCGGCCACTGCCGACCTGATAGCCCGTCTGTCACAAGGCATTGCCAATGACCTGCTGACCACCATCGTCCTGGCGACCGACGCAACGGTCGCCATTGCCCCGGCCATGAACCAGGCCATGTGGCGCGACGAGTCGGTGCAGGCCAATACCCGCCTGCTGGAAGACCGCGGCTTTCGCGTCTTCGGCCCGGCATCCGGCAGCCAGGCCTGTGGCGACGTGGGTTTCGGGCGCATGCTCGAAGCCAACGATCTGGCCCAGTGCGCCGCCGACTGCTTCCAGCGCCTGACCCTGACCGGCAAGCATGTCCTGATCACCGCAGGCCCGACCCAGGAAAACATCGACCCGGTGCGTTACATCACCAACCACAGCTCCGGCAAGATGGGCTTTGCCCTGGCCGAAGCCGCCGTGGAAGCGGGTGCCCGTGTCACGCTGATTACCGGCCCGGTCAACCTGCAAACGCCGGATCGCGTATCGCGTATCGATGTGGTCAGCGCCCGCGACATGCTGGCCGCCTGTGAAGCTGCGATCCCCTGCGACTTGTTCATCGCCTCCGCAGCCGTGGCCGACTACCGCCCGGAAGTCATCGCGCCACACAAACTCAAGAAAGATCCTACCAACGGCGACGGCCTTCTGCTCCAGATGGTCCGCAACCCGGACATCCTGGCCACCATCGCCACCCGCCCGGATCGCCCTTTCAGTGTCGGCTTCGCCGCCGAGACCGAACACCTGCTCGACTATGCTGCACGCAAGCTCAAGGACAAGAACCTCGACCTGATCGTCGCCAACGATGTTGCCAACCCCAGCATCGGCTTCAACAGCGAGGAAAACGCCTGCAGCGTGATCGACCGGGCGTTGCACGCAACGCTTTTCGCCCAGACCAGCAAGGCCAAGATTGCCCGCCAGCTGATCACTTTTATCGCAGAACGCATGAATCAGGTTTAACTACGAATGCACGCTCTACAAGCAAAGATCCTCGACCCTCGCATCGGCAACGAATTCCCGCTCCCGGCCTACGCCACTCCAGGTTCGGCCGGCCTGGACCTGCGCGCCATGCTCAAGGAGGAAACCATCCTCGAACCTGGCCAGACGCTGCTGATCCCCACCGGCCTGTCGATCTACATCGGTGATCCGGGTCTGGCAGCCATGATCCTGCCGCGCTCGGGCCTGGGCCACAAACACGGCATCGTGCTGGGTAATCTGGTTGGCCTGATCGACTCCGATTATCAGGGCGAACTGATGGTTTCCTGCTGGAACCGTGGACAGACCGCATTCAAGATCTCCATCGGCGAACGCATCGCCCAACTGGTGTTGGTACCGGTGGTTCAGGCCCGCTTCGAGCTGGTCGAAGAGTTCGATGAAAGCCAGCGTGGCGCTGGTGGTTTCGGTCACTCCGGCAGCCACTGATCGCTCGCGGCTCAGGAAGATCACCCCGTTTCAGGACGAATCGCAGGAGAGGTCGGGTGAAAGGCAGTCAAAACGTGTCAAAGCAGTCTGTAACCGCCACGAACCCGCTTCCGGCTGCAAGCCTGCAAGGCTTGTTTCCCGGCCTCCTCCTTGCCGTCGCAGGCTTGCTGTGCTCAGCGGTGCTGATCTGGTTTGCGCTGTTGAGCAACCCCCAGCAACAAAACCCGCTGACCCAAGCCTGGGGAAGCAGCCAGGCCTCGGCCGTCAATCTGGCCCTCAAGCAGATGAACGCCGACACCCAGGCTGCCGCCTCCAACGACGCTCTCGTACAAGCCCTGCAAAGCAAGGACACTGCTGCGCTGGCGGCACTGCAACACCAGCTCAGGTACTGGGATGGCCTGGTCGGTGCCCGAATCGATCCCAAAGGCCTGAATGACGTCGATCCGCAAGGCCCGCTGCCAGTGAGCTTTGCGACTCTGGATATGCTGAACGACGCCGCCCAGGGCCAGACCGTACCTCCCGAAGCCCGCAAGCTGGGCGAACGCTGGGTGATCTACAGCGCAGCACCGGTGCGGGCCAGCCCGACACAACCGGTCATTGGCACCCTGTTGCTGGCGTTCGATCCACAACGCTTGCTCAACGCACTGCCGGTCATGCCTGACGAGGCCGGAAAAATCGTTCTGAGCCAGCAATTCGGTACAGGGCAAGAGCAGGTTTTCCTGCAACGCGGGGAAGCAGACAACGGCAAGCCGTTGAGCTTCGATACGGGTCATGCCAACTGGAAACTCGAATTCACCCCTGGCTCATCACTGCAATCTTCACCTTCCCTGCTGCTTCTGTTAGTGGCGGCAATCATTGCTCTGGCTGGCGTATTACTGGGGCTGCACTTTAATGAAAGGGCTCTGCAACGGCGTATTTGCGAGGATGCACGGCAACTGAATCAGCTGCTTCAAGAACTCTCGGACGGAAAAACCGTCAAACCCTTCGGTTTGAGCCTTGAGGCACTCAACAGTCTGGCTCAGGCCCTTGCCCGCTTTTCGCCTCGCGGCCAGCCACAGCCGGTCGTGAACGAGGAGTCGGACGCCGCAAGCAGTACGAGAAACAGTGTTTCGACCCCATTCACAGCACCTGACGCCCAATGGACAGATCCGCTGTTTCAAGATACCGATATTCTTGATATCGACCTTCTCGACGAAAACCAGGACTTCCTGAGATCGGAGCATCCCCCAGTTATGAGCAGCCAAGAATCCACGGCACCTAAACTTCCCGACAATATTTTCCGCGCCTATGACATCCGCGGCGTGGTCGGGGATACCCTCAATGCTGAAACGGCTTATTGGATCGGTCGCGCCATAGGCTCCGAAAGCCTGGCCCAGAACGAGCCGAACGTCAGTGTTGGACGCGACGGACGTCTTTCAGGTCCTGAACTGGTGCAACAACTGATTCAAGGCCTGCACGACAGCGGCTGCCACGTCAGCGATGTCGGCCTGGTGCCAACCCCTGCGCTTTACTATGCGGCCAATGTGCTGGCTGGCAAGACCGGCGTCATGTTGACCGGCAGCCACAACCCCAAGGACTACAACGGCTTCAAGATCGTCATTGCTGGCGACACCCTGGCCAACGAGCAGATCCAGGCGCTGCACGAACGCATCAAGACCAACAACCTGACTTCCCAGAAAGGCAGCATCACCAAGGTCGACATCCTTGATCGCTACTTCCAGCAGATCAAGAACGACATCGTGCTGGCTCGCAAACTGAAAGTCGTGGTCGACTGCGGCAACGGCGCAGCCGGTGTAATCGCCCCGCAACTGATCGAAGCCCTGGGCTGTGAAGTGATCTCCCTGTTCGCGGAAGTCGACGGCAACTTCCCCAACCACCACCCGGACCCGGGCAAGCTGGAAAACCTCGAAGACCTGATCGCCAAGGTCAAGGAAACAGGTGCAGACCTGGGCCTGGCCTTCGACGGCGACGGCGACCGTGTGGGTGTGGTGACCAACAAAGGCAATGTGGTCTACCCCGACCGCCTGCTGATGCTCTTCGCGCTGGACGTGCTGAAACGCAATCCGGGCGCCGATATCATTTTCGACGTGAAATGCACCCGCCGCCTGACCCCGCTGATCAGCGAGCACGGTGGTCGTCCGGTCATGTGGAAAACCGGCCACTCCCTGATCAAGAAAGAGATGAAAAAGAGCGGTGCGCTGCTCGCTGGCGAGATGAGCGGCCATATCTTCTTCAAGGAGCGCTGGTTCGGTTTCGACGACGGTATCTACAGTGCTGCACGCCTGCTGGAAATCCTCAGCCAGGAATCCCAGAGCGCCGAAGACCTGTTCGAGACCTTCCCGAACGACATTTCTACGCCTGAGATCAACATTAAGGTGACCGATGTCACCAAGTTCAGCATCATTGAGGCCCTTGAGAAAGACGCCCAGTGGGGCGACGCTAAACTGACCAGCATCGACGGTGTGCGCGTGGACTATCCGAACGGCTGGGGCCTGGTACGTGCTTCCAATACTACACCAGTGCTGGTATTGCGCTTCGAGGCTGAAACCGAAGCCGAATTGCAGCGTATCAAGGATGTTTTCCACGCCGAGATCAAGAAAGTTGCACCGGATCTCAAACTTCCGTTCTGATTGTTTTTTCCTTTTGACTGGAGCCCTGAATGACCCTCGACCGTGATGCCGCCTCTAATGTAGCCAAGGTTCTATCCGAAGCGCTGCCTTACATTCGCCGCTTCGTCGGCAAGACGCTGGTAATCAAGTACGGCGGCAACGCCATGGAGAGCGAGGAGCTGAAAACCGGCTTCGCGCGCGACATCGTGCTGATGAAAGCGGTAGGCATCAACCCGGTGGTCGTTCACGGCGGCGGCCCTCAAATCGGTGATCTGCTCAAGCGCCTGTCCATCGAGAGCCACTTCATCGATGGCATGCGCGTCACCGATGCCCAGACCATGGACGTGGTGGAAATGGTCCTGGGCGGCCAGGTCAACAAGGACATCGTCAACCTGATCAACCGTCATGGCGGCAGCGCGATTGGCCTGACCGGCAAGGACGCTGAACTGATTCGTGCGCGCAAGCTCACCGTCAGCCGCCAGACACCAGAAATGACCAAGCCTGAAATCATCGACATCGGCCACGTGGGCGAAGTCGTGGGCGTCAACACCGAACTGCTGAACATGCTGGTCAAAGGCGACTTCATCCCGGTCATCGCACCTATCGGTGTCGGCCCGGACGGCGAGTCCTACAACATCAACGCCGACCTGGTTGCCGGCAAGGTTGCAGAAGCCCTCAAGGCCGAAAAACTGATGCTGCTGACCAACATCGCCGGCCTGATGGACAAGCAAGGTGAAGTCCTCACCGGCCTGACCACCGAGCAGGTAGACAGCCTGATCGCCGACGGCACCATCTACGGCGGCATGCTGCCCAAGATCCGCTGCGCACTGGAAGCAGTCCAGGGCGGCGTTCACAGCTCGCACATCATCGACGGCCGCGTACCCAACGCCGTCCTGCTGGAAATCTTCACCGACAGCGGCGTCGGCACGTTGATTACCAACCGCAAGCGTCACTGATTGCGATAAGAAGCGCCCAAAGCCCTGCCAGCTTTTGTTGGCGGGGCTTTTTTACAGGTGTCATGAATTCGGTGCTTCGTGGTCCCGTCGCCGGCAAGCCGCCTCCCACAGACGACACCGCTCTGACTTGGCAACGCTTAACGAAGACAGAGCGAATGAATTCGCTTACCTGATCACCACTCCTCTACAAGTCCTCATTCCCGATCGACTTGAAGACTCGCAAGTTACTCTCCTGCCCACCAATGCTTTGATTGACGCTACGGATCAGATTGGCCATGTCCGCCGCTGCTACCCGCAGATCCACGTCTGGCATATGCAGGATGTAGTTTGTCATCACATAAGCATCGTTGATCGCGTGTACCGAAGACAGGGACTGGAGCGGCCCCAGCGGTGCAACGATGCCTGCGGCCCGAAATTGTTCTTCATACTCGATCACCGATTTGAAAGGTAAACCTTTACACAAGTCATCGGTCCCCAGGTACTTGTGAGTGCATTCGTGGATGAGCGTATCGACCAGGTCTTCCATCCGCGTACTCATTACTTTGTTGAACCGGAGATTGACGTCGCTGGAGTTGTGATACCCCGCTGGATTTGTGTTTAGGCAACCGTTAGTCGACGGTCCGCCGAACAGAATGTGAGACAGCGGTTTTGTTACATAAGCAACCACCCCAGGCCCGGGGGGCTTTAGCCAGTGATAGCCAAACTCCGCCAAACGCAGGCCAGGCGAACGCATACCAGCCAGCAATTGCTGCAACTTCAGGTTCAGAGCTTCCAGAGCCTCAAAAACCTGAGGGACCGAACTCAGGCGGAAGTGAACTACCAAATGCCGATAGAAGTCCGGATGTAGCATCTGCACCGACTCTTCGTCGTCAAAGCCTGAGTGTTGCGCCTCTCTGACCACATGAAGGGCGATTACCGCTCTCTCGACAGCTTCGTGAACGGCTGCACGTGCCAGACGCATGGCTTCAGACAATTTGCTTAGCGCAGGGGGCGTAATCTCGTTGATGGCGATAATGTTCAGGCCGCCGATCTTATATTCCACTGCCATGTGTGCTCCGGACCGGATGAGAGTAAGGACGATTGTGCATGACCATCCGTACGAACGGCCAGTTGATACTAGCCTCCGCCCCAGGTCGCCCAATAGAGGCGTATACCTGGAGTGACGCTTATCCGCCCCCGAACTCACGTCCAGGCACCTGATCGCAAGATGCCTCTCTTTCTCTTGAGTGAAACTTCCGAGACAATCTCGACCGCTTGCGCCTGTCTATTTCGGTAACTAGTCTGCGTCGGTCGCTGAAACTCAGCGATCGGGTTTAGCAGCCCGTTCTTATCAGGCGTACAGCGCTCCCATTACCCAAGGTGCTTTTGCAGCCCTGCGTTATGGTGGCCGTGCGTGGGGCATCTTCGGGTGCGCCGGGTTCCTGATAACCGGTCTGCTAACCCGCGCATGGCTACCACCCACTCGTTTAGCAGCGAGGGTGTTGGCTTCTTTTAATTATCAGGAGTTACACCATGGTTAAAAAACTTGTTCCCGACCCGCCTGTTTTTGGGCTGTCTTCCCCGGACAACACCATCGACTGCCATGAAACCCAACTGGCCCATGTCTCAGACCTTTTGCGCTGCGCAGGTGCGACGGCCTATGAAGGTGGCGATGCGTTGAATGGCCAGCAGCGAGACCTGATTATGGCTTCAATGCACTTGATCAGTCAGGCTCAGGGGGTGATTGACCAGATGCTTGATACCCCCGTCTCCAACAGACGAAGTTGAAACATCTTCGCGAATGAATTCGCTCCTACCCGAACGCTGCAGGAGCGAATTCATTCGCGAAAACGCCAGACACCACCTTACCTGAGCAACTTCTCCACCCGAGCCCGATCCTCGGCAAAGCTTGCCTCGGCCTGGACGCGGGATGTCTGGTAGCGGGTGATGTCGGCCTGAATACGCTGTTGCTGCTCCTGCACGTCGTTCAACTGATCGATGAGGGCCTGGGGAATCGGGCGACCGGCGCGTTCCAGGTCGGCGGCCTGGCTTTGCATGTTGCGTTGCTGGGCGGTAAGGCCCTGGATATTGCCTTGGGCCACACCAATCAACGCATCCAGCTCGGCCAGTTTGCGGGCCTTGACGCGGTCCACCTCTTCGACGCTGCTGTAGAGGCTCAGCAATTGCGCATCGGCGCTGGCCTGAACCTTGTCGGCTTCGGCCTGCCGGATCTGTTCGGCGGTGGGTGCGGGCGGTACGACCTGCACCACTCGCCCTCGGGCGTTGAGCACTTCGTAGCCTTTGGCGACATACTCCGGCGGCACGCCCTGACGATCCAGTACGGTCACGCCGCGGCTGTCGATATAGCGATAGAACAGAACGTCAGCCGTATCCGCAGCCAGAGCCGCCACGGGCGTCAGTACGCCCAATGACAGCAAAAGCCCCAGCGCATTCAGCAAACGCATGTCGAATCCCGATCACAGCCAGCGACAGCCATACACTCCCCTTGTCAGATTCCGTATTGCGCCCTGTAGGCTTCAACCGCAGGCAAGTGCTGCTTGAGCTGCGGATCGTCTGCAAGGAATTGTAGAACCTGATTGAGGGATACGATGCTCACGACCGGGATCCCGAAGTCACGTTCGACTTCCTGGATGGCCGAAAGCTCGCCATTGCCGCGTTCCTGACGATTGAGTGCGATCAGAACACCGGCCGCGGTTGCGTCCTGGCCCTTGATGATCTGCATGACCTCGCGAATCGCGGTGCCGGCGGTGATCACGTCGTCGATGATCAGCACGTTACCGGTCAACGGTGCGCCAACCAGGCTGCCGCCTTCGCCGTGTGCCTTGGCCTCTTTGCGGTTGAAACACCAGGGCAGATCCATGCCGTGATGTTCAGCCAAAGCCACGGCTGTCGCGGCCGCCAGAGGAATACCCTTGTAGGCCGGCCCGAACAGGACGTCGAAGGAAATGCCACTGTCGACCACCGCTGCGGCATAGAAACGCCCCAGCTGAGACAGGGCCGAACCGCTGTTGAACAGACCGGCGTTGAAGAAATACGGACTGGTGCGCCCGGACTTGAGAGTGAACTCACCGAAGCGCAAAACGCCGCGATCGATGGCAAAACGAATGAAATCGCGTTGATACGCTTGCATGAAAAAAGCCCCGAATACCACGGATTTAGCTAAATAGGTAGAGCTCGGGTATCATACACGCACGTGATTTTTGGGGCCATTTATGCGGATCATCAGTGTGAACGTGAATGGCATTCAGGCTGCAGTCGAGCGTGGTTTGCTCAGTTGGCTGCAAGCTCAGAATGCCGACGTCATCTGTCTACAGGACACCCGCGCCTCCACCTTTGAACTGGATGATCCAGCCTTCCAACTGGATGGCTACTTCCTCTATGCCTGCGAAGCCGAAGTTCCAGCCCAGGGTGGTGTGGCGCTGTATTCGCGGTTGCAACCGAAGGCGGTAATCAGCGGCCTGGGCTTTGAAACAGCCGACCGCTACGGGCGTTACCTGCAAGCAGATTTCGATAAAGTCAGTATTGCAACCCTGCTTTTCCCGTCGGGAATGAACGGGGACGAAGACTTGAATCAGAAATTCAAGCTCATGGACGACTTCGCCAAGTACATGGACAAGCAACGCCGCAAGCGTCGCGAGTACATCTACTGCGGCTCGTTCTATGTGGCGCAGCAGAAGCTCGACATCAAGAACTGGCGTGACAGCCAGCAATCTCCTGGTTTCCTGGCACCGGAACGCGCCTGGATGGACGAGATTGTCGGCACCATGGGTTATGTCGACGCCCTGCGTGAAGTCAACCGTGAAGGCGATCAGTACAGCTGGTGGCCCGACAGCGAGCAGGCCGAGATGCTGAATCTGGGCTGGCGCTTCGACTATCAGATCCTGACACCGGGTCTGCGTCGTTTCGTGCGCAGCGCCCGCTTGCCGCGTCAGCCACGCTTCTCGCAGCATGCGCCGCTGATCGTGGACTACGACTGGACCCTGACGATCTGACCCGGACCATCCGGCCCCATGAGAATCAGGCCTTTGCCGGTCGATAGAGAAAATGCCCGTATCGCAAGGTACGGGCATTTTTCTTGCGCGTTATAACGCTCTGCGCCCATAACGCCCGCGTGCAGTTTCAATTCCGATCTATAGTAGTGACTTCAGTTTGGCTAAAACCTGTTGTGCAGGAATGGCAGGTCTCGCCGAAAGCATGAACACATGGCTATGTAATTCATCAGGACCAGCCATCCCAGACCGGAATCCAGACATGAATGCACCGAAAGAATCCGTCATCATCACAGGCATCACGGGCCAGGATGGCGCTTATCTGACTCAATTGCTGTTGGAAAAGGGCTACAAGGTTTACGGCACTTATCGCCGTACCAGTTCAGTCACCTTCTGGCGTCTTGAAGAGCTTGGAGTCACTAACCATCCCAACCTGCACCTCGTCGAGCATGACCTTACGGATCTGAGCGCAAGCATTCGCCTCCTGCAAAAAGCCGAACCTACACAAATCTACAACCTTGCGGCCCAGAGTTTTGTGGGCGTTTCCTTCGACCAGCCGCTGACTACAGCCGAAATTACCGGGCTGGGCGCCGTCAACCTGCTGGAAGCCATCCGCATCGTCAACCCGAAGATCCGCTTCTATCAGGCCTCGACTTCGGAGATGTTCGGCAAGGTGCAGCAGGTCCCACAAACCGAAGAGACCTCGTTCTACCCTCGCAGCCCTTATGGCGTGGCGAAGCTTTATGCGCACTGGATGACGATCAACTATCGCGAGTCCTATGGCATCTTTGGTTCGAGCGGCATTCTGTTCAACCACGAGTCGCCACTGCGCGGTAAAGAATTCGTGACCCGCAAGATTACCGATGCCGTGGCGCGGATCTCCCTGGGCATGCAGGACGTGCTGGAACTGGGGAACATGGACGCCAAACGCGACTGGGGCTTCGCCAAGGAATATGTAGAAGGCATGTGGCGCATGTTGCAGGCTGACGAGCCGGACACCTTCGTACTGGCCACCAATCGCACTGAAACCGTTCGTGACTTCGTGTCGATGGCCTTCAAGGCCGTCGATATCCATCTGGACTGGAAAGGCAGTGCCGACAATGAGCACGGCATCGACACCCGCACCGGCAAGACCGTGATCCGGGTCAATCCGAAGTTCTATCGCCCGGCCGAGGTCGAACTGTTGATCGGCAATCCTGAAAAAGCCAAGCGTGTGCTGGGCTGGCAAGCCAGTACCAACCTGGAACAACTCTGCCAGTTGATGGTGGAAACAGATTTGAAGCGCAACAAGAACGGCACTTCATTCTGATGTGATCCCGCATCCCCCGGCTGCACTGGCATTCGGGGGACAGGCGATCAGCGAGCCTCTTTTACCTCGGCACGCCAGTAATCCAGCAGCGTGGCGAGGGTTTCCTGCAGGTCGATACCGGGTTGCCAGCCAATGGCATTACGGATGGCCGAGTTATCACCGACTGCACTGGGAATATCAGAAGGACGCATCCGCTGCGGGTCTTCACCAACTTCGATATCTTTCGAGCTCATTGCCAGGAGCATGTCGAGCATCGTCTGGATCTTGCGCGGCTGGCCGCTGCAAATATTGAAACAGCGCGGATAGTCGCCGTCCCTGTCGGCCAATTGCAGTAACGCGACGTAGGCATTGCAGACATCGCGCACATCAAGAAAGTCGCGCTCGGCCTGCAGATTTCCCACCTTCAATAACGGCGGCTGTTCGCCAGCCTCGACAAGTGCGATCTGCCGGGCAAAGGATGCCGTGGCAAAGTCGGGCGATTGCTGTGCGCCGATATGATTGAAAGGGCGCACGATAATGCCCGGCTGGCCTTGCCGGAAGTATTCGTTGACTGCCGCTTCGGCGGCCAGCTTGCTGGCGGCGTAAGGGTTGAGTGGCTGACACGGGCTGCTTTCATTCAGGGGAATCGCCTGCTTGAAGCTGCCGCCGTAGACCTCCGAAGAGCTGACGAACAATACAAATGCCTTGGGCGCCTTGTTCTGTAAGGCCTGCAACAGGTTGACGCTGCCCATGACGTTGGTTTCCCAGGTCAGCAAAGGCTCCTTGAAGCTGGTCGGCACATGCGTAATGGCCGCCAGATGCACCACATGGGTAGGATCGGCTTCGGCAATGGCCTGTTCCAGAGCCTCGGCATTGCGAATATCGCATTGCAGGAGATGGTCGGCATGGGAGGGTGCCGGCGAGGTGTTTCCCACCAGGGCAATGACATGATGCCCGGCGTCTTGCAGGGTCTCGCATAAAATCTTCCCAACGAAACCGTTGGCGCCGGTAATCAGGATGCGCTGCATCTTGGGGGCTTCCTCAGTGACTTTTGGCAAGTAGTGGAGTGTGAAAGGCAGACTTTGCTGCAAGCAGGCTAGCCCGAGTATCCAGCTTTGTCCTGCAATGGGCTGCGCGGGCCAGTATCAGAGGTTTTTTAGCTATCTAAGTTCAGCACATGCATTTTTCCCATACCGCCGTCCGCTCATTAGACGAAGAGCATTAAGCCTTCTACGCTTCAATTCGATAGCACTGAAATCCACTACTCTGGTGTCGCCCATGTTCAATACCAGCTTGAAAAAGGAATTACAGGCGCAACAAGCCGAGTTATCGATGTACCGACAGATGCAAAGGGGCATGGACGCCCGAATGGTGTCCATCACGGTGGATGCCAACTATCGCATTACTCACGCCAACACCAACTTTCTCAAGATGCTGGGTTATTCCGGCGAGCAATTGGTGGGGCGCAACATGGACCAGCTCATTCCGCCTTACGTCAAACAGCTCGACTGCTACCGCAACCTTGTGGCGGCGGTGCAAAAGGGCGAGTCGGCCTTCGACAATTACCGCTTTATCAGGGCTGACGGCAGCCTGGCGTGGATTCGCGCCATGTGGCAGCCGATTCTGGATGACAGCGGCAAACTCCTGGAGATCAAGTGCTATGGCTCGGACATCACCCAGACTGTCGAAACCGCAGCCGAGAACTCGGCCTTCATCCAGGCATTGCTGCGCTCTACTGCCGTGATCGAGTTCGATCTGGGTGGTCACGTGCTGGTCGCCAATGATCAGTTCATGCGAGGCATGGGTTACAACCTTGGACAGATCAAGGGCAAACACCACAGCATGTTTTGCGACCCGCAAGAGAGTTCGTCGAGCCAGTACAAGGAGTTCTGGGCAACCCTGAACCGTGGCGAGTTCGTTGCCAACCGCTTCAAGCGTATCGACAGCAATGGCCGGGTGGTATGGCTGGAGGCGACCTATAACCCGGTCCACGATGCCCAGGGCAAGCTCTACAAGGTCGTGAAATTCGCTACGGTGGTGACGGATCAGGTCCTGCGTGAAGAAGAGGTCAGCAAGGCAGCCAGTATCGCCTTTGAAATCTCTCAACAAACCGACGTCAGCGCCCAGCGAGGGGCAACAGTGGTCCAGAACACCGTTCAGACCATGCACCGGATCTCCGATGAACTGCAATCTGCCTCCTCGGGCATTGAGGCGCTGGGCAAGCAATCACTGCTGATCAGCTCCATCGTGCAGACCATCGGCGGTATCGCTCAACAAACCAACCTGCTGGCACTCAACGCCGCCATCGAAGCCGCAAGGGCTGGAGAGCAGGGCCGCGGGTTTGCGGTCGTGGCCGATGAGGTCCGCCAACTGGCAGGCCGAACCAGCGCGGCCACCGAAGAGATTGTCAGCGTCGTGCAGCAGAACCAGACACTGGCTGATGAAGCCGTGCGCGGTATGGCCAACAGCAGAGGGCAGGCAGAGCAGGGCCTGGCGCTGGCCAACGAGGCAGGCTCGGTGATTGTCGAAATCCAGGAGGGCGCCAAGCAGGTAGTCGGAGCAGTCGGGCAGTTTGCCAATCAACTGAAATAAGGTAGTAACAGAGTAACTCGATACAGAAACGGACTTGAGCCACAATGGCACCCTTTAGTTCATGACGCTGCCCGCATGCCGACGCATCGGGCAGCCTGTCGAAGGAAAGTCCACCGATGACTCTGTTTTCCAGACAATGGCGTAAAGGTCTGGCGCTTGCTGCACCACTGACCCTTCTACTCACGGCCTGTGATGTTTCCGAGAAGCCCGCCAAGACCACACCACCTCATACCTCGTACAACAAGGCCACATGGGAAGCCCTGCCGGCTGTTACTGACAGTGACTTGCAGGCCGGTTTCGGCTCATGGCGCAGCGCATGTACTCGTCTCAAGGCCGATCCGGTCTGGGGCGGCACCTGTAGTGCGGCAGCCAGTCTGGCCGCAAATGCCAGCGCGACAGATATCCGCGGTTTCCTGCAAGCCAATCTGCAGGTCTACAGCCTGCGCAATGATGGCGGCAGCGCCGACGGCCTGATTACCGGCTACTACGAACCCATATACCCCGGCAGCCTGACCCAGACCGCACAGGCTACGGTCCCGGTCTATGGCATCCCCGAAGATCTGATCGTGGTCAATCTGGACAGCATCTATCCAGAACTCAAGGGCAAGCGTCTGCGTGGGCGGCTTGAAGGGCGAGTGCTCAAGCCTTATGACGACGCAGCAACCATCAACGAGCAAGGGCTGAATGCGCCCGTGATCGCCTGGCTGACCAACCCGATGGATCTGCAATTCCTGCAGATTCAGGGTTCCGGACGGGTGAGCCTGCCAGACGGTACGCAAGCACGCCTGGCATACGCCGATCAGAACGGTCGTCCTTATCGCGCCATTGGCCGCTGGCTGGTGGAGCAAGGCGAGTTGAAGAAAGAAGACGTGACCATGGGCACCATCGCAGCCTGGGCCAAGGCCAATCCGCAGCGCATCCCGGAACTGCTGGCCAGTAACCCCAGTTATGTGTTCTTCACTCGCAATCCGGACAGCAACGAAGGGCCGCGAGGTTCACTGAACGTGCCGCTGACTGCAGGTTACAGCGTGGCCATCGACCGCAAGGTGATCCCGCTGGGCAGCCTGCTCTGGCTGTCGACCACACGTCCTGACGGCAGCAGTCTGGTTCGGCCAGTCGCGGCTCAGGACACCGGTGGTGCAATTGCCGGGGAAGTACGCGCCGACCTGTTCTGGGGCACAGGAGACGAAGCCGGGCATCTGGCCGGGGACATGAAGCAGAAAGGCAACATCTGGCTCTTGTGGCCCAAGGACAAAGCCCTGCCTCAGGATCCTGAGCCAGCGCAGAAGTAAGGTTCTGCGCAGCTCAACCGCCTCGGGCTATCCGAGGCGGTTATCCACCGTGAAATCCAGCTCCTTCGCCTTGGCCACAAGGGTCTTGAAGGACGAATGCTGCACATTGAGCAGATAGTTGGATTCACGCGGCACGATCACGCTGGGCACTGCCAGTGCCAGGCTTTGGCCGGAGTCCAGCCACGCATCGCCGAAGGATGCGGTCGAAGGCGGAGCAGGCTCCTCGCGCCAGTCCGGGGGAAGAATGTCGGGGCGCGCCTTGAGGATGCGATCCTTGGGAATCTGCAGTTCAAGCATGACGTAGTGCTGAACCATGCTGGAGTTATCCAGATGGACCAGCACTTCCAGCAATGCCAGTGACTCACTGCCAGCGCAGTACACGCAAGCCCGGCCCTTGCTGTTCCAGCGTCCACCGTAGAGCTTTGCGCCTTCGCCATCGAAAGCCTGGGCCAGCCATTTGCGTTTTACCAGACGGTAGACATGGATCACGCCACAACCCCGTGCTCAAGGCGGCCGATCAGGTCCAGTACGGCCTGGGCTTCGGCCGAAGTCGTGAGCATTTCCAGGGGCCGACGCTGGCCCATTCCATAGACCGGCTTGGTCAGCCAGCGGCGGGTGGCTTCAATGTCGTCTTCAAACAAATCCAGCGCAGCCTTGTAAATGGCCGCCAGCCGAAACAGTCGGTCGCTTTCCTCTGCATTGAACTGACGCACTTTAAGGCGCCGTTGCAAGGTTGCAGGGGCGATCCCCAGGTGTTCGGCCAGAGTCGAGCGATTCAGGTCGGTGTAGTTGGCCAACCGCTCGAATACTTCGTAGGGCAACCCGGCACGCAGGGAGGTATACAACTGAGCGCCACGAGCAGGAACGCCCAGCTTTTGCCAGAAATCCTCGTCCTGAACCGGGGCAGGGTAATAGTCGCGAATAGCGAGTGGCATGACAGAATCCTTCCATCTACTGATAGTGACTAGCTATATCACTTGATCATTGATCTGTCATTCACACCACGGACAGACGGTTGAAAAACACCCGAATCAACAGGAAGTTCATGCTCTTTTTATTGGCGCAATATCCAGGAAAAAGCGTCAATAAATCATTATGTCATTGAGGTATATATCAGTTTCGTTGCCCTGCTATATTGAACCTGTGCTGTAGCGTAATCCCATGTGCGGCAAGGCTTGGTGCAATAAAGCATCATTGATTCATCAGGCTTTCACGAGCACAGTTATTGCATGAAAACCGGAAAGGGAACTATTGGGTTCAAGGATGTGTGTCGAGGTATCAAAAGGTTTTTTTATTGGCTCCGATCCGGCTCGTTTTCGTGAAGGCAATCGGACGTGTTGATACTCTGCTGCCGTCAGCCTGAAACTTTTGTAGTGAGAAACAATGAATGTCCATGATTCCGCTGCTGATTTGCGATGACTCCAACATGGCTCGCAAGCAACTGTTGCGAGCCTTGCCTGAGGACTGGGGTGTATCGGTCACGATGGCAACCAATGGACTTGAAGGGCTGGGTGCCGTTCGCAATGGATTGGGTCAGGTTGTATTGCTGGACCTGACGATGCCTGTGATGGATGGCTATCAGGCGTTGGCTGCCATCCGTGCAGAAAACCTTGAAGCCAAGGTCATTGTCGTCTCCGGCGACGTTCAGGATGAAGCCGTTCGGCGCGTCATGGAGCTGGGCGCGCTGGCCTTCCTGAAAAAGCCCGCCGACCCCGACGAACTCAAGCAGACCCTTGTACGACTGGGCCTGATGGGCGAACCGACAAAGGTGCCGACCGTCGTTCCTCCACTCAAGGATGGCGTCATCAGTTTCCAGGATGCCTTCCGGGAAACCATCAACGTCGCCATGGGCCGAGCGGCAGCTTTGCTTGCCAAGGTGCTGGGTGTGTTCGTGCAGTTGCCGGTCCCCAACGTCAACATGCTCGAAGTCGGTGAGCTGCATATGGCGCTGGCCGACGCCCACCGCGATCAACGCCTGACGGCGGTGTGCCAAGGCTATATCGGCGGCGGTATTTCCGGCGAAGCGCTGCTGATTTTCCATGACTCCGAACTCTCCGACATGTCTCAGCTCATGCAGCGCAGCTCGCCCGATTATTCGGACATGGAGATGCTGCTGGACCTGTCCACCGTCCTGATCGGTGCCTGTCTGAGCGGGATTGCCGAGCAGATCGATATCGCCTTTTCTCAGGGCCATCCACAGATTCTCGGAGCTCAGGGCGGGATCGATGACCTGATTCGCGTCAACAGCAAGCGCTGGAAGAAAACCCTCGCGGTGGAAATCAGTTACAGCGTCGAAGGCCATAACATCCATTTCGATCTGTTGATGCTGTTCACCGAAGACTCGGTCGAACTGCTTACGCGCAAACTTGCCTACATGATGAGCTGACCCCATGAGCCATATCGATATCAACGAGCTGCATTGGCTATTGGCCGTTACACAGAACATCGATGTCGGCATCGTGGTTCTGGATCGGGATTTCCGGGTGATGGTCTGGAATACCTTCATGGAGAACCGCTCCGGCGTGACACCGTACGAAGCGACCAGCAAGACCTTCTTCGAGCTGTTCCCCGAGGTCAACCAACAGTGGTTCAGCAAGAAGGTCGAGAATGTCGTGACCCTCGGCACGCCCGCCTTCACGATCTGGGAGCAGCGGCCTTATCTGGTGCGTTTCAAGAACTATCAGCCCATTACCGGGCAGGAAGAGTTCATGTACCAGAACACGACGATGTTTCCGCTGCGTGCGACCAACAACGAAATCAACCAGATCTGTCTGGTGATCTACGACGTGACGGATGTGGCCACCAACCGGCATCAGTTGCAGGCGGCGCTCAAGCAACTCTCCGACAGCAAGCCTGCAAACGGGTAAGCATCACAAGGACAAGGGCCGCCATCAGGCTGCGGCCCGCCTCCTGCTCGTGCTAGGATCGCGATTTTTCCGGTGACGTTCAGGGACATCATGCGACCTCAATCCACACTCACTGTTTTGCCTGTCGAGCACCCTCTGGTCGGGCGCGTCAGCCCGCCGGGCTCCAAATCGATCACCAACCGTGCGTTGCTGCTGGCTGGCCTGGCAAAAGGGACGAGTCGCCTGACCGGCGCCTTGAAGAGTGACGATACGCGCGTCATGTCCGAAGCCCTGCGCCTGATGGGCGTGCAGGTCGACGAGCCGGATGACAGCACCTTCGTGGTCACCAGCTCCGGCCACTGGCAGGCCCCGCAACAAGCGCTGTTCCTGGGCAATGCCGGCACCGCGACCCGTTTTCTGACGGCTGCACTGGCCAACTTCGAAGGTGAATTCATCGTCGATGGCGATGAGTACATGCGCAAGCGCCCGATTGGTCCGCTGGTCGATGCCTTGCAGCGCATGGGCGTGCAGGTCAGCGCACCGACCGGTTGCCCGCCAGTCACGATCAAGGGCCTGGGCGGCCTGTCCGCCGGGCGTATCGAAATCGACGGCAACCTTTCCAGCCAGTACGTCTCGGCCTTGCTGATGGCTGGCGCCTGCGGACAAGGCCCGATTGAAGTGGCCCTGACCGGCAGCGAAATCGGCGCACGCGGCTATGTGGACCTGACCCTGGCGGCGATGAAAGCCTTCGGCGCGGAAGTCGAGGCAATTGGCGATGCGGCCTGGAAAGTCTCGGCCACCGGTTATCAAGCCACGGATTTCCATATCGAGCCTGACGCTTCGGCGGCCACTTACCTGTGGGCGGCCCAAGTGCTGACCGAAGGCAAGATCGACCTGGGTGTCGCCACTGAAGAGTTCACCCAGCCCGATGCACTGGCCAGCCAGATCATCGACAGCTTCCCGAACATGCCGGCCGTGATCGACGGTTCGCAGATGCAGGACGCAATCCCGACGCTGGCGGTGCTGGCAGCGTTCAACAACCATCCTGTGCGCTTCGTGGGCCTGGCGAACCTGCGGGTCAAGGAATGCGACCGTATTTGCGCGCTGTCCCACGGGCTGTGCGCCATCGCACCGGGGCTGGCGGTAGAAGAGGGTGATGACCTGCTGGTGCATGCCAACCCGGCATTGAGCGGCCAGACCGTCGATGCGCTGATCGACACCCACTCCGACCATCGCATCGCCATGTGCTTCGCTCTGGCGGGCCTGAAAATCGCGGGTATCCGTATTCTCGATCCAGACTGTGTAGGCAAGACCTATCCCGGTTACTGGGCAGCGCTTGAGTCGCTGGGCGTGCAGATCGAACGCTAAAGCCCTTCGCGAATGAATTCGCTACACCGTGGGGAATTCATTCGCGAAAACGATATTTCGCTTCAGATCCCGAAGATTGGCTGCAACATCCGGGCAATCAGACCCTGGAAACGGAGCGGCGAGTCCGCAGCCAGTACGCAGATGCAATATTCATCTTTATTGGCCGTGGGCTGATGCTGGGTGTCGCTGTCCAGATCGGCGAGGTCTCCGGATCGGTATTCGCCCAGTTCATCGTGATACGAGCCCTGGAGCACGAGGGTCATTTCATTACTCTCGTGGCCATGCAACGGCATGCTGACGCCGGGGGCGATTCTCAGCAGCATGAGCTTGCCTTGCTCAAGCCCCTGGGCACGAACCCGCTGCACGCCGGGGAGCAGGGTTTTCCAGGGTTGCTCGCTCAAATACCGGCCAAAATGAGCGTGCAGAGAAACAGGCAGTAAATCCGCGCTCCGCTCTGGCGATACAACAGACTCGCGCTGTGGCAGGACAGCGGGCAGTTCATCCAGACGAGCAAGCATGGCTGCACGCCCCTTCAGTGGCTCCGCGACGCCACTGTGCTGCTGAATCAGCAAACCACCGATGCGTTCTGCATGGCGCAACCGTGTCCGGCATTCGGCGCACAGCTCAAGGTGAGCAGCGGTGACCAGAGAAATAGCCTGTGAAAGCGCACCCGAGGCGTAACTGACCAGGGTGGCCTCATCGGGGTGATGGACTGGGCTCATCATGACTCCTCGACTCTGGAGCGCAACTTCTGAAAGGCCAGACGCAGACACGACTTCACTGTCCCCAGAGGCATGCCGAGGCGTTGGGCGATCTCTCGATGGCTGAGCGCTTCAAAGTAGGACATCCGTAGAACCCTGGCCTGATCGGCAGGCAGGTTCTGGATGGCCATGTTCAGTTGTTGTTCCTGACGCTGGCTGTAATCGAGCGATCTGTCGGCGGGTGCCTCCAGAAGTTCGAGTTGCTCCAGCGAGTTCTGCACCACGACCCAGCCGCTGTCCTTGCGCACGCTGTCGATATAGAGGTTGCGCGCAATCCTGAACAGCCAGGTTCCGAGGCTGGCCTTGGCCGGATCAAAGGACTCGGCCTTGTGCCACAGCTTGAGCAGTACTTCCTGCACCAACTCTTCGGCCTGCCCGTCAGGCACCTTCAAGCCCGTCAGATAGCGCAACAGGCGAGGGGCGAAGTGATCGTAGATGCGCATGAAGCTGTCGCGGTCCTGACTACGGGCCACGGCGGTGACTTCATCGATCCAAAGTCGGGTTATGGGCAAGTCGCTGGGCGAGGGTGACACGTGACGGAAGGTCCTGATGCTGGCAATGCTGCTCATGATCCACCTTCTGGTCGCCGTTGTCTGGTATTGGTCGGGCTGCCTGTGTGTTACGCAACCTGGGCCAGAACGGATCACAAGATGAACTGCTGCGAAAAATATTTTTTAACTGGCGACCATGATAGCTGTCTGCCACAGGCTGGTGGAGCCTGCGGTGTAGAAAAGCATCGGGAGACCGAATCGGCTCAAAGGCGGGAAGTTTATTTCAAAGCCGTCTAAGCCACTATGATTTCTGACAGTGGCCGAGAACGCCCTATTCATTACCCTAGGAGGCAAGGACGTTACTTCAACTCATCCCCTCGAGGGAGTTCTCATGGACATCGACCTTTCGCACCACCCAATGAAAAACCTTCTGCTACGGCTAAGCCTGCTGCTGATGTTTATCGTCGGCACAGGGCTGCTGATCACACCTGGTCGCGCAGAAGCTGTCAATCTGGCCGAATGCACAGGCACCCACACGGCAGAGTGGTCGCCTGGCCTGACCAACACGTCACAAACCATCAATGTTTCGACGAACAGCAACTGGTCCGTCTGTGTACTTCCATTAGGCGTCAGCGCAGCATCTGCGCAGAGCTTTCAGGCGACCTTTTCCTGCCAGTCGTTTTTCTTGCAAACGCCCACCATCACATGGGTCATCAACTGGAGCGACGGAGCCACCAGTACCTATGCATTCACAGCGCAGATAGACAATCTCGGTAATTTGAATACCACGATCACCGGCGATGGCACGATCACCGACGGGCGTTACAAGGGGGCAGCTGCACGGACCCTTTTCACGCTTCAGAACCTTACCTCCATCCTGAATAACGATTGCAACCAGCCTTCGGGCGTCACCAAGGTGAGCGGTATTTCAAAACTGGTCATTTCACCTTTATAAGTGAACCCATGCACAAGAAGGTTGTGTGGCCGATCCCGCACAACCTTCCCTGCATCACTTCCCCGCCTTAAAGCACCACGCTGGGCAACCACAGCGAAATGGCAGGAATGTAGGTCACCATCATCAGCACCATGAACAGCGCCAGATAGAACGGCAGCAGTGCCTTGACGGTGGCTTCGATGGAGACCTTGCCCACCGCCGCCCCGACGAACAGCACCGCGCCCACCGGCGGTGTAATCAGGCCTATTCCCAGATTGACCAGCATGATCATGCCGAAGTGAACCGGATCGACGCCGATGCCGGTAATCACGGGCAGCAGGATCGGAGTCAGAATCAGGATCAACGGTGCCATGTCCATCACCGTGCCCAGCAACAGCAGCATGACGTTGATGCACATCAGGATCACGTAACGGTTATCCGACAGGGTCAGGAAGGCCGTGGTGATCTTCATGGGGATTTCCATCAGCGTCAGGATGTAACCGAAGCTGGCAGCAAAACCGATCAGGATCATGACGATGGAAATGGTCCGTACCGCCCGGTGCATCAGCTTGGGCAGGTCGCGCCACTTATAGTCGCGGTAGATGAACATGGTGACGAAGAACGACCAGACCACGGCAACAGCCGCCGACTCGGTCGCCGTGAACACCCCGGTGAGGATCCCGCCCAGGATGATGACCATGGCCATCAGGCCCCAGAGCGCATCGGCAGCAATTTTCAGTGCCTGGCGCAGTGGAATGACTTCGCCCTTGGGGTAATTGCGTTTGCGCGCAAAGATCATGCACAGAACCATCAGCACCGCGCTGAGCAACAGCCCGGGCATGATCCCGGCCATGAACAGCGAAGCGATGGACACCGTGCCGCCAGCCGCCAGCGAATACAGCACCGAGTTATGGCTGGGCGGCGTCAGCAAGGCTTGCACCGAACCACTGACCGTCACGGCGGTGGAGAAGTCCCGCGGGTAGCCTTTGCGCTCCATTTCCGGAATCAGCACCGAACCGACCGAAGCGGTGTCAGCCACTGAGGAGCCCGAGATGGCGCCAAAGAAAGTCGAGGCGACGATGTTCACCAGCGACAGACCACCCCGTACGAAACCGACCAGTACACCGGCAAACGCGACCAGTCGTCGGGACATTCCGCCTTCGGCCATGATTGCGCCAGCCAGCACGAAGAACGGAATCGCCAGCAGCGAAAACTTGTTCACGCCGCCTGCCACCTGAATCATCAGTGCATCGAAAGGAATCTCGATCCACCAGGCTCCAATAAGCGCCGAAAGGCCCAGTGCATAAGCGACCGGCATGCCCAGGAGAATCAGCGCGATGAAGCTTCCCAGCAATATAAAAGCGTCCATTCATGCAGCCTCTTCGCTTTCTTCCAACAGATCGAAGCGCACGGCACGGCGGTGGCTTTGATCGCCCAGAAACAGTTTTTCCAGCACGAAGATCAGGGTCAGAATTCCGCCAATGGGAATCGGCAGGTAGGAAATCCCCACGCGCAGGAAAGGCATATCACCGAGAAATTGATTCCAGGTCGTCGCGCAGAGCTTGAACCCCTTGGTGGTCATGAACACACACACCACCGCCATGAGGATTTGCACCAGGACCGCAGCGGCCTTGCGCAGTTGCGGCGACATGCGTTCAGTCGCCATCGCTACCGCCATGTGCGCACCGGCACGGTAACTGGCGGCTGCGCCGAAGAAGGTGAACACCACCATCAGCAGGATCGCGGTGGGCTCCGGCCAACTGGAACCACTGCCCAGTACGTAACGGGCGAAAATGCCCCAGGGGATGATCAGGCTCATCGTCAGCACCGACAGACCGGCAATTGCGATGCAGATCCGGTAAAGCACGTCGTTAATGCGCAGTAGCGTATTTTTCATTGGGCTCACCACAGCAGCAAGCGGGCTTTCGCCCGCTGCGCGGCATTATCGAATGGGCTTAGTTGGCGCCGACCTTTGGTGCGTCTGACTTGACGGCTTCGATACGGCTGATCAGGTCTTTGTACGGCGCACCATATTTGTCGCGTACAGGTTGCGTGGCATCGTAGAAAGCCTTCTTCTGCTCAGGCGTGAGAGTGATGAACTCCACACCGCTCGCCTTGAGTTTTGCCTCGGCTTCGGACGACTTCTTGTCCCACAGCACACGCTCTTCCATCTGGGCTTCACGGGCCAGTTTTTTCACCAGCGCCTGCTGATCGGGGTTGAGCTTTTCCCAGGTCGCCTTGGAGATCACCACAGGCTCGGGCAGGATCAGGTGCTCGGTCAGGGTGTAGAACTTGGCGTTCTGATAATGGTTGTGCTCCAGCAAGGTTGGCGGATTGTTCTCAGCGCCGTCGATTACGCCGGTCTGCAAGGCACTGAAGATTTCGCCCGTGGCCATGGCAATACCGTTGCCGCCCATGCCATTGATGGTGTCGATGAATACCGGATTGCCTTGCACCCGGATCTTCATGCCCTTGAGGTCGGAGATCTGACGCACCGGCTTCTTGGTGTACAGGTTGCGAGTACCGCCATCCATCCAGGCCAGGGCCACCAGGTTGAAGTTCGAGTTGGTGATCTTGTCGAGGATTTCCTGACCGATTTCACCGTCGATGATGGCGCGCATGTGTTCATGGTCGCGGAAGACAAACGGCAGGTTGAACACGTTGACGTCCGGTACCACCGGGCCAACGATGCCCAGGCTGACCCTGGCCATTTGTATGGCATTGGCCTGAACCTGCTCGATCACTTCTTTCTCCGAACCCAGCACGCCGCCGGCGAACATCTTGAAGCTGATATCGCCGTTGCTTTGTTCCTGAAGTTTCTTGCCCATGTTCTGTTCGGCCACCACGGGCGGGTAACCGGAAGGATGTACTTCGGCGAATTTGATCTTTATCTCCGCCAGGGCGGCGTTCGAGAAACAGAAAGCCAACGGCAATACGGTGAGGAGGAGCTTGCGTTTGAAATCCATGGAGTTCTCCGATTTTGTTGTTTTTGGTCGGTGCTACGGGGATTTTCAGTGTCAGCAGATCAGCCTTGGAATATCGGCTCCTCAAGTCCCGTAACGCCGGGCCTGAAGGCAAAGACGCCGCCAGCCAGAGGTTGGTCGCTGAGGTCGCCGCCAGGACGAATGGAAGTGATGAACAGGGTATCCAGCCCTGAACCGCCGAAGGCGCACATGGTTGGTTTTTTCACCGGCACGGTCACGGAGCGGTCGAGCTTGCCCTGTGGCGTGAACCGGTGGATCAGACCGGCATCGTTGGCGCAGATCCAGTAACAGCCATCGCTATCGACTGCCGCGCCATCGGGGCGGCCCGGATAGTCGTTCATGTCCACAAACAGACGGCGGTCGTAGGGCGTGCCGCTGTCCGTGTCGTAATCGAACGTCCAGATTTTCTGCACGTTGGGGTGAGAGTCGGACAGGTACATCGTTTTACCGTCAGGGCTGAACCCTAGACCATTGGGAACGATATAGCCCTGCAATTGCGAATTCAGTTGCTGTTGCCCCGCGCTGTAGCGATACAAAGCCCCGGCAGACACGCCAGCGGCCATATCGAGCAGCATGGTGCCCGCCCAGAAACGGCCCTGACGGTCGCAGCGACCATCGTTGAAGCGCATGCCCGGCTGGCCATGCTCAACGCCTGCCAACAGGGTGCTGGTCAGGTTCTCGCCTTCACCGGGCTGCAAGTGAAACAGGCCACTTTCCATCCCGGCGATCCAGCCGCCCTTGCTGTGGGCTGCAATGCAGGCCAGCATTTGCGGGGCTTTCCAGCTTTGGGTGAGGTTATCGGCAGCATTCCAGCGGTACAGGCGTCCGGCTGGAATGTCGACCCAGTAAAGCGCTTGCTCGCGAACACTCCAGACCGGGCTTTCACCCGTAGCGTTGCGGGCATCGAAGATCAGTTCAGCATCCATGGCGGTTCAGATCTCTATAGATAGTTACTCGTCGCCGAAAGGCCCTGCTGCAACAAAGGCGCCGCCCTGATAGACCATGGCCGGATCGTCGGCCGCAGGCATCGGCTGCGCCTCGACCTTGGCGCGGAAGACTTCGGAGCTGTCCTTGGGGGAATATTCCAGATGGCTGGCCAGCCGGTTGTCCCACCACACGGTCTTGTTGTCCGACATCCCGTACACCACGGTATGCCCGACATTCGGCGTATACAGGGCGCGCTCCAGGAGTTGGGTCAGGTCGTCATAGCTGAGCCAGGTGCTCATCATCCGACGGTTTTGCGGTTCATCGAACGAAGAGCCGATGCGGATACTCACAGTTTCAATGCCGTAGCGATCGAAATAGAAACTGGCCATGTCTTCGCCATAGGACTTGGACAGGCCGTAGTAGCCGTCCGGGCGACGAGGGGCATGGGCATCGATGACCTGGTCTTGTTTGTAAAAACCGATGACATGGTTGGAGCTGGCGAAGATCACCCGTTTTACGCCATGGCGACGGGCGGCTTCGTAGATATGAAACACGCCGGCGATATTGGCGCCGAGGATTTCCTCGAAAGGACGTTCGACTGAAACGCCACCGAAATGCAGGATCGCATCGACGCCTTCCACCAGTTGGTGTACGGCCTGTTTGTCGGAGAGATCACATCTCTGGATTTCTTCACTACTATCAATGGCAGGTGCCAGCTCTGCGATATCCGAGAGTCGGAGCGTTTTCGCATAAGGGCGCAGGGTCTTGCGCAGCACCTTGCCCAAGCCTCCTGCCGCACCTGTAAGCAGGAGGCGATTGAAGGGATTTTGAGTGTGACGAGCTATGGTCATGAGAAATTCCTTGTTTGTTATTGTTATATGTTGTCGTACAACATGAACGAGTATTTACACCAGAGGACGCTTTGTCAACGCATCGGCAACCAATAGCCGGACCGATGGATGACGCAAATCAGTCAATTCATGTCAGAACCAGTGACTCCGCTGCATCACTCACGCACAGGCCTGTAATGAACACTTTCCAGCATCTCGATACCAACGTTGTCGGGCGCGATTTTGCAGTCGGCGATATCCACGGACATTTCGCACGCCTGCAAGGGGTTCTTGATGAGATCGGCTTTGATACGGTCGTCGACCGTCTGTTCTGCGTGGGCAACCTGATTGATCGCGGCCCGCAGAGCTATCTGTCTCTGGAATGGCTGGACAAACCATGGTTCTTTGCCGTCCAGGGCAGCCACGAAGCATTGGCCATCGAGCATGTGGAAGGCGAGATGCTGGACTATCACAAGTATGTCGCCAATGGCGCGAGCTGGTTTCTGGAACTGTCCGATGAAAACCAGCTGCGTTTCGCCGAGCGTTTCGCCCAAATGCCCCTCGCGCTGGAAGTCGACACCCTGAACGGCCTGATAGGAATGGTGCATGCCTGTTGCCCGCTTCCCACCTGGGATCTGCTGCGTTCGGTCCTGCGCGAAGAACTTCCAGGGCTGTTGCAACTGCGCAGATCATGTCAGTGGTCGCATCTGCGCTCGGGAGGCGAGAGCGGCATCCCTGACCTGCGAGCACTGATCGTGGGGCACACCCTGGTGCCGAAAGCCGAAATCATGGGCAATGTCTTTCATATCGACACCGGTGGATGGCAGACCGATAGCATCGGTCACTTCACCATCATGGATCTCGATACGTTCTACATGCATAGCGGGAAATAAAGCAGCGCCCCCGATATTTCTCATGAAGACTTAGTGCAAACAGGAAGTTCATGTTTCACCCATGAAACAACAAGACGGTGTTTATTGATTAAACAATAAAAATATTAACCACCCATCGCCTAAAAAGGCCCGACACCCAAGGGCCTGCCACACTGCTTTTGCAGCAGTAAACGGCCACCCGCTCCCCAGGCCCTGAAAATGATCGACGATCCTGCAAAAGGACGCTCAAGTCATATTCATGGTAGTTCGCGTGTAAATGAAGGTTTGACGCCTCCCGCAACACTGAATGCTTCTGAAGCGATTTCAGAGGCGGTAGCCATCTTTGAAGAAAGCTCAGGACCACCGATATCCGGCACGGCGGGTGAAGAAACCCGTGAGCCACAGCAACAGGATCGTCCACAGGTTGCCATTCTGCTGTGTACTTTCAATGGCCAGCGCTTTTTGCCCCAACAACTGGAGTCCATAAAGAACCAGTGCAGGCCATCCTGGTTCATTGCTTTATCGGATGATGGTTCCAGCGATAACACGCTGGATATAGCGAGCCATTATCAAGCCTTGTGGGGTAAAGAAAAGATCAATGTGTGGCGCGGTCCAGGCCGAGGGTTCGCACGAAACTTCATGTCCATTACCCGCAACACTCCGCAAGCCGACTTTTATGCCTGGTGTGATCAGGACGATATCTGGGACGAAAACAAGTTGCAGGTGGCCGTCAGTTGGCTGCAAAGCGTGCCCCACGACGAACCGGCGATTTATCTGGGTCGCACCGAACTGATCAGCGAACAAGGCGAAGTACTTGGCTACTCGCCGCTGTTCACAAGGCCGCCGTCCTTCGCCAATGCTCTGGTGCAGAACATCGGCGGCGGCAACACCATGGTGTTCAACCATGCAGCCCGCTGCCTGATTCAGGATGCATCCGAACATCTGGCGTTATTGTCGCTGGATATCGTGTCCCATGACTGGTGGGCCTATCTGTTGGTCACAGGAGTAGGCGGGCACGTGCGCTACGACCCCAAGCCCTACGTTCGCTATCGCCAGCATGACGGTAATCTGGTGGGTTCCAACACGGGCTGGAGAGCCCGGATAGTACGTATTCGCCTGCTGCTGAAAGGGCGTTTCCGGGACTGGAACACCACCAATATTGCTGCGCTGGAAGCGGTCATCCTGTATCTGCCCAACGATAGCCGCGACTTGCTGGAACAACTCAAGGCGTTGCGTTCTCCCTCTCTTGCCGTACGCCTGGCAAGTCTCAGACGTACCGATCTTTACCGCCAGACAAGGCTGGGCAATCTGGGATTGCTGATGGCGGTCCTCATTAATGTGATGTGAATTGTCTCTTCGCGAATGAATTCCGGTTTACAGGAGCGAATTCATTCGCGAAAGAGCGCAATGGAGCCCGAATGCTCAACCCCCATCTGGTCCCCGCAGCAAGTCCTGTGGCACTCGTTCGCAGCCTCTGGCATCACCGCCAGCTCATTCTCACGATGACGCGGCGCGATGTGATTGGTCGTTACCGCGGCTCGGTCATGGGCATTGCATGGTCTTTTTTTAACCCCGTGCTCATGTTGGCGGTATACACCTTCGTATTCTCCGAAATATTCCAGGCACGCTGGACAGGTCAGGAAACAGGCAAGGGAACCTTTGCCATTCTGTTGTTCGTGGGAATGATTGTTCATGGTTTGTTTGCCGAGTGTGCCAACCGATCCACCTCGCTGATTATTTCCAACAACAACTATGTAAAGAAGGTGCTGTTCCCGCTGGAAATCCTGCCCGTGGTGACATTGGGCTCAGCAATCTTTCATACGCTGATCAGCCTGGTCGTCCTGTTGCTCGCGCAACTCCTCCTCACTCATACGCTGTACGCAACAGCCATTACCTTTCCGCTGGTCCTGCTGCCGTTGTTGATTGCGACGCTGGGGTTCAGTTGGCTCTTGGCTGCGCTGGGCGTTTACCTGAGGGATGTGGGGCAATTCATTGGCGTGCTGACCACCGTTCTGCTGTTCCTGTCTCCCGTGCTTTATCCGGTGGCGGCCTTGCCGGAGGCTTATCAACCCTGGCTGAAGCTCAACCCGCTGACCTACATCATCGAAGAAAGCCGCAATGTCCTGCTGTTCGGGCTCTGGCCGCAGTGGGACAGCCTTGCGCTGGCGATGCTGATCGGCTTCGGCTTCGCGGCGCTGGGCTTTGGGTTCTTTCAGAAAACTCGAAAAGGGTTTGCCGATGTCCTCTGATGAAATAGCCATCAGCGTACGCGATGTCTCCAAGTGTTTTTACACCTACGACAAGCCTGTGGACCGCTTGCTGCATTCGCTGATCCCAAGGATGCAGTCCATGCTGGGCCTGCCTGCCAGGACCTATGGCCGCGAGTTCTGGGCGCTGCGCAATATCGACTTTGAAGTCGCAAGAGGCGAAACGGTCGCCGTGGTCGGGCGCAACGGCTCTGGAAAATCGACCCTGTTGCAGATCATCTGCGGCACCTTGATTCCCACGGGCGGGGCAGTCGAAACACAGGGTCGGGTTGCAGCCCTGCTGGAACTGGGCTCCGGTTTCAATCCCGAGTTCACAGGCCGGGAAAACGTCTACCTGAACGCCTCGGTACTGGGCCTGGCGCGCGAAGAAGTCGATCAGCGCTTCAGTGCCATTGCCGACTTTGCCGACATCGGCGACTTCATGGATCAACAGGTCAAGACCTACTCCAGCGGGATGGCCGTACGCCTGGCGTTTGCGGTCCAGGCCCAGGTCGATCCACAGGTGTTGATTGTCGATGAAGCGCTGTCGGTCGGGGATGCGAAATTTCAGGCCAAATGCTTCGAGCGGCTACGGCAACTGAAGCAGAACGGTACCAGCATTCTGTTGGTCACCCATGCCAGCGAACAGGTCGTGACCCACTGCAACCGGGCGATCCTGCTCGACCGGGGCCATGTGGAAATGATCGGAGCATCACGCCCGGTCATCAACCGCTACATGGACCTGCTGTTCGGCCGCGACAGGCGCGTCGAGCAGGCTGTGCAGAGACAACAGGTTCCAGTCAATGACCGCAAGAGCGAACACGGGCCGCTCTTGCACTTCGATCACGACGCCTACAGCTCACGCACAGGCTTCAACCAGCATGAATATCGCTGGGGCGATGGTGCCGCCAGCCTTCAGGATTTTCACCTTGCGGCAAACGGCCTTGAGTTCCCTACCAGCATCGGGCCGGGCGACGAGGTCGTGCTGTACCTGGCCATCTGTTTCAACCACACGATCAGCAACCCCGTGCTGGGCTTCACAATAAAGACCAAGGAAGGAGTCACCGTCTATGGCACCAACTCTTACCTGCTGGGCAGCGCTTCCAGCCAGGACATATACAGCGCCGGATCACGGCTCAAGGCCTGTATGAAATTCACAAACCGACTGGCCAGTGGCGACTACTTCATCTCGATAGGCATCGCCTCCCGTGAAGGGGAAGACATCATTCCCCATGACCGCCGCTATGACTCCATTCACTTTGTTGTCGCTGCGACCACCACGCTGTTCGGCCTGGTCGATCTTGCCGTTACGATGGATTTCGACCAGGTAAACCACCCATGATCGAGCTTGAGAAAAGCGGTTACCGCCAGGACACAGACACCGGAGTATGGGCACGGCCCGATTATCAGGGGCTTGCTTACAATGACGGTGACGAAAGCGAAGAGCGCCTGGCACAGATCATACGAGACGCACAGGATTTGTCCGTGTTGTCCGGCGAGTTGGGCAGGCATTGCACGGACTGGGCATCGCTGTACCACCTGGGCCGTGCGCGTGGAAACATCCTGCGCCCTTTTGAACACATTCTGTCAGGCCAGATACTGGAAATAGGTGCTGGTTGCGGCGCCATCAGCCGATATCTGGGGGAGTGCGGCGCCAGCGTGCTGAGCCTGGAAGGCAGTGCGCGCCGGGCCAGGATAGCCGCGAGCCGCACACGGGATCTGAACAACGTCACAATCGTTGCCGAACGCTTCGACCAGTTCAATCCACCGACTCGTTTCAATGTCATTACTCTGATCGGAGTCCTGGAATACGCCAGCATGTTCGGTCAGGAAACCGATGCAGCCCTGAGCATGCTCAAGCGAGTCAAAAGCTTGCTGAAACCCGATGGGGTGCTGCTGCTCGCCATTGAAAACCAGTTGGGCCTCAAGTACTTCGCCGGCGCACCGGAAGATCATCTCAATAGCCCGATGTACGGGATTGAAGGGCGCTACCGCGACCACGACCCCGAGACGTTCGGCCGCAAGCGCTTGATGGCGTTGCTTGAGGAAGCAGGCTTCAGCCGCTCGGAGTTCCTGTTTCCGATGCCCGATTACAAACTGCCCAACTCCATCGTCACCCAGCGCGGCTTTGAACTGGACAGTTTCGATGCGGCAGCCCTGGCCTGGCAGAACGCCAGAAAAGACCCTCAACTGCCCGGCGCGCCTTTGTTCAATCTGGAGCGGGCATGGCCGGTAGTGGTCAGCAATGGCCTGGGCATGGAACTGGCCAACTCCTTTCTGATCGCGGCCTCATCCTTGCAGTCCAGTGTTGTGCCACCCGACATGCTGGCGGGTCATTACAACGTCAGCAGGAAACCTGGCTACTGCAAGCAAACGCTATTCATTGAAACCGATAGCGGCATCGAGGTTCGGCATGAGTCCTTGCGAGCAGAAACGGCAACGGGTGAAAAAAGCGCTTATCGACATGTGCTTTCGCACGTCGACAGGTACCGACGCGGGCAGGCATTGAGTCAGCAATTCCTCAATATCGCCAGCGCGCCCGACTGGACCCTCAAAGACTTCGGGGCGTTCATCTCGCTTTATATGGCAGTACTCGAAACGTTGCTTGAAGAGCAAGGCCATTCAAGGCACTCGAACACCCTTGATGCACAACTGCCAGGGCTGTTTATCGATGCCGTGCCTCACAATATTCTGCTCGACTCACAAGGCCGCCCGGCCCTGATCGATATCGAATGGGATGTTCAGGAGGGCGTACAGCTCGGGCATTTACTGATCCGCGCCCTATTGCTGCTGATTGCCAGCGCCCAGCCGTTCTGCCCCGGCGTCATGCCGCTGACCCGCCGTCAGTTCATCATTCACAGCCTGCGCCATGCGGGCCTGGAAATGACCCTGCCGGAGCTGGAAGCCTTCATCGAAAAGGAGGCGCAGTTCCAGGCATTCGTCAGCGGTATCAATGCCAGCTACTTCCTGAACTGGGAGCCCGAGCAGATCATCAATTCACGGGCAGCTCCCGTTGAATCCAAAGTCCTGGCCAAGCTGTATTACAGCGACGAGGCTGGCAACTTCAAAGAAGATTACGCGCTGAGCATTGAAGTCCTGCCCGGTCATCAACAGTTGCAGTTTCCCCTGCAAAACCTCAAGGCACGCCCCAAAAGACTCAGGCTCGACCCTGTAGACCGTCATATTTCCTTCTCTGTGGATAACTTGCGCATCCTCACGCCACGGGCCGAAATCTGGACCTGGGATGGCGAGGTTGCGTCCCTGCCGTCGGTGTCGGGCCTGATGGAAGTCGAGAGGTCCGGCTTGTCCGTGCTGTTTGTCTGCCTCGACGATGACCCTTACCTGGAACTGCCGGTAGACCTGTCGCAACTGAACGACCTGCATTCAATCGTCTTGAGGCTGGACCTGGTGCTGTACACCGACGAAGTGATCGCCCGGCGCATCAACCAGAATCGCAACTGGGCCAACCAGAATGAGTCTTCGCTACGAACCGCCGTTGAGCCGCTGCATGAACAGATGCAGACGCTGGCCCTGCGCATCAATGAACTGGAAAGCACCACTTACCTGATCCAGCAGAATGTCGTCGACGGCAAACAACATACAGCCCAGACCGTAGAGCGCCTGCTCAATGACCACGCGCACCTGACCAATGGCCGTGAGGCACTTATAGCCAGCCTGGAAAGTGCTCTGCTCAATCAGCAGATTGAAAAGGACACCCACATCCACGCACTGAACCTGCGCATCCGCGAACTGGAAGGTTCCTATAGCCGCAGGCTGGCAACTCCGCTGCGCCACTCAGCCATCGCGGTGCATCGCCTGGCGCATATCTCGAAGCGCCTGCCGTCACTTGTTCGCCGGGGAGGCGGTTTAAAGAAAACCGCCAGACGGGCTGCCAATGTATTGCAGGAGCATGGCGTGCGGGGGTTACTGGCGCGGATGCGCTGGTTCCTGAGTGAACCGGGCGCGGAACCTGAAAAGGTCGAGATCGAACAGGCGCCAGACCGGCATGACTATGCAGCCTGGATCAGGCAGTACGACACACTCGATGACGATGATCGCCAGGAAATCGCCCGACACATCAGCACCTGGGAAAATCCGCCGCTGATTTCGGTCATCATGCCGGTCTTCGATCCGCCGCTGGACCTGCTGCGCGAAGCCCTCGATAGCGTAAGAAACCAGTTATATCCCCACTGGGAACTGTGCATCGCCGACGATGCTTCCAGCAATCCCGCGGTGCAGGAGTTTCTGAAGCAGGCCGAGCAACAGAGCCCGAAGATCAACGTCATATTCCGCAGTGCGAACGGGCATATTTCAGAGGCCAGCAATTCGGCCCTCGATATCGCGCAGGGGCAATACATCGCCCTGATGGACAATGACGACCTGCTTCCCGAACACGCGCTGTATTGGGTGGCACGCAAGATCATCGAACACCCGGACGCCGGCCTCATTTATTCGGACGAAGACAAGATTGACCGACAGGGGCACCGCAGCGCGCCTTACTTCAAACCCGACTGGAACGAGTTTCTGTTTCGCTCGCAGAACATGCTGTCCCACCTGGGGGTCTATCGGCGCGATCTAGTCGAGCAGGTGGGTCGATTCCGGGTGAGCTTCGAGGGTTCGCAGGATTACGACCTGGCCTTGCGGTGTAGCGAAAAACTGTCCCGCGAGCAGATCATTCATATCAGTCGTGTGCTGTACCACTGGCGAATTCACGCCGGAAGCACCGCCATGGCTGCCGATGAAAAACCCTATGCAGTCCGTGCCGGCGTGAAAGCCCTCGATGAACATCTGGAACGTACCGGGCACAAAGGCTGGACAGAGTTGCTGCCCATGGGCATGTACCGTGTCCATTATCAACTGCCGCTGCACAAACCTCTGGTCAGCCTGATCATTCCAACCCGCAACGCAGGAGCACTGCTCAAACAATGCATCGATAGTATTCAGAACCTGACCACCTACAGCCCGTATGAAATCGTCGTGGTCGATAACGGCTCCGACGATCTCGAATCTCTGGCTTATTTTGAGCAGATCAGCGAACAACCGAACATGACGGTGCTCAGGGATGACGGCCCTTTCAACTATTCAGCCCTGAACAACAAGGCCGTCAAAATGGCTCGCGGCGAGCTGGTCGGTTTGATCAATAACGATATTGAAGTCATCACCCCCGAGTGGCTGGATGAAATGGTCGCACTGGCCATACAGCCGGAAGTCGGTGCCGTCGGCGCGCGCCTGTGGTTCCCTGATAACCGGCTGCAGCATGGCGGCGTCATTCTCGGTATTGGCGGTATAGCCAACCACTCGCATAAATTCCTGCCCAAGGGCGAATACGGTTATTTCGGGCGGGCGGTATTGATTCAGGAGTTCTCGGCCGTGACCGCAGCCTGCCTGGTTATCCGCAAATCCATATTTGAACAAGTCAACGGACTCAATGACGTGAATCTGAAAGTTGCCTTTAACGACGTCGATTTCTGCCTGCGGGTCAAAGAGGCCGGATACGTCAACGTATGGACACCTTTTGCCGAGTTATACCACCATGAATCGGCAACCCGTGGCTTTGAAGACTCACCGGAAAAACAGGAACGGTTTACCCAGGAAGTCGATTACATGATGACTCGCTGGCCGAATATAAAAGCTGATTATGCCTACAACCCGAACCTGACCTTAGAGCAAATAGATTTCGGTTTGGCCTGGCCTCCGGCAACTAGAACTTAACGTTGTTCCACCTATTAGACTGACACTCATCCCCCCATGAACACACCCACTGAAATCGATATTTCAGGACTAAGGTGTTACGACAAGATTGTCGATGATGTGACCTATAGCGCTCCACGCGGTATCACTCGTGAAACACGAGGTCGGGTCTGGATCGTTCGTGTCCTGAAAAACAAACATGTACTGGTCTCGGCGCGCTTCACCGATCTGCGCTTCGGTGGAACCCGCCGCGCTCTGGAAGCTGCAATCATTCACTTGATCCACAGTGGCCATGCCTGGCGACGTGACGATGTCCTGCAATTGACCGAACATGCCACTGCACACTGGCGCAAAAGGAGTGGCGCTGGCCTGTGTGCGGTCGCGTATGTCCCGAAAAAGGGGCCGGGGCGCGGGGAAACCTTTTTCCTGTCCACCTACAAACGGGTCGCCAGTGGTCGGGGCCTGGGGAAACTTCGTTCCAAACTGGTCGAAGTCCTGGAAAACGCCCATGAAATGGAAGAAGGCATTTCGACAATACCTTATTCCACTCAAAAGAAGATTCGTCAGGAGGTTGACCTGTTGTTCGACAGCGAGCAGTTTCGGGCCTTTCTTGAGGCCGGGAAAAGAAAGGCGGACCATATTGCCGTCACTGAATATATCGAGAAGCTGTCCAGGGACCCGGAGCCCTAGGCTCTGATTCAGTTCATGACGCCTGAAGACTTTGTATCCTGCTTGTATCTATTTGTTGAAATCCCGACCATCAATTCTCTATTTTACCTTTTGTTTACATTCATCATATTGAGCCACCTGTATCAGGGCGAAGATAATCAGTCGGCATTGATGCCCTCTCACATCAATCATTCTTCGTTATTAATCCTGATGCCGCGATTCATCGTATTCGTTACATCATCCCGTTGGATTGATTACAGGCGCTGCACCCGTTATCGATACCCGAAATAAACAGGAAAGTTGATTATGTTAAAACTGACCTGCAAGGCCAGTACCGACCTGGAATCTGCGCAATTGCGCTGCTACAACAGGGTCGTTGATGGCATCACCCATAGCGTGCCACGAGGGATCAGCCGTGAAGTACGCGGCAACGCCTGGGTCGTGAAAGTCATCAAGAACAAACAGAATGTATTGCTGGCGCGCTTTACCGATGCGTCTTTCGGTGGGACGCGCAAGGCACTGGAAAGCGCCATCATCCACCTGACGCACAGCGGTCATGCCTGGCAGGCGAGTGACGTCCTGCAACTGGACGAGCGCGCCACCGTGCATTGGCGCAAGAGGAGTGGCGTCGGGCTGTGCGCGGTCGCTTACGTGATGAGCAACAAGCCAGGCCGTGGGGAAACCTTTTTCATCTCGACCTACAAACGGGTCGAGAGCGGCAGGGGCATGGAAAAGCTACGCGCCAAACTGATCGAAACCCGGACGTGCTCTTATGAAACCGAGCATGAGGTTTCGCCCTTGCCCGAGGCGGTCCGGCAAGAATTGCATCTTGATGTCGACACGCTGTTGCGCAGCGACCGCTTCCAGACGTTTCTCGATGCAGGGAAACGCAAGGCCGATCAAATCGCAGTCAATCAATACGTAGAGGCAATCAGCCGGCACGCATAAGGAGCGCCCCAAGACCCTCAGGCCTTGGGGCACGCTCTGTCAGACCCGGAAGCGGCTGACCATTGTCTGCAACTGAACGCCCAGGCGAGCCAGCTCGACGCTGGAAGCAGCCGTTTCTTCACTGGCCGAAGCGGTCTGCTCGGAAACATCGCGCACGTTGATAATGCTGCGAGTGATTTCCTCGGCCACGGCACTCTGTTGCTCGGCGGCAGCCGCAATCTGCTGGTTCATGGACTGGATGCTGGAGACGGTCTGGGTGATGCTGCCCAGCGATGCACCCGCCTTACGACTGAGGGTGACACTGTTGGCCGTCAGCTCACGGCTGCTGAGCATGATGCTCGACACCTGGCGGGTACCGTTTTGCAGACCGGCCACCAACGTCTCGATCTCTTCGGTCGACTGCTGGGTGCGCTGCGCCAGACCACGTACTTCATCAGCCACCACTGCGAACCCGCGACCCGCTTCACCGGCCCGTGCCGCCTCGATGGCCGCATTGAGAGCCAGCAGGTTAGTCTGTTCGGCAACGGCCTTGATCACATCCATGACCTTACCGATCTTGTCGCTTTCCTGCTCCAGTTCGTTCATCGCTTCAGCCGAGCGTCCCACTTCTGAGGCCAGACGTTCGATCTGCGCAATCGCCTCACCCACCACCCTGTCGCCATCGCGGGCTTCACGGTCTGCACTGGATGCCGCTTGCGAAGCCTGTTCGGCGTTGTGGGCAACTTCCTGAACGGTAGCCGACATTTCATTCATGGCCGTGGCCACTTGATCGGTCTCGACTTTCTGATTGTTGACCCCGGCGCTGGTCTGCTCGGTCACGGCCGACAGCTCTTCAGCAGCACTGGCAATCTGGGTCACGCCATCGCGGATACCGACAATCAGGTCGCGCAGGGTAGCGCTCATGCGCTGTACACCCTGTTGCAACACGCCCAGCTCATCGCGGCGTGTGACTGCAATGTTGCGCGACAGATCACCCGACGCGATGCGCTCTACTTCGGCCAGCGTGTCCTGCAAAGGAGCTGTGATCTGGCGGGTGATAATCAGTGCCGCCAGAATGCCCAGAACCAGAGCCAGCACGGTGCCGCCGATCTGCATGTTGCGTGCATGGTCACTGTCTTCAGCACCCCGAACGGCCTGAAGTTGATACAGCGCTTCGCTGACCTTGGCCATCGCTACGCCTTGCTCGGTGTTTTCCTTGCGCGCCGCGCCGATAGCCGCATTGGCCGCCTTGAAGTTATCCACAGCCTGACGGTAGCTGACAATGGCGCTTTCCAGTTGCTTGAACTCTTCAACATAGCTGCCATTGAACGCAGCCCTGAGCGGCTCCATACCCTGCAGGGCAGTATCGAGCTGACGGTATGCATTCTTTTCAGTGGTTTCGTTAGGTTTGCCGGTGTAACCACGCACTTCATAGCGAATCAGGGCCAGATTTTCCTTGGCTTTCAGAATCGCCTGGTAGCGCCCGAAACGGCGCTCGTCATCCGGCGGCATGCTGACAACATCGTCGATGATCCTGCCGATGATTTCTGCGCCTTTGACAGCGTGGACACCCATGGTTTTACGCAGGGCAGCATCGGCACGGTAAGCCTCACGCATCCGGTCATACGACTGCTGATACTCAGCAGTGAGCTTGCCCATTTCCTGGAGCTTTTCCTGGTTACCCGGATAGGTAAAAAGCGCCAGCAGCGAGTTGTGCTTTTCCTTGAGGCGGTTCAAAAGGCCCTGAGCGACATCACCCATCTTTTCATCGCCGTCCTCAGTGACGTACTGCAAGCGTCTGAGGCGCAGCTCACTCATTTCTGCATTGAGATTCATGATGTCGGCGACGCGCTCGCTACGCTCGATCAGGCTGCCCAAACCACCCCAGCCAGTCAGCGCCAGGAGGCAAGTCAGAATGAGTACTGCGCCAAAACCCAGGGCGAGTTTCAATTTGACACTGATGTTCGCAAACCATGTATTCATGACATTCCTTCGATTTCCTGAACGCTCGCCAGGGCGATTTAAACCGCGACCAGTTGTCCAGTAAGTGGGCTGGATCGAACTAATAAATTGATACAGATGATTACATGAATAACAGAAAGAATGGCTCATGGCCATTCATTAGTGCATGAGATTTACTCACGCTGGCGCGCGAAAAGGCTTGAGATAGAGCACTTTGGCTCAGAAAAAACTGAGCCCGGCAAAGGCCGGGCTCAAAGGTGCCGCGGGATGAATCAGACGCGGAAGTGGCTGACCATCATCTGCAACTGGCCGCCCAGGCGAGCCAGTTCGACGCTGGACGCTGCGGTTTCTTCACTGGCCGAAGCGGTCTGCTCGGAAACGTCACGCACATTGATAATGCTGCGGCTGATTTCCTCGGCCACGGCGCTTTGCTCTTCGGCGGCGGCAGCAATCTGCTGGTTCATCGCCTGAATGTTGGACACAGTCTGGGTAATGTTGCCCAGCGATGCGCCCGCCTTGCGGCTGAGTGAAACACTGCTGGCGGTCAGCTCGCGACTGCTGAGCATGATGCTCGACACCTGACGAGTACCATTCTGCAGACCTGCCACCAGGTTTTCGATTTCCTCGGTCGACTGCTGGGTACGCTGCGCCAGGCCACGAACTTCGTCGGCAACCACCGCAAAACCACGACCCGCCTCACCAGCCCGCGCAGCCTCGATGGCCGCGTTGAGGGCCAGCAGGTTAGTCTGTTCGGCAACGGCCTTGATCACGTCCATGACCTTGCCGATCTTGTCGCTTTCCTGTTCCAGCTCGCTCATGGCGTCAGCCGAGCGGCCTACTTCGGCAGCCAGTTTTTCGATCTGGGCAATCGCTTCACCCACCACCTTGTCACCATCGCGGGCTTCACGGTCGGCATTGGAAGCGGCGTGCGAAGCCTGTTCGGCGTTGCGGGCAACTTCCTGAACAGTCGCCGACATTTCATGCATGGCCGTGGCCACCTGATCGGTCTCGACTTTCTGGCTGTTGACCCCGGCGCTGGTCTGCTCGGTCACGGCCGACAGCTCTTCGGCAGCACTGGCAATCTGAGTCACGCCATCACGAATACCGGTAATGAGATCACGCAGCGTGGAACCCATGCGCTGGATACCTTGTTGCAGCACACCCAACTCGTCGCGACGGGTCACCACAATGTTCTGCGACAAGTCGCCCGAAGCGATGCGGTCCACAACGTCCATGGTTTCCTGAAGAGGACGGGTGATCTGACGGGTGATGAGAACCGCGGCCAGAATGCCCAGGAACAGCGCCAGCACGGTGCAGCCGATCTGCATGTTGCGGGCCTGCGCACTTTCCATATCACGACGATCCAGCTGAAGCTGATACATGTCTTCACTGATCTTGACGATGTCCTGACCTTGTACGGTCATTTCCTTACGAGCCTGCGAGATATCGTTATTCGCCGTCTTGAAACCCTGAAGCGCGGTGCGATAGCTGGCCAGGGAGGCTTCCAGTTGCTTGAGGAGATCACCATGGGTGTCGCTGAAGCTGGCTTTGAGCGGAGTCAGCCCTTTGATGGCGTCGTCCAGTTGGTTAACGGCTTTCTGTTCGTTTTCAGGTGTGAGGTCAGCGGCATAGCCACGAACTTCGTAGCGCACCTGCATCAAGTCTTCCTTGGTATTGATGACGCTCTCATACTGGCTGAAACGGGTTTCATCGGCAGGGTCCAGCTTTTTGACGTCGGCCAGGATCTGCTCGATCAGAGCTGCCCCCTTGACGGCATGTACACCCATCTCCGCACGCATGGCAATGCTGGTCCTGTAGCCATTGCGCATGTTGTTCAGGGATTTCTGGTAATCACTGATCACCACACCCAGCTTCTCAAGCAGCCTTACGTTTTCAGGGCTCTTGAAGGACTTGAGCAGTTTCTCCTGATAGCCTTTGAAGCCATCAAGCGACACCTGAACGGTTTCGGCGACCTTCTCGTCCCCGTTGGCGACCATATATTGCAGGCGCGTCACCCGCAGTTTGGTCAGCTGGGAGTTGAGCGAAGTGATGTCGCTCATCCAGTTACTGCGATCAATCAGACCGCTGAGGCTGGTCCAGCCAGTCAGGGCAAGAATGGCAGTAAAAACAAGTACTAGACCGAACCCAAGGGCCAGTTTCATATTTACGCTGATGTTTGCAAACCAGCTATTCATCGACTTTCTCCAGGATCGTCTAGTTTCAAATTATGGCCGCTGGAAAGTTGTTTTTTTAGGCCGCAGCAAAGGCAATACGTAATGTCACTATCGGCAGATCACAGCTGACCTGAAATAAAAAACGGAGAAAGTTGAAAAAAAATCGCTGGGCTTTCACGAAGCTTTCATTCGCTGCAGCCCACAGTTATAAAGGCATGCAGAGAATGACATTCGTCATACCCTGTCATAAAAAAGACGCCATAAATCTGTCTATAATGGATCCAAAAAAAACCAGCATTGCCGTATGGGTATATAGTACTTTAGCCATAGCGAATAGAACGCCTCTATAAAAACAAATTACCCGAACATCAAAACCTATTGTTTCTGCCGAGATTTATAGTAATGAGCTTGAAGTTCCGTCATAAAATCCTGTTAGCCGCATCGGGTGTCGTGGTATTGGCATTCGCACTATTCACTTTCTATAACGATTATCTGCAACGTACGACCATTCGTCAGAATCTTGAGACGTCTGTAGGACAGGCAGGGGAGTTGGCCGCCAGCAGTGTTCAGAACTGGCTGAGCGGGCGCATTCTCGTTCTGGAAAACCTCGCTCAGAACGTTGCCTTCCAAGGTGTAGGGACTGACCTGAGCGGACTAGTGTCCCAATCCTCGTTGGTATCCACCTTCCAGTTCACCTATGTCGGTGACAGCAAGGGCACATTCACCCAGCGACCCAATGTCGAAATGCCGGCGGGTTACGACCCACGCCAACGGCCCTGGTACAAATCGACCATCGAAGCCGGCAAGAGCATCCTGAGCGCGCCTTATCTGGCGTCGGTGGGCGGCCTGGTGGTCACCATCGCCAGCCCGATCAAATCAGGCGGCCAGGTTTCCGGCGTGGCCGGTGGCGACCTGAGCCTCGATACGCTGGTCAAGATCATCAACTCCGTCGAGTTCGGCGGTATCGGTTACGCCTTTCTGGTCAGCGGTGACGGTCAGGTCATCGTCAGCCCGGACAAGGATCAGGTGCTGAAGAACCTCAAGGACATCTATCCGGGCCAGACACTGACTCTGGACAAGCGCCTGCGTGAAGTGACCCTCAATGGCCAGGATCGCATCCTGTCCTTTACCCCGATCACCGGCTTGCCATCGGCCGACTGGTATATCGGCCTGAGCATCGACCGCAACAAGGCCTATGCGCCCCTGAGTCAGTTCCGTAGCTCTGCACTGGTCGCGGTACTCATTGCGGTGGCGGTGATTGCCTTGCTGCTGAGCCTGCTGATCCGTGCGCTGATGCGCCCACTGACCGACATGGGCCGTGCAATGCAGGACATCGCCCAAGGGGAAGGCGACCTGACTCGTCGTCTGCGTATCCAGGGCCAGGATGAGTTCGCCGAACTGGGCGGCTCCTTCAACCAGTTTGTCGAGCGCGTACACGCATCCATTGCTGAAGTGTCGTCCGCAACCGTGCAGGTCCATGACCTGTCGCGGCGTGTGGTGGAATCGTCCAACGCCTCGATCACAGGCTTCGATGAGCAAAGCGCCCGCACCAACAGCGTGGCCGCAGCGATCAACCAGTTGGGCGCCGCCACTCAGGAAATTGCACGCAATGCGTCCGATGCCTCGACCCAGGCCAGCGAAGCACGTGAGCAGGCTGAAGACGGCCGGATTGTGGTGGAAAAAACCATAAACGCCATGAGTGAGCTGTCGAGCAAGATCAGCGACTCCTGCACCAAGATCGAAACACTCAATGCCAGCACCGACAACATCGGACACATCCTGGACGTCATCAAAGGCATCTCGCAGCAGACCAACCTGCTGGCGCTCAACGCGGCAATCGAGGCAGCACGTGCCGGTGATGCCGGACGCGGTTTTGCCGTGGTGGCCGATGAAGTGCGCAACCTGGCACATCGCACCCAGGTTTCCGCCGATGAGATCCACAAGATGATCGGCGAGCTGCAAAGCGGTTCTCAGCAAGCCGTCTTGAACATGAACGAGAGCCAGACATCCAGCCAGGACAGCGTGGAGGTTGCCAATCAGGCAGGTAACCGTCTGCGCGATGTAACCCGGCGCATCGGTGAAATCGACGGCATGAACCAGTCGGTTGCAGCGGCTACTGAAGAACAGACCGCCGTGGTGGAAACCCTGAACGTGGACATCAGCCAGATCAACACCCTCAACCAACAGGGCGTGTCCAACCTCAATGAAACCCTCAAGGACTGCGCGGCGCTTTCACAACAGGCCGGGCGTTTGAAGCAACTGGTGGACAGCTTCAAGATCTGATGAGGTCAGCCACGTCAGCCGCCTCCTGTGCAGGAAGCGGCTGACGGGTTTCAGACAGGATCGTTACTTCAGCGCACGCCAGGTGAACGGATAACGGTATTCCTGGCCTTCGTTGGCCTTGATCGCAGCAATGATCGTCAGCACCAGTGCGCCGACACCGATCAGCATCAATAGCGGAAATCCGATAACCACGATCACCAGCAACATGCTGACAGCCATGGCAATCGAAACCGTGATCTGGAAGTTCAGCGCTTCCTTGCCCTGTGAATCCAGGAACGGATCAGAGTCCTTCTTGAGCTGCCAGACAATCAGCGGCCCAAGCAGATTGCCGAACGGAAAGATAAACCCGCCGAAAGCCGCCAGGTGACAGAACATTGCCCACTGACGAACATCCCGAGCAGGTTTTGGAAACTGGCTGTCACTCATATGCGGCTCCTTTCATTGCGCATCAGTCGGCCAGTGCGGCACGCTGCAATTCGAACAACTCGGTCATGCCTTTCTGGGCCAGCGCCAGCATTGCGTTCAGCTCTTCGGGCTGGAATGGCGCGCCTTCGGCAGTACCCTGAACCTCGATGAAACCACCGGCGCTGGTCATGACCACGTTCAGGTCGGTCTCGGCGGCGGAGTCTTCCAGATAGTCCAGATCGAGCACTGGCTCGCCCTGATACATACCGACCGACACGGCAGCGATCATCTGCTTGAGCGGGTCACCGCCCTTGAGGCCGCCGCGCTTCTTGATCACTTTCAGGGCATCGACCAGGGCAACCATGGAGCCGGTGATGGATGCAGTACGAGTACCGCCATCGGCCTGAATCACGTCGCAGTCGACATACAGGGTCACGTCGCCCAGCTTGGACATGTCCAGCGCAGCACGCAGCGAGCGGCCGATCAGACGCTGGATCTCCAGAGTACGCCCGCCTTGCTTGCCACGGCTGGCTTCGCGCTGGTTACGCTCGCCGGTCGCACGCGGCAGCATGCCGTACTCGGCGGTCAACCAGCCCTGGCCCTGACCTTTAAGGAAGCGTGGTACGCCATTTTCGACGCTGACCGTGCAGATCACCTTGGTGTCACCGAACTCCACCAGCACAGAACCTTCGGCGTGTTTGGTGTAGTTGCGGGTGATGCGGATCGGACGGAGCTGATCGGCAGCGCGACCACTTGGACGTTTCATCTGGGATACCTGTACTGGGACGGAAAACTGCCGAGCATTATAGAGGTCACAGCCCAAGCTGGGCATATCTAAAAGTCGCAATACCGATACCGGATAGTTCAAAGGCTCTGGGACCGGGCTTTCAAGCCTCGAGCACTGGAAAGAACGGAGCCTTGCATCGCTTGTCACATTCACGGATTGGGAGCCTGAGCTGCACTGCGCTACAATCCTGCGCCTTTGCAGCCTGTCGGCTTTTACGACTTCCGTGACCGCGCTCATGGACCGAACCAAGAGGTACTTCCTATGGTGCACAGCATGACGGCCTTTGCCCGAGTCGAACAGGCCGGCGCTCAAGGCACATTGAGTTGGGAACTACGCTCGGTCAATCATCGCTACCTTGAACCTCACCTGCGTCTGCCGGAATCCTTCCGCGACCTGGAGGGCGCAATCCGCGAGGCCCTGCGCCAGGGTTTGTCACGTGGCAAGGTCGAATGCACCTTGCGCTTCGTTGAGGAAAACGCGGGCAAACCGCTGCAAGTGGACCGCGAGCGCGCCGGACAACTGATTGCTGCTGCCGAAGTCGTCGCCGGCCTGATCAAGCAGCCTGCGGCCCTCAACCCTCTTGAGGTCCTGGCCTGGCCTGGCGTTCTGGTGGCCGACGCCTCGGACCCGCAAGCCCTCAACAATGAAGCCCTGAAACTCTTCAACGAAGCCCTGACCGAACTGAAGAACGGTCGCGGCCGCGAAGGTGCGGATCTGGCCAGGCTGCTCGATGAGCGCCTGACGTCCATCACCCAGGAAGTCGCCACCCTGCGCACTCTGGTGCCACAGATGCTGGCCGCTCAGCGGCAGAAAGTCCTGGATCGCTTTGCCGACATGAAGGCAGAGCTTGATCCCCAGCGCCTGGAGCAGGAAATGGTCCTGCTGGCGCAGAAAAGCGATGTCGCGGAAGAGCTCGATCGCCTGAGCACGCACGTCACGGAAGTGCGCCGCGTGCTCAAGACCGGCGGACAGGCGGGTCGTCGCCTGGACTTCCTGATGCAGGAGCTCAACCGCGAAGCCAACACACTAGGCTCCAAGGCCTTCGACCCACGCAGCACACAGGCTGCCGTCAACCTAAAGGTGTTGATCGAGCAGATGCGTGAACAAGTGCAGAATATTGAGTAAGGCTGAACCTGACATGACCCACAGTACCGGTACCCTGTACATCATTTCCGCTCCGTCCGGCGCAGGCAAGACCAGTCTGGTCAAGGCTCTGATCGACGACTCGGAGCAGCAGATCCGCGTTTCGGTTTCGCACACCACCCGCGCCATGCGCCCCGGTGAAGTCGATGGCGTGAATTATCACTTCGTTGATCGCGCCGAATTCCAGCGCATGATCGACCATGGTGATTTCCTGGAGCAGGCCGAAGTCTTCGGCAACCTCTACGGCACGTCGCAGAGCCATCTGCAGCAGACACTGGACGAAGGCCATGACCTGATTCTGGAAATCGACTGGCAAGGCGCCCAGCAGGTTCGCAAGCAGATGCCCCATGCACGCTCGATCTTCATCCTGCCGCCAACCCAGCAGGCACTGCGCCAGCGCCTGACCAACCGTGGCCAGGACAGCGACGAGATCATCGACGCACGCATGCGCGAAGCGGTCAGCGAAATGAGTCACTACAAGGAATATGAGGCCATCGTGGTCAACGATGACTTCGCCCATGCACTGGAAGACCTGAAAGCGATTTTCCGCGCCAACCGGCTCAGCCTGCAGCATCAGGAAGAGAAATACAGCCAGTTATTCAAAGAGTTACTGGCCTGAACCGACCTTGCGGGCACGCGCTGACGCCTGCCCGCAACGCTCACCCTTCGGCGTGCCGCTTGAAGCTTGTGGCTAACCGCTTGTAAACTACCGAGTCCGCTCGCCCATCCGGGCACCGCGCATACGCATTTGCTACGAGGAATACCCATGGCCCGCGTGACTGTTGAAGACTGCCTGGAACACGTCGATAACCGCTTCGAGCTGGTCATGCTCGCTACCAAGCGTTCGCGTCAGCTCGCTACTGGCGGCAAGGAGCCCAAGCTGGCTTGGGAAAACGACAAGCCTACCGTCGTCGCTCTGCGTGAAATCGCAGCTGGCCTGATGGACTACTCTGTCATCGCAGAAGCTGAAATCGTTGAAGATGAACCATTGTTCGCAGCGTTCGAGGACGAGTCCAGCGAGGCCGTCTAAGCCTATGCCGGGGCGATGTGGTACGACGCAGTGTAAAAGCCACGAGCAAGGAGTAACGCCTTGCCGAGCATAGACGCACTCGCCGACCGCCTTTCGGCCTATCTTGGCAAGGACCAGGTCAATCTGGTCCGCCGAGCGTATTACTACGCCGAACAAGCCCACGACGGCCAACGCCGTCGTAGCGGCGAAGCTTATGTAACGCATCCGCTTGCGGTTGCGAGCATCCTTGCCGACATGCACATGGACCATCAGAGCCTGATGGCCGCGATGCTGCATGACGTGATCGAAGACACCGGTATCGCCAAGGAAGCACTCTGCTTGCAGTTTGGCGAAACCGTGGCCGAGCTCGTCGACGGGGTCAGCAAGCTGACCCAGATGAACTTCGAGACCAAAGCCGAAGCCCAGGCTGAAAACTTCCAGAAGATGGCCATGGCCATGGCACGCGACATTCGCGTGATCCTGGTCAAGCTCGCCGACCGTCTGCACAACATGCGTACGCTGGAAGTCCTGTCCGGCGAGAAGCGCCGCCGCATCGCCAAGGAAACCCTCGAAATCTATGCCCCGATCGCCAACCGGCTGGGCATGCATAGCGTTCGTATCGAGTTCGAGGACCTGGGTTTCAAGGCCATGTATCCCATGCGCTCTTCGCGCATCAACCAGGCGGTCAAGCGCGCCCGGGGCAATCGCAAGGAGCTGGTCAACAAGATCGAAGAGTCCCTGAGCCATTGCCTTGCAGTGGACGGGATCGAAGGCGAAGTCAGCGGACGCCAGAAACACCTCTATGGCATCTACAAGAAGATGCGCGGCAAGCGTCGCGCCTTCAACGAGATCATGGATGTCTACGCATTCCGCATCATCGTCGACAAGGTCGACACCTGCTATCGCGTGCTGGGCGCTGTACACAATCTGTACAAGCCACTGCCCGGTCGCTTCAAGGATTACATCGCAATTCCCAAAGCCAACGGCTATCAGTCGTTGCACACCACCCTGTTCGGCATGCATGGCGTACCCATCGAAATCCAGATCCGCACCCGCGAAATGGAAGAGATGGCCAATAACGGCATTGCCGCACACTGGCTGTACAAATCCACCGACGACGAGCAGCCCAAGGGCACCCACGCCCGCGCCCGTCAGTGGGTCAAAGGTGTACTGGAGATGCAGCAACGTGCTGGCAACTCCCTGGAATTCATCGAGAGCGTGAAGATCGACCTGTTCCCGGACGAGGTCTACGTCTTCACGCCAAAAGGCCGGATCATGGAGCTGCCCAAAGGCTCCACGGCAGTGGACTTCGCCTACGCAGTCCACACCGACGTCGGCAACAGCTGTATAGCCTGCCGGATCAACCGCAGGCTGGCACCGCTTTCCGAACCGCTGCAAAGCGGCTCGACCGTCGAAATCGTCAGCGCACCGGGCGCACGCCCGAACCCTGCATGGCTCAACTTCGTCGTCACCGGCAAGGCCCGCACCCATATTCGTCACGCCCTGAAGCTGCAACGCCGCTCCGAGTCCATCAGCCTGGGCGAACGCCTGCTGAACAAGGTGCTCAACGGCTTCGAGTGTACGCTGGACAAGATCGCGCCCGAGCGCATCCAGCTGGTTCTGACCGAATACCGCGTCGAAGTCCTGGAAGACCTGCTCGAAGACATCGGCCTGGGCAATCGCATGGCCTATGTGGTCGCCCGCCGCCTGCTGGGTGAAGGCGAACAACTGCCAAGCCCGGAAGGCCCGCTGGCGATTCGCGGGACCGAAGGCCTGGTGCTCAGTTATGCCAAGTGCTGCACGCCGATCCCTGGCGACCCGATTGTCGGGCACCTGTCCGCAGGCAAGGGCATGGTTGTACACCTGGACAACTGCCGCAATATCAGTGAAATCCGCCACAACGCGGAAAAATGCATCCAGCTGTCCTGGGCCAAGGACGTCACTGGCGAATTCAATGTCGAGTTGCGTGTGGAGCTGGAACACCAGCGCGGCCTGATTGCCCTGCTGGCCAGCAGCGTCAACGCCGCCGACGGCAACATCGAAAAGATCAGCATGGACGAACGCGATGGCCGTATCAGCGTGGTCCAACTGGTCGTCAGCGTTCACGACCGCGTGCACCTGGCTCGCGTGATCAAGAAACTACGCGCCCTGACCGGGGTGACACGTATCACCCGCATGCGCGCATAGCCAACCCATCATCAGGAGTTCTTCATGACCAAGACTGTCATCACCAGCGACAAGGCACCTGCGGCCATCGGTACTTACTCCCAGGCGATCAAGGCTGGCAATACCGTCTACATGTCCGGACAGATCCCGCTGGACCCGAAAAGCATGGAACTGGTCGAAGGCATCGAAGCCCAGATCGTTCAGGTCTTCGAGAACCTCAAGTCTGTCGCTGAAGCAGCGGGTGGCTCCTTCAAGGACATCGTCAAGCTGAACATCTTCCTGACCGATCTGGGCCACTTCGCCAAGGTCAACGAGATCATGGGCAAATACTTCGAGCAGCCTTACCCGGCCCGTGCAGCCATCGGCGTTGCCGCACTGCCACGTGGCGCTCAGGTCGAAATGGACGCGATTCTCGTCATCGAATAAATCATTCCAGCGGGGCGCCAGCCGCTCCGCTTCCCCTGCAAAGGAAGGACTCCGCTATGCGCTCCGCGCTCGCCATCTCACTGCTGGCTGCCATCCTGACTGGCTGCGCCAGCCACGCCGACCGCAACCCTGACGGTACCTGGATCAATCAGAACGCCATCGACGCTGCCGTCAAAGGCGGCAACCTGCGCGAAGCACTGCTTGCCAACGGCCCGAACCTGGAATGGCAGGTGAACACCAAGGCCAATCAGGCCATCTATTCCAATGGTTTCGAGCTGGGCGAAGGCAAGATTGCCAGCGCTGCCGACGGCAAGCTGCACATCGACTTCTACGGCAACTTCTCTGAAGACCTGACCGTCAAGGGCGACCAGTTGATCCAGGCTGCCAGCGAATCAGGTCCGGAGCAGCATTTCGAGAAGCCCGAAAACCCGGCCCCGGAAGGCGCACCTTCTGGCAGCAGCTTTGAAAAAGCCCTGTACGGCGCTTACATGGGCGGCAAATGGACCATCGTCAGTGGCGATGGCCAAGGCAGCACCGTGCAGTTCCTGCCGGACGGCAGCGTGCAGGGTCTTCCCGAAAATGACCGCTACGCCCTGTGTCTGGCGGGCGATTGCGCAGCCATGAGCGGCGAATTCGACAGCATGTGGCTGGAAAAGAACGAACAAGGCAACCCGTGGATCTTTGCCCGCAAAGGCAAGCAACTGGAAATATTCCAGGCACTCAACACGGCTGGCGCTGGCGAGATGCCTCAACTGCGCCCAGGCCAGCGTCACTGGCTGCTCGAACAGCAGTGATGCATCCGTGAAGACGGGCCTGCTCATCACGATGATCAGGCCCGCCTCGCATTACCCGAGCAACGCCGCATACCCCGCACGATAATCCGTATACTTCGGCGCCCAACCCAGCGCCCGCGCTCTGGCATTGCTGCATCGCTTGCTGCCCACGCGCTGCACGCTGACATCTTCGGACCATTCGGTCACACCCAGATATTCGCGAATCCAGGCCACTACATCGGCCAGCGCCGCCGGATCGTCATCGACGCCAAGATAGCAATCCTCAAGCGCCACCCCGCGCGCATCGGCCTGAAGCAGAAAAGCCAGCAAACCCGCTGCGTCGTCAGCATGAATGCGATTGGCATAGACCGGCGGGTCGACCCGCACACTATGGCCCTGACGAACACGATTGGAGAGATCGTTGCGACCGGGGCCGTAGATCCCCGTCAAACGCACGACCGTGGCAGGCCAGCCGCTGTTGAGGGCGACCTGTTCGGCTTCCAGCATCACCGTGCCGGAAAAACCCGAGGGCTCGGTTGCCGAGGCCTCATCGACCCATTCGCCATGCTGCTGCCCGTAAACACCGCTGCTGGAGACAAACACAACCCGCCTGGGCTGCTGACCGTGCTGCTTCATCCAGTGCAACACATGAGACAAGCCCTCGACATAGGCGCGTCGGTAGCCGTATTCGTCCCTTTGCGTGGGTGTGGCGCAATAAACCAGATAATCGATAGTATCCGTCGGCCAGTCCTGCGGCTCCAGCCAGTCGAACAGATCGCCCTTTACCGGAATCACGCCTTCAGGCAACTGTGATGTATCACGCCGCAAGCCATGGACGCGCCATTCAAGAGGCAGCAATCGAGTGGCCAGACGAGCGCCTATATCGCCGCAACCGGCGATCAAAAGGGATGGTGCAGACACCTGATACCTCCACATGACAACGAATAAGGCCAAAAAATAATCAGGAATAAAGCAGCCTGATGTTATTTATTGAAAAAAAGATACATTATTACTTCTGCTAACAAGAACGATTTGCAATAATACCCGTCCATTTGTTCCCGCACTCCCGTCGAGCCTATAACGCGACGTCCCGGAACAACCATTATTTCCATTTCAGGTCAGGCCAGCATGACACGCATTCAATCACCCGCTTCGCCAACCAAGCTACCTCGCCTGCCGCGTGCATGGCGTGGTGTGGCTGCCCTTGTGTTGAGCCTGATGCTCGCACCTGTCGCTCTCGCTGACCAATCGGCACCGGCCGCTCAGGCACCTCAAGCCGCTGCCGCTGCTCCAGCCGCCACCGCGCCTGCAACCCAGCCAGAAGCCGTTGCACCTGTCGACACCCTGGAGCCTGTCGTTGAAGAAGCCGGCCTGGGCATGGCTCACGATCTGTCGCCATGGGGCATGTACCAGAACGCCGACATCGTCGTCAAAGCGGTCATGATCGGTCTGGTCATCGCTTCGATCATTACCTGGACCATCTGGATCGCCAAGGGTTTCGAGCTGCTGGGCGCCAAGCGTCGTCTGCGCGTTGAAATCGCTGGCCTGAAAAAGGCCCGCTCCCTGAGCGACGCCAGCCAGAGCGCCAACAAGGAGGGCACCCTGGCTCACCTGCTGGTCCATGACGCACTGGAAGAAATGCGCCTCTCTGCCAACAGCCGCGAGCGCGAAGGTATCAAGGAGCGTGTCAGCTTCCGTCTGGAGCGTCTGGTTGCTGCCTGTGGCCGCAACATGAGCAACGGCACCGGCATGCTCGCCACCATCGGTTCGACGGCTCCCTTCGTCGGCCTGTTCGGTACCGTGTGGGGCATCATGAACAGCTTCATCGGCATCGCCAAGACCCAGACCACCAACCTGGCAGTGGTTGCACCCGGCATCGCCGAAGCCCTGCTGGCAACAGCACTCGGTCTGGTTGCAGCGATTCCGGCAGTCGTTATCTACAACGTCTTCGCCCGCTCCATCGCTGGCTACAAGGCTCAGGTTTCGGACGCTTCCGCCCAGGTTCTGCTGCTGGTCAGCCGCGACCTGGATCACCTGCCGGAAAGCGATCGCAACCAACAGCAACCGCACATGGTAAAGGTGGGCTAAGACGTGGGCCTGCATCTTAACGAAGGCGGCGATGATCTCGCCGAGAACCATGAAATCAACGTGACGCCGTTCATCGACGTCATGCTGGTGCTGCTGATCATCTTCATGGTCGCGGCACCGCTGGCAACGGTAGACATCAAGGTCGACCTGCCAGCCTCTACCGCAACACCGCAACCAAGGCCCGAGAAGCCGATCTTCCTCAGCGTCAAGACTGACAAGAGCCTGTATCTGGGCGAAGAGAAAGTCGCTCGCGAGCAGATTGGTCAGGTGCTGGATGCCAGAACCAAGGGCAAGAAAGACACCACCATCTTCTTCCAGGCCGACAAAGGCGTGGATTACGGCGATCTGATGGAAGTCATGAATACCCTGCGCGGTGCTGGCTACCTGAAAGTCGGTTTGGTTGGCCTTGAGACGGTTGGTAAAAAATGATCACTACGCGCCAAAAACTGACGCGCTATAGCGGTAGTCTGTTGTTGGTGCTGGCTGTGCATGCCATCGCGGTCATCGTCGCACTCCGGTGGCCGGCATCACAGGCTATCGAGTTGCCACCGGCCGCCATGATGGTCGAACTGGCACCGTTGCCCGAGCCCGCACCGCCACCACCGCCCAAGGTCGTTCAGCCGCCGCAACCTCCAGCGCCGGAAGAGGAAATTCCTCTGCCTGAACTGGTCGAGGCGCCAAAGCCGGAAATCGCGGTTCCCAAGAAAGTGGAAAAGCCCAAGCCAAAACCGCAGCCGCCAAAGCCGCAGAAGAAGCCTGAGCCACCGCAGGAAAAGCCTGCCGATGAAAAGCCGGTGGACACGCCGCCAACAACGGCCCCTCCTGCAAAATCGGCTGCACCGACGCCGCCTAGCCCGCCGTCTCCACCCAGCACGGCATTGCCAAGCTGGCAGAGCGACCTGCTGAGGCACTTGAGCAAGTACAAGAAGTACCCTGAAGATGCTCGCCGTCGCGGCATGCAAGGGGTCGCCCGTCTGCGCTTCGTGGTCGATGCGGAAGGCAACGTCCTTTCCTACTCGATTGCCAGCACTTCAGGCAGTCCGGCACTGGACCGAGCCACCATGGAGATGATCCGTCGTGCTCAACCGTTGCCTAAACCGCCAGCGGAAACACTGAACAACGGCACGATCGAAATCCTGGCACCTTTCGTTTATTCCCTGGATAAACGCTGAATAACACTTTTGTTACTCATGAGTGCTTCTGATAACGTGCGTCTATCGATTGCACCCGCTATGCTGGGTCCGCAACTTCATGGACGCACGTTATGACCCTTACAGAATTGCGCTATATCGTTACGCTTGCTCAGGAACAGCACTTCGGCCACGCTGCCGAACGCTGTCACGTCAGCCAGCCCACGCTCTCGGTGGGCGTGAAAAAGCTTGAAGATGAACTTGGTGTGCTGATTTTCGAGCGCAGCAAGAGTGCTGTACGTCTAACGCCTGTCGGTGAAGGCATCGTTGCCCAGGCCCAGAAGGTACTGGAACAGGCACAAGGCATCCGCGAGCTGGCACAGGCGGGCAAGAATCAGCTGACAGCACCACTCAAGGTCGGCGCGATCTACACCGTTGGCCCCTACCTGTTTCCGCATCTGATTCCGCAACTGCACCGGGTCGCCCCGCAAATGCCGTTGTACATCGAAGAGAACTTCACTCACGTGCTGCGCGACAAACTGCGCAACGGTGAGCTGGACGCGGTCATCATCGCCTTGCCATTCAACGAAGCCGATGTGTTGACCCTGCCACTCTACGACGAGCCCTTCTCGGTTCTGATGCCAGCCAACCATCCATGGACCCAGAAAGAGTCCATCGATGCCTCGGCATTGAACGACAAGAGCCTGCTGTTGCTAGGTGAAGGTCACTGCTTCCGCGATCAGGTCCTGGAAGCCTGCCCGACGCTGACCAAAGGCGGCGAAGGTGCCAAGCACACGACGGTGGAATCCAGCTCTCTGGAAACCATTCGCCATATGGTCGCTTCCGGTCTCGGGATCTCGATCCTGCCGCTGTCGGCCGTGGACAGCCATCACTATGCACCCGGCGTGATCGAGGTTCGCCCACTGACAGCACCTGTACCTTTCCGTACGGTCGCTATCGCATGGCGCGCCAGTTTCCCGAGGCCCAAGGCAATCGAGATTCTTGCTGACTCTGTACGCCTGTGTTCCGTGGCTCGTCCAAAAACAGAAGCAAGCTAGGCAGAGAAAAATGAGCGAGCTTTCCAAAGTCTCGGTCACGGCGCTCAAGGGTGTCGGCGAGGCCATGGCTGAAAAGCTGGCAAAGGTGGGCCTGGAAAACCTGCAGGATGTGTTGTTTCACCTGCCGCTGCGTTATCAGGACCGGACCCGTGTTGTCCCTATCGGCGCGCTACGCCCCGGCCAGGATGCGGTGATCGAAGGCGTGGTCAGCGGCGCCGATGTGGTCATGGGCAAACGCCGCAGCCTGCTGGTGCGGCTGGGTGACGGAACAGGCGTTGTCAGCCTGCGCTTCTATCACTTCAGCAACGCCCAGAAGGAAGGCATGAAGCGCGGGACTCACCTGCGCTGCTTTGGCGAAGCCAGACCCGGCGCCTCAGGCCTGGAAATCTATCACCCGGAATACCGGGCACTGACCGGTGATGAACCCGCTCCCGTGGAGCAGACGCTCACCCCGATCTATCCGACCACCGAAGGCCTGACCCAGCAACGCCTGCGCCAACTCTGCCAGCAAAGCCTGGCAATGCTCGGCCCCAAAAGCCTGCCGGACTGGCTGCCCGAAGAGCTGGCCCGCGACTATCAACTGGCTCCGCTGGACGATGCGATTCGCTATCTGCACCACCCGCCCGCCGATGCCGATATCGAAGAACTCTCGCTGGGCCATCACTGGGCGCAACACCGCCTGGCCTTTGAAGAGTTGCTGACCCATCAGCTTTCCCAGCAACGCCTGCGTGAAAGCCTGCGCGCGCAACATGCACCGGCTCTGCCGCTGGCGAAAAAGCTGCCGAAACAGTTTCTAGCCAACCTCGGCTTTCCGCCCACCGGCGCACAGCAGCGCGTGGGCAAGGAAGTCGCCTACGACCTCAGCCAGCCGGAACCCATGCTGCGCCTGATTCAGGGCGATGTGGGCGCGGGCAAGACCGTGGTCGCCGCACTGGCGGCCCTGCAAGCGCTGGAAGCCGGTTATCAGGTGGCCTTGATGGCGCCCACCGAAATCCTCGCCGAGCAGCACTACATCAACTTCCAGCGCTGGCTTGAACCTCTGGGCGTCGGAGTCGCGTGGCTGGCCGGCAAGCTCAAGGGCAAGGCACGCGCCACCTCGCTGGAACAGATCGCCAGCGGCACGCCCATGGTGGTGGGCACTCATGCCCTGTTCCAGGACGAAGTGCAGTTCAAGAATCTGGCGCTGGTCATCATCGACGAGCAGCACCGTTTCGGCGTCCAGCAGCGCCTGGCCCTGCGCAAGAAAGGCGTTGGCGGCATGATGTGCCCACATCAATTGATCATGACCGCGACTCCCATTCCGCGCACCCTGGCCATGAGCGCCTACGCGGATCTGGATACCTCGATCCTTGACGAACTGCCTCCGGGCCGAACACCGGTCAACACCGTACTGGTAGCCGACAGCCGTCGCATCGAAGTCATCGAGCGGGTGCGCGCAGCCTGCGCAGAAGGTCGCCAGGCCTATTGGGTCTGTACGCTGATCGAAGAGTCCGAAGAACTGACCTGCAAGGCCGCCGAGACGTCATTCGAGGAACTGAGCAGCGCACTGGGCGAGCTTCGTGTCGGGCTGATCCACGGACGCATGAAGCCTGCGGAAAAAGCCGCCATCATGGCCGAGTTCAAACAGGGTGCTCTGCAATTGCTGGTGGCGACGACGGTCATTGAAGTCGGCGTCGATGTTCCCAATGCCAGCCTGATGATCATCGAAAACCCCGAACGCCTCGGACTTGCCCAACTTCACCAGTTACGCGGGCGTGTCGGACGCGGCAGCGCCGTCAGCCATTGCGTGCTGCTCTACCATCCGCCGCTTTCACAAGTCGGCCGTCAACGTCTGGGCATCATGCGTGAAACCAACGACGGTTTTGTCATCGCTGAAAAGGACCTGGAATTGCGTGGTCCGGGTGAAATGTTAGGAACCCGACAAACGGGCCTCCTGCAGTTCAAGGTGGCTGATCTAATGCGTGATGCCGATTTGCTACCTGCCGTGCGAGATGCGGCCCACGCGCTTTTGGAGCGTTGGCCACAGCATGTCAGCCCCTTGCTCGAACGCTGGTTGAGGCATGGTCAGCAGTACGGTCAGGTGTGACGCAGGCAACGCTTTGGGAAGCCCATGCGGCCCAAAACAAATAAGGTAGTTATACTGCCGGCAATGTAGGAATACGGACAAAGACCATGACAGAAGTTGCCCACGTCGATGACTCTCACCAAGCCCCGTCGGTAATCCGGCAACTGCTTGAAAAACTGGCCATCCGCTATAACGAAGTCGTGGATGACGCGAGCCTGCCAGCATCGCGCAAAGTCCAGGCCGCGTTGGTCGAAGACGCTGTTGGCGCACTGCTGATTCTGTTCCCGCAAAGCCAGTTGCTGGACCTCAACCGGATCACCGAGCTGACGGGCCGCCAATTGACAGCCGTCCCGCATGATCGCCTCCTGCGCATGCTCGCCAAACACAATCTGCATGCCCTGCCAGGTCTTCCAGCCCTGACCAGTTCTCCTTGCCTTTATGACGACCGTCTCCTGCAAGAGCCCGCGCTACTGATTGGCTCAGGCGAACCGGGCGTGCTGCTCGAAATCAACAGCGAAGACTTCAAAGGCATGCTGAGCAAGGCCAGTGCGGCGCATTTTGGCGAACTGCTGAGCGGCATCCACCCCAACCTTGATCGTCCCGATGACGATCGCGAGGAAATCACCCAGGCCATGCATGCCTTCACGGCACGGCGCATCCAGCAACGTCTGGAAGCAACCCTGGAAATTCCGCCTCTGGCTGGCACGGCGCAGAAGATCATCAAGCTGCGTGTCGACCCCGATGCAACTATCGATGACATTACCGGCGTGGTTGAAACCGACCCGGCACTGGCCGCACAGGTCGTGAGCTGGGCTGCTTCGCCTTACTACGCATCGACAGGCAAGATCCGCTCGGTCGAAGACGCCATCGTCCGCGTGCTGGGTTTCGATCTGGTCATCAACCTCGCGTTGGGCCTGGCGCTGGGCAAGACCCTGAGCCTGCCCAAGGATCATCCGCAGCAGACAACGCCTTACTGGCAGCAGTCGATCTATACAGCCGCTGTCATCGAGGGCCTGACCCGCGCCATCCCGCGCGCCAAACGCCCAGAAGGCGGCCTGACCTATCTGGCCGGCTTGCTGCACAACTTCGGCTACCTGCTGCTGGCCCACGTGTTCCCGCCTCACTTCTCGCTGATCTGCCGTCAGCTTGAGGTAAACCCGCACCTGCATCACAGCTATGTAGAGCATCATTTGCTGGGCATCAGCCGCGAGCAGATCGGTGCCTGGCTGATGCGTTACTGGGACATGCCGGACGAATTGTCCACCGCATTGCGCTTCCAGCATGACCCTTACTACGCGGGCAAGCATTGTGAATATGCCAACCTGATTTATCTGGCTGTGCGCTTGTTGCGCACCAACGGCATCGGCTCAGGCCCACAGCAGGAAATCCCGGACGAGTTGTTCGAGCGCCTGGGCCTGACCCGGGAAAAGGCCAACGAATCTGTCAGAAAGGTTCTGGAAGCCGAAGTCATGCTGCGTGAGCTGGCGTCTCAGTTCGCCCAGTGATCGGCCTTTTCGCGAATGAATTTGCTCCTGTGCAGACTGTGCGGGAGCAAATTTATTCGCGAATCCTGTTCAACATTGAAAGGTAAGTGAAAGCTTCTGCAATTAGGATCACCTCACCACCGGCAAAAGACCGGCTAGCCAGGAAACGTGCTCAACGCACTTTCAGGCCCAATTAACAAAAATAAATGGTGATTCCGATGTTTGCTCCGACCCCGATCTACACCCTCCTTGCGCCTCCTCTCCACGTATTGCCCCTGCTGAGCTGATTTCGTTCGATTCATCGTTCCGTAGCCGTATTACGTCTGGAGAATTCCTATGTTGACTTTCCTTGGCTTCGCCATGGTTATTGCGTTCATGTACCTGATCATGAGCAAACGCATGACTGCGCTGATTGCCCTGATTATCGTACCGATCATTTTTGCCCTGTTTGGCGGCTTCGGCCCGCAGATTGGCCCGATGATGCTGGCTGGCATCACCAAGCTGGCGCCAACCGGCGTCATGCTGATGTTCGCAATTCTCTACTTCGCCCTGATGATCGACTCGGGCCTGTTCGACCCGGCCGTGCGCAAGATCCTGAAAATGGTGAAAGGCGACCCGATGCGCATTTCGGTCGGCACTGCCGTACTGGCGCTGGTGGTTTCCCTGGACGGTGACGGCGCGACCACTTACATGATCTGCGTCGCAGCCATGCTGCCGCTCTACAGCCGTGTCGGCATGAGCCCGCGCATCATGGCTGGCCTGATCATTCTGGCTGGCGGCGTGATGAACATGACGCCATGGGGCGGCCCTACCGCTCGCGCAGCCAGCGCCCTGCATGTCGATGCCTCGGATATTTTCGTACCGATGATCCCTGCCATGCTGGCCGGTGTGGTCGCGATCCTGGTCATTGCCTACTTCTACGGCAAACGTGAACGTGCCCGTCTGGGTGAACTGCATCTGCAAGGCGATGAAATCGATCACAGCGAAATCAGTGTTTCGCAGTTCCCGGATGCCCGTCGTCCGAAAATGATCTGGTTCAACGGTGCCCTGACGCTGGCGCTGATGGTCGCCCTGATGATGAGCCTGCTGCCTCTGCCAGTGCTGTTCATGATCGCGTTCAGTATCGCGATGATCATCAACTACCCGAAACTTCAGGACCAGAAGGACCGCGTTGCAGCCCACGCTGGCAGTGTTCTGTCCGTCGTCGGCCTGATCTTCGCCGCCGGTATCTTCACCGGCATCCTGACCGGCACCGGCATGGTCGACGCCATGTCGAAAAGCCTGCTGGCTGTGATCCCGGAAGCGATGGGGCCTTACCTGGCGGTCATCACTGCACTGGCGAGCATGCCGTTCACCTTCTTCATGTCCAACGATGCGTTCTACTTCGGCGTACTGCCGGTGCTCTCTGAAGCAGCAGCCCACTACGGCATCACCCCGGTGGAAATGGCTCGCGCCTCGATCGTCGGCCAACCGGTTCACCTGCTCAGCCCACTGGTTCCATCGACCTATCTGCTGGTTGCACTGGCCGGTATCGACTTTGGCGATCACCAGCGCTTCACCCTGAAATGGGCGATCCTGGTCTGCATCTGCATCCTGATCGCTGCACTGCTGATGGGTATTTTCCCGCTGGTCAGCAGCGTTTAATCAAGCAGTGCTCCCCGCCGCCAACCTGACCGTTGGCGGCGGGCACCAGTCAGAAAAGACATATTCCTTGTCGCTGTCCTGATAGCGACGTCAATACACTGATTTATGACAGTTTTATTTCAATAGATCAGTGCCTATGCGATGCTGGCGCCAAGGCCAAAGGCCGACTAAAAGCTTTAGTAGAGCGTCATAAAAAATTTCCGCTCGCTACACGCTGCACCTTCAATCCTTTGCCCTGAATGGGGCACGTCTCAGGGGGCTTTCAGTATGCTGACCCTGCTCGATTTGTTATCCGCCGTCGCCCTGCTGATCTGGGGCACGCATATCGTGCGCACCGGTATTCTTCGCGTGTATGGCGCACAGTTGCGCCGCGTCCTCAGCCAGAACATGTCCAAACGACCTCTCGCGTTTATCGCGGGCATTCTGGTCACCGCATTGGTGCAGAGCAGCAACGCCACCGCCATGCTGGTGACTTCGTTCGTGGGCCAGGGCCTGATGACGCTGACTCCCGCGCTGGCGATCATGCTCGGGGCCGATGTGGGAACGGCACTGATGTCCCGCGTGCTGACCCTGGACCTCTCCTGGCTTTCGCCGCTGCTGATTTTCCTCGGGGTGATTTTCTTTCTGTCGCGCAAACAGACACGAGCAGGGCAATTGGGCCGGGTCGCCATCGGGCTGGGTCTGATCGTACTGGCATTGCAACTGATCGTCAGCGCGACCACGCCCATCACCCAGGCCTCCGGGGTAAAAGTGCTGTTCGCCTCACTGACCGGCGACCTGATGCTCGATGCACTGGTCGGCGCCCTGTTCGCGCTGATCTCCTACTCCAGCCTTGCGGCAGTATTGCTGACTGCCACGTTGGCAGGTGCCGATGTCATTGGCTTGCCGGTCGCTATCGGCCTGGTGATCGGTGCCAATATCGGCAGCGGGCTGCTGGCTTTCCTCAGTACCAGCATGCAAAACGTCGCCGGTCGGCAAGTCGCCCTGGGCAGCCTGCTTTACAAGTTGCTGGGCCTTTTGCTGATCATTCCGGTGCTCGACCCGCTGGTACACTGGCTCTCTTCTCTGGGCTTCAGCCCTCAGGAACTGGTCATCGGTTTTCACCTGATCTACAACACCGCGCGTTGCCTGCTGATGTTGCCCACGGTTGGCCCGATGGCGCGCCTGTGCGCCGCACTGCTGCCCTATCAGGCAGAAACCAACGGCCCGGCCAAGGCAAAGCATCTGGACCTTGCCGCGTTGTCGACACCCAGCCTGGCATTGGCCAATGCCGTGCGTGAAACCTTGCGCATGGGAGACCTGATCGAAAGCATGCTGGGCTCGATGCTCGCGGTGCTGCGCGGCACGCAAACGGCCGTCACTCAGGAAATGCGCCGCCTGAACGATGATGTGGAAGCGCTCTATAGCGCGATCAAGCTGTATCTGGCCCAGATGCCTCGCGAGGAACTGGGCGAGCACGATAATCGTCGCTGGGCAGAGATCATCGAGCTGACCATCAATCTGGAACTGGCCAGCGACCTCATCGAACGCATGCTTCGCAAGATCCAGCAGCAGAAGACCTCACAGCGGCGCTCGTTCTCGGAAGTCGGGCTGGAAGAACTGGCCGATCTGCATATCCAGCTGCAATCCAACCTGCGTCTTGGCCTGTCGGTCTTTCTCAGTTCGGATGAAGAGAGCGCCCGCCAGTTGCTCAGGGAAAAGCGCCGTTTCAGAGCGCTGGAGCGGCGTCTGGCGCATGCCCATGTCAGCCGCCTGCAACGCAAGGTCGTACAAAGCATCGAAACCAGTTCGCTGCATCTTGAACTCATCGCTGACATGAAACGCCTTAACTCGCTATTCTGCAGCAGTGCCTATGCCGTGCTGGGAACAGCCGATACTGGAGCCTTGTCGAGCGAGAGCATTCAAGAGCAATCGGTGTGAACGTACCAGGCAGAGCGAAGTCTGTTAAACATACCGGCCCGCAAGGAAAGCTGCTTTATGCGTTGCCTGCTGTTTGCTTGTCTGCTTCTGAGTTCTCTCCCTTCGCTGGCCCTTGATCGTCTTCAGGTCGAGGGCTACCTGTTACCCAACGGCCTGCAAGTGCTGCTCAAGCCGGGCTATGAAAAGGGCCATGTGGCGATTCGGCTGGTGGTCGGCATCGGCTTCGATGACTTCGCCTGTCAGGACAAGGAACTGCCGCATCTGCTGGAGCATTTGCTGTTCAGCGGCACAGACGACAGCGGCGAAGGCGGGCTTGAAGAGCGTATGCAGGCGCTGGGTGGCGAGTGGAATGCGTTCACCAGCAACACCGACACCACTTTCGTGATCGAAGCACCAGCCCGCAATCAGCGCAAGATTCTGGATCTCTTGCTGGAGGTTCTGACCAACACCGAACTGCTGCAAAGCCGTTTCGATGAGGTCAAACGCATCGTCGAGCGCGAAGATGGCGGTCACTTTTCCCACCTGCAGCGCCTGCTTGATCGCCGCGAATCGGGCACCGGTGCCAGCAACCAGTTGGCGATAGAGCTGGGGCTCAAATGCGCCGAGCGTCCAGAGGTCAATGACATTACCCTCAAGCAGGTCGAAGATGTCTTCGCGAGCTGGTACGCCCCCAACAACATGACGCTGATCGTTGTCGGCGATCTCGACAGGCTGCTGCCCAGCTATCTGGAACGCACTTACGGGCAGCTCAACCCGACTGACCCCATCGAGCACCCGCCGCTGGCCGAAAGCAATGGCGCAGCCCAGGCTTCGCGCACTCTGATCCGGGGCTTGCTGGGCGAGGGCGCACGCCTGCACCTGACCTTCACCGAACCGCAGCTCGAAAAGCAACACGACGAGACATGGGAGCTGGTCGAGGCCTATCTGGACTGGGCGCTCTATACAGAACTGCGCCTCAAGCACGGCTTGTCCTATGGCCCATCGGTTGATCGTGAGGTCTTTGGGGAAGTCGGCTTCATGAGCCTGAATGCCGACCTTGAGCGCGATGACATCCATGAAGCCGAGCAAAGCATTCGCACTCTGCTTGCGCGCCTGAAAAAAGAAGGCATGCAACCTTCCACCTTCGCCCGTCTGCAACAAGCCGCCATCGCCAGACAGGCATGGGCCGTACAGGGCAACAGTGCGCTGGCCGATTACTACTGGAGCGCGCTCAATGATTACGAAGACGGACGCTTTGCAGACCCGGCCAAACGCATCAAGAGCGTGAGCCTGGACACCGCCAATCAGGCCCTGCGCCAACTGTTGGCCAAGCCCGGTTATTGGCGGGTCGAAAAGTCATTGCTCAGTTATGACGATTTGTATGGGTTGGCTGCGGTGGTTGCCGGGATGATCGGGTTGTTGGTGTTCTGGCGGGTACGCAAGCGTATTCGCAAGTGAGTTCGCTTCGACCCCTTCATATCCCCCGTCGCGGCCAAGGCCCCTTCCACAATCTGTAAGGGATGGTATTTACACGCACCTTGGCATTGATATGCTGCCGGGGTTTTTGAAGCCAATGAAAGTGAACTGCCCAAATGCCTGACTGGAACTCCTACGTAACGCGCACGCTCGGTCTGATACGGCGCTATCCGGGGGTGATTGCGGCAGGTGGTTTCATCTCCGGGATCGCCAGTTTCATTCTGGTGGACCGTCAGGCCGGGCTGGCGACCTGGATTGCGGTGGTCATGCTGATCAGCTGGCTATGGCTGATGATCGAAAACAGCATGGTGCGGCTGTTCAGCAAGACGTTCGGTCGGGAAATACCTCAGGGCCTGCTGCGTTACGGCACGCAGTTGATCCATCAGGAAAGCCTGTTCTTCGTGCTGCCGTTCTTCTTCATCACCACCACATGGAACAGCGGACAACTGGTGTTCACCGCCTTGCTGGGGGCCGCGGGGCTTATCTCGATCATCGATCCGCTTTACTACAAATGGCTGGCACCGCGCCGCTGGCTGTTCATGGCGCTGCACACGCTGACGCTGTTCGCGGCACTGCTCACGGCATTGCCCATCATCCTCAACCTGACCACTGCAGAAAGCTACAAACTGGCGCTGGGCACGGCCATGCTGCTGTCATTCCCCAGCCTGGCCTCAAGCTTCCCGATCAATACCTGGCGACGCGGTGTGGCGGTGGTCGCTCTGATCCTGGCCGTCGGCAGTGCAGGCTGGCTGTTACGCTCCTGGGTTCCGCCCGCAACCTTGTGGCTGACCGAAGTCGCCGTGAGCACCAACTTCGATAACAAGAACCGCACACCGGGCGAGAGCATCAGCCAGATAAGCGCCGCGCAGCTACGCCGCGATGGTTTGTATGCCTACACCGCCATCAACGCACCTCGCGGCCTTGAGGAGCGCATTTACCATGTATGGCGACGTAATGGCGAAGAAGTGGATCGTATCGCGCTGGATATTCATGGCGGACGCAAGGAAGGCTATCGTGCCTGGACCCACAAACAGAACTTCCCTCAGGACGTTGTCGGGCGTTGGCAGGTCCGGGTGTTGACCGAAGACGGGCAAATGATCGGCGTGCTGCGCTTTGAAGTGACCGATACCGATCAACCGGCAGTCACCAAACCGACAGGCAGGCTGATCAAGCTCAAGCCGGGCGGCGACCAGGAAGAAAGCGCTCCGCAAGCGGAACAGCCCCCCGCTCAGAAGGAAGAGCCCAAGCCCGCGCCGGAACCGGAGCAGCCTGCTTCAGAGCCCGCGCCCGAGAAGCCCGCTGCACAATGACGGTCAGGTAGCGGTCGCACCAAAGAACCAGTAGCAGACGAAAATGGCCGCGACGACACCCGAGAACTCGGCCAGCAGTGCGCAACCCACCGCATGGCGCACTCGCTGGATACCGACCGCGCCGAAATACACCGCCAATACATAGAACGTGGTTTCCGTGCTGCCCTGAATCGTGGCGGCAGCCAGCGCAGCGAAGCTGTCCACGCCCTGGGTCTGCATGGTTTCGATCAACAAGGCCCGCGCAGCACTGCCGGAAAAGGGTTTGACCATGGCGGTCGGCAGGGCATCGACAAAGCGCGTATCCCAGCCCAGCCACTCCACCAGATGGCGGATGCCTTCCAGACCGAAGTCCAGCGCACCCGAAGCGCGCAGCACACCTACCGCACACAGCATCGCCACCAGATAAGGCAGCAGGTTTTTGGCAACATCGAACCCTTCCTTGGCACCCTCGACAAACGCCTCATAGACCTGCACCTTGCGCAGCGCACCAATGATCATGAACAACATGATCAGGCCGAACAGCGTCAGGTTGCCGAGAATGGAGGACAGACCGGCCAGCGCCGCCGCCGACAGCGTGCCCAGGAAAGCCATGAAACCACCGAGCAGCAAGGCGCCCGGAATCAGATAGGCAAGCACCACCGGGTCCCACAGACGCAGACGTTGCATGAACGCCACCGACAGCAGACCCACGATAGTCGACACGCTGGTCGCCAGCAGAATAGGCAGGAATACCAGCGTCGGGTCCGGCGCGCCTTGCTGGGCGCGGTACATGAAAATGGTTACGGGCAGCAAAGTCAGGGACGAAGCGTTGAGCACCAGAAACAGGATCTGCGCGTTGCTGGCAGCCGTCTGGCTGGGGTTCAACTCCTGTAGAGAACGCATCGCCTTGAGCCCGATAGGCGTAGCGGCGTTATCCAGGCCCAGAGCATTGGCGGCGAAGTTGAGGGTAATCAGGCCCAGCGCGGGGTGGCCCGGCGGCACTTCGGGCATCAGGCGCAGAAACAGCGGGCCAAGCACCTTGGCCAGCCAGTCGACAATCCCGGCCTTCTCGGCAATGCGCAGAAAGCCCAGCCAGAGCGTGAGGGTGCCGAACAGCAGAACCATCACCTCGACCGAGAGCTTGGCCATCGCAAAAATGCTTTCGACCATCGCGGCAAAAATACCGGCGTTGCCTCCAATCAGCCATTGCCCCATGGCGGATACGCACGCAACGATAAAAAAACCAAGCCACAGGCCATTGAGCATCGGATATGTCCCTCACAAGATGCGGCGATGATAGCGGCGGGGCGAGCTGGAGGGAAATCGGGAGCCGCAGATACGACAAACCCCGGAAAGCCCGGGGTTTGTCGGTGTAACCGATCAGCGATCAGTCAGCGAGCTGAGCAGCAGGAACCGGGTCCTTGCTGCGCCAGTGCGGCAGGGAGTTCCAGTAGCGCTGGCCCTTGGCTTCGTCGTACATGCCTTCCCAACGAGCAATAACCAGTACCGCCAGGGCATTACCGATCACGTTCAGTGCGGTACGCGCCATGTCCATGATGCGGTCGACACCGGCGATGAACGCCAGACCTTCCAGCGGAATGCCCGCGCTGCCCAGAGTGGCCAGCAGCACCACGAACGATACGCCCGGCACGCCAGCGATGCCTTTGGAGGTGACCATCAGAGTCAGTACCAGCATCATCTGTGCGCCAACCGACAGGTCGATGCCGTACAGCTGGGCAATGAAGATTGCCGCGATGCTCTGGTACAGGGTCGAACCGTCGAGGTTGAACGAGTAACCGGTCGGTACCACGAAGCTGCAAATGGCTTTCGGCGCGCCGTAGGCTTCCATCTTCTGGATCACACGCGGCAGGACCGTTTCGGAACTGGCGGTGGAGTAAGCCAGGATCAGCTCGTCCTTGAAGATGCGGATCAGCTTCATGATCGAGAAGCCGAACATGCGGGCGATCAGGCCCAGGACCACGAAAGCGAAGAAGGCGATGGCCACGTAAACCAGGATCACCAGCTTGGCCAGCGGCAGCAGGGAAGCGAAACCGAAGTTGGCGACTGTCACCGAGATCAGAGCGAATACGCCAATCGGGGCGTAGTTCATGATCATGTGAGTGACTTTGAACATGGTTTCCGAGACGCCCTGGAACATCTTCACCAGCGGCTCACGCACCTCGGCTTGCAGGCTGGAAAGACCCAGGCCGAACAGAACCGAGAAGAAGATGATCGGCAACATTTCGCCACGCGCCATGGCAGCAAAGATGTTGGAAGGGATCAGGTTGAGGATCGTCGCGATGAATGCGTGATCGTGCTGAACCTCGGCAGTGGTCTGCTGATACTTCGAGATATCGACCGTGCCCAGGGTGCTCATGTCGATACCAGCGCCCGGCTGGAACATGTTGGCCAGAACCAGGCCGACAAGAATCGCAATGGTGGTGACGACTTCGAAGTAAATGATGGTCTTGAGACCAATGCGACCCAGCTTCTTCGCGTCGCCCACACCGGCAATACCGACGATCAGCGATGCAATCACGATCGGGATCACGATCATTTTGATAAGACGAATGAAGATATCGCCTGCTGGTTGCAGGATATTACTGATCCACCAGGCCTTCTCGGCACTGAAGTGGTTGAGCAACGCACCGAGGGCAATCCCCAGTACCAGTCCAATCAGAATCTGCCATGCCAGACTCAGCTTTGCCTTCTTCATTCAATTACCCTTGTTTTTAGTGGCTTGGACATACCCGTAACCGACATGCTGAAACTGCTTTTTCCACAGCAATGCCGAAGCCGAAACGTCCAGAGAAGGTCACCGCAAACGAGCATCAAAGCTCTATAGCAGGCGAAAAAAGGCGCAACTATTCCCATGGCACGGGGGTACGTCTAATGCCATAAACGACTACCTCATGCCGAATCGGCATACAAAAACGACCATTCGTATCTAATAACGACACAAAAAAGTTGTCCCTATTGCCCCCACAAGTGGCTAGAACGTCGCCTCCAGCCTGGCAAGGAAAATTGGCAGCGACTGCATGGCCGAGGGAAAACGGGGCCGTATCCTTACAAGAAATATTGGATCGACGGTCGTCCCGGCTCACTGAAAGACGCTGATCCGTCCCATGAATCCACCGCCTGAGGACATACATTCAGCAACATATTTGGCGACTGGGTGAGTGCGCAAGAAGTTGCGCACTGAACTGTGGATAACCCTGTGCATACCTTTATGCAGGGCTTTTAATTCAAGACTTACAGACGATTGCGCAAAAAGTTGCGCAGTAGTGCGCAACTTCTTGCGCACTTTATCCCTGTTTTTTAAAGAAAATCGGGCATGGGTAGCGCTGAAATTTCCTAACCACTTGATACATAAGAGCCTTACCAAAACTGGCATGTCTTTTGATGGGAAAAGGCACCCCGACAGGCCTTTTTGCCCTTTCGGGAGGAGGAGATTCACTCACAGTTTTCAGGCATGGATAGCCAGAAAAGCGATCCGTGCTCGTTGCAGCCCAGCACGAGGAACAAGGGATGTTCTCATCGGCCAACCAGCCCCATTTCACGCTGACCCTCGAAGGTGCAGACTTTCAGGTTCTGGCCTTTGAAGGCCGTGAAGCGCTCAACACACCCTTCGCATTTGAACTGGAACTGGTCAGCGAAAAAGCCTCGCTGGACCTCGAAGGGCTGCTGCACAAACTCGCCTTCCTGCAACTGTCGCCTTCGGGCACCGGCATTCACGGCCTGGTGTACAGCATCGCCCAAGGCGAGGCCGGCAAGCGCCTGACTCGCTACCGGATCAGCCTGCGCCCGAAGCTGGCTTACCTGGAGCACCGCATCAATCAGCGCATCTTCCAGCAAATGACGGTGCCACAGATCATCACCCAGGTACTGGAAGAGCACGGCATTCTGGCCAGCGATCACCAGTTTCATCTGAGTACGGAATACCCCGAGCGGGTGTACTGCGTGCAATACGACGAGTCCGACCTGCAATTCATCCAGCGCTTGTGTGAGGAAGAGGGGATTCACTACCACTTCCAGCACAGCAGCAGTGCCCACACACTGGTGTTCGGCGACGACCAGACGGTGTTCCCCAAGCTGGCCCCGGTGGCCTACCAGCAGGACAGCGGCCTGGTGGCCGATACCCCGGTCATCAAGCGCTTCGAGCTGCGCCTGACGACCCGCACCAGTCGCACCACCCGGCGTGACTACGACTTCACCAAGCCGCGTATCGAGCTGGAAAGCGATGCCAAAAGCGAAGCCCAGCCAGATCTGGAGGATTACGACTACCCAGGCCGCTTCACCGATCGCCAGCGCGGCAAGCATCTGGCCAACCGGGCGCTGGAGCGCCATCGCAGCGATTACCGCATGGCCGAGGGCCGCAGCGACCAGCCGCTGCTGGTCAGCGGGCACTTCCTGTCGTTGACCGAACATACCAACGCGGCCTGGAACGATCTGTGGCTGCTCACCGAGATTGTCCACGAGGGCAAACAGCCGCAGGTCCTGGAAGAGTCGGTGACCAGCGACACCACCCACCTCAAGGACGATTTTCACCAGGGCTATCGCAACCGCTTCACGGCCACCCCATGGGACGTGCCATACCGCCCGCCACTGGATCACCCCAAGCCGCAGGTGCTGGGCACCCAGCGCGCGGTAGTCACAGGCCCGGAGGGCGAGGAAATCTTCTGCGACCAGTATGGTCGGGTGAAGGTGCAGTTCTTCTGGGACCGCGAAGGCGAGCACGACGACAAGACCAGTTGCTGGATGCGCGTGGCGTCAAACTGGGCCAGCCAGAACTTCGGCTCGATCAATCTGCCGCGCATCGGCATGGAAGTACTGATCACCTTTCTGGAAGGCGACCCCGACCAGCCGCTGCTCACCGGCTGCCTGTACCACGGCGTCAACCTGCCGCCCTACAAGCTGCCCGATTTCAAGACTCTGGCCACGGTCAAGAGCAAGGAATACAAGGGCAGCCGCGCCAACGAACTGCGTATCGACGACACCACCAGCGAGATCAGCATTGCACTGCGCAGCGACCATGGTGCCAGTGCGATCAACCTCGGCTACCTGACCCATCCACGCCCGTCTGGCGGCAAGCCACGCGGCGAAGGCTTCGAGCTGCGTACCGACCGCCATGGCGCGGTGCGGGCGGCGGCAGGGTTGCTGATCACAACCGAACCACGCCCCAACGAATCGAAACACCACAAGGATCTGCCCGAAACGGCCGAACGACTGGCCACCGCCAGCGAGCAGCAGGACGGCCTGGGCGCCCAGGCCCGCGAAGTGCAGGCTCAGGAAACTGGCGATCAGGACGATGTGGCCAAAGCGCTGCATGCTCAGCACCAAGGCATTCTGGGCAGCGGCCCGGCGAACATGAGCGCCAATGAGTTTCCGGAATTCACAGAACCGCATCTGGTGCTGGCAAGCCCGGCCGGCATCGCCTTGTCCACGCCGCGCTCCAGCCATATCGCCACTGGCGAACACCTGGCCCTGAGCAGCACCGGACACACCAGCCTGTCCATCGGCAAACGCCTGCTGGCCAGCGCCAGCCAGGGCATGCGGCTGTTCGTGCAGAACCTGGGCTGGCGACTGGTGGCCGTCTCCGGCGACATCGACGTCAAGGCCCTCAAGGACAGCATCAACCTGCTGGCCAAGCTCAATATCACCGCCAATGCCGACCGCATCACCATCACTGCCAAGACCGAGCTGGTGATTCAGGGCGGCGGCAGCGCCACCACCTACAACGCGGGCGGCATCACCCACGCCACACCCGGCCCCTACACCGCGCACGCGGCGAACTTTGCCTACACCGGGGCCAAGAGTCTGGCGGGCGTCTTCCCCGAACCACCAAAACCGGGCCAGGGCACGCTGGAGTTGTTCAACCAGTACGCGGGATTGCAGGGCATCAAAGGGGGAGACTTCGAGGTTATCGATGCGTTGGGCAAAAGCCTCAAGGGCAGCCTCGACGCCAAGGGCTTTGCCACGGTTTCGGGCGCAGCACCGGGGCCAGCGCAGGTGAAGTTCGGGCCGGACCCGGCGGACACCTGGAGTGACGGCAGCTACATCGGCAAACCTGAGTGGCCAGCCGAGCAGCCGGAAAGCGACAGCGCGCCGTCGTCCATTCAGGCGATGGTGGCCAGTGTGCTGCCGAGCGAAGGCAAGGCTGCCGAGCTGCTGGACAGCGGCAAGGCGCTGGCCAAGGGCGGAATGGACATGGCCAGCAGTGGAATGGCCGCCGTCCAGAAAGGCATGGGCGTGGTGCAATCCGCGCAAGGAGCCCTGCAGACCGCCCAGCAAGCCAAGAGCGCATTGCAGGCCGGCGCATCAGGCCTTCCGCAACTGGCCAACCTGGCTGGCACCGCTGTGCCGAGTGCAGCGTCGGTATTGGGTAACGCGAGCAAGTTGGCGCAATTGCCCACGCTACCGGCAATGCCCAAGCTGCCGAGCTTGCCGAGCCTCACGCCTCCCTCGATTCCCCTGAAAACCCCCGATCTTCTGGCGGGTGAGATGCTGTCATGACGACTGAAACTACAGCGGTAGCAAAACGTGAAGCGCAGGTGGCAGTCGCGCCGCTCAATACCCTCGACCTGCAAGACGTGGGACGCGGTGCGGCGGTCTTCGATGCCTGGTTGCAGGAAGTCAGCGGCGGCATCGTGACCCTGGAGCGGATCAAGAACACCGCCGGGGCCTTGCCGGTGGTGGGCAACATCATGGCGCTGGTCGATGCGCTGAGCGATATCGTCACTCTGACCAAGAGCCAGAAACGCGAAATGCTCGACTGGGTAAGCCTGGGCATCAACCTGATCGGCGTGTTGCCAGCGCCACCCACCATGGCTGCGGCGCGCATGAGCCTGCGCCCGACACTGTTTCTGGTGCGCCAGGAACTGCGTCACAGCGCCAAGCTGGTGATGGGCGATGCCCTGATCGAGATTCTGATCGGGCACCTGAACGCCACCATCGTCGGCACCATCGATGACTTCGTCAAACAGGCCGAACCCAAGCTGGCAGCGATCCTCAAGGACGCAGGCAAGCTGGGCGAAGACGTGATCGGCGAAATCGCCAAGGGCCTGGAAGCCGTGGCCAACGGCACCCTCGACGCCAAGGGCGACCTCAAGGCTGCCAACGCCCAGCTCAGCATGGCGGGCGATCAACTGCTCAATGACCCCAAGGCCGCCATCGGCAATATCTTTGGCGGGCTGTTCAGTGCCTACAAGGCGGCAGGCAAAGGTGTCGCCAACAGCGCGGCAAAAAACCTGCTGCCCGACGAAGCCAGGAAACGGGTACTGACCGAAACCGCTGGCCTCAAGGCCATGGGCCCGGAACTGAGCGCCCAGCTAAGCCGCCTGAGCGATCCCCGAGCCTTGCACTCCATTGGCTGGCTGCTGCAAATGCTGGCGACCTCGGTTGCTTCCTGGCGCAAGCGTCAGTTGCGTGGCCAGAGCGCCAGCGTCAAATCGGGCACCACCAGCCAGGCAACAAAGCAAGCGGGCGAAGGAGAAATGGGCGCGCAGGAAAAACAGGCACCCGCCACTGGCAATCCCCAATGCCAGAAAAACGGGGTCTGTGCCGTTACAGACAAAAGCATCAGCTTCGCCCTCGGTTCCGAAACCTTCAGCCACACCGACTTCAGCCTGCCCGGCCCCTTCCCGATTCACTGGGCGCGCCTCTATAACTCGCGTTTGTCGGCCTACGATCAGGGCATCATGGGCGCGCGCTGGATCAGCGAACTCACCACCCGTTTCGACCGGGTCGACGACGGGCTGATGTTCCACGACGCCGACGGCCGCAGCCATGCCTGCCCGCTGCCTGCGGTCGGCCTGTTCCATTACGACGCCATCGAAAACTTCACCCTGGTGCGCGCCAGCGAAGAGCAACTGGTGCTGTGTCGTGGCTTCGAGCGCAAGGAAACCTACCTGCGCCACGGCAGCCACTACCGACTCACCGGCGTCGAACTGCGCAACGGTGCCGGGGTGATGCTGCATTACGAGCATCGCCATGGCGACTCCAGCGTGCTGTCCGACATCCTGACCTATCAGGGTGGCGACATCAGCAAGGTACACCTGCACGTCGGCACGATGCTCGACGAACATGGCCGCCTGATCGGTCTGTGGGAAATCAAGGACGGCACGCCGCTGCGCCAACTGTGCCGCTACCAGTACGACGCTTATGGCGATCTGGTCCAGGCGCAGGATGAAAACGGTGCCGCCTGGCAGTATCACTACCAGTCGCACCTGATCATCCGCTACACCGACCGCACCGGACGCGGCATGAACCTGCAATGGGACGGCAACGGTGCCGACGCCCGAGCCGTGCGCGAATGGGCCGACGACGGCAGTTTCGACACTCGCCTGGAGTGGGACGAAAACATCCGCCTGACCTACGTCACCGATGCCCTGGGCCATGAAACCTGGCACTACTACGACATCAAGGGCTACACCTACCGCATCCGCCACGCCGACGGGCGCTCGGAATGGCTGTTCCGTGACGAGGCCAAGAACGTCGTGCGCCACGTGCATGCCGACGGCAGCACCGATCGCTATCGCTACGACGAGCGCAGCAACCTGCTGCAGCATATCCGCGCCGACGACACCGTGGTGCATTACGCCTACGACGATCAGGACCAGTTGATCAAGATCAGCGACGCCGAAGGCGGGCAGTGGCAGCGCGGCTACGATGATCACGGCAATCTGGTCGAAGCCATCGACCCGCTGGGCAACAAGACCGAATACGCCTACAACGACGCAGGTCTGCCCACGGCCATCAAGGACGCCCACGGCAATGAAAAGGTTCTGGCCTACAACGACGCCGGGCAACTCGTCGAATACACCGACTGCTCCGGCAAGAGCAGCGCCTGGGAATACAACGACCAGGGGCAGATGGTCAGCTTTACCGATGCCGCGGGCAACACCACCGAGTACCAGTACAAGACCGGGCACCTGGCGCTGATCATTCACCCGGACAAGACCGAAGAGCGTTTCGAGCGCGATGCCGAAGGCCGACTGCTGGCCCACGTCGATGCCCTGGAACGCTGCACCACCTGGAGTTACAGCGCAGCGGGCATGATTGCCGAACGCATCGATGCTGCCGAACAGACCCTGCGCTACCGCTGGGACCTGCTGGGTCGCCTGACCACCCTGGAAAACGAAAACGAGCGCCGCGCTCACTTCCACTACGACCCGGTAGGCCGTCTGCTGGACGAGTCCGGTTTCGATGGCCGGATCACCCGCTATCAGTACGACCCGGACACCGGCCGTCTGGCTCGCACCGTCAATGGCGAACGGGCCATCGACCTGAGCTTCGACCCCATGGGCCGCCTGATCGAACGCACGGCGCGCCTGGGCGAAAAGACCCAGACCGAAACCTTTGCCTACGATGGCAACGGCAACCTGATCCTCGCCGATAACCCCGACAGCCGCCTGCAATGGTTCCACGACCCGGCGGGCAACCTGCTGCGCGAGCATCAACACTATCTGGGGCTGGAAAAACCTCAGGTCGCGGTCTGGCAACATGAATACGACGTGCTCAACCAGCGCATCGCGACCACCCGCCCGGACGGGCATCGCGTCAGTTGGCTGACCTATGGCAGCGGTCACTTGCTGGGAATGCGTCTGGATGACCATGACCTGATCGGCTACGAACGCGACGACCTGCACCGCGAGATCGCCCGTCACCAAGGCAACCGCCTGCTGCAAACCCAGAGCTGGGACCCGGCCGGACGCTTGCAGGAGCAACTGCTGGGCCGCTCCGACGACAAATCCACCCTGCTCAAACGTGAATATAAATACGACGCCGCCGGCCAGTTGACCGACATCAACGACAGCCGCCGTGGCCCGCTGGCCTATCGTTACGACCCGGTAGGCCGTCTGCTCAGCGCCACCAGCCGGTTGGGCGTGGAAACCTTTGCCTTCGACCCGGCAGGTAACCTGCTGGACGACACCGTCAACGAAATCCGCCGCCCGCTGGACCAGGACCCCAAACGCAGCCAGTTGCTGGATAACCTGCTGCGCGAATACGCCGGTACTCATTACGAATACGACGAGCGCGGCAATCAGGTACTGCGCTGGCACAACGGTGCCTACAGCCGCCTGACCTGGGACCTGTTCGACCGGCTGGTGCATTTCGACGATGCGCGCCTGGCAGTGGACTACGCCTACGACGCCCTGGGGCGCCGTCTGTACAAGCACTCGACCGCCCACACCCAACACCGCCCCGAAGCGGGCTCGCAATGGAACCGCAACGAACACGCCCGCAAACAACGCGAACTGGGCTGCGGCTTCACCCTCTACGGCTGGGACGGCGACACCCTCGCCTGGGAAAGCAGCCCGGCACAACACGAAAGCGGCACCGGCCGCACCGTGCACTACCTGTACGAACCCGGCAGCTTCGTGCCCGTGGCTCAAGCCCTGCGCCAGCGCCCGATCCAGTTGCTCGACCTGCCGGACTACAGCGGCCCGTACAACTTCGACGAAGACCCGCTCTGGCATCACACCGCGAAAGTCCAACCCTTCGACGCACTGGCCTGGTACCAGTGCGACCACCTGGGCACACCACAGGAACTGACCGACCAGGACGGCAATATCGCCTGGAGCGCGCAGTACAAGGCATGGGGTGAAATCAAGGTCCAGCGCTCAGGCACCGCCCAACAACTGGGCCTGACCAACCCGATTCGCTTCCAGGGTCAGTACCACGATCATGAGACGGGTCTGCATTACAACCGATACCGGTACTATGATCCGGGGGTAGGGCGGTTTGTTAGTAAGGATCCGATCAGTTATGCGGGTGGGTTGAACCTGTATGCGTATGCGCCGAATCCTACTGGGTGGACAGATCCTTTTGGGCTTACAAGCACAATCGATGGTAAAGGGAAATCAGTGCCGCTTAGCGACCTTGGTATACCTGCTGGTGCGCAGTTTGATCCTAAAGCCGGAATCACCACTCCTTATAAGCGTGGAGCTGAATGTGGTCCTACAAAAGAGCAAACCTTAGAGGTACAAGGTTTAGCTTGTGCTCGATGCGGAACGAAAGCACCTAAAATGGTGGCAGATCACAAAGATGCTCTTGTAGTAGAGTACTATCGAACGGGCAGTAATGATGTTGCAAATCAAACGTCATTAAGTGCGATTCAGCCGCACTGCCCAACATGCTCTCGTCAACAAGGTGGACATGCCTCGGCATTTTCAAAATGCATGAAGGGTAAATTAGGAATCTAAATAATGAAAACTGATAAATTCGAAAAGCCAGATGTGCTGCAGGAACAAACTTGTAATAAGTATGGTTTACCTATGCATCCTCCCGAGGAGATGGTGGCGATTGCACTGGACACACTTCACAAGACACCTATTTATGGAACTAGAGTTAAATTACCAGAGGGGGGAACTATAAGCTGGTTTATACATTGCGGTGAGTATTCTGCGGCTAGCGGTTTTTATCAGGCTCTTCATACCTCACATCTAAAAGAGGAACTGCCCGAGGTTGTAAAATATTTATTTTTACCCGAGGGAGCAAAATTTATAATTGACCGGGAGGGGTACGAGGATGTCTGGATGGCGGACGCCTGATGGAGTATTTCATTTTACTTATTGAAATTTTCAGGACTGCTGAATGAAAGACATCATCCGCCTGGGCGACGCCACCACTCACGGCGGAGTAGTCCTTGAAGCCTTCTCGCAAACCAGCCTCAACGGCAAACCCATCGCCGGTGTGGGCCATAAAGTCAGTTGCCCTCTGTGCAAAGGCGTTTTTCCCATTGCCGAGGGCAGCAGCACGTATGCGGTGGATGGGACACCCGTTGCTCTGGATGGTATGAAAACCGCTTGTGGTGCCAGCCTGATTGCCAGCGGGCCGAAAGGCGCGGTGATCGGTTAGGCGAGACTCCCACAGACCCGGTCTGACTCTGCGGGAGAAGTCCGTTTTTACAACTTCGCCTTCACCGCCGCCAATCCATCCTTGTCATCAATGGTCTTCACGCCATCGAGCCACTTGTCCAGAACAGCCGGGTTGGCCTTGATCCAGGCTTTGGCAGCTTCGGCGTTGCTGACTTTCTTGTTCGCCACCTCGGCCATGATGCTGTTTTCCATTTCCAGGGTGAAGCTCAGGTTGGTCAGCAGTTTGCCCACATTCGGGCAGGCTTCGGCGTAACCGTTACGGGTCAGGGTGTAGACCGAACCGGTTTCACCGAAGTATTTCTCGCCGCCCTTGAGGTAGTGCATGCCTTTGATCTGCACGTTCATGGGATGCGGTGTCCAGCCCAGGAAGACGACGAAGGCTTTCCTCTTCACGTTGCGATTCACTTCGGCCAGCATGGCCTGTTCGCTGGACTCCACCAGTTTCCAGCCGCCCAGCTCGAATTCGTTTTTCTTGATGATGTCCTGCAGCGACAGGTTGGCTGGCGCGCCGGAGCCGATGCCGTAGATTTTCTTGCTGAACTTGTCGGCAAATTTGTTCAGGTCGGCGAAGTCATGCACGCCTGCTTCCCACACATAATCGGGCACGGCCAGGGTGAATTCGGTGCCTTCCAGGTTTTTGGCCAGTTGGGTCACGTCGCCGGTGGCCACGAACTTGTCGTAGAAACCTTGTTGCGCCGGCATCCAGTTACCCAGGAACACATCCAGTTGACCGTCCTTGAGGCCGCCGAAGGCAATCGGCACCGCCAGCGTATCGACCTTGGCCTTGTAACCCAGGCCATCGAGCAGCAATCCGGTAATGGCGTTGGTGGCGGCAATGTCGCTCCAGCCGGGGTCGGCCATTTTTACCGTGCTGCAACTCTGATCAGCGGCATGCGCAGCCAGGCTGCTGAGCGTCATGACACCGACCGCAAGTGCTGTGGATAATTTTTTCATGCGTGTGACCCTTTTGGTTTTCTCGGTGATGGCAGGGTTCAAGGTTGCGGATAACGGGCCTTGCGCTCCAGATCGTCCAGATCAATATGGTTGCGCATGTACTGCTGACTGGCGTCGACCAGTGGCTGGTGATCCCAACTCTTCAGCTTGCCGATGGCCAGTGTGCTGGCGACAAAACGTCGCCGACGCTGGCTGGCGAGCACCTGATGGTGTATCGCCGGTATGTCCCATTTGGCGCGAGCTTCGGCCAGAAAATCAGTGAACAACTGTTGATGAACGGGCGACTGGCTCAGTTCTTCCTGTTCCTTTGGATCGTTGTCTACATCGAACAATAGGCACGGGTCCTGTTCCGAGTAGATGAATTTGTAGGCGCCCCGACGAATCATCATCAAGGGGCTGGTGGTGCCTTCAGCCATGTATTCGCCGAAAACCTCGTCATGCCCGCCTTCGCCTTGCAGATGCGGTAGCAACGAGCGGCCGTCAAGCGGCAGGCCGCTGTCCAGTTGGCCTTCAGCCAGATCAACGAAGGTCGGCAACAGGTCGGCGGTGGACACCGAAGCACTCACGCGACCCGCCTTGAAGTGGCCCGGCGCGTAGACCAGCAGCGGCACCCGCGCCGACATCTCGAACCAGTGCATTTTGTACCAGAGGCCACGCTCGCCCAGCATGTCGCCATGGTCGCCCGAGAACACGATGATCGTGTCTTCGGCCAGGCCCGTTTCTTCAAGTGTTTGCAGCAGTTTGCCGACGTTGTCGTCGATATAGCTGCAAGCGCCGAAGTAGGCACGGCGGGCATCGCGGATCTTGTCCACAGGCAGCGGCTTGTCCCACAGGTCATAAACCTTGAGCAAACGTTGCGAGTGCGGGTCCAGCGCATCCTGATCGGCGTGGGCCACAGGCAGAGGAATGTCTTCGTCGCGATAAAGATCCCAGAACGGTTTGGGGATGGTGTACGGGTCGTGAGGATGGGTCATGGAAACCGTCAGGCAAAACGGCGCGTCGCCGTCCTGGCGAACATGATCAAACAGGTACTGGCGGGCCTTGAATACCACTTCCTCGTCGAAATCCAGTTGGTTGGTGCGCACACACGGCCCGGCCTGAAGCACCGACGACATGTTGTGATACCAGCTTGGGCGAACATCCGGCTCGTCCCAGTTCACGGCCCAGCCATAATCGGCCGGGTAGATATCGCTGGTCAGCCGCTCTTCGTAACCGTGCAACTGGTCCGGGCCGCAGAAGTGCATCTTGCCCGAGAGCGCGGTCTTGTAGCCCAGGCCGCGCAGGTAGTGGGCATAAGTCGGGATGTCTGCGGGAAAATCCGCGGCGTTGTCATAGGCGCCGATCCGGCTCGGAAGCTGGCCACTGACCAGGGTAAAACGCGAGGGCGCACACAGCGGGCTGTTGCAGTAAGCGGAGTCGAACACCACGCCTTCTGCAGCCAGACGGCTCAGGTTTGGCACTTTGACGGGAGACGTTGCGTAGAACGGCAACATGGGCGCGGCCATTTGATCGGCCATGATGAACAGAATATTTTTGCGCTTCATGTAATCTCGGCATCCCATTGTCAGCAGTTATGCGAAAGTGTTGTATCGAGGATGAAGATCTCCGGTTTTACGGTAAAGCCCACACAAAACAATGCCTAGGATAAGCACAGCTTATGTTTGAAACCCTCGGTGACATGTCTCTGGATCTGCTGCGCGCCTTTGAAGCCGCAGCCCGCCTGCGCAGTTTCACGGCAGCGGCCATGGAGCTGGGCACGACCCAGCCTGCGATCAGCCAGCAGATAAAGCGCCTGGAAGAACAATTGGCGACCCGCCTGTTCGACCGTGTCTATCGCGGGATCGAGCTGACCGAGGCCGGAGAAATCCTGTTCGGCCATGTACAGAGCGGGTTGCAGTCCATGGACAGCGGTCTGGTTGCCATTACCGAGCAGCATCAGAACGAGGTGTTGCAGGTCGCGACTGACTTTGCATTCGCCGCCTACTGGCTGATGCCTCGTCTGCATCGCTTTCACAAACACCACCCGGATGTGGACGTCAGCCTTGTGACCAGCGAGCGCAGCCACAGCATGCTCAGCGCCGATATCGATGTGGCGGTGCTGTTCGGAGACGGGCGTTTCAAACAGGGTGAAAGCCGCTGGTTGTTCAGCGAAGAGGTTTTTCCGGTGTGCAGCCCACAGTTGCTTGCCGGCCGGGCAACCCCCTTGCCCAACGAAGTCTTGCGCGAATTCGCGCTGCTGCATTTACGCGGCGAGGGCAGTAACAACTGGTTCGACTGGGCCGGCGTGTTTCGGGAATTCAATATTCCCCAGGCCCCGGCCCCCGGCCAGTTGCGTTTCGACAATTACACGCTATTGATCCAGGCCGCCATTGCCGGGCAGGGTATTGCCATTGGCTGGCGGCATCTGGTCGATGATCTGCTCGATCAGGGCCTGTTGTGCCGCCCTGTTGCAGCCACGGCGATTTCCGCCTGTGGCTATTACGTGGTCCTGCCGCAGCGCAAGCGACGACTTCAGGTCGTGCAGCAGTTTGTCGACTGGCTGGCCAGTGAACAGGCCCTCAGTGGCGACTCATTGACCGGTAAACCACTACCGTCGATTGCGGTTTGATCCTTATCTGTGGATAACTGGGAGCAATCTTGAGTTAGGGAGGACTTGGTAATGCAGGATGTTCAGGGCTATCACGCTCATATTTATTTCGATGCACAGACCATCGGGCAGGCGCGGGCCTTGTGCGAAGCCGCCACTGAAAAGTTTGACATACAGATGGGGAGGGTCCACGAGCGACTGGTGGGGCCGCATCCGGATTGGAGTTGCCAATTGGCGTTCGGGCACTCGCAGTTTGCCGATGTAGTGTTGTGGCTGGCGCGCAATCGAAAAGATCTGGTGGTGTTTTTGCACCCCTTGACGGGCGATGAGCTCAAGGATCACACCGAACATGCCATCTGGATGGGAGAAATTCGGCCTCTGGATATCTCCATATTCAGGGCCTGAGACGCAGGTTCATGAAGGCACAGAGCTGTGTATAACCTGCTCCGCTATAAGCAGTGAAGATGTTCCAGGTCATGGAATGGTGACTTCCACTTCAGGCAAATGGCTTCAGCAGTGGTTTGTCGGTAATGTTTGAATCCAATAGCGCTATCCCGTGGAGATGTCATCACATGGACATTCGCACTCTGAAAAATCTCATGCAAGTCGCGCAGTGCGGTTCTCTGACCGCAGCTTCCGAAATCTGCTGCCTCAGTGTCCAGGCACTGGCCGCGCAGTTGAACAAGGTCGAAGCGCAATTTGGCTTCAAGCTTTTCAAGCGCTCCAACAAAGGGCTGACCCTGACCAGTGCGGGCCAGGAGCTTGAGCCCTACATGGAACAGGTGCTGGAAGCTTCCCGGCAACTGGACAACAAGGTTGCAGCGCTCAGTGTCTCGTCCTCAAGGATCCTGCGGGTGGCGCTCAACAGTACACTGTCGAGCGAGGTCAATCGCTGCATCGTGGCGCGCATGATCGAAGCGTTCGACGACTGCCAACTGGAGTTCAGCTACGCCGAGTCGGTGGAAAACCTGAGCAAGCTGAATCACGAAAGCTTCGATATGGCGGTGCTGATCGGGCCGCAGTCGATACGCCCCAGCGTTCTTCTGCCCTTTGTACAGGTCCAGGTCGTGGGCGTGCATTGCGGGCCGAAAGATACGCCGCTGTCTTCGCTCAATGAAAAACTCCAGGTTCGCCCCAGCAGCAGTTGCCCGTACTCCGACAGTTTCCAGCGCTTCATTGCTGGCGGCACGCCCAAGAAAGGCAAACCGCCGAGCATTGTGTACTCGGGCAGCGAAACGCTGACGCTTTCCTTGATCAGGCAGTTCGACGGCATTGGCCTGGTGTCCAGAAGTGTCGCCGAGCACAGTGGCCTGACCATCGTGCCGGGCTTCGAGGATTCGCTGGAGGTGCATCTGGTCGTGAACAATTCAAGCCTGTCGTGCCAGGCCTTGAATTACGTGGTCCACACTGCATTACAGGACAGCACTGATAATAATGTAGGCCGCCACACCCAGCGCCACACTGAGAAACAGATTCCTGCTCAGGTATGCGCATAACAGCGTCGGCAAGGCGGCAAGAAACTCGGGGCGATCAAGTTGCAGTTGCTGATTCCTGATCAGCAGCGGGGTCACGGTAATAGCAGCCACGATCGCCACAGGCAGGTATTCCAGTGCCTTGGCGATAAAGTCCGGCCAGTGCTCGGTATTGACCTGCAACGGCAAGGTGCGCGGCAGCAGTGTGACGGCGACCATCGACGCCACAACCAGAATCAGGAACGCTTGTTCAGACATAGACCTGCCCCGCAACCCAGAAGTGTGGCGATAAATACATTGAAGGCGGAGTCGCCCAGCAGGCTGAGCCCGCCCATGGTCACGACAGCCACCAGTGCTGCAATCAGCTTCTTGCGGGTATCACACAGCGAAACCAGCACGTACAGCATCATGGCACTCAGTGCGTAATCGAGCTTGTAGCTCACCAGATGCGCCGCATATTGGGCGCACAAGGCACCGAGCAGACCACCGGCGACCCATGAGGTGTGGCAGTAGAGATTGAAACCGATCAGATAACGGGCCGTGACAGGCTGGTCTTTGCCGAGACGGATGCTGTGGAAGGCGAACGACTCATCGGTCAGCTCCGCGCCATAGCAAAAACGCTCCAGACGGCTCAGTTTCAGGGTACGCAAGGCCTTGGCCATATAGACCGACATCAGCATGTGCCGGGCATTGATCAGAAACGTCGTAAGGATGATCGTGGGCAGCGAAGCGCCTGCGCTCAGCAGCGCCAGAGCCGCGAACTGCGAGGCACCGGCATAGACGAACAGACACATCGCAACCGGCAACCAGAGCGGAAAGCCCGCGTTGATCGCCATGAGCCCGAACACGAAGGCAACGGCAAAGTAGCCGGCCACGACAGGGCTCGCTTCAGCAAAAGCACGGGATTTCTGATTCTGGACAGGCAAGGTTTGATCGATCGATAGCTTGCTCAAAGGTCTTTCTCGCAAGTAATTTCGCCCTTGGGCTCATGAAAGCCCAGGCTATTCCAGAAATTACGCCCCACCAGATTATCGCCATCGACGAACAGGAACATGCGCCGCACATTGAGGCGCTTCATGTCCGTGGTTGCAGCATCCACCAGACACTGCCCGACACCCTGGCCGCGATATTCAGGGCTGACCGCCAGATGATTGATGGTCCCGCGAGTTCCCAGAACACCGCCCAGCACCGCGCCAACGACATCGCCTTTGGCATCTTCGGCCAGATAAGCAATGGTAGTCTCGCGGGTCAGGATACGCTGCAAGCATTTGGTGTCCTGCCACTGGCAGAACGCGACCTCTTTGAAAGAGCGGAAAAAGCTCTCCAGCAGCGCAGCATCCTGATAGGTCGCTCGCTTGAGAAGCGCAATTTCAGCAGGTTCGAGGTTTTCAGCGAACGATGTCAAAAGGCGTCCCCGGCAAGGAAAATGAAATAGCCATAATCTGCCGATAGGCCGTTTTATGCGGGTCGCGATTGCTCGCAGGCGTTACGTAGTGGCGCATTTCACGGTCGAGGAAGAAGGTGGTGTCCAGCACTTCATCGTAGGTGAGTGCTGCCAGTTGTTCTTCCTGGGCGTTGTACAGCCGGCTTTGCGCGCCCTCGACGTTCTGCTTGCCCCAGAAATGCACGCCGCTGAAAGGATAGCCATCGCAATGGATGCCTTCAGGAGTGATTTCAAGCGTCTTGCCCGGTTTGATTTCGATACGAATCTGGTGGATCTGGCATTGCCAGACCTTGTCGTGCAACTCCAGGGGCAGCACGTTTTTGTAGACCTCAAAGTCCAGGTCTATGAGGCTGCGTACAACCGGAGAGGCGATGACTTCTTCGGAAAAGTCCTGAAAATGCCGTTCCATGCCGCCAACGTAGCGGTTATGGGCGGTGGACTGGACATAAGCACGGTGTTCGAGTTGACGCAGGTCGCGAGTGACGGGGTTGTATTCAAAGTCGCTATAGCGGCGAAACCGCATGCCTGCATCGGCCTGCCCGTAGTACTTGTCTTCTTCCATGTTCTCCCAGCTCTTGGTGAGCCGGATGAAATCGGCGAAATGACCGTACAAACTAAAATCGCTGCCTAGAACATTTGCAAACTTGTCACGTTGTAGCGAGTGGCCAACTTCCTTGTTCAAGACAAGCATTTTCAGGGTCCTTTTCTACGGTGAGCGCCTAATTTAGACGTCATGGCAGATAGTTCCATGAAAAAGAATTTGAGGCATATCAAGCCCTGATTGATGCGCCTGAAGGGCTGCCTGCCGCAAGCAGACAGCCCGTTTCACGGGCTAGTGAATCAATTCAGTACGCCATCGAGGATAGCGTAGACAATTCCTGTGCCCACCGCGATCAAGACTACGTCGGTACCCAGACGACGCCACTCGTAACCGTCATAACGCGGCAGGTATTGCAGCGAACGACTATCCAACCGCTTGCCATAACCACGGGGCAGTGGCTTGCCTTTGACAATGTGTACGCCCGGCGGCAGAGGCTGGCCACGGCCGATGACATCGCGATGCTGCTGAAAGGTCTGACGGACCTGGCCGAAGTCCTGAGGTGGACGATTACCGCCACGGTTGTCCTGATGCCCCTGATTGCCATGGCCTTTGTTGCCACCATTGCCACGACCATCGGGGCCGCCATTGTTTTGCGGGCCGTGCTGCTGACCGCCACGATTGTCATCACGCCCGTCACGCTGATCCGGCGCGGCCTGGAGCAGCGGACTGGCGCTGATCAGCAGGATGCCCAGCCCGGCTATAAAACGATTTGGCAGTTTCATGGGGATACCTCAGCATTCAATGAAGCAAAAAAAGGGGCTCAGGACCTTGGCCGTGAACCCCTTGTGTCTTGCTGCATAGGACAGCTAATGGCGAATTGATTCCTCTGTATCAGGAACTTTACCTTCAGCTCTTGCGAGCTTGACGCACACCATCAGCCAACGCCGCGCAAAGGCTCAACACGCCATCGACGGCCTCGCCGGGCGACTTGGCTGTGGCGATCTTGTCCACCAGCGCAGAACCGACCACCACGCCATCGGCCAGACGGGCGATAGCGGCTGCCTGCTCAGGCGTACGAATGCCGAAACCGACACTGATCGGCAGAGACGTATGGCGACGCAGACGTGCAATGGCTTCGGTGACGTGCTCGGTGGTAGCCGATCCGGCACCGGTCACACCGGCGACGGACACGTAGTAGACGAAACCGGAACTGCGCTCCAGAACACGTGGCAGACGTGCGTCATCGGTGGTCGGCGTGGTCAGGCGAATGAAGTCGATGCCAGAAGCCTGGGCAGGCGTGGCCAGCTCGGCGTCATGCTCAGGTGGCAGGTCGACGATGATCAGGCCGTCGACGCCCGCATCCTTGGCGGCTGCCACGAATGCATCCACACCAAAACGATGAATCGGGTTGTAGTAACCCATCAGCACGATAGGCGTGGTCTGATCTTCTGCGCGGAACTCGCTGACCATTTGCAGGGTTTTCAGCAGAGTCTGCCCGGCGTCCAGGGCACGCAGGGTCGCCAGTTGAATCGCGACACCATCGGCCATCGGATCGGTGAAGGGCATGCCCAGCTCGATCACGTCGGCACCCGCAGCCGGCAGCCCTTTGAGGACTTTCAGCGACGTATCGTAACCAGGGTCGCCAGCAGTGATGAAGGTCACCAGCGCCGCACGGCCTTCGGTTTTCAGCTGGGCGAAACGTTGCTCAAGACGGCTCATACCGACTTCTCCTGATTCTTTTCGGCGGCGGCCATGTGGTTCATTACGGTTTGCATGTCTTTGTCTCCGCGACCGGAGAAGCACACGACCATCAAATGGTCCTTGCTCAGAGTGGCGGCACGTTTGATGGCTTCGGCCAGTGCGTGGGCAGTTTCCAGCGCGGGGATGATGCCTTCGAGTCGGCAGCACTGATGGAAAGCCTGCAGGGCCTCTTCGTCGGTAATGCTGACGTATTCGGCGCGCTTCACTTCATGCAGGTAAGCGTGCTCAGGGCCGATGCCTGGGTAGTCCAGGCCCGCGGAAATCGAATGGGCGTCGGTGATCTGGCCGTCGTCGTCCTGCAGCAGGTAAGTACGGTTGCCGTGCAATACGCCGGGTACGCCGCCGTTGAGGCTGGCTGCATGCTTGTCGGTGTCGATACCGTGACCACCAGCCTCGACGCCAACGATCTGCACGCTGGCATCATCGAGGAATGGATGGAACAGGCCCATTGCGTTGGAGCCACCGCCCACGCAAGCCACCAGACTGTCTGGCAGACGTCCTTCCTTTTCCTGCATCTGGGCCTTGGTTTCCTTGCCGATGATCGACTGGAAATCACGGACCATCGCCGGATACGGGTGTGGGCCTGCCACAGTGCCGATCAGGTAGAAGGTGTCTTCAACGTTGGTTACCCAGTCACGCAGGGCTTCGTTCATGGCGTCTTTCAGGGTGCCGGTGCCGGAAGTGACCGGCACGATCTCGGCGCCCAGCAGCTTCATGCGAAATACGTTGGCCTGCTGACGCTCGATGTCGGTTGCGCCCATGTAGATCACGCAAGGCAGACCGAAACGGGCAGCGACCGTGGCAGTAGCAACGCCGTGCATGCCTGCGCCGGTTTCCGCGATCAGGCGCTTCTTGCCCATGCGTTTGGCCAGCAGGATCTGGCCGATGCAGTTATTGATCTTGTGTGCGCCGGTGTGGTTCAGCTCTTCGCGCTTGAAGTAGATCTTGGCGCCACCGCAGAACTCGGTCAGGCGCTCGGCGAAATACAGAGGGTTGGGGCGGCCTACATAATCACGCTGGAAGTACGCCAGTTGCTCGGCGAACTCAGGATCGGCCTTGGCGGCTTCGTACTCGCGATTGAGGTCAAGCACCAGCGGCATGAGGGTTTCAGCTACGTAGCGGCCGCCAAATGAGCCGAACAGGCCGTTGGCGTCGGGACCGCTGCGAAAGTTGGTCTGGGTCATGGGGGCTCCAGTTGCAGTCTTGGGCGAATGGGTTGAGCCGTATCGGCAATGGGCTCACTTTAACCAGCGCAAGCCCGGATGAAAACCGATAAGATCGCCACAACCTGTCAGGAAAACTCACACATACCATGAGCCGCGACCTTCCTCCCCTCAATGCCTTGCGCGCTTTTGAAGCCACTGCCCGCCTGGGCAGCGTCAGTCATGCTGCGGAACAGCTGCACGTGACCCATGGCGCGGTCAGCCGTCAGTTGAAAGCCTTGGAAGAACACTTGGGCGTCAGCCTGTTCAGCAAGGATGGTCGCGGCCTGAAACTCACAGATTCAGGTATTCGATTGCGCGACGTCAGCGGTGAAGCTTTCGACCGATTGCGCGATGTGTGTGCCGAACTGAGCCAAGGCAGCGCGGATGCGCCATTCGTACTGGGTTGCTCCGGTAGCCTGCTGGCGCGCTGGTTCATTCCACGCCTTGGGCGCCTGAATGCCGAGCTGCCGGACCTGCGTCTGCATCTCTCGGCGGGCGAGGGCGATCTGGACCCGCGCCGACCGGGGCTGGATGCACTGCTGGTATTCGCGGAGCCCCCATGGCCGGCGGACATGCAGGTTTTCGAGTTGGCCAGCGAACGTATCGGGCCAGTGCTGAGCCCACGCTTCACACATTTCGAGGCATTGCGGCAGGCACCTGCCCAAGCGTTATTGAACGAATCACTGTTGCAAACCACCTCGCGCCCACAAGCCTGGCCAAGCTGGGCTCAACACCATGGGATCGATCCGCAGGCTTTGCGTTACGGGCAGGGGTTCGAGCATTTGTATTATTTGCTGGAGGCAGCAGTCGCGGGCCTGGGCATTGCCATTGCCCCCGAGCCGCTGGTCACGGACGACCTGCGGGCCGGACGCCTGGCTGCGCCATGGGGTTTCAGCGAAACCCCGGCACGCCTTGCACTCTGGCTACCCCGACGCGCTGCTGACGGTCGGGCGCAGCAGTTGGCTCAATGGTTGAAAAACGAGCTGGAGCACTCCATCGAGCCGATCAGAAAATGATCAGTCGCCACGTTTGATCAACAGATAGGCAGCAAGCAGGCCAATCGCGCCGACTGCAACGCCCGCAGTCGTCCAGGGATGTTCCTGAGCGTAATCGCGGGTAGCGAGTGCATTTTCACGGGTCTTGACCTTCACGTCCTCGTACAGATCGCTGAGCAGATGGCGCGAATGGCTCAGCGCATTTTCAGCATTGACCTTGAGACTTTTCAGCGTCTTGCGCGACTCCTCGGAAGCATCGCCTTTGAGGCTTTCCAATGACTTTAGGAGGCTTTCGATCTCTGCTTCCATGCTTTGCAACGAGGCTTTACGAAGGGAATTGCTAGCCATGGTATTTCTCCTGCTGTGATGAGTACGTGTGTTGTTTCCGACTGCGCAGGTTTTGGAAAGTGCGATGGGATTTATGCAAAGTGCTGAACTTTTGTCTGCATTTTCCTGACAGAACCAATGAGCGTCGCCACTGCTACGCTCCTGAAGGCTACCAAGGAGAACTGCCATGAGTGATCACCACACCTACAAGAAGATCGAGCTGGTTGGCTCGTCTACCACCAGTATCGAAGACGCCATCAACAATGCGATTGCAGAGGCCAGCAAGAGCCTTCAGTTACTGGAATGGTTTGAAGTGACCGAAACCCGCGGGCACATCGAGAACGGCAAGGTTGCGCACTATCAGGTAACCCTCAAGGTGGGCTTTCGCATCGCCGATAGCTGACAGGTTCTGACGCTTTTAACTGGCCGTTTGCCATAAATTCCGCTACAGATAGAGACCGCTGCCACGCATCAATGCGTGGCGGTTGCCATTGAGCGCTTCATTTTGGAGTGCCTGTATTTGTCAACACGAGGGAGTGTCATTGATGAAGAAGCTTCTATTGGTAGTAGGCTTGCTGAGTTTTGCTGGAACCACCATGGCGGCGGGCAAGAATTGCGAAGAGCTGAAAGCGGAGATTGACGCAAAACTCAAGTCGCTCAAGGTTTCGTCCTACACGCTGGAAATTATCCCGACCGACGATCTGAAGGATCAGAAAGTCGTAGGCTCCTGCGATGTGGGCAGACACAAGATCATCTACACCCGCAACTGATCCGGGTACGCGCCACCGCCGTGCAGGAGCGGATTCATTCGCGAAAGGCCGATCCTTACCGTCAGGTATGCCGCCTTCCCGGATAAATCCGGTCCTGCACTGTGCGGTGTCCTTATCCCTGCGCAACCTGCGCCAGAATTTCATACGAACGTAGACGATCCTCGTGTTCGTACATGTCGCAGGTGAAGATCAATTCATCGGCATCGGTCTGCTCCAGCAGCACATCCAGCTTGGCGCGGATCTTTTGCGGACCGCCCACCATCGCCAGCCCCAGAAAACTCGCCACGGCCTCTCGTTCGTGAGGCAGCCACAGCTTGTCCATGGATTCGACGGGCGGACGCTGCACCAGGCTGTGCCCACGCATCAGCGCCAGAATGCGCTGATAGACCGACGTCGCCAGGTACTCGGCATGCTCGTCAGTGTCGGCCGCCGCCAGCGGTACACCCAACATCACGTAAGGCTTGTCGAGCACGTCTGAAGGCTGGAAATGATTGCGATAGACGCGAATCGCTTCATGCATGTAGCGCGGCGCGAAATGGGAGGCAAAGGCATAAGGCAGCCCACGCATCCCGGCGATCTGGGCACTGAACAGGCTCGAACCCAGCAACCAGATCGGCACATTGGTGTCTGAACCCGGCACAGCGATCACTTTTTGATCAGGCGTGCGTGGCCCGAGGTAGCCCATCAGCTCGGTGACATCATCAGGGAAGTCATCCGCGCTACCGGAGCGCTCGCGTCGCAATGCCCGGGCCGTCATCTGGTCCGAACCCGGCGCACGTCCCAGGCCCAGATCGATACGACCGGGATAGAGACTGGCAAGGGTGCCGAACTGCTCGGCAATGACCAATGGCGCATGGTTGGGCAGCATGACGCCACCAGCGCCTACGCGAATCGTCGAAGTACCGCCAGCCAGATAGGCCAGCAGCACAGAAGTCGCCGAACTCGCGATGCCATCCATGTTGTGGTGCTCTGCAACCCAGAAACGGTTGTAACCCAGCTTCTCGACGTGCTGAGCCAGGTTCAGGGAATTACGCAGTGATTCTGCGGGACCTTTGTCCTGACGCACAGGCACCAGATCAAGGGTGGAAATCTTTACATCCGTCAAACGTTTCATAGGCCGCTGCTTCTCCTCGAAATGTGTTGGGCTGAGCCCATGATGAAACAGCAGTGCGGGCGCAAGCGCTGCTTTTCAATGGCAACCCCGAAAAAGACCTACCAAAACGCTAGGACTTATACGTTGAACTTTCCAAGACCGTCTATCCTCAGAAACTTGGTTACGGCCGGAACATTACCGATTTAATCAGGAGGCACCATGAGCATCGTCAAGAAAGCATCAGCCCATTGGGAAGGTGATCTGAAGAGTGGCATTGGCAGTATCTCCACTGAAACGGGCGTACTGCGCGAAGCGCCTTACGGTTTCAAGGCCCGCTTCGAAGGCGGCAAGGGCACCAACCCGGAAGAACTGATCGGCGCAGCCCATGCCGGCTGTTTCTCCATGGCCCTGTCGATGATCCTCGGGAACGCGGGCTTCACTGCTGAAAGCATCGATACTCAGGCTGAAGTGACCCTGGATCAGGACAGCGGCGGATTTTCGATCACAGCCGTTCATCTCGTGCTCAAGGCCAAGGTCCCGGGTGCAAGCCAGCAGCAGTTCGATGATTTGACCAGGCAAGCCAAAGAAGGCTGCCCGGTTTCCAAGGTGCTGAACGCCAAGATTACCCTGGACGCCACGCTGCTCGGTTGATCGATAGCGTGACACCTGATGACCCGTACAACCCGGTTGTACGGGTCATTTTTTTGCCCGTCAGAACCAGATGCGGGGCCGGACGGTCGTATGAAGGACTACAGCACAGACAAGGTTCTGTGCGTCTTATCGAAGGAATCGGGCATGAAACGTTTTGTTTTGGCTATGAGCTGTATCCTGCTGACGACCGGCGCCCTGGCTGCGCCGAAATCCTGCGAAGAACTCAAGGACGAGATCGAGGCCAAGATCCAGGCCAACAACGTCACGTCCTATACGCTGGAAATCGTCCCCAACGCCGAGGTCCACGACCAGAACATGGTGGTGGGCAGCTGCGAAAACGGCACCAAAAAAATCATCTATCAAAAAAACGATAGCTGATCAGATGCAGCGGACATCCCCTTCATGGGCCAGCACCTTGCGCTCGGCGTCATAAAGTTTGGCGGTAATGTCATTGGCAAGCGTGCGGGCTTCGATCATGTAACGCTGCCCGGCGACAAAATGGTCGTACTCGATATCGATGAAACAGGTGATGTCGGTGTAGTCGTCACTTATCAGGCCCAGCCCGCCCGAGCGATATTCATAATCGAAGCGTATCTGTAGCTCGTGGCGACCGGGAGTGACCTGAAAGTAGCGGCCATCATAGGTATTCTTGCCATCAAGCTTGTCTGCCATCACCAGCCTGCCGGTCATGGTGCGCATGTCGATCCAGGCCATGTCCGGGTCCACGGCAGGTAAAGGCGTAGTACACCCCAGAAGGGTGCCAAGGGCGAGAGTCAATGCTATCAGGCGCATGTCAGGCTCCGAAGATGGGCGGATGACGATGATAGTTGCGTAATACCCTGGCTGTCCTGCATAACCCGTTCTATCCCTGTCTTGAAGGCCGTGTATGCCACGACTCAATGTTTTACGTCTCTGGCACAGTTTGCCGATAGCGACGATGGTTTTGCTTTGTGGATGCTCCAGCCTTTCGTATTACGGCCAGTTGGCCAGTGGTCAACTGCGACTGCTACAGGCTCGGGAGCCGATCCAGGACATCATCTCTGACCCTGCGCGCGACCCGAAATTGCGTCAGCGTCTGGCATATGCCCAGGAAGCTCGTACCTTCGCCAGCGACCATCTGCATCTGCCGGACAACAAGAGTTATCGCCTGTACGCCGATCTGGGCCGTCCTTATGTCGTCTGGAACGTATTCGCGACCGATGAGTTCTCTCTGGACCCTGTCACTCATTGCTTTCCGATTGCCGGTTGCGTGGCCTATCGCGGTTATTACAGCCAGGGCGGTGCGCGAGGTGAAGCCGCTTTACAGCGTCAGGCCGGCAAGGACGTGTACATGAGCGGCGTCGAAGCGTATTCAACGCTGGGCTGGTTCAACGATCCGATTCTCAGTTCCATGCTGGGTTGGGGTGACGAGCGACTGGCAACGCTGATCTTCCACGAACTGGCCCATCAACGTTTCTATGTGAAGGACGACACCGAGTTCAACGAATCCTACGCCAGCTTCGTGGAGCAGGAAGGCACTCGCCAATGGCGTGCTGCACGAGGCCTGGCACCGGAAAACGTCTCACAATCCACACGCCGGGATCAGTTCATTCGATTGGTGCTCGATACCCGGGAGCGGCTCAAGGTCTTGTATCGCCAGCCGCTGACAGCCGAGCTGATGCGTGAGCGCAAAGCCGCCGAATTCGAGCGCTTGCGCCGTGAGTACCGGCAATTGCGTGATGAGCAATGGAGCGGCGACAAACGCTTCGACGGGTGGATCAACTCACCGATGAACAACGCCAAGCTGCTGCCCTTCGGGCTTTATGACCAGTGGGTGCCAGCGTTTGAGGCGTTGTTCAAGCAAGTGAATGGTGACTGGGTGGCGTTCTTCGATGCCGTGGAAAAGCTGGGGGATTTGCCTGTGGTGCAGCGCAAGGCCAAGTTGCAGGAGCTCAGCGGCTTTCGCGAATGAATTCGCTCCCACACTGTAGGAGCGAATTCATTCGCGAACAGACCAATCCCCTCCTGAATTCATTCGCGAAAAGCCTCATGCATCTGGGCCATCGTCACAAAATGATAGGTCGGCGATTGCGCTGTCAGTTCCTCATGGCTGCCAAAACCATAACCTACTGCTGCCACATCCAGCCCGTTACGCGACCCGCCGATCAGGTCATGCTTGCGGTCGCCGATCATCAAGGTCTGGCTTGGGTCCAGACGCTCCTGCTCCAGCAGATGGGCGATCAGTTCCACTTTGTCGGTGCGGGTGCCGTCCAGCTCACTGCCGTAGATCACCTTGAAATGCCTGGCGAAGTCGAAGTGCCGGGCGATTTCATGGGCGAAAACCCAAGGCTTTGAAGTCGCGATATACAGCGTTCGACCTTGACCACCCAAGGTTTCAAGCAGCTCGGGCACGCCATCGAAAACCAGATTTTCATAAAGCCCGGTGACTTTGAAGCGCTCGCGATAGAAACCCACAGCCTCCCAGGCACGGGCTTCGTCCATCTCATAAAACTGCATGAAGGCTTGCAGTAGCGGTGGGCCGATGAAGTGTTCCAGTTTAGTGATATCCGGCTCGTCGATGCCCAGACGCCCCAAGGCAAACTGGATCGAGCGAGTTATCCCCAGGCGCGGGTCAGTCAGTGTGCCGTCGAGGTCGAACAGAATGTTTTTGTAATGCATGGGTTCTCGCCAGTGAATGCGTAAAAAGGTCTGTGGATAACTCAGGGCTGGTCGTAACCTTCGGCCAGGTGCTGATCCTTGAGCTTCACGTAATTGGTCGCGCTATAGGGGAAAAAGGCGATCTCCTTTTCAGTCAGTGGCCGTGCCTGTTTGACCGGACGCCCCACGTACAGAAACCCGCTTTCCAGCACTTTACCCGGCGGCACCAGGCTGCCAGCGCCAATGATGACTTCATCCTCGACCACCGCGCCATCCATGATGGTGGTGCCCATGCCGATCAGGATCCGGTTGCCGATGGTGCAGCCATGCAGCATCGCCTTGTGGCCGATAGTCACTTCGTCACCGATCAGTAGCGCAAAGCCGTCAGGGTTGAACGGCCCTGCGTGGGTGATGTGCAACACGCTGCCGTCCTGCACGCTGGTACGGGCACCGATACGGATGCGATGCATGTCGCCACGGATGACGGTCAGTGGCCAGACGGAGCTGTCGGCACCGATCTCGACATCGCCGATCACCACAGCGGAATAGTCGACGAACGCTCGCTCGCCAAGGGCTGGGGTGTGGTCCTGGAACTTGCGAATGGCCACGATAGGCTCCTTCTTTGGTGGTGATAGATGCGCGATACCGGTTTGAGTGCTGCGGTCGGCGTCGATTGTAATTAAGATGCGTGAGTGTTTCTTCCAGCCAAGGTGCAAAACCGTGAGCGCGAACAACCCTCTTTTGCAATCGTACGACCTGCCTCCTTTCTCGGCGATCCGTGCCGAGCACGTAAAACCTGCCATCGAACAGATCCTGGCCGATAACCGCGCCGCGATTGCCGACATTCTTGCCAGGCAGGGTTCGACACCCACCTGGGCCGGACTGGTCCTGACGATGGATGAATTGAATGACCGCCTGGGAGCCGCCTGGAGCCCGGTCAGTCACCTGAATGCCGTCTGCAACAGCGCAGAACTGCGCGAAGCCTACGAGTCGTGCCTGCCTGCATTGAGCGCTTACTCCACCGAAATGGGCCAGAACCGTGAGCTGTTCCAGGCCTATGAAGCCCTGGCCAACAGCCCGGAAGCGGCAAACTTCGATGTTGGCCAGAAGACTATTCTGGAACAATCGCTGCGCGACTTCCGCCTTTCGGGTATCGACCTGCCACCCGAGCAGCAGAAGCGTTACGCCGAAGTGCAAAGCAAGCTGTCGGAGCTGGGCAGCCAGTTCTCCAACCAGTTGCTCGATGCAACCCAGGCCTGGACCAAACTGGTCACTGACGAATCTGCCCTGGCGGGTCTGACCGAATCGGCCAAACAGCAAATGGCTGCCGCCGCCAAGGCCAAGGATCTGGAAGGTTTCCTGATTACCCTGGAGTTCCCGAGCTACTACGCGGTAATGACCTACGCCGAAGACCGCGCCCTGCGCGAGGAAGTCTATGCGGCGTACTGCACACGCGCCTCGGATCAAGGCCCGAATGCGGGCAAGAACGACAACGGCCCGGTCATGGCGCAGATCCTCGACCTGCGTCAGGAACTGGCACAACTGTTGGGCTTCGCCAGCTTCTCCGAACTGAGCCTGGCGACCAAGATGGCCGAGTCCAGCGATCAGGTGCTCAGCTTCCTGCGCGATCTGGCCAAGCGCAGCAAGCCTTTTGCCGAACAGGACCTCAAGCAGCTCAAGGCGTATGCCGCCGAACAGGGTTGCCCGGATCTGCAAAGCTGGGACAGCGGTTTCTATGGCGAAAAACTGCGCGAACAGCGCTACAGCGTTTCCCAGGAAATCCTGCGCGCCTATTTCCCTATCGATAAAGTGCTGAGCGGCCTGTTTGCCATTGTTCAGCGCCTGTACGGAATTGAAATCGCCGAACAGAAAGGTTTCGACACCTGGCACCCGGATGTTCGTCTCTTCGAGATCAAGGAAAACGGCCAGCACGTCGGGCGCTTCTTCTTCGACCTGTATGCCCGCGCCAACAAGCGTGGCGGTGCCTGGATGGATGGCGCACGCGACCGTCGCCGTACCGCCGAAGGCCGTATGCAGAACCCGGTGGCGAATCTGGTGTGCAACTTCACGCCAGCAGTCGGCGGCAAGCCTGCCTTGCTGACTCACGATGAAGTCACCACCCTGTTCCACGAATTCGGCCATGGCCTGCATCACCTGCTGACCCGCGTCGAGCATGCTGGTGTTTCCGGGATCAACGGCGTGGCGTGGGATGCAGTCGAACTGCCAAGCCAGTTCATGGAAAACTGGTGCTGGGAGCCTGAAGGCCTGGCCCTGATTTCCGGTCACTACGAGAGCGGCGAAGCACTGCCTCAGGACCTGCTGGAAAAAATGCTCGCAGCCAAGAACTTCCAGTCGGGGCTGATGATGGTTCGTCAACTGGAGTTCTCGCTGTTCGACTTCGAGCTGCACGCCACCCATGGCGACGGCCGTAGTGTGCTGGAAGTGCTCGAAGGCATTCGCGATGAAGTCTCGGTCATGCGACCGCCAGCCTATAACCGCTTCCCGAACAGCTTCGCGCATATCTTCGCGGGTGGTTATGCAGCCGGTTACTACAGCTACAAGTGGGCTGAAGTGTTGTCTGCCGACGCTTTCTCCAAGTTCGAGGAAGACGGTGTACTCAACGCCGAAACGGGTCGTGCCTTCCGCGAAGCCATTCTGGCGCGTGGCGGTTCCCAGGCGCCGATGGTGTTGTTCGTCGACTTCCGCGGACGCGAGCCTTCAATTGACGCACTCTTGCGCCACAGTGGCCTGAGTGAGGAAGCGGCAGCATGACCGATACACCGGTAGTCATTACCAAGAAACGCTTTATCGCCGGGGCTGTCTGCCCGGCGTGCAGCGAACCCGACAAGTTGAAGATGTGGAGCGAAGACGACGTGCCCCATCGCGAATGCGTGGGTTGCGGCTACAGCGATACGCTCAATGAACAGGGCCTGTCGATTCCCAAGGAACTGGGAACACGAGTCAACAAGGCCACGCCAAAACCGGCAGATCCAAAGGTTCAGGGCGTGCAGTTCTTCCCGAATCCAAAGCTGAAAAAGCCGGTTGATCCGAGTTGAATGGCTGATGATGAAAAGGGCGCTCTACTGAGCGCCCTTTTTTATACG
>NZ_BLVZ01000012.1 GCF_015471405.1 Pseudomonas cichorii
CCCATAAAAAAGCCCACATCAAAGGATGTGGGCAAGGGGATGTGCGGAGCAACGCACGAAGTTCGTTAAAGCCGGGTACTGCATTCAGCCGTTGAGCATGTTGCTTTCCAGTTTCTCGGAACTGGCCTTGGCTGCAGGCAGTGAAGCGAAAGGGCCGCTGACGGGCTCGCCGTTGTGCATCAGATACCAGCAGGCCAGCAGGCCGCGTTCTCTGAGTGTGGCTGGTACGGCGCTGCCAACTACTGACATGATCTGAACCTTGTTCATGGCTGTCTCCATCAATCGATGGCGCTACTTTACGCAGCCATCGTCTCTGGTAAAAATCATCGCTCTCGATAGTGGTCATTGATGAGCGCGAGGTTCCCAAGCCTTGACGCTCCACCCCCGACTCATGACAAAGAAACGAAAAACCCCGCCAAAGCGGGGTTTTTTTGTGGGTTACCAGTGACCGCGTGGCGGGCCATAGTAGGCTGGCGGCGGTGCATAGCGACGGTAGTAGACCGGTGGCGGAGCCGGGTAGCGTTCCACAACCTCATAAGCGGGTGCCGGCTGGTAGTAAACCACTGGCGGAGGAGGTGGAGCGTAGTAAACCGGCTGCGGTTGAACATAGACCGGCTGGCGCTCTACATACACTGTCCTGTCACGGCTGGACGAAACAGCCGCTCCAACCACGGCAGCGCCAACGATTGCGCCCAGTACGGCGGGCCCACCCCAGCCACGATCAGCGTTGGCTTGACCTGCCAGTGCCAGGGCACCAATAAACAAGGCAATTTTGGGGATATGACGAATCATGACTGTTCCTCGCTCTCAACCCGTTGTCGCGGGCCTGCATTACGCTCAAGCACTGCCACGGGATAACTCTAAGACATCGTAATTTGAGAAAACTGCGAAGCCGTTAGGTAAATTTTGTGTAAGGGGGCTGGCGATGTTTTGTGTGGCTTGTCCATCGCGAATCTGTGGAGCGATTCTACGCCTGCACCGGGGAGTTAATCCAATACCGTTTGGGGGAAAGGTGTAGATGAGAGAGGCGCGGGTTTGATGTTGGCGACTGGTGCGGGTGGGAGAGTTGCAGAGACTCGTCCAAGCCAAGGCGTCTAAGCGCCGCATTGATATAAAACCAAAGATAGCAAGGGCGAGTTCGGGGGCAGGCTTACGAGCAGGATTGACCTTTGTCATTAGCCGAGTGTTGATTTGTGCAGGAGGCTCCGCTGTGTTCTTGACATCGCGCTGTCGCGCAGCAGACTTAGGAGCGAATTTATTCGCGAAGGGCCTGTGCATCCGTCAGAGATATACAGTTTGAAATACCTTCTCGCGGATAAATCCGCTAGTCCCCTCACTCTAGCCTCGCCAACCGCTCCTCAAGCGCCGCAATCCGTGCCTCAAGTTCATCGATCCGCTCGCTCGATGCAGATGCCGATACCCGTTCCGGCTGGTTTTGCCGTGCAGCCAGCAGTTCCTCCAGGTCGGCCGGATCTCCCAGTGAATGCATGTAGCGATCTTCCCGCTGGCCGGCCTGGCGTGGCAGCAGGGTTGCCAGGCCTCGGGCGATGAGGCGGTCCAGTTGGTGGACGACTTGTTCGCTGTCTTCGAAGTCGTGCATTCGGTTACTGCGTGTCAGCAGTTCGTTGGTGGTTTGCGGGCCACGCAAAAATAGCAGCCCGCTCAGGATCACTTGCGCGGGCACCAGTTCCAGATGCTTGTCGACCTTGTGTTCCCAGCGATCGGCGCGGCTGCCCATGACCAGGCGGGCCAGCCCAAGGTTTTCCAGGGCGCGCAGGCTTTGGCCAACCTGGCCCTGGGTCAGGTTCATCACCGGGTCGCGGCTGGTTTTCTGGTTGCAGGCAATGACCAGGGCGTTGAGTGTCAGCGGGTAGGTTTCCGGGCTGGTGGCCTGTTTTTCGATCAGGCAGCCGAGAATGCGTACTTCGGTGCTGTTGAGTTGCAGCGCTTGGGTGGCATCGGCTGATTCGATTGAAGAGGATTCGGTGGTCATTACGCTTTCCCTGAGCGATGGCGGGGTGTCAGCCTATGGGCTGCGCTGAATTATATCCAGTGCGCCGCTGGCTCGTTGTGTGGAATGGAAAAAGACTCGCCATCTTTCCTGAAGAGCATGTCTATAATTCCTGACTTTCACTTTCAGGATTTGTCATGTCTATTTCCCTGTACGCCGCTTCCGTTCCTGTATTCCAGCAAATGCTCAACGCGCTGAATGACGTTCTGGTCAAAGCCGAGGCCCACGCTACCGAGAAGAAAATCCAGCCTGAAGCCCTTCTGCAGGCGCGTCTGTTCCCGGACATGCTGCCTTTCACCCGTCAGATCCAGATCGCTGTCGACTTCGCCAAGGGCGCTTCGGCTCGTCTGGCTGGTGTCGAGATCCCAAAATACGAAGACTCCGAAACCACCTTTGCCGATCTGCAAGCCCTGATCGCCAAGACTCTGGCCTTCATCGGCAGCATCAAGGCGCAGGATGTCGACGGCAAGGAAGGTATTGAAGTCGTCCTGCGTCCTGGCACTGACAAGGAAAAACGCCTCAACGGCCAGGCTTATCTGTTGAGCTATGCCTTGCCGCAGTTCTTCTTCCATGTCACCACCGCTTACGACCTGCTTCGCCACAATGGCGTGGAAATCGGCAAGCGCGATTACATGGGCAAGTTTTAAGCTCAGTCGGTAAATAGCTTGTTTCGAGCACTCTCGGTAATGGCGACAATGCCGGGGTGCTTGACCTTGCGTTCGACGGTAATGGCATAGAACGACTCGGTGACTGATTCGGTCTGGCCAATGATCTGCACGTCATATTGGTTCTGCACTTCATCGGCGATCACGCTGGGGGCGACGAACACGCCGCTGCCGGATTTGCCGAAAGCCTTCATCAAGGCGCTGTCATCAAACTCGCCGATAATCCGCGGCTGGATTTTCTGTTCGGCGAACCAGCGCATCAATCTGCCGCGCACCACAGTGTCCTGCCCAGGAATCAATAGCGGTGCGCCATGCATGCTCTGCGGAAAGTCTCCCCACAGATTTTCAGCGACGCCTCGGGTCGCGAAGAAGCTGACACCGCATTCTCCCAGTTTCTGGTTGTAGCCTTTAATGTCCAGATGTGGTGGCATAGGGCTGTCAGAAATCACCATGTCCAGTTTCTGGATTGCCAGGTCGGCCAGCAGGCGTTCGAGCTTGTCTTCGCGGCAGGTGATGCGAATCGACTCTTCGAGTTCCATGGTGGGGGCGATCAGGCGATAGACGATGGATTTGGGGACGACATCTGCAACGCCGATGCGAAACAGGATCTGTTGCTCGTCGGGCTGTGAGCGCAGCATGGTTTCCAGCTCATTACCCAGTTGGAACATCTGTTCGGCATAGGGCAGTGCCAGGCGACCTGCTTCGGTCAGTTCCAGTTGCCGGCCTACACGGCGAAAGAGATCGACGCCCAGTGTCTCCTCGAACAGGCTGATCTGGCCGCTGATGGTCTGGGGCGTGAGGTTCAATTGTTCGCAGGCGCGCACGATACTGCCGGTCTTGGCCACGACCCAGAAATAGTGGAGTTGGCGATAGTTGAGCATAAAGATTGCCGATTCGGTAAAACCGAAGTATACACCTTGAAAAATCGAATTTTTCTGATGTTTCCATGTCCCTAGAATGCTTCGCTGACGCCGGACCAAAGGTGATGTCCGGCCTTGCTTATCGAGGGAAACATGATCAAACCCATTTACGCCGCATTGCTGACATGTTCGCTGGTTGTAATGGCGGGCTGTGACCAGGTTGAAACATCGACCAAACAGATTCTGGATACGGCTGCCAACACAGCCAAGCAGGCGATTGACGATACCCATGAAGCTGCAACCAAGGCGCTTGAAGATACCCGCAAGGATCTTTCGGTACTTGAACCCAAGAAACAGCCCGAGTCTCCCGAAGAGAAGTCTGGTAAAGAAATCTAACGCTTAATATTGGCTCAAGCAGGACACGATCTATGGAATACCTTTTGGAACTCGCTACAAGTCCCGCAGCCTGGATTGCCTTGGCCACGCTGGTGGTGATGGAAGTCGTATTGGGTATCGATAACCTGATCTTCATCTCCATCCTGACCAACAAGTTACCTGAGCATCAGCGTGCCAAGGCCCGTCGCCTGGGTATCAGTGCGGCCTTGATCATGCGTCTGGGCCTGCTCAGTACCGTGGCCTTCATTGTCCAGTTGACCGAACCTGTGATCGAAGTACTCGGCCAGGCGTTCTCCTGGAAGGACATGATCCTGATCGCGGGTGGCCTGTTCCTGGTCTGGAAAGCGACCACTGAAATCCATCACAGCATGGACAGCAAGGCCGAGCAGGAAAAGACCATCGGGTCTGCTGTGACGCTGAGCATGGGCGCGGCGATCTTCCAGATCCTGCTGCTGGACCTGGTGTTCTCCATCGACAGTATCATCACTGCGGTGGGCATGACCGAACACTTGCCGATCATGATTATCGCTGTGGTGTCTGCTGTGATCGTGATGATGGTGGCTGCCAACCCGTTGGCCAAGTTCATCAATGACAACCCGACGGTGGTGATGCTGGCGCTGGGCTTCCTGATCATGATCGGTATGACACTGATCGCTGAAGGTTTTGGTGCCCATGTACCTAAAGGCTACATCTACGCCGCCATGACGTTCTCGGCAGCGGTTGAGATCCTCAACATCCTGGCTCGCAAGGCCAAGCGTAAAAAGGCTGCTGCTGAAGCTGCCAACGCCTGATACCTGGGGCGGTAATGTAAAAAATGGTCGGCCCTGTAATGGGGCCGACCATTTTTCATTTCATGGACGGTAATCAGTGGGCTGTTGCAGGCTGTCTTTTTTCCAGCCGGACCACTGGGGTCGGTCGCACCGGACGAGGATGATGGCGGCGAGAAATTCGCAGAACTCCCCAAAGCATGGCACCTGCAACCATCAGCCATGCCATGATCAGCATCACGATTGTCATTTCCAGGCTCATAAGCGCCTCCGCATTTGCTGCATCTTCTTGCTGTCTGAATAACTGACAGTCTAGTCCCTCACATGTTTCGATTAATTGACGGCTATGATCGATTTGATCTATCCAGACACTCTGACTGCGTGAGAAGGCTATACCCATGCCTTGCGCGGCTCTATGATCGACGTCCGAGTCAGGTCGCGTGTTGCCTGACGCCAGTTGAAGTGAGTGAAAATGCTGCCGGTATCCTTTTTGTTCAACGCCGCCAGATCCCGGCGGTCATGGGTGATTGCCCTGGCACTGAGCCTGGCCGCCTGCGCTTCGATGGTCACCCCGCAAATCCAGCGTCTGCCGGATCGGGTCGAACTCAACTCCGTGCCGTTCTTCCGGGGCAATGCCTACCAAAGCGGGCCGGGCGCACTGGCGAGCATGCTGTCCAACCATCAGGTGCTGATTACCCCCGGCCTGCTCGACAAACCTCTGCAATTGCCGGGCGGCGAAGGCCGTCTTGAAAGCAGCATGCAGAACGTGGCGCGCCAATATGGCTTTGTGGTCTACCCCCTCGATGGTGAGCTGCACGCTCTGCTGGAGCAGGTTTCGGCGGGATATCCGGTGATGCTGCGCATGTCCGAAGGCTCGGCCTGGTGGAAAGGGCCTCGCTATGTCGTGCTCGTTGGCTATAACCGCATCAAGCAGACGGTGCTGTTGCAGGCGGGCATGAACCGTCGGCAGATGATGAGCTTTGGCAGCTTCAGCTCTGCCTGGAAGGATGCGGGTAGCTGGGCTGTCCTGATTCAGGGGCCTAGGCAACTGCCTGCCAATGTGGATCAGCAGCGCTGGCTGAAAGCTGCCAATGAAGTGTCCCTGGCGGGACAGGAGCAGGCGGCGGGTGAGGCGGTCAAGGCGTTGGCGCGCCAGGGTGTTAAATAAGTTTGGCCTTGCAGAGTGAAAACCCCGATATAGGCGGTTTTCACTCTGAAGCCGAGTATCAGAAGCCCAGCCTGTCGCGCAGGCTGTAATACCAGGCACCCAATGCCGTAAGCGGTGTGCGCAACAACTGGCCACCGGGGAAGGGGTAGTGGGGCAGGTCAGCGAATGCATCGAATCGCTCGGCCTGTCCGCGCAAGGCTTCGGCGAGCACTTTGCCTGCCAGATGGGTGTAGGTCACGCCATGCCCGCTGCAACCCTGAGAGTAATAGATGTTGTCGCCCAGGCGCCCGACCTGCGGAAGTCGTGACAGGGTCAGCAGGAAATTGCCGGTCCAGGCGTAATCGATCTTCACATCCTTGAGTTGCGGGAAGGCCTTGAGCATCTTGGGACGAATGATGGCTTCGATATTGGCCGGGTCGCGGGCGCCATAGACCACGCCACCCCCAAAGATCAGGCGCTTGTCGGCGCTGAGGCGGTAGTAGTCCAGCAGGTAATTACAGTCCTCGACGCAGTAATCCTGAGGCAGCAGGGATTTGGCCAGCTCTTCGGTCAGCGGTTCGGTGGTGATCACCTGAGTGCCGCATGGCATCGACTTGGCCGCCAGTTCCGGCACCAGATTGCCCAGATAGGCATTGCCGGCCACGATGATGAATCTGGCCCGGACTTTCCCTTGTGCCGTATGCACGACCGGGTTGGCGCCACGTTCGATACGGATCGCCGCCGATTGTTCATGGATGACACCGCCCAGCGATTCCACGGCAGTCGCTTCGCCCAGCGCCAGGTTCAGTGGATGGATATGGCCGCCGGTCATGTCCAGCATGCCGCCGATATATTGCTCGCAGGCAACGACTTCGCGGATGCGGTTTTTATCCATCAGCTCCAGATGCGAATGCCCATAGCGTTCCCACAAACGCTTCTGAGCTTCCAGATGCGCCATCTGCTTGTTGGTCAGGGCTGCGAATACGCCGCCGTCCTTCAGGTCGCATTGAATACCGTAACGGGAAACACGATCTCGAATGATCGCCGCGCCCTCGAATGCCATCTGCCCCAGCAGTTGCGCCTGTTTGGGGCCTACGCTGCGCTCGATGACATCGATATCGCGGCTATAGCTGTTGACGATCTGCCCGCCGTTACGGCCCGAGGCGCCAAAGCCGACCTTCGCGGCCTCCAGCACGGTGACTCTGAAGCCATGCTCAAGCAGGAAGAGGGCGCTGGACAACCCTGTATAGCCTGCGCCGATGACGCATACGTCCGTCTCCACTTCACCCTGCAAGGCAGGACGTTCCGGGACCGGATTGGCTGATGCGGCGTAGTAGGACTGCGGATAGAGCGTGTTCGCCATCCTGAAGCTCCGTTTAAAATTCTTGACGAGTGCCGTGATCCTACCCCAGTTAAAAAACCTCTGCCAGCCACGGGATAAAACATATTTACCTGCGCAGCACCTAAAAGCGTTGCGAATTCATAGGCTTAGCTGAAAAAGAGATTGACAGGCCAGCCAATGTCCGTAGAATGCGCACCCACAGCAGGCACGTAGCTCAGTTGGTTAGAGCACCACCTTGACATGGTGGGGGTCGTTGGTTCGAGTCCAATCGCGCCTACCAAACAAATCCGCTCTGCTGGGCGGTGAAGAAGGGCGATCCGAAAGGGTCGCCCTTTTTTCGTTCGACCGTGAAGTGCATGATGCCGGTTGTCTATGGGTATTGCGCCAGAGCTTTATGTCTAGAGTCGGATTACAACATATATGGTGCTCTCCTTCTGAATGTTGTAATCGCTCAGGCTTCTCTGATCTTCAAGCTGTTTCCCGGCAAAGATAAGCCTCTGTGCTTCGGGGGAAATGCCAGATTTATCCTGAATCTTGCATTTCACGTTACTGATCGTATCTGAGGGTTCAACATCCAGTTCCCAGAGTTCTCCGGTCAATTTCTTTGCATAAATAATCATTTCGTCACCTGGCGTGAATGGCATAGGAGACGCGAACAGGAGTGCCTTGAACGTGTTCGTGCAGATAGCTACATTCGCTTGCGCGCGTGCGTACAGATTAAAAGTGGGGGGAAATGACGGGAACTGACAGAACTGTCAGCGCCGTGCGCTTTCAGACAGTTGGCTTGATGCCCTTGCCGGAGCTTGCGTCTGATGGCATGTACTGAATTCAGAGCTAAAAATTTGAATATATCAGTGGGTTACTGCAAAAATCCGTTGACACCTTTTTCAATATCCGTAGAATGCGCTCCCACAGCAGGCACGTAGCTCAGTTGGTTAGAGCACCACCTTGACATGGTGGGGGTCGTTGGTTCGAGTCCAATCGCGCCTACCAAACAAAATCCGCTCTGCTGGGCGGTGAAGAAGGGCGATCCGAAAGGGTCGCCCTTTTTTCGTTCCTGAGAAAACGTTCACAAATTACAGGCAGTGTTCACAGAAGGCAACGTGAACAGAAAATTTGGCCAGTGGTGAGCGTTCACACATCATTCACAGTGACGTTCACACCAGCGTTCACACAAGAAATTGTGAACGACCTAGCCTAACCAATTGATTTCAAAGGCTGGAACACCTTCTTGTTAAGGTGGTGCTCATTGTTCGTGCCTCACAATGGCAGGCTTCTAACCAACTGAGCTGCGTGCCTGCTGTGGGGCTGTGAGCTAAGCGCCTGTGGCACTCAAGCTAATGAGTTGTGTACGCATGAGAGAAGCGGACAGTCAGTGCATGTGTCTGTTTAGTGGGAAGGTATGCCTTCATTTCTGGCTGGGACGCTATGAGCGCATAAGGGGAGGCGGGGGTGTGGGGGTTAGTGCTATCTATGCAATGCTACGTATTATTTTCTAGAAAAAACTCTGTAGCTGCATCTAGTGAAAATTAAGGAATTGAGAATGTTTAAGGGAATATATTGGGCTTGGAAAGGTAAGTCGTTCGGTAATGAAGTGGCAGATTATCTGGGTGTTAATCGTAGATTGTATCATGGCGCTATGGAAGAGGGTGGTTGCAGTCAGCACATGTTAAGGTTGTATCATTTGCGGTCTCAGGGTGTTGCTCTGGAAGAGGTTGCATACCATTCGTGCGACTATTTATCACTCGGTCTTCTTGGTTTAGAGCGTCGCTTCGGTAAGCAGAAACTTATTAGCCAGGCCCAAGAGAATATAAACCGATTTCTATTAGCTAAGGCTAATCTTGACTTACGTTCTTCTTGAGCGTATCTTAATGCCTTCGGCAAACGGGCCTGCCTAGCTTCACAGGTAAACTGTATGTGCCAGTAGGGTGCACCTCAATGTTAGTAGTGTCATAGCGTAGCCTTCAATGGCGTAGTGGTGATATGAACGCTAAGAGGACAATGGGAGGATGGTTAGTAGAACTCCCCAGTGTGGAAACGCATTGAGCACCCTAAGAGGGCATAGGTACAGTTAGAGCTTAACGCTCTCTTTGATTCTACTATGCCTTTAATTCAAGGGGAGAGTTGAATGCAAGAATCAACGCCTGAATTAACAAGACTTATATTTAAGTCAACTTCTGCATTCCACCCTTTAGGGTTGCTATGTAATTTTCTGCTACTTTCTACGATTATTGCATCAATCATGATTGCCATATTCAAAGGCAAGGTGGTAGGCGCTTTATTATTGGTGCTCTCAGCGTTTGTGATTCGAGCGATAGTCATGTGGGTGTTGAGGCTTTATCTGTTTCGTAAGTATAGATAGAAAAGTGGTGGTTGTGCTCTGAGGTTAATGCCTATCACCTCAATTAATAAATAATTCTACGGCTTGACTAGAGCCATACGCTTAACATCTGCATCAAACTCATTGTCTATCTTAGCCTTAATATTAAGATACTTTTCTACGTCTGCTTTTTTAGGGCGTCCCACAGGTCGGGCCATACCAGCAAGCTTAAGCATTTCCTTCACTGCTACAACGTTACCATTGATAAGCTCAACCTTAAGTTGCTCCACCGACTTGTCAAACCAGTAGAGTCTATGTTCTTCTTTCCAGCCTTGAAGCTCGGCATGGCTATCTAGAAGGGAGAGGCTTACGCCTATCTTCTCTGCTAGCTCAATGTGCGAGAAGGCTTCGATATATTCCTTCTTGTATATTTCTTTAATATTCATTTTTTTTCTCTTGAGGGTAGTGGTTGGCTTTCAGCAGGAGTCACTGCGTGACGGCAGAAGCAAGAGCACGCCACGGAGTGGCAACGCATCAAAGAGAAGGGCAAAGGCACTGGTAGGTGTTCCGCTTTTGATCTTTTTTTTAATGCGTGCTCTTTTCGGCTATGCCGAAGTTGCTTTTGATTTCAAGTATAAGGAAGTTGTTTGTAATGTATCTGAGCATAATTGATAGAAGGACTTGTCTTCTATTTATAAATCTTTAAGGGAGCGCCTCTGTAGGTCGCGTAAATCAAGGGCTAATTCTAATTTGGTGACAAAGAATTGCCATTTTCTTGTCACTAAACTTCTAGCCAGTTTTCTAGTAGTTTTCTCATTCGCTCGCTGGCTATCAGTAGATTCATATCGTTGTGTGTTCTGATTGAACCTCTGAATATGAATTGCAGGAGAAAGCCTAGGGCATATCTCTCTGAGTCAATCTCTATCCCCAATGTCTTGTAATGCTGGATGATGATTACGTTAGGGTAGATGTTGTATGCGTAGATGCAATTGATTCGATCTGCAAATTCATTGGTTGCTCTGGTGTTCCAAGGTATGAAGGTTCTATGTTTGGAATCGTCATTACCTTCTAGGTCAGTCTGCCAGCGCTTATGTGCCATTACTTTAAGTTTTTGGTAAGGAGAGGAGCCTATAGGCGCAGTCCAGAAATATGAGCCTTTAGGCATTACCTTCTGTCTGGTGTTCTCCAGGCTAGCCCCAAAGGTTTTTAGTGTTTCGTCACTTGCGTTCTCAAACCAAGAGTAAGAGAAGGTATGTGGTGCATACATACCCTTACTGTCAGTCTGTATGTCTAAAACTTTCTTAGGTGTATTGATGATTTTCAGTTTCTGCTTGATGATACGCTTTATCTCATTCTCAGAGCGTAGCTCGGTAGGGTAGTGATAAGCATATTCAAGGTCGTTGATCTTCAACCATGCAGCCATTAGGCTACCTTCAAACAGGTATGTCAGAATGGTAGTGGTCTTGGCTGCATTGATAACGCAAGGTGGTGTGCGCGCAATGAAGATAGTATCTCCATATAACCATAGGGAGCCTGCATCGCATTTGTTTTTAACTGACAGATCGCGACCTTTATAGTTGGGGTATTTGAGGTGATTCCACTCAACCCTGCCATTTTCAGCGATGTGTATCATGCCAGCCTCAGCTAGCGCTGTAATGTCTTGCGGGTGATACTCCTTCCACACCTCAATCATGTCTATCGTTTCGTCTATGATTAGATGGTAGTCATTTTCGTAGATGATTTGGATAGTGTCCTTGTCTATGTCTTCAAACAGAGCATGGGTGCATGCAATGTTGTGACCACAGGAGAGAAGGGATTTTAAGTGAGAAGACTTGCTAAGGCCGCTGGTTCCGGGAGATTTAAAGTCTAAGTTTGGTAGCTCTAGCTGGATGCGTCCTTTGGTTTTGCCGTCTCCTACTTCTGATAGGTAAGGAGAAACGAATAGCCAGCGTTTTTCTTTGTTTTTCTTAATGTGGTCAAAGACCCAAGTGGTTTTGCCTGCACCGCATACAGCATCTATAATAGTTACCAAACGTTACTCTCTCTATGGTTTTTTGTATGAGTAATCACACCTTGTAGTTAGGGCTAACTGCTGGTGCTTCATTAATATACTTCTCCGTCTGCCAAGTTAAATGGCCTACAGCTTGCAAAGACATTCTATGCTTTAGAGCTAATGCGTAGATAGCGTCAGGATTACCCTTGGCCGTCATTATTTCTCTAACTACCTTGCGCTTAATCTTAATGGGGATGATAGCTCTGAGGGGGGATTGGTAGTTAGGTATGAGGATGAAGTCTTCTTCTGAATTTAATTGAGCCATATCATGGCGCCTATGATAAGTATAGCTATGGTAAGTAAGATTATGCATGTTGCATGCATGATGATTGCTGTAATAGCCCAGCTTGTACCCGTATTCATTTCTTGGGCTTAAGTCTTTCTAGTTCGTCAACAACGTTGTGTAGAATAAAGGCTGTAGTAAATACACCTTCCAGCTCAGGGCGAGGATTGATGCAGAGGAAATTACCTCTCTGATTCATCTGGTATTGAACGCCCTTGTAGGTTTTAATCTCACCTACAGGGCTGTCGTTCTTCAAGGCAACAGCTTTAATAGTTTTCTCTAGCTCGGCCTTGCGATGTTCAAGGTATTGTCGCTCACCTTCTGATCGGTAACAGTTCATTGCTCAGCCCCCAGTCGTTTATAAATATTGGCTTTGATAGCCTTCATTGCGTCAGCTTGATTTTTTCCTGTAGCCGCTGGTCCGCTAATGATGCTTTTGTTTACACCTTGAAAATGTCCATTCTCGTCGTAGATGTTATTGTTAGGCTCGGTGTTCTTGCGTGTTTGTCTGGCTGCCTCAATGGCTGCTTGGGCATTAATCCCCTCTCGAATGAAAGGGTCATCTCTGTAGAGGCGCTGTAATGTTTGCTCTTTGATCTGTTTCATCATTGCTACAGCGTCCTTGGAGTTGTCAAGGCTTCGTAAAGTCTTAGGTTTCTCTGATAGCTGCCAACCTGAGTTCTTTGCAATCTCTTCGATTTCTTCGACACTGCGTCCAGTTTCTTGGGCAATGGTTACTAGGTCGTTGTGGGTATAATTCATACTGTGTTTCCTTCTTAAAATGTAATGGTCCGATACTGGAAAGGAGATGTTTGATTCGGTCCAGACTTTCTACGCTCTACCAGACCTGATTTAATCAGGTGTTTAATCACGCCTTCTACAGAGCGACGGGAGAGAGCAGATGCTACACAGAAGTCATTACCTGAGATGGTAGACCAACCTTCTTGGTCGGCTTGGTTACGCACCATCAAGTAGATGATCTTCCTTGGAAATGTATTAAGCTGCTGGTGTTGGATTGCTACAATCTGTTCAAGTGTTATGCTCATTGCTATTGTCTCTTTGGTTTTATGAAGGGCTCTCCTTGTTGTGTTTCCCATGGATGTCTAGAGTTTACGGCTCGTAATATTATCTGGGTGAAACCACAAGTTGTCTCTATCTCATAACTTGTATGAAAATAGAAAGCTGGGAGAGGTTGCTGCTCGGAGTTACAGTCTGGTTTGGTGTGGGAGTTGAGGAGGTGATTTTAATAACTGTGCCTGATTTTTGGAGGGGTGCCTAAAAATGTAGCAGAGATATTTTCTCTACTAGTAATATACTAGAGTGGTTTTTTAGGAAATTTGCTGCATGCAAAAATAAATTATTTTTCGATAGCAATGGCTCAAGCATACTCATGGTGAGTTTGTTGTGGTATGGCTGGTGCCTATAAGTAAGCCTGTTGGGGAGGTGCTGTGTATAAAGTTATAGTCTGGCGAGGGCGGTTCCTTACGCCTCGCCAGAGGGCTTGTAAGGGCTCAATCAATTAGATGGAGAACGTCCTTGGCATTCAAGTGAGAGTATCTGGCTACCGATCTCGTATCTCTGTGCCCCGACACAATCATTATCTGAGCATTGTTAAAACCTTTCTTGGCTACATTGGTTATTCTTGTATGTCTCAATTGGTGCAGTCTTACACTACTGTCTAAGTTGGTTGCGATACGTGCCCGCCTGATAGCCTGTGAGACGCTACGGGGCGCTACAGTGAATAACCTTCCTTTGGGTATGCGCTCAGCTACAGCACGCCTCATAGCTTCTCTGAATAGCTCTACAGCACGAAAGGTAAGAGGAACAGAGCGTGTCCCATTTTTCCCATCTACAACATCCGCTATACGTTGATCCAGATGCAAGCAGTTAACTGTCAGCTTCAATATCTCCGAACGCCTCATGGCTGTTTCATATGCGAGTTCAGCTATCAACCCCATGGTAGGTGACAGCTCATTGAGGATTATGTGTAGCTCACCAGTGGTCACTACCTTGTCACTCGACTTTCCTGGCTTTGGCAGGACTATTTCCTGTACGGGGTTAGCTATGTCTATCAGCAAGCCCCGCTTTGCATATTTGAAGAACCGAGAGAGGAACGCTAGCTGATGCCTACAGGTAGCAGCCTTCACTGTCTGTAAGCGTCTCAGCTTGAAGTCATTAATCATTTGAGGGGTGATTTCATGGATGGGCTGGGGGAAGGCTTGAGCAAGCTGCTCAACAATCTGGATGGCATGGTCATAGCTGCCCTTGCCCTTGAGGTGGGACTCACAATAGGTCATGCCTAGCGTGAGTATGGTGTGATGCTTGTGGTCCTTGTGAATCGCTTCCTGTTTGTCAGCCCATGCCTGAGCCTCAGCTTGAGTAGGGAAGGTGGCTGATTGAGCAGGTCTGCCCTTGATACGTACCTGAGCATTCCAGTTACCAGAAGGAAGGGAACGGATGTTAGCCATATTTGACGCCTCATAGTGTGAATGGGCGTTCTCTCAGGGCCTAGAACCACAAGGGCTATAGACAGCAGGCTGCCTTCTTGACATGGTGGGGGTCGTTGGTTCGAGTCCAATCGCGCCTACCAAACAAAATCCGCTCTGCTGGGCGGTGAAGAAGGGCGATCCGAAAGGGTCGCCCTTTTTTCGTTTGCGCAGATTGAAACCCGACCCTATTTGGGCCGGGCAAACGATTTGACGATGGATTTGGTCGCTGTGCTTGCCTTGAGGTCGCTGATGTTTCCCGTCGCGAGCCATTTGCAGGCGGCAATCTCGTTCCGTGGCGAGGGCTCGCTGGAGGAGGGGATCACGGCTGTGAATATGTGGTGAATGACCCGATCCTTTTCGTATTCATCCACATACATGAGGTCCAGGTTTTCAAGGCCCGTTTCCTCACTCAGTTCGCGCACGGCTGCCTGGGCTGGCGTTTCTCCCGCTTCGATCCTGCCGCCGGGCAATGCCCATTTCGATTTTGGTTTGCGAACGTAGAGGATCTGGTCGTCACGCTTGCAGATGACTGTTGCTCGTTCTTTCATCTTTCCACCTGTTAACGTCCAGTCATTCTTGATATCTGCACGCTTGCCCTGAAACTTGAATCTGTTGAGATAACAGAATGCAATGTCATAAAAATGTAATAAAAAGTTAATCTTTCACCAAGCACAATCGGTGCCAGAACGCTTGTTGAAAAAAGAATAGTCGGGGCATAACGAAAGAGCCCGGCGCAGGACCGGGCTCTTGTCAGGCAGTGGGGGCTTTTACATGAAGTCGGACACAGGGATATCCTGCGCCATTTTGCGGTAGGTTTTTTCATCGGTGGCAGCGAGCAGGCTTCTGCCGTCCTTGAACGTTGCTACAAAGGTTATTTCTTTCTCCTCGCTCGCCAGAAGCATGCCAGCGGCAGCTCCCACGGGACCTAGCATCAATGCGCCTGCCAGACCGAATCCGATGGTGTCATCCATTTTCCTGTTTGACGCTTTGCTGGCAATTTCCACTGACTTGATTTCGTTCTGCTTGAAACAGATTCCAGGCCATGGAAAGAGGGGGGTTACAAGAGTAATGGTGCCAGAGCGGTATTCCCCATTACCTTGAAGAAAATCACCCGCTAAAACATTGATCTTAGCCATGTGTGTTTCCCCGTCGTTTCATCCAGCACCTATTGCGCGCCCCATAAAAGGGCGTGTCAACAGCGGGAAGTGATGGATAAGGGCTTTATGATGAATGGTTTGAGGAAGCGTGCAGTTATTTGCAGCAAGATATTTCAAGGATGAGGTTTGTTGTTTAAATGCGCTGAATCGAGACTTTTTGTCATATGCCCTGATGATAAAACAGGCTGCCCGATCCTGCCGGACAGCCTGAATGTCCGCTATCAGGCAGCAGACGCTTCCTGCTTCAGAGTGGCCATGTCGATCACGAAGCGATATTTCACGTCACCCTTGAGCATGCGCTCGTAGGCGTCGTTGATGTCCTGCATGGCGATGATTTCGATATCCGAAACGATGCCGTGCTCGGCGCAGAAATCCAGCATTTCCTGGGTTTCCTGAATGCCGCCTATCAATGAACCGGCCAGGCTGCGGCGCTTGAAGATCAGCCCGAACACGGCCGGTGATGGGTGAGGCTCCGCAGGGGCGCCGACCAGCGTCATGGTGCCGTCACGCTTGAGCAATCCCAGGAAGGCGTCGAGATCGTGAGGTGCAGCGACGGTATTGAGAATGAAGTCCAGGCTGTTGGCCTGTGCTGCCATTTCGGCAGGGTCTTTGGAAACCACGACTTCATCGGCGCCCAGGCGCAGGCCATCTTCACGCTTGTTGGGCGAGGTGGTGAACAGCACCACATGCGCGCCCATGGCGTGGGCAATCTTCACGGCCATATGACCCAGCCCGCCAAGGCCGACGACACCGACCCGTTTTCCTGGCCCGACTTTCCAGTGGCGCAGCGGTGAGTAGGTGGTGATGCCTGCACAGAGCAACGGAGCGACAGCAGCCAGATTGTCGCTGTGGGAGATGCGCAGGACGAATTTCTCCTTGACGACGATATTGTCGGAGTAACCGCCAAAGGTGTTTTCGCCACCAAAGACCGGGCCGTTATAGGTGCCGGTAAAACCGCTCTCACAGTATTGTTCTTCACCTTCAGCGCAGGAGGCGCAGTGTTGGCAACTGTCGACCATGCAGCCGACGCCCGCCAGGTCTCCTAACTTGAAGTTCTTGACGTCGGCACCCACAGCGGTGACCCGGCCAACGATTTCATGGCCCGGCACCGAAGGGTAGAGCGTGTTGTGCCATTCGTTGCGTGCGGTATGCAGGTCCGAGTGGCAGACGCCGCAGTACAGAATATCGATCTGCACATCGTCAGCACCTGGGGTGCGGCGTTCAAAGCGGTAAGGTTTCAGGGTGTCGGACGGTTCTTTTGCGGCGTAGCTGTATGTCTTGACCACTGCGATCACCTTTGGAGTGGGGTTGAAAGAAACCGGAAGCCAGCATAGCTGTTGATCAGGCTTCGAGTATTGCAATGTGACCGGGTTTGACTTGCTGAATGAACCGATAGTGCCGGGCGCCGTCAGCTTTTCTGATGGGCTGAGGCCTTGATACGCTCGGTAATACGTATTTTCTTGTGTTCAATCGCACTTCCTGCTTGCCACCATTGGGGGCTGCCGATGAAGATAGCCGCAGTCAGCTTCAGGATTTGGTGTTTTTCATGCAGGTTCCCCCTTTGTCCCCAGACTTGTACCAGTCCACTGATGACTCTTGTGCTGTATCACCTGCACCTTCAGATGAAGACTCCGTGGAAGCCTTGCTGCGCGAGGCGAGAAGCCGCATGCCCAATGTGGCATGGGCGGCCTACGGTGCCGGGTCACACAAGCGTCTGCTGGGGAGCGGGTGTGTACAGGCTGACTGGCTTGGGGAAATTGCCTGTGACGGTTTCGATGACTTCTGTCGCTCGCGGCAGTTGCATCGCTGGGTCATGGGGATGGGCGAAGCGGCGCTGGGCTGGTTGCTGGCGCCCCTGTCCGAAGCCGATAACCCGCAATTGGCCGATCTGGCCCTGCGATTGGGGTATCTCTTGCAAAGTGCTGCTCTGGTCAGGGCGCAGAATACCCAGCGCGTCCTTTATGAAATCAGTCATCTGGCCAGTTCGACACGGGACCGTAGCACCTTCCTCAAAGGCATCCATAAACAGCTGGCGACTCTGATCGATGCCGAGAACTTCTATCTGGCGCTGTACGACGGCCAGCGAGACAAGATCACTTATCCCTATTACATCGATGTAGCCGACCACGAAGCGCTGGAGCCGGAGAGCTTCGAGTATCTCGACCGCTCACGGCTATCCATGACGGGCTATGTCCTGACCACCGGCCAGCCGATGTTCATTGATGCCATCGCTATCAGGCAGGCTCAGGCTCAGGGGCGCGTTTTCTGCGAGGGGCGTCATCCCGAGTTCTGGATGGGCGCACCGCTCAAGAAGTCATCGGACGAAGTCTTTGGCATGCTGGCCATGCAGGTCTACGACGTCTCGCGGATTTACAGTGTCGAAGACCGTGCGCTGTTTCTGGTGGTTGCCCGGCATGTGGCGATGGCGCTGGACCGGATTCTGCACCGGGCCGACCTGGAACATACGGTGTTGCTGCGCACCCAGCAGCTTTCGGCCGCCAACGATGCACTCAGGCAGGAGGTGGCAGATCGCGAGCGGGCAGAGCACCTGCAGAGTGCGTTGTTCCAGATTACCGAGCTGTCCAGCCAGCCGGGCGATATGGCAGAACTGTTCCACAGCCTGCATATGATCGTCGGCGAGTTGCTGGTGGCGTACAACTTCTATATCGCCCTGTACGACAGTTCTACACAAGAAGTGACCTTCCCGTATTACAGCGATGAGCGACTGGCGACGCCTCCCAGGTCGCGGCGGGGGCAGCGTGGCTTTACCGAATATGTCATCCGCCAGCGCCGTCCTTGCCTGATCGATAAAGAAGATGCTTACAAGCTGGAAAGGGAAGGTGAAATCGAGATTCAGAATGAATCCAATCGTTCGTCATCCTGGTTGGGCATTCCCCTGTTCGAGGGGGACGATGTACGAGGCGTGCTGGCGGTGCAGAGCTATTCGCAGAACGTCAGCTACACCCTGCGCGATCAGGAGTTGCTGACCTTCGTCTCTCGCCATATCGATACGGCCTTGTCCCGGCGTAGCGCTGCCGAGGCGATACATACCGCTAATCTGCGCCTTGAGGCACGGGTTCAGGACCGTACCCGTGAGCTGGATCTGGCCAATGCCCGGCTTCAGCATGAAAACTCCCATGACTCACTCACCAGCCTGCCCAATCGCAGCCAGTTGCAACAGCGCCTGAAAGAAGCCTGGCAGGCTTTCAATAAACATGACCAGCAATTGGTGGTCATGTTTATTGACCTGGACCGGTTCAAGGTCGTCAACGACAGCCTGGGCCATCACTTTGGCGATATCCTGTTGGTCCAGGCGGCTGCGCGGTTGCGCAGCTGTATCCGCGATTGCGATCTGCTTGCGCGTCTGGGGGGCGATGAATTTGCTGTGCTGGGGATCGGTGCGCCGCTGGCTGTCGGGGTCGGGATTGCCGAGCGCATTCTTGAAGCGTTCGACCTGCCGTTCTTTATCAGCGGCCATTCGGTCTTTTCTTCGTGCAGTATCGGTGTGGTCGGGGCTGATCGTCAGTTTCACCAGGAGCCAGCCGATTTGCTGCGTGATGCGGACACGGCTATGTACCGGGCCAAGAATGGTGGGCGTGACAGCTTTGTCGTGTTCAATCAGGAGTTGCGTCGCGAAGTCTCGGACCAGGTCGAGCGCGAAGGCGCATTGCGCAAGGCGCTCAAACATACCAACGAACTGATTCCGTATTTTCAGCCCATCATTTGCGTCAACACCGGCAAGCTGCTGGCGCTTGAAGCCTTGATCCGCTGGCGTCAACCCGATGGTCGGGTCATCGCTCCCGGCAGCTTTCTGCCAGCTCTGGAAGGGTTTCGCCTTATCGGGCGTCTGGACCTTTACATGTTGCAGCGGGTGATTGCCATTCTGGCTGATCCGGCCAATGCTCACTGGCCGCCGGTGCATGTGAACTGCTCCAGTTACAGCATCACCCGTCCCGAGTTCGCCTCCGAAGTACTGGCCTTGCTGGCGGAATACGACGTTGCGCCTTCGCGGCTTTGCCTGGAGCTGACCGAAGGCGCGCTGGTGGCAGATCCCGAGCAGGCTCGTCAGTCCATGAAACAATTGGCTGACAGGGGCATGTCGGTGGTGCTGGACGATTTCGGAGCGGGCTTCTCATCGCTCAGCTATGTGCATCAGTATCACTTCAGCGGCTTGAAGATCGACAAATCCTTCATTCTGGAGCTGACGACCAGCGCCAGAAGCCGGGCCATTGTGCGCGCTATCGTACGAATGGCCGAGTCGCTGGATCTGACGGTGGTGGCCGAAGGGGTTGAAGACCGCGCTACCCTGGAGCTGCTGCGCGGTATGGGAGCGGGGCAGGCTCAGGGGTATCACTTTGCGATGCCGTTGCCTCTGGAGCAGCTCGACCTGAACAAGGATATCGAGTTGGGCCAGCACTGGAACCAGACCGGCAATGACTTGCCATGACCGGCATTGTCTTTCCTTTCCTGTTAGGCTTTTGGTCGGGCCTCTGTAATAAAGTCCTTATTAATCAGTCGATTATATTTTGTTGAGAGGGCTGGCACTGGTTTTGCTGCGAAAGGGGCGCACCCACCGCAGGAGGTGAAAGATGATTATCAACAACGGCACGCTCGAAGGTCTGGTTTCCAGATTCGTCGGGCGCAAGACAGTGGATGAGGTTTCCCAGAACTCATTCAGTACTGTTGCGGCTGCTGAGAGTCTGGTTCCGGCAGTCACTCCGGTGACCGCCAGGGCAGACAGTTCCGCATCTCAGGACAGTACCAAGAGCAACAATGGGTATGACGAGTCTTTTGCCCGGATGATGTTCAACATCAAGACCCTGGCCGAGAAAACCCTGTCCGAGGCGACTGCCGACAGCGATAACGGTTTTATCGCCTCGACCGGCTCAACCAGTGCAATCAATACGGGTACTCCGACTGGCTCTGTTCAGCAGGAATTCATGGATTACATGAAGCAGTCTGCCGAAGAGAAAATGCGTGAAAAACTCACTGGCGTCAGCAAAGAGGAATACGACGCCATGACGCCTGAAGAGAAACTGGCTCTGGACAAGAAAGTCCAGGAAGCTCTCAAGGAGCAGCAAACCGCTGCCGTTGATGACATCAATGCCAGAATCAACGGCATCAAGGCCGGGATGGTTGCGTAGCGTATCTTTCGCGAATGAATTCGCTCCTACGCGGGTGTAGGAGCGACTTCAGTCGCGAAAATCACGCCAGCTGATGCCGATACGGCAGATCCGGCCCCACCTTGGTACAGGTCAGTGCCGCTGCCCTGACGGCAAAGCCGAGCATTTCATCCAGGGTTTCCCGCGACAGTGATTCCAGGCTTTGCGCGTTGTCCAGTTGGCGTTCGCTGAGGAACGTCAGCAATGCTGCCTGAAAGGTATCTCCTGCGCCCACCGTATCCACGGTCTTGACGCTTTGTGCCGCCACCGACCAGTTTCCGTGTTGCCGGGTAAAAATGCTGGCACCTTCCGAACCCCGGGTCAGGACCACCAACTGGCAGCGCTTGTTCAGCCACTCTTGCGCAATGCTTTGCGGGGTGCTGTCCGGGTAGAGCAGGTGCAGGTCTTCGTCGCTGACCTTGATGATATGCGCGTGCTCGGCAAAGGCGTGGATCCGGGTGCGCCAGCGCTCTATATCCGGCTCCGGATTGAGCCGCACATTCGGGTCCAGGGTGATCAGACGGTTGTTGCTTTCCCGGGCAACCAGCGCCAGCAAGGTATCGGCGACCGGCTGCACAACCAGTGAAAACGAACCGACATGAATGCCGCGCACTTTTTCATCCAGTGTGGGCAAGTGTTCCAGGCGCAGTTGCCGGTCGGCACAGCCTTCGCCCCGGAAACTGTAGGTGGGCGAGCCATTGGCACCGACTGCGACCATGGCCAGGGTCGTAGGCGCTGCAAAGTCGATCAGGTAATCGGGGTTGACCGCTTCCTGCTCCAGCACCGCCCGCAGGCGCTGTCCGAGATAATCGGTGGACAGCCCGGCAAAAAAGGCCGCTTCGACCCCCAGACGGCGTAAACCTATCGCCACGTTGAAGGGGGAGCCACCGGCAATGGCTTCAAGGCCCAGCCGGTTGAGCGAGCCGTTGTCGTCCGCTCGGGTAAAAATGTCAAAAAGCGCTTCGCCGCAGACAAGAAACATAGGTGCTCCGTGAAAGGGCAGGATCAGGCTGCCCGCAATTGATCTTGATAACGTGAATAGACTCGCTCGTAGGCGGCCACGTTCTCCTGGACTGGATGGGTTTCGCTATCTGGATCAAGCCTGACACAACGTTCGCAAAGTGCTTGCAGATCCGCTGTCTGCCCATGCTCGCCAGACCAGCACCAGGCCGCCTGAATCGCCGCGCCCAGTGCTGCCGCTTCGGCGTATTCGGTGCAGATGACGGGAGCATCCATGATGTCGGCAATCATCTGCCGCCAGATGGCGCTTTTCGAGCCGCCGCCGATCAAACGGATGGTCTGGCTCTTGATACCGCTGGCCCGCAGCAGGTCCAGCCCGTAGCGTAGCCCGAGGCTGGTGCCTTCAACCACGGCCCGGCACAGGTTGGCCTGGGTCAGGTTGGTGCTGTTCAGGCCCAGAATGCTGCCGGTGGCATCGGGGAGGGCGGGGACCCGCTCGCCGTTTAGAAACGGCAGCATGAGCACGCCCTCCGAGCCAATCGGTGCCTGGGCTATGGCCTGATTGAAGCCTTTGATATCCAGCGCGAACAGCTCGCGAATCGCACTGGTGGCATTGGTCAGGTTCATGGTGCAGATCAATGGCAGCCAGCCATCGGATGAGGAGCAGAAGGTTGCCACCGACGCTTGCTCGCTGACAAATGCCTGATCGGCAAAGGCGTAGATGGTGCCTGACGAACCGAGGCTCATGGTAATCAGGCCCGGCTGGATATTGCCGGTGCCGATGGCTCCCATCATGTTGTCGCCGCCACCGCTGGACACCACCGCTTCGGGATTCAGGCCCAGCCGCCTGGCGACTTCATCCCGAATCGTGCCGACCTTGTGTTGCGCCGGCAGTAGTTCTGGAAGCGCCTTGCCCAGGCGGCCGGTCGGGTCGATATGCGCCAGCAGCGGCAGATCCCATTCCCGGCTGCGAACATTGAAGTAGCCCGTTCCCGACGCATCCCCATAGTCCGTGCAGCAACGCCCGGTCAGCCAGTAATTGAGGTAATCGTGAGGCAGCAGGATCTTGTCGATGCGCCCGAACAGTTCCGGGTGCTGCTCCTTGGTCCACAACAGCTTGGAAACCGTATAGCCCGGTGCAATGACCAGCCCCAGACGTTGCAGCGAACCTTGCTCGCCGCCCAGATAATCCAGCAGACGCTGGTTCTCGGGAGTGGTTTCGGTGTCGCACCACAATTTGGCCGGGCGCAGCACCTGGCCCTGAGCGTCCAGCAGCACCAGACCGTGCTGCTGGCCCGAAACGCCAATGCCCTTGATCTGCTGGCCTGAAATGCCAGCCTGTTTCAGAGCGCTGCGGGTCGCCTGTTCCAGCGCGTCCAGCCACTGCTGCACATCCTGTTCGCGTCGGCCATGGGCGTTGCTGATCAGGCTGTGCGGGGCTGAGCCTTCGCCCAGCACCTGACCGCTATCAGCATCCAGAACGATGGCTTTGGTACCTTGGGTCCCGCAATCGATTCCAAGAAACATGGTTGCCTCTCAAGGGCTGTTGGCCAGTATTTTTTCCAGTGTGCCGCTGACTCCCAAGTCCCGCAGGTTATTGAGGTTCTGCTCAAAGGCTGCGACGAACTCGGCGGAGCGGGGGATTGCCAGACCAAAGATTTCTTCCACGCCCAGCAGCCGCTGAGTCAGCAAAACATCGTCGGCCACCAGCGCCTGACAGAAGTCAGCCCGTGGATCGGGAATCCTGTAGGTCGTGCCGTTCTCGTCCACGCCCTTGAGGTACAAGGCCCAGGCAGCCACCACCAGTGATGCGCGCTCCAGATTGCCCTGATCGAGAATCAGCCGGTTAATGGTCGGAATGGTGAACTTGGGGAATTTCGACGAGCCGTCCGAACACACACGCTCCAGTTGATCGGCAATCGCCTGATTGGAGAAACGCTCGATCAGCGTGTCCTTGTAGCCTTCCAGATCGATGCCTGGCACCGAAGCCAGCTGCGGGGTGACATCCAGGTCCATATAGGCCCGGATATAACGCACGAACAGCGGGTCGTTCATGGTTTCGTGGACGAAGCGGTAACCCTTCAGAAAACCCAGGTAGGTCAATGCAAGGTGGCTGCCGTTGAGCAGCTTGATCTTCATTTCTTCGTAGGGCGTCACGTCGTCGGTGAACTGTACGCCGACCTTTTCCCAGGCCGGGCGGCCATTGACGAACTTGTCTTCCAGCACCCATTGCACGAACGGCTCGCAGACCACTGGCCATGCGTCGTCGATATGCTTTTCATCGGCCAGTTTCAGGCGGTGGGCCGAGCTGGTCATGGGCGTGATGCGGTCGACCATGGCATTGGGGAAGCTGACGTTTTCGGCAATCCAGTCATGCAGGTCGGCATCGCGCAGGGCAGCAAAGGCCAGCAGTGCCTTGCGGGTAACGGCGCCGTTGTGGGGCAGGTTATCGCAGGACATCAGCGTAAAGGCCGGTATGCCCGCAGCACGCCGACGGGCCAGCGCGGCACACAGAAAACCGAATACCGTGCCGGGCGTATTGGGGTGGGTCAGGTCGTGGCGGATCTGCGGCAGGTGCGCCATGAACTGGCCGTTGCTGTCATCGATGCAATAGCCGCCTTCGGTAATGGTCAGCGACACGATGCGGATGTCCGGGCTGGCCAGTTTGTCGATCAGGGCTTGAGGATCGTCTTCGGCCAGCAGCATGCCGCTGATGGAGGCGATGATCCGGGTTTCAGTGTCCGGCGTGTCGCCCAACTCATACAGGGTGTACAGATAGTCCTGGCCGGCCAGTGCATCGCGCACGGCCCGGTCTTCGGGGCGCAGGCCGACGCCGCAGATGCTCCAGTCCAGACCTTCACCGCTGTTCATCAATGCATCGGTGTAAAACGCCTGATGTGCGCGATGAAATCCACCGACGCCAATATGGGCAATGCCCTGGCGGGTTTCGCTGGCAGAGTAGGCGGGGCGGGCAATATCGGCACCCAGTTGCGACAGGTTCTGTTTGTTCAGTTTCATGTCAAAGGCTCTCCAATACGTTAGGCAGCGACCGGCAAGGCCTTGGCAATGACCAACCCCTGATCGTCGAACAGATGGCAGTGGGCGCTATCGAGATGCAGGTTCAGGGTTTCGCCGTACTGGCTGGCCAGATCGCCACGGATACGCATGGTCAAGGCTTCGCCCGAACGGGTGCGGACATGGCAATAGGTATCACTGCCCAAGCGCTCGCTGACATCGGCGGTGACTTGCAACTGACACTCGTCACTCTGGGCAATGTTCAGATGCTCGGGACGGATACCCAGCGTGACCGGAGCCCCGACACTCAAGCCGGCACGGCTTACCGGCAGGGTGATGCGTGTACCGGCATCCAGTTCGACTTCGCAGTCCTGGTTGTCGACGCGGCTGATCCGGCCCTTGAGAAAGCCCATTTTCGGCGTGCCGAGAAAACCCGCGACAAACAGGTTGGCCGGATGGTGATACAGCTCCAGTGGCGAGCCCACCTGTTCCACCTTGCCGCCATTGAGCACCACCACCTTGTCGGCCAGAGTCATGGCTTCGACCTGATCGTGGGTGACGTAAATCATCGTTGCCTGTAACTCTTTGTGCAGGCGCGACAGCTCCAGCCGGGTCTGTACCCGTAAAGCAGCGTCAAGGTTGGAAAGCGGTTCGTCGAACAGGAAGATTTTCGGGTTGCGCACGATGGCCCGGCCAATGGCGACCCGCTGGCGCTGACCACCTGAAAGCTGCTTGGGTTTACGCTCCAGCAGTGGCCCAAGCTCCAGGATGCGTGCGGCTTCATCCACTTTCTTCTTGATCTCGGCCTTGTCGCCGCCCGCCAGGTCCAGGGCAAAGGACAGGTTCTTGCCCACGGTCATGTGCGGGTACAGGGCGTAGGTCTGGAACACCATGGCCAGGTCGCGCTTGGCCGGTGTGACCTGGGTGATCTCGCGGCCATCGAGTTCGATGCTCCCCGAGGTGACTTCCTCAAGCCCGGCAATCAGGCGCAGCAGGGTGGACTTGCCGCAACCCGACGGGCCGACAAAGACCACGAACTCGCGGTCCTTCACATCCAGATCGATGCCTTTGATGATCTGATGGCCGTCGAAGCCTTTTTGCAGATTTCTGATACTGAGATTAGCCATGCTTGACTCCGTTTTTATTCTTGAATTCGGGCTATTTGACTGCGCCGAACGACAGGCCGCGGACCAGTTGTTTCTGGCTGATCCAGCCGAAAATCAGGATCGGTGCGCAGGCCAGGGTCGAGACGGCCGAGAGCTTGGCCCAGAACAACCCTTCAGGGCTTGAGTACGAGGCGATCAGTGCAGTGAGCGGCGCGGCGTTGGACGAGGTGAGGTTCAGGGACCAGAAGGCCTCGTTCCAGCACAGGATCAAGGACAGCAGCGCCGTCGAAGCCAGGCCGCCCTTGCAGATCGGCATCAGCACCCGGAATATTTCCTGGCGCGTGCTGGCACCGTCCAGCCGCGAGGCTTCGAGGATTTCTCCCGGAATGTCCTTGAAGTAGGTGTAAATCATCCAGACCACGATCGGCAGGTTGATCAGCGTGTAGATGATGATCAGCGCCAGACGCGAATCCAGCAGGCCGAAGGTCTTGGCCAGCAGATAGATCGGCATCAGCACGCCCACCGGCGGCAGCATCTTGGTGGAGAGCATCCACAGCAGTGTGCTCTTGGTGCGCTTGGTCTCGAAGAAGGCCATGGAGTAGGCAGCAGGAATGGCCACCAGCATGCTCAGGATCGTGGCGCTGAACGAAATCAGTACCGAGTTCCAGGCGAAGTGGAAGTAATCGCTGCGTTCCTGAATGTGCAGGTAGTTCTCCAGCGTCGGGGTGAAAAACAGTTGCGGCGGCGTCGCGAAGGCGTCGATCTCGGTCTTGAAGCTGGTCAGCACCATCCAGAAGATCGGGAAGAACACCAGTGCGGCGATAAGCCAGGACAAGACCCCGAGCAGCAGGCTTTGCAGGCGGCGTGATTGTTTGAGCGTCATCATGGCAAGGCCCTCATGACTTGTCGGTGAGGTTTTTGCCGATCATCCGGATCAGGATGATCGCCGCGATATTGGCAATGACGACCGCTATCAGGCCGCCCGCCGAGGCCATGCCGACATCGAACTGCAGCAACGCCTGGATGTAGATCAGGTACGCCAGGTTGGTCGAAGCGAAGCCCGGCCCGCCATTGGTGGTGGTGAAGATTTCGGCAAACACCGAGAGCAGGAAAATCGTTTCGATCATCACCACCACGGCAATTGGCCGGGCCAGGTGAGGAAGGGTCAGGTGCCAGAAAATCGCAATCGGCCCGGCACCATCGAGTCGGGCGGCCTCTTTCTGTTCCTGATCCAGCGACTGCATGGCGGTCATCAGAATCAGGATCGCGAACGGCAACCATTGCCAGGACACGATGATAATGATCGACAGCATCGGGTAATGAGCGAACCAGTCGACGGGCTCGGCCCCGAAGAAGCGCCACACGGCGGCCAGAACGCCGGAAACCGGGTGGAAAATCAGGTTCTTCCAGATCAGGGCGCTGACCGTGGGCATGATGAAAAACGGCGAGATCAACAGCACCCGCACGATGCCGCGACCAAAAAACTCGCTGGCTTCCAACAGGGCGGAAATCAATACACCGAGGATCACACTGATCGCCAGTACGCTGCCCACCAGCAACAAGGTATTACCGGCACCGGGCAGGAAACCGCTGTCGGTGACGAAGTACGTGAAGTTTTCCAGCCCGACGAATTCGTTTTCGCCGGGGCTCAACAGGTTGTAGCGAATCAGCGAGAAATAAATGGTCATGCCCAGAGGCACGATCATCCAGACCAGCAAGAGCGCCACGGAAGGGCTGACCAGAAACCATCCGGGTTTGAACCTTTTGTTTCTGGCCTTGGAGGCATCGCCGGACAAATCCGGGCGAGCAGGAATGGCTGAGGTCTTCATGGGGAACTCCGAACCGGGATTTGCCTGTCAGCGGGAGTCGAGGGGCAAGTGCCCCTCGGCTTGAGTCGTGAGGCCTACTTTTTCGGGTAGCCGGCTCGTTTCATGTCGCGCTCGGTGGAGTTTTGCGCCATTTTCAAGGCGTTCTCCACTGTCGACTGACCGATCAGTGCAGCCGAGAACTGCTGGCCGACACTGGTGCCGATGGCCTGGAACTCGGGAATGGTCACCAACTGGATGCCCACGTAAGGCACCGGCTTGAGCGTTGGTGTCTTGGGCGTCACGGCCATCAGCGATTTGAGGGTGATATCGGCGAATGGCGCGGCTTTCTTGTATTCATCCGTGTAGGTCGATGCCCGCGTACCTGGCGGCACGTTGGATACGCCGTCTTTCTCTGCGACCAGAGCGGCATATTCCTTGGATGTTGCCCACTGAGTGAAGGCCTGGGCGTCCTTGGTGTTCTTGGCACTGGTCGGAATCGCCAGCGACCAGGAATACAGCCACGACGAGCCTTTTTCCGTCACTTGATGAGGCGCATAGGTAAAGCCGACATGGTCGGCGACCTTGCTCTGGCTCTTGTCGGTGACAAAGGAGCCGGCCACGCTGGCATCGACCCAGATCGCACACTTGCCGCTGTTGAACAGCGCCAGGTTCTCGTTGAAACCGTTGCTTGATGCGCCCGGTGGCCCGGATTGCTTCATGGTGTTGACGTAGAAGTTGAGGGCGTCTTTCCATTCCGGCTGATCGAACTGGGGTTTCCATTGTTCATCGAACCAGCGTGCGCCGTAGGCGTTGGCCACTGTGGTAATCAGCGCCATGTTCTCGCCCCAGCCGGCCTTGCCGCGCAGGCAGATGCCGTATTGCTCTTTGGACTTGTCGGTGAGCTTGCCTGCGAACTCGGCAATCTGGATCCAGGTCGGACGCTCCGGCATGGTCAGCCCTGCGTTCTGGAACAGGTCCTTGCGGTAGTAGGTAATCGAGCTTTCTGCATAGAACGGCAGGGCAAACAACTTGCCGTCCACCGACAACCCGTCGCGCACCGACGGGAAGACATCATCGAGCTGGTAACTGGCAGGCAGATCCTTCATTTCCTGCAACCAGCCCTTGGCGCCCCACAGTGAGGCTTCGTACATGCCGATGGTCAGCACGTCGAACTGGCCGCCCTTGGTGGCGATGTCGGTGGTCAGACGCTGGCGCAGGACGTTTTCTTCCAGCACGACCCAGTTGAGCTTGATGTCAGGGTGTTGTTCTTCAAAGGTCTTGGAGAGGCGTTGCATGCGAATCATGTCGCTGTTGTTGACCGTGGCGATGGTCACGGTCCCTGCAACAGCGTTGCCGCCGAACAGGAAACCGGCGCTGAGGACTGAACTGGCAAGCAGTAATTTTGCTGGGTTCTTCATTGATCACTCCTCGTCCATGCTCTGGGAGTCATGGAGGGTCGGTTATTGTTTTTGTCTCTTCCGGAGGTGAGGAAGATGTGAGCTGATTACAACGACCTTGAGACGCGATGACAAATCCTGCACCGCACTTCAACTGATACTTTTTTGCATTCGGCAGTGCTTTGAAAACGCACCGCAACCGCGCTCAGGCAGGCTGCAATGCAGAATCAGCGTAGACGAGATGGCCGCAGGCAGGGTGAATCAGTACAGGTTCTGCTCGGTCAGGCGCTGGACGGCAAGGCGTCGATAGTGTGACGGCGTCATCCCTTTGAGCTGCTGGAAGCGGCGATTGAAGTTGGAAATGTTATTGAATCCCGACTCGAAGCAGATATCCGTCACCGGCTTGTCGCCATCGGCCAGCAGCTCACAGGACTTGCTGATGCGCAGGCGATTGACGAACTCCACGAAGCAGCGGCCAGTGGCCTGTTTGAATACACGAGAGAAATACGTCGGTTTCATGCCCAGGTATTCAGCGACCTCTTCAAGGGGCAATTCGCGCCCATAGTGGGCAAAAATGTAGTCCACCGCCCGGTTGGTGCGCTCAACGCTGTGCTCGTCGGCCATGTGCGACACCGTGGTCCCCGAAAGCAGTTGAAAGTCGTCGCTGGCCGCCAGCAGCTCCAGCAGAATCAGGAAGTGCCCGAGCCGGGTGATACCGCTGGAGTCGGCGATTTTCTGCATCAGCTTCATGGCCTGACGGATCGTGCGCTTGCAGCGGAATTCGATGCCGTACCGGGCGCGCTCCAGCAGCGGGGTCAGGCTCTTGAGTTCGGTAAACACCTGGTTGCCGCTTTCCAGCAGTTCATCGGTGAAATTGACCAGCATGTCGCGCTTGGCCACTACTTCATCTTCCTGAATCTGGCTGATCCAGTTGTGCGGCAGGTTCGGCCCGGTGAGGAACAGGCTGCCGGGGTTGAAGTTGCCAATGTAGTCACCGACGAACACCTTGCCTGAACTGGCGACGATCAGATGCAGCTCGTATTCCTTGTGGAAATGCCAGCGCACCAGCGGGCAGGGGAAACCGTGTTCGCGGTAGATGATCGACAGGCCATTGTGATCGTCCATCAATTCGTAGGAAGGGTCTGTGATTCTTGTTGTTCTTGTCATGGTCTGACCGCCTTCAGAAGTTGCCAGTCTGCTAATGTGCCTTAATTGTTCTATTCATGCCCAGTCGTCTAATGCTGTCCGCATCAAAACCGGAGTCATTGCCTGATGAAACAGATCCTTCTGATCGGTATTGGTGCCGGAGATCCTGAACAAATTACAGTGCAGGCCATCAATGCCCTGAACCGCGCCACGGTGTTCTTCCTGCTGGACAAGGGCTATGCCGAGGATGATCTGCTGCGCCTGAGAAAAGACATCTGTCAGCGTTATATCCAGAACGACAACTATCGACTGGTGCAGGTCCGGGACCCGCAGCGCGAAGATGATCCCCAGGGCTATGAGCGCGGCATCGAACATTGGCATGAGCAGCGGGCGGTTCTGTTCGAGCGGCTGATCGGTGATGAACTGAGAGCGGGGGAGGTCGGGGCGTTTCTGGTCTGGGGGGATCCGTCGCTGTACGACAGCACCCTCAGGATTCTCGATCAGGTACTGGCGCGTGGCCGGGAGGTCTTCGAGTATCAGGTGATTCCCGGCATCACCAGCGTTCAGGCGCTGGTAGCACGACATCGGGTGCCGCTGAACCGCATTGGCGAACCGATCCGCATCACCACCGGCAGGCGATTGGCTGCCATGCCCGAGAGTGAACTGGATAATGTGGTCGTGATGCTCGATGCACACTGCACTTTCGAGCGCTTTGTCGGGCAGGGGCTGGATATCTACTGGGGGGCTTATCTGGGCACGCCGGACGAGATCCTGCTGTCCGGCCCGCTCGATCAGGTCTGTGGGCAGATCAGGCGGCTACGGGACGAAGCCCGCAGCCGCAAGGGCTGGATTATGGATACCTATCTACTGCGCAAATGTTGATCAATCCTTGCGATTCTTCGCCTCGATCCACTGCGCCATGTACTGAGTACTTTTGTGGTGGTGATGGCGCAGCATCGCGCCGGTGAAGTTGGTGAGGCGATGGCGCGGCAAGTCCTGACGCAGGGTTTCGATACGTTCGATCAGGCTCGCGCAGTGTTGCCTGTGCTGAAAGCGCGCCTGAAGGATGGTCCGGCCTGCGGTCTGGGCTTCAGTCCACAAGGTCTGATCCTGATACAGGCGCACTGCCGCGCTGGCGATTTCGCTGGCGCTGCGGGCAATTGCGCCAGGCCATGGCAGGTCGCCGCTCATGGCTTCGGCGCCCACGGGCGTCGTTACCGAAGGCGTGCCGCTGAGCATGGCATCCATCAGCTTGCCCTTGATGCCCGCCCCGAAGCGTATCGGTGCCAGGCAGATGCGCGCGGCAGACATCACTTGCAGGGCATCTTCGGCCCAGTTCATGACATGAAAACCCTGCGCCGCGTTATGCAGAGCGGTGGCCTTGGGCGGTGTGTAGGCGCCATAGATATGCAATTGCGCAGTCGGCAACTGTTGGCGAATCAGTGGCCAGATGGCGTTTTTCATCCAGAGCACGGCGTCCCAGTTGGGCGCATGCCGGAAGTTGCCGATGCTGAGAAAGTGCGCCCGCTGCTCGAACGGCGTCACGCTGTCCGGTACGCCATCGAGCATCAATGGGCACCAGTGCAGCAGGGATTTCGGCACGCCGAACTGGCCGCTCAGCAGGTCGATCTCCACGTCAGAAACCATCAGGTTGAGGTCGCAGCGATAGAGTGAGGCCACTTCGCGCTGGGCCAGATCGCTGCTGGCGATTCGGGCAAAGAGGCTTGAATGGTCGATCGCGAAAAAGTCATTCAGATCGTCAGGCTCTGACGATTCATTCAAATGCTCCTTGAGAATCTGATGGCGTGTATGGCGCAGGCTCTGAAAGTCGGAAGTTTCCAGTACCCGCAAGGCATTCGGGCAATGCTTTTCAACGCGCCAGCCAAATTGCTCTTCGATGAGAAACTGGTCGAACAGCACGATATCGGGCTGTAGCTCACTGACGAAGGTATCGAAGCTGCTGCTGTTGAGCTCGATATGGACTTCTTCAATCCCCAGGCTTTTCAGGTCGGCCCGGTGTTCACCTTCGGTGGCCGGGCTGGCGAAGGTGATGTGCCAATCCTGTTCGAGAAAACACTGGATCAGTTGCATGACATGGCCGCTGGCCGCGGAGGAACGGGGCTCGGGCCATACATAACCAATGATCAGCAGGCTGGTTTTTACTCGGGGCGGAGTCTGTGCAGGGTGAACGTCATGATTAGCCAAGGATGCTTTTTACCTTGTCGCGCAGGTCATCGATGGAAAACGGCTTGCCAATCGAATGCATGCCATCCGGGACTTCGATGTTTTCCGAATAGCCGCTGGCAAACAGGACCGGCAGTTGCGGGCGCAGTTGCCGGGTTTGTCTGGCCAGCTCCGTACCACGCATGTCAGGCAGGCCCTGATCGGTCATCAGCAAGTCGATGTGAGTGGCCTCGTCCTTGATATGGGCCAGCGCCTCCTGGGCGTCCGACGCTTCAAGTACCTGATACTCCAGTTCTTCAAGCACATCGACGATCAGCATGCGTACGATGCTGTCATCTTCGACCACAAGAATGGTGTTGGCTGCGTCAGGCATGGCGATTTCCTAGAAAATGGTAGTGAAGGCTACGCACTGGCGCAGCCTGCGGGCTTTTGTACGAAAAGTCACTGCGTTTGGATCATGCAGCCGTCAAAAACAGCCTGGTCTGATCGGGACGGGTGATTTCTTGCCCATTCCTTCCATCAGTAAATAAAACACAACCAGAAGTTCCGTCAGAATCGAATCGAATAGCTATCCTTTGCCAGCAGGCTTTATTCGCTTGATGTGGGCGAGCTTATCGCCGATTTATGTGTGAGATTTCAATCCTCTATGTGAGAAAACTGAGTCTTTTTCTTGCCGTTGCGGCAAACTCTAACGTTTTGATATATCGCCAGGGACTTTTCATGATCCGGACGTCTGTCGTCGATGAACAGCGCTTTCGCAAGTTATTGGTTCGTAATGTCAGTCTGCCGCTGGGTGTTGGCGTTTTAAGTGCGTTTTTCTTTGTCTTGCTGATCACCTATCTGCTCTCGGTCATCCAATGGGTCGAGCATACGGATCGGGTCATCAATAGCACCAACCGCTCCATGAAACTCTCCATCGACATGGAGACGGGGATGCGCGGTTTTCTGCTGACCGGCCAGGAAAGCTTTCTTGACCCTTATGAAGTCGCAAGACCTGTGCTCAAGGCAGAGCTGAAAACCCTGGCAGAACTGGTTGCCGATAACGCGACGCAACTGGATCGTTTTCGCCGACTGGCCACCCTGCATGAGGAGTGGGAGCGTTTCGCTCAGGAGATGATCGATCTGCGTCGTCAGAGTGGGGATTATCGGACGGCTACCCAGTCAGGGCGTGGCAAGCGTATTACCGATGAAATCCGCTCCGAGTACGATCAGGCCATTTCCATGGAGCAGCAGTTGCGTCTTGCACGCAATGCCGACGTGACCCGCACGACCATTGCGTCGGTGGTGCTGTACCTGATCTTTGTGCTGACGGTCAGTGGCATCCTCGCTTACTTCGGAAGGCGTGATCTGCTTTCTCTTTCAAATACCTACAGCGCAAACCTCAGTCAGCTCGAAGATAACGCTGAGCGCCTGCAGAAGGTCGCCTGGTTGCGTAATGGTCAGAGCGAACTGGCTGAGCAGGTCCTGGGGCAACTGACTCTCAACACCCTCGGGCTGCATATTCTGCAATTCTTTGCCCAGTACCTGGGCGCGGTTGTTGCGGCTGTTTATGTTCGCCAGGAGCATGGTGGTCTGCAGCGTGTGGCCTCTTACGGCCTTTCCCGAGAGCAGGAGCAGCAGGAGCAGACAATCTTCAGCGGTGAGGGCGTTATCGGTCAGGCCGCGCAGCAGAACCGCATCGTCACGCTCAATGAACTGCCCAGCGATTACTTCAAGTACAGCTCGGGTCTGGGCGAAGGTCTGCCGCGCAGTGTCGTGATCGTGCCCACCACCAATGACGATCAGGTCAATGGTGTGGTCGAACTGGGCTTTCTGCGGGCGCTGACCGACAAGGACACCGAATTCCTGGAGCTGGTGGCAGCGAATGTAGGGACTTCCATCGAAGCGGCGCGTTATCGCCAGCGCTTGCAGGAAGTCCTGACCGAAACCCAGCAGCTCAACGAAGAGTTGCAGGTCCAGCAGGAAGAGTTGCGCACCGCCAACGAAGAACTCGAAGAGCAATCGCGCATCCTCAAGGAATCCCAGGCGCATCTGGAAACCCAGCAGGCCGAGCTTGAGCAGACCAATACCCAACTGGCCGAACAAAGCCAGGCGCTTGAAGACCAGCGCGACATCCTGGACAGCAAGAACGAAGAGCTGAGCCTGGCCCAGGTTGAGTTGCAGGCCCGTGCCGATGAGCTGCAACGTTCCAGCAAGTACAAGTCCGAATTCCTGGCCAACATGTCCCATGAGCTGCGCACGCCGCTCAACAGCTCGCTGATCCTGGCCAAGCTGCTGGCTGAAAACCCGACAGAGAACCTCACCGAAGAGCAGGTGAAGTTTGCCGAGTCGATCTATTCGGCGGGCAATGACCTGCTGAACCTGATCAATGACATTCTGGATATCTCCAAGGTCGAGGCGGGCAAGCTGGAGGTTCGGCCGGAGAACAGCAGTGTGTCGCGTCTGGTGGATGGCCTGCGCGGCCTGTTCCAGCCTTTGGCGACCGACAAGAATCTGGACTTCAGCGTGGAGGTGCAACCTGGCACGCCGACCATGCTGTTCACCGACCGCCAGCGTCTGGAGCAGATCCTCAAGAACCTGCTGTCCAACGCGATCAAGTTCACCGAGAGCGGTTCTGTCAGCATGATCGTCTCCCGCCAACCGGGAGCGGGCATTGTGTTTACCGTGCGCGATTCCGGGATCGGGATTGCCCAGGAGCATCAGCAAAGCATTTTCGAGGCCTTCCGTCAGGCCGACGGCACGACCAACCGTCGTTACGGCGGCACCGGTCTGGGGTTGTCGATTTCCCGCGATCTGGCAGCGTTGCTTGGCGGTTCCATCAGCGTCACCAGCGCGCCGGGGCAGGGCAGTATTTTCTCTCTGGTGCTGCCGGAGCAATACGTCGATCAAGGGCGTGAAGAGGATGCTGGCGAGCGCTCTGCGATCATTTCCTCGCCCGTCGTCACGCTGCCGGTTGTGAGCCCGCCCGTTGCCGAGCCTGTGTCGGCAAAACCTCAGCCGACCTTTGCCGATGATCGCCACAAGGCGCCGTTCAGCGGTCGCTGCATTCTGGTCATCGAGGATGAAGTGTCGTTCGCCCAGATTCTTTTCGATCTGGCCCACGAACTGGGATACGACTGTCTGGTCGCCCACGCCGCCGATGACGGCTTCAATCTGGCGGCGCAGTACACTCCCGACGCAATCCTGCTGGACATGCGTCTGCCGGATCACTCCGGGCTGACCGTGCTGCAACGCCTCAAGGAACTGGCGCCTACCCGACACATCCCGGTGCATGTGATTTCCGTCGAGGATCGTCAGGAGGCCGCCATGCACATGGGGGCCATCGGCTATGCCGTGAAGCCGACCACCCGCGAAGAACTCAAGGATGTATTCGCCAGGCTCGAAGCCAAGCTGACCCAGAAGGTCAAGCGCATCCTGCTGGTCGAGGACGATGCCTTGCAGCGTGACAGCATCGCGCGTCTGATTGGCGACGATGATATCGAGATCACCGCAGTGGGGTTCGCTCAGGAAGCTCTGGATCTGTTGCGCGAGAACATCTACGACTGCATGATCATCGACCTCAAGTTGCCGGACATGCTGGGTAATGAATTGCTCAAGCGCATGTCCACCGAGGACATCCGTGCCTTCCCGCCGGTGATCGTTTACACGGGGCGTAACATGACCCGTGACGAAGAAGCCGAGCTGATGAAGTATTCGCGCTCGATCATCATCAAGGGTGCCCGTTCGCCGGAGCGTCTGCTCGATGAGGTGACGCTGTTTCTGCACAAGATCGAGTCGCAGCTCTCCAACGAGCGCCAGAAAATGCTCAAGACCGCACGCAGCCGTGACAAGGTCTTCGAGGCGCGCAAGATCCTGGTGGTCGATGACGACGTACGCAATATCTTTGCCCTCACCAGCGCTCTGGAGCACAAGGGTGCCGTGGTCGAGATCGCTCGCAACGGCCTTGAGGCAATTGCCAGGCTCAACGAGGTCGAGGATATCGATCTGGTGCTGATGGACGTGATGATGCCGGAAATGGATGGTTACGAAGCGACTGTCGAGATCCGCAAAGACCCGCGCTGGCGCAAGCTGCCGATCATTGCGGTGACTGCCAAGGCGATGAAGGATGACCAGGAGCGTTGCCTGCAAGCGGGCTCCAACGATTACCTGGCCAAGCCGATCGATCTTGACCGGCTATTCTCGCTGATCCGGGTCTGGCTGCCGAAAATGGAACGTATTTGAATGGCAGTGGCCCAACCGATTCACTCTTTCAGGTTTTTTCATGGTTCTTGATCGAAACGCTGATATCGAGCTGCGACTGCTGATTGATGCTATTTACCTGAAGTACAGCTACGACTTTCGGGATTACTCCGGCGCTTCCATCAAGCGTCGGGTCAGTCATGCCTTGCGCCAGTTCGATTGCAGCACCATCTCCGCCTTGCAGGAGCGGGTGCTGCATGACCCGGCGGCCTTCATGCAATTGCTGCAGTTCCTGACCATTCCGGTCAGCGAGATGTTTCGTGATCCTTCGCACTTTCTGGCGATTCGCCAGGAAGTCGTGCCATTGCTCAGAACCTATCCCTCGATAAAGGTCTGGATCGCCGGATGCAGCACAGGGGAGGAGGTTTATTCGATGGCCATCCTGCTGCGCGAAGAGGGTTTGCTGGAGCGCACCATCATTTACGCCACCGATATCAACCCCAACTCGCTGGAAAAGGCCAAGCAGGGGATCTTCCCCATGGAAAGCGTGCGCGCCTATGCCGATAACTACCGCAAGGCCGGTGGTCAGCGCGAGCTCTCGGATTACTACACATCGGCCTATGATTACGCGATATTCGACAAGACCCTGCGTGAAAATGTCACCTTTGCCGATCATAGTCTGGCCACTGACAGCGTGTTTTCCGAAACGCAGCTCATTTCATGCCGTAATGTGCTGATTTACTTCAACAAGAACCTTCAGAACCGAACGTTCGGGCTGTTCCATGAGTCGCTGTGCCATCGCGGGTTCCTGGCGCTGGGCAGCAAGGAGACTCTGGATTTCTCCGCGTACAGCAATGCTTTCGAGACATTGGTGAAGCCGGAACGGATCTACCGGAAAAAATGAAAACGACGTTCAGTGCCGAGTCGCAGAATTGCCCCCTGCCGGCCGTAGATGCCATTGTTGTCGGCGCTTCGGCTGGGGGTGTGGAAGCATTGCTGAAAATATTCAGCTTGCTCAGGCCCGGCTTCCGTCTGCCGATCATTACTGTCCTGCATCTGCCTGAGGAGCGACGCAGCCAGTTGGCCCATGTGTTCCAGAATCGTCTGGAGATACCGGTCAAGGAAGCTGACGACAAGGAGTCGATTGTGCCGGGCACGCTGTATTTTGCGCCCGCCGGTTACCACCTGTCGGTTGAAAACGATCAGAGCTTTTCATTGAGCCAGGAAGAGCGTGTGTTTCATTCTCGGCCCAGCATCGATATCTTGTTCGATTCGGCTGCCGATGCCTTTGGCTCACGCCTTGCGGGCATTTTATTGACCGGTGCCAACAACGATGGCGCGCTCGGATTGGCGCACATCAAGAGATACGGTGGCTTTACCGTGATCCAGGACCCTGATCAGGCCCTGGCACGTACCATGCCGGAGGCGGCTCTGGCGCTTCATTCGCCCGATTACCTTCTGCCTTTGAATGAGATAGGCCAACTGCTGGTCGAGCTGGAACGAATCGCATGCTAAATGAAATCCAGGCAAAACTGCTGATAGTCGACGATTTGCCGGAAAACCTGCTCGCCCTCGAAGCGTTGATAAAGCGCGATGACCGAGAAGTCTACAAGGCTCTTTCGGCAGACGAAGCCTTGTCTCTGCTGCTGCAGCACGAATTCGCCCTGGCCATTCTCGACGTGCAGATGCCCGGTATGAACGGTTTTGAGCTGGCCGAGATGATGCGCAGCACCGAGAAGACCAAGAACATCCCCATCGTGTTTGTCAGTGCGGCAGGGCGTGAGCTCAACTACGCCTTCAAGGGCTATGAAAGCGGCGCAGTGGACTTCCTGCACAAGCCGCTTGATATCCATGCGGTCAAGAGCAAGGTCAATGTGTTCGTCGAGCTTTATCGTCAGCGCAAGGCAGTGAAACTGCAGGTCGAGGCACTGGAGCAGAGTCGTCAGGAGCAGGAGGTGCTGCTCAAGCGCTTGCAGGCGACACAGGGCGAGCTTGAGCATGCGATCCGCATGCGCGATGACTTCATGTCCATCGTTTCCCATGAAGTGCGTACGCCACTCAATGGCCTGATCCTTGAAACCCAGCTGCGCAAGCTGCATCTGGCCAAGGACAACGCTTCGGCTTTCACCATGGAAAAACTGCGTGGCATGGTCGATCGCGACGAGCGCCAGATCCAGAGCCTGATCCGGTTGATCGAAGACATGCTCGATGTGTCCCGTATCCGCACCGGCAAACTGTCGATCCGGCCGAGTGCTTTTGACCTGAGCGAACTGGTCAGCCAGTTGCTGGAGAACTTCTCCGCCCAGATTACTGCGACCGAATCTACCGTGACCCTGTTTGCCGATGACACGGTCATTGGTGTCTGGGACGAATTCCGGATAGAGCAGGTGGTGGCCAACCTGCTGACCAACGCCATGCGCTACGGCGCCCGCAAGCCGATTGAAGTGCGTGTGTACTGTGACAACGGAGAGGCAAGGGTCGAAGTGATCGACCAGGGGATCGGTATTTCCGGGGAAAACCAGAAGCGCATCTTCCAGCAGTTCGAGCGGGTAACGGCCAAGCATGCCGTTGCCGGCCTGGGGCTCGGGTTGTTCATCTCCGAACAGATCGTCCTGGCCCATGGCGGCCGGATTGTCGTGGAAAGCGAAGAGGGCAAGGGCTCGACATTCCGGGTCTGCCTGCCGCTGTAGGAGCGAATTCATTCGCGAGGCAGCATTCCAGGCGATGAATTTTTATGGAATGTACTGGCCCTTCGCTAATGAATTCGTTCCTGCAGAGGTTTGCAAATTTTCGGGAAAAATTAGCGCAACCTCTACAGAGCGCCGTGGTCGTATTGGCAGCTATTTACAGAACAAAGGCAGTTCCATGAGCGCTGATGCAGAAAACGTCGTACTAATCGTCGAAGACGAACCCCTGATCTTGATGCTGTTGGCCGACTATCTGTCGGGCGAGGGCTATCGAGTCTTGCAGGCCACCAACGGCGAGCAGGCGTTCGAGATTCTTGCGACAAAGCCCCATCTGGACCTGATGATCACCGACTATCGCCTGCCAGGCGGCTTTTCCGGTGTGATGATTGCCGAGCCGGCAGTCAAACTGCGACCTGAACTCAAAGTGATCTTCATCAGCGGCTATCCGGCGGAAATTCTCGATTGCGACAGCCCGATCACTCGCAAGGCACCGATTCTGGCCAAGCCATTCACCATGGAAACCCTGCATACGCAGATCCAGCGCCTGCTGGCCTGAAACGTCCAGAATGGAGGCTTCAGGCCTCGATCATCTCTCGTACCTTGGATGTCAGGTGATCAAACGCAAAGGGCTTGGTGATCATCTGCATGCCCGTGTCCAGAAACCCCGAGCGTGCCGCCGCATGTTCGGCATAGCCGGTAATGAACAGCACTTTCAGCTCTGGCCTCAGTTGCCGGGCTATTTCCGCCAGTTGCCGACCGTTCATGCCGGGCAGGCCGACGTCACTGATCAGCAAGTCAATGCGTTGATCCGACTCCAGAATCGGCACGGCTCCACGGGCATCGCCGGCTTCTATGAAGGCGTACCCCAGTTCACCGAGCACTGCGCTGACCAAGGCCCGTACGGCTGGATCGTCTTCGACTATAAGTACGGTTTCGCCTTCTTTGGCAAAAAGGGTGTTGCCCTGATAGCTCTGCTCGTTTTCAGGCTGATCGCCCTGGAAGCGCGGCAGGAATAACTGCACTGTCGTACCGCGGCCCATTTCGCTCTTGATGGCGACATGACCATGAGACTGTTTGCTGAAACCATAAATCATCGACAGCCCGAGCCCTGTGCCCTGGCCGATGGGTTTGGTGGTGAAGAACGGGTCAAAGGCGCGGCTGACCACGGCTTCCGGCATGCCACAGCCGTTGTCGCTGACACTCAGTACTACATAGTCGCCCGGCAGAAGGTTTTCATGGGCGTTGGTGAACGACTTGTCCAGCCGCTGATTGAAGGTCTCGATCTGCAACTGCCCGCCATCGGGCATGGCGTCCCGTGCATTGAGCACCAGGTTGAGCAGGGCATTTTCCAGCTGGTTGGGGTCGGCCTCGGCGGTCCATAGCTCTGCATGCGGGCGCATGTCCAGGTGAATGCTTTCGTTGAGGCTGCGCTGGATCAATTCGCCCATGGAACTGATCAACTGGTTCATCTCTACGGGCTTTGAGTCCAGCGACTGGCGTCTGGAAAAGGCCAGCAGACGATGGGTGAGAGCGGCTGCACGGTTGGCGGAGGTCACGCCCAGGTCGATCAGGTTGTCGAGGTCCTCGATACGGCCCCGAGCCAGGCGTCGCCTGATCAGCTCAAGGCTGCCGATGATTCCCGTCAGCATATTGTTGAAGTCGTGGGCGATGCCGCCGGTCAACTGGCCGACAGCCTCCATCTTTTGCGACTGACGCAGGATCTCTTCCTTATGGCGCAACTGCGACGTTCGCTCCTCGACCTGTTGTTCAAGGGTTTCGTTGAGGCTTCTGAGCTGAGCTTCGGCCTGCTTGCGCTCAGAAATGTCGGAGGTCACTCCGGATAGTGCGCTGACATGGCCGTTCTTGGCGCGCAGTGCCCGTGCGCGCACATCGACCCAGTTGACCGAGCCGTCGGGCCAGATATCACGGTACTCAATGATGAAATCGACGCCCGTATCCAGGCTGCGCTGCAAGGCCGATTGCATACGGGGCTGATCTTCGGGGTGAACTGCTTCCAGCCAGTCGTCGTAGGTGAAGTTTTCGTGCTCTTCGCGGCCATAGTGGGCTTTACTGATGGCCGAGCAGGTCAGTACCAGAAACCCGGTCTCCAGTTGCCATGAACCGAGCCGACCTGCCTTGAGGGCGTTTTGCAAACGCCTTTCACCCTCCACAAGATCCTCCATGCGTGCCCGAGCCTCGTACTGGCGTCGACGGCCGCGCACGGCCGTGGACACCAGGCTGACCAGAGTGATGGGGTGGAAGGGGCGTTCCAGGAAAGTGACGTTGCCCAACAGGTTGCCCAGACGTGCCGAAGGGTTCTGGTCCGGGCCGCCATGGTGAGTGAGCAACACGATAGGCAGGTCTGACCAGGCGGGCTGGTTGGCCAGAAGGCTCACCAGCGGATCGATATCCGCACCGCGCAGTGCCTCATCGGCAATGATCGCGAGTCCCGCTCCGGCAGCCAGTTCCTGGCCTAGTTCGTTGAGATCGCGGGCTATGGTTGCTCCATAGCCCGCTTCCTCAAGGATCATTACCGCAATCTGACTGTCACGTCCTCTGGGGGCCAGAATGACAGCCCGCTCCGATAACAATCCGCTGACACTCACTCGTCTTCATCCTTGAGCAGTGGCTTGCTTTCGCCAAAGTAATCGGGAGCGCCGCGCAGGACACCCTGAAAGGCTGATAACGGCTCGCCTATTCTCAGGCCGCTCCTGCCAATGCGGTATTCGCGAATCGTCGATTCGTGAGTGCCGGTTCGTTTCTTGATGATGGATATGGCCCTGCGAATCTGGCCGAGCGCTTCAAAGTAGCGCAACAGGATGACGGTATCTGCCAGATAGGTAATATCCACTGGCGTTTGCATATCGCCAACCAGGCCGTGTTGCGCCACGGTCATGAAGGTCGAGGCACCTTGTCGGTTGAGATAAAGCAGAAGTTCATGCATGTGCAGAACCAGTGAGTTCTCTTCCGGCATTGCCGCCTGATAGCCGTTTATGCTGTCGATGACAACGGTCTTGATCTGCTTGTCATCCACGCAGCGGCGCACCCGATGGGAAAACTCCCCCGGAGACAACTCGGCAGCGTCCACCTGCTCGATCATCAGGTTGCCCGTGGCCTGCAAGGCCTTGAGGTCGATGCCTATCTTTTTCATCCGGTCAAACAGCAGGCCCAGTTCTTCGTCGAAGATGAACAGGCCGACCCGCTCGCCACGAGATACGGCCTGTGCGGCGAAGACCAGTGCGATCAACGATTTGCCAGTGCCGGCCGGGCCGAGGATCAGCGTACTTGAGCCGCTGTCCGTACCACCGCCGAGCAAGTCGTCGAGTTCCTTGATGCCGCTGCCCAGTTGCGTGCGGATGTAGTCATTACGGTGTTCGGCCGCGACCAGGCGCGGGAACACATGGATTCCGTCTTCCATGATGGTGAAGTCATGGAAGCCGCCGCGATACTTCTGACCGCGATACTTGACGATCTTGAGGCGTCGCCGTTCTGCGCCATAGTTGGGTGTCAGTTCTTCCAGGCGGATGACGCCGTGGGCGACGCTGTGTACGGTCTTGTCCAGAGACTCCGTAGTCAGGTCGTCGAGCAGAATGACGGTCGCGTCATAGCGAGCGAAGTAATGCTTGATGGACAGAATCTGCCGTCTGTAGCGCAACGAACTCTGCGCCAGCAGGCGAATTTCCGAAAGGCTGTCTATGACTACGCGAGATGGCCTGATGCGCTCCACCACGTCAAAGATCTGCCGTGTTGCTTCCCCCAGCTCAAGGTCGGAGGAGTACAGCAGGCTTTGATGCTGCTCGGTATTGAGCAGGCTTTCAGGAGGCGTCAGCTCGAAAATCTCGATATGTTCATCCAGTTCCCAGCCATGGGAACGTGCTCCCTCACGCAGCTCTCGTTCGGTTTCCGAGAGTGTGATGTAGAGGCAGACTTCACCCGTTTGCGCACCCGCCAGCAAAAACTGCAGCGCTACGGTGGTCTTGCCGGTTCCGGGTTCCCCTTCGAGAAGGAAAACATGATTGCGTGAAAGACCACCCGAAAGGATGTCGTCCAGACCTTCTATACCGGTTACCGCTTTTGAATTTTCCAAGTATTGCCCTCTTGTTTCCGATTGCAGGCAATGAATCTGGACCCCTTGAGGCCTCGACGGTTCATACTTTTTATGTGTCAGGCCATGGAACATGGCCGATTCGCGGTCCGGGAAATGTCACAAAAGTCGTCTTACGGCAGTTGTGAAGGGCTTGGTATAGTCCGGGCCAGTCAAAACAATAATCACCTCTGAGGATGATGCCCGTGTCCGATTACCAAGCCTTTCTCGTCGAACTGACCGATCACATTGCTCATGTGCAGATTAATCGACCAGACAAGGTCAATGCCATGAGCGCTGCCTTCTGGAGTGAAATAATCGAGATATTCCAGTGGGTCGAGGAGAACGATGAGGTGCGTGTCGTCGTTTTGAGTGGTGCGGGCAAGCATTTTTCCTCGGGGATCGATCTGGCGCTGCTGGCTTCCATCGCGGGGCAGATGGGCAAGGATGTCGGGCGCAATGCGCGGATGTTGCGTCGCAAGATCCAGCAGATGCAGGCTTCGTTCACTGCGGTGGACAACTGCCGCAAGCCCGTGCTCGCTGCAATTCAGGGCTATTGCCTGGGCGGCGCCATCGACCTGGTTTCCGCGTGCGACATGCGCTATGCCGCAGCCGACGCGCAATTCTCGATCCGTGAAATCGATATGGGGATGGCTGCCGATGTCGGGACCCTGCAACGCCTGCCACGGATCATCGGTGACGGCATGATGCGTGAGCTGGCTTATACCGGGCGCACCGTGGGTGCCGAAGAAGCCCAGCGCATCGGTCTGGTCAACAGCACTTTTGCCGATGCGCCGAGCCTGTTGGAAGGTGTCTTCGCCATCGCCCGTGAGATTGCCGCCAAGTCTCCTATCGCGATAGAGGGCACCAAGCAAATGATCGGTTACATGCGCGACCATCGCATTGACGATGGCCTTGAGCACGTTGCCATCTGGAACTCTGCCATGTTGCAATCGGCAGACCTCAAAGTGGCCATGGCGGCGCACATGAGCAAGCAGAAGCCTGTTTTCGACAATTGAGGAGCTAAGATTCTTGCCAGTTACCAGAGGAGTTTTGCCATGACACGCCCGGCGCGCTGGACTACCGCAGTTCTGGATACGCAAGCCACGGGTGGTTGGGCCGTGGTCCATGGCGACGAGGGTTTCCTGCTCGACGGCAATGGCGTCATGTTCCCCAGAGAGTGGCTCAAGCGTCAGGACCTGCCGGTGCAAAGCGAGCATGGGATTGGCCACTTCGATGGCGAGCCGGTCTATGTGCTGGTGCTCGACAGGTCGGTGGAGGTCGAAGGATGCACCTGGCAGGGGCTTCGCCAGTTCATGCTGCAAGGCGATTTTGCTGTCTATCAAAAGCTCGGCTATGCGGCGCAGATCAGCACCTGGGCTCGCGAACATCGATTCTGTGGCGCCTGTGGCCGCCCGACGGTGCAGATTCCGGGCGAGCGGGCCATGTACTGCGAGCATGACAACCTGCGCTTCTATCCGCGTATCTCGCCAAGCATGATCGTGTTGATTACCCGTGGCGATGAAATCCTGCTGGCCCGTTCACCGCGCTTCGTGCCGGGCGTCTACAGCACTCTGGCGGGCTTTGCCGAACCGGGTGAGTCCGCCGAGGACTGCGTGCGTCGGGAGGTGATGGAGGAGGTGCAGATCCGCATCCGCAATATCACTTACATGGGCAGCCAGTGCTGGCCGTTCCCCCACTCGATGATGCTGGGCTTTCATGCCGAATATGAAAGTGGTGAAATCGTGCCGCAGGTCGATGAGATCGAAGATGCGCGCTGGTTCCGTATCGATGACCTGCCGCCTTTGCCGGCCAGCCGTTCCATTGCGCGCTATCTGATCGAGTCGTATCTGGCTCGTCGCTCAGGCGCCCCCGAACCAGTGCTGCCAGGCTAGGCGCACGGTCAGGCCGAGCACGACGGTGATGAACACCGGGCGAATGAACCTGGCACCGCCCTTGATTGCGGTGCCTGCGCCGAAGTAGGCACCGAGCATCACTGACAGCCCCATGCTCAGGCCGATCACGAAGTCTACCTGGCCGGAAAAGATGAACACCGACAAGGCCACGGCATTGCTGACGAAGTTCATGCTGCGCGCCACGCCACTGGCCTTCACCAGATCCACGGGGTACATCATCAAGGTGCTGACAGTCCAGAAGGCTCCGGTGCCGGGACCCGCCACGCCATCATAGAAACCCAGCGTCAGGCCTTGGGGCAGTTGCCATTTCTTCTTGATCGGCGCGTCACTGTCCAGCGGCGCCTTGGGCGTGCCGCCGAACAGCAGGTACAAACCGCAACCGAACACAATCACCGGCAGCATCTGGTTCAGCCATTCGGCAGGCAGGTAATGGGCAATCACCGCGCCGAGTGCCGCACCCACAGCGGTGCCGACCAATGCATGCATCCATTGGCGTGGATGGAAAAGCTTGCGACGGTAGTAGGTAAAGCTGGCCGTGGCCGAGCCGAAGGTCGAACTGAGCTTGTTGGTGCCCAGAACCAGATGCGGCGGCAGGCCGGCTGTCATCAGGGCCGGGGTGGTCAGCAGCCCGCCGCCGCCGGCAATGGCATCGATGAATCCGGCGATGAAGGCAACGGCGATCAGAACAGCGAGGGTAGTAAGGTCGACACTGAGTTCAAAAGGCATGATCGGTACGGCTTATAGGGCAGGGGGGCAGAATGGCTGCCCGAAGGCCGCGCATTCTACTCCCATGTGTACCCAGTGTCAGACAATGGTCGAAGCCTGGCTCTCAAATTTCACCCAGTCCGACCCAGCGCTGTTCACGCGCCGCAAGGCGAATCGCCGCTGCCAGGCGTTCGATCTGCCAGGCCTCTTCAAAATCCGGTCCTCGCTTGCCAAGGCCGCAAACGGCCTGAATCAGAGAATGTACTTCCAGTGCCTTGAGTTCGTTGTAACCCAGTTGATGGCCGGGCGCTGGACAGAAGGCGGCATAGCCTGCCTGGGCCGGGCCTGCGAGTATCCGCTGGAAGCCATCGCGCCCGGTGGCGCCCGAGCGATAAATGCGCAGTTCGTTCAAGCGCTCCTGATCGAAAGCCAGGGTGCCGCGAGTGCCGCTGATTTCAAAGCTCAGGTGATTCTTGTAGCCATGCTTGAGCCAGCTGCTGCTGAAGGTGCCGCGTGCGCCACTGGCAAAGCGCAGCAGGGCGTGGGTCTGATCGTCTACCGCAATCGGGCGCAGCTCGCTGCTGCCGCGAGTGCTCGGGCGCTGGCGATGCACCGTATTCGAGTCGGCGCACACTGCTTCGATATCGCCCAACAGGTAGCGGGCCATGGCCAGCAGATGGCTGCCAAGATCGGCCAGTGCGCCACCGGCATGCTCGGCTTCACAGCGCCAGGACCATGGCGAAGCCGGGTCGCCCATGAAGTCCTCACTGAACTCGCCCTGGAAACTGATGATGTCCCCCAGCTCGCCAGCCTCGATCATCTCTTTTGCCAGGCCGATCATCGGGTTGTGCTGATAGTTGTAACCCACTTGCGTCACGACGCCTGCGGTCTGGGCGCTGCGGCGCATCTCATCGGCCTGGGCAAGGCTGACGGCCAGAGGCTTTTCGCAATACACCGCCTTTCCCGCGGCGATGGCTGCCATGGCCATGGGGAAGTGCAAATGATTGGGTGTGGTGATCGCCACGATCTGAACCTGAGGATCGTCGATCAGTTGCTGCCAGTCGCCATGACTGCGCTCGAACCCCCATGCTTGCGCACACTGCTCGGCACGGGCGCTGTCTGCATCGGCCAGTGCCGCCAGGTGGAGAGGGGCAGGCAGCTCAAAAGTCGCGCTGACATTACGAAATGCAAGGGCATGGGCGCGGCCCATGAAACCGGTGCCGATCAGCCCGATACCCAGTGGCGCAGCGAGAGGGGTTTTCCGCATGACAGTCTCCGTAAAGGATTATTGTTTTCGGAAAATATATTCTACAAATTATAATTATGGAAATTTAATTCTTATCTGGTTCTGTGGGAGCGAATTCATTCGCGAATGAATTCGCTCCTACGCAGACGTCATGGCTGCACTCAGGAAAGAAACCCGCCATCCACATTCAGGGCAACCCCGGTGGTATAGCTGGACGCTTCGCTGGCCAGATACAGCACCGCACCGGCCATTTCACTGGGAGCCGCCACGCGCTTGAGGGGGATCTGGGCCAGTGCCACATTGAGAATGGCGTCGTTCTTGACCAGTGCCGAGGCGAATTTGGTGTCGGTCAGGCCCGGCAGCAGGGCATTGCAGCGGATACCGAACGCCGCGCACTCCTTGGCAAACACCTTGGTCATATTGATGACCGCCGCCTTGGTTACCGAATAGATCCCCTGGAACTGGCCCGGAGATACGCCATTGATCGAGGCCACATTGATGATGCTGCCGCCGCCGTTTTCGCGCATCAGCTTGCCGGCTTCCACGGACATGAAGAAGTACCCGCGAATGTTCACGTCCACGGTCTTTTGAAAGGCACCGAGGTCGGTATCCAGCACATTGCAGAACTGCGGGTTGGTGGCGGCATTGTTGACCAGCACGTCCAGACGCCCGAACTGTTGGCGAATCTGCTCAAAGACGCTTTGAATCTGTTCCATCTCCCCAATATGGCAGGCGATGGCGGTTGCCTTGCCACCTTCGGCGATGATTGCATCGGCAACCTGCTGGCAGCCCTCGATCTTGCGGCTGGAGACGATGACATGTGCGCCTTGCTGGGCCAGCAGTCTGGCGATGGCTTCCCCGATGCCGCGACTGGCACCGGAAACAAAGGCGATTTTGCCATCAAGGTCGAATAACTGGGTTCTGGACATGTTGGTTTCCTGTTTCCTTGGGTCACTGCACTCAAAGGCTGGATTTTTCGATCACTTGCAGGCTCATCCGCTCCAGCAGCAGGTTCATCTGGATGAACTGTGCGAAGCGCTTGTCCCGGGTCTGGCCATGGAAGAACCGGTAGTAGATCTGTTGCACGATGCCGGCCAGACGGAACAGGCCGTAGGTGTAGTAGAAGTCGAAGTTATCGATGCGGATGCCAGAGCGTTCGGCGTAATAATCGACAAACTGCTGGCGGGTCAGCATACCCGGCGCATTGCTGGGCTGACGGCGCATCAACTGTACGGGCGCAGGGTCGTCTGCCTGTATCCAGTAGGCGAGGGTGTTGCCCAGATCCATCAGCGGGTCTCCCAGCGTGGTCAGTTCCCAGTCCAGCACGCCAATGATGCGCATCGGGTTTTCGGGGTCGAGAATCACGTTATCGAAGCGGTAATCGTTGTGTACGATGGCGTGCTGCGGGTGGTCGGAGGGCATTTTTTCCACCAGCCAGTTCCTGACCGTTTCCCAGGCGGGAGCATCAGGGGTCATGGCTTTCTCGTAGCGTTCACTCCAGCCGAGGATCTGCCGTTCGACATAACCCTGAGGCTTGCCCAGGTCAGTCAGGCCGCACGCCTGATAATCGACCCGATGCAACTCCACCAGCTTGTCGATGAAGCTTTTGCACAGTTCCCCGGTCTGTCGGGCATCCAGATTCAGCTCAGGCGGCAGGTCCGAGCGCAGGATGATGCCCTTGACCCGCTCCATGACATAAAAGTCAGAGCCGATCAGGCTTTCATCGGTGCAGTGTGCATAGGTTTTCGGGCAATAGGGAAATGCATCCTTGAGGCCGTTGAGAATACGGTACTCACGGCCCATGTCGTGGGCCGACCTGGCTTTTTGCCCGAATGGCGGGCGGCGCAGGACAAACTCCTGTTCGGGATAACGGATCAGGTAGGTGAGATTCGATGCGCCTCCCGGAAACTGGCTGATCTGCGGCAAACCGCTGAGGCCAGGGATCTGTGCTTTCAGGTAGGGATCAATCAGGTGTGCGTCCAGCTCTTCACCGGGACGAATATCCGTGGACTGGTCGGTTAGCGCCATACTTATTCCTGTTTATTATGGTCTGTCAGGATCATTGGCTAATCTAATCGGCAGGCTATTGGCGAACAACCCTTGGCGAGCCTTATAGGCTAGCGTGTTGCCCGCCGATCAGTCGGTTTTATTGCAGACGAAAAAAAACCGAAGCCCTGAAGCTTCGGTTTTTCGTGCATCGTCCTGAGCCAGTCTGCATGACCGGGCGCAGTGGTTTTCATTAAACCGGGAACAGCTCGCTCAGCTTCATGGCCAGCATCATGTCGCCTTCGGCGCGCAGTTTGCCGCCCATGAAAGCCTGCATGCCATCGGTCTCGCCGCTGACGATGCCTTTGAGGGTTTCGCTGTCCATGACCAGAGTCACGTTGGCGTCAGGGTTTTCACCTTCCTGCAGTTCGCAGGTGCTGTCCTTGACGATCAGGGCGTAGTGCTTGTCTTCGTCAGTGATGTTGAAGCCGAAAACCAGGTCCAGGCCCGAAGCAGCGCTTGGGTTGAACTTGGCTTTCATGGTTTGGACAGCTTCGGCTACTGAGGTCATGGTCTTATCCTTTTATGGTTGGTTCTGGCGCCGGTCAGGGCGCGGTTGGCCGGACTCAGCGGTAAGTGATGAGTTCCGGCGCCTTCAGCAGTTGCAGGTGTGTGTAACTGTTGAAGGAAGCCAGGGTCACCTTGCTGCCACTGAATTCCAGCCGGTTCAGCGAGGTGTTGACGATATGCCAGTTAAGCTCGAATGCCTGCCGGGCAGGTACGCCGCTGACAAGATGCAGTAAAGCCGTGATGGTGCCGCCGGAGGTGAACACGGCGATGCGCCCGTGCTTGTCTGCCGCTTCGATGATTCTGTCCAGACCTGCCTTTACGCCAGCGACGAACGCCAGCCAGCTTTGCATGCCCGGTGTGTCGTGTTCGCCGCCGAGCCAGCGGCTGACGATCTGTGCGAACAGGCGCTGGAACTCGGCCGGGTCATGGCCGGCATTGCGCAGGATATTCAAGGCATCGGGTTCATCGGGGAGCATTGCGGGCAGCAGGGCGCGGACGATGCCTTCGGCATCGAATTCATTGAAGGCGCTGTCGATTTCCAGCGCAGGCGGCTCAAGACCGGCCTCGGCCAGTTGGGCCAGGGCATTTTGTGCAGTGTCTTTCTGGCGCCGCAGATTGCCGGACAGGCAGCGGTCGAAGCGCAGGCCAAGCTGCGCCAGATGTTCGCCAATTACCTGGGCCTGACGAATACCGACGGGCGACAGGACGTCGTAATCGTCTGCACCGAATGAAGCCTGGCCATGTCGTATCAAATAAATGCTGCCCACGTCCGTGTCGTCTCGGTACGTTGAAGGTCCGGCGAGGTTATGGGGTATGGCCGGGGCCTGTCAACGAAAAAACATACGCTCGTTTGAAATTACCGTTTTAACTATTTGCAACAGGTCGTGTGCTGGTGAACGTCAGAGCGCGTCGGTATGCTTGAGCCATCGAAGCCCTTGACTGGAAAGGGCGCAACGCAAGTGAGGAGTATCTGTGGATTTCGTTGCCGATTACGCAAGTTTTCTGGCCAAGACGGTTACGCTGGTCATTGCCATCGTCGTCGTGCTGGTAGCTATCGCGTCAGCACGTGGAAAAGGTCGTCGCAGGACGGCAGGACAACTTCAGGTCACCAAGCTCAACGAGTTCTATAAAGGCCTGCGCGAGCATCTGGAGCAGGCGCTGCTGGACAAGGATCGCCTCAAGGCCTTGCGCAAGGAGCAGGCCAAGACCCTGAAGAAAGAGAAGAAGCAGGCCGAGCCTGAGTTGAAACCCCGCGTCTTCGTGCTGGATTTCGATGGCGACATCAAGGCTTCGGCCACCGAAAGCATGCGTCATGAAATCACCGCGCTGCTGACCATGGCTACCGACAAGGATGAAGTGGTCCTGCGCCTGGAAAGCGGCGGCGGCATGGTTCACAGCTATGGTCTGGCTTCATCGCAACTGGCGCGTATCCGTCAGGCGGGGATTCCGCTGACCATCTGCATCGACAAGGTCGCGGCCAGTGGCGGCTACATGATGGCCTGCATCGGTAACAAGATCATCAGCGCACCGTTCGCGATTCTCGGCTCCATCGGCGTCGTGGCGCAGTTGCCCAACGTCAACCGGTTGCTGAAAAAGCACGATATCGATTTCGAAGTGCTGACCGCTGGCGAGTACAAGCGCACCCTGACGGTCTTTGGCGAAAACACCGAGAAGGGCCGTGAGAAGTTTCAGCAGGATCTGGACATCACCCATGACCTGTTCAAGGGCTTCGTCGCCAGCTATCGCCCGCAGTTGTCCATCGATGAGGTGGCCACCGGTGAAGTCTGGCTGGGTATGGCTGCTCTTGAGAAGCAATTGGTCGATGAGTTGCAGACCAGTGATCAGTACCTGGCCGAGCGGGCCAAGGATGCCGAAGTGTTTCACCTGAATTATGCCCAGCGCAAAAGCCTGCAGGAGCGCGTAGGACTGGCAGCAACATCATCGGTGGATCGGTTGGTTACCGGCTGGTGGAGTCGTCTGACCCAGCAGCGGTTCTGGTGATGCCTTCGCGAATGAGTTCGCTCCCACATACCGTGCAGGAGCGAATTCATTCGCGAAACACTGTCCGTCAGCGACGACGGAACAGCGGCAGAGGCTCGTCGGTTGCAGCCTGGTAGGTCACCGAGAAGTCCTTGAGGCCTTCGAGGGCGTCGTAGGGGTCCTTGTCGGCGCGGACAGCGAAAGCATCGAAACCGCAGCGACGCAGGTAGAACAACTGGTCGCGCAACACATCGCCAATTGCCCGCAACTCACCCTTGTAGCCATAGCGATCACGCAGCAGGCGTGCATTGGAGTAGCTGCGGCCATCGGTGAAGGCCGGGAAGTTCAGGGCAATGACCTGGAACTGATCCACGTGCTCGCCGATTTCCTCGGCTTCTTCATCACTGTCCAGCCATACACCCAGGCCGCCATCGCGGGCCTTGAGTGCGTGGCCATGTTCGCGCCACAACGCCAGCGGCACAATCAGGTCATCGCAGTTGGACAGGCTGTCGAAAGTCGTGTCCTTGGGCAGCAGGTGCCAGGTTTCGTCGATGACTTCGTTGTTCTTAATGATTCGCTGCATAGACGCGCTCCTTGAAAGGGTCAATGCCAATACGCTGGTAAGTGTCGATGAAGCGTTCGTCTTCGGTACGTTTCTCGACGTAGACGTCAATCAGCTTCTCGATCACGTCCGGCATTGCGTCCTGGGCGAAGGACGGGCCGAGGATCTTGCCCAGGCTTGCATCACGGCTGGCGCTGCCGCCGAGTGAAACCTGATAGAACTCTTCGCCTTTCTTGTCCACACCCAGAATGCCGATGTGGCCGACATGGTGGTGACCGCATGCGTTCATGCAGCCGGAAATGTTCAGGTCCAGCTCGCCGATGTCGAACAGGTAGTCCAGGTCATCGAAACGACGCTGGATGGATTCTGCGATGGGGATCGACTTGGCGTTGGCCAGCGAGCAGAAGTCACCGCCAGGGCAGCAGATGATATCGGTCAGCAGGCCTATGTTCGGCGTGGCGAAACCGCCTTCACGCAACTCGTTCCAGAGGGTGAACAGCTCGGACTGCTCGACGTCGGCCAGAATGATGTTCTGCTCGTGGGAGGTGCGCAGCTGGCCGAAGCTGTAGCGGTCGGCCAGATCGGCAACGGCATCCAGCTGTTTGTCGGTCAGGTCGCCAGGAGCAACACCGGTCGGCTTGAGCGACAGGGTCACGGCAATGTACCCCGGCTTTTTATGGGCCAGGACATTGCGGGTGCGCCAGCGAGCGAAGCCAGGGTGCTGGGCGTCCAGAGCAGCCAGTTCGGCGTGCTGATCGCTGAGGGTTTTGTAATCCGGGTCGACGAAGTGCTTGGCAACACGCTGGACTTCGGCTTCGGTCAGGGTGGTCTGGCCGCCGCGCAGGTGAGCCATTTCGGCCTCGACCTTTTCGGCGAAGACTTCAGGTGTCAGTGCCTTGACCAGAATCTTGATCCGGGCCTTGTACTTGTTGTCGCGACGGCCGTAGCGGTTGTAGACCCGCAGGATGGCGTCCAGGTAGCTCAACAGATCCTGCCATGGCAGGAACTCGTTGATGAAGGCGCCAACCACTGGCGTACGGCCCAGACCGCCACCGACCAGTACGCGGAAGCCCAGTTCGCCAGCAGCATTGTGTACCGGCTCCAGGCCGATATCGTGTACTTCAATGGCGGCGCGGTCGCTTTTCGAGCCGTTGATCGCGATCTTGAACTTGCGCGGCAGGTAGGCGAATTCCGGGTGGAACGTGGTCCACTGGCGAACGATTTCACACCATGGACGCGGGTCGATCAGCTCGTCGGCGGCAACACCGGCGAACTGGTCGGTGGTCACGTTGCGCAGGCAGTTGCCGCTGGTCTGGATGGCGTGCATCTGCACGGTTGCCAGTTCGGCCAGAATATCCGGCACGTCTTCCAGGGCTGGCCAGTTGAACTGCACGTTCTGGCGGGTGCTGATGTGTGCATAGCCTTTGTCGTAATCACGGGCTATCTTGGCCATCATGCGCGTCTGACGCGACGTCAGTTGGCCGTAAGGTACGGCAACGCGCAGCATCGGCGCGAAACGCTGGACATAAAGACCGTTTTGCAGGCGCAACGGTCGGAATTCTTCTTCGCTCAGTTCCCCCGCCAGGTAGCGTCGGGTCTGGTCACGGAACTGCTTGACGCGGTCCTCGATGATCCGCTGATCGTACTCGTCGTATACGTACATATAGGTCCTGTTCTCAGGCTTCGTAATGAAGCAAGGGCTGCGGCGTCAAACACGACTGCGGTTACACAGCCTCTGTCTTCGCTTGCGAAGCCTTACGCCATCTAGACAATTCTGCGCGCACGGTCGCGCACTCCCAACGGAGCGCGGCGAAGATACCAGTTTGCAGATATCGGTAAAAGTGATGTTTATATATATGCAAATCGTTAAAAGCGATAAGCAAAATCCTGTCCCTGCGCCGCGTGTACAAGACCCTGCTTGAAGTGCGGGAAATTGTCGACTTTACTGAGTGCTGATCGATGCCCGATGAGGGGTAAGACAAAATTTTTCATATGCAATCACCTATAAAACCGACAAGAGGCGATGCGATGAGTAAGCACCCGAAGACCACCAAGTCCGATAGCAACGTGGATGCCTGGGCTATTTTCTTCCTGATTCTGCTGGTAGTAGGCGCTGCTGTCTTCTGGGTCAGCGGCCAATAGCCAGAACCTGATTGTCTAGCGGTCGACTGCGCAGCTCTCCAGTATTCGGGAAGGGCGGCCGATAGCCATTTATATGCTCAAGGTTCTGTGAATATGAGTGGCTTCATTTTCCGCTGTTTGATCATTCTCTGCGGTTCATGGAGCGGTGTGGCCCTGGCCGCTTCCGTAACCTTTCTAAGCCCGGGTTTTGCAACCGATGGCTATTGGCAAAGCTATGCGCGTGTCATGCAGTCGGCTGCCGATGAAACCGGCATGTCACTCAAGGTGCTGTACACGGACCGTGACACCCGCAAATTGCTGGATATGGCGCGAGAGGCGTTGCAGGGGGCCGGTCAGCGTCCTGACTATCTGGTGTTCTCCAATGAATTGAATGTAGCCCCCGAGGTCCTGCGATTATCTCAGGGCAGTGGCGTCAAGCTGCTGGCCGTCAACAATACGCTGACGGAGGATCAGGTGCGGATTCTGGGCGATCTTCCCTCGCGATACCCGAACTTCATCGGCAGCCTGATCGGTAACGATGAGGAGGGCGGCTATCTGACGGCAAGGCGGCTGATAAGCCTTTATCCTGGTCTGGCTGACGGCCAGCCAATCGAGATGCTGGCGTTTTCCGGGACCAACTCCACGCCGGTTTCCCTGGCGCGTGAACAGGGGATGCGCCGTGCTCTTGAAGAGTTTCCGCAGGTTCATCTGCGTCAGATCGTGCTGGGTGGCTGGCGTCGTGACCGGGCACAGGAGCAGGCCCGGGTACTGCTCAAGCGATATCCGAATATCCGGCTGATCTGGGCTGCGAACGAGCAAATGGCGCTCGGTGCCATGGATGCGTTGCGCGAGCGTGGCGGCGAACCTGGCAAGGACATCCTGTTCAGCGCCATCAACGGTACGACGATTTCATTGCAGGCGCAGTTGAATGGTCGCTTGAGTGTGGTGGCAACGGGGCACTTCACCATTGGCGGCTGGGCCATGCTCTTGCTGCATGACTACGATGCTGCCGATGCTCAGACACGCCCCCGAATCGGCGAGCGCAGTGTGCGGGTGCTGGAGTTGGTAGAGCGCCATGACGCCAGGCGTTTTCTGGAGGCTGCGAAAGTCGAGCGTTACTACCTGGACAAACAGGCGTTCAGGCGTGAACCGGTCGACGGCAACTCACCCTTTGCCCTGAAAAACATGCTGCCGCTGGTTCAGCAAGACCCGAAATAATGCCCTTTCCCCATGGATATGACAGGTATCCATGGGGAAAGGGCGGCGACGGGTTACTCGTCGTAACCCAGGTTGGGTGCCAGCCAGCGCTCGGTCACGCTCAGATCCTGGCCTTTGCGAGCGGTGTAGCTTTCGACCTGATCCTTGTCGACCTTGCCCACGGCGAAGTATTGCGCCTGCGGATGGGCGAAGTACCAGCCGCTGACGGCTGCTGCGGGGAACATGGCGTAGTGCTCGGTGAGGAACACGCCGCTCTTGCCAGGTGTATGGATCGGTGTGCCTTCAGGCAGCGGGTCCAGCAGGGCGAAGAGGGTGCTCTTCTCGGTGTGATCCGGGCAGGCCGGGTAACCCGGTGCAGGACGGATACCCACGTATTGCTCCTTGATGAGCGCTTCGTTGTCCAGATGCTCGTCCTTGGCGTAACCCCAATATTCCTTGCGCACCTGCTGGTGCAGCCATTCGGCGCAGGCTTCGGCCAGACGGTCGGCCAGTGCCTTGACCATGATCGAGTTGTAGTCGTCGCCCTTGTCCTGGTAGGCCTTGGCCACTTCTTCGGCACCGATGCCTGCGGTGGTGATGAAACCGCCCACATAGTCGGTCACGCCGCTGTCCTTGGGCGCCACGAAGTCGGCCAGGGAGAAGTTCGGCTTGCCATCGGTCTTGATGATCTGCTGGCGCAGATGATGCAGTTTTGCCAGTGGCTGGCCGTCGTCACCGTAGACTTCCAGGTCATCGTCATCGATCTGATTGGCAGGCCAGAAGCCGAACACCGCACGGGCGCTGATCAGCTTCTCGTCAATCAGTTTGCGCAGCATCTGCTGGGCGTCGGCAAACAGCGCTGTAGCCGCCTCGCCAACCACTTCGTCAGTCAGGATGCGCGGGTATTTGCCGGCCAGATCCCAGGAAATGAAGAAGGGTGTCCAGTCGATGTATTCGGCCAGCACGTCCAGGTCGATGTCTTCCAGAATGCGGGTGCCGGTGAAGGTCGGTTTGGCCGGCTCGTAGCTGCTCCAGTCGAACTGCGGCTTTTTCGCGACTGCCGCGCCATAGCTCAGGCGTTCGGTGCGGGCGCTGCGTGCCGAGGTGCGTTCGCGGACTTCGACGTACTCGCTGCGGGTCTTCTCGATGAAGCCGGCCTTCAGTTCCTTGGACAGTAGCTGTGTGGCAACACCCACTGCGCGGGAGGCGTCGGTCACATAGACCACGGCGTCATTGCTGTAACGCGGCTCGATCTTGACTGCCGTATGCGCCTTGGAAGTGGTTGCACCGCCGATCATCAGTGGAAGATGGAAATCCTGGCGCTGCATTTCGCGGGCGACATGGACCATTTCGTCCAGCGACGGGGTGATCAGGCCGGACAGGCCGATGATGTCGCATTTCTCGTCGCGGGCCACTTGCAGGATCTTCTCGGCAGGCACCATGACGCCCAGGTCAACGATGTCATAACCGTTGCAGCCCAGTACCACGCCGACGATGTTCTTGCCGATGTCGTGCACATCGCCCTTGACCGTGGCCATCAGGATCTTGCCCTTGGCTTCGGGCTTGTCGCCTTTTTCCAGTTCGATGAACGGGATCAGGTGCGCTACGGCCTGTTTCATCACACGGGCGGATTTCACCACTTGCGGCAGGAACATCTTTCCTGCGCCGAACAGGTCGCCGACCACGTTCATGCCGGACATCAGCGGGCCTTCGATCACTTCGATCGGGCGCGAGAACGACAGGCGGGACTCTTCGGTGTCTTCGACGATATGGGTCGTGATGCCCTTGACCAGCGCATGTTCAAGGCGCTGATTCACAGGCCAGGTGCGCCACTCTTCGGTTTCGGCTTCTTTGACGCTGCCGTCGCCCTTGAAGCTGTCGGCAATGGCCAGCAGCGCGTCGGTGCCATCGGCGGTGCGGTTGAGGACCACATCCTCGACCCGGTCGCGCAACTCGGCCGGGATCTGATCGTAGATTTCCAGCTGGCCGGCGTTGACGATGCCCATGCTCAGGCCGTTGCGGATCGCGTGCAGCAGGAATACCGAGTGAATGGCTTCACGCACCGGGTTGTTGCCACGGAACGAGAACGACACGTTGGATACGCCGCCGGAAGTCAGTGCGTAGGGCAGTTCGTCACGGATGTAGGCGCAGGCATTGATGAAGTCTACGGCGTAGTTGTTGTGCTCTTCGATGCCGGTGGCGATGGCGAAGATGTTCGGGTCGAAGATGATGTCTTCCGGCGGGAAGCCGACTTCATTGACCAGAATGTCGTAGGAGCGCTTGCAGATTTCCTTCTTGCGCGCTTCGGTGTCGGCCTGACCGGCCTCGTCGAAAGCCATCACCACCACGGCCGCGCCATAGCGCTTGCAGAGCCTGGCGTGATGGATGAACTGCTCGACGCCTTCCTTCATGCTGATGGAGTTGACGATGCCCTTGCCCTGGATGCACTTGAGGCCGGCTTCGATCACGTCCCATTTGGAGGAGTCGATCATGATCGGCACGCGGGAGATGTCCGGCTCGCCTGCGATCAGGTTGAGGAAGGTCACCATGGCCTTCTTCGAGTCCAGCATCCCTTCGTCCATGTTGATGTCGATCACCTGGGCGCCGGCTTCGACCTGCTGCAGGGCGACTTCCAGGGCTTCGGTGTAGTTGTCTTCACGGATCAGGCGAGCGAAGCGGGCGGAGCCGGTGATGTTGGTCCGTTCGCCGACGTTGACGAACAACGACTGGCGATCAATGGTGAACGGCTCAAGGCCCGACAGTCGGCAGGCCTTTGGAATATCCGGAATCTGGCGTGGCGCGTAACCCGAGACGGCTTCGGCAATCGCCTTGATGTGCGCAGGTGTGGTGCCGCAGCAGCCGCCGACGATGTTCAGGAAGCCGCTCTGGGCGAATTCCTCGATGATTTTTGCCGTCTGGCTCGGCAGTTCGTCATATTCGCCGAAGGCGTTGGGCAGGCCGGCGTTCGGGTGCGCGGAAACGTGGGTGTTGGCCTTGGTGGACAGTTCCTGCAGGTAAGGGCGCAGGTCGCTGGCACCCAATGCGCAGTTCAGACCGACGGAAATCGGTTTGGCGTGGCTGATGGAGTTCCAGAAGGCTTCGGTGGTCTGGCCCGACAGGGTGCGGCCCGAGGCGTCAGTGATGGTGCCGGAAATCATGATCGGCAACTCGAAGCCGATTTCCTCGAATACTCCCTGCACGGCGAAGATCGCGGCCTTGGCGTTGAGGGTGTCGAAGATGGTTTCGATCAGGATCAGGTCGGCGCCGCCCTCGATCAGGCCGCGAGTGGCTTCGGTGTAATTCTCTACCAACTCGTCGAAGGTCACGTTGCGGTAGCCGGGGTTGTTCACGTCCGGCGACAGGGAGCAGGTGCGGCTGGTCGGGCCGAGCACACCCGCGACAAAACGCGGTCTGTCCGGGGTTTCGAGGGTTTTTGCATCGGCGACCTTGCGCGCCAGCCGGGCACCTTCTACGTTCAGCTCGTAGACCAGCGCTTCCATACCGTAATCGGCCTGGGAAACCTGGGTGGCGTTGAAGGTGTTGGTTTCAAGAATGTCTGCACCGGCATCCAGATAGGCCTTCTCGATGGCACCGATGACATCGGGGCGCGTCAGAACCAGCAGGTCGTTGTTGCCTTTGACATCGCTTGGCCAGTCGGCGAAGCGTTTGCCACGGTAATCCTCTTCCTCGAGCCTGTAGCTCTGGATCATGGTGCCCATGCCGCCATCGAGGATCAGGATCCTCTGTTTAAGTGCGTTGAGAAAGGCTTGATGGCGGGCGCTGCGGTCAGACATAGGGATACCTTGAAAAGGCCGATACAGAAAGGTCGAGATCATACCAAACCGGAGCGCTTTTGGTGTTGATGGCGCCTTTGCATGAAAATAGCTCATGTTGGTGTGCTCTAACAGCTGTAGAATTGCGCGGTTTTTCATTTCAAGGCCCTGGATATGCCGTACCGCTCATTGCCAAGTCTCGTTCTGTTGTTGTGGTGTTGTGCTGTCCAGGCCCAGGGAGTGCCTGCGGCCCCGGGCCCCGCTATTTCCTATGTGCGGGATATCCAGCCGATCCTGACCCAGAAGTGCGTGGCCTGCCATGCCTGCAACGACGCGCCTTGCCAGTTGAACCTGGGCAGCGGCGAGGGCATGAGCCGCGGGGCCAGCAAGACCCCGGTCTATCAGGGCGAGCGCAGTACGGCGATGGCGCCCACCCGGCTGTTTTACGATGCTCAGGGCACCGATGCATGGCGGCGCAAGGATTTCTATTCGGTGCTCGATGCCCAGGGCAGTCAGGCTGCCTTGATGGCACGCATGCTGGAATTGGGGCGCAGTGCGCCGCTGCCGCCCAACAGCAAGATTCCCGACGACATCGTTCTGGGGTTGAACCGGGAAAACCTCTGCCCGCTGCCGGGCGAGTTTCCTGCCTATGCCCAGGCGCATCCCACCGGCGGCATGCCGTTGGCGGTGGCCGGGCTGAGCGACGCCGAGTACCAGACCTTGCAGCGCTGGCTGTCTGCCGGTGCGCCGGTCGAACAACAACCCATCATGCCCAATGTCGCTGAAGCGGCGCAGATTGCCGAATGGGAAGCCTTGCTCAACCGCCCGGGTTCCAGAGAGACGCTGGTGGGTCGATGGTTGTACGAGCACCTGTTTCTGGCGCATGTCTATTTCGAAGGTGGTGATACCGGGCACTTCTTTCAGTGGGTACGCTCGCGCACGCCAAGCGGCAAACCTGTCGATCTGATCGCTACCCGTCGCCCCAATGACGATCCGGGCAATGACTTCTATTACCGGCTGATACCGGTACAGGGCGTGATCGTCCACAAGACCCATATCACCTACGCCATGAGCCCGCAGAAGCTGAAGCGGGTCAAGGATCTGTTTTACAGCGCCAACTGGAGCGTGGATGCAATGCCGGGCTATGGGCCGGGGCATCGTGCCAACCCGTTTCTGACTTTCGAGGCGATTCCGGCGCAGGCGCGTTATCAGTTCATGCTCGATAACGCCGAATACTTCGTGCGCACCTTCATTCGCGGTCCGGTGTGCCGTGGGCAGATTGCGACCGACGTGATTCGCGACCATTTCTGGGTGCTGTTCCAGGAGCCGAGTCATGATCGTTATGTCATCGATGCCCAGTACCGTGGGCAGGCAACGCCATTGCTGGCCATGCCCGGGCAGAACGACGAAGTAGGCAGCATCCTGAGCCTGTGGCTGTCCTACCGGGATCGTCGCAACGCTTATGAAAACCTGCGCCGCGACAGCTACGCCAGCATGACGCCACCCAGTTGGTCGACGCTGTGGGCCGGCAACGATAACTCGCTGCTGACAGTATTCCGCCACTTCGACAGCGCATCGGTGACCAAAGGGCTGATCGGTGATGTGCCGCACTCGCTGTGGTTGTTCGATTACCCGTTGCTGGAGCGCACCTATTACCAGTTGGCGGTGAACTTCGATGTCTACGGCAATATTTCCCATCAGGCCCAGACCCGGCTGTATTTCGACCTGATCCGCAACGGCGCGGAAATCAACTTCATGCGTCTGATGCCTGCCGACAAGCGCGAGAAGATGCTGGGCGACCTGTATCAGGACTCCGGCAAATTCAAGATGTGGCTGGACTACCAGAGCATCGATGACGACACTCCAAGCGGCCTGAGGCTTGACGAGCGCCACCCTCGTCAGGACTTCTCCCGACAGCTGATTCAGCGCTCCGGTACGCTCAATGCCGCGCCGGACCCGATCAACCGCTGTCAGGGCGCGTATTGTTCACGGCCCGGTATCAGCAAGAGTTTTGCCCAGGCAGAGCAGTCTCTCAGTCGACTGGTTTCAAGGCCTGCCGCTGGCCTCAAGGTCATCGAGCAGTTGCCCGAAGCGACCATGCTGCGCATCGAAGACGCCAGCGGCAAGCGTGTGATGTACAGCATGCTGCGCAACCGCGCCCACAGTAACGTTGCCTTCCTGCTGGGCGAGTCCTATCGCTACCAGCCGGGTCTGGACACCCTGACCATTTACCCAGGCGTGCTCAGCAGTTATCCGAACTTCATGTTCAACATCCCGGCTGGCGAAGTGTCCGGGTTTGTCGACGCCATGCAGCAGGTCAAGGATCAGGAAGGGTTCGAGAAGATCGTGCAGCGCTGGGGTGTGCGCCGCACTCATCCGCTGTTCTGGACCTATTTCCATGACATCAGCCGCTATATCCAGGAGACCGAGCCGCGAGAGAGCGGGGTGCTGGATATGAATCGCTACGAAAACCTCTGAATGTCGTTGCAGGCCACGTTTGACGTGGCCTGCCGCCACTACTGTTTCCTGAACGAAACAGGATTTTCCTGATCTTTTCTGTCATCTCACTGTCCGACCTCATGCGTGTCCGGCTCGCTTCGTGTCCGGGCTTCTGGTTGAAAAGGCAGGTGACAAGAGGTTTTTGGATGTTGATTTCGGTTCAGGCTTTACGGGCTTTCGCCGCGTGGGTTGTTGTGTGTCATCACTTCATGCAGATTTTTTTCGATTTCAAGGCCAGCGGTCCCGTTGGCGAATTCTTTGTTTCCAAGGGCGCCGTGGGCGTCGATATCTTCTTTGTCATCAGCGGGCTGGTGATTTACCTCTCGACCCATGGCAGCGACATGCCTGCCGGGCGTTTTATCCTGCACCGCCTGATCCGCATTGTGCCGGCTTACTGGCTGTATACCGCTGCCATGGGGTTGTTACTGCTGGTTGCGGCGCCCTGGCTTCCCCATCAGGTAATCGGCTGGCAGAACTTCTTCCTTTCATTGCTTTTCATTCCTTCGGAAAATCCCGGTGGCTACGGTTTGTATCCGACGCTTAACGTCGGCTGGACCCTGAACTACGAGATGCTGTTTTATGTGCTGTTCTCCATGGTCTTTCTCTTCGAGCAGCGCCATCGGCCCTTGATCATCGCCGCCGCGCTGTTTGTCGTGACCGAGATTCTGGCTCGCAGTGGTTTGATCAGCCGTTTCTACGGCAACGACATCGTCTATGAATTCCTGTTGGGGATTGGTATCGGCATGCTGTATCGCCGGGGCTGGATCAAGGAAGGGTTATGGCTGCCATTGGCCGGGATTGTGGCGGGAATGCTGCTGATCCATCACCTGACCAACGAGCAGCGCCTGCTGAACTGGGGGCTGCCAAGCGCCTTGATCGTGCTGTGCGCCATTTCGCTGGAACCATACTTGCGCGGTAGCCGGATGCTCAAGACTCTGGGCGACTGTTCCTACTCGGTATATCTGCTGCATGTCCTGGTGCTCTACGGTGGCTTGCTCATGGCGCAGCGCTTTGCCTTGAGTCCGTATCTGGTGTTTGCTTTCTGTGTGCCGATCATCGCCATTGGCGCATGGGGCAGCTATGAGTGGATCGAGAAGGGCTTGTATCGCCGAATGCGCCGCAGTCTGGATGCCCGCCAGGAAGGAAGAGAAGCGGTTGCGCTTTCCTGACAAAAATACTAGGACTTTGTATGCGCATCCGATTGGCGTAAACTGCCGCCAAGTCTGCGAGGAATGTTCATGACCGCTATCACTATTACCGATGCTGCCCACGATTATCTGGCCGATCTGCTGGAAAAGCAGAATACCCCGGGTATCGGCATCCGAGTGTTTATCACCCAGCCTGGCACCCAGTACGCTGAAACCTGCATTGCCTACTGCAAGCCGGGCGAAGAAAAACCTGAAGACAAGGCTATTGGCCTGAAGAGCTTCACCGCCTGGATCGATGGTTTCAGCGAAGCTTTTCTGGATGACGCCGTTGTCGATTACGCAACGGATCGCATGGGTGGCCAGTTGACCATCAAGGCGCCAAACGCCAAAGTCCCGATGGTCAATGCCGACAGCCCGATCAACGAGCGCATCAACTACTACCTGCAAACCGAGATCAATCCGGGGCTCGCCAGCCACGGTGGTCAGGTGACCCTGATCGACGTGATCGAGGAAGAAGAGCGCAATATCGCCGTCCTGCAGTTTGGCGGTGGTTGCCAGGGTTGCGGTCAGGCCGATGTCACCTTGAAGGAAGGCATCGAGCGCACCTTGCTCGAACGCATCCCCGAGCTGGCCGGTGTGCGTGATGTGACTGACCATACCCAGAAAGAAAACGCTTACTACTGAGTTGTTTTCTTCGCGAGTGAATCCGCTCCCTGTTCCTTGGGAGCGAATTCATTCGCGAAAGCCTTCATTCAAGGCCTGAACAAATGCGCATGCCCTGCCCGATACAGCGATGACTCGCCAAACGTATCGTCTGCCAGTACGCGACCAACCAGTATCAATGCAGTACGCCTGAAGCCTTTCTCCTGCACCTTGTCGTGAATGTCGGCCAACGTGCCCAAAACCCAGTCCTGATCCGGCCAGCTTGCGCGATGCACCACGGCTATGGGGCAGTCGGGGCCGTAATGCGGCGTCAGCTCTTCCACTATTTTCTGCAGATTATTGACCCCCAGATGAATGGCCATGGTGGCGCGATGCTGTGCCAGGCTTGCCAGCTCCTCGCCAAGTGGCATTGAGGTCTTGTCGGCATAGCGGGTCAGGATCACGCTCTGGGAAATGTCCGGCAGCGTCAGTTCGGTGCCCAGCAGTGCTGCGCAGGCCGCCGTGGCTGTTACGCCGGGGATGATCTCGAAGGGAATTCCCAACTCGCGCAGGCAACGAATCTGTTCGCCAATCGCACCATACAGGCTCGGGTCACCGGAATGCACGCGGGCCACATCCCGGCCCTGTTCATGAGCGGATTTCATCAAGGCAATGATCTGCTCCAGGTGCAACTCGGCACTATTGACCACCTGAATGGCCCGATTGCCATCCAGCACCGCGACTGGCACCAGTGAGCCCGCGTAAATGATGACCGGGCAACTGTTGATCAATCGTTGGCCTTTGACGGTGATGAGGTCCGGGTCGCCTGGGCCTGCACCGATGAAAAAGACGGTCAATGGATTCTCCTGAGTCGAGCGCGATAAATGAGCAGCGGATTATCAACCCTGCCCAGGGGCGCGTGCCAAGGCAAATGTTGCCCTGATGTTTTTCTGGCGTTCGATCACCAGTGTTGCAGGGCTGTTGCCCAATTGGCTGGCCAGTGCCAGCGCTGCACTTTCGGCAACGCCGTGGCAGCCGGTGTGCAGGAACGTCGTTGGCGAGCGATGGGTCAGTTGCGGTTCGTATCGTGCCAGTTGAGAGGCATCGAAGAAAATCAGCGGTACTGACAGGTATTCAGCCAGCTCCAGCAAGCCCGGCTCGTCCTGCTTGAGGTCGATGGAGGCGAGGGCGGTAATGGCTCCGATCTCCAGAGCGTGGGCTTTCAGGCTGCTTTCGATCAGTTCCAGCAGGTGCGTGGACGGGCAGCCACGCTGGCAGCCCAGTCCTGCCACAAGGACAGGACGGGGCTGTGTGTGGGTGTGATCAGGCGTGCAGGTCGGCATTGTTGCGACGGAACAGCCAGGTGCTGATCAGGCCCAGAGCAATCCAGAACAGTGCGTTGGTCAGCAGCGAAGCCATGACGAACTGTGATTCCAGTGCTTCAGGAGCTAGGCTCTCGTGGGTCAGTGGCTGTGGCGCGCCAATCAGATGCGGCACTACCAGAATGGCCGCGCCCAGCACTTTGAGCAGCCAGTTCTGGCCGAAGGCGATCAGGGCCAGCCCGGCAGCCGTGGAGGCCGCAGTCCCGATCCACCAGTATTGGCGCAGGTTCAGGTCGGCGGCCGCAGTGCCTGGCAGTTCGGGCGGCAGGCCCAGTGTCGGAGCCAGAACGAAAACCGCAAAACCGGCGAGCCCCCATAGCGCGCCCTGAGAGGTGCGGCCCGGTGCGCGCAGGGTGTAGAGCGCGACCAGCATCAAGGCAAAACCGACCGCGACTACCAGATTGCCACCGGTCGTTGAGAGGATGCGCTGCCAGCCGTCTTCCGGCTCCCAGGCCTCTTCGTCGTGACTGTGTCCGGCGGCTGCGCCCTCGGCATGATCATGTTCATGCACATGCTCGGCAGGTGCTTTTTCGTAGGTTTCGGCCTGAAGAATCAGCGGCGCGACCCAGAAGCTTTGCAGCAAGGTCAGCAGCAGTGCCGCCAGCAGACCGCTGAAACCTGCCGTCTGGATGATTCGCTTGAACATGGCGTCAGGTCTCAATGGCAAGGGAAGGCGGCGCTGTGGCGGGTGTCGTGCGCGGCGTTGTGAACGGCGGCGATGTGCGAGAAACCGGCGAAATACACCAGGCACGCACCAAGAATCGCAGCGCTGATGGCGGCGGTCAGGCGTTGGGTCTGGGTGGATGTGGCTGTGCTCGACTGGCTGCTGCTGATGGTGGACATGGCGCTTCCCTCTGGTTTCGACAGGCGGGCATGCGCACAGGAACCTTCTGACGGGCGCCAGGAGGTTTCAACTGCGCCCGCCCACCGCGGGTGTGTCATTGAGTCAGTATCGGGCCGGTCTCCGGGCTCGCGAGGGGCGTTGATGTGCAGCGTTCAACACCTTCAGGATCACCTTCCCATGCCGTGGCACAGTGGTTCTGACCCTCTCTCGCTTACCGTTGCGGGGGCAGCGCCGGACTTGCTCATGCGTGAATGAGCGCACCGGTTTCCCGTTTCACCCCGTGAAGGGCACCCGTAACAAGTTGTAATAGGAGAGCATGGCAGCCACTGAACGTCAATCTGAACGATTGACCTGCCCTCGACCACTGCGTAGCCTTGCGCACTTGAGGTTCTCTGCCTTCTGCAGGAGGGTAGAGCTAAGACGGGAATGCGGTCCAAGCCGCAGCTGCCCCCGCAACTGTAAACGGTGATGTTCATTGCATGGCCACTGCGCAAGCGGGAAGGCGCGATGAATGCCTGTCGGCCAGCACCGCCGATACGCCGCCGTCAGCCAGGAGACCTGCCTCGAACCGGGCCACAGGCCCACGAATTCTCACTACAACCGGGCGGGGTGATCCGGTGGCGAATCGATCCGTGCGCAGCGCACGGTTCTCGTCCTGCTTGCCCGCCGTATTGCCAAAGGGCATCCGATGAAAACACTGGCCAAACTTCCCGTCACCATCGTTACCGGTTTCCTGGGGTCGGGTAAAACCACCTTGTTGCGGCATATGCTCGATAACGCCGAAGGGCGTCGTATCGCGGTGATCGTCAACGAGTTCGGCGAGCTGGGCATCGACGGCGAAATCCTCAAGCAATGCACCATCGGTTGCACCGAAGAAGAAGCCACTGGTCGTGTCTACGAACTGGCCAATGGCTGCCTGTGCTGCACGGTGCAGGAAGAGTTCTTCCCGGTGATGCGCGAATTGGTGTCGCGTCGCGCCGACCTGGACCACATCCTTATCGAAACCTCGGGTCTGGCGTTGCCAAAACCGCTGGTCCAGGCTTTCCAGTGGCCGGAAATCCGCAATGCCTGCACCGTCGATGCGGTCATAACCGTGGTCGACAGCCCGGCCGTTGCCGCAGGCACTTTCGCGGCTTTCCCGGATCAAGTGGACGCCCAGCGCAAGCTCGACCCGAATCTGGATCATGAGTCCCCGCTGCATGAACTGTTTGCTGATCAGTTGGCCAGTGCCGACCTGGTGATCCTCAACAAGGCCGACATGATCGATCCCGAAGGTCTGGCGGCGGTGCGTGCCGAAGTTGCCGAAGAGCTGCCGCCAGCGGTCAAGGTCATCGAGGCCAGCAATGGCCGTCTGCCAATCAATGTACTGCTGGGCATTGGCGCGGAGTCGGAACTGCATATCGACAGCCGCAAGACTCACCATGACCATCATGACGACGATGATCATGATGACCACGATCACGATGCTTTCGACTCGATTTCCATCAAACTGCCTCAGGCCGACGAAAGCCTGCTGCTCGATGCCCTGACGCAACTGGTGGTCAAGCATGGCATTTTGCGGGTCAAGGGTTTTGCCGCCATCCCCGGCAAGCCGATGCGCCTGCTGATCCAAGGCGTGGGTACGCGCTTTGACAAACATTTCGACCGCGCCTGGCGTGCCGATGAAGAGCGCATCACTAATCTGGTGCTGATCGGCCAGGAACTGGACGCCGTGGCTCTGGAAGCGCAGCTCAATGCTGCGATTGCCGGCTGATCCATGCACTTACTGAGAACCCAGCCGGGCGGTTTCGTCCCCGACGACAGCATTGCCGACCTGGGGCAGACCCCGGCCGAGCTGGTGATTCTCTGTAGCGGCGATTCGAGCCTGGCCTTGCTGGCCGAAGCTGCGCAGCAACTGCCCGACGATTACCCGAGCCTGCGTCTGGCCAATCCGATGCAGGTGCAGAATCACGCTTCGGTGGACTTGTACGTCGATGAAGTGTTGCGTCACGCCAGGGTCATTCTGATTTCCCTGCATGGCGGCATCGGCTACTGGCGTTATGGCGTCGAGCGCTTGATGGAGCTTGCTGCCCGTGGCGTGCAAGTGATTCTGGTGCCGGGCGATGATCGTCCCGATCCGGAATTGAGCGACCTGAGCACCGTGCCCGCCGAAGCGCGGGACCGGCTCTGGCAGTTCTTGCGTCAGGGCGGGCTGCAAAACGCGCTGGATCTTTATCGCTGCCTGGCAAGTAGCTGGCTCGAGCGCGACTATCCATGGGGCGAGCCCCAGCCATTGCCGCGTACGGCGATCTACCATCCACATAAACCCGGTGCCGCGCTGACTGACTGGCAGGCTGACTGGATTGCCGGGCAGCCGGTGGTCGCGCTGCTGTTCTACCGCTCCCACTTGCAGGCCGCCAATACCGGTTTCATCGATGTGTTCTGTGAGCGCTTGCAGGCCGAAGGGCTCAACCCCTTGCCGGTTGCGCTGGCCAGCCTCAAGGAACCGGGTTGCCTGATCATGGTCGAGGACTGGCTGGATGAAGTCGAAGCCGAACTGATCCTCAACACCACAGGCTTTGCCCAGTCCAGCCCGGAAGCGCCGCATCTGCGACCGTTTCGCCGCAATGTGCCGGTCATCCAGGCCATTTGCGCCCAGGACAACCAGCCCGGCTGGCAGGCCAGCGAGCAAGGGCTGGGCGCTCGGGATCTGGCGATGCACATTGCCTTGCCGGAGCTGGACGGGCGGATCATCAGCCGCCCCGTCAGCTTCAAGGATCTGGCCTGGCGCAGCGAGCGCAGCCAGTCGGATGTGGTGTGTTATCGCGCTCACCCGGAGCGCATGGATTTCGTTGCGCAACTGGCGCGGCGCTGGATCGAACTGGCGCGTTTGCCCAATGCCAGCAAACGGGTAGCGTTGATCCTGGCCAACTACCCGACCCGCGATGGCCGGATCGGCAATGGAGTCGGGCTCGACACACCTGCGGCTGCGCTGAATATCCTGCGTGCCATGCAGGGCGAGGGCTACCCGCTGGCGCAACTGCCTGAAAGCGGTACTGCACTGATTCAGCAATTGCTCGGCGGCGTCACCAACGATCTGGACAGCATCGATCTGCGTCCCTGCCAGCAAAGCATGGCGCTGGATGAATACCTGCAAGCCTTCGATGCCTTGCCCCAGGCCAATCGCGATGCGGTCAATGCCCGTTGGGGCGCGCCCGTGGATGACCCGATGTTTCGCAGCGGGCGGATGATGATTGCCGGTATCCGATTTGGTCTGACCTTTGTCGGTATCCAGCCCGCCCGTGGCTATCAAGTGGACCCCAGCGCGGTCTATCACGACCCCGATCTGGTACCGCCCCACGGTTATCTCGCGTTCTACTTCTGGTTGCGCAAGGCTTATGGTGCGCATGCTGTGTTGCATGTGGGCAAGCATGGCAATCTGGAGTGGTTGCCGGGCAAGGGCGTTGGCCTGTCACAGGATTGCTGGCCTGATGCAGTGCTGGGTGCGATGCCGAATATCTACCCGTTTATCGTCAACGATCCGGGCGAGGGCGCCCAGGCCAAGCGCCGTACCCAGGCGGTCATCATCGACCATCTGATGCCGCCGCTGACCCGTGCCGAAACCTACGGCCCGCTGCGCAATCTGGAACTGCTGGCCGACGAATATTACGAAGCGCAACTGCTTGACCCGCGCAGGGCGCTGGAGCTTCAGCGAGACATCCTCAAGCTGGTACGCGAAACCCGTATCGACCGCGAACTGGCGCTGGACGACTCCATCGACAGCGATGCCGATGCGGCGATCTGGTTACCGCGTCTGGACACTTATCTGTGTGACCTGAAGGAATCGCAGATCCGCGATGGCCTGCATGTCTTCGGCCAATCCCCTGAGGGGCGCCTGCGCATCGACACGCTGCTGGCGTTGCTGCGCATTCCCCGTGGCGATGGTCGTGGCGCGCAGTCGAGCCTGTTGCGGGTGCTGGCCAAGGCGCTGGTGCTGGATTTCGATCCACTGGATTGTGATCTGGCTGAACCCTGGAGCGGGCCGCGCCCGTCAGCCTTGTTGGCGGTGAGCAACGATCCATGGCGTACCACGGGGGATACGCGAGAGCGGCTGGAGTTGTATGCCGCCATCCTGATCGAGCGCATCGTCAAGAATGAAGCAGTCGACGATCTTCCTGAGCACCCGGAACTGGCACTGGTTCTGGATAGCCTGCGCGATGTCGTAGCCCCGCGCCTCGATGCCTGTGGCCCCGAAGAAATGCGTGGCCTGCTCGATGCCCTGAGCGGTCGTTTCGTGCCGGCTGGCCCGAGCGGTGCGCCGAGTCGAGGTCGGCTTGACGTGCTGCCCACCGGTCGCAACTTCTTTACTGTGGATGTGCGCAATCTGCCAACCACTACGGCCTGGCGGATCGGCTTCCAGTCGGCAAACCTGCTGCTGGAACGCCATCTTCAGGATCATGGCGATCATTTGCGCCAGCTCGGCCTGTCGGTCTGGGGCACGGCCACCATGCGTACCGGTGGTGACGATATCGCTCAGGCCATGGCCCTGATGGGCGTGCGTCCCGTCTGGGCGACGGGCAGTCAGCGGGTCGATGACTTCGAGATTCTGCCGCTGAGCTTGCTGGATCGTCCCCGCGTGGACGTGACCTTGCGGGTGTCCGGGTTCTTCCGTGATGCTTTTGCCAATCTTATCCGCCTGTTCGATGCCGCCGTACAGGCCGTGGCCGCTCTCGATGAGCCGGACGATCAGAACCCGCTGGCCGCCCGGGTTCGTGAAGAGCGCCGCAGCTTGCAGGAAACCGGGTTGAGCGAAGACGAGGCAGTGCGCCAGGCCGGTTGGCGAATCTTCGGTGCCAAGCCCGGTGCGTATGGCGCGGGTGTGCAGGGCGCTATCGACGGGCGTCTGTGGCAAAGCCGTGACGATCTGGCCGAGGTCTATCTGAACTGGGGCGGCTATGCCTACGGCGCAGCCGATGAAGGCACGCCGGCCCGCCAGCAGTTTGCACAACGACTGACGCAGGTTCAGGCGGTGTTGCAGAATCAGGATAACCGAGAGCATGACCTGCTGGATTCCAACGATTACTACCAGTTCCAGGGCGGAATGCTGGCTGCCGCCGAAAGCCTGAGCGGCCAGAAAACGGCCAGCTACCACGGCGATCACAGCCAGCCGGACTTGCCTAGAATTCGCACCCTCAAGGAAGAGCTGAACCGGGTGATCCGCAGCCGTGCGGCCAACCCGAAGTGGATCGAAGGCGTCAAACGGCATGGCTATAAAGGCGCGTTCGAAATGGCTGCGACCGTGGACTTCCTGTTCGCGTTCGATGCCACTACCGAGCTGATCGACGACCACCAATATGCACTGCTGGCCGATGCCTATCTGCTTGATCCATCGACCCGCCAATTCATTCGCCAGCACAACCCCGATGCCCTGCGCGACATGACCGAACGCATGCTTGAAGCCCAGCAGCGTGGGCTCTGGCAGGAGCCGGGCGACTATCGTGAAGCGCTGGAAGACCTGCTGCTGGATATAGAAGAGAGCTGATGAACTTGCCTGACCCAAGCATGACCGACACCCCGCATTTTCCTCTGGCAGCCGTAGTCGGTGCAGATGATCTGAAACTGGCGCTGTGCCTGGCAGCCATCGACCCCAGAATCGGCGGCGTGCTGATCGAAGGCCCGCGGGGCATGGCCAAGTCGACCCTGGCCCGTGGTCTGGCGGACCTGCTGGCCAGCGGTCAGTTCGTCACCTTGCCGCTGGGCGCTACCGAAGAGCGGCTGGTCGGCACGCTGGATCTGGATGCAGCGCTGTCCGAAGGTCGTGCGCAATTCTCGCCCGGTGTTTTGGCCAAGGCTGACGGTGGCGTTCTGTATGTGGATGAGGTCAATCTGCTGGCCGATCACCTCGTCGACCTGTTGCTGGATGTCGCTGCCAGCGGTACCAATCTGGTGGAGCGCGACGGTATTTCCCATCGCCATGCAGCGCGTTTCGTGCTGATCGGCACCATGAACCCGGAAGAAGGCGAATTGCGTCCGCAACTGCTGGACCGTTTTGGTCTGAACGTGGTTCTGAGCGGGCAGACCTTGCCAGCCGAGCGCAGCCAGATCATCCGCCGACGTCTGGATTTCGATGCCGACCCCCATGGCTTTTGTCAGGCATGGCAAGGCCAGCAGCAAGCCTTGAAGCAACGCTGTGAGCAGGCTCGTGGGTTGTTGTCTTCCATTGAGCTGGATGACCGGTCGCTGGGTCTTGTTACCGAGCGCTGTTTTGCGGCGGGTGTCGATGGCATGCGGGCCGATCTGGTCTGGCTGCGTGCTGCGCGTGCGCATGCTGCGTGGCGTGGTGTCAGTGTGATCGAGGAGCAGGATATCGACGCGGTGGCCGAATTTGCCTTGCGTCACCGGCGCCGCGATCCTGCGCCACCGGCACAGAGCCCTGAAACACCGCCATCCAGCCAGGCTCGCCCACAAAACCCTCAGCCGCAAAGCGGGCAGGGCAACTGGGGTGAATTGCCTGCCCGGCCAGTGTCGACAGGGGCGCGCCGCGAAGTGCCGAGCTGGCCAAAAAAGCCTTAGGCATCCGCCCTCGTTCGGCTAAGGGGGCGGATGCCAGCCCCCGTCCAGGCAAACTGACTTCCGGGCGTCATGGTGCCGCGCGTTCGGGTATCGATGGCGCGATTGCCTGGCTGCCCACGTTATTGCGCGGTCGCCCGCAAAGCCGCAACGATCTGGTGCGCCAGCCTCGCAGCAGTCGGCCTGCGGAGTTGTTGCTGGTGATCGTCGATGCATCGGCCTCGACACGTCGTCATCAGGCCTTGAGTCAGGCTAAGGGCATGCTGGCCCAGGTGTTTGACGAGGCTTACCGCCGTCGTGCAAGGCTGGCATTGCTGACCGCCAGCGGTAATGTCCCGCAGTGGAAGCATCAAGGGCTCAAGGCCTCGGCGGCATTGCGTCCCTGGCTGGATGCGCTGGGCGCTGGCGGAGGAACGCCCTTGTTTGCTGCCATCGAGCAGGCGAAGGACTGGTTGAAGGTGCGTCAGCAGCGTTATCCCGCCGAACATTTGCGTGTATTGATCCTCACCGATGGTCGTATCAAGGACATGCCGCACTGTTCAGGTTTCGACTGCGAGAGCCTGTTGATCGATATAGAGAAAGGACCGATCCGGCTGGGCCGGGCGCGGGAACTGGCTAATAGACTGGGTGCCGATTACCGGCATATTGAAGAGCTTCGCGAATAAAACGCAACATCATGAATTTAATGAAGTTTCCGTAGGAGCGAATTCATTCGCGAAGGGTTCGTACATCCGAAGAAAATGTATATCCTTCAAATGACGTCTCGCGAATGAATTCACCCACAAGTAGGAGCGAATTCATTCGCGACAAGAGTCACGCCATCAAGCCGGCATGGTCCAAGGCTGGAGGCTGTAACCCTCATTGCTGATTTCTTCGCGAGCTTCTTTCAGGGCGCTGGCCAGTTGAACAGGGTCGGAGTAAGCGCTGCTCGGGATCTGTTTACGACCGATCAGTGCGCAGGTGCGGTCGATCACTGTAAGGCTCAGTTCGCCGCTTCCGGCCTGGGCTGCCCAGGCAACACACTGGAAAGGTGCAAAGGCGTTTCCAGCGATCAGAAGTGCATCGTTGAAGCGCAGTGGGGCGTTCATTTTCAATTCCTCAAAATGCCCATATCAGTCCAGTCACGTCGGTGGGCTGACCGTTCGGCTGGTTACCTGTGTTGATGCCGAACAGGGTGGGGTGAGTCACACCGCTTGCCGGATATTTTCAATTTTTTTACATCCATGCCGCGTTCGGCTTGATCTGAGGCAATTTTTACGATGTTCGGTTCAATGACCGGCAGAATTTCCTGACTGTAAAAACGTTACAACCTGTTTAATTACTTTTCGTTATGAGCGATATATTTAAACGGTACAAGGGTGTGTCAAATATTTGCTAATGTAACATTCGGGCTCGTCAACTTACTGTTTATAAAAAGATTTTAATCACTCTCTTCCACGTCGGGCGCCAAGGAAACCTAATATGCATGAAGCGGCCCAAACACGACGTCTGTTGATTGTTGATCCCAGCGATGATTGCCATCAGTTGATCCCTGTCTTGCAGGCTGCCGGATGGGCTGTGGACAGCAATACGCTGGAAGGGGCGCTTAACCAGCGTTGCGATGTTGGTCTGATTCGTCTCATGCCTGAGCATTTCGAGCACCCCGAAGCGGTCAAGGAACTGATTACCCGCAGCAACACCCAATGGATTGCGGTGCTTGCACCCAATGATCTGCGGCGCGAAAAGATCGGCGATTTTGTCTGTGAATGGTTTTTCGATTTTCACACCTTGCCTTTCGATGTGGCTCGCATGCAGGTCACGCTGGGTCGGGCTTATGGCATGGCACGTCTGCGTGTCCAGGGGGCTGCGCAAGTATCGAGCTCCGATCACGAGATGCTTGGCGAGAGCCGTCCTATCCGCGAGTTGCGTCGTTTGCTGGGCAAGCTGGCTCCCACTGAATCACCGGTGCTGATCCGCGGCGAGCGCGGTACTGGCAAGGAGCTGGTTGCGCGTACCTTGCACATGCAGTCGCAGCGCAGGAACAAGCCATTCGTTGCAGTCAATTGCGGCGCCATTGCCGAACATCTATTGCACACGGAGCTGTTCGGTTATGAGAAAGGTGCTTTCAACGGAGCCCAGGAGCGCAAGATCGGACGCATCGAAGCGGCGAATGGCGGAACGCTGTTTCTGGACGATATAGGCGATCTGCCCATGGAAACCCAGGCCCATCTGCTACGCCTGTTGCAGGACCGGCATATCGAGCGGTTCGGTGGTAGCGAAGCGATTCCCGTGGATGTACGGGTGCTGGCCGCGACCCATGTGGATCTTGAAACCGCCATCCGTAAAAAGCGCTTCCGTGAAGATTTGTACTACCGCCTGAATGTCTTGCAGGTCGGCACTGCGCCTCTGCGTGAACGACATGGTGATCTGGCCATGCTGGCCAATCATTTTGCGCATTTCTACAGTCAGGAAACCGGCAGGCGTGCCCGCAATTTTAGCCAGGACGCCCTGATCGCCATGGGCAAGCATGACTGGCCCGGCAATGTGCGGGAGCTGGCCAACCGCGTAAGACGCGGGTTGGTGCTCGCCGAGGGACGGCAGATAGAGGCCGCGGATCTTGGCTTGCTCGGTGAAGAGGATATTGCCAGCAGCATGGGGACGCTGGATGACTACAAGTCGCGAGCCGAGCGTCAGGCCTTGTGCGATGTGTTGACCCGCCACAGCGATAACCTCAGCGTTGCAGCCAAGGTTTTAGGTATTTCGCGGCCGACGTTCTATCGGCTGCTGCACAAGCATCAGATCCGCTGAGCCAGTCAGTAGCTGCGTGACGGCAGCCATTGCCTGCTCGCGGCGTGCGTCCCAATCACCCCCGATGACCTGATAGTTCTGCGCATGGCGATGCAGCCATTGCCGACTGTCCTCGAAAAATGCCTGTCGCTCGCTCAGTTGCGGCTGGCAACGTTGCCCGTCACTGATCCAGTCGACACCTTCAGGGGAAAGCAGCAGATGCAGGTCGTAGTGCCTGCTGAGCAATTGCTGCTCGATCCACTGCGGGCAATCACCGAACAAGGCCTTGCTCCAGAGCATGTTGCTCAGAAGATGCGTGTCGAGAATCAGCAGCGGCGGGGCGGTAGCACGGGCCGTGTCCTCCCAGGCCAGTTGGCCTTGGGCAATGTCGGGAATATCGCTGTAGACAGTGTCGCGACCTTGCTGCTCGATGAAATGGCGCACGTACTCGCCCACCAGCAAACCACCGAAGCGCTTGCTGATTTCCTGGGACAGCCAGCTCTTGCCGCTGGACTCGGGACCTGCCAGGACCAGGATTTTCATCGCGCCAGCGCCAGATCGTTGCGCCACTCACGCCAGCCTTGAACGGCCAGCAGGGTAAAGAGCCCATACAGCGCCGCGGTCAGGTACAGCTCCTTGTAAATGAACAGGCCGACGAAAATGACATCCAGCACGATCCACAGGGGCCAGCACTGGACCCGTTTTTGTGCCATCCACACTTGGGCAACCAGGCTGAAACCGGTCAGCGCGGCATCGAGCCAGGGCTGTGCTGCATCCGTGAAATGAGCCATGGAAGCACCCAGCACCAGGCTGATGACAGCACCGATTGCCAGGCCGCCCAGGACTGGCCCGCTCTGCAGGACCGTGACCGCCCGCACCGGCAAGCCGTTGCCGTGTCGGGTCCACTGCAGCCAGCCATACACCTGAAGACCGGCGTAGATCACTTGCAGCAGCATGTCCGAATAGAGCTTTACGTCGAAGAAGATCCAGATATAGATCACCACCATCACCAGACCAATTGGCCAGCACCAAGGGTTCTGCTTCACTGTAAGCCAGACTGCTATCACGCCGAGGACGGCAGCGAAGAGTTCAAGTCCGGACATGGCGGCTCCCTGAGTGTGGTTGGAATGGGTGGGCGCGCGATTGTAAGCGCTTATGCGCAAGACAGGGAGCCTTTGCACGCGCAGGTCTGCTAGCATCTCGGCGCTTTTAAGCATCCTCTTCAAGCATTGTTCAGGTTCGGATGCTCATAGTTACAACCTTTTTTGCAAAACAACACTAACGAGCGAGCCACAGGCAGCGCTTTATGGGGGAATGATGGATCTTTGGACCGCCGCTCAGGCGTTGATATTGGGTGTTGTCGAGGGGCTGACGGAGTTTCTGCCGATTTCCAGTACGGGGCATCAGATCATCGTTGCCGACTTGATCGGTTTCGGTGGTGAGCGGGCCATGGCGTTCAACATCATCATCCAGCTCGGCGCCATTCTGGCGGTGGTCTGGGAATTTCGGCGCAAGATTCTTGACGTGGTCATTGGCCTGCCCAAGCAACAACAGGCGCAGCGTTTCACCATCAATCTGCTGATCGCCTTCCTGCCTGCAGTTGTGCTGGGGGTGATTTTTGCGGACCTGATTCACCACTATCTGTTCAACCCCATCACCGTCGCGACTGCTCTGGTGATTGGCGGCGTGATCATGCTCTGGGCCGAGCGTCGCCAGCATGTGATACGTGCCGAAACAGTCGATGACATGACTTGGCGCGATGCCCTGAAAGTGGGGCTGGCGCAGTGTCTGGCGATGATTCCGGGGACTTCACGCTCGGGCTCCACCATCATCGGCGGCCTGTTGTTCGGTCTGTCGCGCAAGGCTGCGACCGAGTTCTCTTTCTTCCTGGCCATGCCGACCATGGTCGGGGCCGCGGTGTATTCGGGCTACAAGTACCGTGATCTGTTTCGCCCCGATGACTTTGCGGTGTTCGCGATCGGTTTCATCACCTCATTCATCTTCGCCATGATTGCCGTGCGCGGTCTGCTCAAGTTCATCGCTACGCACAGCTATGCGGTGTTCGCCTGGTATCGCATCGCCTTTGGCCTGTTGATCCTCGCGACCTGGCAGTTTGGCTGGATCGACTGGGCAGCGGCCAAGGCATGACCCTGCCTCGGCAGCGTTCTTCGATTCAGAGACCGAGCGGGGGCAGGGCGCCGGTTCAGGGATTGAACCTCAAGGTCTGCATCCTTGTGCTGTTGTGCGCGATGCCTGCTTATGGCGCGGGCATGTTGTGGGCCAGGTCAGGCAGCCCCTTGGTGCTCGCGGCTTATCTGGTCGTCAGCCTGCTGGCGTTTCTGCTTTACCGGCACGACAAGCGTCAGGCCGGTAACGGCGGCTGGCGCACCCCGGAGAACATTCTGCACATGGCCGAACTGTTCGGCGGCTGGCCCGGGGCTTTGCTGGGCCAGCAGGTTTTCCGGCACAAGACACGCAAGCTGTCTTTCCAGATGGTGTTCTGGCTGATTGTGCTGGGGCATCAGTTGTTCTGGATCGACCAGCTGTTTCTCGACAGCGGTTGGTTCAAACCCTGGCTGTCACAGCTTGAGCGCTACCTGCAGGCGCTTCGGTAGCTTGCTGACCACCAGTTGATGCGAGCGGGTGAGCAAATCCCTGATTTCATCGTCGCTCAACACATGGGGCTGCTGGACACTGATCCAGTGGGCCCTTGCCAGATAAGGTGCCGGGCGGATACCGGGCCGGTCGACGTAACCCAGAAACAGCTCCGGGTGGACCTTGAAAGACAAACCCTGACCGGCCAGGTCCATCACCGCGAACATCTTCTTCTCGGCAACTGAAAACACCCTTACGCCGCCCCATTTATAGTCTTCCCGGGCTCCCGGCAGGTTCAGGCAGAAGCGTGCGATTTCTTCGGTTTGCATGGTGTTTGTGGTCCTTGCTTCTAAGGTGTTCGATAGTCGCACGAATAATCCATCAGCGGATTGTTTGCCCATGCGTCTGTGTCTACTGTGCATCTTTTGTTTTGTTCAGGAGCCTGGAATGTCTGCCGTGCAACTCGCTGAGGGTGAACTCAATTATCTGCTGGAAGGCCCGGCCGATGCACCGGTACTGGTGCTGTCCAATTCTCTGGGCACTGATCTGCACATGTGGGATGCGCAGATTCCGGCGTTTACCCGGCATTTTCGTGTGTTGCGCTACGACACACGTGGCCATGGCCGCTCGCTGGTCAGCGAAGGCCCTTACAGTATCGAGCGCAATGGGCGTGATGTGCTGGCATTGCTGGATGCGCTCCATATCGACAAGGTGTCTTTCTGTGGCCTGTCCATGGGCGGGCTGATCGGCCAGTGGCTGGCGATCAATGCTCCCGAGCGTCTGGAGCGTGTGGTGCTGTGCAATACCGCATCGAAGATCGGCACGCCTGAGGTGTGGAATCCGCGTATCGAAACCGTGCTGCGCGATGGTCAGGCCGCGATGGTTGCTTTGCGCGATGCCTCGATTGCCCGCTGGTTCACGCCTGAGTTCGCCGTTGCCGAGCCTGCACAAGTCGAGACCATTGTCGGCATGCTGGCGCAGACCTCGCCTCAAGGCTATGCCGCCAACTGCGCTGCCGTGCGCGATGCCGACTTCCGTGACCGGATCGCTTCGATCAGCCTGCCGGTTCTGGTGGTCTGTGGTACCCAGGATGCCGTGACCACGCCTGCGGACGGGCGCTTCATGATCGAGCGTATCCAGGACGCGCAGATGATCGAGCTGCATGCGGCGCATCTGTCGAACGTCGAAGCGGGGGAGTTGTTCACGCAACCGGTGCTGGCATTTCTGAACGACGAATAAACGCTACCGGCAGAATCCATGAACTCCACAGCCCGTGCATTGGCTTGCGCCGGGCTGTGGAGTTTTTGCTTTCCATACGCGGCAAGTTGAAACCTTGACAGCTTCCTTACAGGTAAGCGTGGCTGACCGGCAGTAAAATGGCTCCAGCCGGAATACAGACGTCCTCCCGATAAATAGTCTGGCCCGGCTTATGCACTATTTTCCATTCAAAGACTCTCATTTCTGTGAGAGCAGGGGCGCTGGAGCATGAAGTTCCTCATGTGCGCATAAATGGATTGTTCAGGACTACAAAGGATGAGCCTTCAAATGGTACGTCTTTGTGCAGCGATGCTGGTTTTTGTGCTCAATGGCCTGATTTCAGTGCAGGCACAGGCGAGTGAGGATTGGAGCGCGGGCTTTCATGAGCTGAGCTTTCCCGACCCACTGGATTCGCAATTGATGCAGGCCATTGCTTTCTATCCGTCCACCGGATCGGAGCAGGTGAGCGCGATCCAGGGTTATCGGGTTGAAGCCGGTGAAGATGTGCCGATTGCCATGGGACGTTTCCCGTTGCTGTTGTTGTCGCACGGCAATACAGGCAACCCGCTGGCCTTGCATGATCTGGCGACGTCCCTTGCTCGCCAGGGCTTTGTGGTCGTTGCCGTGATGCACCCCGGTGATAACTATCGCGATCACAGCCGTCTCGGCAGCCTGAGCAATCTTTATGGCCGTCCGTTGCAGATTTCCGAAGCCATCAGCGCAGCCTTGCTCGACCCCATGCTGTCGCCTTATCTCAATGCCCGTCAGGTCGGCGTGATCGGTTATTCGGCAGGTGGCGAAACCGCACTGATCCTCGCGGGTGCGCAGCCGGACCTCAAGCGCCTGCGCCAGTATTGTCTGGAGCGGCCTGATGATCGCGATGCCTGCAAGACCCGGGGGGAGCTTGTCGCTGACCGGGACGACTTGCATGCCCAGGCCGATCCGCGAGTCGGTGCGCTGATGCTCATGGCGCCCCTGAGCCTGATGTTCGGCCGCCATACCCTGAGCGAAGTTCATGTTCCGGTGCTGATGTATGCCGGTGATGACGATCAATTGCTACCAATCGACAAGAATGCAGAGGCTCTGGCGCGCAAGCTGCCGAAGGTGTCGGACTACAAGCTGCTGGCAGGCGCAGGGCATTTCGTGTTCATGGCCCCGTGCAGCGATGAACAACGCGCAACCATGCCGCTGTTATGCACTGACCGTGAGGGCGTGGACCGCGAAGATATCCATCGCAATCTCAGTGCCGAAGCGGTGCGCTTCTTCAGCAGTACATTGGGCTCCTCCGATGCCGATCGTTCCGGCATGCAGACGGCTCATCATCAATGGCCCGATTCACTGCTCCCTTCTGACAGCAGTCTCAGGTAATCACCAAACCCGCCGCTGGCCCTGGGGTCAAGGCGAGTGCTGGTGGTGACCTGTGGCCTGCAACTCCATGCGATACGGGCACCGCTGCGTTCCAGTTGGCGGACAAGATGTACGTCTTCATGGCAGGCCAGGAAAGGAAATCCTCCGGCCCGCAAATAGGCAGAGGCACTGACGCCCAGGTTGGCGCCATGAATGTGCCGATGCCCTTCGCGATGTTGATAGTGCTGTTCAAACAGCCTCTGTGCTGTGGCTGACAGGCCATTGTTCTGCATGGCGAGTGTGACCGTGCCGCAAACGGCGTCGGCATTCAGTGCCAGTTGCTCCACCAGCCAGTCTGTCGCCACATTGCTGTCGCCATCGGTGCTGGCCAGCCAGCGGGCGCCGTGGGCGAGCAGGTAACGTGCGCCTGCCGCCCGCGCCTGTCCGACATTGCGGGCCTTCAGGTCAAGGGTGATGACACCGTGTTCCAGGGCGATATCGGCCGAGTGATCGGTACAACTGTCCAATACCACCAGGATCGTGACGGGTTCGCCATTCAACCCTGGATGCCTGCTGGCCAGCAGCAGGCTTTCAAGGCAGGCACCGAGCAGTTTCTCTTCGTTGTGTACCGGGAGCAGGATGCCAATCATCTGAGTTTCTCCCGAGCTGCGACGGAGGTTTGATCATGACTCCAGAGGTCCAGCAGAAAGTCGGCTTCGTGATGACTGAACAGCCGGTGCGCCTGCAAGCGTTCGTCCAGAACCTGATGAACCCGATCGGCATTCAATGGGCAGCCCTCGATGTCGGGACGCCAATGACAGGCCAGCAATTGACCATCGGGTGTGAGCGAGGCAAGCGCGCAGTCGATCCATTGATGCAGGTCTTCGAGATCGAGGTAATAGCCAAGTTCGCTGAACACGATCAGATCGAACTGTCCCTCGGGCCATTGCTGTGGAAGGCGGGCGTGCAGCACATGGACATGGCTGAAAGACGCCAGGCGCTGGCGGGCAAGCTCCACAGCCAGGTTTGAGGTATCGCAACACAATAAATGTTCGCAGCGTCCGGCCAGTTCTGCGCTCAGTTCGCCATTGGCGCAGCCAGGCTCGAAAATTGAGGCATAGCGCTCATGGGGCAGGGCGGCGAGGGTCAGGGCGCGTTTGCGGCGTTCGTACCAGCGCTGCTTGAAAGCCCAGGGGTCGTCGTTGTCCCGGAAAAGCTCATCGAAATGCTGTTCGGTGACACTCATATGAAGATCACCTCGAAAGGTTGCAGCAGCCGTTCAAGTATTCCGGCAGGCAATATCGGGGAAAGCCCGATGTCCGGGTCGCCTTGCAACTGGCTGGCAAAGGCATGGGCAGCATGGCGCTTGCGGGCAATGGTCATGGGGTCCAGCAAGACCTTGCGGGCACGTTCCCAAGGCAGGCGGTCATCTTCCGGGCTTGCCCAGTGCCAGGCCCAGATCGGCACTTCGATGAGGGTGGCGCCTGCCTGGGCACAGGCGCGTGCGCAGGCGCGGCCTGTTGCTTCGTGATCGGCATGCCCGTCTTCGGCCCAGGTGGTGAACACCACATCGGTGGGCAGCAGGTAGCGTTCGATGAATTTCACCAGCTTTTCCTCCTGGGCGGCGACTGCGCCGTCATTGAAACCACCACGAATCCATTGCAGGCGATGCAGTGGCAGGTCGAGACGACGCAAGGCTTCGGCGCTTTCTTGGGGACGGATCACGCTCAGGCGTCCGGCGGGCCAGAGTTTCGAGCCGGGATGGCTGGCGCTGCCATCGGTGACCGATAACAGTTTCAGGCTCCGGTCCAGTTGCGCCAGTTGGCACATCAGGCCGCCACAGCCCAGTATTTCATCGTCTGGATGAGGGGCGACGATGATTGCCCGTGAGTGATGTGGTACCAGCAGGTCAGCGCTGATGACGGGTACTGCGGCCAGTTTCTGTGAGGCGTTCCAGGCTTTCAGGCTGGTGCCACAACCGGCTATCAGTTTCTTTTTCATGGCTGCCAGGCTGCACCCCATGGGCTATTCGATGCCTTGCTTGCCAATTGCCCGAGAATGGCGAGGTCTTTCTCGGCATGACTCTGGCGCAGGAAGACCGGCAGGTCGGCAATCAGGCGGGCAAAATGGGCGTCCTTGCAGTAAGGGGTTGCCCCTAGTGCCCGGCCCACATGATGAATGACCTGTTCGGCCGTGTGTTCGACATGGGCACGACAGCGTCGGGCAAGCTGTTCGGCATTGTCCTCCGGTGTCCGGTCCAGGCTGAGAGCGGCTGCCTGCAATAGCTGGCTGGCGCTGTACAAGGCAGTATCCACCGCCCCCAGATGTGCAAGGGCATGGGGTTCTTCGCTTTTACCGGCCTGCTGTAAAAGACGTTGTGCCAGTGCGCATGAAGCGCCGTACCAGCACGCCGCAATACCGATGCCGCCATGCCAGAAACCTGCGCGCGTCAGATACGCCCCAGGCGTGCCGACTGTCGACGCGGTGGCTTGCTCGAACTGAACCTCGATACTGCCGGTTGCGCCCATGCCGACTGCACGCCATCCGGAGGTTGCGATATGAATGCCGGGTTGATCGAGAGCCACAGCAACCAGTTGCTGGCGGTTTTCTTCATCCCAGGCGGTGATCAGGGCATGGCTCAAGACTGCCGCTCCCGAGCACCATGCCTTGCGGCCGTTCAGTCGAAGCGAGTCGCCCTTGCCGCTGACACTGACTCTGGCTGTGGGCGGTTCGGCAGCCCACATGCCCCAGGTCGTCCCGGGCTCGGGAATCTCCGCGCCCAGTTCCTGCATGATCGCCAGGGCATCGGTATGCCCTTCATAGAGTTTGCACAGCCCCAGATCATGAGCTGCCACACAGGCCAGCGCTTGCCAGCGCTCCAGAGTCTGGCCGCTTGCCGGCATCGGCAGGTGGTCGAGGCCTTCGCTCACCAATGCCCGCAAGCATTCGCCCAGCGCCTGCGTATCGGCATAGCCGTGCTTGCGCCAGTCGAGAAACTCCTTGAGTGCCTGAGTCATGACTGATCTTCGCGCTGTAGCTCAAATAGCAACAACGAGCGTGGGGTTACGGTGTAGCGGGAGCCGAAGTCGAATTTTTCCTTGCTGCGCAAATCTTCCTGATTGGTATCGATCAGGCAGGTGAAATGCGTGCCTTCAGGTACTTGCGGGAAGGTGAAGTCAACGCTTTCATGGTGGGCATTGACCACCAGCAGCAGGGTGGCATCGGCACCGGGACGACGGATTCCAGTTTCCTGGGCGCGGCCATCCATCAGCATGCCCATGCAGCGGGCCTGGCTGTCGTGCCATTGTTCGACGCTCATTTCATTGCCGTCCGGCGCCAGCCAGGTGACATCCTTGACGCCGATTTCTTCGTTGTAGTCGCCCACCAGAAAACGGCTGCGGCGCAGGATCGGGTAGCTTTGGCGCAGCTTGATCACGCGCTTGACGAACTTGAGCAGTGCCTTGCCATCGGAATCCAGATCCCAGTTGACCCAACCGATTTCGCTGTCCTGGCAATAGGCGTTGTTATTGCCATGCTGGGTTCGGGCGAATTCATCGCCAGCGACCATCATCGGAGTGCCTTGGGCCAGCAGCAGGGTGGCGAAGAAGTTGCGCATCTGACGCAGGCGCAACTGATTGATTTCCTGGTTGTCTGTCGGGCCTTCGACGCCGTGGTTCCAGGACAGGTTGTTATTGCTGCCGTCCTGATTGTTCTCGTCGTTGGCCTCGTTGTGCTTGTCGTTGTAGGACACCAGGTCATGCAGGGTGAAGCCATCGTGCGCAGTAATGAAGTTCACCGAAGCCTGAGGGCGACGTCCACGCTGGTTGAACATGTTGCCCGAGGCGGTCATGCGGCCGGCAAAGTCGGCAAGCTGATTGTCATCGCCTTTCCAGAATGCACGTACGGTGTCGCGGAACTTGTCGTTCCACTCCATCCAGCCTGGCGGGAAGCCGCCGACCTGATAGCCGCCAGGCCCGCAGTCCCAAGGTTCGGCGATGAGCTTTACCTGACGCAGGACCGGGTCCTGGCGGCAGGCGACCAGAAAACTGTGCCGCTCATCGAAGCCGTCGTGATAGCGGCCCAGAATGGTTGCCAGGTCGAAGCGGAAACCATCGACATGCATCTCCGAAGCCCAGTAACGCAGGGAGTCGGTGACCATTTGCAGCACGCAGGGGTGGCTCAGGTCCAGCGTGTTACCGGTGCCCGAATCGTTGATGTAGAAACGCTTGTCGTCGGGCATCAACCGGTAATAGGAGGCGTTGTCGATGCCGCGCATGGACAGGGTCGGGCCTCGTTCGTTGCCTTCGGCGGTGTGGTTGTAGACCACATCAAGAATGACCTCCAGCCCCGCGTGGTGCATGTGCGCGACCATTTCCTTGAACTCGGCGATCTTGCCGTGTGCCAGGTAGCGTGGGTCCGGGGCGAAGAACGCAATGCTGTTGTAGCCCCAGTAATTGGTCATGCCTTTTTGCAGCAGGTGCTGGTCATTGACGAAGGCGTGCACGGGCAGTAGTTCTACCGCGGTCACACCCAGCCTGGATATATGATCGATCACTTCCTCGACCATCAGGCCGGAGAAGGTGCCACGCAACTCATCCGGTACCGCCGGGTGGCGCATGGTGAAACCGCGCACATGGGTTTCGTAGAGGATGGTCTTGTCCCAGGGCGTACCGACCCGCTGGTCGCGGCCCCATGTGTAGGCCGGGTCGATGACCTTGCTCTTGGGCACGAAAGGCGCGCTGTCGCGCTCATCGAAACTCAAATCGCCGTCAGGGTGGCCGATGGTGTAACCGAACAAGGCTTCAGACCATTTCAGCTTGCCGACCAGTTGCTTGGCATATGGGTCGATCAGCAGTTTGTTATGGTTGAAGCGATGGCCATTCTGCGGGTCGTAAGGCCCGTAGACTCGATAACCGTAGATCAGGCCGGGGTGTGCATCGGGAAGGTAGCCATGAAAGATTTCATCGGTGTATTCCGGTAGCTCGATACGCTCCAGTTCTTCCTCACCGCTTGAATCGAACAGGCACAGTTCCACCTTGGTTGCATTGGCGGAAAACAGTGCAAAGTTGACACCCAGGCCATCCCAGTTGGCGCCGAGCGGGAAGGGCAGCCCTTCACGAATGCGGGAGGGTGAACTGGTCGTTGAAGTCTCGTCTTTTACGGTTTTGGACTTTGTATTCATGATTCTTTCCTGACGCGATGACTTTTCAGGCAGCCAGAACCGCTATCGAAACCCGGACGGCTTCAATACTGCTGAATAAAGATGCCGGAGTTGCCGCAGGTCGCGCCGTGATCTAGCGCGACATCTGCGGCAGTGGGCAGGTACAGGACCTGTAGCGTTTCAAGTCGCCGGTGGTTTACGTGGTTTCTTCGCCGCAGGCTTGGGCGGTTGTTCTGCCTGGGTAGGAGGTGACTTTGGTTTTGCAGCGGGCTTGGGTGCGGCGGCTGGTTTGGCTACCGGTGCTGCCTTGGCTGCCGGCTTGGAGGGCGCGGTTTTTGGCGTACCTCCATCGACCTTGGGTAACTTGGGCTTGTTGGCCTTGCTGGCACTGGTTTTATCCGGAGCCAGTGCTTCGGCTTCTGCCAGTTTGCGGGCCATTTCCCAGTGACGCTGTTCCTGCCCGGTGGGCTTCCCTTCCGATTCCCATATCTGATATGCAAATTCGCGGATTCTTTTTTCGTCGGCACTCATCTCGACACTCCCAGGTATTACATAGTTTGAATAAGCAGGTTTACAGAAAAATCCTTGAGCGCTGCACTGAGCTGTATTTCCCTGTCATTTATAACTACGACGTCAGAAAAGAGGCCCTTCCAGTCTGGATGTGAATCAGCGAACGGCAGAATGATTCGTGTATTTCCCCAATTGGCAGCATTAATGAATGGAGTTTGCGCAGTGCCCAATAGTTCACTGCTTGTGCGTGGAACAACAACAATGGCGCGCTCGCCCTCCCATACACGAGCGAAAGCCACTACATGCTCTGCGTGGCTGCCAGTCACTTGCAGGGGCAGATACTCCCCGTGACTGAACAGGCTTGAATGTTTTGCGCGCAGATTCAGCACCTGTGCGATCAGCGCCTGCTTGACTCTGCCGTCCTGCCAGTCGCTCAGCAGTTCGGGGGCCGGAACGGATTCAGCCAGGGCTCGCTCACGGGCCTTGTAGTCCACCGGGCGACGGTTGTCAGGGTCCACCAGGCTGAAATCCCAGAACTCGGTGCCCTGGTACAGATCAGGCACACCCGGTACGGTCAAGCGCAGCAAAATCTGCGCCAGACTGTTGAGTGCTCCGGCGACAGCGATGCGGTTGGCGGTCGCCCCCAGAGACTGGCGCAGCGCCAAGGCTTCAGGGGCCAGCAGCAGGCGCTGGAGAAATTCCCGGCAGGCGCCTTCATAGGCCTGATTGGGCGAGCCCCAACTGCTTTGCAGCTTGGCTTCACGCAGGGCTTTTTCCTGCCACTGAACCATGCGCTGAGCATAGGTTTCATGGGCTTGCTCACCTTCAAGATCAAGCGGCCAACTGCCCAGCAGCGCCTGATAGAGCATCAGCTCATCCCCCGCGCTGATGGTCGGGTCTTCACCTTTCAGCGCGATCGCCAGTTGTCGCCAGCGCTCGACTTGCTCGGCATACCAGTCTGCGCATTCGCTGAGCACGGCCAGTCGCGTGCGAGTGTCTTCGCCGCGTTTATGGTCGTGGGTCGCGGTCGCCAGCAGGTTGTTGGCAAACTTTTCGTGTCGCTGCTGGCATGCCTCATGAAAGGCTTCCACCGGCGCACTGAAGTGCTGGGGATGAAACCCTACGTCGTTGCGCGAAAGCAGCACTGCCGAGCGATAGAAGGCGGTGTCTTCCACGGATTTGGCTGCGACGGGGGAGGTCAGTTGCTGAAAGCGGACACAGGCTTTGCGCAGTTGATCGCGAAGGCGCCCGCGGGGCAGCTTTCGCCATGGCTCACCCCCTAGCCAGCGTTGCAGGTAATCCAGCACTGGCCAGTCACCTTCGTTGAGCGTCGTGCGGGCGCCTTGCATCGCCTGCTGAAAGAAACGATCGTCCTCTGGCGAACGGCCGCAGGCACTGATGTAGGTCCGGTAGATCGGGAAGTTCACCACCAGTGCCAGCAGCGCACGGCGAATGGCGCCAAGGGTCAGGTCGCGACTCATCAGGTCGCTGCGCGCTACTTGCAGCAGCGCCTGAGCAAGATTCTCGAAGTCGCCGGCCAGGGTGCCATGCAGCACCAGATCACGGGCTTGCAGCACCTCCTGATCGAAATCCGCACTGCGTTCTGTCAGTCGGCTCCAGAGTTCGGCCAGCGGCGCCTGGCCCTTGGGATCGTGTTGCAGCAGGGATACCTGATTCATGAACTCGTAACCGGTGGTGCCATCCACGCTCCAGTCATCGCGCAACGGTTCATCGGGGCCGAGGATCTTCTCGACGAAAATCGGCAGGTGGTCCAGCCGGGCGTGGGCAGGACGGTGCCTGAGCAGCCCTTGGACCCGACGATGCAGTTTACGGCCGTAGCCGCGAGGGTCGGCCAACCCGTCGATATGGTCGATGCGCAGACCGTCTACCAGACCCTCCTCGATCAACTGGAAAATCTTGCCATGGGTAGCCTCGAAGACCATGGGCCTTTCGACCCGCAGGCCACCCAGTTCATTGATGTCGAAGAAGCGCCGCCAGTTGATGTCATCGGCGGCGGTGCGCCAACTGGCCAATCGATAATGCTGGCGTTCAAGCAAGTGGTGCAGACGGTTGAAGCCTTCGCTTTCCCGTGAGTCGAACTGTGTAATTCCTTGCTCGATGGCTTGAAGTATTTCTGGGTTCCTGGCCATTTCAGCCAGCTCGGCCTTGGCTTGTCGGGCACGCTCGTAAGCCTGGGGGTACTGACTCAGTGCCGAAAAGCGCTGGCCCAGTTCGGTCAGTTGCGGATGCGCGCTGGCATGCAGCAACGGGCCGTAGGTCATTGGCGTGATCGGAAAGTGATGCTGATAGTGCTCGATATGAAACGAGCCGTTCTGCGCATTGAAACGCAACGCAACGTCCCCGGCTTGCAGCACCGCTCCGTAGTCGCTGCTCAGGAATGGCAGCAGCAACTGGCCTTCGAGCAGCGGGTCGGGGGAGTTCCACTGAATATCGAAAAAGCTGGCGTAAGGGCTGCCGCGCCCCCACTCCAGCAGATCGAGCCACCAGGGGTTGTCCGCACCGCCGACGGCCATGTGATTGGAAACGATATCGAGGATCAGGCCCATGCCGTGGGCGCGCAGGGCCTCTACCAGACGGCGCAGTGCCGGTTCGCCGCCCAGTTGCGGGTTGATGATGGTCGGGTCGACCACATCGTAGCCATGCATGGAATCGGCCCGCGCCTTGAGCAGCGGAGAGGCATAAATGTGGCTGATACCCAGGCTGGCAAAATAGGGCACCAATGGCACAGCGTCGTCGAGGGTGAAGTCCTTGTGGAACTGCAAGCGTTGAGTCGCGCGCAGGGGTTGCAGGGCAATACTCATCGGTCACGCTCCGCAGCTTGCAGCCGGGATTGGGACAGCAGCTCCAGCCTTCGTGCAGTGTCTTCATGGTCGAGCAAGGCGGCACTTTCTGCAGTGAAGCGCCGTCGCCAGTTCGGATGACTGTCGATGGTGCCGGGCAGGTTGGCCTGCTCATGAACGCCCAGAGCATCTTCCATGGGCAGCAGCACCAGCGGTGCGCGGGTATGGCCCAGATAGCGGATGCTGGCATCGATGATGCGACTGAAGTCTTCGGTGTCGGCGGGCAAGTTGTCGTTGTTCTGGCTCAAGGCACGGCGCAGGCTATCGTATTCACGGGCCCGTTCTTCGCGCCAATGGCGCTCGCTTTGTTCGTCGAGATGGCCCAGGCGCGAATGCCACTCGATATCCAGCTCGCTCAGCCAGCCCGTCAGAGTGGGCAGGTCGTGAGTGCTGGTCGTGGCCAGTGCTTCGTCCGACCAGTCGAGGATCGGTTTGAAATGCCCGTTGTTCTGTTCAAACAACAAGACGCGCATGCCCAGAATCGCACGGGCCGACAGTTTCTCATGCAGGCCTTCGGGGACTGTGCCCAGATCTTCTCCCAGCACAATTGCCTTGTGCCGCCAGGATTCGAGGCTCAGCAGGCGCAACATGTCGTCAAGCGGGTAGTTGAGGTAGGCGCCTTCGCTGGGCGGCGACCCCAGCGGCACGACCCACAGGCGTTGCAGGCCCATCACATGGTCGATACGCAAGCCACCGGCATGGGCGAAGTTGGCGCGCAGCATCTCGATGAAAGCCCGGAAGCCGTTGCGTTTCAGCCCATCGGGAGAGAAAGCCGAGATCCCCCAGCTTTGTCCTGAGCGATTGAGGATATCCGGCGGTGCGCCAACGGTCAGCGCCGACAGCAGTTCGTCCTGCCGACTCCAGGCCTGGCTGCCGGCGCCGTCTGCGCCCACTGCCAGGTCGGCGATCAGGCCAACCCTCATGCCACTGCTGCGTGCGGCAACCTGCGCACGTTCCAGGCTGCGAGTGATCAGCCACTGGGTAAAGGCATGAAAGCTGATCTGCGGGCCGTGGGCTGCGGCGAACAGGCCAATGGCGTCGCTGCGCGGGTTTTTCAGTTCGTCCGGCCACTCATGCCAATTGTCACTGATGCCCATGTTCGGGCACTCGGCGCGCAGGGCTTCAAAGCGACAATGGTTTTCCAGGGCTTCGCCGCCACTGTGGCGGAAGCTGTTGAAGTCTTCGTACAGCGGATGAGCACCGGTACTGAACGCTTCATAGAGTTTATGAAGAGCTTTCCACTTGGCACTGGCGGCCGCTGGCCAGTCGATCAAGGGCAAGTCTTCCAGACGCTTGAACTCATCGCTCACACCGGCATCTTCAACGGCCTGACGCCAGGCTCGCTCGCCGAGGATCATGCCCGGCGAAGCGTAGAGACTGTTGAGGAACAGGCGGCTTGAGGGGGAATAAGGGCTGTATCGGTGCGGGTCGCTGGCGAACATGGCGTGGATGGGGCTGATCGCCAAGGCGTCGGCACCCCGTTCGCCGGCCGAGCGCACCAGGGCTTCAAGCGCCTGGGTGTCGCCGAATCCGCCATCGCCTTCACGACGGAGGCCATATAGCTGCACTGTCAGCCCCCATGCGCGGGGCACACGGACATCGGTTGCCATGGCCATGCTGAAGCAGGCTTTGGGGGCTACGGCGATGGTCAGGTGCTGGCCGGCGATATCCAGTTGCTGATAGCCGATGGTTGCCAGTGCTGGCAACTGCGCATTGGCGGTCAGCCTGGCAGCCAGTCGTGAACCGTCTTCCAGATGCAGGACGAAAGGTGTCTCAGGCTCGAACCATTCGGACAGGTCCAGATTGCTGCCATGGTCCACCGTCAGCAGCGGCGGGGCGCTGGCGCCGTGCATGGAGGTCTGCAATTGCAGCAGGCTGGCGTCGATGGTTTCGCTACTGTCTGCCGGGTGTCCGAGTGCCTCGAGAACCTTGCGCAATACCTGCGGGCTGACCGTCTGCGGTCGACCATTGGCGTCGACCCAATGCACAGACAAGCCTGCTTCAGTGGCAAGTCTCTCCAATTGCTCATTGCTCATCCTGTTCCTCCAGAACATCACTTGCTGTCAGGCTGACAATGGCCGTGTAAGGATTGAGGGTGCCTCGTCGGGAAAGTTCTACCGGATGTTGCTGAGTGGCAAAGAGAAGCGTAGCGCTATCCCGTTCGGGTGCCACTGCCGGATGCTCGCCGAGATTCAGATCGATGCGCAGGACACTGCCATCACCCATGCGCCAGCGCGCACTGACCGCGCCATCGCCCAGCACGTCGCAACCCAGTGCGCGGGTGCCCGGCAGGCGCGGGACGATGTGGTCGTGACGAATGCCCAGCAGTTGTCGATAGAGCAGCAGCCAGCTTTGATGGTCGCTGCCTTTGTCGGTTTCCAGTTCGATGGCATCGAAGGCGGGGCGAGAAGCTGTGAAGGTTTGCGGGTCGTTGGGGTCGGGGATGTGCTCTCGGCGCTCCTCGTCGGCAAAGGCTGCGAAGTCGGCGAATTCGTTTCGTCGCCCCTCGCGAACGGCGTCGGCCAGCTCGCCGTGGTGGCTGGTGAAGAACAGGAAAGGTTCGCTCGCACCCCATTCATCGCCCATGAACATCAGCGGGATCATTGGCGACAGCAACAGCAGCGCGGTCGCCGCCTTGAGCGCAGGGGCAGGGCAGAGCCGGGTCAGGCGCTCACCCAGGGCGCGATTGCCGATCTGATCGTGATTCTGCAGGAACAGGACGAAGGCACTGGGTTCGAGGTGCCCGCTGGGTTCGCCACGGTTATGGCCGTGCCGGGTTGCTTCGCCCTGATAGACGAAACCTTCGCTCAGCAGACGAGCCAGCTTGTGGGTCGGCTCTTGAGCGAAGTCCGAGTAATAGGCATCGGTTTCACCGGTCAGCAGGACATGCAGGGTGTTGTGCCCGTCATCGTTCCACTGGGCATCGAAGCCTTGTTCAAGCAGCCTTGCCTGATTGAATTCGTTTTCCAGGTTCAACCAGACATGCCGGTCCTTGTCGATGTGCTGGCGCACGCGCCGGGCAAACTCTGGCAGAAAGGTGTCGTCCTTGATGGCATGTACGGCGTCCAGGCGCAGCCCGTCGAATCGATATTCGAGCAGCCACATCAGGGCATTGTCGATGAAGAAGTTACGAACCTGCGGCCGACGAAAATCGATGGCATCGCCCCAAGGCGTGTTCACATCGCTGCGAAAGAAGTTTTTGGCGTAGCTGCCCAGATAGTTGCCGTCCGGGCCGAAGTGGTTGTAGACCACATCCAGAATCACCATCAGGCCATGGCCGTGGGCCGTGTCTATCAGGTGCTTGAGCTGTTGCGGGGTGCCATAGGAGGATTGCGGGGCATAGGGCAGTACGCCGTCGTACCCCCAGTTGCGATCACCGGGGAATTGCGCCAGCGGCATCAGTTCGATGGCGGTGACGCCCAGTTCTGCAAGCCGGGCCAGATGTGTCTCTACTGCGGCATAACCGCCCAGTGTGCCGACATGCAGTTCATGGATCACAGCCTCGTGCCATGGGCGACCGAGCCAGTGTGTGTGTTGCCACTCATAAGCCTGATGATCGACGACGATGCTTTGTGAATGCACGCCATCGACCTGGGCGCGGGAGGCCGGGTCAGGCACCTCCAGCGCCTTGTCGATTCTGTAGCGGTAGCGAGTGCCCGCCTTGCAGCGGGCATCGATAACGAACCAGCCGTCCTCGCGTGCCGACATGGCCAGTGACTGGCCATTGTCCAGCTCGACGCTTACATCTTTGGCATCCGGTGCCCAGAGGGCGAACCGGGTGTGTTCGGGGTCCAACAAAACGGCACCGTGGCACCAGCTATCGTCTGTACGCACAAGCATCCAGTGACCCCTTCTCCTCAATAGTAAGTCGAAACACCTGCATTCTTTTTCAGCAGGTCCTGATAAAGCTCGGCATAGGGTTCTACAGCCTGTTGCCAGTTGAACGGCGCTGCCATGGCGCGGCAGCGCATGGCATTGAGCAATTCATGGTTGGCGAAAACCTTGAAGGCACGATTCAACGCTTCGGTGTAGCTCTCTACGCTGGAATCATCGAACAGAAAACCGGTAACACCATCTTCTATCGTGTCTGCCAGGCCGCCGGTATTGCGAGCAACCGGCAGTGAGCCGAAACGCTGGGCGTACATCTGGCTCAGGCCGCAAGGCTCGTAGCGGGATGGCATCAGCAGGAAATCGCTGCCGGCAAACATGCGGCGCGCATCGGTTTCGTTGAAGCCGATACGGACACTGATTCGCCCCGGAAAACGTTCGGCCAGGGCGCGCATGGCATCCTCTTCCTCCGGTTCGCCACGGCCGATGATCGCGATTTGTCCGCCTTGATTGACGATGTGCTCTGCTACGCCGATGGTCAGGTCCAGACCCTTCTGGTACACCAGCCGCGAAACCACGGCGAACAGCGGGCCGCTCGAAGGATCCAGCTCGAACAGCTCGCGAACGTAGTCGGCGTTGATTTCCTTGCGCAGCCACTCGTTGGGTGCGAAATGGCAGATCAAGTGCTCGTCGGTACTGGCATCCCAACTGGCGTCGATACCATTGGGGATACCACTGAGCTGGCCTTTGTCGGCCTTGCTTTGCAGGAAGCCTTCCAGGCCGCAGCCAAAGTCGGGAGTCGTGATTTCTCTGGCGTAGGTCGCGCTGACCGTTGTGATATGGCTGGCGTAGGCCATGCCGGCCTTGATGAAGGACAGCTTGCCGTAGAACTCCATGCCGTCGCTGCTCAAGGCTTCGTCCGGAATACCCAGTTCACGACTCGAACCTGTACTGACTGTGCCTTGGTAGGCCAGGTTATGAATGGTGAAAATGCTTGGCGTGGTCTGCCCGCGCCAGCGCATGTAGGCGGGGGCCAGGCCGGCAGGCCAGTCGTGGGCGTGGACCAGCTCCGGGCTCCACTGGCTTTTTACCGCGCCAGCGGCGAAGTCGGCCGCCGCCAGCCCCAGCCGGGCGAAACGGATATGGTTGTCGGACCAGTCGCGGCCGTTGGCGTCGCCATAAGGCGTACCTTCACGCTCGTAAAGTTCAGGGCAGATCAGTACATAGATGACCAGACCGTCCTTCATGTCCATACGCCCGATCTTGCAGGCAGGCAAGGCGGCATAGCCTCCCAGCTCACTGATCACATGGATCGGGTTACCGCTGTTGAGCACTTGCGGATAGCCGGGAATCAGCACTCGTACATCATGCAGATGACGCATGGCGCGTGGCAGGGCGGCAGACACATCGCCCAGGCCCCCGGTCTTTACCAGATCAGCCAGCTCCGAAGTCACGAACAGCACTTTGCGTCTGTTGACCGGCGATAGGGTGGGCTGTGTAGTTGAAGGGGGTAGTTGAAGCTGTGGAGCAGGGGTTGTAGCAAATGATGGTAGATGAGTCAGCTCGTTGGCCAGCTGATTAAAACTCTCTCCCTTCTGGGTTTTGACCGCGGCGCTAATCATCGTTTTCTCCCATTCAACACAGTGTTGGTGCAGCAGTGATGTTTTTATGAGCCATTCCCTATGGCTGACGATATGCACTACGCAAGATCAGTACCTGTTTATGCCTTGCGCAGTGATGGAGCGTGGTGATGAGACCCAATGCTTATTGGTCAGCCAATAGCATAGGCGCTCTATTGAGATGACCCACCCGTTTTGGAGAAGTTTCGACTTTTTTACGGGGAAATGTCTGGCATGGGCATTAGGCGTAGATAACGCTGGGGCCGCGGGAGCCCGAAGAGGCAAGGGCGCGTCTTTTTGGTGCGGGCTCAGGAGCAGGAAAAGGGTGTCGTGACCGGTCGTCGGATTGCCGCAGCCACCGTGCTGATTTCAGCGAATTCAATGACAGATGCAATGATTTTGCGCACTTTTCTGGTGGGAAACAGGCTGTATGCCTCTTCCAGGTGCATGGGGCGTTTTATCTTTGGGCGTCCGAGGAAATTTCCTACATTCATGTTGGAACATTTTGGGGTGAGGCGCGATAGAATCGGCCTCCGTTGGCTTGCCTTTGTGCATGCTTGCCGGTGGAATCAAACTGTGTCGACGTATTGAAGAGGTTGGAAATGGAAGCCCCAGAGGTGCTGGTACTGCAAGCGAGCTATACCAATCCGGTGCATGCCGAAGCGATTGGGTTCGTCTTGAATCACTATGCCGAAGATGTCATGGGTGGTGGCGAGTCATTATCGGCTGATACCCGTCAGCAACTGGCAATCGAACTGGCCAAGCGACCTCATGCCTTCAGTGTCCTGGCTTTTATCGCTAACGAGCCGGTAGGGCTGGTCAACTGCTTCGAGGGGTTTTCGACTTTTGCCTGTCGCCCGCTGGTGAATATCCATGACGTTGCTGTGCTGCCCCAGCATCGTGGCCTGGGCATCTGTCAGAAAATGCTCGCCAAGGTCGAGGAAATTGCACGTCAACGTGGTTGCTGCAAGCTGACACTGGAAGTACTGGAAGGTAACGAGACGGCGCAGCGCGTGTATGCAAGGCAGGGTTTTGGCGGCTATCAGCTCAACCCTGAAATGGGTCGTGCGATGTTCTGGCAGAAAACGCTTTAAGCTACGCTCATCGCGGGCAAGCCAGATATCAGGCTTGCCGCTGAACGTTCAGGTCGGGGCGGGGGTCTAGCTGATCAGGCTTGCAGGGCTGTGCCGGGAGCGGACAGCTGGGCTTGCTGCAGAAGCAGGCTCAAGTGAGCTACTTTGCTGAGTAACTGTTCACGCTCTTCTTTGAGCGCACGCAGTTCATCGCGACGGATAGTGACGTACAGGGTTTGTGGTGCAAGTGCTGGTAGTACAGTGCCCATTGCTCACCTCGCAAATGGCGGATTCAACGTCGGAAAGACCTCTGCATTGACAATCGTTCCCTGAATCGCCACTGCTTGTCTCTCTATCGGCCCTGATTTTGATTTCTTTTGCGTTAAATTGGAACTTTTTTATTTTTAATTGTCGCGAACCTTTCCCGTTAACGACAAAATGCACTATCGGGTGGCAGATGTGCCGCCATCCCCGCTCTGGGGAACCGATGCCAGAGCTTTCTTGACTAACCAGCATGTGTCACTGAATCAAGTGCTGGATCCGAGAAAGTGAGGCACCTTTTTACAGATTGAGGAGCACCTTTTCATGCAACTTGGGATTGTTGGGCTGGGCCGCATGGGCGGCAATATTGCACGGCGACTGATGCTCGATGGCCACAGCACTGTGGTCTATGACCGCGACGAAGCCTTGCGCAATACCCTGGCCAACGAAGGTTCGACGCCTGCCACCGACCTCGCGTCACTGGTAGCTGCACTTGAGAAACCACGTGCTGTCTGGGTCATGCTGCCGGCTGGTGCTCCAACCGAAGACACCATTCAGGCCTTGAGCCAGTTGCTCGAAGCCGACGATGTGATCATCGATGGCGGTAACACCTTCTACAAGGACGACATCCGTCGTGCCCAGGAGCTGACCCAGAAAGGCCTGCATTACATCGATGTCGGTACTTCCGGTGGTGTCTGGGGTCTGGAGCGTGGCTACTGCATGATGATTGGCGGCGAAAGCGCCATCGTCGAGCGTCTGGACCCGCTGTTTGCAACCCTCGCTCCGGGCTATGGCTCGATCGAGCGCACCAGGGGCCGCACTTCCAGCGATGACCGCGCCGAGCGTGGTTACATTCATTCAGGCCCGGCCGGTTCCGGTCATTTCGTGAAGATGATCCACAACGGTATCGAATACGGAATGATGCAGGCTTTTGCCGAGGGCTTCGATCTGCTCAAGCAGAAGAACTCCGAGCACTTGCCGCCCGAGCAGCGTTTCGACCTCAATACCGCTGATATTGCCGAAGTCTGGCGTCGCGGCAGCGTGGTTTCGTCCTGGCTGCTGGACCTGACCGCCGATGCCCTGGCAACTGATCCGCAACTGGATGCGTTCTCCGGTTCCGTGGCCGACAGTGGCGAAGGCCGCTGGACCATCGAAGCCGCCATCGAGCAGGCTGTTCCGGTCCCGGTATTGTCCAGTGCGCTCTTTGCACGCTTCCGTTCGCGTCAGACCAGTTCCTACGCCGACAAGATGCTTTCCGCCATGCGCTTCGGGTTCGGTGGTCACAAGGAACCCAAGTAATGGGCCTGTCACGCGGCAAGTCCGCACAAAAGGCTGAGGTCGCTCCGGCTACGACACTGTTTCTGTTCGGTGCTCATGGCGACCTGGTAAAGCGTTTGCTGATGCCGGCGCTTTACAACCTGGCGCGTGACGGCCTGGTGGACGAAGGTCTGCACATTGTCGGTGTCGATCACAATGCGATCAGTGACGCCGACTTTGCCCTCAAGCTGGAAAACTTCATCCGCCAGGAGGCCGCCAGCAAGGTGGCCGAGGCGGGTGGAGAGGCGCTGGACGCTGCGCTCTGGGGCAAGCTGGCCAAGCGCATCAGCTATGTGCAGGGCGACTTTCTCGACGATTCGACCTATCAGGACATCGCCGGCAAGATCGAGAGCAGCGGCACTGCCAACGCCGTTTTCTATCTTGCCACGGCGCCGCGTTTCTTCAGTGAAGTGGCCTCGCGCCTCGGCTCTTCAGGCCTGCTGACGGAAACCGAAGGTGCTTTTCGCCGGGTCGTGATCGAAAAGCCGTTTGGCTCCGATCTGGCCAGTGCGGTTGAGCTCAATGCCTGCCTGCTCAAGGTCATGAGCGAAAAGCAGATCTACCGGATCGACCATTATCTGGGCAAGGAAACGGTGCAGAACATTCTGGTCACCCGTTTCTCCAATGCCTTTTTCGAGTCGTTCTGGAACAACCATTACATCGATCACATACAGATTACTGCGGCTGAAACCGTGGGCGTTGAAACCCGCGGCAGCTTTTACGAGAACACCGGGGCTCTGCGCGACATGGTGCCCAATCACTTGTTCCAGTTGTTGGCCATGGTTGCCATGGAGCCTCCGGCGGCGTTCGGCGCCGATGCAGTGCGGGGCGAGAAGGCCAAGGTCATCGGTGCGATTCGCCCATGGAGCAAGGACGAAGCGCTGGCCAACTCGGTGCGCGGCCAGTATGGGCCTGGCCGTGCAGGCGAGCGCGACGTTGTCGGTTATCGCGAGGAGGAGCGGGTCGCCGCTGACAGCACGACCGAAACCTATGTTGCCCTCAAGGTTCTGGTCGATAACTGGCGTTGGGTCGGGGTGCCGTTCTATCTGCGGACCGGCAAGCGCATGAGCTCCCGCGACACCGAAATCGCCATCTGCTTCAAACCGGCACCTTATGCCCAGTTCAGGGATACCGAGGTTGACCGGCTCAAGCCCAACTATCTGCGGATCCAGATCCAGCCCAACGAAGGTGTCTGGTTCGACCTGTTTGCCAAGCGTCCGGGGCCGACCCTGGAAATGGAAGACATCGAACTGGGTTTTGCCTACAAGGACTTTTTCGAGATGCAGCCATCGACCGGCTACGAAACCCTGATCTACGACTGCCTGACGGGCGACCAGACGCTGTTCCAGCGTGCCGACAATATCGAGAATGGCTGGCGTGCCGTGCAGCCGTTTCTGGATGCCTGGGCCGAGAAGCCCGAGGTGCAGTTGTACAAGGCCGGTGAAGACGGGCCTGCTGCTGCCAGGGATCTGCTGACCCGCGATGGACGTGAGTGGCGCCAGATCGATGATTGAGCGCGAGCAGCCACTTATCCGCTTCATGATGTCTGATATCGACGGCACCTTGCTGCTACCCGACCACAGCCTCAGCCCGGTGACGGTCGATGCAGTGAAGCGGCTGCGCGATGCCGGAGTTCATTTCACCCTGGCAAGCAGCCGTCCGCCACGGGCCATGCGGCAGATTATCGAAGCCCTGGGCGTCGAACTGCCGACCGTAGCCTTCAATGGCGGCGCGATTACCCATCCAGATGGAAGCCTGCTGGCGGCCTATCGTATCGATCGGGACGCTGCGCGCACTTGCCTGGAGCTGTTTGCTGCTCAGGAGGTCGCGGTCTGGGTTTTCGCCGATGACCAATGGCTGTTGCTTGACCTTGACGGCGCCTATGTCGATCACGAGCGTCATGCGCTGGGCTATGAGCCGCTGCTGGTGGACAGTTTCGAGCCATATCTGGACCGCATCGACAAGATCGTGGCCTCCAGTACCGATTTCGGCTTGCTTGAAGTGCTGGAAAATCGCCTCAACCCGTTGATTGAGGGGAAGGCGCTGGCGGCGCGTTCGCAGTCTTATTACCTCGATATCACGGCGGTAGCGGCCAACAAGGGCGAGGCTCTGGCAACTCTGGCCGAGTATCTGGGAGTGGAGCTTGAACATACGGCTGCTATTGGTGATGGCGGCAATGATGTCGCCATGTTCCAGCGGGCCGGGTTATCCATTGCCATGGGCCAGGCCGATGCCAGTGTGCAGGCCCGGGCCGATGAGGTTACGGCCAGCAATCTGCAGGATGGGGTGGCTCAGGCCATCGACCGTTACATCTTGCCACGCTGAGGTTTCTGTTCCCGGCGAGGCTTCACAATAGGACGGACATTCTCGAATGGCTGCACTGATTGAAGACTACGCACTGTTGGGTAATTGCCGGACTGCCGCACTGGTTGCCCGGGATGGTTCGCTGGACTGGCTGTGTTTTCCGCGTTTCGATGCACCTGCCTGTTTCGCGGCGTTGCTGGGCGACAGCGATAACGGCCGCTGGAAGATAGCTCCGGCAGAAGAGATCACGTCTGTCGAGCGCTGTTATCGCGAAGGCACTCTGATTCTGGAAACCCGGTTCACGACCCCGAACGGCTGCGCACTGCTGATCGACTTCATGCCTATGGGTGTCGACAATCAGGTGGTGCGGATTGTGGTCGGTCTTGAAGGGCGGGTGCGCTTCAGCATGGACCTTGCCATTCGCTTCGATTACGGCAGTACGGTGCCGTGGGTCGAAAAGAAGGACCCACACACTCTGACTGCCGTGGCCGGGCCGGAAATGCTCGTGTTACGCAGCCCGGTTTCCCTTCAGCCCCATGATCACCACACCGGCAGTGACTTCCATGTCGCCGCTGGCGAGCGCAAGGTCTTCACCCTGGCTTATCAGCCTTCATACGAACCGATACTCCCCGATGTCGATGCCGATCAGGCGATGATTCGCACAGAGGCTTTCTGGCGAGAGTTTTCCGATCGTTGCCCTGATGTCGGGCCCTGGACTGCTCAGGTCAAGCGTTCGCTGATTACCCTCAAGGCCATGACCTATCAGCCCACGGGCGGTATCGTCGCTGCTGTGACGACTTCTCTGCCTGAACAATTGGGGGGTGAGCGCAATTGGGATTACCGCTATTGCTGGTTGCGGGACGCAACCATGACGTTGTTGGCGTTCATGAATCTGGGTTATTTCGAGGAAGCGACAGAGTGGCGTGACTGGCTGCTGCGCTCGGTGGCCGGCAACCCAGAGCAGATACAAATCATGTATGGCCTGGGCGGTGAGCGGCGGTTGATGGAGTATGAGTTGCCCTGGCTAAGCGGTTACCAAGGGTCGCAGCCCGTGCGCATAGGCAATGGTGCTGCAACCCAGATGCAACTGGATGTCTACGGCGAAGTGGCCGATGCCATGATTCAGGCACTCAAGGGCGGCATGCCGCGACACCCGCGCAGCATTGCGATTTCCAAGGTAGTGATGCCGTTTCTGGAGACGGTCTGGCATTTGCCGGACGCCGGTATCTGGGAAATTCGTTCCGAGCCGCGGCATTTTACCCATTCCAAGGTCATGGCCTGGGTGGCCTTCGACCGTAATGCGACACAGATAGCCCAGGCTGCGCTCACCGAAGAAGATCGTGCCCTGGCGCGGCATTTTCGGGAGGTAGCGGATCAGATCCACGCCGACGTGTGCCTCAATGGCTTCAATACGCAACTGGGCTGTTTCGTGCAGACCTATGGCGCCACGGAGATGGATGCCAGCCTGCTCCAGATTGCCCTTACCGGGTTTCTGCCCGCCAACGACCCTCGGGTGGTCGCCACTGTTGAGCGGATCGAGCGTACCCTGATGCAGGATGGTCTTTTGCTGCGCTATGACAATGAGCGCAGTGTCGATGGTGTGTCGGGAACCGAAGGGACTTTCCTGGTGTGTTCGTTCTGGCTGGCCGATGTCTATGTCCTGCAGGGCCGCGAGCAGGAAGCCCGGGCCTTGTTCGACCGCTTATGCAGCCTGTGCAATGACGTGGGCCTGCTGGCTGAGCAATACGAGCCGCACGGCAGGCACATGCTGGGCAACTTCCCCCAGGCATTCAGCCATATCGGCATCATCAATACCGCGCTGAACCTGCATCGTGCGGAGTGCCCGCTCAGGGCGCGTGCATCGGCTGGTTTTGAAGGTTGTGTGTGAAAGCTTCTGGCCTTTTCGCGACTGAAGTCGCTCCTGTGGGGGCAGCAGGTAGCGAATTCATTCGCGAAAAATGAATCTGGTCGGCTGGCGATTGGTCCCGCAAACAGGCTGCTACGGTTAAAGAGCCTTGCTGACTTTCACGTCGGTGATTTGGTCATCGCTCTGGCCATGCATCTTTTCCAGCGCAGCCCGCGCTTCTTCTGCCGAAGCGGATTGCAGTTGTGCAAACTCGAAGCGGCGCTCGCCATTGAGCTTGTAGCTGACGGCATATTTGGTCGTTTTGGCAGGGTTGTTCACAGTAGCTCCTTGGGTGTCAGCTCAGGCGAGAGGTCGAGCGACGAACGATCTTGATCGAGTGGGTGAATTGCGGTTTGTGCCCCGGATTCGCGCTTGGCTTGCGGCCAGTGGTGTCGATGGTGATATTCCAGAAACCCGTGCTGGGAGCTGCGATCTTGGCCGGGAACTTGTCGAACGCGCCACCGTGGTAGGTGTGACGTCCGCCGTTCTTGAAGCTGCGAAAGTTGGCATCGTTCATCAGGCGGATATTGCACGTTTGCGAGCACTGGATGACGACCAGATCGTCCTCGTTCAAATGCTCACGCTGGTGTACGAATTTCATGGGTGTCTCCGAAAGCCGTGGCTTTATTCTGAAAAATCAAAACGATAGCATGCGGCGCGCGCTATTTGCCGTTGATTGGGTGTCAATTGCGGTCTTTCTGGTAAAAAGTGGCTCGGTTGGGATCTAATCGCGCCTTTGCTTGTCGTAGCACCTTTAATTTGGAGGGGATTGTATGAAACTGGCCGTTGTAGTCATGGCTTTGGCGATGAGCGGATGTGCGACCGTTGCTGATATCGAGCATTCGCCTGCGACCCTGAACGTGATTTCCGGCAAGACGCCCCAGCAATATGCCGATTGCTTCGTCGAAAAAATCAGCGACAGCCGCGAGCCGCCGCTCATTGAGCGTCATCGCGACGGTTTGCGCATCATCGTTGCGCAGAGCCTCAGCAGTGACCCCGCCGCAGTGATTTATGTCGAGAATCGCTCCGGAGGCAGCTCCATCAAGGTCCATGAACGTCTTTCCAACCTGCCTCTGCGTTTCAAGGATGTGCGCAACGCGGCTGAGGCCTGTATTTCAGGCTGATCGAAATCTATTTGCACACCACCAGCACGCTACGGCTCTTGTAGTTGCCCACGTCCAGGCCAAGGGTTTTCTCGCTTTCGGCCGGCCGTGGCGTGCCATCGGTTCCGACAATCTCGTAACCGGTGCCGGCGCACGATGCGTCGGCTTTTTCATAACAGCTGGCCCATGACATCGCTTCGCCTGAGCAGTCGATGCTCAAGCCTTGCTTGCCATTCTTCAGGTAGGTGTTAGAGGCGGTTGCGCAGCCAGTCAGGCCCAGTACAGCAATAATGGACAGAACTCTGATCATGTTTTTCGCTTCAAGATAAGGCCGGGGGAGAGTTTGCAATACGAGGGTTGGACTGATCGCCAGTGCCATCGTTCCGCCATGTAATGCATGATAATTCTTCTGTCATGTGTCTGTCGTCATGTCATCACCGGGCTGCAATCGGTTTGCGTTGCAATCGTCGCAAATCCCAATGGAGGGGCGACACATGCGACTGTGCATAATCGGTGCCGGATACGTGGGGCTGGTAACGGCGGCCTGCTTTTCTGAAATGGGCAATCAGGTGGTGTGTGTCGAAACCCGGTTGCAGAGAATTGCCGCCTTGCGGCGCGGTGAGTGCCCGATTTATGAGCCTGGTCTTGAGCCCATGCTCAAGGAGCATCAGGCCAGTGGATTGTTGCGATTTACCTCAAGCCTGGAGGAGGGTGTACGTCAGGCCGAGATTGTTTTCATTGCCGTAGGTACGCCCGGCAGCGAGGACGGATCGGCAGACCTGTCCCATGTGCTGAAAGTCGCGGATCAGTTGGGGCAATGCCTGAATCGGGCTTGCCTGGTGGTCAACAAGTCAACCGTGCCGGTGGGCACCGCCGAAACATTGGCGCTGCGCATCAACGGGCATCTTGCGCGCCGTGGCCTGGCTGCCCGTGTAGCGGTGGCGAGCAACCCCGAGTTTCTCAAGGAAGGCGCTGCAATCGAGGACTTCATGAGGCCGGACCGGGTCATTCTGGGGTGTGCCGAGCCTGAGTCCGCGCAATTGTTGCAGCGCCTGTATGGGCCGTTCCTGCGTAACCGCGAGCGAGCCCTGGTCATGGACGTGCGAGCGGCGGAATTCAGCAAGTACGCCGCCAATGCATTTCTGGCGACAAAGATTTCCTTCATCAACGAAATGGCCGGGTTATGCGCTCATCTGGGTGTGGACATCGAGCAGGTGCGTCGTGGTATCGGCAGTGACAAGCGCATTGGTACGCATTTTATCTACGCCGGTTGCGGTTATGGCGGGTCGTGTTTTCCCAAGGATGTGCGTGCCCTGATTCGTACGGCCGAGCAACAGGGTTTCGAGCCGCAGATCCTGCGCGCTGTACAGCAACGCAATGCAACCCAGAAGACCTTGCTGTTCCAGGCCTTGCTCCAGCATTTTGGCGGTTACATGCAAGGACGGGTGGTGGCCTTGTGGGGGTTGGCCTTCAAGCCTGGTACCGACGACATTCGTGAAGCGCCAAGCCTGGTGCTCATCGATGCCTTGCTGGCGGCCGGTGCGAAAGTCCATGCCACGGACCCGGCGGCGACTGGACCGGTGGCCGAATATTATTCCAGCGCCGTGCAAAGTGGTCAGCTACGCTTGAGCGAGTCGCTGTACAGCTGTGTCGAAGGCGCAGATGCAGTGGTTCTGCTGACCGAATGGAAGCAGTTTCGTCAGCCGGATTTCATCCGCGTACGGGGCCTGATGCGCATGCCCGTGCTTTTTGATGGGCGCAATATCTATGATTTTGCGGAACTATCTGCCCATGGATTCCTCTACCATGGCATCGGACGGCCAGTGGCGGGGCATTGTAAGGTGACCGCCGCCTGATTAGACTGCGCCGCTAACACCAACAGCCCTTACCAAGGACTTTTATGATCAAGAAATGCTTGTTCCCAGCAGCCGGTTACGGTACTCGCTTTTTGCCAGCGACCAAAGCCATGCCCAAGGAAATGCTGCCGGTGGTCAACAAGCCACTGATCCAATACGGTGTGGAAGAAGCGCTCGCCGCTGGTTTGAATGAGATCTCCATCGTCACCGGTCGCGGCAAGCGCGCGCTGGAAGACCATTTCGACATCAGCTACGAGCTGGAACACCAGATCAAGGGTACGGATAAAGAGAAATACCTGGTCGGTATCCGCAAACTGATCGACGAGTGCAGCTTCTCCTACACTCGCCAGACAGAAATGAAAGGCCTGGGTCACGCGATCCTCAGCGGTCGTCCTCTGATCGGCAAGGAAGCGTTCGCCGTGGTTCTGGCGGACGACCTGTGCGTCAACCTCGATGGTGACGGTGTACTGGCCCAGATGGTCAAGCTGCACAACCATTACGGCTGCTCGATCATCGCGATCCAGGAAGTCGATCCTCAGGAAACCAACAAGTACGGTGTTATTGCCGGTGACGAAATCAAGCCAGGCCTGTTCCGTGTCACCGACATGGTCGAGAAGCCAAAGCCTGAAGACGCTCCATCGAACATGGCAATCATCGGTCGTTACATCCTGACCCCGGACATTTTCGAGAAGATCGAACAGACCGCTCCAGGCAAAGGCGGCGAGATCCAGATCACCGACGCCCTGATGAAACAGGCTGCCGAAGGCAACGTTCTGGCTTACAAGTTCAAGGGCCAGCGTTTCGACTGCGGCGGCGCCGAAGGCTACATCGAAGCAACCAACTTCTGCTTCGAGCATTTCTACAAAACGGGCAAGGCTTACTGATCCATCGCCTGTACATGCTTCAAGACAAGGCCACCTTCGGGTGGCTTTGTCATTTCTGGACTGAGCGCTTAGCGGGTATGCTGTTTCATCGCTAAGGAGACAGTAATGGCTTACGACTTCGATCTTTTTGTAATTGGTGCCGGTTCCGGCGGTGTAAGGGCGGCGCGTTTCGCCGCTGGTTTCGGCGCGCGGGTGGCTGTGGCCGAAAGTCGCTACCTGGGCGGTACATGCGTCAACGTGGGGTGCGTACCCAAGAAGTTGCTGGTGTACGGCGCCCATTACTCCGAAGACTTCGAGCAGGCCAAAGGCTTTGGCTGGTCACTGGGCGAGGCACAATTCGACTGGGCCACGCTGATCGCCAACAAGGACCGCGAAATCAATCGCCTCAACGGTATCTATCGCAATCTGCTGGTCAACAGCGGCGTCACGCTGCTGGAAGGCCATGCGCGGATCACGGGGCCGCAGCGCGTGGAAATCAACGGCCAGAGCTACAGTGCCGAACGCATCCTGATTGCGACCGGTGGCTGGCCACAGGTGCCTGACGTGCCGGGTCGCGAGCATGCCATCACTTCCAATGAAGCCTTCTATCTCAAGGAGCTGCCCAAGCGCGTGACGGTGGTTGGCGGTGGCTACATTGCCGTGGAATTCGCTTCGATCTTCAATGGTCTGGGGGCCGACACCACACTGCTTTATCGCGGCGATTTGTTCCTGCGCGGTTTTGATGGTGGTGTGCGGACTCACTTGCATGAAGAGCTGGTCAAGCGACACATGAATGTGCGCTTCAACAGCGATATCGAGCGTATTGAAAAGCAGGCCGATGGCAGTCTCTTGCTGTCCCTCAAGGATGGCAGCACGCTGGAAACGGATTGTGTGTTCTACGCCACAGGTCGTCGCCCGATGCTCGACAACCTCGGGCTGGAAAGCGTGGACATCAAGCTGGACGAGCACGGTTATATCGAGATCGACGAGCATTATCAGAGCAGCGAGCCGTCGATCCTGGCCATCGGCGATGTGATCGGTGGCGTGCAACTGACGCCAGTTGCACTGGCTGAAGGCATGGCTGTCGCTCGCCGCCTGTTCAAGCCAGAGCAGTATCGTCCGGTGGATTACAACCATATCCCGACGGCCGTCTTCAGCCTGCCAAACATCGGCACGGTCGGCCTGACCGAAGAAGACGCCATCAAGGCCGGGCATCAGGTGCAGATTTTCGAGAGTCGCTTCCGCCCCATGAAACTGACCCTGACCGGCGATCAGGAGAAGACCTTCATGAAACTGGTGGTCGACGCTCAGACCGATCGCGTGCTGGGGTGCCACATGGTCGGCCCGGATGCCGGCGAGATCGTCCAGAGCCTGGCAATCGCCCTGAAGGCCGGGGCGACCAAACAGATCTTCGACGACACCATCGGTGTACACCCGACCGCTGCGGAAGAGTTTGTGACGATGAGGACGCCGGTGGCGCGGGCGCTGTAGCTCCTCTTGCAGCTTGAGGCTTGTAGCTAGCGCCCAGCTACAAGCCGCAAGCTTTAAGCTGCAAGCGATGTTGCAGTGCTTCTAATATTTGCTTTTTTCATAATTAGCTTATAAGAAAATGTGCTTTTTAATGATTTTGTTATGCGCTTAGTCTTGTGGGACAGGCTTTAAAGTCATTCAGGAGCAATACCATGAGCAACGTCAGCGCTTTACCAGTCCAGCAAGGGATTCCAGGCCCGGAAAAATCAGGTAGCGTCCGGGATCGGGTTTCGCCTGAGGAGTGGGAAGTGCGGGTCAAGCTGGCGGCGGCTTATCGTCTGGCGGCACTCAAGCGCTGGACCGATCACATCTACACCCATTTCTCCGCACGAGTTCCTGGCCCGGACGAGCATTTCCTGATCAACGCCTTTGGCCTGTTGTTCGATGAAATTACCGCATCGAACCTGGTCAAGGTCGATCTCGACGGCACCATCGTCGATGACCCGACGGGGCTTGGCATCAACTATGCCGGTTACGTGATTCATAGTGCGATCCATGGCGCACGTCCCGATCTTCAGGCGGTACTGCATACCCATACCCGCGACGGCATTGCGGTTTCTGCCCAGAAGGACGGCTTGCTGCTTATTTCCCAGCATTCTCTGGGGTTCTCGGGGCGAGTGGCCTATCACGGTTATGAAGGGGTGGCACTGAATCTGGACGAGCGTGAGCGGCTGGTGGCGGATCTGGGCGACAAGAGCGTGATGATCCTGCGCAACCATGGTTTGCTGACTGCCGGGGTGAGTGTCGAGCATGCGTTCCAGCAACTGCAGTCGCTGGAGTACGCCTGCAATATCCAGATCGCCGCTCAGGCCGCTGGCAATGCGGAGCTGGTTTTCCCGCCTGCCGAAGTGATCGCTACCGTGGAAAATCAGGTCAAGGCCTTCAAGGATGGTGACGAGCCCTATGTGTCCAGGCACTGGAATGCACTGATCCGTCAACTTGAACGCACCGATACCGAATACAAGACCTGATGTCGGGTGAGGTCGGGTTTTTTCACGGTGTCTGTAAATCACGGGACATTGTCCTTGCTGGATGATGCTCGTTTTCAATTGTTGGTGTAGTGTGCGCACCCAAAACACGGGGCGCATGCATGCAAAACCTGCTGAACGAAATTCTTGATGAAGTCAGGCCCTTGCTCGGTCAGGGCAAGGTTGCCAATTACATTCCTGCGTTGGGTGAAGTTCGCCCCGATCAACTGGGTATCGCGGTCTATAGCAACAGCGGCGAGGTGTTCTACGCCGGTGATGCGGCCACGCCGTTTTCGATCCAGAGTATTTCCAAGGTCTTCAGCCTGGTCCAGGCTATCGGGCATTCCGGCGAGGATATCTGGAAGCGTCTGGGGCATGAGCCTTCCGGCCAGCCATTCAACTCGCTGGTCCAGCTGGAGTTCGAGCGGGGCAGGCCGCGCAACCCTTTCATCAACGCAGGAGCGTTGGTGATCTGTGATATCAATCAGGCACGCTTTGCCGCCCCCTCGCTGTCGATGCGGGACTTCGTGCGGCGCCTGTGTGGCAACCCCTCCATCATTTCCGATGCCAAGGTCGCAGAGTCCGAATACCAGCATCGTTCGCGCAATGCTGCGGCTGCGTACCTCATGAAATCCTTCGATAACTTTCATGGCGATGTCGAAGACGTGCTGCGCAGCTATTTCCATCATTGTGCGCTGAGCATGAACTGCATCGACCTGGCGCGTGCCTTTGGTTTCCTGGCCAATCAGGGTTTCTGTACCCATAGCGGCGCACAGATCCTGACGGCTCGCCAGGCCACGCAATTGAATTCGATCATGGCTACCAGCGGTCTTTACGATGAAGCCGGCAATTTTGCCTATCGGGTGGGCTTGCCGGGCAAGAGCGGCGTGGGCGGCGGTATCGTTGCCGTTGTGCCTGGGCGCTTTTCTGTCTGTGTCTGGGCCCCGGAATTGAACGCGGCAGGCAATTCGCTGGTCGGTATGGCAGCGTTGGAGAAACTGAGTGCGAGGATTGAGTGGTCTGTGTTCTAGGCCTGTATTGAGGTGAGAGGTAAGCAAGTGAATGGAGTGAAGTCTGGAACGCTCATGATGAGCCTTACGCTGGCGATTGCCGGATGCAGTACCCAACGGGCTCAACAGCCAGAGTTGAGCCCTGATCAGGCGCGGGCACAGATCGTGCGTCTGATGCCGGCCAAGACCCCGGATCGTCAGGCGTGGGCGAACGATATCTATGCCGCCTTCGTGGCACAGAGGATCGATCTGAGCACCGAGAACCTGTGTTCCGTGCTGGCAGTGACCGAGCAGGAGTCCACTTATCAGGTTGATCCGACGGTGCCGGGAATGGCGAAGATCGCCCGTGCCGAGATCGATCGGCGCGCCTCACGGCTGCATATTCCGGCAGCGCTGGTCAATGCGGCCCTGCGTATCCGTTCGCCCAGCGGCAAATCCTATGGCGCGCGACTGGATGCGGCCCGCACCGAAAAAGAGCTGAGCGCCATTTTCGATGACTTCATCGGCATGGTGCCGCTGGGGCAAACCCTGTTCGGTAATTTCAATCCGGTGCGCACCGGCGGGCCCATGCAGGTCAGCATTGCCTTTGCTGAAAAGCAGGCAGCCAATTATCCGTATCCGGTCGATGGTTCCATCCGCCGTGAGGTCTTTACCCGGCGTGGCGGCATGTACTTCGGCATTGCTCATCTGCTCGGCTATCCGGCGAACTACACGCAATCGATCTATCGTTTTGCGGACTTCAATGCGGGCTGGTACGCGAGCCGCAATGCCGCTTTCCAGAATGCAGTCAGCCGGGCCACGGGTATCGAGCTGGCGCTGGATGGCGACCTGATCCGCTACGATTCGACTTCGCCGGGTTCCACGGAGCTGGCTGTCCGTACCCTGGGAGCTCGTCTGGACATGAGCAATTCGGCCATCTGGAACCAGCTCAAGCAGGGCGACACTTTTGAGTTCGAGGAAACCCGGCTTTACACCCGGGTCTTTGAACTGGCGCAGAAGACTCAGGGCAAGCCGCTGCCTCGGGCCGTCTTGCCCGGCATTGTCCTGAAAAGTCCGAAGATCACACGCAAACTGACGACGGCCTGGTTTGCGGAGCGCGTCGATGAGCGACGCGAGCGCTGCATGCAGCGCTCTTCGGCAGGCGTTTGAAGGCTTCAGGGAAAGGCTTGCAGTTTCTCCAGCGTCATGGTGTCCGGTTCTCCATCGAAGAAGGTGTCCAGCACTTCCTTGAACAGCGGGTGCTCCGGCGCTGCGGCTGCGAACAGGGTCATGCTTGAATGCAGCTTGAGGTCATCCGGGGAACCGAAAATCTGTCGCGCCGAACGCTGCACCTGAGGCGCGATAGCCTTTGCGCATTCTTCCAGGCGAGGCCCCAGCAAAGGGTGTTGCAGGTAAGCCTGGGCTTCATCGAGGTTGCTGATGGCATAGCGCTGCGCCATGGCGCTATGTCCCAGGCCCTTGATCTGCGGGAATACAAACCACATCCAGTGACTGCGTTTTCTACCGGCCTCCAGTTCGGCCAGCGCCTGCCGGAAAACCGGTTCCTGAGCCTCGACGAAACGTTGCAGGTCGTAAGCATCGTGCATGATGTGCCTCTTTTTCACGGTGGGCCGGGGCAGTTTTGTGGTATCAGGCCTGCTCTCAATTCATCCCTGTTCCAAGAGTTCTTTTACGCATGTCCTTTGCTCGTCGTTTGACTTCCTTCCTGCAGCAGGCAATCCGCGCCATGCAGCTAGTCTGGACCACTTCCCGGGCCTTGTCCCTCGGTCTGGTGCTGGCGACCCTGATTGCCGGTCTGCTGCCTGCACTGGCCGCCTGGCTGGGCCAGCGCATCGTCGACTCGGTGCTTGCCGCCATCCAGTTGAATACGGCAACCGGTGACGCGCCGCTTTGGCCGGTCCTGCGCTATGTACTGCTCGAAGCGGGCGTGCTGGCGCTATTGGCCGCCGCTCAGCGGGCGCTGTCGGTTCAGCAGGCCTTGCTGCGCGTGCAGCTTGGGCAGAAGGTCAACACCCTGATTCTGGAAAAGGCCCAGACCCTCTCGTTGCTGCAGTTCGAGGATTCAGAGTTCTACGACAAGCTGGTGCGGGTCCGGCGCGAGGCTTCGGTCAGGCCGCTGGCATTGGTGACCAAATCCCTGGGCTTGATGCAGAACCTGATTTCCCTGATGGGCTTTGCCGTATTGCTGGTGCATTTTTCGCCCTGGGCTCTGCTGATTCTGGTGCTGGGTGCGTTACCGGTCTTCTTTGCCGAGGCGCACTTTTCGGGCAATGCCTTCCGCCTGTTTGCCCGTCGCGCCCCGGAAACACGCAAGCAGAATTACATCGAAGCGCTGCTCTCCAATGAGGTGCATATCAAGGAGGTCAAGCTGTTCGGTTTTGCGCCGCTATTGCTCAAGCGCTATCGGGACACTTTCGAGCGCCTGTATGCAGAGGATCGTCAACTGACCGTTCGCCGCGATGGTTGGGGGTTTCTGCTGGGGTTGCTGGGCACCGCTGCCTTTTACCTGACGTATGCCTGGGTGATTGTCGATGCCGTGCATGGGCGAATCAGCCTTGGGCAAATGACCATGTATCTCGTGCTGTTCAAGCAGGGCCAGACTGCCGTGAGCAGCAGCCTGATGGCGATCAGTGGTTTGTATGAGGACGGTCTGTATCTGGCGGATCTCTACGAATACCTTGGGCAGCCGGTTCAGGCGCCTTCCGGCAGCCTGATCGAAGGTGTTGCACCCGGCGATGGTCTGCGTTTCGAGGCGGTGAGTTTCACGTATCCAGGTTCCAGCCAGCCTGCGCTGGAAAATATCGACCTGCATCTGGCACCCGGTCGCAGTGTTGCTCTGGTGGGCGCCAATGGTTCGGGCAAGACCACGTTGATCAAGCTGCTGACCCGTCTTTATCGGCCGGATCGCGGGCGCATTCTGCTCGATGGCAGTGATTTGCAGCAGTGGGATGAAGACGCCTTGCGTACCCGCATCGGGGTGATCTTTCAGGACTTCATTCGCTACCAGTTTCTGGTGGGCGAAAACCTTGGTGTGGGGGATATCACGGCCTTCGATGACGAGAGTCGCTGGCGCGAAGCGGCCACTCAAGGCATGGCCGCTTCTTTCATTGCGCAACTCGATAAGGGCTATGCCACTCAGTTGGGGCGCTGGTTCAAGGGTGGGCAGGAACTGTCCGGCGGGCAATGGCAGAAGATCGCCTTGTCCCGCGCCTACATGCGGCGTGATGCCGACATTCTGATTCTCGATGAGCCGACCGCTGCGCTGGATGCTGCGGCGGAGGCGGCAGTATTCGACCGCTTTCGCGAGTACGCCAAGGGGCGCATGACGCTGTTGATCTCCCATCGTTTTTCCAGTGTGCGCAATGCTGAGCATATCGTTGTGCTGGAGCAGGGGCGGGTGCTGGAGCGTGGCGATCACGACAGCCTGATGGCTGCGGGTGGCCACTATGCAACGCTGTTCGACTTGCAGGCGCAAGGTTATCGCTAAGCGTTCCGGCATGCAGGTGTTGGCTGGCAGACACCAACAAAACACTTGCAGCCCCTGGCCTGAGGGCGTTTTATAGGGTCTCTTTGCCAGGCGCCGGAGTGCGCTCGTTTTTATCTGAACAAGACGGAGTCATCGATGCAATTTCGTTCATTGGGCAAGACCGATATCTCGGTCAGCGCCATCGCACTGGGCACCATGACCTGGGGTGAGCAAAACACCGAAGCTCAGGCTTTCGAGCAAATCCAGTTGGCCAAGAAGGCTGGCGTCAACTTCATCGATACCGCCGAGATGTACCCGGTGCCGCCACGTGGGGAAACCTACACCAAGACCGAAAGCATCATCGGCGAGTACTTCAAGAAGTATGGTGATCGCAAGGATTGGGTGCTGGCCAGCAAGGTGGCCGGTCCTGGTCGCATGGAGCATATCCGCAATGGCAATCCGCGCCTGGATCGCGCCAATATCACCGCCGCACTGGAGGCCAGCCTCAAGCGTCTGAACACCGATTATCTGGATCTCTATCAACTGCACTGGCCGGATCGCAAGACCAACTTCTTCGGTGTGTTGGGCTATCAGCATGACCCGGACGATTCGGCAGTGGAGATCGAGGAAACCCTGTCGGTGCTGAACGATCTGGTCAAGGCGGGCAAGATTCGCCATTTTGGTCTGTCCAACGAAACCCCGTGGGGCACCCAGCGTTTCCTGCACCTGGCTGAAACCCATGGCTTGCCGCGTGCCGTTTCCATCCAGAACCCGTACAACCTGCTTAACCGCAGCTTCGAGATCGGCCTGGCGGAAATCGCCATTCGTGAGCAGATTGGTCTGCTGGCCTATTCGCCACTGGCGTTCGGTGTGCTTGCAGGCAAGTACCTCGACGGCGCACGTCCGGCCGATGGCCGCCTGACGCTGTTCGAGCGCTTCCAGCGTTACAACAATCCGCAGGCCGTGCGTGCTACCGCGCAGTACGTGGCACTGGCCCGTCAGCACGGCCTGGACCCGGCACAAATGGCCCTGGCTTATGTGACCAGCCGCCCGTTCGTGACCAGCAATATCATTGGCGCGACCACTCTGGAGCAACTGGCTGTCAACCTGGCGAGCATCGATGTCTCGCTGTCCGATGAGGTTGTTGCCGGTATCGAAGCGATTCATGTCGGGCAACCCAACCCGGCTCCGTAAAGTGCTGCCCCCTCCCGATAGTGGGAGGGGGCTTGCCCGCGACTGAGCATGAAAGGCTAAATCCCCCTCCCGAAAACTCCCTGTTTTGGTGCGCAAATTCGCGTTCGCGAATGGGTTTGCCCCTGTCTTGTGCGCTTGCAAACCCATTTGTAGCTTCTTATGCATTAATGGTATTTAAAAACTTACACTTAATGGCATTAAGCTATAAGGCATCGGACCACCGGAGAACCTAATTACGTATCAATGAACGCTACCGTCCGCCGCACGGATCGCTCGTTGTTACCCAGGCAGAGAGGCCTGGGTCAGGGATTTAAAAGGGGAGCGGTATGGGGAGCTTTAAACGACACGTGCTGGGGACGGCCATTTTGTCAGCCAATTTGCTGACTGCCGGAACCTGGAGCGCCGCAGCGTTGGCCGAAGAGGCCAAAGAAGAGAGCAAGACGCTCGATACGGTTATCGTGACCGGCACTCGGGCTCAGGAGCGCACCGCAAGCGCTTCGTTGTCACCTATCGACGTCATTTCCGGCGACAGCCTGCGCAGTTCCGGCTCTGGAGAGCTGGGTGCGGTACTGGCGCGCCTGATTCCTTCGATCAACTTTCCGCGTCCCAGTCTGGTCGACGGTGCTGAGCTGACTCGTCCTGCGCAATTGCGTGGTCTTTCGCCTGATCAGGTGCTGGTGCTGGTCAATGGCAAGCGTCGTCATACTTCGGCCTTCGTCAACCTCGGTGGTGCGGTCGGCCGTGGCTCGGCACCTGCCGACCTGAACGCCATTCCGCTGTCGGCCATCGATCATATCGAAGTGCTGCGTGATGGTGCGTCGGCGCGCTACGGCTCGGACGCCATCGCCGGGGTTATCAACGTCATCCTTAAAGAGGGTGATCACGGTGGTTCGATCTCCACTCAGTACGGTCAGTACAAGAAGGGTGACGGGATCAAGCGCAACATTTCGGGTAACACCGGTTTTGCCCTGGGCAGCAATGGCTTCCTCAACCTTTCCGGCGAAGGCGCAAATAACGATTACACCGACCGTGCCGGTAATGACTTCCGCCCTGCAAGCGTCGGTTCTACCACCTACGGTCAGCATGTATTCCGTCAGGGTGAGCCGGAAACCGAAGAAGGCAAGATCCAGTTCAACGGTGGCTACACCTTCAGCGATGCTGCCGAGTTCTACAGCTTTGGCGGCTACAGCAAGCGTCGCGGTGAAACGGCAGCGTTCTACCGGGCCAGCAATGCCGGTAACAACATTCCTGCGATTTTCCCCAATGGTTACCTGCCGCTGATTCGCGGCACCCTGGAAGACACGACGCTGGTCGCCGGTTTGCGTGGCGAGCTTGCCAATAACTGGCATTACGACCTGTCTGCCAACTACGGCAAGAACTCTTACGAGTTGCGCACCAAGACCATCAACACCTCGTTGGGTCTGGCCACTCCGCGCTCGTTCTACAACGGTACGCTGACCAACGACCAGAAGCAGCTCAGCCTGGATCTGTCCCGTGAGTTCAGTGCTGCGTGGCTGCCGTATCCAGTGTCGGTGGCGTTCGGTGCCGAGTATCTGCATCAGGGTTATCAGATCGAGGCGGGTCAGGCCGAGTCCTACTTCCAGACCGGTAGCTCCGGGCTTGGCGGTTTCCGCGCAGCGGATGCGGGCAGCTATTCGCGGCATAACATTGCCCAGTATCTGGACCTGGAAACCAATATCACTGAAAAGCTCGGGGTTTCGGCTGCTGTGCGTCGCGAGGACTACAGTGACTTCGGCTCCAATACCAGTGGCTCGGTTTCGGCGCGTTACGATTTCACGCCGCGTATCGCCTTGCGCGGTAGCGTTTCGACAGGGTTCCGCGCGCCATCGCTGGCTCAGCAGAACTTCACGTATACCTCGTCGCAGTTGATCGGCAACACCATCCAGGAAGCGGGTACGTTCCCGGCCAACAGCAATGTGGCCCAACTGTTGGGTGCTGAAGATCTCAAGGCCGAGAAGTCCCGCAACTACAGCCTGGGCCTGGTGCTCAAGCCGCTGGACAATCTGACCGTGACTGCGGACGTCTACCGTATCGACATCCGTGACCGTATCTCGCTGTCCTCCAACCTGGTGCTCAACAACGCTGCAACCAACTACCTGCAAGCCAACGGTATCACTGACATCAACTACACCAGTGTCCGTTACTTCACCAATGCCACCGATACCAGCACCGATGGTATCGATCTGGTTGCCAACTACCGCTATCAGTTCGATAACGGTGTGGATTGGAACAGCACCCTGGGCTACAACTACAACCACACCAAAGTTACTGACGTAAAAGCCAACCCGCCGGAACTCGATCAACTGGGCGTCAACCTGGTGCGTGTGGATCGTCGCGAGCGTATCGGCCTGCTGGGTGATACCACGCCGCAGCATAAACTCACGCTGGCCAACGATTTCACGATCGGCAACTGGACGCTGCACTCGAACCTGGTGCGTTATGGCGAGTTCACCAGCTATCAGGCTGCCGAGGTCAACGACCAGACATTCAAGGCTGCCTGGCTGCTGGATCTGGCAGTGGATTACAAACTCAAGAACTGGGTCTTCACAGTGGGTGGCGACAACGTTACCGACGTTTACCCGGAGAAGCTGAACGAGTTTGCTTCCAGTGGCGGCAACCTGGCTTACAGCACCTTTTCACCTTATGGGTATAGCGGCGCGTTTTACTACGCACGTGCCACCTATAACTGGTAATCGCTGTTAAAAAAATCGCCCCCGCTTATGGCGGGGGCGATTTTTTTTGTCTGTAGAACCCGCCATCAGGCGGGGTGAGGCGGTTGGATCAGCTGCCTTGCAGCGGCTTGGCATCCTGGAAGAAATAATCTTTCCATGATTCTGGCTTGTTCTTGATCGCGCCGACGCGGTACAGGAATTCGGCCAGCGGGTAGGTGTTTTTCGGGGTGATGGTGAACTGGAACTCGGGCTTGTCGATGATCTGCAGCAGTTCGGCACGATCGATCTTGGCCTTGGTGACACGGATGTAGGTGTCTGCCGCAGCACCGATGTCCTTGCGGACAAAGTCTTCGGCTTCCGACAACGCTTCAATGAATGCCTTGTAGGTCTTCGGGTTTTCCTTGCGGAATTTCTCGGTGGCGAACAGTACGGTTGGCGAGTTTGGCCCCAGCAGGTCGTAGGTGTTGAGCACGACATGCACGTTAGGGTTTTTCAGTTCCTGCTCCTGGAAGGGCGGGTTGGAGAAGTGCCCGGTCAGCTCGGTGCCACCGGCGATGAGGCTGGCGGCAGCGTCAGGGTGAGGCAGGCTGATGGTGTACTTGTCCAGTCGGGCGTATTCCTTGTCGCCCCATTGTTTGGCTGCTGCATATTGCAGGTAGCGCGACTGTACGGAAACGCTCACTGCCGGCACGGCGATGCGGTCCTTTTCAGTGAAGTCGGCGATGGTCTTGACCTTGGGGTTGTTGCTGACCAGGTAGTACGGGAAGTTACCCAGCGAGGCGACGGCCTTGACGTTCTGTTTGTCCTTGGTGCGGTCCCAGATTGTCAGCAGCGGGCCGACGCCGGCGCCTGCGATATCGATGGAGCCTGACAGCAAGGCATCGTTCACGGCCGAGCCGCCGGAAAGCTGGGTCCAGTCGACCTTGATCTCCAGGCCATCCTCTTTGCCGTGCTTCTCGATCAGGTTCTGGTCGCGAACAACGTTGAGCAGCAGATAGACGATGCCGAACTGTTCGGCGATCCGTATTTCACCTTCGGCCTGCGCAGTGGCAGGCATTATCAGCGCGCCGGACATCAGTGCAGCACCCAGGCCGATGGCGGTTGCCAGGCGAGACAGGCGTTTCGTGGGTTTTTGCATACAAGGCTCCAGCTTTCGAGGGATATATTCAGGTGTGGAGTGAGCTTATATGCATAAAAAATGTTATTTAAATAACATTTAAGAATATTTATATGATGAATCGATAGTGGCTATTTATCATTGTTGTGCATATTGGGCGGTGCTCTTTATTTATCCGGCTTTGCCTTTGTGGTCGGGCCTGAGGTTTTTTTCGGTTTTGGCTTTTCATCAGGCTCGCGCAGATTTTCCAGTGCGACTTCCTTCTTTATCAGCAGCAATTCCAGCATGCGATTCTGCTGTCGTGTGTCGACCAGACTCTGCTTGAGTTCAGTGTTCTCGTCCTGAGTGGTGCGCAGTCGTTCTTCGAACAGGGCGCATTGGGTCTGTGAGTGCTGGTACTGCTCGCTGGTGCTGGCGGCTTGTTGAGTGGTTTTGCTCAGCAAGTCTTTCTGGCTTTCCAGCTCCCGTGCCACGTTGCGGCTCTCTGTCAGCAGTCGCTCATTGTCCCGGTTCAGGCGGGTGATTTCTTCCTGGCGCATCATCAGGCTTTGTTGGGCTTGGCGCAGTTCCATCTGGACCTGTTGTAGCTGACCTTCGTGGCGTTGTTGTTCCTGAGTGCGTTGTTCCGTGATCGAGTTTCGATAGTGCTCCAGCGCTTCGCGGGCGTGCCGATGCTTTTCTTCCAGCGAACGAATCTGCCCGTCCTTGTCTTGCAGGCGCGCTTCCAGATCCTGATTGGCCTGAAGCAGTCGGGCATTCTCCATCTGCTCGCCTTGCCGTGCCTGTTGCTGGTGGAGCAGGGCGGTGCTCTGTTGCTCGAAAGCTTCGGTCTGCCGTGCCAGTTGCTCTTGCAGCTCATTGATACGCTGCTGCGCTGTCGCAAGGTCCTGTTGCATGGCCTTGCGATTGGCGTCGTGCTCTGCCGAAGAAAAGTCGATGCGCCCCTGGGCCTGTTCCTGCAAGCGTTGGGCAAGCCGGGCAACCAGTTCCGTCAGCTCATCGTTGATGGCAGGAGCGGGCGTGTCGGTTTCATCCAGCTCCTTGAGGTAACGATGGATGGTGGTTTTCGAGCCGGTATTGCCCATTTCGACCCGTACGGCATCGATGCTCGGGTTTTCCCCGCGAGAGAGCAGGGCAAGCCGTGCCTTGTTCACCAGCGCCTTGTTTACACCGCCGCGAGCCATGCTGTCTCCTACGATTTCGTACTGTGGTATGTACCCTGTAATTACATACTATATTAAATCGTAAATCAGCGTGAAGTCTGCAATTAATTAACCTGTGATATTAGCGTATTATCCCGTGTCATACGCTTGTCTGGCCTGTGAGGGCGATATGCGCAGTACACAAAGGGGTGACAAGGCATGAATGACGTCGATCGCTACATCGAGGCGGCGACCCGGGACAACACCCGGCGCAGCTACCGAGCGGCCATCGAGCATTTCGAGGTGACATGGGGCGGGTTTCTGCCGGCCACCAGCGAGAGTGTGGCCCGCTATCTGGCGGCCTATGCTGCGACCCTGTCGGTCAATACCCTGAAGCTGCGCATGTCGGCACTGGCGCAGTGGCATAACAGTCAGGGTTTTGCCGACCCGACCAAGTCCGCGATGGTGCGCAAGGTACTCAAGGGCATACGCGCCTTGCATCCCGCTCAGGAGAAGCAGGCCGAGCCTTTGCAACTGCAGGATCTTGAGCGTGTGGTTGCCTGGCTTGAAGCTCAGGCGAATGATGCGCTGGTACGGCACGATCAGGCGCAGTTGCTGCGCTGTCGCCGCGATGCGGCGCTGATCCTGCTGGGATTCTGGCGAGGGTTTCGCAGTGACGAGCTGTGCCGCCTGCAAATCGAGGACATCAAGGCGATTCCCGAATCCGGGATCAGTCTTTACCTGCCGCGTAGCAAGGGTGATCGGGACAATATCGGCAAGACCTACCAGACCCCGGCCCTGCAGCGCCTGTGTCCGGTGCAGGCTTACATCGACTGGGTCAATTGCTGTGCCCTGGCGCGTGGCCCGGTATTTCGCTCCATCGATCGTTGGGGCAATCTGGGCGAGGAGGGCCTGCATGTCAGCAGTGTCATTCCCTTGTTGCGTCAGGCCTTCGAGCGTGCAGGTATCAGCGCCGATCAATACACCAGCCACTCGTTGCGCCGCGGGTTTGCTACCTGGGCTCATCGCAACGGATGGGATCTCAAGTCGCTCATGGCTTACGTGGGCTGGCGGGACATGAAGTCTGCGATGCGTTACATTGAGCCGGTTACGTTCAGCGCTCCCTCCGAGGAGGTGAGCGGCTTGAAGGTTTCTTCTATTAATAAGCTGCGCCGATAGGCAAAACTAATGAGTGATATCAGGTTTGCCAATGAGCCTTTGTCATCAATCGTGCGTAAGCTTCACTCCATCGAATTCACAACCCATCAGGAGATTCACCGATGCCTATTATCAACAGCCAAGTAAAACCGTTCAAAGCAACCGCATTCAAGAACGGTGCTTTCGTCGACGTATCGGAAGCTGACTTCAAAGGTAAATGGTCTGTCGTATTCTTCTACCCAGCCGACTTCACCTTTGTTTGCCCTACCGAACTGGAAGACCTGGCTGACAACTACGCTGAGTTCCAGAAACTGGGCGTCGAGATCTACAGCGTTTCTACCGACACTCATTTTGCCCACGCTGCATGGCACAACACTTCGCCAGCAATCGGCAAAATCCAGTACACCATGATCGGCGACCCTACTCTGCAGATCTCCCGCAACTTCGACGTGCTGATCGAAGAAGCCGGTCTGGCTGATCGCGGTACTTTCGTGGTTAACCCTGAAGGCCAGATCAAAATCGTTGAACTGAACGATGGCGGCGTTGGCCGTGACGCTTCCGAGCTGCTGCGCAAGATCAAGGCTGCTCAATACGTCGCTGCTCACCCAGGCGAAGTCTGCCCGGCCAAGTGGAAAGAAGGCGAGGCTACCCTGGCTCCGTCCCTGGACCTGGTTGGCAAGATCTAAGTCGTATGAAACGGCTAGGGGCTTTGAGCTCTTGAGCAAGTAAACCGCATCGCCCCAAAAAACGCCCGGGCGGTCATCGCCTGGGCGTTGTTTTTTCTACCTTCGTAAAAATAGGAAGTCGCCACATGTTGGACGCCAATCTTAAAGCCCAGTTGAAATCCTACCTGGAGCGGGTTACTCGCCCCATCGAGATCGTTGCGTCCCTTGATGACGGCGCCAAATCCCAGGAAATGCTGGCTCTGCTGAACGATGTGCTCAGTGTTTCCAAAGACATCACCCTGCAAGACAACGGCACCGATGCGCGCAAGCCGTCGTTCTCGCTGAACAGCCCGGGTCAGGATATCAGCCTGCGTTTCGCCGGCATCCCGATGGGGCACGAATTCACCTCGCTGGTCCTGGCGTTGCTGCAAACTGGCGGCTACCCACCCAAGGTCAGCGCGGAAACCATCGAACAGGTTCGCGCTCTGCAAGGCGAGTTCCGTTTCGAGACTTATTTTTCGCAGTCTTGCCAGAACTGCCCGGACGTCGTTCAGGCCTTGAACCTGATGGCAGTCCTCAATCCGAACATCAAGCACGTCGCTATCGACGGTGCGTTGTTCCAGGATGAAGTGACCGAACGCAAGATCATGTCGGTTCCGAGTATCTACCTCAATGGCGAACTGTTCGGTCAGGGCCGTATGGGCCTTGAAGAAATCCTCGCCAAGATCGACACCGGCGCCAGCGCCCGTCAGGCTGAAAAACTCAACGCCAAGGACGCCTTCGACGTTCTGGTAGTAGGCGGTGGTCCAGCCGGTTCGGCCGCAGCGGTCTACGCAGCCCGTAAAGGCATTCGTACCGGTGTTGCGGCAGAGCGTTTCGGCGGTCAGGTGCTGGACACCATGGCAATCGAGAACTTCATCTCGGTACAGCACACCGAAGGGCCGAAACTGGCCGTTGCGCTTGAAGAGCACGTCAAGCAATACAACGTCGACATCATGAATCTGCAGCGCGCCGACAAGCTGATTCCCGGCAAGGCCGGTGAGTTGCATGAAGTGAAGTTCGCCAGCGGTGCAAGCCTCAAGGCCAAGACCGTGATTCTGGCAACCGGCGCTCGCTGGAGGGAGATGAATGTTCCGGGCGAGCAGCAATACCGCAACAAGGGCGTTGCCTACTGCCCGCACTGCGATGGCCCACTGTTCAAAGGCAAGCGTGTTGCAGTGATCGGTGGTGGTAACTCGGGCGTTGAAGCGGCCATTGACCTGGCGGGTATCGTGTCTCACGTCACCCTGCTGGAGTTCGATGTGCAATTGCGTGCCGATGCCGTTCTGCAACGCAAGCTGCACAGCCTGCCGAACGTTACAGTGATTACCAGCGCCCAGACCACTGAAGTGACTGGCGATGAGCAGAAGGTCAACGGCCTGCGCTACAAGAATCGCGTGAATGGCGAGGAAGTGACTGTAGAGCTGGAAGGTATCTTCGTGCAGATCGGCTTGCTGCCTAACAGTGAATGGCTCAAGGGCACCATCGAACTGTCGCCACGTGGCGAGATCGTGGTCGATGCGCGGGGCGAAACTTCAGTGCCGGGTATTTTCGGTGCCGGTGACGTGACGGTTGCTCCTTACAAGCAGATCATCATCGCCCTGGGCGAGGGTGCCAAGGCCTCCCTGAGTGCTTTCGATCACCTGATCCGTACCTCTGCTCCGGCCTGATTGGCGGTCAGATACAAGAAAGCCCCATGAGTGATCATGGGGCTTTCTTGTACACGGTCCATTCGCGAATAAATTGGCTCCTACGGTGTACTGGCTGCAGGAGCGAATTCATTTGTGAGCAGGTGACGGATTACAACGGTGTCGGCTGAATGATTTCCACCCAGTAACCATCCGGGTCCTTGATGAAGGCCAGGTTGTTCATGCGGCCATCGGCCAGGCGTTTCTGGAAATCCACGCCGAGCTTTTCAAAGCGTTCGCAGGCCTCGTGTACATCCGGTACGGACACGCAGATATGCCCGAAGCCACGCGGGTCGCTGTTGCCGTTGTGGTAGGAGAACGCAGGATCGTTTTCGGTGCCGTGGTTGTGGGTCAGTTCCAGGATGCCGGGGATCGATTTCATCCATTCGTGGCGAGCCTTGTCGTCGGCAGGGATCTGGGCCTTGTCTACCAGGGTCAGGAAGTACAGGCTGAACTCTGCTTCCGGGAAGTCGCGTTTTTCTACCAGGCTGAAACCCAGTACACGAGTATAGAAATCCAGCGAAGCGGTGACGTCCTTGACGCGCAGCATGGTGTGGTTGAACACGAAACGCTGGGTTGCCGCTTCGGGTTCAGCGGTTACGCCAGGGAAGGTGTTGAGTTCTTGCAGGCTCATGGGGGTCTCCAACAGAGTGTTCAAAAAGTCTTGCCAAATGATACGGGGCGGGGCGCTCGGTGCCAAACCCTGTGCTGATCAGGCTTGCACTGCTCAAAAGTGCTCAGCCCCTTGCTCGTGACGGGCGACAGGCTCAGAATTTCCAGTTTCCTGTACTGAGTAGCTTCAATCATGACTTTCACGCCATGCAGATCCTTGTTCATAAGCCTGTGCCTGTTGGGAGCCGCAGAGGTGCATGCCGCTGATGCAATGATCATCTGGCCAGCAGGCTGGGAAGTGGAGTCGCTTCCGGCAGCGGACTCCTCAACTCAACCCTCTGTGCAGGTCAGACAACGCGCAGTGAAAAACGATCAGGCCGGTAATCCGAGCATGGTAATGGAGCTGACGCAGTCTCGGCTGGTGCCGGGCCATGAGGTCAATGTGCAGGCCGTGCTGCTGGAGATGCGCAAGTCGATTCAGGTCAATTTTGCCCGTAGCGGCATGCAGAGTGTGTGTACCCATGTACGCGAAGGGCAGCTCAGTGTGATTCCTTCGCTGGAAACCACCTGCACCGTCACTCAGAACGGTGTGCATGTGCTGACCCAGACGCTGGTGGCGGCGGCAAACAAGGAGATGGCGTGGTCGTTGTCCTACGCCGGGTCGGTCGATGGCTATGCGGCCAGCAAGGACGAGGTTCTGCGTATTCGGGACAGTCTGAAGCTCGATTCGGCCCGCTAAGCCGTGGCGCTTTTCTGCGGGCAAAAAGAAGCCCGCCGAAGCGGGCATGGGGCGCTATTCCTTTAGCGGCCTTCATCTTGTAAGAAGTCGTGTGAAAAAAATGTGAAGTCCTGACTTGAAGTTATTGCATTCAAGGTGCGCAGGTGCTGGCCAGTTGAGCAAGCCTCACGGCATGCAGGCGGGTACTTATGGCAGCTCGTCAAAAAGTTAACGTATTCGTACCGTGCAACACTGAAAAATATTGACGTTGAATCTTCGGCGATGTTGTCTTGCCTTACAGGGTATTGCGAGGAAGTGACGCATTTCACACATCAAGGATGAGGGGCGTTTGCTGTCGGGATGCTGAAGGCGGATCGATTTTTTCAAGTTGTAACAGCGGGGCAATATGTTTGGATAAAGAGAGGATTATTGGCGTCATTATTTTAACGTGAGGATGATATGTCGCTCTGTATTATATGCGGTACACGCTAAATAGGGGTCATGTATATGAATTCCACGTGCTTATACACATGCGTATCTATGAAACCATGCTTTTTTCGAGAGGCGGCGGCGGGGAGTGGCCAATAAAAAGCCCTGCGGATGCAGGGCTTGCTTTACGAGAAAGCGCAATCAGGCACGAAGCCAGGAATCGACAGTCTCGACGCCGTATTGCTCTTTCCAGGACTTGAGACCGCGGTGGTTGCCGCCTTTGGTTTCAATCAGCTCGCCCGTGTGCGGGTTCTGATAGACCTTTACAACTCGGGCGCGACGGCGTTTCGGGCCGGCGGCTGGCGCAACCAGGGAGGTGGAGCTGACAGGGTCAAGGATGGCGATGATGTCGCGCAGGCTTTTGCCATAGCTGCCCATCAGGTCCTGGAGCTTCTGCTCGAATTCAATCTCCTTTTTCAGCCCGGCGTCATTCTTCAGGGATTCCAGCTGTGCAAGCTGTTCTTGAAGGGCTTTCTCTGCTGCTCGAAACTCGGCAAGTCTGGACAAATAAAATACTCCAACAATGTAGTGGCTGTTGATAGCCCGATAAAGCGATATGACAAAAACGTTAGGCCGGCTCGCTCATTGATTCCTACCCAGTCCCGGCGCTTTTCAATCATGAAACTAAGCGTTCCGGTCACGCAATCGGGAGTAATGGGTAGTTATAATCAGTTGCCCCTAAATAATGCACGTTTTTTACGAGTTAGAAAATAGTCTTCTTGAAAATGATTAAATGAAATTGCTTTCATCAGTTGGCGGCTTCTATCACTCGTTGTGTTATCGAGCGAAGCGCGTTGTAAGTTATTTCCGATATTAGGTGTCGGTTGAATAATGTCTGAAATCTATGGGATCAGGTTAAAAACAGACGCGAAATGCTTATTTTCGGCCGGTCAGCCAGCTGGCTGGACCGGTTCCTAAAGTCCTTGTTGCAGGGCGGGGTCATCCGGATTCTGTTGTTCGAGCTCTGCCAGCAGGACCTGCACATTCTGCAATTGACCATTTTCCTTCCAGTACTGGATCAGGAGCACCCGTGCCCGTCGGTTGGCAGGCTGGTTCTGGAGTATTTGCACCAATTGCTTCTGTGCAGCTTCCAGTTGATCCAGATCATGCAGGGCTACCGCCAGGTCGTAGCGGTAATCGTTGTTGCCTGGTTCAAGTTCCGCTGCCTTTGCCAGGCTGAGCAGGGCGTACTCGCTCTGCCCGTGGTTCAGTAGCCACATGCCCAGGGCATGTTGCAGCAGGGAGGATTCGGGGTTGCGCTCCAGCAAGCGGGCAAAAAGACTGCGCGCCTGATCCGCCTGACCTTTCTTGTCCAGCAGTTCGATATGCGCCAATGCGGCTTCGACGTTTTCGGGGTCCAGGGCAATGGCGTTCTTCAGGGCTGAAAGTGCAGGCTCCAGATCACCGGTCTGCAGGTAGAGCTTTGCCAGTTGCAGCTGGTTCTGTGCGGTTTGCGGCTGGGTTTTCAATGCTTCCTGATAGGCCTCGGCGCCTTGTTGCAGCACGGCAAAGTACAACCCCAGATCATCCGGGGACAGCCCCAGTAATGCACGGGTGGCGCTGAACCTCACGGATTGTTCGGCGTCTTCCAGCAGTGGGCCGAGCACGAGGCTGCGCTGTCCGTCGGGTATCAGTTTCACACTGGCTTCAATCGCTGCCTCGCGTACTTGTGGCGATGGGTTCTTGAGGCTGGCATTGAGCAGCTTGAGTGCCTGGGGGCTCGGGTAATTGTTCAGTTCGGCCAGGAGGGCCATCCGATGCGCAGGCGAAAGGTCCGTTCGCGCCAGTTGCTGATAAAGCATGCGCGCTGCGCCGGGTTTGCCGTCATGGGCTTGTTGCATCGCTTGCGCGTAGGTGTGATTCAGCTTGGCTGCGGGTTGGGCAGGGCTGCTGCGCCACGACCACACAGTCACTACCAGTGTAATGAGCACTATGGATACAGCCGCAATGCCGATCAGTTTGCGACGTCGAGTAGTGGGGCGAGGCGATGAGCCCTGTAAAGGCAATCTGGGCATATCGAGTTCCAATTCTTGACGGCTTGCAGCTTCGGGCAGTGACTGGCTGCTGTCAAACTTCAATCTTGAATAGCCTGTAAATACGGGACGGAAAAAAGCCCCGCGCTCATGGAGTGCGAGGCTGATCGGTCATGCAATCAATGCATCAGGCCTGTGGTTGCCATCCACCGCCTAAAGCCTTGTAGATCGCCACGATACCGCGATAGGTCTCGATTTCTGCCTGGGCCTGTGAGTCTTCGGCTGCCAGTCGTTCCCGCTCGGCATCCAGCAGGACCAGGAAGTCCGCCGTGCCTTCGCGATACTGGATGGACGCCAGTCTCGCCGCGGCACGACTCGATTCACTCTGGCGAATCAGAGCCAGCAGGCGTTGCTGACGTTTGTCGTAGTCGCTGAAGGCGTTTTCCGACTCTTCGAGCGCCAGCAGTACTTGCTGTTCGTAGTTGGCCAGCGCGCCTTCGGCATCTGCATCGGCGCTGCGGATCTGGGCGCGGACGCTGCCCAGATCGAAAGCGGCCCAGGTGATGTTCGGACCCAGGGCCCAGGCTCTGGCGGCCGACGAGCCAATCTGTGAGCCACGCCCGGCAGTAAAGCCCAGGAAGCCACTCAGGCTGACCCGTGGAAACAGGTCGGCAGTCGCCACACCGATACGTGCGGTGGAGGCGGCCAGTTGACGTTCGGCTGCACGGATATCAGGACGCTGACGCAATACCTGAGTCGGATCGCCAATCGGCAAGGCCTTGGCGATGGCCGGCAGTTTTGCCGGGCTCAAGTCCACGCTGAGGCTTTCGGGCCGTTCGCCCAGCAACGTCGCGATACGGTTACGCTGACGCACCTGCTCGGCCTGCAACTGCGGCACGCTGGCTTCGACGGCGGCGAGGCGGGCGTCGGCGCGCACCACGTCCAGCTCGTTGCCGACCCCGGCATCACGCAATTGTGTGGTAACGCCTCGGGAATCCTGCTGGTTTTTCAGGTTGTCCCGGGCAATGGCTTCGCGTAACTGGGCGCCGCGCAATTGACCATAAGCATCGACCACTTCGGCAATCAGCGTCACCTGAAGCTGATACAGATTGGCTTCGGCGGCTTCCTGATCCGCTTCGCTGGCTTCCAGTTGCCGTTGAATGCGACCGAACAGGTCCAGCTCCCAGGCCATGTCCAGGCCCAGGTCATAACGCTCGCTGTTGACGCGGCGCTCAGTTGTACCCGGTTGCTGGCCTTTACCCAGGTCGCTGCTGGCCCGGCTGGTGATCACGGGCATGGCATCGTTGCTGACGTCATCGCGAATCGCCCGTGCCGATTTCAGGCGGGCAAAGGCCACTCGCAGATCACGGTTGCCATCCAGTGAACGGCTGACCAGTGTGTTCAGGGTCGGGTCGTCGAACTGCTGCCACCACAGGGTATCCACCTTGCTGCGGTCATGGTTGCCCTGGGCTGCCGAGGCGAGTTTTGCCGGTGCAGTGTCAGGCGCTTTGTAATCCGGGCCGACGGCACAGGCCGCCAGCGCCAGAACCAGCAGGCTCGGAACGAAGAGTTTCAGAGCGCTCATCAATGCATCTCCGCAGACAAGGTGTTCAGTTTCTGGGCCTTGGCTGCCTTGCGGGCGTCCTGGCGTTCGACATAGTTACGGATCAGCACATAGAACACCGGCGTCAGCAGCAGACCGAAGAAGGTCACGCCGAGCATCCCGGAGAACACCGCCACGCCCATGGCATGACGCATCTCGGCACCGGCACCGCTGGAGATCACCAGTGGCACAACACCCATGATGAAAGCGAACGAGGTCATCAGGATCGGACGCAGACGCAGACGGCAGGCTTCCAGTACCGCATCCAGCGGGCTCAGGCCTTCTTCCTGTTTATCCTTGGCAAACTCGACGATCAGAATCGCGTTCTTGCATGCCAGGCCCACCAGTACGATGAGTCCGATCTGGGTAAAGATGTTGTTGTCGCTACCGGCAATGATCACCCCGGCGATGGCTGACAGCAGAGTCATCGGCACGATCAGGATCACAGCCAGCGGCAGGCTCCAGCTTTCGTACTGGGCTGCCAGTACCAGGAACGCCAGCAGTACGCAGAGCGGGAAGACAAACAGCGCGGTATTACCCGAAAGAATTTGCTGGTAAGTCAGGTCTGTCCACTCGTAGACCATGCCGTTGGGCAGTTCTTCCTTGAGCAGTTTCTCGATGGCGGCCTCTGCCTGACCGGAGCTGTAGCCCGGTGCGGCGGCACCGTTGATCTCGGCGGTGATGAAGCCGTTGTAGTGCATCACCCGGTCGGGACCTGCGGTATCGCTGATCTTGACGAAGGTTGCCAGCGGGATCATTTCACCCAGGTTGTTACGCACCTTGAGCTGAGCGATCTGGTCGGCATCCTGACGGAACTGCTGTTCAGCCTGAACGTTGACCTGATAGGTACGGCCGAAGCGGTTGAAGTCGTTGGCGTACAACGAGCCCAGATAAACCTGCAAGGTATCGAAGATGTCGCTGATTGCAACGCCGTGGGTCTTGGCTTTTTCGCGGTCGATGGCGGCATCGACCTGAGGCACGTTCACGGTATAGCTGGTGAACAGGCCTGCCAGCTCCGGCACGCTACGGCTCTTGGCGATGACGTTCTGGGTTTCCTTGTACAGCTCGTCATAACCCAGGTTGCCACGGTCTTCGATCTGCAGACGGAAACCACCAATGGTGCCCAGCCCCTGTACCGGCGGTGGCGGGAAGATCGCCATGTAAGCTTCCTGAATGGACGCGAACTTGCCGTTCAGCGCGCCAGCGATGGCATTGGCCGATTGACTCGGGTCCTTGCGCTGGTCAAAGTCCTTGAGTGCAACGAATACCACACCGTTGTTGGGGCTGTTGGTGAAGCCGTTGATCGACAGGCCCGGGAAGGCGATGGCGTTTTCGACACCTGGCTGCTGAAGCGCCAGCTCGGACATCCGCTTGATGACGTCCTCGGTACGGTCCAGGCTGGCAGCGTCCGGAAGTTGAGCGAAGGCCACCAGATACTGTTTGTCCTGACTCGGTACGAAACCGGTCGGCGTGCTGGAAAAGCCCATCCAGGTCAGAACCATCAACCCTGCGTAAACCAGCAGTGCGATGCCGCTGCTGCGAATGACGCGGGCTACCGTGCCGACATAGCCATGGCTGGCTTTCTCGAAGAAGCGGTTGAACGGACGGAACAGCCAGCCACCGAGCAGTTTGTCGAGGAACAGCGAGAACTTGTCTTTGGGCGCGCCATGAGCCTTGAGCAGGACGGCTGCCAGAGCCGGCGACAGGGTCAGGGAGTTGAACGCCGAGATCACGGTCGAGATGGCAATGGTCAGAGCGAACTGTTTATAGAACTGACCTGTCAGCCCGGAAATGAACGCAGCCGGTACGAATACCGCACACAGCACCAGCGCCGTGGCGATGATCGGCCCTGTCACTTCACCCATGGCCTTGTGGGTTGCCTCCATCGGAGACAGTCCCAGTTCGATATTACGCTCGACGTTTTCCACGACGACGATGGCGTCGTCCACCACGATACCGATGGCCAGTACCAACCCGAACAACGACAGTGCGTTCAGGGAGAAGCCGAACATGTGCATGACCGCGAACGTACCGATCAACGACACCGGCACAGCGACCAGCGGGATGATCGAGGCGCGCCAGGTCTGCAGGAACAGGATCACGACCAGTACAACCAGGATCAGCGCTTCGAACAGGGTATGGATTACCGCTTCGATGGAGCCGCGCACGAAAATGGTCGGGTCATATACGATGCTGTAGTCCATGCCTTCCGGGAAGCCCTTTTTCAGCTCGGCCATCTTGCTGCGTACGTCATTCGAGATATCGATGGCGTTGGAGCCGGGGCGCTGGAAGATCGGAAGGGCAACAGCCGGTTTATTGTTGAGCAGCGAGCGCAGAGCGTATTGATTCGAGCCCAGTTCCACGCGGGCAATATCTTTCAGGCGAGTGATTTCACCATCGGCACCCGCGCGAATGACAACGTTCTCGAACTCTTCCTCACTGACCAGACGGCCCTGAGTGTTGATCGACATCTGGAAGCTGGTTGCGCTCGGGGAGGGTGGCGCGCCCAGTTGGCCGGCCGCAACCTGACGGTTTTGTTCACGAATGGCGTTGACCACATCGGTGGCGGTCAGATTGCGTGAAGCAGTCTTGTTCGGGTCCAGCCAGACACGCAGCGAGTAGTCGCCCATGCCGAACAGTTGCACGTCACCGACACCGCCCAGTCGTGCCAGCTCATCCTTGATGTTGAGCACGGCATAGTTGGACAGGTACAGCATGTCGTAGCGGTTATCCGGTGAGGTCAAGTGCACGACCATGGTCAGGTCGGGAGACGCCTTGTCCACCGTGATACCGATACGGGTCACTTCTTCGGGCAGTTTGGGTTCGGTTCGGGTAACGCGGTTCTGCACCTGCACCTGCGCGTTGTCCAGGTCAGTGCCCAGTGCGAAGGTGATGGTCAGGGTCAGCTTGCCGTCGGCCGTGGACTGCGAGGACATGTACAGCATGTTCTCGACACCTGTGATGGCCTGTTCCAGTGGTGAAGCAACGGTTTCACCGATGACCTTGGGGTTGGCACCGGGGAAGTTGGCACGTACCACGACTGTGGGCGGGACCACTTCCGGGTATTCACTGATCGGCAGCTGGAACAGCGAGATAGCGCCTGCGATCAGGATCAACAGTGACAACACTGCTGCGAAGATCGGCCGCGTGATAAAGAATTTGGAGAAGTTCATCGGACGAGTCCCTTAGCCGCGAGGCGCAGTTGCGCTGGCGATTTTGACAGCCGCCTTGGGCGTCACTTGTGGCAGGTTGCTGGCTTCGAGGGCCTGGCGTTGTTTGAGCAGTGCAGCCAGTGTTTCGCTGGAAGCCATTGGCGTTACTTCAGGGTCTACAGGCTGGCCAGGACGGACGCGCTGCAAGCCTTTGACGATAATGGTGTCGTCCTTGCCAAGACCGCTGCGCACGATGCGCAGGCCTTCAACCTTGGGACCCAGTTCGACGAAGCGATAGGCTGGCTTGTTGTCCTTCTCCATCACCAGTACGAATTTCTTGCCCAGATCGGTGCCTACGGCTTCGTCGTTGATCAGCATCGCGGAGTAGGTGCCGCTGCCCACCAGTTTGAGGCGTGCATACAGGCCGGGGGTGAAACTGCCATCTGTGTTGTCGAACACAGCGCGACCGCGAATGGTGCCGGTCCTCGGGTTGACCTGGTTGTCGACGAAGTTCATCTGGCCCAGGTGAGGGTTGCCTGTTTCGTTGGACAGTCCCAGATAGACCGGAGTGGTCTGGCCACGCTGACCCTTGCGCGCCAGTTCGGTGTACTTGAGGAATACGCGCTCGTCAGCATCGAAGTAGGCGTAGACCTTGTCGGTGGAGACCACGCTGGTCAGAGGCGTTACATCGGCCGTCACGATGTTGCCGGCAGTGATTTCCGCGCGGCTGACGCGACCGCTGATGGGCGCAGTGACGCGGGTAAAGCTCAGGTTGAGTCTGGCCACGTCCAGTTGCGCTTGAATCGCCGCAACACCGGCTTTTGCTTCCTGTGCCGAGGTCGTGCGCGAGTCTGCCAGTTCAGCGGAAATCGCATTGTTGGTACGCAGACGCTCACCGCGTTCGGCTTCGTTTTCACTGCGATTGGCTACGGCGCGAGCCTGTTGCAGTTGGGCTTCAAGACGACGAACTTCTGCCTGGAAAGGGCGTGGATCGATCTGGAACAACAGGTCGCCTTTCTTGACCAGTGAGCCGTCAGTGAAAGCCACTTGATCGATCTGCCCGGAAACCCGCGGACGAACTTCGACGGTTTCCGGCGCTTCCAGGCGACCGGTGAACTCATCCCATTCGTTGATCGGCTGTTCCAGCACTTTGGCGACACTGACTTTGGCTGCGGCTGGAGCCATGGTGGCCTCAGGTGCGCGTCCGCAGGCACTGATCACGATCAGGGCGAGGGCGGTGAGGGGATAGCGCAAATGAGAGAGAGACTGAGACATGGAAAAATCCGCCGATAGTATGAGATGGGCGGATTCTGTTGTGAGGGGGTTCTATTAACGAATCGAATAAACCGAAGGTTATTATCAGTGGGAATGATAAAGGTGATCGATGCCTCGTTTATGACCAGTCTCTTCGTCTGGTTGCTGACAGTCAACCGGCTGATGTCATAGCGTTCAACAGATTATTGAGCCGGGTAGCGGCAGTCCGTGGGACGAATTCATTTGCGACAAGACAGAAAGCAGACGCATTGTTGAATCTCATTCATAGCCGTATCAAGTAATACAGGTCTGGTTCGATACGCCTTCTCTCCCTACCATCGCGGGCAACTTTTGAACGTGGCCTGGGCCGAGATGAGAAAAATCCTGTTGCGAACATTGGCCGTGCTCACGGTCGGTATTGCCGTGCTGGTTGCGGCAGCCTTCTTCTATATGCGTCAGCCGGTTTTCGGGCAGTTGCCTCAGGGCGAGCGGCTTGCCCGCATCCAGGCGTCGCCGAACTATGTGAATGGTGCCTTTCAGAATCAGGAGGACACGCCTTTCCTGACCAATGGTGCTACCCAGTTGTCGATCCGCATCGATAACTTTTTCGCGCAGAAGGGCAAGCCTCGGCCTGCCCATGATATTCCCACGCAAAAGACCGACCTGCGCTCGCTGGACCCACAGGATGATCTGGTGGTGTGGCTCGGCCATTCTTCCTGGTACGTGCAACTGAACGGCAAACGCATCCTGATCGACCCGGTATTCAGTGATCATGCGGCGCCATTGCCCGGAGTGGTGACTGCGTTTGGCGGCACGAATATCTATTCGGTGCAGGACATGCCATGGATCGATGTATTACTGCTCACCCACGACCATTACGATCACATCGATTACCCGACGATCCTTGCCCTCAAGCCTCTGGTCAAACAGGTGGTTACCGGATTGGGCATCGGAGCGCATTTCGAGTCCTGGGGTTATGACGCGGCCAGGGTTCACGAGCTGGACTGGTATGACAGCTATGAAGTCAGCAAGGATCTGAAACTGCATGCGACACCTGCGCGGCATTATTCCGGACGCACACTGACCCGTAATCAGGCGTTGTGGGTAGGGTTTGCGCTGGAATCCCCTCAGCGGCGGCTGTTCTTCAGCGGCGACTCTGGCTATGGCAGCCACTTTGCAGAGATTGGCAAACGCTTCGGTCCGTTCGACTGGGTGTCGCTCGACAGCGGTCAGTACGATCCGCGTTGGGCTCACCTGCACATGAACCCCGAAGAGGCCGCTCAGGCTGCCAACGACCTCGGTGCCCGAGTATTGACTCCGGGGCATGTGGGACGCTTCTCCCTCGCGTCACATGACTGGAACGATCCTTTCCGACGCCTGACTGTGGCCAGCGAAGGAAGGGGCTATGCCCTGTGGACCCCCATGATCGGTCAGCCTGTTCACTTCGACGGTCGTGCCCAGACCTTTGAGGCATGGTGGAACAGCGTCGACTGAAGTGCTGACCCAGCCTCTACATACGCTTCAAGCGACTCGGCTGGCATGGGCCTGAGAATGCCCTCGGCCGAATCATCTGAGCAGGTTATGCGGATTGTGCCGACAGGTTTGTCGCGCAGTTCTCCCACTCTCTCGAAAGCCTCAGCAGGTGGAGAAATATGAATACACTGCAAACCCACCCGGAGCGACAAACGACTCCCGGCCATCCTCCGGCCTGGGGCGCCGTATTTTCAATGGCGCTCTGTGTCGTTGTACTGATCGCATCGGAGTTCATGCCGGTCAGCCTTCTTACGCCGATTGCCCAGGACCTTGGGATCAGCCAGGGGCAGGCAGGCCAGGCGATTTCGATTTCCGGCTTTTTTGCCGTCCTTACCAGCCTTCTGAATACGCCGCTGACCGGGCGATTCGACCGCAAGAAAGTGCTGCTGAGTTTCAGTCTGCTGCTGGTGATTTCTGGCGCAATTGTTACCTGGGCACATAACGGCATGCTCTTCATGACCGGGCGCGCCCTGTTGGGTATCTCGATTGGCGGTTTCTGGTCCATGTCGACCGCGACTGTCATGCGGCTGGTGCCCAAGGACTCCGTTGCAAAAGGCCTGGCACTCATTAACGGTGGCAACGCATTGGCGGCCACGGTTGCTGCGCCATTGGGCAGTTATCTTGGGCAGTTCATCGGATGGCGAGGCTCGTTTTTCCTCGTGATACCGCTGGCCGTGCTTGCATTCATCTGGCAATGGTTGAGCATTCCCGCGATGCGCAGTGAAGCGACTACCCGCTCCAGTAATCCTTTCCGTTTGCTGGGTAATCCTCAAGTCGCGCTCGGGATGCTGGCAATCATGCTGCTGTTCATGGGGCAGTTTGCGGTCTTCACTTATCTGCGCCCGTTTCTGGAAGCCGTCACCGGCGTGAGTGTCACGACGCTGTCGCTCATGCTTCTGTTGCTGGGAGCGAGCGGTGTCGTCGGTACTTACTTCATGGGCTCATTGCTGCAAACCCGTATGTACGCCTATCTCATCGCCATTCCGCTGTCGATGGCAGTCCTCGCTGCGCTGCTGATCGAGATGGGTAGCTCCATGTGGGCAGTGGGAGTCCTGCTCGCGGCATGGGGACTGGTTGCAACGCCTGCGCCCGTGGCGTGGGGGCTATGGTTGAGCAAGACTCTTCCGCACGATGCCGAGGCGGGTGGTGGCCTGATGGTCGCCACCATTCAAATGGCGATCACTGTCGGAGCCGGGCTGGGTGGCATGCTGTTCGACAGCCTGGGCTGGTGGAGTCCGTTTGCCCTGGGCGTCGTGGTCCTGCTCACATCCTCAGCCTTTGCGTGGATGGCGTTGGGGCAGGCGAGTCGGCATGAAGGTGTCGGTGGCACCGAAACTGACTCGCCCAGAGCTTGCTAGGTTGCGCTCCATCCACACACAAGGGCCAGGAAAAGCACCAGGGCAGGAAGAAGTGCATGTTTGTACTCGCGATGGAAGATCAGGGTAGCAAAGGCTCCTCCCATGATTGCAATGGCGAGGATTGAGCCTGCAATCCGTGTCTGCGGAAAAATGAAAAGTATGGCCGCGATAATTTCCAGCCCGCCAGTGACGTAATGGAACCAGCCAGGGTAGCGCCATCGCTCATAGTCTTTCCTGATCCGCGCCGGAGCGATCCAATTCACGATCCCGCCCAACAGAAAGAATGCTGCGAGCGCCCAAGGCAGAGCCTCTGTTAAATCTATGCCAGTCATTACGGTATATCCCATGAGTATCTGCTGAGCCCGGCTGATTGCGGCATGCTGAAAAATGCCTGAAAGCAGAAGCGTTAAAACAGACTGATAGTCTGTTTTTGCGATTTTTAGACTGGCAGTCTATTTTGTCAAGCTGAAGAGCGGCTCCCTCTGGCGCAGGAAGTCGTCTGTTTCGCAAGGAAGACCCCATGCGCTTGGCAAGGTAAACTGCGGGTGCTGACGGTGCGGCAGGCGCGCACAGGTGTTTTGAAATCGATTCGCGAGAAACAAATTGACACTAGAAAACGAGCCCGCTTCGAGCAAATGCACTTCCTTGCGGTCTCGCAAGCCTCAGCAACGCGGCTTGCGAAGTGCCAGGAACATTCTGGAAGCTGCGGCTGTGCTGTTTTCGGAAAAGGGAATCGCTGAAACGAGCGTGGATGATATCGTCCTGCGCGCAGGCTCAAGCAAAGGCACCTTCTATCACCACTATGAATCTAAATCGGCGCTGCTCGCGGCGTTACGCCAGAGTGTGGTCGATGAGTTCGAGGCCGATCTGGATGCCGTACTGGAAACGAGGGCAGGGCAGGACCCCGATGTCCGGCTGGATGCATGGGTCAGTGCCGCTTGTGACTGGTACATTCGCTCGGCGGACCAGTTGCACGATATCGCCTGGAGTAACTATCCCGGGTCTCGCTGGACTGTGGGAAATACCAGGATCATCACGGGGCTGACCGACCTTCTGATCCAGGGACAGAAAAAGGGAATCTTTGTCGTGAACAATCCCCACTCCACCGCGACCTTCATCCTGCGGGGGATGCTCGGTGCAATTGACGATCTCATCCTTTCTGAAAAATCGCTCAAGGAAATCAAGCCGGAGATGGTGGCGCTGGCTCGCAGGAGTGTCGGCTTGCCCTAACTGATTGATTTATATGAGTTCTGTCAGTGAAAGCTCTCTTCTGATGACAACTGTCACTCAGGCAGTGGTGGAGCAAGTTGACGGCAGATTCAAACCTTGAGTAAACGCGCGGCATAGCTGACGAACAGCAGCAGGAACACCAGTGCGCTTAACGCGATTGTCAGTGAACTGATATGTGCTGCCAGGCCAATGAATGCCGGCCCCACAAGGATGCCCGCATACCCCATGGAAATGATCGCCGGGATGGCTGCGCGCTGCGGCATATGGGTCTGTCGCCCTGCGGCGGTAAACAGAACCGGGACGATATTCGAGCAACCTGCACCGACCAGGGCATAACCGAGTAACGACGCTTGCCAGCTGTCGAATAGCAGCGAGACTGCCATGCCCGCCGCCGCGCAGATCCCGCCCAGCGCCACTACGCGAACGCCACCCAGCCTGCTGACGATCATGTCGCCAGTCAGGCGCCCGATGGTCATGGCAGCAGCGAAGCATGCATACCCCAAGCCCACGTAGCTTGGGTACATATCCTGCCGGGACGCGAGAAAGACTGCGCTCCAATCGAGCATGGCGCCCTCGGTCAGGAACCCGATGAAACACAGGCTGCCCAGTAGCAGCACAATGCCTCGCGGAATCACAAACAACGGGCCACTCCTTTCAGTGCCGTAGGGCAACAGCATCGGAGCAGCCTTGTAAAGTGAGGCAAGAATCAGCGCGACCAGACACAGTACGCAGAGCAACGGCTCCAGTCCCAGGCTGAGCATGGCCGTCATCGCCCCCGCGCCGACGATACCTCCGACACTGTAGAGACCATGGAAACCGGATTGCAGGGTTTCGCCGCTGTTTTTTTCAACGATGATCGATTGGATATTGATCGCGCAGTCGAGCATGCCCATGCTGGCACCGAACAACAGTACGGATATTGCCAACCCCGGTAGCCACGCCACATGGCTCAAGATCGGCAGTAAGCTGCACAAGGCGATAGTCGAACAGATAATCACCGGGCGACAGCCAAAACGCGCAGTCAGATATCCCGCGAAGGGCATTGCGACGATCGAACCTGTGCCGAAGCCAAACAGCAGCAATCCCAGGCCGCCGTCGTCCAGCCCGGTACGCGCTTTCACCAATGGCACCAGAGGCGCCCAGGCCGACATGACGATACCAGTGATTAAAAACGTGATTCGGGTGGAAACGCGCTCGCCGTAATTGGCATTGATCGCTAAAGAAGGCGTAGAGGTACTCATTGTTGCTGACATCCTTATCTATACGGTTCCAGCTCATGGGCGTCGGTTCTTCAAGTGGAAGAACCGACGTTGCATCGAGTGGCTGTCAGCCAACGGATTTCAATGGAGTCGGCCCTTTGAGCCGATCCATCATGGTGGTGCAGTACCAGTCATCAAACTGGCACACTCCGGTCTCGGCCGTTTCCGAGTACGGGCCTGGCTCGTACGACGGAGAGGTCACGCCGCGTTGGGTGCCCTCGACCAATGTCCTGTCCTGATCGTTGGTCGCAATCCAGACCTTGGTCAGGCGATCTATATCGTAGTCAACGCCTTCCACCGCCGTGTTGTGCACCAGCCATTTAGTGGTGACCAGTGTTTCAGTGGCGCTGATCGGCAGCACCCGGAAGCTCAGTGCATGGTCACCGAGGAAGTGATTCCAGGTGGACGGGTAGTGGAAATACAGCAGGGCGCCGATATCGGCTTCGCAGGTCTTGTCCAGCCGGCCGGCGACGGCTGGCTTGCCGTCCATGGTGTAGCTGACGGCACCGGATGAGAGCGGGATGCGGGTCATGCGGAACTGGCCATTGATGTCCATCACCAAACGGCTTGGCAACCCGGCTTTCTCGCACTTCGACCAGTAGGCCGACAGCTCAGGATCATCCTCGCCACTGATGCCACCCACCGAGAGGTTATCGACGAACGAATTCAGTAACTCCGGGTGGGAGCCGTCGCAGTGGTAGCATTCGCGGTTGTTTTCAAAGACCAGTTTCCAGTTGCCTTTCTCAATGATGTTCGACTCGAAGGCCACCTTGCAGTCATTAAGATAATGCGGCGCAATAAACGGGCTGACGGCTTTGCGGAAGCCTTCGAAATCCGGTGCCTTGGCGGCGACGCAAATGTAAATGTAGGTGTCGACGATTTCGCAGTGAACGCTTTTCAGGTTGTATTGCGATTTGTCGAAGTCCTGGCCCATGTTCCCGGCAAACAATAGATTGCCGTCCAGCTCATAGGTCCATTTGTGGTACGGGCAGACCATCTTCGCGACTTTGCCGTGGTCCGCCTCGCAAATCTTTGCGCCACGGTGGCGGCACGCATTGTGGAATGCCCGCACTTCACCATCTTTGCCGCGTACGACGGCCACTGGATAATCACCGACTTGCAGCGTGAAATACTGTCCTGGTTTTGCAAGCTCGAAAGTGTGGCCGGCAAATATCCAGTCCTTGTGCCAGATGTGCTCAAGATCCTGGCGATATACGCTTTCACTGCTGTAAAGAGCGCCGGGGAGCGAGTGCCATGGTTTGCGTTGTGCGATCAGGTCAAAAACGGTTTCTTTATTATTCATTTTTATCCTCCCGGGACATAGATCTTGAGCGGTCACCTTTTAATGTGACTGGTAGAGTCTTGAAAAAAACAGCGTGTTCTTTATTGCCTTGAATGCACATGGCGCAGCTGCCATACGCATGACCCAATAAGGAGACGATAGTCCTCAGCCTATAGGGGGGATGACGGTCGTCACAAACGACATTTGCTATGGGCAATCAATGATTGGAGGTTATGGATGCCGGGCATTCAGCCAGGTTTGAAACCCCTTGGAAAATCGGTGCGAGCGCATCAATGGCAGACGAAGCGTGCCCAAGGTTCTTGATCGCCTGCTTTACTGCAGCACTGCGCTCAAGGCCCAGGCCGGAGGCGAACAGGTCAAATTTCTGATTCAGCTCCTGCGCACTCATCGGGGTTTGCGGGTCCCCTCGGGCTGCGGTGATCGGGCTGACAAGCACTGCTCTGTTCTTCAGGGTGATGATCAGCCGTGAGAGGATCTCGCCGGGAAATCTGGCTGAGAGATCCGCCGCTTCGACAATTTCGATTCGCCCGCTCAAGGCCAGGATGTCGGCTGAGTGAATGGATGCACCGGTCACTTCATCGGGCCCCAGTCTTCCTCGAACGATCAGCGCTGCCAGCGGAAAGGCGAGGGCGTACTGCGCTTGATCTGCATCGGCCGGGGAGTGCCCCTGGAGGCACATCGACTCATGGAAAGTCTCCACACGAATGGCTTCAATCGAATCAGCGTCCAGTTGCGGATGGGTTCGCTGCATTTCGAGCATCGCCGTCAAGGCAGGCTGCGCCCAGCGGCACACCGGCCAGGGTTTGAAATACTGGCTGTCAATCTCCCAGCGCTGACCCATGTCACGCCAGTACTCGGTAACCGAGGCATCTTCCACGGTTTCAGCCGGGGCACCCGTCATGCCTTCCCTGGCCATCAATAGGGCGTTCAAACCGACAAAAGCGCCGGAACCATGGGCGTCGCGCAACATGGTTGGCGCTTGCACGACGCGCATCATCGGGCAGCGTGCGCTGAAGTATTCGGCGATGCCGAGGGCGTGGCGAAAGGTTTGCTGGTCCAGGCCGAGCAGTCGCGAGCCGGCACACACCACACCCATTGCCGAAAAACCACCGGAGGCGTGATACGTGGGCGAGGTCCCCATCAGGGCAGAACCGGCGCGCAGTGCGGTTTCATAACCGATGCACAGGGCCGTCAGCAATTGGTGCCCGCTGATATCCCGGCCGTGGTCGTGCAGTGCGTCTGCCAGCGCGAGCAGTGCCGGAACTACCGTTGCACCTGCGTGGCCCTTGGATTTGAAGTGGCCTTCATGGGCATCAAGGCTGTCGGCACTGAAGCCTCCGGCCCATGCCGCGCCGAGCAGGTTGACACGTTGTCCGTCGAAAATCAGGCGGCTGGTGTAGGTCCCGGCGGGGTAGTGCAGTGTGGCGTAACGCCGAATTGCCATGCTCGTTTCGTTGGAAGCTGCGCCAGCCATGACGCCGACGATATCCAGCAGGCTGTCCTGCACGATTGACCGGGTCTTGAGCGGGGCGTTGAGGAAATCAAAGTCGCGACAGAACTCGAAGAGTGACATTCAACCATCCTTTCCTGGTGAGTAACCCCGGACCCCTTTTGGCCGGTGCTGCTCAACAATGAGCCAGGAAGGTTGTGTTGCTCTAGCAACATTTTCGTTGGGCAATTGATAACCAAATCGCCTGATGATTGAGGCGCTGGTTAGCGGCGGGGAAACTTCGACAGGATCCACTCGCGAAAGCGCCGTAGCTCTTCTTCATTGTCCGGGTTTTCACGGCAACTCAAATAGTGCCAGCTGTTTCGCAGTTGAACCTTCTGTTCGATCGGTCGCACGAGCAACCCTTGCTCTACCAGCGGCGTGACCAGGTGATTCCAGCCAAGCGCGATGCCTTGGTGGGTCAGTACCATGCTGATCAGCAGGTTGTAGTCATTGGCATTGAATATCTGCGGGCTGTTGGCCGGGCGGTCGTCGATGTCAATCGCCTGGAAAGCCAGCCAGACGCCCCAGTCGACATGCTCGGCCACTTGCGAACGACCATAGGGGCTCAGGTTCAACAGTGCGGAGTCGCGCACGCCTTCAATGGTCGATATTTCCGGGTGCTGTTGCAGATACTGCGGGGTACATACGGGGTAGATGACGTCATGACATAACGGATAGCTTCGATAACCTTCTCTGATGCGAGAGATCTTGGTGATAAAAATGTCAGGCTGAACACCAGGTTCCATGGTCAGGAAATTCTGGGTAGTGATCAGGTTGAGCTCGATGCCCTCACTTTGCGCGAAAAATTCCGGCAGGTGATTGGCCAGCCACAGTGCGGAAAAGGCCGGGGAACAACATACCGTCAGGACCTTTTTACTGGACTGACTGTTGCGGATCCGTTCGGCGGCCTGAGCGATATTCACGAATGAAAGCTGTGCAGCATCAAAGAACACCGTGCCGGCGGCCGTCAGTTCCACCGCACGTCCTACCCGGGTAAACAATTGCGCCCCCAGGTAACTCTCCAACTCGCGAATCTGTCGACTGATGGCTGCTTGCGAGACGCACAGGGCTTGTGCCGCACGGGTAAAACTTTCGTACTTGGCGGCCGCGACAAATGCCTTCACAGCCCTCAAGGACGGCATCTTCAGCAAGATGGTGTCAGGGTCGACATGCTTGGTCATTCAAACGCTCTCTTAACGATACAGCTCCCCAATGAAGCGGGAGGAGGGTAACGGAACCCGACATGGAGGGCTACGCCAGCGTCGCTGGCAGGATAGCGTCAGTCGTTCATGGGCGGCAGTTGCCACACTCCGAGAGACGCAGCGGCAATCAATAACCTGACGTTATCAAATTGTCCCTGTAAATGTAGTTGGATTAAGCGGGGTGATGCTAATAAATTTGAAACATCCCTTTTTCCTAGGGCCCCAAAAATAATAAAAGGAAGCCCGTCGTGAAGACATCTATTCATTACCGCTGCCGCTTAATTTTATTTTCGCTCGTTTGCATGTCGCTTGATGCGAATACTGCACAACGCGAGGGAGGCAAGGTATGACAAGCTCCGACGAGATCATCTGCGTGCAGAATGTATATAAGGTCTTTGGTACGCAGCCAGCACTTGCAATGAAGATGATTGAAGAGGGCGCTTCAAAAGCTGAAGTGTTCAAAAAGACTGGCCAGGCAATCGGTGTATTTGACGCTAACTTTTCGGTTCGCCGCGGTGAGATTTTCGTGATCATGGGGTTGTCCGGTTCCGGAAAATCGACCATGGTCAGGTTATTCAACCGGTTGATAGAACCCACTTCCGGCAGCATTTTTTTAAATGGAAAGGAAATCACCGGTCTAGCCGACAAGGACTTGTTACAGGTTCGTCGCAAAGACATGGGCATGGTCTTTCAGTCCTTTGCCTTGATGCCGCACATGAGCGTCATCGACAACGTCAGTTTCGGCCTGGAAATCAGCGGTGTCAGCGAAAAAGAGCGTTACTGCCGCGCGATGGGCGCGTTGGAACAGGTCGGGTTGTCGGGACAGGAACTCAGTTTTCCACATCAACTGTCTGGCGGCATGCAACAGCGGGTCGGTCTGGCTCGTGCTCTGGCCAACGATCCGGCCATTCTGCTGATGGATGAAGCATTCTCTGCGCTTGATCCGATGATTCGCAGTGAAATGCAAGGCGAGTTGATCAAGCTCCAGGCCGAGCAGGATCGAACCATTATCTTCATTTCCCACGACATCGAAGAAGCCGTTCGGATCGGTCACCGGATTGCGATCATGGAAGGCGGAAAAGTTGTGCAGATCGGCACGCCGCGTGAGCTTCTGTGCAATCCGGTGAATGATTATGTACGTGATTTCTTCAATGGATTCGATGCCAGCCGGATTCTGAAAGCAGGTGATATCGCTCAGCACGACGCCGGCATCGTTTATCAGCCTGGGTATCAAACTCCCATCAAGGCGGAAGCCTCTCTTCGAGAGATCTTTCATATCGTTGCTGCCTCGGCCACTCCCATGCCGGTTGTAGATGAAGTCGGGTTGTATAAAGGCTCGATTTCACAAGGTCATCTTCTTAGCTGCCTTTGTAGCAACTGAACTCCGAATAATCAGAATTGATAAGCCATTTCTGAGGGCGAGGTAGCACCATGTCTGACTTCAATTTTCTAGACCCCTTTCAAAGTATCAATATCCCTTTGGGCTCATGGGTAGAAACCGCCCTTAAATATTTGGTGCACAACTTTCGGGATGTATTTCGCTCGATCCGCTGGCCGGTCGATCAAGTCCTGGATGGTGTTCAGTGGGGACTGCTGTCGGTGCCTCCCACCGTATTCATCATCATTGCCGGGCTGATCAGTTGGCAGGTCGGTGGCAAGCGCATTGCGATTTTCAGTGTGGCGACGCTGACGGGGCTTGGGCTGATCGGCGTCTGGGCCGATGCCATGGTCACGCTGGCACTGGTACTGACGTCATTGCTGTTCTGCGCCGTCATCGGCATACCGCTGGGCATCCTTTGTGCCCGCAGTGACCGCATGGAAGTGATCATCCGCCCGGTGCTGGATGCCATGCAGACACTTCCTGCCTTCGTGTACCTGGTACCGGTGGTCATGCTGTTCGGTATTGGCAACGTGCCCGGCGTGATTGTCACCATCATTTTCTCCGTCGCGCCGCTGGTGCGGCTGACCAACCTCGGTATCCGCCAGGTTCCGGCCGACAAGATCGAGGCTGCCCGCGCTTTTGGTTGTACGGCCACCCAGATGCTGGTGAAGGTTCAACTGCCGCTGGCGGCGCCGACGATGATGGCCGGGCTCAACCAGACATTGATGCTGTCCCTGTCGATGGTGGTAGTCGCCTCGATGATCTCGGTCGGCGGGCTTGGCTTGATGGTGTTGAGCGGTATCGGTCGCCTGGACATGGGGCTGGCGAGCGTCGGTGGTGCTGGTCTGGTGCTGTTGGCGGTGTTTCTTGATCGACTGACCCAGGCGATGGGGGAGCGCAGCAGTGATTTGGCGACCGGCCAACGCTGGTATGAAACCGGGCCTTTGGGGCTGGTCATGAAACTGAAGAAAAAGAAGAACGTTGTACGTCCAGTGACGAATTAAGTTTGCCTGCTCACCCATTAAAAATTCCAAGCATGGTGAAAAATGAAACTAGCAAATCTGAAAAAAAGCGTCGTTGCGGGCCTGATTGCGTCGGTGTTCGGTACGGTGCTGTGCTCGGCGGCTTTCGCGGCTGATGCCACTAAACCCGGTGCCGGTGTGTCCATTACGCCGATTTTTCCGACTATTGCCGAAGAGCGCTTTCGCGGTGAGGTGGTGATTGCCGGGCTCAAGGAGCTTGGCTACAACGTGAAGCAGCCCAAGGAGACCGACTACCCGGCGATGTTTCTTGCGCTGTCTTATGGCGACGCAGACTTCACCGTGCATGAGTGGGAACACCTGCACGAAGCGTTTTACAACAAGGCCGGTGGCGATGATGTGATGGTCAAGGTCGGTCAGATCATGAAGGGCGTGCTGCAGGGCTACATGATCGACAAGAAGACCGCAGAGGCCTATCAGATCAAGGATCTGTCGGACTTGAAAAGGCCAGAGATCGCCAAGTTGTTCGACAGCAATGGCGATGGAAAGGCCGACCTGACCGGCTGCAACCCCGGCTGGGGCTGCGAAGTCATGGTTGAACATCACATGAAAGCCTATGGCCTGGGGCCAACGGTGGTCGATAACCGCGGGTCTTACTTCGCGCTGATGGCCGATACCATTGCCCGCTATCAACAAGGCAAGCCGGTGCTGTTCTTCACCTGGGTGCCGCAATGGATTGCCAGTGTGCTGGTGGAAGGGCGCGACGTGGTCTGGCTGCCGGTGCCGTTTACCTCGCTGCCGGATGGCAAGGACAGCAAAGATACCTTTCACGACGGCAAGAACCTCGGTTTTCCGGTGGATACGGTTAACGCCGTCATGAACAAAGAGTTCGCCGAGAAAAACCCGGTTGCGCGCAAATTCCTGTCCGAAGTCAGCCTGACCACCGCCGATGAAAGTGCGCAGAACCTGCGTATGCAGAAGGGTGAAAAGTCCCTTGCCGACATCAAGCGCCATGCCGCGGAGTGGATCAAGGCCAACCAGCAAGCCTACGACGGCTGGCTCAGCGATGCGCGTGCCGCAGCGGTGAGGTAATCGGTCCAGGTCCGTGTTGGCGGAGGCCACGTCCCTCGCCAGCACGCCGGTTGTACCTTGTTTCAAGTCATGGGTTTCGGATGGTGCAAGATGGAAACTTTTCAGAGTACGTTGAAGCTACAGAACATCGGGTTTCGACAATCCAGGGGGGCGTCGGGACATGAGCGTATCGTGCGGGTGGCCTTTATCCTGCTCGATCATTTCTCGCTGACAACCTTCTCAACGGCGATGGATGCCCTGGCCACCGGTAATCTGATCAACTGCGACACGATTTATAAAGTCTCAACCTATTCGCTGTCGGGGGGCCTGGTCGAGAGCGATATCGGCGTGCCGCTTTCTTCGGAAAGGCTGGTGGCTGAGGGGTTCAATCACGATGCGGTTATCGTCGTGGGGGGGCAACGTGTCAGGCTTTCGGCCAATCCGCTGCTGCGACGAGTATTGAAAAAAACAGCGGCCAGGGGCGTTGTTGCCGGGTGCTGGAATGCCGCGTTTTACCTGGCTGATGCGGGGTTTCTCGATGGGCTGGACTTCGCGTGTCACAGCGACAGTTGCGGTCTGATCAGCGAGTATTTCCCACAATTGAGCGTGTCCGGCCTCGACTTTACCTTTGAACAGCGCCGCGCCACCTGTGCCAACGCCCATTCAGCGCTGGATATGACCTTGGCACTCATGCAAGAGCTGGGCTCCTGCAATGACGCTTCCCTGGTGGATGAAATCAGACGGGTTCATCAACCCAGGCAACTGGCGCACGATTTTGCGTTCAGTAATGAATGCATTCGATCGGTCGCTATTCCAAAACCGTTGAATGTCGCCCTCAACTTGATGGAAAAACACATCGAGGAGCCGATGGAGATTGATCAAATCGCCAGTCACGTCGGCGTGTCACGACGACAACTTGAAAGACGGTTTGCACGTTATTTGAACGTTGCACCCAATCGATATTATCTGGAGTTGCGCCTGACCCGGGCTCGGCAACTTATTGTGCAAGTGATCGATCGTTAACGGATGTGGCACTTGCCACCGGGTTTGTCAGTTATCCGCATTTCTATAAGCGTTTCAAGGATCTGTTCGGATTACCGCCAATGACATTCAGGGATAACTATTACGCCAGTGCAGGTCGTTACGCCATTGCTGCGAACTTTTGACTTAATTCATCAAGTGCCAGCGTATTAGCGTCCCGTCGATTAGGTAGCTGTTTTTAATCAACGCCTCTCTGTGCGTTCGCCTCGTGCCGAGTCCGGTTTGTCATTTCAACGATGAATGGTTCAACACTATGAAAGTCAGTTCATTGCCCGCCGATGATGATAGTTGTGGCTGGTTTCATTTGAGCCTGCCACGTAATCCCGAGCCCGCTCACCGAGGCCACAGCGCTGCCCGGTGGGTCATTGTCGGAGCCGGATTCACCGGGCTGGCGGCTGCCCGGCAACTTGCACTGAATTTCCCCGATGACCATGTGGTGCTCATCGAGGCGCAGGAAGTCGGGCTGGGCCCCTCGGGCCGCAATGCGGGTTTCGCCATCGATCTTCCCCATGATATCGGTGCAGAGGATTACATCGGCGATATCGACCTGGCCAGAATGAGTTTGAAACTGAATCTCGCTGGCCAGTCGATCCTGCGCGACCTGGTCGATCAATACAGCATTGATTGCCAGATGAAAGCCTGTGGCAAATATCAGGCCGCGGTGGAGGATCGTGGCATCGCAGTACTCGACGCTTATCGCCGAGGGCTGGAAAAGCTCGATCAGCCATACCAGATGATCGACGCAGAGGGGTTGGCAGAACATTTGGGTACTCGTTTCTACCGTAAGGCGCTTTACACCCCGGGGGCTGTCTTGCTGCAACCGTCGGGCCTGGTCAAAGGGCTGGCGAACCATCTGCCGGCAAACGTCACGTTGTATGAACACACGCCGATCCTTGAAGTGGAATACGGCCAAAAGACTGTTCTGAAGCACGCCCATGGAAGCATTACAGCGGAAAAACTGATCCTGGCGAATAACTCGTTCGGCATGCGTTTCGGATTTCTGCAGGGACGCATGCTGCCCATCTACACCTACGCGAGCATCACCCGACCCCTGACCGAAGAAGAGCAGGCGCGCCTGGGTGGAAAACCCTTCTGGGGCGTGATTCCGGCAGACCCCTTCGGCACTACGGTACGGCGTACTCCGGATAACCGTCTGCTGATTCGCAACAGTTTCAGCTTCAACCCGGATGGTCGCAGCAACAGCAAATACAACGAACGTTTTGTACGCCGGCACAAGGCCTCTTTTGACGTGCGTTTCCCGATGCTGCCGGACGTGACGTTCGACTACACCTGGGGCGGGGCGCTGGCCATGTCGAGAAACCACAACGGATTTTTCGGTGAGCTGGCTGCGAATGTGTATGGCGCGCTGGGCTGTAACGGCCTTGGCGTTACGCGCGGCACGGTAACGGGCACGTTGCTGGCCGACTGGCTGGCGGGGCGGCGTGACGGGTTGATTGATTTCTTGTTGCAAGCGCCTGGACCTAACAGCAACCCACCAGAACCTTTCCTTTCGCTGGGAGTGAACATGAACCTGAAGTGGGGGCAGTACCGTGCCGGACGAGAGAGCTGAGGCTCTATCCATCGGGCACGCCGGGCCGAGTTTGCTGGTGCTGTTTCTCTTCGCGTTCTACGCGCTCACTCAAGCTACAAGAAGCCGCATCGCTGAATTGACCACTGTCTGTGTCCGGCTCGTAACCGGGCGTGCGGATTGAACATTGCAATCACTGGAGAAGACGCTATGAACTTTGACGGAATTTTCACCCCTGCCATTACCCCGTTGTCAGCCGATGGCCAGATCGATTTTTCGGCGTTCGCTGAAGTGCTCGAATACCTGATCGAGTCCAGGGTTCACGGCATCGTGATTGGTGGCTCGACGGGCGAGTACTACGCACATACCACCGCCGAGCGTGTTGCCGTGGCTGAGCGTGCGAAAGAAGTCATCCGGGGGCGCTTGCCGCTGGTGATCGGCACAGGTGGTATCCGCACCGAGGACTCTGTTTACTTCGCCGAGAAGGCCAAGTCGCTTGAGGCCGATGCCATTCTGGTCGGGTCGCCGCCTTATGCACTGCCGACGCAGAAGGAAATTGCCACCCATGTGCTGGCAGTGGACAAGGCGGCCGGTCTGCCGATCATGCTCTACAACTATCCGTCGCGAATGGGCGTGGCGATGGGCGACGAATTCTTCGAGGCAATTGCCAGCTGCAAGAACATTGCCGCCATCAAGGAGAGTTCTGGCGAGATGGCCCGCCTGCACCGCATTGCCAGCGCGCATCCGTCGATTCAGTTGTCCTGCGGTTGGGATGATCAGGCGCTGGAGTTCTTCGCATGGGGCGCACGCAGCTGGGTTTGCGCGGGCTCCAACTTCATCCCGCGTGAACACATCGCGCTGTACGAGGCCTGCGTTATCGAAAGGAACTTCGATAAAGGACGTCGCATCATGTCGGCAATGTTGCCGCTGATGGACTTCCTTGAGAGCGGCAAATTCGTTCAATCGATCAAGCATGGCAGCGAGCTGAGCGGTCTGCGCGCTGGTGGCGTACGCGCGCCGCTGCAACCCCTGGAGGCGTCCGAGAAACAGGCGCTGGAAGATGTGATCAAAACCCTGAAACAGAATGTGGCACGCATCGTCGAGGAGGCTTGAAATGGCAGACCTGTTGAATAAAGAGCAATACCTTGAGTTGGCCGCGAAGCTTGAGTTTCGCAATCAGGCCTTTATCAATGGCAAGTTTTGCACGGCCAGGTCGGGCAAGACCTTTACCACGACCAATCCAGCCACCGGACAGGTATTGACTGAGATTGCCGCGTGTAATGCGCAGGATGTCGATGATGCGGTTGCAGCAGCCAAGGATGCGTTTGAAGACGCCCGCTGGCATTCGCTGGCACCTTCGGCTCGCAAGTCGGTACTGCTGCGTTTCGCCCTGTTGCTCGAAGACAATGCCCATGAGTTGGCGGTTCTTGAGAGCCTGGACAGCGGCAAGCCGATTCGTGAGTGCCAGAACGTCGACGTGCCCGAGACGATCCATACCCTTCGCTGGCACGCCGAGCTGATCGACAAGATTTACGATTCGACCGCGCCGGTAGGTTCTGGGGCGGTGACCATGGTTGTGCGCGAGCCGATTGGTGTCGTCGGTCTGGTACTGCCATGGAATTTCCCGCTGTTGATGCTCGCCTGGAAAATCGGCCCGTCGTTGGCTGCCGGTTGCTCTATCGTGGTCAAGCCAGCCAAGGAAACCACGCTGAGTACGCTGCGCGTTGCTGAACTGGCTCATCAGGCAGGAATCCCGGCCGGCGTGTTCAACGTAGTGCCCGGGGGCGGCAAGGAGGCCGGTGAGCCGTTGGGTCGGCATCCGGACGTGGCCATGGTCAGTTTCACGGGGTCTACCGACACCGGTCGGTTGTTCCTCAAGTACTCCAGTGAGTCCAACCTCAAGCGTATTGTGCTTGAGTGTGGTGGCAAGAACCCCGCAGTGGTGATGAATGATGTCGAAGACATCGATGTCGTCGCCCAGCATGTGGTGAACGGCGCCTTCTGGAACATGGGCGAAAACTGCTCGGCCTCGTCACGGCTGATCGTGCATGCGGATATCAAGGACGCTCTGTTACAGCGCGTACAGGTCCACCTGGATGACTGGAAAATGGGTGATCCGCTGGACCCGGAAAACCGCTTGGGGGCGATGGTCAGCAAGGCGCATTTCGAGAAAGTACGTTCTTACCTCGACGTAGCCAAAGAAGAAAAGCTCAAGGTGCTGGTGGGTGGCAACACGGCCAAGGATATTTTCGTCGAGCCGACCATTGTTGATGGCGTGAGACGTGACAGTCGTTTGTTCCAGGAAGAGATCTTCGGTCCTGTACTGAGCGTGACCACGTTCCAGTCGGTCGATGAAGCCATCGTCCTTGCCAACGACACCGCCTATGGCCTGGCTGCTTGCGCCTACACTGGCAACCTGCGTCATGCTTTGAAACTGGCGCGTGGCATTCGTGCCGGCATCGTCACCGTGAACTGCTTCGGTGAGGGCGACGCTTCCACACCTTTCGGTGGATATAAAGAGTCCGGTTTTGGTGGCCGCGACAAGTCAATCTGGGCGCACGACCAATACACCGAGTTGAAAACCATCTGGATTGATGCCTCCTGATGGCGTCTTGATGCTTGATCCAGAATTGTCCCGGTCAATTGATGTTTCGCGCGGGGCGATTCTGGTTGATGATTGAAATGACCGTTCTGGCTGAAAGCTGTGCTTTGTAAGTTGATGCGGTCATGGCAGCGGGATTTTTTGCAGCTCAACTTTATCGTGCAGGCGTCTGACATCAAGGTGGTTGAAGTGATAGAGCCGCGAAGTTTTTGTGGAACCCTCAAAGGGAAAAACCTCAGGTATCTTAAAAACGAGAAACCTGTAACGAGCACTTATTGTGCAGTGGGCTTCATTTTACTCGATCATTTTTCCCTTCCTTCTTTTACCAACGCTCTGGATGCGCTGGTCACTGCCAATTTATTGCGACCTGATCTGTTCACCACCTGCACCTTTACCTTGAGCGGGGAAGAGGTGATCAGTGACTTGGGAATCCGTATCCGTCCTGATCAGAATCTTTCCAGCTATCCCGTCACCGAGCTTGATCTTTTGGTGGTTTGTGGCGGCTTGCGCACGCCATTAAACGCTGATGCGGGTTTGCGCCTGTTACTCAAGAAAGCCTCAGAAAGGGGAGTGGCCCTGGCGGGGCTGTGGAATGCGGCATGGTTTCTCGGGCAGGCGGGCCTTCTGGATGCCTACAGGTGTGCGATTCACCCCGAGCATCGTCCCGCACTCGCAGAAGCTGCGCCTTACAGCCAGGTAACGAGTGAGAACTACATTGTCGATCGTGACCGTTACACCTGCGCCAGCCCAAACGGGGCGTTCTATCTGATGCTGGACTGGATTGGTCAATCTCAGGGAGCCACCCTGGTCGACGGTATTACAGATATCCTGGCGTTTGAGACAACCCGATATCGTCGCCTGAGTCCGGCGATTCACATCAAGATGGCAGCGCCGTTGAGAGAGGTGGTCAAGTTGATGGAGGCGAATCTTGAGGAACCGTTGGATCTGGAACAGATTTCGGGGTGGGTCAGCCTGTCAAGGCGTCAGATAGAGCGGTTGTTCAGGGCTCAGCTCGGCACCACTCCTTCGCGCTACTACCTTGAGCTGCGTGTGACGGAGGCGCGCCGTTTGCTCCAGTACTCCAGGCTTTCAATCGTTCAGGTTGCTGTGGCGTGTGGATTCATATCGCCTAGCCATTTCAGCAAGTGTTACACCTCCTACTTCGGTTATTCCCCCTCCCGAGAGCTGCGGATGGAGTTTTAAATACTGAAAGCACGCTCTGTGCCGAAGTTAGCTATCGGAGATCTTTTGAGCAAAGTTGATATCGAAATCCCACTGAAGTTTTTAACGAACCGAGCCTGAAAGTATTGCCTGCTGTCTGACAAGGTACTGCTTGAATCGGTCAGCGTAATCGCCTCCTACGGCCGAGATGACGCTTGGCCTGTTTGCCAGTGAAACCCGCCAGGCAGATACACGGGGAAGGTTATCGAAGATCGGCTGGGAGACAACCGGGCTCAGCAAGTCGAAATAACGAAACACAGGGGCAAACACTGCATCGACCATGCCGAACGCTGACCCTGCAAAATACGGCGTTTGATCAAGCTCGCTTTCAAGTCGTTGCAATTTATCTCGAAAGGCCGCTTTTTTGTTCTCAGCAATCGCGAGGTCCTTGGCGTTGAGGAACTGCCAGGCATCGGAGAGCATCGCCACGCCGAATTCTGCCCAGGCGCGCTGGCGCGCACGGGAGAGCGCATCGTTGGAGTAAAGACTGACACCCTCCTGCGTTTCGTTGAGATATTCGCAAATGGCCATGCTCTCGAAGAGTACCGCGTTCGTCCTGTCCGGCAGCGCCACCTTGAGTAACGGCACTTTTCCCGTCGGTGAAAGCGCCAGGAACCAGTCTGGTTTGGCTGCGAGGTCGACATCGATCCTCTCAAAGGGCACATTCTTTTCCAGCAGCACGATAGCCGCTCGCTGAACGAACGGGCACAACGGATGACTGATGAGCGTAAGTTGAGCGTGCGGCATGGTGGTCTCTCGACAGGGGCGGCGATGTGATGGAAGTAATGCTGCTGTGACTAGAGCAATTGCCCGCCAGAAATATCAAAAGTCGTCCCGTTAGCCCAGGCCATGTCATCGGACAGAATGGCGGCAACCGCACCGCCTATATCGTCCGGCAGACCGACACGGCCCAGTGCGATGCCTTGTGCTACGTAGGCGTTCACATCCTTGTTGTCGCGCACGGCACCACCGCCAAAATCGGTTGCGATGGCGCCCGGGGCAATTGCATTCACCCGAATCTGGCGTGAACCAAGTTCTATGGCCATGTAACGGGTCAGTACCTCGACGGCTGCTTTTACCGCCGCATAAATGCTGTATCCCGGCAAAGTGAAGCGCACGAAACCGGACGAAACGTTCAGGATACGACCGCCGTCTTCCATGATCGGTAGCAGCTTCTGCGTCAGAAAAACCGGGCCGCGAAGGTGCGTGGCGACCAGTGAGGCAAACTGGTCCTCGGTCGCGTCAACGAAGTTTGAAAAGAGGCCATTACCGGCATTGTTGACGAGGAAATCGAAGCGCTCGCGGCCGAATCCGGTCTTCAGCGTATCAGTCACCGCGTTTGAAAAAGCCTGATAGCTGGCGGTATCGGTGATATCGAGCGGCAGCATCGCGGCCTTGCCGCCCAGCGCTTCAATCTCTTGCTTCAGCGTCTCGGCTTCTGTTGCACTGCTGCGATAGGTACCGATGATATGAACGCCGCGTTTGGCGAGGTGAAGAGCCATGTTGCGGCCAAGGCCGCGGCTGGCGCCAGTGATGAGTGCGATCTGATTGGTCATGGACTGTCTCTACTAGGTTAGGCGCACCGCTTGGTGCTTTCTGACCTGCTCAAGATAGGCAATGACCTGTTTATAACCCACGCCCGATACGCTCAGTTTATTGCCTGATTGTCTCAATCATCTTGCGTGGTGGCGGGGCATTGGCATAATCGGCCCATGAATAACGATCTTGCACCGCATCTTGATATAGCCCTGCGCCATGCGCCACCGGGTTTGACGATTACACGGATTCCGCGTGTAGACCTCTGCGTCGGGCAAGGTACTACAGACAAGGCACCATGCCTGTATCGATCGATGATCTGCTTCATCCTGCAAGGCTCTAAGCGCGTTTCGATCAACGACAATCTTCTGAACTACGACAGTGAACAATATCTCATCAGCGCCCTGGACCTGCCTTTGAGCGGACAGATTCTTGATGCTGAGGGTGGGCAGCCTTACGTTGCGGTATCGCTCGTACTGGATCCGGCCATACTGGCGGAATTGGCGGCGACCATGCCTGCGGTTCGCGAGAGCGAACAAAAAGGGATTGGCATCACGATAAACCCGATGACCGCGCCGCTGCGCGACACGTTATTGCGCTTATTGTCGTTGCTCGACACGCCTGCCGATATCCCGGTCCTCGGCCCCATGGTCGAACGGGAATTGCTCTATCGTCTCCTGCAGGGGCCACAAGGGCGGCTGCTGCGTCAGATTGCCCAGCCCAATGGCGCACTGGGCAGCATCCGGCGTGCCGTTGCCTGGATCAGGGACAATTACAATACCCGGCTTCGCATCGAAGCCTTGTGTGATGCAAGCGGCATGAGCCGGGCGAGCCTGCATCGTCATTTTCTGTCAATGACAGGTTTCAGCCCGATCCAGTATCAGAAACAGCTCAGATTGCAGGAGGCTCGCCAGCTTTTGCTTGCCGGTGAGCATCGCGCCTCTGACGTGGCGTTCGTTGTCGGCTATGAAAGCGCATCACAGTTCAGCCGCGAATATCTCCGACAATTCGGCGCATCGCCTGCACGCGACGTGCGGGAGATACGGCAGGCTATTGCCACTTCAACAAGGGCGTAAACAGCAGACTTGTCTATGGATTGCAGGCGTTAGCGTTCAGGGGAGGGTGGCTCCCTAAAGACATTATTGGCAGCATTCAATCTGTTGCATTGATAGCGGTGACATAAGTTTCGGCTACTCCGCCCAATGCAGCAGTCGCTTGCGCTGCTTTTCTCAAGACAGTGGAGCGTACGCGCTTGATTTGCTCGGCGTTAAATCGATCTGCCGGCCCAGATAAAGTCAATGCGCCGGCAAGTATGTTTCCAGCGCCAAACACCGGAACAGAAATAGCAGCCGTGTCTGGGTCCCGCTCTCCGAATGAGGCTGCCCAGCACTGCTCGCGGACTGCTTGAAGAGATGGGTCTTTAGCTGCGCCAAATGCTCGGAGGACCTTGCCTGAAGCACCCGCATTGATGGGGAATCGATCCCCTTCATGAATGGAAACACGTACCGACCGTTTCGGTTCAACACGGAGTAAGACGACCCGGCTCGCTCCTTGCGCAACATAAAATGATGAGGTTTCCGCGCATTCCTGAGACAGCGCTTCGAGGATGGGCAGTAGCGCATCACGCAGATTGAAAGAGCCCTGATAAAGCTGGGCGAGACGAAGAGGTTCGTGCCCGATAGCAAATTGACCATCCGCCAACCTGCGTACGAAGCCTCCCCGCTCGAGGGACGTCATCAGGCGCAAGATCGTGCTTTTATACAGACCTGTGCGCCGTGATATTTCTGCCAAGGGCAGGCTGGGGCGATCGGAGTCGAAAGCTGCAAGAATCGCGAAGGCACGATCTACAGCGGCGACACCGCCTGCTGTTGCTTCAGTACTGTCGTCACTTTCTGGGGTGCTGTTGGTAGGCATAGCGTCACTTTTGTTGCTTGAAAAAGGCCTGCCATGAGACAGGTCAACCAGAGTTGCTGTAATCGCAACATAGAGAATCCAGCCTCTGGGCGCAACAGAACACTGTTCTGATCAGGCTTCTCGCATGAACAGCTTGAGCACCAGCGCCATCACGGCAGCGAACAACAGAATGCATCCCATCACCATCAGTCCTGCCGTGAAAGATTGCGTAGTTTCTTTCAGGTAACCCATCAGGTATGGCCCAACAAAACCGCCGAACGCTCCAATCGAGTTGATGAGAGCAATACCACCTGCTGCCGCCTGACCACTCAGGAATTTGGCGGGCAATGTGTAGAAAATGGTTTTGGCCGAAATAGTGCCTACCAGCGCCAGCGTGATACCGATCAGCGCAGGAATCAAAGCGCTCATCTGAAGAGCGAACAGCAGGGCCAGCCCTGCCAGAACCAACGCAATCACAAGGTTCAGAATGCCTTTACCGGTACGGTCTACATGCCTGGCCCAGAACAGCAATCCTATGGTTGAGAAGAAGTAGGGGATGGCTGCAATCCAGCCAATCATGCTCAACTCGACGCCTTGCGCCTTGAGCATTTGTGGCAGCCAGATACCGATCCCGTACGTACCAATCGTGAAGCTGAAAGTGATCGAGCTGAGAATCCATACACGAGGATCCTTGAGCGCACCCTTGAAGGCATGACTCTTCTGAGTCTTGCCCGATTCTGCTGCCAAGAGTGTATCCAGTGCATTACGCTCCTCAGTACTCAGCCACTTGGCTTCGCTTGGCCGGTTGGCGAGTACCTTTAGAGTGATCAGCCCTAGAACGCATGCTGGAAGCCCTTCGATGATGAACATCCACTGCCAGCCGGCCAATCCAAGGATACCGTGCATCTGCAGCAGCCATATAGACAGTGGACCGCCGACCAGAAACGAAATCGGTGTTGCTACGGTAAACCAGGCCAGCACTCGGGTACGGTACTGAAGCGGGAACCACAGTGTCAGGAAGAAGATGACGCCCGGAAAGAACCCTGCCTCAGCCACGCCGAGAATGAAACGAATGATGTAGAAGCTGTAAGGTCCGACGACAAGAGCGGTTGCAGCTGCTGCCAGCCCCCAGGTGATCATGATCCGTGCCATCCAGAGTCTGGCGCCATACCGGTACATGGCGAGATTGCTGGGTACTTCGCACAAGCAGTATCCGACGAACATGATGCCTGCACCCAGCCCGAACTGCGCGGCTGTCAGGCCAAGCTGATCCGTCATTTGCAACGCGGCATAGCCAACGCTCGTACGGTCGAGATAGTTGAAGAAGTAAGCCAGAGCCAGAAGTGGGATCAGCCGCCATGCAGCTTTGCGCAGAGCGCGTTGCTGCAGTTCGGAAAGCTCAAGTGGTTGCGTCAGGGGGGTAGCGTTTGCTGGAGTCGTGACGTTAGCCATGACGGGTTCCTCGATATTGTTCTTATGCAGGGCCAGACGGTGTCGTCAAAGTCGATGCAATGCCAACGCACCGTGGGCATTGCACATTCATTTGCGCCGGTTCTTGTGCTGATCTATCAGGTTTGAATCAAACCGGCGGATGCGAGGTCATCGATTGCAGTACTTTCGTACCCCAACTCGGCCAACAGCTCCCGCGAATGACTGCCGATTTCAGGCACTGACAGTCGTGCGCCAAAGCGCTGACCATCCATTTCAAATGGCAGCATCGGCACTTTTGTGATTTGCCCGTTGCTGAGCGTCAGCTCAGTCAGTCCACCCGACTCATTCAGGTGTTTATCATCGAAGAGATCTTCAGGGCGTTGGATGGGCGAGAAAGGTAGACCGGCCAGTTCGCACAGTGCCATGACGGACGCTTTATCCATTGCCTGGATACGCTCACGCACAATCGGCATGATTCGCTCACGTGCCTGCACACGCTGGTTGTTGAGGGCTAACGAGCCATCATTGGCAAAATCCGGAAAATCGAATGCTTTGCAGAATGCGGCCCATTGGCTGTCGCTCACGACCCCCAGGAATATTTGCTGACCTTCTTCAGCTGTCTCGAAAACGTCATAGATAGCCCAGGCAGAAATGCGGCTAGGCATTGGCGCAGCGGCCGCGCCGGTTACCACTTTTTGCATCATGTGCTGTGCGACCAGGAAAGCGGAGTTTTCGAACAAACCGGTCTGGACAAACTGCCCCTTGCCACTGTCTTTGCGCTGGAGGAGGGCGGCCAATACGGAGATAGCACTGAACATACCGCCCATGACGTCGTTGACTGAAGCTCCTGCGCGCAGTGGACGGCCAACCGGACCGGTCATGTATGCGAGCCCGGTCATCATCTGAACGACCTCGTCCAGCGCTGTCCGTTTTTCATAGGGGCCAGGCAGGAAGCCTTTCATCGAGCTGTAGATGATATCTGGCTTTATCGCTTTGACATCGTCGTAGCCAAGGCCCAGTTTCTCCATGGCACCTGGGCGGAAGTTCTCTGTCACCACATCTGCGGTGGCGATCAGTTTCTTGACCGCTGCCATTCCTTCTTTCGACTTGATGTCGACGGCAAAGCTTTTCTTGTTGCGGTTGTAGGTCAGCCAGTAGCCCGCGCCGGACCCCATCAGGCGCCGGGTGTTGTCACCTTCAGGAACCGGCTCTACCTTGATCACCTCTGCGCCAAGATCTGCAAGCAGCAGGCCACAGGTTGGCCCCATGACCATGTGAACGAACTCAACGACTCGGATGCCGGCAAGTGGCAGTGCTTTCTCCGGGGACTGGCTCATACTGCCTCCTTCGCATAGGTGAAGTTTTTTCCAACGCCGGCATCGGGGATAAAGCCATACAAGGCCTCACCTGGAAGGCCTTGGCGGAGCCACTCGCGTGCAGCGACCAGACGATCAATGTCGACGCCGGTCCGCAAACCCATGGATTCGAGCAGATAAACCAAGTCTTCGGTCACGATGTTGCCTGAGGCCCCTGGAGCGTATGGGCAGCCGCCAATACCGCCCTGCGACGCATCGAAGGTCGTCACGCCAGCCTCGAGCGCCGCTACAACATTGGCCAGGCCTTGACCTCGCGTATTGTGGAAATGTGCGCTTCCAGCCAGGGCTCCAAGCTCATTTTGCAACCGAGTGAAAATTCGACGAACCTGGGCCGGGTTGGCGTAGCCGACTGTGTCTGCAAGCCCGACTTCGTCGACGCCCAACTCAGCCATCTTTACGGCCATGGCGATGCTCTCGTCATCAGTAACCACGCCTTGAAGGGTGCAACCGAAAACGGTGGAAAGGCCTGCCTCGATTTGGACCCCTGGGAACTGTTCATTGCGCAACGCCACCACCGCCTTGACCTCTTCAAAGACCTGAGCGTGCGTTTTACGAACATTGGAAAGGGAATGAGGTTCGCTGACGGAGATCGGCAACGTGATTTTCTGAACCCCAGCATCGAATGCGGCCTGGGCGCCCTTGAGGTTCGGCACCAGCGCGGTGACGAAGAGGCCGGAAATCTTACGAGCGTGAACAACCAGTTCAGCGCAATCGGCCATCTGGGGAAGAAGTTTTGGCGGTACGAACGATCCCACTTCGATCTCACGCAATCCCGACTCGGCCAGTGCTGAGATCCAGCGAAGTTTCAACTCGGTAGGCATGGTCGCCTTGATGCTTTGCAGGCCATCGCGGGGGGCGACTTCACTGACCAATACATCGATATCTGAATCGTGGTGCATGGAGGTTCTCCTCATCGGCTGGAGAGCCTTTGGAACATTCACGCGGCAGGCTATTGGGTAGCGCTGATCCGTATTTTTATGATTGTTCTGTCAGGCAGAATTACGTTCTGTCAAATAGTATCTGCGCCAATTTCTCATGCTGTCAATGCCCGCTCGTTCTTCCAGAAACCCACGAGGAGGAAAAACTCCCGTGAATGAATACGGCTTGACATGTGCCGTTAGATTTTGAAAAAGTGTTCCACAGAAAGAAACAATGTTCTGTCAGGTAGAACGATAAATATAATAATCGCGTACTTGGGTGCTCACTCATCACATAAGATGGGTGCAGTGCTTGCACGCCTTGCGGAGATGCCCATGAGTCTGTATGCCCCTCCCCAGGACCTCCAAACCGAGGTTTTCAGTCGCATGCCCGAGAAATTCTGGCGCGATGGCGATTCGGATTGGGTAAGAGCCAACAAACCCGGCCAGGTCGTAAGTTCCTTCCTTGAAGGCCCGTCATTCGACAAGGCCGGAAATCTCTATGTGACGGACATTCCCTATGGGCGGATTTTCCGAATCTCTCCTGCTGGTGAATGGGAGTTGGTAGTCGAGTACGATGGCTGGCCAAACGGGCTAAAAATCCATGCCGATGGCCGTATCTTTGTCGCGGACTATAAGCGCGGCATCCTGAAGCTCGATCCTGTCACCAAGACCATTGAGCCTTTCCTCACCCATCGCCGTAGCGAGGGTTTCAAAGGGGTCAACGACCTGTTCTTCGATCAGGCGGGGTGCCTCTATTTCACTGACCAGGGTCAATCAGGCATGCACGATCCGTCCGGTCGGGTATTCCGATACGACCTGCAGGCGCAGCGGCTGGACTGCCTCATTGATAACGGCCCGAGTCCTAATGGCCTGGTGATGGATCTGAAAGAGCAAGCACTGCTCGTAGCCATGACCCGTGGAAATGCCGTGTGGCGACTACCTATTCAGAAAGACGGCTCTACCTCGAAGGTGGGTATTTTCACCGCCATGGCGGGAGGGGTCAGTGGCGCAGACGGTATGGCTCTGGACGATGAAGGCAATTTGTACGTCTGCGATGCCGGTAACGGCTGCGTCTGGGTATTCGATGCTCATGCCGTGCCGCTGTACCGGATTCGGGCATGCTCGACCGGCAAGACCGTTACCAACCTGGCTTTCGGAGGAGAAGGCAACCGCACGCTTTTCATCACCGAATCGGCTACTGGCCACATTCTGAAAGTGACCCTGCGTCACGCAGGGAAAAAACTCTTCTCTCACGCTTGAGCTGACATAGCCCGGCACGTCTATGCGCGATCGCGTAGGCGTGCGCTCGTCCAGAGGATGAGCACACGAAAGTCTTCACTATAAAACCGATAAAACGAGGGACTTCATGATCACGATCCTGAGCTACACCATGATCATCTGCTTCATGTACCTGATCATGTCAAAGCGGCTCTCTCCGCTGGTGGCATTGATACTGGTACCTGTTGCATTTGCCTGTGCCGCCGGTTTCGCTGGCGAACTGGGCTCTATGATGTTTGATGGCGTGAAGATGCTCGCTCCCACGGGCATCATGCTGACATTCGCCATCCTGTACTTCTGCATGATGACCGATGCAGGACTGTTCAATCCGCTCATCGAAACCGTGGTTAGAGTGGTCAAGGGTGATCCGCTGAAAATCGTGTTAGGCACAGCTGTTCTGGGTGTCTGCGTTGGCCTGGATGGCGATGGGGCAACCACTTACATCATTACGACAGCCGCTCTTTTGCCACTCTACCGCCGGACAGGGATCCGCCCACAAGTCATGGCGACTGTGCTGCTGCTTACGATCGGTGTGATGAACATACTGCCCTGGGCTGGCCCATTCTCCCGCGCCGCCAGCGCCATGCATGTCGACATCACGGAACTATTCATCGAGATGCTGCCTATCATGCTTGCGGGCCTGGCCTGGGTTCTGATGGCGGCTACCATCCTGGGGCGCCAAGAACGCAAAAGACTCGGGGTGGTACAAATTGATCTGGAGCATCTCATGGCCGAACTGGAGCAATCCAGGCTCACCGGCTGGCGATTCATCTTCAGCGTCGTGCTGACTGTCACGTTAATCACCCTGATGATGCTGAATATCATGCCTCTGCCGACGCTGTTCATGATCGCTTTCGTTTTGGGACTCGTCGTCAACTACCCTACGCTTAAAGCGCAGAAGGAGGTCATCGACAAATATGCAGGAAGCGTCCTTTCGGTAACCTTGCTGATCTTCGCCGCTGGCATATTTGTAGGGGTTATGTCGGGTACCGGGATGATCAAGGCCGTCTCTGCAAGCCTTGTACAGATAATTCCGGAGTCGACTGGCCATTTCATGTCGGTCTTCACCGCATTTATCAGCATGCCATTCACCTACATCCTCACCAATGACGCATTCTACTTCGGTATTCTGCCCATCCTGGCTGAGACCGCTGCGCACTATGGTATCGATGGGAAAGAAATGGCCATCGCCGGATTGATTGGGCAGCCTGTTCACCTGTTGAGCCCGTTGGTTGCATCAACCTACTTGCTATGCGGCCTGCTTGACATTGACTACGGAGATAACCAGCGTGCCTCGATTGGCTGGAGTATCGGTACCTGTCTGGTCATGTTCATTGCGGCGGTAGCTTTTGGTTCGATCACTGTTTTAGCCTGATCTGCGGGTAGATGGTGATTTCTGTCAGGATATCCAGGCGGTACAGGGTTCTTTCCGCATGACACCACGTCCGTGAGCCTCAGCCGCGAAACCTCAGGGTTGTCGACGGCGCCTGGCCGTAGCGCTTTTTATACTCCTGGGCGAACCGGCCCAAATGGGCAAAGCCCCACTTGAAAGCGATGTCGGTGACTGAAACATCCTGGCTTTGGTTGAGCAACTCCTCGTGGGCATGTTCCAGTCGCAGGTTGCGCAGATAAGCCATCGGCGTGGTGCCGCTGAAATCCCGAAACCCGGCAAACAAGGTGCGCACACTGACTCCGGCATGATCGGCCAGTTGCTCGATGCTCAACGGCTCGTGGGCATTGACGCGCATGTACTCTTCAGTACGTTTCACAAAGTACGGCAACGGTGCCTTGGGCTTGCTGGCGCTGTCGATCTGTTCCTTGAGATTGTTCGGTTGTCCGTAGATCAAGGCATTGATCAGCATCGACTCGAATTGCTTGAGCGCCAGCGCGTGGTGCAGCGGATGCTCATCGGCGGTGATGGCATCGACCAGCAGTGTGATCAGATGTAGAAAGTAGCTGCCGCCCGAGGTGTTCAGGTCGAGCATTGGCTGAAATTCCACAGGGCGGTCCAGCGAATGTCCCAGATGCTGCGCACAGTGATACTCGACTTCACTGCGCTCGATGCGCAGCGCCAGTTGCGGCGAGTCGGCATCCCAGCGCATCGACACCGGCAGGTTCGGCGAGATCAGCGATGCATGGCGGGCATCGGAGGTGAAGTCATGCCGACCGCAAATGATCTGTGCGCTGCCGCTGAGCGGCACCTGAATCAGAAAGAAGTCCTCCAGGCGACCAGGATCAATCTGCACCCGTGCACCGTATTCCAGGCGGTTCAATGACAGCCGGCCACGGCTGACATGGTGCATGCGCGCGCTGATCCGCTCGCCTTTATCCGTGCAGCGCAGCTCGTGGTTTTTAAACACGCTGCTGACGCCGTCACGAATGGCGTTCAAGTCGTCAAGCATGAACAACTGGTTACGGGCGGTGAACAGCGGCGACAGTTCAAAGCGACTGCCGCTACGCTCGGCATTGAGATTCTGATTCATAGTCACCTCACTTGCGTGCACGGTTTCAAGGCATTGCGCACCGCAGCGTTACCGAGGTTTTGCAGCATCTGGACAGGCGCTGCAGTTTCTGGATAAGCGGATGGCATGACTGTTTCTTTTTGCGCCCTCGACGGGGCTTATGCCGTGATACAGCAATAAATACGCCACATTGCCCTGCATTGGCCCGCTGCTGACTGCCAGCGTTTTTACGCATAGTTGATAAAAGCCACGGCCTGAATTTACTGCATGTCACGGACAGGCTTTGCACTCAGCGGATAGTCGTCGCCGTGTCGGATACTCAATATCGTCTCCAACGTTCCTGCGTTTTTGGAGAGTCGATATGAAAGGTCAGTATGTCAGCGTGCCAGCCGCCAACGGCGGCCAATTCCAGGCTTACCTGGCAACCTCCGTTGACGGGCGCGGCCCGGGTGTAGTGCTGTGCCAGGAAATCTTCGGCGTCAACCTGGCCATGCGCGAAGTGGCGGACTTGCTCGCCGAAGAGGGCTACAGCGTTCTGGTGCCTGATCTTTACTGGCGCCAGCAGCCGGGCGTCCAGTTGGGTTACACCGAAGCGGACTTCGGCCGTGCATATGAGCTTTATCAAGGCTTCGACGAGGCGTTGGGGGTCGAAGACATCCGCGCCAGCCTCAAGGCGTTGGCTGAGCTGCCGCAATGTGCGCCCGGCGCGTTGGGTGTGGTCGGCTACTGTCTGGGCGGCAAGCTGGCCTATCTGGCGGCCTGTCGTCTACCAGAGGTGGCCTGCGCCGTCGGCTATTACGGCGTAGGTATCGAGAACGCCCTGGCTGAAATCGAAGGGCTACAAGGGCGTCTGGTGCTGCACATGGCCGAGCGCGATCAGTTCTGTCCGGCCGAGGCGCGCACCGCAATCCAGCAGGCTTTGCTGAGCAAGCCGGGTGTCGAAATCTATGTCTATCCTGGCGTTGATCACGCCTTCGCCAGACCCCGCGGCGATCATTATCACAATCCATCGGCGCTGTTGGCGCATGACCGCACGATTGCAGCACTGCGTCGCGTGCTTGGCCCGGATTACAACCTTTCCGACTTGTGGGAAGAGCACATTCGGCATGAGTTCGAGACTCGCGATGTGCCAGCGACCATGGCGACCATGGTGGACGAGCCTTACGTCAATCACATCCCGACCATGACCGGTGGCGTGGGTGCCAAGCAACTGAGCCGTTTCTACCAGCATCATTTTGTACACGGCAATCCCAAGGACATGGCCCTGACGCCCTTGTCGCGAACCGTTGGTGCGTCGCAGATCGTCGACGAATTCATCATGACTTTCACCCACGACACTGAGATCGACTGGATGCTGCCCGGTGTTGCTCCGACCGGGCGTTACGTCGAGATCCCGATGCTCGGCGTCGTCAAATTCCGCGGCCCCAAGCTGTATCACGAACACATCTATTGGGATCAGGCTAGCGTGCTGGTGCAGATCGGCCTATTGGACCCTAAAGGCCTGCCGGTCGCAGGTGCTGTCACCGCACACAAATTGCTCGATGAATCGCTGCCTTCCAATACCTTGATGCCGAGCTGGGCGTCCAGCGCAGAGCTGTCTGCGGAGGGGCAATAACCATGACTCGGATAACAGACAAAGTCGCAGTGATCAGTGGTGGTGCGACGCTGATTGGCACCGCAGTGGCGCAGGCCTTGATTGATGCCGGGGTGCGTGTGGCGCTGTTTGATATTGATCATCAGGCAGGCATCAAGGCAGCCGCCGAACTGGGTGAAAACGCAGCTTTCTTCGCTGTGGATGTAACCGATGACGCGCTGCTGGCTGATGCTGTCGAAGCCGTTCGTGGGCGTTTTGGTGGCATTGATCTGCTGATCAACCTGGCCTGTACCTACAGCGATCAGGGCTTTGCTTCCAGTCGTCAGGACTGGTTGCAAGCGCTGGATGTGAACCTTGTGTCGGCGGTGGCCTTGACTCAGGCGGTGCATCAAGACCTCAGGGCGCGCAAGGGTGCGGTCGTCAACTTCACCTCGATTTCCAGCAAATGCGCGCAGACCGGGCGCTGGCTGTATCCGGTGTCCAAGGCAGCCATGTTGCAGTTGACTCGCTGCATGGCCATGGACCTGGCCGCCGACGGCATCCGGGTCAATTCGGTATCACCGGGCTGGACCTGGTCGCGTGTGATTGCCGAGGCCAGTGGCGGCAATCGCCAGAAAGCCGATGCGGTAGCCGCCGACTATCACTTGCTGGGCCGCCTGGGGGATCCGGCCGAAGTCGCCAACGTAGTGGCTTTTCTCTGTTCGCCTGCCGCGAGCTTTGTCACCGGAGCCGATTACGCAGTCGATGGAGGCTACTCGGTGATGGGCCCTGAGCAGAACCGGCCAGCGATTCCGCGCCTGGCCGAATAACTTATGGCACCTCTGAACACCCGTTCGGAAGGTGCCGAATGCTGCAGTTGTAACCGTCGATAACCAGGAGATGACAATGCGTAGAATCGCTATCGTTGGCGCCGGCCAGGCTGGCCTGCAACTCGCTCTGGGCCTGCTTGCCCAGGGCTATCATGTGACCCTGACCACCAATCGCACGGGTGAGGACATTCGCAATGGCAAAGTAATGTCCAGCCAATGCATGTTCAACGCCGCGCTGCAAAGCGAGCGTGATCTGGGCCTGAATTTCTGGGAAGACCAGTGCCCGGCTGTCGAGGGCATCGGCCTGACCGTGACTGACCCGCAAAGCCCCGGTGAAGCCTTGTTCGGCTGGAGCACGCGGCTGGATCGTTACGCTCAATCCGTTGACCAGCGCCTTAAAATGCCGGTGTGGCTTGAAGAAGTCGCCAAACGTGGCGGCGAAGTAGTGTTTCAGGATGTGGGCATCGCTGAACTGGAACAACTCTCCAGCAGCCACGACCTTGTGTTGCTGGCGGCAGGCAAGGGCGAAATCGTCAACCAGTTCGAGAAAGACCTCGAGCGCACTCAGTTCCAGCAGCCGCAACGTGCGCTGGCACTGACTTATGTCAAAGGCATGCAGCCGATGACACCGTTTTCCCGGGTCAGCTTCAACCTGATTCCAGGTGTTGGCGAATACTTCGTGTTTCCGTGCCTGACAACCACTGGCCCGTGCGAAATCATGGTCTTTGAAGGTGTGCCGGGTGGTCCGATGGACTGCTGGCAAGGCATTCAGTCGCCTGAGCAGCATCTGGAAAAAAGCCTGGAACTGATCAAGCGTTATGCTCCCTGGGAAGCCGAACGCTGTGGGTCGGTGCAACTGACTGACGACAAGGGTTTCCTGTCGGGTCGCTTCACGCCGATGGTGCGCAAGCCGGTGCTGACCTTGCCCTCCGGTAACAAAGTGTTTGGCATGGCCGATGCGCTGGTGGTCAATGATCCGATCACGGGGCAGGGCTCAAACAACGCGGCCAAGTGCAGCAAGGTGTATCTGGACGCGATTCTCGGCCGTGGCGCGCAAGCCTTCAGCCCGGACTGGATGCAGGACACTTTCGAGACCTACTGGAGCTATGCGCAACACGTGGTCAAGTGGACCAACAGCTTGCTCACTCCGCCACCGCAACACGTCCTGGAGTTGCTCGGCGCTGCCAGTCAATCCAGGCCACTGGCCTCGGCCATCGTCAATGGCTTCGATGACCCGCGCAACTTTGCGCCGTGGTGGTTCGATGCCCAATCGTGCCAGGCCTTCATCCAGGAAAAAAGCCGTCAGGCTGCCTGAATCGCCCACAGAGCGAGGAGTTGATCATGAATGCATTTACCAGCCAGTCCCTGCAGTACGAACTTACTGAAGCCGCGGGCAGCGACCCGCGTGAACTGCGTAACCTGCTCGGTCAGTTTGCTACCGGCGTCACTGTCATCACTACACGCACTGCAGATGGTCGCAATGTCGGGATGACTGCCAACTCGTTTTCGTCGGTGTCCCTCGATCCGCCACTGGTGTTGTGGAGTATTTCCCGAAACGCACCGAGCCTGCGTGACTACCAGACTTGTGAGCATTTTGCGATCAATGTGCTGGGTGCCGATCAGCATGATATTTCCGGACGTTTTGCACGTCCCGCACCCGACAAGTTTGCCGGTGTGGTTTTCACCTATGCCGACTGTGGCGTGCCATTGCTCGACGGGGTAATCGCCACACTGGTGTGCCGCAATGTCACGCAATACGAAGGCGGCGATCACCTGATCTTTATCGGGCAAATCGAGCACTATCGGCACGGTGCAGGCGAGCCATTGGTGTTTCATGGCGGCCAATACCGGATTGCTGCCGAACACCCCGGGCTCAATCGCTGAAACAGTGCGTTGGCTGTTAAAAATAATAGTTGCTGTGAAAGAAGTGTATTTCCATCTGCACGCTCTGCATTAAAAGCAATCAACGTTTACCCAGGTTCCAAGATGTAAGTTTTTTGCATTAAATGGATAAGTCGCGCAGTCAGTGGATCGCTGCGTGCTGCGCGAGTTGTCATGCTCCGACAGGCCGAACAATAAAAACAAACCAGCACAGGATTCAAGTTATCTGCCGAGTCTATCAGGGGGGTATTGGTTGTCGCAGAGTGTCTGTCATCACAGTATTCAATGTGCCTCGTGTACTGGATGTTGTGATGCAGGTCGTGCGGTTTATTGATACGCCGGCATTAGTCTTGATTCGAGGAGGGGAACATGATGAAAAGAACAACAACATGGTTGTCGATGTGGGCACTGGGCAGCGGCTTGTTAAGCGTGAGCACGGCGCAGGCTTACGACTTGCCGGTGGTGAATCTTGGCTTGACCAGCTTTCTTGACGGTGGCGTACCGGCGGGTTCCGGTTGGTACTTTCAAGAGTACTTCCAGAACTACAGCGCCAATCGTCTGCGCGATGAGAACGGCAAGGCACTGGGGCTGCCCAAACAGACCCTGGACTATCAGGTGGCCGTGACCCAGATTACTTATCTGTCGGATGTGCGTGTGGGCAATGCGAGCCTGGGCATGAATGCCTTGTTGCCCTTCGTGACGCGCATGGACGTGGATGATGGTCTGAATAACGCGGCACTCAAGGCGCAGAGCGGCTTGGGCGATCTGCTGTTGGGGCCGATGATTCAGTTCGACCCGATCATGGGCCCGGATGGGCCGCGCTTTGTACACCGTATCGAGTTGCAGGTGAATTTGCCGACCGGAGAATACGACAGCAAGCATGACATCAACCCCGGCAACAATGCCTGGTCGTTTGATCCGTACTGGGCCGCGACTTACTGGTTTACACCGAAGTGGACAGCCTCGCTGCGAGCACATTATCTGTACAACGGCAAAAATGACGATCCGGGTCCGGGGTTTGTCGGGGCTGACGATATTCAGGCCGGACAGGCATTGCATGCCAACTTCGCGACAGAATACGCCGTCACTCCGCAATTGCGTCTGGGTATGAACGGTTATTGGTTGAAGCAAATCACCGACACTAAAGCTGACGGTCATGATGTATCCGGGCGTCGTGAGAAAGTGTGGGCGATCGGGCCAGGTGCCATGTACAGTTTTTCCAAGGATGACCATGTTTTTGTGAACGCCTACTTTGAGCAGGATGTAGAAAACAGGCCGGATGGCAGTCGGATACAGATGCGTTATGTTCATCACTTTTAGAACCGGGTTAGTCTTTTAGCTCCTTGGCTTTAATAACTTTGGTCTTGAGCTTGCCCGCGAAGACAGTGTGAACATCATTCACGCTGTCTTTCGTGGGCAGGCTTTTTTTGTCAGGGGAATATGTATTATGTCTGCCACCTCTACACACTCTACTGTTGCGCCGCTGATATGCCGTACCGATCTTCGTGGCCTTATAACGTTTGGCAGCGATGCTTTTGTTTCCTTGAGCGGATATTCCGCGACAGAGTTATTGCGTCAGCCTTGCGTGCTGTTGAAACACCCGGACATGCCGGCGCAGATATTCGACAGCCTGTGGGCGACCCTGAAGCAAGGCAAACCCTGGATGGGGCTGTTGAAGAATCGCCGCAAGGACGGTTCGGCCTACTGGCTGAGTGCCTATGTCAAACCCATCTTTGGTAACGAGGGCATTCAGGCCTATGGCGCGGTGTACAGCACGCCGACGGATGTGCAGCGTCTGCGGGCGGAAAAACTCTACACCGGGCTGAAAGGCAGCTCTTCGTCGCTCGGTGCAGGACAACGGGTCGCCGCGCTGTTGAGTTGCACGCTGCCCGCATTGCCTGTGGGGCTGCTGGCCGGTGCCGGGGTCTGGCAACTGGATGGTTTCGCTGCGCAGGCCGGGTTGATCGTCGCCGCAGTGGCGGCGATGGGCGTTATACAGCAGTGGCGTCAGGCTCGGGCGTTCCAGCGTGTACTGACAGCTCATCACAAGTCCTTCGCGGATCCACTATTGGCCAGGGTCTTCAGCGGCGAATCAGGCACTGCCGGACTGCTGGATCTGGCGCTTCTGGCCGAACAGAGTCGATTGCAAAGTGCCTTGTCGCGGATCGGCAGTACCGGCAGCGTGGTAGAGCAGCGCATCAATGAGCTGGGGCAACTGATCCAGGCGGAAACCCATCGTCTGGAGCGCCAGCGCGACGAGACGGATCTGTCGGTGACGGCGCTGGCCGAGCTGGGCGCGACCATTCAGGAAGTTAGCGGCAATGTGCAGGAAACCAATCTGGCCACTCAGGAAGCCTTGCGCCTGGCCAGCCACGGTGAACAGCTGTCGGAGAAAAGTCTCGGCGCGATGCAGCAATTGAGTTCGTCTGTTGATCACATCGCGCTGGCGGTCGAGCAGTTGGCTCACTCGACGGAATCGATTGGCAATATCACCGAGATCATCAGCGCGATTGCCGGGCAGACCAACCTGCTGGCATTGAACGCGGCCATTGAAGCGGCACGGGCAGGCGAAGCGGGGCGCGGTTTCAGTGTGGTAGCTGATGAAGTGCGGCATCTGGCAACACGCACGCAAGAGGCAACCCGGCAGATCCAGCCATTACTGCTGCAATTGCGTACCGCCACCGAGCGTACAGTGCAGTTGACCGATGAAGGCCGAGAGTTCGCCCGCCACAGCACCCGTGAAGTCGAGTCGGTGCAAGGTAATCTCGCCGGGGTCAATGCTTCCCTGGGGCAGATATCCGGGATGAGTGAGCAAATCGCATCTGCCATGCAGCAACAGTCACAGGTCGTGGAAAGCCTTTCGCAGCAAGTGCTACAGGTTGCACAGCTATCGACACAAAGCGTCGACAAGGCAGTGGATGGGCAGCGCATCAGCAGCGATATCCAGGACCAGGCCGTTGCATTGAGGCATTTGGCGGAGCGCTTTGATCGCTGAGATGTTTGTTATTGAAAGGAGATAGCGGCTCAAACCGCTACCTCCTTGTTGATGTGCCAGAGATTGTTACTGGCGAGAATTACTTTCGATGAACTTTTCGTAATACATCTGGAAGTTATCGATCTGTTGTTCGGTGAACCAGGTGCGGACTGCTTCGACCATGGGCGGCGGGCCGCACAGGTAGATGTCGAAGGGCGCGCTCTGCAAGGCCTGGCGATCAAAGTGATCGGGAATCCAGCCGGTCTTGCCTTGCCATTCCGGAGACGGTCTGGACACCACCAACTGGTAATCAAAACCCTCGATGCGGTCCCGGTACTCGGCCAGACGCGGCAGCTCACACAAGTCGTTGTCCTGGGTGACGCCGTAGAACAGTTGAGTGGGCTGCTCACAACCGCCTTGTTCAGCGATCGTGTCCAGCATCCCGAGAAACGCCGACAAGCCGGTGCCGCCTGCAATCATCACCAGCGGGCGTGTGATCTGGCGCATGTAGAAGCTGCCCAGTGGCGCTTCAAGTTCGATGCCTTGCCCCGGTGCGCAGCGCTGGCGGATGAAGTTGCTCATGACCCCGTCAGGCAGCAGGCGAATCAGGAACTGCAATTGATTGGCCGGGTTGGGCCGGTTGGCGAACGAGTACGAGCGCCATTCATCCGTGCCCGGCACGTGCAGGCGTGCGTACTGGCCGGGCAGGAAGTCCAGCTGTCGCGGGTGCGATCCTGCATCAATGTGCAGAATCGCCGTGGTCGCCGATACCTGCTCGACCTGAGTCACCGTAGCCTGCAGCAATTGCGTGCCGCCGGCATTGCACATGCTTGAGTCGAAGTCGAAATAGAATGACGCATCCGACTGCACGCGGGTCTGGCAGGAGAGCATTTTGCGTTGGGCCAGATCGTGCTCGCTGAGCGCCTCGTCATCGACATAATCCTGAGTGTACTGGCCGGATTCGCAGCGCCCCTGGCAGGTCCCGCAGACGCCTTCGCGGCAGTCCAGCGGGATATTCACCCCGTTGCGCAGAGCGGCATCGAGCAACAGTTCATTGGGCTTGATCTCAAAAAACGAGGTCTTGCCGTCGGCGAAGCTGAAAGCAACTTTATGATTCATGACAGCCTGCTCCGCAGCTCAGAGGTGGTAGAAATCAAGCACTGAGTTGATGGTGTCGTTGAGCAACACAATATGTTTCCGGGTGATCTTCCAGCTGTCGGCGGTGGCTTTGAGGTGGTATGTCACGTGACCGTAAAACTGCTCGGACAACCCTTGTCGGGTGTACAGCGTGACCCAGGCCGCCTTGACCTGGAGCTGGCCGTCAGGCAACTCACTGATCCGCACATTGCTGATCTGGTGCAGCGTTCTAGGCATTGGCGTCGACGCTGCGGACTTGCCGGTGCGAAGGCGAAAGACCCGGTCTTCGAGCCCTGAACGATTAGAGTAATAGATCAGCGACATGCCACGTTTAGGGTCGGTGGTGTAGACATGCTCCGACTCCCATTGCGGCAGATGGAATTCACTCTGCTCATCAAACAGAGCGATGTAGGCATCCCAATCCTGCTGGTCACACAGCTCGGCCTTGCGATACAGAAACTGTTCTACAGCGTGTTGCAGTGCGCTCATGTCACACCTCCTTCAACTTCAGGGCTTTTTGTTCCAGGCCTTGCAAGAGGAAGCGCTGCCAGGATCCGTGTTGATTGATGTACAGGCCTTCATGGGTGAACTCGGTGCCGGTCAGCACCGGCTTGATACCCAGTGCCTCGCTGTTCGGCGTTGGGCCTTCGACCCATTTTCCGCTGCCGCGAGAGACTTCGTTCCAGCGTTCCAGACGTGCCTGGAAACCCCGCTGGGCTTCACGGAATTCCACCAGGTCATCGGGCGTGCCCATGCCGGACACGTTGAAGAAGTCTTCGAACTGGCGAATGCGGTTTTCCCGGTCAGCGTCGGATTCGCCTTTGACGCCGATGCACTGGCTGACGATTTCAGTCTTGTTCCAGGCCACCGGCCGCACGATGCGCAACTGTGAGCTGATCTGATCCATGAAGAACAGGCTGGGGTAGATATTCAGGTTGCGCAGCCGATGCATCATCCATTCGGCTTGCTGCTGGCCATACTCTTGCACCAGGCGCGGCATGACCGTGGCATAACCGGCGCGCACGGTCGGGTTGGGCATGTCGCTGAACAGCAGGCTGTGGCCGTTCTTGAACGAGAACCAGCCGTCGTCGGTTTCAGCATCGCCTGCGCCCAGCTTGCTGTAGTCCAGTGTGCTGGAGCCGCCGCCATTGGCTGCGTTGACTTGCTGACGATGCTGTACGGTGGACACGTAGTTGTAATGCACGGTACTGACGTGATAACCGTCCAGCCCATTTTCGTGTTGCAGTTTCCAGTTGCCGTCGTAGCTGTAAGTCGATTTGCCCGGCAGGATTTCCAGTTCACCGGTAGGGGACTGCGCGACCATCATGTCGAAGAAGATTTTTGCGTCGCCCAAATAGTCTTCCAGGCTGTTGCTGGCATTCACGTCAAGGCTGATGAAGACAAAACCTTTGTAGCTCTCGATCCGGGCTTTTTTAAGGCCACGGGTGGCTTTGTCAAAATCTTCCGGGTATTCCCCCGGTGCCTTGACCTTGACCAGGCGCCCGTCGCTTTTGTAGCACCAGGCGTGGAACGGACAGGTGAATGTCGACTGATTGCCCTTGCTGACCCGCGTCAGGGTTGCACCCCGGTGCTGACAGGCATTGATCAGTGCATGCAACTGATTGTTCGTGTCGCGGGTAATGATCATCGGCTGACGACCTGCACGCAGGGTCAGGAAATCATTTGGCTTGGCGATTTCACTTTCGTGGCAGGCGTAGATCCAGTTCTTCTCGAAGATCAGTTCCATCTCCAGGTCGAACAGTTCCGGCTCGGTAAACATGTCTCGTGCCACACGATAAATGCCTTCTGCCGGCCGAAAATCCAGACACCCCTGAATATAGTCCTGCCACTGCGCAATGCTCTTTGTGCTGTTCATCAGGTAGACCCTTTTCTAGTGTTAGGCTCATACCGATTGAAAGCATTTCCGGCACATTCATCTATCCGGATTCGTGGTGATATCTGTCCACTTTTTTACAGGCCCGAGCGCGTTCTGCCGGCCGATTTCTTTTATGCGTTTTTCTGCTCATTTCTGCACGATGCGGATAGTTGCCGGGTGCCGCGCTCATTAGGCTGAAAGCTAATCGGCAAGTCGTGTGGTGTTGTGATGAACCTGCAAACTCATGTACGGAGCGAAGACCCGTTTCAAGGCATTCATGCGGCGTGCAATGACGCGCAGAGTGCCCAGGCGTGGATGGCCAATATTTGCGGACCGCACGGGCTCAAGGTGTCTGCACCGCAACGTTTGAACTTCCAGCATGCGGGCAATGTGCTGAAGTCCATGTCCACAGTGATTGGCTGTATCGAATACGGCACGGATGTGACCATTGATATCGATGCGTCGGCGCTGTGCAGTTACAGCATCAGCCTGCCACTCAACGGTCAGCAGGCGTTGCGTCGCCCGGAAGGCTTGTTGCTCTCTGACAGCCTGACCGGTCTGATCGTGTCGCCACATGCTCAGCAAGAGCTGTCTATCGCCGGTGACTGTCGCAAGATCCAGGTCGCAATCAAATGTGCAGCCATGCGCCAGGTGCTGGAGGAAATGCTGCAGCGCTCGGTCGATGCACCGGTTGTGTTTGACGCACAGATCAGCACTCACGATGGCAGCACAGCCGCCTGGTGGCGCTGGGTAAAGCATCTGCTGGCGGAAATGGAGCAGTCCCGGGACTTTTTCGCGCATCTGTCCATGGTGCGCGATATCGAGCGGGCCTTGATAAAAGGCCTGTTGTTGTCACAGCCCAATAATTATTCGTGCGAATTGCTGAGTCTGTCTCAAGCGCGCTGTCCTGAATATCTGTCCAGGGCCAAACAGTTCATCCATCAACACGCCGACGAAGGCATCACGCTGGAAGATATTGAGCACGCGGCGGGTATATCGCGCTTCAAGTTGTCATCGGACTTCAAGAAGCATTTCGGCATTTCACCGCTGTGCTACTTGAAGCGTTATCGACTTGAAGCCGTCAGACGGGCGCTGTTGGAGGAGGGCTGTAACCAGAATATTTCTGCCGTTGCCATGCGCTGGGGATTCAATCATCTGGGGCGCTTCTCATCGGACTATAAAAAGTTGTTCCTGGAAATGCCGTCGACCACCGTTGAGCGTCGACGGCTGTATTGATTGAGTTCAGGAATCAAGTTTTATCGCTCGTTAAAGAGGGCGATAGCAGCCTCGGAACACTAATAACTTTAAAGGTATCAAGATGCTGTTTTCTGCGATTGAGACAATCGAGACGATTATTGTCGATCTGCCGACTATTCGGCCGCACAAGCTGGCCATGCACACGATGCAGAACCAGACGCTGGTGGTGATCCGCGTGCGCAGCGCCGATGGTATTGAGGGCATCGGTGAGGCCACCACTATTGGCGGCCTGGCCTACGGCAATGAAAGCCCTGAAAGCATCAAGACCAATATCGATCGCTACTTCACGCCACTGCTGATCGGGCAGGACAGTGCCAACGTCAATGCGGCCATGCAGCGCCTTGAGAGCTGCATACGCGGCAACACGTTTGCCAAGTCCGGGGTTGAAAGTGCATTGCTTGATATACAAGGCAAGCGCCTGGGCTTACCGGTCAGCGAGCTGCTTGGCGGGCGAGTACGTGATGCATTGCCAGTGGCCTGGACCCTGGCCAGCGGTGACACCGACAAGGACATCGCCGAAGCGCAGAAAATGCTCGACCTCAGGCGCCATCGTATTTTCAAACTGAAAATCGGTGCGGGGGAGGTCAACCGTGACCTGGCCCATGTCATCGCGATCAAAACCGCGCTGGGCGACCGCGCCAGCGTGCGGGTCGATGTCAATCAGGCCTGGGATGAGGCCGTCGCGTTGCGTGCCTGTCGGGTATTGGGCAGTAACGGCATTGACCTGATCGAACAGCCCATTTCGCGTAATAACCGTGCGGGTATGGCGCGTCTCAACGGGATCAGTCCGGTGCCGATCATGGCCGATGAGTCCATCGAGTGCGTGGAGGACGCTTTCAATCTGGCGCGTGAGGGCGCGGCTTCAGTCTTTGCCCTGAAGATCGCCAAAAACGGTGGCCCGCGCGCCGTGTTGCGCACTGCGGCGATTGCCGAAGCCGCAGGTGTCGGCCTGTATGGCGGCACCATGCTTGAAGGCGGTATCGGCACAGTGGCTTCGGCGCATGCCTTCCTGACCCTGCAGGCGCTGGCTTGGGACACTGAGCTGTTCGGCCCGCTGTTATTGACCGAAGACATCCTCACCGAGCCGCCGGTGTATCGCGACTTTCAGTTGCATATTCCTCGAACACCCGGCCTCGGTCTGAGCCTGGACGAACAGCGTCTGGCTTTTTTCCGTCGCGACAAGACTTCCATTTCCGTTCAACAAGCCTGAGGTGAGCAGCATGCTGTTCCACGTAAAAATGACGGTGAAGTTACCGGTCGACATGGACCCGGAACGTGCCGCACAACTCAAGAGTGACGAAAAGACCCTGGCCATGCGCCTGCAACAGCAAGGCAAATGGCGCCATCTCTGGCGGATCGCCGGGCTGTATGCCAACTACAGCGTCTTTGATGTGGACAGCGCGCAGGAACTTCACGATCTGCTCACGCAATTACCGTTGTACCCGTACATGGCGATCGAAGTTGACGCCCTGTGCCGACATCCTTCTTCCATCCATGAAGATGATCGCTGATCTGTGATCGGCCAAGTGCAGCACGTTAATAACCAAGTGCAGCACGCTAATAACTACAAGATGAGGATTAATCATGAGCGTCAGAATCTCCCGGACTGCAGGCGTTAAACAGTTTCTAGAAGAGGTCAGCGGGCAACTCAATGACAATGGCAACCCGCGTATCAAAACCCTGATTCACCGGATCTTGCGTGACTCGGTCAGCATCATCGAAGACCTGGAAGTCACCCCTGAAGAGTTCTGGAAGGCAGTCAACTATCTCAATGTGCTGGGTGCGCGCCAGGAAGCAGGCTTGCTGGTGGCTGGCCTTGGGCTGGAACATTATCTGGACCTGTTGATGGACGCCGCCGATGAGCAGGCTGGCAAGACCGGCGGCACGCCACGCACCATCGAAGGGCCGCTGTATGTGGCAGGCGCTCCGTTGAGCCAGGGCGAGGCCCGGCTGGACGACGGGCTTGATCCGGGCGTGCCGCTGTTCATGCGCGGGCAGGTCAGGAATACACGGGGCGAACCCGTTGTCGGGGCTGTGGTGGATGTCTGGCACGCCAATACGGGTGGCGGTTACTCGTACTTCGATGTCAGTCAGTCGGAGTTCAACCTGCGTCGTCGCATCGTCACCGATGCTGAAGGGCGTTACCGCTTTCGCAGCATCGTGCCGTCTGGCTACGGTTGCCCGCCCGATGGCCCGACGCAACAGTTGCTCGACCAACTGGGCCGTCACGGCCAGCGCCCGGCCCATGTGCATTTCTTCGTTTCTGCCGCCGAGCATCGGCACCTCACCACCCAGATCAATCTGGACGGCGACCAATACCTGCATGACGATTTTGCCTACGCCACACGTGACGAGTTGATCGCTAAAATTACCTTCAGCGACGAGCCCGCGCGCGCCAAGACACTGGGTATTGAGGGCCGCTTTGCTGAAATCGAATTCGACTTCACCTTGCAACCTGCGGTTGTTGTAGAAGATGAACAGCGTGGCGAGCGGTTGCGTGTGCTGGAGGATTGAGGGGTAGGGGGATTGAGTAGCCAAGGCCTGCTTTAGAGCAGGTCTTGGTGGTTGATTAGCGTTGTTTTGTTTTGCAGATGCTGCGTTTTCGTATGGTAAAGTTTTTCCGGCACTGGTTTAGTCATTGTTTTATGGAAGGTTTTTTGAAGACTGTCCGGATCCCCAAAAAACATTTTGACTTAGCTCTAGGACGGTGTTTTCAGGTGGAAAAAATTCAAATGTGCCCCCAGTTTTGCCCCAGTAGCGCGGGATATCCGGGCGATCGAGATTGGCGATCTCTGAGGCGGAGCAGGGTGGTCGTCGATGGCTTTCAATGTACGTCAGACTCGGCTTGCACGGGGGATGGCTGGATGATTGGTCGCCTAGGGCAGGGCACCAAGCGCCTGGTAGGACACCAAATCACATTCGGTGTCCGGTGTGTCATAGCTCAACGACAGATATTACGGCTAGCTGCTTACGCTGCTAGCCGTAATATCTGTGTTGGGAGAAGTCTATTGATAAAGGAGCGTGCCTGTGCACACGCCCCTATAGTTGAAGTTAATGCTACTCCCAGCCGAGACCAAGCGTGCGCCGCAACGAATGCTAGCGTCCGCCTCGTAGATCTAGGCGGTCTAGCTCCTCAAGAGTTTGGACAACGACCTCGACAAGTTCCCCGTCAAAGTCATCGCGGTCTGCCTCCTCATGAGTGCCTTTGTTCAGGTAGGTCCAGACAAGATTATTGACTGGAATACCCAAAATGCGGCCATACGCAGCAAGAAGTGGCTCTCTGTTCGCATGGTGGACGGTCTGGGCATCTCCCAGTTTCTTGACCAACGCTTCGCATAGATTTCTCAACGCAGGCTCGGCACCGACGCCAGCCAACATCAGATTCAACACGCCTTGGCCATGACTTCCAAGCCACCGCCAAACTTTCTCGCTCAGCATCTCCAAGGCTTGGCGAGAAGCAGCGAGCGCATCTCGGTCGTTGAGCGCTTCCCTTGCTGCCCTGGCCTTGGCAATGTAATTCGCGCTCGGTACGTTGCCGGTAACTCTCGGTTGATAGTTGCCATCGTGATGTCGGAACAGGTAGACCTGGCACGCATTTCTGCGATGGGCAGGAAGGTGTTGTTGGATGTCTTTAATGAACTCGTTGCTGTGACAGGTGACGATTAGTTGGATTTGAGCGAAGTGGTCGCCCTCAAAGATCGCCTCTCGGATTCCGCCTCGATGGTCATGGTCGATGGCATTGATGGCATCGTCGAAAACGATAACAGGGCAGCCGATGCTCTTCGCTTTGGTCATCAAAATGGCAAGGCCGAGACAGCGTATATGCCCCTCGCTCAGAACGTGGAGCGCATCGACGCGGACCCCAGGGTTTCCCCGGAAGCTGATTTCGATCTTTTCTTCGCCAGTCAAAGGCAGATGCAGCGCTGATAGCTTGTCCTCGTCGCGATCATTGCGATTGAATGCGTTATAGAGGTCTCTGGCAGCGTCATTCAGCCCAGCCATTAGCTGACCAGGGAGTTGATCTCTATAAGATCTAAGTACTTCGAGAAATCTGTCGTAGGCGGTCTTGTACGGCCTGTCGCGGGCGATATCTAGTCTCTCCTGCTCCGCTTGTGCGATCAACCCAGCATTTGTTTCGTCGAATGCTTTGATGCGGTTACGTGCTGCTTCGATATCCGCTTGCAGTTGTTGCCGCTTGAGATCTTGCGCTTGCACCTTTAGCTGGAATTCGTTGAGTCGCCGACGTTCATCGATGTGCGGTTGTCGATCTCGCTGAGCCGTCCTTGACGCCTCGTCTTGCGCGGTCATGCGGTCTACTACGCCGAGGATCTCATCCAGCGAAGGAAATCCGCGCTGGCCTGTGGGGGGCTGGGGATAGATATCTGTCCACCAACGACCGACAGGCTCCGCGGGGAGCTGCAGAGCCCATCGACCGACTACTGATTCCTCTTCTTGCTGAGCAGTTATGAACGCGCTGAGGGGGGAGAACATCTGCCGCAACGCGCGAGATGCTTGGCCAAGTTTTACCTCAATGGTCTGCTGTTGCTCTTGAAGGGCACCCAGCTCTTCAAGCTGCTGCAAGCCGTCTACTGCCTTCTTAAACGGATCTGCGGCAACATGAGCGTCACCGTTCAATGGTGTGTCGCAAGCGGGGCAGCGGTCTCCAACAGTCTGCTGCAAGGCGAGAACAGAGTTGTACAGTGCCTTGAAGGACACTTGGTCGCTCTTGGCCCGAAGAGAATCGATAACCGCATCAAGCTCCTGGGAGCACTGGTGTGCCTCTGCGAAAGCATCCTGGAGACCTTGTCGTGTGACACCAAGAACACTCGGTGGAACCGCTTCCAGGATGCCATCAAGCTCTTGGAGACGTCCTGAAGATTCCCCTGTACCAATCAAGCCCTTCAGGGTTTGAAAAGTGAGTTCAACTGCGTACTCTTTGGCTAGAGAGGATTCCTCTTCGTCCAGCACTTGCTGGGAGGCAGCTTCTCCATTAACGGTTGCTTGGTCTGCCTTCAGCGCGTTCCGGCGCATCGTCAAGATGGTTTGTAGTTCTGCGACCAGAACAAGCTGTCCGTCGATGGTCTCGTTGAAATGGCCTACGAATTCATTGAACTGGTCCATACCAAAGAGTGTGGCAATCAGTTCGGCTCGCTGAGCATTAGGCCGGGCAGCGATTCTTGAAAATGCGTCGATTCGGTTTTTTTCTATAAAACAGAAGCGGTAGGTGTCGAGATTTGCAGCAACGTCGACCTCGCGTCCTTGTTGATCCGTAGCCTTCAGAACTGGCGGATCGAATCGTTTGTCGTGGACATTTGCCAGATACGTCCTTGCCGCAATACGTTTGTTACCGGCCTCTTCGACATCCCCAAGAAGAGCATATTCCAATCCTTCGCAAAGGCTGGTTTTCCCACTGCCATTGGGGCCGTAGAAAAGGATGATCTGCTTTGTTAGGTCGAAAGGCTCAGGTGCTCGGAATCCCCTAAATGGACCGAGCGTTAGGTGACGCAACCTAACCCATGGCCAGACGCCTGCGTTTGCTTCAGCGACGTCGGCTGGAGGCGCCTCAACCGTACCATCAAGCTCTCGCCGCATTAGGCTTACTAGACTTACTAGAAAAGTCGAGCGCTGGCTTCGTTGTCGTGAGGTTCCCGCCAATTCGTCAAAGTTAGCAAGGGCCAAAGTAGCCAGGCGGCGCACGCCGCCGGGAACTTGCCTATCTGGCTGGTAAATCCAGTGCACGAAGCGTTCAAAATCCTGTCTTGCCGATGCCATGCCCCCTCCCTTTGATCAGCGGTATCTGTAGCTAGCGTACCGTATGGGTCGTAGGGCTCACCAGGAGCACCTGAGTAGATATTCAGCCTTGGCTGTAAGCAGGCCCGTATCCTAGGTGATCTTGACGTTTTCACACTCTCGCTTATTCTGAAACACAATTAATGTGTTTTTGAATTTTGGAGGGTGGCATGGTCAAGTATCCCGAGTTCGCAGCGCTCATTGTCACCCTCAGAAGCGCTAAGGGGTGGAGGCAAAAGGAGTTTTCTACCAGTGCAGGCCTCACTCAGCAGACGGTTAGTCGCTGGGAGAAGGGTGAGTCCCGTCCGAGGGCGGAAGAGCTGCCTCGCCTCGCTGCTCTTCTAGAGGCGGAGTTGAGCGCTATGGCTGCCGCTGCTGGATATGTACAGCCTGCTCCAGTCAGCGGTCAGCCTGAAGGTGCGCCGACCTATGACGTTCCGCTTCCAGTGCATTCTTTGCGACCTGACAGCTTCGAAAACTTTAGTGCTGATTTTCTTCACCGGTACTACCGTAGTCGTGCCGGCGTAGTAAATCGCTTTGGTGGTAATGGCAGCAAACAATACGGTATCGATATTGAGGTGCGTGGGAGCACTTTCGTGCATACATTTCAATGCAAGCGTGTAGAAGAATTTGGGGCGCAAAAAGTCCACGATGCTGTGGCCGAACACACTTATGTGTCAGATCTCAAGGTGCTGTTGCTTTCCAATATCGCAAGTCCTAAAGCCCGCCAGGCAATTGCTCAGTATGATGGGTGGGAGCTGTGGGATCGGATAGATATCTCAGCAAAATTCCGTGAGCTATCAATGGTTGATCGAAGGGATTTGGTCGACATTTATTTTCGAGGGCAACGCCAGGCACTTCTTGGTGAGCCGGAGTCGGGGCCATTTCAGAGGGCCGAAGAGTTCTTTAAGGGTTTCACGGATAATAGTCGCTTCTTTAATCATGCCTGGACTTTAGTAGGCAGGGAGGAAGAGTTAGAAAGGCTGGCTGCAGATGTTCTCGATGACAATCTCCTGGTTACGATGCTTCTGGGGGCTCCGGGGAACGGGAAGACTCGACTTCTACGAGAGGTTGTTGAGAGGGTGCGAGGGGCGCGGCCGGATATATATATTCTTTTTGTTTCTCCGACGGAAGATGTCAAGGCACAACATTTAGACGAGTTGGGGGGCGATGCGAAGCTATTAATTATCGACGATGCCCATGATCGTGATGATCTTGCCCAGTTGATGCGGTATGCGTCAGTGGAAGAGAACAGGGCAAGGTTGTTGATTTCATTGCGGCCATACGGTCGAGCTATGGTTCGTAATCAAGCCTCACTTGTAGCTATGGATGGCCCTCAGGTAGCGAGTGTGGAGTTGAGGCCGCGTACTAAGCAGGATGCAAAGATCCTTGCTTTGCAGGTATTGCAAGCCTCGGGCGGGCCGATCGAGGCGGCAGATATCATTGCGGAACTGACATACCCCACGCCGCTTGTGACCGTGCTAGCTGCTCAGATAGTCGCCAAGGAGAATGTAGCGCCGGCGTTGATTGGCAACAGCGAGAACTTTCAGGAGCATGTGCTTGCCAGACTGGAAGATATTATTGCTGGCAAAATTGTGACTGGGCAGGACGTACCCAAGCTTCAAGCCGTTCTTCAGATGGTCGCATTGCTGCAGCCTGTGGTGTTCGATGATCCGGCTTTCCTCCGGATCTTGCAGGAGGTTGAGGGGCTGGGGCATGAGGATGCTCAGCGCCTGCTTCGTCTCCTCGCTGAGGGGGGAGTTCTCTTTAAGCGCGGTCTTCGTCACCGGCTGGCTCCGGACCTACTGGCTGACTCCATCATCCAGCGCAACTTTATTGGTATTGATGGATCCGTAACCCCCAAGGTTGAGCGTGTTTTCGAGCTCGCTGACTCTGAGTACCTGAAATATCTATTAGTCAACCTAGGGCGTCTTGACTGGCGTTTGCGGAATGGTGATCCAGAGGGAAGCACATTGCTGTCCAGTATTGGACGAAAGCTCCAATGGCACGGGGAGTACCATAATCCGCACGCTCATGCCGTCGAGGCCGTGGCTTATTATCAGCCGCGGCTGGCACTCAACTTCGCTGAGCGGCTTATAGAGGAAGGTCATGGGGATGACGGCGGCGTATGCGGGATGATTCGCAACGCTGTCTTCAACCCGGAAGTTTTGGAAGAAGGGTGTGTGTTGCTATGGCGGGCGGGGCGAGGAGACGCCCGTGCGTTGAACTCGCATCCGAACCACGGAATACGAATTCTGAGAGAGCTTGCTGAGTTCTCACCTAACAAGCCAGTGGCTTATGTGGAGCAAGTGGTAGCTTTTGCTACTGAACTGCTGGAGCGCCCTGTGGCCTTGTCCGGGACTTACACACCTTTCACTATATTAGAAGGGGCGTTAGGTACTGAGATGGAGGAGGTCACTTCGAGTAATCGGAGTTTTACAATTACTCGATACAAGCTGGATTTTGAGCTTGCCAAGAGCGTACGGGCGCGAGTGATCGATGTCATGGTCAGCTCCCTAGAGCAAGGCCCACACCGGAAGGCATTTCTTGCTTCCAGTTTGCTTTCTGAGGCGCTTCGCGGCCCTATGCATGGCGGCGAAGATCTTGAAACGTGGGACTTTGCTCACGCTGAATTACTTCAGCGCGTGCATCTTGTGCTCGAAAATGCTCCGGTTCATCCGGCTGTTCTGGTTCAAACAGCGATATCCGTCAGTTGGCATGCTTTCTATAACGAGAATCAAGCATGCCGTTCTAGTGCGCGAGCTGTAATTGGGCTGTTGGGTCGTGACCTGCCGAGTCGACTGGTAAGGCTCATTGGTGACGCGTGGGGGCATCAGACGTGGGATAGTGGCGAGTCTTTCGAGTACAAGGCCCACGAAGCTGAGACTCTCGCTTTGATAGCGGATCTTACGGCCGAGTTTCCCGATGCTCTGGATCTGTACGAGTTCTTGGATCATTGGCTCAGTGAGATTGGTCACGTCGCAGGTAACGGGTGGGGGAGTTCGTATGTTTTTGTGAATCGCTTGCTTCAGGGGCGTGCAGATCTTGCTCAAGCGATCATGGCCAGACAGTCGAGCTCCCAGTCGCCCTTGAATTACTTTTCAGGGGCTGCTCTGGGCGTCCTCATAGCAGATCAGAACCGTCACGGTCTTATCGCTGATTTGTTAGGGGCTGATTCGGCGTGTGCTTGGGAAATGGTTTCGGATGCATATGCACGTCAGGCCGATGGATTCTTCACTGATGCTGATTTGCCGGTTTTGCGACGCATTTTTCAGTCGAATGACCCTTCTGTTTTACGCAACTCTGCATCTATCGCGCGCCAGATTGCCAAGGGTAAACCAGCGCTAGCGGTAGAGATGATCTGTACCGCCGATATGGTTGTCTCTCCTCAGGCTACTCATGATTTTTTCATGCTCTTGGCGAGCCGTAGCATCCTCCCCGCGGGAAGTATCAGTTTTGACCAATGGCGAATTCTTTTGAGAGCGCTAGAGCGGATGACTGAGCTTGATGGTCATTGGGTGGTCGAGTTTCTCAAGCAAGCTGTTGAGGTGGTTCCGGCAGACGTGGTTCAAATGATGAAGGGTAGATTGCAAGCTGTTGGTCGTTGCTTGGGGTATAGATCAATGCGCAGGGATCGTAGTGGTGCAGGGCTTGGTCTTCTAGCGCATCGTGATGGGCATCGCCTATTGCAAGAACTTCTTACCTGGGCCGTGGATGGTCAGGTGGGTGAGAAGCTGACTATAGATATAGGTGCGTGTGTTTCGGGTCTTTGCGGTAAGTATGAGCAGCAGGTGCTCGATTTGCTGCTGTTGCTAATTAAAGGCGGTGGCCAGGCGCACGTAAATGTTGTGGCAAGCGCATTACGAAGTGCGTACCAATCGTTCGTGATTCAGGAGACGTCCTTTGTTCGAGAGCTATTGAGTCAGGCGGAGCTTATTAGCGAGAAGGCCGTAAGAGATATCTCCTCAGCTTTATGGTCATCCGCCGTATCTGGCGGAAGATCTGGACTGGCTGGAGAGCCCTTTAGTGAGGATTTGGCACTTAGGGAGCATGCAGAAAAGACCCTCAAAGGTATGAGCAGGATGGACCCAGCGTATAGGCTGTACGGGGGGCTGCTTCAGCACGCCAAGGACAACATAGATCGGCAGGCAGACGAAAAGCGCGCGATGGAGCTGGAGGACGAGTAATGGCGATACATCTGGGATGCCTCAAGTGAGCCAACCAGGCGAAGGCTCCTCGCTCTCTGTATCCTTCTCGTTGATCGACCATGTTGTCGCTAGCGTCCTCGCCTTGCAAATTGCTCCATAGCGCCCGCCAGCAAAGCTGCGCGCGAATGACGGTGAAACAGACGGTAAAGGCACGTATCGATCACTGCCAATCCCTTTAAGTACGCGGGCTTAGGCGAGTTGTTGATGATTGAGTGGGCTACGTCAATGCTATCCAGGCCCAGCCCTCCAACTATGGTGTATTGCCCTGGTCCATGGTTCTCACCAAAAACTGTACATCTGCCTCGTTGAGTTGACCTCGCCAGAACGAGCCAGGGTAGTGATTGCATGACAACTGACATGGCCGCGTGAACTAAGTTGCATAGGAGATGTTCAGGCATAACATGGGCATCCAACCTCCTTGAGTTGCGTCTGCGGCTACAAATCCTCTAATCCTCGCCATCACAGCGAAAATCTCCCGCTGGTAGGCTCACGTTATGGATACTCTGGCCACACGCAGGGCACAGCTAGTCTCGCAAGCCCTAGCATCTTACTGTATGCAGATAAGGTAATCCTTAATAAGCAGCTGCGATTATCGAAATGCAGTCCTAATAAGTAGGACTGCAGATGCGAGCCAGTCCGGTAGAAATGGCTAAGGTGTTGATTGAATGAATCCAGATCGTGGTATGGTCATATTAAAGTTCGGCTAAAAACATCGAATCGGATTGAGTTGACGTATTCTGCTGATGTGTTGCGCTCTCTAAATACTGTTTCGAAAATATAAAATTCTGAGCGTGTAGCCTCGTTGCTCAGGATGTCTCCGACAATAAATAGTGCTCGATCTTCAGGGTGGAGCTTTAGCCAGGCGAGTAGTTCGTCTATGATTTTAGCGCGTGGAATGCCATTTTCCAGCTGTCTGCCTAGCCACTGATAACGATTCACGATTGTGCCAGGTTCGTTTAATAGGGCAAGGTCCAACGTTTGGGTGTGAACCGCTTTTTCGGAAGGTGGTTTTGGGGCGTATGGGTTTGAGTTAATGATGGGGTCAATGTATTTGGTGCGAAAATCTGTCAATCCGCCCTTGGTGCATTCATGAGCTAAAAGTACTAACTCGTTGTTGGTGAAATGGTTGAGGTAGGGCTTAATGTTATTCAGCGCTGTTTTCTGATTGTGGTTCGGGTTTTTTCTGTGCAAATATTTGAATGAGCTTAGGCTGAAGTGTCTTAAAAGCTCGCATGGGTGTGGAGATGAGTCGAAAGAAGCTTGTGCCAGTTTTGCGCTTGCTGCGTCGCTCATTAAAAGCAGTATTTGTACAATCATTGGCTTGGATTTAAGGCTGGCCCAGCGTGGCTCCAACATGGAAGTGACTTTGTGTGGGTCTACGTTGTAAAGTGCCCTTGCGAGAGAAAACTCTAGATCTGAGAAGCTTTCTGGGCTTTCTGCTAACCTGTCTAGGAGTGGCGGAAGGGTATCCGTCAACTCTTCCGACCATAGATAACGCTCGACTTGAAGCCAATAGACTGGGTCCTCTGGGACTTTGTTAACAAGCTCTGAAATGACAGATTGGTCTTTCATTCGTGCTCGTACCCACAATGCTCGCTCATAAAGTGGACTTTCCGGACGAATCGTACGTGCAGTTTTGAGGTCACGGTCTTCAAGGGTTAATGCCCAAAAAGCGAATGCCTCCTGTCTGATACTCTCGATCTCTTCAACGTTACATGCTATAGACATGAGTCGATCTTTAGATGCTATCGACATTTTTCTGCCTTTGTTTCGCCCTCCACGTTCCCAGTCAGACTTTAAGATTCTAGGATCGATAAAGTTGGAGTTTTCTGCTGAGTAGCGTGCTAAGTGCTCTACTGCGTCTGGATGATCCACGGCCCTCAACATGTAAGTTATCGGCCATCGAAGCTTTTCAGAACGCTTCGATCTGTAAATAAAGTATTGTATTGCTTTGCTAGGTGTGTACGTTATAAATGCCCATGCCACATTTTCAGCAGCAATTCGCTCGGCTGGCTGTCCCATAGTTGAGTTGGTCTCGTCTGGGAGAGACTCCCAGGCATCGCAAATCGGCCCCAGAGTTATTTCTGAGTTGTCTCCGCTACACCTGGCTGCGGCAAATATATATGAAGATAGACAGTCGATCTTACTGCGATCTTGGTCCCAGCATTCTTGAATCGATTCGGCAAGAGAGCTGCAGCCAATATAGCCTGCGAGTCGCAAGGCTCCGACTTTGCTGTTAAAAACTTTTTCGTGGCAATGGCCTAATTCTCTTTTTATTGCTGGCAGAAGTTCGTCTCGGCAACTATTAAGGACGGAGTTTGTAAGGTTTTGTATTGTGCTGCCCGCAGTGCCTAGCTCACAAAGCTGCAAAAGAGTAAAGCCTGCGCTGAAATTACCATTCTTAAAAGCTGCCGCAAGCAGGGGATGCCAAAAATAATCGTCTCTACCGAAAGAACTTACAAGCGACAGGACGTGCGTGGAGCTTACTTCGCTAAGTGTTCGGGCGATTGCGTATCTTTGGTTGGAAAAATCTGCGTCGTTAGAATGATAGTGTAGCCAATGGTATAACGCTTCGGCTGCGGTGTCAGCGTAGTCGCTATCAATTTCGGATGCAATACGCAATGCATGAGCTGCCGTTACAGGTGTAGAGTCCATTAGAATCAAAAGTCTGGATAATGGAAGTTTTATTTTAACTATCGCATCTGCGGTTGCCTCTGAAAAGAATGGGTCGGTAACGTAGTGAGGGAATTCCTCCGAGCCAATTGCCTCAGTGATAGCTCCGCTGAGGAGTTTGTGCAGCAAACGATCATGCCTGAACTCTAAAATGCCGTCTGTGTTTGTGTTGTTTATGCGTAATAGGTTTCCTTCTAGAGATATTTTTGTTAAGAGGTTAATTGTGTCCCTGTTCGGGATCCATGAGGTGATCTGGCGCCAGTTAGGTGAAAGGACTCCGTGCTGTAGCATGGCGTGAAGTAAATTATTGATGGCGTGGATTAGTTCAATCGGCATGCAGTGCGAACGGCTGGCGATGATTTTTATATGGTCTTCAATATATTGATTAATTACATCGGCAGGAGGTTCGGTAGATTTCATGTCGTAGAAGCCGATCAAAAATGGATCATGCCCGAGTCGATCTGCTAAAGTTTGGATGTGGAGCTCGTCGATTGATACGTGAGACCTGTCGGCACGTTTGGAGATCGCTTTGATCGCTTCGCTGGAAGTGTATTTTTCGACGTATATAAGGTCTACGTTTTCTAATGTGCGTTTTTTATCTTCGATCACATCAAGATACTGAGGCCAAATAGGAAGAATGACTCGCCAAGATCGAGCGGTTGCACGAGTCCAGCCTAAAATTTTGTTTAGCAGTAACGCCGGAGTCTCTACGCGGTTCACATCTTCTATCAGGATTGTTAGCGGCTCTTCTTTCATGCAAAGCAGTAGTGCTTTTCTGCCTGCTCCAGCTTCTAGGTCAGGTTCCTGGCGACGAAGCTCAGCTTCCAAAGCAATTTCAATACTGGCAGCGCCAAGTAAAAATTCCGATTTGAGTACAATGGCGGGCAGTCCATCAGTGATATAGGAATCTAAGGCAGTGGCGCAGGAGGTTGTTTTTCCCATTCCAGATGCTCCGACCACCAATGTGTCGGTACGTTCTAGGTTAAAGTTCTCACGTAGAATAGTTACTTCTACTGTGTCAAACGGAAGGTGGTCCTGCAAACTACGCCTTCCTATCTGAAGCAGAAGCTGACGGGACAGCAATTTCACGGGAGCGCCGAGATGGTTGCGTCTTATTATTTGACCCGTAGGGTCCGTGTCTAAGAAATGGGCGATTCTAGAAACACTCCAGATATCAAGATGGATTCCAGTTGATTTCGCTAAGCTTTCTACCGATGATCGTAAATCCACCGATGGTTCACAGTTGGTGGTCAAGGCATATGTGACAGCGAGCTCTGGGTGCTCTTCACGGAGTTTTCGAATCTCAGAAATCCCTTTAACTAAGTCTCCGGCAGGCTTGGTTGGCTTACTCCCAGGATTTTTAGGTATGACTCTGGCAGGGTCATGGAGCCATTTGCCCTTCAAATCGTTTTGCTCCGTGGTGTGTGCAGCGCAAACAAACCGGGGCGGGGACTCCATTAGTAGCCAGCCTACATTATCAAAGGGGGCTTTCACGGTCTTGCCGCCAGGTTTCACGCCGGGATGGGACAGATTTCCGTAAACCATTGGGGACGCAGCTCGAAGTACGGCTGCGGCTAAACGCTCAAAGGCCGCGGCATCGTTCATCTGGGATAAACTACGCTCAGTATCAGAACTCATTTCCATATGTTAAACACCGTGAAAAAAGAAACATTTGACGTCCAAGCTAGACGCACGATATCGCTACCAGTCAGAGGTACTTCTTGAACGTTGCAGTCGTGATCTCCACCATGCATCCAAGTAATGCAGCACACGGCAGCAGCACCCATGTGGGATTCAACGAGCAAGGTAGGGAAAGGTAAATCACCCATGGACTCACCATCAATGGCAACAGTGCGCGTTTTGCTCGATGTTAGACAAAGCTGCTTTCTCGACCAGCTCCAAATTTACGCAGGTCACGTCGCATCAAACCGTCGACGGCACCGGTGATCACCGCAATTAGGAACAGAGGCATAGCCAGAGTCAGCACCGCCAAGCGCACCACAAAAGTGAAGATCGTGAATAGGGCTGCCAGCAAGTAGTCCTGCATCACAACGTAGGCCTGCGCGAACTGCCCCTGCAGTGACGCTTCTCGACTGAGCAGTTTCAGCTGGGTGTCCGATTTCGCCCATCCAGAGCGCACCACGACCCAATCGTTCAGGTGTTCGAGTACCTTGGCGGTCGCTTGCGCGGGTTCTTGCACAAGCAGTGAATTCTTGAAATGGCCACTGAGTCAACCCAGCTCACTCAGCCACATGGCATGGCTGTGATGCCAGCCCTGCTCGGGCCAGAACCACAGCATTCCCACGAACTCCAGCACGATGGAAAACATCAGCGAAGCGAACAGCAGGCCGAGTAGCCGCAGACACAGCCCGAGCATGCCGAAGATGAGCCCCGGACTTCGCTGTGGAGGAGGCGGGCTGGCTGGGGTGGTCGACATACGGGCTCCAGAGTATCCGGTTGCTCACTGCGTGCTCATTATAGGAGCGTCTGCGCCCTGGTGGAGGCATTTCGGGATCGAAATCGACCGTCGGAGCACCGCTGGTGCTGCTCCACCAACCTTGGTTAGTTGATTTCCCGCCACCGAACAGGAGTAGCAGGGTCAAGGTGTAGCCTGCGCATAGTGGCGATCTGGGGAAAGTCCTCCTTGACCGAGAGTAACGCAGCTTCCGCCTCCGCAACCTGATTGGCCTGACGGTATCGCTCGACCAGGGAAAGGCCCAAAAGAGGCTTCCACGAGAGTGGGGAGCCACTGCCGTATAGGCAGCTCAGAAATTACTGTTGATGTCAGCAAGGATCTGTTGAGAATTCACTACCGTACAGGCAGCGGGACCTTGGTCAGGCTTGGTATAGAGCTTTATGGTGAGCAGGTTTGTTCCGTTAGATTGTTATTCCTGTGATACTGAATGGCCATATTTCGCCTCACCGGTTGTCGCCAAACACTTTGATGATGCCGGCAGTTCATTGCTGTCTGCTTAGCTCGGAAGAGGGACGACGTAGCCATAAACGACTAAAGGACACTATATGAGCTTGGATAGCCATCCTGCCAAGGCCATGCCATCGAACAATACCGCCACGGGCAGCAACGCAAGCTCCTCGGCGGGAGCCGTCGCTGCACTAGCAGGCTATGACTATCAGCTCAATGTATCGGAGCTGGCGGCTCTTCGGCTGCTGCTGATTACTAAATCTGCCACGAGCCTGACTTTGGAACCTGCCAATGAAGAGGATCTGGAGGCTGATTTAGAACCCTTTGAACCGAGTCCGGTAGTCCCTAAGGCATCCTTGGCCAGCGGGTACAAGTTGGTCATGCAGGTGAAGTTTTGTTCGGGTGATCCTTGGTCGGTTGCGGACTTCACCAGCCTGCTCAACCACGGTAAAAAACGACGGCCTGCCAAGCATCACCTTGATGATCCCGACACCCATTTCCTGCTGGTGACCAACGCAGACGCGACAGGTGTTACTCGCGATCTGCTCGTCTCGGATTTTGAGGAAAAACCCGATCCGGCTTCGTTTCCACCCTCACTCAGACAGACACTGACGAAGACCCCAGAGGGTCGTGTAGCCATCTGGGGAGGACTTACTAACGAGCTCATAGAGTTCAAGATCAGGGAGATCCTGTCTGACTTGCTGCGCATTCCTCACTCTCGCCTGAAGGCGTGTCGTGAGAAGCTGAGGTCAGAGTCACTCCGTCGCATGCGTGGCACAGGCCCTGGGGTCTGGACTCGCGATGAACTACTGGCCATCGTACGTGAGCATGGGGGCTTTCTGGCGAGTGCGGCGGAGCTGGACGCGTTTGTCGAACCCTCTAATTTTGAGGCGATGCTGTCCCACTTTCGTAAGCAAGGCGCCATTGTCATTACCGGTCCTTCCGGGACGGGCAAGACACTTGCTGCACTTGCGCTGTGTGAGCGGGCCCGGTTAGCGGCGCCAGGCCTTGATGTCGTCACGGTGAATCCTGCCGAAGGTCCGTCAGTTACAAGACGCCTGGTCAATTCAGGTCCCACATTATTTTACCTGGAGGACCCCTGGGGGCAGTACAGCCTCAGATCGGGTTCTGAGAGTTGGACGGAGCAATTGCCCAAGTTGCTACCTGGTGCACGCGCTGGCAACCAGTACGTGGTCACGTCACGTGCTGATGTAATGAGGGAGGCTGAGGCGGAGCGGGGTCTTAAACTATGGTCAATGGAACTCAATGCTGATCACTACAGCGACGGCCAACTGGCTAAAATCTATGAGAAACGCATGGCCGCGATCGCCACGCCCCTGCAGCCCAAAGCTCTGGAATTCAAGCGCGAAGTGCTCGCAGCCTTGGAGACGCCACTGGAGCTGGATCTGTTTTTCACGAACCTCTCTGAAGGTCCTGAGGCCGGCGAGCCGGATTATGCTTTTCTAAGCCGCCTACTAGACCTAGCTCATCGCGATGCGGTCGAGGGTGTTGTCGTCAAGTACCTGAAAGCGGTAGACCAAATAGGGCTGTCGGCTGTGGTGTGGGGGCTGGTGGCGGCGCGTGGTCATTTCGATCGAGAACAACTGAGTGCTGTCCTGCGCCGATTGCGCCGCATTGATCCTCCCTTGGGAGCGCAATTGGACGGTGCTGTTGATCGGATGATTGCAGCTCGACATTTACGCCAGCCCAACCGTAAGGTCACCTTCTCCCATACGAGCGTTCGCGCAGGCTTTGCGACGTTTCTCAAAAAAAACTGGTCCTGCAGTGAAAGCGCTCTCAATGCGCTTTTATCAGCCCTGGTTTCATTGACCGGCGACCAGCGTGACTGGGGATTGGAGACCGCTGCACGTGTCTTGAGTAAGGCGCTCAGTTTCAGTGAGGATCTGACGGACAGTTATGACGTGTTTGCAGTGGATCATGCCAGTCAAGTCGCGATTGATGAATGGCTTGATGAGTCGCTTTTCGATCCTCGCTCTGAGCTTATGCCTCTGCTAGAGCTCGCTGCTGATATCGGATCCGTCGACTCCATCCCTTCAGAGGTTGCCCGCTGGATAACCAAGGGGCGAAGGAGAGGCGGGGGCTTCTTCATTGATGGTTGGGCGCCGCCAACGTTTAGCGACAAGTGGTACGACCGTGTGTGCGCCGATCCTCGCTCGGCGGTGATCGTGGAACGTTTCGTCCGCAAGTATCTGTCACAAGATTTCGGAGAGTACAGTCGGCACTTCGTGCCTCAGCTTGATCGGATCGCCCCTGGGTTGGCGCCGGCTTTTATCGAGGTGGCGCATACCCTAGTCGGTACCCCCTTCCATTCAAATGCTCATGTGATTGCCGCGGGAGCTATAAGGGACTTGCCGGGATACGAGGCCGTGTTAGCCGAAGCCTTGGCAGAGCTTGAGGCGCTACGGTTGCCAAACCCGCGAAATGTCAAAGAGTGGAGAGCCATTGAAGACGGTGAGCACGACATTACGTATGAGGAATGGTACTACTCTCGACCAGATGATGAAGGTGAGGCTTCACGCATTCTTGTTGCGACTTACGTTTCAACTAAGCGCTCCTCGGGATACTGGCAGCACCTTGCCAATCATCATCATGCCAAAAGCTTGGTCAACGAGTGGGCGCGCAACATTCAAGACTCTAGGCTTAAAACCGGCGAGGATGAGCTACTCAGCATTTTGAACATTGCCTTGGGCAGTAACAGTGAGGATCTCGCGTGGAGAGTTGCTCACAAGCGTTGGTACCCTTCGCTGGAAAAACCGTTACTGGATCGAATGCTTTCCTTGCCTGAGGATGAAGACCTTCGCAATTCGCTCATGCTCTGTGCTTACACTGTCGCTCCCGCAGTCCTGGTTGAATGCTTCAAGGCACTCACGAGTTCACCGGTGGCCTTCATTCACCTTTTGGTGGACTTCAGCGTGGTGGTGAAGGAGGAGGAGGGCAGTCTTTTTGACCTGCGTTTTCTCCCTATTGAGGCCACGGAAATCCTGGGTGCTCTTTGTGCTACGGGCCCCTCAAAAGGTGTTGGAGGTCCGGCGCTGTCTTTGCTGGAGTCTGCTGCGTCAGATTGTTCATTGACCGTTCTGGCTCAGATTGTGCCGATCATGATTGCGAGTGGCGGTGTGCCGACGAGTACCATCGAGCGTTGGCTGGATGAAAGCACAGAGGCTGCGAGCGCACTCGCAGCGGCGCAAGCGGCAATAGCAATAGACAGTGAGCCGCTCGTCTGGCGTGCCTTGAGTCATCGCCGTGCTGACGCCCGCTGTGCGGCACTTGAATACCTGGCACCTAGGCTACCGGATCCGTTGCCCCCTCAGTTTCTCGATCTGAAGAGTGATCGAGGAAGCCGAGTGCGCCTTGCACTCGTTAACGAGTTGAGCAACCGACCACATGCAGACCATTTACCGGTCTTGATGGCAATGTCGAAAGATCGCTACTCAGAAGCTAATGCAGCCTATGACGAGCCAACCTTTTACCGGATTGCACGCGAGGCAGTGAATGCGCTTGAGGGGTACGGGGAGCTGTCTTATGAGCATGGAAGGCAGCTTATCGACTTGGCGAGAGCGACCGAAGATCGCACCTTGCGCCGTATTGCACTCACAACCGCTGCCAGCCTGTGTGAGGCCGAAATCCGCCAGCAGATTTGGGCCATATTGAAGAATAAGGACCTACTGCCGTGGGCCCGTGCCGACGCCACAGAGGCATTGGCTTTGGCGCCTTTTGTTGAAGCAGACATTCTGAGTAAGATCACCCCCAAGCGGTTGATGAGTGTGTCTGCAACATTAGCTGCTTCACTCACGGCCTTGGTGAGCCGGCATTTTCCTGTCGCTGAGGCTGCCACCTTCCTTGAGCAGATTGGGAAGTCTCAGACACACCGAGCCTTACTGCTGCTGGGCGTCTACGAGCTGGAAAGTCGTGATCTTGCAGTGGCTATGGGGCTTCTTGATCTACTGGATGATGGTCACCCGGCTCGCAAACTACTTGATGACGACGGCACACTCTTACCGTCTAACGTGCTCGATGACCTTGGCGATGTCAGAATTCGCAAGCTGGTAGGGGAGTGGCTGAAGGATCGTATTGAGGAAAATTAATCTTACGTCAAATGTGTCGGGTGCTAGATCGCTCAGCGGTTCACTGAATCGATTTCTCCACCCGTTACAACCTTGATTACGACGTTGTCTTGTCGATTTGCAACCAGTCACCAACGTGCTCGATAGCGAATCCATTTCCCGAACGATGAACCCCTAGGTGGGTAGGGTACAACTTGACTATCGATTCGGTAATTTCCGCCCGGTCTGGGCTGATCGGAGCGGTACCATTGATAGGTTGGTGGATGAGAGGACACGGGTGCATCCAGTGCCTTACTATGCCCCAACTGACATAGCGTTTCTTCCATTCATGGCCAAATTCTTTCCAGCACTCGATCATGCGGAATTCCGCAGCAAAGGCGAATTTACGCTTTTTCAGGAACTAGCGGCACTTGACGATGGGTTTGTCGTCATCCACTCGCTACCTTGGCTACGCGGCCGGACAAAGCGGGTGTACTCGCAGGATCTGCAGGACTACCTGCGAGTTTCCTTAGAGAGGAGGCACCTGTCTGGCGAGGTGGACTTCGTAATCTTACATGCGGAGCTGGGTATGCTTTGCATAGAAACGAAGTCAGGTTTGTATCAGCCGTCGGGCGTTCGATTCATTCACGAACGTGACGGTTATGAAATCGATCCTCTGAATCAGGTCAAGGACAACGCTTTCGTCCTCGTCGATATGTTGCAATCGTGGCAGATGAAGTGCCCAGTCGGTTACGCAGTGCATTTTCCAGACTTCGATCTGGAGAGCTCGCAAATCGCCAGTGCATACGTGCCGCTCGACCGGCAGTTGCCCGACGGTATTCTAATCCTCCAAAAGCACCGTCAGGACATGCCTTCGCGCATCATGCAATTGATGGCGCACTGGAAGTCCGCACTGAACTACAACACCAAGGATAATTTCAGCCATGAAATCAAACAATTTCTCGACTCCGTCTGGCCGCGGGAATTACGGGAAGGGGCTCTTGGCCGGAAAATCGTTGCGGACAGCGAGTTGTGGCTTCAATTAGACAAAAAGCAGGCGAATCAGGTGGCATTGTGCGTCGACTCTGATCGAAGGTTGATCGCGGGGTTTTCGGGCAGCGGCAAGACGTTGATAGCGCGTTCTCTTGCTGAGCAGTTTGTCGCTCGGGACCTCAAGGTACTGTTCCTTCTGAAGAACCGCCAGATTACGCATAAGGTGGCCGCTCAATTGAGGCAGTTTGGCCGGGCGGTGACTGTTCAAACCTTTCATTCCTACTGCGAGTCCCAGGGCAAGCGGAACAGGGAAAACAGCTCCGGCGAGCCCAACTATGACGAGCATCACCTGGCCCTGCATGGGTCGGTAGATGATCAGTACGCCGCGTTGATTGTCGATGAGGCCCAGGCGCTCAATGAGGCCGATCACTTGGCGCTGCGCGACCATTTCGCCAACGCACGCAAGTTCGTTTTTGCTGATGAGCTCCAGGTACTACCCGGGATCGAAAAAGGCAGTTCCTATCGATTTCTGGAGGATACCTATGGCGAGCGATTCTTCTATCTGACAACGGTCTACCGGAATCCCGGAGGCATCACTCAGACGATGATGGAGATGCTACCGCCACGACATGAGGTGAATTGCCCTCGGCCGATCTCCGTGGAGGACTTGTGCAGAAGCATTAGCTGGGATGTTTCCAAGACAATCCAGACCATGACGGCGAGCCTTGCTAAATCCGGTGTCATGAACGAGGACTTGATCGTGCTCAGTCAGTTCTCCTCGTCGCTTGAGGAGATCGATGTTCCACGCTCCACTATCTCGGCGTATCGCGGTATGGAGGCGCCAGTCGTCATCGTCGTAGCAGGCTTCGAAATGGATGACATCACATTGGCTTGCGCTCTCGGACGAGCCACCACCCGTGCCTATATCATCGTGCCTATTGAACTGCTTGTGGGTCAGAGCAGCGTAAAATCAGATTTCCTTCGCAAAGGTTTGGAGAATATTGATCGCACATCAGTGCTCGATCAGGATGCCCGTGCTCCGGCCCCACGGTTTATCGTTAACAGAATGCGGAAATACGCCGACTTGGGCGGAAGACACGAAATCTTCGGCGAAGGATTTGTTTACGCAAGCCGATGGAGGCGATGGGTATATGAAGGCGGCGCCAGATGGAGCAATCGCGGAGTTCAGCTTTGGGGCTGGTGGATATCGCTATCGACAGGTCTTTCCATAGCTGGAATCGACTTTGTGCGTAATGAACTGACAGAGGGCTATCTCAAGCCCTGCACCGAATGCAATACGATGACACCGCATAACATGTACGGTGCGTGTCTGACTTGCCTCGCAGAACCATTGGACGAGGCCAATGTTTTTGAGATCGCCCAGCAGGCGGTTGAATTGGGTGCTGCGCGATCAATGAAGCGGGGGCAATCTTTAATCAAGGTGGCGGCACTGGTCGGCAATTTTGAATTTCCGCGCTCTAATGACCCTGTGTATGGGATTACTGAAGTCCCTGTCCTATTCCTCGCCACTACGATCGTCGAGTTTCGGATGCGCAACGAGGCGACCGTTGCCACCAAATCCCAAGTAGTACAATGGTTGCGGGAAGGGTTGGTACCCAGTGATTTAGATGACTCCATCGAGAGCCTTGCGGGCCGAACAATAGGCAGTCTCTGCGGGCAGAAGCTCATGGTGAAGATTGAGGCCGGCAAGTACCGACTAACCAATCCTCAATAGCCTCGTAAAGGTGGGGCTCCTTGAGTCTCCGGTCTGCCTGGTCAGATCTAGGTCTCAAGTTTTCGATAAAGCTGCGTTGCTCAACCGTAATTTTCAGATCCCTTGCCCTTGGAAATAAAGGTCGCGTTTAGCGCTGGAACATCTTTGAATTATCAACTTTTCCGGAGCCTTGACTGTTGAGCCAGATGAAAAGCTAGTTTTACCAACCCTGGGGCGATCACTTCATCGTTGCCGTTGAAGTTCGATTCCTGGTTTGCATGGGAAGTGTCAGCCCCTCCGATTTTGAGTTGTTCGGACAGAGCTAACGCGACAATGCCAATTAACTAATTAATTTTTAACGATTAATTCCTTGGGCGGAAAACGAGTCTGTACGGAGGTGGTGTTGTTCGTTCATCGATTCCAGTGTCCACCGTTCCGCTGAAAGCTTCAGGCCGGTCTATCGAATCGCAGAGTCTCCGGTCGGAGCTATCCTCATCAATAGCCCACTTGGCCTTAGGCTGGGGGCATCCTTTTCAAACCATCCAGTGCATGCCCTCAGATGTGCCCCCAATGTAGCAATCCACTGGAAGTGAATGGAGCTCCATGGTTTGTGGAAAGGCAGAAATGATCAGTCGAACAGCCTGCCAGACAACGCCTAAAGACTCTCAGGGTCGCCAAAAAACATCTGAATCCGCGACCTCAACCACCTTTCCCCCGGATCATTATCCTGCGCCCCGCGCCAGGCCATGTGCAGTTCAAAAGTCTGAGTCTCAAGAGGCAGGTTCTCTGCTCGAACCCCGCCAGCGGCCGTCAGCACCTGCGCGGCATAGTCCGGGACGGTGGCGATGATGTCGGTGCCGGTCAGGAGGGTGGCCAGGCCGTTGAACTGCGGGACGGCCAGGACGACGTGGCGTTTGCGGTTTATTGCTTCCAGGTATTCATCGATAAAGCCGCTCAGGTCGCCTGCGAATGACACCAGGGCGTGAGGGCGTGAGCAGAAGTCGTCCAGGGAGAGGGCGCCGGGAATCGAGTCGGCGCGCAGCAGTTGCGGCTTGCTTCTGCGCAATACCTTGCGTTTGGCGTTAGCGGGCAGGTCCTGGGTGTAGCTGACGCCCACGGAAATTTCGCCCGAGGCCAGCAGGGCCGGCATCAGGATGTAGTTGACGCGCCGGACCACCAGCACGATGCCGGGTGCTTCGGAGCGCAGGCGTTTGAGCAGGGTGGGTAACAGGGCGAACTCCACGTCGTCGGACAGGCCGATACGGAAGACGTTGGTACTGGTCGCCGGGTCGAACTCCGATGCCCGGCTGACCGCAGTGGAGATCGAGTCCAGCGCCGGGGAAAGGAGGGCGAAGATTTCAGTGGCGCGGGCAGTCGGCTCCATGCTGCGGCCGGTACGCACGAAGAGCGGATCATCGAACAGCCCGCGCAGGCGTGAGAGGGCCGCACTGATTGCCGGTTGCCCCAGGAACAGTTTTTCGGCCGCGCGAGTAACGCTTCGTTCATGCATCAGGGTTTCAAAAACGATGAGCAGATTGAGGTCAACGCGACGCAGATCATTGCGATTCATGCGGAATATCTCGGGCCATTTGTCGATTTGATGCTTTGAGAGGTTGCGATAGTACGAGCAAACGCCGATGACGCGCATCGAAAATTCGTTGTCATGGCTTAAATGTCCACACTGGTTGCAATGTTTCGTCGACATGCCAACAATGGCCGCCCATGAGTGCATGGGTGTTCAGGGATTGTCAGGCGTTGCCGCCCGGCCCATGAGGCACAATCGATGACAGGCATGTCGACTATTAATAGCCACTGATAGTGTTGTCGGCAGAGCCCGGATAGAGTTCACGGCATCAAGGTATACAAGGCGAGGTTCTAAATGTCCCGCACGATCCGTTTTCACCAGTTTGGCCCGGCCGAGGTGCTCAAGGTCGAAGAGCATCCCGACACGTTGCCCGCACCCGGCGAGGTGCAGGTGCGTGTCCAGGCAATCGGTGTCAGTTGGTATGACGTTCTCTGGCGGCAAAATCTTGCTTCCACCCAGGCGCGTCTGCCTGCCGGTCTTGGTTATGAGATGGCCGGTGTCGTAACCGCTCTGGGCGATGGCGTCAGTGATCTGGCCGTAGGCGACAAGGTCGCCAGTTTTCCGGCTGCCGATGCCAACAAGCATCCAGTCTATGGCGAGTCCATCGTATTGCCACGCTCGGCATTGACCCGTTATCCCGACGTGCTGAGCCCTGTCGAAGCCAGCGTGCATTACACGCCGATGCTGATTGCCTACTTCGCGTATGTCGATCTGGCGCGGATCAAGGCGGGGCAAACCGTGCTTGTCACCGATGCCAGTCACTGTGCCGGCCCGTGCTTTGTCCAGCTTGGCAAGGCGCTGGGTGTTCGTGTCATCGCGGTGACCAAGACTGACGATGCGCGTGATTACCTGTTGGCTCAAGGTGCTGACAAGGTGGTGGTCACCGAGGAGCAGGACTTGCTGATGGCTATCAACAAGTACACCGACAATCGCGGTGTGGATGCGGTGTTCGATGGCCTGGGCGGCCCACAGATGTCGATCATGGGCGATGTGCTGGCTCCGCGTGGCAGCCTGGTGCTATATGGTCTGCAAGGCGGCAATCAGACGCCGTTCCCGGCCTGTGCAGCGTTTCAGAAGAACATCCAGTTCTTCGTACACTGCCTGGGTAATTTCACCGGCAAGCCTGAGCTGGGGATTGTTCCTGACACCGAGGCACTGCAACGTGCCCTGCGCGAGATCAATCAACTGACGGCTGATCGTGTACTGGTGCCGCTCCAGACTCGCAACTTTCCGTTCGAGCAAGTGGTTCAGGCTCATCGCTACATGGATACTTGCCCGATTGGTGGACGTGCCGTGCTGGAAATCGCTCAGGCATAGTTTTTCACCCGTCTATCAAGTTCTGCACGAAGCCTTCCTTTTCAGGAGGGCTTTTTTATATCTGCAAGTTTGTGCGCTTCGGTGGGCAGGGCTGCTTTCACGAAGGCAGAATTAGTTGTTTAAATTTTTTCCGTTTTACAGATGAGCGGTTGTTTGTCGTCGTGAATTTAAAAATCCTCATAATGAGTAGTCGTGTTTAATTTGTCTGTCGGATGTCGCTTTCATTGAACAGCGTTTCCTACGGGCAAAAAAGCATTTTTTGTCGGCTGCTTCAGGTGGTCTGGTGTGGAATCCATTTCTAGAGCGTTTGCCTTGCCGGGGACGGCGCACAATGCTGGCAAGACAGGGTCTGGGCTGTGACGTTTTGCGTTGAACGCAATGTTTATTTATAGCGCTTGTTTAAACCGAGTGTATTGCTTTTGGTGTCGATCTGTACCTTGTAATTGTTTTAGGGATACCGATAATAGTTTGGTAATTCTTACTCAGGGAATGAGTCATGATTGATTATAAACTCGCGTATAAGCCTGATATTAAATGCCGCCCTTACATCATGTTGTTTCTTGATAAAGGCGTGGGTGAAAAAGTATGAGCTCCATTCACGAACAAGCAATGAATTATGTCTACCAGCAAGTGTTGCAGCGTTTGCTGGGTTACTTCACGAGGGCTGAGCGTACGGCTTTGCAACTGTTGATTCAGCGGCTGATCGTGGCGGCGGGCGGTATCGAGCGTATTTCCAGTTTCAAGGTGCTGATCGCTTTTGGAGGTGGCAAGGACAGCGCTTACACACTGGCGTTCCTGAGAGCGGCACAGTTAAGCATTGCAGGTCGATCCCCTGGCACTTTCAACCTGCGGGTGGCCAACATGCGCCATGTAGGGCTTACGCAGGCAGTGATGGATAACATTCACCGCACCTACTCGGCGTTGTTTCTGTATGACGATCCGCGTGTGGAAATGCTCGTGGTCGACAATCAATATACTCAGGTGTTCGAGCCGGACCTGCCGTTTTCCAGTGCCGGGCGCGAGCAGAACCGCTCGGACATGTTGCTGGCCGGCCATCTGACGGCAGGCGATGCACGCACGACCTTCTGCAATCGTTGCTACCTGGGGCTTGCCGAGTTTCTGGGGCGGGCTTCGAGCTGGGGGAGCGGTGTGGATGCTGTCGTCAATGGCGACTCCCGCAAGGAGCAGAAACACTACGTTACCTGGGCAATGCGTCTTGCCCAGCGCACGGGGCAGGGCAAGGCTAACTGGAGTGGCCAGAACCTCAATGGCATCCTCAGATCAATCGATACTATCGGGCAGGCTTATTTCCATGAGCTTTATGGCGAAGGGGATGAGCCTGCCAAGTCGCCTCGAGCCACCGTTTATCCCAATCAGTCGATTGTTCCGGCATTCATCAGCATTTGCGATCTGGTCAACTGCAAGGTTGAGGAGCACTGGAACCTGCTGACCGAGTTCCTGGGGTTTCGCTTCGATGACCTGGCGTTTGCCTTCAGCGAGTCGGACTGTGCCAATCCACTATTGATGGCCCATATACGAGGCCTCAAGGCGCAATACCTGCAAGGACGCAGCTATGCCGACGGAATTGCCGAGTACCTGACTCTGGCGCGCATAATGATGCGCCGCAAGCAAATGCCGTCACGGCTGGTCAAGCAGGCCATGGATGCCTATGAAGGGCCTGAGGGCATCGAAGCGCGTCATGAACTGGCCGCCAGTTACGCTCAGGAAGGATTTGGTCTGAGTGAGGCGCAACTGGTCTGCATGATTTTCTCGCCCTTCGTAGATCGGGGGCGTGGGCTTGAAGCGTTCCTGCGCGGTTGTCACCCGGGCATGCTGGTGGCATTACCGGATCTTCATAAAGTGCTCTCGGGCCTGACGGCACCTGAGCAGGTCGTGCAATGGCTTGTCGATATCAGCGGCTTGAGCCTGAAGGGGTTACAGAGCCTGTACTGCAAGGTGCGGGTGGACTTCGACAGTGAAAGCTCCATCATCGCCCGGTTTCGCGCCTCCGACCCGGACAAATGCCGGATCGTGACAGTTGATCCTGAGACCGGCGGTGTTGTGGCTGAAGTGCTCTCCGGACGTTAAGCCCTCTTGTCTGGCGAATGGCTGTTGCCGTGGATTCGGTACCAGCCATGTCGCTATCGCCTGGAAAATCTTTTGGCCACGCGCCGGATTGCCTCCCATGAAAAACAAAACGGATTTCGCCTATCAGGCGGTTTACCGCTATCTCGTTCGCCTGATTGACGAGGTGCAAACCGATTCCACGACCAGGATGCCGTCCTTGCGCCAGTTGTCCCGGCGTCTGCGTGTATCGATCTCGACCGTACAAAGCGCCTATTCGTTGCTGGAGAAGGAAGGGCGTGTGTGCTCCATGCCCAAGTCCGGCTATTACGCCTTGCCCAGCGCAAGCAGTGACGAAACGCCAGAGCCGGTATTCGAGAATGGCAACCTGCTGGAAGCGTTTTACCGGCATATCCGTCGCCCCGGTGTATGGGTGCTGGGTAATGATGAACCCACATTGCTGCAATCGATGGAAAGCCCATTGCTGGCCATGGAGCGTGAACTGCTCAGGTATTACCCGCGCCCACTGAGTTCCGGGTTTCAGCCTTTTGGGGATATCGAACTGCGTACGGCCCTGGCGGCTCGCTATACCCAGGATGCCCAGCGCTGCTGGCACCCGGAAAATGTCTACATCGGGCCGGATATGCCGGGCATGCTGGCGGCGGTTGTCGAGGTCTTGAACCTGCGTGGCGCAACCGTACTGGTTGAGTCGCCTTGCACCTGGACGTTGTTGCGCTTGTTACAGTCCTTCGACATCCGGGTCATCGAGGTGCCGCTGGACGAGGCGGGCGCTATCAATCTGGCAGTGCTGGATCAAGTGCTGCTGACAGAGAACATTGGCCTGGCGCTGTTACCCTCGCTGCTTAATCCGGTTCAATGCAGCACATTGCCTGCTGCCAATCTTCAGGCCGTCGCTCAACTGCTCAATCGGTATCGGGTCTGGGTGCTGGAAAACGACAGCCACGGCGAACTGGTTTTTGTGCCGAAGCAAGCCCGCCTGCGGGATTTGATCGATCCGCAGCGTCTGTTGATCCTCGGCAGCTTCGACAAGGTTCTGGGGCCGGAAGCGCCTTATGGCTACCTGCTGTGCAAACACTTCGACGTCCAGTGGCAGCAGTATTTCCTGCTGCGCGCCTTCGAGTTGCCGCCGATTCGTCAGAAGGCGGTTGCCAGGCTCTGTAGCAGCGGGCGGCTGGATGCTCATCTGGTTGAACTCAGAGAGTTGCTGGCGCAACGCATGCAGATGATGGTGCAGTTGCTGGACCGGGATCTGGGGCAACTGCTGCGTTATGAATTGCCTGAAGGCGGCTGCGGAATATGGGTGCAAAGTGTGTATCGCGTGGACATGCGCCAGGTTTTCGAGAGCCTTTTGCAGCAGCGCATTATCGTTACCCCCGGCGAGTTGTTCAGTCTGCAAGGCCTGCACCGCCAACACCTGCGCATCGGTTACGCCATTGACTGGACCCAGAACATCGCCCGGTTGCTGAGCGCACTGGCCGAGGCCTTGAAGCAGGCGCGGCAGCATTGAGGTGCAGGAGACGCCCGGTAGGAGCGCACTTGCCCGCGACAGGGCCGCTGATCCATTTGTATTTGCCAGAGCCGGGAAAAGGCTGTTATCTGTACGCCTATCCAGTATCGGCAATCAACAGTTCCCCTGTGCAGTGACTCTGACGACTTCTTCCAGCCCTCACCTTGAACCGCAATCTACTGGCGCAGAGCCCTCGCGTTATGTCGTGGCGGTGCGTGCGTTATGTGAATTCACGGCCAAGGCCGGCAGTCTGGATCTGCGCTTCACACCTTCGCCCACGGCCCAGGAAGGTATTGCCGGGCACCGCACCGTGGCGGCTCGGCGTGGCGCGAGTTATCAGGCTGAGTTGTCGCTGAGCGGCGATTATCGGGAGTTGACGGTTCGGGGCAGGGCCGATGGCTACGATGCGGCGCTCAATCAACTGGAAGAGGTGAAGACCTACCGTGGTGAGCTTGATGCCATGCCCGGCAATCATCGTCAATTGCACTGGGCGCAGGCGAAAATCTACGGCTGGCTGATCTGTCAGCAATTGAATCTGAACGAGGTCACTCTGGCGCTGGTGTATTTCAACATCGTCAGCGAACAGGAAACCCTGATCCGCGAGTCGTTCAGCCGCGAAGCGTTGCGGGAGTTTTTCGAGCGGCAATGCGAGATATTCCTGTACTGGGCGCAGCAGGAACTGGCGCACACCTCGTCACGCAACCAGAGTCTGAAGACGCTCGCATTTCCTTATCCGCAGTTTCGGACCGGGCAGCGAGTGCTGGCCGAGTCGGTTTACAAGGCCGTCAGCACGGGGTCCTGCCTGATGGCGCAAGCGCCGACCGGGATTGGCAAGACGGTCGGTACGTTGTTCCCGATGCTCAAGGCTGCACCGACTCAAAAGCTCGACAAGGTATTCTTCCTGACGGCCAAGACGCCGGGCCGCAAACTGGCGCTGGATGCCCTGCAAGTGATCGGGCGCAGCTCGCCCGACCTGACCCTGCGTGTGCTGGAACTGGTCGCACGGGACAAGGCCTGCGAGCACCTGGACAAGGCTTGCAATGGTGATTCCTGCCCGTTGGCCAACGGTTTCTATGACCGCTTGCCTGCCGCGCGCAGTGCCGCCTTGAATGCGCCATGGCTGGATCAGGCTGGTGTGCGCGAAGTCGCCTTGCTGCATCAGGTCTGTCCGTATTACCTCAGCCAGGAACTGGCGCGCTGGTCGGACGTGGTGGTCGCGGACTACAACTACTATTTCGACCTGAGCGCCTTGTTGTTCGGCCTTGCCCAGTTCAATCAGTGGCGCGTGGCGGTGCTGGTGGACGAAGCCCATAACATGGTCGAGCGTGCCCGCAGCATGTACAGCGCCAGCCTCGATCAGCAGAACCTCAATGCACTTCGACAAAGTGCTCCGCAGCCCTTGCACAAGGCCTTGCAACGGCTCAGTCGCCAATGGAATGCCCTGCACAAGGAACAGGCGGGCGCCTATCAGGCCTACGCCGATGTGCCGGGCAAATTTCTGAGCAGCCTGAACCTGTGTGTGTCGGCGATAGGCGATTACTTCAACGAGCACCCGCATGCGGTGGATGGCGCGCTGCAAAGCTTCTATTTCGATGCCATTGCGTTTGTAAGGATTGGCGAACTGTTCGATGAGCATTTCATCTTCGATATCGCCGTGCGCGAGTGGGGCGCGAAACGCCGTTTTTCCCGGTTGACCCTGCGCAATGTGGTGCCGGCTCGTTTCATTGCGCCGCGTCTGAGCAGCGCGCTGGGGACTGTGCTGTTTTCCGCTACGCTGAAGCCGCAACGCTATTATGCGGACTTGCTGGGGCTGCCAGAGAAGACGGTCTGCATCGATGTGGAGTCGCCGTTTCACCACGAGCAACTGGATGTCCGGATCGTCAGCCACATTTCGACCCGCTTCACTCATCGACAGGCCTCGTTGGCCCCTATCGTTTCCTTGATGGGAGAACAGTTTCAGGCGCAACCGGGTAATTATCTGGCGTTCTTCAGCAGCTTCGATTATCTGCAACAAGTGGTTGAGCTGATGCGTCAGAGCTGGCCGCAGATCGAGCTGTGGCAACAGGAACGCGGCATGAGCGAAGGCGAACGTCAGGCCTTTCTCGACCGCTTTACCCTGAGCAGCAGAGGCATTGGTTTTGCGGTACTGGGCGGTGCATTTGGCGAGGGTATCGACCTGCCCGGAGCACGGCTGATCGGCGCGTTCATCGCGACCCTTGGCTTGCCTCAGTTGAACCCGGTCAACGAGCAATTCAAACAACGCATGGCTGCCTTGTTCGGTGCTGGCTACGATTACACCTATCTTTATCCGGGGGTGCAGAAAGTCGTGCAGGCTGCCGGTCGAGTAATCCGCAGCCAGAATGATCGTGGTGTGGTCATGCTGATCGATGACCGTTTTGCCGAGCGTCAGGTGCAACAGCTACTCCCGACCTGGTGGCAGCTCGCAAACTCAACTACTTAGGGATCGATAGCCAAGCATTCCGGTCAAACTGCCAGTAAACTGCCGCACCATAGGCGTTTTCGCCAAAACCGAATTTCCTGTCCCCATTTACGTGGAGGTTGTATGAGTCTCAGTCCTTTCGCCGGCAAGCTGGCACCTGCGCAGTTACTGGTCGATATCCCGAGACTGGTAACGGCCTATTACGCCGGGCAGCCGGACGCTTCGATCACAACCCAGCGCGTGGCCTTCGGGACTTCCGGCCACCGCGGCAGTTCGTTTGAACTGAGTTTCAACGAGTGGCACGTTCTGGCTATCAGCCAGGCGATCTGTCTGTATCGTCAGGCCAATGGCATCGATGGTCCGCTGTTCCTGGGTGCCGACACCCACGCACTCTCGACGCCTGCCAGCTCAACGGCCCTTGAAGTACTGGCTGCCAACGGCGTGCAGGTGATGATTTCCGAAGGTGACGAATACACGCCGACTCCAGCGGTATCCCACGCGATCATCTGCTACAACCGTGGCCGTACATCCGGTCTGGCCGACGGTATCGTGATCACGCCGTCCCACAACCCGCCGCAAAGTGGTGGCTTCAAGTACAACCCTCCAAATGGCGGCCCGGCTGACAGCCACATCACCAAATGGATCGAGAACAAGGCCAACGAACTGCTGGCCGATAAACTCCAGGGCGTGCTGCGCATCAGCCATGAAAAAGCCCTGCGTGCCGATACCACCCATCGTCATGACTACGTCAATACCTACGTGGCCGACCTGAAAAGCGTCATCGATCTGGATGCCATCCGCGATGCCGGTCTGCGCCTGGGCGTCGATCCGCTGGGCGGAGCAGGGGTTCGCTACTGGTCGGCCATTGGCGAGCATTACGGCCTGAACCTGGACGTGGTGAACCAGTTCGTCGATCCGACCTTCCGCTTCATGAGCGTGGACTGGGATGGCCAGATCCGCATGGACCCATCGTCCAGCCATGCGATGCAGAGCCTGATCGGCCTCAAGGACCGCTATCAGGTCGCCTTTGCCTGCGACCCGGATCATGACCGTCATGGCATCGTGACCCCGACTGGCGGGCTGATGACGCCTAACAGCTATCTGGCAGTGTCCATCGATTATCTGTTCCAGAACCGTCCGCACTGGCGTGCCGATGCAGCGGTTGGCAAGACCGTGGTCAGCAGCGGCATCATTGACCGGGTCGCGGCGCGTCTTGGCCGTCGTCTGTACGAAGTCCCGGTGGGCTTCAAGTTCTTTGCCGAAGGCCTGTTCGAGGGTTCGCTGGGCTTTGGTGGTGAAGAGAGCGCGGGTGCTTCGTTCCTGCGTCGCGACGGCACGGTCTGGACCACCGACAAGGATGGTCTGATTCCGGCCTTGCTGGCGGCCGAAATCACTGCACGTAAAGGCCGTGACCCGAGCGAGATCTACAAGACCATGACCGACGAGCTGGGCGAGCCGTTCTCGACCCGTGTCGATGCCAAGGCCAACCCGCAACAGAAGGCTCTGCTGGGCAAACTGTCGCCGGAGCAGGTCAAGTCCACTGAACTGGCGGGCGAAAAGATCCAGGGCATTCTCAGCCATGCACCGGGCAACGATCAGGCCATTGGCGGCCTGAAAGTGATGACCGAGAACGGCTGGTTCGCAGCGCGCCCATCCGGCACCGAGGACATCTACAAGATCTATGCGGAAAGCTTTGTGGGCGAAGATCACCTGCAGCGTCTGGTGGCTGAAGCCCAGGTGCTGGTCGATGGAGCGATTGCACCGAAGTGACTGGACAGGTTTCGGGCTACTCTTGCCTTGGGGTGTGAGTAGCCTGGAGCCGGTCAGTCGCGGTAGAACACCTGAACCAGGTGGTAGCCGAACTTGCTCTTGATGGGGCCGTGTACAGTGCGTAGCGGCTTCTTGAAGATGACCTGATCGATGGCGCCGACCATCTGGCCGGGCCGGACTTCACCCAGGTCGCCGCCACGTTTGCCGGACGGGCAGGTGGAATGCTTCCTGGCGAGTACGTCGAAGGCCTCGCCCTTGGCGATACGCAGCTTGAGCTGCTCGGCTTCTTCGGCAGTCTTCACCAGAATATGGCGGGCTTGGGCTTTCATGTCGCAATATCACCTGTCAGAAAAGGCTGCCATTATGCCTGCCCTGACCCGATTGAATAAATCTGCTCGTGAAAGGTTGCTGAGTGCAGCGGGCAGACAAGCGTTTTCACATTATCTTGTGCGGTGTTGATTATGGATTTCCCGGCGTTGTTGAAGATTCTGGCCAGCCAGGACGGATCGGACCTTTATCTCTCCACCGGAGCGCCTCCTTGCGCCAAGTTCAATGGCGTGCTCAAGCCGCTGGGCACTGAAACCCTCAAGCCCGGCGAGGTGGCGACTGTCGCCCAGAGCCTCATGGATGAGGAGCAGAAGCTCGAATTCCAGCGTGAGCTGGAAATGAACCTGGCGGTGTCACTGGCCGGTATCGGGCGTTTCCGGATCAATATCTTCATGCAGCGCAACGAAGTCTCCATCGTGGCGCGTAACATCAAGCTGGATATCCCGCGTTTCGAGGATCTGCATCTGCCGCCGATCCTGCTCGATGTGATCATGGAAAAACACGGGCTGGTGTTGTTCGTGGGCGCGACGGGCTCGGGTAAATCCACTTCTCTGGCGGCCCTGATCGACTATCGCAACCGCAATGCCAGTGGTCATATCATCACCATCGAAGACCCGGTGGAGTTCATTCACCGCCACAAGAAGTCCATCGTCAACCAGCGTGAAGTGGGGGTCGATACCCGCAGTTTCCGTGCCGCGCTTAAAAACACCTTGCGACAGGCCCCGGATGTGATCCTGATCGGCGAGATTCGTGACCGGGAAACCATGGAGCATGCGCTGGCCTTTGCCGATACCGGCCACCTGGCAATCTCGACCCTGCATGCCAACAACGCCAACCAGGCCCTGGACCGGATCATCAACTTCTTCCCGGAAGAGCGCCGCGAACAACTGCTGCACGACCTGGGCAACAACCTCAAGGCCTTCGTTTCCCAGCGTCTGGTCAAGACCCCGGATGGCAAGCGACGTGCGGCAGTGGAAGTGATGATGGGGACGCCGACCATTCGCGATCTGATCCAGCGTAACCAGTTGACCGAACTCAAGGGCATCATGGAAAAGTCCGGCAGCCTGGGCATGCAGACCTTCGATACCGCGCTGTTCAATCTGGCGGTGGAAGGTGCAATCAGCGAAGAGGAGGCCCTGAAAAACGCCGACTCGCAAAACAACGTGCGCCTGCGCCTCAAGCTGCATGGCGAAGGCGGAGTCAGCAACCTCACAACACCTCCGCCTGCACCTGTCGGGACAGGCTCGACAAAGATGTCCGATTGGGGGTTGGTGGACGAGAATGAAGAACCCCGGTCCTGACTGTTCAAACTGTGTGGGAGCGGATTTATCCGCGAATGAATTCGCTCCTGCACAACGTTATTGAGCCAGCCACCCACCATCCACATTCCAGGCCGCACCGCGCACCTGAACCGCCGCCTCGCTGCACAGAAACAACACCAGCTCACCCAGTTGCTCCGGTGTAACGAAATCCAGCGAGGGCTGTTTTTCGGCCAGCAGGTCGTGTCGGGCCTGATCCGGGTCGCCCTGGCGGTTATCGATCTGTTGCTGCACCAGCGGCGTCAGGACCCAGCCGGGGCAGATGGCGTTACAAGTGACATGACTGCGGGCGGTTTCCAGACCTACCACTTTAGTCAGACCAATCACGCCATGTTTGGCCGCGACATACGCCGCCTTGCCGGTTGAACCCACCAGCCCGTGAACCGAGGCGATATTGATGATTCGTCCCCAGTCCTTGCTGCGCATACCGGGCAGGCACAGGCGGGTGGTGTGGAACACCGATGACAGATTGATAGCGATGATCGAGTCCCAACGCTCGACGGCAAAGTCCTCCACAGCGTCCACATGCTGAATGCCGGCGTTATTGATCAGAATGTCGACCCCGCCAAACTCGCGTTCGGCATAGGCGATCATGTCGGCAATCTGTGCCGGGTCGCTGACATCCGCAGGGTGGTGCCCAACGCGACCGCCAAACTGTTGCACTTGGGCGATCACCGTCGAAGCATCGCCGAAACCGTTGAGGATCAGGTTGGCGCCGGCTTTGGCCAGAACCAGGGCAATGCCCAGGCCGATGCCGCTGGTGGAGCCGGTGACCAATGCAGTTTTTCCTTGCAGATTCATAATCGATTCCTTAAACGATGCCAGTGGCGTAGAACGCTGCGATCACTACGAAAACCGCCAGTGTCTTGATGATAGTGATACCGAAAATGTCCAGATAAGCTTCACGGTGGGTCAGCCCGGTCACGGCCAGCAGCGTGATGACCGCGCCGTTATGGGGCAGGGTGTCCATGCCGCCGCTGGCCATGGCGGCCACCCGATGCAGGACTTCCAGCGGGATATTCGCGGCGTTGGCAGCCGCGATGAAGCTGTCTGACATGGCGGCCAGTGCGATGCTCATGCCGCCCGAGGCCGAACCGGTGATACCGGCCAGCAGGGTGACGGTAATGGCTTCATTGACCAGCGGGTCCGGGATGCTTTTCAAGGCATTGGCCAGCACCAGAAACCCTGGCAGTGAAGCGATTACAGCGCCAAAGCCATATTCGGATGCGGTATTCATGGCCGCCAGCAACGCGCCATTGACCGCGCTTTTACTGCCTTCGGCCAGCCGGGAGCGAATGGCGCCGAAGCCGAATATCAGCACCATCACAATGCCGGTCAACAGTGCGGCTTCAACGGCCCAGATCGCCGTCAGCCTGGCAATCTCAGTCTGGATCGGAGCCGCCATGCCCGGCAGCGCCAGGGTGTGGGTCTTGCCGTACCACTGGGGAATCCACCAGGTAAAGAGCAGGTTCATGACCCCCACCAGCACCAGTGGCGAGAGCGCTATCCACGGGTTGGGCAGTTTGATGTCGGCTGCCGTTTCCGGTTCATTGCGCAGGTCGTGGCCATAACCTTCGCCGTTACGTGCAGCCTTGTTGCGCTGACGCTGCAGATACAGCATGCCTGCGCTGAATACGAACACGGTACCGATCAGGCCCAGCCATGGTGCGGCCCAGGCGGTGGTATTGAAGAAGGTCGTGGGAATGATGTTCTGGATTTGCGGCGTGCCGGGCAAGGCATCCATGGTGAAGGAGAACGCGCCCAGCGCGATGGTTGCCGGAATCAGGCGCTTGGGGATATCGCTCTGGCGAAACATCTCGGCGGCAAACGGATAGACCGCGAAGACCACGACGAACAGCGACACGCCACCATACGTGAGCAGGGCGCAGACCAGCACAATCACCAGCATGGCCTGGCGTGTGCCGAGCACACCGATGGCGGCTGCCACGATGGAGCGGGAAAACCCGGACAGCTCGATCAGCTTGCCGAATACCGCGCCGAGCAGGAACACCGGAAAGTACAGCTTGATAAAGCCGATCATCTTGTCCATGAACAGCCCGGTAAATGCAGGCGCCACTGCCGAAGGGTCGGTCAGCAATACTGCACCCAGCGCGGCAATGGGGGCAAAAAGGATAACGCTGTAACCACGGTAGGCCGCGAGCATCAGTAGCGCGAGCGCCGCCAAAGCAATGAGTACGCTCATGGGTATCTCCTGTTGTTATTGTTTTTTGGGTGCGGTCAGGCCGCCGCATGGCTATAGCGGGATTCGTGCCATATATTCAAGTCATTGAAAGTAAAGGGAATTACTAAAATTTATGCAGCCGGTAATCTCACAACAGAGACTACCGCCGCCCCGTAGGAGCGAATTCATTCGCGAAAGATTGGTTTTCGCGAATGAATTCGCTCCTACGGGGGTGTTGTCTCTTAAGGGAGACTCGGTTCTCTTTATTGAGACTCCACGATCCCCAGCATTGCCATTTTCTTGTAGAGGGTCGAGCGGCCCAGGCCGAGCTGGTTGGCCGCTTGCACCACATTCCCTGCACACTGCAACAAAGTGGTTTCGATCAATTGTCGATCATTGCGCTGACGGGCCTGGCTGAAGGTTTCGTGGACATGAGGGCGATTATCGCGGGCGTTGCTTGCGACTGGCGGGAGCAGGGTGCCGATGGCCGTATGGATATCCTTGGCCGTAAGTTGCAGATCGTCGCTGAGCAACGCCGCACGCTCCAGCACATTGCGCAGTTCACGGATATTGCCGGGCCATGCATGTTGCGCCAACAGTTTCAGTGCATTGCCTTCCAGCTCATGCTGGCTATGCAGTTCTTCGAGGATGGTTTCACTCAGCACAGGCAGATCCTCCAGACGCTCGCGCAATGGGGGAACCTGAATGGGCAGGACGTTCAAGCGGTAATAGAGATCAGCGCGAAATTCGCCTCGCTTGATCGCCGCCTCCAGATCGGTGGAGGTGGCCGCTATCAGACGCACGTCGCTCTGGAACACTTCATTGGAACCTACGGGCTCATATTCCTTTTCCTGCAGCACCCGCAGCAACTTGCTTTGCAGGGCCAGTGGCATGTCGCCGACTTCATCGAGAAACAGCGTACCGCCCTGGGCAATTTTCAGTTTGCCCGAACGTCCCTTGCGTACGGCACCGGTAAAGGCGCCGGGTGCCGTACCAAAGAACTCGGCTTCCAGCAGGGCTTCCGGGATTGCTGCACTGTTGATGCTGACAAAGGGTTTGTCGGCGCGGGGTGAAGCGTTATGAATGGCATGGGCCAGCAGTTCCTTGCCGGTGCCGGTCTCGCCCAGCAGCAGGATCGGGGATTCGGTGCTGGCGCTGCGCCGGGCACGGCGTTTGACTTCCAGTGTCGCCTCACTGATGCCGATGAAGTGCGCAAAGCTGTATTTTGCCTGCCGGGCCTTGAGCAGTGAGCGCGTACTGGCCAGTTCCTGCTGCATGCTCTGGTAGCGTTTGAGCAAGGGCGACAACGTCTGCAACTGATCGAACAGGGCAAAGCCGATGGCGCCAATCACTGAGCCGGCGTTGTCATGAATGGGCAGGCGCATGACCACCAGCGGGTCTTTTGCCGTGTCCATCATGTCCAGCAGGATGGGCTGTCCATTGCTGGCCACCTGACGCAACAGGCTGCCGGGAATCACGCTTTCGCAAGGCTGCCCAATGGCCAGGCTGGCATCCTGCAGGCCAAACCGGCGTGCATAACGTTCGTTGATCCAGACGATGCGCGCATCTTTGTCGACGATCACGGTGCCTTCGCTGGACTGCTCGATGATCTCGAACAGCGAGCGGGTCGCAAGACGCTGGATGTTTTGGTAGTCGCTGAGATTATTGTTTTTCATGGGGATGTTCCGTCATTTAACCCCGGCGTCTGGCCGAACAGAATGCCTGTTTTTATCCTGGGTGCGCTGCCGCCAGCAATTCCCTGGTGTAAGGGTGCTGAGGCGAATCGAAGATATCGTGGCTGGCGCCACGCTCGACGACTTTGCCATCCTTGACCACGATCAAATCATGGGCCAGCGCCTTGACTACAGCCAGGTCATGACTGATGAAAAGGTAGGTCAGGCCGTGTTTTTCCTGCAGGTCACGTAGCAGTGCAACGACTTGTTTCTGTACCGTTCGATCCAGCGCCGAGGTCGGTTCATCGAGCAGTATCAAAGCAGGTTTGAGTACCAGTGCCCGAGCGATAGCAATACGCTGGCGCTGGCCGCCGGAAAACTCATGGGGATAACGATGGCGGCTTTGCGGGTCGATGCCGACTTCTTTCAGTGCCCGTATCACTTCGGCTTCGCACTGCCGGGCATCCAGTTGCCTGTGGACCTCCAGACCTTCGCTGATTATCTGCGCCACCGACATGCGCGGGCTGAGACTACCGTAGGGATCTTGAAAGACCACCTGCATCTCTTTGCGCCATGGACGCATCTGTTTCTGATTCAAGCCATCCAGAGCCTGTCCCTGAAAACGGATACTGCCACGAGACTCCAGGAGGCGCAGGATTGCCTGACCAAGTGTCGACTTGCCTGAACCCGATTCGCCTACTATTCCGAGGGTCTTGCCGCGTTCGATACTCAGGCTGATGTCATCGACGGCCTTCAGATACTCCTTGTGACGACGCAGAATGCCGCCTGCCAGGGAAAACCAGACGCGCAGGTTCTCGACTTCCAGGACTTTTTCCCGGGTATCCCGTGGCAAGGGTTCACCCGCCGGTTCGGCATCGAGCAACAGGCGGCTGTATGGGTGCTGTGGCGATTTGAACAGCGACTGGCAGTCGGTCTGTTCGACGATTTCCCCGGCGCGCATCACGCAGACCCGCTGGGCAACGCTATGGACCAGATTCAAATCATGGCTGATCAACAGCAACGACATGTTCAGGCGCTGTTGCAGCTCCTTGAGCAGCAACAGAATCTTGCGCTGCACAGTGACATCCAGCGCTGTGGTCGGCTCATCGGCAATCAGCAGTTCCGGTTCGCAGGCCAGGGCCATGGCGATCATCACCCGCTGGCGCTGACCACCGGACAGTTCATGAGGGTAGGCTTTGAGCCGCTTTTGCGGATGCTGGATGCCGACCAGTTCCAGCAGCTCGACGATGCGTTTCTGGGCCTCGCGACCACTGATGCCGCGATGCAGGAGCAGTGTTTCGCCGATCTGCCGGGCAACGGTGTGCAACGGGTTGAGGGAGGTCATGGGCTCCTGAAAGATCATGGCAATCCGATTGCCCCGCAGCTCACGCAAGGTCCGGTCGCTGGCGCCGATCAGTTCCTGACCGCGATAGGTGATGCTGCCGGTACTGGTCGTGCCGCTTTTGGGCAACAGTTGCAGAATCGAGTGAGCAGTGACCGATTTGCCTGAGCCGGATTCACCCACCAGTGCCAGACATTCGCCCGCGCAGATATCAAGTCTCAGGTCGCTGACGACCTTCTGCCCATTGAAGGCGATGTTCAGGTTGCGGATTTCGATCAGTTTTTCTGACATTTCAGGGTCTCGAATCAGCATCAGGGATCAAGATCGGGGATCAAGATCGCGGATCAAACGCATCACGCAGCGCCTCACCAATGAACACCAGCAGCGTCAGGATCAACGCAAGGGCAAAAAAGGCGGTCAGGCCCAGCCAGGGTGCTTGCAGGTTCTGCTTGCCCTGAGCGATCAACTCACCCAGCGAAGCGCTGCCGGCCGGCATGCCAAAGCCCAGGAAATCCAGGGCGGTCAGCGTCGAGATGGCGCCGGTCAGGATAAACGGCAGATAGCTCAGGGTCGCAGTCATGGCGTTGGGCAGGATATGCCGCACAATCACTTTGCGATCACCCAACCCAAGGGCGCGGGCTGCCTTGACGTACTCCAGGTTGCGTCCACGCAGGAACTCGGCGCGCACTACATCCACCAGCGTCAGCCAGGAAAACAGCGCCATGATGCCCAGCAGCCACCAGAAACTGGGCTCGACAAAGCCTGACAGAATGATCAGCAGGTACAGCACCGGCAATCCTGACCAGACTTCCAGCAGGCGCTGGCCGATCAGGTCCACCCAGCCGCCGTAATACCCCTGCAAGGCACCGGCCGCGATACCGATCAGGGCGCTGATGGCGGTCAGAATCAATGCAAACAGAATCGATACCCGCGCCCCGAAAATGACCCGTGCCAATACATCGCGAGCCTGATCATCGGTGCCCAGCCAGTTGTTGCCCGAGGGCGGGCTGGGAGCCGGGGCTGTGAGGTCGTAATTGGGGGTGTCATCACTGAACGGAATCGGTGGAAACACCATCCATCCATTGCCTTTGGCGATAAGTTTTTGGACGTATTCGCTGCGGTAATCGGGCTGGAAGGGCAGCTCTCCGCCGAACTCCTGCTCGCTATAACGCTTGAATACCGGGAAGTAGAGGTCGCCCTGATAGCTCACCACCAGCGGTTTGTCATTGGCGATCAGTTCGCCTCCCAGCGTCAACGCAAACAGCGCGCAAAACAGCCACAGCGACCACCAGCCCCGACGGTTGGCGCGAAAGCGTTCCAGGCGGCGTTGAGCCAGCGGAGAAAGTCTGCGCATCAGGCATTCCTCGCGCTGAAGTCGATTCGCGGGTCGACCAGGGTGTAGCAGATGTCGCCTGCCAGTTTTATCAGCAAACCGAACAGGGTAAAGATGAACAGCGAGCCGAACACCACCGGATAATCCCGCGAAACAGCGGCTTCGTAACTCATGCGCCCCAGGCCATCGAGAGAGAAGATAACCTCGATCAGCAGCGATCCGGCAAAGAACACCGTGATAAATGCCTGTGGGATGCCGGACACCACCAGCAGCATGGCGTTACGAAACACATGGCCATACAGCACGCGCCGTTCGCTCATGCCCTTGGCTCGGGCGGTGGTGACGTACTGGCGGGTGATTTCATTGAGGAAGGCGTTCTTGGTCAGCAGGGTCAGGGTGGCGAACCCGCCGATCACCAGTGCCGATACCGGCAGCACCAGATGCCAGAAGTAGTCGGCAATCTTGCCGAGTGTCGATAGCTGGTCGAATTCATCCGACACCAGGCCTCGTACCGGAAACCAGTGCAGCGAAGTGCCGCCACAGAACACCACGATCAGCAGCATGGCAAACAGAAAGGCCGGTGTGGCGTAGCCGATGATGATGGCGGTGCTGCTCCAGATATCGAACTGGCTGCCGTGCCTGACCGCCTTGCGAATGCCCAGCGGAATCGAGATCAGGTACGTCAGCAGCGTCGCCCAGAGCCCGAGGGAAATGGAAACCGGCATCTTTTGCAGGATCAGGTCGGTCACCGAGGCACCGCGAAAGAAACTGTTGCCGAAATCCAGTCGTGCGTAGTTTTTCAGCATCAGCCATAACCGCTCATGCAGCGGCTTGTCGAAACCGTACTGGCGTTCGATGTCCTTTATCAGCTTGGGATCAAGGCCACGGGACGCTCTTGATTGACCGGTGTTGACCGACTCTGTCGCGCCCGCGCCGACACTGCTGTTACCGATCCCTTGCAGACGGGCTATGGCTTGCTCCACTGGCCCACCGGGCGCGGCCTGCACGATAAAGAAGTTGACCAGCAGAATGCACAACAGCGTGGGAATGATCAGAAGCAGGCGGCGCAGGATATAACCGAGCATTCACTTCATCTCCGAAACAAGGGCTGAAGCGCCGCGTTTTGCTGCAAATTGCTCGTTATTGAGCGGAGTGGGGCTGACTTCCCACCAGGTTTCGATGGCTTCGCTGTTGCTGGCCTGGATTTTCGGGATACCGAAGCGATTCCACCATACGGTCGAGGAGCCTGGCGGGTAATAGTTGGGAATCCAGTAGTAATTCCATTGCAGTACCCGATCAAGGCTGTGGGCATAGTCGGTCATCGTCGCCTTGTCGCCAGCCTTGAGCAGGCCCTCGATCAGGGTGTCCACGGCGGGGTCTTGCAGTGCCATGTAATTGCTGGAGCCTGGATCATTGGCCACCTTGGAGCCAAAGTTGTTGTAGAGGTCCATTCCCGGCGATGTCGAGACCGTGAAGCCGGTGACGATCATGTCGTAATCCCGGGCCATGACGCGGTTCAGATACTGGGCCGCATCGATCCGCCGCACCTCGAAGTGGATACCGATCTGCGCCAGATTGCGCTTGTAAGGCAGCAGCAGACGCTCGAAACCCGGTTGCCCATTGAGGAAGGTGAAGCTGAGCGGCTCGCCCTGGGCGTTGACCAGTTGATCACCCTTGGGTTTCCAGCCAGCTTCCTGCAATAGCGCCAGCGCTTGCAGTTGTTTGTCGCGGATAAAACCTGTGCCATCGGTTTTCGGGTTCTTGAAGACCGTAGTAAAGACTTCGTCGGGAATCGAACCGCGCAAGGGTTCAAGAATCTTCAGTTCAGCGGGTGTCGGTAGTTGCGTGGCTGCCAGTTCCGAGTTCGAGAAATAGCTGTCCTGGCGAATGTACATATTGCGCATCATCTGCCGGTTCGCCCATTCAAAGTCCCAGAGCAGAGACAACGCCTGACGCACGCGACGGTCCTTGAACATCGGGCGGTTGAGGTTGAAGGCAAAGCCTTGCGAACTCTGGACCGCGCCCTTGGCCAGATGCGCCTTTTGTAGAAGACCTTCGCTCAGCGCCGGGCTGTCATAGCGGATTGAGTAACCGGTGGCCGAATATTCACGGTTGTAATCGTAGGCGCCCCCCTTGAGTACTTGCCGCGCTACATCGGTATCGCCGAAATACTCAATGCTGAACCGGTCGAAGTTGTACATGCCTCTGTTGACTGGCAGATCCTTGCCCCACCAGTTCGGGTCGCGCTCGAAGGTGATACTGCGCCCCGGATCGACATGGCTGATCGTATAAGGGCCGCTGCCCGGCGGGATCTCGAAGCCTGCGCCACCGGCAAAGTCACGGGTTTTCCACCAATGCTCGGGAAACACTGGCAACGAGGCCAGATCCAGGGGCAGGGTACGGTTGTCGTTATTCTTGAAGTCAAAGCGAATCCGGTTCCCGGACTCCACTTCCAGGCCTTTTACCGCTTCAAACCGGGTACGGTATTGCAGGCTGCCTTGAGTCATCAGCAGCTCATAGGTGTATTTCACGTCATTGGCTGTGATGGGTGTGCCATCGGCAAAGCGGGCACGTGGGTCAAGATAGAAACGCAAGGACATTCCGTCCTCCAAGCGCTCCATTTTCTGTGCGACCAGCCCGTATACCGTGTAGGGCTCGTCCAGCGATTTGACCGCCAGTGGTGAATACAGCATGCCGTTGATCTGCGAGACGGCCGTGCCTTTGTCAGTGAACGGCATCAAATGGTCGAACTGGCCAATGTCTGTCGCCGAGCGACGCATGCTCCCGCCTTTGGGGGCATCAGGGTTCACGTAGTCGAAATGCTGGAAACCGGCAGGATAGCGCGGCGGTTCGCCGTATACGGTCAAGGCATGCTGCGGCTCTGCCCGCACTTGTTGAAGGCCCGTGGCAAGCACCAGCATTGCAGTTATCAGCGATAGGAAAGCAGAACGCATTACTTGAATCCTGACTGACGTTCACACGCGAACATCAGGGTTGAAGGCATGCGCCAAGGTACCGGATCACAACAGGCTTTGTAACCGTTACTGTCAATAAATACGGGAGTACAAATGAAAACGGCCCATCCGAAGATGAGCCGTTTCATGTGCCTCAGCGAATCAGGATCAGTCCTGACGGCTGGTCACTTCCAGCAGGTGATAACCGAACTGGGTTTTCACTGGACCTTGCACGGTATTGACTGGCGCACTGAATACGACGGTATCGAATTCCTTGACCATCTGGCCTGGACCGAACGACCCCAGGTCGCCGCCTTGACGGCTCGACGGGCAGCTGGAGTTAGCCTTGGCGATTTCAGCGAAATCAGCGCCGCCTTCGATCTGAGCCTTGAGTTCGTTGCATTTCTCTTCGCTCGAAACAAGGATGTGGCGGGCAGTGGCTTTAGCCATGGGAAAGTTTCTCCTGTCAAAAAAAAGAAAGAGCCTACCGGAATCAAGGCTGCATTTCCTGATAAAAGTTCATCGAGAACCGATTACCTGTAGCGCAGCCGGTCCACTGCCTGACGCAACAGGTGCTCGCTACCTTCCCAGCCGAGGCAGCCATCGGTGACTGAAACCCCGTACTGAAGCGTTTCACTCAAAGGCTGGCAGCCATCGAACAAGTGACTTTCCAGCATCATGCCGATCAGCGATTTGTCGCCCTGCAAGCGTTGCTCAAGCACGTCATTGAACACCTGTGGCTGACGCAGCGGGTCTTTACCGCTGTTGGCATGGCTGCAGTCGACCATGATTCTTGAGGCAATGCGGTTCTTCTCAAGGCTGGCGCGTACCTGGGCAACGCTCTGGCTATCGTAATTGGGGCCGCGATGGCCACCGCGCAGGACGATATGGGTGTCCGGGTTGCCCTGAGTCTCGATGATTGCTGGATGGCCGTGGCGATCCATTCCGAAATGGCGATGCGGGTGGGCTGCCGAACGCATTGCGTCACTGGCCACTGCTACGCCGCCATCCGTGCCGTTCTTGAATCCGACTGCCATTGGCAGGCCGCTGGCCATTTCCCGGTGGATCTGCGACTCGGTGGTGCGTGCGCCAACGGCTACCCAACTGAGCAGATCATCGAAGTAGCCAGCGGCCATGGGTTGCAGAATCTCGGTGGCAACCGGCAGGCCCATGAGCAGCATTTCGCGCATCAACTGGCGTGACAGGGTGAGGCCGGCGGCCATGTCATCGCTGCCATCGAGCTGTGGATCGTAGGCAAGGCCTTTCCAGCCTACGGTGGTACGAGGCTTTTCGACGTAGGCGCGCATCACCAGCAGCATCTGATCGCTGACTTCGGCTGACAGGCTGGCCAGGCGTTCGGCGTATTCAAGGGCTGATTGCGGGTCGTGGAGAGAGCAGGGGCCTACGATCACCAGCAGACGGGAATCTTCCCCGGTCAGGATCGAGCGTACGGCACGGCGATGGGCTGCAACCTGTTCGCTCAGGGCGGCGGTCAGTGGCAGACGGCTTTTCAGCTCAATGGTACTGGGCAGGCGCGTTGGGGCGGGCGTGTTGTCGAGCAGGGTGACATTGCTGGACAGGTCGGACGGTTTTACGGCAACGGACGAGTTCATGATCTGGTTTCCTGGGCTGGCGGGCATGTTCCCGCGCAAGACCCTATTGGGGTGTTCGACAATTGGCCTGACTGGCTGTGCGTGTGAGGTTGCCACCTGGCAGTGACCGATCGGAGGCGGCTGGCTGTCCCGAACGGAGATTGCTAAATCGCCAGGCGAAGTCGATGTCGTTGCGGTAATAGAAAGTGGTGTTCATGTCGTATTCCTCAAGTGGATTCAATCGGGCTTTCAATGGCCCAAAAAACAAAACCCCCGGTCGGGTAGCCGACCGGGGGTAGAGAATTCTCTGGTTGGCGTCCCCTGAATCCGGGCGCCTTTTTGGGTATCAGGCGCGCCAGTGGCTAAACCAATACCCGTAATAAACGTTGACCGGCAGGCAGACACCAGCCGAGGCAGTCCGCGCAGCAACGCCTGCTACCGAGCGTTCAACGCTGGCAGAGTGCAGAAGCTGTGATGAGGCGGATTGCAGCATGGTGTGTCTCCGTTAGGTTGGTCGGGAGCTTACCGTAGGCAAATGCTCTGATTCAATTGGAAAATTCAATCAGTTGGATTGATTGCCTGAATTGCTCAGGAGCTTGAGACCATGGAAGGAGGGCACAGCTTTGAATGGCTGTTTTTCTATCAGCAGGTTTTGTAAGAAAAGTCGACATATACAGTCGGATTGTTGCGTCATCTATTGAAGTTGTTTAGGCGGGAGATATTCTCAATTATCGTTTTCTTGCTCTGTGCCAGTACTCTGCGAGGGGATCACACCTATCTTCATGCCCAGCAAAACCGCCACTTTATGGGCTTCTCCGCGACGACCTTTCTTGCGGCCAGCCAATACCTGGTAAGTCGTTGCCGGATCAATACTGTTTTCCCGAGCAAATTCTTGAACCGATTTTCCCTGTTGTTCTAGCCAAGCCTTGGCTTGTGCAGCGGTACGTATTCCGGGCATAGTTCAAAACCGTTCAAATAAGTTTAATTCTATCTAGATTCTACCATTCGTAAGGATGGGGTCAACAAGGTTACGCATTCAAATGAGTGGAATTGGCTACCGGTTAAGAAAAGAAAGAGAGCGTCTGGGGCTTTCTCAACGCGCCTTCGGTGAAATCGGTGGCGTGGAGGCAAATGCTCAGGGTAAATATGAAAGCGGTGATCGTGCGCCCAAGGCCGACTATCTCGCAGCAGTAGCGGCGAAGGGGGTCGATGTGCTCTACGTATTGACCGGGACGCCCACACCCATTCCGATCGATAACCTCAGCACTGCAGAGGAGAAGGTGTTAGGGAGCTACAGAGCCTTGCACAAGGAGGATCAGGATGCAATAAGCCGGTTGACCATCACTCTGGCCGAGCTATCGGCTTCTTATGGCATTCACAATAAGTCGTTGCCTGACGACCATTGATGGCATATCTGCCAATCAAGCGTTTTTGAGAAAAAACGCTGGTGTCTTAATGGGTTAGTGATAGTTTGTTGACAACGCTATCCACATATCGATACGAGCCGGATCCTGCCTGATATCAGGGGCCGTTGTGATTTCAGCCCGCCTGTACCGCTTCCTGGGTGCGGCTTTACGCTGAAACGGCAACAGGGCCTAGGTCTGACTCATGGTTTTTGTTATGGTGGGTAGCATTCGTTATGACTGTTGTGTGAGGTGTCTGCTTGATTAGGGTGCTAGTTGTCGATGACCATGATCTTGTCCGGACAGGCATTACTCGCATGCTTGCCGACATAGACGGCTTGCAGGTTGTCGGTCAGGCTGACTCTGGTGAAGAGTCCCTGAAGAAAGCCCGGGAGCTCAAACCTGACGTCGTGCTGATGGATGTCAAGATGCCCGGCATCGGAGGCCTTGAAGCGACTCGCAAGTTGCTGCGTAGCCATCCCGAGATCAAGGTCGTGGCCGTGACGGTCTGCGAAGAAGATCCTTTCCCGACGCGCCTTCTCCAGGCCGGTGCCGCAGGCTACATGACCAAAGGCGCCGGGCTTGCGGAAATGGTGCAAGCCATTCGTCTGGTATTTGCCGGGCAGCGCTATATAAGCCCGCAGATCGCCCAGCAACTGGCATTGAAGTCCTTCCAGCCGCAAGAGAACAATTCACCGTTCGATCTGCTTTCCGAGCGTGAGATCCAGATTGCCCTGATGATCGTTGGCTGTCAGAAGGTCCAGACCATCTCCGACAAGCTATGCTTGTCACCCAAGACCGTTAATACCTACCGTTACCGGATTTTCGAGAAGCTTTCGATCAGCAGTGATGTCGAACTCGCTTTACTGGCTGTACGTCACGGCATGGTTGATGCCAGCGCCTGAACATGACCCAATCGTTTGATCCAAGCGCGTTTCTTGCGACATGCAGTGGCCGCCCTGGCGTGTATCGCATGTTCGATATTCATGCCCAGCTTCTTTATGTCGGAAAGGCCAAGAACCTCAAGAAGCGCCTGGCCAGCTATTTTCGCAAGACAGGTCTTGCGCCCAAGACAAACGCTCTGGTCGCTCGCATCGCCCAGATCGAAACCACCATCACGGCCAATGAAACCGAAGCGCTGCTGCTGGAGCAGACCCTCATCAAGGAATGGCGGCCTCCATACAACATCCTGCTGCGCGACGATAAATCCTACCCTTACGTCTTTCTGTCCGATGGTGCATTCCCTCGTTTCAGTATTCATCGGGGCGCAAAAAAGGCCAAAGGGCGGTATTTCGGCCCTTATCCAAGCCCGGGGGCGATTCGTGAAAGCCTGAGCCTGCTGCAAAAGACGTTTCTGGTTCGTCAGTGTGAAGACAGCTACTTCAAGAATCGCAATCGTCCCTGCCTGCAATATCAGATCAAACGCTGCAAAGGGCCTTGTGTAGGGCTTGTGGAACCAGAGGTTTACGCCGAGGACGTACGCCATTCGGTCATGTTTCTTGAAGGCCGCAGCAATGCCCTGACCGATGAGCTGAACGAGTCGATGGAAAAGGCCGCCATGGCCCTTGAGTTCGAGCGGGCAGCCGAGTTGCGTGATCAGGTGGCCTTGCTGCGTCGGGTTCAGGATCAGCAAAGCATGGAAGGCGGAACCGGTGACGTGGACGTGGTGGCTGCGTTCGTCAACCCTGGTGGTGCCTGTGTGCATTTGATCAGTGTGCGCGGCGGACGTGTGCTTGGCAGCAAGAACTTCTTCCCGCAGGTGGGTATAGAAGAGGAGGTCGGAGAGGTCATGTCGGCCTTCCTGGCGCAGTACTTTCTCGGCGGTGTCGATCGTGAGTTGCCCGTCGAGGTGATCGTCAATGTGGTCCACGAGGACTTCCCGACACTGATCGATGCCATCGAAGAGTCCCGTGGCCGCGAGATGACCATCAGCCACAGGGTTCGTGGCACCCGTGCGCGCTGGCAGCAACTGGCAGTGACCAATGCCGAACAGGCCTTGAGCGCACGTCTGGCCAATCGTCAGCATGTGGCCTCGCGGTTCGAGGCGCTGGCGCAGGTCCTCAAGCTCGATGAGCCGCCTCAGCGGCTGGAATGCTATGACATCAGTCATTCCAGCGGCGAAGCGACCGTGGCGTCCTGTGTGGTCTTTGGTCCTGAAGGGCCTATCAAGTCCGATTACCGGCGTTACAACATTGAAGGCGTCACGGCAGGCGATGACTATGCCGCCATGCATCAAGCCTTGACCCGGCGCTTCAGCAAGATCAAGGATGGAGAGGGCAAGTTGCCCGATATCCTGCTGGTCGACGGCGGCAAGGGGCAATTGTCCATGGCTCGCGATGTACTGACTGAGCTGGCGGTTCCTGATCTGATACTGCTCGGCGTTGCCAAGGGCACGACCCGCAAGGCCGGGTTCGAGACCTTGTACCTCAATGATGCTGCTCATGAGTTCACATTGCCGGGCGATTCGCCAGCCTTGCACCTGATCCAGCAGATCCGCGACGAGGCTCACCGTTTCGCCATTACCGGACACCGGGCGCGACGCGGCAAGACACGTCGTACTTCGACCCTCGAAGGCGTGGCAGGCGTTGGGCCTACAAGGCGTCGCGATCTGCTCAAACACTTCGGTGGATTGCAGGAATTGGCCCGCGCCAGCATCGATGAAATAGCAAAAGCACCCGGAATTAGCAAAAAGCTGGCAGAGTCGATTTATGCAAACCTGCACAGCGAGTAGAATGCCCGCTCACCTCGTAGCCAGTTGTGCCGATGAATATCCCTAATCTGATTACCGTTCTGCGTGTTTTACTGATCCCGATCTTCATTCTGTTGTTCTATTTGCCCTACCACTGGAGCTATATGGCGGCCAGTAGCGTGTTCGCATTTGCCGCAGCGACTGACTGGCTCGACGGCTATCTGGCGCGTCGTCTCGAACAAAGCACGCCATTTGGCGCCTTTCTCGATCCGGTGGCAGACAAGTTGATGGTGGCGGTTGCACTGGTGCTGCTGGTTCAGACTCACGCCAACCTGTGGCTGACCCTGCCGGCTGCCGTCATCATCGGTCGCGAGATCGTGATCTCGGCACTGCGCGAATGGATGGCCGAAATAGGGGCCCGCGCCCAGGTGGCCGTTTCCAACATGGGCAAGTGGAAAACGGCTGCCCAGATGCTGGCGCTGGTCATTCTCCTGGCCAACCCGCCGGCCTTCGCTTTCTGGGTCATCGTCGGTTATGCATTGCTGCTGATCGCGGCAGGGCTGACGTTGTGGTCGATGGTGCAGTACCTGAGAGCCGCCTGGCCTCATTTGAAGACCACCGCAGAAAAGAAATAACTTTTTTGAATCAAGGGCTTGACGAATAAACGCCAGCGTATAGAATGGCGGCCATCACCAAGCGGGAATAGCTCAGTTGGTAGAGCACGACCTTGCCAAGGTCGGGGTCGCGAGTTCGAGTCTCGTTTCCCGCTCCAAGATTCAGAAAAAAGCCACTCAGATGAGTGGCTTTTTTTTGCCT
>NZ_BLVZ01000013.1 GCF_015471405.1 Pseudomonas cichorii
TCTCCTTGTTTGTGAGCAACCTACATGTGGATAAGTCGGCGTCTGATCGTTACAATGGCGGATGTTTTTGCCTCACCGGCTTTCGACTTAGGGGATATCCGTGTCAGTGGAACTTTGGCAGCAGTGCGTGGAGCTTTTGCGCGATGAGCTGCCTGCCCAGCAATTCAACACTTGGATCCGTCCGCTACAGGTCGAAGCCGAAGGCGACGAGTTGCGTGTGTATGCACCAAACCGTTTCGTTCTCGATTGGGTAAACGAAAAGTATCTGAGTCGTCTGCTTGAGCTGTTGGGCGAGCACGGCCAGGGTATGGCGCCTGCTCTTTCCTTATTAATAGGAAGCAAGCGCAGCTCGGCACCGCGTGCGGCACCCAATGCACCGTTGGCCGCTGCTGCTTCGCAGGCGCTGTCGGCCAACAACGTCAGCAGCGTTTCAACACCTGTTGCTGCGCCTGTGGTGGCTGCTGCTCCAGCTCCGGTCCAGAGCCCCGAGACTCACGACGAACCTTCGCGTGACAGTTTCGATCCGATGGCGGGTGCCAGTTCGCAGCAGGCTCCAGCGCGTGCCGAGCAGCGCACTGTCCAGGTCGAAGGTGCGCTCAAGCACACCAGCTACCTGAACCGCACGTTCACTTTTGAAAACTTTGTCGAAGGTAAGTCCAACCAGTTGGCCCGTGCTGCGGCCTGGCAGGTTGCGGATAACCCCAAGCATGGTTACAACCCGCTGTTCCTTTATGGTGGCGTCGGTCTGGGTAAGACTCACTTGATGCATGCGGTGGGCAACCATCTGCTCAAGAAGAACCCGAACGCGAAGGTTGTCTATCTGCACTCGGAGCGCTTCGTGGCCGATATGGTCAAGGCGCTGCAACTGAACGCGATCAATGAGTTCAAGCGCTTCTACCGCTCGGTCGATGCGTTGCTGATCGATGACATTCAGTTCTTCGCCCGCAAGGAGCGTTCCCAGGAAGAGTTTTTCCACACCTTCAACGCATTGCTCGAAGGTGGGCAGCAGGTCATTCTCACCAGTGACCGTTACCCTAAAGAGATCGAAGGCCTGGAAGAACGACTGAAATCCAGGTTTGGCTGGGGGCTTACGGTGGCCGTCGAGCCGCCAGAGCTGGAAACCCGCGTTGCGATCCTGATGAAGAAAGCTGATCAGGCCAAGGTCGAATTACCCCATGACGCTGCATTCTTCATTGCGCAGCGCATTCGCTCCAACGTCCGTGAACTCGAAGGTGCGCTCAAGCGTGTCATCGCTCACTCGCACTTCATGGGCCGTGATATCACGATCGAACTGATTCGTGAGTCGCTTAAAGATTTGTTGGCGTTGCAGGACAAGCTGGTGAGTGTGGATAACATTCAACGCACTGTCGCCGAGTACTACAAGATCAAGATCTCCGACCTGTTGTCCAAGCGTCGTTCCCGATCCGTCGCACGTCCACGTCAGGTGGCGATGGCGCTTTCCAAGGAACTGACCAACCACAGTCTTCCGGAAATCGGTGATGTATTCGGTGGCCGCGACCACACGACTGTTCTGCATGCATGTCGCAAGATCAACGAACTCAAGGAATCCGACGCGGATATCCGCGAGGACTACAAGAACCTGCTGCGGACTCTGACTACATGATGACGCCAGTGCAGCTTATTAAGGCAAGGGACTAGACCATGCATTTCACCATTCAACGCGAAGCCCTGTTGAAACCCCTGCAATTGGTCGCCGGCGTGGTTGAACGCCGTCAGACCTTGCCGGTGCTATCCAATGTGCTCATGGTCGTCGAAGGCCAGCAACTTTCCCTGACAGGTACTGACCTGGAAGTGGAGCTGGTGGGTCGTGTCCAACTCGAAGAGCCTGCTGAGCCAGGGGAAATCACTGTCCCTGCGCGCAAGCTGATGGATATCTGCAAGAGCCTGCCGAACGACGTGCTGATCGACATCAAGGTCGATGACTCCAAAGTGGTGGTCAAGGCAGGTCGTAGCCGTTTCACCTTGTCCACGCTACCTGCCAACGATTTCCCAACCGTTGAAGAAGGCCCGGGCTCACTGACTTTCGACCTGGTGCAAAGCAAGCTGCGTCGTTTGATCGAGCGCACCAGTTTTGCCATGGCTCAACAGGATGTCCGTTACTACCTCAACGGCATGCTGCTTGAAGTCAGCGCTGGCATCTTGCGTGCTGTCGCCACTGACGGCCACCGCCTGGCCATGTGCTCGATGTCTGCACAGATCGAGCAAGCCGACCGTCATCAAGTGATCGTGCCACGTAAAGGCATTCTGGAAATGGCGCGTCTGCTCACCGAGCAGGACGGCATCGTCAGCATCGTATTGGGTCAGCACCACATTCGTGCCACGACCGGTGAGTTCACCTTTACCTCCAAACTGGTAGACGGCAAATTCCCGGACTACGAGCGTGTTCTGCCTAAAGGTGGTGACAAGCTGGTATTGGGTGATCGTCAGGCATTGCGTGAAGCTTTCAGCCGTACCGCCATTCTGTCGAACGAAAAATACCGTGGTATCCGCCTGCAACTGGCAAGTGGTCAGTTGAAGATTCAGGCGAACAACCCTGAGCAGGAAGAAGCAGAAGAAGAGATCAGCGTAGAGTACAGCGGTGACTCCCTGGAAATCGGTTTCAACGTGAGCTATCTGCTAGACGTGCTGGGTGTGATGACAACAGAACAAGTGCGCTTGATTCTGTCGGACTCCAACAGCAGTGCTCTGGTACAAGAATCGGATAACGATGATTCCGCCTACGTTGTCATGCCGATGCGTCTGTAACCCCATGTTCAGCGCTATCTAGATGTCTCTTAGCCGCATCTCGGTCACTGGGGTGCGCAACCTGCACCCAGTGACCTTCTCCCCCTCCCCGCGTATCAACATCCTTTATGGTGCCAACGGAAGTGGCAAGACCAGCGTGCTGGAAGCCATTCACTTGCTGGGCATTGCACGTTCGTTTCGCAGCAGCCGTCTTCTTCCCGTCATTCAATATGAACAGCCTGCTTGTACCGTCTTTGGTCAGGTTCAACTGGCCGAGAGTGGCCAGAGCAATCTCGGGATCTCCCGCGACAGGCAAGGCGAGTTTCAGATCCGTATAGATGGACAGAATGCACGTAGCGCTGCGCAACTGGCCGAGATACTTCCGCTGCAACTGATCAACCCTGACAGTTTCAGGTTGCTGGAAGGCGCACCGAAAATACGCCGGCAGTTTCTGGACTGGGGAGTGTTCCACGTGGAACCTCGTTTCATGTCCACTTGGCAGCGCCTGCAGAAGGCCCTGCGGCAGCGGAACTCATGGCTGCGGCATGGTACACTTGACGCCGCTTCGCAAGCGGCATGGGATCGGGAACTGTGCCTGGCCAGTGATGAAATCGATGAATTTCGTCGCACCTACATCAAGGCCTTGAAACCCGTCTTTGAACAAACTTTGAGCGAACTTGTTGAGCTTGAAGGTTTGACCCTGAGCTACTACCGAGGCTGGGATAAGGAAAAAGAGCTGAGCACCGTGCTCGCTTCATCCTTGCTCCGTGATCAGCAGATGGGCCATACACAAGCCGGACCGCAACGCGCTGATTTGCGTCTTAGACTGGGCGCACACAATGCTGCGGATATATTGTCCCGTGGCCAGCAGAAGTTGGTGGTCTGTGCATTGCGCATTGCTCAAGGGCATCTGGTTAGCCAGGCTCGCCGCGGCCAATGTATTTATCTGGTGGATGACTTGCCTTCCGAACTGGACGACAACCACCGTCGCGCACTTTGTCGCTTGCTGGAAGAATTACGCTGCCAGGTTTTTATCACCTGTGTAGATCAAGAATTTTTGAGGGAAGGCTGGCAGACGGAAACGCCAGTTGCTTTGTTCCACGTGGAACAAGGCCGTATCACCCAGACCCACGACCATCGGGAGTGATTGCATGAGCGAAAACCAAACGTACGACTCGTCCAGCATTAAAGTGCTGAAAGGACTTGATGCCGTACGCAAGCGTCCCGGAATGTACATCGGTGATACAGACGATGGCAGCGGTCTACACCATATGGTGTTCGAGGTGGTTGATAACTCGATCGACGAAGCTTTGGCTGGCCACTGCGACGATATCAGCATCACCATCCATCTAGACGAATCCATTACTGTGCGCGACAACGGCCGCGGTATTCCGGTTGACGTGCATAAAGAAGAAGGCGTTTCGGCGGCAGAGGTCATCATGACCGTGCTCCACGCTGGCGGTAAATTTGATGACAACTCCTACAAGGTATCCGGCGGCCTGCACGGTGTAGGTGTTTCTGTTGTTAACGCCCTCTCGGAAGTTCTGCAACTGACTGTACGTCGTAGCGGAAAAATCTGGGAGCAAACCTACGTTCACGGTGTTCCACAGGAGCCCATGAAAATCGTTGGTGAGAGCGATAGCACGGGTACGCAGATTCACTTCAAGCCTTCCGCCGACACCTTCAAGAACATCCACTTCAGCTGGGACATCCTGGCCAAGCGGATTCGTGAGCTTTCATTCCTGAACTCCGGCGTAGGTATCTTCCTCAAGGATGAGCGCAGTGGTAAGGAAGAGCTGTTCAAGTATGAAGGTGGTCTGCGTGCTTTCGTTGAGTATCTGAACACCAACAAGACAGCGGTCAACCAGGTCTTCCACTTCAACGTCCAGCGTGACGATGGTGTGGGTGTCGAGGTTGCCTTGCAGTGGAACGACAGCTTCAACGAGAACCTGTTGTGCTTCACCAACAACATTCCTCAGCGCGATGGCGGTACTCACCTTGTTGGTTTCCGCTCGGCACTGACTCGTAACCTGAACAACTATATAGAACAGGAAGGCCTGGCCAAGAAGCACAAAGTCGCCACAACCGGTGACGATGCGCGTGAAGGTCTGACTGCGATTATTTCGGTGAAGGTGCCGGATCCCAAGTTCAGCTCGCAGACCAAGGACAAGCTGGTATCGTCCGAAGTCAAAACCGCAGTCGAGCAAGAGATGGGTAAATACTTCTCTGACTTCCTGCTGGAAAACCCGAACGAAGCCAAGGCTGTCGTTGGCAAGATGCTCGATGCTGCACGGGCTCGTGAAGCTGCCCGCAAGGCACGTGAGATGACTCGCCGCAAAGGCGCTCTGGATATTGCTGGCCTGCCGGGCAAACTCGCCGACTGCCAGGAAAAAGACCCTGCCCTTTCCGAACTGTACCTCGTGGAAGGGGACTCTGCTGGCGGTTCAGCCAAGCAGGGGCGTAACCGTAAAACCCAGGCGATCCTGCCTCTGAAGGGTAAGATCCTCAACGTCGAGAAAGCACGTTTCGACAAGATGATCTCTTCCCAGGAAGTGGGCACCTTGATCACCGCCTTGGGCTGTGGCATTGGCCGCGAAGAGTACAACATCGACAAACTGCGTTATCACAACATCATCATCATGACCGATGCTGACGTCGACGGTTCGCACATCCGTACCCTGCTGCTGACGTTCTTCTTCCGTCAGTTGCCGGAGCTGGTCGAGCGTGGCTACATCTATATCGCTCAGCCACCGCTGTACAAGGTCAAGAAAGGCAAGCAAGAGCAGTACATCAAAGACGACGACGCCATGGAAGAATACATGACCCAGTCGGCTCTGGAAGATGCCAGCTTGCACCTGAACGAATCGGCTCCTGGTATCTCCGGCGAAGCACTGGAGCGCCTGGTAAACGATTTCCGTATGGTCATGAAGACCCTCAAGCGCCTCTCTCGTCTGTATCCTCAGGAACTGACCGAGCACTTCGTTTACCTGCCACCTGTCACGCTCGAGCAACTGTCTGACCATGCCGGCATGCAAGCCTGGCTGGCCAAGTTCGATGAGCGTCTGCGTGCGGGTGAGAAGTCGGGTCTGGTGTACAAGGCCAGCCTGCGTGAAGATCGTGAACGTAACGTATGGCTGCCAGAGGTCGAACTGATCTCCCACGGTCTGTCCAACTACGTCACCTTCAACCGCGACTTCTTCGGCAGCAACGATTATAAGACCGTCACTGCCCTGGGCGCACAAATCAGCTCTCTGCTGGAAGAAGGCGCCTATGTGCAACGTGGCGAGCGCAAGAAGCCAGTCACCGAGTTCAAAGACGCCCTCGCCTGGCTGATGGCCGAAAGCACCAAGCGCCACACTATCCAGCGCTATAAAGGTCTGGGCGAAATGAACCCCGATCAGCTCTGGGAAACCACCATGGACCCAAGCGTGCGCCGCATGCTGAAGGTCACGATCGAAGACGCAATCGCAGCCGACCAGATCTTCAACACCCTCATGGGTGATGCGGTCGAGCCTCGTCGCGACTTCATCGAGAGCAATGCGTTGGCAGTTTCCAACCTGGATTTCTAAGGTTGTTGTAGCTGCAAGTGGGCGTGTTTTTATCGTCCTGTAAAAAACCCAGCCGAGTGCTGGGTTTTTTTATGGATTACATTTGATTGTGCGCTTGCTCAATCGAGCATACCTGCAGTTCGATCTTTATCTTACGGCCTCAAACTGTGCCAATGCCGCCATCATCGCAATTAGCGAAATGGCAATTCCGATACCCATTGTCCAGTCGGATTCCGGGCGTGTGGAAAACCAGGCGTTTTTGGACGGGTACTTTCCTAGCGTGATGAGTTTTACCACAGGCCAGCCGATGGGGTAAAAGATGGCACGGAAAACGAACTCAAACAGCTCTTCTATCATGCCAAGCGATCCTTGAGACTCTAAAAATTAGCGTTGTTATTACGCGATCGGTTTCCTGCAGAATACCGCCAACTCGATGTAACTTCACTTATCCGTAGTGGCTGATGAGCCCTGGTAAGTTGACGAATTAACCGTGACTTTCTGCACAGCGTGAGCCGTTGCTGCTGCCGTATCCGTGAATCCCTACCTTAGAAACCCATTTGCCTCGGTGATTCGATTGACCACTTATTCATGCCTGCTGAAGACGCCCTCTGTTCAGACTTATCAAGCGCTTCGTATTGGCTCTGGCCTCAGTGCAAAGACCGAAGAGGCATCGGTACGGGGCTTACCCAATACTCTCTTTGCTGTGCAGATACTTCATGGGGCACTCCCGGTTGGGATGGGACGAGTCATTGGTGACGGGGGATGTTTCTTTCAAGTGGTGGACATTGCCGTCCTTAGGGAGCACCAAGGCAATGGTCTAGGGAAACGCATCATGACCGAAATTATGAAATACATTGAAGCCACCGTTCCTGAAAGCGGCTACGTCAGTCTCATTGCGGATGGTCAGGCACAAGACCTCTATGCGCAGTTCGGTTTTGTACACACCGCACCCCGTTCTGTGGGGATGGCATACAGAAGACCCCAGGCGGACGTTTAAATCAGGAGCACTCAGATAAAGCAGACGTTCGAGTGATCGATTCACCACTCGAATCTTTGGTTAAAGTGAAATACCGATACCGACTATCAGTATCGCGGCAACAAGCCCTAGTGAACGTAGCCACTCTCCCAGTTCCCGTTCTTCCCCCTTACTGATTTCAAAAGCACCTGCTGCAGCCACCATGAGGAATAACGCCATGAACCAGAGCAGCAAGCCCCAGCCATAGCTATAACTCAAAGCATTGTCCCAAAAGAAAGTGATCGTATTGAGCGATAGCATTAGCGCCAGAAAAGCGGGTCCTGTCGTGCTTTGTGAGGATTGCAGCCTTAGAAAACTGATGAGAAAGAGAGGGTTTGCATACCAGGCAAATTGAAATCGCAATGGCCCGATCCATCCGCTAGTCAGTAGGTTCCATCCCATGGTGATTTTATGACCATGTTTGATTGCTACCGGAAAAAACAGCGAAACTATCCAGAGAAAAAGTGCCGCTTTCGATAACGCCTCACTTGAAAGAGCGCCATCCAATGATTGGTGGCCAGGCTTTCTTGCTCTCCATATGAAGGGAATTAGCAGACCCGTGTAAAAGCACAAGGTTGAAAAGACGCGATCTCCCTGTTCACTGGGGCTGACATATCCTATGGATAAAGCGACCACTGCACCCCCTGCAAGAATCCAGTAGGCATACTCTGCAAACTCCTTGATGACAGGAGAGTTGTGCAGTTGGATCAATTGCTTTATCAGCGTCAGTACAAGGATCAATAAATATCCGAGCACTCCTCCCCAAAACAGAGAATTGCTTCCAGAGCCTAAAAGCATCACTTCTTTCATTTGCCGTCCTTGTCGATTCAGAGGTGAGTCAGAGCTTGCGTTGCGCCCACTAAAAAGCCGACCCTCAAGGTCGGCTTTCTATCTACTCGCAAAACTTATGCACGTTTTTAGCTCATTAATCAGCTTCAGAAATAAGCAGCTAAATTAATGACTTAGCCGATTTTTTTGAAGGTTTCGCAAAAATGGTGCACAGGTTATCCACAAAATCAGACTTCGACTTTCTCGGTGCTCGAGACAGGTGCAACGTCTGACCCAAGGGACTTCTGCGTGGCTTCGTTCCAGGCCTGGACGCGGTCGTTGAGCGCTGCAATGGCGCGAGGGCCGGTGCCTTCGGCGTACATGGGTTCACCGATGACGACCTGGATAGTACCCGGCTTCTTCGCCCAGCCTTCTTTCGGCCAGTACTTGCCGGCGTTGTGAGCTACAGGCAGCACGGGCAGTTCGGCATTGACGGCCAGTGCGGTGCCGCCACGGGAGAACTTGCCAACCTGACCGAACGGGACTCGGGTGCCTTCCGGGAAGATCAGTACCCAGATGCCGTCCTTGAGCAATTCGTCACCCTTCTTGGCGATTTGCTTGAGTGCGGCCTTGGGGTTTTCGCGATCAATCGCGATAGGACGCAGCATGGCCATGGCCCAGCCGAAGAACGGCACGTACAGCAACTCGCGCTTGAGCACCTGGCTCAGGGGCTCGAAGTAGGCCGAAAGGAAGAAGGTTTCCCAAGTGCTCTGGTGGTTGGAGATGATCACGCAAGGTGTCTTTGGAACGTTGTGCGCGCCGGTCACTTCCACGTGAATATTCAGAAACACGCGGGTCAGCCAGATAGCGCAGCGGCACCAGTAGACATTGATGAACCGGTAGCGAGCCTTGAATGGCAGAAAAGGCGCAATGAAGAAACTCAGTGTGCACCACAGCAGAGAGCTGGTGCCTAGCAACAGGTAAAAGAAAAAGGTCCTGATTGCCTGCATGATCGACATAGTTACTTTTACCGTACGGGCAGGTGCCCGCTCATTCAGCGTACCGTTGAACCTGAGGGATTACAGCGAAACGCTATTGTGGATAAGTTCTGCGGCAACTGCCGCCAGATCGTCAAAAATCAAAGTGCCGGCCGGCACCGTACCGTCCATTGTCCTGCGGCCTTTACCGGTCATTACCAGAACTGGTTGAGCATCGACGGCCAAAGCGGCCTGCAGGTCACCCTTGCTGTCGCCCACGAACCATAAACCTTTCAGGTCTGCTGCGTAATGATTGGCGATGGTCTGCAGCATGCCCGGTTTGGGCTTGCGGCAGTCACAACCTTGATCCGGCCCATGCGGGCAATAAACGATCAAGCCAACCTCGCCACCCTGCCCTGCCACCAGCTCGCGCAAGCGCGCATGCATGGCATCCAGAGTCGCCAGATCGTAATAACCTCGGGCAATGCCGGACTGGTTGGTGGCAATTGCCACCGTCCAGCCGGCCTTGCTCAATGCTGCGATGGCCTCGATCGAGCCTGGAATGGGAATCCACTCCTCCACCGACTTTATGTAAGCGTCGGAGTCATGGTTGATGACTCCGTCCCGATCGAGAATCAGCAGCTTCACTCTCTATTCCTCAACCCAGCAGCGAGATATCGGCAACGCCGAGGAACAGGCCGCGCAGACGTGCCAGCAATGCATAACGGTTGGCGCGCACGTTGGCGTCGTCAGCGTTGACCATCACTGCCTCGAAGAACGCATCCACAGGCTCGCGCAGAGTTGCCAGGCGTGCCAGGGATTCGCTGTACTGACGCTCGGCTGCCATTGGCTGGACCGCGTGGTCTGCCTGTTGAATGGCCGAGTACAGGGAGAACTCGTTGGCGTTGTCGAAATACTTGGGCTCGACGGTCTGGGCGATGTTGCCCTCGGCCTTGCTCAAGAGGTTCGATACGCGCTTGTTCACCGCTGCCAGCGCCGCTGCCTGTGGCAACTTGCGGAATGCCTGTACGGCCTGGACCCGTTGATCGAAGTCCAGAGCAGAACCTGGCTGCAAGGCACGAACCGACAGATAAACCGCAACTTCGACGCCTTCGTCTTCATAACGCGCACGCAGGCGGTCGAAGATGAATTCCAGCACTTGATCGGACAGACCGGCAGCCTTGACCTTGGCACCGAACTGGTTGACCGCGAACTTGACGGTCTCGATCAGATCCAGATCCAGCTTCTTGTCGATCAGGATGCGCAGGATACCCAGCGCTGCACGGCGCAATGCGTACGGGTCTTTACTGCCGGTTGGCAGCATGCCGATACCGAAGATACCGACCAGTGTGTCGAGCTTGTCGGCAATGGCCACGGCAGCGCCGGTCAAGGTGGTAGGCAGCTCTGCGCCTGCACCGCGAGGCATGTATTGTTCGTTGAGTGCCAGTGCGACGTCTTCTGCTTCACCGTCAGCCTTGGCGTAGTAGTAACCGGCAATGCCTTGCATTTCCGGGAACTCGCCGACCATCTCGGTCGCCAGGTCGCACTTGGAAAGAATACCGGCACGTGCTGCACGCTGAGCGTCGCCGCCAATGCGTGGCGCGATGAATGCCGCCAGCTTGGAAACACGTTCGGCCTTGTCGAAGACGCTGCCCAACTGAGCCTGGAATACAACATTCTTCAGGCGATCGTTGAAGGTTTCCAGCTTCTGCTTCTTGTCCTGCTTGAAGAAGAACTCGGCATCGGTCAGACGTGGACGAACCACTTTCTCGTTACCGGCGATGATCTGTGCCGGGTCCTTGCTCTCGATGTTGGCAACCGTGATGAAGCGCGGCAGCAACTTGCCTTCGCTGTCCAGCAGGCAGAAATACTTCTGGTTGTCCTGCATGGTAGTGATCAGGGCTTCCTGAGGAACCTCAAGGAAACGCTCTTCAAACGAACAGACCAGCGGAACCGGCCACTCGACCAGACCTGCCACTTCGTCCAGCAGGCTTGGAGGCACGATAGCGGTGCCTTCCTGTTGGGCGGCCAGCTCGTCGACGCGCTTGCTGATGATCTGGCGACGTTCGTTGAAGTCGGCCAGTACATGAGCTGCCCGCAGGTCGCTGAGGTAGCTGGCAGGCGAGGAAATACGCACGTCTTCCGGGTGATGGAAGCGGTGACCGCGAGAATGACGGCCTGCGCTCTGAGCCAGGATCGTGCAGTCGATCACTTGCTCACCCAGCAGCATGACCAGCCATTGGGTCGGACGCACGAACTCTTCCTTGCGGGCACCCCAACGCATGCGTTTGGCGATTGGCAGGTCGTTCAGCGAGTCTTCGACGATGGTCGGCAGCAGCGTGGCTGTCGGCTTGCCGATGATGCTCTGGCTGTAGCGCAGCTTGGGGCCGCTCTGATCTATTTCACTCAGATCGACGCCGCACTTCTTGGCGAAGCCCAGTGCTGCCTGAGTCGGGTTGCCTTCGGCGTCGAAAGCGGCCTGACGAGGTGGACCATCCAGATTGACGCTGCGATCCGGTTGTTGCGTGGCCAGACCGGTGATCAACACAGCCAGACGACGCGGCGCAGCGTAAACCTGCTTGGCACTGTAGGTCAGGCCAGCGGTTTGCAGGCCTTTCTCTATACCTGCCAGAAATGCATCGCCCAGGGAACTGAGGGTCTTGGGTGGCAGTTCTTCGGTGCCCAGTTCGACCAGAAAATCTTGAGCACTCATTGTGCAGCCTCCAGCTTAGCCAACACTTCATCGCGTAGATCGGGCGGTGCCATCGGGAAGCCAAGTTTGGCCCGGGCTTGCAGGTAGCTCTGGGCAACAGAGCGGGCAAGCGTGCGCACACGCAGGATGTACTGCTGACGCGCAGTCACGGAAATAGCCCGGCGCGCATCCAGAAGGTTGAAGGTGTGCGAGGCCTTGAGGACCATTTCATAGCTTGGCAGTGGCAGCTCAAGCTCGATCAGGCGTGCGGCTTCGCTTTCATAGAAGTCGAACAGCTCGAACAGTTTTTCAACGTTGGCGTGCTCGAAGTTATAGGTCGATTGCTCCACTTCGTTCTGATGGAACACATCGCCGTAAGTCACTTTGCCGAATGGACCGTCAGCCCAGACCAGATCGTAGACCGAGTCCACGCCCTGCTGGTACATGGCCAGACGTTCCAGGCCGTAGGTGATTTCGCCGGTCACCGGGTAGCACTCAAGACCACCGACTTGCTGGAAGTAGGTGAACTGCGAGACTTCCATGCCGTTGAGCCAGATTTCCCAGCCCAGGCCCCAGGCGCCCAGAGTTGGCGATTCCCAGTTGTCTTCGACGAAACGGACGTCATGCACCAGCGGGTCGAGGCCGATGTGCTTGAGCGAGCCCAGGTACAGTTCCTGGAAGTTGTCCGGGTTCGGTTTCAGGATGACCTGGAACTGATAGTAATGCTGCAGGCGGTTCGGGTTTTCGCCGTAACGGCCGTCAGTCGGGCGACGGCTTGGCTGTACGTAAGCGGCGTTCCAGGTTTCCGGGCCTACGGCGCGCAGAAACGTGGCGGTGTGGAAAGTGCCGGCGCCTACTTCCATATCGTAGGGCTGAAGTACCACGCAACCTTGTTCTGCCCAGTATTGCTGGAGGGCGAGGATCAAGTCTTGGAAGGTACGCACGGCTGGCGTAGGCTGGCTCACAAAATTCACCTGTGCTGGGCTGCGATTTAAAGAGCGGGAGTATACCCGATTCGGCTGCACGTCCACCCTTGGAAGGCCTATGACTCGCTGCTTTTGGTGCAATGAAGACCCTATTTACATCGCTTATCACGATCAGGAATGGGGAGTGCCGCTGCGCGATGCGCAGAAGCTCTTCGAGTTACTTTTACTCGAAGGGTTCCAGGCCGGTCTGTCATGGATCACGGTTTTGAAAAAACGCGCGCGATATCGCGAAGTCATGTTCGGCTTTGACGTCCATCGCATCGCCGCGATGACCGACGCCGAGATTGAAGTGTTGATGCAGGAACCGGGCATCATCCGCAACCGCCTCAAACTCAACGCGGCCCGCCGCAATGCCCAGGCCTGGTTGAAACTGGACGACCCGGTCGGGTTTCTCTGGTCGTTTGTCGGAGGGCAGCAGAAGGTCAACCACTTCAAGGACCGCAGCCAGGTCCCGGCCATCACGCCAGAAGCCGAAGCCATGAGCAAGGCCTTGAAGAAAGCCGGCTTCACCTTCGTTGGTCCGACCATTTGCTACGCCTATATGCAATCGAGCGGCATGGTCATGGACCATACCGTGGATTGTGACCGATACGCCGTGCTCGCTCCCGCGTCAGGGCAAGGTGCTTAGGGCTTTTAGCAGACTGCCCCTTTCACCACGAGTCATAGGGGATACCGAACTTGTCGATGTAGGCTTGGGATTCTGGCTCCAGCTCAAATGCATAACGCCCGTTGGTTCGTCCCAGATCCGGGCCTTTTTTAAATATCGTGCCTTGTACACGGCTGACTTCAATCGGGCCAAGGCATGTCCCTCTGATCCATGTTTTGGCGATTCCACCGGGCGCTAAACCAATAGCCAAATTTTCCCGATAATCAGTTATCCATTCATTGCTTGCCTTGCAGTAGGTTTTTCCTCCCTCACGCATGGCTTGCCGAATAGACTCTGGAATTTCAATGTAGGCCTGATAGGTTTGAGGTTCTGCCAGAGACTGCCATCGAACATAGATAAAACGCGGCAGATCGGCTCCCGTGACTTGCTTTCCCGACCCCGCACCGGCGCGTTTAGGCCAGCCGTTCGGGTTTCCTTTCATGTTGGGAGGCGTCTGGATTGCTGCCAGCCCGCTCATGGCACGTTTGAACCAGCGGTCTTGCATATCCACTACATCAGCGGTTTCGATCCAGACTTCCATGTAATCGGGAGCAAAAAAGCCCAGTCGCCAAGAGTCATACGGCAGTTTGGCCCCATAGCTATTGGTGCCGCTGCATCCCAAAAGCAGCATTGCCAGAGCCAGGACGACTAGAGTATTCCTTTCACCACGATTCATAGGGGATGCCGAACTTGTCGATGTAGGCTTGGGATTCTGGGTTTGGGTTGCGATAGTAATAGCCCCCTGATGCACCTCCATGTGGGCCTTTTTTGACTATGGTGCCTTGTACGCGGCTGACTTCAATGGGGCCAAGGCATGTCCCGCTGATCCATGTTTTGGCGATTCCACCTGGCGCTAGACCAATAGCCAAATTTTCCCGATAGTCAGTGATCCATTCATTGCTTGCCTCGCAGTAGGTTTTTCCTCCTTCACGCATGGCTTGTCGAATGGCATCTGGAATCTCAATGTAGGCCTGATAAGTCTGAGGTTCTGCCAGGGACTGCCATCTGACATAGATAAAGCGCGGCAGATCGGCCCCCGTGACTTGCTTTCCCGATCCCGCACCGGCGCGTATTGGCCAGCCTTTAGGGTTTCCTTTCAGATGGGGAGGAGTCTGGATTGCTGCCAATCCGCTCATGGCGCGTTTGAACCAGCGGTCTTGCATATCCACTACGTCAGCGGTTTCGATCCAGACCTCCATGTAGTCGGGAACAAAAAAACCGAGTCGCCAAGAGTCATACGGCAGCTTGGCCCCATAGTTGCCGCTGCAACTGCTGATCAGCAAAGCAGCAATCAATACTACCGATACCTGAAGCTTATTCATTGGCATGCACCACACGCTTGTAGTCGTCCGTGGGCCGGTTGATGAACACCACGTCCAGATCACTGCTGTTCCAGTTTTTCATGGCATTCCAGTTGGCGGAAAAATGGATGTAACGATGCAGCAGCATGGCTTCCTCTGATCGGGTTAAATTCAGAGCAGAACCGTTTCCCAGGACAAACGCCTGGATTTTTTTCAGGACAGGAAGCAGCTCGGCAGGCAGCGCCACTGAAGATGTTTCTGCCAGCTTTTGGAAGGGGACTTGGTGACGCAACCCCAGCTCACGCATCACACGCAGATAAACCTTCGATAAATCACCGTCCACTTCCCGGTCGATTCTGGCGGCCACATAGACCCGTTTTTCCGGGTATAGCGCATCGCGACTACGGGGTTGCCTTACTGACCAGATTGCCGGCTTGAATTTGATGCCCTGTTCGATCAGGCGATTGAGCAATGGGTCGGTGGTGCGCAATGTCTGGCGGTAGGCCGATGAGTTTTCGTCGGGTGTATCCAGGCGCTCAAGGCTGCTCACCGGTTTACTGAGCAGCAGCCTTTCACGGGTGCGAGGCAGGTAACCTCCGCCAATATCCGAGTGGGAGCCAGGCAGGACAATGTCGTTGCCAGTGCGGGTCAGGGCAAAGTTCAGGCGGTATTCATCCCTTGCCACAAACTGCACGATCTTGCGTGCAGCGCTGGTCGGTAAACCCAGATCCAGGCCAGGGTTATGGGCGTTGCCCGGGCTGAAATCGCCTGCCAGCGGTGAGACGATCCCGGCCACGGTGTCGAACAGACCGATGAAGTTGAGTGTTATATCGTGCTGTCTGCGCCATGCAAAATCTTCGATCAGCATGGTTGTTGGCAGGGCTTTGGCCAAAAGGCTTTGGGAGCCTTTCAGTACGTTATTGGCAAAATGTCGGGCTGCTGCTGCACCTCGGCTGAAACCGAAAATATCTACTTCAATGCGTCTGATTTTGAGGTTCGGGTTTTTTTCTTTAAGCCTGCGCATGCTTGAGAAAATTAGCGTTTGAGTCTGTTCAACCCTCGCCAAAACCCCCGTCTCCCCACGCCCAGTCCCCTGGCTATAAAGCGAATCAGTGCCACCACTGATTGTGCCGATGCCTTCGATGTAAACCTTCAAGGCCGCCTCTTCGGCGTCCGAGTCAATGGTGATATCCGCCTGATCCCGATACAAATCATAAAGCCGGGCAATATTGCTGGTGTCATTGCCGTAACTGTTGTCAGGCGAGCTGCCGTTACCGTCATAACCATGCTCTGCGCAGAATCGACGAACCTCTTCGGCCATGTCCTGCAAGTTGACGTCGCGTGCCATGCATCCGGCAACGCTTTCGCTGTTTGACTGGTTATTGCCGGTACCATCGAAAAACACGCCAAGTCGCAGGGTAATCAACTGTTCCTGCTCGACCTCCTCCTCTTCTTCCTCTATTTCCAGAGGTTTGTCCTTGCTAGAACGGTCTTGCGTAGCCGATGCGTCAAAGCCGTAGAGGGGGGTGATTACAGATCGGAAAGCCTGCCGGGCATGAGCGTCCGGCCATCCATAGGTGGCGGTAAGAACCGAGGGAATCAGCCTGGCGCTGCAGGGGCAAGTGCTTGAGCTATGAAGTGTGCCGGCCAGCAACAGCCCCTGGCTGTGCATCCACGGGATACCGCCGGTGATGCGATAGGTCTTGCCGTTCGCTCCGCAGGTCACCCGATCACCTGTACGGGAGCGGGCGAGACCGCACATGCTCAAACGATGGTCGCCCTCCAGAACCCTGCCGCCACAGGTGGTCTGGTCACCCAGGCCAATGAAATGCCCTTTCTCCATTGCGTTGCCTGTCCCTGCTCGATATTCGCCTCCATGCGGTTATTCGGATGTCTGGGAGAGGATGGATAAAAAAGAGGGACGCCATCGGGTAGCGGCCCGAAGTACGTTGTCAGTCGATTAGGTGAAATGAGTAGGCCGATAACTACAGCCATCGGCTACATGCAGCACTGCTGATGCGTGCTCAGAGCCTGCAATCATTGGCATTCGGGGTGGTTTACTGCGATCAATACGCAGCCAATGGCGCTGGCGGTTACAATGCCTGCCTCAAGAGTTTGGGAGTGATCTGTGGATAAGTTCAAAGGTGCCATGATTGTCGGGGCGTTGCGGTTGTTTGCTCTGTTGCCCTGGCGTGCCGTGCAATGGGTCGGCACTTCGATTGGCTGGTTGATGTGGAAGCTTCCCAACCGTTCCCGTGAAGTGGCGCGGATCAACCTGTCCAAGTGCTTTCCTGAGTTGAACAAGGCCGAGCTTGACCGATTGGTAGGCCGCAGCCTGATGGATATCGGCAAGACCCTGACTGAAAGCGCCTGCGCCTGGATCTGGCCTGCCCAGAAGTCCATCGATCTGGTGCGTGAAGTCGAAGGCCTCGATGTGCTCAAGGATGCCCTCGCTTCCGGCAAGGGCGTGGTCGGCATCACCAGCCACCTGGGCAACTGGGAAGTGCTCAACCACTTCTATTGCAGCCAGTGCAAACCGATCATTTTCTATCGGCCGCCCAAGCTGAAAGCGGTGGATGAGTTGCTGCGCAAGCAACGGGTACAGCTGGGCAACCGTGTGGCGGCCTCGACCAAGGAAGGCATCCTCAGTGTCATCAAGGAAGTGCGCAAAGGGGGCTCGGTAGGAATTCCTGCTGATCCGGAGCCGGCAGAATCGGCCGGTATCTTCGTGCCTTTCTGCGGTACCCAGGCTCTGACCAGTAAGTTCGTGCCCAACATGCTGGCGGGCGGCAAGGCTGTTGGCGTATTTCTGCACGCCATGCGCCTGCCGGACGGCTCGGGTTACAAAGTGGTCCTGGAAGCTGCGCCCGAAGAGATGTACAGCACTGACACCGAAACCTCAGCGGCAGCCATGAGCAAGGTGGTCGAAAAATATGTGCGGGCTTATCCGAGCCAGTACATGTGGACCATGAAGCGCTTCAAGAAGCGGCCAGCGGGCGAAGCGCGCTGGTATTGAACAACGTGTGGGAGTAGCCGATCAGTTAAGGTCACTTTGTGGGAGGCAGCTTGCTGGCGACTTCAGCGTACAGACGCAGAATATCTGCCGGTTTTCAGGCCTTTTCGCCAGCAAGCTGCCTCCCACAGGTTTTGTTTGTGCATTAATTGATCAGAAGAAGCTCAACCCCACCTGAAACAGCCGCTCCACATCGCGGATGTATTTTTTATCCACAAGGAACAGGATCACGTGGTCGCCTGATTCGATCACGGTGATATCGTGGGCGATCAGGACTTCTTCGTCGCGGATAATGGCTCCGATGGTGGTGCCATGCGGGAGGATGATGTCCTTGATGGCCTTGCCGATGACCTTGCTGGATTTGGCATCGCCGTGGGCGACAGCCTCGATGGCTTCGGCCGCTCCCCTGCGCAACGAATGCACACTGACGATATCGCCGCGCCGGACGTGGGTCAGCAAGGTGCCGATGGTTGCCAGTTGAGGGCTGACAGCGATATCGATTTCCCCGCCTTGCACCAGGTCCACATACGCCGGGTTGTTGATCAGTGTCACCACCTTGCGCGCACCCATCCGCTTGGCCAGCAGCGATGACATGATGTTGGCTTCGTCGTCGTTGGTCAGGGCCAGGAACAGGTCGGTATTGCCGATGTTTTCTTCCATCAACAGGTCGCGATCCGAAGAGCTGCCTTGCAGCACCACGGTACTGTTGAGGGTTTCCGACAGATGACGGCAACGGGCCGGATTCATCTCGATGATCTTGACCTGATAGCGGCTTTCGATGGCTTCGGCCAGGCGCTCGCCAATATTGCCACCGCCTGCGATGACGATGCGTTTGTAGCTTTCGTCCAGACGTCGCATCTCGCCCATCACGGCACGAATGTGGGCCTTTGCCGCGATGAAGAACACTTCGTCATCGGCTTCGATAACGGTGTCGCCATGGGGAGTGATGGGTCGGTCGCGACGAAAGATCGCGGCCACGCGGGTATCGACATTGGGCATGTGCGCCCGCAACTGGCGTAGTTTTTGGCCCACCAGCGGCCCGCCGTAATAAGCTCTGACGGCCACCAGTTGTGCCTTGCCTTCGGCAAAGTCGATCACCTGGAGGGCGCCGGGGTATTCGACCAGACGCTTGATGTAGTTGGTTACCACCTGTTCCGGGCTGATCAGTACATCCACGGGAATCGCATCGTTATCGAACAGCTCGACGCGGGTCAGGTAAGCCGCATCGCGGACACGGGCAATCTTGGTCGGCGTGTGGAACAGCGTGTAGGCAACCTGGCAGGCAACCATATTGGTTTCGTCGCTGTTGGTGACGGCCACCAGCATGTCGGCATCATCGGCCCCGGCCTGGCGCAGCACTGTTGGAAACGAGCCTTTGCCTTGAACCGTGCGGATATCCAGGCGGTCGCCCAGATCACGCAGACGGTCGCCATCGGTGTCGACGACCGTGATGTCGTTGGCTTCACTGGCCAGATGTTCGGCCAACGTGCCGCCAACCTGCCCTGCACCCAGGATGATGATTTTCAACTGCTATCTCCCTGTCAGACCGACGCCGCGATCTTGATCAGTTTTGCGTAATAGAAGCCGTCATGCCCGCCTTCCTGTGCAAGTAACTGGCGACCGTGCGGTTGCTTGATGCCTGCGGGTTGCTGGCCGAACTGCCCGGCGATATCCAGTTCACGGGCACCGCTGGTGCGTGCCAGGAAGGCTTCGATCACTTGTGTGTTTTCCGTTGGCAGCGTCGAGCAGGTGGCATACAACAGAATGCCTCCGACTTGCAGGGTCGGCCAGAGCGCGTCCAGCAGTTCGCCTTGCAGCGTGGCCAGGGCGGCAATGTCATCCGCCTGACGGGTCAGTTTGATGTCCGGGTGACGGCGGATCACGCCTGTTGCCGAGCACGGTGCATCGAGCAGAATGCGCTGGAATGGCTTGCCGTCCCACCATTGCGTGGTTTCGCGGGCGTCGGCGGCGATCAGTTCGGCATCCAGGCCAAGGCGGTCAAGGTTTTCCCGAACGCGAACCAGTCGCTTGGCTTCCAGATCCACAGCCACCACGCCACTGAGCTGTGGCTGTACTTCCAGCAGGTGGCAAGTCTTGCCGCCCGGCGCGCAGCAGGCATCGAGTACACGTTGACCGGGAGCCAGTTCCAGCAGATCGGCAGCCAGTTGGGCTGCTTCATCCTGCACGCTGATCCAGCCTTCTGCAAAACCTGGCAGTGAGCGCACATCACCCGGCTCGGCGAGCAGGATTCCGTCCTGGCTGAAGGTGCAGGCAATGGCTTCGATGCCTGCCGCTTTCAACAGCTCAAGGTATTGAGCACGGCTGTTATGCCGACGATTGACCCGCAAGATCATGGGCGGATGAGCGTTGTTGGCGGCGCAGATGGCTTCCCACTGCTCGGGCCACGAGGCTTTCAGGGCTTTTTGCAGCCAGCGCGGGTGAGCGGTGCGCACCACCGGGTCGTGTTCCAGTTCAGCCAGCAGCGCTTCGCTTTCACGTTGCGCACGGCGCAGAACGGCGTTGAGCAATGCCTTGGCCCAAGGCTTTTTCAGCTTGTCGGCGCAACCCACTGTTTCACCGATGGCGGCGTGGGCGGGGATGCGGCTGTAGAGCAATTGGTAAAGCCCGACCAGCAAAAGCGCCTCTACATCGGCGTCAGCCGCCTTGAAGGGTTTTTGCAGCAACCTGGCCGCCAGCGCCGACAAGCGCGGCTGCCAGCGTGCGGTGCCGAAGGCCAGATCCTGAGTCAGCCCGCGATCACGGACTTCGACTTTATCCAGCTGTGTCGGTAATGAACTGTTCAGCGAAGCCTTGCCGCTCAGCACGGCGGCCAATGCCCTGGCTGCGGCCAGACGCGGGTTCATTGGCCCAATACCGTGCCGGTGGCGAATTTCTCGCGACGGCTGTTGAACAGATCAGTGAAGTTCAGCGGCTTGCCGCCCGGCAGTTGCAGACGGGTGAGGCGCAGCGCACCTTGTCCACAGGCTACGATCAGGCCGTCCTTGCTGGCGCCGAGAATCGTGCCCGGCGCTCCCTGCCCTTCGGCAAGGCTGGCGGCCAGAACCTTGAGGGCTTCTTCGTTCAGTGTGCTGTGGCAGATCGGCCATGGATTGAAGGCGCGGATCAGGCGCTCCAGCTCGTCTGCCGGGCGGCTCCAGTCGATGCGCGCCTCGTCCTTGTTCAGTTTGTGAGCATAAGTGGCGAGGCTGTCATCCTGTACTTCGCCAATCAGCGAGCCATCAGCCAGGCCGGCAACGGCTTGCAACACAGCGGGCGGGCCAAGTTCGGCAAGACGGTCGTGCAAGGTGCCGCCGGTATCTTCTGCCGTGATCGGCGTGACGACCTTGAGCAGCATCGGGCCGGTATCCAGCCCCGCTTCCATGCGCATGACGGTTACACCGCTTTCTGCATCGCCAGCCTGCACGGCTCGCTGGATAGGCGCCGCGCCGCGCCAGCGTGGCAGTAGGGAGGCATGGCTGTTGATGCAACCCAGGCGTGGAATATCCAGCACCACTTGCGGCAGGATCAGGCCATAAGCGACCACCACCATCAGATCGGGCTTGAGCTCTGCCAGCTCCTGTTGAGCCGTTGCATCGCGCAGCGTTGGCGGTTGCAGTACTTGCAGGCCATGCTGTAACGCCAGTTGCTTGACCGGGCTTGGCATCAGTTTTTGTCCACGACCGGCCGGGCGATCAGGCTGGGTGTAGACCGCGATGATCTGATGAGGGCTGTCGAGCAGGGCCTTCAAATGTTCGGCGGCGAATTCCGGAGTACCGGCGAAGACGATGCGCAGTGGCTCAGTCATGGACTTCTCGTTCTGTAAAAAAGAAAAGGCCTTCACAGGCCTTTTTGGATGAGGGATCAGGCGTTTTGCTTATGCTGTTTTTCCAGCTTTTTCTTGATCCGGTCACGCTTGAGATTGGAGAGGTAGTCGACGAACAGCTTGCCGTTCAGGTGATCGCATTCATGCTGGATGCAGACCGCGAGCAAACCTTCGGCAATCAGTTCGTAAGGCTGGCCGTCACGGTCCAGAGCCTTGATGCGAACTTTCTGGGGACGATCGACATTTTCATAAAAACCGGGCACTGAGAGGCAGCCTTCCTGATACTGATCCATTTCATCGGTCAGCATTTCGATTTCAGGGTTGATGAATACGCGAGGCTCGGTGCGATCCTCACTCAGGTCCATCACGACCACACGCTTGTGGACGTTGACCTGGGTCGCTGCCAGACCGATGCCAGGAGCCTCGTACATGGTTTCAAACATGTCGTCGACCAACTGGCGTATGCCGTCGTCTACTATCGCCACGGGTTTAGCGATGGTGCGCAGGCGCGAATCGGGAAATTCGAGAATGTTTAGAATGGCCATATACGTAAGGGCTGCACTGTAGGGTAAAGTCAAAATTGGCTGCCAGGCTTGGAATGTCGAAGCGAGCAGCCCCATGACTGATGGGACTTATGTTCACGCGAGACAACATGATAAAGGGATTCACCGCATGAGGAAATCACTACTCGCCCTGCTGCTTTTGACCGCCAGCGGTCTTGTTCAGGCGCAAGTGCAACTCAAGGAAGGCCACCCGCAAACGTACACCGTCGTTGCCGGTGACACACTTTGGGACATTTCCGGCAAATTCTTGCGCGAACCATGGAAATGGCGCGAGTTATGGCGGGCCAATCCACAAGTACGCGATCCGGACCTCATCTATCCCGGCGATTCGCTGTCGCTGGTCTACATCGATGGTCAGCCACGTGTTGTCCTCAACCGTGCCGAGTCCCGCGGAACGATCAAATTGTCGCCTCGTGTGCGCAGTACGCCGACGATCGAAGCGATCCCGAGCATCCCGCTGGGCGCGATCAATGCGTTTCTGATCAGCAACCGGATCGTCGACAGCGCTGACCAGTTCGAGGACGCCCCGTACATCGTCGCAGGCAATGCCGAGCGTGTACTCAGTGGCCGGGGCGACCGCATCTACGCCCGCGGAAATCTGGACCAGGATCAGCAGGGCTATGGCATTTTCCGTCAGGGCAAGGTCTATACCGATCCGGGTACCAAGGAAGTGCTGGGCATCAATGCCGACGATATTGGCAGCGGTGAAGTCGTTGCCACAGAAGGCGATATCTCCACCTTGGTGTTGCAGCGCTCTACCCAGGAAGTTCGCCTGGGTGACCGTCTGTTCAGCAGTGAAGAGCGGGCAATCAACTCGACGTTCCTGCCCAGTTCTCCACAGAGCGCCATTGAGGGCCTGATTCTCGATGTGCCCAGAGGCGTGACCCAGGTTGGCGTCTACGATGTGGTGACGCTCAACAAAGGCAGGCGTGACGGGCTGGTCGAAGGCAATGTGCTGGCGATCTTCAAGACGGGCGAAATGGTCCGCGACCGGGTGACCGGCGAGCAGGTGAAAATTCCCGACGAACGTTCCGGGCTGCTGATGGTTTTCCGCACTTATGAAAAGCTCAGTTACGCCTTGGTCCTGCACGCGAACAGATCTTTGGCCATTATGGACAAGGTCCGCAATCCCTGACGCTATGTCTCAGGATTGATACGGATTTTTCCACCGGACATTTTACTTATCAAATTGTTGTCAACAGAGTTATCCACAGGTTTGCCCACTCCTTGAAGTGGGCTATGGATCAAGGACGATCTTATGCCACTGTTTGAAAAAGCTGTCCCTTCGCCTGCCGAACTGGAAGCGCGCCTGCGTTTGCATCGCTTGCCGGAGGTAGGACCCAAACGCTTTTCCAGACTCATTGATGCATTCGGGTCCGCCTCGGCAGCACTCTCTGCGCCCGCCAGTGCATGGCGAGCCTTGGGGTTGCCGACGGCCTGTGCCGAGGCCCGTCGCGACCCGCTGGTGCGTGATGGAGCCAGCGCCGCACTGGCCTGGCTTGAGTGTCCGGGCCAGCATTTATTGATGTGGGACGACCCTGGCTACCCGGCGTTGCTCGCTGAAATTGCCGACCCGCCGCCTCTGTTATTCATTGCTGGAAACCCTTCGATTCTTGAGCGGCCCCAACTGGGAATGGTCGGCAGTCGTCGTGCGTCGAAGCCGGGGATGGACACGGCCAGCGCTTTTGCCCGAAGCCTGGCAGGTGCCGGTTTTGTCATTACCAGCGGCCTGGCTTTGGGGATCGATGGCGCAGCGCATCAAGGTGCTCTGGACGTTGGCGGGGCAACAATCGGCGTGTTGGGGACGGGCCTCGAAAAACTTTATCCACAGCGCCATCGACACTTGGCGTCGCAGATGATTGCGCAAGGTAGCGCAGTGATTTCAGAGTTCCCGCTGGATACCGGCCCACAGGCCAACAACTTCCCGCGCCGCAATCGAATCATCAGTGGTTTGTCTCTGGGGGTACTGGTGGTGGAAGCCAGTGTGGGCAGTGGGTCGTTGATTACGGCGCGACTTGCGGCCGAGCATGGTCGAGAGGTGTATGCCATTCCCGGTTCCATTCATCACCCGGGTGCTCGCGGTTGTCATCAGTTGATCCGCGATGGCGCTGTGCTGGTCGAAACCGTCGATCACATTCTTGAAGCCCTGCAGCACTGGCACCATCTGACACCCGCCGCTTCCGGGCCTGAGCAGCCTGCCTCCTCTTCCAGGCATCCATTGCTGACGATCCTGCATGCTGCACCGCATACCAGCGAGGCGTTGGCGGTTGCCAGTGAATGGCCACTTCCCAAGGTACTGGCCGCCCTGACCGAGCTGGAACTGGATGGAATGATCAGCAATGAAGCTGGACGATGGTTCGCACGGGCGCCCTGAGGTTAAACTGCCCGGCAGGATTTATCGGAGAAACATCAATGGTCAGCAGTTGGCGCGTGCAGCAAGCCGCTCGAGATATTCGGGCCGGAGCGGTGATTGCCTATCCAACCGAGGCAGTCTGGGGGCTTGGGTGTGACCCATGGGATGAGGAAGCGGTGTATCGCCTGCTGGCGATCAAGTCGCGGCCTGTGGATAAAGGGCTGATTCTGATCGCCGACAACATTCGCCAGTTCGATTTTCTGTTCGAGGACTTTCCCGAGCAGTGGATCGACCGCATGGCCAGCACCTGGCCTGGCCCTAACACCTGGCTGGTGCCGCATCAGAACCTGCTGCCTGAATGGATCACGGGTGTGCATGAAACCGTGGCCCTGCGCGTGACCGATCATCCGACCGTACGTGAACTGTGCGCACTGGTCGGCCCTTTGATCTCGACCTCCGCCAACCCTGCCGGTCGCCCGGCTGCCCGCACACGGCTGCGCGTGGAGCAATACTTCCGTGGGCAAATCGACCTGGTGCTTGGCGGCAGCCTGGGCGGTCGCCGAAACCCCAGTGTCATCCGAGATGTCGCGACCGGCCAGGTTGTACGTCCAGGTTAAGGAATCAGAATCGTCGATCCCGTGGTGCGGCGAGCCGACAGCTCGATCTGCGCCTGGGCGGCGTCTTTCAGGGCGTATTGCTGGATATCGTTGACCTTGATCTTGCCGCTGGCGAGCATGTCGAACAGATCGTCGGCCATCGATTGCAGGTTCTGCGCATTGTTGGCATAGCTGGCCAGGGTTGGGCGGGTCACGTAAAGCGAGCCTTTCTGCGCCAGAATCCCCAGGTTCACGCCTGAAACCGGCCCGGATGCATTGCCAAAGCTGACCAGCAGGCCACGAGGCGCCACGCAATCGAGAGAGGTCAGCCATGTGTCCTGGCCGACGCCGTCGTAGACCACCGGGCATTTCTTGCCTTCGGTCAGTTCCAGTACCCGCTTGGCCACGTCTTCATGGCTGTAATCGATGGTTTCCCATGCACCGAGCGCCTTGGCGTGCTCTGCCTTCTCCGGCGAGCTGACCGTGCCGATCAGATTCGCTCCCAAGGCCTTTGCCCACTGGCAGGCCAGCGAACCGACGCCACCGGCAGCAGCGTGGAACAGAAAGGTTTCGCCGGGTTTGACCAGATACGTCTGGCGCAGCAAATACTGTACCGTCAGGCCCTTGAGGATGACGGCGGCCGCCTGCTCGAAGCTGATCGAGTCGGGCAGCTTCACCAGATTGGCCTCGGGTAATACATGCAGCTCGCTGTAGCCACCCAGCGGGCCGGTGCCATAAGCCACGCGGTCGCCCACCTGAAAGCGTGTCACTTCATTGCCGATGGCCTCGACTATGCCCGCGCCTTCCGTGCCCAGCCCCGAAGGAAATGAAGGTGCCGGGTAAAGGCCGCTGCGGTAATAGGTATCGATAAAGTTCAGGCCGATGGCCTTGTTGCGAACCACAACCTGCTGCGGGCCGGGTTGGGCTGGCTCAAAGTCGACATATTCAAGAACCTCGGGTCCTCCGATGGTGCTGAACTGGATACGCTTTGCCATTTGCTTTCTCCATGCTGGTCTAAACGGATCATTGGATGGGCTATCGGACTCCTTCAGGTGATCTTCGTCAACTGCGAAGGCAGGTCGGCCAGTGGTATGCTACGCGCCACTTTGCCTGCGCCCCTTTGCATCCGGGGTGCTCAGCCGTTTGACGTCAGCCTTAGGGATCTCTATGAATACCCGCACCGAGGCCGTAAAAGCCTACCTGCTCGATCTGCAAGACCGGATCTGCACTGCCCTGGAACTCGAAGATGGCAGCGCACACTTTGTCGAAGATGCCTGGACACGTCCTGCAGGTGGCGGTGGTCGCACGCGGGTCGTTGAAAATGGTGCTGTCATCGAAAAGGGCGGCGTCAACTTTTCTCATGTCTTTGGCAGCAACCTGCCGCCGTCGGCCAGTGCTCACCGGCCTGAGCTGGCGGGGCGTGGCTTCGAGGCTCTTGGGGTTTCGCTGGTAATCCACCCGCACAATCCGCATGTGCCGACTTCCCACGCCAACGTACGGTTCTTCATCGCTGAAAAAGAAGGCGAAGAGCCGGTCTGGTGGTTCGGTGGCGGTTTCGACCTGACGCCTTACTACGGCGTTGAAGAGGACTGCGTACACTGGCACCGTGTTGCCGAGCGTGCCTGTGCGCCGTTTGGCGATGACGTCTATCCCCGTTACAAAGCCTGGTGCGACAGCTACTTCCACCTCAAGCATCGCAATGAGCCGCGCGGTATTGGCGGTCTGTTCTTCGACGATGTGAATCACTGGGACTTCGACACCAGTTTCGCTTTCATCCGCGCTATTGGTGATGCCTACATCAATGCCTACCTGCCGATCGTGCGTCGCCGCAAGGCCACGGCTTATACCGTGCAACAGCGTGAGTTCCAGGAATTCCGACGTGGCCGTTACGTCGAGTTCAACCTGGTGTACGACCGTGGGACGCTGTTTGGCCTGCAATCGGGTGGCCGCACGGAATCGATCCTGATGTCCCTGCCTCCACAAGTGCGCTGGGGTTATGACTGGAAGGCCGCGCCGGGCAGCGAAGAAGCGCGCCTGACCGAGTACTTCCTGCAAGACCGGGATTGGCTGGCCGAATGACAGAGCCCTGGTTTCTGTAGGAGCGGATTTATCCGCGAATACTTTTTCGCGAATGAATTCGCTCCACAGTGCTGTACCGGGCGATAAATACATCAACAGGAACACAAATGGACCAGTACGTCGTATTCGGTAATCCCATCGGCCACAGCAAGTCCCCATTGATCCACAGCCTGTTCGCCAGCCAGACAGAACAGCAACTGGATTACCAGACCGCGCTGGCTCCGCTGGACGATTTCACGGCTTTCGCCCGACGCTTTTTCCAGACCGGGCGCGGGGCCAACGTGACCGTGCCGTTCAAGGAAGAGGCCTATCGTCTGGCCGACAGCCTGACCCTGCGTGCCGAGCGCGCAGGTGCGGTAAATACCCTGAGCAGACAGGCCGATGGCACCTTGCTGGGCGATAACACCGATGGCGCCGGGCTGGTGCGTGATCTGACAGTCAATTACGGTTTCAGTCTGCGCGGTCAACGTATCCTGTTGCTCGGTGCCGGCGGTGCTGTACGTGGTGCTCTGGAGCCGTTGCTCGCGCAGAACCCCGCCGCACTGGTGATCGCCAACCGTACGGTGGAAAAAGCCGAAAACCTGGCCCAGCTCTTTACCGACCTCGGCCCGGTGTTCGCCAGCGGTTACGACTGGCTGGAAGAGCCGGTGGACCTGATTATCAACGCCACCTCCGCCAGCCTGTCGGGTGAGTTGCCGCCGATTGCCTCCAGCCTGATCGAGGCGGGTCATACCTTCTGTTACGACATGATGTATGGCAAGGAGCCGACGGCATTCTGTCGCTGGGCGACCGAGCACGGTGCGGCACAGGCGGTGGACGGTCTGGGCATGCTTGTCGAACAGGCTGCCGAAGCCTTCTTGCTATGGCGCGGCGTGCGACCGGATTCAGCGCAGGTACTGGCTGAGATGCGGCGGCAGTTGGCGAGCGCCTAATCCTCGAACAGGATCGGGCATTTATCCGCGCCCTCCAGCTTTTGCAGCTCTTCGACGACCTGTTGCCGGGCGCGACGCAGGGTCAGGGTCCGGTCCTGCTTGAGCAGGCGTCGGGCTTCCTGATGAAGCATTTCAACGCCTGAATAGTCGATGAAGTTGATCTGTTGGGCATCGATCACCACGCGCTTGCCTTCGGTGCGCTGCAAGCGGGTTTGCAGGTAATGGCTGGCGCCGAAGAAAATCGACCCGCCGACGCGCATGATCTCTTCGTCACCTTCGCGCCATTGCTGCACCTTGGGTTGAGACGTGCGCTTGAGGTAGAAGAACAGCGAAGCCAGCACACCTGCATAGATTGCGGTCTGCAACTCCAGCAGCAGGGTCGCGACACAGGTCAGGGCCATCACGAAAAACTCGGAACGACTGACCCGAAACAACGCCGCGATACCGCGATGATCCACTAACCCCCAGCAGATCAACAGAATCGAGGCCGCCATGCCCGGAATCGGGATGTGGGCAATCAATGATGCCCCCGCGACCGCGAACAACATGACCCATAACGCCGAGAAAACGCCCGCCAATGGCGAGCGTGCCCCTGCTTCATAACTCAAGGCGGCACGGGTAAAGGAGCCGGCAGACAGATAGCCGGAGAACAGTGAGCCGACCATATTCGACAGGCCCTGAGCGCGCACTTCCTGGTTGGCGTTGATCAGTTGCTGGGAGCGTGCCGACAGCGAGCGGGCAATCGACAGACTGTTCACCAGGCCGAGCATACCCACTGCAACTGCAGTCGGCAGCAGCTTGAGGATCAGGTCCAGATCCAGTGGCAGCGGGCTGAACGGTGGCAGTTGCCCCGCGAAAGCCTTCACCACCTTCACCTGGCCAAACATTGCAGGCCACAACCAGACAAGCAGGCTGCTCGATACCAAGGCGATCAACAGTGTTGGCCAGCGCGGTACCAGATATTTCAGGGTAATGCCCAGCGCCAGAGTCAGCAGGCCCAGAATCAGCGAGGGCTTGTCGATCTCAGGGCTGTGTTCGAGGACTGCTGTCAGGCTGTTGAGAGCAGTGCTCTGACTGGGTAAATCGATTCCCGCCAGGTTCGGTATCTGTCCCAATGCAATCACGATGGCTGCGCCCAAAGTGAAACCCAGTACGACAGAGTGCGAGACAAAGTTCACCAGTGCGCCGAAGCGCATCATGCCCAGCAGCAACTGGAATGCCCCGGCTATGAATGTCAGCAACAGGATAAGCGTGATGTAGTCCTGGCTGGCAGGAACGGCCAAAGGACTGATGCTGGCATACAGCACGATGGAAATGGCGGCTGTCGGTCCGCATATCAAATGCCACGAAGAGCCCCACAGACAAGCGATCAGTACCGGAACGATGGCGGCGTAAAGACCATATTCGGGAGGCAGTCCTGCGATCAGCGCGTAAGCGATGGATTGTGGCAAGGCGAGGATGGCACCGCTCAGTCCTACCAGCGCATCACGGCCGACGCTGACGCGAGTCTGTTTGGGAAGCCAGGCGAGAAAAGGCAGGAATTTGTGGCGGTTGAGCCAACCCATGAAACCCTCGTCGATTGGTTAGCGGCAATTAAGGGTACACGGCCAGACCGCGCTTATGCACTCGCGAGCACATCCTGCGCCATTTGCACAAATGAATAAATAGAGCGAGGGAATGGGAGACCAGGCATGCGGGAGCGTGCCCGGATGCCTGGTCCTTGAGATAGGTGTGGAGTGCTGAATCAGTACCAGTTCGGATCTTTGCGCAACTGCTCTTTCAGCAGCTCTTGCATGCCTTCATCCGGTTTACCCAGAAAACGGTAGGTCGCATGGTTAGTAGGCGATTTGTCGGCCGGGAGTCCGGCAGGCACTTCGACCAGCATTGCATAGGCATCTTCCTTATCGAGGCTGAACGACACGATCAGGCGTTTGCTGCGACAGGTTTCAGCGGTTTCGCACAGTGTTCCGACGATATAGGGATCATGGTCCTCGGTGACGGCGGTCATCTGTTCGGAAGTACCGGAAAGATTGATGATCCAGTCGGGCAACCGTTCCTCTTTCTGTATGACCTTGGTCCATGTCTGACGGTACTCGGGCGCAGAACTCAACAGCTCATTGACCCGGGCCTGACCATCGTTGGCGGCTATTGCCATGGCACTGCCGCCCATCAACAGGGCGGCTGCCAGTGAGTGAAAAGATTTGCCCATTTCTCAGCCTCGACCGCGGCGCCCGAAGAAGAAAGACACGACGAACATGACCAGGAACACGATGAACAGAATCTTGGCGATGCCCGTTGCCGTGCCTGCGATACCGCCGAAGCCCAGTACGGCAGCGACAATGGCGATGATCAAGAACGTGATAGCCCAACTCAGCATGGTGATACTCCTTTTACAGCTATTTGAATTTGGAACGTTTCGTTCGGTTTGTCTGGATCAGAAGACCCATTTTTGCGGCGTTGCTACTTCATCGACAGACACCACGCCGTCAACAGGCTGGGGTCCGAGTCCAGTGATCTGGGCCGTCCGCGTCAGGTTTTGATAGGACGCGCTGACCTTGATGATTTGCTGCTGGGTCTGGGTCGCTTCGCGAGACTGATCCCAGCGCTGGAACTGTTGAACGGCAATCAGGGTAATGAGCAGGGCCAGCAGCAAGAACAGGCCTTGCTGTATGTGCAGGGATGAAATACGCAAATGGGCGATATGCTGGCTGTTCATCCCTAAACTCCGTTTACCTGAATGGTCTTGATGAATTTGGCTGGCCGTAAGATCCAACCTTGGGTGCAAGAGATAGTGCAGACTGCATGCCATTTTTTGCGTTTGAAATAAACTCAATTAAATCAATGGTTTGCTATGTTTTTAAAAAAACGGCAGCCAGCAAGCTGCACGATCCCCCCTTCACAGTCGTGCGTTCTGCACGAACCACCGCAGGCTTGTTCAGGGAGAGGAATCCGCGCCAATGCAGCTCGGTGGCTTCAGGTCGCCTCAGGCTGGAGACAGATAGCCAGAAAAATCAGCCGGTTAGCTAATGCACGAACAGATAGCTAACATGCATGTCACAGAATCAATCAGAATCAACCATGCAACTTGCCCGATGATTCCGAGACTAACCAAGATCATTTACTTAGGAGCGTAGGAAAAATGGAGACAGCCACTGAGAATCAGGGCCGTATTCTGCTAGTGGACGACGAGTCCGCAATCCTTCGCACGTTCCGGTACTGTCTGGAAGATGAGGGCTACAGTGTCGCCACTGCCAACAGTGCAGCGCAGGCCGACACATTGATGCAGCGTCAGGTGTTTGACCTGTGTTTTCTGGACCTGCGTCTGGGCGAAGACAACGGGTTGGAGGTCCTGGCGCAAATGCGTATCCAGGCACCATGGATGCGCGTAGTGATCGTTACCGCCCATTCGGCGGTCGACACGGCGGTCGATGCGATCCAGGCTGGCGCCGCCGATTACCTGGTCAAACCCTGCAGCCCGGATCAACTGCGCCTTGCCACTGCCAAGCAACTGGAAGTACGGCAGTTGTCTGCCCGTCTGGAAGCTTTGGAAGGCGAGATACGCCAGCCCAAGGACGGCCTTGATTCTCACAGCCCGTCGATGATGGCCATTCTGGAAACGGCGCGGCAGGTGGCCGTGACCGACGCCAACATTCTGATTCTGGGAGAGTCCGGCACTGGTAAAGGTGAATTGGCGCGCGCCATTCACGGCTGGAGCAAACGAGCCAAGAAATCCTGCGTCACCATCAACTGCCCTTCCCTGACGGCCGAGTTGATGGAAAGCGAGCTGTTCGGTCACAGCCGCGGTGCGTTTACCGGTGCCAGCGAAAGCACACTGGGCCGCGTCAATCAGGCCGATGGCGGAACATTGTTTCTCGACGAGATCGGCGATTTTCCACTGACTTTGCAGCCAAAGTTGCTGCGTTTCATCCAGGACAAGGAATACGAGCGTGTGGGTGACCCGGTCACCCGGCGTGCCGACGTGCGGATTCTGGCGGCCACCAACCTGAATCTGGAAGACATGGTGCGCGGCGGGCGCTTCCGTGAAGACCTTCTGTATCGTCTGAACGTGATTACCCTGCACCTTCCGGCATTGCGTGAGCGAAGCGAAGACATCATGACCCTGGCCGATCGGTTCCTGGCGCGCTTCGTCAAGGATTATGCCCGGCCGGCTCGCGGGTTCAGCGACGAAGCCCGTGCTGCGCTGCTCAACTACCGCTGGCCCGGCAATATCCGTGAGTTGCGTAACGTCATCGAGCGCGCGAGCATCATCTGCCCGCAGGAGCGAGTCGAAGTCAGTCACTTGGGCATGGCCGAAGTACCGACCAACAACGCCCCTCGCGTGGGCGCAGCCTTGAGCCTGGACGAACTGGAAAAGGCCCATATCGGCGCAGTCCTGGCGACCAGCGATACACTCGATCAGGCTGCGAAAACCCTGGGCATCGACTCTTCGACCCTTTATCGCAAACGCAAGCAGTACAACTTATGAGTTGTTCTGTATGAAACTGGCAATGAAGTTACGTACCCGTCTGTTTCTAAGCATCTCGGCCCTGATAACCGTTGCGCTACTTGGGTTGCTGCTTGGGCTGGTCAGCGTCATGCAAATGGCCAAGAGTCAGGAGTCCCTGATCCAGAGTAACTTCAGCAACCTCGAACTGGGCCTGAAGCTGCGTCAGAACCTCGGCGATCAATTGGTGATAATGATCAGCCCGTCACCTGACAAGCTCGCGCTGCAGAAGTATCAGGATCAGTTTCATGAACTGCTGGTCGAGGGCATGGAACGTGATTCGCAAAACAAGGTGCAGGGTCGCTTCGAGAAGACGAGTCAGTACTACCAGCGCTTCATTGATGCCTACCAGCGCTTTGAGGGCGACACGCGGGCAATGCATGACAACCCCGAGCTGCGAGGCAGCTTCGATGTCTTGCGCAACGACTTGCTGGATACCCACCGCCGGGCGCTGGAGAACATCAGTACTGCCGAAGCCTATTCCCGCGAGCGGGCGCTGTGGATCGCCGGGTTGCTTGGGCTGGTAGGCATTGCCGTGTTGTGTATCGGCTTCATCACTGCCCATGGTATCGCCCAGCGCTTTGGCGCCCCCATCGAGGCTCTGGCCAAGGCGGCGGACCATATCGGCCAGGGCAACTATGAAGTAACGCTGCCCATCTCCTCGGCAGCCGAAATGAACCTTCTGACCCGGCGCTTCGGCATCATGGCCGAGGCTTTGCGTCAGCATCAGGCCACCAATGTCGATGAGTTACTGGCCGGCCAGCAACGTCTGCAAGCGGTGCTCGACAGTATCGACGATGGCCTGCTGATGATCGACCGGCAAGGTCGCCTGGAGCACTTGAATCCCGTGGCTCAGCGCCAGCTTGGCTGGGACGAGAGCCGCCTTGGTCGCGGGCTTGGCGAAGCGCTTGAGCATCCAGAGCTGGATGAGCAGTTATTCCTGATCTTGCGTGGCGGGACTCTGGAGCATGCACCGGAAGACTTGAGCATCGATATCGAGGGCGAGTCCCGATTGCTGACCTACAGCCTGACCCCCGTCAGTCATACCAAAGGCCACATTCTCGGTGCAGTGATGGTGCTGCGCGATGTGACCGAGCAACGGGCTTTCGAGCGCGTGCGCAGCGAGTTCGTCCTGCGTGCTTCTCATGAGCTGCGCACGCCGGTGACCGGCATTCATATGGCGTTCGGGCTTTTGCAGGAGCGTCTGCATTTTGCGGCAGAGTCCCGCGAAGCGGACCTGCTCAATACCATCACCGAAGAAATGCAGCGCCTGATGCAACTGATCAACGACCTGCTGAATTTCTCGCGTTATCAGAACGGTCTGCAAAAACTCAAGCTTGCCCCCTGCCCTATCAAGCACTTGCTTGAAGAAGCCAGAGGCCGTTTCGAGGAGCAAGCCCGGGAACACAACATCACCTTGATGCTGGACATTCAGGAACCAGTCCCACATCTGCATGCCGATCAGACGCAACTGGAACGGGTGCTGGACAACCTGCTGGACAACGCATTGCGCCATACCCCTGAAAACGGCCTGATCCGCTTACAGGCCCGCCGTCATGGCGAGCGTGCAATCATCAGCATCGAAGACAATGGCGAAGGCATTCCTTACGGGCAACAAGGCCGAATCTTCGAGCCCTTCGTACAGGTTGGCCGCAAGAAAGGTGGCGCCGGTCTTGGGTTGGCACTGTGCAAGGAAATCGTGCAACTGCACGGTGGGCGCATGGGCGTCTATTCACGGCCAGGACAGGGGACGCAGTTTTATATGGCGTTGCCGCTCTAGAGGGTTGTGGAGGGGCATTCAACCAATCGTTGAATGGAGAGCAACTGTTTGCTAAGCTTTTGATCGTCAGCACAGACCGGAACCTTCTTCGGAAGGGGTGTTGATTTCGGGGTGAAAACCCTCCTAGCCAGTGAGCGGGATAGGCGAAAGCCGAAAGAACAGGCCGATATAGAGATTCACAAAAAGCCCTGATACGAAAGTATTGGGGCTTTTTGCTTTACACAGATTCCCCTTTATTCCTTTTCTCCAGAATGAAGCGCACGTTGAATGGTTTGCCTCTGGGCAGAGAGTGTCGGCCCCATTGGTCGACCTCGTATGCAGAGATCACATGCAGCTTCAATCGGTTGACTGAGCCCTGTGGCTTTGTGATTGAAAAGAATATTGCGTAGTCATGCAGATCAAGGCAGAAGTAGCGCTGTCCACTTTTCTTGCTGTTATGCGGCACAGCAAGCCCCTCAAAAAAACGGCGATCAATGTAGTCACGCAATTGGCTGCTGTAGTGATAGCGCGCAAGGCAAAAATAGCGATGCTCACGCTTGTAATAAAGCTGCTTGCCGTTGCCCTTGTCATCTGTGAAGCAATGAAATCCAAATTCAAAATGAATGGTGACCTGCTCTCCAGCAATGTCATATACCCGCTCGAATGGCTGCAAATGCGCCAGACTGTAAGTTGTTCCATTGATTATCAGATCATTCCATTCCATTGCATTGCGAGAGAGCCAGACACCTCAAAGATCGAGATTGTACCAGTCAGCCCACTTACAAGATTCTGCTGGCAATTTGATTAAGAACTGTAAGCACAGCAGCGTAGCGTGTCGTTGAAATGGTCGTTGTCTTCACGCCACATCATCCTTGCGTCGCCCAGTCCCTCTTCGGCCACCCGTGACCAGTTCGCAGAACTTGGTGGGAGTCAAAGGGCGGGCGAAGAGCCAGCCCTGGCCGTAGACCACGCCTTCGCTCTTGAGCAGATGGGCCTGGGACTCGAACTCGATCCCTTCAGCGATTACGCGCAATTGCAGTGCGTGAGCCATGCGGATGATATGGGGGGCGACGCCGCTGCTGGCGGCGTCGTGCCCTAATGCATCGATGAAGGCCTTGTCGATTTTCAGGCAGTCCACCGGCAAGGTCTGCAGGTAGGCCAGGCTGCAATAGCCGGTGCCGAAGTCATCGATCAGGATCTGGTGGCCACGGTCGCGCAGCAGTTGCAGGTGGTTGCGCGCCACGACCACGTCGATCAGGCCGCGCTCGGTCACTTCAAACGCGATCTGGCGGGCGGCAACCTTGTGCAGGGCCAGCAATCTGGCGGCTACGCGGCCAATGCGCGGGGCGATGACATCGCAGGCGGCCAGGTTTATCGAGACGTATAGATGCGGGTTGGCGCGCAATAGCGGCCCGAGTTTTTCCAGTGACTGCTGTAAGACAAAATCGGTGATCTGCCGAATCTGCCCGGTATTTTCAGCCAACGGGATGAACAGGTCCGGGCTGGTCAGCGTGCCGTCCGGCCTGCGCCAGCGCACCAAGGCTTCGGCGCCGACGCACAAGCGGGTTTCGAGGTTGAAAATGGGCTGGTAGAGGACTTTCAATTCCCCGCGCCGCAACGCCCCCGAGAGTTCGGCCCCCAGGGATTTGCGCTGTTGCATCAATTGCAGGACCAGCGCTGCAATGCACAAGGACATCAACAGGCTGGCCGGTACCAGTAACCACCAGGCTCCCGTGATTTTTTCCTGCAAGTCGATACGCGGTGTTATCAGCACCAACTGGTATTCCGGGCTTTGGGTGGGCATGCGGTAAATCAGTTGGGTCTGTGCCGTAATGAGCGTTGTATCGCTGTTCGGCAACCAGTCCGGCACGGGAGGCCAGGCTTGTGCAGGCCCCAGCACCGGTATCGCTCGGGTGCCGTTATCGAGCACCACCAGCAGGCTGCCTCCAGCCGGAAGATCGACCACATCCGTCAAATGGCCGCGTGAAGTCGAAACCCGAAAATCCCCACGCCCAAGCACCAGTGCGGCCAGGTTGTCGTCCGGCTGGGCCGAGGTATTGAGCCAATAATCGTAGGTCGGGCCACGAATGTCAGGTGGCCGAGGTTCGTCGAGCACCTTGGGACGTGGCCAGCTGGAGCAACTGCGCGCGCCCCCGACATAAGCGGCTTCATAAATGAAGCGGTTGCTGGAAATGACCTCACGCAAGCGCCCGACCATTTCCGGGCTGCAACGCCTTAGTGGCTGGTGTTCCAGCTGATCCAGCCCTGCACGCAACTGACCGAAAAGCTGCTCCAGTCGAATCAGGAAGCGCTCGCCCTGAGCGTTCATTTGCAGGCTTTCGTTCTGCCGTGCCTGATGCATCGCCAGCCCGAAGCTGCCGAACAAAAATACAGCCGCGCTTAGCAAGGCTGCCAGCAACGCCAGCAACCAAGGGTGGGAAAGGTGAATGCGAAAGCGCGTTTGCGCGATGAGCATCAGTGGATATCCGAGTGGAATATCCCTCAGGTATAGCAACAAGCGCGCAAATAGCTTGGTAAAGAACGCAGCCCTGAAGGCTGATCTAGTCGGCCCGGTTGAGCACCTGCAAGATGGCCGCGCTCTGAATGTCCGGTTGGCCGTCGAAGCGCTCTGGACGGTAATGCATCTGGAAGGCAGCGAGAACGTGGCGTGTAGCGGTGTCCAGCTCACCGGTCTGAGGAGTGGTGTAACCCAGGCGTGCCAATTGTTGCTGGAACCAGGTGATGCTTGGCAGGTTATTCATCATCTGCGCCTGACGCTGGGCGACCAGCCGTTCGTCCGGCCAGATGCCTATGCCTTCATGTGCCAGTCGTTTCCAGGGAAACAGCGGGCCTGGGTCCAGTTTACGCATCGGTGCGATATCGCTGTGCCCAATGATGTGCCTGGGGTCGATATTGTTGCGTTTGATGATGTCCTTGAGCAGTACGGTGATCGCCTGAATCTGGCTTTCGGTGTACGGGTACCAGAGGCGTCCCGTGGGTGTATCCGTGTAGCCGGGATTGACGATTTCAATGCCGATGGAGCTTGAGTTGAGCCAGGTACGGCCTTCCCATTCACTTTCTCCGGCATGCCAGGCGCGTGCGCTTTCATCGACCAGTTTGTAGATCGTTGCCGGATTGTCGTCGCCGATCAGGTAGTGGCTGCTGACCTCGCCATGGGTCAGCAACTCCAGCGAGCGCTCAAGCGAGGCGGAGGTGTAATGCATGATGACGTACTGGACCCGGCCGTCATGGTTGACCGAGGGATGGCTGGTGTCGAGCTTTGGCCCGCTGGAGCAGGCAGTCAGGACCAGAAGGAGAAATGCAGTGAAAATCAGCTTCATGGAAATCGGATTACGTCGGCAGCAAATGCAACATCATAACAAAGCGCGGCAAAATTGCTTCATCCGTGAAGCGCCGATGGATTCCAGATGTTTCATTCATCCCTGCTCGACACGATTTCTGCCGTTTTCCTTGGCGCGATACAACGCCTGATCGGCCCGTTTGAGGGCGACATCGCTACGTTCGCCGGTCCGGAAGGCGGTCACGCCCATGGATACCGTGATCGTCACCCGCTCACCCTTGAAGTGAAACGGACAAAGCTCGACGGCAGCCCGCAGTTCATCAAGCAGTGTCAAAGCCGTCGTGACATGGGTGGCCGGCATGAGCATGACGAACTCTTCGCCACCGAAGCGCGCCAGGAAGTCTGTGGGGCGCATGCGTTTTCTCAGCACACTGGCAACGATCTTCAGCACCTTGTCACCGGCCAGGTGACCATAGCCATCGTTGATTCGCTTGAAGTGATCCAGATCCAGTATGCAGACCAGCAGGCTGGTCTTGTCCTGTTGCCACTGCGCCATTTCCCGTTCAAGCCGTTCTCCCCAGGCCGCACGGTTGGGCAGGGTTGTAAGCGGGTCGATCAGTGCTTTTTGCCGTTGCTCTTCCAGGTGCGTCCTGAAGCCCAGAGCTTCCTGTTCCATGCTGGCGACACGGGCGGCCAGGCCTTGCAGTCGCGAGGCGACTTCCTGTTCGCGATCATCCCGTTTGCGCTGGTAGTGATCCATTGTGCTGAGCAGGCCTTCCAGCCGGTTGTCGAGCACTTGCTTGAGGCTGTTCAGGTCGGAGGCGTCCTGGACACTGCTCTGCAAGCCGCCGACCTGTTCACGCAATTGCTCGTTCAGGTCACGTGCGGTGGACTGGTTCTCGGCATGGTCTTCACTGGCAGCCTGCAAATGGCTCTGAAACGACTCCAGTCGTTCGTTGAGCTGCTTGAGATAGGTCCCGAACTCCTGTTGGCCGCCGTTATTGATCGCCAGCATCAGAATGGCAAGATCGTCGAGGATCGGCAGCAGTTCGTACCAGTTAAGCCCGTGTTTGAGGCGTGACTGCATGTCTTCGACTTGCGGGCGATGATGCTCGGACAAGGTCAGGTCCTTGAGCAACCCCAGCAAGGTCTCTTCGATATGAGCGGCCACCGAGCTGTAGCTCGGCTCCGGAGAGTAAGGCAGGGAATAGTTCGGGTCCCCTTCACCGGCCTCTTGCTCATCGGTCGGCTCATCATCCGGTGACTCGTCAGCTTCTGCGCTGTCGCTCTCGGCGAGTGCCTGCACAACCGGCACATGCTCGTAGGGAACAGAGGGCGTAGGCGTAACCAGCTCTTGCGGGGGAACCGGAACCGGTGCGGGTGCCGCTTTCTCGGCGGGCGCGGGCGGGACGGTTGCCACTTCAACGGGTTGCGGCGTTTCAACTACTGGCTCAACCACAGGAGTGGGAGCGGGAGTCTCTACGTGCTGTTGCTCGACTTTGGGAGCTTCAGCCTCAACCTTTGGTGCTGGTGCTGGTGCTGGTGCTGGTGCTGGTGCTGGTGCTGGTGCTGGTGCTGGCTGCGCAGGTTGGGCCGGTGTCGGTACGGTCGCTGCGTTTGGCTCGTTAACGCTTTCAGGCTCAGGCTCAGGTTCGGCAGCGGCAGGTGTAGCCGCATTGGCTGGCTGAGCGTTTTCCGGGCCATGAGCCGCATCGCTCGATTCCTCACGGGTGCCGAACAGACGTTGAAGGATTCCGGGACGAGGTCCCTCTTCATGTTTTTCAAGCAGGGTCAGCGCCTTGCCCTGCAAGCCGCTTAGCTCACTCAGCAGCAAGGGTAATTCCCGGGCCTGGGAGGCGCGGTCTTCGAGGTCCTTGGCAAACCGTTTGAGCGGCTTGCGCACTTCCCGAGGCAGCGGCAAGGCTTGCAGTTGGGTCACCAGCGCACCCAGAGCGTTGCTGATCTGCCCTACCCTGATTTCACGACGCTGCTCGGAATCCAGCACGGCCTTTTCAAGGCGTGGTATCAGGGCTGCCAGACCCGCATCCATGTCGTCCTTGCGCACGATTTCGCGCATTTCCTTCATGCATTCGTCGACAGAGCGGTCCGTACCTTCCGCCGCGAGACTACTGCGTACAAGGCCTCGGCGCAGCAAGTCGAGCCTGGCGTTCCAGCGCTCTGCGAGCCTGTCCTGCTGCTCGATACCCTTGAGATACTTCTCTTTCCAGCGCTCGGCTTCTTCGCTCATTCAAGGGGTCTACCAGAGAGCACGGGTAGCGAATCACCACACAGCGAAGCCGGCAGGCGAATCTCTACAGCAACGGGCAGGTGATCGGAAATGGGTTGCGCCAGTACCTGAACACGTTCAAGCGTCAGTGTCGGGCTGAGTAAAATATGATCAAGGCAGCGTTGCGGCCGCCAACTGGGAAAGGTTGCCTCGACCTGCGGTGCCAGAAGGCCGAGATCGCGCAGTGGCGAATGCTCCAGCAAGTCGTTGGCATGGGTATTCATGTCGCCCATCAGTACCTGATGGCGATAACCGCCAATCAGTTCACGGATATAGGCCAGTTGCCGTGTTCGAGTACGCGGACCCAAGGCCAGATGCATCATGACCACCACCAGCGCGTCCTCGCCTTCCCCGAAACGGACAAGAATAGCACCGCGTCCGGCAGGCCCAGGCAATGGATGGTCTTCGATCTTGCCGGGACGCAGACGGCTGAGAACGCCGTTGCTGTGTTGTCCCAGACGCCCCAGGTTGCGATTGAGCTGCTGATACCAGTAGGGGAAGGAACCGAGATGAGCCAGATGCTCGACCTGGTTGATGAAGCCTGAACGCAGGCTGCCGCCATCGGCCTCCTGCAATGCCACCAGATCGAAATCGTTGAGCAGGTCGCCAATCTTTTGCAGATTGCCTGCCCGTCCGCCGTGTGGCAGCAGATGCTGCCAGCCGCGCGTCAGGTAATGCCGGTAACGCTCTGTGCTGATACCGACCTGAATATTGAAGCTGAGCAACCGAAGCCTGCCATCGGCTGGCAACCCGCTTTGCAGCAGATGATGTTCGTTGACCTGCGGATCATGCAGGCCAACGACTCGCTCCGTGCCCTTGCCCCAGCGGCGCATGGCGGGCTGCTCTTACTTGCTTGCCTTGCCGGCCGCTCGCTCCTTGGCGATCAGCTGGTCAGCAACCTGCAAGGTCGCTTCCGGGCCACCGGAGCTGCCCAGATCGAAACGGTATTTACCGTTAACGATCATGGTCGGTACGCCGGTCACTTCGTACTTCTTGGCCAGTTCCTTGTACTGGGCGATCTTGCCCTTCACCGCGAAGGAGTTGAAGGTCTCGAGGAACTTGGCTTTGTCGATGCCTTGGGTGGCAACGAAGTCAGCCATGTCTTCTGGTTTGAGCAGAGGCTTGCGGTCTTTCTGGATGGCGTCGAATACCGCTGCGTGAACCTTGTGCTCTACGCCCATGGTGTCCAGGGTGATGAACAGCTGGCCGTGGGCATCCCAGGCGCCGCCGAACATGGCAGGGATGCGTACGAAGTGAACGTCTTCGGGCAGTTTTTCAACCCATGGGTTGATGGTCGGCTCGAACGCATAGCAATGCGGGCAGCCATACCAGAACAATTCCACAACTTCGATCTTGCCTGGCTCGGAAACAGGCACAGCGCTGGCCAATTCAACATATTGCTTACCAGCTTCGATGGGGGTGGCAGCCTGAGCGGACATACCGAACAGGCTGGCAGCAACCAGAGCGGCGCTGATGATCAGATTACGCATGCTTTACTCCTGGGCAGATTGAGTCGCCTTCAAACGACGGGTTTTTCGACCGGTCACCAAGGCTTGAGTTCTTAGTGTAACGCTGGCGATCAAAAAAAAGGGTGGCCCGGGCCACCCTTTTTGCTTGTGCCATGAAGCACGTCACGCCTGACCCTCTGGATTCTCTGCCCGAATGCTCGCGTATCGATCAGTGCAGGCCCTGGATATATTGGGCCAGAGCCTCGATATCCTTGTTGCTCAGCTTGGCAGCGATGGAGCGCATGACCATGGTGTCGCCATCATTGACGCGATCGCCTTCGCGGAAGGCGGTCAATTGTTTCTTGATGTAATCGGCGTGCTGACCACCCAGGTGCGGGAAGCCGGCCGAGACGTTGCCTGTACCATCAGGAGAGTGACAACCGGTGCAGGCAGGCATGCCCTGATCCAGCTTGCCGCCACGGAACAAGGCTTCGCCACGGGCGACCAGATTGGGATCAGCCGCGCCGACGCTGCCTTTCTGGCTGGCGTAATAGGCGGAGATGTCTGCAAGATCCTGATCATTGAGCGGTGTCAGCAGCCCGGTCATTTCAAGAACCGTGCGCTTGCCATCCTTGATTTCGTGCAATTGCTTGAGCAGGTAACGCTCGCCCTGGCCTGCCAGTTTCGGGAAGTTGGGAGCCAGGCTGTTGCCATCCGGTCCATGGCAGGCGCCACATACGGCCGTCTTTGCCTGACCGGCGGCCGCATCACCGGTGACGTCGGCGGCCTGGGTTGTTCCACAGATGCCAAGCGTCAACAGCAGACTCACGAATAATTTGTTCATCAGGTAATCCAGATCGGCTAATGGTGAAAAGTTAGGTAGCAGGTGATTTGCTCATCTCCAGGATGACGGTTCGCAAATGCTGACTACTGCGGTCCTTGCACATTTCACGCGCGGCATTGTTACGATCCTGGCAAAAGGGGCTCCAAAGTCCTCTTGCGCAGTAAAAACCTTTCAGGTTGAAAGCGGACTGCGTTCTAATGCGCATATTAGTTCTCGCTTCAGTGTTCTTCCCTCGATGCACCCGGGAATTCACACACAAAATTTGCGGCATTATATACTCGCGCTACCCAAACGGAAACGACACCTCTTGCCGCACCCCTTGCAGGCAAGGCCTTCACCGGAAATCACATGCAACTCAAGAACCCCATCCTCGGCCTGTGCCAACAGTCCACGTTCATGCTCAGTGCCGCCAAGGTCGATCAGTGCCCTGATGACGAAGGCTATGAAGTCGCGTTTGCCGGGCGTTCCAACGCGGGCAAGTCGAGCGCACTCAATACGCTGACCCACGCCAGCCTGGCACGCACCTCGAAAACGCCGGGGCGCACGCAACTGCTGAACTTCTTCAAACTGGATGAAGACCGTCGTCTGGTGGACCTGCCCGGTTACGGCTACGCCAAAGTGCCGATTCCGCTCAAACAGCACTGGCAGCGCCACCTGGAAGCCTATCTGGGCAGTCGCGAAAGCCTGAAAGGCCTGATCCTGATGATGGACATCCGTCATCCAATGACCGACTTCGACATCCTGATGCTGGATTGGGCAATCGCCAGCCAGATGCCGATGCATGTCCTGCTGACCAAGGCCGACAAGCTGACCTACGGCGCAGCAAAGAACACGCTGCTCAAGGTTCAGTCACAGATCCGCAAGGGCTGGGGCGAGGCTGTCACGATCCAGTTGTTCTCGGCCCCAAAGCGTATGGGCCTGGAAGAAGCCTATACCGTTCTGGCCGACTGGATGGAACTGGAAGACAAAGCGCCTGCCGGGGGGTAAATCGCAGGCAAAAAAAACCCCGGACTTCATATGGGGAGGGGGGAAGTTCGGGGTTCAAGGTCCAGACCCTTAGGGCGGGATCCGGATATCTGCCAACACTTAACACAACTAGGAGCATGACGGGTTTTTCAACCAATCGAGTTCTCTGACTGACGGTTGGCCGGTTAAGTTCCCGGCCAGCCGAAAAGTTCATGTTGGCGCGACGATCAGTGCGCCTCGTCCCAGTTGTTGCCCACGCCCACTTCAACCAGCAATGGCACGGCCAATTGCGCAGCGCCGCTCATGTGCGGACGAATCTGCTCGCTGATCTGCTCGACCAGATCCTCGCGCACTTCCAGTACCAGTTCGTCGTGAACCTGCAGGATGACGCGGGCATCAAGGTCCGACTCTTCCAGCCAGCTGTTCACTGCAACCATGGCTTTCTTGATGATATCGGCGGCTGTGCCTTGCATCGGTGCGTTGATCGCTGTGCGTTCGGCTCCGGCGCGTTTCATGCCGTTGTCGGAGTTGATGTCCGGCAGGTAGAGCCGACGTCCGAAGAATGTTTCGACGTAGCCCTGCTCCTTGGCTTTCTCGCGAGTGCGTTCCATGTATTCCCGCACGCCTGGGTAGCGAGCGAAGTAACGCTCGATATACGCCTTGGCCTGCTTGCCATCGACGCCGATCTGCCGGGCCAGGCCCGATGCGCCCATACCGTAGATCAGCCCGAAATTGATCGCCTTGGCGCTGCGGCGCTGATCGTTGGTGACCTGATCCAGTTCGACCCCGAAAACTTCGGCCGCCGTCGCACGGTGTACGTCCAGACCGTTGCGGAAGGCATCCAGCAGTCCTTCATCGCTGGCCAGATGCGCCATGATCCGCAATTCGATCTGCGAGTAGTCCGCTGCCAGCAGTTTGTAGCCCGGCTGGGCAATGAACGCCTGACGAATCCTGCGTCCTTCTGCGGTACGCACCGGGATGTTCTGCAGGTTGGGCTCGCTGGACGAGAATCGTCCCGTTGCAGCGCCCGCCTGGTTATAGGACGTGTGAACGCGCCCGGTTCTTGGGTTGACTTGTCCTGGCAGGCTGTCGGTGTAGGTGCTTTTCAGCTTGCTGATCGAGCGGTACTGCAACAGCAAGGTGGGTAACTCAGCGCCCTGCTCCAGCTCGGACAGCTTGATCAGCACATCTTCGGACGTGGACGGTTTGCCGGTGGGTGTCTTGCCCAGAACAGGCAGGTTCAGTTTTTCATAGAGGATTTTCCCGAGTTGAGTCGGTGAACCCAGGTTGAACTCCTCACCCGCAACTGCGAAAGCCTGACGCTCCAGCTCGACCATGGTGTTGCCCAGCTCGACGCTTTGAATGCCGAGCAGGTTGGCATCCACTTTTGCACCTTCGCGTTCGATCTTCGCCAGTACCGGCACCAGTGGCATTTCGATTTCGGTCAGTACGCGACGCAGCTCTGGGGCAGCGTCCAGCTTTTCAATCAGGGTCTGATGCAGGCGCAAGGTCACGTCAGCATCTTCAGCGGCATACGGGCCGGCCTGCTCCAGAGCTATCTGGTCGAACGTCAGCTGCTTTTTGCCCTTGCCGGCAATGTCTTCAAAGCTGGTGGTCTGGTGGCCGAGATATTTCTTGGCCAGGCTGTCCATGTCATGGGCGGTCGCTACGGAATTCAGCACATAGGACTCAAGCATGGTGTCGAAGGCAACGCCCTGGACGGTAATGCCATTTTCCTGATCACCACCAATGGCACAGTTGGCCAGAATGTTCATGTCGAACTTGGCGTTTTGCCCGACCTTCAGGATGGCCGGGTCTTCCAGCAGCGGCTTGAGCGCCAGCAGCACGGTGTCGCGGTCCAGTTGGTCCGGCACGCCCATGTAGGAATGGGTCAGCGGAATGTAGGCGGCTTCACCGGCCTTGACCGCAAAGGAAAGGCCCACCAGTTGCGCCTTCTGCGCATCCAGCCCGGTGGTTTCGGTATCGAAGGCGATCAGTTTGGCGGTGCGCAGTTTTTCCAGCCAGACGTCGAAGAGTTCCTGAGTGAGGACCGTGACATAGTCCAGCTTGATCTCGGAAACCACTTCTTCCTTGACGATTTCCACGCCTGCGCGCTTGGCTTGCCGTTGCAGATCCTCAAGCCAGCTCTTGAATTCCAGCTCGGTGTAAAGCTCCGTGAGCTTTTCCAGATCTGGCTCACCCACCTGCAAGTCGTCGAGAGTGATGTCCAGTGGCACATCGACCTTGATGGTCGCCAGTTCATAGGACAGAAACGCCATGGCACGGTGCTCTTCAAGCTTGGGTGCCAGGGTCTTGGCTCCCCGGAACGCCATGCCCGCCACCGAGTCGAGATTTTCATACAGCTCTTTCAAGCCACCGCCCACACCGACCAGCAGGCCTACGGCTGTCTTTTCACCGACGCCGGGAACACCGGGGATGTTGTCGACTTTATCGCCCATCAACGCCAGATAATCGATGATGTGCTCAGGGCCGACACCAAACTTCTCTTTAACGCCAGAGACATCCAGCACGCTACCGGTCATCGTATTGACCAGCGTAATGTGCCCATCGACCAGTTGCGCCATGTCCTTGTCGCCGGTGGAGATGATGACCGGTCGATCCGCCGCCGCGCTGCTGCGCGCCAGGGTGCCGATCACGTCGTCGGCTTCGACACCTTCCACGCACAACAGCGGGTAACCCATGCCTTTGACGCAGGCATGCAGCAGATCGACCTGTACGCGCAGATCATCCGGCATGCTCGGACGGTTGGCTTTGTACTCGGCGAACAGTTCGTCCCGGAAAGTCCCGCCTTTGGCATCGAAAACCACCGCGAACGGGCTTTTCGGGTATTGCCGGCGCAGGCTCTTGAGCATGTTCAGCACGCCCTTGACCGCACCCGTCGGCAAACCTTTGGACGTGGTGAGAGGTGGCAGCGCATGAAAGGCGCGGTACAGGTAAGAAGAACCGTCCACCAGGACGAGGGGCGCTTGGCTCATGAGCAGAATCAACCTTTTCGGCGGGGTCGGCGCTAGAATGCGAGGACCATTGACGACAAAGGGACAAGGTTATCATGCGCACGGCAAATCGACTGTTGTTGGCTGGGCTGTTGGTGTTTTGTCCCCTGGTGGTTGCAGCCGAGGATTCTCCTGCGGACGCTCCAGACGTTACCATTCGCACCGACGGCGACAAGACCATTCAGGAGTACCGCCAGAACGGCTTTCTTTATGCGGTGAAAATCACGCCCAAGAACGGGAAACCTTATTTTCTGGTGCGCGCCGATGGTACGAGTCCCAATTTCATCCGTTCGGACCAACCGGACATGCTGATTCCTCAATGGGAAATATTCAGCTGGTAACACCCTAAATTCACTTAATTTTGCTGGCAGTCCTGATATGTCCGTTTTTACCCCACTGGCTCGGCCCGAGCTGGAAACATTTCTTGCCCCGTACGGGCTCGGCCGTTTGCTCGACTTTCAAGGCATTGCCGCAGGTAGTGAAAACACCAATTACTTCATCAGCCTGGAACAGGGCGAATTCGTCCTGACCCTCGTTGAGCGTGGCCCGATTCAGGATTTGCCGTTCTTCATCGAACTGCTGGACGTACTGCACGACGCCGACTTGCCGGTGCCTTACGCCCTGCGCACTACTGACGGCCAAGCGCTGCGTGAGCTGGCGGAAAAGCCGGCGCTGCTGCAACCGCGTTTACCGGGCAAGCACATCAGCGAGCCCAACACTCAGCATTGCGTGCAGATCGGCGAGCTGCTGGGCAACCTGCATCTGGCGACACGTGCCAATGTTCTGGAGCGCAAGACCGATCGTGGCCTGGACTGGATGCTCAGCGAGGGCAGGAATTTCCTTTCGCACCTGGACGAGCCGCAAAGAACACTGCTGGAAAACGTCTTGCAGGAAATCGAAGAGCTCAAGCCGCAGATCATGGCGCTGCCTCGCGCCAACCTGCACGCTGACCTGTTCCGTGACAATGCCCTGTTTGAAGGTACGCACCTGACCGGGCTGATCGACTTCTACAACGCCTGCTCCGGCCCGATGCTGTATGACCTGGCCATTGCGTTGAACGACTGGTGCTCGCTGGAAGGCGGTCAGATCGACCCGGTACGCGCCAGAGCTTTGCTGGGCGCTTACGCCGCCTTGCGGCCGTTTACGGCGGCTGAAACGAAACTCTGGGCAACCATGCTGCGCGTGGGATGCGTACGTTTCTGGCTGTCACGCCTGATTGCGGCTGAGTCCTTTGCCGGACAGGACGTGCTGATCCATGACCCGGCAGAGTTCGAGAAGCGTCTGGCACAGCGACAGGATGTTCATCTGTCGTTGCCGTTTGCCTTGTAAACGGGCTTTTCGCGAATGAATTTGCTCCCACCAAAAAACACAACATCATGAATTAAATGAAATTTCCGTAGGAGCGAATTTATTCGCGAAGCAAGCTACAAACCTTCCAGGCACCCCGCCAGATCATCACCCAGCTTCTGCAATACCTGCTCGTATCCCTGAGCAGTGGCTGGCGTGTAGCCGCCCAGCGCATCCAGTTCAGCCAGTTTCACCGGCAAGCCCGCTGTCAGGGTTTCGGCCAGGCGCGGGCGCAAGGGTGGCTCACTGAACACACAGGTCTTGCCCACTTCCTTCAAACGCTCGCGCATGGCTGCGACATGCTGGGCACCCGGCTGGATCTCTGCTGCGACGCTGAACACGCCGGTGTGCTTGAGCCCATAAGCCTCTTCAAAGTAATCAAAGGCTTCATGGAAGACGAAATACGGCTTGCCTGCCACAGCGCTGACGCGGCTTTTGATCCGGGTATCCAGCGCATCGAGACGCTTGGCGAAGGCTTCGGCATTGCTCTTGTAGCGAGCGGCGTTTTCCGGATCGGCGGTACCGAGGTCGGTAGCCATCTTCGCGGCAATCACCCTGGCGTTGAACGAGGACAGCCACAAATGCGAGTCCAGGCTGCCCGGCCGGTGATCGTGGTCGTGCTCGTCTGCACCATGACTATGGTCATGATCGTGATCGTCATGTGACGCATTGTCTGCCTCGAAATGACGCAAATGCATGCCGGGCAAGGACTGCACGGCAACGGCAGGCAGCTTGCGGCCCTGAATGACACGCGGCAGGAAACTCTCCATGTCCGGGCCGATCCAGTAGAACAGTTCGACCTCGTTCAGACGCCGTACGTCGGATGGACGCAAGGCATAGTGATGCGGTGATGCTCCGGGCGGCAACAGCACCTCTGGTGTACCCACGCCATCCTGTACAGCCGCTGCAATCAACTGCAGGGGCTTGATGCTGGTCAGGACCCGAACCTCTGCCTGGACGGGGGCAACAGCCAGCCAACTGGCCGACAAAACGACAAAAAGGTTAAAAAGACGGCGCACTTGGACCACTCATATAAGACAGGAACGGGTAACATAATAACGTCTCTAGCAAATATCGTCGCCGCTCATGCCTATTACACCGCTGGCCAGCCGTCCTCATGATCACTCTCATTGCGTGCATTCTGCGCTCACAGAAGCCGATGCGCTGTGCGCCAGCAAAGGTCTGCGCCTGACGACTTTGCGTCGTCGCGTGTTGGAACTGGTCTGGCAAAGCCACAAGCCGCTGGGTGCCTACGACATTCTTGCCGTGTTGAGCGACGAAGACGGCCGTCGCGCCGCGCCGCCAACCGTCTACCGGGCGCTGGATTTCCTGCTGGAAAACGGCCTGGTCCACCGGATCGCATCCCTCAACGCCTTTACCGGCTGCAATCACCCGACTCACGCGCATCAGGGCCAGTTCCTGATCTGCCGCGAGTGCCACGCCGCCATTGAACTGCAGCATGCTTCCATCAGCGATGCCGTGATCAATGCTGCCAAAGAAGTCGGTTTTCAGGTTGAAGGCCAGACCGTCGAAATCGTCGGCATCTGTTCCGGCTGCAAGGCCGCCTGATGAGTAATGCGTTGATTCGCCTGGAGCAGGTTGGCGTCACGCTTGCCGGGCAAAACGTTCTGCACAACATTCAGTTGAATGTTCGCCCCGGCGAAATCGTCACCCTGATCGGCCCCAACGGCGCAGGCAAGACGACGCTGGTGCGTGCCGTGCTGGGGCTGCTCAAGCCCGATGCCGGGACGGTCTGGCGCAAGCCCGGCTTGCGAGTGGGCTACATGCCGCAAAAGCTGCATGTGGACCAGACTCTGCCGCTCTCGGTGCTGCGCTTTCTGCGTCTGGTGCCGGGTGTGGATCGGGCGGCCGCGCTGGCAGCACTACAGGAAGTCGGTGCCGAAAAAGTCATCGACAGCCCGCTTCAGGGTATTTCCGGCGGTGAGATGCAGCGCGTCCTGCTGGCCCGTGCCTTGTTGCGCGAGCCTGAGCTACTGGTTCTCGACGAACCGGTGCAGGGCGTCGATGTGGCAGGTCAGGCCGAGCTGTACAGCCTGATAACCCGTTTGCGTGATCGTCACGGTTGCGGCGTGCTGATGGTTTCCCATGACCTGCATCTGGTGATGAGCACCACCGATCAGGTGGTGTGCCTGAATCGCCATGTCTGCTGCTCCGGCCATCCTGAACAGGTCAGCAACGATCCGGCGTTCGTCGAACTGTTCGGCAAGAACGCACAAAGCCTGGCGATCTATCACCACCATCACGACCACGCCCATGACCTGCATGGCGAAGTCGTGAGTGGCGATGCAGCGCCTGCATCCCCTATTCACACCCATGTCCACGGAGACAACTGCAAGCATGGCTGATTTTCTACTCTACGCCTTGCTCGCAGGTCTGGCCCTGGCAGTGGTCGCGGGGCCTCTCGGGTCGTTCGTGGTCTGGCGGCGCATGGCGTATTTTGGCGACACCCTTTCCCATGCCGCCCTGCTTGGCGTGGCGCTGGGTTTTCTGCTGGACGTCAGCCCGACGATTGCCGTGACCGTCGGTTGCCTGCTGCTGGCGATTCTGCTGGTCACCCTGCAACAGCGCCAGCCGCTGGCCTCGGACACGCTGCTGGGGATTCTTGCTCCGAGCACCTTGTCACTCGGGCTGGTGGTCCTGAGCTTCATGCATGAAGTGCGTATCGACCTGATGGCTTACCTGTTCGGTGACCTGTTGGCGATCAGCCCGACGGATCTGGCCTGGATTCTGGGTGGTAGCGCACTGGTTCTGGTGCTGATCGTCTGCCTGTGGCGACCGCTGCTGGCGGTAACCGTGCATGAGGAACTGGCCAGGGTCGAAGGCCTGCCGGTGGCCTCGTTGCGCATGACGCTGATGCTGCTGATTGCCGTGGTGATTGCCGTCGCAATGAAAATCGTCGGGGTTCTGCTGATCACTTCGTTGTTGATCATTCCCGCCGCTGCGGCACAGCGTCACGCCCGTTCGCCAGAACAAATGGCACTGGGCGCAAGCGTGCTGGGCGTGACGGCTGTGTGTATTGGGCTATCGTTGTCATGGTTCAAGGACACCCCGGCAGGACCGTCTATTGTGGTATCCGCTGCGGCACTGTTCTTGCTCAGCTTTGTTCTCCCCAAGCGAGCGGTGTAGACTTGCTCGTTTTTTGCGCAACTTAGAGAATCGCAGGAATGAAGCCGCTCGCCTCCCGTTATCTGCTGCTTGTCGCATTTTCCATCCTGTTGGGTGCCTGCCAGAGTGCCCCAACCGTTGAAACACCTGTGGCCGAAGCAAAGCCAGACGGGTTTGCACAGCTTGAGCAAAGCATTACCAGCAATGAATTGGCGACTGCTGAAGACCAGTTGACGGCTCTGCAAGCTGCGGCGCCTACCGATATCCGGCTGGAGCCCTTTCAGCGTCGGCTGGCGGAAGCCTATTTGAGTCGTAGCCAGATCGGTTTGCAGAAGGGCGACATGAATGCTGCCGCCGCTGCATTGAGTCGTGCCCGTGCGCTGATGCCCAAGGCTCCGGCGCTCACCAGCGGCGTCAATGGCGCCATCGCTCATGCCCGCAAGGCCGAGCTGGACAAGGCCGAAGCCGAACTGCGCGCTGCCGAAGCCAGACGCATTGCGAAACTGATCGACCCGGCAGCCGACAGCACCACCATCGATCTCAAGATCGGCGATATGCCGCAATTACGTCGCCAACTGGATGCGATTGCCTCGGATACCGTGGCATTCAATTGCGAAGTGCTGTTGCAGGTTCCTCGCACCGATGACTACCCATGGCTGGCAACATTGCTGACCAAGCGCGTGGTCAAGATCAATCCTGATTTCGAGCTGGAACTGCGCCGTCAGATCGAGCGTAATGAGTCAGCGCAGATTGTCTTGACGCCGGCCAGGCCTATTCGCGAATGAATTGGCCCCTACAGATGTAGGAGCCAATTCATTTGCGAAAAAAACCTGCGCAATCAGGCAGGTACAGCCTTGGCTTTCGGTTCTCTATCCCACACTCGATGCTGTGCGATGGCCTTGAAGAACGCATCGTATGAGCCGTCTTGTACGACCAGCAATCCAGCGTCTTGATCCAGATGCAGCAAATCCGGTAATGCCTTGGCATCGCTGGATACCGCGATGGCCTTGAGGTGCTTGTAAGCCTCCAGCACGTAATGCAAGGCAACCCCATCGGTGCTCAAGGCTTTTATCGAGTCCTTGCCGCCGGGGATGAACACTGCATCGAACGCCACCGATGGCAGTCCTTCCATAGACGCATCCACCGGCAGACTCTTGCCGTCGGCGGTCACCACGGGGGCAGAAGTCGGCCCCAATACCTTGCCGTGAGCACCTTCGGCTTGCAGTGCGGCTTTCATGGCCTCGACAGCTTTTCCGTCCACGCCATTGGCCACCAGTATTGCGACCTTGCGCGATGCGATGTCGCCGGATAGCAGATTGGCCTGGCTCAATGCAGGTGACTGTTTGACAGACGAGGATCTGGCGGCCACAGTCCCGGCCTTTGGCGCTGGCAGCCCCAGATTCTGTGCCACGCGGCTGGCCAGCTCCAGGTCGATATTGGCCAGAATCTCGTTCACCGTCCGGGCGCGGATATGCTCACGCTCAACCTTGCCCAACTCGAAGCTGTAAGCCGAGATGATGTGTTCTTTCTCGTGTGTGCTCATGCTCTGAAAGAACAGCGTGGCCTGTGAAAAATGATCCCCGAAGGACTCGCTGCGCTCGCGTATCTTGTGGGCGTCGATGCGCTCCGGATACGACTCGAAACCGCCGTCCACCGCAGCGGCAGGCGTTTCTTTCGGCCAGCCGCCATCAATGGAGTTCGGTTCGTAGGATGTCCGCCCCTTGTTGATCGTCATGCGATGCTGCGCATCACGCTGCCCGTTATGGTTGGGCGAAACCGGGCGGTTGATCGGAATTTCGTGGAAGTTCGGACCGCCCAGGCGACTGATCTGGGTATCGGTATAGGAAAACAGTCGACCCTGCAGCAGCGGGTCATTGGAGAAATCGATGCCGGGCACGATATGCCCAGGGCAGAACGCAACCTGTTCGGTCTCGGCAAAGAAGTTGTCCGGGTTGCGGTTGAGCACCATCTTGCCCAGTGGCGTCACCGGTACCAGCTCTTCGGGAATGATCTTGGTGGGGTCCAGCAGATCGAAGTCGAAGGCATGTTCATCCTCTTCGGCCACGATCTGTACGCCTAACTCCCACTCGGGGTAATCGCCCGTTTCAATGGATTCCCACAGGTCTCGGCGATGATAGTCGGTGTCCTTGCCCGCCAGTTTCTGGGCCTCGTCCCACACCAGGGAGCAGACGCCGTACTTGGGTTTCCAGTGAAACTTCACGAAGGTCGACTTGCCCTCGGTATTGATCAGGCGAAAGGTGTGGACACCGAAGCCTTGCATGGTGCGCAGGCTTTTCGGGATGGCGCGATCGGACATGGTCCACAGCACCATATGCGCCGACTCAGGAACCAGCGACACAAAATCCCAGAAGGTGTCATGAGCCGAGCCCCCGGTCGGGATTTCGTTGTGAGGTTCGGGTTTTACCGCATGCACGAAGTCAGGAAACTTGATCGCATCCTGAATGAAAAACACCGGCATGTTATTGCCGACCAGATCGAAGTTGCCTTCGTCGGTGTAGAACTTGACCGCAAAGCCGCGAACATCCCGTACCGTATCCCCCGAGCCCCTTGGCCCCTGCACGGTGGAGAAGCGCACGAATACCGGGGTTTTCTTGCCAGGATCGCGAAGGAAGCCGGCCTTGCTCAAGGTGGCGTGATCGTCATAGCTCTGGAAGTAGCCATGTGCGGCCGTACCTCGCGCATGAACGATTCGCTCCGGGATGCGTTCATGGTCAAAGTGGGTGATTTTTTCGCGCATGATGAAGTCTTCCAGCAACGAAGGACCTCTGCTGCCTGCCTTGAGCGTGTTCTGATTGTCGGCGATCTTGACGCCCTGATTGGTGCGCAGCGCCTGCTCCGTGGCATCGGAGCGAAACGGCTCAAGGTTTTCCAGTTTTTCGTTGGTATTGCTTCGGTCAAGAGTGTCTGTTCCTGCCAGTTCGCTTTTCGGCGTAGAGGTAAGGGGTGGTTTTCTCGGGGTAGACATCAGACATGCTCCTCATTCTCTGGCCCGGCTTTCATGTCAGGCTCTATGATTCAACTCCCTTGGCAAGCCAAGGGAATCACGGCGTTAAAGGAGTGACCCGTCTGGAAAAGTGCCGTTCATTAAATTTTCCGGCCATTGGCACCACCGGTCGCGTTATGCCAATTGAGCATGTGTGCTGGCAAATAAATGCTAAGCAGTGCTGTGCGGACAGGCTAAAATGCGCGCCCGGCTTACCCCGCCGAGGTAACGAAGCAAGTGGCTGCCCCAGGTCACTGCGCTGATTTTTTAACGCGCCCCCACAAGGTTCGCTCCGTGATCGAGTTTCATAACGTCCACAAAACCTATCGGGTTGCAGGCAAGGATATTCCGGCTCTGCATCCCACCAGCCTGCGTGTCGAAGACGGCCAGGTATTCGGCCTGATCGGCCATTCCGGCGCGGGCAAAAGTACCTTGCTGCGCCTGATCAACCGCCTTGAAACCCCGAGTGGCGGGCAGATCGTGGTTGACGACGAAGATGTCACGGCACTCGACGCCAACGGCCTTCGGCGTTTCCGTCAGCAGGTCGGGATGATTTTTCAGCACTTCAATCTGCTGGCTTCCAAGACCGTGGCCGACAACGTGGCCATGCCGCTGACACTTGCGGGCGACCTGTCCCGTGAGCTGATCGACAAGCGTGTCGCCGAGCTGCTGGAGCGGGTCGGACTGTCTGCCCATGCCAGGAAATACCCGGCGCAATTGTCCGGCGGACAAAAGCAGCGTGTCGGCATTGCCCGCGCCCTGGCGACCAAGCCAAAGATTTTGCTGTGCGATGAAGCCACCAGCGCTCTGGACCCACAGACCACTGCGTCGGTCTTGCAGCTGTTGGCCGAGATCAATCGAGAGCTGAAACTGACCATCGTGCTCATCACCCATGAAATGGACGTGATTCGCCGTGTCTGCGATCAGGTGGCCGTGATGGACGCCGGTGTGATTGTCGAACAGGGCAATGTGGCCGACGTGTTCCTGCATCCGCAGCACCCGACCACCAAGCGTTTCGTGCAGGAGCATGAGCAGATCGACGAGAACGAGCAGCGTGACGATTTTGCTCATGTTCAGGGTCGTATCGTGCGCCTGACCTTCCAGGGCGAATCGACTTACGCGCCATTGCTGGGCACGGTCGCTCGGGAAACCGGCGTGGATTACAGCATCCTGGCGGGCCGTATCGACCGCATCAAGGACACACCTTATGGTCAACTGACGCTGGCCATTACCGGCGGCGACATTGACGCCGCTTTCGCTCGCTTCACCGCCGCTGACGTTCACATGGAGGTGCTGCGCTGATGGACGCTTTCCTGAATCTGTTTTCCAACGTCGACTGGTATGAAATCTGGGTCGCCACGGGCGATACCCTGATCATGCTCAGTGTTTCGCTGGGCTTCACCATCTTGCTGGGCCTGCCTCTGGGCGTGCTGATGTTCCTGACCTCGCCTCGCCAGTTGCTGGAACACAAGCAGCTGTATGCGACGGTCGGGCTGATCGTCAACATGCTGCGCGCCCTGCCCTTCATCATCCTGTTGATCGTGATGATGCCGCTGACCGAAGTCATCACCGGCACATCGCTGGGTATTCTCGGTACGCTGCCGCCGCTGATTGCCGGTGCCACGCCGTTCTTCGCCCGTCTGGTGGAAACCGCCCTGCGTGAAGTGGACAAAGGCATCATCGAAGCGACCCAGGCCATGGGTGCCACGACCCGGCAGATCATCGTCAAGGCATTGTTGCCCGAAGCGCGCCCCGGCATTCTGGCGGCCATTACCGTGACCGCCATTGCGCTGGTGTCCTTCACTGCCATGGCCGGCGCCGTGGGTGCTGGCGGACTGGGTGACCTTGCGATCCGCTATGGTTATCAGCGTTTCCAGAACGACGTGATGTTCGTGACGGTCGTACTGCTGCTGGTGCTGGTGCAGATACTGCAAACCGTCGGCGACAAGCTGGTTGCCCATTTCACCCATCGTTAACCGAATTTGTTGGTAAGGGCCTGCTTGGTGCGGGCCTCATAAAAGGAGCTGTTGCATGAAAAAACTTTTGGCCGTATTTGCCGCCGTTACAGCATTGTCTGCGCAGGCCAACGAAACCCTGAGTATCGCCGCGACTGCTGTACCGCAGGCCGAGATTCTGGAGTTCATCAAGCCAACACTGGCCAAGGAAGGCGTAGACCTGAAAATCAAGGTTTTCACCGACTACATCCAGCCGAACGTACAGGTTGCCGAAAAGCGCCTGGACGCCAACTTCTTCCAGCACCAGCCGTACCTGGATGAGTTCAACAAGGGTAAAGGCACCGATCTGGTTACCGTTGCCAAGGTTCACGTAGAACCGTTCGGCGCTTACTCCGACAAGTTCAAGAAACTGGAAGACCTGCCAAACGGCGCAACCGTCGCGCTGCCAAACGATGCCACCAACGAAGGCCGTGCTTTCCTGTTGCTGGCCAAGGCCGGTCTGATCACCCTCAAGGACCCGACCAGCATCCTGGCTACGCCTAAAGACGTTGCGAACAACCCGAAAAACCTGAAGTTCCGCGAGCTGGAAGCTGCAACCCTGCCGCGCGTGCTGACCCAGGTCGATCTGGCGCTGATCAACACCAACTACGCGCTGGGCGCCAAGCTTGATCCAACCAAGGATGCACTGGTGATCGAAGGTGCTGAATCGCCTTACGCCAACATTCTGGTTGCCCGTCCGGACAACAAGGATTCGGACGCCATCAAGAAACTGGCTGCTGCGCTGAACACTCCTGAAGTGAAAGCGTTCCTGGTCGAGAAGTACAAAGGCGCTGTGGTTCCGGCGTTCTGATAAAACCGCGTAGGAGCGAATCGGGCGGAGCGCCGCCCGATTCGCTCCTACTGGTTTCTCTGCAACAACCCTGGCAATTGCACCACCAGCTTCTGGCTGCTCAACGGTGCACGAATGAAGCCCCGCTGAGTGCCGTCCGGCCCCAGCAGTGCCAGGTTCCCGCTGTGGTCAACGGTGTAGTTCGGCTTGCTGGTATCGGCAGGAATGAACGGAATGCTCACCGCATTGGCCAGCCTCTGAAGATCCGCCACCGAAGTGGTGAGCCCGATGAATTCCTTGTCGAAATAACCCAGGTATTGCTTGAGCTGTTGCGGCGTGTCGCGATTCGGGTCGACGCTGATCAGCACCACGCGCAAGTTACCGACGACGTCCTTGGGCAGTTCGCTCTTGATCTGGCGGATCTGCGCCAGCGTGGTCGGGCAGATGTCCGGGCAGAAGGTGTAACCGAAGAACAGCAGCGTCCACTTGTCCTTCAACTGATTGATGGCTACCGAGCCGCCGTTCTGGTCGATCATCCTCAGGTCAGGCAGGTTGCGGCTTTGCGGCAGCAGGATAATGCCCGCATCGATCAGGGCAGTCTGATCGGCTGCGCCTTTGCCGGACAGCACGCGATTGAAGGTCAGGCCCAGGATCAAGGCCACGATGGCGACGAGGATGAATACGGTTTTCTGGGTTCGAGTCATGGTTTCAACAGTAGGTAGTGATCTGCGAGCAGGGCAATGAACAGCAGGAACAAGTAATGGATAGAGTACTTGAAGGTGTCGATTGCCACGTGCGGTCGAGTGCCACGGTACAGCACCCGGCTCCAGTGCAGGAAGCGCAAACCCAGTATCAATGCACAAAACAGGTACGTCAGGCCGCTCATGTGAATCACGTAGGGCAGCAGACTGACCGCGAACAGGATGCAGGTATACAGCACGATATGCACCTTGGTGTACTGCTCGCCATGGGTGATCGGCAGCATCGGGATATCGGCCTTGGCATATTCGGCCTTGCGATGAATGGCCAGAGCCCAGAAGTGCGGCGGGGTCCAGGCGAAGATGATCAGCACCAGCAACAGGGGTTCGGCGGTAACCTGCCCGGTAACCGCCACCCAGCCCAGCAAGGGTGGCGCAGCCCCGGCCAGCCCGCCGATGACAATGTTCTGTGGTGTGGCGCGTTTCAGAAAGCCGGTGTAGATCACGGCATAGCCGATCAACGACGCCAGGGTCAGCCAGGCGGTCAGCGGATTAGTGAATGCCAGCAGCAGAAACTGCCCGAGAAGCGTCAGCAGCAAGGCAAGGATCAAAGCGTTTTCCGGTGCGATCCGCCCTTGGGCAACCGGTCGTTTATGCGTGCGGGCCATCAGCGCATCGATATGGCGGTCCAGCACATGATTGATGACTGCCGCACTGCCTGCACACAGCCCTATCCCCAGATTGCCGAACAGCAGAATCGTCCATGGCACATGGGTGTGGCTGGATAGCAGCATGCCGACCAGCGAAGTGATCAACATCAACGCCACCACCTTGGGCTTGGTCAGTTCCAGGTAATCACGCCACAACGCCTGACGCTCCTGGCTCAGTACACTCATTGCATCGTGTCCTTCTTCACAGGTAGCACGTTTGCCCACGGGACAGGCAGGCGGACTCGGTCAGGCGTGCGGCGTGTACAAAAATTGATCAATGTCAGCGTCAACATCAAACCCGCGCCTCCTGCGTTGTGGGCCAGTGCAACGGGCAAGTGCAAACTTAGCAGCACATTGCCGAACCCCAGGCTGATCTGTATTCCAAGCGCCAGCACCAGCAGTGTCGCCAGCCCCTTGAGCCTGGCGCGTTTGAGTTGCCAGGCCAGAGTCAGTAATGAGCACGCAACCAGCATGGCGCCGACGCGATGGGCCAGATGAATCGCTGTGCGCGCTTCGTTGTCGAGCTTGCCGCCCAGATAATCGGGACCGATATGCTGGGTCAGGTGAAAACCATTGGCGAAGTCCGCATCCGGCCACCATTGGCCCTGGCAGGTTGGCCAGTCGGTGCAGGCCAGCGCTGCATAATTGGCACTGACCCAGCCACCCAGGGCGATCTGTAGCGTGACCAGCATCAGCCCGAGCGCCGCCCAGCGTCTTAAATGGGTGGGCAGTTGGGGCAAGGGCACGAAGGCGCCACTCAGGCGCAGGGTCAGCAGGAACAGCAGGCTCAAGGTGGCCACACCTCCCAGCAAATGCGCCGTGACCACTTGCGGCCAGAGTTTGAGCGTTACGGTCCACATGCCGAATGCCGCCTGGACGAAAACCACGCCCAGAAGCAGCAAGGGCAGCTTCAACGGTTGCCCGGCCAGGTGCCGACGCTGCCAGGCCTTTACTGCCAACAGAATAATGGTCAGGGTCAGCCCGCCTGCGAAATAGCGATGGGTCATCTCGCTCCAGCCTTTCCCCCGGTGCACGGGTGAGTCTGGAAAATGCAGCTGCGCATGAGCCAGTTGTCGGTCGTTGGCGGGTACGCTGATAAATCCGTAGCAGCCAGGCCAGTCAGGACAACCCAGACCGGCATGGGTCAGTCGTGTGTAAGCACCGAGTAGCACCACGAACAACGCCAGCAGCGTGGCAAGCAAGGCGATACGAAATCCGGGTCGGGTCATGACGACCTCCCTTTATCCGATGTTCGACAGTTTCAGCAGTTGGCGCAGATCGATCAGCAGATCCTTGCCTTTGACCCTGGCGTCATAGCGCAGCACAAGGTTGCCGTGGGGATCGATGATCCACAGTTGCGGCGCATTCAGCCCGGGGGCAAGTTTCTGATAGCGGGCAAGATCCAGTGGATATCGCTGTAATTGTGGATAGTCCTGCCGAAGTTTCTCGGCATAGTCGTCACTGAGCGGCGTCGTCGTGGCCAGGGCATGACTGGCGCGGGTTGCATCGCGGCCCAGGCCGATCTGGACCTGCCGCGCCAGATAGACCAGTTGCTGGCAATCGGCATCGCATTGCCCAGGCGCGCTGACCAGCAATTGCCAGCGCTGTTCATCGGCCTGTACACCCAGGTCGGCGCGGCTTTGGCCGTTGCCGATCAGCTGGCCGTGATAACTGCGGCTGTCCGGTACCCAGAAGTTGAAACGGTACATGCAGGTGGCCAGGATCATTGGCCCGATAGCCACCAGCACCAAGACCAACAGTTGCAGGCGTCCTCGTCGTTGCTTGCGAAATTCAGATACGCCGACGGTGTTCATTATTCTTCTCCCGGTGTTTTCTGCTGCGCCAACCCCGGTACAGACCAAAACCGAGCAGGGCCGTGGCCAGGGCAAACCATTGCACGGCGTAACCCATATGTTTTTGCGGCTCCATTGCCACCACCGGCCAGTCAGCGCGATAGGCTGCCTCGCCCGGTTCAAGACGCAGTTCGTGGGGATAACCTTGGCGATCCAGCTCAGCCCAGAGCTTGCCTGGCGTGAAGGCGGTCACCAGCCTGGGCCATGAGTCGCTCAGTGCATCGGCTTGCAGGTGAAAGCTCTCGCCGTGGGGGACATAGACCCAGGCATTCAGATGCAGCGGCTGGTTTGAGGTGCGGAATACCGGCGGCGTGCGTCGATCCGGCCAGGGCAGCCAGCCACGATTTATCCACAGCCATAATCCGCTGGGCTGGTCCTGAAATGGCTGGAGCAACTCGACGCCAGCCTTGCCGTCACGGGTGCTGTTATCGAGCAGCAGGCTGTGGGCCGCATCGAATTGCCCATGCAGTTGCACGCGCCTGTAGGCGGGTTCTTCGAGATCCAGCAAGCGGGCGATATCGACGGGCGCAGCCGCACGGTGCCCGGCGTAATGGCCGAGAATCACGCGCTTTTCTTCGGCTCGGTTCAATTGCCAGAAACCGAGCATGACCAGCAGTGGCAGCACTGCCAGCATCAGCAGTGCAGGCCCCGAACGCAGGATGAAGCGTTTCATCCTGCCGTCCGTTCTGGCCGTAGGGCCATGCCTATACTCCATTGCATCATGGCGATTGCTCCTGGAGTTTTCTCATGCTCAAAGCAGCGATTGTTTTTATGTTGGCGGCCACCGTGACCTGCCTGTTCAGCGGCCTGTTCTTTCTTATCAAGGACGACAACCAGTCGACCCGCCTGCTCAAGGTCCTGGCCCTGCGGGTCATTCTCGCCGCCCTCACCCTGGCGCTGATTACCTGGGGCTTCTACAGCGGCCAACTGGTTTCACATGTGAACTGGTGACCGGCTCACAAGACATACACAAAGGTGAACAGGCCGATCCACACCACATCCACGAAATGCCAGTACCAGCTTGCGGCCTCGAAGCCAAACTGATGCTCGGCATCGAAATGCCCGCGCAGAATCCGCACCAGCATTACAAACAGAATGATCGTGCCGATGGTGACGTGGGCGCCGTGAAAACCTGTAAGCATGAAAAAGGTCGCGCCATAGATGCCCGAGCCCAGAGTCAGGCCAAGCTCCTTATAGGCATGTACATACTCTTCAGCCTGCAGCACCAGAAAACTGCAGCCCAGCAGCACGGTGACGGCCAGCCAGCCTTTCAATGCGCCGCGATGGGCCTTTTTCAAGGCGTGGTGGGCAAAGGTGATGGTGACGCTGGAGCTGACCAGCAAAATGGTATTGATCAGCGGTAAATGCCACGGATCAATGATGCCCTTTGGGGCGGGGAACAGTTTCGGGTCCGGGTTTTCCAGCAGCGGCCACTGGAATTGAAAGTTCGGCCACAGCATGTTCGATATACCGTTGGCGCCCTCGCCGCCCAGCCACGGACCTGTCCAGACCCGCACGTAAAGCAGCACCCCGAAGAAGGCCATGAAAAACATCACTTCCGAAAAGATGAACCAGGCCATGCCCCAGCGGAACGAACGATCCATCTGCGCGCTGTACAGTCCGGCCCGTCCTTCTTTGACGACCGTACTGAACCAGCCAGACATCATGTAGGCCACCAGCAGGCCGCCAATGAAAAAGATCAGAGGCCCGTTGGATTCGGGCCGCGCCGCCTTCAGGTCATTGAACCAGGTACCCAGGCCGAACATCGTGACCAGCAAGGCCAGCGTGGCAATGATGGGCCATTTGCTTTGCGCCGGAACGTAGTAGTGCTCATGGGGCGTAGCCATTTGAGCGTCTCCTTCAGCCACCGTTTTTCACGACAGGCAGAACGGGGGGCTGGCGTGCAGTGATATCGAACAGCGTGTAGGCCAAGGTCAGGTGTTTCACGTCTTTGGGCAGGTCGCGATCAACAATGAAACGCACCGGCATTTCGATCCGCTCTCCCGGTTGCAGCATTTGCTGGGTAAAACAGAAGCATTCGGTCTTGTGGAAATAAGCCGCCGCTTGACCTGGGGAAATACTCGGCACGGCCTGCGCCGTCATCGCTTTGTCGGTGGGGTTCTGCGCCACGAAAATCATCTCGTTGACTGCGCCTGGGTGAACCTCGATCTCTTCGGTCCGGGGATGAAACGCCCAGACCATGTCCACCGCATTGGTCGAGATGAACTGCACACGCACCAGCCGCTGCTGATCGATCACCTGCGAGCCTTGATACTGGCCACCGGTCTTGCCATTGATGCCAAATGCCCTGCACATCACGTCATACAGAGGCACCAGAGCGAAACCAAAGGCGAACATCACGGCCACTATCAGCAGCAGGCGAGTGACAAGGCCTTTGATCGAATGCACGTTGCTCATGGCGGTACTCACTTCACTTCGGGCGGTGTGCTGAAGGTGTGATAAGGCGCGGGCGAAGGCAGTGTCCACTCCAGCCCGTCAGCCCCATCCCAGGGTTTTGCAGGCGCAGGCGGCCCGCCGCGAATGGTCTTGATCACAATGAACAGGAAGAACACCTGTGTCGCGCCGAAAGTGAAGGCACCGATGGACGACACCATGTTGAAGTCCGCGAATTGCAGGTTGTAGTCCGGGATACGACGCGGCATGCCTGCCAGGCCAAGAAAGTGCATCGGGAAGAACGCCATGTTCATCCCCACGAATGACAGCCAGAAATGCAGCTTGCCCAGGGTTTCGTCATACATGTGCCCGGTCCACTTGGGCAGCCAGTAATAAGCCGAGGCGAAAATGCCGAAGATCGCGCCGGGCACCAATACATAGTGGAAGTGCGCGACCACGAAGTAAGTGTCCTGATACTGGAAGTCTGCCGGGGCTATCGCCAGCATCAATCCCGAAAACCCGCCAATGGAAAACAGGATCACGAACGCCACGGCGAACAGCATGGGCGTCTCGAACGTCAGCGAGCCTTGCCACATGGTACTGACCCAGTTGAACACCTTGACCCCCGTCGGCACGGCAATGAGCATCGTCGCGTACATGAAGAACAATTCGCCCACCAAAGGGATTCCCACCACGAACATGTGGTGTGCCCACACGATGAACGACAGGAAGGCGATGCTCGCCACGGCGTAGACCATTGAGGTATAGCCGAACAGCGGCTTGCGCGAGAAAGCAGGGATGATCGAGCTGACCGCGCCGAAGGCCGGCAGGATCATGATGTACACCTCGGGGTGGCCGAAAAACCAGAATACGTGCTGAAACAGCACCGGATCGCCGCCCCCGGCAGCATTGAAGAAGCTGGTGCCGAAATGGATATCCATCAGCATCATGGTCACGCAGCCTGCCAGCACCGGCATGACCGCGATCAACAGGAACGCCGTGATCAGCCAGGTCCAGACGAACAGCGGCATTTTCATCAGCGTCATGCCCGGTGCCCGTAGGTTGAGGATGGTCGCGACGACATTGATAGCGCCCATGATTGAGCTTATTCCCATCATATGGATAGCCAATATGAAGAATGTCACGCTTTCGGGTGCATAAGTCGTCGAGAGCGGTGCGTAGAATGTCCAGCCAAAGTTGGGGCCGCCGCCAGGATGAAAGAGCGTGGAAACCAATAACAGGAATGCGGCAGGCAATAGCCAGAAGCTGAAGTTGTTGAGGCGTGGCAAGGCCATGTCCGGCGCGCCGATCATCAGCGGAATCATCCAGTTGGCCAGGCCGACGAAGGCTGGCATCACCGCGCCGAAAACCATGATCAGGCCATGCATGGTGGTCATCTGATTGAAAAAGGCAGGCTCGACGATTTGCAGGCCCGGCTGGAACAGTTCCGCGCGAATCACCATGGCGAATGAACCGCCCAGCAGGAACATCGTGAAACTGAACCACAGGTACATCGTGCCGATGTCCTTGTGATTGGTGGTCAGTACCCAGCGCATCAGGCCTTTGGCGGGTCCATGCGCATGCTCATGGTCTGTCTTGCCATGGTCATCGATCACTGCACTCATGTTCCGGTCTCCTGCGCGCTCATTGCTGTGACTGCTTGAGGGTCAGTACATCCCTGGGGCTCAGCATGTCGCCCTTGTCGTTACCCCACGCATTGCGCTCGTAGGTCACAACTGCGGCGATATCGACTTCCGAGAGTTGTTTGCCGAAGGCAGCCATGGCTGTCCCCGGCTTGCCGTTGAACACAATCTTCAAATGATCTTCGATGGGGCCGGTGGCGATTTTCGAGCCCTTGAGCGCCGGGAACAGTGGCGGCATGCCCTGTCCTTCAGGCTGATGGCAGGCGGCGCAAACGGTGTGATAGACCTTGTCGCCGTGGGCGACCAGTTCTTCCCGGGTCCAGTTCTTGTCGGTGAGTTCCTTGAGCCTGGCGCCTTCTTCCTTGCGTGCGGCGAGCCATGCCTGGTAATCCGCCGGGGATTTGGCTTCCACCACAATGGGCATGAAGGCGTGGTCCTTGCCGCACAACTCGGTGCATTGGCCTCGGTAAATGCCGGGTTTTTCGATACGGGTCCAGGCTTCATTGACGAACCCCGGAATGGCATCGCGTTTGACGGCGAAAGCGGGTACCCACCAGGAGTGGATCACGTCGGCGCCGGTCACCAGAAAGCGGATCTTCTCGCCCACCGGCAGCACCAGCGGTTGATCGACCTCCAGCAAGTAATGCTCGCCCTTGGCTTCACGGTTGTGGATCTGGTCGGCGGGGGTCGCCAGGTTGCTGAAGAACTCGACATCCTGTCCCAGGTATTTGTAGTGCCATTTCCACTGATAGCCCGTGATCTGGATATCGACATCCGACTCACTGGCGTCATACATGCTGATCAGGGTGCGGGTCGCCGGGATCGCCATGGCGACCAGAATCAGAAAGGGGACGATGGTCCACAGAATCTCGACGGTCGTGTTTTCGTGAAAGTGGGCGGCTTTCTGCCCGAGAGAGCGTCGATGCATGAGCATCGACCAGAACATGGCAGCGAACACCACAAGACCGATCACGACACATATCCAGAAGATGGTCATGTGCAGATCGAACACCGCGTTGCTGACGACAGAGGCGCCAGGCGCCATATTCGTTGTCCAGGCTGCTTGCGCCTGAGCAAATATTTGCCACAACACGAGCCCCATCCAAACGTATGGACGTCGCTTCATCGCGGGGTCCCCCAGCTTGTTATCCGGCAGACTTTGTCTGCGGCCAAGGAGCGGCTTGCGAATTCACTGACATCATGCCCGGATGACCCAGGTCTACAGCGTTGCGGCCTTCAGCCAACTTCTCTCACAGCCGAGTATAGACATAGCCAGAGAGTGCGCAACGCGATGGGAGAACCATCCATATAGATGTATGGGGTTTTATTAAGATCGTAAGATAAAGGTCTTGAAAGAGTCTTTTAATAACTAATACACATAAATGTTACTTAGTTATGAAAAATGCGTCTTAGGGAGTCAGCCAATCAGGCTAACGTATGACTTCCCCTAATAACTACCTGGTTTTAAGCCCTCAGGAGCCTTCATGAACACCGCCGCATTGCGCGAGCAGATTCAGCGTGCACATCAACACGAAGCCGAAACAGGCCAATTGCTACAACAACTGGAAATCCAGCTACCCCATCTGCATCCCGCGATTGATCTTCCGGATGTCGACGCAAAAGGTGTGCTGACGCGCTTTGTTTCTGCCTATATCGAGTTGGTACCGGACCTGCTAGACGCTGCTCACGAAGTTGCAGTTCAGGCGGGTATAGAAGGACAGATAAAGCCTGTCCTGAAAATTGCCGAGCAGTTTTTCGTTAGTCCGCCAGCCATCATGGCCGGTCATGAAGGGCTCGACAGTCTGTTGGATGAAGCGTATCTGGCACATCGCCTTGTAGAAGAGGTGAATGACCTCTACATCAAGCATTTCGGCCGGCCGTTGATCCCTTCGAACACTGTCGTCGCCAGTGTGATTGCCCACCAGTTGATCGGCGAAGAGTTCGCCAACCAGCTCGATGAAGCCGTACATCATGCAGTTGACCAGTTACTCGATGATGAGAGCTTTGCACTGGAATCGGTCGAAACCTACCGTGAGCGCCTTGATAGCCCCGACACCGAAGAAGCATGGAAACGCTGGCCGTGTCTGTCACGTCAACTGGGCATCGGCCTGGAGCTGGATCGCCCCGAGGCCTGATGCTGTCGGTCGTTGTAATAATGTCTTTGCGAGCAAAGGAAGGAGAGTCGGCAGGCGCTCCGCTGCTTCGCGAAGACGCCCACCGCTGACGCGAGCTACCTGGCAGCAGCTCCGATACCGGTTGTCGTATAGATCCGACCTTCCAGACGACGCTTCAAGCCCCGCGACTCGATAAGCAGTTTCGTCCCCTGAGCGGCATTGGTCCGCCCCCACTCTTCCAGCAATTCCAGGCAAGAGTGATCGATATAGGTCAGGTTGTTCAACGGCACGTGCACGGTGCTGCCTTGAGGGATGCTGCCCAGCACTTTGGTCAGCGCCGGAACCTTGAGGAAGGTAGCCGCACCCACCAGACGCAACTCCATTTCACCGTCACCCTCCAGTTGAACCAGGCTGATCTTCAGGCGCGAAGCCTTGAGTGCCAGCTTGGCCAGAGTCAGACCGAAACCAACCAGTACGCCAGTCAGCAGGTCAGTGAGGATGATTGACGAAGCCGTGGCGGCATAGATGAACATCGGCGTGCGTCCATAACGGCCCAGACCGCGAAATGCCTTGAGATCTACCAGCTTGAGGCCCGTGTATACCAGCACACCCGCCAGGCTCGCCACCGGAATGCTTTGCAGTACGCTCGACAGAATCAGCACGAAAGCCAGCAGCCAGAGGCCATGGAAAATCGTCGAGAATCGGGTTGTGGCACCTGCCTGAACGTTTGCCGAGCTACGCACGATAACGCCGGTCATTGGCAGCGCACCCACCAGGCCGCACAGCATGTTACCTATGCCTTGTGCGCTTAACTCCTTGTCGAAGTCAGAGCGCGTGCCGTTGTGCATGCGGTCGACGGCAGCGGCCGAAAGCAGCGTTTCGGCACTGGCGATGAAGGCCAGGGCGATGGCAGCAATCAGGATCGCAGGATCGGCGAGGTTCATGAGGTCCGCAGGGCGTAGCCAGTCGATGGCGTCGGCCAGATTGTCAGGGACCTCCACGCGCTTGACCTCCAGCGCCATGATGAGGCTTATGCCTGTTGCAAGACCGACACCCAGCAGTGCTCCCGGAACGAAACGCAGTGATTGTGGACGGATTTTTTCCCAGGACCACATCACCAGCATGGTTCCCAGACCCAGCAGGCCTGCCTGCATGGCCGGTCCAGGCCCGATGGCCTGTACCAGAGTTTCAGGGAATGCCAACAGGTTATCCAGCCCGGACGGTTTCGGGCCGCTATCAAACATCACATGCACTTGTGAAAGGACGATCAGCACGCCGATGCCGGCCAGCATGCCATACACCACAGCCGGTGCCGTCACCCGGAACCAGCAGCCGAGCTTGAAGCGTCCGGCCAGTAGTTGAAGCAGGCCGGCCAGCAGAAGAATCGGGCCAAGCATGGCCATTCCATGCTCACGTACCAGCTCGAATACCAATACGGCCAGACCTGCGGCAGGGCCACTGACCTGCAAGGGCGACCCCGCGATCCAGCCGACGATCAGGCCACCGATGATGCCAGTAATCAATCCCTTGGCCGGAGGCATGCCAGAAGCAATTGCAATCCCCATGCACAGCGGCAGGGCAACCAGGAACACCACCACGGAAGCGAGCAGCTCCCGTGGTAAAACGGATTTCAGTTCTGTAGTACCCATGATGCTTCTCCGGGATCTCTTCAGATGTAACAAAGCCTGGCGGCGCGCATCCTGCGCAACCGCCATAGGCTCAAAGAGGGGTTTACCGTCAGTCGTGAATTAAGTCAGGCGACTAGAAACGCGGTTTCGGGGTAGCCATGGGTGTCGGACCCTCGCCATCGAGTGGCAGGAACGCATCCCGGTCCGAGTCGTAAGCCAGGATTTCACTGGTTTCGATGTTGTAGACCCAGCCGTGGATGAACAACTGACCGTTGGCCAGTTTTGATGCAACCGAAGGGTGGGTACGCAGGTGCTGGAGCTGAGCGATCACGTTTTCCTGAGTCAGGACGTGCATGGTTTCCTTTTCGCTGCCGCAACTGCAATTGTTCTCTACCACCGTACGGGCAACCTCTGCATGACGCAGCCAGGCTTTGACCGTCGGCATTTTATCGAGGCTTTGAGGGTTGAGTACGGCACGCATTGCGCCGCAATCGGAGTGACCGCAGATGATGATGTGTTGCACGCCCAGAGCCGAAACCGCGTACTCGAGGGCTGTTGAAACCCCGCCATTCATCTGGCCGTAAGGTGGAACGACGTTACCGACGTTACGGGTGACGAAAAGATCGCCCGGAGAGCTCTGGGTAATGAGTTCAGGCACGATGCGCGAGTCTGCGCAGGTGATGAACATGGCGCGAGGCGATTGCGCCGTGGCCAGTTTCTTGAACAGTTCTTCCTGCTGTGGGAAGACCTCATGACGGAAATGCACGAAGCCACTCACGATTTGCTGCAGCGCTACCTCAGCACTATTCAATGCAGGCTGCTCACTGGCTGAGGTAGCCGACTGCTGTTTATCCATGTCTCTCATGTCTTCATCCTCTCTGACGGATTGATGTGGATTTTTCATGCGTTATCTAAACGGAAACGGACCTGAGCCCTCTTTGTGTGGCATAGCGAACAAGTCCATTGAACGCTATCGCGGGCATCACTCCGATTTACAGATTAGCCACCCAAGCTTAAGTGAAACTGAATGCGACAGCTCTAGGACGCAGTTCCTGTATTTAAAGGAGCGACATCTGCCCTCCCGGCGGGCAAAAAGCGCTGCAGTCCAGATGAAAACTCTCACGACGATTGAGGCCTAAACGTTTAGTCGCTATGGCGTAACGCCTGGCCAACAGATCGGCAAAAGGCCCTTCACCCCGCATGCGCGACCCGAACTCGCTGTTGTAGACCTCACCGCCTCGGCTTTGACGTATCAGACTCATCACATGTTCCGCACGTTGCGGATAATGTGTCTTGAGCCATTCATCGAACAGTGGCGCCACCTCCAGCGGCAGGCGCAGCATCACATAGCTCGCACTTTGTGCCCCGGCCGCCTTGGCCTCACTGAGCAGCGCTTCAAGCTCGCTGTCGTTGATCATTGGAATCATCGGCGCGCATAACACGCCCACTGGCACGCCGGCCTGCCGCAGTACCCGAATCGCCCTCAAGCGAGCCTTGGGGGCCGCCGCCCTGGGCTCAAGAATGCATTTGAGTTCGTCATCCAGCGTGGTCAGGCTGATGAACACTGAAACCAGATTCAACTTCGCCATTTCGGCCAGCAGATCGAGGTCGCGCAGGATCAGCGAGCCTTTGGTGATGATGGATACCGGATGGCGATAACGCAGCAGGACTTCGAGGGTGGCGCGAGTGATCCGGTGCTCGCGTTCGATAGGTTGATACGGATCGGTATTGGCGCCCAGCGTGATTGGCGCGCAACGGTAGCCAGGTTTGGAAAGCTGCTGCTCCAGCAAGGCTGCTGCATTGGTCTTGGCGATCAGTTTGGTCTCGAAATCCAGCCCTGGCGACATGTCCCAATAGGCATGGCTGGGTCTTGCGAAGCAATAGATGCAGCCGTGTTCACACCCGCGATAAGGGTTGATGGAACGATCGAAGGGAATGTCCGGTGACGTGTTGCGGGTAATGATGGTCTTGGCCGTTTCGTTGATGACCTGAGTGCCTTGGGTCAGCGGAACCTCCTGATACCAGCCATCGTCCTCGGCGACGGACCTGCTGGGAGCAAAGCGATTGTGCGGATTGGTGGCGGTACCGCGGCCGCGAATCGGGGGTGTGCTGACCATGAGGAACGACTCGAATACTGTTTATGCATACAGTACATCAAAATTCACATCGCCCAGGAAAAAATGCTTCCCACCTGACCGGTGGTTCTGCCTGCCGAGAAACGCTTCTTAAAGCGTTGTAACAATAAGCCGGTTCCACTGAACATCTTATTAATTTATTAATTGTCGCCAGCAACACTCATGGATGAGCACTTGGGCAGTTCCTGTTATAGAAACTGACAACTATTGAAAAGGATTTCAATCGTGAACACGAAATATGTATTTAATACCCTGGTTGGGGCATCGCTCCTGTCTCTTGCACTGACAACTGCGCAAGCGTCCGGCTTCGCGGATAAGAATAAACCCTTTGACCAGTATCACTGGGTCACAACCCATAATTCCTACGAGAAGATCAATCAGAATCTGGCAGAACTGCCCAGGCAACTGAAAGACGGTGTTCGGGGTTTCATGCTGGATCTCTATACCGACAAGAAGTCAGGCTTCAACCGTATCAAGGTCTGCCATAAAACCATTGCTTGCTACGGCCCGCTGGGCAATCAGCTAAAGAATGAGTTCATTCCTTTTCTGAAAAACAACACGTCGGAAGTTGTGACTATATTTTTCGAGACTTATGTCAGCCGTGACGATTTGCAGGAAGTCTTCAATGCGATACCCGAGCTTGCAGACTACTCGTTCAACCCGGCGAATTTCGATACCTCGGGTTGGCCAACCCTGGCCGCCATGACCCAGAAAAATAACCGTCTTATCATGATGACCGATAAGCGTGAAGTCAGTGGGCAGTACCGGGTCGGATCAAAGACCATTACCGTCCTGTTCGATAAGGACTGGTTGACGCAGAACAAGTGGGACACCTTGGGTGGGGCGGCCTCCAATATTTATGCCGCCCACAATTTTTCCTGCTCCACACGCTGGTCAGATGTACCTCTGAATACCAGAAAAGTCGCCAGTTCTACAGGCAAGCAATGGAATCGCCTGTTCCTGATGAACCAGTTTCATACCGCCACTTCTACCATTCCTGATTCTGCCAAGTACGACAATAACCTGACCTACCTGATGCGGCGTACGGCCAACTGCGGGAATGAGCCGAATTTCATCGGTATCAATAATTACCAGAACGGCGATGCCTTTTCCTATGCACGCACCTTGAGCCAGGGTGGCATTTATTTATGGGAAGGCTCTGATGCCGACAGGAAAAGAGACACCGTCTGCGCCATTCCCAGCGGTTCCCGGACTCTTCTTCTGCCGACCCAAGGCTGTGAAAACGATGAGGCTCAATCCATGTCGTTATCCGGCGTTACCAAAGGCACCCGAATCACGGTATTCGACAATGGCGGTGGTAGCCGCGAAGATGATTACGCCATTATCGACGTGAAGCGAGACATCGGGATCAAAGAGCATGTTGTGGTTTCAGGTTTTGAACAGAATCGCAATAACGCAGACTATCAGATCATCCATGTTCGCAATAATGGTTTGAACGGGAAGATTTCCCGTATTGAAGTAGGTCGGACGCCGGGTAACTTCTCTGATGCGGCCATTGCCTTCTATGAGGGAAACAACCTCGAAAAAAATCTCGACTGTACGGTTCCTTTCAATCGTGTGCATAACGTCAAGATGAAAAACAACAGTTTTGGCTGCTCAAACGACGAGATTCGTTCTGCCCGAATTCTCAAGGCCGGAGCGGGTACGTCATTTACTCTGGTTGGCCATCCTTATGGCGATTTTTCACAAGGCCGGACAATCGTCACCATCAAACGTGATATTAGATGGCCGGTCACGATTCCAGGGTTCAACTCCTCTTATGAAAACAGTGATGTAAAAGTCGAGGCCAGCAAATCGATTGATGGCAAGATCTCGTTTGGTTATTTCAATGGTAAACAATAAGGCGATTGTTTCTTGAGCCGGAAGTGGGGCGAATTATAGAGACATTAAATCGCCCGTCAACCGTTAATTTCAATTTCGCTGAAATTAGCTGTCACGGGCGCTTCATATATAGAAGAGCCTGCCATTCTCTCTATATAAGCTGCTAAAGCACCCCGGCCTCACGCAGCGCCATGACATCTTCGACCTTGAGCCCCAGGATGTTATGCAAGACCTCGTCGGTATGCTCCCCCAATAAAGGAGGAGCACGCCGGTATTCAACCGGGGTTTCAGACAATCGAATCGGGCTGGCCACCTGCGCGACGTTACCACCCAGAGCATGCGGCATCTCTATAGCCAGGCCACGCGCCCGAACCTGCGGATCTTCAAACACCTGGGCCAGATCATTGATCGGCCCACACGGCACACCTGCCGCCTCAAGCTCCTCGACCCACTGCGCTGTAGTCTTGAATACCGTCGCCTGGCGGATCAGGGGAATAAGCTCGGCCCGATTCGTCACTCGCAGCTTGTTGGTAAGGAAACGGGGATCATCCGCCCACTGCGCCTGCCCGGCCACTTCAGCAAACTTTCTGAATTGACTGTCATTACCGACCGTAAGGATGAAGTCGCCATCAGCAGTAGGAAAATCCTGATAAGGCACGATATTGGGATGCGCATTCCCCAAACGGCGCGGAGCAGTGCCCGTCGTGAGATAGTTCATCGCCTGGTTTGCCAGGCAAGCCACCTGCACATCCAGCAAAGCCATATCGATGTATTGCCCCACGCCACTCTGATCTCGATAAGCCAAGGCAGCCAGAATAGCGCTGGTCGAATAAAGGCCCGTCAGAATATCCGTCAACGCGACACCCACTTTCACAGGCCCGGCACCGCTTTCGCCTTCAGGTCGCCCGGTAAGGCTCATCAACCCGCCAAGCCCCTGGATCATGAAGTCATAACCCGCACGCCTGGCATAAGGCCCGCTTTGCCCGAACCCGGTAATGGAGCAATAGATCAGACGCGGGTTGATCGCCTTGAGCGCTTCGTAATCCAGCCCATAGGCAGCCAGGCCACCGACCTTGAAGTTCTCGATCAGGATATCGGAGCGCGCCGCCAGCTCACGCACCAGCTTCTGCCCTTGCGGCCGGGTGAAGTCGATGGTCACGGATTGCTTGTTGCGGTTGGCAGAGAGGTAATAAGCCGCTTCCGAGGTGTTCTCTCCTGCCGGGTCCTTCAGGAACGGCGGCCCCCATGATCGCGTATCGTCTCCATTGCCAGGACGCTCGACCTTTATGACGTCAGCCCCAAGATCCGCCAGGATCTGCCCCGCCCATGGCCCGGCCAGGACCCGTGACAGGTCCAGTACTCGAATATGCGAAAGCGCGCCCATTGCAGACTCCTTAATAGAAAGCCTGAATACCGGTTTGCGCACGCCCCAGAATCAACGCATGCACATCATGCGTACCTTCATAGGTATTCACGACTTCCAGGTTGACCAGATGGCGAGCAATACCAAACTCGTCCGAGATGCCATTGCCGCCCAGCATGTCGCGAGCCATCCGGGCGATATCCAGCGACTTGCCGCATGAGTTGCGCTTCATGATCGAGGTGATTTCCACCGCCGCGATACCTTCATCCTTCATGCGCCCCAGTCGCAGGCATCCCTGCAAGGCCAGGGTGATTTCGGTCTGCATGTCAGCGAGTTTCTTCTGGATCAACTGATTGGCAGCCAGAGGACGCCCGAACTGCTTGCGATCCAGCGTGTATTGCCGAGCGGTGTGCCAGCAGAACTCTGCCGCTCCCAAGGCACCCCAGGAGATTCCGTAACGGGCCGAATTCAGGCAGGTAAAAGGGCCTTTGAGACCACGCACATCCGGGAAGATGTTTTCCTCAGGCACAAAAACGTTATCCATCACGATTTCGCCGGTGATGGATGCACGCAACCCCACCTTGCCGTGAATCGCCGGAGCACTCAGCCCGGCCCAGCCCTTCTCCAGTACGAAACCGCGAATGTCGCCCTCATCATCCTTGCCCCAGACCACGAACACATCCGCGATCGGGCTATTGGTGATCCACATTTTATTGCCGGTCAGCCGATACCCGCCGTCGACCTTGCGGGCTCGGGTCATCATCGCGCCCGGATCAGAGCCGTGGTCAGGCTCGGTGAGGCCGAAACAGCCTATCCATTCGCCGGACGCCAGTTTTGGCAGGTATTTCTGTTTCTGGGCCTGGGTACCGAACTCGTTGATCGGCACCATCACCAGAGAAGACTGGACGCTCATCATCGAGCGATAGCCTGAATCGACACGCTCCACTTCCCGCGCAATCAATCCGTAGCTCACATAATTCAAGCCACTGCCGCCGAACTCTTCCGGGATGGTCGCCCCCAAAAGCCCTACTTCGCCCATTTCACGAAAAATCGCGATATCGGTCTGCTCATGACGGAAGGCTTCAAGGACCCGAGGAGCCAGCTTGCTTTGGGCGAACTGTTCAGCACTGCGCATAACCATGCGCTCTTCTTCTGTGAGCTGTTGATCCAGTAGCAGTGGATCGATCCAGTTGAAGCTTGCTTTACCACCCATGACTCACTCCTCGCATTGTTCGCAAATGTTGTGGAGTGATCCTAGCCCCGCTTTCAGAGAGCGACAAACGACGATTACTCAAGGTCTTGTGCTAATTTATCACTCCGTAACCCACAAAACAGCAATAGCTCCCAACAATGAGTGAGGCCAACGTACATGCGGCGAAAAATCCCCAGCACAGCCGCACTCGTCAGTTTCGAGTCTGCGGCTCGTCACGAGAGCTTTACCAAGGCGGCAAATGAACTTTCCCTGACCCAAAGCGCCATCTGCCGTCAGATCGGCAGCCTGGAAGAGTTCTTGGGGGTAGAACTGTTCCGACGCTCCAAGCGCGGCGTGAAGCTGACAGAAGCCGGCCTTTCCTACAGCCGTCGCGTTGCCGCACAACTGGATGCCGTTGAACGCGACACACTTTCGATCATGGGCCAGCAAGGGGCCAATGTGATTGAGCTGGCGGTCGTGCCCACCTTCGGCACGCAATGGCTGCTGCCACGGCTCAAGGATTTCCAGCAACACCACCCGCAAGTCACGGTCAACCTTACCAACCGCACTCGCCCCTTCCTGTTTGCCGACACCGATTTCGACGCCGCGATCTACTTCGGCGATGCCGACTGGCCAGGCACCGAGGCTTATCGCCTGATGGGCGAGAACCCCATGCCGGTATGCAGCCCGGCACTCATGCAAGGCCGCGATAGCCTGGATGCCCGGCACATAGCCGAGATGCCACTGCTGCAACAGACCACACGCCCTTACGCCTGGCGACAGTGGTTCAACGCGCAGAACATGAATATCGCACGTGACATGACGGGCCCTCGGTACGAGCTATTCTCAATGCTCGCCCAGGCAGCCATGCATGAGATGGGGATAGCCCTGATTCCGCCCTTCCTGATCCAGCGCGAGTTACAGGAAAAACGGCTGGTCATTGCCAATCCTCACGCACTGTCGAGTATCAAGGCTTATCACTTGATGATTCCGGAGCGAAAAGTCGAATCAGCCTCTCTTCGAGCATTCAGAGACTGGCTGATCGCTCAAGCGGAAGGCTACAGGCTGCCGCCAGCAAGGGATTGAGCCCCGAAAGCAGAAAAGTAGTGGTTATCTAAAAACACCTACAAACATAAGGTTTTGTCGCATAAAGACAACCTTACTTCATGGTGGGAAAATCACACAAAGCTCTTTATTTACGTGCCCTTTAGCTGTTTTTGAAGAATGAGGGCGCAATGCCTGAAAAAATCCTCTTTTCCACATTTTTCAGATGGAATCTCATAAAAGCCTTATAGATAAAGGCTTTCAGCCATTAATTGCGACAATAGGTCACAGGATGACTTGTAGTTAATTTATAGTCTCGTTACAGAATGTGTTGAAGCGTCCAGACTTCAATTGCAGAATGCTCCGCCCCCTGGCTTTCAAGGCCCGGGGACATGCTGATCGGCCACCCCAGACGCACCAGCCGTAGTGCGCTGGCCTATTTATGAAGATAAAGAGATCACGCAGGAGATTTGACGTGCACATTGGTGTTCCTCTTGAAACCCAAACGGGTGAAACACGGGTTGCTGCCACCCCGGAAACCATCAAAAAGCTGATCAGCCAAGGCCATAGAATCACTGTGCAAAGCGGAGCAGGCATTCATGCCAGCGTGCCGGACAGTGCCTATGAAGCCGCAGGCGCCACCATTGGTGGAGCAGGCGAAGCCTTCGCAGGTGAGCTGATCCTCAAAGTCACAGCCCCCAACGATAGCGAGCTGGCTCTGATAAAGAGCGGCACGATAGTCATCGGGATGCTTAACCCGTTCAACAACGAGACCATCGCCAGACTGGCCGAACGCGGCATCACCGCTTTCGCCCTCGAAGCGGCACCGCGCACCTCCCGCGCCCAAAGCCTCGACGTGCTGTCTTCTCAAGCCAACATTGCAGGTTACAAGTCCGTACTGCTGGCAGCTCATCACTACCCTCGCTTCATGCCAATGCTGATGACCGCTGCCGGCACAGTAAAAGCGGCTCGGGTTCTGGTGCTAGGAGCAGGCGTTGCAGGGCTGCAGGCCATTGCTACAGCCAAGCGACTGGGCGCGGTAGTAGAAGCCTCTGACGTGCGACCTGCCGTCAAAGAGCAGATCGAGTCTCTGGGCGCCAAGTTCATCGATGTCCCGTACGAAACCGATGAAGAGCGCGAGTGCGCCGAAGGGGTTGGCGGTTACGCACGGCCAATGCCTGCGAGCTGGATGCAGCGTCAGGCTGTCGCCGTTCATGAGCGCGCCAAGCTGTCGGACATTGTGATCACGACCGCATTGATTCCCGGCCGCAAGGCACCGGTACTGCTCAGCGCCGAAACCGTGGCGCAGATGAAACCCGGCTCGGTGGTCATCGATCTGGCAGCGGCACAAGGCGGCAACTGCCCACTGACAGTGGCCGATCAAGTGGTGGTCGAGCATGGCGTGACCATCGTCGGGCACACCAACCTGCCCGCGCTGGTCGCAGCGGACGCTTCGGCGCTTTACGCCCGTAACCTGCTGGACTTCATGAAGCTGCTGTTCGACAAGGACGGCCAGTTGCAGATCAATCTCGAAGACGACATCGTCGCCGCGTGCCTGATGTGCCGCGACGGCCAAGTCATTCGCAAGAACGGCTGAGGACAAGACAATGGAAGAGTTGATCTCCCCTGGTATCTATAACCTGATCATTTTTGTACTGGCGATCTATGTCGGTTACCACGTGGTCTGGAACGTGACACCTGCCCTGCATACGCCGCTGATGGCCGTGACCAACGCCATCTCCGCCATTGTGATCGTCGGCGCCATGCTCGCCGCAGCCCTGACGGTCACGCCTCTGGGCAAGATCATGGGCACGCTTGCCGTGGCTCTGGCTGCCGTGAATGTGTTCGGTGGTTTTCTCGTCACCCGGCGCATGCTGGAAATGTTCAAGAAGAAAGCACCCAAGGCAAAAGATGAGGTGCAGAAGTAATGAGCATGAATCTGGTCACCCTGCTTTATCTGATCGCTTCGATCTGCTTCATCCAGGCCCTTAAAGGGCTGTCACACCCCACCACTTCCCGTCGCGGCAACCTGTTCGGCATGCTGGGCATGGGCCTGGCGGTGATTACCACCGTGGGCCTGGTCTTCAAGCTGGCTGCGCTTTCGACCGTCGAAGGCACCAGCGCGGGGATTGGCTATATCGTTGTCGGCCTGCTGGTCGGTGGCACGGCGGGGTCGATCATGGCCAAGCGTGTCGAGATGACCAAAATGCCGGAGCTGGTCGCCTTCATGCATAGCATGATCGGTCTTGCAGCGGTGTTCATTGCGATTGCCGCCGTTGTGGAGCCACAGTCTCTGGGCATCGTACGCAATCTGGGCGACGCGATACCGGCAGGCAACCGTCTGGAACTGTTCCTGGGCGCAGCCATTGGTGCAGTCACTTTCTCCGGCTCGGTGATCGCCTTCGGCAAGCTGTCAGGCAAGTACAAATTCCGTCTGTTCCAGGGCGCACCCGTACAGTTTGCCGGACAGCACAAGCTGAACCTGATTCTCGGGCTGGCCACGCTGTTCTTTGGCCTGACGTTCATGTTCACCGGCAACCTGACAGCCTTCGCAATCATGCTGGCCCTGGCCTTCGTGATCGGCGTGCTGTTGATCATCCCGATTGGCGGCGCAGACATGCCGGTGGTCGTATCGATGCTCAACAGTTATTCGGGCTGGGCGGCAGCAGGTATCGGCTTCTCGCTGAACAACTCGATGCTGATCATTGCCGGCTCGCTGGTGGGTTCTTCGGGCGCGATTCTGTCCTACATCATGTGCAAGGCCATGAACCGCTCGTTCTTCAACGTGATCGGCGGCGGTTTCGGCGGCGCAACAGAAGCAGGCGGCCCGACAGGTGCCAAGGAAGCACGCCCGGTCAAATCCGGCTCGGCAGACGATGCCACCTTCCTGCTGACCAACGCCGACACCGTGATCATTGTTCCAGGCTATGGCCTGGCGGTAGCACGGGCACAGCATGCGCTGAAGGAGCTGACTGAAAAGCTGATCCATCACGGCGTCACCGTGAAGTACGCCATCCACCCGGTTGCCGGACGGATGCCGGGACACATGAACGTGCTGCTGGCCGAGGCAGAAGTGCCTTATGACCAAGTGTTCGAGATGGAAGACATCAACTCCGAGTTCGGGCAGGCCGATGTGGTGCTGGTACTGGGCGCCAACGACGTGGTCAACCCGGCAGCCCGCAACGACCCCAAATCGCCGATTGCCGGGATGCCGATTCTCGAAGCCTTCAAGGCCAAGACGATCATCGTCAACAAGCGCTCAATGGCCAGCGGCTATGCCGGTCTGGACAACGAACTCTTCTATATGGATAAAACCATGATGGTGTTCGGAGATGCCAAAAAGGTGATCGAGGACATGGTTAAGGCTGTGGAAAACGCTTAGCCTCAATTCGCTTCAGAAAAGCCCCAGTGCGTTCTGCGCCTGGGGCTTTTTTACATTCCGCGTAACAGTGTTTTGCCTTGAAAGGCCCTGATTAGAGCCCTCCAATGCGACCTTGGTCGCGGGACGAAAAAAACCTGAATCTCTAGACTTGACCCTCGCTTCCACCTTCGAGACAGAATCCATGTACCGCGACCGTATCCGCTTGCCTTCTTTGATGAGCAAGGTAATGAGTGCAGCAGATGCCGCTGCCTTGATTGAAGATGGCATGACCGTCGGCATGAGCGGCTTTACCCGCGCCGGTGAAGCCAAGGCCGTTCCCCATGCCTTGGCCGAGCGCGCCAGAGTGTCGCCCCTGAAGATCAGCCTCATGACCGGCGCCAGCCTGGGCAACGACCTGGACAAGCAACTGACCGAAGCCGGCGTGCTGTCGCGTCGCATGCCTTTCCAGGTCGACAATACGCTACGCAAGGCAATCAACGACGGCACGGTCATGTTCATCGACCAGCATTTGTCCGATACAGTTGAACAGTTGCGCAACCGCCAGATCAAGGCGGTCGATCTGGCGGTCATCGAATGCGTGGCAATCACCGAAGAAGGCCACCTGGTGCTCAGCACCTCCGTCGGCAACTCGGCCAGCTTCGCAATCCTTGCCAAACAGGTCATCGTGGAGATCAACCTGTCCCAGCCGCTGGAGCTGGAGGGCCTGCACGATATCTATATTCCCAGCTACCGGCCGACCCGCCTGCCCATCCCCGTTCTGGAGGCCGATTCGCGCATCGGCAGCGGCGCCGTCAAGATCGACCCGGCGAAGATCGTCGGCATTGTCATCAGCGATCAGGCCGACTCGCCTTCTACAGTCCTGCCACCGGATACCGAAACCCAGGCCATCGCCAACCATCTGGTGGAATTCTTCAAGAAAGAAGTACGCGAAGAACGGCTGACCAACCAGCTAATGCCCTTGCAGGCCGGGATCGGCACCATCGCCAATGCCGTGATGCATGGCCTGCTGGACTCGCCGTTCCATGACATGACCATGTATTCCGAAGTGCTGCAGGACTCGACTTTCGACTTGTTCGATGCAGGCAAACTTAGCTTCGCATCAGGCAGCTCCATGACCCTGTCGGCCGCCAAGCACGAACAGGTGTTCTCGGACTTCAACCGCTACAAGTCACGGCTGGTGCTACGTCCGCAAGAGATTTCCAACCACCCTGAAGTCATCCGCCGCCTGGGCATCATTGGCATCAACACCGCACTGGAATTCGACCTGTACGGCAACGTGAATTCGACCCACGTGTGCGGCACCCGAATGATGAACGGCATCGGCGGCTCCGGCGACTTCTCGCGCAATGCCCACCTGGCCATCTTCGTCACCAAATCCATCGCCAAGGGCGGTTCGATTTCCAGCGTGGTGCCCATGGTGAGCCATGTCGACCATACCGAGCATGACGTGGACATCCTCGTCACCGAGCAAGGCCTGGCCGATCTGCGCGGCCTGGCACCTCGCGAGCGCGCACGGGTCATCATCGACAACTGTGTGCATCCAGACTATCGCGAGGCTCTGAATGAATACTTTGCAGCAGCCTGCGCCGTCGGAGGACATACCCCTCATATCCTGCGCGAAGCACTGAGTTGGCACATCAACCTTGAAGAAACCGGCCGCATGCTGCCGGCCTGAGGAACACAGTTGGAAGTGAGCAAGAGATTTCTTTGCTCACTTTCCGGCGTCATTCGACAAGCCTGAAAGAAACTGTACTTCTGTACCGGTCAAAAACCGGCTCAAAACACCCAATATCACCAAGACGGAACACAAAACGCACCAAATAAGTGCCAACCGGTACAGTTGCCCCATTTACGAACAAAACAGTGCCTATAAACAGTTAACTGAACCATCACAATACAAATGAACTGTGTCTGTAGATACTGGCCGACTGAGAGGAAGATAGGCACCAGTCAAGTCATTCTCTAAACCCGCCACAAGCGGAAGGAAGTCACACCATGGAACGTACAGTCAGTTCCGACCTGTTCAACGAAAGCACCGTAAACACTGCACAAGCTGCATGGCCTCTGCGCGTATTCGCCAACCTGATGCTCTGGCAGCGTCGCCTCTCCAGCCGCCACCAACTGGCTCGTCTGGACGCACGTTTGCTGGCCGACGCAGGTATCAGCGAAGCACAGCGTTACGAAGAGCTGAGCAAGCCGTTCTGGCGCTAACTCAAGCGCCCGCTGGTCCAGACCTCACCGGTCTCTCACCAGCACCCCGAATTGCTTAACACAAGGCCCGTCTCAGGCAACTGAGACGGGCCTTGTCGTTTACGGGCTGAAATATCCTGAACAGGTACAGTTTTAAAAATCAAAACAAATACCTGTACAGTTCCCACGCAGATCGCGATTCGCCCAACGGCCCGTACAGCACAATGACAAGCTCATTACCGCTGGGATAGGCTAATGCCCACTCCGTCACACTCTGGAACTCCACCATGACTCTGCTCCGTATCATTGCCGCTGCCGCACTGCTGACAGCGGCTGCCAGTGCAAACGCCACCAGCTTCATCGTCACGACTGATGCAGTCGTCGGCGCAGTCGCTGCATCCAGCGAGGCAACCTCCGATGCTTCTTCCTCTTTGAGAGACGACAAGATCGTGCGAGCAGCCCGTGACGAAGCCGCCAGCTTCGTGGCCAGCGAAGGCGACATCCGAGGTGCTCAACTTGAAGGCGCGTTCCAGCACATCCGTCAGCAATACCCGAACCTGGGTGCGACAGATACACAACTGGCCCAAGCCATTCTGGCCATCTGAACCGAGGCCTCAGGGGTAGCTCTAAGCAGGGCATTGCGCTAGCCTTGGGCCTCGTTTTGCCAGTCATTGAAAGTTATGCGTTTACTACCTCTTCTGTTTGCTGCTCCAATCGCCAGCCTGATCTGGGTCTCCCAGGCTCAGGCCTTCGATACGACGACACAGAGCCTGGTCATTACCGGATACGTCACCAGCCAGGTCACCACTGCTCCCTTTGACAGAAAACTGATAATGGCCGCTCAGGATGATGCGGCGGCGTTTGTGGCCACTGACGGCCAGATTCGCGGTGCGCGGCTGGAGTCGGCGTTGCGTACCCTGCGAAATACCCAGTCAAAACTTCATGCCAGCGACCTTGAACTGGCAGAAACAATCCTCGTCCAATAGTCACTTTTGACCTCTTTGCGTAACTGGAGACGTTACATGCGTACCCCGCTGATTGCCGCCACCCTTGGCCTGCTAGTCATGGCAGACATTGCCCAGGCCCAGACTGTCGTGGCCACGAGCAATATCATCGTTCGCGCTTTCGGTCGTTCCATCGACTTTACCTCGGATACCACCACTTCGATCCGCGACTCCAAGGTCGTGATCCAGGCCAAAGACGATGCCGCCAGCTACGTAGCCAGCGACGGCGATATTCACGGCGCTCAACTCGATGCCGCTTTCGATACCCTGCGCACCCGCGTGCCTGAAGCGCGTGATGCCAGTGACCGGACACTGGCCGAAGCCATTCTTGCTCTGTGAGACGTCTTGGCGCCTGGCTGCTTGCCGGCGCATTGTCGCTGGTCGCCCCGCATGCTCTTGCCAGCCTGACGCTTGAGCTGCAGACCGACGGCCTGAACCCTGCACAACAGCGTGCGAGTCAGACACTGCTCGATGAAGCCATGCGTGCCTTGCCGCCAAGCTTCATCAAGGACCTGGACCGGCGCGTTGAAGTGCGCTGGTCCGGCGATATGCCTGAAAACGCCTACGGCCAGGCTGCCGGACCCTACAGGCTTTATCTCAATACAAAACTGCTGGAGCCGTTGACTGACGGTTCGGCAGCCACCACTCAGACAGGACGCCCCCACGGCACAGTCCGGCGCGAAATGCTCGCCACGGTCCTGCACGAACTGACCCACGTCTACGACCGCGCCCGTCTATGGTCCTCGACACAACGCGCCCTGATATTCCGCTGCTCACGCCAGAACAGTTCAGCAGGCAACATTGGCCTGCCCGACAGCTGCCGTGGCGAAACCGAGCGACGCTTTACCCTGAGCGATGACCCGCGCCTGCTGGACCTGGCAGGCTGGCAGCAATATGTCGGCCGACGCGGCGAGCGCGAGGAACACAACGGGCAGGTCGTACGCAGCCCGGACATCTACGAAACCACAAGCCCGCTGGAATTCGTGGCCGTGAACATGGAGTACTTCCTGCTCGACCCGGCCTATGCCTGTCGCCGCCCAGCGCTATATAACTACTACAAGGAACACTTCGGCTGGGCTCCGCCGCAGAAAGACGAATGCCCGGCCTTTTTCCCGTACCTGAATGCCGGCAGCGATTTCGGACGCGAGCCTTTGGGCAAGCTCGATCCGGAACGGGTCTATGAAGTCGATTACCTGCTGGCCGAAGCCAATCAGAACTGGGTAAGCCGCTGGGGCCACAGCATGCTGCGTCTGGTGATCTGCAAACCAGGCCGTCCGCGAGGCCCGGATTGCCGGCTGGATCTGGATCAGCATCTGGTCCTGTCTTACCGGGCATTCGTGGGCGATGTTCAGCTTTCCAGCTGGGACGGCCTGATGGGAGCCTATCCATCACGGCTTTTCGTGCTGCCGCTGGCCCAGGTCATCGACGAATACACCAAGACCGAACTGCGCAGCCTCGCTTCCGTGCCGATCAAGCTGACTCGCCCCGAAATCGAAGGGCTGGTGCAGCATGCCGCCGAGATGCACTGGAGCTACGACGGCAACTATTACTTCCTGTCCAACAACTGCGCAGTGGAAAACCTCAAACTGCTGCGCAGCGGTACCCACAATCCCAAGCTCGTCGGCCTGGACAGCATCCTGCCCAACGGCTTGCTGGAAGTACTCAAAGGCCGGGGGCTGGCCGATACCAGCGTGCTGGACGACCCAAAGGAAGCACTGCGCCTGGGTTATCGCTTCGACTCCTATCGCGACCGCTATCAGGCGATGTTCGAGGTATTGAAGAAACACCTGCCCATCAAGCAAGCCACTGTCGAAGACTGGCTGACACTGTCGGCCAAGGAGCGCAGCCAGTGGTTCGATAAAGCAGACCTGCGCACCAGCGCCGCCATTCTCCTGCTGGAGCAGGCAAGCTTGCGTCGACAACTGCTGCTGGCCCAGGACGAAGTGAAACAACGCTACCTCGGCGCACGCGAACAGAAAGACGGCAGCGTCTCCCAGGCCTCAAAGACGCTACAGGAAATTCTCGCCAGTAGCGGTTTCCTCAGCCGTCCTGCCGAATTGCTGGGCAGCAGCGGCTACGGCTTGCCGCAGACTGGCGAGTGGCAGCGGCTTGAAGCGGAGAGCAGTCAGCGCCAGAAACAACTGAAGCGCCTGACCGGTGATCTCGACAAGGAAGTACGCGCCCTGCTTGAGCCCGAACGCGCCAGCGAGATCGCGGCCAACGAAGCCAACCTCAAACAGATGGGCGAGCATTTGCGCCAGCTACATAAAGCGGCGGGCGGATTGCAGTTGCCTTGAATCAGCGGGGCTTCTTTTTCGGTTTCAGGTACTTGGTCAGGCCCTGAAACCACATCACCAGAGCCGCGTTGCCCTTGATCTGGATATCTTTGTCCTGAATCCCTTTCATGAACGCCAGTTGCTTGTTACTGGCCTGCATCGTGGCAAACCCGAAGGCGGCGTCTCGAAAGGAAATGGCGAATGCAGGTTCGGCAACCACGCCACCAGCACTGCGAATACGCTGACCACTGACGATGAAATGGCGAGCAACCTTGCCATCGGCGGTCTGTAACTGGAAGGTCAGCTCCTTGTCGGCAAGCTGCTGCTGAAACGCAGGATTGGTACGGCTGGCCCGAGCCATCAGAAGGCCCAGCATCCAGAGCAGGAAACGAAACTTCATACACATTGCCTCAGCAAAAAGTCAGCCCGGTCAGAGCGAGTGGTGAGGCAGTGTAACGGGTTATAGAGAGCAATCCTGTAGGACAATCGTGTTTTTTCGGCGAAGATCGAATCATTAAGCCAGAAACGCTGCCCCGCATGGAGAGCAGCGTTACCGTACAGAATCAGATCAGCGGATGCTGTTGATGCTGCCTTTGTTGCCCGTGACCTTCACATTCACCTTCTTGAAGATGAAGTAGTCCTGAACATTGACTTCATAGCGTGGCGCTACGATCAGATCGGCACCGGACGATTTGACCGCCTTGTAGGCAGCCGCAGCCTTGGTTGCCGAAACCGGGTCAGGCAGAGGCAAGCTCAGACTGCTACCACCACTTGCGCCACCATAAACAACGCCATCCGCGTAGCGATTATCGCCACCAAAGCTCAGGAAGTTGAACAGAATGTTGGTCGACGACTCGCCACTGATAGTGTCGCCCACTTTGACGTCAGCCTTGAGTTCCGTTTTGACCACACCTTCAAGCGGTGCAGTCGGCTGGCTCACGTTGTAACTCACGCAGCCACTGGTTGTGGCGATCAGGGTTGCAACGGCAGCAGTCATCCATAATTTTTTCATTCTTGATTCCAAGGGTCATTTTTAATGAGGTGCAGCAGGGGCGGCACTTTAAGGAAATGAGCCATTGGAAAAAGTCAGGAGATTCCTACGCAAACAAAGACAAATAACACCTTGCGGTAGGAAATTTCTAACAATCAATCAAAAGCAGTGAGCGCAATCAAAAGCCCACTCGTACGGCCATATCTTGTTGGTCCAGGCGTAAAAAAACGGGCACCCCATCCAATGGGTGTGCCCGTTTCGGTGACTGCTCGCCTCCCGCCAAGGCGCGCAGTGAGTGTTATGGATTGACGCTGTCTTTGAGAGCCTTGCCAGGCTTGAAGGCAACGGTATTGCTTGCTTTGATTTTCACCGGTTCTCCCGTTTGCGGGTTCTTGCCGGTGCGGGCACCGCGATGGCGTTGCAGGAATGTACCGAAGCCAACCAGAGTCACGCTGTCCTTGCGGTGCAGTGCGCCGGTGATTTCTTCAAGGATGGCGTTGAGGACGCGGTTGGATTGCTCTTTGGTGAGGTCCGCTTTTTCAGCAATAGCAGCTGCGATATCTGGTTTACGCATGTATGAAGCCTCTTTACGGTTTTTTGTTTTTATGTCCCGTACTGCTTATGCAAAGCAGCGACAAGGTGCCGCGACGGCTCTACGTAGCGGCAGACGTGAACGAGAATGGCATGCCGATGAAGCACGCGCCAGTACATGCGCAACGTTTATAGGACGAAAAAAGCGACCTATCCGACAAAACGACCCATATTCAGGCCAATAACGCGGGTAACGTCTTGTTCAGAGCCAGTTTTTCCATCACTGCCGCCCCGGTCAGCGCATAGCCCAGCAGTTGCCCTTCTGCGTCATGACACAAGGCTTTTATGTCGGCGCCTTGCCCTTCGACACTCCAGATGCCCTCCGTACCGCGAGGTGGAGGAGAAACCACCAGAGGACAAACCGGGGTTTTAACGGTAATGGGCATCGGGCCATATTTGACGCTGGTCGGCGTACCCGCCAGGGTTTGCGCCAAGGCACGGGCGCAGCTCATCAGCGGCATGACGTAAAGCAGGTTCAAGCCATCGACTTCAGCGCAATCGCCCAACGCATGGATATTGGCGTGGGAGGTTTGCAGGTGGCGGTCAACCACGACACCGCGCCCTGTCTGCAAACCCGCAGCAGCGGCCAGATCGACTCGTGGACGCAGGCCGATGGCCGAGACGACCAGATCGCAGGCGATCACCTGCCCGTCGGACAAATGCGCCTCAAGCCCCTGCTCATTGCGCTGAAGGCGGGTAAGGATCGGCCCCAGATGGAAACGGGCGCCGATGCCTTCAAGCCCCGCCTGCACGGCAGCCGCAGCAGCGGGATGCAACAGGGTTGGCATGACCTGCTCGCAGGGCGCAACCAGATCGACCTCATAGCCACCCAGGATCAGGTCGTTGGCAAACTCACAGCCGATCAGGCCAGCACCAAGGATCAAGACCCGCTTCCTGCCTGCTGCCGCTGCGCGGAAACGGGCGTAATCCTCAAGATCGTTGATAGGAAAAATGGCGTCCTGAGCATCGCCCTCGACAGGAACCCGAATGGTTTCTGCGCCCCAGGCCAGCACCAGATCGCGGTAATACACCGCCTCCTCGCCGATCCATAGCCGCTTATGGCCTGGATCGATGCCGCTGATGCGGGTGTGGGTGCGTACCTCTGCCTTGAGCTGATCCGCCATGGCACCCGGTTGCGCCATGCTCAGTTCGTCGGCTTCCTTGCTCTTGCCAAAGCCGGTGGACAGCATGGGTTTTGAATAGGAGCGGCCATCATCGGCCGTAATGAGCAACAGCGGGGTTTCGCCGTCCAGTTTGCGAAACTCACGGGCGAGGTTGTAGCCAGCAAGGCCGGTACCGATGATAACGACAGGTGCGCTCATTACTTCTCTCATCAAAAAATTGTGGGAGGCAGCTTGCTGGCGAAAAGGCCTGAAAACCGGCAGATATTCTGCGTCTGCACGCTGAAGTCGCCAGCAAGCTGCCTCCCACAAAGTGATTTAGGACCTTAACTGGTCGGCATTATTCTGCAGGATCAGGCGATTTCAATCATTTCAAAGTCGATCTTGCCGACACCGCAATCCGGGCAAAGCCAGTCTTCGGGCACATCTTCCCAGCGAGTGCCGGGCGCAATACCGTCATCAGGCCAGCCATCGGCTTCGTTGTAGATAAGGCCACAGACAATGCATTGCCACTTTTTCATGGTTCGGGTCCCTCGATTATCAGGCTAAATACTGGCGCAGCGGTCGATTGCCACCGGTCCAGGTGTCAGGAGTCAGATCCTCGCGAGGTTTGTACTGGCCATAGCACGCATATGCAAGCCTGTTTGTGGTGCCAGGTGCTCGGCCGGTCGTCGGTCAGGCCCGGCAATCATGCTAAGCTCGCCTTCCTCGATGACTGCCAATAATGGCTTACCGTGACCCAGCAAAACCCAGCATTACCTACCACCCTCTGGCTGAAACGCGAGCAACTGACCGAGGTGCCCGGGCCGCAGGTTCTCGACTGGCTGTTCAATCAGGACTCTCTGACACGCCGCCTGAACCGCCTGTCCGCAGACGGTTTCAGCGTCACGCTCCTGTTTGAAGGCTGGCAGCCGCTGCGCCCAGACGAATGCGCCGCTCTTGAGCTACCCGAAGCCAGCCTGGGCTGGGTGCGTGAAGTGTATTTGCGTGGTCGCGGCGAGAAGTGGGTATTCGCCCGCAGTGTCGCCGCCCGCAGTGCCTTGCTTGAAGGCGGCCTGAATATGGATGAACTGGGAACACGTTCGTTAGGCGAATTGCTGTTCAGCGATAAAGCCTTCGAGCGCGGCCCGCTGCAAGTCTGTCGCTACCCCGAAGCCTGGCTGCCCGAGGCGGATGTCGCCAGCGACTTGTGGGCGCGTCGTTCGCGCTTCAGCCGTGGCCCGCTGAGCGTGCTGGTCGCCGAGATTTTCCTGCCCAACCTCTGGAACGCGCTCAAGAGCGAGGAACACTCCTGATGTACCTGTCGCTGCTCAAATCCCTCAATCGCCTGAACCCTCGTGCCTGGGACTTCATCCAACTGACCCGCATCGACAGGCCCATCGGCGTCTACCTGCTGCTTTGGCCAACACTCTGGGCCTTGTGGATTGCCGGGGAAGGTTCGCCCTCACTGGCCAATGTGCTGATTTTCGTGACGGGTGTGTTTCTGATGCGTGCCGCTGGCTGCGTCATCAACGACTTCGCCGACCGCAAGGTGGACGGCCATGTAAAACGCACCGAGCAACGCCCGCTGGTCAGCGGCAAGGTCAGTTCCCGTGAAGCTCTGGCCTTGTTCGCCATCCTGGTGACCCTGAGTTTCCTGCTGGTCCTGCTGACCAACTCGACGACTGTCTGGTTGTCGTTCGGCGGTCTGGCGCTGGCAGCCTGCTATCCGTTCATGAAGCGTTATACCTATTACCCGCAAGTGGTATTGGGCGCCGCATTCTCCTGGGGAATGCCCATGGCATTCACGGCAGAAACCGGCACATTGCCTGCCGCAGCGTGGTTGCTCTACATCGCCAACCTGCTGTGGACCGTGGCCTACGACACTTACTACGCCATGGTGGACCGCGACGATGACCTGAAGATCGGCGTGAAATCCACCGCCGTGCTGTTCGGGGATGCCGACCGCATCATCATCCTGACACTTCAGGGGCTGGCGCTGGGTTGCCTGGTACTGGCGGGCATACGCTTCGAGCTGGGGGCTTGTTTCTATATAGGCCTGTTGGTGGCGACCGGATGCTTTGTCCGGGAATACTGGAGCACTCGCCTGCGCGACCGGGATGCCTGTTTCAAGGCATTCCTGCATAACCACTGGGTCGGGCTGGCGATCTTTCTGGGGATTGTGGCGGACTACGCACTGCGCTGATTTGCGGCCCCGTGCTAGCCTCATTCCAACATGTCACACGACTGCAATAATTCCGTTATCTAATGCGCCCCAAGACAGTTAAATGACAAGAGGTTCAAGCATGGCTGGCAGGAGCATCCTGATCGTTGACGACGAAGCCCCGATTCGTGAAATGATCGCCGTCGCATTGGAAATGGCCGGCTATGACTGTATGGAGGCCGAGAACTCCCAACAGGCCCATGCGATTATCGTCGACCGCAAACCAGACCTTATCCTGCTCGACTGGATGCTGCCCGGCACATCCGGTATCGAGCTGGCACGTCGCCTCAAGCGTGACGAACTGACCGGCGACATCCCGATCATCATGCTGACGGCCAAGGGCGAAGAGGACAACAAGATCCAGGGTCTTGAAGTCGGTGCCGACGATTACATCACCAAACCCTTCTCGCCCCGCGAGCTGGTGGCGCGCCTGAAGGCTGTACTGCGCCGCGCAGGCCCGAGCGACGGCGAAGCACCGATAGAAGTAGGTGGTCTGCTGCTAGACCCGGTCAGCCACCGTGTAACCATCGATGGCAAACCGGCAGAAATGGGGCCTACCGAATACCGTCTGCTGCAATTCTTCATGACCCACCAGGAACGCGCCTACACCCGCGGCCAATTGCTGGATCAAGTCTGGGGAGGCAACGTCTATGTCGAAGAGCGTACCGTGGACGTCCATATCCGACGCCTGCGCAAAGCCTTGGGCGATGCTTACGAGAATCTGGTACAAACCGTGCGCGGCACCGGCTATCGCTTTTCCACCAAAAGCTGAGAGCCGTTTTCGTAGAGACACAGGGCATCCGCCAATGTGTACCCGTCAAGGATGTACTTTCAATTGAATCGTAACTGGCACGGTACGCTGATACGCCATATGTTGCTGCTGGTTACCGCCTGCCTGGTGGTCGGCCTGATAAGCGGCGAACATGGCTGGAGCCTGGCTATCGGGCTGGGGCTTTACCTGGCCTGGACCCTCAAGCAATTGCTGCGCCTGCATGAATGGCTGAGCAATCATGCGACTGACGAGCCACCACCTGATGGCTATGGCCTGTGGGGCGAAGTCTTCGACAGCATCTATCACTTGCAGCGCCGGGACCAACGTGTGCGTGGTCGCCTGCAAGCGGTCATCGACCGTGTCCAGGAATCCACTGCGGCGCTTCGGGACGCGGTGATCATGCTCGACAGCGAGGGCAACCTGGAATGGTGGAACCGCGCAGCCGAAACGCTTCTGGGCCTCAAGACGCCTCAGGACAGCGGCCAACCGGTCACCAACCTCGTCCGCCATCCGCGCTTCAAGGAATACTTCGCGCTGGGCAACTACAGCGAACCGCTGGAAATTCCCTCTCCGACCAAGGACCACTTGCGCATCCAGCTGCTGATTACCCGTTATGGCAACAACGAGCACCTGATGCTGGTGCGCGATGTGACCCGCATCCACCAACTGGAACAGATGCGTAAAGACTTCGTCGCCAACGTTTCCCATGAGCTGCGCACGCCACTGACGGTCATCTTCGGCTATCTGGAAACGCTGCTCGACAACGTTGATGAGGTGAATCCGCGCTGGGTCCGGGCATTGCAGCAGATGCATCAGCAAGGCGGACGCATGCAGACGCTGCTCAACGACTTGCTGCTGCTGGCCAAACTTGAAGCAACCGACTACCCCTCGGACAACCATCCGGTGGCGGTTGTGACACTGCTCAAGACCATCAAGGCCGATGCCAAAGCCTTGTCAGCCAGCAAGAACCATCAGATCACGCTTGATGTCGAAAGCGACATGCAGCTCAAAGGCAGTGAAACCGAGCTGCGCAGTGCGTTTTCCAACCTGATTTTCAATGCTGTGAAATACACACCGGCAGAAGGCAACATCCGTATTCGCTGGTGGAGCGATGAACGCGGCGCTCACCTGAGCGTGCAGGACTCGGGAATCGGTATCGAAACCAAGCATCTGCCGCGCCTGACCGAGCGGTTCTACCGCGTCGACACCAGCCGTGCATCCAATACAGGCGGCACCGGCCTGGGACTGGCTATCGTGAAACATGTACTGCTGCGCCATCGCGGCACTCTTGAAATCAACAGCGTGCCGGGCAAGGGCAGTGTGTTCACCTGTCATTTTGCAGCCATCCAGATGGCAAAACCCGGAGATGGGGATCCAGACTACTAGGCAAGCTGGCTTCTAGCCGCTACATTGCCTCGTTCATGGCGCCATTTTCTGTGCCGCACCACCCTACTTTGAATAAAACGGATTCCGCAAAACCCCACCATGGACCCTTCCCCTAGTATCAGCACGGCTTCACTCTTCGCCGATTTCGGCATGATTCTTTTTGCTTTGTTCCTGGTCCTGCTCAACGGCTTCTTCGTTGCAGCAGAGTTCGCCATGGTCAAACTGCGCTCGACCCGCGTCGAGGCCATCGCCAAGAAAAACGGCTGGAGCGGCCACATCCTGCGCACGGTCCACGGGCAACTGGATGCTTACCTGTCCGCCTGCCAACTGGGTATTACCCTCGCCTCCCTCGGCCTGGGCTGGGTTGGCGAGCCTGCATTCGCCCACTTGCTGGAGCCGTTGCTAGGAGCCATGGGCGTGGAGTCCGCAGAGGTGATCAAGGGCGTGTCGTTCTTCACGGCGTTCTTCATCATTTCCTACCTGCATATCGTGATCGGCGAACTGGCCCCCAAATCCTGGGCCATTCGCAAGCCGGAGCTGCTGTCGCTGTGGACCGCCGTGCCGCTGTATCTGTTCTACTGGATGATGTACCCGGCAATCTACCTGCTCAACGCCAGCGCAAACGCCATCCTGCGCATTGCCGGTCAGGGCGAGCCCGGCCCGCATCATGAACACAGCTACAGCCGCGACGAACTGAAACTGATCCTGCACTCCAGCCGAGGCCAGGACCCGAGCGATCAAGGCATGCGCGTGCTGGCTTCGGCGGTGGAAATGGGCGAACTGGAAGTCGTCGACTGGGCCAACTCCCGTGAGGACCTGGTTTCCCTGGACTGCAATGCACCGCTCAAGGAAATCCTGGCTCTGTTCCGCCGCCACAAGTTCAGCCGTTATCCCGTCTACGATGCAGAGCGTTCCGAGTTCGTCGGCCTGCTGCACATCAAGGACCTGCTGCTGGAACTGGCGGCGCTGGACCATATTCCGGAATCCTTCAACCTCGCAGAACTGATTCGCCCGCTGGAGCGCGTTTCACGGCATATGCCGCTGTCGCAACTGCTGGAGCAGTTCCGCAAGGGTGGCGCGCACTTCGCGCTGGTCGAAGAGGCCGACGGCAAAGTCATCGGCTACCTGACCATGGAAGACGTACTGGAAGTGCTGGTCGGCGATATTCAGGATGAACACCGCAAGGTCGAACGCGGCATCCTGGCGTATCAGCCGGGCAAACTGCTGGTGCGTGGCGACACGCCACTCTTCAAGGTCGAACGCCTGCTGGGTATCGATCTGGACCACATCGAAGCCGAAACACTGGCTGGCCTGATCTACGAAACCCTGAAACGGGTGCCGGAAGAAGAAGAGCAGATGGAAGTCGAAGGCCTGCGCATCATCATCAAGAAGATGAAAGGTCCGAAGATCGTATTGGCCAAGGTGCTGAAGATCGATTGATTGATCATTCGTTCGCTCCTACCGTGGGAGCGAATTTATTCGCGAAGCCCTAATTCCCGCCCACGGCGAAATTGGGCAGGCTCTGGATCGGCGTGGCGAATTCATAGGGAATGGATTCCAGCGCCTGTCCGGTATTGCGCTGAATAACGAAATGCAGGTGCGGGCCGGTGCTGTTGCCGGTATTGCCAGACCGCGCCAGCGGGCTGCCAACGTGTACTTGCTGACCTTCCCTGACACTCACCGAACCGCGCATCAGGTGCAGATAGACGCCCATGGTGCCGTCGTCGTGCAGGATCCGCACGAAATTGCCTGACGGGTTCGAGCCTCTGCCGGTCTGATTGTTCTCGACCTTGACCACCGTGCCCGAGCGCGCCGCAATGATAGGCGTGCCTTCGGGCATGGCGATATCCATCGCGTAACGGCCTTTGGCGCCGTAATGGCTATATTTGCCGCCAGGCCCCTGCGTCAGGCGAAACGGCCCACCCACCCACGGCAAAGGGTACTTGTAGGCCTGCGTAGCCCGCTTCGGATCACCCAGAGTGGACGTCAGTATCGAGGCGTAGTTCATGGCCTTGCCCACTTGCCGTGGGCTCAGCACGATCATGCGCTCGTTGCTGCGTGCAGGCACCGTGCGGCGAATGGTTGATGACGACCCGTTGATCCCGAGCACGTTACTCAGGCCAGAGAGCTTGAGTTCGACCTCGACCGGCGCATACAGATCGTTGCGCACATAGAGGCTGTGAATGCCGCTTTCCTTCTTGACGCTCAAATGCACCTGTTTCTCGAAGTGTTCGACCATACGGTCCCGAAACACCACCACAGAAGCCCCGGCGGCAGGACGGTCGGAAAACGAAACGACGCCATCGGCATCGACGGTTTTATAGATCGTGACCGCACCGGCCGTTTGGCTAGCCAGCGTCAGAGCGATCAGGATCAGCAGGCGTTCAAGCATCAGAAGTGTTCTGGGTCATGGGAAACAGGGTCCAAGCCTAGCAGCGTTAAGAACAGAAAAGGACACTGGCGTATCAATCGGGCATGGCTCAAGCGTCAAGAAACACACGCCATGGTGCTGCTGTGCGGTGTGCCAGGCACACCGCACAGGTCAGAAGCCGTTACGAAAAGGTGTAATTTTTCAGGTAGGTCACGGAAAACAGGGCGTCAGGAAAATCCAGCTTCAAGCGAGGCAGTACGAATCCACCACAGGATCGGCAGGTATCGAGCACGGTAAAGAACCTGATATGAGTCAGGCGCGTCGTCGCCATATCCTCTTTCAGCACGGTTGCGATCAATCGCTCCGCATCAAGGTCACGGCTGAAATCCCGAATCACAGTGCGAGCGGCATCCCTGACCACCGGCAGGCTGGTAAACCGAGGGTCAGGCTGGCGGCTTGCCATTCGGGCACGGGCATCGCGGAATATGACCCCGTCAAAGATCTGCTCGGTCGTTTCAGCAGAATCGATCCGTAATTTAAGGCCTCTGGCTTTCTCTCCACCAGAAAGCGCGTAATACACGACCCGCTCCCCGGACTCGGTATAAACCTGGGCAAAGGAAAGATTGGCACCCTTGATCTGGCTCAGAATCGCTTTGGTAGCCTTGGGGGTAATGATGCTCTGCATATTCAGCTCTACCCATTTGCCTTTCGAGCCCGCTACCGGCAAAAGCCTGTTGAGAACTTCCAGGATATGCTGCTTTTCAGGCACGCTTCTCTGGGCAATCTTCATGAAGTCGGGAATGCACTGTTTGGCAAGTTCCACGAATTTCTTCTGGATTTCTTCGCCTGCAAGAATCTCACTGGCAAACCCCAGAAGTGCATTTTCCTGCCCATTGGCAATACACCACCGCGCATAGTCATCATAAGAAGCGATCTGCGGGGTCCAGGAAACTTTCCACGCATCCCGTTCAGACTCATCGAGCAGATCAAAGAGCAGACGTGCGATATTTTCCCGATCCGTCTCTATATTCGGACGCTCCCGCACCAATCGGTATTTCTCCGATACCCGGATGAACTCATTGATCTCGTCGACATCAGTAACGCGAGCGAACTTCAACTCAATGCGATTACTGGTGGGGGCTCGGGTCTTATAGAACGCACCCGTGTCAGGCTCGACGAAAATCCACTCTTTATCAGCAAGGTTGAGGCGCATACCGCGCAAGGCCCGAGTATCGCTGACCCCTTGGGCTATGGCCCCGAATTCAATAACCGGGGCAAACTCATAAACGAAGGCAGTATCTTCGGGGGCGTAATTTGGAGGTACACCCAATTTACCCTCAGCCGACAAGATCCCATCCAGCTCCGGCAGGTATACCGGTGCTTCAGGTAATGAGAAAAGCTCCCGCTCCTCCTCGGAAAGAGGCACGACCACTTTGCCTGCCGGTGCCGGTGCCTGCGCCGAAGTCGATGGCCCTGCTTCAGACGACTCGGCCCATTTGCAAAACTTCCCTTCATAGACAAAGACATCGAGGCTTTGCGAGGTTTCTCCAGCGCCTGTGGTCAGTGTGGCCAGAGTGAACTCACGGGCATCCATGGCATGGCTCGGGTATTTGCCGGTTCGCTTGGGAGAGGTTGACCCCGGCCTCAAGGGCTCTGGCGTCGGTGTTACCAGCTTTACACCTGTCGCGCAGGGCACCGACTCCAGGTTGCGACGAGGCCTGCACAGGTTTTCGATTTCACTCAGCCAGTCTGCATGGGAGGAGAGCTTACTGGCCGCAAGCTTGCGCATCGCAGCATCCGTAGCGCCAGCATTCAGATGATAAACCTCGCCATCGACCAGAATATCGAACACACCCTCCTCTCTTTCGATGACCTGTACAGCATAGTTTGGGGCAATACGCAGTTCAGAAAAGCCACCCACCTGCGACGTCACCGGCAACACGACCGGATAGTGGCCTGGGCCAATGCCCTCGTCGGCGGACGATATTGAAAACTCCAGCGGACGGTTTTTTGAAACAGATGTCAGCCTTTTCCCGAACACTGCATCGGACTCAGGATCGAGCAACCTGAAATCCGGCTCCTGCAGGGTCCCGACATTACGCACGACCACGTCGGACCGGCCATCGACAACAGCCCGCTTATCCTGTGCTTTAACCTTGGGGCGCCAAGGGTGCTCCGCGCTGTCCGCGATTCGGTACATGCCCTTGTCGAGGGTGATTCCGCTTTCCAGAAAGGCTTGCGAAGCAAAGACCTTTTTCAGTGAAGGCACTTGCTCCAGCAGTCTCGACCATCCAAGCCTGCCAACCTTCAGTGCGAACTTGCCCACATCGCGCACGACAAACAATGCACTTTGCTCTGCCAGCCCTGCGACCAGACGGGCCACCGCTTTACCGGTCAGCTTGAACACTGACAGAACGCTCATCTCACCGGCCTTCATGACAATCCTGGCCGTAGAGCCGGCGAATTGACCGGCCGGAATCAGTGCAAAAGCCACCTCCATCACACACCCGACGATGACACCGGCAGAATGCTCACCATGGGCCAGATCAGTGGCACAGCCATAGAAAGGAATGAGCAGACGGGCCGTGATGTCGGCATATTCGCGCTCTTTGGCCCACAGTTGCTCCCACTGGGTAACATGTTCATGTTCGACCCTGCTTCCCTCCAGAAAACGGGTAAACAAATGGCTCGCAGCAACCAGTACAAAGGCTTCGAGCCTGGCCTGCTCACTACCTCCGGGCAGATGAATGAGTTCAGCGCAAGGAACCAGCACTCCCTGACGGGGATGATGGTAAACAGCCGAGGAACGTGAGGCAGTCCCCTTCAGATAAGCATCGCCATCCAAGGGCAATAATGGCGTGACCAGCGCCTTGGCAGCCTTGGCGGCATTGCGCTCTCTCTTCTCGACGGTTTCTACGATATTTCCGCTGAAGCCTCTGTCAGGCTCGATCTTGTACTGGAAACGCTGAGCGACTTTACGGATCACACCGCCAGCCGGGATCAACTCATAGAAAACCTCTTCGGCCTTATGATCGTGGAAGTCAGCTCGATGATCGCCCGGCTGGCAACGAACGAAAAGCCCGTGAACACCCTCTTCTGCACCAAACGCCACACGGCTCACTTCGCAGGTCGAGTTCAGCAGTGCTGTGCGATCTGTAACCTGCATCTCGGCCAGCAACCGGGCCATGACCCTGGCTTCAGCACGGGTCAGCTCTCGCTGGAATGAGTCGAACGCGCTGGCGTAGGCCTCGGGAATCGTCGGTTTGCCCTTTATATACGCCTCTCCCATCATCACCAGCTCCAGCACGGAAGCCTGCGGACGCCCGGCAGCCAGCAAGCGATCGATAGAGTAGGAATTCGCGATTGTGAAACCGTGCTCCTGCAGGATTGGCCAGCCGTGAACCTTGATGGAGAGCGGCCAGATCCGGCGATCGACATTTGCCTCGGTCAGCATTTGCTCGGCAAGACGCTTGCGATCCGGCGGCCTGGCGCTCAGCAAATCATTCAGCTCAGAGGCATGCAGTTCCTGCTGTGCCTTGAAGTAGCTCAGGGCCTGGCTGATTTGCGCAGCGCTTGCCTGATCCAGATTGTCAGCACCCGACCATTCAATACCGCCATGGGCAATGGCATATCGCAGAGCCGGAATAGCCAGCGTTCTTGCCCACAGGGCATGGACATTGGCATCGCTTGATTGGGTCAGCTCTGCGCTGATCCCGACCAGAGCATCATATTGGGGCGCAAGGGAATGGCCCGGCCGCATGCTTTCAAGCAGAGCAACGCCATGGATCAAAGCCACGCTTTGCAGAGATCGCCCGTATTGAAGGTGATCGGGGACGCCTTCCACCAACAACTCAGGCATCGCCTCGCGCACCAGCAGGTAAAAAAGCATCTCAAGGACGGGGGGTGACACGCCGGGCTGGCGCGCCTTGATATCGGCCCGGACCTTTGCGCAAAGCTGCACATGGCTGTATTCACAGACCCACGCACCGCGAAGTGTCTTTGCCAGTGGCTCGGTAAAAGTCCGGGTTGCACCAAGGAAGTAATCGACCACGGCACGGCCCGCCAGCGCCTGAGTCACCAGAGGCGAGGCCTGTTCGTGTGTCAGGGCTCCGTACCACTGCATGCTGTTGAGCAGCGGAGCAAAGATGGATTTGAAGCGGGCGGTCTGGATCAGCGCATGCCAGGTTTGCGAAGGCCTCCAGCGCAGGACCCGTGCATCGCCATCCAGCCTGCACAACAAGCCAATACCCAGTTGCTGAAACAGATCGTCGACATTGTGCACTGTGCTCCAGGTGTCCAGAGGTGAGACATGCTCATTCAGTCCACGGCAGGTTGGCAGTGAATCGTCCAGTACACGACTCGATTGCAACTGCGACTGCAACAGCAGTGCGGCCAGTGCGATGGCTGACTCGAACGCCAGGCCTGAATATTTGCAGTGCAACTCGGTCCCCAGCGAGAGCGCACGCATGCCGGGCGCCCCCTTCGCATTGGCGATGGCCAGGGACAACCAGGCTTCGTCATCGGGGTTAGCGGCATAAGCCACCACCTTGCGATAAAACTCGGCACGGCTGGCGGAGGGTGTAGGCGTCAGGAAGTCGAGCTGCAAACCTTCACACGGCGAAGCAATCTGCGAACCCGCTTTCAGATAGAACTCAAGCAGCCACCATACTTCGATCGTTGCCAGCTTCTCTTCAAGCGCAGCCCATAAAGCTCTGTCGCGGTATTCGCCAGGCGGGATCAGTGCCGCGATGACGTCACAACACACACTCAACGCGCGCCGGGCCTTCTCGCCTCTTGATGCAGAGATGCCGTTATAAAGTGAGCGCCCGGAACTGCGCGCTATCCACTCCCCGACAGACATCAAGCGAGCCCCACGCTTGAACTGCACCATCCACAGACGCAGGTCTTCTGGCACGGATGTTAATAACCTGCCCAGTTCGGGATAGTCCTTGAGGCTAAGTACAACATCCGCGCTCTTGTAAGAGCGAAGTCCATACAAGTAATCCTCTAGCTGCGCCCTGGCCGTGTCGGTAGTGACCGTGGACTCATCGAGCCAGGCAATTCGTGCAAAAAACTGATGCACCTGCCAGGGCGTTACCTCAGACAGAGGCGTCTCCATTGCATCGGCGTACAGCTTCCAGGCTTTTTCGCTTTGGTAGACCAGAAACAGCTTCTGCCCCTGCGGCGACTTCGGGTGCGCAGGGCTGCTATTCGAGAAGCTCGTATCCCCGCCAAGCAAGTGCTGAAGGACGAGCCTGGCAACCCGAAAATGCTCATCGGGCAAGGCCTCGGCATCGACCATATAGTGTTCGGCAGGATCGACGCCCAGGGCTTGATGGATATTGAAGAACAATCGGCAGGAGCTGATGGTTTGAATATTCAGCGGTTGAATTGCGGTAAGCGTCATTTGGGTAGTCTCGTATGCATATGTCATGCGGCGAGACAAACTGAATAGGCAACAACCAGCCTCCGGAACCGGAAAGCTCGTATTTATTGCGCAGGAAAAGTCTGAAACAGAGGGGAGTTCATTCGCGGGAGATTATAGATATGGGGGTCTGGAAGACCGTCTCGCGGATAAATCCGCTCCTACCGCAGGAGCGAATTCATTCGCGAAGGGTCAGCAATCAGGCACCTGGAACGAAGTGCTTCTGGGCTGTGCCGCGGGCGATCAGGCGCGACAGATAGTCGAGCTTCTGTGCATCCTGGTCCACGAAGCGGAAGGTCACTTGCAGCCATTCGCTGTCAGGTTTCTGCTCGAAGGCCACAACGGCATGCAGGTAGCCGTTCAAACGCGCCACTTCATTGCTCTCGCCCTGTTCAAGGTCCAGAACGGCGCTGTCGAGAATCTGCGGCAGTGCGTCGGTGCGACGAATCAGCAACAGGGCTTCCTTCAGGCTCAGGGTCTTGATGACGCATGGCTGATTACCGTTTGGCAGGCGCAACTGGCCTTGCCCACGTCCTGCCGGCTCGGCGGCCTTGGCAGCTACGGGCGGAGCCTTGGCGATACCGGCCGATGCCTGGGCAGGCGCTCCACCGCGGACCACTTCGGCCTTGCCGCCGGTCAATGCGCTCAAGGAGTCATTGAGAGGCGAGTTCATGCGCGCCGGAGCACCGGACATCACCTGATCAAGCTTGCCCACCTTGGCCAGGGCTTTCTTGACCTTGGTCAGCAACTGCTCGTTGGTGAACGGCTTGCCGACGAAATCGGTTACGCCAGCCTGAATGGCCTGGACAACGTTTTCCTTGTCACCACGGCTGGTCACCATGATGAATGGAACGGTCTTGAGGTAACTGTCTTGCTCGCGGCACCAGGCCAACAGCTCCAGGCCCGACATTTCCGGCATTTCCCAGTCGCAGAGAATCAGATCGAAGGTCTCACGAACCAGCAATGCCTGGGCCTTACGCCCGTTGACCGCGTCCTCGGTATGAATACCGGGGAAATAATTGCGCAGCCCTTTTTTTACCAAGTCGCGGATGAAAGTCGCGTCATCCACCACTAATACACTGACTTTACTCATCTACGCTCCTGCGGGCGTGTTCACCTTGAAGGTGAATTGCGGTGTGCCAACACGCCCTTTGTTTCGGCAAGCATAGCGTTGACTGGTAGCCAACTGCCATATTGAATGAGACTGCGCCAGCATTTCAGATACGCGGGCGGATGCAGATATTAATCCCCTGAACGAAAAACGCCCAGCGCATGCTGGGCGTTTTTTTCGCAGGCAATCTTAATTATCGTCAGCCTTACCCGGAACATTAGAGGTTTCGCTCACGATGCCCTGCACTTCTTCTTTCATGCGCTTGAGACCCATGTGGCGAACATCCGTGCCACGCACCAGATAAATCACCAGCTCGGAAATATTGCGGGCGTGGTCGCCGATACGCTCCAGCGAACGCAGGACCCAGATCACGTTCAGTACACGGGAGATCGAGCGCGGATCTTCCATCATGTAGGTCGCCAGCTCACGCAGCGCAGTCTTGTATTCCCGGTCGATGACTTTGTCGTACTGGGCGACGGACAAGGCCAGTTCGGCGTCGAAACGAGCGAACGAGTCCAGCGCATCACGCACCATGTTACGCACCTGGTCGCCGATATGACGCACTTCGACATAACCACGCGGAGACTCGCCTTCTTCGCACAACTGGATGGCACGACGCGCAATCTTGGTCGCTTCATCACCGATACGCTCCAGATCGATGACCGACTTGGAGATACTGATGATCAGACGCAAGTCAGAAGCCGCCGGCTGCCGACGAGCGAGAATGCGCAGGCATTCCTCGTCGATATTGCGCTCCATCTGGTTGATCCGGTCATCGACTTCGCGAACCCGCTGAGCCAGACCCGAGTCGGCTTCGATCAAGGCGGTAACGGCATCGTTGACCTGCTTCTCGACCAGGCCACCCATTTCTAGCAAATGGCTGCGAACTTCTTCGAGTTCGGCATTGAACTGTTGGGAGATGTGATGTGTATGGCTGTCTTTGTGGATCATGCTGGGTGTCCTTGGAACGTCCGGTTAATTGCGAAAACGCAGCGGTGGTTCAGGGCTGACGAAGCACGTCCTAGCCGTAACGACCGGTGATGTAGTCTTCTGTCTGTTTTTTGGTCGGATTGGTGAACAATGTATCCGTATCACCGAACTCGACGAGTTTGCCCATGTGCATAAAAGCGGTGTAATCCGAGACCCGTGCCGCCTGCTGCATGTTGTGGGTAACGATCACAATGGTGTATTTCGATTTCAGTTCGTAGATCAGTTCTTCAACTTTCAGCGTCGAAATCGGATCGAGCGCCGAACAGGGTTCGTCGAGCAGCAGGACTTCCGGCTCCACGGCGATAGTGCGGGCAATCACCAGCCGCTGCTGCTGACCGCCGGACAGACCAAGCGCCGACTCATGCAGCCGGTCCTTGACCTCATCCCACAAGGCTGCACCTTTGAGTGCCCACTCGACAGCCTCATCGAGTACGCGCTTCTTGTTGATCCCTTGAAGGCGCAGCCCGTAGACCACGTTCTCGTAGATCGTCTTGGGAAACGGGTTCGGCTTCTGGAACACCATGCCGACGCGACGGCGCAGCTCGGCGACTTCCTCGCCCTTGCTGTAGATGTTGTGACCATAGAGGTTGATGGCACCTTCCACCCGGCAACCGTCGACCAGATCGTTCATGCGATTGAAGGTGCGCAACAGCGTCGACTTGCCACAACCGGACGGGCCGATGAAGGACGTCACCTTCTGCTTGGGGATATTCAGGCTGACGTCGAACAGAGCCTGCTTTTCACTGTAAAACAGGTTCAGGCCCGGCACTTCAATCGCCACGATTTCATCGGCCAGGTGCAAGCCCGACTTGTTACGCCCCAGGGCCGACATATTGACGCCGTGGTTTGAGCCTTCGTGTTGCATGGATTGCTCCTGTGCGAACTTTTCGCATCATCGAACCGCCCAGCCTGTGCGGGGCGGTACTTTCGGATCAGTTGTCGAGCGCCTTGTACTTCTCGCGCAAATGGTTACGAATGGCGACCGCCGACAAATTGAGCAAGGCGATCACCAGCACCAGCAGCAAGGCCGTGGCATACACCAGCGGGCGTGCAGCCTCGACATTGGGGCTCTGGAAGCCCACGTCATAAATATGGAAGCCCAGGTGCATGATCTTCTGGTCCAGATGCAGATACGGGTAATTCCCGTCCAGCGGCAACGACGGCGCCAGCTTGACCACCCCCACCAGCATCAATGGCGCGACCTCGCCTGCGGCACGGGCCACGGCCAGGATCAGGCCGGTCATCATCGCCGGGCTAGCCATGGGCAAAACGATTTTCCACAGGGTTTCGGCCTTGGTCGCACCCAACGCCAGCGAACCTTCACGCAGGCTCAAGGGGATGCGCGCCAGACCTTCTTCGGTGGCAACGATCACCACCGGCACCGCCAGCAGCGCCAGGGTCAGCGATGCCCATAACAGACCAGGCGTGCCGAAGGTCGGCGCGGGTAGCGCTTCAGGGAAGAACAGGTGGTCCAGAGAACCGCCCAGCACATAGACAAAAAAGCCCAGGCCAAACACGCCATAGACAATGGCCGGCACACCGGCCAGATTGTTCACGGCAATGCGGATCAAGCGTGTGACCGTACCCTGGCGCGCATATTCACGCAGATAGACCGCCGCCAGCACGCCGAACGGGGTCACGATCACGGCCATGATCAGCGTCATCATCACCGTGCCGAAAATGGCCGGGAAAATACCGCCTTCGGTGTTGGCTTCACGGGGGTCTTCGCTCAGGAACTCCCAGAGTTTCTTGAAGTAGAAACCGATCTTGGTGAAGAACCCCATGGCATTGGGCTGATAGGCATGCACCACTTTGCCCAGGCTGATCTCGACTTCTTTGCCGTTGGCATCGCGGGCTGTCAGGCTGTCACGGTCGAAAGCCTGATGCAGGCCGCCAAGCCGCTCTTCGATCACTTTGTAGCGGGCATCCAGTTCAGCCCGCTCGGCCGCCATGTCCGCCTGGGCAGTCGCGTCGAGCCGGCCTTCCAGCTCCAGCTTGCGGGCCTGAAGGCGCAGACGCTCGATACCGTGGTTGATGGCGCCAATATCTTTCTTTTCCAGGCTGTAAAGCTCGTCGGCCAGCTTCGCGACCCGTTTGATGCGCTCTTGCAACATCGGCCAGGCCGCTTCGCCTTCGGCCACAACAGTGCCGTTTTCCTTGACGTTGACCAGATAGCCATAGAAGTTGCCCCACTCACGACGCTCCAGTGTCATCAGTTCGGCAGGCAGGCTTTGCCTCGTCAGCCATTCGCCGACCACCCAGGTGAAATCGCTGGGGTTCACGTCACGGTTACCAACCTTGAACAACTCGCGGGTCATGAACTCGGGGCCGTTTTCCGGCACCGGCAAGCCAGCACCTTTGAGACGCGCGCGAGGCACCTGCTCCTGCTCGACCAGTTCACCGATCAATACATGCGGTGGCTGATCGGGGACATCGTATTGCGCATACACCAGATCCGCAGGCCAGAAGTGCCCAAGACCACGCACGGCAATCACGGCCAGCAGACCGATCGTCATGATGACCGCGATGGAAACAGCGCCCGCACTCAGCCAGACGCCTGGGGCGCCGCTTTTGAACCAGCTCTTGAGAGAGTCCCGTTTCACTAAGTTCTGCCTTCCTTAAAGCGACGAGTATTTCTTGCGCAGACGCTGACGGATCAGCTCTGCCAGGGTGTTCATGACAAAGGTGAACACCAGCAGCACCAACGCTGCCAGGAACAGCACGCGATAGTGGCTGCCCCCGACTTCAGATTCCGGCATTTCCACGGCCACGTTGGCCGCCAGGGTTCGCATGCCCTCGAACAGATTCATGTCCATGATCGGCGTGTTCCCCGTGGCCATCAGCACGATCATGGTTTCACCCACAGCGCGCCCCATGCCGATCATCAGCGCCGAGAAGATGCCGGGGCTGGCGGTCAGGATCACCACGCGAGTCAGGGTCTGCCAGGGCGTCGCGCCCAGGGCCAGCGAACCCAGGGTCAGGCTGCGCGGCACACTGAAGACGGCGTCTTCGGCAATCGAATAAATATTGGGAATGACTGCAAACCCCATGGCGATACCGACGACCAGTGCATTGCGCTGATCGTAGGTGATGCCCAGGTCATTGCTGATCCACATGCGCATGTCGCCGCCGAAGAACCAGTTCTCCAGATGCGGGCTCATGCTCAGGGAAAACCAGCCCACCAGCAGCACGACCGGCAGCAGAATGGCGCTCTCCCAACCATCGGGCACCCGCAGACGAATCGACTCGGGCAAGCGGGTCCACAGGAAACCCGCCAGCAGGATGCCGATGGGCGTCAACAGCAGCAGGCTGAAGATGCCAGGCAAGTGGCCTTCCAGATACGGCGCCAGGAACAACCCGGCGAAGAAACCGAGGATCACCGTCGGCATCGCTTCCATCAGTTCGATGACCGGCTTGACCTTGCGGCGCATGCCCGGAGCCATGAAGTAAGCGGTATAGATCGCGGCAGCAATGGCCAGCGGTGCGGCCAGGATCATTGCGTAAAACGCGGCTTTCAGCGTGCCATAGGTCAGCGGCGCGAGGCTCAGCTTGGGCTCGAAATCACTGTTGGAAGCCGTGGACTGCCAGACATACTGAGGCGCATCGTAGTTTTCATACCAGACCTTGCCCCACAGCGAACTCCAGGACACTTCCGGGTGCGGGTTATCCAGAGTCATGGGCAGCAACATGCCTGAGCTCTCGACCAGAATCTGGTTGGCCCGTGGCGACAACGCCAGGATTCCCGAACCTTCGACCACCTGATCGACCAGCAGGGTCCGGTGTGCCGTACTGTGGAAGACGCCCAGCTTGCCCGAAGCATCAAGCGCGATGAAACCCTTGCGACGTTGCTCGGCCCTGATCTGAACGATCGGCGCGTTGCTCATCTTGAAGTCACGAACGCGCATGAAGCGCTGCTCACCATCGGTATCACGGGCCATGAACCACTGGCTCATGCCGCCCTTGGAGTTACCGATGATCAACGAAATGCCGCCCACCAGCTGGGAGCTGGCTGTGATTTCCGCGTTACCGTCTTCCAGCAGCTTATAGCGGCCATTGAGAGTGCGGTCACGCAGGCTGAACACGTCGGCCTGGGCACGACCATTGATCACATACAGCCATTGCTGGCGAGGATCGATGTAGATGGCTTTGACGGCGGCGGACATCTGCGGCAGATCGATGCGGCTCTGCTCGCGGGTCATCTCGCCCGTCATCATGTTTTCTGTCTGCTCAAGCGCCAGAACATGCAACTGGGTTCCGGTGGAGCCCGCAATCTTTAGGTTGTCACCACTGGCACTGACGGTGACGTACTCAACCGCTCGGCCCTGATCGTCCAGCACCAACGGGGTTTCACCGTAAGGCCAGGCAATGCTCGGCGTGATGGTCTTTTTGTTGTCCGGATAGGTGGTCTGATAGGCGTGCTTGAAGATCAGCACCTGGCCGTTGGACAGGCCCAGTGCAATCAGCGGCGCACCGGGCTGATCCTTGCCGATGGAAGAGACCGTCACACCCGCCGGTAACGGCAGGCCGATGCGCTGAAGCTCGCTGCCGTCCTTGATATCGAAGAAGATCACTTCACCCTTGTCGGAAACCCGCATCCCGATCTGGTTCTGTTCTTCGATGGCAATCATCAGCGGCTTGCCGGCGTCCTGCATCCAGGTAGCGTTCAGAGGCGTCTTCACGCTCAGGCTGGCACCCTTGAAAAGCGGCGCGACGACATAGGCGAGATAGAAAAAGATCAGGGTGATGGCAGCAAGCACGGCAAGGCCACCGATGGCGACATACCAGCGGGTCAGGCGATCCTTGAAGGCACGAACACGGCGCTTTCGCTGCATCTCGGGCGTATTGAAATCAATGCGCTGTGGAGGTGAACTCTGATTCATTCTCGATTTAGCCAGATCATTCATGCGCGCACACCGTAACGGCTCTGTATGACAAAAACATTACAGCAAGGTGACGCAAAAAAGCCCGCCACCCAGGAAAACCGGCAGCGGACTGTTCAATGGGTTGCGAGGCCAATCCTTCAGCCTCTCTTCGTGTTGCTGTTACTTGGAAGCGACACCCGAGGCACCTTGCAGGCCCAGATCAGTCAGTGCCTTTTCGACGACACGGGACGGCAATGGAATGTACCCGTCCTTCATCACCACTTCCTGGCCCTGTCTTGACAGTACCAGCTTCAGAAATTCGGCCTCCAGCGGAGCCAGAGGCTTGTTCGGTGCCTTGTTCACATAAACGTAGAGGAAACGCGACAGCGGATAAGTGCCGTTCAAGGCGTTGGCTTCATTGTCCTCGACAAACTCTGCGCCTTCTTTCTTGGCCAGAGGCACAGTCTTGACGCTGGAAGTCTTGTAGCCGATACCCGAGTAACCAATGCCGTTCAGCGAACTGCTGATGGAGCTGACGACCGAAGCCGAGCCTGGCTGCTCGTTGACGTTGGCCTTGAAGTCGCCTTTGCACAGTGCCTCTTCCTTGAAGTAGCCATAAGTGCCGGATACGGAGTTACGGCCAAACAACTGAATCGGCTTGCTCGCCAGGTCGCCGGTCACACCGACATCACCCCAGGTTTTGGCATCGGCCTTGGCACCGCACAGGCGGGTTACGGAAAAAATCGCGTCCACTTGCTGCATGGTCAGGCCTTTGACCGGGTTGTCCTTGTGAACAAATACGGCCAGGGCATCCACAGCCACCGGAATGGCGGTCGGCTTGTAGCCGTGCTTGAGTTCGAAGGCCGACAGTTCACCGTCTTTCATCTTGCGGCTCATCGGCCCCAGGTTGGCCGTGCCTTCCGTCAGGGCTGGCGGCGCAGTCGATGAACCGGCAGCCTGAATCTGGATATTCACGCTTGGGTATTCTTTCTTGTAGGCCTCGGCCCACAAGGTCATCAGGTTTGCCAGAGTGTCGGACCCCACACTCGACAGATTCCCGGACACACCCGTTGTCTTGGCGTAAGGCTTGATCGCAGGGTCAACAGCAGCAAAGGAATTGGCCGCCGCAACTCCAGCGGCAACGAATGTCAGTGCGGTCATCAAGCTCTTGAGTGTCATGCCTTGCGCTCCTGCAGGGTATGTAGAGGGTCTTTGACCGTCCATCATTGGTTGGTCGTATGAACACTCTATGAATTGATTGTGACAATAAGATGAAAAGGCCGCCCCCCTTTCGGGATGGCAGCCTTTATCGATGCCTCATACAAGACAAAATGCTTCAGCGAGAGGCGATCACCGCTTCCGGGCGATCAGATAGAGACCCAGCGCCATACCCAGACCACTCAAGGCCGCCACATACCAGGCCGGCGCCATCGGGCTGGTCTTGAGCATGAGCGTCACGACCATCGGGGTCAGGCCGCCGAAAATCGCATAGGCCACGTTGTAGGAGAACGACAGCCCCGAGAAGCGCACCACAGGCGGGAACGCCTTGACCATCACGTACGGCACTGCGCCGATGGTACCGACGAACAGACCGGTCACGGCATACAACGGGAACAGCCAGTCCGGGTGCGCGGCCAGCATGTGATAGAAGGTCCAGGAACTGAGCAACAGACCTGTGCTGCCCAGCAGCAATACCAGACCCGCACCGATACGATCCGCAAGCGCACCCGCGCCAATGCAACCCAGGCTCAAAAGAACGATAGCCAGGCTGTTGGCCTTCAAGGCAGTGGCTGCCGTGAAGTCGTACTTGGTTTGCAGCAGAGTCGGTGTCATCAGGATCACGACGATGATCCCGGCCGACAGCAGCCAGGTCAGCAGCATCGACAGAACGACCGCACCACGGTGGTCACGCAATACGCCCTTGAGCGGCAACTCTTCGGCCAGTGCCTTGCGTTGTTGCAGCTCGGCGAACACCGGGGTTTCGTGCAGCAGACGACGCAGGTAGACCGACATCAGGCCGAATACACCGCCCAGCAGGAAAGGAATCCGCCATGCGTAGTCCGAAACCTCGACAGGGGTGTAGATGCTGTTGATCACGGTTGCGACCAGCGAGCCGATCAGGATGCCCGCCGTCAGGCCGGCAGTCAGCGTGCCACAGGCATAACCGACATAGCGGGCCGGAACGTGCTCGGACACGAATACCCAGGCACCCGGCACTTCACCGCCGATGGCCGCGCCCTGAATGACGCGCATCAACAGCAGCAGGATCGGAGCCCACATGCCGATCTGGGCATAGGTTGGCAGCAGACCCATGATCAGGGTCGGCACGGCCATCATGAAAATGCTCAGGGTGAACATCTTCTTGCGACCCAGCAGGTCACCGAAGTGCGCCATGATGATGCCGCCCAGCGGTCTTGCCAGATAACCGGCGGCAAAAATGCCGAAGGTCTGCATCATGCGCAACCAGTCGGGCATGTCCGCAGGGAAGAACAGCTTCCCGACAACGGCCGCGAAGAAGACGAAAATGATGAAGTCGTAAAACTCCAGCGCCCCACCCAGGGCTGAAAGCGACAAGGTTTTGTAATCGCTGCGGGTCAAGGGCCGCGCTGACTTCGCGGAATCTAACGGTACGGATGACATGACAAGGCTTCTCTTTGGGCTTTTCTTTGAATGAGCGAACGACAGCTACGCTGGCTGCGGCGGGGTGGCGTGCAGAAGCGATTGTCCGGGGCAATTGTGCAGATAGGCACCAAAATTGCGTGTACAGGCAGTCTTGTCACCTGTAAGGGTCAGGCAAGATAGCAAATTGTTTCAAAAAACACCTAGCGAGAAGCTGCATCAGGTAAAAAGAAAGCCGAATGGTCGTCGTATGGGGCAACGCCCGATATACTCGCAAACCGTCAAGCGCACTGGGAATCTGTGCAAAAACCTCTTTAGCCAGCGGCTTTCGCAGAGTTTCCCTTTTAGGGCCATACGCCAGCCGAACATACAATGTTCACCTGCGTAGTTTTGAATGGCGCCTGTCAACCGCGGTAAAAACACTGAGAGTCATGGGTCAGAGGCACCCCAGGCATGATTGAGCTCGAACAAGAAGATCCAACCCCACAAGGCGACCTTGCCTTGCAAATTACGGCTCTGCCCCGTGAAACCAATGGTTTCGGCGATATTTTCGGCGGCTGGCTTGTTTCACAGATGGACCTGGCAGGCACCGCCATGGCCAGCAAGATCGCCGGTGGGCGCGTCGCGACCGTTGCGATCGACCGCATGGCATTCTTGGTTCCGGTCGCCGTTGGGGAACAGCTTTCCTTCTATACCCGCACACTGGAAGTCGGCCGCACCTCGATCAAGATGATGGTCGAAGTCTGGAGTGATGACCCGTTAAGCAGCGAATGGCGCAAGGTCACCGAAGCCGTCTTCGTCTTCGTGGCCATCGACAGCAGCGGCAGGACACGCTCGGTACCTGCACGACGGTAAATTGTCGCCTGGGCAAAGACCGGCCGGTTAAGGCTAAACTCATCGATCTTGAAAGAGTCTATTTCTGTCACGGTCCTTGAGTGAGAACTTCGCATGCCAACACCGCAGGTTGAATCCGTAAAGTACGACGAGCTGAATTGCTGGCGTATCCGTCATGGTGATGCAGAGCTGCTGGTTGCCCAGCAAGGCGCGCATATCCTCAGTTATCAGGTCGCCGGGCAAGAGCCCCTGGTCTGGCTGAATGACGGTGCGCAATTCAAGCAAGGCAAGCCGATTCGTGCCGGCATTCCGATTTGCTGGCCATGGTTCGGCAGCCTGGAGCGCAACCCGCAAAGCGTGCAGGCCATGCGCCAGAGCAGCGAGCCTGCAAAGGCCCACGGAGAAGTCCGGACTCTGGACTGGGAACTGCTGGGGATTGGCGAAGATGGCGATGCGCTGCTGGTGGAATTTGTCCTGCCGCAGGCCGAAGGCCATTTACCTGGCTGGCCGCACAACGTAGCCCTGAAACTCAGCATCCGCCTGGACCACGCACTCAATGTCAGCCTGGTCAGCTATAACAGCGGGACCGAAGCCGTCAGCTTCAGTCAGGCCTTGCACACCTACTTCGCTGTCAGCGATGTACACCAGATCAGCATTCAAGGGCTCGATGGCCTGCGCTATATCGAAACCCTGGAAAACTGGGAAGAACGCCAGCAGAGCGGCGACCTGACATTCAGCGGCGAAACCGACCGCATCTACCAGGACACGCCCCCGCTGCTCAGCATTGTCGATCCAGAGTGGAAACGCCGGATTCTCATCCAGACCAGCGGCTCGAAGTCTGCTGTCCTGTGGAACCCGTGGATCGAAAAGACCAGCAAACTCGCCGATATGAAGCCCGATGGCTGGCAGCGCATGGTCTGTGTCGAAACCGCCAACGTGCTGGACGATATCGTGACCCTGGCCCCGCAGGACATGCATGTCCTGGGGATCAGCATCTGGAGTGAAGCGCTCTAAACCCCGGATATCAGAGGTCCGAGTCGACTACGACTCGGACCTTAGATGCATCCATCGCATAGGCCGCATCGGCCAGATCGTTACTGACCTTCTCAATCTTCAGCGTACCCACTACCCACAAAGGTGTGTAGATATCATCCAGTTTCAGGCCTTTGGGGTAACGAACCAGCACCAGTTGGTTTGGAGGCGGTGGCGGCACATGGATGCAGGCACCTGGATAAGGGACGAGGAAAAATAAAGTGCTATGGCCTTTGGCATCGGTTTCCAGCGGCACCGGATAACCGCCGAGACGGATCGTCTTGCCATTCATGTCGGCCACGGTCCTGGTCGAATACATGACCGCGGGCAGCCCTTTGCTCTGTTTCAAACCACCCTTGCTGTCGAAGGTCCCCATGGCTTCAGGAGAGTTATGGTCGATCTCGGGCATGGCTTCGAGGGCTTTCTGGTCCGACTTGGGCATGAGTTCGAGCCAGTCGGTCTCGGGAATCTCGGCATGTACAAGCCCGGATACCAGTAGCAGGGTCATCAATAGAAAACGACGCATCATAAAGCTCGGCAAAGTGGAAAATACTGCCGCGCATTCTAGCCCTCTGCGCACAGAGGGCTAGATGAAAAATCAGCTCTTCTTTTTAATCATGCCGTAGATAAACAGCAGGATGATTGCACCGACCAGTGCTCCCAGGAAACCAGCGCCCTCGCCCGCCTGATAGATACCCAGCGCCTGACCGCCATAAGTCGCGGCGAGAGAACCGCCGATACCCAGCAGGATGGTCATGATCCAGCCCATGCTGTCATCGCCCGGCTTGAGAAAACGCGCCAGCAGGCCAACGATCAAGCCGATAAAGATGGTTCCGATGATGCCCATGTATTTCCCCTGTCTGTGTTGAACACGCCAAGGCCTGATGGCAGCGTTGGCTTACTGCTATCTGAGAACACGGAGAGAGGATTGGTTCCAGGCCCCTTGAAAACAAAGGGCCGGGAATCAGGAGGCATTCAGTTTTGAATCAACGCCTCGACCAGCTTGACCTGGCGGTCCAGCGTCGCACGGTCGCAGCTGCGCACGGTGGCGTGGCCAACCTTGCGACCGGCCTTGAAGGCCTTGCCGTAGTGATGCAGGTGGCAGTCATCGATGGCGATGACCTTGTCCACGGCGGGTACTTCACCGATGAAGTTCAGCATGGCGCTTTCACCGACCTTGGCGGTGGAACCCAATGGCAAGCCAGCAACCGCCCGCAGGTGGTTCTCGAACTGGCTGCATTCGGCGCCTTCGGTAGTCCAGTGCCCGGAGTTGTGTACACGCGGCGCGATTTCATTGGCCTTCAGGCCGCCATCGACTTCAAAGAACTCGAAAGCCAGAACGCCGACGTAATCAAGCTGCTTCAGGACGCGACCGACATAATCTTCGGCCAAAGCCTGCAACGGGTGATCGGTACTGGCGATGGAGATGCGCAGGATGCCGTTTTCGTGGGTATTGTGAACCAGCGGATAGAAGCGTGTTTCACCATCGCGGGCACGCACGGCAATCAACGAAACCTCACCGGTGAACGGAACGAAGCCTTCCAGCAGGCAAGGCACGCTGCCCAGTTCGGCAAAGGTATCGACCACATCGGCAGCTGTACGCAGGACTTTCTGGCCCTTGCCGTCGTAACCCAGGGTACGGGTTTTCAGCACGGCGGGCAGGCCGATGCTGGCGACAGCAGCGTCCAGGTCCGATTGCGACTGGATATCCGCGAACTCGGGCGTCGGAATGCCCAGGTCCTTGAACATGCTTTTCTCGAACCAGCGGTCACGAGCGATGCGCAAGGCCTCGGCGCTCGGATAGACCGGCACGAACTGCGACAGGAAAGCCACGGTTTCGGCTGGCACGCTTTCAAACTCGAACGTCACCAGATCGACCTCATCGGCCAACTGACGCAGGTGATCCAGATCGCCGTAATCGGCTCGCAGATGCTCACCCAACGCGGCAGCGCAAGCATCCGGTGCGGGGTCGAGAAAGGCAAAGTTCATACCCAGTGGCGTACCTGCCAGAGCCAACATGCGGCCCAACTGGCCGCCACCGATTACACCGATCTTCATGGAAAAACCTCAGGCGTGGCGCGGGTCTGGATTATCCAGCACGCTGTCTGTCTGCTCAGTACGGAATTTCTTCAGCACTGCATGGAATTGAGGATGCTTGGCGCCCAGGATACTGGCGGACAACAGAGCGGCGTTGATCGCTCCGGCCTTGCCAATGGCCAGGGTTGCGACAGGAATACCTGCCGGCATCTGCACAATGGACAGCAGGGAGTCGACGCCCGACAGCATCGAGGACTGCACCGGAACGCCAAGCACAGGCAGGTGCGTCTTGGCAGCACACATGCCAGGCAAGTGAGCAGCACCGCCAGCACCGGCGATGATCACTTCGATACCACGGCCTTCGGCTTCTTCAGCGTACTGAAAAAGCAGATCCGGCGTCCGGTGGGCAGACACCACCTTGACTTCATAAGGGATGCCGAGCTTTTCCAGCATATCGGCGGTGTGGCTAAGGGTGGACCAATCGGACTTGGAGCCCATGATCACGCCAACCAGTGCGCTCATCGTCGTGCCTCTCATCGGGCGCCCGCAGGCGCATCAAAAAACAACAAGCCACGCGGGAGGACCGGCGTGGCTTGTTGTACGAATAATGGCCGATTCAACCGGCCAAAGGCCGCGCAGTATACCTCAAAGCGCAAGGATGACAGCCCCCCTGACGACCATCTGCACACGGACCTTGCCGACAGCCTGCAAAGCAGCCCCGTGAATGACAAATCTGCCGCAGAAATTCCTACAGATTGCGTCCGTGCCCTACTACCTCTCTCGAAGTAAAAGCCAACTGACAACCCCTCAACACTTCCTGTTACCTCTTTAACTCACCCACTTGATGAACGACACGTTTCATTCTGGAAAACATTGCAACTCTGTTAATGGATTAACTTATATGAAAATGAATTTCAAAAAACTCTCGGCCCTGATTGGTGCATTGCTGTTAATAAACTTTCTGTCTGCCTGCGCCAGTGAAGCCCAGGAAAAGCGCCCATTGTTCCTGTATGTATTCCTGCATGACGACATACCGGCTTCCGAACGGGCCAACATAAAAAGTGATTACTTTTCATGGATGATCAAGGACCTCGAAAGCTTTACGGGCCGCAGGGTCTATCTCGATATCATCGAGAAAAAATCAGCGCTGAGCGGCTTTCGCTATCAGACCACTGACCTGCAAAGGGGTAAACAGGAATGGGATCGACTCGTGGAACGTCATATTCAGGAAAACAATCTGCCCCTGAACGGAACAACCAAATACCTGCTCTTGACCCGCCACCCCATCAACGAAAAAACACTGGGTTATACCCGCGAGAGGCACTATTCAGCGATAGCCTCCATCAAGACCTATACCACCGCCGCCCATGAGATAGGCCACATGCTGGGCGGAACTCATGAACACTCGGAAGTATTATTCAGGGGTGGCTGGTGGTGTGAAACCAATATAACGCCCACTCGCGAAAAGATAAGGTCCAATTGTTATATCTACAGCGACAGGAACAAGAAGACCATCGCCGAGCATTTGAGCGCATTCCCGTAAGGCCGGGTACTGCCTGCAAGGTCATCCGGCGCGGCGTAGCCTTCATTGGGCAGCGCCGCCCTCCAGCTTGCGCCATAACAATCGGACATTGGCCTTGCGCACCAGGGCGCAGCGGTACAGACGAATCTCCAGCGGGACATGCCAGTGCGGCCCGCCGCACACCACCAGTTCGCCACGCTCCAGCTCGGCCCGCACGCTCAAATGCGGCACCCAGGCGATCCCCAATCCTTCGAGCGCCATGCCTTTCAGGCTGTCGGCCATTGCCGTTTCATAAACCGTGGTGAAACGCAGATTGCGCTGGCGCAGCAACAGATTCACCGAACGCCCCAGAAAGGCACCGGCGCTGTAAGCCAGCAGTGGCACGCTGTTTTCGCCTTCCATATCGAAAAGCGGCTGACCATTGGCGTCCGCAGCGCAGACCGGCAGCATTTCGGTGTGCCCCAGATGCAATGAAGGGAAGATCTCCGCATCCATCTGCAAGGCTGCATCCGGGTCATAGAATGCCAACATCAGGTCACAGCCACCTTCACGCAACGCATGCACCGCATCGCCCACGTTGGTTGCCACCAGCCGGGTCGCAATGTTCAAGCCATCATTGCGCAACTGGGCGATCCAGCGGGGAAAGAATCCAAGCGCCAGAGAGTGCGCCGCCGCCACCTGGATGACTTCGCCCTGCCCGCCTTCAAGATGATGCAGATGGCGAACCACTTCACCCAACTGCTCGACGACCGTGCGCGCCGTCACCAGAAACAACTGCCCGGCTGCCGTCAGTTCGACAGGGGTTCGCGAGCGGTTGACCAGTGTCAGCCCAAGCGCCGACTCCAGGCTGCGGATACGACGGCTGAATGCCGGTTGCGTCACGAAGCGACGCTCAGCTGCCTGGGAAAAACTGCGGGTGGCAGCCAGGGCACTGAAATCTTCCAGCCATTTGCTTTCCAGGTTCATTACGTCCTCCCGGACATTCGGGACATGAATGAAAGAAATTCGGTTGGAGCGAATTTATTCGCGAGAGGCCCGCATACACGAAGAAGATGCATCGCCTTCAATGACGTCTCGCGGATAAATCCGCTCCTGCTGCGCAACGTCCAGACAGGACATGCCCCCTTTAACCGGGACATTCACTCTGCACCTGCCAATTCATTCTGCCGCGCAATTTGCCAGATAACGTCGCCTCTGCGACAAAAACAATTACAAGTGCGACATTTTGTCCTGTTTACGTACAAAGAGAAACCCACGTCACATTCACATTATGCCGTTATTGCATAGGGCAGCGTTTAACAGCATTGGTCAATTTCAAGCTCAAACCCCAACATTCGGGGCGTTCCGGCATTGTTGTGCCTTATTTGAGACGATCTCTATCATGTCCTCGCCTGCATCACTGCGCATCGAAAAAGACCTGCTTGGTGTTCTCGAAGTACCTGCTCACGCTTACTACGGTATCCAGACCCTGCGAGCAGTGAACAACTTCCACCTCTCCGGCGTTCCGCTTTCGCACTACCCGAAACTGGTCGTTGGACTGGCAATGGTCAAGCAGGCGGCAGCTGATGCAAACCACACGCTCGGACACCTCAGCGATGCCAAGCACGCTGCCATCAGCGAAGCTTGCGCACGTTTGATTCGCGGCGACTTCCACGATCAGTTCGTCGTCGACATGATCCAGGGCGGCGCTGGCACTTCAACCAACATGAATGCCAACGAAGTCATCGCCAACATCGCTCTTGAAGCCATGGGCTTCGAGAAAGGCGAATACAAGCATCTGCACCCGAACAACGACGTGAACATGGCTCAGTCGACCAACGACGCATACCCGACGGCAATCCGTCTGGGCCTGCTGTTGGGTCATGACGCCATGCTCGCAAGCCTCGAAAGCCTGATCCAGTCTTTCGCAGCCAAAGGCGAAGAATTCAACCACGTACTGAAAATGGGCCGTACCCAGTTGCAGGACGCGGTTCCAATGACCCTGGGTCAGGAATTCCGTGCCTTCGCCACAACCTTGACCGAAGACCTGAACCGCCTGCGTACTCTGGCTCCTGAACTGCTGACCGAAGTGAACCTGGGCGGTACCGCCATCGGTACCGGCATCAACGCCGACCCTGGCTATCAGAAGCTGGCGGTTGAACGTCTGGCGACCATCAGCGGCCATCCACTGGTTCCAGCCGCCGACCTGATCGAAGCGACTTCCGACATGGGCGCCTTCGTCCTGTTCTCCGGCATGCTCAAGCGTACCGCAGTCAAACTGTCGAAGATCTGCAACGACCTGCGCCTGCTGTCCAGCGGCCCACGCACCGGCATCAATGAAATCAACCTGCCAGCGCGTCAGCCAGGCAGCTCGATCATGCCAGGCAAGGTCAACCCGGTCATTCCGGAAGCCGTCAACCAGGTTGCCTTTGAAATCATCGGCAACGACCTGGCCCTGACCATGGCAGCCGAAGGCGGCCAGTTGCAGCTCAACGTCATGGAGCCGCTGATCGCCTACAAGATTTTCGACTCGATCCGCCTGCTGCAACGCGCCATGGACATGTTGCGCGAGCACTGCATCGTCGGCATCACCGCCAACGAACAACGCTGCCGTGAACTGGTCGAGCACTCGATCGGTCTGGTCACTGCACTGAACCCTTACATCGGTTACGAAAACTCGACCCGTATCGCCCGCATTGCCCTGGAAAGTGGCCGCGGTGTACTGGAACTGGTCCGTGAAGAAGGCTTGCTGGATGACGCGATGCTCAATGACATCCTGCGTCCGGAAAACATGATTGCTCCGCGTCTGGCGCCACTGAAGGCCTGACCGAAAATGCCTTGCGTAACATGCTCACCAGGTTGAGGGCCTAGACACCCCTCACCTTTTGGGGGTCTGGGAGTGATTCTCCAGACCCTTTTTTTTGCCTGCTTGCTGACGACCAATAATAAGGAGTTTGGGCAGCTGAAAACCCCGTTTTTGCTGAGGTCCTGGCAAAGACATTCGTTTCGCACCGCAAATGAAGATTCAGTTACACAACAAAGCGGCTACAGACGTAAAAACTTTGCACCGGTATAGTGCGCCCCCTCAAAAGTAGCGAGGAATAACAAAAATGTTGGAAATGATTAACGACTTCCTCTCGGGAAAGGTCCTCATCGTCCTTATCGTAGGCCTTGGTGGTTACTTCACGATCCGCTCGCGTTTCGTTCAGTTTCGTCACTTCTTTCACATGTTCGCGGTGTTTCGCGACAGCTTGCGTAGCAGCTCGGGTCAACTGAGTTCGTTCCAGGCCCTGATGCTCAGCCTTGCGGGCCGCGTCGGAGCAGGCAACATCGCAGGTGTCGGCCTTGCCGTGACACTGGGCGGTCCAGGCGCAGTGTTCTGGATGTGGGTTACCGCGCTGGTCGGCATGTCCAGCAGCTTCATCGAGTGTTCTCTCGCTCAGCTCTACAAACGCAAGGACTCCGAAGGCCAGTTCCGCGGCGGTCCATCGTTCTACATCCAGCATGGTCTGGGCAAACGCTGGCTGGGTATGGTCATGGCGGTCTTGCTGATCATGACTTTCGGTCTCTCCTTCAACGGCCTGCAATCCCACGCCGTGACCGACTCGCTCAACAGCGCATTCGGCGTAGACCAGATGACCACCGGCATCTGCCTGGTCGTGCTGCTGGGCCTGGCGTTCATCGGTGGCATCAAGCGTATCGCTGCCATTTCCGACCTGCTGGTACCGGTCAAGACCCTGGCCTACATCGCGGTTACCATCTACGTCATCGCCATTCAGATCGACCACGTTCCAGGCATGCTGCTGACCATCGTCAAAAGCGCCTTCGGTCTTGACCCGGTGTTTGGCGGCCTGATCGGCAGCGCAATCGTGATGGGCGTGAAACGTGGCGTCTTCGCCAACGAAGCCGGTCTGGGCAGTGCCCCGAACGTTGCCGCCGTTGCACAGGTCGAGCACCCGGTTGCCCAAGGCGTGGTTCAGGCGTTCAGCGTATTCCTCGACACCTTCCTGATCTGCACCTGCACCGCCTTGCTGATCCTGCTGTCCGGTATCTATGACGTAGGCTACAGCGGCAACGGTATCGTTCTGGCGCAGAACTCTCTGGCAGCCGTAGTGGGCGACTGGGGTCGGATCTTCATCAGCGTTGCGCTGGCACTGTTCGTATTCACCTCGATCCTCTACAACTACTACCTGGGCGAAAACAGCCTGCGCTTCCTGGTAGGCGAGAAGATCCAGGCCATCGTCGGCTTCCGCATCGTGGTTCTGGCTCTGATCTTCTGGGGCGCAGTGGTTGACCTCAAGACGGTGTTTGCCTTCGCCGACATCGCCATGACCCTGCTGGCCTTCGTCAACCTGATCGCCCTGGCCCTGCTGTTCAAGGTCGCCATGCGCATCCTGCGTGACTACGATGAGCAGCGTAAGGCAGGCATCAAGGTTCCGGTCTTCGATTCCAGCAAGTTCCCGGATCTGGATCTGGACCGCAACGCATGGCCTGCCAACCCGACGCAACAGCCTCAAGCTGGCGTTGACGCAGCAGCCAAGCCTGTTTCACAAGCAAACTGACAACCGAAATGCCGCAGGAGAGAACCATGACTCATGATGCACCCCAACCCGCTCAGCGAGTGATGGTTCTTTACACCGGCGGCACCATCGGCATGCAAGCCAGCGCCAATGGCCTGGCTCCAGCGTCCGGTTTCGAGGCAAGGATGGCCGGGCAACTGGCCGAATTGCCTGAACTGGTCGTGCCGCAGTGGCGTTTTCGCGAGATGTCACCTCTGATCGACAGCGCCAACATGACGCCCGATTACTGGTTACGCCTGCGCGAAGCGGTGATCGAAGCCGTGGATGTGGATGGCTGTGACTCGGTGCTGGTGCTGCATGGCACCGACACTCTGGCCTACAGCGCTGCCGCAACGAGCTTCCAGTTGCTGGGACTCAATGCACCAGTGGTTTTCACCGGCTCCATGCTCCCGGCCGGCGTTCCCGACAGCGATGCCTGGGAAAACGTCAACGGCGCCCTGCTGGCACTGGGTTCGGGTTTGTCGTCGGGCGTTCACCTGTACTTCCACGGTGAACTGCTGGCGCCAACCCGTTGTGCGAAGATCCGCAGCTTCGGTCGTCATCCGTTCGCACCTCTGCAACGCTCGCGTGGCGGCCAGGCTGTCTCGTCATTGCCTGAGGCGCTGGATTATCGCCAACCCAAGACGCTGGCAAATGTCGCGGCATTGCCACTGTTTCCCGGTATCGGGGCAGCGCAGATCGATGGCCTGATCGACAGCGGCATCAAAGGTCTGGTGCTTGAATGCTACGGCAGCGGCACCGGCCCGAGCGATAATCCGGCGTTCCTTGCCAGCCTGGAGCGTGCACAACAACAGGGCATTTGCGTGGTTGCGATCACTCAATGTCATGAAGGCGGTGTCGAACTGGACGTCTACGAAGCAGGCAGCCGTCTGCGCGGCGTGGGCGTTCTTTCCGGTGGCGGCATGACCCGCGAAGCAGCGCTTGGCAAACTGCATGCGCTGCTGGGTGCTGGTTTGAAGATTGAAGAAGTCCGGCGTCTGGTCGAGCTGGATCTGTGTGGAGAGCTGCGTTAAGCAGCTCATCACCACAGCAGGACCTAAAAGGTAGCAGCACTGCTACCTTTTTCATTTGCAACAAACACGGTATTCCCTCCTTCCTGCCACTTGATGACCTTGTTCGGGTCAGCCTCGCTGCGCACGATGCATTTCCACTCATAGCGGGTATTGTCGGCAAGCCGGATCTGCCCTTTCCATACGGGATACTGGCTCACATCACTCAGGCGCACGGCCCGTGCGGGGTTCCACTCCCCCAGCTCGAAGCCCGACCCCACGACATAAACGCCCTCGCCGACCTGGGTCTCGCCCTTGTCGCAGCGAAACTGCACATCAACCCCTTTGGCCTGCCAGATCCGTATGGCACCGTTGTCGCCTGCCACCAATGCCTGGCTGAAACTGCCCGGCACACTTTCGCTCTTGAGGTTGGAGCCCAGCGCAACCAGCAGCATCTGTTGCGAGCCTGTCACTTCGGCAACCAGCCCCGAATAGTTGTCCAGAAAGCTGATCGCTGAATCGGCCTTGATACCCGCTGTACGGCGTATCTCTATCAACTGGCGCAGCAGTTGGCCACGTGGCCAGTCATACATGTCCGGCCAGTACACCGTTGGCGTTCCGGGGCTGCTGAGAATGTAGGCATAGGCCTGATCCCGAAGGTTTTCAGGCAAGGACCAGTGATGCTGGCCGCCGTTGGCTCCCGGCGAATAACCGGTGTCATGGTTATCCACAAAGGTCATGGCTGCCGCACGCCATGCAGGGTCGGGATTGCCGTTGAGGCCGTATCGCCATTCGGCGAGCCCCGCGTTTTGCATACGCTCCTTGAGTGCAAAGTCGAATACCGTGCAATGCGCCTGATCGGACCAGACTTTCAGGCCGTCCTGCCAAGTGGCGTTATGTCGCCAGTCGTTGGCGGGATATTCGTTCGGCGCCTTCCAGAGTTCCCCCACGCAGAACTGCTGGTCACCGAAGGCTTTCATCCAGTTATCCACAGTCGTCGCACTGTAGCCTTTTACAAAGTCGAAACGCAGGCCGTCGGCGGAGTAGTTGTCACGCAGGTTCAGGAACTCGCTCTTGAAGAGGTTGAACACTTCAGGCTTTTGCGTATTGAGATCGGCATCACCGCCCATGAACGGATCGCCGTCGTCACACTGGGCGCAACCATAGCGCCAACCCGTCTTGTCGCTCAGGGTCTCCTTGAGCGCAGGCCCGACATGCTGGCGGTCCATATGGTTGGGCACCACGTCATAAATCACTTTGACGCTGGCAGCGCTCAACGCATCGACCGCCTGCTTGAGTTCGGTATCGCTGCCATAGGCGCTGTTCTTGTCGAAGTCTTGCCAGAAATACCCCTCGCCACCACCTGAAGCACCACTCCCCGGATCGCTCCAGCGCGAAGTGTCACGCCAGGGCACAGGCATCCAGACCGAGGTAAAACCGTCAGCCCGAATCTGCGGAGCCATTGTTTTCAACGTGCTGTACCAACTGCCAGGGCTCGAACGGCTGGAGTTCCAGTGAAACCCTTGCAACACGATTTCATCATTGCCGTCGTTGCGCGTGCCCTGAAGGGTATTGCCGCGAAGGTCATCTGCACTGGCGGCCTGCGTCACCAACAGCAGGATTGAAAGCGCACCGAGCCTCAAGAGCTTCATGGCGATACTCCTCGGGAAGAAGGAAGTTATCGCTAGAGTAGGCCCGGCCCGGACGCCTGTAACCTGATAGAACTGACAGAACGTACTTTCAATTCGTTACGGAAAAGCTCTTGTTTATTCCTGTAGCCGACGTGCCATCCTGACTTTGCGCCTCGGCATCGCGAAGCATCGAATCCAGATTTCGTTCGATGTTCTCGCACAGCGCGACCATCTGGATTTCGTGCTCGCTGGCGCGAAACGGGCTTTGCAGGTCGGTGCCGATTTTTTCGATGGCCAGCAGCATGAAGCCCACCACTGTAGACGCCAATGGCGTGAACCAGCCCAGGGTTTCGACCAGCCCTATGGGCACGATCACGCAGAACAGGGTGATGAACAGCCTGGGGAATGCCACATAGGGATAAGGCAACGGCGTATTGGCGATACGTTCCATACCGCCCTGGCAGTTGGAAAGATCCACCATTGTCGACTCAAGACGAGCGAGGCGAATGCTGTCCAGACGGCCCGCCTTATACTCCTTGGCAATCAGTGCAGCGGAGGCATTGAGCAGGTCATTGGGGAAGTTATTGGTGTCCTGACGGCGCTCGAATTCCTCACGGGAAATCAACGCCTGCACATCGGCCTTGGTGATATCGCCCTTCAAGTGCGCCGACAGGGATTTCACGTAGGCCACGTGCCGGCGCAGCAGCAGCGCCTTGACCGGGTTGATACCGTCTTCATCCTCAATCAGCGTCAGCACCTGACGCGCGAAGCTGCGGGAGCTGTTGACCAGCGCACCCCACAAGGTCCGGGCTTCCCACCAACGGTTATAGGCGCTGGAGTTACGGAAACTGATCAAGACCACCAGCGCCGAACCCAGCAGGGTAAGGGGCATGGACGGCAGCGTGACCTTACGCTCCAGGTACAACATGAAGTCGACCGTGACAATCACATCCCAGATCAGCAGCCAGAAGAGCGACCACCCTACATAACCAAATGTCCTGCTCAGAAATCGAAACCTCTCCATGATCGCCTGCTGCAAAGCATCACCTCATCGATAAACGTGCGGGACTGCAAAGTTTCCCACCACTGCGCAAGGTTTGAATGCCACGGGCTCAGATGGTTCGTTTTTATCCGATCTCGAATATTTCCGTGCATACCGTGTGGAAGCGCCCCCCCTACCGCCAGACCTGACGCAATCTCTCCAGCGCATCGGCAATAGCGTCCTCTGGCACGCCTGCAAACCCCAGGACCAGTCCGGCACGGTTATCCACAGGCTCGGTGGAGTCCGGCAACCAATAACTGCTCAATGCCGTGATCTCGACTCCGACACTCTCGGCCTTTTCGATCAACTCCCGCTCACGGGTGAGGCTGTCCACTCTGACCGTGACATGCAGACCGGCCACGACTTTAGGCATCGCGCCACAGCCCGGAATATTCTCCGGCCAGCCCGCCAGCAGTGCATCACGACGGCTCAAGGCAGCGCGACGCATGCGGCGGATATGCCGTTGAAAGTGACCAGTGGCGATAAATTGCGCCATCACCATCTGGGTGCTGACCTCGGAGTGACGCATATCCACACCCCGACGCTGGCTGAACGGCTTGACCAGCCCCAAGGGCAAGACCAGATACCCCAGACGCAATGCCGGGAAAACCACCTTGCCGAAAGTACCGACATACAGAACCCGCCCTTCCCCATCCAGCGCCGCCAATGGTGCCAAAGGCGCGCCGCTATAGCGGTACTCGCCGTCGTAGTCGTCTTCGACAATCCAGCCCTGGGTCTTTTTTGCCCAGGCCAGCAATTCCAGGCGGCGAGCGAGGCTCATGACCACACCGGTCGGGTATTGGTGGGATGGCGTGACGTAAGCCAGCTTACAGTCGGTGTGTTCCAGATCCGCACAGCGCATGCCCTCCTCATCGACGGCAATGCCCTTCAACCTGCCTCCCGCAACGGCAAAGGCATGACCTGCCGCCCGATAGCCAGGGTTTTCCACAGCCACACCGTCGCCAGCCTCCAACAGCAACTGTGCACAAAGGCTGATTGCCTGCTGTGCGCCACTGGTGATCACTATTTGTTCAGCCGAGCAATGCAGCCCGCGAGAAGAACGCAAATACAAGGCAACCAGCTCTCTAAGACGCCACTCTCCTGCTGCCTCGCCATAGCCCAGAAGCTGGAGGTCCGGCTTGCGCCAAAAAGCCGCATGCAGCTTGCCCCATATGGCAAAGGGAAAAAGATCGAAAGCCGGTACGCCCACTCGAAATGTGCGTGGCGCGCCCTTGATGGGAACATTCAGATGATGCTTTTGCAGAAGCTCCAACGCCGAGCTGTGGATAACTTGATCGGGTACTTCCTGAGGGTTTTCGGCGGGAAATGTGGATAAACCTGTGCGTAACCTTGTTGATAAGCCTGTGGGTAGTTCAGTGGATAATTTTTTCACAGGCGAACGTTCAACAGGCACCGCCTTATCGGGTAACCGGGCGACGTAAGTCCCATCACCGATGCGGCCTTCGATAAATCCTTCGGCATACAGTTGATCGTAGGCACGCATCACGCTGTTGCGGGAAATAGACAACGACTGCGCCAGATCACGGCTGGCAGGCAAACGTGTGCCACTGGCAAGACCGCCATCGAGAATCCGCTGGCGCAAGACCTGATAAAGCTGCCGACTCAAGCCCCTGCGCCGATCCAGTTCGATACCGGCGAGGTTCAAAGGAAACGCGGGAGAGCCTGAAAGCATGGAATTGGTCCTATGAAATCTATCGGTAATGGCTCTTACAAGGAACCAATAGCTTGCCTAGGATTTAGCCATTAACCAAGGACATTGCCATGTACACGCCCAAAGCCTTCAGTGAGAACGACACGCTTGAGTTGCACGAGTTGATGGAGCAAACCCGCCTGGCGATTCTTGTCACCCAGGGCGAAGGCGGTTTGCAGGCCACTCATCTGCCGCTGTTGCTGCGCCGTGATCAAGGCCCCAACGGCACGCTTTACGGCCACCTGGCCAAAGCCAACCCCCAGTGGCAGGCGCTCGAAAACCTGACTGAAGCCATGGTGATATTCCCCGGTGGCGATGCCTATGTGAGCCCGTCCTTCTACCCGAGCAAGGCCGAACACGAGAAAGTCGTACCGACCTGGAATTACCTCGCGGTTCACGCCTATGGCCAGGCCGAAGTCTTCACCGATGCCCAGCGCCTGCACCAACTGGTTGGCAGCCTCACCGACAAGCATGAGTCCCGCCGTGCGCAGCCGTGGTCCATCAATGATGCACCGGCCGAGTACATCGAAAAGATGCTGGGCGCGATTGTCGGTTTCGCCCTGCCCATCGAGCGCTTGCAGGGCAAGCGCAAACTCAGCCAGAACCGCAGCGCCCCGGACATTGCAGGCGTGCGCGACGGCCTGGCTGCCAGCCTTGATCCGAAAGACCAGGAAATCGCTCGCTTGATGAGCTGAAGGAGAGAGTCATGACCGCTGTTCAAATCCGTCCCGTAACTGCCGACGATCACGGCGCATGGCTGCCGTTGTGGCAGGCCTATCTGCGCTTCTACAAGACTGAACTGGCCGATGACGTCAGTGACGTTACCTGGCAACGTATCCTGGACCCCGCCGAAACCACCAACTCGGCCTTGGCGTGGCTGGATGGCAAAGCCGTCGGTATGGTGAACTTCATCTACCACCGCTCCAACTGGAGCATCAAGAATGCCTGTTATCTACAGGACTTGATCGTGGCCCCCGAACAACGCGGTACCGGTATCGGCAGGCAATTGATCGAACATGTCTACGCTACAGCCAAGGCCAACGATTGCGACAAAGTACATTGGCTGACCCACGAAACCAACGCCACGGCCATTCAGCTTTACGAACGCATCGCCGAACGCGGCGGCTACATTCAATTTCGCAAGGCCCTTTGAGGCAGGAAGTCTGCTCATGTACGACACCCAACTCCACTGGCAGCCCGCGATACTTCCCGGCAGCAAGACTCTGGAAGGCCGCTTCATTCGCCTGGAAAAACTCGACCCGGCCCGCCATGGCGACGATCTCTGGCTTGCGCTCAATGGGCCGGACTCCGACCCGAAACTCTGGGATTACCTGCCTTATGGGCCGTTCAGCGAACGCGAGGCTTTCGACGTCTGGCTGGAGCGACATGCCAAGGACACTGACCCATGGTTCTACAGCGTGGTCGATCAGGCCACAGGCGTGACCGAAGGCGTGATCAGCCTGATGTCCATCGTCGCTGCTCATGGCCGGATAGAAATAGGTCATGTGACCTTTGGTGCCAGCATGCAACGCACCCCAAAAGGCACAGAAGCCATCTACTTGCTGGCCCGGGAAGCCTTTGCTCTGGGCAACCGCCGGCTGGAGTGGAAATGCAACGCCAATAACGCCCGCTCCCGGCGTGCGGCAGATCGCTTCGGCTTCAGCTACGAAGGGCTCTTTCGCCAGCATATGGTGACCAAGGACGTGAACCGCGATACCGCGTGGTATTCGATCATCGACAACGAATGGCCTGAACTGCAAAAGGCTTTCGAGGCCTGGCTGGCTGTGGATAACTTCAAGGATGGGCAGCAGATCAAGGGGCTGGAAGCGTTTCGCGGATGACCGGGAAATAAAAAAGGGGAGCCACATGTGCTCCCCCGAGGAAAATCATTGATCCGCGAAATGGCCTTTCGAGAATGAATTCGCTCCTACAGCGTTGCTGTCATTCGATCTCGACCAGGATCTCGCCAGGGTTGACCCGATCACCTTTGGCGACATGAATGGCGACCACCTTGCCGGCGATGGACGCCTGGACCTCGGTTTCCATTTTCATCGCTTCGGTGATCAGCACAGCCTGACCGGCCTTGACCGTATCGCCTTCCTTGACCAGCACATCGACAATGTTGCCTGGCATGGTGGTGCTGACATGGCCCGGTGCATGGGCTTGTTTGCGCTTGCTGGCTCCGCCGCCGACAAATTCGTTGAGCGGCTCGAACACCACTTCTTCCGGCATGCCGTCGATGGACAGATAGAAGTGGCGCTTGCCCTCCGCCTTGACGCCCACACCAGTGATATCCACACGGTAGGTTTCGCCGTGAACATCGATCACGAACTCGGTCGGTACGCCTTCTCCGCCCGCCTTGCCTACGCTGCCCGCTTCAGGAATCGGCAACAGCTCTTCAGGTTTCAGAGTCCCCGCAGCGCGCTCTTCGAGGAACTTGCGGCCAATGTCAGGGAACATGGCGTAAGTCAGCACGTCCTCTTCGGATTGCGCAAGATCACCGACCTCGCCACGAAGCTTGGTCATTTCCGGTTTGAGCAGATCGGCCGGGCGCACATCGATCAGGTCCTCGTTGCCGATGGCCTGACGACGCAGCCTGGCATCCACTTCACCCGGCGCCTTGCCGTAGCCGCCTTGCAGGTACAGCTTCACTTCGTTGGTGATGGTCTTGTAACGCTCGCCTGCCAGCACGTTGAAGAACGCCTGGGTACCAACGATCTGGGAAGTCGGTGTCACCAGCGGTGGATAACCCAGATCCTTGCGGACACGCGGGATCTCGGCCAGCACTTCGCCCATACGGCTGAGAGCCCCCTGCTCCTTGAGCTGGTTGGCCAGGTTGGAAATCATGCCGCCCGGCACCTGATTGACCTGCACGCGGGTGTCGACCGCCGTGAACTCGCTCTCGAACTGGTGGTACTTCTTGCGCACGGCATAGAAGTACAGGCCGATTTCCTGCAGCAGCTCCAGATCCAGACCAGTGTCGAACTCGCTGCCCTTGAGGGCGGCAACCATGGATTCAGTACCCGGATGGCTAGTGCCCCAGGCAAAGCTGGAGATGGCCGTGTCGATATGGTCGGCCCCGTTTTCGACAGCCTTGAGCTGACACATGGCCGCCAGGCCAGCGGTGTCATGGGAGTGGATAAAGACCGGCAGCGATTGCTCAGCCTTCAATGCCTTGACCAGTTCGCCCGTGGCGTAAGGAGTCAACAGACCGGCCATGTCCTTGATAGCCACCGAGTCGCAACCCATGGCTTCCATCTGCCGCGCCTGCTCCACGAAAGCGCTGATGGTGTGGACCGGGCTGGTGGTGTAAGCGATGGTGCCCTGGGCATGCTTGCCCGCCGCTTTCACCGCTTCGATGGCGACCTTCAGGTTACGCACATCGTTCATGGCGTCGAAGATACGGAACACATCGATACCGTTTTCCGCCGCCTTGGCGACAAACGCCTTCACCACGTCATCGCTGTAGTGGCGGTACCCCAGCAGGTTCTGGCCGCGCAGCAGCATTTGCAGACGAGTGTTGGGCAAGGCCACACGCAACTGGCGCAGGCGCTCCCACGGGTCTTCCTTCAGAAACCGCACACAAGCATCAAAGGTCGCACCGCCCCACACTTCCAGCGACCAGTAGCCGACCTTGTCGAGCTTGTCGCAGATCGGCAGCATGTCTTCGGTACGCATGCGGGTCGCCAGCAACGATTGGTGAGCGTCGCGCAGGATGGTGTCGGTGACAAAGATTTTCTTAGGCATGTTGGGGCTCCTTATAGCTGCAAGTTGCAAGCTACAAGCCTCAAGAAAAAGCCGATTCGCTCTTCCTTGTAGCTTGTCACTTGCAACTTGCCGCTCAATTTTTTACAACCCTGCGTGGGCGGCGATGGCGGCAGCGATGGCCAGGGCCAACTCTTCGGGTTTGCGCTTGATCGAGTAATTGGTCAGTTCAGGGTGGCTTTCAACGAAGCTGGTGTTGAACTGGCCGCTGCGAAATTCCGGGTTGCGCAGGATTTCCTGATAATAGGCAGCCGTGGTCTTCACGCCCTGCAGGCGCATGTCGTCCAGCGCACGCAGGCCGCGGTCCATCGCTTCTTCCCAGGTCAGCGCCCAGACGATCAGTTTCAGGCACATCGAGTCATAGAACGGCGGGATCGTGTAACCGGTGTAGATCGCCGTATCCGTCCGCACGCCAGGCCCGCCGGGCGCGTAATAGCGAGTGATCTTGCCGAAACTGGGCAGGAAGTTGTTTTTCGGGTCTTCAGCATTGATCCGGAATTGCAGGGCAAAACCACGATGAATAATGTCTTCCTGCTTGATCGACAGCGGCAGACCGGACGCGATGCGGATCTGCTCGCGAACGATATCGATGCCGGTAATCTCTTCGGTGATGGTGTGCTCCACCTGAACCCGGGTGTTCATCTCCATGAAATACACCTCGCCATCGGCGAGCAGGAACTCCACGGTACCGGCATTCTCGTAACCCACTGCCTTGGCGGCACGCACTGACAGATCACCGATATAGGCACGCTGTTCGGGGGTCAGTTGCGGGCTGGGTGCGATTTCGATCAGCTTCTGGTTACGCCGCTGGATGGAGCAGTCGCGCTCGAACAGATGCACGACATTGCCGAAGCTGTCGCCGAGAATCTGCGCCTCGATGTGCTTGGGATTGACGATGCACTTTTCCAGGAAGACTTCCGCCGAGCCGAAAGCCTTGGTGGCTTCGGAGATCACCCGCGGGAAAGCCTGCTCCAGCTCGTCGCGGCTGTTGCAGCGGCGAATGCCACGGCCACCGCCACCGGAAGTCGCCTTGAGCATCACCGGATAACCGATGCGATCACCTTCAAGCAAGGCTTCCTGGATATCCGCGACGTTGCCTTCCGTACCCGGCGTGACCGGCACACCGGCTTTTATCATGCTGCGACGCGCTTCGGTCTTGTCGCCCATGCGGCGAATGACTTCTGCGGACGGACCGATGAACTTCACGCCGCGCTCGGCGCAGATTTCCGCCAGTTCGGCGTTTTCCGAGAGGAAGCCGTAGCCGGGATGCAGTGCGTCGCACCCGGTTTCCACTGCCAGGTTCACCAGCTTGCGCGGGTTCAGGTAACCGGCGAGAGGTTCAGCGCCAATGCTATAGGCTTCGTCGGCACGTTTGACATGTAAGGCATGGCGGTCGGCGTCCGAAAAGATCGCAACCGAGCGGATGCCCATTTCGGCGCATGCACGCACGATCCGGACGGCAATCTCTCCACGGTTGGCGATCAGGATTTTTGTTATCACTGGCATTTCCTCGACCATAAGGACAATCGAACCGGCAGAGCCGGTCGGCGCAAGGCCGCATGACGCAGTGTAGTTACTGTCTTTTTGTAACTGCGTATGTGGCTGAATGACGCAGGGACACCCTATGCCTGATCAGCGATTAATAAAAATGAGTAAAAATTGGGACAGGCATAAGCAAAAGCTTATAGTCAGCACTTCAGCCATTGGCAGGAGTTGTTGATCATGCGTAAGTCATTGATGCGTATGACATTGCGTCAGTTACGAATTTTCAATGAGGTGTGCGACCTGCGCTCCTACAGTCGCGCCGCCGAGGAAATGTCCCTCACTCAGCCGGCTGTCAGCCTGCAGATCCGACAGCTTGAAGAGCTGATCGGGCAGCCGCTGTTCGAGTATGTCGGCAAAAAACTCTACCTGACCGAAGCCGCCGAAGCGCTGCAACTGGCCAGCCGTGACATCTTCGGCCGCCTGGAAAGCCTGGATATGCAGCTTTCCGACATGCAGGGTTCATTGCAGGGCCAGTTGAAGCTGGCCATCGAGTCGAGCTGCAAATATTTCATCCCGCACGTGTTCGCAGCCTTCAAGCGCCAGCACCCGGAAGTCATCCTCAACCTGACCGTGGTCAACCGCGCCATGGTCATCCGGCGCCTGTCGGACAACCGCGACGATCTGGTGGTGATGTCCATGGTGCCGCAGGACATGGGCCTGGAGTTCCTGCCTTTTCTCAACAACCCGATTGTCGCCGTTGCGCCAGCGAGCCATCCGCTGTGTGATCGGGAGCAACTGAGCCTGAAAGACTTGGAGCCCTGGCCGCTGCTGATTCGCGAATCAGGGTCAGGAACACGAAGGGCCTGTGAGGAGTACTTCAAGGAAAAGCGCGTGCATTTCACCCAGACACAGGAAGTGTCATCCAGCGAAGCACAACGCGAATGCGTGGTCGCCGGGCTCGGGCTGGCGCTGCTGACCCGTCACGCCGTCAGCATGGAACTCGCCACCGGCGCCCTCAAGGAGCTGCCCGTGGCGGAGTTGCCGCTTTATCGCAGTTGGTGCGTGGTACAAGCCAGGGATAAACGCCTGTCTCCCGTCGCTCACGCCTTCCTTGCGTTCATCCGCACCGAACGTGCGCAGATCAGCCAGCTTGTCGAACGCTTCGACGGACGTCCTCGGACGGCTGGTTAGCCTGCCAGTGGTTGCCGGTCATGCTGTCCATGTAATCGCAGAGGTCCTGATTGAGCTGCCGCGCTTCGCAGTAGCTTTCAATCGCGCGACGAAACTCCATTCGGCGCTGGTCTTCCTGTTGACGACGAGTCTTGACGGTGCTGTTGGGTAAGTCATCGTAATGCCGAGCCATGTCCTGTCTCCCAATACGTTGCGGGAGTACAGAGTGGCGCGAGGGCATGACGATCAGGCGGCGAATGCGTGACAAGTTGATGAAGGTTCGCCCCTCAATCCTCGTGGGCCTTCACCGACTTGGGCGACAGCCGCAGGCTGCGCAGACTGCGTTTGACGCTCTTGAGGTGGTTGACCAGGCTCGGGCCGCGAGCCATGGCGACACCCATCGCCAGCACATCGATCACGACCAGATGCGCGATGCGCGAAGTCAGCGGGGTGTAGATTTCGGTGTCTTCGTGTACATCGATGGCCAGATTGACCGACGACAGCTCGGCCAGAGGTGTCTGGCTCGGGCATAGCGTGATGAGCGTTGCGCCGCTTTCACGAACCAGGTTCGCCGAAATCAGCAAGTCCTTGGAGCGGCCGGACTGGGAAATACACACCGCTACATCGGTCGGCTTCAAGGTCACCGCCGACATTGCCTGCATGTGCGGATCGGAATAGGCCGCAGCGCTCAGCAACAGACGAAAGAACTTGTGCTGGGCATCGGCCGCCACAGCGCCCGAAGCGCCGAAACCATAGAACTCCACCCGATTGGCGCCCGCCATGGCGGTCACGGCCAGTTGCAAGGCATGGGGATCGAGGTTCTCGCGCACTTCCATGAGGGTGTGCAGCGTGGTGTCGAAAATCTTCAGGCTGTAATCGGCAACCGAATCATCTTCGTGAATCGCGAACTGCCCGAAGCTTGCGCCGGCTGCCAGGCTTTGCGCCAGTTTGAGCTTAAGGTCCTGAAACCCCGTGCAGCCAATGGCACGGCAGAAACGCACGATGGTCGGCTCACTGATCCCGACGCTATGAGCAAGGTCAGCCATGGAACTGTGCATCACAGCCGCAGGATCAAGCAGCACATGGTCGGCTACCTTGAGCTCCGACTTGCGCAGCAAATTACGTGACTGGGCGATGTGTTGCAGCAGATTCAAGAGGCAGACTCGCTAGTGGTGCGGTTGGCGGGTTGTAGCTTTCTTGTAGTTATACTACATGACCTGCGAGCCGCCCAGTTAAACGAGCCCTGAACGTCATACACAAGCCTTTGAATGACAAATTCTTCTTTTTTGTGGGAATAATCCTACATTCCAGAGGACTGCCACCTCACCGGGATCGATCCAGCAAACCGGCCATCACCGAAGCTTCGATTGGCCGACTGATCAAATAACCCTGAACCTCGTCGCAACCCTGCGCCTTGAGAAACTCCAGTTGTTTTTCGTTCTCGACACCTTCAGCCACAACCTTGAGCCCCAGGCTGTGAGCCATGGAGATGATCGCCTGAATGATTGCCGCATCTTCCGTACCGTCATCCAGGCCGCGGATAAAGGCCTGATCAATCTTTACGTAATCCACCGGGAAGCGTTTCAGATAACTCAATGAAGAGTAGCCGGTGCCAAAGTCGTCGATGGCCAATTTCACGCCCAGTTCGCGCAACTGCTGAAAGGTCGAGATGATATGTTCGACGCTGTCCAGCAACTGGCTTTCGGTCAGCTCAAGCTCAAGCAACTGCGGAGCCAGCCCCGTTTCATCCAGCACTTGCCGCACCAGACTGACCAGCTTGCCCTGACGCAACTGGTGGACCGACAGGTTGACCGAAACGCGGATCGGCTCCAGCCCCTGACGCTGCCATTCACAAGCCTGCCAGCAGGCCTGGCGCAGAACGAACTCCCCGATATCGCCAATCAGGCCGGTTTCTTCGGCCAACCCGATGAACTCACCCGGCGGCACCATGCCCCGTGTCGGATGGTTCCAGCGCACCAGCGCCTCTGCCGCATCCAGGCGACCATTTTCCAGCAGCATCTTGGGTTGATAGAAGACTTGTAGCTGGTGATCTTCAATAGCTTTACGCAACTGGATCTCCAGTTGCAGGCGCTCCAGAGTGCTGGCTCGCAGGCTTTCGGTGAAGAACTGGAAGTTGTTGCCGCCCAAGTGCTTGGCATGCCGCATCGCCATGTTGGCCTGGCTCACGAGTGCCGAGATTTCCCGGGCAGAATCTGGCAGCAGACTGATCCCCACCGAGGCACTGATGACCAGTTCGTTGCCCGCCACCGATAAAGGCGTGCGCAGTTTGCTCAACAAACGGCTGGTGACCCGCGCCAGACTGGAAAGGTTGGCATAGGCATCGAACAACACCGCGAACTCATCGCCAGACAGGCGCGCAATGGTGTCCGCCTCCGGCATGGCGCTGATCAGTCGACGGGCAACGTGCTTGAGCAACTGGTCCGCAACTTCATGCCCCAGGCTTTCATTGAGCAGCTTGAAACGATCCAGATTGATATGCAGCAGTGCCAGGCTTCTTCCGCCCTGACGCACACGCTGATTGGCTTCACGCAGGCGCTCCTTGAACTGCGAGCGATTGGCCAGCCCCGTCAACTCATCGAAATAGGTGAGGTAGCGCATGCGCTCCTCGGACTCACGATTAGCCGACAAGTCTGTAAAGAAGCCGACTATATGACTGACATTCCCTGCAATATCGCGCACGACATTCATTTGCAGCCATTGCGGATACAGCTCGCCGTTTTTACGCGCCTCCACCAGTTCGCCCTGCCAGCTTCCTGTCTGCTCCAAGGCATGGTGAATCGCCTGGAAGTGGCGGCGAGCATCGCGACTGCTGGCGATATCCATGACCTGACGCCCCACCACATCCTCAGGCGCGTAGCCCGTGAGCCGGGAAAAAGCCTGATTGATGGTGAGAATCCGGTACTGCGGGTCGAAAATCATGATGCTTTCGCTGACCGCATCGAAAACTTTCTCGGCAAGACGCGGCGGGCTTTTGCTCAAGGCCAGATTGGCCGCCTCCAGCTCCAGGGTGCGCTGCGCAACCCGCTCCTCCAGCCCGGCTTGCGCCTCGCGCAGGCTATGCTCGGCCTGGCGGCGCTGCTCGACTTCCCTGGCCAGGCTTTCATTAAGCTCATCGCCCTTGGCCTGGGCTTGCTGCAAGTGCTCGATCAGGGCCTGATTCTGAAAACGCTGCAACAGGCTGCGCAGTATCAGGCGATTGATCTGCCAGGCCACGACGATCAGGGCAAACAACAGAATCAGGCCGAGCCAGCCCCAGCCGCGAAAGGGCACGTCGCCACCCAGAAACAGATAAACAATCGGCGGCAACAGGCATGACAGGCTGAAGGTAAGGAACGCGGTGAGGCTGACGGCGTAGGCCACACTGGCACACAGCGTCGCACCACCGATCATGCCGAACACCCAGGCCTGCTGCTCGAAACTTGCCACAGGCACCAGCGCCATGGCCGCGCAAGCCAGCGTCAGGCCACTGACAGCGGCACCCAGCAGAAACATTCGTCGCCAGACAGGCTGGGCCTGACGCTCAGGGGATGCCGCCCGAAACGCGGCAACCTGGATGATTCGCAGGCCCACAAGTACCGCCAGCCAGAGCAGCCAGATACTGACGAGCACGTAGCGTTCAGGGCTCCAGAGCAGCCATGCGCAGACCAGACCACTGACAAGCATGAACAAGGTCGGCAGCAATGACCCCTGATAAAGCAGGCGTGTGCGCTCGACCCTCAACCGGGTAGCGAACTTCTTGCGAATACCCCGTCGGCTGGTGTCAGAAGCATCGTGGGCGCTGAAGCTGAAAGGCATGGCTGGGTTCTTGTATTTGATAGGGCCTTGGCGTGTGTCGAGCATACACAAGCGCTGAGCCAGACCAAACTGCCACTACCATAAAACTGTGACGTTCAAAGCATTGATCAGAGGGCATCAGGCACAACGGACGCTGTCTGTAGCCTGAGATGACCGATCGTCAGCATCGACGACTTTTTTATTACCCATGACAAAGCATGGTTTGCCCGCCATGGCGCAGCACCCTAGAATGCGTCGATGCGCGATGATCTCTCTCTCCTTCTCAATTCCCTCAACGATGCCCAGCGTCAGGCCGTAGCTGCCTCACTGGGTCGTCAGTTGGTCCTGGCCGGCGCTGGTTCCGGCAAAACCCGTGTGCTGGTGCATCGCATCGCATGGCTGATGCAGGTCGAGCAAGCCTCCCCGCATTCGGTCCTGTCGGTGACGTTCACCAACAAGGCCGCAGCCGAGATGCGTCATCGCATCGAGCAATTGATGGGCATCAGCCCGGCAGGCATGTGGGTCGGCACCTTCCACGGTCTGGCGCACCGCCTGCTGCGGGCACACTGGCAGGAAGCGGGGCTGGTACAAACCTTCCAGATTCTGGACAGCGACGATCAGCAACGGCTGGTCAAGCGCGTGATTCGCGAACTGGGGCTGGACGAACAGCGCTGGCCGGCACGTCAGGCCCAGTGGTTCATCAATGGCCAGAAAGACGAAGGCCTGCGTCCCAAACACATCCAGGCCAGCGGCGACCTGTTCCTGGGCACCATGAAATCGATCTACGAAGCCTATGAAATCGCCTGCCAGCGCGCCGGCGTCATCGACTTCTCCGAGCTGCTACTGCGCGCACTGGACCTGTGGCGCGATCATCCAGGCCTGCTGGCACACTACCAGCGGCGCTTCCGCCATGTGCTGGTGGACGAATTCCAGGACACCAACGCCGTGCAGTACGCCTGGTTGCGGCTGCTGGCACAAGGCGGCGACAGCCTGATGGTGGTCGGCGATGACGACCAGTCCATTTATGGCTGGCGTGGCGCGAAGATCGAGAACATTCATCAGTACTCGTCGGACTTCCCGGATACCGAAGTCATCCGCCTTGAACAGAACTACCGCTCGACGGCAAGCATTCTCAAGGCTGCCAACGGCTTGATCGTCAACAACAGCGGTCGCCTGGGCAAAGAGCTGTGGACGGACGTGGGCGATGGCGAGCTGATCAACCTGTATGCCGCCTTCAACGAACACGACGAAGCGCGCTACGTGGTCGAAACCATCGAAAGCGCCTTGAAGACCGGCCTTTCGCGTAACGATATCGCCATTCTGTATCGCTCCAACGCCCAGTCGCGAGTACTGGAAGAAGCCTTGTTGCGCGAGCGTATTCCTTACCGCATCTACGGCGGCCAGCGATTCTTCGAGCGCGCCGAGATCAAGAATGCCATGGCCTATCTGCGCCTGCTGGAGGGCCGTGGCAACGATGCCGCGCTGGAACGGGTCATCAACGTCCCGGCACGCGGCATTGGCGAGAAAACCGTCGAGGCTATCCGCGAGCATGCGCGCCACACCGATATCTCCATGTGGGAGGCAATGCGCCAACTGGTCGCCAACAAAGGCCTGACTGGCCGGGCAGCCGGAGCCTTGAACGTTTTCATCGAACTGATCGAGAACCTGTCGGCCAAGGTCATGGAAATGCCCTTGCACCTGATGACCCAGACCGTCATCGAGCAATCGGGGCTGATCGCCTACCACCAACAGGAAAAAGGTGAAAAAGGTCAGGCCCGGGTGGAAAACCTTGAGGAACTGGTCAGCGCTGCGCGCAACTTCGAGAACAATGAAGATGACGAAGAGCTGACCCCGCTGGCGGCTTTCCTGGGTCATGCGTCGCTGGAAGCTGGCGACACTCAGGCTCAGGAGCACGAAGACAGCATCCAGCTCATGACCTTGCACAGCGCCAAGGGCCTGGAGTTTCCTTATGTCTTCCTGGTGGGCATGGAGGAAGGACTGTTCCCGCACAAGATGAGCCTGGAAGAGCCAGGCCGTCTTGAAGAAGAACGCCGTCTGGCTTACGTCGGCATCACCCGGGCCATGCAACAACTGGTGATGACCTACGCCGAAACCCGTCGCCTGTATGGCAGCGAGACCTACAACAAGGTGTCCCGTTTCGTTCGCGAGATTCCGCCCACTCTGATCCAGGAAGTGCGCCTGTCCAATAGCGTCAGCCGTCCTTTCGGTGGTACCCAGAAGGTCAGCAACAGCAGCCTGTTCAACGGCACCGGCATCCCCGAAACCCAGTTCACACTGGGCCAGCAAGTGCAGCACGCGGTATTCGGTGAAGGCGTGATCCTGAATTTCGAGGGCTCCGGCGCTCAGGCCAGGGTGCAGGTCAACTTCGCCGAAGGCAGCAAGTGGCTGATGATGGGCTATGCGAAGCTGGTTCCGATCTGATCGGACTCCGTAGGAGCGAATTCATTCGCGAAGAAAATATTCGCGAATGAATTCGCTCCTACGGCGGCGTATAAAGAAAATTCCCACAGAACTTTATTTCCTCGCCTACCGCCCAAATAGACAGGCCTTACGGGCTTCATGCAAAAGTCCGAAACATTAACGCACTAGCCATGGACTGCCCTCCTGTGCAACATGGCGCGCATGCATTCATACAACGGGAATACCCTTATGCAACGTTTTCTAAGCATGGCTCTGGCGCTGTGCATCGGGCTCACCATGAGTCTGGATGTGAACGCCGCACGTTTTGGTGGTGGCAAGAGCATGGGCTCGGCGCCATCGCACCAGGCACGCCAGGCCGCTCCGGCTACTCCAGCCGCAGCCCCTAACGCTGCCGGTCGTCCGGCCGCTGCTGCCAGTGGCGCTTCGCGCTGGTTAGGCCCATTGGCCGGCATCGCTGCCGGTGGCCTGCTGGCTGCAATGTTCATGGGTGATGGCTTCAACGGCCTGCAGATCTTCGACATCCTGATCATGGGCCTCATCGCCTTCCTGATCTTCCGCTTCATTGCGCGTCGTCGTCAGCAGCAACAGCCGAAAATGGCCGGTGCCGGTGCTCCTTACCAGCGTGAAACCAGCCAGCCAGCGCAAAACTCTATCTTCGGTGGCGCTTCGTCGGCCCCTGCCGCTCCGGTCATCAACGCTCCGGCCTGGTTCAACGAAGAGCGCTTCCTGGAAGCCGCCCGCAGCCACTTCCAGTCGCTGCAGCAGCACTGGGATGCGAACGAGATGGACAAGATCGCCGAGTTCGTAACGCCACAAATGCTGCAGTTCCTGAAAAAGGAACGTGCTGACCTGGGCGATGCTTTCCAGTCGACCTACATCGACAACCTGAACGTCCAGCTGGAAGGTGTGGATGATCGCGCTGACAAAACCATCGCGACCCTGACCTTCTCCGGCATCTCCAAGACTTCGCGCTTTGATCAGGGCGAAGTGTTCAGCGAAAGCTGGAACATGGAGCGCGCCCAGGGCGACAACCAACCTTGGCTGGTTGCCGGTATTCGCCAGAACGGCTGATCCCAGGCATATCCAGCAGCACCGAACCCCGGACCTGTTCCGGGGTTTTTATTTTTAGTCACCTGCAGCTAACAAAAGCAAGTCTGAAAGGTCCCACGCTTGATGTGAATTGAAAGCAGGCCGACCAGGATTTTTCGTACAGAGCCTATCCGATCGGGTAGTTATTTTGAGAAAAGCTTTAGGCTACTGTATAACCCGCGCCATCAAGCTTAGAGGACCCATGTCGTGGAAGAAGTCATCGAACAACTGCGTGAACAAAACGAGCCGGTTCCGGTTCCCCTCGAACTGCCTGACGAGGACCAACTCGTCGAGATCGAGGAACAGCTGTTTATCAATATCCCTTACGTCTTCAAAGAATTTCTTCTGACCGTCAGCGACGTCGTGTATGGCAGCCTTGAGCCAGTCACCGTGACCGACCCTCAGTCACACACCTATCTGCCGGATGTCGCCGCAACTGCGTGGGACTTGGGTGTGCCTCGTGAACTGATCCCGATCTGCCAGGACGGCGACGACTATTACTGCGTCGAAGAAGACGGCACTGTGGTGCTGTGGTCCGGCGAAGAAGAGCTGGTGACCGAAGAGAACTGGGAATCTGTCTGGCACTGGGCACGGGATGTCTGGCTGGAAAGCTGAGACACCCCGCAAGAAGGTATCGCCGGGCTCAATGCCCGGACGACTCCTGATTGTTGTTGCCCAGCGTTTCCAGCAAGGCAATCTGCATCCGCGTATGCACGCGAATGAACCAGCGCCACAGCAATGCTGCAACCACCGCCGCAATCAACACGATCACCAGCAGCAGCTCGCTTGTCGGCAGAATGCTCGCCGACAGGGCTGCCAGCAGGATGAAGATCACCACCAGCGACAGCAACGGAATCACCTCCGCCACCACCTTGCGCACCCGCACGGTATGACGCCCGGCCATTTCCGGCTTCACGCCCATCTCGGCCAACAGCATCGATAGCGCCTTGAGCTTGCGGTACGCCGCAATCAGGAACGGCAGCGACAACAGTAAGGCCGCTCCGCAGATCCAGGCTTTCTGCTGGCCCACATCGCTGACCCATTCATTCATGTAAGCGCCAATGCGCCCGGCAAAATAGCCGCCGCTGAAGAAGATGGCGATCACCAGCGCCAGGTTGACCCCGACCTGCAGCAATATCCGCCGGATCATCGACGCCAGCACGGCGCTCTGCCCTTGTGGCTGGATGCTGCGCAGCCATTCGCCGTACATGCCGAACACTCGCGCCATCCGGCGAGGCACCACAGCAGCCAGTTTGAGCGACAGCGGGTCGGCAGCGCGGATCAGGTACGGGGTCAACAGCGTGGTAATGGCCGAAACCGCCACCGCCACGGGATACAGAAAATCACTGGTGACCTGCAAGGTCATACCCAACGCCGCGATGATGAAGGAAAACTCGCCAATCTGTGACAGCCCCATGCCAACGCGCAACGAAGTCCGGCCATCATTACCGGCAATGAAAGCCCCCAGCCCGCAGGACAGCATCTTGCCCAACACCACTGCGACGGTAATCAGCGCGATGGGCCATGCATATTCAAGCAGGACTTTGGGATCGATCATCAGGCCAATGGCAACAAAGAAGATAGCGCTGAACATGTCGCGAATAGGCTCGATAAGCCGCTCGATCTTCACCAGTTGACGGGATTCAGCCATGATCGCGCCAATCAGGAACGCCCCCAGCACCATGCTGTATTCCAGCTTCACGACCAGCAGACAGAAACCGAAACACAGGCCCAGTACGGTCACCAGCAGCATTTCGTTGCTTTCAAACTTCGCGACGTAGGACAGCAGGCGCGGCACCAGCAGAATGCCGACCACCAGGGCCACGATCATGAACAGCGACAGCTTGCCGACTGTGGAGAAGACTTCGCCTGAGCTGACCGAGCCGCTGACAGCAATCCCCGACAGCAAAGCGATGATGCCGATCCCAAGAATGTCTTCGACGATCAGCACCCCGAAGATGAGTTGGGCAAAGTGCTGGTTCTTCATCTTCAGGTCGTTGAGGGCCTTGACGATGATGGTGGTCGAGGAAATGGCCAGGATCGCGCCCAGGAACAGCGAATCCATGGTTTTCCAGCCAAAGAACTGGCCGATTTCGTAGCCGATCCAGATCATCAGGGCAATTTCGAGAAAAGCCGCAATGAACGCCGTGGCTCCGACCTTGAACAGCTTGCGCAGGCTGAACTCCAGCCCCAGGCAGAACATCAGGAAGATCACCCCCAGCTCGGCGAGGGTCTTGATGGTCCCTTCATCGTGAATCAGCCCGACAGGCGGCGTATGCGGGCCAATGATGAACCCCGCCACGATATAGCCCAATACCACCGGCTGCTTGAGACGATGGAAGAGAATAGTCACCACACCCGCCACCAGCATGATCACTGCCAAATCCTGAATAAAATTGACGGCATGCATGGGTGTGGCTCCTTATTGAGAAATGATGCTTACCCCTCCCGAATAGCCAGCGAAGCTGAAAAATCGGAAGCTGCATCAAGAAAACGCGGCTAAAAGCGTAAGAAAAAACCCGATCCACGGGTTTTGGGAGAGTAACACTGCACCCCTCTAGAGAAAGCCGGTGCAATATATGGAAACAGATAGATTCGCAGGCGTGACGGCATTGCATCAGCCAACGTCCCGATAACTGTCGTTGCAGGTATTGAACCACCCCCCGTGAGCGTCAGCATAAGGCGCCACTCATGATGACCTTGACCGTGTGAGTACGCTATGGAACCCGGAAACGCCCAGCTGTCGATGACTGTATTGATGACCCCGGACATGGCCAACTTCTCTGGCAATGTACATGGCGGTACTTTGCTCAAGTATCTGGATGAAGTCGCTTACGCCTGCGCCAGCCGTTATGCCGGTCGCTACGTGGTGACGCTGTCTGTGGATCAGGTGATTTTCCGCGAGCCGGTTCACGTCGGTGAGCTGGTGACCTTTCTGGCCTCGGTGAACTACACCGGCAATACCTCGATGGAGGTCGGTATCAAGGTCGTGACCGAGAACATCCGCGAGCGCTCGGTGCGTCACAGCAACAGTTGCTTCTTCACCATGGTCGCGGTGGACGACAACCGCAAACCAGCCAGCGTCCCGCCGCTGGAGCCGGAAACCGCCGAAGGCAAACGCCGCTTCATCCAGGCCCAGCAACGCCGCCAGATTCGCCAGGAGCTGGAAAAGCGTTATCAGGAGATCAAGGAAGAATCCCTGTAATACGTTGTTCACGAATGAATTCCCACTATGGGAATTCATTCGCCAAGACCATTACAGCCGCACCGCCTCAAACCGCACCCGCGGATGGGCAATCCGGTCCTGTGCCCGCACCAGCTCCAGCTCGTAGCTGCCGCAAGCCTGGGTTTCCAGCAGCACTTCATGCACTGCCGCAGCCGTGAACTCGAAAGCCGCCACCAGATCATCACCCAGCAGCACACGCGCCAGGAACAAGCCGGACGTCAGATCACCCACGCCCACAGGCTGACGTGGAAAGGCCAGCAGCGGACGACGCAGGTGCCAGCTGGCATCAGCGGTCACCAGCAACATTTCAAAACCATCCGCCACCTTGCCGGGGTAATCCAGATGCTTGACCAGCACAGCCTTGGGGCCTCGCGCCAGTAACGATCTCGCCATGGCCAGGCAATCGAGCAGGGACTCGGGCTTGCGACCGGCAAAGCTGTCCAGCTCCAGCTGGTTAGGGCACATGAAATCTGCCACTGCCGCAGCTTCTTCCAGCAGAAAATCGCTGACCTCGGCCGGAACGATGCAGCCCTTCTCGGGATGCCCCATCACCGGGTCGCACAAGTACAGCGCCTTGGGGTTGGCCGCCTTGATACGCGCCACACCCGTCAGAATCGCTCGGCCCTGCGCCGCGCTGCCCAGATAGCCGGAAAGCACGGCATCGCAGTTGCCCAGTTCACCAATTGCCGCAATACCCTCGATCAACGCCGGAATCTGCTGCGGAGCCAGCACTTCGCCGGTCCATTGCTTGTATTGGGTGTGGTTGGAGAACTGGACCGTATTGAGCGGCCAGACATTGACCCCGATACGCTGCATAGGGAACACCGCTGCGCCGTTGCCTGCGTGGCCGAACACCACGTGGGACTGGATGGCGAGCAAGTGAGGTGTACGTTTCATGGGAAGATCCTGAACACGATGCAAGTGCAGTAATAAGAAATTTAAGTCGCGCAGTATGGCTGTAAATCACTTCGGGCAGTTAAGCTGAAGACTCCTGAGTAGGAGCACTCTGCCATGTTGACCCTGGGAAACATTTTCGTGCTGATGCTGTTCGCAAGTGCGGCAGCCTGGTTGTGGCATGCCCACGGTCTGCGCGAGCGAGCGCTGGAGCGGGTCAAACAGCATTGTGCCCGGCTCGACCTGGAACTGCTCGACGGCAATGTCGCTCTGCGCCGCCTGGCCTTTGTCCGCGATGCTCAGGGCCACAGGCGTCTGGCACGCATCTATGGCTTCGAGTTCACGGTCACCGGCGAACAGCGCCATCCCGGCACTATCACGATGTTCGGTGCCCATTCGGCCCAGATCGAACTCGCACCCTACCCGTTTGAAATTAAAACGCCACCACCTAGCGCCGAAATCATCGAAATGAACAAGTGGCGCGAGACTCATCAACAACGCAAGCAGTGAGCCAATTGCGTCTGTAGCGTTGCGCTGTCCTGTGGCGTCTGGAAGATCAGTTCCAGACGCGAATCCTGGCGCCACTCGCTGCCTTGCCATTCAAGGCGAGAGCTCTCAAGCCCATTGGCTGAAAACCAGCCTTCCGGGCTGTGGATAACCATCTTGGCGCGCCGCCACGCCAGGCTTTCCAGCCATTGCAGCAGCTTTGCCCGATCGAACTGCCGGGAAGGATGCCAGCGCCAGCCGATACTCCAGCCGTCCGTGCTTTTCTGGCTCAGACAGATCGGCTCGTTCGGATCATTCCAGACAGCAGGCAATTGTCCGAGGCCTGGGGGCAGAATGAGGTTATCCACAGCACGGTTATCCACAGCTCCGCGCTCCAGAAAACCGGGCAGTTGTGCCAACGCAAGCTGGCCTTGCTCAACCCAGATCAGCGAATGCTCCGGCAATGCCTCGGCCAAACGCCTGCGTGACGCATCGTCGATACCCTGCGCCTTGTTCATCACCACCAGACCTGCACCCGCCAACGCATCCTGCTGGGTAACCGGTAGCGGCTGACCTGCCGCCATGCTGATCGCATCGAGCACCATCACGCCAGGTTGCACACTGAGCACACCCAGCCATGGTGCCTGGCGCAACTGGGCCATGAGCTGTGCCGGATGGCCCAGGCCCGAAGGCTCGATGAACAGGCGGTCAGGCCTGGCCTTGCGCAACAGGCGTCCCAGGCCGATCTGAAACGGCACGCCGTTGACGCAGCACAGGCAGCCGCCAGCCACTTCGCCAAGTGCGATACCATCGGCATCCACGGCCAACAGCGCAGCATCCAGACCGATCTGGCCAAACTCGTTGATCAGCACCGCCCAGCGCTCATCGGCCGGTTTCTGGCTCAGCAGATGCCTGATAAGGCTGGTCTTGCCGGCGCCCAGCGGGCCACCAATCACATGGGTCGGGATGTTCTGCAGCATCTGGAGTCGCTTCTGGAGAGTGTCGTTTGCAAACAATGATGAAGGAAAGCTGACAATGCGAGCCATCAGGCTGCCTGTTCGATTGGCGTTGATGCTGCTGACAATGGCATCGGGCAAGGTATTGGCCCAAGCGTGTCTGGTGCACAGCCAGGCTGAGAGATTAGACGTCAAAGTCTGTCAGGAAAACCTGAATATCCCGGAAGACCTGTTCCGCGACGGCTTCTGCCAACCGCAACTGGCAGGCCAGAAAACAGAAGTGACCTTCTCGCAAAGTTGTCCGGCAGGTGCCTTTGGCATATGCAGCAACGCACAGGTTGCCAATATGCCCTATCACGAGAATATCCACTATTACGGCATTGCCAGCGACGCGCTTTACCTCAAGCCGTTTTGTGAGGGGCAAAGCAAGGGCAAGTGGCTGACGCCCAATTAGGCCAGCCAGTCCAGGGTCAGGATCAAACGCCGTTCGTTGCGCTCCAGTTGTGGCGAACGATGCACCAGCCCCAAACCTTCGTTACCGCTCCAGCGCTCGCCCTTGAGCAAGGCGACTTCCCCGCAATGGATCTGCTGGAAACGGCTCGGGTCCTGCGGTTCGGCCTCTGGACTGCCAAGTTGCTTGCGGTCGATGGCGTTTTCCTTGAGCCACTGGCTGCCGATCCCGGCATAGGTGGTGACCAGCCGCACCGGCACGTGATCGACGTGAAAGCGCGGGCACATGGCTTTGTCCAGCGCTCGCAAGCGCAGGCCGACACATTCGGCGCCCAGCAGGCATGCATAAGCACTGACCAGCCATGACACGTCCGCGATGAATCCGTCATAGCCTTGCAAGTCGGAATAGCCCGAGGCCAGACCTTGCAGATTGGGCTCGACATCACCGCCCTGCACTTCCAGAGTCATGGACTCAGACAGGGGCTCGTTCAGGGACAACAGCAATGCACCGAAGTCCTCGATATGCGCGGGCAACTGGCGCTGCCAGACAGACAGGTTGACGCCGTCTTCCAGCACCTGCCCCAACACTTCGGGCGTCTCGCCCTGCACCTGACGGGCACGGGGCTGAAACTTCAATACGGGTGCCAGCATCAGGCAGCCTCCTCGTCGTACCAGTCACCAAACGGGTCAGGCAACAGGCGCCAGCTCTCCGCGCCCATGGCCAGTTCGTCGTCGGTAAGCAAACAGTCATCCAGCTCTGCGATCAGTTGGGCGAAGTCGATGTTTTGCCCGATGAACACCAGCTCCTGACGGCAATCGCCGGTTTCAGGCGACCAGTTGTCCATGATCGACGTAATGTTCTCCTGATCCTGCGGCCAGTGCGCGCGACTCACGAAGCGCCACCAGCGGCCTGCAAAACCATGCCGCATCAGGCCGCCAGCCTGGGACCAGCTGCCCGCATCCTTGTATTTGCTCGCCAGCCAGAAGAAGCCCTTGGAGCGCAGCAGTTTGCCGTTGGTCCATGGGCGATCGATGAAGTTGAAAAAACGCTCTGGATGGAAAGGACGACGCGCCCGGTAAGCCGTGGAGGCGATGCCGTACTCTTCGGTTTCCGGCACATGCTCGCCGCGCATTTCCTTGAGCCAGCCCGGCGCCTGTGAAGCTCGCTCGAAATCGAAACGACCTGTATTGAGGATGGTCGATAACGGCACCTCGCCCATCACCATCGGCACGATCTCGGCATGGGCGTTGAGGCGCTTGAGGATGGCCATCAGTTCTTCACGTTCGCTGGAGCTGATCAGGTCGATCTTGCTGAGCAGGATCACATCCGCGAACTCGATCTGCTCGATCAGCAGATCGGTAATCGAGCGGTCATCCTCTTCGCCCAGGGTTTCGCCACGGGTCGCCAGGCTTTCGGAAGCCTGATAATCGAGCATGAAATTGACGCCATCGACCACCGTCACCATGGTGTCCAGCCGCGCCATGTCGGCCAGGCTCTTGCCCGCTTCATCGCGGAAGGTAAAGGTTTCGGCCACCGGCAAGGGTTCGGAAATGCCCGTGGATTCGATCAGCAGATAATCGAAACGCCCATCCTGAGCCAGACGGCTGACTTCTTCGAGCAGGTCTTCGCGCAACGTGCAGCAGATGCAGCCGTTGCTCATCTCGATGAGCTTTTCTTCGGCACGATTCAGGCTGACATCACGCTGAACTTCGCCGCCATCGATATTGATCTCGCTCATATCGTTGACGATAACGGCCACTCGCAGGTTTTCGCGGTTGCGCAGCACGTAATTGAGGAGGGTGCTTTTCCCGGCTCCAAGAAAACCGGACAAAACGGTAACAGGCAGACGATTGGGCATCAGGATTCTCGGGCCAGGTTGCAAGGCTTGCACCTTGTTGATATAGGCTGCACCGGGCCTGTTATCGACACCGTTGGCAGCCAGCTCTAATCACCCGACAATGTTATAGTATAACGATGCAAAATTGCCAACCTGTTCGACAAAGGGCGTCTGCGTGAAACACATTTCAAAAGGCTTGTTCACGTTACTGCTATTGATCAGCACACAAATAATGGCGGCAGGCCCGCGGCCCAGCGTAGATATGGCGACCTGTACCCGTAGCGCGAACCTGCTGGCGTGCAGCGATGCGCAAGGCAATGGCTATAGCGTCTTCACCGCAGGTTCGACCACGTATTTACGGGGCTATGAGGTGATTGGCAAAAAACGCTGGGCGCAGACCAACAGCCGGTTTGATCAGTTGACCTTCTTCACCGGCCTGGCCTCGAATGGCGATGCCTGGATAGGCACCATCCAGCGTATCGGCTGGACCACCATCACACGGGTTTCCAGCTCCGATGGCACACGCAGCAAGATCACTTGCAGCCGTCTGAATGGCTGCCACTGAGCAACGTCAGGCTTGCGCCTGTTTCTTCTGCTCCTGAACCCAAGCCATGTGGGAATCCAGCGGCGGGTTGCGCTGGAAGTAACGCTGCAAGCCCTCGAACAAACCATCGGCCACGGCCTGCTGATGGCGTGCAGTCACCAGTCTCTGGCTATCGCGGCTATTGGAGATGAACCCCGTCTCGACCAGAATCGAAGGCACGTCCGGTGACTTGAGCACCGCAAACCCCGCCTGTTCCACGCGCTTCTGATGCAGTGTGGTGATGCCTTCCAGGCTGCCCAGCACGGTATGGCCCAGTTGCAGGCTGGCGGCGATGGTAGCGTTCATCGACATGTCGAGAATCACCCCGGCCAGCATCGGGTCCTTGTCCTTGAGATTGAGCAACGAGGTGGCGCCCAGCAGGTCGGCGCCGTTTTCACGCTGGGCCATGAACCGCGCCGTCGCCGATGTCGCGCCGCCTTCGGACAAGGCAAACACCGAAGCGCCGGAGGCTGTCAGCCGCGGCGCAGCATCGGCATGCACCGAGATGAACATGTCGGCCTTGGACTTATGGGCAAACTCCACACGCTTGCGCAGGGGAACAAAGAAATCATCGTTGCGCACCAGCCGCACATCGAAGCCTTTCTCACGCTTCAAGCGCTTGGCAAGCAATTGAGCAATGGACAGCACAACGTCTTTCTCACGCTCGCCTCGGGAACCGACAGCGCCAGGGTCCTTGCCGCCATGCCCCGCATCGACCACCACCATGATGTCGCGCTTGGGATGAGCCTTGTCCGAAACCTGAGCCGGTGGAGGTGGCGCAACGGCAGCCATCTGCACCGGCGCGCTGGCAGTAGAACTCAAGTCCAGTACCAGGCGGTGCCCCTGCCCGCCTTCCGGCCCCAGCAGAAAACTGTTGAGCTGCACAGGCGCGGTGAGATCCAGCACGATGCGCGTGTCATCACCATGGCCGTAATGCCCGGAACGAATCGACTTGATCACCGTTCGATCCAGCGCCAATTGGCTGAAATCCCCGGTCAGCCGCGAACCGCTGACATCGATGATCAAGCGGTCAGGCGCAGCCAGCGTGAAAGTCTTGTATTGCACAGGCCCGCTCAAATCGAGCACCAGCCTCAGCTTGTCATCGCTGCGCCACAGTCGGGCATTGCGAATCTGCGTGGCGTAAGCCCCAAAAGGCAAGGCCAGCGCAGCGCTGGCCAGAAGCATATTGAGCAGGATTTGACGTCTGTGCATGGCAGGTCTCACGAAACAAGGCGAGCATCCAGGCTCATGAAAAGTATCACCGCAACAATAGTAATAATATAACACCACGTTACAAGTGAAACTTGAAGCCTTACATGAAGATTGGCGCTGTCGAGAAACCTGCAATCAGGGGCAGTAAGTGCATGACCGAAAAGAAAAATGTTCCACGTGGAACGTAATCAGTTTCGTGGAGCCACTGCACCGCATTGCGGCCCTAACCAGACAGCCCGTGTGTCCATGCTGCCATTCTGTTGCTGGCCTGTAGCGTTGAAGGTGCCGACCACTTTGGTGGTGAATTCGCGGTTACTGAGAAACTGGGCCTGCCCGGTACCTTGCGCCTTGGGGCAACTGAACTGGAAGTTCCAGGTCTGACCGTTACGTGCGGTGATCTTTTGCGAGCAGCCGGATTTTGGATCGGTAAGAGGAATATTGTCCGATTTGACCTGCGCCTCGGTCAGGCAGAATCGCACGCCTTGCCCACCCAGAGTGACGCCTTGTTTCTGCATCATCTGTTCCATCATGGCGCGCTGCTCGGGAGGCAGGTTTTTCAATTGGCCCAGCATCAGTTGCAGATCCGGCAGCGCCTGACCATCGACCTGCATGTTGCTGGAGGTCAGTTCCCACAAACCAGGTTGCAGCACCTGAGCATGAGCCACAGGTGCAGCCAGACAAAACATCAACGCCAACGCGCGTTTGTTCATTAAAAAGATTCCTCGTAAGAACATTACCCAGATAGGCCGCATCTTAGACGACATAAGCTGTAACCAGTTGCACCCGGATCAAAATAGCGACAATCCCGAGCGGCTATGGTCTGTTGTAGGCGCAAAGTTAAGGAGCATCGTTTACCTATGGATTTCCATAGCCCGTATTTCTTCGGCTACGTCCTGGCTTTCATTCATCTGGTGGGCGCAGTTGCTGCCATCCATGCATTGCTGACCGTGCGCACCGCGCAAGGCGCGATTGCCTGGGCAATGCCGCTGTTCTTCATTCCTTACTTCACCCTGATCCCTTATCTGGTCTTCGGGCGCAGTTCGTTTGATGCCTATATCAAGGCCCGGCGTGACGCCAACAGCGAAATGCGCAACGCTATCACCAACCTGAACTGGCGCCCTTGGATCGAAGAAGCCGTCGCCGCGCGCCGCTCGGATGCTTACGCATCGCTGCGCGCCATGCCCAAGCTCGGGCGCATGCCGGCTCTGGCCAATAACGAGGTCAAACTGTTGATCAATGGCAAGGCCAGCTTCGATGCCATGTTCGCGGCCATCGAGCAGGCCCGGCAGACGGTTCTGGTGCAGTTCTTCATCATTCATGACGATGACCTTGGGCGTCGCCTGCAAACGCTGCTGCTGAAGAAAGCCGCCGAGGGCGTGGCGATTTTCGTGCTCTATGACCGTATCGGCAGCCATGCCCTGCCCGCTTCCTACAGCGAAAAGCTGCGCGCAGGCGGTGTACAGATCAAGGCCTTTGCCACCCATGGCGGCTGGCTCAATCGCTTCCAGATCAACTTCCGCAATCACCGCAAGATAGTGGTGGTCGACGGGCTGAAAGGTTATTTGGGCGGGCACAACGTCGGTGATGAATACATGGGGCTCAAACCGCCCCTGTCGCCCTGGCGCGATACCCATGTGCAGGTCATCGGTCCGGTGGTCGCCTGCCTGCAGGAGTCGTTCGCCGAAGACTGGTTCTGGGCCACCCGCGAACTGCCGCCCATGAACCTTCCCGAATCATTTCCTGAACAGGGCGTGCTGTGTCAGTTACTGGCCAGCGGTCCGGCCGATGCCCAGGAAACCTGCTCGCTGTTCTTTGTCGAAGCCATCCACGCGGCGACCGAGCGGGTTTGGATCACCAGCCCTTACTTTATCCCTGACGAAGCCGTCTCGGCAGCGTTGCGCCTGGCAGTGCTGCGCGGTGTGGATGTGCGACTGCTGCTGCCTTCGCGCCCCGACCATTACGTGGTGTACGCCGCCTCCAGCCTGTACGCCTTCGATGCCGTGCGGGCTGGCGTGCGAGTGTTCCGCTACAGACCGGGCTTCCTGCACCAGAAGGTGGTGCTGGTGGACAACGAGATCACCGCCATCGGCAGCGCCAATCTGGACAACCGCTCGTTCCGGCTGAATTTCGAGCTGATGCTGCTGACCGTCGATACGGACTTCGCCCGTGAGGTTGAAGCCATGCTGAGTGCCGACTTCAACCTGAGCCACGAGATCTCCCTTCAGGAAAGCCGCGAAACCCGCCACCTGCACCAACTGGGCATGCGCGTGGCGCGGTTGATTTCGCCGATCCTGTAAATCACCGATAGATGTCTTCACGGGTCAACGGCAAACCGTTCCCGCCATCGGCAAAGGGTTTGACGGCCAGGATCTGGTGCAGATTGATCCAGCCCTTGGCGAATGCATACGCGCAACCTGCCAAGTATAGCCGCCAGATACGCAGGGTGTGTTCCGGCACCATGGCGGCAGCCTCGCTCAAGCGCGCCTCAAGGCGAGCACTCCAGTGCTCCAGCGTCCTGGCGTAATGCAGACGCAGGCTTTCGACGTCGACGATTTCCAGGCCTGCTTCACTGATATGCGCGCTGATCATCGCCAGATGCGGCAACTCGCCGTTGGGGAACACATACCGGTCGATGAACTCCCCAGCTCCACGCCCAACCGGACGGCCATCGGTGTGCAAGGCCGTAATCCCGTGATTCATCACCAGACCACCCTCCTTCACGGCACCAAACAGGCGTTGGGTGTAGAGCGGCAGGTTGCCGTGGCCCACATGCTCGAACATGCCCACGCTGACCACCTTGTCGAAACGCTGGTCTTGCGGCAGATCGCGGTAGTCGAGCAATTGCAGCTCGACCCTGTCCTGCAAACCCTCGGCCTTGACCCGCTCCCGGGCAAGCGCCAGTTGCTCGTGGCTAAGGGTGATCCCGAACACCTTCACCCCATACTCACGCGCCGCAAAACGTGCCAGACCGCCCCATCCACAACCGACATCCAGCAGGTACTCACCGGGCTTGAGGCGCAACTTGCGGCACAGATGCTGGAACTTGTCCTGCTGCGCCTGCTCAAGCGTTTCCCTTCCCGTCTTGAAGTAAGCGCAGGAATAAACCATCTCCGTATCGAGCCATAGCTGATAGAAGTCGTTGGACAGGTCGTAGTGATAGGAGATCGACGCCGCGTCGGTGGCTTTATCGTGCTGAGTGCGCACAGGAGAGATGGAGTCTTCATTCACCAGCAAGGCGTGAGTCAACTCGTCACAAACCCTCACGACTTCACTGATCGAACCTTCCAGTTCCAGACGCCCCTCCACAAAGGCGCTACCCAGCAGGCCGAGGCTGGGATGGGTGAAGTCGGAAACCAACATCGGGTCTTTGACGAAAATCGTGACACTGGGCGCAGGCCCCAGATCCAGCTCATGACCGTCCCAAAGCTTGAGACGCAATGGCAAGTGGAGATTCTGCAAGGCCGTTGGAAGTTGCACATTCATATGAGTTGCCCCCCTATCCAGAAGCTGGAGAAAGGTAGTCCAGACGGTTCAGTCAGAACCGAGGCTATTGGCATGAAAGAAAAACTACCGGGAACGGCCTTGTGCCCACTGATTCGAGCCAAACGTGCAGCCTTTCATGGATCACCCTAGTCTTGAATGACCATCAATTTGTAACAGAGTTCTTCGAGCTTGAGTGCCGTCTTACAATTTTAGTAGCGGCTCCTGAAAACGCAGCAAACGCCCGGCATTACCCAGCACCAGCAACGTGCTGAGGTTATGCAGCACAGCCGCAACCATGGCGCCAGCGACACCCAGCAGACCAAAGGCTGCCAGTGCAACAATAGCCAGTGTCCAGCCGAGGCCGATGATCACGTTCACTTGCAACGTCTGGCGACACAGGCGGCTAAGGCGTACGCAGGTGCCGAGACGACGCAAATCGCTGCCGATCAGCACGATATCCGCCGAAGCCAGCGCGATATCGGCACCACCTGCGCCCATGGCGACGCCGACAACACCTGCCTTCAAGGCCAGCGAATCGTTGATCCCGTCACCGACGACCATCGGTCTGAAGCCCTGGGCAATTTCACCCTTCACCCGGTTGAGCTTGTCTTCAGGCAGTGCCTGAGCCTGAACATCGACGATCCCCACTTCCCGCGCCAGATTGTCGGCCACGGTCTGGCGATCACCGGTCAGCAATAATTGCCGTCCCAGGCCCAGCTCGCGCAACTCGGCCAGCGCCTTGCTCGCCTCGGGCTTGAGGCTGTCCGACAGCAACAACCAAGCCTGGAATACCCCGCCCAGCGCCAGCCCGGCCAACGGGCCGTCATGCTCGGGCACCGCAGGCGTGGTAATTCCCAATTGCTCAAACAGCTCGGGACGTCCCAATGCCGCTTCGCCATGGGCTGTCGAAGCCACCACACCCAGGCCCTGACGTTCGCGAATATCGCTGAGCGGCAGCAGTTGATCCTTGTCCACCAGCCCGGCCAGTGCCCGGCTGACCGGATGGCTGCTGGCCGACCCGAGGCTGGCCGCCAACGGCAGCAGGTCTGCATGCCCCGTGCTGTCCTGGATCGATTGAAGACGCAGGCTGCCAAACGTCAGGGTGCCGGTTTTATCCACAACCAGCGACGTCAGGTCCGCCAGCTCTTCGAGAAATGCCGAACTGCGGATCAGAATCCCGTGACGGGCCGCCACGGCAATGCCCGCAATGGCCGTGGCCGGAGCCGAAAGCACCAGCGCACAAGGACAGGCAGCGACCAGCACAGCCAGCATCGCCTGAGCATCCTGAGTGATGAACCAGGTCAGCGCGGCAATCAGCAACACCAGCACCATGTAGCTGCCGGCATAACGCTCCAGCAGACGAGTGATCGGCGGCTTGGAACGTTCGGCGCTTTGCATCAGCGCAATGACCTTGCCCAGCGTGGACTGGTCGCCAATGCGCGTCACCTCGATGCGCAGCAGGCCATCAAGGTTGATCGCTCCGCCGTAGACTTCCATTCCGGTCTGAGCTTCCAGCGGTATGGACTCGCCGGTAATGGAGGACGTATCGAGGCTGGCCTGACCGGAAATCACCCGGCCATCGGCAGGCATCCGATCACCGGCCCGCACCTCGACCTGATCGCCAGCCTGCAACGTCGAGTTGTCCACTTCATGAATGCTGCCATCGGCCTTGATCAACCGGGCGTGGCTGCGGGTCAGTTGGCCCAGCGCCTGAATGGCTTCCTGGGAACCGATCACGCTGCGCTCTTCCAGTACATGGCTGAAGATCATGATGATCGGCAGCAAGGCCGCCGTCATGAGGTCGCCTGTAGCCCATGCACCCAGCATCGCCAGCGCAATCAACTGGTCGGTGATGCCATGCAGGCTTGGGTGACGCAAGCTATGCCAACCGGCGCTGATCACCGGGATTGCCACCAACAGCGAGGCCGCGCCCAGCAGCAACTGGCTGACGCCGGTCTGCTCAGGCGCAATCAAACGCCAGATCAGGCCCAGCCCCAATAAGCCCAAAGCCAGCATGGCCAGGGTCAACTGACGGGCCGCGCTACGTTGCTCCGCCCCGCTCAGCAGGCTGGCCGCTTCGGGTCTGGCGTGGGTGTGAACGGCTTCGCCACTCATTGTTCAGCTCCCTGAATGATCAGGCGGGAATCGTCTTTGGGGTCGACAGTAGTGACCGATCCGGCCTGACCGAGAATTTTCGGCACGCGCTCACGGTAGAGGCGTTGCAACAGACCAGGATCGTTGCGGTTCTGGATCGACTGCGCGAGGCTGGCAACGGTCGCGGTGTCGGTCTGGGCCTTGGCCAATCGTTCCGACGCCTGGGCATGCGCCACCTGCAAGGTTCGGTCGGCTTGCTGGTTGGCAGCCTGAGTGAGCTTTTCCGCATCGTTATGGGCGTTGGCCACGGCTTGGTCCGCTTGCTGGCTGGCGGTCAGCACCGCATTGAAGGCGTTGACGGCGGCCTTGGGCAAGCTGGACTGCACATCCACCCGCGCCACCTCGATACCGACTCCAGCGCCTGTCGCCTCCAGTTCAGCCAGACGCTGGTTGATGCCGCGCACCAGATCGCCACGCAACCGCTCACGCCGTTCGGCAGCCTTGCTGTCAGCTCCGATCAGCTCGGGACGGGCAACCAGAATAGTGTCCAGATCTCGCGCCGCCGTCAGCGCCACGGCGCTGCGATTGACCAGCCGATCCAATGCAGGCAGCACATGCTCGCCCTGAAGAACGAAAGCATATGGATCGGTCACCTTGTAGAACACCGTCACGTCGAGCTGGACAACACCCGCATCGCCCGTCAGCAGAAAGCCGGAGCCGGCCAGTGCATCGCTCATGGGCACGGCAAAGGTTGCGACCTCATCGGCCTTCTGGGCCTGAGGCGAGCGCAACAGGGTTTCCACCCGGCGCTCGATCACCCGATCCGCCGAAGGCAGCAGGACCACACGCTCCAGCGGCTGCGGCCAGGCAATCAGCAAACCGGCGTTCTGGATCCGCTCCAGCTCACCGAAGCGCATGACCACGGCACGGTTCTGGGGATCGATCTGTCGCACGTTGGAAGTCATCCAGCCCAGGGCCGCCAACAGCGTCACGCCATACAACCCCAGAAACGCCAGACGACTGGCCTGCAACCATGGGCTGTTGACCGCCGGACGCTGCGCTTCTGCCTCGACGCCTGAAGGCTCGCTCATGGCTGCGATCCACTCTTGCCGTCCAGTGTTGGCGGCCCGTCCACCAGCACCCGGAACGGCGCGGCATCGGTGCGCAGGATCAGCCTGGTGCCCGGCGTCACCACCGTGCCCAGCGTGTCGAGGGAGCGCAGCAGGTTGTAGAGCTGCGGCGAGCCCGCATAGGCGCGGCCATAGATCTCGGCGGCTTCGACCCGAGACTGAGCCTCGATATCCGCCGCCTTGACCGTGGCATCGGCTTCGACGATCCGCGCATCACGCTCGGCAGCCGAACGGATCTGCGCGGCTTCGCGCTTGCCGGCGGCCGTGCGCTCGGTGGCAATGGTTTCACGCTCGGCACGCATACGGTCGACCGTGGCGCTGAGCGTCACCGAAGGCAAGGTCAGGCGCTCCACGCCGACCTGCAGGACTTTCACGCCATAAGTCGTGAGCAACTGCTGCTCGATCTGCTGGCGCAGCTGGTTCTCGAAAGCCGTGATGTTCACTTTGCTGGCATCGGTATTGACCAGGTTCGACAAGTCGAAGCTACTGGCGGTGGTTTCCAGCGCCGAGCCGACGAAGGTGCGAATCTGCCGGGCAGCCTCATCGGGCTGGTTCTGTACGGCGCGCATGAAACGCTGCACGTTGTCCCCATCGCCCTGCACCTGCCACGCCACATAAGCCTGGACGATGATGCGCAGACCATCGCGGGTGCCCACATCCTGCAAACCGCTGGAGGTGGTGCGCAAACGCAGGTCCACAGGGATCGCCGCCTCGAACGGCGCAGGCCAGCGCCAGCTCAGGCCCGGCTCCAGCAAGACGCGGGACGGATTGCCGAAGCGGGTAATCACCGTCGCCTCCCCCGAACGAACCTGCACCAGACTCGCCGTGGCGACCGCAAATGCAATCAGCAATACCGCCAGCCCCATTCGCAGCCAGGGACGCTTCCCTGAGCCGACGGCTTCATCGTGATGATAGTGGTGATGCCCCCCATGGGCATGGTCGCTGTGGTCGTGATGATCATGGTGATGATGGAACAGACTCAAGGGACGACTCCTTACTGAACGGCTTTACGCGGCGCCGTTGGGTCTGCCGGTGGGGTGAAGGTGCGAAGGTCGATGGTCGGCGCACTAGTGCCGCCCAGACGATGGTCGAGAACCAGCAGTCTGGCGCTGCCCAGGCCCTGGCTGAGCCGGGTCAGGTATTGCTCCAGCAGGAACGCTTGGCCCGCCTTGGTGTAAGCCTGACGCTCGGCACTGAAACGCAGGTCCGCGCCTTGTGCCGTCGCCAGCACTTCACGTGCATTGGCACTGGCCTGGTCATGGGCGACGCTGGCATTGAGTTGCGCCTGATTGGCCTGGGCACTGGCCGCGCCGCGCTCGCGGGCGATCAAGGCCTGGGCGCTGATCTGCGCAGCCTGCACGGCATGGTAGGCATTGGCGGCACCGGCTGGTGGATGGATGGCTTCGACCACCGTGGCGAGAATTTCCACGCCACTATCGAGACGCTGCAAGTCGGCCTGAACCGCCTTGCCTATGTCTTCGGCCAGCCCTGTACGTTGTTCACCGAGCAGCTCATCCAGCGTGCGGGAAGCGAAGTCGTGGACCAGCACACGGCTGGCGGTGCTGCGAATCAGGGTCGGCACATCGGCACTGTTGTAGGTCGCGGCCAGCGCAGCGGCGTCGGTCAAGCCGATGCGATAGACAAAGCGCACATCCATGTTCACCACCTGGAAGCTCTGCTTGTCACCCGTGCTGCTGGCGATCACCTGGGATTTCTCGTTGATGTGGCTGGCGTCCCACAGGCGATTGGCGCTGGCGGGCGGCGGACCTTCGGCAGGGTCCAGAAGCTGTTCCACGGCACTGGCCTCGGAAACGCTGGTGGCCATCTCGTGAACCACGCCGTTTTCCACCGCCAGCACCTTGCCGAACGGCCATGGTAACCCGACATGCAGACCCGGCCCGAACACCTCGACCGGTTTGCCGAAGCGCTCATAAATCCCGCGCCCCTGCATTGAAATTTCATGCACGCCCGTAAGCGCCCAGCCCAAGGCAGCAACCACCGCCAGCACCGGCAGAAACGCACGCCGCATATAGCTCAGCGCCCAGATCTGACGCAGGTCGATACCAAACCGGTTATGCAATTCATGCTGCAAAACCAGCAACGGCCGAGGCGGCCAGCGCAACAGATCGGCAATCAGGCTGCTGGCCATCAAGCGTGGCTCAAGGCGCTCATTGCGCGGAGTGAAGAGCGACAGCAGCGCCCGAAGCAGGAATTCGACAGCGACCAACGCTGGCAGGATGCCGACCAGCACCGCCAGCCGTGGCGGCCAGACGCGATCCACGCTGGCAAAGAACAGACACAGCGCCCCGACCAGCAAGACCCCGATGACCATGCGGGTCAGTTGCGCCAGTTGCCCGGCTTCAGGCCATTGGGCGGTCTGTTCGTGACTGAACTGCCGCTCCAGCACCAGCAATCCGAAAGCCATCAGCAGCATGAGGCTGCCCGCCAGACTGGCGACAGATGACAGCTCGGTGCCGGGCAAGCTCAAGTCCCAGACCATGCGGATACAGATCAGCGCCAGCAGCGACCAGCCGGCAAGCCACAATGCCGCGGTGCCCAAGTGTGCGAGCATGGATTCGCCAGCATCGCTGAGCCGGGTCAGCAGGCGCTCGTACCAACCGGCTTCGTCGATCTGCGGCAACGTCTGGCTCTGTTCAAGCGGCGCGAGTGTGCCCAGGGCACGAGCGCGCCAGCGGGCGATCCCCAGCGCCGATTGCAGTCCGGCTGCCAGCAACAACAAGGCAGCAGCACCGTTGACGAGCACCGCCATCCACAAGGAACTGGGGGAAAACAGATCGACGAACAGCGCCAGCAACAGCACCGTGATGCTCGTGCCGACAGCCAGGTACCTGAGCCGACTCAGGCGCTGTGCCTGTTGTGCAGCCAGTTGAAAGCGCGGCAAACCCTCAAGGCCTGCGCGCCCGATATCCAGATCAACCCGCATTGCTACCCCGGAACCTGACTAACCCCATGAATGATAGCGTTACGATATAACGCTTATCGTGAAACTTTCGTCAGGTGACTCCGCGTCTCTGGCCGCTACGAGCAAACAATATTGTTCAGCAGCCCGGCCTGCTATCTCTCAGAAGGAGAAGGCCAGACAGACATGGCCAAATCCACGATCTCAAACAGCTTCTGCCGATCCGCTCCGTCGCGTGCCTGTGCCGCCACTCCCTGAAGTATTGCCATGAAAAACCCCGCCAGAACCGCAGCGTCAGTGCCAGGAGGAAGTTCACCTTTCTGGATGCCTCCCCTGATCGTTGAGACGAAGTCGGTTTCCATGTCACGGCGAATTGCAGCCAGATGTTCGCGGACATCGGCAGCCGCTTCCGAACAACTGACCGCAGCCGTGGCGAGCAGACATCCGGAAGAACCGGAATTGGCTGTAAACACATCGACTGCATGATGCAATGAACCCAGAACGCTTTCACGAACTGTAGCGTTCGCATCAAGCTCCTTTCTGGAAGCCATTCCCTTTTTGACATACAGATCCACAACCTCCAGAAAAAGCTGTTTCTTGTCTCCGAAGGCGGCATAGATGCTTGGAGCGGTCACCCCCATTGCCTTGGTCAGCGTGGCCATGGACGTGGATTCATAGCCATGCTCCCAGAAAGCGAGCATTGCCTTTTCCAGTACGACATCGCGGTCAAAAGAAAGCGGACGTCCCGATTTTTTAGATTCGACTGTTTTCATAATGATCGCTATGAAATGTTTGACAGCGTCTGCGTGGCCGGGATAAAAGCATTTCGTAATGAACGTTACGAAATATAAGGCTTGAAAAATTATGTCACATAAATGGTTACAAGTTGGCCTGCAAGCAGACAACCCGTCGTGACGTCGAGCGTGGAAAGCCTATAGCTCACCCCCCTGAAAACAAAATGACGGTCTGACTCAAGCTTCCAGCCTGGGCACAGGTTCGTCCGTGCGAATAAATCTGTAGCTCCAGGTATGGAACATGCCAAGCAATGTAATCCGATATAACTGCGTGGGTTGCGGTATCTGCTGTAAAGGCCGGCTTGTACCCTTGACGCTGAACGAAGCCGAACAATGGCTGGCTCGCGGACACGATGTAGCGGTGATCCTGGAAGCCTTCAACGAGCTGACCTGGCCAGCCGACTCAAGAGAATATGCGCACAGCGCTGGCAGGTCGGTCGCGGTCAACGATGCCCAGAGCAGCATTCGCGTCATTGCGGTGTTCGCTGGCAATGCCCTTGAACAATGCCCGAATCTGCGTGCGGATAACCTGTGCGGTATCTATGAAGAACGCCCGCTGGTCTGCCGGATTTACCCCATGGAAATCAATCCATTCATCGAGGTGAACAAGGACAACAAGATCTGTCCGCCCGAGTCCTGGGAAAGCGGCGACATCCTGTGTACCGATGGCGTAGCCAATCCCGAACTTCAGGCACTGGTCAACCGCTCCAGGCAAGCCGACATCGTTGACGCTGCGGCCAAGATAGCCGTCTGCGCACAACTGGGCATCAAGGTGGCCAGTTGGAAGGAAGATGCATTCGCTGTCTACTTCCCGGAGCGTTTGCAACTGATCGATGCGATACGCAGCAGCAAGGAGGCCACCGTAGAGAACTGGAGCGAAAACTGGAAAGTACGGGTCGATGATCCGCAACTGCACGAGCGCCTGCTTGCACACCATATTCCGCTGGCCGCCGCGGATGACTGTGACTATATCTTTCACAAGTTGTAGCAAGGCAACGGCAAAAGCTCCTGGCGTTCAAGCCCGTGAGCACCCCGATTGGCGGGTTGGGCCGCCTGAAAGGCATGGCAAAATGATTGCTGAATATTGCATGGCGAATGGCTTCCAGACGTCGCGCAAACTCAACTTCCTGACCGCTCATTCACGCCCGACTCGTCTGAAAGCCTTATGCCAAGCGGCGATGAGCGGGATGAGCCGGTCGGGCCGGTTCTGAAAACCTTCCCGCCCTGCCCTTCAAGTGCCGTATTCATTGATGATGAGCGGCATTTTTTTTCACCTATTTTGGAACAGCATCTCGTCTTTGTTATCTGTTGTGGGTAGTTTGCGTTCGGCAAGGAGTCGTTGGCGCGCCATTTTCTTGTGCAGGACGCACAGAATTACTCAGAGGCTTCACTTTTATGAATCGCAGGAATCTCCTTAAAGCTTCCATGGCGTTGGCCGCCTATAGCAGCTTGCCAGCCTCGGGGCTTTTTGCTGCGCGAGCGCTTGCCGCAGCTGCGGACGGCGAGATAGAACATTTCGATTTCCCGACATTGCAGGCTCACGCCAAACAACTGGCCGGCAAGGCCTATGTCAGCACCAAGCAGGTGCTGCCGCCGGTATTGGCGAACATGACGCCGCTGCAATTCAACGCCATCCGCTATGACGCCGCGCACTCCTTGTGGCATGACGTCAAAGGCCAGCTCGACGTACAGTTCTTCCACGTCGGCATGGGCTTCAAGACGCCCGTGCGCATGTACAGCCTCGACGCCAAGACCAAACAGGCGCGCGAAGTGCATTTCCGTCATGAACTGTTCAATTACGAGAACAGCGGCATCGACAAGAATCTGGTCAAGGGCGACCTGGGCTTTGCCGGATTCAAGCTGTTCAAGGCTCCACAAATCGCCGTCAACGATATCGTGTCGTTCCTGGGCGCCAGTTATTTCCGCGCAGTGGACGGCAACAATCAGTACGGCCTGTCGGCACGCGGTCTGGCCATCGATACCTACGCCAAGCGCCAGGAAGAGTTTCCCGACTTCACCAAGTTCTGGTTCGAGACGCCAGACAAGAATGCCACCCGTTTCGTGGTCTATGCCTTGCTGGACTCGCCGAGCGCCACCGGTGCCTACCGCTTCGACATCGATTGCCAGTCCGGTCAGGTGGTGATGGAAGTCGACGCGCATATCAACGCGCGGGCCGACATCGAGCAACTGGGCATCACGCCGATGACCAGCATGTTCAGTTGCGGTACCCACGAGCGCCGCATGTGCGACTCGATTCACCCGCAACTGCACGACTCCGACCGGCTGGCCATGTGGCGCGGTAACGGCGAGTGGATCTGCCGCCCGCTGAACAACCCGGCCAAGTTGCAGTTCAACGCCTTCTCCGACAAGGACCCCAAGGGCTTCGGCCTGGTGCAGTACGACCATAACTTTGCCAGTTATCAGGATACGGTTGTCTGGTACCACCGACGCCCGAGCCTGTGGGTAGAACCCACGACGCCGTGGGGTGAAGGCGAGGTCAGCCTGCTGGAGATCCCGACCACGGGCGAAACGATGGATAACATCGTGGTGTTCTGGACCCCCAAGGCCAAGGTCAAGGCTGGCGAGTCACTCAACTACGGCTACAAGCTGTTCTGGAGCCCGCTGCCACCGGTCAGCACTCCGCTGGCTCAGGTCAATGCGACCCGTTCGGGCATGGGCGGCTTTACCGAAGGCTGGGCACCGGGCGAGCATTACCCCAAATACTGGGCACGTCGTTTTGCAGTGGACTTCCACGGCGGCGGCCTGGATCGTCTCCCAGAAGGTACAGGTATCGAGCCGGTGCTCAAGGTTTCCCACGGCAAGGTCCAGGACTTCAACATCCTGGTACTGCCGGACATCAAGGGTTACCGCATCACCTTCGACTGGCTGCCTGACAGCGACTCGGTAGAGCCGGTGGAAATGCGCATGTTCATCCGCACCGGGGATCGCACCCTGAGTGAAACCTGGCTGTACCAGTACTTCCCGCCTGCCCCGGACAGACGCAAGTACCCGTAATGTTCTGAAACCCGTAACAGTTGCAGGACCGGATTTATCCGGGAAGACATGATTGCTGACGGTGAAGAGGCAGTGAATGTACTGGCCTCTTCCCGGATAAATCCGGTCCTGCCTGGTTTTGATCGCCTCTAAAAGTTGACAGTATCGTGAACTGCGACTGATATATCCCTTGTCACGCCGTTGCGAGCATTCGCTCCAGACTTGTTTCCCCTCCTCAAGCTCATCCCCTTATCGGCCCGTCTGTCGCGGTCGAGGGCGGTAGCTATGCCCATCCGAAATTCCTGACGCTCTTCAGAAGGCCTACATCATGGAGTTGAACCCTGTGGACAATACGGGCGAGAAACCGTCGCTCCTGTCTTTCGATAAGTCGACCGTAGTGGTGCTGGTTGCCATCGGTCTGATTCTGGTCGAAACCTTTTCCGGCGCCCTGCGTTTCTATTTCGACAAGGTCGGCATCAGCCCGCTGCTCTATCTGCCCAAGATGGCCTGCGTCCTGCTGTTCGTCATGGAGTTGCGCACCCTCAAGGCCGGAAGACTGTTCTGGACATGCATGGTGCTGTGGCTGATTTACGCCCTGCTGGCGATGCTGCACAGAGCCCATGTATTCAATCTGGCCTTCAGCCTGTTCGCCTTGAGCCCGCTGTTTTTCGGGCTGGTGTGCAGCGAGCACCTGTTTCATCGAAGAAAGCTGCTCGGCTGGGCCATCGGCTTTTGTCTGCTGGCATCTCTGGTAGGGCTGGCGCTGGACAAGTTCACCTTCGTGCCCTGGAAAGGCTACAGCTACAGCGTGGGAGAAACGCAACTGAGCGCCAATACATCCTGGAGTTCGGATGAGGAAGACCGGGTCGCCGGATTCGCCCGGATGTCCAGCCTGCTGGCCATACTCATCGCTATCTACAGCCTGTATCTGCTCATGTTCATCCGCTCGCGCCCGGTCCTCATGGCGCTGAGCGCAGTGGCGCTCTACGCGATTGTGCTGACCACCAGCAAAGGTCCCGCCGTCGCTTTTATGCTGACTCTGGGTTTGTTGCTGATCCAGCGCATGACCTGGATCTGTCGGCTGGCCTGCATCATGGCGGTCATGGCCGGTCTGCTGCTGCCGACGCTGGGCCTGCTGTATGACTTCGATGCCCGGACAGTCAGCAGCGGTGGCAGCTCGATGGCGTCGCTGTATGACCGGCTGAACAACACCTGGCCCAACATCGCCGAAGCCATGACCTTTGCGGGCTGGGGCATTACCGGCGCGGGCTTCGGAATGGTCGGCAGTACGCTGACGATGTTCCCGGTTCCAGGTGCCGACCTATTCATGACCATCGACAGCAGCGTCATGTACCTGTGGGTGATGCTGGGCGCGACCGGGCTACTGCTGTATGCGCTGCAGATTCCCATGTTCTTCGCACTGATCAACGATCAGAGCCACGTGGGGCGCATGTTGCTGGCGATCAGTTTTTGCTGCTGCCTGATCAGTTGGACCACGGACATATTCGAGGTCGCGGTAGCCAACCTGTTCATCGGCCTGACCATAGGCCATGTGGTGTTCGCCAAGCGTGAAGAAGATGCTCTGGCAACCCGTTCACCGGAAATCCAGATCAGCACCCTCCCCGCGCAATACTGAGGCTTCAACATGAGAACCCTTGCATGCCTGCTGCTGGGTTGCCTGGCCGGTAACGCATCGGTGCAGGCCGAACCGGTATTTCTGGTCGGTATCGGCACCCATTTGATGAACTTCGACCAGCCTGTCCGGCAACCGCTGAACCTCGCCGGACAAGCAGGCTTCAACGCGGTCAGGGACGATATCTTCTGGTCGACCGCCGAACCCAGTCCCAATCAGTTGCGTATCGTTCCGCAATGGCGCAATTACCTGAACCTGGCCAGTGACCTGAACCTCAACAGAACGGCAATCCTGGGCTACAGCACTTACTTTCATGACAACGCCAAGCCGCGCACGCCCGAAGTCACGGTGCCCTTTCTGAAATACGTCGATTACGTCACCCGGCAACTGGGCAACAAGATCAGCTTTTACGAGGTCTGGAACGAGTGGGATCTGGACGGGCCAAAAGACCGCCAGCTCAGCCTGGATTATGCCGATCTGGTGCGCAGCACCGTGCCAGTGATTCGCCAGAACACCCTCAATGCCAATGGCACTCCGGCAAAGATCCTGGCAGGAGCCATTACCCGCGACGGCATGAATGGTGGTTTCGCGGATGGCCTGATCGAAAGCGGCGTGCTGGATCTGGTGGACGGCCTTTCCCTGCATCCTTACGCCCATTGTTCCGCTACCAACGGCAATACGCCGGAAGCCTGGATGCGCTGGATGACCCGCTACGAGCTGGACATCCGCACCCGTGTTGGCCGCGCTGTGCCGCTCTACCTCACGGAAATGGGCTGGCCCAGCCATCAGGGGCCTTGCGGCAAAAGTGAAGTGACCCAGGCCGTGTACATGGCGCGGATCTTTTTCCTGTCGCGCACGGTGCCCAATGTCAAAGGCCTGTGGTGGTACGACCTGCTCAATGACGGACCGAACCGTTACGACCAGGAGCACAACTTCGGAGTGCTCAATGAAGACCTCTCGCCCAAGCCCGCCTACACCATGATGCAAGCCATTGCGCCGGTCATCAGCAGCTTCACCTACGATGCACAGGCCAGCACCCTGAGCGACAGCACTTACCTGCTGTACTTCGACAAGGGTGATGAGCGTGTTCTGGTGGCCTGGGCAATCGGCGCACCGAAAGACGAAAAAATCATCAGCGACAAGCCCATGAGCGGCCCGGTGAGGCTGACCGATACCATCAACCCCGAACAGGGCCGCATCGACAGCAAGCAGTCATGGCAGTGCCAGGCAAGCCGCTGCTCGACCTCGGTCAGGCTGACCAACTTCCCCAAGATCATCAGCCTGAGCAGCAATCACTGATCGTGCGACACCGCTGATGGCTGAATGCGCTCGGCAAACTTGACCAGATCCGCCAATGAGTCCGCCTGCATCTTGCGCATGACCGAGCCACGCCGGACCTTGACCGTTATCTCGCTCACGTTGAGCCGGTCCGCAATCTGCTTGTTCAACAGGCCGCTGACCACAAGGTCCATCACCTGCTGCTCACCGGCATTGAGGCTTGCATAACGCCGTTGCAACTCGGTTTCCACTGCGCTGGCCTGACGTCTTGCCCGGTCCCGCACCAAGCCTTGCTGGATGGCGTCCAGCAAATCCTGCTCGCGAAAAGGCTTGGTCAGAAACTCCAGAGCCCCCGCCTTCATCGCCCGCACCGACATGGGGATATCGCCATGACCGGTGATGAAAATCACCGGCAGGCCGATGCCCCACTTCACCATCTCACGCTGAAAATCCAGGCCGCTCATGCCCGGCATGCGCACGTCCAGAATCAGGCAACCGGGCGCATCGGGCCGCGAGGCGTCGAGAAACTCCTGAGTCGAGCCAAACAGCATGGAGCGCAGCCCGACCGAGGCCAGCAAGTCCTCCAGAGACGAGCGCACCGACTGATCGTCGTCGACCACGTAAATGATCGGTTCCTCGACCTGCGGGGCCGGAACGATTGTTTTCATCAGCTCTCCATCTTTGCGGTAGGCAGGGTGAAGTGAAACGTCGCGCCGCCTTGCTCGCCGGGTGTCATCCAGATGCGTCCGCCATGGGCTTCGATAATGGAGCGGCTGATCGCCAGCCCAATCCCCATCCCCTGTTCTTTGGTCGTGTAGAAGGCATCGAAAATCCGGTCGAGATGTTCCGCCGGAACGCCGATACCGTTATCGCGCACCGAAAATCCGATATCCGCGCCAGCGCTCCAGTCGACCACCACCTGCAACTGGCCATGGCCTGACTCAAGACCGCTCATGGCGTCCATCGCATTGAGCATCATGTTCAGCAACACCTGCTGGATCTGCACCCGGTCGGCCAACAGCGGAGGCAAGCCGTCGGGAATTTCCACCGTCAGGGTAATGCCCTGCTGGTTCATTTCACTATGGGCGAGGGAAACGATTTCGGCGACGGCATCGGCCACGCTCACCCACTCCTTGTGGGTCGGGGCCGGTTTCGCCAGCGCACGCACATGCACGATTACATCACTGGCCCGATTGGCATCACTGATCATGCGCTCGATGGCCTGTCGGGCCTTGGGCAGATTCGCAGGCTCGCTGGCCAGCCAGCGCAGCCCGGCATTGCCACTGGTGACAATCGCCGCCAGAGGCTGATTGACCTCATGGGCGATGGAAGCCGTCAGTTCGCCCAACATATTGACCCGGGCAATCTGCGCCAACTGGGTACGCGCCTCATGAACCGTCCGGACTGCCGCTGCCAGGCGCAATGCCAGATACGTCGTCATGGCGATGGCCAAGAGGCTGATACCACAATTGATCAGCCCCGCTTCGCTGGAGCGGGAAGTGGTCAGTTCATAACTGAGCACCGTCAGCCCCATACACGCCAGCGCGACCGCGATCACGCCGCCAGCGGGCATGAACCTGACAGCCATGAGCACCACGGCAATCTGAAAGACACCGACCGCGATTTCCAGATCCGTCAGCGTATCGGCAATCGCAATGGCCACCGCCAGGGCGAGCAATAAGGCCAGTCGAACAGCCATTGCCGCCTTGCCAAAGGTTTTCGACTCGTGCATTGCCCGTGTCTCGCTCGTTGATGAAAGCTGAATATGCCAGTTTTCCTGCAAAGCTTATGAAGGATTGTCGAGGCTGAACTGATCCAGCAATTCATCATAGGCAAAAAGCTCGGCATAGCGGCCCCACTGGGTGACGCTGCGCAAGGTCTGCATCGCATCGCCTTCGGACATGAAGTCTTCGAGCTGGTCACGAAAGCGTCGCGCAGGCGCGGTATGGGTTGCGCGATCATCCAGAACCCGGCGGATATGCGCCACCAGCGGCACGAAGCTCAGCAGGTGGTGGGCGAAGAGCTGCTTGCGCTCGTCGACATCCGCCAGCGCATAACGACGCGCAGCCGGCAGCAGGCGGATATCGCCACCCTTGAGTTCGGCAAAGCGCAGCAATTGCAGGACTTCGGCAATCGGGAACAGCTCATCGGCGTTGTAGTGCAGCGCGCTCGCCAGCTCCGGCAAATCCGCCGTGGCACCATAAGGCGGTGCATGAATCGCCTCGATCAGCCCGGCCAGCGCGTTGATTGATACCTGCGGCAGCACCATGCCCAACCCAGTCCCCGGAAAAACGCCCTGACGCAACTCGCCAGCGCCACTGTCCTGAGTCATGAGCACGTAGATCTCCTCGACCAGCGCCCTGAAAGACGGGTCCTGACGATTGCGCGGCTGCGGCAGGTCGACCTTGATTTCGCTGACCACCCGACCGGGGTTGGAGGAGAACAGCAGGATGCGATCACACATCAGCACCGCTTCGGCAATGTTGTGGGTCACCATCAGGATGGACTTGATGGGCATCCGGCCTTCCGACCACATGTCCAGCAGGTCGGTGCGCAAGGTTTCGGCGGTCAGCACGTCGAGGGCAGAAAAAGGCTCGTCCATCAGCAGCACGTCGGGGTCGATCACCAGAGCACGGGCCATGCCCACACGCTGGCGCATGCCGCCCGACAGCTCCTTGGGATAGGCGCTCTCGAAACCGTCCAGGCCAATCAGGTCGATGGCCGCCAGTGCGCGCTTGCGACGCAATTCGGCAGGCACTCGCTGCGCCTCCAGGCCAACCTCCACGTTCTCCAGCACTGTCAGCCACGGGAACAGCGCAAAGCTCTGGAAAACCATGCTCACGGTGGGTGCGCGCCCTTGCGGCCCGGCGGGGAAACTCACTTCGCCAGCGGTGGGCACCACCAGACCGGCAATCGAGCGCAGCAACGTGGACTTGCCCGAACCCGAGCGGCCCAGCAGCCCGATGATCTCGTTTTCGTTGAGCTTCAGCGTCACGTTATCGAGCACCAGACGCTCTTTGCTGGCCTTGCCGTAGACATGCCGGACGTCACGGACATCCACCAGGCAGCGCTTTTCGATAGTCATCATGGCTTCCACTCCTCAAACCAGGCTCAAACGCCGCTCGGCGAACCCGTACAGCGGGCGCCAGAGCAGGCGGTTGAACGCAATTACGAACACCGACATCACCACGATCCCCAAGGCGACCCTGGCGAAATCCCCAGCCTGAGTGGCGTTGGCGATATAAGAACCCAGCCCGGTCGCCTGCAGTGACTTGTCGCCCCAGGACACTGCCTCGGCCACAATGCTGGCGTTCCACGAACCGCCGGAAGCGGTGAGCGCGCCGGTGATGTAGTAAGGGAAGATCCCCGGCAAGGCCACGCGCCGCCACCATTGCCAGCCGCGCATGTTGAACATCCCGGCCACCTCGCGCAGATCGGTCGGCAACGCGCTGGCCCCGGCGATCACGTTGAACAGGATGTACCACTGAGTCCCCAGGACCATAAGCGGCGAGAGCCAGATATCCGGGTTCAGGTTCAGCCCGACAATGGCGATGACTGCAAACGGAAACAGCACGTTGGCAGGGAACGCCGCGAGAAACTGCGCGACCGGTTGCAGGCGCTCAGCCCACGCCGGGCGCAGGCCGATCCAGACGCCAATCGGCACCCAGATCAGGCTGGCAATGACAATCAACAGGACCACACGCAACATGGTCGCCAGCCCCAGACCAAAAGCGTTCAGTGCGTCGTCCAGCCCCAGTGACGCACCGATGAAATGCATCAGCCAGACACTGCCAGACACACAAGCAGCCAACACCAGCATCCGCCAGAAGCCGTCAGCCAGACGGGAAGACTCCGACCTGGATACCGCTTTGCGGGAGCGCCCCAAGGCCGTCCAGTCCATCGACATCAATACCCGCCATGGCACCGTGAACACCGTGCAGAGCGCCGGAATCAGACGCGAACGCCCCAACAGGCTGTACATCCACGAACGCGGACGCTTTTGCGAAGCCGTCTGCTCGAAACGAAACTTGTCAGCCCAGGCCACCACCGGCCGAAACAGCAACTGGTCGTAGCACAGGATCACCAGCGCCATGGCGCCAACCGCCCAGGCCACCGCTGCCATGTCCTTGCGGGCTATCGCCAGAGCCAGCCAGGAACCGATGCCCGGCAGGTTGATCTGGGTGTCGGCAACCGAAATAGCCTCACAGGCCACGACAAAGAACCAGCCACCGGACATCGACATCATCATGTTCCAGACCAGTCCCGGCATGGCGAATGGCAATTCCAGCCGGACAAACCGGAGCAACGGCGAGAAACCGAACTGACGACTGACTTCATTCAAATCGCTCGGCACCGTGCGCAGCGATTGATAGAAACTGAACGTCATGTTCCAGGCCTGGCTGGTAAAGATGGCAAAGACGGCGGCCAATTCCGCACCCAGTTGCCGACCGGGAAACATGCCCATGAAAAAGGTCACGGTAAATGCCAGAAAACCCAGGACCGGCACGGACTGCAAGATATCCAGCGCGGGCACAATAATCATCTCGGCCTTGCGACTCTTGGCCGCCAACGTGGCCACGATGAACGTAAAGATCAATGAAGCCGCCAAGGCAGCGAACATGCGCAAAGTCGTGCGCAATGCATAATCCGGCAACTGTGCCGGATCGAGCACCATGGGCGTGCTTTCCAGCGCGGCCAAGGGTTGCGTCATCTGATGGACACCGTGAAACACCAATACCGCAACCACCGCCAGAAGCAGCACGCAGATGAAGTCGGCCAGCCCGGACACAGGGCTGCGTGTCGCACCGTATTTAATGGCTGGCAATTTTTTATCGGATTCAAAGACAGAGTTCATTGCTCACCTCGAACAATTGCGTACAGGCAAGGGCGGCAAGTATCAAAAGACCTGGCCGTGAGCGTTGAGCGGAAAGTTATGAAAAAACAACAGTGCTCTATTACACGGCCAAGTTTATAGAAGTCCGTGAAATGCTTAAAACCTGCAAAAGTAGCCAATTAACAAACTTGCATATAACTTCCCTATACCAAGGTATATCGGTGCAGGGTCCTCTAAACCGATTGGGCAAGAACCATCCATATCATTGCCACACGCAACGACTACATTGAGTATTCGGCAAGGACTTCGCAGGGAAACCGGGCATGAGATTTGGGCTACTGGTCACAGGCTTTGTTCTGGCACTGCTGCAACCGACAGGGCATGCGCTGTCAGCTCCGTATCTGGCGGGAGGCAGCGAGTGGCGACCGTTCAGCTATGCGGATGAGCAGGGCAACCTGCAAGGGATATCCATCGATATCGGGCGGCGCGTGCTGGAGATGGCGAATATCGATGCAGAATTCGTTTCCTATCCGGTCAATCGTCTGCAAGCCATGCTGGACAAGGACCAGATCGACCTGAACTATGCCGACTCGCCCAGTTGGAACAGCCCCGAAGATTTAAAGCGCTATGTGTTTTCCATCCCGTACATGACCGTAAAGGAGCACCTGTACTTCGTCACGGATCACCCGGCAGCCACAACCCCTGTGGATAAACTGCACGACCTGACCATTGGCATGGTTCGGGGATATACCTATCGCGCACTGGAAACCGCTTTTGCCCAGAGGCGTGTTTCCAGGCTGGAAACCTCGCAGGACCTGGCACTGCTCGAACTGCTGCAAACCCGGCGTGTAGACACCGTGGCCATGATCGATGAGCTATACGATTACCTGATCGCCAGCCATCGAATCGACCCCGCCAACTTCCGCCAGGGCGCCCAACTCAGCGAAGCGCCACTGGCGATCAAGTTGCAGCGCAGGCACGCCGCTCTCCTGCCACAAATCAACGCCGCGATCCTCAACCTGCAACGTAATGGCGAAGTGGAGAGAATCCGCCAGTCATACCTGCCAGCCCTGTAAAAGCCCGCCCAGGAGCGTATTCATTCGCGAATGAATTCGCTCCTGCGTAGTTTACGGATGCTTACACCCGGAAATGGCTCACCATCATCTGCAACTGGTTGCCCAGACGCGCCAGTTCAACGCTGGAGGCTGCGGTTTCTTCGCTGGCTTCGGCCGTCTGCTCGGAAACATCGCGAACGTTCAGGATGCTGCGGCTGATTTCGTCAGCCACCGAACTCTGCTGTTCGGCTGCGGCGGCGATCTGCTGGTTCATGGCCTGAATGCTGGAGACCGTGCGTGTGATGCTTTCCAGAGAAGTACCAGCCTTGCGAGTCAGAGCGACGCTGCTGTCGGTCAGGCTACGGCTGCCGAGCATGATATCGGAGACCTGACGGGTGCCGTTTTGCAGGCCTGCCACCAACGTCTCGATTTCCTCAGTCGATTGCTGGGTACGTTGAGCCAGACCACGCACCTCGTCAGCCACCACCGCAAAACCACGCCCGGCCTCACCGGCACGCGCCGCTTCGATAGCCGCGTTGAGTGCCAGCAGGTTGGTCTGCTCGGCCACCGCCTTGATCACGTCCATGACCTTGCCGATCTTGTCGCTTTCCTGCTCCAGTACCGTCATGGCATCGCTGGAGCGCAATACTTCAGCGGCCAGTTTTTCGATCTGGTGAATGGCTTCGCCCACCACCTTGTCACCTTCGCGGGCTTCCTGGTCGGCGGTCGAAGCTGCAACCGAGGCTTGCTCGGCGTTGCGCGCCACTTCATGCACCGTTGCCGACATTTCATGCATGGCCGTCGCGACCTGATCGGTCTCGACTTTCTGGCTGTTGACCCCGGCGCTGGTCTGCTCGGTCACGGCTGAAAGCTCTTCGGCAGCGCTGGCAATCTGGGTCACGCCATCACGAATTCCGGTAATCAGCTCACGCAGCGTGGTGCCCATGCGCTGGATGCCTTGTTGCAGCACGCCCAGTTCGTCGCGACGAGTCACCACCATGGTGTGGCTCAGGTCGCCCGAAGCAATGCGGTTCACGACTTCCAGGGTTTCCTGCAATGGGCGGGTGATCTGGCGAGTAATGATGATGGCCGCAAAAACACCGAGCAGCAGAGCAACCAGCGCACCGATGAGCTGGAGGCTGCGGGCCTGGGAAGTGTCTCGCTCAACCAGCGTTTTTTGCATGGCGTTAAGCTCGGTGCCCACTTTGAAGATCTCATCCCCAAGAGCAGTCATTTCCTTGCGCGTGGCATTGATGGCGCTGTCCGCGTCCTTGAAGCCCTGTACAGAGGTCTTGTAGGCGCGCAGGGTTGTTTCCAGTTGTGCGACCTTGTCGCCATGGGTCGCATTGAACGCAGCCTTGAGTCTGTCGACACCCGCGATGCTCGCCTCCAGTTGCTGGAATGCTGCCTGCTCGGTCTTTTCCGTCGTATTGCCGGTATAGCCGCGCACTTCGTAACGCACCAGTTGCACGTCCATACGAGCGCTTGCAATCAGTTGCAGCAGATCGGAACGCGCAGGATCGGAAGCGTCCATCTTGACTACGGACTCATTGATCGCAGAAATGAGGTCACTCGCCCTGGCTGCCGTTACTCCCATTTCCGCACGCACAGTGGCGCTGTTGCGATAGGCCGTGCGCATCTGGTTCAGAAGTTTTTCGTAAGCATTGAGCTGATCGCCCAGGCGCTCCAGAAGCTTTGCATTCGCCGGGTTGGTGAAGTTCTTCAGGATGGACTGCCGAGTGTTCTTGAAAGTATCCAGTTGAGTCTGAACATTCTGTGCAGCGGTATCGTCACCATCGGCGAGCATGTACTGCAAACGGGCCACACGCAGCACCGTCAGCTTGTTACCCAGCTCGGTGATATCGCCGATTCTGTCGGTGCGATAGATCAGCTTGTCGAGGCCGTTCCAGCCGACAAGGGCCAGCAACGCGGTAAAAATCAGAACCAGGCCAAACCCCAGAGCCAGCTTCATGTTGACGCTTATATTTGCAAAACTGCTGTTCATAAACTCTCCGTGATGTTCTTTCGATGCGCCCATGCAAAAGCTGAAGGTTTTATTTTTTTAAGCAGCAGAGTTGCGCGATAGGCGTATCGGCCTGCACGACCACAAACTTGATCAAAAAGTCAGGAGTCGGGTTAAAAAATTTCTGGAATGCAGGCGGGGCAAGGCGCGCTTCAGGTTTCAGCGGCTCGAATTTGCTTCCACATAACCGCTGTAGGAGCGAATTCATTCGCGAACAACGGCATTGAAGGCGATAGATTTTCTTTGAATGTAAGCCGACGCCGACCTGAACCCGTTGGTGATTACTAAAAACCTGACACAGGTTCATCAGCCGGATCAGCCTGGCCAGTTACTGCTCGTGGCCCCGACAAAAATACCTGCCGAACCGGAGCCCGCTCCTGAGCCAGTCGCGACCTCAGCCACGGCAGAAGCCATCACCGAACCCGCTGCAATCGAACCGCCGCCACCACCCTCTCCTGCGCCCAGTGTCGATGACCTGCTCAAGGAGTTGCCTCTGGACAAGCTGGGCGATGACATTGAGGTTGTCACCAACGAAAGCACGGTCAGCTTTCGCATCAACAGTGAAATCCTTTTCCCTTCCGGCCAGTCCGACCTCAATCTGGGCGGCCTGAAGGTTCTGCAACACCTGATTCCCGTACTCGAAAGCGTCTCGCACAAAGTCATCGTTACGGGCCACACCGACACGCAGGACATCCGCAGCTCCCGATTCCCTTCCAACTGGGAACTCTCCAGCGCCCGCGCAGGCAGCGTGGTGCGTTACCTGCAGAGCAACGGCATCAAAGGCAATCGGCTTGCGGCCGTGGGCTATGCAGACACCCAGCCCCTGGGCGACAACCATACTGCCTAGGGGCGTGCAAGTAATCGCCGAGTAGAACTGGTGCTGGAACGCTGAGGATAAAGTTACCCACAGCCAGGTTATCCACAGGTGGACCGGATCACAGCTTGAACTTGCGCACCAGTGTTTGCAGATAACCGCCAAGGCGTGCCAATTCGACGCTGGAGGCGGCCGTTTCTTCGCTGGCCGCAGAGGTATGCTCGGAGATTTCACGCACATTGATCACGCTGCGATTGATCTCTTCTGCCACAGCGCTCTGTTGCTCGGCGGCAGCAGCAATCTGGTGGTTCATGGATTCAATGGCCGACACCGAACGGGTAATGCTGCCCAGCGAAACGCCAGCGCGTCGAGCCAGATCGACGCTGCTGTCTGTCAGCGAGCGGCTGTTTTCGAGAATACTGGAGACCTGCTGCGTGCCGCCTTGCAGCCCGATGATCAATTGTTCGATTTCTTCGGTCGACGCCTGAGTGCGTTGCGCCAGGCTGCGCACTTCATCGGCCACCACCGCAAAACCCCGACCGGCTTCACCGGCACGAGCTGCTTCAATGGCCGCGTTGAGCGCCAGCAGGTTGGTCTGTTTCGCCACGGACTTGATGACATCGAGCACAGTGCCAATCTTGTCGCTTTCCTGCTTGAGGCTCGTCATTGCCGAAGTGGAGTTACCGACCTCGCTGGCCAGTCGCTCGATCTGTTCGATGGCCTGCCCCACGACGCTATCACCTTCACGGGCTTCTCGCGTGGCGTTGACTGCTGCATCGGAAGCTTGCTCGGCATTGCGCGCCACCTCCTGAACGGTAGCGGTCATTTCGTTCATGGCAGTCGCCACCTGATCGGTTTCGACTTTCTGGCTGTTGACGCCGGTGCTGGTCTGCTCGGTAACTGCCGAAAGCTGCTCGGCAGCACTGGCAATCTGTACCACACCATCGCGCAAGCCGCCGATCAGTTCACGCAGATTAAGCGTCATGCGCTGCATGCTGCTCTGCAACAGGCCCAATTCATCACGGCGCACCACTTTCAGATCGTTACTCAGGTCGCCATTGGCAACCAGCTCGGCACTGCGCAGGGTTTCCATCAGCGGGACAACGATCAACCTGGTGATGACCCAGGCTGCCAGAATGCCAAGCAGCAAGGCACCCAACGCAGCACTGCCCAACACATTGCGCGCACTCAGAACATCGGCAGCACGCTGATCGGCCTGATTTTGCGCCAACTGATTGCTGGCCACGAACAAGGCCTTGATATCTTCGTTGAGCGCCGACTGGGCCTTGTTAGCCGACGCCTGGGCATCACTGAACATCCCGACGACCGAGCGGTAAGCCGTCAGCGCAGCCTGAAGTCGCTGCACACTGTCGGCCTGGGCACCAGGCAGAAGCTGACCGAGTGTTTTCGCGTAGGCACTCGCCTGATCGATAGCCTCTTTAGCAGGCTGTTCAAGATCCGCCCTCAGGCTGTAGGTGTAACCGCGCAGTTGGAAACGCGCCTGCTGAACCAGCCTCTGCTCTTTATCCACAGCATCGCGCAACGCCTGATCGCCAGAAGCAACGCTGGCTTCAAGCTTTGTCAGCTCGGCCAACGCTGCATCGGAGTGATTGCCAAAAACCGCTCGGGTCGCCTCACGGGCCTGAATGGCCTGGGTGAAGTCGCTGAAGTGTGCCCGATAGCGTTTCACCGACTCGTTGGCCGATTCGATATGTGGAACATTGTGTGGCGAATTGAAGGCCGAGCGGCTTTGGGCAAGGTGGCTATCAAGGCTGTCCAGCATCTTGACCACTGCTGCTGCGTGTTCGGCATCGAAAGTGATGGTGTAAGACAAGCGTGCGATACGCATGTCCCTGGCCAGTTCGTTCAGCTTGGCGATATCCAGAATTCTGTCACTGCGCTCACTTAACGATGTGATCCCCGACCAGCCAGTCAAGGCAATCAATATCGTCAGTACCAGCACCATGCCAAAGCCCAGCGTCAGTTTTGATCTGACACTGATGTTTTCCAGAACCCCGTTAACCGCTGCAAACATTGCCCCGCCTCCACGCCAACAAAGTCAGCATTTGAAGGTCTTATTACCTTCAAATGACAGTCGGCAAGGCAGTGTATCGGTTGAACAAGGTAAAACTGAACAGGCATCTATACGGGAGACAGAAGCCGGCGTGAATTCACCGGCTGGTGCTATGTGGATATCTGCACATCATTCATGCTGGCATTGCGGGCAACCCGGTTTCGACCCGCCAGTTTTGCATGGTAGAGCTGCTGATCCGCACGCTTGATAAGTGCCGTCGTATTGGCATCGGTTGATTCGGACAGGCCGATACCGATGCTGACAGTGACCTGCCCGACCAGAGCAAAATCTGCATCGGCGATGGCGGCACGGATCTTCTCGGCGACAATGTCCGGGCTGCCCTGATTATCGAACTGCGGCAACAGCACCGCAAACTCCTCGCCGCCGTAGCGGGCAACGAAGTCTGTGGAGCGAGTGTTCTTCTCAATGAGTTGAGCCAGTTGGTACAGGACTTCATCACCGATGGCATGGCCATAAGTGTCATTGATCCGCTTGAAGTGGTCGGCATCGATGAACAGCAAGGCGAACGGGCGTCCGGTCAATACAAAGCGCTGGCTGCACTCGATCAGTTTTTCATCGAACAGACGCCGGTTATACACACCCGTCAGCGCATCGTGAGTCGCCAGTTTCAGCAACTCGGCATTGGCTTCGGTGAGGGCTGCCGTACGTTGCGCAACCGTGACTTCCAGCGAACTGTTGGCATCCTGCAGTTCGCGCTCCTTGCCCAGCAAGGACTGAGTCATGTTCTGTATCGACTGGCCGAGCTGGGCAATTTCCAGCACGGGATGGCTGAGAGGGAAAACCACGTCTGGCTGCTGATCCTGTACCTGCCTGGCTGACTTTGCCAGTTGCTCGATCGGCCGGCTAAGGTACAGCGCCAGATAGTAAGCCGCCAATCCAAAGGCGACGGCGGCAATAAAGCCCAGCACGAGCAACCTGTAAAACAGGCTATGTGCGGGTTGCAGAGCCTGAGCCAAGGGCTGGCGAACCGCAACATACCAGGCCAGCCCTGAAATCGTCGGGGTTGGCACTTTTACAACGCTGGTCAGAAAACCATCGCCCACAAACCATCCCGGCTCCGGTGACTGAAGCAGTTCAGGGTGTTTTTCTCCGACACGCTGCTGTGGATAAAGGACATCACCCGCATGATCGACAATCAGCACTTCGATATTGTTCAGCATGTCTTCGCGCAAGACTGCCGCCTCGACAATCCTGGCCATCCAGCTCCAGTGCGCATGGGCGCTCAGCACCCCTACCACCGCGCCATCGGCATTACGGATGGGCGAGGCAAAATCGATGAAGCGCAGAGGTTCGCCACTGGGGTTGGGCAGTAACTTGGCCAGCAAGACCGCCTCATGAGGGTCGCCGGTGTAGGAACCTTGCAGACCCGCCTTGAACCAGGGGCGTTCCTTGACCGATAGGTTGACCAGAAGCCCATTCACGGCCTGCCTCACCCTCCCTTGTGTATCGGCAACGCCCATCCAGGCATATTCGGAATGGGACTGGCTGCGCAGCTCCATCGACCGCAGGATAGCCGGGTCGTCCAGATTGCCGCTCATCAAATGGGATTCCTGGCTGAGCAGGTGCATTTCCAGTTGCCGCTCATAGAGCTGCGCGCCCAGCAATGCAGCAGCCGATTTGGCGGTACTTAATGAAGTATTGGCACTCGCCTGTTTCATCTGTTCGGTAGCGATATGCCCGACATAGAAGCCGACACTCAAGAGCGTGAATAACGACAAGCCCGCACACCATAAGGTCAGGTGACTACGGAGACTGGCTTTGATCATGGGTGGGCATCTGATGGTGAGAATAGTGGCATGTTATGCCGAATATGACGGCCAAAGGGCAAGGAAAAAATTTGCTCGGAACAACCGTCAAGAAGGGCGTTACCGGCCCATGAAACTGCAACGGTTCAAGGGGATTGGGTCGTCCTGCAAACGGGCTGTCGCAGATTCATGAGTAAATCTCATGACTGTATGCGCCTGAACCACATAGTCCTGCTCAAGCGACTGGTTTACCTTCCCTACATTCGAGGTGATACAAGGCTCCTCACTCTTTTTGCGCTCCCGATAAAACGGATTACTGAATGCCACCGGAAAGCTTCAACGATCTATCTGCTTTTACCGTTGTCGCAACCGAGCGCAGCTTCACCAGAGCCGCTGCAAAGCTGGGTGTATCCCAATCGGCCCTCAGCCATACCATCCGCAATCTTGAAGCACGGCTGGGCCTGCGCCTGCTGACCCGTACGACCCGCAGCGTCTCACCGACCGAAGCAGGCGAACGTCTGTTGCGCACGGTGAAGCCACGCTTCGAGGAAATAGAGTCCGAGCTGGCAATCCTGACGGAAGATCGCGAGAACCCGGTCGGCACTGTCCGCATCACGGCTAGCGAACACGCCTCGATCACCATCATCTCGCCGGCGCTGATAAAGCTTCTTCCCCAATATCCGCAGATCAACGTCGAGGTGAACATCGATTCCGGCCTGGTCGATATCGTTGCCGAGCGCTATGACATGGGCGTACGACTCGGTGACCGGGTCGCCAAGGACATGATTGCAGTCAGAATGAGCCCTGACCTGCGCTGGGTTGTTGTCGGAGCACCGTCTTACTTTGCAAAACACCCACGACCGCAGGTACCTCAAGACCTGACGGCCCATAACTGCATCAATATCCGCTTTCCTACCCACGGCGACCTCTTTGCCTGGGACTTCGCCAAAGATGACCAGGAACTCAAGGTCAAGGTTGGCGGGCAACTGACCTTCAACAGCGTGGCCCTGCGACTGGACGCGGTACTGGCCGGGCTCGGGCTTGCGTACCTGCCAGAAGACCGGGTCGAGCAATTCATCTCCGAAGGAAAACTGATTAACGTCCTGGACGACTGGTGCCCGACCTGCCCCGGTTATCACCTCTATTACCCGAATCGCCAGTACTCTTCATGTGCGTTTTCTTTGGTAGTCGAGGCGTTGCGATATCAGGGGTGAACCTCGTCCGCCCCTTTAGATAGCGACGGCCTTGGTACGAAAACGCCGTAGCTGGCCATTCAACCCCACAGCAAGTTCGGACAGTTGCTGGCTGGCGGTGCGCGTCTGCTCGGCTCCGGTAGCGGTCTGTACCGACAGGTCGCGAATACGCACCAGGTTGTGATCAATCTCACGGGCAACCTGAGCCTGCTCCTCGGCGGCGCTGGCAATCACGAGGTTGCGCTCATCGATCCCGTTGACGGACTGGGCAATGGCTTCCAGCGCAGTGCTGGCGGCCTGAGCCTGTTCCCGGGTCTGCTGTGCCTGATCGGCGCTGGTCAACAAGGCTTCAACGGTCTGGCCGGTGCCTTGCTGGATGCTGCCGATCATGGTTTCAATCTCACGAGTGGATTCGCCAGTACGCTGAGCCAACGCCCGCACCTCATCGGCGACAACGGCAAAGCCACGACCTGCATCACCGGCACGTGCCGCCTCGATAGCAGCATTGAGCGCCAACAGGTTGGTCTGATCGGCCACAGAGCGGATCACGTCCAGTACCTGGCTGATATTGCGGGTCTGCTCTGCCAGTTGCCGGGCCTGAGTGCTGGCACCGAGGACATTTTCTGTCAGCACCTCGATAGCCCCAAGGGTATCGCCCAACTGGCGCTGCCCCTGACGTGCCGACTCCGCTGCCTGACGCGACTCGGCCGACGTGGTCGTCGCGTTGCCTGCAACCTCATCCACCGCCTGGCTCATTTCGGTCACGGCAGTAGCCGCCATCTCGATCTCACTGTTCTGCTGTTGCAGGCCCTGAGCGCTTTCCTGCATGACCGTGGTCATCTCTTCGGCGGCAGAGGCAAGCTGGGTCGCAGACTGACCGATATGCTCCAGCGTGTCGCGCAACTGGCCTTGCATCTGATGCATCGCCTGCAAAAGCTGCGCAGCTTCATCGTGGCCGTGGATATCCAGACGCTGGGTGAGGTCGCCATCGGCAATCTTGCTCGCGGCGGCAACGGCCTGGGAGATGGGACGCACAAGGCTGAGTGTCAGACGCCAGGCCAGCAAAAGAGTCATGCCGAGCGCAGTCAGGATTGCGATCCAGGTGATGGATTTGGCCTGACTGTAAGCAGCACCTGACTCCTCGGAAGATGCCTGAATACTGGCCTGATTGATTTTGCTCAGCGTTGCGGTGCGTTCGTTCATCTGAATGCCGAGTTGCGCCATGCTCGTCTGCATGATCTTGCGGGCATTCTCGATTTGGCCGGCAGTGATCAGGTCAGCTACCTGGTTGGCATCACGCAAATAATCACGATGAATCTGGCGCAGAGTGTCCACGGCCTGGCGCTCTGCATCGGAGTCCAGCAACTGTTGGTAGCGATCCAGACCTGCCTTGACCTCAACGCTCAGTTCTTCGATTTTCTTGCGCGTCGTCGCCAGAGTGGCCGCATCGGGGATAGCCAGCAGGCGTAATGATTCGATGCGGGTACGGGCAAGTTTCAGGGCGATATTGTCAGCTTCAACGATGCTGGGCACATCATTCGTCTCCATCCGGATGCCTTGCTTACGAATATCGGAAAGCTGGAGTAAACCAAAAAGTCCCAGCCCGGCGACAAGCGCCGCAAGAACGCCAAAACAGATAAGACTACGTGTCGCGATTTTAAAACTACGAAGGTTCATGATGGGCTCGCATCAGGCCTGCCAATCAATGAGTCAGCAGACTGCTATTGGGTTATTTAGTACATGGTCAGACAGAGAGCTGAACGCAGGCAGGCAAAGGGGAGAAGTGCAAAGCTCCCATTCGCCCAATGGACGCTGTTTGCTTAAACTCTTCGATCACGATTAAAACCGGGTCAATATTCAGGTTTTTTCATGACATTAAAGCGTCACACTTTCCATTGCCGAACTTTAATACTTTCATAGTTCCGTGAGCGGCTCACCCGGCATCGACGGGGTGCATTTCAGCACATTCGCCGAGGAATCATAGTGTCCCTGAATACAAATTTCAGTGTCCGCAGACTCCAGACACGCCAGAAAACTTAACACTTCATTCATCACGGCGCAGTGTCCACGAACGCTAAAAACATTGTGCGCGCCGCAACTCCACACGCCTGTAAAATAGGGTGATAATTCTAAAATTCTTTCTTCAATCACTCATTTCAACAATGTTGATCGAGCAAGGCTTGGCATGATCTTTCATGTTTGGCATTCTCACTAAAGATTTCACTTAGAAGCTCGCTATGCCTACTCTCGCTGCCTCTTGTGCCCAAGTAATCCTACGCCTGGCTACCACCCTGTCTGCGCCATCCATGGAGTTCCAACGATTTTATTCGGACGTAGAGATGAGCGTTCAGGAGGGGTCAAGGCTCAAGGTAACAGAGGCATCCCGCCTGGTTGCGGCAATCACTGAAGAATCCGGTGATCCCGAGACAGGATTGTATTCCTACGGTTTATTCCAGCCCGGCCAGTTGAACTCACAGCTGTACGCAATCATGTCCAGCTCAACCCTGGGCGAAGCGCTAAAGACGATGGGGCAATACTCCGTCCTGCTATCAGATGGTATGCCTGTCTCCGTAACTGAAGACGCAGAGACCCTGACCATTGAGTTTCTTCGCCTGGAATCGGTCAACGTTAACAGACAGTACATTGACTGCTGTCTGTCCACACAGGTGGCTTTGACGCATTGGTTATTGCCGTGGGACAAACCCATCCCTGTGGCAGCAGCCTTCAGTTACAAGCAACCGGAAGACTGCACAATGCTGGAGTCTTTTTTTGGAAACAACTTAACATTCTCCAGCGACATCAACAGCATAAGCTACTCCCTGACCGACTGCGCGCGCCCCTTGAGCACCGCCAATCCGGCATTGAAAATACATCATTTGAATTACACGAATGAAGAGCTTTCTCTGCGCCAATATAGAATTTCCCCCATTGTCAGAAACCATATTTTTGTCTCCTTATCTTCGGGTAACTTGATGTCATTGGCCCAAGTGGCGCTCAAAATGAACTTAAGTACACGAACGCTTCAAAACCGACTCGATGATGAGTCTACGGGCTTTCAAAACCTTCTGGATGAGTGCCGACGGGAACTGGCGGACCAGCTTCTTTGCTTTACAGAGGCAACGATAATCTCCATCGCTGAAAAACTGAGCTTTCGCGACAGCAGCAGTTTTCACAAAGCCTGTAATCGCTGGTTTGGCTGCCCACCGGGGTTGTATAGAAGTAAAAGTCTCAGGAAGGCGGTTCACTGAGAATCAGTGACTCGCACCTTGTATGGTGAGATGGAAGACACGGCTGTCAGCGACACCCGCTGGAGGAGTGGTTGGGGATAACTCTTGGGGTGTATCAACTCTGTGGGTCTTAGCCTGGAAACTCTATAAAAGAGCTTCCAGGCTGTGATGGTTTTATTGCTGTGGACCCATCATGGTTTTACCATCTGTGGATAACTCACTCCACAGTCACAGACTTCGCCAGATTCCTCGGCTGATCAACGTCCGTACCTTTCAACACTGCCACGTAGTACGAGAGCAATTGCAGCGGGATGGTGTAGAGGATCGGAGCAAGTGCATCGATGATGTGTGGCATGGCGATGACGTGGGTGCCTTCGCCGTTTTTCATGCCGGCTTGCTCGTCAGCGAACACCACCAGTTCACCGCCGCGTGCGCGGACTTCCTGAAGGTTGGATTTGAGTTTTTCCAGCAGTTCGTTGTTGGGCGCGACGGTGACGACCGGCATGTCGTTATCCACAAGCGCCAATGGACCGTGCTTGAGTTCGCCGGCCGGGTAGGCTTCGGCGTGGATGTACGAGATTTCCTTGAGCTTGAGGGCTCCTTCCATCGCTACCGGGAACTGCGCGCCACGGCCCAGGAACAGGGTGTGGTGCTTCTCGGCGAATAGCTCGGCGACTTTCTCGACGGTGCTGTCCATGGCCAGTGCCTCACCCAGACGGGTCGGCAGGCGACGCAGTTCTTCGACCAGTTCGGCTTCGACACCTTCATCCAGTGTGCCTTTGACTTGCCCAAGGGACAGGGTCAGCAACAGCAGGGCAACCAGTTGGGTGGTGAAGGCCTTGGTGGAGGCCACACCGATTTCAGGACCGGCCTGAGTCAGCAGGGTCAGGTCCGACTCGCGTACCAGCGAGCTGATGCCGACGTTGCAGATCGCCAGGCTTGCCAGGAAGCCCAGTTCCTTGGCGTTACGCAGTGCGGCCAGGGTGTCGGCGGTTTCGCCGGACTGGGAGATCGAAACGAACAGGGTGTCCGGCTGGACTACAACCTTGCGATAGCGGAACTCGCTGGCCACTTCGACCTGGCAAGGAATACCGGCCAGACCTTCGAGCCAGTAACGCGCAACCATACCGGCGTGATAGCTGGTGCCGCAGGCCACGATCTGGACATTACGGACCTTGGCGAACAGTTCGGCAGCTTGCGGGCCAAAAGCATGAACCAGCACTTGTTGCTGACCCAGACGACCTTCCAGCGTGCGCTGCACAACCTTGGGCTGCTCGTGGATTTCCTTGAGCATGAAGTGACGATATTCGCCCTTGTCGGCCGCTTCGGCACCTTCGTGGTATTGCACGGTTTCACGGACCACCGGCAGACCATCCACAGTCCAGATCTGCACGCTGTCGCGACGGATCTCTGCGATATCGCCTTCTTCCAGATACACGAAGCGGTCGGTTACCTGACGCAATGCCAACTGGTCCGATGCCAGGAAGTTTTCACCAAGGCCCAGGCCAATCACCAGCGGGCTGCCGCTGCGAGCAGCCAGCAGACGATCCGGTTGTTTGGCGCTGATAACCGCCAGGCCATAAGCACCGTGCAGTTCCTTGACTGCCGCTTTCAGGGCGTCGGCCAGATCAGGGGTGTCCTTGAGCTTGTGGTGCAGCAAATGGACGATGACTTCAGTGTCGGTATCGGAAACGAATACGTAACCCAGGCCTTTGAGGCGCTCGCGCAGGGCTTCATGGTTTTCGATGATGCCGTTGTGGACAACTGCCAGTTCGTCAGCTGAAAAGTGCGGGTGTGCATTACGCTCGCAAGGCGCACCGTGGGTGGCCCAACGAGTGTGAGCGATACCCAGGCGACCGTTCAGAGGCTCGCCTGCAAGTGCTTGCTCCAGCTCACTGACCTTGCCCGAACGGCGACGACGCTCAAGGGTGCCTTCATTGCTGAAAACGGCTACACCTGCGCTGTCATAACCACGGTATTCAAGACGTTTTAGCCCTTCCAGCAGAATGGCTGTGATACTACGTTCAGCAACGGCGCCGACAATTCCACACATGGTTCTCTCCTAGCTGACAGCGGCACAAATCAGGGTAATGCCGCGGGCTTTTATCTGTTCGCGTGCCTCGTCGGGCAGGCGCTCATCTGTAATAAGGGTATGGATACTGCTCCAGGGCAGTTCCAGATTGGGAATCTTGCGACCGACTTTATCGGCTTCAACCATGACGATCACTTCGCGGGCGACTTCAGCCATGACCCGACTCAGGCCCAGCAACTCATTGAAGGTTGTGGTACCTCGAACCAGATCGATGCCATCAGCACCGATGAACAATTGATCGAAATCGTAGGAGCGTAGAACCTGCTCGGCTACCTGTCCCTGAAAGGATTCGGAGTGCGGGTCCCAGGTTCCACCGGTCATCAACAGCACCGGTTCATGCTCAAGCTCAGCCAGAGCGCGGGCCACATTCAGGGAGTTGGTCATCACGACCAGACCCGGCTGATTCCCAAGCTCGGGAATCAGCGCAGCAGTGGTGCTGCCACTGTCCACAATGATCCGCGCATGTTCGCGAATCCGCGACACTGCCGCACGGGCAATGGCTTGCTTGTATCTGGAAACAGGCTGACTGCTCTCGGCAATCAGTTCCTGAGGCAAGGTGATAGCGCCACCGTAGCGGCGTAACAACAGACCGTTGCTTTCAAGAGCAGCCAGATCCTTTCGGATCGTAACTTCTGAAGTTTCAAAATGCCTGGCCAGATCATCGACACTGACTTCGCCCTGCTCATTGAGCAAGGCGAGGATATTATGGCGACGTTGGGGTGTATTGCGTTTCGACATTTTGGCTTTAAGTTTCGATTCAAAAGATAACGAAAGCAATAAAACCCTATTATCGGAAGATGGTCAACCCGTAGGAGCGAATTCATTCGCGAATGAAGCTGTTTCGCGAATAAATGCGCTCCTGTGGATAACCTTATGGTTTCTTGACCTTCACCGGGCGCTTCCAGCCTTCGATGTTGCGCTGGCGTGCACGAGCAACACCCAACTGTTCGGCCGGAATGTCCTGAGTGATGGTGGAACCTGCGGCAGTGCTGGCTCCTGAAGAGATATCCACAGGCGCGACCAGCGAGTTGTTGGAGCCAATGAATACGTCTTCGCCCAGAATGGTCTTGTGCTTGTTGGCGCCATCGTAGTTACAGGTGATGGTGCCTGCACCGATATTGGTTCTCGCTCCGATCTCGGCGTCGCCCAGATACGTCAGGTGCCCGGCTTTTGCGCCGTCCCCGAGGTGAGCATTCTTGAGTTCGACAAAGTTACCCACATGGGCCTTGGCACCCAGAACGCTGCCTGGACGCAGACGGGCGAATGGACCGGCATCACTGCCCTCGCCCAGAATCGCGCCTTCGATATGGCTATTGGCTTTGACCACTACGCCTTTGCGCAGGGTGCTGTCCTTGATGACACAGTTCGGGCCGATGACCACGTCATCTTCAATGACCACGCGACCTTCAAGGATCACGTTGATATCGATCAGCACATCACGACCGACAGTCACTTCACCGCGCACGTCGAAACGTGCAGGGTCACGCAGGGTCACGCCAGCAGCCATCACACGACGGGCCTCACGCAACTGGTAATGACGCTCCAGTTCCGCCAATTGCTTGCGGTCATTGGCGCCCTGCACTTCCATCGCGTCGTGGGGCTGTTCCGTGGCAACCACCAGGCCGTCACTGACCGCCATGGCAATCACATCCGTCAGGTAATACTCGCCCTGGGCATTGTTGTTGGACAAACGTCCAAGCCAGTCAGCCAGGCGCTTGCCGGGCACCGCAAGAATACCGGTGTTGCCTTCATTGATCGCTTTTTGAGCTTCGCTGGCGTCCTTGTGCTCGACGATGGCACAGACCCGGTTCTGTTCGTCGCGCACGATACGGCCGTAGCCTGTCGGATCGTCCAGGGTCACGGTCAGCAGGCCCAACTGCTCGGGTGTGACCAGAGCCAGCAAGCGCTGCAGGGTCTGGACTTCAATCAGCGGTACATCGCCGTAAAGAATCAGCACAGTGTCGGCGCTCAGTTCAGGCACTGCCTGGGCGACTGCGTGGCCAGTACCGAGTTGCTTGTCCTGCATGACGAAATTCAGGTCATCCGCCGCCAGACGTTCGCGCACAGCATCGGCGCCATGGCCGATCACTACATGAATACCGTTTGGGGATAACTGTCGTGCGCTGTGGATAACATGGCCAAGCATGGAATTACCTGCCACAGGGTGCAGGACTTTAGGCAAGGCCGAACGCATCCGGGTACCTTGGCCAGCGGCAAGAATAACGATATCGAGAGACATGAGGACTACCAACTGAGCGGTAACCAGCCCGGAACGGGCTGATCCTGAAAAAAGAAAAAGGGTAGCCGAGGCTACCCTTTTACTCAATCGCGCATTGAAACCAGCGGGGTTAGCCGCCGAACTTCTTGCGAATTTGCTGAACGGTGCGCAGCTGAGCTGCAGCCTCGGCCAGACGAGCAGTCGCAGATCCGTAATCGAAGTCCGCGCCTTTTTCGTTCAGGGCCTTCTCGGCAGCCTTGACGGCGGCCTGAGCAGAAGCTTCGTCTAGGTCGGCAGCACGTTGCACAGTATCGGCAAGCACCTTGACCATGTTCGGCTGAACCTCGAGGAAACCACCGGAGATGTAGAACACCTCGGCTTCCCCACCCTGCTTGATCAAGCGGATCGGGCCCGGGACCAGATTGGTGATCAGAGGCGCGTGGCCTGGAGCGATACCGAGATCACCCAGGTTACCGTGCGCAATCACCATCTCGACCAGACCGGAGAAGATTTCCCCTTCCGCGCTGACGATGTCGCAATGGACTGTCATAGCCATTTGCTTGCCTCAACCTGATTAGCGCCCGTTGCCGGGCGCCGGGATTACAGTTTCTTGGCTTTCTCGATCGCTTCTTCGATGCCGCCGACCATGTAGAACGCTTGTTCTGGCAGGTGGTCGTAGTCACCGTTGAGGATGCCTTTGAAGCCAGCAATGGTGTCTTTCAGGGAAACGTATTTACCCGATGCACCAGTGAAGACTTCAGCCACGAAGAACGGCTGCGACAGGAAGCGCTGGATCTTACGAGCACGGTTTACCAACTGCTTGTCGGTTTCCGACAGCTCGTCCATACCCAGGATCGCGATGATGTCTTTCAGCTCTTTGTAACGCTGCAACACGTACTGAACGCCGCGAGCGGTGTCGTAGTGTTCCTGGCCGATGACGTTCGGGTCCAGCTGGCGCGAAGTCGAATCCAGTGGATCTACCGCTGGGTAGATACCCAGGGAAGCGATGTCACGGGACAGTACGACAGTTGCGTCCAAGTGGGCGAACGTGGTCGCTGGCGACGGGTCGGTCAAGTCGTCCGCTGGTACGTATACCGCCTGGATCGAGGTGATCGAACCGTTTTTGGTGGAAGTGATGCGCTCTTGCAGAGTACCCATCTCTTCAGCCAGGGTCGGTTGGTAACCTACTGCGGAAGGCATACGGCCCAGCAGTGCGGATACTTCGGTACCGGCCAGGGTGTAACGATAGATGTTGTCGACGAACAGCAGAACGTCGTTACCTTCGTCACGGAACTTCTCGGCCATGGTCAGGCCAGTCAGAGCAACGCGCAGACGGTTTCCCGGTGGCTCGTTCATCTGACCGTAAACCAGTGCCACTTTGTCCAGAACGTTGGAGTCCTTCATCTCGTGGTAGAAGTCGTTACCCTCACGAGTACGCTCACCCACACCGGCGAACACGGAATAACCGCTGTGCTCGATGGCGATGTTACGGATCAGTTCCATCATGTTTACGGTTTTGCCTACACCGGCACCACCGAACAGACCGACTTTACCACCCTTGGCGAACGGGCAAACCAGGTCGATAACCTTGATGCCTGTTTCCAGCAGATCGTTGCCACCTGCCTGTTCAGCGAAGGACGGCGCAGGACGGTGAATGCCCCAACGCTCTTCTTCACCGATAGGACCGGCTTCGTCGATCGGGTTGCCAAGGACGTCCATGATCCGGCCCAGAGTCGCTTTACCGACTGGTACGGAGATGGCTGTGCCGCTGTCGTTGACGTTCAGACCGCGCTTCAAGCCTTCGGTCGAACCCATTGCAATGGTACGAACCACGCCGTCGCCCAGCTGCTGCTGAACTTCGAGAGTGGTTTGCGCGCCTTCTACACTCAGCGCGTTATAGATACTCGGTACGCTATCGCGTGGGAATTCCACGTCGATCACGGCGCCGATGATTTGAACGATACGTCCGCTACTCATTAGCTGGTTCCTCTAATATTTGAACCGTTAAACCGCGGCAGCGCCGCCGACGATTTCCGAGATCTCTTGGGTGATCGCTGCCTGACGCGCCTTGTTGTAGATCAGCTGCAAATCGCTGATCAAATCACCGGCGTTGTCTGTGGCGTTCTTCATCGCGATCATCCGCGCAGCTTGTTCAGCAGCGTTGTTCTCGACCACCGCCTGGTACACCTGCGACTCAACGTAGCGAACCATCAAGCCGTCAAGCAGCTCTTTGGCATCGGGTTCGTAGAGATAGTCCCAGTGGTGCTTGAGTTTCTGATCCGGGGTTGCCACCAGCGGAATCAATTGCTCCACCGTTGGCTGCTGGGTCATGGTGTTGATGAACTTGTTGGATACCACGGACAGGCGATCAATTCGACCATCCAGGTAGGCATCCAGCATCACCTTGACGCTGCCGATCAGATCATTGATCGACGGCTCTTCGCCCAGGTGGCTGATCGCAGCGACGACGTTACCGCCGAAGTTGCGGAAAAATGCCGCACCTTTGCTGCCGACCACGCACAGATCGATCTCTACGCCGTTTTCACGGTTTACCGCCATGTCCTTGACCAAAGCCTTGAACAGGTTGGTGTTCAAGCCACCGCACAAACCACGGTCACTGCTCACTACGACATAACCGACACGCTTTACTTCGCGCTCGATCATGAACGGGTGGCGATACTCCGGGTTGGCGTTGGCAAGATGACCAATCACCTGACGGATGCGCTCCGCGTAAGGACGGCTAGCAGCCATGCGCGACTGAGCCTTGCGCATTTTGCTGACCGCCACTTTTTCCATGGCGCTGGTGATCTTTTGCGTGCTTTTGATGCTCGCAATCTTGCTGCGAATCTCTTTTGCGCCTGCCATGTAACACCTATCAGGTTAGCAAGCGGGAACCTTTCGGCTCCCGCTGCGGCTTACCAGGTTTGGGTGGCTTTGAACTTCTCGATACCGGCTTTGAGGCCAGCGTCGATTTCGTCATTGAAGTCACCCTTCACGTTGATCTTCGCCATCAAGTCGGCGTGATCGCGGTTGAAGTAAGCAATCAGAGCCTGCTCGAAGCTGCCGATTTTTGGAATCTCGATATCCACCAGGAAGCCACGTTCAGCGGCATACAGGGACAGCGACATATCAGCGATAGACATCGGCGCGTATTGCTTCTGCTTCATCAGCTCGGTAACGCGCTGACCATGCTCAAGCTGCTTGCGAGTGGCTTCGTCCAGGTCAGAAGCGAACTGGGCGAATGCTGCCAGTTCACGGTACTGAGCCAGAGCGGTACGGATACCACCGGAAAGCTTCTTGATGATCTTGGTCTGTGCGGCACCACCTACACGGGATACCGAAACACCGGCGTTCACAGCCGGACGGATGCCGGAGTTGAACATGGCCGATTCCAGGAAGATCTGACCGTCGGTGATGGAAATCACGTTGGTCGGAACGAACGCGGAAACGTCGCCAGCCTGGGTTTCGATGATCGGCAGTGCAGTCAGGGAACCGGTTTTGCCGGTCACTGCGCCGTTGGTGAACTTCTCTACGTACTCTTCGGAAACACGCGATGCGCGCTCCAGCAGACGGGAGTGGAGATAGAACACGTCACCCGGGTAGGCTTCACGGCCTGGTGGACGGCGCAGCAGCAGGGAAATCTGGCGGTAAGCCACTGCTTGCTTGGACAGATCGTCATAAACGATCAGCGCGTCTTCACCGCGGTCGCGGAAGTACTCGCCCATGGTGCAACCCGAGTACGGTGCAAGGAATTGCAGCGCAGCGGATTCGGAAGCACTTGCAGCAACGATGATGGTGTTAGCCAGTGCACCGTTTTCTTCGAGCTTGCGAACAACGTTGGCGATGGTCGATTGTTTCTGACCAACTGCAACGTAGACGCAGAAGATGCCGCTGTTTTTCTGGTTGATGATCGCGTCGATCGCCATAGCGGTTTTACCGATCTGGCGGTCACCGATGATCAGCTCACGCTGGCCACGGCCGACTGGAATCATTGCGTCGACGGCCTTGTAACCAGTTTGCACTGGCTGGTCGACCGACTTACGCCAGATCACGCCTGGAGCAACTTTCTCGACCGCATCGGTCTCGGTGTTGTTCAGCGGACCTTTACCGTCAACAGGGTTGCCCAGTGCGTCGACTACGCGACCCAGCAGTTCCTTACCAACCGGAACTTCGAGGATGCGGCCAGTACACTTGGCGCTCATGCCTTCAGCCAGAGTCGTGTAGGCGCCCAGTACAACGGCACCGACAGAGTCTTGCTCAAGGTTCAGCGCCATACCGTAGACGCCGCCCGGAAACTCGATCATTTCGCCGTACATTACGTCGGCCAGACCGTGAATCCGCACGATACCGTCAGACACGCTGACGACGGTGCCTTCGTTACGGGCTTGGGAGGTTACATCGAGCTTCTCGATGCGACCCTTGATGATTTCACTTATTTCGGAAGGATTGAGTTGCTGCATTGCTCTGCTGCCCCTTCAAACTCAAGATTTCAATGCTTCGGCTAGTTGCGCGATCTTGCCGCGAACTGAGCCATCGATAACCAGGTCGCCGGCGCGGATAACGACACCACCGATAAGGGTGGCATCCTCCGCAGCATGCAGGCGCACTTCCCGGCCGAGCCGTGCACTGAGAACCTTGGCGAGTTTGTCTTGCTGTTCTTGGTTCAATGCAAAAGCACTGGTGACATCCACATCGACCGATTTTTCCTGCTCGGCCTTGTACAGGTCGAACAGTTCGGCGATCTCCGGCAGAAGCGGGAGACGGTCGTTTTCAGCAACGACATGGATGAAATTCTGTGCCTTGGCATCGAACTTGTCGCCACACACTTCAATAAAAGTGGTGGCCTTCTGTGCGCTCGTCAGTCGCGGGGCCTTGAGCAGGCTCTGCATGGTGTCGTCTTGCGACACCGCAGCAGCCAGGCCGAGCATGGCTGACCAATTGGCCAGTTGCTGGTGGGCCTGCGCGTGCTCGAAGGCCGCCTTAGCGTAAGGTCGGGCCAACGTGGTCAGTTCTGCCATGATCGCCCTCGCTTAAATTTCAGCAGCCAGTTTGTTAACCAGCTCCGCGTGCGCGTTTTGATCGATTGTGGCACCCAGGATCTTCTCGGCGCCATTGACTGCCAGGCTACCCAACTGGGCGCGCAGAGCGTCTTTGACACTGTTCAGTTCCTGCTCGATCTCGGCCTGAGCCTGAGCCTTCACACGGTCAGCTTCAACGCGAGCCTGTTCACGGGCTTCGTCGACAATCTGAGTACCGCGTTTCTTGGCCTGCTCAATGATTTCAGCTGCTTGAGCTTTAGCTTCGCGCAGTTGTTGACCCACTTTGTCTTGGGCCAGCTCCAGGTCGCGAGCTGCTCGTGTAGCAGCGTCCAGTCCATCCGCGATCTTCTTCTGACGTTCGTGCAAAGCCGCGATGACCGGAGGCCACACGAACTTCATGCAGAACAGCACAAAGATGAAGAACGCAACGGACTGGCCAATCAGGGTTGCATTAATATTCACGCCAACACCTCGCTCGTTCGTTGTCCATCACACCAATCAACTCGAAAAATCGAGCGATTAGCCAGCGAGTTGACCAACGAAGGGGTTCGCGAAGGTGAAGAACAGAGCGATACCAACACCGATCATGGTAACGGCGTCGAGCAGGCCCGCAACGATGAACATTTTAACTTGCAGCATTGGAACCATTTCTGGTTGACGCGCAGCGCCTTCCAGGAACTTACCGCCCAACAGGCCGAAACCGATTGCAGTACCCAGTGCGCCCAGGCCGATCAACAGTGCAACAGCGATAGCGGTTAGACCAACTACAGTTTCCATCTTTCCTCCCGACTTTTACGTCGTATTGGTTAGGTTTTCTTAGATTAAAGCGGTAAAACAAAATCGTTTGTTACATCAGCCCTTGCGGTCTCCCGCTTGCGGCTCCCTCTCACCAATGGCAAGAGGGTCATCAGATGCACCGAATGGCGAATCTTAATGGTTATCTTCGTGAGCCATCGACAGGTAAACGATGGTCAGCATCATGAAGATGAACGCTTGCAGGGTGATGATCAGGATGTGGAATACAGCCCACGCCCATTGCAGCACCACACCCAGGCCACTGAGCCAGAGCAGGCCACTGCCGAACATGACCGCGATCAGGATGAATACCAGCTCGCCAGCGTACATGTTGCCGAACAGACGCAGTGCCAGCGAAATCGGCTTGGCTACCAGGGTCACGAATTCAAGCAGGAAGTTCACCGGAATCAGCAGCGCCTGAACGAAGATGTTCTTGCTGCCGAACGGGTGAAGGGTCAGTTCGCCGATGAAACCACCGATGCCCTTGACCTTGATGCTGTAGAAAATGATCAGTGCGAATACCGACAGAGCCATGCCCAGAGTGGCATTAGGGTCAGTGGTCGGAACTGCACGGAAAGGAATGTGCTCATCGCCCGAGATCAGCATCGCCAGCTGAGGAATCCAGTCGACAGGAACCAGGTCGACGGCGTTCATCAGGAATACCCAGACGAAAATGGTCAGAGCCAGTGGAGCGATCACGGCGCTACGGCCGTGGAAGCTGTCACGCACGCTGCCATCGACGAACTCGACCAGAACCTCGACGAAGTTCTGCAGAGCGCCAGGCTGACCGGAAGTTACCTTCTTGGCCGCCATGCGGAAAATAAGAACGAAAATAAGGCCCAGTGCGACCGACCAGCCGAGGGTATCGACGTGGAAAGCCCAAAAGCCCATTTCTTTTGCTTCTGCTGCGGTGTGGGCAAAGCCCCAGCTGCCGTTGGGTAGCTGACCGAAAGTCAGGTTCTGCAAGTGGTGCTGGATATAGCCCGAAGCTGTTTGCTCTGCCATTTTTGCCTCAAACGCCCTAAGGTCTCGAAAGTCTTGTTCTCATTAGCAGGGGAGCGAACCAGTTGACCACCTGGATCAACATGAACACGCCGAATACAGCTAGCGGCGCCAATGGCTTCACACCTGCGAACGTCAGTGCAAAAAGCACTGCCGTAAAAATCAGTTTGCCTGCCTCGCCGGCATAAAATGACCGGACGATGGCTTGCGCTGCTCTAGCCCCGGAAAACCGGAAAGCCTTGTGAGCAAAGTACAAATTGGGCAGCCAGGCTATCAGGCCACCGCACAGCCCAGAATATCCCGCTACGACTCCTTTCAACTGCCAAAGCGCAAAAGCGGCCAGCAGCAGGACAATCAATTGAGCCAGCAATACCGGAAAAACCGCTAGTCGATGGAACGGCAAGCGGTCTGGCATGCGTGATTCCATCGCAACTGCTCCTTGAATGTCGGTCGCCATAAGCAATAACTTGGCATAATTTGTGCCGACAAAATGCGCGCAGAGTATAGGGGCGGTTAAGCCCCTATTCAACCGTAAGGTAGTGATTTCCGACTACACGCTACAGAGCAATTGTTTCAGCGAATGTGGGCAAGCACACCTTGCAACTCATCCAGCGAGTTATAACGGATGACTAACTGCCCTTTTCCCTTCTGTCCGTGACGGATCTGGACCGCAGAGCCCAGCCGCTCGGCAAGGCGCTGTTCCAGCCGACTGATGTCCGGATCTGTTTTTACCGCCTCCACTGGAGCCGGTTTGCCACTGAGCCACTGCCTGACAAGCGCTTCGGTCTGACGCACAGTCAGGCCACGTGCGACAACATGTCGCGCACCCTCGATCTGCCTTTCTTCAGGTAAACCGAGCAATGCACGGGCATGGCCCATTTCCAGATCACCATGCGACAGCATGGTCTTGATGACCTCAGGCAATGCAATCAGACGCAGCAGGTTGGCCACACTGACTCGTGACTTGCCGACTGCATCGGCGACCTGCTGCTGAGTCAGTTGAAACTCTTGCTGCAACCGCTGCAGGGCCATCGCTTCTTCGATGGGGTTGAGGTCTTCGCGCTGGATGTTCTCGATCAACGCCATGGCGATGGCGTTTTCATCCGAGACTTCGCGGACCATTGCCGGAATCGTCTCTACGCCTGCCTGCTGGCTGGCACGCCAGCGACGCTCACCTGCAATGATCTCGTAGCGATTGTCACCAATGGGACGAATCACGATCGGCTGCATGACGCCCTGGGACTTGATCGACAGGGCAAGCTCTTCAAGCGCCTGGGGATCCATATCGCGACGCGGCTGGTACTTGCCACGCTGGATCAGATCCAGAGGCACATGCTGCAGCTCGCGCTGATCGATCTTGACGGCCTGTTCTTCCAGAGAACTGACGGTTGGACTGCTCAGAAGTGCGTCCAACCCACGTCCGAGACCTCGTTTCTTGACGGCCATGGGAATTCCTTAGGTTGGCTGCGCGGCTTTCGAGCTGCGACGTTGACGACGTACCAGTTCACCCGCCAGGGCCAGGTAAGCCAGCGCACCGCGGGAAGCCTTGTCATAGGCCAGAACCGGCATGCCAAAACTCGGCGCTTCGGCGAGCCTGATGTTGCGCGGGATCACGGTGTCGTAGAGCTGTTCGCCAAAGTGTTCCTTGAGCTGCGCGGAAACATCGTTGATCAGGCTCAGGCGCGGGTCGTACATCGTGCGCAGCAACCCTTCTATTTTCAGTTGAGGGTTGAGCAGTTCTGCGATGCGCTTGATGTTATCCACAAGGTCGCTGAGACCTTCGAGCGCAAAATACTCGCACTGCATGGGGATAATGACCCCATCGGATGCCACCAGGGCATTGAGGGTCAGCATCGACAGCGACGGTGGGCAGTCAATGAGGATGTAATCGTAGTTTTCCCGGATAGGCGCCAGCGCATTGCGCAAGCGGCTTTCCTTCATCTGCATTTCCAGCAACACCACTTCGGCAGCCGTAAGGTCACGGTTGGCCGGCAGCAGTTGATAACCGCCATGTTCGGAAAACTGTATCGCCTCGGCCAGATCGCATTCACCGATCAGCAAGTCGTATACCGAGTTTTCCAGGGTGTGTTTATCCACACCGCTGCCCATGGTCGCGTTGCCCTGAGGGTCGAGATCGATCAACAGCACGCGGCGCTTGGTTGCAACCAGTGACGCTGCGAGGTTGATACAAGTGGTGGTTTTACCCACACCACCTTTCTGGTTCGCTATCGCGAATACCTTAGCCATTCTTGCTTGTGTTCCCAGTCATGCCGTGCGGCGCAGTATCAGCAGATGGCGTTGGCCTTGGCAACCTGGAACGGTCAAGGCTTGTGCGCTATCGAGATGAAAATCTGGCGGCAATGCTACCAGTTCATCGGTCGGATGCAGCCCTTTCATCGCCAGCCAACGTGTATCGGTGTCGCCCATGTGGCGCGTCCACCCAGTAAAGTCTTCCAGACTGCTGAACGCCCGGGAAACAATTCCCGTGAACGGCGCATCTGGCTGATAAGCCTCTGCACGGCTGTGGATAACTTCGAGGTTGTCGAGTTTCAGCTCAAGTTTGACCTGAGTCTGGAACCGGGTTTTCTTGCCATTGCTGTCCAGAAGCGAAACTTTCATCTCCGGGAACATGATAGCCAACGGAATACCGGGCATCCCGCCACCACTACCAACGTCCAGCCAGCGTGGGCCTTCGATGAAAGGAACGACACTCAGGCTGTCGAGCAAATGACGCGAAACCATCTCGTCCGGATTGCGCACAGCCGTCAGGTTGTAGGCTTTGTTCCACTTTATCAACAGCTCAAGGTAAACCAGTAACTGGCCATGCTGCTTTTCGCTCAGATCCACGCCCAGTTCCCGGGCACCTGTGGATAATTCCTGAGCATGCTGCGGGGTAACCATAGAACTCAAGCGCTTTGCTCCAACTGACGGCCCGCGCCGCGTTTTTTCAAATGAATCATCAACAGGGAAATCGCCGCCGGCGTAACGCCAGGAATCCGCGATGCCTGTCCCAGGGTCTCGGGACGAGTTATCCCCAGCTTGCCTTGAATCTCTTTCGACAGACCGGAAATCGTCGTGTAGTCGATGTCTTCAGGCAGTTTTGTATCTTCACTGGCCCGCAGACGGGCAATTTCGTCCTGCTGACGTTCGATGTAACCGGCGTATTTGGTCTTGATCTCGACCTGCTCGGTGACTTGAGGGTCGCTGCAACCCTCGCCGGTAAGGGAAATCAGGCTTGCATAATCGACTTCCGGGCGAGTCAGCAGGTTGAGCAGATTGTATTCGTGAGTCAGCGGCGTGCCGAAGTGTGCGGCAATCGCATCGCCCTGCTCTGTACCAGGTCGAACCCAGGTACTTTTCAGACGCTGTTCTTCCAGCGCTATATTTTCACGCTTGGTGCAGAACGCCGCCCAGCGGGCGTCGTCGATCAACCCCAGCTCACGACCTTTTTCGGTCAGACGCAGGTCGGCGTTGTCTTCACGCAGGATCAGACGATATTCGGCACGGGATGTGAACATCCGGTAAGGCTCTTGTGTGCCGAGTGTAATCAGGTCGTCAACCAATACGCCGATGTACGCTTCATCACGGCGCGGGCACCAGCTTTCCTTGCCCTGGGCGCGAAGCGCAGCGTTGGTCCCGGCCAGCAGACCTTGCGCACCGGCTTCTTCGTAGCCAGTGGTGCCGTTGATCTGGCCAGCGAAAAACAGGCCGCCGATGACTTTGGTTTCCAGGCTGTATTTCAGGTCCCGTGGATCGAAGTAGTCATACTCGATGGCGTAACCAGGACGGACGATGTGCGCATTCTCCATGCCGCGAATCGAGCGAACGATCTGCAACTGCACATCGAATGGCAGCGAAGTGGAAATTCCGTTCGGATACAGCTCGTGAGTGGTCAAGCCTTCAGGCTCGATGAAGACCTGATGGCTTTCCTTGTCGGCAAAGCGATGGATCTTGTCTTCGATAGAAGGGCAGTAACGCGGGCCGATACCTTCGATCACACCGGAATACATGGGTGAACGATCAAGGTTGGAGGCAATGATTTCGTGGGTCCGGGCATTGGTATGCGTGATCCAGCAACTGACTTGCTCTGGATGCTGCTCCTTGGAACCCAGGAACGACATGACCGGTATAGGCGTATCGCCAGGTTGTTCTGTCATTACCGAAAAATCAACCGAACGGCCATCGATACGCGGTGGCGTCCCGGTTTTCAGGCGACCAACGCGCAGCGGCAACTCACGTAACCGTTTTGCCAGGGCAATCGACGGCGGATCTCCTGCACGGCCACCGGAATAGTTCTGCATACCGATGTGGATAAGTCCGCCCAGGAACGTACCAGTGGTCAAGACCACGGAATCGGCCATGAAACGCAGACCCATTTGGGTAACAACGCCACGAACCTGATCCTGTTCGACGATCAGGTCATCGCAGGCCTGTTGAAATATCCACAGGTTCGGCTGGTTTTCCAGGATTTCGCGAATGGCGGCCTTGTACAGGACACGGTCTGCCTGAGCACGAGTCGCTCGTACTGCTGGACCCTTGCGGCTGTTCAATACACGGAACTGGATGCCACCTTTATCGGTGGCCGTTGCCATCGCACCACCAAGGGCATCGATTTCCTTGACCAGATGACTTTTGCCAATGCCGCCAATGGCCGGGTTACAGCTCATCTGACCGAGCGTTTCCACGTTGTGCGTCAGCAATAGGGTTTTGACACCCATGCGTGCCGACGCAAGTGCGGCCTCGGTACCGGCATGACCGCCACCGATGACGATCACTTCAAAACGGGAAGGGAAATCCACCACGCACCTCGTGCCTGTTGTCGATGGGAAATTGGGATAGCTGACAAGTATAGGGAATACACCCACCTGAAAGAAACCCGTTGCACAAAATTTAACCAGCTGTGGAAAACTGGCGAATAAAGAAATTAAAAAGGAAAGAAATCTTATAAAACCTTGTTTTTATGTTTATTCTTACTGAGCATCCTTTCTGTGGATAAGGTTCTACAGACCATATAAATCAATATGTACAGCGTTTCAAAAGTCTGTGTTCATGTGCCATTGAGGCCTTGGGATAACCGTCTTGAGCCTGTGGATTAAATGACCACTTGTCCACAGAGGGGTTTATCTTCAGCTTTCGACCCCAGTTATCAACTGAGCTCAGAAGCAGTTATTCACAGGGCTTAATTCTGCTGAAAAGCACTTTGAATGGACAATTCACAGGCCCGTAAGCCCACAGAATTGTGTTTTGGTGCGACCAGTGGCAATGAGCAGGCAGGGCAAAGCCTTTCTCTGTGAATAAGAGAGGCTTGCTGGGGGACTAGAAAGGGAGTTCAGAAAGGCAAGCCCGACATTGCGTCGGGCTGTATTGCCGAGATTACTTGCCGATGCAGAAGCTTGAGAAGATCCTGCCGAGCAGGTCGTCGGAGCTGAAAGCCCCGGTAATTTCACCCAACGCCTGCTGAGCCTGGCGCAGGTCTTCCGCCAATAGCTCGCCTGCGCCGGCCAATGTCAGTTGTGCGCGGCCATGCTCCAGAAAGTCACTGGCATGACGCAGGGCTTCGAGATGGCGTCGACGTGCGCTGAAGCTGCTTTCCGAGGTCTGCTCGTATCCCATGCAGGCTTTGAGGTGCTCGCGCAGCAGTTCCAGACCTTCACCTCCGGCCTTGGCACTGAGACTGATCGTGACATGGCCATCATCGCTGGTTTCCAGAGCGATGAGGTCACCACTGAGATCGGCCTTGTTACGGATTAGCGTAACTTTGGATGCATCAGGGCGTTGTTCCAGGAACTCTGGCCATAGTGCGAAAGGATCGGTTGCTTCAGGCGCCGTAGCGTCTACCACCAGCAAGATGCGATCTGCCTCGCCAATGGCCTTGAGGGCACGTTGTACGCCAATGATTTCCACCTGATCGTCGGTATCGCGCAGGCCTGCGGTATCCACAACATGCAGTGGCATGCCGTCTATGTGGATATGTTCGCGCAGCACATCACGGGTCGTGCCGGCTATCTCGGTGACAATCGCAGCCTCTCGACCTGCCAGGGCATTGAGAAGGCTGGATTTGCCGGCATTGGGACGACCAGCAATCACTACAGTCATGCCGTCCCGCAGCAGCGCACCCTGCCCTGCTTCGCGCAGCACTGTGGATAACTCGTTACGCACCTCATCAAGCATGCTTAGTACATGGCCATCAGCAAGAAAGTCGATTTCTTCCTCAGGAAAGTCGATGGCCGCTTCGACATAGATCCGCAGGCTGATCAACTTCTCGGTCAAGTTATCCACACGCTGCGAAAAAACACCCTGCAAGGAGCGTAATGCGTTGCGCGCAGCCTGTGCAGAACTGGCTTCGATCAGATCCGCGATGGCCTCTGCTTGAGCGAGATCGAGCTTATCGTTGAGGAACGCCCGCTCGCTGAATTCACCTGGCCTTGCCAGACGGCTGCCAAGTTGCAGGCAACGTTGCAGCAGCATATCCAGAACGATAGGGCCGCCGTGGCCTTGCAGCTCCAGGACGTCCTCGCCGGTAAAGGAGTTTGGGCCAGGAAAATACAGCGCAATCCCTTCATCGATGACCTGGCCAGTTTCATCCTCGAAAGGCCCGTAGTGAGCAAATCGTGGTTTTGGCGTGCGGCCAATGATCGCTTGAGCAGCCTTGCTCGCCAAAGGCCCGGATATACGCACGATGCCAACACCCCCGCGACCTTGGGCGGTTGCGATGGCTGCGATGGTTTCACGAGGGACGTTCATGGTCCGGCTCCTGGACAACTGACAGATAGCAAAACGCCCCACGAGGGGGCGTCTTGTAAAACTTGTTCACAGGTTAGATCAAGCAGCAGCCTTGTTGGTAGCGGCTTCGATCTTGCGAGTGATGTAGGCCTGCTGTGCGATCGACAGGGTGTTGTTCACAACCCAGTACAGAACCAGACCGGCAGGGAACCACAGGAAGAAGAACGTGAAGATGATTGGCATCATTTTCATGACCTTGGCCTGCATCGGATCCGGCGGAGTCGGGTTCAGACGCTGCTGGATGAACATGGTTGCGCCCATGATGATCGGCAGGATAAAGAACGGGTCTTTGATCGACAGGTCGGTTATCCACAGGATCCACGGAGCCTGACGCATTTCCACGCTTTCCAGAAGTACCCAGTACAGCGAGAGGAAAACCGGCATCTGGACAAGAATCGGCAAGCATCCACCCAGCGGGTTGATCTTTTCTTTCTTGTACAGCTCCATCATTGCCTGGGACATCTTCTGACGATCGTCACCAAACTGCTCTTTCAGGGCGGTCAGCTTTGGACCTACGGCACGCATGCGCGCCATGGATTTGTAGCTGGCAGCAGAGAGAGGGAAGAACAAGCCTTTGATCAGCATGGTCAGGAAGATGATCGACCAGCCCCAGTTACCCACAATGGCGTGGATATGTTGCAGCAACCAGAAAATTGGTTGGGCAATGAACCACAGAATGCCGTAGTCGACAGTCAGTTCCAGCCCTGGGGATAACTCTTTGAGTACTGCCTGGCTTTTCGGGCCGGCATACAGCGTCGCGCTGGTTTCGCCTTTGGCACCGGCTGCAACAGCCAGTGTCGGGCCAGTGAAACCGATGATGTAGTTGCCTTGGTTGTCTTTACGAGTCTGAACAGCATTGCTGTCGCTGTGGCTTGGAATCCAGGCCGTCACGAAGTAATGCTGAAGCCATGCAACCCAGCCACCTTGTACTGTTTCTTTCAGCGGAGCCTTGTCGATATCTTTCATCGACACTTTTTTGTACGGCTCTGCAGCTGTCCACAAGGCAGCACCCAGGTAGGTTGCAGTGCCAGTGGCAGTGGTCGAAGACGGATCGGAGCTGGCATCGCGCTTCAATTGTGCAAACAGATTGCCCGCCCAAGGCTGAGCGCTCTGGTTATCCACAACGTAGGTGACCACTACATCGTACAAACCGCGCTTGAATGTGAAGCGCTTGATGTAATTGACGCCGTTATCAGCGAATTTCAGCTCGACGACCAGATCATTCTGGCCATCGTTCAGTTGATAAGTCTTTTGTGCAGACGAATAAACCGGACGGCCGGTAGCACGGGCATCAGGTCCGTTGGTACCGGTCAGGCCGCTTTGTGCCAGAAAGGTACGTTCACTGCCGTTGTCGAACAGCTGGAAAGGAACATCCGGGCGGTCCTGGCGACGTGGATACAGCGGCAAACGAAGTTGGACTACGTCACCACCTACCGGATCGATCGCCAGATCGAGCACGTCAGTCTTGACCTGAATCAGGTCTTTGCTGGGCGCTACCGGAGTTTCCAGAGGCGCTGCGACATTATTCGCGGTCGGGCTTGGAACATCGGCATTTGCAGAACCATTAGTACCAGCAGCCGTATCCGGTATAGCCGGTGCGGTTGTGCTGGCTGCAACATTCTGGGTCGGCATGGCAGCCTGGCCGTAGTCTTGGTTCCATTTCAGAACCCCGACGTAGGTCACGATTGCCAGGGCGACGATCAGGATCGTGCGTTTAATATCCATGATTACTCGGCCATCGAAGAAGAACGGGAGGTGGGGATAGGTGGAACCGGGTCATAACCACCGGGATTCCACGGATGACAGCGGCCCAAACGACGAAGTGTCAGCCAGCCGCCGCGTAAAAGGCCATGATTATCGATGGCTTCATACGCATAGCAGGAACAACTGGGGTAGAAACGACAGTGACTGGCCATCAGCGGGCTAATGGCGTAGCGGTAAAACTGGATCGGAACGAGTGCCAGTTTACGCATCTGGACTGTCTACCCCTGCAGTTTCGGTTTTTGCTTCTGGAGTGGGTCGGCTACGCGCCAGACGTTTCCAGAGCTTGCCGAAATGCTGAATCAGTTCAGGGTTTTCTACATCACCCAAACCTTTACGCGCGACGATCACGATATCCCAACCGACCAGATTATCCTGGTGCTGGCGGAATGATTCGCGCATGAGGCGTTTCAAGCGGTTTCGCTCAACGGAGAGCTTTACGCTCTTTTTACCTATCACCAGCCCCAGACGAGGATGATCAAGGTCGTTGTTGCGTGCAAGGAGCAGGAGATTTTTACCCGGAACCTTGCCGGTAGGGGAGTCAAAGACTGCCTTGAAATGCCGGGGAGTCAGCAAACGCTTTTCCCGACTGAAGTCTCGACTCACCACCAGTGCCGATTTATCAAACTGCCAGACGCTTACGGCCTTTGGCGCGACGACGCGACAGGACTGCACGGCCGTTCTTGGTGGCCATACGGGCACGGAAACCGTGGGTGCGGGCGCGCTTGATAGTGCTGGGTTGGAAAGTACGTTTCATGGCGTGTTACCTGGTTCGTCCACTACGGGCCGGAATGGCCCCCGTTTTAAGAGACCGGGGATTCTAGAGAAAGCAGGCGTGCAGGTCAATTTCCAACCAGCTTTTCCTTTATTTACTTCCTTACGAGTCATTACGCATTCCTCATCCGCATCCGGGGTGACCTGAGAGAAATCAGTTATAGAAATAAAAAGAGGGAATATTTAAAGCTTCTTTGTAGAGCTTATAAAGACTAGGGACGCACTTGTCTGTGGATAACCAATCGAAGCTCTTTAAAATCAATGTGTACAGAAGATCATAAGGCTGTCGAGAAACCGTGCTCTCCCTGTGCTGTGACCTCGGAAAAGCTGTGTATGGAATGGCATGTTATCCACAGGTGCGTTATCCACAGAGTTTCGACCCGACTTATGCAATGAGCTGAAGCCGGTTTATCCACAGAGCTTATCCACCTACCGTCTGTCGACTTTTCAAGTAATAAAAGCCGGCTT
>NZ_BLVZ01000014.1 GCF_015471405.1 Pseudomonas cichorii
TGAATGGGTGTCAGGGAGGGAAAACTCAGACCACTGTAAACCATACTCCAAGTGGAAACTTGGACTGGAGTGGTGTTGATCCTAAAGGTAAGACACGCGCAGACCATGTTCGATTACATGGTGTAGATGATCCCGCAAGACAAGTTACCCACGGAGTATTTGCGGAGGAGCCTATATCTGCTACTGAGCAAGCATGGGCTATCGCCAAACGCGATGGTATAAAACCTCATATTGAGACTCCGGGAAATGGTAATTGGATCTATGACGTCCCATACCCTGATGCTGGTATTCAGGGCGGCAAACCAGGTGCGGCAGCAGGCAATCCAATATTGAACTCTATTAGGATTGTTGTGAAGCCGAATACAAATAAAGTTGTAACTGCATTTCCAATGTGAGGACTGTATGGAAAAAATATTTTACGCAACGGATGCATATATCAAAGAGTATGCACAGGGAGCTTATCTGATAATGATAAAATCGTTATCCGGAGCCATATATGGACTTTCCTGTGAGTTTGAAGTTTACACACAGGACATTGTAAATGCGGCAGTTAAAAAAAATGAAGAGTTTAATATAACCGATGAAAGGTTTGATAAAGTGAACTGGATCGAGTTTGATTCGGAAGTCGGTACCATTCCAGCTAGCTGGGAAGACATCAAGAAAGCAGGACTATCTGATTATGTCATAGGATATCAACTAGAAAGTGAGGTTGAAATTCATAGATTTTCATGATTAGTTGAAACACCGAATCGTGTTCTTCGGCAAGTGACTCAGCCGTATCGATAAGTATCAATGGCGTTGGGGAAAGATTGCTCGAATCACAAAAACTCCTCAGCCTGCATATAGAAGACGTCCAAAAAATAGCGTTAAGAGAACCATACTCGGCGTTATGCTGAAATACTTGAGTTCAAAGCCTTTAAGTATTCACGGATGAATCCGCCTCACCAGAAACGAATTCATTCGCGAAAAAATCTGCATTATCAGCGTGGCTCAACCCGCGCCAACGACCGCTCCAGTTCAGTTTTGGCCATGCCAATCAAATGCACCACCGAAAACGCCAGATCACGTTTCGGACCGTTGAGGCTATCGCCGGTTTCGTATGCAGTGGCAGCAGCGCAACGCAGCAGATCGCTGACATACAACAGGGATTCTTCAAGCGTTATTTGCGGTGGATCAGGGGTTACTTGGGTCATCGGGACGATCTCCATCGGGCCTCCCAATGCTCGCTGCTAAACGGACAAAGGTGGCAGCTTTGATACGGGTTAGCAGACCGGTGACCATCCCAAAACCGGCGCACTCGAAAGTGCCCCGCACAAAGCCGCCATAGACGGAGCTTACGCTGGGATTGGACAAACAGGCTGCTAAACCCGATCGCTGATGTTCAGCGACGACCGCAGCCTAGAGCCCGAAATCACCCTGCGCAAGGCCCCGGGATTTTCTCGGAAACTTCATGCAGAGGAAAGGGAAAAGGGTGTCGGATTTGGTGGCAGGTGACAGGATTTTCGTTAGCGGACGTAAATTTTTCGATGGGTCGGTACACCCCATGGATCTTTATCGTCATCAATACAGTCGTCGCGGCCAAGGCCCCTCCCACAGAATGACGTGCATTCATGCCGGGCGTGCGGCGCAATCCTGTTCTCCAGAAAGCAAAAAACCCGCCGAAGCGGGTCGTTTTGCACACAATACCATCCCGACATCCTGTCAGTAGCCTCCTGGCAATGGCCGATCTTCCCTTATCGCTGCATCGATCCTTCGCTGCAGTTGTTGAATTGGATCCTACATTTGCCACGACGCTGGGGATAGAGCCAATCGCGCCTGTTCGTGTAAGCCTTTGGCTATATGGCGCCGACGTCTAAAAAAGCGTGACTGTTGTCTCAGATTTAGTCATGTTAAGCCGACATCATGAAGATAGCGTTGAGAGTCAGTGCAAGGATCTGCCTGATGACTCATAAAAAAAGAAAAAACAACGAATTAGGGTGAACATCATGAATATGCGCAGCTTATCTATCAGCCGCCGTCTATGGCTGATTCTCATTGTCTCTGTGCTGATGCTCTTTGTGCTCGCGGCCGCCATGCTCAAGCAGATCCATGACGATCTCTATCTGGCCAAGGCCGAGAAAACCACGCATGTGGTCCAGACAGCCAGCGGCATTCTCACTTACTACCAGGGGCTGGAAGCCGCTGGCACCCTGACTCGTGAAGCCGCGCAGCAGCAGGCTCTCAGTACCATCAAGGCCCTGCGTTATGGCCAGAACGATTATTTCTGGATCAACGATCTGCGCCCGGTAATGGTCATGCACCCCGCCAACCCCAAGCTTGATGGCCAGGATCTGTCGGGCGTGAAGGACCCGGACGGCTTTGCGCTGTTCAATGAAATGGTGGCCGTGGCCAAGAGCAAGGGTGCCGGGCTGATTCACTATCGCTGGCCAAAACCGGGTGCCAGCGAGCCGGTGAAGAAGACTTCTTACGTGCAACTGTTCCAGCCATGGGGCTGGATCATCGGCTCGGGTGTGTATGTCGATGACGTGGCTGCCGAGTTCAAGCAACAAATGTGGAATGCCGTTCTGTTCAGTGCAGGCATTGTGTTGGTCCTGACGCTGCTGGTGACGCTGATTCTGCGCAGCATCGTCCTGCCATTGCGCTTGACTGTCAGCGCCATGGCCAATATCGCCAGCGGGGAAAGCGACCTGACCCGCACTCTGGAAACCCAGGGCAACGATGAAATCACCCAGTTGGGCAAACACTTCAATGCTTTCACCGCCAAGCTGCGCAGCGTGGTCATCGAGTTGCAGTCTTCGGCTGTAGGGCTGGGCCAGGCGTCAACCGACCTGGGCCACAGCGCCGAGCAGGCTCAAGAGCGCAGCCAGCAACAATCCCAGCAAATGGATCTGGTGGCCACCGCCGTCAATGAAGTGACCTATGGCGTGCAGGACGTGGCCAAGAACGCCGAGCACGCAGCCAGCGAAATGCGCGATGCCGAGTCCCAGGCGCAACAGGGCCAGGTCAATATCGATAACAGCCTGCGTCAGATCGACCATCTGTCCGGCACCATCGGCCAGGCAGTGGAAGTGATGCAAACCCTGGCCAGCGAAAGCACACAGATTGGTGGCGTACTGGAAGTCATCAGCTCGATTGCCGAGCAGACCAACCTGCTGGCACTCAACGCGGCCATTGAAGCCGCACGGGCCGGGGAACAGGGCCGTGGTTTTGCCGTGGTGGCCGACGAAGTGCGGCTACTGGCCCAACGGACCCAGAAGTCCACGGCCGAGATTCAGGGCATGATCGAGCGTCTGCAACGTCACTCCGACGCAGCGGTCAAGGTGATCGGCGACAGCAGCCGCTCCTCGCAACTGACCATCGAGCAGGCCAATCAGGCCGGTCAGAGCCTGACGTCCATCAGCCAGGCCTTGCGTAACCTCAACAGCCTCAATGCCTCGATTGCCAGCGCCACCCTGCAGCAATCCCATGTGGTCGATGACATCAACCAGAACGTCACTCAGGCCGCGCAACTCTCCCAAGGCACGGCCCTTGCCGCTGAACAGTCCACCGCTGCCAGCCAGCATCTGAGAGGATTGAGCGAACAGTTGAATGGCTTGCTGAAACAATTCCGCGTTTAACTCGTTGTGTTCGACAGGCTGCACGGAACCTCGTGCAGCCTTTGTTGCCTGAGGCCTGTCCATTTATTGCAGGGGGTCGTATGCGCACACTGGAACTGGCAGGTCAAAGCGTCCCCGTACTGGGTCAAGGCACTTGGCACATGGGCGAAGTCAGCCATCAACGCTCTGCGGAAATCGCCGCGCTGTGCATGGGCATCGAACAAGGCATGACCTTGATCGACACCGCCGAGATGTACGCCGACGGCGGCGCCGAAGAAGTGGTCAGGCAAGCGATTGCCGGGCAACGCGACAAGGTATTCGTGGTCAGCAAGGTCTACCCGTTCAATGCCAGCCGCCAAGGCATTCCCAAGGCTTGCGAAGCCAGTCTCAGGCGAATGAATACCGATTACATCGACCTCTACCTGCTGCATTGGCCGGGCGAATACCCGCTGGGCGAAACCGTCGAGGCTTTCGAGCGGTTGCGCGAGGCTGGCAAGATCGGCAGTTGGGGCGTTTCCAACTTCGATGTGTCGGACATGATGGAGCTGGACAACCCACGCTGCGCCACCAATCAGGTACTCTACAACCCCGAGCAACGCGGTATAGAGTTCGACCTTTTGCCCTGGGCCAATGACCGGCATTTGCCGATCATGGCGTACTGCCCGATCGGTCAGGCGGGCGACCTGCTCTATCACCCTGCCCTGCACGAAGTCGCCAATCGTCACAGCGCCACGCCGGCACAGATCAGCCTGGCCTGGGTGCTGCGTCAGCCGAACATGATCGCCATTCCCAAGGCGACCAATCCTGAGCACATTCGCCTGAATATCGAGGCCGAAAAAATCGTCCTGACAGCGCAGGATCTGGCCGACCTGGACAGGGCCTGGCCAACGCCGACCCGCAAGCGGCCATTGGCAATGGTTTAGGCGTAGAGCCCCGGAAACAGCCCGCAATATTCCGTCACAAATATGTAATACCGGCTTGTCATGATGCGCGCTTCACCTCCCCGCTCCGGGCAGGCTTGCACGTGGAAAGCCATGAACCACAGCATTGCGCGGCATCAGGATTCAGACCTTTTCGGCCTGCTCTATGGCTTTCGTTTTTGTCCGGGTGAGCGGGGTCGGGAAATCGATTCTGCCGCTGTCATGGATTACCTGCAAAACACCCCGGACAACGACGACTTCATCTGGCTGCACCTGAACCTGTCTCACGCGGCCTGCGAGCGCTGGATGAAAACCCATCTGGAGCTGCCGGACGAGTTCTTCGAGGCGTTGAACGAAGGCTCGCGCTCGACCCGGATCGAACATATCGATTCAGCGCTGCTGGCGGTGGTCAACGATGTGGTGTTCGACTTCAACATGCTGTCGACCGATATCTCGACTTTATGGGTCTGTACCCGCAGTCACTTGATGATCACAGCGCGCCTGCAACCCTTGCGCTCCGTCGACAAGCTGCGTTCCGCGGTCAAGCGTGGCGAGCAATTTCACTCACCACTGGAGTTGCTGGCCCATCTGCTGAGCGATCAGGGCGAGGTGCTGACCCAGTTCCTGCGCAAGACCAGTATCAGCGTGGACAAGATCGAAGACCAATTGCTGTCCCAGCGCCTGAGCAACAACCGCTCCGAACTCGGAGCGATGCGTCGGGTGCTGGTGCGTCTGCAACGTCTGCTGGCGCTGGAACCCGGTTCACTGATGCGCCTGCTGCACCGCCCTCCCCACTGGCTGCGCGAAGAGGACATGCAGGCGTTGCGTCAATCCACGGAAGAGTCGGCCCTGGTCATCAGCGACCTGACGGCCCTGGGCGAGCGCATCAAACTGTTGCAGGAAGAGATCGCAGCCAACCTCAACGAACAAAGCAGCCGCACCCTTTTCACCCTGACCGTGGTCACAGTGCTGGCCTTGCCGATCAACATCGTCGCCGGTTTCTTCGGCATGAACGTCGGCGGTATCCCGCTGGCCTCGGACCCAGAAGGATTCTGGATACTGGTGGCGCTGGTTGCGACCTTTACCCTGATTGCCGGTCGCTGGGCCTTTCGCAAGCGCGGGGATTACTGAGGGTCCGCTGGCACCTCGCCTTGCGATTGGGTATCGATACTGACCACCACCGACATCCCCGGCCTCAGGCGCTCGGCCGCTGGTTGATCGGGGTCGACAATGATACGTACCGGTATGCGCTGGGAGATTTTCACGAAGTTGCCCGTGGCGTTGTCGGCGGGCAGCAGGCTGAATTCCGAGCCGGCCGCAGGCGAGATACGTTGTACACGCCCGGTGAGCCGGGTGTTGTTCAAGGCATCGACGGTAAAGTTCACCGACTGGCCGAGACGCACATTGGCCATCTGGGTTTCCTTCATGTTGGCGATGATCCACAACCGGTTGGGGACCAGCGCCATCAATTGCGCACCCGAGTTCACATAAGCGCCCAGACGCACGCCAATCTGCCCCAATTGCCCGTCTCGGGGGGCCAGGATGCGGGTATTGTCCAGATCGATACGCGCCAGCTCGATGGCTGCCTGGGCGCTTTCCACCGAGGCCTGCAACGAGTCGCGATTGACGATCACTGTTTGCAGGTCCTCACGTGATATCTGCAACGCGGCCCTGGCCTCGGCCACTGCCGCAATGGCCTGGGCATCGGCAGCACGGGTGACGTCCAGTTCGCTGCGCGATACCGAGCCGTCAGTCACCAGCGCCTGATTGCGACGAAGGTCCGCCGCGCTCTTGCTGCCTTGGGCGATGCTGCTCTGCAAGGCCGCCTGACGCTGGGCAATGGTCGCTTCGGCACTGCGCCGTTGTTGCAGGTTATTGGCCAATGCGGCTTTCTGCACCGCCAGTTGCGCCATGGCCTGTTCCAGATTACGGCGATAGATGCGGTCATCCAGGCGCACCAGCAAGTCGCCTGCCTTGACGAACTGGAAGTCCTGCACCGGCACTTCATGCACATAACCGCTCAACTGCGGACCGATGATGGTCGTCTGGCCGCGAACCAGAGCGTTTTCGGTGCTCTGGATCGGGCTTTTGAACGGCGGCAGTTCCCAGGCATACAGCACGATCAGAACGCCCGCCAACGCGATGCCGGCAAAGATCGCCGACGAGATGATGCGCTTGCGCCTTGAGCGCGGTTCGGTGGTGGGTGGCGTGGTTACCGGAGGCGGCGGCGGAGTATCGGGCGCCTGAATGGCCTCATCATTGTCCTGAGAGCTGGGGGACGGTGTTTTTGGCTGGGTCGGTTCATTCATGAAAGGTTGGCGCCACGGCTAGGGACGGAAGGTGGAGTGACAGGTGAAGCAGGCGTCGGTGCAATGGGTCGGGTGGTCATTTTCAGCCACAGCATGCGGGCTGAAATCCAGATCATCGTCAGCACGGCGATCACTGCAATCAACATGAATACATCGTTATAGGCCAGGACATTGGCTTCGCGGGTCGCCAGTGTCGAAAGTGAGCGAATCCCCTGGGTCGTGCGCAACGCGGGGTCGGCAATGGTCGAAGCATAACCGGCAGCGGCGCTTTGCAGGCGGGACTGCACCAGCGGGTCGATCAGGGTCAGGTGCTCGACCAGATGGCTGGAATGGAATTTCTCGCGTACAACCTGAAAAGTACCCAGAGCAGCAGACCCGATCAGCCCGCCAATGTTCTGGGTGATCCCGAACAGCACGGAAAAACTCACCATGTTGCGCGGGTTGGCAATGACGCCACTGATGCCCAGCACCAGTGTCGGCCCAAGGAAAAACGTCCCGCCGAACGCCAGCAGAAACTGGCTGAGGTACATGTTCGATTGCCGGGTCAGGCTGGTGGAGCCGCTGTCCATCCAGGCTCCCACCGCCATCATGGCCAGGGAAATCAGCAGCGGCTTGATCAGGTGTGCAGGGTTGATGGTCAGGGCGCTGACCGCCAGACCGGCAATGCTGCCCAGTAGCATGACCAGATAAAGGGTATGCAACTGCTCGCTGCCCATGTTCAGCGTCTGCAGGAAACCCACGGCCCCCGTGGACTGCTCCGACAGCACGATGCGAAACAGGATCACCGCCAACCCCAAACGCAGAATCGCGCCACTGCCCAGCCAGCGGGTAATCAGCAAAGGGTTGCTGCGATTATGCTCGATGGCCAGCCCCGCACAGATCAGCGCGATGGAAGCAGCAGAGGCGATGCCTATCCAGGGCGCTTCCAGCCACCACTCGATCCGCCCCAATGACAGCACCGCACACAACAGGGCAAAACCGCTGGCCAGCAGGCCAAAGGTCAGGAAGTCGAGTTTCTCGAACGCCTTGAAGCGATCACCGGGCGGCAGTTTGAGCATCAACACACAGCCCAGCGACAACAGCGCCATGCCCAGCTCGAACAGGTACAAACCTCGCCACTCGGCAATCTGTAACAGGTCTTCGGACACCAGTCGCGCCAGCGGCGTCGCCAGTTGCGCTGTACCGAGCCCGAGTACCAATGCCTTGAGCCGCCACTTCTGGGGGAAGGCCTGGATCATGTAATACAGCCCGAGAGTGCTGAGCGCGGCACCCACCATTCCATGGGCCGCACGCACCGCAACCGCCGACTCGATGTCATTGACGAACAAGTGGGCCAGAGTCACCAGCGAATAGAGCACCAGGAACAACTCGGTGAAGGCGCGCAGGCCAAACTGCTGGCGAAACTTAACCAGCAGCAGGTTCATGGACACGTTGGTCATGACGTAGGCCGCCGGTAACCAGGCAATGTCCGCAGAAGTAGCGCCCAGTGCGCCTTGCAGATAAGGCAGGTTGGCGACCACTAGCGCATTGCCCAGTCCGCCGGTCAGGGCAACGATGACACCCACCAGTGCGAAGGCCCAACGCCTGCGCGTGGAGTGCAGGGGCGTGGAAGGCGAGCCCGGCATGGTCGGCCGCTCATGGGGCTGCCATTGGCGGGGAGCGTATTTATCGTTCATGGATTCCTTTCTGGGGTTTCGCGAATGAATTCGCGCCCGTTCAAGCACTGTAGGAGCGAATTTATTCGCGAAAGGTCCAAACAACAGCTGGCAAATTGCTGCTTCAGACTATGCTTAAGCGCAATTTTGTTTTGCTCATTGGCGCTGTTAGGATCTGCTTCACGCTAAAAATAATAAGTAGAAGAAGAGCAAACGAACAAGGAGTTCAGAATGAGTTCACAGGTGTCACCCGCTCTCTCGGTTCGCAAGCCCAGCCAGAAACCGATTCTGGTCGAGGTGCGCAATCATATCGGCCATCTCACTCTGAATCGTCCCGCCAGCCTGAACGCCATTGACCTGGAAATGATTCGCACCCTGCAACGCCAGCTCGATACCTGGGCCGAAGACCCCACGGTATATGCCGTGGTATTGCGTGGCGCGGGCAGCAAGGCGTTTTGTGCCGGTGGAGATATCCGCTCGCTGTATGAAAGTTACAAGAGCGGACAGAACCAGCACCAGACATTTTTCGTCGAAGAGTATGCGCTGGATCTGGCGATCCATGATTACCGAAAACCGGTACTGGCCCTGATGGATGGCCTGGTACTGGGCGGTGGCATGGGGCTGGTTCAGGGGGCCGACCTGCGGGTGGTTACCGAGCGCAGCCGGCTGGGCATGCCGGAAGTGGCCATCGGTTATTTTCCGGACGTCGGCGGCAGTTATTTTCTGCCCCGCCTTCCCGGCGAGCTGGGGACTTACCTGGGGCTTACCGGCACCCAGATCGGAGCGGCCGACGCCTTGTATTGCGGCCTTGCCGACTGGTCCATGAAAAGCGAAATGCTGCCTCGACTGGACCATATGCTCGACCACCTGAAATGGAAGTCCACGCCTCTCAAGGATCTGCAGGGCGCCATGGCAAAGCTGGCCACTCAGCGCCTGCCTTCTCCGCCACTGGAAGCCTTGCGGCCAGCCATCGACCACTTCTTTGGATTGCCGGATTTACCGAGCATCATCGAGCAATTGCAGCAGGTTACGGTCGCCAACACTCATCAGTGGGCACTGGAAACCGTCCGGCTGATGCAGAACCACTCTCCCCTGGCGATGGCCGTGACCCTGGAGATGATCCGCCGCGGTCGGCATCTGTCACTGCAATCCTGCTTTGCCATGGAGCTGCATCTGGATCGACTGTGGTTCAAGCATGGAGACCTGATCGAAGGCGTACGCGCCCTGATCATCGACAAGGACAGGAGGCCGCAATGGAACCCTTCCAGCGTGCAGGGTCTGAACCCCGAGCATGTGCAGGGTTTCTTCAGCAGTCTGGAGGCGTGAATCATGCACGATATCGAACTCACTGAAGAGCAGGTGATGATCCGCGACATGGCGCGAGACTTCGCCTGCAACGAGATAGCGCCACATGCCCAGGCCTGGGAAAAGGCTGGCTGGATAGACAATGCTCTGGTCGAAAAGCTCGGAGAACTGGGCTTGCTGGGCATGATCGTGCCCGAACAATGGGGCGGGACTTATATCGATTACGTGGCCTATGCCCTGGCGGTCGAAGAAGTCTCCGCCGCCGACGCCGCCACCGGCACGCTGATGAGCGTCCACAGTTCGGTAGGCTGCGGCCCCATCCTCAATTACGGCAACGAAGAACAGAAGCAGACCTGGCTGGCGAAACTGGCCAGCGGCAAGGCTATCGGCTGTTTCTGCCTGACCGAACCCCACGCCGGTTCCGAAGCGCATAACCTGCGCACCCGCGCCGAGTTGCAGGGGGATCACTGGGTCATCAACGGTTCCAAACAATTCGTCAGCAACGGCAAGCGTGCGCAACTGGCAATCGTGTTTGCCGTAACCAATCCCGAACTGGGCAAGAAAGGTCTGTCAGCCTTTCTGGTGCCCACAGATAACCCAGGCTTCGTGGTTGATCGCAGCGAACACAAGATGGGCATTCGCGCCTCGGACACCTGCGCCGTGACACTCAACGATTGCCGGATTCCCGCTGCCAGCCTGCTGGGCGAACGCGGCAAGGGCCTGGCGATTGCCTTGTCGAACCTGGAAGGCGGGCGTATCGGAATTGCCGCGCAGGCATTGGGGATAGCCCGCGCCGCATTCGAGGCCGCGCTGGCTTATGCCCGGGAGCGGGTGCAGTTCGACAAACCGATTATCGAGCATCAAAGCGTGTCAAACATGCTCGCCGACATGCACACGCGCATCAACGCGACACGACTGCTGGTCCTGCATGCTGCCCGCTTGCGCAGTGCAGGTCTGCCCTGCCTGTCCGAAGCCTCGCAGGCCAAGCTGTTCGCCTCGGAAATGGCCGAGTGGGTCTGCTCCAAGGCGATACAGGTTCATGGTGGCTATGGCTATCTGGAGGACTATCCCGTGGAGCGCTATTACCGGGATGCCCGCATTACCCAGATCTATGAAGGTTCAAGTGAAATTCAGCGCCTGTTGATTGCCAGGGAGCTGCGTCATTATCTGGTTTAGGCCTGGCGCTCAGGTGAACCGCTGTCGCCCCAGCAAGGAGATCAGCAAGGTAACCGAGTCGGCATTACTGAGCATGACATCGGTGCGTTTCTGGATATCGGCATAGAACACTTCCCTGGCCTCCTCCAGGGTTCGCTTGCCGGTTATACGCAGGATCGCGTTCTTTGCATCCCCTCGCCTCAGATCCTTCCAGTCATCATTTTCAATCTGCTTGAACAACTGGCTGCGATCGGTCTGGTAGGACAGGGATTTCTGTTGCTGGATGATCTGTTCGTTCTTGATGCGTAGCCGATAGCCCGGAGCATCTTCCAGCAAGTCGACAAAGGGGGCATAGGAATCCACGTAGGCAATATCTTCGGTACCTGCAACCAGATGGGACAATTCATGAATCAGAATCGTCGCACGGTAATGGTCGCCATAGTTGAAACTGCCCGACCTGATGACCTTGACCTTGAAGCGATAGCGGGGCAAACGAAAAAACTGCTCGGTCAGAAAAATCCTTTTCAAAGGGTCTTTGGAAAAGACAAAGGCACTGGATGTCTCATTCCCTCTTTTATTGAATCCGACGATATAACGCTGCGAATTGATGGGCGACAATGACGGGGAAATCAGCTCTTCGTAGATGGGTGTCACGACTTGCTTGACCGCATCGTACAGGCGCGTATCCGGATGCCTGGCATCAAAGAAGCTGGCGACAATATGTTCGACACGAGGATCGAGCGTGCCCTCTGCAGAGCGCCGGTTAAGATTATCAAGGCAGTTTTCCAGGTAACGACGAGCCTGAGTATGCCCCTGCTCGATACATTGCGCCCTGTCACGGTAGATCTGACGAATCTCGTGTATGCCGCGGGCATCGACGACCAGACTCTCACTGACTTCCATTTCCACCAGGTTGTTTTTCATGCGGGTAACAACGCCACCGCCGCCCTTGAGGCCACCCTGCAATTGCAGTGCCCAGTGCTGGTTAGTATCAAGCTTGATGGAAGGTCCGACCTTGTCCTGCATGACGATAAACCAACCGTCCTTGCTGGACTGGACCTGATAGACCTTGCCATTGACGGCGGCGTACTGCCTGCCCGTATTCTCATCCCTGGAAACGTTGAGCACTTCATCCTTGCGGAGCGCGTTCAGAGCGACGTCATGTACCTCGAACGCACTCAGGCGGCTGCGTAATTCCTCGGTAAGCGCATTGGTGCTCCAGGAAAACTCAGGGAAGGACGTGGACTCTGCAGACCCGACTGTCACCTCCTCTTCGGATAAAAGACCTTTATGTGGTTCTTGCCGGGATGAAATCAGCACGCTCAAACCTGCTGCAAGTTCCGATACGGCCTTGCCCCACCTCTGCTCGCCAATGGAAACAGCCGAAGAGTGAAACAGATCGCGGCTCTGCCATACACCGACCAACGCACCGAGACGCCCCGGCACGAATGCCAGTACTTGTTCAACCGCAAGGCCGAACAAGTACTTTGACGAGGTGCGCCGGTTCTCGTCATTGGTAACGCTTTGCTGACGTATATCGAACTTGAAAGCCTCAAGAACCCCCGGTAACAGATACTCCAGCGCATTCCCCTCGCAGGGCTCCAGCATGAAAGTCACCGGCAGCGGGCGCTCAAAGGGAAGGCCCATCGAGTCTTCAATGCTGAAAGGCAGATGTGGCTCGTGAAAGCCACCATGGTCATAGATGTGGCGCATGGTCGGGTCAATGCGGTCAAGGACATACGTCTGGAGACTGCCGGAAGTACACAGGTCGGTCACCAGAGCTGCCTGGTCGGCATACTCTCTGAATGTCCACTGCTCGCACAGCGGCGCATAGATCACCCAGGGCCCCGGCTGCTGCGAAGCTTTAGGAGTAATCACGTAAACGCCAAGAACCGGAGTCGGCTCCCAGCCTTTGGGAGCGGGCAGGATCAGCAAGGGACTCAGCACCACGTCCCACCCACGGACCGGCAAGCGGGCAATACCGTCAGGCATATTGAATACAGACTCGATAAAGTCATATGCCTCAGCCGACAGCTTGTTCCTGAGTTTGAGTACAAATGCCTTCAAGACCTCTGTAACCGGAATCTGCTCGGCAAAGTTACTCTTGCGCACAAGATGGGAAGGGCTACGGTTATCGAGCGCCGAATCGACCAGTTGCCGATAGTCGGTAGCGACATCCAGCGACTGCAACAAGTCTCGAATGTATTCGGGGGTCAACGACGCGCTCAAAGGGCTGCCGTCCTTGTGCGCAATGGAAATGACGCCATCCTGTATGGATGAAAAGCGGTTGATGGAAAAATCGGTGAGCGTTTCGCTTATTTTCTGGGTTGCTGCGGGTATGCCTTGGGGTGTCTGGCCGGTCGCAACAATCGCGGGTACATAGTGCGTCAGGGTCACGATCAGTTGATCGGAGTCCAGATTCGCGCCCGGAAAATCGACCGAAAGCCTCTCGCTCAGCTTTTCCTTTGCATGGTCACGAATATCGGGAATATCAAACAGGAAATCTTCGTGCGTACTGCTGGAGATATAAAAACGCTGCACCAGATTGGTAAGCGTAATCAGGTCATCAAACGAAGATTCGGTCACCCAGGTCGGCGCAATGGCTTTATAGATCAACACCTGAAGAGCCGCGCCCAGATCATTCACTGCCTGACGGGTTCCATCGTCGCGCTCGGTAACCGCGAGCGCTTTGCCAAACAGATCGGGGGTCAGGCCCCAGGTCTGCGCCCGGTTGTAGATAAAATTCACGGTCATCCGCTGTCGCTGGTTTTCAGCCTCCTGTAGCGCGTGAACCAGATGCCCCTCAATCACCTGGAACATGACACGGATACCCAATTCGCCAGGTCGCTCAAGGTACTTGAGCAATGCATGCCTGTCCGCCCCGGACAAGAGTTCAAGCACATTATCGATCCTGTCCACACGTCTCAGGCAGGCCAGCAAATTGTCTGCCAGTGCCTGGCGAGAATCGAATTTCGTCAGACCGTTCAACATTGTCCACAGAACATTGGAGCCGGGTTGCCGGGGGTTGTAGAGCACGAAAGCATTCGCCAGTGGAATCGGTGGCAGATCCGGCTCGTAATGCAATGACAGCATGCAGACCTCGACCCGCTCATCGCCCAGTACCTCGCGCAGGTGCGGCAGCGGTCTGTCCAGCACTTGCTGGAGCATATCCAGGACCTTCGTATCGAATACTTCCAGATGCCGTTCCAGAGAGAGTTCCAGACGTAGAGCGTCTTCACGGGAATGAGTCGCCCATACGCCAGGGTGTATTTGCGTATCGAGTCGACGAGTCGGCAGAGAATAGAAGTCTCGCTGCTGGCGGTCATAACGCTCTGCAAAATCGGGCAGTATCCATTTGAGCATCGACTCGAATAACGTCAGCGGCAAACGGATCTCGGGTTGATTCTGAAGCGCAGCGGCCTGCCCTTTCACCACCGTTCCGTCCAGGAGCGGTACAAGGCCTGGTTGACTGACCCGTTGAAGAGCCAGCGAAACCAGTCGAATCGCGGGCTCGCCGGAGCTGGCCCTCACGACCCAGAGTTCACGCGCATCCAGAGGTTCACCGCCGATCAGTGCCAGATAGCGATCAAGTGCATGACGCATGCACGTCTCCACTCCCGAATGCAGCGTGGCCAGACGCTCCATTCGCGCATCGAGGCTGATCATTCTGTCAGCCCAGGCTTGCAGTACGGGGTAATCGTGATCCCCTTGATCGACCGTCGGGACCGAAGGCAAGTGATCCCAGAGCGGCTCGAATTCAATCTGCCCGGCCTGCCAGCGTCCAGAATCGCGCAGGCGCAACAGCCGGGCATCCAGCAGGCCACGCACATCGAGCGCATCGTCGACCCGGACCGATGCCTTTTGATAAACGATTGCCGGCAGGCCCAGCACATAACGAACATTGCGCTTCTGCAAGCCGATGATCGACCTGATGAATTCGGGGAACCATGGAACAGTCAGTGCATCCACACGCAGCTTGAGCGGGCCTTGCATGTCGATCAGGGGGTGATCGTCCAGCGAGGAAAAACTCAGCAGTTCGGCTCGCCCCTGAACACTGGAGAAATGCTCGCTGATCTGCTTCCTGTCAACGTAATGCCTGAACCCGTACAACGATGAAAACAGATACAGCACCGGTAACTGCTCGACCCGAAACTCGATCAGGAATACACCGACCAGCTTGACCGGCTCCTGATCACCGATACTGACAGCCAGCCTGCTGACCGTGACCGATTTCAAATCCTCAGGCGCACCGGGATACGGCAGCAGTGAACTCAGATGACGGCATTCGTGTCCCGTCAGCGCCCCTTGTTCTGTACCGGTCAACAAGGTCTGGCGCAAGGACTCGGCCAGGGCATGGGCGACAACATCTCGTAGCGTGCGGCCATCATTCGTAACCTGACTCCAGTACTCATCCAGCAACTGCTCGTACGTATCGGTGACGATAGACCTCAACTCATCGAGCGCCTGGACGTATGGCTGCGCCTGGACCGGGGTCAGAATCCGGCCTTGAGCATCCAGAAATCTCAGGACAAGCCCTTTTCCAGGCTCTTCACCCGCATATTTATGGGTCGCGACCTCGACCAGTGTCTGGGTGCATGCCACCAGACTGGTCGTCATGACGCTTTCGGATGAGCGTTCCTCGACGATTTGCACGGGATGGTGGAAGACATCGATATCATTGCCGGGCAGAAGCTGTGCAAGCCTTTGCTGCAAGGCTTTACCGAGCGCAGTCTGCAGGGACGGCATGCCGTGCAGTCGTTCGGACAACCGGTCAAGATGCTGCACCTGTTGCTGGACAACAGACTGCATCTGAACCTCGAACAGCGGGCCATCGATCAAGCGCGCATCGACCTCCAGCGACATTTCCCGGATCTCGTCGAACCTTTTCTTGAGGCTGACGAGCAACGCAGCCCTGCTCTTGAAACGCTCGATACCGAACAACAAGGTACTCAGGAACACCGGAGCTTTGCTGTCCTGCGTATCGCTTATCAATAATGCGCCGGCCAGCTCAGCGTTGGGCGTGGAGCCATCATCCATGACCAGCCTGTCGACACGGGGAGGAGGCACGTCCGACTTGCCGGTTTCGCCCACCAGTCGCTGTAGCCATCTGCCCTCGTCGCCCCGGATACGGGATGTGTCGATTGCCGCCTTGATACTCTGCTCGAATCGCACTTTGAGCGACTCGCTGAAAAAATACGGGGGTGATGACATGTGCCATTTCCTTTTCATGAAATCTCGCCACACGCCGGATGACCGGCGCAGGCAAGGAAAAGAAACAGCTTATGGAGGGCGTCGAAATGGCTGCGTTACATAAAGCAATTGATTGCCGGATATTGAAATGAAGCCTCGAGCAATGTCAGTTGGCGGTGACCTTGCTGTTTTTCTCTACCCAGACAGCGTAGGCATTGATGAAGGTTTGCAGGAACGGCCGGGTCTTCTCCGACAGCGTACCGGCCTCGTCGAAAAAGGTACCTGCATTGCCCAGATAGGCTTCGGGCTGTTGCAGGCAAGGAACGTCCAGAAACACCAGTGACTGGCGCAAATGGTGATTGGCACCAAAACCACCGATCGCGCCGGGTGAAGCACTGATCACCGCGCCCGGCTTGCCACTGAAAGCACTTTTGCCATAGGGCCGCGAGCCCACGTCAATGGCATTCTTCAGGGCGCCTGGCACTGAACGGTTGTATTCCGGGGTAACGAACAACAGGCCGTCTGCGGCTGCAAGCTGTTCGCGAAATCTCGTGTAGGCCTGCGGGGCCGAAGTGCCATCAATGTCTTCGTTGTACAGCGGCAGGTCACCGATCTCGACGATGTTCAGCTTCAGTGTGTCAGGGGCCAGATCAGCCAATGCGAGCGCGATCTTACGGTTGATGGAGTCTTTTCTCAGACTGCCGACCAATACAGCGATGGAGTGAACCTGGCTCATGGAGATATCCGTCATCTGATTCAAGGAACCATCAGGTATAGCCCAAGTCATGTTCAAGAGGCGAATGGAATAGCCCACTATTTTTTCGTGCCCGCCAAACTCACCTATGAATCAGTGGTCTACAAGCCTCGGTGGATTCTTAATCCAACGGTTATCTTCAGTTTCAGAGGTTACAAAGCAGATGGCTTCAGTTCTCGTCGGACAGTTTCATGCAAGAGATGCGGCAGGCCGTATCTACCCGGTGCATGAATTCCAGGAATCACAGCCTGATGAGGCTGACGGCAAGGAGCCTGTCAAAACGTATCGCCTGGCTATCGGAGACAGGGTCAACCATTTGGGCGGGGATGATTTTGAAGTGATCCAGTCCGGCGTGAAGATGACCCGAATCCCATAACATCCGTGTGCAGGTGTGGGACCGGATTTATCCGGGAAGATATTTCTTCGCTCCCACCCTTCAGGGAAATATCAGATACCAGAAAATCGCTGTCTCACGAGTCTGCGGGTCGATGCTGCGGTAACGCATGTGATCGAAACCACCCACCACATACCCGCACCGCTCATACAGCCTGCAAGCCGCCAGATTATTGTTCTGGGTTTCGAGCATGATCCCCGGCAGATTGCGCTGGCGGCTCCAGAACTGCGCCACATCCAGCAAGGATCGGGCAACCCCGCAACGACGTGCCGACTCGTCGACCGCCAGCTCATCGATATGGGCAAAACCATTCCAGTGGGTGCTGAGCACGATATGCCCGACCGCCTGCTCTCCCAGCCAGGCAACCAGCACCGTACTGTCGGCGGCGTCGCGGTAATCGCAGAATTCCTGTGAGTCGATGCCGTAGTTCTTGAGATAAGGCTCTACCGAATCGATGACCCAGGACTCGACACTCTCCCCCACGACCACCCGGGCGTAGCCCTGGACCGTAAAGGTGAACTCGCTGTTGAGGATATAGTCCTCGAAGCATTCGTCTGCGACACGAATGCTCAGTGACGGGTTCGCTACAGTCATTTCACCACTGCCATGTTGGTGCAAACCGTTGCCTGGTCAGGACTGGGCCTGAGCCTTGGCCTCTTGCATCTGAACCCACAACGCTGGCGCGCCGGCCGCCTTGGCAATAATGGCCAGGCGTGCTTCATGCTCTGCCAGCTCACTTTCGGTCGCACGAATGATGCGCGACGGCTGGCGACCTGACAGGCGGCGAATCTCGCTGCCGCGGTTGGCATTCCCACCGCTGGAACCATTGTCATCGCTCGCGTTACCGGCCAGAGACAGGCTGGTCTGCCCACCGGTCATGGCCAGATAGACATCGGCCAGGATCTCGGAGTCGAGCAATGCGCCGTGCAGCTCACGGCCCGAGTTGTCTACGCCATAGCGTTTGCACAAGGCATCGAGGCTGTTGCGCTGGCCCGGGTGACGCTCACGGGCCATCAACAGCGTATCAAGCACCGAGCAATGCTGGGTGATATCGGCCTTGTCGTGCGCGCCCATCAACGCGAATTCGTTGTTGATGAAACCAACGTCGAACGCCGCGTTATGGATGATCAGCCGGGCGCCCTTGATGAAGTCGAAGAACTCTTCGGCGACTTCATTGAAGCGCGGCTTGCCAACCAGAAATTCGTTGGTGATACCGTGAACGCCAATCGCACCTTCATCGCTCTCGCGATCAGGTTGCAGATAGACGTGAAAATGCCGCCCGGTCAGGCGGCGGCCAATCAACTCGACGCAACCGATCTCGATGATGCGGTGGCCGTCGGTGACGGGCATACCGGTGGTTTCGGTATCGAGTACTACGGATCTGTTATCTGTGTTTTGCACTGCCATTGACTGTTGCCTCGTCTACAGGCCGCGATCTTAGCACGCTGCAAGGCCGGATGAGCCGTTCAGCTCATCGGGCAAACGGTCAGCCCTGCTTGATGCCGCGCACCTCATCCACACCACGGTTGGCCAACTGGTCGGCACGCTCGTTGCCGGGATGGCCGATATGGCCACGCACCCACTGCCACTTCACGGTATGACGGCTGACCTGTTCGTCCAGTTGCTGCCAGAGGTCGGCATTCTTGACCGGCTCCTTGGCAGCGGTTTTCCAGCCGCGCTTCTTCCAGTTGACCATCCATTCGGTGATGCCTTTCATGACGTATTGCGAGTCCGTCACCAGGGTCACTTCGCAAGGACGCTTGAGTTCTTCCAGGCCGCGAATGGCACCGGTCAGCTCCATGCGGTTATTGGTGGTATTGGCCTCGCCGCCCCACAATTCCTTTTCGACGCCCTTGTAGATGAGCAATGCACCCCAGCCGCCGGGGCCAGGGTTGCCCTTGCAGGCGCCATCAGTGAAGAGTTCAACGCTTTCGCTCATTACGACCGTTCCAGAATCAAGGGATTATTCGGGCAGGACGACAGGCCAGACCATCAAGGTTGCGGCGTGTTGCGGTTGACCTTGGCCATCGGCAACGGGATCAGCTTGCCCATCGGCTCGCGACGGACCTGACGCAAGGGGCGCAAGCCAACCACCAGTTTGCGCGCCACCAATAGATAGAAGCCGCCGCCCGGACTTTGCCGCCCCTCACCGAGGCTTTCCAGACCGCTGAAGCGTGCCTGCCATGCTGCCGAAGAAAGGGGCGGACGATAACACCCGAAGCGCCGCTTCTCCAGTGCGAACCCCAGCAGGTTCAGCCAGTCGGCGACACGGGACGGTGAAATGCAGCGCGCCTTGCGCAAGGCATCGCGAGCGAAGACATGCCGTAAACCCCAGGTGCTCCAGGGGTTGATACCGATAATCAGCAGGTGCCCGCCCGGCCTGACGCTGCTGGCGGCTTCGCGCAGCAGGCCATGGGGCGAAAGGCAGAAATCCAGGCCATGCTGCAGGACCACCACATCGGCGGCATGCTCGCTCAATGGCCAGGCTTCTTCTTCGCAGACGATCTCTACGCCGGGCAGCGGCGCGCCAAGCCTGACATTGCGTTGTACCTGCTTCGCCACGGGCGGGTTTTCGGCAGATGGCCCGTAATGCACAAGATAACCACCGAAATAACGCCCCAGTTCGTCTTCGAGAATCCGACGCTCCTCCTCAAGCAGGAGTTGTCCCAACGGCCCGGACAGCCACTTGCGGGCGGCCTGGATCAAAGCAAGCCATTCAGGATCGGCCTGGGCGAACGCTTCATCGGTCATTTGAGGTCTCCTTGGGGGTTCGCTTGCAGCCGTATCAAAGACTAAGATGCACCATTGTTTCCCGATGTGCGAACTGCGCCATGATACAGATCCACGCCCTGCACGCTTTCAACGATAACTACATCTGGTTGTTACAAGACCTTTCCACTCAACGCTGCGCAGTGGTCGATCCGGGTGATGCGCAGCCAGTACTCGACTGGCTGGAGCACAATCCCGGCTGGCAACTGACCGATATCCTGATCACTCATCATCACAACGACCATGTCGGTGGTGTCGTGCAGCTCAAGCAGGCCACTGGCGCCAGAGTGCTCGGCCCGGCCACGGAAAACATCCCCGCCCGTGACATCGCGCTGGTGGACAACGACAGGGTATCCGTTCTGGGCCTGGATTTCGCGGTCCATGCCGTCCCGGGCCATACCCTTGGCCATATCGCCTTTTATCACGATGACGCGACGGCTCCCGTGCTGTTCAGTGGCGATACCCTGTTTGCCGCTGGCTGCGGACGCCTTTTTGAAGGGACGCCGCAGCAGATGCATGATTCCCTGAGCCGACTGGCGGCCTTACCCGACAGCACGCTGATCTACTGCGCCCATGAATACACACTAAGCAACCTGCGTTTCGCCCAGGCCGTGGAACCCGAAAATCGGGATATTGCCGAACGTCTGGCGCAAGTCAGCCAATGGCGCAGTGAAAATCGTATCAGCCTGCCTTCCAATCTAGCTCTGGAACGACGCACAAACCCCTTCCTCAGGGTCCGGGAAACATCTGTTAAAGAAAAAGCGGACGAACGGACCGGCCGTGAAAACAGCTCGCCGAGCGAGGTTTTTGCTAGCTTGAGGGCTTGGAAAGATACGTTCTAAAGCGCGTGGAATCGGCACGAAAATTCTGAAAGGTTGACCGTTGGGGGGACGCTTTCTAGAATCGCCCGACATTTTCGCCTGGAAGTCCCCCCCAGCCAATGTCGTCACTTACACGCAAACACCTAAATTCGGACGCATTGACTCGGTTGGCTCAGGCTGTGGCTGTAGCCGCGAGTGCGCTGCTGGCAGGCTGCCAGACCACAAGTCATGTGGAGCCAAGCAGCACTTACCGCACGCCCAACCTGTCCACCGGCATCAAGCAAAAACCCATCTTCATTACCCAGACGCCAAACCAGTCGGCCCCGCCCCAGGATATCTGGGACCGGATGCGCCAGGGTTTCCAGCTGCAACAGAACAACGACCAGAACCCCCGTATCGATCAGCAACGCCTGTGGTTCGCCAACAACCCGTCCTTTCTGGAAAACGCGGGCGAGCGCGGCAGCCTCTATATGCACTACATCGTCGAGCGCCTGGAAGAACGCAACATGCCGCTTGAGCTGGCCCTGCTGCCAGTGATCGAAAGCGCCTACAACCCGATGGCGATCTCCCGCAGCCAGGCTGTAGGCCTGTGGCAGTTCATCCCGTCCACGGGGCGCTACTTCAATCTGCGCCAGACCAGCTTCTATGACGGTCGACGCGATATCCAGGCGTCCACCGTGGCGGCAATGGATTACCTGACCAAACTGCATGACATGTTCAACGGCGACTGGCTGTTGGCACTGGCGGCCTACAATGCGGGCGAAGGCACAGTCAGCCGCGCCATCGAACGCAACGAGAAGCTCGGCCTGCCAACGGACTACTGGAACCTGCCGCTGCCTCAGGAAACACGCGACTATGTGCCCAAGCTGCTGGCACTTTCCCAGGTGGTTCTGTCGCCGGATGCCTATGGCGTCAACCTGAACCCGATTGCCAACGAACCCTATTTCGAAGTCGTCGAGCTCAACAAGCGTGTCGATCTGTCCAAGGTCGCAAGCCTGGCCAATATCGACGAAGACGAACTCATCCAGCTCAACCCGGCCTTCAAGAAGCGCCTGACCATTGATGGCCCTCAGCATTTGCTGGTGCCGACTTCAAAGGCGCACATACTGACAGCAAGCCTGTCGGCCATGAAGTCCGAAGAACTGACCGCATGGCAACCCTACCGCGTACGTCGTGGCGATACGCTCGAAAGCCTTGCCAGCCGTTATCAGGTGCCGGTCAGCTCGATCAAGAGCAACAACAGGCTGGCTGGCAACAAACTCAAGGCCGGTCAGTCCTTGAGCATTCCGGTCCAGCCGGGCATGAAGTCTTCGCAGCCTGTGTTCGAGGAGCTGGCCAGCAACGACAAACCGGCCACCAGCCGCAGCTACAAGGTCAGGAATGGCGACAACCTGTCGAGCATCGCTCAGGCCCACAAGGTTGATGTCGAAGAGTTGCAGCGCTGGAACAAGCTGTCCGGCAACAAGCTCAAGATTGGCCAGACGCTGATCGTTCAGGGCGGCAAGGCCGAGAAAGCAGCCACTGCAACGGCCAGCGCCGAGCCCGAAAAGAAATCCATGCAGTACAAGATCCAGAAAGGCGACTCGATGTATCTGGTCGCCAAGCGCTTCAACGTCGAGATGAAGCATCTCAAGCGCTGGAATCCACGTACCGGTCAGGCCCTTAAACCCGGCCAGACCCTGACTGTCTACCTGCCTCATTGATGACGCCGGCCACCTGCCCTGAAGCAACCTCGGGGCAAGTGGTCGTCCAGACCATCGCTCCCGCATTGCCGGCGGTCTTTTTCCAATCCGGACAAGCTGTTACTGTTAGCGACCCGAAAGCCCAAGCCGTCTGGATCGTGATACGTCCCTTCCTGCTAGTCATCTGTCTGGTCTTGAGCTTCTGTGCCAACGCTGCCATCAGCGAAAGCAATGGCTATGCGCAATTTGGCGTTCTCAAGTACCCGGCCAGTTTCACTCATTTCGACTGGGTCAATCCCGAGGCGCCGAAAGGTGGCACCTTGCGAATCATGGCCTTCGGCACGTTCGACACACTCAACCCTTACACCTTCAAGGGCACCAGCCCTGTGTCGACAGGCAACTTCCTGCAATACGGCGTCAATGAGCTGAACGAACCCCTGATGGTCGGCACCGGCCAGTACGACCCGTCCGGCGACGAGCCCACGTCCAGTTACGGGCTGATCGCACAGTCGGTGGAGTTCAGCGAGGACCGCAGCTGGGTGGTGTTCAATCTTCGTCCCCAGGCGCGCTTTCACGATGGCAAGCCGATCACGGCCTATGACGTGGCCTTCTCCTATCGCACACTGCTCAAGGACGGTCACCCGCAATACCGCACGGCCTTGCAGGAAGTGCAGCGAGTCGACATCCTCAATCGCCATCGCATCCGCTTTGTCTTCAAACGCTCAGGCAATCCGCTACTGATCCTGCGCCTGGGTGAGCTGCCGGTACTGCCGCAGCATTACTGGAAAGACCGCGACTTCAAGGCCACGACTTTCGAGCCGCCACTGGGCAGCGGCCCCTATCGCATTACCCGAGTACAGCCCGGACGCCAACTGGTGTTCGAGCGGGTGAAGGATTACTGGGGCAAGGACTTGCCGGTCAATCGCGGTAAATACAACTTCGATCGCGTCGAAGTGGAGTTCTACCGCGACAGCGATGTAGCCTTCGAGGCCTTCAAGGCCGGTGAATTCGACATTTATATCGAACATCAGGCCAAGAACTGGGCCAATGGCTACAACTTCCCGGCGGTCGCCAATGGGCAGGTGATCAAGGCGCAGATCCCGCACAAGATCCCGACTCAGACTCAGGGGCTGTTCATGAATACCCGGCGCGGCACCTTTGCCGATATCCGGGTGCGTGAAGCACTGGGGCTGATGTTCAATTTCGAGTGGACCAACCGCGCACTGTTCAGTGATGCCTACTCCCGCTCCACCAGTTACTACCCCAACAGCGAGTTTTCCGCGACGGATCTGCCCACCGGCCGCGAGCTGGCCCTGCTGGAGCCTTACCGGGACCAGTTACCCGCCAGCCTGTTCACCGCCCCCTTCAGCCCATCGAAGACCGATGCCCGCGGCATTCCGCGTGAAACCCTGCGCAAGGCACTGGGCCTTCTTGCCAAGGCCGGCTGGACGCTGTCGGAGCGAGGCCTGCTCAATGCGGACCAACAACCGCTGCATTTCGAGATTCTGCTGGTGAACCCCAATCTCGAACGCATCCTGCAACCCTATATAGAAGACCTGCGCCGCATAGGGATCGAAGCAAGCCTGCGCACGGTGGACCGCGCCCAGTACAAACAGCGGCTGGACCATTTCGACTTCGACATGATCCTCATGACCCTGCAACAGACACTCAGCCCCGGCCTTGAACAGTGGCAGTATTTCCACTCCAGCCAGGCCACGGTCAATGGCAGCAAGAACTACGCTGGCGTCGCCAATCCTGTGGTCGACAGCCTGCTCAACAAGCTGCTGGCCGCACAGACGCATGATGAACAAGTCGCAACGGCACGCGCACTTGATCGCGTATTGCTGTCCCAGCATTACAGCATTCCGAACTGGTACCTGAACAATCATCGCCTGGCCTATCGCAATCGATTCGCCATGGTCACCACCCCGCCCTATACCATGGGGTTGCGTGCGTGGTGGCTCAAGACTCCGGAGAAGACCCGATGACCCCACTGCGTTCCCTGTTCATGCAGGCTGGCGGCCTGTTGCTGGCCGGTATCGTCTGCACCGTCCAGGCTGCTCCCCAGCATGCCGTGACGCTGTATGACGAAGCCCCGAAATATCCGGCCAACTTCAAGCATTTCGATTACGTGAACCCCGACGCGCCCAAGGGCGGGATTTTCCGTCAGGCAGGCTTCGGCAGTTTCGACAGCCTTAACCCGTTCATCAACAAGGGCGTGGCCGCTGAAGATATCAGCCTGATCTACGACACCTTGACCAGCCGCAGCCTGGATGAGCCGTTTACCGAGTACGGGCTGATTGCCGGCAAAATCGAAAAATCTCCGGACAATGACTGGGTACGTTTCTACCTGCGCCCTGAAGCGCGCTTCCATGACGGCCATCCGATACGCGCCGAAGACGTGGTATTCAGCTTCGAGTCGCTGATGAAACATGGCTCACCCATGTATCGTGGCTACTACGCCGATGTCGACCAGGTGATTGCCGAAGATCCTTTGCGCGTGCTGTTCAAGTTCAAACACAAGAACAACCGCGAAATGCCACTGATCCTGGGTCAGTTGCCAGTGCTGCCCAAGCATTTCTGGGCCACACGGGACTTCAGCAAGAGCAATCTGGAGATCCCGCTGGGCAGCGGGCCTTACAAGGTCGCCGAGGTCAAGGCCGGGCGCTCGATGCGTTATGAGCGGGTCAAGGATTACTGGGCCAAGGATCTGCCGATCAACAAAGGCTCCTACAACTTCGATGTCCTGACCACCGATTACTACCGTGACAACACGGTCGCTCTGGAAGCCGGCAAGGCCGGGCAGTTCGATTACTGGCTGGAAACCAGCGCCAAGAACTGGGCCACGGCCTACAACACGCCAGCGGTGCGGGACGGTCGCCTGATCAAGGAAGAGTTGCCCAACGGCAACCCCACCGGCATGCAGGGTTTCATCTTCAACCTGCGCAAACCGGTGTTTCAGGACATAAGGGTCCGCGAGGCCCTGACCCTGCTGCTGGATTTCGAGTGGACCAACAAGCAGCTGTTCAACGGCTCCTACAGCCGGACCAAAAGCTACTTCGACAACTCCGAGATGGCCTCCAGCGGCCTGCCTTCGGCACAGGAACTTGCCATCCTGGAACCGTTGCGCGGCAAGATCCCTGACCGGGTCTTCAGCGAAGAATACAAACTGCCGGTCAACGATGGCAGCGGCATGATCCGTCCTCAATTGCGCCGCGCCTTCCAGTTATTGCAGGAAGCGGGCTGGAAGATCGTCAACGACAAGATGGTCGATGCCCAGGGCAACCCGGTCAAACTGGAGTTTCTGCTGGCCCAGACCGAGTTTGAGCGCGTCCTGCTGCCCTACAAGCGCAACCTGAACGATCTGGGTATCGAACTGAGCATTCGCCGGGTGGACGTCTCGGAGTACATCAACCGCCTGCGCTCGCGGGACTACGAGATGATCGTCAGCAGCTACCCGCAATCCAGCTCGCCGGGCAACGAACAGCGGATCTACTTTCACTCCTCCAGCGCCGACAACCCTGGCAGCCGCAACTTCATGGGCCTCAAGGACCCGGCCATCGATACCCTGGTGGACGGCCTGATCAATGCCGACTCGCGTCAGAACCTGATCACCCATACCAAGGCCATGGACCGCGTCCTGCTGTGGGGCTTCTATGTGGTTCCCAACTGGCACATCAAGACCTGGCGCGTGGCCTACTGGGACCATATCGCCCACCCCAAGGCCCCGCCACTGTCGGACATCGGCGTCATGACCTGGTGGATGAAACCGGACGCAAAACCGGCGATTCCCGCACAGCCTGCCAACGGGCAAGCTGAACCTGCGAGTACGGAGCAATAACATGCTGGCTTATATTCTCCGGCGCTTGCTGCTGATTATCCCGACCCTGTTCGGCATCCTGATCATCAACTTCATCATCATCCAGGCCGCTCCCGGCGGACCTGTGGAACAGATGATCGCCAAGATCGAAGGTTTCGACGGCGCCACCAGCCGCATCGCCGGTGGTGGCTCGGAAGTCGCGGTGGCAGGCTCCAACTACCGCGGCGCACAGGGCCTGGACCCGGCGCTGATCAAGGAAATCGAGCGCATGTACGGCTTCGACAAGTCGGCACCGGAGCGCTTGTGGATCATGATCAAGAACTACGCGCAGCTGGATTTCGGTGACAGTTTCTTCCGCGATGCAAAAGTGATCGACCTGATTGTCGAGAAGATGCCGGTGTCCATATCCCTCGGGCTATGGAGCACCCTGATCATGTATCTGGTGTCGATCCCGCTGGGCATCGCCAAGGCCACTCGCCATGGCAGCCATTTCGATGTCTGGACCAGTTCGGCAATCATCGTCGGTTATGCAATTCCCGCGTTCCTGTTCGCCATCCTGTTGATCGTGGTATTTGCCGGTGGCAGTTATTTCAACTGGTTCCCGCTGCGCGGCCTGACGTCCAATGGCTTCGACGAGATGAGCACGCTGGGCAAGATAGGCGATTACTTCTGGCATCTGGTGCTGCCGGTGACAGCGCTGGTGATCGGCAACTTCGCCACCATGACCCTGCTGACCAAGAACAGCTTCCTGGACGAAATCAGCAAGCAATACGTAGTGACCGCCAAGGCCAAGGGCCTGAGCAATAACCGCGTGTTGTACGGCCATGTGTTCCGCAACGCCATGCTGTTGGTGATCGCAGGTTTCCCTTCGGCCTTCATGGGGATCTTCTTTACCGGCTCGCTGCTGGTGGAGGTGATCTTTTCCCTGGACGGCCTTGGCCTGATGAGTTTTGAAGCGGCCATCAACCGCGATTACCCGGTGGTCTTCGGCACCCTGTTCATCTTCACCCTGCTGGGGCTGCTGGTGAAACTGATCGGTGACCTCACGTACACCCTGGTAGACCCGCGCATCGACTTTGAAAGCAGGAAGCATTGATATGAAGCTGTCTCCTCTCAATCGCCGCCGCTTCGAGCGTTTCAAGGCCAACAAGCGCGGCTGGTGGTCGCTGTGGCTGTTTCTGATCCTGTTCGGCCTGAGCATGGGCGCGGAACTGATCGCCAACGACAAGCCGCTGGCTGTGCGCTATGACGGCGAATGGTACTTCCCGGTGTTCAAGCGTTACCCGGAAACCACCTTCGGCGGGGAATTCCCGCTGGAAGCCAATTACAAGAGCCCCTACATCAAGGAACTGGTCGCGCAAAAGAACGGCTGGACCCTTTGGGCACCCATTCCGTTCAGCTACCAGAGCATCAACTACGACCTGAAAGTCCCCGCCCCGGCGCCGCCCTCCAGCGAGAACCTGCTGGGCACCGACGATCAAGGGCGCGATGTGCTGGCCCGCGTGATCTATGGTTTCCGCATCTCGGTATTGTTCGCCCTGATCCTGACGGTGCTCAGTTCCATCATCGGCGTGATTGCCGGTGCCTTGCAGGGTTTCTATGGCGGCTGGGTGGACCTGATGGGCCAGCGCTTCCTGGAGGTCTGGTCAGGCCTGCCGGTGCTGTACCTGCTGATTATCCTGGCCAGCTTCGTGCAGCCCAATTTCTGGTGGCTGCTGGGCATCATGCTGCTGTTTTCCTGGATGAGTCTGGTGGACGTGGTACGCGCAGAATTCCTGCGCGGCCGCAATCTGGAATACGTGCGCGCTGCCAGGGCGCTGGGCATGGAGAACGGCGCGATCATGTTCCGCCATATCCTGCCCAATGCCATGGTGTCGACCATGACGTTCATGCCGTTCATTCTGACCGGCGCCATCGGCACACTGACAGCGCTGGACTTCCTGGGCTTCGGCCTGCCCGCCGGCTCGCCTTCGCTGGGCGAACTGGTCGCGCAGGGCAAATCCAACCTGCAAGCCCCGTGGCTCGGGATCAGCGCCTTTGCCGTACTGGCATTGATGTTGAGCCTGCTGGTGTTCATCGGCGAATCCGCCCGCGATGCTTTCGACCCAAGGAAATGAAATGAACAATGACAATCTGATCGAAATCCGCGATCTGGCGGTCGAGTTCGTGACAGGCGAGTCGCGCCAGCGCGTGGTCGAAAACATCAGCTTCGATATCCGTCGCGGCGAAACCCTGGCTCTGGTGGGTGAAAGCGGCTCCGGCAAGTCGGTCACCGCGCACTCGATCCTGCGCCTGCTGCCCTACCCCATCGCCACCCATCCTGCCGGAACCATCCGCTATGCGGGCGATGACCTGCTGAAGATGGACGAGAAAAAACTGCGCTCCATTCGTGGCAATCGCATTGCCATGATTTTCCAGGAGCCCATGACCTCGCTCAATCCGCTGCATTCGGTGGAAAAGCAGATCAACGAGGTACTCGGCCTGCACAAGGGGCTCACCGGCAAGGCAGCCACGGCGCGTACGCTGGAGCTGCTGGAAATGGTCGGCATCAGCGAGCCACACAAACGGCTCAAGGCCCTGCCCCACGAGCTGTCAGGCGGCCAGCGCCAGCGCGTCATGATCGCCATGGCCCTGGCAAACGAGCCCGAACTGCTGATTGCCGACGAACCGACCACCGCGCTGGATGTTACGGTACAGCTGAAAATCCTCGAATTGCTCAAGCAATTACAGGCTCGTCTGGGCATGGCATTGCTGCTGATCAGCCATGATTTGAACGTTGTGAGGCAAATAGCCAATCGTGTATGTGTCATGCAGCGCGGTTGCATCGTCGAACAAGCATTGTGCGAAGAGCTGTTCCGTTCACCACAGCATCCGTACACCCAGGTGTTGCTCAGTGCAGAGCCCAGCGGCGGTCCTTCGACCAACCCGGCTGGCGCTCCACTGCTTGAAGTCGAGGACCTGAAAGTCTGGTTCCCGATCAAGAAAGGCCTGCTCAAGCGAACCGTCGATCACGTCAAGGCGGTGGATGGTATTCGCTTCAGCCTGCCTCAAGGGCAGACACTGGGGATTGTCGGTGAAAGTGGATCGGGCAAGTCGACGCTGGGCCTGGCAATACTCAGGCTCATCGGCAGCCAGGGCGCCATACGGTTTGAAGGCAAGCCGCTTGATGGCCTGTCGCAGCAGCAGATTCGTCCGCTGCGCAGACAGATTCAAGTGGTGTTCCAGGACCCGTTTGGCAGTTTGAGCCCGCGCATGTCAGTGAGCGATATCGTGGGCGAAGGCCTGCGCATTCATGGCATGGGGACGGACGCCGAGCAGGAAGCGGCAATTATCGAGGCACTCAGGGAAGTAGGTCTGGACCCGGAAACCCGGCACCGCTACCCCCACGAGTTCTCGGGTGGGCAAAGGCAGCGAATCGCCATAGCCCGTGCATTAGTGTTAAAACCGGCGCTGATTCTGCTGGACGAGCCGACATCGGCCCTCGACCGGACAGTGCAGCGTCAGGTAGTCGAGTTACTGCGCTCGCTGCAAACCAAGTACAACCTGACGTATTTGTTCATCAGCCATGACCTGGCTGTCGTCAAAGCGCTGAGCCACCAGTTGATGGTGGTCAAGCAAGGCAAAGTGGTCGAACAGGGTGTGGCGCAGGATATCTTCGCCGCACCGCAACATCCCTATACACAGCAGCTACTGGAAGCAGCCTTTTTGGCGCCGGTAGCTGTCGATTAACCTGAAGAGGAACAACACATGGGTTTTCTCGCCGGTAAGCGCGTCCTGATCGTCGGTGTCGCCAGCAAACTGTCCATCGCATCCGGCATCGCTGCCGCCATGCATCGTGAAGGTGCCGAGCTTGCGTTCACCTACCAGAACGACAAACTCAAGGGCCGCGTCGAAGAGTTCGCAGCAGGCTGGGGCTCAGGCCCTGAGCTGTGCTTCCCTTGCGACGTGGCAAGCGACGAAGAGATCAACAAGGTCTTTGAAGAGCTGAGCAAGAAGTGGGACGGCCTGGACGTCATCGTTCACTCCGTTGGCTTCGCTCCAGGCGACCAGCTTGATGGCGACTTCACCGAAGCCACCACCCGTGACGGCTTCCGCATCGCTCACGACATCAGCGCCTACAGCTTCGTTGCCCTGGCCAAAGCCGGTCGCGAACTGATGAAAGGCCGCAATGGCAGCCTGCTGACCCTGTCGTACCTGGGCGCTGAGCGCACCATGCCTAACTACAACGTGATGGGCATGGCCAAGGCCAGCCTGGAAGCCGGCGTTCGCTACCTGGCTGGCAGCCTCGGCCCGGAAGGCACTCGCGTCAACGCCGTATCGGCTGGTCCGATCCGTACCCTGGCTGCTTCGGGTATCAAGAACTTCCGCAAGATGCTGGCAGCCAACGAAGCGCAGACCCCTCTGCGTCGCAACGTCACCATCGAAGAAGTCGGCAACGCCGGCGCCTTCCTGTGCTCGGACCTGGCGTCCGGCATCAGCGGTGAAATCATGTACGTCGACGGCGGTTTCAACACCACTGCGATGGGCAACATCGAAGAGTGATCTTCGATAGGGGCTGGCGTCTGACGTCGGCCCTGAAAACAGAAAATCCGGACGCCCGCCAGGGATCCGGATTTTCTGTTTCTGCCCCCACGCCTATTTAGGCTTGGGTATGCCGAACTGCTCCAGAGTCGGGTTGACGGTACGGCTGAAGGCCTTGCGTTCCTTACGCTCCTTCACCGAATTGATGATCTCCGAAATACCCATGCCGATGCTTATGGCACCACTGACCGCCCAGCCCACGGGGCCGGCCGCCGCACCAATCGCCGAAGCTGCCGCTGCACCCGCCGCCTGACCGGCAACCGCCCCGACAATACGCCCGCCAACAGCCGCGGCTACACGCCCACCGATACCTACCGCTGCGTTTGCACCGCCCCTGCGCACACCCACCTTGTCACCAAAGTCGATCACCTCGTGAATAGTGCTGGCAGCCTGCTTCAGATCATCCTTGGTCTGATTCGTATCCTTGCCAGTGCCACCGGGGGTAAATGCGGTGCTCATTCCGGTGGTACCCGCCGCTGCTTTTTTGGTCGTGGTTTCATTCACCACCTGAGCCAGTGCCGGGTCGCTGTTAATAATCAACTCTGCCTGGCGGTCGGTATTCCTGGCCAGAAAGGCCTGCACGGAAGGATCGTTCTGCAACTGGGTGATCTTTTCATCCAGAGCGGTTTCGGTGGCCGAGGTGTTACGAATCGAGCGTCCCGCCACGACCTGCTCGGAAATCTGTTGCAACTCCACCAGTACGGCGGCTTTCTGCTCGCCGCTGTAGGCCTGAGGGTTGCTGAACACATCGCCGTTCAGCTTGCTGATATCCACACTTGAAACCGCACCGATAGTCGCAGCGTCGGTGAGAACCCGTGAAAAGTCCTCTTCATTGGCTGGGGCCTTGTGCTTGATCCAGGTGCTGATATCCCGCTTGATCATCACGCCGTCAGGAGCCCGCATCGCCAGCTTTTTGCCGCGCATGTTGCCCTGGTCCATCATCTCGAACATGCCTGGCTGCGCCCAGGTGGCGGCAGAGTCCTGCAGGACACTGGAAAGCCCCGGGTTATTGGCGCTCACCGACTCAAGCCCCGCGATGGTGGTGCGGCCATTGACCTTGGTCTGGCCTTCAACGCCCTGGGCGTTGGACGGATCACCGGCTTCGGTTATTGGCTCATGAGCCAGCAGCACGGCTGCCGAACGCACCAACTGCACCGATTGTGCATCGGCATCCGGGTTGTCCTTGCGGAAGTCATTAAGGCTGTCTGTGCCTTTATCGACCTGTTTCTCCATGTTCTTGGCGAAGGTCTTGGCGTCCTTCTTGGTAATCTTGCCGTCCGCCTTGCCACCCTGAGCCGTGTCCATGGCGGTTTTCAGAGTCGGGTTCTCATCCAGGAAGGCCCAGGCCTTGTCCGCATCCGGGTCATTGGCGGCAATCATTCTGGCAGCGGCAATCGGGCGGTTCAGCTCTTTGGCAGCCTGCTCACGCTTGGAGGGCGGCATATCACCCAACAGACCGTCCCATTTGGCCAGTTCCTCGGGCGAGCTGTATTTCGAGTCGTCTAGATACTCATGATTTTCCCGCACAGGAGGCTGGGCCTTGCCTGAGATCTGGCTGCTCAAGGCGCGCAGCAGACGCTGGAGGAACGAGTCTTCAGCGGCCTGAGGAACTGGCAATGCCGTTCCGGCCATCTTGCCAGCCTGGCCATACTCGACACCGGCCAGACCACCGGTAGACTTGTGAAACTCACCCGAGGTCAGACTGAAGGGGACCTCGGTAAGGTTTTCCGGTACTGGAAAGCTCCCAAAACCACTGGGACCACGACCGGTGCTTGAAATGGGATCGCTCATTGCGGTTTCTCTCCCTCGGCACGAAACAAGGATCTACGTACTCGACTGAGTGGCAAAGCGCTGAAAACGGTTCCCTTGCTGCGGAAAAGAATCACAAGAAAATCACAAACCGCACAAAGCAAAACGCCCGGTGAATGCACCGGGCGTTTCGAGTGAATCAAATCGAGCTTAGAAACGCTCGATCTTGGCCTTGCTTTCCAGTTCCGAGCGATAAGCAGCGAAATCCTGCTGACCGGCACGCGACGCCAGGAAACGGCGGTATTGCGCCTTTTCCGCGTCACTCGGCGCTGTTGCCTGATTCACACCATTGAGGCGCACAATCACAAAGCTGCCGTCTGCTGCGGTCAGGCTGGCAAACTCAGGCTTGTCCTTGCCGGTAGGCTTGGGCATACGGAACACTGCTTGCAGCACTGCCGGGTCGACACTGTCCTGGCTGCGGGTAGCCGCTTCCAGAACTGCCCACGCATGACCATCCTGTTTGGCTGCCAACGGGGTCTTGCCATCGCGCAGACCTGCCAGGAGCGCTTCGCCCTTGGCCTTGGCTGCAGCACTGGCGTGCTCCTTGAGCAACTGGGTACGAATGGAGGCGGCGACGCTTTCAAGCGGCAACTGCTGAGGCTGCAAGTGCTCTTTGGAACGTACGACCACTACAGTCTCCGGGTCCAGCTCCAGCGTGTTGCTGTTGGAACCTTCTTCGAGGACTTCCGGGCTGAATGCTGCCTGGATCACCGCACGATTGGCTGTCAGGCCTTCGCCGCCTTCACGACCGAACGGCGCGGTAGTCTGCACCTTGAGGCCCAGATCCTGAGCCGGCTGAGTCAGATCGGACGACTCGAAAGCCGAGTCTTCCAGTTGTTTGGTCACTTCGACAAACTTCTGCTCGACCTGCTGAGCCTTCAGATCATGGGTCAGCTTCTCTTTCAGGCTGGCAAAGCTCGGCACCGAAGGTGCTTCAACGCCCAGCAGCTTGATCAGATGCCAGCCGAAGTCACTGCGTACCGGCTGCGAAACCTGATCCTTGTTCAAGGCATACAGCGCCTCTTCAAAGGCCTTATCGTAGACACCCTTGCCGGCATAGCCCAGGTCGCCACCCTTGCTCGACGAGCCAGGGTCCTGGGAGAACTCCTTGGCCAGCGCTGCAAAGCTTTCGCCCTTGGCCAGACGCTGCTGGATTTCTTCCAGTTTGGCCTTGGCCTGGGTTTCATTGAGCTTGTCGTTCACTTCGATCAGGATGTGCGCAGCACGACGCTGCTCCGCCAGATTGGCGATTTCCTTCTGGTAAGCATCCTGCAAGTCCTCGTCCTTGACCTGCACCTTGTCGAAGAAGGACGACTTCTTCAATTCGATGTAATCAAGCACAACCTGCTCAGGACTCATGAACTCCTTGGCATGCTGGTCGTAGTGAGCCTTGACTTCGTCATCGGTCACTTTCGCAGCAGCCAGATCGACAGGCAGAGTCAAGGTGGCAAAGTCGCGAGTCTGTTTTTCAAGACGGGCGAAGGCCTCGACTTCCGTATCGGTCACGAAGGCACTGCCAGCGATACCGGCACGGACCTGACCGATCAGCATTTCCTGACCCAGCAACTGGCGGAACTGCAACCGGCTGTAGCCCAACTGGCGGATGACCTGATCGAAACGATCGGCATTGAACTTGCCATCAACCTGGAATTCAGGCGTCAGCAGAAGCTGCTGATCCAGCGCAGCCTCGGAAAAAGCGAATTTGGCATCGGCCGCACCTTGCAGCAGCAGCTTGCGGTCGATCAGCCCTTTGAGAGCGGATTCACGCAACAGCTTTTCATCCAGCATCGCAGGATCGAAATCCTTGCCAAGCTGCTGAGCCAGTTGCTGAGCCAGCTGGCGGCGTTGCATGTCGACAGCCTGACTCAGTTCATTCTGAGTCACGTCCTCGCCATTGACCTGGGCAGCATTCTGCTTGTTACCACTGGCGGTGAACATCGCTTCGATGCCCGTCAGGGCCATCAACGCGATGATGATCCCGATAATTGTCTTGGCAATCCAGCCTTGTGAATTGTCCCTGATATTCTGCAGCATTGCGTCCCCCAAAACGGTTGAACCGACTAACCAACCGCAGAGCGTGGGTAGAAAGCGGATAGAAGAAAGGCGCATCCGAGGATGCGCCTTCTCGTAACTGACGAAGCGGAAGGGCTCGAACCCTCCGGTCTTGCAACCGGCTGCACCACCGCTGCGCTACCGGTTCAGATTGGCTCTGACCCGGCGGGCAAAGGCTTCAAGAGGCTTAGTTGACAGCTTCTTTCAGGGCTTTACCGGCTTTGAAACCTGGTTTTTTAGCAGCAGCGATTTCCAGCGTCTTACCAGTCTGTGGGTTGCGACCGATACGAGCAGGACGATCTGTAACGGAGAACGTACCAAAGCCAACCAATACAACAGAGTCGCCAGCCTTCAGAGCGCCAGTGACGGATTCGATAACTGCATCCAGCGCACGGCCAGCAGCAGCTTTCGGGATATCAGCAGATGCAGCGATAGCATCAATCAGTTCCGACTTGTTCACTCTAAGTCCCCTTATCTCTATATTGAGTATGTTTCTAAGTTTTTGGTGGTAAGCAAAACGAGCACTGGTGGGCTTGCTGGTACTTGCCAGAAAGAGCCGCTTTATAACAAGGGCTCCAAAAAGCTGTCAAGGAAGCCCACACAGACTTAATGCGTGCTAATTCTTTCCTTAGAGTCAGACTCGCGTTTTTCATCCTTTGCAACAATATCGGGAGCCACATCCGGCAAGGGCTCCGGCGCGTATTGCAGCGCAATTTGCAGGACTTCGTCAATCCATTTAACAGGCTTGATCTGCAGGTCTTGCTTGATATTGTCAGGAATTTCCTTCAAATCGCGCACATTCTCCTCCGGGATGATCACGGTTTTGATTCCACCGCGATGCGCCGCCAGAAGTTTTTCCTTCAAACCACCAATCGCCAGCACCTGCCCGCGAAGGGTAATTTCACCGGTCATCGCCACATCGGCACGCACCGGAATCTGCGTCAACGCCGATACCAGAGCCGTACACATGCCTACACCCGCGCTAGGGCCATCCTTGGGGGTAGCCCCTTCCGGCATGTGGATGTGAGTGTCGTGTTTCTCGTGGAAATCCAGCGAAATGCCCAGGCTCTTGGCCCGACTGCGCACGACTGTCTGCGCCGCCGTGATCGATTCGACCATGACATCGCCCAGAGAACCGGTCTTGATCAACTGCCCTTTGCCGGGAACCACAGCCGCTTCGATGGTCAGCAACTCTCCGCCGACCTGAGTCCAGGCAAGGCCGGTTACCTGACCGATCTGGTCCTGCTGCTCGGCCAGACCGTAGCGGAATTTTCGCACGCCCAGGAAGTGTTCGAGCATCTCGGCCGTGACACGAATTGCAAAACGTTTTTCCAGCGCATGCTCTTTGACCGCCTTGCGGCAGACCTTGGCAATCTGGCGCTCAAGACCGCGCACACCTGCTTCACGGGTGTAGTAGCGGATGATGTCGCGAATCGCATCGTCGTCGAACTCGATTTCGCCTTTTTTCAGGCCATTGGCCTGAATCTGTTTTGGCGAAAGGTATTTGACGGCAATGTTGACCTTCTCGTCCTCGGTGTAACCGGGCAGACGAATGACTTCCATCCGGTCCAGCAGCGCTGGCGGGATGTTCATCGAGTTCGAGGTACACAGGAACATCACATCCGAGAGGTCGTAATCGACTTCCAGATAGTGGTCATTGAAGTTGTGGTTCTGCTCGGGATCAAGCACCTCAAGCAATGCCGAAGCCGGATCGCCACGCATGTCACTGCCCATCTTGTCGATTTCATCGAGCAGGAACAGTGGGTTGCGTACGCCAACCTTGGTCATTTTCTGTATCAATCGACCCGGCATCGAACCGATATAGGTCCGACGATGGCCACGAATCTCAGCCTCGTCACGCACACCGCCCAGGGCCATGCGCACGAACTTGCGGTTGGTGGCGCTGGCAATGGACTCGGCCAGGGAGGTTTTACCGACGCCAGGAGGCCCTACGAGGCACAACACAGGACCGCGAATCTTTTTCACGCGCTTTTGCACGGCGAGGTATTCAAGGATGCGCTCCTTGACCTCCTCCAGACCATAGTGATCGGAGTCGAGAATGGCTTCGGCACGCGCCAGATCGAGGCGAACCTTGCTCTGCGCCTTCCACGGCACCTGAACCAGCCAGTCGATGTAGGAGCGCACGACAGTCGCTTCAGCCGACATCGGGGACATTTGCTTGAGCTTGTTCAGCTCGGCAGTTGCTTTGGTCAGAGCATCTTTAGGCAGGCCAGCGGCTTCGATACGCTTTTTCAGCTCCTCGATTTCGTTGTGCCCTTCATCGCCATCGCCCAGTTCCTTCTGAATGGCCTTCATCTGCTCATTCAGGTAGTACTCGCGCTGGCTGCGCTCCATCTGTTTCTTGACGCGACCGCGAATGCGCTTTTCAACCTGCAACAGGTCGATTTCGGCATCCAGCAAGGCCAGCACGTGCTCGACACGGGCAGCCAGGTCGATGATTTCGAGGATCTCCTGCTTCTGCTCGATCTTCAGCGCCATATGCGCCGCCATGGTGTCTACCAGGCGACCGGGCTCATCGATGCTGTTGAGCGACGACAGGACTTCGGCAGGGACTTTCTTGCCAAGCTGGACATACTGCTCGAACTGCGACAGCAGGCTGCGCACAAAGACTTCGGATTCACGATCAGGCGCGTCGGTTTCATCGATCAGCGCGACTTCTGCGCGGCAATGACCATCGACTTCAATGAAACGCTCGACAGAGCCACGCTGCTCGCCCTCAACCAGTACCTTGACGGTGCCGTCAGGCAATTTGAGAAGCTGCAATACGGTTGCAATCGTGCCGACGCTATAAAGAGCCTTTTCATCGGGATCGTCGTCAGCCGGATTTCTTTGCGCCAGCAAAAGGATTTGCTTGTCGCCCGTCATCGCTGCTTCTAGAGCTTCGATAGATTTCTCGCGCCCCACGAACAGCGGGATAACCATGTGCGGATAAACCACAACATCACGCAATGGCAAGAGAGGCAATTCAATTGTGGTCTTCATGATTTCGCCTCTACGGCGGCCAATTGGCCGTGGACAGGTGGAAGTTGCTTGAAGTCAAGATGGGGGTAGCGTTCAAAAAAAACAAGCTTTAGTGGCCTGTTTTGAAAATACGCTCTCTTTTTGACGCACGAGCACAGCCATCGGACAGGACGCCGCACCCAGTCATGGCGAGGAATGGCAACACAATCAGGCGGTTACAGGCGCAGCCAAAAAAAGCAGAATGACTTCCCGGACAGGATACTAGTGGCTCATTGGAGAAAAACGTTCCCTAAAGACGAAGGATACGATGCCACTAATAATGCAAAAGGAGGCCCGCAGGCCCCCTTCTGTATGTCTCTCTACGCTTTAAGCGTCAGGAGCAACCTTGGCAGGCGGCTCGCTGTTTTCGTAGATCAACAGTGGCTTGGACGAACCATCGATAACGCTCTCGTCGATCACCACTTTGCTCACGTCGGTCTGCGACGGGATTTCATACATGGTGTCGAGCAATACGCCTTCCAGGATGGAACGCAGACCGCGGGCACCTGTCTTGCGCTCCAGCGCACGACGAGCAACCGATTTCAGCGCGTCGGTACGGAACTCGAGGTCCACACCTTCCATCTCGAACAGCTTGGCATACTGCTTGGTAAGGGCGTTTTTCGGCTCGGTAAGGATCTGCATCAACGCAGCCTCATCCAGCTCATCCAATGTCGCCAGCACTGGCAGACGGCCCACGAACTCAGGGATCAGACCGAACTTGACCAGATCGTCAGGCTCGACTTCACGCAAGGATTCGCCAACCTTCTTGCCTTCTTCCTTGCTGCGGACTTCGGCGTTGAAGCCGATGCCGCCACGGGTGGAACGGTTCTGAATGACTTTTTCCAGACCCGAGAAAGCACCACCGCATATGAACAGGATATTGCGCGTGTCCACCTGCAGGAACTCCTGCTGTGGATGCTTGCGCCCGCCTTGAGGAGGAACGGAAGCCACGGTGCCCTCGATCAGCTTCAGCAAGGCTTGCTGCACGCCTTCACCGGAAACGTCACGAGTAATCGAAGGGTTGTCGGATTTGCGGGAAATCTTGTCGATTTCGTCGATGTAGACAATACCCATCTGGGCCTTCTCTACGTCGTAATCACATTTCTGCAACAGCTTCTGAATGATGTTTTCCACGTCCTCACCGACATAACCGGCTTCGGTCAGGGTCGTGGCATCGGCGATGGTGAACGGCACATTGAGCAGACGAGCCAGTGTTTCAGCGAGCAAGGTCTTGCCGGAGCCGGTAGGGCCGATCAGCAGGATGTTGCTTTTGCCGAGTTCAACATCATCGTTTTTCTTGTCGCGCTGGTTCAGACGCTTGTAGTGGTTGTACACCGCTACTGCGAGAACCTTTTTGGCACGTTCCTGACCAATTACATACTGATCAAGGATGCCGCTGATTTCTTTAGGCGAAGGCAATTTATGCGCGCTGCTCTCGGCCTGTGCTTCCTGCACCTCCTCACGGATGATGTCATTGCACAGGTCGACGCACTCGTCGCAGATAAAGACCGAGGGGCCGGCAATCAATTTGCGCACTTCATGCTGGCTTTTGCCACAGAAGGAGCAATAGAGCAGTTTGCCGTTGTCCTCGCCGTTGCGGGTGTCAGTCATTCGATCGATCCAATCCGGTAGGCTTGCAACACAAGATGAAGGCTATTGCGGGCTTTTTCAAGTCCGCAGGTGGTCGGTTGGTCCAACCACCCACATTTTGAGTTACTTAGGCAGGCATTTGACGTTTGTTGATCACAGAGTCGATCAGGCCGTATTCCGCCGCGCGATCTGCGCTCATGAAGTTGTCACGCTCGGTGTCGCGCTCAATGGTTTCAAGGCTTTGACCGGTGTGGTGAGCCAGCAACGAGTTCAGGCGATGACGAATGTGCAGGATTTCCTTGGCATGGATGTCGATGTCCGACGCCTGCCCCTGGAAACCGCCCAACGGCTGGTGAATCATCATCCGCGAGTTAGGCAGGCAATGACGCTTGCCTTCGGCACCGCCAGCCAGCAGGAAGGCACCCATGCTGCACGCCTGACCGATACAGATGGTCGACACGTCCGGCTTGATGAACTGCATGGTGTCGTAGATCGACATGCCTGCTGTCACCGAACCGCCAGGTGAGTTGATGTAGAGATGGATATCCTTGTCCGGGTTTTCCGCTTCCAGGAACAGCAGTTGCGCCGCAATAAGGTTGGCCATGTAGTCTTCTACAGGACCTACCATAAAGATCACACGCTCCTTGAGAAGGCGCGAGTAGATGTCATAGGCGCGTTCGCCACGGGCGGACTGCTCGATAACCATCGGGACCAGGCCGCCAGCGGCCTGGATGTCAGAGTTCTGCTGAATATAAGAATTGCGGGACATGTCCTGCATTCACTCCCAAATAGTCGAGTCTTGAATACGCACAAGCCAGCGCGAAGGCTGGCTTGTGGGTGTTTTTCGAACGAAAAGAGAAATCAGTCGGCTTTTGGAGCTTCTACCGGCTTGACCGCTTCTTCGTAGGAGACCGATTTGTCGGTCACGCTAGCTTTCTGCAAAACAGTATCCACAACTTGCTCTTCAAGCACAACAGAACGTACTTCGTTCATTTGCTGCTCGTTCTTGTAGTACCAGGCAACAACCTGCTCTGGCTCTTGATAGGCAGAGGCCATTTCCTGGATCAGATCACGAACGCGAGCGTCGTCTGGCTTGAGCTCGAACTGCTTGACCACTTCAGCAACAATCAGGCCCAGCTCGACGCGACGCTTGGCTTGCTCTTCGAACAGCTCTGCAGGCAACTGGTCAGGCTTGATGTTGCCGCCGAACTGTTGAACAGCCTGGACGCGCAGACGATTGACTTCGTTTTCCAGCAGGGCTTTTGGAACTTCGATCGGGTTGGCGGCCAGCAGACCGTCCATGACCTGGTTCTTGACCTTGGACTTGATGGCCTGACGCAGCTCACGCTCCATGTTCTTGCGAACTTCGGTGCGGAAACCTTCGATGCCGGTTTCCTTGATACCGAACTGCTTGAAGAACTCTTCGTTCAGCTCAGGCAGCGTTGGTGCGGAAACACTGTTGACGGTAACGGTGAACTCAGCGGCTTTGCCAGCCAGCTCCAGGTTCTGGTAGTCCTCAGGGAAGGTGACGTTCAGAACGCGCTCTTCACCCGCCTTGGCGCCAACCAGACCGTCTTCGAAACCAGGGATCATGCGGCCGGAACCCAGAACCAGCTGGGTGCCAGTAGCAGAACCGCCAGCGAAGACTTCGCCGTCAACCTTGCCAACGAAATCGATGTTCAGCTGGTCTTCGTTCTGGGCAGCACGATCGGCCGCTTCGAAACGAACGTTCTGCTTGCGCAGGATTTCCAGCATGTTGTCCAGGTCGCTGTCAGCTACGTCGGCGGACAGGCGCTCGACGGAGATGGACTCGAAACCTGCAACAGTGAACTCAGGGAACACTTCAAAAGTGGCGATGTATTCCAGGTCCTTGCCTTTCTCGAAGGACTTTGGCTCTACAGCAGGTGCGCCAGCCGGGTTCAGCTTCTGCTCAACCACTGCTTCGTAGAAGGTAGCCTGAATCAGATCGCCCAGTGCTTCCTGGCGCGCGCCATCTTCATAACGCTGGCGGATTACGCTCATAGGCACTTTGCCAGGGCGGAAGCCCGGGATCTTGGCTTTACGTGCGGTCTGCTGCAGACGCTTGTTGACTTCAGTCTCGATGCGTTCGGCAGGCACGCCAATGGTCATGCGGCGCTCAAGAGCGGAAGTATTTTCAACAGAAACTTGCATGGATATTCCTCGTTGCACAGACGTTAGCCGGCCGTTTCCGACCCCAGAATCAAGGGCATGCATTCTAGTGGGTCAAACTCAAGAAGTCACCCTACTGAAAAAGGGCAGATTTAAGAGGATGGAAGCGGACTGCTGGCGAGCAAAGACAACAAGGCCTTTACAGCACCGGCAAAGCGTCTGGCACGGGCTATATAAAGGAAGCACGTGCACCGGACCGCTACCGATTCCATCCGCGTAGCGCGCCCCGCTCGACCGGCGGCAACGCGCCAACCGACCAGCGAGACGATAAAACCAACACGCTGAAACAAAAAAAGCCGCACTAGGCGGCTTCTTTCAATAGTGAATGTATCAAGGCTTCACTATTTATATCTTGGTGCGGACGGAGAGACTCGAACTCTCACACCTTGCGGCGCTGGAACCTAAATCCAGTGTGTCTACCAATTCCACCACATCCGCGTTACAAGCTTTTAAAGCAAAGGCGCCAGTTTATGATTAATAAATCTGGCGCCTCTCCGAATATGGGGTGGACGATGGGGATCGAACCCACGACAACAGGAGTCACAATCCTGTGCTCTACCAACTGAGCTACGCCCACCATATTGCATGCATCTACTACAACTCACCTACCGTGCCAAAGCCGCCTTTAATGGCGCACCCGGCAGGACTCGAACCTGCGACCATCCGCTTAGAAGGCGGATGCTCTATCCAGCTGAGCTACGGGCACTTATATAATCTGCATTCTTTATTGAGTACAAATTAGAAGGCTTTCAATCACGTCGAGTTGATTTTCAACTCCACCCGACTTACATCAACCAGCGCCAGCTTCTTAAGCAGTGCTGGGTGCTGCCCGGCAAGTGCGACGAATCTTATAGACGCCCCTGGGGGTCGTCAACTCTTTTTTGAAAAAAATTCAGTTAGATAAAGGAGTTAGCTGAATATACAGACCAAGCGCCTTTGCCCCTGCGTCATGTCATGCGAGAATGCGCGCTCATTTTTTCCCTCTCGATGGTTAATCACGCGTCATGACTGCACAACTTATCGACGGCAAAGCGATCGCCGCCAGCCTGCGCCAGCAGATCGCCAAACGTGTCGCCGAACGTCGCGAGCAAGGCCTGCGTACGCCAGGCCTCGCGGTGATTCTGGTGGGCAGCGACCCCGCCTCCCAGGTTTACGTCTCTCACAAGCGCAAGGACTGCGAGGAAGTAGGCTTCATTTCCCAGGCCTACGACCTGCCTGCCGAGACCACACAGGTTGCGCTGACCGAGCTGATCGATCGTCTCAACAGCGACGCCGATGTCGACGGCATCCTGCTGCAACTGCCATTGCCTGCGCATCTGGACGCTTCCCTGCTGCTGGAGCGCATTCGCCCGGACAAGGACGTTGATGGTTTCCATCCTTATAACGTCGGTCGTCTGGCCCAGCGCATCCCGCTGCTGCGCCCATGCACCCCCAAAGGGATCATGACCCTGCTGGAAAGCACCGGTGTCGATCTGTACGGGCTGGACGCCGTGGTTGTAGGCGCCTCCAATATCGTCGGTCGTCCGATGGCAATGGAATTGCTGCTCGCCGGCTGCACCGTCACCGTGACCCACCGCTTCACCAAGGATCTGGCAGGCCATGTCGGCCGCGCCGACCTGGTGGTGGTAGCCGCTGGCAAACCCGGCCTGGTCAAGGGCGAGTGGATCAAGCCTGGCGCAATCGTCATCGACGTCGGTATCAACCGCCAGGAAGACGGCAAGCTGGTGGGTGACGTCGTGTACGAAACCGCCCTGCCCCGCGCAGGCTGGATCACCCCCGTACCGGGCGGTGTCGGCCCGATGACTCGCGCCTGCCTGCTGGAAAACACCCTGTACGCTGCTGAAACCCTGCACGACTGAGTGTTCCCACAATGAAAAACGGCACCTCATGAGGTGCCGTTTTCATTCAGGTCATCGATTACTTGCGTGCCGCCTCCCAGCTTTTAAGCAGCTCGGAATACGCCACGGTCTCGCCTTTGGGCTTCTCGTTGGCCAGTTTGCGTTGCGGAGCAGCCCAGCCGTCCGGAGACGCCTCGCCCTTCTTGTACCACTCTTCTGCCGTGGTTTCCGGGTTCAGCTTCGGTGCACAGCCGCTCTTCTCCTGAGCCTTGGAGCGCTCAAGCCGCATCAGGATAGAGTCCTGATCCTTGGCCAGCCCGTCCAGAGCCTGTTGCGCAGTCTTCTCGCCGGTTACCGCTTCCGCAACATGACTCCACCACAGTTGAGCCAGTTTCGGGTAGTCAGGAACGTTGGTGCCGGTCGGCGACCATTGCACACGGGCCGGGCTGCGATAGAACTCGACCAGACCACCCAGCTTGGGTGCCAGCTCTGTCATTTCCCTGGAGTTGATGTCCGACTCACGAATCGGCGTCAGCCCTACGATGGTTTTCTTCAGGGAAACGGTTTTCGAGGTCACGAACTGCGCGTACAGCCAGGCTGCCAACCTTTGTTTCTCTGGTGTCGAATACAGGAAAGTCCACGATCCCACATCCTGATACCCCAGTTTCATACCGTCTTTCCAGTACGGGCCTTTGGGCGAAGGTGCCATGCGCCACTTGGGCGTGCCATCGGCATTCATCACCGGCAAGCCGGGCTTGGTCATGTCTGCAGTAAACGCGGTGTACCAGAAGATCTGCTGCGCGACGTTGCCTTGGGAAGGCACCGGGCCAGACTCGGAGAACGTCATGCCCGCCGCTTCCGGTGGCGCATAAGCCTTGAGCCAGTCGATGTATTTCTGAGTGGCGAATACCGCCGCCGGGCCATTGGTGTCACCACCACGGGTAATGCTCGACCCCACCGGACGGCAGTTTTCTACGCGAATCCCCCACTCGTCCACAGGCAGACCGTTCGGCAGGCCTTTATCGCCGCCACCCGCCATGGAGAACCAGGCATCGGTGAAGCGCCAGCCCAGTGATGGGTCTTTCTTGCCGTAGTCCATATGGCCATAAATGCGCTTGCCGTCGATTTCCTTGACGTCTTCGCTGAAGAATTTGGCAATGTCCTCGTAAGCAGACCAGTTGACCGGCACACCCAGCTCATAGCCGTACTTGGCCTTGAACTTCGCTTTCAGGTCGGCACGCTCGAACCAGTCGGCGCGGAACCAGTAAAGGTTGGCGAACTGCTGATCAGGTAATTGATAGACCTTGCCGTCGGGCGCGGTCGTGAAGGACAGACCGATAAAGTCTTTCAGGTCCAGGGTCGGCGATGTCACTTTCTTGCCAGCATCACTGGCCATCAGTTCGGTCAGAGATTGCGCCTTGCCGTAGCGGAAATGGGTACCGATCAGGTCCGAGTCGTTTACCCAGCCGTCGTAGATATTCTTGTCCGACTGCATCTGGGTCTGGATCTTCTCGATCACGTCCCCTTCCTGCACCAGGTCGTGAGTCAGCTTGATCCCGGTGATTTCCGTAAACGCCTTGGCCAGGGTCTTGGATTCATATTCGTGGGTGGTCAGGGTTTCCGACACCACCTTGATTTCCATCCCGCGAAACGGTTCAGCCGCCTTGATGAACCACTCCAGCTCGGCCAACTGCTGCTCAGGGGTCAGGGTCGAAGGCTTGAATTCGGAGCCGATCCATTTTTTCGCGGCATCCTCATAGGCATCCGCCCACGCCGTCACGCTCAATCCACTGCATGCCAGCATCGAAGCCAGCGCCACGCTATGTCTCAGCTTGTTGTTTTTGTAGAACATAGACACCTCCAGATGATTATTACCCAGGGCACGTTGCCGCCTCCCGGACAGTCCCGGCACGAAACAGTTGCTCGGCTACCCCCAACGCATTACGACAAACAACCACACCAGCGATACCAGCGAGGCGATCCAGATGCTCCAGTCCGTCACGCCGATGACCAGCAAATGCAGGTAGGCACTTGCCAGCAGTCCGATAAACAAACGATCCCCCCGACTGGTCTCGATCGGCAGAAAACCGCGCCGCTCGACGCAAGGCGAACTCAGTTCCCACACCGTCATGCCCACCAGCAACAAAGCGATGACGCCGAAGAAACTCGCCGTCAGTGAAGTCCAGGCCATCCACTCCATATCTCGACTCCTCAGACCCGGCCCAGGGCAAAGCCCTTGACCACGTGATTGCGAACAAACCAGATCACCAGCATGCCCGGCAGAATGGTCAGCACTCCTGCCGCCGCCAGCACGCCCCAATCGATACCCGATGCCGATACGGTACGGGTCATGACTGCCGCGATGGGCTTGGCGTTGACCGACGTCAGGGTGCGCGCCAGCAGCAGCTCCACCCAGGAAAACATGAAGCAGAAGAACGCCGTCACGCCGATGCCGGAGCCAATCAGCGGCACGAAAATCTTCACGAAGAAGCGAGGAAAACTATAGCCGTCGATATAGGCAGTCTCGTCGATTTCCTTGGGTACACCCGACATGAAGCCTTCCAGAATCCACACCGCCAACGGCACATTGAACAGGCAGTGAGCCAGCGCCACGGCAATGTGGGTGTCGAACAGGCCAATCGAGGAATAAAGCTGGAAGAACGGCAGCAAAAACACGGCCGGTGGCGCCATGCGGTTAGTCAGCAGCCAGAAGAATAGATGCTTGTCACCCAGGAACCGGTAACGCGAAAACGCATAAGCCGCCGGCAATGCCACCGCCAGGGAAATGACCGTGTTCAGGCAGACGTAATACAGCGAGTTGATATAACCGCTGTACCAGCTTGGGTCGGTGAAAATCACCCGATAATTGGCCAGGGTGAAATCCTGCGGCCAGAGCGTCAGGCCACCGAGAATCTCGGTGTTGCTCTTGAACGACATGTTCAGCAGCCAGTAGATCGGCACCAGCAGAAACAGGATGTAGATCAATAACGGCACAGCCTTGCGTGCATTCATGGCCGATCCTCAGTTCTTGTCGCTATGGGTCATGGCGGTATAGAACAGCCACGAAACCAGCAGAATGATCAGGAAGTACACCAGCGAGAACGCCGCAGCCGGCCCAAGGTCGAACTGGCCGATAGCCATTTGCGTCAGGGTCTGGCTCAGGAAGGTCGTGGCGTTGCCCGGCCCGCCCCCGGTGAGGACAAACGGCTCGGTATAGATCATGAAGCTGTCCATGAAGCGCAGCATCACCGCAATCAGCAGCACACTCTTCATCTTCGGCAACTGGATATGCCGGAACACGGCCCAGCTCGACGCACGATCGATACGCGCAGCCTGGTAGTACACGTCCGGAATGGCCCGCAACCCCGAGTAACACAGCAGCGCAACCAGTGACGTCCAGTGCCAGACATCCATGACCAGCACTGTCACCCAGGCATCCATGGTGTTGGCCGCATAGTTGTAGCTGATGCCCAGTTGATTGAGGCTCCAGCCCAGCAACCCGATATCGGCACGGCCAAATATCTGCCAGATGGTGCCCACCACGTTCCATGGAATCAGCAGCGGAATGGTCATGACGATCAGACACAACGACGACCATCGCCCCTTGGTCGGCATGGTCAGGGCGATAGCGATACCCAGCGGAATCTCGATCAGCAGCACGCAGCCCGAGTAAATGAACTGCCGCAGCAGCGAGTCGTGCAAGCGCGGGTCCTGCAAGACCTGGCGATACCAGTCGGCGCCCACGAAATAACGGTTGGTCTGATCGAAGATGTCCTGCACCGAGTAATTGACCACGGTCATCATCGGCACAATCGCACTGAAGGCCACCAGCAGGAAAACCGGCAGTACCAGCCACCAGGCCTTGTTGTTATGGACCTTGTTCATGGCGCACCCCGCTCAGGACCGGACTCAAGCAAGAAATCATCGGCATACACCATCAGCCATTGCGCCGGAAAACTGATCCAGGCCTGGCCTTGTGGCACGGGCTTGTCTTCGGGCAGGCGCACTTTCAGGGTTTGCCCGGCCAGCGAAAGGGTCAAAATCTTGTAGGTGCCCAGATCCGCCACATGCACCACATCGCTACACATCGCCTCTTCATAGAGGCCATCCCAGACGTGAATGAACTCGGGACGGATGCCGATCTTCAGGCTGGTAAACGGTGTATTGGCAATCAATTGCTGCAAAGGGCCGGATAGCGGCACATGCACATCGCCGAAAACCACACCCTCACCCTGAGGCCGGACCTCGATCAGGTTCATGCCCGGGCTGCCAATGAAGTAGCCGACAAAAGTGTGTCGCGGCTTCTCGAACAACTCACGGGGCGTACCGAACTGTACGATCTGCCCGCCGTACATCACCGCAATCTTGTCGGCGAAGGTCGAAGCCTCCAGCTGATCGTGGGTGACGTAAACCATGGTGATATTGAACTGCTCGTGGATCTGCTTGAGCTTGCGGCGCAGTTTCCACTTCAGGTGCGGGTCGATCACCGTCAACGGCTCATCGAACAGGATGGCCGAGACGTCATCACGAACCAGCCCGCGCCCCATGGAAACCTTCTGCTTCTCGTCGGCCGTCAGGTTGCGCGCCTTCTTTTTCAGCAAGGGCTGCAAATCCAGGACCTCGGCGATTTCCTGCACCTTGGCCTGAACCCGCTTCTCATCCAGCCCCTGATTACGCAGCGGGAAGGCCAGGTTATCGAACACGGTCATGGTGTCGTAGACCACGGGAAACTGGAAAACCTGAGCGATGTTGCGACGCTCGGGGCTCAGATCATTGACCTCTTTGGAGTCAAACAGCACTTGCCCCTGGGACGGGCTCAGCAGGCCGGAAATGATATTGAGCAAGGTCGACTTGCCGCACCCGGAAGGCCCGAGCAACGCATAGGCGCCACCCTGCTCCCAGATATGAGTCATTTCCCGGATGGCGTAATCGTCAGGCCCCGGATTGGCGCTGTAGCTGTGAGCCAGGTTCTGCAAACGGATCTCGGCCATCAGGCAACCCTCGCCATGCGCAGACCGGGCGCCTGGATCAGGCGCCCCTGCTGATCGAACACAAAGAGTTTGTGGGTCGGGATATAGACCCGGATCGCGGCATCGACGTCATAGCCATGCACGCCAGGCAAGTGCAACACCAGCGCAAAAAGCTCGTTGCGCACATGCAGAAAGGTTTCGGAGCCGCTGATTTCCGCCAGCTCGACCGTCACCGCCAGTTCCAGATCGTCATCGTTGGACGGCACCAGGCTCAGGTGGCTGGGCCGCACGCCGAAACGGTATTCGCCGTCACCGATCTTGCGCAGGTCCGCATTGAGGGGGAAATGCACGAAATTGGCGAAACTGACTTCATTGCCTTCGATGCGACCGGGCATCAGGTTGATAGGAGGCTCGGAGAACAGTTCCGCCGCCAATACAGTACTCGGCCTCTGATAGACCTCGGCCGCCTTGCCGGTCTGCACCACGCGCCCTTCATGCAGGATGGTGGTCGTCCCGCCCAGCGCCAGGGCCTCGTTGGGCTCGGTCGTGGCATAAATGGCGATGGTGTGGCGCGCCGCGAACAACTCGCGCATTTCCTGACGCAGCTCTTCACGCAGCTTGTAGTCGAGGTTGACCAGCGGCTCATCGAACAGGATCAGCTCGGCATCCTTGACCAGCGCCCTGGCCATGGCCGTGCGCTGCTGTTGTCCGCCGGACAGCTCCAGAGGATGACGCTGGAGGAATTTTTCGATGCGCAGCATCTTCGCGGTTTCCAGCACCCGGCTCTGGATAACCTCTTTGGACATGCCCGCCTGACGCAATGGCGAAGCGATATTCTCGAACACGGTCATGCTCGGGTAATTGATGAACTGCTGATAGACCATCGACACATTGCGCTGGCGTACCGGCCGCTGAGTGACATCGACCCCGTTCATCAGCACCCGCCCCGTATCGGGCTTGTCCAGACCGGCCATCAGGCGCATCAGGCTGGTCTTGCCAGACAGCGTGCGCCCCAGCAGCACATTGAAAGATCCGGGTTCAAAACTCAGGGATGCGTCGTCGACCCATATCTGGCCATCGACTGCGCGACTGACGTGCTCCAACGTAAGTGACATGGCGTGCCCTTTGTTATTTTTTCTTGTCGGGGATACAGCTCAATACAGATTGCATAGAGCGACATTCGTGCCAGATCGCTGCCTTTTCATGAAAGGCGCAAGCTAGAGCGTCCGGCGCTTTTCGAGCGAACGAAGCGTCTTCACAGCTGAACAAAAATGAACAAAAAAAGATGAACACCTGAACAAATTGAACATTGACTTTGAACAATACTGAACGACACTGGATGAACACTTCGGGCACGGACGCTCCATGCAAGACCTAAAACAAAAACAACAAGGCACTCGCAGGATCCATGCTCATGGCCAATTCCAGCGCATCGCTTGCTCACGACATCATCATTCAGGATTCATGGACGCGCTGTCGGGACTTCGGTCTCAGCCATCAGTCGCGCCCCTCGTTCGGCGGGCTGCCGGGCGCGCAGGTTTCACAACTGCTGGAGCGCCATCACTCTCTGGTGCAAACCACCCATCAGGAAGTGCTGCCGGTCTATGAAAACATCCTCAGTAACTCCAACTGCCTGATCCTGCTGGCCGACAATCAAGGCCAGTTACTCAAGTCATGGGGCACCCAGCGCTTCGTCGATGCTTCGCAGACTCAGGGTTTCATGGCCGGGGCAAGCTGGAGCGAGCGCGGCGCGGGGACCAACGCCATCGGCACCGCACTGGCCTGTGAACAGGCAGTGCATATCGAGCCGGACGAGCACTTTCTCAAAGCCAATCGCTTCATGACGGGCTCCGCCTCACCGATATTCGATGCCGAACGGCGCATGATTGCGATACTGGACGTCTCCAGCGACAGCTTCCTGCCGCCCTCTCACACTCTGGGCATGGTGAAGATGATGAGCCAGTCGGTGGAAAACCGGCTGATTCTCGACCAGTTTCGCGACAGCCATTTCCAGCTGACCTTCAATACCGGCCTGAACAATCTGGACAGCCAATGGGCAGGCCTGCTGATTTTCGATGAAAGCGGCACAATCATCTGCGCCAATCGACGGGCCGACAATTTGCTGGGAGTCAGGCTGACCGGCGTCAGCATCGAAGACCTGTTCAAATGCCCGATCCTGCAACTGCTTGGCGAAACCGAAGCACGCCCTTTCGCATTGCATGCCTTCGGCAATAATCGTTTCCAGTGCCTGCTCAAGCGTCCACGGCGCAAACCGATCCAGTTATTGCAACCGGTGCGGCCAGCACAACAGGCCATAACGCAACCGACACTCGACCTGAAGGCCATCGATCTGGGCGATGCGAAAGTCGAAAAAGCGGTTCGCCAGGCTCAACGGCTGCTGGAAAAAGACATCCCGCTGTTGATCCACGGTGAAACCGGGGTCGGCAAGGAAGTGTTCGTCAAAGCCCTGCATCTGGCCAGCTCTCGCGCCAGCCAGCCCATGATTGCCGTCAACTGCGCGGCGATTCCGGCCGAACTGGTGGAGTCGGAACTGTTTGGCTACACCAAAGGGGCTTTCACCGGTGCCCATCAGAAAGGCAGCATCGGCCTGATCCGCAAGGCCGATAAAGGCACACTGTTTCTCGACGAAATCGGCGACATGCCGATGGCAGTGCAGGCGCGCCTGTTGCGGGTATTGCAGGAGCGTTGCGTTCAGCCGCTGGGCAGCAGCGAGCTGTATCCCGTGGATATCCGCCTGATCTCGGCCACCAACCACAGCCTGCGCGAACGGGTCCAAACGGGGCATTTTCGTCAGGATCTGTATTACCGGATCAGCGGGCTGAATATCGAACTGCCGCCGCTACGCGAACGCACCGACAAGCAGGCGCTGGTCCAGCGCATCTGGGAGCAACATCGTGAGCCTCACCAGCGGGCGGGGTTCTGCAACGAGGTGCTTGATCTGTTCGAGCATCATCCGTGGCCGGGCAATCTTCGCCAGCTCAATAGCGTGATTCAGGTGGCATTGGCATTGGCAGACGAGCAGAAGATCACCTTCGAGCATTTGCCGGAAGATTTCTTTCTGGATGCTCAGTTGGATGAAGAGCGAGACGAGCCGGTGGCGGCTCTGCGGCTAAAAGGAAGCTTCCCGTGTACCGAAGACCTGAACCACCTGTTGCAGGCGGCCGGAGGCAACATTTCACAGCTGGCCAAACGGTTGGGGGTTAGCCGCAATACGCTTTACAAGCGGTTGCGGGAGGTGCGCGAATAAGCGGTGACTGCTTCGCGAATGAATTCGCTCCTACCGTAGGAGCGAATTCATTCGCGAAAAAACAGGTCAGTCAGCCAGACGCCAGGTCGTCCCGCCCTTGCCGTCTTCCAGTATCACACCCATGGCGGTGATCTGGTCACGGATCCGGTCGGACTCGGCCCAGTTCTTGGCAGCACGCGCATCCAGACGCGCCTGGATCAGCGCTTCGACTTCAGCCGCATCGACACGCCCTTCGGCGCCGGCACGCAGGAAGTCTTCCGCTTCGAGCTGCAACACACCCAGCACACTGGCCAGTTGCTTCAGACGTGCCGCCAGACCCGCCGCCGCGGCCTGATCGCTGTCACGAAGACGGTTGATCTCACGAACCATCTCGAACAACACCGCACAGGCTTCAGGCGTACCGAAGTCATCGTTCATTGCAGCCGTGAAACGCTCGATGAACGCTTCGCCGCCCACAGGCTCGACAGACGGCAAGCCCTTGAGCGCGTGATAGAAACGCTCCAGCGCACTCTTGGACTCTTTCAGGCTGTCTTCGGAGTAGTTGATCGCACTGCGATAGTGGCTGGAAACCAGCAGGTAACGCACCACTTCCGGGTGATACTTGGCCAGCACATCGCGAATGGTGAAGAAGTTGTTCAAGGACTTGGACATCTTCTCGCCATTGATGCGAATCATGCCGCAGTGCATCCAGGCATTGGCGTAGGTCTTGCCGGTAGCGGCCTCGCTCTGGGCGATTTCGTTTTCATGGTGCGGAAATTCCAGGTCGCTGCCGCCACCATGAATATCGAACGTCTCACCCAGGCAGCAGGTGGACATCACCGAGCATTCGATATGCCAGCCCGGACGACCCGGCCCCCATGGCGACTCCCAGCTAGGCTCGCCGGGCTTGACGCCTTTCCAGAGCACGAAGTCCAGCGGATCGTCCTTGGACTCGTCCACTTCGATACGCGCACCGATGCGCAGGTCTTCGATCTTCTTGCGCGACAGCTTGCCGTAGCCCAGAAACTTGCCGACACGGTAATAAACGTCGCCATTGCCTGGAGCGTAGGCATAACCCTTGTCGATCAAGGTCTGGATCATGGCGTGCATGCCGTCGATATGATCGGTGGCACGCGGCTCCATGTCCGGCTTGAGGATGTTCAGACGCGCTTCATCCTCGTGCATGGCGTCGATCATGCGCGCCGTCAGCGCGTCGAACGATTCGCCGTTATCACGGGCACGATTGATGATCTTGTCATCGATATCGGTGATGTTACGCACATAAGTCAGGTCATAACCGCTGAAACGCAACCAGCGGGTGACCAGATCGAAGGCCACCATGCTGCGGCCATGGCCAAGGTGGCAGAAGTCGTACACGGTCATCCCGCACACGTACATCCGCACCTTGTTGCCATCCAGCGGCTTGAAGACTTCTTTGCTCTTGGTGAGCGTGTTGTAGATTGAAAGCACTGTCCTAACCTCAGCTCCAGGAATCCCGCAATGTCACTGTGCGGTTGAATACCGGGCGACCTGGCTTCGAGTCCTTGATGTCCGCGCAGAAATAGCCTTCGCGTTCGAACTGGAAACGGTCTTCCGGTTGCGCTTGCCCCAATGAAGGTTCAGCACGACAACCCGTCAGTACTTGCAGTGAATCCGGATTGATGTTCTCCAGGAAAGTGGCGCCATCTTCGGCCTTGTCAGGCGTCGGGGAGCGGAACAGGCGGTCATACAGACGCACTTCGCACTCGACGCTCGCGTCCGCCGGAACCCAGTGAATCACGCCCTTGACCTTGCGCCCTTCAGGGTTCTTGCCCAGGGTGTCAGGGTCGTAGGAGCAACGCAGCTCGACGATATTGCCGTCGGCGTCCTTGATGGCTTCGTCGGCACGGATCACATAGCTGCCGCGCAGGCGCACTTCACCGGCTGGCTCCAGGCGCTTGTAGCCTTTTGGTGGCTCTTCCATGTAATCGTCGCGATCGATGTAGATCTCGCGGGCGAACGGCAGCTCGCGCACGCCCAGGTCTTCCTTGGGGTGACGTGGCAATTCAAGCTTCTCGACCTGACCTTCCGGGTAGTTGGTGATCACGACTTTCAACGGGCGCAGCACGCACATGGCGCGTGGCGCGTTGCGGTCCAGATCGTCACGGATGCTGAATTCCAGCATCGCGAAGTCAACCACGCCGTCGGAGCGGTTGGTACCGACCATTTCGCAGAAGTTACGGATCGAAGCCGGCGTGTAGCCACGACGACGGAAGCCCGACAGGGTCGACATGCGCGGATCGTCCCAGCCACTGACGTGCTTTTCATCGACCAGTTGCTTGAGCTTGCGCTTGCTGGTGACGGTGTAGCTCAGGTTCAGACGCGAAAATTCGTACTGACGTGGCTTGCACGGCACCGGCAGGTTGTCCAGGAACCAGTCATACAGCGGACGATGGCCTTCGAATTCCAGGGTGCAGATCGAGTGAGTGATGCCTTCGATGGCATCGGACTGACCATGGGTGAAGTCATAGTTGGGGTAGATGCACCACTTGTCGCCGGTCTGGTGGTGATGAGCATGACGAATGCGGTACAGGATCGGGTCGCGCAGGTTCATGTTCGGCGAAGCCATGTCGATCTTGGCACGCAGCACACGAGCGCCGTCTTCGTACTCACCAGCTTTCATGCGGGCGAACAGGTCCAGGTTTTCCTCGACGCTGCGCTCACGGAACGGGCTGTTCTTGCCAGGCTCGGTCAGGCTGCCACGGTACTCGCGGGCCTGCTCGGGGGTCAGGTCGTCGACATAGGCCTTGCCCGACTTGATCAGCTCTACAGCCCAGTCGTGCAACTGGTCGAAATACTGCGAGGCATAGCGCACTTCGCCCGCCCACTCGAAGCCCAGCCACTTGACGTCACTCATGATGGCGTCGATGTATTCCTGGTCTTCCTTGGCCGGGTTGGTGTCGTCGAAACGCAGGTGCGTCGCGCCACCGAACTCGTTGGCCAGGCCAAAGTTCACACAGATCGACTTGGCATGACCGATATGCAGATAGCCGTTAGGCTCCGGCGGAAAGCGGGTCACGATTTGGGTGTGCTTGCCTGAATCCAGGTCTGCCTGCACGATCGGACGCAGGAAATTGGTAGGGACGACAGGGCCTGCCTTTGAATTCGCAGCGGGTTCTGGAGTGGGCTTGCTCATAGGATCCTTGGACATACAAGTGCGCGGCCAGGGTAGGCCGACTAAATCAAAGCGCTTATCATAGCCGAAGCTGTCAAGCCCCTGACAACAGAGTGCGCATTTGAGGGTGATAAAAGCAGCAAAATACCTGAAATATGTAACCACCCCTGTAAACTGCACGTCAGGGTAATACCGCGCCCATTCACGAATGCCAAGAGAGCGAGTAAGCATGTCCAAAGTAAAATTGACCACCAACCACGGCGATATCGTTCTGCAACTGAACGCAGAGAAGGCTCCGGTCACCGTTGCCAACTTTATCGAATACGTTAACGCTGGCCATTACAGCAACACCATTTTTCACCGTGTCATCCCTAACTTCATGATCCAGGGCGGCGGTTTCGAGCCGGGCATGAAAGAGAAGAAAGACAAGCGCCCAAGCATTCAGAACGAAGCCAACAACGGCCTGCCGAACAAGAAGTACAGCGTTGCCATGGCCCGTACCATGGAGCCGCATTCGGCATCCGCCCAGTTCTTCATCAACGTGGCTGACAACAGCTTCCTGAACCACAGCGCACCGACCGTTCAAGGCTGGGGCTATGCCGTGTTCGGTGAAGTGATCGAAGGCAGCGAAGTGGTCGACAAGATCAAAGGCGTTTCAACCACCAGCAAATCCGGCCACCAGGACGTACCGTCCGAAGACGTCATCATCGAGAAAGCAGAGATCGTTGAGTGATACTGCTGATCTCCGACCTGCATCTTGAGGAAAAGCGCCCGGATATTACCCGGGCGTTTCTGGATCTACTCTCTGGCCGGGCACGCCAGGCCAAGGCGTTGTATATCCTCGGGGACTTCTTCGAGGTCTGGGTCGGCGACGATGCAATGTCGCCGTTCCAGAGTTCGATCTGTCAGGCCCTGCGCGAACTGAGCGACAGCGGCACTCAGGTTTTCCTGATGCACGGCAACCGGGACTTCATGATCGGCAAGGCGTTCTGCAAGGCGGCTGGCTGCACCTTCCTGAACGATCCGAGCGTAGTTGCGCTAAACGGTGAGCCGGTGCTGTTGATGCATGGCGACAGCCTGTGTACCCGCGACGAAGGCTATATAAAGATGCGCCGCTACCTGCGCAACCCGGTGACCTTGTGGATATTGCGGCACCTGCCGTTGAATACCCGCCACAAGCTGGCGCGCAAACTGCGCAATGAAAGCCGTGTGAAAACCCGCATGAAAGCCAATGACATCGTTGATGTCACACCCGAGTTCATTCCCCTGGTGATGGAGCAATATGGCGTCCGCACACTGATTCACGGACACACCCATCGCCCGGCCATTCACAAGCTACAGATAGGCGACCAGACAGCGCAACGCATCGTATTGGGCGACTGGGACCGTCAGGGCTGGGCCTTGCAGGTGGACGAACAGGGCTTCTCCCTGAACGCCTTCGACTTCCCGCCTGAGCAGATGACACTGCTGAACTGAATCTGCTCAGTGGGAGGGAGCTTGCTCGCGACGGGGCCGGTAAATGTGAAAACTCATCACCCTCCAGGCCCTCTTCGCGACCAAGGTCGCTCCCACAGGACCGTGTCCGACCAGGCTATTTAATGACCGCCCGGCCCGGCCTTGGCGACAAACGGCGGTTTGGCCAGCCAGACCAGCAGAATCAACCCCGCAAACACCCAGCCCAGCATGTAGAAATAATCCACCGTGGACATCATGTAAGCCTGGCTGTTGAGGGTCTGTTCCAGTTGCGCATAAGCCTGCGGGCTCGCGCCTCCCAAACTGTTGAGCGCGTCACGGGTGGCCGGGTCGAAGGTGCTGATGTTTTCACTCAGGTAGGCGTGATGCTGATCGGCGCGGCGAATCCATATCCAGGTCGTGAGGGATGCCGCAAAGCTGCCGCCCAGAGTCCTGAGGAATGTCGCAAGCCCGGAGCCATCGGCGATCTGATGGGGCGGCAAGTCCGATAGCAGGATGCTCAAGGTCGGCATGAAGAACAGCGCCACACCAATACCCATGAACAACTGCACCAGCGCCACATGCTCGAAATCCACCTCGTTGGTAAATCCTGCCCGCATGAAGCAGCTCAAGCCCATGGCCAGGAATGCCAGACCGGCCAGCAAGCGCAGGTCGAACCTGTTGGCGTATTTACCGACGAAGGGCGACATCAATACCGGCAGGATACCGATAGGCGCCACAGCCAGCCCGGCCCATGTCGCGGTGTAGCCCATCTGGGTCTGCAACCATTGTGGCAGCAGCAGGTTGATCCCGAAGAAGCCGGAGTATCCACCGACCAGCACCAGAGTGCCGATCCGGAAGTTGCGATAGGCAAACAGCCGCAAGTTGACGATGGGATGCTTGTCGGTCATTTCCCAGATCACGAACACCGACAACGCCACAATGGAGATCACCGAACCGATCACGATGAAGTTCGACTCGAACCAGTCCATGTCGTTGCCCTTGTCCAGGACGACCTGCAATGCCCCGACACCAATGATCAGGGTCAGCAGCCCGACGTAATCCATCGGCTGACGACTGGTGCTCACCGGGCGCTTGGCCATTTGCGTACGCACCACCCAGGCCGCAAACAGGCCAATGGGGACATTGATGAAGAAAATCCACGGCCAGCTGTAACTGTCGGTGATCCAGCCGCCCAGAATCGGCCCGGCAATCGGCGCGACCACCGTGACCATGGCCAGCAGCGCCAGCGCCATCCCCCTTTTGGCGGGCGGGTAAACCGCGATCAGCAGCGTCTGGGTCATGGGATAAAGCGGCCCGGCCACCACACCTTGCAGCACCCGGAAGCCGACCAGTTCGGGCATCGACTGGGAAATGCCGCACAGGAACGAAGCCAGCACGAACAGCAGGGTTGCCCACAGGAACAGCTTGACCTCACCGAAACGGCGGCTGAGCCAGCCAGTCAGTGGCAAGGCAATCGCGTTGCTCACCGCAAACGAAGTGATGACCCAGGTCCCCTGCTCCGAACTCACGCCCAGATTTCCGGAAATGGTCGGCAAGGCGACGTTGGCAATAGTGGTATCGAGGACCTGCATGAAGGTCGCCAGCGACAGGCCGATGGTACACATCAGCAGGCTGGGCGGCGTAAATGAGGCCGGGGCGTTGTTGCTCATCGCAAATCCTTGGAAACTGAGACGGAGCCCCGACCCGAAGGACGGGGCTTGCGGATTGGCGGATCAGCGCTGGGCAGTCGCTTTGCTACTGGCTGCACTGTTGTCATGGATCAGACGCGCAATCATCGCGTCGGCATCAGCCAGTTGTTCGGCGTAGATATTGGTGCTGAAGCTCGCCTTCTTCGGCGGCTGCTGGGCCAGTACCGGGCCACTCTGGTCATGCAGATTGACATCGACCGTGGTCGACAGGCCGATCCGCAGCGGGTTGTTCGCCAGCTCATCGGGGTTGATGTGAATCCGCACCGGCACGCGCTGAACGATCTTGATCCAGTTACCGGTCGCGTTCTGAGCCGGCAACAGAGCGAAGGCACTCCCGGTCCCGGCACCCAGGCTGTCGATGGTGCCGCTGTATTTCACATGGCTGCCGTACAGGTCCGAGGTGATCTCCACCGGCTGGCCAATGCGCATATTGCCCAGTTGCGTCTCTTTGAAATTCGCGTCGATCCACAGCTGATCCAGCGGAATCACCGCCATGGTTGCAGTGCCCGGCTGAATCCGCTGGCCCAGTTGCACGGTACGTTTGGCCACATAACCGGTCACCGGCGACACAACCGTAGTACGGGCATCGGCCAGATACGCCTGACGCAATTGCGCAGCGGCAGCTTTTACGTCCGGGTGAGAAGAAACCACCGTGTCGTCCACCAGCGCAACGCTACTGGCCAGTTGTTGCTGGATATTGTTCAAGGAGCTCTGCGCGCTGGTCAGGTCATCCTTGGCGTGGGACAGCTCTTCCTGGGAAATCGCCCCGCTTACGGCCAGGCTACGGCGACGGTTGTAGTTGTCCTGAGCCTTCTGCACTTCGGCACGTTGCGCGGCCAGTTGCGCCTTCATGCCATCGACATTGCTGTAGAGCCCGCGCACCTGGCGCACGGCCTTGGCCAGATTGGCTTCAGCACTTTGCAGGCTGACTTCGGCATCGCTGGGGTCGAATTTGATCAGGACCTGGCCTTCGCGAACCAGATCACCGTCATCGGCGCCGATGCTGATGACCGTACCGGTGGTCAGCGGCGTGATTTCGACGACGTTGCCATTCACATAGGCGTCATCGGTACTTTCGCTCCAGCGGCCATAAAACTCATGCCAGGCCCAGACAGCCGCACCGCCAAGGATGACGATCAGGGCGAGCACCAGCAGCATGAATTTGCGCTTGCCCGGATTCGTGTCTTGCGGCGAGCTGGCAGATGGTTTTTCAGTAGCGGCAGTAGCCATGACGATTACCTGTAGTCGGTGAAGCAGTAATTGCGGGATATCGAGGTTTTACCGGGGCCGTTCATTTCGCCCCTGTGGACTTGAAGCTCAGGCGCGTGAGGGTGATGTGGTCGTCGGCGGCCACCAGCACCTTGGTCAGAATTCTTTGCAGGGTTTCGACTTCTTCCTTGTCCAGAACGGCAAATGTGTCGTTCATCGCGTCAGCACCGATCTGCGGCAGCAGGTCCGAAAGTTTCTGCCCCTGCTCGGTCAAGGCCACATGCACCTGGCGTCGGTCGGCTGCCGAACGGGTGCGCACGATCAACTCCTTTTGCTCCAGACGATCAAGCATGCGCGTCATGGAACCGCTGTCGAGGGACAGGTGCCGACACAATTCGACAGGGGTATCGAGGGCGAACTGGGAAATGATGATCAGCACCTTGAACTGCGAAAAGGTGACGTCATAAGGCAGCAAATACTTGTCCAGCATGCGGTCCTTGAGAGCATTGGTGCGACCGACCAACAGACCCATCAGGCTGGAATCAAAATTCTCGGACGTGAAATATTTCAAGGATTCACCATAAAAGCTGCTTAGGCAGCAATGTGGCGATATTACTGCCTAGACAGCTAATGTCAAAACATTTGTTAGCTGGCTAACAATATCTTCATAAAAAAACGACCGCTGGCAAGGCGGTCGTTTTTTATGAAGCCAGTGATAACTCAGGCCGCGGCAGGCACACCGCTATGGAAGCGGAATTCCTCATCGGGACTTTCGATCAATTCACGCTCGGCATGGCGAATCTCTTCGATCTTGGCGTCAACATCGGCTTTATCGCCATAGGTATAGGCCAGCTTCAAGTAGTCCTGAAAATGCCGGGCCTCGGACTTCAACAGACCGCCGTAGAACTTGGCAAGCTCTTCGTCCAGATGCGGCACCAGCGCAGCGAAACGCTCGCAGGAGCGGGCTTCGACGATGGCCCCCACAATCAGGGCGTCGGTCAGCCGGTAGGGATTATGGTTGCGCACCAGCTTGCGCAATGCCCCCGCATAACGCGCCGAACTGACGTTGGCCATCGGGATTTCGCGCTTGCGGATAATGCTCAGCACCTGCTCGAAATGCCGCAGCTCTTCACGGGCCAGCCGCGACATCTTGCTCAGCAGGTCGAACTTGTCGTTGTACTGGAACATGAACTGAAACGCCGCCCCGGCCGCCTTTTTCTCGTTGTTCGCATGATCGATCAACAGAATGTCCAGATTGCGCAAAGCGGCCTGAACCCAACTGTCGGGCGTGCGGCAAAGCAGGAAGGCTTCGATTTCAGGGATCGGGTACATAAGCTCACAGATAGCGGGTTTGCAAGGCCGCGCATTATACGAGGGGCGTGCGTCTGCGGCGATAGAAATGCAGTGATCCAGATCAAGCGACGACCCGATGCGCTGCAACTATAGTTGTGGAACACAATTTGCCTTGTGGAGGTTAACCCCATGCAGTCTATTCGCAGCATCCTGGTGGTCATCGATCCCAACCACGCCGATAGCCTGGCCCTAAAGCGCGCGAAACTGATTGCCGGGGTCACTCAGGCTCATCTGCACCTGCTGATCTGTGACAAGGATCATCCCCATACGCAACAACTCAACGAGCTGAAAAGAAACCTTCAGGAAGAAGGCTTCACCGCCAGCGCGGAACAGCACTGGGAAGAGTCCACCCACAAGACCATCTGCAAGGTGCAGCAAACCGAGGGCTGCGGCCTGGTCATAAAGCAGCACCTGCCGGACAACCCGCTGAAAAAGGCCCTGCTCACTCCCGACGACTGGAAACTGCTGCGCTACTGCCCAAGCCCGGTGTTGATGGTCAAGACGTCACGGCCCTGGACAGGCGGCGTGATTCTCGCGGCTGTGGATGTCGGCAATGCGGATGGAGAACACAAGACGCTGCATTACAGCATCGTCGATCACGGCTATGACATTGCAGCACTGGCCAAGGGGCACTTGCACGTCATAACCGCCCATCCGTCGCCCATGCTGTCGGCTGCCGACCCGATCTACCAGCTCAAGGAAAGCATCGAAACCCGCTATCGAGAGCAATGCCAGGCGTTCCAGACGGAATTCGATATCGACGACACCCACCTGCATATCGCAGAAGGTCCGGCTGATGTGCTGATTCCCTTTACGGCCAACCAGCTCGACGCAGTGGTCACCATCATCGGCACCGTGGCGCGTACCGGTCTTTCAGGCGCACTGATCGGCAACACCGCCGAAGTGGTACTCGACTCGCTGGAAAGTGATGTGCTGGTTCTCAAGACCGAGGAAATCATCCGGCATCTGGAGGAGATGTTTGATGCGTAGCGAATGAACGCCTACAAACTGATGCCGATCAGTCAAGGCATACATGTCACCTGTGGGAGGGGCCTTGGCCGCGACGACCTGCTGACAGGCAACACATTTTCAGCGCCTGAAACCGGGCTGTCGCGGTCAAGGCCCCTCTCACGGATTTTGATTTCAGCCACCCGACTTTTGAAATCAGCCTCTCAAGGTCGGCATTACTCCTACAAACCGAGCGCATCCTTAAGGAAACCCGGCGCGATATATCGCTGGTAATGGGCTTCGGACAGCAGGAAAAACTCACGGTCGATGGCATCACGCAACTCAGGCAGCGCCCAGTCGCGGAACTCCGGCAGCAGCACGAAGCCATAGGCCTCGACCTGATTGATGACCCGCGCACCGCGAGCGATCAATTGATAGGCCCAGCAATATTCGGACTGATGCGCCACAAAGCGGATCTTGCGCTGGACGAGCTGCATGCGCAGCTTCTCGACATCGAAAATTTCGAGCTTGGCCGCCATCACCTGAACCAGCAATTGCTCCAGGCGCAGCCAGACCGCTCTTTTCTCGTCTTCGTTATAGCCGTTCCAGTGGACCACTTCATGATGGAAACGCTTGCAGCCACGGCACACCAGGTCCCCGTAAACAGTGGAGCAAAGGCCGACACAAGGCGTTTTGATGATTTGATCAGGCATGGCTGGCAGGACAAGGGCAGGCGAAACGAGAAGGCATGTTAGCCCTTTGTCTAACAAGGGTCACCCCCGAAGATGTAGGGTCTAACTTACCTTTAACGAAGTTTTGCCGTAGAATCATCGGGCCTTAGATGGCGCCAATGTCCGTTAGAAGCTGTTTTCAAAGCGTCACGAGCACAGTCAAGTTAATCCCGCAGTCCGGTGTCGGCAGGCCGTTCCCTCATCACGAATGGCCATGTCGACCTACACTCCCCCCGTCCTGCAGGCGTAAAACTTTGAAAACAGCTTCGTAAGGAATTGCCGATACCCTGCCAACAAGGCTCGAAAGCCTTGCGTGGGTGCGGACAATTTCTGGATGAGCGTCCCGGACACCCATTTGGGACCACTGATGAGGGTAATACTGTGCTTGAAGCCTACCGCAAACACATCGAAGAGCGTGCCGCCCAGGGTATCGTGCCCCAGCCGCTTAACGCCGAACAAACCGCAGCCCTTATTGAGTTGCTGAAGAATCCCCCCGCTGGCGAAGAAGACTTTCTTGTCGATCTGATCACCAATCGCATTCCACCGGGCGTGGACGAAGCGGCCTACGTCAAGGCCGGCTTCCTGTCTGCTCTGGCCAAGGGCGAAGCCACTTCCCCGCTGATCGACAAAAAACGCGCTACCGAACTGTTGGGCACCATGCAAGGTGGCTACAACATCGTTACTCTGGTTGCCCTGCTCGACGATGCAGAGCTGGCACCGGTCGCTGCCGAACAGCTCAAGCACACGCTGCTGATGTTCGACGCCTTCCACGACGTTGCTGAAAAAGCCAAGAGCGGCAATGCGCACGCTCAGGCAGTCCTGCAATCCTGGGCTGACGGCGAGTGGTTCAAGAAGCGCCCTGTACTGGCTGACAAGATCAGCCTGCGCGTCTTCAAGGTCACCGGCGAAACCAACACCGACGACCTGTCCCCGGCACCTGATGCCTGGTCCCGTCCGGATATCCCGCTGCACGCCCTGGCCATGCTGAAAATGGCCCGTGAAGGCATCGTTCCTGACGTGCAAGGCTCCATCGGTCCGATGAAGCAGATCGAAGAAATGCGCGGCCAGGGTTTCCCTATCGCCTACGTCGGTGACGTGGTCGGTACCGGTTCCTCGCGTAAATCGGCAACCAACTCGGTTCTGTGGTTCTTCGGCGACGACGTTCCTTATGTCCCGAACAAGCGTGCCGGTGGTTTCTGCTTCGGCAGCAAGATCGCCCCGATCTTCTACAACACCATGGAAGATGCTGGCGCACTGCCAATCGAATTCGACGTTTCCAACATGCACATGGGCGACGTGATCGACCTGTACCCGCATGAAGGCAAAGTCACCAAGCACAACAGCGACGAAGTCCTGACCACCTTCGAGATGAAGACTCCGGTCCTGCTCGACGAAGTGCGTGCCGGTGGCCGTATTCCCCTGATCATCGGTCGTGGTCTGACCGGCAAGGCACGCGCCGAGCTGGGTCTGCCACCATCGGATCTGTTCAAGACTCCGGATCAGCCGGCTGCCAGCACCAAGGGTTTCACCCTGGCGCAGAAAATGGTCGGCAAGGCATGCGGCGTGGAAGGTATCCGTCCGGGCACCTACTGCGAACCGAAGATGACTACCGTCGGTTCCCAGGACACCACTGGCCCGATGACCCGCGACGAGCTGAAAGACCTGGCTTGCCTGGGCTTCTCCACCGATCTGGTCATGCAGTCCTTCTGCCACACCGCAGCTTATCCAAAGCCGATCGACGTCAAGACTCACCACACGCTGCCTGATTTCATCATGACCCGTGGCGGTGTTTCCCTGCGTCCAGGCGACGGCATCATCCATAGCTGGCTGAACCGCATGCTGCTGCCGGACACCGTCGGCACCGGTGGCGACTCCCACACCCGCTTCCCGATCGGTATCTCCTTCCCGGCCGGTTCCGGTCTGGTTGCCTTCGCCGCAGCCACCGGCGTCATGCCGCTGGACATGCCTGAGTCGATCCTGGTCCGCTTCAAGGGCAAGCTGCAACCTGGCATCACCCTGCGCGACCTGGTTCACGCCATTCCTTACTACGCGATCCAGGCTGGCCTGCTGACCGTAGAGAAGAAAGGCAAGAAGAACGCCTTCTCTGGCCGTATCCTGGAAATCGAAGGTCTGGAAAACCTCAGCATCGAACAGGCTTTCGAGCTGTCCGACGCTTCGGCCGAACGTTCGGCTGCCGGTTGCACCATCAAGCTGGCAAAAGAGCCGATCATCGAGTACCTGAACTCCAACATCACCCTGCTGCGCTGGATGATCGAGCAAGGCTACGGTGATCCACGCACTCTGGAACGCCGCGCCAAGGCGATGGAAGCCTGGATTGCCGACCCGCAACTGCTGGAAGCCGACAAGGACGCCGAATACGCCGAAATCATCGAAATCGACCTGGCCGACGTCAAGGAGCCTGTGCTCTGCGCGCCGAACGACCCGGACGACGCACGCCTGCTGTCTTCGGTACAGGGCGAGAAGATCGACGAAGTGTTCATCGGTTCCTGCATGACCAACATCGGCCACTTCCGCGCTGCGGGCAAGTTGCTGGATCAGGTCAAAGGCCAGTTGCCGACTCGCCTGTGGCTGTCGCCTCCGACCAAGATGGACGCTCACCAGTTGACCGAAGAAGGCTACTACGGCATCTACGGCAAGGCTGGCGCGCGCATGGAAATGCCAGGCTGCTCGCTGTGCATGGGTAACCAGGCTCGCGTTGAACCGAACTCCACCGTGGTTTCGACTTCGACCCGTAACTTCCCGAACCGTCTGGGTGACGGCGCAAACGTCTACCTGGCTTCGGCCGAGCTGGCGTCAGTCGCTTCGATCCTGGGTCGCCTGCCGACCGTCGAGGAGTACATGAGCTACGCGAACCAGATCGACACCATGGCAGCGGACGTATACCGCTACCTGAGCTTCGATCAGATCGCCGAGTTCCGCGAAGCCGCTGCGAACGCCAATATCCCGGTCGTTCAAGCGTAAGCACGAAACACAGCGTTAAAAGAACCCCATCCTTGTGATGGGGTTTTTTATTGGCTGTGCGTTTTTCCAAACTCTCCAATCGTCGTGGAAAATGCTTGCCGCTATTTATTTCGTATGTTAAATAATTTACTTCACATGCGAAATAACTCCCATGCGAACGACAACCCATTCGATCACCTGCACCAATGGTCACAGCGTCGAGGTCACGACCCATACCGGCGCAGGACCTGTGAAAGCAGTGGTTCAGATAAACCCGGCGACGGGCGTCACCGAGCGCATGTACTTGCCGTTCGCCCAGTATCTGGTCGCCAATGGCTTTACCGTCATCACCTACAACTATCGGGGTGTCAGCAGGAAAGGTCCTCATCCGAAAACCGTTCAGGCGGGTTTTGTTTCGTGGGCTGACAACGATGTCGAAGCCGTCACCCACTGGGTGTCCGGGCAGTACAAGGGGGTTGCTCACCTTGCGATAGGCCATAGCTTCGGCGGGCATGCCATCGGGTTATGCGAGAGCAGCAACAAGCTCAGCGCGGCAGTGACTCTATGCGCCCATGCGGGCTGTCTGCGATTCATAAGTCCCTGGCAGGAACGCTTGAAAGTGGCGATTCTGCTCAAAGTCCTTGGCCCGCTCAGCGCCAAATTCCTGGGCTATTTTCCGGGGCGCAGGCTGGGAATTGGTGAAGACCTGCCAGCCGATGTCATGCGCGAGTGGTCACGCTGGACAAGCCTTCGCCAGTACTTTTTTGACGACCCAACAGTCAATGCCACTGCCCGTTTTGCCAGGCCCACACTGCCGGTGCTGGCCATAGGCGTCGATGACGATCCATGGGCACCCGCCGAAGCCATCGACCTGATGACAGAGCATCTGACCGGCTGTGCTGTAGAGCGACGTCAGTTTGCTCCGGCGGACAGTCACGGTTCGACCATCGGGCACCTGGGCTTTTTCCGCCAACAACATGCCGACACCCTATGGCCCGTAGTGGCAAGATGGCTGGAAGCTCAGTTACCGGGTAATCCAAATGGCGCATGACCGTCGCTACGTCTATTTATTGAATGCTGCTCAAAAAAGCCTGTCCCGATACATCGAGCGGCATATCTCGAATCGCGCCGGCATCAGCGCCACTCAGGCTGGCGCACTCTTTGTACTCAATGGGCAGGATGGCGCCCTCAGCGGCGAAGTCGCGCTGGCGCTGGATATCGCGCCTTCCGCCATGACCGGGCTGGCCGACCGGATGGTCAGGTCAGGGCTGATCGAGCGCCGCGTCGATGAACATGACAAGCGCAGCTTTCGTTTGTGGCTGACGGATGCAGGCCGGACAGCGACCTTGCAGGCCACATCGGAACTGGCACCGCTGAATGAAAAACTGACCCAGGCATTCAGCGATGAGGAAATGGAGGTTGTTTCCAGATGGCTCGCAGCCGTCAGGGATCGCAGCCAGTGACGGCCTGATTCAGACTCCGCGCCGGTCAATGACCGGCGCATGTTGCGTCATCAGTTCAGCAACCCAATCGATAAATACCCGAAGCTTGAGGCTGATATGCCGGTTGGGCGGAAATGCCACGTACATCGGCATCGAATCCATGCGCCAATCCTTGAACAGCGGCACCAGATCACCCCGCTCCAGATGGTTTTTGGCCATGTAATCCGGCACCCACAGAACACCCATACCAGCCAGGCCTGCGGCGAGGTAGGCATTGCCATCGTCCACCGCCAGCACGTAACGCCCGTGGACGTGAAGGCTTTCACCCTCGCGGTGCATGGCATAAGGCAAGGCCTTGCCGGTACGCGCCCACAGGAAACCGACGATGCGGTGGTGGGAATCTTCCAGCTCTCGCGGATGCGCAGGTGTGCCGACCCTTTCCAGGTAACTCGGTGCCGCATACACCCCAAGCCTGAGATCACCCACACGCCGGGCCATCAGGGACTGGTCAGTCAACTCGCCACCGCGAACCACGCAATCCACATTCTCGCCGATCACATCCACGATACGGTCGCTGACGCCCATATCGATCTGGATATCCGGGTATCGCGCATGAAACTCAGGCAGGGCTGGCATCAGAATCGTGCTGGCAAACGGGCTGGGCACATCCACCCGCAGCCGCCCTCTGGGCAAGGCCGAAGCGCTGGACAGGCTGGTCTCGGCATCGTCCAGGTCAGCCAGCAGCCTGACAACGCGCTCGTAATAAGCCGCGCCATCAGCCGTGACATTGACCTTGCGCGTCGTTCGGTTGAGCAACTTGATCCGCAAGCGGGCCTCCAGTTGCTGCACCAGTTGCGTCACAGTGGTCTTGCTCATGTGCAGGGTTTCGGCTGCTTTGGTAAAACTCCCCGCCTCTACCACCCGCGCAAAAGCCTGCATCGCATCGAAACGGTCCATTTCTACTCCGGATAACGGCTGGATTGTTTGGATTTTACAAACAGTGCTGGCTACAGTTGCTCGTTTATCGCCCGGATACAAGCTCTTAGAGTTCTCCCATCGTTAATGACGGGTCGCCTTGACCTGCCTCGATGGAGATCAACCATGACAAAGCGTGATGCAGTTTTCCCCGCCGGACGCCTCGAACTTTACGAGCGCAATCGCTATTCGCCCGCGATCCGTTCCAATGGCTTTCTGTTCGTTTCCGGTCAGGTCGGCAGCAAGGAGGATGGCTCGCCAGAGCAGGATCTGGTGATACAGGTCAGGACAGCCTTCAGCAATCTGAATGCCATCCTTAAGGAGGCGGGTTGCACCTTCGATGACGTAGTCGATGTCACCGTCTTCATGGTCGACCCCGAATCGAAGTTCGAGAAAATCTGGACGGTGTTCCCTGAGTTCTGGGGCCAGGCACCGTACCCGACACTGACGGCAGTGGGCGTCACCTGGCTTTATGGCTTTGATTTCGAGATCAAGGTGATTGCCAGGATTCCAGATGCTGTTGAGGGTTGAGCCGCCATGATGATCTGGCTCGCCATGCAGATCATCAGTTCTGGCCCTTTAGGCCATCCACCCGAGAGTAATCGCTGTCAGCACCAGATAACGCAGCCCTTTGGCAAGCGTGACGATAAGCAGAAAACTCCAGAACGGCTCGCGCATGACGCCCGCGATCATGGTGATGGGGTCGCCGATGATCGGCACCCAACTGAACAACAGCGCCCAGCGTCCGTAGCGCTTGTAAGTGTGCTGGGCCTTGTCCAGATGGCGCTCGCTGACCGGAAACCAGCGCCGATGCCGAAAGCGCTCGATAGAGCGGCCCAGATACCAGTTCACGGCTGAGCCCAGAACATTGCCTGACGTGGCAACCAGCAAGAGCAGAATCGTCGTATAGCGCTCCGAAAGCAGCATGCCGACCAGCACGGCTTCGGATTGCAGCGGTAACAGCGTGGCAGCGCCAAACGCCACGGCAAAAAGCCCCAGATAACTTGTCAGCTCGAACATCGAGTCATACCTTCATGCCGCCGCTCTCATCAAAAAACGCAACATCATGAATTAAATGGGGTTTATGTGGAATGCTGGCGCTTCTTATCTCGGCTAACCTGGATTAACGGCAGGTAGATATGGCTCGACACGTGTCCGCAGTATCGTGATCAGATCCGGGCTCATGTATTCAAAATCGTCAGGAATATCCAGGCATACGATGCGTTTGTCAGCCAATACCTTGCGGAATCGGGCTGCCAGTTTTCTGCGGTGCGCAGGCTCCATGACAAACACTACATCAGCCCATTCCAGAGACTCGGTATCCATTGGGATATCAGCATCCCTGCCAACACCCGCCGACGCGGTTTCCACGCCCGGCCACTGTGCAAATACATGCTCGGCGGTCGGGCTGCGCAGTCGGTTTTTACCGCAGATAAAAAGCACATTCAAAATGATCGGCTCCAACGAGCAACTGGAAATCGCTCAATATACTACCGGCTACTTACAAACACTCCTGCGCCGCCCGCTCGAATCGGGAGGTGACGAGCGTCGATGCCAATAGTTGGCGCTCATACAAAAACACTTTTCCGCCTGCCGGAGCCTTGTAGGCCTCAATAACGTTGTCAGCCGCGACCGGGCTGGAGACGACAATCCTGTAGTGCCGCTGAGATTGCGACAACACCGGGTTCAATGAATGTTCTTGCAGTTTGGGCATTACACACTGCACGTATTCATCGGGAGCCTTACTGGTTTGCAAGACAAGCGTCGGTTGATTCGGTGCAGAAGCGCAGCCATTCAACAACGCAAAAACGACGGCAATGGCCGGAACAGTCAAAAGGCGCATGTGAAGATCCTGAAATAAAAAAACGGCTCATCGAGCCGTATGTCCAATGCGCGCATTTTCCATATTTATTACAGGGAATAAAATCTCTGGTTTCTGATAGTCACTATCAGCGACACCGATGAAGTCGGCCCCGTCCGTCCGCCCCGCTTCAATCCTACTGAACATTCCTCCCGGCACCTTCCTCAACTCAGGTAGAACCCAACCCGAGGTGAACCGATGAACACGTCCCTGCCCAACACCCCAAGCACGCCAGATCAATCCGGAACCGAAGGCGATCTGGACAACGACCCCACTCAGAACGAGCCAGAGGAGCCGAGCGAGGAGAAGATCGATCATGCCATCGAGGAAACCTTCCCAGCCAGCGATCCGATTTCACCTTGAGCCCCATCAATCCTGGCGGCCCATTTCCTGAGCCTGCCAGAATGTCTGGAACAGTCCGCCCGCGCTACGCAGCCGCCCGGGCGGGCCGTCTTCGACGATGCAGCCTTGTTGCATCACCAGCACCCTGTCAAACGCACTGAGGGTGGTGAGCCGATGGGCGATGGCCAGTACCGTTCGACCGCGCATCAGGCTGCCGAGCGCCGACTGGATGATGGCTTCGGAGCTTGAATCCAGAGCAGCAGTGGCTTCGTCGAGCAACAGGATCGGAGCGTTCTTGAGGAAGGCCCGTGCAATGCCCAGGCGCTGGCGCTGACCACCGGAAAGCATCACGCCCCGCTCGCCCACCAGGGTTTCATAGCCTTGGAGCAACTGGTCGATGAACTCGTGACAATAAGCACTGCGAGCGGCGGCGATCACTTCCTCGCGGGAGGCCTCGGGTCGGCCGTAGGCAATGTTTTCGTAGATGCTGCGGTTGAACAGGGTTGGCTCCTGAGGCACTACGGCTATCTGTCGGCGCAGGCTGTCCTGGCTGATCTGCCGAAGGTCGCGGCCATCGATGCGAATGCTCCCCGTACTGACGTCATCCAGGCGTTGCAACAGCCCCAGCAGAGTGGTCTTGCCTGCGCCGGACGGGCCGACGATGCCAACCCGCTGCCCGGGCTCGATGCGCAGGCTCAATCCACACAGCACCTTGCGAGCACCGGGATAGGCGTACCCGACATCCTGCAACTCGATGGTGCCGGATGGCACAGCCCAGTCCAGCTCGGAGTCGCTGAGGTCATAGGGTTTGGCGATCACTGCCAATGTGTCGCCGACAGCGCCCAGATGCTGGCTGGTCTCGACCAGGGCCAGCGCCAGATCGCGTGAGCCATGCAGGATACGAAACGTCAGAGCACTGACCATCACCACATCGCCAATGCTCACTGCACCGCGAGTCCAGAGCAGAATGGACCAGGCGAGCATGGTTCCCGCCATGCTCGCCAGACACAGGTCATGCAGTACCCGGGCCTTTTCCACGTACATCCAGCTGCGACTCTGAGCCCGCGCCTCCGTGCGGATTTTCGCATCCAGACGCAGGCGCTCCCGCTCCCGCGCCGTGAAGGCCTTGATCGTCCAGACATTGTTGACCAGATCCACAAGCTCACCGCCCACACTGGCAGCCTGCGCCGCATAAAGCTGATGACGACTGCGCCCGCGAATACCGAAGAAGGTAATGATCGCCGCCACCAGCACCACGAAAGCCACCAGTGCCAGAGCCATCTGGATACGCACCATGGCCAGCAGCACCACAGCCCCTAGAAAGTCGACGCAGGGCGGAATGATTTTCCACAACAGCGCACTGTAGATCTGCCCCGCCGCCGCGCCGGTAGCCGAAATGCGGCTGCCCAGGGCTCCGGCGTAGTGCTCGGCAAAGTAGCGCATCGGGTGTCCGGTCAGATGGCTGAACAGGTCCACCCGCATGTCCGCGCAACTGGCAACCACCGTGCGACAGCCCAGCCAGCCGCCCAGACGCCAGAACAGATTTTCGATAGCAATCAGAAAAATGAACAACCCGAAGGCGAACCAGACCCCGGAACGATTTCCCTCTTCTCCCATACTGTCGACCAGCAGCTTCATGCCGTACTGCACGACCACCGCACAACTGGCGGCGGCAATCACCAGCGTGACCATACCGCCATAAGCCCATGGCCGACGCCTGGCGTAGCCCCACAGAAAGCGTCCGGGATTGGGGTTGGGCGGCACACTTTGCGCGATGTTCATGCTGGCGGCCTCTTGGCAATACGCACTTGGGCCTCGGCCAGCCGCAACGCAAACCGGGCCAGAGCAGCACGGGTCGGAGGGTCTTCGGGACGAAATCCACTGGCATCGGCATAGCCAAGCAGACCGCTGTCGCAGTGACGGTCGTCATCCCAGCCGGGATAGTCGAGAACCGGGTACAGGCACAGGCCGCGCAAGTCGACACCTTTGCTCAGCGCAAGAATTGCCTGCTCGCCGACGTAATCCAGCCACGATTCACGCCCGATACCTTCGGTCCCGGTTTCACTGATCACCAGCGGGCGACCATAGCGGACATGGACTTCCATCAGCATGCCAGCCAATGGCCGAAAGTGCGGATCACCAGGACGGATCGTCGGTCCATCGAGGTACCACTGGTTATGTGGATAGAAGTTCACACCGAGGATATCCAGAAAATCCTCCTGACCGCCCAGGCCCGGCCAGCTTCGGCCGCTGATCAGGTCCCAGCTTTCGTACTGAGCCATGCGGTAGACCTCGGCCGCTTCGATATCAGCCGACCGCTGACGCATGGCGCGCACATGAATCAGCGGGTCGGCATGGATGAAACGCGCCCGTGAATCGACCTCGCGAATGGCTGTCATGGCTGCAATGCTGGCGCGCACCAACTGGTGTTTGAGTTCGGTGCCGCGCCGATGCCCCAGCGGATAGAAATAGCCCACCTCGCCACCGCCCCATGCCCAGAAAGACGGCTCGTTGATCGGACAATAAAACGGCACGGCATCGCTGGACTCGCTCACCCGCCTGGCGACTGCCTGGGCCATCCGGGCAAAACGTTCGACGAAGACCGGTCGCCAGATATCCAGATCGTCTGGATATCCGTAGTGCCCCAGATCCCAGATCACCTGGGTGCCAGCCCTCGTGGCGGCCAGCAACAGCGGATCCAGACTGCTGAAGTCATAATGGCCGGGGCGCGGCTCGATCAGGTGCCAACGCACCCCGTCGCGCACAGTGCGCATTCCGTGCCCGGCAAGGCTGCTGTAATCCTGCTCGGCCCAGCGGTCATGCCCGGTTGAGGCGATCAGGTCCAGACGTCGCCCGTCGCCTCTACGGCTGCTGGTGCATTCAAAACCTCCCATGAGAAAACTGGCGAATGGCTCAAGCCCACTCATGGGACGCGCCCTCGGCAGTTGCGCCGCGGGTCTGGGCAATACGTTGGTAAAGCGCCAACGCCTGCCCCACCACTTGATCCATGTTGTAGTACTTGTAAGTCCCTAAGCGCCCGAGGAAGGTCACGCCTTCGGTGGACTCGGCCAGCACCTTGTAGCGCTGATACAACTCGGCATTCTCTGGAGCCGGGACCGGGTAATAGGGATCACCTTCAGCACAGGGGTATTCGTAGGTCACACTGGTTTGCGCATGCTCCTGACCGGTCAGGTGCTTGTACTCGGTGATGCGGGTATGGGGCACGTTCTCGTCGGGATAGTTGACCACGGCCACGTCTTGAAAGTGTTCCTGCGCCAGGGTCCGGTGCTCGAAACGCAGGGAACGATAAGGCAGACGCCCAAGCGAATAGCTGAAGTACTCGTCCACCGGCCCGCAATAAACCAGATGGCCACGGGGCAGTAGCCGGTCGACCTCGGCGAAATCCACATCCAGCAGAATGTCGATACCCGGATGATCCAGCATTCGCTCGAACATGGCGGTGTAACCCTGCTGAGGCATCATCTGAAAGCTGTCAGTGAAATAACGGTCATCGGTGTTGGTCCGCGCTGGCACACGGGCCGTGACCGAACGATCGAGCTGCGCCGGATCGAGCCCCCACTGCTTGCGGGTATAACCACGAAAGAACAGCTCATACAGCTCGCGCCCGACCTGACCGACCACCACGTCCTCGGCGCTACGTATCGGCTCGACAGCTTCGGCGCGCTCGGCAAGAAACGCCTCGGCACCTGCCTCGTCCAGCTCCAGATCATAGAGCCGATTGAGCGTGGTCAGGTTTATCGGTATCGGCACCTGTTGCCCACGCACCTGAGCCAACACCCGATGCTCATAAGACCGCCATTCGGTGAAGCGCGACAGGTAGTCGACGATCCGCTGGGCATTGGTATGGAAGATATGCGGCCCATAGCGATGCACCAGAATCCCGGCCTCGTCCAGATGATCGTAGGCATTACCGCCGATGTGCCCGCGACGGTCGATCAACAAGACCTTCAGGCGCAACCCGCAAGCCAGACGCTCGGCCAGCACGCTACCCGCAAAACCGGCGCCGACGATGAGATAGTCGTAGAAGGGTGCGCCGCCCTCCTGTAATTGCCCGGCACGCTCCCGGGCCTGTTCGAGTGTCAGGCCAGGCATGCAATGTGCTCCATCATGGCGTTCCAGGTTGTGTCCCAGCTCATGCCGTTCAGGGCCTGATCCGCCAGACGAAACAATGCCTCACGGTCCTGGCGCTGGATCAGTGCAGCTTCGACGGCAGCGACGAAACCGGGCACATCCTCGGCAATATGCACCACCGGGCAAGCGCCATAGGTGCGCACTACATCGCGGATCGGCGTACTGACTACAGGGCAACCACCCGCGAGATACTCAGGCGTCTTGGTCGGGCTGATGAAGCGTGTGGCTTCATTGCGGGCAAAGGGCATCAGGGCCACATCCCATCCGCTCAGGTAAGCGGGCAATTCACTGTAAGCCTTGCCGCCCAGGTAATGGATGTTGGGCAGCCTCGGCAGGCTGGCCTCGTCGATCTTGACGACAGGCCCCAGAATCACCAGTTGCCAGTCGGGGCGCTGCCTGGCCAGACCTTCGAGCAACGCAAGATCAAGACGCTCGTCGACCACACCAAAAAAACCCAGTCGCGGATGGGCAATAACCGCCTGATCGACTGGCTCGGGCAAAGCCTGCCGGGCGCTGGCGAAATGTTCGATATCAACACTGCTGGGCATCGCATGGACATTACCATGCTGGGCACGCTTGGCTTCCCACAGGCTGACACCGCCCGTGAAAACCACATCCGCCAAGGCCAACAGACGCCGCTCGCGCTCAAGCAACTGCGGCGGCGCGCCCTTGAATGCCGAGAGTTCATCCATGCAGTCATAAACAGTCCCTCGGGCCGGCAGGTGCTCGCTGAACCCCAGGCTCATGGGCGTGAAATACCAGCGCAACAGCACCTCGCGAGGATTGCGCAGCAGGTAGTCATCCAGCAACTCGCGAAGTTTCTGTTCGGTCTGTGCGGCATCCAGCCCGACCGGCAGGTGCGGCGTTGCCACCGTGACCCCGCTGCTCTGAAGGGACAGTTGCAGATAAGCCTGCTCACCTTCGGCCGCCAGCGGCTCCTCGAAGAAAAGCACATCGTAGCGCCGAGCCATGCGCGTCATCAGGTGTTGCGGGCGCTGATAGACGAACCCCCAACGCAAATGTGAAAGGCAAACAAGCAAGGGACGTATGCTGGCAACTGCTTCATGGCCTTCGGCCAAATGCTCTGCGATGGGGTATGCAGCCGGGGTTGCAATCATGAGGTTCTCTCCAGAGCAAGTGATGTCGTGGCGATGAGCAAGACACCTGACACAGAGTTATGGACGAGTGCCCTGCGACGAGCGTTCAGTCGAGACACCTTGATGGCCGACCAGTGACATGACCGTCCGGCCAATTCCCGGAACCGGGGATCGGAACTGCCTTTCGTTATGAAGTAAGCGATCCATTTCATCCGCGCAGACCTTCGCCATAGCGCAACAGCGGTCGCACCCCACTTATTTCATGCGAAGGTGACTCTATGATCCTTGTGACCGGTGGAGCTGGTTACATCGGAGCCCACGCGGTACTCGCCCTTCTGGAGGTAGGCGAAGATGTGCTGGTTCTGGACAATTTCTGCAACAGCAGCCCACATGCTCTGACACGAATAGAACAGATCTGTGGCCGTCGTCCTGTGTTGGTGCAAGGCGATGTGCGCAACCGCGAAGTGCTCGCCAAACTGTTTGCACGCTACCCGATCCGGGCAGTGCTGCACTTCGCTGGCCTCAAGGCGGTGAGCGAAAGCGTGCGCAAGCCGCTGCACTACTACGACACCAATGTCAGCGGCAGTATCAACCTGTGCCAGGCGATGGCAGCCGCCGGTGTTTTCACTCTGGTGTTCAGTTCGTCGGCTACCGTTTATGGCAGTTGCCGCAAGATGCCTATCGACGAACAGGCACGCCGAGGCCGGCCAACCAATCCCTACGGCCAATCGAAGCTGATGGCCGAACAGGTGCTCGGCAGTCTGGCGCGTGCCGATCAACGCTGGCGCATCGCGCTGCTGCGCTATTTCAATCCGGTTGGCGCTCACCCGTCGGGGCTGATCGGCGAATCGCCCACCGCGATCCCGAACAACCTGTTGCCCTACCTGCTGCGCGTCGCTGACGGGCAGTTGCCGGTGCTACCGGTCTATGGCGGGGATTACCCGACGGTGGACGGCAGCGGCGTGCGGGACTACATACACGTTCAAGACCTGGTCGCCGGACATCTCGATGCGTTGCGCTACCTGCGCAACAACAGCGGAATCCGCGCCTGGAACCTGGGAACAGGCATCGACTATTCGGTGCTGCAAGTGGTGAGTACCTTCGAGCGGGTCACCGGGATGAAGGTGCCTGTACAAATGCGCGAGCGGCGTCCCGGCGATGTCGCGCAATGCTGGGCCGATCCGTCACGGGCGTTGCGTGAACTGGGCTGGGTAGCCCGGCATGGCCTGGAAACCATGTTGCGCGATGCCTGGCACTGGCAATGCACGAGCCCCGAAGGTTACGAAGACGGACTGCTCGCCGTGCAAGAGCCGATACCCGGCGTGCCGCTCGCGACAGACGATGGCTTGCGTGCGCTTTCCATGTCTCGCACGCGGCAGTGATTCTGTGAGCTTTCGCGAATGAATTCGCTCCTACGGTAGCGAATTCATTCGCGAAAACATGTTGCCTTCAAATCCTGCGCCCTGAAAACAAAAAGCCCCGCATCGCGACGATGCAGAGCTTTTCGTTACAACCGGGCTAGACCATCAGACCGCGACGGCTTGCCCACTCATTGCCAGGTCCAGCAACTCGCGGTTGGCAACTGCATACATGGCGTAGTCAGTGCCGCTGGCCGCACGCAGCTCGACCAGCATGGCACGCCAGCGCTCGACCATCGGTGCGTGTTGCTCCAGCCACAAGGCCAGACGCTCTTCCAGATCGGCAGGGCCTTCCGGAATTTGTAGCACGGAGATGGTGATCGCACGTTGTTGCCAGTCGATATCGTCACGGAACGCTTCACGGGCCAGCGCCTGCCAGTTGTTTTCCACCGGCAGATTGCTGATCTGTTGCAGATACCAGGTCACGTCCAGCGCGCTACCCACAGCGAAATACACCTTGGCCACATCGGCAGCGTTATGCCCGGTGACGTCGGAAGCCTCGATGATCGGCAGCAGGGTGTACAGGTGGCTGGTGCCTGCAACCATGCGGGCCAGCAACTCGGGCACGCCGGCTTCGACATAAGCTTCGTAGCGAGCCTGCCAGACCTCACGGGTCGGTCCTTCCAGCAACTCATCGAGCTTGAGGCCCAATGCCGCCAGATGCGGACCGAAGTGAGCAACGTCACGACCGGCGTCCAGTTCGTTGCGACGGCTGCGCAGGAACCAGCGTGTGGCACGACGGCCCAGACGCATCAGCTCATCCATCAGCGACAACTGGATTTCAGCAGGAACCTTGTAATCCAGCGCCTCGATCTGACGGAACCAGTGCGGCAGGTGGAAGATGTCACGTACGGTCACGTAGGCAGCCGCCACGTTGGCCGCGCTCATGCCAGTGGACTCCTTGAGCCGCTGCACAAAGGTGATGCCCATGTGGTTGACCAGATCATTGGCGATCTGGGTGCTGACGATTTCGCGCTTGAGGCGGTGAGCACGCATGGCGGTCGAGAACTTGGCGCTCAGCGACGGCGGGAACGCCGTCTCCATGTCGCGGGTCAGGTAATCGTCATCCGGAACACGGGACTCCAGCAAGGCTTCCTTGAGGTCGATCTTGCTGTAGGAGATCAATACCGACAGCTCGGCACGGCTCAAGCCCTGACCGGCGGCAACGCGCTCGGCGATCTGGTCTTCGGCCGGCAGGAACTCGATGGCGCGATCCAGCTTGCCGCGAACTTCGAGGTCATTCATCAAGCGCTTGTATTCAGCGATACGGTCGTAGGCGCGACGTGCCGCCAGCGACAGAGCCTGGGTCTGCTTGTAGTTGTTGCCAAGCACCAGGTTGCCGACTTCGTCGGTCATGCTTTCGAGCAACTGGTTACGTTGCTTCTCGGTCATGTCACCGGCCTGCACCACTTCGTTGAGCAGGATCTTGATGTTCACTTCGTGGTCGGAGCAGTCCACACCACCGGCGTTATCGATGAAGTCGGTGTTGGTCGCGCCGCCATTGAGGCCGAACTCGACACGGCCCAGTTGGGTCATGCCCAGGTTGCCGCCCTCGCCCACGACCTTGCAGCGCAACTCGTTGCCATCGACGCGCAGTGCATCGTTGGCCTTGTCGCCCACATCGGCATGGGATTCTTCGCTGGACTTGACGTAAGTACCGATACCGCCGTTCCACAACAGATCCACCGGAGCCTTGAGCAGCGCGTGCAGCAGCTCGGTCGGGGTCAGCTTGTCGGCCTTGATGTCGAAGCGCGCTTTCATCTGCTCGGTGATCGCGATGCTCTTCGCGCTGCGCGGGAAGATACCGCCGCCAGCGGACATGATGCTGGTGTCGTAGTCGGTCCAGGCCGAACGCGGCAGGTTGAACAGGCGCTGACGCTCAACGAAGCTGGTGGCAGGATCCGGGTTTGGATCGATGAAGATATGCAGGTGGTTGAAGGCTGCGACCAGTTGCAGCTTGTCGGACATCAGCAAGCCATTGCCGAACACGTCACCGGCCATGTCGCCGATACCGATCACGCTGATGCTGTCCTGCTGGACATTGATGTCGCGCTCACGGAAGTGACGCTGCACACCCACCCACGCGCCCTTGGCGGTGATGCCCATCTTCTTGTGGTCATAACCGGCCGAACCACCGGAAGCAAAGGCATCGCCCAGCCAGAAGCCGTAGTCGATGGCAATGCCGTTGGCGATATCGGAGAAAGTCGCAGTGCCTTTGTCGGCTGCCACGACCAGGTACGGGTCGTCGTCATCGTGACGAACCACGTTGGCAGGCGGCACCAGCACGCCTTCCTTGAGGTTGTCGGTGATATCCAGCAGACCCGAGATGAAGATGCGGTAGCACGCGATGCCTTCAGCCTGGATGTCATCGCGGCTGCCACCCAGCGGCAGGCGACGAGGCAGGAAACCGCCTTTGGCACCGACCGGCACGATGACCGAGTTCTTCACCTGCTGGGCTTTTACCAGCCCCAGCACTTCGGTACGGAAGTCTTCTTCGCGATCCGACCAGCGCAGGCCGCCACGGGCCACATTGCCGAAACGCAAGTGAACGCCCTCGACGCGCGGCGAGTAGACGAAGATCTCGAACTTCGGCACCGGCTTGGGCAGCTCAGGGATCAGGCGCGGGTTGAACTTGAAGCTGAAGTAGCTCTTGTTCTGGCCGTTGGCGTCGGTCTGGTAGAAGTTGGTCCGCAGAGTCGCTTTGATCAGGTCAAGGTAGCGACGCAGGATGCGGTCTTCGTTGAGCACCTGAACGTTGTCCAGCGCCGTGAGAATCGCCTGCTCCAGACGCAGTTGCTTGTCGTCAAGATCGTCGGAACCCAGCTTGCGTGCCAGATAGAAACGGGTCTTGAACAGGCGCGTCAGTTCACGGGCAATGTCGGTGTGGTTGTTCAGGGTACTGGCGATATAACCCAGATCGAAGCCCAGGCGAATCTGCTTCAGGTAACGGGCATAAGCACGCAGCAGCGCCACGTCGCGCCATGGCAGGCCGGCGGTCAGCACCAGACGGTTGAAGGCATCGTTTTCGGCATCGCCGCTCACGATATGGACGAAAGCATCCTGCAACGTATCGTTGAGCTGCTGGATGTCGAGGTTCAGGCCTTCACCATAGGTAAAGGCAAAGTCGTGAATCCAGAACTCACGGCCATTGGCGTGTTGCAGGCGGTACGGGAACTCGCCCAGCACGCGCAGGCCGAGGTTTTCCAGAATCGGCAGCACATCCGAGAGCGCCAGCGGCGTGTCGGCGTGGTACAGCTTGCAATGCAGTTGCTGACGACCACCGGCCAGCGGCTGATAGAAGCTCATGACCAACGGGTTGGTTTCGCTCAGGCTCAGGACATGCTGCATGTCCACGACAGCAGAGTGCGCAGCGAAACGCTCGCGGTAGCCTGCCGGGAAGCCTTTGGGGAAGTCGGCCAGCACATTGGTGCCATGGGCTTCGCCGAAGCTCTCGACCACCAGGCTCGAATAATCGTCTTTCCACGAACGGCAGGCCTGGATGACTTCGTTTTCCAGTTGTACCGGGTCGATATCCAGATTGACCTTCGGGTCCACGCGCAGGATCAACTGCACACGGGCCAGGACCGATTCGGAGAAGAAGGTCCAGAACTCGCAGTCGCTGGCCTTCAGGCGCTCCATCAAGACCTGCTGGATCTTCTGGCGCACTTCGGTGGAATACACGTCGCGTGGCACGTAGGCCAGGCAGTAGCAGAAACGGCCATACGGGTCTTTGCGCAGGAACACGCGAATCTTGTTGCGCTCCTGGATCTGCACGATGGACATCACGGTGCTGAACAGTTCGTCCACCGGCGTCTGGAACAGATCGTCGCGTGGCAGCACTTCAACGACCTGCGCCAGTTCCTTGCCCAGGTGAGCCTTGGCATCGAAGCCGGAACGACGCTCGATTTCAGCGACCTTGCGACGGATGTACGGGATCTGACGCACGCTCTCGCCATACACCGACGAGGTGTACAGGCCCATGAAGCGGCATTCCTTGATGACCTTGCCCGATGCATCGATCTGACGGATCGAAACGTAATCAGGGTAAGCCGGACGGTGTACACGGCTTGGGTGCGCGGCCTTGGCGAACGACAGCAGTGTCGGCTCGCGCAGGTAATTCACCGCATAACCTTCGATATGCAGGTCTTCGCTGGAAAGCCCCGGGCGCAGCAGCTTGGCCAGACCCAGCAGAGACGACTCGTCGTAGATCAGTTGACCGCCATCGCCTTCACCGCGAACTTCAAATTCTTCATAACCCAGGAAGGTGAAGTGGTTATCCACCAACCATTGCAGGAAGACCTTGATCTCGGCCTTCTCTTGCTCATCAACGTTGTATTCGTTGGTGTCGATGCTTGCCAGCAACTCGTGCAGGCGCGCTTTCATCGGCTCGAAATCTTCTACCGCAGCACGGACTTCACCCAGCACCTGCTCCAGCTCACGCGCCAGCACACTCAGTTCGTTGGCATTGGCGCAGCGGTCGATCTCCAGATACATCAGCGACTCTTGCAGCACACCCTCGCCTGTCGTGCCCTTGGGCAGCAACTCAAGCAACTCGCCCGCAGCACCGCGACGCACGCTCAAGACGGTGGTTTGCAGGGTATGGATGCTGTAACCGCGACGGTTCAGTTCGGTACGAACCGAGTCGACCAGAAACGGCAGGTCATGATGCAGCACTTCAACGGCGCTGTGAGTCGACTGCCAGCCATGACGCTCGTAATCAGGGTTATAGACCCGCACCTGAGGCTTGCCATGCTCGAAACGCTCCAGCAGGCGCCAGGCGGACAAGGTGCAGCCTGCCAGGTCGGAAAGGCGACGCTGGGTCAGTTCATCCAGGGAAATGATGCCGAAGAATTGCTCAGCGAACAGCGCTACTTGTGGCAATGCCTGTTCGTTGATGTGCTGAGCCAGTGCCGATTTCAGTTGGTGCTGGAAATCGGACTTGCTGGCTGCGGTGAAGAACGCCATCTGTGGTACTCCGCTTTGCTTTTATAAGGAGGAAGCTTGATGGAAGTGTCTCGTACCAGACTGCACCGGGATGTAACGGGCAGAGGCACAGCATGGCAGAGTGTAAAGCTAAAGAAATAACGCTTGCCGCGAACGAGTCGTCACATTCCATTTCACAAATGAGATCGACACGGAACGGAGTGGCTCTTTGACCACTCATCTGATCGCAGCTTAACGAGAGCAGGCTGGCGGATACTTACAGGGCTGCGACATATTCGGACATCCGCGAACAGGTGCCGTCACATAAACCCTGCATGGCAAATCTGTGGGACCGAATTCATTCGGGAAGGCATTATTTCTTCAGATAAAGATGCGGCGGGTGTACAGGTCCTGCCCGGTAATGCCCGGGTGAATTACCCAGCAAATTTTTTCCGGGGCTGGCACACTCGTCCGCTAGCCCAGCCAGGACCTCGACATGCAAATCAAGACCGCCCTTTTACTCGCCAATCCTTGCGACGACGAGAACGACGACATGGCGCTGCTTTGCTGCCATGACGAAAAGAACGAGCTGTTTTCCCTGGCGCGTTTTCCGGATGAAGACGAAGTCGAAATCACCGTCTGCGATGACACGGTGTACGTCACCGCCCTGAAGGTTTCCTTGAATGCCACGCATCTGGTGGTAGAGATTTCAGCCGAGGATGCAGAAGCCCTGGGTGGCGATACCCGATACGAGATTCTGCATGACACTTCGGCTGATGATTTGGGCGAGGTGCGTGAAACCCTGCAGATACTTCTCAAGGATGTCGGCACGCTCGAAAGCAGTTTCAACTGACACGTCTGGGAGATTCGCCCTCTTCCACAGCCTTTACCAACGCTTCCACTGCCGCGTTGAATACCTTGCCACCGTCCACCGCAAGGTATTTCACGTGGAGGATGATATCGGTCAGCGAACCCAGAATTGCCTTTTGCCGCTCAGACTCATGACGTGGAAAAGTCAGGGTCCAGCGGGAAACCGCCCCCGTCCCCTCGAACGGAAAGTAACGCTCGTCACCAAAATCCAGCATGAACATGCCATGGTCATCCACGCCGGTGGAAATACCGATCTGCTGATTGGCTCTGGGGTTGAATACGATATGCGTCGGATCGACCTCATCATCCGAATCCGGCGGCAACTCGCCCGCCTCTTTGTAGAGATAATTCACGCCGCGAATATCAGGAGTCAACAACACGCTGCTCGTCTGCTGAGTCAATAGCACGCGAATATCTTCATAAGGCCCGAGCACGGCGGGGATGGATACAGACAGGCGCACGATCTGACGCAAATAATGGCCTGGATAATCCTTGTCGAATAACGAGGAGTCAAAATCGAAAGCAATTTCTCCTGTGGTTTCCAGTTGGGCAATGACTGCTTCCCAGCCCGTTGCACGAGGTTCAGGCTCACGAGTATTTGCGCCGGGGTCGTAGTTCTTGAGCAGGGCTTTCAGGGAGATCGTCTTGGTGAGTTCAAGCCGCCGCTCGTGCCGGGAGAGGAACGCCGACTCCATCTGTAACAACCCCAGTTTCAGCATCTCGCCTGCTGTCAGCCCGTAACGGTTATCGGCCCAGGCGTTGACAGGAATGAATCGTGTATCGCGATCACCGATTTCGTACTGCCAACAGGCCTCGGTCCCCAGGCACATCGACAGCACCACATCGTAAGCCTGGAAATACAGAGTCGCCATCTGGCCGATCAGCCATTGATACAACGCTGGCCCCGTGGCACGATTTTTCAGGAAGGTGTAGTAGGTCTGAGCCTGCTCCTGAGCCTTGGTCGCTTGTGCAAGGCTGGTCTTGGCGGCCTCGACGGCAATGTCCTGAACCTCGATCTGCAGGTCAATCGCCTCCAGATCCTGTTCGGCCTGACGGGCCAGGAACTGCCACTCGATGCGACGGCGGCGGTATTGTTCGCTGATCAGCGCCTGTTCGGCATCTCTGGATTTTCCCAACGCCTCACTCTGTAGATACGTTGCAACAGAAAAGCCAAATCCGGCCGGGCGCATACCACCGTTCGAGGTGCCAAAGATGGATGGAACCAAAGCATCAATTACATGGGAGATAGCCGTATCGATCAAGGCACTTTCATCTTTGTCTTTGGCATCACCCTGCAAACTCATTGCACGTTTCTCGGCCTGGCTGACATCCTCCTGCTCCAGTTGCTGGTAATAGACTTTACGCGATTCAATGGCAGCACGACTCCCCGTCAACGCATCTCGGGATTTGACTGCATGCTCGATCATCTGCGTCTGCAGAGTCTCGGTGAAGGCCGACAGCTCCAGCACATGAGATTGTTGCAACTCCTCCTGATCGGCACGATCACGCAACTCCATATAGTTACGCAATTGATCTCCATAGCGGATCAGCGTTTCGACTGCATTCTGTACCCTCGGCAACATGGCCCGGAAACGGTATGGAGGAATGATCGCCAGCGAACCCAGACGTCGCTGGCCACTGCCGCCGCCCGCGGCCTGTGCTCGCAGCAGATCGGTCGGATTTGCCGCTGGTGCGTAGAGCGACAAAGAAAGGGGCTTGCCATCCAGGCTCAGGTTATGACGCAGGTTATAAAGCCTCAAGGCCAGGCGGTCCCAGAGATCAAGCAGTCTGGTGTTGACCGGCAGACGAAACCACGGCGCATCCAGCAAGTGCAACCAGAGCTGTCCCTCAGAATGGCTCGGGATATCACTTTCCAGCCCCTCAAGCCCCGAAGCTTCAAAGTCCGCGAACAATGACTTATCACTGGCGGCAGCATCCTTAAGCATCATGGGAGTCCAGCGGCTGATGCTGCGGCCTTTGGAGAGAGGCCCAAGCAATGAAGCCGCCCGAACATACAGAAGCTGCGCCTGATTGAGCGTATCGCGAGTCAACTGCCGGTACAGCATGTCGCCATGGGCAATCAGATTATTCAGATAAAAGACGAAAATGGTCTTGCGGTAATGGGATGGCGCGCCATAGGCGATTGCATCGGGATCGCCCAGCCCGCCCCACTCGTAGGCCGGGTCATTTTCAAAGGTCAGCGGCCGGCTGGTCCAATATGGGTGTTCTGCAACAGGTGGCGGATACAGGGGCGCAATGCGTTCCAAGGGATTGAACAGGTAATGCAGCCAGCTTTCCGTCCCCAGATAATCGAACTCGGTATGTAACCGGTGGGCAACCAGATGCGGGACATGAAAGAACAGTTCCCAGAAATAACGGCCATTGGCACCTTTGAAATCCAGTGGCACTGAGGTGCTACCAGGAGCCGGTGGCTCCTGGGTATGCTGAACTTCCCAACTCAATACACTTTTCAGAGAGAGCTCAGCTTTTTTTACTAGCTCTCTGGCGAAGGTGGTATTCATTCGTACATAACGCAAAGAGGTTAACTTGAGCGCCTCCAGATCAAGGAATTGTCCTCCCGCAGGCGTAGTGACAATAAGAGGTACCGGCGTCGGCTTTACGGTTCTTGTAATATGAAACTCGTTATAACCATAACCGGAACCTTTGGGCAGCGCTCCGAAATGAAGGACTTTTACCGTTTCAATACCGGGCCAGGAAATGGATTCTACTGGTGTCTTGGCTGCACCATTAAGCACAAGCTGACTCGAAACGGCCGGAGAGGTATCCCAGATATCAAAACCTTGAGTCACCGTAACCATCGTTTCACCATAATGATTGGAGTTACTGTCCAGAAGCCCCGGCTCCCCCTGGAAATCCAGCGCGAATCCGGCTCCCGCTTTAACCTCTTCAGTTGTCGGTGTTGGGAAATCTTCAGGATTAATGGATAAATCAAAATTGGCCCGATAAACAGAAACCCAAGGATCATCAGTAGATATCAATTCAAAATCTTCAGTACCAAAGCTCTTGATGACTTCCTCATTCCAATTCAAGTCGCCGCGTACAGTTGGTAAAAAAAAGCTGGGAATGGAAATTGTAATTTCAAGCTGAAATCCTTTATGAGTACCCTCTACAACAAACCTACACTCAGATAGATCTACTCGCCTTGCTCCATAAACACAAATATAGAACTCGCTACGCCGATAGCGCTTTGCAGAGCAGATACCCTGCGTCTCCAACACACATCCGTCTCCCGAACTGCGAAGTTCCGCCTTAAGTTCAAGCGATTGATTGATACCTCCTGGTGGCATGTCATTATCTCCACTCGTACTCCAGATAACGCCATCCAACATCCACTCACTATTACCGTCAGCGTATTTCCCGCTCAAGGGATATTGCGCACGCGCCGGGTTCCCGCCCAGCAGGGTGACAGCAATTCCATACAGCTGTATCTCTTCAGCCTGACTCAATACAATCCTGTTAAAAAGCTTATCGAACACCCGCACAAAACGCTCAGGATCAGCCGTCACTTCTGCCGTACTGGCATCCGTTCTATATTGAAAGCAAATAATCAAACGAGGCTCACCTGCAAAACGAACATCCATGGCAGCCACAAGAGTAAAACGCCCTGCCAAGGGACTCCCGTCATGACGACTATCCAGACTCTGCTTTTCGGTCAACCCTTCGTAAATCACCGTTGCGGACGACCACTTGTCAGAGATGTGCTTATAGGACATCTTGGCCCGATAATAATATTTACCGGTTTTTGCACCCAGGTCATCGGTTTCTGCCTGTCCAAGCTCCACCCAGATAAAATGTAACCGGCCATCCACTACGACCGGGCGTACATGCTGCACCTTCGCATCGCACGCTATATCAATCCTTTTCCACTCTGTCCACGCCGATGGCAATATCTGAGTGCTGTTTTCCTGTAAATCAATTTTTGCCATACGCCAGTAATAAGCAAAGGGTTCAACATTCTGACGCCCGACAAAATAATAGTCGGCCCGTCGAAAATCTTCACCGTCTACATAACAGGCAACAACCTGTAGATTACTGATGAGCTCAAAGCTGTCCAGATAGTTTTTCAGAGCCGAACTTACATTATCTTCATTGATGCGGCTTTGCCCCAGCTCCGACTCAAACACCTCGAACTGACTGGTCTTGTTCAGGCGAAGTGTCGGATCAATATAGTTTTCCGGGTAGTCCTCAATCATCTGGTAACCTGCCCAGACGCTGTATTCACTCATGCCTTCACGCCAGAGCCGTAAACGCTCGTCATCAAAACCACGCGCATACCCTGGCTCCATGCCGTTGTAGATGGCATTGATATATTGCTGAATGCTGGCAATACCTTGCGCAACCCGGCTGGTTTCAACCTCACCACTGACCTGGTTATCGATCAACAGGTATTCGTATAAATCATCAGGCGTGGTCAACCCCAAGGGAGCGGAGGTTGCATCCGAAGGAACAAGCTGACCGAGGTAATAACCAACCAAAGCGTCACGGCGTTGTTCTTCGAGTTCGGGAATTATATGGCTGATCATAATAATGACCCTAGTAAAGTTTAGCCGAGGAGGCGGACTACAACCTCCCCCGAAACAACAGAGATATAACCATTCAAGCCAGTGGAATAACTGGATACCAACACATCACCTACGGCCACCCCCTCAACATCAGGAGGTCTTATATACGCCATGATAATGTTCCCCATATCTACAACAGGCACAGAAGCCCTCCAATCTTTACCCTTAATAGAAAAATCAATCATGATACTCACATCAAGTGGCGAGGTCATTATTCCTGCATCACGACCAGCCAAGTTGCTATTACTCCCCCAATCCGCGTAATATATATCGCAGTCTTCTTTAAAGCTAAATACATTCGCAGCCTCCATCCTCCAGAGCCATCCAATCTTGTAAGACTTTACAAACGTCTTTGGCAAGCGCCCACTCAGAGTCACTGCAATCTCCCCGTAGGTAGCACTGTGCGAACAATGAACCGGAAATCTGATTCCCTCCAACGAGGACACCTTGGTTTCTTCAAGCCCCACAATAGTATAGTTAAACGGTTGATAGACATGGCTCATCCTAAACTCAACACCTTCAAGAGCATTCCCGCTTTGATCAACAACTTTCACAAGCAGACTATGTGAATATCCTTTCGCCAGAAGATCAGGATTTTTCGGATCATGCGTCCCGTCCACTACCACCTCAAACTCACACGGAGGCAATGCAGAAACTGGAAACTCAACTGACTCATCAGTGCCGCCGACAACCGCTTTTACCACATGTTTTCCCGTTGTAAATTTTGAACTAAAATTTGCAACACCATTACTATCAGTGTAAGTGGTAGCAATCAACCCTTCATCAATAAACCACTCGACAGGAAAACGCCGAACAACCTGCCCGCCCGCTTTCAGCCATACAGAAAATACAAGAGGGTCCGCACTCCCGACAAGAAACTCGACATCACTTGCTTCGTATTTATCAATGACGGCCGCTGGATAAATTACCGTTTGCTCACTGTGCTTGTCTTTGGTTGGGGCACCCACACTAGAAGTCACCACAACCTTACCCTCTTTATCAGTAATGAATCGTGCAATAGCAATACCGTTATCATCGGTTTTACTGGTTGCATCTAACACCCCACCCACATCATCACTCCAAGTCACTTCCGCACCCATAACGGGCGTACCATCCAGTTCTACAAGACTGCAACGTACCTCAGCTTCAACACCGACCACTACCGTATTGCTGAAGCGCACATATTGAAAATAAGGAATACTCACAAACTCGACAGGAACAAATTCCCACTCACGGCCATTTTTATAGTGTGCAATCGCTATGGACTCACCCGCAGGCCGGCTCCGCAACTCAGCTCTGGCAATACCTTGATCATCGGTATAGGTTTGAAAGCGTTTAAACTCCCCGAGGGTCGCGCCCCATTCAACAGCACGATCAATTCCCTTATTTTCATAGTCATCGACCATCGTGACAGAGAAATAAATACCCTCAATTTTATTGGCCAGAGCCGTCGAAGGCTCGTATTCCCCCTCTATGAAGTGTAAGGAATCTTCATCGCAGCCAATGACCACAACCGGGGCCATCAACTGCTCGCCAAGTCCGTAATGGGCGACAACATGCACCATCCCCATCACGTTACCGCTACGCAGAGTGTTCGAGGCTTGTCCATATTCGTCCGTGATACTGCTTACCTGATCAAGACTGCCCAGATCCGTCGTCCAACTGACCGTCACATTGTCCAAAGGCTCATCCATGAAATCACGCAAGGTGATGGTGTAGGTTGCGAGTTCTCCCCCACGCTGGGCCACCAGGTAATCTGGAGTCACGGTAATCACACTGGAATGGCTTTGCCCCACTTCACCAACAGCACTTGCGGGCACGGCCTCGGTCAAGCAGCTCAGTGCCAGCTCCGCCGCCTTGCGATAGAGTTCGGTCGAGGTTGTCGGAGTCAGTTCATGCAGAGCCAACAAGGCATTTGCGTCCAGTCCCGTATGCCGACTGAGCAAGGACTCGCGCGCCAATACATCAAACTCACGGAGGGTAAAAATGACGCCTGTATCGGGGTTCAACTGGTGGGCAACTGCAAGGACATCACGTACCCCCCAACGCAGAAAGCCGGCCAGTTTGCTGGCAGCGCTGTCACGTATCAGACGCTTGTCGCCCTCCGTTGCGCCTTCCCAAAGGGTGTTGATCAACCGAAAATAGTCGAGCAACGTGTCTTCGTCCTGCTCACTGAGGCGTAGTGCGTTGGCGTACTGGGTAAGGAAGTAAACGGATTGCAGAGACAGTTCGGTATCCGGTAGACCAAACCATTCGGGATGCTCGACATATTGAATGATCAGCGCCGGGCTCAGCGTCAGATGCCCACAGAGCACAGCACGTTTTGACAGAGCATCCAGAACCAGTAAAACCTCGTCCCCAATGGCAACATTTGCTGTCGTGCTGAAACCGTAGACACGCAGCACTTCAGCCAGCAATTGATAGCGGTTGCCCTCACTCCAGAACAACAGGGCCTTGGCCTGGTCTGCGGATGCACCCAAATAACCCGCGAGGCCTTCCATCAGCAAGGCTTCCTGTGCGCCCCTGGCGCGCATGATCATATTGGTAATTTTTGGATGTAACTCCTCGACTGGCAGACCTAGCGTCTCCAGAACATGTTTCACATCACTGCTGAGAGCGTGCTCGAATACCTCTTCGCTCTCTCCCTTCAAATACTTCACCAACCCTTTGGCAGCCGGGTTCGTCGTCCCGGCATCGACAAAACCGCTCAACTCTGCAAACCAGTCGATCGGTTCGCTGAGATAAGCCTGTATGCCATTGTCATCGACTTGCAGGATCAGTGACGAGTCAGGCGCTCCGACCTGGGCAAAACTGCTTTCGGTGATAAGCGCAGACGTCAGCCGTGAGTGGATTTGTTGCAGCAGATTGTGCTCGGCATCGGTTGCTACGGGCTGTGTTACGGCAGGCAATACCAGACGGCACAATTGCGCGACGGTCCATTTGTTTGCCTGTAGCCACGCTGCACAGTCCACCAGAGCATGGATGACACTCAAAGTGTCGGTATTGGCCGAAGCGTAATAAGTGGCAATCTGTGTAATACCGGCCAGTTTCGAGGTCAACTGACTGCCGCCATCGTCCAGTAGTTCAAGGAGCGCCAGCGTTTCAATCGTAGTGAGCCCAAGATAGCGTGGCAGCCTGACCAGCCGATAAAAGGCAGATACCACCTCCCGCGTCCAGTGCAAAGACTCACCCGCCCAGGACTGCTCGACAACCTTGGCAACGAACCGGTACATCTCATAGGTCAACCCCAGTGCCGCACACAAGTGGTCGACTTTCTGCCGTTCGGTTTCGCTCTTCGGCGTTATCGTGAAGGGCGAACCGTCCAGAACAAGCGGTATGGAAAACATGGCCTGACGATTGAATATCCGGTCGAACTGCGACGGCGTCTTGCCACGAGCGTGTACCGCCATACCGTAAAGCAGCGCTGCAAAATCTTCTGCCGGGACGTCATATAGAGTGCGCACTACCTGGAACAAGCCAAGCGCACGCAGCGTGTCCTGCGTAATGAGATTTGGGGAAGATGCCGTACGTCGCCGAACCACATTGGCTGCACGCTGCTCCGCTTGCTGGGAAGCTGTGAGCAGTTGATCCACATCCTCGAACGGCAATTGCAGCCAGCGCGCCAGACGAATCATGCGATTCATCCGATCAAAGCGCTCGACCGGGCAATTGATCAAGCGATGGACGGGTACTCCCTGCTCCTCAGTCGACTTGATGGCGATTCCAGGGCTTTGCCCGGCGTTTATATAAACCGAGCCGTAAGCTGAACCGTCAACCGTTGCGCCTGGATCAGTGACGTTGGCTGATAGCGAGGGTGCGTAAGGTCCCACCGACAGTAATGAATCGAGCTGGTCAGTGCTCAGCCCGGTTCTCAGGCAGAACGTCTGAGTATCAGTTAATGCCAGTATGTCATCGGTGCCGAAGTGGTCCTTGAAAAAATCTGATATTGCCGGAAGCGCGCTTTCAAGCTTTCCATTTCTGGGGTTGATACGTCGCTGGTTGATCTCCCTGCCTTGATCATCAGGCGCAAGCGCGACCATATGCGGCGCTTCAACCAATATCCCCTGCTGCACAGGCCCCAGACCGCTGTCCTGTATCAGCGCGATATCGGACAGCAGCGAATGTACACCCGGCTCCTTGAAGTACGGATAAGCCGGATCCGCGGCCCGAATCGGATCGCCGGGCAGACGCTCCCTGCGATTGAGCACGTAGTTGATTTGCTGCTGGTAACGTTCGTATGGCAATGCAAACGGATAACGTGTTTCCAACATGACATCATCCACCGACTTGTCTTGCAGGCTGATGCCATCGAGATAACTGCGAATCGACTTTTCAAGAATTTCATTGGCCAATACCAGAGTCGGCTCAATGCGATTGAGTGCGTTATGATCCAGCATCAACGAAGCCAGATCAGGTCGTCGAGTTGCCAGGGTAATGATTCGTTCCTGATCGCCTGTCTTTTCGATGGTCTCCACTTCCCGGTACAGATCTGCCAGATAGGCAATTGGCGAAGTAGTAGCTTCGATTGCGTCAGGAGGACAATGGCTGGCCCAGTCAGGGTTGAACATGTCGGTATAAGTAGGTGTGTCTACCAGACTGGAGATCCCGTTTTCGTAACGTAACGCTCGCCGCACCGAAGCCGTCAGTCGCCTTTCCCGAAACTGCCGGGCAACCATTGCAGTCATGGAAACAGATGCGGCATGCAAACTACGCGCAGTCGATATATGCAGCAAAGGGTCAGATTCGAGCAGTTGCGCAGTGGTGCCTTTGGCAATGCTGAACACCGAGGGGAATCGATCACTGATAGCCGCTTGTGGCGTTTGAGGCTGAGCAAATCTTTTCAACAGAATCGCCAGAGCAGAATCTGCCTGGGCGACTTTTCCAGCTTCCTTCTTCATGATGGCAACACACCGAGTCATTTCGTCCATGAAATGGCCACTGCTAAAGACCGCTAATGAAAAAGTGAAGCAGACCCTGCCCTCCTCGACGCCCTCTAATAGACAGGCGGCAAAGGTATTCAACAATGGGAGATAAACGGGCGGCAGAGCTGAACTGCAGATAACTTTTGAAAATGTCGGTACATACATCAGCGAATTCGAGCAACGCAAAGGAGTAAGGTGAGGGCTTCGCTATCTGGAGCCTGTCATGCAGCCTATCTTCGATGCCCACTGCCATATCATCGATCCGCACTTCCCGCTCAAGGCCAACAACGGCTACTTGCCCGACCCTTTCGGCGTCGCCGACTACCGGGCAGCCACGTCTGCGCTGGGTGTCGCGGGCGGGGCAGTGGTTTCCGGGTCGTTTCAGGCTTTCGACCAGGGCTATCTGCTTGAGGCCCTGCGTCGGCTCGGGCCAGACTTCGTCGGCGTAACCCAATTGCCCGCCAGCGTCACCGATGCCGAGCTTGAAACCCTCAATGGCTTCGGCGTGCGAGCTCTGCGCTTCAACCTCAAGCGCGGTGGCTCGGAGCAACTGGATCAACTCGAATCACTGGCCAGACGTGTGCATCGGCAACTGGGCTGGCATTCGGAGCTTTATATCGACTCCCGGGAACTGGCCGAAATCGAAACCCGTCTGCTGCAATTACCCGCCATCAGCATCGATCATCTGGGCCTGAGCCGGGAAGGTCTGCCCACCGTGTTGCGTCTTGCAGAGCGGGGTATACGGGTAAAGGCGTGTGGCTTCGGGCGTGTGGACTTTCCGGTGGAGCAAGCGCTCAAGGACATTTACTCGGCCAACCCCCATGCCTTGATGTTCGGCACCGACCTGCCCTCGACCCGCGCACCACGCCCTTTCCAGGCGAGCGATATCGAACTGGTCATGGAGTCACTGGGCGAAAAGGCTGCACACAAGGTTCTATGGGAGAACGCCGCAGACTTCTATCGGCTATAAAACGTCGCCCGAACGACACAGGGTAGATAGCGTCTTCTGACACTCATATTGCGATTGAGTGAGCAGGCAATCCGTGGGAGGGGCCTTGGCCGCGACAGCATGTTGAAGGCTCTGAAAATGCGGTGACTGGAAGCTGGTCGTCGCGGCCAAGGACCCTCCCAGTTCACACACCTACACGCATCTTTGACAAAACATGTGGGACGATTCCCAAATAAACGCCACCTACTTCCTGAAAGTGTATAAAAAACCCTGTAGCGGTTAGTCGATCCCTATCGGGATGGATTAAAGTATCGCCCCCAGCTTCGGTGTCGTGTGACACCGCTGATTACCTTGCCAGGAACACTCATCGATGGAACATCGTGAAGCGCTGATTGCGCTGCGAACATTTCTTTCAACGCAGATCCTCGGCCAGGAAAAGCTGATCGAACGCTTGCTGATCGCCTTGCTTGCCGACGGCCACATGCTGGTCGAAGGCGCTCCGGGTCTGGCCAAGACCAAGGCCATCAAGGAGCTGGCCGAAGGCGTCGAAGCGCAGTTCCACCGAATTCAGTTCACTCCGGACCTCCTGCCGGCCGATATCACCGGCACCGAGATCTACCGTCCGGAAACCGGCAGCTTCGTCTTCCAGCAAGGGCCGATCTTCCACAATCTGGTACTGGCCGACGAAATCAACCGTGCTCCGGCCAAGGTGCAATCGGCCCTGCTCGAAGCCATGGCCGAACGTCAGGTCAGCGTCGGGCGCAGTACCTATGACCTGTCACCGCTGTTTCTGGTCATGGCCACGCAGAACCCCATCGAACAGGAAGGCACCTATCCGCTGCCCGAAGCGCAGCTGGACCGCTTCCTGATGCACGTCAAGATCGGTTTCCCGGACGCGGCCGTAGAGCGCAAGATCCTGCAACAGGCCCGCGGTGAAGCACTCAACGGTGAAACCAAGCCCGAGCGCCGGATCAGCCAGCAGGCAATCTTTGCTGCCCGCAAGGAAATTCTCGGCCTGTACATGGCCGACGCAGTAGAGGAATACCTGGTGCAACTGGTCATGGCCACCCGCACTCCGGCCAAGTTCGATCAGGAACTGGCCGAATGGATCGGCTATGGTGCCAGCCCCCGTGGCTCCATTTCCCTGGACCGCTGCGCCCGTGCGCACGCATGGCTGGCCGGACGCGACTTCGTCAGCCCCGAAGACATTCAGGCAGTGCTGTTCGACGTGCTGCGCCATCGCATCATTCTGTCGTTTGAAGCCGAGGCTGCCGGTATTGATCAGGACCGCGTAATCCAGCGGATCCTCGACGTCGTCGCCGTTGCCTGAAGCCATGCAACCCTACCTGATCTCACAGCCGGGCATTCGTGTCAGCCTCAGCGAGCTGATCGAGATGCGCCATCGCGTGCGGGAAGTGCAACTGTTCTCAACGCCAAGCAGGCGCAGCCCCCTGATCGGCCTGCACCACTCCAAATTGCGCGGGCGTGGCGTGGACTTCGATCAGGTGCGGGTCTATCAGGCCGGCGACGATGTGCGCAGCATCGACTGGCGGGTCACGGCCCGGACCCAGGAGCCGCATACCAAACTGTTTCATGAAGAACGCGAACGCCCGATCTTCATCATGGTGGAACAAAGCCGTCGTCTGTTCTTTGGTTCAGGGCTGATGTTCAAGTCGGTGCTGGCGGCTCAGGCTGCCGCACTGATCGGCTGGGCCGCACTGGAACATAACGACCGGATCGGCGGGCTGGTGTTCGGCGACAACGAGCATTACGAAATCAAGCCCCGGCGCAGCAAGCAATGCCTGTTGCAGCTCTTGAATCGACTGGTGCGGGTCAATCAGTCGCTGCATACCGAAATTGCCGCCGACCGCGACGCATTCGGCATTGCCCTGCGTCGGGCACGCGAAGTGCTGCGCCCTGGCAGTCTGGTCATTGTGCTGTGTGACGAGCGCGCCCTGTCGGAGGCGGCAGAACAGCAGTTGAGCCTGCTATCACGGCATTGCGACCTGCTGTTGCTGCCCATTTCCGATCCTCTGGACCGGGCACTGCCTGCTGCCGGCCTGCTGCGTTTTGCCGAACGCGGTGCCCAGCTGGAACTCGACACTCTGGACCCCGAACTGCGCAAGGCCTATCGCGCGCAAGGCCAGGCTCGCTCCGACCGTTGGGAACTGCTGGCGAAAAAGCTGCGGGTATTGCTCATGCCCCTGAGCACCCAAACCGCCATGGTCGAGCAATTGCGTGACTATCTGGATGCCCGGCGTCCGGTAAAAAACAAATGAATCCTCTGGATCAGCTACAACCACTGATCACCCCTGCTCCCGTGGGCTTCTGGCCGCCGGCACCGGGCTGGTGGTTGCTGATGCTGCTGATACCTGCCGTGGCCTGGGGTTTCTGGCGGCTGCGCGTGCTGCTGCCGGTCAAATCCAGCAACCGTCGCAGCGAGCAACCTCTGGACCCGGTCCGCCTTGCGGCGCTGGCCGAGCTGGCCAGCCTGCCCAAGCCCTACGACGGCGCACCGGCCGGTGCCTGGCTGCAACAGATCAATGGCCTGCTCAAGCGCGTGTGCCGCAATCACTATCCGCACAGCCAGAGCCATACCCTCAACGGTCGAAAATGGCTGGCTTTCCTCGATAACCGCTGCCCCGCCGCGGGCCTGACCCGCTGGATGATTCTGGTCGAAGGCGCTTATAAACCCGAATGCAAACTCGACGACAAGGCCATTACCGGCCTGACACAGTCGGTCGAAACCTGGATTCGCAAACATGTTTGAATTCGCCTGGCCCTGGGTCTTCGCCCTGCTGCCATTGCCCTGGCTGATGCGGTTTTTGCTGCCAATTGCAGACAGCGGTGAAGCGGCGCTCAAAGTCAGCTTTCTCAACGAACTTGAAGAGTTGAGCGGACGCCGGGCCAAGGCCAATCTGCCTGCATGGCGGCAACGCTTGCCACTGCTGCTGATCTGGCTTCTGCTGCTGATCGCTGCGGCGCGCCCGCAATGGCTGGGCGAACCGCTGCCGATTGCCGCCAGCGGCCGGGATCTGCTGGTGGCCGTGGATGTGTCCGGCTCCATGGACTACCCCGACATGCAGTGGAAAGGCGAAGACGTCAGCCGGCTGGTTCTGGTCCAGCACCTGCTGGGCGACTTTCTTGAAAGCCGCCAGGGTGATCGCGTCGGCCTGATCCTGTTTGGCAGTCAGGCATTTCTGCAAGCGCCCCTCACCTTCGACCGCCGCACCGTCCGCATCTGGCTCGATGAGGCCCGGATCGGCATCGCCGGAAAGAACACAGCCATCGGTGACGCCATCGGCCTGGCGCTCAAACGCTTGCGCCTGCGTCCGGCCAACAGCCGGGTGCTGGTGCTGGTGACCGACGGCGCCAACAACGGCGGGCAGATCGATCCGGTGACCGCTGCACGGCTGGCCGCTGAGGAAGGAGTGAAAATCTACCCCATCGGCATCGGCTCCGACCCCGACAGCAGCGGTGTGCAAAGCATGCTCGGCCTCAATCCCAGCCTGGATCTGGATGAGCCCACCCTCAAGGAAATCGCAACCCTCAGCGGCGGCCAGTACTTCCGCGCACGTGACGGCGATGAGCTGAGAAAGATCCGCCTCACCCTCGATTCACTGGAGCCCGTTGCCCAGCAGCCCACCCAGGCTCGTCCGGCCATGGCGCTGTATCAATGGCCGCTGGCGGCGGCACTGGTGGCGAGTGTGTTGCTGGTTCTGCTCGATCTGTGGGCCAACAACGCCCTGCAACGCCTGCTCAACCAGCAACGTCTGGTGCGCCTGCGTAAACGTCTGGAACGTATCCGGAGGCCACGATGATCGCGCTCTGGCCTCACTGGCTGCGACCCTGGTGGCTGCTGATCCTGCCACTGCTGGGCTTGTTGATCTGGCACCTCTGGCACCGGCAGAAACGCGCCGGACGCTGGCAGATGATCATGCCCGTGGCGTTCCATTCCGTGCTGCTCAGCGGCGGACGCGGCCGTAACAACAAATTGCCGTGGGTCATTCTGGGACTCTGCTGGGCCCTGGCCGTACTGGCCTTGCTCGGTCCCGGCTGGCAGCGTGTCGAACAGATCAGCCAGAAACCGGTCGATCCGCTGGTGGTGTTGCTGGAGCTGACACCACAAATGCTCGCCACCGACAGCCCACCGACACGTCTGGAACAGGCCAAACGCAAACTGCTCGACCTGTTGCAGGCGCGCAGCGACTCACAGACCGCAATCATCGTTTATGCCGGCAGCGCCCACACGCTGGTGCCGCTGTCCGACGATCAGGTGACCAGTCATAACCTGCTGGATGCCATCAAGCCATCGATCATGCCCCAGGCCGGTCAACGCGCCGATCTGGCCGTCAAGAAAGCACTCGACCTGCTCAAGCAAGGCGCACTGGGTCAGGGCCGGATTCTGTTGCTCGGCTCCTCGCTGAACGAACAGGAACGCCAGGGCATCGAGCAGCTTCTCAAAGGACAATCACCGCCCTTGCTGATCCTGGGCATCGGCACCGCCGAAGGTGCTCCGGTAACACTGGAAAACGGCAGCCTGCTCAAGGACGCCCAGGGCGCGATTCTGGTACCGCGTCTGGACAGCGCCAGCCTCAACGATTTCGCCAACAACCTTGGCGGCAGCTATCGTCAAGCCAGAATGGACGACGAAGACCTGCGCAGCCTGGGCCTGTTTGCCGGTCCGCAGAACCTGCGCAGCGACGGGCAGGTCCTGCGCCTGGATACCTGGGCCGATCAGGGTTACTGGTTCCTGTTGCCACTGCTGTTGCTGGCAGCCTGTGCCGGGCGACGGGGCTGGCTGTTCTGTCTGCCGCTGCTGTTCATGCTGCCGCAGAACAGTCAGGCATTCGAGTTTCAGGACCTTTGGCTGCGCCCGGATCAACAGGGCCAGCGTTTGCTGGAGCAACGCCGCCCGGCCGAAGCCGCGCAGCACTTTGAAAACCCGCAATGGAAAGGCATGGCCTTCTATGAAGCAGGCGATTACGCCACGGCGGCACAACGCTTCGCCGAGGGCAACACGGCTGCCGATCATTACAATCGCGGCAATGCCCTGGCCCATAGCGGGGAACTGGAAGCCGCACTGGACGCTTACGAACAGGCTCTGGAGCGTCAACCGGACTTCCCGGCAGCACAATTCAACAAGGCCTTGATCCAGCGCCTGCTGGATCAGGCCAACAGTCCAACCCCGTCAGAAACAGGGCAGGACAAGAGCGAGCAAGGCGAAGACGGCCAAGAGGCTCCACATCAACAGACAAGCAGCACACCTGAAGCGGACCAGAACACCCCTCAATCCGAGGAGGAAAACAGTACCGACAATCAGCCGCCTGAATCGGCAGGAAACGACAAGTCAGGCTCGACGCTGGACGACGAACAAACCACTCGTCCACCGATCCAGCCGGCCGAGAGCCAGATCACTGTCGAACGACGCCAGGCACTGGATCAATGGCTGAGGCAGATCCCGGACGATCCCGGCGAGCTGCTGCGGCGCAAATTTCGCTACGAACAGCAACATCAGGAAAAGACCCGATGAGTCGTGTTTACACCCTTTTGACCGGCCTGATTCTGGGGCTGGTCGTCTTGTCGTCACAGGCAGCGGAACTGATCGCCAAGGTCGATCGCACGCGCCTCAATTCCGGCGAGACCGTGGAGCTGACTCTGGAAACCACCGATGTCACGCTGTTCGGCAAGCCCGACCTGAGCCCTCTGGATGACAGTTTCGATGTGCGCGGCACCCGCCAGATCAACCGGCTGACCACACTGGATGGCGGCAACCAGGCCACGACACGCTGGATCATTACCCTGTTGCCCAGACAGTCCGGCATTGTGGTAATCCCTTCGCTGCAACTGGGTGAAATGAAAAGCCAGCCGGTCAGCCTGCAAGTCATGCAGAGCGACACCCGGGAGCAAGGCAGCAAACTGGCGCCGATCTTCATTGAGGCAAGTCTGGATCAGGACAGCGTCTACGTTCAGGCCCAGGCGGTACTGACGCTGCGCATCTATCACTCGGTATCGCTGTTCGACGACAGCAGCCTGAGCGCCTTGCAGATCGCCGAGGCGCGGGTCGACAAGCTCGGCGACTCGCGCACCTATGAAAAACTGATCAATGGCGTACGCCATGGCGTGATCGAAACGCGCTATGCGATCTATCCCCAACAGAGCGGCACGCTTCAGGTTCCGGCGCTGGTCTTCAGTGCAACGCTGGTACAGACCGGCCTCCAGAACCAGGAAGCCAGCCCGTTCGGTCCGCAGCCGGGCAAGCTGATGCGGGTCAGCTCTGCCAGGATTCCCCTGAACGTCAAACCCAAGCCTGCCGACTACCCGGCCGATGTGCCCTGGCTGCCAGCCCGCAGTGTGACCCTCGAAGAAAACTGGAACCCCGAACCGGGCAACAGTCAGGTCGGCGACTCCCTGACCCGCACCATCATTCTCAAGGCCGAAGGCCTGTCCGGCTCGCAACTGCCGCCGCTGCCTGCCACGCAAGTCGCGGGCCTGAGGCATTACCCGGATCAACCGCAACTGGGTAATCTGGTCAGTGAACGCGGCCTGATCGGCACTCGCGAAGAACGTGAAGCCCTGGTGCCCAATCGTCCCGGCGCCATCGACCTGCCTACCGTGGACGTGACCTGGTGGAACACCCGCGAAGATCACCTGGAGCACAGCAGCCTCCCTGCACGCACCCTGCAGATCAACAACAATCCGGGGCTGGCGGTGGACACTCCGGTCAATAACGAACAAGGTGGCCTGACGGTCCTCGGGCCGCCGGTCTGGCCGTGGCAACTGAGTACCGTGCTGTTCGCCCTGACCACCCTGCTGAGCCTGATTCTCTGGTGGCGGGCACGTGGCCAGCCAGCGGTGACCCGTTCGGTGCAGACCGGCCCAAGTCCGCGCACCGTACTGGACGATCTCAAGCGTGCATGTGCCGCCAACGATCCCCATGCAACCCGTCAGGCACTGGATGCCTGGGCACGCCAGCAGCCTGAAACCCTGGCCGACATGGCCGCCCGCTTCGTACCGTTGTCCGATGCGCTGGATGGCTTGAACGGCGCGCTGTACAGCGAAACCGGCAAGTTCTGGATGGGCGAAGACCTGTGGCGCGCCATCCGCACCCTGCCCGCAGCCGAGCGGATACAGGACCCCACAGGCGATGCAGGGTTGCCGCCGCTTTATCCGAAATGAGATCTTCGCGAATGAATTCGCTCCTACACCGCTTGTAGGAGTCCGCCCCAAAATACAGGTCAATCAATGCGTTTGTTTCACACCTCCGACTGGCATCTGGGTCAGAACCTCCATGGTCAGGAGCGGGACTTTGAACACGCCAGCTTTCTGAGCTGGCTGCTGGCCCGTCTGGCAGAGCGTCAGCCTGATGTGCTGCTGATCGCAGGCGATATCTTCGACACGGTCAACCCGCCGGTCAAAGCCCAGGAGCGCCTGTACGACTTTATCGTCAACGCCCATGAGCAACAGCCGCTGCTGACCATCGTCATGATTGCCGGTAACCACGACTCTGGCTCACGCATCGAATTGCCTGCCCCACTGATGCGCCGCTTGCGCACTCACGCGCTGGGTCGGGTGCTGTGGCTGGATGATGGTTCGCTGGATGTCGACCGCCTGTTGCTGCCGTTGCCTGATGCAAAAGGTGAGGTTCGGGCATGGTGTCTGGCCTTGCCGTTTCTGCGCCCGGCCGAAGTCACGGGCGCAACCCTGGGCGACGATTACCTGCGTGGCATTGCCAAAGTCCATGAATTGCTGATCGAAGCCGCCAACGTAAAACGTCAGCCGGGTCAGGCCCTGATCGCGGTCAGCCATGCGCACATGGCCGGAGGTTCGGTGTCCGAAGACTCCGAACGCAGCCTGATCATCGGCAATGCCGAAGCGCTGCCCGCCAGCCTGTTCGGCCCGAGCATCACCTACGTCGCCCTCGGCCATCTGCACAAGCCGCAGCGGGTCAACGGTGAAGATCGTATCCGCTACAGCGGCTCGCCCATTCCGCTGTCATTCTCGGAAATCGACTACAAGCACCAGATTCTGGAAATCAACTGCGACGGCGAGCAACTGGTCAGCGTAGAACCTCGCCTGATCCCCCGCGCCGTCAACCTGCAACGCCTCGGCCCTGCCCCGCTGGCCGAACTGTTGCTGCAACTCAAGGGCCTGCCGGACATCGACCTGCTGGCCGACATTGACCGCCAGCCCTGGCTGGAAGTGCGCGTACGCCTGGACGAGCCGCAACCGGACCTGCGCAACCAGATAGAAACCGCCCTGCAAGGCAAGGCCGTGCGTCTGGTACGCATCGGTGCCGAATATGCCGGCAAGGGCAGCCTTGATGGCGGTGATGAGCAATCGACCCTGATCGAACTGGGCCAGCTCAGCCCACAGGAGCTGTTCAGCCGTGCCTGGGAGGAAAACTTCGGCAGCGCGGTGGATGAACAGACCCTTACCGATTTCGCCACGCTGCTGCGTGAAGTTCAGCAGGAGAGCGAACAGCCATGAAGATTCTCGCCATTCGCCTGAAAAACCTCGCCTCGCTGGCCGGGCCGTTCGAGCTGGATTTCACCGCCGAACCACTGGCCAGTGCCGGCCTGTTCGCGATCACCGGCCCTACCGGCGCGGGCAAGAGCACGTTGCTTGACGCCCTGTGCCTGGCGCTGTTCGGGGCGATTCCGCGCCTGAGCAATATCGGCCAGTCCAAGGTCCCGGATGTGGAAGGCGAAATCACCACCAGCGACCCGCGCACCCTGCTGCGCCGCGGCACTGGCAGCGGTTACGCCGAAGTGGATTTTGTCGGCATCGATCAACGTCGCTACCGCGCCCGCTGGGAAACCAACCGGGCACGGGACAACGCTGCGAAAAAGCTGCAAGCCAGCCGCCAGACCCTTACCGACCTGGACAGCGAACAGATCCTCAGCAACCAGAGCAAACGCGAGTTCGAGCAACTGATCGAACAGCGCCTGGGGCTCAACTTCGAGCAGTTCACCCGTGCCGTGATGCTGGCCCAGAGCGAGTTCAGTGCCTTCCTCAAGGCCGATGACAAGGAACGCAGCGAGCTGCTGGAAAAACTGACCAACACGGCCATCTACAGCCAGCTCGGACGCCGCGCCTACAGCAAGAGCAAGGAAGCCGAAGAAGCGCTCAAGACCCTTACCGCCCAGGCAGGTAACATCACCCCGCTTGAGCCCGAGCAACGCGCCGAACTCGAACAGAACCTGAGCGAAGCTCAGCAACAGCACAAGGCCCATCAGGCACAACTGCGCCAGCTGGAACTCAAGCAACAATGGCTCACTGAGCTGCATCGCCTGCGCGATGAACAGCTCAGCGCCAACGAAAGCCTGAACAGCGCGCAACAGGATTGGGACAACCAGCAAGGCCAGCGCCAGACACTCGGCCAACTGGAGCGTCTGGGGCCGCAACGCCATCGCTTTGCCCGCCGCATCGCCCTCAATGCCCAGCTAAACCCACTGGCTGAGCGTATTGGTCAGCATCAAGCTCAAGAAGCCGCACTACAGACGCAACAGCAGCAACTGGAAAGCGCCCGCAGCAACGCGCACGCGAAACTGCTTGAAGCCCAGCAGCAACAGAACGATGCCAAGCCACTGCTGCAACAGGCCTTTGCAAGCCAGAACACCCTGAACCACCTGACTCAAGAACTGGCCAGGATCGTCGCGCTCCAGCAACAGGCTGAGCAGAGCAGCACACAAGGCCAGAGCCAGTTGCAAGGTTTGCTCGACCAACAGCAACAGGTCGCAGAGCGCCTGGAGCGCATCGCGCAACAACTGGAGCAAAGCACTGAACTCACACCGCTGGCACACGCCTGGAACGCCTGGCGCGACCGACTCAAATCCCTGACGCTGACCGCCAATCGCCTGAAGCACGGGCAAGGCGAGTTGCCTGCCCTGCAACAAAGCGCCGCCGATGCCGATGAGCAGTTGATCCAGCAGCGCAGCGACCTGGAAGTGCTGTACCGCGAGGCCGATTGCGAAGCAGAAGCTGTCACCGAACAGACCCAGATTCTGGGCAGCCTGTTGCAGGACAACCGCAAGCAGCAGCGCGCCTTTGAAGAGCTGGCTCGCTTGTGGGCCAGCCAGCAGGAAATCGATAAACAACAGCAAACCCTCGGCCAACAGCAGCAGGAAGCCCAGCAGGAACGTGAAAAGCTCAATGCCGAAGGCATCCAGACCCGGGACGATCTGAAAGTTGCCGAGCAGACCCTGAGCGTCACTCAGCAATTGCTGGAACGTCAGCGTCTGGCCCGCAGCGCCAGCGTCGAAGAACTGCGCGAACAGTTGCAGGATGACCAGCCATGCCCGGTGTGCGGCAGTGTTGAACATCCCTGGCATCAACCCGAAGCACTGCTGCAAAGCCTGACTCGACACGATGAAACCGAACAGGCCGGCGCACAGAAAGCGGTGGATGAGCTAAAGGAAAAGTACACAAGGCTGCGCGAACAGGTCGGCGGTGTCATTGCCCGGCAGAAAGAACTCATCCGTCAGCAGGAAAAACTGACGCTCCAGCAGCAGGAACTCGCTCCTGATCTGCAAGCCCACACCCTCGGTGCGCAACTGCTGGACCGTGATGCCACGCAACGTGACGGCTGGCTGAAGCAGCAGCTCAGCCAGTTGAGCGAAGTCATCAGCCGCGACGAGCAGCGCCAGGATGCATTGCTCAAGCTGCAAAAAGACGCTGCACGCCTGCAACAGCAGGTACAGGCCGCCCATGAAGCCAGCCAGACCGCCGCACGGCATGTCACGGACCAGATCAAGCAACTTGAAGCGGATCGCGAGCGTCTGGAGGAAGAACTGACGGCACTGGCCACGCTGGTATCGCCGCAGCTTCTGGACAACCTGCGCAACGACGCTTCGGCCACCGTCATGCAGCTTGAGCAACAAGTGACCCAGCGTCTGGACCAGCTCGAACAGCAAAGCGAAGAACAGCAGGAACAGCGCGAACGCCAGCAGCGGATCGAGAAGGAACAGGTCGAGCAACAGAACCGTGTCCAGCGTCAGGCTGAACTGCTTGAACAGGTTCAGGCCCTGAGCCAGCAGCAACACGCCAGCCAACAGATATTGGCCGAACTGCTGGGCTCCCATGCCGATGCCCAACAGTGGCAAAACGCGCTGGAACAAGCCGTCGAACAGGCCCGACACGCTGAAACCTCGGCAGGCCAGACCTTGCAGGATGTTCACCACCAACTGATTCAGCTCAATGCCGAACTCAAGGCCGATCAACAACAGTTGCAGGCTCTGGAACAGGAGTCCCGCGAACTCGACGGCCAGATCAGAGAGTGGCGCAGCAGCCATCACGAACTGGATGACGCAGCACTTGAAAACCTGCTGACTTACGACGACGCCCGCATCGATCAACTGCGCCAGCAACTGAGCCGCAGTGAAAAGGCCCTGGAGCAAGCCAAAGTGTTGCTGCATGAGCGCGAACAGCGCCTGCAACAGCATCAGGCGCAACACAGCGACATTACCGATAACGAGCAACTGGCCGCTGCCCTGCTTCAGGTTCAGACCGAATGTGAAATCAGCGAACAGCACTGCGCCGACCTGCGCGCCAGGCTGAGCGAAGATGAACAGCGACGTAACGCCAACAGCGAGCTGCAAGCGCGCATCGCGCTGGCCACAAGCGAGTATCAACGCTGGGCGCGTCTGGCGGCGTTGATCGGTTCGGCGGAAGGCGACAAGTTCCGCAAGATCGCTCAGGCCTACAACCTCGACCTGCTGGTCCATCACGCCAACGCCCAGCTCAGGCAACTGGTACGCCGTTATCGCCTCAAGCGCGGCGGCAGCATGCTTGGCCTGCTGGTGCTGGATACGGAAATGGGCGATGAACTGCGCTCGGTGCATTCGCTGTCGGGCGGGGAAACCTTCCTCGTCTCGCTGGCCCTGGCATTGGGGCTGGCCTCGATGGCGTCGAGCACCTTGCGTATCGAATCGCTGTTCATCGACGAAGGCTTCGGCAGCCTGGACCCCGAATCCCTGCAACTGGCCATGGACGCCCTGGACGGCCTACAGGCCCAGGGACGCAAGGTTGGCGTGATCTCTCACGTACAGGAAATGCATGAGCGGATTCCGGTACAGATCAAGGTACGTCGACAGGGGAACGGGTTGAGTACGATAGAGGTTGGGGATTGAGGGCGAGGTTGTTCGCTCTTGCATGAGCTGGAGAACCTGCTTGAACGAACAGCCCGCCATCAAGGCGGGCTGTTCGTTTACTCCTGAAGACTACTGCCAGTTTGCTGCGATCACGGCATTGAGCTGATCATGCTGCGCCTGACTCAGGTTGACTTCCCCTCCCTCTGGCGCACCAAAAGCCGCCATGGCACTGACGAGGTTCTCGACCTGATTGGCATACAAGGTCGAACCGCCCGCCTGAATGGCATCCAGGCGCTGGGACGAACCGACATACCAATCCTGTACGGTAACGCTGTCTTGCGCTCCCCGAAGATCAATCACCAGGCTATTCCCCTGACGCGATAACCAGAGGTTGTCACGGCTGACACCTTCAATGCTCAGCACATCGTTATCAGCCTCAGGTGTGTTCGACAGGTTGTTTAGCACGTCCTGACCATCACCGCTGGCAAACGCATAGGTGTCACTCCCGCCGCCACCGATCAGGTAATCGTTACCAGCATTACCACGCAGGAAGTCGTTACCCGCACCGCCGTCGATCAGGTCAGCATCGGATGAACCCAGGATGATCTGGTTGCCCGCCTGACCAGCGAAAACCGTGCCGAAAGCACGCTCGTCGGGCAGGTTCAGGTAAGCCGGTGAACCGGCTGGATCGGGATTGCTCAGGCCAAAGGCATCGAACAACTGACTGGCCGTGATCTGCCCGCCCGAGGCGAATGTGATGCTGTCCACCACGTAGTCTCCACCCAGGAACCAGTTCCTGATCGTCACCTTGTCACTGCCGCCACTGACATTGAGCACCAGGTCATTGCCACTTTTCATCAGGCCGCTGGCAACCTGATTGAAGCTGACGCCCTCAAAATGCAGCGTGTCGGTACCGCCGCCGCTGTTGTCGATCGTCTCCTGACCGCCTCCGGCGGAAAAGACATAGGTGTCGTCACCACGACCACCGATCAGCGTATCGTTGCCTGCACCGCCGTCCAGGGTGTCGCTGCCGTTGCCACCCTCCAGACGATCGTTCCCGGCGTCGCCGAACAAGGCGTCATTGCCATTGAACCCCTGCAACAGGTCGCTCTGCGCAGTGCCGTCGAGCACATCATCGCCGGTCGATCCCTGGGCCGTATTGTCGAAGCCTGCCGCTGGAGCCGGCATGGACAGTCCGAAGGCACCGTAGATCTGCGCTGCCGTGAGCTGGCCGCCGGTTTCAAAGGTAAAATTCTCCACCAGACGGTCGCCGCCCAGGAAGAATTCCTTGAGCGTTATCTGGTTGGCCGAACTGCCGTTGACCCGAAGAATCAGGTCATTGCCCGACTTCATCAAACCACTGGCCACCTGATTGAAAGTGATGCCATTGGCGAACAGCAGCGTATCTGCGCCACCGATTTCCTCGATGACATCCTGGCCCGCGGTATAGACATAAGTGTCATCGCCAATGCCGCCAATCAGGGTGTCGTTGCCCGCAACACCATTGAGCGTATCGTTGCCGGCCCCGCCCAGAAGGATGTCGTTGCCAGTCGTGCCGGTCAGTACATCGGAACCGCCCACACCCGCCACCGGCGGCTCTCCCGTCCCGCCTGGATTGCCGGGTTCGGTCGGCTCCTCCGGTTCGCCCGGCTCAACCGGCTCTTCGCCACCGCTCCCGTCGGGCAGCGCCGTGAGCCGCCCGGCGATCTGGGCGGTGGTCAGGTAACTGCCGCCATCGGGTTGCACATAATCGATGGCGTAATCGCTGCCGAGAAAATGATTGGTGACACGGACCTGCTGACCAAGATCGCCATCGACCAGGATGATCAGATCATCACCATCACGGTGGTAACTCAGGCGGGACAAAGCCACGTCCAGGAAGAACACTCCGTCGAAGCCGCCCCCACTGTTGTCGATGACATCCACGCCGTCGCCTGCGCGGTAATAGTAGGCATCGTCGCCCGTTCCACCGGCCAAGGCATCGTCGCCATCCTCACCGATCAATACGTCGTTGCCAGCGCCACCGATGAGCCAGTCGTTACCTGAGCCATTGTGCTGGCCATTGCCGCCTGACAAGTAGTCGTTACCGTCGCCACCCTCGACCTGATCGTCGCCGCCCATGCCGAACACGGTGTCGTTACCTGCCAGGCCACGCAGAAGGTCTCGACCGTCGTAACCAGCCAGTTGCTCACCGCTTACCGTGCCTTCGATCAGGGCGTCAAAGCCGCCAGCCACGCCCTGCGCAGCGACGATATGGCCTATGCGCTCGGCGCTCAGCAGATAACCACCGGAGGGTTGCACGTAGCTGATAGCCTTGTCGCCCCCGAGGAAGTGACCGAGCACCCGCACCGACTGCGCGCTATCGCCATCGATCAGAATCAGCAGGTCGTCGCCAACACGACTGAAGCTCAGGCGGTCCTGACCGATATCATCCGTGAAAAACACCCCTGAATAGCCGCCACTATTGTCAATGATGTCGGCCCCGCCTCCCGGGTTATAAACATACTTGTCGTCACCCGTTCCGGCTGCCAGGAAGTCGTCTCCGGCACCTCCGTTGAGCTGGTCATTGCCGCTGCCTCCGTAGAGGCTGTCGTTGCCGGCCTCGCCTTCGAGGTAGTCGTTGCCGTCTTCGCCATGAATCACATCGTCGCCAGCACGGCCCCATGCCTGATCATCACCGTCACCCAGGCGGATGTGATCGTCGAGTTCACGGTAGCCAATGAAGCTGTCGCCACTGGAAGTACCCTGCCAGACCACACGGTTCTCCACATCGGCCTGGCTCAGCGAGCTGCCGTCGGCGAACAGGAAGTGCTCCAGCTTGAAGTGGTCGGTCGGCTCCTGGAACCAGTTCTGTACCGTGATCGAATCGCTGCCGTTAGCATGCTCGATGATCAGGTCGTCGCCACGGCGCACGAAACTCAAATCGGAAGCTGCGATACCGGCACCGAAGCTCAGGGTGTCGGTACTCGGCTCGATGTTGCTGTAAGACTCACCCGGCCGCCGCTCGATCAACAGGTCTTGGCCATCGCCCAGACTGAAGAGGTAAGTGTCATCGCCGAACGAACCGTAAAGCGTATCGCTGCCGGCTCCGCCCTCAAGTGTATTGTTGCCCTGATTCCAGGGGTTGCTGTAAGCCTCCAGCACGTCGTCACCCGCACCGCCTCGCAAGGTATCGAAGCCCTGACCGCGCAGAATATCGTTACCCGCGCCGCCGTACAGATCGCCGCTGCCTTCAAGCAGATCGTCACCGTCACCGCCGTCAAGCACGCCATTCCCCTGGAGAGTGTCGTCGCCTGTCTCGCCATACAGGGCGTCGAAGCCACCGCCACCGATCAGAACGTCGCTCCCGTCACCGCCGTGCAGAGTATCGTTGCCACTGCCGCCGTCGAGCAGGTCGTCGCCGATATCGCCGCTCAGCAGATCATCACCGTTGCCGCCATAAAGGGTGTCGATACCATCGCCACCGCTGATCTGGTCATTGCCATCCTGACCGTAAACGAGGTCGCTGCCTGTCGCCGCACTGACCACATCGTCGTCGGCATGGCCGAAGATAATGTCATCCAGAGCGGTTCCTTCCAGAGCCTTGCGCTTGATCGCTTCGTAGTCCCAGGTGGTGCCGTCGAACACGAACTGCTCGATCGCAGTCGCTCCCGCAACGCCCGCCTGGTAAGAGAACTGGCCGAGGATACGTAACCGGTCATTGGTGACCTGATTGAGCACCACCAGATCGGTGCCATCACGGCGTAACAGCAGGTCGGCTGGCGCCACACCCTGAAACTGCACGCTATCGGTGCCGGCACTGTCGATGATGAGATCGTTGCCCCATCCAGCAGTGAACTGGTACCGATCGCTTCCCGCACCACCCTCCAGGTGGTCGTCTCCAGTACCGCCTTCGAGCAGGTCATCGCCATTGCCAGCCTGCAGGGTGTCGTTGTCGGCACCGCCATGCAAACTGTCGTCGCCAATGCCACCATCGAGCAAGTCGACTCCGGCACCACCGGACAGCAGATCGTTTCCAATACCGCCATAGAGTGTGTCGGTCCCTTCGCCACCAAGCACGGTATCGTTGCCATCTCCAGCCTGGACGTAGTCGTTGCCAGCACCGGCGTCGATCGTGTCATCGTCGGCATGGTCGTAGATAGTATCGTCCTGTGCCGTTCCTTCCAGCGCCTTGAGTTTGATGGCCTCATAGCCCCAGGTAACGCCGCCGTCGAACACGAACTGTTCGATGGCCGTCACCCCGGCCACACCAGCCAGATAGGAGAACTGGCCACTGATACGCAACTGATCTCCGGTGACCTGGTTGAGCACCACCAGATCCGAACCTTCACGGCGCAGCAGCAGGTCAGCAGGCTCTACGCCGGTGAACTGAACGCTGTCGCTGCCAGCGCTGTCGATGATGAGGTCCTGCCCCCAACCGGCAGCGAACCGGTATTGGTCGTTGCCCGCTCCGCCTTCAAGGTGATCGTTACCGGTATCGCCCTGCAGAATGTCATTGCCATGACCTGCATAGACATAATCAGCGCCAGCGCCTGCGATGATCAGGTCATCACCATTGCCGGCGTCCAGAAGGTCATTGCCATCGCCACCGTAGAGGCTGTCGTTGCCATCTCCGGCACTCACCACATCATCGCCCCCAAGGGCCTCGATCAGATCATCGCTGGAATAGGCGTTGATCAGGTCGGCAGCCTCAGTGCCTTCAAGGGTGAGCAGGCGCAATTGCTCCGGGTCAATCACAGTCTCCAGCCCGTCTCCGTAGCGCAGGCGCATCCCGCCAAGCGGGATCTCGCCACTAAAGAAGGAGGACAGCGATAGCTGGTCGCCGACGCTGTCGGGGAAGACAATATCCAGGCTGGTGCCGTTGCGACGGAATACCAGACTTTCCAGCGGCAGGTCGGAGAGGTAGATCGTCACGACATTTTCGTAAGTATCCACGACCACGTCCCGGCCATCTCCACGAGCGAACAGGTAGCTGTTTGTGCCCGAACCACCATAAAGCTGGTCGTAGCCCTTACCGCCAGCCAGCAGATCATCACCGGCTCCGCCAGACAGCACATCGTCGCCGTCGCCTCCCTGCAAGGTGTCACGACCCGCGCCCCCCTGGAGGTCGTCATTGCCTGCACCGCCGCTCAGGATGTCGTCGCCAGCACCACCAATGAGCAGGTCGTTGCCGTCGCCGCCGTCCAGTGAGTCGTCACCTTCACCACCGAGCAACAAGTCGTTCCCGGCATCCCCGAACAGAGTGTCCTTGCCGGCACCAGCGTCAAGTGTGTCGTTCCCTTCCCCGCCGAGCAGAGTGTCGTTGCCGCCGTTGCCATACAGAAAGTCGTGGCCTGCCAGGCCCGACAGCACGTCGTCGGAAGCATACCCTTCGATCAGGTCATCACCATCGCTGGCTTGCAGCACCATCCCCATGACATCTGCGATGGTCCAGATGGTACCGTCGTGAAAGACAATCTCGTCAACGGCCATGCTGTTGGCAGCTTCGCTGGAAAAGTAGTTGTTCAGGCGAATGCTGTCGCTGGCAGAAGTACGAATGAACAGGTGGCTGTTGCTGCGCTCGATGCTGACCGCATCCGGGTCAATGCCTTGGCCGAACACCACGCGATCCACCCTGGCGCCCGTCACTTGTGCGGCGTTGTCTATGACATCGTTGCCATACCCGACCTCGAACAGATAGGTGTCACTGCCACGGCCGCCGATCAACGAATCGTTGCCTGTGCCGCCGATCAGTGTGTCATCGCCGTCATCGCCCATCAGTACATCATCACCGGCACCGCCGGATAGCTGGTCGTCACCCGCCAGGCCATGGATGTTGTCGTTGCCTGCCAGAGCATCGATGGTATCCCCCACCGTGCTGCCGAATATCAGGTCGTTGCCCTCGGTGATCGAGGACGCGGTCAGGATATCCAGGATCTGCTCGATGTTCAGACTGCTGCCGTCGGCAAAGGCCAGCCGCTCTATCGCACCGAAATCAAGCGTGCCGTCGAAGTCGAAGAAGTTGTCGATACGCAACGAACCGGAATCACTGCCATCGGGGTTCTTGACGCTGATAGTGACCGTAGTGGCGTTACGCGAGAACACAAGATCATCCTGGCCAATGCCCTCGCCGAACACCACCTGATCCAGACCGCCGCGATCAAGGATGGTGTCGTTGCCATGGCCCCAGGAGAAGTGGTAACTGTCATTGCCCGTCTGACCGTAGAGCCTGTCGTCGCCACCCAGGCCATAGAATATGGAGTCAGCTTCTATCCCGGACAACGTATCGCTGACCGTCGTGCCGATCCTGGTCGAGAAGTCGAAGAACGAGGCCAGATCGGTGTTAGCGGCAGCAATGGCCTGAAAGGCAGCATCGCGCTTGTCGCGGTAGCCAGGCGAATAAGTCCCAAGGTCGGTCAGGATCGCAATGACACTGGCGATCCGGTCGACCCGGTCATTGGCGTAAAGGTTTTCCAATGTACCTTGCAGGCTGCCCCAGTCCACTGTGATGCCGTTGGCGTCAGAGCCGAATGCGGACTGGATGATGCTCATCTCCTGCGCATACTCGGTCTGCGCCAGAATCTGGGCAGCGGTAAAACGTTTGAATTCCAGATACTCGGCCACCAGAATCGGCGCGGCCTGGCCATGGGGGTTCGGATCGTACTCACCCCAGCACCAGATCCCCATGTAGGAACGCCCCACAAGGTTCTCCAGCGTCACCAACTGGCGCGCGTCCATCACATGGCCATAAACCTTCATCGGGTCCCGGCTGTACGGGTCCACACCATCGGCACCCGCCCAGCGGTAGATCAGATCGTCGAGCAGCGCGTCGCGGCTGGCGGCATCGCTGGACGACACATACTGTTCAAGCAGGGACTTCAGTTCGGGGTCCATTGCCATGGCCTGGTGCAGGTCATGCACCTTGCCGAACCCCTTGGCATTGGCGAGGGACAGGATGTCCGGGGCAAGCTCGATGTCGCCACTGTTCACCCGGCGTGTGGTGTCTACCTTGAACCACACGTCCGCAGCGGTGGAGGCGGTGCCATTGCTCAGCATGATGGTGCCGACCTGACGATGCTCGTGACCGTGAGTGTCCACATGGCTGGAGTCGGTGTAGCCCGTACTGATCGACACCACACCGGCATCGGCCAGGCTCTGCAACTCGCTCACATCGCTGATGCCGTTGCCATTGAGATCGCGCCAGACTTGCAGCTCAGCGTAAGAGCTGTCTTGCGCATCAATCACGCCATCGCCGTTGTCGTCATACTCGGCCAAGGCCTGAAAACCGTTCTCGGCAGTCTGGCCATTACTCAGGATGCTGTGGTTGCCGAACAGTTCGGTGCCGTTGCTGATACGGCCATCACCGTTGCGGTCGTGTACCAGCAGCCCGTCGTCCGGGCTGACCCAGCCGGACATTTCACTCAGGCCATCACCATCCAGGTCAAAGTAGCTGGCACCGACTTCCAGCGTTTCGATACCGTCTCCATCCAGGTCAAGGACGATGGGGGATGTGCGACTCTCGGCATCATCGGTCTCAGGCGTTTCGTCTTCTTCCTCTTCTTCCTCACTGAGGACAATCTGCAAGTCGCTGCTGTCCTTGTTGTAGTCATTGATGACGAGAGAGCCATTGACGACCAGAGTGGTGCCATCCAGGAAATAGGTATTACCGCCGCCGTAGTACGTGTTCTCGGGGTCGGTTTCCTTGCGGGAGCCACCGGTGAGTTGCTGATTGCCCAGGTAAACTTTCCCTTTGCCGTCAGTATCGGAAATGATGTCCTGGCTATCGGCCTTGTAGATGTCGAATCCATCGTCGCCCTTGAGGTTATCCTGGCCGTCGCCCCCTTCAAGGTAGTCGTCCCCGAGACCACCCTCGAGACTGTCATCTCCCTGGCCGCCATACAGGGTGTCCTTGCCTTCCCCACCCAGCAGGGTGTCGTTGCCCTGCCCGCCATAGAGAGTATCGACCCCCTCTCCTGCGTCGATATTGTCATCGCCAGCGCCGCCTTCGATGTAATCGTCGTCCTCCCCGCCATTGAGCGTATCGGCGCCATCCATGCCGAAAAGGTAATCCTTGCCCTCTCCACCCTGAATGTTATCGCTGCCGCTGCCGCCGAAAACGATGTAGCGCTTGTCCATGACGCCAAGATCAACGCCATCGATCGTCAGCTTGTACTCTGAGCCACTGCTGTAATCCCGGAACTCGATGTCACCGGGAATGGGAACAGGGAGGCCGAATGGCATTTCATAGGAGCCATCCGTGTCACCGGACTCTCGATAGAATTTCTCGAAGATGAGGAACGATGCACGCTTGTCGATCCACTCATCGGACAGAGCACCTTTTCCGGTTTTCACGTCCGCCAGGCTCAAATCGCTGGAGTAGCCTGGAAGCTCGATGGCGATCGGAGACAAGGCGTACAGCGCATTCCTGACCGAAATATTGCTCTTGGCCAACGAAACAAGTGCCCCCTTCTCGCCGGGCAGAAGGATCGTATTCGCGTTGAGCGCAATCGATGAATCAAGGCCGGAGAAAAAGCTTTGTGCCGCACCTGCAAAATTCTCGGGAGTGGTCGCCGAGTCTGAGCGTTTGCCTAGATAGGTCGCCCGAAGCCAGTCCAGGACCACATGCGTACCGGCTTCGGAAATGAGTTCTCCGAGTTTTCGTGCTTCGCCAGACAAGAGGGACGTGATGTTATTGGTTGCGAGTGCCCGCAACTCACCAAAGCCGGCAGTATCAAAAGTCTCCCATCCGACGCCCAGGTCATCCAGAAGGGTCTTGTCCAGAGTAAGAAGATCAGTCAGTCCAGCACTTCTGGTTTTTTCAAAGGCATAGGCATAAGCGTCATAGGCAAAGAGCAGGTTCTTGACGTCATCTACGCGATTGAGATCGTCCCCGCCCTGTCTTGTGAACCGATTGGTTTCATTCTGCCCGAGCGCCGAGAAAAGAATGGTCCCCGACCAAGCGGCATTTATTTCTCCACCGGCGCTGTCGTTCCCCAAAGAGGCAAATAAAACCTGCCCTACGCCAGTCGCATCATTATTTGCAATATCTGAAATAGTGGGGACCAGCCATTGTCCAGTGCTGGATCGGCGACTCGGATCGAGAATGTCATTCAGGGCATTGATTGCCACCTGATTTGAAGCCTTCTGCATGAGGGCGTCTGAATAGGCGACACCACGCAGTTCCATCTGCCGCTGACTGTAAGACCTGATAATTTCCGCAAAGACCCCTTGCCCCGCGTTGGCAAGTGCCGCCCCCTGCAACCATAACTTTACAGCGCCATCCGGAAGCATGCTGGCAATGGCGTTGTACACATCGGCATAGTTGCCATCAGCATTCGGAGCGCGGCCTTGAAGGTCGCGAATGATTGATATCTGTTCGTCCGTCAGGTAGCTATTGCTCATCGTGAACCTCCATGGCTTTGATTGTTATTTACTTCATATACATCAATCTTGTTACGCACTTCTTTCGTGATGGACTTCCAATCCTTCAGGAGGTCATAGGAGAAAAAAGATTGAATGAGCAGCCCTGAGTGACTGTAGAAAGACGTCCTGCACGTGCCGTTTTTTCTGGAAGGGTCGTTTAACCAGACAACCCAGCAGAAGAACTCTGTCGGGGGCGTGGTGTTGTCTGATTCCCGGGATTGGTAAATATAATTGCGGGAGAAGTCTGTAGAAGACGGGGCGTTTACAGGGTATTCGATCAAGTCCAGGTCTGTGCGCTCGACTGGCGTGTCTGTCTTTTCAAAAGACAACATGCTTTCCATCCGGGTGGGGTCTCCCCGCGTGGAGATCTCTGTCCTGATCATGTGCTTTTCCCCTTTGCCTGCAGGCCCCGTTCTGGGTGGGGTAAAGAGGAAGCCCATGTTGAGGTGCAAGGTCAGCATGTCAGCCTTTGCGGCTTGAATGGTGCCAGCCGTATACACATCGAACACAACATCCGCAGGCACGCGGAAAGTCGAGCTTGCGACCTGGATCGTGTTCGGTTCACCCTTGGTAATACCGTGGGCAGCAAGGTACTCGGGGGTATTGATCTTGGGAGCTTCCTTGTTGCAGGCGGCAAGAAAGAAGAACAAAGGCAAGAGAACGAGGCAGCGGCAGAGCCTTGCATAGGCGTCGTGAGTCACAGGAATCCCTTCGGCGTGATAGCTAAGTGATTCTGTCTTGAAAGCAGGCTAATGTGCAAAATTCTTCGCGAATGAATTCTCTCCTACCCAAACCGTGTGCGAGCGAATTTATTCGCGAACAACCCGAATCACGAAGCGCGTTCCTGTGAGTCCGCAGCCACGACCACAGAAGGCGCAGCCGATTCGTAGGTGCGGGTTTTAAGCTGGGGGTTCATGCTGGTGATGGTCACTACAGCAATGAAAACCACATAAAGCGAAATTGCGATATACGCGCCTTGTTTGATTGAACCCAGAATGGCAGTGGCCATGTTTACTGCTCCATAATGTTTTGCATGGCCAACAGGATCGTCGATATCCACAACATTGAAAAACCATAGGTATGCATAGCCACTATCAGTTTTCTTGATGAGTGGAAAATAAAAGCTCAACCCAGGATAAACACCCACGCATAAAAATCCCCCGTCACTCATGAAGTAACGGGGGATTCGGTGTAAGCCCAGTCCACAGTAGATGCATGGTCTGCCACGCAATGGGCAGTGGTCGCAAAAACCTGTGTGAGCCAGTGAAAACCGTGATCGTTCAGTGCTTACTGCGCGGTCTTGTGGTCCAGCGCGGCATAGAAGTTGGCACTTTTTTGCAGGTATTTTGGAGTGTAAGTCTGGGTGGCGTGGGCTTTCTTGTCGCTGACTTCAACGCTGGCGCTGGCAGGGAGAACAACAGATGCCGAAATAGCCGATGCTGCAATGATGGAAAAGATATTGAAGTTCATGTCGTTAACCCTCGGTGGTCTTTTATATATGCACGCTTGGATTCAAGTGGTGGCCGTTCTGGCCGTGACTCAAACTTACGCCCGAGGCTGCTCATTCAAAAATCTTTTATGCCACTAACTCATATCATCTGGATTAATAGTTGCTCAAGCCCACGTAAACCACGGGCTTGAGCCTTGGAGGCAGTCAATCGCGAGACAGGAAATGCAAATCCGAAGGCGAGTCGAAATCGATTTTCTGCACCGTATCACCCAGCATTCCGCTTTGCGGGTCGCGGCGAACCGTCACGATCTGGTTGCTCTTCTGGTTGGCGATCAGCATGAATTTGCCACTGGGGTCGAAGCTGAATTCCCGTGGCTCCGTACCTTCCACCGAGCGACGCTGTAGCTCTTCAAGCTTGCCCGTGGTCGGATCGATCCGGAAAACCAGCAATTGATTGGCTTCACCCCGATTGGCGACATACAGAAAACGGCCATCGGGCGATGCATGCAAACCACCGGCACCATTGCGTTGTTGCACGCCCTGATTTTTCAGATCGACCAGTTGGGTCTGCTTGAACTCGCCATCCAGATAATCAAACACCGCGACCTGAGCCGACATTTCCAGAACCAGCCAGGCATGCTTGCCTTCACGACTGAACAGGATATGCCGCGGTCCGCTACCGCCCGGCAACTGCACCGAAGCAGTACTGGCCGGCTGCAAAGGCCTGGCCTGACTGGCGTCATAGCGGTACACGAACAGTTTGTCGGCGCCAAGATCGGCAGCAACCACATACTTGCCATCGGGCGTAGGAACCGCCGCATGCACATGGGAAGACATCTGCCGCTCCGGGTTGACCTGGCTGGCAGCATTCGGCCCGGCAGACTGCACAACGTCCTGAAGCTTGCCATCCTTGCCGATCGGCAATACAGCCAAAGACCCGCCAGGATCGGGCTGTACCGCATAGTTGGAGACAAACAGATAACGCCCATCAGGGCTCAGGCTCGAATGCGTAGGCTCGTCGCCCTTGCTCTTGACCTGATTGAGAGGCGTCACCTGATGGGTCTTGGGTGCGATGGCAAAACTGCTGACCTTGCCTTCCACATCACTCTGCCCTGGCCCGTTCTCGTTGACCGCGTACAAGTAACGCCCGTCCTTGGAGAGGGTCAGCCAGGAGGGATTTTCGGCACGGATCACCTGACGCGGTGCGGGATCGATCTTGCCCGTCTGGCTATCGAAGCCGAAACGGTAGATGCCTTCGCTCTTGCCCTGGGTGTAGGAACCCACCAGCAAATCGGTATCGGACATGGTTTGGGCCTGTACGGGGAAAACACTGATTGCACTGGCAAGCGCCAGCCACGGCAGAAACGCAGGAGTCATGGGGGCATTCCTTTTCTTGTTCAAATTATGGGTGCCGGCTTAGCGACAGTCAGGGCTATGACAGGCTATCGCTCATGTAGTTTTGCGGGAGAATCAATCCAGCTCGCTTTCATCCTCATCATTGGGGGTGAACGCATCGAGGCAGATGATGCGGTGATCGGCATTGCCATCGTTGATGACCCAGCTTTGCAGGCTTTCATCGAAGGTCGCCGCCTGAATCTGCGCCAGGCTGAAACGCCATACCTTGCGCTCACGGCCATCCATGCACTCGATATTCAGACCATCGCCCAGAGAGAATTCCCAGGCGTGAAGCCCGTCGATTTCCAGCATCGTGGAAGCTTGCAGCGCGGCGAGCAGGGTGGTGGGTGTGGTTGTCATGAGGGATCATCGGCCTTTGTAAAAGGGCGAATGATAGGGCAAAAAGGGGTGGGGGGGTGACAAGACAAGGCGACACTCATATTTCCTGCGTGTGTGCTGCCTTTAAACAGCACACACGGACAGCGACTCGATAGCAAACGTCACGCACGAGAGTTACAAATGTAATTCACCAAGTCCTGAAAGCTTTTGAGATTTCCTGCCGCCCTCTTGCTGATACTCACACCAAACTGACTATTGATCTTGCTCAGCACAGCATCATAATCCTTATCGCCCCCTGCACTTCGAATCTTGGATTTCACACCATCAACGACATCCATAATCGTGACCCAGCCCGTTCCCTCCTCATCGGAAAAATTGATATGAAACGTACTCTCAAGATCCATAACAACTTCAACCCTATCCAGATCATCAGCAAAACTGGCCAGTTGAGCTCCATCTGTTAATAAGTCGGCACGGACCTCCAAATTATCTGACAACACTTTTTTAACTGTTTCCTTTATATCCATTGCAAATACCTCCCTGTTATTTTTTACTCTAGCAGGGTCGGCAAGAGAGAAAACATGAAAAAAATCCTACCCGCTATTTTGGCTATTCATTGAGCGAGCGTCAGCACAGGGGCTTCTAAAAAACACTCAAAGCAGGCTGTCACATGTTCAAAAACAACTGGGCATCCCTGTTTTGATCCAAAATAGTCTATTGGAGCGGCAGTCATGAATAGAAGCCTCCCGCACAAACATCCTGGTGGTCTGGTACCAGGTTCGCCATCCATAACAAACCCGACGACCTTATTGATATCTGCGCGGTACCGCCCCCTCCACGTCAAAGCCGAAACCGATCCACCGACTGCGATAACTGCCCCGCCAGCGCCGATAAGTCATCGGTCGTCCCCGCCGTCTGGCCAATGACTCTGCTATTGCCTTCGGACATGTTGGCGATCATTTCCACCTGATGAGCGATTTCGTTGCTGGCCAGGCTTTGTTCGCTGATGGTGCGGCTGATGTCGTTGACCAGTTGGGTCGTGCTCAGCGTGGCTTCGAGGATTTCGCGGATGGCGCGTTCGACTTCGGCGGTGACGGCCATGCCCTTGTCGACCTGGGCAACGCCCGCTTCCATGCTGGTGACGGCTTCGCGAGTGTTTTGCTGGATACGCGAAACCATGCTGGCAATTTCCTGGGTGGAGGCGCTGGTGCGCCCGGCCAGGCTTCTGACTTCGTCGGCAACCACCGCAAAGCCACGTCCCTGCTCTCCGGCGCGTGCTGCTTCGATGGCGGCATTGAGGGCGAGCAGGTTGGTCTGGTCGGCGATGCCCTTGATCACCTGGATGATATTGAAAATGCCCTCGGACTCTTCATCCAGATTGCGGATCACCTGGGCCGATTGCTGCGAAGAACGGGCAATGCCTTCCATATCGCTGACCACCTGATGAATCACTCGACCACCATTTCTGGCCAGAGCTTCGGCCTGGTTGGCCATGTTCAGAGCACGCTCGGCATGCCGGGTGATTTCTTCGATGCTGGCCGTCATTTCACTGGCCGCTGCAGACATGGTGCTGGCTGCGGTGCTTTGCTGCTGGCTGCTACCCGCCACTTCATGGCAGCCGCTGCTCAGTTGCTGGCTCATGTCGGTGACGCCGTGGGCATTGCGGCGCACCACTTCGATCATGCCTCGCAAGTCGCGCTGCATGGTTGCCAGGCTGCGAATCAGCATGCCCGCTTCGTCTTGTTGCCGGGGCTCGGCGATGGATTCGCTCAGGTTGCCATGGGCGATGCTTTCAGCGATCCGGCTGGCGGACTGCAACGGCCCCATGATGCTGCGGATAACCCAGAGCCCCTGAACGACCAGCAATATCAGGCTGGCGACGAGTACAACACCAAGGGTGAGGTTGGCATTGCTGCTGGCTTGTTGAGTTTCTTCGCTGGTCTGTTGCGTGCTGCTTTCGATGACCTCGCTCAGGCTGGCCATTTCGTCTTCAAGCTCGCCGAACGCCTTGTTGAAGACGCCCAGTTCCTTTTGTGCGCTCTCAGGGTTGTCGAGGGCCAGCCCGACAATTCTTTCGCCAGCGGCAATGTAGGTTTCGAGGCTGGGTTTGACCTTGTTCAGGCCTGCCTTGATAGTTTCATCGACCGGCAGCTTGAGGTTTTCGTCGAGCACTTTACGAAAGAGTGCGGCATGTTCGGCAATGGAGCTTCGCACCTCGTCTTTGGTGCTGTCGCTCTTGCCCAGGCCAACCAGCATGGCCGAGAGCACATCGGCGCGCAAAGCGTCATGCATCATGTCGGCTTCAAGATGGTTGCGCAGCGCGGTCATGCTGACCTCGTTGTCCTCCATCGCATGGGCCATCCGGACATTGCCCACATAACTGACCAGACTCATGATCAGGATGGCTAGCACACCGGTCCCGATAAGCAGAAGCAAACGTAGTTTTATAGACACCCTGCCGTCCTCTTGTGGTCCTTCAGATAGATACAAACGTAGCTCTAGATGGGTTGTCGGCACGCTCGCCGGGTTAGTTAAGACTATTTGCAGGTTTTCGCTGATTGGCTACCGATACTGGCTGCATCCGGGCGTCCGCAACCGCTCTGCCACACTCATTGAAGACACATCCAGCCAGAAAACAGGCATAGTGCTATCCTCGGCGCGACATCCACAGTCAGCCTGCTGGCAGATGCCCGAAGGCCTGAAAACACACATTTGAAGACAGGGATAAAGGGATGATTGACTTCAGTAACAAAGGTTTCTTCAAGCTGAAGCAGAACAGCGAATACGCCGAGCGCGTTACCGAACTTCTGCTGGAAGGCGAACAGGTCATCGACTCCTATAAATCGATGCGCGACGGCGTGGTTTTCACCAGCAAGCGAATCATTGCGGTCAACGTGCAGGGCATCACCGGCAGCAAGAAGGACTTCACGTCCCTGCCCTACAAGAACATCGTCGCCTATTCCGTGGAAACCTCCGGGACCTTCGATCTGGACTCCGAACTTGAGGTCTACTTTTCGGCGCTGGGTAAAGTGAAATTCGAATTCACCGGCAAGACCGAGATTGTCGAGATTTCAAAAATCATTTCCAGGCACATCTTCTAAACTCGCGACCTGCTCAGCGCTAGTTGATCGTTCCATCTCCATTAGACAGGCACGATCAACATCCAGCGGTTTTCAATCTCTGCTCCGCAAATACTCCGCCATCGCAGCAAAGCGCCGCCGGGTTTCGTGCTCGAACAGTCGGTTGACCAGAGGATCGAGGACTCGGCCCAACCATCGTGGGCGCATCTGGATTCGGAAGGTGTAAATCAGCTCCGAGCGTTCGTCATCAAGGTCGCGGTGCTGCATCGATGCAGCCCAGCCCTCGAACCAGCCCGCAGGCTCAACCAGCACGGCAGCCGCTACCTTGCCCGGCTGATAATTCACAAATCGAGTGCGCATGGCGAAAAAGCGTTTCCAGCCGCGCCCCTGATTGAAGGTGATCGCGCCCACATAGGGATGGCTCCCGCCGCCTTCCACTTCAGCCCGCGATAGCAAGCTGTCCCAGCGCATTCGTACATCATGGTCGTGGAAGGCCTCAAAAGCGTCGGCGGCGCTGGCTGGCATGATCATCCTGATTCGGTTTTGCCGCATTTTCTGCCTCTGATGATTACGCTTTGCTTACCCGACCAGACGCTGGACGATGCTCACCAGTCGCTCACCAACCTTCTGAGCATCGCCCCGGCTTTGCGCCGCCAACTGCGCGCCGTCGAGCACAAACAGGATTTCGCTGGCGGTGCCTTCCGGGTCCGTCAGACCTGCCTCGTTACACAGCGCAATCAGACGCTCGCTGAGGTCGCGTGAGTGAGCTTCAATCACAGCTCGCGCAGGATGCTCCTTGTCCGGCAGCTCGGCGACCGAGTTGGCGAAACAGCAGCCTCTATCGGCATCGGCGGCCAAACGACTGGCAATGAACCGAGCCCAGCCCAGCAACTGGGCCTTGGGATCATCGGGGTGTTGCACCTTGAGTTGGTCCAGCACATCGGCATAGGCCAGGGACTCCAGTCGCAACCATTCGGCAACCAGCGCGTCCTTGTTCGCAAAGTGCCGGTAGATCCCCATTTTGGTGGTGCCTGCATGGGCGGCGATAGCCTCCACGCCGACGCCACGAATCCCGTCTCGATAAAAAAGCTCATCGGCGGCGAGCAGGATTCTCTCCCGAGGCGGCAATTTCTGACTGTCTCTTTTCATGAGTCACCCTTGACTATGATACCGACCGGTATCAACATGATACTGATCGGTATCAGCGAGATATTAACATGAACGCCAAGCACTACACATTTGGCTCGACCCACATCACCCGCGTCAGCGAAAAACTGTTCGACGCCTTTGCGCCCAATGCGCTGTTGCCGGACTGGGACAACAGCGCCATTGACCCGCAGCGCTCATGGCTGGTGCCCGATAGCCTCACCGCCACAGGCCAGAAGGTGATCATCAGCGTGCATACCTGGGTCATCAAGACGCCGCAGTATACGGTGCTGGTCGATACCGGCGTCGGCAATGGCAAACATCGTCCTGCACTGCCCATCTTTCACCAGTTGAACGAGCCCTGGCTGGAACGCCTGGCGGCTGCCGGGGTAACCCCCGAAGAGGTCGACTACGTGCTGCTCACCCATTTGCACACCGACCATATCGGCTGGAACACTCATCTGGTGGATGGCCAGTGGGTGCCGACCTTTCCCAATGCCAGGTATGTGTTTCCAGAGGTTGAGTATGAGTATTTCGTCAATGGCCCCGGACGTCAGGCCATGGGTTATCAGGCCTTTGTCGACAGCGTGCTGCCGGTGATCGAATCCGGTCAGGCACTGATGATCGGAGCCGAGGGCGGGCCGTTTCTGGAGGACTTCCACTTCCATCCGACCCAAGGCCATAGCGTGGGCCACATGTCCATCAGTTATCAGCACGATGGCAAGACGGCCATGTTTGGCGGCGACGTCATGCATCACCCCATACAGGTTTCGCAACCGCTCTGGGCTTCCTGCTTCTGCGGCCTGCCAGAGGCCGCCAATCGCTCACGGCAATGGTTGCTGGCGTTTCTGGTTGAGCACGACGCCCTGTATTTCAGCTCCCATTTCGCTGGCACCTCGGCCGGGCGTGTCAAACGCCAGGGCGACGGTTACAGCTGGCACTTTGAATAATCCGCCCTTCACTCATCGCACAAGGACACTGCCATGACTGCACCTCACCTCGCGCCCACCCTGAACGTCAGGACGTTGGACCCCGGCGCCGCGCGCGTGGTTGCCCTGATGCGTCAGGCCTCTGCTGCCACGGGCGAACCGACTCCCGAACAAGCCCGGGCAGCCTTTCGCAGCAGCCGCCAGGCCCTTGCGGCAGCGCCTGTGGAAATCGTTGCCGTTGAAAACCTGAGCACACCAGGCCCGGGCGGCGAGATACCTTTGCGTCTCTATCGCGGGGTCGAAACCAGCGAGGGCGAAAATCTGCCTGCCCTGATGTTCTTTCACTCGGGTGGCTGGGTCGTCGGTGATCTGGATACCCATGACGGCGTTTGTCGGCAACTGGCCCTGCTGGCTCGCTGCATCGTGATCGCAGTGGATTACCGCCTGGCGCCAGAGCACAAATTCCCTGCGGCAATAGAAGATGCCTTCGCTGCTCTGGATTACGTCCAGGCACAGGCCGCGCAACTGGGCGTCGATGCCGAACGTCTTGCCGTCGGCGGCGACAGCGCCGGTGGCAACATCGCCGCTGTCCTCGCCTTGATGGCGCGGGATGCAGGCTACCCGCCGTTGGTATTGCAGGCACTGATCTACCCGGTAACCGACTTCCATGGCGTTCATCGCTCCCAACAACAATTGGCCATGGAACCGCCGCTGACAGCCGCCACACTGAACTGGACCAAGGCTCAATACCTGCGCAACGATGCCGACCGCCTGGACTGGCGAGCGTCCCCGTTATTGGCCGAAGACCTCAGCGGCCTGGCTCCCGCCTTTATAGTGACCTGTGGCTGCGACCCTCTCGAAGACGAAGGCCGCGCCTACGGCAAACGCCTGCATGAAGCGGGTGTCACAGTGACCGACAGCCACTTTGCGGGGCAGATCCACGGGTTTATCACCATGGGCCGCCTGATCCCGCAAACCACCGAACTGCTGGCACAGATCGCCGGGGCGCTGGATGCCGCGTTTCATAGAGGGGCCGAGCAGAGCTTTGGACAGTAGGAGATCACCCGCCGCCTTGGCGCCGCGCTGTCGCGCAGCAAACAGAGGACGGTGGAGCGCGCTTGCTCTGAACAGGCAAAAAAACCCTATTTCCATCACAAGAATGAATCCCGCAAATCCTGAATCCTGTTTGGCACCAAGGCTGCTAGGCTAACCAGTCAAGTGCCGTTTCCCCAACATGGATGACCGGGATGTCGTACCAACGCTTGTTTTATCATCCTGTCTGCTTGTGGCTGATGGTGCTGGCAGCACTTTTTCCCGCCAGCATCGTGACGTGGGGATTGTTCTGGCAGCGACTTGGCCTTGGTAACGGCATGACGCTGACAGCGGCAGCGTTGCTAATGATGCAGGGGATTATCTGGGCATCCGCGTTTGGCATTCGGTCTTATCGGATAAATTCCGGCAATCGCAAAGTCTGGCTCAGAGCACTCACGATACCGGCCATCGCTCACGGCGCACTGTTGATGATTGGCGTATTAGCGTCCTCAGCACCTATGACCTACAACACGTTTCTGTTGGGTGGACCGATCCTGGCTTGCGGCTATATATGGATGCTGGTGCGTCAATCGCAAACATGGCAACCGCCCCGCCCAGTGCCCTCGCCCCGACGTAAATGGCAGTGGCGATCAATGCCAGCACGCGCCCTGGCAGTGGTGACTCTCGCAAAACTGCCCTTGCCTCAACCCAATGACCGGCAGACGGTATTTACTCTGGTGTATACCTCAGCCATTGGTTGGTCGCTACCGCAGTTGTTATTCACGGGATCGCAACCAATGACCTGGTGATCGTGAGCAAGCGAGGCTCATTCCATGTCAGCGGGACCGAAATCATACCGTATGCCATCATTTATATTTGCCTTGCGTTGATCTGCATATCGGTCGTGGCCGGTCACCGTGATGAACGGCCCAATGCTCATTTTTACAGGCGGTTTCGCAGCACTCTGTCGTGGATAACAGGAATCCTGCTGGCCTATACGGTTTTATCAAACCTCGTACGCCTCATCGCGGCGATTGTTGAGGGAGCAAACCGCTAACCAGCTCAGGACATCACGATCAGCCAATGCCGATTGATCGCCCCCACCTCTCCAGCCAGGAACGATCAACTCATTACATCAAGCAAAAAACGACCAACGCCGACCCAGCAACCGCCGCCACCAGGACCCGGTCACAGCCTCGGGCTGCACCTGAACCAGCTCCGGCAAATCCCGCAACTTCACCCACAGCTCCCCATGCCATTGCAGCGAACTCAGGGCATTGCCCTGCCAGCGCATCTGGTAAAGCAGAGGTTGATCGGTTGTATCTGCAGCATCCAGAGCAGGCAAGACTTCCTGCGCCAGCCAGCGGCGCAGTGCGCGGTTCTCCGGGACGTAGTGATGCACGAGCATCGCAAAGACGCCTGACTCGCTGATCATCAGGCATTTTTCCCAATTGCCGTGGGTCAGCAGCCAGACCGTGCGGCGTTGGTCGATATCGAGTTTGAGGGTGGCGCGTTCGTCCAGTTGCTTGCCCATCAGCCGGGCCAGATCCTGCAAGGGAAACCAGACCTGGGCATCGAGCATCACGGCACGCAGCATGCGGTGATGGCGGATGAAGATGGTGGGCTCGAAGTGGTCGGTGCAGGATGGTGAGGGGTATGGAAGGTCCATGGGGGTAAAACTCCTTTGGGGAATTAACCACCCGATACGTCGCTAAACGCATTTGGGTGGCGACTGTACGACGGTTAGCGAACCGGCCCCAAAGGCACACCGGCAGACCCTAAGGTCTCCGACGCACAGCCGCCATAACGCATGCCTCAAGCATAAAGCTCGCTTGAAGCAGGTTGTGTAGCACTGCTGTGCCTTTGATTCGGATCGCTAAACCCGGCCGCTGATTTTGCAGCGACGCCGCACCTTAAATCCCCGAATCGACACATACAAGCGGTCAGGATTTTCTAGGAAATTTCACTCAAGGGAAAGGGAAGAAACCATGCGACTGAGCTAATAAGGCGCACATATCACTTTGTAGGAGGCAGCTTGCTGGCGAAGACTGATGTGAAGACGCCGCCTATATGCGCACTTCACTGCTGCTATCGCCAGCAAGCTGTTCTGGTCAGGTTTTGCCAGACACAAGATTTGTGAAATCAGCCTCTTGACTGACGGGCATCAGGCCAAGGACTCTCCCGCGGGATTGTGACGTTAACGATGCACTCAGCGATTCACCTTCGCCCGCGCCGCATGCAGTTTCTTGTAGCTGTCGATCAAACGCTGGTGTCTGTCGAGGCCTTCCAGCTTCATGCTGGTCGGCGTCAGGCCGTAGAAGCGGACGCTGCCGTCCATGGAGCCCAGCACCGCGTCCATTCGCTCGTTGCCGAACATGCGACGGAAGTTGACTTCGTAGTCTTCCAGCGCCAGCTCTTCGTCCAGTTCCACTTCCAGTACCACGTTCAGGGCTTGATAGAACAAGCCGCGTTCGACGGTGTTGTCGTTGAATTGCAGGAAGGCTTCTACCAGTTCTTTCGCCTCTTCAAACTTCTGCAAGGCGAGGTAGATCAGCAGTTTCAATTCCAGAATCGTCAACTGGCCCCAGGCTGTGTTGTCATCGAACTCGATGCCGATCAAGGTAGTGATGTCGGTGTAATCGTCCAGTTCGCTGTCTTCCAGGCGCTTGACCAGCTTTTTCAGGCTGGCAGCGTTCAGGCTGTGCAGGTTCAGGATGTCGGCACGGAACAGCAGCGCCTTGTTGGTGTTATCCCAGATCAGGTCCTCTATCGGATAGATCTCGGAGTAACCCGGCACCAGAATCCGGCAGGCCGATGCACCGAGGTGCTCGTACACCGCCATGTACACTTCTTTGCCCATGTCTTCGAGAATGCCGAACAGTGTCGCGGCTTCCTCGGCATTGGAGTTTTCGCCCTGGCCGGAGAAATCCCACTCGACAAATTCGAAGTCGGATTTCGCACTGAAGAAGCGCCACGACACCACACCGCTGGAGTCGATAAAGTGTTCGACGAAGTTATTGGGCTCGGTCACCGCATGGCTTTCAAAGGTCGGCTGCGGCAGATCGTTCAAGCCTTCGAAGCTGCGGCCCTGCAACAATTCCGTCAGGCTGCGCTCCAGTGCCACTTCAAAGCTTGGGTGCGCGCCAAACGAGGCAAACACGCCACCGGTACGCGGGTTCATCAGAGTGACGCACATTACCGGGAATTCGCCGCCCAGCGAGGCGTCCTTCACCAGAACGGGGAAGCCCTGCTCTTCCAGGCCCTGAATACCGGCCAGAATGCCAGGGTATTTCGCCAACACGTCCTGCGGCACATCCGGCAGGGCGATTTCACCCTCCAGAATTTCGCGTTTTACTGCCCGCTCGAAGATTTCCGACAGGCATTGAACCTGCGCTTCGACCAGCGTGTTACCGGCACTCATGCCATTGCTGAGGAACAGGTTTTCGATCAGGTTGGAGGGGAAGTACACAACTTCGCCATCCGACTGGCGCACATACGGCAGCGAACAGATGCCGCGCTCGACGTTGCCGGAGTTGGTGTCGTAGAGATGCGAGCCGCGCAGTTCGCCGTCAGGGTTGTAGATTTCCAGGCAGTACTCGTCGAGGATTTCCTCCGGCAGCGCATCTTTACGGCCTGGCTTGAACCAGCGCTCGTCCGGGTAATGCACGAACTCGGCATTGGCGATGTCTTCGCCCCAGAACTGATCGTTGTAGAAGAAGTTGCAGTTGAGTCGTTCGATGAACTCACCCAGCGCCGACGCCAGCGCACCTTCCTTGGTCGCACCCTTGCCATTGGTAAAACACATCGGCGATTGCGCGTCGCGGATATGCAGCGACCAGACATTGGGCACGATATTGCGCCACGAGGCGATTTCGATCTTCATGCCAAGGCCCGCCAGGATGCCCGACATATTGGCGATGGTCTGTTCCAGCGGCAGGTCCTTGCCCGCAATGCAGGTGCCCGCTCCCGAAGCCAGGCTCGGCATCAGCAAAGCCTGAGCATCGGCGTCCAGATTCTCCACTTCTTCGATCACGAACTCAGGCCCGGCCTGCACCACTTTTTTGACCGTGCAACGGTCGATGGAACGCAGGATGCCCTGGCGGTCCTTGGCGGATATATCGGCAGGCAGCTCGACCTGGATCTTGAAGATCTGGTTGTAGCGGTTTTCCGGATCGACAATGTTGTTCTGCGACAGGCGAATATTGTCGGTGGGGATGTTGCGGGTTTCGCAGTACAACTTCACAAAGTAAGCCGCGCACAAGGCCGATGAAGCCAGGAAATAGTCGAACGGACCCGGTGCCGAACCATCGCCCTTGTAGCGGATAGGTTGATCGGCAACCACCGTGAAGTCGTCGAACTTGGCTTCAAGTCGGAGGTTGTCGAGAAAGTTGACCTTGATTTCCATGCGGGATTACCAGAATAGCGAGCAAACGATTGGCGGCCATTATCCGGTTTTTCAGCGGGAAGTCTTGCGCTTTGGCGGGCTGTGGTCGGGTTGCTTTGGGAGAGCGCAGGCAATATGGCCATGCAAGACACGTCAGACCATCAGACTCGCGCCACTCAACGCCAGGAAACGTCACCCACAGGAATAAGATGCAAGGCAGCAGATTCCCTCTGGACTGCACTGCGCAACCGACTGGCATCCCTGGCCGGTGACAAACCGAACATGCGGGCATAGTCCCTACTGAACTGCGAAGGGCTTTCATAGCCCACCCGGTAACCGGCACCTGCCGCATCCAGCGCTTCGGCCACCATCAAGCGACGGGCCTCCTGGAGCCGCAACTGGCTGCGAAACTCCAGCGGGCTCATGGAGGTGACGGCCTTGAAGTGCGCGTGGAAGGTAGAACGGCTCATGCCTGCGATATCGGCGATGTCATCAATGCGGCAGGTTTCGCTGTAATGGCTGCGCAGCCAGGCAATTGCCTTGGCAATCTGGCTCAGACGGCTGTCGGCTTTGGCCAGTTGCCGAACCACACCATTGCCGCTGCTGGTCAGCAACCGGTAAAGAATCTCGCGAATCGTCAGCGGAGCCAGTGCTTCGATATCGTCCGGGGTATCCAGCAAAGCGGCCAGCCTTGCGGCGGCGTCCAGCAGTTCGGGGGTTGTGTCGTTGAGTTCGATGCCTGCGGCAGGCAGGCCGCTCGTTCCGTCGGGAGCCGGGTATCGCAGGACGAGGTCGCTCAGCACGGTCATGTCCAGGTCGAGAACAAGGCACAGATAAGGCGCCGTCTCGCTTGCATCGATCACCGAGCCCGTCACGGGAATGTCCACGGAGGCAACGAGGTATTTGGCCGCATCGTAGACATACGAAGTGGTTCCAACCACCACTTGCTTGCGGCCCTGGGCGATCAGGCAGAGCGTCGGCTCATAGACCACAGGCATCGGAATGGTCGGCGCGCCCGAGCGGACCAGGCTGACGCCGGCAATCGGCGTTGAATGTATGCCGTCAGTCGGGGAGTGACGACTGATGAGATCGACCAGCTTTTCCAGAGAGCCCATGCTTGCTCCTTTGAAAGTCAGGATTATTGCGTACACGGATAATCATGCAAGGACTCAGGACAATCCGGCTACAGGCAGGCGCGCCACTGAATGCAGACTCATTCCCTACAGGTTTCAGGTTCCACTTTCTGTGAGGAGTTCAGTATGTCCACTATTTCAGCACTCGACCATTACCGCCTGCTCGGACGATCAGGCATGCGGGTCTCACCGCTCGCCCTCGGCACCATGACCTTTGGCTCTGACTGGGGCTGGGGCGCGGATGAAGCCCAGGCGCGGCAGATTTTCGATACGTACGTCGATAACGGCGGCAACTTCATCGATACCGCTGTCAATTACACCAACGGCGCTTCGGAACGCATCTTGGGGCAGTTTCTCAAGGGCAAGCGTGATCGCCTCGTAGTTGCGACCAAGTACACCATGGCCCGCGACCCTGGCGACCCCAATTCGGGCGGCAACCATCGCATGAATCTGGTGCGCTCGGTGGAAACCAGCCTCAAGCAGCTCGACACGGATCGTATCGAACTGCTTTACCTACACGCCTGGGATTTCACCACCTCTGCCGACGAAGTGATGCGGGCACTGGACGATCTGGTGCGCAGTGGCAAGGTGCTCTACCTCGGGATCTGCAACACCCCGGCGTGGAAAGTCGCGGAACTGCAAACGCTGGCCGACCTGCGTGGCTGGTCACCCCTTGTGGCCTTGCAGATCGAGTACAGCCTCGTCGAACGCAGCGTCGAGCATGAGTTGATCCCGATGGCGCAGGCGATGGGCCTTGGCGTGCTGCCATGGTCGCCGCTGGGTGGCGGCATCCTGACAGGCAAATACAGCCGCGATGATCTGAGTCAGGCCAGCGAAGCGAATGTTTCGCCGACTCGCAAAGGCGTAATCAGCTCATCCGGGCATATGAATGAGCGCGCCTTGCAAATCGCTGCCGTCGTGGGCGATATCGCCAGAGAAATCGGTACGACGCCTTCCCGGGTGGCGCTGGCCTGGACGTTGCGCAATCCTGCCGTAGTTGCGCCGGTCATGGGGGCCAGAACCCTGGCTCAGGCGCTGGACAACCTGGCCGCGCTCAGCCTTCAACTGGATGACGAGCATGTGGCGCGCCTGGATCAGGCCAGTGCGCCCGAACCGATCTTTCCGGCCCGTTTCGTCTCCCGGCCGATGGTTCAGCAACTGATCTTTGGCGGGGCTCGCAGGCCGGATTTTGGCCCGTGGCAAGGGCGGTAAAAATCATCTGCCTGTAAACAGTCGCCGGCAAGCCGCCTCCCACAGGGAAAGCGGCGTTCCAGAAAAAGGAGTCTTTAACATGGGCATAGCAAGCTTCAGAAACACCCTGGCGTTCGTCGTGCTGATCATGTCGGGCATGGCCGATGCCGCTTCAGAGCGCGATGTAGCAGCACGTAACAAGCAAATCGTCAGCGAAGCATTTGATCGCTGGGCCGCAGGCGGGAACAGCTTCTTCAGTGAAATGCTGACGCCGGACATCATCTGGACGATCAAGGGCTCGGGACCGAGTGCCGGGGTGTACCGAGGTATCGACCCGTTCATCGAGCAGGCCATCCGCCCATTCGTATCGCGGCTGTCCAGGCCGGTTAGGCCCGTCAGCAGGCAGATATGGGCGGATGGCGATCACGTCATCATTCAATGGGACGGTGCCGGTGTGGCGCGTGACGGGCAGGCCTATAACAACAGCTATGCCTGGATCTTTCACATGCGCAACGGCAAGGCCGTCGAGGTCACTGCCTTTCTCGACCTTGCGCCTTATGACGATGTATTGCGGCGTATTCCCGAGGCTGCGGCGTCACGTCAACCAGTGCCATAACAGCAGCGTGCCGATCAGCCCGACAACCGAAACGATGGTCTGCAACACTGACCAGACCCAAATCGTCTGCTTCAGTTGAAGCCCGAAATATTCGCGGACCATCCAGAAACCGGCATCGTTGACGTGGCAGAAAAACACCGAGCCTGCACCGATCACCAAAGCCACCAGCGATGCTTCGACCGGTGCAAGGCTGGCCATCATCGGCGCCAGAATGCCCGCCGTCGTGGTCGTCGCCACGGTGGCCGAACCGGTGGCCTGCCGCAACGCCACGGCAATCAGCCAGGCCAGCAGCAGATACGGCATGTGTGCGCCCTCCGCGACTTTGCTGATGGTCTGGCTGACACCGGCATCCAGCAAAGTCTGTTTCAAGCCGCCACCGGCACCGATGGTCAGCAACAGCACGGCTATCGGTGCCAGGCTTTTGCGCAAGGTCCCGCCCACATGCTCACGGGAAAGACCGTTGGCCCAACCCAGGCAAACCGTTGCGGCCAGCACCGCAATGCCCAAGGCAACCAGCGGCTCGCCAAGAAACTTCAAGGCCAGCGCGAGGCTGCTTTCAGGTGCCATGAGCACCTTGGCCAAGGTGCTGCCGAGCATGAGAATCACCGGCAAGAGAATGATCAGCAACGAAATGCCAAAACTCGGCTGGCGGCTGACATCGGGCTTGGCACTGAACAACTCGCCCAGTTCGGCAGGCTCTTCGATGTGCATGCGTTTCGACAGCCAGTTGCCGTAAAGAGGCCCCGCAAGAATCACCGCCGGAACAGCAATGCAGAGCCCCAGCAACATGGTCAGCCCCAGATCGGCGTGCAAGGCACTGACCGCGATCAGCGGCCCGGGATGTGGAGGCATCAAGGCATGCAGCGTGGTCATGCCCGCCAGTGCCGGAATGGCAATTTTCAGCAACGGCTGATTGGACTGACGCGCCATGACAAAGATGATCGGCACCATCATCACCAGCCCGACCTCAAAAAACAGTGGCAGGCCGATGACCATTGCCACCAGCGCCATGACCCAAGGCAGGGTCTTGCCCTTGCCCAGCCCGAGCAAGGTGGAAGCAATCCGGTCCGCCGCGCCCGACTCGGCCATCAACGCACCGAGCATCGCGCCCAGGGCAATGATAATCCCCGCCTCCCCCAGAATACCGCCCGCGCCCTTGCTGAAAGCTTTTGCAACGGCTTCAGGCGGCAACCCTGCGCCTATCCCTGCGATGAAAGTCCCCACCAGAATCGACAGAAACGGAGGAAGTTTGGTAGCGCTGATCAGCACGATGATCGTGGCAATCGCAATCAGGCAGCAGATGATCAGACGGGTGTCATGCAACACCCAGGCAGCAGACGACAGATCCAACGTAAACCCCTTCTTGGTACGGTTTTCTCACGAAACAACTGAAACAATTTGTCTCAATTTTTCCAAACCATACCGGAATGCGGCATTGCGTCGCAGTTAAATTTTCACAAAAGGTCACATTCCGCGCTGTCGTGCAGCAAACAGGGGCTGGTGATTGCTGAGAGGAAGCGGATGAATCTTCTCCCTCTGTGAGGTGATGTGGGAGCGAATTTATTCGCGAAAGGTCGCTACACCCGACAAATACCGGTCGTCTGGAATAGCGTCTCGCTGCTTGTGCACTGGCGAAGTTTGTCGGCAGTTCATGACCACACTCAAAGGTTTGTGCAACGGAACTTAAAGTCTCAACGCAGACCAAAGGTGCCAAACCCGACACCTGGGGCACGCGACGGTCAATGGCCGTTCTGGAAAAGTGATGGCGGTGAAATATGGCAAATAAGGCGCAGTTGATCGAGCAGGCAAAACAGGCATCCGAGACTCTGTTTGCCTGGGCCAGTTTTGTCGCACACACCGAGTTTCTTTGGCAGGACAGCACATTAGTGACGGATGCCGAAGCCTGGCAAAGCCTGTGGTTTGAGCTGGAGATCCTGAACGGCCTGGCGCTGGCCGAGTGGGAAGAACAAGGGCGGCCTGCCGACTGGTCAGCAACCTGGCGTGAAACCTATCAACAGGACGCACGCGAGCTGGCGGCTGAACTGCTGACGTTGACTGCCTGATCGTCGCCTCACGGAGAAGAGTGCATGTACCGCAAAACCGCCGTCGCCCTGCTTCTGATGTTATCCAGCGGCTGTAGCCAGTTTCCCCACAACAGGTTTTTCACCCCGCCCGCCGCTGGCCCGGATACGGCGTGGGTGCGTATTGTGGGCGGCACCGAACGGGCCTCTATCGAGCAGGAGTTGAATGGCCAACGCACTGGCGGCCTGGTACGCAGCAGTGAATTCATACTCACACGAAACCAGGATCTCGGGATGCCTGTGGACAGCGAACAGGACAAATCGACTTGGAGCGATTATTACGAAACACCTGTGATTGCAGGCCGAAAAACAAGCATCGGCCTCTCCTATCACGGCCCTGATAACCTGTGCAGCAGCACCATGACCTTTGTGCCGCAGAAGGGCCACTATTACCAGTTCGGCCTGCAGGTCGACGTGCGCCTGCGCCAGTGTCGCGGCCTGCCGTATGAACTGATCAAAAATGAGCAAGGGCAATGGAGGCTACAGCGTCAGAAGGATGTGATCTGGGGCGGGAAATATGGCCATGAAGATGAGAACTGGCAGAAGATGCCAGACTCGCTGATGCCTCCTGCTGTTCCGTATGAGATTCGGTGAGAGTGTCGCGATGTATCTCTGCCACTCCGCTCTACCGACACACCACGCGACCAAGGCTGGCAAATTGGTGTATGAAGGACTGGGCTGGGCGGCTACCTCTGAGATGGCGAAAACTGTTTCGTGATTTGACTGCCTGGCTCAGGAGCCTGGCCGCCGCTTCCAACCGTTGATAACAGATTGTTTCGGGGCGATTCGGTCAATCGCGAAAAGCAGAAGTCGACTCGAAGCGGACGCTCTCTCTTACCGTGGTGTTCGGATGGAAGCAGAGCCGCGCCAGATCGAGAGCATGGCCGGGCTAGATCTGGCGTGATTAGGCGCTGGCGCGAACGTCCGAGGGTTTCGCTGCTGGTTTCGCTGGCGCTTTCGCTGCGGGCCTAGTAGCTGACTTTGCAGCCGGTTTTACGGCAGGTTTCGCACGCGCTTTCGCTGCTGGTTTTGCAGCGGGCTTAGCAGCAGCTTTCGCGGCTGCAGGGCGCAAGCCTGATCGTAGTTTCACCAGCCCTTTCCCTGTGAGCAGATTTGCGCTGCGGCTGAGGTGTTCGTAGGCCTCTGCATCAACAACTACAAGGTCATCCGGTCGAGGCGCTTGTGATGGCTTCACAGTCAGTTCGACTCCAACAGCGAGCATGAGGCGCATCACTGTGTCGTAGCGAACGTGGGTTCCGCCCTTCAGTGCTTTGTAAAGGCTCTCACGGTTCACCCCGGCGTTCTGCGCCAGCCTGTTCACGCCTTGGGCTTTGGCCACTTCGGCGATCGCCTGCATCATGACTTCGGGGTCGTGCTCTTTCATCGCTTCGGCGAGGAACGCACTGATGGTTTCGGGCGTGTCCAGGAAGCGGGAAGCCTCGAAGCGGCTTGTATTGCCCAGATTCAGATTGAGAATGGGCATGTCTTCGGGTTTGTTTTGGTTACTCATAATCATGCACCTCGCAGTGCGTCTAGAATTTCTTTAGCGCGTTTGATGCCCCGTTTTTGATCGGTCTTATCGCTACCGTAAAGCATCAGGTAGCTGGTCTGGCCTGATCGGACGTAATACACCCGGTAGCCAGGCCCCACGAAAACGCGCATTTCACTCAGACCGTCGCCGACGGGCTCTGTATCACCAAAGTTTCCGTTTTGTGCCCGCAACATCCTGACGGTTACGGCTGCTTTTCCCTGGACGTCCTTGATCCCGCCCAGCCAACCAGTGAATTCTGGCGTGGTATCGATTGCGTACATGGGTTTATTGTTTTCGGTCATGCGTTAAGAGTAGCCTAGCGGCTACAGCTGTGTCGATGCGCGCCTGTTCAGTGGCGTAGAACACGATCGTTGCGAGCAAAGGTATTTCATTGCATGAGGAGCAGCTCTCGCGCAGCACATACCGTCTGATTCGCTTCTCACTTATTGTGGCATGACGAAAGAAGAGATCATTAGTGTGTCACTGAAGCGAAGGGCGCTGGCGTCCACAGCAAAACCTTCGCCCTTGACCAGACCCGCGTCCATGCCGCGACGCAGCACATCGTTGAACAGCCAGCGAAAAAGCGAGCTGTCATGAAAACGACCGTGGCGGTTCTTGGAAAACGTAGAGTGATTGGGGGACTTCGTCTTCAAGGCTCAAACGGTAGTACCAGCGATACGCCAGGTTCAAATGAGCCTCTTCGCACAACCGATGTTCGGAGCGAATGCCGTAGCAATAGCCCACCACCAACAGGCGAATCATCAGTCAATCGATGGACGCCCGATTGGGCTATAAAAATCGGCTAGATAATGGCGCAGATCGCTTAGATCGAGACATCGATCAATGTTGCGCAGGAGGTGATTGGCTGGGATGTGATCTTCAATGTTGAACGAGTAAAAAAGTCTTTCTTGTCCACTCGATAATTGTCCCATCATGCTGCGAATCCTCCCGCTGGCTGATGACCCAGTTTTGCCGCAGGCCAGGCAGGATATCTACTTTTTCAACAGAATCGACCCGAAACAGCCTTTCACCTCCAAGCTTACCTCGGACTGGCGAACTCCCTTTACCACCGGCCTCCTTTTCCGGTCCTTTCAATTTGTAACAACGTCCTGACGCTATTAAGATCGCGTCTTTTCACCCCATCAGGAATATCCAGGCAATGGACATGCGTCGCCTTTTATCCTTCTCCTGCAGCAAAGCGGTATTAACCCTTTTCCTCGGACTGTGTTCCGGTAATGCACTGGCCAGCGGCCTCAGCGAAAGCCTGGTCTCGTGTGAGCCGTCATTCTTCAAACACCTCTATTCCCAGCGCGCCGACCTGGGGAAGACCGTCAAGCTGGCCCGCAACGATGAGCACGGCCTGGCATGGCTGCCGGTGCCGGACCGCAGCAACTTCGACACCGCGTTCCAGCACTTCACACCCGTTGTCGTCGACCAGGGCCTGCGCCTGACCAGTTACTACGACCGGGTCATGGATCTGGGCGAGCAAGGCACTTACTACTTCTGGGGTTTCGAAATCGATGCCAGCCGCGAGCAAGTCATGGCCAAGTTGCCGAATGCGCAATGGCAGGAGGCCGGTGAGTACTTCATTTCCAGACCACGGATCAAGGCGAACGCCAATTCCGCCTGGCAGGACAACCTTGCGGCGGCCTCAGGCATCGCTCCGGCGGCGGGTTCCGCGGAAAAGCTCCTGATGCTCAGCGTCGAAGACGGGAAGACCCGCCTGCTCTGTACGTTGCAGGGCAGCGTCGATGAGCGTCTGTTGCAGCAGGAACGCCCGGACATGGCGCAAGGAACCACACGATGAAGCGCCTGCCATGCCTGGCCGCGATATTGCTGCTGGGCGGCTGCGCCCACGGCATTGTGCCGCAGAAAGCCGTGGCCGAAGCGCCGGCCAAGCCCCCTACTGGCATGTTCAAACTGCTGGAGGACGCCAAACTGGCAACCTACTTCGACGCCCATTCCGTTGCCCTGTACCAGGGCAATCCACATTTGCGCCAGTTCTACCTAATCAACAATTACCTCGGACCCGCCGCCCCCAGCGATAAACCTCCAGAGATCCGCAGTTCGCGGGCGATCCAAGTGATCAACTGCGAACGGGACGAAATGGCGCAGTTCGGCCGGGTGTATTTTTCCCAGCCCTTTGTCCTGGGGCATGAAGTGGCACGCAAGAGCGATATCCCACAATGGGAACCGTTGGAGCGGCAGTCGCTGATCGGGATGTTGCGCGATTTAGTGTGCAAGATCGATGCGACTCATCTTCGGACGGGTAATCCGGAGTAGCTGGATCTGTGCATGAGCAGGCTGTCACGGCGCGCCTGCTTGTAGGTAGCAGGGTGGTGCCTTTCTTTGAAACGACGGAACTGCCGATGAACATCCTGAGTACCGAGCAAAAAAACGTCCTCAAAAAATCACTCAGGCTGGTGGCGAGTGATCTCCTACGCCCCTCCATCAAACCGTCCCCTAGCCGCCCTCCCCCCTCCGCAGTCTCCAGCGACCAAGTCCACAGCGCAACATAATTGAGAGCATGTTCGAGTGTTTAAAAGACAATCATCGTGTCATGATGTGTTTCGACAAACTCGCGAAAAGTTTGCCGCCATAGTTTTCCTAGCCTGTATCATGCGAGGTTTTCGACAATATTCTTTGCGTGCAGAATCTGGCAAACCCCGCTTCGGCAGCGATAAAAACGACCTGAAATCCCGTTAGTTAAAATCGAGTGTAACCCGTTGAAACTCAGAGGCACGCTTACGAATACCCTATGCATACATATTAATTTTTAATCTTGGGAAAAGTTACCGCCTCCTACCATTCGGCTTGCACGCTCATGCTGAGTACTTTGGGCATACAATATAGCAGCATCAATTTCAGCTACAGCGGTCGCCCAAGAAACACCATTGTTTTCTATCCATTCACGAGGCTGGGAACCAGACTCAATTCTATTCAACACGCACGTTATGGCATTGCCATTATGTCCACCTTCACGTGGAAATAGACCAAGAGCGGGGCGTGGATGAACAATTTGACCTGGAGCACCAGGATAATCAATATCTCTTCTCCTGATAAAGGTTTCTGCGTGACGGCCATTTGTGTTCCCCGAACAGCGAATAACCCAGTGCGCCGTAACGTAATACAAACTTGCCCCGTAACCCGCTCCTCGCCACGTAATAAACTGACAGGCATGATTTGGCATAAAAACCTCCATAAATAACTTTATCTGACAATAGCATATTACCTAAGCAACCAGAGCATTCCGCATAGCGCATGCAATTACTGAGCAGATCGGTCGGCCAGTGGATTGAAAAACATTTACCTTGAGTAGTTAGCGCCATAAAGGGCAGCTCCACTTGCGACCTGCCCTTTACCTGACCGGACTCAAGACCGCATCCCCATCCAGATCACCGCCTCAGTCCACGCAGTCACAACCGGTGTCAGTGCCCTGAACCAGGGATCGCGAACATCGATCTGCGCGGCTGAGTGGTCATGATGGTGCTGCTCTTCTTCCACGATCGAGGTAATGGCCGTTACTGCATGAGGATCGATATCGCGCAGCTCATGCAGTTGATGGGCAAGGTGCTTGAGCACCACACTTTCAACCGCGACGGTCGTTGCGACAATGGCCTTGCGACCTAAGAGGCCGGTGATCAAACCCAGCGCCAGGCCACCGAGGCCGCACAGCCAGTAACTGCGGCAACGGGGATAGTTGCGGCGTTGCAGCTCAGCCTGAAAGACCGTCCGATGGCGGCGTTCGTGGGAGAGAAATTCCTTGAGTTCATCCACCATGCCCGGCGCGAAAAGCCGGGCCATGAACAGCTGGCCGCTGTAGATACAGATCGCACCGTGCTCGCCTGCATGGTCAACCTTCATCATGCGGTTACCAAGGTCACTTCCATTAGCCATATAGTCTTGGGGGTTCACGCTGAGAGGCCTTGTTCGATGGGGGCAGGACATCGGGTCTGTTCTGATGCCAGTCAGTCAGGAGGCTGATTTCAAGAATCTGGTGCCGGGCTCACAATCCGTGGGAGGGGCCTTGGCCGCGACAGCTTCATGAAGACGCTGAAAATGTGTTGCCTGTAAGCAAGTCGTCGCGGCCAAGGCCCTTCCCACAAGTGATATGTACACCTTGACGGATCGGCATTAGAGCATGTCCTTGCTCTTCAGCATGCATCGTGCTGTCACCTCGGACAGATAAACAAGTGCAGCGTTCACATTCCCGCCTCTCGCCCTCGCCCCACAGAAACCAAAGCCGTCCCCAGGCTGCCTACCCCGGCCACGCCCATCACCAACGCCATGCCCCTCGGTGTCCCGTCGGACAACCAGCTGACAAGTGCCGCACTGAAGATGCCGCTGCCGTAGTGCATTGCGCCCACCAATGAGGAGGCAGAGCCTGCCCGCTGGGGGAAGAAAGCGAGTGCGCCGGCCACGGAGTTGGCGACGATGAATCCGTTCATGGACATGTAGAAGAACACCGGCACCACCAGCCCCCAGAGTCCGCCCCAGCCGAACCATGCGCACAGGCTGAGGATCATGCCGAAGAAGGCCAGTGCCCAGGTGCCGAGGTGGAAAAGTCGTTCGCTGCCCATGCGGTTCAGTAATCGGCCGTTGGCAAAGTTGGCGATCATCATGCCAAGGATGTTGACCCCGAAGAGCCAGCCATAGGCCTGCGCTGATACGTGGTAATAGTCGATGTAGGCGAAGGGTGTTCCCACGATAAAGGCGTAGGCGCCTGCGTAGAAGAAGCCGCCCGACAGTGCATACCTGATCAGCCGTGGATCACGCATGAGTTGCAGGTAGGTAACGAACGTATGCACAAGCGGCTCGGTTGTTCTCTGATCGGTAGGCAGGCTTTCCGGCAATTTGCGAAACGAAAAAAGCGTCACCAGCCCGACAAGAGCCAGCGACCAGAAGATGCCTTGCCATGACCACCAATCAAGAATCTGGCCTCCGATCAGTGGCCCGGCCAAGGGCGCTACCCCCATGATCAGAATCAGGGTCGACAGCATTTTTGCCGACTGTTCTCGCCCATACAGGTCACGGACCATGGCGCGGGACAGCACAGGGCCTACACAGGCGCCCAGTGCCTGAATCACCCGCCACACCATCATTTGAGTGACATCGGTCGAGAGCGCGCATCCGACCGAGCCGATGATGAACAGGATCATTCCGATCGCAATCGGCAACTTGCGTCCGTAACGATCGCTGACCGCTCCCCATATCAACTGCCCGAGGCTGAAGCCCAGCAGGAATGCAGAAAAGGTCAGCTCGATGCTGGCTGTGTCGGTATGCAGCGCCCGGCTGATGGTTGGCAGCGCAGGCAGATACATGTCGGTGGAGATGGATGCGAATGACATCAGCGCACTGAGATTAAGCAGCAATCGCAGGTCGGCCGTTTTGCGCGGCGGTTCGGCGCTGGTGGCAGAGAGTGCTGCTGGGCGTTGGAGTAAAGACATGGGAATGGAGTCTGCCAGTGGCGAAACCCGCATCGTAGTGACTGTCGGCCTATCAATGAATGCCATGCTTTCGCAAGGTGAAATGAGCTGAGCTCATGAATCTATGGGCCCTGCCTCCAACGCCATGCATGCCTGACCTCACACGCTAGAAACCGACTCATGAACTTTCTTCATAAGTCCTTCCCGACTCAGGCGTCTAGTCCCCCCTCGCCTGCTCGCTTAGTGTTTTCACAACGGCATTGCCTCCTTTACCGAACGCTCAAGCTGGGAGATTTGACATGCAAAAGCGCAAACTCGGAAACAGTTCTCTTGAAGTCTCGGCCCTCGGGTTGGGCTGCATGGGGCTCAGCCACGGCTATGGCCCGGCCACGGATACAGATCAGGCCGTCACCTTGATCCGTAAGGCAGTTGACCAAGGCATCACCTTTTTCGACACCGCCGAAGTCTACGGCCCTTATCTGAACGAGCAGGTGGTGGGCCAAGCGCTGGCACCGGTCAGGGATCAAGTGGTGATAGCCACCAAGTTCGGTTTCACCTTCGGGTCCGACAACAAACAGCAGGTCCTCAACAGCCGTCCCGAGCACATCCGGGTTGCCGTCGAGGGTTCGCTGCGCAGGCTGAAGACCGACTACATCGACTTGCTTTACCAGCATCGGGTCGACCCGGACGTCCCCATCGAAGATGTCGCGGGAGCTGTGAAAGAACTCATATGGGAAGGCAAGGTCAAGCACTTCGGCCTGTCAGAAGCCGGCGCACAGACCATTCGACGTGCTCATGCCGTGCAGCCTGTCACTGCGCTGCAAAGTGAGTATTCCCTGTGGTGGCGCGAGCCTGAGCAGGAAATTATCCCGACCCTCGCGGAACTGGGGATCGGCTTCGTTCCCTTCAGCCCTTTGGGCAAGGGCTTCCTCACCGGCGCGGTATCGGCAGACACCTCATTTGGCAGCGACGACTTCCGCAGTATCGTGCCCCGTTTCAGTCAGGAAGCGCTTCAGGCCAATCAGGCACTGGTGGTTCTGGTCCGCAAGATTGCGGAGCAAAAGGATGCAACACCGGCCCAGATCGCGCTGGCCTGGCTGCTCGCACAGGCGCCCTGGATCGTGCCGATTCCCGGTACGACCAAGCTGCACCGGCTGGAAGAGAATATTGGCGGTGCGACCATCACGCTCGATGAGGTCGAACTCAAGGCCATTGATGCGGCGCTCGCGCAGATCAGCATCCAGGGTGACCGTTACCCCGAATCTCTCAAGGCTCGGGTCGGGCGCTGAGGGTAATAGCCATGAGCAATGATCACGATCCGCTACGCCGCACGGTAGTCGCCGCACTCGCCAGTGCGCCACTGCTGGCACTGGCCGGCACGCCAGCCAATAGCGAGCAGCCTCGCTCAGGGTCTCGCACTCTGGTGGCGTATTTTTCCCGATCCGGAAATACCCGCGTCGTCGCCGGGCTCATCCAGCGCAGCCTGCATGCAGACCTTTTCGAGATTCGCCCGGCCAGGCCCTACCCCGAGGATTATCTTGAGACGGTGGAACAGGCACGCCAGGAACGCGATAGCGGTTTCGAGCCAGCGCTGGAAAGCAAGGTTCAGGACATTGCCGATTACGACACGCTGTTCCTCGGTTTTCCGATCTGGGGTGAAACCACGCCTCCCGTTGTGCGCTCGTTTCTGTCGGCCCACGACCTGGCCGGTAAAACCCTTGTCCCCTTCACCACCCATGGCGGCTACGGGCTCGGCAACAGCCGTTCCGTTCTCGAAAGCCATGCGCCCAAAGCCAGGATAGTCGATGGCTTCGTGATGGAGGGCGAGCAGGAACGCAAGACCATGGAGCGCGTGAACGAGTGGTTGAGTGAATCAGGTCGTTAATACAGGCAATTGCTGTTTCGAGAGATGACATATGAATGCTGGAAAAAACCTGTTGGGCATCGCCCTGCTGAGCGTGCTTGCCGCCTGTGCAACTCATCCCGATGACTCAAGCAGCGTTACTGCTCCCTTGCTGATTCAGGAACAAGGCAGCTTCGCCGCTGGCGGAACCATGGCCACGGCACCCGGCACGTTCAACCCGCACAAGCCCATGGCACCCGATGGCCAGACCTATCACGGCGACCATGCGTACGCCTTCTATCAGATTCCGGTCAATGCCCGAAAACTGCCCATCGTCATGTGGCACGGCGCGGGTCAGTTTTCCAAGACCTGGGAAACCACCGCTGATGGCCGTGAAGGTTTTCAGAATATCTTTCTGCGGCGCCAGTTCGGCGTGTATCTGATCGACCAGCCGCGTCGGGGTGATGCCGGGCGCAGCATGGTGGAGGCGACGATCAAGCCTGTGCCGGACGAACAGCTCTGGTTCAACCAGTTCCGTATCGGCCTGTGGCCTGACTATTTCAAAGGCGTGCAGGTTGCCCGGGATGCGCAGACGCGCGACCAGTTTTTCCGTGCGATGACACCCAATACCGGGCCGTTCGACATGAACGTGGTTTCCGATGGCGTGTCGGCAGTGTTCAACAGGGTTGGCCCCGGCATCCTGTTCACCCACTCGCAGGGTGGCGGGCCAGGCTGGCTGACGGCGATCAAGAACAACAAGGTCAAGGCAATTGTGGCCTTCGAGCCTGGCAGCAGTTTTGTCTTCCCGGAAGGTGAAGTGCCAGCGCCGATCCCCAGCGCGTTCGACACCGTGCAAGGCGCAGCGGTGCCGATGGAACAGTTCATGGCACTCACGCGCATTCCGATCCTTGTGCTGTACGGCGACAACATCCCGGAACAGGCCGTCGACCTTCCCGCTCAGGACAGTTGGCGTGCCCGACTCGCGATGGCTCGCGCATGGCGTGACGCCGTCAACAGGCATGGCGGTGATGTGAGGCTGATCCATCTGCCGCAGATAGGTATCAAGGGAAATACCCACTTCCCCATGTCGGACTTGAACAACGTCGAGATCGCGGACCTGGTGTCCGGATTTCTCACCGAAAAACACCTGGACTGATACCCACTCTTTTTAATCCTCAGGAGATTTCATATGCGAAACACCCTTTTGAAAGCGTCGCTCATGGCGGCAATGGTCGGAATCTCTGCCGGTGAAGTCGGGGCCGCGGACTACAAAAAGAATCCCTTCACTCTGGTCTACGACGGGGCGATTGCGAAGAATGAACCTGGCAAGGTGAATATCCACGCGGTCACCTACAAGCTCAATGACCTGGACATCGCTGCCAACGTTTATACCCCAGCCAATTACGACCCGAAGAAAACCTACCCCACGGTGGTCGTGGCGCACCCGAACGGCGGAGTGAAAGAGCAAGTGGCAGGCCTTTATGCCCAACGCCTGGCAGAACAGGGCTACATCACGATTACTGCCGATGCGGCGTATCAAGGCGCCAGCGCAGGACAACCGCGCAGTGTCGACAAGCCCGCCAATCGCATCGAAGACATCCATGGCATGGCCGACTTCATCACTCAATATGCCGGGGTCGACGGGAAACGCCTGGGCCTGCTCGGCATCTGTGGCGGTGGCGGGTATTCCCTGGCGGCGGCTGAAACGGACAAGCGCTTCAAATCGGTGGCGACGGTCAGCATGTTCAACTCCGGGCGGGTTCGCCGCAATGGTTACGCCGACTCGCAACTGAGCACCATCCAGCCTCGTCTGCAACAAGCTTCGGCTGCCCGTGCTCAGGAAGCCGCTGGTGGGGCAGTGCTTTATTCAGGGGATGCCAACCTGACGGACGAGCAGATCGCCAAATTGCCATTCGACCTGTATCGCCAGGGCTACGAGTACTACTGGAAGACCCACGCGCATCCCAACTCGACCTTCAAGTACACCACCAGCAGCTTGCTCGACCTGATGCGTTTCGACGCCACCCACCAGATCGAGCTGATCGAACAGCCGCTGCTGATGATCGCGGGCAGCAAGGCCGATAGCCTGTACATGACCGAAGATGCCTTTGCCAAAGCCACCGGCACCCAAGAAAAGGAGCTGTTCAAGATCGAGGGGGCGACCCATATCGAAACCTACTGGGTGCCCAAATATGTCGAGGCAGCCGTCGGCAAGCTGACCGGGTTTTATGCAAGAACGCTGTAATTGGCAGATTTTGCTACCGTCAAATAATCCTGTGCCCTCATGAGCCTCTCATCAATGTCCCGAGCCAGCCTCAACGACCTCCAGGCCTTCGTGGTCATTGCCCGCGAGGGCAGCTTTACCCGCGCCGCCGCACAACTGGGCGTTTCGCAGTCCGCTCTGAGCCACACCATGCGCGCCCTTGAGGCGCGCCTCGGCGTTCGATTGTTGACCCGGACCACACGCAGCGTGTCACCCACCGAGGCAGGTCAGCGGCTGTATCTCACCATGGCGCCGCGGTTCGAGGAAATTGAACTGGAGCTGGCAGCCGTCAGTGAGTTTCGGGACACTCCGGCGGGCAACGTGCGGATTTCAGCCTCGGAACATGCAGCGAACAACATCCTGTGGCCCAAGCTGTTGAAGGTGCTTCCCGATTATCCGGACATCAAGGTCGAGATCACCGTCGACTACGCCCTCTCCGACATTGTCGCCCAGCGCTTCGACGCGGGAGTACGCCTGGGCAATCAAGTCGCCAAAGACATGATTGCCGTTCCGATAGGCCCTCCGTTACGCATGGCGGTAGTGGGCTCCCCGGACTACTTCAAGCAGCGTTCACTGCCGAAAGTGCCCGGCGACCTCGCTGCCCATAACTGCATCAATCTGCGCCTGCCGACTTATGGAAGCCTGCTGCAATGGGACTTTGAAAAGGATGGCCAAGAGCTGAAAGCCCGTGTCGAGGGACAATGGACGTTCAACAGCAGCATGCCGATCCTGCGCGCGGCCCTTGCGGGTTGCGGGCTGGGCTTTCTGCCTGAAGATATGGTCTTGCAGGCGATTGCCGAGCAAAACCTTGTACGGGTACTGGAAGACTGGTGCCAGCCCTTTGCCGGTTATCACCTCTACTACGCCAACCGCCGCGAGCACTCGTCGGCTTTTGGCGTAGTGGTTGATGCGCTGCGTTATCAGCGCTGAGAACCCAGCATCTCGGTGATCCAGCGAATCTGCCGAGTGAGTTCCTGCAGCTTTTCCTCGGGCACGGCCTGCCGTGCCTGGGCAAAGCTGGTCAGGGTCTTTTGCCTCTTGTGCAGCAAGCGCTGCCACTTGAGCATGAAGGCCGGGCTGCGTGTCTGCATCTGCAACGGGCCGAAAAACAGTTCTTCAGCGCTGTACATCACCGGCCCGGAACGCTCGGCGACGATGATTTCGTAGTCGAAGCGGTTTTCTCGCAACACTTCTTCGCTGAGGATGCGGTAGCCATTTTCCATCAGCCATTGGCGCAGCGGTTGCTCGCCGCCGTTGGGTTGCAGGATCAGGCGTTCCTGGCCGCTCAGATTCGTCTTGCCGCTGTCGAGGATGTCGCGAATCGTCTCGCCCCCCATGCCGCACAAGCTGATCGCCGTGATCCCGTCTCCCGGCTCGATTGCCGCCAGCCCATTGGCCTGACGCACGGTAATCAAGTGCTCCAGATCGTTCTCGCGCACAGTACGTTGCGCCGCATGAAACGGTGTCAACGCCACCTCGCCAGCCACTGCCGCAACAATGGCACCACGGTGCATCAAGGCCACTGGCAGGTAAGCGTGATCCGAACCGATATCGGCCAGACGCGCACCTGCTGGTACATGCGCAGCTACACGCTCCAGGCGCATGGACAATGTCTGTTCGTTCAACTGCCGCCCCTTTCGCCACAAACGTTCGGCACCCTTGGCCGATCGGGGCGGGATTCTGTCGAGTAATGGCGGGTATTTCAATCCCGGAAAATCGATATAAGCCAAAGAGCGTGAAAGATGATTCAGTTCCTGAAAGAACAACGCACTAAAGAAGAGCTGAAAAACAAATAAGCGGGCACAACTGATCGTCGAGACATGAATCGGAAAAACCGAATACATATCACTATTCCCACCAACTGTAGAACAGCTCTTCGATAGACGTTAAGCGCGGGTGTTACTTTCTAGTTCACATCAAGCCTGGCTGATCGGCATGATGAGCAATTCAGCAATATTGACGTGCGCAGGTGCCGAGATGGCATATAACACGGTATCAGCAATATCCGAAGGGGACAGAAACTTAACATGAGCAGAGAAGCCTGCCATCATTTGCGAATATTCTTCGCTGGTCGTGTGCTGCGAAAGTTCTGTTGTCGTCGCACCCGGTTGAATACTCGTTACCCGAATGTTGTGCTTCTGGCCAACTTCCATGCGCAGCCCATCAGTAAAGGCGTTGACCGCGAACTTGGTGGCCGAATAGACTGAAAAGCCCGGGCCAAGCACTTTTCTGCCGGCCACTGACGATGTATTGATGATATGCCCCGAGTTCTGCTTGATCATCTGCGGAAGAACAGCCGCAGACAAATTCAATACGCCTTTGACGTTGACATCGACCATGCGCTCCCACTCATCGGTTTTGAATTCGTCAACACTCGACAGCGGCATCAACCCTGCGTTGTTAAATGAAACATCCAGGCTGCCATAAGTATCGATGAGTTTTTTAACTCCGGCTTCTACGGAAGCCTTGTCGACAACATCCATCTCCAGAACAAGCGCCTGCCCGCCAAGTTGCTCGATCTCGGCCTTCAAAACTTCCAGTCGATCCGTACGACGAGCTGCAATACCCACTTTCAATCCAGCGAGAGCGAGCTTTTTAGCTGTGGCTTCGCCAATACCGCTTGATGCTCCGGTGATCAGAGCGACTTGTTCATTTAACGGCTTCATGATGCATCCTTCTTGCTCATCCTGAAGATTGAGGATGAGATTATGGGTTGAGCGATCATGATATACATTGGATACTAGGTTTCAATTACGCACTTGAAAGGTACTAGATATGCTCGACGATACTGGAACGGAGTGCTGCTCCCCCGAAAGGCTGGAGCAGACCCGCGCTGTGCTGGATCAGATCGCCAATAAGTGGTCGATCATGATTCTGACCCGACTGGGTGACGGCCCGGTCCGGTTCAATGAATTACAACGACTGCTGGGGACCGTTACTCAGAAGTCACTCACCGAAGCACTCCGGCGACTTGAACGCTACAGGTTGATCAGCAGACAAGTGATTTCCTCGTCTCCGGTTGCTGTTCAATATGAAGTCACCGACCTTGGACGAACGCTTGAAGTCCCTGTTTCGGCTTTGGTGCGCTGGGCAGAGCAGCATGCAGCGGAGATGATGCAGGATCAGATTGAAAACAAATCAACCTGAAAGGCCCCCTGGCACCGAGCGATGGCTTTTTTACCGAAACGCCCAGTTGCTCAGGCTGCGCCGATCAGCGTCGCCCGCTCCGGGTGCTCACATCGACCCACACAGCCAGCACCAGAATGCTGCCCTTGACGATCATCTGCCAGTAGCTGTCCACGTCGAGCATGGACATGCCGTTGTCCAGGCTGGTGATGACCAGTGCTCCGAGCAAAGCGCCATAAACCGTGCCGGAGCCGCCGCGCATGGAGGTGCCGCCGATGAAGCAGGCGGCAATGGCGTCGAGTTCGCCCATGCTGCCGGCCGAGGGCGAGCCTGCGGCCAGGCGTGCGGTGTTGACCATACCGGCGAGCGCACACATCACGCCCATGATGCCGAAGATCCACAGCTTTACGGCCTGCACATTGATACCCGACAGCCGCGTGGCCTCCATATTGCTGCCCACTGAATAGACACGGCGTCCGAAGACAGTCTGGCTGGTCACGTAGCTGAACACACCTAGCAGAATCAGCAACAACAGCACCGGCACGGGGATACCGTCGTAGCTGTTGAGGGTATGGACAAAACCGGCCAGCACCGCGCCGATCAACACCACGCGCAGGATGTCGCGCACCAGCGAATGCGCCGCCAGCCCATGGAGAGCGCGATTGCGACGCTGCTTCCAGGTCAGGAACAGCGTCAGCGCAAACAGCACAACGCCCAGGCCTGTACCGACCGAATGCGGCAGATAGCCCTGTCCCACGTAAACAAGCTCAGACGATACCGGGGCGATGGTGGTGCCGCCGGTAATCCCCAGCAAGATACCGCGAAACGCCAGCATGCCGCCCAGCCCGACAATGAATGACGGGATGCGCAGGTAAGCGGTCATGTAACCGTTGGCGATGCCGATCATCAGCCCGCACAGGACGACAATGCTCAGGTTCGCCAGCAGCGGTACGTGATAGATCACATCGAGAATCGCCGCCAGGCCCCCGAGCAGGCCCAGCAATGAACCAACCGACAGATCGATCTCGCCACTGATGATGACCAACACCATGCCGCAGGCCAGAATCCCGGTGATGGACATCTGGCGCAACAGGTTGGAGAGGTTGCGCGGGGTCAGGAAGCCGCCCTCGGTCTGCCAACTGAAGAACAGCCAGATAATCGCCACGGCGATGACCAGTGCGAGCATTTTGTAGCGGGTGAAAAGCTGTTTGACCTGGTTCATCTAGGCGGACTTCCGATCATTATTGTTATGGCCAGCAGCCTGGCTGAGCGCGGCGGCAAGCACTTGCTCCTGAGTGAGTTCGTGATTGATGAAGTCACCGCGCAACTGACCTTCGCCGATCACCAGCACCCGGTCCGAGACGCCGAGCACTTCGGCCAGCTCCGAGGACACCATGATGATCGACACGCCTTCGGCCGCCAGTGCGCCCATCAACTTGTAGATTTCATACTTGGCGCCAACGTCCACGCCACGGGTAGGCTCATCAAGAATCAGGACCCGGGGTTTGGTCAGCAGCATCTTTGCCAGCACGGCTTTTTGCTGGTTGCCGCCAGAGAGGCTGGTGATCGGCAGGAACGGGCTCGCGGTCTTGAGGTGCATGCGCGCGATTTCCTGATCGATGCCATGCAGCTCGGCTTCAGCATCGATACGGGTCAGCCTGGAGTAGTTCTCCAGTACCGCCAGGGTGATGTTCTGGCCGACACCCAGATCCGGAATGATGCCTTGGCGCTTGCGATCTTCGGGGACCATGCACAAACCGGCACGAATGGACTTGAGCGGCGTGCCGGTGTCGACTCGCTGGCCTTCCAGCCAGACTTCGCCTTCATGACGACCGGGATACGCGCCGAACAGCGCCGAAACCAGCTCCGTGCGACCGGCACCAACCAGCCCGGCGATACCAAGAATTTCACCGCGTTTGAGGACGAATGAAATGTCGTCGACCCGCTTGCGTTTGGGGGTATCGACGTCGTAACAAGTGATGTGGCGCGCCTCGAAAATCACTTCACCAATGCCATGGGGTTCGGTGGGATACAAGTTGCTCATTTCCCGCCCGACCATCTGGGTGATGATCCTGGGGATGTCCATGTCCGCCATGTCGGTCGTGGCAATATGTTTGCCGTCCCGGATCACCGAAATGGTGTCGCACACGGCGGCCACTTCATCGAGTTTGTGGGAGATGTAGACACACGCAACGCCCTTGGCCTTGAGGTCGCGGATGATGTCCAGCAGCACCTCGATTTCCGAACGGGTCAGGGCCGAAGACGGCTCATCGAGGATCAGCAGGCGCGCCTGCTTGTTCAACGCCTTGGCGATTTCCACCAGTTGCTGGTAGCCACCGCCGTACTGGGAAACCGGTAGCGAGACGTTCATGTCCGGCACTTTCAGCTCACGCATCAGGGCTTCGGCGCGGCGGGTCATGGCCGGGTAATTCATGCGCCCGCCAAACAACGTCAGCTCATGGCCCATGAAAATATTTTCGGTCACCGACAGGTCGGGAACCAGGGTCAGTTCCTGATGAATGATGACGATGCCGGCGGCTTCGGTTTCGCTGATCGACTGCGCCTTGAGCGGCTGGCCGTCCCAGAGAATTTCACCGTCCCAGGTGCCATGGGGATAGACCGCCGACAGCACTTTCATCAGCGTGGATTTACCGGCACCGTTCTCGCCGCACAATCCGACGCACTCCCCCGGCCTGATCTTGATGTCGATGCCATTGAGGGCTTTGACACCGCCAAAGGTTTTGACGATGCCGTTCATTTGCAGCAGGTAGTCGGACATGGCGAGGGCTCACACAAAGGGTCCACTCCCCGGCAGGGCCGGGGGTTGTACTCAGGTCAGTCAGATCACTGCCCGGCAATCTGTGCCTTGGTGTAGAAGCCGTCCTTCTCCAGCAGGTCGATGTTGTCCTTGGTCAACGGGGTTGGCGTGAGCAGGATGGTGTCGACCTTCTTGCTGCCATTGTCGTACTGAGAGCTGTAGGTGGGTTTCTCGTTGCGCGCCAGTTGCACCGAAAGTTTGGCGGCCTCGGAAGCGATCAGCTTCAGCGGTTTATAGACCGTCATGGTCTGAGTGCCATTGATCACTCGCTTGACCGCTGCCAGGTCTGCATCCTGCCCCGAAATCGGCACCTTGCCGGCCAGTTTCTGCGCAGCCAGAGCCTGAATCGCACCGCCAGCGGTGGCGTCGTTGGAAGCGACGATGCCATCGATCTTGTTGTCGTTACGAGTCAGGGCATTTTCGACAATGCTCAGTGCTTCGGTGGGGTTCCATTCCTTTACCCACTGTTGGCCGACGATCTTGATATCGCCCTTGTCGATGGCCGGTTGCAGCACTTTCATCTGACCTTCACGCAGGATCTTGGCGTTATTGTCGGTAGGCGCGCCCCCCAGCAGAAAGTAATTGCCCTTGGGCGCGGCTTGCAGCACACCGCTGGCCTGCATCTCGCCGACCTTTTCGTTATCGAAGGAAATGTAGGCATCGATATCGGCGTTGAGAATCAGGCGGTCATAGGACACCACCTTGATCCCGGCCTTCTTGGCCTCGGCCACGGCGTTGGTCAGCACGGTGGCGTTGAACGGCACGATGACGATCACATCGACGCCACGGGAGATCAGGTTTTCGATCTGGGAAATCTGCTTCTGCTCGTTGGCATCAGCCGACTGGACAAAGACCTTGGCGTTGAGCTTTTCTGCCGCCGCCACAAAGTAATCCCGATCCCGTGACCAACGTTCCAGGCGCAGGTCATCGATGGAGAAACCGATTTTCGGGTTGGCAGAATCGGCCATGGCCGGGATGGACAGCAGGGCCAGAGCACTGGCCAGTAACGTGCGTTTGACTTTATTCATGGTGGTGCGTCCTTTTATTGTTGTTTGAAAGACACTGCCTGACGATGAGTATCGTGCTGGTACAACTGTAGAGCGTCGTGGAGCCGGGCCAGTACAGATTTGTCGTGGGAATGTAACAGCCTGCCTGTCAGCTATAGATGAACCGGTTGACGACGTTTTCGAGCATTTCCTGCCTGCCGCTCACGGCCTGCGGGTTCAGTTCCTGGGCGAAGGCATGTTCGGCCAGTGATTCCAGGCTGAAGCCACCCGCCAGCACCTTCTGCCCCAACGGCTGCTGCCAGCCTGCATAGCGTTGATCCTTGAATTGCTGAAGCCGGTCGTTCTGCAGCATGACCGCTGCACGCTCCAGTGACAGGGCAAGAACATCCATCGCGGCGACATGACCGTGAAACAGGTCCACTTCATCAAGGCTCTGGCGGCGCACCTTTGAGTCGAAGTTGAACCCGCCATTCTTGAACCCGCCGGCCTTGAGAATCTCGTAAGTGGCCAGGGTCATCTCTTCTACGCTGTTGGGGAACTGGTCGGTGTCCCAGCCGTTTTGCGGATCACCGCGGTTGGCATCGATGCTGCCAAAGATCCCCAACGACGCGGCCGTCGCAATCTCGTGATGGAAGCTATGCCCCGCCAGCGTCGCGTGGTTGGCCTCGATATTGACCTTGATCTCGTTTTCCAGACCAAACTGCTGCAAGAAGCCGAAGACCGTGGCGCTGTCGTAATCGTACTGGTGCTTGGTGGGCTCCTGCGGCTTGGGCTCGATCAGCAGGTCGCCCTGGAAACCGATCTTGTGCTTGTGTTCGACCACCATCTGCATGAAGCGGCCCATCTGTTCGCGTTCGCGCTTCAAGTCGGTATTGAGCAGGGTTTCATAACCTTCGCGCCCACCCCACAACACGTAGTTGGAGCCTTTGAGCCGCTGGGTGGCGTTCATGGCGCTGAACACCTGAGCGGCGGCGCAGGCGAACACTTCCGGGTCCGGGTTGCTGGCGGCACCTGCGGCAAAGCGCGGGTTGCTGAAACAGTTGGCGGTGCCCCACAACAGCTTGATACCACTCTGCTCCTGATGCCGCTCCAGATGATCGACCATCTGCGCAAAGTGGTTGCGATACTCCTTCAGTGAACTGCCTTCCGGCGCCACATCCGTATCGTGGAAGCAGTAATAGTCGATCCCGAGTTTGGTGAAGAACTCGAAAGCCGCCTCCGCCTTGCCAATGGCCACCTCCATCGGATCACCCGCATGCTGCCACGGACGCTTGAAGGTCCCCGCCCCGAACACATCTGAACCCGGCCAGACGAAGGTGTGCCAGTAGCAGACAGCCATGCGCAAGTGCTCGCGCATGGGTTTGCCGAGGATGACTTTATTGGCGTCGTAGTGGCGGAAGGCTAGAGGAGAATCGCTGGCCGGGCCTTCGTAGCGAATCCTGTCGATGTCGGGGAAGAACGGCATGGGTCGTGTCCTTTTGTTGTTCTTGTCGGTGTATCGATACTAGCAACGGCCCTGTGTCTGAAAATTATGAAAGTCACCAACGCAGGGTGCGATTTTGAGTATTGAGATTCACCCTCGACGCGCCTAGGCTGTGACGACCACCTTGGTGTTGGCAGACCGGGACAATAACAATGAAAACCGTACCGCCCGTTCACCGCGTTGCACTGTTGTTCAACGGCAGCAAGATCTACGACCGCGGCATCATCAGCGGCATCGGCAATTACCTGAGCAGCACCCGCGCCTCCTGGGACCTGTTTCTTGAGGAAGATTTCCTGTGCCGGTTGAAAGGCATCGAGCGCTGGCAGGGTGACGGGATCATTGCCGACTTCGACGACCCGCTGATCGGCGAAGCCCTGGCCGGGATCAAGTTGCCAGTGGTGGCTGTGGGCGGTTCGTATCAGGATGAACGCGCCTACCCCCAAGACATCCCCTACGTCGCCACCGACAACAAGGCCATGATGACCCTGGCCTACGAGCACCTGATCGAAGCCGGGCTGACGCGCTTTGCCTGCTTCAGCCTGCCCGAAGCCCAGACCAATCGATGGGCGCAGGAGCGGGAAAAAGCCTTTCGCTGGCTGATGCAACGCGATGGCCTGCACGCCGAGATCTACCGAGGCATGGGCACCAGCGCGCCCTTGTGGGACAGCGCCGTCGAACAACAGATCGCCTGGCTGCAAAGCCTGCCCAAACCCATCGGCATCATCGCCGTCAGCGACGCCCGCGCCCGCCAGTTGCTGCAAGCCTGCCTGACCGCAGGGATCGCCGTACCTGAACAAGTGGCCCTGATCGGCATCGACAACGACCCGCTGACCCGCAGCCTGACCCGAGTACCACTGAGTTCGGTCGTCCAGGGCACCGAAACCATGGGCCGCACCGCCGCACGCCTGCTCCACCAGATGCTGCACGGCATGCCGGCCAAAGGCACCCAGATCCTGATCCCGCCGGAGTCGATCAACGTGCAGGTATCCAGCCTGCATCAACCATTGGGCGACCCTTACGTCATGCAGGCCCTGCTGTTCATCCGCCAATATGCCTGCCAGGGCATCAAGACCGCCCAGGTGGCGGCTTATGTCGGCGTGTCGCGCTCATCGCTGGAATCGCACTTCCGCAAAGTACGCGGCTGTAGCGTCCACGACGAAATCCTGCGTTTCAAACTGGCGGCGGCAGCCAAGGGGTTGAAGAACACGGATTCAACGATTGCAGACACGGCGCGTAATTGCGGATTCAAGTCTGCGCAGTATCTGCATACGGTGTTCAAACGGGAGTTTGGGTGTACGCCGCGCAGGTATCAGTTGGATGGGGCCGTGTAGATATCGTTACCCTCCCACAATTCGTGGGAGGGAGCTTGCTCGCGACGGCGGTGTTTTGAACGGCACATATATATCGGATGTAACTGCCCTTCGCTCCTGCAATCAGGTTCTACGCACCTCAACATGTGCCAGTGAACGATCAAGTTCGGTCTTGGCCATGCCGATTAGATGTACGACCGAAAAAGGGTGGCGACTTTGACGCGGGTTAGCAGAACGGTGGGAACAAGCGCAATTAACCGGCGCACCCGAAGGTGCCCCACGCAAAGCCGCCATAAGCGACACTTGCGACACTTGCGACACTTGTAATCCTCACCGCTGATGCTCAGCGACCGACGCAGCCTGGTGCCGGGATTTCACAGGCGCAAGGGCTTGGGATTTTCCAGGACAGTTCGCACAGAAGAAAGGGCAAAGCCTGCAGGAAATGGCCTGCGCGGGTGGAGTTTTCGTTAGGGGAAGTAACGAATGCACATCAGCCGCGTAGGAGCGAATTTATTCGCGAAGATGGTGTTGACGACCTGCAGTCTCTCGCTCGACCGATAGAGTTCCAATTTACTGTCGGCCAAGACTAGGGAAATTTATTATTTTGTTGAGGACATAAGCAACTCTAACTCTCTTATTTTTCGAGTTAGTTCCTTCATGCGAGCCTCTGCAGAGCGTTCCCGACCATGATATATGGCAGCCTTCGCTTTAGACTCCACAGAAACCTGCTTCCCAAGACCTATTCTACGCAACTTAGCAAGCGACCTATCAGTAATAGCACCTTTAAGAGCTAGCTTTAGCTCACCCATTTGCTGCGTTAGCAAAAGATTATCCGGAAGTGATTTATCATTCCAAGGAAGGTCAATTTCATTGAAAGGTAACACCAGAGAGTTGTCATGCCCGTCAGCGTATGAGTCTTGACTCTCTAAGGACAGCGCATCGGTAATCGCGGCCTCTCGAACTTCCTCAATAACCTCAGAAGAAGTATTCTGCTTTAGGTGCTTGTTTGCCAAGTCAAGAAATTGGTGATGGCTGTATAGGTAGAAATCCTGACCGACTTCTTCCACAAACTCTTCGATCAACTTAGGTAAGGGGCCAATCGTTTTCCCTCCGTGCCGATCCCACCAGTCATCTTTTTGTTCGCCGGTCACCATGATAACCGGCTTATTTAGAACTTTAGCTTTTTCGATAACTTGCTTCCAAATTATCAAATCACCATATCGTTTGCAAATATCACCAAAAACTTGAGACCCCTTGTGCTTATTGACATCTTCAAATCCAGGAGGAATTTTGTTGGCATATCTTATCTCGCCCTCCTTCACTATAGCCTTAAGTTGCTCTTCAGAGTACCGCGCTCCAACCTTATTATTTAACATATCAGCAAAAGCGGACTTGACATCGTCATTTGTTAAGCGCGAATCATGAAAATCTCTTTTTACCTCAAGTTCATAAATAACTCTTTCAGAAACAGAAACAAACTCTTTGTGCAATTCACCAGGCAAAAAAGGATGGCGATTAGCACTATCAAAACCATCCAAAACTGATTTTAAATTCTCTATAGCATCAGCATAAAACCCGGATTGGGTATGAGCTATGCTCGCTCTGTTTTCTAATAATTCAAATGCAACCTGATACGGAATCCAAAGACGCTCTCCTAAAGACTCTATAATCTTGTACAGTGCGTCGCGTGCGTCGTCCGATCGTTTATATACGGATGTTAAGACGTTAGTGTCAAAAACGAAGAAGCAATCTTGCCACAGCCTATCTCGTCGGCCTTCATCTGCGGCGAAGTAACTGGCAAATACATTCTTCATATCTTCTCCATTCCTCACTTGAAAGTTTTCCATTAATAGCACGCAGTGCCGAGCAATACTATCAATCGCCCCTAGTATCGTAGACGCCCTGATCGACTTTATGGAATGGAAGCAGTTCCTTATGAATTTCCGTTTTAGGCAGATACCAGAGCAGAGCCTGGCGAACCTCCGCTTTGGCAGCTTTTCGACGGTCGCGAATGGCAGCTATTGGCCTATTCTGTTGAAAACAGTCGGTTTGTCCAAAACGTTTGGATGCTGCTAGGTAAAAACACCTATTTTGCGTGCTGCTACATAAAACCCGAGTCGTGAACCTTCTGCCCAAAACACAGATTTCAATCTCGGGCGCGAACTTTTCTGCCGTGGAAACCGAAGCCGACTTTTTCAACAGAATCGGTCGATTTCTTCCGGTCACGTCAGGCCATGAATAGCTCGCTTCCGCCCCTTCGGAAGGGCTAAAAAGAACCCGATCAACTAGGCAAAATCCGGTATTGCCCGGCTTTGTCTTCCACTCGTGCATACCTCACCGCTGCTGTGGTGGCGAGCGCTTGAGCTGCATCGTGTTTTAACAGCAAAGCTTTTATGGGATTTATGATGTGATTCTGAACGTCCTTTGGGCTGTTGATATCGGTTAGACGTAGGCTATAGCACCATTCGCTTTCGTACTGCGTATGCGCCCAGCGAAAAAGGCGTTCCTCTTCAAGAACCAGATCGTAACCATTGGTGAGATCAAGGGGAAAACCCATCTGTATTTCTTCAAAGTCAATGGGGTTGCCCCATTTGCCTATGTGCAGCAGTGGTTGGTGGTTGTCCTCCGCATTAACGCCCTCACCTGTAAGGCTAATCTGGACCACAAGATAACTGCTCGTCGATCGTTTCGGTTTGGAAATGATGGGTAGAGAAATACCTAGTTCGGTGTATACCCACTCGTGTTCATCAGTCGTACAGCTGTCGATCCATTTACCCCCTGCTTTGTAATGCTTGGCGACCTCCGTGGTAAGCAACGCACGACTCAATTCTTCTCTGATCAGATCAGTCAGACGTTCGCATTCAGCACCAAGTCGTGAAACGAATCGAATAGCTTCTGTAATCGACTTACCAATGTCGTTCGGGGCCGTCACCGTTCTGAACTCCAAATGAAGGATGGAAATGAGGTCTTAAGCATAGGGACGAAAGGGGGAGCAAGCTGTTTGAAGCCATTAATTGGGCTCCAGAACAACGGAGATTTTGGGAGCGTGGAAGGGATCGTGAGATATCTGAAACCTTGGAAACGCTTAATATGCAAGCGCTCCAGTAGGGTTGCCACCTGAGAGCTCCACTTCTTCAGTCCGGCATCGGCTGAGCAATCCATATGTTTCAATAAGTCGAGAATACTGATCCATGACCGCAGGATCAGGCGACCATTCCAGATGTTGTCTTGCCCAATAGCGTTCAAGCCAGCACTGATCTCAGGCGCGATGAAAAGGTGGTGTGCAACTTCGCGCTCGGCGTCAGTCAGATACTCGCGCCATTGTCGGTGCAACTGATCATTGCCGCTTAGCGGGGCATTCCATTTGAATTCTACCAACACTATGCGGCGCTCTCCTGTTGGCCACTGCAACTCGACGAGGAGATCTGGCTCAATAGTTCGGCGTGGCCAGAAATCCATCTGAACGCGGCTGACGGTGCCCGACGGAAAGGCTAGCTCCTCTCTTACGTCGCGCTTGATTAGCGCTCTCCAAAATGAGCCACTGGCTTCAGGGGGAAGATAGTCCAATGGCCCCATGATTAAAGAGGTTATCTCATCCTCCTCGCATACTCGTTTTTCACCTACATCGCGATGTCCGAGGTAGCGTCTATAGAAGTGACTTTTTCCCTGACAAAAGGAGTGGAGCATTCCGTTGGCATCTCTTGCAGAAGTAAATCGCGATAATCTCGTACCTCGCCTCCCTTGACTAGCGGTATGACCGTCTGCTTTAAGTCGATTCTGTTGATAAAGTCGGATTTCTCCGAATACCGTCTGTTGGGTCAGAGAAAGCGCCCCTTCAGCACAGTGCTCGGTCATTGGTATCGTTGCCTGAGAAAGGCGCTATCCCACCGATATGATTCAACCAACTCGCAACGAATACCGTGCAATGCCTCTATTTAACAAACCTCAGGCATGCGAACCCAGTCTTGATTTTCAACTGTTGAATGGGTTCGATGCTCTCCTGATCGCCGACTTTCTTGATGGCGCCTACGCCGCAGAAATGTTCCTCGCGGTTGAAGATCGGAAGAATGCCTGCCTTGGGCTCACTCCAGGAACCCTGGATTAAGGTATAGGTGGCGCCGCTCTGTGGCGTGAAGGAGAACGGTATCTGGCAAACGCTGCTTCCTGCGGTCTGCCAATAGGTCAGGATCAGTTCCTTATTCACGGCGACCCGAGATTCGATGTAGTCACCGTTAGAGGGCAGGACGGTGTAACCCGCATAGCATCCATTGTCGCTGAACGTCATGGCATCCAGTCTCGCCCCACTTCCAGCCTTGAGGCGAATGGTTGCAGAGGGTTCATCGGGGCTAGGAACGACATACTGCTTACCCTGTAAAAACGAAGTGCAACCGTTGATTACCAACACGCCGGCCAGCAAGATACAGCGGCTGGATTTTTGATTGAGGTACATCCATCTCTCCGTGATTCTGTTGCTTGTGACTGCCGAATAGCGGGCTGATGATAATGGTTTCGGTGATGTATCAACCAGTACTCAGGGCATAGGTCTATGCTCTTTGTTCCATGCCCTTCGCGAATGAATTCGCTCCTACGATCAGGCTCGCACCTCGACACGCGCCAGCGAACGATCCAGCTCGGCCTTGGCCATGCCTATCAAGTGCACGACCGAAAAGGCCAGATCACGTTTGGGGCCATTGAGGGTATCGCCGGTTTCATAGGCTGTTGCAGCGGCGCAATGTAGCAGGTCACTGACATGCAGCAGGGACTCTTCCAGTGATGGGAAGGGTGGTGACGATGTTGAATCGATCATTGGGAAAACTCCGATAGAGCCACCGGATGTTTGCTGCTAAACGAACAAGGGTGGCAGCTTTGACGCGGGTTAGCAGACCGGCAGTTTTCCCAATTCCGGCGCACTCGAAAGTGCCCCACGCAAAGCCGCCATAGCGGAACTTGCGTCGGAAAAAACTGATTCAGGCTGCTAAACCCGATCGCTGATTTTCAGCGACCGACGCAGCCTGGTATCGGGATTTCACAGGCGCAAGGGCTTGAGATTTTCTAGGAAAGTTCGCACAGAAGAAAGGGCAAAGCCTGCAGGAATTGTCCTGCGCGGGTGGGATTTTCGTTAGATGAAGTAACGAATTCACATCAAGCGCGTAGGAGCGAATTCATTCGCGAAGGTCCGGTCCATCCGACAGAGATATATCGTTTGAAATGACGTCTCGCGAATGAATTCGCTCCTACGCAGTAGTCGGCACAGGACCTCAATCAGCCGGCAACCGGCACCGTAAACCTGAACTCGCTGCCCTGCCCCACCGTGCTGTCTGCAGTCAGCACACCGCCGTGGGCCTTGATGATGCCTTGGGAGATGTAGAGCCCAAGGCCGGTGCCGGTCGGGTTGCCTTCCTTGATGGTCCAGTAGCGCTCGAAGATGTGCGGCAGTTGTTCGGGCTGGATGCCTTCGCCGGAGTCGCGCACGGTGAAGACGATCTCGTTGCCGTCCGGCACTGCGGCCACGTCGATCCGGCCTTGCTTGGGCGTGAACTTGATGGCGTTGCCGATCAGGTTCGACAGCACTTGGAACAGGCGCTCCGGGTCGGCGCTGACTCTCAGGTCCGGTTCGCTATGGAAGGAGATATCGATGGATTTATCCATGGCCAGCGGCGCCAGCAATGAATAGGCTTCCTCGAAAATATGACTCACTTCCAGCGGCTGAGGCGAAATGATGTAGCGGCCTGCTTCGATTTTCGAGGTGTCCAGCAAGTCTTCCAGCAGGACGTTCATGCGGCTGGCAGCCTGTTGCATGGTGTCGATTGCGGAAGAAATGCGACGCGAGGTGTGCGGACCATCGGAGCTGAAGGCTTTTTGCATCATGCCGCAGAGCATGGAGATGACGGTCATGGGGTTACGCAGGTCATGGGACACAACCGCGACCAGTTCATCCCTGGCACGCACTGCCAACTGCTCACGGCGTACCTGACGAGCCAGGTCGTCTTCCAGCGCCGAGCGGCGCAGGTCGTTGGCGGCGAAGACATCGCCGTGGGTCCATTTGGTGGAAATGCCCGCCATCTCGACTTTCCAGATCTCGAACGACGTGCGCGGCCTCAGGCGCAGGCCCGCGCCGGAGCCTTCCATATCCAGCGGCTTGTTCGGGTTGCCGCTCCACTGAATGCTTTCCTTGACCTCGGGACGAAACCACAACACGCCGTTGTCGACCGGTTTGGGCAGGCTCATGGCCAGAACACCACTGGCATGCTGCTGATAAGCCTCGGCCGCAGGATAGACGCTCGACAGATGATGGCTGGAAAAGACCTGTTGCCCTCTTGCCATCAGCCATTTATGCAGCGCCTTGATTTCAGCAGGCTCAGGACAGATACCAAAGACATGCAATTGCTTGTCTTCAATGATCGCCACACCCGAAGCGCCCACCAGGTCCATCAATACTTGCGGTTGTTGCCCAAGGCCGTCAAAGACGTTTTCCGACGCCGCGACCATGGAGTCGTTCAGGCTCTTGAGCATTTGCAGCTTGGCCTCGCGCTGACGGCTGACTTCCAGAGCCTCCATTGCGCGGATCTGCAACGACAGGACCTGACCGATGGCCTGGCAGGCGCCGCGCAGTTCGTGAGACACGTACAGTGGCGTGCGGTGCCCGCAACTGATCAGGCCCCAGAGTTTGTCGTCCTTGAGCAGGGAAACGCTCATGGAAGACAGCACGCCCATGTTCTTCATGTATTCGCAGTGGATCGGAGAAACGCTGCGCAGCGTCGAGAAGCTCAGGTCCAGCGGCTGCTGGGTATCGGGGCGTAACTGTGGAATCAGCGGAACCGGCGTGTAATCGGCATCGGGAATGATGCGCAACCAGTTGCGACGATAGAGTTCGCGAGCCTGATCTGGAATGTCCGAGGCCGGGAAGAACAAGCCGTTGAACAGTTCCATGTCCGGCGAAGAGGCTTCGGCGATGACCTGACCGTGGCCTTCCTCCTCGAAACGGTATATCAACACACGGTCATAGCCGGTCAGTTTCTGGATTTCGCGAACACTGATTTCATACAACGCCTGCAGTGTCTTGGCGGCCTGCAATTGGCGCAGCATGCGCCCCAGATTGGAGATCCGCTCACTGTTGGCGACCTGCGAATCCTTGTCCTGAACTTCAAGCTCCAGCACCAGTACGCCTTGGTGCCGATGCAACATCGCCTCAAACTCACGGCCATTGAGAGTAATCAGAAGTTGCGGAATGTCGTTGAATGACTCCTGAAGGCTGGCGCTCTTGAGCACGGCAGCCCACCCCTCCCCCACAACCGACTCAAGCGGCTGCCCAAGGATGTGATCGGGGTTCTTGTCGAGCAGTTCCTGCACATTGGCACTGACCTGCAATATGACAAAGTCCGGCTCGGTGACGGTAAACAACACTCCGTGAGGCTGAATGGCACCCGGATACTGGATAGGCTCGTTTGCACAATTGGCCAACAGGGCTTCAAAAGTATCTTTATCGAGTTGGCTCATAACAGTACCTCTTGACCATCGAGCCAGTGCTCGAAACATGCAAATGTGGATTGAGCCGCCAGCACGGTAGCCTCTGTGGTTGCAGCGTCGGCATGCACACTGTCCATATAGGCCAGAAACGCTTTCCAGCGCATGCCGGTGGCAGTGCCATAAACATTCAGAAAGGCCGAGCCACTGTGCTCGTCCAGCCCTAGTCGCTTGTGGATTTCACGGCGCAGGATCTGCCCGCCGAGAGTGGCCCCCTCCAGAACATACAACACTCCAAGGCAGGCTCCGGGCGAATCGATCACCGGCAGTTGCCTGCACTGGGCAAGTGAGTTTATGGCCTGTTCTGTCATGCCCAGGGTATGCAGATCCTGAAATAGCACAGGGGTTTTGACTCGCTCGGCTGGCGTCAGTTCTGCCGGTATCAAGCCACTGGCCTGCAAGGCAGCCTCCAGCGGGCGGTAGAAACCGTAGTAAGCCTGGAGCAGACGAAGGTAGTAAGCGCTGTTTAAAACAGAAGAGAAAAACGGCAGGCGCTTTTCCAGACCGACATGCAGTTGATTCGTTTCAGCACGCAGAGCATCAAGCAGTCTGGCCGGGGAAGCCTGGGTACACGTTGCCAACATCCACAATGCTCTCAAAGGTGGGAACGACAAAAAACCGCATCCAGGCGAAATAGAGCCCCCAACATACAGACTGCCGACGATATCCGACAGAGCTTTACAAGAATTACCGATGAATTACAGAAGGTTAAGCATCGGAAAAGTCTGTTGTTGACCTGCGAAATTTCACCTGTTGGACAGTTTTCAGCGTAGCAGAGCACTCCGCACTGTCTGCTATTCCATTGCCAGGTGCGAAAACTCATTTACGTCGCGCAAGCGCTTCTGGATCACAGAGGCGGAAACATTTATTTCAGACAGGCCGCGACGGGCCTGGATGATGAGGGATTGCGGGTAAAGCATGCCCCTTCATTGCGACTGAATGTCGTGAATGAAGGGGCGTGTGAAAGGCGCTGATCAGCGTACGTTGCGATACAGCATCAAGCGCGAACTCTCATGCAGACCGCGCGTCAGGTCGCGTAGCCGCTCAAACTCCTCAGGGTTCTGCTCGGCAACGTTGTCCAGCGGGGTGCGCGAGGCCAGGTCATGCAGCGTGGGTGAACTACCGTCGTGTTCCATTTGCAGCAGGTAATGCCGGGTGACAGCACCGATCAGCGGGAAGGTGCCTTCACGCAAGACCAGCGGCACCACTCGCTCGCCTTCCGGTGCCGGTTGCTGGATATCGCGCCCCATGGCGCCATTGCTGAATTCGACGCCCGCCATGCCGGCGACCGTGGGCAGCAGGTCCGCCAGCCCGACCGCTTCTTCGATGACCCGCGAGCCCAGCAGTGCCGGCGCGTGAATCAGCAGCGGAACGTTGTTGCTCTCCAGCCCCAGTTGCTCGAAGGCCGGCGCCATATGAGGAATCTGGCTGATGCGGGTGTTGTGGTCGCCAAACATCACGAAGATGGTGTTCTCGTAGTAGCCGCCCGCCTTGGCCAGCTCCATCAGGCGACCGATATTGAAGTCCAGCAACCGCACCGCGTTGTACTGCTCGACACTGCGCGAACCCGCCGCCTGCACCTGTTCCAGCGTCAGGTTGCTGACCTCGAAGCCATCGTTTTCCTTGGGAATGGTAAAAGGCCGGTGATTGCCTGCGGTCTGCACATACGCAAAGAACGGCCGGTCCTTGGGCAACTCGCGCAGGATCCTGTCGCTTTCCTTGAACAGGTCCAGATCGGAAATGCCCCACACGTCCACCTGAGGCGACTTCCAGTCGCGCTCGTCATAAAGACGCACGTCATCGATGCTGCGCCGAATCAGCGCGTTCATGTTGGCCCAGCCCGAGTTGCCGCCAATCATGTAGAGCTTCTGGTAATCCTTGAAGTCATTGATGATCGTGTTCTGGCGGGTAATCAGCGGATGGCGTGTGGCGGTTTCCTGACGGGTGACGTCCGGTACGCCAGTGATGCTGGCCCAGACCGTTTTGGCCGTGCCAGTCACCGGAACATAGAAATGCCTGAAGAACCAGCTTTCAGTCGCCAGACGATCCAGGTTCGGCGTGGGATTGAGCGGGTTGCCATAAGCCCCTACGGCGCTGGTGCCCAGGGATTCGAGCATTACGAAAATCACGTTCGGCGCACGCTCGCCGTCGATCCGGTAAGGCTGCACGGGCTGCTGACGCTTGAAGTTCAGGGCCTGGGCATCGGGCTGCTGGACACTCAGGTAATTGGCGACCACGTCATAGTGCTGACGTACCTGATCTTCGTCATAGCGCGACTGGGAAACCTTGAGGGTGTCATACAGAAACAGCGCAGGGTTGAGCCCCAATGCCGCCACCTGGTTATTGCCGGAGAAAAACGCATCGCTCCAGCGCAACGGCACCGGGTTTTCCAGGTTGAGGTTGTCCACACGGCCCAGCAGCCCAAGGAAAGTCGCGCAGACAATAACTGCCGTGCCCCAGGCCGCCGACCAGCGTTTGACCGGGCGCGGCGCTCGCTCAAGCGTAATGCGTTCCAGCCAGATCAGGACGCGGCCCAGCACCAGCAAGCTCAGCAACCAGCCGAGACTGATCCACACCACCGGATAGGTTTGCCACAGCATGTCGCGAGATATCTGGGCATCGTCCAGATAGCGCAGGACGCTGGCGTTGAGCCTCACTCCGAGGTAGGCGTAATGGCCGAAGTCGATGACATGAATCATCGTCAGTGCCACCAATGCCAGCAGCAGATATGAACGGGCTATCCAGCGCAGGGCTCGAACGCCGAGCATGTTCCAGCGAGGCAGCCATAGCAGGAACGCCACTGGCAGGGACACCAGCAACGCCAGACGCAGGTCGAAGCGAAAACCGATGCCCAGGGTTTGCAGCACGGTCGGGTCGCTGAACAGCTTCTCGTGCTCGACCCCGGAAAAGCTCCAGAAGAACACGCCCCTCAACAGTGCCGACAACAGGAAAAACAGCACGATTGTGCCTGCCCAATACTGCAGGCGTCGTGATTGCAGCCAACTCATTTTCGTTCCTCGACTAATGCCCCATTCGCGAATGAATTCGCTCCTACGGGTGATAGGCCTGTAGGAGCGGATTCATCCGCGAAGAGCAGGTACATCCGACAGAGATGTATCGTTTGAAACACCGCACCTACAGGCTCTGTGAACGGCCGCGATAAAACTGCCGTGCCACGAACATCAACAACGCAATGCAGCCGTACAACGCCAGGAACGGATCGATCAGGTAATCCCAGTAGTTTTCCGAAGGTTTGATCCGGAAGGTGAAGGCCAGCGTGGCCAGCGCCAGCATCAAGGCACCCAGATGGCTGCGCAGGTAAACCAGCCCAAGGGTGAGAGCCGCAATGGCGATGATCATTGGCCGTGGGTTGAAGCCCCAGCGGTAAGGGTCGAAATACGTAATGCCCAGCGTGGCCGGGTAGAGAACCAGTGCCAGCGCCGCGAGCACCGACAACACCAGCAAACGCTGGCGACTCTCCAGTGGCTGGATGAGCCCCAGGCGCTGGGCGGTCAGCCAGACCAGGCCTATCAGAGTTGTGATAGCCAGATCATCGCTCAGGCTGCGCACGTAGGACGCCAGGGACAGGCCGTCGATGGAAACCACACTCGCCAACGAGGCACCGGCCAGTATCGCCAGCCGCCAGCGCGGCGAGGATGTCCAGGAAGACAGGATCAGAAACAGTACCAGCGCAAACGCCAGATGAGTCAGCCATTGCGCGATCATAACAAGTGCTCCGCCAGCCAGGCCTCGTTGAAGCTGACATGTTTGATGAAGGTGTTATTCCAGGAGTAGACCAGGTGGTACATGCCGTCCGGGCTGCGGATGAAATACGGGTATTCATATTCAAAATCGCACCCTTGCGGCGAGCAGACTCGCTGGTCCAGGTTGCTCAGGAACTCCGCTTCCAGAGGCTGACGCCGCGCACCACTGGAGGCCCGGAAACCTTCACCGAGGATTTCCCGATAGGCTTCCAGCGAGAACGGATTACCCAGCGGATCGGGAGACTTATCCAGATCGATCACCGGCCGCCACTGGTTCATCTGCTCGTCGGTGCCATACAGGCTCAGTTTGAAACGACCGTCACGCAGGTCGTTCAAGGCCACCAGCAAACCACGCCCCGGCACACCGACCGCCGCCAGCGACGAGTTGGGGTTGCTCGGCTCCAGCGGGTGCGGTTCGCTCCAGGTCTGGCCGCCATCTTCAGTGCGGCTGGCCAGTACGCGGTGATAGGTATTTCCTGCATAACGCAACAAGGCCACGGCCCGCTGCCCGTCCAGCGGTACGACCGTGGGTTGCAGGGAGTTGGTGCCGCGACTGATGCGGAACTTGTCGATCACATCACCATTGGGGCTCAGGTAAAGGTACTCGGCAAACTTGCCCAGAAACTCGTGATAGACCGGCAGGCCAATCGAGCCGTCGGCATGAAACACCGGCGCTGCACGAACCAGGGTGCTGATGTTCAGGAAAGGCGAGGTAATCAACTGGCGCGGCGTCGACCAGGTGACGCCCATGTCCTGAGACACCATGGCATTCACCGAACTGCCTGCCCAGCCACCGACCGATACCGACACATAGAACAGCCAGAGACGCTGGTCCGGAGCCAGTGCGACCACCGGATTACCCAGCTTGCGAATGTATTTGCCCGTGCCGGTCTGGGTGGACTCTCGGGTCGCGAGCACCTGTTCATTGCCCCACTCACCGGCGCTGGCATCGAATCGGGAAGCACGAATTTCCACATCCCCCGCACCCTCTCGGGAACCGGCGAACCATACCGACATCAGGTCGCCGCCGGGCAAGGCGGTAACGGCAGATGAGTGGACGAAATCGTCGAGATCGGAAGATGCGAAACGCGAGCTGTAGGTCGCGGCCGTGGCGACAGCGCCCTCGACACTGACCGGCGTTTCGCTGACTGCGAAAGGAGACAGCTTGTGCAGCGGATGGCTGAGCCACGCGCTGAGAAAAATCAAGACAACAGCAAGGCCTGCGCTCCATGCAGCCAGGTTTCGGGAAATAACAGGCATGAAAATCCAGCACCTTAGCGAAGGGAGTTACGGGTCGTTTCAGTTGTCGCTCTGGTCAGGCAGAGAACGCCGCTTGCCGGTCAGCATCGACAGCGGCAGGTTGTCACGCACCTGAAAACTCTCGAATACAGCGGCTGCCATATGCAGCACCACCAGCGCGCAAAGCACGTCGGCCAGGGTTTCGTGGATCTGCAACGGCCAGTCGGCCCCCCACAGGGCATCCACTTCTTCCATCATCCAGCCGGTCAGCCCGATGGAGAAAATCAGCGCCATCATCAGGACCATGACCAGCGCCCCCAGAGGCGAATGACCGAGCCGGTGAACAGGTCGCCGGTCGATCAGCGACTGCACATGAGCACGCAAACGACTCGGGCTCGGCCAGAAGTCACTCCAGCGGGCACTGCGTGGCCCGATGAATCCCCACACCACTCGCACGCACAGCCAGGCAACTGCGTAATAGCCCAACCAGACATGCCAGTCGCCACCGGCTTCGTTAAGGAAGTAGTTGGCAATGAAGACGCCCGCGACAGAAAGATGAAACAGTCTGACCAAAGGGTCCCACAGGCGCAGGGAAGCGCGGCTCATCAGCCCTTGATCTCGGTCTTCACGGCCTTGCCGGACACAGGGTCATGGTAGATTTCGACCTTGCGCTTGTCCTTGTCGAAACCGTAGATCTCGTAGCAGTTGCCGTCGGTGACCTTGAACTTGCTGATCTGGTAACCCTGGGCCTTGAGTTGCTCCTGGAACTTGGCCTGATCCTGCCACTGGGATTTGTCGGCGGTGGTGCATTGCGGGCCGGCAAGTGCCAGAGGGCTGGCCATCAGCAAGGAAATCAGCAGGACTTTACGCATGTTGGATACTCGCAGCAGTTAAGGAGCCGCTACTGTGCGAAAGCAATCTTAGGAAAAGCTTAAGGTGCAACAGATCGTTACATCTTCTCGACATATGGCTCTACGCGAGCCTCGGCCATAACGGCATGATGGCGCCCGCCCTCCCCCAACCCATTGCCCGGAACCTCTTATGCGTCTGCTCCTGGTGGAAGATGATCGCGCCATCGGCCAAGGCATCAAAGTCGCCTTGAACACTGAGGGCTATACGCTTGACTGGATCGAGGACGGGCTCAGCGCCCTGCATGCCCTGCGCAGCGAGCGCTTTGATCTGTTGCTGCTGGACCTCGGCTTGCCACGTCTGGACGGCTTCGACCTGCTGCGCCAGTTGCGCGCCGAAGAGCAATCGCTGCCGGTGCTGATCCTGACCGCTCGTGACGGTACGCAAGACCGCATCGCCGGGCTGGATGCAGGAGCGGATGATTATCTGATCAAGCCTTTCGACGTCAACGAACTGAAAGCCAGGGTGCGCGCCCTGTTGCGCCGCAGCCAGGGTCGGGCACAACCGCTGCTGGAACACGCGGGTATCAGCCTGGACCCGGCGTCGCAACAGGTCAGCTATCAGGGCAGTGAAGTCCCCATGACGCCCATGGAGTATCAGTTGCTGCATCAACTGATGATCCGTCCCGGCAAGGTCGTCACTCGCGAGCGTCTGTCTACCACGCTCTATGGCTGGCAGGAAAAAGTCGAAAGCAACACGCTGGAAGTGCTGATCCACAACCTGCGCAAGAAACTGTCCACTGACCTGATCCGCACCGTTCGCGGCGTCGGTTACCTGCTGGAGCTCAAGGCATGACCTCGGTACGCGCACGAATCCTTGCCCCGGTATTGCTGTTGTTGCTGCTGGGCGATCTGATCATCGGCCTGCTGGTGCTGCGCGACAGTCACCATGAAATCGAAGAGGTCTACGACGCCCAGTTGGCGCAAAGCGCCCGTTTGCTGCAAGGCGTGCTGCGTCAGCGGGCGGAAGGTGAAAAGGACCTGAGCAAGCTGTATGAAGCCTTCGATGAAGCCATGAGCCGGGTCGGCACCAGCGGCGTGGCCCATCCTTACGAAACCCGGCTGACCTTCCAGGTCTGGCGCACTTCGGGCGAACTGCTGGTCCGTTCAGCCGAAGCCCCGGTACTCAGCGAACCGCCCAAGGAGGAAGGCTCCCACGACCTCGTGGAAAATGGCCGTGAATGGTGTGGCTTCCTGCTGGCAGATCCACAGCAAGGCTTCCTGATCTGGGTCGGCGAGCGCGACGATGTGCGTCAGGGCCTGATCCAGATCATTGTGAGTCACACCGTCTGGCCGACCGTGATTGGCGTTCCGTTATTGATCGTGTCGATCTGGCTGGTCATCGGCTGGGGCCTGCGCCCGCTGCAATCCATGGCTCAGGTGATCCGCAAGCGCGATGCAGAGAGCCTGGAGCCTCTGGCGCTGTCGCCATTGCCAAAGGAGCTGGAGCCCATGCAGACCGCGCTCAACCGTCTGCTGACCCAGATCGACAACCTGCTGGAACGCGAACGACGCTTCATTGCCGATGCCGCCCATGAGCTGCGCACGCCCTTGACCGTGCTGCGCATCCACGCACAGAACGCCCGTCAGGCCGAACTTCCCGAACAACGCCTGGAAGCGCTGGATTTCCTGGTACATGGCGTTGACCGGGCGGCACGCATCGCCAGCCAGTTGCTGACCATGGCCCGCCTTGAACCGCGCCTGAGCCCGGATCAGTTGAAGACCTTTGAGCTCAATACGCTGGTCCAGGAAGAAATGGCCGAACTCACGCCACTGGCGCTGGAAAAACGTGTCGAGCTGGTACTGGAGGCCGATGAAGTGTGCGTGATCCACAGCGATCCAGGAGCCATCACCATCGCCTTGCAGAACCTGCTGACCAACGCCCTCAACTTCGCCCCGGCTGCCAGCGAGATTCGGGTTGTGCTGCAACGTCAGGACGATGGCAGCGCCCACCTGTGCGTAGAAGACGCTGGCCCCGGTATCGACGAACAACACAAGGCACGCCTGCTCGAACGCTTCTACAGCAAGGGCAACAGCAATGGCGCAGGATTGGGGCTGGCAATTGTCGACATGATCGTGCGCAAGCTCGAAAGCAGCCTGCATCTGGGCAACTCACCGCAAGGCGGGCTGCGGGCGGAATTGCGGATCAATAGTCAGGCAGTTTCGTAAACACCTCGTCGCGGGCAAGCACTCCCCCTCATGCGTTGCTTTTGTGGGAGGGGGCTTGCCCGCGACGCTTTTGACTCATCTGGATGCCGCAGAACTCACATATCCCCCTGCCGCCTTGCGACGCACCAGGGCAATCAGCAGAATCGTCCCGGTAACCGCCGCGGTCATCAGCGTTTCATAACGGTAGGTGGGCGTGATCAGCATGTATCCCAGCACCAGCGTGATCAGCCCGATCACCAGCCAGGTCAACCATGGGAACAGCCACATCTTGAAGGCCGGCTCCTGGCCTTCCTTCTCCAGCCTTGTCCGCATCCGCAACTGGGAAACGGCAATCACCAGGTACACCAGCAACGCAATGGCACCAGTGGTGGACAGCAGGAAACCGAACACCTTGCCCGGAAAGGCGTAGTTCACGAAGCAGCCGACAAAGCCTGCCAGGGTGGAAAGAATCACCGCGACAGTCGGCACACCGCTGCCGGAAACACGTCTGATCTGCACAGGCGCTTCGCCCCGTGCGCCCAGGGAATACAGCATCCGCGAGGCGGTGTAGAGGCCGGAGTTCATGCAACTGGTGACCGCCACGAACACCACGATATCGACCACCATCTTGGCGCCCGGCACATTGATGATTTCCAGTGCCCGCTGGAACGAACCCACTTGCAGCAGGCGCGGGTCATTCCAGGCCACCAGCGACACGATGAAGAAGATCGAGAAGATGTAGAAAATCGCGATGCGGTACACCACCAGGTTGGTGGCCTTGCGGATCTTCTCTTTGGGGTTGGCCGTTTCATCGGCGGCAATGGTGACGATTTCTGCGCCGAAGAATGAAAAGATCGTGATCAATACGCCGCCCAGCACAGCGCCAAAACCATTGGGCATGAAACCGCCGTTCTGCCAGATCTGAGCGACGCCGGATGTTTCGGCCAGAGGCCAGAAGCCCAGTACGGCCAGGGTGCAGACGCCGATGAACGCCAGGATCGCAATGACCTTCACCAGCGCGAACCAGTACTCGAATTCACCGAAATTCTTCACGCTCACAAGATTGGTACAGGACAGCGTGATCATGATCAGAAAGGCGAACAGCCAGGACGGCACCGAGGGCATCCAGGCGTGCAGGATATCGGCACCGGCAATCGCTTCGACCGGAATGATCAGGACCCAGAACCACCAGTACAACCAGCCGATGGTAAACCCGGCCCATGGCCCGATGGCTTGTCCGGCATAGGTGGAGAACGAACCGCTATCGGGGTTGGCAATCGCCATTTCACCCAGCATGCGCATGACCAGCAAAACCAGCAGGCCGGCAATGCCGTAAGAGATCAGGATCGCTGGCCCCGCCGTGGCGATGGCCTTGGAGGAGCCGATGAACAGGCCGGCACCAATGATGCCCGCAATGGAAATCATCGAAACCTGACGAGATGTCAGCCCGTGTTTCAGGGAGCGGTGCTCGTTCTTTTTATGAGAAACCATGTTCTACCCTCAACGTTGAAGTTGCACAGGGCGGCACGCAAAGAGGCAGCCCGACGACGCAACCTGTTTTTGAATAAGCATTCTTGTTGGCGCAGTGTTCCCACCGCTTTATTGGCTTACTTTCAAACGGAATTCAGATAGACCGGATGCCGAAAGACCGCCACGGCAAAGCCGGGCGAGTATGAAACTTGCCATTTGTATTTCCTTGAATCGATTTCGTACGGCAGCAGAAATTGAATGAAATTTATTGTTGTATGGCGTTTTATTCTTTTAAGAAATCAAAGTACGACGCGCAGGCATTGCCCGGCGTGATACAGCGTAAAACCCGCATCGTAAGCCAGGGTACGCAATGAACTGCCCAGTACCGTCTTGCTCTTCGAGAAGCTGACTGGCAGGGCCTTGGCATCGTTGGTCAGCAGGTAATCGGCAAAGCATTTGCCCACCAATGTTCCGGTGGTGACACCCCGTCCATTGAAACCGGTCGCGGCCAGGAGGCCGGGGGCTGGCTCGAACAGACGCAGCAAATGGTCTGGCGTAAAGCCGATACGGCCCGTCCAGGTGCATTGCCACTCGACCTTGCCCAGTTGCGGAAAGTAATGCTGCTGAATGCGGTCGGCCCACTGACGAATGAACCACAGCGGGTAATTGCCGGCATTACCCAGGCTACCCAGCAACAGGCGTCCGTGTGCATCACGGCGAATGCTGCTCAATACCGTGCGCGTATCCCATGAGCCTTGCCCACCGCGCAGCACGCTTTCCTGCTCGGGGCCACTGAGCGGCAGCGAGGCCACCTGATAGTAGTAACCGGCAAAAATGTGATCCTTCACATCCGTCCATTCGCCCTCGGTGTAGGCATTGGAGGCGATGACGACCTTTTCGGCCCGCACGCTGCCCTTGTCGGTGGAGACTTTCCAGCCATCGTCCGTGCGTTGCAGCCCGGTTACCGGCGAGTCACCAAACAGCAAGCCGCCACGGGCAACCACATTGGTCGCCATGCCCGAGGCATAAGCCATGGGGTTGACGGTCCCGGCCCGATGATCCAGCAGCGCCCCGGAGATCTTGTCGGTGCCGCAGGCGTCTTCGCAGGTCTGGCCGGTCAAAAGCTCGACATTGGCACCACGACGCTGCCACTGCTCGGCACGGCTGCGCAGGTCAGCCAGCCCTTTGGCGTTGTGCGCCATATGCAAGGTGCCAGTGCGGGTTTCCTGACAGTCGATGTTGTACTTGTCGATGGTGGAGAACACCAGGGCCGGCGCAGCACCCAATGCGCCATTGAGGCGATTGGCTTCAGCGCTGCCCAGAACTTTTTCCAGCTCGTCCGGCGCAACCCAGGTCCCGGCGTTGACCAGCCCCACGTTGCGCCCCGAGCCGCCGTGGCCCACTTGATGGGCTTCCACGATACAAACGGACTTGCCACCTTCCAGCAATTGAAGGGCGGCGGACAGACCGGTAAAACCGGCCCCGATCACGCAAACGTCGGCGGATAGCTCACCGGTCAACGGCGGGTAGCTCGGCCGTTGCGGCGTCAGTTGTTCCCACAGGCACCCTTGACGAAATTGCGTCATTGCAGAACTCCAGCCTCATGAAGTTTCAGGCTCGCCGGGCGAGCCTGATGCCCTGTCTGTCAGTCGAAAACAATCCCTTGAGCCAGCGGCAGCTCGCGGGAATAGTTGACGGTATTGGTCTGACGACGCATGTAGGCCTTCCAGGAGTCGGAGCCGGATTCACGCCCGCCACCGGTTTCCTTCTCGCCACCAAATGCGCCGCCGATTTCGGCACCGCTGGTGCCGATGTTGACGTTGGCAATGCCGCAGTCGCTGCCGGCAGCACTCTGGAAAGTCTCGGCCTCACGAATGTCGGTGGTGAAGATGCAGGACGACAGGCCTTGTGGCACTTCGTTGTTCAGGCGCAGCGCTTGCTCGAACTCGTCGTAAGTCAGCACGTAGAGAATCGGCGCAAAGGTTTCGTGACGCACCACATCACTCTGGGCCGGCATCTCGACGATCGCCGGGGTCACGTAGTAGCCATTCGGATATTTGTCCTGCAACTGGCGCTCGCCGCCGAATACCTGGCCGCCCTCATCACGGGCCTTGCTCAGTGCATCCTGCATGGCCGCAAAAGCCTGCTTGTCGATCAACGGACCGATCAGGTTGCCTTCACGCGGGTCGCCGACACGGACCTTGCCGTAGGCCGCTTTCACGCGGGCAACCACTTCGTCCTTGATGGAGCGATGCACGATCAGACGGCGCAGCGTGGTGCAGCGCTGGCCAGCAGTGCCCACCGCACTGAACAGAATGCCGCGCACGGCCAGATCCAGATCGGCACTCGGGGCCAGGATCATGGCGTTGTTGCCGCCCAGTTCCAGAATGCTGCGACCGAAACGAGCCGCGACACGCGGGCCTACTTCACGGCCCATGCGGGTGCTGCCGGTGGCGCTCACCAACGCGACACGCGGGTCATCGACCAGCGCCTCGCCAGCCTCACGATCACCGATGATCAGTTGTGCCAGACCTTCAGGCGCATCACCGAAGATTTTCAGGGCCTTTTCAAACAGGGCCTGGCTGGCCAGAGCGGTCAGCGGGGTTTTCTCCGAAGGCTTCCAGATCACAGGGTTACCGCAGACCAGCGCCAGCGTGGTGTTCCAGGCCCAGACCGCTACCGGGAAGTTAAAGGCGCTGATGACACCGACCACGCCCAGTGGATGCCAGGTTTCACGCATGTGATGGCCAGGACGCTCGGAGGCGATGGTCAAGCCGTACAGCTGGCGGGAAAGGCCGACGGCGAAGTCGCAGATGTCGATCATTTCCTGCACTTCACCCAGGCCCTCCTGAGTGATCTTGCCGGCCTCGATGGACACCAGTTCGCCCAGCTCGGCTTTGTGTTCGCGCAGCACTTCACCAAAGATACGCACCAGCTCGCCACGGCGTGGAGCCGGTACGGTGCGCCACTTCAGAAATGCACTGTGGGCACTGTCGATGCGCGACACGACCTGCGCCTTGCCTTCCAGGCTGACGGAAGCAATCTGGCTGCCATCGATAGGGGTGTAGACGGGGTAGCCCCCTTCTGTGTATGCATTTTTCGCTACGCCCAGGCTTGCTAACAAATTGGCAACCACATTGATTCTCCTGCAAATGACACTGGTTGAAATCATTGATGTGGATCAGTATTGATCCGCAACAGTCCTTGTCACAAACGACCATTTAGAAAAACATGATTCCGTTTTGGAATGAACCACCCCGCACGTCAACAGGTAACCGGTAATGTCCAAGCGTTTGATGCCCTCAACGACCGCCTTGCAGTGTTTTGAAGCCTCGGCCCGTCACTTGAACTTCACTCGTGCAGCCCAGGAACTGAACCTCACCCAAAGCGCCGTGAGCAAGCAGGTCGCGCAACTGGAAGAGATGCTCTGCCACCCGTTGTTCCAGCGTATCCGCCGTCGTCTGCACCTGACTCCGGCAGGCGAGTTGTACATGGCCGAGGTGAGCAAGATCCTCATTCAGGTCGACATGTCGAGCCGCTACATCCTGACCTATGGCGGCGAGACAGAGGTACTGAAAATCGCCACCCAGCCGACGTTCGGCGACCGCTGGCTGGTGCCGAACCTGAAGGGCTTCGGCAGCCAGAACCCCGGCATTCACCTGGATATCCGCAGCGAGCTGGAACCCTTCGATCTGGTCAGGGCCAAGGCCGATGTGGCGTTCTTTTTCGGTCAGGGCACCTGGCCCGGAGCTACTTGCATCGAGCTGTTCAAGGAGGAAATGGTACCGGTGTGTGCGCCGGACCTGCTGGCCAGCAACGGCATCCCGAGCGCCCAGGCCTTGACCGGCCATACCCTGCTGCAATGCACCTCGCGTCCCGAGGCCTGGCATGAATGGTTTCTGGAGCAGAACCTGCATTCGCAAAGCAGCTATCACGGCCCGCGTTTCGACACTTTTTACATGTGCATTCGTGCCGCTCAGGCCGGTTGCGGCATTGCCTTGATTCCGCGCTATCTGGTCAACGAAGAACTGGCCGAAGGCAAGCTGGTGATTGCCTGGGACCACCCGATGCAGAGCGATGGCTCGCATTTTCTGGCTCATGCCGAACATGCGGCGCAAGTGCCTAAGGTCAAGGCGTTCGTGGAGTGGATAAAACAGCGGGTAAAAGCCCGACATTCAGAATTATTGGAATGACACGGCGATTTTATTTCGTTTGCGGGGCATGTCCGTTGTTCGTTTAGATAGACGCAACGTTCAACACAGCAGGATGCCCCCATGTCTTTGCGTATGCCACCGAACACCGTCCATAGAACCCGCCGTGATTGGTTGCCGGAGCGTTTCCAGTGAGCAACGAAAATATCAGCGCGTCCATTTCATTCGTTCACCCTGTCACCCTTTCCCACGGCAAGAACGCCGAAGTCTGGGACACGAACGGCAAGCGTTATATCGACTTTGTCGGCGGCATTGGCGTGCTGAACCTGGGCCACTGCAACCCGCTGGTGGTCAAGGCCATTCAGGAACAGGCCGAAAAGCTCACCCACTACGCCTTCAACGCCACGCCCCATGATCCGTACATTCAGTTCATGAACACGCTTGAGCGGTTTGTGCCGGTCAGCTATCCCTTCAGCGGCATGCTCACCAACAGTGGCGCCGAGGCGGCGGAAAACGCCTTGAAGATCGTGCGCAGTGCCACCGGTCGTACGGCGGTCATTGCCTTCGATGGCGCCTTTCATGGCCGTACCCTGGCGACCCTGAACCTCAACGGCAAGGTCGCGCCCTACAAACAGCGTATCGGCGTACTGCCCGGCACCGTTTATCACATCCCCTTTCCGAGCAAGGATACGGGCGTCACCACCGCCGAAGCGCTGAAGGCCATGGAGCGTCTGTTCAGTGTCGAACTCGATGTCAGCGACGTTGCCTGCTTTATCTTTGAAGCGGTTCAGGGCGAAGGTGGCTTCCTGACCATGGAGCCCGAGTTCGCTCAGGCGCTGCGCGCGTTCTGCGATGACAAGGGCATTGTGTTGATTGCCGACGAGATCCAGTCCGGCTTCGGTCGCACCGGACAGCGCTTCGCGTTCAGCCGCCTGGGGATCGAGCCGGACCTGATTCTGCTCGGCAAAAGCATCGCAGGCGGCATACCGCTGGGCGCAGTGGTGGGCCGCAAGCAGTTGCTCGACACCCTGCCCAAAGGCGGCCTGGGCGGCACCTATTCCGGCAACCCCATCGCCTGCGCGGCCGGGCTGGCGTCGCTGGCGCAAATGAGCGACGAAAACCTGTCTCGCTGGGGCGAAACACAGGAAAACATCATCCTCAGCCGCTACCGTTCCTGGCAGGAGCAAAAGCTGTCGCCTTACCTGGGCAGGCTGACCGGCGTCGGCGCCATGCGTGGCATTGAACTGATCACCCCCGAAGGCGCACCGGGCACCCAGCAACTGGCGCAACTGCTGCAACTGGCCAGAGATGCCGGGTTGTTGCTGATGCCGAGCGGCAAGTCACGGCACATCATTCGCCTGCTGGCACCCTTGACCATCGAGCCGGAAGTCTTGAATGAAGGGCTGGATATTTTCGAGCGCTGCCTGGCTGCCCTCGACTGAACTGGAATTTGTGCGGAGAAACGATCCAGATGAGCACTGCAACCTTTGCAAACCGTGATGACATTCGAGCCAGCTTTTCCCGCGCCATGTCGCAGATGTACAAGACCGAAGTCCCGCTTTACGGCACCTTGATGGAGCTGGTTTCCGAGGTCAACGACGGAGTCATGACCCATCAGCCCAGAGTTCTGGAGAGCCTGAAGCAGACGGGCGAAATCCAGCGCCTGGACATGGAGCGCCATGGCGCCATTCGTGTCGGTACGGCACTGGAACTGGCAACCCTCGCCCGCCTGTTCGCGGTCATGGGCATGGAGCCTGTGGGTTATTACGACCTGACGCCTGCCGGTGTGCCGGTTCACTCCACCGCGTTTCGGGCGGTACACGAGCAGTCGTTGCAAGTCAGCCCGTTCCGCGTGTTCACCTCGCTGCTGCGCCTTGAGCTGATCGAAAACGATAAGCTGCGCACCTTTGCTGCTGAGGTTCTGGCCCAGCGGATGATCTTCACACCCAGAGCATTGGCGCTGATTGAAAAGCACGAACAGCAAGGCGGCCTGAACGAGTCGGACGCGAGCGAATTCGTACAAGAGGCGCTGGAAACCTTCCGCTGGCATAACACCGCAACGGTTTCGCTACAGGACTACAAACAGCTCAATGCCCAGCATCGACTGATTGCCGATGTCGTCGCCTTCAGAGGCCCGCATATCAACCACCTCACCCCGCGCACGCTGGATATCGATGCCGTTCAGGCTGGCATGCCTGGCAAAGGCATCACACCCAAAGCCGTGGTGGAAGGCCCGCCCCGTCGCCAATGCCCGATTCTGCTGCGCCAGACCAGCTTCAAGGCACTGGAAGAAGCCATCACTTTCAGCGGCGAGTCCGGCAGCCATTCGGCCCGCTTCGGTGAAATAGAACAGCGCGGCGCAGCACTGACACCCAAAGGCCGGGCACTCTACGACCAGTTGCTGAATGCGGCCCGCGATGAACTGGGCGAATTCCCCAACGAAGCCAACTCGGTGCGTTATGCCCGATTGCTGGAGAAAACCTTCCAGGCCTTCCCCGACAGCTATCAGGAAATGCGCGATCAGGATCTGGCCTACTTCCGTTACTTCCCCACCGGAAAAGGCCCCATCCCACAGAGCGGTGATCTGGAGCAGTTGATAGAGGGCGGTCACATTCGCTACGAGCCACTGGTGTATGAAGACTTTCTGCCGGTCAGCGCCGCGGGCATCTTCCAGTCCAACCTGGGCGACGACTCACAGTCGCATTACGCGACCAGCTCCAATCAGGACGAATTCCAGAAAGCCTTGGGACGTCAGACCATCAATGAATTGAAACTGTATGCCGATACCCAGCGCCGGTCACTGGAGGCGCTGGGGCTGTAACTTCCATACGCCGAGGTGTAGTAACAATTAAGGCACAAACGAAACTTGTGGGAGGCAGCTTGCTGGCGAAAAGGCCTGAAAACTGACAGATATTCTGCGTCTGTATGAAGTCGCCAGCAAGCTGCCTCCCACAAAGTGATTTATGACCTTAACTGATCGGCATTCCCCCGCCTGGGCATCCTGAAAACCCTACTTTCTGTGTTCACTTTAAGGCAACGATAAATAAAGTTCGCAATATTGGTGTGCAGCATGCTGCTCTGCATACTCGCACCCAAAGGTTCACAGCAGCCTGGGCCGATATCACTCCGCGGCCTTACAAGAATATTCAGCCCCACAAGGGCTTCCATGGGCTCCATGGACTTTTAAAGCTGCCCCGGGCGCCACAACGCGCCCACCTGAAAAGCACAACAACGATTGATAAGGCCTCTTAAAGGTCATTCAGCAGGCAAGGGGATCATCATGCAACACTCACAGGCCGCAGTGACGGGCGACAAGCAGGCTGTCTCAGCCACTGTAAAACTGTATACCTGGGCCGCGATAATCCTTATCGCCGCCGAGCTGATCGGTGCCATCAGCATCCCTCTCGGTCCTGGCAAAGTCGTCTTGCTGCCCATGGTCTGGGCACTGGTGCTGGGTGCGGTGATCGGTATCGCCAGCCGCCGGATGCCAGGCACCATCGGTGTCGACCACGCCACACAATTGCGCTCGGCCTCCATCCTGCAACCCGCCCTGCTGATCTTTATCGCCAAGCTTGGTCTGGTGGTCGGCGGTTCGCTGCCTGTGGTCTTCGCCTCTGGCTGGGCGTTGCTGTTCCAGGAGTTCGGCCATTTCGTCGGCACTGTGATCCTCGGTCTGCCTGTCGCGCTGATGCTGGGCATCAAGCGTGAAGCCATCGGTGCAACCTTCTCCGTCGGCCGTGAGCCGAGCCTGGCGATCATCGGTGAACGCTATGGCATGGATTCTCCGGAAGGTCGCGGCGTACTGGCCGAATACCTGACCGGTACGTTGTTCGGCGCCCTGTTCATTGCCATCGTGGCCGGTTTCATCACCAGCCTCGGCATCTTCCACCCCAACTCTCTGGCCATGGGCTCGGGCATTGGTTCGGGCAGCATGATGGCCGCCGCAGCCGGTGCCATCGCCGCGCAGCAGACGCCGGAAGTCGCCAAGGAAGTCATGACGCTGGCGGCAGCCTCCAACCTGATCACCACCACTATCGGCACTTACTTCACCCTGTTCATCTCCTTGCCGCTGGCGGTCTGGGGCTACCGGGTGCTGGAGCCGCTGATCGGCCGTACCACCAAGGCGTCCATTACCAGCGAAAACATCAGCAGCAAGGACGTCTCTCTGGAAGTCCCAGAGCTGAGCTGGGCCGGTAAGGTCAGCGCGTGGCTGGCAGCAGGTGCGCTGGCGCTGATCGCCAACTATGTCGGTTACAAGACCCTGTCCACCGATGCCCTGACCGGCATGGGCATCATGATCTTCTGTGCCTTTGCGGGTGAAGTGCTGTGCAACCTGCTGCGCCGCAAGATCCCGGCCGTGTGCATGGTGTCGCTGGTGGCGATGTTCCTGACCTCGCCTGCATGCCCGTTCGCAGCGGAAATCTCCAGGCTGACCAGCTCGATCAACATGCTCGCCGTGATTACCCCCATGCTGACCTTCGCCGGTCTGTCGATTGCCAAGGACCTGCCAGCTTTCCGCCGCCTGGGCTGGAGGATCGTGCTGGTATCGTTCCTCGCCAACTTCGGCACTTTCATCGGCGCAGTACTGATCGCTGAAATGTTCCATTGATCTCTGCTGAGCGGATATGAAAAGGGCGCGTCGATTGACGCGCCCTTTTCATTTGTCCTGTGTCGCTTCGCTGACCAGCCAGTCGTGCACCGCACGGCGGGACGGTGTACTCAACGCCCCCTCACGATAAGCCAGTACGTACTTTTTCTTGGCCTTGATCGGATGCCCGAAAGGCACGATCAGCGAGCCCTGCTCCAATTCGTCGGTAATCAGCGTCTTGCGGGCAATGGCCACGCCCATGCCCATTCTTGCAGCATCGATGGTCAGGTGATTGCGATTGAAGGTATGGCCGCGCCGTACATCGATCCCGGCCGCACCGATGGCCGCCAGGTAAAACTCCCACTCGGCGTATTCATAACTGCCACGCCAGGCCGTGATGTCGTGGAGCAGCGGGAAGTGTACCAACTGGCTCGGAGTATCCAGAGGCGGCTTGCCTTCCAGCAGCGCTGGCGAGCACACAGGGAATAACTCTTCTTCCAGCAAGGGCGTGGTCATCAACCCCGGATAGCTGCCGTCGTTGAGATCGATGGCCAGGTCGAAGTCGTCATCTCGCAGCGAACCGCTGCTGTCTTCGGCAATGATCCGCAACTGGATATCGGGAAAGGCTTCCTGCAGACGCGGCAGCCTTGGCATCAGCCATTTGCCGAGAAACGAAGGGATGCAACGCAGCTTGAACACGCCGCCGATCCGCCCGGAATGCAGCAGGCGCAGTTCATCGCTGATACGGCTCTGCACTTCATTGGCCACCAGCGCCAGCCGCTGCCCTTCGGCGGTCAGTTCAAGCCCGCGCCCGACCCGATGAAACAGGGCAAAGCCCAGACGCTCTTCGAGCTGACGCATCTGCTGGCTGATGGCACCGGGCGTTACATGCAGCTCTTCGGCACAACGGGTGAAGGAAAGGTGCCTGGCCGCACAGGCGAACACTTGTAACCAGGCGTGCATCTGCGCATTGAAAATTCTGCTCATTGAAGAGTTCCGCTAAAGCGTTGCATAGGAACAATCGTTTGTCGTTTGGAGGCCCCGAGCCAACTATGAGAGCCATGAACAGGGAGCCCATGACTCCCATGGAAACTCATTTGCAGGACCTCCGTGATGGCTATTAGCGTCTTCGACATGTTCAAAATCGGCATTGGCCCTTCCAGTTCGCACACCGTAGGACCGATGCGGGCCGGGGCGCTGTTTGTGACTGATCTACGCAACCGCAACCAGTTGCATAGCGTAGAACGGATCGAAGTGCGATTGTACGGTTCTCTTTCGGCAACAGGCATCGGTCATGGCAGCGATCGTGCCACTGTCATGGGTTTACTCGGCGAATGGCCGGACCGGATCGACCCGAGCCAGGTCAATCAACGCATCGACGCCCTGCTGGAAAACGGTCTGTTGCTGCTGGCTGGCGAGCGGGAAATCAAGTTCCTCTGGCAGCGCGACATGTGCCTGCTGGACGAAAGCCTGCCTTATCACCCCAACGGCATGACGCTGTGCGCTTATGGCGCGACCGGCGAGCTGTACGAGCAGACCTACTATTCGGTCGGTGGCGGCTTTGTGATCGACGCCGCGCAAGCTGCCAGTGGCGTGCTGGACAACGATGACACGGTCCTGCCTTATGACTTTTCCAGCGGCGCCGAATTGCTCAAGCTGTGCAAGACCCATGGCCTGAGCATTTCCGGCCTGATGATGGCCAACGAAAAGGCCTGGCGTAGCGAAGAGGAGATCCGCGAGAAGATTCTGGTCATCTGGGAAGCGATGCGTGATTGCGTCAACAAAGGCCTGAACGAAACAGGGATTCTGCCCGGCGGCCTGAAAGTCCGTCGTCGTGCCCACCGCCTGCATCAGAACCTGCAGAACCTCGACAACCCCAACGTGATCGGCTCGACCCTCAGCGCCATGGAGTGGGTCAACCTATTCGCTCTGGCGGTCAACGAAGAAAACGCCGCCGGTGGTCGCATGGTGACTGCACCCACCAATGGCGCAGCGGGTATCGTGCCTGCGGTGTTGCATTACTTCATGAAGTTCAACCCGGCTGCCAATGAAGACGACGTGGTGCGTTTCTTCCTCAGCGCCGCTGCCGTGGGCATTCTGTGCAAGAAAAACGCATCCATCTCGGGCGCGGAAGTGGGCTGCCAGGGCGAAGTCGGATCCGCCTGCGCCATGGCCGCAGCCGGCCTTGCCGAGATTATCGGAGCGTCGCCCGAGCAAGTGGAAAACGCCGCGGAAATCGGCCTGGAGCACAACCTTGGCCTGACCTGCGACCCGGTGGGCGGGCTGGTGCAAGTCCCTTGCATCGAGCGCAACGCCATTGCCGCCGTCAAGGCAATCAATGCCGCGCAAATGGCACTGCGCGGTGATGGCGAGCACTTCATTTCACTGGATCACGCCATCCGCACCATGCGCGATACCGGTGCCGACATGCACGACAAGTACAAGGAAACCTCACGGGGCGGGCTGGCGGTGAATCTGGTGGAATGCTGATTGCTATAGTCGCAGCCAAGGCCCCTCCCACTGAAATTGTGGGAGGGGCCTTGGCCGCGACAGATACATGAAAATAATCAACTCACCGGCAAACACTGCTCCACCAACGCCGTCCATACCGCAACGCCAGGCTCGATCACCTGATCGTTGAAGTCGTAATACGGGTTATGCAGTGCGGCTGAAGGTTTCTCCCCGTCCACGCCCAGCCAGACATAAGCGCCCGGGCAGGCATGCAGCATGAAAGCGAAGTCTTCGGATGCCATGGACGGGTTGCAGCCCCATTGCACATTGGCTTCGCCCACCGCCGCAACAGCCGCCCGACGAATCGTGGCCGCTGCTTCGACATGGTTCTCGGTGACCGGGTAACCGACGTTATAGACCAGCTCGCCACGCACCCCGAAAGCCACCGGCAAACGCTCGACGAATTCGCCGATCAGTTGCTGGACCTTGGCCCGCACCGGCGTCTGCAAGCAACGCACCGTACCGCGCAACACGGCTGTTTCAGGGATGACGTTGATCGCTTCACCGGCATTGAACTGGGTGATGCTGACCACCGCCGAATCCAGCGGCGAAAGACGCCGCGACACGATGGTTTGCAGGCCCAATACCAGTTCGGCAGCCGCAACGATCGGGTCTGTGCCCTTGTCCGGCATGGCAGCATGGCTGCCTTTACCGGTCAGGGTGATCTCGAAAGTATCCAGCGAAGCCATCATCGGACCGGGATTGATCACGACATTACCTGCCGGAACGCCCGGCCAGTTATGCAGCCCGTAGATCGCATCCATCGGGAACTGCTCGAACAGGCCGTCCTCGATCATGCGCTGGGCGCCACCCAGGTTCTCTTCGGCTGGCTGGAAGACAAAATGTACCGTGCCACGGAATTTGCGGGTTTCGGACAGGTGACGGGCAGTCGCCAGCAGAATCGCGGTGTGGCCATCGTGACCGCAGGCATGCATGCAGCCTTTGTGTACCGACTTATGCGCGGTGTCGCCCAGCTCCTGGATCGGCAGCGCGTCCATGTCGGCACGAATGCCGATGACCGGGCCGTCGCCGTTACGCAGGGTTCCGACAACACCCGTGCCGCCGAGGCCGCGATGGACCTCGACGCCGAAGCTGGTCAACAGACGAGCCACTTTATCGGAGGTTTGCAGCTCCTGGAAACCCAGCTCGGGGGCCGCGTGGATGGTGCGGCGCCAGACCGTGGCCTGATCGATCAGGGCTTTGGAAATTTTCATCACTGTTACTCCAGACTCGCGCCATAACCAAAGCTTGCGGCAGGCTTGGCGGCGGTTTCAACCCAGACACTTTTCACTTCGCTGTACTCACGCAGCGCATCGAGGCCCGAGGAACGGCCATAACCGCTTTCACCGTAACCACCGAACGGCGAGCTGACGTGAATGGTCTTGTAGCCGTTGACCCAGAAGGTCCCGGCGCGCACCTGTTTGGCAACGCGATGAGCACGGCCGACATCACGAGTCCAGACGCCACCGGCCAGGCCGAAGCGGCTGTCGTTGGCGATGCGGATGGCGTCTTCTTCGTCCTTGAACGGAATCGCCACGACCACCGGCCCGAAGATTTCTTCCTGGGCGCAATACAGGTCGTTGGTGCCAGCCAGTACTGTCGGATTGACGTAGTAACCCGGTTTGCTCGGGATCGGGTCGGCATCTTTGCCAACCAGCTTCGCGCCGTCTTTCAGTGCGCCTTCGACCATGGTTTTCACATGGTTGTATTGCTTGGCGTTGTTGATCGGGCCGATCTGGGTTTCAGGATCGCTCGGGTCACCGACCTTGAACTGCGTGGCGGCCACGGCCAGGGCATTGGTGAATTTTTCAAAGATCGATTCCTGCACCAGCAGGCGCGAACCGGATACACAGCTTTGCCCTGCCCCGGAAAAAATCGCTGCCTGAGCGCCGCGCAAGGCGACTTCCAGGTCGGCATCTTCAAACACGATATTGGCCGACTTGCCACCCAATTCCAGCACTGCCGGAATGCAACGCTGAGCAGCGGCAACGGCGATATGGCGACCGGTTGCAGGCGAGCCCACGAACACCACCTTGCGAATATCGGCCTTGGCGATGAAGGCTTGGCCAATGGAGTGACCGAAGCCGGCGATGACGTTGACCAGACCTTTCGGCACTCCGGCACGCTCGATCAGCACGCCGATCATCAGCGAGCTGAGGGGCGTCAGTTCGGACGGTTTGAGAATGACCGCGTTACCGGCAGCAATCGCAGGCGCGATCTGCCAGCCGCAGGTGAAAATCGGCGCGTTCCAGGGTGTGATCTGCAATACGGTGCCCAGCGGCTCGTAGGTCACGTAGTTCAGGTGCGTGGTCGGAACCGGAATGATCTCGCCATGCAGCTTGTCAGCCCAGCCGGCGTAGTACTCGAACATCTCGGCCACTTTGAGCACTTCGACACGAGCATCGCGAATCGGCTTGTTGGCGGTCAGGGATTCGATCTGCGCCAGGTTTTCCTGCTCTTCGCGAATCAGCGAACCGATCTGGTACATGGCTCGGCCACGGGCCTGAGCGGTCAGTGCCCACCATTGAGCCTGAGCGGTCTTTGCGGCCTTGTCGGCCAGTTCGACCAGAGATTCATCGGCATCGGGGAAGGTCAGCAACACGCTGTCGTCATGGGCATTACGCACTTCTACCGGAGCACCGTGACCTTCGACGAATTCGCCACCGACGTAGCTGGCAATGACACTGCGATCGCCCCAGTAAGGACGCAGCAGATCAAGGATTTTTGCAGTGCTCATCGGTTACTCTCCACGGCCATAAAGTTGGGCATCGGTACGCTGCACGATTGCGCAGAAGTCTTCGTTATCTGCCAGGGTTTCGCTGCTGGCTTTCCACAGTTGTGCGACCACACGTGACAGCGGCAGCTCCATGTCCAGGCTGTCCGCCAGATCACTGGCAAGGCCGACATCCTTGCGCATCAGGCCCATGGTGAAACCGGAGTCGTAGGCTTTGTTGAGAACCCAGGTCGGAAACATGACTTGTGTAGCACCGCTGCGGCCAGAACCGGCGTTGAGGCCTTGCAGCAGTTTTTCCGGATCGACACCGGCCCTGGCCGCCATGGCAACCGCTTCGGCGGTGCTGATCAGGTGACAGGCTGCCAGCATGTTGTTGGCGATCTTGGCGACGTTGCCGGCCCCGCATTGCCCAACGTGAACGCGGGTGCCGCTCATACCTTCAAGCACCGGCATGACACGGGCCAGGTCATCGTCCTGAGCACCGATCACCATGGACATGGTGCCGGTCGCTGCGCCTTTCGGGCCGCCGGAAACCGGGGCATCGATAAAGGCCACGCCGGTTTTCAACAGTTCGGCAGCCACCTTGCGGCTCATTTCCGGGGTTGAGGTGGTGGTGTCGACGACAACCAGCCCCTTGCGCCCGAACTCGATGATGCCGCCCTCGCCCAGGCAAACCGACTCGACATGCTCGGCCTTGGGCAGCGACAGGATCAGGATGTCCGACGCCTGAATCAGTTGCTTGCGATCGGCAACCGGCTTCACGCCTTTGCTTTCGGCTTGCGCCAGTGCGGCCTGAGACAGGTCGAAACCGCTCACATCAAAGCCTTTGCCCGCCAGGGTGGCAGCCATGCCGCCGCCCATGTTGCCCAGTCCGATCACACCTACTTTCAAAGTCATGTTCCGTATCTCGGTTAAAGGTTTTGTACAAATTCAAGAATGACGTTGCCGGCCGCTTCGGGCTGAACCATGACGCGGCCCGGCACTTGTTCGTGAGGTACGCCGTTGTGTTCGAGGATGAAGCGCACCGTGTCCAGGCTTTTGGTATGCAGGCCGATGGCAATGGCGTGAGCGCGCTCGCTCGCAACGTGGGGCAGCCTGACGCCGGGGTATTGAGTGGCTGCGGTGGCGGCATCCATGGCTCGCAGGAGGCCGCAACGGGTATCGGCTTGCAGGATGTTGCCGATGTAGGTGACAGCATCGCCGTACAGGGCTTTCCAGCGTGGCTCCAGCTCTGCCGGATCAGCCAGGTAGGTCACGCTGAAAATCCCGTCCACGCCATTGCAGTGGTTCTGCCAGCCCGGCACCCAGATCAGTTCGGGGCGATGCTGATGGCAGATGAAATTCGAGGCATCGGGCAGCGCCGGGTCGATGAACAAGCCCAGGGATACCACCGCTTCATCGGGACGACCGTCAGGCAACGTCATGCTGCGACGGAAATCAATCCGGCCCTGACTGGGCAAGCCCGCTTCGACCAGACGAGCGTGATCGGCGTCGGCATCCTTGCTGTGCAAGGCCACCAGCGAAACGCCCTCTTCACCACGATCCAGAAACTCACCTAGCTGGCGGCCGAAGCAGAAGCCGTTGACCGAATTGGTACCGAACTTCTCGGGATCATCGATGCCGATCAGTTCAATGAAGTTGCTTTCGAACATCATCAGCGAGGTCACGCTGCCCCATGGGTGATAACTGACCGGGGACGGCATGAAGCCCATTTTCCGATAGAGTTGCAGCGCATGTGCATGGTCACGCACCGTGACCAGCGGATGATCGATACCTTGGGGAAACTGAGCGACTGCTGCCATATGCGAACTATCCCTGAGTCTTTATTGTGATTTTGTCGTGAAGGTAGCGAGTGAAGCGGGTGCATTACCGACGGGTCTGGCAGGCGTGCCTGCCACTACTACGCCTGCGGGCACGGGTTTGAGCACAACGGAGTTGGCGGCCACGATGGCGCGCTCGCCCACCTCGATATTGCCCAGTACGGTCGCACCGGCACAGATCAGCGCGCCGCGACGGACTTTGGGGTGACGATCACCGGCTTCGCTGAGCGTGCTGCCCAGGGTGACGCCATGCCAGAGGCTGACTTCATCCTCGACCACAGCAGTCTCGCCAATCACCAGCCCTATGCCGTGATCGACGAACAGGGATTTGCCGAGCCGGGCAGCGGGATGAATATCGATGCTCCAGGCGCTGGCTGCCCAGTTCTGCAGCAGCACGGCACTTTGAATGTCGCCGTCGTTCCAGAGCGAGTGGGCAATGCGATAGGCCTGCACGGCCTGGATACCGCGAAAGGTCAGAAATGCAGTCAGATGATCGGGGCAGGCAGGATTGACGATAACCAGATGATTGATGTCGGCAGCCGCTGCTTCGGCGATGGCCGGATTGGACCGCAGGATGGCCGTGAACCAGCTCTGCAGGTCGGCATCAGGCACTTTGTCCTGTAGCTGGTGGGCCAGATTGGCTGCCAGCGCAGACTCGAAGGACGAATGCGCCAGAATCCGGTCATGTGCATGCAGGGCAAGTACCGGATTACGTTCACCAAGCTGTTGCGCCTGTTGGCGCAGACTCTGCCAAAGAGCTGTCATAAGCCCTCCCGTTTGCTGATGTATCGAGTATGGACAGCGCTCACCCCTATCAGCAATAATCCAAAAATTGAATTTATGTTGCCTTTACCGCAACACAGGTAAAATCATGAGCCTCGTTCAGGATCGACGGATTCTTTATTTCTTTGAAGCAGTGCGCCTGGGCAGTGTCCGGGCTGCCGCTGACTTCCTGAACGTCGCGCCTTCTGCCGTCAGCCGCCAGATCGCCCAACTGGAACAGGAGCTGGGCTCACCGCTGCTGGAAAGGCATCGCCGGGGCGTCAAACCTACCGAAGCGGGCGACAAGGTGCTGGCGTATTACCGGCAACGGCTCACCCAGCAGGAAGTCCTGCTTGAATCCATTCAGGCCTTGCGCGGGTTGCACAGTGGCTCGGTGACGCTGGTTTCGGGAGAAGGTTTTCTTGAAAGCCTGGCGCAGCCGCTGGCAAAGTTCTCGTTGCTCTATCCCAAGATAGAACTGATCGTGAACGTCTGCGGCAGTAATGAAGTGATTCGCCAGGTGGTGGAGGATGAAGCGCATATCGGCCTGGTATTCAATCCGGCCGCAGATCCGAAAATCCGCTCCCACGCTCATCAGAGACAGCCCGTCTGCGTGGTGACCGGCCCGAATCATCCACTGGCCCAGGAGAAAGGCCCACTCGAACTCAAGGGCCTTGATCGTTATCAGTTGGCCCTGCCGGGCGTGTCCTACGGCATCCGCCAGATTCTTCTGGAGGCCGAGCATCAACTGGGCGTGTCAGTGAAACCCGTACTGACGTGCAATACCTTTGCGATGCTCAAGCACTTCGCCATGCATGGCGGAGTCACGATGCTGCCCACCTTCGTGATCGAAGAGGAAATGAAAGCCGGAAAACTGCTGGCCCTGCCGTTGCAGCACGAAGTATTCAGCAGCCCCCAGACTCATCTGATCAGCCGCCTGGGCCGTCAGCTCAGTGTCGGTGCCAGCCGGCTCATGACGCTGCTCTTGCAGGAAATGACAGCGTTCAATAACTCGGATCGATGACAGCGCTCAGTCAAAGATCTCGACCACTCCCACCACGGCATTGTTATCGTCGATAACGGCCAGGGCACGGATCTTGTTTTCGATCATGCAGGCTTCGGCTTCGGACAACTGCGCATCCGCCTTGATGGTCCGCGGGCTGGATGTCATGAAGCTGGCCACGTTTTCACCCAGCACACCCTGATTCTCAAGCAATGCACGACGCAGGTCGCCGTCAGTGACAATCCCGACCAGAGCGCCCTGCTCCACGACCAGAGCCAGCCCCAGACGGCTTTGGGTCATCATCAGCAGACAATCGTGAAAGCTGGTCGCAGGGCTTACCAGCGGAGCAGGCGAATGCATGACATCGCTGACGCGGGTCAGCAGCTTGCGCCCCAGGCTTCCACCGGGGTGGTAGCGGGCGAAATCCATCGGCTTGAATTGCAGGGCCTCGATCAAGGCTACTGCCAGTGCATCGCCCATGGCCATGGTCGCCAGAGTCGAGGTTGTGGGGGCCAGGTTGTTTGGGCACACCTCGCGGTCGACCGAAATATCCAGCCAGATGTCTGCATGCCTGGCCAACGTGGATTTACCGTTGCCCGTCATTGCAATGATCTGGTTGCCAAAAGACTTGAGGCTCGGGATCAGCTTGACCACTTCCTCGGTCTCGCCGCTGTAGCTGATCAGAATCAGAACATCGACAGGCTTGAGCATACCCAGGTCGCCATGAAAGGCTTCGGCCGGATGCAGGAAGAAACTCGGCGTGCCGGTGGAGGCGAAGGTGGCAACCATCTTCTTGCCGATCAGGCCGGATTTGCCCATGCCACAGACGGCTGCACGCCCTTTGCAACCGAGGATGAGTTCAACGGCTCGCTGAAACTCTCCATCCAGACGGTCTGCCAACTGACTGATAGCCTGGGCCTGAGCAATAAGGGCTTCTTTGGCAATGGGCAGGTGATTCATGATTCGGCTTGCGTCCGTAAGGCAATAAACAGGGGCGGCGATTCTTATGGTTTTTGGGGCGTTTGGCAAACGCTGTATGTATCGCGCCCCATGATCCCCACAAAGTACAGCCGCCCTTATCTCCTGGCCTTAACCGTCGCTCAAACGAGTGCGCAACGCGCCTTGAGCCCGCGCAATGATTCCCGGATAACGCTTGCCGGGATAAGGAGCCATTTTGGCCAGGTCACCAAACCCAGGAAGCCCTTCGACATGCCGCACCATTCGCTCGCGCAGGGCCTTGTCGGGTAGCTCGCCATACATCGCCAAGGCATTCTCGCGAGCATGCTCGGGATTGCTGGTTGCCGGCAATGCACAGGTCACTGCCGGGTGCGAGATGACCCACTTGAGGAAATAATGCGACCAGCTACGAATGCCGGCTTCGCGTGCAAAAGCCGGTACTTCTTGCCCCTCAACCAGCTTGAACAGACGCGCTTTCTCGAATGGCATATTGGTCAGTACCGCCACGCCCTTGTCGGCAGCAGCGGGCAACACTCGCTGTTCGGCTGCGCGGTTGAAAATCGAATATTGCACCTGAACGAAATCCAGCCCGCCTTTCTCCACCCATCCTTGCAGCGCCTGTAGATAGTCGTTCAGGTAATGGGTGACGCCGGTGTAGCGAATCAACCCTTCCTTCTTCCAGGCATTCAGATACGGCGCGATAACCTCGACATTCACCAGACTATGGCATTGCATCAGATCGATACGCTTTCGCCATAGGCGGCTTTCCGACTGTCTCAGACTGGCCAGTGCATGGCTTTCATCAGCCAGAAAGTCCCCCGTCGACCAGATTTTGTTGGCGATGAAAAGCTGCTCACCGATCCCCAGTGCCGTGGCGTAATCCCCCACACTGACTTCCCCGGTGCCATACAGCGGCGAGGTATCAATGGCGCGCACGCCCTGCTCCCAGGATGCCTGCAACACTTGACGGACAAACTCGCGTGGCTCACCTGCAATAACGTCAAACGTCAGGAAAGTGCCCAGCCCGATGGCGGGTAAAACCTCTCCGGTACTGGGTATGCGACGGGTAATCAAACCACGGGGCAAGGCCGCAGCAGGCACGGCGGCACTGGCCAGTGATGACGGCAGCAATGTTCCCGCCAGCGAGGCAGCGGCACCGACGCCAAGCAACTTCAGTGCGTCACGACGATAGATGGATGCGATGTCTCGCATGGGGCCTCTCCAGATTTAATAAACACAGCACAGTGAATGGCGGAGCATCGGCGCGCAGATCATGTTCGCGTCAGGTCGGAACCGGGGCATGCCCGGCGATAAGGCGTTCATGCTTGAGCTCGGCCCAGAAGTCAGCCGGGATGGCGACCTTCATGGACTGGGCATTGCTGGCGATCTGTCCCGGCACGCGGGAGCCAGGCACGATGGCCGACACCAGCGGGTGCGCGGCAGCAAACTGCAATGCAGCAGTGCGCATGTCGATGCCATGACGATCGGCTATAGCAGCCAGCCTGGCGCGGCGCTCGACAGCAAGCGGCGGCAATTCAGTCGAAAAGTTGAAACGCCGACCGCCTCCAAGGAAACCGTCATTGAGCGGAGTCCCCATCACCACGCTGGTGCCTTTTTTGGCCAACGCTGGCAGTGTCCGGTCAAGCGCCTGCTCGTGATCGATAATCGAATACTGGCAAGCCAGCAAGACGATGTCCGGCGTAGGGTCGTCATGCTCCACGGCGCGAACGGCTGCATCAGGCCGGTTGATTCCGAATCCCCAGGCTTTGATCAGGCCCTCTTCGCGCATTTTTTCCAGTTCCCGCATGGCTCCACTGCGGGCAACCCGATAGGCCTCCTCCCAGCCGCCTTGCAACTCAGTGTTGTCGGGCGACAGATCATGGATGAAAACCACGTCGATACGCGCAAGACCAAGCCTTTGCAGGCTGTCCTCGACAGAACGTCTGGCTCCGGCTGCCGTGTAGTCATAGCGGTATTCAAAAGGTGCGGGAGAGGTCCAGATCGAGCTATCGCCAACGGGCTTGCCAGCCGCCTTGAACACGCGCCCGACCTTGGTGGAAACAACATAGTCATCCGGGTTCCGGTTATGCAGGAAACGCCCGAGGCGATATTCGCTGAGGCCAAATCCATAGAAAGGTGATGTATCGAACAGTCGCACGCCGGAATCCCAGGCCGACTGCAAGACGGCTGCGGCCTGTTCATCGCTGATGGGGGCGAAAATGTTACCGATTTGCGTCCCGCCCATGCCAAAGCGGTAAGGGGTCATGTAACGAAGGTTATGCCGGGCCGGATTTGAAGGCAGCCCCGTACGTACCACATTGCCCCGAGTAGGCAGCACACTGCCGCGTTCGCCAAATGGCACGCTGGCCAAGGCCTGGGCATTACCAGTCATGGGCAACAATGTGGCCGCAAGTGCCCCGCCTGCCGACAGCCTGAGAAAATCACGCCGATCCATCACAGATTCCTTGCTCAATTTCGTGGGTAACAACAGGAAGAGCCTCAAGATAGACGAGCACTTTTGAGAGGAGTGATCACAATCCGATACTCTTTTTGCACAATCCTGCCGACACACTTGAGCGGATGACATCTTCTACGCACACTGCAATCTTCGTCTTTGCAGGGTTACGTTCATGAATCAATCGTTGGCGTTATCTGCCCTCAGTCCCGGTCGGGAAGGCGATGGTCTGAAGCGGCTTACCTCGCGGTTGCTGGCCCATACTGCCGGTAGAGAGGCTAACCACAGTGCCATTCACGGCCTGACCTTCTATCGCATGGAGGCGCCGGGGTTACCGACCTATTGCGTCTACGAACCCTGTATGGCGCTGATTGTTCAGGGCACCAAGCACACGGTATTCGGCAATGAAGAGTTGTTGTCCGTGCCAGGCGACTTTTTCGTCACCTCGATTGATATTCCCACCACCGCAAAAGTCATAGAGGCCACTGCCGAGCGTCCTTACCTCTCATTGGTATTGAAACTCGATATGGCGATTCTTCACGATGTTGTCCAGAGCATGCCTGTGATCGATAGCAGCGCTACTCCGACTCGCTGCTACGCTGCCGGGCAAGCATCGGAGGAGTTGATTGATGTGTTCAACCGGCTGGTGGGATTACTGGATCGACCTCAGGAAATTCCGCTCATGGCAGAACTGGTCAAGCGAGAAGTCTGCCTCCGGCTGCTCCTCAGCGAAGCGGGAGACTGGTTACGCTGGATAGTACGAGAAGGGTATCGTTCACGCGGAATCGTGAGGGTCATCGACTGGCTCAAACGTAACTATGCCAAGCCTTTGCGCATTGCCGAACTCGCAGAAATTGCAGGCATGGCTGGCTCGACCCTGCACCATAACTTCCGCCAGCTCACTGGCACCAGTCCATTGCAATATCAGAAGACTCTGCGTCTGCATGCTGCGCGCAGCCTGATGCTCACGGAACGACTGGACGCCAATACCGCGGCATTGCGTGTCGGGTATGAAAGCGTTTCGCAATTCAGTCGTGAGTACGCACGCCGCTTCGGAGCGCCACCCTCGCGTGATATTCGCCAGACACGGACTTCAGTCCCGACGAATGAGCAGGAGCGAACTCATTCGCGAGACGGGCGGCCTCTTCCCGGATAAATCCGGTCCTGTGAGGTGCGATGTTTTCATCACCAGAAAGACAAAACCCCCACCTGCGTTTGCAGATGGGGGTTCTGAATTTGAATCTTGACGATGACCTACTCTCACATGGGGAAACCCCACACTACCATCGGCGATGCATCGTTTCACTACTGAGTTCGGGATGGGATCAGGTGGTTCCAATGCTCTATGGTCGTCAAGAAATTCGGTAGCCGGTGCGTACTTGAGTACGTGCCAGCGAATGGGTGTGTAATAGAT
>NZ_BLVZ01000015.1 GCF_015471405.1 Pseudomonas cichorii
GAGTTGTTCACCGATCAGTTCCACGCCCACCTGGCTGGAAATTTCACCGGCCCGGTTGTCGATGTCGTCGACCTCGAGTTTCAGCGCTTTTGTGGCGCCTACCAGACCACCGACCCCGTTATCCAGGGTCGTGCCGGTCAAGGTCAGGGTGCCCTGGGCCACCAGTTCGCCGCCTTGCTGGGTCAGGCTGTCGACGGTGGCGCTCAGGTTGTTCTGACTGGCGATGCGGCCCTGGCCGTTGAGCACCGTGTCGGCCTGCAACGTCATCACGCCCACGGCGTTGAGCAGGCCGTTCTGGTTATTCAGTTGGGTGCCGGTGAATTCAAGCCCGGCCTGGCTGGTGATACCGCCCTTCTGCGCGGCGCTCAAACCGGTCTGGCTATTGTCGAGGTCACCGATCAACAGCGTCATCAGCTTGTCGGAGCGGATCACCCCGCCGCGGTTGAGCGCGCTGTCGCTGTTCACGGTCAGCAGGTCCTGCCCCACTACCCGGCCGCCCTGATTGTTCAAGACCTGGCTGGTCAGGTTGAGGATGCCCTTGGCCTGCACCTGGCCGCCGCTGCGGTTATCCAGGGTGCCGGTCAGGGTGATATCCAGTTGGCCATCGGTGAGCACGGCACCGGCCAGGCGGTTATCCAGGCTCGCGGCCTGCAGGTTCAGACCCAGGCCGGCCCCCAGGGTGCCAGCCTGGTTGTCGAGGGCTTGAGCCAGAATGACGGTCAGCACCTCGTCGGCCATGACCTGGCCTTCGGCGTTGTGCAGGCTCTTGGCCTCTAACGTGATGGCCCCTGCACTGCTCAGCAGGCCCTGGCGGTTGCTGACTTCGCCGGTGACGTCCAGCGTGAGGCCCGCCTCGCTGCTCACCTCACCGCTGTCGTTGGTCAGGGTATCGGCAGAGAGGTCCACGCCGGTGCCGGACACCAGCCCGCGCAGGTTGGTCAGTGCCTTGTCGATGCGTACGACCAAGGATTCGTCGCTGAGCACCGTGCCATCGGTGTTGTCCAGCGAGGTGGCGGCCAGGGTAAAGCCCTTGGCACTGGAGATCTCGCCGCGCTGGTTGTTGACCGTACCCAAGTTGGTCAGCAGCAACTGGCCGGGGGCCGTAATCAAACCGTCCTGGTTATTGAGGTGGCCGTTGCCGAGGTCCAGGCTGACGTCGCCATTGCTGTACAGGCGCCCGTCGGCGTGTTGATCCAGGCCCGTGACCACAGCGATCAAAGCCATGGCACTGGCGATACGTCCTGCTTCGCTGTTATTGACCTGCGCGGCAGTCAGGCGCAGGGCCTCGGTGCTGGTCAGGCGACCGTCCTGGCTGTTGTTGAAGGCGCCGGTGGTGACGGTCACGCCTTTGCCGGCAATACGCCCGCTGCGGCTGTTGTCCAGGCGGCCGCTGGTGAGGGTCAGGGCTGCATCGCTGAGGATTTCGCCGCCCTGGTTGACCACGGCGTCCGTGACGGTGAGGTTGGCAGTGCCGGTGCTGGTGAGGCTGCCTGCCAAGTTCGACACAGAGCCAGCGTTCAGGGTCAGGATGCTATCGCTGCGCAAGACACCTTGCTGGTTATTCAGAGTGGCAGCAGACAGCTCAAGGCCCGTAGCAGATACCCGCCCGCGCAGGTTGGTCAGCACCTGGTCGATGCGCACGATCAGGGATTCGTCGCTGAGCACCGAGCCGTCGGTGTTGTCCAGCGACGTGGCGGCCAGGGTAAAGCCCTTGGCACTGGAGATTTCGCCGCTCTGGTTGTTGACTGTGCCCAGATTCGTCAGCAGCAACTGGCCGGGGGCCGTAATCAAACCGTCTTGGTTATTCAGATGGCCGTTGTTCAGGTCCAGGCTGACATCGCCATTGCTGTACAGGCGCCCGTCGGCGTGTTGATCCAGGCCCGTGACCACCGCGGTCAGGGCCATGGCGCTGGCGATACGCCCCGCTTCGCTGTTATTGACCTGCGCAGCAGTCAGGCGCAAGGCCTCGGTGCTGGTCAGGCGACCGTCCTGGCTGTTGTTGAAGGCGCCGGTGGTGACGGTTACGCCTTTGCCGGCGATCCGCCCACTGCGGCTATTGTCCAGGCGGCCGCTGGTGAGGGTCAGGGCCGCATCGCTGAGGATTTCGCCGCCCTGGTTGACCACGGCGTCGGTGACGGTAAGGCTGGACGTGCCAGCGCTGGTGAGGCTGCCTGCCGTATTCGACACCGCACCCGCGTTCAGGGTCAGGGTGCTCTCGCTGCGTATCACGCCTTGATTGTTATTGAGGATCGCGGTCGAGAGATCCAGGCCCGTGACCACCATGGTCAGGGCCATGGCGCTGGCGATACGCCCCGCTTCGCTGTTATTGACCTGCGCGGCAGTCAGGCGCAAGACCTCGGTGCTGGTCAGGCGACCGTCCTGGCTGTTGTTGAAGGCGCCGGTGGTGACGGTCACGCCTTTACCGGCAATACGCCCGCTGAGGCTATTGTCCAGGCGACCGCTGGTGAGGGTCAGGGCTGCATCGCTGAGGATTTCGCCGCCCTGGTTGTTGAGGGTCTGGGTGACGGTCGCCTGCACGGCACGGCTGGCGACAATGTTGCCGGTGTTGGTCAGGTTGCCTGCCGACAGCACCACATCGCCGGCGGCATTGCGGCTGTTATCAGCATTGACGCCCGCCTCGATGATCGCACTGTTGCTCAGGTGCCCGGTGCTGGACAGCGTGACGCTGTCCCGTGCGGCGATATTCTGCTGGATGGCCAGATCGCCCGGCGTCGTGATCGACAGCGACGAACCCGCATACAGCGGCCCGTTGACCTCGACCGCGTTGGCATTCACCGTCACCGCCCCGCTGGCCGCCGTCTGCACCATGCTCAACTGGCCATTGGCATCGATCTGGATATCACCGGCACTGGCCGCCATATTCCCCGCCAGCCTCACCCCGACCCCGGCTTCGGTGCCCACCAGTTTCACGGCACCGGCGTACATGCCGCCCAAGGCCGAGCTGTCGATGGCCAGTTGCGGTTTGGTGCTGCCGTCGTCCGCCAGCGCCGTGGCATTGAGGGTCTGGGCATCAACGTCGTTGCGACCGGCAATGATGTTGAGCTTCTTGGCGTGCAGCTCGGCGTTGACCTTTGCGCTGCGGGTGATGATGTCGAACTGGTCAAGGTTGTCGGCATTGAGCCCCAGCCCCTCGATGGCCACGCTGCCACCCTGGACGTTGAACCGCACCAGATTGCCGTTGTTGTCCAGCACCGGTTTGCCGGTGGTCAGGGTCGCTTGCGGCGTGTTGAGAAAACCGCAGCCATCACAGGTGATGCCGTACGGGTTGGCAACGATTACCCGCGCCGCCTGCCCCGCCACTTCGGTGTAGCCCTTGAGTTCGGTGCGGTTGTTGCTGACCACCTCGTTGAGAATCGTGGTCGCCGCCGCGCCTTGCAGGTTGCTGTTGGAGATGATGATCCCGCCCAGCTGGGTGTTCTGGGTCTGAGTGGGCGCCGTGGCGTTGTTGAGGATCACCCCCTGGCTGCCGACGTTGTACTGCTGGAACTGGTTATGCGACAGGCCACTGGCATTGGGCGCCGCAATATTGACGATCGGCACCCCGTTGCCCGCCGCCCCGACGCTGGTGGAGCCGCTGCTCACCACGATCCCGTCCGCCTGCGCCCACAGCGGCTGCCAGAACATGGCATTGGCCAGGATCAGCGCAATACCGCGCTTGGGCATCCCCCAGAAACGCTCACGCAGTTGCACACGGGCCGACGGTTGACGGGCCAGGAAGGCGAGATGCTTGGCGTCCATGCGGAGGTTTCCTGCGGGAGGTCAGAACGGTTGGTAAAGGGTCAGAAAGGCTTAGAAAAACAGTTCAAGCCGAAAGTAGATCGGTGCTTCCCGCTCGCTCAGCGCGGCAGGCCGCTCCAGCGAATGGGCGAAAGTCACGTTGGCGGCGAGGTATTTGCCGCGGGTGAACAACTCAACCGCACTGCTGGATACCCGACCGTTTTCACCTTCACTATTGGCGTCGTGACGGATGACGCCCTGGTCGTAAGACACGCTCATGCCGTATTGCTGGAGCACCGGCTGCAACCATTCCCAACCGACCGGTCGGGTCCAGCGCAGGTCGTTGCGCCAGTAGCCGCCGCTGTCGCCGGAAAGAAACTGCTCTTTATAGCCACGCACTGCGGATTGCCCGCTGATACTCAGGCGCTGGCTGTTGTAGAGCCGGTCTTCGCTGCGCTGGCCGGTGGCCAGGCTGTTGAAACTGAAGCTTTCACCCCACAGCTCGAAAGGCTGCTGATAGCTGAACGTTGCGGTGTATTTGCGGTAGCGGGCCGTGGGTTCATTGCCTGCAGGATGGCCATCGCCCATCGCATCCAGCGCACCACTGCCTTGCTGGACGCCCAGTTCCAGGTTGGCAAATGCGCTGCCGATCAGCCGGCCATGGGCGATGCCGAACTGCGTCTCGGTAATGCGCTGAGAGCCAATCGCCAGTTCGCTGTCTTCCACAAAACTGCGAGTGCGCAGGTGGCTGATGCCGGCATTCACGGACGTCTTGCCACGGGCATCGCGCTGAATCACGCGATCGACGCGCAACTGATGGGCCTGGCTTTCACCGGTGAACTTGAAGTCGATCCCGGCGCCTTGCCCAAGGGTTCGGTATTCACTGTCGTTGTAGGAGTAACTGAAATTCCACCAGCCCCACGGCAGGTTGTAACTGAACATGCTGCTGTAGGAGCTGCGTTGATGGTCAGTGACAGCGTCGCGCCCGCCACGCAGGCTTAACTGGTCGGCCAGCCCCAGCGGGCTGTCCCATTCAAAGCCCGCGCCCCACTGCTGTTCGCCAGTGCTTTTCTGACCGTTGTTATGACGGGCCAGAGAGGTGCGCCAGGGTTTCTGAGGCGTGTTTTTCACCAGCACATCGCTGCCGCCCACGGCCTGCCCCGGCGTCAGTTCCATCTTCGCCTGATTGGACGGCAGACGATTGAGCTGATCGACCATCTGCTCGATTTCACGCAGGTTCAGTACTTCGCTTTCACGCCCCGGAAACGTCATGTCCAGCTCGCGCGGAGTCAGGCCACTGCCTTCCTCGCTACGCAGTTTCTCCAGCTTGCCCTCGACCACCAGCACTTCGAGATGGCCCTTGGAAAGATCCTGTTGCGGCAGATAGGCGCGGGTAGTAACCCATCCCTTGTCGATATAGTGATCGGTGACGGCCTTGAGCACGTCGTTGAGTTGAGCGACGCCCAGGCACTCACCCAGAAAAGGTTTGAGCAAGGCATCGCGCTCACTGCCCGACAGCGAGTCGGCGCCCTTGAGTTCAATGACGTCGATCTTGAAACAGCGCGTATCGACTGGCGCCTCGGGAGCTTGCGGGGCTGGCTGGGCACCGGGCAATTCCTTGAGTTCTTCCAGGCGACGGCGTTGCTCTTCGAGTAGACGATCCTGACGATCGCGGATCAGGTCCTGCTCACCGGGGTTGGGAGCGGCCAGGGAAACCAAGGGAGTTACGGCGAATAGGGCAAACAGAGCTGCCCTTGATGCGGAGGAATGCACGGTGCGTCCTTGCAATATCATATTGATATCAAATTCGGCGCGATTGTAGTTTGACATTACAATGGCGTCAATTTTTTGTATCGACCGCGTATCGGGTTTGTTACGCCCGTATTTTCCCCCTTATCCAGAGCCTTCCCTCTTCCCCGCATTACATGCAAGGAAGCGCTTCGGCAGGAAGAAGCGATGACGAAATGGCTGCCACACAGAACCCGATTTACTGAAACGACAGCTCATCAGCAGCCTTGAACTATTCATCATGTTCCGCCCATCGCAGTAAACGAATAAACAAAGAATCTTTAGTCTCCAGGCCTCCTCAGAACTTATGCCTGCGCCATTGCCCGAAGTGGCAAACGCGCAAAAACCTGAGTTTGAGGAAAACCCGATGTTTTTACATAACAAAAGACTTCAGTACACCGTACGTGTCGCCGAGCCCAATCCCGGCCTTGCCAATCTTCTGCTGGAGCAGTTCGGTGGCGCACAAGGCGAACTGGCGGCAGCAGCCCGTTACTTCACGCAAGCGCTGGCCGAAGAGGATGCAGGACGTAAAGACCTGCTGATGGACATTGCCACGGAAGAACTGAGCCACCTGGAAATCGTCGGTTCGATCATCGTCATGCTCAACCGGGGCGCGAAAGGACAGATGGCCGAAGGCGTGCAGGAAGAAGGTGAGTTGTATCGCAGCATCAATGGCGCGGGTAACGACTCGCACATCACCAGTGTGCTTTATGGTGGCGGTGCTCCGCTGGTCAACTCTGCGGGCGTTCCATGGACGGCCGCCTACGTCGATTCGATCACCGAGCCCACCGCTGACTTCCGCTCCAACATTGCCGCCGAAGCCCGCGCCAAGATCGTGTATGAGCGCCTGCTGAATGTTGTCGACGATCCCGGTATCAAGGAGGCACTTGGCTTCCTGATGACGCGCGAGATCGCTCACCAGAAGTCATTTGAAAAAGCACTGCACTCGATCCAGCCCAACTTCCCGCAAGGCAAGTTGCCCGGCATGCCGGAGTTCACCCGCACCTACTTCAACATGTCCAGTGGCGAGCCGAACCTTCGCGGGCCATGGAACAGTGATGAAGAGTTCGAGTATGTCGAAAATCCACAACCCGCTGTTGACGGTGGCGATGGCACTGCATCGGTGACACTCAATGAAGAGGATGCATTGACCCTGACCATGATGAAAGAACGCACCAAGTCCGATCCTGACGCCGACCCGCTTACTGCGGCGGAGCTGGGATCAGGTCTGCTGCAGGGTAAAGAATCACTTTGAATCCGGCGGGCTGGCGTAACACCGTTATTCAGCAGTGCCAGCACTGGCAGCGTTTGAAATGTTCCCTCACAATCTCGCCGTCTCGCCAGGCCTGCTCCCCGCAAGCCTGGCCACCCCATTGAGTTTGAGGAAACCCGGCATGAATGCACTTGAGTGGAACGAAGCCGCCCTGGCGAAATACCTCTCTACCCATCCGACCTTGCAGGATGAAATCAAGAACCTCAGCCCCGAAGAGCAAAAGCAGCAAGCGCAGTGGGCGTTCGAGGATGAAGCCGAGGATCAGGGCATAGAGCCTTGGGAACTGGCTTTGCAATTGATTGCCGAAACCCCGGAACAACTCAAGAGCATGCGCCTTGAAGCCCACGCACAGGTGGCCGAAGCCCTGGGCATGGACTGGGACGAGTATTGCGAACTGAACGAAATCGAACAGTAATCCCGGGCCTGTACAAGGAATAGAAGTGCCATGAACCATTCTTCCGAAGCGGGCGCAGCCGTTTACTCTCCCCTGACCCTGAAACTCTATGACTGGTGGGTCCTGGGGGTTTCCAATCGTTTTGCCTGGCAGTGCTCGACGACGCAGGTATTGCAGCCGTTCTTCAATCGCCATGTCGGCGCACGCCATCTGGATGTAGGCGTCGGCACCGGCTATTACCTGGCCAATGCCAATCTGCCCATCAGTACCGAAGTCACCTTGCTGGACCTCAACAGCAGCAGCCTGGAAGCCGCACGCCAGCGCTTCGGGCGGCCGGGCATCCGGGTAATCCGCCACGATGTGTTCAAGCCGTTCGAACCCGAACATGAGACAGGGTTTGACTCGATCTCTCTGTTCTATCTGCTGCACTGCCTGCCCGGAACCATGAGCGACAAGGCGCAGGTCTTCGCCAACCTCAAGACCCGCCTGAAAGATGACGGTGTGCTGTTCGGCGCAACCATTCTGGGCGACGAAGCCGGGCACAACGGGTTTGGTCGCAAGCTGATGGACGTCTATAACAAGAAAGGCATCTTCGGTAATCGCAGTGACAGCGTTGCCAGCCTGCGCAATGCCCTGGCCTTGCATTTCAAGGACGTGACGGTGGAGGTCACGGGGAAAGTGGCATTGTTTACGGCAAGATCGCCTCTTATCCAACAAGACGTAACATCATGAATTAAATCGTGTTTCCGTGGGAGCGAATTCATTCGTGAAGGTGCCCGTACATCCGAAGAGAATCTATCGCCTAGAATGACGCCTCGCGAATGAATTCACTCCTACCGGCTTGCTTCGTGGATGACCTCACAATCCGTTCATGACCGATCAGTCAGCGCTTTACCTGATGGTTGCAGCTGAGTAACGTCTGCGCATCTCAACAAGAAGGAATAGCGCCATGAGTGATCTGATCTCGTACCAACTGGACGATGGTATTGCCACGCTGACTCTCAACAACGGCAAGGTCAACGCCATTTCGCCGGATGTGATTGCCGCATTCAATGCCGCGCTGGATCAGGCCGAGACAGATCGTGCCGTGGTGATCGTCACCGGGCAACCGGGCATCCTATCGGGCGGCTATGACCTCAAGGTCATGACTTCCAGTGCCGAGGCGGCTATCGGCCTGGTAGCCCAGGGTTCGACTCTGGCGCGTCGCATGCTGGCTCACCCCTTCCCCATCATTGTTGCGTGCCCGGGTCATGCCGTGGCCAAAGGTGCTTTTCTGCTGTTGTCAGCCGATTACCGGATCGGTGTCGAAGGCCCCTTCAATATCGGCCTCAATGAGGTACAGATCGGCATGACCATGCACCATGTCGGCATCGAACTGGCACGTGACCGCCTGAGCAAGTCCGCCTTTCATCGCTCGGTAATCAACGCCGAGATATTCGACCCCAGAGGCGCGCTGGACGCGGGTTTTCTGGACAAGGTGGTCAGCGTCGACGAGCTGCTGGCAACCGCCCGCGCCGCTGCCGTGCAGTTGAAAAAGATCAACATGAATGCCCACAGGAAAACCAAGCTGAAAGCCAGAAAGGCGCTGCTCGATACATTGGATGCCGCGATAGAACTCGATAAGCAGCATTCGCTCTAAGCATGGCGTTCGACAGATATGAAGCCCGCCAATGCGGGCTTTTTATTATCTGCGGACTCATGAGCGTTTGGTTAAGCTCACCCTGGCGCAATCCTTTTTGCATCACTGCCACTCCTTGAAAAAGAAGCGATACCGATATGGGCCGAGTTGTTGCAGCAGCGGTTTACAGCAAAGGCAAGAAAGTCAGCAATATCACCCTTGAAGAAGGCGCGGCCTGGGCAGCCAAACCTGAGCATTTTGTCTGGATAGGGCTGGAGCAGCCCACCCCACAGGAGCTGGAAAGTCTTAAAAAGCAATTCAACCTGCATGAACTGGCCATTGAAGATGCGCTGGAAGTCCATAGCCGCCCGAAACTTGAAACCTTCGGCGACGCGCTGTTTATCGTCACCTACGCGCCCGTGCGGGAAAACGGCAAGCTGCAATTCATCGAAACCCATATCTTCGCCGGCAAGGGCTACATCATCACTTCGCGAAATGGGCACTCCAAGTCCTATGGCATCGTGCGCCAGCGTTGTGAGGCCAGGCCATTGCTGCTGGAGCATGGCGAAGACTTCGTGCTCTATGCCCTGCTGGACTTTGTGACCGAGAGCTATCAGCCGGTCACCGAAGCCATTCATGCCGAGCTGGAAGAACTGGAGCAAAACGTCCTCGGCGGCATCCTGAATGAATCCTATATCCACCGCATTCACAGCCTGCGTCGCGACCTGCTGCGCCTGAGGCGTTATGTGTCGCCAATGGTGGAAGTCGGTGAGGAATTGCAAAAGCTGAGCTTTCCCTTCATCGACAAGAACATGCGCCCGTACTTTCGTGACGTGGAGATTCACGTCAAACGGCAAATGGAAGACCTGGCCAATCTGCGTGATATCGCCAGCCAGACCATTGAGATCGGTTTGTTGCTGGAGTCGTCACGGCAAAGCATCGTGCAACGCAAGTTCGCGGCCTGGGCGGCCATTCTGGCGTTTCCGACCGCTGTCGCGGGGATCTACGGGATGAACTTCGAGAATATGCCGGAGTTGACCTGGCACTACGGCTACTTCGCAGTATTGGGGGTGATCGTGGGAGGCTGCACGGCCTTGTTCAGCAGCTTCAAGCGCTCGGGCTGGCTGTAAGGGCAAAGTGCTCCCGGCGTCTGGTATCGCGCCGGGAGCACTCAGGCTTCAAGCCACACTCTGGCCCGGTTTGTGGGCCACAAAGCGCGTAATCCACTCGGCTACCGTTGTGCCGTGGTGCTCATGCTCCAGGCTGTCCAGGCCCTTGCGATAAACCTGCTCGCCCAGTGTCTGCTGGCGAAGGTCCAGCAAGGAGCGGGAAAATTCATGGATGAACTCGGGGTGCCCCTGAAAGCACAGGACCTGATGGTTGATGTGATAAGCCGCGTACTGGCAGAAATCGCTGGAAGCGATGACCGTGGCATTTTCCGGCAATGCCGTGACTTGATCCTGATGGCTGATCAGCAGCGTCAGCTTGTCCATCGACGGAGTCATCCAGGGCTCAGAAGAAGCCAGTTGATAATGATGAATGCCCACTCCCCAGCCCTGGCTGGCACGCTCGGTCTTGCCACCCAGCAATAACGCCAGCAACTGGTGCCCGAAACAGATCCCCAAAAGCTTGTCGCCCCGCTCATACAACTTGAGCAGATAGGCCTTGAGCGTCTGAATCCAGGGGTCGCTGCCAAATGAGTCGGCCTTGCTGCCGGTCACCAGATAGGCATCGAAGCGCTCGTCTTCGGGTGGATAAATGCCCTGCACCACGTTGTAGACACTGAGCTGTACGGCAAACGGTTGGCGCGCAAACAATAACTCGAACATCCGCCCATAACCCTGATATTGCTCAACCAACTCCGGGCGCAGGATGTCGGTTTCCAGAATGCAGATGCGTAACGACATAAAAAAGGACCTGAAACAGTAAAAGGGCAATAGCGCACTGGCAAAGCCTGCCTTGAATTGCACGATCAAAGCAAGAAGCCAGTATCTGCACGGCCCCCACCTGGTATCGCTCGCAGGACATACCTTGGCCGGACGAACGGTAGCAGGCTAACGACGCTCCCTCAAAGCCTCTAGCCAAGGCCTGACCATATTATCAGCAGTTCCTAAATAACCTTTAATCAGAAATTATCAGACTTAAATATCAAATAGTTCTAAGCTATATGCAATGCGGCCTCTAAGGTTAAATCTGTAACAGGAAGGCGCGATAAAAATACATCCAGCGTCAGGTCAGCGGCCATGTGGCCGGGACCACCTGTTCATAAGCACCACCTTTGCCAGCTGCCCGATTTCGTAATTGATGAATTCGGTGAGCTTTTGTCGCTCAGGAATAACAACAAAAGGCAGTCAGCCATGTTCAAGCATTCAAAGATACGTCAGGCGGGACTTATTGTATTCGCGACCACTCTTCTCTTGATCCTGCCGAATCTGAACAGGTTGTTCGGCTGATTCAGGATGCGCTACCGAACCGTCCTTATCTGTGCCAATCTTCCTGTTAAATGCAGGGAGATGGACTTATGCGCCAATGGATAGCAATGGGTATTCTGGCTTGCAGCTTCGCGGTGCAGGCTGGTGAAGTAGAACAGGCCGCCGCCGTGGCCGCCTTGAAGGAAGGGAAACTGGCAGTGGATGTGCGCAGCCAGACCGAATACGACGCTGGCACCGTGCTCAATGCGGTTCGGGTCGAAGATGCACGCTTGGTCAACCAACTGAAACAGGTGCTCACCGACCGCAACTCTGTGTTCGTCATTTTCAGCAGCAGCAGTGAAAAAGCAAGCAAGGCGCAGGACAAACTCAGACAGGCGGGTTACTTCAGTGTCATCAACGGCGGCAATTATGAAGAGCTGCATAATGCGCTGTATGACATTACCGATGATCCGGCGGAATAACTGCTTGCGCCAACAGCTTACCTGTCATGAATCAGGCGAGCGTGTGGGAGCGAATTCATTCGCTCCCACAGCGGTTTGAAGCTTACTGGTGCTGCACCTGAACCTGTGTCGAGACTGACACCTTGGCGTGCATCTGCTCGTAACCCCCACCACGACGCATGCCACGTACCGGGCAGGCATCCAGATAATCCAGGCCGACTGCCAGTTTCAGGTGGCGTGCCGGAATGGCGAGAGTGTTGGTGACGTCAAAGCTGTACCAGCCATCGTCGATCCAGGCCTCGGCCCAGGCATGACTGGACAGGTGATCCTTGTCTTCGCTGTACAGATAACCGGAGACATAACGTGCCGGAACGCCAAGACTACGTGCGCACGCCAGGAATGCATGGGTATGGTCCTGGCAGACGCCTGAACGACCGGCAAACGCCTGAACCGCGCTGGTATCGACTTCCGTCGCCCCGGGCGTGTAGACGATGTGCTGATTCAGCGCCTGCATGAGATCGATCAGCCCCGTACGATCAGTACGCTTGCTGCTCTCCTTGGCTGCAAATGCGCGCATGGCCTCGTCCGCTTCGGTCAGACGGGTAAAGCGCAGAAACGGCAGCGCCGACTGGCTTTCGTATTCGGACTCACGGGTTTCATCGATTTCAACCTGACCGCGGGCGCCAATGATGATCGATTCATGGGGCTCGTCCAGGCTCAGCACATGCAGGATGTTGCCAAACGGATCGATCTGCGCGCGCACCGGACGCGGCAGGCTCAACTGCCAGCTCAGAACCTGCTGACGCTCGCTGTCATGGGGAGTCAGGCGCAGATACTGGATGCTGGCCCGAACCTGATCATCATAGTGATAGGTGGTCTCGTGGCTAATTGAGAGTCTCATGCAGCCTCCAGATATGAAGTGTGGATGGCATCACCCAGTTGGGCCACCAGGGGAATGAATTCGTTCAACCACTCATGCAGGCCTTCAGCCAGGATCTCGTCGATGCTGGTATAGCGCAGGCGTGCATCCATTTCCGCCGCCAGACGCTGTGCCGGTCGGCCATTGGCGCCCGGCAGGCTGGCGAGGATCAGGTCCAACTCTTCCAGGCAGGCCCGCAAGGAACGCGGAATGTCGGCACGCAATAGCAATAGCTCGGCAACATGGCGCGCACCCGGCGCGTCCCGGTACAGCTCGGTATAGGCCTCGAAGGACGACAAGGCGCGCAACAAGGCGCTCCACTGGTAGTAACCGGCTGCCGAGTTATCCGCCGCCGCGTTGGCCTGCGGCCCACGCAACTCAAGCATTTCATAACGGGCATCGAGCATGCGCATGGTGTTGTCGGCACGCTCGATGAAGGTGCCCAGGCGAATGAAACGGAACGCATCGTTACGCATGATGGTGCCGTAGGTCGCGCCACGAAACAGGTGGGAACGCTCCTTCACCCACTCGCAGAAATGGCTCATGCCATAGCGCGCCAGCCCTTGCTCGGCGATCCCGCGAATCTCCAGCCAGGTGGAGTTGATGTTCTCCCACATGTCAGCGGTAATTCGTCCGCGCACCGCATGGGCACTGGCCCGTGCTGCGCCAAGACAGCTGTAGATGCTGGCCGGGTTGGTTGCATCAAGGGCAAAGAAGTGCAGCATGCGCTCGGCATGCAAGGCGCCATGACGCTCCACATAAGCATCCAGGGTTCCGGTGATCAGCAGCGGCATGGCAATTTCATCCAGCCCGCCGCGCCCGTCCTGGGGCATCAATGACAGCGAATAACTCACGTCCATCATTCGGGCGAGGTTCTCCGCTCGCTCCAGGTAACGCGACATCCAGAAAAGATCCGAGGCAGTTCTACTTAGCATTGGCAGGCATCCTTAATCCTCGACCACCCAGGTGTCCTTGGTTCCACCACCTTGCGACGAGTTCACCACCAGCGAGCCTTCACGCAGCGCTACTCGGGTAAGCCCGCCAGGCACGACGCGGGTTTCGCGGCCGGAGAGGACAAATGGGCGCAAGTCGATATGTCGCGGGGCGATGCCGTTCTCGACGAAGGTCGGGCAGGTCGACAGGGACAAGGTCGGTTGGGCGATATAAGCGTGTGGCTTGGCTTTGAGACGGGCACGGAACGATTCGATTTCAGCAGCACTTGCCGCAGGACCGACCAGCATTCCGTAACCACCGGAGCCCTGGGTTTCCTTGACCACCAGATCACCCAGATTGGCCAGCACATGGGACAGCTCTTCAGGCTTGCGGCACTGCCAGGTCGGCACGTTCTTGAGGATCGGCTCTTCATCCAGATAGAAACGGATCATGTCCGTGACATATGGATAAATCGACTTGTCGTCGGCCACCCCGGTGCCGATGGCATTGGCCAGGACCACATTGCCGGAACGATAGGCCGACAGCAGGCCCGGAACACCCAGCATCGAATCGGGGTTGAAGGCCAGCGGATCGAGGAAGGCATCGTCCAGACGGCGGTAGATCACATCAACGGCTTTCGGGCCGTCGGTGGTGCGCATGAAGACACGATCATCACGGACGAAAAGGTCAGCCCCTTCCACCAGTTCAACGCCCATCTCCCGCGCCAGAAAGGCGTGCTCGAAAAATGCGCTGTTGAAACGACCAGGCGTCAGGACCACAACGCTTGGGTTGTCCAGATGGCTCGAACTCTTGAGCGTGTCGAGCAACAGGTTCGGGTAGTGATCGATCGGTGCAATGCGTTGCGCGGCGAACAGCTCCGGGAACAGGCGCATCATCATCTTGCGATCTTCGAGCATGTAGCTCACGCCGCTCGGGGTGCGCAGGTTGTCTTCAAGCACGTAATAAGTGCCATCGCCATCACGCACCAGGTCGACCCCGGAGATGTGCGAGTACAGATCACGATGCAGATTCAAGCCTTGCATTGCCAACTGGTATTGCTCGTTGGCCAGGACCTGCTCGGCAGGAATGATGCCCGCCTTGATGATCCGTTGATCGTGATACAGGTCGGCGAGAAACATGTTCAACGCCTTGACGCGCTGAATGCAGCCGCGCTCCACAACCCGCCATTCACTGGCAGGAATGCTGCGCGGGATCGTATCGAAGGGGATCAACCTTTCGGTCCCCTGCTCGTCACCATAGAGCGTGAACGTGATCCCGGCGCGATGAAACAATAGATCGGCTTCACGCCGGCGTTGAGCCAGAAGCTCAGGAGGCGTATCCCCCAACCAGCGGGCAAATTCCCGATAATGCGGGCGGACCTGACCGCCAGCGTCGTACATCTCGTCATAAAAGGTGCGGATCATGCCGTACTCCTTGTCACCATGGACATCAGGACCTTCGCAAGGCCCGTGCCATCGGCATAAACGCTTTAATATCAACAACTTATTTAAAACAAGAACATCCAACGCACCATTCCTGTGCAATAAACGCCCCAGTCAATTCTCCTACGCTTCATTCGGAAGCGTCAGTCACTCGCGAAATCTATCACCAGCATAGTCAGTGTTGATTTGATGGTGAGATATTAGTTCGCCACAATCACCATCACCGAGCAAACAAAGGCCCGAATGCCTGTTTCACGTTTTTTTCTGGAAATATGTCAGCACCTGCGCCCTCGCGCCTTTATAACCGGACTTCCCTTCAAGCCACTCCATTGAGTGGCTTTTTTTTGATCATCGAATTTACTTCAGTGGGCTTTCGCGAATGAATTCGCTCCTGCCACCAGCACCCAAAAACAAGACCGGCCAATTGCAGAGTGCTCCGCAATTGGCCGGTCGTGACTGGATCGAGATGATTCATGCGTGCAGTCTTCTGATCTCCGCTGTGACCCCCCATCCTTCAACTTCACCGTCCATCGGTGAAATCACGCTCTGGAAGTCTTGCTCAAAGTCTCCGATCCCGTCGTACGTGGCATACATGACCTTGCTCAATTGCAAGTGCCACGCACCGTCGTCACGCACGTTGATCTGGGTATTGATGGATTCACCACGAAACTGTCCTGCTGCCTGCCGCGCCCTTTCCTCATCCGGGAATACGGCATAGAACTCGATGGGGTAACTGCGTGCAAAATCAAAACCGCCTTCTTTCATGCGGCGCAGTACGTTACTGCTGATGTCCTCTTGATAGGCTGTGCTCATGAAACGTCCTCCTATGCAACGATAGATAGAGTTTCAACTCTTCCAGAACGACCACCTTGGCGGGGGTCGCCACACGACAGTTAATCCGAAGTGGGGAATCAAGCATGAAGCTGACCAAACCGAGCCTGTGACAGCTCGGGTTTCGACATGGAGAGGCCGACGTATCGGCCTCGTTTGCAGAGTAGACCCATCTCGGGTCGGCTGCCAAGTGCCTGACACAACAAGTCTTTGCGTGTGTAAATGAATCAGATTACTTCTGTAATGGAAATGATCTGGACACTGTTGTGATCCTTGAGGGTTTTCACTGTGGGCTCCTCGGTTCTCCCCTCCAGATCATTGAGGTTCAGTTCATCGGTGACCGGAAACAGAATGGGACGCAGAAGACGTGCCGCAGCCTCCTCGCTCGGGCGCTCCAGTGAATCAATATCATGACGTTGCTGTACACCATCTTTATCGATATATGAAATGGCCCACTGTCTCATCGATGTCTCCAGAACAAAGCCAGAACGCTGGCCTACATGATCTGGACCTTTTGCCAACGGCATTCGTTCAAGAAAAATGCAGGTAAAAAGAAAGGCCCTCGCAACCAGTGCAGAGGGCCTTCGTTCATGGCAGCAAAAGATCAGTTAGGGTTCTTGCTGGCCTCTACCCCGGCAGTGTTATCCAGAAGGCTCTTGGTGGCTGTCTGCAGGAAGCTTTCCAGCTTCTGCTTGAGCTCGGCCGTGTCCGGAGCATCGGGAACCACTTCGGCATGCGGGTTGGCGCCCAGTGTGTAGGTCATGACCTTGGCAGGCATTTCCGTTGGTTCGATCAGGATACGGTTGCCATGGATGATAGCCACCACCTGCTCGCTGCCCGACGGTTTGATCACACCAAAACCCTTGTCGCCTTCAGGCAGGTTAAGCAGGTCGCGTCCCCAGCACTGGTTGCGGGTCTGACCGCCCAGGCGCCCCATGATGGTCGGAACCACATCGACCTGAGTGCCCACGATACTGCTGCGCTGGCCGAACTTCTCCTGCACGCCCGGCCCGATCAGCAGCAATGGCACGTTGAAACGGCCAAGGTCCATTTCGGTCAGTTGCATCTTGTTGCCAAAACCATGGTCGCCCAGTACCACGAACAGGGTGTTCTTGAAGTAAGGCTCTTTCTTGGCCTTCTCGAAGAATTGTCCCAGCGCCCAGTCGGAATAGCGCATGGCGGTCAAATGCTCATCCAGCGTGCCATGCCCGGTGACACGCTCCACCGGCAGGTTTTCCGGCAAGGCATAAGGCGTGTGGTTGGACAGGGTTTGCAGCAAGGCATAGAACGGCTTGCCATTCTGGCGGGCTTTCAGCTCCTCGGCACCACGGTCGAACATGTCCTGGTCGGACACACCCCAGGTCGGGTCGGAGAACACCGGGTTGACGAAGTCTTCACGGCCGACAAAGTTGGTCATGCCCTGGTTGCTGAAGAAGCCCGACTGGTTGTCCCAGGCAAAGTTGCCGTTATAGACATAGACGTCATCGTAGTTGCGTCCTGTGCTGAGCAACTGCGGCAGGCCCGACAGCTTGTGGCTGCCTTCGGGAGTCTGCATCAGGTACTCGAAGCCCGGCAGGTTCGGGAAGCACGCCATGGTGGCAAACATGCCCTGGTGGGTATGGGTACCGTTGGAGAAGAAGTGGTCGAACAGCAGACCTTCCTTGGACAGTTTGTCGAAGTAAGGCGTGATGTTGGCCTTGTCGCCCAGAGCACCGACCGAGTGGCCAGCGAAGCTTTCCATCAGGATCACCACCACGTTGCGGATCGGCAACGTGTTTTCCGCTGGCGGAGTGAAGTCTCGGCGTACGGCAGCAGTATTCGGATCAATAAGCCGGTCATGAGGGGTCAACAGCATGTTGCGCACGACCTGCTGCGCCTCAGGCTGAGGCAAAGTGGCTTTCCAGATATTGTCGCGGTCTTCGGACATGCGGCTTTTCGCGGCGGTAATCAGAGTCAGCGTACCGTTCAAGCCCAACTGGTTGGCGAAGTTCGACTCCGTTGTATAAGCATCGCCCCAACGCAGCGGCGGGCCTTGACGCAAGGTGCCACGAGCAGAAATGACTGCGATGACCAGCACGATGAAGAAGACAACGATGCGCAGGTACCAGGGAGCAATCGAGCGATTGCTGCCACTGCTGACACTGAATTCGCGACGAGGGCGCGTCACGCGGTCAATCCCCTTGAACACCAGGCTCAACAACCAGGTGACCAGCGCCCACGCCAGCAGATAACGCACCACCGGGAAACCGTACCAGAGCATGCTCAGCACAGTCTTGGGGTCTTCCTTGACGTACTGGAACACCAGACCGTTCAGACGCTGGTGGAATTCACGGTAGAAGTCCATCTCCATCAGGCCGAAGAACAGGGTGATGCTGCCGACCAGTGTCAGCCAGAACCGGAAGAAGCCCCGCGCAGACATGGCCCTGACACTGAACAGCGACAGCATCAGAGGAATGAGCAGATAGACCGTCAGACGCAGGTCGAAGCGCATGCCGTTGAACAGTGCTTCGATAAAGGTCGATGCCGGCGTATCACCAATCATTTCACGGTTGTAGACCAGCAGCCCGATACGCAGCAGGGTGTACATCACCATCAAGGCCAGGCCGCTGAGCAGCGTGTAGGCCAGATGTGATTTGACAGTGGGGTGTTGCAGGCGGGACAAAGCTTGCCGATGAATCTGGGCGTCCGTGTTAGCCATTTTTGTCAGGATCCGGTGGATTCAGGAATTGAGTTCGGATATGCGATACCTGCCGATCCGAAAGAGGAGGCAGCGCATGGGGGGCAGATATTACGTGATTGCCGTGTTTTTAGCGCTTATCAGAGCGTGGCACTGAATAATCGCGCGCCATTTTCGACAAAAGGGTGTGAAAAATTTGTTGCGCGTCGCAGGCAACCGATGTGAGCGGTGCCGCAATCCTTGCCACGCGGGCATGACCTTCAAGGATTCAGGTCATGCCCATGCCTGAAGAAAACCTCAGTCGTTGCTGGGTTTGTTCACGGCTTGCAGCACGTATTGTGGCAAGGCGAAAGCACCGATATGGATTTCCGGGTTGTAATAGCGAGTAACAATACCGCTACCGACAAAGCGCTGGCGCAGGGTTTCCAGCGGCAGTTTGCGATAGGTGGTGTTGGTCGAGCCCCAGGCGAAGGTCATTGCGCCACCGATATAGGTGGGGATTGCCGCCTGATAGAAATGCCAGTCCGCGAACAGGCCATTCATGCGACCAGCCGTGGTCTGCACACCGCTCAACTGCATGAACGGCGTGCCGTTCTGAGTGACCAGGATGCCGTTTTCGTTCAGGCAGCGATGGCAGGCCTGATAGAAGTTCTCCGAAAACAGGACTTCACCCGGACCGATCGGGTCGGTGGAGTCGGAAATGATCACGTCGAACTTCTCTTCGGTGGTCGCGACGAAACGCATGCCGTCATCGATCACCAGGTTCAGACGAGAATCCTCGAAAGCACCGCTGGAGTGGCCAGGCAGGAATTCCTTGCACATTTCCACTACGGTGGCGTCGATCTCGACCATGGTGATGTGCTCGACGCTCAGGTGCTTGGCGACTTCACGCAGCATGCCGCCGTCGCCACCACCGATGATCAGCACACGCTTGGCAGCACCATGAGCCAGGATCGGCACGTGGGTCAGCATTTCGTGGTAGATGAATTCATCGGCTTCGGTGGTCTGGATTACGCCATCGAGGGCCATTACGCGCCCCATCCGCGGATTCTGGAAAATCACCAGATGCTGATGCTCTGTACGGACTTCATGCAGCATTTTTTCCATACGAAAGCGCTGGCCATAGCCTTCGTACAACGTTTCCTGATAATCGCTCATGGGTAAGCTCCCGCTAAAGACTGATGACAGGACGGCCGACCGCCCACAAGAAAGGCGCGCATTCTACGTTGCGAAAGATGACAGGTCGAACCTCATCACTGCATAACGGCAAACGAGTCCATGCGCAGGAGCGAATTCATTCGCTCCTGCCCGGTTGCCTCAGATACGGACATTGCCGCGTGGGCCGGCAATCGCCCAGATAATCAGCCCCAATACCGGAAGCAGTAGAATCAACAGCACCCAGACGATTTTCATACCGGTGCTCACGCTGCTTTTCAGTACGTTGATGATGGCCCAGATATCCAGGGCCAGAATGATCAAGCCGATCAGGCTATTGAAAGTTGAACCCATGATGTAGCTCCTGTGCAGACTGTGTAAATAATGACTCCATAGAGAATAGTCAGCCCCATTGAACCAACGGCACATTTCCATGCTCGGAAACTGAGTCCGCTATCCTTTGAATCATTGTTTTCAGACAGGTCGCCTTTCATGCAAACACCCTTGCAACCCCGAACGCTATGGGCAACGTGGTCAGCTCAACTCCAGACCAGCCCGTTGGTAAGCCTGGGATTCCTTCTGGCGCTGGTCATCGTTATTGGCCTGGGTGCCGCCAGTCTTTATAACGCCTTCTTCGGCACCAACCAGAGCAATCTGGCCTACGCCTTGATCGGCGGTACGGCGGGCTTCGGGGCGACGGCGCTGGGTGCGGTAATGGCTGTCGCGTTCCGTAATATCAGCCAGCGGACTCAGGACATCATGCTCGGGTTTGCCGCCGGAATGATGCTGGCAGCCAGTTCCTTTTCGCTGATTCTGCCCGGGCTGGCCGCTGCGCGCGACATCACCGGCAACGGCCCGCTCGCCGCCGCCACCGTGGTGACAGGGCTGGGGCTTGGCGTGCTGCTGATGCTGGGGCTGGATCGATTCACGCCCCATGAGCACGAAAGCGTAGGCCGACAAGGGCCGAATGCCGACCGTATCAACCGGGTCTGGCTGTTCGTGCTGGCAATCACCCTGCACAACCTGCCGGAAGGCATGGCCATTGGTGTCAGTTTTGCCGGCGGCGACATGAATGTCGGCCTGCCCCTGACCACCGCCATTGCCATCCAGGATATTCCCGAAGGGCTGGCAATTGCCCTGGCGTTGCGGGCAACCGGCCTATCGGCGTTCAAAGCCATGCTGGTGGCGATTGGTTCAGGCCTGATGGAGCCCCTGGGCTCAGTGGTTGGCCTGGGGATTTCCAGCGGCTTTGCGATTGCTTACCCGCTGAGCCTGGGTCTGGCGGCAGGTGCCATGATTTTCGTGGTTTCACACGAAGTCATACCCGAAACCCACCGCAATGGTCACCAGACCTCTGCAACCCTGGGCTTGATGCTGGGCTTCGGGGTGATGATGTTTCTGGATACCGCCCTGGGTTAGGCATTGGCTTTAAGTGCCTGCAATGAAGACGCGGCATGGATGCCGGCAGCTGCGGCCAGTTCAAGCACTCGCGCCTCATCACAGCCGTAGACCAATACAGCCTGCAACTCATCATCCAGCGGCTGACTGAAATCCATGAGCACATAGCCACCCATTTCCTTGTTCATGCTGCTCAGCTGGATCTGGATACGGTTGAGCGCAGTCAGCGCTTCTACCTTGGCCAGTTGCCTGGGCTTGATATTGAAGGAGACGTCCTTGCCGAACGACTGGACGATCTGCTCGAACAGGTCCATGTAGGTGTCTGCCTGAAACAACACGGTTTCCGGCAGGCTGCCCACTACCACCCACTCACCCAGGGGAATGGGAAACGTATCGTCGTAGTTGATATCGGGGTTGGAAACCAGAAATGCCTCGGGGTCCGCGTAAGCCTGAGCGGCTTCGGCAGCGATGCCTGCAATCTCGTCTTCCCCCATGCAGCCCGAACTGATTTTGCTGATTAATTCAATGAGGGAGTCTTTCATGAAGGGGCGATCCTGATAGAGGCAAAAAACGAGGCGCGCAGGATAGCGGGAAACGCTGCACACCTCTATCGATTCAGGACCAGAGCCCTCAAACGCCCAGCCTGCTCAACTGCCCGGCGGTTTCTGTCGCCCCCATTGCCTGAGCAGCACCCAGTGCATTGACGCCCTTGGCATCGCGGGCATGGGGGTTGGCACCCTTGCCGATCAGGTAGTCGACGATTTCAGTGCGATTGAACATCGCCGCCATCATCAACGCTGTCCGACCGTCTGCCGAAGCGCCCTCCACGTCCGCGCCAGACTCGACCAGGAGTTTGACGACCGCCAGATCCCCCTTGAACGCGGCACCGGCAATCGGGCTCTGGCCATTGTCGTTACGGATTTCCGGATCAGCCTTGTGATCGAGCAATACACGCACGGCATCCTGCTGACCGTAATAACTGGCGAGCATCAGCAATGTATCGCCCTTGTGATTGCGCAGATTGGCAGGCAGGCCTTTTTCCAGCAGCCGGCCCAGCATCTGCGCATCGCCCTGTCGAGCGACCTCGAACACCTGCTCGGCGAACTCGGCAGCTTCGTCATGGGTCATGGTTTTCGGGGTATTGGTGTTTGAATCAGTCATGTGTCACTCCCTGGCGCAAGGTTACGAGAACCCGATATCACTTGCGGCACTCGATACAATGACCGCAAGTCTTGCCAGCCGTGCCCTTTGGGTCAAGCTATATGCCCGATAGGAAAATATTGCGCGTGCTCTTGCACGGCGAGAGGCTTCGTCGGCAACCAGCAAAATGCAGGATGCCCGATGGCCATTCATGCAAATTGCACGAAGCATGAAAACCGTAATATTTACAAGATATTGATTTTAAAGGAATTTAATAAATACCAAACCATGGCATGGACACTGCAATAGTACTCACAAGCTTGTTATCCCATGAGCAATGGAGCCGCTAGACATGTCTTTTATCCAAGAAAAATTCGCTTCCGTATTCTCCAGCTATACCGTTACTGCCCAGCCTCGCCCGGACGGTGGTGTGCTCTTGTCTCTGCGCGATAACGAAGGCAAACAGATTCGACGCTCCATCTCCTATGCCCAGTTGCATACACCGGTTCAGCTTGAGTGGGTCATCAGCGCCATTCGCCGTGACCTGGCAGCACAAGCCAGTGAATTACCCGCAATCTCGATGCTGCAAAGCCAGCACCGTTTTGACTTGCCGACTTACCATACCCGCTGACAGACCGTATCACCCTGCCGCCGACTGCTGTCGGCGGCCACCTCCTCCCTTGTTATCCGCGAAACATTCTTGCTTTCGCGGTTTTTTTTGCCTGTCTCATTTGATCAAGCCACGGCACAGGGCCTCCCCTACCGCCTGAGCGCGGTTGGCAACCCCCAGCTTGCTGTAGATCATCTTGAAGTGATACTTGATCGTGGCCTCGGACACTTCGCGGATCAAGGCAATTTCCCAGGCGGTCTTGCCATCGCGCGCCCATTGCAGGATTTCCAGTTCCTTGCCGGTCAAACCATGGGATCGAAACCGGGTTCCCCTGCCGACCATATGCAACACCGGCACCAGACTGCTCAGCAAGTACCGGTCCTCGGTTGTAGTACCCCGCTGCATCGCACTCAACGTACACACCGACGTCACGCCACTGACACCTCGGCAATGGCTGGAGTAAGCGTAGGACAAGGCTGGCATCAATTGGCAGGCATCAACCGCTGCGCTATAGCAATCAGGGGCCTGATACTGTTTGAACGCCTCTCGCCAGTCTAGAAAACCCAGCGCATTGCGATAACAACGGATAACCGGATCTTCCGTCAGCATGCGGCGGTTTCGATAGATATCTCCCCAGGTATCATCGACATTGGAAGTGATGAACGTCAGCAATAACGAGCCCTTGAACTGGTAGAACATCGCTCGCTCACAGCGGCATTCATGCCTGAGCCACTGAAGTGCATTTGCGATAGCCACCTGGCCATCGTCCTCGGTAATGCTACTGACCATCTGCTGTATCAATAAACCCATCGTTGTATTTACTGTCCTGGCACTGCACATCGCTGCCGCTCCTATTGCGCCCCCTCTCTAATGCACAGCTGTTTTTTGATTAATCAGGGGGAATGGCCGCCAGAACTTACACGAATAATTGCGTTTAAAAACGAGGGGTAAAACAAACAGGATTTATGCACAAAAAGACAGGCACGGGCCTACCTGAAAGCAAGATCGGGATTACAGATAAGGAAGGAATGATGACCATAGGAGCGAACTCATTCGCGAGAAGACGGTACATCCAGAGAAAATGCATCGTCTGGAATACCGTCTTCGCGAATGAATTAGTTCCTACGGGGCAATCATGGCAAAGCTGGCCACTGACTCATGCCCCGGCAGCTCACCGCCAGCGCGTACCAGCCCGCATGTCGCCATACCCGCAGCCTGGGCGGCATCGAGTTCTTCGACGATGTCCGACAGAAACAGGATCTCCTCTGCCGGGCAGCCGATGCTGGCGGTGATGGTGCGATAGGATTGCTCTTCGCGCTTGGGGCCGGACGTGGTGTCGAAATAGCCACTGAACAGGCCGGACAGATCGCCCGCCTCCGAACAGCCGAAAATCAGTTTCTGAGCCTGAATCGAGCCGGAAGAATAAACATAAAGTTTATAACCCTCCTGATGCCAGCGCTTGAGCGCTTCGACCGCATCCGGGTAGACATGACCCTTGAGTTGCCCGGCGTTATAGCCCTGTTCCCAGACCATGCCTTGCAAGGCCTTGAGGGGTGTGGCCTTGCGGTCTTGGGCAATCCAGTCGAGAAGAATGTCGATCACCCGCTCTACATCGGCATCAGGTTCGTTGCTTTCCTGGCGGACAGCCTGCAATTGAGCGGCTACCGAAGGTGTATCCGACTGCTGGCGGACAAAATCGGGTAAATGTTTTGCTGCAAACGGGAACAGCACATCGAACACGAAACTTACAGCACTGGTCGTGCCTTCGATATCCGTGAGGATAACTTTGATGGGCATCAGGGATAGGCTCCTAGTGTTGAGCCATTGAGGACGCGAGCAAGCGCGCTCCTCAATGCGTCATTTATCAATCATCCAGCCGTGGAAAACGACCGGCGATATCTTCACCGGTGAAATTCGCCACCCAGCCTTCCGGGTTGTTGAACAGGCGAATGGCGACGAAGTGCGGGTTTTCGCCCATGTCGAACCAGTGCCGGGTTCCGGCGGGTACCGAGATCAGGTCGTTTTTTTCGCACAGCACGGCATACACGTAATCATCGATATGCAGCGTGAACAGGCCACGCCCGGCGACAAAGAAACGTACTTCGTCTTCGCCGTGGCGGTGTTCTTCAAGGAACTTGGCGCGCAGTTCGGCCTTCTGCGGGTGATCGCTGTTGAGGCTGACCACATCGACGGTGATATAACCGCGCTCGGTCATGAGCCTGTCGATCTGCGTGCGATAGGCACTGATCACTTCTTCCTGGCTGGCGCCCGGCGTAATCGGCGCAGCCGCCTGCCAACGATCGAACGCAACGCCGTGCTCGGCCAGGGTCGAAGCGATATCTTCCAGGTTGGTCAGAACCTTGTTGGGCACTTCAGGGCTGGATACGTGGTAAACGGACAGGCAGCTCATGATGTAAATTCCTCGGCTGGAAACAGGCCCCCGGCTTTTACAGGCCGTTCAGGCTGGGTTCCCTGATTAACGGTTAAAGGTCAACGATTCAGGACCGTACGGGTTTTCAGCTCGCACTCGAACAGAAACTCGAACGCTTCGATCTGACGCAGCGCATCATTCATCTTCGCACCCCAGGTATATAAGCCGTGCCCGCGAATCAGGTAGCCGGCACAGTCGGGGTGAGCGTCCAGCCAAGGCTGCACCTTTGAGGCCAGGCGAGCAATATCCTGATCGTTATCGAAGATCGGCACCACCACCCGGGATTCATGGGTGACCACGCCAGCGAAAGCCTTTTGCAGCTCGTAATCCTCGAACACCAGATGATCGGCGTCGGTCAGCCGTGACAGGACGGTCGCATTGACCGAGTGCGTATGCAACACCGCGCCCACTTCAGGCTTGCAGCTGTAAAGCTGGGTGTGCAACAGGGTTTCGGCAGAAGGCTTCTTGCCGGGCTCAAGGCTGTTACCCGACAGATCGGTGGCCAGCACATCGTCCATACCCAACTGGCCCTTGTGCTTGCCGGACACCGTCAACAGTGCTTCGGTGGCGGACAGGCGTACGGAATAGTTGCTACTGGTGGCGGGCGACCAGCCACGTCCATACAGAAACCGCCCGGCTTCGATGATTTCCAGGCTGAGTTGTTCGCGGGTCATACACCCTCCTCTTTCTTTGATGTAGCAATCATGACGGCTGCCGCCAATGCCGCAAGGCTGGCGATGGCAAATGTCCAGAACGGCCCGAGCGCATTCCAGCTATAACCGGAGTACAACGCACCCAACGCGCCTCCCACTCCAGACAAGGCGGCATATAAGGCCTGCCCCTGCCCTTGCTGGCGTGAACCGAAGCTACGTTGCACGAAATGAATGGCAGCCGCGTGAAAACTGCCGAAGGTCGCAGCGTGCATGAGCTGAATCACGAGCAACGCCAGCAAATGCTCGGCAAGACCTCCCAGCAATAACCAGCGCAGCGACGCCAGCAGAAAACTCGCCATCAGTACCTGACGCACGGAAAGGCGCTGCAATATGCGGCTCATGCCCATGAACATCAGTACCTCGGCCACGACACCCACGGCCCAGAGCATGCCAATCACACCGCGACTGTAGCCCAACTGCTCCAGATGCAAGGTCAGGAAGGTGTAGTACGGCCCATGGCTGAGCTGCATCAAGGCCACGCAAACATAAAAGACCAGCACACTGGGGCGCGTCAGTTGCCTGAGAAAACCGCCAGCATCCAGTGGCTGCGCAGAAGTCATCGGCTGTGCATTGGGCACCCACCAACTGCTGATCGCGATACCGGCCATGACGATCAGCAGCATATGGGGAAACAGGTCCAGGCTGAAAAACTCGAACACGCCCCCAAGCGCTACGACCGCGAGGATAAAGCCAACCGAACCCCAGACCCGGATCTGACTGTAGCGCCAGGTCTGGTCGCGCAGGTGCGCCAGGGTGATGACTTCGAATTGCGGCAGGATGGCATGCCAGAAGAATGAATACAGCACCATGACCATGGCCAGCCAGGCGTAGCTCTTGTCGACCAGAATCAGGGAAAACGCCAGCAAGGTGCAAAGCGCCCCCAGGCGTACGATCAACAGCCGCTGCCCCGTATAGTCACCCAGCCACCCCCACAGATTGGGAGCGATACAGCGCGTCAGCATCGGGATCGCGACCAGTTCGCCAATCCGCGCACTGGAAAACCCGAGATGATGGAAATACAGAGCCAGATAGGGGGCGGCCGACCCCAGCAGAGCGAAGTAGAAGATGTAGAACCCGGAGAGCCTCCAATAGGGAAGCTGTCCGGCAGGCAGTGGCGCCACGTCAGTCATCCATGATCAACGACCGTAGCAGCGCCATTCATTACAGCTGCCCCAATACAGGCGTATTGACGCTGACGTCGGCGTTTTGTCCACGATGACGCAACAGATGATCCAGCAACACGATAGCCATCATCGCTTCGGCGATAGGCGTGGCGCGAATGCCGACGCAAGGGTCGTGACGGCCTTTGGTGATGACTTCCACCGGGTTGCCATCGACATCGATGGAGCGTCCCGGCGTAGTGATGCTGGAAGTCGGCTTGAGCGCCAGATGCGCAACGATCGGCTGGCCGGACGAAATGCCGCCCAGGATGCCACCCGCCTGATTGGACAGGAAACCTTCCGGCGTCAGCTCGTCTCGATGTTCGGTGCCGCGCTGGGCGACACAGTCGAAGCCCGCACCGATTTCCACGCCCTTGACGGCATTGATGCTCATCAGTGCATGGGCCAGTTCAGCGTCCAGGCGATCAAAGATCGGTTCGCCCAGGCCCGGCTTCACGCCTTCAGCCACCACAGTGATCCTGGCACCCACTGAATCCTGGTCGCGACGCAACTGGTCCATGTAGGCCTCAAGCTCCGGCACCTTGTCCGGGTCCGGGCAGAAAAAGGCGTTTTCCTCGACCGAGTCCCAGGTCTTGAACGGGATCTGGATCGGGCCAAGCTGGCTCATGTAGCCACGGATGACAATGCCCTGGGTCGCCAGGTACTTCTTGGCGATGGCACCAGCCGCCACACGCATGGCGGTTTCACGCGCCGAGCTGCGACCGCCACCGCGATAGTCGCGGATGCCGTATTTGTGATGGTAGGTGTAGTCGGCATGAGCCGGACGGAACAAGTCCTTGATCGCCGAGTAATCCTTGGACTTCTGGTCGGTGTTGCGGATCAGCAGGCCGATGGAAGCGCCCGTGGTCTTGCCCTCGAACACGCCTGAAAGGATCTCGACCTCATCGGCTTCCTGACGCTGGGTCGTGTGGCGACTGGTACCGGGCTTGCGCCGGTCCAGGTCACGTTGCAGGTCTTCCAGGGACAGCTCGAACCCCGGCGGGCAGCCGTCGACGATAGCGACCAACGCCGGGCCATGGCTTTCGCCGGCGGTGGTGACAGTGAACAGCTTGCCGAAAGTGTTGCCGGACATGCGGGCGCTCCGAGAAATCAGCCAAAAAACCAGATCAATTCAATCAAGCGCGCCAGTATACGCAGGCTGGCCGCGCAGTTCATCCTCGAACCTTATGCAACGGCGCGCGTCAAAGCGAAACCTGAACCAATGATGGCCTTGCGATGCTACCTGGCATTTCCCCGATTCGAGCCCTGAACGCCCTGCGCATGCTGGCCCTGACACTGTGCATGCTGGCTGGCGTAGCCAACGCTGCATCCCCCGCCATCGTGCAGCGCCCGATCAGCGTGGATACGGAAAACGGAAAACTGTTCGGCACCCTTCTGCTCCCGCAATCCACAAAACCGGTGCCCGTGGTGTTGATCATTGCCGGCTCAGGCCCCACCGACCGCGACGGCAACAACCCGGAAGGCGGACGCAACGACAGCATGAAGCGTCTGGCCATAATCCTGGCCAAGAACAATATTGCCAGCGTGCGCTACGACAAACGCGGCGTCGCGGCCAGCAAGGCCGCAACCCCGGACGAACGCAACCTGAGCGTTGAAGGCTATGTCGCCGACGTACAGGCCTGGGCCCAGAAGCTCAAGGCCAACCCGCGACTTGGCTCACTGATTCTGCTGGGGCATAGCGAAGGGGCGCTGGTGGCGTCACTGGCTGCGGAAAAGGCCGGGGCACGTGCCGTGATTTCCGTCGCGGGCACGGGTCGCCCGGTGGATCAGGTGCTGCGTGAACAATTTCGCGAACGCCTGCCTCCAGAGCTGTTGCAGCGCAGCAATCAGCTGCTTGATGAACTCAAGGCCGGCAAGACCGACGATAAGGTGCCTGCCGACCTGGAGGTCGTGTTCCGGCCCAGCGTCCAGCCTTATCTGATCTCGCTGTTTCGTCAGGACCCGGCCGTCGCGTTCGGCAAGTTGCAGATGCCTGCGCTGATTATCCAGGGGCGCAACGATATTCAGGTCAGCATCAATGACGCCTTGATCCTGAAAAAAGCCCGGCCAGATGCCGAACTTGCGCTGATCGACGGCATGAATCACGTACTGCGCATCGTCCCCGACGACCTGGATAAGCAACTGCAATCCTACAGAAACCCGACATTGCCACTGGCGAGCGAGCTTTCAGCGCACATCTTGCGCTTTATCGGTGCATTGCCACCTGCTTGAGCGAAAGATTTGACGTCAACAAAGCCGCAAACCCCTTCAGACTTGGGAAAACCGGCCGATAGGGATGTGCTGGCATTGTGTTTGCTGCACAAGGCCATGGACAGGATCATCGTTAATGACTGACACAACTACCGTGACCGAAAAAGCCGAAGCCCCAGAAAAGCCAGAAGCCGAGGCCCTGCCGCCACAGCCTTGGGAAGATGTGGTGCCCGAAAGCTTTCAGATGCTTCGCCTTTCGCCGCTGCCAACCGACCGCGCAACCGGCGGACGGCCGCTGCGTTTCGTGCAATTCGGACGAGCCGAGCGCCACAGCAAGGAACTGAGCCTGCTGCGCATCAATATCCAGTTGCCGGGGCAACGGGTGCGCAAGGAACAGAACAATCTGGACGTGTGGGTCGATCACCAGAAACATATGGTGCGCTTTGGCCCCGAATCAGGGTTGCAGATAGAACCCTGGAACCGTGGTCTTGGGCGCTTCCTGATTGCCCACGCGGTTCACTGGGCACAAAAGAAATGGTCATCCTACAAGATTGAAGGCGTCCCGCTGGCGAGCAAGGACGGCCTGAACGAAGACACCCGCCTGCGCCGCGATCACTTCCTGCGCACGCTGGGCTTTGAAGTCATCTATGCCGATGCGCAGCATATGAAAGGCAGCATCAAGGATGTTCACGTCGGCAACCTGCACAGCACCTGGAACAACGACAAGGTGCGGATCATCGAGATCCTCGAAGCATCACAGATGCTGGAAAAGGCCGAGCAGAACCTGACCGAACAGGAAGTCGTGATTCGTGCTCATGAAGACCGGGTGAGCAAGTACAAGCGCGAAGACAGCAGCCTGCGCTTTACCATCGCTTGCCTGGTGACCTTTGCAGTGTTTCAGGCGGGATTGCTGATCTGGATTGCGACACATCGCTAGCTTGTGAGCGGGGTCTGAAACCCCGCTCACAACGGCCTCAAATCCTGGAATCGAACAGCGCCTGATGCTCGCGACACTGTTCGGCAGTCAGCATGAACACGCCATGCCCACCGCGCTGGAAGTCCAGCCAGGCGAAATCCACTTCCGGGTAAAGCGCCTGGACATGAACCTGGCTGTTGCCCACTTCGACAATCAACAACCCTTTCTCGGTCAGGTGATCGGCCGCCTGGCTCAGCATGCGGCGCACCAGATTCAGGCCGTCGTTACCGCAGGCCAGCGCCAGTTCCGGCTCATGCTGGTACTCATCGGGCATGTCGGCAAAGTCTTCGGCATCGACATACGGCGGGTTGGACACGATCAGATCGAAACGCTGCCCCGGCAGGCCATCGAAACCATCGCCCTGCACGGTATAGACGCGATCTTCCACACCATGGCGCTCGATGTTCTGGTTAGCCACTTCAAGGGCCTCGAACGACAGGTCGGCCAATACCACTTCGGCGTCCCGGAACTCGTCGGCGCAGGCAATGCCAATGCAACCGGAACCGGTGCACAGGTCCAGAATGCGGGCGGGTTCATTGGCGAGCCAGGGTGCAAAGCGGTCTTCGATCAGTTCGGCAATCGGTGAGCGGGGAATCAATACGCGGTCATCGACAATAAAGGACATGCCGCAGAACCAGGCTTCTCCCAGCAGGTAAGGCGTAGGAACGCGATCATCGATGCGACGCTTGATCAGGCGCTGCAATTCAGAGATTTCATCGACTTCCAGGCGGCAGTCCAGATAGCTGTCGGCAATTTCCCAAGGCAGATGCAGAGCACCGAGCACCAGTTGCCGCGCTTCATCCCAGGCATTGTCGGTGCCGTGTCCGAAAAATACATCTTCCTCGTGAAAGCGGCTGACGGCCCAACGGATATGGTCACGCACGGTGCGCAAACGAGAAGTGATCATGGACAAACTCCTGGGGAAACTATCTGGCAGACCCGGAAGTTTCCACCATTAACCGCCCTTCATCAAGGCAAACCGCCACCAACTGCCGCGGCAAAATGCCCTGCAGCCCAATAAAACCGGGGCTTGTGATTGTTGAGATTCACAGAAGCGCTCAGCCAGAGGAGAATGTCGCAAAAGCCCCACCCGAAGGAGCCCTCTGGATGTCATCTTTAAAGACCATGTTTCAACTCAGTGGCCGCGTTCATGCAGCGGCCAACTTGAGCAATGCCACACTGATTATCATCGACGCCCAGAAAGAGTACCTCAGCGGTCCTCTGGCGCTGACAGGCATCCATGAAGCCCTGGACAATATCGGTCAACTGGTGGCCAAAGCCCGCGCCGTAAAATGCCCTATCGTGCATGTACGCCACCTTGGCACCGTGGGCGGCCTGTTCGACCCGCAAGGCGAACGTGGCCAGCTGGTCCCGGAGCTGGTACCTCAAGGTGATGAACATCTGGTCGAGAAACGCCTGCCCAACGCATTCAACGGCACCGGCCTGCATGAGCTGCTGCAAAGCCTGGGTCATCTGGACCTGATCATCTGCGGCTTCATGAGCCATTCGAGCATCAGCACCACCGTGCGTGCGACCAAGGATTATGGCTATCGCGTCACCCTGGTTGACGATGCCTGCGCCACCCGCAATCTGCCCGGCCCCAACGGCGACGTCAGCGCTCATGACGTACACCGCACGGAAATGGCGATCATGGCGGACAACTTCGCCACGCTGGCACTGACCAAAGACCTGATCTGACGACAGGCGGCCTGTGTGGTTGTGTGAACCCTCTCACATAACCGCCCATCCCTTTACTCCCCCTCGCCCATGGAAACCGGGAACAACCCCACTTCATTCGGGTCATAGCGCCGATAACCACTGAGGAAATCGGCATGAAAATATCCGGCGGTTTCGATGCCCGTCGCTTGCGCTCCAAAGAGCCGGGCAATTGGCGCATGCGTCTGGGTACCGCGTTTGCCACCTTGCTGGTGACCCTGGGCGTACTGCTGACAATGGCGGGTGCATCCGGCCTGATCGGCCATCCCCAGGCGCTCGGCGATCTCGATGCAACCCCGGCAGGTGCTGCCGTGATTGCCGGCATCGGGCTTCTGGTGCTGTACCTGGGCATCTGGCTGTGGCGCCGCTGCCGCCGACGTCAACGCCGTGCGAAAGGGTTGAGCATGTCTGCGCACCTGATGAAAAAACACGACTGACCCTGCCGCTCGACAGGGTTAAACTAGCTTCCTTCGCGGAGGCCCCCATGCAAGACGACGATTTTTCCCTGTTCAGAAACGAGACGCGCGGCGTCAAGCCCATCAAGCACGAGCACGCCGACGTCGGCAAACCCAAGACCGACCGCAAACTGCTGGCAAAGCTACGTCAGTCCGCCACGGTGCGTACCGATTCGGTCACGGTCGACGGGCTGTCCGACCAGTTCGTGATCGATGTCGGCCCGGAAGATGTATTGAGCTGGGCTCGCGATGGCGTGCAGGAAGGCCAGATGCGCAAGCTCAAGCTTGGCCAGATCAGTTTCGAGGGCAGCCTGGACCTGCACGGCATGAGCGTGGAAGTGGCCAGGGAAACCCTGTGGGAATTTCTCGCCGAAGCCACAAAGCTGGAAATCCGCTGCGTGCGTGTCACTCATGGCAAGGCTGTTCGCCTGGACGGCAAGCGCCCGATGATCAAGAGCCACGTCAACACCTGGCTGCGCCAGCACCCGCAAGTGCTGGGCTTTTGCTCATGCCTGGCCAAACATGGCGGCGCTGGCGCGGTTTACGTCATGCTCAAGCGCACCATGATGGAAGGTCGCGACGAGTGATGAAGGCCGGGCAGCCTTGACGCTGCCCGACCCGCGTTGTCAGCGAGGACCGCCACCAGGACCAAAACCCGGACCAGGACCGCCCGGACCACCGGGGCCGCCACCACCCTGATGATGACCGCCGCCTCCGCCACCGCCGTGACCACCAGGGCCGGGCCAGAACGGCCAGCAGCCGGAAACCGAAGTCAGGACAACGATCACCATCGCTATTTTTGCTACTCGACTCAACATCCGAATTTACTCTCTCATGAAGCAGTGATTGACTACTGCTCCCTATGACCGCAGCCAGCGATGGAAGTCGGTAGCAATCGGGTAGCCAAAGCGTAATAAAAGCGATACAAACAGACTTCACATGCCGATTTGTGCAGTGGCCATACACCTGTTCGCATGTGTAAGTTATTATGTGCGACTTTGGCGAGGGCCATGCCCCTCGCGTTTATCGAAACCCACACGGAAACACACTCCTGTGACACTGGAACAGAATTACACCGCCATATTGAGTCAGTTGGGCGAAGATGTTTCGCGCGAAGGCCTGCTGGACACGCCAAAGCGTGCAGCCAAAGCCATGCAGTACCTGTGTCGCGGTTATGAACAGTCTCTCGAAGAAGTGACCAACGGTGCTCTATTCAGCTCCGACGCCAGCGAGATGGTGATGGTCAGGGACATCGAGCTGTATTCGCTGTGCGAGCACCATCTGCTGCCGTTCATTGGCAAGGCCCATGTAGCCTACATCCCCAATGGCAAGGTATTGGGCCTGTCGAAAGTGGCGCGTATCGTCGACATGTTCGCCCGTCGCCTGCAGATTCAGGAAAACCTGAGCCGCCAGATCGCCGAAGCCATCCAGCAGGTGACCGGCGCCCTGGGCGTTGCAGTGGTCATCGAAGCCCAGCACATGTGCATGATGATGCGCGGCGTGGAAAAACAGAATTCCTCGATGATCACTTCGGTGATGCTCGGCGAATTCCGTGAAAACGCAGCGACCCGCAGCGAATTCCTCAGCCTTATCAAGTAAGGCGCAGCAGCCTGCGCCGCCTGTTGGCGCGGGCCCGCCCTTTCAATGCGTGCCCCGCAAGAGGTTTGACCGTGTTCATGAAAGCCCTCAGGGTTGGCCTTGGCCAGCTCGTCATCTTCGCCGACTTCCTGACCCGCCCGGCCAGGAAGAAACGCGAACCTCAGGCTCAGGCTGCCGTCGATCAAGCGGCCAGAGATCTGGCCCTGTACCAGTTCCATGCCTGCCCGTTCTGCGTGAAGACTCGCCGCACCCTGCGCCGCCTCAATGTTCCGGTCGCCCTGCGGGACGCCAAGAACAACGAGAATGATCGCCAGACGCTGCTCAACGAAGGCGGCAGGATCAAGGTGCCTTGCCTGCGCATCCAGGAAGGCGACAAGACCACCTGGCTCTACGAGTCCAAGGCCATCATCGAGTACCTGGATCAGCGCTTCAGCACTGTCTGAACCTGTGGGCTGCCTGCATCAACGCGGGCAGCCATCCTCGCGACACGCCACATACGCCTTCAACTCCTTGACCCGCACGCGGGTATGCTCGGCCAGACACTGTGATTGCAGCAAAGGCCAGATCGAACCCGAATCCTCCGCCTTGCCCACGCGATACAGGCAGTCGGCATCACGGAAGGCGATCCACTTTATCTGTGCGTCCTTGAGCGCCTGCTTCCTGGCGGGATCTTTCAGCCAGCTCATCTGCGCCTTGTACTGCCTGTTCAATTCAGTATCGAGCGCAGCCAGGTCCTTGCCGGCACATTGATTCATGCTGGCCTGGTTGGCATTGCAATCCTCGGCCTGCGCCGAACAACCAATGCCCAGAGCGATGACGGCTGCCAGAGCGACGATGGAATACCTCACGAAACGCTCCTCTCTCTTTCGATCAATCCAGCATGCCTACATAACCGGGCCGCTCCTTGACCCGTTCCAGCCATTGTTGAATGCCAGGATATGGGGTCAGGTCAAAACCGCCCTGATGGGCAACGTGGGTATAGGCGTAGAGAGCGATATCGGCGATGGAAAAACTGTCGCCCACCAGGAACGGCGTGCGCTTGAGCTGCTGCTCCATCACTGCAAGGGCACGATAGCCAGACTTCTGCAATGCACGGTACTCGGCCAGACGCTCTTCAGGCAGACCCAGATAGAACTGGATAAACCGTGCCACCGCGATCGCAGGCTCATGACTGTACTGCTCGAAGAACTGCCATTGCAGCACTTGCGTACGCAGCCGAGGCTCAGTGGGCAGGTAGGCACTGCCATCGGCCAGGAAATTGAGAATCGCATTGGACTCCCACAGGCAGGTGCCGTCACTGAGTTCCAGCACCGGAATCTTGCCATTGGGGTTCTTTTCAAGGAACGCCGGGGTCTGGGTTTCGCCATTGAGAATATCGACAGGCACCCACTGGTACTCGCAGCCCAGCAGGCTGAGCATCAGTTTGACCTTGTAGCAATTGCCTGAGTTGTAATCGCCGTAAACCTTGTACATCGCCCTGCTCCCGCTGGAATCCCTTGTATTGGATCGAATCAAGCCGCCTGCCTTGCACTGGCCAAGCGAATTACCGCGGCCAATCGTTTCAAGCCCTCATCCAGACGCGCCGGATCAATATGGCTGAAGTTCAACCGCAGATGACCGTGGTTGGCGTCCGGGTTCGCAAAGAACGGTTCACCCGGCATAAAAGTCACATCCTGAGACAGCGCAGCATCCAGCAAAGTGCGGGTATCGAGCTTCTGCTTGAGCGTCAGCCAGAAGAATAACCCACCTTGCGGGCTGTTCCAGTCGGCCAGATCGCCAAAGTGTTCCTGCAAGGCCGCCTCGAATGCATCGCGTCGCTGTCGATAGAACCCACGCAACTCACTCAGATGTTCACGGTAGTGTTCGGTGCCGATCCACTGCAAGGCCTGCCACTGACCGATCCGGTTGGTATGCAGATCGGCAGATTGCTTCAGGCGCAGCAGATGCGGGAACAGATCCGCACTGGCGATCAGGTAACCGACACGCAACCCCGGCAGCAAGGTTTTGGAGACGGTTCCGGTATAGATCCAGCTGGCCTTTTTGAGACGAGCGACAATCGGTCTTGCATTGCCGCCATCGAAGGTCAGTTCGCGATAAGGCTCATCTTCGATCAACGTCACGCCAAACTCGTCGAGCAGAGCCGCGACCGCATCACGACTCGCTTCGCTATAACGCACCGCTGATGGGTTCTGAAAGGTCGGAATCAGGTAGGCGAACGCAGGCTTGTGCTGCTCCAGACGCTGCCGCAAGACAATCAGATCCGGCCCCTCGGCCTGCAAGGGCACAGTCAGGCAATCAGCGCCGAACAACTGGAAGATTTGCAGCGCTGCCAGGTAAGTCGGGGCTTCCAGCAGGATTTCAGTGCCTTTGTCGATGTACAGCTTGGCGGCCAGATCAAGCGTCTGCTGCGAACCGCTGACGACCAGGACCTGGCTGGCCTGACAAGGAACACCCAGCGCCCGCGCCTCGGCGGCCAGCGCTTCACGCAGCTCGGGCTCGCCTTCGCTCATGCCGTATTGCCCCAGAGTCAACGGCATGTCGGCCCACTCCACTTTCGGCAGCATGGACTCGGCAGGCAAGCCGCCGGCAAAGGACATCACTTCAGGCCGTTGTGCAGCGGCCAGGATTTCGCGAATCAATGAACTTTTCAGGCGGGTAACACGTTCGGAGAAAGCCATGGCAACTACCTGTAGCCGAGTGAAAGGGAAATACGTCAAACTTGTTGACTCAAATTACGACGCAAAGCCCGGATACGTCAACATGCTTGACCTTAAAAATCCTGCCAATCAGCAAATTGCCATGGAAGCCTTCTTTTTCGGCTACCAGGCATTTACCGCCAAAGCCGATGAAATGCTGGCCCGGCGCGGGCTCAGCCGTGTTCATCAGCGCATTGTGTTTTTTATTGCTCGCTACCCCGACCTGAGCGTGAAGGAGCTGCTCACCGTGCTGGGGGTCAGCAAACAGGCGCTCAATGTGCCACTGCGCCAGTTGATTGCCATGGAGCTGGTACACAGCACGACGCCTGATACCGACAAGCGCAAGCGACTGCTGGTACTGAGCGAAGAAGGAATCAGATTCGAGCAGGCGTTGCGCCAGGAACAGGTGAAGCTCTTGCAGCGGGTATTCTCCGACGCAGGTCAGGCTGCGGTGGATGGATGGCTAGCCGTCAACCAGGCGCTGGGGCAGACGCTCCAGTCGGGCGCCCGGCCCGGCGGCACAGATACCGATAACTGAATAAGAAATACCGACACCTTTCAAACCTGCCCGTTTAAGGAAAGCCCTGCATGAACGAGACCCTCAAGGCGCCACTGCGCCCATTGGCAGACTCATCACCTTCAGCCGTGGTCGCTGGTTTCATTGCAATGATGACCGGCTGCACCAGTTCGCTGGTGCTGATGCTTCAGGCAGGGCAGTCTGCTGGCCTCACCAGTGGCCAGATGTCATCCTGGCTCTTGTCGATGTTCATAGGCATGGCGATTTGCAGTATCGGGTTGTCGCTGCGCTACCGCACGCCGATCAGCGTGGCCTGGTCAACACCCGGCGCCGCCTTGCTGATTACCACACTGGGCGGCGTGGCTTACCCGGAGGCTATCGGCGCGTTCATCACCTGCTCGCTCCTGGTGATCATCTGCGGCATGACCGGCAGTTTCGAGCGGCTGGTCAAGCGCTTGCCCGCCTCCCTGGCGGCGGCCTTGCTGGCCGGGATCCTGTTCAAGATCGGCAGCGATATCTTCATCGCCGTACAGCATCGCACCAGCCTGGTACTGGCCATGTTTTTCACCTACTTGCTGGTCAAACGAGTCTCGCCGCGCTATTCGGTACTGGCGGCGCTGCTGGTGGGGATCGCAATAGCCGGCGTGCTGGGGCTGCTGAATTTCACTGACCTCTCTCTGGAAGTGGCCGCGCCGGTCTGGACGACGCCTTCGTTCTCGCTGGCGGCGACCATCAGCATCAGCATTCCGTTATTCGTGGTGGCAATGACTTCGCAGAACATGCCAGGCATCGCCGTGTTGCGTGCCGATGGCTATCACACGCCCTCTTCGCCTCTGATTACAGCCACGGGCATCACCTCGCTGCTGACCGCACCCTTTGGCTGCCATGGGCTCAATCTGGCAGCGATCAGCGCCGCCATCTGCACCAGCCCCAATGCCCATGAAGACAAGAAAAAGCGTTATACGGCCGCCGTCTGGTGCGGGGTTTTCTACGGCATCGCCGGTATTTTCGGCGCGACCCTGGCCGCCTTGTTCGCAGCCTTCCCCAAGGAACTGGTGCTGTCGATTGCGGCTCTGGCGCTGTTTGGCTCACTCATCAACGGCCTGACCGTCGCGATGAACGAGCCCAAGGAGCGGGAAGCGGCACTCATCACCTTTATGGTCACCGCATCAGGCCTGACCCTGTTTTCCATTGGCTCGGCACTCTGGGGAATCGTGGCCGGGGTACTGACGCTGGTGATCCTCAATATGCGCAAGAGTGGATGAGGTTAAAGCCTGAAATGCCCGACCATCCCTTTCAGTTCCACTCCCAATGAGGCCAGTTCGAGACTGGAAGCTGCGTTGCCCTGCATGGCCAGAGCCGACTGATCGGCACTGGCACGGATGCTTGTCACACTGCGGTTGATCTCCTCGGCCACCGAGCTTTGCTGCTCGGCGGCTGCGGCGATCTGCTGGTTCATCTGCTGAATCATGGAGACAGCCACCGCAATACCACCCAACGCGCTTTCGGTTTGCAGCGCATCGCTGACCGCCAGCTTCACCAGCTCGCCACTGCTCTGAATCTGCTCAACCGATGCCTGCGCACCACTTTGCAACCTGAACACCAGATTCTCGATCTCCTGGGTTGACTGCTGAGTACGCTTGGCAAGGGCGCGAACTTCATCCGCCACCACCGCAAAACCACGCCCTTGCTCACCCGCCCGAGCGGCCTCGATAGCAGCATTGAGTGCCAGCAGGTTGGTTTGTTCGGCAACGCTTTTGATCACATTCAAGACCTGGCCGATGTTCTGAATCTCGGCACTCAGGTTCTGGATACCCTGGCTGGCAGACTGCGATGAACTGGCCAGTTGCTCGATACGCTGCATGCTCTGACGCACCACCGCCTGCCCACCGTCCACCTTTTCATCAGCCGTCTGAGCAGCCAATGCAGCCTCTTCGGCATTACGCGCCACATCATGGACAGTGGCGGTCATCTGATTCATCGCTGTGGCGACCTGTTCGGTTTCTTCCTTCTGGGAACTGACTTCCAGGTTGGTCTGTTCAGTAACGGCCGACAAGGAGTGCGCCGAGTTCGACAGCTGCTCGATGCCCGACTGCAAGCCACTGACAATACGGCTCAAGCCCTCGCCCATCTGCTGCATGGCGAGCATCAACTGACCGATTTCATCGCGCCGCCGAACCTGCACACTGCCACTCAAGTCTCCTGCGGCAATGCGCTGTGCCAGGCCGATAACACTGCGCAGCGGGCCGACGATCAAGCGGGTAATCAACCAGGAAACAATAAACCCCACCAACAAGGCCACCACCGACGACCCGATAATCTGCAAGGTATTGGCGGTGAGCTGAGTCTGCATGGACTGATCTTCGGTGGCAGAAACCTGCTTGACCAGTTCCACCACTTGCCGGGCATTGGTCGCCAACTGGCCGGAAACCTGAGCTTCCCTGGCCAGCAGGTCGGTGTACTCCTTGAGCTTTTCGGTGAAGCTGACGATGTGCGTGCTGACTTCACCCAACACCGTCAGATAACCCTCATCCTTGATCTGGGACTTGAGTTCTTCGGCCAGCCCCCTGGCTTGATCGGCCTGCTCGATGGTCCCGGTTTTCGCAGCTTCGCCCGACCCGGTCCTGCGGCTCTTGTCCAGACGTACACGGGCTTCGTCCATGGCCTGCTGCATCAGCTTCGATACCTGACTGACCTTGCCGGCCTGCTCGACGAACTCTGCACCTTGCTGCCCCTGAGAATCCTTCAGGGTCCAGGTTCCATCATCGGCCAGCCCGGCCTGCAACACTTCAAGATTGTTGGCTACGCTGGACACCGACCAACTGGCCATTTCCAGTGCCAGATCCTTGCTTTGACTGATATCGACGAATTCATCGAAAGAGGTGCGGTAGGCGCCCAATGCCTGCCGAACCTGAAACAGCATCGCCTCGTTGGCAGGCGACTGCTCTTGCAGCGATTGCGCCAGAGTGCTCAGGTCATCGATTCGGGTGTGAATCTGCTCCACGACCTTGGGATCGCTGTGCAGGGCGTATTCCTGCTCGAGCAAGCGTACACGCAGCAGTCCACTATTAAGGGAAGACATCTGCTTCAGGCCATCGACATGCTGGCTGATGCTTTTCAGCGACCAGACACCAATGGCTGCCACCAGAGCCGTCAACAGCAGCACCAGAGTAAAACCAAAGCCCAGCTTCTTCGCCATACCGAGGTTGGCGAAGCGTCCTTGAATGGCCAAGATCATAGCGTTCAACCCCCGTTCGACTCATTCGCCTTGAATGATCCACTCACGAGGCCATTCAATATCCGTGCACATTCGCAACGGGCAGGGTCGAGTGCAAGCCTGCGGGTCAGGAATAATGGCAAAGAGCTATGCAGACGTCGCTTTCAGGATGGTTGCCCTGGCAGCAGGCGGCCGAACGCTCCGCCTGCACAGAGAAACGCGATGCTATAAGAGAGGTTCGTGCCTCAAGAATGGGCAGCGGCGGACACTAAAAGTGTTCCCGCATCCGCATCGAGAATGGCCTGAGTACCCAGCGGCACGGCCTGATTGACGTCGCCATGACCCACCGGCAAGCCTCCGAGAACCGGAATCCCCAGATTGCCCAGTCGTTCCTGCAACACGTGGGCCGGGGTGATCGAACCGGCGGTATGGGCAGGCACACTGAAATCGCCCGCGGCAATACCGGCCAGACGCTGCAGGATCCCGCAATTGCCCAGATGAGTCAGTAGACGGTCGACCCGATAAGCCGCTTCCCCGACATCCTCGATCAGCAGGATGGCACCTGTCAGATCCGGCATGTAAGGCGTGCCGATGCAGGTGCTGAGCATGCTCAGATTGCCTCCGAGCAGCAAACCCTTGGCGCTGCCTTGAGTTCGCACACTACCGGTCGCAGCCTCGGGATCGGCCTTGAGCAGCACCGGCTCGGCGCTCATCAGCACATGGCGCATGCCGCTGACGAACAAGCCGCCACGCTCCAGTTGAGCCGCCACCGGGCCGTGGATGGTCGCAAGACCTGCATGCGTCCATAGGGCACCGTGCAGGGCCGTGATATCGGAAAAGCCGGTGACCAGCTTCGGATCGCGCCGAACGGATTCAAAATCCAGTTGCCCAAGAATTCGCTGCGTGCCGTAACCGCCACGGTTGCAGATCACCGCCCGGATTTCCGGGTCGGCCAGTGCGCTGTTCAGATCCGCGAGGCGGTCCTCGTCAGTGCCGGCATAAAAGGAATGCTTGCCCAATGCATGGGGATAGACCCGCGGCTTCAATCCCCAGCCCTTCAGCACCTCCACTGCGGCTTCGACCTTGGAGGCAACCACCGGCCCGGCAGGCGACACCAGCGCAACAGCGTCACCTGCACGCAGCGCGCGGGGATAAAGGGTTGGCAAATTCGTAGGGGACATTGCGCGACAATCCAGACTTTCAATGAACAGGCAATGTAGAGCACCACTGCGGGTGACTCAAGTCGAAACACCTTCGGTGACGACTGCCAACAGGCATCATCCTGCTGGATGGAGCCGCATTCGCTACATGACCGTTGCTTGCCTCAAAGAGCATCAACAGCTTCAATCAGCCTTTCTTCTTCAGATCGAGGACCTGTCATGACCACTCTTTCCAATCGCCAGTTTCTGCTCGCCAAGCGACCTGTTGGCCATCCCGGCAGAGAGAACTTCACGTATCAGGAGGTACCGGTCGCAGAAGTGGCAGACGGACAGATTCTGGTGCGCAACCAATTCCTTTCCCTCGACCCGGCCATGCGTGGCTGGATGAACGAGGGCAAATCCTATATCCCGCCGGTTGAACTGGGCCATGTCATGCGCGCCCTGGGCGTTGGCGAAGTGATCGAATCGAAGAACCCGCAGTTCGCGGCAGGCGACTACGTACAAGGTTCGGTAGGGGTTCAGGATTACTTCGTCGGCGAACCCAAAGGCTTTTACAAGATTGATCCAAGACTCGCGCCGCTGCCCCGCTACCTTTCCGCGCTGGGCATGACCGGCATGACCGCCTACTTCGCACTGCTGGATGTGGGCGCCCCGAAAAGCGGCGACACCGTAGTGATCTCCGGTGCTGCCGGTGCGGTGGGCAGCGTGGCCGGGCAAATCGCCAAGCTCAAGGGCTGCCGGGTCATCGGCATCGCGGGCGGGCAGGAAAAGTGCCGCTCGCTGATCGACGAACTGGGTTTTGATGGCGTTATCGACTACAAGAGCGAAGACGTTCTGGCAGGACTGAAACGCGAGTGCCCCAAAGGCGTGGACGTGTATTTCGATAACGTCGGTGGCGATATCCTGGATGCCGTGCTCAGCCGCCTGGCACCGCGAGCCCGCGTCGTGATCTGTGGCGCCATCAGCCAGTACAACAACACCTCACCGATCAAAGGGCCGAGCAACTACCTGTCGCTGCTGGTCAACCGTGCGCGCATGGAAGGCTTTGTGGTGCTGGACTACGCCTCGCGCTTCGCCGAAGCCGGTCAGGAAATGGCAGGCTGGATTGCCGAAGGCAAGCTCAAGAGCCGTGAGGATGTGGTCGACGGGCTGGAAACCTTCCCTGAAACCCTGCTCAAGCTCTTCAGTGGCGAGAACTTCGGCAAGTTGGTGCTGAAGGTCTGATAGGAACGATCAGTCAAGGAACAAAACTTGTGGGAGACAGCTTGCTGGCGAAAAAGCCTCAAAACCGGCAGATATTCTGCGTCTGTACGCTGAAGTCGCCAGCAAGCTGCCTCCCACAAAGTGATTTATGACCTTAACTGTACCAGCATGATCCTACCGGAGGATCAGGCCAGTTCGGCAACCACAGCCGCCAGGGCCTGTGCCGGATCGGCGGCCTGGCTGATCGGACGGCCGATGACCAGATAGTCGGAACCAGCGTCCAGCGCCTGACGCGGTGTCAGGATACGACGCTGGTCGTCCTGGGCGCTGCCAGCAGGGCGAATGCCGGGGGTGACCAGTTGCAGGGACGGATGAGCAGCCTTCAGCGCCTGGGCTTCCAGAGCCGAACATACCAGACCGTCCATGCCGGCTTTTTCCGCCAGGGCAGCCAGACGCAGCACCTGCACTTGAGGGTCGATATCCAGACCGATACCTGCCAGGTCTTCACGCTCCATGCTGGTCAGCACGGTAACACCGATCAACAGCGGTTGAGGGCCACTGCGCTTTTCCAGCACTTCACGGCACGCCGACATCATGCGCAAGCCGCCAGAGCAATGCACGTTCACCATCCAGACACCCATTTCCGCTGCCGCCTTGACAGCCATGGCCGTGGTGTTGGGAATGTCGTGAAATTTAAGATCCAGAAAAACCTCGAAGCCCTTGTTACGCAGGGTTTCAACGATATCCGAAGCGCAACTGGTGAACAGTTCCTTGCCGACCTTGACCCGGCACAGTTTCGGATCAAGCTGGTCAGCCAACCGTAAGGCGGCGTCACGGGTCGGAAAATCCAGGGCGACGATGACAGGAGTCTGGCAGGCGGACATGAGCGTGTTCTCAGGTAAGTCGAAATCGGCGCGCATTGTAGCCGAACCTGCTGGCGGACGGGACCTGGACTTTAAAAAAGCCAATACGCACTTACAGCGCTCACCCTTGCAGCCTTGCGCACCAAACCTGCGCCAGAACACGAGGCAGCGACCAGAGCCGTTCTGCAAACGACCTCATTTGAAGCAATACGACGACGATTCATGCACTGGCACGGAGCCTGCAAACAAAGCAAATAAAAAGAGCAAGCAAAAAAATATTTCAATGCTTTTCTGACCCTCAGGGAGAAACACATGAGTCAACAACTCAAGCCAACGCTAGGCACAATTCACTTATGGGGGATCGCAGTCGGGCTGGTGATCTCCGGCGAATACTTCGGCTGGAGCTACGGCTGGGGTGTGGCGGGAACACTCGGATTTCTGGTCACGGCCTTGATGGTCGCAGCGATGTACACCTGCTTCATCTTCAGCTTCACCGAACTGACCACTGCCATTCCCCACGCGGGCGGGCCATTCGCCTACAGTCGCCGCGCATTCGGAGAGAAAGGTGGATTGATCGCTGGCATGGCGACACTGATCGAATTTGTCTTTGCGCCACCGGCCATTGCCTTGGCAATCGGTGCCTACCTGAATGTGCAGTTTCCGACCCTGGACCCCAAGCATGCAGCGGTCGGCGCCTATATCGTCTTCATGACCCTCAATATTCTGGGCGTGAAACTGGCGGCGACCTTTGAGCTGGTTGTCTGCGTCCTGGCCGTGGCCGAGTTGCTGGTGTTCATGGGCGTGGTGGCTCCGGCCTTCAGTTTCAGTAACTTCGCACTGCATGGCTGGGCAGGTTCAGATACCTTCGGGCCGGGCGCGATTGCCGGTATGTTCGCCGCGATTCCGTTCGCAATCTGGTTCTTCCTGGCTATCGAAGGTGCAGCCATGGCTGCCGAAGAAGCCAAGGACCCGAAACGCACCATTCCGAAAGCCTATGTCAGCGGCATCCTGACCCTCGTAGTGCTGGCCATCGGCGTAATGCTGTTTGCGGGCGGTGTCGGCGACTGGCGCACCCTGTCCAACATCAACGACCCGCTGCCACAGGCCATGAAGGCCGTGGTGGGTGATAACTCCGGCTGGCTGCACATGCTGGTCTGGATCGGCCTGTTCGGGCTGGTTGCCAGTTTCCACGGGATCATCCTGGGTTACTCGCGTCAGTTCTTCGCCCTGGCGCGTGCCGGTTACCTGCCCGCTTCGCTGGCCAGGCTCTCACGCTTCCAGACGCCTCACCGGGCAATCATCGCGGGCGGCCTGATCGGCATTGCAGCCATCTACAGCGACGGCCTGATCAACCTGAGCGGTATGACCCTGACCGCAGCCATGATCACCATGGCCGTATTCGGTGCAATCGTGATGTACATCATGAGCATGCTCAGCCTGTTCAAACTGCGCAAGACCGAACCCCTGCTGGAACGCAGCTTCCGCGCACCGGGCTACCCTGTCGTGCCAGGAATCGCCCTGGCGCTGGCCGTGGTATGCCTGGTGGCAATGGCCTGGTTCAACATGCTGATCGGGTTCATCTTCCTCTGCTTCATGGCTGTAGGCTTCATCTACTTCAGCCTTACCTCCCAATCGCGCGCCAACGCCCCTGCCGACGCGATGCTGACCGGCTCATAACAGCAAAAGGCCGCGTGAAACCATCACGGTTTCACGCGGCCCTTCCAGAGCGCATACACTTGAACCATTGGGCAACACCTTGCTCAAACCGGTATGACTACAAGGAGAGTGCTATGCCCTGGTATGCCTGGTTGATTCTGATCGTTGCAATTGGCTCCATCGTCGGCGGCCTGATGTTACTGCGCGACACAGCACAAAAGCTGCCTCTGACCGAAGAGCAGCTCAAGCGTATTCATGAACGTAATGCGCAGATGGATGCCAAGGAAGCCAAGGATCAGTGATCCTGGCCTTCTCTCACCTTCCAGCCTTCTTGCTCGCTGCCTTGTCTTGCGCAGCCGAGTAAGGAGGCACGGCCAATACCTTTATGTGCAGAGGCTCGAAGATCTTCGCGAACGCCCCACTGTCACGCAACTGCTGCAACAACTGATCAAACTTCGTTGCGCTGATGCTGCCACCCGGACGCAACAGTGCATATTGACGATAGAGCTGATCCACCCGCTCGGACACCAGAAACTGCTCGGCTTCGGTCGGGTTGTGCGCCATGAAATCCACCAGGTAAGAGCGCGTTACCGGCGCAATATCCACACGTTCGCGTATGACCATCAATAAATTGCTGTCATGTGAATAGGTCAGCGTGACGTTGAAGTTCTCGCTCAGAAACTTCGGGTCGGCATTGAAGTTGGCAAACCCATAGTGATAACCACTGAACAGAGCCAGGCGTTTATCGGACAGGTCGTCGAAATAACTCTGCTGACGCCCTTCCGCCCGTCGGGCAACAAAGACTTCGGCATCTTCCAGCCCCATATCCACTTTGTCATAGGCAACACTTTTCCAACCCCAGTCCGGGTTTTCAAAAATGGCAATGTCGAAGCGACCTTGTGCAAAGTCACGAAAGCGACGCTGCACGGAAGTCGGCACCACCACGAACTCGTAGTCGTGCTGACTGGCATTCAAGGCCTCGATAAGCTTGGGCAGAAGCCCGGTATCATTGCCTCTTTCAGGGCGAATCATATAGGGCGGAAAATGCACGGCCGCAACCTGCACGACTTGAGCGGCTTGAACCTGCCAGCTCAATAACAGCGATACAATCAGCATCGCTCCCCTGCGCAACAACACATCGGTTATTACTGCGTGCGTCTTCATGAAAAGGTATCGGTCAAAAACGCCACACGCTATGCGCTTTCAGCAGTTTAAACAACTACCAAATCAATGAATCGGCATAATCGGATGCGCCATGAAAGCCGACAGGTGAATGGCGACAAAAGACAAGGCACTCAAGGAGTATTCAACGGTCGATTGAAGTATCGGCAACCCCGTGGCAAAACCTTATCGAGCATAGCCGAATGAATATGGCTACTCTGATCTCACTCAAACTGTTGGATGGAGCTTCATAATGCCGCATTGGCTGGTGATCGACCTGGAGGCTACCACCGAGGAAGGCGGATGGCCGGTCGCAGAAATGGAAATCATCGAGATCGGTGCAACGCTGGTGAATCAGGACGGACGCGAACTGGATCATTTCGAGCGCTTCGTACGCCCCGCACGCCGCCCCTTGCTGACGCACTTCTGCCGAGAACTGACCCACATCAGCCAAAGCAATATCGACAGCGCCGCACCGCTGACCAGCGTATGGCCACAATTCGAGCGCTGGCTCAGCCATCATCAGGCCCGTGTTGTCGGCTGGGCCAGCTGGGGCGATTACGACCGCAGGCAACTGGAGGAGCAGTGGCGCCAGCATCATCTGCAAAGCGCCCTGAGCGAGATGCCCTATGTGAACCTGAAGCAGCGCTTCGCCGAGGCCCGCCAACTACAACGCGCGCCGGGGCTCAACAGCGCGCTGCAACTGGCCGGCATGCAGTTCAGCGGCCAGCAACACCGCGCTCTGGTCGATGCACGCAACACCGCCAGACTGCTGCCGCTGATTCTTCCCAATTGAATATCAGGATTGCCAAGTGACGATGGTTGATACCTTGGGCATACTATTCGACCCTTTTCAGCCCTTTCACCAAGGAATCTCGCATGTTCAAGGTCAATGAATACTTCGACGGCACTGTCAAATCCATCGCTTTCAGTCAGACGGAAGGCCAGGCCACCATTGGTGTGATGGCAGCGGGCGAATATGAGTTCGGCACTGCACAACGCGAAATCATGCATGTCATCTCCGGCGAACTGATCGTCAAGCTACCGGACAGCACTGACTGGGAAACCTTCAGCACCGGCAGCCAGTTCAATGTACCGGCCAACAGCAAGTTTCAGTTGAAGGTAAGTGTCGATACTGCTTACCTGTGCGAATACCGCTGAGTAAAGCCAAGGCTGCGTGCCAGACACGCAGCCAGCCAAAGCCTCAACCCATCTCGCCTTCCATCTGCACATTGAACTGAAGTGCCGCAAGACGCGCATACAGCGCATTGCCGGCTATCAGTTGCTGATGCGTCCCCACCGCCACCAGACGCCCCTGATCGATGACTGCAATACGGTCGGCATTCTGTACCGTGGCCAGTCGATGGGCGATAACCAGCGTCGTACGCCCCTTCATCAGGCTTGGCAGCGCCTGCTGGATAAGGTGCTCGCTTTGAGCATCCAGCGCACTGGTCGCTTCATCCAGCAACAGAATCGGTGCATCGACCAGCAATGCCCTGGCAATCGCCAGACGCTGCCGCTGACCACCGGACAACCCAAGGCCGCCATCCCCCAGATGGGTCTTGTAGCCATCAGCCATTTGCATGATGAACTCATGGGCATGAGCAATGCGCGCTGCGGCTTCCACCTGCTCGATACTGGCCTCTGAGTTGCCATAGCGAATGTTGTCTTCGACACTGCCGAAGAACAAGGCTGGCGTCTGTGAAACGAGGGCAAAGTTGCGACGCAGGTCTTGAGGATCAAGCTGAAGAATGGGGGTCCCTTCAATCAGGATGCGGCCCTGCTGAGGATCGTAGAAACGCAGCAACAAATCGAACAGCGTGGACTTGCCCGCCCCCGATGGACCGACCAGCGCGATGGTTTCACCGGCCACGATGCTCAGGGTCAGATCGTCGACCGCATTGTGATCGAGCCGTGACGGGTAGGCAAAACTGACGCCCTCGAACGCCAGACGACCACTGATTCTGCCCGGCAGACAAAGCAGGCCGCTGGCTGGAGGTGTGATTTCGCTACAGACCTGAAGCAGTTCGCTGATGCGCTCGGCAGCACCCACGCCGCGCTGCAACTCGCCAATCACCTCACTCAGCGAACCAAAGGAAGTGCCTACCAGAAGGGCGTAAAACACAAAGGCCGATAATTCACCGCTGCTGATGGTGCCCTTGATCACGTCCATCCCGCCAACCCACAGGATCACGCCAACAGCCCCCAATACCAGCGAGATCACGATGGTAATCAGCCAGGACCTTTGCAAGATATACTTGCGTGCCGTACCGAAGGCATTCTCGACCGTCCGGGAAAAATGCGCCTTGTCGTGCTCCTGATGGTTATACGCCTGAACGGTCTTGATCTGCCTCAGCGCTTCGGCGACATAACTGCCTACGTCAGCCACACGGTCCTGCGTCTCGCGGGACAGACGACGCACCCGGCGACCGAATACCAGGATTGGCACGATCACCAGTGGCAAGGTGAGCACCACGATACTGGTCAGCTTCGGGTTGGTGATGAACAAAAGAATGATGCCGCCAATCACCATCAGCGCACTGCGCAGGAATACCGACAGAGACGACCCCACCACCGACTGCAGCAAGGTGGTATCTGCCGTCAGGCGGGACTGGATTTCCGAGCTGCGGTTATTTTCATAGAAAGCCGGATGCAGATTGATCAGGTGCTCGAATACGCGATTGCGCAAATCCGCCACAACCCGCTCGCCGATCCAGGACACCAGATAAAAGCGGGTAAAGGTGCCGATCGACAACCCCACAGTCACCAGCAGGAAAAAACCGATGGATCGCTCAAGTTGTTCAGCCGAGCCCGTCACGAATCCCTGATCCACGATCATCTTGATGCCCTGCCCCATGAAGAGCATGAGACCTGCCGTAATGATCAAGGCCAGCAATGCCCCCAAAGCCTGCCAGCGGTAAGGGACGAGAAAACTCAGGGCCAGACGGATAGAAGGCCGCTGAGCGATGGAAAACACCGACGACATAATCATTAAACCTGTATGGGGGGCAGGAAAGCCAAGCGTTATGACGCCTTGCTTCTCTTCTAGAAAGGATCGATCTAAGCAAATACTGGCGGTTTTATATCATTTCTGTTGCACTGGGACTCCGCTTGCGACTGGAAGTGTCACTGCACGGTCATCAAACGCGGGTAGTTTAGATGTAACACCTGATCAAGGAGAAAGACTATGAACGTGCAAGAAAGCAGCAATCAAGTCCAGGTCGTTCGATCCACCCCCGACCTCTCTGTAGGTGGCGCTGTGCTCGACAAGGATGGACACGAAGTCCTCATTACCGAAGAAATGGTTCAGGCTGCCTGCCAGGAATGCGAAAAATTCTGGGTCACGCCTGCAAAGCAGAATAATTAAGCATCACCCCATTTTTCAGAACCCGACCCAGTGTCGGGTTTTTTCTGCCTTGAATCCCGTGTGCCTGTTCAGACAAGCGATGCACCCAGCGCCAAGACCATCTGCTTCAAGGCCTGCGAATCGCCTTCCAGCCGGACTTTCAAACCCTCGATTTCCCGACGTGGCGGGTAGTGCTTGCGCAAGGCATCGAAAGCCAGACGCTGGCTGGCGGTATCGTTCACCAGGCTGCGACGGAAATCGGCATCGTCGCGACGCGGATCATAGACACCCCTGCACAGCATGTTCAGTGCCCAGACAGGATCGGTTTGCCCGTCCAGGCTGACTTGCGCCAGCCAGGGCCGAGGCAGCAGATCGTCCAGAAGAATGGTTGCCGGCTGATCGAGAAAGGCACAGAGCGCCTGATAGATCTGCGCGGTTCCACGCTGCCTGCCATCGAGGCTGTAGCCTGCAATATGCGGCGTGCCGATCACGCACAGATCCGCCAGCGGCACGTTGACCTGAGGTTCGCCTTCCCATACATCGAGTACCGCTTGCAGGTCTTCACGTTCAAGTAGGACGTCATGCAGCGCAACGTTATCGATCACTGCACCACGACTGGCATTGATAAGCCAGGCACCCTGCCTGAGCTGAAGTAACCGCGACTTATCGAACAGATGCCAGGTTGGCTGCTCCCCCACCCTGGTCAAAGGCGTGTGCAGGCTGATGACATCGCAGCGCTCAACGATCTCGTCCAGGCTGACGAACTCGCCGCCCTCGCCAGCCCGAGGCGGATCACAGACCAGTACGTTCCAGCCCAGAGCCTTCAACACCTTGATCAGGCGGCCACCCACCTGACCTGCACCCACGACACCATAAGTGCGCTGCTTGAGGTCTGCACCTTCGATTTCGGCCAGGGTCAGCAAACTGCCCAATACATAATCCACAACGCCTCGGGCATTGCAGCCAGGAGCGCTGGACCATTGAATGCCCGCCTGCTGGAAATACTCCAGATCCAGATGGTCCGTCCCAATGGTGCAGGTCCCGACGAAACGCACCGGGCTGCCTTCAAGCATCGTGCGGTCAACGTTTGTCACCGAGCGCACCAGCAGGATATCGGCATCGGCAACCGCGGCCCGATCGATAGAGCGCCCCGGCAGACGGCGTATCTCGCCAAAATGAGCGAAAAAGGCATCAAGCAGCGGGATATTTTCGTCAGCGACAATGCGCATGAAAGAGTCTCTGGTAACTGAGGGATAACCCGTAGTGAAACACGATTGCGGCAGGTAAAACCTGCCTCAATCCTGTTTCTTGCGAATCCAGTAGAGAAAAGTACCGCCATCGGTCTGTTGTTCGACCAGTTCATGCCCTAGAAACACACAAAACTTGGGAATGTCACGACGGGTCGAAGGGTCCGTGGCGATCACCTTGAGCAGGCCACCGGCATGCAGGTCACGAACCTTCTGATGCAACATCATCACAGGTTCAGGACAATTGAGGCCGCTGGCATCCAGGGTTGCATCAACAGGCTGGTTTTCGATGGGTTCAGACATGAGGCACTCCAAAAACTGGCGGCAATTGTCGCTCAATTGATTCAATCAGGCCAATCAGCCCTTGCGCGGGCGGGCTGGCTTGGCAACGTCCAGCCTGCGCAGGTGGCAGGTCACTTCCTCGCGGTCGTGATAAAGCTGCTTGCAGCCAATCGAAACCCTGACACCACGCGCCTGGAACCCTTCCTCGATACGATCAAGCAGCCGACGCACTTCAGCGTAACGCTGCTTCATGGGCAGTTTGAGATTGACCACGGCCTCACGGCACAGACCCTCTCCCAGCCAGGTTTCCAGCAAGGCGGCGTTACGTGCCGGTTTTTCGACGATGTCGCAGACCATCCAGTCCACTGTCTGGCGAGGCTTGTAGGTAAAACCATCGGCCATCAAATGCTGCACCAGACCGGTATCCATCAGGCTTTCGGCCATCGGTCCGTTATCGATGGCCGTTACCAGCATGCCACGACGCACCAGTTGATAGGTCCAGCCACCCGGCGCCGCCCCCAGGTCTACGCCGGTCATGTCGCTGGACAGGCGCTCATCCCACTCCTGACGCGGGATAAAGTGATGCCAGGCCTCTTCGAGCTTCAGGGTCGAACGGCTTGGCGCTTCACGAGGAAACTTCAGACGCGGAATCCCCATGGGCCACATCGCCGAGTTATCTGCCTCGGCCAGACCGAGAAACACCTCTCGGCCACTCTTGAAGGTCAGCAACAGACGCGGCTTGCGCGAATCGTCCACCAGCTTGCCCGCCTGGGTCAGCGCCTTGCGCAGCGGAGCCTCGAATTTCTTGCAGAAATTCGACAGTTCCTTGCCATCGTTGGTGTCGACCACTTCCAGCCACACGCTGCCGCAGACAGGAAAACTCGCCATATGAGCCAGGATCACGCTGATGCGGTCGGTTTCAGGTAAATCGAGAAAGACTCCCCGAGCCCACTGCCGAGGGAAGATCAAGCGATCAAAACGCTGACCGCTCATCAGACGCCGGGCACCATCCTCTTCAGTGCAAATGAATTCGGCACACGCCGTATCGGGCTTGGCCTTGGCATAACCTGCCACGTTCAGGCGTGCAGCATGGTCGGATATCTCCGAACAGACCTCGCTCTCAAAACCGGGTCGACAATGCATAAACAGCGTATTCATGGTGACTCACGGCCCCGCAGACTTGAAAGCCGCGCATGATAGCCCAATCAGGAACCACTGGCGCAGCCCGACAGTCCACAGAATGTCGAGCCTCGGACTGCGCTCCCGACCTGTTGCATGGAGCCAGTACCGCTTGCATAACTCTTTAAGGAGTCATTCATGCCCTCCCTGGATAGCCTGAAAAGCCTGAAAACACTCGAAATCGATAACAAGACCTATCACTACTTCAGCCTGCCGGAAGCTGCCAAATCATTGGGTGACCTGGACAAGCTGCCCATGTCGCTCAAAGTGCTGCTGGAAAACCTGTTGCGCTGGGAAGACAACAAGACCGTCACCGGAGCCGACTTGAAGGCCCTTGCGGCCTGGCTGACCGAACGCCGTTCGGACCGTGAAATTCAGTACCGCCCGGCCAGGGTTCTGATGCAGGACTTTACCGGCGTGCCCGCTGTGGTGGATCTGGCCGCAATGCGCGCCGCCGTGGCCAAGGCCGGTGGCGACCCACAGCGTATCAACCCGCTATCGCCGGTTGATCTGGTCATCGATCACTCGGTCATGGTGGACCGGTTTGGCGATCCCGACGCCTTCAGCGACAACGTCGATATTGAAATGCAGCGCAACGGAGAACGTTATGCCTTCCTGCGCTGGGGCCAGAGCGCCTTCGATAACTTCAGCGTCGTACCGCCGGGCACCGGAATCTGCCATCAGGTGAACCTGGAATACCTGGGCCGCACGGTCTGGACCAAGGAAGAGGATGGCCGCACTTATGCATTCCCCGACACCCTGGTCGGCACCGACTCCCACACCACCATGATCAACGGCCTGGGTGTGCTGGGTTGGGGCGTGGGCGGGATCGAAGCCGAAGCGGCCATGCTCGGCCAGCCGGTGTCGATGCTGATCCCGGAAGTGATCGGTTTCAAACTGACCGGAAAGCTCAAGGAAGGCATCACTGCGACGGATCTGGTGCTGACCGTCACCCAGATGCTGCGCAAGAAAGGCGTGGTCGGGAAATTCGTCGAATTCCATGGCGACGGGCTGGCCGACCTGCCGCTGGCTGACCGCGCAACCATTGCCAACATGGCACCCGAATATGGTGCAACCTGCGGTTTCTTCCCGGTGGATGATGTAACGCTGGATTACCTGCGCCTTTCCGGCCGCCCGGATGAAACGGTGAAGCTGGTGGAAGCTTATTGCAAGGCGCAGGGCCTGTGGCGACTGCCTGGCAAGGAGCCTGTGTTCACCGACAGCCTGGAACTGGACATGAGCACTGTACAGGCCAGCCTGGCGGGGCCGAAACGTCCGCAGGACAGAGTCGATCTGCCTGCCGTCGCCCAGGCATTCGATGACTTTCTCGGCCTGCAGGTCAAACCTGCCCGCACAGAAGAAGGTCGCCTGGAAAGCGAAGGCGGCGGTGGCGTGGCCGTGGGCAATGCCGAACAGCTCAGCGGCGAGGCTGAATATGAGCACAACGGCCAGACTTATCGCCTGAAAGACGGCGCAGTCGTTATCGCGGCCATTACGTCCTGCACCAACACCTCCAACCCCAGCGTGATGATGGCAGCCGGGCTGGTGGCGAAAAAAGCAGTGGAAAAAGGCCTCAAGCGCAAGCCTTGGGTAAAAAGCTCGCTGGCTCCCGGCTCCAAGGTCGTCACCGATTACTACAAGGCCGCTGGCCTGACGCAATACCTTGATGCATTGGGCTTCGATCTGGTGGGTTATGGCTGTACCACCTGCATCGGTAATTCCGGGCCACTGCTGGAGCCCATAGAGAACGCCATCCAGAACTCGGACCTGACCGTGGCCTCGGTATTGTCCGGTAACCGCAATTTCGAGGGCCGCGTACACCCATTGGTCAAGACCAACTGGCTGGCGTCACCACCGCTGGTTGTGGCCTATGCCTTGGCAGGTAGTGTGCGCATCGATATCAGTAGCGAACCATTGGGTGAAGGTTCGGACGGCAAACCGGTTTACCTGCGCGATATCTGGCCCAGCCAGAAAGAAATCGCCGAGGCGGTAGAAAGCGTCAACACCAGCATGTTTCACAAGGAGTACGCCGAGGTCTTTGCCGGTGACGAACAATGGCAGGCCATCGAAGTCCCTCAGGCGGCCACCTATGTCTGGCAGCCGGACTCCACCTATATTCAGCACCCGCCGTTCTTTGCAGAAATTGCCGGCCCTTTGCCGGTGATCGAAGATATTCAAGGCGCGCGGATCCTGGCACTGCTGGGGGACTCGGTCACCACTGACCATATTTCCCCGGCGGGCAATATCAAGACTGAAAGCCCGGCCGGACGCTACCTGCGCGATCAGGGCGTAGAACCCAAGGACTTCAACTCCTACGGATCACGTCGTGGCAACCATGAAGTGATGATGCGCGGCACCTTCGCCAATATCCGCATTCGCAATGAAATGCTGGGCGGCGAGGAAGGCGGCAATACCCTTCACGTACCCAGCGGCGAAAAGCTGGCCATCTACGACGCCGCCATGCGCTATCAGGCAGAAGGCACACCACTGGTGATTATCGCGGGCCAGGAATACGGCACCGGCTCAAGCCGCGACTGGGCAGCCAAAGGCACGAACCTTCTGGGCGTAAAAGCCGTCATCGCCGAAAGCTTTGAGCGGATTCATCGCTCCAATCTGGTCGGGATGGGCGTGCTGCCCCTGCAATTCAAAAATGACCAGAACCGCAAATCCCTAAAGCTGACGGGCAAGGAGACACTGGAAATCAGCGGGCTGACACATGCAGAGGTGCAGCCGGGCATGAGCCTGACGCTCAAGATCACCCGGGAAGACGGCAGCCAGGAAAATCTGGACGTACTATGCCGGATCGACACCCTCAACGAAGTGGAATACTTCAAGGCAGGAGGTATTCTGCATTACGTGTTGAGGCAGTTGATTGCGTCCTGACGTCGTGAAAATGATGCCTGGCCAATATCTATTGATACCGCACACGCCCGCTGGAAACCCCTAGAATCTCCGCTTTTGCTTCAGGAGATTCTCAATGGCACCAAGGCTGTGGGTATTTTTCGGCCTGCTTGGCCTCGGCTACTCCATTGCCCTGTTTTACGGGCAACTGGAGTGGCCCGCGGCCCTGGCTGTCGGCGTTCTGCTTATTGCAGGGCTTTGCGCAAGGCAGTCGGGGAACAGGATTGTCCGCGGGCTTGGGCATGCCACCTTCATTGTCACGGGCATTGCGCTGGCCAGCCATCTGTTGCCCGGTTTCAACAACGCAAAAGTGTTCGACGCGGTTCGCTTCAGCCCTGAAGCCGCGCCCTTCTCCATGTCCCTGAATCTGGACAAACCCCTGATCGGCTTCTGGATACTGCTGTTCTGCCCCTGGATACTGGCGTCAACAGGCGTTGCCCGCTCACTGAAAGTCGCAGCCGGCACGCTGATCGCCACCAGCGTACTGTGCATGACAACGGCAGTAGCCCTCGGGGTAACCGGCTGGTCTGCAAAATGGCCGGAACACGGCACACTCTGGCTATTGAATAATCTGCTGCTGGTGACATTGACCGAAGAGCTGTTTTTCCGCGCTTATCTGCAAGGTGCATTGCAACAATTTTTTAACAAACTATGGTTTGGTAGCACACTTGCCATCAGTATCGCTGCCATACTGTTCGGGCTTGCCCATGCGGGCTCGGGATGGCAATGGATATTGCTCGCGAGCCTGGCTGGGGCAGGTTATGGCATCGCTTATCGGTTCGGTGGCCTGCTGGCCTCGGTGATCACTCACCTGGGGTTGAATCTGGTGCATTTCGGCCTGTTCACCTACCCGATGCTCAATCGATAAGCATTGATGGATGACAATGAATCGCTAATCATTTCGCTTAACAGGCTCAATTTACAGGTAAGTTTGCCGATAACTCTCCGAAGCCTATTGGATCGAAGGACCGAAAGCCATGCGTAACAACCAGCCAATCACTCAACGTGAGCGGACATTTCCTGCTGAACAGCGGTTGATTTCTACCACCGATACCAAAGGCGTGATCACCTACTGCAACGAGATTTTCCAGGAAGTCTCCGGTTTCAGTCATGAAGAGCTGATAAAGGCTCCGCATAATCTGGTTCGTCATCCTGACGTCCCTCCGGCCGTTTTCGAGCACATGTGGACCACTCTGAAACGTGGCCAGCCGTGGATGGGTATCGTCAAGAACCGCTGCAAGAATGGCGATCACTATTGGGTCAACGCCTATGTGACGCCAATGTTCGAGAACAAGCAGGTGGTTGGCTTCGAGTCCGTGCGTGTCAAACCGACCGCCGAACAGATCAAGCGTGCCGAAGCGCTGTATGCACGAATCAATAAAGGCAAGTCGGCCATTCCTGGCCGCGATAAATGGCTGCCGGTGCTGCAGGACTGGCTGCCGTTCATCCTTGTCAGCCAGTTGAGCTTCATGATCGGAGCCTGGCTCAACTCTCACTGGGGCTTCATTCTGGCCGCCGTATTGTCCGTGCCGCTGGGCCTGCTCGGCCTGACCTGGCAGCAGCGCGGTATCAAGCGCCTGCTGCGTCTGGCAGAACAAACCACTTCGGACCCGCTGATCGCGCAGATGTATACCGACAGCCGGGGCCCGCAGGCCCGTCTGGAAATGTCGATCCTCAGCCAGGAAGCACGGCTGAAAACCTGCCTGACCCGCTTGCAGGACACCGCCGAACACTTGAATACCCAGGCACGCAAATCCAACTCGCTGGCCAATGCAAGCTCTTCCGGGCTGGAGCGTCAACGGGTCGAGACAGAACAAGTGGCAACCGCGATCAACCAGATGGCAACCACCACCCAGCAAGTCGCCAGCCATGTGCAGCGGGCAGCCGATGCCAGCCAGCAGGCCAATCAACTGACGCTCCGTGGCCGTGATATTGCCGGGGAAACCCGTGACGCGATTCAACGCTTGTCCACTTCCGTGGGCGAAACCGGCCTGACCGTCACGCAACTGGCCAAGGACAGCGATGAAATCGGTGGCGTGGTCGATGTGATCAAAGGCATTGCCGACCAGACCAACCTGCTGGCACTCAACGCAGCCATCGAAGCGGCACGCGCCGGGGAAATGGGCCGCGGCTTTGCCGTGGTAGCCGATGAGGTGCGTCAGTTGGCACAACGCACGACTGAGTCCACCGGACAGATCCATGGCCTGATCGCCAAACTGCAACAGACTGCCAATAATGCCGTGCAGACCATGAACTCAGGCCATCGTCAGGCCGAGGAAGGTGTTGCGCGGGTACTGGAAGCCGACGAGGCGCTGGTGGGCATCAGCGAAGCGGTCGCCAACATCACGGACATGGCCACTCAGATCGCCACAGCCACCGAACAACAAAGCTCGGTGGCCGAAGAGATCAGCCGCAATATCTCCACCATTGCCGAGCTGGCCGACCAGACGTCCGACGAGGCTCATCGCTCGGCAGTGCTCAGCGCCGAGCTGACCGACACCGCCAATTCGCAATATTCGCTGGTTGAACGCTTCAATCGATAAGCCTGCACGGAAAAAGACAAGCCCCGGTAAATACTGATTTACCGGGGCTTTTTTACGAGATTTGAAACTGTGCGGCCTTATTTCACCTTGCGGGAAAGGTCATCGAGGGAGCGTTTCACATTACTCAACTCACTCTGCTGACTGCTGAGGTCACGCTTGAGGCTGGACAGCTCACTTGAGCTGGAGCTGCTACTTGACCCTGAACTACGCTTCAAGTCATTCACCTGCCCCTCAAGCCTGGCCACGTCGCGCCCCTGCTCATCGACCTTGCTCTTGAGGCTGGACAGTTCACTTGAGCTGGAGCTGTTACTTGACCCGGAACTACGCTTCAAGTCATTCACCTGCCCTTCAAACTTATCGATGCTGCGGCTCTGCTCATCAAGCTTGCGCTTGAGAGTTGAAATTTCACTATCACTGGAACTGCTGCTTGAAGCAGAAGCCTTGCTATTGCGCTTGAGTTCTTCAATGGCCTTGGCCTGTTCCTCGACAACTTTCTTCAAACTTTCCAGTTCACGGGTATTACTGTTCGTGCCTGTCCTTATCTCCTGAATATTGCCAACCGTGAAATCCGAGTTACGCAAGGCAGTTCCTCTACCGAACTCGGTAAAGCTCGTCACGATATTATCGGAACTACTGGCACGGGAAGAATCGAGTTCAACAGCGGCATTGGCGTTTGAAAACGCCAGGCCGCCAATCAATAAAGCAAGGACGCGAACACGGGAAACAGCACGAGGGATTTTGAAGAAACCAGCCATGATCCAAGTTCCATGCGAGATGCCAAAGTGGCACATTGATATGATGCTGTTTTCTTCAAATAGTTCGCTGTCTGCCCAACTATTTTTTCACACTCCCAGCCACGCCCATCAACCAAAACCCTTGAACCTGAGCGCCTGCAGCAGCCTGAGCCTTGCGCCCCCCATAAAAACCACACTCATTCAAGTATTGAACCACGGAGCATAAATTCATTTGAATTTACAGCCATAAAATATTTTAGAAGGACTTTTCTGATAGAGGTGTATGTAGCTTCCATGCGCAGTAAAAAACACGCCAAACCCACAACAATCTTGTAACTGCAACTGAAACCTATTTCAAAAAATTTCAAACATGCATCTTCTTTAAACAACGCATCACGCTCTATTACGCACCATTACCAGCGACCCGCCCGCTCTGAAACTTTATTTGTAACAGCACATCATCAAGCACTCTATTCAGGCATCGACCAGGCCACTCGTTTGACCAGATTCCTGTCTGTATTTTTAATGTCCACACCCCCCAGCGCCTCATCCAGAACATTAAAACTTTCATACAGGCACCCCAATGGACAAACCTACTCAAGACGACATACTGCCGCCAACCGATAAAACAAAAGCCTTGCCGGAACAACCCTGTATATCGTCCAGCCTCAAGGCACCGATAGTGCCGTCCATCAATACGGATGCGATTACCTGCGAACAGATTCATGCCGGTATATCCATTCATATCCCCTACTCGCCACTGATGCAGCGTGAGGACCTCATCGTCTTCTATTGGGGCCTTCACCAATCCTCAACGCCACTGCTTCATCCTTTGGGTAGAAGCACCATCGTGCGAATACTGTGTATTACCTACAACCTCATTCCCTACGCCCAATACGGCCCAGTGGATATCTACTATGAAATACATCGCGCCAACCATTTGATCGGCACTTCGCCCGTCCTGCGCGTAACGGTCAACAAGCATGCGCCGATCACTCCCAGACAACGCCGACGTAAACGCAGCATGAAACGTCGTCATCCGGGCAAATGAAAAAGCCCCCGGTGATCGCTCACCGGGGGCTTGATTGGCAGGGAAACACTCAAAACGCGAGTCGCAACCCTACATTAGCTCCCCAAGGTTGCTCGACATGCTTGCCTTTCATGTAATCGAAGTCAGCATGCAATTGCAGACGCTCTGACAATGAAACAGAAACGCCCGCCCCCAACTCGGCACGCGAACCGAACAGGTTGTTATCGAAGCGCGAGTCGTTGACCTTGACGTCATTGCTGCGGGAAAACTCCTGAGCCACCGCTACACGCAAATAAGGCTGTAATACACCGCCGTCCCTGAGCGCGATGTTGCGCCCCACAGAGCTGCCGACCTTGCCTATAACCGACTGGGTATCACTGTTTTTCGCCTGCAGGCCATTGTCCATTCGGTACTGATCACCCTGGATAACGACACCGGCCAGTTGAGCGAAAGGCTCCAGGAAGTAATCGTCGGCCAGCGCGATATGCCGCCCGAACTCCAGCGATGCCCCCACTCCCTTATTGCTGTAATTACCCTTGGCCTTGCTGGCATCACTCATGGCGATATCCGACTTGTTACGGAAGTTGTTGAACTTGAGTACGCCGTCCAGGTAGTACCCGTCATCCAGCAGCCAGGTGCCATAGGCGCCGACATAGTAGCTGTTGACCTTGCCCGTGGTGCCACGGTTCAGGTCAAGATCGGAGCTGCTGTAGCCACCCATGACACCCAGCAATAACTGGCCATGGCTGACCTCAAGCGGCGCATCCGCACCCAGCGACAACCCCTGGTGCTTGTGCTGATACTCGACGCCATCACTGGTCGTGGCATTGAAACGATTGCCATAAGCACGCATCCACCCGCCTCCCTGGCCGCTGGCACGCACCTCTCCCATACGACTGCGCAAGGTCGACAACTCACTCATCCAGATCACCGGCGCGGCATTGAACAATGCAAGAGCCGCGCTGGTTGAAGGGCTGATGGTCCTGTCATTACCGACGATGAACCAGTCATTGCCCTGCTGCTCCAGCAGATAGGAGTAAGTCCCAAGGTCGATCCGACCGCCGATCAGGCTGAACTGCGCATTGCCACCTTCGGTATGTACGACCTTCAAGGGTTCCATATCAGGCGATACCACCTCGACTCCGGTGTTGTGGACCCGCAACCCGAACTCGCCATTGGCCTGTCCGTTCACTTCGAGCAGATCCCCGACACCGTTATCCAGATCGACTCGCATGGCAAAAAAACCATTCCCGGACAGCTCGCCCAACGACAAGGTATGAAACCCGTCCTCGCCAAAACTCACACCACCGCGGTTCATGCTCAGTGACTCGACCGAGTTGTCACCGACCATTTGCCAGTGGGCACCAGAATCAACAGCCAGGCTATTGCCATTGATGATGTCGCCTGTGAGCTGGGCCTGATTCTGCAAGGTGACGTTCAAGGTGCTGCTGTCATCGGCAATCAAATTGCCGGTAAGGTTGCTGTTGTCGACCTTGAAATTAGCCGTACTGCGGTCAGCGACCTCCAGAAGGTTACCGTTGCCGGAAAGCAGGGTTGAGCCATTCTGGACGGCTATATCGACGATCGCACCAAACTGATCCGACTTGTCGATCCTGATCGCTGCGCCATTGATTCCTTCGATGATCGAATGATCGATCACAGCAGTGCTGGTGACACCGGCATTGCCATTACCAGGGATAAACACCCCTTCAATGATTCTGATGCCATTTCTATCACCGCGAATATGGCTTGATCCCGTAATGACCGCATCGCCTCCTGACACGAGCAGCCCTTCCCCGTACCTGCCATCGGCCGAAACCGCGCCATAGACCCTGGTATTACTCATTTCAAGCCGACTTAGCTGGCTCAAGCCTATGCCATAGCTGAGGCCGGATATATCGCTGTCGTCTATCTTGGCCCAGGTTCCCGGATTGACACCTATCTCTCGGGTTCCGAGTGACATGCCGACACCCTTATCATTTCTGACAATTGCATGATCCAGAGTAATCCGACTGTCAGTGGCATCGACGCCACTATTCACTGTTCCGTAGTTGACCACCAACCTGGAGTTATCAACCAGTACATGATCTGCCACACCACCACTCAGAACATTCAGTAGCCCATTACGGTTTACAGAATAAGAATGAACGGGCGTGGAGGAATCTACCGTTTCCTCTCGACCATCTACCGGAATAGTAGCCATGACCCCATGGCCTGCAACATTCACCCAGACAACCTCGTCATCAGCTATAACTTCCAGCGCAGCCATCGCCCCCAGAAACACAACCGTAGACAAGACCTTTTTCTTTTCTTCCACACTTTTTCTATAAAGCACCTTTCATACTCCCGAATATGGAAGCAGGAGAGTTACTTATCAGACCGCACCTAAAAACCCGGAACACCCAAGCACAAAAGTAGGAGCATTCCCAAATACACAAAACATTTATCCTACAGAATTTCCTACAGCCTCTAGTTCACAACCAGAAAAAACCTTTAACACCGTAAAAATATCTACCACCCCCATTGACGAACACCAAAAAAATCGATTACGTCAGTTCCGCAGCTAGAGAATCCATTGGCCAATATCATCTTTTCAGCTGGCAGACTGTCCCTGATACGAAAACGCCTACAGGGCTTATTTTAAAATTATTTCAAGGAAACAAGCATGCAACATCAACCGCAACTCCCCATCATCATTGCTGACAAAAACGCTCGTGAACAAGATGAGAGCCTGAAAGCTCCGGATGTAGCCGTCGCTTTTCATGACGAAGATACGCCCGGGCTTTTACCAATATCCGAATTGACTAAACCGGTTATTGTAGACCTGGAAGTATGGGCAGGCGCTCAGCCAGGTTATACCTACGCACTCTATTGGGATGGCGAACCAACAGGTCCAGTGAAATCGATTCTTGATACTCAGCGACCAGGGGATCCGCTGACGCTGGAAATCCCTGTTGACCTCCTGACCGAAGGAACGCATACACTGCAATATCAAACATTTAACCCAGAGAGTCAGGTCAGTAACGAATCCAATATATTCAATCTGGTGATTGACCTGACCGCTCCCGGAAAACCGGAGCTCAGCGCCATCCTGTTTCCCCCGGAAGTACAGAATGGATTGACCGCGGCCGAACTTGCGCAACTGGGCGGGAAGCTGGACGTTCAGATTGCCGGCTACACCGGCATGGCAAAGCATGATGTGGTCCAGACTTACTGGGGCACGACTATTGGCCCGCAAGCCACCGTCACTGAAGATGACATGGGCCTGGACAGGGTCGCGATTACCTTTACCCGTGCCTTTCTGGAAAGCCTGGGAGAAACGGAACAACTGGTCAAATACAAGGTTTTCGACCGGGCAGGCAACGCGTCCATCGACTCAAATCCTGTGCCCATAACCCTAAAGCTGCAGGATATTCCGGCCAACTTCCCGGCTCCGATCATCGACCCCGGAGTAGGAACCCTGATCGATTATGCAGAAGCACAGGCAGGCGTTCAGGTGGATATTCCCAAGTATCCGGGTGCCAGCCCTTTTGACATGATCAGGTTGTTCTGGGGGCAGAATAATCCACTGGTTCCGGTCGCTCTTCCACCGGGTAACGAAAACGAAGACATTGTGCTTTCGTTACGTATTCCCTACGAGACACTCAATCAAAACCCTGTGGGTTCTGTGCAAGTCTTCTACGAAGTTACACGTCAACTGGACCTGGCAGGTACTTCCCTGAGCAGTACCATCGATGTTTTCCTGACGCTGCCGATTCCAACACCGCTGGAAACCTTTATCGTCCAGGGCACCAGCGTGGAAAGCCCCAACACCACGGACAACTTCATTGACGAAGAAGACTATGAACTCAATGCGCTGGGGGTCGTGAAGTGGAATACCGGCTTTGCCATCAGCGATAACCTGAATCTGTTCTGGGGAGATCAACAAAAGCTCCAATGGTATCAAATCAGGGCAACGGATATCGCTGCTGCCCGGGACCTTCTTGTTCCGATCGATAATGCAATCATGAGGGCACAAGGAACCGGTGCGGAAATTCCTGTGCATTACACGGTGACACGTGCCGGGAATCCCAACCCTGTAAAGTGCCCGGTGCAACTTGTGACGGTCAGGTCCAAGGAGGAACTTCCGGGTGGCTCTGAAGGTCTTGATGGCCCGCCCTTCAAACTTAATGACGTGGGTTTCATTGCCCCGATTCTCAACCCCAATGGGGCAGACCTGCACATTGCGCCTTATATCAATATCGACGAAGGCCAGACACTGTTCTTGACCTTCAAGGGTTTCGATAAAAACAATAATCCGATTGATGCTTCCAACTATACCGCCGACCGGACACTGGATAAAAACGATGTAACAAACGGTTATACCTTTACGGTTCCCGACCGCAACCTTCGTACTCTCTGCACGGGTTTTGCAGAAGCCAGTTTCCGCGTTGAACCGCCAGCAGGCAGTAATCAGAGTGCTGTTACTTCAAAAGTTACACGTGCGCCGGTGAACATGCTCGATTCGGTTCAACCGACCTGCCCGATTCCTCCTTTCCAATAAAGATAGTGAGCGATCCGCACGCTATAAAAATAAGGAATATAAGTATGAATACGTCTATATCTCCTCGTCGAGAAGGAGAACTTGAAGCACCGGAAATTCCTGCCGCACTCGAAAACGGAGTGTTGCCCATCGAATTTCTCGACAGGCCCGTCACTGTAAAGCTCAAGGTTTGGGAAGGTGCTCAGCCCCACTATACCTACCAACTGTTATGGGATGGCATGACAGCCGGTCCCAAGAAACCGATTCTGGACAGTCATCTGCCCGGCGATGAATTGACACTCGAGATTCCCATTGCCCTGTTGACCGAAGGTGTTCACAAGGTTGCCTATGAGACGGCAAACCCGGAAAGCCAGGTCATGAACACGTCAAAAGCAACGCGCCTCGAAATCGACCGCACCGCTCCCGGCAACCCGCACCTCGGCCCGATCCTCTTCCCGGCCTTCGTTGACGACGGGCTGACTTCCGATGAGCTGGAAAGCGTGCATAACGTGCTCAGGGGAAGCATTGCCAGTTACAACGGCATGAAGGAAGGCGATGTCATTCGCACTTACTGGAATCAGATTCCCGGCCCTATCACCATGGTCAACAAGGACGATATGGGATTGCAGCGGGTGAATGTGGATTTCGTCAGATCGTTCCTGGAGACCATTGGTGACATCAAGGCGCCCGTCTACTACACCGTGACCGATCAGGCGGGCAATGTGTCCATGAACTCGGAGGAGAAGCTCGTCACGCTGCAGCTATCCGTACAATCACCACTCCCCATCCCGACGGTAAAAGAAGCCAAAGGCGATACCCTCGATCCGGCCAATACGGTCAATGGTGCCACCGTACAGATCGGCACCACTGCCAACCTTGCCGCGGGTGAGCGGGTCACAGTGCAGTGGCAAGGCCCCAAGGGCAGCGATACCCGGGAAAAAATCATCACAGCCGCCGACGTGGGCAAGATCCAGGAGCTTGTGTTCACGGCAGCACTGGTCAACGCCAACGCAGGTCAGACAGTCAACGTGTTTTATACCGTCAGCCGCCTCAACGGGACGGTGCAACAGTCTGAAACCCTGGCCCTGAAGGTTCTTGATACGCACATAGAACTGCCTGCTCCCACCATGGACACTGTCGGCGCCGATGGCGTGGTGATTCCCTCAAGAATCCCGGAATCCGGTGCAACCGTTCGTGTGTCCTACACAGGCATGAGCACTGGCGATAGCGTAGTGGTCAACTGGCGAGGCGCAACGGCTTACGACACGCCGTCACAGGTGGTGGGAGGCAATACCGAGCTGCAATTCACCATCGCCAAATCCCTGATCGTGGCCAGCAGCGCAGCGACCGTCACTTACACCGTCACTCGCGCAGGCACCGCAGCCTTGTCTTCGACACTGTGGCTGAAGATCAGCAAGGAGCTGGAGTTCGACACCTCACCCGTCACCCTGAAGGGCAAGGTCTATCTGTTGCCGGGCTATCCCGACCTTCTGCCAGCCATGCCGTCGGACACAACCGTCCAACGCACAGCCAGCGGTGGCCAGGCACCTTACTTCTATCGTTCAAGCGACCCGTTGGTGGCCAAGGTAGACGGCAATGGCCTGACCTCTGCACGTGGCAAAGGCACGGCAACCATTTCGGTCACGGACAGTCTTGGAGCCATAAAGAGCTATCAGGTTACCGTTACCGGCGTCGTTCACTGCCTGGGGGTTGGTGCGGGCTCCTTCACAAAGATGGCAACGGCCGCCGAGGCGCAAGGCGCGCGCATTCCGTCCATCTATGAGCTCAATGAAATCCACACGGCCTATGGCAGAAGCTGGCCGATGGGCAATGGCAATTACTGGTCCGGCACGGTAGCAGCCTCCAACCTTATGGGCTGGAAATGGTACTACGTGAAAAATCTGGTCACAGGCGCAGACTTCAAATTGCTGCATCACAATGCCAGTCTTGGCGTCGCTATCCGCTAGTAGCCGACTGCGGCCTGGCTGAAATATCCCGGGGCGTTACGTTACCTGAAAGGCGTAACGCCCTCTTTCCATCTATGCGCGTCACGTTCCAAGAGCCAGACCATGCGCCACCCTGTCATTCCCCCCAAACGCTTCGTGCGCCCTCCCTCTTGCGAAGGCAGTTTCAAGGTCAGCGTCAACAAGCAACCGCTACTGGTTTCCTCCCTGCTGGGCAGGTTGACGTTGCGCCCGGAGCTTTCACAGGCGCCCAGTCACTGGATCTGGAAAATAATCGCCGACGGCAAGGTCGGCCATAAACGGACCAGCATCGGTCTGTTTTTCGATAAGGACCTGGAACCCGGCACTTACGACCTGCCGGGTAATGAGCGCATCAAGGTGGTCTACAACGAAAGCCCGCATTGGCAGAGCGTCATTTATCACTCTGCGCATTTTCAGGCCGGTGCTTTCACGCTGATCGAGGCCGACCCTCAGAGTCAGCGTTTGCAAGGGGTGTTCAGCTTCAGTATCTCGGCGGTTGATTTCGAGGTCACGGACGGCTCTTTCGACGTGTATTGCAAGTGATCAGGCCAGCAGGAACTCTGCAATCCGCTGCGCAGACTCAACCAGACACTGCTCATGACTCAGGCCCGACACCTTGAGGGGCTTGAGATCATGATTGGCGGTCGGTAACCAGTGCAACCCGATTGAAGTGGATAGCTCATATCCCTGCACCGTTTCACGATCACCCAATGCATCCCGCTCACCTTGAATGATCAAGGTCGGGGTCTGCAGATCGGCCAGATGCGCCACGCGAGGCTTCTCGGGTTTGCCCACGGCATAGAACGGATAGCCCAGACACACCAGCGCATCGACCTTCAGTTCATCGGCAAGCAGGCTGGCCATTCTTCCCCCCATGGACTTGCCTCCGATGGCCAGACGTCCAGCGACATGAGGTCGCACACGCTCATGCACCTGACGCCAGCAATCGAGTAGCTGCCCCTGAGGATTGGGAGGACGTTTACCCCCCGTAAGACGCCGCTGAGCCATGTAGGGAAACTCGAAGCGCATGACGTTGACGCCCTGTGCAGCAAGGTGTGCAGCCATGTCGTTCATGAAATCGCTGTCCATGGGCGCACCAGCCCCATGGGCCAGAATCAGCGTTGCCTTGCCATCCCCTGCTCCCGGCTGCGCCGCCGTCCAGATCCAGCCGTTGTCCTGCGCCAGTTGTACGCATTGATCCCTGTCAATGCAGGCACCTTGCCCATTGCCCATGCTTGCCTCGCTTCTGATGAGTCTGCCAATAACCCGGAGCTATAACCGTGCGTAATGGCCCCGACCAAGCTGGATGGGATACACACCTAAATGAACACAACTAACAGTACCGCCTATAACTATCAGGTGGTTCGCCAGTTCGCCATTATGACGGTGATCTGGGGAATTGTCGGGATGGGCCTCGGCGTTTTTCTGGCCGCCCAACTGGTTTGGCCTGAGCTCAACTTCAACTTGCCGTGGACAAGCTTTGGTCGCTTGCGTCCACTTCATACCAACGCAGTCATTTTCGCCTTTGGTGGCTGCGCGCTGTTCGCCAGCTCCTACTATTCTGTGCAACGCACCTGCCAGACCCGACTGTTTCTGCCAAAGCTGGCTGCTTTCACCTTCTGGGGCTGGCAACTGGTAATCGTACTGGCTGCCATAAGCCTGCCCCTGGGCTTTACCACTTCAAAAGAATACGCCGAGCTGGAATGGCCGATCGACATCCTGATCGCCGTGGTCTGGGTCGCCTATGCAATCGTGTTCTTCGGCACCGTGGCCAAGCGCACCACCAAACACATCTACGTCGGCAACTGGTTCTTCGGCGGATTCATCCTGACCGTAGCGCTGCTGCACATCGTCAACAACCTGGAAATTCCGGTCAGCCTGACCAAGTCCTACTCGCTGTACGCCGGTGCAACCGATGCGATGGTGCAGTGGTGGTACGGGCACAACGCGGTAGGTTTTTTCCTGACGGCGGGCTTTCTGGGGATGATGTATTACTTCGTGCCCAAGCAGGCCGAACGTCCGGTCTATTCCTATCGCCTGTCCATCGTGCATTTCTGGGCGCTGATCACCCTGTACATCTGGGCCGGTCCGCACCACTTGCATTACACCGCCCTGCCAGACTGGGCGCAGTCGCTGGGTATGGTGATGTCGCTGATTCTTCTGGCTCCAAGCTGGGGCGGCATGATCAACGGCATGATGACCCTGTCGGGCGCCTGGCATAAGTTGCGCAGCGACCCGATCCTGCGTTTTCTGGTGGTGTCCCTGGCGTTCTACGGCATGTCGACCTTTGAAGGTCCGATGATGGCCATCAAGACTGTGAACGCCCTCTCCCACTACACCGACTGGACCATCGGCCACGTCCATGCTGGCGCTCTGGGCTGGGTGGCGATGATCTCCATTGGCGCGCTGTACCACATGATTCCCAAGGTATTCGGTCGCCAACAGATGCACAGCATGGGCCTGATCAACGCCCACTTCTGGCTCGCCACCATCGGCACCGTGCTCTACATCGCCTCGATGTGGGTCAACGGCATCACTCAAGGCCTGATGTGGCGCGCCGTGAACGAGGACGGCACCCTCACCTACTCCTTCGTCGAAGCCCTGCAAGCCAGTCACCCGGGCTTCATCGTCCGGCTGGCCGGAGGCGCCATCTTCTTCGTCGGCATGTTGCTGATGGCCTACAACACCTGGCGCACCGTGCGGGCCTCCAGCCCGGCCGAAGCCACCGCTGCCGCGCAGATGGCCTGAGGATCTGACCATGAAACATGAAGTGATCGAAAAGAACGTCACCCTGCTGATGATCCTGATGGTACTGGCCGTCAGCATCGGTGGCCTGACCCAGATCGTACCGCTGTTTTTCCAGGACGTGACCAACAAACCGGTAGAGGGCATGAAGCCCTACACAGCGCTGCAACTCGAAGGTCGCGACATCTATATCCGCGAAGGCTGCGTAGGTTGCCACTCACAGATGATCCGTCCGTTCCGGGCCGAAACCGAGCGTTATGGTCACTATTCGGTGGCGGGCGAAAGCGTCTGGGATCATCCGTTCCTGTGGGGCTCCAAGCGTACCGGTCCGGACCTGGCACGGGTTGGCGCACGCTACTCGGATGACTGGCACCGCGCCCACTTGTACAACCCGCGCAACGTCGTGCCGGAATCGAAAATGCCTGCTTACCCGTGGCTGGTCACCCAACAAGTGGACAGCAGCCATACCGAAGCCAAGATCCGCGCCATGCGCACTCTGGGCGTGCCTTACACCGATGCAGATATCTCCGGCGCAGTCGCCAGCCTCAAGGGCAAGACCGAGATGGATGCACTGGTGGCCTACCTGCAAGTGCTCGGCACTTCCATCAAGAGCAAGAGGTGAGCCATGGACATCCAAGACTTGCGCGGCCTCGGCACGTTGGTAGTGGCGATCGCCTTCATCGGGATGTCCCTGTGGGTATCCAGCAGCAAACGCAACCCGGATTTCGCCGAGGCTCGCATGGCGCCCTTTGCCGACGAACCTCATCCATTGAGCACTGACGCGAAACCTGAAACGGAACAACCTGTCGTGCGGAGTAATCAGCCATGACCACCTTCTGGAGCACCTATATCTGCGTGCTGACCCTCGGCAGCCTGATCGGGCTGACCTGGCTGTTGATCGGCACACGCAAAGGCGAAACCAAGGGCAGTACCGACCAGACCATGGGCCACAGCTTCGACGGCATCGAGGAGTATGACAATCCGTTGCCGCAATGGTGGTTCATGCTGTTCGCCGGCACTCTGGTGTTCGCGGTTGGCTACCTGATCCTCTACCCCGGCCTGGGCAACTGGAAAGGCATCCTGCCCGGTTACGAAAACGGCTGGACCGGCGCCCATGAGTGGGAAAAGGAAATGGACCGGGCCGATGCCAGATTCGGTCCCATCTTTGCCAGATTCGCCGCCATGCCGCTGGAGGAAGTCGCCAAGGACCCACAGGCGCTGAAAATGGGCGGACGCCTGTTCGCCTCCAACTGCTCGGTTTGCCACGGCTCGGATGCCAAGGGCGCCTATGGCTTCCCTAACCTGACCGACACCAACTGGCGTTGGGGCGGCAGTGCCGACACCATCAAGAACAGCATCATGATGGGTCGAGTCGCCGCCATGCCTGCGTGGGGGCCGGTAATCGGTGAAGAAGGCGTCAAGAACGTCGCCGCTTATGTTCGCCACTCTCTGGCCGGCCTGCCGCTGCCTGCCGATGACACCGCCAATCTGTCCGCCGGACAGCAAGTATTCAGCTCGACTTGCGTAGCTTGTCATGGTGCTACAGGTAAAGGTGTCGAAGCGATGGGCGCCCCAAACCTGACACAACCGGGCGGTTTCATCTACGGCACCAGCCTTGCGCAACTGCAACAGACCATTCGTCTTGGTCGCCAGGGTCATATGCCTGCTCAGGCCGATTTGCTGGGCAATGACAAGGTGCAATTGCTGGCCGCCTATGTGTACAGCCTTTCTCAGAGTCCTGATCAACTCGAGCGCAGGGAAAAGCAGTCACAGTAACGATTCAGCCCGCTGCAACAAAGAATTGCGCACCCTGCAACGGGGTGCGCAATTCTTCAGCACACGTTTCGCGCCCTTGCTCTGTACTTCCCATGCCCGCCTTTCACGACTAAGCTTGCCCGCAGTGGACTGGCATTAGCTGGTCACAGGTCATGGGAAGTGAATGCTTCACGCATTTACCGGCATGTGTCATCGACCTGTCCATCCCGCCTTTTTCGGTCCGCTTCGGCAGTGTTCCAGTGTCTCCGGGAACATGCCTCAAAGGGCCATCGTTTAAGCGCAAATACTTGTCCGGCATCTGCCGTAGACAGGTTCGTGGCCCTCTGGATACCTATAAATACTGAACCGTGGAACCCTGGAAATGAGCACAGCAATCAGCCCGACTGCTTATAACTACAAGGTGGTCCGCCAGTTCGCCATCATGACGGTGGTCTGGGGAATCATTGGCATGGGGCTCGGCGTTTTCATTGCCGCACAACTGGTCTGGCCTGACCTTAACCTCGATCTGGAATGGACCACGTTCGGACGCCTGCGACCACTGCACACCAATCTTGTGATTTTCGCTTTCGGTGGCTGCGCCCTGTTTTCCACCTCTTATTACGTGGTGCAGCGAACCTGCCAGACGCGGCTGATTTCCGATGGCATGGCTGCCTTCACGTTCTGGGGCTGGCAAGCGGTGATCGTCAGCGCAATCATCACCCTGCCCATGGGATACACCACCACCAAGGAATACGCCGAACTCGAATGGCCGATAGCGATTCTGCTGGCCATTGTCTGGGTCACCTATGCCGTGGTGTTCTTCGGCACCATCGCCCGCCGCAATACCAAACACATCTATGTCGGCAACTGGTTCTACGGCGCCTTTATTCTGGTGACCGCCATGCTGCACATCGTCAACCACATATCGTTGCCGGTCAGCCTGTTCAAGTCCTACTCGGCGTACGCGGGTGCGACCGACGCCATGATCCAGTGGTGGTACGGGCACAACGCAGTAGGCTTCTTTCTGACCACAGGCTTTCTGGGCATGATGTATTACTTCGTGCCCAAGCAGGCAGAGCGGCCGATCTATTCGTACCGCCTGTCCATCGTGCATTTCTGGGCACTGATCACCCTGTACATCTGGGCCGGCCCGCACCACCTGCATTACACCGCCCTGCCGGACTGGGCGCAGTCACTGGGCATGGTGATGTCGATCATCCTGCTGGCCCCGAGCTGGGGCGGCATGATCAACGGCATGATGACCCTCTCCGGCGCCTGGCATAAGTTGCGCACCGACCCGATCCTGCGCTTTCTGGTGGTGTCCCTGGCGTTCTATGGCATGTCGACCTTTGAAGGTCCGATGATGGCTATCAAGACCGTGAACTCGTTGTCGCACTATACGGACTGGACCATCGGCCACGTCCACGCCGGTGCCCTGGGCTGGGTGGCAATGATCTCCATCGGCGCGGTCTATCACATGATCCCGAAAGTTTTCGGTCGCTCGCAGATGCACAGCATCGGCCTGATCAATGCGCACTTCTGGCTTGCCACCATCGGTACCGTGCTCTACATCGCATCGATGTGGGTCAATGGCATCACTCAAGGCCTGATGTGGCGGGCCATCAACGACGATGGCACCCTCACCTACTCGTTCGCCGAAGCCCTGCATGCCAGCCATCCGGGCTATGTCGTGCGCATGATCGGCGGCGCGTTCTTTGCCAGCGGCATGCTGCTGATGGCCTGGAACGTATGGCGCACCGTACGTGCGTCGGACCCCGAGGAAGCCGAAGCTGCCGCCCGAATCGTTGTTGCGGGGGCTCACTGATGAAACATGAAGTACTCGAAAAGAACATTGGCCTGCTGGCCTTCTTCATGGTCATTGCCGTGAGCATTGGCGGTCTGACCCAGATCGTGCCGCTGTTCTTTCAGGACGTGACCAACAAACCGGTCGAAGGCATGAAGCCACGCACCGCCCTGGAACTCGAAGGCCGCGACGTCTACATCGCCAACGGCTGTGTGGGTTGCCACTCGCAGATGATCCGCCCGTTCCGTGCCGAAACCGAGCGCTACGGTCATTATTCGGTGGCCGGCGAAAGCGTCTGGGATCACCCGTTCCTGTGGGGCTCAAAACGTACCGGCCCGGACCTGGCCCGCGTCGGTGGGCGCTACTCGGACGACTGGCATCGCGCTCACCTGTACAACCCGCGCAATGTGGTACCCGAATCGAAAATGCCGGCCTACCCGTTCCTGGTCGAGAAGAAACTCGACGGCAAGGAAACCGCCAAGAAAATGGAAGTCCTGCGCGCCCTCGGCACGCCCTATACCGATGAAGACATCGCGGGTGCCGAAGCCGCCGTGAAAGGCAAGACCGAAATGGACGCACTGGTGGCCTACCTGCAAGGCCTTGGCACAATCATCAAGAGCAAACGGTGAACGCGATGGATATCGGAATGATTCGAGGTCTGGGCACACTGGTGGTGATGGTGGCTTTTATCGGGCTGGCGCTGTGGGTATTCAGCCCGAGGCGCAAGGCTGAATTCGACGACGCGACCATGCTGCCGTTCGCGGACGATCCGCAAGCCACCGAGCATATTGAACAAGAAGCCAGAAACGCCGGGAGCAAGAAAGCATGACCACGTTCTGGAGCCTGTATGTAACGGTTCTGACCCTGGGCACAATCTTCGCCCTGACCTGGCTGCTGCTGGCAACCCGCAAAGGCCAGCGCGATGATCAGACCGAAGAAACCGTAGGCCACTCCTTCGACGGCATCGAGGAATACGACAACCCGCTGCCTCGCTGGTGGTTCATGCTGTTCGTGGGCACCATCGTGTTCGCTCTGGGCTATCTGGCACTGTATCCGGGCCTGGGCAACTGGAAAGGCCTGCTGCCGGGTTACAACTATGCGGACAATGAAAAGCAGCGCCAGTTTTCAGATGGCCAGCAAGGCTGGACCGGCGTTCATGAGTGGGAAAAGGAAATCGCCCGCGCTGAAAACAGATTCGGGCCGCTGTTCGCCAAATATGCCGCAATGCCCATCGAGGACGTCGCCAAGGACCCGCAAGCCCTGAAAATGGGCGGACGCCTGTTCGCCTCCAACTGCTCGGTCTGCCATGGCTCGGATGCCAAAGGCGCCTACGGTTTCCCCAACCTCACCGATGCCGACTGGCGCTGGGGCGGCGATCCGCAAACCATCAAGACCTCGATCATGAACGGCCGTCATGCCGTCATGCCCGCCTGGGGCGAAGTGGTCGGCGAGCAAGGCGTTCGCGACGTATCCGCCTACATCCTGACCCGGCTCGACGGTCGAAAACTGCCTGAAGGCGCCAAGGCTGACCCGGTGGCTGGCCAGAAGATATTCGCGACCACTTGCGTTGCCTGCCATGGCCCGGAAGGTAAAGGCATGCAAGCGCTGGGCGCGCCAGACCTTACTCATCCGGGTGCATTCATCTACGGCTCAAGCTTTGCGCAACTGCAACAGACCATCCGCTACGGTCGTCAGGGCCAGATGCCTGCCCAGGAAGCGACCCAAGGCAATGACAAGGTTCATCTGCTGGCCGCTTACATCTACAGCCTGTCCCGTCAGGAGAAACCCGCCGAGCCTCAGTGATCCGGCTCGACAGATACAGCCCCGCACGGCACTCGGCGGGGCTGTTGCATTTGGACAAGAGTTTTTTGTTGTAGTCACGTTTCTACACGAATAGACTGCGTGAGTCATAAATATAGAAACATGCCTACATGGCTTCCAGGAGGTCACCTTCATGACAACAACGCTCTCAAGCCGCGAATTCAATCAGGACACCAGCGGGGCCAAGAAGGCTGCGAACGACGGTCCGGTCTTCATCACTGACAGGGGGCGTCCGGCCCACGTCCTGCTCTCCATCGAGGACTATCGAAAACTGACCGGCAGCTCTGTCAGCATCGTCGACATGCTGACCATGCCAGGAGACATCGATATCGAATTCGAGCCACAACGGGCCGATATCACACCTCGCCACGTGGACCTGTCCTGATGTTCCTGCTCGATACCAACGTGGTATCCGAACTCAGAAAGCGAAACCCGGATGCCAATGTCGTCCGCTGGGCAAACAACCATGCATCCGCCAGCCTGTTTATCTCGGCCATCACGATCATGGAGCTGGAAACTGGCATATTGCGCATCGAACGCCGCGACCCCATTCAGGGCGCGGCACTGCGCACATGGCTGGAGCATCACGTATTGAAGGCATTCGCCGGGCGAATCCTGGCCGTGGATACCATCGTAGCCAAACGCTGCGCCCAGTTGCATGCTCCCGACCCGCGCAGCGAATGCGATGCGCTGATCGCAGCCACTGCCCTGGTTCACGGCATGAAAGTGGTGACCCGAAACACCACCGACTTCGAGCAATGCGGTGTCACGGTGCTCAACCCATGGATCAGTCAGTTGCACGAAGAACTGGCACCTTACCGAGCGGCACCACGCTGACCAAAGGCACTGATTAGCCTGTCAATTGATCCAGATCACTTACACGAACCGTTTAAGGAACCCAACGCGACCAAAGGTCGCAGACGTGAGGTATAAGGGCAGGCGTATCATTGACGCCATAAGAAACCGCTCTTGACCTCAGTCGGCACGTACTGGCTGTGGCACTTTTCCACTGCCGTGGGACGCCCCAATGAACAACCGGATTCCCGTACACAACATCACCCCGCCCCCCGGGAATGACGACAAGACCGTCGACCTCTACGCCGCGCGAGAAAACATCTACACCCGCGCTTTCACAGGCCGGTTTCGCAACCTGCGCATGCTGGGCGGGCTTGCCCTGTTTCTGGTGTATTTCGGCACGGTCTGGCTGAACTGGGGCGGGCATCAGGCAGTGTGGTGGAACCTGCCGGAGCGCAAGTTCTACATCTTCGGTGCAACCTTCTGGCCACAGGACTTCATCCTGCTGTCGGGCATCCTGATCGTCAGCGCCTTCGGCCTGTTCTTCATCACCGTCTACGCCGGGCGAATCTGGTGCGGCTATACCTGCCCGCAAAGCGTCTGGACCTGGATCTTCATGTGGTGTGAAAAAGTCACCGAAGGCGACCGCAACCAACGCATCAGACTCGACAAGGCGCCCATGAGCGCCAACAAGTTCCTGCGCAAGCTCGGCAAGCACAGCCTCTGGCTTTTGATCGGCTTCGTGACCGGCCTGACCTTCGTCGGCTACTTCTCCCCCATCCGCGACCTGAGCATCGAACTGTTCACAGGGCAAGCCGACGGCTGGGCCTATTTCTGGATCGGCTTCTTTACCCTGGCCACTTACGGCAATGCAGGCTGGCTGCGCGAGCAGGTGTGCGTTCACATGTGCCCGTATGCACGCTTCCAGAGCGTCATGTTCGACAAGGATACCCTGATCGTTTCCTACGACCCGCGTCGTGGGGAAAGCCGTGGGCCGCGCAAGAAAGATGTGGACTACAAGGCCCAAGGCCTGGGCGACTGCATCGATTGCACCATGTGCGTTCAGGTCTGCCCGACCGGCATCGACATCCGCGAAGGGTTGCAGATCGAATGCATCGGCTGCGCGGCCTGCATCGATGCCTGCGATACCATCATGGACAAGATGAGTTACCCGCGTGGCCTTATCAGCTACACCACCGAGCACAACCTGTCAGGTCAGGTCACCCACAAACTGCGTCCACGCCTGATTGGCTATGCCCTGGTTCTGCTGCTGATGATCGGCTTCCTGACCAGCGCCTTCTTCATGCGCTCGCTGGTGGGTTTCGATGTCAGCAAGGACCGCGTGCTGTACCGCGAAAATGCCGAAGGACGCATCGAAAACGTCTACAGCCTCAAGGTGATGAACAAGGATCAGGTCGACCACACCTATGTCCTCGATGCGACCGGCCTGCCGGATCTGAAACTGCAGGGCCGACGTGAACTCAGGGTGGCCGCAGGCGATATCCTCAGTATTGCGGTGGAGCTGTCCAGCGCACCGGAAAAAATGCCATCGAGCACCAACGAGGTCACCTTCATCCTCAAGGACATCGACAACAGCGACACCCATGTCGAAGCCAGGAGCCGCTTCATCGGCCCACAAATACGCTAAGGGACACCCGCCATGTCAGTCGCACTCGCTTCAAGCCCGTGGTACAAGCACCGTTGGCCATGGATCATCATCGGCATCCTGGCCTGCTCGGTGACCCTCAGCCTTGCGATGGTGACCATTGCCGTCAACAACCCGGACAATCTGGTCAACGACAACTATTACGAGGCAGGCAAAGGCATCAACCGCTCGCTCAACCGCGAGTTGCTGGCCCAGACGCTCAAGGTACGCGCCAGCATTCACCTGGACGACCTGACAGGCGAAGCCGAACTGCACCTGAGCGGCAACAGCCAGCCTGAACGCCTGGAACTGAACCTGATTTCCCCGACTCAGCCGGACAAGGACCGCCGGATCTTCCTGACCCGCAGCCCCTCCGAGCCCGGCCGCTACATCGGCCAGTTGCAGGACAGGATCGAAGGCCGTCGCTTCGTCGAACTGCTGGGTGCGGAAAACGGCCAGACCTGGCGTCTGTTTGAAGAGGAACAGGTCAGCCGCAATGCCTCCCTGAACCTGGGCGATGAACCGCTGCAAGGAAAGAATTGAGGTGGGAACAGATCGGGCGCATGGCAGGTAATGATGTGGGAGGCAGCTTGCTGGCGACTGGGCCCAGTCGCCAGCAAGCTGCCTCCCACAGGTACCAAACTGACTTGGCAACACTTAAAAGACCATGACCACACCCTGCTACCACTGCGCGCTGCCCGTTCCATCCAGCAGCCGATTCACCGCCATCGTGCTCGGGGAAACCCGCGAACTGTGCTGCCCGGGATGCCAGGCAGTGGCGCAGGCCATCGTCGCTGGCGGGCTGGAAAGTTACTACAGTCACCGCAGCGAAACCTCGATCAACCCAGACAGCCTGCCCGCACAACTGGTGGATGAGCTGGAACTGTACGACCGCCCCGATGTGCAGGCAGGGTTCGTACGTCATGAAGGCGAACTGTCCGAAACCACGCTCTTGATGGAAGGCATCAGTTGCGCGGCCTGTGGCTGGTTGATCGAACGCCATCTGCGCAGCCTGCCCGCCGTCGCCGAAGCTCAGCTCAATCTGTCCAGCCATCGCCTGCATGTGCGCTGGGCAGACAGCCAGTTGCCGTTGAGCCAGTTGCTGAGCGAACTGCGCAGCATCGGCTACGCCGCTCACCCTTATCAGGCCGACCGCGCCACCGAACAACTGGCCAGGGAAAACCGACTGGCCCTGCGTCAACTGGGGGTCGCAGGGCTGCTGTGGTTTCAGGCGATGATGGCGACCATGGCTACGTGGCCGGAATTCAATATCGACCTCAGCCCCGAGATGCATGCCATCCTGCGCTGGGTCGCGATGTTCCTGACCACGCCCATCATTTTCTACAGTTGCGCGCCCTTCTTTCGGGGAGCCCTGCGCGACCTGCGTACTCGCCACCTGACCATGGATGTGTCCGTGTCGCTGGCCATAGGCGGCGCCTATCTGGCCGGAATCTGGACCGCCATCACCGGCACCGGCGAGCTGTATTTCGATGCGGTCGGCATGTTTGCGCTGTTTCTGCTGGCTGGCCGTTATCTGGAGCGACGCGCACGGGAACGTACCGCCGCTGCCACCGCACAACTGGTCAACCTGCTGCCCGCATCCTGTCTGCGCCTGGACGATAACGGCCAGCCCCAACGAATCCTGCTCAGCGAGCTGCACCTGAATGACCAAATACTGGTGCATCCCGGCGCAGTCATACCGGCCGATGGCAAGGTGCTGGAGGGCCAGTCCAGCGTCGACGAGTCGCTGCTGACCGGCGAATACCTGCCGCAGTCGCGCAGCACAGGCGATAGCGTGACTGCCGGTACGCTCAATGTCGAAGGCGCGCTCACGATTCATGTCCTGGCGCTGGGCCATGAAACCCGCCTTTCGGCCATCGTGCGTCTGCTGGAGCGCGCCCAGACGGAAAAACCCCGTCTGGCAGAAATAGCCGACCGCGCAGCCCAATGGTTCCTGCTCGGGTCGCTGATCGCTGCCGCAGTCATCGGCCTGTGCTGGTGGCAGATCGATTCGACCCGCGCCTTCTGGATTGTCCTGGCAATGCTGGTCGCAACCTGCCCCTGCGCCCTGTCGCTGGCGACACCCACCGCCCTGACCGCCGCCACCGGCACCTTGCACAAACTCGGCCTGCTGCTGACCCGTGGCCACGTGCTCGAAGGGCTGAACCAGATCGACACCGTGATTTTCGACAAGACCGGCACCCTCACCAAAGGCCGTCTCACCCTGCGCAGCATCAAACCACTCGGCACACTGGATGCCGATACCTGCCTGAGCCTGGCCGCGGCACTGGAAAACCGCTCGGAACACCCCATCGCCCGAGCATTCGGGCGCGCCCCACTTGCCGCCGAAGACGTTCACAGCACACCGGGCCTTGGCCTGGAAGGCACTGTCGGCAGCTATCGCCTGCGCATCGGTCAGCCGGGGTTCGTCTGCGCCTTGAGTGCCAGCGAGGTTCCGTCCATCCCCAATGAGCCCGGCCAGTGGCTGTTGCTGGGCGATGCCAGAGCCCCACTGGCGTGGCTGGTTCTGGACGACCGCCTGCGCGCAGATGCCAGCCAGCTTTTGCAGGCCTGCAAGGCGCGAGGCTGGAAAACCCTGCTGCTGTCTGGCGACAGCTCACCCATGGTCGCCAGCGTTGCCGCCGAACTGGGCATCGACGAAGCCCACGCCGGTCTGCGCCCGGACGACAAACTGGCCATGCTGCAAAACCTGCACAAACAAGGCCGCAAGGTGCTGATGCTGGGCGATGGCGTCAATGACGTGCCCGTACTGGCCGCCGCCGATATCAGCATCGCCATGGGCTCGGCCACGGATCTGGCAAAAACCAGTGCCGATGCGGTCCTGTTGTCCAACCGCTTGCAGACACTGGTACAGGCCTTCAGTCTGGCGCGGCGCACACGCCGGGTAATCATCGAAAACCTGCTGTGGGCCGGCTTGTACAATGGCCTCATGCTGCCGTTCGCAGCACTGGGCTGGATCACACCTGTCTGGGCAGCCGTCGGCATGTCCATCAGCTCTCTGACTGTTGTACTCAACGCCTTGCGTCTGACGCGCTTGCCCAACATTCAGGCATCGGCACCCGTCATTCGGCAGTCGGTTCCGGAGGCTTTATGCCCGCACTCTACATCATGATCCCCGCAGCACTGCTGCTGGTCGCCATCGCGATCTATGTCTTTTTCTGGGCCGTGGACAGCGGGCAATACGACGACATGGAAGGCCCGGCCCACAGCATCCTGTTCGACGATCAGGACCCCAACCATCAAGCCGCTCTGGATGAAGCTTCACGCAAGAGCCCGCCACAGAAGAAGGACGAGATAGAGCCCGATGCTTGAACTCGCCCCCCTTCTGCTTTCCGCCCTGATACTTGGCCTGCTGGGCGGCGGTCATTGCCTGGGCATGTGTGGAGGCCTGATGGGCGCCTTGACCCTGGCCATCCCCAAGGAGCAACGCAGTCGCCGCTTTCGCCTGTTAATGGCCTACAACCTGGGGCGCATCTTCAGCTATGCCAGCGCAGGCCTGTTACTCGGGCTGGCAGGCTGGGCCGTTGCCAACAGCCCGCTGGCCATGGCAATGCGGGTCATCGCCGCCCTGCTGCTGATTGCCATGGGCCTGTATCTCGCGGGGTGGTGGAGCGGCCTGACACGCATCGAACGCCTGGGGCGCGGCCTTTGGCGCCACATTCAACCCGTTGCGACCCGCCTGCTACCAGTATCGAGCCTGCCACGCGCCTTGCTGCTGGGCGCACTGTGGGGCTGGCTGCCTTGCGGGCTGGTCTACAGCACACTGCTGTGGTCGGCCAGCCAGGGCAATGCCATCGATAGCGCCTTGCTCATGCTCGCCTTCGGCCTTGGGACCTGGCCCGTGCTGCTCGCCACCGGGCTGGCCGCCGAACGCACCACGGCACTGCTGCGCAAACGCGGTATTCGCATGGCCGGTGGCCTGCTGGTGATCCTGTTCGGCCTGTGGACCCTGCCCGGCCCCCATCAGCACTGGCTCATGGGGCATTGAGAATCTGTTTGCACATCGAGCAGACAGTTTCATGACCACCCTCCGCGCGTATTTGACGCACATCAACACCCTTCCACAATCAGCTCCGTAGACTCACCTGCATTGCCAGCCTATCCGGGGGAATGCCCGCATGCTCGACGCCATTCGTTGGGATTCAGATCTGATCCGCCGCTACGACCTGGCAGGACCGCGCTACACGTCCTACCCAACCGCAGTGCAATTTCACACACAAGTCGGTGCCTTCGACCTGCTTCATGCCCTGCGTGACAGCCGCAAGGCCCTGCGTCCTCTATCGCTGTACGTTCATATCCCGTTCTGCGCGAACATCTGCTACTACTGCGCCTGCAACAAAGTCGTCACCAAGGATCGTGGTCGCGCCCACACTTATCTGCAACGGCTCGAACAGGAAATCCAGATGCTGGCCAGCCATCTCGCTCCCGGTCAGATGGTCGAGCAACTGCACTTTGGTGGCGGTACGCCGACCTTTCTCAGCCATGACGAACTGCGTCAGTTGATGGCGAAACTGCGCACGCATTTCAACCTGCTCGATGACGACTCCGGCGACTACGGCATAGAGATCGACCCTCGCGAAGCCGACTGGTCCACCATGGGTCTGCTGCGTGAGCTGGGTTTCAACCGTGTCAGCCTGGGAGTGCAGGACCTGGACCCGGCCGTCCAGCGTGCCGTCAATCGCCTGCAAAGCCTGGAAGAAACCCGTGCCATCGTCGAAGCCGCACGCACCCTGCAATTTCGCTCGGTGAATATCGACCTGATCTACGGGCTGCCCAAGCAATCCCTCGAAGCCTTTACCCATACCGTCAACGAAATCATCAGCCTGCAACCCGATCGCTTGTCGGTGTTCAACTACGCCCACTTGCCCGAGCGTTTCATGCCCCAGCGGCGCATCGATAACGCCGACCTGCCCAGCCCGGAAACCAAGTTGCTGATGCTGGAACGCACCATCGAGCAACTGACCAAGGCCGGTTATCGCTATATCGGCATGGACCATTTCGCCCTGCCCGATGACGAACTGGCCGTCGCCCAGGAAGAACTGACCCTGCAACGCAACTTTCAGGGTTACACCACCCACGGCCATTGCGATCTGATTGGCCTGGGCGTCTCGGCGATCAGCCAGATCGGTGATCTGTATTGCCAGAACAGCAGCGACTTGAACGACTATCAGGGACTGCTGGCCAGCGACCAACTGGCAACCAAGCGAGGGCTGGTCTGCATAGAAGATGACCGGATCAGACGCGCCGTGATCCAGCAACTGATCTGCCATTTCGACCTCGATTTCAGCGAGATCGAAACAGCCTTCAACATCGAATTCAGAAGCTACTTCGATGAGCAGTGGCCGCAGTTGGCGGAAATGGCAAAGGACGGGCTGATCGAGCTGGGCACAAGCGGCATCAACATCCTGCCAGCCGGTCGTCTGCTGGTGCGTTCGGTGTGCATGGTGTTCGACAACTATTTGAACCAGCAGAACCGTCAGCGGTTTTCGCGGGTGATATGAACCGCCGTTGATGCTTACATCTTGGCCATCACCAGAATACCGGCCTTGATCTTGTCAGAATCGCTGGCATGCATCTGGTTCATAAGATTGGCCATGTCAGCGGTGGAATTGCTCACCTGCCGCTGCAACATGCCCAACACCGTTTGCAGGGCCGTGGCCTGGGTCTGGCGTTCGTCGTAAGTGAGGCTCTTGTCGTTGAGTACTTCCTGAATTCTCTCCAGGGTTTCCGCGATCTTTCTTTGCAGCTCGCGTATGGCCTTGAGAATTTTCTGGACCGATTCGGGAAGACCGCTTTGCTCGATATCCGAGTTTTTCGACGACGAAGACGCCGCGGCCTTGCCTGCACTCGATAAATCTACCTGAATGCCCTTCGTTTCCTTTACAGGTGCTACAGCTTCGGGCTGAACAGAAGCGACAGGTGTCTGGGCGGCAGGAGTGCGAATACTGATGGCGCCGATGATTGAGCCTGACAATGACATGGCAAGACCTGCTTGAAGTTTAAAACCGTGTAAGTTTATCGACACATTTGAAATAACCTTGATACCAGAGAACACTTTGCACACTGGTCTAAGCCACTGTGCGTGAGTTACCCTTACGACCTATGTGTGATTTCCCACAAGGAATTAAGTGATGTCCGAGCCAGTCAAAGTGCGTGCTCACAGCCAGGCCCATTGCAAGGACTGTAGCCTCGCGCCGCTCTGTCTGCCGCTGTCGTTGAACCTGGAAGACATGGATGCCCTCGACGAGATCGTCAAACGTGGTCGCCCGATGAAAAAGGGCGAATTCCTGTTTCGCCAGGGCGATACCTTCTCCTCTGTCTATGCCGTGCGTTCCGGCGCCCTGAAAACCTTCAGTATCAGTGACGCCGGTGAAGAACAGCTCACCGGCTTCCACCTGCCCAGCGAACTGGTCGGCATGTCCGGGATGGACTCCGAGGCTTATCCGGTGTCGGCCCAGGCACTGGAAACCACCTCAGTGTGCGAGATCCCCTTCGAGCGCCTTGACGAGTTGTCCGTACAGCTTCCACAGCTGCGTCGGCAACTGATGCGTGTCATGAGCCGTGAGATCCGCGACGACCAGCAAATGATGCTGCTGCTGTCGAAAAAGACCGCTGACGAGCGTATCGCGACCTTCCTGATCAACCTTTCGGCACGCTTCCGGGCACGCGGCTTCTCGGCCAATCAGTTCCGCCTGAGCATGTCCCGCAACGAGATCGGCAATCACCTGGGCCTGGCCGTGGAAACCGTATCCCGCGTGTTTACCCGCTTCCAGCAGAACCAGCTGATTGCAGCCGAAGGCAAGGAAATCCATATCCTGGACCCGATCCAGCTCTGTGCCCTGGCTGGCGGGGCAATGGAAAGTTGAAACGTGCGATCCGGGGCTGGTCGGCTTAAACTACCGGCCAAACTCGCCCCGGATCATACGCAATGATTTTCGATGAATTGAGCTTCAAATCCCTGATTCGCCCGGTCGTAGACTTCCCCAAGCCCGGCGTAGTCTTTCGCGACATCACCCCGCTCTTCCAGTCGCCCAAGGCCACCCGCCAAGTGATCGACAGCTTCGTGCAGCGTTATATCGATGCCGACTTCAGCCATGTCGGCGTCATGGACGCCCGTGGTTTTCTGATCGGTTCGGTCGTGGCCTATGAACTGAACAAGCCGCTGATCCTGTTCCGCAAGCAAGGCAAACTGCCGGCTGACGTACTCTCAGAGGCGTATCAGACCGAATACGGCGAAGCCTACCTGGAAGTACACGCCGACAGCCTGTGCGATGGCGACTCAGTGGTGATGTTCGATGACTTGATCGCCACGGGCGGCACTCTGATTGCAGCCGCGAACCTGATCCGCCGCATGGGTGCGCACATCCACGAAGCCGCAGCGATCATCGACCTGCCGGAACTGGGTGGTTCTCAGCGTCTGGTAGACATGAATATCCCGACCTTCTGCCTGACCAACTTTGCGTTGAACGAGCAGTAAACAGTCGCGGCCAAGGCCCCTCCTACATAATCCGTGGGGGGCCTTGGCCGCGAACGACCTATCACAGGGCTATCGGCTTGCGCCCTGCAAACGAATGGGCCAGTGTCCCGCCATCCACCAGATCCAGCTCGCCACCCAAGGGCACGCCATGGGCGATGCGTGAGGCGATCAGGCCTTTGTCGTTGAGCAACTGGGCAATGTAATGCGCTGTGGCTTCACCTTCCACTGTCGGGTTGGTGGCCAGAATGACTTCAGTGAAAGTGCCCTGCTCGTTGATGCGTTCCAGCAATTGTGGAATGCCGATGGCTTCAGGCCCAAGACCATCGAGTGGCGACAAGTGCCCCTTGAGCACGAAGTAACGACCGCGATAGCCCGTCTGCTCGACTGCATAGACATCCGTCGGCCCTTCGACCACGCACAGCAGCGTGTCGTCGCGACGAGGGTCCGCGCATTGTGGGCACAGATCTTCTTCGGTCAGCGTGCGGCATGAGCGGCAGTGACCGACACCTTCCATGGCCTGACTCAATGCCAGCGCAAGACGAGAACCGCCACTGCGATCACGCTCCAGCAACTGCAACGCCATGCGCTGAGCGGTTTTCTGACCGACACCCGGCAGGACGCGAAAGGCATCGATCAATTGGCGAATCAGGGGGCTGAAGCTCATGGAGAAAGGTCCGACGAAAACACAAGACGCGGTTTATACCCGCGCCTTGCAGTAAGCGTCAACCACACCTGCCACAGATGCCGTCCCGGGACTCTTCGCGAATGAATTCGCTCCCACAGCAGGAGCGAATTCATTCGCGAAAGGCACGCAAAAAAATGCCAGGCACTGGGCCTGGCATTTATCGGTACAGAGAGCCGGCCTTAGAAAGGCAGTTTCATGCCCGGCGGCAACTGCATGCCCGCAGTCATGCTGGCAGTCTTTTCCTGGCTGGCCTGCTCGATCTTGCGCACGGCGTCGTTGACGGCGGCGGCAACCAGGTCTTCCAGCACTTCCTTGTCTTCCTGCATCAGGCTGTCATCCAGAGTGATGCGCTTGACGTCATGACGACCGGTCATCACCACGCTCACCAGGCCTGCGCCCGACTGGCCGGTCACTTCAGCATTGGCCAGTTCTTCCTGCATCTTGGCCATTTTTTCCTGCATTTGCTGGGCCTGCTTCATCAGGCCAGCCATGCCACCTTTCATCATGGGATATCTCCTCGAAAATGGATGGTTCGTTTGCGCGACGCCACAAGCGTCGAGCCGTCAGTTAATGAGCCTGCGCTACGGGAGCGTCCACGGGCTTGATCGTATCCTCTCGAATCACTGCGCCAAACTGTTGCAACATCTGCTGGATGAACGGATCAGCGTGAATCGAAGCCTCGGCCTGGCGCTGACGCTCGGCACGCAGGCGGGACGCGGCCTGGGCAGGTGTTTCCTGCTCGGGCTTGATCAGCTCGATACTCAAATTGATCGTACGACCATGGAACTGGTTCAACGCTTCATTGAGACGGCGTTGTTGAGTCGAATTGAACAAGGCACTGTGAGCCGGGTCCAGGTGCAGCAGCCAGTTATCGCCTTCGGCCTTGATCAGCGTGCAGTTGGCGGCGATGCTGCCTGTCATGCCGGAGATAGGCAATTGCGGGAACATTTCCAGCCATTGCAGCGCAAGGCCCGTGGCCGGCATCGCGGCCGGTGCAGGCTCGGGTTCTGGCGCTTCGGCTTCGGTGACGCTTTCGTGGGCCAACTCATCGAGATAGCTATAGGAAGCGGGATCGATATCGATATCCGGCTCCACATAGTCGTCATCCACAGGCGGCTCGTCGTCGCGATCCATCGGCGCAGACAGATACGCCGAGTCCGGGATGGCTTCAAGCATGCCCGGCGTGACCTGCTGCTCGGCAACCGGCTCGGGATGCTGGACCTGCGGCGCGTCCGGCACCGGGCTGGCAGGCTCGGGCGTTGGCATCGGGGTCAGCTCGGGCTGTTCGGCCACGGTTTCAAGCACCGGTTCGGGCTCTGGCTGCGCGACCGGCTCAGGCACGGGCTCGGCAACAGGCGCCTTGGGCTCGTTCCATGGCAGATCGATTTCCTCGACCGGCGCAGGTGGAGCTGCCTCTTGAACAGGCGGTGGCACTGGCACGGGCTTTTCAGCCACAGGCACAGGCGCGACAACCGGTGCGGGCGCGGCTGCAACAGGCGCTACAGGCGCGACCGGTGCAACAGCAGTCGCACCAGCCACCGGAGGTCGGGAATCAACTGCGGCCTGGTTGATCCCCACTGGCTTTAGCGGCTGTCTCGGCGCATCGGCGCTCTCGGCAGGACGGAAGGCCAGCATTCGCAGCAGCACCATCTCAAAGCCGCCGCGAGGGTCAGGCGCCAGAGGAAGATCGCGACGTCCGATCAGGCCCATCTGGTAGTAAAACTGTACGTCCTCGGCAGGCAATGCCTGAGCCAGGGCCAATACGCGGTCACGATCACCGTGGCCATTATCGACGCCCTCGGGCAACGCCTGGGCAATCGCCACACGATGCAGGACGTTAAGAATCTCCGACAGCACGCCATTCCAGTCCGGCCCCTGCTCGGCCAGATGACGCACGGCCTCCAGCAGCCCGCGTGCATCGCCCTCAAGCAAGGCAGTCAGCACATCGAAAACCTGACCATGATCCAGCGTGCCCAGCATCGCCCGCACATCGGCGGCCATGACCTTGCCTTCGCCGAAAGCAATGGCCTGATCGGTGAGGCTCATGGCATCGCGCATCGAACCATCGGCTGCACGGCCCAACAGCCAGAGTGCGTCGTCCTCGAACGGCACATTCTCGACACCCAGCACATGGCTCAAGTGCTCGACGACGCGCTCGGGGGTCATGTTTTTCAGCGAAAACTGCAGGCAGCGCGACAGAATCGTGGCAGGCAGCTTCTGCGGGTCGGTGGTCGCCAGGATGAACTTGACGTAGGGCGGCGGCTCTTCAAGGGTTTTCAGCAGCGCGTTGAACGAGTGGCTGGACAGCATGTGTACTTCGTCGATCAGGTAGACCTTGAAGCGTCCGCGGCTCGGTGCGTACTGGACGTTATCCAGCAACTCGCGGGTGTCCTCGACCTTGGTCCGGCTCGCGGCGTCGATCTCGATCAGGTCGACAAAACGACCCTCGTCGATTTCCTGACAGACCGAACACGTGCCGCAAGGCGTTGAAGTAATGCCGGTTTCGCAGTTCAGGCACTTGGCGATGATCCGCGCAATGGTCGTCTTGCCGACGCCACGGGTGCCGGTGAACAGATAGGCATGGTGCAACCGCTGGCTGTCCAGCGCATTGATCAGGGCCTTCAGCACATGAGTCTGGCCGACCATTTCGCGGAACGAGCGCGGACGCCATTTACGTGCAAGAACCTGATAACTCATTGAAAACCGTCGCAACTGGGAAGCGGAAGACCGCTAATGCTAGCGGAGCAAGGGCAAAATTGCATCTGGTGTCCCAGGTTAATCTGACTAAGCTGAACAAATGAATGCATCAAGACCTCTATAAAGGCCCTATGTAGTAGAGAGGCCCTGCATGCGCCGAAGTCCGATCATGGTGATCGCTCTCCTCTTATTCAGCCCGTTCAGCGTTGCCGCCGAAGCACCGCTGCGCTTTTCCGTAGCCGAAAGCTGGTCAATGCCCTTGATTCGCATTGAAAACCACCAGCCCACTTCCGGCATTCTGTTCGACATCATGCAGAGCCTGGCCCGTCAGGTGGGACGTAGTGCCGAGTACCACGTGCTGCCGCGCCTGCGTGTCCAGCCGGCACTGGATCGCGGCGAAGTGGATATCCGCTGCTACACCGCCCAGGCCTGGGTGCCGAACCTGTCGGGGGATTATCTCTGGAGCCTGCCGATCCTGTATCAGCGCGATTTGCTGATCGCATCGGCTGAAACCGCTGCCGGGCCTTACCCGGATCAGTTCGATCACGAAACCATCGGCACCGTACTCGGCTACAACTACCCGACCATGGAGCATCTGTTCGACAACCACAAACTGGTCCGCGAAGACGCACGCAGCCAGGAGCACGCGCTGCGCAAACTCATCGCGGGCCGCTACAACTATGCCATCGCCAGCCAGTTGATCATGGACTGGATCAATCGCGACCTGCCCGACCACAAACGCCTGAAGGCCGTTTCACTGATCAGTGAACAGCCCGCGGGCTGCATCGTGCGCAATGACCCCGACATCCCCGTACAGAAAATCCTCCGCACACTGGTGCGCATGCAAGTCTCCGGCGAGATCCAGCAGATCATCGATCGCTATACCGCGCCGCGCGCTCCATGAAGAATCGTCTACCCTGCTTGCGGCACTCATTCCTGTAGCAATATCGTCATATAGCCTCGATACGCTCACGGAAATCTTTAGTAACAATTAAAGCGAGCAGGTAATCCGCATGAGCGACAAACCAGACGACGACTCACAGACCAACCCCAGCCGTCGCCGTTTTCTGGGAGGAATGGCGGCACTGGGCGCAGGCGTCACCCTCGGCGGTTACGCCACAGCCAGCGAAAAAAACGCCTCTGGCACTGAAAGACACCTGACTGGCGCCGAGCTGGACAAGGCACTCAAGAAGAACATCAAGACCGTCGTCGTCATCTACGCCGAGAACCGCAGCTTCAATAATCTGTTCGCAGACTTCCCCGGCGTCGAAAAGCCGCTGTCGGCCCTCAAGCCTGCCGACTACCAGCAACACGACCGCGACGGCACCCTGCTGAAAACCCTGCCACCCGCCTGGGGCGGCGTATTGCAGGTCGGGCCGCAGACGGTCGATGGCGTCACCTACCCGGCTGGCGTGCAATACCAGGAAAACCTGCCCAACGCGCCCTTCCCGCTCAAAGGCCCGCATGGCGAAGACCTGCCGCTGAGCCTGGTGACCCGCGACCTGTGGCACGTGTTCTACCAGAACCAGATGCAGATCAACGAAGGCAAGAATGATCGCTTCGTGGCCTGGGCCGATGCCGGCGGGCTGACCATGGGCACTTACCCGCAAAGCCAGTATTCGCTACGTCTGTGGGACGTCGCCAAGGAATTCGTGCTGTGTGACAACTTCTTCCAGGGCGCTTTCGGCGGTTCGTTCCTCAACCACCAATACCTGATTTCGGCCACCGCGCCGTTCTACCCGGACGCCGCCAACTCTGCCGCCAAGGCCCAGATCGCCACCCTGCAAAGCGACGACCCGCTGGACCCGCGCCTCAAGCCACTGGAAAAATCCCCGGCCAGCGCCATGGAAGGTCCGCCACAATTCGGCCCCAGCGCCCTCACGCCAGACGGCTACGCGGTCAACACCCTGGCCCCGCCCTACTGGCCGACCTGGCTGCGCGACCCGCAGAACCCGGATTACTCAAAACCGGACCTGGCCAACGTGCTGGTGCCCCAGAGCCACGACCACATCGGCGACAAACTGTCGAAGCAAGGCATCGAATGGGCCTGGTATGCAGGTGCCTGGCAAGTCACCCTCGACGAGTTCAAGGACTCCACCGGCATCCCGAAAATCCCCAACTTCCAGTACCACCATCAGCCGTTCAACTACTTCAAGCAACAAGGCCCGCAAAACCCGGCCGAGCGCAAGAAGCGCCTGCGCGATGGCGGTCTTGGCGATGAGTCGAGCACCAACAGGTTCCTGGCCGATGCCGAAGCCGGCAATCTGCCGGCCGTGACCTTCTACAAACCTCAAGGCAACCTGAACCTGCACGCCGGTTACGCCGACGTCGCTTCCGGCGACCGGCATATCGACCGGGTCATCAAAGTGCTGCGCAACAGCCCGCAGTGGGAAAACATGGTGATCGTCATCACCGTGGACGAAAACGGCGGCTGGTGGGACCACGTCGCGCCACCCAAAGGTGACCGCTTCGGCCCCGGCACACGCATCCCGGCAATAGTCGTCTCACCCTTTGCCCGTAAAGGCACCGTGGACCACACCGTCTACGACACCGCCTCGATCCTGCGCCTGATCACCCGCATTCATGGCCTGGAAAAGCTCGATGGCCTCAAGCGTCGCGACGACGCCATGGCTGCCCGTGGCCAGACACCCATGGGCGACCTGACCAATGCACTGCAATTTCCCACCTGAATGACCGAAAAGCCTGTCAGCCGCTGTACACGGCGGCTGACTTGAGGCACATGTCGCTCTCGTATTCCTTACAAGGCTCCAATCACCTTGCAAGGAATGCAGCCCATGAACCAGACCTCAACCCCTTCAACTCTCAAGGATCGGGCCAGTACCGACCTCATCGTCGTCCATTGCTCGGCAACCCGCGCCACGGCAGACATCGGCGTGCGTGAAATCACCCAATGGCATATCCAGCGCGGCTTCGACACCGTGGGCTATCACTACGTCATCCGCCGCAATGGCGAACTGGAAACCGGACGCGCAGAAAGCACCATCGGTGCCCATGTACGAGGCCATAACAGCAACTCCATCGGTGTTTGCCTGGCAGGTGGCGTCGATGCCAAAAACAAACCGGAAAACAACTTCACACTCGCGCAGTTTGCGACCCTTGAAACCCTGTTACAGCAACTCCAGGGTCGCTACCCCGCTGCACGCATCCTCGGCCACCGCGACCTGTCGCCGGATCGCAATGGCGACGGCAAGATCACGCCTGACGAGTTCATCAAGGCGTGTCCTTCGTTTGATGTAAGCGAATGGTGGGCGAGTCGAGCTGACGCGCGTTAAGCAATCAGTGCAAAGCTCTTACCACTGCATGAGGCAAGCACCTGCTTGCCTCATGCACAGGGTTCGATCACCCTCGCTGCAACATTGGCAGGCGGGGCCAGCTCGACAGTGCGGCAATAATCCATAAACAGCCGGGTAGCGCGTGTTGGCTGGTTGTTGCGCAGATAGGCCATGACCAGCGTCGACGCTGGCATATCATCTTCAATATCAAGTTGGGCCAGTAGCTCGCCGTCGTAAGTCATGTTGGTGCAGGGCCGAGTGACCAATACCGAAAAACCCAACCCCTGGCCGACCATGCAGCGCACCATTTCAATCGACGGTGAACTGTACGCAACCACGGGCGAATAGCCCTTTTCCGTAAAGATATCGATGAAGTAGGTTCTGCTGGGTACGGCATCCAGCAGGATCATCGGCTCCTGGCTCAGCTCGTGCAGCGTGACGGTTTTTTTCTGTGCCAGAGGATGAGCTGCCGGCAGCAGTGCATAAGGCTTGTGCGGCGCGTTCAACTCTTCTTTATTGATGGTGGCGCCCAGCTCAAGATCGTACAGAAACGCCAGATCGAAACGGCCACGGTGCAGCCCGTGCATCAATTCGTGTTGCTCGCCATCACACAGTTGAATAGTGACATCGGGGTATAAACGCTTGAAACCTGCAACCAGCCGGGGCATATAAAGTGGCGCAGCCGATTCAAAGCAACCAATAGCGATAGTGCCACGGACATGTTTGTTATCCGCGCGCGAGTTCTGTTCAAGTTCTTCGGAAAGTCGCAAGAGTTCTTTAGCTTTCTCATATACTTTCCCGCCACCTGACGTCAGGGAAACACCTTGCGCATGGTGGCGTACAAACAAAGGCTGTTCAAATGCCTCTTCGAGATTCTTGATAGCCACTGAAATGGAAGGCTGAGAAATATGCAACTGTCGCGAGGCTTCGGCAATACTGTCCATTTCAACTGCAGTGACAAAATACTTGAGCTGTTTCAATGTAAAGTGAGTCACTGCTTACCCCGCTTTGTACCGCATTGCCTGAATAGCTTTTACCTATACCCTAGCGAAGACCATGCCAGCAGCCAGGTTTTGCGTCAATTCGTTAATCACATCGCCTGTTACCGATAATACAGCCTGCTACGCGCTGATAAACCCCAGTAATGACGGGCCTCGCAGCACGACAGACGGCGCACTGAATGCGCGCAGTCGTGCCCGAGCGCTTGATTGACCGCCCTAAAAGTGCGCACTTCAGATGCATAAAATCCGCTATTCAGGCTCCGAACTTCAGAGCCCCGAGGCGCTTGTCATTATCAGACTAGTATCTGCTTAGGATTTTCCTATGCTATGGGCCAAAACTTACTATTTGGCGAGTGGACTTGGCATCAATCATGATGGCCACAGAAGGGAGAACAGAGAGCGTTCACTATCAACTTCGACAGGACGTCGCCCATCACTATTCACTTGCCGAGCGAACTGACGATGACGTTTGACTGGAAATACATGTTTAGTCTGCTCAGCGATACCGAGTTCTGGAGGGCGAGCTGGACCGTCATTCAGCTCAGTGTATTGACGTGGGTAATAAGTATTGTTCTGGGGTTTGTTCTGGCGCTGGCCAAACAATCATCCCAGCCCCTGATCAACTTGCCAGCCCGGGCCTATATCTGGCTATTTCGTAGTTTGCCTTTACTGGTCCTGCTGATATTCATTTATAACTTGCCGCAGGTCGTGCCAGCCACCTCGGCCGTGCTGGCCAACCCGTTCTGGGCAGGCCTCATCGCCCTGGTGATATGCGAAACCGCTTACGTCGCAGAAATCCATCGCGGCGGCCTGCTCTCCATCGCCAAAGGGCAAAGTGAAGCGGCCAGAGCCTTGGGGCTGAGCTTTGTCGGCACTCAATGGCGGATCGTGATTCCCCAGGCGCTTCGTGTCGCGCTGCCGTCGCTGACCAACGAATACATCTCCATCGTCAAACTCAGCTCACTGGTGTCGGTGATCTCCCTGACCGAGATCCTGATGGTAGGCCAGCGCCTCTACTCGCAGAACTTCCTGGTCATGGAAACCATGGCGGCAGTGGCCTTCTACTACGTGCTGATCGTTACTGTGTTCGACTTCCTGCTCAAACGCCTTGAACGCTACCTGGACGTGACGCAGCGCAAGGTCGTGCGCGAACCGGACGCCGACATGCTCAAGCTCGCTACCCAACAGCGCGCCGCCATTGACCGCCCCGTCTCAGACTTCGAAGGCCCTGCACTCCAGGCGACCCGGCTGCACAAGGCTTACAACGACATCGAAGTGCTGGGGGCCGTCAACCTGCAGATCCAGCCCGGTGAAGTGGTGTCGGTAATCGGGCCGTCGGGCTCGGGCAAGACCACATTGATCCGCCTGCTCAACGGTCTTGAGCAGATTGATAACGGCGACATCAAGGTCAATGGCCAGCCCTTCATTCACCTGACCCGCCAGGGCGCACAGAAACCGCGTTACGTGGAACACACCGAGCACCGCATGAAGATCGGCATGGTGTTCCAGAGCTTCAACCTGTTCCCGCACCTGACCGTGCTCGACAACCTGCTACTGGCCCCGCGTTACCACCGCCTGGCCCCGACAAATGAGCTCAAGCAACAGGCCTACGAGCTGCTGCACAAGGTCGGCATGCTGGAACACACCTGGAAATACCCGCATCAGTTGTCCGGCGGCCAGCAGCAACGAGTGGCGATTGCCCGTGCCTTGATGATGCGTCCGCAAATCATGCTGTTCGACGAACCCACTTCGGCACTGGACCCGGAAAAGGTCAACGAGGTGCTGCAGGTCATCGAAACCCTGGCGCAAGAGGGCATCACCATGGTCATCGTGACCCATGAGATGAACTTCGCCTTCAAGGTCTCCGATCGCATCGTGTTCATGGAGAAGGGCCGCGTGGTGTGCGACGACAACCCACAGGCGCTGCGCAACGGCCAGCACCCGCGTGTTGAAGCTTTTCTGAAAGATGTCTCGTTGGCTTGAACCTTAACGTTTTGTTTGATGGGAAAAGAACATGATCGAGCAATGGCAGATAGACCAGTTTCACGAACAGGGCTTTCTCGTGGTGGAAAACGTGCTGAACGCCCATGAAGTGGCCGCGCTACAGCAAGACTTCGACCAGTGGGTAGAGAACAGCCGCAGCCAGGACAAGGCCTGGGGGCAGACCCTGGATGGTCGACCACGTTTCGATCTGGAAAGCGACCATCGCCCCGATCACCCGTCGCTGCGCCGCGTGACCTCACCCACGGAAATCTCGCAGGCGTACTACCAGACGGCATTTCAATCGCGCATGGCAACCATTGCCGCGCAACTGATCGGCGGCAGCGGCACCCGTTTTCATCACAGCAAGATCAACTCCAAACTGCCTCACACCGCCACGCAGGTGAAGTGGCATCAAGACTTCCTGTTCACGCCACACAGCAACGACGACCTGGTGACAGCCCTGCTGATGGTCAGCGACGTGACCCCGGAAAACGGCCCGCTCAACGTAGTGCCGGGCAGCCACAAGGGAGAGCTCTGGTCCCATTGGCAGAACGGCCGCTTTACCGGTGCGGTTGAAGAAACCGTCATTGAAGAGCACTGCCAGCAACCGGTCGCCTGCTATGGCCCGTCGGGCTCGGTGTGCTTCATGCACACCCGCTTGCTGCACGCCTCAAGCCCCAATGAAACCGAATTCCCACGCACCCTGTTCATCAGCGTCTATGCCGCCGAAGACGCCTTGCCCTTCGGTGAAAACCCGCTGCCCAGCGAGCACACCGGCTTGATGGTGGCGGGCGAGGAAAGCGGCCTGATTCGCAGCACCGTGCACCAGATTCGCCTGCCACAGAAACCCAAGGGCGCTTCGTTTTTCGTGCAGCAAGCCGGAAACGACGTCGCCACTGCCTGAACCCTACCCACTCTGCGAGGAATACCCATGAAGCTTTCAAGCCTGATTGTTCGTCCCGTTGCGCTGGCTGTATTGGGCGCTGCGCTTGCCATGTCCGCATCGATGGCCTCGGCTTTCCAGCAGCCGGGCAAGATCATCGCCGGTTCCGACATGACGTTCTTCCCCTATGAATACATGGACAAGAACAAACCAGCCGGCTTCGACATCGAGTTTCTCGACGGGCTGGCGAAAGTGATGGGGATGACGGCAGAGAACATCGACACCCGCTTTCCCAACCTGATCGGTGGCCTGCAGGGCGGCAAATTCGATATCACCAACTCGTCGATGTACATCACCGCCGACCGCCTGAAAGTCATCGACATGATTCCCTACCTCAAAAGCGGCGAGTCCATCCTGGCGGTCAAGGGCAGCGCCTATCAGCCCAAGACCCCGGAAGACTTCTGTGGCCACAAGATCGGCTCCATGGCAGCAACCTCCTGGCTGCAACAACTGCAGAAACTCTCCACCGAGTACTGCGTGAAAAACGGCCTGCCACCTATCGCGATCAGCGAATACGGCACCGACCCGCAAACGACCCAGGCCATGCTGGCCCACGCGGTTGAAGCACAGATCACCGACGCGGCCGTGGCTCGCGGCGTGGTGGAGAAACTCGGCAACCGGGTGGTGATCTCCTCTGAAACCCTGATCTACCCGGTGCTCAACGGCTTCGGCGTGAAAAAGGGCAACGATGTGGTCAAGAACGCCCTGATCGAAGGCCTTGAGAAATACAGCAAGACCCCGGAATACGCCGCATTGCTGGAGAAATACAAGTTCCAGGCCCCGACTGCCGACGACATCGCCACGCTGATGCCAAAACCCTGATAGCCCATGAACGTGCCCGGCAGTCACTGCGGGCACGTTCTACCGGAGTGCAATAACCATGGCCCTCAACTTTGAAGAACAGACGCGCATCGACCTGGCGGCGACCTTTCGCATCATCGCCCACCTGGGCATGCACGAAGCCGTTGCCAACCATTTCAGCGCCGCCCTGTCAGCCGACGGCAAAAAGTTTCTGCTCAACCCCAAGTGGAAACATTTCTCGCGGCTGCGCGCCAGCGACCTGTTGCTGCTGGATGCCGATGATGCCGAAGCCGCCCACCGGCCCGATGTAGATGCCACCGCCTGGTCCATCCATGGGCAGATCCACCAGCGCCTGCCGGATGCCCGCGTGGTGTTGCACTTGCACCCGGTCTACACCACCGCCGTGGCGTGCCTGGCCAAGCCGCACATTCCGGCAATCGACCAGAACACCGCCCGCTACTTCAACCGCGTAGCCGTGGACGAACTTTACGGCGGCATGGCCGACACCACAGCCGAAGGCGCACGCCTGACCGGCTTGCTGGAAGGCAAGAACCGTCTGCTGATGGGCAACCATGGCGTGATCGTCATTGCCCCAACCGTAGGCGAGGCCTTCGACGATATCTGGACCCTGGAGCGCGCCTGCCAGATTCTGGTAACGGCATGGTCCACAGGCCAGCCGCTGAAAATTCTGCCAGACGACGTCGCGGAGAAAACCGCCCGTGACTGGGAAAAAATCACCGATTTCTCTCACCAGCATTTTGAAGAAATGAAGCTGCTGATGATTCAGCAGGACCCTTCGCTGGTCGACTGACAACACCCGTTACTGACTCGATACACGTCTGCGGATGCCGTAGGACTCTTTGCGCCTGCGCCCTGACGTTTCGCTACTTTTTTACGGCACCAACACGTCGAAAACGGCCTGTTGAAGGAGGCCAGGATGACCGAGAAAATCACAGAAATCGACACACTCGTCGTGGGCGCGGGCCAGGCTGGCATAGCCATGAGCGAGCACTTGAGCCGCCTTGGCATCGAGCATCTGGTACTGGAAAAACACCGCGTTGCAGAAGCCTGGCGCAGTGGCCGCTGGGATTCGCTGGTCGCCAACGGCCCAGCCTGGCATGACCGCTTTCCTGGCCTTGAATTCGACATGGACCCGGATGGGTTCGCCGGCAAGGAGCAAGTCGCCGATTACTTCGAGCGCTATGCACGCAAATTCGATGCGCCCATCAAGACCGGCGTAGAGGTCAAGCGCGTGACCCGTAATAAGGGGCGTTCCGGCTTCACCGTCGAAACCAGCGCAGGCACTTACCTGGTCAACCACCTGGTATCAGCGACCGGCCCGTTCCAGAAGCCCGTCATCCCGGCGATTGCCCCCAAGGATGACACCCTGCACCAGATTCACTCGGCCCACTACTTCAACCCCCAACAACTGCCGGAGGGCGCAGTGCTGGTAGTCGGCGCTGGCTCTTCCGGCGTACAGATCGCCGAAGAACTGCTGCTCGCTGGCCGTCAGGTCTACCTGTCGGTCGGCCCCCACGACCGTCCGCCACGCGCCTACCGTGGCCGAGACTTCTGCTGGTGGCTGGGCGTGCTGGGCCTGTGGGACAGCGAAACCGTGCAGCCCGGCAAGGAGCACGTAACCATTGCGGTCAGCGGTGCGCGTGGCGGTTACACCGTGGACTTCCGTCGTCTGGCCCAAGCCGGCATGACCCTGACCGGCCTGACCGAAAGCTTTGCCGATGGCAAGGTGCGCTTCCAGAACGACCTCGTCGACAACCTCGACCGAGGTGACGAGAACTACCTGTCACTGCTCGATGCCGCCGATGCCTATGCGCAGCGCAACGGCCTGGACCTGCCACTGGAGCCCTCGGCCCGCGAGCGAGTGGCCGATGCCGACTGCATCACTCACCCGTTGCAGGAACTGGATCTGGCCGCAGTTGGTGTCACCTCGATCATCTGGGCCACCGGTTATGCCCAGGATTACAGCTGGCTGCAACTCGATGCCTTCGACGCCAAGGGCAAACCTCGCCACCAGCGCGGCGTGTCCAGCGAGCAAGGCTTGTACTTCGTCGGCCTGCCGTGGCTGTCGCGACGCGGCTCCGCCTTTATCTGGGGCGTGTGGCACGACGCCAAACATGTGGCTGACCAGATCGCCACTCAACACAAATACCGATCGTACGACCAGGGCAAACGTGTCATGCCCTCCCCTGTCGTCCAGTTGCGCAACGTCAACGGCTGATCACTTTACAGGAGCGCGAATCGCTCCCCAGGAGTTTCACATGAGCACCCCGACTCACACTCGCATCCGCATGTTCAACACCAAGGACACCTACCCCAACCAAAGCCTGAACAACGACCTGTGCCAGGCCGTGCGTGCCGGCAACACCGTGTACGTGCGCGGCCAGGTCGGCACCGATTTCGACGGCAACCTGATCGGCCTTGGCGACCCCGCCGCACAGGCGAATCAGGCGATGAAAAACGTCAAGCAACTGCTCGAAGAAGCAGGCAGCGACCTGTCGCACATCGTCAAGACCACCACCTACATCATCGACCCGCGCTACCGCGAGCCGGTCTATCACGAAGTCGGCAAATGGCTCAAAGGGGTCTTCCCCATTTCCACAGGGCTGGTGGTATCGGCATTGGGTCAGCCGCAATGGCTGATGGAAATCGACGTGATCGCCGTAATCCCTGAATAAGGAGCGCTGCCATGACCTTTTCCATTGCTGCACGCTGCGCAGAAACCGGCCAGTTGGGCATCGCCATCAGCTCATCGAGCATCGCCGTGGGCGCACGCTGCCCCTGGTTGCGCGCTGGAGTTGGGGCCGTGTCCTCGCAGAACATCACCCTGCCCGCACTGGGGCCTCAAACACTGGAGCTGATCGAGCAAGGCCTGCCGCCAGCCGAGGCGTTGGAACAGGCATTGGCGGGCAACGCCTTCAGCGAGTATCGGCAAATTACAGCCATCGACCATCAGGGACGAACCGCGCATTTCAGCGGCAGCGAAACGCTGGGCATCAATAACGCACGCAGCGGGGATCAGTGCGTGGTGGCTGGCAATATGCTCGCAAGCCCGGAAGTCATCGACACCATGATCAAGGCTTTCGAGGAAACCACAGGGCCATTGGCCGAACGCCTGCTGCAAGCGATGCGTGCAGGCCTGGCGGCAGGCGGCGAAGCCGGGCCGGTACACTCGGCGGCAGTAAAAGTGGTCGGCGAACCTTCCTGGCCCATCGTGGACCTGCGCGTGGACTGGACCGACCACGACCCCATCGAAGCGCTGAACAACCTGTGGCAAGCCTACCGGCCACAAATGCAGGACTACATCGACCGCGCCCTGAACCCTGCCAGCGCACCGGGTTACGGCGTACCGGGGGATGATCGATGAGCACCAGCCGCGAGCTGTTGGCGCGACTGGTGGCCTTCGACACCACCAGCCGCCTGTCCAACCTGGCCCTGATCGATTTTGTTCGTGATTACCTCGACAGCTTCGGGGTCGCCTGCGAGCTGATCTACAACGCGCAAAAGACCAAGGCCAACCTGTTTGCCACAATCGGCCCGGCCGACGTGCCGGGCATCGTCTTGTCCGGGCATACCGATGTCGTGCCAGTGGACGGCCAGGCCTGGACCTTCCCGCCGTTCGAGCTGAGCGAAGATGGCGGCAGACTTTACGGTCGCGGCACAGCCGACATGAAAGGATACATCGCCTGCGTACTGGCACTGGTCCCGGCGCTGGCACAAGCTTCGCTGCGCCTGCCGGTACACATTGCCCTGTCCTACGATGAAGAAGTCGGTTGCCTGGGCGTGCGCTCATTGCTTGAAACGCTCCATGCTCGCCCCGTAAAACCGCTGCTGTGCGTGATCGGCGAACCCACGGAGCTCAAACCGGTGCTTGGGCACAAAGGCAAAGTCGCCGTGCGCTGCGAAGTCCACGGAGCCGCCTGCCATTCGGCCCATGCACCCAGCGGCGTCAACGCCATCGAATACGCCGCAAAGCTGATCTGCGAACTGGGCCGTCTTGGGGAAGCATTAAAAGCCGATACACAGGACCCGCGTTTTGACCCGCCCTTCTCCACCGTGCAGACAGGCGTGATCGGCGGAGGCACCGCCTTGAACATCGTCCCCGCACAGTGCCACTTCGACTTTGAAGTCCGCTCGCTCCCGACACTGGACCCACGCCAGATCGTCACCGCCATGCACACCTACGCCCAACACAACCTCCTGCCAGCCATGCGAGCCGTGAGTGGACAGAGCGACATCCAATTCACCGAACTGTCGAGCTACCCAGGCCTGGACACACCGATGCAAAGCCACGCAGCGGAGTGGATCGCACAGTTCTGCGGCTCCCGAGCATTCGGCACCGTCGCCTTCGGCACCGAAGGCGGACTGTTCGACCAAGCAGGAATCCCGGCCGTGGTCTGCGGGCCTGGGAGCATGGAACAAGGGCATAAGCCGGATGAATTCATCAGTGTTGAACAGCTTGAGGCGTGTGATGAGATGCTGAGGCAAGTGCTGGTGTTTGCACAGCGTTAAGGTCATCAATAACTTTTTGGGTGAGGGGTTATGGGTATGGCCAGGCTCAAATATCTATCTCTCTACGCCCTCGCCTGTTGCCGAATTTGGAGAGCGCTGGATCATCGCTAAGGGACCAACGACAAACAAAACCGTTAACATTCACCATGCTTCGGCGGACGGGATTTTTATAGACCCCGTACAGGAAAAAGTCTGCGTGCGATCTCATTACCGAGTCTATCAATGGTATTTTCTGACAAATGAACACGCACCGTAGCTTTGCATTTTTAATAGCCACCTAGTGTACCGCTTGTGCAAAAATTCCAAACCTCTCACTAGCCGACCTTAACTTAGCACCCTTTGAAGAAGGCCCAAACAAGCCAGCCAAAAATACTTAAGCCCCTCAAGTAAAGCGAAGTCAATATCTCAATAACCTTTGGGATTTTTCGTCAGATCCTCATTAAAAATAAAAAGAACGAAATCTCTTGTTTCAAATTTATTTTTTGAGAAAAATCCAGCCGATAGCGTTTTTTTTCAAATTCAACTTCGACTAAAAACAAGCAATACGTACTCTAGGGAACCGTTCCGAGTTGTTGTAAGCCGCGATAAGTTTAACCATGTTCCCCGTCAGCAGATCCCAGACAGCAGGGGAACACCATGTCTTTCTTCTCCATACCAAAAGCACTTTCGGGACAAAAATTCTCCGTCGCTCTGTCGACCCTGCTTTCAATCATAGCCTGCAATGCTCATGCACTGACGCCAGATGAAACAACCCACCTGCTGGGTCGCACCGGCTTTGGTGCCAGCCCTTCCGACAGGGAACTCTATCAGCACTTGAGTCGCGAACAGGCAGTAGAACGCTTGCTTGAGTCTCTGGATGCTCCATTATGGACACAACCACCAGCCTTCACACGCCAACCCCACCCAAACTATTGGGCCGAGGGATGGCAAGATCGCGAAACCACATTTCTACGTATCAACGAAATTAATCAACTGCAAGCGTGGTGGTTACAGGAAATGGTTGTAACGCCCTCACCTTTCGCGGATCGAATGACCCTGTTTTGGCATAACCTTTTTGTTTCACGCTTCGACAAAACCCACATCACCGCACCATTCCTAGAACAGTTAATGCTATTCCGGGATACAGGCAATCGCAACTTTCGCAGCCTGACACGTCAAGTACTGCAAGACCCAATGATGCTAAGCGGATTAGATAATGTTCATAATACAAAGCACCGTCCTAATGAAAATCTGGGACGCGAACTCCTTGAACTATTCACATTGGGAATTGGCACTTACAGCCAAGAGGACGTAAGACAAGTAGCCCGAGTCTTGGCCGGACATGGTGTTGCGTTTGAACAACAATGGCGTTATCGGTTTGATGAAAAGACAGCAGACCGTGCCGAAAAACGTGTGCTCGGCCAAACTATAAATGGCAACAGTGACAAAGAGCTGGACGAGTTGGTCGATATCCTGCTCCAACAACCACAAACGGCCAAGCGTCTGGCACAACGGTTTTATAACGAATTCGTCTCCTTGACTCCAGCTCCGCAGGAGGTCGAGCGTCTGGCTCAGGTTCTGCGCGACAGCGACTATGACATTCGGGCTCTGCTTCAGGATCTATTATTGAGTCCGGCTTTTTGGGATGAACGCAATCGCGGCGTACTGCTTAAGTCCCCACTGGAACTGGTGATAGGTTTCGCTCGCACATTTGAACTGGTACTACCGGATCAGCAGATTCTGGTCGATTACTCTGCTGCCCTGGGACAAGCACCGTTCATGGCACCCTCAGTCGAGGGCTGGCGTGGTGGGCTGGAGTGGTTGAGCAGCAAGACTCTCACTGATCGAGAACGTGTCATACAGCGCCTCTGGCAAGCGGTGCAAACCCTTGAACAGCGTCCACAAGCCGACGCCTTGCAGGTGCGCTTTGCGTCCGAATACACCACCACACCTGTGCGCTTTAAAGTGTCGGTCAACAATCAGATCATCAAGACCTTTGAAGCGAAACTCGGTGCTAATACCCAACATGAATTGAGTTCAAATGAACCTGGAAACCTGAAACCCATGTGGGAATGGGTGAGTATTCCACGCAAAGAGCTGCCTGAAAATATCCATACAGTAACAGTGACTATGGACGTACAAAGTACCGGCAGTAATCTTTTCGTCAACTGGATAGCTCTGGATGGTTATCGCTTTTCCCCCCAAAAAGCTCGCTGGTCCACTACCGCCGGCTCAGGTTGCCAGGCTGACTCACCGCTGGGCTCGTTCTACTGCAATCTGAGCCTGGTGTTCGAAGTCAGTCATCCCATTCAAGCAGAACAGGCAACTCTGGAAGACCGCCATGCCCCACTCAACTCAAACCTTGAATATGGTACCGGACGACAACAGCTCCAGTGCCGTGTAACACCTTGCCTTCCAATAGCTGCCGCACGCATTCCAAACCTCAAGACATCAGCCGGAAACATATCTTTCAACTCAGTGTTGGCAAGCGCGCCATTACGAATCGAACTGCCATTGCTGGAGTCCGGCCTACAAGCAGTCAAAGCACTGACTCTCGACCCGGCCTACAACCTGAAATAGCTAAAGGGGGCTTAATGTCTGACTCTTGTTTGTTTTCTCGACGTCTGTTGTTAAAAAGTCTGACCTTGGGAATGGCGGGAATCGCATTACCGTTATCGTTGTCGGCAACCGAAAACCAGAAGTTACCCCCCCACAAACGACTCATTGTGATTGAGTTGTTTGGCGGTAATGATTCGCTCAACACCTTGGTTCCCTACACGGATCCTCTCTACAAACGCTATCGACCCAACCTGGCGTTAAACAACCGTGACATCGTTCCGTTGTCGACAGAGCTGGCTTTGAATGCGGCATGGAAGGATATCGCCGAGGTTTTCCAACGTGGAGAACTGGCAATCGTTCAGGACGTCGGTTATCCGCAGCCCAACTTGTCTCATTTCGGCTCTGCGGCGATATGGGCATCGGGATCTCTGGAAGCAGGTCAACATTCCGGATGGGCTGGCCAAGTGATCTCGACCCACCGTATCCACATGAGCGCTCAAGATGCTGACGGCATCATTCTTTCGGGCAATCAGGACCTGATGCAAAGCAGGGGTGCCCAAGTCTTGACCTTGCAAGACAGCAAATCGTTTCTCAGTGCGCAGACACGGCCTGTGATATCGACAACCCTCGGAACTCAGAACCCGGCAGCACACCACCTTGAACAATTGCTGGATCAAAGTGCAACTCTGCGGGAACGGATACGTCGCAAAATTAAAACACCTAATCGTTTTAATGCGTGGTTCACAAAGGATGGTTATACGGAACCTCAAAACATGCAGGCGGCGCTACTGTTATGGCTGATTGAAAACGACATCAACGCCCCTTTGTTCAAACTCAGTCTATCCGGCTTCGACTTACATTCGGGTCTGCGCGGCGAACATGAGCGCTTACTCGGTAAAGTGCAAACCCTGCTGCTGTCATTGCGCAAGGGACTTATGGAAATGAGTGCATGGAAGGACAGCCTGATTCTGGTGCATTCCGAGTTCGGTCGTCGTCCACAGGAAAACGCCTCGGCAGGCACCGACCATGGCACCAGTGGTTTAGTGCTGCTATGCGGAGGCAGTGTATCGGGAGGCTTATGGGGGCAGCAAAGTTCGCTGCAAGATCTTGATAGCGATGGAAACCTAAAATTCACCACCGATTTTCGTGCCATTTACGCTTCTATCATTCAAAACTTTTGGGGGCTGTCGGCCAGTAGTAATGCTCCCGATTCTATCGCGGCACTGGGCATAAAACTCTGAACTTAATCGTGCCATTTCTGCCCACGCGCCTGATAAGCGTCGGCGTAAAACCGAGGAACCTCATATGCAACTAACCGCTGTCGAGCCACAACATAATGAAGAAGTGGAACGTTGGAAAAGACACTTCCAGCGCAAGACGTTCTGCAGCCAGAATACTATTATCGCTGGCGAATTACCCACCACTGATGCCGATATTCTGGTGTGCCTGACGCTTTACAACGAACAAGCCCAAGCCGTGGCTGACACGCTGGCAGGGGTGGCACGCAATCAGATTCAACTTGCCAGATACATGGCCGCACCGGTCCCAAGGATCGTGGTGTGTATAGTACTTGATGGTATGCACTGCGTAGATGCTTCGACCACCCTGCTGCTTGAAAGTCTGGGGCTCTCCCCCCGGCGTCAACCAATGGATGAAGCACTGGCAGAAGCTGAAAACAGGATAATACTTCAAGGCAAAAACCTGCCTGCCAATGAGTTACTCGAACGTTGTGGGAAAGACTGGGTCGGCGAGCAGTCCAGTGCATCGATCACCGTATTACTGGCTACCAAGCTGCATAATGCCAGCAAACTCGACAGCCATGCCTGGTTCTTCTGGGGCATTGGCAGCAAGGTCAAGGCACGCTTCGCAATGCAACTGGATGCAGGGTCTATTCCCGCTCCAGATTGTTTTAAGCACTTATTGCAACACATGCACGACGAACCTGAGTGCGGTGCGGTAACCACCTGCATTCTGACCCCTGTGCCTGAAAACATGAACCTCCAGCAAAACTGGCAATACGCCGATTATCTCTGGGAAAAAGTCAGCGATTGGCCCGTAGGTAATCTGTGCCGCTATCTGGAGGTGGTCCCAGGACAATGCAGCCTGATTCGCTGGGAGAGTTTCTGTGAGCCTGAAAGTCAGGAGCGAGCCCCCATTGATGAGTATTTAAGAGGGTTGGAACCCCAAGGACTACTCGAGTGCAATTTGTTCTTGGCCGAAGATCGAGTCATGGGTTTTGAGCTGGTCAAGAACCTACAACATAGCAGTACCGTCCGTTATTGCCCGCAGGCGCAGGTAGAAACGGACTTGTGTCCTGACTTTGGCGAACTTATCAGGCAACGCAGGCGCTGGATCAATAGCACGGTGGCGGCCCGCCTGAGTTCGGCAAAACAACTACCGAAAATGATGAAGCAGCACAGCATCTCAACACAGCGTATTCCTGGAGTATTACTGTCATTGTGTTGGGGGCTGATGCAGTTTGCAACACAACTGATGATGCCTGTGTTTATTACGGTATTAATGGCTACAGGCGTTGCCTACACCAGCACGAAAATCGGTACTGCCGCGCACGTCGCCGAATCGAACGGCTATTGGGCAGCCACGGGATTCCTGTTGTTATGGGCCAGTGTATTGCTCATCAGTCGACAAATTAATATCGGAAGTCGCAGAGGGGAACGGTGGCATATCACCGCTATCTGTACCTTGGGGATTGTCATGGTGTCCGGCTGGGCATTGACACTCTGGGGAAGCACATTGCAAAGCCTTTACTTCATAGGTGCCACACTCCTGTTCGTGATCATCGCCATCGTCGCCCAATCCTGGGGACACCTGAGACAGGTCGGCCGCTGGTTTGGTCTCTATCTTGTACTGCTGCCCGTCTTCAACCTTTATATGACTTCTTATTCACTGGCAAATATCAGTGACATCAGTTGGGGCACCAAGGGACTGGTATCAAAACATGCAGCGCCTGACAGGGCTCGACGCTGGTCGAGAACACGTGACCAATTGCTATGGATCTGGATTCTGTCAAGTGTCGCGCTGTCCAGTTTGATTCTACTTGCTGTTCCGATGTCATCCTGGATGGTCTGCGTACAACTTCTTTCATTATTTTTCGTCCGCATCGGGATCGCGGCCTTTATAAGTGTATGCACTCAGGCTTACGACGCGGTACGTCAAAGAACCTGACCCTTCCCGTTATTAATTCTGCACTTAATATCCATTAACTGGAGTCATGACCATGAATCCCTATACGCTGAAACCTGAGACCGATAAACGCCTGGGAATAGTACGACCCACTTTTGCTCCTTTTGAAATTCTTGCCCCCCGTTTCAAATCAAGCATGGACAGTGGCGTCGTCACCAATGGAGGTCCTCAACTCAAAACATTTGAAGCTCGACTGAGCGACTATCTATCGGTACCGACTCTGGCGTTCTGCAACGGAGAACAGGCGTTGATCGCGCTGCTGATGGCCGCTGATCTCAAAGGCAAGGAAGTCATCGTTCCCTCCTTTACCTTTGTCGGCTCGGTGCATGCCATTGTTATTGCAGGTGCCATCCCTGTGTTCGCAGAAATCCAGAGCCTCGATTGCCCCCTCGCGGATCTGAGCGACATAGAACGAAAAATAACCGAAAACACTGGAGCCATTCTAGCAGTGGATGTCTACGGTTATGCAAACGACTACAAGTCTCTGGAGAAACTTGCTAAACAGAACGGGCTGCGGTTGTTCATCGATAGCGCGCCGGCATTTGGCAGCCTTTATCAGGGTCAGCGCATTGGTGGATTCGGCGATGGGCAGATTTTCAGCTTTCACGCGACCAAGCCATTCAACACTCTGGAAGGCGGTTGCGTATGCACTAATGACGCTGAACTGATGAGCCGCGTAGCGGCAATTCGCAACTTTGGTCAAAGCGATCAGGGCGAATGCCTATATGTAGGGCTCAACGGGAAGATGAGTGAAATCAATGCGATTGTCGGCTTGGCTCAGTTGCCATCTCTGGAGTTGCAACTCAAATGCCGACGCCAAGCTGCTGCGCGTCTGATTCAGGGTTTGGAAGGCATACCTGGCCTGAATGTATGCCAGCCGACAGGGGAACAGGAACCGGTCTGGCAATACCTCCCGGTACGCGTAGACCCCGAACACTATGGAATGAATCGGGATGAACTACAACACACTATGGCAACGGCCAATGTGATGGTTCGCAAGTATTACTCGCCAGCGTGCCACTTGATGCCGGCGTATGCCTCCCCCCTGCAAACCGATCTGAAACTGACAGAGGAACTCGCCTGCAGTGTCCTGGCACTGCCTATCTATAACGACATGAGCGAAGCCGAATGCGATCGGATAGTCGCATTGCTATACACGCTTTATTTATCAGGACTTCCAGTGGTGGATCATCAAGGGGTCGCATCATGAGTAAAAAAATCCTGGTAGCAGGCGCTGGCGGTTATATCGGTATTGTCTTATGCCAGCTTCTGGTTAAAAGCGGTTATGAAGTCATCGCGTTTGACCGTTTCTTTTTCGGAAGGCGCAATGGTGATTTTGAGCTTTCGTCAACTCTGGTAATCCGGGGAGATATACGCGAAATAGAGGCCTCTCTGCTTGAGCATGTCGATGCCGTGGTGGACCTGGCCGGACTCAGCAACGACCCGGCAGCCTTGATCTCACGTCATGCAACGTATTCGATCAACTACGAGGGTGCCTGCCATCTGGCCCGGACGGCCAAGGAAGCCGGAGTCAAAAACTACGTTTACATGAGTTCGGCCTCTGTTTATGGGCGGTCCGGAAATGAACCTTTGCAAGAAGAAGCGACCTGCGTTCCTCAAAGCCTTTATGCGGAACTGAAACTTAAGGTGGAAAATAGCCTGTTAGCGCTGGGCGACACACACTTTCAACCTGTCATGCTGCGCAATGCAACGGTGTTTGGCCTCGCTCCACGCATGCGTTATGACCTGGTCGTCAACACCATGACGCATATGGCGATGCGTGAAGGCGTGATAAGAATCGACGGTGATGGTTGCCAGCAAAGACCCTTCATTCATGTTCGGGATGTCGCACGGGCTGTGCTGCTGGCACTTGAGCTTGACACAGAGTTAGTGCCCGAACGCATATTCAATGTGGGCGGCGATACGCTGAATTACACCATTAAACAAATTGCCGAGTGCGTTGCACAACAAGTAAGTTCTGCACAGATCATCATTGCCCCTAACAACGCAGACAGCCGTGACTACTGCTTGAACTTTAATCGAGCTCGGAAACAATTAAAATTCACACCCTCAATCGACATTGAGGCTGGAATCAAAGAAATCGTCACCGAACTGACCACGCAGTCAAATATGCCGGGTGATCCTTCCTGCTTTACCGCACCTTGGTATAAAAATCTGATGGAGTGGGAAGAGCGACTGACAAGACTGAGCTTACGAGGCCGAATTCTCTGATTGCTGAATCACTGACGCCTGCTCGTCAGTGATAGGAGGAGCCTCACAATGTTTAAACGCATGAACAAGGCAATAAGCTCAGTGCTATTTATGGGCCTAAGCGCGTGGGGAAAAATAGCAGAGTGCAAGACAACCGAGGAAGGTTTTTATGAGCAGACTCAAGTAACAAGCCACCTTAATTACTGGCAACGTACACGTCATGAATGGGACGCTACGGCACAGAACAGCGACGTCAAAAGCACATTGAAACAAGCTGTTCTTGCACAACATATAGACATTACATCAGGGTATGCTCTAAATACCCTAGGGCTGGATATAGGCCTTTTCAGCAGCGCGCCCTTGACGGCAAGCCAAGGCAGTATTCATCCCAACACAATGGGACTGTCTCAAGAAAAACAGTTGTCCGAAGAACGCTACTCAGGGGACAGGGCAGGCTGGAGCTACTACAAGGCTGCCGGCAAATGGAGATCAGGCCCGTTCTGGGCTCGACTTGGGTATTTACAACCCCACGGTCAAGGCTTATTGGCGACAAACTGGAGCTTCGTACCTGGAACCTATCGCGGTTTGGAAGCCGGCGTAAAACTGCCACAGCCGTCAGGTGTTCTTGAAATGTCTTATTTTTGGAGCGATCAATACAAAGCACCATGGTATACAAAGACAGACTCTTTTTTACAAGGCGATGGGAGAACCCGAATACATTACTTGCACACTCTGGGATTAAAATATCAAGATGACAAAGACTACTCAGTTGAAGCCGCATGGGGACAAGCACAAGGTTACCGTCAGCAGTTTTTCTTTAAAGTCTCACGGCCTGTCAATATCACGCTCATGCCGGCACTCATGACCTATCAGCTCTATGCTGCACGAGACCAGAAACAGGAAGACGCACAGTATACCGACCTGGCGTGGCTGCAAGCCCTGACTATTGGTTCCACCCAAGGCTCACTGGGGTGGCGGATAGAGGCTACCTCCGTGAAAGCAGAAGGATCGATGGGATATTTCACACCACGCATGACACCCGCTTATGGATCATCCAACGGTCGCATGGATATAGGGTGGGATAGCCGTTCAGACTTCAATGCACATGGCGAGCGCGCCCTGTATACAGGCATCACATACAAATTGAGTAAGGAAGAGCGAGGACTGACAGTCGGTATTGCCCACACTTACGCCTGGAATGCCCGCCCTGCCGGGTCTATCGACATTCAACAACAGACATCACTCACAGAACAGGCTTGGCGATACAGCATCGCTTACAAGCTGCGCACGGGAAGCGATCGTTACACACAATTCGACTTTCGCCACATACGATACCGGAACAGCGCCAATGGATCACCCCAACAATCAGGCTATTCCAGCATTCCACTCAAGAGCAACGAATCCATTCTGTCCGTCAGCGTTCCTTTAAAATTTCTCTGACGTGAGCCTGATGAAAACCATCCATTCCTGCGCGGCTTTCTGAATGGGCTTGGTGTAACGCCGCCTCTCCTCATCACTCTACTGAGTGTCCTCACGCTAAACCTCAATACTCCGCCATTAATGACCGAAAAAAGTGCAGGGAAGTTTATTCATCTCAAGCAATCCCTCTTGAATTAAAACTCAGAAAAATCACATAAACCTCACCGAAAGGCGGGGGATGTCAATGAGCGCTGAACCCGCCACAATACCGGAACCTTGAAACACACGCCTTCAGAACCCCAGGGTAAAAACCGGATGTTCGCACAGACGGCGTGTTCCTTTTATTGCCTGGCTAAACGATCAATGGCCCGCACAATCAACTCATTGTCCTGTTCAGACAAGCCAGCCCCCTGCGCCCTTAGATAAGCTTTACCAAGACGATTAAGACATGGCATTTTGAATGCTTACTTTCTCTTAGTGCGACAAGGATAGCTGTATGGCCGACATAGATTTCTATACGCTTTTCTCCGGCTTGCCTGAAAGTCATGATCACCGCTTTTCGCAAATAGAGAGTTTCTATTCACAGCATAGGGTTACGCTATTATGCACGCTGCCTTGGCTCGCTGCTGAGCTGGCTGAAAATGACGGAATTCTGGCAATGTCCTGTTTTATCCGCCGGTATGGAGGAAGTCGCTTATATATAAACAAATCACATCACGATTTTTTAGAAAAAATAGAAATAATCATTTCAGAAAAAACTTATAAACAACTGCTCACTCACGCAGGTGCCAGTGGAAGCATTGATATTCCCTCTGCATGGGGAATATTCAGCGCCTTGAGAAAGGTAGCCATACAGCAGGCCATTACAGAAGATATGCCTGCACAGAAAATCGCCAATTGTTTTGGTGTCACTGAACGCCATCTCCGAAATCTCGCTCATAAAGAACTACTTAAACGCGCTGCCATTTAATTCTGCGGCCCAACAGGGGGATTCATCAAGGCCACAGGGAAGTGCCACGATGCTTAAGCTCTAACCATTTAAACCCTGAAAACCATGCAGATCTGTGCAAGGAAACGCTGAAAAAGTCACCTGCAAGTTGTTAACTTATGCAATACCCAGGGTACCGCGGTAGGGATTTCTATTTTAATTGATGGGCACGTATTGCCACCCAATTACAAATAAGACACCTGCTTTGACAGCAGTCTCGAACACAAAACGGCATCGCTGAATAGCGACTGTCTGCCTTCGCGCAGCCTAAACAAAACCACGTCAACACTATCGAGGAGAATACCTTGCGAACGTCTGTCATCATCCCAACCCATAACAAAGCAGAATACCTTAATCTTGTGCTCGCCTCTCTGGTTTCTCAAACTGAGGCGCCGGATGAGATTGTCATCATTAATGATGGATCAAGTGATCATACACTTGATGTTATTCGGAACTATATCGATAGACTGCCGATTCGGGTTCGATCTCAGGCGTGTGGTGGCCGCGCAGCCGCACGTAATGCAGGCCTGGAAGAAGCCACAGGAGATTTAATTATTCTTTGTGATGATGACCGAATCGCCGCACCTGATTTTGTCGAGCAGCATCGTGCAGCGTTGCAGCGTGACCCCTCCGTGATCTGCATTGGATGGAAGAAACGAGCCTTGACCATTTGGCGGAACGCTCTGCCCCTGATACCAACTGATTATGAACGCCTTAGCGTTTCTGCCGGATTCTCATTTCCATACTTACCCGATGACACATGGCAGGCACTCATTTCGCCCAGACAAATCATGAATGATTTTGATGAGTTCCTGAAATTATGGGTGATGGGGGATGAAATTGACAACTCACCAGGAGAGCCCTCTTTGTGTGCTGAGTTGATGCCCTGGATTTGGGGGACAACAGCCAATATGTCTTTTGACAGACGCTATGGCAAAGAAGCCGTCTTTGACGAAACCTATAAGGGCTGGGGTGTTGAAGATGTTGACTTTTGCTTAAATCTTATCCAGCAGGGACGACACATTAGCTTTGAAAATTCGGCTGTAAACTATCACCAAATACACAAACTCGGCGATGCAGGATTACGTGAGGCGAAAGCCGAACGAATGCACCAGGCAAACATCAATCTCAACTATTTCTGCGAAAAGCATAGAACACTGGAGGCTCATCTCTACCGGCGTGTACAACAAGGAATGAAGCCGCATGAAGCCGCTGCTATTTTGTTGACCGCACGCCAGGATTCAAGCGGTATTCTGACCGAAGAGTTGAGAACCATTTACGCACTCCAAACGTTCTCCAATGAAGATTGCGGCGACTTGAAGTCAATTTCCGGCAATGATCTTTGGGCTCTGGACAGGGTTCAGGAGTACCTGTGGGATGATGAGCAAAGCCAGAGACAACCTGTTCCCGCAACCCAATCTCGCTCTGGACGTATGCAGCCTGCCCGTCCTCGGATCGCAGGTTTAATGCAAAAGCTGCCCACTACACATAAATGGTGGACTCCTATGTTGTGGCAAGCAGAAGAAAAGCAGTTTTGCGAAAGGATGTATGCCTTGCCGCTATGTTTCCAGGCGACGAAGAGCGGCATGAAAATCGGCTATCCAAGAGCCGTGCAAATCACACCAGATAACCGAACATTTGAACTGCCTTTTTTACATGACCTGACCCTTCGCTTGGCAGAGGATGAGGCAGTAAGCTTCGGCGTACAGGATTACTCCGACAGAACAGTGGATGTTGTTTGGGAGGGGAAAAACCAGCGCATGACCATGCGAGCTGTTCAGGGTTGTCCCTCTGTTCATTTCTGGTTTGAGGGCCCTTCACATCTGGACATCTCTTTTGAACACACCACCCACTTTTCTGCCTGCCCTGATGACCAGGCGATTATTGCAACTTCCAAAGACGTGCAGTATTTGATTTGCTACAAAGGTTGCTCTTGGGAGTGCAAAGATAATAAAACGCTGGGCGTCCGGGGTGTCAAACACGACTCCGCCGTGACCGTGCACGTTCTTCCCGATCTAGAGGGAACACTGCTAAAGCACTTCCTTCTTCAGGGGACAAGAAGACCAGTGGACAAAGGCTTCGAGTGGGAAGTGGATCATTCAGAGAAACGCGTTCAGATGCATTTCGCGATGCACAATGATGATGAATCTCAAAGTGGCGGCTTTCTGCAAGCGCTGTTACCGCATCAGTGGCGTCGAAGCAGCGGGCTTGTCGCCCTTGGTCATTATGCCTCTGCACGCGGACTCATGACCCTTGTTGATGTAACTGAATTCTCGGTAGACATGAAAAAGCGCAGCTTCCTGCCCTACCTTCCACCGATCGTCGATGCGACAGCTCACACCTATCAATTGATCGACGATGCCCACACTGCATCCGCAACAACAGCCTTATGGCAACGTCCCTTGGAAGGGTATTCATCAGACGATGGATATTGGGCCGGTAAAGCACTTGTTCGCCTGGCAGACATGGCGAACACTGCTCGGTACGTTGGCCATGATTCAGCTGTTCAGCATTTTATAGAAACCATCAAATACAAGCTGGAAAGCTATTTTGAAATGCGCGACCAAACAGGCTTTTACTACGACAAACAGTGGACGACGTTGTTATTTACGCCCTGCTCGGTACACGGAGTGGCTGAGCACATGAATGATCATATCTATTATTATGGTTATTTTTTAAGAGCGGCCGCCGCCGTAGGACTGCACGATCGCGCCTGGATTAATCGTCCTGAAATCAAAACTGTTTTGTTAAAAATAATAGGCGATGTGGCCAACCCTGAGCGTGACAGCACCCTCTTTCCGTTCATGCGGTGCTTTGATGCCTATTCGGGTCACTCTTGGGGTAATGGCAGTGGTGCCTATTCCCAAGGACTTAACGCCGAGCCGTCAAGCGAATCGATCAATTTTGCCGCATCGGTAGCACTGCTAGGCGGTTTACTGGAAGATCAAAAAATTCAAGATCTTGGCATCATGCTCTATACCGCCGAATGCGAAACAACACTCGATTACTGGTTCAATCGCTGGGACGATAGTTTTCCCGACAATTTTGCGCAGCCTTTTGTTGGAATGTTATGGTCAAGTGGAGCAAGCTGCAGGTCCTGGTTTGATGTTCGCCCGACCGAAGCCCTGGGTGTCAACCTCCTGCCGATCCAGGCAAGTTCGACTTATTTATATGGCAATCCGCATTTACAGGCTGTGCTAAACAAAATTTATGCTGACTGGGATCACAATGGGCCGCGCTGGGGAAACGTAATGGCGATGACTCAGGCATTGACCAATACCTCGGCCGCACAGGCGACTATTGATCGTTTTTCTGAATCGGAACTGACAGAGTGGTCGTTACACCCCGGCACTGTACAATTATGGATTGCAACGCTTGCCAAACTCGGTGAACCGGTGGAATCCATAACCTGTAATCTGCCGTTCTATGCCGTCTTCGAGAAAAATGGCAAGCGCAACTATTGGGCCTTCAATCCCGGAAAGGAACCTGTCGATGCCTTTTTCTCGGACGGCTTTCAACTTCTGATTCAACCTGGTATCGATGCAACCGGATGGCATCCCAATTTACGAGAGCCGACCTCGGAGAAAGAGCAGCACAAGCCTGGCGTATTCGTGCCTATGGCAGGGCTCTTAAAAGCTGATCACTAACGGATAAGAACTACAGCCAAGCTGCCAGCAGTTTTTCTTGAAAGTCTCGCGGCCTATCAGTCCGATGCGGCACGGGACTTAACCAGGAAAGACGGACAGTAGAGCAACGTGGCTTGGCTGCAAATACTGACAATAGGCTCCACACTGGCCTTACTGAGTAGACAGGGAGACTATATCGTGAAAAGTTCGATAAAATTTCAGGTCACGATGCCATCCGCTTGCGGCTTGTCCGGCGGTCCTTCACAGAGCTCTAAAGTGAGCCTGATTAACTTCATTAACACCTGTGCTGCATCCTGAACTGGCTTGGTGTAACGCCCCAGCACTCTTTAAACTTTCTACAAAAATGCGAAGCACTGCTAAAACCACATGAATACGCGATATCCGTGAGGCTTAAGCGATCATTGCTGCGCAATTTCAACGCCTGACTTGCCTGTTCGAGCCTCATTTTCCACAACAGCTTTTCTACACTTTCCCCGTGCACATCCCTCATCACTCGATTGAGCGTCCTCACGCTAAACCTCAATGCTTTCGCCATTTTACTGACCGAAAAAGACATATCATCCAAATGCGCACTCAAATACTGGATACTCAAATCCCTGTAATGACTATTTTTTGACTTCGCCAAATCAAAGGGCACGATGCTATAGCTCTCGATAGTCTCCTTCAGCAAATAAATCAATGCTTGCAGTATACGCTCTCCTGTCTCCGCCCCGTATGTCAACTCGTCGCAAATGAGTGTCAATGCAGAGTTGTAGAATAACTGTGATTTCTTTTCACGCGTGCTGTCAAAACGGAAAGGCAGTTGCATCTCGACCAACGACAGTATTGAATCTATTTGACTTGCCGGAAAGGTCATCATGATCAAGTGCACATCCTCATGAAGAAGCACTTCAGTTTCGACCCCGAGATTAAACAATCCCCAATCACCGGGTTGTAAGGTGATCATTTTATTATTCTGAACGTACTGAATACTTCCTTTTCGCTGAAAAACCAAAAATCTCCTTGCAGGAAGCGAGTGCGTCTCAGGCAATCCACTACAACCAATCTTCCATGGCGTAGAACGCAGCGAGGTTACATTGAATTCACCGAACTGCTGAGCGTAGAAATGAGCGTTGAAACCCTCCGTCACACCATGAATCTTGAAGCTCTTCTCCCAGAGGTCCGTGGGAAAATTACAGACATTCTCATTAAACATATAAAACCATTGAAAAACACGTTGCTCCGGAGAAAATTCCGACGCCCACACAGATGCCTTGTTCATTTTAACTCCTATTTGACCGAACCATGGCTCGCACAATCAATTCTTTGACCTGTTCAGACAAGCCAGAACACCGTGCTCATAGATAAGATGTACCAAGACGTTTAAGACATCACACCTGGCTTCTTACTTTCTCTTGATACGACAAGGATTGATGCATGGCCGACATAGACTTCTATACGCTCTTCTCTGGCTTACCAGACCGGGATGACGATCGCTTTTCGCAAATAGAGAGATTCTATTTAGTGCATCGACATGCGTTATTATGCACCCTGCCCTGGCTGGCTGCCGAGCTGGCCGAAAATGACGGCATTCTGACAATGTCCTGTTTTATCCGACGTTATGGAGGAAGTCGTTTGTACATAAATAAATCCCATCAAGATTTTTTAAAAAAGATAGAAATTATTATTTCAGAAAAAACACACAAACAATTCATTACTCATGTCGGTGCCAGTGGCAGCCTTGATATACCCTCTGCCTGGGGTATCTTTAATGCGTTTAGAAAAGTGGCTATACAACAGGCAATTACAGAAGACATGCCTGCGCAGAAAATTGCCAATTGTTTTGGAGTCACTGAACGCCACCTCCGCAATCTCGCCCACAGAGAACTACTTAAACACACCGTCAGCTAACGAAAATAAATATCCACCGATCGTAATCTGCCTGCCTAGGTGGAACGGTTCCATCGTTTTGATTTATCAAGGAGCCCAGGGAAGTTCGACGATGATCAGTTGCGCACTAACCCATTGAAATCAATAAATAAATACCCGTGAAACGGCCTGAATACAGGGGTGCCTGCTTCAGAAAAACAGAAGCATATGCAAACACACTTGCACTTCGGTTCGATGCCGGCAGCCTCGATAACGCCCAAAAAGCCGATAACGAACGGATCAAAATAAACCCTGAGCCATAAGTAAAACTGGGCAGTTCTCTATAAAAGACAATGTTCGCCCTGAAACAAGGCGTGTTCGATACACGCTGCGGCAACAGTCAATTGACACTGATGAGCGTCTGCATAAACAGCCAACACCCTGATAGATATTGATTCATTTCCTTTACGCATCCAAAATCATTGTGGGAGCACAACGTGGAATATCATATAACAGTCGGATTATTATTCGCGGCTTGGGCAACACTCGTCCTGACAATTAAACGCTTAGCCCATCACGTCAGGGGAACAGGTGAAGTCAACATTTCTCTCCTATGGCTCATCATCGTCATTGCACCCAGCGCGTTTCTACCCTTTAAAGAGGCGATGTTTATTTTAATAGGCACATCGGTCTCACTGACCCTGGCAATTCAAACACGAAAATGGTTTTTACCTTTAACCAATACAATGGGCATAGCAGTCACGACCGTAGAGTATCTGCCCTTTTTCTTAATGCTGACAGCCCTCGTCATCCATTATGCCTCCCTTGAAATAGAGGGATCAATTGTTGTCGGAATACTATTTTCATTTATTTATATGATGCTCACGGCCCCCTTCAAGCCTCTGTTAAATGTTCCTCAATTCAACATGCACTTCCCGAAAATGACACGCGCTCGCGAGCGGTTGGCAGAGCGCAGTGATTTCGACAGCGTGTGCGTCCATCTGCCCTCTTATTCAGAACCTCCCGAAGTCGTCAAAATGTCTATTGATGCCATTGCAAACAACTTGGGGAGACAGTCACATCTTTTGGTCATCGACAATAACACTAAAGATGAGCAGATCTGGCAACCGTTGGAAGCGCACTGTGAAGTCAAGGGCGAGTCCGTATCATTCAGGCATGTCGAAGGAATCACGGGTGCCAAAGCAGGTGCGTTGAACTATGCGCTTCGCCAGTCACCGTCTCATACAGAATTTATTGCCGTTGTGGACGCAGATTACATCGTGGAGTCAGCTTACTTTGAGGAGTATCAAAAGCTTTTCACGGACCCGGATATCAGCTATGTCCAACTCAGTCATGACTATCATAGCTACGAAGAAAACGTTTTTTTGGCGGGGTCTTACTACACCTATACGCCCTACCCCAAAATGGTATTGCCTGCGCTGGATGAATATGACGCTGGCCTATCGATTGGAACCATGTGCCTGTTCCGTCGCGACGTTATTACTGAAATAGGCGGATGGGGTGAGTGGTGCTTGACAGAGGACTCTGAACTCACAATAAGAATGGGGCTGGCGGGCTATAAGGGAAATGTGTTGGGCGATACGGCAGGACGCGGACTGTTGCCTGAAACATTTGAAGCCGTTAAGAAACAGATTTTTCGCTGGGCAGCAGGCCCGACACAACAGTTACTGCATCATTGGCGAGGCTATTTATCCGCGCTGACCCTAGGACAAATGAAATGGAATACTTTCATTTTGATCATGCGTACCCATCTACACCGCTTCGCCATACCCTTGAACATGCTTATCGTCGTATTGGCGATAACGGTTTTCCCCGCATGGGCCGAGTCGGACATCCCTTTCAGTATACTGGTTTCATCCATCATATTCAGTGCGGCCCGCGTGGCACTGCTTTATGGTGACAAATGGATTACATTCCAGATGATGGGCGGCGTACGGGTCAAAGACTTCTTGAATAGTATCCTTATCGAGAATGCCTTGAGATGGACAAACATGTGCGGCTTCCTGGCACCGCTCGTGAAAATTTCCCTTCCATGGAACAGAACCGAGAAATTCCCTAAAGCACGAGAATCAGGACGGATGTTGCGTTCGGTCGCAACCGAACTCAAGGTTGGCATATTTTTTGTTGCCCTGACGATGGGAGGACTCATTAATTATTATGACGAGTTACCTAATTTAATAACCTTGGCAGGAATGGCTGGGCTCTGGACCGCTACAACCTTTCTAGGAGCGGGGTGGGCGGCTTATCTTTCCGAAAAATCACTACCGAAAAATTTATGACTTAACCAGCCCATACACTGCACTGAATCAGCAGTTGAGTTATTGACACTCAACTGCTTGCGTAATGGGTAACGGCGGAGGCCTTGTATGATCTCCGTGAGCCTGGTGAGCCCCCAACGAAGCGGGAAGTGATCCGCTACTGGCGTCGCACATGCTCCAGGAAGACAGACGTCATCCATTGCTGAACGTCGGGTACGCACTTAAAATGCCATCGCTGAGAAGCTGTGAACGATCCGGCTTGCCAGTCAGACCTATCCGACACTTTGAAATGGAATTTCGCATGAGTGGCAAACCTGCTGCCCGCCTTGGCGACCCCACCAGCTGCCCACTGCCTGGGCACGGCACCAACCCGATCGCCAGCGGCTCCCCCGATGTAAACTTCGACGGCCTCCCCGCAGCCCGCATGACCGACAAATCCGCCTGCGGCAGCCCCATCACCGGCGGCGTCAGCTCAACGGTCTTCATCAACGGCCTCAACGCCGCGACAATCGACAGCACCGGTGCCCACGGCAACATCATCATTGGCGGCTCCGGCACGGTCATCATCGGCGACACCTTCGTCCCGGCCCCCTTCAGCGGGCTGCTGCCAATGCCCGTGCATTTCAGCGACAAGCTCAAACTCATCAACGAAACCACCGGCGAACCCATGCCCAACCACGGCTACGCCATCCAACGCGCCGACGGCAGCATCGAAGAAGGCGTTAGCGATGCACAGGGCTTTACCCACATGATCAGCTCGCATCTGGCTGAAAACATCAAACTGTTTGTGGAAGATTGAAAATGGCCGCTGAACAACAAGCAGAAGAGATTGTGCTTTCAAACGGGAAGAGAGCGTGTGTGGCGACGACGCATACGTTGACGGCGGTTAATGATGCCGTAGTTAAAACGGTGCCGGTGGCAGAGAAGAAGGCGGTGGTGTTTTTTATTGGGGGAGCGGCGGATCAGGAGTCGTATTATTTTCAGGGGCCCTTTAAAAACGTTAACGATGCACAAGCCATTCTGGACAGTAAGGTTAAATATGCTAAAAATCTATTACCGAAATATATCAGCGAGGTGAAAAGCTATAAGCATGCAAAAGGTTCCAGCGATATCCAGAAGAATTTCATTGATAAAATACCTAACAAATCATGCCCGGTTTATATCGTGGGGCATAGCTTAGGCGGATGGAATGGGGCTCACCTATCAAGAATCCTGTCGGAGGCCGGTTATACCATTAAGTTCCTGGTCACACTGGATCCGGTAGGGGAAGGTCTTCTCGTATCGCTAGGCTCAGACATCTATATGTCAGAACCGTCACCCGTTGCTGAAACATGGATTAATATTCGGGCAAAATCCAGCAAACCCGATTCATCAGATGGTGTCGCGAGCTTTGGAGAACACTGGAATATAACTTCATGTCCAACGATAAATAAAACTGCTGACATACACCACTACGCAGCGAACAGAATGTTCATTGAACCCGTTGACGGAACAAAATCCGCGTGCGATCTGATTTATGATTCAATAAACGGTATTTTTGGCCAATGAACATATATCGTAGCTTCTTTTTTTTAAGCATACTCTTGTGCACCGCATGCGTAAAAACAGCACAAATACCGGTAGCTGACCTTAATCTTTTATCATTCGGACCAGCACCCAAATACCCTTACACTGTCACTTTCAGCTCAAGCGTGGATCTGCAGTATGCATTCAATGACTATGAAAATAGCAACCAATTAAACCCCAGCTTCATCTGCTCTCTGGATCCTGATGCACAACTTACAGTAGAAGCCCCCATCAACATAGGTGCTACAGGACGAGTAGAGGCAAAAAGTTCAACAAGACCAAACTACATCTTCACCTCCGAGCTTATCTTTCGCTTTAACAATCCTGATGGCACTCAACGGGACTTAAACGACTTCGAGGCTTTTAAACCACTACTTGAGGCAAAGGAGTCAATCCCTTGCAGAGTATTCATAACGGCGTATGGATATAAAGCCTACTACACCAATATACTTTTTATTCCCTCCAGACTCATTCTAGAGCAGATTAACAAGTGAGAATCGCAAATGGCTATTCGTAGGTCCAGTACAAGAGTTAAAGTCTGCATAAAACCTAATCATTGACGCTAGCAACAGACTTTTAGCACATGAGCATATATCACTCTTTTATTTTCGCAATAGCACTTTTATGTACCGCCTGCGCAAAAACGCCAAACATCCCACGCGCAGAGCTTAGGTTATCGTCTTTTGAGCGAGGCCCCAATAACCTTTATACGATTGAATTTACCTCAAGCATTGACCTGATGCGCGCCTTCAACAATTACGAAAACAGCAACCAACAACGCCCAGTATTGACGTGCTCTCTGGATCGCGATACATACTTTTCTACAGATCATGTCATTAAAACAAAAGCCAGTGGCTTAGTAGAGGCAAAAAATCAAAGCAGGCTAAACCGCGACTTCACTTCCGAAGTGTATTTTTCTTATTCCAACCAAAAAGGCAGCGAAAGCATTCTGAGGGAGTACGACGACATAAAAGCATTGATTGAGGACCAAGTATCAATCCCTTGCAAAGTCCGTCTCACAGCTTCATGGGGATACGATAGTTACTACACCAATACCTTCTTTATCCCATCAGCGCTAATACTGGAAAAAGTGAGAGAAAATAACTCAATCACTGAAAGCCCCCTACCTACCGCGCAGCCATTTATTGCAGATCGCTGGCCTCCTACTTTAATATTCCCGGCGATTGGAATCCCTCTGCCTGCGCCTATCGTCATCATCGACGACACCTTCTTCTCGGCCCCCTTCAGCGACAAGTTCAAACTCATCAACGAAACCACCGGCGAACCCATGGCTAACCACGCCTACGCCATCCAGCGCGCCGACGGCAGCATCGAACAAGGTGTCAGCGATGCTCAGGGCTTCACACATAGGGTGAGATCGCATGTGGCTGAGAGCATTAAAGTGTTTGCGGAAGATTGAAGATGGTTCGTTGAACAACAAGCAGAAGAGGTTGTGCTACCGAATGGGAGGACAGCACGTCTGGCGACGACCATTGACGGAGGTTAATGATGCTGTGGTTAAAACGGTGCCGGTGGCTACCGACTAGCACAGGAAACTGCATCGGTTACGTATGCAGCCTCGCTATGCAGCATAAAGCGCGGATCACCAGCCTGCTGGCACAACCAGCACCATGCCATCGAGCTCATACTCATCTACCCGAAAGAAGTCGCCACATCCTGGCGCGTTCAACAAACTCGCGAAAGGCGTTACCGCCATAACCTCCTTGACTGATGCATTGCAGTGCTCGCCACAATTCTTCCGTATAGAGCCTCCCCTACTAAACATGTGAACCGTACGAATGAGGCGGTCATTGTTGATTTACCACCCATACGGCCTGAAAACGTCTGACACACACAAAAAAGGCCAATCGACAGAAAAATTCCCATCTATGTTTTTGCGCAAGAAAAAAAAATTAACACCAAAAACGCATAAACTATTGATTTATATATAAATTTTACACATTTGCTTTCTCAAACAACATTATGATTTAACGCATAATTGAAAAAATGAGAAAATGCCACTTGCAAATTGATCGGGAGAAAAATTAGTATGGCCACATGCCAATCATTACAGAAGCATTCCAGACATGAACGAAAAAATTGTCCGGCCGCCATACGCTTCGTACCGCAGCTTTGAAAGCCTCTTGAGCGAGCTGAAAGATCACGAGGTTATGCCTGCTGTGATTGACCGGAGCACCCTTCAAAAGCGCTCGGGCTCAGAACAATCGGCTCTACTCGCAACCTTTAAATGGTTTGATCTGATTGATGAAAAGCATGTCCCCACAGCTCTACTTGACTCGTATATAGCTGCTGATCAGGAGCAAGCGAAATCATTACTTAAAGAAATGATCGAAAGTTCCTACACTTTTGTTTCTGACGGAACATTCAACCTTCGTAATGCAACATCAAATCAAATGGCAGATAAGTTCCGCCAGTACGATATTTCTGGATCAACACTTACAAAATCTGTCGCCTTTTTCCTTGCTGCCGCTAAAAGCGCGGGCATTTTCGTAAGCCCTCACGTAAAGGCACCATCAGCTCCAGGCGGGAACACAAAGAAAAAATCGCCAAAATCAATGCCAAGTCCTGTAGAACAACCTTTAGTTCATGGCACGCAGCAGCAATCTTCTGCCCCCCATGCAAACTCCAAAATGATCCGCATTCCCATACCAATCATGGGCATGGACGATGGATCAATCAATTTGCCGGACAATATGGATGCTAGGCAATGGGCATCAGTCATCAAGATGACTGAGTTCATTCTTCAAAACTATCGAGACACAATGGCAGCAACACCACCAGCAAAGGCAGAGGATGATTTGATATGAGAAGAGGCTGCGCCATTTATGTCAATTCTGCCGACATAGATGGCCAATAAAAGAAACGCCCCGATTCAAGGTATCCATCTGTCTGAAGGACTTGAACCGAGGCGGTGGCAGACACCGCTTTCTCTCTGAGATTGGATGCTTCCTCTGACCCCTCTGGAAAAGGTAAATGGTCAAAGACAGCGTCAAATCCTGTGAAAAAGCTCGCGGCAAGGCAGTTGAGGGCGTCCCTCTACCGATTACCATTTGTGTCCTAGCGGCTGGAGTGTAGCACAACAAAGGTAATTTCCTATCGCCCTCACAAACCTGTGTACGAGGTGACGTATGTCTCCAGTCAAATCAGTGTTTGTGACTACATATACTCGGATGCGCTTCGGCCGCCTCGAGCGTGTGTGCTCCCACTGGCGTAGCAGCCCAATGTAGGACGCACCAGCCGGAGGAGATACTCCTCCGGCTTCTCCCGCAGGAAAGCCGCACAAAAACAATCCAAAGGGTGATCCCCCCAGAGTCTCGACGCAAAAGCAAATACTACCCGCGTTACAGATGCTTTTTGTACACAAAAGGAGTAGTAAAGATCTGATGAGCCACGAGCTTTCATGATGCAGCACCTAGATTTACTAGCGCCATGCCATGCTTAATAAATTTTTCGGATGGTAAGACGTTAATTACAACGACTTATTAAGAAAGGTGGCAACCCCACCAGCCACACCCCGGCACACAATGTTCCCGCTATGGCTGCTCCCTTCCGGGCCTGACCAGGTTGACGGGTAATCGTTGCGGGGGGACCGATGGGGTCACCATAACGACACTCGCCAGTCGGCGAGCCGCGCCATTGTACCGGTCTGGCGCGAAGTTACAACCCGTAATCCAGGATAAAAATTCGAGATTGCTCAAGCACTTGTGTCACAAGGGCTGGGCGGGTTGCAGGGAGCGGGTTCGGGGCTTATAGTCGCGCCGTCGCTGCATATCAGCGATGGGGGTGTGGAAGCCCGGCCGTTAAGAGACACAGACGCATGTATCAGCAATCGGAAACCATCAGGAGCCCGACAGCTGTGTTATGGCGGCTGTGTGCTGGGGCACCTTCGGGTGCGCCGGGTACTCTTACCGGTCTTCCACACCCGCACACAGCTGCCACCCACTCATGTGGAAGTGAGTTTTTGGTAGCTATAACCCAAAAACAAGAGAAATCAATCATGTTCAAAATCACACCCAATCCCCCTGCCCTCACGCCCTGCGGAGGTGCAGCATGACCCGCTTTGTCCCGCTCAAAAGCAATAACACTGATAACCCTGTGATGCATATCGACAGTCAGGCCCCACTGGATTTTCTGTTTGCCAGTGCTGACCGGCGTATTCGTATGGCTCGTCGCCTCTTGGAATGTCTGGACGGGGCCGATGACGCTGATGTGCGTTATATGGCCAATGCGGCGCTGATGCTGTTGAGCGATGGCTGTGATGCGCTGGATCTGGTGGAGAAGCAGGTGTTTCGGCCTGGGTTGGACAGGGCAGTGGTCAGGCATTAGCAGATTGGGGGCCTGGGTGATGCCGTCGCGGCCAAGGCCCCTCCCACAAGTGAGATGTATGCCTGATTGATCGGTATTTCACGGTTTGTTCGCGAATGAATTCGCTCCTACGGGGTGGTGGAGCCTTGGATGACGAGGTGGATGAAGTGCAGTTTGGCGATGGCCGGTGCGGGCAGGACGAAGGGGTAGAAGTCGGGCTGGCCCATGCTGCGTGACAGTTCGTTGAGCATGCTGGCCAGTTCTATCCAGGCGTTGATGAATGAGAGGAAGGCCGGGCCGTCGGGGTGTTGGGGGTCGTAGAGGGCTTGCAGCGGGAACGGCTGGTAGTCCAGCTCCATTTCCCGCGCACTCATGCCCAGGCCCAGCGCGGTGTCGACGGCATCCATCATGTGCAGGTAGTGCGCCCAGGTTTCTGCCCAGTCTTCCCAGGGGTGCATGGTCGCGTAGGCGCTGACGTACTGTTGCTGCCAGCCTTCCGGGGCGCCGTTCTGGTAGTGGTTCTCCAGCGCGTCGGCATAGCTGGCGCGTTCGTCGCCGAACAGGTTGCGAAAGCCGTGCAGCCAGTAGGTGTCGGCAATCAGCCGGTCCCAGTAATAGTGCCCCACTTCATGGCGGAAATGCCCCAGCAAGGTGCGATAAGGCTCGTGCATCTGTACGCGCACGGCTTCGCGGTGGGCGTCGTCGGCTTCTTCGATATTCAGGGTGATCAGGCCGTTGGCGTGGCCGGTGGTCGGCGGTTTACCTTCCAGGTCGATGCCGACAAAGTCGAAGGCCAGCCCGGTGTCTTCGTCGCTGGTCTTGGGGATGACTTCCAGCCCCAGGGAAATCAGTTGCGCCACCAAGCGCCGCTTGGCGGTTTCGACCTTGCGCCAGCGCTCGGGGTTTTCAGGGACAGAGAGGTCCGGGATAGTGCGATTCAGGCTACAGGCGATGCAGTATTCACCTGCATTGTGAGCCGGAAACAGCCAGTTGCAGGCGGCTGGCGTGTGCAGGTTGGCGCAGCGTCGGTAGAGGCCTGCGCCGGGGTCTTCGCTCAGGCGCCAGGTATCGGGCTCGGCGGCGGCTTCGATTGTGGCGATGCGTTCCTGTTCCGGTAGATAGCCCAATGCCGCCGAGCAGGCCAGGCACTGGGAGTTGGGAAAGAACACCGATTGGCCGCAGCGGCACTGCCAGACCTTGCTGTTGCGCTTTGTTTCGCTGATGAAGGGGGCAGCGATCCTTGAACTGAGTTGTTCGAAAAAGCGGTACATGGTGGTTTCCCTGGGGTCCGTGAACAGATTTCGTACAGAGCCTAGATCATGGGCGGTGACAGGGGTTCCGTGTTTTTGGGGGGCCTGGGACATTCAATCAGATGGCTGTCGCGGGCAAGCCCCCTCCCACAGGGATCTTTATTCCACTTCAATGCCCTGCCCGCTCAGGAATGCCACAAAGGCTTCTTCATCCAGCACTTCCAGGCCCAGTTCGTTGGCCTTGGTGAGTTTGGAGCCTGCGCCGGGGCCGGCGACGACGGTGTGGGTTTTGGCGGAGACGGAGCCGGATACCTTGGCACCCAGGCTTTCGAGCTTTTCCTTGGCGATGTCGCGGCTCATGCGTTCCAGCGAGCCAGTCAGGACCCAGGTCTGGCCGGCCAGCGGCAGGCCTTCGACGGTTTTCTTCTCGCTGCGCCAGTGCATGCCGAATTCCTTGAGCTGCGCTTCGATGGCTCGCGCCCGCTCGGCGTTGGCGCTGTCATCGAAGAACTCGCGCACGGCCTTGGCCTGTTTCTCCGGCAGCGCCTGACGCATGTCCAGCCAGTCGGCGCTGATCACGTTTTCCAGCGTACCGAACTTGTCGGCCAGTTTCTGCGCGCCGCCCGGCCCAACCGAGAAGATGTGCAGTTTGTCGATCAGGCTGCCCAGGGTGGTGCTGGCCGCAAACTCGGCACCCAGTTCGCCTTCATCCTGCAATTGCAGGCCACTCTCGCCCAGCAAGGCATCGATGACTTCACGGTTGTGGCTGTCCTCGAAGAAGCTGTGAATTTCGTGAGCGACTTCCAGGCCGATATCCGGCAGGTAGGTGAGCACTTCCGGCAAGGCCTTGCGCACCCGCGCCAGGGACGCCAGCGAGCGGGCCAGCACCTTGGCGGTTTCTTCGCCCACATCGGGAATGCCCAGCGCGTAGATGAAGCGCGCCAGAGTCGGCTTGCGGCTGTCAGCAATGGCCTTGAGCAGTTTGTTACTGGAGACTTCGGCAAAGCCTTCCAGGTCGATGATCTGTTCGTATTGCAGTTTGTACAGGTCAGCGGGCGAGCCGATGAGCTTTTCGTCCACCAGTTGCTCGATGGTCTTGTCGCCCAGGCCTTCGATGTCCATGGCTCGACGCGAGACGTAGTGGATGATCGCCTGCTTGAGCTGCGCGCCACAGGCCAGACGGCCGACGCAGCGATAGACCGCGCCTTCGCTGATGGTTTCCTTGCCTTTGCTGCGCTTGACCAGTTGCGTGCGCTCTACGTGGGAGCCGCAGACCGGGCAGGTTTTCGGCACCTCCACCGGGCGGGCGTTTTCCGGGCGGCGTTCGGCCACCACTTGCACCACTTGCGGGATGACGTCACCGGCACGGCGGATGATGACGGTATCGCCGATCATCACGCCCAGGCGTGCGACTTCGTCCATGTTGTGCAATGTGGCGTTGGACACCATGACGCCTGCGACCTTGACCTGCTTGAGGCGTGCGACCGGCGTGACTGCGCCCGTGCGCCCGACCTGGAATTCGACGTCCAGCAGTTCGGTCAGCTCTTCCATGGCCGGGAACTTGTGGGCGATGGCCCAGCGCGGCTCACGGGCGCGGAAGCCCAGTTCACGCTGGGAAGCCAGGTTGTTGACCTTGAAGACCACGCCGTCGATTTCATACGTCAACTGGAGGCGGCGTTCACCGATATCGCGGTAATACGCCAGGCACTCTTCGATCCCGTCCGCCAGTTTCAGCTCGCGGCTGACCGGCATGCCCCATTCCTTGAGCTTGTTCAGCATGCCTACATGGGTGTCGGAAATTTCGGTAGAAACCTGGCCCAGGCCATAACAGCAGAATTCCAGCGGGCGGTTGGCGGTGATTTTCGAGTCAAGCTGGCGCAGGCTGCCTGCCGCCGCATTACGCGGGTTGGCGAAGGTCTTGCCGCCGGTTTCCATCTGGCTGGCATTGAGCCGCTCGAAACCGGCCTTGGACATGAAGACTTCACCCCGCACTTCAAGCACGTCAGGCCAGCCTGTGCCTTGCAGCTTGAGGGGGATATTGCGCACGGTGCGCACGTTGACGCTGATGTCTTCGCCGGTGGTGCCATCACCACGAGTGGCGCCACGCACCAGCGCGCCGTCGCGATACAGCAGGCTGACCGCCAGGCCGTCCAGCTTGGGCTCGCAGCTGTATTGCACCTTGGCGCCGCTACCGAACAGGTCGTCTGCCGGCAGGTCGAGGCCTTCGCTCACGCGGCGGTCGAACTCGCGCATGTCGGTTTCTTCAAAGGCGTTGCCCAGGCTGAGCATGGGGACTTCATGACGCACTTGAGTGAAGGCCGAAAGCGCCGCGCTGCCAACACGCTGGGTCGGGGAATCCGGGGTGACCAGATGCGGGTTTTCAGCCTCAAGGGCCTTGAGTTCGTGAAACAGGCGATCGTACTCGGCATCCGGGATGCTGGGTTCGTCCAGCACGTGGTAGCGGTAGTTGTGTTGATCCAGCTCTGCGCGCAGTTCCAGGATTCGGGTTTCGACGACCTTCATACAATGTTCTCTCAAAAAGCAAAAAAGCAGCCGGGGCTGCTTAATCTGGCATTTCCGTGGGAGCGAATTCATTCGCGAGAGGGCCGTACATCCGAAGAAGGTCTATCGTCGTCAATGGCGTCTCGCGAATGAATTCGCTCCTACTGTCAGCGGCGCTGGGTTAATGCGCGGCGCTCGAATTCGACAATGCGCTGGCGGTAATGCTCAATGGTTTGAGCGGTCATGACGCTGCGTTGGTCGTCTTTCAGTTCGCCGTTGAGTTCATGGGCCAGCTTGCGGGCTGCGGCGACCATGACGTCGAACGCCTGCTTCGGATGACGCGGCCCAGGCAAGCCCAGGAAGAAGCTGACGGCACGGGTGCTGAAATGGTCGATGTCGTCCAGATCGAACACGCCCGGCTTCACGGCATTGGCCATGGAGAACAGGACTTCGCCATTGCCAGCCATGCTTTCGTGACGGTGGAAGATGTCCATTTCGCCGAAACGCAGACCGCTTTCCAGGATGTTCTGCAGCAGTGCAGGCCCTTTGAAACCGCTTTCGTCACGGCAGATCACGCTGATGACCAGCACTTCTTCGACAGGCGGCAGGTCCTTGTCTTCGGTGATGCGCTGGGCCGGCTTGTCGTCCGGGAAGTCGTCGTTGCGATCGGTGAACAGGCTAGGGCCGTCCATATCCAGGTTCAAGTCGCCCTGTTGCGGCTCGTCCTTGCGCTTCTTGTCGCTGTTGCTGCGTTTGCTCTCACGCGGGGTCGCACTCAACGACGGCAGGTCCTGCTCGTCCAGTTGAGGTTCCTTGTGGGTATCCAGCACGCGGGGTGGGCCCAGCAATTCTGCGGACGTGGTTTCATCGTCGTCCGGCAGATTGGAGAAGCTTCGGTCGAGCCTGAATTTCAGTTTCCCCTTGCCGCCGCGCATACGGCGCCAGCCATCGAAGAGAATACCGGCAATGACAATAATGCCGATGACGATCAGCCACTCGCGCAGACCGATTTCCATGTAATCCAGTGCCTCTAATGAAGAATTTTCAAAATAAGGGCCTAAACCCCTTTAATACGTGGTGCCAAGTCTATGTTCTAACTGGCATTTTGCCCACGCCGAAATAAAAAAGTGGTCACTAAACTAGCACGACCAAAGGTAACTTTACACCGTCTGTTACACCTGTTTGGCCCTGAGGGTAGTATCTATCGCTACCGCTTCACATATTTGAGCCACTAAAAAGCCATTTCCCCGCGAAATCACGTTACAGATCACGCATCCACAAGGGCCATCGCCTCCTCGACATCCACCGCTACAAGGCGCGAACAGCCGGGTTCATGCATGGTTACGCCCATCAGCTGGTCGGCCATTTCCATGGCGATCTTGTTGTGGGTGATGTAGATGAATTGCACTGTTTGTGACATTTCTTTCACCAAGCGTGCATAACGTCCCACGTTGGCGTCATCCAGGGGTGCATCGACTTCGTCGAGCATGCAGAACGGTGCCGGGTTGAGTTTGAAAATGGCAAAAACCAGTGCCAATGCAGTCAGGGCTTTTTCCCCACCGGACAGCAAATGAATCGTGCTGTTCTTCTTGCCGGGAGGACGCGCCATGATTGTCACCCCTGTATCGAGTAAATCTTCGCCCGTCAGTTCCAAATAAGCGGAGCCGCCACCGAAAACTTTCGGAAACAGCGCCTGAATTCCGCTGTTTATCTGATCGAAGGTCTCCTTGAAACGATTGCGGGTTTCCTTGTCGATCTTGCGGATCACGTTTTCCAGCGTCTCCAGAGCCTCCACCAGGTCAGCGTTCTGGGCATCGAGGTAACGCTTGCGCTCGGACTGTTGCTGGTATTCGTCGATGGCCGCGAGGTTGATCGCGCCCAGGCGCTGGATGCGCCCCGCAATGTTTTCAAGTTGTTGCTCGGCACTCGCCTCGCTGGCTTCGGGGCTCAAGGTCGCCAGCACGCCGTGAAGGTCATAGCCGTCTTCCTGCAACTGGTCCTGCAAGGCCTTGCGCCGCACCGTCAGGGCTTGCCATTCAAGGCGCTGCTGCTCCAGCTGGCCACGCAACAGTTGCGATTGTTGCTCGGCCTGGGTGCGACGCTTCTCGGCGTCGCGCAGTTCACGGTCGGCATCTTCCAGAGCGATTTTGGCGATACGCATTTCGTCGTCGACGACCATGCGTTTTTCCAGCAATTCTTCGAGCTTGAGGCGCAACTCTTCCAGCGGGGCCTGCCCTTCTTCCAGGTTCAGGCCCAGTTGCTCGCTTTTTTCGGACAGCCGCTCGGACTGCATCTTCAGGCGCTCAAGGGCCTGGCGCGTGGAGTCGTGCTGCGCCTTGATCGAGCCGAGGCGCACCGCCAGTTGATGGCTGCGATCCTTGTGCTGACGCGCCTCCTGACGAATCCGGTCCAGACGCTCGCGCAGGCTGTCGCGCTGAGCTTGCAGCAGCTCGCGCTGCTCGGTGTCCTGAGCCATGGCGTCCAGGGCGTCTTGCAGTTGCACGCGGGATTCGCCCAGGTGCTCATGCTCCATGGCGCGCTGTTCGCCCACTTCGGTGAGTTCTTCATCAAGGCGGGTACGGCGCAGGGTCAACTGCTCGACCTTGGCCTTGGCCGCCGACAGCTGGGCCTTGAGTTCGCCCTGCTGACGGGTTTCGTCTTGCAGGCGGCGACGCAGTTGTTCGCGGGTTTCTTCCTGTTGCGTCTGTTGCTCACGCAGCGACAGCAGTTGTTCTTCACGGGCCGCCAGTGCCGCTTCGAGTTCGTCACGCTCCAGCCCAAGCCGTTGCAGTTCCTGACCACGGGCCAGAACGCCGCTCTGGGCTTCACTGGCGCGGCGCACGCGCAAGAAGTGACGCCCGACCCAATAGCCATCGCGGCTGATAAAACTTTGCCCGGCACTCAACTGCCCACGTCGGGCCAAGGCTTCGTCGAGGGTTTGCACCGGCATGACCTGCCCCAGCCAGGCCGACAGGTCGACCGGGCTTTCGACCTTGTCCAGCAGGCTGCCCGGCAGGCGACTGGTATCGGCTCCGGGGCTCAGCAGGCGCAAGTCGCCCTGCTGGAAACCGGCCAGATCCAGCCCGGCAAAATCATCCACCAGCACCGCTTGCAGGTCGGCACCCAGCACGGTTTCCACCGCCAGTTCCCAGCCTGCTTCGACACTCAGCCCTTCAGCCAGACGCGGGCGCTCGGCCAGTTGCTGGTCACGCAGCCACTCGGCAGTGCCGGTGTCCGGGTCGAGGGCTGCCTGTTGCAAGGCTTCAAGCGAGGCCAATCGGCCATTCAAGCGTTGCAGTTCGCCCTGGGCCTGCTGCTGCGCCTGATTGGCCTGTTGCAACTGATCGCGCAACTGCTCCAGTTGCTCGACCACCTGACCTTCGTTCAGGTGCAGGTCGTCGATGGTCATTTCACGAGTGGCCAGGTCTTCGCTCAGTTCAAGAATGGCCGCGTCTTCGGGGTCAGCGGCCAACAATTGGCGCTCTTCGTTCAAACGACGCTGACGCTCGGCCAGACGCTCGATGCTTTGTTCCAGTTGCTGAATGCGCGACTGCTGCACCTGAGCCTGACGTTGCGGCTCGGCCGATTGCTGGTTGAAGGTGTCCCACTTTTCCTGCCAGCCCTGCATCGTGGCTTCGGCGTCTTCCAGGGCAATGGCCGACTCCTCGGCGGCAGCGCTGGTCATTTCCTGTTCCGGTTCGAGCATTTCCAGCTCTTCGCCCAGGGTCGCCAGCAAGGTGGTGTCGTGTCCCAGGTGCGATTCGGTTTCCTGTCGGGCACGCTCGGCTTCGCGCAGGTCGTCCTGCAACTGACGCAAGCGCTGCTGGCCGTGCTGAATGCTCTGCTCGACACGGGCGATATCGCCACCCACGGAATAGAAACGCCCCTGCACCACATTGAAACGCTCGGACAGGTCGTGATGGCCGTCCCGCAGTCGCTCGATGCTGGCATCGGCACTGCGCTGGTCAGCCACCAAGGCCTCGAAACCGATTTCCTGATTGCCGATCACTGCCTCGCGCTGGCCAACCTGCTCGTTCAGGGCCTGCCAGCGCAGAGCCGACAACTGAGCCTTGAGCTGACGCTCTTCGGCCTTGTATTCCTGATACTTCTCGGCGGCCTGTGCCTGCCGATGCAAGCGCTCAAGCTGGCGTTCCAGCTCTTCGCGCAGGTCCGTCAGGCGTGCGAGGTTTTCATGGGTGCGACGAATGCGGTTTTCGGTTTCCCGGCGGCGCTCCTTGTACTTGGAGATGCCAGCGGCTTCTTCGATGAAGTTGCGCAGGTCTTCGGGCTTGGCTTCGATCAGCTTGGAGATCATGCCCTGCTCGATGATCGAATAGCTGCGCGGCCCAAGGCCGGTGCCCAGGAAAATATCGGTGATATCGCGCCGACGGCATTTGGTGCCGTTGAGGTAATAAGTGTTCTGGCTGTCGCGGGTCACTTTGCGGCGAATGGAAATTTCCGCGTAGCTGGCGTATTCACCCACCAGCGTGCCATCGGAGTTGTCGAACACCAGTTCGATGCTCGCCTGGCTCACGGGCTTGCGGCTGGTGGAGCCGTTGAAGATGACGTCGGTCATCGACTCGCCGCGCAGGTTCTTGGCAGAGCTTTCGCCCATCACCCAACGCACGGCGTCGATGATGTTGGACTTGCCGCAACCATTGGGGCCGACAACGGCCGCCATGTTACTGGGGAAGTTCACCGTGGTGGGGTCGACGAAGGATTTGAACCCCGCCAGCTTGATGCACTTCAGACGCATGGTTTCAGCCTGTGGACAAAGCAGCCAGCACCAGTCTGCAGCTGCGTTGGCAATAATGGGTAAGGATTACGCGAATCTGTGGCAGGTCCCGGGCCACAACGGCTTCAAGCATTTGTGAGAACAGCGTCAGATAATCGCCCAGTTCGGCCTTGCGCTGTTCAAGCGCCAGGTAATAGCTGCGGCTCATGGACGGTTGCAGGTTCTCGACGGTCTCTTGCAGGTACGGGTTGTCGGCAAACGGATAGGCGGCGCGCATGACGTTGAAGCTTTCTTCAACGAATACCGTGACATCCTCACGCTCATAACTGTTCTTGAGACGTTGCTGGATTTGCATGAACGGTGCCAGATCCGACTCGCGCTGCCAGCGTTCGGCAACCGCCGTGGCGAGCAGGATATACAACTCGGCCATCAGCGAGCACAGGCCGACCACATTATGGGCATCCAGCACAGTCACCTGCGCACCACGACGCGGCAAGATCACCACCAGATGCCTGCGCTCCAGAATCAAGAGAGCTTCGCGCACTGTACCGCGACTGACACTCAGCGCCTGCGTGACCTTTTGTTCCTGGATCCGCTCTCCAGGTTTCAGCTCGCCACGGATGATCCGCTCGGCAATGTGCTGAGCGACTTGCTCGGCGAGGCTGTCCGATGCCTTGAACGTCATGTCTTTCCTTTCAGCAGCAGTTCTACTTATTAAGAGAAGGAGTGTATCGCAACCTTTGGGCATGGCGCAGGGCCATGGCCGTGAAACTGGCACGAATTAAGCAAATCATTGATGTGACAGACTTATTGTCGCTTATGTGTTGCGTGACTTATCGACTGGCAACGGAATTTCCTGACTTTACAGTCAGAAAAAAATTGACCCGATAAGCAAAGCTGATAAATTCATCGACATATCCGATTACAAGAAATCGAGGGTGTAGCACCGTGATCCAGTTCCTTTTGAACCAGGAGCTCAAAACCGAGCACACCCTGGACCCGAACCTCACCGTGCTCAATTACCTGCGCGGGCATGCGCACAAGACGGGCACCAAGGAAGGCTGCGCCAGTGGTGACTGCGGCGCTTGTACCGTTGTGCTCGGCGAGCTGGAAACCGACAGCCATGGCACTGAGCAATTGCGTTATCGCAGCCTCAATTCGTGCCTGACCTTCGTGGCGTCGCTGCACGGCAAGCAATTGATCAGCGTCGAAGACCTCAAGCATCAAGGGCAACTGCATAGCGTGCAAAAGGCCATGGTCGACTGCCATGGCTCGCAATGCGGCTTCTGTACGCCAGGCTTTGTGATGTCGCTGTTCGCCCTGCAAAAGAACAGCCCTCAGGCCAACACCCATCAGGCCCACGAAGCCCTGGCGGGCAATCTTTGCCGCTGCACCGGTTATCGCCCGATTCTGGACGCTGCAGCGCAAGCCTGCGGCCAGCATCAACCCGACCAGTTCGATCAGCGTCAGGCCCAGACCATCGCCCGCTTGCGCAGCATCGCCCCCAAGACAACCGGCGAACTGAACGACGGCGAAAAGCGTTCTCTGGTGCCGCTGACCGTGGCCGATCTGGCCGACCTGTACAGCGCGCACCCACAAGCCAGATTGCTGGCAGGCGGGACCGATCTGGCGCTGGAAGTCACTCAGTTTCACAAGCCGCTGCCGGTGATGATTCATGTTGGCCATATTGCCGAAATGAAGCGCATCGAGCGTTTCGAGGACCGGCTGGAGATTGGTGCCGCCGCCTCGCTGACCGACTGCCATGCAGCTCTCAAGGCTGAATACCCGGATTTCGGCGAGTTGCTGCAACGCTTCGCTTCGTTGCAGATCCGCAATCAGGGCACGCTGGGCGGCAATATCGGCAACGCCTCACCCATCGGCGACGCCCCGCCGCTGTTGATCGCCCTGGGCGCACGGATCGTGCTGCGCAAGGGCGACACTCAACGCACCCTGGCGCTGGAAGATTACTTCATCGATTACCGGGTGACGGCACGTCAGGAAAGCGAGTTCATCGAGAAGATCATTGTGCCGACCGCCAAGGCTGGCCATGTATTCCGCGCCTACAAGGTGTCCAAGCGGCTGGATGACGATATCTCGGCGGTCTGCGCGGCTTTTTGCCTGCATCTTGAAGACGGCCAGATTGCCGATGCGCGCATTGCGTTCGGCGGCATGGCAGCCATTCCCAAACGTGCCGCGGCCTGCGAGCGGGCCTTGATCGGTCAGCCCTGGACATCGGCGTCCATCGAACTGGCTTGCAGCGCACTGGCCGAAGATTTCACGCCGCTGTCGGATTTTCGCGCCAGCAAGGAATACCGTCTGCTCAGCGCGCAAAACCTGCTGCGCAAATATTTTATCGAGCTGCAAACCCCCACTCTTGTGACGCGGGTGACCGACTATGTCTAATCATCTACCGCCCAAGACCCAGGCCGAACTGGTCGCGCTGTTCCAGCAGGACCTGACCACCGGCGTTGGCCGCAGCGTCAAGCATGACAGCGCCGACAAGCACGTCAGTGGCGAAGCCATCTATATCGATGACCGCCTGGAGTTTCCCAATCAACTGCATGTGTATGCACGCCTCTCGGACCGCGCCCATGCGCGGATCGTCAGCGTCGACACGGCTCCGTGCCTTGCTTTCGACGGGGTGCGGATCGTCATTACCCATCAAGACATTCCCGGCCTGAAAGACATCGGCCCGTTGCTGCCCGGCGACCCGTTGCTGGCCATCGACAAGGTGGAGTTCGTCGGCCAGCCGGTGCTGGCCGTGGCGGCCCGCGACCTGGAAACCGCACGCAAGGCGGCGATGGCGGCGGTCATTGAATATGAAGACCTGGAGCCAGTGCTGGATGTGGTTCAGGCCTTGCGCCAGAAGCATTTCGTGGTCGACAGTCATACCCACAAGCGTGGCGACTCGGCCAGCGCCCTGCAAGGCGCACCGCATCGTTTGCAGGGCAGCCTGCATATCGGTGGCCAGGAGCATTTCTATCTGGAAACCCAGGTATCGTCGGTGATGCCCACCGAAGACGGCGGGATGATCGTCTATTGCTCGACCCAGAACCCTACGGAAATCCAGAAGCTGGTGGCCGAGGTGCTGGGCGTTTCGATGAACCGCATCGTGGTCGACATGCGGCGCATGGGCGGCGGCTTTGGCGGCAAGGAAACCCAGGCAGCCAGCCCGGCATGCCTGTGCGCCGTGATTGCCCACCTCACCGGGCAACCAACCAAGATGCGCCTGCCAAGGGTTGAAGACATGCTGATGACCGGCAAGCGCCACCCGTTCTATATCGAGTACGACGTGGGTTTTGACGACAGCGGACGCCTGCAGGGCATCGAGCTGGAACTGGCGGGCAACTGCGGTTATTCGCCGGACCTGTCGGCCTCGATTGTCGACCGCGCCATGTTCCATGCCGATAACTCGTATTACCTGGGCGATGCAACCATCAACGGCCATCGCTGCAAGACCAACACCGCGTCCAACACGGCCTATCGAGGCTTCGGCGGCCCACAAGGCATGGTGGCCATCGAGGAAGTGATGGACAGCATCGCCCGCTATCTGGGCAAAGACCCGCTGGCGGTTCGCAAGGTCAACTACTACGGCAAGACCGAGCGCAACGTCACGCATTACTACCAGACCGTCGAGCACAACCTGCTGGAAGAAATGACCGCCGATCTGGAGCAAAGCAGCCAGTACGCAGAGCGTCGAGAAGCCATCAAGGCCTTCAACGCCAGCAGCCCGATTCTGAAAAAAGGCCTGGCGCTGACACCGGTCAAATTCGGGATTTCGTTTACCGCCAGCTTTCTCAATCAGGCGGGTGCGCTGGTCCATATCTACACCGATGGCAGCATCCATCTGAACCATGGCGGCACGGAGATGGGCCAGGGCTTGAACGTCAAGGTCGCCCAGGTGGTGGCCGAGGTGTTTCAGGTGGATATCGAGCGTATCCAGATCACCGCGACCAACACTGACAAGGTGCCGAACACCTCACCGACTGCGGCGTCCAGCGGCACGGACCTCAATGGCAAGGCCGCGCAGAATGCCGCTGAAATCCTCAAGCAGCGGCTGGTGGAATTTGCGGCGCTGAAGTATCAAGTGACCGAGGCCGATGTGGTGTTTCGCAATGGGCATGTGCGTATCGGCGAGCAGGTGCTGTCCTTCGCCGAGCTGGCGCATCAGGCGTGGATGGGCCAGGTGTCGCTGTCCAGCACGGGCTATTACAAGACGCCGAAGATTTTCTACGACCGCAGCCAGGCGCGGGGTCGGCCTTTTTACTATTTCGCCTTTGGCGCCGCCTGCGCCGAGGTGATCGTCGACACCCTGACCGGCGAGTACAAGATGCTGCGCACGGACATCCTGCATGACGTCGGCGCCTCACTGAACCCGGCCATCGATATCGGTCAGGTCGAAGGCGGCTACATTCAGGGCGCAGGCTGGCTGACCACCGAAGAGCTGGTGTGGAACGACAAAGGCAAATTGCTGACCAACGGCCCGGCGTCCTACAAGATCCCGGCGGTGGCGGACTTGCCACTGGATTTGCGGGTCACCCTGGTGGAAAACCGCAAGAACCCGGAAGACACGGTGTTCCATTCCAAGGCCGTGGGCGAACCGCCCTTCATGCTGGGGATTGCAGCGTGGTGTGCGATCAAGGATGCGGTGGCGAGCCTGGGGGATTATCGGCATCAGCCCGACATCGATGCACCGGCAACGCCGGAGCGGGTTTTGTGGGGGTGTGAACAGATGAGACGTCTTCAATGAACATCCCCGTGGGAGCGAATTCATTCGCGAAGCGGCATGTGAAAGTGCCATTGACGGTGGATGTGCTGACGTCTTCGCGAATGAATTCGCTCCTACCGGGTCCGTCAACTCAGAGGCACACATGAACGACTGGATCAGCGCCCTGGCCAGGCTACAGGCCCAAGGTGAGCCGAGCATTCTGGTCACTATCATCGAGGAGCTTGGCTCGACGCCACGCAATGCGGGCTCCAAGATGGTGGTCACGGCGCAGGGGATCCACGACACCATCGGCGGCGGCCATCTGGAATACAAGGCCATGGAAATCGCCCGTGACATGCTGGCCAGCGGCAGCCAGCAGACGCGCCTGGAGCGCTTCAACCTCGGCGCCAGCCTCGGCCAGTGCTGCGGCGGCGTGAATGTCCTGCTGTTCGAGCCCATGGGGCAGCCACAGGCGCAGATCGCGGTGTTCGGTGCAGGCCATGTCGGCCGGGCGCTGGTGCCGCTGTTGGCCAGCCTGCCCTGCCGGGTGCGCTGGATCGATTCTCGCGAGCAGGAGTTCCCGGAACACTTGCCCGAGGCCGTGCTGAAAATCGTCAGCGACGAGCCTGTCGATGAGGTCGCGCAACTGCCCAAAGGCAGTTACTGCATTGTCATGACTCACAACCATCAACTGGATCTGGAACTGACAGCCGCAATCCTCAAGCGCGGCGACTTTGGCTATTTCGGGCTGATCGGCTCCCGGACCAAGCGCGTCAAGTTCGAGCATCGCCTGAAAGAACGCGGCTTTGATGCCGCCTTGCTGCAACGCATGCGCTGCCCCATGGGCCTGGCGCAGGTCAAAGGCAAGCTGCCTGTCGAGATCGCCATTTCCATCGCCGCCGAAATAATCGCTACCTACAACGCCAGCTTTGGCCAACACAGTGCCAGCGCCGAACCTGTCGCCAAACTGCTGCCCGCCTCGCGGCGCAGCCAGTCGCAATGAGATGCCCATGACCCTCGTTTCAAGCAACAAGAAAGCCTACCGCGCCAGTATCGTGCACAGCATTGCCGACCCCGCCCAAGTGGGGGTTGAGGCGTCTTATGAATATTTTCCCGACGGCCTGATGCTGGTCGAAGACGGCAGGATCACAGCAGTGGGCCATACAGCCGATCTGCTGGATACTCTGGGCAACGAGGTCGAGCTGATCGCGTATCAGGACGCGCTGATTACTCCGGGCTTTATCGACACCCACATTCACTTGCCTCAGACCGGCATGATCGGCTCGTATGGCGAGCAGTTGCTGGACTGGCTCGACACGTACACCTTCCCTTGCGAGAGCCAGTTTGCCGACCCGGTGCATGCCGCTGAAGTGGCCGATATCTTTCTCAAGGAGCTGCTGCGCAACGGCACCACCACGGCGCTGGTGTTCGGCAGCGTTCACAAGGAGTCGGTAGACGCACTGTTCAGCGCCGCTCAAAAGCTGGACCTGCGCCTGATCGCCGGCAAGGTGATGATGGACCGCAATGCACCGGACTATCTGGTGGATACCCCCGAGTCCAGCTATGCGGACAGCAAGGCGCTGATCGAGCGCTGGCATGGCCAGGGCCGCCTGAGCTACGCCGTCACCCCGCGCTTTGCGCCCACCAGCACGCCGGAGCAACTGACCCTGGCAGGCAAGCTGCTGAGCGAGTATCCCGGCCTGTACATGCAGACGCATATCAGCGAAAACCTGCAGGAAATCGAATGGGTCAAGGCCCTGTTCCCGGAGCGCAAAAACTATCTGGACGTGTACGACCACTTCAACCTGCTGGGCGAGCGCTCGGTGTTCGCCCATGGCGTGCATCTGTGTGACGAACAGTGTGCGCGGCTGGCAGAGACCGGATCGGCAATCGCGTTCTGCCCGACCTCCAACCTGTTTCTGGGCAGCGGCCTGTTCAATCTGCCGAGGGCTGAAAAGCACGGGATCAATGTCGGGCTGGGGACCGATGTGGGCGGCGGCACCAGTTTCTCGATCCTGCAAACCCTGAACGAAGCCTACAAGGTCATGCAGATGCAGGGCGCGAGGCTCAGCCCGTTCAAATCGCTGTATCTGGCGACACTGGGTGGCGCACGGGCGCTGCGGCTGGACGACCGGATCGGCAGCCTGAAACCCGGCAACGAAGCTGACTTTGTGGTGCTGGATTACAACGCTACACCGCTGCTGGCCTATCGGCTGAAACAGGCCAAGGACATTGCAGAGATCCTGTTTGTGCTGATGACATTAGGCGATGACCGCACGGTGCAACAGACGTGGTCAGCGGGGCAGTTGGTGCACCAGCGAGAGGGTTGAATCACACTTCGTGGGAGGGGCCTTGGCCGCGACAGGCAATGTGAAGTGCGCTGAAGATGTGTTGCCTGTCAGCAAGTCGTCGCGGCCAAGGCCCCTCCCACAGAGACCTGTACGCCTTGACTACCAGGCATTACCCCTTGCCCGGTTTCTTCTTGCCCATCAGGTGCGAAAACACCGCATGCAAATCATCGGATGCGCCGTCGTCGTCGAGGTTGAGCTTGCTGTCGATGTGGTCCATGTGATGCATCATCAGCTCCACGGCCAATGCGGCATCGCGGGCTTCGATGGCGTCGATCAACTGGGTGTGTTCATCGTAGGAACAATGGGTGCGATTGCCGTTTTCGTATTGAGCGATGATCAATGAGGTCTGCGACACCAGGCTGCGCTGAAAGCTGATCAGCGGTGCGTTACGGGCGGCCACTGCCAGTTGCAGGTGGAACTCGCCAGACAGGCGAATCCCGGCGCCACGATCCCCTCTGGCAAAGCTGTCGCGCTCGTCGCTGACCATCTGCCGCAACTCGGCCAGTTGCTCGGCGGTCGCGTGTTCGACCGCCAGTTCGGTAATGGCCTTTTCCACCATGCGCCGGGCGAAGAACACCTGACGCGCGTCCTCGACGCTGGGGCTGGCGACCACCGCCCCCCGGTTGGGCCGCAACAGCACGACACCTTCATGAGCCAGGCGCGACAGGGCGCGACGAATGATGGTGCGACTCACACCAAAGATTTCGCCCAGTGCCTCTTCGCTCAGCTTGGTGCCCGGCGCCAGACGCTGCTCAAGGATCGCCTCGAAGATATGCGCATAGACGATATCGTCCTGGGTTGCGTTACGGGCTGACTTGACCGCGCGTGGCTGTTTCTTCAGGGGCAGGGACTGTTCGTTCATGGGCACTCGTGTGCAAGTGGTTTACGGCGTAGGACGGACGCATTGTACACAGTGCGCCAGCACAAGGGCGCGCCTCGCGCTGTGCAATCAACTGCCACGATAGGTCGAGTAGCTGTAAGGCGAGACCAGCAGCGGCACGTGATAATGCTCCTGACCTGCATCAATCCCGAAGCGCAGCACCACCACATCGAGAAAGGCCGGCTCAGGCAGCGTCACGCCACGCCCGCGGTAGTAATCGCCCGCATGAAACTGAAGCTGATAGACACCTGTGCGGTAAGCTTCGCCCTGTAGCAGGGGAGCATCGCAACGACCATCACTGTTGGTGACCGCCGTGGCGACTCGTTCAAGACGCTCGCCTTCAACCCGGTAAAGTTCGATGTGGATGCCGTTGCCGGGGCAACCGTGCGCGGCGTCCAGCACATGCGTGGTTAATCGTCCCATTGATATCAGCACCTCGTTGAATGGTTGAATTGCGGGCATGATGCACCATCAGGGTGCTTGCCAATCGTAGACAGAGATCGATTAAGACACTTTTAAAAAAACTTGTACACAATAAAACCTGCGTCCGTGAGTCCTGAAATTTCTGAGCAGAGGTTTAGTGCCGAAAACACTGAAGCAAAGGAAAGCATTAAGGTTTTTCATTTTAAGCTGACCACTCAGGCAAGTTTATTGCATGACTCAAAGCGCTAGCGTGCGAAATTTTACGGGTTACAAAGTTGATATTATTTTGTATACAATCGGCGCAGCGCGGTTTTCTGCCACAGGGCTTGTACCGCACCAGATTTCACGCACCTAAAGGAAGCTTGCAGTGAGCGCTGACTATCCACGCGACCTGATCGGTTACGGCAGCAATCCTCCCCATCCTCATTGGCCCGGCAATGCGCGTATCGCCCTCTCCTTCGTCCTCAATTACGAAGAAGGTGGCGAGCGCAACATTCTGCATGGCGACAAGGAATCCGAAGCCTTCCTGTCCGAGATGGTCGCGGCGCAACCGCTGCAAGGCCAGCGCAACATGAGCATGGAGTCGCTGTACGAATACGGCAGCCGTGCCGGTGTGTGGCGCATTCTCAAGCTGTTCAGGCAATTCGATATCCCGCTGACCATCTTTGCCGTGGCCATGGCTGCCCAGCGTCACCCGGATGTGATCCGCGCCATGGTCGCTGACGGTCATGAAATCTGCAGCCACGGCTATCGCTGGATCGACTACCAGAATATGGATGAAGCCCAGGAGCGCGAGCACATGCTCCAGGCCATTCGCATCCTGACCGAAATCACCGGCGAACGCCCGCTGGGCTGGTACACCGGCCGCACCGGCCCCAATACCCGTCGCCTGGTGATGGAGGAAGGCGGCTTTCTCTACGATTGCGACACCTACGACGACGACCTGCCCTACTGGGAGCCGAACAACCCGACAGGAAAGCCGCATCTGGTGATTCCCTACACGCTGGACACCAATGACATGCGCTTCACTCAGGTGCAGGGCTTCAACAATGGCGAGCAGTTTTTCCAGTACCTCAAGGATGCTTTCGACGTGCTTTACGCCGAAGGTGCAGAGGCCCCGAAAATGCTTTCCATCGGCCTGCATTGCCGCCTGATCGGTCGCCCTGCCCGCCTCGCTGCACTCAAGCGCTTCATCGAGTACGCCAAGAGCCACGAACAGGTCTGGTTTACCCGCCGTGTCGATATCGCTCGCCACTGGCACACTCAACATCCTTTCAAGGCCGCGCAATGAGCCAGTTCCAGACACTGAAGCCCTCGTCTCTGAGCCGTGAAGCGTTCATTGCAGCCTTTGCCGATATCTACGAACACTCGCCATGGGTCGCTGAAAAGACCTATGAACTGGGCGTGAGCCCTGAGCTGGATCAGGTCGAAAGCCTGCATGCGCGCATGAGCGAAATCCTGCTCAACGCCGATCATGAGCGGCAACTGGCGCTGATCAACGCTCACCCGGATCTGGCAGGCAAAGCCGCCATCCAGGGTGAACTGACCGAAGCCAGCACCAGCGAACAGGCCGGTGCCGGCATTCATCAATGCACAGCCGAGGAGTTCCAGCGTTTTACCGAGTTGAATCAGGCCTACAAGGCCAGGTTCGGCTTCCCGTTCATCATGGCGGTCAAGGGAAGCGACCGGCACAAGATCCTGGCGGCCTTCGAGCAGCGTATCCATCACTCGGCAGAAGCCGAGTTCGCCTGCGCGCTGGCCGAGATCAACAAGATTGCCCTGTTTCGCTTGCTGACCCTGTAGACACTACCTAGCCCATTCCTTCCAAGCCCATCGAGAAAGGCAGACAAAAAGAATGAAAGTTTACGCCGCACCGTTCGAGAAGTTCGTCAATCTGGCCGACGCACGCCTGGGGACCAAAGTCCTGTCCGTCACCGATGACTGGTTCGCCGATGCCAACCGCCTGTTCCAGCCGACCCCTGCGGTCTGGAAAGAAGGCGTGTTCGATGACAACGGCAAATGGATGGACGGCTGGGAATCGCGGCGCAAGCGTTTTGAAGGTTATGACAGCGCGGTGATCCGCCTGGGCGTGGCGGGCACCATCAAGGGCGTGGATATCGACACCTCGTTCTTTACCGGCAACTTCCCGCCTTCCGCCTCGCTGGAAGCCTGCTTCCTGGCATCGGGCGACCCTGATGAAAACACTCAATGGGTTGAAGTGCTGCCGTCGGTAGAGCTGCAAGGCAATAGCCATCACTACCACGCCATCAGCAACGATCAAGCGTTCAGTCACCTGCGTTTCAATATCTACCCCGATGGCGGCGTGGCACGCCTGCGCGTACACGGCATCCCCTTCCGTGACTGGACAGAAGTCAGCGACAGCGAGCAGATCGATCTGGTCGCAGCCCTTAATGGCGGCCGTGCGATTGCCTGCTCCGACGAGCACTACGGCAGCATGAGCAACATTCTGAACCCAGGTCGCGGTGTGAACATGGGCGACGGCTGGGAAACCGCACGCCGCCGCACGCCGGGCAATGACTGGGTCATCGTCGCGCTGGGGCATCCGGGCGAAGTGGAAAGAGTCATCGTCGATACACTGCACTTCAAAGGCAACTACCCGGACAGCTGCTCGATCCAGGGCGCCTTCGTCAAAGGCGGCACCGACAGCCAGATCGAAACCCAAAGCCTGTTCTGGCGCGAACTGCTGCCCAGCCAGAAACTGAGCATGCACGCCGAACATGACTTCGCCGAGCAGATCAAGGCTATCGGCCCGATCACCCATATCCGTCTGAATGTATTCCCGGATGGCGGCGTGAGTCGCTTGCGAGTATTGGGCAAAATAACCAAATAAACACACCCTCCCGCAGGAGCGAATTCATTCGTGAATCGGCGATGGCCATTCGCGACTGAAGTCGCTCCTACAGGCCCAGAGAGACTGTAATGCGCAAACTGATTATCGAGCCGTTGACCAAAGAAGCCTTTGCCCCGTTCGGTGATGTGATCGAAACCGATGGCAGCGCTCACTTCATGATCAACAACGGCTCGACCCAGCGCTTTCATCGTCTGGCCGAGGTCGAAACCGCCTCGCCTGACGACAAGGCAATCATCAGCATCTTCCGCGCCGAAGCGCTGGAGATGCCGTTGACCATTGCCATGCTGGAGCGTCACCCGCTGGGCAGCCAGGCTTTCATACCGCTGCTCGGCAACCCTTTTCTGATCGTGGTCGCGCCACTTGGCGATGTACCTGATCCAGAGCTGACCCGCGCCTTCGTGTCCAACGGCAGGCAGGGTGTAAATTACCATCGCGGCGTCTGGCACCATCCGGTGCTGACGATCGAAAAGCGGGATGACTTCCTGGTGGTTGATCGCAGTGGAACCGGCAATAACTGCGATGAGCATTTTTTTGAAGAGAGCCAGTTGATGGTGCTCGATCCAAACCAATAGGAAGGCCTGGCCCCTAGGCAAAAGGAAATACCGTGCTGGCACATCTGATGGAATGGCTGAATCTGGGCGTGCGCTGGATTCACATGATTGTGGGCGTGGCGTGGATCGGCGCCTCTTTCTACTTTGTCTGGCTGGAAAACAACCTCAATCGCTCAAACCCGCGTGACGGTTTGTCGGGTGACTTGTGGGCCATCCACGGTGGTGGCATCTACCACCTGGAAAAGTACAAGCTCGCGCCGCCGACCATGCCCGAGAACCTGCACTGGTTCAAATGGGAAGCCTATTCGACCTGGCTGTCCGGGGTCGCTCTGCTGTGTGTGGTGTTCTACGCCAACCCGACACTTTATCTGCTGGCTCCGGGCAGCAGCCTTTCGCCTGCCGCTGGCGTGCATATCGGCCTTGGCTCCTTGTTTGTCGGCTGGTTCGTGTACAGCTTTCTGTGCGACTCGGCACTGGGCAAACGCCCTGCGCTGCTGGGTGTGATCCTGTTCGTGCTGCTGGTCGCGGCGGCCTTCGCCTTGAGCCAGGTGTTCAGCGGGCGTGGAGCGTATCTGCATGTGGGCGCCATCATGGGCACCATCATGGTCGGCAACGTGTTCCGCATCATCATGCCGGCCCAGCGCGCACTGGTAGCGGCCATCGCCGAGAACCGTACGCCGGACCCGGCTCTGCCCGCCAAAGGCCTGCTGCGTTCACGGCACAACAACTACTTCACCCTGCCGGTGCTGTTCATCATGATCAGCAACCACTTTCCCAGCACCTATGGCAGCCAGTACAACTGGCTGATCCTGGCGGTGATTGCCTTGCTGGCGGTGCTGGTACGCCATTACTTCAATACCCGACATGACAGCCACAGATTCTTCTGGACCTTGCCGTTCGCGGCGCTGGGCATGATTTGTCTGGCCTACGTCACCGGCCCCGCGCAACCGCAGAAGGCTCATGATGCGGCGGCAAAAATCGAGTATCAGCCACTTCCCGGCACAGCCGTGGGCGGTTACAGAGCCGACGAAAAACGCCCCGAACCGGTTGCTGCGCCCGCACCGGCTGAAACCGCCAAGGTTGCAGGGATAGAGTTCGCCAGGGTTCATGAGGTCATCCAGCAACGTTGCACCGTTTGCCATTCGGCCAACCCCACCAGCAACCTGTTCAGCGCCGCGCCTGCGGGCGTGATGTTCGATACGCCAGAACAGATCCAGCAACTGGCCCCGCGCATCAAGGCCCAGGCCATCACCACACCGATCATGCCTTTGGGCAACATCACCCAGATGACCCAGGAGGAACGGGATCTTGTGGGCGCATGGATCGATCAAGGGGCCAGTGTTCATTGAACACTCTTCGCGGATGAATCCGCACAGGTTAATGCCGATCAGTTAAGGCACAAACAACACTTGTGGGAGGCAGCTTGCTGGCGAAAAAAGCCTGAAACTGGCAGATATTCTGCGTCGTATGCTGAAGTCGCCAGCAAGCTGCCTCCCACAAAGTGATTTGTGACCTCAAGAGGAAAAACGCCCCACTTTCGCCTGTCATGCTCCGCTCTGGAGCACTTGAGCTGGCACTCACCACCCAGTATTCTCCGCCGCCGCTTCAAAAGCCGCCGTTTCATACACCTGAACTGAAATTGTCCGCTCAGTCAGGTCCTGTCCCTCGGAAAAACCGTCAAAAAACGCCCCTTCCTGAGTGTTTCAGGTATCGGCCTGTTTTTTCTCCGGGGTTGGCTCAGCTTTTGCTAACTCACGAAGCTGACCGAACAGACAATTTATTACAACCAGAGCAAAGGCGTCACAAACAGAACGCCCACCTCAAGAACAGCTATCTAACCTCAAGGGAGCAACCGCATGAACCGTACTTTTTCCAGCCTGTTACTGGCCGGTAGTCTGCTGGCCGCAGGCTCGGCCACGGCCGGCGATCTGTTGCAATGGCAGAGCAACAGCCTGACCTACCTCAACGGTCGGGACTTCACGGTCAACCCGGAAATTCAACAGACCTTCACCTTCGAACATGCGGATGGCTGGAAATACGGCGATAACTTCTTCTTCGTCGACAAGATTTTCTACAACGGCAAGAAAGACGCGACCAGCGGCCCGAACACTTACTACGGTGAGTTCTCGCCACGCCTGTCGATGGGCAAGATCTTCGGCCAGAAGTTTGAACTGGGCCCTATCTCGGACGTGCTGCTGGCGGCAACCTACGAGTTCGGTGAAGGCGATAACGAGTCGTACCTGATCGGTCCGGGCTTTGACCTGAACATTCCGGGCTTCGATTACTTCCAGCTGAACTTCTACCAGCGCCAGACCGAAGGCAATCGCCCGGGTGACGGCGTATGGCAGATCACGCCGGTATGGTCCTACACCATTCCAGCGGGCAAGTCCGATGTGGTCATCGACGGCTTCATCGACTGGGTCGTGGATAACGACAAGAACGCCCGTGGCACCTACCACGCCAACCTGCACATCAACCCACAGATCAAGTACGACCTGGGCAAGGCGTTGAACTTCCCTGAGAAACAACTCTACGTCGGTATCGAATACGACTACTGGAGCAACAAGTACGGCATCAAGGACACTTCATCCTTTGATACCGACCAGAACACTGCAAGCCTGCTGGTCAAAGTGTTCTTCTGATCACAGGCAGCATCGGGCGAGGTTGCACTGCGGTGCCGCCTCGCCAGTACTGAACACCCTCTTTCTCAATTGTTTTTTCACATCTCGTTGACCGGTCATTGACCTGTCGCGCCCTACTCTGCGGTCCAGTCCTCCTCTTGTGACGGCGACCAGCCTTGAATACCCAATCGCTCTACGACCAGTTGGCCATTGCCAGTCACGCTGGCTACAGAAACCTTACCCATGACCCAAAAGCGCTGTGGCTACTGCCGCTGATGCTGGCCGCTATATGGCTGGGCACCTCGCTGTTGACGCCCTCTGGCCCACTCGATCTCTCACTGGGCCACAACCTGCGCAAGGCCGGCGTGCTTGCCCACTGGGCCGAAGGTGATCTGGTCATTCTGGTGCGCCATGCAGAGCGTTGCGATCACTCGACCAATCCCTGTCTTGGACCACCCGACGGCATTACCCGTAAAGGTCAGTTAGTAGCACAGGAACTGGGCAATTCGTTCAGAGCCCTTGATCTGAGCCACACGGACATTTTCAACAGCCCCCTGCTGCGTACGGCCCAGACCGCAGGCTTTGCGTTCAAAGGCGCAAGCATTCCTCAGGACTGGTTGGGCAACTGTCGCCACACGATGCTGGAAGACATGCAGCAGCACAAAGTCGATCAACGCAACATGGTGCTGGTCACTCACAGCGAGTGTTTCAACCAACTGGAGAAGTCGCTGAAAGTTTCGGCACGCACCGTGCCCGACTATGGCAGCGCCCTGTTCGTGGCTGTTAACCCCAAAGATCACAGCACCAGGATTCTGGGCTTTCTCGATGCCCAGGACTGGAAGTCCGTCATGCCGCAACATCCATAAGCCATCAGGAAACCCGGCCGCGTGAATACTCTAAAAAATCGCTTCTACTTGATGAATGTCGGCATACCTTTATTGCTGGCGGCTCTGGTCTTTGTCGTCTTCGACCTGACCGAACTGGATATCACCCTCAGCAATCTGTTGTACGACCCTGTTACCCAAGTATTCCCGTTCCAGCACGACCGGTTGTTTGAAAACCTGACACATCGCTGGCCACGGATCATTCCGGACTGGACAGGTGAGCTGGCAATCATCGGAGCAGTGCTTTCATTTGTATGGCCCAGGTTGAAGGCCGACAAACATCAGCGCCTGATTGCCACTCTGGAAAGACTTCGTATCGCCAGGGCGCTCAAGTTTCTTGCCCGTCACCGCCGTGACTTTATCTTCGTTGTCGTTGCCTTCGCGATAACCACTGGCATGGTTCATTACTTCAAAAGCCACACCAGTATTTACTGCCCGGTCGAAACAACCCTGTATGGCGGTACTCAGGAAAAGAAAGAATGGTTCGAGAACTTCAACCTGCTGCATGAAGCCGGAAAAGGACGCTGCTGGCCCGGTGGTCACGCCTCAAGCGGTTTTACCCTGTTGGCGCTGTACTTCGTCGCCCGCCGCTACCGCTGGCGACATGCTCGCAAGCTGTTGGGCTGGGTTATGCTGCTGGGCATGGTGTATGGCACGACCCGCGTCCTGCAAGGCTGGCACTTCATGTCCCACACCTTCTGGTCCGGGATTCTGGTATGGCTAACGATACTGCTGACCGCCCTGTTCTTCTATGGACGACCAGCACTTCAGGCATCACTTGAGCCGGGCAACGACAGGCTCAACCCCTTGCCGACTTCCACACCTTACCCGCCAGCGTCACCACGACCACCAGTGCCGCACCGGCAATGATTCCGGCAATGGCATCCATCAGGGTCGGGACTACGATGGAGAAGCCGCCGACAGCACTGGTCGCGCTTTCGGTGATGCCATCGACCCAGTGATGGGCGAACGGCAAGCCATGCACCAGAATGCCGCCGCCGACCATGAACATGGCGGCGGTGCCAAGGATAGACAGCGCTTTCATCAAGACCGGAGCCAGCCAGAGCAAGCCATTGCCTATGCTTTGCGAAGCGGAGCTGGCGCTCTTTTTCAGGTGCAGGCCCAGGTCGTCGAGTTTCACGATACCGGCCACCAAACCATATACGCCGACTGTAATCAGCACCGCGACTATCACCAGTACGCCAACCTGATCAAGGAACGGCCGGCTTGAAACCACGCCCAGTGCCAGGACGATGATTTCTGCCGAAAGGATGAAGTCCGTGCGGATGGCGCCTTTGATCCGTTCCTTCTCGAACGCAACCATGTCCACTGATGCATCGCCAGCAGCCTGTTTACGCTCTTCGTGTTCTTGACCTGCATCGGAATGCAGCCATTTGTGGACAATCTTTTCAGCCCCCTCGAAACACAGGTAGGCACCGCCGATCATCAGCAAAGGCAGGATCGCCCATGGCGCAAAGGCGCTGATAAGCAATGCGGCAGGCACCAGAATCGCCTTGTTGAGCAATGAGCCCTTGGCCACCGCCCACACTACCGGCAACTCCCGGTCGGCCGAGACGCCCGTGACTTGTTGCGCATTGAGGGCCAGGTCATCGCCCAGCACACCCGCCGTCTTTTTGGTGGCCAGTGCCACATCGTCGAGCAGGGTTGCAATGTCATCGAGCAGGGTCAGCAAGCTTCCAGCAGCCACAATCAATATCCTTGAACAAATAGAAAAACAAAACGGCGCTTATTGAATCACAGGCTACAGTCAATCGTATGACCCTATGCTTCAGAATCATCTGACCCGCGCCGACTCACAACGTTTTGCCCACATTCACGACTGTCACACAACAGCAATTATTTCCAATACCCGCTCCGTCCCGACTGCTTTGATTGGCCCCCTCATCCACCGGGAGCCATCATGAACAGCATTTTCTGGCCTAGGCGAAAACAGCACCTGATCCGATCCGTCCAGCTTGCCAAGCCCGACACGTTCCCACCCGAACTGCTCGACTCCTTGAAAAACATCACTCGAATGTCCAATGCCATCCGGGAGCTCGAACGCGCTGGCAGCAAAGACTCAGTGCTGGTGAAAAACATCGTGCTGTCGATTGCCAATCATCTGGCGACCGCCTCCGGCCAACTGACGGATGAAGCTTCAAGACAAGCCATGGGCCTGCTTGCAGAAGGGCTGATGGGGTGCATGGCTCTCGAAAATGCCGGCCCCGCGCTGGCAGCACTGAATGAGAATGAACTGGTGGGTTACGTCGGGCCGCTGTCGACATGGCTGGGCAAGTCACGGGAAACAGGGTTTTCGGCATTTTTCGGAACGCCGAACCAGAAGCTCCAGGCGGTCTCGGATGTGATCGACCATCACTTCGAGAGCAGCGTGGCCAGGCTTTCCGAGCGTTTTGACGTCGAACTTCAGCGGCTGCCAGCCTGTTCTTACAAGATCATCGATCTGTGTGCGATTGCCGGTGAGGCCGATACCTTCCCCAAGCATTTCGCTTATTTCATGCCCGAAGATCAGGGCATCAAATACGCGCCGTTCAAGCGCACGGTGGTGTTCGCCAACACGTACCTGAACCTCTACCGGCAAATCGCGCTGGAGCAGAAGGGTATCTTTGGCTGGACGGATGCTGATCTGCCAGCAGAACAGGACGCCGAGCGTTACCTGATCGGCTGGTTCCGCGGGCATGACCTTGGCCACTCGATCGTGCTCAAGAACACCGATTACCGAAAGCTGAGTCGCCATGACCGCTGGGGCTCGATGATTGCCCAGGAAACCGTGGCCGATGTGTTTGGTTTCATGTTGGCAATGGACCCGGCGATTGCTGAAAGGCTTGAACTGGACCCGGTCATGATGATGCGGCTCTATGTGCTGGAGCTGTTCCGTTACCTGCGGCGCGGGCCAGAGCAGTTCCCGGACGCTGGCGCCGCTTACGTCCAACTGAAAATGCTGGAAGAAGCCGGCGTCTTGTCGGTGCTCAAACCGGGCACCATCGCCATAGACTCCGAAGCGTTCCCGCAGGCCATGGCCCATATCACCCGCACGCTGCTCACCGCAGTCATGTCCGATGATATCCAGGCTTTCGACGGCTTCCTGAAAAACTATGGCGCCCACCTTGCCCAAGGCGCGGATCTGCTGTTCGGGCTGCCCGTCTGTGAAACCACCCTTTTCTATGAACAGTCCTTGCTGGAGAACACATAAGTGGAGTTTTACAACGGCTTTCTATTGAGCCTTTCACTGTGCCTGGAGATCGGTCTGGCCAACATGGCCATGATCACGTTGTCGATGCAGCGCGGGTTCAGACAGGGCGTCTGGCTGGGCGTAGGCACCTGCATCGGCGACCTGGTCTACGCCATTCTCGCTCTGGCGGGCATGGCGGTGCTGCTTCAGTACGAGGCGGTTCGCTGGGCGCTATGGCTGGGTGGCTCGGCGGTACTGGCTTACCTGTGCTTCAAGATGGTTGCCAGCGCCATGCGGGTCAAGGCTGGGGTCAGCGGATCGGAAATGCAGTGGGGCAACACGAATTTCGCGCTTTTCTCCAAGGGCATCTTTCTGGCGATGTCCTCGCCCAGCGCGATCCTGTGGTTTGCTGCGGTAGGCGGCGCAATCATCGCCAAACAGGGCGTGGACCTGAACAGCTCGGTTCTCTTCCTCTCGGGCTTTTTCAGCGCAGGTATTTTCTGGGCACTGGTGCTGTGTACCCTGGCCTACCACGGTGGCCAGCTGCTGGGTGAAAAGATGCTCAGATGGACCTACATCGCATCGGCGCTGATATTTGCCTACTTCACCCTGTACGTCGTCATTTCAGGCTATATGGAGTTCGTCAGTGCGCAGCCCGTTATTGAACATTGATGCATAGCGATTAGGGGATATGCCCATCACCCGGCGGAACGAATTGCACATGTGGCCCTGGTCATAAAAGTACAGTTCAGTGGCAACCCTTGCCGCCGCATCGCCCCGGCGAAGTCTCTTGCGCACTTCGATCAGCCTGAGCTGCTTCAGGAACTGCATAGGCGCCAGAGACTTCACCATCTTGAAACTGCGCACCAGATGAAACTTCGAGAGCCCTGCCATGGCACTGATATCTTGCAGGTCGATGTCTTCGTAAAGGTTGTCGAGCATGAATTCCACAACTCGGGAAACCACATCAAGTTCGACGATAACGCTGCCTTGATCCCGAAACCTGGAGAGTTCGGCCAACAGTTCATAAGGTGCCTCTTCGCGGCGGGAAGAGTCATTGGCCGCGTGCAGCGCAGCGATGGCCTTGAACAGGGCACCGTCGATGAACGCGCCTTCGTCAAACAGCGGCCCCTGGGTATCGCCAAAGACCGACGCCACGTGAGCGGCATCCAGGTGAACACTGATGAACCTGGCACCTGCCGAGCAGAATCGGGAAGACTGGACCGTCATCGGGTTATAGAGGGTGACCTGACCGGGCAGCACTTCCTGAGAGCGGCCGTCATACCAGATACGTTCGCGACCGGAAAGATTGGCGCTGATCACATATTCTTCATGGGTATGGCGAGGAAACTCAGCGTTGCATGCTGAAACCAGAGAGCACTCGGCAAACGGGCGTTTTGAAAGGGCTTCGATGATCGGCGTCATAGTGTTATTCCGTTAACTGCTCTGAAAGTCCCTGCCCCGATCTCCAGATCGAGCCCGCGCCGGCCGAGTAAATACAGGCGCTTGAGTGAGATTGTCCTACAAACGCACAGTATCGTTTTTGTATCAGGGGTTCAAGCGAGCAACTCCCCCTTCCCGACTTGTGGCGTGAGTGTTGCATCACGAAACCCGATTATTGATCGCTGCACCAACAACAAGGGGCTGTCATGCACACTGATTCGCAACGAGCGCAATGGTTGAAACCGACCTCTCAAGAGACGGGCGTCATCATCGTTTCCAATGCAAACCTGCCTCAATACATCATCGACACACTCAATACCGAAATCAGTGACTGGGAACAGGTGGCTTATCTGGTCATCAAGCAATCGACCCAACTGGAAGAGGAATGGCTCGATGCTGAAAACCGGGCCTTCAGTGCGCAAAAACCTTCGAGCTGCGAAGCCAATGGCTTGCTGAGTTCAATCCCCAAGACCTGCCATCTGCTGGATGTGGAAGCCAGCCATCGGGCGCATCTGTCCTGGCTGGGTTCGGTGTGCGGGCACAAGCTGCACTTTTTCGAGCTGGAGAAGCTGGAAGAACAGACCCCGTCCAAGGCCTCGATGGACTCACAGGTAGAAGAAATACTGGCGGCGACCCGGCATCTGGTGAAGAACTACCTGCAGGATCATTTCATGTCGCCCTCCTGACCGTGCCTACATGGGGATCTGGGTGGTTGAAAGCACCTGACGCAAGCCCATGAAGGAGCGGATCTGCCTGACGCCCGGCAGATAAAGCAGTTGCTCGGCGTGCAGCCGGTTGAAGCTCTGGCTGTCTTTGGTGCGCAGCAACATGAAATAGTCGAACTCCCCGGTCACCACATGAAACTCCATGCAGCCGGAAACCTTCTGCGCAGCCTCCTCGAACTGGGCGAATGAGTCCGGGGTCGAGCGATCCAGTACCACGCCGATCAGTACCACCATCCCCGCTTCCAGCGCTTCGCCGTTGAGCAGCGCCACCACGCCTTTTATGACACCCGCGTCCTTGAGCCGCTCGACACGCCTCAGGCAGGCCGGCGGGCTCAGTTTGACCTTTTCGGCCAGCGCCACGTTGGAAATGGACGCATCACGCTGCAACGTCTTGAGGATGGCCCGGTCGATCCTGTCGAGCAGCGGCGTGATATCGGCGTCCGGCTTTTTGCCTCGTTCATTTATTGCTTTCATATGGACTTTCTAGAAATAAAATTAATTTTCAATTTCCAGAGACTAACTTTCATTTCCTAAATAGACAATTCTTTGCAACCACGATTATTGATCGATTTTCTATGATAGGTCCCATCGCAGCACGTTAATGATTCCTCTCATTGGAGACTCGATATGAACCTGACCAAATTCAAGCGCTATCCCCTGACATTCGGCCCTTCGCCTATCACTCCGCTCAAGCGTCTCAGCGAGCATCTGGGCGGCAAGGTCGAGCTGTATGCCAAGCGCGAAGACTGCAACAGCGGTCTGGCATTTGGCGGGAACAAGACGCGCAAGCTTGAATACCTCATCCCCGAAGCCATCGAAGGCGGTTATGACACCCTGGTGTCCATCGGCGGTATCCAGTCGAACCAGACTCGTCAGGTAGCAGCCGTCGCCGCTCACCTGGGCATGAAGTGCGTGCTGGTCCAGGAGAACTGGGTGAACTACTCCGATGCGGTGTACGACCGTGTGGGCAATATCGAGATGTCCCGCATCATGGGAGCTGATGTGCGTCTGGATTCGGCAGGCTTCGATATCGGTATCCGCCCGAGCTGGGAAAAAGCCATGGCCGATGTGGTCGAGAGTGGCGGCAAGCCGTTCCCGATTCCGGCAGGCTGCTCGGAACACCCTTATGGCGGCCTGGGCTTCGTGCGGTTTGCCGATGAAGTGCGCCAACAGGAAGAAGAACTGGGCTTCAAGTTCGATTACATCGTCGTCTGTTCGGTCACCGGCAGTACCCACGCCGGGATGGTGGTCGGTTTCGCTGCCGATGGCCGTGCTCAGCGGGTGATCGGTATCGATGCCTCGGCAAAACCGGATCAGACCCGCGAGCAAGTGCTGCGCATTGCTCAGAACACCGCAAAACTGGTGGATCTGGGCCGTGAAATCACCGCCGATGACGTGGTCCTCGATACTCGTTATGCGTACCCGGAATACGGCCTGCCAAACGAAGGCACCCTGGATGCGATCCGCACCTGCGCCCGTCTGGAAGGCGTGCTGACCGACCCGGTCTACGAAGGCAAATCCATGCACGGCATGATCGACATGGTCCGCAACGGCGAATTCCCCGAGGGCTCGAAAGTGCTTTACGCACACCTGGGCGGCGTACCGGCACTCAATGCCTACAGCTTCCTGTTCAAGGATGGTTGATCGCACATGACTTATCGTAGGAGCGAATTCATTCGCGAATGAATTCGCTCCTACGCCGTCCCAGGCTCATCATTGAGCCTTGCGCGAGCTCAGTGCTACCATGCGCACCCGCCGTGCAGGAATCTGGTCATGAGCAGTATTCGCGAGCGCAACAAAGAACTTATCCTGCGCGCCGCCAGTGAAGAATTCGCCGACAAGGGTTTTGCCGCGACCAAGACCGGCGACATCGCCGCCAAGGCCGGGCTGCCCAAGCCCAACGTCTATTACTACTTCAAGTCCAAGGAAAACCTCTATCGCGAGGTGCTGGAAAGCATCATCGAGCCGATCCTGCGTGCCTCGACGCCCTTCAATCCCCAAGGCGTTCCCACGGAAGTGCTCAGCAGTTACATCCGCTCGAAAATCCAGATTTCCCGCGAACTGCCCTTCGCCTCGAAAGTGTTCGCCAGCGAAATAATGCACGGCGCACCGCACCTGACGCCCGAACAGATCGAGCAGCTAAACGGCCAGGCCAGACACAATATCGAGTGCATCCAGGCCTGGATCGACAGTGGCCAGATTGCGCCCCTGGACCCTCATCACCTGATGTTCACCATCTGGGCCGCGACCCAGACCTATGCCGACTTCGACTGGCAGATATCTACCGTCACCGGCAAGGACAAGCTTGAAGACAGCGACTACGAAGCGGCGACGCAAACCATCCTGAGGCTGGTACTCAAAGGTTGCGAACCGGATTGATCGCGTGATCTGAAATGCCGCTCAGAATCACTCTGTGGGAGCCAGCTTGCTGGTGACTTCAGCGTACAGACACAGAATATCTGCCGGGTTTCAGGTATTTTCGCCAGCAAGCTGCCTCCTGCAAGTGTGTGTGCCTTGACTGATGAGCATCAACTCATCAGGCAGCCATTCAGAGCAGTCAAATCCCGTCTTCTGCGAAGGCATGCCACATAGCCATTATGCGCAAGAAGTTGCGCACTTTTTTGTGCATATCCTGTGGATAGACCTCTGTAACCCTTGTAATTAAAAGCTCACAGACGAGTGCGCAAGAAGTTGCGCACCACTGCGCAACTTCTTGCGCACTTTTAAGGGGTTTTCCATGTGAAAATCATGAAAACCCGACAACAAAACACCTATCTATCTGATTTATATAGTAAATATATTATCTGGCACGAAGCTTGATCTGTAATCGCCACCCACCTGGCGAATTCGCCTCCCGGGACACTCAATGTTTCAGCAAGGAGAGCACCCATGGCTACACCCGCGTACATGTCCATCACTGGCGAAAAACAAGGCCTGATCACTGCCGGCGCATTCACCGCCGACTCCGTGGGCAACACCTATCAGGAAGGCCACGAAGACGAAGTAATGGTCCAGGCTTTCCATCACGACGTGATCATCCCGCGTGACCCTCAGTCCGGCCAGCCTACCGGCCAGCGCGTTCACAAACCGGTGAAAATCACCAAAGTGTTCGACAAGTCCTCGCCTCTGCTGCAAGCGGCCCTGACTTCCGGCGAGCGCCTGAGCAAAGTCGAAATCAAATGGTTCCGCACTTCCGCTCAAGGCACTCAAGAGCACTACTACACCACCGTTCTGGAAGACGCCATCCTCGTCAGCTCCAAGGACTACATGCACAACTGCCAGGACCCTGCGAACGCTCATTTCACGCACCTGGAAGACATCGAAATGACCTACCGCAAAATCACCTGGACCCACGAAGTCTCCGGCACTTCGGGCTCCGATGACTGGCGCTCGCCTGTCGCCTGATAACGGCTGACGCTTCAAGCATCGACCAGCTTCTGCTGGTCGATGTTGTTTACGCTCTTCCAGAATTGAGGAACAAGGGATGTTCGCGCCGGCTAATCAGACTCACTTCAGCCTGACCGTAGAAGGACTCAACAGCGACCTTCAGGTCCTGTCCCTCACCGGGCGGGAAGCCATCAGCCAACCGTTCGTGTTCGACGTCGAACTGGTCAGTGAGCAGCCGTCCCTGGACCTCGAAACGCTCCTGCACAAACCGGCCTTCCTGCAACTTTCGCCTGACGGCAGTGGCATTCACGGCCAGATCTATCGCGCCGCTCAGGGTGACTCCGGCAAACGCCTGACCCGCTACTCGGTGACCCTGCGCCCGCAGTTGTCCTACCTGGCGCACCGCATCAACCAACGTATCTTCCAGAACCTCAGCGTGCCGAAAATCATCGCCCAGGTCCTTGAAGAGCATGGCATCCAGAGCAACGCCTACGCATTCACAGTCGGGTCGGTTTATCCCGAGCGCATCTACTGCGTTCAATACGATGAATCGGACCTGCACTTCATCCAGCGCCTGTGCGAGGAAGAAGGGATTCACTACCACTTCCAGCACAGCAACACGGCCCACAAACTGGTGTTCGGCGATGACCAGACGGTGTTCCCGAAACTCGCGCCAGTGGCCTATCAGCAAGACTCCGGCATGGTCGCCAACGACCCGGTGATCAAGCGCTTCGACATGCGCCTGGAGACTCGCACCAGCCGCACCACCCGCCGCGACTACGACTTTGAAAAACCACGCCTGACGCTGGAAAGCGAAAACCGCAGCGACGCCCTGCCCGACCTTGAAGACTACGACTATCCGGGCCGTTTCGTGGACCGCGAGCGTGGCAAGCACCTGGCCAGGCGCTCTCTTGAAAGGCATCGCAGCGACTACCAGCTCGCCGAAGGCAAAAGCGATCAGCCGCTGCTGGTCAGCGGCCACTTCCTTGCCCTGACCCAACACCCCAAGGCCAAATGGAACGACCTGTGGCTGCTGACGGAAATCTTCCACGAAGGCAAACAGCCGCAAGTGCTGGAAGAGTCGGTCAGCAGTGACACGACAACGCTCAAGGACGACTTCCATCAGGGCTATCGCAACCGTTTCCAGGCCACGCCCTGGGACGTGCCGAACCGCCCGCCGCTTCGCCACCCCAAGCCGCGCATCCTCGGCAGCCAGAGCGCCGTGGTCACCGGGCCAAAGGGTGAAGAGATCCACTGCGACCAATACGGCCGCGTCAAAGTCCAGTTCCATTGGGACCGTGAAGGCCAGGCCGACGACAAGACCAGTTGCTGGCTGCGCGTCTCCTCCGCCTGGGCCGGCGCCCAGTACGGCGGCATCGCCATCCCGCGCATCGGCATGGAAGTGCTCGTCACCTTCCTGGAAGGCGACCCCGACCAACCGCTGATCACAGGTTGCCTGTTCCACAAGGAAAACGTCGTCCCCTACGAGTTGCCTGCGAACAAGACCCGCAGCACCTTCAAGACCCTCAGCTCACCGGGCGGTGGCGGCTACAACGAACTGCGCATCGAAGACAAGAAAGGCCAGGAACAGATCTACCTCCACGCCCAGCGCGACTGGGACGAGAACATCGAGAACGACCAGAAGATCCGTGTCGGCAACGAACGCCATGACACCGTCGAGCAGAACAGCTACAGCGAGTTCAAGGCTGAAGAGCATCGTACGGTCTATGCCGACCGCAAAGTCGAAGCCCGCGCAGATGACCACCTGAGCGTTGGCGTAACCCAACACGTCAAGATAGGCACTGGCCAGTTCATCGAAGCGGGTCAGGAAATCCACCTGAGCAGCGGTTTGAAAATCGTGCTCGAAGCCGGCGCAGAACTGACCCTCAAGGCCGGTGGCAGCTTCGTCAAGATCGATGCGGGCGGCGTGACAATGAGCGGCCCTGCGGTCAACGTCAATACAGGCGGCAGCCCAGGCGTCGGGACAGGCATAGCGGCGTTGCTGCCCGGATTGTTGAAACAGGCCGATGCCGCCAGAGCCGGTGCGGTTCTGACACCGGCACAAATCAATACGCTTAAACGCAACGCGCCTTTCTGTGAAGAGTGCGAGAAGTGCAAGGACGGTGCCTGTGCGATCTGATCTTTTGAACCCTCAGGCCTGGCTGGAGCAACAGCCGTTGCAACAAGGCGAGCACCTGTACCTGATCATCAGCGCAGCCAGCGACGCCGAACCTCTCAAGGCCTTTTACCAGCAAGGCCAGGCGCCGCAACTGATCCCGATCTGGGGCGGCACGCCTTACGCCGACTGGCAGCCTGTGATGCCCTATCTTGCCGTGCTGAAACCCACTGCGGGTTTTCTGCAATGGATCGCCGAAACCGATGCACTCGACTGGGGCTGGCTCGCGGTATCGCGCTCGGAACCCAATACCGTGTTCGAGCATCTGCGCAGCCTGACGCAAGTGAAGATGCCTGACGGGACCGAAGTGTTTTTCCGGTTCTGGGACGGGCGGCATATCTATCCGATTCTTGAGGGGCTGGGTGAATCGGCGGGTGAACTGATGCCGATGTTCGAGCGCTATCTGATCAATGGCCGCACTCTGGAAGTCGGACAAAGAACAGTGCCGAAAGCGAAGGACTGGCCGTGGTGGGAGGTGCCCAAGGACTTGCTGGAGAGTTTGATGGCTGAAAATCCATCCACGGTGATCGGCAACATGATGCAGTGGCTGCGGGATGAACATGCCGACCTGTACTTCTCGTTCCCTGAATCCAACCTGCAAAAAAAAGTGGCGCGTTTCGTAAAGCGTACACCGCTCACGGAAGAAAACTTTACCGGGCTGTTGAAGGCCTATCTGGAAAATGAGGTGGCGGCATGAGCATTTTGATGGGCGGAATCACCGGAGCCCTCACGGCAAAACAGCCTGATGCTCAGGCCATCATCAACGACTTCAAGAAGTGCCTGGCGGATTATCGCGAGCATGCCGAAGCCTGGTACGGCGGCGTGCTGGATGCCGAACAACAGTTCAAAGTGGGCGACGAGGTCGGCACTGCGGACAAGGACAGCAAACAGCAAAACACCCTTTACGCCAACTGTCCGGCCAACGGCAAGCTCAAGCTTGTACACAGCTTCGAGTCGGCGCGCTTTGTGCCGATTGGCAACACGCCGGTGCGTCTGGTGCCCGTGGAAGATGGTCTCCTCATCGGCAAAAACGAGGTCGGCCAGGCAATTGATCTGAAAATCGGCCCAAGCGGGATTCTGGAGGTTCCAGGCCTCAAGCCCAATCAGCAATACAAGATCACCTTTTTCCCGAACCCTACCCGTGCGCAGATCGACAGCCTGTTCAACTCCTATCAGGGCGTCATCGGTGATCTGAGCGGCTGGCTGCAAACCGAATGGAGCACGGACTTTCTGCCTCTGTGGCAAGCGCACACCAACGCTTCCATGGCCGGCAAAGCGATGCAACAACTGGAGTCTGCCTGGAAAGGCTTTCTCAAGGCGATCATGGGCTTGTGGGGGGATATCAAGAACCTCTACGACCTGGTTGCTCACCCTCGTGAAAACTACGAAAAGCTGAAAAAGTTCTTCACCGAGGAACAGATCAAGAAGATCTATAACGCCTCCAAGGAAGCCATCCAGACGGCTCTGTTGATCGCCAGTGATGAGCCACTGATGTGGATTTACGTCGCGGCCATCGTGGCCTGGGTCAAGATGCTGCCGCCACAGACCTGCACGGAAGTTCTCGCAGAGCTGACCACCGAAGTCCTGCTGAACATCCTGATCGGTATCGTCCTGACGGGCGGCATCGGCCTGGCCGTGCGGGTTAGCGCCAAGGGCCTCAATGCCGCCAAAAACGGCGGCAAGGTCATCAAGCTGATCGAAGACTTCACCTCCATGCTGATGAATATCAGCAAGAAGAACGCGACCGGTCACGCAGAAACCGCCAAGCCTCTGCTGCTCAATGGCAACTCGCCAATGAACCCGGCGCGCAAGACCAGCGTTGAAATAGCCCCTCCGAAACCTGCCGAAACCGCGACGGCTCCCAAGCGCAAGCCGCCCGTTACAGGCGGTACCGTTGAAACGGATGCGCAGATTAGCGCACGGGCCAAGACGGAAAACGCAACGCGCCTCGAACAGGCGGAAAAGACCGACGACGCAGCCAAGCAATCGCAAACTCCTGCCAAGCAGCCCGCCCAGTGCGCAGACAAGACCTGCACCAACGGCGAACCGGTATCGATGGTGACCGGCGAAGAACTGCTGACCCTGACCGATGGCGAACTCGGTGGTTTGTTGCCTCTGGAATGGACACGCCTGTACCGCAGCAGCGCGGTCGAAATCGATAGCCGTCTTGGCTACGGCTGGAGCCATTCCCTGTCCCATCGTCTGCAACTGGACGACGAAGGCGTGCTCTGGACGGACAACGAAAACCGTCAGACCCGCTTCCCTATGCCGACCGAGCAACGTCCGGCCATCACCAACAGCCTTGCCCAGGCCGCCATTTACCTGGGCGATGCTCCTGGCGAACTGATCCTCACCCAGGCCGGGCCAAAAGCACGCTTCTATCATTTCCGGGCCGGTCGCTTGACCACCATCAGCGACCCGTATGAAAACCAGGTTCACATCACTTACGACCTGGTTGACCGCATTCAGCGCATCGACAACGGAGCTGGCCGCGCCCTGCTCCTGCGCTACGACGACCGCCATATCGTTGCCGTGGATCACCAGCAACAACGCCCGGAATATAACGAGCGTGGGGAGCGCCAGGACCCGTGGCTGACCATCCAGACCCTTGTTACCTACGACTACAACGCCCTTCACCAACTCGTGTCTGCAACCAATGCGGTCGGTGAAACCGAGTATTACCGCTACAACGACCAGCACGTCATTCTGAAGCGGCAAATGGCCGGTGGTGCGAGCTTCTTCTGGGAATGGGAACGTGAAGGCAAATTCTCACGGTGCGTGCGCCACTGGGCCAACTACTCACAACTCGAAGCGCGTTATGAGTGGGACGACAAGGGCACGGTCACCGTCCATAACGCTGACGGTAGCGAGCAGGTCTATGTGCATGACGAAAATGCACGTCTGATCAGCGAAACCACTCCCGATGGCGCAGAAACCCAGAAAGCCTATGACGATAAAGGCCGCCTGATTGCTGTAAAAGATCCGCTGGGGGCCATTACCGAGTATCAGTACAACGACGCCGGGCGCCTGATCGCCGTGATCCCGCCGGAAGACGCAACGATCCGTTACAACTACTTCGACGGGCAACTGGTCGAGGTCCTGCGCGGCAAAGCCCGCTGGCAGTATGACCGCAACGAACAAGGCGACATTACCCGGCAGATCGATCCGCACGGCAACGAAACCCATTACAGTTACGACCGTCAGGGCCGTCTGCTGGAAATCCGTCATCCCGATGGCAGCCGTCATCAACTGGGCTGGAACGGTCTGGGCCAACTGCTGGAAGAGCGTCTGCCTGACGGTGGCCAGCGCAAATACCGTTACGACGCACTCGGTCGGCAGATCACCCGTCAGGACGAAACCGGTGCCATCACCCATTACCAGTGGGATGCGGTCAATCGCCTGAGCCAGGTCACCTTGCCAGGCGGTGCCACCCGCGCCTTCACTTACAACCCGTATGGCCGCGTCACCGCCGAGCGCGATGAGCTGGGTCGCATCACCCGTTACGAATACGCCGACAACCTGCATCTGGTCAGCCGCCGCATCAACCCGGACGGCAGCCAGTTGCGCTACCGCTACGACAACTCGCGCCTGCTGCTCACCGAGATCGAGAACGAACGTGGCGAGCATTACCACCTCGATTACTACGCCAACGGCCTGATCCAGCAGGAAACCGGCTTCGACGGTCGTCGCACCGCGTACGAGTACGACCTCAACGGCCAGTTGCTGAAGAAAACCGAATTCGGCGATGACGAAAGCGAGTTAGTGACCGAGTACCAGCGCGATGCCGCAGGCCGCCTGCTGGTCAAGACCCTGCCCGACGGCGAAGAGATTCACTACAGCTACGACGCCCTTGGCCGTCTGGTCAACGTCGACGACGGCAACTGGCCGCTGGCTTACGAATACGACCTGCAAGACCGCCTCATCACCGAGCACCAGGGCTGGGGCACCCTGCGCTACGAGTACGACAGCGTCGGCCAGCTCAAACACTGCCGCCTGCCCGACGGCAGCACGCTGGATTACCACCATCAGCGCGGCGGTCAGTTGAGCAGCATCGACCTCAACGGTTCGCGCCTGACCGCTCACCAGTTCAGTGGCGGTCGGGAACGACAGCGTCAGCAAGGTCTGTTGCTCAGCCAGTATCAGTACGACGAACAAGGTCGATTGCAGGCACACAGCGTCAGCCAGCAGGATCGTAATCTGTTCCATCGTCGCTACGACTACGATGCCAACGGCAACCTGGCGGGGATCGATGACAGCCGTAAAGGCAACCGCAGCTATCATTACGACCCGCTGGACCGCCTGATCAACGTCCGTGGTGCCACGCCGGAAAGCTTCGCCCACGACCCAGCCGGTAACCTGCTGGGCCAAGGCGACTTGCCCACTGCCAACCTGGCCAACGTCAAAGGCAACCGCCTGCTAATGCAGGGCGACCGCCATTACGACTACGACGCCTACGGCAACCAGATCCGCGAACGTCGTGGCGCCGGCCAGAAACTCGTCACCGAATACCGCTACGACGCCCAACATCGCCTGATCGGCGTCAGCCTGCCGGGCGGCAGTGTCGCCAGCTACAAATACGACGCCTTTGGCCGCCGCATCGCCAAGACCGTCGACGGCCA
>NZ_BLVZ01000016.1 GCF_015471405.1 Pseudomonas cichorii
CGTAGGCGTTGGCCGCTGGCGTCGTAGATATAGCGCTCGCTGTCGTCGACGCCGGACTCGCGCACAACCGGCCTTACCTCCTGCAACTGGTTACGAAGGTCCCAGCTCAGGGTTTGCCCCGCTTGCAATGCCAGCAGGTTGCCGTTGCCATCAAAAGCTGCGGCGATGTCTTCTTCGCTGGGCGGTTGGTTATTGATCACTGGCAGGCTGCGATTGCTATGCAAAGCGGTCACCAGAGTCCGGGAATGATTTTGCGACCCGACATGAGTCAACTGCTTCAGATTGCCACCCGCATCGTAATCGTAGGTCTGCGTGTAATTGGCCAGTTGTGCGGGGTCTGCTGGGCTCTGAAAATCTGCAAAGACGGGGCCGTGATTGACCGTCGCCAGCTCTCGCCCCGTGGCTTCTGTCAGTTGATACAGCGTGTCGTATTGATACGTTGAAACCGGCTCTATGCGCTGATTGGCGAAGTACCGGATCGGCTGGGCACGATCTTCGATGCGGATGACATTACCCGTCGGGTCGTAGTCGTAAGCCAGGCCCTGCAATAACTCACCGGCGCTGCGTATCGCTTTCAACTCAAGCAGCCAGCCGTCTTCATCACCATACCGAGCAGTGGTGATTACGCCATTACCTGCCGTTTCCGACTCCACACGGCCTTGAGCGTCGTAGAGAATCTCATTGACCAGTATCTGCTCAGGCTGCCCGCTGAGTTGCAAATGGCAGGAGTGCAACTCACCTGCCACCGTTTGGGCAAAGCGCTGAACATTCCCCTGCGCATCGGTTTGCCCGATGACCTCGCCGAGCGGGTTATAGGCCCAGCTCGTGGTCGCGCCGCTACCGGATTCCAGCAAGGCGTCGCGCTCTGACAGCGATTCGGGCCAGTCGGGGCCGGTGAAGTCCTTGAGAAAATGCTGCGTCTGCTCGATCACTGCGCCGGTCAGGCCAAACTCGATATTAGAACACGTGCCTGCCGGGTCGTCGTGACGAATCAACTGGCCGCACTGGTTGTGGGGAACTGAATCAACATCGCCATACGCCAGACGCTCAATGCAGCGGTCATTTTCAAAAACACCTGTTGGTCTGAGCAGTTCATCATATTCCACACGCCGGACAGTGCCTCGACTGTCCCAGGCTTGCAGCACTTCGCTACTTTCGCTCAGCAACGAAACCCGCCAACCGGCATCGACGCTTTCGCTGGCCAGCACTTGAGCACTGAGGGAATGAACATTGACGAGATTGGCTGGCGCGCCTTCTTCCCAGAGCCTGGGATCGTGGCTGCCAATCGGCCGGCCAGCCGGATCAAAGAGCGAGCGATTGATACGCAAGGCAGGCGCATCATTGGCTTGCTTGCGGTACCAGGCCACGGAGCGCACAGACAGACGCCGCGGATCAACGACCGCGAGCGTCGGTGTGTCTCGATGTAGATCTGCGGATAAGCCATCCATGGCGTGAACCTCTGCCAGTCACTGCATGAAGGCTAGTTCAGCGGTTGCCAGCGCAGAGAAAGTTTCGGATAGGTGGAGTTTTAGGCGGCAAGCTATAAGCCTCAAGTTTCAAGCAACTTACTCACGTGCTGCCCGAAATTACAATCTGTAACTTATTTCTCAAAAAACCTTACGCCTTGAAACCATTAATTCTATACATATCCGTCTGTCGCCTCCTGTAACAAATAACAGTAGACATATTCTTCAAGACACTCTTAACCTTGTTCAAACATCATGACATGGAAGTAACATCTGGCCATCAAATAGACACCTACCACCCCGCATTAAAAACCCATATACCCTTTATAAATTTATTTCAGGATGAAATTAAATGAGCACTACCAAAAGCAAATCAGACGTTATAAACCTGCAAATCCAACTGAGTGACGCCACTCCCTCCGAGGCTATCACGGTGCCTTATGTACGCGAGGCAAACGAAACTTCAGAACTGGATGTCAGCATTGCAAACAGAGGGTTCACTCTGGTACTTCCGGCCTTCAAGGAAGAGATCTTTGATGAGCTGATCATGACTTTTTCCACACTGGACTATAGCGCTAATATCAACTCGAACTTGATTACGTTCAAATCAGGGGAGGCCTCGATTGATACCGTGACAAAAGACCAAATCACCGGCACGTTCAAGCGCGGAGACAAAGCCAGGATCCGGGTGTTTCTCAGGGTCTATGGTGACATCTGGATGGCCGGTAAAGACTCCATCGAGTACAACATCGTTTAAATGCTGCCGCGTGAATAGTTAACAGGTCAGGAATCCTTCGGGCTATCTAGCCACTCACCCCTGCAATGGGTAAAAGCCTGGCCCGGACAAGTGGCAGGTAAGCGTCAAGTTTCAAGCTATAAGCCTCAAGCCAATTGCGAACTTGTAGCTTGTAGCTTGTAGCCACACATACTCCCCCACTCGTCGCCCCATGTCATAAGCCTCGGCAAACAGGCTTGACTGAAAGTTACCGGGCTTGCTTAAGCCTCTCGACACGAGAGTAGCGATAAGACAGCACGTAATTACCAATCGATATAACACACCTATAAAAACACTCTATCTTTCAGGACAGTCAAAAATGAGCAGCGAAGGCATAGACGTTACTGGCGTAACGGTCGAGATCAACACCCCCGAAAATCCATCTGAAACCACACAATTCACAATACCGTTGAGTGACGGGGCCGTCTCCGAGTCTGTCACACAGCCCTATATACGCGAAGCAAACGAGCGCGCAGAACTGAGCGCCCTCATCGCCAACAAAGGGTTCACGCTTGTACTACCGGGCTTCGAGGACGGGGCATTCCATGAAGTGTTGATGACATTCTCCACCCCGGACAACAGTGGCAAAATCATCTCGACCCGGCTCAACCTTGAACAGGGAAAAGATTCGATTGATGCCGTCAAACAGAACGAAATCCTCAAGGCGTTCAAGCCTGGCGACAAGGCCAGGATTCAGGTCTTTCTCAGCATAACGCCTGATATCTGGGTGGCGGGCAAAGAGTCCATCGAGTACAGCATTGTCTAGGCTGCGACCTGAAGAATTAACCTCGACACAACAGGGACAGGCAGAATATCCCGTCATTCATGACTGCCATTGGTAAAGCCCACCTGCCTTTCGGTACGATGCCAGCTTCCATGCTGACGAGATGCACATCATGCTGATTGGTATTGTGCTTATCCTGACCTGGCTCATCCTGCTGCTGCGCTATCCGGCAAAGGCCTTGCCGGTATCACTGGCGGCTGCCGCAGGCCTGGGGGTAGTCGCTACCGTCGTGATCTGGCAGGACAGCCGCGAAGCGCGTCAACTGGAGCGCCTGGGGTTGCGTCTGGATTACGCGCCGCAACAATGCCCGGCAGGCAAACCCTTGCTGGTGCTCATCGACAATACCAACACGGTTCCCCTGCGCGAACTACGCTGGCGCGTGGCGGCCTATGCACCCGGCGATACCGTGAACCTCGCTGAAGATGCCTACACTGCACCGCATTACAGTGGCCCCGGTGTATTGCAGCCGGGCAGTCAGTGGCAGGACTGCCTGCCGTTGCCGCCGTTGCGGCCGGGCTATCGCCCACAAAGCCTGGAGTTTCGTCCCGAACATCTACAAGGCAGCTTCTCGGATTAAGGAAAACCAAATGCCCACAGCACTTATCACCGGCTGCTCAAGCGGCATTGGCCGGGCTCTGGCGGACGCTTTCAAAAACGCGGGCTATCAAGTCTGGGCCACGGCGCGCAAGGCTGAAGACGTCGCCAGCCTAAACGCTGCCGGTTTCAGCGCCGTGCAACTGGACGTCAACGACAGCGCCGCCCTTGAACGTCTGGCCACCGACCTTGAACAACAAGGCGTCGGGCTGGATGTGTTGATCAACAACGCCGGTTATGGCGCCATGGGGCCACTGCTCGACGGTGGCGTCGAAGCCATGCAACGGCAATTCGAGACCAATGTGTTTTCGGTGGTCGGCGTCACCCGAGCACTGTTTCCAGCCTTGCGGCGCAGCAAGGGGCTGGTGGTGAATATCGGCAGCGTCTCGGGGGTGCTGGTCACGCCATTTGCCGGCGCCTACTGCGCATCCAAGGCAGCGGTACATGCACTGAGCGATGCCTTGCGTCTGGAACTGGCACCGTTTTCGATTCAGGTCATGGAAGTGCAGCCCGGCGCCATCGCCTCAAGCTTCGCGAAAAACGCCACTCATGAAGCCGAGCAACTGATCAGCGAACAATCCCCATGGTGGCCCATCCGCGAAGGCATTCGCGCCAGAGCCAAAGCCTCCCAGGACAACCCGACACCCGCTACCGACTTCGCCCGGGAACTGCTCAAGGCCATCCAGCAGACAAACCCGCCCCGCCTGCTGCGCCTGGGCAACGGCTCGCGGGTCTTGCCGCTGATGTCATGGCTGCTGCCCAAAGGGTTATTGGAGGGAGGGTTGAGGAAGCGCTTCGGGTTGGACAAGGTGTTGTGAACTCGCGTACGGGCTGCCCCCTTCTCCCTCGAACCAACTCTCCCATGACTCGCCAGCGGGCGTGATAATTCTCAAAGGGATATACAGAACAGATCTCGATTTCTCGTACAACCGAGTGGTTTTTTCGCGCAGGAATTGACTCCCACGACGAGACATGCCACATAGCCATTATGCGCAAGAAGTTGCGCACTTTTTTGTGCATATCCTGTGGATAGACCTCTACAACCCTTGTAATTAAAAGCTCACAGACGAGTGCGCAAGAAGTTGCGCACCACTGCGCAACTTCTTGCGCACTTTTAAGGGGTTTTCCATGTGAAAATCATGAAAACCCGACAACAAAACACTTATCTATCTGATTTATATAGTAAATATATTATCTGGCACGAAGCTTGATCTGTAATCGCCACCCACCTGGCGAATTCGCCTCCCGGGACACTCAATGTTTCAGCAAGGAGAGCACCCATGGCTACACCCGCGTACATGTCCATCACTGGCGAAAAACAAGGCCTGATCACTGCCGGCGCATTCACCGCCGACTCCGTGGGCAACACCTTTCAGGAAGGCCACGAAGACGAAGTAATGGTCCAGGCTTTCCATCACGACGTGATCATCCCGCGTGACCCTCAGTCCGGCCAGCCTACCGGCCAGCGCGTTCACAAACCTGTGAAAATCACCAAAGTGTTCGACAAGTCCTCGCCTCTGCTGCAAGCGGCACTGACTTCCGGCGAGCGCCTGAGCAAAGTCGAAATCAAATGGTTCCGCACCTCCGCTCAAGGTACTCAAGAGCACTACTACACCACCGTTCTGGAAGACGCCATCCTCGTCAGCTCCAAGGACTACATGCACAACTGCCAGGACCCTGCGAACGCTCATTTCACGCACCTGGAAGACATCGAAATGACCTACCGCAAAATCACCTGGACCCACGAAGTGTCCGGTACTTCGGGCTCCGATGACTGGCGCTCGCCTGTCGCCTGATAACGGCTGACGCTTCAAGCATCGACCAGCTTCTGCTGGTCGATGTTGTTTACGCTCTTCCAGAATTGAGGAACAAGGGATGTTCGCGCCGGCCAATCAGACTCACTTCAGCCTGACCATAGAAGGACTCAACAGCGACCTTCAGGTCCTGTCCCTCACCGGCCGGGAAGCCATCAGCCAACCGTTCGTGTTCGACGTCGAACTGGTCAGTGAGCAGCCGTCCCTGGACCTCGAAACGCTCCTGCACAAACCTGCCTTCCTGCAACTTTCGCCTGACGGCAGTGGCATTCATGGCCAGATCTATCGCGCCGCCCAGGGTGACTCCGGCAAACGCCTGACCCGCTACTCGGTGACCCTGCGCCCGCAGCTGTCCTACCTGGCGCACCGCATCAACCAACGTATCTTCCAGAACCTCAGCGTGCCGAAAATCATCGCCCAGGTCCTTGAAGAACATGGCATCCAGAGCAACGCCTACGCATTCACAGTCGGGTCGGTTTATCCCGAGCGCATCTACTGCGTTCAATACGATGAATCGGACCTGCACTTCATCCAGCGCCTGTGCGAGGAAGAAGGGATTCACTACCACTTCCAGCACAGCAGCACGGGCCACAAGCTGGTGTTCGGCGATGACCAGACGGTGTTCCCGAAACTCGCACCCGTGGCCTATCAGCAAGACTCCGGCATGGTCGCCAACGACCCGGTGATCAAGCGCTTCGACATGCGCCTGGAGACTCGCACCAGCCGCACCACCCGCCGCGACTACGACTTTGAAAAACCACGCCTGACGCTGGAAAGCGAAAACCGTGGCGACGCCCTGCCCGACCTTGAAGACTACGACTATCCGGGCCGTTTCGTGGACCGCGAGCGTGGCAAGCACCTGGCCAGGCGCGCCCTTGAAAGGCATCGCAGCGACTACCAGCTCGCCGAAGGCAAAAGCGATCAGCCGCTGCTGGTCAGCGGCCACTTCCTTGCCCTGACCCAACACCCCAAGGCCAAATGGAACGACCTGTGGCTGCTGACGGAAATCTTCCACGAAGGCAAACAGCCGCAAGTGCTGGAGGAGTCGGTCAGCAGTGACACGACGACGCTCAAGGACGACTTCCATCAGGGCTATCGCAACCGTTTCCAGGCCACGCCCTGGGACGTGCCGAACCGCCCGCCGCTGAGCCACCCCAAGCCGCGCATCCTCGGCAGCCAGAGCGCCGTGGTCACCGGGCCGAAAGGTGAAGAGATCCACTGCGACCAATACGGCCGCGTCAAAGTCCAGTTCCATTGGGACCGCGAAGGCCAGGCCGACGACAAGACCAGTTGCTGGCTGCGCGTCTCCTCCGCCTGGGCCGGCGCCCAATACGGCGGCATCGCCATCCCGCGCATCGGCATGGAAGTGCTCGTCACCTTCCTGGAAGGCGACCCCGACCAACCGCTGATCACCGGCTGCCTGTTCCACAAGGAAAACGTCGTCCCCTATGAGTTGCCTGCGAACAAGACCCGCAGCACCTTCAAGACCCTCAGCTCACCGGGCGGTGGCGGCTACAACGAGCTGCGCATCGAAGACAAGAAAGGCCAGGAACAGATCTACCTCCACGCCCAGCGCGACTGGGACGAGAACATCGAGAACGATCAGAAGATCCGTGTCGGCAACGAGCGCCATGACACCGTCGAGCAGAACAGCTACAGCGAGTTCAAGGCTGAGGAGCATCACACGGTCTATGCAGACCGGAAGGTCGAGACGAAGGCGAATGACCATTTAACGGTGGCCGTTAATCAGCACATCAAGATAGGCACCGGCCAGTTCATCAATGCAGGCCAGGAAATCCACGTCAGCAGCGGCATGAAACTCGTGCTCGAAGCCGGCAGCGAACTGACCCTGAAAGCCGGTGGCAGCTTCATCAAGATCGACGCCAGCGGCGTGACAATGAGCGGGCCGGTGATCAACGTCAATGCTGGTGGTAGCCCGGGCAGCGGGACGGGTGCAGCGCCGTTGTTGCCGGGGCCGTTGAAGCAGGCGGATGCGGATAAGGCTGGGAAACTGCTGGTCCCGGCGCAGCGTCAGGCATTGATGCAGAAGAAGCCGATTTGTGCGGTATGCGAAGCTGCCAAGCTGGAGGCACAACAAGATGCTTAAGTCCGAATGGGCGCTAGAGCATGGCCTGCCCAAAAACCTGCCATGGAATGGCACGGTCGGTTTGCTTCTGGATGGTGTCAGCATCGAAAAGCTTCCACAGCATCTTTATCAATGGTCGGATAACCCAGTGTTTGAGCCGCTCTTTCTGGGTACACAGTGGGCCGAACTGGGTGATATTTCTCCTTGCCTCGTCCAGATAAAAACCCAGAACAATCCGATCCTGATGCAATTCCTGAGCGCAGCGCCCAAGGAATGGGGCTACCTTGTTTTCAGCGATCAACCTTGGGACAGCATGCTCACGCACTTACGCTGGCTTACCAGCGTGATGCATCCGCAGGGCGAAGAAGTGCTATTGCGTATAGCCGACCCAGCCGTAATGCATGCGTTGCTCGCACATGCCAACAACAGCAAGGATCCGATGCTGTTCGGCCCTTGTGCACAGGTCGTCACCGCCGATGCAGCGCTGGGTTGCTGGCATGTAGACCTGCGACCAGGCAAGGCTCTGGAGCCCGACCGCAGCAAGCTCTACCGCTTGAGCGACGATCAACTGAGCCAACTGGATGAAGTGAACTTTCGCAGCATCGTCCTCCGGCTCGATGAACACATGCACGAATACTTCCCGTCCTATCAGGCTCAAATGACGCCCCTGCAACGCTGGGAACATCTGCATACCCTGGCGTCGACTTCTTATGACCGAGGCTTCAACACCGAACTCGACATCACCCTCTACGCCAACATTCACGGGTTCCTTGGTGAACGAGCGCTGGAAGATCATCCAGACCTCGATGCAATTCTCAAGACCCCATCGGAACAAACGCCCGCTCAGCGACTCGAACGGGTCGCTGATATTGCACAGGAACGGGCTGAAGCCTTCAACAGGAGCCAAGGATGACCACGCCAACATCGGCCGGCAAAAGCCCGAACAACGTCGCAAAGAGCCGGGACGATGGCAAATGCGCCATGGGCGGCTGCCCCCTGATGAAAGCCAAGATTCAGCTCATCCCTCTGCGCTACGGCCTCGTCGAACGACTCGACCCGTCCAGCGAACTGGCAATGCCTTACAAAACCACTTCACGTCCATTGGGCATTCGCCTGATCCGCGACGGCTGGCTCTACGTCATCGTCGACAAGAAGCCTCAAGTCATCCTTCATGAATACCGGATTCAAGATGGCATCGTGACCCAATTGTTGTGGAACAAAAGCGAGGTCAGCGCCGATAAACGCACAAGCAACGTAGGCGAAGCCGCGCTGGTCTTCCCGCGCTCGGACACTCTCTATGTCAACTACTCCGAAGTGCAATGGACTGCCGCCAAATGCGCGCAGGTCATCAAGCACAAATCCGAGCGTGAGCACTTCATGCAGAAGGTCAGTCTTGCCAAGGCCGACCCGGAGAAAGGTGCAGCCAACCTGCTGACACCCAAGCAGGCAGAAAAGTGGGTAGCGGAGATTGCAGAACAGCCAAGCAAGACACCCGCGGTCGCAGGTGCCAAACCCGAGGAAAGCAAGGACTACCTCTGGGAGCAAGCGACTCAATTCAAGAAGACTCAACTCGGTGTACTGAAAAAGCAGGTCAAGGCCGAATACGAGCAGGACCACTTGTATCTGGTTCTGGAAGATGACATTGGCGTGCTGCGCGATCTTGCCGAACATCAGGATCTGGTCTCGGGCTGGATAAGTGACTGGAGTAATTCGCAGGAGACGCAGAAGAAATATGTCATGGGTTGCTACATCGAAACCCTGTACACCGTGACCGGCGACAACATTCTCAAGGCGTCGCAGAGCGATCCGCGCTTTGACAAGCTCAAGGATGAAACGAACGCCGAGCAACGGCAAACCATCGCTGATTACGTCAACCATAAAAACCAACAGAAGTTTGCCAATTTATGGTCAACACCGGTAAGCGTTGCCAGAGCAAAGATACGGATGCGAGAAAGCCTGGGGGCGCTCTATCCCAAGTACGAGGATCTGATCGAAACCATTGATGACAATGCCGAAGAGGCACTTGAAGGTGCAAAGATGGGTCAACAAGGCATCAATGACCTGGTTAACCGAACGCCCATGGAAGCATTCATCAAGGAACAACAAGCCCATCTGGAGCGTTGGAACAAACAGCTGGATTTGATCACCAAAGATCGCATCAAGCTGGTGACCGAGGAACGCTTCCACCGCTCAGCCTGGTATTTCGATCCAAAGCCTCAAGGACAACTGCATGAACTTCTGGCAACTGAGTATGCAGCTCTCAAGGATATCTGCCGGACCGACAGCGCCACTGAAAAACTTGCCAAACTGATTGAGCAAAAACCCGGACTTTCCTTGCCCGCGTTTATCACACTGAGCCAGGCTGACCAGAAAGACTTGCATGCAAAGCTTATGTCATTCATTAAGTCCCTGCGTGACACCCTCATGGTCAAAAACGATTATGCCGGTGCACAGCAGCTTAGCGGCAAGTTTGGCAATCTGCTGGCCGAGCATCTGCCAAACTCCCTGCAGCTTACCGATACCGACATAATGCTCGGCCAGCTACGTGATACCACTTACGATCCAGCGAAACAGTTACGCCTGGCAGGTGCACTCGATGATGCAATGCAGAGTTTGCGCAGTGGTCAGCCGTTCGACCCATCAAAAGTACTGCGCAATATTCCAGGGGCCTCCTGGATAAATATTTTGCAGGCCTTCAATAAAACCGGAATAACGCTTCAGTTCTCCTCGGCCAGCCAGGTCAAGAAATTCAATGAGGATGTCGCAAAACTGACCGAGCTCCGTCAGAAAATGCGATCACTCAAAAATCAGATCAAACAGACCTTGGCCAAAGAACATAAAGGCCAGGCCCCCAAAGGCAGCTACAAACCACTGGCAGCTCAACGCAAGGCCCTGCAACAGGCTGTCTTGCCCCTTGAAGGAAGCGTTGCTCAGGCCATGAGTCCCGTCGGTGATGGAGCGGGCAAAGCGGGCTTCAAGATCGCCGGGCTTAACAATGCCCAGTTGCTTGAGTTCGAGAGAATGGCGGCCGACTATCGGCTCAATCGTCCGTTCAAGGGAGTCAGCAGCGATATTTTCAAGCCTGTAGGGGGGGATTTATTTGCTTCGGCGGCGGCGGTTTTACAGATTATTAACTTTGTTACTGTTTCTAGCGAGCTCCTCAAGAAAAAGGAAGTAGACGCCTCCGATAAATTGAGTTTTCTAAATGCTCTTTTTTCAATGATCGGTGGAACTTTTGCAGCAGCACAAGGTATTGCAATCACAGGCCTTACGGTCGCCATTGGTAATTACGCAAGCAGGGCTGCTCAAATCAAAATGGCGGCGAGATTAGGAAAACTTACTGGTGGCTTGGGGCTCACGGCTTACCTTTCTAGCGCTGCCGCAGCTGGCTTCAGCATCGCGGGTGAAAAAGGGTCCTACGCACGCTGGTCAGAAGCATTGCGATCAGGTAACGGAGCGACATTAGCAGGAGCAAGCATGACTCTGGCCGGGGACTCCGGACAAGTGGTTGTCAATGGTTGGGCTGCAGCCAGAACCGCCCAATATTCCTACGGCGCAGTGACAAGTGTTACCCAGGCACGTGCGCTTGCTTGGGTGACAGCAGGTGGAAAACTGCTGAGCGTCGCCGCCCGTGCCAACTTGATTGGTCTGGTGCTCACAGGTCTCCAACTCGGTGGAGAATGGCTGTATAACCGCAACAATAAAACCAAGCTTGATAAATGGTTGCTGGAAAGCACGTGGGGTAAACAGAGCAAAAATCGAAACTTGTCTGAAGAGCGTCTCTCGCTTGCCGAGATTACCTCCTCGCCAACGGTCTCGCTAGAACACATCAATAACAAGCCCATGCTCATCGTGCGCTTTCCCGGTATAACAGCCAAAGAACTCAACGACGTGAACTTCGGCCTCAGCGCCTATTTTCTGCAAAATAGTCAACGCAATGACTGGGAAGCCTGGAGCGAACCGTTTCTGTACCAACTCGATCTGCTGAGTGCTCCCGACGCCCCGCTCAAATTAGGTCTGGAAATATTCCAGAACCAGGCCAATGCACAGCATGGTCTGGCTATTGTCTTGAAGTATCACCCGGTTCCCGGCGATACGGCTTACCGGGAGAAACGTTTTGAAACCACGTCGCTGGGTGGAAAGGATAACAAGCTGCTTTCAGAGGTTACCGTATTGAGGACTCGCACCACTGATGCTCCATGGCTACTGGTGAACAGCGATGTTCTATAGCCATCCCACTCGCCTACTACCTGGTTGAATCTATGTCTTCCAAACCCGATCAAAACGACGAACTTGACCTGAAACACAACTGCCCCAAGGCGGGTGAAATACGTCGTTTTGCCACCGGCGAAAGTGTGTTTCTTTCACCACTCCCCGTGCCTACCGGACACCCCCCAATGGATCTCGGGGGAAGTTTTCTTGAGGTCAATGACGTTTACTTAGACATGGGAAGTAGCAATCAAGGCAAGTCTTATCAGGCTCGACTGTGTGTAATGATGCCTATGTTTATGCTTATCGTATGCCTTATTGTGGCTCCTGTTTTAGCAGGTTTCGGAACATTTTTTAATCCGTTTGGGAGGACGTTCTGGTATTACTTCAGTGATTTCTTTGTATTCGGATTATGGTGTTCACTTTGGACAGGAGGTGCAGCAGCACTCATTGGTACATACGCCGTCGTCAGCACCACACTCGCTAAAGCCCGTACTCGACCGATACGCTTCAACCGTCAGCGCCGGGAAGTCTGCTATTTTCCGGACGGCTCCAATGAACCGGTCATTCAGCCTTGGGAAGACACCGTAGCATGGGTTTCGGTCAGCACCGGTTTTACCGGGGTGGGCGTGATGAGCAGTTACACCTTTGGCATGGCTATCGACGATCCGAAAAATGACAAGGTGCATTTTCTTCGGCAAGTCGTCATGACACCGATTCACGGGCTGGCTAAATGGGAAGCCATTCGCGTGTATATGGAAAAAGGCCCGGACTTCTGCCCCGGTAAGGCTACGCACGAAGGAGCACATACCTTCGATAAAGAACGCGAAGATATGCGCGAGGAATACCAACATAAAGAACGCTCCGCGTTAGGCGTTGGCTGGTGGTATTTAACTCATATCGTCACCCTGTGGCGCGTGCCGTACTGGATCGCCGCATGGGACCAGCGCTACACCATGAAAGCCCTGCCCGACTCCATTGCCGACTGGTCAAAACCGCTGCCCCCTGAACAATGGGCCACACCAAGCCCGGCCCTCAAACAGCAAAGCGCAGACCTCGAAAAAGCCTTTGCTCAGGGGCAGGATTTCATGACGTATTTCAAGGCCGACCTGAGCAATAACACCACAACCGCGTAGGAGCGACTTCAGTCGCGAATACTCTATACCAGACGCAGGTGATGGGCCGGGTTCACCGGCCTCTTCGCGAATAAATTCACTCCTACGGTGCCTGCACATTTTGGTTGAAACCTATGCCCTCCAACCCAACACCGCACGACGAACTGGACCTGAAACACAACTGCCCCAAGGCGGGTGAAATACGTCGTTTTGCCACGGGCGAAAGTCTTTTCCTGTCCCCTCTCCCGGTGCCTACCGGACAAATGCCCATGGACTTGGGGGGAAGTTTTCTAGAGGTTAATGACGTCTATCTGGATGTAGGCAGTAGCAACCAAGGCAAAGCGTTTCAAGCTCGAATAGCTGTGATGCTACCGATGTTGGCAATCATCGTATGCCTTTTCCTACTACCCGTTTCAATGGGGATTTTTGGAGAGCTCTTTAATCCATACGGAAGGAACTTCTGGTATTACTTCAGTAAGCTCTTTGCATATGGATTATGGCTTTCACTTTTGGGTGGAGGCATGGGTGCCCTCATCGGTCTTTACGCCGTCGTCAGTACAACCCGAACCAAAGCCCGTACTCGCCCGATACGCTTCAATCGTCAACGCAGGGAAGTCTGTTACTTCCCGGACGGCTCGGACAAACCCGTCATTCAACCCTGGGAAGACACCGTAGCCTGGGTATCGGTCAGCACCGGTTTTACCGGGGTTGGCGTCATGAGCACTTATACCTTCGGCATGGCCATCGACGATCCGGTGGGTGACAAGGTGCACTTTCTGAGGCAGGGCGTCCCCACGCCTCTGCATGGATTGGCCAAGTGGGAAGCCATTCGCGTCTACATGGAAAAAGGCCCGGACTTTTGCCCCGGCAAGGCCACCCACGAAGGGCCGCATACTTTCGATAAAGAACGTCAGGACATGCGCGAGGAATACCAGCACAAGGAACGCTCCGCGCTGGGCGTTGGTTGGTGGTATTTGAGCCATGTCGTCACATGGTGGCGTTTCCCGTACTGGGTCGCCGCATGGGACCAGCGCTACACCATGAAAGCCCTGCCCGACTCCATTGCCGACTGGTCAAAACCGCTGCCCCCTGAACAATGGGCCACACCAAGCCCGGCCCTCAAACAGCAAAGCGCAGACCTCGAAAAAGCCTTTGCTCAGGGGCAGGATTTCATGACGTATTTCAAGGCCGACCTGAGCAATAACACCACAACCGCGTAGGAGCGACTTCAGTCGCGAATACTCTATACCAGACGCAGGTGATAGGCCGGGTTCACCGGCCTCTTCGCGAATAAATTCGCTCCTACGGTGCCTGCACATTTTGGTTGAAACCTATGCCCTCCAACCCAACACCGCACGACGAACTGGACCTGAAACACAATCGCCCCAAGGCGGGTGAAATACGTCGTTTTGCCACCGGCGAAAGTGTGTTTCTATCACCACTCCCCGTGCCTACCGGACAACCCCCAATGGATCTCGGGGGAAGCTTTCTTGAGGTCAACGACGTCTATCTGGACGTGGGAAGTAGCAATCAAGGCAAATCTTATCAGGCTAGGCTTGCTGTCTCGTTGCCTATGTCAGCAATCATCGCCTTTGTAATAGTGCTTCCTGTTCTAATGGGCTTCGGTACTTTTTTTAATCCCTTTGGAAGAACGTTCTGGTATTACTTCAGCGATTTTTTTGTATTTGGATTATGGGTTTCAATATGGGCTGGAGGCGTGGGCGCCCTCATCGGCCTCTACGCCGTTGTCAGTACAACACGCGCCAAAGCCCGTACTCGCCCGATACGCTTCAATCGTCAACGCCGGGAAGTCTGTTACTTCCCGGACGGCTCGGACAAACCGGTCATTCAACCCTGGGAAGACACCGTAGCCTGGGTTTCGGTCAGCACCGGTTTTACCGGGGTGGGTGTCATGAGCACCTATACCTTCGGCATGGCCATCGACGATCCGGTGGGTGACAAGGTCCACTTTCTGAGGCAGGGCGTCCCCACGCCTCTGCATGGATTGGCCAAATGGGAAGCCATTCGCGTCTACATGGAAAAAGGCCCGGACTTCTGCCCAGGCAAGGCCACCCACGAAGGCTCTCATACCTTCGACAAGGAACGCGAAGACATGCGTGAGGAATACCAGCATAAGGAACGCTCCATACTGGGCGTCGGCTGGTGGTACTTGAGCCATTTCATTACCCTCTGGCGCGTGCCCTACTGGATCGCCGCATGGGACCAACGCTACACCATGAAAACCCTGCCCAACTCGATTGCCGAGTGGTCAAAACCGCTGCCCCCTGAACAATGGGCCACACCAAGCCCGGCCCTCAAACAGCAAAGCGCAGACCTCGAAAAAGCCTTTGCCCAAGGGCAGGATTTCATGACGTATTTCAAAGCAAACCTGAGTGAGGCAAAGACAGAAGAATCACAGAATGCTTGAGACACGGTTGCGTGCAAATCGCCGTTCAGGCTTCAAAAAAGAAGAATTGGCGACTGTCGATGTTTAAAAATCTGTTCAAGCGCAAGAGTGCCACCACAGAAACGGCACCAGACATACGCAATCAACGTCCTCGGGCCGGGGAGATTCGCGCTCAGGGCTTGAACGAAACCTTGTTCCTGTCACCTTTACCGGTTTACACGGGGCAGGTACAAGGCTCCAGCCGAAGCTTTTCGGAGATGAACGATACCTTTCTTGAGGTTGGTGGCAATAATTGGGGAATGGTGAGCCAAGGCAAAATATTGGCTGCGGCAATCTGGATGGCATTATTCACAGCCTTCGTGATGCCAAGCCTTGTGATCCTTTTCGGGGTGATTTTTTATCCTGAAAACTTCAGTGACCCATGGAGCGATCTACTCACCTTCTTACAAGTCACTGTTCTCGGCTCTCTCCTGTTTATTTTTCCAATCGGCGCCTACCTCTACGGTATGTTCTCCGACGTTATATTCTCTCGAAAAAAATATCCCCTACGCTTCAACCGCCAACGCCGCGAAGTCTGTTACGTTGATGACAAAACCCATCGCGTTCTGATCGTTCCATGGGAAAGCGTGGTCGCCTGGGTTGCCAATACCCAAGGCGTAACCAGTTACGGTGCCACACGCCAGTACACTTTTGGGATGGGGCTGGAAGATGACGAGCAGGACAAAGTGCAGTTTATCCTGCTGCCGCAACCAAGCGATGCTCATGCTCTAGGGATGTGGACTTCAATTCGCAACTACATGGAAGATGGCCAGTTAGTGGACGCGCCCAACCCGATGCATGCGGCACTGGGGCTAGTCCCCAGCGAAGATCGCCTCAAACCTTACGAAGGGCTGCACACCTTTGAAGTCGAACGCGAAGAGGCTCGCTGGATGTGCAACATGAACGACGAAGGCGCAAACCTTTCGGACGAGGAACGCGAAAATTACGGTTACCCCGAACGCACACCATGGCCGTTACGTCGCTGGTACATCTGGCGTGTGCTGAGTTTCTGGAAAATGCCTTACATGTTGGCTGAATGGAGCCACCGTGCAGGCCGTCCTGTTTTGCCGGAACAAGTACAAGTCTGGTCCCAACCGCTACCACCGGAACAATGGGTGAAACCAAGCCCCGAGTTGGTAAAAGCAAATGAGATGGTCAAAAACGCCATGGACAAAAAAGGCGCAACCTTTGTCGAGGCGTGCAAAGCAACAGGCCTGCATTGACGCACCGATCACCTGAGCAATAACACCACAACCGCGGAGCGACTTCAGTCGCGAACAACCTTTTCGGGCGCAACGATGACCGTACACGTCATCCCCGCCGCCAACAGCAACCCATCAGGCACCTGATCCAGGTGAATACGCACCGGTACGCGCTGGGCGAGGCGGACCCAGTTGAAGGTCGGGTTGACGTCGGCGATGAGTTCGCGGCTTTCGGGGTTGTCGCGGTCGTAGATGCCGCGGGCGATGCTTTCGACATGGCCCTTGAGCACTTCGCCGCTCATCAATTGCATCTCGGCCGGGTCACCCACGTGGACGTGGGGCAGTTTGGTTTCCTCGAAGAAGCCGTAGACCCAGAACGAGTTCATATCGACCACGGCCATCTTCGCTTCGCCTGCACGGGCATAGTCGCCGCGATGGACGTTGAGGTTGGTGACGTAACCATCAACCGACGCCAGCACGCGGGTGCGTGACAGGTTGAGTTCGGCCGCTTCCAGACGAGCCTGGGCCAGTTGGTAATCGGCAAGGGCCGAGGTGGCGATGTTGCTGGCGTCGTCGCGGTTCTCGGTGGAGACCACCAGGTTGTCCATGTCGGCGCGACGTTTGGCGTTGAGTTTGCGCATCTCCCAGGTGGCCTTGCGCGAGGCCAGCAAAGCCTCTGCTTCCTTGACCGCAATCCGGTAATGCTCGGGGTCGATCTGCATCAGCAGGTCGCCCTTTTTCACCTGCTGGTTATCACGTACCGGCACATCGATCACGGTGCCGGCCACTTCCGCCGCGACGTTGATGATATCGGCTCGCACCCGGCCATCGCGGGTCCAGGGTGTTTCCATGTAGTGCACCCACAAGGTCCGGCCGATGAAGATGGCAAGGGCCAGGACCAGCAAGGTGGCGATCAGACTGAAGAGCTTTTTCATCCAGAGGTTCTCGAACCGGGCATCAACGATAAAAGGGCAGCGCCAGCGCGCCGAAAATGCAGGTGAACAGGCTCAGGCGCAGCAGCGCCGGGTGCCAGAAATGTCGGTACAGATCGAACCCGGCCAGCAGTCGGTCCAGCGCCCAGGCCAGTACCAGCGCAATCAGGAACATCAGGGTGATGGTCGGCATGTACAGGCCGTGGAACGCGATTTCACGAGGCATGGACGACTCCTTGTGGGCGGCCATGCACGGCCAGTGGTGATTGCGGGTCCAGCAGCGAGGTACGGATGAAATGCAGGTAGCTTTTGACCCGGCGCAGCACTGAGGTGTCGAAGTGCGAGGCAAAGGGTTCGTCGGTCAGTTGCACACGACTGATGGCGTGATCGACCGCCACCAGACAGCGCTCCAGATTGCTGGCATCGGGCTGGATGAACAGGCGGATCAGCGACCGGCCCATGACCCGGATCGCAATGCGCCAGGACTGGTACTCGGCGTAGCTGGGATGGATCGGCAGGACTGCTTGCTCCCGGCGCAGCTCGATAATCGCGTGGCCGATTTCCAGCACCGTAAACATCCAGTGCAGCAGTTCACGCTGCACTTCAGGCCTGCCGACCGCCAGACCATAAGCCTGATGCATCAGGTCGCGGGTCTGGCTTTCAAAGCTGGAGCCCAGCCTCGGCAATGGTGCGCTGATGGCGAATATCACTTGCCGACGCAGGGCGTCCTTGAGGCGCTCCCACATCCAGCGGCTGTTGGGCGGCAGGATGATTGCGCCTGCTGCGGCGCAGAACAACATGCCGACGACCATGGCGATGTAATCGTTGATGAAGGTGTAGGGGTTGTAGAGCGTGAGGTTGTCCGGTACCGAGCCGATGCTGAAAAAGATCAGCAGGCCCAGCCCATAACCGGCCCATTGAGGACGCGAAGCCAGAAAGGTGCCGACCACCAATACCGGTGCCAGAAACACGCACAGCAATGGAAAGCCGTCGATGTGCGGGAATATGAAGAAGGTTTCGGTAAAGCCCAGAATCGCGCCCAGCAAGGTGCCGCATGCCATCTGGAACGACATGCGCCGCGGGTTGTTGGTGGTGGATGACAAGGCAACGGTCGCAGCCGACGCCAGGGTCATGATCGCGCCGCTGGGCCAGGCCGTCAGCACCCAGTACGCACTCAACAACGCTACGACTGTACTCGCACGCACACCGGCTGCCAAGGCAGTCATCCAACTGGTGCGCGGCACAAACGACTCTTCCCACTGTTCGCGCACATGGTTGTGATCAGCCAGTGAAGCATGGGTCTGGGCGTAGTCATGCAGGTCGTTGACGAGGCGATACAGCAACTCGAAAGCCGTGTGAAAATCCAGCAACTCGGCTTCATCCGGCCCGCTTTGCTCAAGCTCGGCACGCATGCTGCGAACCAGGTCGGGCAGTTCGGTTTTGAAGACTTCCAGACGTTGCACCAACACTGCCGCATCGCCAATGGTCAGGGACCGGTCGGCAAAGGCATCGAGTAATTGGGCCAAGGCATTGAGGCCCGGATCGACCCGGTTCATGACCGAATTCACCTGACTGGCTCGCAGCCGCGCCAGCAATTGATGCAGGGCATTGAAGCGCGTGGTGATGGCCATGAACTCGCTGTTAAGGCGATTGAGCCGCCCGTTGCGGCGGCGCATGTGCGGGTCTTCAAACACCGTTACGCTGCGCATCCCTTCCAGGCCGATGGCTTCGGCGACAAAGCGCACGTTGCCGGTTTCAAAGGCATCCCTCTCGCTGACGCCACGCAAGCCATCCACAACAAAACGGGCAAACACACCGAAGCGCTGATACAGCGCGTTGCGCATTGCAGCGGCGGAACTCTGCGGCAGGATCGCCGCCGTCACGGCAGTGGAGCAGACAATACCCAAAGCGATTTCCATCACCCGCCAGACCGCTGCCATGAACGAGCCCTCCGGGTGAGCCAGTGCGGGCAGGCCGACCATCGCTGCCGTGTAGCCAGCCAGCACAAAACCGTAAGCCCGAAAGTTGCGATAACGCGCTGCGCCTGCCGAACAGATCCCGACCCACAGCGCCAGGCACCCCAGAAACGGCACCGAGTTCTGTGCGAACAAGGCCATCAGCAGCACCATCATGGCCGAACCCGCCAACGTGCCGAGCAGACGGTAGAAGCTCTTGGCAAACACATGCCCGCTCTGTGGCTGCATGACGATGAACACAGTGATCATGGCCGTGCGCGGTTGAGGCAACTCCAGGCGCAACGCCAGCCAGTAAGTGAGGAACGCGGCAATCAACACCTTGAAGATATAGATCCAGGTGACCCCGTCGCTACGCGCCCAACTATTGAGCTCTCGCACCAGAAGCCGTAGGAGCGAATTCATTCGCGAAGGCCCCGGTAAGCCTGCTGAAGATGTAGCGTCTGGAATACTGTCTTCGCAGATAAGCGGAGCGCCGCCCGATCCGCTCCCACGAGGTGAGGTTTTATTCATCAGGAAGCCCGCCGCCCAGCGCCACCACCAGCCCGGCGTACACACTCAGGCGAGCGGCTTCGATCTGCTGCTGAATCTGTTGCTGACGAAACAACAGCGTCTGGGCATTGAGCACGTTCAGGTAGTCGGTCAGGCCGCGCTGATAGGCGATCAAGGCAATGTCATAGGTCTTCTGGGCTGCCGCGACGGACTCGGCGGCGAACACCTGCTGCTTGTCCATGGAGGCACGGCGGATCAACTGATCGGAAATGCTTTTGAGGGCCATCACCAGCGTCTGGTTGTAATGGGCCACGGCCAGGTCATAACCCGCCACGGCCTGGCCCAGCTCCGCTCGCAGGCGTCCGCCGTCGAAGATCGGCAGGCTGATGGCCGGGCCGGCTTTATAGCTGAGCTTGCTGCCGGTCAGAAACTCCAGCATCCCGCCGCCCGTGGCCATATAGCCAAGGCTGCCGACAAGATCGACGTTGGGATAGAAACCCGCATGCGCCACATCGACCCCACGTGCCTGCGCCTCGACACGCCAGCGGCTGGCAACCACATCCGGGCGCTGGCCCAGCAGTTGCGCAGGCAATGCCGAGGGCAGTTTGAGTGCAGTGTGCAGCGACAGGCTCGGGCGTAGCAGCGCAGCGCCCTCCCCCGGCCCTTTGCCCGCCAGCACGGCCAGTTGATTACGCTCCAGCGCAATGGCTTCTTCCAGTTCGTCGATTTGCCGATGGGTTTCCGGCAGCGGTGTTTCGGCCTGGCTGACCTCGAAATGCGTGCCGATGCCGCCTTTCAAACGACGCTGGGCCAGATCGAGAATCTGCTTCTGTTGGGCCAGCGTGGCCTGGACGATATCCAGCCGGGCGTAGTGCAGAGCCAGCTGGATATAGGCGCGGACGATATTTTCCTGCAATTCAAGTTGGGCCTGACGTTGCTCGGCTGCACTCATGTGCGCCAAGTCAAGCGCTTGTTCGCTGGCGTTGCTTTCGCGGCCCCAAAGATCAAGGGCGTAACTCAAACCCAGCGATGCATTGTTGTCCCAGGTGCGAGTATTGGCCAGTTCGCCAGGCCCATAGAATTGATCGGTCGGCCAGTCATGACGAGCCAGATTGGCACTGCTGTCGACATGCAGACCTTCGGCGGATTCGGCAATCCCGGCCAGCGCCTTTGCCTGGCGCACACGCGCGGCAGCCATCGCCAGGCTCGGACTGCCGAGGGTTGCCAGCTCGATCCAGCGATTGAGTTGCGGGTCGCCATAGGCACGCCACCACTGAGCGTCAGGCCAGTTGGCGTCCATGGCAGCGCTCTGGATAGCCTGATCGGTGGCCAGGCTTTCGAGGGGCAATGCCCTGCCTTGTGAGGTGATTCCGTCGGTTCCGATACAGCCGCTGATAGCTAAAGATACAACCCAGACACTGAGGAGCCTGAAGCCCCAAATGATGCGACGCGGCACAGCTGCGAGTTCCCGACTGGAAATGAAGCGCTATTGAGTGGCGCGATTCTAGGGGGCGGCCGTGACGGCGATAAGCTGGCGAATATGTGATTCTTTATTACAGAAACGGTGATAATCCCTTGCCATGTGCCAGTAACTTCATGTCACAATTTGACATGCCTTCAGAGAATTGCACATGGACACTCTGCAAAACATGCGCGCCTTCTGTTGTGTGGCGCAAGCGGGCAGCTTTACCGCAGCCGCAGCACAACTGGACACCACCACCGCCAACGTCTCTCGGGCCGTCTCGAACCTCGAAGCGCATTTGCAGACACGCCTGCTCAACCGCACGACCCGCCGTATTGCCCTGACCGAAGCCGGCAAGCGTTATTTGCTGCGCTGCGAGCAGATTCTGGCCTCTGTGGAAGAAGCGGAAGCCGAAGCCAGCGACGCCCACGCCCGACCGACCGGCCAGCTCAAGATGCATTCGATGCCCGGTGTCGGCCAGCATTACGTGATCGATGCCATCGCCCGCTATCGGCAGAGCCACCCGGATGTGTCCTTTGACCTGACCATGACCAACCGCGTGCCGGACCTGCTTGAAGACGGCTACGACGTGTCCATCGTTCTGGCCAGCGAACTGCCGGACTCAGGTTTTGTGTCGCAACGCCTGGGCATCACTTACAGCATCGTTTGCGCCTCGCCGGCCTACATCAAGAACTTCGGCATGGCCTACACGCCAGCCGACCTGCTGAACCACGCTTGCCTGCGCCTGGTCAGCCCGGTGTTCCCGCTGGAAAAATGGGTGTTCGACGGCCCACAAGGCCAGGAAATGGTCACCATCAACAGCTCGCCCCTGCTGGTCAACTCTGCCGATGCCATGCAGACCGCTATTTCCAGCGGCATGGGCATCGGCATACTGCCGATCTACTCGGCCATCGACGGGTTGCGTAACGGCACCTTGATGCGGGTCCTGCCCGACTATCGCTCCCAGGAGCTGAACCTCTACGCCATCTACCCGTCGCGCCAGTATCTGGATGCGAAGATCAAGACCTGGGTCGAATACCTGCGTGGTTCGCTGCCTGAAATCCTCGCCGCCGACGAAGCAGATCTGCATATTCATTCGATGAAATCGCTGGCTTGAGAGTTTGCGTGTGCAAAACCGGCTGCCCAAGGGCCGACAAGAATGTTAGCGTGCTACTCATTCAACCGCTCAAGAGTGACTGCCCCAATGAAAAAAACCGTACTCGCCTTTAGCCGTGTCTCCCCTGAAATGGCCGAACGCCTGTCGCAAGATTTCAACGTGATCGTGCCAGACCCGAAACTGGGCGACCTCAATGCCCAGTTCAACGAAGCGCTGCCCGAGTCCCACGGCATGATCGGGGCAGGCCGCAAACTGGGGCGCGAGCAGCTTGAAGGGGCCACGAAACTGGAAGTGGTATCGAGTATTTCGGTGGGCTACGACAACTACGATGTCGGTTACCTGAGCGAGCGCGGCATCCTGCTGACCAATACCCCGGACGTGCTGACTGAAAGCACCGCCGACCTGGGCTTTTCGTTGATCATGAGCAGTGCCCGTCGTGTCGCGGAGCTGGATGCCTGGACCAAGGCCGGTAACTGGAAGCGCAGCATCGAAGCGCCTCATTTCGGCACCGATGTACATGGCAAGACGCTGGGTATCGTCGGCATGGGCAATATCGGCGCCGCCATTGCCCGTCGTGGTCGCCTGGGTTTCAACATGCCGATTCTGTACAGCGGCAACAGCCGCAAGACTGAAGTCGAGCAAGAGCTGGGCGCTCAATTCCGCACACTGGATCAATTGCTGGCCGAGTCGGATTTCGTCTGCCTTGTGGTGCCGCTGAGCGAGAAGACCCGCCACCTGATCGGCCGCCGTGAACTGGCGCTGATGAAGCCCTGCGCAATCCTGATCAACATTGCGCGCGGCCCGATTGTCGACGAGCCGGCGCTGATCGAAGCCTTGCAGAACGGCACCATTCGCGGTGCCGGTCTGGATGTGTACGAGAAAGAACCGCTGAGTGAGTCGCCACTGTTCAGCCTGAGCAATGCCGTGACCTTGCCGCATATCGGCTCGGCGACTCACGAAACCCGTCAGGCCATGGCAGATCGTGCCTACCATAACCTGCGCAGCGCGCTGCTGGGTGAGCGGCCACAGGACCTGGTCAATCCGCAGGTCTGGAAGGGTTAATACCCTTTTCGCGAATGAATTCGCTCCTACCGTAGGAGCGACTTCAGTCGCGAAGCGGAGCGTTTGGGTATACCAATGACTCTTTTTGCGAAAGCTCTTTCGGCTTCCTGAACACCAGCACATTCCCCAGCATCACCAATGCCAGCCCGAAGAGTGCGGGCACTGTCCATTGGTAGCCTTCGACCCACGCCGAAATATTCAACGCCACCACCGGAAACAGCACGGTGCAATACGCCGCACGCTCAGGCCCCATGCGCCCGACCAGTGTCAGGTAGGCCGTGAAACCGATGACCGAGCCGGGTATGACCAGATACAGCAGCGAACCGATATAGCGGGTATTCCATTCAAAAACGAACGGCGCACCGCTGAACAGGCAATACACACCCAGTATCGTCGCACCGTAGAACATACCCCAGGCATTGGTGGTCAAGGGCCGCAACCCGGCCTTCTGTTGCAGGCTCGACAGCATGTTGCCCGCCGAGAAACACAAGGTTCCCAATAGCGCCAGACCCAGCCCGATAAAGGTCTCGCGGCTGGCACTGTGGTCGGCCAGTTCAGGCCAGAACAGGCACGCCAGCCCGGTCAAACCCATTGCGCCGCCAGCCAGAACATTGCGTGCCACTTTCTGCTTGAAGAAAACCCGTGCATTGAGCGCATTCCATAAGGTCGCGGTCGAGAACACCACGGCGATCAAACCGCTGGGGATCCATTGGCTGGCCGTGTAGAAGCACATGAAGTTGATGCAGAACAGGCACAAGCCCTGCGCCAGACAGATAAACTGCCCGCGACGATTGACCGGTTGCAGACGCCCGCTGAGCAATAGCATCGCAAACAGGATCAAGGCCGCCAGGCTGAAGCGGTAGAAGATGGACACCGCAATGGCGACCTCGCCCAGTTGCAGTTTCAGGGCAATCCAGGTCGTCCCCCAGATCAGGACGGTCAACAGATACAGCGAGATATTCATGACGCAGCTCCTCAATGAGCCTTGAGTCTGCGGGCGGACCATCGGCGTCGCTTGCACAATCTTGCGCATTTGATCGTGCAGGTGATGGCAGCCGTATCGCGCACGAGTAGGATGCAAGGCCTAGAGGAGTCGTTATGCCGCCCATTGAATCCATTCAGGTCTTTCAGGCCTTGAACAGCTCGCCACATGCCCGCCTGGAGCAGAGCGCGGTGCTGGGCGATGGATTGACGGCTGCGCTGTGGCAGAACCGGCACGACTCACAGGAATATCACGCGCCAACCCATCACACGCTGTCGTGCTATATCGCCGATGGCACGGGCACTTTTCGTCGTGATCGACCCGGCGAAAAAGGCGCGCCCGGCAAACTCTGCACGCTGCCGGCAGGTCATGAATCCGCCTGGGTCATCAATGGCGAGATCCGTCTGGCGCATTTGTATGTCAGCCCGGAGCAGTTCGCACTGGGTTGCGTCACCCTGCTGGACCGCGAGCCCCGTGAGATGCAGTTGCAGGAGAGCACCTTTGTCGAGGATGCCGAACAGGCCGGGCGTTTTCAGACGTTGATCCGGATGAACTGGGCCGAACCTGCCGAACGTTTGCTCACCAGCAGCCTGGCCCATGAAATGCTCAGCCATGCCCTGCTCGGTCAGGTCGGGTTGCGTGAAGGGTTGCGTCTCAAAGGCGGGCTGGCGCCGCATCTGCGTCGTCAACTGGTGGACTTTATCGAGATGCATCTGGCCGACCCGTTGAGCCTCGGACAACTGGCCGGGCTCTGTGCGCTGTCCGAGTACCATTTCGCCCGCATGTTCCGCGAAAGCTTCGGCCTGCCGCCGCACCAATACCTGCTGGCCCGCCGCTTGTCACATGCCCGCCACTTGCTGCGCCACACAGCCCAACCGCTGGGCGACGTTGCCCTGGCCTGCGGCTTTGCCAGCGCCAGTCATTTCAGCAATCGTTTTCGCCAGGCCATCGGGGCAACGCCCGGAGAATACCGACAAGCCTTTACCGCGTAGGAATGAGGCTGATCTCAAAAATCTGATGGATTGACTCACAATCCGTGGGAGGGGCCTTGGCCGCGACGACTTGCTTACAGGCAATATATTTTCAGCGTCTGAAACCAAGCTGTCGCGGCCAAGGCCCCTCCCACGGGTGATATGTATGCCTTAGCTGATCGGCATTACAGTAGGTGTTAAAACTCCAGCGTTGTGGAGATTTGCACCTGTCGCGAATCCCCTACCGAGACGAAGTAGCGGTTAACGCTTGAGGTGTAATACGTGCGGTCGAAGAGGTTTTTGACATTGAGCTGGAACCTGACTTTCTGCCCGTCCAGCCGTGTGTCATAGGTCGCGAAGGCATCGGCGACGGTGTAGGCCGGCAAGTTGAAGTCGTTGAGCGGATTGCCCGCACGCTCCCCCACATAATGCGCACCGGCACCCAGCCGCAGGCTGTCGCCGCCCATCAGGCTGCCCATGTCATAGACCGCCGACAGAGAGCCGCTGTGGCGGGCGACATTCTGCAATTGCTTGCCTTTGAGCAAAGGGTCTTCAAGCACTTGGGCATCGGTGAAGGCATACCCTGCGATCAGGCTCCAGCGCTCGCTCAACTGCCCGCTGAGGTCCAGTTCCATGCCTCGCGAGCGGACTTCACCCGCCGAGCTGTAGACCGTATTGGCGGTCACGGCATCGTAGTTGGCCACCAGCACATTGCGCTTCTTGATGTCGTAGAACGCCACGGTTGCGCTAAAGGCACCTGGCACATCCCACTTGGCGCCCAGCTCCCAGGATTTGGCACGCTCGGGCAAGGTCCCGGAATCCACCACATAACCGCCAGTCAGCGGTGCAATGCTGGAGTTGGGTTTGAAAGACTCACTGTAGCTGCCATAAAACGACAGTTGATCGGTGTAGCGATAGACCAGACCGGCACGCGGTATCCACTGACTGCCATTGGTGTCGGTATTGACCGTGAAGGGCCGACCTCTGCCCGCCACCTGATCGAAGGTCATGAAGCGCGCGCCGCCCAGCAGAATCCACTGCTCGTTCAGGTGGATCGAGTCCTGAAGGAACAGCGAATGACTGCGCAGTATGTCGCTCTGTGCGCTGTCCGTTTCGCTGACCGTCGTGCCCTCGACTTCCTGACCATAAACCGGGTTCAGGTAACTGAACGTGGTCAGGCTTCTCTGGCGGATCAGGTCGGAGCGATAGACCTTGCGATACTCATCGTCCAGCCCCATGAGCAGTTCATGTCGCAGGCCCGCCCACTGCACATCGCCCGCAAGGGTCACAAGGGTATAGCGATCAGTGGCCAGCGCGCCCCGGGTGCCATCCATGGAGCGAGTCAGGGTTCCATTGGTGGCGTTGACTGCCGTGACACGCACCTGGCTGGCATCGTAGGTTTCGCGGTTATAGCTGTAGCCCAGATGACCTTTCCAGCGCTCATTGAAATCATGATCCACCTCGAACCGATAAAGGTCCGAGCGCCCTTCCATGTTGTTGAAAGGCTCATCCAGCCGACGTGTGGCAGGGATATCCAGTGGATGGTTGGTCACCGGGTCGATAGCAGTGCCGCGATCGAAGGGATAGAGAAATTCCCGGTGCTCATAAGCAGCCACCCATTGGGTGTCTTCGCCGTACCAGGCCAGTGACGGCGCGACCAGCGATTCGCGATGAACACCGAAATTGCGCCAGTAATCTTCGTCCTGATGATCGACAATCATCCGCCAGGCCAGCGCCGAATCCCCCACGGGGCCTGTGCTGTCCAGCGTCACGCCGCTGCCATTCTTGCCTGCGCCATAGCTGGAGCCGCGGACCGTCAGGCTATTGCCGGCCTGCAATTGCGGCCGCTTGCTGACCACGTTGATGATCCCGCCAGGGTCCTGAATCCCGTAGAGCAGGCTTGCCGGTCCCTTGAGGACTTCAACCCGCTCGGCTGTGGCGTTCAGGTTGCGGCCCTGCACCACCGGCATGCTGTCGCGCATGATCGAGCCATCGCGGTTATCGCCAAAGCCGCGCTTCATCAGAGTGTCCTGAGTGCTGCCCAGCGTGTTGCCCTGGGTGACACCACTGATGTAGCCCAAGGCGTCATCAAGATTGCGCGGCACCTGATCGCGCAGCACCTGTTGCGGGACGATGCTGACGCTCTGGGGTGTTTCCAGCAAGGAGCCCGACGAGCGCAATACCGAGGCGCTGGCAGGCGGCTGATAGTTGCCGCGCTCCGTCAGCCGAGAGTCGATATGGGTCGCCGCCAGATTGAGAGCGCCCGCTTCGGGCAGTTGTGTTTCCAGGGTAAACGTCTGATCGCTGGCGCGGCGATAAGCCAGTCCGGAACCTCTCAGCAAGGTGCTCAATGCCTGCTCGGCGCTGAATTGCCCGTGGAGCGCCGGAGCATCGATGCGGTAAGGCGCGTCCTGTGTGTAGATCACGCTCAGGCCGGTGACGCGGCTGAATTCACTCAAGGCCTGGGGCAAGGGCTTGGCCGGAATCGAGAAGTCGAAGGTCTGTTGCGCGGCACAGACAGCGCCCTGAAAACAGATCCCCGCCGCCACGAATATCGTCCTGCCCAGCCAACCGCTCATTGCCTTGCGCCTCGCCGCCTTGAAATCCGGTCCGTGGAGGATTTCCTGTTTGCCACCCCGTCAGCGCAGAACAATGACCCGACCCAACATGCTGTAAGTCTCGAACCCCACCACCGATTGCAATGCGGCCAATACGGCCTGCGGGTCCTTGCTGGGGAAAGTACCGCTGATGCGTTTGGCGGCCAGTTGGTCGTTAAGCACCACAATGCGGCCAGGGTAATAACGGCTCAGGTCATTGATGACATCGGCCAGAGGCGTGCGGTAGTAATTCAGCCAGCCTTGTCGCCAGGCCAACTGGCTTTCACTGTCGATGTTTTTCGGAGCCGAAGTGGTCTTTTCGTCATAGGTCACTTGCTGACCCGCTTCCAGAATCCGTTGCTCCACACCCTTTGCCGCCTTGACCCCGACACGACCGGACAACACCGTCACCTGCGCGCCTTCGGGTTCCAGACGCACCTCGAACTGGGTGCCCAGCACGCGGGTTTCGCCGGTATGGGTATCGACCACGAAAGGTTCGCCGGTGTGGGTCACCTTGAAGAAGGCCGCGCCGCGCCGTAGCTGCACATGACGTTCGCCATGGCTGAAGTTCACGGCAATGGCACTGTCGGCATCCAGCGTGACCTGGGACTCATCAGCCAGCGTCAGGGTGCGGATCTGGCCGGGAGCCGAGACATGATCGGCGCCGAAATCGTCGGCCCAGCGTTGCGGCTGCCAGCCAGCGCCCATGGAAATCATCAGCACCAGGCAGGCGGCCATCGCCAGACCCACCGACCAGCGTTGCAGGTTGCGACGTGGCGGCGGTGCGTCCATGGCGCGCAGCAAGTCGTCCAGCGCGGCAGCATCTTCGCGGGCGAGCCGGGCAGCGGGGACTTCGCTCAACTCCCACAACACCTGGGCCCTGCCATAGGCTTCGACATGCGCCGGGTCGGCTTGCAGCCATTCGCTGAAGGCCAGTTGATCGGCATAGTCTGGCTGATCGTGCAGCACGCTCAGCCAGGCCAGCGCGGCTTCATCCTGAGCCGCAGTTGCAGACACAACAGGGGACGCATTCATCGACGAGCGTCTCCGGGCTTCGTTCGGATGGAACCTGCTGTTGTGGCGCCCTGTTCCAGGCTCGCCTTGCAGGCTTGCAAGGCGCGCATCATATGTTTTTCCACGGCACTTTGGGAAAGCCCCATGGCCTTGGCGATCTCGGCGTACTTGCGACCGTGAATGCGGTTGAGCAGGAAAATCTGTCGAGTCCGCTCAGGCAGCCCGCGCAAGGCAGCCTCGACGTGGCGCAAATCTTTGTTCGCCTCAAGCGCGGCACGCGGGTCGTTGCTGACGTCGTCGTACCCGGCCTCAAGGCTTTCGCTGATACGGCTGCGCACGCCTTCGCTGCGCAGATGGTCGATGGCGATATTGCCCGCACAGCGCAGCAGATAAGTGCTCAGTTCTTCGACCTGCACCAGAGGCCGACGCCAGAAACGCACGAACAAGTCCTGCACCAGATCCGCAGCCGTGGCCCGACAGCCTACCCGGCGGCTGACCAGCGCTTCCATCTGCGGACGCTGGGACAGAAACACCCGCAGAAAATGCGCACGACCACCACTGGCCCCCAAAGGGTCGGCGTCAGGCCCGATGTCGGGCAGGTCAGGTTCAGGGGGCATTATCACGATCACTTAAACCGGCAACAGATCAAAGACAGCAAACGGGCAAAGCACCAGCCCGAAACAGGCCAGTTTCAATACCCAGCGAGGTTTGAAAGGCATCAGAAAAACCAGCAGCACCGCGCTGATCATCAATACCGCAAACCACTGCGCCAAGCCTACCCCCCAACCGGCATCATTGACCGCAACGACCGAGGAGACGGCCAGAAAAAGCCAGCCCGCCAGCTTGAGCGCCCGGCTGCGACGCTCGGTCAGCAAGCCACTCAGCAACTCGCCGTAATGTCGTGGCATGGACAGGCACAAGGCCGTAAAACCGATGTAGCAGAACAACGCGGCCAGCAACATTCAGTTGGCCTCCTGGCGGCTGACCGGGATGGCAGGAGCGCGAGCATTCTTGCGCACAGGCTTATCGGCACGATCAGCCCTGAACTTCAACGCCGCCCACCCGAGGAACAACCCGGTGCCCAGAGCCGTCAGGTTGAAGGCTGGCAACACCCAGCTTCCCTGTTGCAGCGCGGCAATCAGGTAATGAGCGCCGGTCAGCAGGTCGAGCACCGGCAAGCCGACGAACAACAGCGCGCCCAATCCCAACTGCTCACGCCAGGCACTCTGACCGCTGCGCAATACCGCATGCAGAACCGACAGCCCCCAGACGATGAAAAACACATTCACTTCCCAGCCGGCACGCCCGGCAAACCCTGCCGGCAGAACCCGATTAGCCCAGAAGAAAGCCGCCACCGCGAGCATCAGGCCCGACATGCTGGCGATGTTCAGCACCTCGACCAGACGCAACTCGAAGGGCAGCACGCCGGTCTTGGCATGCTTGAGACGGCGCTTGCCCAGCCACATCACCAGCCCGGTGCCGATCATTGCAGTCCCGGCCACGCCGAAGATGAAATACAGCCAGCGCAGGGTTGGCCCGGCAAAGTGCCCGACATGCAGGCCGTACATGCCGCTGGAAATCAGCATCGGCACCGGACGCGAAGGGGTTTCGTTCTGCAAGGCGCCGCTCACGCCATTGAAAGTCAACGCGCCGCCGCGATCAGGCGTGATGCTGCCTTTGTCGTCACGGGTCAGCAGCACCGATGCATTGATGTCGCCGGGATTGTTGACCACCACCCTCCCCACCTGGTCGCCATTCCATCGCTCGCTTGCCGAGGCCAGAAGCGGAGCGAGCGGCAGCAATTGAGCAGGCTGGCCTTCAGGCTTGGGCATGTTCGAGCCGGGGAAGACTTCACTGTAAAACGCCTGCACATTGCCGTAGCTGGTGAGAATGCTGGCAGGCATGACCATCGACATGAAGATCACCAGACTGCTGTAGGTAATCATCAGATGAAACGGCAGAACCAGCACGCCAAGGGCGTTATGGCCGTCCAGCCAGGAGCGCTGACCCTTGCGCGGCCGGAAGGTGAAGAACTCCTTGAAGACCTTCTTGTGAACGATGATGCCGGTCACCAGCGTCACGAACATCACCATCGCCGCAATGGTCGCCAGCCAGCGCCCCCATGGATGCGGCATCTGCAACTGGTAATGGAAGCGGTAGAAGAAGTCGCCGCCGCGAGTCTCCCGCGCCTGCACCTCGGCACCGGTCTGGGTGTCCAGCACCTTGCGTACAAAGTTGTTGCGCTGACCGGGTTTGCCTTCAGGCAGCCAGCCCACCATCAGGCCCGGCGAACGCTCGTCCGGCATATTGATGAACCAGCGTGTGGCACCCGCCGCGTGTTGTTGCAGGTAGCTTTGCGCCAGACGGATATTGGCCTCGGCATCCACAGGACGGGCTGCAATTTCCGGCTGCATCCATTGGGTGATCTCGTCCTTGAAGTAGGAAAGCGTCCCGGTCAGGAAAATCGCGAACAGCAGCCAGCCAAACAGCAACCCGACCCAGGTGTGCAGCCAGGCCATGGCCTGACGGAAACCGTCCTTCATAGCAGCCACCGGTCACAGGCATAGGCGGCACCCAGAATTGCACAGGGCAATAACACGCCAACCCACGCCTGCAAGGCCGTGCGGCAGGCAAAGCACCAGAGCACGGCCACCAGATACACCAGGAACGAAAGCATCATGCCGGTGACAACCGCTTCGGCACGAGGAATGGGCAGCCATTGAGCGATGCAGATGCTGGTGACCGATGCCAGCAGATACCCCGCAAAAATCGCCGCCAGCGCACGAGAGGTGACGGCCAGCCGATAGGAAACCGAAACCCCGGCGCTTTTCGCAGGGCGCTTATTGACCGCTGAGCTGTTGAGGGCTGTGCCGTGCATCCGAGAACCTTTACCCGATCTTGAAAGGCAATGAAAAAGCATGGGCCTGCATGACAAATCCCCTGTCACCGGACCACCGAGCAGATAATTCGTACTTGGGCACGAGAATAAAGCGCAATATTAATGATAAATATTCTCATATGCAAAAGAGTCTGCCAGAATCTGCGCCATCAATGAGTCCCCGTGGATTTTTCTACGCGATGCACACCGCCCAGCCCGCTCTCAGTCATACCGTCGAAGGTTTGTACCAGGACCACCACTCCTGGCTCACGACCTGGCTACGGCGCAAACTCGGCTGCCCGCATAGCGCGGCGGATCTGGCTCAGGACACTTTCGTGAAGGTGATACTGGCCCGCGATACAGCGCAGATCATCGAGCCTCGCGCCTTTCTGACCACCATCGCCAAGCGGGTGCTGTGCAATCACTACAGGCGTCAGGATCTGGAGCGCGCCTATTACCAGGCGCTGGCCGATCTGCCGGAGTGCGTGGCGCCTTCCGAGGAAGACCGGGCAATCATTCTTGAAACCCTGGTGGAGCTGGATCAATTGCTGGACGGCCTGCCGGTGCCGGTCAAGCGCGCCTTCCTGCTCTCTCAGGTCGATGGCCTGAGCCATGGCGAAATCGCCTCGCAACTGGGGATCTCCATCGCGACGGTCAAGCGTCATATGAACAAGGCTGCGCTGCGCTGTTACTTCGCCTTATGAACATGAATGCCGAATCCCTGAACAAGTCAGACATTTCCCCTGCTGTGGCCAAGCAGGCCGTGGGCTGGATGATCGAAATGCAGGAAGGCGGCCTGGACTCCCGTCGCCAGCAGGCCTGGCAGCAGTGGCTCAACGGCAATAGCGAACACCAGCGCGCCTGGGCGCATATCCAGCGGGTCAACCAGCGTTTGAGCGGGTTGTCCTCTCCTCTGGCTCATGCAGCGCTCAATGCGCCGTCCTCCAGCAGTCGCCGCCACGCACTGAAACTCTTGCTCCTGCTGGGAGCCGGTTCGGCGGCAGGCTGGGGATTACGCGACCAGATCACGCTGCAACCTTTGCTGGCCGACCTGCACAGTGGCGTGGGCGAACAACGTAAAGAAACCCTGAGCGACGGCACACAGGTACAACTCAATACCGCCAGCGCCCTGGATGTACGCTTCGATAGCCAACAACGGCTCATCAAGCTGCTGCAAGGCGAGATTCTGATGACAGCGGCAGCCGATTCGCGCCCACTGAACCTGCTGACGGCCGAAGGCATCGTGCATGCCTCGACCACTGCCAGCCGTTTCAACCTGCGGCAACTGGACGGCCGCACGCAACTGGCGGTGCTGGCCGGCTCACTCGAAGTCAGCCCCAGCGGTCATGTCGGCCCGGCGTTACGCTTGCAGGCCAAACAACAAGTGACCTTCAGCCACGACGCCTGGGACCCCGTACGCCCGACAGACGCCAGCACAGGCGCGTGGGCCGAAGGCATGCTGGTCGCCTCGCAAATGAAGCTGGCGGACTTTCTGGCAGAGCTGGGCCGCTACCGTCGCGGGCGACTCAACTGCGATGCAAAGGTCGCCAATCTGCTGATTTCCGGCAGTTACCCACTGGCGGACAGCGAACGTATTCTCGACATGCTGGAAGTCGCCCTGCCCGTTCGGGTGCAGCGGTTTACCCGGTATTGGGTGAGTGTTCAGGCCAACGTGTGAGCCTTTTTTCGCGAATGAATTCGCTCCTACGAAATCCGTAGGAGCGAATTCATTCGCGAAAAACCCCGCCACAAAATTTTTTTCAAATCCGGTGAGCCGTTTTCAACCGCTCGCGTGACAGACAGGGAAAGCAACTCTAATCCTCCAGATCAAAGGACTCCCTGCATGTCGACCCGATCGCCCCAACTGTCACCACTGGTTCGCACCTTGCGGCATATCATTTTCGGCGCGAGCCTGTCGTTCGGCGGTCTGTCGCTGGCGCATGCCGAAGAAGCCAGGGCTTATCACATTGCCCCAAGCGAACTCGAAACCGCGCTGAACCAGTTTGGGCGGGAAGCAGGTGTGCTGATTTCCTATGGCTCGCAAGTCACCAGCGGCCTGAAAAGCCGCGGGCTGGAAGGTCAATACACAGCCGAGCAAGGCCTGGCCGCCTTGCTGGAAGGCACAGGCCTGCAAGCTCAGGCCGATGGCAATAACGGCTTTACCCTGCAGCCGGTCAGGACGGCGGACAGCGGGCCTGTCGAGCTGGGCGCATCGACCATTGTCGGCGACTGGCTGGGTGAAGCTCAGCAGACCAACGTATTCGAGCATCCCGGTGCCCGTGACGTGATTCGTCGTGAAGAATTCGAGCGTAACGGCTCAACCAACGCCCGCGAAGTGCTCAACCGCATCCCCGGCGTCAATGCGCCGGACAATAACGGCACCGGCAGCCACGACCTGGCGCTGAACTTCGGCATTCGCGGCCTCAACCCGCGCCTGGCGTCGCGCTCCACGGTCTTGATGGATGGCATCCCGGTGCCGTTCGCGCCTTACGGCCAACCTCAGTTGTCCCTTGCTCCGATCAGTCTGGGCAACATGGATGCCGTGGACGTGGTGCGTGGCGGCGGTGCCGTGCGCTATGGCCCGCAGAACGTCGGCGGGATCGTCAACTTCGTGACCCGCGCCATCCCGGATGCGCCCACCATGAAAGGTTCTGTGCAGACCGAAATCAGCCCGTCTTCCAGCCAGGACGGCTTCAAGAAAACCGGCAACCTGTTGCTCGGCGGTACTGCTGAAAATGGCCTGGGCGGCGCGATTCTGTATTCCGGCGTGCGCGGCAGCGACTGGCGCGAGCACAGCGATACCCAGATCGACGACCTGATCCTCAAGGGCAAATACCAGATCGACGACGCCAACAGCCTCAACGCCATGGCGCAGTATTACGAAGGCGAAGCCGAGATGCCCGGCGGCCTGAGTGTCGCGGACTACGATGCCGACCCGTACCAATCGACGCGCCTGAAAGACAAATTCTGGGGCCGTCGCACCCTGGCCAACTTCGGCTATCGCTACGAGCAGGACGCCCGGGTTTTCACCGCCAACACCTTCTTCACCAAGACCCTGCGCAGCGGGTATCTGGAACAGGGCAACATCGTGACCCTGTCGCCACGCGAGTACTGGGTACGTGGCTTTGAAACCCGTTTTTCCCAAGGCTTCGCACTGGGCGAGAGCTGGCATGAAGTGGGTATCGGCTATCGCTACATCAACGAATCCGGCCATGAAGTGCGCTACAACGAAACAACTGCGTCACAAATCATGCCCAGCACGTCGAGCACGCAAGACCGCGACACCCGTGGTTACACCGATGCCAAGGCGTTCTACATCGATGACCGCATCGATATCGGCAAGTGGACCATCACGCCCGGCATTCGCTACGAGATGATCGACACGGCGCAGTCCAACAACCAGACCAACGTCAAATACCAGGGCGACTACAACACCGCACTGCCGGCCTTGAACGTGCTTTACCACGTGACAGACACCTGGAACCTGTACGCCAACACCGAGGGCTCGTTCGGCAGCGTGCAGTACAGCCAGATGCCTAACCGCGTCAACGGCGGCGAGGTCCAACCGGAAAAGGCGCGTACCTGGGAACTGGGCACCCGCTATGACAATGGCGTGCTGCGCGCAGAGCTCGGTGCATTCCTGATCAACTTCGATAACCAGTACGACACCAATCAGACCGACAACCGGATCATCGCTCGCGGCGAAACCCGCCATCAGGGGATCGAGAGCAGTATCAACTATGCCTTGAGCGACCTGAGCCCGGCGCTGGATGCCTACGAGGTTTACGCCAGCTATGCGTATGTGGATGCAACCATCCGCGAAGACGGCCCGAACAAAGGCAATCGTGTGCCCTTCTCGTCCAGACACAAAGGCACCTTGGGCGTGAGGTACACCGAAGGCCCGTGGAAGCTGAACCTGGACAGCTCGTTCCAGAGCGACCAGTTCGCCGACAACGCCAACACCGTGGCAGAAAGCGCCAGCGGCAACACCGGCAGAATTCCCGGCTACATGCTGTTCAGCACCCGCGCCGGCTATGACTTCGGCCCGAAACTGTCGGACCTGAACGTGGCGGTGGGCGTGAAAAACATCTTCAACCGCGAATACTTCACCCGCTCATTCGACGACAACAACCGCGGCAAATACGTGGGTGAGCCACGCACGGTGTATGTGCAGACGTCTGTGGCGTTTTAAGGGGGCAGATTCATTCGCGAATGAATTCGCTCCTACAGCGCGTAGGAGCGACTTCAGTCGCGAAGAGAGTGAATGAGAACACATTGCATTCAAACAATATTTTTGCTGCGAAATATTTCTTCCATTTAGGGGTTGAATTGTTGGCTCATTGGCGCCAACACTGTGCTTGAGCGCAAACAAAATCGAGCTCCGACAGAAATCGATCAATGAGCCTCACACGAGCAAGCCCTAATAAGGATTAACTATGCAAATCCAGGTCAATAGCGATAATCACATCGAAAGCAGTATCCGACTGGAGGAGTGGGTTCGTACCACCATTGAAAGCACGCTCGAACGCTACGACGAATACGTAACCCGCGTCGAAGTTCACCTCAGCGATGAAAACGGCGAAAAACCAGGTCCGCATGACATCCGCTGCCAGATAGAAGCCCGTCCAAAAGGACACCAACCGATTTCCGTCACCCAAAAGGCCGATACAGTGGATCAGGCCGTTGATGGTGCAGCCGCAAAACTCGATCACGCCCTTGAGCACCTGTTGGGCAAACTGCGCAGCAAACGTGGCGGCGCACCACTGCCCCAAGATCAGGATGAAGATTCGGTCAGTCCGGACGCCCTGCTGGAGGAAGAATTCCTTGAGAAAGAACTGGAAAAGGAAGTCGCTCGACTGGGCTGATTTCCACTCTCTGACACATTGATCGCGTAACCAAGGGCGGCCCTGAAAAGAGCCGCCCTTTCTGTTTCAGCGCAGCGGCTTCACCACAATCAGCAAGTCAGTGAAACGCTCGATACGGATCGGCAGATTATCGCTCAGCGTGGCAAGCGCAGCATCGGTGTCATCCAGCCGGAACAGGCCGGAAACCCGCATTCCTTCCAGCTCTTTCGAGTCGAAATGCACCAGGCCGTGTCGATAACCGGCCAGCGTTTGCAACACCTCGCCCAGTGGCCGGTCATCGACCTTGAGCAAGCCGCGTGTCCATGCCGCCGGGTCGCTGTTGCCTATCGAACGGGGCAACTGCACGCTTCCGTCCTTGAGCAAGGCCTGCTGGCCAGTCGCAACTTTCACGACATCTGCACTGTTGGCCCTGGCCGCAATGGCAGACTCCAGCACGCTGACCGTGGTCCCTTCAGGGCCACGACGCACCAGAAAACGAGTCCCCAATGCGGTGATGGTGCCTTGATCGGTGCGCACCACAAAGGGGCGCTGTGCATCCTTGGCAACCTGAACCCACAGTTCACCGCGCAGCAGCTCAAGCTCGCGTTGCCGTCCGTCGAATTTTACATCCAGCGCCGAATCACTATTGAGTTGCACTTCACTGCCATCGGAAAGTAGAAACTCACGACGCTCTCCGACATTCGTGTGCTGATCGGCCATCCAGATCGGCATGCGCTCGACGCTCATCCAGCCGCCCATCAAAACGCCCAGCAGCGCAACGACCTGCAACCCTCGAAAAGAGGCTTTTACCCCCGAATGCGGGAATGTCTGACGCAATGCGAGCCGGGCCGGTTCGCCCGGCAAGTCATCGAAACTGCCCCATAAAGACTGCATGCGTGCCAGCGCCAGAGCATGTCGGGGATCGGCTTCACACCAGCTATCGAAGGCCTGGCGATCAGCCGTGCTGACAGCCTCGTCATTGACCAGCGCAAGCCAGGACGCCGCTTCGCTGATCATCCGTTCGCTGGGTTCGTGCTCATTGCTCACGAGAGATGGCCCGAACCGTGCAGTGTCTTGTAGCAATGCACCATCACGCTGGCCATGTATTGTTTGACCATGCTGGAGGAGACACCCAATTGAATGGCTATTTCGCTGTAAGTCAGACCCTCAAGGCGGTGCAGCAAAAATGCCTGGCGCGGCCTGGGAGGCAAGCCGTCGAGCATTTGAGCGATTCGCTCCAGCATCTGCAACGCGACATGAATGGCTTCGGGGTTCGGAGTACAGGCGTCGTCGGCATGCAGCGCCAGCGCATCCAGATAGGCCCGCTCGATCTTGCGACGCCGGGTGCCATCGATCAGCAAGCGCGTCGCGGTAGTGGCAAGAAACGCTCGCGGCTCCTTGAGGTTGAGCGGTTCGGCCAGCATCAGGATACGCACGAAAGCGTCCTGGGCCAGATCCGCAGCACGTTGCGAGCAGCCAATCTTTTTTCGCAGCCAATTGTGCAACCAAAGGTGGTGGTCACTATACAGCTCTGTCATTTGCTGCCGCCGACTAGACATGAGGTCGTCATCAACTGCGGAAAAGTCGCGCATGCGTCAATGCTTCTCAAACACGAAAAATTATCATTAACGCGAAAGATGACAGCAAAACCTGCCATCAGCAAGCACAAGAGAAATCTTGCCGATGGTCAGCCACTGAGAACTAAAGGGACTAATACCCGGTCAACTTATGCAGTACACATAGACAGGTAGACGATATGGATAATCCTTTTCAGATGATCACCGATACCTTTCATCCCGATTACCGGGTGAATCTGAGCATCCAGGGACTGGATGGCAGCATCATGCTGACACTGTCGAACGAAAAGGGCGTAGTCGCCAAGCGCCTGATCAGCGCCGCCCAACGCAACGACCCCGAACGCTTGCGCCGCCTCATAGAAAGCGTGCAATTCGGCATCGCCATTGAGCGAGGCGACAGCGCCCTGAAAATCCTCACCGCCATGACCGATGGCGTCACCCTCAGCCAGCTGCCGATTCTTACGGGCGGTCACTGGCGACCAGATCGCCATGAGCAGACGGCGGGCATTTAAGGTCCTCTGTGTTACTTACGCTAACGAAAATGCCCTGATTGCAGGGCATTTCTTACGGACTTCTCCCTTTCATCCGCGTGAAGTTTCCTAGAAAATCCTATGCCCTTGCGTGGGCGTTTTTGGCTCTCTAGGCTGTGTCGGTCACTGCTCATCAGTGATCGGGTTTAGCAGCCTGGGGATGACTAGCCACGCAAGAAACGTCCTTATGGCGGCTTTGCGTGGGGCACCTTCGGGTGCGCCGGTTTTGGCTAGTTTCCCCGGTCTGCTAACCCGCGACAAAGCCGCCACCCTCAATCGTTTAGCAGCGACTGTACGGTGGCCCCATGAGGAAACTGGTTATGAAAAAAGTAACGCCCGATCCACCGCCGTCTTCTCTCGAAGAATCCCTGCTATACGTCTCCGACCTGCTGCGCTGCGCAGCGGCCACCGCCTACGAATCCGGCGACAGCCTCAACGGCCCGAAACGCGATTTGGCTTTTTCAGTCGTTCACCTGATCGGCATTGCCCGAACCGAACTGGATCGGTCGTTGGAGCGGGTTGAGCCTCGGTAAGGCTGTACACCTGTCACTTGTGGGAGCGGATTCATCCGCGATGACGTCATTGAAGGCGATAAATCTTCTTCAAATGTACGAGCCTCTCGCGAATGAATTCGCTCCTACCAAATGCACTTAAATCAAACCTCCCCCTTCTCCTCCGTCACCGCCCCTTTCACATTACTGAACGGGTCCGGAATCTTCGCCGACGGGTATTTATACGACGCATAACGCACCACCAGAATCGAAATCGCCAGCAGCAGGATACCGCCGCACAGGTAGATGATCCCGATACTTGGCGGGTTGTGGTGGGAGACGTCCGAGATCTGCGCACTCAACGTCAGGCGAACGAACTGTCGCATGGGCGTGATTTTGTAAACAGCTTCTTCCATGAGCAGATCGTTCAGGGAAAACCTGCTCTGCAACGGATCAATGCGCAGCATGGTTTCCAGAAGTAAGTTTTCTGCCTGCGCATGCCAGCGTACACAAGTCGGAGAAGCTCAGTGGGCTAAGAGTCAGGCGACCATGCTTATTCCAGCCCAACTTTGGACTTACTCAGCGATTCTGTTAGGCCACCAAGGCGTTCAAGTTAACTCATTAAGAAATAAATAATAAATATAGCAGGAAGGGGTGAATAATTATGTTTTTATGCATAGCCTCACAGGGAATGTCAATCCGGCACTAGCAAAAACCTAGAACTCTTCAATAGCGTAAACAGCCAAAAAATCTAAAAAATATAACTGAGCGTAAAAAAAAACAAAAAGCACTTTTGCGCCTAACCAAAAACATGCTATAAATGTTAAAAGCTCTGTCATTACCGCAAAAGGACTTAAAGTTGAAGACCATCAGTTTCGTTAACATGAAAGGCGGCGTAGCAAAAACAACGTTAGCTGTAAATATTGCTGATTGCTTAGCTCGTAGACATGAACTTCGAGTCCTAGTAATAGACCTAGATCCACAGTTCAACGCAACACAGTGCATTATGTCTGGCACCGAATATGTACATCACTTGCAGAGCAATGGGCATACAATTATTCACTTGTATGACGACTCCCCTCACCCAGTAGTTGGAGCCGTAAAAGGTGCGAAATTGTCAGAGATAGTTACTGTTGACAAAATCACACCGATTGAAACAAAAGAAAACCTGCATCTTCTACCCGGGGCTCTTGAACTATACCGTCTAGAAATGACAAGCGGTCAAGGAAGAGAGTTCCGGCTAAAAAACTATGTTGATTTCTTAAAAGAAAATGATTTATACGACATCGTTATTATTGATACTCCACCTACGCCATCCGCATGGATGTCCTCTGCGTTAATAGCATCTGATTACTATTTAGTCCCGGTAAAAGCTGAACCCTTATCAGCTACCGGCATAGACTTACTCCGCTCGGTGATCAGCAGAGTCAGTTCAAACTATGGACTCCGACTGGAATGTGCTGGAGTTGTATTCACAATAGCCGAAGAACATACCGTTGTATTTAAGGAAGCAAAAACATTCGTGGATACATCTAGCCTCTGGAAAGGAAAACGCTTCACCAAACACCTCCCCAAGAGGACGGCTGTTGCCAGAGCACAAGGACACCAAGGTTTTATTTTAGACATGCAAGACACTGACTTAAAGCGTGCAATTACACAAATATCTGCTGAGCTTTTAAGTAGACTAGAGATGGAGGAATAAAATCATGCTATCGAAAAGCGAAATAAATAGAGCCAAACGTTTCGTAGAAGAATTATCTTGGCTGATGGAAAGCTATAACAAGGTAGATTTAAAATCACTAAGCAAGATAATTGAGGAGCTTCCTACAGACTCATCTACTCCCCATCTCACATCTCAAAAATCTGAGCAGGCACGTCCAAAGATTAACTTTCTTACCGGCGTATTGCCTAGTCTTTTCATGGACCCACACCTATTTAAAAGCAATGAAGAAATTTCAGAGTTTGCCAGTTCAATCCTGGGAATAAATGTTCTTAGATATCATAAAAAATCACGCTTTGAAATAATCGGCCATATTGTCTGTGAGACGATAAGTCTTGATGACAAAGGGCTTGATCGCGTAACACGAGCGCTATCAATACTTTCAACTGATGAGCATAAGAGAAAGCAAGTGGCACATAAAAAAACTGAAGGCTTTTTTGGGTGGAACGATGTTATACAAGAATTGAGTGGTGAACAGCCGTGACACGCGAAATCCAGCAAGATTTTGAAGCAGTAAAATCCTTTATCTCGGCGTACACGCTACAACCATTACTTAACGATGCAGAAGCAATGAAAAAGATCAGCTCATCGCACGCAAAATATTACGCAGTATTAACGCTATTCCACGAACTAAAACATACTCCCCCGAAAGTACCATTTCAGCATAAAGACGATAAAACATCAGACCATTTGGAGAGTATGTTTTGGCTATATCTCGAGGAAACCATTTCCGAACTAGGCAGCACTTTATTCCTGATATCCAATGGCTTTTACAAAGCTGCAGGATTGGTCTTAAGAAGTTCTCTAGAGAACTTCTTCAAACTATCTGCATCCTTTCATCACGCGGAAATTTATACAACTAAAAGCACCTACGAGGTGATTGAGCTAGCCAAAAAATCTAAAATATTTGAAAGCACTAATGGCGCTAAAATCTTCAACTCCTTACACTCATCATACGTAGAACTTTGCAAAGCAGTTCATACTGCCACGATCGAAGATATGCAAACCGTATCAGCACTAGGTCACTTCCCACACATCGACAAAGTAAAACTAGACAAACTTTCCACTCATTACACATCAATAACATCTAAATTCACTGACTCACTTTGCCTATTGTTTAAAGATACTTTTCATAAAATCCACTTCAAAAATAGAGATATCATTCAAGCAGGCCTATCAAAACCTACACTGAGGGCAATTTATACAAACGTATAGCACCTACTTTATCAGCAACAGCCACCGCACATAGAATGAGAGTTAGCAGTCCAACCAAACTTTATTTAGAGCAACCATAAAAATTATTTCTCAATTACATATCACCCCATATTACTTAACACCACTCCTAAAAATCGAATTTTTTATAAATAGCAGAGAGCCACATGATCTAGCCACACCAAGCTAATTAATAGCTATTTCATAGGACTCCCCTCCATATTTATAATATACGTTGTGAGTATCAGCCCCCCCCTAAAGCACACCAACTCAACTCACTCCGCTCTTTCTTTAACCGAAGGATATTTTGAGGACGAATATCTAACCACCAAAATTGAAAATGCCAGCAAAAGCACACCACCACATACATAAAGAATTCCAACATCAGCTTTATGGTGTGACACGTCGCTAATCAAAAGTCTTATCAGTGCTGTGACGCCGATATAAAGCAAAAATCTCAGGGGCATATGATTCGTTTTAAAATATATTCCAGTCATCGCCAGCAACTCTAGATATATAAAAAGCAAAAGAATATCATCTACGCTAATTTTATCCTGCTGAAGCATTTCAGCGAACGTTGAAATCCCTGCCCACATCGTAATAACGCCAATGCCAAATAGTGCTAAATAATGAAATGATTCAACTCCCAGATTACCTAAACTATTAGCCGCAGCGTGCAGTTTTCTACGTAAACTTTCAGCCCATTTTACTTCTGTCATTTATTAAACGCCTTCTACAAACAAAAAAATCAAAAATGAACATAAGAGTTCATAGTAAGAAGAGGGGCATGCACACTACACCACGACAGTCCTAGGTCTCATGAACGGCTGGCATTCGCGATGAGAAATATTAGTCACGTAGACCTTCTTCCAGAAGTAAATCCCCGTCATCGCACCCAGTTCCAGGTAGATGAACAGCAGCAGGATGTCATCGACCGTGATGTTGCCCTTCTCGACCATCCCCAGAAAGGCGACGACCGATGCCCAGGCAGTGATGGCGCCGATGGCGAACAGTGCCAGGAAGTGGAAGCTCTCCACGCAGAGATTCCCCAGCGATTCGGCCTGCGAATGCACTTTTTGCCGCATCTTTTCTGCCCATTTGTTTCCCATGACGCTCTACCTCTGAACCTGAATTTTTACCAACCGGATGATGCTGTATGCACATGACACTCTGCACTGCTGCTTTTTAAAGCAGGAACAGGGCCATAGGCTATGGTTGAGAGCGCGACGGGTTGTCGCAAGGCACACCGGGCAGACAAAAAATGTGTTTTAAGGCCACTATTCAAGGGAAGCGGATTGGCTTATGCTAACCACTGTACAAAAATACAGTATTCATTAAATTTATCGCAAGGGCATGTGAGGTAGTGAATGGCCGTCGAAGTGGTATACCGCAGCAGCCGAGATCTGGAGCGTTTGTTCATGGATAAAGCCGAAGCTGATCGTCATGACAAGATGCTTGAACTCGCTGAGTTGCTGGCAACAGTGTTGAACAAGGCCGTGCCGTCGCTGACGGAAGCCCAGGTTGAAGAAGCCGGGATTTACATGGCGAAAAACCGCGATATCTTCGCCCGCGCCTTCAAGAGCCAGCCGGATGCCTTGAATGAGTTGCTGAGTGAAACCGAAGCTGAAACCGAGTGAATCGGGGGTTCGTGAATGAATTCGATCCGTGTAGGAGCGAATTCATTCGCGAAAGATGCAACCTGTTACACCTCCATCACTCCGGCTTCTCCAGCTCATCCACCAGCGCCTTGAAGAAGCGCGCCGCCTCGCCTCCCGTTACGGCCCGATGATCGAAGGTCAGTGACAGCGGCAGGATCGGGTGGATAACAACCTCTCCGTTCATGGCCACCGGCTCTTCACGAATCCCACCTGCACCAATGATTGCGACTTGCGGCGGCACGACGATCGGGTTGGCGTAGCGCCCGAACAAGGTGCCGAAGTTGGACAGGGTGATGGTTGCGCCCATCATTTCCTGCGGCGGGATGGAGCGGGCTTTTACGTCGGCTCGCAATCGGCTCATGCCCTCTTTCAGGTCAGCCGCCGTTCGGTTGCCCACATCGCGCAGCACCGGTACGAACAAGCCATCGGGTGTGTCTACAGCGATGCCAAGGTTGAGGGTTTCATGCTGCTTGATCGACAGGGATTTGCCGTCGAACCAGCTATTGAGCACCGGTTCCACCTTGCAGGCTTCGGCCATGGCCTTGCCCAAGCGGATCAATGGATCACGGGCCTGCGCCCAGCGATGCAAATCAGCATCACCAAAGATGGTCACCGGCACCACTTCGGCATGGGACTTGGCCATGTTCAGCGCCATGCTGCGCCGCACACCGCGCAAGCGCTGGCCGCCAAAGCGGTCGCGTTCGATCTGTGCCGCCCGTTCGACATCGGCGCGAGTGATCAGGCCGTTATTGCCTGAGCCAGCCAGGGCATTCAATTCCACACCCAGTTGCCGGGCCAGTTGGCGCACTGCGGGCGTGGCTTTTACGGACAGATGTTCACGGGTCGAAGGCGCTGCACCGACACAGAACTGATCGTCCTGGCTGCCACCACCTTCAAGGCGTCCAACTACGGTGCCCGCATCGCCCTCGCCTTCAAAGGCCATCAGGGGTTCGCCCACATGCAGAACATCGCCGTCGCCGCCAAACAGCTTGGCCACCACGCCGTCATAAGGTGCGGGGATATCGACGATGGCCTTGGCAGTTTCCACCGAAACCACCAGTTGATCGGCATGTACGGTGTCACCTTCCTTGACGTGCCACTGAACCACTTCCGCTTCTTGCAGACCTTCGCCCAGATCGGGCAGTTTGAAATATTTCATCGCAAGCCTCCTTGGGCATCAGGCGAAATCGAGCACGGTGTCGCAGGCATGCAGAATGTCTTCAACTGCCGGGATATAGAGCTGTTCCAGCCGGTACAACGGCGGTGGAATATCCGGGGCAGTGACACGCTGGATGGGTGCCTGCAGATCCATGAAGGCCCGCTCGTAAAGGCTGGCGGCGATTTCAGAACCGACGGCACATGAACGCGGTGCTTCGTGGATGATCACGCAGCGCCCGGTCTTGCGCACGGAGGCTTCAAGGGTGTCGAGGTCCAGGGGTTTGACGCAGGCCACATCGATGACTTCTGCCGAAACACCGCGCTCGGCCAGCGCACTGGCAGCCTGCAGGGTTTCATGCACACTGGCGCCCCAACTGATCAGGGTGATGTCGCTGCCTTCACGCAAGGTGAAGCAGCTATCCAGCGGCAAACGCTTGCCGTCATCGATAAGGGGTTGCGGGTTCATGCGATAAAGCCGGGTCGGCTCCAGGAAGATCACCGGATCGGGGTCGTCGATGGCCGCCAGCAACAATCCATAGGCGCGGGCGGGTGACGAAGGGATGACGACCCGCAAGCCTGGTACGTGAGCGAACATGGCTTCGGTGCTTTCGCTGTGATGCTCGGGAGCACGAATCCCCGCGCCCATTGGCGTGCGCAGCACCATCGGGCAGGAAAGGCGCCCACGGGTGCGATTGCGGATGCGGCTGGCGTGGGAAACCAGATGCTCCATGGCCGCATAGATGAAGCCCATGAACTGGATTTCCACCACGGGTTTCAGACCCTGAGCCGCCATACCGACCACCAGGCCACCGAGCATGGTTTCAGCCAGTGGCGAGTCGATCACGCGCTTGAAACCGAAGCTGTCACGCAGCCCCTGAGTCGCGCGGAACACGCCGCCATTCACGCCGACGTCTTCGCCCAGTACCACGACGTTTTCGTCTTCGGCCATGGCCCGGTGCATCGCCAGGTTCACAGCTTCCAGCAGACTGACTTTTTCATTGGCCATGATGATCACCTCCGGCTCGCCGTGCAGCACGTTCCATGAACCACTCATGCTGTTCCGCCAGCGCGGCGGGCCATTTGGCGTAGACGTGTTGCATGACGGACTCGGGAGACTGGGTGCCGGTGCTTTCAAATACTTCTACCGCCATTTGCACCAGGCCCTGACACTCGCTGATCAGGGTCTGCTCGCGCCCTTCGTCCCACACGCCCTGGCTGACCATATAGGATTGCAGCCGTTTGACGGGCTCTTCCAGCCAGGCCTGCTTGACCTCTTCGCCGGAACGATAGCGGGTTGCGTCGTCGGCGGTGGTGTGGTCGCCGAGTCGGTAGCTCAGGCATTCGAGCAATACCGGACCTTTACCTTTGCGCGCCCGTTCAAGGGCAATCTGAATGCGGTCGTAGACGGCGACGATGTCGTTGCCATCGACCTGCTCACCATGGAACCCCGCTCCAATGGCCTTTTGAGCCAGGGTCGGCGCGCCGCACTGAATGCGCCGGGGAACGGAAATCGCCCATTGGTTGTTGTTGACGACAAACACCACCGGCAATTGCCAGGCGCCCGCGACATTGAGGGCTTCGAGAAAGTCGCCCTTGCTGGTCGCGCCATCGCCACAGGTGGTAACAGCCACGCGATGTTCGCCTCTGATCTTGAACGCACTGGCTACACCGCAGGCATGCAAGGCCTGGGTTGCAATCGGTACGCACAGGGGAAAGTCCTGGGCCACGGCAGGTTCGGCATAGGCGCTGCCTCGTTCGTCTCCGCCCCAGTAAAGAAGGATTTCTTCCATGCGCACGCCACGCATCAGTTGCACGGCGGTGTCACGGTAATAAGGAACCAGTACGTCTTCAGGATGCATCAGGCTGCCAATGGCAACACCAATGGCTTCCTGGCCAAGGGTTGGCGCGTAGGTGCCGATGCGGCCGGTGCGTTGCAGGGCGACGGCTTTCTGGTCGAAAAGCCGGGTCAGCACCATTTGCCGGTAAAGGCGGGTCAGCAGGTTGAAATCATCGGCCCAAGGGGGAAGCTCTCCGGTCAAACGACCGTCGGGGGCCAGGTAACGGGTGTACGCAAGCTCGATCTTATTGGACATTCGCTACTCCTATCACGCGGGGTATGCGTGATGATCATGACTCGCGGCTTTTGGCTGCGAAGATCAGGTCGAAAGGCACCGGGATGGTGGGCCGTCATTCGACATTCAACAGGCGTTCTGCCAATTCATCGGCGATACACGCGGGTGAGCGCTTTTCGGCCTGAGAATGGGCATACACCTCCGTCAATCGTAGTCCGATTCGTAAAAGATGCGCGGTGATAGCGTTCTGATTTTCTCCTTTGTGTTTGAGTGCTACATAAATGAGCCCGCCGGAGTTGATGACATAGTCCGGCGCATAAAGAATACCGCGTGCTTCAAGCTGCTCCGCGACCTGCAGACTGCTCAACTGGTTATTGGCGGCACCGGCCACGGCAGCGCAACGCAGTTGCGGCACACTCTGGCAGTTCAAGGCGCTGCCCAGAGCACAAGGCGCCAGGATGTCGCAAGGCGTGCTCATCAGAGCCTCGCACGCGACAGGGTGAGCACCGAACTGCTCCATCGCCAGTTGCACCTTGCCGCTGTCCAGATCGCTGACCAACAGATCGGCACCTGCCGCATGAAGCATTTCAGCCAGGGCGTAGCCCACATGACCCAGCCCCTGAATCGCAACGCGCAAACCTTCGAGATTATCGCTGCCCAGACGCGCCATGGCCGTGGTGCGAATACCTGCGAAGACGCCCATGGCGGTATAGGGTGAAGGGTCCCCGGATTCACTGGTGCTGGTGACATGGCGGGTATGCAGGGCAATGCAGTCCATATCTTCGCTGGAAGTGCCGCTGTCCACAGCCGTGATGTAACGACCATCCAGGGTTTCAATGAAGCGGCCAAAGGATTCAAAGACAGCAGCACGACTGTAGAGGTGTGGAGGCCGCATGATCACCGCTTTCCCACCCCCCAGAGGCAAGCCGGCGAGAACCGCTTTGTAGCTCATGCTTCTTGCCAACTGGATAGCATCTTCGATGGCGCTCTCTTCATCTGGATAGGTCATATAACGACATCCACCCAGAGCTGGCCCCAGGCGGCTGCTATGAATCGCGATGACAGCCTTGAGACCTGTCTGCGGGTCGCAGACCAGATGAAGAGCTTCGGTACGTGACCGTTGCATGAGAGCAAACATTTAATAGTGCTCCCCGGTTCTTGTTAATAAAGCGAGTATAGGCGCTACCGGGGAAAGCAACTGACCATTCAGGCATATGCAAGCACCGCTGGACGAAAGCCGCAGCCAGGGTTAAAAAAGGCATGGTTGTGAGTGTTTCAGACGAACGAGCCCACACGGAGTGGCCAATGACTCCACGACAAAATTGCATGGCGTGCCTGCAACGCACACCACCCTCAGTGTTCGAGGCCGCGTTATGGATTTCGGCCGAGCATGAGCCACAGTTCTTGCCTCATCTGGCGACAGAAGAGATCAACCAGTTGCAGCGCCAGCTCAGTGCAGCGCTGCCGGTCCTGCCTGAGTCGGAACTGGCGCAGCCCTTGTTGCGGCAGCTCAACAGCCTTGGGTTCAAGCAGGACGACTGGAACCCTCCCAAGCCGGAATCGGCCCTGCTGCACAAGATCGTGCAACGCCGTCAGGGCCAGCCACTGGGTATTGCACTGATTGCGATGGAACTGGCCAGGCGCCTGAACATCACGCTGGAGGGCGTCAATTTCCCCGGGCATTTTCTGCTGCGCGTGCCGGGTGCCGATCACCTGCTGGACCCTTGCAGCGGGCGCCGGCTTTATCCCAAGGATTGCCGTGAACTGCTGGTGCGCCAATTCGGGCCGGACATGCAACTGCGGGTCGAGCACATGGCCCGTGCCACCCCCCTGGATATGTTGCAGCGCATGTCACGTAACTTGCGCCATTTGCATCTGGTCAATGACAACTTCATTGCCGCACTCAAGGATGCCGACCGGATAGTCGAACTGGGCCATGCAACCAGCCACGACCACCTGGCTCGCGCCGGCCTGTATCAGACCCTTGAATGCCCGCAGGCCGAACGCTTCGACCTGGAGCATGCACTGCTGCTGAGTAACGATCCCGTACAACGCCTCAAAGTGATGGAGAGGCTGAGTCAACTACCGCCCAACAGTGCATTTCATTGACGGCAGGGCCTGATATTTTTACTTGTCAGGCCTCGGAATCAAGGGAGGCCTTCCGAGTTTCTCTGCTTCCTTGATTTTCATCACCTCCATGCTCGTGCCGGTGGTAGCAAAGGTGTACAGGTTCTGCATGACATGGATGGCCTTGACGTAATCGGGCAGCAGAATCTGTGCATAAGGGTCGCCCATCAAGGCCTTGCTTTTCATCTCGGCAATTCGTTCGGCAAAAAACTCCAGAGCATTTATTTGCTTGTCCGGGTTTACAACTTTGCCCTTCTTGTCGAACTCGTCCCCGGTACGGCTCAAGAGCTCTGCCGTGTGATTATCGATCAACCCGCCGTTATAAAGCCTCATACCCGCCCTCGTCAGTTCCTTGGGCGTGATCTGCTCGGGATTGAAGCCCTTGAAAAGCGGCTTCATGCCTCTTTTTTCCATCACCAGCAGGCTGATGGCACCAAAGTTCGTGCTGCTGGCCTCGCTCAGGATCTGGCTGACCTGGGGCGCGTTTATCTTGGGGGCTTCTTTCTTGGGAGGTGCTTTTATAGAAAACTGTGGCAGGTTGCCAACAATAGACTTTGGCATTTGATACTCCTTATTCATCGAGTGGGCACTCTTTGAATATCGGAGCTGGGGAATATCAATTGATAGCCGGATAAAAATCCATCCGCGTCCTACATATGTAATACATATATCTTACATATCAAAAAGAAAAAGCCTTTCTTGCACTTAAAAGGCGCTGAAATGCATGAACATTCCCGCGCCAATTCAATATAAGGGTCTTACCCCAGATGCTTGATGAACTCCGCCAGCCAGGGCTCGGCATCGCTTTCCGGCGTAACGCTTTCGCTCGCATCCAGACGCAGCATTTCCTGCACTTCAACTGCGCCCAGTTCGGCGAACAACTCGCGTATCTGTTCGCCGCCGCCACAGAAAGTATCGCCATAGCTGGCATCGCCCAGGCCAATCACACCGGCGGGCAGGCCTCTCAGGAAGGCAGGCAGACTGTCACGGAGCTGTGAGTAGATGGGCAGGATATTGTCGGGCAGTTCACCCATGCCAGTCGTTGAGGTCACGGCCAGCAAGGCCTGAGGCTCGAAAGCCTGTAACTCGGCCAGTGTGATGCGCGAGTTGTGCAAGGGTTCATGGCCCGCATCGCGCAGAATCGCGCCTGCATGACGGGCAACCTCTTCGGCCGATCCATAGACCGAGCCGGAAATGATAGCGACTCTCATGACAAATCCTGTGGCAGAGTAAAAGAGTCGGACATTATGCCTTATCGATCCGCCTACTGAGATTGCATTTTGCCGCCGTAGCCTATTCCCGGGGCTCACGCAAAATTTCCCGGAAAGATTTTGAAAAAAATGACGAACGGTCAGAACAGAACAAGGAATTAACGGTCTTTCTCCTCATCGTCTACCGGTCCGTACGAGTTCATCATGCAGCCCGATTCCATCCTCACGCAGGCTGAGCTGGATTTCATCCAGAGCATGCAGCACAACCCAAGGCTCAACGTACGTGACAGTACGCGCAGCCTGATGGTGAACGGCGGCGTGCAGATCCAGAATCTGCTGACACGTCTGGCGGCCCATGAGCAGGTGACGCTCCACGCCCAGTTTGAAGATCAGCAAATGAACTTCCCTCTGCATCTGGTCGAGGATGAGTTTCATGCCTTGCATCTGGAACTCGGCACACCCAGCATCTATGAAGAAGGTCCGCGGGTCCGTCCATGGCGCCTTATCCTCGCGGAGCCACTTGCACTGGAAACCGAAAAGGGCTCGCTGACCTCACTCTGGATTCATGAGGTGTCTTTCAAGGGTGTCTTGCTTGAGTACCGCAAGCAGAGAAAATTGCCCAAGCAGTTCAGCGCCTGGTTCAATCCACTTGGAAACGCCCCGATTCCGATAAAGGGAACGCTGGAGCGCGTGACTGAAAACGGCATGGGGGCTTATCGACTGAATCAGGACAACAAGGAAGACGCGGAGCGTTTGCTTCGATACCTGCACAAGCAGCATCAACGCCTGCACCCCACCATGCACCGATAACCTCAGATAGCTTCCTACAGCGTTTTCAGGAACAATCCTTGCTTGTTTTCAAACGAAGCTGACACAGCCCCACCACCCCGGAGCCGTGTCATGTGACTTCCCTACCCGGGAATCTCACTCGTCTATCGGAGATACACAATGTCTACCCATCCCGTCACCTTGATGGTTGCACGCCGCGTTGCCCATGGCCGTTACCAGGAACTCATGACCTGGCTGCATGAAGGCGAACAACTTGCTACCGATTTTCCCGGCTATCTGGGCTCCGGTGTCCTCGCGCCGCCTCCCGGGGACGATGAATTTCAGATCATTTTCCGCTTCGCCGATGCCGAAACCATGCACGCATGGGAGCACTCAGCCTCTCGACGCTCATGGTTGGTGCGTGGAAGCGGGCTTTTTGCCCAGCCTTCGGAGCGCCGTGTCAGCGGAATCGATGGCTGGTTCGGTACGGCTAACCAACGCCCTCCGCGCTGGAAACAGGCCGTGGCCATCTGGCTGGCCTTCTTCCCCGTCTCGCTGATCTTCAATTTCCTGCTGGGGCCGTTGCTCAGTCATCTGGAACTGGCGCCACGCATCATGATCAGCACCCTGATTCTTACGCCGCTGATGGTTTACTGGTTCATTCCACTGTCTACCCACCTGCTGGCCAGTTGGCTGAACAAGATACCTTCCGCGCCTGAAGCGACAGGTAAATCGGTTGGCAGCAATTGAGATAGCGTTGTGTAAAACTCGGGTTTCAAGAGCTTGCCCGCACTCTTGGCATAACTTCAGTTATGCTTGGGCCTTTGAGTCGGGCAGGTTTTATGCTCGAAAAACCTTGAAGCCAACTGCACCGCATGAATAAAACGATCCTTGTAACCGGCGCCAGCCAACGAGTCGGCCTGGAACTTGCCATACGGTTGGCACAGGCAGGCTATAGCGTCATCAGCGTCAGCCGCACCTTGAAAGAAACCTCGCCTCATCCCGATATCGTGCAGTTTCAAGCCGATCTGGGAGTGGAGCAGGATCGTCTGGCGCTGATCGACTACATCAACTCGAACTACGATGGCCTGCGCGCAATCATCCACAACGCCTCGTTGTGGCTGGACGATAGCCTGGAAAACCTGAACACCATGTTCAAGCTCCACGTCGAAGCGCCTTACCATCTGAACCTGGCATTGGGCCAATTACTGGCCAGCCCGGAAAAAACCGACATCATCCACATATGCGATGACACCTCGTCTCGTGGCAGCAAAAGCCATATTGCCTATGCCGCCACAAAGGCCGCCCTGCAAAACATGGTGCTGTCGTTCGCCGAGAAATATGCTCCGGACATTCGTGTAAACGCGATCTTGCCGGGGCTGCTGATCCTCAAACCGGACAGCGATGAGGAATATCGACGCCAGACGCTGAAAAAAGCGCTGCTGCAATTCGAGCCTGGCGCAGAGCCCTTGATCGAAGCCGTCTTCTATTTGCTGGAAGCCCGATACACCACAGGAAGCAGTGTCGTCATCAATGGAGGTCGACACTTGAAGAAAGGGAGATCCGGTGAATGACTCATTGCCTCCCCTTGCCCCCTAGCCAACAGAGCCCATCATGACCGAGCAACAACGCCTCGAACTTGAAGCCGCCGCCTTCCGCCGTCTGGTCGCGCACCTGGACAGCCGCAAGGACGTCCAGAATATCGACCTGATGAACCTCTCCGGTTTCTGCCGCAACTGCCTGTCCAAGTGGTACAAGGCCGCTGCCGACGAGAAACAGATCGATGTCAGCCTCGATGAGGCACGCGAAGTGGTTTACGGCATGCCGTACAACGAGTGGAAAGCCCAATACCAGAAAGAAGCCAGCGCCGAACAGAAAGCGGCGTTTGCCAAGGAAACCAAGCATGACTGATCTGAACACCCTGCGTACCAGCCTCAAGAGCGGCGAACACGCCTTTGCCGATACCCTGGCATTCATTGCGGCGGGCTATGACTATCAGCCTCAAGCGTTCAAGAACGGCAGCGTCGAAAACGCAGCCGGCCAGAACGAAGGCTCGTGCAAGACACTGGGCCTGGCCCTGCTGGAAGGTTTGAGCGACGATGAAACCCTGCTGGCTTTCGGCGAGCACTACCGCTCGGTACAAGCCACGCCAGAAGGCAACGACCACGGCAATATCAGGGCATTGATCGCCCACGGCCTGGCCGGTGTGAAGTTTGAAGGTGAGCCCTTGAAGCGCAAGGGTTGATAACGCCGTAGGAGCGAATTCATTCGCGAAGATTTTCGCGGATAAATCCGCTCCTACGGGGCAGATCAGAACGAAGCGTTCGCCAGACCGTCCAGGTAACGCTCGACATCCAGTGCAGCCATGCAGCCCGCGCCGGCAGAGGTGATGGCCTGACGGTAAACGTGGTCAGCCACATCGCCCGCTGCAAACACACCTTCCACGCTGGTCGCAGTGGCATTGCCTTCACGACCACCCTGCACAACCATGTAGCCGTCTTTCAAGGCCAGTTGACCTTCAAACAGCGAAGTGTTCGGGGTATGGCCGATCGCGATGAACACACCGTCGACTTTCAGCTCGTCACTGGTGCCGTCGTTGTTCTTCAGGCGAGCACCGGTCACGCCCATGTTGTCGCCCAGCACTTCATCCAGGGTTGCGTTCAGCTTGAGTTCGATCTTGCCTTCGGCCACACGAGCGTGAAGTTTGTCGATCAGGATCTTCTCGGCACGGAAAGTCTCGCGACGGTGAACCAGAGTTACCTTGCTGGCGATATTGGCCAGATACAGCGCCTCTTCCACAGCAGTGTTACCACCACCGACCACAGCCACTTCACGGTTGCGATAGAAGAAACCATCGCAGGTGGCGCAAGCGGAAACGCCCTTGCCCATGAACGCTTCTTCCGACGGCAAGCCCAGGTAACGAGCGCTGGCGCCAGTGGCGATGATCAGAGCATCGCAGGTGTAGACCGCTCTGTCGCCAGTGAGGCTGAATGGCTTGCCAGCCAGATCCACGGAATTGATGTGGTCGAACACGATCTCGGTTTCAAAACGCTCGGCATGCTCACGCATACGCTCCATCAATGCTGGACCGGTCAGGCCATGGGGGTCGCCCGGCCAGTTATCGACTTCAGTGGTAGTGGTCAATTGACCACCAGCCTGCATGCCGGTGATCAGCAAAGGCTTGAGGTTGGCACGTGCGGCATAGACCGCAGCGCTGTAACCGGCAGGGCCGGAGCCGAGAATAATCACTCGGGAATGACGTACGTCGGACATGACACACTCCTATCGACCGACCGGTTTGCCGCGGTCGGAACGGCTGGATAAAAAAGGACTGCCGATACACTTGGGGAAGTGCTCTGTAGCTCGGCAATCCTGAAAGTTCTGAAACTGCGAGCCCCTGCCGCAGCAACACATTACGCGCTCTAGATGTTCGACGAGGTCTGGTAATCGGCAACGCCCTGAGGGCCAGCCGTCATGCCTTTTCTACCAGCACCCTCATTGATGACTCCATCAAGAGTTGCAAAGGATAGGTCAAGAAAGTGATGCAGAGCCTATCGGGGTGAAGAAGGGTAAGGAAATATCGATTCACAATCCACCTCATAGTCCACTTCTATGCACAACGGCCATGCCGATACCGCTCAATGAGCCGCTGACAGCTCTTTCAAGCGCCCGGCAAAGTCGGTAAGGTCGAGCGTTTTCCATTTTTCGGAGGCTGCCATGCCCGCCCCTGCCCTCACAGGCCCGCAATACCTGAAAGAAGGCCTGAAACTGGTCCTCAGCCCTGGCCTGCGCCTGTTTGTCCTGCTGCCGCTGAGCATCAACCTGGTGCTGTTCTGTGGCCTGATCTATCTGGCCCTGCATCAGTTCGGCATCTGGGTCGATGCTTTCATGCCGACCTTGCCGCACTGGCTGAGCTTTCTGAACTACATCCTCTGGCCGCTGTTCGTGGCACTGGTGCTGTTTATGGTGTTTTTCACCTTCACCATGATAGCCAACATCATCGCCGCCCCGTTCAATGGCTTCCTGTCCGAGAAAGTCGAAGCCGTGATTCGCGGCAAGGATGAATCACCTGACTTCAGTTGGGCCGAACTGGCGGCCATGATCCCCCGCACACTGGCCCGCGAGGCTCGCAAGCTGGGCTACATGCTGCCGCGCATGCTCGGGCTGTTCATTCTGTCCTTCATCCCGGTGGTCAACCTGATCGCCGCCCCGCTCTGGCTGCTCTTCGGGATCTGGATGATGGCTATCCAGTACATCGACTACCCGGCGGACAACCACAAGCTGGGCTGGAACGAAATGCTCGACTGGCTGAAAAGCAAGCGCTGGCAAAGCCTGAGCTTCGGCGGCATCGTTTATCTGGCGTTGCTGGTACCGATGCTCAATATCCTGATGATGCCAGCGGCAGTGGCTGGGGCGACGTTGTTCTGGGTGAGAGAACGCTGATTTTTACAGGAGCGCATGGATGCGCTTCTGAAACCTATAAAAAGAAATATCCTACGCAATGAAAAGAACACGCTTTAACCCCCCCTATAAAACAACTAAAAAAACCACTGGCAATACATTACCGCCATGGGAAAAACCTTGCCGTGATATCAATATAAAACAAGCTGTAGGATCTTTATGTAGGACACTTATTAAAACCCTTTAAACACTAAGCATCGCCCACCGTCAAAAACAAATTATAAAAACTGGCACCCTCTTTGCTCTCCTGCAATAAACCCACAGGAGGCAACACCATGGAAGTCAAAACAAAAACTGCCGCAACACAAACCGCTTACAAACCTGCCGCGCTGGAAAAAATGCCAGAACCGCGCTCAAGCCGTTTTGCCCAGGTTTTCAGTGACGTTAAAAAAGCGGCACAAGGCCCCGGCACGGCAATCATTCCCTCAGCCGCAACGCTGACCCGTCTGGTGCAACCACGATCCACTTACTTCCTGCAGAACATGAGCCCGGAACAAAGGAAGTCCGCCGTCAACGACAAAGACTTCGAGCCCAGGCCTGCGGCTCTGGAAAGAGTGGCTAGCCAGCAGAGCCGTCAACTCAAGCACGATGCTGTTTAACCTGAGCGGAGTCGGAAAATGCAAACTCATACCGATTCGCCATTTCCCAATGTCACCTGCTTGGGCCCGCGATCAAAAGCCACGGCTACTGCGCAAACTGAAGAAGGGATGTCATTCAAGCAAGTGTTGGATGCGACTCAGAGCGAGGGTTCGATAGTCAGTCAAGGAAAAAGAGACACGTATCCCAGGGGATCAACATTCCGGTCTGAACTCCTTGACGAGGCCGGCAAGGACCCGACTCAAGCAGCAAAAATGGCATATGAGTACGCTTATAACTCGTTGGTATTTGAGTTATTTGATGTTACTGACTACCCAATCATCCGCTATACCACAACCGGCCAGATAGTCACTGACGAAACAAGATTGTATTTTGCAAAAACGATGTCTTCAGTGCAAAAGCTTCGCGGAGAACTTTACGAAACAGAGCTTTTTAAAGGTACACCACCTGCGAAAATCCTGGAGAAAATCTTGGATTTCAATGACAGCCTTCCTCAGAAGTTCAAAGACATGGCCCACTGGTAGCAAGCCATCCCCCTCTCAGATTGAGAGGGGGATAGTGATTACCAATCTACTGTAATGCGGCCAAATTGCCCGGCGACAGGCACAGGGCCTGCACCACTCACCTTGATTGAATAATAAAAACCTCTATTGGCAAGCTGACCTCTAAAAACCTGGGTAGAGCCGACACGCATACGAGAAATATCAATGCAGTTATTGACCTGACACAATTTAACCTCCAACCCTCGCGGCCATCCCGTCACATTCCAGTTCCAACTGACATTCTTGATCCACGCACCTTCTGGCGGGGCTCCGCGCAATGGAATATTGGCAGTATAAAGATACCCTCGTGAATGAACCGTTGGTAAATTCACCGAGGACTGATAGCTACCAGCCATGGCCATTTCTACATACCCTGAAAGCGCCAGCACAATTCCCAAGGCCGAGCGAATCCACTTCAACTTTTTATAGTCAAATTTCATTTCATGCTTCCTTATTTTTCACATCAAGAAGGCATCACCGGTATACCCGGCTTACCGCCTTCGCCTATCGAACTTGAAACTCGATAGCCTGACGTTATTCAGAAAGCACTCGACTTCAACACTCAATCAAATACATTGAACACTTACAGAAAAAACCTACGCCTTTGCCAGATCAAAACTCCGCACAATGTAGTACCTATAAAAAACAAACTTTACCTTTGTTGAAATCTCCTATTTGCTCTTAAAAGGAGACCTCATACAGCCGACTTTCTTTAACCTTCAAACTCCCCCGTCACAAATCCATCACCCAACAGCCACATAACCGACATGCAACAAGCCGAGACTGCCCTCATGAGCAAAATCCTGCATGTCACTCTTATCACTGAAACCTTCACTCCCGAGATCAATGGCGTCGCCAATACGTTGGGGCGGCTGTGTGACGGGTTGCGTTTGCGCGGGCATCAGGTCGAGCTGATTCGGCCTCGCCAGAGTGATGAGGCAGGTTTTACTGCGGCCGACGATCTGATGCTGTGCCGGGGATGGCCGATACCGGGTTATCCGGGTTTGCAATGGGGCCAGTCTTCGATGCACAAGCTGTTGCGCCGTTGGCAGCGGCGGCGCCCGGACGTGTTGTATATCGCCACCGAAGGGCCGCTGGGGCTTTCTGCATTGCGAGCGGCAAGGCGGTTGGGAATTGCGGTGATCAGTGGCTTTCATACCAATTTCCCGCAATACACGCAGCAATACGGCATGGGGTTCATCACCCGCTTGCTGACCCACTATCTGCGCTGGTTCCACAATCGCTCGCGCATGACGCTTGTCCCCAGTATCAGCCAGAAGATGGAGCTGGAGCGGCGTGGTTTCGAGCGGATCGAGTTGTTGTCTCGCGGCGTGGACAGCCAGTTGTTTCATCCTTCCAGACGCTCGCAGGCGCTTCGCGAAAGTTGGGGGTTGCAGGTGGGTGATACCGCCATCCTGCATGTCGGCAGGCTGGCACCGGAAAAGAACCTCGGCTTGCTCAAGACGTGCTTCGAGACACTGAAAGAGAGCTATCCGCGGCGCACCCTGAAACTGATTGTGGTCGGAGACGGGCCGCAACGTGCCACTCTGGAACAGCAGATACCCGATGCGATTTTCTGCGGGGCGCAGCGCGGCGAGGCGCTGGCAGCGCACTACGCATCCGGCGATCTGTTTCTTTTTCCAAGCCTGACCGAGACATTCGGTAATGTCGTGCTTGAGGCGCTGGCATCAGGGCTTGGTGTGGTCGCCTACGACGAGGCGGCTGCCGGGCAGCATATTCGTCACGGTCACAATGGCGCGCTGGCCATGCCCGGTGATGAGGAAGCGTTCATTGATGCCGCACACTGGCTGATAGAGGACAGTGAAGCCCTGCGCAGGGTACGTCTGAATGCTCGCAAGCATGCAAGTCGTCAGGGCTGGACGGCGATCATCGATCAGTTCGAGCAGCAGTTGTTCAGCGCTTGCCCGGCCAACGATGCACAGGCCAAAGGCCAGACCGTCAAATCCATTTCGGGCTGAATGCCGGGCAAACGCAGTACGATGACGTCAGGCCAGAGCCTTTTCGATTGCCTGAATAACGGCAGGATCATCCGGCGCCATGCGTGGTGAAAAACGGGCAATCACGCCACCATTGCGACCGACCAGAAACTTCTCGAAGTTCCAGGTGATATCGCCAGGAAACTCGGCCCCCTCGCCAGCCAGCAGACGGTACAGCGGGTGACGTTGCGCCCCGTTGACTTCCAGCTTCTCGCCCAGCGCAAAGGTCACGCCGTAATTGAGTTCGCAGAAGGCCTGAATGTCCTGCTCGGAGCCAGGTTCCTGTCCGGCAAACTGATTGCACGGCAGGCCCAGAATGCTGAAGCCTTTGTCCTTGTACAGCTGATAAAGGCTTTCAAGCGCCGCATATTGTGGTGTAAGCCCACACTTGGAGGCCACATTGACGACCAGAACCACTTTGTTCTTCAAAGGCGCCAGAGGCAGTTCCTGCCCGTTCAGCGCCTTCAGTGTGATGTCGTGAAAAGCACTCATGAAATCCTCCCCCCTGAAGCCCGAGCGAACCAAAAAGGCGCCGTGGCAGACCGCGTAACGAAAGTCGTCATCGCAGAACAGCCAGAGCGCCCTTGTCAGTTACCTGAGCTTAGCAGCACAAATCAGTGCTGATGACCGCCTTCGCCATGAATGTGGCCATGAGCCAGTTCTTCTTGGCTGGCATCACGGATGCTCACGATCTTGACTTCGAAATTCAGGCGCTGCCCCGCCAGCGGGTGGTTGCCATCAACGGTGACATCGTCGCCATCCAGGTCGCGAATGGTCACGATCTGCATGCTGCCGTCAGGGCCCGAAGCGTGGAACTGCATGCCGACTTCAAGTTCATCGACACCTTCGAACATGCTGCGGTTCAGGGTGCTGACCAGTTCGGCAGAGTATTCACCGTAGGCATCTTCAGGCTCGATGGCGACTTTCAGCTCGTCACCGACGTCTTTGCCGACCAGTGCCTTTTCCAGGCCCGGAATGATGTTGCCGGCGCCATGCAGGTAGACCAGCGGAGCACCGCCGGCAGAGCTGTCGATGACCTCACCAGCGTCGTTGGTCAGGGTATAGTCAATAGAGACAGCCTTGTTAGCGGCGATCGGCATGGGACAGGACCTTTTGCTTAAGATTGAAGAACGGGCAAGTTTAACCAAGCAATCGCACGAAAGCGAACGCAACTCTGACAGACGGCCCCGATTGGAAAACTCAACGGTTATTGATTTTCGACAGGATGAAGACGGCCACTGGGTCGCAGTGTTGTCCTGCGGGCATACGCAACACCTTCGCCATCAACCGCCATGGCAATCGCGTGCCTGGGTAATGGACGCGGCGCAGCGCCAACAAAAAATAGGTCAGGGCTTTCACTGTGGCTGGTGTGCGAAGTCATCAGATAACGATAGTCTTGGCACCGAGGAGTCGCGTTAGACGGCTCCCTGATTTTTTTCTGGTCGAATGGCTGTCCATTTCGCCTCGGCCATTGCACTGCTCAATAGAGAAGCCGGTATGCAGACTTTTTTCATTTCCCCCACAGATTTTGGCGTGGGTTTGACATCCATCAGCCTGGGTCTGGTTCGCACCCTTGAGCGTGCGGGCCTGAAGGTCGGCTTCTTCAAGCCGATCGCACAACCCCATCCGGGCGATCTCGGCCCTGAACGCTCGACCGAACTGGTGGCCCGCACCCACGGCCTCAAACCACCACAGCCTCTAGGCCTGGCGCATGTGGAGCGCATGCTGGGTGATGGCCAACTGGATGAGCTGCTGGAAGAAATCATCAGCCTTTACCAGCAAGCTGCCGTGGGCAAGGATGTGCTGATTGTCGAAGGCATGGTGCCCACCCGTAACGCCAGCTATGCCGCACGGGTCAACCTGCATCTGGCCAAGAGCCTGGATGCCGAAGTGATTCTGGTATCGGCCCCGGAAAACGAAGTGCTCACCGAGCTGTCGGGCCGGGTCGAATTGCAGGCCCAACTGTTCGGAGGGCCGAAAGACCCGAAAGTGCTGGGCGTGATCCTCAACAAGGTGCGTACCGAAGAGAGCATGGAAGTCTTCGCCGCTCGCCTGAAAGAGCACTCTCCGCTACTGCGCAGTGGCGATTTCCGCCTGTTGGGTTGTATTCCATTCCAGGCCGAACTCAATGCCCCGCGCACCCGCGATGTCGCCGAACTGCTCGGCGCGCAGGTGCTCAATGCCGGGGACTACGAGCAACGGCGCATGTCGAAAATCATCATCTGCGCCCGAACCGTGCTCAACACCGTGCCATTGCTCAAGCCAGGCGTTCTGGTCGTGACGCCGGGCGACCGTGACGACATCATCCTGGCAGTCAGTCTGGCGGCCATGAATGGCGTGCCGCTGGCTGGCCTGTTGCTGACCAGCGACACCGTGCCCGACCCGCGCATCATGGAACTGTGCCGAGGCGCGCTACAGGCCGGTTTGCCGGTGCTGTCGGTGAGCAGCGGCTCTTATGACACCGCCACGCGCCTGAATCAGTTGAACAAGGAAATCCCCATCGATGACCGCGAGCGAGCGGAAATCATCACTGACTTTGTCGCCGGTCACCTGGATGCCGCCTGGCTGCATCAGCGCTGCGGTACGCCACGGGAGCTGCGCCTTTCGCCTGCCGTGTTCCGTTATCAGTTGATCCAGCGCGCCCAGGCCGCCAACAAGCGCATCGTCCTGCCCGAAGGCAACGAGCCATTGACCATTCAGGCGGCGGCGATCTGTCAGGCACGCGGCATTGCACGGTGCGTCCTGCTGGCCAAGCCCGAAGAGGTTCAGGCGATTGCTCAGGCTCAAGGTATCGAATTGCCGCCGGGACTGGAGATTCTGGACCCTGACCTGATTCGCGAACGCTATGTCGCGCCGATGGTCGAGTTGCGCAAGAACAAAAGCCTCAACGCTCCCATGGCCGAGCAGCAACTGGAAGATCCCGTGGTGATCGGCACTGTGATGCTGGCGCTGGATGAGGTCGACGGGCTGGTATCGGGTGTCATTCACTCCACCGCCAATACCATTCGCCCGGCGCTGCAACTGATCAAGACCGCCCCCGGCTGCACCCTGGTTTCATCGGTGTTCTTCATGCTGTTTCCCGAGCAGGTACTGGTGTACGGCGACTGCATCATGAACCCGCATCCAAGTGCCAGCGAGCTGGCCGAAATTGCCCTGCAAAGTGCCGACTCCGCCGTCGCATTCGGTATCGCGCCACGGGTGGCGATGATCAGTTATTCCAGCGGCAATTCCGCCAGTGGCGAGGAAGTGGAAAAAGTTCGCGAAGCCACCCTGCTGGCCCGTGAAACCCAGCGCGGCCTGCTGATCGATGGCCCGTTGCAGTATGATGCCGCCGCCAACGAGGACGTCGCTCGCCAACTGGCACCGGACAGCCAGGTGGCCGGGCGTGCAACGGTATTCGTGTTCCCGGACCTGAACACCGGCAACACCACGTACAAGGCGGTACAGCGTAGCGCCGACTGCGTGAGCCTGGGCCCGATGCTGCAAGGACTGCGCAAACCGGTGAACGATCTGCCACGTGGCGCGCAAGTCGACGACATCGTCTACACCATCGCCCTGACCGCCATTCAGGCAGACACACTTTCCTGATACACATACCGATGCCATCTGTGCAGACTGCCAGGGTGCAGTCTGTACCGCATCCCATTACCCTCTGGAGTCACTATCCGTCATGGATTCCTTGCCTGCCCCATTGCGCGGCTTCATCGCCTCGCTGTTGTTGGCGCTCAACACCATTGCCTGCTGCGCAGTGCTGTTCGTGGTCACGTTTTTCAAGATATGCCTGCCCTTCAAGGCTGCCCAGCGTCTGACCGACTGGCTGATGATTCATATTCAGGAAACCTGGATCAGTTGCAACAATGCCTGGATCAGGCTGCTTGGCCACACTCGCTGGCAGTTGAGCGGCCTTGAAGGGCTGGACTATGAACACTCGTACCTGATCACCAGCAATCATCAGAGCTGGGTCGACATCATGGTCTTGCAGTACGTACTCAATCGACGCATTCGCCCGTTGAAGTTCTTTCTCAAGCAGGAGCTGATCTGGGTGCCGTTGATTGGCCTGGCCTGGTGGGCGCTGGGCTTTCCGTTCATGAAACGCTATTCCAAGGCATATCTGGCCAAACACCCGGAAAAGAAAGGCAAGGACCTGGAAACCACTCGCCGTACCTGCGCCAAATTCCGTCATAACCCGGTGGGCATTTTCAACTTTGCCGAAGGCACACGCTTTACCAAAGCCAAGCACGCCGAACAGAACTCACCGTTTCGCAACCTGCTCAAGCCCAAGGCCGGCGGGCTCGCATTCGTACTGGATGCCATGGGCGAACAGCTTGAGTCGATCATCAACGTCACCATTCATTATCCAGGCGGGCAACCGGGCTATTGGGACCTGCTGTGTGGCAACGTGAAGGAAGTGGTAGCGCACTTTGAAGAGATAAAGATTCCGCCTCAATTCATCGGCAAGAACTACGATCAGGATCAGGCCTACCGGCTGGAGTTCCAGCAGTGGATCAACGGATTGTGGGAAGAGAAGGATCGCTTGCTGGATCGGCTCAAGGGCTTGAGCTGATTTCATCGCGAATGAATTCACTCCTACGGGGGGAGCGAATTCATTCGCGAACAATGGTTACTGTTGATACTGCTCGTACTGCTGGCCTGGAATAGGCTTGAGGTTGACCTCGACACGACGGTTCTGGGCGCGTCCGTTGACATCGGCGTTGCTGGCAATCGGCTGGTCAGGACCTGCACCGCGCACCGACAGACGAGTCGCATCCACACCCTGGGACGTCAGGTAAGTGCTGACACTTTGCGCACGCTGCAAGGACAGGTCCATGTTGTGCTGGCGGCTGCCGGTGCTGTCGGTGTAACCCACGATCTCGATGTTGCTCTGGCTGTACTGCTTGAGTGAGCCCGCCAGGTTATTGAGCGGTGAGTAAAAGCTGCTGGCGATGGAGGAAGAGTCGGTAGCGAAGGTGATGTTACCCGGCATGATCAGTTTGATCTGGTCACCCTGACGCTGCACTTCAACGCCGGTATTGGCCATGCTCGCCCTCAGCGCGGCTTCCTGCTTGTCGGCGTAATAGCCATAGCCTGCCGATGCGGCACCCACCACTGCGGCGCCGATCAATGCGCCTTTGCCACGGTTGTTGTGATCGATTGCCGCACCCGCCAGGGCACCAGCCAATGCTCCCAGCCCACCGTACTTGGCTGTCTTGTTCATGCCACCCGAGTTTTGTGCCTGCCCCTGATTGCTGTCGTAAGGGTTGGGCGACGCACATCCGGACAGCATGGCCACAGCAAGAGCGGCAAGAATCAAATGGCGCGAGCTAGACATTGATGAAACTCCTGATTTAACGAACGCTAATGAGCGGATTAGAGCACGACATCCGTCAAAAATTCCTTAACGCCACCTGAACCGTTTCTGGCCGTCCGGCCTCCGATCAGGTCCTTTCGATGCGGCTCCTGAATGCTCCAAATGTAGCAGAACAGCACAATGCCCAAACGACATGCTGTAACGCACCACCCCCTCGAAAAGAATGTTATTGCATAACAAAACAATTATATAAATCGCGATACAGGCCTGTATAAAAAACAACATTTTCGTCTTTAACTTATTTTTTAAAGATCTGTTTTTGACGCCAGAAAACAAAAAATCCCAATTGGCTGATTCTATTGATAATTAAATAATCACCCGCTTATTGACGCCATATAAATGCGCATGATTTTTTCACGAAATGCCCCGTATACTGGCACAACGAGATCAGGACGATCCTTACAACCAGTAGAGGTGAGGTCATGCCGATCATCGATTATAAATTCATGCATTGTAATTTCTTAATACCTTCAGTTACTTGCCCACTGCTATTGACTGCTCTCTCTCATCCCACCGAAAAACATATCGGTGGCTGAACATGCTGAGAAAAATTCTTGTTTCCGAGCTTTCACTGGGCATGCACATCCACAAGTTCTGCCGCCCTTGGGTCAATGATCCTTTCTGGATAAACCAGGTCGAAGTCGTGCTTGACGATATTGAAGTCCTCAAGCGCATCCAGCAGTCGGACACCGAGGAAGTCTGGATCGATACTCGCCGGGGTAAATCTCCTGCCAGTCATCCGGACGCGCCAGCCAGCGCCGAAGATGACACCACTCCTGTCAGCATGGAGAAAGAACTTCTGCGTGCCCGGCTTATCTGCGGCAGGGCCAAGAATGCCGTCATGACCATGTTCAGCGAAGCCAAGATGGGCCGGGCCATGAATGTGGATGATGTCGGGCTGCTCGTGGAGGAAATATCCAATTCGATATTGCGCCACCCTCATGCCCTTATCAGCCTGTCCCGGCTGAAAACCTCGGATGAGTACACCTACATGCATTCCGTTGCGGTATGCGCCTTGATGGTTTCACTTGCCAGGCGCATGGGCATGCAGGATGAGCAGGTGCGCGAGGCCGGTGTGGCCGGGTTGATGCATGATGTCGGGAAAATGATGATTGACCCGCAGATCCTCAATAAGCCCGGCCGGTTGACCCAGGAAGAGTTCACCGCCATGAAACACCATCCCGAGGCTGGCCTGAGGATTCTGGAGGAGAGCCAGCAGGTCAATGCAATCGTTCTGGATGTCTGCCTGCATCACCACGAAAAGTTCGACGGCTCGGGCTACCCACATGGCTTGAAAGGCAATGAAATCAGCATCTTCGCCAGAATGGGCGCGGTGTGCGATGTATATGATGCCGTCACCTCTGACCGGCCTTACAAAAAAGGCTGGGGCGCCGCGCATTCAATCCGTGAAATGGCTTCATGGAAAGGCCACTTCGATGAAGTGGTATTCCAGAGTTTCGTCAAGACCGTGGGCATTTACCCCGTTGGTGCTCTTGTGCGCCTGGAAAGCGGACGCCTGGGAGTTGTAGTCGAACAGAATGAACAATTACTGTTGCCCAAAGTAAAAGTGTTCATGTCGGCGCGAACACGAAAGACATTCGCCCCGCAAATCATTGACCTGGCAAACAAGGATGACCGGGACGCTATCGTTAAAATAGAACGGGCCGAAGACTGGGAGTTGAACGATATCGATCAACTATGGGCGGGATGCAAGGCAGGGTAAGTCTGTTATTCCCTGCTTGCCGAGAGTTCAAACACCGACGCATGAAGAGTCGGTATTTAAAGGCCGTTCACCCCAATAACCCCAACACTTTCGCCCGCGCCACCGCCTGGGTTCGGCGCTCTACACCTAGCTTGCTGTTGATATGGCTGGCGTGGGTTTTGACGGTGTGCAGGGAGATGAACAACTGATCGCTGATTTCCTGATTCGAGCAGCCTTGGGCAATGAGTTGCAGCACTCCCAGTTCACGTACGCTCAAGCTGTCGTTGCCATGGGTCTGCTCGGTTACCGGCGGAGCCAGGCACAAAGGCAGCTTTTCCAGCAGGGAGTCGCGCACAAGGCAGGCAGGCCTTTGCAGCAGTTGTTCACGAAGCCACAGTGGGTGGCCGTCGATCAGGTCCTTGAACGGCAGCAATGCACCACCCTGCGCCGCAAGCAGGCTGCGATTCAGAAGCTCACCGGCCTCACTCAGCCGGGCACTGTCCAGCAGCAGACGGATGCGCTGGTTGAGCGCGATCAAGCCCAGCAACTGCGCGCCCATGGTTTGCGCATGGTGCTCCAGCTCCTGCAAACGTTGCGCGGATGCACAGGTATCGCCACGAATCTGCTCCAGAACGGCGCGCTGCAATTCCACCTGTTGCGGCAATTGTGGATGACACTCCGGAGCCGCCGTCGCCAGCCCGCCACTGTAGGTCTGAGTCAGACGCAGCAGCCAGGCTTCGGCCAGATCGATACGGCCTTGCACCAGCCACAGCTCACATTTGACCAGCGTGATCATCGCCAGGTAGTAAATCGGCGGCACATCCCAGATATGCATCAGGCGCTCGGCTTCGCCAAGTTCGGCAAAGGCTTCGGCAAAACGCCCTTCACGCCCTTCCAGACCGGCAATCACACAATGCCCGATCAGCACGCTGATATCCCGACAGGCACGGGCCTCTACCAGACCGGCGAGCAATTGCGCACGCCCTGCATCGGCCTGCATACGCAGGGTCAGAAGATAACCTTCATAAATTGTCAGGCGTGCGCGCACGGCATAAAGGCGCAATGTGGGTAAGCCTTTGAGCCGTTGCTGCCCCTGACGCACCTCGTCCAGAGCACGAAGGATCTCGCCCCTGGCTTGCAGGACTCTGGCCCGGTCGTAATGCGCCAGCGCCTCGAACAGAGGATTGGCGACTCGCTGTGCCAGCTCAAGGGCATCACGGTTCAGAGCCCTGGCGCGCAACAGATCGCTGTTGGCTATTGCCAGGTTGGCCAGAGTGGACAGGCAAAGCAGACGTTGGCCGTAGCGTTTTTCCGGCAGGCTGAGCAATGCCTCGCTGCAATAGCGCTGGGTCTTGTCGCTGTCACCGCGGCCACGAGCAATGATGCCACTGAGCGCCAGCCACTGGGCAAGCATGGATTTCTGCGCAGTGGCCGACGGCGCTGGCAGAAAGCGGCTGAGATTTTCTGCCAGTTCTTCGGCTGCATCGAGCTGACAAGCCAGCCCCAGCGCCCAGGCGTACAGCACAATCAAGCGTGGCGTGCTGGTCAGCAGACTGTCTGGCAGGTCCATTCGCCAGCGCAGCAGCATGCCGACATTCTGTTCGGCCAGAAGCTGTTCTTCGGAAAGGTTCTGCACCAGATTGGCAGCGACATCCAGATGCCCGGCACGCAACGCCTGTTCAATGGCTTCGTCCAGCAAGCCCTGTTCGTTGAACCAGCGGCAGGCATTCAGATGCAGGCGATTCTGTTGCGGGCCGGCAATCTGCCGGGCACGTAACAGGTCGGAGAACAGATGGTGATAGCGAAACCAGCGCCCCTGCTCATCCAGCGGCACCAGAAACACCTGATGCGCTTGCAGGTAACGCAGCATCTGGGCGCTGTCGTGAACCTCTCGGGAGGCATCGCATAACTCGCTGCAAAAGCGTTCAAGGCAGGCGGTTTCATAAAGAAAGGCCTGAACATCTGCCGGAAGACAGTCAATGACCTCTTCAAGCAGATACTCACTGATCAAGACTTCGCCATCACGCAGAGCCTGCGACAAAGCATGGTCATCGCCGGCTTCAGACGCGGCCAGCAGCCAGAAGCGCAAACCTGCCACCCAGCCCTCGCTACGCCGGATGAGGCTTCGCTGTGCATCGCTGTCCAGTGAGCAGCTATGTCGGTCGAGCACTGCCAGGGATTCGGCGTCGGTCAATCGCAAATCACTTTCGTTGAGTTCAAGTAATTGTCGAGACAGACGCAGGCGCGCCAGATGCCAGTTCGGACGCTGGCGGCTGGTGACCATGACCACCAGCCCGGTGGGCAAGTGGTTGAGGAAAAACTGTACGCAACGGTCAAGCACCGAGCCCTGCACCAGATGGTAATCATCCAGGACCAGAAGCAAGGGTTTGCTCAACATCAGGTGCATGGCCAGCTCATCCAGCAAGCCGTCGAGCCACTCCTCGAAGGCAAAGGGCTGATTGCGTTGACGCATTTTCAGCAAGCCCATGGCCTGCGCGCCCAATTGTGGAAAGAACTGCTGAAACCCGGCCAGCAACCGCTCAAGGAAACGGCCAGGATCGCTTTCGCGAGGGTTCAACCCCAGCCATATGCTCTGCCACTGGGCGGGCAGATTCTGGCAAAACTCCACGGCCAGCGAACTCTTGCCGAAACCGGCAGGCGCACAGATCAGCAACAGACGCCCGGACAACCCTTCGGTCAGACGTTCGCACAAGCGGGAACGAGGCAGATAACCATCGGGCAAGGGAGGCCGAAAGAATCGTCCTTCCAGTGCGGAGGTTGCGCTACCTGCGATGCCTTGCATACGGGACAGATCAGTCATGGCCAGCTCTTCTGGAGTATTGTTTCGCCATAGCAGCTGTCCGGAGACTAGCGGGTAACACCAACCTTTTGAAGGAAGCGACCGAAAAGTCCGTAACAAAATTCCTACAATTTGTGAGCCGAATACCTCTGCATAAAAAAGCCCCAATCAAGGGGCTTTGGCTATAAGTCATTGAAACTACTTGGCTGCTTGCACTTTTAGCGGCCTGTTTACGTGCAGACAGCGTCAAAAGACCCCAATCTGCACGTCATGACAGTTCATCCGATTTGTGTGATCAACGTACACCTTCCTGACGCAGGGCGTTAGGCGTGAAGTCGCTGGTGCCGGCGGTGAAACCGAAGACATACGCACTCTTCTCTTCGTTTTTCATGCCCAGTGCCACGTAACGGCCCGACTGCAGGTCGTACAGCGTTTCAATGGCATACCACGGAACCTGCTTGTCGTAGTAGTTCTCGGAATGAGCCTCGGCGACGCGCCACAGCTGACCACGACCGTCGTAGTGGTCGATGACCGCAGCCTGCCAGGTGTCTTCGTCGATGAAGAAGTCACGCTTGGCGTAGATGTGACGCTGGCCTTCTTTCAGAGTTGCCGTCACATGCCAGACACGGCGCAGTTCATAACGGGTCAGGTCCTGATTGATATGGCCAGCCTTGATGATGTCAGCGTATTTGAGGGTCGTGTCGTCGAGCTTGTGGCTGTTGGACGCGATGTACATTTCCTGCTTGCCGATCAGTTTCCAGTCGTAGCGATCCGGCGCGCCGTTGTACATGTCCAGGTTATCGGAAGTCCGCAGACCGTCCGAGGCTGTACCCGGACCGTCATAGGACACCTGCGGAGCACGGCGCACGCGACGTTGACCGGCGTTGTAGAGCCAGGCCGAACGAGGTTCCTTCACTTGGTCCAGGGTTTCATGCACCAGCAGCACACCACCGGCCAGACGCGCCGGCGCGGTCACTTCCTGCTTGAAGTAGAACAGGATGTTGCCCGGATTCTTCGGATCGAAGTCCTTCATCTTGTCGCGGAACACGAACTGGTCAGAGAAGTACACCAGGCTGTAGGAACCATTGGGTTGCGGAGTGGCCTGGGTCACGAATCGCTTCACGCTGCCGCCGCGATAACGGGTGATGTGGTTCCAGATCACCTCGACACCGCTGGACGGGATCGGGAAGGGAATTGCGGTTTCAAAGTTTTCCAGGCCATTGCCGCCGCCCACCAGCTTGGTGTTGGTGGCGTTTCTCTTGATGGCAGCAAACACGTCATCAGGCACGGTAGCACCACGATGGGTCGGGTAAACCGGGATCTTGTAGCTTTCCGGGTAACGCTTGAACAGCGCGTATTGACCCGGTGCCAGTTTGTCCTTGTACTGCTCCACGTTCTGCGCCGTGATGGTGAACAGCGGTTTTTCACTGGCATACGGGTTGGCCAGGAAACCCTTGCTGTCTACAGCCCCCGCATTCTTCGGCATGGGGCTCCAGGCCGGGATGGTGTTATTGGCGTTACCTGCCTTCTCGGCTCCCATTGGCGTCAGGCTGGTCCCCAGCTTCGCCGCTTCGGACTCAGACACCGCAGCCGTGACGCCGGTTGCCAGCAACGACAACCCCAGCGCACCTGCTTGCAACAGACCCTTTGTTATTTTCATTTTCATAGTCATCCCGAAACCTTGTCCTTAGAAGTTCATGCCAAAGCTGAGTGCCACGAAATCCCGGTCATCGACCGTGGTGTACTTCCCATCGAAGAAGTTGGTGTAGGAAAGGCTGGCGGTGTAGGTGTTCTGGTACTCGGCATCCAGCCCGAGGCTGACAGCCTTGCGACCTTCCTCGAAGTTGGCGCCTGGGCCAGGCGAGTAGCCTTTGACGTCATGGGACCAGGCCACGCTTGGCTTGAGGTTCACACCGGCGAATACGTTGTTGTAGTCCCAGATGGCACGTGTGCGATAACCCCAGGAGTTGGCGGTGGTGAAACCGTCGTTTTCACAATAACGGGTCAGGTTGTTCTGATCGGCACCGGAGAGAGTGAGGCTGTTCAAGGCCGCACATTGGCCGTTTGGCAGCGGGCCTGGACCGTAGACCGGATCGCGGCCATAGCGGATTTTTGAAGTGCTTTCCAGGCCGCCCACGTGAGTCCAGCCCACTTCACCCACCAGGGTCAGACGTTCAGCTCCCATCACCTGATCGAAGAACTGGACGAAGGAGGTTTGCAGTTGGGTGATTTCCTTGCGGCGATAACCTGGCTGGTCAGTATCGGCTTGGCCGGTGAGTAGCGAAGCGCTCGGGTTAATCGGGGAAATGCCCGAATAGAGAATGTCAGTGGTGTTGATCTGCACTGGAGCGTTTGGACGGTAGCTGATTTCACCGCTCCACGCAGTACCCGTAGGTAGCGTGGTAGAGAAGCTCAAGCCGTACAGGCGAATGTCTTCAGGGTATTCGACGTAGTAGCTGGAGTTGCCCGCCACTACCTGTGGCAGCACAGTCGGTAAAAGGTCGGCAAGCGCCCCCGCTGGAACGCCATTGCCCACAAGCGAGCCAATCAGCGCAGTACGATTAAACGACGCAGCTGACCCGCCACGACCGCTGAAGATAGGCAGGCGGCTGTGATAATTCATCATGTAAGCACCGAACTCGGTGTCCAGCGGCTCGAAGTTGTAATGCACGGCAAAACCAAACTGGCCACTGTCACGGGCATCCCGGTCAGGGCCGCGACGTACGATCGCACCTTCATCGGGAGAACCGAATAGGACGCCTCGCTGCGCCAAGACGTTGAAGAGCCCATTCCGCTGACTCGCCGACAGATTGGCAACCGCCGGTACAGCGTTAAGCCCGCTACGGCTACGCAATACCGCCAGATTGCTGTCGCAACCGTCAGCAATCACGTCTGGCTGCGAGAAGAAGGTGCCGCAGTTATCCACAACTGTCTGGTCCCACTCAAGCTGGTAGAAACCTTGCGCAGACAGGTTGTCGGTCAGGCTTTGCGACAGATAGAACATGTTGACCGGAATCAGGCCTTCCTTGATCTCGGCCCCGGGACGACGAAACGCCGATACATCGACCGGGTTGACGCTGTTGATCCCGCCCTGAATGAAAGTACTTTCACCCCAACTGATGACCTGCTTACCGAAACGCACAGTGCCCGGCTGATCGCCAATGGCGTAGTTGTGATAGACGAATGCGTCGAGCAATTGCACGCCGGAAGACTTGGCGCCTTCCTTGCGGTTGGAGTCGCTGATGTCCTTGAACTCGCGGCTTTCGTCCTTGAGTTCAAAGTCATACCAGTACTTGCCACGCACGAATACGCCGGTATCGCCGTACTTCAGTTCAAGGTCATGAATCCCCTTGAAGATCTTGGAGAAGGTTTCGCCCTTCTTGAAGTTCAAGTGACCGTCATCGGAGGTCTGGGAAAGACCGCGTCCGCCGTTGTTGGCGCCGATGAGGTTCTTGTTGGGACTTGCGGTAGACCAACTGGCACCCACCGAGAGGGATGAGTCGAAGCTGCCTTCGATTTCACCGACATTGAAAGTAACGCCGAATGCGGGGCTGGCGAGCGAGGAAGCGAGACTGACAGCCAGAGGAAGTTTCGCCCGGCGCCAGAAAGGGATTGCAGTTGTCATCGATGCGACTCCATGTGCTTTTATTTTTATGGCAGTGGGAACTTCCAGAAACGACTCAGCCATGGATTGGCTGTCAACACTCACCGGCCCCCCTGAGGGCCGCCAAACAAAATGCATCTTTACGCTCTTGCCAAGTCCCCTGTCCCGACTATATCCAGCACGCCCTGCTGCTTGATCCCTCTAAAGTGTGATTTGCAAGCATCAACGCCTCTGGAATGCCTGTTACGACAAGGCTGAGTAACAGGTTGGCAGGCAGGATGGCTTGATTCGATAATTTGGCAAGTGCTGGATTTATTGCCGACGCAGACGCATGCCGTGCTCGATGAGCACAGCATGCGGTCAGGCGGTAAGGGATTTATCCGACGTGCTTAAAGCGTCGACAGAAGAGCACTGTTACTGCTCTGCCATTCAACGATATCCAGACGCATGCGCTTTTTGTCGAGCTTGCCGACACTGGTCTTGGGAATTTCAGTAACAATCGCAATCTGGCTTGGTATTGCCCACTTGTTGATATGGCCCTGCTCGACAAATGGGCTGAGATGTTCCTTCAGTATCCGGGCATCAATGCTCTGCCCTTCGTGAACCACCAGCAATGCAAAAGGCCGTTCGCCCCACTGCGGATCGGCAATCCCCACCACTGCGACTTCACGCACGGCAGCATGTCGACTGCACAGGTCTTCGAGCTCCAGCGACGATACCCACTCGCCGCCCGTCTTGATCACGTCCTTGATGCGGTCGCGGATATCGATGAAACCCATGTCGTCCAGGGTCGCCACGTCGCCAGTGTGCAGCCAGCCTCCCGCCCATAGCTCGGCGCCTTTTTGCGGCTCGCGGAAATAACTCTCGGTCAGCCAGGGTGCGCGCAGCACCAGTTCGCCCTGGGTTTCACCATCGGCAGGCAGGAAGTTTCCGTCTTCATCGACAATGGCAGCTTCCACCAGCATGCCCGGCACACCGGCCTTGATGCGGTAGGTGATGCGATCGTCTTCGGAACCTGCGCTCAGTTCTTCGTTCATGTGCGCAACGGAAATCAGCGGCCCGGTCTCGGACATGCCATAGGCAGCGGTGAGCTGAATGCCCTTGGCCTTGGCGGCCAGATACAGGCTGCGAGTCAGAGAGCTGCCACCAATGATGATTTTCCAGCCGCCGAAATCCGTATCCTTGGCTGACTTGGAGTGCAGCAACATCTGCATGATGGTCGGTACGCAATGGGAGAACGTCACCTTCTCCTTGCGCCACAGCTCCACCAGCAACTCGGGGTCGTAGCGCCCCGGATACACCTGCTTCAAGCCGAGCATGGTTGCTGCATACGGCATGCCCCAGGCATGCACGTGAAACATCGGGGTAATCGGCATGTACACATCGCTGGAACCCAGCAAGCGTTCGTTTTCGACACTGCCCATGATCGTCGCGACGCCCAGGGTGTGCAGAACCAGTTGGCGATGAGTGAAATACACGCCTTTGGGGTTGCCCGTAGTGCCGGTGGTGTAGAAGGTTGTGGCGACCGAGTTTTCGTCGAAATCCTCGAAATCGTAGTGGGGGCTCGCCGCAGCCAGCAGCTCTTCGTATTCCCCGACCAGATTCGGCAACTCGGCGGTCTTCTCCGGCAGGTCCGTGAGCAGCAGCGTCTTGTCCACAGTGGTCAAGTGCCCGGCAATGGCCTGATAAAGACCGACGAACTCACTGTTGACCAGCACGAACCGGTCTTCGGCATGATTCATGGTGTAAACGATCTGCTCGGGCGAAAGCCGTATGTTGATGGTGTGTACCACCGCACCGATCATGGGGATCGCAAACATGCATTCCAGATAACGGTGGCTGTCCCAATCCATGACAGCCACCGTATCGCCCGCCTTCACGCCAGCTGCCGTCAGTACATTGGCCAGTCGGCGGATACGCTCGTTGAGGGTCGGGTAGGTGTAGCGGACAGTATCGCGGTAAACGATTTCGCGCGTTTTTTCGTAGCGGCTGCCGGACAACAGCAGCCCCTTTATCAACAGAGGGTACTGATAGGCGCCATCGGCTGGCGGAAGAACGCGAGTCTGTAACATATGAGTCCCTTTTCAAAGTTCACAGGCGAAGCTTGAAATATGGACTCTAGTGCTCTAGTCCGCCAGCCAAATCAGCCAAAGGGACGATTTGCCGACAAGGTAACGTGTCACGAAACTCAACGAACCTCGGTCAACGCCAGCTTCATGCCCAGCGCCACCAGCACGCCGCCCATGACCCGGTCAAACCAGTGCCCCATACGGGCAAAGCCGGCGCGCACCCGAGCCTGGCTGAACAGACAGGCCACAAGGCAGAACCAGATCGCTGTCGCAACCGCCAGGTAAACGCCATAACCACCCTGAACCAGCAAGGGCGTATGAGGGTTGATGACCACGGTGAACAGCGACAGGAAAAACAGCGTTGCCTTGGGATTCAGGCCATTGGTCACGAAGCCGCTGGCATAGGCGCCACGCGCGGTTCTTTGCTGCGCAACCGATTTGACCGGGTCATCTCCCACAACGGCTGGCTTGGCGCGAAGGGCCTTGATACCGATGTACAAGAGATAAGCGGCTGCGGCCCATTTGAGCGCATTGAACAGCACGATGGATTGAGAAACGATGATGCCGATCCCCAGCAGCGAATACCCGACATGCACGAAAATCGCCGACCCCACGCCCAATGCAGACCAGATACCGGCCTTGCGACCATGAGTGACGCTTTCACGCACCACCACCGCAAAGTCTGGCCCGGGGCTGGCGACGGCAAGCAAGTGGATCAAGGCAACGGTAAGAAATTCTGCCCAGTACATGGGGCCTCCAGAAATATTGGCGAGCATTTGCTGATAGGCTCGCAACATTACTCTTTCAACTTATTACAAAAAAGGTACAGCTGATGAGCAATCCGGGCAAAGCAGTTTTCCTCGATCACACGTCCCTGGACCTTGGGGATCTGGACCTCGGCGCATTGCGTGAAAGCTTCGGTGAACTTGTGTTGCATGACAGCACCGCGCCGGATCAGGTGATCGATCGACTCAAGGGCGCACAAGTGGCAATCAGCAACAAGATCGTGCTCGATGCCGACACGTTCGCAGCATGCCCCGACTTGAAACTGGTGCTGGTTACCGCGACCGGCACCAACAACGTGGACCTGGTTTCTGCCCGCGAACACGGTGTCACGGTCTGCAACTGCCAAGGCTATGGCACCCCGTCAGTGGCACAACACACCTTGCTGTTGCTGCTGGCTCTGGCCACTCGCCTGCCCGATTACCAGAAGGCCGTGCAACAGGGTCTCTGGCAAAAATCCTCCCAGTTCTGCCTGCTGGATTTCCCCATTGTCGAGCTTGAAGGCAAGACCCTCGGCCTGCTGGGCCATGGCGAACTGGGTGGCGCGGTGGCCAGGCTGGCAGAAGCTTTCGGCATGCGCGTCTTGCTGGGGCAGATTCCCGGCCGCCCTGCTCGCCCGAATCGTCTGCCGCTTGAAGAATTGCTGCCGCAAATCGACGCCCTGACGCTGCATTGCCCGCTCAATGAACACACCCGCAACATGATCGGCGCCCGGGAATTACAGCTGCTCAAACCTCAGGCACTGGTGGTCAACACCGCTCGCGGCGGCTTGATCGACGAGCAGGCCTTGGCCGATGCCTTGCGCAATGGTCATCTGGGCGGTGCCGCGTCAGACGTGCTGAGTGTGGAGCCGCCCGTCGCGGGCAATCCGCTGTTGGCGGATGACATTCCACGCCTGATCATTACCCCGCACAGCGCCTGGGGCGCGCGGGAGGCTCGTCAACGCATCGTCAGCCAGGTCATCGAGAACGCCCAGGCATTTTTTGCAGGGGCGCCGAAGCGGGTAGTCAGCTAGAATTCGCCCCTTTTTTCAGGAGCGAAAACATGGACCCGCGCAGTGAAGTGTTACTTCGACAGGCTGAACTCTTTCAAGGCTCGTTGCTGCTGGCCGGTTTGCCAGCCGACGACTTGCTGGGGAAGCTGCCGAACGCTCGCGGATGGTGCTGGCATGCAGGCGATCAGGCAGCACTGGATGCACGCTTCGCCGGGCGCACGCATTTCGGCGTAGATGCGCCACAGGAAGCCTTCGACGCAGCCGTGTTGTTTCTGCCCAAGGCACGCGACCTGACGGAATACCTGCTCAACGCCCTCTCCTCGCGACTGGCTGGGCGCGAGCTGTTTCTGGTGGGTGAAAAACGCGGCGGTATCGAAGCTGCCGCCAAGCAGTTGAGCCCGCTGGGCAGGGCCCGCAAACTCGACAGCGCCCGCCATTGCCAGCTCTGGCAAGTCACCGTGGAGAATGCGCCGCAGGCGGTTGAACTGCAAAGTCTGGCCAAGCCTTACCAGATAGAACTCGAAGACGGCCCGCTCACAGTCATCAGCCTGCCGGGCGTATTCAGCCATGGCCGCCTGGATCGCGGCTCGGCCCTGCTGCTGGAAAACCTCGACAAGCTCCCCAGCGGCCACTTGCTGGATTTCGGATGCGGTGCGGGCGTGTTGGGAGCTGCGGTAAAACGTCGCTATCCGCACAACGAAGTCGTGATGCTCGATGTGGATGCCTTCGCCACGGCCAGCGCAGCTCTGACACTGGCTGCCAACGGTCTTGAAGCGCAGATTCTGACCGGCGACGGGATCGATGCCGCACCCATGGGTCTGAACACGATTCTGAGCAATCCACCCTTCCATGTCGGGGTTCATACCGATTATCTGGCAACGGAAACCTTGCTGAGAAAAGCACGCCAACATCTGAAATCAGGTGGCGAACTGCGCCTGGTTGCCAACAGCTTCCTGCGCTATCAGCCCTTGATCGAAGAGCATGTCGGCGCGTGCGAAATCCGGGCTCAGGGAAATGGCTTCCGGATCTACAGCGCCAAACGTTCTTGAAAATAAGAGCTTGCCGAATGGATTTTGCGAAGGCAGAATCCGCTCCGTCCTAGGGGAGTAGTCTCCCACGAGCAACATGCTCGTCCGGCACGCATCAACATACTTGGTCCTCAGACCATGGTGCGTGCGACCCAGAATCCGCTCAGACGGATCGGTGGTTTGACAAGACCTATGACACGAACACCTTACCCGGGGCGGGGAGGTTGTACGTGTCATAGCCGTGTCGACCCGCCCCTTAGGAACCCTGATGCTGGAATCCCTGTTAATCCCCACTGCAATCGTTGCGCTTGCCGAGATTGGCGATAAAACGCAATTGCTCGCACTCATTCTCGCCGCCCGCTTTCGCAAGCCCTGGCCAATCATCGCCGGCATTGTTGCCGCGACCCTGGCCAACCACGCAGCGGCGGGCGCAGTCGGCGCATGGTTCAGCAGCTTCTTCTCCGACGCGGTATTGCACTGGATTCTTGCCGCCAGCTTCACGGCCACGGCCCTGTGGACACTGGTTCCCGACAAGATGGACGACGACGAAGCGAGCACGGCACGCAAGTTCGGCCCGTTCATGACGACCCTGATCACGTTCTTCATCGCGGAAATCGGTGACAAGACGCAAATTGCGACCGTGATGCTTGCCGCGCAGTATTCCTACCTGTGGCTGGTCATCATCGGCACCACCGTGGGCATGCTGATCGCTAACGTCCCGGTGGTACTGGCCGGTAACTTCGCTGCCGAAAAACTGCCGCTGACCCTGATCCGCCGTCTGGCCGCCAGCGCCTTCTTCGTACTGGCACTGGTCGCGGTCTACAAGGCCATGCAAGTCAGCGGCTGGGTCTGATCGTGATGAAAAGAGCGCTGCAACGAAAGCCACAGCGCTCTTGTGCCATCAGCCGCTCAGGATTTGCTGGCTTGCTGGTACAGCGGCATCACCTTGGGAATCGCAGCCTGCAAGGAGGCAATACGATTTTCCGAGGCCGGGTGAGTACTCATGAACTCCGGCTGGGAACCACCAGCGTTCTGGGTCATTTTCTGCCACAGGGTCACCGCAGCGTTCGGGTTGTACCCCGCTCGCGCCGACAGCTCCAGGCCCAGCAGGTCGGCCTCGTTTTCGTTGCTGCGGCTATTGGGCAGCGTGAGGCTGTAGTTCACAACCGTATCGGTCAGCGCCATGCCGGTTTCCCCAAGCCCCAACAAGGCTCCCGCACCTTGTTTGGCAATGGCCACGCCGTAGGCCTTCGACATCGCTTCACGCCCGTGCTCACGCAGGGCATGAGCGATTTCATGGCCCATGACCGCCGCGATTTCATCGTCGGTCAGCTTCAACTTTTCGATCAGGCCGGTATAGAAAATGATCTTGCCGCCAGGTCCGCAATTGGCATTGAGTTCATCGCTCTTGATCAGGTTCACTTCCCATTGCCACTGGGCTGCATCCGGACGCAGCTTTGGAGCCTGGGCAATCAGGCGGTCGGCAATCGCATGCACCCGCCTGGCATTGGCGCTGGTGGTATCGAGCACGCCTTTACTGCTCGCCTCGCCTACGGTTTCCTTGTAGGACTGGGCGTACATTTTATTGACTTCATCTGTCGAGAGCATGCTGAACATGTACTGCTTACGCTCGACACCCACCGAATCACCGGTGGTCGTGTTTACAGCCTGACAGCCGCCAAGCAATAAACCGCCCCCCAGAACACACAGGGCTAATGACTGACGCATGGTGTTTCTCCTTATAAGCGAGGCGGTCATCCTAGGCGGACAAGAGGCTCTGCACCAGATAGCAGCAAACAGCCATGTTTGTCAGCGTTGTAACAGGTTGGTTCCTGCAAGGACATAAAGATCATAAATCACCTTATGGGAGGCAGCTTGCTGGCGACTTCAGCGTATAAACGCAGAGTATCTGCCGGCTTTCAGGCCTTTTTCGCCAGCAAGCGGCCTCCTACAAGTTTGTGTGTGCCTCAACTGATCAGCATGACGCCTGCCCGGTGAGCCGCCGTCACAACGGCGTCAGGCACTCCGGGGCATTGAGCTTGGGATCGTTCACCAGATTGGCCAGCGGCCTCTCACGCAGGGGCATCTGCACAGAGGCAAGCAGCGTCTGCAAGGTGTGCAGTGGCGTGTCGGCAGCCAGCCAGTCTTTCTGGCCCTGAGCATCGAGAATCAGCGGACGGCGTTGGCTGGCCGCAGCCTGGGTAACCACCGCCACACTCAGATAGGTATGCCCCTGCACCGGATAGGCCTCCCAGACCGCCGCAAAGAACAGGGCCGAGCCCTCACCCGGCGTCAGCCAGAACGGGCGTTTACGGGCGGTGCCGCGCCATTCGTAGAAACCGTTGGCCGGCACCAGGCAGCGACGCTGACGAAAGGCTTCGCGAAACATCGGCTGCTCGGCCAGGGTTTCAGCACGCGCATGGGCGGGCGTGCGGGAAAGGTCGGTGAGCCACGCCGGCGTCAGCCCCCAGCGGGCACTTGCCAGTTCAAGCTCGCCTTCACCCTCGGCCGCACGCATGATCAGCACCGTATCGGCCGGAGAGATATTCCATTGCGGCTGCTGACCGGCCGGAAAACCGGGCAAGGCCGCAAAGGCAGGGTTCCAGCGAAACAGGGCATAACGTCCACACATGAGGCTAAGGCAACTCTATTCGAAGGTGTTCAACACACCAGTACATCGGGAAAACTGTCCGGCTCGTCACCGGACAACGGCAGGGCAGCATTGTACGCAGTGATCAAGGCCCGCGCGCGCTCGACCTGATCGTCATCCACCGAGATGCCCAGCAAGCCCAGTCCCGGCAACTCGCCCATACCACCCAGCAAGTCGCGCCCGACCAGGTGCGCTTCGACCCCTTCACTGGCAAGCATGCCTTGCAGCAACTCGCCCTCCATCAGGTTTTCAGGTTCGTAGATTCTCTGCATCATTCGTTCTCACTGCGAACGTCCAGACTCCAGTCCTCGCCATCGGTCCTCAGGTCGAATACGATCGGCCGACAACAGACCGGGCAGTCCTCGATGTACTGCTGATCGCCGCCGGACAAGTCCAGCACGGCCTCCACCGGTTCTCCACAGTACGGACAGTCATAACTCTGTAATTCCTGCATCGCGGCCTCCGGGGTCAGTTGTGCGTATAATTGCCCCATTCTTTTGAAGGCTGCCAGAGCAACCTGCCTTCTTTTTTACCCTATCCGTATCCAACAAGAGAGCATGATGGGCGAATTCGATGCCATCCGACCTTACAACGATGCAGAAGTCCCCGAAGTACTGGCACGTCTGCTGAGCGATAAAGCATTTCTCGCGATCCTGACCAAATTCCGCTTTCCGCGTCTGGCGAGTGCATTCGGCTGGTTCCTGCAACCGACCCTGGCACGCAAGCTGCGCCGTGAGTTCGCCGGAATCAACTCGGTCGCCACATTGCAGGACAAGGTCGAGTACTACGTCGACCACACCATCGAGCGAGCCACGGACGGTGTGACCTACACCGGCGTGGAACTGCTCAAGTCCGGCACGGCTTACCTGTTTCTGGCCAACCACCGCGATATCGTGATGGACCCTGCCTTCGTCAACTATGCCGTATATCACGCCGGCCTGCCCACGCCGCGCATTGCGATTGGCGACAACCTGCTGCAGAAGCCTTTTGTCAGCGACCTGATGCGCCTGAACAAGAGCTTCATCGTGCATCGCTCGATTATCGGGCGACGCGAGAAGATGGCGGCCTATCAACTGCTGTCGGCGTATATCAATCATTCGATCACTCAGGATGGCCAGTCGATCTGGATCGCCCAGGCCGAAGGTCGCGCCAAGGACGGTGATGACCGTACCGAGTCAGCGATCCTCAAGATGTTTCACATGAGCCGCAAGGACGAGCCTTTCAGCGAAGTGATCCGCTCGCTGAATCTCATCCCGGTGTCGATCAGCTACGAATACGACCCATGTGACCACGCCAAGGCACGCGAGTTGTACATTCGCGCCACCACCGGCAGCTACACCAAGACGCCGGGCGAGGACGATGTCAGCATCGCGCTGGGTATCACGGGCTATAAAGGCCGTGTGCATGTGAACTTCGCGCCGCCGATCACCGAGTCGTTCGAGGACACCAAACTGCTGGCCGCCGAAATGGACCGGCAGATTCTCGGTGGCTACCGGCTGTTCCCGGTGCATTACCTGGCTTATGCACAATGGGCCGATGCCGATCCGGCACTCGATGTGCCACTGGCGGCCGACGTGTTCCCGGCCGAAGAACTGGCTCGTGCCAAAGACGAGTGGGAAAGCAGGCTGGCTGACGCACCTGCCGAACACCGGCCTTATCTGGTGCAGCAATATGCAACGCCAGTGCGCAATCAGTATCGGGTCAAGGCCGGTTTGCCGCTCTGATACGACGCTTCACGACAACGGCACCTATAGGGTGCCGTTTTGTATCGTGTCACCTGAACGTCATACAGCTCGTGCACTGTATGGCTCCTCAAGGAATGACCATCCCTTTTTTGGAGCTGTTCATGCTGCACGCAAACAACCAGGATCGCCTCTACCTGATCGCCCAGAGCGATGAACAACAAGAACTGGTCGACGCACTGGCCTTCAATGTCCAGGACCGCCACTGGCTGGTCTATTGCGCTCTGGGCGGGCATCAACATCACGACCTTCCGGACATGGATCTGGAAACAGGCCTGAGCTTTCTGGACTTCTATCAGCAAGCCGCCTGAACCCGGTCGCCAGATACAGAAAAGCCCGGCTCCTTGCAAAAAGGGGCCGGGCTTTTCATTGGAGCACTACTTATTGCGCCAGGGTGCTACCGATAGTGGTGTCCTGGAACACGCGGGTCAGCGCATCACTCAACACATCGCTCACCAGCTTGGTGTTGGTTTCCTGATTCGGCGCCATGCCGAAACGCTGATCCAGCGATGCTGCATAGCGACCGCTGTAGCTACGACCGTTGTTGCGGATGTCCGCACGGAAGGTAGAGCTGATGGTTGCTTCAGTCACATACAGGCCTTCCTTTGGCGACTGATATTTCAGCTCGGCCAGAGTCAGGGTCAACTGCGGAGCATTACCGCCACTTGAGATCGGGGTAAAGCCCAGCAGGCGAACAGCGGCTTCAGCCTGAGCCTGCAACTTTGGCAGCAGGTCGGCGCCACTGACGCTGATTGCACTGGTCTCGGGATACAGACCGCCACGGGTTCCCAGTGTCGGGCCAGGACGACCGTCAACGACACGCACGACAACCTGCTGCCCCTGACCTACCGGCGCGAACTGCGCATTGAGCTTGGGTTGAGGACTCAGTTGCTGCGGGCTATGGGCACACCCGACCAGAGTCAAACTGCTTACAGCAAGCAAACCGAACAAAAGGCGACGCAACATGCTCATCTCTCCAGGGGGCCAGACACTAAATGTGCCGCAGTATAGCGATGCCAGCGAAAAATGGGACCGCTGGAGAATCGCAATGGTTCAGCAACGAGAGTGTAATCGGGGTGTAACGCCGGGCAGTCAGGATAAAGCCATCAACTCCACAGGAGATACGTCATGGGCCTTTTCCAATCCTTGTTCAACCTGCGCCACCAATTGCGCCACTATGCTCTCGTGGACAAGTCCGGTATTTGCCGCGCACTCAAGCATTGCAGCGAGCGTCCATTGAGCAGTGACTGGGTTGAAGTCAACGAACAACGTGCCAACTGGCTGAACCAGCCACTGCCCTCCAGCGCACGGGTTGCGCAGCACGGCGTACGTCCGGCGCCACACCAGTTGATCACGGCCTGACGAATACCTGATAAAAGTCACATAAACACGATCAATTTCTGTCGTTTCATCGCTATAATCTCCCCCCGATTATAAGGACGTCTCCTGATCGGGCCTCGCAGCATCGCTAATCCTTGTATTAGCTCCTCCGTAATGCCCACAGAGAGCCGCCCACACAGGTCATTTGCACACAGCCGTGCGCGATGAACGGTGCTCAATCGCTCGATTGATATCGAACCTTTTGCACCTGACAGCGCCTCACTCTGTATGCAGCTGGCCTGCCAGAGCTGCCATCGCAGCCCTTTTTGAGGTTTGGTTCACGTTTCCAAAAGAGCGTGAAAAAACGGGTTTCACTACTTCACAAGAGTGTGGCGAGCAAAATGAATAGGTACGCGTTTGTAAATGCACCATCAGCGTCTGAATCGGCCCCTTTGAACAGGACTGACCGCGACTGCGCCTCCATCACCGGAGCCTGAGGCCTGTCGTTCAGGCATGTGATGCCTTGACGATGGTCGAATGGCCGAACGGGTTGAAAAATGAGTTCATGCATCCTTGATGAAAGCTCTTATTCAGCCTGACCGGGACCTGCGCTTTAGATGCGAAAAATTGCGAAGAATCGGACAGGCGATCCTGGCCAGGACACATGGGGCACAACTTTTACCCACGCCCCGTCCCCCTGGCATCTAGCCTCAGGAACGTATGCCGTCAATTTGGTGCTGCAGATTTTGGAGACGCGTTAATGGCGCATAACGAAGCAGTCGACGTAGTATTGGTCGGAGCGGGCATCATGAGTGCCACCCTGGCCGTGCTGCTCAAGGAGCTCGACCCCGGCCTCAAGCTGGAAGTCGTTGAGCTCATGGATTCCGGCGCTGCGGAAAGTTCCAACCCATGGAACAACGCGGGTACCGGTCATGCCGGTCTCTGCGAGCTGAACTACACGCCGCCCGCGGCCGATGGCTCCATCGATATCAAGAAAGCGGTCCACATCAACGCACAGTTTGAAGTATCGAAGCAGTTCTGGGCCTATCTGGCTCGCAAAGGTACCTTCGGCTCGTCGAAATCCTTCATCAATTCGGTTCCGCACCTGAGCTTCGTTCAGGGCGAGAGCGGTATTGCCTTCCTCAAGACCCGTTTCGAAGCGATGCACAAGCATCACGCCTTCTCTTCGATGGAGTACACCGAGGACAAGGCAAAGCTGGCCGAGTGGATGCCACTGATGATGCCCGGCCGCCCGGCCGACGAACCTATTGCCGCCACTCGGGTGCTGAACGGTACGGACGTGAACTTCGGCGCGTTGACCAATCAGTTGCTCACTCACCTGAGCAGCGCTCCCGATGCCCAGGTCAAATACTGCAAGCGCGTGACCGACGTGACCCGCAAGGGCAGTGGCTGGACCGTCAGCATCAAGGACGTGAACAGCGGCAGCACTCGCCAGATCGATGCAAGATTCGTATTCCTCGGCGCGGGTGGCGCAGCATTGCCGCTGCTGCAACTGTCAGGCATCGAAGAGAGCAAGGGCTTCGGCGGCTTCCCGGTCAGCGGCCAGTGGCTGCGTTGTGACAACCCGGAAGTGGTCAAGCACCATCAGGCCAAGGTCTACAGCCAGGCTGCCGTGGGTTCACCACCCATGTCGGTTCCGCACCTGGATACCCGCGTGGTCGATGGCAAGAAATCCCTGCTGTTCGGGCCATACGCCGGTTTCACCACCAAGTTCCTCAAGCACGGCTCGTTCCTTGACCTGCCGCTGTCGGTACGCCTTGCCAACATCAAGCCGATGCTGGCCGTTGCCCGCGACAACATGGACCTGACCAAGTATCTGGTCAGCGAAGTGATGCAATCGATGGAGCAACGTCTGGAGTCCCTGCGCCGCTTCTACCCTGAGGCCAAGGCAGAAGACTGGCGTCTGGAAATCGCCGGCCAGCGCGTGCAGATCATCAAGAAAGACGCCAAGAAAGGCGGCATTCTGCAATTCGGTACCGAACTGGTGGCGGCACAGGACGGTTCCCTCGCCGCCTTGCTCGGCGCATCGCCGGGAGCATCGGTTACGGTATCGATCATGCTGGAACTGATCGAGCGCTGCTTCCCGGACAAGGCTCGTAACGAGTGGGCAGCCAAGCTCAACGAAATATTCCCGGCTCGGGAAAAGGCGCTGGAAAGCGATGCGCAGTTGTATCAGCGCGTCAGTAGCCAGAGCGACGAGAGCCTGGAGCTGGTTGAAAAGGCAAGCCAGGAACAAAGCAGCATCGCCTGATTGCCTGAGTCACAAAAAAACCCGTGAGCCTTTCAGCCACGGGTTTTTTCGTTTTTCAGAATCGTCGGGCCTTTAAAGGCTCCTGGCCAGAACGGCAATGTGCTCCGGGCCAATGCCACAGCAACCACCGATATGCGTGGCACCACGCTTTACCCAGTCCGCCGCCCACTGCTGGTAGCCTTCGGGGTCCAGATCCGAGCGCAGTTCATCCAGACCATCGTTGGCCTTGGCATCCTTGGGTTGCGGCGGGAAGGCATTGGCGTAGGCACCGATAGCGATCTCGACATTCAATGACTTGAACACCTCACGAGCCGCATCGATGGCTGCACCTATCACTTCAGGCTGGCTGCAATTGAACAGCAGCGTGGCGACACCCATTTCGGCAGCAGCACGGGCCGCATCGGCGACAGGCTCGCCAGAGCGCAAGCGCGCAACTTCGTCCGTGTCTTCGTCCTGAAGTGTGAATGACAGCCAGAACGGCTTGCCATCAGCAGGCAATCCGGCACGGATCGTCTGTGCTTCGATGATGCAGCTTTGAGTCTCGGCCAGCCACAGGTCCACATGAGGAGCCAGACCGGCAACCAGCGGCTTCAGGACTTCAGCAGCCAGTTCAGGTTTGTAGAGGTCCGGGCGATAGGAACCGAACAATGGCGGCAGGGAGCCGGCGACCTTCGCTCGTCCACCTGAAGCATCCGCCGACTCGCGGGCCAGTTGCCCGGCAAGATCAGCCAGGGCCTGGCCTTCGCGAGCAAAGCGCTCTTCACCAATATGAAAAGGCACCACTGCATAGCTATTACTGGTGATAACCTGCGCGCCACTGTCGATATAGGCGGTGTGTACGGCACGCACCGCTTCCGGCGCCTCGCTCAGGGCAAGGGCCGACCACTCGGGTTGACGGAAGGGAGCACCGCGGCGCTGAAGTTCGCGGCCCATGCCGCCGTCAAGAATTACTGTCGAGCGCTGAGTCATATGCCATCTACTTATATCTTTATGAAAAAAACTCATTAGGAATGAGCTCGGTATAACGTATTTAATACGGCGCTTTATACAAACTACAATCATTTTTTCAGGGGATAGCTTTGAAACTTAGCGCTCTGCTGGGCATTGGCCTGGTCACTCTGGCAGCATCGACTCAGACCTTCGCCGGTGCCACACTGGACCGCATTCAGAAGAACAAGGAACTGGTAAACGTCCTGATGGAAAGTTACCCGCCCTTCTCTTTCCTGAACGATAAAAACCAGCTGGACGGCTTCGACGTTGACGTCGCCAAGGCTGTCGCAGAAAAGCTGGGCGTCAAGCTGCGTCTTGAAACGCCATCCTGGGACGTGATTGCCGCTGGCCGCTGGAGTGGCCGCTACGACATCTGCGTCTGCTCGATGACCCCAAGCAAATCCCGCGCGGAAGTCTTCGATTTCCCCATCGAGTACTACGCCTCGCCTGCGGTGATTGTGGTCAATGCCAAGGATGATCGCATCCATTCGGCCAAGGACCTGAGCAACAAGAAAGTCGGCCTCACCAGTGCTTCCAGCTACGAAAGCTACCTGAACAAGAACCTGGTGATCGAAGGCGCTGAAGACAAGCCTCTGGAATACCCGTTCGAGAACGTGCAAATCGCCCCGTACGACAACGATAACGTTGCCTTCCAGGATCTGGGCCTGGGCGCCGGTGTGCGTCTGGATGCCATCCTCACCAATCTGGTCACGGCCCAGCCACGCCTGGATCAGGACAAACGCTTCAAACTCGCTGGCGCCTCGCTGTATGAAGAACCCAACTTTGTCGCCATCGAAAAAGGCGATGCCGAATGGGACGCCAAGGTTCGTCAGATCTTTGCCGAACTCAAGCAGGACGGCACTCTGAGCAAGTTGTCGCAGAAGTGGATCGGCGCTGACATCAGCAAATGACTTCCTTCCAGCCTCAACGCCCACCCGAGCAGGCCCAGAGCCTGCTCAAGCGTGTCCTCGGTTTCCGTACAAGGCTCTATCTGACCTGGGCGGCGATGTTCGCCCTGTTTGCCGGGTTCTTCCTGAGCTTCGACCTGAAGTTCTCGATCATTCTGGACAAGCTGCCGAATCTGGTGGGCCTGAGTCTGTCGCCCAACGGTTTTCTGCAGGGCGCAGCGCTGACCTTGTTCGTATGCCTGTGCTCGATTTTCGTCTCGGTGCTGCTGGGTTTTGTCGTGGCTCTGGCGCGCCTGTCCAGCAGCGCGGTGGCCTTCGGTATTGCGAGCTTCTATGCCTCGTTCTTCCGCGGCACACCGCTGCTTATCCAGATCATGCTGATTTACCTGGGCCTGCCTCAGGTGGGGATCGTACCCGGTGCAATCCTGGCCGGCATCATCGCGCTGTCCCTGAACTATGGCGCTTATCTGAGCGAGATATTCCGGGCGGGCATCATCGGCGTAGCGGCCGGTCAGCGTGAAGCGGCACTGGCACTGGCCTTGCGGCCCGCACAAATCTTCTGGCGCGTCACCCTGCCCCAGGCCATGCGCACCATCATCCCGCCCACCACCAACCAGTTCATCTCGATGCTCAAGGATTCGTCCCTGATTTCGGTGATGGGTGTCTGGGAAGTGATGTTCCTGGCACAGTCCTATGGTCGCTCCAGCTATCGCTATATCGAGATGCTGACCACGGCGGCGGTGCTTTACTGGATCATGTCCATCGGGCTGGAGCTGTTGCAGGCGCGGCTGGAACGCCACTATGGCAAGGCTTACCAGGCCAGAAAGTAGATGCTCTTTCGCGAATGAATTCGCTCCCACCATAATTTGTGTGGGAGCGAATTCATTCGCGAACAGGGATTATCAGACGCGAGCCTGGGCGATCAGCTCGATATAGTCTTCAGCGTTGCGCTGATCCTTGATCAAGGCAACGAAATCATTACCGTGCTCGTCCTTGCCATCCAGGTCGTGACCGGCTTCCTTGAAGAACACCAGAAAACGCTCGAAGTCATCGATCCGCAGGCCACGGTAGGCCTTGATCAATTTGTGCAGCGACGGCGAGGTGGCATCGTACGGCTCGAAGTTCAGGAACAGTTTGATCTGCTCGTCGCCGATCTCGTCCCCAATCAACTGCTTCTTATCTTTACGCATTGCGGGCTCCAACTGGTCGCAGACACTTTCACGGGCGGGCAGTTTACCCTTGGCGTGTGCGAGGCTCAACGCGCACGTAGCACCGCAGTATGCAGATCGGCCCATACATGGCCGTTGGCATAAACCAGGAACTGGCAATAAACCTTTTCACTGCGTAGCAAGTCCACCACGGCACGGTACTGGTTGACCGGGTAATAGAGCGTCAAGGTGCGTGATGGCTCATCGTAGGTCGGTTTTTTCAGGCTCTTGCTTTCGGCATCGAAGTGAATGAACACTTCGGAAATGGTCGCCCCCTTGTTCAGCGGCTTGCCCTTGAGACGCAGCAACATCGGCGACGTAATGGGAATCGGCTGCTGACTGGACTGGCGCTGATTGCCGAGGACTACCGAATATTCGGTTATCTGCAATAACTGTTGCTGCTCCGGCGCACCGGCGCGCAGGCTCAGATCATCGGGAGGCAGGTACTGGCCATGCATGGGTTCAGCGTGAACCGGTGTCAGGCCGCAGACCATCACCAGCGCCATGGCGCCAGAAATCGATAACTTCATTCAGAACTTCCCTGAAAAACCAACGATCATTCCTGCGTCACAGCGCAGGAATACCTCTATATGAAGGCATTCCTGCCGCAACGACAATTACATCCCTTTGACAGCATAGATCCCGGCGGCATTGCGCCAGTAACCTTTGTAGTCCATACCGTAGCCGAAGATATAACGGTCCACGCATGGCAGGCCAACGAAATCGGCCTTCAGGTCAGGGCGAGCCTTGCGGTCGTGATCCTTGTCGATCAAAACCGCCGTATGTACGGCACGAGCGCCTGCGTGTTTGCAGAAGTCGATGATCGCACCCAGGGTATGACCTTCGTCGAGGATGTCGTCGATGATCAGCACGTCACGGTCAATGAACGAGACTTCCGGCTTGGCTTTCCAGAACAGGTCGCCGCCAGTGGTTTCGTTGCGATAGCGGGTCGCGTGCAGGTAAGAGGCTTCCAGCGGGAAGTTCAGATGCGTCAGCAGTTTGCCCGAGAAGATCAGGCCGCCATTCATCACACAGAATACAACAGGGTTGCGGTCGGCCAGTTCAGCGTTGATCTGCGCTCCGACGCGAGCGATGGCAGCATCGACTTCAGCCTCGGTGTAGAGGCAATCGGCCTCGCGCATGATTTGACGGATATGCTCGAGATCAGCGGACATGAAGCTCTCCAGATGGGCAGTTTAAGAAAAGCGGGCAAAGGTACGCATCCCGTCCATTCAGGGCAAGCGATTATGGACTAACGTTGCGAGTACCGCCCGAAGGCAAGGATTCACACCTTGCGTGACGATACTGCATGCGCTGTAAGACAGTCACAGCTGAATAGATTAATCTAGGCCGTTTTTTTGCCCCCTGCTGGAGCCTTTTCTTATGCCCATTCGTGAAATCCGTCATCCGCTGATCCGCCATAAGCTCGGCCTGATGCGCCGCGCCGATATCAGCACCAAGAATTTCCGTGAGCTGGCACAGGAAGTCGGCGCACTGCTTACCTATGAAGCCACCGCAGACCTGCCGCTGGAAAGCTACGACATCGAAGGCTGGTGCGGCACCGTTCAGGTCGAGAAGATCGCGGGCAAGAAAATCACCGTCGTGCCGATCCTGCGTGCCGGCATCGGCATGCTCGACGGCGTGCTGAGCCTGATTCCGGGCGCAAAAGTCAGCGCCGTAGGCCTGGCCCGCAATGAAGAAACACTGGAAGCCCACACCTATCTGGAAAAGCTGGTTCCGGAAATCGACGAGCGTCTGGCGATGATCATAGACCCGATGCTGGCGACAGGCGGTTCGATGATCGCCACCATCGACCTGCTCAAGAAAGCCGGCTGCAAGGAAATCCGCGCCATGGTTCTGGTGGCGGCCCCCGAAGGTATCGCGGCGGTGGAGAAGGCTCACCCGGACGTGATTATCTACACCGCATCCATCGATCAACGTCTGAACGAACACGGCTACATCATTCCTGGCCTGGGTGATGCCGGTGACAAGATTTTCGGCACCAAGCAAAAGGACGCATAATTCGATGAAGCAGTCCGAATTCAACGATCCACTGTGGCGTACGGTTCTTTCCGGCGCACAAATGCTGTTCGTGGCCTTTGGCGCCCTGGTGCTGATGCCGCTCATTACCGGGCTCGATCCCAACGTGGCGCTGTTCACCGCTGGTCTGGGCACGCTGCTGTTCCAGATGGTGACAGGTCGTCAGGTGCCGGTATTCCTGGCATCGAGCTTTGCCTTCATCACTCCGATCATTCTCGCCAAAGGCCAGTTCGGCCTGGCTGCGACCATGGGTGGCGTGATGGCGGCAGGTTTTGTCTACACCTTCCTGGGCCTGGCCGTGAAAATCAAAGGCACAGGATTCATTGACCGCCTGCTGCCACCGGTGGTTATCGGCCCGGTGATCATCTCTATCGGCCTGGCCATGGCCCCCATTGCCGCCAACATGGCGATGGGCAAATCGGGTGACGGTGCCGAGCTGATCCCCTACAAGACCGCCATGCTGATTTCGATGCCAGCCTTGCTGACCACACTGATCGTGGCGGTGTTCGGCAAAGGTATTTTCCGTCTGGTGCCGATCATTTCCGGCGTACTGGTGGGCTTTGCGCTGTCGTTCTACTTTGGCGTGGTGGATACCGCGAAGATTGCCGCCGCGCCCTGGCTGGCACTGCCGCACTTCACCGCACCGGAGTTCAACTGGCAGGCCATCCTGTTCATTGTCCCGGTGGCACTGGCTCCGGCCATCGAACATATCGGCGGTGTGATCGCGGTGGGCAGCGTGACCGGACGCGACTACCTGAAAAAACCTGGCCTGCATCGCACCCTGTTTGGCGACGGGATCGCCACGACAGCAGCCGGCCTGTTCGGTGGCCCGCCCAACACCACTTATGCCGAAGTGACTGGCGCGGTGATGCTGACCAAGAACTACAACCCGGCCATCATGACCTGGGCCTCGATCTTTGCCATCGCCCTGGCCTTTATCGGCAAGTTCGGCGCACTACTGCAAAGCATTCCGGTGCCGGTCATGGGCGGGATTCTGTGCCTGCTGTTCGGTTCGATTGCTGCGGTGGGGATGAACACCCTGATTCGACACAAGGTCGATCTGTCCGAGGCGCGTAATCTGGTGATCGTCTCGGTGACCCTGGTGTTCGGTATTGGCGGAGTGCTGATCGGAACCGGCAACGGCCCCGATGACTTCGGCCTCAAGGGCATCGCCCTGTGCGCCATTACTGCCATCGCCCTGAACCTGATCCTGCCGGGCAATGACAGCTGGAAGAACAAGCAACTGCCATAACCATAACCCGCGTAGGAGCGAATTCATTCGCGAATGAGCGGAGCGCCGCCCGATTCGCTCCTACGACATCAAGGGTGCTTTTTCACACATCCGGTTCAAGGCCCTGGCCCAGTTCGGGTCGTCATTCAGGCAGGGCACCAGCACCAGCTCTTCACCGCCCGCCTCCTTGAATTGCTCCGCTCCGCGATCACCGATCTCTTCCAGTGTCTCGATGCAGTCGGCCACGAATGCCGGGCACATCACCAGCAACTTTTTCACGCCCTGAGCTGCCAGCTCATCAAGGCGCGCTTCGGTGTAGGGTTCAATCCACTTGGCACGCCCAAGACGCGACTGGAACGACACCGACCATTTACCGTCAGGAATGCCCATGCGCTGTGCAAAGGCCGCAGCTGAGCGCAGGCATTGTGCGCGATAGCAGGTGGCGACCACTTCCGGCGGCGCGGTCATGCAGCAGTTTTCATTCTTGAAACAGTGGTTGCCGGTAGGGTCGAGCTTGGTCAGGTGCCTTTCCGGCAGGCCGTGAAAACTCAGCAGCAGGTGATCGTGGGGCTGCTGCAAGTGCGGACGAACATTTTCCACCAGGGCATCGAGGTACTCGTCCTGATCGTAGAAAGGTTTCAGCAGCGAGAACTCCATTGCGAGCGATTTGGCCCGCACCACACGCTTGGCTTCTTCGATCACGGTCGTGACGGTGCTATCCGCAAACTGTGGATAAAGCGGGGCCAGAGTCACCTTCTTGATGCCCTGCCCTGCCAGGCGCGTCAGTACCGTTTCGATGGAGGGCTCGCCATAACGCATCGCCAGTTCAACCGGCCCCTGCGTCCACTCCTTTTTCATGGCCTCCTGCAAGCGCTTGCTCAGCACTACCAGCGGCGAACCGTCATCCCACCAGATGGACGCATAGGCATGGGCAGACTGCTCCGGGCGCTTGATCAGGATCAGCGAAACCAGCAGCCTGCGAACCGGCCACGGCAGGTCGATGACGTAAGGGTCCATCAGGAACTGGTTGAGATACCGGCGTACGTCCGGCACTGCTGTAGAAGCAGGCGAACCCAGATTGACCAGCAACAGCGCGTGATCGGTCATGCAAAATCCTATTTCAATGGCGGCCCGAAAATTCACTCAGGGCGGCGCGCAGATCAGTAAACCGGAAGGTAAAACCCGCCTCCAGCAAACGGGCTGGCCGGGCTCGTTGACCACCCAGCAGCAAAACAGACAGCTCACCCAGCGCCACACGCAACGCAAACCCCGGCAAAGGCATGAAGGCTGGCCGGTGAAGGACGCCCGCCAGGGTCTTGGCAAATTCGCGATTACGCACCGGCGTTGGCGCGCAGAGATTATAAGGACCTCGGGCATCACTGCGGTTCAACAGAAAATCAATCGCCGCGATTTGATCGTCGATATGAATCCAGGGCATCCATTGCCGACCATTGCCTATCGGGCCACCCAGGCCGAGCTTGAAGGGCAGCAGCAAACGCTTCACGAAACCGCCCTGCTCGGACACCACCAGCCCGGTACGCACCAGAACCACTCGAATGCCCAGGGCCTCTGCATGTTGAGCGGTTTCTTCCCAGGCGGTGCATAACTGGCTGGCGAAGTCTTCCTTGGCTGGCCGGGAGGTTTCATCCAGTTCATGCTCACCCGCATCGCCATACCAGCCGACCGCGGAACCGGAAATCATCACCTCGAGCTTTTGCTGCCGTCCCTCCAGCCAGGCCAGCAGTTGCTCGGTAAGACCAATGCGACTGCTCCACAGCAGCAACCTGCGCTTGCGAGTCCAGGGACGGTCAGCTATCGGAGCACCCGCGAGGTTGATGACGGCATCGATCGATTGCTCACCCAACTCATCCAGACGGGCAATCCCACGCACCGACGGCCCACAGAGTTCAGGCACTTGAGCGGGTCGGCGGCTCCAGACTGTCAACTGATGGCCTTGCGCAGACCAGAATCGACAGAGCGCTCGTCCTATCAAACCAGTACCGCCGGTCAGCAATATGTGCATGGCAGGTTACCTCGCGTGGCGTTCGGGGCAATTGAGTAGTCTATTTTTTATAGGTCTGGCTTATCCACAAAAGCAAAACCTTTTGCTGAACAATAGGCCACACCTGAATGAATTGGAGCTTTACTGCCCACCCCGGGCAGTTGGCCCATTGTCTACAAGCAACAGACTGACCGTCTTTGACCGAACAGGTTGCAGTTGACCAGGCAGTAAAATCGAGAACGACTGCAAGTTATACCAAAAACGGAGATTGTACAGGTTTTAACTACGGCGTAGTCTGTGCAGACAAGGTAACGAGGCCCCTATGACTGTACCTATCGCAATCATCGGTACCGGTATCGCCGGACTCTCTGCTGCCCAGGCACTCAAATCTGCCGGGCATGACGTACATCTTTTCGATAAAAGCCGCGGCAGCGGCGGAAGAATGTCCAGCAAGCGAAGTGAGGCAGGTTCTCTGGACATGGGCGCGCAGTATTTCACCGCCCGTGATCGCCGCTTCGTAGCAGCCGTCAATCAGTGGCAAGCCAAGGGCTATGTGGCCGAATGGACTCCCTCGCTCTACAACTTCCATGGTGGCAGGCTCAGCCCGTCGCCGGACGAACAGGTGCGCTGGGTCGGCACGCCAGGCATGAGCGCCATTACCCGCGCCATGCTGAGCGATCTGCCCGTGACATTCTCGTGCCGCATCACCGAAGTCTTTCGCGGCGAACATCACTGGAACCTGCAAGATGCCGAAGGCAACAGCCACGGTCCTTTCAGCCATGTGGTCATCGCCCTGCCAGCGCCTCAGGCAACGACACTGCTGGCGGCGGCACCGAAACTGGCAAGCGTGGTCACCGGCGTGAAAATGGACCCGACCTGGGCCGTGGCCCTGGCTTTCGCAACTCCCCTGCAAACTCCGATGCAAGGCTGTTTCGTACAAGACAGCCCCCTCGACTGGCTGGCCCGCAATCGCAGTAAACCCCAACGTGACGACACGCTCGACACCTGGGTTCTGCATGCCACCAGCAACTGGAGCAGACAACATCTGGACATGCCCAAAGAGGAAGTCATCGAGCATCTGCATGGCGCATTCGCCGAACTGATCAACTGCCCGATGCCAGCTCCGGTATTCAGCCAGGCGCACCGCTGGCTCTATGCACGACCTGCCGGCTCGCATGAATGGGGCGCACTCTCCGATGCTGACCTGGGCATTTATGTCTGTGGCGACTGGTGCTTGTCCGGTCGCGTCGAAGGCGCATGGCTCAGCGGCCAGGAAGCCGCACGCCGCCTGCTTGAACACCTCAAGTGAATACCATCAATCCCCGCAAGCTGCTGCTGTCGAAATGGACCGCAGCAGTCCCGCTCAACCGCGAAAAGCACTTTCTGGTGACCGAGCTGTTCAAGGATGAGGAAGGCACGGTGCTGGAGATAGAACTGCAAGCCGTGATGACTCACCGCAGCGAGCGATTGCCATGGCAGACGCTACAGAATGCGCAAGTGTGGCGCATGGGCTGGAAATGAGCCTGCGTCTGCCTTGTGAATAAGCGCCGCCTGTAAATTCTTGTACAAAGAATTTGACTTGTACAGCTACAAACCTATGATGACACAAGTTGTACAGACTTCTTGGTCTGTATAAGTCTTGCGTAGAGGTTTGTGATGTCAGCGCCTGTGATCGATAAGCCAAAACTGGGTATCAGTGCCTGCCTGCTGGGCGCTGAGGTTCGTTTCAATGGCGGTCATAAAGAATCTCGTCTTTGTACGCGGGCGCTGAGCGAGTATTTCGATTTCGTTGCGGCCTGCCCTGAAGTCGCCATCGGCATGGGGATTCCCCGTGAACCGATCCGGTTGGTGGGCGACCCCGAAAATCCCCAGGCCGTCGGCACGGTCAACAGCGACCTGAATGTCACCACGGCGCTGGCTGATTACGGGCTGCACATGGCGACCGAGCTGGGCGATATCTGTGGCTACATTTTCATGCAGAAATCACCGTCCTGCGGCCTGGAGCGGGTCAAGGTCTATCGAGAAAACGGCGCGCCCGTCGATGGCGGTGGACGCGGTATCTATGCCCAGGCCTTCTGCGCCAGACACCCCGACCTGCCTGTAGAAGAAGACGGCAGACTCAACGACGCCGTGTTACTGGAAAACTTCGTCACGCGGGTATTCGCCTACGCGGCCTGGCAGCAACTGCTCAAAGAGGGCGTGACACGTCGCGCCTTGAGCCAATTTCATTCGCGCTACAAATATCAGCTCATGGCCAGCAATCCCGAGCAGTACAAAGTGCTGGGCAACATGCTGGGCAGCATGGGCCGTAGCGATCCGAACGAGATTGCACCGCGCTATTTCAGCCAGTTGATGGCGGCACTTAAAAAATGCGCCACCCGCCGCACCCACACCAACGTCCTCCAACACCTCAGTGGCTACCTCAAACACCACCTCGACACTGAGGACAAGCAGGAAATCCAGCAATTGATCACTCAATACCATCAAGGCGTCGTGCCCTTGATCGTGCCGCTGACCCTGCTCAAGCACCACTTCCGCCAACATCCTGATCCGTATATTGCGCTGCAGGTTTACATGCAGCCGCATCCGGAAAAACTGAGCCTGCGTAATGCGATCTGAACCATGAACGATACAAACCAAGAGGCGCATGAGCCAGACAACTGGCTGCCGATCCGTGAAGTTGCACGTCAGACCGGGGTCAACGCCGTCACGTTGCGGGCCTGGGAACGACGCTACGGGTTGATCGTGCCCCACCGCACTGCCAAGGGACATCGCCTGTATACCCACGAGCATGTACAGCGGGTGATGACGATTCTGACCTGGCTCAATCGCGGTGTATCCGTCAGTCAGGTCAAAGCCTTGATCGATGAACAACAGCCGGAAAGCTTCACGCCCGGCAATGATTGGGATGCCCTGCACCAGACGCTGTTGCAGGCCATCGGTGAACTGGCCGAACGCCGGGTCGACGATGTTTTCAATCAGGCCATGTCGCTGTATCCGCCACGAACCTTGTGTGAGCAATTGTTGCTGCCGCTGCTGGCCGAGCTGGAGAAGCGCTGGCAGGGCAAGTTCGGCGCGCAGATGGAGCGTGTGTTCTTTTATTCGTGGCTACGCAGCAAGCTTGGCGCACGTATCTACCACAACAACCGGCAACTCAACGGCAAGCCGTTGCTGCTGGTGAATCAGTCCGACCTGCCGCTTGAGCCGCATCTATGGCTCGTGGCCTGGCTGGTCAGCAGCGCCGACTGCCCCGTGGAAGTATTCGACTGGCCGCTGCCAAACGGTGAGCTGGCACTGGCCACCGAATACCTGCAACCACGCGGCGTCCTGCTCTACTCCAGCAAATCGCTGAACCCGACTCAACTGCCAAGGCTACTGAGCAATATTTCCTGCCCGATCGTGTTGAGCGGACCAACGGTACAGATCCATAACGCCGATTTGCTCGTATGTGCGAACGAGGTCACAGGATTGACCCTTGCTCAGGACCCGCTCAGCGCACAGATCGAATTGAACAGGCTCGGACTCATTTAAAGGATTTCACATGCAACTGTTTTGGCTGCGTAGCGATTTGCGCGTTCACGACAATACCGCCCTGGCCGCTGCCATGGAGCGGGGTCCTGCGCTGGCTGTGTATCTGATCAGCCCGACTCAATGGCAGAACCATGACGACGCAGCCTGCAAGGTCGATTTCTGGCTACGCAATCTGGTCGAGCTGGAAAAAGCCTTGGGCGATCTGAATGTCCCTCTACTGATTCGTGATGCAGATACCTGGGACAAAGCCCCTGAAGTGTTGTTGCAGCTCTGCGCCGAGCATGGCGTCGAAGGCGTACATGCGAATGAGGAGTACGGCATCAATGAAGGCAAACGCGATCAGGCCGTACGCCATGCACTGGAAAACGCCGGTGTTCATTTCAGCAGCTATCTGGATCAACTGCTGTTCAAGCCTGGCAGCATCCTGACCAGGACCGGCGGCTACTTTCAGGTTTACAGCCAGTTCCGCAAGGTCTGCTACGCCCGCCTGCACGAAGCGATGCCACACCTCATTCGCGCACCGAAGGCCCAGCAACCGTTATCGATCAAAAGCGATGCGGTACCTGATCAGGTCGAAGGCTTTACAACGCCCTCCAAAACGCTGCGAGAACTCTGGCCTGCCGGTGAAAACGAAGCGCTCAGACGCCTGGCTGCCTTCAGCGACGATCAGATCCGCTACTACCAGAGCGAACGCGATTTCCCGGCAAAACCTGGCACCAGCCAGTTGTCGGCCTATCTGGCAGCCGGCGTGGTTTCTCCACGCCAATGCCTGCATGCAGCCCTGATGAGCAATAACGGGGAATTTGAAACCGGTAATACCGGGATCGTGACCTGGATCAACGAGTTGCTGTGGCGGGAGTTCTACAAACACATTCTTGTAGGCTACCCTCGCGTTTCACGCCATCGCGCATTCCGCCCGGAAACCGAAGCCGTCAAATGGCGTAACGCTCCAACCGAACTGGCCGCGTGGCAGGAAGCCCGCACCGGATTGCCCATCATTGATGCAGCCATGCGCCAGTTACTGGAAACCGGCTGGATGCATAACCGACTAAGGATGGTCGTTGCGATGTTCCTGACCAAGAACCTGTTGATCGACTGGCGTGAAGGCGAGCGCTTTTTCATGCGTCACCTTATCGATGGTGACCTGGCGGCCAATAACGGCGGATGGCAGTGGAGTTCGTCCACTGGCACAGACTCGGCACCCTACTTCCGTATCTTCAACCCTTTGTCGCAATCGGAAAAATTCGATCCCGAAGGGCGCTTCATCAAGCATTGGCTGCCGGAACTGGCCAGCCTCAACAAGAAAGAAGTGCATGACCCGTCCCTCGTCGGTGGCCTGTTCGGCGTAAAAGACTATCCCGCACAGATTGTCGACCTGAGCAAAAGCCGCGCACGGGCGCTGGCCGCCTTCAAGGCCCTGCCCCATCGCCAGCCAGCAGCGGGCCCGCTCCATGAGTGAATTCCTGCAACGCTTCGCCCATGACTTCGCAACGCTGAACAAGGACAACCTTGAGCGAGTGGCCGGGCTCTATAGCGACAACGTGTCATTCACAGACCCGATGCACCATATCCAGGGTCTGGCGGCCATGCAGGATTACTTCGCTCAGCTTTACAGCAATGTCAGCGCACTGCATTTCGACTTCCATCACTTCGATGAAGTCAGGCCCGGTGAAGGCTATCTGACCTGGACCATGAGTTATTCACACCCACGCCTGAACAGGGGACGGCTTATCAAAGTCGAAGGTTGTTCGCACCTGCATTGGCACGAAAAGGTTTACCGGCATAGAGACTACTTCGACGCCGGTGCATTGCTCTATGAACACCTCCCCATCATGGGAGGCTTGATTGCCTGGCTGAAAAAGAGGTTGGCATGAAGACTTCGTACGCACGTCGCATATGGCTGACGGGTGCAAGCAGCGGTATTGGTCTGGCACTGGCAAAAGAGCTGCTCGACTCAGGAAACCAGTTGGCCTTGACCGCCAGAACCCTTGAGCCCTTGCAGGACTTGTCGCAGCGTTACCCCGGCCAGGTCCTGCTGGTAACCGGCGATATCACCGATGGCGAGCAAGTCAGGCACATGGGCGATCGTATCGAACAGGAATGGGGAGCACTGGACACGGCCATCCTCAATGCCGGGACCTGTGAGTACATTGACGCACAAAGCTTCGATGCAGCACTGGTGGAGCGGGTGATTCGCACCAACCTTCTGGCCAGCAGCTTCTGCATCCAGGAAGCACTGCCCTTGTTGCGCAAAGGTACAAAACCACATCTGGCTGGCGTCGCCAGCGCGGTGACTTACCTGCCGCTGCCCCGAGCCGAAGCCTACGGCGCCTCGAAGGCCGGCCTGCGCTACATGTTCGAATCACTGCGCCTGGACCTGGCCAGCGAAAACATTGACGTCACCGTGATCAGCCCGGGTTTCGTCGAAACGCCGCTGACTGAAAAAAACGATTTTCCGATGCCCATGCGCTGGCCTGTCGACAAGGCAGCACACTACATCGCCAAAAGACTGAACAGCCCCAAACGCCCACTGGAAATCGCCTTCCCCGGCCCTTTCATTTTCAGCCTGCGCTTGCTGGCCATGTTGCCAGCCCGGGCAAGATTCGCCCTTTGCAAACACATGGCACGCCCCCCGACCTCGAATAAGGACGCTCAATGAAGATCGCCATCATTGGCAGCGGTATCTCAGGCCTGACCAGCGCCTACGTGCTCAATCGCTCCCATGACATCACGGTGTTCGAGGCGTCGGACTGGATCGGCGGCCACACGCATACCGTGGATGTGCAGGTCGCTGGCCGTGCCTATGCGATCGATACCGGCTTTATCGTCTTCAATGACTGGACCTACCCGAACTTCATCAAATTGCTAGGCCGGCTGGGCGTGGCATTCAAGCCGGCCGAAATGAGCTTTTCGGTGCATGACCCGCGCAGCGGCGTCGAATACAACGGCAATAACCTCAACAGCCTGTTCGCCCAGCGCAGCAATCTGTTGTCGCCGAAGTTCTGGGGCATGCTGAGCGATATTCTGCGCTTCAATCGCCAGTCCGTGGCCGACCTGGAAAACCAGCGCATCGCGGCCGACACGACGCTTGGCGAATACCTGAAAAACGGCCGCTACGGCCAGCGCTTCATCGACCATTACATCGTGCCCATGGGCGCGGCAATCTGGTCGATGTCACTGGCGGACATGCTGGGTTTCCCTCTGCAATTCTTCGTGCGCTTCTTCAAGAATCACGGGCTGCTTTCTGTCACTCACCGTCCCCAGTGGTGTGTGATTGAAGGTGGCTCCAGAAGCTACATCGAACCGCTGACGGCTTCGTTCAAAGACCGCATTCGCCTGTCATGCCCTGTGCATCGGGTAGAGCGTGACAGCGAGGGCGTCACCCTGCACAGCGCGGCAGGCAGTGAGCGCTTCGATAAGGTGATCTTCGCCTGCCACAGCGATCAGGCCTTGCAGTTGCTGGCCCAGCCCTCACAGCACGAACGGGACATTCTCGGCGCTCTGCGTTATGCCGAAAATGACGTGGTTCTGCACACCGACACACGACTGCTGCCCAAACGCTCACTGGCCTGGGCCAGCTGGAACTACCGCCTTGGTGGCGGAGAGCAGCAACTGGCTGCCGTCACCTACGACATGAACATCCTGCAAGGGATCGAAAGCGACACCACGTTCTGCGTCAGCCTGAATCAGACCAGCGCCATCGACCCGGATAAAATCCTCGGCCGCTATCGCTACGCCCATCCGCAATACAGCCTGGATGCCATTGCAGCCCAGGAGCGCTGGCAGGAAATCAACGGCGTTGAAAACACCTGGTACTGCGGCGCCTATTGGGCCAACGGTTTCCATGAAGACGGCGTGGTCAGCGGCCTGCGCGTGGCCCAGGCCTTTGGGGAAGCGCTGTGAACAGCGCCCTTTACAGCGGCTGGATCACTCATCGGCGTTTTGCGCCCAGAGCTCACGAATTCAACTATCGAATCGGCCTGCTCTATCTGGATCTGGACGAGCAGGACGCCGTACTCAACCTGTCACCGCTGGCCGGAGACAGACGCTTTTCACCGTTTTCCTTCAGAGAACGTGATTATTTGCCGGAACTGACCGGACGCGGCGTGCCCCTGATCGAAGCGGTACGCGAGCGAGTCGCAATAGCGCTGGGGCATATGCCGCTGGGCCGGGTCTGCCTGCTGACCCAGGCTCGCAGTTGGGGCCTGTCTTTCAACCCGGTGAGTTTTTTCTACTGCCATGAAATCGACGGAGCACTGGCCGCCATCCTGTGCGAAGTCACCAATACGCCCTGGGGCGAGCGGTATCACTATGTCCTGCCTGCCAATGGCGAAGGTCATCAGCACTTTGCCGTGGCCAAGGCGTTTCATGTGTCGCCGTTTCTGCCACGCGACCTGGAATACCGCATGAGCTTCAGCCAGCCCGCCGAGAGAATCGGTGTGCATATGGCCGACTGGCAGGGAGAGCTGAAAGTGTTCGACGCCACGCTCAACCTGAGTCGGCAGAAGCTCAATCGTCAGACACTGCATCGCTATCTGCTTGCCTATCCATGGATGACTGCCAAGACCTGCCTTGCGATCTATTGGCAGGCCATACGCCTGTTTCTCAAGCGCATCCCGATTTTCAATCATCAGACTGCTGACGGTGAATACCGTACAGGCACGCCGCAACCCAAGGATCGACGTGATGAAAAACATCAGTAGTAGTGGTTTTTCTGCCAATCTGGGTGCCCACAACCTGACAGGCAGTTTTCTGCGCCGGGGCGTGTTGCGCCAACTGAGCAAATTGCGCAACGGCCAGTTGGTGGTCAACGACGGCACTGAACGCCATGTCTTCGGCAAGGCCGGAGCGCTGATTCAGGGGGAAATCCATATCCGCGACTCTGCGGTCTGGGGCATGGTTGCCAGCAACGGTTCCATTGGTGCGGGCGAAGCCTTTATCCATGGCTACTGGACCACGCCGGACCTGACGGCAGTGGTGCGGGTGTTCGTCAGCAACCTTGATGTACTTGATGCCATGGAAGGCGGCATTGCACGCCTGACAAGGCCCATGGTCCAGGTCCTGCACTGGCTCAACCGTAATACCCGCAAAGGTTCGCAGAAAAACATCTCGGCCCATTACGACCTGGGCAATAAATTATTCGAGCAGTTTCTCGATCCGACGATGATGTATTCCGCCGCTCAATTCCTGAACGAGAACGACAGCCTCGAACAGGCCCAGTTGAACAAGCTGGAGCGCATCTGCCAGAAACTGGCCCTCAAACCCGAGGATCATCTGCTGGAAATCGGTACGGGCTGGGGCAGCATGGCGATTTATGCCGCGCAGCATTACGGCTGCCGTGTCACGACGACCACGCTGTCGAAAGAGCAGTTCGCCTACACCGAGCAGCGGCTGGTACAACTGGGCCTGCAAGACCGCGTGACCCTGCTGCTCAAGGATTATCGCGACCTCACCGGCCAGTACGACAAGCTGGTGTCCATCGAAATGATCGAAGCAGTGGGCCACAGGTTTCTGCCAACCTACTTCAAGCAGTGTTCGCATCTGCTCAAGAGCAACGGGCTGATGCTCTTGCAGGCCATCACCATTCGCGAGCAGCGCTATGAGCAGGCCAGGAAGAACGTAGACTTCATCCAGCGCTATATTTTCCCGGGCGGTGCCTTGCCATCGGTCCACAAGATGCTGGAAATCGTCGGCGGCGACACCGACATGAACCTGCTGCACATGGAAGACTTCGGCCTGCATTACGCCCGTACCCTGCACCTGTGGCACGAAAACTTCAAACAGGCCCACAGCGCCTTGCTGGACCTGGGTTACGACGAATACTTCCTGCGCCTGTGGGAATTCTATCTGTGCTATTGCGAGGGCGGCTTTCTAGAGCGGACCATCGGCACCGCGCAGTTGCTGCTGGCCAAACCCGAGGCCTTGCGCGCACCGGTGCTTGGGCTCTTCGATGCTTAAAACCGTCGCCAATGCGCTGTTGTTCCAGATCGGCTGGTTCGCCTGCGTGCTGGGCGGCAACAGCTACTGGCTGCTGATTGCAGCCGGTGTGCTGGCAATACATCTGCTGTGGACAAGTTCCTGGACGAGCGAGGGCCGATTGCTGTTGGCCGTAACCGTATTGGGCACGCTGCTCGACAGTGCATTGATGAATCTGGGGGTATTGGACTTCGGCACCGATGGCCCACTGATTCCCTTGTGGCTGGTATTACTCTGGGCAGTCCTGGCAACCACGCTCAATCACTGCCTGGCCTGGACCGCCACCCCTTGGTGGCGAGCCAGCCTGCTCGGCGCAATTGGCGGCCCGATGTCGTACTATGCAGGCTCGCAACTGGCGCAAGCCCAGCTTCCACTGGGTTTGTGGCCAAGTCTCTTGATACTGGGCGCGGTCTGGGCCGTCATCTTTCCCTTGCTTCAGCGACTGGCTACCCATCCACTTATCAACAGACCCACCGGAGCCCCCCACTGAAATCCGCGCTCATCACTCTGACACCGATTCCAAGCGAGCCGGCAGTCACTTGCTCGACCTGTGCGGCCTGCTGCTGCCAGCTGGAAGTCATGCTCATCACCGACACAGGCGTGCCCGAGCGCTATATCGATACCGATGAGTGGGGCGGCGAAGTCATGCTGCGCCTGGAGGACGGCTGGTGCGCGGCGCTGGATCGCAACACCATGATGTGTACCATCTACGAAAAACGCCCGCTTATATGCCGAGAGTTTGAGGCAGGTGCAGAAGAGTGCATGAACGAACGGCAGGGAATTGCGACAGCTTATCTCTGAGGGCGGCGGGTAGGAGCGAATTCATTCGCGAGACGGCATGGCAAACGATGGATAGGTATCGAATGTAGCGGCCTGTCGCGAATAAATTCTCCCCCGCCTGGTCGTTCACTATCAGAACGGCATCTTGTAATGCAGAGCGTAGCTTTCTATCCCGTCGTTCGGCTGTTTGATGCCAGCGTTGGAATAGTGAGTGGCGCGAATGCCGATTTCATGCCCGCCCGCAAAGCGCAGACCAAAACCGATGCGGTCTTCGAAGTTGAAAGCCGAGCCCAGCTTGTTGTCTTCAACTTGAGTATTGGAGAACACCGAAACACCAATCCCCGCCTCGATGTAAGGCTTCACACTCTGTCCTGAAAACTCGTAAACCAACACTGGCGAAAACGACAGGCTGTTATTGCTGGAGCGCTTGTCTCCATCCCAATACGTGTAGGCGCCATCCCAATAACCGGTCAGGCGACCTATATCGCTTTTCAACCAGCTTTTATCCCAATCGAACTGCACGCCCAGACGATAGGTCATCGTCGACTGGCTGGTATGACCTACCGAAAACTCAACGCCATCGGCTTGTGCCAGAGAGCTTTGCCCTGCGAGAACAGCCGATACCACGGCCGAACAAAAGAGTCGCTTCATAAGAAACATCCATTTCATATGGTAGTTGTTAGAAAGTGCTGGAAACTTGGCAGACGCACTATAGAAAGCAGCAGCAAAGCGTTGGTTCAGCCCCCAAAAGCTTTTTTCACGATTTTTTTACAAACCTAAGCTTCGCACACTGCCAGCGCTTTGCCATAGAGCTGGCAGAATTTTTTTGAAATCATTTGGATTACCACTCGTCCAGTAGGACGTTTCGCACCCGGGAGTCGTGGCAAGGAGGTCGGCTTGTGCCAAAAGACGCTGAAGCTGCCGGGCTACAGCGGCGCCAGTGTCGATCAGGCTGATGGAATCGGGAATCATCTGGCGCAGCAGCGGCTTGAGAAACGGGTAGTGAGTACAGCCTAGAATGATGGTGTCGCAGCCTTCAAGCAGCAGTGGCTCGACATAAGTCCAGAGCAATTGGCGAATGGTCGGGCTGAGGAGATCACCGGTTTCGATCAACTCCACCAATCCCGGGCAGGGTTGAGTAACGACCCGCACATCGTTGGCGAATCGGTCGAGCAAAGCGGCGAACTTGGCGCTTTGCAGAGTGCCAGTTGTCGCCAGAACTCCCACTACACCACTGCGAGTCGCGGCAGCGGCCGGTTTGACCGCAGGCTCCATACCAACGATGGACCAGTCGGGGTAGCGCTGACGTATCTGCGCAACGCCTGCCACTGTCGCGGTGTTGCAGGCCAGCACCAGCGCCTTGGCACCTTGCTCACGGAAGAAACCGGCAATCGTGAGGCAGCGCTGAATGATGAATTCCGGGCTCTTTTCGCCGTAGGGAATATGACCGCCGTCCGCGACATACAGCAGTGACTCGTTGGGCAGAAGCTGGCGAATCTCGGTGAGTACCGAAAGCCCGCCCACTCCAGAGTCGAATACCCCGACCGGCGCGCTACGGCTATAAGGCGGGCGAGCGTCAGTCATGCTTGCCTCTGGCAGCGCCACACACACCACATGCCGGATCACGCTTGACCTTCAGCTCCCGGAAACGAGTGGTCAGGGCATCAATCAACAACAGGCGGCCGACCAGAGGCTCGCCAAAACCCGCCAGCAGCTTCAAGGCTTCCAGGGCTTGCAGGCTGCCGACCAGGCCCACCAGAGGACCGACGACGCCAGCTTCACTGCAAGTCAGTTCGGCTTCGCTGCCGTGACCGTACAGGCAGTGATAGCAAGGGCTCTCGGCGCGGCGCGGGTCGAACACCGACAACTGGCCTTCGAGGCGGATCGCAGCGCCGCTGACCAGGGGCTTGCCTGCTGCGACGCAGGCCGCATTCACGGCTTCGCGGGTCGAGAAGTTATCTGAACAATCAAGTACCAGATCCACGCCTTGCACTGCTGCGCTCAGCGAGTCGGCATCCAGAGCGGCACGATAAGCGACCAGTTTCACTTCAGGGTTGATGGCCGTCAGACGTGCCATGGCTGAATCCACCTTGGCCTGCCCGATACTCTGGCTGTCATGAATGATCTGGCGTTGCAGGTTGGTCAGGTCGACGCTGTCGAAATCGGCCAGATGCAACTCACCAACCCCGGCAGCGCCCAGATACAGCGCCACTGGCGAACCAAGGCCACCAAGACCGACGATCAGCGCACGGCTGTTCTTGAGCCGCATCTGCCCATCGATATCGACGTGTTGCAGCAAGATCTGCCGACTGTAACGTAGCAGTTCCTGGTCACTCAGCACAGCAGGCATCCGAAGGTAATGCGCTCGTGCTCGCCCAGATCACGCCGGGTCTGCACCCGATCGAAACCACTGGCGGTGAGCAGGTTCCGCACTTCGGCCCCCTGGTCATAGCCATGTTCGAGCAACAACCAGCCGCCGTTGCGCAGATACGCCGGAGCCTGCTGGATAATGGCTCGCAGGTCGTCCAGGCCATCGGTGCCGGCAACCAGTGCGCTGCTCGGCTCGAAGCGAACATCACCGGCAGCCAGATGCGGATCGGCGTCAGCGATATAAGGCGGGTTACTGATGATCAGGTCGAACTGCTTCTCCTGATCCAGCGCGCTGAACCAATGGCTGTTAAGCACCACGGCGTTGTCCAGTTGCAAGCGCTGTCGGTTACGTTCTGCCAGAGCGACGGCTTCAAGCACACGGTCCACGGCCGTCACCTTCCACTGATGACGCTCACTGGCCAGCGCCAGGGCAATCGCCCCGCTGCCGGTTCCCAGGTCCAGAACCTGAGCGGGGGCAAAAGCCGGGATCAGTTCCAGCGCCGCTTCAACCAGCATTTCGGTTTCGGGACGTGGAATCAATGTATGGGGCGCGACTTCCAGGTCGAGCTTCCAGAAGCCTTGCTGGCCCAGGATATAAGCCACGGGCTCACCGGTACGCCTGCGTTGCAGGTAACCCGCAAAAGTCAGCGCCGCTTCGGTGCTGACAATGCGCTCGGGCCAGGTATGCAGGAAACTGCGCGGCTTGCCCAGGGCAGCGGCCAGCAGCAACTCGGCATCCAGTCGCGCCGTTGGTGAGTCGGGAAGTTCAGCGCTTCTTAACAAGCTGGCGATGATGGTCATTTACTCACCCAGTGCCGCAAGTTGATCAGCCTGATATTCAGCGAGTAGCGGCTCTATCACTGCATCGACCCCACCGGCCAGAACTTCATCCAGTGAATACAACGTCAGATTGACACGGTGATCCGTCACTCGCCCTTGAGGGAAGTTATAGGTGCGAATACGCTCCGAACGATCACCCGACCCCACCAGAAGCTTGCGCTCGCTGGCGATGGCATTGGCAGCGGCGCTGGTCTGCTGATCATTCAGTTTGGCAGACAACCAGGACATTGCCCGGGCTCTGTTCTTGTGTTGCGAACGTTCTTCCTGACACTCCACGACAATACCCGATGGCAAGTGGGTAATGCGAATGGCCGAGTCGGTCTTGTTGACGTGCTGCCCACCGGCACCGGAAGAGCGATAGGTGTCGATGCGCAGGTCTGCCGGGTTGATTTCGATGGCCTGCTGCTCGTCAGGCTCGGGCAATACCGCCACGGTGCAGGCCGAGGTATGGATACGCCCCTGGGACTCAGTCTCGGGCACACGCTGTACGCGGTGGGCACCGGACTCGAATTTCAGCTTGCCGTAGACATTTTCGCCTTCGACCCTGGCGATGACTTCTTTATAGCCGCCATGCTCGCCTTCGTTTTCCGACAGGATTTCCACACGCCAGCCACGACGCTCGGCATAACGCGAGTACATGCGAAACAGGTCGCCGGAGAAGATCGCCGCCTCGTCACCGCCCGTGCCCGCACGGATTTCCAGAAACACGTTACGGCCGTCGTTCGGGTCCTTGGGCAGCAGCATGCGTTGCAACTGCGCCTCAAGTTCCACCAACTGTTGTTTGGCTTCACGGACTTCTTCGACCGCCATTTCCCGCATGTCCGGGTCGCTGTCCTTGAGCAGAGCCTGCGCACCGTCCAGATCGGCCAGAACCTTGATGCGTTGTCTGTAAGCCTCGATGACAGGCTCTACTTCGGCATACTCACGGGAATAGGCGCGAAACTTGGTCTGGTCGCTGATAACTTCCGCATCGCCAAGCAGCGCGGTCAATTCTTCAAAACGGTCGCTGAGCACATCCAGCTTATTGAGCAGTGAAGCTTTCATTGCGAAGGTTTATCCGTCGAGCCCTCACCGAGGGCAAAAAGTTCCTGAGCCATGGCCAGCGCATCGACGCGGCCTTCGGCAGACAGCTTTTTAAGCTGAACGCTTGGAGCGTGCAGCAGTTTGTTGGTCAGGCCACGGGCCAGGTGAATCAATACTTCTTCTGCATTGCTGCCGTTGGCCAGCATACGCTGCGCCTTGCTCAGTTCCTCGTCGCGCAGCCGCTCGCTTTGCTGACGATAGGCACGCAGCACATCGACTGCCGCCAGCTCGCGCAGACGGGACATGAAGTCGTCGGCGCCAATACTGACCAGTTGTTCAGCCGCCAGGGCAGCACCCTGCCGGCTCTTGAGGTTTTCGGCGACCACTTCATGCAGATCATCGACGCTATACAGGTAAACGTCGTCCAACTCACCGACTTCAGGTTCGATATCGCGCGGAACAGCGATATCCACCATGAAAATCGGCTTGTGCTTGCGCAGCTTCAAAGCACTTTCAACAGCGCCCTTGCCCAGAATCGGCAACTGGCTGGCTGTAGAGCTGATCACGATATCGCTGTTGACCAGTTCTGCCGGGATATCCGAAAGCAGTACCGCATGGGCTCCAAACTCGGCGGCCAGGATGCTGGCACGCTCCAGAGTCCGGTTGGCGACCACGATACGCTTGACGCCCAGGTCACGCAGGTGCCGGGCAACCAGAGTGATGGTCTCGCCCGCGCCGATCAGCAACGCCTGACTGCGCTGCAAATCGCTGAAAATCTGTTTTGCCAGGCTGACGGCGGCAAATGCGACCGATACAGGGTTTTCACCAATGGCCGTGTCGGTACGAACCTGCTTGGCCGCACTGAACGTGGCCTGAAACAGGCGCCCGAGTAACGGACCAACGGTTCCGGCCTCACGGGCAACCGCATAGGCCGACTTCATCTGCCCGAGAATCTGCGGCTCTCCGAGTACCAGAGAGTCCAGCCCCGACGCTACGCGCATCATGTGACGCACGGCAGCATCGTCTTCATGTATGTAGGCGCTGGCGCGCAATTCATCCAGACTCAGTTGGTGATAGTCCGCCAACCACGCCAGAATGCTGTCAGCTGCGAGCTGGTCATGCTCGATATACAACTCGCTACGGTTACACGTCGAGAGAATCGCGGCTTCGCGACTGCTGGTAAGACGGCAAAGCTGCTGCAAGGCCTCGACCAACTGTTCCGGCGTAAATGCAACGCGCTCGCGAACGTCGACCGAGGCAGTCTTATGGTTAATACCTAGAGCAAGGAAGGCCATTCAGGGTCGCTGGTGGTGACGTGAAGCCAGCAATTGTCCTACTTCAATAAGCTCAGAACAACCACTGCATATTATTGTCCCACTAGAATCGCTCGTTGCAGGCCCCTCTTGAGGCCGGCGACGCCGCCAAAACCGCTGTTGCAGTAGTTTTTCCACGGGTGGTGGGTTTTGCCAACATCCTTGTGTCATGATGCTCCAAACCGCAGGTAAGCCGCCTTTCTTATATATGACTAGATCCTCCGCGTTGTTCCTTGCCCTTGTCTTTCTCGGCGGCTGCCAGTCCATGGCCCCCGTCTCACAGCAACCTGTGACTGCACAGAAAGACACTCCTCCCGCGCCTGAAGCAAAGCCGCTGGTCTATGGCTCGTTCACTCAGGAAACCCTGGTAAGCCTGTTGAGCGCCGAGCTGGCCGGCCAACGCAACCGTTTCGATATTGCGCTGGATAATTACGTCACTCAGGCGATCAAGACCCAGGACCCGGGCGTTTCCGAGCGCGCCTATCGCATAGCCGAGTATCTGGGGGCCGACCAGGCTGCTCTGGATACCGCCATGATCTGGGCACGCAACGACTCGACCAACCTGGAAGCGCAAAGGGCTGCCGCGATTCAGCTGGCACGCTCCGGACGCTATGACGACTCCATGATGTATATGGAGAAGGTCCTGCAGGGCCAGGGCGATACGCATTTCGACTTTCTGGCGCTCTCCGCAGCGGAAACCGACACTGATACCCGCAACGGCCTGCTCAAGAGCTTCGACCGGTTGCTGGGCAAGTACCCGAGCAATGGCCAGCTGATTTTCGGCAAGGCACTGCTGCTTCAGCAGAACGGTGACTCCGAGCAATCCCTGCGCCTGCTTGAAGACAACCCGCCAAAGGATGGCGAAATCGCGCCAATCCTGCTGCGTACACGCCTCTTGCAAGGCATGGGTCGCGGCAAGGAAGGGTTGCCGATCCTGGAAAAAAGCCTCAAGAAATACCCCGAAGACAAACGCCTGCGCCTGACCTACGCCCGCATGCTGGTCGAACAGAACCGCATGGAAGATGCCAAGGTGCAGTTTTCCAGCCTTCTGCAGCAATATCCCGATGACGACGAGCTGCGTTTCTCGCTGGCACTGGTCTGCCTGGAAGCCAAGGCGTGGGACGAAGCAGCCGGTTATCTGGAAGAGCTGGTGGAGCGAGGCGCACATGTCGACTCCGCTCACCTGAACCTGGGCCGCATCCACGAAGAGCGCAATGATCCGCAAAGCGCTCTTGCCGAATACGCACAGGTCGGGCCGGGCAGTGACTTCCTGTCTGCCCAGCTTCGCCAGAGTGACATTCTGATGAGCAACGGCAACGCCGCCGAAGCCTCGAAACGCCTCGCCGAAGCCCGCGATACTCAACCGGACTACGCGATCCAGCTGTATCTGATCGAAGCCGAAACCCTGACCAGCAACAATCAGCCCGATCGCGGCTGGCAAGTACTGAATCAGGCGCTCAAGCAATACCCGGACGATGTGAACCTGCTCTATACCCGCGCCATGCTGGCGGAAAAGCGTAATGATCTGGCGCAGATGGAGAAAGACCTGCGGGCGATCATCAAACGCGAGCCGGAAAACGCCATGGCCCTGAATGCTCTGGGTTATACCCTCTCGGATCGTACGACCCGCTATGCCGAGGCCAGGGAACTGATCGAAAAGGCCCACAGCCTGACTCCCGATGACCCGGCCGTGCTCGACAGCCTGGGCTGGGTCAATTACCGCATGGGGAACCTGGACGAAGCCGAACGCCTGCTGCGCATGGCACTCGAACGCTTCCCGGACCACGAAGTTGCCGCTCATCTGGGCGAAGTCCTGTGGGCCAAAGGCGAACAGCGTGAAGCCCGTAAAGTCTGGGGCAAAGCCCTTGAACAGCAACCTGACAGCCCTATTCTGCGTGGCACACTGCTGCGCCTGACCGGATCAGAGAATCTTTGACGTTATGTTTTTGCGCCATGTAATCGTATTCAGCCTTATCGCCCTGCTTGCCGGCTGCGCCGGCATGACCTCCCGAGAAGCCCTTCAGGGCAAGGGCAACTCAGCGCAATGGCGCGAGCACAAACAACAACTGAGCAGCCTCGACGGCTGGCAGATCAACGGCAAGGTCGGTATTCGGGCCCCCAGGGATTCCGGCAGCGGCACCCTGTTCTGGCTGCAACGCCAGGATTATTACGACATTCGCCTCTCCGGCCCTTTGGGACGCGGTGCGGCACGCCTGACGGGTCGTCCTGGCGGCGTAAGCCTTGAAGTGGCCAACCAGGGCCGCTACGAAGCGACAACGCCGGAAACCCTGCTGCAAGACCAGTTGGGCTGGAAACTCCCGGTTTCCCATCTCGTCTGGTGGGTGCGCGGCCTTCCCGCCCCCGACAGCAAGAGCCGTCTGACACTGGATGACGACAGCCGACTGGCCAGCCTTGAACAGGATGACTGGCAGGTGGAATACCTCAGTTACATCGAGCAGAACGGTTACTGGTTGCCTGAGCGCATCAAACTGCATGGCCAGGATCTGGATGTCACGCTGGTCATCAAGGACTGGCAGCCTCGCAAACTGGGGCAATGAACATGAGCACGCCAAGCCTGACCCTGCCCGCTCCCGCCAAACTGAACCTGATGCTGCACATTCTTGGCCGTCGTCCTGACGGCTATCACCAACTGGAAACCATTTTTCAGTTTCTCGACTACGGCGACGAACTCGGCTTCGCCGTTCGCGAGGACGGTGAAATCCGCCTGCAAACCGATGTCCCCGGCGTTCCTCACGACAGCAATCTGATCGTCAAGGCTGCCCGGGCATTACAGAAACAGTCCGGTTGCACACTGGGCATGGATATCTGGCTGGAAAAACGCCTGCCCATGGGGGGCGGCATCGGTGGCGGCAGTTCGGATGCAGCAACGACCCTGCTTGGCCTGAACCATCTGTGGAATCTTGGCTGGGATGAAGATCGCCTGGCTGCTCTGGGCCTGACGCTGGGGGCTGACGTCCCGGTTTTCGTGCGTGGACGTGCCGCATTTGCTGAGGGTGTCGGAGAAATCCTCACCCCTGTAAACCCCGAAGAACCGTGGTATTTGGTGCTTGTGCCGCAAGTATCTGTAAGTACAGCAGAAATTTTTTCAGATCCACTGTTGACACGTGACACGCCTCCCATTAAAGTGCGCCCCGTTCCCAAGGGAAACAGTCAAAACGACTGTAGAGCGGTTGTAGAGAAGCGTTATCCAGATGTACGTAACGCTTTGAATTTGCTAGGTAATTTTACCGAAGCAAAATTAACCGGAACTGGAAGTTGTGTGTTTGGGGCCTTCCCAAACAAAGCTGAAGCTGATAAAGTCTCGGCCCTTCTTACAGAGACCCTTACAGGGTTCGTAGCAAAAGGAAGCAACGTTTCGATGTTGCATCGCAAGCTACAAATTCTGTGAAAAAGGAATTGAGTGCCAGGCACTCAGATTGATTCAATACAGGGGCGTCGCCAAGCGGTAAGGCAGCAGGTTTTGATCCTGCCATGCGTTGGTTCGAATCCAGCCGCCCCTGCCATTTTCTATACTCATCCAGGTATACCCTCAGCCTCCAGGTACTGCGCGTGTCCAAGATGATGGTCTTTACGGGGAATGCTAACCCCGATCTGGCTCGGCGTGTAGTACGTCAGCTGCATATCCCATTGGGTGATGTCTCTGTCGGCAAATTCTCCGACGGCGAAATCAGCACTGAGATCAATGAAAACGTCCGCGGTAAAGACGTCTTCATTATTCAGCCGACTTGCGCTCCGACTAACGATAACCTGATGGAACTCGTCGTGATGGCTGATGCCTTCCGCCGTTCCTCAGCGTCCCGAATCACTGCTGTGATTCCTTACTTTGGTTATGCCCGCCAGGATCGCCGTCCGCGCTCCGCACGTGTTGCAATCAGCGCGAAAGTCGTTGCTGACATGCTGACCGTGGTGGGTATCGACCGTGTTCTCACGGTTGATCTTCATGCTGACCAAATACAAGGTTTCTTCGATATTCCGGTAGATAACATCTACGGCTCCCCTGTCCTGGTGGATGACATCGAAGATCAGCGCTTTGAAAACCTGATGATCGTTTCCCCGGATATCGGCGGTGTCGTGCGTGCACGTGCTGTTGCCAAATCCCTGGGCGTTGATCTCGGGATCATCGACAAACGCCGCGAGAAAGCCAATCACTCCGAAGTGATGCATATCATCGGTGATGTCGAAGGGCGTACCTGTATTCTGGTCGATGACATGGTCGATACCGCCGGTACTCTGTGCCACGCGGCCAAGGCCCTGAAAGAGCATGGCGCTGCCAAGGTCTTTGCCTACTGCACACACCCTGTGCTGTCGGGTCGGGCGATCGAAAACATTGAAAATTCCGTGCTGGACGAACTGGTGGTCAGTAACACCATCCCGTTGTCCGCTGCTGCACAAGCCTGTAGCCGTATCCGTCAACTGGATATCGCACCGGTAGTCGCTGAAGCGGTTCGCCGTATCAGCAACGAAGAATCGATCAGCGCGATGTTCCGCTAAGGGTTTTCCCTGGCATTCATCTCGTCGACGAAAAGCGCCCCGCCCTGACATTCGGTCAGGGCGGGGCTTTTTTGCCCATATCGCTTTGGCGCTGGTCGCAAACGCCAGGCGAGTGTGGTTATTTTGGAGAAACAAAATGAATGATTTCACTCTGAATGCTGAACTGCGTTCCGACCTGGGGAAAGGTGCGAGCCGCCGCCTGCGTCGTCTCGCAAGCCTGGTTCCAGCTGTTGTCTACGGTGCTGACAAAGCGCCTGAGTCCATCAGCATGCTGGCTAAAGAAGTTGCCAAACTGCTCGAAAACGAAGCTGCTTTCAGCCACGTTATCGAACTGAACGTTGGTGGCACCAAGCAGAACGTCGTTATCAAGGCTCTGCAACGTCACCCGGCCAAAGGCCACGTACTGCACGCTGACTTCGTTCGCGTTGTTGCCGGTCAGAAACTGACTGCAGTCGTTCCTGTTCACTTCATCAACGAAGAAGCACCGGTCAAGAAAGGCGGCGAAGTCTCGCACACTACTTCTGAAGTAGAAGTGTCCTGCCTGCCTAAAGACCTGCCTGAGTTCATCGAAGTTGACCTGGCCAAGGCCGTCATCGGTACCATCATCCACCTGTCCGACCTGACCGCGCCTAAAGGCGTTGAGTTCGTCGCACTGGCGCATGGTAACGACCTGGCTGTTGCCAACGTTCACGCTCCACGTGTAGCACCAGAAGAAGGCGCTGCCGAGTAATTCATTTACTTGGTAACGTCGGAGTTGCTCAGGAAACATCGCGAGCGATAGCAGGCAAAGCGGGCGAGATCGCGGAGTTTACATCATGGTAAATGAGCACTTTTCGTCCACAACTGCCGTTTTCGCAAGCGGTGTTATCCACAACTCCAAGGAAGAGCCCCTGTCGTGACCGCCATAAAACTGATCGTTGGCCTGGGAAACCCTGGCACAGAATACGAACAGACCCGGCATAACGCAGGGGCTCTTTTCGTTGAGCGTATTGCTGCGGCGCAACGAGTCAACCTCGTTCCCGAGCGCAAATTCTTTGGCCTGACCGGACGCTTCACGCATCAGGGTCAGGATGTTCGTCTGCTGATTCCTACCACCTACATGAACCGCAGCGGTCAGGCTGTAGCGGCACTCGCCAGCTTCTATCGCATTGCGGTCGACTCCATTCTGGTAGCGCATGACGAACTCGACCTGCCTCCCGGCGTTGCCAAACTGAAAGTTGGCGGCGGGCATGGCGGTCATAACGGCCTGCGCGACATCATCGCGCAGCTCGGTAACCAGAACACTTTCCATCGCTTGCGGCTTGGCATCGGCCACCCAGGCGATGCCAGCAAGGTATCCGGTTTCGTCCTGGGTCGAGCGCCACGCGCCGAACAGGAAAAACTGGATGCCAGTATCGACTTTGCCCTCGGCGTGCTGCCGGATATCTTCGCCGGTGAATGGAACCGGGCGATGAAAAACCTGCACAGCCAGAAGGCCTGACATCACTCGAGGGTAAACACCATGGGATTCAACTGCGGCATCGTCGGCCTGCCTAACGTCGGCAAGTCCACCCTGTTCAACGCCCTGACCAAATCCGGCATTGCGGCAGAGAACTTCCCCTTCTGCACGATCGAACCCAACACCGGTATCGTGCCGATGCCCGATCCACGTCTGGATGCCCTGGCCGCCATCGTGAAACCCGAGCGCGTCCTGCCGACCACCATGGAGTTCGTCGACATCGCCGGTCTGGTTGCCGGTGCCTCAAAAGGTGAAGGCCTGGGTAACAAGTTCCTGGCCAACATCCGTGAAACCGATGCCATCGCCCACGTGGTCCGCTGCTTTGAAGACGAGAACGTCATTCACGTTTCCAACAGCGTCGACCCCAAGCGCGATATCGAAATCATCGACCTCGAACTGATCTTTGCCGACCTCGACAGTTGCGAGAAACAACTGCAGAAAGTCACTCGCAACGCCAAGGGCGGTGACAAGGATGCAGTGGCCCAGAAAGCCGTGCTCGAAAAACTCATCGCCCACTTCACTGAAGGCAAGCCTGCACGCAGCCTGATGAAAAGCATGAGCGCTGACGAGAAGCTGGTAATCCGTGGCTTCCACCTGCTGACCAGCAAGCCTGTGATGTACATCGCCAACGTTGCCGAAGACGGTTTCGAGAACAACCCGTTCCTGGACGTCGTCCTGGCCATCGCTGAAGAAGAAGGCGCGATTGTCGTACCGGTCTGCAACAAGATCGAAGCTGAAATCGCCGAGCTTGAAGAAGGCGAAGAAAAAGACATGTTCCTCGAAGCCCTGGGCCTCGAAGAGCCTGGCCTGAACCGCGTGATTCGCGCCGGTTACGAACTTCTCAACCTGCAAACCTACTTTACCGCTGGCGTAAAAGAAGTCCGTGCCTGGACCGTCCGTGTAGGCGCCACCGCGCCACAAGGCGCTGCCGTGATCCACACCGACTTCGAAAAAGGCTTCATCCGCGCCGAAGTCATTGCCTACGAAGACTTCATCCAGTTCAAGGGCGAAGCCGGTGCCAAGGAAGCCGGCAAATGGCGCCTGGAAGGCAAGGAATACATCGTCAAAGATGGCGACGTGATGCACTTCCGCTTCAACGTCTGATGCCTGCCGTGGGTTGCCACGGATGCTGATGAACTCTCAAAGCCCCCGTAATCGCCATGCGATTCGGGGGTTTTGTGTTTCTTCAGGCCGCATAGTCATGCATATGGTGGACAGAGTCGATAGCACATGCACAGGAAACAAACTGTTCACTTTCGTAGGGATCAGGCTAGAGATTTATGCGAACATGCCACCGAACAGGAGCTGTAACGAGAAAGGATCTCAGCGATGACACACAACGAAGCGGAAAAACTCTTGCAAGCCGCATTACAAAACCCAGCGGCGCAATTTCGAGACGGGCAATGGGAAGCCATTGATGCATTGGTCAACCAGCGCAAGAAAATGCTGGTCGTGGAGCGTACCGGCTGGGGCAAGAGCTCCGTGTATTTCATCAGCACAAGGATTCTGCGAGATCGCGGACAGGGTCCGACAATCATCGTTTCCCCCTTGCTGGCATTGATGCGGAATCAGATCGAATCGGCTACTCGGCTGGGTATTCGTGCAGTCACGCTCAACTCCACGAATCGGGATCAGTGGGAAGAGTCCAGACAGCAAATACTTGCCAATCAAGTCGATTGCCTGTTGATATCCCCAGAGCGATTGGCCAACGATGAATTTATCGAAAGCACACTGCAACCGATTGCTGACCGGATCGGCTTGATGGTCATTGATGAAGCTCATTGCATTTCTGACTGGGGACATGACTTCCGGCCAGACTACCGCCGCATCCTCAATATCCTGCAATTTTTGCCAACCAATACGCCCGTACTGGGCACCACCGCCACGGCAAACAATCGCGTGATCAAAGACATTCTCGATCAATTAGGTGAAATCACTATCCAACGCGGCCCCCTGGTACGCGAGAGCCTTGCTTTACAGAACCTTCGTCTCCCGGACCAGGCAAGTCGATTGGCATGGCTGGCCGAAAACATCCCGCAGCTCACAGGCACCGGTATTGTCTATACGCTGACACAGCGCGATACGGATCAGGTATCTGACTGGCTGAACGACAACGGCATCAGCGCAGCAGCCTATTATGGCAGCGTCACACATCCTGACTTCCCCGAAAGCGATGACTACCGCCAGCATCTTGAAGCCCGCCTACTCAATAACGACCTGAAAGTACTGGTTGCCACATCCGCTCTCGGCATGGGCTATGACAAACCCGATCTGGGTTTTGTCATCCACTATCAGACACCGGGCTCTCTTGTTGCCTACTACCAGCAGGTTGGCCGAGCTGGCCGAGGGATTGATTACTCGGTTGGCATACTGATGTCAGGCAAGGAGGACGAAGATATTCATGATTTCTTCCGCCGCTCTGCCTTCCCGAGTCAGGGACAAGTGCGCCATATTCTGGACAAGCTGAAACAATCCGATGGACTGAGCATTCGAGACCTGGAAGAACACAGCAACCTTGCGAAAGGCCAGATCGAAAAAACCCTGAAATACCTGAGCGCGGAAAAAAAACCTCCCGTGATCAAGACCAACAGCAAGTGGCACTTTGTAGCCGCTGACTACCACCTCGATGAAGCACGCATCTCCCAATTGACCCAGCTTCGCAAGCAGGAATGGGCAGAGGTCAATACGTATCTGGACTCCAAAGATTGCCTGATGGCCTTTATCCGCGGAGCACTGAATGATCCAGCCCATGAAAACTGTGGCAAGTGTGCCAATTGCCTAGAAAACAATATTGTACCTGCACAGCTCAATGCTGAACTGATGCATCGTGCAGCAACCTTTATCCGCCATGCCGAGTTTCCAATAGAACCGCGCAAGCAGGTCGCCAAAGGCGCTTTCGTGGAGTATGGCTTTCCTACCCATCTTCCATCTGCCTGGCTAGCCGAAGAAGGGCGGATACTGTCACGCTGGCGCGATAGCGGTTGGGGGCAATTGGCAGCTACGGGTAAGGAACAGAATCACTTCGATGATGCGCTGGTAGAAGCGATGGTGGAAATGATTACCCAACGCTGGCAACCTACACCGACTCCTGCCTGGGTGTGTTGCGTTCCATCGCTTGGGCATCCAGATCTGGTACCGTCCTTTGCTCGCCGGTTGGCAACGGCCTTGAAGATTCCCTTTGTCAATGCAGTCAGCAAGATCAAGGAAAACCAGCAGCAGAAGCACCAGAACAACAGCTTCCATCAATGCAAAAATCTCGATGGTGTATTCGCTCTTTCAGAGGAGCTACCTGAAGGCCCAGTGCTATTGGTCGATGACATGGTCGACTCACGCTGGACGCTGACAGTGATAGCAACCCTACTACGTCGCGCAGGCAAAGGTCCTGTTTTTCCTTTAGCAATCTCCTCCACTGCAAACAAAGAAGCATGATGAATACCAATAACCAGGCCATTCTTTTGATGACTTGCCATTTTTCCAAGTCTGCAAAAAGCGACGTAAAACCACTCTCACCTACGGAGTGGGGGCGTTTTGCGCTCTGGCTGAATGAGCAAGGCAGTACTCCTGCAAGCCTGGTCAGCGAAGACCCTCGCCACGTACTGCACAAATGGTCCGACTCTGGAATCACGCTAGAGCGCATAGAGCAGTTGCTCAATCGCGGCCATGCGCTGGCCTTTGCACTTGAAAAGTGGAGCCGGGCCGGAATCTGGGTACTGACTCGCTCGGACAATGACTATCCAAAACTGCTCAAGCAAAGACTACGTACCGCAGCACCAGCTGTGCTGTTTGGCTGCGGTAATGCATCTCTGTTGAACCTGCTCGGTATCAGCGTCGTTGGTTCTCGAAATGCCAGTAGCGCAGACCTTGATTATGCGCACACATTTGGACAGCGCCTTGCGCAAGCAGGACTCAGCGTAATATCCGGAGCAGCCAAGGGTATTGATGAGGAATCGATGCTGGGCGGACTGGAAGGCGAAGGTTCGGCAGTCGGGGTAATGGCCGACAGCTTGTTTAAAGCGGCTACATCCTCCAAATGGCGTCAGGGGTTGATGAACAATAAGCTGGTGCTGGTTTCCTCTTTCAGTCCTGAAGCGGGCTTCAATACGGGTAATGCCATGGCCCGTAACAAGTACATTTACGCGATGAGCCAGGCTTCGGTTGTCGTGCATTCCGGTCGCAAGGGTGGCACCTGGACTGGGGCAATGGAGAATCTCAAGAAGTCCTGGGTTCCCCTCTGGGTGCATCGCAGCATGGATACTGAATCCGGTAACTCGTTACTGGTGAGTGAGGGCGGACAGTGGCTGGATGACAACACGGAATCGCTTGATGTCAGAGCACTGCTTTCGCACAACGATAGTGTGAAACCGATTGCCGACTTACTGACCTCTACACCTGCAGAGGCATCTGAGTTTTCCCAAGTGACAGAGCAGGAAAGTCAGTTGCCAGAATATGGCGCTGAAAAACCTGAGCCCCCCATCGATACCCCTGACTTGAGTTTCTATCAGATCTTTTTGCTGAAACTCGAAAAGATTGGCAGAGCCGTTACGGTAGATGAGCTGGCGGAAGAATGGACCATCCCTAAAACACTGATCAATAACTGGCTTAAACAATCCATCGAAGAGGGCCAAGTGAAAAAGCTGAAAAACCCTGTACGTTACCAGCTTTCCTCCATCGATCAGTTGGGACTGAGCCTGCACACCTGATCCCCCGCCCTTCCCAACGAAGCAATACAAGGCGACACAAACAGGTTGCCACGATAAGCCCCGGCCCATGTCCTGGAGGCAACGATCAGCCACATCACGGCCAGCATCATCACCAGCACGACGCCCAGCACATCGAAAAATACCAGATGCAAGATCGCGCCCAGCTTCAGGGTGGTGGCTGCGTATACGCCCAACGGGAAGATGAAGCCCCACCAGCCCAGGTTGAACGGAATGCCGGTCTTGAAGTAACGCAGGGTGATCAACAGGGCGAGCGTAAGCCACCACAGGCCAAGCCCCCAGAACAGAATGCCGACAATCAGGCCGAGCCCTTTGGCAACGTCACCGATGCTTGCCAGGCCATTGGCTGCAAAGATGGCTGGCGAGTCGGCCCCCAGCACCAGCATACCCATGGCACCGGTTCCAATCGGGCCCAGGGACAACCAGCTCGACGCGGCCATGCTTTCGTGAGGCAGTTTGTGCAAGGCCATGCGCAACAGCAGGATCACCAGAATGCTCAGGGCAACCGGCACGGAATACGCCCACAGCACGTAACTGGTGATGAGCATGGTGAACTGCGCGCTGGCATCAGCGAGATGAGGAGCAAGCATACCGCCACTGGCAGCGGCGACTTCGGCAGCCACGACGGGCAAGAGCCATACAGCCGTCATCTGGTCGATACTGTGCTGTTGGCGGGTAAACATCATGAAAGGAATCAGCACCCCACAAGCCAGCGCCATTGCCACATCGATCCACCACAAGGCCTGAGCCAGTGCAATCACCGAAACTCCCCAGCGCGGTAGTCCGTACAGGAGCAGCCCACTGATGATCGTGGCCAGGCCCATGGGAATCGTCCCGAAGAACATCGAGACAGTGGAGTGACCGAAAACCTGTTTGGCCTCATCGAAAAACAGTACCCAGCGACTCGCATACATCACGCTGAACAGCACGAACAATCCGATGTTGAAAAGCCAGAGAGCCTCGCCCACGGTCTTGAGCAGTGGCACGGAAAAAGGCAATTGCCCCAGCAGCAAGGCCAGAATACCTGTGCCCATCGTTACGGCAAACCAGTTGGGAGTGAATTGCCGGATAGCTTCCCGCGGGCTCGACAGAGCAGCCAATGGACGACCACGCCCCATAATCGCTGCTGAACTGATGTTGCTCATGTGCATATTCCCGCTTGATGGCATAAGCCCAGTCTAGGGAACGCAAAATAATTATAAAAATGGGTAATATAGGTTTCGCTTACCCATTTTTCAGGTAGATCGAGTGAAGCTGAGCCTTCGTCAATTGCAGATTTTCTGCGCCATCAGCCAACATGGCAGCACCACCAGCGCGGCACTTGCGGTGTCGTTGTCACAATCGGCCACCAGTGCCGCGCTGAATGAACTGGAAAGCGCTCTTGATACGCGCCTGTTCGACCGAGTAGGCAAGCGCCTGGTACTTAACGACAACGGCCACGCCTTGCTGCCTCAGGCCAGAAAGATGCTCGAAAGCGCACAACAGATCGAGGCCAGCTTCCAGCCCGGCAACGTGGATGTGAAAACGCGCCTGCGAGTAGGCTGCAGCACCACGATAGGCAACTATGTGCTGCCGCTGATTCTTGGCGAATTGCGGCAGTCGGCTCCTCTGCTGCAGATAGATGTCGAGATGGGCAACAGCATGACCATCGCCAGAAAAGTCGCCGACTTTGAAATCGACATGGGGTTAATCGAAGGCCCCTGTCATTTGCCTGAACTCAGTGCCGAGCCGTGGCTGGTGGATGAACTGTTGATTGTCGCCGGCAGCCAGCATCCGCTGGCCAAGCAGGAAAACATCACCCTGAGCGATCTGCAGGATGCCGAATGGCTGCTGCGTGAGCCGGGCTCTGGCACCCGCGAAGTCGTCGAACAGTTGCTGCTGCGGCATTTACATGGTCTGTCCGACATCCGGCAGATCGGCAGCTCCGAAGCCATCAAACATACTCTGGCCCAAAGCATCGGTATCAGTTGCCTGTCGCGTTGGGTGGTGGCCGATCTGTTGGCCTCAAAACAGCTGAAGGTTCTGAGCGGAGATCTTCCACCCTTTACCCGACGATTCTTTCTGATTCGCCATCGGGAAAAATTCCTCTCGGCGGGTCTTGAGCGTTTCTGGAACAGTTGCAGCCGGTTTGAGGAAAACCGTTTGCAGGGAGTGAAATAGATGCAGCCATTGAGCGCACGCGAGGTCTATCAGCAGCTGCGAGACACGGCGCAGGGCATTCACCCTCTGCGGCTCGGGCAACCGCTCGAATCGGGTCTGCTGCAAATCATTATCGAAGGCTGGTGCATGACCCTCGATGTCAGCGACAGGCATCTGCACCATTGCCAGCACTGCCTGAGCCCTGATGGCAGGGTATGGAGCCTGGATACTCAACGCTACGGCACAGACCCGGTCAGCCTGCTCAGCACCTGGGAGCTGGCGCAGATCGAGCGATTACTGTTCAAGGCCTGCGATAGCGATTTTTCCATGTAAAATGCTGCCTTGTACTATCGTCAGGTCAGCTTGTCCCTTACAGTCGCGACCTCAGGTTGGCGCACTCAAGTCTTGTCAGAATCCAAGGTAAAAACTCTCGTGAAGATCTTAGTAACAGGTGGTGCAGGCTTTATCGGTTCGGCGGTCATTCGCCATATCATCGCCAACACAACCGATGCAGTGGTCAACGTCGACAAGCTGACCTACGCTGGCAATCTCGAATCCCTCCAGTCGGCGGACAAGAGCGAGCGTTACGCTTTCGAGCATGTGGATATCTGCAACCGGGAAGAGATTGACCGTGTCTTTCGCGACCATCAGCCTGATGCCGTGATGCACCTGGCTGCCGAGTCCCATGTCGATCGTTCCATCAGCGGGCCTTCGGAGTTCATCCAGACCAACATCATCGGCACTTACACGCTGCTGGAAGCCGCACGTGGCTACTGGAACGGGCTTGACGATGCACGCAAGGCCGCATTCCGCTTCCACCACATTTCAACCGATGAAGTGTATGGCGACCTTGAAGGCCCGGAGGATCTGTTCACAGAAACCACGCCTTACCAGCCAAGCTCGCCGTACTCGGCCAGCAAGGCCAGCTCCGACCACCTGGTACGCGCCTGGAGCCGGACCTATGGTCTGCCGACGCTGGTCACCAACTGCTCGAACAACTACGGCCCATGCCATTTCCCCGAGAAGCTGATCCCGCTGATCATTCTCAATGCACTGGAAGGCAAACCGCTGCCCATCTACGGCAAGGGCAATCAGGTTCGTGACTGGCTCTACGTGGAAGATCACGCACGCGCGCTCTACAAGGTCGTGACCGAGGGCGAGATCGGCGAGACGTACAATATCGGTGGCCACAACGAAAAGCAGAACATCGAAGTGGTACATACCGTGTGCGCCCTGCTCGACCAGTTGCGCCCCGACTCGGCCTTCCGTCCTCATGCCGACCTGATCACTTATGTTCAGGACCGTCCAGGACATGATCTACGCTATGCAATCGACGCCAGCAAGATTCAGCGTGAGCTGGGCTGGGTTCCCGAAGAGAGTTTCGAGTCCGGCATTCGCAAGACCGTGCAGTGGTATCTCGACAACCCTGAATGGGTCGCTCATGTGAAAAGCGGTAGTTATCAACAATGGATCGATAAGAACTACGCAACGCGCACCGGGAAAGCATGAAAATACTTCTACTTGGGAAAAACGGTCAGGTTGGATGGGAATTGCAGCGCTCGCTTGCAGTGCTTGGCGAAGTGACTGCGCTGGATAGACATCCCGTACAGACCACTTATGGCGAGCTTTCAGGCGACCTGAGCAATCTGGCTGGTTTGCGGGAGACGATTCGTCGTGTCCAGCCCCAGGTCATCGTCAATGCCGCTGCCTACACAGCCGTCGACAAGGCCGAGAGCGAGCGTGATCTGGCGCATCGGGTCAATGCCCTGGCAAGCCAGGTCATGGCTGAAGAAGCCCGCCAGCTCGACGCCCTGCTGATTCATTACTCGACCGATTACGTGTTTGATGGCACAGGCGCAACCGCCTGGAAAGAAACCGATGCGGTTTCGCCCATCAACCATTACGGTGCAACCAAACTCGAAGGTGAGCAGCTCATTGCCGCCTCGGGCTGCAAGCACCTGATCTTTCGCACCAGTTGGGTTTATGCCGCACGCGGCAACAACTTTGCCAAGACCATGCTGCGGCTCGCCAAGGATCGCCCGACGCTCAATGTCATTGCCGATCAGATCGGCGCACCAACAGGCGCGGACCTGCTGGCGGATATAACCGCTGCAACCCTGCAGCAGACAGTGGCGCGCCCGCAGCTCAGCGGGATTTATCATCTGGCACCGGCAGGCGAAGTGTCATGGCACGCCTACGCGCAATATGTCATCGACTTTGCCAAGGCCAATGGCGAGCAACTGGCAGTAGAAGCCGTGAATCCCATCGGAACCGTCGACTATCCGACACCTGCGCAACGCCCTTTGAATTCGCGTCTGAATACAGAAAAACTGCGTCACGCCTTTTCCCTGCACTTGCCGGATTGGCAAAGTGGTGTAACCCGAATGCTCATGGAAATACTGAATAAATGATCACGACCAATCGTAAAGGCATCATCCTGGCTGGAGGCTCGGGCACCCGCCTGCATCCGTTGACCCTCGGCGTCTCAAAGCAAATGCTGCCGATCTACGACAAGCCGATGATTTTCTATCCTCTGTCGGTGCTGATGCTGGCAGGGATGCGTGAAATTCTGATTATCTCCACGCCAGACGATCTGCCTTCGTTCCGCAAGCTTCTGGGAGACGGCAGCCAGTACGGAATCGAACTCACCTATGCGGAACAACCAAGCCCGGACGGCCTGGCACAAGCCTTCCTGATCGGTGAGGAGTTCATTGGCAAGGACCCATGCTGTCTGATCCTTGGCGATAACATTTTCTACGGCCAGCACTTCTCCGAAAAACTGCACGCCGCGACTCAGCAAAGCAGTGGTGCAACAGTATTCGGCTATCACGTCTCCGACCCGGAGCGTTTTGGCGTGGTGGAGTTCGACGAAAGCGGTCGGGCACTGAGCATTGAAGAGAAACCGGCCAATCCGAAGTCCAGCTATGCCGTTACCGGGCTGTACTTCTACGACAATCAGGTTGTCGAGATTGCCAGGAACATCAAGCCTTCCGAGCGTGGCGAACTGGAAATCACCGACGTCAACAAGGCGTATCTGGAACAGAAAAACCTGACGGTTGAAATTCTGGGACGTGGCTTTGCATGGCTCGACACCGGCACCCATGAGTCGCTGCTGGAGGCAAGCCACTTCGTTCACACCATCGAACAGCGCCAAGGCTGGAAAGTGGCCTGCCTTGAAGAAATCGCCTACTCCAATGGCTGGATCACAGCTCAACAACTGAGTGAGCAGGCTGAAAAGCTGAAAAAGACCGGCTACGGGCAATACCTGCAAAAGCTGCTGAAACTGGGCTCGTTCTGATCCGCACCACTCTCCCCTGCCTTTAGCTACTGCACGTGGCTAAAGGCATCCTTTCTGCGCCCTCCTCCTTTCCCCCTGCTGTCCGATGACCGGCACCTAAAGCACTCCATACCCTCAGCCGATAACGGCATGATCATGCGTTTACATGTTCCCATCCACTGCCTTTTATAATGATTGCATTTGGCCATCATTTAATTCAAAGATGCATATAGCCCAGAGCCGTGCATCGCATCTGGCCAGACTCACCACAGGAGTGAAGTCTGTCTTCACTCATGGATCTCACTTCACAAACGGACGCCCATAGAACACCTGTCGGGAAAGACAAGATGAACAAGGCCCATCTGAAGGCTGAGCTTCTGCAATACACATTAGGCAGCAACCTCGCAGGTCTGTGGGCTCAACTGGTCGCCGCAATTGGTGTGGTGCTGCTGGTCCAGACATCAGAAACCGACAGGGAGTGGAGCTGGATCTGGCTGGCAATCACAGTGGTCACCCTGGGTATTCGATGGGCTTTGCATCGATACCTGATCAGAGATGCCAACACCCCCAAAGGCCATTCGATTGAATGGCTGGAACGGGCCTGGCAGCTTCAGGGTGCGGGCTTGTTTGCCACAGGCTTTCTCTGGGCCATCCTGATACTGACCGAATTCAACACTTATCCACCGGCCCAGCAGTACCTGATCATCATGGTGGTGTCGGCAATGGCGGGCGGTGCCAGCGGAATACTGGCGCCCATGCGCGTGATGGGCCCGGTGTATTTCGGCCTCATGATGCTGCCTGCGTGCTTTCAACTGGCTGTGCAAACTCCGTCGCAGTGGATCCTCAGCATCATTGGCGTGGTGTTTTACTGCCTGATGATCGCAGGACACCGCAACAACTATGCCCGCCTGCGCAAATCCATCGAGTTGCAGAACGAAAACTCGGAGCTGGTCGAACAACTGACTCTGCGCACCGAAGAGGTATTGGCAACCAATGCCGAACTTGAGGAACGTGTCGCAGATCGTACCCGCTCCCTGCACATCCTGGCCCATCACGACCCGCTCACCGGTCTGCCGAATCGGCGCGGCCTGATGTACGAGCTAAGCCCGCTGCCGGATACCGCCCCGCAATTGCGTGCGGTCCTGTTTCTGGACCTTGATCACTTCAAACAGATCAATGACGGGCTGGGGCATGCCTGTGGTGATGAAATACTTCAGGGCGTTGCGAGGCGCCTGCAGTCCTTGCTTCCCGACGGCTCCTCCATCGCTCGCTGGGGAGGCGATGAGTTTATTGTCGTCACGCCAGCCTTGCTTGATATTCGCACCAAGGCGTGGCAACTGGCTGAAACGCTGGGAGAAGCGCTGATAAAGAATTTTGAAATCGATTCCGCGTCACTGCGTATTGGCGTCAGTATCGGCATCGCGATACAAGGTGACGACGGCGACAACATTGAAACCTTGCTTCAAGCGTCAGACCTGGCCTCTGCCGAAGCCAAGCGACAAGGCCGTGGCCGTATCGTGTTTTATGACCAGGAACTGGCGCGCATCCAGCGCCGCAAGCTCGATATCAATATTGCCCTGCGCCATGCCGTACATGATGAAAGCCTGTCGCTGGTTTTCCAGCCCTTGATCTCTGCGAAAACCGGCGAAGTGATGTGCATCGAAGCATTGCTGCGCTGGAACCCGCCTTCGCTGGGGCCTGTAGGGCCGCAGGAGTTCATTCCGATAGCCGAAGAGTCGGACCTGATCGTCGAGCTGGGTGCATGGGTATTGCAGCAGGCCTGCCGCGCGGCAGTCACCTGGGAGAAAACCGGCACTGAGCTGCCTTCTATTGCCGTGAACGTTTCCATACGGCAACTGGTGACGCCCGGCTTCACCCGTTATGTCGCCCAGATCCTCGCCATAGAACGCCTGTCGCCTACCCGGTTGATCGTGGAAGTCACTGAGTCAGTGTTCGACGAGGCCTGGAAAGATCGCATTCTTGAGTCGCTCAATCACCTGAGAAAACTGGGCGTGCATATCCATATCGATGACTTCGGCACCGGCTACTCATCGCTCTCCAGATTGCGCGAGCTGCCTATCGATGGCATCAAGATTGACCGTTCATTTGTCGCCCAACTGGATGACCGGGCTTTGGCCGTGGTGGAAAGCGCAGTGCTCATCGCCAAACGCTTCTCGCTGAAAATCGTCGCGGAAGGCATCGAAACCCATACCCAGGCGCAATGCCTGCATGCAATGGGCGTGGACGAATTTCAGGGTTATCTGCTGGGCAAACCACAGCCAGGCGTGCAATTGCAAAGTGTGGTGCCAACCTGGATCAATGAGCCGGTAGCGGTCTGAGCGAGACAAACGCCCTGTAAAAAACGATGAGCCCTGAATGCAAAACACCTCAACCGCCAAACCGGCGATTGAGGTGTTTTGCGTTGAGCGAGGCTGTCGGCAGAACCGATTACCCCAACTGGAAGCGCGCCGTATTGTCGTTCAATGCACGGCTGCCCTTGCTCAGGGTATCAGCGGCCTGATTGACTGCCCGGGCACCGTCGAGCAAGCGTCCTGCCGCCTGATCGACCTGCTGGATATTGTTGCTGACTTCATCCGCAGTCGAAGCCTGCTCCTCGACGGCGGTCGAGATCTGCGCCAGCGTATCGGTCACGCCCTGTACCGCAGTGGCGATTTCGCCCAGCCGCACACCCAGCCCGGTCACTGACTGGGCATCGTTGACCGCCTGACCACATGCAGCTTCCATCAGGGTCACGGCCTGAGTCACGGTCGAGCGCAAGCTGTCCACGGTGCCGGCAATTTCCGCAGTGGAAGCCTGAGTACGTTGCGACAGACTGCGAACCTCGTCGGCAACCACAGCAAAACCACGCCCCTGCTCACCCGCCCGCGCCGCTTCGATGGCAGCATTGAGCGCCAGCAGGTTGGTCTGTTCGGCAATGCCACGAATCGCATCGACAACCGACTGGATCTGCTGCCCCTGCTCGCTGACTCGTCCCAGGGCAGCTGCCGTGTCGGTCAGGCGTTGATTGAGTTGCTGGATGCTGTCGGTAGTGCGTCGGCTATCGCGACTGCTTTCTTCAGCGATCTTGCGCGTCTGACGTGCGCTGTCGGAAGCCTGCTCGCAGCTTCTTGCCACACCCTGGGAGGTCGCCGCCAGCTCAGTCGCCGCCGCAGCGATCTGACTGATCTGATACTGCTGCTCCTCGACTTCACTGAGCGTGCCGTTGGACTGGGCATTGAGCGTCTGCACCGCGTCGCCCAACTGATGGGTTTCGTGATTGACACCCAGCAGGCTGGTGCGCAACTGAACCACAGCAACGTTCAGCGCTCTGCTGATAGCCGCCAACTCGTCACGCCCCTGAACCGAGACCTCGACACACAGGTTGCCGTCACGCAGCGATTCGGCAAGCGTAGTAATGCCACTGGCGCTACGGCGGATCGAAGACTGCAAACAGGCGAACAGATACAACGCAACCAGCATCAACACCCCAAAGGTCACAGCCAGCGGGATGAACTGCATATTGGAAGTATCACGATAATATTCGAGCCGATCGTTCAGGGAGCTCAGCGATTGCTTGCGCAACTGAGCCAGGCCACCCAGCATGGCATCGATGCTGCGCTCGAACTCTTCCGGCTTGAGCTTGATGGTGCCACCGAAAACGCCCTCATCGAGCACTTTCAGTTCGGCGTCCATCATCGCCGAGGTCGCCTTGTATTTTACAGCCCAGGGCTCCAGCTCGGGCGGCAGCTTGGACAGCAACAGATTGCCCGCCTTGTGCATCTGATCCTTGGCATCGTCGATACGGCTACGCAAGTCACGCATCTGCAAACGGCTTTGCAGACTGAACTGTCCTGTAGCCACGGATGTTTGACCGATACTGGCCATACGGCCAATACGCTCGATCAGATCCGGCATCTGCTGGGTGGAGAGCTGCATCAGCATGTAGGTTTCCAGCCAGGGATCGAGGATCAAACCGCTGTCCATCGCGATTTGCTCACGCAGGGCCTGGGTCAGGCTCAAGGACGTAGTAAAACGATCATAACCATCCGGCCACCAGCCTACGGTGCGCAACGAGGCAGAATCCAGCCCCTTCACGGACGCCTGCAGTGCCTTATAACGCTCCATAGCGTCAGAAGTGGCACCTTCCTGCGCCAATTTGGCGCCCACGGCATCGAGTGCCTGGGAGATTTTCTGGACATTCGCATCAAGCTTCGCAATCGCAGCCTTGGCGGCAGGAGTGGGCTCACGAAGAATGTCGGCGGCTTTCCAGCGCGCCGCGTTATCACGCTGGGCCGATAACTCGAAATCAAGATCATCGAGCACCAACAACTGACGCACGCCCGACTGTTCGCCCGTAATCACCGCAAGCTTGTTGCGATAATCCTGAGCAATCATCCATACGCTGCCAACCAGAGGCAGCATGAATAACAAGAACAGGACCTGAAATTTGCGTGCGAAACCAAAATGCCCCATCAGGCGCATACCTGGTGATAAAAGCCCACTCATGTCCGACATCCCCCCGTAGACAGCCTGCAAAACCGGGTAAAACCGTGCAGGTGCCCTTTTTGAAAAAGCCAACTAGCAAAATGCCATGTTATTGATTTAATGACGATAGGCATCACATCTCGTTTATCCGAAAAGCGAAGTCGTCCAGGTTTTCAAGGCACGAAAATGATCTTGTTCGGTGCTTTGGGCAGAACAAAGCAAGATTTGGACCGAGGCCGTACTTTTCGCGGCGATGTTTGCCAAACAGGGTAGGAAATTTCTCGAACACGCCTGAATTGAATAATTTTCGTGCAGAGTCCGGGCACAGACATTCTTTTTCAGAGAAAACCTCTTCCGAGAAACCGAAAGAAAAGCTCCTCCTCATTCGGAAACCCGAACAACCGAGCCTTTGCGGCAGACCACACGAAGGTCCAGGAAAATACACAGTGCAAAATGTCACTGGAAGAAACATTTGATGTGAAGAGTGCAAGACAGCAGCCTGCGAAGCGGCCCTCAGGACTCGAAAATACAGCCTCGCCCCCTGAAGCCAGCTAACCGATTGATCACACGCAATTATTTTTCACATCAACGCTTGACACATGTTCGTTATCCACGAATAATGCGCGCCACTTGGCTACATAGCTCAGTTGGTTAGAGCATAGCATTCATAATGCTGGGGTCCGGGGTTCAAGTCCCTGTGTAGCCACCAAGTTCAACAAGAAGCCCGCCTAGTGCGGGCTTTCTTGTTTCTGGCTGTTCCTCTCTGCTTCCCCCTTACCGCCGTTGCCTCCCCCGCGCATCCTTTCAAAATAATTGAACCGAAGGGGTACAGGCCGTGAAACGATCCGAAATCAAGCGCCGACTGCTCTCCGACAAACTCTTGGTGGGGCTTGAGCAGGATATAGAGAACTCGACGGCGACCACGAAGGCGTGGAAGGCTGTCGAAGCCGAAACGACCTGCGACACATTTACAATCTTGGCCTGCGAATGGCACACCTCGCGTGCTACCTCATGGAGCGGGCAGGCAAAATGGGTAATGGGAACATTCGAGCGCCATGTATTTCCCAGCGCCAGTACACGTTCATTCTTTCTATGGAGTGAATGGAGAAACAAGACATCCTTGAACAGAAGAGCCGGGTAGCCTCAATGAGGTAAACGAAGTCCTCCCCCACGCCCTCATTCCATCCAGGCAATCAGGCATCTAGCAAAAACCTGTAAGCCTTATCCTTCAATTAATACAGTGCTTTCTGGCACTTTTGGCCAAGCCGTCAGCCGAAAGTTTACTGGCTGTATTTCTACGCTTTTCAGGCGTGCGGCGGCTCATAAAGCCATGGCAATAGCTCCATCGCGCTACAGCCATCACATGAGCATCGCCCACCCCCTTGAAACAGACGGAGATGCGAAATGACACGCCTTTCAAAAGAAATTGCATTCCCACCAGAACCGCAACCGAAAATGAAACAGATCTCTTTTGGTGGCAGTGGCGGTGGCCTATTTACTATTGCCAGTAAAGAATGGGCCGAGAATGAAGACCTGCCGGGGGCATTAGATCTGGCGGCGGACCTCGCGGATGGTGTCGAACAGCTTTGCGGTCGGCTTAATGATTGTATCAATAACGGCGAAATAGCTTACTGCGCTGAAATTCGCGCCATAGGCTTTCTTGCGCAGATGACTTCGGCACTGGTCCGCTCTGCTGAGAGAGGGATAAGAAAGTCTACGGAGTTTGACCAATGAGCAACCTCCCAAGGTGGAATCAAATCTTCGTTGATGTTGAGCGTGAATTTCCATCCTGCCACAACCTCGAGTCTGTCCTTACTTCAGATCAGGTTGAGCAATTGAAAGGCATCGAAAACACGGCCGACAACTTCACGATTACAGTTCTTCATGGTGCCGCAGCACTGGGAGAATTACTTGCTCATACTGCCAATGCAGGCGAGCTGACTGACGATGTTGCCATGAGTGTCGGATGGTTTATTCAGTCGGTTGCCTTGATGTCCATGACCATGAGCGAAACGGGCGCTGCCGCAGCCTACAAACTGCAGAACATTCCTCAAAAGGGAGGTTCTGCAAAATGAATCCCCCAATCCAATCGAGCTTTGATGCTGACGCCATTCAAGGCATGCATCGCACCCTGACTTTGCTGGCGCTTGCATTGTCACTCATAGCAAGCCCGACCATTCCACCACTTACGACCAAAGCAATTGCCATCATGGCGCAACGCACAGTTGTGGATGGGGCCGACGTGTTGATAACTGCTTGGGATTTGCTGGTAGTTGAAAGAGGTGGGCAATGAAAACGAACACTGTCTTGCGCCTCGGTCGCATTCAATATCGCAAGCTCGCAGACCTCACCAAGCAGGCCGGTTGCTGCCTCGGGGTGTCGACTTTTGAAAAGCTTGGCAAAGCTTGGGGACTCTTCAGTATATGGCCCTCAGCTGTCCATGTAGATGTATCGGTAGATGGAGTCAGCCTGGAAGAACGCACGGTTCTTCAAGTGGCTGCCCGCGTTAATACTGCGCGGCTACGCGCAGTACAGCGCCCCGAGATTGACTGGTCGCAACTGGAAGATCACGAGATTTTTGAGTTCATTGTTCAACACGAAATTGGTCATAGCCTGGATAACCATTTTGTTTTAGACCTCTGGGGTATTACGGATCCTCACTTACAAGACAAGTGCCACAGAATCATATGCCGGACGAACGAGGTTCTTGCAGATCGGTATGCCTGGAACCAGATCAGACCGGGCGAGCCAGTACCTCTGTGTGAGAACGGAAAGCGAATTCAGGAAGATGTTGCAGAGTCGATGGCGCTGCTTGATCTACATGTTCCACGCACACGTCGGACACCGCGCGCGCTTGCCTGTGGTCAATACACCTGGGTGCCGCAAAGCATGCTGCTGACCGACGAGCTGACAGACTTTATTGGACCGGGTGTGTCCCCTGCGCTCATTCAGCGCGATCGCGCTTATTGTCGCGATACCAGATCGACGACAGGCAGATGAGCAAAAACGAAACTACCGACGCTCGTACATAAGCTGGCGGCAGACCTGAATAACAACCCGGCCGTATAGGCCCAAAGGGAAAACATGAAAACTCAAAACGGCGTACTTGCGCCGATGAGATCGGCGTTCCCGAAGAAAGTCTCTTAGCTGTATTTCATAACTCACCCGAAGGCGCCCAAGCCACTAACCAGACCGTTCCTGAACGCCAAATGTGGACGCATGGTAATTCGCACAGATAAGTCATGGTTCAATTGACTGTGTCCCTCAAGTTCAACAAGAAGCCCGCCTAGTGCGGGCTTTCTTGTTTCTGGCTGTTCCTCTCTATCGACTTCTGTCTGCTGCTCCTGCGCATGCTTCGGCAGAATCCGCATTGATCCCACCTGCGAATCCTCTCCTCCCTACCCCGCTGCAATGGCAAGTCGCGGCTGATCAAAAACACGAACCGAATCACCACTGGTCGGATAAACCCAAGGCTCTAGGCCGCACGTCTTCGTACTTTATTCGGCATCGCACAGGCATTCGGGCCAGGCAGGCTGGCGCGTAGAGGACAAGGAAAGCCATCTCTTCATTCAGACAAATACAAAACATAGCGCAATTGCAAATCGTTTGTATTTACATGGTTGTGAAAAAATTGTTAAATCCGCCGCTTCAACGTTGCCCTTTGCTACGTCGAGCGACCATCGCTGCGTGCTCTGCAAAGTCGATATGTTTTCATGCCCTTCTAGGAATCACGAGATGCTTCGTCCCTTTATTCCCACGTTGACCGGTGCCCTGGCACTAGGCCTTTCGGCCGTTGCACTGGCTGCTCCTGTCAGCTTGAACCTGCCATCTCAATCCCTGTCGTCGTCTCTGACTCAACTGAGTCAGGTCAGTGGCATGCAAGTGACCTTCGATGCCCAGTCAGTCGCAGGCAAGCAGGCGCCAGCCGTACGCGGCAATCTGGAGCCGGCGCAAGCGCTGAATCAGTTGCTGGCCGGTAGCGGTCTCGGCGCAACCGTGCAGGGCAATTCTGCTCAGGTCTTCCGGCAACAGGCAGAAGGTCCGGTATCGCTGGGTAACGTGAATATCAATGCCGATACCAGCATTGCCGGGGCAGCAACCACCGAAGGCACCAACTCTTACACCACCGGCTCGATGAATACGGCGACCAAGCTGCCATTGTCGATCCGTGAAACACCTCAGTCGGTCAGCGTCATCACGCGCCAGCGCATGGATGACAAAGGCATGAGTGACGTCAACGATGTCGTCAAATACGCACCGGGTGTGACTCTTCGCAAGTTCGGTCAGGACCGCCAGCAATTCCTGGCTCGCGGCTTCACCATCGATAACCTGATGTACGACGGCCTGCCTAGCATCCTGAGTACTTTCACTCAGGACACCCTGGCCGAGGCTGACCTTTCCATCTACGACCGCGTTGAAGTGGTTCGTGGTGCAACGGGCCTCATGACCGGCGCAGGCAACCCGTCGGCGACCCTGAATATGGTGCGCAAGCGTCCTACCGCGACACCGCAAGTCAGCATCACCACCAGCGCTGGCAGTTGGGACCGCTATCGCACTGAAGTCGATGCCTCCAACAAGCTCAACGAGTCCGGCACCCTTCGCGGTCGCTTTGTGACTGCTTATCAGGATGACAAAAGTTTTGTCGACGAGCGCAACAAACAACGCCAGACCTTTTACGGAATTCTGGAAGCCGATCTGAGCGATGCCACCACTTGGAGTATTGGTGCCTCCAAACAGCGTGACGACGCGACTTCAGACTGGGGCAGCCTGCCATCAGGCCCTAATGGTGAAAACCTGCACTTTTCGCGCTCGACCTTTCTGAGCGGCGACTGGGCTTATTGGGACAGGGATAATGTCAGCGTCTTCACAGACCTGACTCACCGCTTCGATAATGGCTGGAACGCCAAACTGGCAGCAGCGAAAATCTGGGCCAAGTCAGAAAGCTTTTCCAACTATCTGCAACTCGACTCAACATCCTCTACATACACATTAGGCGCAGGTGCCTACGACACCACGGATGTACAAACCAACCTGGATGGTACGCTCACTGGCCCCTTTCAGTTGTTTGGTCGAGAGCATGAGTTGACGCTCGGTGCGAGCCGTCGTCAGGAAAAATTCGATCAGGTCGGTGGCTGGTGGAATGCTTATACCGTAGATCCTTTTGCTATCACCCCTGGCACGATTGTGAAGCCAGAACGTGGTGACAGTAACTGGAACTTCTACCAAGGCAAAAACACGGCAACAGAAGAGGCTGTTTATGCAGCCGCACGCTTCAACCCGACCGATAAACTGCATGTGATCGTTGGTAGCAGGTTGAGCTGGTATGACTACGATGACCGCAGCGGCACCAGCGACTACAAGGTCACACAGGAAGTCACCCCTTATGCGGGCGTTATCTACGACCTGAACGATACCTACTCGGTCTATGCCAGCTATACCGAAATCTTCAAGCCGCAGGACAACAAAAGCGCCTCAGGCTCTGTGCTTGATCCGATGACTGGCGAAAGCTACGAAATCGGATTGAAAGGCGAATACTTCAATGGCGCACTGAACGCATCGGTAGCGCTCTTTGATATGACTCAGGAAAACCGTGCGTATGATATTCCCAATCAGACCACGGACAACTGCCCAAGCTTCCCTGCCACCCGGTGTTACAGCGCTGCGGGCGAAGTACGCAGTCGCGGTATCGACACCGAGATCAGCGGTGCATTGACACCTAACTGGCAGTTCTCCGCAGCCTATACCTATCTGCTGAGCCAGTACGTCAAAGACGCCACCGAGCGTAACGAAGGTCGTAATTTCTCGCCTGATCAGCCCAAGCACCTGTTCAAGGCCGTCACCAGCTATAACCTGCAAGGCGACCTGAGCAAATGGCGCGTTGGTGCAGATATTCTTGCTCAAAGCGAAACCTTTGAGCGGGTCGGCAACGGTTATGCGACCCAGAATGCTTACTCTGTCGTAGGCCTGATGGCAGGCTACAAGTTCGACGAGCACTGGGATGGCCGCGTCAATTTCAATAACGTGTTTGATACCAAATACTGGCAGGGTATTCCCGAGGGCGGCGGCATGGGCGTCTACGGCGACCCGCGCAACCTGATGTTCTCGCTGAAATGGACACTCTGATACCTCTGACGAGCTGATCCGCTCCACAAAAGCCGATGCCAGCCCCTCTGGCATCGGCTTTTTCATGCCCGCTCTTCGGTATCGTTTTGAAACATTCTGTTCCGAATGCCTGGCAGCGCCTGGAGGAATTTTTCACACAGCCTGCGTTACCATTTCTGGTCGAAATTCAGTCAGAGCCTGAACCCAGGATGTCCGTACCCCCCGCCGAAAAGCTTCCACCCCTACCCGCTGTACTCGCTGGCCCTCTCTTGCGTCGTCAGGAAGCAAACCGTCTGGTGCTATGGCTGACAGGGTCACGAGCGCTTTCACTGACCTTGCGCCTGCAATTTACCGACGCCAACGGGGCACAAACCTGCACGGACTATCCCCTCGATGCCGGGCAGTGCAAGGCCATAGCCGTAGGCCGTCATGCCTTTGTGCATCTGATTGACGTGAAGCTGGATACCGAGCTGCCCAAGGATGTATTGATCGATTACGACCTGTTGATCGATGACGAACGACACAGCGGCATCGCCGACTGGGCACCTCATTTGCTGTACGCCGACACCAGCAGCCCCAGTTTTGTGGTGCGCAGCAAAGTCGACCACATGCTTCACGGCTCATGCCGCAAGCCACATCATCCTGCTGCCGAAGGCCTGTTGTGTGTCGATCGTCTGCTGGCCGATGCCAAAGATCCGCTGGATCGCCCGGCACTGCTGATGATGAGCGGCGATCAGGTTTACGCCGATGACGTTGCTGGCCCCATGCTGCGTGCAATTCATGCCTTGATCGAACGCCTAGGTCTGTTCGGGGAGCGGCTTGAAGGCGCGGTGGTCGATGACAGCGTCGATCTTTATCAGCATCCGGCCAGCTATTACCAGCGCGCCGATCTGCTGCCAGCCCTCAAGAGCAACGACACTCTGCGCGAGCGGTTCTTTGGCGGTGTCAGCAAGCCGGTTTTCACCAGCAGCTCGGCGGATAACCACCTGGTCACGCTGGCTGAAGTCATGGCAATGTATCTGCTGGTCTGGTCGCCAACACCCTGGACGCTGATCGAACCGGACATGCCCAAGCTCGACGCCGAACAGCGTGAACGCTATGCCAGAGAACAGCACCTGATCGACGATTTCAGAAACAGCCTGGGTGGCGCTGCACGAGCGATGGCGCATCTCCCGTGCATGATGATTTTCGATGACCATGACATCACCGATGACTGGAACCTGTCGGCCAATTGGGAAGAAAGCGCCTACGGCCATCCGTTCTCCAAACGCATCATCGGTAACGCCCTGCTCGCTTATCTGCTGTGTCAGGGCTGGGGCAACAACCCCGATGCGCTTGATGATCTGATCCAGCAGGTCGAGACGTTGAGCACCGAGGTCAAGGATCATGACAATCGCTGGGCCAGCAAGGCCCAGGATGCAGTGATCGACAAACTGCTGCACTTCCAGCAATGGCACTACGTTTTACCTACCAGCCCGGCGCTGGTGGTGCTCGATACCCGCACCCGGCGCTGGCGTAGTGAGTGGAACTTCAGTCAGCCCTCAGGCCTTATGGACTGGGAAGCGCTCAGCGAACTGCAGCAGGAGTTGCTCGACCACAAGGCCGCAATCATCGTGTCGCCAGCACCCGTGTTCGGGGTCAAGCTGATAGAGGCCATCCAGCGGGTGTTCAGTTGGCTCGGTTATCCGTTGCTGGTGGATGCGGAAAACTGGATGGCGCATCGGGGGGCCGCGCAGGTCATTCTCAATATCTTTGGTCATTCCAGGACGCCGGGCAATTACGTCATCCTTTCAGGAGACGTGCATTATTCGTTCGTCTACGAAATCCTCATTCGCAAGCGCAGCGGTGGGCCACGCATCTGGCAGATCACCAGCAGCGGTATCAAGAACGAGTTTCCCCGTCGCCTGCTCGATACCTTTGATCGCCTGAACCGCTGGCTCTACTCGCCGCGCTCCCCTCTCAACTGGTTCACCAAACGTCGGCGTATGAAAGTCATCCCGCGCACGCCGCAGCACAGCAAGGCCGGTGAGCGGTTATGGAATTCGGCAGGGATCGGTCAGGTTTTCTTCAATGACCAAGGCCAGCCGACCCTGATCAATCAGCTCAATGCCGATGGTTCTGCGCCTACCTGTTTCGTCGAACCCGAAGAATACAAAGACCAGCGGTCCACGGCGGATAGCAGTTTTCTGGAAAATGACAGGAAAACGAGCGATAGTCACCGCTGAACCTTATCGGCGATTGCCGGGTCGATAATAGCTAACCAGATTGTGTGAAAATTTCTGCACTCGGCCATGCTCCGTTTTCACACCGTCTGTAAGGGTCAGGTTTGTAACACTGACACGCATTACTTTCTGGAGAGCGTCCCGTGATAACCAATCAACGCATAGCCAGACTTAACGCATGGGGCGCTCACGGCTTTACCGCCACAGGCGTAGTCCTTGCGTTTCTGGCAACAATTGCCCTGTTCAACAATGAACCCAAGGCCTGCCTGCTCTGGCTGGGTGTCGCCCTGATCGTGGACGGTGTCGACGGCTCGCTGGCGCGCAAGGTCAACACTCACTCGGTACTGCCGCACTTCGATGGCTCGGCACTGGATCTGGTGATCGATTACCTGACCTACGTCTTTATCCCGGCACTGTTCATCTACCGCTATATTCCGCTGCCGGAATTCACCTTGCTGTTAAGCATATCGATCATTCTGGTCTCGTCGCTGTTCTGCTTCTGCAACGTGGACATGAAAAGCAAGGACAACTATTTCCAGGGCTTCCCGGCCGCCTGGAACGTCGTCGCCCTGAGTCTGTATATCCTTTCGCCGACGCCCTGGGTGACGTTCCTCACCATTGTCGGGCTGGCATTGCTGACGCTGACCCGGATGAAATTCCTGCATCCGTTTCGCGTACGCAAGTTCATGCCGATCAATATCGCCGTCACCACGGTCTGGTTGCTGTGCAGTGCTTCGCTGATCATCAACCACCCCCACAATGGTCCGTTGATCATGGGGTTGTGGTTCGCCATGTCAGCCTATTTCATGGGGATCTGTATCTGGAGAACTTCCCTGGAATGGCTGGGCAGGCTCAAGGCCTGAGTCAGAAGGAAGGAAACGCAGGGGCTGTTGACGTTTCAACAGCCCCGATCAGCTCAACACTTGCTGTTGGCCTGCAACGCCGCAGTAGAGTCCTGCTTGCTGAAGAGATAAGTGCTCACGCAGCACAGCAGTAACCCGCCAACGGCTACCAGACCGCCTACGATCCCGACATTTGCAACGCCCAACTGGCTGCTGACCACGCTGCCCAGCAAGGCACCACCGCCGATACCGATATTGAAGATGCCCGAGAACAGGGACATCGCCACGTCGGTGGCATCCGGAGCCAGAGTCAGGACTCTCGCCTGCAACAGCAGCCCGAAGCACATCATGGCCATGCCCCACACGACGCTCAACGAACCGAGGGCGGCTGCCTGACTCGAAAACGGCAACAGCATCAACAAGCACAGCGCCACCAGCGTGATAGATGCGATCAACAGGCCATTCGGGAAGCGACTGCTGAACAGACTGAACACGATGGAGCCGATGATCCCCGCGCCGCCAGCCAACAGCAGCAACAAGGTCGTCATCTCGCCACTCAAATGCGCCACTGTCTGGGCAAAGGGTTCGATGTAGCTGTAAGCGGTGAAGTGCGCAGTGACCACGGTAGCGGTCAGTACATAGATCGCCACCAGCCGTGGACGCTTGAACAGGATTGGCAGGCTTCTGAGCGAGCCGGAGTTCTGGCTGGGCAACAATGGCAGCGTGCGGCTCAGCAGCAATACCGTCAGTGCGGAAATCCCGGCAATCCCCATGAAGGTCGTGCGCCACCCCAGCGCCTCGCCCAATACGCGGCCCAACGGAATCCCCAGAACCATCGCCAGCGAAGTACCGGTTGCCAGCAAGCCCAATGCCTGGACCTGTTTGCCCGGTGGCGCAATGCGCACAGCCAGCGATGCCGTGATCGACCAGAAAATGGCATGCGCGAAAGCAATCCCGACACGACTGATCAGCAGCACACCAAAGCTTGAGGCCGTGGCCGAGAGAATATGGCTCACGACAAACAGCATGAAGATGCAGATAAGCAACTTGCGCCGCTCGATGTTGCGAGTGATCAGCATCATCGGCAAAGACATCAGCGAAACGACCCAGGCATAGATCGTCAGCATCAGGCCGACTTGAGCCGTGGTCATATCGAAACTTTCGCCAATATTGCTCAGCAAGCCGATAGGGACGAATTCGGTCGTATTGAAAATAAAGGCAGCAAGCGCCAGGGCAATCACGCCAAGCCAGCTACCGGTACGAACCTCTGGAGGGGTATTCATCAAGAATGTGCAACGCTCAAAGGAGTAGCCGTTCGCCATGCATATGAATCCCGCATGGCACCTGTACCGCAAAATCAGGCCAGCCCCCTTCGGCAACAAACGCAAAAACGCCCCGCTCGTGAATGCATGAACGAGCGCAGCGTGCGATGTGGATTATTGTGGGTATGGGGGATACAACCAGATGACGCGAATTCTACGTCTGGATCGCATGGATCACAACACGTGAGCCTGTGCGGTGACAGCCGGTAGCCGTTCAGCCTGCCGGCTTTCGTTGCGGGCGCTCGGCCAGCCAGGCCACGGCGCACAAGGCCAGACCGGCCCCGTTCAGGGAAACGGGATTGAAAGCCTGCACCAGAAAGTGCGGGCTGATAATCGCCACATCGATCAACAATCCGGCCAGGACGGCAGCACTGACAATCACCGATGTCCGTTTGAAATAGCCCGAGATCAAGCAGATCGCCAGCCCGATCTCCGCCACACCACTCAACCAGGCCACCCAGCGTGCATCAGCGAAACCATGGGCCTGGATCATCTCCAGTTCACCCGTGCTGAGCCACAGAATCTTCGGTACCAGCCCGTGGTAGAAAAACATCAGCGCCAGACCGGCACGGGCCACCCAGGCAATGCGTTGCAACTCACTCATGGGCCGCAGCCTTGAGAAAGCGTTGCTCATGGTCGGCCGTCGGCAGCAGGCAACGGTCGTAACGACCAAACAGGCGATAGCGGTTCAAGGCAATGCGATCGTATCCCCAGTCGCGCAAGGGGCGCGGCACAATGCGTAACGCGACCAGCCAGGACCAGGGCGCCGGCATCTGTCGCATGACGTACAGAAAGGCATCGGAGCGCAACAACACTCGGTCATTGACGATCACCGCCATGGTGTCGAACTGATCGACCGGCAACCCTGCCCACTTCAGCAGCGCCTGCCCTTCGGTGGACTGCACGGTGGCCAGACGAATACGCCGGGAAGTGTCGTACCGGATGAGAAACTTCGCCCAGCCGTTGCACAGTTTGCATACGCCATCGAACAGCACGACGCACTCATTGGCCTGCAAATAAGGCGCGGAGGTTGAGGGCATAAGGTTCTCTCCTTAAAGAGCCGTCACTTTACCCTAGCGCAGTGCAAATGAACCTGAAAACACAAACGCCTCGCGGTCGGGAAGCGACCGGCGAGGCGTTCAGATGAAGCAATGTCGCAGATTCAGACCTTGCGCACGAACTCGGACTTCAGTTTCATGGCGCCGATGCCGTCGATCTTGCAGTCGATATCGTGGTCACCGTCCACCAGACGGATGTTCTTGACCTTGGTGCCGACCTTGACCACCAGCGAAGAGCCCTTGACCTTCAGGTCCTTGATCACGGTGATGGTGTCGCCGTCCTGCAGCACATTGCCGGTGGAATCCTTGATGACTTTCACATCATCGGAAGACTCTGCGCTGTCACCACCAGCAGACCACTCATGGGCGCATTCCGGGCAGACCAGCATTGTGCCGTCTTCGTAGGTGTACTCGGAATTGCATTTCGGGCAGGACGGTAAGCTCACAGCGTTTCTCACATCGAAGGTGGGGAAAAACCATGGATTATAAAGGGTTTTTACGTTTTTAGGGTGATGACCATCGTCGCCCCTGTTTGCGCGATAGCCCGCAAAGAATGCAGGGCCTGTCGAACGCCCTTGCAGAGGATGCTTTACTTGTACAAGCCACTTCAGGATTTCATCAATGACATACGCCGGTTTCGCCCCTTTTCAGGACTTCGCCAGGCGGCTTATCCCGCACACTCAAGCGAAGAGGTTCGATGGTTCACACGATATCTCTCACTTGTTGCGGGTCTGGAAGAACGTCTGCGCCATTCGCGACCATGAAGGCGGGGATCAGGAAATCCTGCTGGCCGCGACCTTGCTGCATGACTGTGTCTCGGTCGAAAAGAATTCTCCCTTTCGCGCCAGCGCCTCACGGCTGGCAGCCGCCAGGGCCACCGAGCTGCTGACCGAAACGGGTTGGGACGAGACACGAATAGCCGCCGTTGCCCATGCCATCGAAGCCCACAGTTTTTCGGCAGCCATTACGCCTGTGACACTTGAAGCCAGAATCCTGCAGGATGCAGACCGGCTCGACGCCATGGGCATGGTGGGCGTGGCCCGTGTGTTCTATGTATCGGGACGGATGGGCAGCTATCTCTATGACTCGCAGGACCCTCAGGCTGCCGAGCGCCCCTATGACGACAAGCATTTTGCTGTCGATCATTTCCACACCAAACTGCTGCATCTGGCCGATGGTTTCCAGACCCGTACCGGCACGCAAATGGCGCAGGTCAGGCATAAACGGTTGAAGCGGTTTCTGGACGAGTTGATGGAGGAAATCGGCGCCCCCTGAATACATCGCAGATTCTTGACGTCAAAACTGCCAAGCGCCAATGGATGTCATAAAGGCATCACACAACTGCCTTATAAACGGCTCTCCGAAATGCCGCCTATAGGGGTTGTTTGCTGTGAAAAAATTCCTGCCTCGTTTTTTGCGCCAGCAATCCAGAACGACGGTATTGCGACGCTTCAAGATCACTTCGCGCCTGGTACTGTGCTTTGGTATCACCTCATTGCTGATGGTTGCGCTGGGAGCTTTCTGCCTGTTTCAGATGCAGGACATTCGCAATCAGGGAGAAGCGGTGGAAAGCGGTGCATTGCCCAGTATTGCAATGGCCGATGCGATTGCGATCAACCTGGTGAAGCTGCGCAGCGAAACCACTCGACTGATTGCCAATGCCGATGATCCCGGCGCGGTGATCAACAGCAAGATCAACGTCGAGCAACTCAAGAATGAGGTCGAAAAAGGCTTCACGGACTATCTGGCCCGTGTGCCCGCAGGCACCGAGCATGATTCGATCATCGCCTTGCAGGAGGCCTATAACGCATTCATGCCCGGCCTGCAGGACGAAATAGGGCTTATCGAGCAACGCAAGCTGGACGAAGCGCGGATGCTTTCCAACACCATGCTGGCCCTGCAAGGCGACCTGATGGACATGCAGGTGCAACTGCTGCGCGAACTCAACAAACAAAGTGCAGCCGCTGCCGTCGAAGCCGCCAGCGCCAGCTACAACCAGACGCGCATTATCGCCCTGAGCGCCATCGGACTGGCCTTGGCGCTGACCCTGCTGCTGGCGTGGCGCCTGAGCGTGAGCATCATCCATCCAGTGCGCTATGCCCTGCACATTGCCAATACCATCGCCGATGGCGACCTGACCGAACAGACCATTCCTCAAGGCAAGGACGAACCCGCGCAACTGCTCATGATGCTAGGGCGCATGCGCAGCAACCTGCATGGCACCATCGACCAGATTTACGCAGCCGCGACCCAGTTATCCCAGTCGGTACAGGAAATGGGCACCATCGCCGAAGCGAGCGCGCTCAACCTGCAGATGCAAAACAATGAAATCGAGCAGGCCGCCGTCGCCGTCAATCAGATGAGCCAGGCAGCGGTAGAAGTAGCGGGCAATGCCAGCAATACCGTGACCGAGTCGGAAGCCTCCAATCAGGCGGCGGCACAAGGTCGGGATCGCTTGTCGGCCACCATCAGTTCGATCAAGGAACTGACCAGCAATGTGCTGGACTCATCCCATCAGGCAGAAGGGCTGGCCGAACGGACCCAGAACATCAGCAGCATTCTCGATGTGATTCGCGCCATCGCCAACCAGACCAACCTGCTGGCGCTCAACGCGGCCATCGAGGCAGCAAGAGCCGGTGAAGCCGGTCGTGGATTCGCAGTCGTCGCTGATGAAGTCCGTTCCCTGGCGCAACGTACCAGCGCCTCGACAACGGAAATCGAAGGGTTGATCAACGGTGTTCAACAAAGCACTCAGGAAACGGCAAACGCCCTGCGCCACACCGCGACCCAGGCCAACCAGACACTGGAACAGGCAGCTGCAACGGGTGAAGCCCTGACGGTGATCATCAGCTCGACCACCACCATCAACGACCGCAACCTGATGATCGCCAGCGCAGCCGAACAACAGGCACAAGTGGCCGGTGAAGTGGATCGCAACCTGAGCAGTATTCGAGACCTGTCCAGCCAGACGGCTTCCGGCGCTCAACAGACAACCGTAGCCAGCAACGCATTGTCGATGCTGGCTACGGATCTGAACATGATGGTGCAGAGGTTTGTGCTCTAAGAGCACACCGCCGTAGGAGCGAATTCATTCGCGAATGAATTCGCTCCTACGGGGTTACAGAGGACGCAGGCGATATTGCGGTGGCAATTGCTCTGGGCCGCTGATGGTGGTGTTCAGACTTTTCCAGCGGCCATCCTTGATGCCATAGATACAGCCGTGTACCGAAAGGCTTTGCCCACGATGCCAGGCGTTCTGCACGATGCTGGTATGGCCGACGTTGGCCACCTGCTGAATCACGTTGAGTTCGCACAGGCGATCAACCTGTTCTTCCTCGGTCGGCAGTTTCGCCAACTCTTCACGCTTTTCGTAATACAGGTCGCGAATCGTACGCAACCAGCCATCGATCAGGCCAAACTGGCGGTCCTGCATGGAAGCTCGCACACCACCGCAACCATAGTGCCCGGTCACGAGGATGTGTTTGACCTTCAGTACATCAACCGCGTACTGAATGACTGACAGGCAGTTCAGGTCAGTGTGCAACACAACGTTGGCCACGTTGCGGTGTACGAACAGATCGCCAGGCAACATGCCTACGATCTCGTTGGCGGGAACGCGCGCATCCGAGCAGCCGATCCAAAGATATTCCGGGGTTTGCTGGCGAGCCAGCTTGGCGAAGAACTCAGGGTCTTCCTGTTTGATCGCATCGGCCCAACGCTCGTTGTTATCAATCAGGTCTTGTAGATCGTTCATGCTATGACGCCTCGATAATGATGCCCAACTTTGACTGGCGACCCTCTGCGCAAGTCACGCGGCAACATCACGACTTTTCGCCGGTTTAGCGCAAAAACCGAAAAAGCGTCAAAGTTGTGATCGACGACACAGCTATTCCAGAAGCGTGCAGGCCATCACCACCGCATCTTCGCGACCACCCACTGCCGGATAGTAATCGCGGCGTCGACCGATCTCGTTGAAACCATAGTTTTCATACAACCGATAGGCGGCTCGATTGCTGTCGCGCAATTCCAGGAAACACTCACGACCGTTGAGCTCGTAGGCACGCTTCATCAGGTGATCAAGCAGACGCAAACCCAGGCCTCGGCCCTGGCTCTCTGGCTTGACGGTAATGTTGAGCAGATGCGCTTCATCGATGATGACCTGAATGACGCCATGTCCCACCTGCTGCGCGCCCTCGAACATCAGCCAGATGTCATACGATTTCAGGCCTTCGAGAAATATGCCTCGCGTCCAGGGATGACTGAAGGCGGCGTACTCGATCTTCAATACGGCATCAAGATCGGCTTCGGTCATGGGGCGGAAGGTTATTGCGTCACTCATCTATGGATTTCCAGCGCGCCATCAGCCGACGCATGGCTTGCCAGACGTCCGCCTTGCGATGCGGCTCGTCCATCAGTAATTCCAGGCCTGGTAGCGCCCATGCAGCGCCCAGCCCCTCGACTTGCAGTTCACGGTTAAACGCTTCGACTTCGGCCTCACTGGCAAAGCGCACGGCGGGCTGGCCAATCAGCCACAGACAGGCACAGGGTTCGTCCTCAAGGCGAGCAGCGACAAAACCCTGCACGAAATCACGCGCCGCGTCAGGCCCTTGATCCATGTTGCCGCGAACCAGCAGCGGCCAGCGCACAGGCTCGCCGATAATCTGCGGGCTATCGGGTAAACCGGCAGCGCGCAGCATGTCCTTGAGCAACAGGTAGGCAGGATCGCGACTCTGGAATGGCTGCCCGGTAGGCAGCTCAACCAGCAGCAAGCAACGCCCGGCACGCAGCAATTGCAAGGAGAAACGCGGAGGCGGCACGACAACTGCCTTGACCGGCGGCGCAGCCTCGGCCTCTTCTGCTGCAACCACCGGAGCGCTTTTGCTGGCTGACGATGGGCGCGGCACTTCGATCTTCGGCCGCTCGACCTGACGCGCAACCGGCACGGCACCTGGCGCCACCGGAGACGGGGCGGCAACCGGCGCTTCAGGCACGACAGGCGCAACACTTTCGACCTCGACCGGCAACGGAGCAAGCAGCTCCGGGCGAGACGGAGCAGCGAAAGGCAGTTCAGTGCGCGGCAGCCAGTTGACCACCTGCATGGCAGTCAAATAGGCGCGGCGACGGGACTCGTTCAGCAAAGGTCGGCCACCTGTGGATAAGTTAAGCGCGCAATTCTAGCGCTCTTCGCAGATTCGCGCCGCAGTTGATCGCCGGGAGGTGAAATCTTCAGTGGCTGATGCAGTACAATCGCTGTTTTTCATTTGCCAACAGTCGGCCTACCAATGATCGAACCCAAGCGCGTCCTGCGCGCCCTTGCCGAGCACTGGGCGCTACTCGAGCCTTTATGCGAACACTTCGACCAAGGCACGCTGAGCCTGAGCGAACTGCGTCTGCAACTGGCCGCTCAGCAGCTGGACAGCACACCGCAAGACATCACCAACCTGCTGGATGTGTGGATTCGTCTGGACATTCTGGTGCCTGTCGCCAAAAGCCCGAACCGTTTCGAGCTCAATGCACAGATCCACGACTTCCTGTCCTATCTGCGCCGCGAGCACCGTCTGGGGCTGTGCCTGGAGATCGAAGCCTATCTGCGCCATCTGGAGCGACTGGCCGGTTACATCCAGGATGCCTTCGACATTCGCGACGCCAACGATCTGGCCCGCCAGTTGCGCCTGCTGGACATGCGCGTGCGCGATGTCCTGAAAAAACTCGCCAACGACGAACAGGCACTCGTGGCCGTGGCCGATCGGGCCAAGACCAGCGACCGCCAGATTCCCTTGCGCCAGCGCTACGCCGAGGTGCTGGCCACCTGGGACGAATACGTCGAGCCGATGATTCAACTGGTGAACGCCGACGGTGCATTCGAGCAAGGCGTGCGCAAGGTCGAGAACGTGCTGTTGCGCCTGCTGACCGAGCAGCAACGTCTTGGCCATCTGGTGGACGACGACATGTTGCTGCGCACCCATGCGCGCATCCTGGAGATGCAGACCAGCGCCCAGCTCACCCTGCGTCATGCACGGGAGTTGCTGCTGCCGTTGCGCGAAGAAGCACGTCGCCACAACGCCGTGACCCGTGGCGCCGCGCTGGCCTTGTCGGCCATTCGCCGCAAAGGGCTGGATGCTGTCCCGCAAGCGGCGATGCCGATGTTCACTCGTCCGCAGAGCACGTTTCTGGGCAGCGCCAGCCAGGTCGAGGCTTATGTCTATGCATTGGCGCGCTTTGAACCCAAACCCGCAAAATTCCCCAAGGCCAGCGGCACCGCACGCAAGGGCGTACCGCCCCAGGCACCGCGTACCGTCAAGGAAATGCTCGAGCGCTGCGAAGACGCTCTGCCCATGCCGGACCTGATGGTCTGGCTGCTGGAGCAGGAACCCAACGGCGCAACCGACGAGTTGCTGTACTGGTTCTCGCGCCTGTCCCGTGACAAGCGCTTCGCCCGTGAACGCCTGGAGCGTCGCGAGTATTTCACTCAGGAGCACCGCGTCAGCCTGCGCTCCTTCGCCCTGCTCTCGACCCGAGACGAGCAGCCAGAGAATTCCGAGAGCCCCCTTCATGCATCTTGATCTTTCCGAAATGTCCCAGCTTGCGCCGATCTTTCGCGAGCTGTTCAAGGGCTATCACATCAGCCGCCGCGACCCTGAGCTGTATGCCCAGCTTTCCAATGCCCAGGACCAGTACCGCACACTGTTCAAGGCACTGGGTTTCGAGCTGATCTGCGATACCCGCGGCTTCTACTACTTCGTTCCGGAGCTGGCCGCGGCGCAGGTGAACAAGACTGCGCAGCGTCTGGCCCTGTTCACCTTCATCCTCGTCGAACACCTGGCCGACCAGGGTCGCGACCCGATGGCTGTGCTCGACGGCGGTACTCTGGGCCGCGATGAGCTGCCTTCGATGCTGGATAAATACCGCGACCTGTTCCTGCAGGCCGAAGTCCAGACCCAGGAAGAACTCGAAGAGAAGATCATGCGCCGCATGACCCAACTGGGTTTTGCCAGCGAAGAAGTGGGCATCTATCGCTTCCTGCCGCCGATGCACCGCTTCCTTGATGTGTGCCTGTCGGTACAGCAGGACCGTGACCTGGCAGCCAGCCTGCACAGCGACCTGCCTCTGCCGACGCCGATCCTGATCGATGACGACAGCGACGAAAAACTGCTGCAAACCGATGACCCTCTGGATCTGGCCGAATTCGACGAAGAAACCGAGGAGCAGGCCCTGGCCCGCGCAATCGCTGAAGAACAACAGGAGATGGGCGCATGAGCCAGGAACGTTATGGCATTCGCCGTTTTGCCCTGCTGAACACCGCTGGCTACAGCCTGGGTCTGTTCCCGCTGGAAAACCCGCTGTCGGTCTACGGCGCGAACAACCTGGGCAAGAGTGCTTCGATCAACGCCTTGCAGTTCCCGATCCTGGCGCGCATGTCGGACATGAGCTTCGGCAAGTACAGCCTGGAGCAGTCGCGTCGTTTCTACTTCGCCTCGGACACCAGTTACATTCTGGTGGAAGTCGCCCTGCCCCACGGCCCGCACGTGATAGGCGTCGTCGGTCGCGGCCCGGGGGGCGGCTTCGGGCACCAGTTCTTCGCCTATGCCGGTGAACTGGACCTGAGCCATTACCAGAAGAACGACACCTGCCTTCGCCAGAAAGAGCTGTTCAGCAACCTGGAAAGCAAAGGCCTGAAAGCCTACGAATTGAAACCGGACGAACTGCGCCGCCTGCTGGTGGGCGGCCACACATCGATCCCGCTGGACCTGACGCTGATTCCACTGCGCTCCACCAGCGAACAGAGCCTCAAGACCTTCCGCGCCCTGTTCATCAACCTGCTGCACATGCGCGAAATCACTGCGGCCAAGCTCAAGCAACTGTTCCTGGACGCTTTCGAGCACAGCCTGCGTTCCGGCAGCGTCGATTACATTGCGGCCTGCGAAGAAGCATTCCGCGACGTGCGGCGCATGGAGCAGGACTACAACTCGCTGGTGCTCGCCGGCCCGCTGGTCGAAGCTCTGGCCGCTGGCGTCAAGCAGCGCGACATCCTGCGCGGCAAGCTGCATCGCCTGTCGCCATTGCTGGACTCGTTGCTCGGTACCTGGTCGGACTACTCCAGCGCCCGCAAGGAAGAGCTGGTCACCCAGGCCGAGCATTTCCGCGCCCAGCAGGATGAAATGCAGAACGACCAGCGCAACAGCACTCAGGAACTGATGCGACTGGAGCGTGAAATCAGCAGCATTCAGCGCTGGATCGGTGAGCTGTCGGTCCTCAAGAACCGCTTCGCGCTGGTCGATGACGTCAAGGTGCTGGAGCAGCAGTTGCTCGCCGCCAAGGATGCTCATGACGAACTGGCCGGTGCTCTGGCCCAGTCCCGGCAGTTCAGCGCCGAGGACCTGGAAGAGCGCCTGCGGGATCTGGAAAAACGCCTGAAGTCGGTCAAACAGCAACTCGACCACGCCGACAACAACAGCTACGCCCGCCTGCGCGAAGAGTTCTCGCAGCCGGACGTCGAGCGCTTGATGCGCCTGTTCAACAGCGCGCTGTTCAGCCTGCCACTGGGCGAGCAAGGCATTGCACTGGACGATGGCGATGCGTGGGTCAAGTCTCTGGAAACCATCCTCGATAGCTTCAAGGGTGACCAGTTCCAGGTACCGGGCTTGTCGATCAATCTGTCGAATATCGAGCCGCCAGCCTTGCAGGCACTGGCTGACCGCGCCGCATTGCGCGATCAGAAAGAACGTCTGGAGAAAGAGCTCAAGCAACTGAAAACCCAGCAGGCCGTCGCAGCCGACCGCGCTGCCAGCAAGACCCAGACCGAAGCCTTGTATCAACAGGTGCTGGACGCTCAAAAGGCGCTGGAAGATTTCCGTCGCTGCCAGACGTTGAGCGCGGAAGAAGCTGGCAAGCATGAAGAGCTGGCACAACTTGAAGCGGCGCAGGACGAACTCAAACGCTCCAGCGATGCTTTCACCGAGCGCGTCCAGCAACTGTCCGCCAAGCTGCAACTGGTCGCTCGGCAGATCGGCGATATGGAAGCCAAGCAACGCACACTGGATGACGCGCTACGCCGCCGTCAGTTGCTGCCTGCGGACATGCCATTCGGTACGCCGTTCATGGACCCGGTAGACGATTCCATGGATAACCTGCTGCCGCTGCTCAATGATTATCAGGACAGTTGGCAGAGCCTGCTGCGCAGCGATGGCCAGATCGAAGCGCTTTATGCGCAGGTCCGCCTCAAGGGTGTTGCCAAGTTCGACAGCGAGGAAGACGTGGAGCGTCGCCTGCAACTGTTGATCAATGCCTACGCGCACCGGACCGACGAAGCCCTGACCCTCGGCAAGGCCCGTCGTGCAGCGGTGACGGACATTGCCCGTACCTTGCGCAATATCCGCAGCGACTACGACAGCCTTGAGCACCAGTTGGCGCTGTTCAACCGCGAGATCAACAAACGACAGGTTTCCAACCTGGCCAGCTTCCGTATCGTCCTTGCGCCGAACAAGGAAGCCCTCAAGCATATCGACCAGATTATCCACAGCGCCGGTCAGTATGAAGAAGGTGAAACCCTGTCCGTGTTCGACCTGAGTCAGAGCGCCGAGCAGGACAACAAGAACGAAGAAGCCAAGGAATATCTGGCCCGACTGGTAGCCGCCAATCACAACCAGCTTGGGTTGAAAGACCTGTTCGAGCTGGCGTTCGAGATCACCAAGGTTCATGGCCAGCCGGTTATCCACACCGACATCGACGGTGCCGCTTCCAACGGTACGACCATGACCATCAAGGCGCTGACCAACATGTACCTGTTGCTGCACTTGATGGACCGTGATCTGGCCGGTCGCGTACGCTTGCCGTACTACCTGGATGAAGCGGCGGACATCGACGAGAAGAACCAGGCAGCGTTGCTGGAAACCAGTCTGCAACTGGGCTTTGTGCCGATTCTGGCGAGCGTGAAACCTCAAGTCTCGGCCCACGTGGCCATCGACCTTGAAGGCGGCAGCGGTCCGAACGGAATCTACATCGACGAGGCGGACTGGAAGTACATCCGCCGTCGTGAAGAGGTGAAACAGGAAGAAGCTCCGGCGCTGGCTGAATAACAGCGCCGAAGCATGAAGGGTGCTCCTTTAAATCTGGGGAGCGCCTTTCAGACCTGGCAAGGCAACATTTCCGGTTGTCGTTGCCGCTGCTTCAGGCTTGATCTCCTCCGGCTCACCATTGAGCGCCTTGTTCATCTTCACCGTATCCAGAGCCCCCACCCACTTGGCGATTGCCATGGTACCGACACCATTGCCGATGGTATTGGTGATGGCCCGCGCTTCCGACATGAACCGATCCACGCCCAACAGCAACACCATGCCGGCTACCGGAATGGTCCCCAGCGATGCCAGTGTCGCGGCCAGAATAATGAACCCGGAACCGGTCACACCGGCCGAGCCTTTGGACGTGAACATCAGCACGGCGAGCACGATCAACTGATCGGTCAGGGTCAGCGGTGTGTTGGTCGCCTGAGCAATGAAAATCGCCGCGATGGTGTAATAGATCGCCTGCCCATCGGGGTTGAAGGTCAGGCCCGACGGAATGATCATCCCGGCCACCGGTTTGGAAACACCGGCTTTCTCCATCTTGGAAATCATCTGTGGCAACACCGACTCCGATGAACTGGTGCCCAATACTGTGAACAACTCTTCCTTGATGAAGCGCAGGAATTTCCACAGGCTGAAACCGCTGTAACGGCAGATCGGACCGAGCACAAAGATCACAAAGGCCGCGCACGTGAGGTAGACGCAGGCCATCAGCTTGCCCAGGGAAAACAGCGAGCCGAAACCATATTTGCCGATGGTGAATGCAATCGCACCGAAAGCACCGATGGGTGCCAGGCGCATCACCATGCCGACGATCTTGAACATGCCTTGCATCAGGCTATCCAGCGTGTCGACGAATGCCTTGCCACGCGGACCGACATTCGCCAGGGCAACGCCAAGCAGCACCGAGAACAGCAGGATTTGCAGCACATTGCCCTTGGCGAAGGCATCCACGATGGTGTCGGGGATGATGTTCATCACGAAATCCATGAACGTCGCATGCTTGGCTGCGGTGGTGTAAGTGGCGAGGCTGGAGGTGTCCAGCGTGGCCGGATCGATGTTCATGCCAGCTCCGGGCTTGAACACATCGACGACGATCAGGCCCAGAACCAGAGCGAGGGTCGATACCACCTCGAAATAGATCAGGGCGCGGAAACCGACGCGCCCCAACTCTTTCATGTTTTCCATACGTGCAATGCCGGTCACGACGGTCAGGAAGATCACCGGCGCAAGCAGCATCTTGATCAGTTTGATGAAGGCATCGCCAAGCGGCTTGAGCGCTGTTCCGGTTTCAGGAACCAGCACACCGACGACGGCACCGAGGATGACGGCAAGAAGCACTTGTACATAAAGCTTGGAGAGAATTCTTTTCATGACGGGGCCCTGATTTTTTATTGTTGTCAGGAAATGCCAGGGGGCGCATCGATGATCGCCCTCCTGGCGTTATGCCGCAGTACTACTTTGAATCAACGATTGATCAGCTCGATCACCGCATCGGTGATTTGCCGGGTGGTGGCGTTGCCGCCGAGGTCAGGTGTGTGCAGGCCGCTTTCGGTCACGGCTTCGATGGCCGAGATCAACTGCTTGGCCGCAGCAGCTTCGCCCAGGTGTTCCAGCATCATGGCAGCGGTCCAGAAGGTCGCGACCGGGTTGGCAACGCCTTTGCCGGTGATGTCGAAGGCAGAACCGTGGATCGGCTCGAACATGGAAGGGAATTTGCGCGACGGGTTCAGGTTGGCGGTCGGCGCAATGCCCAGGCTGCCGGACAACGCTGCGGCCAGATCGGACAGGATATCGGCATGCAGGTTGGTGGCGACAATCACGTCCAGGGTCGAAGGCTTGAGCACCATGCGCGTGGTCACGGCGTCGACCAGTTCCTTGTCGATCTTGACGTCCGGGAAGTCCTTGGCAACCTCATAGAAAATCTCGTCCCACAACACCATACCGTGACGCTGGGCGTTGGACTTGGTGACCATGGTCAGGTGCTTGCGTGGACGGCTTTGCGCCAGTTCAAAGGCGAAACGGTGGATACGCTCGACACCGGCACGGGTGAATACCGACACCTCTGTAGCGACTTCTTCGGGCAGGCCACGGTGAACACGACCACCGTTACCGGAATATTCACCTTCGGAGTTTTCCCGCACCACGACCCAGTCGATCTGGTCGCCGTTATGCAGCGGGCTTTTGACACCGGGGAGCACACGAGCCGGACGCACGTTGGCGTATTGGTCGAAACCCTGGCAGATCGGCAAACGCAGGCCCCAGAGGGAAATATGGTCAGGTACGTTCAGGGCACCGACTGCACCAAAGAAAATGGCGTCGAACGTTTTCAGTTCCTCAAGACCGCCTTCGGGAATGTAGTAACCGTTTTTCAGGTAGTTATCGGAGTTCCAGTCGAAGTGCTTGAAGTTGATTTCAAATCCGGACTTTTTCGACAGGGCTTGCAGAACCTCGACACCTGCGGCAATCACTTCCACACCGATGCCATCACCTGGAACTGCAGCAATCTTGTATGCGCTCATGTTCAACTCCACTCTTGATACGTTCTTGTTGTACTGCTGAACAGGCTGTTCAGCAGGGTGTGAGCGGAGTATATGTAGTGAGCACAAAGCTGTGAGTTACTCAAAATAACTACATCCATAACCTTGAGTTACGAATGAATCAGACTCTGGACCTGTCTTTTTTCTACTTGCTGGCCAATCAGGGCAGCCTCGCCGCCACGGCAAGAGAGCTTGGAATCACGCCTCCAGCGGTCAGCAAACGGCTTAGCGCACTGGAAGCCCGTTTTGGCGTACGCCTGGTAAATCGCACCACCCGCTCAATGAGCCTGACTGCCGAAGGCGAGCTGTACTTCTCCCATGCTGCTCGCATCCTGACCCAGATCGATGAAGTCGAGCAGTTGGTCAGCAGCAGCCGTGCCACGCCAAAGGGGCTGATTCGTGTCAATGCATCCCTGGGCTTCGGACGCCGTTATATCGGGCCGGCATTGGCAGCATTCTTTTCACGTTACCCGGAAGTGGAAATACAGCTGGAAATCACCGATCACCCTCTGGATCTGGCTACCCACGGCTTTGACCTGGGCATCCGCTTCGGCACACTGCCGGATGCCGCTTTTCATGCCCGCAAGATCGCGTCCAACCGTCGTTTGTTGTGTGCGTCTCCGCTGTATCTGGAAAGGCATGGCGTGCCGCAACGTCTGTCTGACCTGCAGCAGCACAACTGCATTTTCCTGAGGCAAAACGAAACGCCCCATGGCGTGTGGAGTTTTACCAACGGTGGGAAAACCCAGAACATCAAGGTACGTGGAGCGCTGGGCTGCAATGACGGCGAGGTGGCATTGAACTGGGCGCTGGAGGGTTATGGAATATTGCTCAGGGCCGAATGGGATATCGCCCGCTATGTGCGCAGCGGCCGGTTGCGGCTGGTGCTGGAAGACCAGACTCCGACTCGGGCGGATGTGTATGCGGTTTATCCACAGCAGTTGCATCTGTCGGCGAGGGTTCGCAGCTTGATTGATTTCCTGGTGGAGCGGTTCAGGCATATCGACAATCTGGACGAGGCGCAGTGATTCACCGACCTCTTCCCGGATAAATCCGGTCCTGTGAGGTGCGATGTTTTCATCACCAGAAAGACAAAACCCCCACCTGCGTTCGCAGATGGGGGTTCTGAATTTGAATCTTGACGATGACCTACTCTCACATGGGGAAACCCCACACTACCATCGGCGATGCATCGTTTCACTACTGAGTTCGGGATGGGATCAGGTGGTTCCAATGCTCTATGGTCGTCAAGAAATTCGGTAGCCGGTGCGTACTTGAGTACGTGCCAGCGAATGGGTGTGTAATAGATCTTTCGGTAATTTGTGTGTGTGGCGCAAACTTTCGGTTCGTCATCTTCACTACACCACAACC
>NZ_BLVZ01000017.1 GCF_015471405.1 Pseudomonas cichorii
GGTCCCAACCCTTTGTCTGCGGGCTTGCCACATCAAATGTGGTGGATTGCTTATGGCAATCCCGGTCGCTTGCCCTTATGGTTTGGCCTCAGGTTTTACTCGTTCGAGTCAAGGAAGCATACATGTCCGTCACAACCTCTCTGAGCGCCGGCTTCATGGTGGTTCATGGCAACCGCCCGGATGAACTGCGCAGTCTGGTTGTCTCCTGGATGCGACGCTATCCCCTGGCACCTCTGGAGAACGAGATTGCCCTGGTGCAAAGCAACGGCATCGCCCAGTGGCTCAAGCTGGCCCTGGCCGAAGACGCCCAGGATGAAGATCAAGGTGGCTGCGGTATCGCGGCCGCTATAGATGTTCAACTCCCCGGCAGTTTCATGTGGCAGTTGTATCGCTCTGTATTGGGCCGCAACGAAATTCCGGAAATCTCGCTGCTCGATAAGGCACCGCTGACATGGCGTCTGATGCGCCTCCTGCCACAGTTGATCAACCAGCCCCATTTCGAGCCGTTGCAGCGTTTCCTTACCGCCGATACTGATCTGCGCAAGCGCTATCAACTATCTGAACGGCTGGCTGACCTGTTCGACCAATATCAGGTGTATCGGGCTGACTGGCTGGAAGACTGGGCAGCAGGTCGTCATCAGTTGCGCAATGTCCGAGGGGGAGCCAAGCCGCTGAGTGCCGCCAACTGCTGGCAGGCCGAGTTATGGCGTGCCTTGCTTGAGGATGTCGGGGCCGAAGGCATGGCGCAGAGCCGGGCAGGTGTTCACCAGCGTTTTCTGGAACGCATCGGCAACCTCGATGAATCACCGCAAGGCCTGCCTGCACGGGTTATCGTTTTCGGAATCTCGTCCCTGCCCGCACAGGCGTTGGAAGCCTTGGCCGGGTTATCGAAATTCAGCCAGGTGCTGCTCTGTGTGCATAACCCTTGCCGCCATCACTGGGCCGATATCGTCGCCGACAAGGACCTGCTCCGCCATCAATACAAACGTCAGGCGCGCAAGAGCGGCATGCCCGTGGCTCTTGATCCGCAGACCCTGCACCAGCATGCCCATCCTTTGCTCGCCGCATGGGGCAAGCAAGGGCGTGACTACATCAATCTGCTCGACACCCATGACGAACCCAATAGCTACCGCTCTTCTTTCAAGGATGAGCGTATCGATCTGTTCAGTGAGAGCGAGCCAACAACCATCCTCAATCAATTGCAGGATGACATCCTCGAACTGCGCCCTCTCGATGAGACTCGCGAACACTGGCCGGCAATCGACGCCTTGAAGGATCGCTCCATTCGCTTCCACGTCACGCATAGCGCTCAGCGGGAAGTGGAAGTGCTGCACGATCAGCTACTGGCGCGTTTCAGCCGGGACCCGGCCTTGCGGCCGCGAGACGTGATCGTCATGGTTCCGGACATCGACAGCTATGCCCCGCATATCCGGGCGGTATTCGGGCAGATAGACTCCCATGACCAGCGCTTCATCCCTTTCACCCTGGCCGATCAGGGGCAACGTGGTCGCGAGCCCTTGCTGATTGCGGTCGAGCATCTGTTGAAGCTCCCCGACAGCCGTTTCCCGGTCAGTGAAATCCTCGATCTGCTCGACGTTCCGGCCTTGCGGGCACGCTTCAAGATTCAGGAGCACGACTTGCCGACCCTGCATCGCTGGATCGAAGGTGCAGGAGTGCGCTGGGGCTTGAATGCACGCCAGCGTGCCGGGTTGGGTTTGCCCGACGAGCTTGAACAGAACAGTTGGTACTTCGGGCTGCGTCGAATGCTGCTGGGCTATGCCGTCGGGGCAGGTGAAGCTTATGAAGGCATCGAACCTTATGACGAGATTGGCGGCCTGGATGCGGCACTGATCGGCCCTCTGGTCGCCTTGATCGATGCATTGCAGGTTACCCATGCCGAATTGTCCCTGCCTGCGACACCCCAGGAGTGGGGAGCACGTTTGCAGACGCTCTTGCAGGTGTTCTTCCAGGCCGATAGCGAGCATGACGATTACTTGCTGGGCCAGCTTGAGACTCTGCGCGAAACCTGGCTGAAAACCTGTGAGACGGTCGATTTGCTCGATGAGCTGCCGCTGACCGTCGTGCGCGAAGCCTGGTTGGCCGGTCTGGACCAAGGCCGCCTGTCCCAGCGCTTTCTGGCAGGCTCGGTCAACTTCTGCACCCTGATGCCCATGCGGGCGATTCCTTTCAAGATTGTCTGTCTGTTGGGCATGAACGATGGCGATTACCCCCGTGCTCAGCCGCCACTGGATTTCGATCTGATGGGCAGCGATTACCGCCCCGGCGACCGTTCCCGGCGTGAAGATGATCGCTACCTGCTGCTTGAAGCCGTGCTCTCGGCCCGCGATCAGCTCTATATCAGTTGGGTCGGCCGCAGTATTCGCGACAACAGCGACCGCCCGGCTTCGGTGTTGATCGGTCAGTTGCGTGATCATCTGGCCAGCGGCTGGAAACTCGCCACCGCCGAGGAGCCTGACAGCAAGCAAGACCCGGGCGAACGCCTGCTCGATGCCTTGACCCTGCATCACCCGCTACAGCCTTTCAGTGCCAGCTATTTCCATGCAGGCACCGGCTATTTCAGTTTTGCTCAGGAATGGCGGCTGTTGCATGAAGACAAACCGGCACCGATCAGCGCTGCTGCGTTGCCGCCTCACGAGCAGGATGAACCTCTGACGATCGCGCAATTGCAGGACTTCCTGAGAAACCCGGTAAAGCACTTCTTCAGTCAGCGTCTGAAGATCTACTTCGAGACTGCCGAAGCGCCGGTGCCCGACGAAGAACCTTTTGTGCTCAACGCCCTTGAGCGTTACAGCCTGAGTGAAAGCCTGCTGGCCGCCGCCATGGCCAACCTGGGCGATATCGAAGCGGCGCTGCAGGCTCAGGCACTCAAGCTGCAAAGTAGCGGCCTGCTGCCTATGGCCGGATTCGGCACCCGTCTGCAAGCTGAACTGATCGAGCCGTTGCCCGATGTACTGATGCGCTATCAGGCATTGTTGACCCTGTGGCCTGAGGCGCTGAGCAGCGCATTGCCGGTGAGTTTCACCCATAACGGCGTGAGTATCGAAAGCTGGCTCGGTGCTCTGCATGGCAATGCGCAAGACCAGTTGCTGAGCGTAACAGTCATTTCCAACAGCATTGGCTCGAAAAGAACCCGTAAATGGCACCGGCTGATTCGTCCCTGGGTCACGCATCTGGTCGCCAGCGCATGCGGCTTGCCGCTCAATACGGCGTTGGTGGCCACCGATGAAACACTGCTGCTGGCCCCGCTGGAAAAGGACGCAGCCAGTGCAACGCTGAACGATCTGCTGACAGCCTGGGTCTGCGGCATGCAGCAACCTCTGCCGGTCGCGGTCAAGACCGCTTTCGCCTGGCTGGGGCAGCCTCTGGACAAGGCCGAAGCCGCTGCACGCAAAGCCTATGAAGGCGATGGGGTGACGAGTAACGGCGAACTCGGCGAAAGCACTGCGCTGGCCCGACAGTTCCCGGACTTCAATGCACTGATGGAAAGCGAGGAGTTTGTCGGCTGGTGCGAAGCGCTCTATAAACCCATTTACGAAGCACCCTGGCAGTCTCTGTCCGGCGGGGAGGCCAGCGCATGAGTACCTTGCAAGAACACGCTGTTCCCCTGGCCCTGCGTTTTCCACTGCGCGGCAGTCAGTTGATCGAAGCCAGTGCCGGTACCGGCAAGACTTTCACCATCTCGGCGCTGTACCTGCGTCTTGTGCTTGGCCACGGAGATGAAACCTCAGGTTTTGGCCGCGAGCTATTGCCACCGCAGATCCTGGTGGTGACCTTTACCGATGCCGCGACCAAGGAACTGCGCGACCGGATTCGTACCCGTCTGGCCGAAGCGGCCCGTTTCTTTCGTGACGAAATCGCCGCGCCCGACGACCTGATCGCCGACTTGCGTGCCCAGTTCAGTACAGAACAATGGCCAGGCTGCGCCAACCGTCTCGATATCGCGGCGCAGTGGATGGACGAGGCGGCGGTTTCGACCATTCACAGCTGGTGTCAGCGCATGTTGCGCGAGCACGCTTTCGACAGTGGCAGCCTGTTCACTCAGAGCCTGGAAACCGATCACAGCGATCTGCTGGGTGAAGTGCTGCGTGATTACTGGCGACGCTTCTGTTACCCCATGACTGGCGATGCTCTGGACTGGGTGCGGGATAAATGGGGTGGCCCGGCTGCCTTGCTGCCGCGCATCCGGGGTTTGTTCGGTCGTGAACGCAGCCAGGTGACCCAAGAGCCTGCCGAGCTGATCCAGGCTTCCCTGCAACAGCGCCGCGAAGCACTGCAAACGCTGAAAGCGCCGTGGACCGAGTGGGCCAACGAGCTGCATGCGATTTGTCAGGACGGCGTCAAACGCAAAGTCGTCGATGGCCGCAAAATGCAGGAGCGTTACTTTGCGCCCTGGTTTGAAAAGCTCAAGGCGTGGGCCGCAGACGAAACCCAGGAAACGCTGGAACTGGGCACCGGTTTCACCCGCCTGACCCCGGATGGCATGGCTGAAGCCTGGAAGAGCGACCCGCCGTCGCACCCGGCCCTGGAGGCCATGCTCGAACTGAAAGCGGCCCTCGATACTCTTCCCACACCCGATGCCATGGTGCTGCAACATGCCGCGCAATGGGTCAGTGCCCGCTTTGAAGAAGAGAAGCGTCGCCGCGCCGAAATGGGTTTCGACGACATGCTGCTCAGGCTCGATGCTGCCCTGCAAGGTGCAGGGGGTGAGCGTCTGGCGAGCCTGATTCGTGAACAGTTCCCCGTCGCGCTCATCGATGAGTTCCAGGACACCGACCCGGTGCAGTACCGGATCTTCGAGAGCATTTATCGCCTTGAAGATAACGATGAACAAACCGGCCTGTTCCTGATCGGTGACCCCAAACAGGCGATCTACGCCTTCCGTGGCGCGGATATCTACACCTACCTGCGCGCCCGTACTGCTACGGCGGGGCGCTGGCACACACTGGACACCAACTACCGCTCCAGCCATGCGATGGTCGAATCTGCCAACCACATCTTCGACCAGGCCGAGCAGCGTGCCGAAGGGCGGGGCGCGTTTCTGTTTCGCGATGGCGACAATAACCCGGTCCCATTTACCAAGGCGCTTGCCCAGGGCCGCAAGGAAACATTGCATGTCGATGGCGCGCCGCTTGCGGCATTGACGGTCTGGCATCTGCAAAGCGATCAGCCGGTGTCTGGCACTGTTTATCGTCAGCAACTGGCTGCCAGTTGCGCCAGTGAAATCGTGCGTCTGCTCAAGGGCGGGCAACAAGGCCATACCGGTTTTGCAACTCCCGACAAGGAACTGCGCGGGTTGCTGCCCGCCGACATCGCGATTCTGGTGCGTGATGGCAAGGAAGCTCAGGCCGTGCGCAATGAGCTGTCTGCCCGAGGCGTGCGTAGCGTCTACCTCTCCGATAAGGATTCGGTGTTCGCCGCACAGGAAGCCCATGATTTGTTGGCCTGGCTCAAGGCCTGTGCCGAACCCGACGCCGAACGCATCCTGCGCGCCGCTCTGGCCTGCATCACGCTCAACCTGCCGCTGGCTGAACTGGAACGCTTGAACCAGGACGAACTGGCATGGGAACAGCGCGTCATGCAGTTCCGCGGCTATCGCAACCTGTGGCGTCATCAGGGCGTGCTGCCGATGCTGCGTCGTCTGCTGCACGACTTTGCCTTGCCCCAGACACTGATCGCCCGCAACGATGGCGAGCGGGTACTGACCAACCTGCTGCACCTGTCCGAGCTGCTGCAACAGGCCGCCGCCGAGCTGGATGGCGAGCAAGCCCTGATCCGGCATCTGAGCGAGCAACTGGCGCTGTCCGGTCAGGCTGCCGAAGAGCAGATTCTGCGACTGGAAAGCGATGAGCAACTGGTCAAGGTCGTGACGATCCACAAGTCCAAGGGCTTGCAGTATCCGCTGGTGTTTCTGCCGTTCATTTGCTCAACCAAACCGGTGGATGGCAGCCGCTTGCCCTTGCAGTTTCACGATGCCGAGGGCAATGCCCAGATCAGCCTGCAACCCACAGACGAACTGATCGAACTGTCTGACAACGAGCGTCTGGCCGAAGACCTGCGCTTGCTTTATGTCGCCCTGACCCGTTCCGAACACGCTTGCTGGCTGGGTGTCGCAGACCTCAAGCGCGGCAACCTCAACAGCTCCATGCTGCATCGCTCGGCGCTGGGTTACTTGCTGGGCGGCGGTGTGGCGTTGGGCGAGTCGGCCGACCTGCAACTGTGGTTGCGGGACCTGAGCAAAGGCTGTGAAAGCATCGCCTTGCAACCTGTTCCCGAACCCGACGCCGATATCTTCAGCCCGCCACGCAACGAAGCCAGCCTCGTCAAGGCACTGGTGCCCAAACGCCGTGCAACCGAGAACTGGTGGATTGCGTCATACAGTGCGCTGCGCATTGGTGACACCGTGACCACGAGCGGCGATGCGTCGCCTGACAGTCCGCAGGCGCAGAAGCTGTTCGACGACGAACGCCTCGACCCACAGGCTCCTCGTGAGGTACTGGCCGCTGGCGACGATATCCACCGTTTCCCTCGTGGCCCCAACCCCGGCACCTTTCTGCATGGTCTGCTGGAGTGGGCGGGTAACGAAGGTTTTGCTGCGGCGGCCCATGATTCAGAGCTGTTGAGCGATGCGATTGCCCGTCGCTGCAACCGACGTGGCTGGGAAGGCTGGATCAACACCCTGACGGGATGGCTGACACACCTGCTCAACATGCCTTTGCCTCTAGGCAAAGACGTGACGCCGGTCGCTCTGGGGGAATTGGACCAACCCAACCAGTACCGGGTTGAAATGGAATTCTGGTTTGCCAGCAGTCAGGTCAATGTGGCGCAGATGGATGACCTCGTGCGTCGTTACACCCATGGTAATGCGCCGCGCCTGGTCGCTCAGACCACCTCGCTCAATGGCATGTTCAAAGGCTTTATCGACCTGACGTTCGAGCATGAAGGGCGCTATTACGTGGCCGATTACAAATCCAACTGGCTGGGGGGTGACGAGACGTTCTACACCGAGCAGTCCATGGAAGCGGCCATTCTCGAAAACCGCTACGACCTGCAATATGTTCTCTACCTGCTGGCCTTGCATCGCCAACTCAAGGCGCGGCTGGCTGACTACGATTACGACCTGCACATGGGCGGCGCGGTGTACCTGTTCCTGCGTGGCAGCCGCTCATCCACCCAGGGCGTGTACTTCACCCGACCGCCGCGTGAACTGATCGAGAGCCTGGACCTGCTGTTCCAGGGCAAACTCCTCCCAACCGCCCAGCCAGGAGCGTTCGCATGAGCCGTTCGTTTGTCGAACTGTTACCTACGCCACTGGATGAAAATAGCCTGGCCAGCCTGAGCCCGCTGACCCGTGTCGACGATCTGCTGCTATTGCTTGAGCGCTGGGTGGAGCGAGGCTGGTTGCGTGCTCTGGACCGAGCCTTTGTGGCCTTTCTCGGTGAGCTTGATCCGCAAGCCGATTCACGGGTGTTGCTGGCGGCGGCCTTGAGCAGTCATCAACTGGGTCACGGGCATGTGTGCCTGGATCTGTATGAAACCCTCAAGGAACCTGACTTCGCCCTGTCGCTGCCACCGGAAGGCGATATCCAAATCGTGCCCGTGCTGTTGCCGTCGCAACTGTTGGTCGGCCTGGATGGTGCGACATGGTGTCGAGCGCTGGCCGACAGTCCCTTGGTCGCATTGGCCGAAGACGCGAGCCCGGAGGCTCGGCAAAAACCGCTGGTGTTGTCTGATCGACGTCTGTATCTGCGTCGTTACTGGACCTATGAGCGCCGCATCGCAGCGGCATTGCGTCAACGACTGGCCGAACCGGAAAGCGCGCCACAGGATCTGGCCCAGCGTCTGGACGTTCTGTTCGGCCCGGCCAGCACTGCACCGGACGCGGTGATCGACTGGCAGAAACTGGCCTGCGCTCTGGCCACTCGTCGTGGTTTCAGCATCATCACCGGCGGGCCGGGCACCGGCAAGACCACGACCGTCGTGCGGTTATTGGCTTTGCTGCAAGCGCCTGCTGTGCAAAGCGGTCAGCCACTGCGTATTCGTCTGGCTGCGCCCACCGGCAAGGCGGCGGCCCGTTTGACCGAGTCCATCAGCCAGCAGGTGCAAAGCCTGGACGTCAGCGCTGACGTGCGGCAAAAGATCCCCAGCGAAGTCACAACGGTGCATCGTCTGCTGGGCAGTCGTCCGGGGACGCGGCACTTCCGGCATCACGCAGGTAATCCACTGCCGCTGGATGTTCTGGTGGTCGATGAAGCTTCGATGATCGACCTGGAAATGATGGCCAACCTCCTGGACGCACTGCCACCCGATGCCCGCATGGTGCTGCTGGGCGACAAGGATCAATTGGCGTCTGTCGAGGCGGGCGCGGTGCTTGGGGATCTGTGTCGTGACGCTGAAAACGGTTTCTACAGCCCGCAGACCCAAGCCTGGCTGGAGTCGATCAGCGGCGAAGACTTGAGCAAGAGTGCGTTGCAACAAGGCGACGCCCGGCAGCATCCTCTCGCGCAGCAAGTGGTGATGTTGCGTCACTCGCGGCGCTTCGGACAGGGCAGCGGTATTGGCCAGTTATCGCGACTGGTCAACCAGCAACAGGACCACGAGGCCCGTGCGCTGCTGGCTGCTCGCAGTCACAAGGATTTGTTCAGCCTGGCCCTCAAGGGCGAGCAGGATCAGCGGCTTGAGCGCCTGCTGCTCGATGGCCATGGTGACGGGCCGCAGGGGTATCGCCATTATCTGGGCGTGCTGGCCGAGCAACGTCCTGCCGATGGCTCGGCGCTGGAGGACGAATGCTGGACGCGCTGGGCGCGTGCGGTCTTGCAGGCCTTCGATGCGTTCCAGTTGCTGTGTGCCGTACGCAAGGGGCCGTGGGGCGTCGAGGGTTTGAACCAGCGCATCACCCAAGCCCTGTCCAGCGCAGGCCTGATCGAAAAGGACCAGCAATGGTACGAAGGCCGCCCGGTTCTGATGACCCACAACGACTATGGTCTGGGCCTCATGAACGGCGACATTGGCATTACCTTGTACCTGCCTGAACGCGACGGCTCAGGGAAGAAAGTCTTGCGCGTCGCCTTCCCGCGCAACGACGGCAGCGACGGTGTGCGCTTCGTGCTGCCCAGTCGGCTGAACGATGTAGAAACCGTCTATGCCATGACCGTCCACAAATCCCAGGGCTCGGAGTTCGCACACACCGCCTTGATCCTGCCCGAAGCCTTGAATCCGGTGCTGACCAAAGAGCTCATCTACACCGGCATCACCCGCGCCAAACACTGGTTCAGCCTGATCGAACCGCGCCAGGGCGTGTTTGAAGAGGCGCTGCGTCGCAAGGTCAAGCGCTTGAGCGGGTTGATGCTGGGGCTTTAGCGATTTGTGTAGCGGGATTGCCCGCTACTGGCCAGCGGGCAGGCCGTCATGTGCATCAGCACCATTAATGCCCAAAAGGCACAAAATGTTGCAGCGCTGCTTTCTCTTCAGGGCAAGGAAATGTTCTGAAATGCATAATTGTGGGAAAGGTCGAGCGCTCATACCATCACTTCAAGGTCGACACACCGCCATTCAAGGCCGGGCAGTAGACCCATCCTTTTATCTGTCGGAGATCCTTGAATGACAACAGCGCATATGACTTCGGAGTCCGCACCGGTCCGGTCGATGTCCAAAGGCAAGTTATACAAGCTGGTCATTGCGTCCTCCATTGGCAACGCTCTGGAATGGTTCGACCTGATCGTCTACGGCTTCTTTGCCATGACCATTTCCAAACTGTTTTTCCCCAGTGCCGATGAAACCGTTTCCTTGCTGATGGCGCTGGGGACTTTTGCGGTGTCCTATCTGATTCGCCCGCTCGGTGCGGCGGTGTTGGGCTCTTATGCAGACCGTGTGGGGCGCAAGTCTGCAATGCTGGCTTCGATCTGGCTGATGATGCTTGGCACCTTGCTGATCGCCATCATGCCGACCTACGCAAGCATCGGTATCTGGGCACCCATCGGTATTTTCCTGGCCCGGCTGATTCAGGGTTTCTCTGCGGGTGGCGAGTTCGGTAGCGCCACGGCCCTGCTTGTGGAGCATGCCCCCAAGCGCAAAGGCCTGATGTCCAGTTTCATGTTTGCCAGCCAGGGGCTTAGCGCATTGCTGGCTTCGGGGTTTGGCCTGCTGCTGACCTCGACGCTGACGATCGAGCAACTGGAGTCGTGGGGCTGGCGGATTCCGTTCCTGTTCGGTCTGTTGATCGGTCCTATCGGCTTGTACATCCGTCGTCATATCGACGAGGCGGGCGAGTTCAAGGAAAGCGAGCGCAGCCATGCGCCTGTCGGCGAACTGTTCAAGGCTCACAAGTACCGCATGCTGCTGGCAGTGGGTGCGCTGGTGCTGTCTACCTCGGTCAGCTACGTCATCATCTACATGCCGACCTACGCAGTGAAACAGCTGGGCCTGACTGCTTCCATCGGTTTCGCCGGGACCTTGCTCAGTGGTGTGGTGCTGACGTTGCTCACGCCTTTCATCGGTCATCTGTCAGACATTTTCGGGCGTACCCGGATCATGCTGGGTGCCTCGGTCATCTTCATTCTCAGCATCTACCCGGCGTTTTCCTGGCTGGCGGCTCAGCCGACCCTGATGGCTCTGCTGGCGGTGCTGTTCTGGATGAGTGTGCTCAAGGCGATCTACTTCGGTGGCCTGCCTGCACTCATGGCTGAGTTGTTCCCGACCCAGGTTCGCGCCACCGGCATGGCCTTGAGTTACAACATCGGTACAACGATTTTCGGCAGCTTCACGCCATTCATCGTGGCCTGGCTGATTGGCGCTAGTGGCAACAAGCTTGCACCGAGCTTCTACCTGCTGATGACAGGCATGCTCAGCCTCGTGACCCTGTTGGCTATCCGTCGACAGATGAAAAAGCCCTGACCGGGCGAGCGGTCGATGCTTCAAGGCTCGACCGCCTCTTTATTTCCTCTTCCTAGAAACATGCTCGACATGTTCGTACGGCGCACTTGCTCCGACGATCTGGCGCTTGACGCTGCCAGATCCCTTGACTGCCCAGACAGGTCCTGACGACCGCCAACCAAGACGTTTCTGGAGTGGGTTATGTTCGATTTGCGATTCAAGTGCGCAGTGGCGGCAGCCGTAGGTGTGTGCGCAACAGGCACGGCCCAGGCTGATTTCTTCGACGACAGCCACCTGACACTGGGCTTGCGCAACTTTTATGTGGATCGTGATTTCAAGCAGGAGAATGCTCCCAAGTCCCGCACCGGCAGTTGGTCGCAGGGTTTCGATCTGCAATTCAAATCCGGCTACACCGAGGGGCCGCTGCAATTCGGTCTGGACCTGGGCAGCGACTTTGCCTATCGCCTTGACGGTGAGAGGGTGCGGGCGCCCGATGGTGCGTTGCCTGTGCAAACCGATGGCAGCCCGGTACATGACTACAGTCGAGCCAACGCAACCGCCAGGGTTCGTTACTCGAAAACCGAGTTGCGCATCGGCAATCAGCGCCCGAACCTGCCGATTGCTTCGTATGATCCGACACGCCAGTTGGTGACCAGCTACGAAGGCGCGATACTGGAGTCCCGTGAGGTCAAGGACCTGACCCTCACAGCCGGACGCTTCTGGAGCATTACCGGTCGTGAGTCCTCAAACCGCGAAGACCTTTATCTATGGGGTGATTCACCGACCCAGTCCAGCGACGGGCTGAACTTCGCGGGTGTGAGTTATGCCTTTACGCCGAGCCTGTCGGGTACCTATTTCTACGCCCTGCTCGAAGATATCTATCGTCAGCACTACCTCGGTGTCGCGCACAAGATGCCTTTGGGCGCGGGCTTCGCGTTGAAGACCGATGTCCGTTATTACAACACCGAAGAAGAAGGCCAGGCGCTTTCCGGGAGGGTCGATAACCGGACTTATGGCCTGATGTTCAGCCTGCTCAAGGGCAATCACACGTTCGGCGCAGGTTATCAACGCATGCTCGGGCAGGACACGTTCCCGACCTTCAACAGCTATGCGCCCGCGCCTTACCTGATCAACTGGTCGGCGCTGGGTTTCGTCAAACCGGGCGAGCGTTCCTGGCAAGTGCGCTACGACTATGACTTTGCGGGAGTGGGTGTTCCAGGCTTGAAATGGATGGCCCGCTGGATGGAGGGCAATGACATCAACCTCGGTCAGCAAAGCCACGAAACAGAGCGAACTTCCATCCTCAGTTACGTGCAGCAGGACGGTCCGCTCAAAGGGTTCGGCGCCACCTGGATGAACATCGGCGTGAACGTGCGTGACACTTCACAGTACGAAGAGAACCGTTTGATCCTGACTTACACCGTCAGCCTCTGGTAGCCGCTGGCTTGCTCACAGTCAGCAACTGCTCTTCCAGAAAACTGAGGAAGTAACGCTGCAGCACCGGCAGCTTGCGGCCGGCCATGATCTGGACCTGCAGGCTGCGCTGACGCAACTGTGGGTCGCTCATGGGGATCAGTACCAGATTGTCACGGCCTGTCGCGCCACTGACCGTTGCCGTGCCGCACAGCGCAATGACATCTCGCGAGTAACGGACAATCGTATAGATCGCCCCCAGCGACTGGCTGGTATAAGTCGGAACCACATTGATCCCATGCAGATTGCAGGCGATGTCGAACAGATAGCGAATGGTCGAACCGGGCTGGGACAGGGCCAGCGGATACTCGCGCAGGTCCTGCACGGTCAATGATTCGCGCGTGGCCAGTGGATGGCTGGCGGGCATCAGGGCGCTGATCGGCGATTCACAGCTCAGGGCGATTTCGACGCCCATGGTGGGGGTCAGGCTGAAGGTCAGGGCGATATCCACTGCACCGTCCTTGACCAGTTGCGAGGCACGCGCCGAGTCCACGACCTGCATGTCAAAGCTTGCACCCGGATGAAAGTTGCGAAACTCCGCCGTCACTCTGGGCAGAAACTCCCACGCCATACCTTCCGGACATGCCAGCGCGATCTTGTGTTGCTGCAAGGTGTTCACGCCGCGCATTTCAGCGATCACGTTCTTGACTTCCAGCACATTGCGGGTGGCATAAGCGAGCAGCAGTTCGCCGGGCTCCGTCAACTGCATGCCTCTGGGTTTACGCTCGAACAGTTGCAGCCCCAGCGTATCTTCCAGATTGCTGATCTGCCGACTGACCGCCGAGACCGCAACATGCAGTTCTTCAGCGGCTGCGGAAAGCGAACCGGTCTTGGCCACGCTATGGAAGTAGCGCAAGGGCAGATCGTGCATGCGGGGCTCCGTTTCTGCCTCAGTAATGTGCAGGTCTGGTTTGTCCTGAAAGCAATGATGCTTTGAGAACTTGATAATTGTTGCAAGTCAGGTGGCAACGTTACCCTGCATTTCATCGTCGGTCGAGCGCCCTTTTTCGACTCCCGACGCCGAATGCCTGGTCAAAGGAACCTCAATGCCTAGCCCCGATTTGAATACCCGAGCACACGCCATCGCCCTTGCCGCCCAGAACCTGAGCAGCGGTGTCTTTCTTGAAGATCTGAACCGCCGGGTCGCCCGGCGCACCGAAAGCCAGAACCCTGAATGTGCTGCGCAATTGCGCGATTACCTGCTTGGCGAGGTGCAACCGCTGCTGACCGAACTGGGGTTCGCATGCCGTCTTGTCGAGAATCCTCAACCCGGCAAGCCGCCGCTGCTGTTCGCCCGACGTATCGAAGACCCGGCCTTGCTCACGCTGCTGACCTACGGGCATGGCGACGTCACCAGCGGCCAGGACGAACTTTGGCAGGAAGGCACCGCGCCCTGGCAAATCAGCGTCAAGGACGGGCGCATCTATGGCCGTGGCACTGCCGATAACAAAGGTCAGCACAGCATCAACCTGGCGGCGCTGGAAGCGGTCCTGAAAGCGCGCAATGGACGCTTGGGTTTCAATCTGAAAATCATTTTCGAGATGAGCGAAGAGGTGGGCTCTCCCGGTCTTGAACAGGCATGCCGTGAAAACGCCGAAGAATTGAGCGCCGACCTGTTTCTGGCTTCCGATGGGCCGCGGGTACGCCATGACCTGCCGACACTGTTTCTCGGCTCTCGGGGTGTCTGCCAGTTCCGGCTGAGCCTGGACACCGGCAATGGCAGCCGACACTCTGGCAATTGGGGCGGCATCATCACCAACCCGGCGATTGTGCTGGGGCATGCGCTGGCCAGTCTGGTGTCCGCCAAAGGGCAGTTGCAGGTCGACTTTCTGCGACCTGCGCCGATGCCCGAGCATGTCTCTGCGTTGATTCGCGACTTGCCGGTGGGCGGGGAAAGTTTCGACCCGACGCTTAACCCTGAGTGGGGCGAACCGGGACTGACAACCGGCGAGAAACTGTTCGGCTGCAATGCGCTGGAAGTGGTCGGTCTGTCATCGGGCAACACGGTCAAGGTGATCGGCGCGATTCCGGGGCGGGCTGAAGCGGTCTGCCAATTACGTTTTGTCGAAGGGACCGACTGGCAATCGCTGGCGGGCAACCTGCGTCAGCATCTGGATAGCCTTGGCTTTCAGGATGTTCAGGTGCAGATCGACGGCGGCTATGCCGCGACCCGCCTGGACCCGCGTCACCCGTGGGTGGGCTTTGTGCAGCAATCGGTCAGCAAGAGCCTGGGTGAGCCGGTGAGCATTTTGCCGAACCTCGGGGGGACCATTCCCAACCATTGCTTTGCCGATGTATTGGGGCTGCCGACGGTCTGGCTGCCGCATTCCTATCCTTCCTGCAAACAGCACGCGCCCGATGAGCACTTGCTCGAAAGCATCGTCGAACAAGGCCTCAAGGCTGCTGCCGGATTGTTCTGGGACCTTGGCGAAAACCCGGATTTGTTGCGCCAGTAACGGATCGAAACCGTCTGCAATGTGAGCGCGTTAATCCCCTGGCAGGCCTCTTCTATACTCGATGTATTTCGAGCTGACGACCTGCCAAGGAGAACAACAATGAAAATCGCATTTATCGGCCTGGGCAACATGGGAGCACCCATGGCGCGCAACCTGATTCAGGCCGGTCATCAGTTGCATGTGTGTGACCTGAACAAGACCGTACTGGCCGAGCTTGCCGCCCTGGGCGCAAGTATTCGTGAAACCCCGAAACATGCCGCTCAGGGCAGCGAGCTGGTCATCACCATGCTGCCCGCCGCAGTCCACGTGCGCAGCGTTTATCTGGGGGAAGATGGCGTGCTGGCGGGTATTGCTGCCGGTGTGCCGGCCGTTGATTGCAGCACCATCGATCCACAGACCATACGTGAAATCTCCAGCATTGCAGGCAAGCAAGGCGTGGTGGTGGGCGATGCGCCGGTTTCCGGTGGAACCGCTGGCGCTCAGGCCGGGACGCTGACGTTCATGGTCGGCGGGACTGCCGCACACTTTGCCGTGCTCAAGCCGGTGCTGTCACAGATGGGCCGCAACATCGTGCATTGCGGGGATGTCGGTACCGGACAGATCGCCAAGATCTGCAACAACATGCTGTTGGCCATTTCCATGATCGGCATTTCCGAAGCCATGGCACTGGGCAATTCGCTGGGGATCGATACTCAGGTGCTTGCCGGGATCATCAACAGTTCGACCGGGCGTTGCTGGAGTTCGGAGTTCTATAACCCCTGGCCCGGGATCGTGGAAACCGCACCGGCTTCGCGAGGGTACACCGGCGGTTTTGGCGCAGAGCTGATGCTCAAGGACCTGGGCCTGGCAACCGAAGCCGCCAAGGCAGCGCATCAGCCGGTGATCCTTGGTGCCCTTGCCCAGCAGCTTTATCAGGCGATGAGTCTGCGGGGTGATGGCAACAAGGATTTTTCAGCGATAGTCGAGGGGTATCTGAGGAAGGAGTAAAGCGCAGCCCGCAGGGCTCAAGCCACCATCGAATCCAGTGAGCGGTCGACCATGGCCTTGGCCATTTGCGCCAGATGCATGATCGAGATTGTCAGGTCATGGTTATGACTTTCACTGGCTTCATTGGCGGTGGCAATGATGCAACGCAGCAGATCGGAAGCGAGGTTGAGTACATCCTGCTGGCTGAGGGCTTCGTTGACGATGAACGGTTTTATGTCGGGCATGGGCAACTCGAAGGTGAATGAAGCAGGTCGCAAGAGCCTAGAGAGGCCGATTCCGTGGCGCAATAGGGCGTGACCTTCTCGGAAACTTCACTCAGCAGAGGAAGAGCCATCCCGCCAGCGAGACAGGGAATCTCTGGCAAGCAGAGAGTGGTTCTCCTCATTTGTCACATCTTGTCCAACCTTTGTGAATGTAGATGCATACGATTCTCTTTTACTTCTTTGAATCGTAAGGACGTTCCATGCATTCTCCTCTCCGTCTACGGCCTTCAGCTGTAATGATCAAACTTGCGCTGGCGTGTCTGGCTTCGGGTCAGGTGCATGCACAAGAGCAGGCCACAACCGAAGAGTCGGCCAATGTGCTGTCGATTGCAGACGTGGTGGTAACGGCTGCCGGTTATGAGCAGAACCTGGAGGATGCACCCGCCTCGATGACCGTCATTTCCGGTGACGATCTGCGCAAGAAATCCTTTCGTGATCTGACCGATGCGGTGCGTGATGTCGAAGGTGTCACGGTCAACGGTGGGGCCAACGAGACGGATATTTCCATTCGTGGCATGCCTGCCGATTACACGCTGATCCTGGTGGACGGCAAGCGCCAGAGCGCTCGCGAATCCCGGGTCAACGGCAACAGCGGCTACGAACAGAGTTTCATTCCGCCTGCCGAAGCCATCGAGCGAATCGAAGTGGTACGCGGCCCGATGTCTTCGCTGTACGGCTCCGATGCCATCGGTGGCGTCATCAATATCATCACCCGCAAGGTGACGCCGGAGTGGGGCGGTTCGATCACCTACGATTACTCGGCCCGTCAGCACAGCGATCAGGGCAATGCTCGCCAGACCCAGTTCTACCTCAGCGGCCCGATCAAGGAAGACCTGCTGGGCTTGCAGGTCTGGGGACGTTATCTGGATCGTCAGGCTGACGACGATATCGAACAAACCAACGGCTTCAGCAAGGCAGACCACCGTGACCTCACGGCGCGTCTGGCGATTACCCCGAACGCCGACCACGAGATCCAGCTGGAAGCCGGTGCAACCCGCCTGAAAAACGGCGATGGCCTGAGTGCGAATTGGGCGACCCGCGAGCAGGAAAACAACCGCGATCACTGGTCTATTTCCCACCAGGGCCGCTGGGGCTGGGCGACTTCCGATGTGTCGCTGGCCTACGAGAAATCCAGCCGTGAAGGTCTGGCCGACTCGACCCAGACCGATGTGCTGGGCCGCAAGCCTGAGGTCGAGAACACCGTATTCGACGCCAAGCTGGTGATGCCGACCGAGCACAACATCACCACGGTTGGTATGCAGTGGAACGACACCACCGTCACCGACTGGAACCAGGGCCTGGGTGATCGCAGGAACTACGAGTTCTCCGTTGTGCAGAGGGCGCTGTTCGCCGAAAACGAATGGTCGATGACCGATACGTTCTCTTTGACCACTGGCCTGCGCATGGACGACCACGAACAGTACGGCGTGCATTTCAGCCCGCGGGTCTATGGTGTGTGGCGTGCGACGGATGACTGGACATTCAAGGGCGGTGTCGCCCGTGGCTTCAAGGCACCTGAAGTGCGTGCCGTGGTTCCGGGATACTCCTACCTGCGACGCAACCGTTTCGTGATGTTCGGCAACCCGGACCTCAAGCCGGAAACCAGCACCAACTACGAACTGTCGGCGCTGTGGTCCAACCGCAATAACCTGTCGGCTGGTGCGACCGTTTTCTACAACGACTTCCAGGACAAACTGTCGACTGTGACCACCACAGAGGTCTGGAACGGTTTCACCGTAATGGACCGGGTCAACGTCGATAAAGCGGTCATCCAGGGCGTCGAGCTGAATGGTCGCTGGGATGTGACATCGGCCGTCGCGATCAAGGGTAACTTCACCTACACCGACTCAGAGCAGAAGAGCGGCGCCAACGCTGGCGCGCCACTGGCCCTGACGCCGGAGCGCAAGGCCAACCTGCGTGCCGAATGGCAATTGAACGACCGCACTCAACTGTGGGCGGCGACCAATTACTACGGCAAGGAATACGGCAACACCATCACCGACGAAGCGTCACCGGCTTACACCACGGCTGACTTTGGCGGGTCTTATGAACTGACCAAAAATGTCTCGCTCAATGGCGCGCTGTATAACGTGACCGACCGACGTCTGGATGACGAAACCTATGGCACCGTCAACTATGGCCGTACGTTGTGGGCGAGTACGACAGTGCGGTTCTGATTGAGCTTTTCGCGAATGAATTCGCTCCCACGGCGAGCGGGGTAGGAGCGAATTTATTCGCGAACAGAGGGCAACCTTACAACCGCACACAACCCCGCAGGCGGGCGGTTTTCCAGGGTGAGTTCGCCGCCATGGGCCTGGATGCAGGAGCGTGCGATGGCCAGGCCAAGGCCCAGCCCGCCCTGGGTGTTATCCGCGCCGCTCTGGCTCAATTGCACGAAGGGCTCGAACACCTGGGTCAGCCAGTCCTGTTCGATCCCCGGCCCGTGGTCGAGGATTTCCAGGCGGATTTCCGACTCGTCGACAGCAAGGCTCACAGTGGCATCCCCCGCATGGCGCAAGGCATTGTCGATCAGGTTGGTCAGTGCTCGTTTGAGCGCCAGTGGACGACAGTGGCAATAAACCTCTTGCCCGCGCTCCCAGCCTATCGGCTGTCCCATGCTCTGATAACGGCGGGTGAGGTCGTCGAGCAGGGCGGTCAGCGATATTCTGACCGTCGCTTCCTGCACCGCATCACCGCGTACGAAGTTCAACGTTTCGCGCACCATGGCGCGTAGTTCATCGAGGCTTTCGAGCATGTCGTCGCGCTCGGGGCTGTCTTCCATCAACTCCATTTGCAGGCGCAGTTCGGTGATGGGTGTATTGAGGTCATGACTGATGGCGGCCAGCATTCGCGTCCTGCCTTCGACATGCCGGGCGATGCGTTCCTGCATCACATTGAAAGCTCTTGTCAGGTCGCGAGCCTCTTGCGGGCCTGAAAGCGGCAAGGGTGATATCCATTCTCCGCGACTGACCCGCTCGGTCGCCTGCGCCAGTGTCTTGACCGGCTGCACCACGCGCCGCATGAAAAAGATCACGATCAACAACACTGGAATGGTGGTGACCGGCAAGGTATAGGCCAGCATGCGGCCCCATTCGTAACCCCCTGCCGGATGCTGGATGGCGTTCAACTGCTTGCCTTCAGGCAGCCCGATGCTGGTACGCAACCTCAGCGGTGCCCAACCGGCCGCCACGAAAACATGCTCGCGTGCCGGGCCTCCGCTGATGCGCTCCAGTTGCATGCCGATGAGAGCATCGGCGGGCAGGGTCAGGCGTTTCTTCAGGTCGCTGACCATGCGATGTTCTTCCGGGCGCATATCACTGGCATCGGCGATGGCGCTGCTGGCGACCCAGAAGTGCGAGTCAGGTGTCTGCATTGAAGCCAGCAGATGTGATGCATCTTCGGCGGATAAACCCTGTGCCGCATGATAGGCGGTGATCAGCCGTTCAATGGCCAGTGTGCGTGACAACGGGTGAATCAGGGCGCCGGTGCGTTGCAGATAAAGCATGGCGATGGCATTGGAAGCCAGCAGTGCGAGCAGCAGCAAGACGCCCAGTTGATGGGCCATGCGCCTGGGCCATAACCGTCGCAGCAGCTTCATGCGTCGGGCAAGGTGACAGTGGCGACCAGCATGTAGCCGTCGCCCCAGATGGTGCGTAGCAAGTCCGGTTCCAGCGGGTTGTCATCGAGTTTGCGGCGCAGGCGGCTGATCTGTCGGTCGATGGCGCGGTCGAACACTTCAGTGCCGGGGCGTGCTGTCAGATCGATCAGGCGCTGGCGGCTCAGAATGGTATTGGGGTTGGCGAGCAGTACCTGCAGCAGCCGGCTTTCTACCGTGCTGAGCCTGACAGCCGAGCCATCGAGACGTATCAGCGTGCTGTTGCTGGCGGTGAAACTCAGGCCGGCGAACTCATAACGTTGCTTCAGATCCGATGTGTCGGCGGGTGGCAGCGCGCTGCTCGCTCTGCTCTGGCCTGTGCCGCGCCGACGTAACAGGCTGTTGATCCGCGCGACGAGTTCGCGAGGCTCGAACGGTTTGGTCACGTAATCGTCAGCACCGATATCCAGGCCGTGAACCCGGTCGGCGGAGGTGTCGCGAGCGGTCAGCAGAATCACCGGAATGTTCTCGCGTCGATGCAGTTTGCTGCACAGCTCGAAGCCATCGCCATCGGGCAGCATGACATCCAGCACGATGACATCGAATGCCTGATGCTTGAGCAACTGCCACATGCCAGCGGCATCTTCTGCCGTACGCACCTCGAACTGATGGCGGCGCAAATAGACGGCCAGCGGGTCGCGGATCTTGCGATGGTCGTCGACGACCAGAATGCGCGGGGCTGCGACAGTGGACGTCATCGTATTTCCCGGGAAGAAAACTGGCGCATGAAGATATGGATGATTCTCATTTTAAAACGCGATCTTATCCCATAAACGCAGTGATCGCTGATTCGCACGTTGGACCGGTTGTTGGCAGGGGCGGCAGGAACCGCTACTTTGGACGGCGTTTGGCCCGCGCAAGAGTGCCGGGTACGGCCTTGAGGCGTTTTGCATGACGCTTGCCAAACGTCCCCCGACTCAGAAAAAGAAGGAACGACATGAAGTTTGAACCCCTCTCCAGGTCGCTGATCGCGACAGCACTCATTCTGGCTTACGCCCCTGTTCACGCCGCCTCTCAGGCACCGGTCGCCGCCGAAAACGGCATGGTGGTCAGCGCCCAGCATCTGGCGACCCACGTGGGTGTCGATGTTCTCAAGGACGGGGGAAATGCGATCGATGCCGCCGTGGCGGTCGGTTATGCACTGGCAGTGGTTTACCCCGCAGCAGGCAACCTGGGCGGCGGTGGTTTCATGACGATTCAACTGGCCGACGGGCGCAAGACGTTCCTGGATTTCCGCGAAAAGGCTCCGCTGGCGGCCACTGCCGACATGTATCTGGACAAGCAGGGCAATGTCATTCCTGATCTCAGCTCCAAAGGTCACTTGTCTGTGGCCGTGCCGGGAACAGTCGCGGGCATGGAGCTGGCGTTGAGCAAATACGGGACCCGCAAGCGTGAGGACGTGATTGCTCCGGCCATCAAGCTCGCCGAGGACGGCTTTGTCCTGAAGCAGGGCGATGTCGATCTGCTGTCGACGGCCACTGATGTGTTCAGGGCGGATATGGCCGACTCGGGGTCGATCTTCCTGGACAAGGGCGAGCCGCTGAAAGTCGGTCAGAAACTGGTGCAGAAGGATCTGGCCAAGACCCTGCAGGAAATCTCCAACAAGGGTAACGACGGATTCTACAAAGGTCGGGTCGCCAAGGCGTTGGTGGATTCCAGCCAGGCCGGCAAGGGCATCATTACCCAGGCTGACCTCGATCACTACAAGCCCCGCGAGCTTGCGCCCATCGAGTGTGACTACCGTGGCTATCACGTGGTTTCGGCACCACCACCCAGCTCGGGCGGCGTGGTCATCTGCCAGATGCTGAATATCCTTGAAGGCTACCCGATGAAAGAGCTGGGCTATCGCTCGGCCCAGGGCACGCACTATCAGATAGAAGCCATGCGTCATGCCTATGTCGACCGCAACAGCTATCTGGGCGACCCGGATTTCGTCAAGAATCCCATCGAGCACCTGCTGGACAAGAACTACGCGACCAAACTGCGTGAGGCCATCGATCCGCAAAAGGCCGGTGACTCCAACAAGATCAAACCGGGTGTCGCGCCCCATGAAGGCAATAACACCACTCATTACTCCATCATCGATAAATGGGGCAATGCGGTTTCGGTGACCTACACCCTCAACAACTGGTTCGGTGCCGGGGTCATGGCCAGCAAGACCGGCGTCATTCTCAATGACGAGATGGACGACTTCACCACCAAGGTGGGCGTGCCCAACATGTTCGGTCTGGTGCAGGGCGAAGCCAACGCCATCGCACCGGGCAAGACGCCGCTTTCATCCATGAGCCCGACCATCGTCACCAAGGATGGCAAGGTTGTCATGGTGGTCGGCACGCCGGGCGGCAGCCGGATCATTACCGCAACCTGGCTGACCATGCTCAACGTGATCGACTACGGCATGAACATTCAGGAAGCCGTCGATGCACCACGCTTCCATCAGCAATGGCAGCCGGAAACCACCAACCTTGAGGCGTTCGCCGTCAGCCCGGATACGCTCAAGATCCTCGAAAGCTGGGGGCACAAGTTTGCAGGGCCTCAGCCGCTCAACCACGTTGCTGCAATCCTGGTCGGCGCACCTTCGCTGGAAGGCAAACCGGTGGGCAATAACCGTTTCTACGGGGCCAACGACCCTCGCCGCAACACCGGGTTATCGTTGGGGTACTGAGTAAAAATGCCCAGGGTCCAGAAACGTCAACAATGCCTTGGCATAGCCTGGCAGTGAGTCGAAGTCCGTTGCGCACAGCAGCAGTTTTCGATCAGCCCAGGCATCGCTCAACGGCAACGCCTTGAATGTTTCTGGACCTTGCCAGCGATTCACGGCGGCCTGCGGCACGATCCCCAGCCCGGCGCCATGGGCGACCATGCGGATGACGCCGTCGAAGCCTTCGGCACGAACCCGGATGCGCAAGCGCTTGCCGGCGTGCAGCGCCTGTTCTTCGAGATAGATACCCAAGGCGCTGCTGGCCGACAGGGCGACGAATTCGTTATCCAGAGTTTGTGTGAAACGCACCGTGGAGAGGGTGGCGAGTGGATGATCCACCGGCATGATGAGTGTCAGAGGATCATCGCGAAATGGTCGGGTCTGCAGGTCGCTGGCGTCCATCGCATCGGAAATGATGCCGATATCGGCCGTACCATGGCGCACGGCATGCAGGATGCGCAGGCTGGGTTGCTCCTCCAGGTCGAGATCGATATTGGGGTGAGTGACCAGGAAACTGGCCAGCAATTCCGGCAGGTGTTCGCTGAGCGTCGAGGTGTTGCACAGTAGCCGGACCTGCCCTTTGAAACCCTTGGCGTAGTCCGCCAGATCGAACTGCATGCGTTCGACCTGTTGCAGGATCAACCGCGCATGCTGCCCAAGGGCTTTGCCTGCCGGAGTCGGGGTGACACCACGTCTGCCGCGTTCGAGCAAAGGCGTATCGAGTGAAGCTTCCAGCGCCCTGATCCGCGCACTGGCCGATGCCAGTGACAAATGGCTGTGTGCCGCGCCAGCAGTGATGTTGCCGGCTTCAAGGACATTCAGGAACAGCCGCAAGTCAATGAAATCGAAGTGCATGGTGAGCCTCGCGCTTGCGATCGATAGGTTCAGCCTCTGTCTTTGCTTGAGGCAGGCTTGGTGCAAGACAGATATTCAAAACGATTCGGCTGGCTCAGGATAGGGCCATGAATACATTCCTGGATTTTTATCAAACTGCCGGTTGGGGCCTTACCGCTCTGGTGATCGGTACCTTTCTCCTGGCCGGAACGGTCAAGGGTGTGATCGGGCTCGGCTTGCCGACAGTGGCCATGGGGCTTTTGGGGCTGGCTATGTTGCCGGCACAGGCTGCGGCTCTGCTGATCATTCCTTCTACCTTCACCAACATCTGGCAACTGGCGACAGGTGGCCACTTGAAGCCGTTGCTCAGGCGCTTGTGGCCAATGCTCAGCCTGATCGTCATCGGCACATTTCTGGGTTCGTTCTGGCTGGGCATGAGCGGCGGACATTCGATGACTCGCGCACTGGGCGGGGCGTTGCTGCTCTATGCGCTGAGCGGGCTGTTTCTGCCGACGTTCAAGGTGTCAGCCAGGACCGAGCGCTGGCTTGGGCCAGTATGCGGTTTCATCACCGGGATCATCACTTCGGCCACCGGCGTGTTCGTGATTCCAGCTGTGCCTTACCTGCAAGCGTTGTCGCTGGAGCGTAATGAACTGGTGCAGGCGCTAGGGTTGTCGTTCACCGTTTCGACACTGGCGCTGGCGGCAGGCTTGCTGTGGAACGGGGCACTGGGTGGCGGTGAAATGGGGGCGTCACTGCTGGCGCTGATCCCAGCCTTGCTGGGGATGTTGTTGGGCCAATGGCTTCGCCAGCGAATCAGCGCCCTGGTTTTCAAGCGAGTGTTCTTTATCGGGATGGGAGCGCTTGGGCTGCATTTGCTGATAGCAGGCTGACCCTTTTTAAATCAATAATTGATGATTGATTCGTGCCTTTCAGGCAAAAGTATTTTGCCTGACGGGTCATTACTCACTTGCACGTGTTTCTTTATCCTGCGGCCCATTGTTTTTGACTTTCAATCCGGCTTCGGCGGGTCGGGTTTTCAAGCATTTATCCATGAGGCTGACATGAAAAAGATCCTGTTCCTGAACGGCGGCAAACAATTCGCGCATTCTGAAGGCCGCTATAACGCAACCTTGCATGAAGCCGGTGTGGCTTTCATGGACCGTGCCGGTTTCGACGTGAAGGAAACCTTTATCGACGGCGGCTACGACCTGGCCGAAGAAGTGCAGAAGTTTCTCTGGGCCGACGTCGTGGTCTGGCAAATGCCTGGCTGGTGGATGGGCGCGCCATGGACTGTGAAAAAGTACATCGATGAAGTCTTCACCGAGGGGCATGGCAGCCTGTACGCCAACGACGGTCGTACCCGTTCCGACGCTTCGCAGAAATACGGCAGTGGCGGCTTGCTGCAAGGCAAGCAGTACATGATCTCCGCGACCTGGAATGCGCCGCAGCAGGCCTTCGACGACCCGACCGATTTCTTTGAAGCCAGGGGCGTGGACGCGGTGTACTTCCCGTTTCACAAGGCCAACCAGTTTCTGGGCATGACCGGCCTGCCGACTTTCCTGGCGGTGGATGTGATGAAGCGCCCGGATATCGACAGCGATGTGAAGCGCTATGAGGCGCATCTGGCTCAAGTGTTTGGGGTTTGATTTATTTCGCGGATGAATCCGCTCCCACGGCAGCGAACGAACGGCGCTAATATCCAGTCTGTTTTGAGCTGGAGGCAACAATGAAAGCCAGGTCCGATGAATTGCAGGTCTTTGTTTCGGTGATCGAAAGCGGGTCGATTTCTGCCGCCGCCGAGCACATGGGGCAAACACCTTCCGGTGTCAGCCGGACCCTGGCGCGCCTTGAGGCCAAGCTGGAAACCACACTGATCAACCGCACCACGCGGCGCATGGATCTGACGGAGGAGGGCAAGTTCTTTCTGGCGCGAGCCCGACAGATTCTTGAGCAGATGGAGGATCTGGAAGAGCATCTGTCCCTGTCCCGACAAAGACCGTCCGGACGTTTGCGCGTCAATGCCGCTTCGCCGTTCATGCTGCACTCGGTCGTGCCTTACGTGGCCGAGTTTCGCCAGCTGTACCCGGACATCCAGCTTGAACTCAACAGCAATGATCTGGTTATCGATCTGCTTGAGCAGAACACCGATATCGCCATCCGCATCGGGACTCTGGCCGATTCAACCCTGCATGCCCGCTCTCTGGGATGTACCCCGCTCAATATCCTGGCCAGCCCGGATTATTTGAAGCGACATGGTGTACCGACCTCGGTCGAGGAACTGGCGAACCATACGTTGCTGGGGTTCTCCCACAGCGAAACCCTGAATAACTGGCCGCTGCGTCATGCGGGTGGAGATCGCTGGCCGATTCAGCCGGCATTGTCAGCATCCAGTGGCGACACATTGCGTCACCTTGCACTGGCGGGAGAGGGGATCGTGTGCCTGTCGCACTTCATGACCCACGAAGATATTCGTGAGGGGCGTCTTCAGGTTGTGCTGGCCGATGCCCACAGCGGGTATCGACAGCCCATCCATGCGGTGTACTACCGCAACTCGAAGCTGGCGCTGAGAATTCAGTGCTTTCTGGATTTCATGCAGGAAAAGCTGGCGCAGTATGCCTGCAAGTAATTTTTGGGCTCGTGCATTCGCGACTGAAGTCGCTACGCACTAATGCCGATCAGTTAAGGTGCAAGCAAAACTTGTGGGAGGCAGCTTGCTGGCGAAAAGGCGTGAAAACCGGCAGATATTCTGCGTCTGTACGCTGAAGTCGCCAGCAAGCTGCCTCCCACAAAGTGATTTATGGCCTTAACTGATCTGCATTACTCCTACGCACTGTGACTGAGGCAGGCGAATTCAGATCAATGGTGTTCGCGGGTTGCGCGGAATTTCACGTCCGGCCAGCGCTCTTCCATCAGGACCAGGTTGACGCGGGTCGGGGCCAGGTAGGTCAGGTGACCGCCGCCGTCCAGAGCCAGGTTTTCCACAGCCTTGTTTTCAAACTCTTCGAGTTTCTTCTTGTCACCGCTGTCGATCCAGCGGGCTGACCAGACGGTGATCGGCTCGTAGGCGCATTCGACCTTGTACTCTTCCTTCAGACGGCTGGCGACCACATCGAACTGCAGCACGCCGACGGCGCCCAGGATGATGTCGTTGCTGCGCAGCGGGAAGAACACCTGCGTTGCGCCTTCTTCGGCCAGCTGTTGCAGGCCCTGGCGCAGTTGCTTGGATTTGAGCGGATCCTTCAGGCGTACGCGGCGGAACAGTTCCGGCGCGAAGTGCGGGATACCGGTGAAGCCCAGGCTTTCGCCTTCGGTGAAGGTGTCACCGATCTGGATCGTGCCGTGGTTGTGCAGGCCGATGATGTCACCGGCATACGCCTCTTCCAGTTGCTCGCGCTCGGAAGAGAAGAATGTCAGTGCGTCGCCGATCCGTACATCCTTGCCCAGACGTACATGGCGCATTTTCATGCCCTTGTCGTAGCGGCCCGAACAGATGCGCATGAAGGCGATACGGTCGCGGTGTTTAGGGTCCATGTTCGCCTGGATCTTGAACACGAAACCGCTGAACTTCTCTTCGACCGGCTCTACGCTGCGCTCGTTGGCAACCCGCGCCAGAGGTTTGGGAGCCCAGTCCACCACGGCATCGAGCACGTGATCGACACCGAAGTTACCCAATGCAGTCCCGAAGAACACCGGGGTCAGTTGCCCGTTGATGAACTCTTCCTGATTGAACTCGTGGCAGGCACCCTGCACCAGTTCCAGTTGCTCGACGAAACGGTCGTACTCGTCGCCCAGGTGAGCACGGGCTTCGTCCGAGTCCAGTTTCTGGATGATCTTGGTTTCAGTGCGCTCATGACCGTGACCGGCGGTGTAGACGATGATGTAGTCGTCGGCCAGGTGGTAGACACCCTTGAAGTCGCGGTAGCAGCCAATCGGCCAGGTGATCGGTGCGGCCTTGATCTTCAGGACCGCTTCGATCTCGTCCAGCAACTCGATAGGGTCGCGGATGTCGCGGTCGAGTTTGTTGATGAAGCTGACGATGGGTGTGTCGCGCAGGCGGCAGACGTCCATCAGGGCGATGGTGCGAGGCTCTACACCTTTACCGCCGTCCAGCACCATCAGCGCCGAGTCGACTGCCGTCAGGGTGCGATAGGTGTCTTCGGAGAAGTCTTCGTGACCCGGGGTATCGAGCAGGTTGATCATGTGATCGCGATACGGGAACTGCATGACCGAAGTGGTGATGGAGATGCCGCGCTGTTTCTCCATTTCCATCCAGTCGGATGTGGCATGACGATCTGATTTACGGGATTTGACCGTACCGGCGACGGAAATGGCCTTGCCCATCAGGAGCAGTTTTTCCGTGATGGTGGTTTTACCGGCGTCCGGGTGGGAAATAATGGCGAAAGTGCGGCGTTTCGCGACTTCGGCGGCCTGTTGGGTCATGGGAAATCGCCTGAAAGAGAGTCAAAAAAAGGGCGCAGATTATAGCTCAACTCAAGCCAATAACCGAACCGTTCAGTCGATTCAGGGTGGCCAAATAGCATCTCCCGTGGGAACCTTTCAGACCGTGGAGACGTCCACTCTCTTGTAACAGGCTATGTAAGGCCGGCATCAAGAGCTGATAAATCAGCAAGTTAGCTTGACGAAGTTGCGCTCATGGCCTGTGTATTCGCCGAGGAAAAATCCTCGCTGGCGATCCACCTGCTGCTCTTCGCGAACGTTATTGCAGGCGCTCATTACCGGGCGTCACAGGCAGCGCGTTCGCCGACTGAAATAAGGAGTCCGCCCGTGGCTAATCGCTATGGCAAGGGGCTATTGGGAGGTACGGTTGGCATCGTACTCCTGGCCCTGCTGGTCCACTGGATCGGCATCGATACGTTTATGAAGTACAAGGATGATCTGCTGTTTTACCTGCAGGCCCATCTGGTTCTGGTTCTGGTTTCAATGTTGGCGGCTGTCGTGGTCGGTATCCCTGCCGGCATTGCGCTCAGCCGACCGAACATGGTCGGCCGAGCCGAACGCTTCATGCAGATCTTCAACATTGGCAACACCGTTCCACCCCTCGCGGTTCTGGCCATCGCTCTCGGGATTCTCGGGATCGGCAGTGGTCCAGCCATCTTCGCCTTGTTCCTCGCCTCGTTGCTGCCCATCGTGCGCAACACCTACGAAGGCCTGAAAAACGTTCAGGGTTCACTCAAGGAAGCCGCTACCGGCATCGGCATGACACCGCGTCAGGTGTTGCTGCGTGTCGAGCTGCCCAATGCCGTGCCGATCATTGTCGGCGGTGTTCGCGTGGCGCTGGCGATCAATGTGGGAACCGCGCCGCTGGCGTTCCTGATTGGTGCCAACAGCCTTGGCAGCCTGATTTTCCCCGGTATTGCCCTGAACAATCAGCCGCAATTGCTGCTGGGTGCTGCGTGTACGGCGTTGCTCGCTCTGGTACTTGATGGCCTGGTCTCTCTGTTGAGTCGCATCTGGCTGGAGCGCGGCCTGAGCCGCTGAGAGAAAGGAACTTCCATGAAAAAGCTAGCTTTGTTACTGGGCCTCGGGCTGCTGTTCAGCAGTTTTGCCCAGGCAGCAGAAAAACCCTTGCTGCGCATCGGCGCACGGGTATTTACCGAGCAGACCATGCTCGCCGAACTGACCGCGCAATACCTGCGCACCAAGAACTACAACGTGCAGATTACCGGTGGCCTGGGCAGCAACCTGGCCCGCAGCGCACAGGAAAGCGGTCAACTCGATCTGTTATGGGAGTACACCGGTGTGTCGCTGGTGGCCTACAACCATATCGACGAAAAGCTCGACAGCGAGCAGACCTACGCACGGGTCAAGGAAGTGGATGCAAAGAAAGGCCTGGTCTGGCTTTCACCGTCCCGCTTCAACAACACCTATGCCTTGGCACTGCCGCAGAAAATTGCCGATCAGTATCCACAGGTCAACACCATGAGCGACCTGACCAAGGTGCTCAAGGACGAAGCCAGAGAGGGTCATGTCGTAGCGCTGGACACCGAGTTTGCCAATCGTTCCGATGGGCTGATCGGCATGGTCAAGCATTACGACATGAATCTCGGTCGCGAGAATACCCGGCAGATGGACGCCGGACTGGTCTACACCGCCTTGCGTAACGGGCAGGTGTTCGCCGGGCTGGTGTACACCACTGACGGACGCCTGAACGCCTTCAAGCTCAAGGTGCTGGAAGACGACAAGCATTACTTCCCGGATTACACCGCCGCGCCGGTGATTCGTCAGGAGTACCTGGATGCCCATCCTGAAATCGCCACGCTGCTCAAGCCGCTGGCTGACCTTCTGGATAACCAGACCATGATCGAGCTCAACGCCCGCGTCGATGTCGGTCATGAAAGCCCCGCCAAAGTCGCCGCAGATTTCCTGCGCCAGCATCCACTCAAATAAGGAAGGAGACGATATGAGTTTCTTTAGCGCCTTCTCCCATCTGGACTGGGCTCAGGTCATGCAGTTGACCTGGCAGCACATCACCCTGGTCGGTATCGCCGTGAGCCTGGCGATTGTGGTGGGTGTTCCCCTCGGTGTGTTGATGACACGCTTTCCGACGCTGGCCGGGCCGCTGCAAGCCAGTGCCACGGTGCTGCTGACGGTGCCGTCCATTGCCCTGTTCGGTCTGCTGCTGCCGTTCTATTCCAAATTCGGCCAGGGCCTTGGCCCGTTGCCAGCGATCACGGCGGTGTTTCTCTATTCACTGTTGCCGATCATGCGCAACACCTACCTGGCCCTGACGGGTGTGGATGCGGGTATCCGCGAAGCTGCCAAAGGTATCGGCATGACCTTCGGCCAGCGCCTGCGCATGGTTGAACTGCCGATTGCCGTGCCTGTGATCCTCGCCGGTGTGCGCACCGCCGTGGTGATGAATATCGGTGTCATGACCATCGCCGCCACGATCGGTGCCGGTGGCCTGGGCGTACTCATTCTCGCGTCAATCAGCCGCAGCGACATGTCGATGCTGATCGTCGGCGCAGTGCTGGTCAGCATTCTGGCCATCTTCGCCGACCTGCTCCTGCAATGGCTGCAACGCACCCTGACTCCAAAAGGATTGCTCAAATGATCGAACTTCAGAATCTGACCAAAACCTTCACCTCCAACGGCAAAGACGTCAAAGCCGTGGACTCGGTAAGCCTGACCGTCAATGAAGGTGAGATCTGCGTCTTTCTCGGGCCTTCGGGTTGCGGCAAGAGCACCACGCTGAAAATGATCAACCGCCTGATCGTGCCGACCTCCGGCAAGGTGCTGATCAACGGTGAAGACACCACCGACCTGGACGAAGTGACCCTGCGCCGCAACATCGGTTACGTGATCCAGCAGATCGGCCTGTTCCCGAACATGACCATCGAAGAAAACATCGTGGTCGTGCCCAAGCTGCTCGGCTGGGACAAGCAACGCTGCCACGACCGTGCCCGCGAACTGATGAGCATGATCAAGCTTGAGCCCAAGCAGTATCTGCATCGCTATCCCCGTGAGCTGTCCGGTGGTCAGCAACAGCGCATCGGCGTGATTCGTGCCCTGGCGGCCGAAGCGCCGCTGCTGCTGATGGACGAGCCGTTCGGCGCTGTCGACCCGATCAACCGCGAGATGATCCAGAACGAGTTCTTCGAGATGCAGCGTGCGTTGAACAAGACCGTGATCATGGTCAGCCACGACATCGACGAAGCCCTCAAGCTGGGTGACAAGATTGCGATCTTCCGGGCGGGCAAGCTGTTGCAGATCGACCACCCGGACACTTTGCTGGCGCACCCGGCGGACGAGTTCGTCAGCAACTTCGTCGGCCAGGACAGCACACTCAAGCGCCTGCTGCTGGTCAAGGCCGAAGACGCCGCCGACAACGCACCGTCGGTGAGCCCGGAAACTCCGGTGGCCGATGCGCTGGAAGTGATGGACGAAAACGACCGTCGCTACATTGTCGTCACCGATGCCGAGAACAAGGCACTGGGGTACGTGCGTCGTCGCGACTTGCATCGCCAGCAGGGCACCTGCGCCCAGTTCCTGAGCGAGTTCAACGCCACGGCCGCCTACGACGAACACTTGCGCATCCTGCTGTCGCGCATGTACGAGTTCAATCGCGCCTGGTTGCCGGTTCTGGATGCCGAGCGTGTGTTCCTTGGTGAGGTGACGCAAGAGTCGATTGCGGCTTATCTGAGTTCCGGGCGTTCACGGGGCATGAAGACCAGTATTGTTTCGCCGGCTGAGGTTGCGGCTGAAGCGCTGAGCTAATGCGGGGTAGGGGCGAATTCATTCGCGAAGGACGGTGTTCGCGACTGAAGTCGCTCCTACGGCGACTTACGAGAAAATGGCCTTGCAGGCTGTCACCCAAATCGCCCTGAAAATGAACATCAGCCTGTCATCAGGGTCGGTTATAACGGCGGTCAACTCGGTTATCTGCCGAACGTGTGTCAAAACGCGACATTTTTTGTTGATCTCAAGCCTCTCAGGTCCTAAAGTTCGCGCCGAACGTCCATGCTGGAAACGATCCATCCGGCTCAAGTACTGACGACGAGACAGCAAGGCCAAGGGGCATGATCCCCATGGCCTTTTTGCTTTCGGCGACATGCCTTGGGAAGTAGGCGAACCAAAGTGGGGATACGGAGGGCGTTCATTTACACCCATTTATATTCATCTGTTTGCCAAGTGGAGTTCCCAAGCATGCCGATCAAGGTCGAAGACTATTTCTCTGACGCTTCTTTCAAGAAGATCAAGTCGTTCGCTGACAAGCAAGAAACCCCGTTTGTCGTCATCGACACCCAGGTGATCAGCCAGGCCTACGATGACCTGCGCGCCGGTTTTGAGTTCGCCCAGGTGTACTACGCGGTGAAGGCCAACCCTGCGGTCGAGATCATTGACCTGCTCAAGGAAAAGGGTTCGAGTTTCGACATCGCTTCGATCTATGAGCTGGACAAGGTGCTGAGCCGTGGCGTAGGCGCTGATCGCATCAGCTATGGCAACACCATCAAGAAGTCCAAGGACATTCGTTACTTCTACGACAAGGGCGTGCGTCTGTACGCGACCGACTCGGAAGCGGACCTGCGCAACATCGCCAAGGCCGCGCCGGGCTCGAAAGTCTACGTGCGTATCCTGACCGAAGGCTCGACTACGGCCGACTGGCCTCTGTCGCGCAAGTTCGGCTGCCAGACCGACATGGCCATGGACCTGCTGATCCTGGCTCGTGACCTGGGTCTGGTGCCTTACGGCATCTCCTTCCACGTGGGTTCGCAGCAGCGCGACATCAGCGTCTGGGACGCAGCCATCGCCAAGGTGAAGGTGATTTTTGAACGTCTGAAAGAAGAAGACGGCATCGAGCTCAAGCTGATCAACATGGGTGGCGGCTTCCCGGCCAACTACATCACCCGTACCAACAGCCTGGAAACCTACGCAGAGGAAATCATCCGCTTCCTGAAGGAAGACTTCGGTGATGACCTGCCGGAAATCATTCTGGAGCCGGGCCGTTCCCTGATTGCCAACGCCGGTATCCTGGTCAGCGAAGTCGTGCTGGTTGCGCGCAAGTCGCGTACCGCCGTCGAGCGTTGGGTGTACACGGATGTGGGCAAGTTCTCCGGCCTGATCGAAACCATGGACGAAGCCATCAAGTTCCCGATCTGGACCGAGAAGAAAGGCGAGATGGAAGAAGTGGTCATCGCGGGTCCTACCTGCGACAGCGCCGACATCATGTACGAGAACTACAAGTACGGCCTGCCGTTGAACCTGGCTATCGGTGACCGCCTGTACTGGCTGTCTACCGGCGCCTACACCACCAGCTACAGCGCTGTTGAATTCAACGGCTTCCCGCCGCTGAAATCGTATTACGTGTAAGCGTCCAGCCTGTCCGAGAGCCCGCAAGCGATTGCGGGCTTTTTTATTTGGGCTTCCCTGTCGGCAACCGTTCAGGCGGGGCTGGCGGTCAGGCTGTTGAACCATTGTGTGAAACGCTTGATTTCCTTCAGGCTGACCAGCAGCAGGCGTGCCTCCAGATAGGGGCGTGAAGGGGTGTCGCTTTTACGCATTCGCAGAGTGTGGGCGAAAGCGATCCCCAACAAGTCGCACATCCTTGTCATGTAGGCATTCATATTGGCTGCTGCGCAATAGGCCTCTGCATATTGCCGTTGGGTAATGAGTACGTAGTTTCGTGCTCCGTTGAGTCGCGCTTCGGGAGAAAGCGCCGGGCCTTTTCGATTCGAAGGGATTGAGGCGGTGAGTTTTTGCAGCGCAACACTCTGCTCTCTGCTTGTTTCGATCAGGTTGTATTCATTGGCGTGTCGATAGATGTTGCTGTTCATGAAGTCGATGAGGCGAGGAAGAAAGGTATAGATGCCTTTTGTCAGGGATTGCAGCGTTTCAATGTGATCATCGAGTTCCTCCAGGAACATGCCCAGTCGTTTTCTGCTTTGTTCAACCAATTGCGCAGAGACGTCCTTGCTGCTCCTGATGTTCTCTAAGGACTGCATGATTTTCTCTAGAAATGCCTCGAGTTCACTATGCAGGGCATTAATGGCTGGCAGGATTTTCGACCAGATGGACAAGTGCTGGCTTGCCTTGGCCAGCAGTTCTGCAATTTCCGGTATCCGGTAGGCTCCGTACTCTCGTACCGGGACCAGATCAAGGTTGACCTTGAATGAGCGGGTGAACTCGGGGAGTCTGCGCAAGACCTGCATATAGTTGTCGAGCCCCGTGAGGTCGCTTTGATGGATCAGATTCCCTGCCATTATTGAGCCCCTGATGAGTTGTGTAGTGAGGCAAGGGAAATGGAACAGGCCATTTCCCTTGAATTCAGCGTGTGGAGTGATTAGCGGATGGGGCGCAGATAGCTGGCCAGTTGCAGCCCGTAGCTGATGAAGCGCCTGCGGAACGCATTTTCATCCTGCGCGGCTGCCTGATTGGCTGCGAGGAAACTGTCTATTGTTTGAGCAATCTTCTGGTATTGCTCTACATAAAGCGTGCGCTGATCGTCCATGGTGTTGAAACACTCGATCAGCTCGATACGTTGAGTCAGCGCCAGCTTTTCCTTCTCCCTCTGGGTCAATTGCTCAAACAGCTTGTCGATTCGTTCACGCAGGCTGTCGCGACGTTTGATCATGGCTATGAAGTTGATCCCCTCGTTGCCATAGTCCAGGGTCGCTTTCATCTGCTCTATCGCCAGGGTGATAACCGCGATCTGCGGAGGTTGTACACCGAGAGCAATCACTTTTTCAGCCGTGAGAAGGGTGTCCTTGGCAATGCTGGCGAACCCTTTGCTTTCAATGGCATCGATGGCTTCGCTCAGTACCCGGCGTTCCTCGCGAACGCTGGCCAGTGTGGTATTGGCTTCGTTGATCCCGGTTGTTGCCCGGAGGACGTCTTGTTCAAGGCTTGCCTGAAACTCCCGGGTCTGCTGACGATTGCTGGCTTCCGTCATCCCGCTCAAGGCATTGGCCAGCTTGACCGATTCGGCACTTGCCAGGGCCATGGCGTTTTTCAGGGCCAGGGTACGTTCGGCCTGAATGTCTTTGATCTCGCCTTGATCCATGGTTTCGCCGAGTTCCTGATCGTACTTTCTCAATTGGGCGATTCGGGACTCGATATCGAGCATCAGCCGCATACAAGCCGCGCCAAGGCGTTGGTGCTCGATGACAATTGCGTTATTGATACGCTTGAAGCGTTCATAAATAGCGGGCAGGTAATAGGTCTTGGCGTACAGGACATCGGCAGTGACCAGTTTGCTGCTCAGGGCACTTTGGCTATTGATCATTATCAGCAGGTCAGGTGTCTTGATATTCAGGGGGGTATCAAGGGTAGTCATAGTATTCGTCATGTTCATTTTCCATAAATCCGTTTAAATTCCTCGTCAGCTTCTTTGAATACGTCAAGTAACGCATCAGAGTCCTGTTCGATGGTTTTCCAGGGTTGTACGACTTGTCTGAAGCGATTCATGAATACCCGGAGTGACAAGGCATCGTTGATTTCCAATGACGACTTTGCCGACCCGTCAATGAAAATGAATAGTTTGTTCCAGACCGTAATCAGGTTTTTGGTTGCGATGTCAGCGTCAATAACAACGGTGACGAGATTTTGCAGGTCAAACTTGACCCTGCTCAATGAACCAAGGATCTTGTTTTTAAGTTGCAGCTCATCGATTTCTTTGGTTTGTTGCGAGATCAGTTCGTTTCTTGCTTTACGAACCCCTTCGGCTTCAACGCCAAAATAGATGCCCAGCGCAAGGCCGACAATATTCAGTTTACTGACCGAGCCCAGAGAGCGTTCAACGGCCGCCTTGTATTCCTTGTTCTTTTCATCGATATCTTTTGCCCTGCGCTCGATACTGTTATTCAGCCTGGTGACATCCGTGGGCAATGAGCTGTTATCGATTGCGGTGACCTTGCGCTGAATTTCCGGTGTGACGTAAAGCGCAAGGTCCAGACCGAATTTTTCCAGTTCTTCCTTGATGTCCTGTGCGTCTGCCTGGCTTTCCTTGACCTTGCGCAGGATTTCAGCCAGATAGAAACCGATGTCCTTTGCGGTTTCCTTGTCGCTTTCGCTCAGATCGATCCCCGGAAATTTGTCACCCAGTTCACGGGACAGGCGTTTGACGTCTTCCAGTGTCTTGATGTCGAACTGTTCAATGATCTTGCCGGCCTTGATGTCGCTGTAGATGTCCTCCATGCTCTTGTCGTAGACCAGCATCTGGCCTGCGAACACTTTAAGTTTGCTGCCAACCGCCAGTAACTGACTGCGCAGAGGGCTCCAGCGCCTTGCATGGGCATGCACTATCTTATAGCTTTTCAGAAAGTCCTCAGGTTCCAGCCCGACACCCGCTCCGCTGCTGTAACCCAGGTAGGAAATGACGGCGTCAATCTCTGTGGGCAGTGCCAGGCCGACCAGTTCATATTGTTTGAGGTTGACGATCTGTTGCTTGGTCAGTATCAAGCCAGGTGTGCGTTGAACTTCTGTGTCATTGCCGGAAGATACATTGAAGAATACATCGGCTGACTGTATTGCTTCGTCGGTTACAGGGTCGCCGGTCGTGTTGGTGTCGGTAGCTAATCTTTCAAGTAGTGCAGTCATTGGACATGTCCTTATTTTCCAGTGGGACCATTATTGGATCCGGTTTTATGTGTTTCAGTTATTGCTTGAGATGAAGATTAGGGGGGCGGGATCATGAGTGTCAAAGGCGAAAGATAGTCGTGTCTTGTAGGATAAATGTTTTGGGTTGGTAAGTAGTCGTGTGAAAGTTTTGTGACGGTTCGTGAACTAGTGGTCAGGAGGTTAGTTGATGTTTTTATAACTAAGAGGTCGGGCAATTATGCGAATGCTTCTTTGTCGTAGGGCTTTTGATATACCGCAGAGGGGTTTGCATCATGGTTCACCCTGATGAGCTTCAAGGCTCAATGCTGTACGAGGCTGAGCGCTGTCTCCGTAAAGATGAGAATAAATAACATTTAGCGCATAATACGCACCGCAAAATGCCGGCGAGGTAGTGGGTGTGTTGAAGAAAGTCCTGTTTCAGGTTCATTGGTTCTTCGGAATCACGGCGGGGCTGGTTCTGGCCTTGATGGGCATTACCGGTGCGCTGTATTCGTTCGAGGATGAGATTCTCGACGCGCTCAATCCTGATGTGCTGCTCGTTCAGGAGCGTGGCGCAACCTTGCCGCCGCCCGAACTGGTCCGCAAGCTGGAGGCCGCCACGGGCCTGACAGTGGCGATCCTGCGTGTCCAGACGGTGGGGAATCGCGTTGCCCAGGTCTATTTCACACCTGATCCGGGCCAACGACGCGGTCCCAAGCGCAATTTCGACCCCTATACCGGGGAGCTTCGGGGCAACGGTGTAGGTGAGGGTTTCTTCGATTTTGTCCTGAACGTGCATCGCTATCTTGCGGCAGGTGAAGTCGGCAAGCAGATCACCGCGGCGTGTACCCTGATTCTGGTGTTCTTCTGTCTGTCCGGGCTCTATCTGCGCTGGCCGCGCAAGGCACTGGACTGGCGCGTCTGGCTGACCATGGATTGGGCGAAGAAAGGCCGCAGTTTCAACTGGGACCTGCACTCGATATTCGGGACCTGGTGCCTGCTGTTTTATCTGTTGTTCGCCGTGACCGGCCTGAACTGGTCCTATGACTGGTTCAGCAATGGCATGAACAAACTGATGGGCGATCCTCCACCTGTCGAGCAAGGCAAAGGCGATAAGCCTGTGCAGCCTCCGGGCCCGCTGGTTGTGGATTACGATGCCGTCTGGGCCAGCATTCAGGAAGCGGCCGGGCCTGAACTGAGCTCCTATAACCTGAGACTGCCTGCGAGCGGCGGTCAGCCTGCTACCGTGTTCTACCTGCTCAAGAGTTCGCCGCATCCGCGTGCCTTCGGCACCCTCAATCTGGACCCGGCCACCGGCAAGATCAATTTTGTCGTGCGGTATGAGGACAAGAGCCTGAGCGCACAATTGCTGAGCAGTAATTACGCGCTGCACGTGGGCAGTTATTTCGGCATTGTCGGGCGTATCGTAATGACCGTTGCGTCATTGATGATGCCGCTGTTCTTCATCACCGGCTGGCTGCTGTATCTGGATCGGCGTCGCAAGAAGCGCGAGATCAAAGAGGCCCGTGGCGGTCTGGTAGCCAATAATGATGCGTCATCGTGGCTGATCGGTTTTGCCAGCCAGAGTGGCTTTGCCGAGCAACTGGCCTGGCAGACCGCCGGGCAGTTGCAGGCGGCGGGTTTGCCGGTGCGGGTGCAGCGCCTGGGCGAGCTGACCGGGCAGGACCTGAGCCAGAGCAGCAATGCCTTGTTTGTGGTCAGCACCTTTGGCGATGGCGAAGCGCCGGACAGCGCTCGTGGTTTCGAGCGTAAATTGCTGGGCAGCCCGTTATCGCTGCAGAACCTGAACTACGCCGTCCTGGCCTTGGGGGATCGGCAGTATCAGCATTTCTGCGGTTTCGCTCACCGTTTGCATGACTGGCTGAGCGAGCGTGGCGGCCGCACCCTGTTTGCGCCAGTGGAAGTCGACAGCGCCGACCCAGCCGCCTTGCAGCACTGGCAACAACAGCTTGGGCAACTGACGGGCAGCAAACCCTCCACCACCTGGCAGGCTCCGGTTTTCGAGAACTGGACGCTGGTTCGCCGTGAACTGCTGAACCCCGGCAGCAGTGGTTCAAAAGTCTTTCTGGTCGATCTGGCAGCGCCAGGTCCGGCGACCTGGCTGGCCGGTGATCTGATCGAGGTCTTGCCACGCAACAGTGCAGCAGCCATTGAGCATTTCCTTAACGGGTTGGGCATTGCTCAGGATATGCCGGTCAGTGTGGACGGTTTGCAGGAAACCCTGGCTCAGGCCCTGGCTACCCGCCAATTGCCGCAGCACCGGGCGCATCTTGTCGGTCTGCACGCTCAGGCATTGCTCAATGCACTGGTGCCGTTGTCCGCCCGCGAATATTCCATCGCCTCGATTCCGGCAGATGGCGTACTGCAACTGATCGTGCGTCAGGAACTGCATCCCGATGGCAGCCTGGGGCTGGGCTCTGGCTGGCTGACCGAGCATGCCGCGCTGGACGGCGCAGTCAGCCTGCGTCTGCGCCGCAACAGCAGCTTCCATCTGCCGGCCGAGCCGATCCCGATGATCCTGCTGGGTAACGGCACCGGTCTTGCGGGCTTGCGCAGCCTGCTCAAGGCGCGCATCGCCCAGGGGCAATCGCGTAACTGGCTGCTGTTTGGCGAGCGGAATGTGGCTCATGATTTTTATTGTTCCGGCGAGCTGAAAGGCTGGCTGGCCAGCGGTGATCTGTTGCGGCTGGACCTGGCGTTTTCTCGCGATCAGGCGCAAAAGATCTACGTGCAGGATCGCTTGCGCGAAGCCGCCAATGAGTTGCGGGCCTGGCTGGATCAAGGCGCAGCGATTTATATCTGCGGCAGTCTGGAAGGGATGGCGGCGGGTGTGGATCAGGTCTTGAAGGATGTGCTGGGCGAACAGGCGGTGACCGAGCTGGTCGAGCAGGGGCGTTACAGAAGGGATGTCTATTGATTGAGATCGCGAATGAATTCGCTCCTACGGTAGGAGCGAATTCATTCGCGAAGGATTACGCAGCCACAAACTGCTCCGCGTAATGACAGGCTACCTGACGGTTATCCACCGTCCGTAGCTCGGGTACTTCCGTTGAGCAGCGCTCGGTCGCGTAGGGGCAGCGCTTGTGGAAGGCGCAGCCGCTTGGCGGGTCGAGAGGGTTGGGAAGTTCGCCGACGATCTTTATCTTCGGCTTCAGCGGGTCCGGGTGAATGGTCGGGGTCGCCGAGAGCAGCGCCTGGGTGTAAGGGTGCAGAGGACGGTTGTAGATTTCCTCTTTCGGCCCCATTTCCGCAGGTCGTCCCAGATACATCACCAATACCGTGTCGGCCACATGGCGCACCACCGACAGGTTGTGGGAGATGAACACGTAGGCTGTGTTGAACTCCTGCTGCAGATCCATGAACAGGTTCAGTACCTGCGCCTGGATCGACACATCCAGCGCCGAGGTCGGTTCATCGGCCACCAGCACCTTGGGTTGCAGCATCATGGCGCGGGCCAGGGCGATACGCTGACGCTGACCACCGGAGAACATGTGCGGGTAGCGATGGTAATGCTCTGGACGCAGGCCCACCTGGCTCATCATCGCCTGAACCTTTTCCCGGCGTTCGGCACGGCTGAGGTTGGTATTGATGAGTAGCGGCTCGCCCAGTTGATCACCGATCTTCTGCCGAGGATTGAGCGAGGCATACGGGCTCTGGAACACCATCTGCACGTCTTTGCGCAATTGCTTGCGCTCGGCCTTGCTGGCTCCCGCGACTTCTTGCCCGGCGATTTTCAGGGAGCCGGAAGAGGGCTCTTCGATCAGGGTCAGGGCGCGAGCCAGCGTGGACTTCCCGCAGCCGGATTCACCGACCACGGCCAGGGTCTTGCCTGCTTCCAGCTCAAAGGACACGCCATTGAGGGCACGCACCAGTGCATTGCCCTTGAACAGGCCGCGAGAGACTTCGTAGTGACGGGTAAGGTCGCGGGCGGTAAGTACGACGCTCATTACGCCACCTCCTGATTCAAGGGATAGAAGCAGCGTGCATGGCTGTGGGCTTTAGGGTCCAGGGACGGGCGCTGGGTGCGGCAGTTCTCCTGGGCGTAAGGGCAGCGTGGCGACAGCAGGCAGCCGATTGGGCGGTCATAACGGCCAGGTACCATGCCGGGCAATGTTGCCAGGCGCGCTGCACCCATGCTGTGTTCCGGGATCGCGGCCAGCAATGCTTCGCTGTACGGATGAGCCGGAATGTCGAACAGGCCGGGCACCTGACCGACTTCCACGGCTTGCCCTGCGTACATCACACAGACACGCTGCGCGGTTTCGGCAACCACGGCCAGGTCGTGAGTGATCAGTACCAGCGCCATGTCCTGATCCTTTTGCAGGCTCAGCAGCAGATCCATGATCTGTGCCTGGATGGTGACGTCCAGTGCGGTGGTCGGCTCGTCGGCGATCAGCAGCTTGGGTTCACCGGCGATGGCCATGGCAATTGCCACGCGCTGGCTCATGCCGCCGGACAGTTGGTGCGGGTAGGCATTCAGGCGTGCGGCAGCGCCGGGGATTTCCACTTTTTCGAGCAGTTCCAGGGCGCGTTGGCGTGCGGCCTTGCCGGACAGTTTCAAGTGTTGGCGCAGGACTTCCTCGATCTGAAAACCCACGGTGTAGCTGGGGTTCAGCGCGGTCATCGGGTCCTGAAATACCATCGCCAGGTCCTTGCCGATGATACGGCGACGTTGGCGTGCGTTGAGCTTGAGCAGGTCGTTGCCATCGAAACTGAGCGAGTCGGCGGTGATGATGCCGGGAGCGTCGATCAGCCCCATCAGCGCCATCATGGTCACGGACTTGCCGGACCCCGATTCGCCGACGATGGCCATGACTTCGCCTCTTTCGACACTCAGCGACAGGCCATCCACAACGGGGACGGCCTTGCTGTCGCCGAAGCGGACGTTGAGATTCTGGATTTGCAGAAGTGACATACGAATCTCCTCAGGCGGCATTCTTGAGTTTCGGGTCCAGCGCATCGCGCAGGCCGTCGCCCATCAGGTTGATTGCCAGCACGCTGAGCAAAATGGTCAGACCGGGCAGGCTCACGACCCACCAGGCGCGTTCGATGTAGTCGCGGGCCGAAGCGAGCATGGTGCCCCACTCAGGCGTCGGCGGTTGTACGCCAAGCCCCAGGAAACCCAGTGCCGCGGCATCGAGAATGGCGGAGGAGAAACTCAGGGTCGCCTGTACGATCAGCGGCGCCATGCAATTGGGCAGCACGGTGACGAACATCAGGCGTGGCAGAGTGGCTCCGGCCAGACGGGCAGCGGTCACGTAGTCGCGATTCAGTTCGCCCATCACCGCAGCACGGGTCAGGCGCACATAGGACGGCAGCGACACGATGGCAATGGCAATCACGGTGTTGATCAGGCCAGGGCCGAGGATTGCGACGATAGCCACAGCCAGCAGCAGCGAGGGCAGGGCGAGCATGATGTCCATCAGACGCATGACCGCAGGGCCGAGGAAGCGTGGGAAGAACCCGGCCAGCAGACCCAGCAGGATGCCGGGGATCAGCGACATGACTACGGAAGACAGGCCGATCAGCAGCGACAGTTGCGAGCCCTGAATCAACCGGGACAACAGGTCGCGGCCCAGTTCATCGGTGCCGAGAAGGAATTGCCATTGACCGCCTTCAAGCCAGACCGGAGGGGTCAGCAGGAAGTCGCGGTATTGCTCGCTCGGATCGTGGGGCGCAACCCAAGGGGCGAACAGCGCACAGAACACGATCAGGATCATGAACATCAGGCCGGCAACGGCACCTTTGTTCCGGGAAAAGGCTTGCCAGAATTCTTTGTAAGGCGATGGGTAAAGCAGGCTTTGATCGACTGCTACCTCAGGAGTAGGTGTGCTCATTGGTCAGGATCTCAGCGCTGGTGACGGATGCGTGGGTTGGCAAAGCCGTAGAGGATATCCACCACGAAGTTGACCAGGATCACCAGACAGGCGATCAGCAGAATACCGTTCTGTACGACCGGGTAGTCCCGTGCGCCAATGGCCTCGATCAGCCATTTGCCGATGCCGGGCCAGGAGAAGATCGTTTCGGTCAGTACGGCACCCGCCAGCAGTGCGCCGACTTGCAGGCCGAATACGGTCAGAACCGGAATCAACGCATTGCGCAGGCCATGGACGAATACCACGCGAGCAGGCGACAGGCCCTTGGCCCGTGCGGTACGCACGTAATCTTCACGCAAGACTTCCAGCATCGAGGAGCGGGTCATCCGGGCAATCACCGCCAGCGGGATGGTGCCCAGCACGATGGCAGGAAGAATCAGGTGATGCAGGGCATCGAGGAATGCGCCTTCTTCATCGCTGAGCAGGGTGTCGATCAGCATGAAACCGGTGACGGGCTGAATGTCATACAGCAGGTCGATGCGTCCCGATACCGGGGTCCAGCCCAGGGATACCGAGAAGAACATGATGAGGATCAGACCCCACCAGAAGATCGGCATCGAGTACCCCGCCAGGGAAACCCCCATGACCCCGTGATCGAACAGCGAGCCGCGCTTGAGTGCCGCAATCACTCCGGCCAGAAGCCCGAAAATGCCTGCGAAGATCAATGCCGCAATCGACAGTTCAAGCGTGGCGGGGAACAGCGAGGTGAACTCGGTCCATACGCTTTCGCGAGTACGCAGGGATTCGCCGAGGTCGCCCTGGGCGAGCTTGCTGACGTAATCGATGTACTGCGCATAAAGCGGTTTGTTCAGACCAAGGCGTTCCATGGCCTGGGCATGCATTTCCGGGTCGACCCGGCGTTCGCCCATCATGACTTCGACCGGGTCACCGGGGATCAGGCGAATCAGGGCGAACGTCAGCAAGGTGATGCCGAAGAAGGTAGGGATCAGCAACCCCACCCGGCGGGCAATAAAACTAAACATCTTGTGGTGTACCTCATCAGCCTTTCAGGCATGCCGCCCTTGATCTTGTGGACGCGGGCGGCTGTTTTTCTTACTTCACCCGTGCAGTGGTGAAGTTGTTATTGGTCAGCGGGCTGATATGAAAGCCTTCGACGTTCTTACGCATTGCAACGAACAGTTTTGGATACGCCAGGCTTATCCATGGTTGCTCCTGGTTGAACACTTGCTGGGCTTGCCTGTAGAGCGCGGCACGTTCGGCGGGGTCGGTTTTTTCCCTGGCCTGGGTGATCACGTCTTCAAAGACCTTGTTGCACCAGCGAGCGTAGTTTTCGCCATTTTTTGCGGCGTCGCAGCCGAGGTTCGGCGTCAGGAAGTTATCCGGGTCGCCGTTGTCGCCTGCCCAGCCCGCAAAAACCATGTCATGTTCGCCATTCTTGGCGCGCTTAAGCATTTCACCCCATTCCATGACGCGAATGTCGAGCTTGATGCCTACCTTGGCCAGATCGCTCTGAAGCATCTGAGCCCCCACCAACGGATTGGGGTTGGTCACGGCACCCCCATTGCGAGTGAACAGGGTAAACACCTGTCCCTCTGGAACACCGGCCTCTTTGAGTAAGGTACGGGCCTTGGCCGGATCGTACGGCGGGCTTTGGCTATCGTTGTCGTAGCCGATCATGGTCGGTGGGTACGGGCCGACGCCCTCGGTGGCCTTGCCTTCGCCAAACAGAGCCTTGATGTAGGACTTCTTGTCGAAAGCCAGGTTGATCGCCTGTCGCACACGCACATCGTCAAGGTATTTGTGCGATGTATTGATGGCGACATAGCTGGTCATCATGGCTTCCATCTCGTCGATCTGGAGATTCGGGTCAGCCTTGATGCTGGCAATATCGTCAGGTTTTGGATAAAGCGCAACCTGACATTCATTTGCTTTGAGTTTTTGTAAACGAGTGTTGTTATCCAGAGTGATCGCAAAGATCAGCGCTTCACTGGGGACCTTCAGCTTCCAGTAGTCCGGGTTGGCTTTATAGCGGACCTGAGCATCCTTGGCATAGCGGGTCAGGATGAACGGGCCGGTGCCAATCGGCTTGCTGTTCAGGTCGGCGGTCTTGTCACTCTTGAGCAACTGATCGGCGTATTCGGCCGAGTAGATCGAGGTGAAAGGCATCGCCAGGTTACGCAGGAAAGGCGACTCGGCTTTCGAGAGGGTGAACCTTACGGTGTAGTCGTCGATTTTTTCAACATTCTTGAGCAGGTCCTTGAAGCCCATGCTCTCGAAATAGGGGTAACCCACCAGTGAGAGCGCATGCCAGGGATGGTTGCTGTCCATCTGCCGCTGGAAGCTCCAGAGCACATCGTCGGCGTTCATGTCGCGGGTGGGTTTGAAGTAATCGGTGGTCTGGAACTTGACCCCGCGTCGGAGCTTGAAGGTGTAGACCAGGCCGTCGGGGCTGATTTCCCAGCTTTCGGCAAGACCGGGAACGGTGTCTGTGGTGCCGGGCGTGAACGCGATCAGGCGCTCAAGGATGGTTTCTGCCGAGGCGTCTGCCGTCACGGCGGTGGTGTATTGAACGATGTCGAAGCCTTCCGGGCTGGCTTCGGTACAGACCACCAGCGGTTTGGCGCAGACACTGGCGGCGACGCCGAATAGCGCGATGGCGATCGAGGCGCGTAGTGTGAGCAGTTTCAATAGAAACCTCCTTTAGCAATGCAAAGGTTATGGCTCGGGCCTTTGTCATGTTGGAACACGACCCAGGCCCGAGCGGCATGACCGCTTACAGAATCTTGAATGGGATCGTGGTCACAAGACGAAATTCATTGATGTCGCCATCAATCTGGGCCCCAGTGGAGCGGTGTGTGGTGTAAGTGGCGCGTACGGTTGTGGCCTTGAGCGGGCCGGACTGCAAGGCGTAGCTGGTGCCGATGCCATATTCGTAATGACTTTCGCCGCGCAGATCGGTGACGTCAGAGTAGCCTGTGCCTCTGTAATGGGTCCCGTCGATGCCCCAGCCACGTGCCTGATAGGCATTGAATTTCAGGCCTGGTACGCCGTAGTCGGTCATGTTGATGACATAGCTGAGTTGCAGGGATTTCTCGTTCGGGCCGTTGAAGTCCGACAGCAGGGAGTTGGCCAGAAAGATGGCGTTGGTTTCCCGGGCATAGTCGAAGTATTCGTTGCCCATGACTTCCTGGTACGCGATGCCGAAGCTATGCGCCTGGTGAGTCGCGGTGAACGACAGGCTGTAGGTATCGTTATCGATAGCGCCGAGCTTGCTCTGGCCCGAGTCCTTGGTCTTGTAGTAGTTCAGGTTGCTGCTCAGGGCCAGCGCCTTGCTGTCACCGATCTCGTGGGTAAAGCCGAAGTAGTACTGTTTCCAGAAGTCTTCCAGATCCGAGGCGTAGAGGCTGGCGGTCACGTTGCTAAAAGGTTTGTAGTCGGCACCCACCATGCTCATGCGGTCTGAGGTGGCATTGATGTTGGTATAGGTGGAGCGGAACTTCGTCAGACTTTGCTCGCTACGAGGTGAAATCCGGTCAAAGGTGGCAGCCTGAATGGACAGGTTGTTCAACTCGTCGCTCTGCAGGGCAAAACCCTGGAAGCTGGAAGGCAAGGCCCGGTTGCCGAGATAGGCAACGACCGGTGTGTTGATCGACTGGCGACCGGCGGTCAGGGTGGTGTTGGAGATGCGTGCCTTGACGTTGCCCAGGCCCAGTTTGCTCCATTGACCGACCGCGTCGCCGTTGTTTTCGGCCTGTGTGCGGTTACCGCCACCAGCAATGTCCTTGCGATCCCTGTCCAGAGCGATGGCGTTGTACACCGCCACTTCTGTACTGAAGCCGACAGTGCCTTGGGTGAAGCCCGAACTGTAGTTGACGATGGTGCCTTGCACCCAGTTGATTCGGCGCGGAGTCGGAGTCGCCACACCGTTCTTCCGGTAGCTGAAGCGGTCGTCCCCACGTAGTAGCTCATTGGAGTACCAGTTGCGGGTGGTGCCCGTCAGGTGCTGGTCTTCAAAGAAGCCTTTTGCCTCGTCTTGTGCGTTGGAGGTGCTCAGTTGAGTCGGGACGAATGTATGGCTGCTTTCTTCTGCCTGGGCTACCGCGCCGAAGGACGTCAGAGATAATGCAAGCAATGCCGTGCTGGTTGTTTTCAAGGGTTACAGCTCCTTTGTTTTCATTGTTATAACGCCAGTTTTTCTGTCCGGCTTGGGTGATATCAGGCTTCAGGCCTGGTTTTGTTTTATGTGCCCGGCCACCCGCTTTCATCACGCGCTGCCTGGCAACGGGTGATGAAAGCGGAGGGTGTATGGATCAGTCTTTGACGCTGACGCCCGAGAAGCTGTTGCGACCGAAGGGGCTTACGTAGAAACCCTCGACTTCAGCGCGCAGTGGCTGGTTGACCGTGGAGTGCGCAACAGGCGTGATGGGCACCTGTTCTTTGAGATAGCGCTGTGCCTGTTTGTACAGGTCGATACGTTGTTCCCGGTCGGTGGTGGAGATAGCCGACTTGATCAGCGCGTCGTATTTCTCGTCGCACCACATCGAGTAGTTGTTGCCGCCAATCGCCGCACAGCTGTAAAGCGTGCCGAGCCAGTTGTCCGGGTCACCGTTGTCACCGGTCCAGCCGATCAGGGACATGTCGTGCTCGCCGTTCTTGGTGCGCTTGAGGTATTCACCCCATTCGTAGCTGACGATCTTGACCTTGATCCCGACCTTGGCCCAGTCGGACTGGAGCATTTCGGCCATCAGCTTGGCGTTGGGGTTGTAGGGGCGCTGGACCGGCATGGCCCAGAGTGTCAGCTCAGTGCCTTCCTTGACGCCTGCTGCCCGCAACAGCTCCTTGGCTTTTTCCGGGTTGAAAGGCGCGTCCTTGATGCTGTCGTCATAAGACCACTGGGTCGGTGGCATGGCGTTGACCGCCAGTTGCCCGGAGCCCTGATAGACGGCGTTGATGATGGCCTGCTTGTTGACCGCCATGTCCAGCGCCTGACGCACTTGCAGATTGCCCAGCGGTTCATGACGCACGTTGTAAGAGATGTAACCCAGGTTGAAGCCAGGACGTTGCAGTACCTGCAATTGCTTGTCGGCTCTCAGGGCGTCGAGATCGGCGGGCCGTGGGTTGAGTGAAACCTGGCATTCGTTCTTGCGCAGCTTCTGCATGCGCACCGAGGCGTCGGTATTGATGGCGAAAATCAGCTGGTCGACCTTTACGCGGCTCGGGTCCCAGTATTCCTTGTTGGCCTTGTAGCGAATCTGCGAGTCCTTCTGATAACGCTGAAACACAAAAGGGCCAGTGCCGATAGGCTGTTGGTTGATATCCCGTGGATCGCCCTTGGCCAGGAGTTGGTCGGCGTATTCGGCGGAGAGAATCGCGGCGAAGCTCATCGCGATGTTCTGGATGAAAGCGGCGTCGACAGTATTGAGGGTAAATACGACGGTCAGTGGCCCGGTTTTTTCAATGGACTTGATCTTCTTGTTCAGGCCCATGCCGTTGAAGTAGGGGAACTCGGTCGGATAAGCCACGCGAAACGGGTGGTCGGTCTTGAGCATGCGATTGAAGGTGAAAACCACATCGTCTGCATTGAAGCCACGGCTGGGCTTGAAGTCTTTGTTGCTATGGAATTTGACGCCTTCACGCAAGTGGAAGGTGTAGGTCAGGCCGTCTGGCGAGACATCCCAACTGGTGGCCAGTGCCGGTAAGACGCTGGTATCGCCGGGCTTGAATTCAGTCAGACGGTTGTAGATCGGCTCGGCTGCATCGTTGTCTGTCGCTGCGGTGTATTGGGCTGTATCGAAGCCTGCCGGGCTGGCTTCGGAGCAGAACACCAGGCTGCTGGCAGCCTGTGCTGTAGTGGCTGCGTTGAGTAGTCCAAGGCCCACTAATGATGTTATCGCGATTGTTTTACGCATAAGGATTCCTGTCCTCCAAAGGACGAGTGATAGCACTCATATGTAACGACACGTCCGAAAACAATATCTGAAGTAAGTAAAACTGCCACGACGGTATGTCGGCCGGAGCTTGTGGTAAATAGGTTCGCAGGCTCTAGTTGTTGTAGGAAAAAAACTTCAATCAAGTAGGTAATTGCTTTTAGCTGCAATTACGCTACTTGGCGAGTTTATTTTTCCACGCATATATTCAGCGCCTGCGCTGCAAGAGCAGTGCAGGCAAACTGCTATTACTTGACGCCGACTCCATAAAAGGAATTCAAGCCAAACGGGCTGATCTTGAAGTCCTCAACGGTATTGCGCATCGGTTGATAGACAGTCGAGTGCGCGATAGGCGTCATCGGCACAGCGTCCTTGAGCAGGTGTTGCGCCTGCTTGTACAACTCGGTGCGTTTGGCCTGGTCAGGTGTTGCCTTGGCCTGTTTGATAACTGCGTCGTAAGGCTGGTCGCACCACTTGGAGAAGTTGTTGCCATTGATGGCATCGCAGCCGAACAGCGTGCCCAGCCAGTTGTCCGGGTCACCGTTGTCACCGCTCCAGCCAATCAGCATGGCGCCGTTTTCACCACCTTTGGAGCGTTTGATGTACTCGCCCCACTCGTAGCTGACGATCCTGGCGTTGATGCCGATCTTCTTCCAGTCAGCCTGAAGCATCTCGGCCATCAACTTGGCATTGGGGTTGTAAGGACGCTGAACCGGCATGGCCCACAAGGTAATCTCGGTGCCTTCCTTGATGCCGGCTTCCTTGAGCAGGGCCTTGGCTTTCTCAGGGTCGTACTTCGTGTCCTTGATGGTGTCGTCATAAGACCATTGGGTCGGAGGCATGGCGTTGACGGCCAGTTGGCCCGCGCCCTGGTAAACCGAGTCGATGATCTGCTGCTTGTTGACGGACATGTCCAGTGCCTGACGGACCTTCAGTTGCGCCATCGGGTTTGGCGTGTCGCTGCCTTTGATCTTGTCCATCACGTTGTAAGCGATGTAACCCAGGTTGAAACCTGCCTGATCGGGCATCTTCAGGTTCTTGTCGGCCTTGAGCGTCTCAAGGTCGGCAGGCCGCGGATAGGCGGTAATCTGGCATTCATTCTTCTTGAGCTTCTGCATGCGCACCGATGGATCGGTGGTGATGGCGAAGATCAGGTTATCGATCTTGACGTCCTCGGGCTTCCAGTAATCCTTGTTACCGGTGTAACGGATATTGGAGTCTTTCTGATAGCTCTTGAATACGAACGGGCCTGTGCCGACAGGTTTGCTGTTGATATCCGCAGCCTTGCCTTCCTTGAGAAGCTGGTCGGCGTATTCGGCAGACTGGATCGAGGCAAAGGACATGGCCATGTTCTGGATGAACGCAGCATCAACCGTGTTGAGGACGAACTTCACGGTGTAGTCGTCGACTTTCTCAACCTTGGCGATGTTGCTGTCCATGCCCATGTCGGTGAAATACGGGAACTCGGTGGGAGCCGCTTTGCGGAACGGCTGGTCCTTGTCGATCATGCGGTTGAACGTGAACAGCACGTCATCGGCATTGAAGTCGCGGCTTGGCTTGAAGTACGGCGTGGTATGGAACTTGACGCCCTTGCGCAGATGGAAGGTGTAGGTCAGCACGTCCGCGGAAACGTCCCAACTGGTCGCCAGACCAGGCTCAACAGCAGTGCCACCGCGCTCGAACTGGGCCAGCCGGTTGAACATGGTTTCTGCCGATGCGTCGAAATCGGTACCGGTCGTGTATTGGGCCGGGTCGAAGCCCGCCGGGCTGCCTTCTGAGCAGAACACAAGGTTGGATGCCGCCTGGGCAAAGGGTGCGCTGGCGAGCAGGCTTGCGCCGACGATGAACGGAATGACTGCGTGTTTGAGCATGGAGGCCTCAGTTATTGTCATTTGGAGGGAACGACCTCGTGAGCCGATCCATCCGATACTTATGCAGGGGTCATACCCGAAGCAAGGTGCTGACGACAAAGAGGTGGCAAAAAGTGGAACGACCGTACATGAATGTCGCGTGAATGTAATTTCTGCGCAGTTGATCGTTTGCGCAAAGGAATTCTGCTGTTTATCGCACCATAAACGCGCAACCGGGCGTGTGAAATGCACCCGGTTGGCGTGTGATTGTTACCGGATCTGTATTACTTGCTCAGGCTGACACCATAGAAAGGCGTCAGGCCGAACGGGCTGATCTTGAAGTCCTGAACTTCCTGGCGCATGGGCTGGAAGACCTTGGAGTTGGCAATCGGCGTGATCGGTACCTGTGTCTTGAGCACTTGTTGAGCCTGTTGATACAGCTTGATGCGCTCATCGCGATTGGTGGTCACCTTGGCCTGTTGCACCAGCTTGTCGTAGGCCGGATCGCACCATTTGGCAAAGTTGCTGCCTTTGACCGCTGCGCAGCTGTACAGCACGCCGAGCCAGTTGTCCGGGTCACCGTTGTCGCCGGTCCAGCCGTAGATCATTACATCGTGCTCGCCTGCACGGGAGCGCTTCATGTACTCGCCCCATTCATAGGTAACGATGTTGGCCTTGATGCCGATCTTCTCCCAGTCGGACTGGATCATCTGTGCCGACATCCGCGCGTTGGGGTTGGAGGCGCGCTGCACCGTCATGGCCCACAGATTGATTTGCGTGCCCGGCGCGATCCCCGCTTCCTTGAGCAGTTGTCTGGCCTTGGCCGGATCGTGAGGTGCGTCCTTGATGGCTGGATCGAAGCTCCACTGACCTGGTGGCAGCGCGTTCTCGGCCAGTTGCCCGGCGCTCTGGTAGACGGCTTTGATGATGGCCGGTTTATCGATGGCCATGTCCAGCGCCTGACGAACCTTGAGTTGATCCAGCGGTGGATGGGTGACGTTATAGGCCAGGAAGCCGAGGTTGAAGCCAGGCTGGCTCAGAACCTTGATCTTCGGGTCCTTCTTGAATTCTTCGATGTCTTGCGGGCGAGGGTAGCCGCTGACCTGACATTCACCCGCCTTGAGCTTTTGCAGGCGCACGGCCGCATCGCTGTTGATCGAGAAGATCAGGTTATCGATCTTCACATCTTCAGGCTTCCAGTACTCCTTGTTGCCCACATAACGGATCTGCGAGTCTTTCTGATAGCGCTTGAACACGAAGGGACCAGTACCGATGGGCTTCTGGTTCAGTTCGTCGGCCTTGCCTTCCTTGAGCAACTTGTCGGCATATTCGGCGGACTGGATCGAGGCGAAACTCATGGCCAGGTTCTGCACGAATGCGGCATCGATATTGTTCAGATTGAACCTGACGGTGTGGGCATCGACCTTTTCGATGTTCTTGATGGTCGTGTTCAGGCCCATGTCGGTGAAGTAGGGCGATTCCGAGGGGTAGGCTTTGCGAAACGGCTGGTTGGGATCAAGCAGACGATTGAAGGTGAACAGCACATCGTCTGCATTGAACGCCCGGCCTGGCTTGAAGTAGTCGGTGGTGTGGAACTTCACGCCTTCGCGCAGGTGAAAGGTGTAGGTCAGGCCGTCGTCAGAGACTTCCCAGCGAGTCGCCAGCCCTGGCTCCACTTCTGTTCCACCGCGCTTGAACTGAGTCAGCCGGTTGAAAACCGTTTCGGCCGATGCGTCAAAGTCGGTACCGCTGGTGTACTGGCTAGGGTCGAAACCGGCCGGGCTGGCTTCGGAGCAGTACACCAGAGTGCTGGCGGCCTGTGCCAGCGGGGCGCAGGCCAGCAGCGCGGTAGTCAACAGCAGCGGTTTGAAGATCGTATGTCCCATGAAACCCCTCGCAAAGTGCGGCAATAACCGTTCTGAATATCAACGTGCAGATAGACAGCGGATAGTGCCGTATTTGCCGGGAATCGGACAACGCTCTTACTTGCCCGTGATTTTATTCCACAGGTCTGACAGCGAATTACTCTCGTAAAAGGTTTGCAGGAAACTGGAGCTTTCCCTGTTGAAGGTCAGCAGGGCTTTTTCTGTGCTGATTCGCAACTGCTCCTGGGTGCGGTCCAGATCGCTTTTGAGCGTTGCATGTTTTACCAGCCCAGGGTTCCTGTTTGCCCAGTCGCGAACCAGTGCGTCCTGCCAGTCGCTGTCCATCGGGTGTACGAAGAATTTCGCAGCCACTTGTGCAGGATGCTCTGCCACGCCCTTGTTGGACCATTGACCCAGTATCGTCTGGCCCACTTGCAGTACCGCTTTTTCCGCCAGGAGCGCAGCCAGAGAATGCAGCGGGTGCTCGGCATGGTCCTTGGCGAGCTGTGAGTGCGACGGGTTCGTAGAGCCGCTGGTGTTCGGGTCTTCACCCAGGACCGTCTGGAAGTCGTCGATGCTGTTGCCAAGCCAGGTAGTCAGGCCTTGTATGGCTGTGCCGATTGCATTGCTGACGATTCTTCCCGGTGCGCCAATGAATGCATAGAACCGTTCGACCTGTTCCGAGAAAGGCAGGCTGGCCCATTGGTCGCGGGTGGTCAGGAATGTTTCATAACTCTGCAACAGTTGGTCGTTCGGGTGTTCGCTGAGCAGGATCTGGATGATCTGGTCGCGTTCGTAACGTTCACCGGCCTTGATGGCTTCAAACGGTTTGTTCTCTGTCGAGAACAGGATCTTGCCGAGCGGTGCGGCAAGGCTGGCAATGATATCGCTGCCGCCAAACATGCCGGTTACCAGAGGCAGCCGATGCCGGCAGTCGGCTTCGGAGGTCCATGGCAGCACGCTCGTGTGGCCGAGCTTTATCAGGCTCAGCTCGACGAAGTTGGAGTGGGAGAAAAAGTCTTCGAGGATATGCAGACCCGAACCGAGCGCCCGCAGGCCATCGAAGGATTGCGGGCCTGCCTGTGTTGCCATATCCAGCTCGCTGCTCATGGTCTCTACAGAGCGCTGGATATAGCGTTTCATTGAAGTCTGGAAGTCGACCTGCAAGGCCGGGTCGTCGGGTTTTACCCAGTCCTCGAAGTCGGCGTCACGCTCTTTGGGGTTGGCCGGTTTCGGGTTGACGGCCCTGGGGTTGTCGATGTGTTCGCCGGGGCGGTAAACACCGAGCCTTTGCGGCGTCACTGTGAAGCTCGACCGGTCGAGCTGCATCAGATCGGTGAACTCCTTTACGGCCAGTACATCCACGATTCTGGTCAGGGCCTCGCGGGACAGCAGGTCCGGGAAGCTTTTGGGCATGGTGGTGGCGCGGACGATCTTCGGGTCGAGCAACTGCGAGTAATCGCGCAGCCAGTTGCCGAAGTAAATGGCCCGTATTTCATTCTTCGTGAAGCCAGCCGTTTCAAGGATTGCTTCTATCGAGCCGTGAGTGGCTCTGGTCTTTTCGCCCTGACCCGCTTCAAAACGGGCAGCAACGGGCAGAGGTTCGTAGACCTCACCGGTAGTGTTTTCAGTCTGCTGATAGTTGCCGGACGTGCTGGTGCCAGGATTCATCCTTGATTCCTTTATTGAAAGGTTATTGAAGTTACAGGTGAGTTTACGAGTTGTACGGGGAGGAAGAATCAGGCGAGGCGTTGAGTGTTGTAGGGCAAGTAGACAAGGGGTGTCGGGGTTTCGCGAATGAATTTGCTCAGTGGGAGCTAATTCATTCGCGAAGAAAGGTCAGGGAATCTGCACTTCGATCACGCCATCGGCCGCGACACTGACCTGACTGGTGCCTGCTTCGACATCTGGTGTCGGGGCTGCATCGGCGCGTTCGGCTTTCATCATCATGACCGGAGCTCGCAGGTACGGCTGTGGATAACCTGAAGTATTGAGGTTCAGGCTGACCAGCTTGTAGCCCGTGCCACCCAGCGCCTCGGTGACCAGTTGGGCGCGGGCCTTGAATGCGGTAACGGCATCCTTGAGCAGGGCATCTTCACTGGCCTTGCGGGTTGGTGTCGAGATGGAGAAGTCCATGCCGCCCATTTTCAGGTCGGTCAGCAATTCGCCCGTCAGCCTGGACAGTGCGGCGAAGTCGGCACTTTCCAGGCGCAGTTCGGCACGCTCGCGCCAGCCGGTGATCGACTGGCCTTTCTCGTCATAGATGGGGTAACTGTTGCGGCTGCCCTGGCGGATTGTCACGTCCTTGACCTGACGCGCCTGACCCAGCGCCTTGTTCAGGGTTTCGGTGATCTGCGCGGCGAGCTTGGCCGGGTCGCTGTTCTGGGCTTCGGTGTAGAGCGTGACGAGCATCAGGTCGCGCTGGACCTCTTGATTGACCTCGGCGCGCAATGAAATCTGGTTGTAGCGGGGTTCCTCGGCAATGGCCTGGGCACAGGCCAGGATCGTGATCCCCAATGTGATGACCAGGGCGACAGGGCGAAGATTGAACATGGGTAACTCCTTGTTATAAAAGCGTCATCCGGCGGTTGTCGGACTGATGCAAATCCATATGACTGTAGCCAACAGTTCCGGTTCCGGACAGTCCACCTCTGTGGCGCTTTGACGCACTTTTCCAGTTTTGCCTCCCGCTTGGTTATACTCGCTTCGATCCGCCTGGAGCGCTCATCAGGAGAGCTCATGCTCGCCCCCGTTCAAATGCTTTCAGCCTCGCGCCAGAACCTGTGGCGCCTGACCTTCATTCGCACCCTTGTGCTGGCTGCGCAGGCAGGCTCGGTCGGGATTGCCTGGCTGTTCAATGTGCTGCCGCTGCCCTGGTTGCCGCTGTCGATTACTCTCGGCTGCTCGGTGGCGCTTTGCGTACTGACGGCCATTCGGTTGCGTACATCGTGGCCGGTGACTGAGCTGGAATATGCGCTGCAACTGGCGCTGGACCTGATTATCCACAGCGCCCTGCTGTATTTCTCCGGCGGCTCGACCAACCCGTTCGTCTCTTATTACCTGGTGCCGCTGACCATTGCCGCCGTGACCTTGCCATGGCGCTATTCCCTGATCCTGTCCGGCATCGCACTGACGCTCTATACGCTCCTGCTGTACAGGTCCTATCCGCTGGAAACCTACCCGATCTCCAGAGAAAACATGCAGATCTATGGCATGTGGCTCAGCTTTGCCCTGGCGGCCTCGGTGATTACGTTCTTTGCGGCGAAGATGGCTGAAGAGCTGCGTCGTCAGGAACAGTTGCGCGCGGTGCGCCGCGAGGAAGGCCTGCGTGACGAGCAATTGCTGGCAGTCGCGACTCAGGCCGCAGGCGCGGCCCATGAACTGGGTACGCCTCTGGCGACCATGAGCGTGTTGCTCAAGGAGATGCGTCAGGATCACAGTAATCCTGAGTTGCAGGACGATCTGTCGGTCCTTCAGGAGCAGGTCAAGCAATGCAAGCATACGCTTCAGCAACTGGTGCGTGCCGCCGAGGCCAACCGGCGTATGGCAGTGGAATACAAGACGGTGATTCAGTGGATGGATGAGTCGCTGAACCGCTGGCACTTGATGCGTCCTGAAGTCAGTTATCGTTTTTTCCAGCTGGGCAAGGACAACGTGCCAGTGCTGGCACCGCCGCCTGACCTGACCCAGGCGCTGCTCAACCTCTTGAACAATGCCGCCGATGCCTGCCCCGACGGGCTGGAAGTCAACCTGAACTGGGACAGCGCGGAAATCTGCATCAATATTCGTGACCACGGCCCGGGTGTGCCGCTGGCCATTGCCGAGCAGATCGGCAAACCATTCTTTACCACCAAGGGCAAAGGCTTTGGCCTGGGCCTGTTTTTGAGCAAGGCCAGCGTCACCCGCGCCGGGGGCTCGGTAAAACTCTACCGTCATGAAGAGGGCGGCACGCTCACCGAGCTGCGTTTGCCTCGTGACACTCAAGGAGATGAAGCATGAGTGATGATGACATCCAGGTTGAAGGCGAAGAGCTTCCGCATTTGCTGTTGGTCGACGACGACGCAACCTTTACCCGTGTAATGGCGCGGGCCATGAGCCGCCGCGGATTCCGGGTCAGCACCGCAGGTTCTGCCGAAGAAGGGCTGGTGATTGCCCAGAACGATATCCCTGAATACGCCGCGCTTGATCTGAAAATGGACGGCGACTCGGGCTTGGTGCTGCTGCCCAAGCTGCTGGAGCTGGACCCGGAAATGCGCGTGGTGATTCTCACCGGCTATTCGAGCATCGCGACTGCGGTCGAGGCGATCAAGCGTGGCGCCTGCAATTACCTGTGCAAGCCGGCCGATGCCGACGACGTGCTGGCGGCCCTGCTGTCTGAACATGCCAACCTGGACACCCTGGTTCCAGAAAACCCCATGTCGGTGGACCGTCTGCAGTGGGAGCACATCCAGCGTGTGCTGACCGAGCATGAAGGCAATATCTCGGCAACGGCCCGTGCGCTGGGCATGCATCGCCGCACCTTGCAGCGCAAATTGCAGAAGCGCCCCGTGCGCCGTTGATGAAGTTTTATTCATGAGGTCAGAGGGCGTTTTTGCTTCATTGTGATCGGGCATTGTTCTTCTTTCAGATAGAGAAGCCGGGCCTGAATCATGAATCGCAACCCTGAAGTCAACGACGCCCCGCGTGGCACGTTCCTCCCCAGAGTCTGGAAGCTGATCACGCCGTACTGGCGTAGCGAAGAAAAGGGCATGGCCTGGTTGCTGCTGGCTGCGGTTATTGCCCTGTCGCTGTTCAGTGTTGAAATTTCGGTCCAGATCAACAGCTGGTACCGGGATTTCTACAACGCGCTGGAAAAGAAAGACCTGGCGTCTTTCACCCATCTGATTCTGTATTTCTGTGGCATCGCTGCCGTGGCGATTCTGGGGGCGGTCTATCGTCTCTACCTGACGCAGATGCTCACCATTCGCTGGCGCCGCTGGCTGACCGAGCAGCATTTCGCCAAGTGGCTCAGCCACAAGAATTACTACCAGCTGGAGCAGGCCGGTCATACGGATAACCCTGACCAGCGTCTGTCCGAAGACCTCGATCAGTTCACGACCCGAACCCTGTCACTGGGTATCGGGCTGCTGAGTACGGTGGTCAGTCTGGTGTCGTTCTCAGTCATTCTGTGGGGCGTATCGGGCAGCATCGAAGTGTTGGGCGTCACGATTCCCGGCTACATGTTCTGGGCTGCACTGGTGTATGCCGTGGTCGGTAGCTGGTTGACGCACTTGATCGGGCGGCGGCTGATTGTCCTGAGCAATCAACAGGAGCGTTTTGAGGCCGATCTGCGTTTTGCCCTGGTGCGCGTACGGGAGAACGCCGAGAGCATTGCGCTGTGTGATGGCGAACCCAATGAGAAACAGCGTCTGGGCAGTCGCTTCGGGATGATCTGGAGCAACTTTCGCTCGATCATGAAGGTTCAGAAAGGCCTGACCTTTTTCACGGCCGGCTATTCGCAGATTGCGCTTATCTTCCCGTTCATTGTCGGCGCGCCCCGGTATTTTGCCGGGAAGATCGAGCTGGGCGACCTCATGCAGATCAACTCGGCCTTTGGCAGCGTGCAGGAAAACTTCAGTTGGTTCATCGAGGCCTATGCTTCGCTGGCCTCGTGGCGCGCTACCTGTGATCGCTTGCTCAGCTTCCGTCAGGGCATGGACGACAATGAGGCGCATCGCCCGGCCATTGCGCTCAGTCGTGACAGTGAAGTCTTGCAACTGAGCGCCCTGGGGTTGGGCCTGACCGGTGGTCGCGAACTGCTGCGCGATGCCAGCCTGTCCATCGCTGCTGGCGAGCGGGTCATGCTCAGTGGCCGCTCGGGGAGTGGTAAAAGCACATTGCTGCGGGCGTTGGGCGGTTTATGGCATCACGGGCAGGGGCAAATCCGCTTGCCGGACGAGCGTTATATGTTCCTGCCACAAAAGCCTTACCTGCCCATTGGTTCGTTGCGTGAGGCCTTGAGTTATCCACAGGTCCCCGAACAGTATCCGTCCCAGCGATTTGTCGAGGTATTGCGCACCTGCCGTCTGGAGCATCTGGTCGCAAGGCTGGATGAAAACAATCATTGGCAGCGCCTGTTGTCGCCCGGCGAGCAACAGCGTGTCGCCTTTGCCCGTGCTCTGCTGTTTGCGCCCAAGTGGCTGTATCTGGATGAAGCCACGTCGGCCATGGACGAAGAGGACGAAGCGACGTTGTATCAGGCGCTTATCGATGAGCAGCCTGACATGACCCTTCTCAGCATCGGGCACCGCAGCAGTCTCAAGCGTTTCCATGAACGATATTTACGGGTTGAAGGGGGAAAGTTGCTTGAGCAGCCGGCGCGGCAATACCTTGTCTAAATTCTGTCTGTCCCCGACCATTAGTTTTCAGGGTGTTATCGTATAACCGCTGAGCTATGATTGGTCTTTGTTTAACAGTGCCGAGATCGATGTTGGATATGGAAAAGCAAACCGCTGCGCCTCGCGCACGCAGAAAGCACCGCAGCCTTGCGCAGGAACTGGTGACTGAGCTGTCCGAGCGCATCAGCAGCGGGCAGCTCAAGCGCGGCGATAAATTACCGACCGAATCCGCCATCATGGAAGAGCAGGGCGTGAGTCGGACTGTGGTTCGCGAGGCCATTTCCCGCTTGCAGGCTTCCGGCCTGGTCGAGACGCGGCACGGTATCGGCACTTTTGTACTGGATATCCCGAGCCCCAGCGGTTTCCGGATCGATCCGGCCACCATCGTCACTCTGCGTGATGTGCTGGCGGTGCTGGAGTTGCGAATCAGCCTGGAAGTCGAGTCCGCCGGCCTGGCTGCGCAGCGTCGCAGCGATGAGCAACTGGCCGCCATGCGTGCAGCCCTCGATGCCCTGAACGAAAGTGCAGCCCATGCCAGCGATGCCGTGGCTTCGGACTTCCAGTTCCACCTGCAGATCGCGCTTTCCACCGGCAACCGTTACTTCACTGACATCATGACCCATCTGGGCACTAGCATCATTCCGCGCACACGCCTGAACTCGGCACGCCTGGCCCATGATGATCAGCAGCATTACATGAGTCGCCTGAGCCGCGAACACGAAGAAATCTACGAAGCCATCGCCCGCCAGGACTCCGACGCCGCCCGCGCCGCCATGCGCCTGCACCTCACCAACAGCCGCGAACGTCTGCGTCATGCGCATGAAGAGGCTGAGTCGCAGAGGGCGTAAAGGCAGGTTGCAAGCTGCATGCTTTAAGCTTCAAGTCAAAAGCTTGTAGCTTGTAGCTTGTAGCTTGTAGCTTGTAGCGTTCAGTGATCACATAACGCATCACTTCCCTCCAAAACTCCCCCAGCCCCGTCTTTAAAGGCCTGAAAGCCCTTTCATCGCTTTAGTTCCGAAAAACCTGCAAATCCCTGTTGAGACATTTTATTTTCAGTTGTACGATGACTTACGACATCGGATCTGCCCCCCGGTGATCCTCTAATAATTTTGTCCCACAGGGTGTTCGAATAATGAATCCACAAGAACTGAAGTCCATCCTCTCTTCCGGTCTGCTGTCTTTCCCGGTTACCGATTTCAATGCTCAGGGCGATTTCAACCGCGCTGGCTATATCAAACGCCTTGAGTGGCTGGCTCCTTACGGCGCAAGCGCGCTGTTCGCCGCCGGTGGTACTGGTGAGTTCTTCTCCCTGGCTGCCAGCGAATACTCGGAAATCATCAAGACTGCCGTCGACACCTGCGAAACCAGCGTGCCAATCCTGGCCGGTGTCGGTGGCCCGACTCGTCAAGCCATCGAATACGCTCAAGAAGCCGAGCGTCTGGGTGCCAAAGGTCTGTTGCTGCTGCCGCACTACCTGACTGAAGCCAGCCAGGACGGCGTTGCCGCTCACGTTGAAGCGGTCTGCAAATCGGTCAAGATCGGCGTTGTCGTCTACAACCGCAACGTATGCCGCCTGACCGCTCCGTTGCTGGAAAAACTGGCCGAGCGCAACCCGAACCTGATCGGCTACAAGGATGGCCTGGGTGATATCGAGCTGATGGTTTCGATCCGCCGTCGTCTGGGCGACCGCTTCTCGTACCTGGGTGGTCTGCCGACCGCTGAAGTCTATGCCGCTGCCTACAAGGCGCTGGGCGTGCCGGTTTATTCCTCGGCCGTATTCAACTTCGTGCCGAAACTGGCGATGGACTTCTACCACGCTATCGCTCGTGACGATCACGCAGCTGTCGGCAAGTACATCGACGATTTCTTCCTGCCATACCTGGATATCCGTAACCGTAAAGCCGGTTATGCCGTGAGCATCGTCAAGGCGGGCGCAAAAATCGCTGGCTACGATGCAGGTCCGGTCCGCGCACCGCTGACTGACCTGACTGGCGAAGAAGTCGAACTGCTGGCTGCGCTGATGGATAAACAAGGCAAGCAGTAACACCGCTACAGGCAAAGCCGCTGAGTGATCAGCGGTTTTGTCGTTAGACCGCAAGACCATGCAGGTAAAAGTTGTCGTCGCCGCTGACACTTTTAAGGGGCCTGCAGAGCTGGACCCAAAAAAATGTATTACCCGCGTAAAAAAATAATGAGTGGGAGTTCAAAAACATGCAAAAGTCCAAGCCGACTCACGTCCGCTATTTGATCCTGTTGATGCTGTTCCTTGTCACCACGATCAACTATGCCGACCGAGCCACCATCGCGATTGCCGGTTCAAGCATTCAGAAAGACCTCGGCATCAGTGCCGTAACCCTTGGCTACATCTTCTCTGCATTCGGCTGGGCCTATGTGGCCGGTCAGATTCCTGGCGGCTGGCTACTCGACCGTTTCGGCTCGAAGAAAGTCTATGCCCTGAGCATTTTCACCTGGTCCCTGTTCACCCTGCTGCAAGGCTATGTGGGTGAGTTCGGTGTCTCCACTGCCATCGTCGCGCTGTTCATGCTGCGCTTCCTGGTGGGCCTGGCTGAAGCGCCATCCTTTCCGGGTAACGCACGTATCGTGGCCTCCTGGTTCCCGACTGCCGAACGCGGCACTGCCTCGGCGATCTTCAACTCCGCGCAATACTTCGCCACGGTACTGTTCGCTCCGCTCATGGGCTGGATCGTCTACACCTTTGGCTGGGAGCATGTGTTCATCGTCATGGGTGCCGGTGGCATCGTGTTCTCGCTGCTGTGGATGAAAGTCATCTATAGCCCGCGTAACCACCCTCTGATCAATGAAGCCGAGATCGAGCATATCGCCAGCAACGGTGGCATGGTCGACCTGGATACTCAGGACAAGAGCAAGGACAAGAAAGGCGGCGGACCGCGCTGGGATTACATTCGCCAGTTGCTGACCAACCGCATGATGCTCGGTATCTATCTGAGCCAGTACTGCATCAACGGTATCACTTACTTCTTCCTGACCTGGTTCCCGGTGTATCTGGTTCAGGAACGCGGCATGACCATCCTCAAGGCGGGTTTCATTGCGTCCTTGCCGGCCATTTGCGGCTTCATCGGCGGCGTGCTTGGTGGTGTCATTTCCGACTACCTGCTGCGCAAAGGCCACTCGCTGACCTTCGCCCGCAAGGCACCGATCATCTGTGGCCTGCTGCTGTCGACGTCCATCGTCACCTGTAACTATGTCGATGTTGAATGGGTCGTCGTAGGCTTCATGGCGCTGGCGTTCTTCGGTAAGGGTGTGGGGGCGCTGGGCTGGGCTGTCATGTCCGATGTCTCGCCTAAACAGATCGCCGGTTTGAGCGGTGGCCTGTTCAACACTTTCGGTAATATTGCTTCGATCACTACCCCGATCGTGATTGGTTACATCATCAGCTCTACAGGTTCCTTCAAGTGGGCACTGGTGTTCGTCGGCGCGAATGCGCTGTTGGCAGTAATCAGCTACATCTTCATCGTGGGTGAGATCAAGCGCGTGGAATTGAAAGAGCCGCCAGCCAAGGGGCCTTTGCTGAACGACCAAGTCAGCGACCTTTCCCAAGTCAAACCTTGAGGTAACCGTGATGAACCTGATTCAACATGCCGATTCTCCACGGTATATCCGGCTGCATCCGCTGGATAACGTGGTGGTAGTGGTCAACGACCAGGGCGTTCCAGCCGGAACCGAGTTCGACAATGGGCTGGTGACTGTCGATAACGTACCGCAGAGCCACAAGGTCAGTACTGTGGATCTGGCCGAAGGGGAGACCGTGATTCGTTACGGCCACACCATTGGCTATGCATTGCAGCCTATCCCTCGTGGCAGTTGGGTCAGGGAAGACCAGTTGCGCATGCCTTCTGCGCCTGCGCTGGACAGTCTGCCGATGTCCGATGCGGTGCCGGAAAAAGAGGCTCCGCTGGAGGGGTACACGTTCGAGGGCTACCGTAACGCCGACGGCACCGTGGGCACACGCAACATCCTGGGCATCACCACCACCGTCCAGTGTGTAACGGGTGTCCTCGACTTTGCGGTCAAGCGTATCCGTGAGGAACTCTTGCCTCGTTATCCCAACGTCGATGACGTGGTGGCCCTGACCCATAGCTACGGCTGTGGCGTGGCCATCACGGCGACTGACGCTTACATTCCGATCCGCACCGTTCGTAACCTGGCCCGTAACCCGAACCTGGGTGGCGAGGCGCTGGTCATCAGCCTGGGCTGCGAGAAGTTGCAGGCCGGGCAGGTCATGCATGAAGACGACAGCTCCGTGGATCTCAGTGAGCCATGGCTGTACCGGCTTCAGGATTCCAGCCATGGCTTCAATGAAATGGTCGAACAGATCATGGAACTGGCTGAAGTCCGCTTGAAAAAACTGGACCAGCGTCGTCGCGAAACCGTACCGGCTTCGGAGCTGATCCTCGGCATGCAGTGCGGCGGCAGTGATGCGTTTTCCGGCATCACGGCCAACCCGGCGCTGGGTTACGCCTCGGACCTGCTGTTGCGTGCAGGCGCGACGGTGATGTTCTCCGAAGTGACTGAGGTACGCGATGCCATCTATCTGCTGACTTCCCGCGCACAAGACGAGACCGTCGCGAAGGAACTGGTGCGTGAGATGGACTGGTACGACCGTTATCTGGCCAAGGGCGAAGCGGATCGCAGCGCCAACACCACGCCGGGCAACAAGAAGGGCGGGTTGTCGAACATTGTCGAGAAATCCCTGGGATCGATCGTCAAATCCGGCAACAGCGCCATCAACGGCGTGCTTGGCCCTGGCGAGCGGTTCAAGAGCAAAGGGCTGATTTTCTGCGCTACACCAGCCAGTGATTTCGTGTGCGGTACCTTGCAGCTGGCTGCCGGGATGAACCTGCATGTGTTCACGACGGGTCGTGGTACGCCGTATGGCCTGGCCATGAGCCCGGTGGTCAAGGTTTCGACCCGTACGGAACTGGCCCAGCGCTGGCCCGACCTGATCGATATCGACGCCGGACGCATTGCAACCGGTCGCGCGACCATCGAAGACCTGGGTTGGGAGCTGTTCCACTTCTATCTGGATGTGGCCAGCGGCAAGAAAAAGACCTGGACCGAGCATTACCGTCTGCACAACGACATCACGCTGTTCAACCCGGCACCGATTACCTGATATCGGTGCTGTGCCCTGTTGCAGCCAAGGACCCTCTGGAGGGGCCTTGGCCGCGATAGCGGTATTTCAGGAAAACCTGCCTCGTTGCTTGCAAGCTCCTATGGAGTCATGCCGATCAGTCAAGGCATGAATCACTTTGGAGGCTGCTCAATCCTCCACTTCGCCCAGCGCACTCCGCACATACTCCGGCGTCAGGCCGTTGTACCAAAGCAGGATCGTCGACACCAGAATCGTGACCAGCACCAGAAGCCCTATCGCCCAGATCGCTGCGGCATAGAGCGGTGCCTTGCCTTCGGGCAGGCGCATGAAGGTGGCTATGCCCATAAACAGCAGCATGGTCGAATATACCGAAGCAAGCCCCAGCACCAGAAGCGCCAGCCAGCGGCCTGGATACAGCCCTGCAAGGCCCGCAAGGAAAAAGGGTGTGGCGGTGTAGGTGGCGAAGCCAATGCACTGATTGAGCGTCGCTCGGGCTTCAAAGGTGCGAGACATCCAGCGGATAAAGCCTCCCATCAGTATCGTCCCGAGCAGAAATGCCACATACAGCAAGGCACACAGCTGCAATGCGCTCCTGGTGCCGAGTTTCACGTTTTCACCTTCCGCCAGACTCCAGCCGACCTGAGTGGTGCCTATGTACAGGCAAATGACCGGTATCAGCGCCAGCAGTATCAAATGGGGCAGGTAGTGCCGTGGCTCCTGCTCCTCCTCATCCCGAATGTTTCGCCAGGCGTCTCTGGGTTGGGTGAAAAGTTTGACGATCAATGGCGTGTTCATGGCGTATCCCTCGGCTCAGTGTCTGCCCGCAACTCTCCCTGTCTACTGCGGGCTCCCATCGGGTTTGATGGCGGCTGACTGAATGGTTTCACCCACCAGGACCGTCGGTTCCATGAACCCATTGAGTTTTCCTACTTCTCTGAACTTTCCGGCTTCTCGTGACCTCTTCTATTCAAGGGCGCCTGCTCGGCGGCCTCAGCTCAAACAGGTGGGAGGTTTCAAATGCCTTGGATATCTGAAAGTGGTTTGTGGTTTTTTACGGCTCTGGTCGCACTCATTGTGCTGGCCGATATATGGGCAGTCCTGCGGGTGCGTAAAAGCGAAACGACATCCAGCAACAAATTGTTGTGGATTATCGTGATTGTCGCTGTGCCGGTGATTGGTGTGCTGTTGTGGGTGCTTACAGGCCCAAGGCATATCTCAAAGCCCGCAAACCCGGCTCAAGAGGCCAGCAAGTACTGATGCCAGACTTCAGGAGCACTTCGTCGGGTACGTGATGCGGGTGGATAAAACGTGATTTTCTGCAATTCTTCTGCAATGCAGGGATGCTTATATCCTCGCCATCACGAACCCGTTATGGAGAAAACACATGTCGATAATTGCAAAGTGGGCGTTGCAGGTTGTTGCTTTGTTTCTGTTTGGCTGGATGGCGACCGTGGCAGCGCAATGGAGCAGCACGATAGTCAGCGGCACCGGGAGTGATCGTCTGGCGCAACTGAACGTGAACGGCTCGGTCAGCGGCAAGCCTGCTGTCGCGCAGGAAACAGTATTTGCCAGTCAGGGCCAATAAGGGTTTTCAAAGGTCGTGCGCTTTTCGACAGGCAAAAAAATGGCCCACAACGCGGTGGGCCAAATGGGATTCATCAAAGGAGTGATGTGAATGTACACAGCCAGAAGTGAAGAGGATGTGAAATGAATGTTGGCAAATCGAGAACGGGTCTCAGGGGCTCAATACCCGGAAAATAACTGGCTCAATGCAGTAAAAGCATGCCCCCCGGAGTTTATCCGTCAAGCACCGGAGGGCGGGTGATGGGGTGTCAGGTTGCAGTGGCTCGTTCCGTTGCCGCTCGTCGGGCAGAGCGTGGCAGGGGATGAGGCGCATCTATTCGGGATTTCATTCGCTCTGCGAACTCTTTGGCTTCCTGCCAACTCCGGCAGGTCACTGGGTAATCGTCCAGCTTCACAACCCAGTTGGCCCCGTAATTACCTTCTTCAATTCGGATAAGCATGGTACGCATCTCCATTTTGTAAGGTGAGCAGATGCCGAGTCACCGGCACGGAAAGTTGACGCACGAAATCCTGCACCCAAAATCCCGATTGGGCTACAACAAATTACGTATCCCGATGAGCGTGTTTCATCTCCCTTGATCGGGATCAACGAGCCGTTCGTTTGTTGATAACATCCAGCGACCCGCACGCCAGAATCGGATTCTGTACGGGCAGTATTAAAACCAAAGGGACAAGGTCCGATAATGGCCGATCAAAGCCAGCCGCATTTGCAGAATATCCATCGCCAGGCACTCAGCATCACCCGCCCGGACAGGGAGCGCCTCAATGGCCACGCTGGGCAGGTCATCTGGTTTACCGGCTTGTCGGGCTCCGGCAAGTCAACGATTGCCAATGCGCTGGAGCAGGCGCTGCATGCCGAAGGCAAGCGCACTTATGTGCTTGATGGCGACAATGTTCGCCAAGGGTTGAGCAAGGATCTGGGATTCAGCGACGCAGACCGGGTGGAAAACATACGCCGCGTTGCGGAAGTGGCACGCTTGATGATGGATGCTGGCGTCATCGTGATCACGGCATTTATCTCGCCCTTTCGCCGGGAGCGAGAAGTGGCCCGCCATGTGATCGGTGAGAGTGACTTCACAGAGATTTACATGAGCACACCCATCCAGGTGTGCGAAGAGCGAGACCCCAAGGGGCTGTATGAAAAGGCCCGGCGTGGCCTGATTCCGAATATGACGGGCATCGATAGTGTTTACGAAGCACCCGAAAGTGCCGCAGTCATTCTCGATACCTCTGAACTCTCCGTGCCAGAAGCCGTCAGCCGGGTTCTGGCTTCGATCAGAACGCCAGCTTGAAGCCGATCATCCCCAGCATGATGGCCAGAAAGGGCCGTAGCAGCTCATCGGATATACGCCCGGCCATGTGGCTGCCCAGATAAATGCCGGGCAACGAGCCCATCAGCAGCCAGCCCAGCAATTCCCAGTTCATATTGCCCATGCTTGCATGCCCAAGGCCTGCGACCAGCGTGAGCGGCACGGCATGGGCTATTTCCGTACCGACCAGGCGCCGGGTGGCCAGCAGTGGGTAAAGAATGAACAGAGCCACCGTACCCAGTGCGCCAGCGCCGATGGAGGTCAGGGCCACCATGGTGCCCAGGATCAGGCCCGTCACTACCGTCAGAGCGTTCAGGCTTGAGCCATTGAAGAACGAAAGCCCGTCGCCGCGACGGTGAGCAAAGGCCAGCAGTTTTTTCTTGAACAGCACCGCCAGCGCCGTCAATAGAAGGACGATGCCCAGTGCCTGCTTGATGATGGCGTTCAGCGCATCGGGGGCTGAGTCCAGCGTGCTCAGAAACCACAGGGTCAGCAACACCGCTGGCACGCTGCCCAGCGTCAACCAGCCTGTAATCTTCCAGTCGATGTTGTCGTTCTTTTTATGGACCAGTACGCCACCGGACTTGGTGATTGCGGCGTAAAGCAGATCGGTACCCACGGCGGTCGCCGGATTGATACCAAACCAGAGCAGGATAGGGGTCATCAATGAGCCGCCCCCAACACCCGTCATACCCACGATAAAACCAACCACCAGCCCTGCTACTACGAAACCCAGACCGCCGACATCCATATATGACCCTGTAAGACCTGTTGTCAGGTAAAAACTGGCGGGCAGCATAACGATTTATGTTCTGAGCGGTTATGAATATGTAATCTAAGGTTATAACCGTTTTACAGGTTTTGCGCTTCGGGTGTCGTTTCTGTTGCGTTTAGCATGGTTTGATTGGGTTGCAGCCAACTCAACAAGGTATCGGCCTCCATGGGCCGGGCAATCAGATAGCCTTGCCCTTCATCACAACCCCACTGCCTGACCAGCTTGCGGATGGCATCGGTTTCGATGCCTTCGGCCACTACGCAATACCCCAGTTTCTTGGCCAGCCCGATCAAGGCCTTGACCAGGCGCTGGTCCGCTTCTTCAACCGTCAGGTTGCGCACCAGTGACTGGTCCAGTTTGACGGTGGTCGCGGGCAACTGTCGCAGGTAGTTCCAGTTGCTGTAACCCGTGCCGAAGTCATCGATCGCAATGTGCATACCCAGTTCGCGCAAGCGTTCAAGCTGGCTGCGGACCTCTGTCGGGTTCTGCATCAATGCGCTTTCGGTGAATTCAAGCTCGAAGTGCGCAGGTGAGATGTCATGTTTTTTCAGCAGCCAGATCACCCGATCAGTGAACACCGGCCCTGTCAGGTCGTCGGGCGTCACGTTGATGGCGACCCGGATATCGAAACCTTTTTGCTGCCAGCTTGCGGCCTGCTCAATGGCTGTCTGCAATACCCAAAGGCTCAAGGGCCGCATGAGGGCGGTCTTTTCTGCCAGTGGAATGAATTCGGCAGGGCCGATTGGCCCCAGCGTCGGATGGACCCAGCGCAGTAACGCCTCGACGGATGTACAGGTGCCCGAAGCCAGATCGATGCGAGGCTGATAAACCAGCCTCAGTTGATCGTGAGCATGCACGGCGCTGGTCAGTGAGCCGAGCAACTGGAATGACCGCTGCTGAGTCGCATCCATGTGAGGCTCGTACAAGGCCCAGCCCGTACGGCGGGCGCGAGCATCGTCAGCGGCGCTGATGACCAGGCGCACCCAGTCCTGCTCCGTAGCCTGGCTATCCAGAGGCACAATGCCCAGGCCGACCTGCATCTGCACCGGAATGCCGTGGCATATCACGGGAGATTGAAGGTCTTCGATGATGGCGCGATAGATCGACTCATCCGGCATGTCGCCAGGTAATTGAAAGCCGAAGCGTGTCGGGCTGATCTTATACAGAGGGCAGCTTGACGGCAGCATGGCTTGCAGACGATTTCTCATCGCCACGACAAGATCCTGAGCAAAGCTGTAGCCCAGCGCCTTGACGATATCGTTGAGGAATTCGGGGGTAATCATGTCGACGGCCACCAGGCGCATCTCTTTACCGGTTTTCAGCGCCAGAAGAATGTCTTCTTCAAGGCGCAGACGGTTGTAGAGCCCGGTGGTCTGGTCGACGAAGCAACTCAAGCGCAAGTCGACGATACGCTTCATGACCAGCGCGGCCAGACGCTTGAGCATCCGCGCCTCGCGCTCGCTCATGGGCGCACGGGGAACCGTGTCGATGACGCAGAGTGTGCCCAGCGCGATACCGTCCTCGGTAATCAGAGGCGAGCCCGCGTAGTAGCGAATGCCCGGTTCCCCCGTGACGAGGCCGTTATCCTTGAAACGATCATCAAGTGTTGCGTCGACAACCTCCAGCGAGCCATCGCTGAGAATCGCGTAGGCGCAGAACGAGACGTCCCGTGGCGTTTCCTGAGCTTGCAGGCCAAACCGGGCGCGGAACCACTGTCGATGTTCGTCGACGATGGAAATCAACACGATGGGAGCCTGAAAGAACTCGGCGGTCATCGCCACGATTTCTTCAAAGACATCATCCACCGTGTTTTCGAGCACGCACAGTTCGGTAATACGTAGCAAACGTTGCGTTTCGTTCAGCGGAATAGGGGCGCCGGTGCTCATAGAACTCAAGAATCCACAGGTAGTGACTATTTGCCACTATGCGTGGCACTTTATCAGACAACCGCAGATGTTGTTTTGATCGCACGGCAAGAAGGTTTTCCGGCAAAAAAATATTTTTACCTCCAGAAGCCCTCCAGGACTTGCGGGCCGTGGCCTGCACCAGGAGGAAGGCCGTCGGCGTGAGCCTTACCGTTCGTCGACGAAATCGGGTGCTGGTCTTCAGTCCTTGAAAGGCTGATTCTTGTCCTGCGTAGCGACGTGAACCTCCTCCAGGACCAGTACCACTCCGGGGAAGTGGTTGATGTCATTACTCCATGACTCCTTGCCTGTTCCTGAAAAGGTGCAGGCATAGGAGATATTTTGCTGCTTATCGCCGTTGAACTCATTCTGACTGTGCAGCCATTGCTTGAGTTGTCCCAGCAAATCATCGCCCGTCATACCTTGAACCTGTGCTTTCGGCAAGAACGGCACGATAAAGGTCGCCGCGAAATGACGGCTGGCTTCTCCCTTGAGTGCCAGCGCATCCCTTCTCGCCAATACCATTGCCGCCTTCACTACATCCGGCCCGCCGACCAATTGCCAGGCATGTTTGGCCTCGAATGCAAAATCCTCGTGCTTGTTGCTGATGTAAAGATCGCAACGCCCGCGTCCATCTGTTTCGGGTTTATCTATGTCCGAGTTCGCAGGGCGATGTTTGCGCGTAGGATATTCTTCAAGCGCCACCCAACCGAGCGACCAGGCCGCACCGGCCAGCGTACTGACATTGGCGCGCTCGTTATGCCACCAGCAGTTATCGTTATCGAGCATGTCGACATAGCGTTTGACTGCCTTCAGCCATGCGTCCAGTAATTCCTGAATGAAAGGGCAGTTGCTCTTGCGTGAAGTCCACTCCATGGATTTTCTCATCAGTTGAAGGGCAGGTTTATCGCCCCGAGAGCCGCGACCGCATAAGCGCAAAACGAAAGCAGCGGATTAACAACTCATCTCGCTCTGGCTTTCCAGCAACTGTTCATGCGCATACAGCGTGCTGCCCAGCAACGTGCAGAAAACCTTCAAGGTATCGACAGTCTCTGGATTGCCAAGCTTGGCCGGCAATGGATCAAGCCCGCATAACGTGCCGAAGAACACGCCATTCGGAAAAATGATCGGCATGGAGAAATAACTCTGGAAACCGTAAAGCTTCGGCACGGGATGGTTGGCATACAGAGGGTCTGTAGCCACCTCGTCGATCAATACGGTATGGCGGCTGGCGCGTATTTCATTGCAGATGGTGGTTTCAATCTCAAGCTCGTGACCGGGCTCGACACCGAACTGGATTTCATCGCAGACCGCGCAGGCGGTCCAGTTGGTTTCCGTCACTTTGGCGATGGCAGCAAATCTTAAACCGGTCAGCCGCGTCACCAGCTTCAAAAGGCTGGATGTCGCTTCTATTTCACTGATTACGGCCAGTTCTGCAGCCGTCAATTTGCTGTTCAAAATGCTGTACTCCAAGGCAACGATGTGGTCGAGCCTGATGATCTTTAGTGTGCCGTTTCGGCTGGGATTGATCGTGACATATTTACTCAAAGGCTTCATGGCTTATTGAGGCCATGCGACAGACTGCCATGGCAAAAACGGCAAATGCCGGCGGGTCATCAAGACGCGCCGGCAGGGTTGCAATCGAGTATCAGGAAACGGTCCGTTGCGGTGCCTTGTGAACCATGGTGTAGGCATAGTCGACGCCCATGCCGTAAGCACCGCTGTGCTCCAGAACCAGCGCCATGACGGCGTCGTAAGTTTCCTTGTGTGCCCAGTCACGCTGGTACTCAAGCAGCACTTGTTGCCAGGTCACCGGAATCGCGCCAGCCTGAATCATGCGCTGTACCGACATGTCATGAGCTTCCTTGGTCGTGCCGCCCGAGGCATCGGTGACGATGTACACCTCGTAGCCTTCAGCCATGGCTTCCAGAGCCGGGAAGGTCAGGCAGACCTCGGTCCACAGTGCCGCGATGATCAGTTTCTTGCGACCGGTCGCCTTGACCGCTTCCACCAGTTTCTTGTCTTCCCAGGAGTTCATCGAAGTGCGCTCGATGGGCTGCTGATCGGGGAACACACCCAGCAACTCTGGCCAGATGTAACCGCTGAAGCTTTCGGTTTCTACCGACGTCAGGATGGTTGGCACGTTGAACAGCTTGGCGGCCTTGGCCAGGCCTACGGTGTTGTTCTTCAGTGTCTGGCGGTCGATCGATTGTACGCCGAAAGCCATTTGTGGCTGGTGGTCGATCAGGATCAGAGCAGAGTTGGTCGGGTTCAGCAGTTCGAGTTTAGACATGATGATTTCCTTTCAAGTTGATTAGTGCGAATCGTTAATGAGTTAGCCGCTTTGCCTGTCTAGCGTTTGCTTGCTGGCTTGGGAGTAAATTTACGGGCTAGCGGTTATCGAGACAATTCCCTAAAATCGAGACTCATTGTTTCCAAATAAGGGACGTTCATGGATCGTATCGACTGCATGCGTACATTCGTTGCCACAGTGAACGCCAATGGCTTTGCAGCAGCGGCTCGTGTGCTGGATGTACCTCGCTCGAAAGTCAGCAAGCAGATCCAGGCTCTGGAAGAAAACCTGGGCGTGCAATTGCTGTTGCGGACGACGCGCAGCCTGCACCTGACCGAGGCGGGGGCCGAGTACTACGATGCCTGTCGTGAAGTGCTGGCGTCGCTGGATGAAGCCGAGCAGCGGGCGCGCAGTGGGCTGGGGGAAGTGCAGGGTGTACTGCGGGTCAACGCGCCCATGTCATTCGGGCTGTGCCGGCTGGGCCCATTGATTCCCAAATTCCATGAGCAACATCCCAAGGTGGAGTTGCAACTGGTGTTCAGCGACCAGCAGGTTGACCCGGTCAAGGGCGGCTTCGATGTGACCATCCGCATCGCCAGCCTCGCGGACTCTTCCATGGTCGCCCGCCATCTCGCCCCGGCGCCCCGCATGCTGGTGGCTTCACCCGCTTATCTGGCTCGTGAAGGAACCCCGCAAGTCCCCCGCGATCTGGCGGCGCATCAATGCCTGAACTATGGCTACCTGCAAAGCGGCGTCAGCCTGCAACTGAGCAATGGCAAGGAAACCCAGAAAGTCCATGTCACCGGCCCGCTGCATGCCAACAACGGCGACCTGTTGGCACAAGCGGCAGAAGCCGGCATGGGCATTGCCCTGCTTCCGACCTTCATTGTCGAAAAAGCCGTGGAGCAAGGACGACTGATCCCCGTGATGTGCGACTGGCAGGCCCCGCCGATCTCAATCAATGCGGTGTATCCGTCCGCCCGACGTGTGCCATTGAAGACACGGGCGTTCCTGGATTTTCTGGTGCATGAGTTGAGCGATTGAGTTCGCCCAGAGCAGATGCAAGAGACGGTGCAACACGTCGTTTTATTGAATCGACTTATCCCTGCATAAACAGCAACTAAAAACTTGCTTCTTCAAGGCTTGGAACTGAACATGGCGCGCCGGCATTAAGCCATTACTTAGAGAAGGGAGTTGTAAATGCGCACCGTTTCGCTGTTTCTGGGGTGGATATTTGGCGTACTGTTGATTTTTATTGGCCTCGTTTCGTTTGGCGGAAATGCGTTCGCAGCTTTGCTGATTCTGATCTCTGGCGTGATTTGCCTTCCTGTTGTCAGAGGGAAAGTCCAGGCCAAAACAGGAAAGGTAATAAATGGTTGGGCGGTGGTCAGCGTCGTTTTTGTTTTGGCGACCACAGGCGTGATATTGGCCTCGAAAACACTGGAAAAAAGCATTGCTGAGAAAGGCTTTGTTTCTGCGCAAGAGTACCGTGAGGCTAAGGAAAATGGAGCGACCACCAAGGAAGAGTGGGACAAGATAAAAGAAGGTGTCCATGCCCAAAAAGCGCTGCTAGAAGATGCCGCCAAAAAAGCAGCCCTGGCGAAAGAGCAGGCTGATAATGCCGTTGCTGAAAATGCGAAGAAAGAATCCGAAGCCAAAGAGCAGGCAGAAAAACAGGCGAAGGATAAAAGCGATGAGAAGTGCCGGCTTGATGTTACCTGCTGGGGTGAAAAGCATTTCGTGGCCGCATCCGTCTTCTGTAAGACCCCCATCGAGAAAATGGCGCAGTATGATTTCAAGTGGACCGACGGGGTGCTGGAGCCAAAGTTCACCCGCTATAAGTGGGCGGATAGAGACCGTGGCGTGATTACTTACTTCGGCGACAAAATCCAGTTCCAGAATGGTTTTGGCGCGTTTCAGAATCACATGTACTCCTGTGACTACAACACCCTCACAGAACAAATCGTGAAAGTTAATGCCCATCCGGGAAGGCTGTAATCTCGCTTCCTAGTGCAATAGCGGAAAACACAAAGCCTGCCGAGTGCAGGTTTTGTGAGTCCCACTCAACGAATCGAAGAATCATCCAGCGAATGTACTAGGGCGGTTGTGGCGGATATCAGCGGTGAACTGATCACTGAATACGATGTCTTATAGCCACTTCGGAGTTTTGCCCTTATGGAAAAAGTCATTCCTTTCAATATCGTGAATTCATTTGCCGCAGGAGCTGTTTGTCTGCTGTTGGCCATTCCGGGTGCGCACTCCTTCGCCAGCGAGCAGCCCATCGACCGTGGTTATGGGGCTTCTGAACCCTACAAGGGAAAGATGACTGTATACGGCTGCTACGCCGCACGAGCCTCCTCCATGCTGGGAGAGGAGTTCACCGCTGAAAACAGAAAAACCATAGAGAAACTCGCGCGCGCACGTGGCTCTCGTGTCGTTTCAAGTGGTGGACCCCGAGACCTGAGTTACAGCCCGCTCCGGCTGAATATCGAGGTCAACGGGCAGAACCGTATCGAGGATATTACCTGCGGATGACCCTGCAGCATTCGCGACCTAAAGCAAAACACTCCCCGTAATCGCTCTGTTTCGGGCCACTACATGCTCATGGCTGAGCGTGCTTGTGGCCGACATGAACTCTTTCAACAAAGCCTCGCGATTCTGCGCAGCACTTTCCTTTGCGGCTGCGTCGAGGGAAAGCTTCAACTCCTCGACCGTCAATTCAGTGCAGTAACCCGGAGTGCCCGGTTGCTGACGCCAGGAGTCGATCAGGTTGCCCGAATCCAGCGCGTCGAACCCCGTCGCTTCCACCAGCTCCAGCGCGATTGCCTTTGCCTTGGCCTCATCTCCTGCAACAGGAAGGGCCAGGCGCGACGAGGCTCCGGCTGGTTGACCTTTATCCGTCAGGGTTTGCGCCAGCAGTGCATTCCACGCTTTCACAACCGGGCGACCAATCTGCTCGCTGACCCAGACGCTTTCCGGTTTGCCGCCTTCGATTTCCTCTATCGCGTCGTCGCGAAATGGATAGTAATTGGACGTGTCGATGACCACGACATCGGCAGGCACCTGGCTGAAAAGGCTCGCAAGGCCTCGATACTTCGCAAAAGGGATCGAGACGATAACGACATCCACGCCCGCAACCGCGTCTTCCTTGCTGACAGCACTGACACCGGCCTCACGGGCGAGGTCCTGAATGGAGTCTGGTCCCTTTGAGTTGGCGAGCTTTATCTCATGCCCGCTGGCAGCCAGCTTTCTGGCAATGGTCGCGCCAATGTTGCCTGCGCCGATAATTCCAATCTTCATCTATTCATCCTCTTCACAAGGGGGAAGGCGGCTCACCCTTTATTCACAGGCGGGCCGTGCGAAGTCGTTGAGCGTGTCGCGAAGTGCTTCCAGCCCGTTGTCGGTCAACTGGCAGGCAGTCTTGATCTTGTCGGTGACGGCCCACAGCTCTTCGCGCAGCGCTTCCCCGGCATCGGTCAGGGCGATCAGTACGCGACGTTCATCGTTGCGGTCACGGGTGCGAGTCACCATTCCTGCGGCCTCAAGACGCTTGAGGAGCGGGGTGATCGTTCCTGTATCCATCGCGAGCCGGTTGCCAAGGTCACCCACGGTTCTGGGGGCGTCATTGAACAATTCCAGCATCACCAGATACTGGGGAAACGTCAGGCCCAATGGCTCAAGAAAGGGTTTGTGGAGACGGACCATTCGGTTGGCTGCGCCATACAAGGCGAAGGACAGTTGAGTCCCCACTTCGCGACGTGTTGCTGATGTGCTCGCGGTCATTACTTTATATAGCTCGCTACTATCTAGTGTGCTAGACAATATCATGATCGAATGAGCGAAGTAAGCTGCCGGATGGAAGAATTAAGGATGAAGAGGGAGATCCAAAAAATGATGTGCTCGCCAGCAATCTGCACTGGCGAGCACTTTCGCGCTTACTCTGCCCGGCGCACCTGCTCCTCGATGGCCTTGCCCAGCGTAACGGTCGAACCCGTACCGCCCAGATCCGGCGTCAATGGCGCATGCTCCGGCCCTTGCGCCAGCACGGCTTCAATCGCCGACAGTACGGCGGCCCCGGCCTCTGCATGGCCGAAATGCTCCAGCATCATGCCGCCGCACCAGATCTGCCCGATCGGGTTGGCGATGCCCTTGCCTGCAATGTCCGGCGCCGAACCATGCACCGGCTCGAAGAGGCTGGGGAACGTCCGGTCCGGGTTGATATTGGCCGAAGGCGCAATGCCGATGGTTCCGGTACAGGCCGGCCCCAGATCGGAAAGGATGTCACCGAACAGGTTGCTGGCCACCACCACATCGAAGCGGTCTGGATGCAGCACAAAATGCGCCGTGAGAATGTCGATGTGATATTTGTCGACCAGCACTTCGGGGTACTGCTTGCCCATCTCCACGACGCGGCCGTCCCAGTACGGCATGGTGATAGCGATGCCGTTGGACTTGGTGGCTGAAGTCAGATGCTTCTTGGGGCGACTCTGCGCCAGGTCGTAAGCGTACTTGAGGATGCGGTCGACGCCGACGCGCGTCATCACCGTCTCCTGGATTACGACCTCCCGCTCGGTGCCCGCAAACATGGTGCCGCCGACGCTGGAATATTCGCCCTCGGTATTTTCCCGCACCACATAAAAGTCGATATCCCCCGGCTTGCGACCGGCCAGTGGCGCTTTCACGCCGGGCATCAGGCGACATGGGCGCAGGTTCACGTATTGATCGAAATCGCGGCGAAACTTCAGCAAGGAATCCCACAGTGAGATGTGGTCCGGTACGACATCCGGCCAGCCGACTGCGCCAAAGTAAATCGCGTCGTATTGCTTGAGGGTTTCAAACCAGTCATCCGGCATCATCTTGCCGTGCTCAAGGTAATAGTCGGCGCTGGCGAAATCGAACCAGTCCCATTGCAGACCTATCCCGAATTTCTCTGCGACGGCGTCCATGACGCGGACGCCTTCGGGCATCACTTCCTTGCCAATACCGTCTCCGGGAATGACGGCGATCTTGTAATTGTATTGAGTCATGGCATCGGGTCTCGTGCTTGTCAGGTGGTACGCTCCAGTGTATTGATTCGTCCATCAAGCACAATTTGGCTTACGGGAAATCCATTCTTGAATTCAAGTAAAGAGTTGGCCACCAACACCGATGACCTCAGCTTCTTCAACCGCGTGGCAACCCACGGCAGCCTGACCGCCGTGGCCCGAGAGCTGGGCCTGTCGCTGCCCGCCGTCAGCAAGCGCCTGACCCAGCTTGAACAACGCCTGGGCGTGCAACTGATCCGCCGCACCACCCGCAGGCTGGACCTGACTCCTGAAGGCGTGATCTATCTGGAAGGTGCCCGGCCGATCCTGCGCCAACTGGAAGAACTGGAAAGCGCCCTCGACAACCGCCAGCCGGTGCTGCGAGGCAAGTTGAGCATCAATGCATCGTTCGGCTTTGGCCGACGCCATATCGCGCCCCTGCTGTCCGGGTTCGCCGCCCAGCACCCGCACCTGGAACTGTCGCTGCAACTCTCCAGCCTGCCGGTCAACCTGCTGGATGCGGGGATCGACATCGACATCCGCGTGGGCGAGCCGCCCGACTCACGCCTGATCGCCCACCACGTACTCGACAACCCCCGCATCCTCTGCGCCTCACCTGCTTACCTCGAACGCGCAGGCACACCCCAGGACGTCGCCGACCTCGCGCAACACAACTGCATCGTGCTCAAACAATACGGAAGCGACTACGCCATCTGGCGCTTCACCCGCGACGGCCGCGAATACAGCCAGAAAGTCACCGGCACCCTGTCCAGCAACGACGGCGAAGTCGCCATGCGCCTGGCCCTGGACGGCCACGGCCTGATCCTCCGCTCCCGCTGGGATGCCCAGCAACACCTCGCCCGGGGGGAACTGGTTGCAGTGCTGCCCGAGTACCACGCGCCGAGAGCGGATGTGTATGTGGTTTATCAGCATCGCCAGCACGTGCCGCAGCGGATATCGGCGTTTACGCGGTTTTTGGCGAAGAATCTGGGAGAAAGGTTTTTGTAGGACCGGATTTCACGGGCGCAAGCGATCGGGATTTTCTCGGAAACTTCGTTCAAGGGACAGAGACGGGGCTGGCTGGTGAGGAGGGCGGAGGCTGCTCCAATATGCTGGGCAGTGACTTCAGGCCATTCCGGTATGACTGCAAGCAGATGATGGAGTATTCGCACTGGTCTACAGCGCCAGGCAGCAGGCAATTTCGCATGCGTCAGTTCTACGATACCTATCGCGTCGAGGAAAAAGTCGCACCACTGGCGCGACAATTTTCTTGGTCGCATAACCTGATCATCTTCTTATTGCGCAGCCGTACAGCTCTTGGCTGCAGCCTGAAGCGCCTTGGCGTAATCTACGTAGATATCCGGATCATAGGGTTCAATCGTCACGGTGAATTCAGACTTTCCGCCGAGGCCGATTGCTTGGTCTACCTCTACAGCCCATGACCGGCCAGCGTGTTGGGCAACCAGATAGAAAGCATGGGCATTCAAGTCGCTGTTTTCATCCAGTGCGGAGTAGAGGTAACGGAGGTTTTTATACCAGCCGCGAGTACCCGTTATGGCTTTCAATGCTTCCTTGGCAGGCTGCTCGTCTGCTTCTTCCAGAAGTGCATTCCCAATGGTGAGTTTTCCGGCATTCTCCAGCTCGGAGAATGGCACCGGCAGCGGCTCACGACTGACCAGCCGTGAATACTCACAGTCGAACACCCATCGACCGGTCTTCACGTAATCGTCAGCATAAATCACGACACCGTTACCCAAATCCGTTTTGTATACGCTCATCATCACCTTGAACCCGTAGTAGCTCGCGACCAGTAGTAGCGGCAAGAAAATGGCTGTTGCAATCCAGAAGACCTTACTTCGGTAGAAACTCAAAGTAGCCTCCTGGTACGCCAATGGGGGTGTCGCCAGAAATCACTGGGTTAATTGCCCCCATGGTCTGGTAGGTGAACTTGAATTTTCGGTGATGCATACTTCTCTCATCCTTCAGTGTGTTCCACTTCCTGCACCACGGATTGTCCGACGTGCCAGTGCTAATGCCGCACAGCTTGCCTAACTGGCGCTCTTCAAACGAACCCCAGGTATTCTTGTAGTCCGAGCGCCGGATGAAAGCGCGTACCTTGATCTGTAAATGATCCGCCAGCAATTGCGCCAAACTCTCGTTGGTCTGCGGGAAAAACTGGATGCCATCTTCTATACGGTACTCGGAGAGGTTGCCCATGCCAGTTCGACAGGCATAGCTGTCAATTTGCGCCGCGCTGGAGAATGCCAGGACAGAAATATCTTTGTAATTCAGCACATCAAGAGACATCTGCGGGTCTTCGACGAGTTGATAGCCGAAGGCAATCCGTTGAGGCACGCCATGGCTAAACAGCGACAGGTGTTCGATGGGTGATTGATTCCGGTCTTTGCCGCGATTCAAGTATTCAATCAGCTCCTTGGCATTCGCCACGCTGACATAGCCCGCTCCATAGGCCTTGGCAGAGTTGCGTGCTGCGCTAAGCATCTCGGTGCTATATGACGGGGTGAACACTATCAGCGTCCGTGTCAGGTCGCTTTTGTTGCGTTTGAACCCGGCAAGTTCACTCACGGCCTGGCCGATAAACATCATCTTGTTGCCCGAGCCAGTGTCGTGCTGGCTGCCGGCAACGGCGATCAACTCTGGAGTCAAAGACTCCTTGGCGACTGTTGAGGATGATCTTCCCGGTTGTACCAGAGCGCCTGACAGCAAAGCACGCTGTTGTAGGTGCGGATCGGCCAGCAGTTCGGCCATTAGCTGATCATCCACAGAACCATCCGGGCGCACGGCTCCGAGCTTGGCAAAGTCAATGATGGCCTGAGCTGTCGTACCACCATACTGAAAGCCGCCGAAGGTATCTGAACTGCCTGAGATTATGGTGCCGCCATGGCTGGTGGGGCTGCCCAGATAAGCCAGCGGTCGATAGTCAACGATGATGGAGGCAAAGCCTGTAGTGATTACGGCACCGCAACCACAAACATCACCTACTCGGGCTGCACCCAGGAAGTTGATTCGGGTGTCGGGTGATGCAGAAACGATAGGCGATGTGCCGTGGCCCGGGATGGGACAGAGGTGCATATCGCCAAGACGAGCTGTTGGAGTCATACCATTCCTTGGTGACAGTCGAAGTGGGGCGAGACTATAACTGCTTTGAGTTGCGCAACTTTTTGCGCAGTCTGGCTGGAGGGCATGCCCCGCAAGGCGTAGAGGTCTTTTCAATAATAATGTGTTGGAGATTTTTCCAGCGAAATTACAAAACCTGCGCAATGCAGGTTTTGTAATCCACACATCAACGAACCGAAAGATCTTCCAGCGAACGATCAACCTCAGCCTTGGCCATCTCCACCAGATGGACGACAGACAAGGCCAGATGCCGATGCGAACCACTCAAGCGGTCGCCGCTCTCATAGGCTGTGGCAGCGGCACAACTCAATAGCTCGGAAGCACGCACGAGAGCATCTTCAAGGTAGCGAGGGGAGAGGTGACAGGGTGGATCTGGTGTGATCTTGAGCATCATGTAACTCCAGTCAGAAGTGGAGCTGAGCCCATTGCTGCTAAACGCCGGGCGGCAGCCATGCGCAGGTTAGCAGACCGGTGACTGGTACCCGGCGCACCCGAAGGTGCCCTGCGCACGACCACCATAAATGCAGGCCGTAAAAAAGCGCCTCGCAAAAGGTGGCGCATTGCGCCCAGTCGGGTCCGGGCTGCTAAACCCGTTCGCTGAATATGCAGCGAAGAAGGCAGAGTAGTGACCGGATTTCAGGGGCGCAAGCGGCTGGGATTTTCTCGGAAATTTCGCTCAAGGGAAAGGGAGGCGTCTTGCTATTGGGGCTTTGGAGGCTAATGGCCCAGACCCAGCCTGGACTGTGTGGGGTTGTTCGGTCGAATCTGTTACGTATGTGCCAGTTCTATGAGGTCTACCGCACCACGGAGAAAGTCGTGGCACTGCCGCGACAATTGTCTTGAACTTATAACCTGATCATTCTCGACCAAAGTAAACGCCCGGAATAGCTTGAGTTTTACCTACGCATATCGTTTCAGGAGCAATGGGCGAAGCGCGAGCAGGAGCGCCAGTTCAAAGCTGCGTTGTTCGAGCACAGAGAGCCTGCATGGTCCGGCACTTGGGAAAACCCGAGCATCCCCAAAACTGTTGGCCCGCTTTCGCACCTGATTTCACGGTACGAATCAGCAGCGCATTACCGCACTTCGGGCACTGTCGCTCGGCAGTCGGGTCACTTCGTTGTTTGAGGTTCTGCACATGCTCACGATGAGTCGCAAGAGTGGGAGCGCGGCGGCCTGTTTGCAGCGCTTGCAGCATGGCGTCTACTTCAGCCTCACTGAACACCGTCTGCTGGAACGACTTGATGTAAGGGATAAATCCAATGCCTTGTGTGACGTTGGCTGGCACTTCGGTTTTGAAGGTGCTGCCTCCAACAAAGGTAATGACCGAGTGCAGATGGTCAGGGCTAATGCCCAGCGTGGCCTCCAGAGCCTTGAGGTGTTTGTAGTTCTGCCGCAATGGGTTCTGGAATTTGAAAGTGCGCTTGAAGAGTTTCTGCGTCCACTGCGCCTGCTTCTCGCTTCCGAAAATCCAGCCGCTCATGTTCTTCGTTTCCAGCACGAAAATGCCGTAGACCGAGAGGAATACGTGATCGATCTGCGTGGTGCCGTCGGGCGTATTCAGGGTGACGTTATGCACGCGACGGTAGATTTGCTCGTCCAGATGCCGATGAGCAGCGAAGCGCACGAGAATCTCGCCGAGATGTCCTTTGGCCCATGGTGATTTGAGCAGGGCAAGCAGAAGTGAGGCCAGAATAAGCCAGCCCAACACGCCCGATACCTGGGCGATGACAGGGGGGAAGTCCATTTCTTAACCTTTTAGAGATCCTGTGTTCTGCGGATTTTATCGAAAATTGGCGTGGTGGCACGATAATGTTGCTGCAATTTGAGAGCGTGTTTGCATGAGATTCGGGTTGTTGTGATCTGATAGCGGGTGGTGATGCGCTGTTGGGTGTCTGGTCAGGAGCTCAATCAGTGTCAATCCGCTTCCTGCTGCCTGGATGCTGTAGAGTATTCAGTGCTTGAAGACATTGCTGGTTTGGTGGGCCGGGGTAATTTGAATCGATTTGGTAATTTATTGATTTATAGTTTAAAGAGCTATTTTGATTTTTAGTTGGAATACCAATAGGAATACCGCGCTCCACCTGACCACCCGTTTGCACTCGATCTGACCAGCACGCTTCGTAAACATGATTGACAGTGAACAGCCCATAGCTGCCGGTGGCGACAGGCAAAAAAAAGCCATAAACCGTTATCAACCCGTGGTACCCGGTGGCGCTCGGGAGCTCACCAGCATGCATTTGCCTTAGTGCTCGCTGTATTGGTTATGCAGCCTTCCGGCGTATTCGTCCTAGGAGGGTTCAGCTTGGAGCCCTTGAATAGAGCCTCTTACTCGCTGCGACTTTGAGCCAGTGGTAAATTCCATCCCTTGATCAGCCCAGTGGTCACTCGCCTAATGGTCGAGGTAGTGTCAGCTGGACCAGTGCTACCACATCGGATAATTGGGTCGGTCGAGGTATCAAGCATGTGCACTGGTGATTTTCTACCATGACCTTCTCTACGTCTTTCGCATGCCCGAATGTCCTCATGCCCTCAGGTAACCGTCCCGAAAATGGGGCGAGTGTCTTACCTGATTTTGAAACGTTGATTTTGCACTGCTGGACTCACCCCGTCCGTTCCAAAAAGCGCAAAGCTGGTAAAGTGCCACCCGCCAGATAGACGTGGTGGCGTCCTCGACGGACGTTATCGCTGCTGAGAATGCAACGGCTCATGCCGCGACTGAGCGGAGATGAATTGATCAGCAGAGTGCCGATCTGTCTGGGTTAATTAGGCGATTGAATTTTCTTGCAGTTTTCTGTGTACCTCATGTCCTGACAAGGATTGCACCAATGCAACTGACCCAAGCCCCAGCCCCCGGTGCCCGTGCACTGATCCGCGATGAAGAATGGATTATCCAGAGCGCCGACCAATGCAATCTTGGTGGCTGGCAGCTCTCCTGCATAGGCGTGTCGGAAACCGTGCGCAACCGTCATGCGCTTTTCCTCACTGAACTCGAAGGCGTCACCCTAATTGACCCAGCAAAGACTGAGCTGGTCTACGACGAGTCGCCCACATTTATTGCTTCGCGGCTGTTTATCGAGGCGCGTCTGCGTCAGTCGGCGCTGCAAAGCGAGTCGGTAGTGATTGGTCAGCATGGGGTCATGGATGCGTTGCCGTTTCAGTTGCAGCCTGCTCATCAAGTCTTGCAGCAGCTGCGCCCGCGCTTGCTCATTGCGGATACAGTAGGCCTTGGTAAAACCCTTGAGGCCGGCATCCTTACCGCCGAGTTGATGCGCAGAGGTAAAGCTCGCCGCATTTTGGTTGTTACTACCAAAAGTATGATGCGCCAGTTTCAGCAGGAGTTCTGGAACCGCTTTACCATCCCGCTCACCCGCCTGGACTCATCCGGTATTCAGCGCATTCGTCGCGATATCCCAGCCAATCACAATCCCTTCAACTACTTCGACCGCACCATAATCTCGGTCGATACCTTGAAGCGCGACAGCGAGTACCGGCACTACCTGGAAAGCGCCTGGTGGGATCTGATCATCATCGACGAAGCCCACAACGTTTCCTACAAGGGCAATCGTACCCAAAGTAATCGCTTGGCTGAGTTACTCTCGCAACGCTCCGATGCACTGATCTTGCTCACCGCCACGCCGCACAACGGCAAAAAAGACAGCTTCGCCAGCCTCGTGCGCATGCTCGACCCCACGGTGCTACCAGCAGGGGCCGACTACACCCGTGAGGATGTCGATCACCTCTTTGTTCGCCGTTTCAAGAAAGACGTGCGCGAGCAGATGAAGCAGGAGTTCCCAGAGCGAGAAGTGTTTCGTTTGGCCTGCGCCGCAAGCCCGGCGGAAAACCTCGCCTTCGATGCCCTAGCCGAGCTCAAACTTAATAGCGACGGGACCGGTGCGCGCGACGGTGCCATGTTGTTCCGCACCGTGCTGGAAAAGGCGCTGTTCTCTTCCCCGGCAGCCTGCCTACAAACGCTGAAAGAGCGCATCCGAAAGCTCGAGGTAAAAGACGCACGCCATCCTGATCTTGAGGGGCTGCGTGATCTTCAAGTTCTGGTGCAGGCCATCAGTGCCGACAAATTCAGCAAATTCCAGCACCTCATCAGCCAGCTCAAACAAGGTCAGCACTGGCGTTGGGATGGCAAAGATCCAAGTGACCGCCTGGTGATCTTCACCGAGCGAGTGGAAACACTGAAATTCCTCCAGCTAGAGCTGCCCAAGGCCTTGGGGTTAAAAGACAACGCCGTAGCCATCCTGCACGGCCAATTGCCTGACCAGGACATCCAGCAGGCGGTCGAAGATTTCGGCAAAACCCATTCGCCCCTGCGCCTGCTGATTGCCTCGGATGTGGCCTCCGAAGGTCTTAACCTGCACTACCAAGCTCATCGGCTGATCCACTTCGATATTTCCTGGTCACTGATGGTGTTCCAGCAGCGCAATGGTCGTGTGGATCGATATGGTCAACTGCATGCCCCGAAAATCGGCTACCTGCTGACAGAACCTCGCCACGAGAGAATTCGCGGTGACTTGCGCTACCTGGAAATCCTGATTGCTAAGGACGTGCAGGCGGCGAAGAATATCGGCGATCCATCAGCCTTTATGGGGCTGTATGACGAGGAGCTGGAAGCCTTTGAAGTGGCCAAGGCCATTGAAGGCAACCGCACTGTCGAGGAATTCGCCGCGCTACTGGCTGGGGATGATATCGACCCTTTCGAAGCCCTGTGGGGCGCGAACGTACCCGGCACTGATAGCGTTGCGCCCGCCAGCACAGCAGTGCTCATGGTGCCCACTGCTGAACTCACCAGTCTGTTTAACGACAGCTACATTTACCTTCGCGATGCCTTGCGCTGGCTGGCGCAACAGTCGCCGCGCGAACATGCTGCAATCAAAACGGATGATGCCAGCCGCACGCTGAGCTTCCAGCCCAGTCGCGACCTTGCCCAGGTGCTCAAGCGTGATCTGGCCAGCGAAATGTGGCCGAACGATAATACCTTTGCCTTGAGCGCCGATAAGGCTGTGGTTGAAGAGGCCATCAAACAGGCGCGCGACACCAATGCCTGGCCGCAGCTGCACTACCTCTGGGCGCTCAACCCAATTGCCCAGTGGCTCGACTACAAACTTATGGCACTGTTTCGTCGCCAGCGTGCGCCGCTGCTGCGCGTTGCGAAGGGGCTGACCGCAGGCGAAGCCATCGTGCTGGTGCTCGCCCAGGTGCCCAATCGCCGGGGTCAAGCCGTGCTAGCCGAGTGGCTCGGTGTACAGCTCGATGCTGCTGGGCAGGTGGTAGGCGTACTCAGCCTGGCGGAAACACTACAGCGCACAGGACTCACCAGCACCGCAAAAGCCCAGGCCAACGATGGTCAGGCGCCCGACAGCCGTGCCCTGCAAAGTGCACTACCGGCGGTTATTCAGGCAGCTGAAAAACACATCAAACCGATCAAGCAGGCCTTCGATGCCAACTGCCGCCAACGTCTGGAGCGCGAGTTGGCCAAACTGCAAACCCTGCAGCTCAAACACAACGAACAGCTGGAAATCGATTTCGCCAAGGGTATAGAACAGGTCATCGCAGCCAAACGTAAGCAGAAAGAAAGCGCCACCGCAGACCTGTTCAGCAACTACCAACAATGGATTCGCGACACCCTGCAACTGGATGACCGCGCTCAGTTCACCGTTGTCGCCGCACTGATGGCTTAAGGAAGGAATACAGCATGAGTTTTGCCATCACCGGCCTCACCAATGCCAACGAGTTCTACAGCCAGCACTACCTGGACGAGATCCTCGAAAAAGACCTCAAGCCGCTGTTTGACCAATGGAAAGAGCAGGGCGCGCAAAGCCCCGTCGCTCGTCTGCGCACTGCTGCGGGCGCTAATGGTTACTTCCGTGCCCGCGAGCGCTTTCTGAATGAGCGCAAAACTAGCGAGCGCGCCAGCCTGTTTATTGACTTAGTGCAGCCTCTGCTCGCTGCCCTAGGTTACGAGCTAGTGCCTCAGAACCTTACGTTGGCCGAAGGCGAATTGCCGGTGCTGGCAGTATATCGCGATGCCAAGCACCAGCCGCTGTTGGTTGTTGCGGCAGCTATTGCCAATGCGGAAGACGACGAGAACAGCCCACTGCAATTGCTTGCGCCGGCGGCCGGTGAACAAGGCAAAGGTAAATATGCCCATAGCGACTGGGAAGAAACCCTCAGCAAGCGTCTGTTAGCCGACGACCACCCACCACGCTGGGTGTTGCTGCTGCACCATGAAGAGTGGTTGCTGATCGAGCGCAGCAAATGGGGGCGCAAGGCACTGCTGCGCTTCAACCTGCCGGAGCTGTTCGGCCCGCGTGATGACAAACAGTTCCGTGCCATGGCCGCGCTGCTGGGCAGCCAGTCGGTGCTGCCAGTGGAAGGCGGAGTGGCACTGCTCGACAGCCTGGACGACAGCTCGCACAAGCATGCCTTCGAAGTATCCACTGATCTCAAGTACGCCCTGCGTGAATGCATCGAGCTGATTGCCAATGAGGCCATCTGGTACAAACGCACGGTGGCCAAGGAGAAGGTGTTCGAGCGTAACGATACCGACTTGGCCGACCAGCTCAGCCGTGAAAGCCTGCGCTACATGTACCGCCTACTGTTCATGTTTTATATCGAGGCGCGGCCCGAGCTGGGCTATGCGCCCATCGATGCCGAGGCTTACCTTAAGGGCTATAGCATCGAGCACCTGCGCGAGCTGGAACAAACCCCGCTGACCACCAGCGAAGCTCAGGAAGGTTTCTATTTTCACGATAGCCTCAAGCAATTGTTTGGCCTGATCTGGCAAGGCTATCCGCGCCGGGATGCTAGGGCGAGTCAGCTCGACCTGGGTGGCAGCCATGATGGCTTGCTCGACAACGGCTTCACCATCGCGCCGCTACAAGGCCACCTGTTTGACCCTGCGCGCACACCGCTACTGGGTAGCGTCAAGCTGCGTAACTCGGTGCTGCAGAAAGTCATCGAGCTAATGTCATTGTCCCGGGGCGGTGGCAAGAGCCGTCGTGGGCGTATCAGCTATGGCACCCTCGGTATCAACCAGTTGGGTGCTGTGTACGAATCGCTGCTGTCCTTCCGTGGTTTTTTCGCCGAAGAAAATCTCTACGAGGTACGCCCCGACCCCAAAGGTAAGAAGGCCCCTGCTGCTAATAGTGGCGGCGACGAGAGCGAAGAGGACGATTCGAGCGCAAGCGATACGGATAACGAGGATAGTTTCGATAGCCCCAGCGCTGCCGAGAAGAAAAAAGACGCCGAAGTCAACCCGCTGGATGCGGCCTACTTTGTACCAGCCAGTAGCATCGGCCAATACACCGACGCTGAACGCCTGTTTGGCGGAAATACCAAGATTCATCCCAAGGGTAGCTTTATCTACCGTCTGGCCGGTCGGGCACGCGAAAAGTCCGCCAGCTACTACACCCCTGAAGTGCTGACCAAGTGCCTGGTCGAGCATGCGCTAAAGGAAATCCTTCCCGGTAAAACGGCGGATGAAATTCTGCAGCTCACCGTGTGCGAGCCGGCCATGGGCAGCGCGGCGTTTTTGAACGAGGCCGTCAGCCAATTGGCCGAAGCCTATTTGCAGGCCAAACAGAAAGAGCTAGGGCGCACCATCCCGCACGAGCAGTACACTGAAGAAAAACAGCGGGTGAAGATGTACATCGCCGACAGCAATGTCTTCGGTGTGGACCTTAACCCAATCGCGGTGGAGCTGGCCGAAGTATCGCTTTGGCTTAACGCCATTTTCAAAGGCAGCCATGTGCCGTGGTTTGGCTTGCAGCTGTACAACGGTAACTCCCTGGTAGGCGCGCGGCGCGAGCTGTTCAGCACCGCCCAGCTCAGCCCGGGCAAAGGCGAAAATGGTCAGCCCGAACGCGATTGGCGCGCTGCCGCACCGCGTACCTTGCCACTCACACAAGTGCCGGCAGCTACCGATGTATTCCACTTTTTGCTGCCTGCTGAAGGCATGGGCATGGTCAGTGATAAGGTGGTCAAGGCGCTGGAGCCTGCCGCCTTCGAGCAATTCAAACAATGGCGCAAAGCCTTTGCTGCGCCGCTGAGTCTCGATGAAGTCAAGCGGGTGCAGGCGCTGAGTGCTGCCACCGAACAGCTATGGCAGCAACATGCCCAGGAGTTGGCCCGTGTGCGCGCCAGCACCTGCGATGAACTGCACGTATGGCCAGACCCGGCTGCCAACCGCGCTCCGACTAGCACCGCGCAAAAAGATGCTGTCTACCAGAGAGAAATGCTGAGCGAGGCACAAAAAAACGCTAGCCCATACCGCCGCCTCAAGCTAGTGATGGATGCCTGGTGCGCCCTGTGGTTCTGGCCGCTGAATAAAGCTAACGAGTTGCCTAGCCGCGAACACTGGTGGTTTGTGCTGGAAACCGTACTGCTCGGCAATGCCAGCCTCAGCCGAGCTCCGGCCGATGACCTGTTTCCGGAAACTCAGCCGCAGCAGGGGTTGGACTTTGCTCCCGAGCGCGACCGTTACGGCCATGTAGATATCGCTGCGCTGATTGCTGCACTTCCGCAATTACAGATCGCGCAGCAGGTCGCCAGTCAACAGCACTTTATGCACTGGGCACTGGAGTTTGCGGATGTGTTCGAGGCCCGTGGTGGCTTTGATGTGATCCTCGGTAATCCGCCTTGGATCAAGGTTGAATGGAACGAACAGGCGTTACTGTCGGACTTCGATCCGCGCTTTGCCATTCGCAAACTGAGCGCTAAGCAGACTGCTGATCAGCGTGAAGCCGTGTTCACCGCAATGCCGCAGGCGAAGGTGGACTACTTGGCTGAGGCTGGGGTCACCGAGGGAATGGGCGCTTTTTTAAACGCAACTCAGAACTACCCATTGCTCAGGGGGCAGCAAAGTAACCTGTACAAATGCTTTCTACCTCTGGTGTGGCAGTTGGGTAATGGCGTTCAAGCGTTGCTGCATCCAGAGGGGGTGTATGACGATCCGAAGGGTGGACAATTGCGCGAAGCGCTTTATCCACGTTTACGGGCGCATTATCAGTTTATAAACGAGCACAAGCTTTTCTCTGAGGTTCACAATCTCACGACCTACAGCATCAATGTGTATGCACCCATCGCAGGATCAGCAAACTTTGTAACGATTGCAAATCTATTCCATCCGTCCACAGTTCGGGCCAGTTTGGATCATTTCGGGGGAGGTGTAACTCCTGGTCTTAAATCTGATGGGGGCGGCTGGCATACGGCGGGTCATGTAAACCGCATTGTTAAGGTGAGCGAAACTCAGTTGGCCATCTTTGCAAAGCTGTATGACACACCGGGAACGCCCGCGTTACGAGCGCGGCTGCCTGCTATACACAGCCGTGAGCTGGTTTCGGTGCTGGAAAAATTTACCCGTGTACCGCGCCGTCTTGCCGATCTGCAGGGCGATTACTTAACAATGGAAATGTGGCACGAAACAGGTGCGCAAAGGGATGGCACTATCCGGCGGCGTAGCACCAGTGAACAAGGTTTTGTTGACGGTCCTGCTGAGTTTGTTCTATCCGGCCCACACTTTTTTGTTGGCACCCCTCTCAACAAGACCCCACGTAAGGTGTGTGACACGAACAAAGCGTACGATCAGCTTGACCTCGAAACCCTGCCTGACGACTATTTGCCGCGGAGCAATTATTTGCCCTCCTGCGATGCTGATGAATACGCCCGACGAGTGCCACGAGTGAGTTGGCTGGAAAAAAACGAAAGCGAGCCGAGAGCCGTTACAGAGTATTACCGCTTCGTTAATCGTCGTATGTTCGGTCCTTCTGCGGAGCGGTCCTTTATCTCGACAATTGCTCCGGCGGGCAGTGCGCACATTCATCCTGTGCTTTCGACAACATTTAGACGATCAACTGACCTAGTGGATTTTTCCGCAGGTAGCTATTCGTTACCCATTGATTTTTTACTTCGGTCGACGGGCAAGACAGATCTCTACGAGAGTACGCTTCGTAATTTCCCGTTATTGTCCTCAAGTCGCTTACGAGTGAGAGTGCTGTCACTTAATTGCTTAACCAGCCACTACGCCGACCTCTGGCGAGATTGCTGGCAGCCCGTCTTCCAGCGGGATCGTTGGGCCAGCACCGACCCGCGTCTGCCGAAGAGTTTTTACGGGCAGCTCACACCAGAATGGCAGCGCCAGTGCGCCCTGCGTAGCGAATATGCACGCCGCCAGTTGCTGGTTGAAATCGACGTGCTTGCAGCCCAGGCCCTTGGTCTGAGCCTGGACGAACTTCTAACGATCTACCGCGTGCAGTTTCCGGTAATGCGTCAATACGAGCGCGACACCTGGTACGACGCTAATGGTCGTATCATCTTCACCGCCAGTAAGGGGCTGGTCGGTGTCGGCCTGCCTCGCAAGGCTGGCAAGCGCGATGGAGAATGCACAGTTCGGCTGCCCAATGGCAGCACCAAAACTGGTCGCCTCGGCTGGGAAGATGTGCAACCCACTCTTGGCCACGACGACCGTGGCCAGCTCCAAGTTTCCGACGGCACCATCATCGAGCGTCCCATCCTCGACGACACCCAACCCGGCGGCCCGATACAACGCACCATCCAATACACCGCCCCCTTTACCTTAGCCGACCGCGAAGCCGACTACCGTGTGGCTTGGTCGAAGTTTGAATCGGAGCAGTTGAATGACTGAGGAATGTTCGATGAGGAATGGCGAGGGAGAGACGGCATGTCGTACAGCGCCGAAGAAGAGGTTAAAAAGCTGATCCCTGAGTACCGGGCAGTCCTGGTTATTCAATTGGTGTGAGGCTTTTATGGCTTTTCCCTACTCGGTGCTGAAAGCACGTTAACGTTACGACCCCTCAGGGAAGAAAAATTATGTCGTATGCAGGAATTTCCGTTCGTGAAGCGCTGGAGAAGCTGAATGCTCCCAATAACGGCTGGTATTTACCGCAGGTACAGCGCCAGTACGTGTGGGGCGCACGGCATGAGTCGGAAGATTACGTGTGCTTGCTGCTCGACTCACTGCTTAAACGCTACCCAATCGGTGGTGTAGTGCTGTGGGAAACTGAACAGAGAGTTCCTTATCGCTGCTTTGTTGGGGACTATGCCCCGGGTCATCACGCGCGGCAGGTGGATGAGGGGTTGTGGGGCGCCTCCAAGGCGCTGGTATATGACGGTCAGCAACGCTTGCAGACGCTTTATTCAGTGCTTCGTCATCGTTTCAATGGCAGGGCTTTGCACTTTGATTTGCTGTTCGATCCAACCACTGCGGAGTCGGATGAAACGGGCTTTCTGTTTCGTGATGCTAGTGCGGCAGCCGAGCCACGTTATTTACGCATGACGGAGTTGTCCTGTTTGCGATGCAGTGAGGACGAGAAGGTTGATCTTGAGGATCGCGCCCTCACGGCCGTCGGTGATGATAAAAGCGCCAAGCTTCGCGTGCGTAGAAATCTGAGCGCGTTGTGGGACATATTTGTCGACACCAATCATAAGTCGATAGCCTATTTTTCGGTCAAAGCCGATAGCCCTAACGAAGTAAATGAGGTTTTTCGACGGCTCAACACCGGCGGGGTGGCGTTGACTCAGTTGGAGCTGGTGCTCGGGAAGATCAAGGCGGTCCAGTCGGACTATGAGGAGAAACTCTGGGCCTTGTCTGATGAGATTGCAAAGCAGAGTGGCGGTATCGATTTTTCGTCTACATCGATCCTACAGTTCTTTCATTTGCTGGTTAAGAGCACCATCCGCATTGATGAGGGACGGCTGAATGGTAACGATATCCAAGCGTTCCAGAGCGCTTTGGAAAGTGATCGTGAGCCATTGTTAGAGCTATTTAGGGGGTATTTAAAGGGGTTGCTGAATATCAATCATGCCTCCATTGTGCCTCGCTGGTTGGCCGTCTTACCGATTGCAGCCTACCTGACGGAGCTCAAGCGCCACGGTCATGAATGGCGTATCCGCACATGGGATGAGTCAGAGGTACAGCTCATTCACCAGTACTTTTTACTTTCTCAGATGTGTGACTGGAATACCCAGACTATGGTCAATGTTTTCGCGCGCGAAGCTATGGAAGCAGGAAGGCAAAATGAGTCATTCCCGCTTGAAGCTATTCGCAAGATCGCGGTCGAGAAAAACCGAACTGGAGAGCTCAACGAATACCAGCTGTTGAGCCAGACTTGGTTGGCTACCAAGGTGCTTATGCCCAGTCGGAGTTACGTTTTTCATAACAGTAAGCCTCAGGTTGATCATATATTTCCGCTAAAATTGATTGGGGCGGATGAGGCTTATCAAGAGACTGTCGATGTGCTGTGGAACTTCCAGCCTATGCCAGCTGAGGTCAATAACTACAAGCGAGCACGTAACCCGAGTGAATTCTTTCAAAGTTCGGACGGCAGTAAGTATTGGAGTTCCTACGATTTCATTCCCGTTCCCAAAAATTTGCTTTGGAGTGATCCACTAGCATTTGTTGCTTGGAGAAGGCAGCAGATGTTGGCAGCATTGGAAAGCCTCTACGGGCTGACGGTAGTACCATCCGTGGATGAGGCGATCTGATCATGCAGCCATTGATCGTTTCCCAGCAGGTCACTCAAGGCGTCGCAGACTTTCTGCGTACCGCATTCCCGTCCACTACTTCTGGTTTTGAGGGTTTGCTAGAGCGCTTTTTGGCTGAGCGCAGTAATATCTTCAAAGGGCCGTATCTGACTTTGCCACTGCCATTTCGCAAGCAGCTAGTTGGTGGCCTGCCGGCTTTTCCCTGGTTACCTGCGAGTTTTGTGCCCCACGCCCATCAGGCCAAAGCTTTTGCGCGGTTGGTGGATTCAGAGGCTCAATCTACGTTGGTGGCAACGGGTACGGGGTCGGGTAAGACCGAGTGCTTCCTATACCCGATCCTTGAGCATTGTCGTGTGGCGCGTGCCGAGGGGCGGCGTGGCATCAAGGCGATAATCCTGTATCCCATGAATGCCTTGGCCAGCGACCAATCTGGGCGCGTGGCCAAGGAAATCGTTAAGGCCGCTGGCCTTAGTGGGATTCGTGCAGGCTTGTACGTGGGCGATGCACCGGCTATCGAGTCGCAAACGGTCGCCCAATTGAGCGACGGTAGTTATGCGGTGATCACTGACCGCAATGCCCTGCGTGAAAATCCGCCAGATATTCTGCTGACCAACTACAAAATGCTGGATTTTTTGCTGCTGCGTGCAGCTGATGCCCCTTTGTGGGCGCATCAGCTGCCAGACACGCTACGTTATTTGGTGGTGGATGAGCTGCATACGTTTGATGGTGCGCAGGGTACTGATCTGGCCTGTTTGATTCGCCGTCTCAAGGGACGTCTGAATGCGCCGCCGGGCCAGTTGGTGTGCGTCGGTACTTCGGCAACGTTGGGCGATGATGGCGTTAGCGATTTGCTGGACTTTGCCGGTGATGTGTTTGGTGAAGTGTTGGATGACAATGCGGTTATCTCCGAGGACCGCGAGTCGGTTGGGGATTATCTCGCTGAAGCCCTGGTTGAGTTCACCCAAAGCCCGCAGCCCAGTGATCTGCATACCTTGGCTCCCGAGAACTATGACGACCTGCATGCCTATCTGGCGGCCCAAGCACCCTTGTGGTTTGGTGAGCCTTGCTCGGTCACGCAGGCAGAGGATTTTGCTTGGCGCTGTGGCTTGGGTAAGGACCTGAAGAGCCACTTTGCCTTCCAGAATCTTTTGCGTGATTTGGAGCGTCTTGGCCCAAAGTCCGTGTTGCTGGATGACCTGTTAGTGCTGCTCAAGCGCCGTTTACCGAGCTGCGATGATGAGCGCTTTGCGTTACTTTGGTTGTCTAGCCTGCTGTCGTTGGTAGCGCATGCACGCCAGGATGCACATCAGAATTTTTTCTTGCAGGTGAAGGTGGAAATCTGGCTACGTGAGTTGCGCCGCATGGTGGCTGTGCTGGATGCTGAGCCGCAGCTTCGGCATCACGATGACTTACGTAAAGTCGATATGGAGCGGCTGCATCTGCCGGTGATCCATTGCCGCGAGTGCCACGCCACCGGCTGGGGTTCTACGCAACAAAAGATCAGTCCCAATCAACTGACCCATGACCTGCAGTCGTTTTACAGCGCGTTCTTCGCCGAGGATGTGAGCACCCGTTTTATTTTTCCTTCCAGTGCGGGGGCGAACCCAGCGGTGTTCGAGCGCAAGCAGGTATGCCCTGCCTGCGGCTCCTTGCATCAGGCATCACAAACCGAATGCTCACACTGTGAGGATCAGCCTTTGCTGGCTATAGATATTGCCAGCAACCTGCGTGAAGGTACGCGCAATGGCGCGAAGTACACCAAGTCGCACCATGATTGTCCTTTCTGTGCCGGTTATAAAACGCTGACAATTGTTGGTTCGCAAGCGGCCAGTCTGGCGGCGGTGATGGTGGGACAGTTGTTTGCAACGCGCTTCAATCCGGACAAGAAGCTGATTGCTTTCTCTGACTCGGTACAGGATGCGGCGCATCGTGCAGGGTTCCTTGCCGCGAGAACCTGGCGAATGAACTTACGCCCGGCGTTGGCGCAGGTAATTGCTGATGCCTATGCAGCTGGGCGACCTGTGACACTAGAAAATTTGCCAACAGCATTCGCGCAACGTTGGCGCACGGCGCTAGGTGATGGTCATTACATTGCTAACTTCCTGCCGCCGCAAATGCAGTGGCTACGTGATTATGAGACCCTGATGGAAGAGGGGGCGCTGCCTGAAAGCAGCAACCTACCTAGCGAGTTGGCGAGGGTGTTGCCTTGGGTCCTCAATGCAGAGTTTGGCCAGGATGCTCATATTGGTCGCACTCTGGTAGCGACGGGAACTGCATGCGTAGTGCCACTTGCAGGCAAGTTAGACGAAGCCGCTCAATGGCTGTTGCCACGTCTACGTGACACGCTTGAACCGTTAGCCGCCGCGCAGCTGGAAGAAGTTGTTGTTTTACTGCGCGGGCTACTGGAAAACATGCAGCGCATCGGGGCTTGGCGTGATCAGGAGCTAGGGTTTTATGCGCGAATGGGTAGCAGCCCTTGGGGGTATAAGAAGAATCCAAGCCAGTTCAAGCTTCTAACCAGCCCGCGGCCTCCGAGGTTTTTGACACTGGCAGAGTTTGGTCGCTGTGTCAGTATAACTAAGAGCCATGCCCGTTTGTTTAGCGACTGGGCGTTCAAGGCATTGCCTGCTTTGCATGATCTGGCGCTGGGTACGGATGCCTTGATTGCGCCGCTTTATCGGCTTGCTCTTGAGGCATTGGAAAGCGTTGGCTTAGCAGGTTTTGAGGAGGCTACCGAGAAGCCGGATATCCGTGTATGGGGGCTGGAGCCCTCTGCTTTCCACGTTATCTTGGGTGGCAAGGTGTGGCGGTGTGCCAGCTGCCACAGCACAACACTCTCTGGCCCAGAGGATGATTTTTCTGAGCAAGCGTGTCGCCGCGTCGATTGCCGGGGCGAGTTGCACGCACTAGATGTACCCGGTGATTTTTATCGCAAACTCTACCTGAATGCGGACATTCGGCGGGTAGTGGCGCACGAGCATACTGGTTTACTGCCGCGCGAAACCCGCGAGGCAGTAGAGCGCAACTTTAAATCCAACAGTGATCGCCCCGGGGGCATTAATGTGCTTTCCGCGACACCCACTCTTGAGATGGGTATCGATATTGGCGACTTGTCCAGCGTGCTGCAATGTTCGGTTCCTCCACAGCAGGCAAACTACATTCAGCGAGCCGGTCGGGCAGGGCGTAGCACTGGTAATGCGTTGCTGATGAGCATGGCGACCAGCAAGCCGCATGACCTGTATTTCTGGGATGACCCGAAAACCATGATTGCAGGTTCCGTGCAGGCACCTGGGGTTTTCCTTAACGCCTCGGCGGTACTTGAGCGTCAACTTACAGCGTTCACTCTAGATTGCTGGGTGCATGAGAACGGGCGGGCGGCGCAGATCCCTCAGGAAATTCGTGGGGTGTTCACTGCGATCAATAATCAGACCAACAGCAAGTTTCCTTACCCTTGGTTGAGTTATGTGGAGCAGCACCAAGCGTCGCTTTTTGAACGGTTCTTGCGCTTGTTCAATCAGGGAGATATGTGCCCTTTGAGCGACGGTACGTGCCAATGGCTGGCTAATTTCATTCAGGGCAACAACGGTGATAGCAGCCCGTTGGCGTATAAGATCGTCAACCGTTTGCAGAGCATTGCTAGTGATGTTGAAAGCATCAAGCGCAAGCGTGAGGCCGCAGTGAAGGAGATCGATAAGCTGCAGGCGTTGACGGTGCGTGGTGAGGATCAGGAGCTGGAGTTGGCACGACTGCTTCAGGATCGAACTGCGCTTTCGCGTTTGATTGGCAGCATTGAGGGTAAGGCTACGCTCAATGTGCTGACTGATGAGGGCTTGCTACCCAACTATGCGTTCCCGGAGCAAGGTGTGCTGTTGCGCTCGATCATTGTGCGCGATTCAAAGGCCGGGACATCCGCTCCTGATCCTCTGACCTTCGAATATGAGCGTCCTGGATCAACGGCCATCACTGAGTTGGCACCGAACAACACCTTTTATGCCGAAGGCAGGCGGGTGGTGATCAACCAGATCGACGTATCGAAGATCAAGCCGGAGCACTGGCGTTTCTGTAGGCAGTGCTCCTATACCGAGCCGCTATCCTCAGGTGATCAACACTCTAACTGCCCACGCTGTGGCGATACGCTGTGGCGCGACAGTGGCCGGGTGCACGAGATGTTGCGTTTGACCACGGTGTTTGCCCGAACGCTGGATCGCGATAGCCGTATTGCTGACGACTCAGACGAGCGTCAGCGCGGTTTTTATGTGCGCCAAGCTTTGGTGGATAGCCTGCCTGATGCGGTGCGCCAGGCCTTTGTGATTGACGAGCAAACATTTCCTTTCGGCTTCGAGTTTCTCGATCGGGTGACTTTTCGCGAGGTGAACTTTGGCGAGCAGTCAGCGGAAGGCATGCCGATGGAGATCGGCGGGAAGGAACTCAGCCGCCCTGGTTTTAGCATCTGCCCCGAGTGCGGCACCTTACAGCGCAAGCGCAAGGCCGAGGAGCTATATCGCAACCATTCGTCCTGGTGCGCGAAGCGCAAGAACCCCGAGGCGAGCACGCAGCAGTGCGTGTTCCTCTACCGCGAGTTCACTAGTGAGGGCATTCGTCTGTTTTTGCCCGAGGTGGGTTTTGCCGATACCAACGAGGCCCTGCTGAGCTTTGTGTCGGCTCTGGAGTTGGGGTTGGCGCGGCGGTTTAGGGGAGCAGTGGACCATCTGCGTATTGCTCTAGATATGCGTATGGCTGCGGGCTCAGATACGCCGCGTTGTTATCTGGTGATCTACGACAGCGTGCCAGGTGGCACCGGCTATCTCAAGGAATTGATGCGCGCGCCCGAACCGCTGTTGGAAGTATTCGACATTGCACTGCAAGCCCTCAATACCTGTACTTGCAACCAGAATGCGGACACCGATGGCTGTTATCGCTGCGTGTACCGCTATCACAACAGCCATGATCGTAAGTCTATCTCGCGACGTACAGCACAGAAATTGTTGGGTGAGGTGATGCAGTACAAGGGAGCACTGAAGCCAGTTACCCATCTGGCCGACGTCCAGCCAGCTAACCAGTTACTGGATAGCATGCTGGAGAGGCGGTTTGTCGAAGCGCTGCGCCGTGAGCATGAAGGTGAGAAGTTCAAGCTGAGTGAGCTATTGTTCAAGGGCAAGGCGGGCTATCAGATACAGGCTGGCTCGCGTCGCTGGCGGATGGAGTTGCAGGTCAATCTGGGAGCCAGCGAAGGTGTGTTGATTCCGTGCAAGCCTGACTTCGTATTCTGGCCAGACGATGCCGCCGACGACCTGCCCGTGGCGGTCTTTGTTGATGGTTGGCAGTACCACAAAGACATCATTACTACCGATATAGCCAAACGTATGGCGGTGGCCAGGAGCGGGAAGTTCTCAGTCTGGACGCTAACCTGGGATGATGTCGAATGCGCTTTGCAAAACCAGGTATTACCTACGCCATCGCCTTGGGCAACTTTGCTTAATGATGATCCACAGCAGGTAGTGCAGAAGCTGTGCGCGGCACAGGGCATCGCAACACTCTCCAATTTCAAATCGCTGCCGTCCTTTAGCCAGCTGCATCAGCGTTTAGCCCATGGGCAACACCAAGCGCTCGGCAAATTGGCCGTCTGCCTGGCTGCGGGAATGTTGATGCCACCGGGTGACACTAATGCGCTTCAAGTCCTGCGCGAAGGGGCTTTCTGGCAGCGTTTGGATGAGCTGGGTCTGCTACCTGACCTGCAACTGCATAGGTTGAGCCTGCGTCAGCTCGGTACAGTCTGGATGCTGGCCATTGCCATGCACCCGGAGCATCTGAAGCAAGTGATGACGGGCAATGGCTCTGCAGACTCTGAGCCTGTTCTGGTTGGCGAGTGGAAAGAAGATGGCCTGCCCGAAAGCGAGCTGCAGTTACGCTGGCAGCAACTTTGGCAGGCACTTAACTTATTGTTGCCGCTGAGTCAGATTTGGGTTGGCAACGCTGAAATGCCAGGGTTACCTGCGCTGCAGGATTGTTCTGCGCTCAAAGCAAAATCCGGCGGACTGTCTGAAGCCTGGCAGGAAGCGCTGAGTCTAGCTGCACATGAAGTACAGTCTTGGGGCTTGGCTCTGGCTGGTCTGGACGTAACCGCCCCAGAAGTGGGCTATGAGTTGATGGATGAGAAAGGCCGCGTAATAGCAGAAGCCGAATTGGCTTGGCCAGATGTTCGTACCGCCGTACTACTGCCAGATTCTGGAGCAGTGGCTGCGCTTTTTGCTGGCCAAGGTTGGCATTCTTTTGCCGCTGATGGCAGTGAGTTGCCTGATGAGCTGAGAACCCTTTTGATGGAGACACTGGCATGACGCTGGCACTCAAGATTGCAATGTCCGATGACTTTCTGAAGTCGTTTTCGGTAGTTCCACGTTCTCATCAGCAGGCGGTACTGACCTTCGTTGCAAAGTTTCGTCAGAACCCAATGGCGACCGGCATCAATTATGAGCGCATTCATGATGCCGCCGATCCGAACATGCGCTCGGTTCGGATCAACGACAATATGCGTGGAATCGTGCTTAAACCTGATGTGGGCAACGTTTACTGCCTGTTGTGGGTTGACCAACATGACGATGCCTATCAGTGGGCACGTCGCCATCGAGTCGCGATCCATCCGGATGTTGGCAGCATCCAGGTTTATGCAGTGCAGGAGGTGGCTAACACGAAAGCATCTGACGCCTCGGCCGAGGTGCGTGCAGTGGGACTGTTCGATGCCCTCAAGGATCGTGAAATTCGCCGGCTGGGCGTACCCGATGATCGGCTGGAAGCGGTGCGTGCCGTAACTAATGAAGGCGAACTTGAGGCGCTGGAAGCGCAATTGCCCGATGAGGCATTCGAGGCGTTGTATCTATTTGCTGCCGGCGAGCTTTTCGACAAGATCATCAGTGATCAGGCCGCGCCAGAGTCTGTCGACCCTGCAGACTTCGGGGCTGCGCTGGAGCGCGATAGCTCGCGTCGTCATTTCGTGGTACTGACTGATGACAGCGATCTGGAGGCCTTACTGGCTGCACCTCTAGAACGCTGGAGGGTCTTCCTGCACCCAACTCAGCGCAAGTTGGTGGAGCGTGACTGGAATGGTCCAGTGAAGGTGACCGGTGGTGCAGGTACTGGTAAAACTGTTGTCGCCATGCATCGCGCTGCAAGACTTGCTCGACAATATTCGGACTTGCCTGGTCGTCCGGTCTTGTTTACCACGTTCACCAAAACACTTGCCGAGGACATCCGCCAGCATTTGGCGCTGCTGTGCACCCCACAGGAATTGGAGAAAATTCAAGTGGTGAACCTGGATCAGTGGGCTTCCAGCCTTCTGCGTCGTTTTGGCTACCCACATAACCTGCTGTACAACGAAGGCGATCGTCGCCGTTTCTGGCAAGCAGCTCTGTCTGCGATGCCGACATCGGTTGATCTCAGCCTAACGTTCATGCGTGCGGAGTATGAGCGAGTGGTGCTGCCTCAAGCTTGTGAAACTGCTGAGGACTATATGCGTGCCAGTCGAGTCGGCCGTGGCGGTCAGCTCGGCCGTGCGATGCGTAAGTCTATTTGGCCGGTGTTTGCCGAATACCGTGCCCAGCTGCAAGCCGCCAATTTGCGCGAGCCTGAAGAGGCCTTCCGTGAAGCCTGTCAGTTGTTAAGGACAGAGCAGCCCGCACTCGGAATTCGGTCCATGGTGGTAGATGAAGCCCAGGACATCAGCAACGCAGGTTTTGAGCTTATTCGCACAGCCGTAGAGGAAGCTGAAAACGACCTGTTTATCGTTGGCGATGCTCACCAGCGTATCTACCGGCACAAAGTCGTACTGAGCCGGGTGGGCATTGAGGTTCGTGGCCGTAGCCGTAACCTTAAGGTGAACTACCGCACCACAGACGAAATCCGTCAATGGGCCTGTGCTCAGCTTGAAGGATGTGCTGTCGACGACCTGGACGGGAATGCGGATTCTCTGCGCGGTTACCGTTCGCTTACCCATGGTGATGTGCCGGATATCATTGAGTCGTCTTCCGTTAATGAGGATATGCCGCATATACAAACGATCCTTAAACAACTGCAGGACGATGGCATGGAGCCTCGACAGATTTGCATCACCGCACGTACTAACGAGGATCTGGAAAACATTGCTAGAGCTCTGCAGCAAGCCAATATTATTCACTTGAAACTAGATAACGCAACCTCGGACGATTCGGCACTATTGGGCGTCCGTCTAGCCACTATGCACCGCATCAAGGGGCTTGAATTTAGCGTAGTGATTGTTGCCGCCTACAAGGGAGCCACTACTTATGCAGGGCAATTTAGCCGTGATGAAGATGCCGGGGTAACCGAAGACACTGAAACTTCTGAAAGATGTCTGCTGCACGTTGCTGCTACTCGAGCAAAGAGAAATTTGTTTCTCCTGGTGCGGCCCTCTGTAGGCTGAAGTCTCAGACCTATACAGCTAAAAATTAGCTGTATAGGTCGGCCCAGCATTACTGGCTAACACTGCGACGCCCGGCCAGCTTAAGCTTTGCGAGCCTCCTAAGGCTTGGGCATAAACCTACGTTTTCGCGTCCGATCACCTTTTCAATCCAGTCGAATTGGCTGTCTCGGACTTGCATTCTGGCGTGTTTCAGCGCTTGAAGCGTTGCAACGGCTAAGGCTTTATCTCCGATTGAAATACGCACGGGCTCGTAAGCAAGAATATCGACTGTTGTAATGAGTCGCAGTGTTTCAAAACGTTGGGAGGAAATTTGAGTAGCTTTTTTTTCATCAATGACTGCGGTAAACCCGTTGCTATGTGCAAGCGCGAGTGTCGCGGCTTCTCCGTCTCCGAGCGAGGCCGCTGTGGATCCGGATACCAAGTCGAAGAAGTGCTCTAATGCAATGCCAGAAAGCTCTTCTGTCTTTAAAATTTGATTATGGATTAGCTCCAAAAGCTGTTTCGGCTCAGGCCGGCCGTTTACCGTTCCTAGCTCAATCTCCCGTATTACATTGTCAGTGACAACAATAGGAGTCGGAACTGCTTGCAGGATTGCGCTTGCATAGCCGGTCGCCAGCAAGTTTATGATGACACTGGCGTCGAGAACGAGAATGCTATCTCGATCAGTGAGACAGCTTGAAAAGGTCATCAACCTCATCCTCTTCTGCCTCATCAAGCAACTCGCGTACTTTCGCCCTATCTAGCTTAAGCAAATCCGACATTTGCCCTTCGCTGATTAGATCCTTTTTCCAGGCATCGATAGCTAACAAAAAAAGCCTAGTTGATTGCGCGCCTTCCATAGGCGTGGAATCTTGAGCTATCGTGCCTAGTACCTGCTGGGCTTGGTCGTCGGTTATACCGCCATTATCCATGAACCAATCCCACGTTCCCTTTTTCGTCAGATCTAATTCTTCAAGCCTCATCACCATTGCCTGGCGTGAAATGCCAAAGAAACTAGCGAGCAGGATGATGTGCCGACGAGTGAGGTGGGTTGATCCAATGGTCACTTCCTTGAACTTTTCCATGACAGTGCGGGCAGGCGTCAGAAAAGCACTACCGAAAGCATTCGCGTAACGTTCTTCACGCGAGTTCTCATGCTTTTCGGCTTGATAGATCTCGGGCTGACGTCGCGTCGCTATAAAGTGCCCGAGCTCGTGGGCGCCAGTCTGGGTTTGACGATCCTTCCGATGTACTGCATTTATTAGCATACAGGCGCCAACGGCGTCGTCATAGGCAAATAGCCCAGACACTTTCGATTCAAGTCTCCGGCTATAGACACGAATTCCAAGTTGCATCTCTATGAGTGAAAACAGATCTTGGATGGGGCTCTCGCCGAGCCCTAGCCAGCTTCGGAGGCTATGAGCATCGTGCTCTGCTTGTTTGCGTACATCGCCTGGTAAGATGCTTTTTTCGGTCGGATAATTCGAGGTTTTCCGAACACCTAAAATGTTTTCAAGTTCTACTTCCGCCCTGACGAGATCATTCAACATCCGAGCAGCTTGGTCGATGCCTGCATCACCAGTGTCTGGGAGTGAGCGGAAGCGAGGAACAAGGTCCACATGGACCGCTTCTCGGCGTAGCAAAGAGTTAGCAGATACTCCATAACAGCGGCTAAGCATCTGGATCTCGTCAAGCTTTGCAGAGCGCTGTCCTTTTTCAATAGCCACAAGAGTGGTTCGAGCAAAGCCAACTGCTTTGGCCGCTGCGTCTTGGGTCATGGCCGCGGTTTCGCGCGCGACCTTTAGTCGTTCACCCAGTTCACCTGGGTTCAGTTCATAGTTTGGTTTGGTCATGATGCGCCATCTATCCACTTCCTCACGAACGACTCTGATCTCATATCGCTCGTGAACGCTGACCATTCCTTGGCATGTTGCTGCAAGAGCCTGTCAAGGTTCTGCGCCACGGCATGTGGCGACTCGGCCAGAGCTCGAGCCAGTTCGCTCGTTCTGCGGCGTTTGATCAGTTCGTACTGCGAAGATTCCCGAATCGAAGAAAGGTGCTCGAAATGAAGTACCCCTGCGATAGCGTATTGTTGCAAGGCTTCGGTAAAACTGGTGAATTCTTTTGCTGCGCCTGACTTCCAGGTCGGACTATCTAGGGATTCCCACACATAATTCGTTGGTGGCTCTTCCAATCCTGCAGCGTGAACGCTAAGGCGGCGAAGCATACACGCGGCGCATATGCCGCACTGTCTTCTTGCGCCTGAAACGGCTACCTGCCGGGATTGCTGCCAGCACGACCTGGTCGTTATCCAATTCACGTTAGGGCCACAGGTTTCCACAAACTCGCGCAGGGTCTCGCCTTTCGTCATCCAAAGCCTGGGAAAGGTGTACTGGAATCGGTAACCAAGAAGTGCTTCGATAAAGCGCTCCATCAGCTTGGTGAAGACGGGGTGATTTCGATAGTCCTCATACCCATGTGCGACAGGAAGGAGCACAGGTGCAAGTGCACCTTGTCCGCTTTCGGGGATGATGGCCATTGGAGCATCAATTAGATACGCCGCAACTGCCGATATGATACTGAATTTGAATCCGCGGCTGCGTGCACTTCTCTCAGCGCTTCTTGCATCATCAAGCTTGACTGAATATGGGATGGCCGTGAATGGAATCCTTTGGCGTTCCTTTTTTGAAATGTCGTGTTGTTTGCTCCCTATTCGAAGACGAATCAGGCGTTTACCTAGGCGCTTGCTCTCAAGCTCAGAGACCGCACGTGAGTCCATTCCATCACTGAAGGCAATGACAGCCTCTGCATCGGAAGGAAAAGCTATTTGGCCTTGCGGCGGTCTCTGTGCAGCTTGTTTTCGAGGTCCAAAATTGAAATGCCAGTCGTCTCCGGTCAAAAGGTTCAGTGCGTTGACGAGCGCTCGGTTTACCTTGTTACTCGACCACCGCTCAACGTCGTGTACTGGAGCGTGAACGATGAATCGACGGCCCCAATTCATGGAACTGCGGACAAGGTAGCGATCACAGAACTCAACTGCAGCTGATATGAGTAGTGCGTCATACGTTACGGGCTCCCATTTGTCATGGGATGAGAAGGATGCGAGAGCCTCGAGGTCGAACTCGATGTTCTTCTCGATGTAACACGGGATTACGCCGTTTCTTTTGCGGGCGCCAGGTTCAAGTATATCTACAGCTATTTCCTTAGGCGGGAAGGTGTTCATCACAACGATACCCCGTCATCAAGACCTTCCATCTTCCTCGGTGGAGCGATTCGTACGGGCTCTGGGCCAACAAGATCCAGACCGAGCTGGGTGCTCGATAGAGTAGAAATGGCATTCTGTAGTCTCTTACTCACGTGCTCTGCTCTTCGCTCGTTTGAGTCGCGAAGGTAGTGTTCTTCAATCGACCGTATGTTCGCGTGGCAGCGGTCTTTGGCGGCGAGGCCTACTGCCTCATGGAATGCTTCAATTCCAAATTTCCCTTCATGGATAAGGGCGATGCTCCATTCCACAAGATTCGTTCCAAAAACGGAGGCTGCTGCAAATGCTTTCGCATCTTCAAGTTGCGTAAGCGCGATTTCTCGAATTTCCAGAGAGTTATCACAACCGGTAAACACTGCTTTCAGGGCTTCCATCAGGAGCCACGAGACCTCCATTTTGAAGTCACTGGCAACTGCATGCTTCGTAGCCTCAGCTATCTGGGAGGCATCGTAGGTGTCTTTGTCCGCACGCTTTGCCAGTTCTTTCCATGGCTTTCGCAGCTTCAAGCTTCTATGTGGCCCATCGCTCATTTCGTCCAGCCCCCAGTGAATACCGGTTTTGACATTGTCAGATATTAGTACTAAAAATCTGACAATGTCAAAGGCGCAATTGGAAACAAGGATGTGCCCGATGATTTCGGTTTCTCAATAGAGTAGAAGCTGATTTTCGTCAGCGCATAGGACATGCCATTTATGCGCGGGGGGTACGGATGAGTCGGTAGCCTTCAATGCAAAACCAGTCTGAGTCTCTGAGCCCTTCGTACAGGGCAGTTTTCCAAGAGCTGGTGTCACGGGCGTATCGCGAACGAAATTGACCATCAAGATGCTGGCGAACCCCATCGGGGCCTGAGCTAGCTCCGACCTCCTCAAGCGAATAAGAGATATCTGCCATTTCACTGGCAGCTTGTGCAGCGTAGAGCTCACCGAGGCCCATAACTCGAAAATGATGATGCACGCGTTTTGTGAGCACTTCCGTGTGTGTTAAATGCTGGCGCAGGGGGCTGAGAATCACCGAATAGCGCCCGGCGCATCTCTTCTTCCGTCAATTCTGTATTCATAACATTTCTCAGAAGGGCGTTATGTACAACCATGCAGATTCTATCAGCGTGGTCGGACTCTGCATTATTCGTCGCTAGGTCAGACCTGAAGCGGTGCAGGGCCACCAGTCAACGTCGAGCGTCATCATCTGGCTGGCAGCTTCATTCGATGTATAGCTTATTGGTACTGCATGCTTGTTTTATCACTGCTTCACATTTACGCTTTGTCCCGCCACGGTCAATCCCGTGGACGGGTGTCAGAACCTGAATTGTTCGAGGCGCATAGCGCCATAGCCAGCTATTAGGTGCTTACATAGGCTTAGCTGCTGCTTTTCTATGGCGGTCCGTGCGGGGCAGGCTTCGGCCTGGCCGGTTCCCTCGGACGCCGGTTTCTGACCCCCGTACGGTCCGCCACCCATTTCGTGTCAGAACGGCTGGGTGGACGGCTCCTTAACTGTCCGAGGAGATAAGGAAAATGACCTGTCCCCCTTTTAAGCTCGTGCGCCACCCCGGTCAAATGATTCAAGCTGCAAACCATCTCGGAGGATTCCGCGATGTTTGATCTTTCGCTTCTCATTGGCCTCCCCAAACCTAACAGCATCGATACTTCATCGCTTACCCCTGAAGATGCAGCGATTAAACTACGGCAGGCTGCAATACTTCGGCTTAATGGAGCACAGAGCGTCCTGCTTCATTTTCCACAGGATGTTGAGCTGGCGGTAGAGCTGTTGGACGACGCGGCTGTGTTGTTCGACAAGGCGTTTCGATGTTTGTCCGGTATCCCAGCTCAGCGCGTTCATCAACAGGTTGGTGAGTACGTCTCTGTCCCTTCAGCTGAAGGCTGTCCTGGTCTTCGAACACCATGGGGCAATGAATTCCGCCCGATGATTGAGGACGGCGTTCGGTGCGCTGAGACCTGGCTCGATGGTTCATCATTGCCGCTGTGGTGGGCACTGGCGCAAAATCGAAAGCATCATCGTCCAGGTGATCCCCAAGAAGCATTTGAAGCAGGTTTTCTGCTGCGGTTGCAGCAGACACTGATCATGCGACGTGAGGCCGTCACTTCTCAATCAACCCGCTTTGATGCCTGAGTCTGTAATTGACGTTTGAGATTTGCTTTTCCGCCAAACCCTCCGATCAAGCGATCTTTGATCGCGCCGATCGGAGGGTTCACTCGCTTTTCTCGAAGCTGCGGCGTTCCACCCTCCCATTTTCAATTTGACGAACGCCACACTTGCTTTCCCACGTCAGTAATTCCCTGCAACCTTTATCAAGCGCAGCGCCATTTCAGTGTATGTGCGGATCTCTTCGTTGGGCATGGATGTAGGAGTGGCGACAGCGGCGACGCTGGCGACAACCCACGTAGAACGTGGCCTGGAGCATGGCGACAATACTGGCGACAGTCGCCACTTTCTGAGCACTTCGGCAGTGACGCTTGACCGCTTTTTCGAGTGAGTATAAAAATTGGCGCACGGATCGCTGTCGTTGACAGCACCTGCCCAGTTAGCCAGAACCTTTAAGGCTACGCCACTTGTGTGGTGGTTCTCCCGAAGTGCGATTAGCGTCCGGCGGCTCGCACGGTCACTCCACAAGAGTGATGGATGCCTACTCGACTGATCTGCCCACTGCGGCAGACGATGGACCTTCCTCGCTGCACTGCAGCAACCTCACCTCTCGACGCACCTCGCTGCGCCAGACTGCGCCCGTCTCTTTCTTCTGGAAAGAGACGGGCGCTCGTATCACTGCTGCAATCCACGTCGTACAGGGCATTGCCGCAATTCTCCTCGTGACAATCGGCCTGACAAATCAGATTCGTCACCCTCCGCAACAGCACAGGCACTGGTGCTGCAGCCTATGGAAAGGCTGCACCTGACTGACAGTCAGGCATGCCCCAGGTGTCGATGTTGTTGCCTTCTCCCGCTCAGGATCTCCAGGTGCCGAACTCGTCAGTCGGCATAGCCTCTACCCGCCCGCATCTTCGGATGCGTCTAAGGAGGCCAGATTCATGGGGTCATGCCCTTGCTCCCGGTCGTAAGGAGCCGTTCGTTCCACGTCAGTGAACACCTCACAGGCCGCAGGGGCCTTGATCCCTGATAACACTCAACAGCCGTGGCGGGACTACGTGAGGACAACCAGCAATGAACGAGGAGACGGCCCATGCAGCAGTTAGATCCGAAGCTTGAACTACCACAACTACCTCGACCGCTGATTGAGTCGAATCCCGTGGCCCAGCCTTATCCGGTGCAGGCACTGGGTGGGATTCTTGGGCCTGCAGTCGAACGCATGGCTGAGGTCATCGGGGTGCCCCAGGCATTGGCTGCACAATCGGTGCTGGCTGCTTCGGCGCTGGCTACTCAAGGTCATGCGGGCTTACAGCTCGATGGGAGAAATTATCCGCTGTCGCTGTACCTGATCACCGTGGCCGCATCCGGCGATCGCAAAACGGCGGCAGATCGTTTTGCATTGCTGCCCGCACGGCAATGGGAGCGTGAGCAGTGGCAGCGCTATCGCGAACAACTCGCCCGGTACCGTGTCGCGCAGCGACAGGCGCAGCGTATCAACCCTGGCGATCCCAACCCCACAAACGGCGTACCGCTTGAAGCGGAGCCCTCAGCACCTAGGCTGATCACCACGGATCCGACTATCGAGGCCCTGATCAAGGGACTCTGCCATGACTTGCCGAGCATGGGCCTGTTCTGTGACGAGGGGGGACAATTCCTCGGTAGCAGCACCATGAGTCGGGATAACCGTTTGAAAGCGGTTACGACCTTGTCGTCACTCTGGGACGGCAGTCCGTTAGATCGCGCGCGGTCCATGGTGGGTGAAAGCTTGCGAGCTTACGATCGACGCCTGAGCCTGCACCTGATGCTGCAACCGTATCTAGCCATGCAGTTACTCAGTGACCCGTTGCTGCAGGGGCAAGGCATTCTCGGTCGCTGCCTCATGACCTGGCCCACCAGCCTGGCCGGACAACGCAGTTATCAGGCTGTCGACTTGTCAAAAGACCTCGCCCTAAAGCGATATCACCACCGTCTTTCGGCCCTGTTTCATCAGCCTTGGTCACTTTCCACTGACGGTGCCTTGCGGCTGTCACCGCTGAGCCTCAGTCCATTGGCTCGTCGTCGCTGGATTGATCTGCATGATGCCATCGAAGCCCAGTTGGGTGAGTTTGGCGAGTTGGCAAGCGTACGGCCTAGCGGATCGAAGGCCGCCGACAACCTGCTGCGCGTCGCCGGCAATCTGGCAGTAGTGGAGGAGAGCAGCGTCGTGGAGGTCGACCATATCCAACGGGCCTCCGCTTTAGTCGGCTACTACCTTACCGAGATCCAGCGCCTGACTGAGCAGGAGCCAGTGTGTCGGGTAAAGGAAGAAGCAGATCGGCTGCTGCGCTGGCTGCAGGTCAAGAATTGGAAACGCTTCAGTATTCGAGAGCTGAATCGCAACGGCCCCCGCTTTGCCCGTAAAAGCAGTCGCCATGCCACCAAGCTGTTAGTCGAGTTGCTTGATCATCAGTGGCTGATCACCGACGGCCACACCTTCGAGGTGCGCCATGTTCAATCTTGATGAAGCGCTGCGCAACCATCTGGCTCAGCGCCAAAAGGAGCCGAAAGCGCGGGTTGTCGCCGCGACTGTCGCCACTTTGTCGCCACGCTCAAAGCGAAGCAGGACAAGGGTTGTCGCCGCTGTCGCCGATGTCGCTACCACCCGTAAAGCTATCACCCCGACGACAGCCATCATCCAATGCTTGAAAGAGGAGGGCGCGCATCTCTACGTCACCGACAACACGCTATGTTTTCGCCCGACTGATTGGGCCCAGCTCGCCATCGTGAATGCGCATTGGCAAGCCCTCTTGCGTGTTCTCGCGGCAGTCGATCAGGAGCAGAAAAATGACTCGGGTCGGTAAGCGAGCGGGAAGAAATTTCGGCTTCGGTCGCCAGCTCAGCTATGCCGGACCGCAAGCACTGAAGGATCTGTTTGGCGACGGCCATTTCGCTACCGTCAAAGCCCATAGCGATCGTTGGCAGGCCTTCGTGAATTGGTGTCGATCCGAGGAAGGTCCGAGGCTCAATGACGCGCGGCAGATCGACCGTGACATCCTCATGCGGTACGCCACTTATGTGAGGGAGCAGGTTGATCAGGGCAACTTCGGCATTGCCACCGCGCAGAACCGCCTGTCCAGTGTGAACCGAACCATGGCCGCGCTGCGCGGTGATCAATACGTCAAAATCCCCAGTCCGAGCAAGGCGCTTGGCTTGCAGCGCTCAGGTGTGCGTAGTGAGGCCCCGCAAGGCCAAGACCGTGTCCAGATCGAGTTGATCGCACAGGCGTTGTCAGAGCGAGGCCAGCAATCGAGGGTCAGTGCCATTGTGCTTCTCGCCCGGGAGACCGGCATGCGCCTGCGTGAAGCGATTTTGGCGGACCTGCCCCGACTGCAACGTGAGGCCGGGCAACTGGGCAAGATCAACATCCAAGACGGCACCAAAGGTGGTCGATCAGGCGCGTCAGCACCGCGCTGGATCGCGGTCACTGATCAAATCCGTGGCGCCTTGGATAGGGCCTGGGAGGCTTCACCCAGTGGCAGTCGGAATTTGTTGGCGCCCGACGAAAGCTACAAAGACTTCATTCAGACAGTCGTGCGACCGGCGCGGGACCTTCTGCATGAGCATGGATTAAAAGGCTTTCATGAGCTGCGGGCGGCTTACGCTTGTGAGCGCTATGAGCAACTGACTGACTTCCCTGCACCCATCAATGGCGGTGGTAGGCATCGAGAAGATCGCCAGCTCGATCAGCGTGCACGACAGCAAATCAGCCACGAGTTGGGACATAACCGCATCGATGTGGTGAGTGCCTACATCGGAGGTCGGCGATGACGGCGGAGTTCGACATAGCGTTGTTCCTGCGCCCTGTGCTCAAAGGTGCTTATGCCACGCGGCAGCGGCATATTAGACAAGCAGAAAGGATGCACGAGGTGATTCGTGAGCGCTGGGGTTGCGCGACTCCCTGGTCCTGGAGAGAAAAGCACATGAGATGGTTTCTGGAGCACTATCTGCGATGCTCAGCTCCAGCTACCGTCTACTACTACGAATTAACAGCAGGGATGATCCGCCGGAGAAAAGCGAAATTCGGGGTTGTCTGATAGGCCTTTAGCGTGAGCCCCTGAGTATGGGAATGCGGAGCCTTCCCATACTCAGGGGCTTGGCCGAAGAAGCGCTGGCAAGCTCCACTACACGGATGGCATGAACTGTCGCCGTGATGTCAGCGTATCGGCACCACCTTGCGGTCCCTGGTTTGATTGATGGCCGACGCTGACAGGCTGCCGGTAGCCGCTTTCTGGATATGTTCACTCCACCAGGCCATCATCGGGCGCCGACGTTCGATGTAATCCGCCCGGTTGTAAGCGCTCCGAACTTCGTCCTTGTCGACATGCGCCAGCGCGACTTCGATTAGCTCCGGATCCCATCCATGCTCGTTGAGGATTGTGCTGGCCATGGAGCGCATGCCGTGGCTGACCAAGCGGTCCTGAAAGCCCATTCTTTTCAACGCCATATTGGCTGTCTGGCTATTCGCGTGGGTGCGCGGGTTTCTATCTGACGGGAACACATATTCCCTGTGGCCGCTATGGGGCTTAAGCGTATCCAATAACGAAAGTGCATGTTCGGTAAGCGGGATTATGTGCGGACGACGCTTTTTCATTCGCTCTGCAGGGATTGTCCAGATGCGTTTGTCGAAATCGATATCTGCCCATCGGGTGGTCGCCGCTTCGGAGGGGCGGGTCATGGTATGAAGCTGCCATTCGATCAGGCAGCGGGTCGTCCGCTTGATGCTAGCGTTCGCGATTTCCATCATGAGCTCCGGAAGCTCGTCAGGCGGTAGCGCGGCCATATTTTCTTTCTTGGGTTTCTTGAACACCGCTCGAATGCCGCTGAGAGGGTTGGCAAAGATCATTCCGGAGTTGACCCCGTAGGTCATGATCTCGTTAAGGCGCTGGCTCACTCGCTTAACTGTCTCGAGGCTGCCTTTAGCTTCAATCGGACGAAGCAGCTTGATGACCATCGGCGCGTTCACTTCCGATAACGGCGTTGATTTCATGCTTGGAAAAACATGCAGTGTTAGCGAGCGCCAGATGTCTTCGGCATACGCCGGGGTGACGGAGTCCTTCTTCAATTCGAACCATGCGGTGGCTACGTTCTCGAACGTATGTTCCGTTTCCGCTCGTTTGGCTTCCTGCAGCTCATTGCGCTGAGCTTTTGGGTCGATGCCCTGTGCAAGCAGCTCTCTCGCCTCAACGGTTTTCTTCCTTGCTTGTGCAAGAGAAACCTCGGGATAAGAGCCCAGTGCCATGTTGATTCGAATCTTGGTGACGGGATGCCGGTAGTTGAAATTCCACTGCATCGAGCGATTGACCCTGACTCGCAGCTGGAGCCCGTCGCCATCCGTGAGGACGTAATCCTTGTCTTTCGGTTTGACCGCCTTGAGCTGGCGGTCGGAGAGGCGGGTGGTTTGAGCGCACATGAGAAGTACTCCATGACACCTTTTGGTATTCCCAAGATTAGCGCCGGGTAGCCGGGAATACCATTGGGAATACCAAATCGTCTGGAACTCAAAAAGCCTCGAAAGCCCCCAATAGCCCTGAAATCCACGTATTTACTGGACTTCAGGCACAAAAAAAGACGTCCGTGGACGTCTTCAGATGATCAAATGGTGGAGCCGGGGGGATTTGAACCCGCAGCCAAGTCCCGAGCGGCGCGGGCTACAGGCTCAAGGCTGGCATAAGGCTGTCATTCTTGAGTGTCAAGGCTTTCCAGCGCAGTCAGCGCCTCATTTACTGGTACGCTCCACTCCATGATGCCTAAATCCTCTTTCACGATGTAGCCTACAATAACGCTCTCGTCCAGCCTGATGCGGGAGAGAGGTAATTGGTTCATCATAAAGATGGCAGCTGCGAATGTATTGAGTCCTGACTGAAGAATTAACATTCCTTCTGGCGCACCGTGCAGGGGATGTAAGTTATGTCCGTGCCTGCAGTTGACGATAACGCAACGTTTGTTCACGACCAGCAAGTCGAACTGATGGACCCGCTTTATGCGGTTCGCTGTGTAATACTCGGTAATTGAGTTAAGCAATAAATTCAAATCTATATATGTTGTGTTTGAGAATATTATGCCGTTTATTGTTGTTTCAGATGGGGTGTTAGGTTTTCCGACATGTAAGCGCTTAAGCTTTTTAACGCTCGCTATTTGTTTTAGCGCTCTTTCGATTTCGTCTCTTGAGGTTAGATCAGGTTTGATCTCAATGGCGTGGTCAGTACCATCAGCCAGCAGTACCGAGAAATGGTTTCCGTCGCTGACGGTATGAGGATGTTCCGGGTTAAGAACGACACAATCAATTGATGCGCTCCGCCCACCAAACGAATCTATAATATTCCCTTTCGCAATTCTGAAAGGAAACGGGAAATATTTTGCTATGAGAGCGTGGACCGCCGCCTCTCTGCGATCTGCTACTTCTTGTGGAGTGCCCCGTCCCTCGATGCTAGCTTTGGCGAATTTGTTACTGAGTTCTTCGGACTCCAACTGGAGCAGTTTCATTAGGTCGGACACTCGCAGATCCTTCTTTGGTATTGTCATTCCACATTAGCTCGGCACGATAGCCCGCGTCCACATCGGCGGCAGGCATCCACCTACCATATACTCTGGCAATCATTGTCCAGTCGCTATGGCCCATCTGCTTGGCTACCCACATAGGGTGTTCGCCGGCTGAAAGCAGCATCGATGCGTATGTATGCCTCGTCTGATATGGGCGTCGATATCTAACTCCGGCCCTTTTCATGGCCGGCACCCACATCGTCTTGCGGATCGGTCCGTCACCGGCCCAGCGCTGTAATGTGCGTGGGTTCTGGAACACTTCGATATCAGCCAGGAACGTGTGTGCCTTCTGTGCCTTCAACGCTTCCATGGCTGGTCTGAGTAGCTTCACGGCACGCTTACCTGATGCTGTCTTGGTGACTTCCGCTGCACCCTTGGAGGCTTGGGTCATCGCCCGGCTGACCATCACTTCCTCCCGCAGCCAATCAATATCTCCCCACTCCAGGGCAACCAGCTCGCTGGTCCGCAGCCCTGTCCATAAAGCGAATTGCACCAGGTTACGCGCTTGGCCGGTGAGCACCGCCAAGATTGCCTGCTGTTCTTCCGGACTGAACGGATCCACATCATCTTCCTTGGGTGGTGCCTCTTTCCTCGAGAACGTCCATCCGGCCAGCGGGTTAGTGCTGATCAACTCTTCATCGTCGACCGCGTCGCTCAGTGCCGAACGCAGGCAGCTCTGTATGTTGCTGAGCGTCTTGTTGCTTACTTCCAGCTTGGCCAGCCAGTCTTTCACGTCCTTGCGCTTCAGATCGACCATCATCATTTCACCCAAAGCGGGCTTCAGTCGTAGACGCACAATCTTCTCGTAGCCGTCGTATGAACTGCTCGACAGGTGGGGCTTTTTGCCTTCCAGCCACCGGGTCAGATACCCGGCCACCGTTTCCTGGCTTGCTTCGGGTGCAAACTTCGCCGCTCTGGGCGACCCGGGGAAAGTCACCGAGTAGTCGAACGTACCGATGGAGATCGCATGCTCAATAGCTGCCTTGTGCTGCTCGGCCTTTTTCAGGTTAGTGGGGGAGGGCTTGAGCGTGATGCGCTCGCGGCACCGGACGCCCCGATACATGAACGTGATTTCGATGCTCGTATCGGAGACCGCCCGAACTCCCCTCCCGCCTCTACCCATGACTCATATCCTTCCACGTCGATCAGCGTCCGGCCGTCCGGAGCCCTGTACCAAATTTCACCAAGCCGCCAGATTCCATCACGGATTTTCGAGCGGATAGCGTCCTCGCTGTAGCCAGACTCGCTGGCAAATTTCCTGATGGTCATGTAACGCATTGGCTCTACTCCTGACTCGTCAGGTTCTGGATTTCACGAAAATCTGTCACGGCAGGTTCAAGAGCCATTTCGGGGCACCTCGATCTTGCGTTTAACCACGCGACTGCCCTGGGCGTCATGCACGGTTAGCGGAGAGCTCTGGCGGGCCATGGTGCCGTCAGATTGCTGGTGGTAGACCGGGATGCCGTATAGAGGCCCGCCGGGCGCAGTTGGATCTGGCATCAGCTCTGGCTTGCGCCTGAACAGGTCCACCTGCATTTCCAGAAACACCTGGAAGAACGTGCCTTCCTTCCAATCGGCTGGGTGTCGGCCCGAGCGTTGGCGGGCGCTGTCCTCCATCCCGACGATGAAGGCTGCTGTCGAGATTGCTCGGCTCTTGTCCTCGGCCCACTTCAACACTTCAGGGCGATGCACGGGGTTGACCTCCAGAACGTCGCAGACGCCATCGAAGCCGTATTTCTCTGTCAGGGCTTCGTCGCTCTGGTACAACCACTTGCCGATCTCCAGCAGACCGGTGCGGAACCCATCGCGGGACTGTCTCTGGAGGTCTTTCGCTATTTCCAAGCGGCGTTGGGTGAAGGGCAGTCCGGCCTCAGCCTTCTTGACCTCTTCGCGGAAGAAGGCTTGGACGGCTTCCCGATCCTGTAGTGATTGGCGCACTAGCCGACGAGCCAGGATCAGTTGGCTGCGCAGGCTCAGGTGCTGGAGCTTGCTCAGGTCGTGCAGGCGTTGATAATGCTCAGGCTTCATGCGCATGGCAGAACCTCCAATTCTGTCCCGGGGACAGGTTTGGTTGACAGATCGCCTGATCCGCAAGGAACTTTGGTTGACAAAACACCGGATTCGCCATGAACGGCAGACGCCAGCACTTGGATCACCGACTGAACTCCCGCCACGTAGCTTGCTGGTTTTCCTGCCGCTGCACCTGCCAGGCGCTCGATCACCTTCGCGGCCGGTTCGGATTTCAGGGATGCGACCATATCGACGGTCCAAGCTCGGCCTTCCAGAAAAAGGTGTCGACTGATTGGGCCGGTGGGCGTGCTAATTTTTGGCACCGCCGACGTAGGCGTTTTTGGAGGCTGGCCAGCCTTGTGCAGGCGGGCGTGCTCCACTGCTTGTTCAGCGAGACTGCTCATCGCGCGCCTCCCTTGAAGTGATCAGCCAGCACCCGCCGCCCATCCAGGCCGCAAGTGGCAGAAAGGCTCAGCACTTCACCAAAGGTTGTTTCTCGGCGCTGCAACAGCTCGTACAGCGCGACCAATGCCTGCCCTACCTGGCCGTTACGGTGACGGTTCATGCACGATTCTCCCCGGCAATAGCCGCCAACTGGATCAGCAGATCCTGCGTGCGCCCGTAGAAGCGCCCGGTGTCCTCGTTGATGAACTGGCCAAGAACCTCGGCCACCGCCGGGCTCGCGGTGATTCCGCCCAGGCTGGTGACGGCTGCGCTCACAGCAGCATCGGTTGCTGGCTCATGCACGAAGCAGCTCGCCTTGATCGCCAGTGTCTTGACCGGGCGGACCATCTTCATGTCCTTGCCCCAGTTTGTAGTTGGCGTGCACCAAGGCCTCATGGTCAGATTCCATGCGGAGCCAGCGGAGTTAGCGGTGCTGGACCAGTAGCCGTGCATGCAGGCGAGAGATTGCTTGGCATCGGTATCGTGGCTGTAATCCCACTCTTTGAGCTGCAACAGCGTTGTGCGCATGGCTTCGAGCTGGCGAATCGACGGAATGTGCCAGCATCCGGTTCCGCGAATGATCATCCGCAGGACTTTCTGGGCAATCGCGCTACCCGCTTCAGCCATGGCGTGGGTATTCAAAAGCCCGTCATCGAAGGACTTTGCGCCACTGATACTGGGCCTTGGCCCGGTGCGATCCCACCACTGGGCTTCAACCTGAAAGTCTCGGCCGGCATCGATCAGCGCATGCTCGACCCCGTCGAAGAAAACTCTGCCAGCGTAGAAACCGCCGTCAAGAGGCTGGCCAATGGCGGGCAGGGCGGCAGGGGAAATGGCGCGACGCTTCAAGGCTTGCATGGTTCGGCCTCCAACACATCAAGGCGAATTGCGTCGTCGACCTCTTTGTCCAGCTCGGCACCGGTGAAGTAGGTATCTCCGCGCAGGACCATCAGGTCACTGTCGACATCTTCGATACAATCACGATCACGTAACCAGCGGTATCGGCGTGCATCGGCGGCCATACGGGCGTGCTCGTCCATGTCGAACTCACGCAAGAATGCTGGTTCGCCCTTGTCCGCCATGTAGCGCAGCGCGTCGTTGATATCGCTGAACTTCAGATCACCCTCGACCACAACATGGCGGAAAGCGACCGAGCAGAAGTCCAGCACCTGGGCGTCACTCCAGTTGGCAGGAATAACTTTTGGAATATTCTGTGGTTGGCTTTGTGCTTGGTTGACGCTTTCGCCTTCTTGGGCAATTTGGTTGACGCGATCTGCGTCAACCATCGCCAGACGCTGCTCAAGCGCATCAAGCAACAGATCCTGACGACGCTGACCGTCCATGAACTGGCGCACCGACCGGATGAAGATCGAGTTCATGCTGGTCGACTGCTCTACTGCAATAGCGTCCACCTCATCACGCAAACCCTCAGGGAGGCGAACAACAAACTTTTCGGCGGTTCTGCTGTTAAAAATTACGTCACTCATATCTTTCTCCAGGCAAGCCGATGGCCTGCCGCGATTGTTGGCTTTCGCAAATTTCAGGGTTGGGTTATGCCGTCAGTGCTGCTTCGGCTCGCCGGACAGCGACTCGGTATTCGATCTTCTTCTCGCTACTGCCACGACGAACTCTGGCCATGGGATCATCAGCAAGCGCACCGTGAGCGGCCAGCAGGATGGCGAGGGCGGCAGCGGGGGATATCAGGCCGCGACGCATGGCCTCGGCTACTAAAGCCGAACGTTTATAGACCTGCAGCTTGTGCATAACAGATTCGATGCGACCTTTGACGGACCGTGGCGAGAGTCCATCGCGTTGGGCGATCTGTTTGTCAGTGCAGCCCGAGGCTACAGCTAGGAGGCACGCGAGCTCACGCTCGGCAAGCCCATTACCGAGTGCGCCCTGCCAGTGGCCGCAGATGACAAAATTCATGATGGGTTGCTCCATGCTTTCAAGAAGATGGGGCAATAGTGCTTGCGGGATTATTTCTTGTCAATGCCTGCGGGATTATTTTACAGCCCCGGTATTTTCGCATCCACGACACGCCCGAATATTTCCCAATCTCCGTCCAGCTCTACGGTCTTGAAGGATGGATTGAGAGGTGCCAGAAACTCGTATCCTGCATCGTAAAGGTACTGCTTGAAAGTCTTTTCGCCGTCGCGGTGGATTGCCACATAGTACTTGCCACTTATGAGATCGAAGCCTTCTGGCCTGACCAAGATCAGCGTTCCCTCGGGGAAGCTTGGCGATCCCAGGCCTGTCATGGAAGGCCCTTTTACCTCAAGCCAGTAGCCAAACTCACCGGCATTTTCCGTTGATTCTAAATATTCGATGGCATTTGGCGAGCTGATGTTGTCGGGAGATTCCGCTCTATTCCCAGCGGCGATCCAGCTAATCAAAGGGTACTTCCTTGCTTTGCGCCACGGCTGAAGTGTATGTGAAACGTTGGCGTGATCCTCTCGCATAGACTTTCCGTGCTCCACCGCCTCTATAGTCCACTGCTGATCTATTGCCGCCGCCACAGTGTGCATTTCTTGCGCGAGTCTTGGACTGAACGCCGAGACAGAGACCCCAAGAAGCTTTGCTACACGCGCAGCAAAATCCATGTTCAAGGCATTCCGGCCATTCAGGTAATGGCTGAAAGAGCCCTGATTCATTCCAAGGGCTTCAGCGGCTTTCTCCTGGGTAAGCCCCAGCATGAATTGCTTCTCTTTGAACAAACTTTTGAGAAGTTCGCATTCATGCGCCAATTCTGGGGTAAGCGGTTTCTTTTTCATGAGCAAACTCTATGTCCGGCGGCAATTAACATCAAATGCCGCAGGGATTGACATTTAAAATCCCGCTGGCACTATTGTATTAGGCCAAAGCTACGGAGTAATGATTGTGCACCGCACCCCGCTCGCAGAGTTCGCTGCTAAACGGCATGCATGGACGGCCCGCCTACTCGGAATGAGTCAAGGCGCGCTAAGTAAAGCTATCCGCGAAGGGCGGGAGATCTACGTCGTGGCGCTTCCCGACGGATCCATCACAGCCATTGAGGAGCGCCCATTTCCCAGCCAGAAGCGCGACGAGAAGCTGAGCGAATACACAAATAATAGTCCCTCAGGATCTATCAAGTCAGGTGCAAAAGTACCTGTTTGCCTATCCAGCACCACACAGGCCTCTCCATGAGCGCCTGCTTCCGGTTTTTGCTGAGCGGCTGACTTTTCAGCAGCCCACAAAAAAGCCCGACCTAAGTCGAGCTTCTTGGTCAGCAACCGCGCCAACGGTTGCTGCGGATTCACTTTGTCTCGAGAAAGAAAAATGAAAGCTAAAAATACTACAGGACAGAACCAGGCACAACTCCCCACCCTCAAGTCATGGGGATTCGGAGGCCAAGATAACGATCTACTGCAGGTCGCGGGGGGCGCTGATTTTGAGGCTGCCGTATCTATGGCTGCTGATTTGGTTGTCGGCGTGGAGGGGCTGCTCGGCCGCCTGGACTACGCCGTTAATCACCTCGAGCCATCACCAACGCTGGGCGAGCTTCGCGCACTAGCCCTTATCTCCGGTGCCGCCGGGGCGCTACTCAGCTCTGCACGCAGCGCTCTGATCAATGCGCGGGAGACTGATCAATGAGCTTGTCATCAAAAGAAGCAACTCGCCTGCATCATGCAGGGCTGGCTTTGTTTGCCCTCACACGAGTGCTCCGCGAAAACATTGATTTCATCGGCATGCCCGGTGGCGCGCCGTTGAGTGTGAGAGACCAGCACGGATTGCTGCTGGCTGCCGAGCATATCTCCGAAGAGATTTATGCGCATCTCGAAAATCAGGCTGCTGATCTGCGGGGTAGTGCCGAAGTTGGTGGCAGCCAATGAAAGCCCATATCCGTACTGTTGAACTCCCGTACTGCGTGCGTGGTGAGCAATTCCTGTTCACTGTTGCTGGTGATGTTTCTGTTGTAGAAGCGCTCAACGCTGCGACAGATCGCATTGAGTCAGTGGTTAACGTTTTGAAAGACTTGAGGAGCGTCGATGCCGTCTCCGAGCAGGCAACCCTTGCGTTTTATGCCGCCGAATCGGCTCTGGCTTTGGTTTACGCAAGCCAGGCAGGTGCTGAGGCGGCAACAGAAAAGGGAGGTGCGGCATGAGCAAGTCCCCTCACCAATTGATAGCCGAAGATGCTCTCTCTGAGCTTTCGGTAACCCGATCTGTTCTGCAGCAGATGTGCGCCTTGTTTGAGTCTGCCAAGCCGCATTGTGCGGAGCATTCGCTATGCCGCCGTCTCTTGGACCTTGGGTATTTCACCTGCGAAAGCATGGGCTCCAATGCTGAGAGCGCAGAGGAAAGGCTTGAGGCCCGCCTGACTGAACTGGCCGCGCCACAAAACGCCGACCTCGCAAATCGTGGCGCGGAAAAGGAGGGCGATCAATGAATCTGATCACCAACAACGCCCCAACTATGTCATCCCAAGAAATCGCCGATCTGGTCGGCTCCCGCCACGACAATGTGAAGATCGCGATTGACCGGCTTGTGGCCAGAGGCGTGATTTCCCAACCTGCAATGCAGGGTGGCCCTAAGTCCGGTAACGGCGTCGTTGTTCAGGAATATCTGGTCAACAAGCGAGACAGCTTCATCGTCGTAGCTCAGCTCTCGCCTGAGTTCACCGCTGCCTTGGTGGACCGCTGGCAGGAACTGGAAGAGAAAGCCTCTCGCCCCATGACCCCAGCCGAGCTTATTGCAGCCAGCGCCAACCAACTGGTGCAGATCGAACGCCAGCAGGCCGAGCAGAAACAGGCGCTGGCGCGGGTCGAAAGCCGAACCGCACGACTGGAGCAGATCCGCTATATGGATTCCGTGCCCAGTGGATTCGAGACCATCACCAACATTCGCGACCGGATCAACCGGCGTCACGGCTTGCCGCCTTGGGTGATCAACGCCGTTATGCGCGAGGTGACTGGCGCGCCACTTCCATTCGCGATGGTACGCAGCAAGCACGCCGATGATGGTGGGCAGCCCTTCGCTATATGGCCCAAACCGGCCATCACCCAGCGCTTTGACCGGTTCGTGAGCGAATGCACCTACGAGACCAGTGAGCGCGCCACCCACCCGGAAATCCCCCAAGGACGGTTCAAGATCAAGCCGAGGCTCGCATGAGCAAGAAACCAACCCATCAGCAGCTTGTTGAGCGCGTGGCAGCCCTGAGTGTTGACTGGTACCACGCTCAGGCACTCGTCCGGGATGTACGGCAGTTGCTCAACAACGAGTATCAGCAGTTTTTCCGTGCGCACGGTGAGCCTGAGCCGAACTTTCGCCGAATCAACCCTGACGACCCGGCTTATGCGCCAGTCATCAACTTCACCAGCCAGACCTACGAGCAATTGCAGAAGGCCAAGCGTGCGAAGGGTAGCGCAAAGCGCCGCCTTGAGACTGCGGTGCGTGCGCTGATGTCCGCCACTGGTGACACAGTGAAAGCACCGATGCCGGTAGCGGCCAGGCGCACCACCGCCTGCGGGGAGACGCTGCAATGAACAGACCGTCTACCCCCCCCCATGCGCCCCAGCAGCACGCTGGAGCTTCAATCTTCGCTGGCCCTTGGCCGAGGCTATGCCAGTTTCCGACATCTGCCGGAGCGCGAGCGCTGGGAGATTTGCTCGCTCGCCAAGACTGGTCGGCTGGCGCTGGAAGACAGGGGCGTGACCATGCTTGAACCCTATGACGACTTCGTCTGGTGTGTATGCAATGAGTTGGAGATTTGACCTGTGAGCATGAATTTGATGGTCAAGGCCCTGGAAACCAAGGTTGGCAATCCATTGCGCAAGCTGGTGCTGATCAAGCTGGCCGACAACGCCAATGATATGGGGGAGTGCTGGCCGTCTTATCAGCACATCGCTGACCAGTGTGAAATCAGTAAGCGCTCCGTAATGAGTCACATCGCATCTCTTTGTGCTTCAGGCCTGCTTCGCAAAGAAATCCGTAAGGGCGGACCAAAAGGAAACTCGTCCAACGTCTATTACTTGACCCTGGATGGTGGTGCACCTCCTGCACCAGGGGTAGTGAAGGATATTCACCAGGGTAGTGCAGCAGATTCACCCCCTAGTGCAGGAGATTCACTAGGGGGTAGTGCAGGAGCTGCACCCAGAACCAGTCACTCTTCTGAATCAGTCAATGAACCAGTCATTGAACCTATTGCGACCCAGGCTTGCGCCACGGTCGCGGCGGGGCAGGTGGTGCAATTCGCTTCTCAGCAACCGCGCTGTGAAATCCCATCGGATATGCCCGGCCCCAAGGATCGGTCCTGCAAAACCTTCAAGGCCTGGGCGAACTACGCAATGGCCTACCGCAAGCGGTACCAAGCGTGGCCGGTCTGGAACGCGAAGGTTGGCGGACAGCTTGGCCAACTGATCGACCGCTTGGGGATCGACGTAGCCCATCACGTCGCTGCGTACTTCGTGGGAATCAACGACTCGGGCCTGATCCGTGGCTGCCATGGCATTGGCGACCTGCTGGCCAAGGCTGAGGCTTATCACACGCAATGGGCTACCAACCGCCAGATGACCACAACAACCGCCCAGCAGATGGAGCGCAAGCAGGCAAACCTGAGCGCAGGACAGGAAGCGGCTGACCGCATCCGGCAACGGGCAGGGGGGCAGGCTAATGAATTCCTCTGACCGTATGGGCCCTGAGCAGGTCGCCCGACTGGCCTTGGCAATCTGCGCGACTGCCGAATCACTGGGCCACACCCTGAGTGCTGACGCCGCTGAGCTGATGGCTGATGACCTGTCTGGCTTCCCGGCCAATGTCGTGGCTACTGCCCTGAAATCCTGTCGCCTGGAGTTGACAGGCAAGCTGACAACCGGAGCAATCATGCAGCGCGTCCACGCCGCAGATGGCCGTCCGGGCAAGGATGAGGCGTGGTCAATCGCGCTGGCCGCTGGCGATGAGAGCGACACCGTGGTGATGACCGCCGAGATCCGTCAGGCCATGACCGCCGCGCAGCCGATTCTGGCTGGCCGGGACAAGGTGGGTGCGCGCATGGCGTTCCTGAGTGCCTACGAGCGCTTAGTTGCCCAGGCCCGCGCCGAAGCCCGCCCTGTGAGTTGGAGCGTGTCCCTTGGGTTCGATGCTGGTCGCCGGATAGCCGCTATTGAATCAGCCGTCCGCTCGAAGTTGATCACCCAAGAAGCGGGCCAGCAGTACCTGGCTGACCTTCGCATAGCGCCAATCTGCCAAGACGGCCAAGCCATTGCTGGGCTTCTGACCGGCACTGTCGTGCAGCCCACCGAAGCCAACCGTGTCCGCTGGCAGAAGCTCAGGTCAGACCTGCAGAAAAGCCGTCGTGATGCACAAGCCAAACGCTTGCGCGAGCTTCGTGCAGAGCGCCGCCATCTCAGTGGGCTGAAGCTTGCGCATAGCGTCAAAGTAAAAGAATTGACCGATGGGAGCGGGTCCGATGACTGATGTGAAGGCAAAGCAAATTCGGGCTGCACATCGCCAGTATGGGAAGGGGGGGCCAGCAGCATGAGCGACCTGGTGAAGACCCTGACCGTCATCATGAGCGATGCCGAGATCCGCCGGCACGCCGAGCGCCTGCATGTGCGGGCACTGCGCGATGCACGCCATCCAGAGCTGCATTTCCGCTACTCCACGGCAGATCGGCGCAAAGGGGCGTGGCATGTCGTTGTCCGTGGCAAGTGGGGCAAGGCCGGCAATTACCCTGGCATCAATGCCAAGCTGATGCAGGCCACGCTGCCTGCCATCCTCGCGCGCCGATCTGCCGACCCGGATGCCCCTTCAACGACAACGGCCTGGAAAAGCGTAGGGGACGTGTTGACCTGGTACACCGAGCGCATGAGCCGGGATCGTGGGTTGTCCGAGAAACGCAAGGCCAGTGCGCAATCGGCCCTGCGCTGCCACTTGGTGCCCCGACTGCAAGCGGTGGCGCTGACCCAGCTCAATCGTGAAACTCTGGATCGGTTGCTGATGTGGCCCCTGCAGGAGCAATACGCGCTGTCATTCGTGCGGTCGGTCTATGGCGTGCTCGCCGTCGCCTTCCGCCAGGCCTCCCGGCTGGCGCTGTTGAGCGTCAACCCTATGGCCAGCCTCAAGTACACCGACTTTGTGCAGACCCGGATCAGGCCCAAATCTGCGCGGCTGCGCGGCGATGACCTTCCTGGCTTGCTGGCGGACCTGGCCGAGCGCTTCGACCGCGCGCCGCTGGAATGCATGCTGGCCCTGATGATGCTCTGCCACGGGACACGGCTGGGCGAGACACGGCTGGCCCGCTGGAAAAACATCAACCTTGGCACACGACAGTGGTTCATTCCTGCGCCGGATACCAAGACCAAGGCCGAGCACATCCTGCCTATCACCGGGCAGGTGCAAGCGTTGATCGAGCGGTACCGGACTTTGCAGCGGGCGACCGGCTACACCGGGCCATACGTTTTCCCTGGCCGCGCCGGGGTTGCCGTGAGCGCCACACAGGCCAGCACCTTGTTCCGTTCGCTGGGGCGTGGTGAGTGGTCGAGCCATGATCTGCGCAAGGTGGCCCGCACGGCCTGGGCTGATCTGGGCGTCGATTACATGGTGGGCGAGATGCTGTTGAACCACGCCATGAAGGACCTGGACGCGACCTACATCCACACCACTGCCGAAGGCCTCAAACGTCAGGCCTTGCAGCGCTGGCATGAGCACCTTGACCTGCACGGATTCCAGAATCTGCACGGTGGGACATATGCGAGACAGGAAATCGGCGCTGATGCCGTGCAGCCCTCTGAAATCAAAGCTTCCAGCCATTTTTCGCATCCATCCCAAGGGAGGATGCCAAACCAGAATTCCCAGCCAGGAGAATCCCATGAGTAACGTCACAGCGGCACTGCCGCGCAGAATGCTGGCGGACTTTTCCCCGGCGATATATCAGAGCGTCATGTCAGCAATCGTTCGGGTGCTCGCGGCGGATAACATCGATAACAGCGCAAAACAGAGCTGGCAAAAGCTGATCGACTCGAAAGGGGCTAATGGCTCATATCGAACGCTTCTTTCTGCACGCGACCAGTTCGATTACGACTGCTGTCTGCACGCTCTATTGCATCGGGAACTGAGCGCCGCGCACTGGAACTTGCTGGTGGGCAAGTTTTCCACCAGCACAGGCAATCGGGTTGGATCGATTGGGCGCACGATTCCGCGCATCAGTTCCCCAGCGCCGTCCCTGTTTATCTACAAGGCCACAACTGTGTGGTTCATCCCAAAGATGAAAGGCAAGCAGGGTAAGCGTTCGACCGACATTGCGATCCTGCCTGACGAGTTCTATGACATGAACACTTGGGATGTGGATGCGCGACCAGACTCAACCCGCACCCGCTGGCGTCGAGGGATCCATAAGTGCCTGGAGGCGCTGGAGGAGGCTGCTGTCATCCATGTCACCGAGATTCTGGAAAGGGAGCAGTTGATTTACTGAGACGCTTGACAGTAGTGAGCGAATGAGCGATATTTCGTAGCATCATCACATCCCTGCGCGTAAACGGGATTGATGATTTTTATGATTTATCTTATTTAGGCGGCGTGATCCGCTAAATGAAGTCAAACTCTTTTCCGCTCTAGTGCGAATCTATCGCCACACTGGCGTTTACTTTGTGGTCATCCGACCAATTTATTCAGCAAATAAACGTTTGGGGCTATAAATAATGCAGAGTTTAACAGAGAGTGATTATCAACTTCTTCTGAATGTTAGCCGTTCAACTAGATGTGGGCCGGTGGGTTTTGCTATTCCCCGTAATCCACCGCCAGATGAGCGGGGCGAGTGGGAAAGGTTCAGGTTGCATTTGCAGCGGTTGACGCAAATCGGGCTTCTTAAGACGTTTATGTGCAGCCTTTCGCGATCACTTCGACATGATATAACTAGGTCTGGTTGGCTACGTCTTCGGGCTATGCGTAAGCGCGTAACTCGATAGTTCCACTCAAACAGAAGCCCAGTCATCGAGCTGGGCTTTTTGTTTCTGGAAGGTGGCTCCCTGTGGTGGGCAATCCGGTTTGAACCTGGAGCCACTGGTAGCGGCTGTAATCACTCTGTGGCGACCGCCCTCGTGATTGGTTAATAATTCAAGCCCGTACCGATCAACCTCTGCAAAGGCGGTGCGGGATCAAACCCAGCCAAGTGCTGGGTTTTTTGTTTTATGCAGATGACGTGCGCAGGCAGATGCGCTAAGTCGGTAGTGGCGTTGATCAAAGCCGTGCGCTCCCTGATCGACTACGCGATGAGAGGCTGGGGTATGTGACCCAGCGATCCAGCCCAGTAAGCCGGGGTAAGCACCGGCCCTCTGCACCCTTATTTCGAGCCCTGGCATTTGCTGGGGCTTTTTCGTATCTGGAGTTCAACAATGCAGAGCAGCGTCTACGTGCCGGGAGTCTCTGGATGGAAGATTAAATTTGGCAAAGACTTTGTTGAGTTCCACCGTGACTCACGGGACCCTGTTCGCATCGGGAATTTGGATGAAGCACCGTCTCCCAAGGCTGAGCCTAAAGCCCCCGATCCCAAGCCATTCATCGTCGTCGACGGTGTGACTTATATCAGTGGGGCAGAGGTCGAGCGCCAAACCATCGCCAAGCTGAAGCTTGCGCAGGGTTGGTCGGTAAAAGCGGCTTTGCTCGACGGGCGTTATGTATTCACTGGCGTGGGGGTTGGTCCTCGCTCCCAAGTCAGCGCAGATCAGTTTGTAACTGATGCCGACTCGGTTGCTGATGTGGTTCGCAAGGTTCTCCGTGAAGAGCTTCGCCCTGGCGGCCTGCTGCATCGCCGCGTCTAAACGCTCCTTTGGCCGACTCCGGTCGGTCTCTTTTATTCAACAATCCTCGTAAGCCGGGTGCTCATATGCCTGATAAACCAGACACCTGGGCCCGTTTTTACCTGGCTCTCTCCGATCCGTTATGGCAGGGCGTAATTATGGCCGCAGTCATCTCGTTCTTGCGCGTGCTGTACGACGCCAGGGAAACCAAGCCTTGGCGGATCATCCTTGAGTCTCTGATCTGTGGCTGCTTGAGCCTGGTGGCCTCGACCATCATCGAGTGGTTGGAATGGCCTGCAAGTCTTTCCGTGGCCGCTGGTGGTGCTATCGGCTTTCTGGGTGTAGCGGCTATCCGCGAGCTGATGCTCCGGATCATCAATCGCAAGGCAGATTCGGTATGAGCATTGAGTCAGTAGCAAAAGCGGGCACGGTCATGCGGATCATTGCTGTTGCTGTGATCATCACGATCGTCATGGCCTTGTTGATAGCTGTCCAGCAGGTGCGGGTCGTCACTCTGCAAGGCAGTCTCGCGGTCGAGACCGAGAACACGCAGAAGGCCATGGCGGCCAACGCTGAAAGCCAGGCAACAATCACAACCCTGCGAGCCGAAGCCAAGCGCAATGCTGACTATCAGGCAGATCTGAGCAGGCGGCTCAAGGCCAGTGAACAGAAAGCCCTCAGGGCAAGGAAAGACTTTGAAGACCTCAAGCGTAATAGCCCGGCTGTTCGTAAGTGGGCTGATCAGCCTTTGCCTGACGGCCTGCGCAAGCCAGCCAGCTCCGGTAAAGACAACGGCGGTAAGGCTGGAGCCCCCTGAGCTCGTTCCCTGTGAGCGTATCAGCGAAAGCGACGAAGACGTTGTTGTGAACGGTGATCTTTGGGCGCTCAAGGATCGAGTGGTCAACCTGCTCGACACGTGCGCTGACCAAGTGGACGCGCAGATAAAGCGCAGTCAGTCGAGGTAGCGATGCCCAGGCTAAAGACGCTCGGTTCCAGGATCAAAGAGTCATCCACCTCAAGGGTGAATGTCGTTACGCCCGGCAGTTGGCGAAGCGGCATGACCAGCTCGCAGCGTGGGTATGGCTATAAGTGGCAGAAGGCGCGTGAGCGCTACCTGCTCGATCATCCGGTCTGCGTGTACTGCGAGCGGCAAGGGCTGACCTCTGCTGCAAGTGTGGTTGACCACAAGATCCCGCATCGAGGTGATCAGGATCTGTTCTGGAATCAGGGCAACTGGCAGTCGCTGTGCAAGAACTGCCACGACTCGGTCAAGCAGGCCGAGGAAGCGGCAGGCCTGGCTGGCTGACGGCGGGAAACCGGCGCTGAGTCCCGATTGATGCTTGCTGGCACGCCAGTGACGTGCCGCAAAGGGTGGGGGGAGGCTAAAATATAGTAATTCTCATCTAGCTAGACCGCCTCCGACCCCACGTACACATTTTTTCCCGTTTCAGGAAAAGTTAACCATGGCTTTAACCGACAAGAAGCGGCGGTTTGTTGACGCTTTGATGTCGGGAGCCACAAATCGCGAGGCAGCGATTGCTGCCGGATATTCAGAGAAAACCGCGTCACAGGCGGGCTCCAAGCTGGCGAAGGACCCGGCGATCCTCTCAGATATCGGTGCTCGACTCCAGCAGAAACAAGCGTCGAGCACTGAGGTTAAACCTGGCCAAAAAGTTAAAGGTGATCCGGCTGAGTTCGACGATTCGTCCGAGCTGTCGCTGACCCATACCGATGACCCGCGTGCCTTCCTCACCGAGTTGATGAATGCCGATCAGGCTGACATGCGCATGCGCCTGGAAGCGGCCAAGACGCTGATGCCGTATGTGCACGGCAAGGTGGCCGATCAGGGCAAGAAAGAGCAGAAGGTCGATGCCGCCAAACAGGTGGGCAGAGGGCGATACGCGCAAGGCAAACCGCCGCTATCAGTTGTTAAGGGGTAACTCATGCAATGGACAACTGCCTGCCCAGACTGGTGGCGGCGACTGGCTGCTTGTGAGTCGATCATCCCTGAGCCCCTGTTTCCCGAGGAGGCCGAAGCGAACCTTGAGGTTTTCAGAGGGCTGAAGATTGTTGATGCTCCCGGCAGCCCGACAATCGAAGCGTCCTGCGCTGCGTGGGTGATGGAGTTCGCCGCCGCAGTGTTCGGCAGCTACAACAGCGAGACCGGCGAAAGACTGATCCGCGAAGTGATGTTATGCATCCCGAAGAAGAACAGTAAGTCGACGATAGCGGCTGGCATCATGCTTACAGCGCTGATCCGTAACTGGCGTCTTTCGGCTGAGTTCATCATTTTGGCTCCGACCAAGGAAATTGCTGACAACTCATTCATCCCGGCCAAGGATATGGTCAGCAACGATGAAGAGTTGAAGGTGCTTCTGCATGTTCAACCGCACCTGCGGTTGATCACGCATCGAGAAACCGGAGCCACTTTGAAAGTGGTAGCGGCTGACAGTGATGTGGTGGGTGGTAAGAAAGCCGTAGGCGTGCTGATCGATGAGGCTTGGCTGTTCGGCAAGAACCCCAAGGCTGCGGACATGATCCGCGAGGCTACGGGGGGGCTGCTGTCTCGCCCGGAAGGCTTCATCATCTGGCTGACGACTCAGTCGAACGAACCGCCAGCAGGCGTGTTCAAGTCGAAACTGACTTATGCCCGAGGCGTTCGGGATGGTCGTATCGACGACAACCGTTTTCTGCCGATCATCTACGAGTTCCCGCAAGAGATGATCAAAAGCCAGGAGGCGCGTAAGCCTGAGAACTTCCACCTGGTCAACCCGAACATCAACTACTCCGTCGACCGAGCAACGCTTGAGCGTCTGCACATGCAGGCTGAAATCGACGGCGAGGCGGAGATGCGTGGGTTCTTGGCCAAGCATCTCAATATCGAGATTGGCTTGGCATTGATGTCCGACAGCTGGGTCGGTGCAGATTTCTGGGAGGCCCAAGCAAAGGAAGGAATGACGCTGGACTACCTACTTGAGCAGTGCGAAGTGGTCGTCGTCGGTGTCGATGGTGGTGGCCTCGATGACTTGCTCGGCCTTGCTGTGATCGGTCGGGTTCGTGAGTCCCGCATGTGGTTGCACTGGGCGCATGCCTGGGCCCACCCGTCAGTGCTGGAGCGCCGCAAGTCTGAGGCTCCGCGCCTGCTGGATATGAAGGCTGTCGGCGACGTAACCATCGTCGACAAGATCGGTGATGACGTGGATCAGTTGGCCGCCATCGTAGCGAGGATCAATCATGCCGGCCTGCTCGACAAGGTCGGCCTGGACCCTGCCGGTATTGGTGCGGTTCTGGATGCCCTGGCTGATGTGGAGGTCGATGAAGAACAAGTCGTCGGGATCTCGCAGGGCTGGAAGCTCACTGGTGCGATCAAGACAACAGAGCGGCGTCTCGCTGAGGGAACGCTCATTCACTGCGGACAGCCCCTTATGTCCTGGTCTTGCGGCAATGCCAAAGGCGTCCCATCGGCGAACGCTTTCCTCATCACGAAGCAGGCCTCAGGTACTGCAAAGATTGACCCGCTTATGGCGACCTTCAACGCCGTGTCGCTGATGGCCCTCAACCCCGAGGCCCGAGGCGGCCTGGACGACTACCTCAACCACGGCTTCTTCGGATTAGTAGGCTGACCATGGCATTCAAGTGGTACAACCCCATGACGTGGGGATTCCTCGGCTACACAGACCCGGAGACGGGCGACTACGTCGAGGTAGATCTCGAAGTCGGCGGCAAGCGCACCAAGGCGGGTATTCGCGTCACCGCCAAGACGGCACTGTCTGTCAGCATGATCTGGTCGTGCATCAAGATTCTTTCCGAGTCATTGAGCGGTCTGCCGCTCAAACTGTACGAGGACAAGGATGGAAAGAGGTCATTGGTAGCGAGCAATGACCGCTACGCCAAGCTCATGCGTAAGCCAAACCCCTACATGACCATGCTCAACTTCCTGAAATTTGTGGTCGTGAACATGGCTCTGCGCGGTAATGCCTTCGCTTTGATAGAGCGCAATGTGCACGGGGATGTTAAAGGCCTGGTGCCACTGGACGGCAAGACGGTGACGTTAGACACCGAAGAGGACTTGATCTACTGGGTTACTCCCAGCAAGGGGGATCCATTCCCTGTCTCGCCGGAGCACATGCTGCATTTCAAGTTGTTCAGTCTCGACGGCATCGTCGGCCTTTCTCCTATTGAGCACCAAGCGGAGACCATGGGGCTGGCCAAGGCTGGTCAGCAGTGGTCGGCGCGGTTCATGCGCAAGGGCGGCTTCACCGGCGGTTATGTCATTTATGAGCAGTTCCTCACCAAGGCCCAGCAGGCACAGGTGATGGAGAAGTTCCCCGACGTTCGCAAGGCCGATGCCGACGATATCGGCAAGATGGCCATCCTCCAAGGCAACCCAAAGATCGTTCCGGCCGGCATCAGCCAGAAGGACGCGCAGTTCATCGAGTCGCAGCAGTTTCAGGAAGAGGCCCTGGCGGGCATCTATGGCGTTCCGCTGTGGCTGGCTAACCGCGCTGGCAAGACCTCGATCATGGGGTCGAACCTTGAGCAACAGCTCACCGGTTACATCACCTTCGGACTCAAGCCCTTCGTCGACGCGGTGGAGGACGAATTCAACGACAAAATTTATGTGGCCAATGCTCGGTTCGTGGAGTTTGCCGTCGAAGGCCTTCTGCGTGCCGATAGCGCTGGGCGGGCCACGTACTACGGCAGTGCTCTTGGGGGCTCCGGCGGCTCTGGGTGGATGACCATCAACGAAGTCCGGGTAAAGGAAAACCTGCCTCCTTTGGAAGGCGACGAATACAACCGGGTCACCCGGTGGGAGATGCAAACAAATGGCGAACCTTGAAGTTCCGTTTGAGCTCAAGGCCGTGGACGAGACCGGCAACTTCGAGGGCTACGCGGCGGTTTTCAACAACGTCGATCTTGGCGATGACGTGATCCTGCCGGGAGCTTTCACCCGCGTGAAGGCCACTCGCAGCGGCAAGCTCAAACTGGCGCTGTATCACGACCTGACCAGGCTGGTCGGTACTGCCGACTATACCCAGGACGATCACGGCCTGCTGCTCAAGGGGCAGGTCAATCTCAACGTCAGTTACGCCCGCGACGCTTACGAACTGATGAAAGCCGACATCCTCGACAGCATGTCGATTGGCTTCAACACCATCAATTCGGATTTTGAAGAGCGCGCTGGGCGTCGGGTTCGGATTATCAAGGAGGCCGAACTATGGGAGGCGTCCTTCGTTCCGTTTGGCATGAACCCCGAGGCGCAAGTCCTCAGCGTCAAGTCTGACATCAGGATTTTCGAGAAGGCCCTGCGTGAACGCATGGGCCTCTCGCAGAAAGAAGCGGCGGCAGTCGCTTCGCTCGGCTACACCGCGCTGCGCCGTGATGGCGGCAGTGAGGCCACGGTGATCGTGGATGAGCTGAAAGAAATTTCCAACCTGTTCACCCACCATTTTGGAGCATCGCAATGAGCGAAGTGAAAGAAGTAAAAGACGCCCTGGAGCAGCAACTGAAGAACGGTTTCGATGGCCTGCAGAAGAAGTACGACGCAGCCATGGAAGAAGTCGAAAAGGGCAACAAGGTAACCGGTGATCTGAAGAAGCAGATCGAGGATCAGAAAGGCGAGCTGCAAAAGGTCATCGACCAGGTCGTTGATCTGGAGCAGAAGGGCGTCAAGCTGCGCGGTCAGCCCGGAGAGGGCAAGAGCTTCATCGACATGATCAAGGGCGATGACAGCTACAAAGCGTTGAATCAGAAGAACGCTTCGCTGGCTCATATGGAAGTGACCAAGTCCGACCTGGCCAGCATGAAGGAAATGAAGGTCACCAGCGCTGGCGTTGTGGCCCCTGTCTATGACCCTGTCATTCAGCCAGGCATTCGTCAGGAGCTGCGCATCCGTGATCTGCTGAACGTGATCCCCGTGTCTGCTCAGGAGTACACCTACTTCCGTGAGCTGCTGCACACCAAGGGCGCGGCACCGGTTGCCGAAGGCGGCCTCAAGCCTACAAGCAACGTCACTTTCGAGCGCGTCACTGATCGCGTGAAGAAGCTCGCCGTCTGGATGCCGGTGACCGACGAAGCTCTGGACGATGTGCCCCAGATGTTCGCCTACCTTCAGCAACTGCTGCGTTACGACCTGAAGCTGGAAGAGGAAGCACAGATCCTCAAAGGCGACGGCACCGGCGAGAATCTGAATGGCCTGATGACCCAGGCAACCGTTTACGACACCAACTTGAGCAAGGCCGGTGACACCGCCATCGATCTGGTGCGCCGCGCCATCTACCAGGTGCGTAAGCAGTCGAAGATGTCCGCTGATGGCACGGTCATGACCGAACTCGACTGGATGAACATCGAGCTGCAGAAGGATGGCGAGAACCGCTACCTGTTCGCAAACCTGCAGGGCCTGGTTACACCGATCCTCTGGGGTCGCCCGGTGATCACCTCGGACAGCATGGACGAGGGTGATGCGGATACGGGTGGTGAGTTCCTGGTTGCAAACTTCGCTCGCTCCACCACTCTGTTTGACCGCCTCACTTTCCTGTTCAAGATGGGCCTGATCAACGACCAGTTCATTCGCAACGAGCGAGCGCTGCTTGTTGAAGAGCGCCTGGGTCTTGGCGTGCGCCGTAAAGAGGCGCTGGTGAAGGGTCGATTCCCGTCTGCAGCGTAAGCAACCCCACTGAAGGCCGGCATATTGTCGGCCTCTTCATTTCTGGAGGCATCATGAAAATCAAGATCCTGTGGGGCTTTGTTGGCAACTCCAAGCTGCTGGGCTCTGAATCGGACAAGGTCAAGGCTGGCGCAATCTTTGATGATGTGGACGATGAGTATGCCCACACGCTGATCGGCAAGGGCTTGGCAGTCGAAGTCGGCGCAAATGGAAAGCCGCGTATGCCGCTTGCCAAGGAGAGCAAGCCAGCGGCTCCGAAGGAAGATAAGGCCGCCGCCGAAAAGGCTGCTGCCGAGAAAGAGGCTGCGGATAAGGCTCTGGCCGAAAAGGACGCTGCGGAAAAGGAAGCGGCTGAAAAGGCTGAGGCCGATAAGGCCGCTGCAGGGGTCAAGTAAATGATCGATCTGGCCACCGTGAAGGTGCACCTGCGTGTCGATGGCGATGAGGAAGACGCTTTGATCGCGGGCTACATCGAGGCGGCCATGGCGCACGTCGAGCAGCATTGCGACCGGAAGCTGGTCGAGACAGATCCTGTCGAGCCCGAGCAGATGGGATTGACCGGTGACGTCAAGCAAGCCGTCCTGCTGCTGGTTGGGCACTGGTATGCAAACCGCGAGGCGGTCGCCGTCGGGGGACTCACTGCCGTGCCTCTCGCTGTTGACCGCCTGCTCTGGTACAGGAAGCGCTTCTGATGAGAGCAGGATCTATGCGACACCGCTGCATCCTGGCCAAGCCGGAGCGCGTGCAGAACAAGTCGGGCGGATTCGATGAGGTCTGGTCGCCGGTCGGCGAGGTCTGGGCGGATATCACACTGCCGACAGGTCGGGTAGCGCCGGTGGCCGAGCAACTGAAGGCCACGGTCACTGCCGAGATCCGCATCCGCCCGCGTGCAGACATCGCTGCAGGTTGGCGGGTGACCGAAAAAAGGACCGGCACCACCTACCGGGTGGAGGCCACGCTACTCAACAACGAACGGGACATGCTGCGGCTGTTGTGCGCCAGCGTTCCAAACCCATGAGGTGAATCATGAAAATTCGTGCACTTGGCCCATTGTCCGGCGCGTCCGGTGATCGCGAGAAGGGTGAAGTCTTCACCGTCGCCAAGGACTACGGCGAAGGCCTGGTCCGTCGCGGCTATGCCGAGGAAGTGGTCGAGGCTGTGGCTGCCCCCTCGAAGCCTGGAAAAGCCGATCTGGCCAAGGAGTAGATCATGGCTGCTCGTCGATCTCGTATGTCCGGTGACTTCAAGTTGCGTCGAACCCTGCGCAACATCCACAAGACGATGGATAACGAGCTTGCGGTGGTGATGAAGGAAAGCGCCGAGCGGATATTGTCCACCATGCAACAACTGATTCCCAAGGATACGGGCGCTGCACGAAACGCCTTGAAGATCTTTGTGACGAAGAGCGGCCTTAATGCCGAGATCGGTATTCGTGGCAAGCGTGACACGAAGCGCTTCTTCTACCTGCGCTTTCTTGAGTACGGCACAAAGGGCTACAGCGGATCGATTTATCGCCGCGATGACCGGGATGCTGTCGGTGGTCAGCACACAAACAACCGGGACAAGTCGAAGCTGTCAGGTCGTCGCAATTCGTTGCGGGCCCGCGACACGAAGAACAAGTCGGACGGCACAAACTTTTTCGGCAAGTACCCTGATATTCCTGCTCGTCCTGCTCACCCATGGCTGCGCCCGGCGAAAGATGTAAATCGGGAATTTGTCTTGGCCAACATTCGCGCCGCTGTTGCCAGAACCCTGGATAAAGCCAGCGCAGGAGCAACAGATGCCTGACCCCTCCGTTGCGTTGCAAGAGGCGTTATTTGAACGGCTCGGGGCCGAGGTTTCATGCCCTGTTTACGATGGCGCGCCGATGAATGCGGACATGCCATATGTCTCGATTGACCGGGAAATCTCAACCAACATTTCGCCGATTGCTGGCAGGAAGCGCGAGCAGCGCCTGATCTACTTGTCGGTCTGGTCTGACGCCCATGGCCAGGCCGAGGTCAAGCGAGTCATCGGAGAGATTGTTGCCGCTCTGGATGAGCGCCCCTTGCCGCTGACGGTGGGGCGCGCAGTTTCAGTGCGGATCGAGCAGTACGATGCCCAGCGCGATGCTGACGGGGTTACCTACCAAGGCTCTGTCACCGTTCGCGTCATTACCACTCACTAACTTCTGCCGCCTGGCAGCTTTATCCAATGCCTTTGGAGGATTACCCATGGCTGATGACAACCTGAATACCGCAGCCGGCTGCCGATTCTCGCTCGGCACAAAGATGGCCGCTGCGACCGAAGCCGAATACGCGGCAGACACCTATATACAGGTCGGCGAGATCGAAGACCTGGGCGAGTTCGGCGATACATTCAGCTCTGTGACATTCACTTCGCTCAGTAATGGCCGGGTGCGCAAATACAAGGGCACTGCTGATGCGGGCGACATGACGCTGACTGTCGGCCTGGACAATGGCGACGCCGGTCAAAAGGCCGTCAAGACGGCGCACAAAGACCGCTCCAAGGGTAACTACAACATCAAGGTTACCCTCAACGATGGCGACCCCACGGCCCAGCCGGCAGTGCTGCCTACCACCTTCTACTTCAACGGCAAAATCATGAACAACACGGTTGCGCCAGGCGCTGCTGACAACGTCGTGCGCCGCAACATCACCATCGGCATCAACTCCGACATTCTCGAAATCGAAGCTGGCCCTGCGGCCTGACTGGGTGACACATGAGCAAGACGCTGCATGGAAATATCGATATTGAAATTGATGGTGTCATCTATCACCTGCGCCCAACCCTGGCGGCTGTTCGTGCTATCGAGGCCCGCTTCGGTGGGTTGCGCGGCGCTGCCAGTGCGTTGCATGCGGTAAGCGTCGATGGCGCGGCATTCATCATCGCGGCGGGTGCCAACCTGACCGAAAAGCAGACCGATGGTTTGCCAGAGGCGGTCTGGCAGAAGGGGGTGACGGAGCTTACTCCATTGCTCAACGAATACCTGGCCGCCCTGTACAACCCACGCGGGGGTGAACCGGGAAAGGAAATGGCGACGGAGTCAGCGCCGTAGAGGCGGGGAGCTACGTTGACCGGCTTTATGCGGTGGCCACCGGCTGGCTTGGCTGGTCACCCGATGTCGCGTGGCATACCCCGCTCCCCGAACTGTTCCTAGCCATGGACGCAAAAATCGAGTGGGCGCGCATTACCAATCCTTTCAGCCAGCCCGTACAAACCCAGGCCAAACCCAAGCCTGCGACAGTCGCGCAGAAGCTGCGCATGGCGCTGACTGGGCGCGGTGAAAAATAATCAGTTGGAGGGCCCGCCGTGGCTGATACAGACGTACAGGGCATGCTTGTCAGGATCGAGGCCACGACAGCGCAGCTTCGTCAGGAGCTGGCTCGTTCGGAAAGTGCGGTGGCGAATACGGCCCAGAACATCGACCGCAGTCTTGGGGTTGTGGATAGTGCGTTCGACCGCCTCAACGTCAATGCCCGGGAAGCTGGGCATGAAGTCACGTCTGTATTCTCTGCAATCGGCGCTGCCAACCTTGCGGCGGTCGGCTCTGTAGCAGGCCTGGTCGCGCTGACAACAAGCACCATCGATTACGCAAAAGAGGTGAAGAACCTTTCGGCGCTATCGAACACCACGGTTGAAGACTTTCAGCGCTGGGCGTACGGAGCCAAGAGTGTCGGTGTCGAGCAGGACAAGCTCGGCGACATCCTGAAAGATACAAACGACCGGGTCGGTGAATTCCTGCAGCGTGGAGGCGGGGAGATGGCCGATTTCTTTAAGGAGATCGCCCCCCGGATCGGCGTCACTGCGAGCGCATTTGCGAACTTGTCAGGCCCGCAGGCCCTGCAGCTCTACTACAGCTCGCTTGAAAAGGCCGGGCTCAACCAACAGCAAATGACGACTTACATGGAGTCGGTTGCTGATGAGGCCACTGCCCTGATACCCCTGCTGCGTGATAACGGCAAAGGCTTCAAGGAGCTGGGCGACCAGGCAGAGCGTGCGGGCGGAGTCATTTCCGAATTCAATATCGTGCGTCTCGTTGAAGCCGGGAAAGCTATTTCGGCGATGAAGGACACGTTCGCTGGTGCTGCAAACCAACTGACGATCGGCCTCCTGCCTGGAATCGAAAGTGTCACCAAGAGCTTTCAGGAGTTGCGTGATAACGGCGGCGCACAGCGCCTTGGCGAAACCATCGGCTTTCTCGTCGAGAACATCGATGTGCTTGTCGCGGCGCTGGGCGGAAAGATGGCTGCCGCTTTCGCCAAGTTCGCGATTGATGCGGTTACGTCGGCGGGCGCGGCGACCAAGGCGATGGTCACCAACATCGCGACAACGAAAGCGTCAGCAATTGCAAAGGCCGAGGAAACGGCGGCATCGGCTGCAGCGGCATCGGCAAAGCTGCGCGAGTCTGTCGCCGCTTACTCTGCCGCCCAGGCCGTGCAACTGGAGACTGCGACCCGCGTGGCAAGCCTGCAGGCCGCTCAGCAGACCCTGGCATATCAGGCCCGGCTGGCGGTTGGTACTGCCGAAGAGGCTCGCTACACCGCTGCGCTGGCCGCCATTGAGCGTGATTTGGCTGTTGCCAAGGCTGCCGCTGCCGCCGCCACTCAGCGGCTGACTGTTGCAACTACGGCGTCCACGGCGGCCATGGCTCGCGATACTGCCGCCACAACGGCAAACGCAGCGGCGCAGGCCCAGGCCGCTGCCGCCAAGAACGTGCTTGCCCGTGCGGGTGCGTCGCTGCTCTCGATCCTTGGCGGTCCGGCAGGCATCGCGGCGCTGGCGGTCGGCGTGGGTGTGGCTTTCCTGGCTATGGGCTCAAACGCCCAAACTGCACGCACGGACGTGAACGACCTAAAGCGCTCCGTGGAGGAAGTGCGCAAAGAGTTCGCCCAGCTCACCCGTGACCAGCAGCAGGGCGCGCTGGTGCGCGTTACCGAGCAGCAGCGCGATTCGGCGCAAAAGGCGACTGAAGCCTACGATGCGTTGCGCACATCGGCGCAGCGGGCTCTCGTTGGACCCCGATCAAGCGAGGCGGGAGCAAAGCAGTTTGCAGCTCTGACGAGCGCTATGGATCAGGCTCGGGCTGCTGGCCAGCCTCTGTCTGACACGATCCTGAAGGTGGGCCAGCAGCTCGGAATCCCGCAAAAAACGCTCGATGGATGGGTCAAGCAATCCGAAACCGTCAGCAGCCTTGATGTCGAGACAGGGCTGCTATCTGCCCGGCAGGCGCTGTACAGCAAGCAACTGGATGACAGCACCAAAAGCACCAAGGGTAAGACCGATGCTGATATAGCAGCGGATAACGCTGGCAAGAACTTTCAGCAGACCCTCGAAAAGCAACTGCACACGCTGAAGGACAAGACAAAGCTCGAGGAAGCTGATCGCTTCATCACTGAAAACAAGATCGATCCGCAGAGCGCCTTGGCGAAGCAGATTCGGGAAACGGCCAAGGCGTATGACGCGCAGAAGGATGCCGACAAGGCTGCGACTGATGCCGCCCAGAAAAACAAATCGGCTCAGAGCAAGCTTGAGCAGCAGCTCAAGACCGCAGGTGATGCTTACACCAAGCTCAAGGAGAAATTCGATCCTGTCAGCGCGGCAGCGGATGAGCAGAAGCAAAAGACCGATGAGCTGAACCTGCTCTACAAGTCCGGCAAGATTTCCACTGAAGAGTACGGCAAGGGACTCCAGTGGTTGAAGTTGCAGTACGAGCAGACGGTCGCGTCCTCCTCGGGGCTGGCAGAAGCCATGAAGTACGAGGCCGATCTGCAGCGGCAACTGGCGGTTTCAAGCGCCTCTTATGATCAGATGGCTGCAGCGGTGGGTATGGGAGACAAGCAGGCGGATCGTGCGCAAGCGCGCCTGGCGCTGGAGCAGGATACCAACAACAAGATCCTGGCCCTGCGCACCCAGTTGGCGACAGCCACAACGGAAAGGCAGCGCCAGGCGCTGGAGACGCAAATCCAGCTGACCCAGCAATACGGCGTCCGTCAGCTTGATGCCATGCAGCAAGGGTACGAAAAGCTTGATGAGGCGCAAGCCGACTGGAAGAACGGCGCAAAGTCTGCGTTCCAGGATTATCTCGATTCGGCAAAGGACGTCGCCGGCCAGACAAAAACCTTTTTCACCGGCGCTTTCAGCTCGATGGAAGACTCTGTCGTGAGCTTCGCAGAAACAGGCAAGTTCTCGTTCGCCGATTTCACAAAGTCGATCATTGCTGACATGGGGCGCATTGCTGCTCGCAAGGCATCCTCGGCGCTGCTGGAGATGCTGTTCAATGCCGGCATGAGCTACTTCAGCTCCGGTTCCGGGAACGGGCTGGCGTCAGGATCGGCGGGCGCTACATCGTCGAACCTCGGCGCGTCGTCGGCAGGCTACTCATCCACATACTTTCCTCAGGCGCTGGGCGGTGCCTGGTCGAATGGCGTGCAGATGTTCGCCAATGGTGGAGCCTTTGAGACCAACAGCATATTGACCATGCCAACGCCATTCAGCTTTGGCACCGGAGATATGGGGATTGCGGGCGAGGCTGGGCCGGAGGCAATCATGCCGCTTGCTCGTGGCGCGGATGGTTCTCTGGGTGTGCAGGTGGTAGGCGGAACCCCAGGTGGCAGCACGGTTGTACAGCTCAGCGCGCCCATGCATATCACCGTTCAGGACCGCAGTTCCGAAGGGATGGAACTCGACAGCGCGGCCCTGCAGCAGAACATGCAGCGGCAAATGCTCGGCGTTGCAGAAAAGGCTATTGCCGATTCGTGGCGTGCCGGTGGCACAAGTTATCGAAACAGTACCGGGAGGCGCTGATGGCCTTAGAAACATTCGCGTGGATTCCCGACGACGAGGCCAGTTGCGACAGCACGATGCGGACACGGAAGTCCCAGTTCGGCGATGGGTATGTCCAGGTTACGAGCGATGGTTTGAATGCGGAGAGTGAGTCATGGTCGTTGTCGTTTGGTGGCCTGGCGAGTGAGATCTTGCCGATCCTTGAATTCATTCGAGCCCATCGCGGTGCCAGGTCATTCCTGTGGACCACGCCGGACGGCGTTCTCGGGCTTTATCGCTGTGAGACGTACCGGCAGCAGCGCAAGCCTGCCGATATCGTTTCGCTCACTGCAACATTTGAAAGGGCGTACCACCCATGAGTCTGATCACACAGCTTCAGAAGCTTGAGCCGGGAGCCGAGATCCTGCTGTTTGAATTGGATGGCTCGGACTTCGGTGCGGATGTGCTGCGCTTCCATGGGCACGCCATACCGCACACTCCCGAAGAACTGGCTGCGGCTGGCGCGAATGCCGATCAGTTACCCGCAAAGTCGATTTGGTGGCAGGGCAACGAGTACAGCGCCTGGCCTCTTGAAATCAAGGGCATTGAGGCCAATTCGGATGGTACTGCGGTTCGTCCGAAACTGGCCGTGGGTAACGTCAACGGACGGATCACAGCCCTGTGTCTGGCATTCGATAATTTGCTCGAGTTCAAGCTGACGATGCGTCACACCCTCGCTCAGTACCTTGATGCCGCAAACTTCCCGAGCGGAAACCCCGAGGCCGATCCGACAGAGGAAGAGATCGAGGTTTGGTATATCGATCAGAAAACTCAGGAGAATGGCGTCACGGTAACGTGGGAGCTGGCCAGCCCCGGCGATGTCGGCGGAGAAGTCATTGGTCGGCAGATGACTCAGCTCTGCCACTGGGCCATGACCAATGGCTACCGGGGGCCGAACTGCGGTTATACCGGGCCATACTTCGATTTCGATGGAAACCCCACGGATGACCCGGAAAAAGACGAGTGCAATGGCTGTCTCGATTCTGGCTGCGTTGTGCGCCACGGCCAGGGTAACGAAAACCCCTTCGGTGGTTTTCCTGCAATATCCCTGATTGCCCGGAGCTAATCATGCTGAAACACATCCTCGCCGCCGTGCAAGCGCACGCTGCGGCTGAGTACCCGCGTGAGTGTTGCGGGCTGATCGTGGCCGTAGGCCGAAAGCAACAGTACATCGCCTGCGAGAACACTGCTGCTGATCCCGGCGAAGAGTTTCGTATCTCGCCTGAGCAGTATGCTGATGCGGAAGATCTTGGCGAGGTCATCGGTATTGTGCATTCGCACCCGGATGCTACGAGCAGACCCTCGGCGCGTGACCTGGCCATGTGTGAGGCAACCGAATTGCCATGGCACATCCTGTCGTGGCCGGAAGGCGACTTGCGAACCATCGTGCCAACCGGCAGTACACCGCTGCTCAAGCGGCCATTCGTTCATGGGGCGTGGGATTGCTGGCAAGTCTGCGCAGACTGGTATCAGCGCGAGTGGGGGCTGGAGTTCCCTGCATACGCTCGGCAGGACGGGTGGTGGGAAAAGGCGGACGGGGAAAGCCTGTACGAGCAGGCCTACGAGGGTGCAGGCTTCTACCAGGTAAGCCAGCCCCAGCGTGGCGACATGATCGTGATGTCTGTTGGGCGCACAGCTCATCCCAATCACGCAGGCATATATCTCGGGGCCGATCCGAAACTGCCCGGCGAAGAGTCGGGCGCATTCGGCCCCGGCCCATTCCTGCTGCACCACCTTTATGGCCGGCCGTCAGAGATCATCGTCTACGGCGGACCCTGGCATGTTCGAGCACGCCTGATCCTCAGGCACAAAGATGCACAACCTCCCAGGCTGGTTGCTGGCATTCCATCCACGCTGGATGGGTGGACAGGTATAAGCTAGAGTCTGTTTTTTTCAGCGGAGCTTTGAGGGATGACAGTTTCAAGCGTAAGGGCATCAATGCAGCATGGAGTCGGCTTCGAGATACTTGAAACACGCTATATGGATAAAACCCTTCGGGTGTCTGTAGCCAAGAGTGCTAATGATCTAGATACCAAGAAAGTAGAGGGGGATGCTCAGGTTCATATGACCCTGATCGAAAAGAACAAAGCTGTAGAGAAGGGAGTTAAAGAAGTCTTTGATGCTGCTAAAAGTGGTGATTCTGTTGTTATTCTTTGTCGAAGCGAATCTATTTATAAAACCGTTTTGAAACAGATTGGTTTTGGTGAGTAACAGGCATCAATTAAATTGTATGCTTCGAGGTTTTAGGGGGGCAATATGAGGTTTTTTATTGGCGCGCTTGCTGTTGCGTTGTTGGCAGGGTGTGTGTCTCCCAGTGATTTGAAGGGAAATACACCATCCATAACGGCGAACACAAAAAAGCCTCCCAAAGCTTACGCGCTCTGCGTATTCCCCAAGTGGCAAGATGCTCGCTCTGAAGCGGTTCTTTCGGAAACCGTAGATGGCTATCGTTTGGTTGTTGGCGCTATGAAACTAACCGACGAGTTGCTCGAAGTGAAACAGACCCCAACAGGTAGTTCGGTCACCTTTTACCAGCGAGTTGCTTGGATGCCGGGGGTTGGAAGATCAGCAATCGAGGACGCGGTGAAGTCTTGCCTGTGATCAAAAAAGTTTCTAATAGCCGCCTTCGGGCGGTTTTTTTATGTATGGAGAAAATATGTCTACAGCCATCAGCTACTCGCCCATGACAGTAATCAAGTTATCTGGTCCGCTGGCCAAAATATTCGGTCGGGTGCATCGACGTAACTTGGACAGTGGGACAGTGAGCGAGGTTTTTTCCGCATTGAAGGCAACGCTCCCAGGTTTTTCTGAGGAGATCAAGCGCCTGGATCGTGCAGGCATGCGGTTTGCGATCTTCAGAAATGGAAAGAATGTTGATCAAGGAGAGTTTGGCCGAAGTGGCACGAAAGAGGTGCGGATAGTTCCAGTGATTTCTGGAAGCAAGCGCGCTGGGATTCTTCAAACAATTATCGGAGCTGTTATTTTCGTTGCATCATCTTTCGTTCCTGGTATGCAGGGCTGGGGGCATTCGCTTGGCGCGTCGCTGGCCATCGGCGGCGTCATCCAAATGCTCAGCCCGCAGGCGGGCGGCCTTTCCCAAAGCGCAGCACCTGAGAACTTGCCGTCATATGCCTTCGGCAGTGCCCAAAACACAACCGCTGCCGGTAACCCAGTTCCGATCTGCATCGGTAAGCGCCGCTGGGGAGGTGCGATCATCTCGGCTTCTATCTACGCAGAGGACAAAATGTGATAGTTTTCCGAGGAAATAGTGCATGGAGCGATCTCGATGGGTACTATCGGCGTAGTGGAAACAGTATCTGAAACCCTTCTGGATACTGTAAAAGAAAGCTATCAATTTAATTATAATGGGTCAGAGTATAAGGAAGATGACCCTTTGGGCTTTCGTTATATTCTCTTCAGGGTTGGTAGCTCAAATCGGGTTCTGGCTAAGATAAACAAAATAACGATTGATCTGGATCATCCTGGCAAAGCAGTATTTTGTTTTTCAGAGCTTCTAAAAGCATCATACATTGATACCGTTAATAACGATATTACTCGGCTGAATGAGCATAACGCCCAGGCGCTCAAGGAATTGTTCGAGAAAGACGGTGCGATCATCAATCGGCCTCCTGAAAAGATACCTCATAAGCTTAGTTTGTCATCAGCACTTGACCTGCTGTCAGAAACTTATGGAATCAGCCGGGAAAGTATAAAAATCACTATCAGCGGATAGTTATTTCTTTAAGCGAAACCGCCTCCGGGCGGTTTTTTATTGCCTGGAGGAAAGCATGGGCGCAGCAGAGCGTATCGAGATCGACGGTGCCAAGGGCGGCGAAAGCAACCCCAAGGCCCCCGTTGAGGCCCCGGACAGCCTGTCGTCGACGAACATCGCCAAGATCCTGCTTGCCGTGGGGGAGGGGGAGTTCGACGGCGTTCCAACCGCGCGCGATATCTACCTCGACAACACGCCGATCATGGATGCCAGCGGCAACCTCAACTTTCCCGGCGTGAAGTGGGAGTGGCGGCCAGGTGGTATCGATCAGTCCTACATCCAAGGCATTCCGGCAATTGAGAGCGAAACAACCGTCGGTGTTGAGCTGCGCAGTGATGCGCCGTTCACCCGGTCCCTGAGCAATATCCAGCTCTCTGCCGTTCGCCCCCGCTTCGACTGGCCGCGCATTTTCCAGCAGGACAGCAGCGGCAACACGAATGGCTACACAATCGAGTACGCGATCGAAATCGCAACCGATGGCGGCGCTTACGTCGAGGCGCACCGTGGTGCAGTGACTGGCAAGAGCATGAATGGTTACCAGCGGTCCGTGCGCGTAGATCTACCTGCATCGGAATCTGGCTGGATGATGCGTGTTCGCCGGATCACACAGAACGCGAACTCGGGCACTGTGGCTGACACGATGAATATCGCCGGTTACACGGAGATCATCGATCAGAAGCTGCGGTACCCGAACACGGCGCTGCTCTACATCGAATTCGATGCGCAGCAGTTTCAGAACATACCGACAGTGACTGTCGATTGCAGGGCCAAGCGCTGGCCGGTACCGAGCAACTACGATCCGGAATCCAGAACCTACAACGGCGTGTGGGACGGCACCTTCAAGCAGGCCTGGACGAACAATCCTGCCCTGGTCACTCATGGCCTATGTGTCGAGGATCGCTTCGGCCTTGGCAAGCGTATCAAGCCGTGGATGGTCGACAAGTGGGAGATGTACCGGATTGCCCAGTATTGTGACCAGGTTGTGCCGGACGGGCAGGGTGGCCTGGAGCCTCGTTTCCTTTGCGACATGAATCTGCAGGGGCGGGCCGAAGCTTGGACGTTGCTGCGCGACCTGTCGGCCATTTATCGTGGCATGGTGTACTGGGCTCACGGCTCTCTGTTCATGCAAGCCGACATGCCCCGTGAGCAGGATATCGACTATGTGTTCACTCGGTCGAACGTGATCGATGGTGATTTCGTCTACGGTGGTGCAGAGCGCAACACGCATTACAGTCGGGCGCTGGTCAGCTACGACAATCCGGCGAACAACTACGACACCGATGTCATTCCGATCACCGATGCAGCTCTTCAGCGCCGGTTCCGTGATCGACCGATTGAGCTGTCGGCAATCGGCTGCACCCGCGCTTCCGAAGCCCAGCGTCGGGGCAAGTGGGCGCTCCTGAGTAACAACCAGGACCGAACCGTAACCTTCAAGACAGGCATTGAGGGTCGCATCCCGCTGCCTGGCTACGTCATTCCTGTTGCTGACGAGCTGGTTGCTGGTCGGCCCAACGGTGGCCGTATCTCTGCAGCAGTCGGGCGGGTTGTGACCCTGGATCGCGACACGCCGATCAAGGCCGGTGATCGCCTGATCGTGAACCTGCCAAACGGCACAGCCCAGGGCCGCACAGTTCAATCCGTGGCAGGCCGCGCAGTTACAGTCACAACCGACTACGGCGTGCAGCCCGAGCCTCAGTTGCAATGGGCGATTGATTACGAAGACCTGGCCATCCAGTTGTTCCGCGTCCTGAAGACGGTGCGAACGGATGACGGCCAGTACGAGATCACTGCGCTCGAGTTCAATCCGAGCAAGTTCCCAAGTATCGACACAGGGGCAAAGCTCGAAACTCGTCCGATCAGCGTTATCCCGATCACCGTGGTACAGGCACCGGCCAGTGTTGCGCTGACCTCGGGCTACTCGTTCTCACAGGGGCTTGCAGTCAGCACGATGACAATCGAGTGGCCGGCTGTGGCCGGTGCTGTCGCATACGATGTTGAATGGCGTAAGGACAGCGGCAACTGGATTCGCCTGCCGCGTGCTGGCTCGACCTCTGTCGACGTGACGGGCATTTATGCGGGGGCTTACATTGCCCGAGTCCGTGCCGTAAGCGCATTCGATATTTCATCGATCTGGAAGAGTTCGGCTCTCACTGAGTTGAAGGGCAAGGAGGGGGCGCCGCCTGCCGTTGCGTTCTTGACGGCCAGCAGCGAGCTATTTGGCATCAGCTTGAAGTGGGGCTTCCCCGCTGGCGCGGAGGACACGCAGCGGACCGAAATCTGGTGCGGGCCGACGACAGACATGGAGAGTGCAGAAAAGCTCAGCGACTTGGCTTACCCTCAATCCGAATATCTGATGCGGGTCCCGCAGGCTGGCGCTGAGTTCTTCTTCTGGGCACGGCTTGTGGACCGGACGGGGAATATCGGGCCGTGGTACCCGGCGGGCAATGGGGTTGTCGGTCGCTCCAGCTCAGACCCGGCACCGATCCTTGAGCTGCTCACCGGCAAGTACGTTGAAAGCGAAGTGGGTCAGCAGATCTCGGAAAGGATCGACGACCTGCAGGCGCAGATAGAAGCGCTGGATGGATTGTCGGCTTACATACCCGATCAATCATATTTCGCTGGCGAGATGACGCTTGCCAATGGGCGGATCTATCAGGCCACCCAGGCGGTACCAGTCAATACGCCTCCGCCGAACATCAATTACTGGCTCGACGTCGGATCTGTTGTCGAAGCAGCAAATGGCGTGGCCCAACAAGTTCAGCAGAACACTGCTGACATTGATGAGCTGGCTGCTGAAGCATCAAGCGTTCAAGTGCTGCGAGCCGCGTTGCGCGACGACAACGCCGAAGGCGACCTGCAGGGCGCGCTGAAGCTGTGGGACACCCAAGCTGCATATGCAAACGAGATCGTTGTCCGGGCAACGCAGGATCAAGCCCTTGCAACTGCAACTGAAACGCTGCGGGCAAGCGTGTCAGGCAATGCAGCAGCGGTCCAGCAGGTGACACAAGCGCAGGTGACGACCGACGGAAAAATATCGACGCTCTGGACTGTACGCATGGAAGCAACGTCGAACGGCCAGCCATACGCTGCCGGGTTTGGCCTGGGGTTGGCGTCTGGCCCGGGCGGGACGACATCAAGCTTTGTCGTGAGGGCCGACACTTTTCTTGTGATGAATACAAATTCACAGACTCCCGAGTCGCTATTCGGGATAAGTGGCGGACAGACATTTATCAAGTCCGCATTTATTGAAGACGGCTCAATCACAAGCTTGAAAGTCGGTAACTTGCAGTCGAATGACTACGTCGCGAATACGTCGGGCTGGCTGCTACCGAAAACCGGCCCATGGCAGTTGAATGGATCGATGGCGGACGGACGTCGTTCTACGCTGGGAAATTCTGGATTCAAGGTTTACCACGCCAATGGTGTTCTCGGCATTGATCTGAGTTTGTGACATGACAGGTATAACGATAAGGGCTGCCGATAATACTGTGCTTGTCGACATGACAATGAAGCTCAGTCAGACGATGGGGAGCGTGGATACTGGCGGCGCTAATGGCGCTGTCACGATCCCGTCGCCACCCAATGGAAAAACTGCGTACTTCATTGTCGTGCCGCTGGTCGATATGCAGAACGAGAAAGGAAAGAGGCC
>NZ_BLVZ01000018.1 GCF_015471405.1 Pseudomonas cichorii
GGCCTCTTTCCTTTCTCGTTCTGTATATCGACAAGCGGCACAACAATGAAGTACACAACCTTACCAGTGGGTGGCGATGGAATCGTGACAGCGCCATTTGCACCGCCAGTATCCACGCTGCCCATTGTCTGGCTGATCTTCATTGTCATGTCGACAAGTACAGCGTTGTCTGCCGACCGTATTGTCAATCCTGTCATATTAGAGAACCAGCGCAACTCCGAGAACGCCATTAGCGTGATACAGCTTGAATCCCGAATTTTCGATTGTTGAGCGACGCCCATCAGACATGGAGCCATTCAACTGCCAAGGCCCTGTCTTCGGAAGAAGCCATCCGGATGTATTCGCAACGTAATCATTCGACTGCAAGTTGCCGACTTTCAGGCTTGTGATAGATCCATCTTCAATAAATGCGGACTTGATAAATGTCTGTCCACCACTTATCCCGAATAGCGACTCAGGGGTCTGAGAGTTTGTATTCATCACAAGAAAAGTGTCGGCCCTCACGACAAAACTCGATGTCGTCCCGCCCGGACCAGACGCCAACCCCAGGCCAAACCCGGCAGCGTATGGCTGGCCGTTCGACGTTGCTTCCATGCGTACAGTCCAGAGCGTCGATATTTTTCCGTCAGTGCTGGCTTGAGCCTGTGTAACCTGCTGGACCGCTGCTGCATTGCCTGCCACGCTTGCCCGTAGCGTTTCAGTTGCCGTTGCAAAGGCTTGATCCTGCGTTGCCCGGACAACGATCTCGTTTGCATATGCAGCTTGGGTATCCCACTGATTCAAAGCCGACTGCAGGTCACCCTCACCATTGTCGTCACGCCATGCTGCGCGCAACACCTGAACGCTTGATGCCTCAGCAGCCAGCTCATCAATGTCAGTAGTGTTCTGCTGAACTTGTTGAGCCAAGCCATTTGCTGCTTCGACAACAGATCCGACATCGATCCAGTAATTGACGTTGGGCGGAGGCGTATTGATCGGCACTGCCTGGGTGGCCTGATAGATCCGCCCATTGGCAAGCGTCATCTCGCGAGCGAAATATGATTGATCAGGTATGTAAGCCGACAATCCATCCAGCGCTTCTATCTGCGCCTGCAGATCGTCGATCTTTTCAGAGAGCTGCTGACCCACTTCGCTTTCAACGTACTTGCCTGTGAGCAGTTCAAGGATCGGGGCAGGATCTGAGCTGGAGCGACCGACAACCCCAGTCCCCGCCGGGTACCACGGCCCGATATTCCCCGTCCGGTCCACAAGCCGTGCCCAGAAGAAGAACTCAGCGCCAGCCTGCGGGACCCGCATCAGATATTCGGATTGAGGGTAAGCCAAGTCGCTGAGCTTTTCTGCGCTCTCCAGATCTGTCGTCGGCCCGCACCATATCTCCGTGCGCTGCGTATCATCCGCGCCAGCAGGAAAGCCCCACTTCAAGCTGATGCCAAAGAGCTCGCTGCTGGTCGTCAGGTAAGCAACAGCAGGCGGAAGGCCTGTCTTACCCATCAGGCTGGTCACAACTGACGCGGTAGGCAGCGACGAAACATTCATAGGGCTCACTGCGCGCACCCTGGCAATGTAGTCACCCGAGTAGATTCCGCGAACCTCTGCAGCCTGCTCGGCCGTGCGAGGGACCTTGACCCACTCCCGCGCTCCCCACTTCCATTCGACGTCATAACCGGTCGCGCCAGGCGCGGCATCCCAACTGATCGTCATGAATGTGACGGCTATGCCTTGCTCGACAACAACGTGCTGACTCAGGTAGACGCCAGATGGCGCGGCTTGCACGCCCAAGGGAATACCGCTGATTGGCCGCGCGTCGACCACCGCTCCAGAATCAATTGCATCGAACTTGCTGGACTCATGCTGGATGCAATCAAGCTGGTACTGGTGCCATTCCGGGCGCGTGATATTGCGCACAAGAAACTGCATAGTTTTAAGGTCGTCGTATTCTAGAATCCAGCCACATTCAACCTCGGGGACCTCGCTGAACTCAGCCGCAAGCGTTGCACGACGGCCGTCCAGGGAACTGATTACACGCGCCTCGCTTTTTCCGCTGGGCAGATTCACGCGCAGCTTGGCACCCGTCGACAACTCAATGTCACGGTCAACGGTGATCACCCGCCCCGCTACCGCGCTGATACGCCCGCCGTTCGCACGACCGGCCAACATGGGGTCGGCAACGGCGATGATCTGACCCGGCTTCGGGATTTGGCCGTCCAGACCTACACGAAACGACGCACCCCTCGTCTGTGTCTGCTCAGTGAGCAGCGCATACTGCCCGGCGCGCTGTGCCTGGGCCAGGTTGGTGCAACCATATGCATCAACAGACAACTCATTGACCGATCCGGTCTGCGCCAGCACCTCGTCATCAAAGACCGGCTCCTTGTCGGTGTCGAATCCCTGCGCCGGGTTGTCCCAGCTGACCATCGCCAGATTATGCCGATCACGCGCCCGAGTGCCGGAATACTGGATCTCGCCAGCATTCAGGATCTGCGAAGGGTTGTATGTGTAGACCGGGTCGCCAGGCATATCAGCGTTGAATGTGATCTGGCTTCCGTCCCACGTGCTCATTCCGTGAAAGATGGCAGACAGGTCCTGAAGCACCGCATATGCGTCTGCCTGCTTCTGCAAGTAGATGTTGCAGGTCAGTCGTGGTTGCATGCCGCCCTGCCCGTCAGATACAAACTGGTCGCAATACTGAGCAATTCGATACAGGTTCCAGCGGTCGACCATCGTCGCGTCTATCCGGTGTCCAAGGCCATAGTAAGGGTTGAGGGCCAGGTCGTAGCACACCCACGCAGGGTTGTTCGTGTAGGCCTCTTTGAATGTACCATCCCAGATGCCGCCACTTGTGCCTGCGCCAGACGTGGCGTATGTCCGTGTCTCCGGATCGTAGTTTGTCGGCACCCGCACGATCCGCCCACGCATCAGGACAGCAATCTTGGCGATATCGCCGCCGAACTGCTGGGCGTCATATTCAACGCAGCCCACGGCGGTGAGCGGAAATTCCTGATCGCTGTCTACGACCTCGGCCACTGCCTCCACAAACATGCTGTCCTGAACCAACGAGCTGTTGGCCTCAGGTGTGATCCGGCGCACACGCATCGTCCAGCGGTTTCCGGCTGGCAGGTCGAGGCGGTGACTGCGTTCGTACTTTGTGACGTTCTTGCGGTCGACGAATGATGCGAGAACCTGTACGAACGGGCCGCCATCAGTTGCGATATCGATAGCGTAATCAACCCTCACGCCATTGATGTTACCGCTCTGATCCTGAGATTGAAGCTGTGGCCAGCTCAGGCGCACTCGCAGGGCGTCCAGCATTGCGTTGTTCACAGTTCGCAAGTACGGCGCTGTGCTGAGTAGCTGCTGATCGACGTTGATTTCGTTGCTCGACTCGGCGATGCCCTCCAGGCGCGCCTGATTCAGTTCACCATTGCGGAACTGCCACTTCACACCCGGATAGTTCACGGTGCCGTCTTCAGCAACCAGAGGTGTGCCGTCGAGTTTGACCGAACGCAGGCCGTCAACAGGCCCAACGATGGGACCCCAGCTCCACAGGTACACGATGCGAGCGGTGGCCAGCGAAGGCGTGCTGTTTTCCGCGATGCTCGGCTGCTTCTGCTTCGCCTCGCCACCTTTGGAGCCTTGAACGTCGAGTTTGAGCGCTGCGCACATGCGATTCTCCAGGTAATAAAAAACCCGCCGAAGCGGGTCTGGTATTTCAGATTGTCATATCTGATCTTGCGTGTAGATGCCGCCTGACTCTACGGCCCCGCCGATCTCACGCTCGCCGTACAGCACAGGGTACGGGTTGCCCTGGGCAACTGTGGTGACTGCGCCGCCGAAGCCATAGCTCGGATTGTTCCCGTCCTCGTTGTTGCCTGTAACGCTGGCACTCGTAGTCGGTGACAGCATCTGAACGACACCACCCAGGCCGACCGCCGCGCCTGTGGCAAGCAACCCCATCCCAAGGGTGCTCGTTGTGCCGCCGGTGAATGCTCCAGCCACAACAAGCGCAACGCCAAGCACGACCTGAAACAGACCGGCCTGCTTGCTACCCTGGATCAGCGGCACGATGCGAATCTCGCTGTCGTCGCTACCCTGCAGGTCGAACTCTTGCGCACCGGCGTTCCGCTTGCCACAGAACACGCTGAACACCAGGCCGCGCTCTTCGCCGGTGCGCAGAAACTTCTCGAGGCCTGGGAGTTGCGCGCAGAGGCAATTCACAGCATCACGCACGCTATGCACATTTAGGATGAACTCTTTGCCGAAGTGCTTGCGGAGAACGCCGTACAAAATAACCTTTCGCATTACAGTAATCATTGGTTGTATTCCTTGTGGCGCAGAATCAGCTTCACCCGGTTTGCCATGGACCAGCCGTAGACTTCTCGGGCAGCCAGGCGACCGGGCATGTGGTGGTAGATGAAAGGCCCGGTACCGCCGAGCGCCGGTGCTGGCTCGCTGTGCAGGCTGGCATCGGTGCCCAGGTAGATCGCTGCGTGGTTCGGGAAGTGGCAGGGACGGCCTACAGTTGGTATCTGAAAAATCAACATATCGCCGCGCTGGGGCTGATCAACCCTGACGAACCCGCAGGCCTCGTAGTTCTCTTCGTAATGGCTGGGGCTGTTCGGATCTTCCCACCACAGTTCTTTGCGCTCGAAGTTCGGCAGCGGCAACGACGCCTCGCGGGCGTACCAGTCGCGGCAGGCCGACCAGCAATCGAGCAGGCCGTGCGAGAAGTCCCGGCCCAGCAGCGGAGCCTGGAACCCGCTGGGCTTGAACCACTGAATATCGCCGCCGGGCCAGCCCACAATTGCCCAGGGCAGTTCGTGCAGCTCGCAGCTGACCCGATCGGTCATGCTCGGCGTGGCGGCGCGGTCCGGGTGGCTGTGCACGATCGCCAGCACCTCGCCCCGGTCCTCTGCCGCCGCCGCGTCGTGCTTGTCGATCAGGAAGTGCTGCAGCGGGTTGGTGGCGACATTGCCGCAAGGCACGTACTCACGTCCGGCATCGGTCTTGATCAGCAGCCCGCAGGCCTCGGCCGGGTGCGACTGCTCGGCGTGCGCCCGAATGGCGTCCTGAAGCTTTTGATTGATTCGCATGCTTACCCCTTGGCGATCAGGCTTGCGCCCATTGAGCCGCCGAACCGGCGGGTATTGCCGCGCAACTTGCAGCTGCTCCACCAGCCGCCGCAGCGGTCCAGCGCCGGGTTGTCGGTGGGTTCGTTCTTCTTGTCGAAATACGCGGTGCCGGTGTACGCGCACGCCTCCTGCCGATACTGGCCGCGCATGGCCCAGCGGCACAGCTTGGTGATTTGCTGAGACGGCAGCTGCTGCCCCTCCATGTCGATGGGACTCGAAAGCTCGAACGTGACCGAGGCACGGTTTTCCTCTGTCTTCTGCTCAATGGTCCAAAGGCTTCTGCGGGACTGATCAGCAGCATCCGGGTTTCCTTCAGCGAAATTCGCTGCATCCAGGAAGTGCTTGAACGTTTCGATCACAGTGAAGCGAGCGCCAGCAAGGTCACGGTACTGGAGGCAGATAGCTGATATCGCACCGCGAATACCCGATAGCTCGTTGGCAAGCTTGAGTGTCGGTGTTGCCGGTCGGCCATCGCCCCGGATATCGAAGCCGCTGGCCTCGATCTGAATCGGCGAATACAGCTGGCCTTGCCAGATGATGTCGCCTTCGTGCTCGTGCCCATGGAAGCGCCATAGCGTAGCGCCGAGACGTGTGGCATCCAGTTCGTACAGACGAATCTGGTTGCCGGGCTCCAGCTTCTGGATGTCCGCGCTGTAAATCATGATGATCACCAAAAGAAAACCCCGCACTTGGCGGGGTCAGGCTTGAAAGAAAACTGAATGGTTGTACAGCGTGGACGTAACTCCAGTAACGCCAGCTCTCTGAGCCGTAGTAGCGTTACGCCCCCAACGAACCGCCGCGGTCCGTTGCCTGCAAGCCCATGGACCGGGGCAATATGACCTGGAGGTCAATGTGAGCGGAGAGCAACGAGTTATCACCCCTTTTGAAATAGGCGTGTGCGGCGCACTTCAAGTAATAGGAACAGCCATCGCTGTGCTAGATGTTGCCAACAGGGAGAAGGTCGCCGATGCAGCACGCGCCGTTATAGCTGCTTTGCCTGCCGACAATTCGATTGTCCCGAATCGTTCTGCGCATCACCTTGCACTTGAATCTTTGATACAAGGTCTTTTTCTAGAGCAGTCTCGGAAATCTGGCGACTGATCCAGTCAAGCGCTTTCCCGGCGTCGCCGTGGCCCGGGAAAGGGTCTTTAATGGCTTCCATTTTCGCTCCTGCGGCTCTGCCGCATCATGCTGTTTCATGGGTTGAAGGTTTGTTTGAAGCTCACTGAGAGCGAGTGGAGGCCGCCGCCGAGCGTCGATATCTTGTAGCCGGTTGCCCGGTAACGGCCCTGACCACTGCCCGGTGGCGTCCACAGGAAGGATTTGTACCCTTCCTGCCGGTCCAGAAAATCCCGCACCAACTGAAGCTTTTGGCCCTCGCCAAACCGCCCGATGACCGATACGTCCCAAGACTGCGACCTGGTATTGATACCCACGCCGCCGGACTGGCTGTAACCGTCACCGAAATCGTTCGACCAGGTGCGCTGCGACACGTCACCGGAAGCGCCGACCTGCACGTCAAAGTCGAATATTTCAGCCATCACGCGCGCCTCCAGAGCAGGCCGCCCTGCCTCATTTCCTGCTGAATAACTTGGCGCACCTGCTGCGCCGCACTATCGCCTATGGCCTTGCCCTGCCTGGCCGCCTCGGCGTCGCTCATGCCTGGCTGCGCTTCGACGGTGACAGGCACACTGATGTGGATCGGAGCTGTACCGCCACCGCCACCTGCAGTCTTGTCAGCCAGGTATTTGGTCAGGTCGCGGTTCTGGTTCGGGTTGAGCACACGCTCACCACCATCGAGCAGCCAGGTACCCTCTTTCGGGATGTTGTCCATACCGTTGTGAGCCATACCAGCGAGCGCCGACGTGGTGACCGCTGCGACCATCGGCATTGTTGCCGCCGAGGCTGCGAGCGCCGCCCCGGGAGCAAGTGCGGGGCCAATAAGCGGTATGCCGGCAGTCGATGCGTAAGCGTTCAATGCTGCTTGCGCAGATGCTGCTTGCGCATTGGCAATCAAGCCGGTGGCAGCGGCTGACTGCCCGCTCTTACCAACCAAAAGCTGAATACCCTGGTAGATCACCCATTGAGCAGCCATGTCGGTCAAGGCGCTGATCATGGATTTGGCGAAGCCGCTTACCATGTCCATCACCGCATCGCCCGCACTCTTCGAGGTGGTGGCAACATCAGACATAAACGAGCTCAGCTCACTCCTGGCACTTCCAAGAATCGAACCGGTGGCATCTGCAGCCATGGCTGAATAGTTCTGTGCCGCATCAGCGAAGTTCTGCCAAGCATCACCAACGCCATCCATCCAGTTGGCCTGGGCCTCTTCGACCTTGTTGTAGTAATCCTGCTGAATCACCAGGCGCTCTGCCATCGCCTCGCTGATAACCGCTGTTTCCTTCAGATACAAGCTTTCACTGATATCACCACTGTTGCGCTGGAGCACAAGCTCGCGTTGCTGCTTGTTGAAATCCTGTTCAATTGAAAGCATCTGCTGGAGCTGGCCTCGACGCTTATCGCCCTGGCCTGCTCCGGCGAGCTGCTGATCGAACCCGTCTTTTACGGACTGATTGCTCTCTTTGGCATTTGAGCTGAAAGCCTTAAGCTTTTTCTCCTCTTCCAGCGCGATTTTTCGCAACTCGTTTTCTTTCTCGAGATTCGCGTTCCGCTTCAGATCGGCGGTGATCGACTCCTGCTTGGCGAGCAGCGACTTCTGGTCGGCAGTCAGAGTCTGCTTCGACTTTATATCCGCAAGCTCCTGCTCCCACTTGATAAGCTCGCGAGAGGCAGCGCCGATCTTGTCGATATCTCCTTTCTGCGCCCCCAGCAGCACAGACTGTTCTTTCAGAACCGCGTACTGCTGACGAGCCTGATCAAGAGTCTTCTGCGCAGCATCTTCCCGATATTTCGACTGCGTTTTGTTGGGGTCAGTAGTTTCGGTGATGCGGGAAATAGCATCGTTCGCCCGCTGGACAGCATCCTTTCTAGGGTCTTTCGCGACAATCGGCGTCTCAGAGCCAGGCAGCACCATACTGCGACCTGTTACATCAGACTGAACCGGAGCCGCCAACAGCATGTTGCGCCCACTGAGAAAGCTTGAGCTCTTTGAAATATTTCCAGCGGCGGCTACCACTCGCTGCATTTCCTTGATCTGCTGGTTCGCGCTGTCTGTTGCGGCTTTCGCAGATTCGTTGTGAGCTTTCGCAGCGGCAGCCGCAGCATCCAACGCAGCCTGTTCGGCCGTGTAAAGACCTACCAACTGCCGCCTCAGCGCGTCCTGCTGGATCTTGTCGTTCGACTTTACAGCGTCCTTGTATTTCTCCAGAACGTCCTTCTGCTGCGAAATAACCTTGGCCTGCTCACGCTGCTGAGACGTGAGCCCCATTTGTTCAGCGGCATAAGCAGCCTGCGCTTCAGCGTTTGCCCCGAACAAGTCGCGACTTTCGATCAGCTTCGCGATGTATTTTTCCCATTCCGCGAGCTGAGCCTTTGTCTGTCCTCCAGACCCAGAAAGAGCGGTCGAAAGCCCCTTCGTCTGTGCAACCAGGCCGGAAGTCTCTTGAGTGGCCCCAGCAAGAAGCAGCCGGTACTTCTCCGCCTGCTCGCCACTCCGTTCATTTGCCGCCGCCGATTCTTCGAGAGACGAAATATAGGACGGCATGATGTCGCCGTTTTCTTTGACTGACGCGGTGACGCTGGCGAGCGTCCTTGACCCGTTGCGAACCTGGCTGAGCATGTGCTCAAAGGCCTTGCCGCCTTCAATCCCAGCAACACCGAGGTTTTGATAGGCATTGCGCCCTCGAATTGAGAAATCGTCGAATGCTTTCGCCGCAGCCTCGGACGCCTCGGTTTGCTTGGCCGTCCATGTCGAGAACTGAAGCATTTTCTGCGCTTGACCCAGCTCCTTGAACTTCGTGATCGACTCATCAAGCGTCAGGTTCTGATCTATCAGAGCAGCAGTCGCGCTATTTGCGCCACCGCCAAAGTCGATAAACGAGGATGCAACCAAGGCCGTCATCGCGATCAGTCCGACCGGACCGGTCAGAAGACCGAGCACTCCTCGCCCAGCAGCAGACGCCGCCACCATTGCCGTGCTACTTCTGGATGCGGCCACCGTGGCGGCATCAGAAGCTCTTGATGCGGCGTCGGTTGTGAGCTTTGCCTCGGCGAATGCCGTGACAGCTGCCGTTTTCACCGCATACGAAGCTTGTATCTCGGCAGAAGTGGCTGCTGTGGTCGCAGCCAGACGTACTTCTGCCGCTGAGATTTGATCAATGATCTGAACCTCCGCACGACGCGCTAAAGCCATCCTGTTTCGGGCGGCAGCACGACCCTGCTCGGATATCTGACTGGCAAGCCTGACTGCCTCTTGCTCTCGCTCTGCCATGAGAGTCATTTGAACAGTCTTAAGATTATTCAGCTCGGACTGTTGACGTGCTCGATCGGCTGCCAGTTTTTGCTGGGCTGCGGCCACTTCTGCCTGGGCTCTGGTCAAGGTAGCTTTTGCATCAGCCTCTTTCAGCTGAGCCAGCGTAAGAATCTGCTTGGCCGAGGCTGCTTCAGTATTAGCATTTTGAATGCTCATCGCGGTTGAGCGCGCCAACGCCCCCGCCTGTGCGATCGACGCCTTCGTGGCCATTGCGAAGCCGGCCGCACCTTGCGCAGCGGCGACGGCCAGGCGCGTGCCGAGAATGTAAGCCAGCGTCTCGGCGGCGCTTGAAATCTGCTCAAAGGTTTTCGAGGTAGCCCCGAAGTCCTTGGTCAGACCATCAATGGATTGCGAAACCTTGACGATATTCGCCGATATCGCTGCGCTGGCCCCGCTCGCCTGATCCATCCGGCCAATGAACTGGGTCAGCGAGTTACCAGTTGCGGTGATACTGTTGCCGATCGTCACGGCGGTTTTGTTGAATAGGTCAGCAACTGCCTTTTCTTGGGCCTGCAGCGCCTTCACAACGGAGTCGGCCGTGAGCTTGCCCTCTGCACCCAAGGTGCGCAGTTCACCCACAGTCTTGCCCATGCCGACCGCGATGGCCTGTGCCAGCGCTGGAGCTTGCTCCATAACGCTATTCAGCTCTTCACCTCGAAGTACTCCAGAGGCGAATGCCTGGCCGAGTTGCACCAGCGCAGCGTTCGCAGAAGCAGCAGAAGCACCGGAGATAGCCAGCGTCTTACTGATGGTGCCCACTACGCCGGCTACGCCTTCGCCGGTCAGCTTCAGCTCTTTCTGGTTGGTCGCAATCCGCTGGTAGAGCTCTGCGGTCGCGCTCAACGGCTGATAAGCGCTCTGGGCAATCGAAAAAACCGCATCCTGAGCCTTCGCGAGTTCTGCGGATCCTTCTGTTACCAGCTTGAGACGGCTGGTCAGGGATGTGTAAGCCTCAGAAGCGTTGTAGATCGCGCTGACGCTGAAAGCAGCAGACAACGGCCCAGCAATGCTTGCCGCCATGCTGGAAAGGGACAGCATCTGCCCCTGCATTGCGGCCACCCTCGCCGAAGCAGCGTCAGCAGCAACGCCGGTGCGTGTTACAGACTGTGAAGCCCGGTCCATATTCTGCTGAAATCCGCCAATACGCGCGATGAGATCAAGCGTCAACGTGCCAAGGGATCTTGACGCCATAGATTTTCTCCAGGCAATAAAAAACCCGCCTTGGCGGGTTTTTCTAATAGCAAATTTTACATGGCAGTCGGTGTTATATCGTAGGAGTCACCTGAAATAGTGATTCGCCGCCTGACAGACTCGCCCACCTCTAGTTGTACTTCTCTTTCAATAAGCCCTTTGCCAGAACAGGCCAAGCTCGGCTTTATTCCCAGAACGTGACGCCCCCGCTTAACTCCAAACTTAGCTACTTCTCCTGAAGCAAACTCAGCAGCTAATACACCGTCGATGTAGAAAAAGTAGTTGCACGCAGCCCCGTAAAAACCACTGTCACGGGTCACGACAATTTGAGCGTCGCCTTTTCCGATAAACGCATGAATGCGTGAACCAGGAACAGGATCCGCTCTTTCGGGCGATATGGGCGACGTTGAACAGCCCGCGATTAAAGAAGCTACAAGGGCAAAAAAAACTGGACGCATGACGATCATTCGGTATGGGTTCGCAAACAATCTACCATCGCCAACCCCATTAAGCCCACTCATTCATGGCCTGATCAAGCGTGACTTCTACGACGCGCTCTGAATTGGGCATAAAGTCGATCAACTCTGCCTTACCACCGTTGGCACGATTGATTTGGAAGGCAATCATGGCGCTAGACCACTCGCTCCTGCGCATCGGATTCAGCGATCCGTACTTATCCCGATACGCAGACCACGCCAAAACCTCCGACCAACTGATATTGGCCTTGGCCTCAGCAATGGTGCAGCCCCCTATACCGTTGAGCACAAGCTCATGCATCAGCTCATCGGCAGGGGTCAGTTTTTTGCGGCGTGGTTAACCTCGTTCACAGCCTTCATCAAGGCGAAACCCAGTTCCGGGTCCAAATTCATCGCGTCATCGTAAGGCAGCGGTTCATCACCGTTAGCTCCGAGAAGGATGGTGGCAGCCAGGTAGGTGGCGTTTCTGGATTTTTCGGGGTCGTCACCTGCAAACAAAACCTCCATCTTTCCGTAGGTGTGGCGGCGGACGTGCACAGTGAATTTATCGGTCACCTTCTTGCCTTTTGAATCAGAGTGCGTCCATTGCACCTCTTTCTTCACCAAGGTTTCAGCAACCACAGCACCCTTCTTTTTCAACTCAGCCAGATTCATATATACCCCTTAAACCTTCTTGATCCAGGCCGAGCCGCCCGAGCGTTGAATGGTAGCCGCAGTACTCACAACGGCGTTTGCGGCGAAATCGAACGGGAAGTCCGAAACGTAGCCAGCGAAGACGAACCAGGTGCGAGTGTCTGGCAACTCGAAATCATCACCTTCGGCGTTGACAGTCGGGTCCGCAGTGCCGTCAGACCAACCAACAGCCCACTTTACAGCGGTATCGCCGTCGGACTCGGAGAGCTGATGCAGGCGAATATGGCTGGCATTTGCCGGGTCAGCATTGACAGTCAGCGAGGCCTGGCCAGGGGTGCGCAAGCCCTTCTTGTAGGTCCGCTCTTTGGATCTGAGACAGGTGTCTTCGATCTGGTCAGCAGGCGCACCGCCAGGGTTGAATGCTGTGGCGCACTCGACCTCCAGCACTGTGAGCGGGCCTGTGCCGGAAACGGGCGGTACAAGGGCATAAACCTGAGTACCCTGGGTCAGAATCGACATGGTTTTCTCCAAGTGTCGGGCAATAAAAAACCCGCACTTGGCGGGTTGTTGTGTTTGAAAACGGGTTACCGGCGAACCATCCAGTCCACGTCGAAGCTCCGGTGAAAATCTTTGGTATCGGGGTCTCGATCTGAAGCGCCCCAACGAACGATGTAGGCATGCAGCTCGATTGCGTCACGCAACGCCCGGGTGACTGCAGTCGCGCCACCAGCAGCGACCGAATAGACATCCACCTGCAAAGTGAAGCCGTCGACATCTGGCCGGCCATGCAGGTAGTTTTCCGGGCTGCCGCTGATCACGCTCCAGACTGCATAGGGTTTCGCTACGCCTTCCGGAGCCTCACCGAACGAGTAAAGCCTGCACTCAACGCCGGATCCAAGCAGCGCAGCAACGCCCGGATCTGCCGAGCACACAGAGAAAATAGGGGCGTCCATCAGGCCTCCTGAAGTGCAGCTTCAATTTCCCGAGTCAGCACCGAGGCAAACCGGTCCACGACCGCATTGACGTTGGTCGAAAACGCAGGTCGCATGAAGGGCGCGGGCGGCGTGTACTTCGTGCCGAACTCGATGTACCGCCAGTGCCGGGTGTCGCCACCCGGGTTGCCGGAGGCGTCCTTGCTGTGCTGATTTGAGCCTGCGCCACCACGAATACCGACGCGCATCGCAACGCCACCCTCTTGACGCCCCAGCCGGGCCGCCTCCTGGGTGATGATGTTTTTCCAGATTTTTTCGGCAGTTTCCGGATCGTCCAGCGCCTTGGCGCGGGCCTTGGCATCATCCCGAACAATGTTCATAGCCTGCCGAGCAGCCTTGCGAAGTCCTTTTCGGCGCAGCTTTGGGGCCAGGCCGAGCATTTTCTGCGTCACCTGCGCGAGCCCCTGCAAGCGCGCATTGATTTGATCAGTCATGAGCATCAATCCAGGTATTGGCCTTTAGGATTGCGCCGGCGAGCTCCGAAACCGCCATGTGTCTTCGGGCAAAACTCAACTGCATGCTGACTACTGCCGCAATAAGTACACCGCAAACGAGCACGCTGTGAGCTTCCTGACCAGGTATGAGGGCAAAGGCTTTTAGGGTGTTTTCCACCACAATAACCACAGTAGGCATCAGCCATCTTTCACCCCCTTCGAGACAAGAATCGTCAGGTACTCACGACCAGAGTTCGGGTCCTCCAGCGGCGGGCCGACAATACTGTACAGCTCACCCCGGTAGACGACCCGCATCGTGGCAAGCACACCTGCCCGATAGCGAATGACCATTCGCGCAGAGGCTTCGGACTGGCCGGCCTGAGCTGCGATCAGATCCCTTGCAGACAGAGGCGTCACCTGCGCGGGACACTTTTCCCAGACGGCAACCCATTGAGGCTCGGCGAACTCCCCTGTTGCGGGATCTCGAACAGCAACCTTCTGCTGGATATCGATGCGATGCCGGAGCTTACCGGCACGCATCACACACCCATCCTGCAGCGATAGGGCATCAGCAGTGAGCGGGATGCCAACGGCAGTTCAACGGCATTACCGTCAGTGATCACTTCTTCGCGGTTGGCAAACAAGTGGCCCAGTTTGAGCAAGCAGGCAGACGTGATCGCGTCATTGATCACAATGCCGTAACCGATCAAATCGACCTGCTCATAGGCGTCAGCCAAAGCTTTCCGGGCATGATCCAGCTTGCGGCAGCGGATGCCATGATCTTCCTCGTTCTCGGCGGCCGCCACTGCCGCAGCATTGGCATCGCGTGCAGCCCGCATCAGGCCATCAAGACCCGCCCTGGCAAGTTCAAATTCCTGCTGATCAGCGTAAAAGCGGCGGTTCAGGAACTGCATTGCTGCCTCTTCCGCAGCGTTCAACTGAGCCTGAACCAACACCTGGTCATCTGGCTCTGCCTGCAGGTGATGCATGGCCAGCTCAATACTGATGACCGACATGATCTACTCCTTGTCCGCTGGCTCAGACGGTGCGAGCAGCTCAGAACCGCCCTCACCTTCTGAAGGCAGCTCAGGATCTTCAACCTCGCCAGCCGCAGCAACCAAGCGCTCCAGTTCGACCGCGGCCTCATCCTTGGAACCACTGAAATCACCAACAGGCTCACCAGATCCATCAACCACGACCCACTTACCCCGGGACAGATTTTTGATGGAAAGATCGAGTGCCACAACGGCAGACTGGCCTTGCACCACCTCGCAAAGACCTGAGTCCTTCAGCTCTTTCGCCAGCCAGTCAGGTGCCGGATACGGCTGGCTATTACGCCGGCGAATTTCGCCGCGATCTTCATATGTCCGCAGCGGCTTGATCATTACGTCAGTCATGAAATACCTCGATGGGGCGGCACCCCGCCCCGGAGTGCTTACTGGGTCAGAGAGCCGGTCACAAAGGCTTCGCCGCGATACACAGCCAACGCCAGGCGCTGCTCAGCACGGACGGTGACCATGTTGTTCTCAAAATCCTTGTCGTTCTCGGTCGAGATCAGAATTTCAACATCCATGCGGTCGAAAATCTGAGCGCCCAGCGCGAACGCGCCAACCAGGAAGTCATCCTGAGGCATGGATTGAGTGGAGACTACCGGGCGACGCCACAGAGTCGGCTGAGTACTGCCCTGCGGCTGACCGATCAGATAATTGCCATTGGCGTCCTTCAGCAACTCGATCAGAGCCCAGTCAATCGGGTTCAGAACGATGCCATCAGAAGGAAACTCGGCAAGCTCGGCTTGGAGCAAAGCCAAGCGGATTCGGTCGATACGCTGCTCACCCGTTACCGTAACGCCGCCTGGCGCGGCGTAAGCCTGAGCTTTCGGGACAATACCGCCAATGTTGGCACCGATACCGTTACCGAACAGCAGTTGGTTTTCTTCAGCCAGTTTCAGACCGTAACGACCGCGCGCATCGATAAAGCTTTGCAGAGCCGGTGCGTCATCCAGGATCTGGCGGCTTGCCTTGAACAAATGCGCAAGTGTGCGAACCGGCGCATTCGCCAACGCGAACTTGATATCGGAGTAAGGCTTTGCACCACCCTCAGCGACCGGCGCTGCGCTGTTGGTGAAACCGTCCTCCTTGACGTATTCAACTGCGTTGCTGGATGTTTGACCGGGCGCAATCAAATCCCGGATGGTCAGACGGCGCTCCGGAGTAGCCTGAATGCCATACAAGCGTTCATTGGCAACCAGGGCAGCGCCAGAGCCCGCCACAGAAGTGATGGCTGCGCGCGGCACGGCGATGCGACGGGAACCCCGAAACGAAGAGTCGACACCCTCCATTTCCTGAGATGCAACAACGATCTCGCCAGCAGACTTCTGACGATCCTCGCCGGTTCGACCGGAATTGGCATTGACCAACTTCTGTTCGGCCTCTTGCAGTCGCGCCTGCAACTCGCCTTGTTTTGTGAGCAGGTCATCTACCTTGGCACGGGTTTCCTGGCTGAGTTCCTGATGCTTCTGAACATCCTTCTGGGCCTGCTCAGCATGCACCTTGAGCTGATCGCCGATGTCTCTCAGGTTGGCCTGCACTTCCTTGTACTGACCCTCGATATCATCGGAGCCGACCTTGCCCATCTGCGAGTTCCATGCCCGATAGCGAGAGGTGCCAGGCTGTACCAACGAACTGGATACCAGCACCACACACAGCGCACCCAGGATGGTCGCGGGAGTTGCACCAAAAGTAAGCGGAATCAGTGCGGACACGCTGAGAACCGCCATCAAAAACAGAGGGGACAAACGAAATTTCATAGCTTGATTCCTTATGAAGGAAAAGAGAGTTTTGGGAGTGGCGGTAGGTTCAGCGCAACAGCGCGAGGCGTATTGGTCGGGCCAGCGCTCGGCGTGACCCCGCCGGCAGCGCGAGGCGTACCGGACTTGAAATTGGCGAACAGTTCGCGACGATCACTGCGGGACATGCCAGCCTTTGCCAGAGCAACATCCATGGCCTTGAGCGAGCTGGTCTGCTTGGAAGCCTCGTCATCAGACTCGGTGACCTCATCCTGCGTAAGCAGCCCAGTGGCCAGGCCAAGCTCAACAGCACGCTTGCCACGGATAAAGGTTTCGTCATCCATCAGGGCGGCCATATCCTCAATGCCTTGGCCGCTTGTTTCGGCATACAACTCGGCCATGGCCGAATCGAACTCTTCCATGTCGTCAGCGATATCTCGCAAGACATGGCGGTTACCAACGGTGTAAGTCCAGCAGTTATGGATCATGAGAAAAGCGCTGCTGGCCACCTGACGCTGCTCGCCAGCCAGGTAGATAACTGAGGCGGCCGAGGCAGCCAAACCCAGCACCTTGGTGGTGACTGATTGAGAGTGCTCGCGCAGACGGTTGTAGATTGCGATGCCTTCAAACATGTCTCCGCCTGGCGAATTGATGTAGACCGTCACTGGCTTGTCGCCGATGGCCCGAAGGGCTGCATCTATGCGCTTCACCGTCACGCCTTCGTCATACCAGCCTTCGCCAATCAACCCGTAAATAGTGATGGTTTCGCCAGCAGTCTCTACGGCTGCCTTGATCGCCGGATTCCATTTTTCGAGCGCACGAGGGCTTAGCTCGCAGCGAAAGCTGCCAGCTTTGATGTCCAGCTTCATGGTTACTCCTTCGAGGTGTCGTTCTGGCTCAGCCAGTTATTCAGGGCGGTGCGGGCAGGCTCGGCGTCGCCCGATTTTCCAAGCTGATCAAGCGGTACCAGGTTGGATTGAACGGTCAGCACATCGCCACCAGGCATAGCGGGTAAATTTTCCTTGCGACGCCCCTCGTTGCGCGTCATGTAGCCGTTCTGCCCCATTGTGCTGAGATATGCGGCCCTACCGGTGCTGTCTGCGCGAAGGAATGCCTCAAGCGAGAACTCAGCGTAAAAGGTCCTTCGATCCACCGCAGTCATGCAGCGCTTGTTGACACACTGCTCGATGGGAGCCGTGTACGACATGATGCAGTAGGTCAGAAACGCGATCTGCTGCTGCTCAAGGCCGGTACCCCAGTTGCTGCCCTTGTCGGTCTTCATCACCATCCAGGGTGGAACGCCGAACCAGCGGCAGATTTCTTCGATGCTGTGCCCGCGCGACTCCAGCAGTTGAGCATCGACTGGGTTGATGCCGATCATCTCCGGCTTGACACCAGCCTCCAGCACCGGGCTCTTACCGGCATTCAGCGCGCCGGATATCGTCTGGACATATTCGCGAAACTCAACGCGCTGGTTGGGCGTCAGGGTCTTATCGACCGAAAACGCCACAGTCGGCATCATTCCATTCTTGAATGTGCTGTTCGCAGCGTCATCAGCAGACATCGCCGAGCCGAACACGTCGGCACCGTATCGAATTGCTGAAAGCCCCATGCGTCCATCAAGAGTGAATGCCGGGATATGCAGCATGTCTTCTCGCTGGATCTGCCGCCTTGCGCCCTTTCTCGGCCTGAAGAAGTACTTCAAGCGCCCATCGTCGTCCAACTCCACATCAACCCGGGACGGCATCAGAAAATCGAGCGCGATGACTCGGCCCGCAGAACGGTGAATCTCGCAGTAAGCATTACCCCACAACAGCATTGAGGCGACCACAGCCTGCCAGAAGTGAAAGGCGGCCATGTCCTCGTTCGGACTTGTGTGTACTACGTCATAAAGCGGGAAGTCTCTGGCGCTTTCGCGGCTCCCATCCTTTTTTCGCTGATAAATGCTTAGCGGCAGACCTGCGACAGATGTAGAGATAATGCGAACGCATGCCCAGACCGTGGAAAGCCGCATCGCCTTGTCGACAGTAACGGACTTGCCACTGCTTGACTGCGCGCCGTTGAAGGCGCTCCAGAATCCACCATCAGATAGCTTTATCGACTTACCCAGCCAACCGCTCAGGCTCTCAGATGCGGATGGCTTTGCGGCCGCGCTACCAAGAGCCTGGAAAAGGGTTTTACTCACTGGAAAGACCTCGACGGATAAAGCCCGCGATACAGAACATGCTGAACGAAGCCGCAAGCAACGCCCACGCCACACCGGCCAACATCCAAATACCCGCGCAAGCCAGGCCAAAGCCCATCAAGGCGAAGATGATGAAGCAAGAAAATGCACTCATGCGATCAAAGGGTCCCGTATGCCAGCCATGAAATTATCCATACCACCAGAGGCGGCTTCAGGATTAAGAGCCATCAGTGTGGCTGCATCGAATGTCGCCATAAGCGGGTCGATCTTGGCTGAACCGCTGACCTGCTTATTGATTGTCGTTGCGTTGCCGACCTGAACGGTTCGTGCGTTGCCTACGCACCAAGCCATCAGGCGGGTTCCTCCGTGGATGAGCTCGCCACCGGCAACTTTCCGCTCTGTCGTCTTGATGGCACCGTTAAGCCTCCACCCCTGGGAGACTGATACGATGCATTCCATGGCAATACCTCGGTCTGCCGTGATCAGCTCATCGACAATGTCCCCAATACCCGAAGCATCAACTCCGATGGCTTGCTTTTCAGGCAGCAAGCCTGCGTCGCGCACTTGGCAAATGATGTCAGCGACTGCCTTAACATCATCGCCAGGCCGATCAACAATGGTGAGATCACCGTCTTTCACAAAATCCATCAGAAGACTGGAGATATCCTTGCGGCGCTCAAGTGCGATCTTGTGTGCCCATGCGTGCGCCCAATGCAGCCACTTGCGGGTGCCCCGCTCACGACCGATCAGGCTTAGCCCGAGCAAGTCATCCAGACCACCGCCATCGATACCGGCAACAACGACCTCGCTCCGCCGCAAGAACTCTTCAAGAGTGAGCTTTTTATCGCCTTGCGCCTCCCAGTGATCAGCACCTGCCCACCGGTTAGCCCGAAGATTCATTCCGATCTGGATATTCAGATGCTTGGCAATGAATTTACGTCGACTTCCTTCATCCTTGCGAAGCTCTTTTGCCAGATTATCTTCCAGCCACTCCTTGCTTACAGAGCGTCCCATGTTCGGGTTGGTTACGTAAAAATTCTCGGCCTTCAGGTAGTCCTCGTTGGCCACCATGGCTTTAGGAAATTCGTATAGCACCCCAAGCGACTTTGGATCGTTGACGATGCCATCACGTACGTCACGGTAGTAACTCAGTTTTTCCTCAAAAACGCCTGCCGGTGGCTCATCGCTCTGCGTCGATAGAAAAATGATGAAACCTTCTTCCCGCGATATCTGACCGCCAGTAGCCTCCATCAACATCGCATCCGCGTTGACGCGCTTGCCAAAGATCCAAAGCTCATCGATCAGAATCTTTCCGGATTTTTTACCTGATACCGTGTCAGTGTCTGCAGCAACAACCTTCAGAGAAGCCTTGGTCTCCAAGTGAGTGATCGTGCGCAGGTGATCCTGAACGTGCATCAGCGCACTCAATTCTGTATCAGCTCGCACCATTGCTGCGGCTGGCTTGTAGCTGTTGCCCGCCACCTCAATAGTCGGCGCAATGATCAGCAGCTCCTCTTCATGTCGCCAGTTGAGAATCAATGCGGTCAGCATGATCCCGGCGGCGATCGTAGATTTGGAGTTCTTCTTGCTGATCAGGAGAAAGAACTCTCGGATCAGTTGCTTTCCACGCTCAGCGTCATAAGCCCCAAAGATTGCCGATACGAAATCGAACACCCACTGCTCGCAACATGCACCGAAGGTCGGCTGCCCTGGGAGATCGACAACCTTCAGGGATTTGAAAACCTCCAGCGCAGCCTCGGCCTCATCCACAAACAATGGCTTGAAGGGGATGAGTGAGCGCCTGGAGACAATACGCTGCTCCCAGTCAGGGCAAGCCGTAGTCCACTGCATTTGTCATCCCTTCGTGTTGTCGACCACCATCTTGGGGGCGGACCTCGGTGCGAACCGCCCTTTTCCAGCCTCTTTTGCTGCTGCGGCTTTCTCACCCTTCTTGCCAGAATCCCCTTTCTTGCCGTGAATGTAGGGAACCGCTGTCTGGGCGGCATTACGCCGATCAAAGACCTTGGCGCGAGGCTCATTCATGAGCGCAAGCAGCCACTCAAGCGGATCTTCTGTAAAGGGCATGCAATCCAAGAACTCGCCGCCAGCATCAGGAGGCGAGTCAGTATCTTCTTCAGCAGCCTGTTTAGATGCGCGCGGTGAGCGGCCCGGCTTAACACTGAGCTCGGCCTTCCTTGCCAGGATTGCTGCAGAAATTTTGGGGTCGTTGGCCCATCGCGATCCGGCGGCAGATGCCGTAGAAGCCTTGCACCCTGCCGCTTCCGCCGCCTCTTTGTTGGACGCACCTCGAGCCTTAGCGTCAACAAACTGTCGCTGCTTGTCTGTTAACACCATTAACATAAACCTTGGAGGGGGGATAAAAACTACGAATGGGAGAGGGGGTGGTGTCCGAGACAAAAGGTCTTGAACTTTCGACCCGCCCTCCCCCTCAGGTGAGGCAATCAGCCTCGCAATTGAGATCGATTATCATTCATTGATGCCGCGAGATTCGGCAGCCGTCTTGACCTGGTGACATGGCACACAGAGGCTTTGCAGGTTGAGGTCATCATCAGTGCCGCCAAGGGTCTTGCCAATGATGTGGTCAACCTCAAGCTGCTCGGTGATCTTTCCGCATTTCTGGCATGTGTATTGATCCCTGATCAGGATTCGCTCACGAATTCGACGCCATGGCCGCCCGCCGCGTCCGGAGCCCCATTCAGTTGGGGCTGCCGATTTAAGGCGACTTGTTTGCGCAGGCTCAATTCGCGGCCTCAGCGTCTTAAGCCTGCTCAAAGCTGTCCACTCCTGACCGGAGAGCCATCAAGGTAGGTCAGGGCCTGCATCTCCTCTTCCACCCCCTGCTCCTCCGCCAACGCCTGAATCAGAACCATCTGGTTCGTTGCAATCTGCTGGAGCAGTGCCGTCTGCTTCTTCTGCTCGGACAGCATCTGCTCCTGCAATAAGATTGAGTGCTCGCTCATACGCAATGCGGCTCCACTTGTTGATCCATTCGCGCCGGGCGGCGCACCCACTACATGCCACTATTCACCATCCATGCGCACATACGTGCCGTCGCAGACGAACTCAACGACAAGGCGGGTTGCTTCGCCAGGATTCTGGATGAGCTTGACGCTGCTCTGGCCACCCAGCACTTCACCACTGAAAGCGTCATGCAGGCACACATGCTGGCCGCTGCGCTTCACGATCAGTGGGCGGGACGACAGCAGGTAGCTGAGATTACTTTGGGCGGCACTCTTCATATCTACTCACTCTACGGTTGCGGTCGGCCATATCACTCTTGCGCATGCCAGCGCTTCGGCATGACTCAGAGCTGGACCCATAGGGATCATTGGGAATGGTGGGTAACCAGGTGCGTGGACGAGCCAAGACTTTTTCACTTGGCGTCGTGCAGGCGCTGTTTCAGCTCATAGCCCATCAGCGGCCAGATTTTCTGCTCGGCGTTCTGTCGGGAGATCTTGCGGCCGATCTCGGCGTCGAAGTTTTCCGGGCTGGCACAGGCCGATTCGCCGGTGACGGTGAAGCCGTTCTCCAGCACCAGCACACAGAAGGTCAGCAGGCCGAGCGCTTGAGTGGACTCTTGGCTCGGCGTCCCGCCCACCGGATGAACATCATCGCCGTTGCGGTACGCGCCCATCACGCCGTCGACACCAGTGAAATAGTGCTCACTTGCGATGTTCGCTTGAAGGTCGGCCGGAGTGATTCGCGGCGCAGTCTTGCCCTTGACCTGAATCTCTTGCTCGATTGCCTTGTCGTTCATGCTGTACTCCAGAATGCAAAAGCCCCAGCGGGTGCCAGGGCTTGGGTTGTTCGCGCCACGAAATGGCAGCTATCGAATTTGTGGCGCTACTGGCCTGACCTGTTCAGTGCTTCGCCAGCCTTGTCCACGGCCTTGGTCGCTGTTGTCGCCGCCCTGGTTGCTTTCTCGGCTGCCGTGCTGGTCTTGCGGGTCAGCTCATCTAGGCGATGATCACGCTGCAGCGTGGCCTCATCGTATGCAGCGCGAATCTCTGCAACCTGCTGCCGGTACGCATCCGCGAGCGTCCACTGGGCAACTTGAAAGCCCAGCATCGCACCACCGGCCAGCAGCAGGATCGCAATGAGCCAGATCTCCACCCGGCGCCACCAGTGGCGAGCGATGAAGTTGATTGCGCATCTGTCCATCACGCAGTACCTCCAAGCTGGGCGCGCAGGCGAGAAATCTCCGCGCTTTGAGTCGTTACCTTGTCAGTGAGCGTGGCGATCTGGCTTGTCAAAGCCTCCACCTTGCCCTCCATGCGCCCTACTGCCGCCGCCAATTCGTTGCGCTCTTTTGCGAACTGATCAGCACGAGCCTCTGCGGCGTTTGCTCTTGCCCGCTCGGAATCGAGCAATTCGTTCAGGCGCCGGACAGTGCCGATATCAGCGTTGTCCATTGCCCGATCAGCAGCATCCTTGGAGAGGAATTTCCTCAGCCACAGAAAGCCACCCAGTAGGATGGTGCCGGTCCCGCCCAGCCAGGTAGCTGTGCCCGGGCCGAGGTCGGTTGGGTCCATCGTTACTCCAGATACGAAAAAGGCCCAGCAGATGCTGAGCCTTGAAATAGGTGTGAACGTCTTTCCGTGCGGTCTGCCAACAACCAATCACCGGCTTATCAGAGACGCCCATAGGGCCGCCCTGGTTGCGGGTCCATCAAACCGCAGGCAATAAAAAAACCCAGCTTTTGGTGGCTGGGCTTTGGTTTCGCTGCGTATCACCGCACGCAAGATCGACATGATGGAGATAATTTACTGCCACTGCGCCACTACAGTCAAGCGGCATCTATGAAGATTTGTTCCTGATCGAAAATCTCGGTCACATGAATGACTGCGGCCTCCTCAATCTGCTCAAGACGCTTGTGAATACCAGACTTCCAGCGATGACGAGTGCGCTCAGGTGATGCGCCGGTCTCCCACGTATTCATGTCGTAGAACTCGGCGGACAGCACGATCATGTCTGTTGAGCGCTTGCCAGACTGCACACCCTTGAGCTTTGGAATAGCCCAGGCTGTCAGCGCCTTATAGACAAACAATTGAGGCGCGGGCGACACCATGCGACTTACCAGGCGGCCAATAGCCGCGACCTTGTTCGCCTTGTGCGTTGAGTACTTTGCGACCAGCACATCCCAGTGCGCAGCCTCCAGCCGCCGATGCAGCAGCGCATACAGACAGCAGTCGTAATCGAACTTGTCTCGCACTGAAAGCGTTGAGCCTGTACCACCCTGGCGCATGTCGGCATCGATCAGCTTCTGCCACGACTGCTTTGTGCTGTTATCGATGTTGTCGGCAGCGAGCACACGCACAAGGGTGCCCATCACGTCTTTATAGATGCCCATTGATCAATCCCCTGTGTAATTCGTGCCACCGGCACCGCGACGGTTGTTCGTTCGATATTGCGCTTCAGGCCCGCTGATAGTGTTGGGGCGCTGGCGCTCGGCCTGCTGCTCCAGTTCGCGCACTCGCAGACCAAGCTGGGTTACAAGTTCTTCCAGCGGCAATGCCTCTCCTGTCGGCGCCGATATCCACCCGGAAGCGTTGCAGCGGCCGCAGGGCAACTCGTAAAAGACGCCCCTCACGACGGCTCTGCCCCGACAGTCTGGACACTGGGTCAAGTCCACCCTCTCTTTGCGCAGCGCTGGCCCGTACTGCTTCTTCATTTTCCCGGCGCCCCTTCAATCTCTTTGAGCCCAACCCAAGTGTGACCATCACGGCATTCACAACCCGAGTCATCCAATGAGCCAATCCGGATGAACGCCTCATACTTGCGACCATTCAACTCATAGACATCAAGGCCCTGGGGTGAAATCTCACCCTCAACCAGACTTGCGATCTGCCCACCGAACATTACCCTGGCTTTTTTCATGGTTTCAAAACCTCGCCTATGATTGATTCGCCAACAGGGCCGCAACCCTTATCAGCCGTGGCTTGCAGGCCATTACCAGAATCGCCCAATCTAAAGCCGGTCAATGTCTGAATGCGGTCGAAGCCCTTTGAATCTAGATGCGCGTGCCACTTCTCAAGGGCGTCACGCTTGCGGGCCATCACGTCTGACTGGATGTACACCTTCACGTTATGACCCATGGCGTGGTTGATCAGCAGCTCACCGATCAGGTGGTCAATGCCAATATCCGCCCAGCCAGTGCGGGCTACTTTTCGCAGGTCGTGGCTTGTCCACTCACCCTGCCCCAGTCTTGAGAACACAGCGCTGGCCTGACCCTCGCTGAGTGCATTACCGTTGCGAGACGGAAAAAGGAATTGGCCGCTGTACCCGCTGGCCCACTGGATGTTTCGGTAGCTGATCAGCATCCTGCGAACTTGATCAGTCAGCGGCAGGTGATGCTCGACACCGGTCTTGGTGTTCTCAGCCGGAATGAACCACTCGCGCTCAGCCAGGCTGATGTGCGCCCAGCGCGCCTGCCGTGTCTCGCCGATGCGGGTGCCATGGCAGAGCATCATCAGCGCCAGCAAGCCGCCAGCTGACTCGGTCTCGATGGCGGTCAGCAAGCGCGCAATCAGCTCCTGCAACTGGGTACCGCGCAGCCTGGACGGCTTGACGCCCACCTTGGCTTTCGAGAAGTCGCTGAACTTGATGTCCTTCATCGGATTGGCTGCAATCAGGCGCAGCTTGAAGGCTTGACGGAATGCCAGGGCCAGCAACTGGAATGCCGAGCGCACGTAATCGATGCCGATGGCTTCCTGCGCCGGCCACATGAACTGGTCGTCCAGCGTGGCTTTGTCGATGGCGGTCAGCGGCACACTGCCCAGGCGCGGCTTGAGCTGACATTTGATCAACGACGCCCCGGTCTTTTTGCGCTTGTCCGACAGGCTGCGGTCGCGAGCCATGCGGTCCGCGTACCAGTCCAGCAGCTCACCAGTGGTCACCCATTTGGAAAGATTGGAACCCGCCCCGGCCTCGAGGCGCAGGCGAATGGCGGGCAGCGCCGCAACAACCTGCTTGGCCGACAAGTCAGGATAACTGCCGACGAGATTCCACTTGCCCTTGCTGACCAGGTACCACGATGCCCGGGCGCGGTCGCGCGTGAAACGTAGGTACAAGCCTCGGTTCTCTACGTCGCGCAGATCACGCTCGGCACCAGCGGACTGACGCTTGATTTCCGCATCGGTGATGCGCACAGAGGCAGTCATGCAGGCACCGCCTGCGCCTTCTGCTGCTCTGAAAGGAAATCGCCGCGCAGGGGCATCAGGTTCTTTTGAGAGAAAAACCAAACACCATTATGTCCTCCGAAATCGACGAACGCTGAGGGGCTTCCGTCCGCATGGCCTTCATGGATTTCTCCGTAAGCGTCGTACTCTTCCCGGTCATCGAACAGGACCTTCAATACCTCAACAACTCTCCCAATGAGGCCCTTCTCGCCACTACTTATGACAAGCGCCAGATCGCCTGGCTTGAATTGATGGTTCATGCCGCCACCTCTGTTTTAGGAAGTCGAAGATATGCCCTGATTTGCTCCATCGCGTCGAAATGCCCCCGGCAGACGATGGCCAGATAGCCCTGCTCATTCAGTTGGCGAATCCAGGCGTACTGGCTAGTCGAAACGGCCGCGTCGTGCGGAGCCGTGGCTTTGAACTCGATGTACAGGCCGAAGTAACCACCGCGAGCCATCGGTAGAACGAGATCGGGGACACCGGCACGGACGCCCTGCTCTTTCAGCTTGATCGCCACAAGCTTGTGCCGGTGACCACCATTCGGGACGTGATATATCAGCGCTGCAACCAACGGCATTCGCAGTTTGAGCTCATTCAGCAGCGCGGCCTGCTCCAACCCCTCACGATCAACGGCTTTCGCGCGAGTGCGCTTCGGTTTGAAAAGCGGCATATTCATGGCTTCACACTTCCTTCGCGAATCAGAATGTCCTGCGTACGCATGACGCCCTCGGCGTGGAACAGACGGACCTCTTGCCGACTAAGCACGGCCGGAGCGCGCAGGCGACCGTCCGCAATGTCGCGGCAGTAGGCACAGGCCCAAGCAGCTTGAAAATCGTTCGGCTTGATGCCCATGCCGCACGTACCAGCCAGCCGGTAGTGAGCCAGCACGGTCGTGGATGACTCGCTTGAGCAGCCTGGATAACGGATCTGGCAGTCACGGTCACGCGCCGCACGGGTAAGCTTGCTCATTGCGCGTCTCCGTTGCGCTTAGCGCGCAGTGCGGCCAATGCCTTGTTGCCCACATCAGGAGTGATTGATTTGCCTGGAGCCGCAAGCTGCGCAACCGGTACAGGTGGCAACTCTTCGCCGCGCCAGATCTTGCGACACTGATCCAGGTACTTTTGCTCAAACCGAGCCATACCCAAGTCACGAGGAAGGGTTTGCAAGCTGAGAAACCCGGCGGCGGCAGTAGCGTGGTAGATCGCCGGATGGAACCACTTGCCGCGCCCTTCCATGCCCGGGTGTGAGTTGCGCAGAGCCTGTGAGTAAGCAACCTCGACACCGGGCAACCCAAGACCTTCTGGAGCAAAACACCAGCTTACGAAGACGCCCGGTGCAGGCACGAACGCCGACTTACTGGCACTGACTACACGCATACCGTGACGCAACTGATCCATGGACGTGATCCCCGAGCGCATGAACTCGGCCAGCCACTCAAGCTTTGAGGCATCCATGATTTTCTGATTGGGCCATGACTGCCGCCACGCACCACAAGCCCCTTGCAGCCTGAGAAAAAGCTCATCGATCACCTGCTCAGTGGCCGGGTCAATCTCGACGGCAACGGCAGGTGCCGGGCTGTAGGCTGGATCAGTTTTCCGGTGATGGGCAAGGTAACCGGCTCGAACAGGACCGCTCACAGAATCACCCCCTTAGATGCCCAGCCGCCTGGTGCTGTTGGCTCCTCATCGACGACAGGCAACGCGCCGCTGGCTCGCTCCTTCACGAACCAGACCACAAGGCGATGGCACCAGCCTGCCGCCGTGTCCACTGTGCCGGGTTTGGCTACGAACCACCCCATGAAACCTTTGATCACCGTATCGGGGATATCGGTCGGTTTCACACCAGCAATCTGAGCTTGGGCGATCAGATAACGGCTATCCGGTGCCCAGTCGGCAAACATGGCAAATCGCTGGCGATCATCGGCGACCTCAAGGGCTTGCTTGTCCTGCTCCTCGACGATCTCTGAAATCTCGCGCAGCTGCTGCTCTTCGGTTAATTGATGGTTAAGTGACGGATTGGGTGCAGATTTCGCACCCCGTTCGGTCGAAATCTGCACCCCGTCCTGCTGTAAATTGCACCCCGTGCCGTCATCTGCACCCCGTTCTGTGCGGGGTGCAGTATTTGCACCCCGCTTGATAGGGAGGTCATATACAACTGGTCGCCGGTCATGACGCTCAATGTATACGGCGGCCAGAGCCTGATTGCCTGGAACGATAATTCCAGACGACCGCAAGACTTCCAATTTGGCTCGCACGGTACGCTCAGAAAGACCGGTGTCTTCGCTCAAGGTTGTGGCTGAGGGGAACGCCCCGCGACCATCCGTACCGGCGTAGTTGGCCAGGCAGAGAAGCACGTGCCGGGCGCTGGAATCAGAAAGGGTTTCACGTGGGATCTGTAGAGCCCACGACATTGCTTGAACGCTCACGGTACAACTCCAATATTTTTCTCGGCCAGAAGGGCCAGGCCTTTCGGGGTTACAAGAGGCTGAAATGCCGCACGCTCGACCCCGGTTTCGGTATCTGGCTTTAGCGCTGTGACCTTGTGCTTTAAGTAGCCAGCCTTTATGCGAGGCTCCATTGCTATCCAGCGCGTCGAGCCACCTCGGCGATAGATCCACCGGTTTGCATGCATCCAATCGAAAAGCTTTGATGGTGGGATGCCAAGCTGTTTTGCGGCATCAGTGATGCAGATAGCGCCCTCGGCGGCAGCCAGACGCCTGATCGCTGCAACCTTGGGTGCTTGCAGTTCAATCACGCCGATCAAACGACTGTTTTCTCGCGCCTGATCGGCGGCAAGCTGAAGGGCCTCGGCGTAGTTTTCAGGAATGCGCGGTGCGGCCTGCTCTTCCAGTTCGCGCCAGCGACGTACAACAGCCATACGCATTGGCGCGCTGTAACCAGTCAATAAGCAGTCGGTGTGCTCTCGGTCGAGCAAGTATTCGGTCTGACTGCGATTCATACCGTCCAGATAGATATGAGCAAAACCGCTCACATCTTCTTTCAGGTCGCGCAGCATGACTTGAATGTCGCGCTTCACGTCGGGATGGCGCTTGCCGGTCAATGCGGCGATATCGCGCGACGACATGACCTGTCGCATCAGTTTTGGCGATGCGTGCAAAACTGACGTATCAGCTCCACTATTGATCGCCTCGTTCAAGGTGTGCATAATCTGCCCCGCATTGTTGTGAAGAAGCCGGTCTAGCCACCGGCTTTTTTTTGCCCGGAATTTGGTACTGGATGAATCAACAGCTAATCCGCTGTACTTACTGCCCTTCCTGCTTGAGGGGATAATCAGCGTCAAGCCACCGATACGTGAGCACGGGTGGTTGGAGCGCACAGTTCTCGCGCGGTTACGAGCCCCTTGGTTAGCTCTTCAGCCTTAAAAGCCTTGTCCGCGCCCATGCTGTGAATTCCGGATACCCAATACGAAACCGCTGCCTGAGAAACGCCCAGAGCCGCAGCCGTCTTGGTCTGCCCGCCGAAAAAGTCAACGAGCCTCTGAATGGGGGTCATCTGAGAGCCCTCCTGATAAGCCTGCTTATATCGTATTTAGAAGAAGGCTTATTTGCAAGCGCATAAGGGAACTTATAAATTCGTGAGCATGAAGACTCTTGCCGAACGCATTAAAATCGCTCGCCAGCATGCGAGCCTCACCCAGAAAGCACTGGCCTCAAAGGTTGGTGTCGAGCAGCCTGTTATTTCCCAGCTGGAAACCGGAAAGAACCTGCAAAGTGCTCACCTTCCAAAAATTGCGCATGTGTGCGGGATCAGCGCTATCTGGCTTTCCGATGAGATCGGAGAGATGGTTGAAGGCCGCCCAGGAGCTGACCACCAAGCCAATGTTTCATTGGTCGAGCGGCCCAATATGGTGTTCAGATACCCAGTTATAAGTTGGGTTGAGGCTGGCGATTGGGCCGAAGCGGTTGAGCCATTTCCTCCCGGGTTTGGCGACGCCTACGAGCTTTCAGACTACAACTCGAAAGGTCAGGCTTTCTGGCTGAAGGTGCGTGGGGACTCTATGACTGCCCCAGCAGGAACCAGCATACCTGAGGGGATGATGATATTAGTTGACACCGAGGCTGACGCTATACCTGGGAAACTTGTAATCGCTAAGCTTCCCGCCAGTAACGAGGCAACTTTCAAGAAGTTGGTAGAGGATGGCGGTGTTCGGTATTTGAAGCCCCTCAATCCTGCCTACAAGATGATTGAGTGCGGTCAAGACTGCCGGATCATCGGCGTGGCGGTAAGGGTGATGGGCAAGCTTTAGAAGGAGCCAAAGGATTTTTCAAAGCAAGGAGTGCCACCTGTGAGCGTTGTGAAATTCAGCTACAAGGATGCCAAAGGGCAAGTAAGTGAGCGAGAGCTGATCCAGTGGTCAGAGAACTCCAGCTATATCCAAGGTCGCCGCACAGGCGACACTTTTCCAAAAAGCTACCGAAAAGACCGGATATTAGGCTTCATATCTGGCGCTGATTTGCTCCTCGGCGAATCAGCACCTCCAGCACCAAAACCAAGCGCATTAAATTACGCCGCCGCGGCAGCAGCTGCTACTCGTGGAGAAAAAAACATCTCACCTGGCGCTACCAATCAAATACTGTTTACCGGTTTTTCCTCGACCGAGAGATCAGAGCTTGAAGCACTGGCGAGCGCATCTGGAATGAAGACCGTAAAGACTCAATACAGCGGCCCGCTAATCGCGGGCTTTTTTGTGTCCATCCCTCAGCATTGAATACAGCCTGTTGCGATTCTCCCACGAAGCAAATACTGTATATATATACAGATATAGAAAGGAGAATTCTTATGCTGTCTCGCCCCGCATTTACAACTACCAAACCTCGCACCTATGAGCACATCCGTCGTCGAATCCAGCGAATCCTGACTGATCCAAAGCTGCAAAAAACCCAGAGCGTAACGGTCGCACGACTGCCTGATGAGTCCTGTTCCGATTGGAGAAACCTAATGACAGAGATTGGCGAGGTGGATGGCATTCGCCTTGATGATATGGGGGATGGCGTAGTAAGGATTGCCTGGAAGGAATACAGCGAAGCCTGAGAGGAGCCCGCTAATAGCGGGCTTTTTTTCGGCCCAAGGAAAATTTATAAGCATGCTTATTGACTACCACTGATAAGCAAGCTTATATTTAACCCATCGAGACGCCACAACGCCTCGACAGACCGCAGGCATATGCCCGGCCATGGCAGCGATCAAATAGCCATGACCTTCAAGCGGATTATTTGAGATGGGTAGCCTCTCCCAAGGTGTGCAGCGTAAAGCATCGAAACAGAGCGTTGGCAGCCAAGCGTGGCCAACTGTTGAGCCCTAAGGGCTCCCGAGAAAACAATCGCCCAGTCCGCAGGTGGCGTGTAACAGCGGCAACAGGATGGATAAATCACTGAAGCACCTGGCTTGCCGGGTGCTTTGGGATGACAACCAACCCGACAAGGATCAACACATGAACGCAGAACAGAAACTGACGCCTCCAGCAATCGGCCAGGTGTGGCCAGGGCAAGGCGGCATCTACGGCGGCCTTCGCCTGTATCCGGAAGGCATGTGCCACATCATTTACGCAGTCGAAGATGTTCCAGGTCGCCACGAATACGGCGGCTACGGCGAGAATGTGGAAGCGGAAAGCCGCGCGGACGGGCTCGCGAACACCAAGACATTGATCGCGAATGAGGGTGTGCATCACGCCGCCATTGCGGCCTCAAGCTACACGGCAGACGACCACAAGGACTTCTATCTGCCTGCCGTCGGTGAGCTGCACCACGCATGGCAGTACTTGCCGGAGTCATTCGCCACTGACCAGTACTACTGGTCGAGCACGCAGTACTCAGCCCGCTACGCCGACGGCATGGACTTTGAGCATGGCTGGCTCACCAGCTACGGCAAGGGCCTCGAGCGCGTGGTGCGTCCCGTCCGCAGATTCCTTCAGTAATTCATTAAATCACTCTCCTTTGTTCAAGGAGGGATCGGTCGAGCAGAAAGAATGGAATCAACAATCGTAAGCGGCGCTTGGAAGGGTCATCTCGGCCGTGGACTTGCGCCGCGAGAGTTGCAGTTTTTGTTGTCGGTCGCCCAGGGCTGCACGGCCAAAGAAATCGCACGGACGTTCGGCATCGCACCGGGCACCGTGGTAAAGCGGCTGTCAGTCGCAATGTTCAAGCTCGGCGTGAATCGCCAAACCGCTATGATCGCCGAGGCCATGCGCAGGCAGATCATTTCCCCGCTTTGTTTCATGTTTGCGTCGTTGATAGCTCTGCATTCAGTCCTCGATGACGACGCAATGAGGCGAGACAGAAAAATTCCCGAGTCACGCCGGGGCGGTTACGAACTGAAGATCAGTCGCAAGGGTGCCGAGAAGATTCGGCCCGCATCTGCGATCTGCTGAACAACCAGCGCCAACGTCAGCCTGACGAAAACTGCTCGACGCCCTGCCCCGGCAGGCCGCATCGGAGATTGATCGGAACGCGCTCAAGCGAGCTGCAGCGCTAGGATCGCAAAGCCCCGGGAATCTCCTGAGCCGGTATGAGCGAGACGGCCAACACCAAAAACGCGGCGGGAAGCAAGTCTGGGTAGCGCCAGGGTGTTTCGATCAATCTCCGATGTGGATGACCCCAAACCGTTAAATCGGCCCCCTGCATCAACAAGACTAGCGCCATTTGAGCGTGAGCAGTCGGTTCGCATGGCGACCAGTTCGCCGCGAGCGCCGACGCCGGAGAGAAAGTGCAACCGGACCGATCACCTCGAAAGAGGCTGTATCGGAATGTCGGCGCCCCATGAAAAAAGCTGATCCAGGCCAACTGTTTGCATGCGAACGGGTGGACGTAGTTAGGCATCTTGGCCAGGACCGACATTCCAATACAGCTTCAACGGTGGCCACTGCCTTCCCAGTGAGCGAGCAATGGAGGATGCAGCCATGCAGAAGTAGCCGACCGTCGCCGAGCGACAGCATGACCAGCCGCTACAGCGCTGGGCGCTTTGACCGACGACAGAATATCGGTCACGGAGTGCGCTGGTGTGCCGCCAGCCCCGTTAGCGGGAATCGACCCTACGGTCGGTCATTGGCATTGACGCCGGAGACGTAACCGGCACCGCAGGCGAATCCGGGGCCCCGAGCGGGCCAGTCCAGATGCAACTGGGGTAGCTCCCAGCGCCTGCACCCCCCTCCCTTTCAGTTCGACCGCATCGGCAGGTGCCAGGCCAGTCTCACGGCTGGGTTTGGTCACCCGTGCCTGGCATCTGCCAATGCGGTCAAGGAGCCTCACATGCATCAGACGATCAGTCAGCGCCGTGCAATTCTTGAAGGCCTTCGCCAGCGCTGCACGCTCTCAACTGCCGAGTTTTACGACAAGACCGGGCGCTTCAACCCGGCAACGCTGCCACGCTTCAACGTCGTTCCAGCTGGCGGCAACCAGTTCGGCATTGTCGAGCGCTCGACGGGTGTCGTGAAAGAAGTCTGCACGGGACACAACGCTGCATGCAAAACCGCTCAGCACCTTGAGCAAGTACCGGCACAAAAGCCGAAAGCAAGCTTCGCTGTCTTGATGTTGCGCTGGACTGCAATCCTCTGCGTGATCATCGCCCTGTTCGCCTTCTACGGCTCTCACCCGTGATCAGCATGGAGCTGAGCAGTGTTCAGCACAACACAGCGAAGTCCGCAGAGCTGTCTGCGGCAATGGCGGCGTTTCTCGCCCAGGGCGGCACAGTCTCGAATCTTGAGGGCTTTGTGCATAGGCCGCGACAGCCGGCCAAGGCTTATGGCCGGAGCATGTCGATTTCCAGCTCTGCGAAAGTCGAGCGAGTAAGCAAGGGTCAGCAAAAAGGAGTGCGAGTCAGTGATTCGGTGAAGGATCTCGTGAAGAAGCTCGCTGAAACGATGACGCTTGCCCAGGCACGAAAAGAAACAAACCTGAGCTCTTATGTCTTGAAACGCATCGCACTCGAATGCGAGTTCGCATTTCAAGAATGGGACCCGAGTCAGAACCTGGTTCCGAGCAGCACAGATCCGGTAGCCGATGCTCTCAACGTCGTGCGTATTAAAGCCGCGCGAGACAGAGGCCTTTCGCAGAAAGCTGCGATCAAAGAGCTGTCGATCAGCAATACGCTCATGAAGCGACTGATCAGCGAGTTCTCAATAGATTACCCGTTGCAGCGCACATCTCGATGAGACGAATACTCTCAAGAGCCAATCAGCGCCGCCGCCCTCTTCAACTCAAAATACCACCTCATGGAACCAGTCATGGAGAAGAGCCAAGCAGCAAAGCATTCGAGCGACTACCGAAAACGCCAAGCCAAGAAGAACGAAGCCTTGGGCATCGAGCGAGTGACACTTAATGTCGCTACCGGCGTAAGGAGCGGCATGGCCGAAGCAATGAAGCGCAACGGCATCAAAAATGCGCAGGAAGCATGGCAGAACCTTGGTTTGCACTTCATGCGTGCCACTCCCAAGCAGCAAGACAAGATGCTCAAGCCTGACACGTCAGGTTTTGTTGTATCCGAAAAACTGGCGCATCAGTTCCACGAAGAAAGCTTGAAAGAGATTCGGCACGACCCTGGTGACGAGATAGTAGCGCCCGCCAGCAATTCGTAACCCCCCCCTTCCAATCAAAACTGCCACCGGCAAAAAACAGCTGGCGGCTGCCACACAACTTGAGGAAAGCACATGAAGCCTGTTTTCAACATCGAGAACGTGACACTGAACATCCACACTTACCAGCGCGCCCCGGCCTTAGTTGCGCTCGGCGCAGCCCTTGCTGCTGCGACTGCTACGCCAGCTCCAGAGCCAGTCGAGCTGACAGGCGTACCGGCGCACGGCGAATACTGGCCGGGTGAAGGTGGCAAAAACGGCGGCTACGTACCGGCTCGCTGTGACGTTCCAGCCCACTACCTGATCATCGCTGCCGAGGATGTCGGCAAGCGCGCATGGGGTGGCTACGGAGTCGAGTCGAAAGCTCTCAGCAAGACTGATGGCAAAGCCAACACCTGCGCCCTGATCGAGTCTGAAACCGATCATCCGGCCGCCCAGGCTGCGGCTGAATATACGGCTGATGGTCATAACGACTTTTGCCTGCCGTCTGCCGCCGAGCTTTATCAGGCATGGGTGAACTGCCCTGAGCTGTTCGCAAAAGAGTGGTACTGGAGCAGCACGCAGCGCTCAGCCTACAACGCATTCATTCAGGGTTTCGGTGATGGCTATCAGTACGGCAACGGCAAGACCAGCGAGTTCCTCGTGCGTCCCGTCCGCAGAAAATTCATTTGATTCTTCATTCATTTATCCATGGGCGCATCAGCGCCTTTTTTGTTGCCTGAAAAACTGGAGCAGCACATGAGCACAGCAGAAAGCGTTGCAGTTCAAATCCCAGCAATCGGCCAGGCCTACGGCGGCGGCTTCGTAACCGGCATCACTCGTGATACAGAAACCGGTGTCCGCCGCCTGCACATCACTGCCGGTGCCGAGCATGAGCTGCGCGGTGCATGGGGCAAGTACGGCGAGAAGATCGCTGGAGCTGACAGCTTCACTGATAGCAGGGCGAACACTGAAGCGATTGCCGCCGCGGGCAGCGAGATCGCTCAGAAGGTGCTCGCGCTGGAAATCGGCGGCTTCACTGACTGGGCTATCCCGGCCCGCGATGCGCAAGAGCTTCAGTATCGCCACTTCAAGCCGACTAACGAAGAAAACTGGCAGTACGGCCGCAGCGGTGACAACCCCAGCAGCGAGCCGGTCGGCAAGCTCTACAGCGAGGAAGATCCGGCGCAGACGGCTCACGAGGCCTTCCGCGAGGGCGGGCCGGAAGCCTTCAAAGAGCGCGTCTACTGGTCGTCTTCGCAGCGCTCAGCCGACACCGCGTTCGATCAGAATTTCGCTGATGGCGATCAGAGCTACTACGGCAAGTACCTCGAGTTCCTCGTGCGTCCCGTCCGCAGCGAAATAATTCAATAATTCATTCATTTACCAGCCGCTTGCGGCTGGTCGCCCAAGGAGGGGCATGCCGTGGCAATGCATACCGAACTCTCCATCTACAAAGCGGCTCTCGGGCTGCTGCAGATGGCTACGAACCTCACAAGAAATATTCCGCGCGACCTCAAGCAGTCATTGGGTCGCCGCGTAATCGATGAGTGCATTGATGTGCTCATGCTTGTGGCCAGAGCGAATTCGGCTCAAGACAAGCGCCCGCATCTGTCCAGTTTGGTAGAGCGAGTTCAAGTGATCGAGATGCTGATGCGGCTGTTCAAGGACAGTCGTTTCATTAGCGTCACGCAACTCGCAAACGCCATTGAGGTTACGACCTCTATCGGCAAACAGGCCAACGCCTGGAAACGCTCCACCCAATCCGCGCCCGCTTCCTGAGGGTCAAGGCTCTCAGGACTGTGCGATTTGAATCTGGTCGTGCCGCTGACTCGATGAGTCACCGCCATGCGCGTCAAGGGTACCGCCGATCTAAAGGGTTCGGGCTGGTCCTGCGCAGTTTCCCCGCTGAGCAATCGACGGGGTGACGTAGATAGCACGACAGGTCGCAGCGCTCAGCCAACAACGCATTCAATCAGAATTTCGATGATGGCAATCAGAACAACAACGACAAGAACAACGAGTTCCTCGTGCGTCCCGTCCGCAGATTCAACGCCCTACCCGTTCAGCGATCTGGTACAGGCTTATTACGACTGTCGGCGCTCAAAGCGCAACAGCGCAAGCGCGCTGACTTTCGAGGTGGGCCTGGAAAGAAACCTGATCAATCTACACAACGACCTGATTGCTGGCCGATACCAGCCTGGTCGTTCTATTTGTTTCGTTGTCACAAGACCGAAAGCCCGAGAGGTATGGGCGGCCGACTTTCGCGACCGCATCGTGCATCACCTGCTCTACAACCGCATCGGTCCAAGGATAGAAAGCACTTTCATTGCGGACAGCTGCGCCTGCATCACCGGACGCGGAACGCTGTACGCAGCAAAGCGGCTTGAGTCGAAAATCAGGAGCCAGACACAGAACTGGTCGCGTCCAGGCTTCTACCTGAAATGCGACTTGGCCAATTTCTTCGTCGCAATCGACAAGCGCGTGCTGGCCCAGCAGCTTTCTGAACGGATCACTGATCCGTGGTGGCAGGCGCTCGCGTTGCAGGTGCTCTGGCACGACCCACGTGAAGACTTCGCTACGCGCAGCCCTGCGCACCTGTTCAATCGCGTGCCGCAGCACAAGCAGCTTGCGGCACAGCCTGCGCATCTCGGGTTACCGATCGGCAACTTGAGTTCGCAGTTCTTCGCGAACGTCTATCTCGACGCGCTCGATCAGTTCTGCAAGCACACGCTGAAAGTTCGGCATTACATTCGGTATGTCGATGACTTCGTGCTGCTGCATGAGTCGCCGCAGCAGTTGAATGAGTGGCACGCCCAGATCGAGGCCTTTCTGCCGACACTGGGCGCTCGGCTCAATCCGAAGAAGACGATTCTTCAGCCCATCGACCGGGGTGTGGATTTCGTCGGGCACGTCATCAAGCCCTGGCGCAGGACAACTCGGAAGCGATCAGTTGCGCAGGCCCTGAAGCGCGTTGCTGCAGCGCCAGCGGAAGACCTTCGCGAGACGGCCAACAGTTACTTCGGGCTGCTCTCGCAAGCGAGCCACAGCCATAAAGACCGCGCAAAGCTGGCGAACCTGCTGTTACGGCGCGGACATACTGTCAATGGCTCGCTGACCAAGACCTACGCAAAAAACCTGATTCATCAACACCAATTTGCCGCCGCCGGTTACGGATGTGCGCGCATGCATGGAGGCACCCATGGCGAAGTTCTACTACCAGATAAAAGGGCGTCTACCAGCCAAAAGCGAGTACAGCACGTCAGAATGGGCCTGGCCTCCGGTGTTCAGCGGTCAGGTTGAAGCCGAAAACAGGAAAGCGGCGCGGACAGCGGTCGAAGGTCTGTACGAGCGCAAGTTTCCGATGGCCGTAAAGCTCAAGGACATCGACGCACACGACTACTTGTTGCACATCCAGCCCCTTGAAGACACCGATACCTACCTGTTGTCGCGCTTTGAAGACAAGGCCTGCAAGGAATGCGGCGCGGTGTTCAAGCTGATCGACAAGTACAACGACCCGTACACAGAGACGAAGAGCCACGACTACTGCACTGAGGCCTGCCTGGCGGCAGCGAAACACCGTGACCTTTCCGAATTCCGACTGGCCAGCGAAGGCCGGTCACCGCCGGTGATCTACCAGGTGCGCCAGAAGTCGACCGGCATGGTCTATGTAGGGCAAACCACTCAACCGTTCACGCTTCGTTGGTGGCAGCACTTGAGCAATCCAACGGGATGCAAATTTCACGCAGCGCTTAAAAGTACTGAAATAACTGACTGGGATTTCGGTGTTCTTGAAGTGATCAATTATCCAGAGGGCTGCACCGATCGGGCGGCCTACATCACCCGGCGCGAAGGACACTGGATTGAGGCTCTCTCAGCGGTAGACGCCGGATTCAACACGGTTCGCCCAGTGGCGACGGCCAACCCGGCACAGCCAGCATATCCCCTCACCTGAACACCACCCCTAAATTCAACGATAACGCTCCCTCCGGCGAGGGCGGCGCTCACCTGAGGTAATCAAAATGCCCGTACTTCACAGCGTCATTCACAAGATCGACAAGAAGCCAGATGGTAGCCCTGCAGTTCTGTTTCTCGGCAATGCCGAGCAGGTTGAGAGCCAGGCGCGGGATGATCTGATGTGTCAATTCAACGAAAGCTACAACGCCACCGCCGGCAAAGGCTGGGGGCTATTCCACCCCGAGTCGGGCGCCTATCCACTGAGCGGATGGCTCGACAAATACCTGGGTGACGGAATCGACTTTCTGGAGTTCAGCACCACCGCTGTAGAGCACTTGGTAAAGCTGATGGAAGAGTCGAACCTGACAACCGGCGGGCACGCCCTCTTCTGCCACTACCGGCAAGGCATGACCGATTACCTGGTCATTGCTTTGGTGCAGGAAACGGAAGCAGTGACCATGACCGAAGAACTTGCTCTCATGACAGTCAAGCGCCTGGATCTGGACCACATTCGCCTGGCTGCACGGATCAACCTCAGCGAATGGAAGAACAACCCGAAATCTCGCCAGTACATCTCGTTTCTGAAGGGCAAGCAGGGCCGCAAGGTCAGCGATTATTTCCGCGACTTCATCGGTTGTCAGGAGGGCGTGGATGGCCCAGGCGAAACCCGCACCCTACTCAAGGCATTCAGCGACTTCGTGGAAAGCGAAGACCTGCCCGAAGAGTCGGCGCGGGAGAAAACCAAGACGCTGGTGGATTACGCCAGCAGCCAGAGCAAACTGGGTGAGCCCATTGGCCTGGAAGAGCTGTCCGAGCTGATCGACGAAGACCGCCCGCGCGCGTTCTACGATCACATCCGCAACAAGGATTACGGCCTGTCTTCGGAAATCCCGGCGGACAAACGCACCCTGAACCAGTTCCGCCGCTTCACGGGCCGCGCCGAAGGCATGTCGATCAGCTTCGAGCAGCATCTGCTCGGATCGAAAATCGAGTTCGATAAGGCCGGAGGCACGTTGACTTTGCGGGACCTTCCAACCTCGCTCATTGATCAGCTAAAGCGGTCGGTAAACAGCTAACAATCATTCCGCTTCCATCCGGCCCCGCATGTGCGCGCAATAGCCACAATAGCCGCCGTTATGGTAGGCCTCATATTTCTCTGACCACGGTATCGGGGCGCTGCAGCGCTCACAACTCTCCTGAGCAAACTCATCCAAAACCTGCGTATTGAAAACGTGAGCTTGCGCAGGGGTCAGCACCTCTCGCCCTTTATCAAGTACCAACCTCGAAATACCAAGCGCTGCCCCCTCAAGGTGATCGCCGTCGACTACCGCGCTTAAAAATTCATCAAATTCATCACGAGCCTGATCATGCATACCTTCTCTCCTTGACCCGGCCCCATGCCGGTCACCAGTTATAGCCCACCCCAACAAAATTGCCACCACCGGATACGGAGGTAGGCGCATGCATGGAGAAAGCCATGAGCAAGGAAACCAAGATTTTGATCCCGGAGATTCCCGGCGAATGGACCGAGCGCACACGCAGCGGACATACGTGCACGTGGAATGATGGCTGGCACGGCAAGCCCCATAAAAACGGCCTGCCCTACGTAGAGCTCACCGCACCTGAGAAGGGGCTATACGCAGAGCGCATCGATGGGGCCTGGTACTGGGTGTCCGGCTGCGCAAAATGCACCGGAAGCGGAGAAGGCTGGAGCTACATCGTCTGCGACAAACACGACATTTGCGTGAGTTGCAGCGCTCATAGATCCACGCTGACAGATACCCCTTGGGGGCGGCGTGATGGGTTCATCTGCAAGCCCTGCCAAGACCGTGAGGATGCGGCAGCCAAAGCCGAAGCCCTGGCCAGGTTTGCTGATGCTGAATACGACGAATCGGACTTTGAATGTCAGGACGAGTGCAAGTGTCCGCACTGCGCGACCGTGATCCATATAGAGACCGAGGACTACGGCGACAAAAATATGGACTGTGACACCTGCGGCGGTAGCTTCCGGCTGCAACTCGAATACAGCGTCAGCTTCACTACAACGGTGATTGGCGAGAGAGTAACGACCTGAGCCGCCAGAAAGGGTTGCCGGTCTTCGCCGAGTTCTGATCCACCCTCCCCACTTTTGAATCACGCCAGCCCGGCAATGCCGAAGGCTGCCTGGAGTTCTTATGCAATCGATCATCTATGCGGGAATGCGCAACGGTGAGCGCGACCAGAAAATTCTGGAAGCCCTCACGTTCAAGCACGTCAAAGAGGTAGCAGCAGATTTCAAGCTGGCTCCCTCGACGATCAGATCAATCGCAAAGCGAATTGAGGCAATTGCCGTTTATGACCTGAGCCTGATGGGGGGGGGTAGCCCGATCCGTATTGGCCAGGTTGCAGCAGACTCGTTCCGCAAGGCTGCTCTCGGGGCTTACAGGAACTTCCATGGCACATTTCGCAACCTTGAACTGAGCTGCTGGAAGATCACTGACGGCGAGAACGCAGTTGATGTGGCAGAGCTTCGGCTCATCGATACCGGAGAAAAACCGCTTTAGCTCGGCATGTCGAAGATGAAGAAGTCTTTCAACCTTCCGCGCAAGTGCTTGGGCGTTTCCGCCGCGAAATAAAACCTCCAAGCTCCGTCGGCAAGCAGTTCCGAATCAACAAGATAGGTCCCCACTTCGTTTTCAGTCATCCCTACAGCGACTGCAATCTCCTTATTTGTAGGTCTGCTGCTCATAAGTAAGCCTCCGATGCTCGGCAAAGCGCCGAACTTCAAGAAATAGCCCACTTCAACGAATCACGCCACAGGCGAGGATGATCTATGTCCGCATTTCAGCCGGCCCCGTCTATGGGCCTTCCCTTTGAACAAGAGCTGGTAGTCGATCTTTTCGCCGGAGGCGGCGGCGCTAGCACCGGTATCGCTCGTGCATACCGTGAACCTGATGTGGCTGTGAACCACAATCCAATCGCCCTGGCGGTGCACCGCGCCAACCACCCGCACACCCAGCACTATGTGGCGGACGTGTTTGAAGTCGACCCGATCAAGGCTACGAAGGGTCAGCCAGTAGGCGTACTGTGGGCATCGCCAGACTGCCGCCATCACAGCAAAGCCAAAGGTGGCGCACCACGAGATCGCAAGGTTCGCGGGCTGGCCTGGGTGGTGGTGCGCTGGGCGCACTCGACCAAGCCCCGAATGCTGTTCCTGGAGAACGTCGAAGAGTTCTGCAAGTGGGGCCCGGTTGATGATGCGGGCCAGCCGATCAAGGCTGAAGAAGGCAGAACGTTCAGGGCCTTCGTTGCCGCGCTCAGTACCGGCCTGCCCGAAGATCATCCTGACATGCCAGAAATTCTGGCTTCCATTGGGGAGTTCGTGCCGGTCGCGGCACTGGTTCGCGGGCTTGGCTACAACGTTGAATGGCAAGAGCGGATCGCGGCCAATGCCAATGCACCGACTATTCGTAAGCGCCTGTATATGATCGCCCGTAACGACGGAAAGCCCATCGTCTGGCCGGCACCCACCCGGCATAAGAACCCTGTCGGCAACCAGCTACCCTGGCGCACAGCAGCCGAATGCATCGACTGGAGCAACGTCGGCAAGACGATTTTCCGTGACAAGCCGATGGCCACGAATACGCTGCGGCGTGTTGCCAAGGGCCTGTGGCGGCATGTTCTGACCAACGCCAGGCCTTTCATCGTACCGATGCGCGGCACGTCAGCATCACACACAAGCACGCACAGCATTGAAGAGCCGGTGTCGACGATCAGCGCAAACGGAACCCATCACGCCCTAGTGCAGCCAGCAACCGCGCCATTCCTGACAGAGTGCGCCAACGCCTCGTCCCAGCGTATTTTCAGCGTGCAGGAGCCGTTGCGTACGCAAGTCGCTCAGGTCAAAGGTGGGCACTTCGCGCTCGTGGCTGGGCACCTGACGGCGTTCGGCCAGAACGCTATAGGCGGCAGCTTGAGCGATCCACTGCAAACCGTGATGGCAGGAGCCACGCGGCACGGGCTTGTGGCAGCCAACATGGTCACGCTGCGCAAGGGGTCGATTGGCGCAAGTGTCGACCAGCCCTTGAGCACGCTGACCTCAAGCTCCGGGCATCACGCAATATCGGCTGCTTTCTTCGAGCAGGCGAATGGCGGCTTCTACGACGGAGATGGTCGCGCAGCTGATGCGCCGCTGTCGACCATCTGCCAATCCGGTTCCAACCAGAGACTGGTCAGCGCATACCTGGTGAAGTATTACGGCAGCGTGCGGGACGGAATCTCGCTGGCTGAGCCAATGCACACACTGCCGACCAAGGATCGAATCGCGGTCGTCGAGACAATCCAGGTGCAAGACACGCTCACGCAAGAGCAGATGGCCGGCGCCCGCCGCTGCGCCACCTTCATGCATGAGCATCTGCCTGAGCACTTCAAAGAGCCCGCAGAAATCGTACTGGTCAACGGCTACGCACTGGTCGACATAACTCTGCGCATGCTCCAGCCGCCAGAGCTAAAGCGCGCTCAGGGCTTTGATGAGCATTACATCATTGACCGCGGCCTGTTTGTCGACCCGGAGACCGGCATCGAAGAATGGCGACCGGTGAGCAAGACCGACAGCGTGCGACTGATCGGCAACAGCGTCTGCCCCGACGAAGCCGAAGCTCTTGTGGCAGCTAACGCTGCTGACCTGATCGACCTCTACCGGCGCCTCGCCGCATAACCCACTCCATTAACGCCGGGCATGCCCCGGCAAGGGATATCCATGATCAATTTATTCTGGCGACTGCTCGCCAAGCTACTCGCGCGCCCGGCAATCGCTGCCTGGCTCATCACCCGCGCCCAGCGCACCCCTTATCTGCACATCATGTCAGCCGATGGCAATGACATGTACATGGGCAGATGGTGGCTCTTCAACCCATACGATCGTGAAACCCACGTTGGCCGACTCAGCTGGATACCATGGTCGATCCGCGTGCACCACATCATGCGGCCCGACGCCGACCGCGACCTTCACGACCATCCGTGGGATGCGCGCACAGTGATCCTGCGAGGCTGTTACACAGAGCAGCGCCTGCTTGATCATGAAGACCCGGTGCTGCGAGGCCTGAATATCCCAGCCAATGCCCAAGCGACTGAGTATATCGACCGCCGACCAGGCGACACTGCCCAGCTCAAGCATGGCGAATACCACCGCATCGACGAAGTGTCGCCCGGTGGCGTTTACACGCTCTTCATCACCAGCCGCTGGAAAGGCGACTGGGGCTTTCTGGTCAACGGCGCAAAGGTCACCTGGCGTGAATACACAGGAGAAAGGTCATGACCGGCAAATCGAATAAGGGCCACGCCATCCCGCAATGGCTGCGCGACCAATTTGACGCCATAGAAATAGCGGTAATGCGCGGTAACAGCGCGGCGGCCACATTCACGGACATGCGCACGAAGGTTCAGGCGTACTTCGATATGCAGGCCGATCAGCAACAAAAGCCTGTGGAATGGGGATCCCCTAAAACCGTACGCCAACTAATCAGTCAGTTGCAGACGCTGGATCCCGATCTGGAAACGGTCGCTCTGTATCGATTGCCGAGCGATGTGCCCGGCGTCGGCGGAAAGGTAAGGCAGGGACACATCTCTACGTCTTACGAACGCATGGAAGGCCAGTGGCTCGGCTCGTACAAAGGCAGCGGGCGTCTGGTGTTGGCGTTCTGGACGAAGCTCGATCCTCGTGAGAATCCAGATGGGCAGCCGGCCATGGCCGCTGCGCCGGTACGGGCGTTGATGCTGCCAGAGCCAAAGACGCGGCAAGAAGTGATCAATAACACCCACTACTCGCAAGGCTGGAATGATTGCATCGCTGAAACATCCCGGCTCAACACCCCGCAATAACCCATCTCCCCTCTATACATGCTGCCCGGTGGGCGGCAAGGACGAAGTCATGCCTGAAGAAAAGTCAAAAGCCTGGCCAGATCACTACCGATACGTCGATGAGATGGACCCAAAGGGCCTGGAAGTCACTTGCAAGAAATTCGTGGTTGTCGGCGAGACCGATCAGTGCTGGTACATCGTAGAGGAATTCCTTAACAACCTCTTCGGCGGGTCGCAGCGTGAATCCCTGCTGAAGAAGCACCGCAAACGAGTCTTAAAGGATGGCGGCGAATACGGTCGTCGATTCGCCTACACCGACAAGTCCCTGGCGCTGCGCTCGTACAAACAGCGCAAGTCATGGCAAATGCGACACGCCCAACTGTCTCTTGAGCGTGCCCAGGCAGCCATTGCGTATTTCGGTGATGCCAAGACCGAAAGCACTGTGCCTCCCGACAGCCTGATAGTTCCCTGCGAATACATACAGGCCATGAACTGGAGCGAGTGCTGATGACTATCTCACCACAACCGAAAGAACGGCCGATCCTCTTTTCGGCACCGATGGTTCGCGCCATCCTGGATGGTCAGAAGACGGTCACCCGCCGAGCGGTGAAGGTGCAGCCCCGCTCCAGGGGTGACATCGGAAGCTACGGCCTTGGACAGCCGTTCATTCGTCACCCAGACCCAACTAAGCGCAATCTCGAATGCCCATACGGTCGCCCAGGTGATCGGCTATGGGTGCGTGAAACGTTTGCTCTACTCGGCAACGAGGATGGTTGTTGCATCGACTGGCAAGACAATCTGATCAAGGGTGATGAGCGAAACGCAGCCCGGATCTACCGGGCGAGCTGTCCGGCGGGTGACTACGGCCTTAGCCAGATACCGGCCAAGGCTGACTGGAAGCCAGATACCGAAGCAATGGAGTATGACGGAGCATGGCGCCCCAGCATTCATATGCCGCGCTGGGCCAGCCGCATCCTGCTGGAGATCACCGGCGTTCGCGCCGAGCGGTTGCATGACATAAGTCGCGCAGATATTCGAGCGGAAGGCCTGGAATGCCCTCCGGAACTGGCAAGCGATGACGTTTCTCCAAACTACCGAGACTGGTATCCAGAAGCTTGGCGGAAGCTGTGGGAGTCGACTGGCGGCGACTGGTCAGCAAATCCATGGGTCTGGGTCGTCGAGTTCAGGCGGGTGAAGCCATGACCCGCCTCGCCCTCGCCATGATGCTGCTGGCCACCGGTGCCAGCGCAGCCCCAACCCCACGCGAAAACGTGATCGAAATCGAGCGCGACTCACAGCGCGGAGTTACCTGCTACATCCTGAACGGCGTCGGGATTTCGTGCGTGCCGGACAGCCAACTGAAACCAGAACCCAAGCCAACACCCACGGATGCGCCAGATCGGCGCTTTGATGAGAGGTATTCGATGTGAGCGCCGCAGCCAAGGTTCTCGATCCTTGCAGCGCCAGCCGCATGATGTGGTTCGACAAGCAGGATCAACGCGCCCTGTTCGGGGACATCCGCGACGAGCAGCACTTGCTGTGCGATGGTCGAGTGCTGAAAGTCGAACCTGACGTACTGATGGACTTCCGCCAATTGCCGTTCGAGGCCTCTACCTTCCGCTTGGTCGTGTTCGATCCGCCGCACCTGACCCGCGCCGGGCAGGATAGCTGGATGCGCGCCAAGTACGGGGTGCTGACCAGCGATTGGCGCGAGGATATTCGGCAAGGCTTCGCCGAGTGCTTCCGGGTGCTTGAGCCGGAGGGCATCTTGATCTTCAAATGGAACGAAACCCAGGTAACCGTGACCGAGCTGCTGGCCCTTACTGACGAAAAGCCCCTGTTTGGACACAAATCCGGCAAGCGCGAAAAGACGCACTGGATCACTTTCATGAAGCGGGGTTTGCCATGCGCCTGATCCCGCAAACCGGCTGGCTCCGCCGCCAACTTGAGGCAGCGCTGATCCTGCTGGCCGCATGGATTCTCGGCGGCCGCAATGTCGCCCGCTCCGGCGTCGTCTCCCGATCCGACAACAACGAAATGTTCGAGATGGACTTCGAGCTGCGCGATATCGCCCGGCGCATCCGCAAAAACTACCTGTAACCCCTTCCCTTTCAATCTGCCTGCCTTCGGCGGGCATGGAGAGCTATTACCATGACGAAACACACCCCCGGCCCTTGGGCCGTAGATGAATCCCGCCACGAAGGTGCAATCAATCGCAAAGATCCGTTCCGCCACATCGGCATGGTCAGTCAGTTCCTGCATGACGCCAGCAGTCGTGCAGAAAACGAGGCCAACGCAAAGCTGATCGCCGCCGCGCCTGACCTGCTTTCCATCGCAGAACGAGTTCTTGCAAAGCTGGATCACCCTGTTTGCTGCGTCACCTCCTCGGATGCTGAAGAGCTAAGAGCAGCAATCGCCAAGGCTACCGCATAACCCATCCCCACCTCTGCCGCAGTGCGCGGCCCGGAGACACCAATGAGCGCAATTGAATTTCTCAGCCACGAGGAAGTGTGCGAGCTTACCGGCGCTCGCACGAAGGCAGGACAGATCACAATCCTCAAGCAAAATGGCATTCGGCACACGATAAAACTGAGTGGCTGGCCCTGTGTAATTGTTGCCGCAGTCACAGGCACCGAATCATCACCAAAGGTCGCTGAAAGACCAACTTGGCAGCCAAGGAAAGCAGGATAGATGCCGCGCCCCACCACCACCCCAAGATTGCGCAAGCGCAAACAGCGTAGCGGCGCAATCTACTATTACTACGAAACAGGACTTGAAGGCCGCAAGGAAGTTTGCCTTGGAAGTGACTACGCCTTGGCAATAACGGAGTACGCCCGGCTTGAAAAAAGCCGGGCATCAGCCGACCTGGCGGCCCAAGTTCTGACATTCAAGTACGTTGCTGATTTGTACATGACAGAGGTGGTCCCAGGAAAGGCACCAAGCACGCAGAAGGACAATGCCCGCGAACTAAAGCAACTGCTTTTATTCTTTGATGAGCCACCGGCACCGCTTGAGTCAATAGAACCGCATCATGTCGTTCAATACATGCGGTATCGCTCAAAGACTGCGAAGGTGCGCGCAAACAGAGAAAAAGCACTTCTTAGTTCAATCTGGAATTTTGCCAGGGAGTGCGGATACACCTCGCTTGCCAACCCATGCGCAGGGATCAAAGGCAACAAGGAGACGGGGAGGGATAACTATATCGAGGACGAAATGTTCATGGCCGTCTACGAGCGCGCAGACCAGTCGCTCAAGGATGCTATGGACCTGTTCTATCTAACGGCCCAGCGCGTGACAGACACGCTAAAAATGGATGAGCGGGACATTCAGAATGGTCAGCTTTTTGTGCAGCAAGGTAAGACACTGGCAAAAAGACGGATTGAGATTGTAGGTCAGCTCAAGGTCGTAATTGACCGAATTTTGACCAGAAAGGCGGAATATCCGATCCGCACAAGCAGGCTGGTTGTCATTGATGGCGGTCAGCCTATGACACCAAGCATGCTGCGCAATCGTTTTGATGCGGCAAGAGAGGCTGCCGGGATTGAGAAGATAGATTTCCAGATGAGGGATCTTCGAGCAAAAGCCGCGACAGACAAAGAGGAATCTACTGGCAGTATTCGGGATGCGCGCGACCAGCTTGGGCATACCACTGTTGGAATGACTGAGCAGTACATTCGCCGCAGAAGAGGACTGAAAGTGATGCCTACAAAATGACTTTTCAAGCCAGAAAACGCTTCGCTACGAATTCAGACCCCTTGAAAACAAAGGGCTGCGCGGGAGGCAAAAAGACCACGTAGCGAAGCTATATTGCATGCAAGCCATTGAAATAAAAGAACAAGTTTATGGACTTAAAATCCCTCGTCCTCTGGACGTGCCGGTTCGACCCCGGCTCGGGGCACCATATATGAATCAAGGGCTTGCACGGGGAGACTCGGCAGGCCTTTGGTGTTTTTGGGGGTTGCGAAAATTGCAGTGGTCCGCAATTGCTGTTTTTACAGCTCCCTTCTCCGGCGTCCTGCCGAGATTCAAATCTCCCTCCTGATATGCCCTTCAGACCGCAATACAAGAAACAGACAGACGCGGCAGCAATACCAATACAAGCCAAGGCTCTCGCTTTCCTCATACAACATTGCTGATAATCGAAGCTGGAATGGAACATCTCGACCAAGGACGCGATATTTATGGGCACTCCCTTCTCTCAAATCAGCGATCGCTTGAACAACCGCCGCTTTACGGTAGCGGATAATGCACAAGGGCTATCAGGTGCAGGCACAGTGTTTCATTATCATGTCGAGGAAGATGCCATTTCAGGCACTTATCGAGGCGGCCGAATACGCATAGGCAATCAAGTCGGGCGCGTAACGGGCCCCGATACCATTGAGCTGCTTTATCAGTGCTTAACTAAAGATGGCCAGATTCTTTCGGGCTGGTCCCGTGGTACGGTAGGCATTGATCAGAAAGGACGCACCACACTGACCTTTGTATGGGGTTGGTTATCAGGCGCGACTGGAGGTGGGGAGTCCAGCTACATCGAGCTTGCTGTATAGCAACCAGGAGTTTCTGATTACTTTCGTAGATAGCCGACCACATGCCACGCACATAGCCCGGCCCCCCCCCCTGCAAGAAGACCATTTGAACCAATGCGCCGGCCTGTGTTTCGCTTCCAGCCTAAGCCAACCGCCTCATCGACAGCTCCATCTTCGCCATCAGGTCTCTCTGTTCTCTCAAAGAGAGCACCAGATGCGCGATGGACCTGCTGGATGCAAGATCGGATAAAGGCATGCCCGTTACGTACAGCTCGATATCGCCAGACTCGGGGTTGAAAAGCTTCACCGAGAAGGTTTCCCCTGCGATGACGCATTCGCATCTGCTAGGCAGAAAGGCCGTTTCAAGGACTCGCTGAAGCTCGGGCTTTGAATACATGATTTGCTCTCTACTGATCAGATCTTTCCGACAATACTAGACAAGTATTATCTCAATCTGTTGCCGATCGTCGGCATATTCTTTCAGCCCAAATGGCCGCGAGCGTACTCAATCAGCTCATCCACATACATTTCTGCACGGGCAAGCCTGGTGCTCAGAGAAATACTTGAACCATGAGTAGTGGTTCGTCGATACAGACAGTTTTCTGAAAAAGATAGAGGTGGCCTGCCTGAAACTACGTCAGACAGTTCAGGGTGCTCGTTTAAAAACGCTAGAAGCCTTTCGCTGGCCCTGTGCAGGGTTTCTTCCATGAGACGGCTGAATCTGCCAGCATTTCTGTTTACGTAGCCAACAAAATACTCGCTCTTGTAGCAGTCCGGTGACGCCACATGACATTCGGCACAGAGCAGGAATCGGTTCTCTACCGTGTCAGCTCCACCCAGAGAATGCGGAATGATGTGGGCGACTTCCTGATATCCCTGATCGCCACAGCACCAACAGATACGCAACTCTTCATTGTCATCACACACTGCTTCGAGTGCGTATTCAGAAAAGCCGTACTGTTTGATCCAGTGCGAATTGTCTTGCCAGGCCTTGCGAACAACTTCGCGCCTGATCACTTTTCTCTTTGGTGACAGCCCCATTAGAGACACCTGCTCGATCAACTCCGAATAATGGCTTCATGATCGCAATGAAGCTTCGTCAAAGCCATACTGAGGCTATAGCGGGTGTAGGACCGGATTTATCCGGGAAGACAATATGACTGAGGATATAAATATCGAGGATGTACAAGTTTCCTGGTACACAAATCATGAGCAGGCCCGACATCAGCCGAACCTGCAAGACAACCTATCTTACGGACATACGCAGGTGGTCGGACCAAACACCGGGCCGCTGCATGGGTCTTTGGACGGGCCGAATACCGGGCACGCGGCCTGGGCATTCAGGGAGAAACCACACAGCAGAACTACAGCAAACATCACTTTCTTCATTTGCAACCTCCTGGTCGAAACATCAATAACATTCCGTGCTTCCCCTGCAGCCAGGGCACCCGCCCGCAGAGGTGCCGAATATTCGCCGATCACAGGATGTGCCGCAAGATCTGCCAACAGTAGCCGCCGAGCCCCAGGCAAGAAATCCGGTTGAACCAACCTGTTCGCACGCCCTCAACCTCTTAAGCAAGCCAAATCTTATTCGGATGGACAGCCAAGGCTGGGAGGCAGTTATGAAGAACAGCTCCAGTACAAAGAAAAAAGCGGTGCCGTCACCAGATCAATCAGGCGAAGTCGAGCGCGACAACGATGCGCATCGGCCCGACGGATCTTCCGGAACAGCACATGATTCAACGGCACAGAAAACTGCCCCTAAGGAAGGTAAACATTCAGGCTGAAGGGATATGGGGTGCGCGTCTACCCCATTACAACGGGCAGACTTTTCATTCAAGTGATTTGCCGTTAACCATGATGCAGAGAGTTTGAGCATTCAAGGCGCAGGCGGATTGAGTCTATAAGCAAGGCCCGTCCGATTATCAGCCTCTTACCGCCTGCCTGCGCTGAATGCGATCAGTGGCCTTGGAAACCACATACGTCCAGCTCAAGAAACCCATCCCCGCAACAATGAACACTGCCGGGCTACGCATCAGGACAATGCCTCCGATCAACATACCCAGGCCCAACGCACCGATGAGCCAGGCAGATAGTGCAATCAGATTCATACAACCCTCCTTTGTCATAAATAAATTGGTCGCACCTTCGGCATTGCCATGCGTATGAGTATTCCAGTTGCGGGGATGCGTGCTGACCGGCTTGAAGGGTGAGTGGGTATTTTGCGAAGGTGGTTCCAAAATCCAGAGGGTCACCTGCCCAAAAAAAGTTAGACAGCTGGAGGGAGTTAAACCATGCCAACCTGACGTTCAAGCACTAACATACTGTGAAATCCGAACCCATCCTGCGAATCGACTATCAGATGGTCAAGACAGCACCTCAACCGGGCTGGCCAAAGTGGTTTGTCGCTCGACATATTGCAAACGCAATGTCGTATATTCCAATGCATTCAATTCAATAAACAGCCCTTGTCATGTTTTTTTGGGGCTCACATTGCTATCAAAGGGGAGAAGTGATTCTTTCCATTTCAAATGGGCGGACGCCCAATATCGATCACGACACGTCATCAAAGGGATCATTCCCCGAAAATACGATTTTGCAATCACACTTAACAGATCAATATCCTTGCGCAGCAGCCTTATAACCTCCTCAACCTCTTCCAAATGTCGTTTTTCATAGTCAATTCTATTGCTCACTAAATCTTTATAGTTACGGTACTGAGCCAAAGTGGCTTTATTTAAATCCAGCCCCAGCCCCTTGAGTGCGTACTCATCACCATAAGGCGCACAGAAGCCAAGAATTCGGCTCCGCGCCTCAGAGCAAGCCACGTAATCAAGCAACGCGACCAAACCATTCTCTTCACACTGCAACCCTTCAAGCTCACGAGTAACAACGTGCCGCTCCGACTCATAAACCTCTAATATTTCTTTTGCCCTATTAAGCTGAAAGTTGATATGAGGAGTGTTTACTCTTGGCGGCAGAGCCAGCAACTCACCATATGCTTCCTGACCTGTAAACTCACTCATCCAGCTCCACCAACCACTTGATTAAAATTTTAGCGATTATGCGCATAACTACACTCGCGCATCGCGCGCCATTGCCAATTGCCCCAAAGTATCAGACTTTCGGAACACCTCGCTTTTTCATGCCCAATAAAAAACCCCGTAGACGTTAATCTACGGGGTTTTCAATAGTGGAGGCCGAGGTCGGAATCGAACCGGCATAGACGGATTTGCAATCCGCAGCATAACCATTTTGCTACTCGGCCTCAGACGCCTGATGCTTCAACAACCACATCAACCGTTTTGAACTCTTTGGGATCAAGCCTTGGCTTTATCCTCAACCCATTGAATCTTAAGGGTTTTTTCTAGTTCCTGAATCAGGAATGGACGCAATTCTGGACTGGTTGGCTGGGCATGTCAAGAACGAGAACGAAATAATTCCATACATGCCCATCCATTGCCGGCTCTACTCTTTGCTCAGGTCCACCAGCGGTTCCTTGCGAACTTCGGTTGCACGGCCGTTCTGGATGGTCTTGATCTGTTCCAGAGCGGTGCCAACTGCGTTTTTGTCTGCCAGCAGGCTGTAGCTGATCTGGAACTGGCGCTGTTCTTTAGGCGCGATGGTCGGCACGAGTTTCAGAGGACGCTGGTAGCGGCGGTTGTAGGAGAAGCTGGTGCCTGGCTCAAGGCCGGTGACGTAGCCCTGGCCACGGGTGTCGGTGTTTTTCCATAGGGAGAACACTGGCAGTTGGCGGGTGTTGAAGCCCACGGCTACACCGAGGCTACCGGCTTTGTTGTGCAATACCGTCAGGGTGTCGCCCTTGGCGTCGCCATAAGGCACTACGTTATAGACGGTTTCGTCGTAGTCCGGTGTAGGCCCACGGTAGGTTTGCCAGTCAGGCAAGTCGCCCTTGCCTTTTTCGTTGAAGGGCGAGACTTGCTGCACCGGGGCCTCGAAGCGTGCGCCCTCTTCCAGGAACGGCGTGCTGAAGTTGCTGTGGTACAGCGCCTGGTATTCCTTCGGATAGTCGCCGTTGTTGGTCAGGGTGTCGTTAAGCGTAAAGCTTGCGCTGCCCGGATCGGTGACCAGTTCGGTCTGGACCGAGAAGTCGACTTTCTTGAACGCCTGCTCCTTCAGTTCGCCTTTGAGGCGAATGGCATAAGGCGGCTTTTCGTCGATGTGCAGGGTTACCTTGTTCGCCGGGATATTCGCCGCACGGCCGTGCAGGGTCAGCAGTTCGCCATTGTCGATGCCCGGATGGCCAACCCATTCATAACCACAACGGGTCACCAGTTCGTTGAAGCCTTCCAGCCAGCCCAATCCGCCGCGCCCGTTCAGTTCGATAAAGGCCGGGTTGACCACCTCTTTCACCGGTGAGTCCCAGCCCATGCGCACATCACCGACCGAGGCTTGTAATACGTTCATGCCACGGGTGGGCACGACCGAGAGCTTCATGGTGCCGTTGTCGATCTCGATGATGCTCACGCCTTCCTGGCGACCGCCATGCAAGGTGCGCATCGTCACGGAGAAAGGTTTGTCGGTCTTGATTCCGAGCTGGGCGCTGGTGATCTGCTGGTTCTGGGCGGCCTTGTCGGTGTCAAGCAGCACATAGTCCCAGGCAAAGGCATTGGAGGCAGAGGCGATGGCAGTGGCACCGAGGAGCCAGGCGAGCGATTTCATGGGGTGGTCCTTATTGGAATTATGGGGACAACTGAACATGATTAAACGATTCAGCGACCCAATAAGTCTAGTCAAAATCTCTGAACCCGTGAAAGAGATTTGCACGCCCCAGTAGATTCGACTGGCTGACCACAACCGGCGACCACAATTGAAAATGTTTATCGTTCACGATTAAACTCCGACTTTTTAGCGGGCCCATGCGCCCTGCTCTTCATGTTCGGGATCACTGCAATGACCGATTCATCCGGGCATCTGTACACGTTTCTGGGGATTCGCCAGGAACTCGTCAGCTACGCGGCAAAGATCACCGGTGATCGCATGCAGGCTGAAGACATTGTCCAGGAAGCCTGGATTCGTTTCATTCCACAGCAAGCCAGCGCCAAGACGGCTATCGAGCAACCGGCAGCGTATCTGTATCGGATCGTGCGCAATCTGGCGCTGGACCTCATACGCAGTCGTAGCCGGGAGCAGGCGCATCAAGTCTCCCCTCCCGCCTGGCTGTTGCCAGCGCATATCAGTGATCCAGCCGAGTTATGCCAGCACAACATGACGCTGGAACGTCTTTCCCGCGCCCTTGAAGCAATGCCCGAAAACAGCCGTCGTGCGCTTGAAATGCATCGCTTCGGCGGCTGCACCCTGGCAGAAATCGCCGAGCATCTGAACGTTTCTCTGACCACGGCCCATCGCCTGCTGCGCGATGCGCTGGTTCGTCTGGCCCGTGAAGTGGACAACCCGGATGATGGCGAGGGTGCATCCCTGTGAGCCGCAAGGACGATGCACTGGAACAGGCTGGTGACTGGCAGATACGCCTGCAGGAAGAACCGGAGGCGCGTGAAGCGTTCGAGCAGTGGTTGCAGGCCAGCCCTGAACACCGAGCGGCCTGGCTCAAGATGGAAAAACTCTGGGGGGCGCTGGGTGATTTGCCCGTTGCGCCCAATCATCCAGCGCCCCGCTCCAAACCGAAGCCCAAAAGCCATCGCCTCTGGACACGTCTGGCGCTGGCTGCCGGGATCGCGGCAGTCGCGGTGCTGGTTGCACCACAAGCCAACCTCACCTTGCGCGCCGATTACCACACTGGCGTTGGAGAAACCCGTACTGTCCAGTTGGCGGACGGCTCCACTGTCACCCTCAGCCCGCAAAGTGCATTGAGTCTGGTCGGCGGCGATGCCCGGAAGGTGGAGTTGCTGCAAGGCCAGGCCTACTTCCAGGTCGCCCCCGATCCGCAACATCCGTTCATTGCTCAGGCCGGGCAGCTCTCGGTGCGGGTATTGGGCACGGCCTTCGATCTGGACCTTCAGGAGCACCACGCCGAAGTCGCTCTGGAACATGGCCAGGTACAGGCAGAAAACACCCAGCCGCCACTCAGCGAGCGCCTGATGCCAGGCCAGCGCCTGAGATTCAGCTGGCCGTCCGGCAAGGTCGAGCGTTCGCGCTTCAATCCTGCAGAAGTTGCGTCATGGCGCAGTGGTTCGCTCTTCGTCGAAAACCAGACCGTGGCCGAAATCACCGACCGGCTGCAACGCTACACCAGCGGCTGGATAGTGATTGCAGAGCCGGCACTGAAACAGCGGCGCATCACTGGCGTATTCGATCTGAACAACCCGGATCGAGCCCTCAAAGCCCTGGCGCAATCACTGGCAGTTGAAACCCGGCAAGTATCGCCGTGGGTGCATGTGATGGGAAATTTCTGATTTTTTATCCGGAAGATGGAAAAAATCCCGACGCCCTACGTCTTTCATGATCATTTTGAGAATTTATCTCAAATGCAATCAAGACGTATAAAGGATCTTATCGATGCCGCGCTTCCCTGCATTGCCGACTCTGGCTCTGGCCATCATGCTGCCGATGGACAACGTTCTGGCCAACGAAACGTCGCAGAGCCTGCGCACGGCAAGCTACAGCATCGCCGCGCAACCACTGGCTTCGGCACTGGCCCAGTTTGCCCGACAGAACAACCTGCAACTGAGTTTCGATGCTGCCCTGGCCCAAGGCAAGATGGCCCCGGCGATCAGCGGGCAACTCAGTGAGCGCGAAGCCTTGGCCCGGTTGCTCAAGGAATCGGGCTTGAGCTGGTCACTGACCGACGATCGCATACTGTTGCTGTTCCCCCAGCCTGCCAGCGGCTCGCTTGATCTGGCGCCCTCTCTCATTACTTCCAGCACATTCACAGAACAGGCCGACGGCCCGGTGCAGGGCTATCGGGCCACCCGCAGCGCGACCGGCAGCAAGACCGACACCGCTCTGCGCGATATTGCGCAGTCGATCCAGGTCGTGTCGCGCAAGGTGATGGAGGATCAACAAGCCAATAAACTCGCCGATGCCCTGACCAATGTCAGCAGCGTGCAACGCGGCAACTCACATGGCGGCTCGTCCGAAAGCTTTGTGATCCGCGGCTTCAAAGCTACCAGCTATGCGGTGGACGGGATGTTGATCAACCCGCTGGCATCGCGACCCGAAGCCTTGCGGGACCTGGCCAATGTCGAGCGCGCCGAAGTACTCAAGGGACCAGCGTCAGTGCTCTATGGCCGAGGCAATCCCGGTGGCCTGATCAATCTGGTCACCCGCAAGCCTGAGTTCACGCCCGAAGCGCAGGTCAAACTCCAGGCAGGTTCCTACGATTTCTACCGCCTTGAAGCCAATGCCAGTGGCCCGCTGGACGAAGCCAGGACCCTTGCCGGGCGCATGACAGTCGCCACGCAGACCGAGCGAGGCTTTCGTGACACGTTCCGTGACAGCAAACGCACCTACCTTGCTCCGACCCTGCGCTGGGAGCCCACCGAAACCACGCGGGTCGATGGCGGCATGGAATATATCGACCAGACCAGCCCGTTCGACCGCGGCCTGATCCCGGTCAACGGCAAGATCAACATGAGTGCCGACCGCTATCTGGGCGAACCCTGGGCACGTGACAAGGCCAACAAGTTTGCGCTCTGGTATCGCGCCGAGCATGACGTCAATGACTGGCTGACCCTGCGCCAGATGACCCGCTGGGATCAGTCGCACAAGGACCGTTACGTCGTCGACCTGCGAACCCTCGGTTCGGATGGCCGCACCCTTGCCCGTCGCGCCACTGACGGAGAAGAACGCATCAAGACCCTGGACATGCAATTCGAAGCCATTGCCCGGTTCGCCACAGGCGGCCTGAACCATACAGTGCTTGCCGGTTTTGAATACATCGACGGCAAGCGCCGCAGCCGCAGTGATCGCGCCACGCTGACCTCCATCGATATTTTCAATCCGGTCTACGGCGCTACACCCGGTCCTTTTGCATTCAGTGAAAAGGCCAGTTTCGACCTGAGCGCCTACAGCTTTTACCTGCAGGACCAGATCGACCTGAGTGAACAGTGGAAGCTGATCCTCGGCGCCCGCTACGATGAGACGCAGCAGAAGAACAGCACTATCAGTGCCGATAACACTCCTCCTACCGACATTGATCCCAACAAAGTCTCGCCACGTATCGGCCTGGTTTACCAACCAACCAACTGGCTTGCGCTCTACGCCAGCTACAGCACCTCATTCACACCGCAGAGCGACATCCAGCGCAACAGCAAGCCTCTGGACCCGGAGGAAGGCGTTCAGTATGAAGTCGGAGCAAAATTCGATCTGATCCCGGATCGCCTGAGCGCCACCTTGTCCGCCTTCGAGATCACCCGCCAGAACGTTGCCGCGACAGATCCCGAAGACGATAACTATTCGGTACAGACCGGCGAGCAACGTGTGCGCGGTGTCGAACTGGACGTCAGCGGTACACCGCTGGAAGGCTGGGAGATCATCGGCAATATCAGCGCGCTGAACGCTGAAGTGACCAAGGACACCACCATCCAGGTCGGCAACAAGCTTGAAGGCGTGCCGACCCTGAGTGGTTCGCTGTGGTCCAGTTACCAGTTGCAGGAAGGTGCGCTGAGAGGATTGGGCTTCGGTGCCGGAGTGGTTGCCGTCGGCGAGCGCGAGGGCAATATCGACAACACCTATGACGTGGGCGGCTATGCCCGGATCGACGCCAGCCTGTTTTACGACATCGATGAAAACATCCGGGTATCGCTCAATGGCCGCAACCTGACCGACCGCAAGTACATCGAAACCGTTGCCAGTACCGATGGTAACTATGCTGGAGCACCGGCATCGGTGGTCGCGACCTTGAGTGCCAGGTTCTAGGGCGACATATCTCTGCATTTAGTGAATGAGTTCGTTCCTACAGATTAATGCCGATCAGTTAAGGTCAATGAATCACTTTGTGGGAGGCAGCTTGCTGGCGACTTCAGCGTACGACGCAGAATATCTGCCAGTTTCAGGCCTTTTTCGCCAGCAAGCTGCCTCCCACAAGTGTTGTTTGTGCCTTAACTGATCTGCATTACTCCCAGGTACGGATGCATTCGCGAGATTCAGTTCCACCCTCCGCCCATCACCTTATACAAGGTAACTCTGTTGCTCTGCTCGGCCAGTCGCAAACTGATCAAATCCTGTTGGGCGCTATACAGCGACCGCTGTGCGGTCAGTGCTTCGAGGTAGCTTTGCGAGCCGCCGCGATAAAGTGCATCGGCCAGCTCGAAGCTTTTGCGACTGGCATCGGTCAAGGCCTGCTGCGCCGCAAGCCGCTCATCCAGCGTGCTGCGAACCGCCAAAGCATCGGCCACTTCCCTGAAGGCACTCTGAATGCTCTGCTGATAGGTCTGGACCTGAATTTCACGCTCGACCCTGGCGGCATCCAGCGTTGCGCGGTTGGCGCCAGCATCGAAGATCGGCACGCTGATGCTCGGGGCAAAAGTCCAGGCACCGCTACCGGCCTTGAACAGGCTGGAGAGGCTTGAACTGGCAGAACCGGCATTGGCCGTCAGGCTGATTGTCGGGAAGAATGCCGCACGTGCAGCACCGATATCGATACTGGCCGACTTGAGGCTGTGTTCGGCAGCCAGCACATCAGGCCGACGCTGCAACAGACTGGATGGCAACTCATCCGGTACCTGAACCAGTTGCGCAGCCGATTGCAGATCAGTACCCGGCAACATGTCATCAGGAATATCACTCCCCACCAGCAAGCGCAGCGCGTTCTGATCTTGAAGAATCTGGCTGGCATAGACCGCCACATCACCCCGCGCCGACTCCACGGTGGTCTGGGCCTGCGCCAGAGACAGACCGGAAGACCCGCCCAACGCATGACTGCGCTGAGTCAGTTCATAAGTCTGCTGCTGGCTGGCAAGCGTTTCCCGAGCCAGTTGCAAGAGCTGGTTATCCGCCGCCAGAGTCAGCCAGGCTGTCGCCACTTCGGCCACCAGGCTGATCTGGGTACTGCGCCGGGTTTCGGTGAGGGCCAGATAATCCTCCAGCGCTTCGTCCTGAAGATTCTGTATCCGTCCGAAAACATCCAGCTCATAACTGGTCATGCCCACCTGTGCGCTGTATTCATGACTGGTCGTGGCTGTGCCGCTGCTGGACATGGCTCCCGGCGTACGGCTTTGGGTACCGCTGACGCCAGCACTGAGGGTCGGCAGGCTCGCCGCCCGCTGGATACGGTACTGAGCCTGAGCCTTTTCGATGTTCAGGCTGGCCAGACGCAGATCGCGGTTATTGGCCAGGGCCAATGCCTGCAACTTCACCAGACGGCTATCGGTGAAGAATGTCTGCCACTCGACAGAAGCGGCCGTCGTGCCTGAATCGGCAGCTTTCAGCGGCAACCATTGCTCGGCGACCGGGGCCTCGGGGCGCTGATACTCGGGTGCCAGATTGATACAACCGCCGAGCAGCGCCAGAGCGGCTGGCAAAAGCCAATGCAACTTGATCATGCGTCACCTGCGGAGACTGTTTGAGTGGAGGTCGAGGCCCAAGAACGGCTGGCAAAACTCCGACGAACCAGAACGAAGAACAGCGGCACGAAGAAGATTCCCAATACGGTGGCGCTGAACATGCCGCCCAATACGCCTGTCCCGATGGCCTGACGCCCCGCAGAACCTGCACCGGAACTCAAGACCAGTGGCAATACGCCAAACATGAACGCCAGGGAAGTCATCAGAATCGGCCTGAGACGTTGACGCGCCGCAATCAGAATCGCGTCCTGCAGGTTCTTGCCATGTTCCTGAAGGTGCTTGGCGAATTCGACGATCAGAATGGCGTTCTTGGCCGCCAGCCCAACCGTCGTCAGCAATCCCACCTGAAAGTACACGTCATTGCTCAAACCACTGAAGCGGGTCGCCAGCACTGCACCGACCACACCCAGCGGCACGACCAGCATTACCGAGAAAGGTACAGACCAGCTTTCATACAACGCCGCCAGACAAAGGAACACGAACAGCACCGAAATCCCGTAGAGCAGCGGAGCCTGGGAGCCGGACAGTCGCAACTGATAAGACTGGCCGGTCCACTCATAGCCGATGCCTTCAGGCAATTGCTTGATGATCGCCTCAACAGCCGCCATGGCATCGCCGGAACTCACTCCTGGCGCCGGATCACCGACCACCTCCAGCGACGAATTGCCGTTGTAGCGTTCCAGCAAGGGCGAACCGTAGCTCCAGGCGCTACTGGCGAAAGAAGAAAACGGCACCATTTCATCGTTGCTGTTGCGCACGTACCAATGATCCAGATCCGCCGCCTGCATACGGGATGAGGCTTCGCCCTGAACGTAGACTTTCTTGACACGCCCTTGATTGAGGAAGTCATTGACGTAAGTGCCGCCCAGTGCGGTAGACAGGGTGGAATTGATATCGCTGGTACTCAGGCCCAAGGCTCCTGCCTTGCGATCATCGATGCTGACTTTCAACTGAGGCGTGTCATCCAGGCCGTTACTGCGCACGCCCAATAACCGAGGGTCCTTCCTGGCCAGTTCGATGAACTGCTCACGAGCCGCGACCAGCGCCTCATGCCCTAGCCCGCCAAGGTCCTTGAGTTGTAAATCGAACCCCGAACTTTGCCCCAGCCCCCGAACCGCCGGGGGCTGCATGACGAATACAGACGCATCGCCAATGCTCGACAACGCAAGGGTCGCCCGCTGGGCTATGGAGGCCGCATCCTGCCCTTTCCCAAGACGCTGGCTCCAGTCCCTGAGTTTGATAAAGGACCTGCCGGTGTTCTGGCTGTTACCGCCCATGCCCATCCCCGTAATGGTGATCAGGGACTCGACTTCCGGCTGTTCGAGCATGTAACTCTCGTATTGCCTCATCACCGCCTGGGTACGGCTGTCGGTAGCGCCCACCGGCAACTGGACCTGAGCCATGAGCATGCCTTGGTCTTCATCCGGCAGAAACGAGGTCGGCAGGCTGGCATAAGCGGCGGCCATGGCCAGCAATATCAGCGCATACGCCAACAGACTGCGACGCCCACGCTTCAGCATGCCGCCCACAAGATGCTGGTAATCGTCGGCACCGCGCTCGAAGGTCCGGTTGAACCAGCCGAAGAAACCGCCACGCGGGGTATGCCCCTGGGCATCGGACGGCTTGAGCATAGTGGCGCACAAGGCTGGCGTCAGGGTCATGGCCACCAGCACGGAGAGCAACATGGCAGAAACGATGGTCACCGAAAACTGCCGGTAGATGATCCCCGTGGAGCCGCCAAAAAACGCCATGGGTATGAAAACAGCGCTCAACACCAGAGCGATGCCGATCAAAGCACTGGTGATTTCATTCATGGACTGTCGGGTGGCCTCAAGGGCAGACAGCTTCTGCTCGCCCATGACCCGCTCGACGTTCTCCACCACCACAATGGCGTCGTCCACCAGCAAACCGATGGCCAGCACCATGGCAAACATGGTCAGGGTGTTGATCGAGTAACCGAACAACGCCAGTACGCCAAAAGTCCCCAGCAGTACCACCGGCACCGTGATCGCCGGAATCAGCGTGGCTCGCAGGTTCTGCAGAAACAGGAACATGATGAGCACCACCAGAACGATGGCCTCGCCCAGGGATTTGACGACCTCCTCGATGGACAGACTCACGAAAGGCGTGGTGTCGTAGACAATCACGTTTTTCAACTGCATTTGCGTGGGGTAGAACGGCTCCAGCTCCTTGAGCTTGGCCTTCACGGCTTCCCCGACGCTCAAGGCATTGGCACCGGCCGCCAGTTGCACGCCCATGGCCGCAGCCGGCTTGCCGTTGAGCGCTGAGGTCACGTCATAACTTTCGCTGCCCAGCTCGACCCGCGCCACATCGCCCAGCAACACCACTGCCCCGTCGCTGGAAGACTTGACCACCACATTGCGAAACTCTTCAGCCGTCTGCAACTTGCTGCGGGCGCTGATGGTGGCGTTCAGTTGCTGACCAGCCACGGCGGGCAAGGCACCCAACTGCCCGGCGGAAACCTCAGTATTCTGTGCCTCCAGAGCGCTACTGATATCGGAGGGCATCAAGGCATATTTTTCCAGCTTGCCCGGATCCAGCCAGATCCGCATGGCATAACCCGACCCCATGGTCTGAACATCGCCCACACCATCGACACGGCTGATCTGGTCGAGCAAGGTGCTGGAGATGTAATCGCCGATCTGGGTGCCGGTAACGCTTTCGTTATCGGAGGCCAGGGCTGCAATCATCAGAAAGTCCGAGCCGCCCTTGGTCACCGTCAGGCCTTCGCTCTGCACCGACTGAGGCAATCGCGATTCGGCCTGTTGCAGTTTGTTCTGCACTTGCATCTGCGCCACATCCGGGTCAGTACCAGCGGCGAAGGTCAGGTTGATACTGGCGCTGCCCGCTGAGCTGCTGGAGGCCGACATGTAGGTCAGGTTATCCAGCCCTTTCATCTGCTGCTCGATGACCTGGGTCACCGAGTCTTCAACCGTCTTGGCCGATGCGCCGGTGTAAGTGGCCGAGATTCGCACGGTCGGCGGGGCGATGTCCGGGTATTGCTCCAGCGGCAACTGGCTGATGGATAAAGCGCCGCCGAGCATGATGCAGATGGCGATGACCCAGGCAAAGATCGGCCTGTCGATAAAGAAGCGCGCCATGTTCAGCCCTCCTTCGCAACAGTGGCGAGCGACACTTGCTTGCTGGTAGCCACTACTTCGGCACCAACCCGCACCTTCTGCCCGCCTTCGACAATCACCTGATCACCCGCCGTCAGGCCGGAGGTCACCCACCATTGATTGCCCACCGCCCGGTCAATCGTCAGCACTCGCTGCTCGACCTTGCCATTGACCACTACCAGCACGGTAGTCACGCCACTGGCGCTACGACTCACGGCCTGCTGCGGAACCAGAATCGCCTTGTTGTCCCGAGCCTGTTCAAGCACGGCCCGCACATACATGCCAGGCAACAACAGTCGATCTGGATTGGCGAACCGGGCACGCAGGGTCACAGTGCCGGTTCCTTCATTGACGCTGACGCCACTGAACTGCAAACGACCTTCCCCGGGATAAATGCTGCCATCTTCAAGCTTGAGGCTGATGTTCACTGCGCCATCGCTGTTGGCTTGCAGCACGCCGCTGGCCAGATCGCGCTTGAGACGCAGCAACTCCGTGGTGGATTGCGTGACATCGACATAGATCGGGTCCAGTTGCTGCACAGTCGTCAACGCCGCGTCCTGATTGGCCACGACCAAAGCGCCGGGTGTCACGGTGGATGTTTCGATGCGCCCGCTGATCGGCGAAGTGATACGGGTGTAGGCAAGATTGATACGCGCGGTTTCTACACCGGCCTGCGCAACCTGCAACTCGGCCTCAGCGCTGAGCAGGCTGGCCTGAGCATCTTCGTTATCCTGCTGGCTGATGGCATCGATCCTTGCCAACTGGACATTACGCTTGGCCGTGGCCTGCGCCGACTTAAGGGTCGCACGGGCTTTGGCCAATGTTGCCTGGGCTTCAGCCAGCGCCGCTCTGTAGGTAGCGCCATCAAGCTGGTACAGAGCCTCCCCGGCCTTGACTTCAGCGCCTTCGGTAAACAGTCGTTGCTGCACGATACCGCCAACCTGCGGCCTGATCTCTGCCACCATGAAGGCCTGCGTACGCCCGGCCAGTTCGCTGGTCAGCACCTGACTCTGTGGTTGAACGCTGATCACTGAAACCTTGGGCAATACCGCGACAGGCGCAGGCGCCTGCGGCGAACAACCGCTCAACAGGCTTAAAAGAGCGACATAAAGAACGAATGTGGCAGTCACCAGATATTTGGCGAAGATTTTGATCGACATAAATGCCTCTACAAGACGTTGTGGCTTGGGCCTGTCGCCATGTTGTGAGGCAAATGTGCAGGAAAATTGAAGATTGCCCTCGCCGCTTGAATCTTCGCCGCCAGCGGGCCTAAATGAGCGGCCTCTTCATCGACATAAATGTGCAAACCCCATGAAATTGAGTATCTCCACCAAACTCTTCATTGCGGTCCTGACCGGCGTGCTGTTTGTCATCCTGAGCATGGGTCTGACTGCGAACTGGAGCTTTGGTCGTGGCTTTCTGGGCTATCTCAATGAACAGGGCATGCAGCGGATGACGCCGATCCTGCCAAAGCTTGCTGCCGCTTATGCCCACGAAGGTAACTGGGAGTTTCTGCGCCACAACAGGGATCGCTGGTTTGAAATCATGCGTCCCGACCATGATGAAGAAGAACGCATGACCACCGCCCCCAGGACCATGCAGACTTCAGACCTGACAGGCGCAGTGCTTCGTCTGGCGTTGCTGGATGAGCACAAGCGCCAAGTGATGGGATATTCGGGCTTGAATGACGATGACTATATGCGCCCCATCGAAGTGGATGGCAAAACCGTCGGCTGGCTGGCCATCACACCTTTCCAGAGCGTCAGTGAAGCCGGTGGCGAACGCTTTCAGCAATACCAGCTGCGCGCCAGCCTGGGCATGGGCGTGCTGTCACTGGTGCTGGCCATGCTGATTGCCTGGTGGATCGCCCGAACCCTGCTTGACCCGGTAAAGCGCGTGGCGGCGGCTACGCATCGACTGGCCGCTGGCGAGTACAGCAGCCGGGTGGTTGTGTCCTCCAACGACGAAGTCGGGCAACTGGCCCGCGACTTCAACCAGTTGGCCTACACCCTGGAGCGCAACGAACGCATGCGCCGGGATTTCATGGCCGACGTTTCCCACGAGCTGCGCACGCCGCTGTCGGTACTGCGCGGAGAGCTGGAAGCTATCGAAGACGGTGTACGCACCCTCGATCAGGCATCCATGAAGTCATTGCAGGGCGAGGTCGGCATGCTCAGCAAACTGGTGGATGATCTTTACGAACTGTCACTGGCCGATGTAGGTGCCCTGACCTATCGCAAGACCGATTGCGAACTCAATGAACTGCTGGAAAGCAGCGCCGCCATGTTCCATGAGCGTTGCGCAGCCCGGAAGCTGAGCCTGGAACTGGAGCTTCCCGCCCAGCCACTACCCTTGCAGGCCGACGCCAAACGCTTGCAACAACTGTTCAACAACCTGCTGGAAAACGCTGCGCGCTATACCGACGAAGGCGGCGTCCTGCGAATTCAGGCGGCCATTGAGGGAGATGAACTGCGGATCGACTTTCTCGACTCAGGCCCCGGTATCGAGGCCGAACAACTGCCGCGTCTGTTCGAGCGCTTCTACCGTGGCGAGGCTTCACGCAACCGGGCCAGTGGCGGCGCAGGTCTCGGGCTGGCCATCTGTCACAGTATCGCGCTGGCACACGGCGGCAGCCTGACGGCAGATCACTCACCCCTGGGCGGTCTCTGGCTGACCCTTCGCCTGCCACGGAGTATCTGACCCATGGCCAATGACGCGCCAATCCTCATCGTCGAAGATGAACCCAAACTGTCTGCACTGATGCGCGATTACCTGAACGCAGCAGGTTATCCGACCCAATGCCTGGCCAATGGTCTTGAAGTGGTGCCAGCGGTACGCACCTGTGAACCGAGGCTGATTCTGCTGGACCTGATGCTACCGGGTCGCGATGGCTTGCAAGTGTGCCAGGAACTGCGCAGCTTCAGCACAGTGCCGATTGTCATGATCACGGCCAGGGTCGAGGAAGTGGATCGCCTGCTCGGTCTGGACCTGGGGGCCGACGATTACATCTGCAAACCGTTCAGCCCGCGTGAAATGGTGGCCAGGGTCAAGGCCATCCTGCGCCGTAGCCCACAGCTTGCGTTGCTGGAGGCTCAGCCAAGGTTGCTGATCGATGAGGAACTGTATCGCGCCTCGTTCGATGGCGTGGCGCTGGACCTGACGCCGGTTGAGCTGCGCCTGCTCAATACCCTCGCCCGCTCGCCAGGCCGCGTGTTCTCCCGTGACCAACTCCTGGACAAGCTTTATTCGGATCATCGCGTGGTCACCGACCGCACCGTAGACAGCCATATCCGCAACCTGCGGCGCAAACTTGCGCAGGCCTGCCCGCAGGAAGATCCCATCCAGTCGCTCTATGGCGTGGGCTACAAGCTGGAACTTTGACTCGCGCAGGGTCTGTCGCTGGTATGATCCGCTTTTCGCTCTGCACCGCTGAAATCGTTTAAGGACCCTTCATGGCCAGCCATCCGCAACGTGTCGCCATTGTCATCCCGGCAAGATACGCCTCCACCCGCCTTCCCGGTAAACCGCTTGCCGACATCGCAGGCAAACCCATGGTGCAGCATGTGTATGAGCGCGCTCTGGAAGCCGCCATTGCCGATACGGTAGTGATTGCCACCGACGATCAGCGTGTGGCCGATGCGGCGCGCAGCTTTGGCGCGGCGTGTGTGATGACATCCCCCGACCATCCTTCGGGCACTGATCGCCTGGCCGAAGTCATGAGTCAGGTCGAAGCCGATATCTATGTCAACCTGCAAGGCGATGAGCCACTTGTCAGGCCTGCGGATATCGCCACGCTGGTGACCGGCATGCTCGCTGATCAGTCCGTGCAGGTCGGTACGCTCTGCCATCCGATAGACTCGGCCGAAGCAGGCAACCCCAATACCGTCAAAGTGGTCCTGGCCGCCAACGGCAATGCGCTGTATTTCAGCCGCTCGCCGATTCCCTACCCCCGCGAGGCAGAAACGGCCACTTACCTCAAGCATGTCGGGGTCTACGCCTATCGCCGCGAGGTGCTGGCCAGCTACTCCGGCCTGTCTCAGCCAATGATCGAGCATGCCGAAAAACTGGAGCAACTGCGCCTGCTGACTGCCGGTTACTGCATTCGTGCCTGGGTGGTCGAGCCCACCGGGCCTGGCGTCGATACCCCAGAATGCCTGGAAAAAGTCCGCGCCCTGATCGAGGGCCGCTCACTGCCAAGCCTGCCCGCACTGGCCGATATTCGACTGGTGATCACCGATGTCGACGGCGTGCTGACCGATGGCGGCATTTTCTATGACGCAACCGGCGAATGCCTGAAACGCTTCCACGTTCGCGATGGCATGGGCATGCGCATGCTGGAAGAAAACGGCGTGCGAGTGGCGGTCTTGTCAGGACGTGACTCGGCGACATTGCGCAAGCGCGTGGCGGACCTGGGCGTCGAACTGTGCCAGTTCGGCATCAAGGATAAAAAGGCCGCCTGTGAGCAGTTGATGGCCGCCGCCGGAGTGACCGCCCGTCAAACAGCCTGTATAGGTGATGATTCCATCGACCTCCCGGCCTTTGCCGCTTGCGGTCTGTCGTTCGCCGTCGCCGATGCGCCGGTCTATGTGCAGCAACAAGCCACCCATGTGCTGCAACGTGCGGGCGGCACCGGGGCATTCCGGGAGGTTTCCGATTCCATTCTGATCGCCCAGGGCAAGGCTGACGTCTTGGGTTCAGCAACCGGTTATGCATCGGTAATGGCCAGGATGGCCCAGTAAAACCGGAGGCTCCCGACGCCAAAAGGCTCGGGAGCCTTTACCCCCGCATCACCATTTCCCCTTCTGCATGGAACAACTCCCGCACATCGACCACTCAGGTTCAAACGAACCTTAGACTGCGGGAGAGAATTCATGGGCATTCAGTCCGCCAGGGCTTTCAAATACGTACAAGAGTTTTCATGCATTGCCGAGCGCTGCGAAGACAACTGCTGCAAGGGTAACTGGCGCATTGCAGTCAGCAATCGCAGCCACGAGCTGTACAGCCGGGAGTTTCCCGAGCTCTTGAATCTGATCGTCAAGGACGATTCGGGCTACCAGATGGACAAGGCCGGTGGCCAGTGCGGCGCGCTGCAAGGCGGACGTTGCCAGATCCATGCCCAGCAGGGTGAAGAAGTTCTCACCGATACCTGTGCCAACTACCCTCGCATGTATCGCCGCATCAATAACTCGTTGGTGAAGTCCGCAACCATGAGCTGCCCCGAAGTTGCCCGTATCGGGCTGTTTGGCGAATCGCCGTTCAAGATCGAAGAAGGTCCCCAGGACGACCATCATCTCTACGCCGCCGCCAATCAGGAATTCCCGGGTATCGATCAGGCTCAGTGGCGTTCGGTGGTGGAGTCTCTGCTGCAAATCACCCTGTCGAAGAAACTGCCGGTTGGTCAGGTATTGCTGCGTCTGTACGACATTTCTGCGCAACTGTCGGAACTGCCTCACGCCCGCTGGATCGAGGAAATCCCGCTGCTGGCCGACAACACCAGCAAGCTTGCGGAGGATGGCAGCGAGCCGATCCTTGCCGATCCATTGCTGATCGTGCTGATCAACGTCCTGAATGCACCGGGTGCGCCCTCCTCCTTGCGCCAACAGCTACTCACCTCTTCGCTCATTGTGCCCGGCGAAACGCCTGCACAGGCGCAGTGGACGCTACGGGCCGAGTATCGGAACCTGTACACCGAAAAGCTGCAGCACAGCCTTGATCTGATCCTGAAGCGTTTCATTGCTGCCGAGATGACCCGCACCGGCTTCCCGTTCATCTCCAACACCAGCGCCGGACAGGATTACGGCTTGAACCTGACCGAGTGGGCAACCACCCTGGCCATCCGCACCCTGACCCTGCGTAATCTGCTGATTGCTCATTGTGATGTGAACAACCAACTGGCGCCGGACAAGCAACAGATCGTGGATCTGGTCTACCGGTTCTGCCGGGCTGCCAGCCATAACGCAGTGACTGCCGCCGAACGCACCTTGCGTAATGCGATCACCGAAAAAGGCCTGGCGTACCTGAACACTCTGATCAGGCAGGTGGATGCCTGACGGTATCCGCCACATCCCTTCCTGAGCCCTGTCCTGAACAGGGCTCAGGCAGCAGAGAATGCCGTACAGAGCGTTTCATAGATCCAGATCAATAAACCCTGCTGGCAAGGCGATTACCGTTCGCGACTTTTTGCGACCGACACCGCCATGACACCCTTTACCCCGGAATTGCTCGCCCCCGCCGGCACCCTGAAAAACATGCGCTATGCGTTTGCCTATGGCGCCGATGCAGTCTATGCCGGCCAGCCGCGCTACAGCTTGCGGGTGCGCAACAACGAATTCGATCACGCCAACCTGGAACTCGGCATTCGCGAGGCTCAGGCTCAAGGCAAGCGCTTCTACGTCGTGGTGAACATCGCACCGCACAACGCCAAGCTCAAGACCTTCCTCAAAGACCTTGAACCCGTAATCGCCATGGCTCCCGACGCGCTGATCATGTCCGACCCCGGCCTGATCATGCTGGTGCGCAAACACTTCCCGCAGATGCCGATTCACCTGTCGGTGCAAGCCAATACCGTGAACTGGGCCAGTGTCGAGTTCTGGCAACAACAAGGCCTGAGCCGGATCATCCTGTCTCGCGAACTGTCCCTGGAAGAAATCGACGAGATACGCCAGCAGGTTCCCGCCATGGAACTGGAAGTGTTCATCCACGGCGCGCTGTGCATGGCCTACTCCGGCCGCTGCCTGCTGTCGGGCTACATCAACAAGCGTGACGCCAACCAGGGCAGTTGCACCAACGCCTGCCGCTGGAAATATTCCGCGCAAGAAGCCACGGAGAACCAGCTTGGCGACATCGTGCAAACCTGTGAACCCGAGCCGACCCTGGGCGCAGGCGCGCCGACCGATCAGGTGTTCCTGTTGCAGGAAGCCAATCGCCCGGAAGAACTGATGCCCGCCTTCGAGGACGAACACGGCACCTACATCATGAACTCCAAGGACCTGCGCGCCGTACAGCATGTCGAGCGCCTGACCCGCATGGGCGTGCATTCATTGAAAATCGAAGGCCGGACCAAATCCCACTTCTATTGCGCCCGCACTACACAGGTCTACCGCCGGGCAATCGACGACGCCGTAGCCGGCCGCGAATTCGACCGCAGCCTGATGACCGATCTGGAATCCCTGGCCCAGCGCGGCTACACCGAAGGCTTCCTGCGCCGTCATGTCCACGACGAATACCAGAACTACCAGAACGGCAGCTCGGTTTCGGAGCAACAACAGTTCGTCGGCGAACTGACCGGCGAACGCCGCGACGGACTGGCCGAAGTACGGGTCAAGAACCGCTTCAGCCTCGGCGACCATATGGAATTGATGACGCCCAAAGGCAACGTCCACTTTGACCTGCATCAGTTACAGAGTGCCAAGGGCGAGACAATCGAAGTGGCTCCGGGGGACGGGCATACGGTGTATCTGCCGATTCCTGAGGATGTGGATTTGCGGTTTGGGTTGTTGATGCGGGATGTGAGATTCACCAACAGGTAGGATTGCGGACCAGGGAGCAGGAGCGAATTTATTCGCGAGGCGGCATTTCAAACGACTCATCTCTGTCGGATGTCATACCGCTTTCGCGGATAAATCCGCTCCCACCGTCCCCTGTTTGCTGCGCGACAGTGCAGCGCCTGAGTTACAGGGTTTTCATGTACTCGATCAATGCATAGCGCTCGTCATCGTTGAAAGAGGATGCACCATAGTCATGACCTGCCTTGGAGTTCCCCGGTAAGGAAGTATCGAAAGTGAACGGGGCACCAGGCCCATTGGCATCGATAAAACCGACAGCCTTCGGATCGAACACAATCGAGCCCGCCTTGAAGCTCGAAGGACGTGCGTCGGGAGGCAGCAGCAGATCATACAGCGTGCGTACCGAGCCGTTGTGCAGGTAAGGCGCTGTTGCCCAGATGCCCGTCAATGGGCGCGCCTTGTAGGCAAGAGTCGGATAGTCCTGGATATCGAGTGCATAGCAGGCCTGGAGTCGCTTGTTCTTTTCGGTCGAGGCAAAGCTCAAAAAGGAGAAAACGCTCTTGCGTTCGATTCGTGGCGGTTGCGACTGGACGTTCAGGTAATCCTTCATCGCCAGCTCAAGAAGGTCTTTCTTCTGGTTCAGTAATATTTCCCGTGCCGTTACGCCCAACTGTGTGACCAAAGTCGTCTGATCTGTGACAACACCTTTGAACGTGTTGAGAAGTGCGCCCTTGAGCTTGCCAGGATCACTGATGAACTGGACGGCATTACAGGCCATCCAGGGGTCGGTATTGATGCTTTGAAGGCTTTCGGGCCTCGTACTGATAGGCGTCATCTGAGCGACGATCTTGCTTTTCAGATCATCGCGTGACAACGGTAAATGGCAGCTTGAGCAATTATTGTCGAACAGCTTGGCACCCTGCTCCACCTTCACAGGATCGATAGCTCCGAGTTTTTCAGGCCATTTCGGTGGTTTCAGGCGCTGCAACGTGCGCTCGAGCTGATCAAGGTTATCGATGCGCACGCTTGAAACAAAGCCCTTGAAAAGCGAATTGGAGCGAAAGGCCACATCACCGAAGACCCCCACGACTTCCGAGGCGTTGCGCGCAAGAGCGCCAACATCCAGGCCATCCGGGCCCAGCCGCTTGTTTGGAGCGACACCGTTCCATTGCACTTTATCGTGCTGGGAAGTGTTCCACAGAAACGGATAGCTGACTGGAGCATCCGAGGGGTTGGGCGTTGGGTTTGGCGCCCCATTGAGCTGCGCCACACGGTTGAGAATATGCCCCACGGCATCAACTCGGCCCGGGCCATACACCAGATCCGTCTTATAGAGCGATGCGCTTTTCTCAAGGAAAAGATTCAACTCATTCAGTGAACTGGACAGAAGCTGACGATTACCTTCGGAGTCGTCACCTGCAAGGACCTTTGTCGCAAAGCGATCAAATTTTTCATCATCACTCTGGGTGTCGATCAGAGCATCGCGGAAGGCATCAACAAACTTCTGGAAATCGGCATTGGTAGGGCCGCCCTGAACTTCCCAGGTATGGCCACCGTAGGAAACATTGGCCGTGTGACAGGCCGCGCAGTTCATTCCCACCCAAGGTTCCTTGTCAGACTGGTTGTTCTTCCAGCGCAGGCGAGAAAACGTCAGGGACTTGTCACTGCCTTGATCGACCACAAACCCCAAGGGCAACCGATAACTCTTGTAGTCAAACTCCAGAGTGCGCGGTGTATAACCATACCTTTCGATATTCGCGTCGGACATGAAAGGCACTTTCGAGCCTTTTATTTCCAAGGCCATCATCCAGCTCAGAGGAACCAGACGTGACCCTTGAGAAGTGTCCTGCCAGACTGCGAGATCTTTCGCACTCCAGTTCTGATCCAGACTGTACTCATCTGCCAGTACCACTGCCGATGTCAGGCTTCCAACCCCAATACTTACCGCTGCCAACACAGACTTCACTGTCATTTTCTCGATCCTTGTGGCTGTCTCCAGGAACCGCAATCAGCGGGCGTATAGCCCGAACCCTCGATTGGGCTACCCCCTGATTGGGAGTGTAGATATTTTTCAAGCAAATGATGGCATTTTGTTACACCTCACAAAACCGAGGCATTTCTCCTCCCCCAAATCCCCCTCTACTGCCCCAGCAGGCAGGCACCGAGCAGATTTTGATGTCGTTTATAATCAAAATCATTGACCTCTAAGATTATGAACATCATCATTAATGAGCATTTATATACGCTGGGCTGAAATCCGGGCGTTGCATCACGCTGAATGCTTGCCACCCTGCACACGGCGTCTGCCTGACGAGAAAAGCAGGCCTTATCGGATTGCCCGATTTCCAATTCACAGAGCCAAATCAACATGAAGGCATTTTTCATCGATCGTTATGGCAAGAACAGCGGACGTCTTGCCGAGTTACCCGACCCGGACATGGGGCCCGACGACGTTCTGGTTCAAGTGCATGCCACCAGCGTCAATCTCCTGGACTCCAAGATCAGGAAAGGTGAATTCAAACTGATCCTGCCCTATTCCTTTCCACTGGTGCTGGGTAACGATCTGGCTGGCGTGGTGGTGCGTACAGGCTCTGCTGTGCGGCAGTTCCGGCCGGGTGATGAGGTTTATGCGCGCCCTCCTCAGGAGCGCATCGGCACCTTCGCCGAGCTTATCTGCGTCAAGGCAGATTCACTGGCTCTGAAACCCAAGAACATAAGCATGGAGGAAGCAGCCTCTATCCCTTTGGTCGCTCTGACGGCCTGGCAGGCACTGGTCGAGACCGCAAGGTTAAAAAAGGGACAGAGAGTACTTATACACGCCGGCTCAGGCGGCGTTGGAACCATCGCCATTCAGCTTGCCAAGCACCTCGGGGCCGTTGTTGCCACAACTACCAGCACGAGCAATGTCGAGTGGGTGAAAGCGCTGGGAGCGGACGTTGTCATCGATTACACGCAGCAAAGCTTCGAGAGCGAACTGCACGACTATGACGTCGTACTCAATAGTCTGGGAGCCGACGTTCTGGATAAATCGCTCAAGGTTCTGAAGCCCGGTGGTCAGCTCATTTCCATCTCCGGGCCACCGACGCCCCTGTTTGCTGACGAGCAGAAACTGTCCTGGGGGCTGAAGCAGGTCATGCGTTTGCTGAGTTATGGCATCAGGAAGAAAGCACGCGAATTCGACGTCAGCTATGCATTCGTTTTCATGCAGGCAAATGGCGCTCAACTGCGTGAAATCAGCGCGCTGATCGAGTCCGGCGCAATCAAGCCGGTGATAGATCGCTCCTTCCCGTTCGAGTCAACAGCAGATGCTCTTGGCTATGTGGAACAGGGGCGTTCCAAAGGCAAGGTGGTCATTAAAGTCAGGTAAACACGGCCTGACAGGCCAGGGCAGCCTCTACGCTGTCCTGGCTTTCACCTCTGGCACATACGAAAAACCTGCCGCCTCCCAGTCGTACCAATCGGGGGTAAGGCGGAGTTTACGGGTGCAAATGAGCATTTCGATCGGGCTCGCGCACGAGCCTGTTTTTAACGCGGCATCACCGAGCGCAGATACATTTCGTACAAAGCCTGATCCTGACCAGGCATCCATCATGAACATGACTAATGTTTTATTGAAATCAATTCGTTTTTGTTCATGTCGCCACCGTTCTTAAAATACATGCAGCTTTCACGGCAGGCAGAGTAACGGCTGCCGGGTTAAAAAAGAATGTTAGCCAAACCTGAAAGTTGAAGCAGCAAATTCAGGTCGGGCTTAAAGGAGAGGTATCAGATCAAGATGAACAAAGAACTCACATTTGCTATCAAGAGCATTGGTTTTGATGAGCATTACTTACCCTCAGACAATACGCGCATCACGACCAACTTTGCCAATCTGGCCAGGGGCGAAAATCGCCAGGAGAACTTGCGCAACACCTTGAAGATGATTGACAATCGCTTCAATGCCCTGGCGCATTGGGACAATCCTGAAGGTGATCGTTACACGGTCGAACTGGATATTATCTCCGCGGAGATGAATATTGACGCTGAAGGCGGTGACCATGCCATCCCGTTGATTGAGGTTTTGAAAACAACGATTGTTGATCGAAAAACCAATAAGCGTATCAATGGGGTCGTGGGGAATAACTTTTCCTCTTACGTACGCGACTATGACTTCAGTGTGCGGTTGCTAGAGCACAACAAGAACCAGTCCGGATTCAGTACGCCAGAAGATTTCGGAGATCTGCACGGAAAGTTGTTCAAATGCCTCATCAATTCAAATGCCTATAAAGAGCATTTTGACAAGCCACCTGTTATCTGCCTGAGCGTATCGAGCGCCAGGACCTACCACAGGACCGAGAATCAGCATCCTGTCCTGGGAGTTGAGTACCAGCAGGATGAATACTCTTTGACGGATGAGTATTTCAAGAAAATGGGGCTGAAGGTTCGCTATTTCATGCCGCCGAACAGCGCTGCGCCTTTGGCTTTTTATTTTTCAGGCGATGTGCTGGGTGATTACACCAGCCTTGAACTCATTGGCATCATTAGCACAATGGATACTTTCCAGAAGATTTACCGGCCTGAGATTTATAATGCGAACTCGGTGGCAGGAAAATCCTATAAGCCGAGTTTGAAAAACCAGGACTATTCATTGACTCGAATTGTGTATGACCGCGAGGAACGTAGCCGGCTGGCTATTGAACAAGGAAAGTTTGCCGAAGAAAACTTCATCAAACCCTACCAGGCCGTTCTTGAGCAGTGGTCCGCCCGTTGCGCTCTTTGATTAATTAAAAACAAGGCCATCTTCATGAAAAAATTGTTACCCACTTCGACTGCAGGCAGCTTGCCTAAACCCTCCTGGCTTGCGCAACCTGAGACCCTTTGGTCACCCTGGAAATTGCAAGACGAAGAATTGATTGAAGGCAAGCAAGACGCGCTGTGTTTGTCGCTGCAAGAACAACAATTGGCCGGAATCGATATCGTCAGTGACGGTGAACAAACTCGCCAGCATTTCGTGACTACGTTTATTGAACACCTTGACGGCGTTGATTTCGAACAGCGCGAGACTGTCAGAATTCGTGACCGCTATGATGCGAGCGTGCCAACGGTTGTGGGTGCTGTTGCTCGACGAAAGCCCGTTTTTGTCGAAGACGCCAGATTTCTACGCCAGCAAACCAGGCAGCCAATCAAGTGGGCCCTGCCAGGCCCAATGACAATGATTGATACCCTTTACGATGCTCATTACAAAAGCCGTGAAAAACTGGCTTGGGAGTTTGCCAGGATTCTCAATCAGGAGGCCAAAGAGCTGGAGGCTGCCGGCGTCGACATCATTCAATTCGATGAGCCTGCATTTAACGTTTTTTTTGATGAGGTGAATGACTGGGGCGTTGCCACCCTGGAACGGGCGGTTGAAGGACTCAAATGCGAAACCGCTGTGCATATTTGCTACGGCTACGGCATCAAAGCGAATACCGACTGGAAGAAGACCCTGGGCTCGGAGTGGCGACAGTACGAAGAAGCCTTTCCCAAACTGCAAAAGTCCAGTATCGATATCATCTCGCTGGAGTGTCACAACTCTCACGTCCCCATGGATCTGATTGAACTCATTCGGGGCAAGAAAGTGATGGTAGGAGCCATTGACGTGGCAAGCCATACCATTGAGACGCCCGAGGAAGTCGCCAATACCCTGAGAAAAGCACTCCAGTTCGTCGATGCCGACAAACTCTATCCATGCACCAACTGCGGCATGGCGCCTTTGCCACGTCGAGTCGCGAGCGGAAAGCTGCGCGCGTTGAGTGCGGGTGCAGAAATCGTCCGCAGAGAACTCTTGAACGAGCGCTGAACAACCTTCGGGAATGACGCAGGTAAATTGAACAGACGATCAGGTCGCTTTTGATCAATGGCCGCTTTCACAGGCTGAAGTCAGCCAGACTATCCGGCTGCTTCAGGCGTCCCCATCAACAATATCAACCCACTATCTTCTCAGGACCTGCCATGTCGCCTTCTGATACTGCTATCGAGCCATTGAGCTTTCGTGAAGCGCTCGGATACTACGCATCTGGTATTACCGTGATTACATCCCACATTGCCGGGGAACCGATTGGCTTCACGTGCCAGTCTTTCTATAGCGTGTCGATGAGCCCGCCACTGGTATCGTTCAGCGTCATGAGCAGCTCGGCCAGCTATCCCGGAATTCGCCAGGCAGGTCGGTTTGCAGTCAATATCCTCTCGGGTGAGCAGGCCAATATTTCCAATCAGTTCGCTCGGCGAGGTACGGACAAATGGCATGGCGTCGAATGGGAGGAGTCTCCGCTGGGTAACCCGATCATTGTCGGCAATCTGCACTGGCTTGATTGCGAAATACATGCCGAGCACGCCGCAGGTGATCACCTGATCGTGATTGGTGAAGTAAAAGCCTTAAACCTGCAACAAGCGACTGCTGCTACGCAGCCATTGCTCTACTTCAAAGGACAATATCGCAATCTCGCCGCGCATAGCGGAGTTTGAACGGTTACCTCCCAGTCCAATCAGCTGAGAGCCATACTATATGCAGGGCAAAGAACCTAAAACCCGGCCTGCCCAAAACCTCCAGACCAACCCACAAAAATGCACAAAAAGCATTTAAAAACAAAATATAATTCACTTGTTTTATAATTAGCTTAGATCAAAAAAGAATTTCCCACCCCAATTCCATACGATTACCTTCTTTCGCAAGTTGAGCTTCTGCAACTGTCTCGCGAAAGCGACTACCCGAGCGACCTCGCCACCACCACATCGCTCTCACCATCCCCAATCACACGCCTTTTTGTTGCGGCCCGATAATGAACGGAGTAGCCATGTCTTTACGACGCTCTACAGGGCATCTCTGCGCACTCATCGTTGCGCTGATTTCAATTGCCGCCTGCTCACCCTCCAATGAATCGAACGATAAGGTATTGAACGTCACCTTCTTCGCTGACAATACCATTCTCGTGAGTGTTGATCCGTTTCAGGTCTACTGGCTGGAACACCGGGTCATGCTGCGTAATGTCGCCGAGTCATTGACCGACCAGGAACCTTCCAGCGGTCAGATCATTCCATGGCTCGCCAAACGCTGGGAAATCAGCGATGACGGCTTGGCTTATACCTTTTATCTGCGTGACGATGTCACATTCAGCAACGGAGAGCGTTTTAATGCCAATGCCGTCAAAACGGCGTTCGATAGCAACAAGGCACTGGTCGAGAAGCTGCCCAGCACTTTTGGCGCCACTTACCTCAGCGGATACGACCACGCGCAGGTAATCGATGACTTCACAGTGAAGCTTGTGCTGAGCAAACCCAACGCAGGCTTTCTGCAAGCAACATCGACCACTATTCTGGCCATTCTTGCTCCTGCGTCCTATGCGCTCACCGAACGGGAGCGTTCACTGGGCCAGATCATTGGCACCGGCCCCTTCGTCCTGGACTCCTACACCCCCGAAACCGGCGCTAAACTTTCCAAACGTCATGGCTATCACTGGGCATCGGCCAACTCCAGGAATCAGGGCGATGCCTATCTGGACACCGTGAATATCACCTACACCCCGGAAGAGAGCGTCCGCAACGGTCTCTTTTTGCAAGGCAAGGTGGACATTCTTTGGCCACGGCTGCCGTTCTCGGAAATCAATGCAAATCTGTTCGAGAAAAAAGGGGCAACCATTCAGACTCGCTCGCTGCCCGGCCCCGCCCTCAATCTATACCCCAACGTAAGTGCCCAGCGAATCTTGAGCGACAGGAAAGTCAGGATTGCTCTTCAGAAATCCATTGATCGCAAAAGCTTTGCTCAAGTCGTGTTCTCCCCCACCTTCCCTGTTGTCAGTGGAGTACTGGATGTCACCACGCCGTACTACAAGTCTCAGTCACAAAAGCTGGCGTACGATCCTGACGGCGCTGCTGACTTACTGGATCAAGCAGGCTGGATCAAAGCGGACGATGGCTTCCGATATAAAGACGGAAAACGCCTGCGTCTGGTGTACAACATTTCTCCTGCGGAGACTCCAGGCGACATTCTCATTCAGGATCAACTGCGCAAAACGGGAATCGATCTGAATCTGAACGTACTGACTCGCGCCGATTGGTCTGCCAGAAACGGGGCCGGGAATTACGACCTGACGGCCGTATATATGACACGTGCTGACCCCATCATTCTGCAAACAATCCTCGACCCTCGAACGGCTTACAGCGCAGCGGTCGCAACCAACATATACGAGCCCCAGACACTGCCGAAAGCCCGCGAATTGTTCGATGCCGGCGTTACCTCCATTGCGCCGGAAAAACGAGAGCAGGCATACGGTGCGCTACAAGATCTTTTGATAGATGAGGCCGCTACGTTCCCTCTTCATGAGCGCTTGCTTCAGGCCGCTACGTCATCGCGCGTCAAGAATTTTCACTGGACAGCTGAGGGCATTGCGCTATTTGGCGACATCCAGCTGACAGGTAAGTAAATAACCTTTAACGACGAACTACGCGCAACTCTGGAGTAACCATGACAACGAATGATGCCTGCGTCCCGGATGTGCCAGACGCACCGGTAACGTTCAGTAACCTCATCGAACTTGAATCCCGGGCGGCCAAGGTCATACCCACGGCGGGGTTCGAGTACATTGCACGCGGGGCTGGTGATGAGCAGACCTTGCGTGAAAACCGGGAGGCATTCAGCCGAGCCTTCATCGATCAGAGAATCCTGACCGGCAAGGTCGTGGAGACATTGGAGACATCAATCCTCGGGGTCTCTTTACGCTCGCCCATTACGATCGCGGCAATGGCGTCGCAAGGTATTGCCCACCCCTCTGCTGAATCAGGCACTGCGATTGCGGCGGATCACGTCGGAACGCTGCTCTGCGTGAGCACCGTCTCGACCCAGAGCCTGGAAACCATTGCCGCAGCAAGCGCAGGGCCTAAGTGGTTTCAGCTTTACCTTACTCGCGACGATGGTTTTAACCGCGAACTCCTCAACCGGGCACGAGCGGCAGGGTACACAGCCGTGGTGTTAACTGCCGATGTCACGGTCGGAGGCATCCGGGAGCACAACCGTCGAAACGGATTCGATGCAGGACATCTGCGCGGGAATTTCATAGACGCCGCCGGTAACCCCCGCTGTACCGATCGATCGTTCCAACCCGCTTTGTCTCTGGATGCGATCAGTTACGCTCATGAGCACAGCGGGCTGCCTGTTGTCGTAAAAGGCGTGACCACAAGCCAGGATGCTCTTCGCGTCATTGAACACGGTGCCGCCGCGATCCAGGTTTCAAACCATGGAGGAAGGCAACTGGACGGTTCCCCGGCGGCCTTCACATCACTGCTACATGTGGCTGAGTCTGTTGAAGAACGGGTTCCCATCATCTTTGACAGTGGCATCAGGCGCGGCACAGATGTGTTCAAAGCAATTGCAGCGGGCGCCGACGTAGTCGCATTGGGGCGCCCGGTGCTTTATGGCTTGGCGCTGGGAGGATGGCGAGGAGTAGTTTCCGTGCTCGAACATCTGGACAATGAGCTTCGTACGGTGATGCAACTGGCGGGTGCCGCAACTGTTGCAGACATCCGAAGCACCCGGCTTACTTTCGGCCTTACCGATCGGCAAATTCCTGGCTATGCGTAAAGTCAGTTCCCCCCTCTGCAACTCTGGGAGTTGACGCCTCTGGTGCAGCTTGATGCGACTGGCCAGGACAGCCTGCGCGCTGTCACTGGCCACATACGAAAAACCTGCCGCCTCCCAGTCGCGCCAATCGGGAGTGGAGCCTGGGAGCCAGGGCGATGCGATCAGATATCAGGAAGAAAACTCACACCCCTTCTGAACAAGCGACTTCATGACCCAGGATCGGTCATTTTCACCCAGAGCTATCTGTTCGAGTTGCTTCTGTTCCGCGGCATGCTTGGCTGACGCGCGGTCATAAACGTCGCCGACCTGATCGAAAGGCACGCACAGCAAGCCATCACCATCGCCGATAATCAGGTCGCCTGGCTCTATGACCATGCCATCAAGAGCGATGGGCACGTTGACTTCGCCAGGGCCATCCTTGTAAGGCCCGCGGTGGGTGACGCCCGCTGCAAATACCGGAAAGTTGCCAGCGGCAATGCTGTCGGCATCACGGATCGCGCCATTGATCACAATCCCGGCAACGCCTTTCTTGATTGCATACGCAACCATCATCTCGCCAATAAGGGCATTGCTCAGATCCCCTCCTGCATCCACCACGATAACGTCTCCAGCCTGGGCGATATCGAGTGCATGGTGAAGCATCAGATTGTCACCGGGCCGCGCCTTGACCGTGAGAGCGGGTCCGGCCAGCACACCCGTGCGGTGCATGGCATGGAGTCTGGTACCGCCAGCAGTCATGCGATGCATCGAGTCGCTGACGTTCGCGACAGGGACACTCCTGTAACGCTCAACCCACTCGGGAGCGACCTTGCGCTCTTGCTTCAGCACTCTAAAACCAATGGACATTCGGCATTCCTCTTGTGTTTTTTGTGTGCCGTCGAGGTCCAACTGAACCAATTAAATGAAACGGCATTTCAAAATTAACACCTGTTTTTTATTCCCGCAAGATTGACCAGACTGAGCTCAAGGCAGAAAAGCTGCCGATGAATGGCTAAAAATAACCAAAACTCGCCTAATTAATTGACATAAAACGGATTTCATTGTTTTCAGGCGTGACTTCTCAGAACGCAAAAAAGTCTTCGCAATATTTTTTATTGCAACGCCGTTTCATTATGCTAATTTCATCCCTGTCGAGACAGCCGAAATAACGGCAAAACCGCACTCAGACAAAAAGACCAAGGTGTGCAAATGACTCAAACCCTCTTGTTGACCGGGCCTGAACTGACAGCCGAAGCCATGGCGTATGCCGCCTCTCAAGGTGTTCGGGTCGTGCCTACAACGCCATACACCCCCGCCGACGAGCTGACCGCAATCATCGCCAGTGAGCAGCCTGATGCAATTATCGTCAGGCAAGGCAAGCTGACGCGGGAAATGATCGATGCTTCCAGGAAACTGAAAATCATCGCAAAGCATGGCGTGGGCTATGACACCATCGACATCGCCGCAGCTGCCGAGCGCAGCATTCCGGTCACGATTGCCCTGGGAGCCAACGCCCAATCCGTTGCAGAACATGCATTGGCCCTGATGTTCAGCGTTGCACGTCAGACCGCTCTTCTGGATGCCAGGATGCGCGACGGGCACTGGGACAAATCCACCTCTGTTGGCATAGAGCTGTCAGGCAAGACGCTGGGCCTTGTCGGGCTGGGTTCGATCGGCCGTATCCTGGCGGAACTGGTCGTCCCTCTGCGAATGGCAGTAAAGGTCTATGACCCCTACCTGAAAGAACTGCCTTCAATACCGGATATCCAGCTTGTCCGCGACTTCGATACATTGGTAGCAGACAGCGACATCATCAGCCTGCATTGCCCCCTGACCGACCAGAACCGCAACCTTTTCGGGGAAAAGCAATTCAACCGCATGCGCCCAGGCAGCATCCTGATCAACACTGCCCGAGGTGAACTGATTGATACCGATGCTCTGGTACAGGCACTCAGCACCCGCAAGATTGCCGGAGCCGGGCTGGATACATTCAACCCCGAGCCACCGCCTGCCGACTCACCGCTATGGGGGCTGCCGACTCTGGTAGCGACACCTCATGTCGGGGCGAATACAGCAGAAGCACGAGATCGCGTGGGTTTACTGGCCGTACAGCAGATTGTGAACTTCTGGAACGGCACATCGCCTGACCCTCGCGCCGTAGTGAACCGCCACCTGTTTGAAAGCTGATCCCGCAAGCGCCCCGAAGCGCAGCGGGTGAAATTCATAAATCCATAACGCTTCTCCAAAAAAAACAAAACGGGAGAGAGTCATGTCCATCAGTTCCAACGAGATCAGCGCCCTTGAGCAATCAACGATGCGAAAGGTCGCATGGCGGTTATTACCCTTTCTGATTCTCTGCTACCTGCTCGCGATCATCGATCGCGGCAACATCGGTATGGCGTCCTTGCAGATGAACCAGGATCTGGGTCTGACGCCCGCAATATTCGGACTTGCAAGCAGCCTGTTCTTTGTTTCGTACTTTCTTGTGGAGGTCCCGAGCAATCTGGCCTTGCAGAAGTTCGGTGCGCGGCGCTGGATCGCAAGGATCATGATTACCTGGGGGCTTATTTCTGCGGGCACCGCTTTTGTCCAGGGAGCGAACTCTCTCTACGTCATGCGCTTCCTTTTAGGCGCAGCCGAAGCTGGCTTTTTTCCGGGAGTGCTGCTGTACCTCACCTACTGGCTGCCATCCGCCTACAGGGGACGCATGGTGGCAATCTTCATGGTGGCAATTCCGGGCGCCAACTTCATTGGCTCTCCTCTCTCAGGCCTTCTGCTGAGCATGGACGGCTGGCTGGGCATGCGAGGCTGGCACTGGCTTTTCATTCTTGAAGGGATTCCTGCCACCTTACTGGGCATTGCCTGCCTGTTCGTACTCACAGACCGTCCTGAACAAGCACACTGGCTAAATGCAGAGCAACGGAACTGGCTGATCACTCGTCTCGACGAAGAGCGCGCCCGAAAAACAGCCATTGGCCACATCTCCCTCTGGAAGCTGCTGCGACACAAACATATCTGGGTCTTGGCTCTGATTTATTCGGGAGCGTCAGCCGCTGGCAGCACCATGAGTGTCTGGGCACCTCAACTGCTGAAAACATTCGGCCTGAGCAATATGGAAATCGGCCTGGTCAACGCCATTCCATACGGGCTGGCATCAGTGCTTATGATCGTATGGGGACGCAGCTCCGACAAAACCGGCGAACGGCGCTGGCACACCGCAACGACACTACTGCTCATCACGGTCGGACTATTGATGGCACTGGTAACGTCATCACTGGTCGCCACAGTATTCATGCTGAGCATGGTGTTGATCGGTGCCTACTCCATGAAGGGACCATTCTGGGCGCTGGTTTCAACCTGGCTGTCATCATCAACGGCCGCTGCAGGATTGGCAGCCGTAGGCGCCATGGCCAACCTGATTGGTGGAGGTGTGATGGTGAACGTTTACGGAGCCATACATAACTCCACAGGCAGCTATGCATTGGCGCTGCTGCCGCTTGCAGCCCTTTGTGCAGCGGGGGCAATCATGGTCTTGCTGATGGGACGAAAACAGCTTCTTGATTCAGCCGAAACCTCAGGATTTGAACGCAAGGCAAATGCCCACTGATCAAACAGCATCAACCTTTCAATACTGCCGCCAGGGTCAAACCTGAGCGGCAGTGCTTTTTGTGCCAGGAAAGTTTCCGCCCCCTTCCCCTTCCCGAAACCAAATAAGCTTTCTGCTCAGGTGCTTACGCATTGCTCCAAGCGGACAATGGCAGTATTTTGCAGCGTAGTAATGCATCACCCGATGCCCACAACTACAAGGGGAAATCCAAATGGTTAAAATCCGCCCGCGTCCCGCTGTCGCCGGGGTTGCATCGGCAGATCGGGTGCTGACCGTTCTTACTGCATTCAAGGTGGGCGATACGGCTTTGGAGCTTGCCGAGCTGGCCAATCGCACAGGGCTGATCAAAAGCACCATCATGCGACTGATGGTCTCGCTGGAGAACTACGGACTGATCACCCGCATGGCGGACGGACGCTATCAACTCGCAACAGAAATCATGCGATTGAACACTGTCTATCAGGATGGGCTCGATCTTGAGCGCCATATAACACCGCTGCTACACCGGCTGACTCAGGAAACAGGCGAAACCGCATCGTTCTATGTGCGCCATGGCGCTTACAGGATGTGCCTCTACCGGGTTAACTCACCGCACCACTTGCGCCTGCACCTGCAACCGGGCGACACCCGCCCCATGGACGGAGCTGCCGGGGCCGAAGCACTACGTACGCCCTACTCGCTGGCAGCGAAAATGATAAAACCCATCTATTCGGTAGGCGCCACGGACCCGCACGCATCCTCAATGTCACTGCCCATTTTTGGGCCGGGTGAAAACCTGATCGGGGCTCTGGTACTGTCAGGCCCGGCAAGTCGCTTGACAGCAGACCAGGCTAGAACCCTCCATCCGCTGTTTCAGAATGCAGCCCTTGAACTGACCCGCAGCCTGGGTGGCGATGCGCTTGCCATCGACCAGGATGAACCGGCGCCTAAGAAGCCGCGAGCACAAAAGCCCCCAAAAGCCTAAGAAGCAACCGCCACGCAGACGCGAGATTATCACCTCACGGCCGCCTCCATTATTCGATATGGCTCATATCTGCATGCGGATTAACGCAATATATCGATGGGCTCTTCGCCTCTAGACTAGACCCTCCAGCCCCAAGAGGGCTCATGTACTCATGAAAAGGAGAACCCATGACGGTCAAAGCCTACGGCGCCTACGCTGGCGATAAACCCCTTGAGTCACTGGAAATCACCCGCCGCGCTCCAGGCCCCCACGATGTTCAGGTCGATATCGCTTATTGCGGCATTTGCCATTCTGACCTGCATCAGGTGCGTGGCGAATGGGCGGGCACTCAGTTCCCTTGCGTGCCAGGCCATGAAATTGTCGGGCGCGTGTCCGCAATCGGCAAGCACGTAAAAGGCTTCCAGCACGGCGATCTGGTCGGTATCGGCTGCATCGTCGACAGCTGCAAGCAGTGTGAAGAATGCGACTCGGGCCTCGAAAACTACTGCGACGGCATGATCGGCACCTATAACTTCCCGACCCCGGATGCTCCCGGCTGGACCCTTGGCGGTTATTCGGAACAGATCGTGGTACACGAGCGCTACCTGCTGCGCATCCGTCACCCGGCTGAACAACTCGCCGCCGTGGCGCCGCTGCTCTGCGCGGGGATCACCACCTATTCACCGCTGCGCCACTGGCAGGCTGGCCCCGGCAAGAAAGTCGGGATTGTCGGTATCGGTGGCCTTGGCCATATGGGCATCAAGCTGGCTCATGCCATGGGCGCGCATGTGGTTGCTTTCACCACCTCCGAATCCAAGCGCGAAGCGGCGAAAGCACTGGGCGCCGACGAGGTCGTCATCTCGCGCAACCCAGAGGAAATGGCCGCCCATGCCAAGAGCTTCGACCTGATCATCAATACCGTGGCAGCACCGCACAGCCTCGATGATTTCCTGGCGCTGTTGAAGCGTGACGGCACCTTGACTCTGGTTGGCGCCCCCGCTTCACCACACCCGTCCCCCGAGGTGTTCAACCTGATCTTCAAGCGTCGTTCGATCAGCGGCTCGATGATCGGCGGCATTCCTGAAACCCAGGAAATGCTGGACTTCTGCGCCGAACACAACATCGTCTCGGACATCGAACTGGTGCGTGCCGACCAGATCAACGAAGCCTATGAGCGCATGCTCAAGGGTGACGTCAAATACCGTTTCGTGATCGATAACACCACGCTGGCCAACGCCTGAACCCAGGCATTAAATCCACAATCCGCACAGGCCGCGACCAGAGCATGGCCTCAGCCTGTGCGCAGTTGAAGGGTATTTATCAATTTCACTCATATAGCCTAGAAACCAGGCGCCATGGAGCGTCCGTCAGTACGTGCTAACGTTTAAGCAGTGTTGCGCAAGTGAAACGCTTGCTTTTTGGCCCGCAAACAAATGGCACTCAAGGGCATTTCCCCACTGGATGGCTGGATAATCATGGAACTGCAGATCAACGATAAGACCTATCAGGTCCAGGCCGAAGGCGATACCCCACTGCTGTGGGTCATTCGCGATGAACTCGGGCTGACCGGAACCAAGTACGGCTGCGGCCTTGCTCAATGCGGGGCCTGCTCCGTCCTGATCGACGGAGTGGCCGCACGCTCGTGCGTCGTTCCGATCCAGGGTGTCATCGGGCGCAAGATCACGACGATCGAAGCCATCGAAGAAGATGACGTAGGCAAGCGAGTGGTTGCCGCCTGGGTCAAGCATCAGGTCCCGCAATGCGGCTATTGCCAGTCAGGTCAGGTCATGGCCGCGACCTCATTGCTCAAACAGGTTGCCCACCCTTCGGATGCAGAGATCGGAGCCGCGATGATCAACCTGTGTCGTTGCGGCACCTATAACTTCATCAATGCAGCCGTGCATGAAGTGGCTGGCGAAAAGGTCGCGCTGTTTGAGCCCGCAGCCACTCCCGGCAAGTCTTGAGAACTGCACGAGGCGCAGACCTCGGCAATCGCGCTTCAGAAATCGTGATCCAGGCTCTGTACGAAAAGTCGGCGAGCGAAGGTCAGGCAAGGCAAAAACAGGCGAGGAACGGTCGGAGTCGCGCTCGACTTTACGTGTTGTAAATGAGCATTGCGATGGGGGCGCCGAGCCCGGACTCGCGCACGAGCCTGTTTTTAACGCAGCATCACCGAGCGCAGCCACTTTTCGTACAAAGCCTAGAACCTGAGCAATGGATGCGTCTTGAAAGAGATGGCAGCCTGAGGAAATCATAATGACAACGTTGGCGAATAGTCCCGACGCAAGCGAGGCGTTTCCGACAGGGGAAGCGATCAATATCTCTCGGCGTCGCTTTCTGATTGCATCGGCTGGCACCATGGCAGGTGCTCTGGTCCTTGGTTTCGGCCTGCCGATGGGCCAGGCACGGGCTCAGGCCCGAGTGGCGGCAGAGGTTCCGGGAACGCGAGTCCCCGCCTTTCTCGAAATCCGCCCGGATAACACCATCCGCCTGCAAAGCCCTTTCATCGAAGGCGGCCAGGGCATTTTTACCGCCATGGCGCAGATTGTCGGTGAAGAACTGGATGCCGACCCGGCCACCTTTATCGTGGAAAACGCCTCTCCCGGCAGTGAATACGTGGTCCTGAGCAACGGCATGCGGATCACCGGCGGCAGCATGTCGGTACGCATGAGCTACCCCACCATGCGTCGTCTCGGAGCCCTGACCCGGGCGATGCTATTGCAGGCGGGCTCGGAACGTCTGGGTGTACCGGTCAGTGAACTCACCACCCAGCCTGGACAGGTCGTTCATGCGGCTTCGGGCAGGACGTTGAGCTACGGCGAACTGGCCTCACGCGCCATGGACCTGCCAGTGCCCGACCCGGACAGCGTCAAGCTCAAGGACCCGAGCCAGTTCCGCTGGATCGGTAAGTCGGTAAAACGTCTGGACGGCTACGAAAAGTCTACGGGCAAGACCGTCTACACCATCGACTGCAAGGTCGATGACATGCTCCACGCGGCCGTACAGCACGCCCCAAGGCTCGGCCTGACGGTCGGCACCATCCGTAACGAAGACCAGATCAAGGCCATGAAAGGCGTTCACTCCGTGCATCGCCTGCCCGGCGCGGTTGCCGTCGTCGCCGAGCGCTGGTGGACGGCCAAACGTGCGGTAGAAGCTGTGCAGGTGGACTGGAAAGAGCCAGGCCCGGATTCGGATCTGCGTTACATGCCGGCGGACTTTTCCAGCGCAGCCTTCAGCGAGCGACTGGCCAACGAACCCGGTGCAGGCAAGGACGACGAGGTTGTAGGCGAAGCCGGCAAGGCCCTGGACAGCGCCCATACCGTTGTCAGCGCTACTTATTACAGCCAGTTTGTCCATCACGCACAGCTGGAGCCGCCTTCTGCGCTGGCGCGTTTCAACCCGGACGGCACACTGGACCTGTGGCTGCCCAATCAGGCACCGGACCTGTTCCTGGCCGACGTGGCCAAGAGAACAGGCCTTGAGCCGTCGAAGATCAACCTTCATTCCCCGGTACTTGGCGGCTTCTTCGGCAGACACTTCCTCTACAACAGCGCATCGCCTTACCCTCAGGCTATCCAGCTGGCCAAGGAAGTCGGGCGTCCGATCAAACTGATCTGGAGCCGCGAAGAAGAATTCCTGCGCGATGTACTGCGCCCCATGGCCGTCGTGCGCTTCCGTGGCGGGCTCGATGCCAAAGGCATGCCTGTCGCACTGGAAGCCTTAAGCGCCACCGAAGGCCCAACCGAAGCCATCAGCAACAAACAGGGAGAGAAAATTGACCCCACGGCCCTTGAAGGGCTGGCCGGCAAGGTCTATTCGATCCCCAATCGCAGGATTGCCCAGCTGTATGTGAAGAGCCCGGTCATGCTTGGCTACTGGCGCTCGGTCGGCAACTCGATGAATGATTTCCTGTATGAAACCTTCCTCGACGAGCTGGCAGACAAGGGTGGACAAGACCCTTACGAGCTTCGACTGCACTTGCTCAAAGACAATGAGCGGCTGACCAACCTTCTGCGTGCCGTCGGTGATCTGGCTGGCGGCTGGAAACGTGGCCCTTTCACGGCCGAAGACGGCACGCTCCGCGCCCGTGGCGTTGCCATGGCGTCCCCTTTCGGCACCGAGGCGGCGGTCATCGCGGAGGTTTCGATCAAGAATGGTCAGGTCAAGGTACACGACATCTGGCAGGCCATCGATCCGGGCAGCATCGTCAACCCCGGCATCATCGAAGCCCAGGTCAACGGTGCCGTCGCGCTTGGGCTTTCACAGGTCTTGCTTGAAGAAGCTGTGTACGAGAACGGCATCCCCGCCGCCCGCAACTACGACATGTATCCGATCCTGCCACCTGATCGCATGCCCCGCGTGCATGTAAAGATCATCGAGAGCGGCGCGAAAATGGGTGGTATCGGTGAGCCGCCGTTGCCCGCCGTTCCGCCAGCCGTGGCCAATGCGGTCGCCAGGCTGACTGGCCAGCGGATTCGCAGCATGCCGCTGTCTCGGTACACCTTCAAAGACCAACAAGCCTGACACCTAGGGATCACAGATGACTACAAGCAGACTCAAGAAAGTTGCTGCCATCCTGGTGCCGGTGAGTGTCGTGGCGGCAGCCGGCGTAGCCTGGTTCGTGACACGCACACCCGCCTCGCCCTTCGACGGCGTGGCCAGCCCTCCGAGTGCGCCCGCGCAGCTGATCCAGCGTGGCGAATACGTTGCCCGGCTCAGCGACTGCGTGGCATGCCATAGCACACCGAGCAGTGCGCCATTTGCCGGCGGCCTGGAGATGGCGACCCCCTTGGGGTCAATCTTTGCCACCAACATCACACCCGACAAGGAAACCGGGATCGGCAACTACAGCCTGGCGGAATTCGACCGGGCATTGCGTCTGGGCGTGGCCCGTGACGGCCACAGGCTTTATCCGGCAATGCCTTATCCCTCCTATGAAAAGCTCAGCGAGGACGACATACGTGCGCTCTATGCGTATTTCATGCAAGGCGTAAAACCCGTCAAGCAGGAAAACCAGCCGAGCGAGATCCCATGGCCGCTGAACATGCGTTGGCCGCTAGCCTTGTGGAACGCGGTCTTCACGGATTCGGGAAGCTATATAAAGGCTGAAACCGCAAAAGACCCGCTGTGGCTTCGCGGCGCCTACATTGTGCAAGGTCCGGGGCATTGCGGCAGTTGCCACACCCCGCGCGGCCTTGCCATGAACGAGAAAGCCCTGGACGAACGCAGCCCGGCGTTCGTTTCCGGCGCACTGCTGGATGGCTGGTATGCGCCGAGCCTGCGCAACGATCCAAATACCGGACTTGGACGCTGGAGCGAGGAAGACATCGCACGCTTCCTCAAGACAGGTCGTAACCAGCATGCCGTTGTTTTCGGCTCGATGACCGACGTGTTCAACAACTCCACGCAGTTCATGACGGACGAAGACCTGAAGGCCGTTGCGCACTACCTCAAGTCGCTGCCGGGGGACCCCAAGCGTGACGGCGAGCCATGGCAATACGATGCAAAATCCAATGCCAACCTGACGGTCAGCGAACAGTTGAAGGTTCCGGGTGCAAGCACCTACATGGCCAAATGCAGCTCCTGTCACGGGCCGGACGGACGTGGACAGGGAGAATGGGTTCCGCCTCTGGCAGGCGCCTCATCCTCACTGGCGAAGGAACATGCATCGTCGATCAACGTAACCCTGAACGGGTCGGGACGTATCGTTGCGGATGGAGTACCGGATGCCTATCGCATGCCACCGTTCCGCAATCAGCTCTCGGATCAGGAAACCGCAGACGTGCTGACCTTTATCCGCACCTCCTGGGGTAACAAGGGCGGCCCGGTCACCGTGAAGGATGTGCAGGATCTTCGCGAACGGACCAATCCGGCAAGCAGTAATGTGATCATCTTGCAGATGCGGTAAGCCTCTTCGCGGATGAATCTGCTCCTACCCCAATGAAGGCTGCGTAGGAGCGACTCCGCTCATTCGCGAACAAGGCGAGCATCATCCCGCTTTAAAGAGGTGCTTCGTTTGAAGCCCTGCGCCTGCCCATCATCTGCTCCGTCTCTTCCTGATGAACCTGTTTCACCATTGCCACGTACGGAGGGTTCTCTGCCGGAGGGATCTGCGGGTCGTACAGTTGAGCAAGCATCCATAGCGCATGGCGATCACCCTTGACGAAGGCATCGGCAGTCTTTTGCGCCTCTCCGGGCTCCATACCCAACGCCTCCAGCGAGTTGCGACCTGCACGCACGGCGCTGTCGAAGGTTTCGCGGATAATCTCGTCACACCCGGCCTTGAACAGGTCATAGACATGCAGACGATCATAAGCCCGAGCCACCACATGCAAGTCGGGACGCACCCGCTTGGCATAGCGGACAATGGTCAACGCACGGGCGCGATCATCAATGGCAACCACCAGCAGACGCGCCTTCATCAGGCCCGCCGCCTCCAGAAGATCAGGACGCGACGCATCGCCGAAGAACGTCTTGATGTCAAATCGCGCCAGGGTTTCAACCACCTCGGCGCTGATGTCCAGAACCACCGTGCTATAGCCATTGGCGTTCAGCAGGCGATTGACGATCTGACCAAAACGCCCGCACCCGGCAATGATGACCGCCCCCTCGTCATCGATGGCATCAGCCTCACGGGCCTGTTTTTTTGCCTGACGCGGCAGGATCACCCGTTCCAGAAAAACGAATAACAGCGGCGCACAGAGCATCGAAAGCGCCACGACCAACAGCAGAAGCTCGGCCATGCCTTGCGCCAGCACACCGCTGCCCACGCTGAAAGACAGCAGGACAAAGGCAAACTCACCGCTTTGCGCCAGGCCCAGCGCAAGCAGCCATCGATCCATGCCCCGAAGCCGGAACAGACTGCCAATCGCCCAGAGCACCAGTGCTTTGGTGACAATCAACAGCAAGGTCAAACCGACAACCAGCCCAAGATGCTCAAACAGCAAGGCGAAGTCGATACTTGCGCCGACTGTTATAAAAAACAATCCCAACAGCAGCCCCTTGAACGGCCCGATATCGCTTTCCAGTTCATGTCGATATTCGCTGTTGGCGAGCACGACACCGGCGAGAAAAGTCCCCAGCGCAGGCGACAGACCAACCAGACTCATGAGCAGCGCTGTGCCGACCACGAGCAACAGCGCACTGGCCGTGAAGATTTCGCGCATTTGCGCCGTGGCGATAAAACGAAACAAAGGTCGCGTCAGGTAGTGCCCTCCGACCACCACCGACGCAACCGCCAGCAGCGTGACCACCCCGATCATCCAGCCCGGTAAACCGGTGAGTAACGTCGCGCCGGAACCATGAGCGACTTCGGTCTCGTTACCGGCGAGCAAACCGGGAACGGCCAGCAATGGCAGTAACGCCAGCATCGGGATCACTGAGATGTCCTGAAACAGCAACACCGAAAAGCTTGCCCGACCGCCATCGCTGTCAAGCAAGCGCTTCTCATCAAGGGTCTGCAACGCAATGGCCGTGGAGGAAGCCGTCGCAATCAGGCCGATGGCCAGCGCCGTTTTCCACTCCACGTCCATGGCAACAGCGATGCCCCAGACCGCCAGAGTGGTCAACAGTACCTGCAAACCACCAAGCCCCAACAGGCGATGACGCATTTCCCATAACTGTTGCGGTTGCAGTTCAAGGCCGACCAGAAAAAGCATCATCACGACACCGAATTCGGCGAAATGCTGCAAGCGCTCCGCCTCGGCACCCACCAGCCCCAGTAGCGGACCAATGATGATCCCGGCGATCAGATACCCCAATACCGAGCCCAACCCAAGCCGTTTGGCGACAGGTACAGCCAGCACGCCCGCGCACAGATAGAGAAAGGCATGAAACAGTGCATCGACCGTCATGCCTGCGCCCCCTGTCCATCGGGCAGCAGGCAGGTTGCAGAGGTCGGGTTAGCGAACAAAAACAGCATCATGCTATGCATGCCTCGCTTGTCATGAAGAAATGGCCACAACGTCGGTCTCGATCAGTTCAAGAGACTGGACCATGTGAGCCACTGTGGATTTGTAGGTCTTGAAATGAGGAGAATCCAGATGAGCGCAATAGGCTTCGGCATCCTGGTATACCTCGACCACAAAGAACCGGCCTGGCACCTCACGTACTTCAAGGGCATAGAAAGCAATCACTCCAGGCTCCAGCGCACCCGCAGCCTCCACGATTTTTCGGGAGGCTGTCCGATACTCATCGAGCTTTGCGGGATCGACCTCAATCCGCGCAATGCGCACAAGTGGTGGGCGGCCTGGAGGAGCTGGTTGACTTGAATCAATCATGTCCATCTCCTCCTCGATCAAAACTCCTGCCACGTCAGGCGCAAGACGATTTCGTTGATGTCCACTTCTTCAGGCTGACTGATGGCAGACACAACGTAACGTGACTGATCCGTATCAGGCATTACCTGGCGCGAAGAGCATTTCCCAGTTGGTGAACGGACCCAGCGGGATGATTTCCCAATCGATGAGCCCGGCCTCGGCCAACGGGAATTCGCGCAGTGCCTGACGTGTAGCTTCAACCGATTCGCACTCGACAATCAGCGCAACACCGGGACGGTCCTGGCGGAAGTAAAAGTCGCGCACGATGCCGTTCTTGTAGAGCTGCCAGGCGTGACGTGCCTCGTCCAGCATATGAGGTTGGTACTTTTCCAGGCTGGCACCGGGCTGTGGAACATCGAGACAAAGTAGTTTCATGGGAGGGCTCGCCTAGTGAAGTTACGGGTCAGACCGGCTGGAATCGGCGCACTGTTTCGGCCACGCGCTGGCCCAGGTAGGCAGCGGTTTGCAGATCACTATTGACAGGAGCGTCATCCGGCCCCTGATCGCCGTTGGATTGCGCCATCGCGCCCAACCAGCTACCCAGTCGGTTGAGGTCTTGCTCGCTGCCTGTGCTGATGTTGTTACCCGGCTTCAGATCGAGCCCTACCCACAACATCCCGTGCTGGGCGGCAAAGAGCGCCATGGAGATCAGAGAATGCAGTTTGTCGCCGTTTTGCGCGCCCGAATTCGTAAAGCCGGCGGCAACCTTGTTGCCCCACTTCAAATCATTCCAGGCAAGCCGGGTGGAGTCCTCGCAGAACTGCTTGAAGCGGGCGCTGGGAGCACCGTTGTAGGTAGGCGAGCCAAAAATGATTGCATCACTGGCCTCAAGAACATCCCAGGCTATCGAGCCTTCGGATAGCGCGATCAACCGAGCCTCGGCACCGTCAACCCGGCGAACGCCCTCGGCCACGCTCTGAGCCTGCCTGGCGGTGTGGCCCCAGCCACTGTCATAAACGATGGAAATCAACATGCTTCATGAATCCTTCTTAAGCCATGGAGAGAAAGAAAAACGACGATGACAAGTCGCTGTACTGGCTCCGTGCAGGCACCAATAGCCACGGGAAGGAAGTTTATAGTAGAGTAATAATCACCATTTCCGATATTTCTTCCTCTTTAAGTAGAACCACAGGCACCAATTGAGAGCCGAGAATTTATGAGAGATCCTCTGGATGGCATTGCCCTGTTCGTTGAAGTGGTCAATGCAGGCGGTTTTTCGCGTGCTGCGGAGCAGTTAGCGCTGACACGCTCTGCGGTGGGCAAAGCGATTGCCCGTGTGGAAGAACGGCTGGGTGTGCGTCTGTTCCATCGCACCACCCGCACCCAGAGCCTGACCGAGGATGGGCAGCTCTATTACGAACATTGCCTGCGCGCACTGGAAGAAGTCCGCTCAGCCCAGTCTCTGATCGAATCCGGCATGCACGAGATTGCCGGCCGCATGCGCGTGACCATGCCCGCCCTGTTCGGCCAATACTGTGCGACCCCGCTGCTGATGGAGCAGGCACGCGAACATCCAAAACTGGAACTTGATCTGCACCTGTCCGACCAGTCGGTTGACCTGATCGCCGAAGGTTTCGACCTGGCAATACGTTTTGGCCCACTGTCACAGTTGAACGGCCTGCAAGCCCAGCACCTGGCCGTACAACAGAAACTGTTGTGTGCATCGCCGGCTTATCTGGCAGAAAAGGGGCATCCACGCACCATCGCGCAGTTGATGGATCACAAAGCGGTTCTGTATCACCGGCGCGATTACACCCAGACCTGGCCGGTTTTCGACATGGATGGCCAACTCAAGAACCTGTCCCTTGCGCCGCGCATCCGGCTGAATGATCTGTCTTCAATCGCCGATGCAGTCGAAGCCGGAATGGGGGTCGGCTGGCTGCCTTCCTGGCTGATACGTGATCGTCTGCGCTCGGGCGCAATCGTCCAGCTTCTGGAAAACCACCCGCCTACAACCATGGATTGCCACGCCGTCTGGCCGCAGATGCGGCAGATGCCCAAGCGACTGCGCCATCTCATCGACGTGCTCGCGACACGATTACCGGAGGTGATGCTCCTTTGAATCACCCAAGCCAGAACCCCACCCATGACATCAAGGACCGACCATGAAACTTCGCCGTTTGTTTTCCACCTGCTCCATGACGCTTTGCCTGCTTGCATCAGGCTGGGCCAATGCACAACAGTTCCCGCCTTCGGTGGTGGTGCGTGTCGCACAGCTTGAGATCGATCCGCAGCAACTGGAACGCTACTCACAGATCGTCAAAGAAGAGATGGAAATTTCCGCACGGGACGAACCGGGCGTGCTCGCCATTTACTCCGTGGCCGAGAAGGATCAGCCCCACAAGCTCCACTTCTTTGAAATCTATGCCGACGAGCAGGCCTACAAGTCCCATATCGCCTCTGCGCATTTCAAACACTATGTAGAAGCAACCAAGGCAATGATTGTCTCGCGCAAGCTGATCGAGACGACACCGGTGCAATTGAGCGCGAAATAAACCATCAAGCGGTTTATCACCTGGAGAACCACATGAAGAAACTTGCCTGTCTGACGCTGCTGGCCGTTACCAGCCTTGCAATGGGTGCGGCATTCGCACAAACGCCTGCACCGGCCAAACCCATGGCGTATTACGTCGCCGAGTTCAAGCCCACCACGCCGGGGGCCATCAAACCTTATAGCGACCGGGTCGAAGACACCTTCAAACCGTTTGGCGGGCGCTTCATCGTACGCGGTGGAGAAGTCGATGCTCTGGAGGGTGAAAAAACCATGGGAAGAATGGTAGTCATTGCGTTCGACACTATCGAACAGGCCCGAGCGTGGTACCGCTCGCCAGCGTATGAAGCGATCAGGCCGATCCGCCACAAGGCAGGCAAAACCAACGTTTACATCGTGCAGGGAATACAAGCGCCACTACCCCAGTAAGAGCGAATTCATTCGCGAGAGGCCGGTACATCCCAAGAAAATGTATCGTCTGGAATACCGTCTCGCGAATGAATTCGCTCCTACGCGGGAGGTTTAACAGATCAAGGATTCTGCGTCACCGCATCAGCCGCAGGCAGTACGAAACCTGTGGCGAAGGTTGGTTTGACGTCCAGTGGCTTGGCGATCAGGCCATGGGCCTGGTAGAAGTCGGCCGTTTCCTGTTGCTCGGTGATGGTCTTGGCATCCACGGCCTGCCAGCGCAGTTTCCGGCGCTCGAATTGCAGGCGTGCAGCCTCCTGAGGGAAGCCGATGATCTGCGCCAGGGTTTTTGAATAGCTGTCGAGGTTCTGGTAAGCCCAGATCTGCGCATTGGCCAGCCGTACCAGATAATCCTGCAACGCTTCGCGACGGGCCGGGTCAGCCAGTGCCTTGTCGGTGGCGGCCAGGAAACTGTTGCCGCTGGACAGCCCGCGACCATTGACCAGCACCCTGCCCTGACCGCTGAGTTCAGCCAGCGCGGTGTAGGGTTCCCATGTAGCCCAGGCATCCACCGAACCATTGGCCAGTGCGACCTTGGCGTCCACCGGCCCGAGGAAACGGAACTCCACGTCCTTCTCGCTCAAACCGGCAGTAGCCAAGGCCTTGAGCGCGATATGGTGACCAATCGAGCCGCGCCCGGTGGCAATACGCTTGCCTTTCAGGTCCGCCGCCGTTTGCAGTGATGACTTGGGCTCGACCAGCACCGCCGTGCCGTAAGCGTCGGACTTGTCCACGGCAATGGCCTTGACCTGCGCCCCGGACGCCAGCGCGAACAGCAATGGCGCATCACCGATGATGCCCGCGTCAACGGCCCCGGCATTCAAGGCTTCGGCCAGCGGTGCAGCGGCCGGAAACTCCGCCCAGCGAATGTCGTAAGGCAGATCACGCAGAGCATCAGCGGCTTCAAGCTGGGCGCGCATATTGCCCTTCTGATCACCGATTCGCAGTTCGATACGTTGTTCGGCGAGGGTCGGGCCTGCCAGCAGCAGGGCGGCGCCAAGCGCCAGGATTCTTGCAAAAGGGGGCATCGCGGACATTCTCCGTGGCTGAGGTAGCCTGTGGTCAGGTTCTGGAGGATGACTGTACCGACAAGTTAATAATCAGTGAAATGCATTTTAGTCATATCCTAATATGCGCAATATTTTAATTATCGCCATTAGCTTATATCAAAAAAGAATTTTACAGCGCAAACCACCAAGAATACGGTCATAAGCATCGCCCAACCTGGGCGGGATAACAGCGCCTGAAACGGGCGTTCCCGTGTTTCCTGTGATGAGTGCCTGATGAACCAGTCTTCTGCTACCACTGTTAGCGTGATCGCCAGCCAACTGGATGCCCAGACCAACGAATTGATCCGTCGGCAACTGCCTGAGCACCGGGTTCTGGACCTGACGCCCGATCAGTTCAATGCCGAACGTGCAGACGTGGTGATCCTGCGCCCGGTCAACGTACGCGGCCGTCGGGTGGATGAACCACCGCGCGGCTGGCCCTGGTCGCTGCGCTGGGTGCAACTGGTGTCCTCGGGCATCGATTTCTATCCAGACTGGCTGTTCCAGGGGCCACCGGTCACCAGCGGCAAGGGCAGCAATGCCGAGCAGGTCGCCGAGTTCGCGCTGGCAGCCGTATTTTCCGCAGCCAAACGCTTGCCGGACATATGGGTCAAGGATGACGACTGGAGCTTCAGCCAGTTACAACCGGTACGTGGCCGTACCTTGGGTATTCTGGGGTTAGGCAGCATCGGCCGCAGCCTGGCGACCAAGGCCACGGCGCTGGGTATGCGCGTGATCGCCCTTGGCCGACCAGAGCAGCCGCTGACCGAGTTGCCGCAGGTCGAAGTGGCTGAAAACCTCCATCACCTGTTTGCCGAATCCGACCATCTGGTGCTGGCTGCTCCCCTGACCTCGCAGACCCGCGGCCTGATCAATCGTGAAGTACTGGCCAGCTCCAAGCCCGGTCTGCATTTGATCAATATTGCCCGTGGCGGGTTGCTTGATCAGCAGGCCCTGCTCGAAGCACTCGAAGCCGGCTGGATTGGCCGCGCCACACTGGATGTAACCGAACCCGAGCCACTGCCGGCAGGCCACCCGCTGTACAGCGATCCACGGGTATTTATCTCGCCACATACCTGTGCGCTGTCCACCGACGGCATTCAAGGCTTCGTCAACGATTTCGTCGAGAACTTCAAGCGCTATCGTCAGGGCCTGCCCCTGAACAACCTGGTGGATCACCAGCGCGGTTACTGAAGCTCGCGACAAACCAGACCACCCCATAAAAAAATACTGCCCATTTACAGACTGACCGACCCCGACCCGGCGGAGGCACAGGATTCCTGCACCCTCCCCGGCTCTCGTGCGTTTCCGTGGACGGTTGCAGGTTGCACACACCAACCGAGCATGTTGACCGTCAGGAACTCCGTCCATGGCCAAACCTACCTTGCGCTACAGCATTTCCCCGTTACTGCTGTCATTGCCTCTGAGTACCTTCGCCGCCAGCGACCCGCTGCCGGAAGAACGTCTGCCCAGCGTTACCGTCACCGCCGAACACCGTCAGGAAAACCTGCAGAAAACCCCACGGGCAATCAGCGCCTTCGATGAAAACACCCTGCGCGACCAGCAGATCAACAATATCCGCGACCTCTCCGGGCGGGTGCCGAACCTGACACTCAGCCGTCAGTCGATCTCCTACAGCGCACAGACCTATGGCATTCGCGGCATTGGCGAAACCGATCCGATCCAGGAAGCCGCTGTCGCGGTGTACGCCGACGATCTGTACATCCCCCGGGCGATTTCCTCGATGCTCGACTTCAACGATGTCGAGCGCGTCGAAGTATTGCGCGGTCCGCAAGGCACGCTGTATGGCCGTAACAGTGCGGCTGGTGCGATTCGGGTGATCACCCATGATCCGACCCAGGAAACCCGTGGCTTCGTCGAACTGGGTGCCGGGACTTACAACGCGCAAAGCAGCCGCCTGTTGATCAGCGGGCCGTTGGTGGACAACACCCTGTTCGGCAGTTTTTCTGCGCTGCGCCTGAGTCGCGACGGCACGGTGCGCAACCGCACTCGCGATACCGATGTGAACAATGTCGATATCCAGTCCTATCGCGGCAAGCTGCGCCTGGCACCGCTGGATTCGCCTTGGGACACGCAACTGACCCTGGCAGGCACCTTCGACCGTGGTGACACCACCAGCTACACGCCATTCGACCCGGCCACCGGCCGCTTCGACAAGTTCAAGACCTACAGCAGCCTCGATCCGAAGAACCGCCTCGATCAGGGCAGCGCCGTGCTGCGAGCCATCTACACCTTCGACGATCACCTGAACTTCAAGTCAGTCACCGGCTGGTCGGCCTTCGACCAACCCGTGGACTATGACAACTCCGGCGAAGCCAACAGCGGCAATGCCTCGCCGGTACAAAACAACCTGATCCGCTACAAACAGCGCTACGCCACTCAGGAATTCCAGCTCAATGGCGACTACGAACGCTTCAACTACACCCTCGGCGTCTACCTGTACAAAGAGCGCTTCCGTGCCGAACGCGACAGCCTCACTTATTCGGTAGCGGCTGATCGGGTCAATGCCAGCGGCCAGTACAGCACCACCGACACAGAAAGTTACGCGCTCTACGGCCAGGGTAACTACAAGCTGACCTCGCGCCTGTCGCTGACCGCTGGTCTGCGCTACACCAGCGAACACAAGAACTTCGATTACAAGAACTACAGGATCACCACCGCTCGGGAGATCACCGGGCTCAACTTCAGCGCAGAAACCAGCGACAGCTGGGCCTCCGTAAGCCCGAAAGTGGGTCTGGAATATGCCTGGAGCGAGAACCTGACCCAATACGGCTACGTGGCCAAGGGCTTCAAGGCCGGTGGCTTCGACAACCGGGCACCGACCCTCGCCGCCGCCCAGCAGGGCTTCGAGCCGGAAAACGTGATCACCTATGAAACCGGCTTCAAGGGCGATTACCTCGGTGGCCGTCTGCGCAGCAACGTCGCGGTGTTCTACAACGACTACCGCGACCTGCAGACCAATGCCTGGGACCCGGCCATCAGCGCCAACCTGCGAACCAACGTCGGCAGCGCACACAGTTACGGCGTCGAGCTGGAAAATACCGCACTGCTCAACCGCGACCTGACCCTGACCGCCAACCTGGGTTACCTCAAGGCCCAGTACGACGACTTCAAGAACGCCGCAGGTGCGGGAGTGGATGCCGATGGCAACTGGATGGTCTTCGCCCCGCGCTGGAACGCATCACTGGGCCTGAACTGGACCGTACCGGTGAATGTGCCCGGCGCTCTGGTGGCTGGCACCGACTGGCAGTTCCAGACCAAGTCCTACGCCAACGCCGTGAATGGCGATATCTACGAAGTCCCTCAGCAGAGCTTCTGGAACGCCAACACCAGCTACAGCAGCGGCGACGGTCACTGGACCACCACCCTGGCAGTGAAGAACCTGCTCAACCGCGCCTACCCGCAAAGCATCGCCTATTCAGCGGCAAGCAGCACGGCGTACTACGCGGTCAACGACCCACGCACCATCACTCTGAGCGTGCGCTACGACCTGTAACCGAGAACGTGATCAGCCTGCATCGACACCCAGAGGCGGTGCAGGCAGTTCCTGAATTACATATTCCAGAATCGAATCAATACATGAAAACAAATTATTTATCGTTCTATAAAAAAACCCTTAGTCTCAACCCATGCCCAGCTTCGCAAACAAGGATTCCTTCATGAGCCACTCCGCACAGATCATCGACCTAGGCCTGTTTCGCAAACGCAAGCACGCACAGCAGTTGGGCCGTCTGATGTGGGCGATGTACGCTCATCAGGCAGGAATCGTGACGCAACCGGGAAGCGATGGCCTCGCGTCACCGAAAACACCTCGTCAAGCGTAACGCCATGACGACATCGGAGCGTTTCCTGGCAACATCGATTGACACCCCACTTGACCTTGGACAAGAGGCGGCCACCAACGAAGACGACCTGATCGGCTCTCGCGTCGCACAGAACCTGCAACGCCTGCGCAGCAAACGCCAGTTATCGCTGGATGCCCTGGCAAGATTGAGCGGGGTGAGCCGGGCGATGCTGGCACAGATCGAGTCCGGGCGCAGCGTGCCGTCGATCAAGGTACTGTTCAAGATCGCCAAGGCTGTCAGGGTTTCGGTTGCAGCCTTTCTGGAAAACCGCGAATGCGAAGGTGTGACCGTGATGCCGGCACGCGACAGCAAGCGCCTGGTCAGTGCCAGCGGCGACTTTATCAGCCGGGCGCTCTACCCGTACGACACATCGCGTCATGTTGAATTCTATGAGTTGCGGATCAGCCCGCTGGGGGAAGAACATTCCGCCGAGCATGGGCCGGGCGTGCAGGAGAATCTGGTAGTCGCGCAGGGTGCGCTGGAGATCAGTGTGAACGAAGAGCGTTTCCTGCTCTCAACGGGGGATTCGATCATGTTCTATGCAGACCAGCCCCACCGCTACCGAAACCCGGTAGACAGCGAGGCGGTGGCTTATCTGGTGGTCACCCACCCCGAGCGCCGCGACTGAGGTTCGCGACGTCCCGCATCAGATCAGCAGGTGCAGCACATCATCGGCATGCCGTTGCAGCTCATCATCATCGGCATGCTGCAATCGTTCATCATTTTCATCATCAGCATGCAGCAGTTGTTCATCATGTCCATGCTCATGCCAGCCATCGGCATCATCTTGCAGGTCATGCCGTCAGCCATCATGGTGCATTCCATCATGCACTTCATCATTGGCATGCCCATACCCATCGGCATCGACATCCCCATCATCGGCATGTTCATGGACATCGCCATGGCCGCTTCGGACATGCACATCATCGACATGTTGGCGCACTGCATCATGACCGGCATGCCGCAGTTCATCATCATCTGCATCATTTCGGCGTTGTTCTTGAACATGGCCATGTCCATGCCAGCCGCCGGCTTCATGGTACACATCATGCCGTCTTCGACCATTTTGCAGGTCATGGTCGCCATCATCATCGGCATGCCCATCATTGGCATCATCGGCATGTTGGCGCTCATTGGCATCTGCATCGCGTTCATCATGGTGAAATCCTCTTCAATTTTGACGATAGGGTGTGGAGCTGATGGGGCCGATTCTAGGCTCAAGCGTGAGCACGGCAAGATGCTGGCAAAACAGCACCGGCTGCTGCCAAGGCAAACGGTTTCATGCCAATTACCAGTGCATGAACTGTAGCAGCAGATAAATGGATGCCATTGCATCCATAGAGCACCACTTAACGACCGATACCACGCAATGGATATCGCTATTGGTTCCATGCTCATAACTCAAATGCATATTTGTTCTAAACACGATGCAAATAAATGCTCAAGCTGCGCTTTCCAATAAAGCCGATACAACGTCAGTTGGCTCTTCACCCGGCATCCGATCACGGCTAACCTTGGCGACCGGTCAGGCCAGCATTCGAGCCTGCCGATCAAAATGCTCTCGGAAAACACTGCCACGATGGATATCTCTTCGACTCACCCCGCACTCAATAGCAGCAAGGAAAACGCTGGCGGCGGGCGCGTTCAGGTCATTGACCGTTCGATTGTTCTGCTGCGCACCCTGGCTGGCCTCAAGAACGGTGCCAGCGCGCTGGACCTGGCGCGGCTGACCGGCATCGATCGCTCCACCATCCATCGTCTGCTCAAGACCCTGACCTACTGGAGCCTGATCGAATCCCAGGGCGCGACCTACCGGATCGGGCCTGAGAGCCTGATCTACTCGGCGGCCTATCTGAACCGCATGAACCTGCGCAAGATTGCCCTGCCCTACGCCATCGAACTGCAACGGGTGATTGGCGAACGCCAGGCAATCGTCTCGCTGTCGGTTCCAGTGGGTGATCAAGTGGTGTTGATCGAGAGGATGTGGACACCGACTACGCCACTCAACGTCATCGTCGATCTGGCAGATCAGTACCCCATTGATGGCAGCCCCAGCGGCCGCGCCGTGCTGTCTACTTACAGCGAAGAAGCAGCGCTGAACATTCTGGGCCAGGAACGCTACGCCAAAGTGCTGCCCGCACTGGAGAAGATCCGCAGCCAGCAGGACTTCGCCTTCGGTCATGGCGAGTTCAAGCCGGGCCTGTCGTCCGTGGCCTTTCCGATCCGCCTTGAGGCCGGCCTGGCTCTGGGCGCCGTGGTGGTGGCAGGCCTGGCAATGGAGGATGAAACCCATCCAGCCTCGTCACTGGCCAGCCATGTGCGCCGCGCCTGCGAGGGCATCGCGGCGCAACTCGGCAATCTTTAAGCCGGCAACTGTGGCCCAAGCGCCTCAAGCAGACGGTTTTTCTGCACCTTGCCGTAATGCGAACGCGGCAATTCGTCGATGAAGTAGATCTGTCGCGGGACCTTGTGCCGCGACAGGCTGGCGCGACAATGCTCGGCCAGTTGTTGCAACGACGGCGGGCTTGCCGGGTCAACCACCACTGCCGCACACACCTGCTCACCCCACTCGATATCCGCCAGACCGAACACATGGGCCTCCTTGACGCCCGGACAGCTCAGCAGGCTCTGCTCGACTTCGCCAGGTTGTACCGACTTGCCGCCACTGCGAATGATGTCCTTGCAGCGCCCGAGCACGACCAGTTGCCCATCGTCACGAATCCGTCCCAGGTCGCCACTGCGCAGCCAGCCGTTATCCAGCGCTTCGGCACTCTTGGCCTCCTGCTGCCAGTAGCCGCTCATCAATTGCGGCCCGCCCAGCAGAATCTCGCCCATGCCATTGGCGTCCGGCTGGTTAATGCGGATGGCCGCAGAAAACAATGGCCGCCCTACCACGCCTTCGGCACTTTCTCCGGCACGGCGTAACGCTGCCATTTGCGCGGCAGCGAGATAACAACTCCAGGGAGCCTCGGTCATGCCGTAAAGCACACTGATTCGCCCACTGAACAACTTGAAAGAGCCTTCCAGCACTTCACCGTTCAAGGCTGCTGCGCCGATATCCAGGCTCTTGAAGGCGGGCAATTTTGCGGGCTCGCTGCCATTTTCACGCAGCAACCGCAACAGCTGAGTCGGCACCAGAGAGCTGAAGGCAACCTGATGTTCACTCAACTGCGACAGGAAATTCCTGCTGTCGAAACGCCCACCCAGCACCACCTGCCCGCCGCTCAGCAGATGCGCCAGCACCGCTACCGCCGCAATCGGCCACAACGGACGGACATTGAGCAATACATCGCCCAGAATCGCACCACGGCCCATCACGATGTTCTGCAACACGGCACAGAGGCTGGCATGCCGGTGCATGACCGCCTTGGGCACACCTGTGGTGCCGCCGGTGTAGTTCAGTGAAGCCAGGGCCTGGGCCGGTTGTGCGGCGCGCGGCCCGATCTCGGCAGGCGCTGTTTCGATAACCGAATCCAGCGAGCGGCAGGCAATGCCCGCCTGCGTCAGACCCTCGGCAACCGCCGCGTACTGCCCGGAAAACAACAGCAAGGCAGCACCTGCATCACGCAACTGGGCCAGCAGTTCATCAGGCGACAGTGCCGGATCAAGGGGTACGCGGACACGTCCATTGGCCATGCAGCCATAGTCGGCGATCAGATAATCGATACTGGCATCGGCCAGCAACGCCACCCGCGAACCGGGTGCGATATCGAGCCGGTCCAGCACCTGGCCGAATGCGGTAAGAGCACGGTCGAGTTCAAGAAAACTCAGGCTGCGAGCACTGGCCGGCTCGCTCAACGCTGGCAGATCAGGCCATTTAGAAGCGGCCTGCCCCAGCAAGGTACTGATATCCATATCTACCACCCACTCAAAACGATACGCCCATTGACCTGACGCGACTCCAGCAGCGCATGGGCTTCGCTCACTTGCTGAAACGGCAACACCCGGTCGATCAATGGCCGCACCTGACCGCTATGGATCAGCGCCAGCGCGACCCGCAGCTCTTCCACAGTGGCACTGCCCGATCCCTGAACCTTGAGCCGCCGACCGATCAGCAAGCCTGGCGGAATCGGCACACTCCCCGGCTGGACATTACCGAGCACCACCACGCGACCGCCAAGGGTCATGCTGCGCAAGGTGTCTTCAAGGGTGTGCCCGAGGTTTTCCATCGCCACATCCACGCCGCGCTTGCCGGTCAGCTTCCAGACTTCGGCACTGTAGCTGCCGTCTGAAACCACCACTTCATGGGCACCCAGTTCGTGGAGAAAATCGCGCTTCGCGGCGCTGCCGGTCACGGCAATCACCCGCGCGCCCAGCGCTCGGGCCAACTGGATCTGATGCGCGCCCAGGCCACCACTGGCGCCGTTGATCAATACGGTCTCGCCCGGTTTGAGCGCCGCCTCGCCGTGCAATGCCCGCACGCTGGTAGCAATCGGGCAGGACGCCAGCGCCGCCAGGCTGTAATCCAGGCCGTCAGGCAATTCGATTGCAGAGATCGCCGGAATACGCAGGTATTGGGCGTAGGCACCTTCGGTATCCACCGACGGCAGGCCCAGCGCTCGACACAAATCCTGGCGCCCGCGCAGGCAATCGCGGCACTGGCCACAGAAACGTCGCTGATAGACCACAACCCTTGAGCCGACCACCAGTTGCAGAACGCCCGCGCCGACCTCAACCACCTCGCCAGCCACTTCATGGCCCAGCACCACGCCGGTATGCGCCCCGGGAAGATGCCCGGCACGGTGCAGCAAATCGTGATGGCAGACGCCTGCAGCGTGAACCTTGACCAGTACTTCACCCGGACCGATCTGTGGCGTAGGCACCTCTTCGACTTGCAGTTGCTCAGGCCCGCCGAAGGCTTTCAGGACTATCGCTTTCATTTTTTATAACCATTAGTGACCCACTAAGAATATGTTCATATAACAAACATGTTGTTTGCATTATGAACATCAATTAAGTTTTCCTCACTTTGGCGCGGACCTCAAGAGGCAATGCGTCTTTCTTTCACACTCAGCGAAATCGAAGTCATGACAGTCGAGTATCAACACCTTGGGGAAGGCGTTCTGCAGGTCACTCTCAACCGCCCCGAGCGTCTGAACGCCCTGGACAGCCAGGCCAAACGCGAACTGGGCGAAATCTGGCAGCGCGCCGGGGACGATCAGGCCGTACGCGCAATCGTTCTGCGCGGCGCTGGCGAGCGAGCGTTCTGCGCAGGCTCCGACCTCAAGGAAATCGAAGCCACTGGCGAAGCCGTGAGCAGCGAATTGCTCGCCCGCGCCCTGCCCGGCGTCGGCTTCGACCTGAACAAGCCGGTGATTGTCGCACTGCACGGCCACACTCTGGGCCTGGGCATCAGCCTGGCGATTCATTGCGACTTTCGCATTGCCCGACATGACACTCGTTTCAGCTTTCCGGAAGTGCAGCACGGCATGTTGTCGGGGTTCAGCGCTATCACTCTGCCGGGGCTGATCGGTGAAGCCGCCGCGCTGGACATCATGCTCAGCGCCCGCCCGTTCGATGCCTCCCAGGCACTGGCCATGGGGCTGGTCAACCAGCTTGCGGACGATGCCCATGCCAGCGCGCTGGAACTGGCCTCACGCCTGGCGGCTCATTCGCCCAAGGCGGTGGAATGGACCAAGACCCTGCTGCTGGCCCAGAGAAAGGCCCGTCTCAAGCAACACATGGCGCTGGTCGATCAGGCCCGCCAGGACGTCATGCTTTACCGATAACCACAATAACCAACACTTTTCGCCTCGCCAGTACTGTCAGGAACACCCACCACCAGGAATGGAAAGCGGCACCCGCATCGGAGCCTCACCATGTCTCACCCCAACACTTTCCAGCCCAGGCTCAACCTGCTGACCGCAGCGACCCTCGGCCTTTGCGCCAACCAGTTGGCATTCGCCGCCGAAAGCACAATCGGCAGCACTGATACCGCTCTGCAGACTGTCGTTGTAACCGGTGCCCGCGATGAGGGCCGCACCGTGGCCAAGAGCCTGGCCCCAATCGACGTGATCAGCGCCAACGACCTGGCACGCTCGGGCAAACAGAACCTGCGCGATGCCCTGGCCGCCAGCGTGCCGTCCTATACCAATGCCGCCGGTTTTACCGGCGGCACCGGGCTTTCGGTGAAGTCCGCAACGTTGCGTGGCCTGGGCGGTAACCACGTGCTGGTGCTGGTCAACGGCAAACGCCGCCACAACACCTCGCTGATCTTCGTGCAGACCGCTGCTACCTCCAGCGGCCAGTCACCCGCCGACCTGGACCTGATCCCGGTCAGCGCAGTGGACCATATCGAAGTGCTGCGTGACGGTGCCGCTGCGCAATACGGCTCGGACGCCATCGCCGGGGTGATCAACATCATCCTCAAGACCAACCGTTCCGGCGGCAGCGCCAGCGCGCTGTACGGGCAATATAAAGAACGGGTCGGCGGCAAGGGCAACTTCGGCGCTCGTGGCCAGGGCCAGATCAATCAGGGTTTCGAGCTGCCCAATGACGGCTTCTTCAGCCTCAGCGCCGATATCGGCATTCAGGAAAGCTCCAACGTCGCGGGCGCAGTACCTGACCGCACCCGCATCTATTTCCCGCAGAACGGCAGTGCCGACCCACGGGAAACCAGCGAAAGCCGCTATCGCCAACAACTCGGCCAGCCTCGCTCACAAACCTATAACTTCGGCTACAACGCCGAGTTGCCGCTCAACGATGACGTCAGCCTCTACTCGTTCTCCACCCTCAGCCATCGCAACTCCACCAGTTGGGGGACTTACCGTACCGCCAACTCGCCGCAGAACATCGTCTCGGTATACCCGGACGGTTTCTCGCCGCGCTTTGTGGTGGAAGAGGACGACTTCCAGACAGTGTTCGGCGCACGCCATGAAAACCTGCTCGGCTGGCGCTGGGACCTGAGCACCAGCTATGGCCGCAACGATGCCAACACCCGCAACGAGCGTTCGCTGAACCCGTCGCTGGGCCCGGACAGCCCTCGCGACATGGATGGCGGCCATCTGATTGCCAGCCAGTGGACCAATAACCTGGACCTGACCCGTGGTTTCGATACCGGGCTGTTCGCCAAGCCCCTGAACGTTTCCACCGGGCTGGAATTCCGCCGCGACGGCTTCGCCATCGAAGCGGGCGAATACGCTTCATACGCCGATGGCGGCTACATCTTCCCCGTCGGTCATCCATTGGCCGGGCAACGCCCGAACCCTGGCGCACCGGGGCTGGTCGGTTTCACGCCGCAGGATGCACACAACTATTCACGCACCAACACCGCTGGCTACATCGACCTCAGCCAAAGCCTGACCGAGCAATGGGATGTCAGCCTGGCCGGACGTTTCGAGCATTACAGCGACTTTGGCGATACCGGCAGCGGCAAGTTCTCGACGCGCTATGCCTTTACGCCGCAGTTCGCAGTACGCGGCACCGTCAGCAACGGTTTCCGGGCGCCGTCGCTGCAACAACAGTATTACTCCTCGTCGCTCACCGCCTGGCGCACCAGCCCGCTGACCGGCCAACTGGAACAGGCAGTCACTCGCTATGTGACGGTGGATGATGCTGCCGGTCAGGCACTCGGCGCCAAGGAGCTGAAACCCGAACGTTCGATGAACTACAGCCTGGGCTTTGTCGCCACGCCGACGGAAAACCTCAATGTGACAGTCGATCTGTATCAGATCGATATCAAGGACCGCATCCTGCAGACCAGCAACCTGCAAGGCACCGCAGTCTCCAACCTGCTGGCGGCCAATGGCCTGGACCCGAACCAGATCGTGTCCTACTTCGGCAACCTGGCCGACACCCGCACCCGTGGTATCGACCTGGTGGCCGATTACCGCTATGACCTGGGTCGCTACGGCAAGACCAAATGGACTCTGCTGAGCAACCAGAGCCTGCAGACCATCGAGAAAATCAAGGAGCCCGAATCACTGGCCGGCACCGGCGTCAGCGCCGTGGGCCGTGATCGCCAGGGCAACCTGACCACGGCTTACCCGAAGAACGTCACGTCCCTGACCGCCGCCTGGCAACTGGGCGATTTCGACGTAACGCTCAAAGGCACCCGCTACTCGAAAGTCACCGGACGCAATCAGGTTTCCGCCAGCCGCGACGAGGAAATCCGCCCGGCACTCATCACCGACCTGAGTTTGGGTTACTGGCTGAGCGATGCCATAAAAGTGACCGTCGGCGGCGAGAACATCTTTGATCGCAGGCCACAACAGCTCAACGAAGAGGCCAAGCGTTTCTACTTCTTCCCCACCGACAACCCGACCTATAGCTGGTACTCGCCCTACGGACTGGAAGGTGCCTACTACTTCGCCAAACTTGACGTGAGCTGGTAACACCCATGAGCACTCCCGGCGCTTTACCCGCTAGCACACAACCTGCCACAGAAAACAATGAGGTGGTTTTCGACCAACGCCTGTACCGCAAGCTGGCGTGGCGAATCATGCCGTTCCTGTTTCTGTGTTTTGTCCTGAACTGGCTGGACAGGGTCAACATCAGTTTTGCCCACCTGCAATTCAAGACCGACCTGAACATCAGCGACGCCACCTTCGGCATCATCGTCGGGGTGTTCTCCATCGGCTATCTGCTGTTCGAGATCCCCAGCAACCTGCTGCTGGAGAAGTTCGGCGCGAAGAAAACCATGACCCGGATCATGATCCTCTGGGGCCTGGTGACCATTGCCACCGCCTTCGCCCAGACGCCCGCGCAATTCTATGTGTTGCGCATACTGCTGGGCGCGGCCGAGGCCGGGTTCTTCCCTGGCGTGATCCTGTACCTGACCTACTGGTTTCCGGCCAGCCATCGGGCGCGGATCACCTCGCGTTTCATCATGGCGATTGCCGTTTGCGGGATTATCGGCGGCCCGTTGTCGACCTGGATCATGAGCCACTTCGGTGGCCTTGGCGGCTTTACCGGCTGGCAATGGCTGTTTGTCGTCACCGGCATTCCACCGGTGCTGGCCGGGCTGTTCGCCTGGTACTGGCTGGACGATAAACCGGCCAATGCAAAATGGTTGAGCAGCGCCGAAAAGCAGGCCATCGCCAACGCCCTTGCCCATGAACGCAAGCAGCGTCAGCCAAGCGGCCATCAGCGCTTCGTCGAGGCGTTGAAAGACCGCAAGGTCTGGTTCATCACCCTGGCCTACTGCCTGACCATCATGTGTACCGGCAACGTCACCAATATCTGGGCGCCGTCGATCATCCGCGATTCGGGGGTCACCAACCTCGGGCATCTGGGACTGCTCTCGGCACTGCCCTATGTCGTCGGTGTGTGCATGATGCTCTGGGCCTGCCGCCATTCGGACCTGCATCAGGAACGTCGCTGGCACTTCGCACTGGGCGGGCTGACCGCCGCACTGGCGATGGCGATCCTGCCGCAAATGCTGTTCAGCCCATGGTCGGCGATTGCCGTACTGACCGTGATGACCAGCGGCTATCTGGTGGCCACGTCGATTTTCTGGACCATCCCCACTTATTACCTGTCGGACGGTGCCAAGGCAGCCGGCCTGGCACTGGTCAACTGCTGCGGACAAGTCAGCAGCCTGCTGACGCCGATCATGATCGGCTCGATCAAGACCAACACAGGCAGTATCAGCCTGGCGCTCTACATAGTCGCAGCCCTGGTGGCCTGCGGCACCCTGATCCTTTTGCTCGGCGTTTCACGCCAGTCCTTGCGCGATGCAACCTGAACCCTTTTCGAGAGTTACACATGACTGATTACCTGGCACTGGCCCATGAACTGGCCACCCACATCCAACCCGGCGCAGCGGAACGCGATGCCAACCGCACCCTGCCCTACGCCCAGCTCGACCTGATCCGCGAGTCGGGGCTGGGGGCCGCTCGCGTGCCCACCGAACTGGGCGGCGGCGATATCAGCCAGTTGCAGGTGGCGCAGATCTTCATCGCCCTGGGCAAGGCCGACCCTTGCGTAGCCCAGGCACTGTTTCCGCATTTCGCCACCGTCGAACACCTGCGCCTGATCGCCAACCCCGAACAACAGCGCCGCTATCTCAGCGCCTTTGCCGACCGGCAATTATCCTCTGGCGCAGTCGCCGAGCGCAGCGGCACCTTTCGCGGCGAAATCCATACCCGCCTTGAGCGCCGTGGCGAACAGCTGATTCTCAATGGCAGCAAGTTCTACAGCACCGGCTGCCTGTTCGCCGATCTACTGAAGATCCAGGCGGTGGACGAGGAAGGCAACGCGCTTTACGTGATCCTGCCCGCCAACACGCCAGGCATCACCATGCTCGATGACTGGGACGGCATGGGCCAGCGCAGCACCGCCAGCGGCAGCACCTTGCTGGAGAATGTCATCGTGCAACCGGAACAGGTGATTCCTCTGGCCCAGTGGTATCAGCGGCGCAACTACGTCGGGGCCAGCGCGCAACTCATCCACTGCTCCATCGATATCGGCATTGGCCTGGCGGCGCTGGACGACGCCGTACACTGGGCACGCAACGGTTCGCGCCCGGTTCGCGAAAGCGGTGTCGACAAAGCTCGTAACGATCCGTACATCCTGCACACCATCGGCGACCTTTCGGCTGCGATCCATGGTGCCGAAGCGCTGGTTGAAAAGGCTGCGCTGAGTGTCGATCTCGCGGCCCGCACTCAATTGCAGGGCCTGCTGGCCGGCGAAGAACTGGACGCTCTGCTGGCGCGTTCCTCGATTGCCGTGGCCGAGGCCAAGATCGCCTCGACCCGCGCATCGCTGCATGTCTGCGAGCGGCTGTACGAAGTGGGCGGTGCTGCCACCACGCAATCGAGATACAACTTCGATCGTCACTGGCGCAATGCCCGGACCCACACCACACACGATGCCGTGGCCTACAAGTACAAGGCCATCGGTGATTACCTGCTCAACGGTAACTACCCGCCGATTGCCTTCACCTACTGACAGAGCAGGTTTCCCATGCAGCCGAATCGCAAGCCCTGTGCGCCCCTGATAGCAGGCGCCTCATTGTTGTTGACCTTGCTGTCGAGCCAGGTCCGGGCCGCTGAGCCGGCTGCCTGGGCTGATCTGGATGCGCAGATCGCCCGCGCCCTGCCCGGCGTGATCGAACTTCGCCATGGCATTCACCAACACCCGGAACTGGGCAACCGCGAATTCAACACCAGCAAACGCATTGCCCAAAGGCTGCGTGAGCTGGGTCTTGAGGTGCAGACCGGCATCGCCCATACCGGCGTGGTCGGCATACTTCGTGGCGGCAAGCCGGGACCGGTGGTTGCAATCAGAGCCGAACTGGATGCCCTGCCGCTGATCGAGCAGACCGGCCTGCCCTACGCCTCGACCGTGCGCGTTCAGGACCAGAGCGGCGACTTTCGCACCCGTGGCAAGGAAGTCAGCGTAATGCATGCCTGCGGCCACGACGCTCATATGGCCATGGCCCTGGGCGTAGCCGAAGTACTTGCCGCCCATCGCAGTGAACTGCCTGGCACCCTCAAGCTGATATTCCAGCCTGCCGAAGAAGGTCCGCCACTGGGCGAAAAAGGCGGTGCGCAATTGATGATCGAACAAGGTGTCCTGACCAACCCTGCACCTGCCGTGATCTTCGGCCTGCATGTCACTGCCGGCACTGCTGGCACCTTCACCCTGAGCCGTAACCGCACCACGGCGGCGGCCGATACCTTCGTCGCCCGTATCAAGGGCCGCCAGACCCACGCCGCATTCCCCTGGACCGGCATCGACCCGGTCCCCGTCGCCGCCCAGACCATCCTCGCCTGGCAGACCATTCCCAGCCGCCAGTCGAACCTGAGCCTGCTGCCCGCGCCGGTGATTTCGGTAGGCCGGATCGAAGCCGGAGACCGCCACAACATCATCCCTGCCGAAGTGCGCCTGGAAGGCTCGATCCGCACCGTCAGCGACGAACAGCGCGAAGACGTGCTGATGCGCATGCGCCGAAGCGCAGAGAAAATCGCCGAAGCTTCCGGCGCCACGGCAGAGATCGACTACCTGCCGGGCAACTACCGCGCAGGCCACAACGACACCGCACTGGTCGACCGATTGCTGCCAGTGCTGCAAGAAGTCTCCACCACACCCGTAAAAATCGACAACGGCACCTACGGCGCCGACGACTTCGCCGAGTATGCACGGCAGATTCCGGGGATCTTCATGCGCATGGGCGTCACGCCACCAGCACTGGAAGGCAAAGCCGTCTGGCCGACTCATTCACCGGGGTTTACCGTGGATGATCCAAGCCTTGCCGTGGGGATTCGGGCGCTGAGCCGGATGACGTTGAGTTATATGGTGGGCGGATAATCTCCATCCGCTGTTGTGGTGGGCAACTTGCTGGCACCAAGTGTTTCAGGCACCGCCACCCACAGCAGGACCAACGCTGCCGCAGCCACCGCAGCAAGGGTCAGAAACGCAGCGCTGTAACCGGCCTCCTGAACCACAAAGCCCGCCAGGCTGTTACTCAATGCCGCGCCAAGGCCAAAGACCGTCGAGAGCGCGCCAAGGCTGATATTGAAGTGCCCGGTGCCATAAGTGAGGTCTTTCACGATCACCGGAAACAGGGCACCGAAAATACCGGCGCCGATACCGTCCAGCAATTGCACGGCGACCAGCCAGTAAGGGTCGTCTGACAGGGTATAAAGCGCACCACGCAACGGCAGGATCAGGAAGCCGATCAGCAGCAACGGTTTACGCCCCCACACATCGGCTTTGGCTCCCACCAGCAAGGCGGCAGGTACCATGACCAGTTGCGCGGCAACGATGCAGGCTGACGTCAATGGCGTTGCCATCTGCAGATTGACCTGCGCCAGTTTCTGGCTCACCAGCGGCAGCATCGCGGCATTCGCCAGATGGAACAGCGCGCAGCAAATGCCGAACAGCAGCAATGGCCTGTTGGTGAGCAGCACGGAAAATCCCGAAGGCGGCTCAACGTGTCGCGCATCGCTTGTATCCAGGCCTCGGGCGAGGTCATGGTCAATGGCATCGGCCGAAACGAAGCTGATCGCAATCACACTGCCCAGCGCCATGACGGCCATCAGATAGAAGACTGCAACAGGCCCGAACAGGTAGGCGAAACCGCCAGCCAACAAAGCCGCGCAGGCATTACCGGCATGGTTGAAGGTTTCGTTGCGCCCGGTACGGCGGGTGAAAGCACGAGGCCCAGTGATGCCCAGAGTAATCGCGGCAATGGCCGGGGCAAAGACCGATGCAGCCACGGCACTCAGGGCCTGGGTCAGTGCGACCAGAGTGAATGAAGTCACGAAAGGCAGCAGCAGACAACTGCCGGTTACCAGCAATGCCGCAACCGCAATGATCGTCCGCTTGCCGCGAGCACTATCGACCAGTGCTCCAGCAGGAGTCTGCGTGATCAGCCCGGCTATACCGGCAATCGTCATCACCACACCAATGCTGGCGGGCTCCCAATGATGAACAGCCAACAGGTAAATCGCCAGGTAAGGCCCAAGCCCGTCGCGTACGTCCGCAAGGAAGAAATTGAGGCTATCGAGGGAGAGATTGTTGCGGCGTTCAGAATGACTGGCCAAGGCTGGCATCTTCAATATTGGAGGTTTTGCGACATGACCAACCTCTGCGAGGTTAATGACCAATCGCCTCCGGTTTTAGTTTCATGAAACCTCTCAAGACTCGGTAGGAGCCAATTCATTCGCGAACGCAGCTTTTTCGCGAATGAATTCGCTCCTGCCAAGACGCGCTTAAAATATATAAAACTGATCTTATAAACTGTCAACATAACGAAAATACATAATTAGCTTAGACCTAAAAAGACTTTCACAGACGTTTCTCAGGGGCCTATCGTCTATACCAGTCCGACCCCTTTCCTGGCGGAGGCCGTCTCCCCAACGACTTTCGCCAGGAGCTTTTTTCGTCCATGACTCCCCTGTTTCATAACGGCCCTGCCCCTTTGCACATCGACACAGATGTGCTGGTGATCGGCGGTGGTCTGGCCGGTAGCTGGGCTGCGGTGGCCGCTGCCCGTGAAGGTGCGCGGGTGGTCCTTGCAGAAAAGGGTTACTGCGGCACCAGTGGCGTAACAGCCAGCGCAGGTCCCGGCCATTGGTGGGTACCACCAGAGCAGCGCCAGGCTGCCATCGACAAACGTGTTGCCAGCGCTGCCGGACTCGGTGACAGCCAGTGGATGGCGCGTATTCTCGATACCACCTGGCAGAGCCTGCCAGGCCTTGACCGGCTTTATGGCTTCCCCCGCGACGAACGCGGCGAAAAACAATATCGCGCCCTGCGCGGCCCGGAATACATGCGCGCCATGCGCCAACTGGCACTGGAGCACAATGTCACCCTGCTGGACCAGAGCCCGGCCCTTGAACTGCTCAAAGGCGATAACGGCGCACTGGCCGGTGCCCGTGGCTGGCAACGTCAGCAGCAGCGTGAATGGCAAGTGCAGGCGCAGGCCGTGGTGCTGGCTACTGGCGGCTGCGGTTTTCTCTCACGTCTGCTGGGCAGTCACACCAATACCGGCGACGGCTATCTGCTGGGTGTCGAAGCGGGTGCCGAACTGTCCGGCATGGAGTTCTCCAACTATTACTGCATCGCCCCGGCCGGCAGCACCATGACCCGCTCGATGGTCTACACCTTTGGCCGCTACTTCGATGCCGGTGGCCGAGAACTGGAGATCACTCAAGGGCCAGGTTTCAACGAAGCTCTGGCCCGCGCCCTGCTGCAAGGCCCGGTCTATTGCCGACTGGACCGGATTCCCGAAGACATCCGCGCACGTCTGCCCTACGTGCAGCCCAACCTGATGCTGCCCTTCGACCGTCTGGGCATTGATCCTTATCGCGACAAATTCCCGGTGACACTGCACGGCGAAGGCACCATTCGCGGGGTCGGCGGCCTTCGGGTGATCGATGAACACTGCCAGACCCGCGTACCCGGACTTTTTGCCGCTGGCGATGCAGCCAGTCGCGAGGCAGTGACCGGTGCGATTTCCGGGGGCGGCGCGGTGAATTCCTCCTGGGCTCTGTCCAGCGGTCAGTGGGCTGGCAGCGGCGCAGCGCATCATGCACTGACCCAGCCTTACCGCCCGACAACAAGCCAGGGCAGTGCCGAAGCCGGCTTGCTGAGCCTGGGTGCAAGCGGCGCCGATCACGCTGAAATAGTGCGAGCGGTGCAGAACGAATTGCACCCCTACGACAAGAATCTGTTTCGCAGCGGCACTCAGTTGCAGCGCTCGTTACAGGTGCTGGAAAACCAGTGGGACCAGTTGCGCGCCCAGCACAGCGTCGAAACTCCGGCAGCACTGCTGCGCTGGCGTGAAACCGCAGCGCTACTGGCCAGTGCCCGCTGGTGCTACAGCAGTGCTCTGGCGCGCAAGGAAAGCCGAGGCATGCATCAGCGCAGCGACACACCCGAACGCCTCGCCAGTTTCGATGCCCACCTGCGCAGCGGCGGCCTGGATACGCCGTGGGTTCGCAGAGATACGGTCGCTATGCAAGCCCGTGCCAGCCACGAGGTCCCGGCATGATCGAACTGATCTTCAGCGACCGTTGCAACGGCTGCAATCAATGCGTAACGGCGTGCCCCACCAATGTGCTGGCCAGCGGCAGCGACGGCAAACCCTATATCGCCGAACAGTCGGCCTGCCAGACCTGCTTCATGTGCGAGCTGTATTGCAGCAGCGATGCGCTCTACGTCCACCCCGACTGCGAACAGCCCGTGAGCCTCGACCCGCAACAGATACTGGCCAGCGGACTGCCCGGCCAGTACCGCCGCGACTCCGGCTGGGACGAATGGGCCAGCGACCCGCGCTACGCCAACCAGCACTGGCGCATGGAAGAGATTTTCGGCCTGGCCCGCAAGCTGGCCAGTATTTGAACCCCACAGGATCGATACCCTATTGAGGAAGCACCCATGAGTCTTTTCCAGAGCGCCTCTCTCGGCAACCTGACCTTGGCCAATCGCGTGATCATGGCACCTCTCGGTCGCGCTCGCGCCGATGAGCACAACCGCCAGCCGCTGCCACGAGTCGTGACGTACTATCGCCAGCGTGCCAGTGCAGGGCTGATCATTTCCGAGGCCACCCATGTATCTGCCGAAAGCGTCAGCCGTCCCGGTTGCTCGGCGATCCACGACGACGCTCAGGTAGAAGCCTGGAAGCCCGTCACCGCTGCCGTGCATGCCGAAGGCGGACGAATTTTCCAGCAATTGTTCCATCTTGGGCGCAAGGCACACCCTTCTCGCCTGCCAGGCAATGCCCAGCCCATTGCCCCTTCGGCAATTGCCGCCAAGGGTGAACTACAGACGCCTGATGGCCCTCAACCTTTCCCGGTTCCGAGGGCGCTGGACCGCGAAGAGATTCCGAAGCGTGTCGAGGACTTCCGCAGCGCCGTCCGCAACTCCGCACGGGCCGGTTTCGACGGAGTGGAGATTCACGCCGCCAACGGCTACCTGATCGATCAGTTTTTGCGTAATGGCGCCAACCAGCGCGACGATGATTACGGCGGTAGCGTGGAGAACCGGGCGCGCTTCCTGCTGGAGATCGTCGATGCTGCCATCGAAGAACTGGGGCCAGACCGCGTTGGGGTGCGTATTTCGCCCAATGCCGAGTACGACGGCATCCGAGACACTGATCCGCTCGCCCTATACAGCTATGTAGCCCTTGAGTTGCAAACTCGCGGGATTGTCTATCTGCATCTGATCGAGCCGGATTCGACACCTGAAGCCCGTAGGCTGGCACCACGCCTGCGCGAGCTATTCAAAGGCCCGCTGATCCTCGCGGGTGAGTTCGACCGCGACAGCGCACGCCAGGCACTGGAGCAAGGCCGGGCCGACTTCGTCTCCTTTGGCCGTCTGTTTATCGCCAACCCGGATCTGGTTGAGCGCTTTCGCCAGGGCGCACCGCTCAACACGCCGGATGAAGCCAGCTTCTACAGCGGTGGCGATCAGGGCTACATCGATTACCCCTTTCTTGAAACCCGCAGCGCAGCAGTTGCCAGCTGACTCTCATCGTTAACAGGAGCCTGTCATGAGCAAATCCCTCAACCATCTTTTGGCCGAACTGCATGCCGAGCGCGTGCGAACCTGGGCTCCCGAAGCCCTGAAGGTCAATATCGACCAGCGCCAGCGCCTGCTCGATGAAGCGCGACCGGACACCTTCGTCAAGGCTGGCGACAGCGTCGCGCCCTTTGAACTGCTCAAGGTCGAAGGCGGCACGCTCACCCTCGATCAACTGGTGGCTGACGGCCCGGCAGTCTTGGTGTTCTTCCGCTTTGCCGGTTGCCCTGCCTGCAACATTGCCATCCCTTACTACGAGCGCAATCTGCAGCCGGCACTGCGCCAGCGCGGCGTGCCGTTGGTGGCGGTCAGCCCTCAGGTGCCGGAGCGTCTGGTGGAGATCAAGGACAAACACCAATTGAGCCTGCAAGTGGCCAGCGACAAGGACAACCAGTTGGGGCAGCGCCTGGGCATTCTCTACAGCTTCGACGAAGCATCGCGCCAGGCCTCTCTGGCCAAAGGCCAGGGAATCGGCGCAATCACCGGCACCGGAACCTGGGAGCTGCCACAACCGACCGTGGTAGTGATTGGCCATGACCACAGCGTCCACTTCGCCGAGGTCAGCCCAGACTGGCTGGTGCGAAGCGAGGCGCAAGTCATCATCGATGCCGTGGACGCGGTACTGGATGCCGACAGCCAACCGGCTCGACAGGCACGGGCATGACAGCCACGAATCCCCCCTATTCCATCGAAAGGACTTGAACCCATGAGCAAACGCCAACTGCACTTTGGCGCCATTCTGACCGGCGTCGGTACTGACCAGCAGGAATGGTTGCACCCGGATATTCCCGGCAATGCCAGCATCGATATCGACTGGTACAAACAGCAGGCCCGAGCGGCCGAGGCTGCGCATTTCGACTTCGTATTCATCGTCGACAGCCCCTACATCACCCCGGACTCGGCACCGCACTTTCTCAACCGCCTGGAACCGCTGACACTGCTCTCAGCGCTCGCCGGTGCCACCGACAAGATCGGACTGGTCGCGACCCTGACCACCTCCTATACCGAGCCATTCAACGTGGCCCGGCAGTTCGCCTCGCTGGATCAGATCAGCCACGGTCGTGCTGGCTGGAACGTGGTCACTACAGGGCTTGAAGGCGCGGCCGGCAACTTCGGTCGCGAACAGCACATCGACCACACCGAGCGTTATCGTCGGGCCAGCGAGCATGTCGCGGTGGTTCAAGGGTTATGGGACTCCTATGAAGATGACGCCTTCCCTCGCGACAAGGCCAGCAAGCGCTTTCTCGACCCCAGCAAGCAACACCGACTGGACCACCGTGGCGAGTTCTTTTCGGTCACCGGGCCGCTGAACATTTCCCGCTCGCCACAGGGCCAGCCGGTGATCTTTCAGGCCGGGGTTTCCGAGTCCGGGCGCAAGCTGGCAGCGGAAATCGCCGAAGGCATCTTTGCCGGCGTCGATAACTTCGAGGACGCCCGGGAGTACTACGCCGATATCAAGCACCGTGCAGCAGCGGCAGGCCGTGATCCGGCGCAGGTGCTGCTGTTCCCCGGCATTACGCCGATCATTGCCGACACCGATGAACAGGCTCAGGCGATTCTGCTGGAACGCGAAGGCGAGCTAGATCTGAACAAGGCACTGGTGCAACTGGGCCGCCCGTTCAACTACCACGACTTCAGCCAGTACGACCTAGACGCACCGTTCCCCGAGCTGGGCGAACTGGGCAGCAACGGCTATCGCGGCCATGCGGAGAAGATCAAGCGAGTCGCCAGGGAAAAAGGCCTGACCCTGCGCGAAACCGCTCTTCGTTTTGCCCGTCCATTTACCGGGTTCGCAGGCTCAGCACTGACCGTCGCCAACGAGATAGAACGCTGGTTCAACGAAGGCGCCGTGGACGGCTTCAATATCCACGTCGGCGCACCGGCCAGCTTCGCCAGGTTTACCGACGAAGTACTGCCGATCCTGCGCGAACGCGGATTGTTCCGCAGCGAATACGAAACCAGCACCCTGCGCGGCCATCTGGGCATTGATGTGCCGCAGAATCGTTATACCCAACAGGTTGAGCAGGTTTCGGCGGTGGCAGAACCGGCGTAAGGCATTGAGAGTGATTCTTGTCGATGCCCGGGTTCAAAAGGCCCGGGCGTCATTTTGAGGCAAAGAAGGCTAAATGGATTTGGAAAGCAGGTAATCAATAAAAACCCGCAACTTCGGTAAAACCGTTCGCCGACTGGGGAAGTACAGTGCCAGGCCCGGGAATGCTATGGAGTAAGCATCGAGAATGACTTCAAGTGTTCCCGCGTGAATGTTGCGAGCTACGAGGGAGCGCGGCAATTTGAACAGACCGACACCTTGTTCCGCCGCATGTATGCAGGCCGCTATGTCGTCAAGTATCAAAGGCCCGCTGACGGGAATGACACGCCTCTCTGCACCGACGTTGAAAACCCACTCATCAAGCAGAGTGCTGGCCTGACGAAAAACGATGCAGGGTATTTTCCCGATTTCATCCGGTGATGAGGGTCGCCCATAGCGCGCAAACAAGGCAGGTGAACCCACAACCACTTGTGGCTCTTCGGCGGTAATGGGAACTGCGACCATATCTGCCTGTACAAAACTCCTGGGCCGCACACCGGCATCACAGCCTTCAGCGACAATATCGACCATTCGGTCATCACCAATGAATTCGACCTGAACACCAGGATGCGCCTGCAGAAACTCTGTCAGAAAGCGCTCGGTCAGCATGAGCACGCTCGCCTTGGGCACACTGACTCGCAGCAAGCCGGTCACGGAGTTACCCAGGCTGCGAGCGGACTCTATACCTTGAAGCACTTGTTGAGCAGCAGGACCGACTTGAAGCAGCAACCGCTCGCCCGCCTCGGTCAAGCCGACGCTTCGTGTTGTGCGCAGCAACAAGGCGGCACCCACACGGTCCTCAAAGGCGCGGATCGCCTGGCTGACTGCAGATGGAGTAATACCGAGACGACGCGCAGCCGCCCGAAATCCTCTCTCCTCGGCGACAGCCAGGAAAACCACCACGCCATCCAGATCGCCACGCTTTATTGTGTAGTTCATCTACACAGTATGATCAGCTGAAGCTGGCTTCTCAAGCATACCCCAATAGACAAAGATAGCTTTCCTACCCCTTCACCAGGAAAGCTCATGAGCTCTGAAGCCAATAAATCCCGTGCCTTTACCTTCGACAAAATCGGCAGTGCCGATGCCTTGAAGCGCGGCGAAGCTCCGATCCCCACACCAGGCCCGGGTGAAGTGCTTGTCCGGGTTCGAGCTTCTTCACTTAACTATCGGGATGTCATCATTCTGGATGGCCATTATTTCTTGCCCGCACCTGCAGGCCGAATCCCTGTCTCGGACGGAGCTGGCGAGATCGTGGCCGTCGCGCCCGACGTGACGCGATTCAGCGTCGCAGATCGCGTCACCAATTCATTCTTCCCGGACCGGATCGACGGGCCTTATACCGGCAAGCACCTCCACTACAACATTGATTTGGACGGCTGGCTGACCGACTACCGTGCGATAGACGCAGAGTACCTGACCCACATCACCGACAGCCTGAGCTTTGAAGAAGCCGCGACTTTGCCCTGCGCGGGCGTTACCGCCTGGGTAGCACTCAAGGGCATAAAACCGGGCGACACGGTGTTGACCCAGGGCACCGGCGGAGTTTCGCTATTTGCCATTCAGATAGCCAAGGCGCTGGGCGCACGGGTAATCGCGACAACCTCAAGTGACGCCAAGGCAGAACGCCTGAAGGCACTCGGCGCCGACGAAACCATCAATTACAAGGCCCAGCCAGAATGGTCGCAACAGGTTCGGATGCTGACTGACGGCAACGGAGCAGACCGCATCGTGGAAGTCGGCGGAGCCGGTACGCTGGAGCAGTCCGCAAAATCAATCGCTGTGGGCGGCCAGGTCACACTGGTAGGTGCCCTGTCCGGCTTGCAGGGTGGTGTCGAGTTCATGACCCTGTTCATGAGCCAGGCACGTTACCAGCCAATTGCCATTGGCAGCCGCAATGACCTTGATGACCTTATACGGTTCATCACGCAACATGACATCCACCCCATCATCGACAGCACTTGGGATTTCGACGATGCAAAACTGGGGATTGAACGCCTGGTTACCCGCGATATCTTCGGGAAAGTAGTCATACGAAACTGATTGCTGACAGAGGTTGGTGCTACGGAAGTCAATCGTGCAACCGCAACGCTGAACAATCGCCTGAACGGTTGCCAGACCCTGCCCGGGAAACAGCCTGTTCGACATTGGCACTGGCTACCGTCAGCGAAGCACTCGAAGAGCGTTGACCACCAACGAGAATGCATGTGACGGTTGTCGGCGACTGGGGTAATACAGGTAATAGCCAGGAAAAGAAGGACACCAGTCGTCCAGCACCCGTACCAGATCACCTTGTTCGAGATACGGAGCAAACTCTTGCTCAGGTAGAAATGCGATACCCAGGCCCGCCAGCGCAGCATCTACCATGCCCGGCGAGGTATTGAAGGTCAGTTGCCCGCCTACCCTGACATTCAATGCCCGTCCTCGACGAGCGAATCCCCATACATAAAGACCGCCTGCCGTCTGCAGGCGCTGATTTATGCAGTTGTGCTTGATCAGGTCACTGGGCGTCCCGGGGATCGAATTGCGATCAAAGTATCCCGGCGACGCCACAACAGCCATGCGTAAAGGCGGTCCGATCGGTACGGCGATCATGTCCTTGTCAATGGTATCCCCCAGACGTACGCCCGCGTCATAGCGATCGGCGACAATGTCTCGGAATCCATAGTTGACGTCGAATTCAACCTCGATATCAGGGTACTCATGCAGTAACGCCGTGATCTTGGGCAATAGTGTTGTACGCAAGATATGTTCGCCACACGTGATACGAACCGTGCCAGCGGGCTTGTCACGCAAGTCCGACAGTTCATTCAACTCGGATTCGATCTCATCAAACCGGTGCCCGATTGAGTGGAGCAGGCGCTCGCCAGCAGCGGTAGGCGAGACACTGCGCGTCGTGCGTGTGAGCAAGCGAATATCCAGCCGCACTTCAAGACCACTGATGGCCTGGCTCAATGCCGACTGGCTTACCCCCAGAAGCGAAGCCGCGCGAGTAAAGCTGCCCTCACGCGCAACCATAACAAAGTAGAGGAGATCATTGAGGTTACGTCTGATCATTGGGCAAGTCTCACACGAAGGATTGATTAGCAATACTTATAGCCCCTTTAAGTATTCATTAGCTAGTCACACCCCTGCACATGCGCGACGATGACAGCGACCTCAACCATCTGCCGGAAAAACCATGAACGTATCCGCCCTGCCTATGCCCCCCAAAAAGCCACGTGTTTCCCTCAAAGGCTTTCTACAGAGTTCGATGTTCATTGCCCTGACGGCCATTCTGGGTGAACAGACGGTTCAGGCAGCAACAACATCCGGCACACGCGATACCAGCGGCCTGCAACTGACTCAGGAATGGGACAAGGTCTTTGCCAGGAGCGGCAAGGTCGATCACCAGAAAGTCACCTTCAAGAACCGCTACGGCATTACCCTGGCGGCCGATCTGTACTTGCCGAAAAATCGCACCGGCAGGAAATTGCCGGCGATTGTCATTAGCGGCCCATTCGGCGCGGTAAAGGAGCAGTCATCGGGCCTGTATGCACAAACCATGGCAGAACGTGGATTCGTAACATTGGCCTTTGATCCCTCGTATACAGGGGAAAGTGGGGGTGAGCCGCGCAACGTCGCCTCACCGGATATCAATACCGAAGACTTCAGTGCCGCAGTGGACTTCATCGGACTGCAAGGCTACGTCGATCGCGAACGCATTGGTGTCATCGGTATCTGCGGCTGGGGCGGCATGGCACTCAATGCCGTGGCAGTAGACAAGCGTGTCAAAGCCGTCGTCGCCAGCACCATGTATGACATGACCCGAGTCATGTCCAAGGGCTACAACGACAGCGTGACCGCCAAGCAACGCACGCAGGCTCTGGAGCAACTGAGCCGGCAGCGCTGGGATGACGCAGCGAACGGGAAGCCGGCCTATCAGCCTGCCTACAACAAGCTGAAAGGTGGCGAAGCTCAGTTTATGGTCGATTACGCCAGCTATTACATGACACCACGCGGCTACCACGCGCGAGCTGTCAACTCTGGCAACGCCTGGACGGTCACCACGCCACTGTCGTTCATGAACATGCCGATCCTGACATACATAAAGGAGATTTCGCCGCGCCCCATCCTGTTCATCCACGGTGAAAACGCTCATTCGCGTTACTTCGCCGAGACAGCCTATGCGGCAGCCGAGCAGCCGAAGGAGCTTGTGATCATCAAGGGAGCCAATCACGTTGATCTGTACGACCAGGTAGACAAGATTCCGTTTGACAAAATAGCCGAGTTCTTCGTCTCAAACCTCAAGTGAGCGAAACCCATGTGAACGCTTCGTCGTCAGCAGGTACATCACTCCCTCAGCTCAGCGGGGCTTTCCCCTACTGAATCTGCTGGCCCTGCCCTGCAGACGACGACATTCAGCAACAACATCGTTGCTTTCGTGCTCGATCAACCCTGACAAGGATCTTGTCATGATCTCAGCATTTACCTGTTCGCCGGTCGGTCAGTATTACGGCCGTCCGGGCATCAAGACTCGAACGGTTCTTTTCGTTACCTGCCTGATCATGGGCGCGGGTTTCATATCTGAGTCTTCAGCCCGGCAAGGAAACGTTACAGGGCTGGCCTACGACGAGCAGACGCGCAGCGTGGTGCCAGTGCCACCAGCCGAGCGTGCTTTGCAGAGCGCGCTGGCCGAGCCATGGTTCAAAGTCTCGGACGAGGGCCGGATACTCGAAGGCGCAATCTTCGACCACAACGGCAACCTGCTGTTCTGCGATGTCAGTGGACGCCGTGTTTTGCGCCTGACGCCAGACAGGCAGTTGTCCACCGTCGTTACACTAGATGCACTCTCGCCGGGCGGCCTGGCCTTGCACCCTGACGGGCGCCTGTTTATCGCGGCACTGGATATTCCCAATAACCGCGGCGCGATAATAGCGGTGAACCAGGACGGCCTGAAGCAGCAGCCGATCATACCGCCAGAGGCGGGATATATGCCCAATGACCTGAGGTTTGATACGCACGGAGGCTTCTACTTCACCGATTTCAAGGGCAACTCGACCGAGCCAACGGGTGGCGTCTACTACACCGCTCCCGACTTGACCACTATCACTCCGGTACTACCCAACCTGTCGATGGCCAACGGCCTGGAGCTTAGCCCCGACGGCAAAACGCTATGGGCAACGGAGTTTGGCCGGAATCTGCTGCACCGCATCAAACTTACAGACGCCACTACCATTGCGCCGATCGGTTCGGCCATCGCCTACCACTTCACTGGCCCGGCACCAGACTCGATGCGCGCCGATGCCGACGGCAATGTGTACGTGGCGATCTACGGACAAGGCCGCGTGATGGCCTTCAACCGCAATGGCATCCCTATTGGACAAGTGTTACTGCCTGGGCGCGATAGCGGCCACAACCTGGCATCTACCAGCCTCGCCATCCACCCGGACAAAAACGACTTGTACGTCGTGACCAGCGACAACGACAAAGGCCAAGGCGCAACGATTTTTCACACCAAGGCGTTCAACAAAGGGCTGCCGCCCTCTTCATCTGACTGAACATCGCCGATCACGTAATTCGTCACCAGCGCAGCCGACGGCCTCGGCCATGCCACGGCGAAGACCCTGCTCAGCCACATGCACAGTTCCTGCTTCATCAGAAATACCCTCTCCGACATGGCCCCGATATCGGAGAACTGCTTACCGCTACGTATCGGCGAGTCGAAGAACTCAATAGCGACGCTACGGTACTGCTGACACTTACGACCCCCTTACCATCCACCGGGAGAACTGCCTATGAACTCATCTGACAATGCGACGCGGCCCCCAGGGGGCATAACCGTTGAAAGCCCTGCCCCGCAGGCGCATCGACCTTGGCCTCTGCGGATCACTGCGCTTATCCTGCTTGCCTTCGGCCTGCCACTCGCGGTCGGTGGTGTGATCCTGGCCGCAAATGGCGGTTCTCTTTATTACCTGATCACGGGTCTGGCTTACATTCTCAGCAGCGTCTTGCTCTGGCGCGGCGACGGGCGCGGTGTATGGATCTATGGTGCGACACTCGTCTGGACAGTGGCATGGAGCCTCTGGGAAGTCGGTTTCTCCGGCTGGCAGCTCGCACCCCGGTTGATCGCCCCCTTCGGCCTAGCCATATTATTGCTGCTGCCCTCGATCAGGCTGCTACCGTCGCCGTGGCGAGTATCAGGCAGGGCCACTTTCGCTGGTAGTCTGGTCGCAGCAGCGGTTGCGGGCAGCGTTGCCCATAGCCTGGGTGAAAACACCGAAGTCCCCTCGTTGCGGCGCGGTATACAGGCGCAAGCACCGGGACCACTGCCACAAGCTATGGCTACGATTGTTCGCGACGACTGGCAAGCCTATGGCAACGACCAGGGCGGCACGCGCTTCAGTCCACTCGACCAGATCAACACCTCCAACGTATCCGGTCTGACCAAGGTCTGGGAGGCAGAGATGACAGCGACGGTGCCTGGGGAGATGAACGCGCTGCAGACGACGCCCATCATGGTCGGTGACACGCTATACGCATGTGACGGCAATAACGGCGTGCATGCCTTCGACGCCGAGACCGGAGAAGTGCGCTGGCGGCGCAACGTCTCCGATGGGCAGGAACCGTCAGGCAAGCCATGCCGTGGCGTTGCCTATTACAAGGTGCCGGACGCTCAAAAGGGCAGCATGTGCGCCGAGCGCATCTTTGCGCCCAGCCACAACCCTACCCTGGCGGCCATTGATGCACATACTGGCGAACTTTGTCCTGCCTTCGGAAATAATGGCTTGGTGGATCTCCAACAGGGCATCGAACCCTATCCCCACGGCCTTTTCTACGTCAGCTCGGCACCGCAGGTGATTCGCGGCAAGGTGGTGGTAGGTGGCGGTATCCCTGACGGCCAGTACTGGGGCGGCCCCTCGGGAGTAATCCGCGCATTCGACGCAGTAACCGGCGAATTGGCCTGGGCCTTTGATGCTGGCGTACCGGAGCGCATCGGCGCGCCACCTGAGGGCGAGTTCTATACACCATCTCTGCCCAATAGCTGGGCGCCCATAAGTGCCGACGAAGAACTCGGCCTTGTCTACATGCCGATGGGCGGAGCAACGCCTGATGCTTACGGCGGCATGCGACGTCCGTTTGATGACGATATCGGCAGTGCTGTCGTCGCACTCGACGCCGAGACAGGGCGTATGCGCTGGCGGTTCCAGACTACCCACCACGATATCTGGGACTACGATGTCGCGTCACAACCAACCCTGGCCAACCTTCCTACACCGCAGGGCATTCGCCCGGCACTGATCCAGCCGACCAAGCGTGGCGAAATCTTTGTGCTCGACCGCGAGACAGGGAATCCGATCAAGACAGTTCGCGAATTGCCTGTGCCGCAGGGTGGCATCGCAGAGGGAGAGCGGTTGGCCCCGACCCAACCTGAGTCCAGCGACCTGCCAGCCTTCCGCGAGCCAGAACTGCAAGAAAAAGACATGTGGGGCATAACGCCGCTGGATCAGTTGATCTGCCGCATAGAGTTCAAGCGCTCGCGCTACGAGGGTATGTTTACCCCTGTCACGCTCGACAAGACCATCGTGATCGCGCCAGGCTCCATGGGTGGCGTCAACTGGAATGGCATATCGCTGGACGCTGATCGCGGCATCATGATCGTCAACTGGACACAGGTACCCGACAGACTCGAACTGATCACGCGCGAAGAGTCAACTCGTCGCAACTTCAAGATCGCTCCGGGCCTCGATGCGGGTGGCCAGACCGACCAACCGATGCTTGGCACTCCTTATGGTGCATACAGAACTCAGTTCCTTTCTCCTCTTGGCAGCCCATGTACAGCCCCACCATGGGGCCTGATAGCGGGCGTCGACCTGATGAGCGGCAAAACCATCTGGTCCAAGCCATTAGGCACCGGGCGCGACATAGGTCCGCTGAAGTTGGGTGTAAAGACAATGTTGCCTATCACAATAGGCACACCGACTGCCGGCGGCGCCGTGACCACTCGAGGAGGGCTTGTGTTCATTGGCGGGGCCGCTGAGCACACCTTCCGTGCATTGGATGCCGCGACCGGGCAGGAACTCTGGAATACCCGCCTCGCCACCAGCGCCAACGCCACGCCGATGACCTATCGCAGTCCAGCCAGCGGCAGGCAGTTCGTGGTGGTCGCCGAAGGCGGCAGGCCTGCTTACGGTACACGACCGGGAACGAAGCTGGTCGCTTTTGCATTACCAGCAGTGCGGGAATGAGGAGTTCGTGCAAATCGGCAATGCAATGGCTGGCCACCTTGTTTTCAACTGCTTACAGAATTCATTGGAGCCCTGCATGCCCATAATTGGCGCGAAAAAACGCACAAACACAAACGCCACTCTTGAGTGGCGTTTGTGTGAATCCGGAGCGGGAAACGAAATTCGTATAAAGCCAATAGACAACAGGGTGCGGGGGATGCGTCGACGCTATCAAGTAACTGCACTTTGAGGAAGCCCGATCAAGGCACCGTCAACAGTGTCAGGAGCTTTAAAAAGAACACCACCGCCCAAGGATCGTGGTTTTAATTCAAATGGACACTCGCGGCAGTACTTGCCATCTTAACGGCTTCAGTCGGCTACCATCGGCCATACGGAGTTGGAAGTGAATGCCTAAACCTAAACTTGGGTTGGTGATTGCAAGCGAATGGAAGAACAGTCTTGATCGAAAGGATTTCGATAAGCGATCCACCAAGCCTGACCCGATCACCATTTTTGGTAATCCCACCCCCGCTACCGGGTTTCAGGCTGGCCTGGACGCAGAGCAGATGAAGCTCACCCGTCACCATGTCATACCGCACAGCTTACTCATTAATGCCTGGGAAATAGCTGTCGACTGTGACGATATGGAGCTTATAAAAGCCCTGACCGTCTGGGCCGGAAAGGATCCGGCACGCGATCTTCCCGCAACCTTTGCAAAAGGAAACCCCAGCCCACAGGCCGTACTGCGCAAAGTTGCGTGGAATCCTTTCAACATTGTGAGTGGGCCGCTGTCCGAACACCGGGTTGAAGACCCCCGGCAATGAGTTTGACTCATTAGAGTTCCGAACCCTGGTACCTCACGGAGCAGCAGCCCCAACCACACCGGCAGAAAAACTCAAACTGCAAACTGAAAACGTGGCCAGACAAGAGTTCAACCGGCATATTGGCGTTCTACGGCGTATCTATAACCTGCTGCAACGTTATATCAGCGATCAGGTAGCTGCCCAGGATGTCACCAGCCTCATCTCCCTGTTGAGATCCGATGTCCCGGAACGCTATCCAGCGCTTGGTCCCAAGTACCGCACCGGCGCCCTGCTCTCTCCTGACCTCTGGGGAGATTACTCGACCATACAAGCCACTGCTCCGGCGTCACAGTACGACTTTGCATCAAAGCGAGCAGTAGCTTTCAGCAAAGGGAAACCAAAGATAGTGCCCTGGAGTGCTGCAACATGGCTGCCGGAAGTCGACCTGGTGCTACCCAAGGCCGCAGCACTCGACATGACAGACAATACGGTCTGGACCGACGAAAAAACCGTACCCGGCCCCCCCTCCTCGTCAACACTCCCTCTGGGGGGGATGGACGAAGCAACTTTCCGTATAGCTGTCGTTTGAACTATCCGCAAAGCTGGCAAGTTCGAGGCACAAGTAGCCTTGTCCGGACCATCTGGAACACTTTCAAATATGGCCCAATGGACAGCCTTCGAGGTGAAACAGTTGAATCGCGAAGGCTATAAAATCAAGATCAGCAGAACCATGCTCGATAGCCCCGCTCAAGAAGTACGGGTGTACAACATACCAAAGCCAGGGGCTGCTCCCGCCTGACGCTTTCACGGAACCAGAAAAACGCACAAACGGTAGCGTCCGACCAAATCATCAGGGCCCGAACGGTCGATCCCCGAGAATCGTCGCGCGGTGCATGATGCGCCTTTGCGGTCGGTAGTCGTCGCAGGCGTAGTGCTGCGTCAGGCGGTTGTCCCAGAAGGCCAGGTCGCCCTGGCGCCATTGCCAGCGAACGCTGAATTCCGGTTTGGCGATCTGCTTGAACAGCATCTTCAGCAGTGCATCACTTTCGTCGGGCTCCAGCTCGAGAATCCGGGTGGTGAAGGATTCGCTGACAAACAGCCCTTTGCGACCTGTTTCCGGGTGCACGCGCACTACGGGATGCGTCACAGGCGGATTGGCAGCCCGAGCGGCGTTCCATTTTTCCAATGCGTCGGGCGTATTGCCGAAGCGTTCCAGAGGAAACGAAAGGGTCAGGTCATGCACGGCGGTCAGGCCATCGAGCAAATGACGAATCCTGGCGGACAATCCCTCGTAAGCAGCCGAGCAACTGGCCCACAAGGTATCTCCACCGTGGGGAGGAACATGCCGTGCGCTGAGCAGCGAACCCATGGGTGGCGACTGGATGAAGGACACGTCTGAATGCCACAGAGCGTTGTCGCGCAGGTCGTTGAGGTCAGTATCCAGCAAGAGGATTTCCGGCTGGTCTTCGATCTTCGGATAGATGGGGTGTATATGCAGATCACCGAACAGAGCTGCTGCGTCCCGCTGCTGGCGTGGCGTCAGCAACTGATCACGCATGAACAGCACCTGATGCTCCATCAGCCCCTGGCGCAAAGTGGCGTAGCTTTCTGCACTCAGCGGGCGACTCAGGTCGACACCGCTCACGCGCGCGCCAAGAGCCTGGCCGATACGTTCAAATACGATGGTCATAGGTGTTTCTCTATATCACTGGGCCTGGCGTACGTACTCGGTGCTCACGTACTCCGAGTAGTCCGGCAACACGGCGGGAATGCGTTTCTGCTCCTTGAGGAATTCCGCGGTAGCGGCGATATCCTTGGCAGTGCCACCACCGAGCAGGTCGGCGCTGAGCTGTTGCTGGGCGTTCGGGTACACGGAACCGGCCAACAGTTCGGGAACGTCGGCAGCGTTGGCACCGACCAGCCTGGCGATCTTCCTGGCTTGTTCTGAGTCAGCGGTCCACTTGGCGGCATTGGCCTGATAGTCAGCGAAGGCGCTCAGGGTCACACCCGCGAACCTGGCCAGCACTTCAGGATGCTTTTCAGCGAAATCCTTGCGGGCGACCCAGACTTCAAAAGTCGGGGCGCCCCACTTGCCCACTTCAGCAGCGTCGGTCAGAACCTTGCCGTCACGCTTGATCTCACCCAGAGCCGGCGACCAGACAAAGGCACCGTCGATATCGCCACGCTTCCAGGCTGCATTGATTTCGGCGGGATTGAGATTGACGATCTTCACCTTGGTGGGATCGATCTTCCAGTGCTTCAGGGCACCGAGCAGACTGTAATGGGAGGTGGATACGAACGGCGTAGCAATGGTCTTGCCGATCAATTGCTCGGGTTTTTCGATGCCGCTGCTGTTGCGCACCACCAGCGCCTCGGCGGAGTTGATCTGCGCCGCCACCAGAAAGGTCACCAACGGCAGTTTGCGCGAGGCGGCCGCTGCCAGAGGGCTGGAACCCAGATTGCCGATCTGCACATCACCGGAGGCCAGTGCGGTCACCACTTCCGGACCTGCATTGAAACGACGCCAGTCGAGCTTCTGGCCAATGGCTTTTTCGTAGGCACCGTCGGCCTGGGCGACCTTGGACGGGTCCACACCGGTCTGGTAGCCAATTACGATATCGGCGCAATGCGCCTGGACGGCGGTTGCGGCAGCGACAGCTAGCAGCAGGGCTTTGATGGTGCGTTTCAGGGTCGATTCCTCGCAAATGGCACTGCTGCGGTTTATGCCAGGCGCCTGAGCGCTACCACAGCATTAGAGGAGAAAGAATTTATGGCTATAAAAAATATAAAACCAATAACATTTAACGCTTAGCTTAGAGCGGCCAGCAATAGCCTTGGGCCAGAGCTGCGGCGGTTGCTTGGGGGAGCATCGGAGGGAACGTGGCGGCCAGTGCCCTCGCAACATCACGCAGAGCAGGAGCTCTCGTAAGCTGATTTCAGGGGGCTTCTGTAAAATTTACGATTTCGATGGACAAAATTTCAGACTACTTTTTTGGCGTGACAAGCCTGTGAATCACGTTGCTTACCGCATTGGCTGCTCTCACCGTGCGCATCAGTTTTCCAGATACCGCAAAACACACCTCGTAATTTAACGCGGCGGTATCCTGGCACGTCCTTTGAGCTCGCCAAAGCCATTTTTTCTCTACGTTCTTCGCCTACCCAATGTTGATGAATAGCACTGATCCAATTGCCACCGACAAGAGCTGACTGTTGAGCTAAGCATTAGCTCCTTGTCCCTTTACAGACAGGAAATTTGGAGCACCCCCAGAACTGACGCCCTGCATACTTCCCCTTGCGTGCGGTACGACGCACCATGGAAGCGCCGCAGCTCGGACAAGCGTTCGTTGCAGATGAGCGCGTGGTAGTCGACACCGACGAACGTGGGGGTATCGGTGTTGGATTAGCTCTGCTGGGCTGTATCTGCGTTCTTTTGGGAATATCAATGGTGATTGCAGTTGGTACAGGCACGCTAACCCCCAACGCAGCACAATCGTATTGTGCGATAGCACGGTCTTGAATACCGGTATCGCCTGCCCCATAAGCCGCAAACGCCGCAACAAACTAATCCCGTCTTCATCAGGCAAGCCCAGATCAAGAATCATCACATCGAACTGCGCGACATCCAGCAGGGCATAAGCGGCGGATGCCGAAGCCACACGGTCGACGTTAAGACCCTGGGCGTTCAAGCCGGCGACGATGCCACTGGCGTAGCAAAATGCCTATGGTTCAACTGCCAGGCTTTTCATCCGTCTCTTGAGGTTTAGTATTTGGCTTGGAAGCACTTGTGGCGCCTGATTCTTTTCAGTCTTTTCCTGAGCCTTGGCCAGATTTTCACGCGCTTGCTGGCGCTCAAGGGCGGCAGGCTTGCAGCGTCAAGTAGCTGCACTTTGAGGGAGTTCGATTAAGGCATCGTTAACAAGGTCGGGGATTTTGAAAAAATCACACCTTCAAAGATCGTGGTTAACAGGATGACTCGATCGTGGCATAAAGACCCGCGCCCCGGAAGCGTATCACTGAAAAACGAGGAAATAACCGATCACATCCCTGAGGCAGTTACCAAAGAACAAAATCGAAGGTCGAAAAACTTGACGACTATCCGATCCCTCTTAAACTTACCCAATATTTCATTGACAATCTAAAATCAATTTTCATATCAGAGCATACTACGCTCGACATCACACAGCATTCTTTTAGTTATTATCCTTTAGCTGCAGGAAATCTCACTAAAAACGCTGCAGGTCAATAGCCATGAAACGTATACTAGTGGTCTATTTTTCACAAACAGGACAATTGAAACGTGTAGCGGATTCATTTGTTCGCGCCCTGATTGAAGACAATCGCGTGCTCGTAGAGTTCGAGGAGCTTACCCCTCTCAGACCCTATCCATTCCCTTGGCCATTTGTCGAGTTCTTCGACCAGTTCCCAGAAGCAGTTCACTTATATCCATCGCGCATGCGCCCTTCCAAGATTGATATAAAAAAAAGGTATGACCTTGTTATTATTGCATACACCGTCTGGTTCTTGTCACCCAGCCCTCCCATTACAGCATTTTTAAAGTCTGCAAAAGGGAAAATCATTCTTCGTAACACAGCAGTTATAACAATTATCACATGCAGAAACATGTGGATACAAGCACAGGAACAAGTAAAAAACCTATTAATTCAAGCCAATGCCCGACTTCTGGACAATGTTGTGCTCACCGATAGGGGAAGCCCTCTAAAAACGCTTGTAACAACACCCCGCTGGATGTTCACTGGAAATCGTGAAGCCTTTTGGGGATTCTTTCCACGGGCAGGCTTGACGGACGAAGATATTCTATCCGCACAAAGATTTGGCAGGGCTCTTCTTCCTGAAATAGTAAACGGTCGCACGGAACAAAACTTTCCATTATTGAAAGGTCTGAAAGCCGTCAGCGTTGATCCACGACTCATCCATAGCGAAAAAATTGCTCGCCGTAGCTTTCTGCTCTGGGGGAAACTGTTTCTAACAATAGGCCCTCAAGGACATCCTCACAGAAAACTTGCTGCCTTCGTGTACGGAATTTTCATGATCTGTATGGTGGCCACCGTCATTCCAGTAATGATGGGATTGAGGACATTTATAAAACCAATGCGCGGGCACGTACTTGAAAAGCAATGTCGTTATTTTGAGGAGCCTTCTGGGTCCAGCGACTTTCGCATGAGGGAACAATCATGACCCCATCAGTTTATATCAACCGGGTTGCTACTTTTTTGCCTGGTGCCCCTGTCTCGAACGATGAAATGGAAAATATTCTTGGTACTGTAGCAGGAAAAAAATCACGCGTACGGCAAAAAATCCTGAGCAGTAACGGAATCCTAAACCGTCATTACGCCATTGACCGGGCAACTCATCGACCTACCCATAACAACGCACAACTCACTGCCGAGGCAGTTCGCAATCTCTGGATTGAAAACCCTGTGCTGCCTCCCTTGGAATTACTCTGTTGTGGCACCAGCAGTCCAGACCAGATTTTCCCCAGTCACGCCTCGATGGTCCATGGAGAGCTTGCTTGCCCGCCCTGCGAGCTGGCGTCATTCAGCGGAGTCTGTCTGTCTGGACTGTCTCCTATCAAATATGGATACGTGTCGATTCTTGCAGGCTTGAGGCATCAGGCTATTGCAACTGGCTCCGAGCTAGCCTCCACATTCATGCAGGGAAAACATTTCACGGAAGAATCCGAATCAGCCATTCACGAATTTGAATCACAGCCTGAAATCGCTTTTGAAAAAGACTTTCTCCGCTGGATGCTATCGGATGGGGCAGGTGCGATGCTCTTGAGCGATAAGCCAAATCCAAGCGCTATTTCTCTGAAGATCGACTGGATCGAGATACTTTCCTATGCCAACTTGCTGCCGGCCTGCATGTACGCTGGCGCGATAAAAAACACAAAGGGAACACTCACCGGATGGCGAGAATTCAATTCATACAAAGAACTTGGGGAACACTCCGTATTCGCAATAAAGCAGGACGTCAAACTTCTCAATGAGCATGTTGTGAATATCACTGTTACCAAGGGACTTAAGGATATTCTTGAAAAAAGAGAGCTGAAACCGAAGGCAGTCGACTGGTTTCTACCCCACTACTCATCCAACTTTTTTCGCCAACGGATATACGACGCCTTGCAATCCATAGACTTTGAAATACCCAATGAACGCTGGTATACAAATCTGGAGCGTGTCGGAAATATAGGAGCCGCAGCCATTTACTTCATGCTTGCAGACCTTATTAGCAGCGAAAAGCTGAATCATGGCGACGGTATTTTGTGTTTCGTACCTGAAAGCGGAAGGTTTTCAACGGGGTTTATGAAAATGACAGCCATTTATCAATAACTGGCGTACACAACCTCTTTTTATCAGAGCTTTTACATGAACAAGCATTCACAAAAAAGCGCACTGCCAACACCTGAGCAGCCATCACCCGAAACACAACTATTGAGCTTGATCACCGGAGCCTGGGTTTCTCACGCCGTATATGCCACGACCCGATCAGGATTAATCGACAAAATACAAAGTGGCATTCACCGCACAGAAAACCTGGCATGTGGGGTAGGTGTCAAAGAAAAGCAATTACGTCGCTTACTGGATACAATCGAGGCTATTGGACTTATCAGCGGATGCGCCGAAAATCATATTGAACTGACGGAAATGGGTAGCCTGCTCAGTGCCAGCAGCAACTCGCTTCGTCCGTTTGCGCTGTTCTGCGCTCAGGACTGGCACACAAAAACATGGGGGCATTTACTCGAAAGGCTAAGTATGGACAAACCAGCCTTCGACCACATCATGGGAATGCCGCTATTTGAATATTTGCAGGGTACACCTGATGACAGGGCATTGTTTGACAGTGCAATGGACAGCCTATCTTTACTCTGGGGGCCGAAGATAGTTGAACACATGAAGCTTTCAGACGCGAGATCAGTCATCGATATCGGCGGCGGAAGAGGCATATTTCTTGCGGAGATTCTATCGCAACACCCTCACCTGAAAGGCTGCCTGCTCGACCTGCCCGAAGCTCTCAAACAGGCTCGATACACTCCGTATCTGCAAGACTTCATCTTTCAGGATCGCTGCAAACTAGTTGAAGGCTCATTTTTCGCCAGACTATCTACTCATGCAGATACGCATGTGATGAAGTTCATCATGCATGATTGGGGGGATCAAGATGCTCTGACGATCCTTGAAAATAGTCGACAGGCGTTACCGCAGGATGGGCAGCTTTTTATCGTAGAGCAAATCATTGATCCGGCTAAAAAATCACCATTTACTCAACTCTGTGATATTGAAATGCTGCTCTTTGGCAACGGAAAAGAACGTACCACAGAGGAGTTCAATCAACTGCTTGAGCGCGCTGGCTTCACGATTGAAGATATCAGTGAAACTACTACACCCTTTTCGATCATTCAGGCAAAACCATCCAGAACATCTCAGACGGAAAAGCAATAGAAAAATTAAAGTGAGTAACTTTGGTCAAACATGTCTAGTCCTGAAATAGGTTTACACCTATCCGATA
>NZ_BLVZ01000019.1 GCF_015471405.1 Pseudomonas cichorii
ACAGGGTTTGTCGCCCGCTTCCCCAACAAGGACCTTTTCGAGCAATTCCTGCAATTCCTGCACTCGGTCCTGCCACCCACAGCCGAGTTCATGGAAAGAGACTGGGAGTGGTGAAAAGCCCGGTGCTTGATGCAACGAGATACTTGTAGGAAGCAGCTTGCTGGCGAAAAAGGCCTGAAAACCGGCAGATATTCTGCGTCGGTACGCTGAAGTCGCCAGGCTGCCTCCCACAAAGTGAGTTATGACCTTAACTGTTCGGCATCAGCCTTACAGGGCGCGTTCGTTCGCTTCGCGCTGTTCGCAGGTCATGAAGCCTTTGTTGGTAACACGGCCGTCGCCGTTGAAGCTGACGTGGTAGACCTGTTTGTGGCCATCTTTGGTCATCACGTAGTTATTGCAGGTTCCTGGGCTGACCTTGCGGTCCACTGTGGACGAAGGCTCGCCGCCGATGGTCAGCACTTGCTGTCGAGTCATGCCGTTTTCGACTTGCTTGACCAGTGGCTCGTTGCGATAGGTCACGAAGTCCACCGGATTCTGTACGGTTGCCGTACCGCAACCCGCCAATGTCCCCAATACACAGGTAGCCGCCAGGATTTTCTTGTACATCATTGTCTCTCCGCATGACAGAGCCGGTCTTGGCCCGATGTGCTTTGGAGAGGGGAAGGTGCGTGAGAGTTCGATAATGGATGGCAATAAGGCAGTACACGTGTTTGTCATATATATCTGTCTTGCTGCCAAACACCGCTAAGGTTCTAGCTATTGGCTAACGTCGGAGAGGACACATGGCGCAAGAACAAGCTACGCGATATCCGTTATTGCTGGTGCCCGGTCTCTTGGGGTTTGTGCGTTTGCTGGTTTATCCCTATTGGTTCGGCATCATCAAGGCACTGGAGCGGGGTGGGGCGACGGTGATTCCGGTGATGGTTTCCGGGGTCAACTCAACCGAGATACGGGGAGAGCAACTGCTCAAGATCATTGAGAAGACCGTCCGCGAAACCGGCGCAGCCAAGGTCAACCTGATCGGCCATAGCCAGGGCGCGTTGACTGTTCGTTATGTCGCCGCCAAACGTCCTGATCTGGTGGCCTCGGTGACGTCAGTGGCCGGTCCCAATCAGGGCTCAGAGCTGGCGGATTATCTGGAGCGTACTTTTCCGGTTGGCAGTGCGGGTGGGCGTGTCGTCAATGCGGTGATCGGTTTGCTGTCCTGGACGATCACGACGTTTGAGACCGGGTATCGCGGACCCAAGTTGCCGATGAATATCTCGGCTTCCCACCAGTCGCTGACCACGACCGGGGTTGCGCTGTTTAACAGGCAGTACCCTCAAGGGTTGCCGCAAACCTGGGGCGGGCAGGGCGAGGAACTGGTCAATGGCGTGCGCTATTACTCCTGGTCCGGGATTCTGAAGCCGGGGATTACCAATCGAGGACGTAACCTGATCGACGGGACCAACGTGACCTGTCGTATTTTCGCCCGCACCTTCGTCAAGGAAAAAGGCCAGTGCGACGGCATGGTCGGGCGTTTCAGCTCGCATCTGGGGACTGTGATCGGCGATGACTTCCCGCTCGATCACTTCGATATCGTCAACCAGACCTTTGGCCTTGTGGGCAAGGGCGCGAACCCCGTAAAGCTCTTCCTTGACCATGCGGCACGTCTCAAGGCCGCAGGGCTTTAAGCGGTCTGCCGCATCGGGGTTTTCCAGCGCTCTGCCAGGATGACTCCGCACAAGGTCAATGCTCCACCGGCCAGGTGATAAAGCGCCAGTTGCTCGCCCAGAAAGGCTGCCGCGATCAGGGCAGTCGCAATGGGCATCAGGTTGAAGAACAGCGTTGTGCGGCTTGGTCCCAGACGCATGATGGCGGTCATCCACAACCATGGCGCGAGCATCGAAGTCGGAATGGCCGCATACAGGACCATGGGGATGTTGCTCATGTTCAGGCCTGTCCGGGGCGAGAGAATGAACAGCGGAAACAGCACAATGATCGCAATCAGTATTTGCAGGTACAGCAACTGCAAGGGCGGCAGACACAACTGCCACTTTTTCAGCAGGGTGCTGTAGACGGCATAGGCTGCTGCCGCGACCAGAACCATCGCATCCCCACGATTGATGCCCTGCTCGATGAGCCCGGTCAGATTGCCGGCCGACACCACCACGACTACACCGGCAAAAGACAATACGGCCCCGAACAAGGCGCCGAAAGTCAGTCGATTACCCAGGCAGGCAATTGAAAGCCCCAGCGCCATCATGGGCACCAGGGATTGAATGATTCCCATGTTGGTGGCCGTGGTCATGCTGGCGGCGAAATACGCCAGGCTCTGGTACACCGCCATGCCCAGCACGCCCAATACGACGATCTTGCCCAGCACCGGTTTGATGAGCGCCCGGTTCTTCCACACCGGTCTGAGCATGAACGGCGTGAACAGGAGGCCTGCCAGTAGCCAGCGATAGAAACCGATCTCGGCGGGGAAGATCACTTCCGATGCAGCCTTGGTAATGACGGTATTGGCTGCCCAGATCAGGATGGTCAGCAGAGGAAATGCGTATTGCATGAGGTAACCGATAAAAAGCGAGAGGTGATTATCCGCCTGACAAGGTGTCTTGGCTCGACATATATCGCAACATCTTTGACTACACTCTTTTGAGACCGCGCTGATCGGTACGGTCGTTCTGGAGAGTTGACCTGATGAAGACGCTCGGTATTTCTTTGTTGCTCGTTGGTCTGATGGTATCCGCCCAAGGCTTTGCTGCCACGGCGCAGCAGAACAAGATGACCTCCTGTAACGCGGATGCCACTGCCAAGTCGCTCAAGGGCGATGAACGTAAGGCATTCATGAGCACATGCCTGAAGGCTGCACCGGCTCCGGCGCAAACCCAGCAGGAAAAAATGAAGACCTGCAATGCGACCGCTACCACTCAAGCTCTCAAGGGCGATGCTCGCAAGAGCTTCATGAGTGATTGTCTCAAGAAGAAATAATTTTCCGGTGATGGGCTCACTGGCCTGAATATTGGCCCAGGTGCGGGAAATAAAGCGCTTGGGCCTGATTCGCACCGCAGCTATTGAGCCGAGGCGCGTGCTATTGCTGTTCTGACCTTCGGATCACTGGTCCTCGGCTCTGAACGCTGGCAGACTGCCGTCTTCTTTGGGCCGCCCGTTGAGGCTTTATGCCAACGTTTTCTTTGCGTCAGGTGTTATTGGCCAGCTGGATTCTGGTTTTTGGCGGTTTGCTGCTGATTTTACCTTTCAAGCTGTTGCCAAGTCTGTTGGCAGGTCTGCTGGTCTACGAATTGGTCAACATGCTGACCCCAAGACTGCAACGCCTGATTTCCGGTGAGCGTGCCCGATGGCTTGCCGTGGCCTTGCTGGGGACCATCATTGTCAGTCTGCTGACGCTGATTTTCGCCGGTGCCATCAGTTTTGTATTGCATGAGGCCGAGAATCCCGGCGCGTCACTGGACAAGTTCATGGTTCTGGTGGACCGCGCCCGTGGGCAGTTACCGCCTTTCATTGATGCCTACCTGCCGGCCAGTGCAGCCGAGTTTCAGGTGTCCCTGGGCCAATGGCTGCAAAAGCATATCGGTGAGTTGCAGATGATCGGCAAGGGCGCGGCCCACATGTTCGTGACCATGCTGATCGGCATGGTGCTGGGCGCGATCATCGCCTTGCAGCGAATCTCGGACGTTCATACCCGCAAGCCACTGGCTGCTGCGCTGTTCGACCGGCTGAGCCTGTTGAGCCGTGCCTTCCGCAATATTGTCTTTGCCCAGATCAAGATCTCGCTGCTCAACACCGCCTTTACGTCGGTATTCCTGGCGATTGTCCTGCCGTTGTGGGGCATTCACCTGCCATTGACCAAGACCCTGATCATCATGACCTTCCTGCTCGGCCTGCTGCCGGTAGTGGGTAACCTGATGTCCAACACCCTGATCTTCATCGTCGGGATGTCGGTGTCGATCTGGGTGGCCTTCGCGGCGCTGACCTACCTGATCGTGATCCACAAGGTCGAATACTTCCTCAATGCGCGGATCGTCGGCGGGCAGATCAATGCCAAGTCGTGGGAGCTGCTGCTGGCCATGCTTCTCTTCGAGGCAGCCTTCGGCCTGCCGGGCGTGGTGGCCGGGCCGATCTACTATGCGTATCTCAAGAGCGAGTTGCAGAAGGAAGGGTTGGTGTAGGAGGGGAAGTTTCAAGCTGCAAGCTTTAAGCGGCAAGTAAAAGCACAGCGCGTATACCGTCTGCTTTTTCTTGCAGCTTGAAGCTTACAACTTGCAGCTCACCCCTCACCCATACCTTTTCTTCGCTTCGATCGCCAGGCCGCTACCAATACTGCCGAAGATATTGCCTTCCACATGGCGGGCATTGGGCAGCATTGCAGACACGCTGTTGCGCAGGGCCGGAATGCCGCTTGAACCACCGGTGAAGAACACCGTGTTCACTTGCTCGACACCCACGCCTGCATCGCTCAACAGTTTGCTCACGCTGTCACGCACGCGCTCAAGCTGGGCATCGATGGCTGACTCGAACATTGCCCGGCTCAAATCCACGCTCAGGCCGCTTTCGATACGATCCATGGGAACATGGCGGCTTTCGGCGTTGGTCAGCTGGATCTTGGTTTCTTCCACTTCCATTGCCAGCCAGTGCCCGGCGCGTTGCTCGATCAGTTTGAACAGGCGGTCGATACCACCGGTATCTTCGATGTCGTAGCGCATGCTGCCCAGCGCCAACTGGGATTTCTGCGAGTACACGGCGTTGATGGTGTGCCAGGTCGCCAGGTTCATGTGATGACTGGTAGGCATGTAGGCACCGCTTTTCATGCGGCTGCCATAACCGAACAGCGGCATCACGCCTTGCAGGCTCAGTTGTTTGTCGAAGTCGGTCCCGCCGATATGCACGCCGCCCGTGGCCAGGATGTCTTCATGACGGTCGTTGTGGGTACGTCGCTCCGGTGACAGGCGCACCAACGAGAAGTCCGAAGTACCACCGCCGATGTCGACGATCAGCACCAGCTCTTCGCTATTGATGCTCGACTCATAGTCGAAGGCTGCGGCGATGGGTTCGTACTGGAATGACACGTCCTTGAAGCCGATCTTGCGAGCGACTTCGGCCAGGGTGTCTTCGGCTTCCTGGTCCGCTTGCGCGTCGTCATCGACGAAATGCACAGGACGGCCCAGCACAACCTGCTCGAACTCCCGGCCAGCGGTGCGCTCTGCACGCTTTTTCAGCTCGCCGATGAACAGCCCCAGCAAATCCTTGAATGGCATGGCCGTGCCCAGCACGCTGGTGTCGTGTTTGATCAGCTTGGAACCCAGCAGGCTCTTGAGCGAGCGCATCAGGCGGCCTTCGTAGCCTTCCAGATACTCGTGCAGCGCCAGGCGGCCATACACCGGGCGGCGCTCTTCCATGTTGAAGAACACCACTGACGGCAGAGTGATCTTGTCGTCCTCCAGCGCAATCAACGATTCCACGCCTGGTCTTTGCCAGCCGACAGTGGAGTTGGACGTGCCGAAATCGATGCCGCAGGCACGGGCCGGGGATTGGTCATTCATGTCTTTTACGTTCCAGTCAAAAAACGGCCGCGCAGTGTATGTCAGTGCATCGTGATTGCGTAGTGCTGTCAGGCGAATGGAGTTACAGCATTTTACGTGACATGATCCCGCCGCCCTCTGGTTTCTGCATGGTTTGTGGTTGAGGCCCAGGCTCTCGTTTTCAATAAGGAAGTTGAATGCCCGTACTCAAGGGAACCCTCCCGTTTTACCTTTCCGTCGGCTTTTTGCAGGCCGTCGTGATGGTGTTCTCCTGGGAGTTTGAAAGGAATTCTGTTGTCGTGGCTGCTCTGGTTTTCGGGGTCAACCTGCAATTGCTGGGTAACCATTTCAGGCAGCGTGGTGCCTGGATCGGGGCCGGGTTGCTGGCTTTGATACTGGCCGCCATTACTGAATGGGCCATGCACAGGTCGTTGAGATCCTGGGACGAGCACTGGATCTTTGGCTCACTCATCGTGGGTTATATCTGTTCGGCCTTCATCCTCAGCTGGCCATCAGGCGAGAGGCTACGGCTGCCTTATCGGGTGCTGTTTCAGCACGCCTGGAACAGTGGCCTCATCCTGCTGCTGGCTCTGTTGCTGACAGGACTGTTCTGGTCACTGTTGCAGCTATGCGCGAGTCTGTTCCAGATGATTGGCATCGGCGCACTCAAAGAGGTGATCAAGACCCGGAACTTCAATATTGTCAGTCTGTGCATGGTGTTCTCCTTGGGCATACGCATAGGGCGTGAGAACGACAAAGTCATCAGCATGCTGCGGGGTGTTCTGCTGAGTCTGTGCCGTTTTCTGGCACCGCTGACGGCGTTGATCGTGGTGTTTTTCTCTCTGGCACTGCCGTTTACCGGGCTGGAGTCAATCTGGGAGACTGGCCGCGCCACTACGATCCTGCTGTCTCTGGTGGCTGCGAATCTGTTTCTGGTCAACGGCGTGTTTCAGGATGGCAGCCAGCCACAGGCTTATCCACAGGGGCTCAAGTGGATGATAAACGCCAGCCTGCTGCTATTGCCGGTGCTGGCAGTGTTGGCGGCTTATTCAACCTGGCTGCGTATCGAGCAATACGGGCTGTCTCCATCGCGCGTCATCGGTCTGTTGTCAGTGGTGATCGCCGTTCTATACAGTCTGGCTGCGCTGTGGGCGGTCTTGAGATCAGGCGCTGACTGGCTGGGCAATCTACGAGCAACCAATCCCTGGCTGGCCTTGCTGGCGTGCGTAGTGGTGGTTTCGACTCACACGCCTTGGTGGAACCCGGAAGAGTTGAGCGCTCGTAATCAGATACAACGGTTGATGGATGGAACGACATCGCCTGCCATTTTCGATGCCTATTCCCTGCGCAACTCTTTGGGTAAACCGGGGCTGCGGGCATTTAACCGTCTGATGGCGGACCTGGACCAGCTCCCGCAGAACATGGACGCCAATGCCCGTGAAGTCCTCAAGACGCGGATGTATGACGCATTGGAAACCTCTACGAAACGCTACAGGGCGATCCCTGTACCAGATCAGAACCGGATCTGGATCGGCGAGCCAGTGGATGGTCATGAACAATTCGCCAATCCCAGGCTGGGGAGTCTCAATTGCAATAAGTTGCAATGCGTTATGTGGGTTATCGATCTGGATGGTGACGGTCAGAACGAAGTGGTGCAGTTTTTTGCTTCGACTCAGGCGTGGATGTATATCTTCAAACGCAATGCAGATGGCCAGTGGGAAGAGATCGGGAGAATGGATGGCTCGTTTCATACCGGCAAGGAACTGGCCGATATGATCCGGGCGGGTAAGGTAAGGCTCGTCGAGCCGCGTTATCGAAATCTGGATATCGACGGGCAGTTGTATACCCCGAATATAGAGAGAGATCACACGTCAGCCCATCAATAGGCTATGGCGTTGTCATCCATTGCGACCGTTTACGGATACACTCTGCGACTTGAGTTTTCCAGGCACCGCCCCATGACAGGGTAGATAGTTACGTATGGTGCGGCTGGGCATATTGGGGATGGGTGATCGTTAGATGGATTTCAAAGATTATTACAAGATTCTCGGCGTTGAGCCGACGGTCGACGACAAGGCGCTCAAGGCGGCCTATCGCAAGCTTGCGCGCAAGTATCATCCGGACGTCAGCAGAGAAGCCGGCGCGGAAGACAAGTTCAAGGAAGCGTCCGAGGCTTATGAAGTCCTGAGCAGCCCGGACAAGCGTGCCGAGTATGACGAGCTGCGCAAGTACGGGCGTCAGGGGCGGCCTTTCCAGCCGCCACCTGGCTGGCAGAGCCGTGCAGGCGCTGGCGCCGGTGGTTTTGGTGGGGATACCACGGACTTCTCCGAGTTCTTCAGTTCGATCTTCGGTGGTCGGGCTCAGCAGCAGGGCGGTCGTACCCGTAACCAGGGCCGCAAGGGGCAGGACGTGGAAATGGAACTGGCGATCTTCCTGGAAGAAACCCTGTCAGGTGAATCCAAGCAGGTCAGTTTCAAGGTTCCGCAGCACAGCCCCAACGGGCAACGCATGGCTGACATCACCAAGACCCTGAACGTGAAGATTCCTGCCGGGGTCGTGGATGGCGAGCGTATCCGCCTCAAGGGTCAGGGCGCGCCGGGTGTTGCAGGTGGCGAGAATGGCGATCTGTACCTGATCATCCGCCTGGCACCGCATCCGATGTTCGAGGTCGAGAATCATGACCTGATCATCACCGTGCCGCTGGCTCCATGGGAGGCTGCGCTGGGTGCCAAGGTCGCTGTGCCGACCCTGACCGGCAAGATCAACCTGACCATTCGTCCGGAAAGCCAGAACGGTCAGCGTCTGCGTATCAAGGGCAATGGCTTGCTGGACAAGAAAGGCGAGCGTGGCGACCTGTACGCTCAGCTCAAGATCGTCATGCCCAGAACGATCGATGATGCCACCAAGACCCTCTGGCAAAAGCTGGCTGACAAGTCTGCCTTTGATCCACGGAGCCAGTGGGGTAATTGAGCCATGAGTCAGGTGGTCGACAGACCGGCCACCTGCAGGTTCAAGCCGTGCGCGGCAGGACCACGGTAAACGTGGTTCCATCGCCGATGGTCGATGTCACCGTAATGCTGCCGGCATGGGCATTGACCACTTCCTTGACGATGAACAAGCCCAGACCAAGGCTGGTCGATGGGTTGTGGGTTTCGGCGTCAGGGTTCACGCTGCGTACCATCGGGTCGAAAATCGTGCCGATGGCGTCCTCCGCAATGGGCTCGCCATCGTTGTGGACGATCAGTTCCACATTGTCCTCCCAGCCAGTGACCTTGACGCTGACTTCGTTGCTCGAGGTGCCGTGCTGCAACGCATTGCCGATCAGGTTCTGTAGCAGTTGGCCAATCCTGGCGCTGTCCCACTCGCCTCGGGTATTGCCCGCCACTTTCAGGGTCGGTGTGCTGGCTGGCTGACCGGCACAGGCTTCTTCGATGGCTTCGCGGCATGCAGCGGCCAGGTCCATGGGCTTGCGCTCCACCGGCAGGCTGGCGCCGAGTCGGCTGCGCACGAATTCCAGCAGGTCCCCGACCATGGCGCCCATGTGCCGAGTGCTGCTTTTGATCTGGGAAATATAGGAGAGCGTCTTTTCATTCTGCTCTGTCTTGCGCATCAACATGTCTGTAGACATGCTCACGGCCTGTAACGGCGCACGCAGGTCATGGCCGAGAATGGCCAGAAACATATCCCGCGAGCGGGTTACCTGCTCGACGTACGCGGCGGTGGATTCGGCCAGTGCTTCGTCGATGACTTCGTTGAAGCTGATCATGTCCTCAAAAGAGGCTTGTGCCGGTGTCTCCAGGCTTTCGGTCCACAAGCGAGTGACGCTGGAGCGCAAATGGCGAAACTCGGAAGTCATCTGCACCAGATCGAAGCCCACGGTATGCCGAAGCTCGCCATGGCTGGCGGCTGCTTCATCCAGGTTCAGTACAGTGCCCGGAACTCTGGCGGCCTGTTTGCTCCTGGCAGCATCCATGTCCCGTGCAGCGGCCAGCAGAATCGACTTGGCATGGTCGCGCAGTTCGACACGGCTCATGGAGTCAGCCGCAGGAGTCAGGGTCTTGGCGAAGTCTTCCCATTCATCGACGATGCGATCCACATGAGCGACGATGAATTCGGATAGGCGCATTGCCGGTTACCTTGCTTCGGGGTAATGAGGAGGTGTCGGGCATATTATCGTCTTTGCTTTGTCCGACAAACAGCCGTTTGACGTTATTTGTCTCTTAAGTCAACTTTTTGAGAGTCACTTCAATATGTTGAAAGTGACCGGCTTGATCGCAAAGGGCGAGTATAGGCTTCCGATAGCCTACCCCGGCGCGGCTGAAAACCCAAAGGGCCTTCCCGCAGGAAGGCCCTCGTCGGGTCAGAACAGGAAATACCGCTGCGCCATCGGCAGCACATCCGCCGGTTCACACCACAGCAATACGCCGTCGGCCTTGACCTGATAGGTTTGTGGATCGACATCGATGTCGGGCAGGTAGTCGTTGTGAATCAGGTCTTTCTTCTGAACACTGCGGCAACCCTTGACCACACCAATCTGTTTCTTCAGGCCCAGGGCTTCTGGCACGCCGGCGTCGAACGCTGCCTGGCTGATGAAGGTCAGGCTGGTGGCGTGCAATGAGCTGCCATAGCTGGCAAACATCGGGCGGTAATGCACGGGTTGCGGTGTCGGAATAGAGGCGTTGGCGTCGCCCATCAGGCTGGCCGCGATGGCACCGCCCTTGAGGATCAGCGTCGGTTTCACGCCAAAGAACGCCGGACGCCACAGCACCAGATCCGCCCATTTGCCCACTTCGATGGAGCCCACTTCATGGCTGATGCCATGGGTGATTGCCGGGTTGATGGTGTATTTGGCGATGTAGCGCTTGGCGCGGAAGTTGTCGTTGCCTGGACCATCCCCAGGTAGTGGGCCGCGCTGCTTCTTCATCTTGTCGGCGGTCTGCCAGGTGCGCATGATCACTTCACCGACACGGCCCATGGCCTGGCTGTCGGAACTGAGCATCGAGAACGCACCCAGGTCGTGAAGGATGTCTTCGGCGGCAATGGTTTCCCGGCGGATGCGGCTTTCGGCGAAGGCCACGTCTTCGGCAATGCTTGGGTCCAGGTGATGGCAGACCATCAACATGTCCAGGTGCTCGTCGATGGTGTTGCGGGTGAACGGCCGTGTCGGGTTGGTGGAGCTTGGCAGGACGTTGGGCGAGCCGCAGGCCTTGATGATGTCCGGCGCATGGCCGCCACCGGCACCTTCTGTGTGATAGGTGTGGATGGTGCGGTTCTTGAACGCTCCCAGTGTGGTTTCGACGAAACCTGATTCGTTGAGCGTGTCGGTGTGAATCGCGACCTGCACATCGTATTCGTCGGCCACGCTCAGGCAGTTGTCGATGGCTGCGGGCGTGGTGCCCCAGTCTTCGTGCAGCTTCAGGCCGATGGCCCCGGCCTTGACCTGTTCGATCAACGGGCCGGGAACGCTGACGTTGCCTTTGCCGGTCAGGCCAATGTTCATCGGGAACGAGTCGGCGGCCTGGAGCATGCGCGCCATATGCCACGGGCCGGGTGTGACGGTGGTGGCATTGGTGCCGGTGGCCGGGCCGGTGCCGCCGCCGATCATGGTGGTCACGCCACTCATCAACGCTTCTTCGATCTGCTGCGGGCAGATGAAGTGAATGTGCGTATCGACGCCGCCAGCGGTCAGGATCATGCCTTCACCGGCAATCACCTCGGTCGCCGCGCCCACGGCAATGGTCACGTCCGGCTGAATATCCGGGTTGCCCGCCTTGCCGATGGCGGCGATGCGGCCATTCTTGAGCCCGACGTCAGCCTTGACGATGCCCCAGTGATCGATGATCAGGGCGTTGGTGATCAGCGTGTCCACCACTTCAGCGGCCAGCAACTGGCCCTGGCCCATGCCGTCACGAATGACCTTGCCACCGCCGAATTTCACTTCCTCACCGTAGGTGGTGAAGTCCTTTTCGACCTCGATCCACAGCTCGGTATCGGCCAGGCGAACCTTGTCGCCAACGGTGGGGCCGAACATGTCGGCGTAGGCTTGTCGGCTTATTTTCATCTTTCGGGTCTCGGGGTTGGAGCTGCAAGCTTCAAGCTGCGAGCTATAAGTTGTTCGATGCCGGACTGCTTTTATCTTGCAGCTTGAAGCTTGCAGCTAGTGCTGGCCTCTTCGCCAACGAGTTGGCTCCTACATGGAATCCGTTTCTGGGTGAAAGCGTTATTTCAATCCAGGTCTCCCATAACGCGACCCGCAAACCCGAAAACCCGCCTCAATCCAGCCAGGTCCACCAGTTCTACTTCCCGGGCCTGGCCCGGCTCGAAGCGTACGGCGGTGCCGGCCGGGATGTTCAGGCGCATGCCTCGGCTGGCGGCACGGTCGAAGGTCAGGGCGTCGTTGGTCTCGAAGAAATGAAAGTGCGAGCCGACCTGGATCGGGCGGTCGCCGCTGTTGGCGACGGTCAGGCTGATGGTGCGGCGTCCGGCGTTGAGTTCGATGTCGCCGGGCTGAATCTGGTATTGGCCAGGGATCATGTCTGTTGCCCCAAGGTTTTGAAATAAATGGCGGTTGGCATGTAGCGGCCATCCGGTGTGGCGCAGTAATCCGGCAGTTCGCCGACACGGGTGTAGGCGAGGGCGCGGTAGAAGGCTTCCGCAGGCGAGCCTGCCTCCGTGTCCAGATGCAACAGGCCGCGCTTGTGCTGGACGGCGGCATGCTCGACGGCCTCCATCAACTGTGTGCCCAGGCCGCGACCTCTGGCTTGTTGCAGCACCATGAGTTTTTGCACTTCAGCGCGATTGAGCCCGTTGGGCTTCTGGCACAGCGACAATTGCGCGCTGGCCAGCACCTGTTCTTCCTGGACCACCACCCACAACAGCAGGTTGCCGCTGGAGATATCCGTTTTCAGGCCATCACACCAGGCAAGGGCCTGCACTGTATCCAGGTCGGCCATGAATCCTACCGAAGCACCGTGGCGTACAGCATCGAGCAACAGCTCGGCCAGCCCGTGGCGGTAATGCGCAAAGCTGTCAGCGTTTACACGACGTAACTGTGCAGGATTCATGGAGGATGCCCTAGTGAGGTTGTGGAGCCTGGGAGGCCGGTGCCTGTGCGCCGGGCGACAGATTCAGTTGCATGAAAGTCAGATCCAGCCAGCGCCCGAACTTGGTACCGACCTGAGGCATTTGCCCGGTGGTCTTGAAGCCCAGACGTTCATGCAGAGCGATGGAGGCCGTGTTACCGCTTTCGATGGCCGCCACCATGATGTGCTTGTCGCAAAGGCGGGCGCGTTCTATCAGCGCGGCCATCAACTTTGGCCCCAGCCCCTTGCCGCGCTGATCGGCGCGTATATAGACCGAATGCTCGACCGTGTGACGAAAGCCCTCGAAAGGGCGCCAGTCGCCGAATGACGAGTAGCCCAGTACTTCACCCGCATCGTCGACAGCGATCAGGATCGGATAGGCCTGTGTCTGGCGCGCCTCGAACCAGGCCTGACGATTGGCCAGGTCTACGGGCTGTTCGTTCCATATCGCCGTGGTGTTGAGCACCGCGTCGTTGTAGATGGCGAGAATGCCCGGCAGATCGGCTGGCAGTGCATCGCGAATCAGGTCGTTCATAAGTCTCTTGGCTCAGGCAATCGGTTGATGCACGGTGACCAGCTTGGTGCCGTCCGGGAAGGTGGCTTCCACCTGGATCTCGGGGATCATTTCCGGGATGCCTTCCATCACTTGGTCGCGGCTCAGCAGCGTGGTGCCGTAATGCATCAGCTCAGCCACGGTCTGCCCGTCACGGGCACCTTCCAGCAGAGCTGCGGAGATATAGGCCATGGCTTCCGGGTAGTTGAGCTTCACTCCGCGAGCCAGACGGCGTTCGGCAACCAGGCCGGCAGTGAAAATCAGCAGTTTGTCTTTTTCGCGTGGACTCAGATCCATGGTGTATTCCGTTTCTTAAAGTTCTGGTGTGGAAGCGAATCGGGCGGCGCTCCGCTCATTCGCGAACAAACGCACACACCGTAAAATCATGTGTTCCATATTCTGGGGGTGACCGCCTCGCGGCCCAACAAGGCCGGGCGCAGCAGTTTCCATAGTTCGATCAGCCAGGCCCGTGCATGCAGTGCTTCATCCGCCAGACAGCGGGCAACCACCAGCCCCGGCAATTGAGTCAGGTCGCCGCGTACCGGATTGGGCAGCGAGAGCAAGCGGCAGGTTTCGAGCAGATCACTGTTTATTTCTCCGGTAATCAGCAGGGTCCCGAACACCGTCTTGCCATCCAGGCCGATGGGCGAATCCAGCAAACCGTCGCCTCCGACAATGCGCTGCCGCTCATGCCATAGCAACTGGCCGTCGCGACGGATATCCAGATGCGACTGAAAATGCCCCTGCTCGAAACGCTCGCCACTGGCCGGACGTCCCAGCGCCACCACGTCCCAGTAACACAGCCTGGCATCGCCTTGAAGTTCGATACGGGTGGTCAGTTCGGCCCGGGCCTTGCTGAACACGATGGTTTCCTGCGGCAGCCACTCCAGCGTAGCGCCGGGTTCTACGCGCAGGTCCAGTTGCTGATAGGCCGGGCTCGCGGCGCGATACCATTTGGCTGCGCCGGGGCTGGTCAGTTGCGCCCAGGCCTGGGGGCCGACAGTGGCCGAGATATCCAGCCGGTCACCGCCCGCAATCCCGCCAGGCGGGTGAACAATGATGTGCTGGCAGACTTGCGGACCTTCGGCATACAGATGTTTCTGTACTCGCAGCGGTCCTTTATGGCGTCGCTGGATCGGCCGCGTGCTGTCGTCAAAACGTCCATAACCCAGTTCCAGCTCGGCGTGCCAGCTGGGGGTGAACAGGGCGGTGTGGGCAGGCAGATTCATGGTGTCTTCATTGCTTTGTCGAGTCATGCACCTTAACGGATTGGCGTCTCAAATGGTGACAAGACCACGAACGCCTTCGGCTTCCATATTCTCGCCACGGCCTTGCTGGACGATTTCGCCACGGGACATCACCAGATACTGGTCGGCCAGCTCTGCCGCGAAATCGTAGAACTGCTCCACCAGCAGAATAGCCATGTCGCCACGCTCGGCCAGTTTCTTGATGACCGCGCCTATTTCCTTGATGACCGATGGCTGAATGCCTTCGGTGGGCTCATCGAGAATCAACAGGCGAGGACGACTCGCCAGTGCCCGGCCGATTGCCAATTGCTGTTGTTGACCACCGGACAGGTCGCCGCCACGTCGATGTTTCATTTGCAGCAGCACCGGGAACAGTTCGTAGATAAAGGCCGGAACTTCCTTGGCTTCGGAGCCGGGGAAGCGCGACAGGCCCATCAGCAGATTTTCCTCGACCGTCAGCCGCCCGAAAATCTCCCGGCCCTGAGGCACATAGGCAATACCGGCATGCACCCGCTGGTGCGGCTTGAATCCGGTGATGGGCTTGCCTTCCCACTCGACTGAACCCTCTTTGGACGGCAACAACCCCATCAATACCTTGAGCAACGTGGTCTTGCCGACACCGTTACGTCCCAGCAGACAGGTGACTTCGCCGACTTTCACGTCAAAGGACAGACCGCGAAGAATGTGACTGCCGCCGTAGTATTGATGGAGTTTGCTAACGTTCAGCATGTTTGTTCCTCGGAGCTGAAAGCGGCAAGCTAAAAGCCGCAAGAAAAATCAAAAGCAGAAAAGCAGTCATCAAGCGGAAAGCTACAAGCCCCAAGAAAAATCAAAAGCCAGGGCGCTTTTTCTTGTCGCTTGCAGCTCACAGCTTGCAACTGGGCGCTTCAGCGCCCCAAATACACTTCGATCACTCGTTCATCGGCCTGCACTTCTTCCAGCGACCCTTCAGCGAGAACGCTGCCCTGGTGCAGGACGGTCACGTGGTCGGCAATCGAGCCGACGAAGCCCATGTCGTGCTCCACCACCATCAGCGAATGCTTGCCTGCCAGGCTTTTGAACAGCTCGGCCGTGAATTCGGTTTCGGCGTCGGTCATGCCGGCAACGGGTTCGTCGAGCAGCAATAATTGCGGGTCCTGAACCAGCAGCATGCCGATTTCCAGAAACTGCTTCTGGCCGTGGGACAGCAAACCTGCCGGGCGATGCATCGATGCGCTCAGGCGGATGGTTTCCAGCACGTCATTGATCCGGTCCTTTTGCTCGCCTGTGAGGCGTGCGCGCAGGCTGGCCCAGACCGACTTGTCGGTTTTCTGCGCCAGCTCCAGGTTCTCGAACACGCTCAAGGCTTCAAATACCGTGGGCTTCTGAAACTTGCGGCCGATCCCTGCCTGAGCGATCTGCACTTCGCTCATGTGTGTCAGGTCCAGGGTTTCACCGAACCAGGCTTTGCCGTGGCTGGGGCGTGTCTTGCCGGTAATCACGTCCATCAGCGTGGTCTTGCCTGCGCCGTTGGGGCCGATGATGCAGCGCAACTCGCCAACACCGATGTACAGATTCAGGTCATTGAGGGCCTTGAAGCCGTCGAAGCTGACGCTGATGTCTTCCAGGGTCAGGATCGTGCCGTGCCGGGTATTGAGCCCCTGGCCCGCTATCTGGCCCAGGCCGATGGCGTCGCGGCTGGTCCCGGCGTCGGAATTGGGGTCTAGAATCGGTTCAAGCATGAAAGCGGGTGTCGATGTGGTTTTCATGACTCGCTCCTTTTCTTCAGCAGGCCGATCACGCCCTTGGGCAGATACAGCGTCACGATGATGAACAGTGCTCCGAGAAAGAACAGCCAGTATTCAGGGAAGGCCACGGTGAACCAGCTCTTCATGCCGTTGACCAGACCTGCGCCCAGCAACGGGCCGATCAGTGTGCCGCGTCCACCCAGCGCTACCCACACGGCAGCTTCGATGGAGTTGGTCGGTGACATTTCGCTGGGGTTGATGATGCCGACTTGCGGCACATACAAGGCCCCGGCCAGACCGCAGAGTACGGCGCTCAGGACCCAGACGAACAGCTTGAAACCACGGGGATCGTAGCCACAGAACATCAGGCGGTTTTCTGCGTCGCGCAGTGCGGTCAGCACTCGTCCGAACTTGCTCTGGGCAAGGCGCCAGCCCACATACAGGCTTGCGACCAGCAACAGGACCGTCAGCAGAAACAGCGTGGCCCGGGTGCCTTGGGAGCTGATGCTGAAACCCAGAATGCTGCGGAAGTTGGTGAAGCCGTTATTGCCGCCAAAACCGGTTTCGTTGCGGAAGAACAGCAGCATGCCGGCAAAGGTCAGGGCCTGGGTCATGATCGAGAAGTACACGCCTTTGATCCGTGAACGGAAGGCGAAGAAACCGAATACCAGCGCCAGCAAGCCCGGCGCCAACACCACCAGACACATGGCCCAGAGGAAATTGTCGGTGCCTGCCCAGTACCAGGGCAGTTCGGTCCATGACAGAAAGGTCATGAAGGCGGGCAAGCCATCGCCCGCTGCTTCACGCATCAGGTACATGCCCATGGCGTAGCCGCCGAGAGCGAAGAACAGGCCGTGGCCCAGCGACAACAGACCGGCGTAACCCCAGACCAGATCCAGCGCCAGGGCGACGATGGCGTAGCACAGGATCTTGCCTACCAGCGTCAGGGTGTAGGCCGAAACCTGCAGGCCGTTATCGGCAGGCAGCAACGACAACAGCGGCATGGCCAGCAATATGGCCAGAACCAGAATGCCCACGGTCAGCGTGCCTTTTGGCCCGACTTTCTGTGCGGCGGTCACTATCAATGGCTGATTCATCAGTCGATCACCCGTCCTTTCAATGCGAAGAGGCCTTGCGGACGTTTCTGGATAAACAGAATGATCAGCGCCAGGATCAGGATCTTGCCCAATACGGCACCGATTTGCGGTTCAAGAATCTTGTTGGCGATGCCCAGCCCGAAAGCGGCCATTACGCTGCCCGCCAGTTGACCGACACCGCCGAGCACCACCACCAGGAACGAGTCGATGATGTAGCTCTGGCCCAGGTCCGGGCCGACGTTACCGATCTGACTCAAGGCCACTCCGCCCAGCCCGGCGATGCCCGAGCCCAGCCCGAAGGCCATCATGTCGATACGCCCGGTGGGCACGCCGCAGCAGGCGGCCATGTTGCGGTTCTGGGTCACGGCACGCACGTTCAGGCCCAGGCGGGTCTTGTTCAACAGCAGCCAGGTCAGTACCACCACGAAAAGCGCGAAGGCGATGATGACGATGCGGTTGTAAGGCAGCACCAGATTGGGCAGCACTTGAATGCCGCCCGACAGCCATTCGGGGTTGGCGACTTCAACGTTCTGCGCGCCGAAAGCCAGACGCACCGCCTGGATCAGCATCAGGCTGATACCCCAGGTGGCGAGCAGGGTTTCCAGCGGGCGGCCATACAAGTGGCGAATCACGGTGCGCTCCAGCGCCATGCCGATCAGTGCCGTGACGAAAAACGCCACCGGCAAGGCAATCAGCGGGTAGTACTCGATGGCACCCGGCGCATAGCGCTGGAACATCAACTGCACCACATAGGTGGAATAGGCTCCCAGCATCAGCATTTCGCCGTGGGCCATATTGATCACGCCCAGCAGGCCGAAGGTGATCGCCAGACCGAGAGCGGCCAGCAGCAGAATCGAACCCAGGGACATACCACTGAAGGCCTGGCCCAATACTTCGCCGATCATCAGCTTGCGTTTGACCTGCGCCAGGCTGGTTTCAGCGGCAATGCGCACCGTTGCATCGGTTTCCACGCCCGGCGACAGCAGTGACTCAAGCCGCGTGCGGGCCAGCGGGTCGCCGGTTTCACCCAGCAGACGCACGGCGGCCAGACGCACCGAAGGGCTGCTGTCGACCAGTTGCAGGTTGGCCAGCGCCAGCGTCAATGCGCTATGCACGCCGGAGTCGGTTTCGGCAGCGACCCGTTGTGTCAGCAGTTCGATCTGAGCGGGGCGGGCGCTTTTTTGCAATTGCCGGGCGGCGGCCAGACGCAGTTTTGCATCGGCGGCCAGCAATTGGTGACTGGCCAGCGCGGTCTCGACCAGACCACGCAGCCGGTTGTTCAGGCGCAGTTTGCGCGGTTCATCCGGGGTTGGAGCATCGGCGGCAGCAGGAGCCTGCGCATCCACGGCCACGTATTGCTCATTGTTTTCGAGGTAGGCGCGTTTGCTGCTGTCCGCAGCAACACGGCCATCGCGCAAGGCTTCAAGCAATTCGACGCGCTCAGGCACAGGTTTGGCTGCCCAGGTTTCAAGCAGATCGGCCTGTTGCGAAGAGCTGGCAGAAACGAAATCGCCAGCATCACTGGCGTGTACTGCCAATGGCAGCAGGAACGCGAGCGTGAGAATGAGGCGGTACAGGGTTTTGGGCATATCGGTAGCCTGGGAGTCGGCGGTGAGGCATTTCGCGAATGAATTGCGCCGTCAGAAGCGAATTCATTCGCGAAGGTATTGGCTAGGTCTTAATTACTCTTCACTGCATGATCCGGCTTCTTGTCGTTGCCAGGGATGTACGGGCTCCATGGCTGTGCACGGATCGGATCCTTGGTCTGCCAGACCACGTTGAACTGACCGTTATCCTCGACTTCACCGATCATTACCGGCTTGTGCAGGTGATGGTTGGTCTTGTCCATGGTCAGGGTGAAGCCCGACGGCGCGGCGAAGGTCTGGCCAGCCATGGCTTCGCGAACCTTGTCGACATCGGTGGACTTGGCTTTCTCGACCGCCTGCGCCCACATGTGAATACCGACGTAGGTGGCTTCCATCGGGTCGTTGGTTACGGCCTTGTCTGCGCCCGGCAGGTTTTTCTTCGTTGCGTAGGCTTTCCAGTCAGCGACGAACTTCTTGTTGACCGGGTTTTCCACGGACTGGAAGTAGTTCCAGGCAGCCAGATGGCCGACCAGTGGCTTGGTGTCGATGCCGCGCAGCTCTTCTTCGCCGACCGAGAACGCAACCACTGGCACGTCGGTGGCCTTGAGGCCCTGGTTGGCCAGTTCCTTGTAGAACGGCACGTTGGAGTCGCCGTTCACGGTAGAAATCACAGCGGTCTTGCCGCCTGCCGAGAACTTCTTGATGTTCGCCACGATGGTCTGGTAATCGGCGTGGCCGAACGGGGTGTAAACCTCTTCGATATCGCTGTCCTTCACGCCTTTGGAGTGCAGGAACGAGCGCAGAATCTTGTTGGTGGTGCGCGGGTAAACGTAGTCGGTGCCCAGCAGGAAGAAGCGCTTGGCCGAGCCGCCGTCTTCGCTCATCAGGTACTCGACCGCAGGAATGGCCTGCTGGTTAGGCGCTGCACCGGTGTAGAACACGTTTGGCGACATTTCTTCGCCTTCGTACTGCACGGGGTAGAACAGCAGGCCATTGAGCTCTTCAAATACCGGCAGTACCGATTTGCGCGATACCGACGTCCAGCAACCGAACACCACAGCGACCTTGTCCTGAGTCAGCAACTGACGGCCCTTTTCCGCGAACAGCGGCCAGTTGGAGGCCGGGTCCACGACTACAGCTTCCAGCATCTTGCCGTTCACGCCACCCTTGGCATTGATTTCGTCAATGGTCATCAGCGCCATGTCCTTGAGCGAAGTCTCGGAGATGGCCATGGTCCCGGAAAGCGAATGCAGAATACCGACCTTGATCGTTTCGGCTGCCTGAACTGTCCAGGTCATACCCATTGCGGCGATTGATGCGGTCAGGGTGAAAGCTTTGATCAGGCTGCGACGCTTCATTGGACGGGCTCCGTTCGGTTGGCTTTTTTTGGTAGGGCGAAAGAATTGCCTCAGGGGTCCTAAGCAAAGGCTGTGCCCAGCCGGGCAAATGGAGTGCATATCCGTTCTAGAGGAGTCGCTGGCGAGGTTCGCGCACTGAAGTGGCGCTGATCGTGGTGCGTCGCTGGATTTTTGTTCGTTGTTGGTGCGCGACGTGCCCGGGAGAAATGAAAAAGCCGCTTTCGCGGCTTTTTCAGAAGATCTGACGAGGCCCGAACCGGTCGGGTGAGGAATTCATCACAAAACCGCCCGCCGGTTTCAGGCTTCGTAGCTGCAATTTAAGCTGCCGCCGACGATTTAGCAAAGCGTGAAAAAACTATCCGATCGAACGCCCATACCGCCAGCAGGGAAACGCCTACCAGCGGAAACGCTACAGCAAGCCCGAACATGATCACGATTGCGGTTTTCCAGCGGGGTAAATCATGGCGCAAGGGCGGCACACCAAGGCCTCCCGTAGGGCGGCGCTTCCACCAGATCACCAGCCCGCTTACCGATCCGAGCAGGATCATCAGGCAGGCCACAAAGATCAGCATCTGGTTGATCCAGCCGAAGAACTTGCCTTCATGGAGCATCACGCTCATCTCGGTGGCCCTGGAAACCAGGCTGTAATCCTTCCAGCCCACGTCAGCCAGAATTTTGCCGCTGTACTGATCGATATGCAGGGTCGCGTCATTGCGCGGATCGTCCGCGAACACCGCCACCGTGAAGACCCCTTCGGCGGTCTTGGGTGCGGTAATACTGTAGCCGGGCTCGACGCCCTGTTCGGTGGCGATATCGACGACTTGCTGTAACGTGACTTTCGGTGCCGCTGGGCCGGCAGACATGCCGTGATGGTGCATGTGTTCGGCATGCTCGCCTGTGGACTGCGGCATCGGCGTGTTTTCCAGTGCCCAGGGCACGGTCTGTACGCTGGCGGTATTGAGTTCGCCCGCCAGTTGCGTGGATTTGGGCACGTCAGTCCACATCGCAGCCGGGAAGGTGTTCCACAACTCGGCGTACTGCTTGCCCCAGAAGCCGGTCCAGGTCATGCCGCTGAGCAGCATGAACAACAGAATCAGTGATCCCCAGAAACCGGTGACCGCATGCAGGTCGCGCCACAGCACTCGCCCGCGACTGCTCAGACGCGGCCACAGCACCCCGGCGGCATTGGTCCCGCGCGGCCACCACAGATAAAGACCGGACACCACCAGCATGATGCCCCAGCCAGCGGCCAGTTCGATCAGCCGGTCACCCACGGTGCCGATCATCAGTTCGCCATGCAGAGCGCGGGCGATGGCTTGCAGGTTGTTTTTGGCATCCTGGGTTCCCAGGATTTCGCCGCGATAAGGGTCGATAAACACATTCAGCTCGTGGCCCTGCTCGCGCACCACAAACTGCGCGCTGCCTTCGGCGCTGACGGGCGGGAAGTATTTGCTGATTGCCGCCTGTGGATAACGGCTCAGTACCCGCTGCTGCAACTCGTCGGCGCTGATCTGGTGATGAGCGGGTTTGACGGTCAGCAGGTCGCTGTACATCAGGTTGTCCAGCTGTGGCTTGAACAGGTAAATGATCCCGGTCAGCGACAGCAGGATCATGAACGGAGCGACGAACAGCCCGGCATAGAAGTGCCAGCGCCAGGCCAGGTTATAGAAAGAGACTTTACGCTGTGACATGGAAAGCGTGCTCACGGTAAAAAAGTACAGGACTGAATGGCGGATCATTGCAAGCCCATCTCTGGGACAGGTTTGCGGCAAATCAGTCAGGTTCGAGCGGCCTTCCGGGCTGCGCTCGTTATGGTGTCATGACAGGGCTGAAGAGGGCGGCGCCCGGCTGCGGGCATGCAGGAAGGCGCTCTGTCGCGCATGGCTTTGCCGGGTGATGGCGACAAAGAAGTCGGAGGGTTTGGGAGGTGCGGCAGCTACCAGTGTCAGTACTTGAGGCAGAGCGGGGCAACTGAACAGCAAGGTGCAGTAGCCACATTTGGCCCACAGCGCGTGATCGTCCATGCCCGTATCGACAGGCTTGGGATGCTCACTGCCGTGGTGGGCGTGGTGCGTCTCCATATCCATGGAGGCTGGCATCGACATGGACATACCGGCGTGATGCTCCATCGGCATCGACTGGGAAACCAGTGGGCCGATAAAGATCATCAACATAGCGAACAGACTCAGCCACGTGCCCCGGGCTTTACGAGACGTGGATGAGCGGACGCGATCAGTGCGCATGGCGCTCAAGTCAGGCAGTCACTCAATGCTTGTGTTCAGGTTCCTGCTTCTGGATCACGACTTGTACGTCGATATCACCAGCTTTCTCGAAGTGCAGCGTCATTGGGAAACGCTGGCCGAGAGTGAGCATAGACCGGTCTTTGATATCCAGCAGCATGACGTGATACGCCATGGGCGCAAAGCTGACCTTGGCACCGGCTGGAACCTCGACTGACGGAACCTGGCGCATTTTCATCAGACCGTCGGCCTGCACGTGCTCATGCAACTGTGCCTGGCCTGCGATCGGGGTCTTGACGCTGAGCAGGCGGTCGGCACTGCTGCCTTTGTTCTCGATGGTGAAATATGCCGCGACGGTCGGCGCATTCGGTGGCAGCTCCATGGACCACGGGTGGCCGATCAGCAACTGGCCGCCTTTGTATTCGTGGGCATTGGCAAAACAGGCAGGCAGCAACAATGCAGCCAGCATGAGGGCTTTCTTGAACATGGGTGATTCTCCGGTCAATTCATTCAGGTGCTTCAAGACACGTGCGCAGTGAATGTCAGGCTGGCGGAGAGGCTCGGGGATTAGCGCTTGGCCATTGCTGGCGGGGCGAGGTGTGGGTCAGGAATATGGCTTGCGGAAAGTAATCCGGGCCAGGTCGCGTCTGCGGGCCATGGGTAAAGCCTGAAGGGATGACGACCACGATCGAACCTGAGCAGCATGCACAATGTTGCATGCTGGCGTGTTCTTCATGGTCAGGGATGCTTTTTGCAGTATCGCCCAGGGAAATCGCCACCAGACGTGTGCCACTGCCACTACAGAAACTGCCCCACAACAACTGCTCACCCTGAACGCGCGGTGCGCTCGGTGACAGCGGCATGGCCAGCAGGCTGAACAGCACCGCAAAGCAGGCAATCCAGACCGATGTTGTCCGACGTTGGGACATTACGGTTTCCGTTTTATCGAAGGGTCCAGTCAACTCCGCCATTTAGCCTGAACGGGGGCGATAAGTAAAAAGGGAGACGTGTGGCCGGGTGTCGCGGCCAGATGCCTCTCAATGCTTGCATGCCTCAGTGAGAGGGGCCTTGGCTGCGACAGGACTCGATGACGGCGGATGGATACTCAGGGGTTCATCCGTTCGGTCAGTTTCCGGGTGGCGTAGTAATCGGCGGCGATAATCTCATCGGTGCGTATCGGGATATCCCTGTCGATGGCGTAACTGAACAACCCGCCCTTGCGCCCGCCGTCACTGGGTTGCCAGTCAGCATAATCATAAGCCCGCCCGCTGTTGCGGTCTTCACTGATATCGTCCCATCTCGGGCCGCGCTCTTCATAAAAGGAAAAGCCCGGAACAAACTTTCTAGCCGGCAGGAAGTCCTTGAAACTGTCATATACAGGGTCCATCTGGCTCAGGTCTCTTCCATAAGCCTGTAAGAACAGATAGTCGATCATTGTAGCGGTTGCCCTGAAAAGAGGATCTGTACCCGTTCTATTGGTATCAATAATGAGAAGTTTGCCTGTGCCGGACAGCGGGCCAAGATACCTGGAGAATAAGGTGCAGATATTGACGGTTTTGAGATGTTCAGCAGGGGTTAGCGTTCGCTCGAAGTCTATATCGAACCCGTCAAGTTGGTAGGCGTTTATATACGTATCCATTATGAAGTCGACGTACTTCTGATGCCCGGCGGGATTGTCAGGGTAGTTGACGTTGTCGAGAAGCCCTTGGATGCCCTGGGTAAAGACCACTTTAGTGCCATTGTTGTGCAGGTGCGGGACGTAGACATCCTTCAGCGCCTGCCAGTAAGGGTTTTCAGGCGGTGTCTCCACAGGAAAGACCAGGACGATATCGAGGTTCTCAGGAAGTTCGTTCATGGCGGTTTTATTGACGACAGGGTCTGTGGCTTTATCGCGCCAGGTTCTAAAGTAACCCGCCATGATATTCTCGTTGTTCATGTGTAATTCCTTTTACGTGGTGAACTCCTTGAAAATTCTAGTGCTGATACTCAGGGGTATTAGTTGTACGGTTGTTTTTTCTGATGTGAGGTGGTTGGGGCGATGAGCGGAAACGAATACTTATACATGTCATGAAGCGGGAGGGACCCGCTGATTCAAAGAAATTGCAGCGCCTTCAATGCCGTCTCGCTAATGAGTCCGTTCCTGCTTGAGGGCATTAAGTACTTCTTCGACGCTACTCAGCACCCGATCCACCTCTGGCAACACAGGCCGTTTCAACACCAGCACCGGCAACCCACGCTCCCGGGCGACTTCCAGTTTGGGTTCGGTGGAGCTGCTGCCGCTGTTCTTGCTGATCAGGACATCGATCTGGCGGCGCTCGAACAGGGCGCGTTCGTCTTCGAGGTGGAAAGGTCCGCGTGCGCCTATCACTTCGCAGCGTTCGTTGCCGGGGTATGGGTCCAGGGCGCGGAGGGTCCAGAACTGGTGCTCAGGGATTTCGTGCAGGTGCTGCAAGGGCTCGCGGCCCAGGGTGAACAATGGGCGTCTGAATGTCGCCAGGGCCGTAATCAGTTCTGACCAGTCGGCCACTTCGCGCCAGTCATCACCCGGGCCTGGCTGCCACGCCGGACGACGCAGTGCCCAGCACTCGATCCCGGCCAGCTCCGCCGCGACGGCAGCATTGCGGCTGATCTGTGCTGCATAGGGATGGGTGGCATCCAGCAACAGGTCGACACCCTGTTCACGGATGAATTGCGCCATGCCTTCAGCGCCGCCATAACCGCCAACCTTGAGCTGGCAGGTCAGGTCCGTCGGCACGCGGCCAACACCGGCCAGACTGTAGATGTGCTCCGGCCCCAGGGTTCGGGCGATGGCCAGTGCTTCAGTCACGCCACCCAGCAGCAATATGCGTTTCATGCAGTCACTCCGGCTTTTCCGACAATACCGCCCTGACGATCAATGGCGAAAACCTCTACCTGAACCTGCGCGGGGACTACGCTGCGGGCGAAGTCCAGAGCGTGCTGGCAGACCGTATCGCCCAAAGGCACACCCGCCGCCGTGCTCATGGCCAGTGCTTGCTGGCTGGTATTGGCGTCGCGAATCTGCTGCTGCAACCTTTCATCGGCCCCTGCATCCGCTGCCCATTGCGCCAGTTGCGGCAGGTCGATGCTGGAATGACGGCTGTGCAGGTCCATATGACCGGCAGCCAGTTTGCTGATCTTGCCGAAGCCGCCGCAGATGCTCAGTTTATCCACAGGCACCTTGCGCAGATGCTTGAGCACCGCGCCTACGAAGTCGCCCATTTCGATCAGGGCGATGTCCGGGATCCCGTAGACCCTGCGCATCGTGTCCTCGCTGGCGTTGCCGGTGCAGGCGGCGATATGCAGGTAGCCATTGGTCTTGGCAACATCGATACCCTGATGGATGGAAGCGATGTAAGCCGCGCAGGAAAACGGCCGGACAATGCCGCTGGTGCCCAGAATCGACAGCCCGCCGAGAATGCCCAGGCGCGGGTTCATTGTTTTCAGCGCAAGCGCTTCACCGCCTTCGACGCCGACCGTCACCTCGAAACCGCCCGCATAGCCCATCTCTTGCGCCAGCCCCAGCAAATGCTCGGTCATCATGCGCCGTGGCACCGGATTGATGGCGGGTTCGCCGACATTCAAGACCAGACCGGGGCGTGTCACCGTGCCCACTCCCGAGCCGGCGACAAAGCGCACGCCAGGCTCGGCATCAAGCCGCACACGGGCAAATACCAGTGCGCCATGGGTCACATCGGGGTCGTCCCCGGCGTCCTTGATGGTCGCGGCTTCCGCGCCATCTTCGACAAGACGGCAGAACTCCAGACGCATCTGCACCTGTTTGCCCTTGGGCAATACGATCTGCACCGCATCGTTGACCTGCCCGCCGAGTAACAGGCGAGCCGCCGCCAGACTGGTCGCCGTGGCGCAGCTGCCGGTGGTCAGGCCACTGCGCAGAGGGGCGGGCTGTTCGGCGGTTTCTTCACGCATCAGGGCTTGACCACATCCAGCAGGGTAATGGGCAGCGCCTGACGCCAGGTGTCGAACTCCCCCAGAGGTTTGGCATGGGCGACATGGATACGTGTCAGCTCGCCGCCATGCTGTTCGCGCCAGGCCATCAGGGTGACTTCGCTTTGCAGGGTCACGGCATTGGCGACCAGCCGGCCACCGGAGCGAAGTTGCTTCCAGCAGGCCTCCAGCACGCCGGGGCGGGTAACGCCGCCGCCGATGAAGATGGCATCGGGTGTTTCAAGGCCGTTCAGTGCTTCGGGCGCACTGCCGCGCACCAGTTGCAGGCCCGGCACGCCCAGAGCATCACGGTTGAATTCGATCAGATGCTGACGGCCTTCATCAGCTTCAATGGCCAGGGTGCGGCAGGTGGGATGGGCGCGCATCCATTCGATGCCGATGGAGCCACAGCCCGCACCTACATCCCAGAGCAGTTCGCCGGGCACGGGGGCCAGGCGCGCCAGCGTGATTGCCCGTACATCGCGTTTGGTAAGCTGGCCGTCATGCTCGAACGCCGAGTCCGGCAAGCCCGCCAGGGTGCTCAGACGTGGGGCGTCGATGTCTGCGCGACAGTCGATGGCCACCAGATTCAGCGCCGCTGTTTCCGGGTTGCCCCATTCACTGGCCAGCCCGTCGATACGCCGCTCGGCCTCGCCGCCCAGATGTTCAAGTACGGTCATCTGGCTCGGGCCGAATCCTCGCTCGCGCAACAACCCGGCAATGGCCGCCGGGCTGCTGCCATCGTTGCTCAGCACCAGCAGGCGCACACCATGGTGAAATTGTGAGTTCAGGGCGGCCAACGGACGGGCAACTACCGAAAGCGTGACGACTTCCTGCAACGGCCAACCCAGACGTGCCGCAGCAAGGGAATAAGAGGACGGGGCCGATACGATGCGCATCTCTTCGATGTCGACCACGCGGGCAAGGCTGGCGCCGACACCAAACAGCATCGGATCACCGCTGGCCAGTACACAGACTTCGGCACCGCGCTGCTCCAGCACCGGGTTCAGGGAAAACGGGCGGGGCCAGTTCCTGCGCTCTGCACGAATGCAGCGCGGCAGCAAGGCGAGCTGGCGCGGGCTGCCGAACACCTGATCGGCGTTCAGCAGCGCATGCCGGGCATTCTTGCCCAGGCCTTTGTAACCGTCTTCCCCGATTCCCACGACTGTCAGCCACGGCGACATGTACATCCCTCGATCCAAACTTCCGACAGAGCGTCTTTTCATGCTGGCGGACAAAGCAGGCATAATACCGCGCCCGATAGGCACATGTGCCTATTGAAGCGGCAACCAGGGTCCAGAAAGTCCAGATCGGGTGATTCATTGAACGAGCCGAAGTACGCTCGCAAGTCCTCCATAACCATTCGCCCCTCGGCCTGTCCGGGGTTGCTGCGTATCGTCCCGGCTCTGGACGGCGGAATCTGCCGGATCAAGCTGGCCGGTGGCGTGATCAGTGCCGCTCAGGCGTTGGCGGTGGCGCAGGCTGCGAGTACTTATGCTCAGGGCGTGATCGAGGCGACCAACCGGTCCAACCTTCAGATTCGCGGGATCGGCGCCGATCATGGCGGGTTGATCCAGTCGCTGATGGCTGCGGGGCTTGGTCCGGCCAATCCTGACAGCGACGATGTGCGCAACCTGATGCTCAGCCCGACCGCCGGCCTGGATCCGCACATGCTGTTCGATACCCGGCCGCTGGCGGCGCAGATTCTGACTTCTCTGGAAACGCACTCACGCTTTCATGAGCTGTCGGCCAAGTTTGCCCTCTCGCTGGATGGTGGCGAGGCGCTGGTCATGCTGGAACATCCTCATGACCTGTGGCTTTCGGCGCTGGCTGTGGACGGTGAAGTGCTGCTGGCCTTCGGACTGGCGGGTTGCCCGGCCCATGATCGACCGTTGGCGGCGGTGCCTCTGGCGAGCGGGCATGAGTTGGTTATCGCGTTGCTGGAACTGTTTCTCGATCTGGCCCGCGCCGAACACACTCGCATGCGGCATTTGCTGGCTGAAGTGCCAGTTGCGGAAATTCTGCGCCAGTTGTCTGAGCGCTTGAGCGTTGCGCTGCGGGTTGATCAAAAAATAATCGAATGGCAGCGTTCGACGAACGGCGATAGCCATCATGTCGGCATTTATCCACAGGCGCAGCCGGGGCTGGTGTCAGTCGGTGGTGTCGTGCCCCTTGGGCGTCTGGATCCCGCGTTGCTGAGCGCTGTCGCCCGACTGGCCGGCGAAAAGGGCGACGGAACCCTGCGTTTTACGCCCTGGCAAAGCCTGTTGCTGCCCAATGTGCCCGGCGAGCAAGCACAGGAGGTGGCGGCGGCATTGCAGGCGGCAGGCCTGATCTGTTCGAGCGAACAGCCGCTGTCGCGCATCGTGGCCTGTACCGGTTCGGCAGGCTGCGGCAAAGGGCTTGCCGATACCAAGGCCGATGCGTTGCTGCTGGCCGGGCAGTTGCCCCGCAATGAAGCAGCGCACCTGACCGGCTGTGGTCGCTCCTGCGCCGCTGCGCATGTCGCGCCTGTGACTTTGCTGGCGGTTTCGCCGGGTCATTACGACCTCTATTTTCGCGATGCAGCACACCCCGGTTTCGGCGTGCTGCGTGCGCGTGACCTCACTATTGAAGCAGTTGGCGCGCAGTTGGCCGCCCACTCACGGAGCAGTTCTGCATGATTGATTACATCCGCGATGGTCAGGAGATTTATCGCAACTCCTTCTCGATCATTCGCGCCGAAGCGCGTCTGGACACGATCCCGGCCGATCTGGAAAAGCTGGCTGTGCGTGTGATCCACGCCTGCGGCATGGTCGAGGTCATCGAAGACCTGCGTTTCTCGCCGGGTGCCGGAGCTGCCGGGCGTCAAGCACTGGCGGCGGGCGCGCCGATCCTCTGCGATGCGCGGATGGTGTCCGAAGGCATCACCCGTTCGCGGCTGCCGGCCAACAATCAGATCATCTGCACCTTGCATGACGAAGGCGTTCCGCAAATGGCCCGTGAGCTGGGCAATACCCGTTCCGCCGTGGCGCTGGAGCTGTGGCGTCCGCACCTGGAAGGTAGCGTTGTGGTGATCGGCAATGCACCGACCGCGCTGTTCTATCTCTTGGAAATGCTTGATGCAGGTGCTCCGAAACCGGCGTTGATCCTCGGTTTTCCGGTGGGCTTCGTCGGTGCTGCCGAATCCAAGGCCATGCTGGCCGCCGACAGCCGTGGCGTGCCTTTCGTCATCATGCAAGGCCGTCGTGGCGGCAGCGCCATGGCCGTTGCGGCGGTCAACGCACTGGCGACGGAGATCGAATGATGCAGGCTCGTGGTCGATTGATTGGCCTGGGCGTCGGCCCCGGCGACCCGGAACTGATTACCGTCAAGGCGCTGCGTCTGTTGCGCGAATCGCCTGTGGTGGCCTACTTCGTGGCCAAGGGCAAGAAAGGCAATGCGTTCGGTATCATCGAAGGTCATTTGCAGGAAGCCCAGACGCTGATGCCGCTGGTGTACCCGGTGACCACCGAAGCGCTGCCAGCGCCGCTGTCCTACGAGCAGGTCATCAGTGACTTCTATGACGAGGCCAGCCTGGATGTGGCGGCGCATCTGGATGCCGGTCGCGATGTGGCGGTGATCTGTGAAGGCGACCCGTTTTTCTACGGCTCCTACATGTACCTGCATGACCGTCTGGCCGAGCGTTATGAAGCTCAGGTGATTCCGGGTGTGTGCTCGATGCTGGGCGGTGCGTCCGTGCTGGGTGCGCCACTGGTGTATCGCAATCAGAGCCTGTCAGTGCTGTCCGGCGTGCTGCCGCACGACGAGCTCAAGCGCAAGCTGGCCGACGCCGATGCGGCGGTCATCATGAAGCTGGGGCGCAACTTTCCCAAAGTGCGAGATGTGCTGGCAGAGCTAGGCATGGCCGGGCGTGCGCTTTATGTCGAGCGCGCCACGATGGTCAATCAGAAGATCGTGCCGCTGGATCAGGTCGACCCCATGTCGTCGCCTTATTTCTCGCTGATTATCGTTCCCGGCGAAAGGTGGCAAGGCTGATGGTCCAGAACATTCCAGCCATTGTGATTCTGGGCAATGGCAGCCTGGCTACCGCGCGACGGATTCAGCAGCTTTACCCGGATGCACTGATTCATGGTCTGGCCGAGCGTGTGCAGGGAGCGGACAGCACTTACAGCGAATTTGGCACGACTCTGCGCCAGCTTTATCAACAGAACACGCCGATCATTGCCCTGTGCGCGGCCGGTATCGTGATTCGGACTCTGGCACCACTGCTGCTGGAAAAGGGTGCCGAACCTGCCGTGCTGGCCGTGGCCGAAGACGGCAGCGCAGTCGTGCCGCTGCTGGGCGGGCTGGGCGGGGTTAATGTCATGGCTCGTGAAATAGCCGCTGGCCTTGGCGTTGCACCGGCTATCACCACCAGTGGTGAGCTGCGTTTCGGCACCTGCCTGCTCAACCCGCCCAATGGTTATGCCTTGGGCGATCTGGAGCTGGGCAAGCGCTTTGTTTCCGATCTGCTCTCCGGCGAGCACGTACGCATCGAAGGCGCGGCACCGTGGCTGGCCCAGGCGCAACTGCCGGAAGATCCCCACGCGGATCTGGCGATTCATGTGGGTTGTGCCGAGCGCGAGCCCTCAAGCAACGAATTGCTGATTTACCCGCGCAGCGTGCTGGTTGCGGTCAGTGAGACAGGCCCGGAACTCGCTGACAACGTGCGGGCTGCCTTGCACGAAGCCAGAGTCGCCGTGCAATCCCTGGCCTGCCTGCTGGCCGGAGATGCTCAGATGGCCGATGCTGATTTGCATCAGGCCGCAGCCGGTTTGGGTGTGCCAGTGCGTTTTGTCAAAAGCGAAGCCGCCAGCGAGATGGCCCGGCATGCGGTACCGCAGCTGCTGCCGCCAATCAGTGTGGGCGAGGGCATTGCGATTGCCGTTGCCCGCCAGCCACTGGATGTTCAGCAGATCGGCCGTGGACGCGGACGGCTTGCGGTCATTGGTCTGGGGCCTGGCGCTGCCGAATTCATGGTGCCTGCGGTCAAGGCCGAACTGGCACGTGCCAACGACGTGCTGGGTTATGAAACCTATGTGCGTATGGCCGGGCCATTCCGTGCCGATCAGGTGCTGCATTGCACCGACAACCGCGAAGAAATGATGCGTGCTCGCCATGCGTTTGAACTGGCGGCGCAAGGTCGCTCGGTGGTGGTGGTGTCGTCCGGTGATCCGGGTGTGTTTGCCATGGCCTCGGCCGTGCTTGAGGCATTGCATGAATCCAGTGACCCTCAATGGCATGCCGTTGAGCTGGAAATCCTGCCGGGCGTCTCTGCTTCCCTGGCGACGGCTGCCCAGGCTGGCGCGCCCTTGGGGCATGACTTCTGTGTCATGTCGCTGTCGGACAACCTCAAGCTTTGGGATGTGATCGAAAAGCGTCTGGACCTGGCATCTCAGGCTGACCTTGCGTTGGCTTTCTACAACCCGATCTCGCGCTCTCGCCCTTGGCAACTGGGACGGGCGCTGGAAATCGTGCGCCAGCACCGTAACCCTGAAACGCCCGTGACGCTGGGGCGTGATATCGGTCGTCCGGGGCAGACCCTGCGTGTCATTACCCTGGGTGAGCTGACGCCTGAGCAGGTGGATATGCGCACCATGGTGCTCATCGGTTCTTCGACCACCTGCACCTTTGCCCGCCCCAATGGCGAGCGATGGGTGTATACGCCACGCTGGTATCCGGTAAAACCGGGTAGTTGATGTTGTTTGTGAATGAATTCGCTCCGGCAGGCTATAGGAGCGAGTTCATTCACGACGATAAAGTAAGAAGTCTCTTTAATCCCTGCGGGTCGTTGTTTATTGTTGTTGTAATCTTGTACTTTTAGCCGTTTTCTGTGTTGTGCAGCTGCGTCAGCTTGGCTAGTTTCATATCCTTGTTTCTATAAGGATGTAGATAATGGCAAGTCAAGACTTCAATGCCCTGATAGCGGGCAATACTATCGTGTCTTTCTCTTCGACTGTTTCAAGACAGGCCCGTGAAGATATTGCGGATATGCTGCTGTATGCCGAGTTCTTTGCGACCCAGAGTTACCGGCCAAACGAGTTCTGGACCAGTTGGCTCAACTATTACCGCAGTACCCTGGTCCGTTCAGGGTGCAAACTGAAAAGTCAGATCGTCAAGGAGCCGATGGTCATTACCGGTGCTGAAGAGCTGGATAGCATCAGTTTCGATATCACCGGTTCAGTGCGTGTCGACAACCTGCTGGAACTCACCCGGCGCTCATTCAAGGCGGCGCGGCTCAATCAGTATGCGCGGCATTTCTTTCAGTACGGGTCGGGTTCGGGATCGGTCGGTAATTTTCAGATCGTGCCCTGCGAAGAGGTTGCCGGGGAAGTACATCTCCTGCTGTGCGGTCTGCATGCCAGCTCGACCATTACCTCGGATAGTCGCGGCGGCGACTCGTGGATCAATCGCGAGATGGTCGTGCGCCTGGGGGGTGGTGTCTATGCGTTCAACAGGACCGTTTTTGCTTCGCAAAGGGAGCGTATCCGCGCCAGATTGAAAGCTGTCGGTAACCTCAATATCCGTCAGATAGACATCTGAATTATTTGCTTACAGCAGAGACTGTAAGAAATATCCATTGATGTGCTGGGTATTTGGGTTGCTCTGATGTCATCCAGGTTCTTTGATGGTGAAGGGCCTGAATAGGATTTTTAAAACAACGCCCGTTCTGCTCCTTTACTTATCTTGTACTTGTGGGGTGTGCGGTATTTATTTGTTATTTCTCTATATGCCTGTCGAGGTCCTACTTTTTGCAGTCGGCGGCTTTTGCACGGTATGGAGAAACCCGAATGCATGGAGTAGCTTTGAGTTGTCCTTCAAGGATGAACCCAACTTAAAAAAGGAACTTGAAATGTTTGATGAAGTTGAAAAAAGCAAGATCGAAATCGCTAACTGTGACCTGGGTGACTGTGATCACCAGGAACATGTCGATAACAAGAGGAAGTCTCTCGGCCTTATGGAAGTGGATGAGAAGAATCCCGGTGCTCTGGTGGCCGGAGATACCGTAGTCTCTATCGTTTCCGGCATGTCCAAAGAGAACAAACAGATTATCAAGGACAGCGTTCTGCTCGCTTCGCTGGCCGCCAACAAGAAGTACCGGGACAGCAATGAGAATGCCGTGCAGTGGTACGAAACCTTCACCAAGGTGCTGGGTTACTGCGGCTGGTTCTCCCAGTCCAAAGAGCTTTCGGACTATCGAAGCAGCAATACCCGTTTCACCATGGAACAGGAAGCGCTCAAGATTCTGGAATCGGCCATCGTTGCCATGGCAGTGCCAGGCCCGACTTCTGTATTGCTGCTCAAGGTCGCGAAGGACACCGTGAAGGCACTGCAAGCCAGTGACAAGCCTCTGCGGTTGTTCGAGAACTCAAGCAAAACCCATAAAAGTGCCAAGTTCACTATCGCGTCCGCAGCCGAGTCCAGTGATGGTGAAGTGGTCATGGCGATGGGGGCCGTGAACTTCGTTACCTCTCAGGACATAACCAACGTGCTGTTCTGGGAATGGAACAATGCTTCTGTGCGCATCAAGCGTGCCGAGAACAATCTGGTCCTGAACCTTCAGCATTATGCGCGGGTAAAGGGTGAGGTCGAGGCGAAGCTGACGGCAAATGCCCGATCTGCACTGGCTGAGTTCGAGATTTGACGAGGTGTTGAGCCGCGGTTCGCCGCGGCTTTTTTTCGATGAGCGTAATGAGGGAATCTTATGTGCAAGGGAATGCAACAGCGTTATATCAACGCAGGCAGCCTGTTCTTTTTTTCCAGCGGCGTATCCTCTTCATTCAAGTCGGATGTGCTGGACTGTAGCCTGTATAGCCAGTTGGCCGCCTCGGCCAGGCATGAGAAGTTTGCCGAGCCTGTCGAATGGCGTCAGACCTATCTCAGTGCTCTGACCCGGTTTCGCTGCAATATCACCTACCGCGAGGTGCAGGATGCGCCCCTGGAGTACACAGGTTCACTGTGGGACTACACCAGGGAAAAGCTGGCCAGTCGAGTGCCTTTGCCGTTCATCGAGCAGGCAGAGCGCACCCTGAAGCACTTTGTAAGTGGCACCGAAGAGATTGCCGCCAAGGCTTTGTTTATTGAACAGACGACCCGCTGTCTGCCGGCCCCGAGGCTTCCCGGGTCGACGGCAGAGTTGGCCTCGCCCGACAGGCAGGATTGCTCCATAACCCTGCAACTGGGGTTTGTCGATGTCGAGCCGGTGCTCAACCTGATCATTCTTTCGTTCCAAAGCACGCCACTCGCAGGTGAAATGCCGCTTTCGCAATTGTTCGCCCGACCGGACAGCTTGAAGAATCTGGAGATCGCAACTGTTTCGGCCGAGCTGGATGAACACGGCTTCGGTTATTTCAGGAAGGATCTGGTCGCCAGGCTGGGTGAAAGACGTGATCAGTTGATTGTCGATCTGGGGGAGGGCGAGTGATGAATTCAAACTCTCTGTTGATGGCCAATAACCTGGTTTCTTTCCTGCCCGGCATTGATGCGCAGGAGCGTGCGGATATTCAGGACTGCCTCTTGCTGGCCGAGCTGTGTGCTTTCGAGGCTTATGACCGCAAGAGAAACTGGGAGGGCTGGATCAATGCGTACCAGCAGAAGCTGGTGACGTGCGGGCTTTCACGCACATCGGTGATTGATCAAAAGTCCGCGGTCTTCAATAAACCCAAGGATTTCCAGCGTCAGGCCGCGTTGCTTGTGGCCCGTATCACTTCTCCCCGGCTTGCTGAACTGGCGAAATCTTCGCTTCAGCTCATGTTCAACAGCGAGCATGCAAAAGACTTTTTCAGCAGTTGGTTCAGTGTGGGGCGCTCCGAAAGCTTTCAGATAGTGCCTTGCGAGAAACGAGAGTCCGGGCAGATTCATATCGTGATCTGTGGGCTGCAAATGATCAGCCTTACCAAGCCAAAACCCTGGTACTCATGGATATCCAGGATTCCCATGTGGCCGCTCAATTATGAAATGAGGCTGTTGCTCAAGGGCGGCGGCTTCGTCTTCGACAGCGCTCAATACGCTTTGAACCGCGACCGTGTGCGAAAGGAATTACAGGGCAGGGGAGCGGAGCGTATCAAGCGCATTCCGCTCTGAGGTCTCAGGGAACCAGATACCCTCTGACACCGGTAAAAATGATCTGCGCTGCCAGAGCACAGACGAACAACCCCATCAGGCGGCTGACAATCTGCAGGCCCTGGTCACCGAGGATGCGTTCGATTCGATCAGACAGATACAGAACGACTCCAACGCTGAAACTGGCCAGGGCAATACTCAGAATGGCGGTGAGCTTGTCGTCCCAATGAGGCTGGCTGACGCCCATGACCAGCAGCGCACCGATGGTGCCGGGGCCGACGGTGATCGGTATGGTCAAGGGAACGATGGTGACATCCTGCTGGATGTTATCGGTCTGGACCGCTGATTTGCCTTGCGCCATGCCCAGTGCCGAAATGAACAGCACGCTGCCAGCGCCAATCCGGAAGGCATCCACAGTGATGCCGAATACATCGAAGATCACTCGCCCGAACAGATAGAGCAGCACGCTGGAAATCAGTGTCGCCAGTGCGACCTTCCACGCCAGGCGCCGTTGTTCCTTGCGCGAGTGGCCGCGTGTCAGGCTGATGAAGCAGGAAAGAACGAAGAACGGGCTATAGAGCACCAGCATCTTCAAATAAACGCTGAACAGCACATGGAGCATGATCTTGGCTCACGGCAGCAAGTGGGGAGAGGCAGGCAAGTCTATCAGGCGGCTTTGTTTCGACTCATCAGTTCTGCTGGTAAAGGCTGCCGTTCGACGTCAGGTTGCGTGTTGCTTCACGCTGCGCGACCCAGTATTCGATCAGTTCCCTCAGCTGTGAAAGCTCGATGGGTTTTGCCATGTGCCCGTCCATGCCTGCCTGACGGGCGCGGTCCTTGTGTTCGGCCAGGATGTGCGCCGTAAGGGCCACGACCGGGGTCCGTACGCGCTGGTTGCCCACTTCCCAGGCTCGCAGTTGTTCGGTCGCCGAGAAACCATCGAGGATCGGCATTTCACAATCCATCAGGACCAGATCATAGCGCTGGGCTTTCATGGCACGCAGGGCTTCTTCGCCGTTGCTGGCAGTATCGGGGTGCAGATTGAGCTTTCCGAGCATGCCGCGGATGACCTTGGTGGAGATGCTGTTGTCTTCGGCCACCAGGATACGGAAGTCGCCGGGCACGCTGACCGGAGTGTTCAAGGAAGGCTGCGCCGGGAGAGGCACGACACCTTTGTTCAACTGGGTCAGTTCGTCCGCCAGTGTGGTCTTGAGCGTGTAACCGGCTACCGGCTTGGCCAGGATACGCTTGATACCGGCATTGCGGGCGATGATCTTGCTGGGTGCATTACTGATGCCGGTGAGCATGATCAGCAGGATATCGTGATTGAGGCTCGGGTCTTCCTTGATCTTGGCAGCCAGTTGCATGCCGCTCATGCCGGGCATGTTCTGGTCTAGCAGCACCACGTCGAAATAGTCGCGCAGATGCGCCTTGGTGCGCAGCAGCGCCAGGGCTTCCTTGCCGGACGGTACGGCACTGACGTTCAGGCCCCACGCACTGCATTGCTGCACCAGTACCTTGCGGCAGGTATCGTTGTCGTCGACGACCAGCACACGGGCATCCTTGAGCGGGCCGTCCAGATCGGTAGTCGGCTGCTCCAGCAGTTTGGAGTCCAGTGGCAGGCTCAGCCAGAGCGTGGTGCCCTGAGGGTTGCCGTTCTGGATGCCGAATTCGCCATCCATCAATTCCGTCAGCCGGCGTGCGATCACCAGGCCCAGATGGCCGCCGAGCTTGTTGCTGGTCAGGAAGTGCTTGCTGTGCAGTTCGGTGTGCATCAAGGCATCGCGTTCCTCGGTAGACAGGGGCATGCCGCTGTCCTGCACAGAAATACGCACGCGATGTTTGCCGGGTTTGGAGTCAAGAGCGACTGCCAGCAGGATCTCGCCCTCTTCGGTTTTCTTCAGGGCGTTTTCCAGCAGGCTCATCAGCGTCTGGCGCAGACGTGTCGGGTCACCACTGATGACGCGCGGAACCTGAGGGTGAATCATGCTGATCAGCTCGACATTCTGCTGCTCGGCCTTGGCGCGGAAGATATTCAGGCAGTCTTCGACCAGAGCGCTGATATCGAACTGCACATCGTCGAGTTCGATCTGCCCCGATTCCAGCTTGGTGATGTCGAGAATCTCGTTGATGAGTGTCAGCAGTTCGTTGCCTGCACTGTGGATGGTTTCCACATAGTCGCGCTGCTTGACCGACAGTGGCGTGTCCAGCAGCAGCTCGGTCATGCCGAGCACGCCGTTCATCGGGGTGCGTATTTCGTGGCTGATCTTGGCCAGGAACTCGGCTTTGGCATTGACCTCTGCCGTGCTGGCAGCCTGGTCGCGGCTGAGGCTGAACTTGTCCTCGGTAATGCTGCGCGAACGCTCGTTCAGGGCGATGCCCATCAGCAGGCCGCAGATACAGAAAACCCCCAGCAGGGCGAGGATCAGCCACTGCGGCGGGATCAGGCTCAGCCACAGCAGGCCCGGAACGATGACCAGATAGCCGAGGTTGAAGATGATCATCGAAACCACGAACAGGCGCGCCGGCCGGTAGCCTTTCTGCCAGTGCCAGATCGATACCGTCAGGATGCTCAGCGTGGTCAGGGAAACCAGCAGGAAAGTCATGACGTTGAGCGGCAGGCTGTCGAAGAGCAGTACCAGCAGCACACCCGTGCCCATGAGTACGGCGTCGATCTGCATCAGCCGGTCGAGTGGCTTGATGCCCCGATGCACAAAGAAGCAATAGGTATAAAACAGCCCCGCCACGGCGGCGAGCAACAGCGCAATGTGAGCGCCCGGAGTTTGCGCGATATGCCAGGTCTTGGCCATGTCGAGCAGGTTGAGCAGCAGGAACGCACTCAGCGCGAGCAGGGTTTCACAGGCTGCCAGCCACAGGTTGCTGCGCGATTTGGTATGCCAGTAGCGCGTGAGGTTCTGGGTGATCAGCATGATCAGCGCGCCGAACAACAGGCCGAACAGAAAGGGTTCGCGCTCATCTGCCGCGCTGGCTATCGCCGGTTGCAGCGTGATGCTGGGGCGCAGTTTCTGGGTCGAGACGAGTCGCAGATACAAGTCCAGCGTGACGTCGCTTTGCGGGACGGGTAGCAGAAAATCGTTGGAGGGCAGTCGCTGGTCCTGCTTGGGCACATCGTTGCCTGTGCGCAGGTGATCGACCAGCTTTTCGCCTTCGATGATGTACAGGTCTCCGCTGGCCAGGTCTGGCGCGAAGATGCGTATCAGTTGTTCGTGCCGGGTAGGAGGGACCCGATAGTGAAGCCATAGCGCGCTGTTGCGGTCTGCGGCAGTGACCCGTTCAAGGTCGATGGGGCTGAACTGGTTCTGGTAGCGGGCCGAGCGGATATCGTTCAGTTGCAGGCTTGCCTGTTCGTCGAGCAGCGTCGACCAGCCTGCGCCATGCTCGGCCTTGGCCGTAAGCATGAAGAGCAAGGACAGTAATCCGGCTGTTGAAACTATGGCAATCCTGAGCCAGCGCACGTTGATATCCCTTCCTGAGTGAATGCCTGATAACAGTGCGCAGTACCGGAGCAACCGACCAGCCCCCTTGTCAGGGGCTGGTCCGGCAGACTTATTCCTGACTCTCACCACGCTCACGGGCAATGGCGCGATAGCCAATGTCCTTGCGGTAGAAGCAACCTTCCCAATCAATCTTCGCAGCCAGGGCGTAGGCGTTTTCCTGTGCGTTACCGACGCTGTCGCCCAGTGCGGTTGCACACAATACGCGACCACCGCTTGTGACGACACGCTCATCTTTCAGTGCCGTGCCTGCATGGAATACCTTGCCCGGCAGTTGTGCCGCTGCATCCAGACCTTCAATCGCCGCGCCTTTGGCGTAATCGCCAGGGTAGCCACCGGCAGCCAGAACGATACCCAGGCTTGGACGAGGGTCCCACTGTGCTTCAACCTTGTCCAGTGCCTGGGCCAAAGCGGCCTCGACCAGCAGCACCAGGCTCGATTGCAGGCGCAGCATGACAGGTTGGGTTTCCGGGTCGCCAAAGCGGCAGTTGAACTCGATGACTTTCGGGTTGCCAGCCTTGTCGATCATCAGACCAGCATAGAGGAAACCGGTATAAACGTTGCCTTCTTCTGCCATGCCGCGAACAGTTGGCCAGATGACCAGATCCATGACGCGCTGGTGAACTTCGGCAGTAACCACAGGAGCAGGGGAGTAAGCACCCATGCCGCCGGTGTTCGGACCGCTGTCGCCGTCGCCGACACGTTTGTGGTCCTGGCTGGTGGCCATTGGCAGAACATTCTTGCCATCGACCATCACAATGAAGCTGGCTTCTTCGCCATCGAGGAATTCTTCGATCACAACTCGCGAACCGGCTTCGCCAAAGGCATTGCCTGCCAGCATGTCGCGAACGGCGTCTTCTGCTTCGGTCAGCGTCATTGCAACGATCACGCCTTTACCGGCTGCCAGACCGTCGGCCTTGATGACGATAGGGGCGCCTTTCTCACGCAGATAAGCCAGGGCAGGCTCGATCTCTGTGAAGTTCTGGTAGTCGGCAGTCGGGATCTTGTGGCGAGCCAGGAAGTCCTTGGTGAACGCCTTGGAGCCTTCGAGCTGAGCGGCACCGGCAGTCGGGCCAAAGCAGTCCAGGCCACGGCTGCGGAACAGATCCACGACGCCTGCAACCAGCGGGACTTCCGGACCAACGATGGTCAGGGACACGTTCTTCTCGGCAAAGTCGGCCAGTTGCTCAAGAGCCAGTACGTCGATGGCGACGTTCTCGCACTTGGCTTCGATGGCCGTACCGGCGTTGCCCGGCGCGACGAAAACCTTCTCGACCCGCGGGTCCTGAGCCACTTTCCAGGCAAGAGCGTGTTCACGACCGCCGCTGCCGATAATCAATACGTTCATAAGTGAAAGTCTCCTTCGGAGAAAAGCTACAAGCTGCAAGTGAAGGCTGATCGCGCAGCTCTCGAACTACAGCTTATGGCTTTGAAAAATTGAACTGCCGCATCAAGAAAGAACGGCGCAATCCGCTCTTTCTTGTCGCTTGCAGCTTGAGGCTCAAAACTGCAATCAGTGTCTGAAATGGCGCATGCCGGTAAATACCATCGCAATGCCCGCTTCGTCTGCTGCCGCAATCACTTCGCTGTCGCGCATCGAGCCACCTGGCTGGATGACGGCAGTGATGCCTGCCTTGGCGGCATTGTCGATGCCGTCGCGGAACGGGAAGAATGCGTCGGAAGCCATGACCGCGCCCTGAACCTGCAAGCCAGCGTGCTCAGCCTTGATGGCGGCGATGCGTGCGGAGTTCACGCGGCTCATCTGGCCTGCGCCGACGCCGATGGTCTGGCGATTCTTGGCGTAGACGATGGCGTTGGACTTGACGTACTTGGCGACTTTCCAGGCGAAGATCAGGTCGTGTACTTCGTGTTCGGTCGGTGCGCGCTGGGTGACGATCTTGAGGTCGGCAGAAGTGATCATGCCGATGTCGCGGCTTTGTACCAGCAGGCCGCCATTGACGCGCTTGTAATCCCAGGCAGCGCCACGTTCGGCAGCCCATTGGCCGGTGGTCAGCAGGCGAACGTTGGCTTTGGCCGCAACGATGGCAGCAGCTTCGGCGCTGACGCTTGGTGCGATGATGACTTCAACGAACTGACGGTCAACGATGGCCTTGGCGGTGTCGGCGTCCAGCTCGCGGTTGAAGGCAATGATGCCGCCAAAAGCGGATTCGGCGTCGGTGGCGTAGGCCAGGTCATAGGCCTTGCGAATGCCGCCTTCGTCGTCCGGGCTGACGGCGACGCCGCACGGGTTGGCGTGCTTGACGATCACGCAGGCTGGCTTGACGAAGCTCTTGACGCATTCCAGGGCGGCATCGGTGTCGGCCACGTTGTTGAACGACAGTTCCTTGCCTTGCAACTGGGTAGCGGTCGCGATGCCGACTTCGGCAGGTCTGGCCTCAACGTAGAACGCCGCGCTCTGGTGCGGGTTCTCGCCGTAGCGCATTTCCTGCGCCTTGATGAACTGGGTGTTGAAGGTACGCGGGAACTGGCTGCGGCCTTCGGTGCTGAGGGTTTCGGCGCTCTGGTCGACGCTGCCCAGGTAGTTGGCGATCATGCCGTCGTAGGCAGCAGTGTGCTCGAAAGCCTTGAGCATCAGGTCGAAACGCTGAGCGTAGGTCAGGCCGCCGGCCTTGAGGTTTTCCAGGACCTGGGCGTAGTCGCTGGCATTGACCACGATGGCGACGTCCTTGTGGTTCTTCGCAGCGGAACGAACCATGGTCGGGCCGCCGATATCGATGTTCTCGATGGCGGTCGGCAGGTCGCAGCCCGGCTTGGAAACCGTGGCTTCAAACGGATAGAGGTTGACCGCGACCAGATCGATCGGCTTGATGCCATGCTCGTTCATGATTGCATCGTCGATACCGCGACGACCCAGGATGCCGCCGTGGATCTTGGGGTGCAGGGTTTTGACCCGGCCATCCATCATCTCGGCGAAACCGGTGTAATCGGCCACTTCCACGGCTGCAACACCGTTGTCCTGCAGCAGCTTGAAAGTACCGCCAGTCGAAAGAATCTCGACGCCCAGCGCTTCAAGCTCGCGTGCGAATTCGAGGATTCCTGTCTTGTCGGAAACGCTGATCAAAGCGCGGCGGATCGGCAGGCGGGTAGTCTGGTCGGTCATTTCAATTTCCATCAAAAGCAAAGGAAGTCAGCAAAAAAAGGCGACCGCTGTGCAAGGCGGGTCGCCTTTTCTGTATTGAATAATGCTTAAAGCAGGTCGTACTGCTTGAGTTTCTTGCGCAGCGTGCCGCGATTGAGGCCCAGCAGTTCGGAAGCCTTCGTCTGGTTGCCCTTGACGTAGTTCATCACGCTTTCGAGAAGCGGAGCCTCGACTTCCGACAACACCAGGTTGTACACGTCAGTGACGGAAGCGCCTTCGAGGTGGGCGAAATAATTGTGCAGCGCCTTCTCGACACTGCCGCGCAGGGTCTGACCCTCTTCGCTCGGCGTGTTGAGGTGCTGTTTCAAATTGACGTTGTCACTCACGGGTGTTGTTCCACTCACTAAAGTCTCGGTCATCATCGTCATGCGGCCACCTCTTCTTTATTCTGGTTATCCGGGCCCTTGTAGCCTTGGCTCAAGAACTCCCGGACGTTGGCGCACTGTGCTTCCGTATCTTCCAAACGATTGAAATGGGCGCGAAATTCCCTGGCGCCCGGCAAGGTTGCGAGATACCAACCGACATGCTTGCGTGCAATACGCACGCCCATCACGTCCCCATAGAAGGCGTGGAGGGCTGTCAGATGTTCAAGCAGAATACGTTCCACTTCACTGACCGGCAGCGCTGGCAGTTTTTCGCCAGTACGCAGGTAGTGATCTATTTCACGAAAAATCCATGGTCGCCCCTGGGCGGCCCTTCCAATCAGTAGCCCGTCCGCTCCGGTGGCCTGTAGCACGTACCGGGCTTTTTCGGGTGAATCGATGTCGCCATTGGCGAATACCGGAATCGACATCGCCTGCTTGATTTCGGCAATGGTGTCGTACTCGGCTTCGCCGGTGTAAAGGTCTGCACGGGTCCGACCGTGAACCGCCAGCGCCTGTATTCCTGACTGTTCGGCGATTCTGGCGACCGTAAGGCCGTTCTTGTTGTCGCGGTCCCAGCCGGTGCGGATCTTCAGGGTCACCGGTACATCGACTGCAGCCACTACGGCCTGCAGAATCTCACTCACCAGCTTTTCATCTTTCAGAAGCGCCGAGCCTGCGGCCTTGTTACAGACCTTCTTGGCCGGGCAGCCCATGTTGATGTCGATGATCTGGGCACCCAGTTCGACATTGGCCCGCGCTGCCTGCGCGAGCATCTGCGGATCACCGCCGGCGATCTGGACCGAGCGGGGCTCGGGATCACCTTCGTGGATCATGCGCAGACGCGATTTGCGACTGTTCCACAGGCTCATGTCACTGGTGACCATTTCCGATACCACCAGGCCTGCGCCGAGTTCTCTGCACAGTTGCCGGAAAGGCTGGTCGGTGACGCCCGCCATCGGGGCGAGAATCAAGCCATTCTGTAACGTATACGGACCGATGCGTACCGCCGACATAGCTTTACCTATCGTGGGGCCGGATCATCCGCAGGCCGTGTAAAAAACCGTTCCACACGGTCTGCAACAGCCCCGTCTTCAGTTGCTTGCGCAACCTTGAGACTGAACCGAGAGTTTGAAAAAGGGTTGGCATGATACCCGCTCTCGATGACTGGATAAAGGCTGAATTGGATAAAATCTGAACAGTTATTTTCTTATCGCTAACGGTTCGCTTTTTGGGCGAAATGTCATGAAAACTTCGCTATTTATGCTTCATGGCCCGCGCAGACGTGCTTTCAGGCACCTGAGAGCATCGGCGGGCAGGGTGAGGCCGGGCTCATTCCGGTGAGCGGAAGTTCAGGCTGTAATTCACGGCTTTGGCGCCAGGATCGAGGATATCCAGCGCAATATGGATCGGTGTCTGGGGTGGCATCTCTTCCTTGCCAGCCATTTCGCCGCTCAAGTATTCGCCCGGTTTGAACCGACGACTGGCAATGAGCTGACCGCTGGTATCGGCAAATCTTAGCTCAAGAAGCGGAAACGGCTGTGAGAATGATGCGCGGTTGTAGATGATTGCGTCCACTACCAGTGCGCCCTGGAACTCCGGATGGCTGCGCACCACCAGATTGCTGCTCTTGAGCAGTGCAATGTCGACCTTCGATGGCACCTTGCAGTCAATTTTCGGGCAGATCTGCTGGAACCAGGAGCGGTACTGGTCCTGTCTGGCCAGATGGTCGAAGTGATACCAGATGTACTGGCCCGCCAGCCCTGCCAGGGCGAGCAGAACCAGCAGGCCCCAGAACAGGCGGCGTCCCCAGCGTGGCTTGGGGCGTTGCCAGTCCAGTTGCAGCGGGTCATCGGTCAGGTCCAGAAGTGCCTGATCGCGCACCGCCGGTTCGTTTCGCGTGCGTTTGCCGCGAGGGGCGATCGATGGCTCGTGTTCGTCGTCGTGATTGTCTTCCTCTTCATCCCGTGCCGACCAGCGCTCAGTGCTTTCACTGGTTGGCTGCTTGCGGGAGCTGAGTGCCGGCTGGTCATCGTCCAGATCGACGTCGCCCAGTGACAATGACGGCTCGGTCCGTTCACGGCCGGCAGGCTGCTCGGGTTCGGGGCTTGAGTCGGGTTCGGGCTCCGCAGTCGGCTCTGTGGCGGTGACAACTTCGGCCTGTATTTCCGGCAGGTGGCTGACATCGTCATTGCGCAGGCTGCCGACCCATGTGCTTTCTTCGGCTTCCGCATTGTCCCGCTGGGCCGTCAGCAATGCATCGCCGTTGCGGGTGTTTGCCTTGCCGAAGGTGTCGGGCAGCTGGATTTCCCGCTGTTCAAGCCGGGCGAGTTCTTCGTCGAGGTCCAGATTGTCCAGGTCGAACTCGCTGACCTTCCAGGGATCGTCATCTTCCGGGATGACTTCCTGAGGTGCCGGAGTCGGTTCGGGCTCGACGATCGGCGCGGGAGGCGCTTGTTCGGTGACTTGCGGGGCGGCGATTTCCTGTGCGGGCGGTTGCGTGATCTCGGGTTCGTCGGCCGAGCGCTGCTCCAGCAGTTGCCGGGCGGCATTGAAAACCTGCAGACAGGCTCCGCAGCGCACCACGCCGCGGGCCACGCTCAGTTGGGCGTGGCTGACTCTGAAACTGGTTTGGCAGTGGGGGCACTGGGTGACGAAGCTGTCGGTCATGCTGCTGTCCGGTTCAGGCGGCTGTTAACGGCGACGACCTGTGATGCGTACCCAGCCATCACGGTTGGCGATAGGGTCCAGATCGAATGTAGCAGCATAGGCTGCGGCTACTTCCTCACCTTGTTCTGCAAGAATTCCGGACAGTGCCAGACGACCGCCGGTCTTGACCAGTGTTGCCAGTTGCGGGGCCAGCGATACCAGCGGGCCGGCCAGGATATTGGCGACCAGCACGTCGGCCTGTTGCTGGGGCATGTCTTCAGGCAGGTATAGCGGGAAGCGCTCGGCTGCGATGTTGTTGCGTCCGGCATTGTCACGAGAGGCTTCAAGTGCCTGAACGTCGATATCGGTGCCCACTGCCTGCTCGGCGCCCAGCAACAGTGCAGCGATCGCCAGGATGCCCGAGCCACAGCCGAAATCCAGCACGTTGCAGCCTTTGAGGTCCTGGCCGTCCAGCCATTCCAGGCACAGGGCTGTGGTCGGGTGGGTGCCGGTGCCGAATGCCAGGCCCGGATCGAGCAGCAGGTTCACGGCGTCAGGCTCTGGAGCAGCGTGCCAGCTCGGGACGATCCACAGGCGCTGGCCGAAGCGCATTGGCTGGAAGTTATCCATCCAGCTGCGCTCCCAGTCCTGGTCTTCGATGACTTCGGCGGTGTGCTCGGGCAGTTCGGCGTCGGTCAGCAGGCGCAGGTGCGCCAGTGCCAGATCGGCGTCGGTGTCGGCTTCGAACAGGGCCAGCAGGTGGGTGTGTGCCCACAGCGGGGTGGTATTGAGTTCAGGCTCGAAAATCGGCTGGTCTTCGGCATCCATGAAGGTCACGGATACGGCGCCGACTTCAAGCAGCGCGTCCTCGTAGGTTTCGGCTTGTTCTGGGCTGATGGCGAGGCGGACTTGCAGCCAAGGCATGGCGGATTACCTTCGAGTCAAAATGTGTGCGCGGTACTGCCGCGAAGAAGCGGGCAAGTTTACTTCTATGCGGCGCAAACAACAAAGCCGCATCGCTGCGGCTTTGTTGATCTGAAACACGCTGACTTATTGATTGGCCAGTTTGTGCTCAAGATAGTGGATGTTGACTCCGCCTTCGCAGAAGCCTTCATCACGGGTCAGGTCGCGGTGCAGCGGGATATTGGTCTTGATCCCGTCGACCACGATTTCGTCCAGGGCATTGCGCATGCGTGCCATGGCTTCGTCGCGGGTCGCGCCCCATGTGATCAGCTTGCCGATCAACGAGTCGTAGTTCGATGGAACCTTGTAGCCGCTGTACAGATGCGAGTCTACACGCACGCCGTTACCGCCTGGCGCGTGGAAGTGCTTGACCAGGCCCGGGCTCGGAATGAAGGTTTTCGGATCTTCAGCGTTGATACGGCATTCCAGCGCATGGCCCGTGATGACAACGTCATCCTGGGTGTACGACAGTTTGTTGCCGGCGGCGATGCTCAGCATCTCCTTGACGATGTCGATACCGGTGACCATCTCCGAAACCGGGTGCTCTACCTGAACTCGAGTGTTCATTTCGATGAAGTAGAAGCGGCCGTTCTCGTACAGGAACTCGAACGTGCCGGCGCCACGGTAGCCGATGTCCACGCATGCTTTTACGCAAGCTGCGAACACGTCCTTGCGGGCTTGTTCGTCGATGAACGGTGCCGGTGCTTCTTCCAGGACTTTCTGGTGACGGCGTTGCAGCGAGCAGTCACGGTCGCCCAGGTGAATGGCATTGCCCTGGCCATCGGAAATGACCTGAACTTCCACGTGACGTGGGTTGGTCAGGTATTTTTCCAGGTAGACCATCGGGTTGCTGAACCAGGCAGCCGCTTCGGCGCGGGTCTGGCTGGCAGCTTCGATCAGGTCTTCCTCGCGGTGAACCACGCGCATGCCGCGACCACCACCGCCACCGGCGGCCTTGATGATCACCGGGTAGCCGACTTCACGGCCGATGCGCAGCGCGGTTTCTTCGTCTTCCGGCAGTGGGCCGTCAGAACCTGGAACCGTCGGTACGCTGGCGCGCTTCATGGCGTCCTTGGCGGAAACCTTGTCGCCCATCAGGCGAATGGTGTCTGCTTTTGGGCCGATGAAGGCGAAGCCCGATTTCTCTACCTGTTCGGCGAAATCCGCGTTTTCCGCAAGAAAGCCGTAGCCCGGGTGAATCGCCGTGGCGCCGGTCAGTTCGGCTGCCGAGATGATTGCCGGGATATTCAGGTAGGACAGGTTGGCTGGAGCCGGACCGATACAGACGGTTTCATCTGCCAGGCCCAGGTGCATCAACTCGCGATCTGCCGTGGAGTGTACAGCGACGGTCTTGATGCCCAGTTCCTTACAGGCACGCAGGATGCGCAAGGCAATTTCGCCGCGGTTGGCGATCAGAACTTTTTCCAACATCGCAGGCTCTCCCCGGTTCAAACGATAGTGAACAGCGGCTGGTCAAATTCAACCGGCTGACCGTTTTCTACCAGGATGGATTCGATCACACCGCTGGCTTCTGCCTGGATGTGGTTCATCATTTTCATCGCTTCGACGATGCAGATGGTGTCGCCTTTCTTGACGGTCTGGCCGACTTCGACGAATGCAGGCGAAGTAGGTGCCGGAGTGCGGTAGAACGTACCGACCATTGGCGACTTGACCACGTGACCGTTCAGCTTCGGAGCCGAAGGTGCTTCTGCGGCAGCAGCAGCGGCAACCGGTGCGACCGGAGCAGCAGCTACAGGCGCGGCAACTGGAGCCGGCGCGTAATACGGTTGTGCCGGAGTCTTGCTGTGACGGCTGATCCGTACGGATTCTTCGCCTTCACGGATCTCCAGCTCGTCGATACCAGATTCTTCCAGCAGTTCGATCAGTTTCTTGACTTTGCGAATATCCATTAATCATCAACTCCCAAGGGGTCTGTCAGGGCATTTCGGCAGCCGGTTCAAGCCGTGAGGGCCAGCGATGCTGGTCCGGTCATGGCTTGGAGCTAACGGCCAATTGTTCCAGGGCGGCCTCCAGGGCCAGTCGGTAACCGCTGGCGCCAAGGCCGCAGATCACTCCTACAGCAGCATCTGAAAAGTAGGAGTGATGGCGGAAAGGTTCGCGTTTGTGCACGTTTGATAAATGCACTTCGATGAATGGGATGCTCACTCCCAGCAGCGCGTCACGTATTGCCACACTTGTATGTGTAAAAGCAGCCGGATTGATGATGATGAAGTCCACGCCTTCGGTGCGTGCAGCATGGATTCGGTCGATCAATTCGTACTCGGCGTTGCTTTGCAGGTACATCAGATGGTGACCGGCATCGCGAGCGCGCTGCTCCAGATCCTGGTTGATTTGAGCCAGGGTGACGGCACCATATATCCCGGGCTCGCGAGTACCGAGCAGATTCAGGTTGGGGCCGTGCAGTACCAGGAAAGTCGCCATCGTTTATTCCTTTATTTTGTTTACGGGCGTTCACGCCCGGCGACTATGCCGCAAGGGGAATGTACTGTCCAGTTAACTACAGTAGCCAGCACAATGAGCGATGTTTGCGTAAAGTTTATGACCCGACACCTAATTTTGGTCATTTGCTCTATTTATGCGCTCAAGGAAAGCAGGAACGTCGATTTCACCAATGACTCGGACATTTTTCAGTTCTTCGCCGCTTTTACTGAAAAATAACAACGCGGGTGGTCCGAACAGCTTGTAGCGGTCAAGCAGGGCACGTTGCTCTGCATTGCTGTCTGTCATGTCGAACCGGATCAGGCTGTAGCCCGTCAGTTTCTCGACGACGCCTGGATCAGGCAGGACTTCATGCTCGATAACCTTGCAACTGATGCACCAGTCGGCATACCAGTCGAGCAGCAAGGGTTTGCCTGCATCTTTTGCTTCGCTCAAGGCCCGGTCCAGTTCGGCAGACGTGGTGATGGTCTGCCATTGGGACGTCACCGGTATTGCCATACCGTTGCTGATGGTGGCTGCCTGTGGGCGCCCCAGTGGACGAGTCGGGTCAGTTTGCCCGCTCAATGCGCCGTACCAGCATGCCAGAGCGTAGACGAACAAAAGCAGGCCGAGAAGTTGCGCGAGTTTTTGGCGTGAAGATTTTGCAGTGAATTCCAGGGCTCCGAGGAACAGCGCGACACCGGCACACAGAATGCCGATCAGCAGCAAGGTGATCTGCCCTGGCAATACGCGGCTCAGCAAGCCTATGGCCAGGCCCAGCAGCAGCACGCCAATGGCGTTTTTCACGGTTACCAGCCATGGGCCACTCTTTGGCAGCCACGCCGCTCCGCCGGTCGCGACCAGCAATAACGGCGCTCCCATGCCCAGCCCCAGGGCGAACAGTTTCAGGCCGCCGCCCAGAGCATCTCCGCTGGCGCTTATATAGAGCAGCGCGCCGGCCAGTGGTGCCGAGACGCAAGGTGATACCAGCAGGCTGGAAACCACGCCGAGCACGGCTGCGCCCCAGAGCGAACCACCTTCGGTCTTGCCTGCGATACGATCCAGTCTGTTGCTGATGGCTTGCGGAAGACGCAGTTCAAAGACGCCGAACATCGCCACGGCAAACAGCACGAAGAACAGCGAAAACGGCACCAGTACCCAGGCCGATTGCAGACGTGCCTGCAGGTTCAGGCCCGCTCCGAACATGCCCATCAAGGCGCCCAGCACGGCGAAGCACACGGCCATCGGCAAAACGTAGGCCAGTGAAAGACTCAGACCGCGCAGACCGCCGACCTGACCCCGCAAGACCACGCCGGAAAGAATCGGCAACATTGGCAGCACGCAGGGCGTGAATGTCAGGCCGATACCCGCGAGAAAAAACAGCGCCAGCTCTTTCCAGCTCCAGGCCTGCTTGCCTGCCGCTGATGCGGTGTCGGCAGGTGGCACGTCACCAATATTCAGTCGCTCGGTTTCCGGCGGGTAACACAAGCCTTTATCGGCGCAGCCCTGATAGCTCACGCTCAGGACAAAAGGCCGCTCTTCACCGGGCTTGCGGGGCAGGTCGATGTCCAGAATGCCGTGATAGACCTCGACGTCGCCAAAGTACTCGTCGTGTTTCTTTTCGCCTTGGGGCAATTGCGCCTCACCCAGGCCGATGTCGGCAGGTTCGGTGCGGAACTGGAAGCGATGGCGATACAGGTAATAGCCGTCGGTGGCGACGAAGCGTAGCTTGATCGATTGCGGGGTCGTTTCGATCAGGCTCAATTTGAATGCCTGGCGTACAGGCAGGAATTCCTTGCTGTTATCCAGTGTGGCGCCGCCCAGTGTCGGTGCAGGGCGACTGTCCAGCAGGCTGGTCCCGAAAGCGGGCAGGGCCAGGATCAACAGCATCAGGCATAACAAACGGCGCATGGCAGGCTCGATTCTCGAAAGTCAGCGCATGATAGCGGAGTGTTTCACGGCATGCAGGGATGAGGTTTGTAAGGATGGATTTCGGGAGGGTCCTTGAGCGACTGAGCTTTCAGGCCTGAATCTCAGGCAATACCACGTGGTAAGGCACCTCGACGACCGCCGAATGCACTTGATTGCGCCCGGCATGCTTGGCGCGATACAGCGCGTTGTCGGCCTGGGATGCAAGAGTCAGGCTGTCATCATGCACGCCGAGTGCGACCACGCCGGCACTGAAGGTGCAGAACAGGTCTGTGGGTTGCGCGGGGTAATGTATTTCCGCAAAGCGATAACGAATTTCTTCGAGCACCTGATGTGCGCTCTGAATGTCGGTGTCCGGCATCACGATGGCGAACTCTTCGCCGCCGTAGCGGCCAATGAAATCGGTTTTACGCAGGCGCTGTTTGAGGAATAACGCCAGGCTCTTGATGACACGGTCGCCCATCGGGTGGCCATGGGTGTCGTTGACCTTCTTGAAGTGGTCGATATCGAGCATGGCAAAGCACAGGGGCTTGTTCTCGCGGCGTGCGCGGAAGCTGCAATCCTCCAGCAACTGGAGGATGTGTGTGTGGTTGTACAGGCCGGTCAGGCTGTCGCGCACCATGCGGGCCTTCAGGCTTCGCGCCCGGGCTGCCCGATTGCGCACGGTGGTGATCAGGTGGCGTGGCTTGATGGGCTTGGTCAGGAAGTCATCGCCACCTTCGCTCATGGCGTCGAGCTGTTTGTCCTGATCATCTTCGGCAGACAGATAAATGATCGGGACGCTGACGTAGCGGTCATTGTGGCGAATGACCTTGGCCAGTTCCGTGCCGGTGCATCCGGGCATGTACATGTCGAGGATGATCAGGTCCGGCTGGAATTCGGCCAGTTCGGACATGGCCTGGATCGGGTCCAGCAATGTCCGGGTCACGATTCCGGCGGCATTGAGCAGGCGTTCGGTGTGAGTGGCCTGGGCGCGGGAGTCATCGATGACCAGCACTTTATAAGGCTCATACTGGGCAACGCAGGTCAGGACCTCGATTTTCTCCAGCAGGCTTGAGGCTTCCAGTGTGCCGGTCAGAAACTCTTCGCCACCGGCGCGCACTGCGGCCAGCCTGGTCGGCGTATCGGTTTCATGATGGCTGAAGAACAGTAGCGGCAGTTTCTGCTCCAGTCCTTCCTGAACCTGGGAGGCGAGCTTCAGGCCTTCGCCCGGGCCGCTGAAATCCACGTCCATGATGATGACCGACGGATGGCGCTCCAGCATCGCGGACTGGAACTGTGCCACGTTGTCCAGTGACAGGGCCGACAGGCCGAAGAACTCCAGCTGTTTGGCCAGCCGTTCGGCCCGCTCGCGGTCCTGCAAGACCACATAGACTGGCTTGCGCAGTGGCGGAAGGGAGGTTTGTTCCAGTTTGTCGCCGTGACGCAGGCCTGTACGTGAGAGGCGTTGCATCAAACGGTTGAGTTCGGTGATCAGGCTGCTATTGAGGCGGCCGCGATTGGCTTCGACCGTTTCCAGTGCCAGGCCGATATCCCGGGCCAGTTGCAGGTGTTCGGCCTGCTCGAAACGCTCGGCGAAACGCAACAGACGCAGGGTCGAATCCTTCAGCTCGGCCATATCGGCGAGCGACCATTCGGATTTCTGCAGGCGTTGCCAAGTCTCAAGAATCTGACGCGCTTGATGAGTGACCCTTTGGGCAAAGTGATGCTTGAGACGATCGCGGCTAGGGTCTTCTGACTCGGTCATATTATGAGTACTGTGGGTTCGCTGAGTAGTACCACTGCTGGCGCTATGCTAGCACCTCCGATTGTATAGAAGAGTGCCGTAAGTCACTTATTCGTCAACAAAAGAGCGTCTGGTTTCTGTCAGAGTCATTTTTGTGCCCAAAGGTTGCGTGATAGTCGTTATTTCTCTGCCATTCGCACCTTGTTCCTGAGTCGGGGTGTTGGTGCGGCAACAAAACCTTGCGCCGTACATGTCAGCAAAAGGCACCTTGCTGTAAGGTTGCGGTCGAAGCCCTGAACCTGTGATTGAAAAGGACCCTTACCATGCTGGATTGGAAGAACCGCGCAGGCAGCGCGGGTGAGCGTACCGCTGATACTGCGTCGGTCAAGAGACGTGGTTACCTGGGCAACCTTTTCTATAGCAGGGCCTTGGGCTCCCTGATTCTGATCTATCTCCTGGTCTCCCTGCTGGTGGGCTGGTACTGGAGCAAGGAACCTGCCCTGTTTCCTGTGCAGCAGAATGCGCAGGCCGCCGCCGAGCGTGAAGGCAAGCCGATGGTCATTGGCTACACCACCGTCGAAACCCTCAAGACAGTTACCCAGACGCTGCTCACCAAGCGTGGCGGTTATCTGTCCAACGACCGCTTTCCGCCAGGCCTGTGGCTGGACAACATGCCAAGCTGGGAATATGGCGTGCTGGTGCAGGTTCGTGACCTGAGCCGTGCGTTGCGCAAGGACTTTGCCCGTTCGCAGTCGCAATCGGCTGAAGACGGGGATCTGGCCCGTGCCGAGCCGTTGTTCAACTTCGACAACCGCAGTTGGGTGTTGCCTTCGAGCGAGTCGCAGTACACCGATGGCATCAATGCCTTGAGCCGCTATCAGGCCCGCTTGTCCGATCCTAACCAGAAGGGCGCGTTGTTCTACGCCCGTGCCGACAACCTGAATAACTGGCTGGGCGATGTCGGCACCCGTCTGGGTTCCCTGTCGCAACGCCTGTCGGCCAGTGTCGGTCGGGTCAAGCTCAACAGCACTCTGAAAACCGAAGCCATTGCCTCGGTCAAGCCGGGCGAAGTGCCGCAGGTCGATGAGGAAATAGTGGAAACCCCATGGTTGCAAATCGACAACGTCTTCTATGAAGCTCGTGGTCAGGCCTGGGCGTTGTCGCATCTGCTGCGTGCCATCGAGGTGGACTTCGCGGACGTACTGGCCAAGAAGAACGCTACCGTCAGCGTGCGTCAGATCATTCGTGAGCTGGAGGCTTCCCAGGAGCCGCTGTGGAGCCCGATGGTTCTGAACGGCAGCGCATTTGGCGTGTTGGCCAACCACTCGCTGGTCATGGCCAACTACATCTCGCGAGCCAACGCGGCAGTTATTGACCTTCGTCAGTTGCTGTCCCAGGGCTGATGGCCGTTTCTTCGCACGAGGCCGCGCACCGCGCCGCCTCGGATGCCGAACTGATCGCCTGGGTCGATGAGCAGGATCAGCTATTGGGCTCGCTCCCCCGTGCCCAATTGCGCGAGCGCGGCCTTATCGGGCGGGGTACCTATATATTGCTGTTCAATTCGGCAGGCGAACTCTGCGTTCACCAAAGAACCCTGAGCAAGGCCATTTACCCAGGTTTCTGGGATGTGGCGGCGGGCGGTATGGTTCAGGCTGGCGAAAGCTATGCCGAGTCCGCAGCCCGCGAGCTTGAGGAAGAACTGGGCGTCGCTGGCGTTGCGTTGCAGGCCCATGAGCAGTTTCTCTTCGATCAGCCGGGCAACCGGATCTGGTGCGCGGTGTTTTCCGCCGTCTGGGACGGGCCTCTGAGCCTGCAACCGGAAGAGGTGTTGCAGGCGCGTTTTATCCCGGTTGCCCAAGTGCTGACGGAAACCGCTGAAAAGCCTTATTGCCCGGACTCTCTGGCGGCGCTGAAACGCTATCTGGAGCAGGTCGCAAATGTTCAGTAAATTGGCGCATTCAGGCTCTTAGCAAGCATGCTTTTTGCCGGTACACTGCGCGACCTTTTCAAGCTGGGCCGGCCGAGCCGTTCCAGTAGCGCTGCCCCTGCCAGAGTGGGGCTTCGCGGTCGAAGGCTCAATACCGAGCCCGGCCCGTCTTCAGTCCTCAACAAGAGGATTTCCCGTGGCTAAAAAAGCCGCATCCTTCGCCGCCTTGGGTGGCCTGGTGTTTTCAACCGACGCAGGGCGCCATTGCCCCGAATGTCGTCAGCCCGTCGATGCCTGCACCTGCAAGCAAACCGTCATCCCTGAAGGAGACGGCATTGCGCGCGTGCGGCGCGAGAGCAAAGGCCGTGGAGGCAAGACCGTGACCACCATCACGGGCGTGCCGCTGGCCGAGGAAGGGCTCAAGGATCTGGCCAAGGCGCTCAAGCAGCGTTGCGGTACAGGCGGAGCCCTCAAGGACGGAGTGATCGAGATTCAGGGCGATCACGTCGAGCTGTTGCTGGCAGAACTGGTCAAGAAAGGCTTCAAGGCCAAAAAGTCTGGCGGCTGAGCGAGAACCAAACCGTCATTTCCACTCTCTACACTGCGCATGCCTGTCATTGGGCCGGCGCTACATGACTTATCTATAGGGGACTTCGATGTCCGTACGACGCACACGCAAAGACGATGGCAGCCAATGGACCGTTGCGGACAGCCGCAGTGTTTACGGGATTCGTCATTGGGGGGCCGGTTATTTTGCGATCAATGAAGCCGGTCGCGTTGAAGTTCGTCCCAAGGGGCCGGGCAGTTCGCCCATCGATCTCTATGAGCAGGTCGACAATCTGCGCAAGAGCGGTCTGTCCCTGCCATTGCTGGTGCGTTTCCCCGATATCCTGCAGGACCGTGTCCGCCAGTTGACCGGCGCTTTCGACAGCAACATTGCACGCCTGGAATACCAGAGCCAGTACACGGCGCTGTACCCGATCAAGGTCAACCAGCAGGAAGCGGTGGTGGAAAACATCATCGCCACCCAGAACGTCTCCATCGGCCTTGAGGCGGGTTCCAAGCCCGAGCTGATGGCGGTGCTGGCGCTGGCCCCCAAGGGCGGGACCATCGTCTGCAACGGTTACAAGGACCGCGAGTTCATCCGCCTGGCACTGATGGGCCAGAAGCTGGGTCACAACGTCTTCATCGTGATCGAGAAAGAATCCGAAGTCGAACTGGTGATCGAAGAAGCCGCAGAACTCAAGGTCGCTCCGCAAGTGGGTCTGCGCGTGCGCCTGTCTTCGCTGGCCTCCAGCAAGTGGGCCGACACCGGTGGCGAAAAATCCAAGTTCGGGCTGTCGGCCGCACAGTTGCTCTCGGTGGTCGAGCGTTTCCGCAAGGCTGGTCTGGACCAGGGCATTCGTCTGCTGCACTTCCACATGGGTTCACAGATCGCCAACCTGGCGGACTACCAGCACGGCTTCAAGGAAGCGATTCGTTACTACGGCGAGCTGCGCAACCTGGGGCTGCCGGTGGATCACATCGATGTGGGCGGCGGTCTGGGTGTGGACTACGACGGCACGCACTCGCGTAATGCCAGCTCGATCAACTACGACATGGACGACTACGCCGGTGTCGTGGTCGGCATGCTCAAGGAGTTCTGCGATGCGCAGGGCTTGCCGCATCCGCACATCTTCTCCGAAAGTGGCCGTTCTCTGACCGCGCACCACGCCATGTTGGTGGTGCAGGTGACTGACGTCGAAAGACACAACGATGACGTCCCGGTGATCGAAGACAAGGAAAGCCTGCCGGAAACCGTGCAGTGGCTGATCGATCTGCTTGGCCCGACCGATATCGAGATGGTGACCGAGACTTACTGGCGCGCCACGCACTACATGAGCGATATCGCGACCCAGTACGCCGATGGCAAGATCAGCCTGGCGCAGAAAGCCTTGGGCGAGCAGTGCTATTTCGCAGTCTGCCGCCGCCTGCATAACTCGCTGAAGGCCCGTCAGCGCTCCCACCGTCAGGTGCTGGACGAACTCAACGACAAGCTGGCCGACAAGTACATCTGCAACTTCTCGGTATTCCAGAGCCTGCCCGATACCTGGGCCATCGGGCAGGTATTGCCGATCATCCCCTTGCATCGTCTGGACGAAGAGCCTGTGCGCCGTGCGGTGCTTCAGGACCTGACCTGTGACTCGGATGGCAAGATCAACCAGTACGTGGACGAGCAGAGCATCGAAACCAGCATGCCGGTGCATGCCCTGAATGAAGGCGAAGACTACCTGCTGGGGATTTTCCTGGTGGGCGCCTATCAGGAGATCCTGGGTGACATGCACAACCTGTTCGGTGATACCGATTCGGTGAACATTTACCAGAACCTGGACGGCAGCGTGTACCACGCCGGTATCGAAACCCACGACACCATCGAGGACATGCTGCGTTACGTACACTTGTCGCCGGAAGAACTGATGACCCATTACCGGGACAAGGTTGCCAGCGCCAGGATCAGCCCGCGTGAGCGTACGCAGTATCTGGATGCGTTGCGCCTTGGCCTGACTCGTTCGTCTTACTTGTCTTCCTGATCTGTTCTTCTCGAATGAGCGGAACGCCGCCCGATTCGCTCCTACCCCACACCTCGTAGGAGCGAATCGGGCGGCGTTCCGCTCATTCGCGATCAATCACTGTGTAGTCCAAAACCGCTTCACGTGTAGGCAACGTCCTGTTCTGCCTTTTGCTCTCTACTCGATCCCGCTTCTCGGCCAGAATCGTTGGCCGCCCCTGTAGAGAACATCCCCATGCCCGATCCCGCCAGCGCGCCGCTTTTTCGTCTGGAGATCGCCCGTCTGCGTCATTGTTTTACCGTCCTTTCGTTACAAGGCATGGAAGCAATCAGTCAGCCTTTTGCCTTTGAGCTTGAGGTCGTCAACGAAGGGCTTGAGGTGAATCTGGCAAGTCTGATGTACAAGCCGGTGTTCCTCTGCTTTCAAGGCAGTGATCACGGTTTTCATGGGCAGATTCACGGCGCGAGTCGCAGTCATTTCCGTCCCGGGCCTGCCTGCTACCGGCTGAAAGTCGGTCCGCGGCTGGCCTGTCTCGGGCAACGTTACAATCAGCGTATCTTTCAACACATGACCGCTCCGCAGATCATCGCCAGGGTCCTGGAGGAACATGGACTGCGCAAAGGCAGCTATCGCTTCGAGCTGAAAACCCAGTGCCGGGAGCGCGAGTATTGTGCGCAGTATCAGGAGTCCGACCTGCAACTGGTGCAGCGCCTGTGTGCCGAAGAGGGTATCCACTATCACTTTGTTCATTCCCGTCGGCGCCATGAGGTGGTGTTCGGCGATAGCCTGCGGGGCTTTCGTCCAACGCCTGCGGCGCCCTGGCGACAATTGCCGAAACCGTCTGGCGTTACCCGCTTTGCTGTCAGCATCAAGGGCCAGGATTTGCCGGGCTCCCGCGCCAGGCAACGAGCCGAGGGCGAAAGCAGCCTGCCATTTGTGATGTCGGGGTATTTATTGCCGCTGACGGGCCACCCCGAGGTTGAGTGGAATCACATGTGGCTGCTAAGCCGGGTTGAGCATCGTTACCAGGAGTCTGTACCGGAGGATGGAAGCGCAGAGCGGTATACCAATCGGTTCCATGCCGTTCCCTGGGAAGTCGGCTTCAGCGTGCCTGAGCCGCAACCCCGCTCGAAAGTGCCGCAACTGCAACGGGCCTGGGTCATCGGCCCGGCAGGGATGGAGGTCGGGCTTGATTCGGTTGGTCGTCTCAAGGTGCAACTTGAGTGGGGGCTACAGGGGCGGGGAGCGCGCTACAACGATTGCTGGCTGCCCGTGATGCCTGGCCTTGAACTGGTATTTACCGGCGGGATGGAGGTACTGGTGAGTTTGCTCGATGACGATATGGACCGGCCGATGATCATCGCCTGCCTGCACTCTCGCGCCTGTGAGCCGGTTTTCACGCAGTCCGCAGATGTATTGCCTGCCGACAGTGTTCAGGCGCAGCTGGATTGGCAGATGATCATGGGGAATAAGCGACGCTTTCGTCTGGAGAACGGGCCGACGGTGTCTTTTGAAGAAGGCAGCGAGCTGTCGTTGAGCATTGGTTCCAGTCGGGTCCGGCTTGATTCAAGTGGCCTGACCCTGACCAGTCCGCGTATTACCTTTGCCGGCAAGATGGCCGAGAGCGATCAGTAGGTAAACCAGCCGTCCTTGCGGTTAAGGCGCCAGGCAATGCTTCCAAGGCTTAAGCCGCGCAGCAGGGTAAATGCCAGGAAGGTCAGCCAGAGCCCGTGATTGCCCTGATCGACTGCAATAAAGGCGACGGGAGCGATGAGTATCACGCTGATCAGCATTGCATTGCGCATCTCCCGGGCGCGGGTTGCGCCGATGAACAGACCGTCCAGCAAGTAGCTCCAGACCGCTAGCAAAGGCATTGCAGCCAGATAAGGCAGGTAGATGAGGGCGGTTTCACGCACTTCGGGGATGTTGGTCTGCATCTGCACGAACAGATGCCCGCCCGTCAGGAACAGCAGGGCAAAAGCTGAACTGGCAATCAGCGACCAGCCACCGGCCACCACCAGCGAGCGGCGTAATGCCGTCCGGTCGCGTGCTCCAATGGCATGGCCGCACAGGGCCTCTACGGCATGTGCCAGCCCGTCCAGCGCATGGGAGGTCAGCAACAGGCCGTTGAGCAGCAGGGCGTTGGCGGCGACGGTTGCATCGCCCAGTCGGGCGCCTTGAGCGGTGATCAGGAACATGATCGATTGCAGTGCCAGGGTGCGAATGAAAATGTCGCGGTTGACCGCCAGCAGTGGTCGCCAGTTGCTCCAGAGCTTCAGGGCGGCCCAGACAATCTTGCCAGACCAGGCCTGCAAGGCTTTTCGAGCCATGACCAGGCCTAGTAATGCGCCGGTCCACTCGGCGAGCACCGATGCCCGTGCCGAACCGACTACACCCCAGTCCAGGCCCAGAACGAACCACAGGTTGAGAATGATGTTCACCGTATTGGTGATCAGCAGAATCGCCAACGGCGCCCTGGCGTTCTGGGTGCCGAGAAACCAGCCCACCAGCGCGTAGCTGGCCAGTGCTGCAGGCAGGCCGAAAAGTCGGGCGTGGAAGAAGTCGAGTGTCATCTGTTGCAGGTCGGCCGAAGGTTGCATGATCGACAGAGCCAGATGACTGAATGGCAAGGCAATCAGCCCGAGCAGGAAGGCCAGCCCCATGGCCAGGAGCAGGCCTTGCAGCAGAATCTGACGCAAGGCCGCGCCGTCACCACGTCCCGCAGCCTGAGCTGCAAAACCGGTGGTGCCCATGCGCAGAAAACCCATGGCCCATGCCAGAAAGGTGTAGAGCGTGGCGCCCACAGCGACTGCACCCAATTGATGGGCGTGGGGCAAGTGGCCAATCACGGCGGTGTCGACCAGTGCTACCAGCGGTACTGAAATATTCGACAGGATCATCGGCAGCGCCAGGCCCCAGACTCGATGATGAGTGGGGCGATGACGCCAATCGCTGGACAACTTGGACATGAGGACTCCCGGCAAGGCGGGCATTGTAGCCCTAATACCGGTCAGTCAGAACGTGCGATGCAGGAGCGCAATCAGTGGATGATCCAGCTCAGTAGCCACAACCCCAGCGCCAGCCAGATGATGCCCATGATGATGGAGGCGCGCATGAAGGCGCGGATGGCGGAGTAAAGAAGCATCAGGCCGATGACCAGCGCAACGATGCTGATCAGTGAAGCGTCCATACCCAGAGTGCGGGACAAGCCGTCAACGAAATTGCCGCCGGCATGGGTAAAACCGTTGAACAGCCAGGCCAGGGTATCCACGATGAAGCGAATCACTGACCCGATTGCCTGCCCCAGCCATTCAAAAAAGCTTTCTACCTTCATATGTGCATCCTGATCACGGTTATAGGTCTGCTCGCTTTGGCTATCGGGCAGTATGGCTAGTTCCGTGGATCATGAAGTTCGTGTCATTGCACCTGAAAGATTTTCGGCTCGGGAAACAGGTTGTTCAGGGTTTCCAGCAAGCGGACGTGATAGATCGGCTTGCGGAACAGGTCCAGCACCTGCAGGCGCAGCAGGTCGCTGACATCTTCCATGTCGGCATGGCCTGAGGTGACAATCACAGGCAGATGCTGGCGCGAAGTATGTTCACGCAGTCGTTTTATCAACTGAATGCCGCTTTCCTCCGGCATACGCAAATCGGTAATGACCAGAGCGATATCCGGATGGCGAGTCAGCTGTTGCAAGGCAATCTTGACCGAGGACGCAGTGAAGCAGCAGAACCCCTCGCCTTCGAGTAGTTCTGCCAACTCTTCATTGGCGTCCTCTTCGTCATCAACCAGAAGCAGCTGTTGGCGTGTGGGGTGGACGGCCATATTGATACCTATAAAAAACGTTGGTAACGGCCTCGGATCTTACAACACTTTGTCCTCGTTCAATCAAGCCGTCAGACTGCCGTACCGCCCAATGCAACCAGCACCTGGTTGAAAATGATTCTGACCTGAGCACTGATGGCCGGAACGAAGGCAACGATGGCGACCGCCACCATGGCAGCGAGCAGTACATATTCGATAGCCGATGCGGCTTCCCGGTTTTTGAGGAATGCCTGAATTTGCGTATAAGCGCGTATGTATAAATTGGTAAGGAACATCACAATTCTCCTTGCACCATTCATGGCGCGGGTAATACCAGCCGTTTTCATACATCCCCTTGCAGTTACAGCATTGCCCTCAACTCGCGAACCCACAACCGTAATAAAGCATTAATCACAAAGTTATAGCGGGCCCTGTGGTTCGCAATTCAGGTATTCAGATAAGGATATTTCGCAGGGCTTAATGGCGTTTTGGGTGGTGTGGGCTACCTTCAAAAGAGCAGCATGTGATTGTTCTTCATTGCTATTGCGAAGTTGATGCGTTGGATTGAGGTGATCATGCGATGACAAAGGAAGCGTTGCCATGAGCAGTCGTATCACCATGGTGCTCGCTGTCGTTTTTTTACTCGGAGCGATATTGGCCGGGTATCTGGGAATAATGGTCAGTAAAGAGCCTGCGGCGCCACCCGTGGAGGCTCCTGTCGTTGAGGCACCGCCACCTGTCGAAGTTGCGCCGCCTGCCCCGCCCGTGGAAGAAGCGTTGCGCCAGAATGTCGTGGTGCTGGCGCACGATGTTCCTGCCTACACCCCAATCCAGGCTGAAGACCTGGTGATCGAGCGCCTGAAGGTTGCGCCTGCCGGGAGTTTCAGCAATATCGACCAGGTTGTGAATCGCAGTACCTGGCGCACGCTGGCGGCAGGAACCTGGTTGAGTGAAAGCAGTTTCGAGGCCGGAGGCACGCTGGCGCGGATGATTCGTCCTGACGAACGCGCACTGGCTTTGGCCGTTGATGAGGTGATTGGCGCGTCCGGGCAGCTCAGCCCCGGAGATTATGTCGATGTTCTGCTTTATCTGCCTGAAGACACCACTAATCCTGTCCGCTCCAGCCAGGTCGTGGTGCCTGCCTTGAGAGTCCTGAGCGTCGGTGAGCTTCTTGGTCCGACCCGTGATGGCAAGCCCGCACAAGATATCAGTATCGAAGAACGCATCAGGCTGGAGCAGCAGCGCCTGAGCGCCCGATCGGTGGTGGTGGCTGTGCCCGAATCGTTATTGGTGCGCTTGTTACTGGCTACCCAGACCGGCGTGATGCGCCTGGCGGTACGAAGTGCCGATGAGGGCAACCTTCAAGATTACTGGAGCGGCGATGCCAGCCGTCCCGATGTTGCCGTGCGCCTGGATTCTGCCAGGCGCAATCTGGTGCAGTTCAGCCAATTGGCTCTGAGTGCTCCGGCCACCAGTCATATCGGTGCGTCTCGCGGATCTCGTGGCGTTGAGGTGATTCGCGGCAACCAGGTTACGCAACAAACCCCCTGATTGAGCAAGGAAGCATTTGATGAACCGTTGTTTCGTACCGGTTTTAAAACGTCACGCGCTGTTTTTGCTGCTCGCCGGGCTGGGCGTGAACACAAGCTGGGCTGCTTCCGGCAATGACTGCAAGAATCTTGCTGCCCTGCCAGCTGTGCTGGAGGTCAGCCAGGGCATGCAGCAGGATGTACGTTCGCCGGTGGCCATTACCCGGATTGCCGTGGGTGATCCCAAGGTTGCCGATGTACTGGTCAATGGCAATCAGGGCTTTCTGCTGACCGGCGTTGCACGTGGCGCTACCAGTTTGATGGTCTGGACGGCCTGCTCGACCTCTCCTCGTCAAAGCATGGTATTCGTACGCGCAGGAGATGCTTCTGCGCTGGTCGATGCCTTGCCGGTGCCTTCTCTGGATCCTCAGTTGCCCAGTCAGGTCCAGACCGATATTCGTTTCATTGAAGTCAGCCGTAGCAAACTCAAGGAGGCCAGTACTTCGATCTTCGGTACTGGCTCGAACAACTTTCTGTTTGGTTCTCCCGGCACCGTAACCGACGTCACGGTCTCGCCTGGTACGGTCGGCTCCACGCGGCCCGCCATCGGTTTGAATAACAACAACTTCAATATCGTGTGGGGCGGTGGCAGCAGTAAGGTCCTGGGCATGATCAATGCCATGGAAGGCAGCGGCTTTGCCTACACCCTGGCGCGTCCGAGCCTTGTGGCATTGAACGGACAAAGCGCGAGCTTTCTGGCGGGCGGTGAGTTCCCGGTGCCAGTGCCCAGCGGGGATGGCAATGGCATCTCCATTGAATACAAGGAGTACGGCGTGCGTCTGACCCTGACGCCCACTGTGGTCGGACGTAACCGGATTCTGCTCAAGGTTGCACCCGAGGTCAGCGAACTGGATTTTTCGGCCGGCATCACTATCTCCGGCACCACTGTGCCTGCACTCAATATACGGCGTACCGATACCAGCATTTCTCTGGCCGATGGGGAAAGCTTTGTTGTCAGTGGCCTGATCAGCTCCAGCAATATTGCCTCTGTGGACAAGTTTCCCGGCCTGGGCGATATCCCGATTCTGGGGGCTCTGTTTCGCAATTCGCAGATTCAGCGCGATGAGCGTGAACTGCTGATGATCGTCACTCCGCATCTGGTCCAGCCACTGGCGGTCAATGCGCAACTGCCCACGCTGCCCGGTGAAGGCCTGCGTAATTACGACCCGAATTTCTTCCGTATGTATTTCCTTGAGAACGGCGATTTCGAGCGCCGTAGCGGGTTATCTCAATGAGCCAGAGCCTGAGTCAGACATTCCTGGCGATTACCCGCAACCCCACCGATCTTGAATGGTTGCAGGGTGCATTGGGTTCGCTGGGGCAGGTGGTGAGTGCCGGCAGCGGCAGCCTGGACGATTTGCTGGCGCTGGTGGACGTGACCTTCGCCAGCGTGGTGTTCGTGGGGCTGGATCGTGAACATTTGATGAACCAGAGCGCGCTGATCGAGGGTGCTCTGGAAGCCAAGCCGATGCTGGCGATTGTCGCTTTGGGCGACGGTATGGATAACCAGTTGGTGCTCAATGCCATGCGCGCCGGTGCCAGGGATTTCGTGGCCTATGGCTCGCGTTCCAGTGAAGTCGCCGGTCTGGTCAGGCGCTTGAGCAAACGCCTGCCTGCGGTGACGCCCAACCCCAACATGAGCGGTCTGACGGTGCTGTATGGCGCTCAATGCGATGGCGACGGAGCCTTGATAGCCTCTCACCTGGCGATGGTGGTGCAGAAGGCCGGGCAACGTGCCTTGTTGCTGGATCTGGGCTTGCCCCGTGGTGACAGCCTGTCGATGCTCGGTCTTGAGTCGACGTTCAGTTTCGGTGATGCACTGCGCCATTTGCGCAGGCTGGACGCGACCCTTATCGACAGTGCTTTTACAACATCCGAAAACGGCTTGCGCATCCTGGCCTACACCGAGGCCGACGATCATCTGGAACAGTCCAGTGCGGCCGAGTTGTACATGCTGCTCAGTGCCCTGCGCCAGCATTTCCAGCACGTCATCGTGAATCTGGTGGGCCAGCCGGACAGCGAAGCCCTGCGTACCTTTGTAAGTCACTGCGACCAGCTGCTGTGGTACGCCGACCAGAGCGTGATCGAGTGCCGACGCAATCTGGCGGTGCTCAATCTGTGGCGGGAAAAGGGCATGAAGATGCAGCACGCCGGGTTGCTGATCGATCGTTATTTGCGCTCGGTGGCACCCAATTCGGAAACGGTGGGGAAAACCTTCGGCCTGCCGGTGATTTCGGTCTTGCCGCTCAGCCCGGAATTGCGACTCAACGCCAAGAATCAGGGCGTGTCGTTGTTCGATCTGGCGCCCAGGGAATCGTTGTGTACGGGCTTGCGTCGCCTGGGCGATCACCTGGTCCGTCATTCCGACGCTTATGAAAAACCCAATGAAGGCTTCTTCACTCGGCTATGGGGGAATAAATAATGCCGGAAAAACTGTTTGGCGTTGCTTCGCGCGCTCAGGGCAGCACGGATGACGGGCAGGGGCTCAAGCTGGTACTGCACCGTTACATCATCGATGGCATCGAGGAGAGCGGCAGGAACCTGCTCGAAGGTTCGCGACCGGTGCTGGCGCAGTTCGTGATCGACAAGGTGGCCGAATATGTCGCCCGGCTGCGGCTGGCCATTTCTCGTTATGAGATGGAGCGTCTTGCCGAGGAACTGGTCGATGAACTGACCGGTTTCGGCCCGCTGGAGGTGTTGCTGCGCGATAGCGCCGTGACGGAAATTCTGGTCAACGGGCCGGGCAAGGTCTTTGTGGAACGTGACGGCGTATTGCACCACACCGACTTGCGCTTCATCGACTCGCACCACGTCGAGCGGGTCATGCAGCGCATCCTGGCGCCTCTTGGCCGCCGGCTGGATGAGTCCTCGCCCATGGTGGATGCGCGGCTGCCCGACGGTAGCCGGGTCAACGCGATCATTCCGCCGATTGCCCTGGACGGGCCGTGTCTGTCGATCCGGAAGTTTCGCAAGGACATGCTCAAGAGCACCGACCTGGTGGCGATGCAGACCATCGATCAATCGATCTTCGACTTTTTCCAGGAGGCGGTGGGCAAGCGTTGCAACGTATTGGTCAGCGGCGGTACCGGTACCGGCAAGACCACCATGCTCAACGTGCTCAGTCAGTTGATCGACACGCACCAGCGGCTGGTGACCATCGAAGACGTTGCCGAACTGCAATTGATTCACCCCCACGTGGTACGCCTGGAAACCCGACCGCCCAATGCCGAAGGCCATGGTGAGGTCCGTGCCAGCGACCTGATCCGCAACTCCCTGCGGATGCGCCCGGACCGCATCATCCTCGGGGAGATTCGTGGCGTGGAAGTGCTGGATGTGCTGACTGCCATGAACACCGGCCACGATGGCTCCATGAGCACGGTACACGCCAACAACGCTCAGGATGCGCTGTTGCGTCTGGAAACCCTGGTCGGCCTGACCGGACGGCAGATCCCCGAGAGAACCCTGCGGCAAATGATATGCGCGGCGCTGGACGTCATCATCCAGTTGGCTCGCCTGCCCGATGGCCGTCGTTGCGTCAGCGAAGTGGTGGAGGTGGTGGGTATCCGCGACGACATTTATGTCACCAACACTCTTTTTCGTCTCGACCGGCGTACTGGCATCGGCTTTCATCGCGAGGCCGTGCATGCCGCAGGTGACAAATTGCGGCCGTCTTACTGACGCGAGCAGGGAGGCTGCCCCATGAAAGCATCACTGGTTCTGGCGATCATTTTTGTGCTGCTGTTGGGTGCTGCGCTCTACATGTTTTATCTGGCGCTGAATCGGGGGGCGAGCGAGCGAGTGATGCAGCGCTTGCAGGTTGGGCAGCCGATAGCGATCGAAGAAAAGCCCGGTATTGAATGGCTGGAACGCGCCTTCTTGCGCGCCGGGCTGGGCAAGCCAACAGAGCGTATTGGCCTGGCGATTACCTTATGGACGCTATCGATACTGCTGGGTTACCTCATGGGCGACTGGTTCGGTTTCGGGGTCGGGCTGGTAGCCGCTCCACTGACGCTGCGCATGTTTATTTCCTGGCGTTATCGCAAGCGGGTGCGGCGCATGATCGAGCAATTGCCGCAGATGCTCGATCACACCGTACGCAGCCTGAAATCAGGCCGGACCCTGGCCGATGCGGTGCTGCATGGTATCGAGGCGGCGGACCAGCCGTTGCGCGACGGCATGCTGCGGATCGAGCGAAACGTGCAAATGGGCGTCAGCCTGCCCGACGCTGCACGGGATTTTGCCGAGCTGTACGAGCGCGATGAATTTCACCTGTTTGCGCTTGGGCTGAAGGTCAACCATCGCTATGGCGGCAATGCCAGCGAACTGATGGAGAACCTGATCAAGCTGATCCGCGAGCGCGAGCAGGCGGGCCGTCAGTTGCGTGCCATGACCGGCGAAACGCGCATGACCGCCATCGTGTTGGCGCTGTTGCCCATTGCGATGGTTGGTTATTTCATGCTGACCAATCCCAATTACCTGATGCACATGTGGAACGACAGCGGCGGGCAGCGAATGCTGATTGTCGCGTTCTCCTTTCAGGTGATGGGTTGCCTGACGTTGTGGCGCATGTTGCGGAGTGTATGAAATGGGCCTGACCATCAGTGCGGTGATGTTTGTGGCGGCAGCCTTGTTGCTGCTGTCCAACCTGGCTCGCCAGCGCCGCAACGAGCGTCAGGTCGCCTTGCGTCTCAAGGGGCAGATGGTGCGCGAAAGCCGTATCGGCAGTTGGCTGCGCTTGTTGGGCGATACACGCCTTGGGCAGCGCTCGATCAGCCTTGATAACGAAACCCTGGTCCTGCTCAACCGTATCGGTTGGCGTCGGGCCAGCAAGCGTTCGTTGTATGCGGCTTGCCAGATTGGCGTACCCATCGGGCTTTTGATTCTGGTCATTCTGCTCCAGGTGCTGTTTTTCAATTCTGTCGAGCAGCCCTTTATTGCACCGGTCTTTGCGTTTGGTGTGGGTTATCTGATCCCTAAACGGGCGCTGGCTGCCTTCGCCCAGCATCGTCAGAAGCAAGTGGTGGTAGAGATCTCGACCTTCATTCCACTGCTGCGCATCCTCTTCGAGTCCGGTATGGCTGTGGAGCAGGCGCTGCGGGTACTGAGCAACGAGGGCAAGGACTTGCTGCCGGTGCTGTCCGAGGAAATCCGCGTGATTCTGGTGCGGGTCGATTCCGGGCTGGAGCTGGGAGATGAGTTGAGAAAGTCCGCAGCCCTGCTGGCCGTGGACGAGTTCAGCGACACCTGCGTGATCCTCAATCAATTGATTCATCAGGGCGGTGGGGCTTTGCGGTCCTTGCTGGCCCTTAAGCAGTTGCTCGACGACCGCCGCCTGACGCGCTTGCAGGAATACATCTCCAAACTGTCGGCCAAGATGTCGGTGGTGATGATGGTTTTTTTGTTCCCGGCGTTATTGATTGTGCTGGCCGGGCCAGGATTTACCGCCATCGGTCATGCCTTGGGCGGCCGGTGAAACGTGCATGGATGAAGGACGTGTTGCAATGAAAGCAGTGATGATCTTCGTGGGGCTTTTGATGCTGGGTGGATGCGCCACTAACGGCACTGTGCCCTGGATGCAGTCGTCGGCCGGAACGGGCACTTGCCCCAAACCGACATCCGATCAGGAGTTCACCCTGAATCTGGCCCAGAACATGGCCGATGAAGGGCGTTTGCATGCCAGCCTGGCCAACCTGGAAAGCCTGCCCGACAATCTTGATGAAGTGCGGCTGCGAAAGGCACGGGTATTGCGCTTGCTGGGCAGTCGCGAAGCCGAGCCTTTGTACCGCAGCCTGCTGGGCACTTGCCGGGCTGCGCAAGGCGAGCATGGTCTTGGGCAGTTGGCGGCGTCTCGTGGCGACAATGTCCAGGCGCAGCAGCATTTGCTCCGGGCCAGCAAACTGGCGCCAACCGATGAAAAAATCCGCAACGATCTTGGTGTGGTTTATCTCAACCAGCTGAATCTGGAGCAGGCCCGCTTCCAGTTCCTTACCGCCATCGAACTCCGGCAGTCCGACACCCTGGCGGCCGCCAATCTGGTCACGCTGCTGATCTATCAGGATAACTGGACCCAGGCCGCAGAACTGGCTTCCAGGGCAGGACTGACGGCACAGCAGGTCAGTGACGCGCAGGTCCGGGCAGAAAAACTGAAAACGCCTGCTGCCAGCCGTTCTATCTCGAATGGCCAGGTAACGGCCATGCGTGACCAATCAGAGGAGGCACATCCATGAGGAGCATAATCTTCGGCGGTATTCTGCTGTTCGGCTTGTGCGCAGACGCATGGGCCATCGATGAAGGACCTTCATCGGCTCCGCAGAAGCAGACCGAGGCCTGGCTGCAACTGCAGATTGGTGGCAGTGCGGCTTCGCCCACTCCGCAAACCCTCACTCCCGTCGAGCGCGAGTTGAGCCTGCAACGCTGGCTTGAAACCTACAAGCATGAGATCCCGGATTTTTATGAGCAGAAGAAGGGAGGAAGTGTCTCGTCGGGCGGGAAATAATCGCCCCGTGCCCTTCTTCAAAGTCGGGTAGGAGCGAATGAATTCGCTCCTACATGGCTGATATTCGTTGCCGATTCGGTGACAGTGCCAGCGCCAACTGGGTGCGGTTATGCATGTGGGTCAGGCGCAGAACCTGCGAGACATAAAGTTTGACTGTGTTTTCCGTGATGCCTAGTTCGCAGGCGATCTGGTAATTGGTCTGGCCTTTGCTGACCAGCCTGGCGACAGCGAGTTGTCTGGGGGATAGCTGGGCGAAAAGCTTGTTCTCGGCGTCGAGGCTGTCTTGTTCCAGCGTGCTCTGTTTTTTATCCAGGTTCTTGTACAAGTCGTCGATGGAGGCCGCCAGATACTGGAGCTTTTCGTTGAGCAGCCCCAACTGCTGAAGATTCTTTTGCCGCTCTTGCAGGGCCAGTTCCTGAGTCTGGATACCCTGAAGCAGCTCGTCCAGATTGACGGGTTTCTGATAGTAGTCGGCGATCCCGGCACGCAGCGCCTTGATCACGTCTTTCTTCTCGGCCAGGCCAGTCAGCATGATGGCTTCAAACAGGTGTTTCTTGCCGCCAACCAGCTTCATGGCTTCGACCATCTCGATTCCGTTCATGCCCGGCATGTCCAGATCGCACAGCACGATGCCGATGCTGTCGTCGTTGCGAAAATGTTCGATGGCCTCGCTGCCTGAGTGACAAGGGATACAGTGATAGCCGTTGTTCCCGAGAAAATCGCTCAGTTCGTCAACGATAAGAGGCTGGTCATCGACAACCAGAACTTTGACGGTCGAATACTTGTTCACTCGCTACTCCATGCCGACGAGTCATAACAACTGACAGATGCCCGGTCCATATCAGCAAAACAAGGTTTACGATTTACCGTAGTCGTACTTTCCGGCTATGTACATAGCGCTAAGGTGTGATTCGACTAGTGGATGCACAGAGCCGTCAATAAAAAGCCTGTGAACAGGAAAGGCGAGAAGGGTTGTTTATTTGTCGCTTCGGCATTCATGTAGGTATAACGCTGCGTAACTCTCTGTCCTATAAGGGGCCAGACTTTTTGACGAATGATCAACCATATCAACATGACCAGTCCCGCACCGATAAAAGTACCCAGCAAGTGCAGGCTGCTGCTCGCCAGAGCCAGCGCCGCCAGCAGCTTCACATCGCCTGCGCCCAGTCTGCCAAGGGCATAACCGGGTAGCGTCAGCGCCACCGCCAATAAAAGCGCCCAGCCAGCATCGGCAGATTCAAACCCCAGCCATGTATGGCCGCTGTACAACAGATAAGCCAGTGCGAGGGTAAAACCGCCTAATGTCAGCCAGTTGGATATCAGTCGTTGCCGGGCGTCCTGTTCCGCACATATGGCGAACCAGGCGAGTAGGAAAAGTAATTCCATTGTATAAAAAACATCCTGTTTTCCTGAAAGAACCTATGCTGTCTTAACGGTAGTAAATGTCAGGGTGGACGTCGACATGCCAACAGCCTTTCATAAATCCTCCCGTCGAAAACAGAAGGGCGCCGCTGCAATCGAGTTTGCGGTGGTGTTCGTTGTGTTCTTTGCTGTTTTCTATGGCGTAGTGAGTTATAGCCTCCCATTGCTGATGGTGCAGTCTTTCAATGCTGCCGTCAGCGAGGCGGTGCGCCGAAGTGTGGCGTTGAGCCCGACGGTCGCCAACTACGACACCTTGCTGGTCAGCCAGGCCAGTGCAGTCCTGACCACCCAACTGGCCTGGATGCCTGCCGCGCTGGGTTTCACTGCCTCCGACATGAGCGTGAGCTATACGGCTGGCGTCCTGACGGTGAGGATTCACTACCCCAAGAGCAAGCTGACCAGAATTCTGCCGGTGTTGACCCTGCCAGGAATCGGCGAAGTTCCGAACCTGCCGACCAACCTTTCTGCCCAAGCGAGTTTGCAACTTGTCCCTTGATAAAACACGTTTGAGTCGTTGGCTGGGCCGCTCCGACACGCCGGCCGCCCCGCAACCCGTACCTGCGACAGTCGAGCCGGAAACGATTGGCGCGGATCTCTATTTGCTGCTCGATGGCGAGGGGCGGGTGCAGAGCGTCAGCCCGCATTTGCTCTCGCGTCTGGGAATCACCGCCCAGTACGTATCGATGCAGCGACTGATGAGCCTGCTATTGCCCAACAGTGCCCTGGTGATCGAAGGCGTGCCGTCGGACTGGATGGGGCACATGCTCGATCTGGACTTCAAGAGTGCAGATGCCCACACCCTGCATGCCCGTGGCTGGGTTCAGGCCCACGGCAAGGACTGGCTGTTGCAACTGATGGACATCAGCGACCTGATGGAGGAGGCCAGCGCCGCCCGCAGTCGTCAGCAATGCCTGCGTATTGCCGGGCAGATAGCCGAAAGGATACGGGTTTGCAACGTTGACCGGCTGGCCGCAGTGGTAGCCGAACAGCTTGAGGAGCTGGCACAGCTCTGGCACATCCCCTGCGTGGCATTGGTGCTGCCGGAGATCAACGGCATAGGCTGGCGAGTCTATGCCCAATACCACGCTCATACCGCGCCGGAGTTATGGCAGGTCGGGCAACGGCTTGGCGTTGAACTGGACAGGCTGGATGCCAATATCAGCCATCAACTGGCGTTTGGCGCCGGTACTGATCTGGTGCAATTGCAAAGTGCCTTCGGCAATGCCGATGGATTTGTCATGCCTCACAGCCGTGACAGCGTTGCCAAGGCCTGGTTGATGTTCGGCTTCTACAACGCGCAGCAGCAAGCGCCGGACCTGGGCGAACGCGAGTGGCTGAACCTGTGCTCGGCTCTGGCTGGACCTGTGCTGTTCCGTATGTCGGAGCAGCATAACCGTCACCATGTCGAGCGTCTGGCGGTGCTTCAGGATCTGCTGGGTACCGGCTGGTGGGAGTTGCTGCCCAGCAGCGATGAGATTCTGCTGGCCCCGCAACTGGCGCGCAGTTTGCGCCTCAATGACAGGGTTGATCGTCTGCCTCGTCAGGACTGGCTGGCGATGATTCATCCGGCCGACCGGCAGGAGTTATCCACCCGTCTTGTCCAGTTGCGTGACAAGGGCACGCCGATGCTGTTGTGTGTGCGCCTGCTTCAGACCGATCCTGCACAGGAAAATATCTGGTTCCGCATTCAGGGTCAGGCCCTGATCAGTGGCCAGGTACAGCGCGTGCTGGGTTTCATGCTTGATGTCAGTGATATCAAGAACCAGGAAACCAATGCTGCTGCGGCTCATGCGCGACTGGATAACCTGATCGCCAGTTCGCCAGCGGTGATCTACGTCCAGCGCTATGACCAGGGCAATCTGGAACCGAGCTTTTTCAGCGACAGCCTCAAGCCTCTGTTGGGCTGGACATTGGCCGAGTGTGTCGACGGGCAACTGGCCGGGTACATCCATCACGACGATCAGGACATCTGGTTCGATCGCAACCGGCAGTTACTGCGCGAAGGCTTTGTCAGCCGCCGTTACCGGCTGCGCGACAAGAAGGGCGATTATCACTGGCTGCTGGATGAGGCGCGGTTGCTGCGTGATGACCTCGGAATGCCCGTGGAAGCGGTGGGGCTGTGGCTTGACGTCACCGATGCCACCCTGGCGGCCGAACAGGTGCGCAAGAGCGAGGAGCGTTACCGGATTCTGGTGGAAGACTCGCCGGCGATGATCTGCCGTTACACCCCGGATTTGGTGCTCAGCTTCGGCAACCGTCCATTGGCCAATTATATGGAGTGTACGCCGGAGCAACTGACGGGCATCAACCTGGGGGACTGGCTCTCGGATGAGCAACGTGAAGCCTTCAAAAAGCGTATTGCTCTGCTGACCCCTGAAGCGCCCATGAGTACAGAGGAAATCTGCATCGAGCTGCCCGGACGGGAATATGCCTGGTGGGTATGGGCCGACCGGGGCGTGTTCGATGAAGAGGGTAAGCTGATCGAGATCCAGGCGGTCGGGCGCGATAACACCGATGTGCGCCGCTCACGGATGCAGCTGAACCAGAGTGCGAAAATGGCGACGCTGGGCGAGATGGCGACCGGTCTGGCACACGAGATCAACCAGCCGCTCAATGTCATGCGCATGGCGGTGGTCAACGTTCTCAAGCGTCTGGGCAAGGGCGATATCGATATCGACTACCTCACCGAAAAGCTCAATCGCATCGACACCCAGGTTCAGCGCGCAGCCCGTGTGGTGGATCATATGCGGGTATTTGGACGCCGCTCCGAGATCGAAGAGCAACTGTTCAATCCGATTCAGGCCGTGGAAGGCACCATCTCGATGCTCTCTGAGGGCATGAAGGGCAAGGGTGTGCAGATCCGTATCGGTGAAATGTGCGCGTCAGTGCAAGTACGCGGGCATGTGGATCAACTGGAGCAAGTGCTGATCAATCTGATGGTCAACGCCCGGGACGCCTTGCTTTCGCGTCGGGAAAAGGACCGTGACTTCGAGCCCTGGATCGGCCTTGAGGTGGAAGAGGACGAGAACATCATTCGCCTGTCGGTTCAAGACAACGGCGGCGGTATCGACCCGCGTCTGCTGGAGCGTATTTTCGAGCCGTTCTTCACCACCAAACCGGTGGGTGTCGGCACCGGCCTGGGCTTGTCTGTCAGCTATGGCATCGTCGATCAGATGGGCGGGCAACTGAGCGTCAGCAATGTCGATGAGGGTGCCAGGTTCCAGATCGAGTTACCTATTTTCAAGCACTCCTAAATGACCAGTGTGGCCTGACCGAAGTTGCAACTGAGGTTACCGCCCACCTCGGCGGGCGACAGGCTGAGGCCTAGCGCGTCGATCAGCGGGTCTACGACCGATTGCAGCAGTGGCCTCAGGGTGCCAGCGACAATACCGTCCAGTGTGGTGGTAATGGCCGCCAGCATGGACGCCGCGCCGGTTATCACATTGCCCAGGCCATTGGGACTGGTGGTCGAAGGCCTGTAGACACTGACCTTTGCCCCTGAGATGACGCCGTCGAGCAATGTGCTGGGCAGAACCGCGGCTGCGGGGTCCAGAGGAAAGTAGGGCGAACTGCTGACCTCTGGAAGATTGGGTGAACTGAAGGTGCTGTTGGTCGAGGACGAACTTCCTCCCAGTGGCGACTGGCTGACAGGATCAAAGCTGATCCCGACGCCCCCACCGCCAAAGGGTACTCGTGTGGTGCAACTGCCCAGCAAGCCAAGAATTTTCTGACAGGTCTGGGTGCCGATATCGATCACTGGGATGGGGATGGCGGTAATTGCGGAAGGGTCGGTGCTGGCTGGAAAGGCTCCTGCGCTGTCGATCAGGCCGATCTTGGTGCTGATCAACGCCGTATCGGTATGAACGGTCAACGTCTTGTTGGTATTGCTTGTGCAGGTGTAACCGGTGACGTAAGTGTCAGCGCTAGCCATTGAAATGCTGATATCGATTCTGGGGCCGGCGCTTGAGGATGAACTTGAAGTCAGCAGTTTTATGTCCGAAACCATGCAACTGGTCAGGCCGATGGCGCAGGTGGTCGAGCCCAGCAGCCCGGCGAGGTTCAGGCTCAGGGCGCTGTTGATGACCGGCGTGAGGCTGCTGACCAGCGACGTGGCGGTATTGACCAGCGGAGTGATCGCCCCGAGCACTGGCAGATTGATCGAAACCAGTGCCCGCATCTGGGCAGTACGGACATAGAGTCTGTTCGCTCCGGTCCTGGGGTTGAGCGGATCGATCTTGCTCGGGTCGCCAATGGCCGACAGTTGCGGTGGCTCTACGACCTGAACCCTGGTCGTGACTTGAGCCAGCCCGGCCAGGTTGATCTGTGCCGCAGCCGAAATGCCGTTCTTGTCATTGGCCAGTTGCGCGACACCTTGCACCAGATCGAACAGGCGCAGGTTGGTATTGAGCGCTGCGATATCCGTACTGCCCTGCACCGACAGCAAATCACCCAGCAGCACCGTGGTCGCGCCAGCCGCAATCTTCAAGGCTCGCAGGCCGCTTATGGTCGCAGTAGCGCTCAAGGTTCCGGCAGGGTCCAGCACATTGATCGCCGTCTGGATCAACTGGCTGACAGCGACATTCGTGTTCAGCACATCGGTGTAGCCCACGGCGTTGATGCTCAGGTCGGTCTTGAGCCGGTTGAGGTAATTGAGCACGCTCAGTTCGGTGCCTGCGATTCCTTGCCAGTTGGCGACGCTGAGGTTCAGTGTTCCGCCCAGCAGGCTACCGATAACAGGGTTGAGGAGCGCTGCCTTGGCGCTGTCGATGGTCATTGCGGCGCTGCGGATGGTCAATGCCGCCAGGGGCGGTGTGCTTGCTGCAACCGCTGTTGCACTGAGTTGAATGTTTGCCGGAGTCGGTGTGCTGTCGAACAGCGCCGCGATGCCCGCCGCGATGCTTCGGGGGACGGCATGAGTGGCGACGACCTTGATGGCTTCGGGCTTGGTTGCATCGGCGGTAAAGGTGCGCCGGCTGTTGACGTCCAGCGCCAGGGTGCCGCAGTTGACCGTCAGCGTGCGGCTGTCGCTGCCCACCACGAAACTGTTGCGGGTGGCGCTCTGATTGGCGTAGGTGGAAGCACTTGTTCCTGAGGTGCAGGTGCCTTTGCGGCTGGCCGCCTCCAGTGCCGCCATGTCCGCTACACGCTGCAGTGAACGCTTTTCCAGATACAGCCTGCCGCTGTCGATGACAAGCAGCGTGCATAACAGGGCAATACCCAGGGTCAATGCAGCCAGCAAGCTAATGGCGCCTTGTTGCCGTGCCGGTAACGCGACATAACGATTCAGGGGAGACATCAGCACTCCTTCGGCCAAGCCGTCGCTCACTCGCCTGTGTGCAAAGGAGTGTAGACAAGGCCCGGGGAGGCTGCCGGATGGTTCTCTGAGTGTGCGGATTCATCCGCGAAGACGTATCAGCGCGGCGGATACTGCTCCAGGATTCTGGCCACGGTATTGCGCACGGCGGTATCGCGGGCGCTTGGGTTGACGGCGTTTTCGCTCAGGATACGTTCGGTGCTGCCGCGCCAGACCAGCTTGCCGTCCTTGCCGTCGAACAGGTCGATCTGCAGGGTCGTGACCTTGTAATCCACGCTTCGGGTTTCTGTGGGGAACGGGCCGCCCCAATAGCCATAACCGCCCCACGGTCCCCAACCGGCATTGTTATTGGTGCTGACCAGTTGCTGGCGGTTTTCGACGATCAACCAGGCTTGCACCCGCAGATCGGCATGGGCACCGCCTGGTGCCATGCGCAGGCCGCGCTGGTCCAGTTGGTCGCTGATCGACTGGCGGATGCGCTGTTCGGTGAGGTCGCTCTTGATGCGTGGATCTTCGGGTTGATATTGCACGCCGGGCTCTTTCCAGCTCCAGCTGCGATAGCCGCCGAAATCCCGTTGGGCATCGAAGTCACGATTGATCTGATTGGTCTGGCAGGCTGTGAGTAGCACGGCCAGTGACAGCAAGACTAGGCGGCGAAACATGGCAGTTCTCCGAAAGGGTTACGAAGGGGGATACGCCGTCAAGGCTTGTTGCACCGCCTGACGCAATGCTTTGCTGCGCGAGGCTTCATCGACGCCGCTTGTGGTGTCCGCGCTGGCACTCCAGACCGGCTGGCCGGTGCGGGCATCGAACAGGTTGATCTGCACCACCATCACTTTTTCCTGATAGGTACGCACGATGGGGACGCTGGCATAACCGCCGTAGCCATTACGATAACCGTTGTAGCGGCCATAGCCCACGCCGCCGCCATAGTACGGGTCTGAATAGTCTTCACGCACCTGACGCATTCGGGTTTCCTGGCGAATCGAGGCGCTGACATAGACGTCTGCCGGTTGGCCGTTGCGGTTAGGCCGCAGCCCGCGTTGATCCAGGCCATTGCTGACCGCATCGGCGACCTGTGCCGAATCCATCCACGCCGTGCCCGGTGGCAGATGCCCGTTGAGCCAGGCCCAGTTTCGGTAACGGCCATAATCTCGTGGCGCTGCCGGATAGGCGCTCATGTCCAGTGTATTGGCCGCTTGCGGCGGAGCGGGTGGCATGGGGGCGGAGCTGGCGACATACGGGTTGTCGCTTTGGCAGGCACTCACGCTCAGGCAGATGGCGATCAAGGCGAGGCGGCGTTTCATGATGATCTCCGCGTGGTTTCAGACCGGACGGCATATCCAGTGCAGGTAACGACCCAAACCTGCAAAGCCCGGATGGCGTCGGTGAGCCAGTTCCATTTCCAGCAGGTCCTCAAGCTCGGCCCGGGCCTGAAATTCAACCGGCATGTAATCATGAAACACTCGCACGCCACTGCGGGTTTCGACCTGCCACAGGCCTTCAAGTTGCGTTTCCAATTCCCTTGGGTCGAGGGGCTGTTGCGGGGTCAGGCTCTGTTTTTCGCCAGCCATGTCGTTCTTGCGCATCTTGCGAAAATGCCCCTTGAGCAAATTTCGATAAATCAGCGCATCACGATTATAGAATGCCAGCGATAACCAGCCATCGGCCTTGGTCAGTCGATGCAGTACTGGCAGGATGGCATGAGGTTCTGCCAGCCATTCCAGCACGGCATGGCACAATACCAGGTCATAAGGCTCGCTCAGTTGCTCCGGTAGATCCTGCCAGGGCGCCTGAATGAACGTCGCGCTTTGCCCTGCATCGGCAAAACGCTGGCGCGCGCCTTCGAGCATCGGCCCGGCTGGTTCGGCCAGGGTGACTTCATGGCCACGTTCCGCCAGCCATAACGACATATGCCCAAGCCCGGCGCCGATATCCAGAACGCGCAGAGGCCGCTCGGGCAGCGTCTCGGCAAGGTCGGCCTGCAGCACCGCAAGACGAATGGCGCCTTTGGCGCCGCCGTAGATCTTTTCCGCGAAGCGGGTGGCCAACTGGTCGAAATGACGATCACTCACTTGGCGAATCTCCGCTCGCTGTCGGTCAGCTTGCTGCGCACGACATCTTCCATGTCCAGGCCAAGCTCGCTGCACAGAAGCAGCAGATAAAGAACGATATCGCCTACTTCCTGCCCGGCATGGGCCAGTTTCTCGGGTGGCAATTCCCGAGACTGGTCTTCGCGCAGCCATTGGAAGATTTCTACCAGCTCGGCCATTTCCACGCTGGCGGCCATGGCCAGGTTCTTGGGGCTGTGAAACTGTTTCCAGTCGTTCTGATCGCGAATGCGGTGCAGACGCCGGGTCAACTCGTCGAGGTTCATGATGCTCTCCTGAAGGCGCATAGCTTCAGGGGGAACGGGGCTTCAGGCAAGTCATTCGCGAATGAATTCACCTACAGCGGTTGCCAGCTTCCGATCATGTGTACGATGCCTTGTTCGCCCTCGACCCGCAGTTGACCATGGGAACCGGCTGCGCTGGCTGACAGCACTACATCGCTGGGCAGGCGGATCGGTTTCTGGAACTGCACGCTGACCTCAACGTTCGACGCGGGCAAATGGTCGTCCAGGGTCGCCAGTGTCTGGGCTTTGAGCCACATGCCATGAGCGATGGCTTTGGGGAAACCGAACAGCCTGGCGCTGGGCGCACTCAGATGAATCGGGTTGTAATCGCCGGACACCTTGGCGTATTGCCTGCCGATAAGTGATGAGGCGTGCCAGCGTGCCAGTTCGCTCATTGCCATGGGGGCAGGCTCGAAATCGCCGCTGATCTCGCCTTCCAGTTTCACGCCCTTGCAGAGCATGGTGCTTTCTTCATCCCAGAGCAGTCCAAGGCCGTCTTCAACCTGAGTGATCAGAGTAAATGTCGCGCCTTTGGCATGGGGTTGCAGGTTTGTCGCCTGGACACTGATATACAACTGGCTGACGCCGCCGAGCGGGCGATGAACTCTGATGCGGTTGGTGATGTGGATCAGGCCCAGCAGCGGGAAGGGAAACTCCCGTGAGGTCATCAACTGCATCTGTAACGCAAAGGCGAGGACATGCGGGTAAGTGGGTGGCAGGAGGCTGTCATCCTTGAAGCCACAGACACTGCGATAGGCTGCCAGTTTGTCGGCGTCCACCGACATCCAGCTGCGCAGACCCACATCAGGTAGTTGCGTCCCGGTGACCTTGCGTCTCAATGCCGCCTGCATGAACAGGTTGGGCAGAGTTTGCAGGGAGTCCAGGTAGCGCCAGTGAGCAGTCATTATCCATCTCCTTGAACGAATGCGGGCTCAAGCCCCAATCACACTTTGACCACAGACACGCAAGACCTGGCCGGTCACCGCTCCGCTACCCGGCTGGCTCAGCCAGGCAACGGCTTCGGCGACGTCCTGCGGCAAGCCGCCCTGGCCAAGAGAACTCATGCGTCGACCTGCTTCACGCAAGGTGAAAGGCATTTCGGCGGTCATACGGGTTTCGATAAAGCCGGGTGCTACGGCATTGATGCTGATACCGCGCTGCCTGAGCGACGGAGCCATGGCCCGGGCAAAACCGATCAGGCCAGCCTTGCTGGCGCTGTAATTGGTTTGTCCGCGATTGCCGGCCAGCCCGCTGGTAGACGACATCAATACCACTCGTGCGTTGTCGTTCAGGGTGCCGTTATCCAGCAATGCCTGAGTCAGTGCCTGCGGGGCTTCGAGGTTGACCGCCAATACCGAGTCCCAGAAATCCGCCGACATGTTGGCCAGGGTCTTGTCGCGGGTGATACCGGCGTTATGCACCAGAATGTCGAGGCCACCTTGCAGATGCTCCTGCAACTGGACGGCGGCATCCGGGCTGCAGATATCCAGCGCCAGCGCTTGCCCGCCGAGCCTTGCAGCCAGGGCCTCCAGATCTGCCCGAGCCTGCGGCACATCCAGCAGCACGACATCGGCGCCATCGCGGGTGAGGGTTTCGGCAATCGCGGCGCCTATTCCACGTGCGGCACCCGTGACTACCGCCTTGCGCCCGGCCAAGGGGCGGCTCCAGTCCTGAACCTGTGCGGTGTTCGGGCTCAGATGGATGACCTGTCCCGAGATGAATGCGCTCTTGGGGGACAGGAAAAAGCGCAGCGCGCCTTCCAGTTGGTCTTCAGCCCCTTCGTCCACCTGTAACAGTTGAACGGTGCTGCCGTTGCGCATTTCCTTGGCCAGTGAACGGCTGAAGCCTTCAACGGCCTGCTGGGTACTGGCTGCCAGAGGGTCTTCAAGTGTCGCGGGGGCACGCCCGAGGATCACCACATGGGCGCATTGATCCAGATTGCGCAGCAGCGGCTGAAAGAAATCCCGTAACTGTTTGAGCTGTTCAGCGTGTACGAGCACGCTGGCGTCAAATACCACGGCCTTGAGTTTCGGGCCTTGTTCGGCGGCCCAGGCTGTTGCGCCGGGGATATCGCTGCCAAAGCTGTAGAGCGAGTCGGTCAGGCGTTGTGCGAACAGTCTGATGTGATCCGCCAGTGGCCCGGCGCTGATCAGCAGCGTTCCCTCTACAGGCCGCAAGCGTCCGGCTTGCCAACGCTCCAGATGCGTCGGGCTCGGAAGACCTACGGCTTTCACCAAGCGACGACCCATGTCGGAATTGGCGAAATTTATGTAGCGATCTGACGACATGGAACACTCTCCTTGAATCGGGGTTCAAAGACATGGACCACACTGAAGCGACATTTGTTCTTGTTTCAGCACGCTGTTCATCACCCGCCCAGACAATGCTTGAAGAAAAGGAAGTTTTTCATGACGCAGCTACGTCGTGTCGCCATCATCGGCGGTAACCGGATTCCATTTGCCCGCTCAAGCGGCGCCTATGCCACTGCCAGTAATCAAGACATGCTGACAGCTGCGCTGGAGGGCCTGATAGAGCGGTTCAACCTGCATGGCCTGCGTATGGGCGAGGTGGTTGCCGGAGCGGTGCTCAAGCACTCCCGGGACTTCAACCTGACCCGTGAATGCGTGCTGGGTTCGCGTCTGTCGGCGCAAACACCTGCTTACGATTTACAGCAGGCCTGTGGCACCGGCCTTGAATCTGCCTTGCTGGTGGCCAACAAGATTGCGTTGGGACAGATCGAATGCGGCATTGCCGGAGGCGTGGATACCACGTCCGATGCGCCGATAGGCGTCAATGAAGAGCTGCGTAATATCCTGTTGCAGATCAATCGCACCAAGACCGGCGCCGACAAGCTCAAGGCCCTCCTGAAATTGAGGCCCCAGCACCTCAAGCCGGAGCTGCCTCGTAACGGCGAACCGCGCACAGGTTTGTCCATGGGCCAGCATTGCGAACTGATGGCACAGCATTGGGGGATCGAGCGCGACGCTCAGGATCAACTGGCGCTGGAGAGTCATCTGAAAATGGCAGCCGCTTATGCAGATGGTTGGCAGAACGATCTGGTGACGCCTTATCTGGGGCTGACCCGTGATAACAACCTTCGTCCTGACCTGACGCTGGAAAAGCTGGCGAGCCTCAAACCCGCATTCGAGCGCAGCGCCAAGGGTACATTGACGGCTGGCAACTCGACACCGCTCACCGATGGCGCTTCGCTGGTGCTGCTGGCCAGTGAAGAGTGGGCCAAAGAGCGGGGTCTGCCAGTGTTGGCGTATTTACGCGATGGCGAAACGGCAGCCGTGAATTTCGTCAATGGCGAAGAAGGCCTGCTGATGGCTCCTGCCTATGCGGTGCCGCGTCTGCTGGCACGCAACGGTTTGACGCTGCAGGATTTCGATTACTACGAAATTCACGAGGCTTTCGCGGCTCAGGTGCTCTGTACGCTCAAGGCCTGGGAAGATCCCGAATACTGCAAGACCCGCCTGGGACTTGAGGCGCCATTGGGTTCCATCGACCGCAGCAAGATCAATATCAAGGGCAGTTCATTGGCGGCCGGCCACCCCTTTGCTGCAACGGGTGGCCGGATCGTTGCCAACCTGGCCAAACTGCTGGCGGTTGCAGGCCAGGGGCGCGGTCTGATCTCGATCTGCGCAGCGGGCGGGCAGGGCGTTACCGCGATTCTGGAACGCTGAAACAGGTCAGGCGTACATCTCATGAAGTGGGAAGGGCCTTGGCCGCGACGACACAACTGAAAGGCAACACATTTTCAGCGCCTTCAACTGCTGTCGCGGCCAAAGCCCCTCCCACGGATTTAAGGCCTCAAAAGTCCAGGCTCAATGCCACGCTGACACCCTGATGAGTCGTGTCATCGTTCTTGCGCCAGTTGTAACCTGCTCGCAGGGTCAGGTCGCGAGTCAGTTTCTGGCTCAGGCCCAGACTGGCGCGGTTGAGGTTACGTTGTGGCGTGTAGCCTTCAAGGGTGAAGTCAAGGCTTGGCAGGCTGTTCAGTGCCATGGTCACGTTCTGCCGGTCCGTTTCAAACTCCCGTTCATGAGCGAACTCGCCCCATATCCGGGTCGAAGACGTCAGCTCGAATGCGGTCTGCAAGCCAACACCTGCGCGCCGGGATTTGCGGGTCTGATCACTGAAGGTCAAGGCAGTCGAGCGGTTGCCTTGCTCCGAGTAGCCGTTCACATCGATATGAGCGTAATCGGCGCTGATAAAGGGCGACAGGTGCCAGCGGCTCGCGGCCCCCGCAATATCAAAACCAAGGCGCGCACTTGCAGCCCAGAGCTTGCCATCGGTGTCGCCCTTTTCCTGCCCTTCGCTGACGCCCAGAGCGAACTTGCGCTCGGCCTTGTCGTAATCCAGATGCCCTCCAGAAGCCGCCAGGTCTCCCCACCAGTGAGTGGCCTGATATTGCACAAAGGCCGTCGCAATGTAGCTGTTGAGCCTGTATTGCGAATCCTGTGCGCCTGCCTCCAGGTTTTGCCGATAAGCCCCGGCAACCAGCCCGGCACGCCAGTGTTCGGCGAAACGGTAGCTGCCTCCGAGGGTCAGGTTATAGCCGTGGCCATCCGCCTGGGCTGAAGTGTTCTGGGCATCGAAGTCGATCTTCTGACCGCCTGCGGCAAGGATGCTGCGCCACTGGCCAACACCTTGCCAATTGCCCCAATCGTTCAGCCACTGGGAACGAAGTTCGTCCTGTTGGGCGCGTAATGTGCCATTGGCCATTTCCGGCAGCAGAGTGATTTCCCAAGGGGCAGCCAGCAACGAATAGGCGTAGTCGGCAAACAGGCGCTGAGCTGCAACGGTCGGGTGGACCCGATCATTGAAGAACAGCCGGTTCGGGTCCGGCGTAGCGCTGTCCAGACCATAGGTGCTGTTTTCATCGCAGCCTGCGCCGTTGAAACAGGTTCCTACCAGATCCTGGTCGGCTGCGAAGCCGAAGCGACCGGGATCGGCCAGGGTTTCACTGATAAAGAGGGGCACATTGAGCGGGATGATCTGTGCATCGATCTGTTCCAGACGACTGACCAGTTGCTCGTTGAAGTCAGCGCTGAGTGCAGACGTCAGCGGTTGCAGGATAGTGCCGCTCAGCAGAGGCGTCTGGCCGATGTCCGGCAGCAGCCAGACCATGATGTAGCGGGCTCCTGCCTGTTGCAGGGCCTGTACGCTGTCAGCCAGATTGTCGGCAGAATCCGCAGCGTCACCGCTGCTCAGTACGCGGCCTTGCAAGAAGTCATTACCGCCACCTGTCAGGTAATACAGCGCGTTCGGGTCCGCTTGAAAATTGTTGCCGGGCAGATAGCCGGTCCGGGTTCGTAGCACGGTGCCGGTATTGGGATCGACCACGCGGGATTCAGAGGTGATGGCATCGTAGATCTGGTCCGTGCGATCACCTCCCACTGCCCAGTTATTACCGTCCGGTATCCCCAGTGCGGCATTCACTGCAGACGTGGAGGCATTCAGTTCACTGCCCGGAACATTGAGCAGCGTGCCCAGCAGAGTCGAGGAATTCAGCCCGATGATCTCGCCGCTGCCATCCTGATAGGTAGGCCCCACGCGATTGGTAAAGCGCAACGTTGCTCCGGGCGGCCCGTCCTGATCTGGAAACTGCCCCGCATCGGCCAGGCTGTCGCCAAACACGACCATCGTGGAGTAAGGGGCTGGAGCCGCGAATGTCGAGGTGCAGGCCAGAGTGAGCAAGCATGCTGCCAGAGGCCGACGCAGTGATGTTTCGGTCATGAAAAAAGCCCTTTTTATTGTTCTGCCTGTAGGGACCCTAGCAAGCATCCCCGTCACTTCCAGAACTAAAAGAACTTACCGCCCAGCGGTGGTAGAACCGATCGAAAGGATTGATAGGTCTGTGTCCGAGGGGTTACAGAGGTTGGGAGCTACCGCTCAAGATGATGCTGACAATAGAAATGTAGGCGGCTCATATACAGGTTTTTCGCAATATTTACCCATAACCATGTAACACCTTTGAGGCTTGGGAGTGCTGTTCAGTGCATAGCAATGCTTCCTGCTGTTTTGGTGGTGTAAGTATGTATATTGAAAAATTTATGATTTCAAAGGTGTGATATGACTGTAGAGCTACCCAATATCTATGTGTATCCAGATGACTATGGCACTGTTTCGGGCGTTACACGAATTAACCCGCTAATGGGCGGAATGCAGGCGCTGATGCAAGCGCGTGCTCAAAGAGATGTTGCATATTTAGCTGGTAATTGGTGGTCGATCGTTAACAGTCAGTTGAAAATGATAGCGTCTAATCGACCGCCTTATTGCTTGGCAGGTATGATGGCGGATGATTTTCATTCGGTTGCTTATGCCGATTTTATTAAGACTGTTAATCCTGGTGTTTCTAATGAGGATGCCTTGGCCGCTGGACGAAGTGATGGGCTGAGAAAGAAAGCGCAGGCCTTGGCGACACCTGAGTTTTCCGGTGGGATTTTTACACCCATTAAAGCCTTGATGCATTTTCTTCAAGCTGAAGGAACTCCAGCCACTGTGCCGTTGAATCGCACGGGTATTAAGCCTGCTGCTGATAAGATTCCCGATTTGATGGCAATCATCAGGACTGCCCGTATCGGAAAAACCTCAGTTGATCTGACCGTGCCTTACTATACCGGGCAGGACTCGTTTACTGCTCGTATGTATCTAGGATCTATTACAATACGTATCACGGGTGAGGTAATACATACAGCATCTGGAGTGATTAGCTTTTTGGGTGAGGTTCGGGCATATAATGATGTGTATGATGCTAATCGAAGCCAGCATCGTAATGACTTTGATGAACGAGCTACTACAAATTTAAGGGAAATGGAGCGCGTATCCGGTGCAGTGCCTTATGGAATAAAAATGCCAGGTTCTATTCCTATAAGCTATTCAAATCAATAAAGTCTGGACTGTGATGGAGTTCCCTTTTGGAAGCGCTTGTCTGCGCAGGTGCAAAAAAAACGGTACTCCATTGGTGTTGTTGTGTTTAAGATTGGTGCGGTTTTTTATTGATGTGTGGGGAGGGAACATATGAGAATTAGCTATCGTTTGCTGGTGGCCACTTTATTGTTTGTCATGGCTTGGTTTTGTTTGTTTTTTGCTGGGGATGGAGTTCCAGAGAACTCTTCGGACCTGTCAGATACCCGAGGCTTGCCTGCGGTTACCATTTATACGGTTATGCTCCAAGCCATCAGTGGTGTTGCCTTACTTCTCGCAACGATTGGGTTGGTAGTCTCGGCAAGGTTTGAATCAAGCTCGTGGGGGAAAAGAGTTGCTGTTTTTTCGATTTTTAATATATGCCTTTTACTTACTTCCATTGTAGGTGTTTTTGTCATTGGATCTTTCTTGTTTGAAAAAACGCTTGGGCTTGTCGGTATTCTTCTTTATCTGGCCGTCATCGCTCTAGTGATATCGGCATTGCCTAAACGTTCTCAGCGCTAACCTCAAATCTGTGGCCGCACCGTTTTTCGCGCTCCCTGTATTTTTTAAATAACGCAGCGGGGCTGGCTTATCACTAACCCCGCTGACGGCCTGTTTTCTCTTCACCTCATGCCGCCTGATTGTGTGCGATTGCATCCAGATAGGCGGCCAGTTCGTGCAGGTACACGAAGGGGTGGCCCTGTCGTGTGCCGCCGGTGCGGTTGACTTTCAAGGCGATACGGCCCGCGTTGATCTTGCGCAGCAGATTGCGATCGTTCGAGATGTGCGAGAAATAACGCTCCCTGACCGCGCTCAGTGTCGGGCATGGGGTGGCGAATTCCTTGCGAAGCAGATCCAGTGTATTGGTCATTGGCGATTACTCCCTGTGGGTAAAAGTCTGAGTCATGTTTCGTCTCCTTCCCACTGGCCATCGGGTCTTGAACGTTGCTGCTTGGGTGGCTCGGTCATCGGTGATGAGAGACGTGAACCAACAATACGATATGTATTTTGAACCTGCAATACGTTTTGTATTTTTAAATACGTTTTGTATTTTCTCCGTCCTCGAATTCCACGTACCAGGCGAGGTGGATCGTGTCGTTTGTGTGGTCGCGAGTGACGGTGACGCCTTCGGCTTCCATGAGGTGTTCAGCGATCTGTTCCCAATGAAGAAGAGATTCGCCAGGCTCTCGATGAAGGCGTATCTGGTGCTCGATCTGAGCCTGAGGGCTGCTGATGAGTGCTTGAATACGTTGGACCAACGCCAGATAAGCATCGTGTTGCGACATATCAGGTGTCCAGGCAGGCATGATTCAATTCCTTTTTGCTGTATGTGCATACAGTAATTCAGGTCTTTTTCCTACGCAACAGTGAAATGTGTCCGGCTTGCAATAAGAGGGAAGGGCTCGAATGGCGGAAATAAAAAAGCCCCGAAAATTCGGGGCTTTGGTCTGGAAGGGTTGAGCTAGAGCCGCATGGTCATCTGTCTGATGACTCCGATCAACTTGCAGTCTTCCGTGATGGGGATTGTCGGGTAGGCGGGGTTCAGGGGCTTGAGGAAATAGCGGCCTGCATCCTCGACCAGCTTCTTGAACGTTGCCTCGTTGCTCTCGGGAAGTTTGGCAATCACCAGCTTTCCGGGGGTTGGCTCAAGCCCGGTGTCGACCAGAATCAGCATGCCTTCCGGAATGCTCTGACCTGCCGTAGCGGTCATGGAATCGCCGCGCACCATCAGCCAGAAGGCCTGGCCCTTGGCCTTGTAGTCGGTGAGTTCAAAGGTATCCGAATAGCCGGCCGGGTAGGGCTCGACAGCTTCGTTCCAGCCACCGGCCTCTACCCAGCTGATTACCGGGTAGCGGTAAAAGCGCGAGGGTTGAGCGGTAGGCGCAACGTTCTGTTGCCCTGGCTCATGAGAGGGGAGCGATGTTTCAAGAATGGGCAGATCCAGCTCGCTCAAAAACCGGTTGATCACATCGATCTTCGGTTCGCGCTTGCCGTTCAGCCAATGCCCTACGGCACCCGGAGTCACACCCATTCGCTCAGCCATGTCTTCCTGGCTGATTTCCAGGTTCTCCATGGCCTTTCTGGCGATTTCATACCATTTATTCATGCGCGAAATACTACAGCCTGTATGGGGTTCGACAATCGACACAGTGTAGTGGTTTTTCTGGATTTACAATACAAAATGTATTTTACTCGCAAAATAAACAATTCGTTTAATGAGTTGCTTTCAGCGAGGAAAGAGAATGATTGATGAAGTCGAGGCCGTGATGGCCAATTGGGGAGAGCAACGGATGCGTCTGGGCCTGGGCGGCGGGTTGAGCAGCCCGATGGCAGGCATCATGGAGTGGGGCGCTTATATCCCCCGGCGTACGCCGGGCTCCAGAGCCTTGATCGGTAACGGCAGCGGTATGGATTACATCGGCAGTGAAGTCGAGGCCGCTGTGGCGGAACTGTCCCGTGGTCCGGCCAAGGGCAGAGGCCCTGAGCTGGCGAAACTGGCGCAATACCGTTACGTCGATCTGCTACCTGCCCGTGAGCAGATGCGTCTGCTCGGTATCAATGAAGGTGCCGACAGAACCTACCGAAACTGGGTGGAAAAACTGCATCAGCAGGTTTTGTCGATCCTGGCGGCCCGCAGCGCGAATCGTGGCGCAAGAGATAAGGCTCAGGCATCCGAGGTGGCAGGCCGCAAGGCGGGTTGAGTTTCTGCTTTGATCATGTCCGCCAGAGCCGTTTCGTGTACTGGCGAACGAACATACTCTTCACGGCCCTTCCTGGGCCGTTTTTTATAGAGGGACGCTGCCTCCTCGCTTCTTTTACGTCCTCATCGCCATCCCGCCCTATTTATCTGTCTGGAAGCTTTCGCGAATGAATTCGCTCCTACGGGGTTCCCGGTAGGAGCGAATTCATTCGCGAAAGGATCAATAAAGCAGACGCGAAAAGCTCAACGAAATACCGTTTATCCGGGCCAATTGTCGAAGCGTGGTTGAACTCCGGCTGAAGTCTGGTCGAACTCGACCCACCCCCCAAAAGGCCCTTTCCAGCCTTTCCGAAGGGGGGTACAAAGGCACCACGATATGCGATTTGCGTCTGGGGACAACAACTCGGAACACACTTCAAATCAAACATACCGCCAGCTTCTTCTCTTGTTCCTTCTGGCCGCCTTGTGCGGTCTTTTTTATTCCCGGAGTACCGATGGACCCAACTGACCTTGGCCCAGGCACAGCTACCTGGCTGGGCGGGACCGGCACCATCCTGCTTGGTGGCTTTTTATGGCTGCGCAAGTTTCTTTCAAAAGACGCCGCAGACCGGGCAATGGATAACGCCGATATCGGTACCGTCCGGCGCCTGAATGAATTGCTCGACTCAGAGCGCGAGGCTCGCAAGGAGGCTGAGGCCCGAGCGGACCAGTTCGCAAAAGAGCGTAATGAGCTGGCCGCTGCGGTTGGCCGTATGGAGGGCAAGGTTGAAGTCCTCACCAGCCAGATTGCTCAACTCACTGACAAGGTGACGACGCAAAGCGCCGAGATTGCCCGGCTTCGCTCTCAGCTAGGAGGTCCCACGGATGGACAGATGCGCAATTAACTTTATCGCCCGCCACTGGTGGCGTCGGGTGGAGATCTGGGTGATCGCTGCTCTGCTGGCGGCCGGGAGCCTGACACTGGGCTTTCAGGCCGGGCAATGGTCGGCCAGTTTCGAGCACACCAAGCAACTGGCCGAGATACGCCAGGCATACGACGCTGCCATGGGTAAGCGCGATATCAGCCTGGTCAGGCTGGCAGAGAGCGCAACTCAGGCGGTAGACAAGGCCGAAAGCGCCGCCTCGGCGGCGACCGAGGCAGCGAATACCGCAAGCCGTGCGGCTGACAAGGCCGATGCGGCGCTGAGCAAGGCTCGGCAGTAACCCCCACCGATATCCGACACCTCTGGATTTACCCATGAAGATAACTCCGATTGTTGCTCATTTGCAGGCGACATGCCCGACCTTTGCCGGGCGAATCAGCGCCGGTATTTACTGGAATGCCGTCATGAACAGTACGGCGCTCAGTTCCCCCTCGGCCTACGTGATTGCAACGGGCGATGCGGCAACGGCCAATGACCTCAAGAACGCGGTGCGTCAGAACATCACCGACCAGATTGATGTGGTGGTAGTGCTCACGGGCAGCGACGAGCGTGGCCAGGAGGCGAGCGAGCAACTGCATGCCGTTCGCGCCGAACTCTGGCGTGCGCTGGTGGGCTGGAACGCCGGCAGCGACTACGAGCCGCTGGAGTACACAGGCGGCGGTTTGTTGCAGGTCAATGCCTCGCAAGTGGCATGGCGCTTTGGTTTCGCGGCGCAGTTTCAACTGGGTCGCAATACATCCGATCAGCCTGCCGAAACCTGGCACGAGGTTTTTCTGGATGGTCTGCCGGGTTTCACCGGCGCGACTTTCGACATGGACTGTATCGATCCGGCAGATCCGAATCTGAAATCTCCCGGCCCCGATGGACGTATCGAAATGAAGTTCTCAGGAGACGTAACACCATGACTCAACGCATCACTGTGATCCCGGTCGCTGGCCGGGTTGTACCTGATCCGGAGGCGGGCGACCTGTTGCCGGCCGAAGGTCGTGAAGTCCGATTCAACGCATGGTGGCAGCGCCGTTACAACGATGGCGATGTCACCACTGCAACCGAGCAATCCCCAACCATCAAGGCCGTCACGGCGTAATCAAGAGGAAGCCAAACAATGGCTATCAGTTTCAATAACATTCCATCCGATGTTCGTGTTCCGCTGTTCTATGCGGAAATGGACAACTCTGCAGCCAACAGCGCTTCGGCAAGCATGCGCCGTCTGATCGTTGCCCAGGTCAACGACGATGCAACCGGTCCTGAAATCGGTTCGCTGGTACTGGTGCCCAGCGTATCGCTGGCCAAGAACATCGGCGGCCAGGGCTCCATGCTGGCCTCGATGTACGAAACCTGGCGCAAGGCCGATCCTACCGGTGAAGTCTGGTGCCTGCCGCTGCTCAACACGGTCGGCTCCAAGGCCAGCGCCACCCTCACGTTTACAGGCACTGTCACCGAATCCGGTCTGCTGAACCTGTACGTCGGTGGCGTACGGGTGCAGGCTAGCGTCGTCAATGGCGCGACCGCTGCCCAGGCGGCCACGGCGTTGTCGGTAAAGATCAATGCTACGCCGGACCTGCCGGTCAAGGCCGAGGTCGAAGCGGGTGTTGTAACCCTGTCCGTGAAGTGGAGCGGTGAGAGCGGTAACGACATCCAGCTGGAATTCAATCGTCTGGGTAAAACCAATGGCGAGGTCACTCCGGCCGGTCTGGCCGTTGTTGCCACTGCCCTGACCGGCGGTGTCGGCACTCCGGATCAGGTGGCTGCACTGGCCGCGCTGGGCGATGAGCCTTTCGAGTTCCTGTGCGTGCCATGGTCCGATACCACCACGCTGGATGCCTGGAAATCGGCAATGGACGACAGCACCGGTCGCTGGAGCTGGGCCAAGCAACTCTACGGTCACGTCTACAGCGCCAAGCGCGGCACGGTCGGTACTCTGGTCGCCGCAGGTCAACTGCGTAACGATCAGCATGTCACGATCCAGGGCGTCGAAATCGGTGTGCCACAGCCGGTGTGGGTGCAGGCTGCTGCTCTGGCTGCGCGTACCGCGGTGTTCATCTCTGCCGATGCCAGCCGTCCGACTCAGACCGGCACCCTGCCTGGCCTGGACCCGGCGCCTGCCAGTGCCCGCTTCACGCTCACCGAACGTGAGTCGCTGCTGCGTTACGGTATCGCCACCGCTTACTACGAAGGCGGTTACGTACGTATTCAGCGTTCGATCACCACGTACCAGAAGAACGCCTACGGTCAGGCGGACAACTCGTACCTGGACAGCGAAACCCTGCACCAGTCGGCGTTCATCATTCGTCGTCTGCAAAGCGTGATCACCAGCAAGTATGGCCGTCACAAGCTGGCCAACGATGGCACCCGTTTCGGTGCCGGTCAGCCGATCGTCACGCCAAGCACCATTCGTGGTGAGCTGATCGCTCAGTACGCCAGGCTCGAAGAAGAAGGCCATGTGGAAAACGCAGAGCTGTTCGCTGAGCACCTGGTCGTCGAGCGCGACACCCAGGACCCGAGCCGCATCAACGTGATGTTCCCGCCGGATTACATCAACGGTCTGCGCGTGTTCGCACTGCTCAATCAGTTCCGCCTGCAATACGACGCTGCGGCGTAAATTCAACCTCGACATTCAAACCCGCCTTGTGCGGGTTTTTTCATTCTGGAGATAAAGAACATGGCTCAAAAAGTAGCTGGTACCTGCTACATCAAGGTGGACGGCACTCAACTGACTATCACTGGCGGCGGTGAAGCCCCTTTGATGAACATCAAGCGCGAGACCGTTGTGCCGGGCTATTTCAAGGAAGTGGACAAGGCTCCGTCGCTGAGCTTCACGGCGGTTCATACCCCTGACTTTCCCTTGAAAGCGCTCACCACCGGTGTGGACATGACCATCACCTGTGAATTCCAGAACGGCAAGATCTACGTTCTGTCGGGTGCCTATCTGGTTGATGAACCGACCAGCAAGGGCGAAGAGGGCACCATCGAGCTGAAGTTCGACGGTAACCAGGGGAGCTGGCAATGAGTGAAGTCATCGTACTGGCGAGCCCGGTCGAGGCGCACGGGGAATCCCTTTCGCAACTGACTTTCCGTCGCCCTACGGCGCAGGAAGCGCGAGCGATCAAGGCGCTGCCTTACAAGATCGACAAGCACGAGGAGGTGTCGCTCGACCTGGAAGTCGCTGCGAAATACATCGCGGTCTGCGCAGGCATTCCTCCGTCCTCGGTCGATCAGCTTGATCTTTCCGATATCAACAAGCTGAGCTGGAAGGTCGCGAGTTTTTTCATGGCAGCGGCATCAGAGACCTCCAAGGCCTGATAGCCGTCGTCTACGACCTCGCATACTTCTGGAAAGTTGATCCCGAACTGATGATGTCCAGGTCCCTGGACATCATCACCGAGTCGATTTTGCAGTCGCAGCGTATCAATCAGATCCTGCAGGGGGAGTGATGGCAAATCCATCCAGGCTTGAAGCGCTTTTTAAAGGCGTCGATGAGCTGTCTCCTACTCTGGCTAACATGCGCAAGAATGTTGACGCTTTCAAAACCGGACTCGAAGGGTCCGGTCTGGGGAAAATCAACATTGCAGGCGTGATCGAGGGGAATGCCTTTACGGGCCCCTTGATTGCCGGGGTAAAGGCAGCAATCGGTTTTGAAACATCCATGGCCAATGTGAAAAAGGTCGTGGCTTTTGAGACACCGCAGCAATTCCAGCAAATGGGCACCGATATTCTGGACATGAGCGAACGGCTCCCGGAAACCGCCAATGGAATTGCGGCAATCGTGGCGACAGGTGCCAAGGCCAGCGTGCCGCGTGCTGAGTTGCAAGGCTTTGCGGAAGACGCCGTGAAGATGGGCGTTGCTTTCGGCCAGACGGGGGCGGAGTCTGGCGAAATGATGGCCAAGTGGCGATCCTCGCTTAGCCTCTCGCAGCCTGAAGTCCAAAAGCTTGCCGAGCAGATCAATACCCTGGGCGGTAATGATCTGGAGAAAGAGATTGCAACCATGGTTACTGCGATGGCGCCGTTGGGTGCTGTGGCAGGGAAGGCCAGCGGTGAAGTCGCGGCCATGGCGGCCACGTTGGCTGGTGTGGATGTGCCGGCTGATGTGGCGACCAAGGGCGTCAAGAGCCTCATGAAAACCCTGACCGAAGGCGGGCCAGCGAAAGCCGGGGCTTTCAAGGATTTACAGCTTGATCTCGATCAACTGACTCAGGGCATGCAGACGGATCCTTCCGGGACTATCGAGAAGGTTTTGAGCACCCTGTCCCAGGTTGATCCAGCCAGGCAGAGCGATGTGGTTTCGCAGTTGTTCGGTGCCGAATCACTGGGCGCCATAACGCCGTTGCTGAAGAACCTCGATGACCTGAAAGCCAACTTCGGCAAGGTTGCAGAAGGCGCTAAATCCGCGGGCTCAATCGAGCAGGAGTTCGCCGACAACTCGCGCACTACTGCGGTTGCCATTCAGCTTATGCAAAACCGCATGGATCGGATTGGTACCAATATCGGCGGCATTTTCCTGCCCGCGATAAACGATGCAATCGCCGTCATCGGCCCGATGATTTCCATGGTCGCTGCATTGGCGGCCGAACACCCTGAGGTCATCAAGGGCGTTGTAGGTGCTGCGGTTGCCTTTGGCGTCTTGCAAGTGGCCGTGCTGGCCGCGACCAATGCGGCTCGTTTGTTCAGCATGGTCATCGGTTTGTCGCCGGTCGGAATCGCTGTACGCGCTATTGCCCTGGCTGCTGGATTCTTGATTGCCAACTGGTCCTCTGTCGCACCGTTTTTTGCGGCAGTCTGGGCTTCGATCCAGGGGGCGGCCAGTGCCGTCTGGGACGTACTGAAAACCATATTTTCCTGGTCGCCACTGGGCATGATCGTGGCGATATGGCAGCCCTTGACGGAGGTTTTCTCGGCGCTCTGGGATGTCATCAAAGCACTGTCCACACCGTTCTTTGACTTCCTGAGGTTGATGTTCTCCTGGACACCGCTGGGCATGGTTGTAGAGAACTGGCAACCGATCAGCGAATTCTTCGGTCTGGTATGGGAGGGGATCAAGGCTCCAGCGCTTGTATTCGCCGATGTTCTGAAAACGATGTTCGACTGGTCTCCCTTGGGGATCATCATCAAGCACTGGGAGCCGATCAGAAGCTGGTTCACTGGCCTGTGGGACGATGTGAAGTCGGGCATCAATTCGGCATTGAGCTTTTTCGGCTTTGGAGAAGAAGGGATTCTTAAAGGCACTACCCAAAAGCTCAATGAGTTTGCTGAAGGGCAAAGGCTGCGCAATGCAGGTCCTGGTGGCGGTACTGGCGCATTTGTGATGGCAGATGCCGTCAATACCAGCCAGTCGAATCAACAGCGTCTCAACACTGCGCTGGGCGTGCCATCGACCAGCGCACTGCTTGCTGCTCCAAACCTGCCTGAGCCCGGCAGCCTGCTTCTACAAGGGGCAGCCGCTAATCGACGTCTGGAAGGTGAACTCAACATCCGTTTTGACAATGCGCCTGCTGGCATGCGTCCGGGTGAAGTGCGGACCAACCAGCCCGGCTTGACGATCTCGCCAAGCGTTGGCTATCGAACAATCGGAGGAGCAGGATATGACGACATGGCGTGACAGACTGATGCCCGCTTCTTTCCGCGGCATTGGTTTCTTTATTGAAACGGACAGTGTCCCGGTTGGCCGCAAGGGGCAGCTTCACGAGTTTCCGCAACGCGACGAGCCTTATTTCGAGTCGCTGGGCAAGGAATCGCAAATTTATACGATGGAAGCTCTTCTGGTTGGCGAGGACTGTTTCGAGCGTCGTGACAGATTGCTGGAGGCTCTTGAAGCCAATGGGGCTGGCGAGCTTGTCCATCCGTGGCTTGGGCGCATGCAGGTGCAGGTTGGCGGTTGCATCTTGAAACACAGCCGGACTGAAGGTGGCGTAGTCAGGCTGTCGTTGAAGTTTTACCCGGATCAGCCGCTGCGCTTTCCGACTTCAACGGTCAATACCCGGCGACAACTCGTGCAAGCCTCCGACGGGCTGCTGGATTCGGCGCTCAAACGCTATCGGGCGGTCATGTCTGTAGTGGATGCAGCGCGCATCAATATTCAGGCGCTGCGCAGTGCTTTGTCGGGGATTTTTGCCGTGATTCAGCGGCAGTTTACCCCCTTCATGACGATCTACTCGGATGTGACCAGTCTGGTTCATTCGCTGGTCAATGCGCCACTTACATTGAGCACAATGTTCTCCAGTTTCTTTGCCAGCTTTGATGGGGATAGCAGTAGCAATACAGGCTCGGGTGCAAGCTTCAATGTGGGCACGGGTTCAGGTTCAGGCACGGGCGGGAATGGAGCAGGCACCGGGTCCGGGAGTGGAGTCGGCACAGGTTCGGGCAGTGGCACAGGTGCTGGAACAGGCACAAGTGCGAGTAGCAGCAGTTCGTCCGTCAATTACAGGGCGACAATTTCCGATGCCACGCAGCAGGCCGAGGCGATTGCCAGTATCAATCTGGTCAACCAGGGCGGTGGGCTCGATACCGGCTCCGCGGCCCAGGCAACGGCCAATCTGGTTCAGGACTCCTTGCTGGTCAAGGTTGCCAGGGTTGTGGCAAGCATGCCGGTTGCCACTGCTGCGGTGCCGATCATTGCCACGCCGTCACTGGAGCATCAAGTGGTGATGCCGGTCGATCGTGCTCAGGTTCCTGTCGCCGATGATGTGATCGAGCTGCGTGACACCCTCAGTTCGGCAATCTGGGAGGCTTCGCTGAAAGCTGATCCGGAGCATTACCTGGCGCTCAACACATTGCGTCAGGCATTGATCCGTCATCTGAACGCCGTGGCGGCTTCCGGGGTGCGTCTGGTTGACATCAAGGTCGCCGAGCCGTTGCCTGCGCTGGTACTGGCTTATCGTCGCTTCGGCGATGCAACACGCTCGGTCGAGGTCGTGCAGCGTAACCGTGTCCAGCATCCAGGCTTCTTGCCGCCAGGCACTTTGAAAGTCGCCCAGGAGTAGCCCCATGGATAAGGCAAATGCTGTCACCTTGACGGTGGATAACATGGATTATGGCGGCTGGAAAACCATCTCGATCTCTGCCGGTATCGAGCGTCAGGCCCGCAGTTTCACGGTGGGTATTACCTGGCAGTGGCCAGGGCAGAACTTCTCTCGACCGATCAGGCAAGGTGATAAATGCGAGGTTCGTATCGGGGGCGATTTGATCCTGACGGGTTGGGTCTTTGCGACGCCGATCAACTATGACGACAAGACGATCACCCTGAGTATCTCCGGGCGCTCTCTTACGGCAGATCTTGTTGATTGCTCCGCGGTCAACAAACCCGGTCAGTGGAAGGAACAAGGGGCGTTCAGCATCATCCAGGCGCTTGTGGCCCCCTACAAGGTGGGTGTGGTGAGTGAGATTGCTGAAACCGGCAAGATTCCCGATCACACCATCGTTCCTGCAGAAACGGTGTTCAAGTCCATCGACCGGATCCTGACGCGGTTTCGGATTTTCTCCACCGACGATGAGCAGGGGCGTCTGGTACTGGCCAAGCCTGGCAGCAAGGGACGGGCAGTGGATCGGCTGGAACTGGGGCAGAACATCCTTTCTGCGGCAGCGCCTCTCGATTTCTCCGGTACTTTTTCCGAGTACCGGGTGATCGGGCAACGCGCTGGCAATGATAAGACGTACGGCAAGCAATCCAGTGAAGTCTCGGCGCAGGCATTTGATCGCAGAGTCAATCGCAACCGAGTCCTGATCATCCATGAGTCGTCACCAGTGACTACCGAGCTTGCCCAGAGCCGTGCGAACTGGGAGCGCAGCAATCGCATGGGCAAGGCGCAGGTCACGACCTACAAGGTGCAAGGATGGCGGCAGACCAATGGCGATCTCTGGCGTCACAACACGCTGGTGCGAGTCGTGGACCGGGTGATCGGTGTCGATCAGGACATGTTGATCTCGCAGATCACTTACACGCTCGACGAAAAAGGAACAGTGACGACCCTGGTCGTCGGCCCACCTGAAATGTACGAAGCCGAACCCGACGATCCGCACAAGGCTGGCAAAAAGTAGAGAGCGGCAACGATGCGTTGCCCTCCCCCGAAAAGGAAAAACCTAATGAGCATTCTCAATCGCATGCTGGCGCGGGGCACGGTTGTGCTCGCCAGGGCCACCAGCAAGATGCAGGCGCTGCAAATGCATCTGACCGCAGGTGAAATCAAGGACGATATGGAGCACTTCGAGCCTTATGGTTTCACCAGCAACCCTTTGCCTGGCGCCGAAGGCATTGCAGCGTTTATCGGCGGTGACCGGTCCCACGGGCTGCTGCTGGTTGTCGCGGATCGTCGCTATCGCCTCAAGGCTCTGGAGTCGGGTGAGGTGGCGATCTACACCGACGAGGGGGACAAGATTCACCTCAAGCGCGGCAAGGTCATCGACATCGAAACCAACACGTTGAACGTCAAGGCCACCGTGGCGGTGAACTTTGAAACGCCCCAGATCACCCAGACCGGAAAGATCGTTTCCCAAGGCGATCAGGTCGCGGGTGGCATCAGCCAGATCAGCCATACGCACAGCGGCGTTCAAGGCGGCAACGGCCAGAGCGGGCCACCCGTGGGAGGTGCCTGATGATTATCGCAGGCTCTCTTGAAGCTTCGTTGTTGCGCTCGGTCATCATCAGCCTGTTCACCTGGCGTCGAGCCGGGCCGGATGACCAGATCGGTGATGACGAGCGTTATGGCTGGTGGGGCGATACCTATCCGGCAGTGACGGATGATCGTATCGGCTCGCGCCTGTGGTTGTTGCGGCGAGTGAAACTCACCGCACAGACGCAACGGGATGCCGAGTTCTACGCTCGCGAAGCGCTTCTCTGGCTGATCGAAGACGGCCATGTGCAGGACATCGAAATCCTCACCGAGCGGGTGCAGAACAATCGCTTGAATCTCGGCGTCGTGCTGGTCGTCTCAAACGGCCAGAGCGTGCGCTTCAACCCATCCGAACAGTGGCAGGTGATCTATGCCGTTTGAAACTCCTACATTGCCTGCGCTGATCAGCCGTACACAGGTTGACCTGGCTGATGAAGCGCTCCGGCAATCCGATGCCCGAGTGTTGTCTCGCGCTCACAGCGGTGCTGCCTATGGGCTCTATGGCTATCAGCGCTGGATCGCCGACCAGATCCTGCCTGACACGGCCGATGACGAAACCCTGGAGCGTCAAGCCATCCTCAGGCTCCGACAACCCCGTAATGCTGCGCAACCGGCCAGCGGCTCGGTGCGCTTCATGGCTGCTGCGGGTGCAGTGCTGGATGCCGACACTGTGCTGCAGTTCAGCGATGGTCGAACCTATCGGGTTACCCAAGGTGTAACCACCGTGGCGGGCAATAACGTGACCACGGTCGAAGCCGTGGATGCAGGCATTCTGGGGAACGCCGATGCCGGGCTGGTCATGACCGCCGTGCAGCCCATTGAAGGGATCGACAGTAGCTTCACTGTGCTGGCGGACGGCCTGACCGGCGGTGTTGCCCAGGAAAGTATCGAGTCATTGCGTGCTCGTGTGGTTCGCTCATATCGAGTGATTCCCCACGGAGGCAATCAGGATGACTACGTCACCTGGGCGCTGGAAGTGGCGGGCGTGACCCGTGCCTGGTGTGTGCGCCGTTATATGGGGCCTGGCACTGTGGCGGTTTTCATCATGCGCGACAATGACGCCACCCCGGTTCCCGACGACGAACAGCTTGCGCAGGTAGCGGCTTACATCGAACCGCTACGTCCGGTCACGGCTGAGCTGTATGTGCTGGCACCGGTACAGAAACCGGTCGTCTACACGATCAGGCTCACGCCGGATACTTCTGCCGTACGTGCCGCTGTTCAGGCGCAACTGATGGATCTTCATAACCGTGAGGCCGGGCTTGGCGAGACGCTGCTGTTGACCCATATCGCCGAGTCTATAAGCGGCGCGACGGGGGAAACGGATCATGTATTGACGTCCCCTGTCGCCAATGTGGAAGCCGCTTCCAATGAGCTGCTGACATTCGGGGGGATTCTATGGGCGTCCTGAGAACTGCCAGCCAGTATGCCGAGCAACTTCAGGCTCTGCTGCCATCAGGGCCGGCCTGGGACCCTGAGCGGGTTCCCGAGTTGCAACAGGTGATCACGGGGTTATCCCGGGAGTTTGCCCGTATCGATGGCCGGGCCTTTGATCTGCTCAACGAGATGGACCCCACGGGTATCAGTGAACTGGTTCCAGACTGGGAGCGGGTCATGAACCTGCCCGATCCATGTCTGGGCCTGAGCCCCTTGTTCGAGGACCGGCGCCTGTCGGTGCGACAACGGCTGGTAGCCGTAGGAGGGCAGAACCCCGCGTTCTACGTCGACATTGCCATCAGCCAGGGCTATCCCAACGCCACCGTCACTGAATATCGAGCGCCCCGTATGGGGCGTTCTTGTTTCGGCAAGGCGCATTTCGGGACCTGGAATGCGCAGTTCATGTGGGTGTTGAACACAGGTGGCCGCAAGCGACTGGGTCGCCGCTTTGGTGCGAGCTATTGGGGCGAACGCTTCGGCGTGAATCCGGGGACGGCTATCGAATGTTTGATCCGTCGGGCGGCACCTGCACACACCGCAGTATTCATTAATTTCAACTGAGGAGTAATAACGTGGACTATCCAAAAAGTGTCCCCAGCGTCGGGCTGGTGAATGGAAAGTTTGTTGATGAAAATACTGTTTCCGGCGCGCCGGGATCTCTGATTTCCGCCAGTTGGGGGAACGCAGTAACCGATGAATTGCTAGCTGTTATCCGGGCTGCCCAGATCGATCCGAAAGAGGAGGATGTGGATCAGTTGCTGGAGGCTATTCGTTATATCGTTCAGAACGATGCGTATACCAAGAATCGCGTTTACAGCAAGGAAGAAATGGATGCCTTGTTGAAAAGTAACAACGTGGTTCCTGTCGGAATGATGGTGCCGTTTCCAAAGGCAGCTATTCCGCCTGGGTATCTTGAAGTCGATGGTAGCCTGCAGAGTATTGCTGCTTATCCTGATCTGGCTGCTTATCTGGGCACTAGCTACAACAAGGCAGGTGATCCTGCGGGTTACTTCCGTCTTCCTGAATCGCGTGGTGAGTTTCTGCGAGGGTGGGATCATGGGCGGGGTGTGGATGCAAATCGGGCCTTAGGCAGTTCTCAGCTTGACGCCTTACAGAATATCACTGCCGTTCTTGGTCTTCGTGGCGGTACCTCAGCAGGTACTGGGGCTCTGGGGGGAGCTAGCGGAGCGATGTCTGTCTCATTCGGTTGGGGGGGAGAGGCTAATACGATCACTCGTGATGCTAATACTTCAGCTCGAAGCGACACTATTTTCTTTGACGCTTCAACGGTAGCAAGGACATCTACTGAAACACGTCCACGCAACCTGGCAGTCATGTGGTGCATCAAAGCCTGGAATGCGCCGACCAATCAGGGAAATATCGATATCGCTGCACTAAAGGCGCTTGCGGTACAGGCCACGGAAATCAATTGGGGATTGGGCAGGATCGCGACTCAGGCCGAGGTGAATGCCGGTGTGGATGACGCCCCAGTTGTAACTCCAAAAAAGCTGCGTTTCGGCTTCGCAATGAGCTTCACACCTGCAAGTGGTTATGTCTTGTTTCCGACTTGGCTGGGCGGTTTGCTGATCCAGTATGGCCGGGCGACTTTGGCTCCCGATACCTTTTCTACGCTGACTTGGCCTCTGGCCTGGCCGGATGCATGTTATGGCATTGCCGGTGCTGTGCATTCATCTCTTGAGCGCGTTGATGATGACATTACCCCGCAATATCGGAACCTCACTAAAACCAGCGTTATTCTTGATCGACAAGATAATGGTTTGGTTTTTACAACTCTTCGGGACGTCTTCGTTATAGGTATAGGAAAATAATCATGGCTATTTTTTATTGCGCTGAAACTGGCGGGTTCTATCTGTCAGGCATGCAGCCAGTCGGTAAGGACTGCAAAGAAATTACTGATGCGCAGCATGTTGAGCTCCGGGCAGCGAATGCGGCTGGAAAGATTATTGCTGCTGATGCCGACGGATTTCCTGTGGCAGTTAATCCCCCTGGTTTGACTGCCGAACAACTGGCGAACAAAGAGCGTGCGTGGCGGGATCAGGTGCTTTCGGCTGCATCTGGTGTAAGAGATCGTCACAGGGATCAACTGGAGTTGAATCTGTCGACGACTCTGGAGGCGGAGCAATTCACCGCGCTTCTGGTTTATATCCAGTCCTTGCGCGATTGGCCGCAGACTCAGGAGTTTCCCGATATTCTATTCCGCCCAACCGCCCCGACCTGGCTCGAAACCAACTGAACGCCCCGCACTGACGGGGCGTTTTCTTTAGTGTCTCTGGCATGGCTATCCCTCATGGTCAAACTTCTGCGCAGTTTCCATATGCGCTTGGTTGTGAGGGGCGTCTTGCTATGCCATCAAAGGATGGTTGATGGAGGTTACATGCCCATAACACAACAACAGCTCCTGCAAATCCTCCCCAACGCCGGCTCTAAAGCCGGCGTTTTCATTTCCGCGCTCAATGCCGCAATGACCCGATACAGCATCCTCACCCGGTTGCAGGTATCGGCTTTCATCGCACAGATCGGTCACGAATCCGGCCAGTTGCGGTATGTCCGTGAGCTGGGAAGTGACGATTACCTGAAGCGGTACGACACGGGGCAACTGGCGTTGCGCCTGGGTAATACGCCTGAAGACGATGATGATGGTCAGTTCTATCGTGGACGGGGGCTTATTCAGGTGACGGGCCGGGCGAACTATGTCGCCTGTGGTGAGGCGCTGGGGCTGGATCTGCTCAATCGCCCCGAGTTGCTCGAGCAACCGGAGCATGCCGCCATGTCCGCTGCCTGGTTCTGGGATCGGGCAAGGCTGAATGCTTTGGCTGACAAGGGGGATTTCCTGTTGATCACCAGGCGCATCAATGGCGGCACCCATGGTCTTGCGGATCGCGAAGCCTTGTATCAACGCGCTTTGAAGGTGTTGTCATGACGACTCTGGATCTGCGCTCTGTGGTCCTGGCGATGTTGTGTGGCCTGGGGCTTGGCTTTTGGACTGCGTGGCAATGGCAGGCGCACAGTTATGGTCGGCAATTGGCCGAACAGGCCGGGATTCATCTGCGTGAACGCGAGCTTGCTTCCAGGGCGGTCATCGCCTGGCAGGAAGCTCAGCAGAAACTGCGGCGGGACATGGAGGCCCGCCTGCAAACCAACGATGCAACTCACTACAAGGAATTGAGCGATGCACAGAAACTTCAGGCTCAGTTGCGTAGTCGCCTGGCTACCTCTGATTTGCGGTTGTCAGTCCTCCTCGCCGCTCCAGCCGGTGGCGCTGGAAAGTCAGCCGTTGCCTCCTCCGGCAGCCTGGTTCATGGAGCCACGCGAGCCGAACTTGACCCGACGGCTGCTCAACGAGTTGTCGCCATCACCGATGACGGAGACCAGGGATTGATTGCGCTCAAGGCCTGTCAGGCCTATGTCCGCGAGATAGCCCGTTGATTTTCCTCTCGCCTTCCCAATGTGAGAGTACAGCAGCCGTGGGAGGCGGCTTGCCGGCGACAGAGCCGGTGAAGTCAAAGCATTTTTCTCGACTTCACACAGTTCTCGCCGGCAAGCCACTTCCCGCTTCACACCGTTCCCACCTCCGCGCAAGCGGTACACTCCCTTCCGTACCCGCAGACACTGATCTGCCCCGCTAAAAGTCATCTGATCGGATACATGACCTGCTTTCCCCGGCACAATCATATTGCGCCGTGTGATTCGGTAAGTTAATGTCCCGAAACGTATAGATGAGACTCCTCCCGTGACGATTGTCAGCAAACTCTTGATGCGCGTTATCAAGGCCCACGCCCGTTGGCGTTGGCGCGCCTGACTATTTCTTTTCCGGCCAGCCCGGACCTGTACCTATATGCCTCCAACCCTTTGATGTATGCCGTCAGGTCATGTGTTTCGCTATGACCAGCGGTGGATACGCAAGCGGGTCCGAATTCGGAAGGCGTGAATAAAGTCAGTAAATTCAAAAGGTTGATAGCAACATGCTGCTGATGATCGATAACTACGACTCCTTTACCTATAACGTCGTGCAGTACCTCGGTGAACTGGGTGCCGACGTTAAAGTGATTCGTAACGATGAGCTGACCATTGCTCAGATCGAAGCCTTGAACCCGGAGCGCATTGTCGTCTCGCCAGGCCCTTGTACTCCCAACGAAGCCGGCGTCTCGCTTGAGGTGATTACTCACTTCGCGGGCAAACTGCCGATTCTGGGTGTTTGCCTGGGGCATCAGTCCATTGGTCAGGCGTTTGGTGGTGATGTGGTGCGCGCCCGTCAGGTCATGCACGGCAAGACCAGCCCTGTCGTCCATGAAGACAAGGGCGTGTTCAATGGCCTGAACCACCCTCTGGTCGTGACTCGTTACCATTCACTGGTAGTCAAGCTCGATACATTGCCTGATTGTCTGGAAGTCACCGCCTGGACCGCGCTTGAAGACGGTTCGGTTGACGAGATCATGGGGCTGCGCCACAAGACACTGAATATTGAAGGGGTGCAATTCCACCCCGAGTCGATCCTGACAGAGCAGGGGCATGAGCTGTTCGCCAACTTCCTCAAGCAGACCGGCGGCAGTCGTCAGGAGGACTTTTCATGAGTACGCCAATGAATATCAAGACCGCGCTTAACCGCGTCGTCAATCATCTGGACCTGAACACTGACGAGATGCGCGATGTCATGCGTGAAATCATGACAGGCCAATGCACGGAAGCGCAGATAGGCGCCTTCCTGATGGGCATGCGGATGAAAAGCGAAAGCATCGATGAAATCGTCGGTGCCGTCTCGGTCATGCGCGAGCTGGCAAACAAGGTTGAGCTTCAGTCCCTGGACAAGGTCGTGGATATCGTCGGAACGGGGGGCGATGGTGCAAACATCTTCAACGTCTCCACAGCCTCGGCATTCGTGATTTCGGCTGCGGGCTGTACGGTCGCCAAACACGGTAACCGTGCCGTTTCAGGCAAGAGCGGCAGTGCCGATCTGCTGGAAGCCGCGGGTGTGTATCTGAATCTCGATCCGGTTCAGGTCGCACGTTGCATCGACAGCGTGGGTATCGGCTTCATGTTTGCCCAGTCGCATCACAGCGCCATGAAGTATGCGGCCGGCCCCCGGCGCGATCTTGGGCTGCGCACCCTGTTCAATATGCTCGGCCCGCTTACGAATCCGGCTGGCGTTCGCCATCAGGTGGTGGGTGTGTTCAACCAGGCGTTGTGCCGCCCCTTGGCTGAAGTCCTGTCCCGCCTGGGCAGCAAACATGTGCTGGTGGTGCATTCCCAGGACGGTCTGGACGAGTTCAGTCTCGCGGCACCGACCTTTGTCGCTGAACTGAAGAACGGCGAAATCACCGAGTACTCTGTACAACCCGAAGACCTGGGCATCAAAAGCCAGAGCCTGTATGGCCTGGCTGTCGAAAGTCCGGCAGCCTCGCTTGAGCTGATTCGTGACGCCCTGGGCCGTCGCAAAACCGAAAGTGGGCAGAAGGCCTCGGAAATGATCGTGCTCAATGCCGGTGCGGCGCTCTATGCTGCTGATCATGCCTCCAGCCTTAAAGAAGGCGTAGAACTGGCACACGATTCCCTGCATACCGGCCTTGCCCGGGAAAAGCTGGATGAATTGGGTGCTTTCACGGCGGTATTCAAGCAGGAGAATGAAGGATGAGTGTGCCAACCGTACTGGAAAAAATTCTCGCCCGTAAAGCCGAGGAAGTGGCTGCTCGTCGTGCCATTGTGACTCTGGCAGAGCTGGAGCGGCAGGCGGCGGTGGCCGATGCTCCTCGTGGTTTTGCTACTGCCTTGATCGAACAGGCCAGAAGCAAGCATCCGGCGGTTATCGCCGAGATCAAGAAGGCCTCGCCGAGCAAAGGCGTGATCCGGGAAGACTTCCAGCCTGCCGAAATCGCCAGAAGCTATCAGGCCGGCGGTGCGACCTGCCTGTCGGTTTTGACCGATATCGATTTCTTCCAGGGCGCCGATGCCTATCTGCAGGAAGCCCGTGCAGCCTGCAAGCTGCCGGTGATCCGCAAGGACTTCATGATCGACCCGTATCAGGTGATCGAAGCCCGTGCTCTGGGCGCCGATTGCATCCTGTTGATCGTGGCGGCGCTGGATGACGTGAAAATGGCCGAGCTGGCGGCGGTTGCCAAAGGTGTCGGTCTGGACGTACTGGTTGAAGTTCATGATGGCGATGAGCTGGAGCGAGCGCTCAAGACGCTCGATACGCCGCTGGTCGGCGTGAACAACCGCAACCTGCATACTTTCGAGGTGAGCCTGGAAACCACGCTGGATCTGCTGCCGCGTATTCCTCGTGATCGACTGGTCATTACCGAGAGCGGCATCCTCAACCGGGCTGACGTTGAGCTGATGGAAATCAGCGATGTGTATTCATTCCTGGTGGGTGAGGCCTTCATGCGTGCCGAGCAGCCTGGAGCCGAGTTGCAGCGCTTGTTCTTCCCGGAGCGTGGCGTACCTGTCAGTGGTTCGGCTCTTGATTGAGCCGTAGATCATGTCGGTAGTCGACATCTGCATCGAAAAAGGCCTGCAGGCCGAGCAGGACCTGCTGGCGTCGGTGTGCGCCGGGGACTCGGATCATGGGCTGCTGTTCTGGCGCCCCACTGATCAGGCGCTGGTCATGCCACGCCGGATGAGTCGCCTGCCCGGCTTTACCGAGGCCAGTGAAACCCTTGCAGACAGCGGATGGCCTGTCCTGTTGCGCGAAACAGGCGGTGAGCCGGTGCCGCAATCCGCTGCGACCGTGAACATTGCCCTGGTCTACGCCCAACCGAGCAAGGATGCCGATCGGGACCGAATAGAAATCGCCTACCGGCGTTTGTGTCAGCCGATTCTGGATCTGTTGACTGAGCTGGGAGGTCAGGCCTCGTTGGGTGAGGTGGACGGCGCATTCTGTGACGGGCGCTTCAACGTCAACCTCGATGGACGCAAGATGGTCGGTACAGCCCAGCGCTGGCGTCAAAGCCAGGGTGGAACACGACCTGTGGTGCTGGCCCATGGCGCCTTGCTGTTAAATGACGAACGCCAGCAGATGGTGGCCGCGGTCAACCGTTTCAATGAGCTATGTGAGCTTGAGGCGCGGGTACGTGCCCAAAGTCATATTGCGCTGTATGAGGCCTTTCCCGAGGGCGACTTCAATGTTCTTGAGCGCCTGAGTCAGTCTTACCGGCAACTGCTGGCCGGGCTCTGAGCTGCACTGGGGTCAGCGGGTTCCGAACACCACCATGGTCTTGCCTTTGACGTCGACCAGTTGTTGTTCTTCCAGAGCCTTGAGCACGCGCCCGACCATTTCTCTCGAACAGCCAACGATACGCCCGATTTCCTGGCGGGTGACCTTGATCTGCATGCCATCGGGATGAGTCATGGCATCCGGTTGCCGGCACAGATCCAGCAATGTGCGGGCCACTCGGCCGGTCACGTCGAGGAAAGCCAGGTCGCCTACCTTGCGCGTCGTATTACGCAGACGATCAGCCATCTGGGCGCCAAGGGCATAGAGTATTTCTGGCTCCTGATGCGTGAGTTCGCGGAACTTGCAGTAAGAGATCTCGGCCACTTCACACTCGGTCTTGGCGCGAACCCACGCACTGCGTACGGTTTCATGGCCGGCCTGCTCGAAGAGTCCCAGTTCGCCGAAGAAATCCCCACTGTTGAGGTACGCGACGATCATCTCCCTGCCTTCCTCGTCCTCAATCAGGATCGTCACCGAGCCTTTGAGGATGATGAACAACGACTCGGATTTCTCGCCAGCGCAGATGATATTGCTCTTGGCGGCACAGCGACGACGTTGGGCATAGGGGAGAAGCTTTTCGAGACTCTTTATTTTTGGTGTCAAGGTGATTGCGACCATGCGTGTATTCCGAAAAAAGACTCTTCGCCAAGTGGCACTTTTATAGGTATCGGCTGCACTGGCATTCTCGCCAGCTTTTCGACGAGGGTTTAAGGTCATTTAAGACTTTTCCTACATATTGTCCGTAAAAAGCATTTTTAGAGGCACTTCCAGTGAAATCATGGGCCTGTGCTAAGCTGGCTACCCTTTTTTTAGCAGTGGAGTCTGGCGATGAAGGCACGCATCCAATGGGCTGGCGAAGCCATGTTCCTCGGCGAGTCCGGTAGCGGTCATGTAGTGGTAATGGACGGCCCGCCTGAAAGCGGCGGTCGCAATCTGGGTGTACGCCCGATGGAGATGGTGCTTATCGGTCTGGGCGGTTGCAGCAACTTCGATGTCGTCAGCATTCTCAAGAAGTCCCGTCAGCCTGTCGAAAGCTGTGAAGCCTTCCTTGAGGCCGAGCGTGCAAGCGAGGATCCCAAGGTTTTCACCAAGATCCATCTGCACTTTGTCGTCAAGGGGCGCGGCCTGAAAGAGGCCCAGGTCAAGCGTGCCATCGAGCTGTCGGCCGAGAAGTATTGTTCAGCGTCGATCATGCTGGGCAATGCCGGTGTAGAGATCACCCACGATTATGAAATTGTCGAACTGGGCTGATACAGACATCCAACGATCATAAAAACGGCGCACACTCTGGCAGACGGCTTCCGACGTCTGCATAATGCGCGACTTTTTCAGGCGCGGCATGCATTGGTTTTCTGCTGCTGCGCCAGAACAGACAACCAAAATCGCCAACGCGAAGAGGTGTTAACCGTCCTACGCAGCTGAGTGCGTCTCATCTGACGGGCATGCTTGATCACGCGGCTGGCGCCGCACATATATAGAGAGTTTTTAACGGTGAAAAGCAAACTCAAGCTCCACGGGTTCAATAACCTGACAAAGACCTTGAGCTTCAATATCTATGACATCTGCTATGCGGAAACCCCGCAAGACCAGCAGGCCTACGTCGAGTACATCAACAGTGTGTACGACGCAGAACGCCTGACGCGGATTCTGACGGATGTTGTCGATATCATTGGTGCCAATATCCTGAACATCGCTCGTCAGGATTACGATCCGCAGGGCGCCAGTGTGACCATTCTGATCTCCGAGCAACCGGTAACACCTACCGAAAGCCAGATCGAAGAGTCGCCAGGTCCACTGCCGGAAACCATTCTGGCCCACCTGGACAAGAGCCACATTACGGTTCACACCTATCCGGAAATTCACCCGGTCGATGGGATCGCGACTTTCCGCGTGGACATCGATGTGTCGACCTGTGGCGTGATTTCACCGCTCAAAGCGCTGAACTACCTGATTCACAAGTTCGAGTCCGACATCGTGACGGTCGACTATCGCGTTCGTGGATTCACACGTGATGTCGAAGGCAAGAAGCACTTTATCGATCACGAGATCAACTCGATCCAGAACTACCTCTCCGAAGACACCCGCAACGGTTACCAGATGACTGATGTGAACGTGTATCAGGAGAACCTGTTCCACACCAAAATGCTGCTCAAGGAGTTCGAACTGGATAACTACCTGTTCGGCGACGCGACCAGCAACCTGTCTGCCGAGCAGCGCGAGCAGGTCACCGCCAAGGTGAAGCATGAAATGCTGGAAATCTTCTACGGTCGTAACGTGGCTGTCTGATTTCAGTGCAAACAGGAAAGGCGCCGATCAAGGCGCCTTTTTCATGCGTGGCAGAATGTCAGATCCGATACGTACTCTTGGTCATGACCTTGGCCAGGATGCTCATGCCGAACTTGACCGGGGCAGGGAAGCGAAAGCCGCCAGCGTCCAGCGCGGTTTCGGCGTGCTGTTCTTCGTCTATGCGCATCTGCTCCAGAATCGCCCGGGACTTTCCGTCCTCGGCGGGTATCTGCTCCAGATGTTCGTTCAGATGTTTGCAGACCTGATCTTCAGTCGCTGCCACAAATCCCAGGCTGACTTTATCGCTGATCAAGCCGGCAGCCGCACCGATTCCGAAGGACAAGCCATAGAACAGGGGATTGAGCACGCTGGTGTGGCTACCCAATTGATGAATACGCTGTTCACACCAGACCAGATGATCGATTTCCTCTTCGGCAGCGTGCTCCATGGCTTTGCGCACCTTGGGCAGCCTGGCGGTCAAGGCCTGGCCTTGGTAAAGCGCCTGTGCGCAGACCTCACCGGTATGGTTGATGCGCATCAAGCCGGCTACATGCCGAGTGTCGACATCGTTCATTTTGTGTTCGGGGCGCAGAATGGCAGGTGAAGGCCGATGAGAATGTCCGCTTGAGGGCAGCAATGTGCGCATTGCGCTGTCGGCCTGAAGCAGAAGACGATCAAGGGGGGAGTAGTGACGTTCGGTAGCCATGGGCACCTCCGGATAGGTCCATGCTGGCCAGTTTACCCCAATCAGAGCCTTCAGGCTTGAGCTGGATCATCCTGCCAAGGCCGCTCAAGGGCATCGACAGGATGCAAGTTATTGAAAAACAGGCTCAGCCCGGCGGCCAGTTCATCTGACGCTGACCCAGAACATGCATGTGAATGTGATAAACGGTCTGTCCACCGAGTTCATTGCAGTTCATGACAACGCGAAAACCTTCTTCGCAACCCAGTTCTTTTGCCAGCCGTTGCGCCGTGAAAAGGATATGGCCTGCCAGGCCTTTGTCTTCTTCGGTCAGGTCATTGAGGGTGCGAATGGGTTTTTTCGGGATGACCAGAAAATGCACGGGCGCCTGAGGGGCGATGTCGTGGAAGGCCAGTACCTGATCGTCTTCGTAGATGATCCTGGCCGGTATTTCCCGGTTGATGATCTTGGTAAACAAAGTATCCACAGCCGTTTGCTCCTTTTGGGTGGATGGGGCATGGCCGGTCAAAAGCCCTGCGCCAATGAAGTCGAGTTTACTGGGCGATAACGTTTTGTCACTCAGCGTGGGCAGCAGGCCTTGTTGATCAAGCCGCTGATTTGACGAACCAGCCAGCGCGACCCCAACCGCGGGCTGAATGCCCATAACCTGTTACGCAGCCTGGGGATGATAACAGCCTTGTTTTTTGCCAGCGCGCGTACGGTATACAGTGCCACCTCTTCGGGGGTCATCATCTTCTTGTCGTTCACGTTGATCTGAGCCGTGCGAAAGAAAGGAGTACGAGTCGGGCCAGGGCAAAGCACCGACACTTTTACCCCGTTTTTCTTCACCTCTTCGCGTAATCCTTCGGAAAAGTGCAGCACGTAAGCCTTGCTCGCGTAATAGGTGCTCATCCATGGTCCGGGCTGGAACGCTGCCACCGAGGCCACGTTGAGAATCTGTCCGCCACCCTGCAACGCCATCAAGTTGCCAACGGTATGGCACAGGCGAGTCAGGGCCAGGATATTCAGGTCTATCAGGTCCTGCTCGGCAGCCCACTCCTGGGCCAGAAACGGACCGCAAGTTCCGATGCCCGCACTATTGACCAGTAGATCGATCTGATGGGCGCCATCCTCCAGCTCCAGCAGGAAGCCTGAAAGACGCAGCGGCTCACCCAGATCGCACGCACGAAACAGCACCTCGACGCCAAAGCGCTGGGTCAGTTCGATGGCAATACTTTCCAGGCGATCGCGATGGCGGGCGACCAGCAGCAGATTGTGCCCGCGACGTGCCAGTGCTTCGGCCATGGCCAGGCCTATACCGCTGGAAGCGCCTGTGATCAGGGCGTAACGGGTCATGCATTTCTCCATTGAACGTATTGCAACCGACATTTTTGGTGTCGGCTCATGAGCAACGTATTACGTGGTGTCTGCTTTAAATCAAAGCCTTTGTCCGGGGACTGACGGGGCAGGCAGGGCCTCATCGCTGTCGGAGTCATCATCATAAGGCAGGGATTGTTCATATTCGCTGGCTGTGGTCTCGAGTTCATTCTTCACGGCATCGAGACCATTGTTGAGCATGATTGCGATGAACAGCGCGATAAAGGCAATCCACAGGCAGGCCAGTACTTTTACGGCATTCGAGTTCGGTGGTGGCGCAGGACCATATTTGTTGGGGCCTTTAGTGCCCGGTATGAGCACCATCACGAACGGAAAGATACCGCTTATTACGGGTACGAGGTTTAGCAGCAAGAGCCAGCCCGACCAACCCGCATCGTGCAGACGCTGTACGCCCATCTGCACACTGAGGATGACGAATGCGGCGAAGGCTACAGTGCTCAAGAGCCCGCCGCCAATCAATGAAACGCTCATGAGTGAGATGCAGACACCTATTGTCGCAAGGCCAGCGACTATCAATACCAGGCTCCAGGCCAGATAGCGCAAGCGCCCGATACGGCCTTCGATGCTGAATACCTTGAGCGTCGAGTGCTCGGGCAGCTCAGGAGTGACGGGTGCTTTGGGGGGCGCGTAGGGCGAGGTTGCCGGGGAGGGTTCTACGGGAGCGCGATAGGGTTTTGGCTCATCAACTTCATCCAGGCTCAGGCTGATTGCCGGGTCGGGCTCTATGCGGGCCTCGACGCCTGCGTCGTTGAGCGCCTGGATATACCTCTGGGCATCTGCTTGAGACAGCCCGCGCTTGAGGGATACAGGCGTGCCGTTGAACAGCCTCTCGACGGCCGAGGTTTCACTCTTGAACAATTGGGCCAGGTTGAGTTTTGCAGTTTCCAGCTCAACGCCATTACGCAACTGCCCTTCAAACATGATCTTGAAGTGGGTATCGGCCATCAAGGGCTTCCTTGTCTCGGTATCAGGGTGTAGCGCGGGCAGCCACTACAGGTATGGCCGCCCGGTATTGATCAGAACGGTTTGACGACGACCAGAATGACGACAGCCAGCAGTATCACTACAGGGACTTCATTGAACCAGCGATAAAACACATGGCTGCGGCCATTCTCGCCACGGGCGAAGCGTTTTACCTGTGCGCCGCACATGTGGTGGTAGCCGATGAGCAGGAAAACCAGCGTCAGCTTCGCATGCATCCAGCCCTGGCTGAAATACCCGGACGGACTGAAGCTGATCAGCCAGCCGCCGAAAATCAGCGTGGCGATCATGGCAGGCCCCATGATGCCTCGGTACAGCTTGCGCTCCATCACGCTGAAGCGTTCCTTGCTGACGGTGTCCTCGCTCATTGAGTGGTAGACGAACAGCCTCGGCAGATAGAACAGGCCTGCAAACCAGCAGACCATCGATACGATGTGAAGCGCTTTGATCCATAAGAAGAGCATTTTTTAGTTATCCCCAGGTTCACGGTGGGCAAATAGTAGTGGGTTGCGTGTCCATACGTCACGTTGTCGGTTGTCGCAGAGGCGATAGGCCCATATCATCGACGGCTTTCCAGTTGTTTCGTTGAGGGCAGGTTATGGTCAAGGTCGGTATCGTCGGCGGCACGGGTTACACCGGGGTCGAGCTGCTGCGTCTGTTGGCACAGCATCCGCAAGCAGAAGTGGTCGTTATTACCTCTCGCTCGGAGGCCGGACTTGCCGTAGCCGACATGTACCCGAATCTGCGAGGCCATTACGACGGCCTGGCTTTCAGCGCTCCGGACGTCAAGACTCTTGGCGCATGTGACGTTGTGTTCTTCGCCACGCCTCACGGTGTTGCCCACGCTCTGGCGGGTGAACTGCTGGCAGCCGGCACAAAGGTTATCGACCTCTCGGCAGACTTCCGCCTGCAGGACCCGGTCGAGTGGGCCAAATGGTACGGTCAGCCACATGGCGCGCCTGAACTGCTGAAGGATGCCGTATACGGTCTGCCTGAGGTCAATCGCGAGCAGATCAAGAATGCACGCCTGATTGCTGTGCCGGGCTGCTATCCGACCGCAACTCAGCTGGGTTTCCTGCCTTTGCTGGAAGCGGGCCTTGCGGATAACTCCCGCCTGATTGCCGACTGCAAGTCGGGTGTCAGTGGCGCCGGTCGCGGTCTGAGCCTTGGCTCGCTGTACTCGGAGGCCAACGAAAGCTTCAAGGCTTATGCCGTCAAAGGCCATCGCCATCTGCCGGAAATCAGCCAGGGTCTGCGTCGCGCCGCAGGCGGCGATGTGGGACTGACGTTTGTGCCGCACCTGACGCCGATGATCCGCGGCATTCACTCCACGCTGTATGCAACCGTTGCCGACAAGTCGGTGGACTTGCAGGCGCTGTTCGAGAAGCGTTACGCCGATGAGCCTTTCGTCGATGTCATGCCAGCAGGCAGCCACCCCGAAACGCGCAGTGTGCGTGGTGCAAACGTCTGCCGCATTGCCGTTCACCGTCCACAGGGAGGTGATCTGGTTGTCGTGCTGTCGGTCATCGACAACCTGGTCAAGGGCGCATCGGGCCAGGCGGTACAGAACCTGAACATCCTGTTCGGTCTGGACGAGCGTGAAGGCCTGTCGCACGCAGGCATGATGCCTTGAGCTACAAGCTACAAGCTACAAGCTACAAGCTACAAGCACTTGCGGCTTGTAGCTTGACCGCTTGCTACTGCTCTTCACTTCAATAGTTGACCAGTTTTCTAGGAGAAGCGGATAATGCCCGTCATTACGCATTATGACGGCTTAACGCCGGGAGATATCTGACATGAGCGTCGAATCCTTTACTCCTACAGCTCTGGAGTTCACCCCAGGAGCCGCGCACAAGGTGAAAACCCTGGTCGATGAAGAGGGCAATGATCGCCTGAAGCTGCGCGTTTTCGTGACGGGCGGTGGTTGTTCCGGTTTTCAGTATGGCTTCACCTTCGATGAAGATGTTGCGGATGACGATACCGTCGTCGAGCGTGAAGGCGTTAGCCTGGTTGTCGATCCAATGAGCTTCCAGTATCTGGCTGGTGCTGAAGTGGACTATCAGGAAGGTCTGGAAGGCTCGCGTTTCGTGATCAAGAACCCGAACGCCTCTACCACGTGTGGTTGTGGTTCTTCGTTCTCGATCTGATCCGTGCATCGCTTCATATGAAAACGCCGCGCATATGCGCGGCGTTTTTCATTCTGCCATCCCGTCAGGCGGGATAGATGGCGCCCAGTACCCGCAGCCCTCTGGCTCCGGTTACCGTTGGCCGGTTGGCCGGTACGCTTTCCAGGCAGCAATGCGCCAGCCAGGCAAACGCCATGGCTTCGACCCAGTCAGGATCAACACCGAATTTTGCGGTGCTGCTGACTTTCGTCTCCGGCAACAGCGCTGCCAGTCGGTTCATCAGCGCCACGTTATGGGCACCGCCTCCACACACCAGAAGCTCGCTGGTGCTGGATTGTGCCGATTGCAGCGACTCGGTGATGGTCAGTGCGGTCAGCTCAAGCAGTGTCGCCTGTACGTTTTCCGGCGCAATGCTCGGCAACTGGAACAGGTGATGATGCAGCCAGCCGAGGTTGAAGACTTCACGACCAGTGCTCTTCGGACCTTTGGTCAGGAAGAACTGATCGCTCAGCAGGCCTTTTAGCAGTGCAGGCTCGACCTGACCGCTGGCGGCCCATGCGCCATCTTTATCGAAGCTCTGGTTACGCTGCGACTGTATCCAGGCATCCAGCAACACGTTGCCTGGCCCGCAATCGAAACCAGAAACCGGGCGATCTGACTCAATGATGCTCAGGTTGCTGAAACCGCCGATGTTCAGCACGGCGCGGCGATCTTTATTGTCGTCGAACAATGCTTCATGGAAGGCGGGAACCAATGGCGCGCCCTGACCACCAGCAGCGATATCACGACGGCGGAAGTCACTGACCACGGTAATTTCAGTCAGCTCGGCAAGTAGAGCAGGGTTACCGATCTGAATGCTGAAGCCGCGTCCCGGTTCATGACGGATGGTCTGGCCATGGCTGCCGATAGCGCGTATCTGGCCGGCAACCATGTTCTGCTCTTCCAGCAGGGTCGCGACGCCTTGTGCTACCAGCTTTACCCATTTCTGCTCGGCAATGGCAGCGCGTGCAAGTTCATCCGCGCCGCTTGAGCAAAGGCCGAGCAATTCGGCATACAGATCTTCCGGCATCGGAATGTAATGAGTCGCCAGGAGTCTTGGACGATCATCCTGCTCCAATAGGGCGATATCTATCCCATCGAGGCTGCTGCCGGACATCACACCTATATAGAAGAAGGCCATGGATTACCTTTTATTAGAGGCCAGTGTAGTGGCCTTTTCCTGGTCCATACGCGCCATCAACGGTTGGCTTTGCTGCATGAACCGCTGTTTTTCGGATTTGGCGATCGGGTCCGCCATCGGAAGTTTCTGACCCAGCGGATCGACGTGGACACCATTGACCTGGAACTCATAGTGCAGGTGCGGGCCTGTCGACAAGCCGGTTGTTCCAATATAGCCGATCACCTGACCTTGCTTGACGGTTCCGCCGGTTTGTACGCCTTTGGCGAAGCCTTGCATGTGTCCGTACAGCGTGCGGTAAGTCTCGCCGTGCTGAATGATGACGGTATTGCCGTACCCGCCGCGACGTCCGGCCAGAAGGACCTTGCCATCGCCAGTCGCCTTGATGGGCGTACCGCGTGGCGCGGCATAGTCGACGCCTTTGTGAGCGCGGATCTTGTTCAGGATCGGGTGCTTGCGGCCCATGGAGAACATCGAGCTGATGCGTGCGAAGTCTACCGGTGTGCGGATGAAGGCCTTGCGCATGCTGTTGCCGTCAGCGGTGTAGTAATTGGTATTGCCTTGCTTGTTGGTGTAGCGAATGGCGGTGTAGGTCTTGCCACGATTCGTGAAGCGGGCAGAGAGGATATTGCCGGTGCCGACAGTCTTGCCATTGATTACTTTTTGCTCATAAACCACATCGAATTCGTCGCCCTTGCGAATGTCCTGGGCGAAGTCGATGTCGTAGCCAAAAATATTGGCCATATCCATGGTCATGCTGTGGGACAGGCCGGCGCGCTGGGCCGACAAGGACAGCGAGCTGTTGATGACAGCGTGAGCATAGGTGTCACGGACTGTCGGCTTGCTGACTTCGCGGTTGAACGTGAAGCCTGCATCCGTTCTGGAGAGGCTGATGGTCTCCAGTTCGCTGAGCTTGCTATGCAACTGGTTGAGCTGGCCGTCAGATGAAAGCTCGAACTGGAGAACCTGACCGTTCTGCAATTTGCTGAACTGCTTGGCCTGTTTGTCGCTGGCCATCACTTCATGCACCGTCGTGGCGGGCAGCCCGACCTTTTCAAACAGGGTGGACAAGGTATCGCCCTTGGCGACTACGACTTCCCTGTGGTTGGGGCCTTTTACGTCTGTAGCGGGGGATTGCGGCTGAGCAGAAGCGTTTTCCCGGGACTGATTCTCACCGTTATCGATCTGGGCAAATGGTGAAACAGTGCCTTCAGGTGTGGCTTGGGTGTCTTGCTGAGCGTCTTGGTCTTGTGCGGTTTGATCAGCAGGTGTTTCCAGATCAAGAACCAGATTGGTTCGTTTCGCTTCAACTTCGCTGGAAGGAAATACCAGAAGGGCCAGGCTCAGCAATGCAGCAATGCCGCTTGCAGCGAGCAGGTGGCTCTTCGGATAAAGCGGGGGCGCTTTAGGCGGTGGCGTGTCGATCATAAGTAATTTGACTTTGAAAAAGGTGAAATGGAAAAGATGAATGACATGATGAAGATGAAATAACTGTATAAAATATAACCAAATCCAGCCCGAAGCAACCCTGCTTACGTATCGGTCTCCGATTCGTGGCCGTATGCCGGGCAAAAACTTGTAATTGGGCTCTGATCTTGTATGGTTGGTTCCCTTTAAATTGGGGGCTGATATGAAGTCGGTTGAAGAGCAGCTTGCGCTTATAAAGCGTGGCGCGGATGAACTCCTGGTCGAGGCCGAACTGGTCGCCAAACTCAAGCGCGGTCAGCCGCTGCGAATCAAGGCGGGCTTCGATCCTACGGCGCCCGACCTGCACCTGGGTCATACCGTCCTTATTAACAAGCTTCGCCAGTTCCAGGATCTGGGGCATCAGGTCATTTTTCTGATCGGCGACTTCACCGGGATGATTGGCGACCCGAGCGGCAAAAGTGCGACTCGTCCTCCGCTGACGCGCGAGCAGGTTCTGGATTACGCCGAGACCTACAAGGCCCAGGTCTTCAAGATCCTCGATCCGGCCAAGACCGAAGTCGCGTTCAACTCCACATGGATGGACAAGCTCAGCCCGGCTGACTTCATTCGTCTGTCTTCGCAGTACACCGTGGCGCGGATGCTGGAGCGTGACGACTTCGACAAGCGTTACAAGAGCAATCAGCCGATCGCCATTCATGAGTTCCTGTATCCGTTGGTGCAAGGCTACGACTCTGTCGCGTTGCGTGCGGATGTCGAGCTTGGTGGTACCGACCAGAAATTCAACCTGTTGATGGGGCGCGAGCTTCAACGTGCCTATGGCCAGGAAACGCAGTGCATTCTGACCATGCCTTTGCTGGAAGGGCTGGACGGCGTCAAGAAGATGTCCAAGTCGCTGGGTAACTATGTGGGGATCCAGGAAGCGCCGGGTGTCATCTATAGCAAGCTGGTTTCCATTCCTGATGCCTTGATGTGGCGCTACTTCGAATTGCTGAGCTTCCGCTCCATGGAAGAGATCAATGAGTTCAAGGCGGCGTGCGAGGCGGGGGCAAACCCTCGTGACATCAAGATCAAGCTCGCCGAAGAGATTGTGGCTCGCTTCCATGGTGAAGAAGCTGCGGCGACTGCTCATCGCTCTGCGGGTAACCGTATGAAAGACGGTGAGCTGCCAGACGACTTGCCGGAAATTTCTGTCGGCGCGACTGAAGATATGCCTGTGGCAGCCGTCCTTAATAAGGCAGGCCTCGTGAAGAACTCAGCAGTCGCTCGCGATTTGCTGGCTTCCGGTGGTGTGCGTATAGATGGTGAGGTTGTTGATCGCAGCTTTATCTTCAAGGTAGGCGCTACTCATGTTTGCCAGGCCGGGAAGAAGGCTTTCGGGCGTATTACCCTCAATTTGGAATAAAACTTAAATTAACGGTTGACGGGCGATTTAATGTCTCTATAATTCGCCCCACTTCCGGCGCAGAAGGAACTGAAAAAGCCTTGTAGATCAATAGTTTACAAGTGTTTATCAGGTTCTGGAGTGGCTTCGGAAGTGCTTCGGTCGCAGCCTGATCGATAGCGGTTCGAGAAAGAGTTTGACACTGCCTTCGGGTGCTGTAGAATTCGCCTCCCGCTAACGAGCAACGCGAAGTTGATCGAAGCGCAAGTGGTTGAAGTTGCAAAGGAAACTTTGAAACTTGTTGAAATAACCGCTTGACAGATACAGAGGG
>NZ_BLVZ01000020.1 GCF_015471405.1 Pseudomonas cichorii
GCCTTCAATGATGTCATCACCGCAGGTCCATACACCATAGTTACAGGGGTACGGCTGGAAGGCGGTGCTGGCGACGACATCTACAACATCAACATGGGGTACACACCCACCATCATCGAACAGGCCGATGGTGGCAACGATGAAGTCCGTGTGTCAGTGATCAACCCTAACAGTACCTTCCTGGCCGCCAACATCGAACGTCTGACCTACGTCGGCACTGGCGCATTTACCGGCTACGGCAACGACATCGACAACATCATTACCGGCGGTTCGGGCAACGACACACTGTACGGCGGCGCGGGAGCAGATCAGTTCATCGGCGGCGCTGGTTATGACACAGCGGGTTATCTCGACAGCAAAGAAGCCATGACTATCAACCTCAAGACAGGTGTGTATTCCGGGATCGCGACAGGCGATACCTATACAGACATCGAAGTGATCAGAGGATCGAACTTTAACGACATTTTCTATGGCGGTAGTTCGTCCATGATGCAGGATGGTGCGAGTGGTCAGGATTTAGTCACTTATGAACAATCCAGTAGTGCAGTGACCATCGATCTGACCAACGGCACTAACATAGGTGACGCTGCTGGTCATACCTACACCAACATTGAAATTTTTCGAGGCAGTAATTTTAACGACACACTATCAGGCTCTCGTCTGACGGACACCTTCATTGGAGGAGCCGGAGCAGATGCAATTGATGGTCGCGAAGGCCAAGACAGCGTTTGGTACATTACAAGTACAGCTGGAGTCTCGATTAACTTGCAGACCCAAATCAACCAAGGTGGAGATGCCGAAGGTGATGTATTGCTCAACATCGAACGCGTGTTGGGTAGTCACTTCAACGATGTTTTGGTTGGGGACACTGGCGCTAATTATCTGGAGGGAGGATTGGGCAACGACGTCATCGACGGCGGAGACGGCAATGATTATCTCTATGGCGGGCTAACGTCATCGATAGGACCCTTTATACTTGATAGCTCGAACAATGGACCGCAAGCCGACATTTTGTACGGCGGCCGCGGTAATGACACCATAGTTACAGCCGCCAGCGACGAGGGTAGTCAAGCCTACGGTGAGGCCGGAAATGACACTATCACTGTGGCGCATGGTATGGCTGATGGTGGCGAAGGCAACGATCTGCTGACCGGTACAGGCGTGGGCTTTTCACTGTCAGGAGGTCTGGGGGACGACAGGCTGGTATTGCAGGCCAGTGGTTTGGCTAATGGTGGTGAGGGTGACGATATCTATATCATCAATACTTCAACCTTAGTGACGATTCAGGACGACGGCATCAGCAGCGGCGACAAATTGGTTTTGTCACAAATAAGCAGTTATGAACTGTTGGCTGATCGCGTTGGTGATGACCTCTATCTGCACCGATCAAACTTTGCTACAGGACAGACACCACAAGAAGGTGTGCTCCTCAAGGACTGGTATGCAGGTTACAACACTATCGAACAGATCCAGACAGCTGATATGCAGCTCATCACCCTGTCGGGCAGTGGAGAATATGCCACGTTTGATTTGTTTTCCTAAGCATTGGCCAACGTCTCTTGACGCTGCATATTGATCAGCAGAGGAAAACACACTCCATGGCAATCACGCTTTCATAAGCAATCTTGCAGTGTCGCTTTTGCCCGGTTTCACTTGAGCCGGGCAACAGCGCTTTCAACCCTTCACCTTTCTGATATATACCAAGACGTTGAAATGCACATCATTAACCTGAGGAACATAGTCGCTCCAGTATTTTTCAGGAGCGAGCCAACCAAACATGCGTTCAATGATGTTGCGATGCATGCATTTAGGCTTATCGAATAGCGGGGGAAACCCGCATTTTGGCTTACGCTTCATCGAGCGCAACGGAACGACTGGCTGTTGTAGCTCCGAAAATGTTCTGCATCATATACCTTGCCAGCACTAACCCATATCTCTAAGCATCAGGCAATCATTACTTCATGGTTCGTCCGATTTCATGATAGAACGATAAGCTCTTTGATCGCTTCCCAAGATCCATTATCGACTTCATAGCGCCTTGCCATAGGGCCTCCTATCTTTGATGACAACGGTTTTACCCATTTCAATGTTTCAAGAGATTCTGTACTGAACCTAGGAAAAACCGGAGAGGCAAAAACTATCCTGACACCAAGGGAATAATGCGCGTGAGAAAAGTGTTACACTTGCGGACTTTCTCATAAATTTGCAAAAGCAAGGAAATCATGCGCAACACAAATGAAAACCCTCTACAAGCAGCGCTGAAAATTTGCAAGGATAGTTTTGTCTCAGTGGGTGTATTCAGTCTTTTTATAAATGCCCTGATGCTAGTCCCTACTTTCTACATGCTACAGGTTTATGGACGAGTGGTAACCAGCAGCAATGTTACGACTTTGATAATGCTGACCATCATCATGTCAGTTTTAGTACTCACAATGGGATCACTAGAGTGGATTCGCTCACGAATCATGGTCCGAGTCAGTACCAAGCTCGATGTGCTTTTGAGTCGTAATGTCTACCGCGCCAGCTTCCAGAATGCCCTGCAAAGCGGTGGAATGGATGCATCTGCGCAGCCTTTGCATGACTTGACAGGCTTGCGTCAATTTATGACAGGCACCGGAGTCTTTGCCTTCTTTGATGCTCCTTGGCTCCCTATTTATATAGCTGTGATGTTTATGTTCCACCCTTATTACGGTTGGGTAGCAATCATAAGCGCCGTCATATTACTGATTCTGGCCTACTTAAATGAAAAAAGCACAAGCAAGCCATTAGCAGAAGCCAACAAAGAAAATATTGCCGCGACCTTGCAAACCTCAAAAAACTTGCGCAATGCCGAGGTTATAGAATCCATGGGCATGCTCAACACACTGATAAAACGCTGGAGCATGCGACAGAACAATATACTAATACTACAATCCTATGCGAGTGACAAAGGAGGCGTCATCGGCGCAATCTCTAAAACATTCCGCATTTTGATCCAATCCTTGATTCTTGGATTAGGTGCCTACCTTGCCATCAACCACGAGGTCAGTGCGGGGTTAGTCATTGCTGGATCCATTCTGCTAGGCCGAGCACTAGCACCGATAGACATTATTATCGGCAGTTGGAAAGGATTCGCTCTGGCTCGTTCGCAATATAATCGTCTGAATACGATACTGGAAACCCTCAATACAATCCCAGAGCGCATGTCTCTCCCACCTCCCCAGGGAAACATAGTTGTCGACAATATGATAGTTGAAGCTCCTGGAGGAAAAACCCCGATATTGAAAGGGATCAGTTTCGCTGCTCCTGCTGGTTCCGCAGTCGGAATTATCGGCCCTAGCGCTTCAGGCAAATCAACTCTGGCCCGCGCCTTGATGGGCGTTTGGACTCCTCAAAACGGTACAGTCCGTTTAGATGGTGCAGATATCAACAACTGGAACAAAGAGGAACTAGGACAATATCTAGGATATCTACCCCAAGATATAGAGTTATTTGAAGGAAGTATCAGCGAAAACATTGCTCGCTTTACTGACATCGACCCGGAAAAGGTCGTACTGGCTGCGCAAATGGCTAGCGTACACAAAATAATTTTACACCTACCCCAAGGCTATGACACGGTTATAGGCAGTGATGGTGTGAATCTTTCGGGAGGTCAGCGTCAACGCATAGGTCTTGCAAGAGCAATTTACGGCTCTCCACGACTCATTGTTCTTGATGAGCCCAATTCAAATCTGGACGATTTAGGTGAGCGCGCTCTAGCAGCAGCCTTGCAACAACTCAAAGCGACAGGAGCAACGATTTTTGTTATTACTCACCGCACCAGCATTCTGGCACAACTGGATCGCTTATTGGTAATGAATGAAGGTAGAGTCAGCATGTATGGCCCTCGGGACCAAGTGATGGAAGAACTAAATAAACAACAAGTCGCAGCTCAACAAAAAGCGACTTTAGTTGGTACAGACTCAACACAAGTTGGCGAAAAGCACTGATGCCACACATTCTGACTAATAAAGTAGATAACCTTACAGATCCACCGCTATCTGACCATAAAATCCGTTACTTGGGATATGGGATCCTGATAATCGTGTTTGGTATATTTGGTACATGGTCCGCCATAGCGCCTCTGGATGGAGCCGTTCATGCACCGGGTGTTGTTACAGTACAAACGTATCGCAAAACCGTACAACATCTTGAAGGAGGGATAGTCAAGGAAATTCTTGCTCGAGACGGTGATATCGTCAAGAAAGGTGCCCCCCTAATAGTTCTGGACGATGCTCAACTTCGCGCCGAATATGACATGGTTCATAATCAGCTTATTGCAAGTAAAGCAACAGAGGCACGCCTTATCGCTGAGCGAGATAATCTTTCGCAAATCACCTTCAGTACGATAGTTGATACAAGCAGTCAAAGAGGACTAGAGGCTCGCGATAGTGAAACCCAAGTTTTTAATGCGCGACGTAGCGCTCGTACTGGCCAAATTTTAGTTTTACAAGAGCGTATCAGTCAATTAAACGCCCAAATTCAAGGCACAGAGTCAATAATTAAAGCCAAGGACAACCTTGAGAAATCCTACGCCCATGAAATAGCAGACCTCAACGAGTTATTGTCGCAGGGCTTTATCGACAAACAGCGCCTACTGGAACAAGAGCGAAAACTAGACGTACTCAAGTCTGAAGTATCAGAACACCGCTCAAGCATCATAAAAACCCGACTACAAATCAACGAAACACAACTCCAGACCCTTCAGATAAATAAAGACTTTAATTCAGAAGTCACTAAAAACCTGACAGACACCCAAACAAAAAACTACGACCTGGAAGAAAAATCAGCAGCTCTAGCCGATAGATTGAAACGTATCATCATCCGCTCTCCGGATGACGGGATGGTGATAGGAATGACAATTCATACAGTAGGAGGAATTGTAAGACAAGCTACCCCCCTGCTTGACGTAGTCCCCTCGGTCTCCGATCTCATAGTGGAAGCACAAGTTTCCACTAATGATATTAATCGTATTGCCATAGGAAAACTTGCCGACATACGTTTTACAGCATTTAATAACTCTACCACTCCTGTCATTCAAGGCGTAGTGATATCTATCTCAGCAGATCGACTGACCGATGAAAAAAATGGCTTACCCTATTATTTGATAAAAATAAACGTAACACCAGAAGGCCTGAAAAAACTAGGTAACAGAAAGTTATTATCAGGGATGCCTGCCGAGATACTGATTAACTCTGGCGAGCGCACTCTTCTACAGTACTTATTACAGCCCGCTCGTGACGCTATCGCCGAATCAATGATTGAGGAATGATTATGCGTATATTTTTATATCTATTAGCGGGCATACTTGTCTCGAAAGCAGAAGCTGCTACCCCCCAAGCGCCCATCTCGAACATACAGGGACTTTCAGAAAAATCCACAATAAATGCTGAAGAATATTCAACAGATTTAATGCAGCTATACCATGAATCTCACCTGCAAGATCCACGTATTTTAGCCGCCTATGCTCGAACCCAAGCAGCTAAAGAGTATCAAAAAGAAGCTTTTGGAGCTTTACTACCGCAAATATCTGCAAACGCTGGAAGCAATCGAATAAAGCAAAGCAATCAGCTTCAGGAAGAGGTTTATAATAGCGAAAACTACAGCATAGGCTTAAGTCAAATCATTTACAATAAAAAAGCATGGGAAATTTACAAACAACATAAAAGCCTGATCAATAAAAGCCTTTCAGAAGAAGAGGAAACACACGCTCAAGCCACAGTCGATCTAGTACAACGTTACTTTTCAGCCTTGGCAGCAGATGATGAGTTAGTGCTATTAGAAGCTGAGCTTCAGGCGACACAAAAAAACCTTGATCGAGTCAGCGCCTTATATAAAAAGAAATATGCAAAAATCACTGATGTCCTGGATTTAAAAGCACGTCTAGATTCATTAACCGCCCAAGAAGTAGACGCACACAATCAGATTCGTCTGAGTCGAGCAGAACTATCGGAGATTGTTGGACGCGCGATCACTGAGAAACTCAGTCGCGTACGCAATGATGCCGACTTGAAAATGCTGGACGAGAGCCTGGAAAACTGGGTGCAATTGGCCCAACGCAAAAATCCAAGTATCAAGGCAAATATCAGCGCAGTCGAGGCTGCTGAAGCAGGTGTCCGAGCAGGAAAAGGCGATCACTACCCAACATTGTCTCTTAATCTCAAAGCACAAAATACTAACGAAGGTTACAATAACGCGCTTGCTCCAAAAACAGATAGCTATGTAGCAGGTATCGCATTATCAGTTCCTATCTACAGTGGAGGCTCAACTTCTGCGCGGGCACGTGCCCTTTATCATGATCAAGCAGCCGCCGAGCAGCAACTTGAGCTCAGCCGCCGCCGTGTTGTCAAAGAAACTACAAATGCTTATTTAAATGTAGACTCAACCATTGAAAAAATACGTGCCAACCGTAACGCCTTGGCCTCGGCAGAACAATCAAGCATTGCTTCAAACAAGGCATTTGAATATGGTGTTGTCAATGCCACTGATGTTCTGACAAGTATTCAGAACGAGTTCAAGGCTCGCCGCGAACTATTAAAAGCGCAATATGACTTCATCACCAATCTATTTATTCTCAATCAATGGGCTGGAAAGCTACCGGGCGAAACCATAGAAGTCGTGAACGTATGGCTTAACTAAAAAACCAAACCTAGCCAGTAAAAAAGGCACTCACACAAGTGAGCGCCCTTTTTAGTCAATCATTTATTTCTCGATAAACTTTATTTGCACAGCATTGTTAATCACCCTTTACAACAGGTCATATCCAGCTGCTTTTTATAACGTCTGAAACTCCCTGATACTGCCCTGTCAAATTAATCTCTCCATAACCTGGCACACTGTAAGTAGCCATGACATCAACCAAAGCAGCTATTTTTAAGCCGGACAACACCTTACTATCTCCAGCCTTAAAACTTTCAACCTGATAAGTTGATCCCAAATACCAGTCCTTCACAACAAGAGTGTCTTGCGCACCAATAATTGACACCTTCAAATCGTTAGACGATTGAGCACGTGAAAACCAGAGTTGATCAGACGTCACATCTGCATTGAATACGACCATATCAACATCAGAAGCATCAGATTCAATGACCGTATCATAGCCATACTCTCGACCAAATATAAATATGTCATTTCCTTTGCCACCATATAGAATATCGTCTCCGCCAGCGCCATCTAAAGTATCGTTTCCCGCCTCACCTCTTAATGTATTACCCCCACCGCCACCTAACATAAAATTATTTAGTGAATTACCTGTACCCACCAAATTATCAGCATAGTTCAGCGTGAGATTCTCTACATTAGAGGGCAATACATATGAAATCGACGACTCCACTCTATCGACTCCTTCTCCCGCATTCTCAACTACGCTGTCTTTTGAATCATCCACATAATAAATATCATTACCAACTCCACCACGCATAACGTCTGCGCCAAGATTACCGTTCAGGATGTCGTCCCCGGCAGCACCCACCAATGTATTGACCGCCGCATTACCATAAAGCGTGTTATTCAACTCATTTCCTGTGCCATTAATTGCTGCAGTACCACCTAAAGAAAGATTTTCAACATTACTTCCTAGCGTCCAGGTTACAGTAGATAGAACGCTGTCATTACCTTGACTTGCATTTTCTGAGATCACATCTCTAAGAGAGTCAACCGAATAAGTATCATCACCTAGACCACCACGCATCGTATCGTTACCGGCACCGCCATTCAAAAAGTCGTTCCCTGAGTTCCCAACGAGGGTATCGTTGCCCGCAAGGCCATTTAAGGTATCGTTACCAGCCCCTCCAGTAAGAGTGTCAGCTCTTGATGAGCCATTAAGTATTAGTCTTTGTGCCTCAACAGCAAATATAAATGTATCCGTCACAGATAAGCCGGCCAAATCCGTGGCCCGAACCTCAACATTAATAGCGCCTGTAAATGTCGACGGAGATTTACCACTAAAGGTATTTTTCGCGGAATCAAAGACAAGCCAACTGGGAAGAGGCGTACTATCTGCCGACTTGACACTGTACGTTAATATATCTCCAAGATCAGAATCCCGAAAACTATAAGGTTCTATAGTGTAGGAAAAGGCTTCGCCACCATAGGTCAAATAATCAAACACCCCATAATCAACTACAGGAGCGGTATTAGGCCCACTAACATTGAGAAAGATATCAGCATAAGACTCATCATAAAAATCATCACGAACGCCTATCAATAAGCGAATGCGACCTATGTCATTCTCTGCCGGAGTGCCATAAAGAGTTCGTGTAGCTGCATCATAATTAAGCCAAGAGGGCAATAAACTACGATTATCATAGCTAGCCACCGTATAAAAAAGATGATCTCCATTATTCAAACCAACATCTAAATCCACGGCCAAATCGACAGGAACCACATATTTAAATTCTGAACCGGCTACAGCTCTTAAATCTCCAGGATCTCTCATTTCAGGACGATTCTGAGTTGCTCTTTGCAAATCAGAAGCAGCAATCAGGCTTTCCATGCTACTAGATGTACCGTCAGAAAAAACAACATCGTCAATCAAATAATCGTAAAGGGCACCCTGAGCACCATTCTCAGCAATATAATATTTCTGAATTATTATACTTTCATTTGTACCTTTAATACTGACCCGCAAGTCATAACCAGCGCGGGTAAAAACCAAATCATTTGAAACTAGACCATCAGAAATCATCAAAGTACTTTTGGCAGTTGACAGATCCCTATTTTCAATAAAATCGATACCATCGCCGCGCCCAAATACATAAGTATCATTACCATTGCCACCAATCAGAGAGTCACTACCTACTCCTCCAGCTAAAGTATCATTACCTTCTGCACCATTGATTGTATCGTTTCCCGCTGCTCCATAAATGTAATCATCGGAGCCAAAACCATCTATAGACTGATCCTTCTCAGTTCCCGCGAGGGCTATAGCATTTAACTCTTGATAGGGTACTTCCCGCACATCTCCATTCTCAGCTAGCAATGTCAGGCCTATCGAAGTTTCCCCCCACTGGAAAACACTATTTATTTTTATACCGAGGTTCTCTACTCCATCTATTCCAACAACTACAGATGAATACTCTCTACCAAGGGTAACCTTATCTAAGCTGTACCCCTTGACTAATACAATAATACTCTCCGAGGAGTAAACAGCATCAACACCGCCACCAGGGGCAAGAACATATGTTTCTTTCACCCCCCCATAGCTATCATAGCTATCATTCCCTTCACCACCATCAAAATAGTTATTCCCCCCTCCTCCAAACAACCAATCGTCACCGGAACCACCATATAGAAAATCATTTCCGGCTTCACCACGAATGGTATCATTACCCGCCCCACCGATTAACGTATCATCCCCAAGCCCCCCCCATATAGTATCTTCATCTGCCCCCCCATCAATATAGTCCCCAACATCCAAACCATAAAGCTGATCTTTTTTATTTGTTCCAGCTGCCATTTTCTCAATAACTTTTTTATAGTCAAACGTACTACCATCCGAAAACTCCAAGCTTAAACGATCACCGCCTCCAGAAAAATATTTACTAACATAAAAAACAGACCCCTCAAATCTGACAGAAAGATCAGAGTTCCCCCATCTCATCAAGCTAATATCTTCAAAACTTATTCCGCCTAAAATCCTGACAAGGTCATAATCTTGAACACCAGCATCCTGATTATAAATAGTAGAGTACAACGTACTCAATCCAACTACATAAATATCATCGCCACTGCCCCCAGAAAGAGAATCCGTACCGTTACCACCGATTAATAGATCATTACCCTCACCGCCAATCAAACTATCATTGCCCTCCCCTCCCCTTAGTTCATCTGCTCCATATCCACCGTATAACGTATCACTCCCACTTCCACCTTCAATGGTGTCATTGCCGATGCCACCATCTATAACATCATCACCCTCATCGCCGATAATAAAATCAGATTTCTCTAGAACCTCATCAACTTTCATGATTTCCAAGACATCTGAAATACTAAGCGTGGTGCCATCCGCAAATATAAACGACGAAATAATGCCATCCTTACCATTGAGAATGGTAATTGCGCCCCCCTCATAACTGACCAACAATGCATCGACATCATCAGATGTAATAAGACTTGAAAATTTTAAGCCACTGCCAACAATACCCTTGCCGAACGAAATAATATTACCCGTAGGCAAGTCAGTTTCCACTTCTTCAACAATCAGATCATTACCATCTCCTACTTCTATTGAATATATATCAACACCAAAACCTCCAGATAAGGTATCATTTCCCGTACGTCCAACTAGAGTGTCATTTCCATACATTCCGTTCAGACGATCACCTACAGAAGAACCATACAGTAGATCACCACCACCACCACCGTAACTTTCAAAAGATTCATTTGATAGTTTCATGATGTCACCGAATGCAACTGTGGTACCATCAAAAAATTGAACTGTAGAGTTTGACCACTTCTGGAAGTCACGTATATACAAGGCACTTGTTGGAGAGGTTCCTACACGCAACACCATGCCATAATCTGTTTCAACTGTGTCAACATCAATACTTGAGAGCGAATACCCAGAAGTCAAATTCAATAAGTTTCGACCACCTTGATCAAAAACGATATCTATACCGTCGCTAGCACCAAAATTGAACTGGTCATCTCCCGACATACTTTCAATGAAGTCATCAAAGCTACCGCCCTCATAAATATTATTTCCTGCCCCGCCTTTCAGGTAGTCTCGCCCAGTTCCACCTAATAGGGTGTCATCCCCCTCGCCGCCAAACAAAGTATCATTTCCCTCACCACCATTGAGGTAGTCATCACCGCTGCTGTCTTTGAATAACCCCTCATAATCACCTTCAAGGAAATCATCACCCTCATTTCCATATAATCTGTCAGAGCCAAATCCGCCCCAGAGGGTGTCATTACCCTCTCCACCATGAAGGTAATCATTATTTATGATACCTTCATACTCAAAGGCATCTCCTTCAAGTGCATCAGCACCCTCACCGCCGTAGAGCGTATCCGATCCAGACATCCCTCTGAGGGTGTCATTTCCATTTCCACCATATAGCAAGTCATTTCCCTGATAGGCATCTGGGTGATCGTAATAGTCACCCTCTAGTCGGTCATTACCATCCCCCCCAACCAAGGTGTCGTCACCACCACCACCATTGAGTTGATCATTTCCTGCACCACCATCCAAATAGTCTTTCCCAAAGTAGTTGGCCGCATCTCCAAATATACCTTGTAAGACGTAATCATCTCCTTTGAGCTGATCATTACCATTGCCACCATATAAAATGTCATTACCGCCATTTCCACTGATGACATCATTACCATCACCACCATTCAGGTGGTCATCTCCATGATAACGGCTAGCTAAACCATCTACCCAGTCCAGATTATCTCCCGATAACTGGTCATCCCCTTCGCCACCGATTAAAGTATCTTGGCCACCATCTCCGGACAATATATCGGCATCACTGCCACCATCAAGCAGATCCCCCCCGAGTCCTCCTGAAATAAAATCCTGGCCTTCCTGACCGTATATAATGTCATCTCCACCTTCGGTCAATATTTTTGTAAAGGCTCCCACATAAGAGTTTTGAAAGCTAGTAACTGTATCGCTTAAAGCGACCGTGCCGCGTATGAAGTTCCAATCATCAGTTAGGCGATGAGTAATATCATCACCGTGTAAATTATCATCCCCAGCACCACCGACCATTATGTCATTGCCATTCCCTCCCAAAAGAACATCTCGAGCATTGCTACCAAACAAATGATCATCATCATCTCCACCGTCAAGCCAGTCTCCCCTCACGCTTTGACTAACTCTAGGCGAATCCTTTATAGCATCTTCAAGCGTTGTTTCAATATCTGCATATATTAAATCATCGCCTTCTGCAGAGAGCAGTTGATCGCTGCCACCTAGACCCACAAGCTTATCAGTGAACGCGGAACCATATAATATGTCGTTTCTATTGAGCTCCGGAATATCTGGATGCACAATAACATTTCCAAACATATCGTATCTGTAATTATCTTTGTCAGCTGTAGGCTTGAGATCTCCAAAAACCGTAATCCCCTGCCCGTCTTCCTCTTCCTCCTCCTCTTCCCGCTCTTCTAAAACAATGCCCATCGTTCCGGGCTTGAAATTTTTAATTATAATCTTATCGTTCAAACCATAATTTATCACCAAATCCTTCTGACCCTGATTTCCTGCCATTAACACAAATGAAATAGTTTCATCAGCGCTCTCCCAAGAATCAGCCCCATTACTAAGCTTAATACCAACAGGCACGCCCTTACCATTAATGGATATGGTCCCACCTGAGTCAGTATCCGTTATAACATCCGAACCATCACCACTGAAAAATATATACTTATCTATTCCAAGACCACCTAATAATTCATCACTCCCCTTACCACCGCTTAATGAATCGTCTCCTGACATCCCAACAATAGTATCGTTGCCCTCACCTCCGCGCATGCTGTCATTATCTAACCCTCCCTCTATATAGTCGAAACCTGATCCGCCCTCTATATCATCAGCTCCTGCACCGCCATATAAACGATCTGCCTTTTCGGCACCACTGATATCATCTCCTTCTTCCCCACCAAAAATTATACTTATCGGCACCTCACCACTATTTACATATAACTCACTGCCCACATACTTAAATACATCTTCAAATTTTAATACATCACCCTCTGCCCTAAGAGGCCCCTTCGCATCAGTTGTAGCTGCTCGCAAGTAATAAAACAAATACTCAGCCCGGTCTTGCAACCATCGCAAAGTTACACCACCCTGGCCCGTCGCCTCATCGTAAATATTTAATGATTTTGAGCTTGTAACCTGCTGATACAGACCATCGCCAATGATAGCGAAAGCATTCTTCTCATAAGCCGCATATCGATACCCTATATCCTCCTTCATACGAGCATACAATGAGTCAGCTGACATAGCGGAGAGATTACTTACAGTATAAGCCCCAGAATCCAAGGTTTTTTCTTTTATCAACTCTCTTAAGGCTTCGATCTCATTATAAAATGCCGCCTTGTTACCACTTTCAATCGGTGTAGCATTGGAGCCTATGGATTGACCAACGACTATCTTTCTAAAAGCTAAAAGTACTGCCTCCAATGTACTTTCAGGGTCAATGCTACTTCCTTCAAAGATACTTTTAGCCGCGGCCAAACTCAAAGCTTGATCAATCACACCAAACAATGACTGAACCATTAAAGACTCATTAAACCCAATTATTGAGTGAGCCGTAGCTGGATTAGTTGCTTCACTATATGAAGAAACCTGCCCATTAGGCACATCTCCAATCCGCATCACCCAGTCCGGCTCCAACACAAGATTTGTGATATCGGAATTCACATACTCATCTGTAACAGTCGAAACTCCTTGCGCTTTGACTTGCATGGATTTGAGTTGCTGTATAAACCCCTCAGAGCGGCTATTACTGACTAAGAAATCGAACCCGGGAGCATTGTATGTATACACAGCATCGACTGTATCACCTGCGAGCCGACTAAATAATAATGCTAATTGCCCCCCTAAAGAATGCCCAACTGAAGTGACATTTTTTCCAAGCAATGGACCATCTACAACTGCGGTCACAAATTTGGTACTTAATATCCGCTCTTCAACTGATTCTTCCATAGATGTATAAACGTATTGCAATACAGCATCGCCTGCCTTGGCGCTCATCATGAGATACCAATTAAACATACTCACTATCTGATTAGCTGCAATGCCTTGAACACCTATCCCTAGAATGTCTTCTGTGACATCAACAAAACCTTCCGTACCACGAAAAGCAATAATATACTCTCCCGTTTCTTTATCTTTAAAGAGAGTACCTGCAAATCCAACATTATCGTTTTTATGTTGTTCAACCACAGCATATTTAGCAGAAAAATCTTTAGCCAACTCTTGTGTTATACCGTCTTGAGACAAAGCCTCCACAACGTCATCAGGCTCATAACTATCAAACCCCGCATAGGTAGCCTCAGCAATAACCCCATACTTTGAATAAACATCCAGCGACATTATAGTCATCCTTTATTTTTTGGTGGTACCGCTTCAATAATTACACTTCGCCCACCTGCATCCCCGACACAAGAACCTGCAGGCACCTCATAAGAAAAAAAATAACGACTTATCAAATAATAGTAATACCCTCCTCTATAAGAGTATCTAATACTACTACCTATTAGATCCCCCTCCACCCTATCCACTACTTTTAATACACTTCCGGAAACCCTATTGTTTAATGAAAAACGTTCACGGCGAGCCTCGTATCTACTGTATGGTGCCTCAACAGCCAGACTGACCAATTCGCCATCTTCTCCTTTGGAAAACCTGACATATCCAGACGAGCTATCACTTTCTACATATTCATACCCTTTATCTAGATAATATTCTGCGAAATCTGCCTCTAGACCGCTTGAATAAAAACCCTCAACTGAAATACTTTTATTAACAGTGATACCAGCACCAGAGCACACTATCTCCCAATATGTACTTGACAGTATTCCATCACCATAAAAAATGGCAAATATCGAACAAAAAACAATTGTGGTTTTTTTCTTATCATTAAAAGACTTATGAAACAACCATGTAATCACCAACAGGAGTACAAAACTCCCCAAAACAGCAATCGCTATGATAACTGGCATAAGATTCCTTTTTCACTGATTATTTGTCTAGATTCAACACCGAATGCAAGATGCTTATATATTTATCAGTACAGCTATTAGAGTCAAACCTCAATACACTTTTCCTAGCGTTTTCCCTTATCACACCCATATCCTGTTCATTATCAAGCACATCAAGCACTTTTTTTGCTATACCTTCATAATCGAAAAACTCTACTAGAAATCCATTATGTGAATCCTCTATGACCTCTTCAAGAGGGCTAGTTTTTGATCCAACTATAATACATCCCGATGACATAGCCTCCAGCAAAGACCAAGAAAGCACAAACGGATATGTCAGATAGATATGAACTGTGGATATAGCCAATATTCTTTTATACTCTTGATAAGAAACTTTCCCAGTAAAATGTATTCGACTCTTGTCCAACTCAAGCTCATCAAGCATTTTCAGTCGCCAGTTATCATATCCAATCGGTTGTCGACCATAACTCACATCATCGCCTCCAACCACAACGACTCTAACCGTAGGATTATTTTTTAACACAATACTTATGGCACGCATAAAGCTGTGAAACCCTCTATACGGCTCGAGATTTCTTGCTACATATGTAATGATCTTATCATCTGAACTTATTGATAAATCATCGGCAACCTTACATCTTTCTACTAGCCCCCTACCACCGCTCTCTATATCGATACCTTCGTGACATATCTTTAGTTTCGACTGGTAGGCTTGAGGATGCAATTTAAACTGCCAAGCCGTAGGCGTGATACCCAAATCACATTGTTCAAGATTCAATAAATGCATTGCATTATTAGCTCTCAACTTTGCAAAGGTATCAATATCACTTGGATATTCGTGATCAAACCCGACATCGGCACCTTCAACATGATAAAAATATTCGCAGTAATGCACTAATGGCACATTACAAAATACATCTTTAACGAAAAGCGTCTCCCCCCACCCTGGATGGGCCAAAATAACATCTGGTCTATAACCATTACGTTTCAGATCACTTAACAATCGTGACACTTGCTGTCCACGCAAAATGCATTCTTCATAATTTCTTAAATACGGGTGTGTTTTTTCCGAAAAACCACGCGTAGGCTTATATCTGATCAGTTTTACTCCTGGCATCCCAGGAGCAGTATCAAGGCCCACACCCAAGACATCAATATCACTTGACAAAATTGATCTTTTTACCAAGTTACGGAATTGCCCGGGGAAATTTTGATGAATAACCAGTACGTTCAACATCTATCACGCCACTCTCAAACTGGAAATATTTATTTAGCATTTAACCCCCCCCCTATTTTTGTTACAAATTATTTTTCTATAAATCAGCGCTCTTCAGAAACGCCTTTGAGTGCGTATCCGTGGGATGAGGATGATCAAACTCATGCCTTGGCTTGTTCTTTATAGAAATATTGGTTTACTGATAACAGGGCTACGGCAATGTATCCACTCTGGTGCCAAAGTCTACATTTTTTATTGTGATAGCTTACAGATATAAGAATCTGCCCCAGTAAAGCCCAGCCACCGCCCCAGCGAGCATCAAAAAAGTGCATATCGTTTGTACTTCACCAGCCTTAAATCTGCACAAATTCAAACACACGATGGCACGACAGGGTTTCAACGGTTTCATGCATAAAAACCCGTTTCTTCGGAGTAGAGGGCGGCTGCGCTCGTAAAATCTACGTTTCTATACAGCATTACGGTCCAACTGAGCACCCATCGATAATGTAATTAATGCAACTCATTGTGCTTGATGGGCGATCACCCGGCGCATCGGTAGCACCAAGAAGGGACTCACGAGCCATGTGCTGGAGAACAGACAGTTGGAATTCGATACTACGATGTTTGCCAGAAGCTTGAAACTGACCTCACCGTACAGTCGATAAGCTTCCGAGCCACAGAGCAACAAGGAGGGGTCCATCTGGAGTTGCTTGGCGATTGGCGATCTGGAAAAATTTTCGGCTTTGATCAAGGAAGGCGGTGATGGAGGATAGCTTGAGTTGTGTACTTGTACATGAAAAACCCCAGAGGTTGGATGAGCTTCCAACTTCAGGAGCGCACTTCATTGACAAAGGGCATGCAACTTCGCGACTGAAGTCGCTCTCATCAAACATACACGCAACATGATGAATTAAAACGTTTTTCTGTAGGAGCGGACTTGTCTTGGGCGGCATTCCGACGATCGAGTGCGAAGCGCTCGCAAATCTACGACTGCTATGCAGCCGATCGCGGACAAATCCGCTCCTACATCGCCCTCTGTTTACTGCGCGACAGCGCGGTGCCAAGGCGGCGGGTGATCTCCTACCGAGCCAAGGCTCAGCCGAACACTTCATCCAGCAGGTTATGCATGGTAGTGAACGCACGCTTCGAGACTTTGGCGTCGTACATCATCATGCCGGGCACGTTGGCGCCTGGATCGGTGAACGAGTGGAAGGCACCGCCGTAGCTGTGCAACTGCCAATCCACGCCTGCCGCATTCATTTCTTCCTCGAAGGCTGGCAATTGCTCTTTGGCCACCAACGGGTCGGAAGCACCGTGCAAGACCAGTACCGCGCCCTTGATGTTTTTCGCATCGGCAGGGTTCGGGGTATCCAGGGTGCCGTGGAAAGAGATGGCCGCTTTCAGTTCTGCGCCGGTACGGGCCAGCTCAAGGGAGCAGCAGCCACCAAAGCAGAAGCCGAAGGTTGCGATCTTGCTCGCATCAAGCGAAACATCGCCCTGAGCCAGCAACTGATCCAGAGCGACCTGCATGCGCTTGCGCAGCAAGGCACGGTCATTCTTGAGCGGCGTCATGGCGGCGCCCGCCTCGTCATTGTTGGACGGACGAATGCTCTGCCCATACAGGTCGGCCAGCAAGACGACATAGCCCTGTTCGGCAACCGACCTGGCGATGGTTTCAGCGCCCTGGCTGACGCCCATCCAGTTGGGGGCCATCAATAATCCCGGGCGCGCAGAGGTTGCAGCCGCGTCGTACACCAGACGGCTTTCGTAAGGCTGGCCATCGATCTGATAAACCACGGAACGGACAGTAATAGTGCTGCTCATCGCTGACTCCTGATCATTAAAGGGGAAGTGATAAACCGTAAAATCAGAAAACCCGCCGAAGCGGGTTTTCTTTCAATCGACTGTCAAACCGACAGTTCGACCAGCAACTTGTTCAGACGGCGCACATAGGCAGCCGGGTCTTTCAAGCTGTCACCAGCGGCCAGTGCCGCCTGATCGAACAGGATGTGCGACAGGTCGCCGAAGCGCTCTTCACTCTGCTCCAGATCGAGCTTGCCGATCAGAGGGTGAGACGGGTTGAACTCGAAGATCGGCTTGGAATCCGGGACCTTCTGGCCGCTGGCTTCCAGGATCTGACGCATCTGCAGACCCAGATCCTGCTCACCAATGGCCAGAATCGCCGGAGAGTCGGTCAGACGGTGCGAAACACGGACTTCGCTGACGGAATCGCCCAAAGCAGTCTTGAGACGCTCGATCAGACCTTCCTTATCCTTGGCGATCTCTTCCTGAGCCTTCTTGTCCTCTTCGGAATCAAGTTTGCCCAGATCCAGATCACCACGCGCTACATCGACAAAACCCTTGCCATCGAAATCGCTCAGGTAGCTCATCAGCCACTCGTCGATGCGGTCGGTCAGCAGCAGCACTTCGATGCCTTTCTTGCGGAAGACTTCCAGGTGCGGGCTGTTCTTGACCTGAGCGTAGGACTCACCGGTGAGGTAGTAGATCTTGTCCTGACCTTCCTTGGCGCGAGCCAGGTATTCGGCCAGGGAAACGCTCTGCTCGCCGCTGTCATCGTTCGTGGAAGCGAAACGCAGCAGGCCGGCGATTTTTTCCTTGTTGGCGAAGTCTTCGGCCGGGCCTTCTTTCAGCACCTGACCGAAGTTTTTCCAGAAGCCCTTGTATTGCTCAGGCTCGTTCTTGGCCAGCTTCTCCAGCATGTCCAGCACGCGCTTGGTCAGCGCGGACTTCATCGAATCGATGATCGGATCTTTCTGCAGGATTTCACGAGAGACGTTCAACGACAGGTCGTTGGAGTCGACCACGCCCTTGATGAAGCGCAGGTACAGCGGCAGGAAGGACTCGGCCTGATCCATGACGAACACGCGCTGTACGTACAGCTTCAGCCCGCGAGGTGCTTCACGCTGATACAGATCGAACGGCGCACGAGCAGGAACATACAGCAGCGAGGTGTATTCCAGCTTGCCTTCGACCTTGTTGTGGCTCCAGCTCAGCGGGTTCTCGTAGTCGTGACCAACGTGCTTGTAGAACTCTTGGTATTCCTCGTCCTTCACCTCGGAGCGAGAACGTGTCCAGAGCGCGCTGGCGCGGTTGACGGTTTCCCACTCAAGCTCAGGAGCCTCTTCGCCTTCAGCGGCCGGAGCCTGCTCTTTAGGCAGCTCGATCGGCAAGGCGATATGGTCGGAATACTTCTTGATGATGTTGCGCAGACGGTAACCATCGGCGAACTCGTCTTCACCGCTTTTCAGGTGCAGAACGATACGGGTACCGCGCTCGGCCTTTTCGATGGTGGCAACTTCAAACTCGCCCTCGCCTTTGGAGGACCAGTGCACGCCTTCGCTGGCAGGCAAGCCTGCACGGCGGCTGAATACTTCAACCTGATCGGCAACGATGAATGCCGAGTAGAAACCCACACCGAACTGGCCGATCAGGTGCGAGTCCTTCTTCTGGTCGCCCGACAGGTTTTTCATGAAATCTGCGGTACCGGATTTGGCGATGGTCCCAAGGTGGGTAATCACATCGTCACGGCTCATACCAATGCCGTTGTCTTCGAGAGTGACGGTCTTGGCGTCCTTGTCGAAGGTCACACGAATTTTCAGTTCAGCGCCACCTTCCAGCAGTTCAGGGCTGGACAGGGCTTCAAAGCGCAACTTGTCGACTGCGTCGGAGGCGTTCGAGATCAATTCGCGAAGGAAGATTTCCTTGTTGGAATACAGCGAATGGATCATGAGGTGCAGCAGTTGCTTTACCTCGGTCTGGAAGCCCAGGGTTTCCTTTTGAGTTTCCACACTCATGGTCATCAAACTCCAAGTGGATGATATAAGCCGCCACATCCAGACTCAGCTCTGCGTGGCAGCGGGTAGTCATCAAGGTGGGGGCTGGGAGCAGGATTTCAAGAGCGCAAAAACATCAACCGCAATTCTTGTCTGCAAACGCTTCGTCGCGAAAGCTTCGGGCAAGGTAAGGACAAGCCCTTCATATGCAAAGCGTTTCACTGGCAAGACACATGTTCATGACAGCCAATCCAGGCTCGTCGACAGTGAATTCGAGCCTGTAAGGTCGACGGAACAGGCGCATTGAATATTCCGATAATCCGTTGGAACTTAACTTACAAGGCTGGGTTCTCAGGCTCGTAGATAATCAATAAGGAGAAATACCCCATGCGTAAATCTTTAGCCTATGCCTTGATGCTTTCTGCCACATTGGGTCTTGCCGCCTGCGACAAAAAATCTGAAAACACCCAGCAAGAAGCCAATAAGGCAGCTCAACAATCCCAGGAGTCAATGGAGAAGGCTCAGGAAAAAGTGAATGACGCGGCCAAGGAAAGCCAGGAAGCCGCTCAGAAGAGTGCGGAAGCAGCACAACAGCGCGCCGCCGAAACCCCTGCCACAGCGCCAGAGCCAAGCAAATAAGACAGGGACAAGAGAGTTCGTAGAAAATAATAAAGCCCGTTATTTAACGGGCTTTATTGGTTTTACTGTAAAACGGCCGTTACAGCAGTGTATTGACTTACTACAACTTCACGCCAACGCTTCGCTGCGCTTTCCGGCAATGCGATCAACTACAACAGCACCGAACAAAGTAATCACCGATGGCACCAGCCAGGCCAGCCCCTGCTCACTCAGCGGCAGGTTTGCCAGTACGCTCGGCAGCTTATCGGCAAACCCCGCCCCCTTGAAGGCATCGATGATGCCGAACAGCAGGGAAACCAGCATGACCGGCGCGATCACACGCCCCTGACTGTTCCACAGCCCTTTGCAGAAGCTCAGACCGACCAGCACGATGCACGGCGGATAGATCGCTGTGAGCACCGGAATCGAGAACTGAATCAGACTGGTCAGGCCCAGGTTGGACACCAGCAAGGAAAACAGCGCCAGGATGATGACCAGAGTCTTGTACGACAGTGGCAGGACGCGGCTGAAATACTCGGCACAGGCACAGGTCAGGCCCACGGCAGTTACCAGACAAGCCAGTGAAATCAGCACTGCCAGGAAACCACTGCCCAAGGCACCCGAGGTATGTTGCACATAGGCATGCAGCACTGCCGCGCCGTTGGTCGCACCCGCCGCCACTGCATGGCTGTCAGCACCCAGGCGGAACAGGCTGATATACACCAGCGCCAGGCCCACACCAGCGATAAGGCCAGCAATGACTGCATAGCGGGTAATCAGGCGTGGCGATTCAACACCTCGCGAACGAATGGCATTGACGATGACAATACCGAAGACCAGCGCCCCCAGCGTATCCATGGTCAGGTAACCATTGATGAAGCCTTGGGAAAAAGGTGCTGCCACATAGGCTGCCTCGGCAGGACCGACATCACCCGCCGGAAGCATGAAAGCTGCAACCCCGAGCACCGCCAAAGCGATGATTTTCAGGGGGCCCAGGAAACGGCCGACGGTATCCAGCAGGCGGCCCGGATACATGGAAACCCAGAACACCACGAGGAAATAAACCAGGCTATAGAGGAACAGTGCCAGCGGGCTTTCCCCTGTCAGAGGCGCCAGACCGACTTCAAAGGACACAGTGGCTGTACGCGGAGTCGCGAACAACGGACCGACAGCCAGATAACAGGCCGCAGCCAGAATGCCCCCAGCCACCTTGCCGATAGGGCTGCTCAGGTCATCCATCGCGCCACCGACCTTGGCCAGGGCAATGATTGTGATGACAGGCAAACCGACAGCTGTCACAAGAAAGCCCAGCGCAGCCATCCACACATGGGGACCGGCGTGCAAACCTACGATAGGCGGGAAGATGATATTACCGGCGCCCACAAACAGGGCAAAGGTCATGAAACCCAGTGCCAGGACGTCCTGGCCTTTCAACACTTTCATCGAGGGGAACCACACTGCCAAATCAGGATTAAAAGAGAGGATTCCCGAGGGTCAGGGAAGTTATGCCTACCCTTTTAAGGCTGGCAGTAAAGCGCCAGGTTTCCTTGTGGGAAACGGACGACGCGAAAAGGCTGCTAGCCTAACGAAATGGACCATAAAACGCACTATAAAAGAGCGCCACGGCGACGAATCGCACTTGAATGTAGCGGTTTAGCACGCATTCGTGCATGAAACGCGCGAAAGCCGGATGTGACAAACAGGTAGGAACGTATTTTCCGTGGGAGCGACTTCAGTCGCGAAAAGGACGGTACATCCCAAAGACATGCGTTGCCTGGAATGCCGCCTCGCGGACAAGTCCGCTCCTACTTGGCGGTATGACCGCCCAAACGCACAAAGGCCACCCGAAGGTGGCCTTTGTTGAAGCATCAATCAGTCAGCCGAAGCTTACTTCTTGACTTCCCAACCAGTCAGCTCAGCCAGGGCCTTGCCGATGTCTGCCAGGGAACGCACGGTTTTCACGCCAGCGTCTTGCAGTGCAGCGAATTTCTCGTCTGCAGTACCTTTACCGCCGGAGATGATTGCACCTGCGTGGCCCATGCGCTTGCCCGGAGGAGCAGTCACACCAGCGATGTAGGAAACAACCGGCTTGGTCACATTTGCCTTGATGTAGGCAGCCGCTTCTTCTTCAGCCGAACCGCCGATCTCGCCGATCATGACTATCGCTTCGGTCTTCGGGTCTTCCTGGAACAGTTTCAGGATATCGATGAAGTTGGAGCCCGGGATCGGGTCACCACCGATACCGACGCAGGTGGACTGACCGAAACCGGCGTCAGTGGTCTGCTTCACAGCTTCGTAGGTCAGGGTGCCGGAACGCGACACGATACCTACCTTGCCTGGCAAGTGGATGTGACCTGGCATGATGCCGATCTTGCACTCGCCCGGAGTGATGACGCCTGGGCAGTTAGGGCCGATCAGGACAACACCCAGCTCGTCGCACTTGACCTTGGCTTCCAGCATGTCGATGGTAGGAATGCCTTCGGTGATGCAGACGATCAGCTTGATACCGCCGAAAGCTGCTTCAAGGATGGAGTCCTTGCAGAAAGGAGCCGGAACGTAGATGACCGATGCGTCAGCGCCGGTAGCGGCTACAGCTTCTTTCACAGTGTTGAACACTGGCAGGTTCAGGTGAGTGGTGCCACCTTTGCCTGGAGTCACGCCGCCAACCATTTTGGTGCCGTAGGCAATGGCTTGTTCGGAGTGGAAGGTACCTTGCGAACCAGTGAAACCCTGGCAGATAACCTTGGTGTCTTTATTGATCAGAACGCTCATTACTTGCCCTCCGCAGCTTTGACAACTTGTTGAGCAGCGTCGGTCAGGCTGGTAGCCGCGATGATGTTCAAACCGCTTTCTGCCAGTACTTTAGCGCCCAGCTCAGCGTTGTTGCCTTCAAGGCGAACAACAACCGGGATTTTAACGCCGACTTCTTTCACTGCACCGATGATGCCTTCGGCAATCATGTCGCAACGAACGATGCCGCCGAAGATGTTGACCAGTACTGCTGCGACATTGGTGTCGGACAGGATGATCTTGAACGCTTCGGTAACGCGCTCTTTGGTAGCACCACCACCAACGTCCAGGAAGTTGGCTGGCTTGCCGCCGTGCAGGTTGACGATGTCCATGGTACCCATGGCCAGGCCGGCACCGTTGACCATGCAACCGATGTTGCCTTCCAGCGCTACGTAGTTCAGCTCGAACTTGGCAGCGTGAGCTTCACGAGGATCATCCTGCGATGGATCGTGGAAAGCCTTCAGCTTTGGCTGACGGTACATGGCGTTGGCGTCGATGTTGATCTTGGCGTCCAGGCAGTGCAGATCGCCGTCAGCCTTGATCACCAGCGGGTTCACTTCCAGCAGGGCCAGATCGTGATCCTGGAACAGTTTGGCCAGACCGGTGAAGATCTTGGCGAACTGAGCAACCTGCTTGCCTTCCAGACCCAGCTGGAAAGCCAGCTCACGACCCTGGAATGGCTGAGCGCCAACCAGTGGATCGATAGTAGCCTTGAGAATCTTTTCAGGAGTGTCGTGAGCGATCTTCTCGATGTCCACGCCACCTTCGGTGGAAGCCATGAACACGATACGACGGCTGGAACGATCGACTACAGCGCCCAGGTACAGCTCTTTGGCGATGTCAGTGCAGGATTCAACCAGGATCTTGGTCACTGGCTGACCGTTGGCGTCGGTCTGGTAAGTCACCAGACGCTTGCCCAGCCATTGCTGTGCGAATGCTGCTGCGTCTTCTTTGCTGCGAACCAGCTTGACGCCGCCCGCTTTACCGCGACCACCAGCGTGAACCTGGGCCTTGACGACCCACTCGGTACCACCAATCTTGTCGCAAGCTTCTGCTGCTGCTTCCGGGGTGTCGACTGCGTAGCCTTTGGATACTGGCAGGCCGTATTCAGCGAACAGCTGCTTACCCTGATACTCGTGAAGATTCATGCTTATTACCGTCTTCGTTTAAGTACTGCGCATTCGGTGCTGCACATTCAGTGTGCCGCACCACCTGTGACCGCTACTCCCGGATAACTCCAGAGGTGTCCTTCAACACCCTGGAGCCGCCCGAGAGCTCGAGTCCGACGGACTTTCCGCGGTGAGTCTTGCTCGCAAGGCTCACGACGGGCAGACCGTCGTGGTTTTCTCTTGTTGTCTTAGCGTTTTTTACGGTTCTGGATGTGGATGGCGCCGCCATTCACTGCCAGGGCCGCTTCGTGAAGCGATTCGGACAGAGTCGGGTGCGAGAAGACCATCATGCCGATGTCTTCTGCACTGCTACCGAATTCCATTGCAATCGCGCCCTGCTGTACCAGCTCGGCAGCGCTTGGACCAATGACGTGAACGCCCAATACGCGGTCGGTCTTGGCATCGGCGATGACCTTGACGAAACCGCCGGTGTCGTTGGCTGCCATGGCACGGCCGCTGGCTGCAAACGGGAAAGTGCCGACGTTGACTTCAACGCCCTCGCTCTTCAGGGTCTGCTCGGTTTTACCAACCCACGCGATTTCCGGGTGAGTGTAGATAACCGAAGGAATCAGGTTGTAGTTCATCTGGGCCTTGTGGCCCTTGATGCGCTCGACAACCATGATGCCCTCTTCCGACGCCTTGTGCGCCAGCATCAGACCACGAACCACGTCACCGATGGCGTAAACGCCCGGTACGCTGGTGGTGCAGTAGTCGTCGACGTAGATGAAGCCACGCTCGTCCAGGTCCACACCGCTGTCGGCAGCCAGCAGGTCGGTGGTCACTGGACGACGGCCAACAGCAACGATCAGGCGATCGAAAGTGATCGACTGCTCGCCGGTTGCGTCGGTGTAGCTGACCACGACTTCTTCGCCATTGACCTTGGAACCGGTCACGCGAGCGCCCAGCTTTACGTCCAGGCCTTGCTTGGTGAAGGTTTTCAGCGCTTCCTTGGAAACAGCTTCGTCAGCAGCCGGGATGAATTTATCCAGGGCTTCCAGAACAGTAACCTGAGCACCCAGACGAGCCCATACCGAGCCCAGTTCCAGACCGATGACGCCAGCGCCGATCACGCCCAGACGCTTTGGCACTGCCTGGAATTCCAGAGCGCCAGTGGAATCGACGATGACTTTCTGGTCGACCGGAGCCGGTGGAATGTCGATCGGACGCGAACCGGAAGCCAGGATCACGTGCTCGGCTTCGATGATTTCAACGGTGCCGTCAGCAGCGGTCAGCTCGACTTTCTTGCCAGCCAGCAGCTTGCCGTGGCCTTGCAGAGTGGTCACGCCGTTGGCCTTGAACAGGCTGGAAACGCCGCCAGTCAGGTTCTTGACGATAGTGGACTTGCGGCCAACCATCGCAGGAACGTCAATGGAGACATCCGAAGTCGAGATACCGTGAACGCCGAAGCCGTTCTTGGCTTCGTAGAATTTCCAGGAGCTGTCCAGCAGCGCCTTGGAAGGAATGCAACCAACGTTCAGGCAAGTACCGCCCAAGGCCAGCTTGCCTTCCTTGTCCTGATACTTCTCGATGCAGGCAGTCTTGAAACCAAGTTGCGCAGCCTTGATGGCGGCAACATAACCGCCAGGGCCTGCGCCAATCACTACCACGTCGAATTTCTGGGACATAAAAAAGATTCCTTTTAGCTGCGAGCTTCAAGCTGCAAGCTGCAAACCGATCTGCACCGCTCTGCTCTGCAGAGCGGGCTTGCAACCTGTTAATTAGATGCAACATACCAGCCCAGGCTGCACGCCGCTGCGCTTCTGTTTGAAGCTCGCGACTTGCAGCTTGAGGCTACGCCATCAAATATCCAGCAGCAGACGAGCCGGATCTTCCAGCAGGTTCTTGATGGTAACGAGGAAGGTTACCGCTTCTTTACCGTCGATCAAACGGTGATCGTACGACAGAGCCAGATACATCATCGGACGAATCACAACCTGACCATTGATCGCCATAGGACGCTGCAGAATGTTGTGCATGCCCAGAATGGCGGCCTGTGGCGGGTTGACGATCGGCGTCGACATCATCGAACCGAAGGTACCACCGTTGGTGATGGTGAAGGTACCACCGGTCATCTCGTCCAGGGACAGCTTGCCGTCACGAGCCTTCTTGCCGAAGGTGGCGATGCCGCCTTCGATTTCAGCCAGGCTCATCAGCTCGGCGTTACGCAGAACCGGTACGACCAGACCACGATCGCTGGATACGGCAACACCGACGTCGGCATAACCGTGGTAAACGATGTCGCCACCGTCGATCGAAGCGTTGACTGCCGGGAAGCGTTTCAGCGCTTCGGTAGCTGCCTTGACGAAGAACGACATGAAGCCCAGGCGCACGCCATTGTGGGACTTCTCGAACAGGTCCTTGTACTTGGCGCGCAGAGCCATGACTTCGGTCATGTCCACTTCGTTGAACGTGGTCAGCATCGCCATGTTCGACTGGGCTTCGACCAGACGCTTGGCAACGGTGGCACGAACGCGAGTCATCGGTACACGCTTCTCGACGCGGTCGCCGGCAGCCAGCACAGGAGCAGCAGCGGCTGCAGCAGGCTTGGCGGCAGGAGCTGCGGCCGGTGCGGATTTCTTGGCTTCTACAGCGGCAACCACGTCTTCCTTGGTTACACGACCGTCCTTGCCAGTGCCTTTGACGCTGGCCAGGTTGATGCCGTTTTCTTCAGCCAGCTTGCGAGCGGCAGGAGCAGCAATTGCATCTTCGTCAGCAGCCGACGCAGCAGCCTGTGCCGGTGCAGCAGCTGGAGCCGCAGCAGCGGCGGCAGGAGCAGCAGATGCAGTAGCACCGGCGTCCAGGGTTGCAATCACTTCGTTGGACAGGACGGTGTCGCCCTCGCCTTTCACGATCGATGCCAGCACGCCGTCTGCTTCGGCCAGAACTTCGAGGACAACCTTGTCAGTCTCGATGTCGACCAGCAGCTCGTCACGTTTTACCGCTTCGCCCGGTTGCTTGTGCCACTTGGAAATGGTGCCGTCGGCAACGGATTCCGGGAAAGAGGGGGCTTTGATCTCGATAGCCATTATCTGTAATTCCTTAATTCGGTTTCTAATGCTCGAAGGCGTTAAACAGTGAAGGCATCTTGCAGGAGTTTTTCCTGCTGCTCGGCATGCATCGAAGCATAACCACACGCGGGAGCTGCAGAAGCGTCACGACCGGCATACTCGAGAACGAGGCTGCGGTTGTGGTTGCTCATGCTGCGACGCAAGTGGTGTTGACTGCTGTACCAGGCACCCTGGTTCATCGGCTCTTCCTGACACCACACTACATTCTGCAGGTTGGTGTAAGGCGCGATCGCTTCCATGAGATCATCTTCAGGGAACGGATACAGCTGTTCGATACGTACGATGGCGATGTCTTCGCGGCCTTCGGCACGGCGTTTTTCCAGCAGATCGTAGTAGACCTTGCCGCCACACAGCACCAGACGGGTCACCTTGGCCGGGTCGAGTGCATCGACTTCCGGGATGACTGTCTGGAACGAGCCTTCGGCCAGTTCTTCCAGAGTCGAGATTGCCAGCTTGTGGCGCAGCAGCGACTTTGGCGTCAACACGATCAGCGGCTTGCGCAGCGGACGGATCACCTGACGACGCAGCAAGTGGTAGATCTGCGCTGGAGTGGTCGGCACACATACCTGAATGTTGTGCTCGGCACACAGCTGCAGATAACGCTCAAGACGTGCGGACGAGTGCTCAGGCCCCTGCCCTTCATAACCGTGAGGCAACAGCATGGTCAGACCGCACAGACGGCCCCACTTGTGCTCGCCGCTGGTGATGAACTGGTCGATAACCACTTGCGCGCCGTTGGCGAAGTCACCGAACTGGGCTTCCCAGATAACCAGAGCGTTAGGCTCGGTAGTCGAGTAGCCGTATTCGTAAGCCAGTACCGCTTCTTCGGACAGGAACGAGTCGTACAGGTCAAAACGCGGCTGACCGGCGAACAGGTTCTTCAGAGGAATGTAGGTACTTGCGTCTTTCTGGTTGTGCAGAACAGCGTGACGGTGCGAGAACGTACCGCGACCGATGTCCTGACCCGTCATGCGAATCGGGTGACCTTCGAACGCCAGGGTCGCGTACGCCATGGTTTCAGCGTAACCCCAGTTGATCGGCAGGCCGCCGGCTTGCATCTTCTGACGGTCTTCGTAGATCTTCTGGACCTGACGCTGAACGACGAAGCCTTCCGGCAGCTCCATCAGCTTGGCGGACAGTTCCTGCAAGGTCTTGAGGTCGAAACGAGTGTCGTGACGCGCAGTCCAGGCATGGCCCAGATACGGACGCCAGTCGACGAACAGCTCCTTGTTCGGCTCCTTGACCAGGCTTTTCACAACATGCTGACCGTTGTCCAGCGCATTGCGATAGTCATCGATCTTGGCCTGGACACGCTCTTCAGTGAGAACACCGGCCTTGATCAACTGATCGGCGTACAACTCGCGAGTCGTGCGCTGCTTGGTGATCTGCTGGTACATCAACGGCTGGGTGCCGCTAGGCTCGTCCGCTTCGTTGTGACCGCGACGACGGTAGCAGACCAGATCGATCACGATGTCACGCTTGAACTGCATGCGGTAATCGATAGCCAGCTGGGTCACGAACACCACGGCTTCCGGGTCATCGCCATTCACATGGAGAATCGGAGCCTGGATCATCTTGGCAACGTCGGTGGCGTACTCGGTGGAACGCGAGTCCAGCGGGTTGCTGATGGTGAAACCAACCTGGTTGTTGATGACGATATGGATCGTGCCGCCAGTCTTGAAGCCGCGGGTCTGCGACATCTGGAAGGTTTCCATGACCACACCCTGACCTGCGAAAGCAGCATCACCGTGGAGGGAAATCGGCAGAACCTTGTCACCGTTCGGATCGTTACGACGATCCTGACGCGCACGCACGGACCCTTCGACCACCGGAGAAACGATTTCCAGGTGGGACGGGTTGAATGCCATGGCCAGGTGAACTTCGCCACCTGCGGTCATTACGTTGGAAGAGAAACCCTGGTGATATTTGACGTCACCGGAGCCAAGCTCCACTTTCTTCTTGCCTTCGAACTCGTCGAACAGCTCGCGCGGGTTCTTGCCGAAGGTGTTGACCAGCACGTTCAGACGGCCACGGTGGGCCATGCCGATCACGACTTCCTTGGTGCCGTAGGAACCGGAACGCTGGATCAGTTCGTCCAGCATCGGGATCAGGCTTTCGCCACCTTCCAGACCGAAGCGCTTGGTGCCCGGATATTTGGTACCCAGGTATTTTTCCAGCCCTTCAGCGGCAGTGACGCGCTCAAGCAGGTGACCCTGGATTTCAGCAGAGAACGCAGGACGGCCACGCACGCTTTCAAGACGCTGCATGAACCAGTTGCGTTGCTCGGAATCAACGATGTGCGTGAACTCCGAACCGATGGTGCGACAATATGTCTGCTGCAACGCTTCGAGAATTTCGCGTAGGCTCGCTTCCTCTTTGCCGATGAACAGGTCGCCGGCGCGGAAAGTCGTATCCAGATCGGCATTGGTCAAGCCGTAGTGATTGATCGACAGATCGGCCGGGGCAGGACGCTGCCACAGGCCCAGCGGATCGAGCTGAGCAACCTGATGGCCGCGCATACGATATGCCTGGATCAGTCGCAATACTTCAACTTGCTTCTTCTCGTGCTCGCTGCTCACGCTCCCGGCAGATACCGGTTGAGCGCGGCGCTGGTTTTTAGCCAGCAACACAAAATGATCGCGAATCGTGGAATGCGATACATCGGTGGCAGAGTTGCCGTCTGCTGGCAACTTCTGAAAGTAGGTGCGCCATTCTTCTGGCACAGCGTTAGGGTCGTGCAGGTAGAGCTCATAAAGCTCTTCCACATAGGCAGCGTTACCACCGGATAGGTGGGCACTGTTCCACATGCGCTGCATCACGCTTTCTTGCATGCTTGGTCACCCTCGGTAAGGGGACACCACCGGCGAAGACGCCATAGCAAACATGAAACAGTCGTGTGCAGCGACCATATCAAGTCACTAAGGATCACGCAGATAGCCCGGGTACCAGCCCGGATGCCCCTGCTGGTCTCATTTCTTCAAAATAAGAGCGGCAGCCTTGCGAGCCACTGCTCAGGTTAAAGCCACGACGCCGGTTGAAGCCTGCGCCGCGGCTACTTTACGTGCAACGGTGTTACGGTACTGCGGTAAATCAGACGCCGCTTTGCAGAAGCATGTTACGTACGTGTCCGATTGCCTTGGTCGGGTTAAGACCTTTCGGGCAAACGTTTACGCAGTTCATGATCCCGCGGCAGCGGAAAACACTGAACGGGTCATCAAGCGAAGCCAGACGCTCGGAAGTCCGGGTGTCACGGCTGTCAGCCAGGAAGCGATAGGCTTGCAGCAGCGCAGCCGGACCGAGGAACTTGTCCGGATTCCACCAGAAGGACGGGCAGGAAGTCGAGCAGCAAGCGCACAGAATACACTCGTACAGACCATCCAGCTTTTCGCGCTCTTCCGGAGATTGCAGACGCTCGATGGCCGGAGCCGGAGTGTCGTTCTGCAGGAAAGGCTTCACCTTCTCGTATTGCTTGTAGAAGATGCTCATATCCACTACCAAGTCACGAATAACCGGCAAACCAGGCAATGGGCGCACTACCAGCTTGTTATTCTTGACCACGGAAGACAGTGGAGTGATGCAGGCAAGACCGTTCTTGCCGTTGATGTTCATGCCATCGGAACCACACACGCCTTCACGGCAGGAGCGACGGTACGAGAAACCTTCATCCTGTTCCTTGACCAGGGCCAGCACATCAAGAACCATCAGGTCCTTGCCACCGGTATCGACCTGGAACTCCTGCATGAACGGCGCGGCGTCCTGATCAGGGTTGTAACGATAAACACTGACTTGCAACATATCGGTCACCCTTAATAAGTCCGAACCTTAGGCTCAAAAGTCGGAACAGTTTTCGGCGAGAAGTTCACGGCACGCTTGGTTACACGCTTGTCACCCGGGAAGTACAGGGTGTGGCACAACCAGTTTTCGTCATCGCGATCTTCAAAGTCTTCACGGGCGTGGGCGCCGCGCGATTCCTTACGATGTTCTGCGGCAATCGCCGTGGCTTCGGCAACTTCCAGCAGGTTTTGCAGTTCAAGCGCTTCGATACGGGCAGTGTTGAACGCCTGGCTCTTGTCGTTGATCTTGACGTTGGCAATGCGCTCGCGCAGACCAGCCAGCTGAGCAATACCCTTCTGCATGTATTCGCCGGTACGGAATACACCGAAGTAGTTCTGCATGCAGCTTTGCAGCTCTTTACGCAGCGAAGCAACGTCTTCACCGGTAGTGCGCTCATTGAGGCCGGACAGACGCGCCAGGGCAGCATCGACATCGGACTCGGAAGCACGACGGTAGTCGACGCCTTCACGCAGGCTCTGCTCAAGGTGCAGACCGGCAGCACGACCGAAGACCACCAGGTCGAGCAGCGAGTTACCGCCCAGACGGTTGGCGCCATGCACGGATACGCAAGCCACTTCACCTACAGCGAACAGACCAGGAATGATCTGGTCGGTGCCAGCAGCGTCCTGAGTGATCGCCTGACCATGAATGTTGGTGGCAATGCCGCCCATCATGTAGTGGCAGGTCGGAACGACAGGGATCGGAGCCAGAGCAGGATCGACGTGAGCAAAAGTCTTGGACAGCTCCATGATGCCTGGCAGGCGGCTGTGCAACACTTCTTCGCCCAAGTGATCGAGCTTGAGCATCACGTGATCGCCATCCGGACCACAACCGTTACCGGCGATGATCTCTTTAACCATGGAACGGGCAACAACGTCACGACCGGCAAGGTCCTTGGCGTTCGGAGCATAACGCTCCATGAAACGCTCGCCATGCTTGTTGATCAGGTAACCACCTTCACCACGGCAACCTTCGGTAACCAGTACACCTGCGCCGGCAATACCGGTCGGGTGGAACTGCCACATTTCGATGTCCTGAACAGGAACACCGGCACGCAGAGCCATGCCGACACCGTCACCGGTGTTGATCAGGGCGTTGGTGGTGGACGAGTAGATACGACCTGCACCACCGGTTGCCAGTACGGTTGCATTGGCGCGGATGTAGGAGGTTTCGCCTGTTTCGATGCAGATAGCGATGATGCCGACAAAGGCGCCATCCTGGTTCTTCACCAGATCCACGGCATAGTATTCGTTCAGGAATACAGTGCCTGCTTTCAGGTTGGCCTGATACAGGGTGTGCAGCAGAGCGTGGCCGGTACGGTCGGCAGCGGCGCAGGTACGTGCAGCCTGACCACCTTTACCGAAGTCCTTGGACTGACCGCCGAAAGGACGCTGGTAGATGCGGCCCTGTTCGGTGCGGGAGAACGGCAGACCCATGTGCTCGAGCTCGAAGACCGCTTCCGGGCCTACGGAACACATGTATTCGATAGCGTCCTGGTCACCGATGTAGTCGGAACCCTTGACGGTATCGTACATGTGCCAGCGCCAGTCATCGTTCGGGTCGGCCGAAGCGATTGCGCAAGTGATGCCGCCCTGTGCGGAAACGGTGTGCGAGCGAGTCGGGAATACCTTGGTGACAACAGCGGTCTTGTGACCACCCTGAGCCAGTTGCAAGGCAGCGCGCATGCCAGCGCCGCCGCCACCGATGATGATGGCGTCGAAGGAAAGTGTATTTGTGTTAGCCATGAATCAGATACCCCAAAGAATCTGCACGCCCCAGACGAAGTAAGCGAACATTGCAACGCCACTTACTGCCTGAAAGAGAAAACGAACTGCAGTCGCGGACTTGCCCAGCGCCATAGGCGTCAGGTAGTCGGTCGCAATGGTCCACATGCCGACCCAGGCGTGAGCGCCAAGGGCAACGAGGGCCAACAGACTGAAGATACGCATCCCGTTGTGCGAGAACAGCTCATGCCACTGGGCATAGGTCAGGCCAGGGTGAGCGACGAGGTAGCCGATCAGGAAAATGAAATAAGCCGCGAGCACGACCGCTGAAACGCGCTGCGCCATCCAGTCATAGAGGCCCGAACGCGACAGGTTAGTGACGTTGGTTACCATATCCAAACTCCCGCCAGGATGATCACCACCACGGAGACGGCGATAACGATTTTCGAGCCCAGCTTCCCGCCTTCCAGCGTTTCACCGACACCCGCGTCCATGATCAGGTGGCGAACACCGGCCACCAGGTGATACAGCAGGGCAGATAGCAGCCCCCAGATTACAAACTTGGCCAGCGGGCTGGTCAGACACGCTTTCACTTCACCGAAGGTTTCTTCGGAGGCCAGCGACTTGTCCATTGCATAAAGCATGATTGCAATGCCGACAAAGAGGATGACACCGGAGATACGGTGAAGGATGGACGTGTAAGCAGTGACTGGGAGCTTGATGGTCCTTAGGTCTAGATTTACAGGTCGTTGGCTTTTCACGGCTTTTTTTTCACACTGAAGAGCCCCTAACAATCAGGGCAAGTTGTTGGGAAGTGCACTGGTCAGGTACCCACCACCCAGGAAGTGACAACCCCCTTAAAACGGGCCCAAAAGCCCTTGGCGGTCGGACGCCGAGTATAGACAGTTAGGGAACTAATGACAACGCGCAGACTTACAGCCAATAGCGGATTGCGCGGATTGAATAAAAGGCGTAAACGGCAGCAATGGCTTGCAGAAACATCAGCATAAAGGCCTTGCGGAACACGACTTTAGGCAAATTGACTTTAGAATTTATCTAACTATAGTGGTGCGGGCCCTGCGTGGGGGGCCTGTCTGATGATTTGAAGCATAAATAGGAGGCCACATGGCTGACAAAAAAGCGCAGTTGATCATCGAGGGCACAGCCCCCGTCGAGCTGCCTATACTGACCGGCACCGTGGGTCCTGACGTGATCGACGTGCGCGGACTCACCGCCACCGGCCGCTTCACATTCGACCCTGGCTTCATGTCGACCGCCTCTTGCGAGTCGAAGATCACCTACATTGATGGTGACAATGGCATTCTGCTGCACCGTGGTTATCCGATCGAGCAACTGGCCGAACAGTCCGATTATCTGGAAACCTGCTACCTTCTGCTCAATGGCGAGCTGCCAACCAGCGAACAGAAAGCCCAGTTCGTTGCCGTGGTCAAGAACCACACCATGGTCCACGAGCAGCTCAAGAGCTTCTTCAACGGCTTCCGCCGCGACGCCCACCCGATGGCTGTCATGTGTGGCGTAGTCGGTGCCCTGTCCGCGTTTTACCACGACTCGCTGGACATCAATAACCCGCAACACCGTGAAATCTCGGCAGTTCGCCTGGTCGCCAAGATGCCGACCCTGGCAGCGATGGTTTACAAGTACTCCATGGGCCAACCCATGATGTACCCGCGTAACGACCTCAGCTACGCCGAAAACTTCCTGCACATGATGTTCAACACCCCTTGCGAGATCAAACCGATCAGCCCGGTGCTGGCCAAGGCAATGGACAAGATCTTCATCCTGCATGCCGACCACGAGCAGAACGCTTCGACCTCCACCGTGCGCATGGCCGGCTCGTCGGGTGCAAACCCGTTCGCCTGTATCGCAGCCGGTATCGCGGCACTCTGGGGCCCGGCTCACGGCGGCGCCAACGAAGCCGTACTGACCATGCTCGATGAAATCGGCGATGTTTCCAACATCGACAAGTTCATCGCCAAGGCCAAGGACAAGAACGACCCGTTCAAACTGATGGGCTTCGGTCACCGCGTCTACAAGAACCGCGATCCACGCGCCACGGTCATGAAAAAGACCTGCGACGAAGTACTTCGCGAGCTGGGCATCACCAATGACCCACAACTCGAACTGGCCATGCGCCTTGAAGAGATCGCCCTGACCGATCCGTACTTCATCGAGCGCTCGCTATACCCGAACGTCGACTTCTATTCGGGCATCATCCTGAAGGCCATCGGCATTCCAACCAGCATGTTCACCGTAATCTTCGCCCTGGCGCGGACTGTCGGCTGGATCTCGCACTGGAAGGAAATGCTCTCCAGCCCGTACAAGATTGGCCGTCCACGCCAGCTGTACACCGGCAACGAGACACGCGATATCGTGCCACTGGAAGACCGCAAGTAAGCGACTTTCCAGCAATGAAAAGGGCTGCCAATGGCAGCCCTTTTTTGTGCTTCGATAGTTTCAGACTTACTTTTGCGACCTTTCCTTCAATGCTTTCAGAGTATTGAACGGCGCATCCACAACAAACTTGTTGGCCAGCCAGGACGGCACACTGCCGCCCGGATCGGTATGCACCTGATAGGTCACCTCGGTCTGATTCGGCCCTTTGGGCACCAGCTTCCAGAAGCCCTTGACCTCTGCGACCCGCACAAAACCCTTTTCTTCGGGCAGATAGCTTGATTGCTCGTCAATATTGCGCGTCAGGCTGCCATCAGCACCCTCCTCGCTTGTAATCAGCAGAATCGAATCACGAGGGGTAACAGGCCATGGCGTATTGAATTTTGTATAAGTCCAGGCCTTGTTGCCTTCATGCTTGAGCAGCTTCTGTGACTGGCATTCATGAATCCAGGCGCAGGCACCCACCACATCTTCCTGAAGGGCGCGTAGCTTGGCAACACTGGCATTGATGGTAGTCACGCCGCGATAAGCCTTGTATTTGGAGCCCGGCACATCGCTCAGGGAAACCTTGATCCCCTCCTCGTCCTTGGCCACCTGCCAATCTTCAGCCTGAGCCACACCAGCCAGCAGCACAGTCAACCCACAGACAACAGCCATGCGATGCAGCGTATCCATTGTTTATTCCTTATTGTTGAAGTTCTGATAAAGCAATTCCGCGCAGCGACATTCTTCATGCAACAGCAGTAGCCTTTTCCCACCAGCCAATCAGACGAATAGCCTCAGCCTGATCAACACCGCAAACATCTTCCGCCGCCTTGAACTGACTACAGACAGCAGGTCGTTCAATCTTGCCAAACAGGCCACATAGCAACTCGGCAGATAAATGCAGGCAACGCTCTCCGGCAGGCTTGCCCGCTGGCATGCCCGGAATAGGAGAAGTAATGGAGGGAGCGATGCAACATGCACCACAACCGGAGCGGCAGTCCATGACCAGACACCCTTGCTGAAGATGAAAAAGAAAGATAGTAGCTGCTAAAACGGACGTTTCAAAACGCCATATCAGACGAGCAACAAGGCCTTACTGCTTGAATTTGAAATCCAGCGCTGCCCCTTCGATATCGCGCCGGCTTTCATTGCGCATTTGCAGCTGCATTTCATTGCTCAGCAAACGCCCATTAAGCTCGAAAGGACTTGGATCAGACGAAGAACCTTTATTACCGAACATCTGCGGCAGCAAAGGTTTGCGCTTGGCCGTAATGACATTAGCAGGAGGAGAAAGCTCCTTGACCATCTCTGGCGGCAGGCTCAGATCGAGCTTGGGCTGAGCCAATCGAACATCCTTGACCGAGCCTTTGCCGGCCGTGTTTTTTTCACGCCCAGACACAACAGCGGCTTTCTCCTTGACCTTGACCACTGGAGCTTTTGCAGTCGCAGCCTTGGCCTGTACAGGCCTGGAATCAGGGACTTTGCTGGCAGAAACAGGGCGCGGCGGTATTACCGCCTCCTTGCCCGCCACCACCGGGACAACCGGCGCACTGGGTTTCAACTCATGCACAGGTGGTGCAGGCACAGGCGCAGGTGCCACCTGCCTGGCAGGCACAGAATCGGGGGCGACGACCGCCGCCGATGGCCGGGCAGGCGCAGAAACAGCCTCAACCTTCGGCTTTGGGGCCGGCGCGTCTTGAGAGTCACACGCACTCAACAACACCGCGACGACCAATCCGAAACAACGAAACGCATTATTCATAGATAAAACGGCAGAGGCAGAAAGTGCACATGCTGTCCTTTTGCGACACGCCTGACAAGGCAAGAGTGCCCACGATCAGACAAAAAGCACTTGCGCTCAATAAGCTGGCACCGTTTCCTGACACAATTGCTTGGCCAGCATCCCCAAGGTCATCAAGGCCCGCTCCGCTTCACGGTTCCAGGGCATGCCACAGTTCAGGCGAATACAGTGATTGAACTGCTCTGTATTACTGAAAATAAGGCCCGGCGCGATACTGATCCCCTGCTCCAGCGCCCGCACATGCAATTCCTGGGTATTGACGCGCCCCGGCAGGCTGACCCACAGGATGAAGCCTCCGAGCGGGCGACTCATCTGAGTGCCCTCAGGGAAAAACTGCTGCACCGCTAACTGGAAGGCACTCAGATTCTTGCGATATTCCAGGCGAATAAAGCGTAAATGCCGGTCATAACCGCCATTTTCCAGATAAGCAGCAATAGCCATCTGCGTGACGCTACAGGCCGAATGGGTACTGAAGGTCTGCAAACGCTGTATTTCAGCCTGATATTTCCCCGCAATCATCCAGCCGATACGCACACCTGGCGACAGTGTCTTGGAGAAACTGGAGCAATAAATCACGCGGCCAAGGCGGTCGAACGCCTTCAAGGCCTTGGTGCGCCCTACTTCAAACATCAGCTCGCCATACACATCGTCTTCAACGACCTGTATATCGAAGTCCGACGCCAGTCGCAGCAGGTTCTTCTGCCGCTCTTCCGGCATGGTGCCGCCCAATGGATTGCTCAAGCGCGCAGTCAACACCAAAGCCTTGATCGACCACTGATTGGCCGCCAGTTGCAAGGCTTCCAGGCTGATACCTGTCGATGGATCGCTGGGAATCTCGATGACCTTGAGCCCCAGCAGATCCGCCAGTTGCAGCAGGCCGTAATAGGCAGGCGACTCGGCCGCGATCAGGTCTCCGGGCTGGGTCAGCACTCGCAAGGCCATTTGCAAGGCATCGACACAACCATGGGTAATCACCACTTCATACGGATCAACCACCACGCCAGCATCACGCATACGGATGGCAACCTGCCTGCGCAGCGGCTCAAAGCCAGGGCTGAACATGTAACTGAACGCACGCGGGCTGTGAAAGCGCGTCACCTTTGCCAATTGCTGGTGCAGGGCGCGAACCGGCAGATAGTCCACGTGAGGCACAGCAGCGCCAAGTGCGAAAACACCCTCGCGGCGCGACTCCTCCAGCACTTGCTGGATGATGCTGCTGCGGGTCACCAGACCCGGGCGCTCAACCCGCGCGATATCAGGCGTCGACGCCGTCAATGCGGGCGTCTGATGTACGTAATAGCCGGACTGCGGGCGAGCACGAATCAGCCCCTGATCCTCAAGATTCGCGTAAGCCTGTAACACCGTTGCATGGCTGACATTGAGCTGTGAGCTCATCTTGCGGACCGATGGCACACGCTCGCCGGGCTGATAGACACCTCGACGAATGTCTTCCGCCAACTGCTGAGCAATACGCTGATAAAGCAAAAGATTGGTCATTACACAGCCTCGCACCGACCCGCAATTTGTTTTTGTAGGGGAGATAATAGCCCAAAGACCATAACAGTCATAAAGTGTACTGGGACAGTTTCTCTTCAAGCCCGTTATTGTGCGCTCTGACAAAAAATATTGTCGGGCAAAGATGCCAAAAACACGGCCTTTTAAGCCAAAAAAAGCCCGAGGCCGTTTCCGACGTCGGGCTTTTTTCAGATTTTTTTATTACCGGGCAGCGCCCAACTGGCCCTTATCGTCGGAAAAGACGATTTCGACCCGACGATTTTGTGCCCGTCCACGCTCGGAAGCGTTCACATCGACCGGATATTGCTGACCATAGCCTTCGACCTGAATGCGCTTGTCATCCACACCTAGATCGGTCAGAACATCGGCAACCGATTGCGCACGATCCCTGGACAGTTTCAGGTTTTCCTGTCGATCACCAGTGCTGTCGGTATAACCCTCGATCCTTACGGTTCGACGAGGATTAAGCAGCAAGAACTGTACGACCTTAAGAACGGTGCGATTGGCAGAGCTTTTCAGCTCGGCATGACCCGGATCGAACAGCACATCACCCAACGTCATGACCAGACCACGGTCGGTCTGCGTGGTGGCAAGACTGAGTATCTGGTCTTCCAGCCACTTGCCATGCTGCTGCGCGCTGGCCAGCTTGGCCTCGCGCAAGGCCAGTTGCAGGCGCTGACGCTCCAGTTCCAGTTTCGCCAGTTGCTCCTGAGCCAGCAGCAAGTTGCTGTGCTCACGGGCAATTTCACTGTAACGGGTACTCAGGTAAGCGTAGTGACTGACATCGCTCCCGCTGCCCAGATAACTCGACAGACGCTCTGCCCGCGCCAGCGATTCACCGGAGCGAATCACGTCCTTGGGCGCGCTGCGTAGAACATCGGGATCTTCTTTCACTTTCTGGAAATCTGTACTGGCCTGACGCAAGGCCTGCTCACTGTCCTGATGACCGGCGCAGCCATACAGCCCCGCCACTCCCAGCAAGAGACATCCGCTCAATACACGCGAAATACCATTCATTGAGCTTCCCCCAACTGCTTGCGCAGACGATTGAGGCGAACATTCAACTGATTGATCTGCTCCTGACTTTTCAGGGTCAGTACACGCGCCTCGGCCAGACGCGCATCAAGCTCGGCCTGCTCCGCATTCATGCGCGCATCCTTATAGGATTTATCGGCCATGTCGGCACGTGCCTGGGTAAATCTGGATTCTGCCGTGACAAGCTCGGGCTGCTCATCGGTAGCACCGACCGCCTTGGCCTGTTCCAGAGCCTGCTCGGTCAGCTTGAATTGTTCGATCGGTGCCGGATCATTGGCACAGCCGGTCAATGTGGCGATGGCCATAAATGCAATTAAAGGGCGAATACTCACAAAAACATTCCTACTTGTTTGGGGCGCTGGTGCTGGCAGGTTGCAGCAACTGGGCTTTCCACAATTCCAGATTGCGCTGGATGACTTGACCCGCAAGGCCCGAAGCCGCCGATTCTGTCATCTTTTTCACCAACTGTCCGCGCAACCATGGATCGTTGCAGGCCGAATTCACCGATAACGCCAGATGCAGACCCGGTTTATCAAGAGGCTCAGGCTGAGCAACCAGATCCGCCGACAAGCCAAGCGTCTGCGCCATGACCATGCCTGAATAACGCCCGGCCAATACATATTCGACCTGCCCAAGCGCCAGCTTCTGAAAAGCCAGGGTCAGATTGGGCAAGCGTTCCAGAACCAGGTGTTCTTTCGCAGTCGCCTCGAATGACTGGGTCAGACGGGTCCTCTCGGAAATTGCACCCGGCTGCCCGTGCAAGTCAGCCAGGGAATTGAACGGCAAGGCACGATCATGACGAGTCCAGACCAGGATTTCATTCTGGACAATCGGGGGATCGATGTAATCGAGTGAGCCAGATTGCGCCTGATTCAACGGCGCATCAGCCAGCAGGTCCATACGACCGGTTCGCACTTCCTCAAGCGCCTGACTGCGCTTGCCTGCATACAGAAACTCGACATCCAGATCCAGCGACTCCGCCGCCTGCCTGAGCAAGTCGGCATTGGCCCCGATCAAATGCCTGGGGTCCTGCGGATCACGCCACAGATAAGGCGGCGCATCCGGGCTGCCGGTCACGATCAGCCGCTCGCACTTGCCTGCTGCAGTTGCAAGCGACGGCAGCACCAGCAGCCCCAGAAGAAGCGAGGACAAAAACAGCCTTGGCTGGCCCATGGATAATCCTTTTTCAGCACAACAAAAAACCCGTTCACTCAGGCCACGCACCCTGTCAGGACAGGTATGCACGGCCGGATTGAACGGGTTCTCGAAACTGGTTTAAACCAGTTTTTCCAGCTCAGGCACAGCTTCGAACAGATCAGCCACCAGACCGTAATCGGCCACCTGGAAGATCGGAGCTTCTTCGTCCTTGTTGATCGCGACGATCACCTTGGAGTCCTTCATGCCCGCCAGATGCTGGATCGCGCCGGAAATACCCACCGCGATGTACAACTGAGGAGCAACGATCTTGCCAGTCTGACCGACCTGCATGTCGTTGGGTACGAAACCGGCATCGACCGCGGCACGGGACGCACCCACCGCAGCACCCAGTTTGTCCGCCAGTGCGTACAGGTGCTTGAAGTTGTCGCCGTTCTGCATGCCGCGACCGCCGGAAACAACGATCTTGGCAGCGGTCAGTTCCGGACGATCGGACTTGGCCAGCTCTTCGCCAACGAAGGACGATTTGCCTGCATCATGAGCAGCAGAGACCGCTTCGACCGCAGCCGAACCACCTTCTGCGGCTACCGGATCGAAACCGGTCGCACGCACGGTGATGACCTTGACCGACGCGCTCGATTGCACGGTGGCAATGGCGTTACCGGCATAGATCGGACGCTTGAAGGTGTCAGCCGATTCAACCGAAACGATTTCGGAGATCTGATCCACATCCAGCTGCGCCGCAACGCGAGGCAGGATGTTTTTGCCGTTGGAGGTCGCGGCAGCCAGGATGTGACTGTAGCCAGAGGCCAGTTCGACAACCAGCGGCGCAACGTTTTCCGGCAACTGATGCGCGTAGGCAGCGTTGTCGGCAACCAGAACCTTGGCAACACCTGCGATTCGGGCAGCAGCTTCAGCCACAGCACTCACGCCGGAACCGGCCACCAGGACATTGATATCGCCACCGATCTTCTGGGCAGCAGCAATGGTGTTCAGCGTGGCAGGAGCCACGGCTGCATTGTCATGTTCAGCGATAACCAGGATAGTCATTTAGATTACCTTCGCTTCGGTTTTCAGTTTTTCGACCAGTTCAGCAACAGACTTGACCTTGATACCGGCGCTACGTGCTGCCGGCGCTTCGACCTTGACAGTCTTGTTGGTCGACGCCGTGGAAACGCCCAGAGCATCGGGAGTCAGCGTTTCAAGCGGCTTTTTCTTGGCCTTCATGATGTTGGGCAGCGAAGCGTAACGTGGCTCGTTCAGACGCAGGTCTGTGGTCACGATAGCCGGCAGGCTCAGGGATACAGTTTGCAGACCGCCGTCGATTTCGCGGGTCACGGCAACCTTGTCACCCGACACTTCGACCTTGGAAGCAAAGGTACCTTGCGGGTAACCGCTCAGGGCAGCCAGCATCTGGCCGGTCTGATTGTTATCGCTGTCGATGGCCTGTTTACCCAGGATCACCAGCTGTGGCTGCTCCTTGTCGACCACGGCCTTGAGCAGCTTGGCGACAGCCAGGGAAGTCAGCTCTTCGGCGGACTCGACCAGCACGGCACGGTCAGCACCCAGCGCCAGGGCAGTACGCAGTTGCTCCTGTGCGGTAGTCGGGCCGATGGTAACCACGACGATTTCGCTCGCTACGCCCTTTTCTTTCAGGCGGACAGCCTCTTCCACAGCGATTTCGCAGAAGGGGTTCATGGACATTTTGACGTTGGCAAGATCGACGCCGGAGTTGTCCGCCTTGACGCGAACCTTGACGTTGTAGTCGACCACTCGTTTGACAGCTACAAGAACCTTCATGGATTCCTCACTCTCCGGTGAAAAGAAAGTCGCCCGGCATGACCAGACGATCGATATGTGTGCCCTCAACAAGCAATCGTTTCAGTGCAGGCATCGGGGATGTCTATCAAAACAACCGCCAAAAAACCGTATATAAGGCCAGATCACACCCATCAAGCGCCTCCATGGCGTGTAGAATGCGCCGCGCGCAATGGCCGGACTGCCTGCACTACGCTCACCTGATGCCTTTTCAGAGGTTTCATTGAACCTCGCTTCAGCCTACGGCGAGCGCAAAACCGCCCGTATCTTGACCGCAACGCCTTTTCCGGTCAATACGACATATCGGCCAGTCATGAGTCTCGCGTCTTTGATTTATCTGGCCTGCGGCCAATTCAAACGAACGTTTGTATTGGACCTGCAAAGTGGTGTAGATATAATGCGCTCCTTGAAAAGACGGGCAGGCATCTCATGCCTCCGCACGTCGGTTTGTACGCTTCATATAAAAAAATACCGTGAGCCTTGAGAGTAGGAGATAGCCTGTGGAACGCGAATACATGGAATTCGACGTCGTCATCGTCGGAGCCGGCCCTTCCGGGCTTTCTGCCGCGTGCCGTCTTAAACAGAAGGCTGCCGAAGCGGGCCAGGAAATCAGCGTCTGCGTGGTGGAAAAAGGCTCCGAAGTCGGTGCACACATTCTGTCCGGTGCGGTATTCGAACCTCGCGCCCTGAACGAGCTCTTCCCGAACTGGCAGGAACTTGGCGCGCCACTCAACACGCCGGTCAAGCGTGATGACATTTATATGCTGCGCAGCGCCGACACCTCCATAAAAGTACCTGACCTGTTCGTGCCCAAGACCATGCACAACCAGGGCAACTACATTATTTCCCTGGGTAACCTGTGCCGCTGGCTCGCCCAGCAGGCCGAAAACCTGGGTGTCGAGATCTATCCGGGCTTTGCCGCACAGGAAGCGCTGATCGACGAAAACGGCGTAGTGCGCGGGATCGTCACCGGCGATCTGGGCGTAGATCGCGAAGGTAACCCGAAAGAAGGCCTGTACACGCCCGGCATGGAACTGCGCGGCAAGTACACCCTGTTCGCCGAAGGCTGCCGTGGCCACATCGGCAAGCAACTGATCAAGCGCTTCAACCTGGACAGCGAAGCCGATGCCCAGCATTACGGCATCGGCCTCAAGGAAATCTGGGAAGTCGATCCGGCGAAGCACGAGCAAGGCCTGGTGGTTCATACCGCCGGCTGGCCGCTGGACGACCAGAACATGGGCGGCTCTTTCCTGTATCACCTGGAAAACAATCAGGTGGTAGTCGGCCTGATCGTCGACCTGTCCTACAGCAACCCTTACCTGTCGCCTTTCGACGAATTCCAGCGTTACAAGCACCATCCGGTCATCAAACAGTACCTGGAAGGCGGCAAACGCATCAGCTACGGTGCCCGCGCCATCTGCAAGGGCGGCCTGAATTCCCTGCCGAAAATGGTTTTCGCGGGTGGCGCATTGATCGGTTGCGACCTCGGCACCCTGAACTTCGCCAAGATCAAGGGCAGCCACACAGCCATGAAATCCGGCATGCTCGCTGCGGAATCGGTGGCCGACGCCCTGCTCGCCGGCAAGGAAGGCGGCGATGTCCTGACCTCGTACGTGGACGCCTTCAAGGCCAGCTGGCTGCATGAAGAACTGTTCGCCAGCCGCAACTTCGGCCCGGCGCTGCACAAGTTCGGCACAGTCGTGGGCGGCGCGTTCAACTTTATCGACCAGAACATTTTCGGCGGCAAGATCCCGTTCACCCTGCACGATACCAAGCCGGACTACGCCTGCCTCAAGCTGGCAGCCGACTCGAAGAAGATCGACTACCCGAAACCCGACGGCAAGCTCAGCTTCGACAAGCTCAGCTCGGTATTCCTCTCCAGCACCAACCATGAAGAGGAACAACCTTGCCACCTGAAGCTGGCCGATCCGAGCATTCCGCTCACCAGCAACCTGCCGCTCTATGACGAACCGGCCCAGCGCTACTGCCCTGCCGGCGTCTATGAAGTGATTACTCAGGAAGATGGCGAGAAGCGCTTCCAGATCAACGCTCAGAACTGCGTTCACTGCAAGACCTGTGACATCAAGGATCCTGCGCAGAACATCACCTGGGTGACGCCGGAAGGGGCTGGCGGGCCGACTTACCCGAACATGTAGGAAACAAGCTGCAAGTTTTTAGCGGCAAGCTGCAAGAAAGCCCCTTTTGGGGCTTTCTTGTTTATGCAGGAATTCGCAGATAGGTGCTTTCTTCGACGGGGTTACGCTCGAAGTAGCGCTTGTATTCGCGGCTGAACTGGGATGTGCTCTGGTAGCCGACAGCGTGCGCGACCTGGGCCACGCCCATTCCCTGGGCGACCAGCATATGCTGGGCCTTGAGCAGACGCAGGCGCTTGAGGTATTGCACCGGCGACAGCAAGGTGCTGCGCTTGAAATGCTCGTGGAATGTCGAAGCGCTCATGTTCGCCTGCCGCGCCAGGATATCGATATTCAAAGGCTCGGCGTAATGGCTGTGCAGGTACGCCAGAGAGGCCGCGATCCGGGCGAAATGACTCTGCTGCGCAACCAGCGCCCGCAACACGCCCGCCTGTGGACCGCGCAGCGCCGCATACAGCACCTCGCGTAACCGTGACTGCCCCATGACGTGGCAATCCAGCGGATCATGCAGGCAGCGCAGCAATCGCTCCACACTCTCGCGCATCGGCGCGTCCAGCACCGCCGAGGTCATGGACTCCGGTGTCTGCGCCTCGATGGTGTGATCAGGCACCGGCCCCATCAACTGCACCAGTTCGCCCAGCATGACACGGTCAATCGCCACCGAAACGCCGAGCAATGGCGCTTGAGGCGTGGCAAAGGTTTCGCACATGAACGGCACGGAAAGCGCCTGCACCAGATAGTGTCCGGCACCGTAATCCAGCGTGCGCGAACCGAGGCTGGCCAACTTGCCACCCTGAGCGACGATCATCAGGCTCGGCTCATAAATCTGCGGGCTGCTGGCCACATACTCATAGGCCGAGACCACCTTGACCTCCGGCAATAACGTCGTCACAAATCCGGGACTCGTGGCCAGAGGCTTTATCAAGGAAACAAGAGTGGCATTGGCATCCTGGGGATGAAGTCGCGACATGGAACACCGGGTAGAGAATCAGACATGCGTATCATCGCAGATATCAGCTTCACAGCCATGCCTGAGCGACCAGGTCCGGAGGAATAGGCATGACTCACGGAGGAATGCTCATGGCCTTCAGCGGCCCGTCCCCGGAAAATAGCCACCACTATTCACCCTTGATCCGCGAGGAACACCATGTACAAAGCCATCGGTTACGCCGCCCAGTCAGCCACCGCGCCCCTCGCCCCCATGACCTTTGAACGTCGCAGCCTGCGGGCCAACGACGTCGCCATCGAGATCCTTTATTGCGGCGTCTGCCACTCCGACATTCACCAGGCACGCAACGAGTGGGGCATCGCTGTTTACCCGCTGATGCCGGGCCACGAGATTGTCGGCAAGGTCACGGCCACCGGCCCGAACGCTGGCAAATACAAAGTGGGCGATCTGGTGGGCGTCGGCTGTATGGTCGACTCCTGCCAACAGTGCTCGGCCTGTCAGTCGAATCTGGAGCAGTATTGCCTGGAAGGTCCGACCATGACCTACGCCACGCCTGATCGCGTGGACGGCAGCAACACCATGGGCGGCTATTCCAACAGCATTGTGGTTCGCGAAGAGTTCGTGGTCAGCATCCCGGAAAAACTCGACCTGGCTGCTGCCGCACCGATTCTCTGTGCCGGCATCACCACCTACTCGCCCCTCAAGCACTATGGCGTCAAGGCCGGCGACAAGGTCGGGATTCTCGGCATGGGCGGCCTGGGCCATATGGGCATCAAGTTCGCCAAGGCCATGGGCGCTGAAGTCACCCTCTTCACGCGCTCGGCCTCAAAAGCCCAGGAAGCTCGCCGTCAGGGTGCCGATCATGTGATTGTCTCCACCGACGCCGAACAGATGAAAGCCGCCGCAGGTCGCTTCGACTTCCTGCTGGACACCATTCCTGTGCAGCATGACCTGAACCCCTACCTGGAGACCCTGAGTTTTGACGGCGTCCATATTCTGGTCGGCCTGATCGAGCCGGTAGAACCGCCAATCCACGCCGCCCATCTGGTGATGAAGCGCCGCGTGATTGCAGGCTCCCTGATCGGCGGGATTGCAGAAACCCAGGAAGTCCTGGACTTCTGCGCTGCAAACGACATTACCTGCGACATCGAAATGCTGGATATCCGCAACATCAACCAGGCCTACGAGCGCATGCTGGCAGGCGATGTGAAATACCGCTTCGTGATCGATATGGCGACTCTGCAGGCATAAAAAACCGTAGGAGCGAATTCATTCGCGAATGAATTCGCTCCTACGCCGTTAGCCACCCAACTCCGCCGAAAGCCTCGCCGCCGCCTGTTTGATAACCGGCACCAGATCGGTCATCTTCTCAAGCGGCATATAAGGCACGGTGCTGGCAATACTGATAGCCGCGACAATCTGCTTGCCCGCATCACGAACCGGTGCAGCCACACAGCGAATCGACGGCTCGTTGTCTTCCAGGTCGAACGCATAACCGCCCTGCACGTATTCTTGCCTGCGCTGACGTAACTGTTCCCAGGTCTGCTGCTCGTGGGTCGGCCACTGCGGGTTCTTTCCTGCAACGGGCAGGCTGATTTCATACAGCCTTTGCCACTCCTGCTCCTGACTGTCCAGCAGCAGCGCCTTGCCGATGCCTGTGCGCACCAGCGGCATGCGATGCCCTACCCGAGAGCGCATCTCCGGCCCGTTACGACCAGGGTTCTTGTGCAGATAAAGCACCTCGTCACCGTCGCGAATCGCCAGATGCACGGTATCGCCAGTCAGTTCCGACAGCTCGTCCAGATAAGGTCGGGCCAGAATCGCCAGTGGCACTTCTTCCCGAGCCTGGAAACCCAGCTCGATCAAGCGAGGCCCCAAGAGATAGCCCACTTGAGGCAAAACCCGCAGATAACGCTCCTCGACCAGGCAACTGACCAGCCGATGGGTCGTGCTGCGCGTCGTACCGATCAGGCTGGAAATGGCTTTCAGGTCCCTGGCACCACTGGCAACGGCCTGCACTACCGCCAGACCGCGCAACAGGGTTTGCGTCCCGGTCGGTGCGGAGTCCTTGCCCGCGGTGCTCACGGACGTGAGTGGATCATTGTGCATATCAGCCCTTATAAGATCGGAAAGCTGGCGGCATTATCGTCGCCAGTTCCTCTGCATGCCAGTGATCACCATTCGACACACGCTCACAAGCGCAGACAGGACAAAGACTCCTCGTGTCCTGATCGGCATATCCCACGTTGAAACCTGCCAATAGATTGGACTTTTAGGTGATTGGTGCCACAGTTGATATCACTGCAACATCACTAATTCGGCAATCACGACGTTAGAGAGGACTACTCGATGATTCGGGCCCCATCTTCACTGACTTTGCGTAGCTGGATCTGGAGAGCATTCCTGAGTACCTCTCTCATACCGCTGATTGTGGTCGAGGTCGCGTTGCTGGCCGCGTACTTCCTGAGTAATCAATCCATCAGGGATTCTCAGAGAGAGTATTTGCATCACAGTGCCGCTCGCGAGCTTCAGGCATCCGTCATGCAGAGCGCTGAAATCATCGAAGGCCAGCTAGTGCAGCTCAGCAGCATGGCCACCCTGCTTGCCAGAACGATAGAGACAGAACTGGCAGAAGACTTGCCCTATCACCCAGCCGAACTCACCATCAGCCCCGACGGCGCACGCTACAGCGCTACCGATGACGGCGGCGCAGCCTCCTTCTATTCAAGTATCACACCTCTGGATCAACAGGATCTCGACAAGGTCTATCGTCTCAGGCATGTCGACTTCATGATGAAAACCCTTAAAACCGGAAACCCTTCGATTGTAAGCCTGTACTTCAACAGCTCCGATGGCTATAACCACATTTACCCTTGGTTCAATACGCTGTCGCAATACCCTCACAATATGGACTCGACCCGGTACAACTTTTATTACCTGGCCGATGCCGCCCACAATCCCGCACGACAGACTGTCTGGACCGATGTTTATCTGGATCCGGCAGGCCATGGCTGGATGATGTCTGTCATAACGCCGGTTTACAAAGACGATACCCTCGAAGGCGTGGTGGGAATTGACATCACGGTCGACACGATTCTGCAGCGAATCGCCAGGCTACATGTGCCGTCGGCGGGTTATCTGGTATTGGTAAGCAATAAACTGAACATCATGGCGCTACCAACGGCAGCAGAACGTGATTTCAGTCTGTCGCAGATGAAAAGCATCATTGACTATAAAAGGATGAAGCACGATCACTTCCAGCCAGACGGCTTCAACCTGACCACGCACTCAAACCTGGAACCATTGGTCGATGCACTGCGTAAGCAAGCCAAAGGGTTGCTGCCAATTCAGTTGAACGACCATCCTCATCTGGTGAGCTGGAGCGATATCCTGCCAGCAGGGTGGCATTTACTGGCCGTGGTCGACGAAAGTGTGATCATGCAGGAGACACAACAGTTGGCCAGGCATTATCAGGATATCGGCTACCTGATGGTCGCCGGCCTGATAGTCTTTTACTCATTATTTTTCGCGTTCTTGTGGTTCCGCTCCCGAGAACTGAGCAATCAACTCAGTACGGCCATAATCGGGATTTCAAACATGCTGGAGGAAATCGGCAAAGGTAAATGGAGCCCACCCCCCGGCCGCACCAGAATAAAGGAACTGGCAGCCATTTCGGAACAGGCACTGGCTATGGGTAGCCAACTGGCTCATGCCGAAGCCCGCCGGGGAGCAGCTCAACAACGCTTGGAACTGGTCATTGAAAGCGCTACCGAAGGCCTCTGGGAATATCAGCCATCGACAAACCTTTTCAGCTTCAAAGGCGCGCTGTGTGAGCGCTTCAACCTCCCCGTCCATCCTGTTGACTCCGAACACTTGTTGGCGCGAATGCCTGAAGAGGATCGTAAAAGATTCTGCCAGTTCCTCAGCGCAACCCAGAACAACGAAGACCATGTCGTCGAAGTCGAATTTCGCCTGTCGACCAGACAGGATGAAATGGTCTGGCTGCTTTGCCGCGGCCGGACCCTCTCGGGCCTGCATATATCCATACCTCCCGTAGCAGGCACCTGCGTCGACATAGAAGCACTCAAACAGGTTGAGCAATCCCTGCGGGAGAAGACCATAGAGGCTCAGGCCGCCAGTCAGGCAAAATCGCGCTTCATATCCGGCATGAGTCATGAACTCAAGACACCGTTGAATGCCATCCTCGGCTTCGCTCAGCTTCGCAGAATGAAACTGGCCTCTACAGACACGAAAAATGCCGATGATCTCGCCGACATGAATGAAATCATCAGTGCCAGTGAACATTTAAGCCAACTGTTAGACGACCTTCTGGACTGGTCTAGCTTACAGGCCGAAGCCCCTCATCTATCGCTCAGACCGGTCGATGCAGCTGTATTGGCACAAGACTGCCTGAACATGATTCGTACCCAGACCATCACCCAAGGTATCAAGGTTGAACTGCGCCTTCCCGCTCAGTCTTGCCTTGTGCTGGCAGACAACCGACGCCTCAAGCAGGTATTGATCAACCTGCTTTCCAACGCCATCAAATACAACCGCAAGGGAGGCTCAATCGTGATTGGAGTAGATATTGATAAAGCCTGCCAGATGGCAAGTCTTTTCGTGAGTGACAGCGGCCCGGGCATCGAGCATGAACTGCAGAAACAACTGTTCAAACCCTTCCAGCGTCTGGGCAAGGAAAACTCAGCCATTAAAGGCACTGGAATCGGGTTAGCGCTGTGTCGAGAACTGGCAGAGTTGATGAATGGAGAAATGGGAGTCACCAGTGAACCAGGAGTGGGTAGTCACTTCTGGATAAGTTTGCCGCTCTTTCAGGATGGCGTCATCGCCAAACCGGATACGCATGAATTCAAATAACAGCCTGCACACACATCTTTGAGGCTATCCATAGGAGTGACGTAATGTTTTCCAGGATAAGAAACGATGCCGTGATTGTCATCATCGACGATGTGGCCACCAATCTGCGGCTGCTGGAATCCTGCCTCCGTGCTTTCGGCATGCACCGATTCGAGACATTCTCCAACTCCCTTGAGGGGCTGCAGTGGTGTCAGGCCAATGACTGGGACTTGCTCCTTCTGGATATCGATATGCCAGCACCGGATGGTTTCGAGATTCTTGACCATCTGAACACCAGAGACAGAACGGCCTCTTCGATCATTATTGTCACGGCACTGAACGATCCTCAAAGTCGCCGTATAGGTCTTGAAAAAGGGGCCAACGATTTCATTTCAAAACCAATCGACCTGCCAGAAGTGCTACTCAGGGTACGCAGTTGCCTGGAGCTCTCACAAAGTGGTCGTCTTCTACAGAACGCCAAGCGAGAACTCGAACAAAAGGTTGAACAACGCACAGCCCAACTTCAGGAAAGCTACCGTGCCATGCTGAAAAGCCTGAGCCGTGCAGCCAGCTACCGCGATGACGACACAGGAAGCCATATCCTTCGCATTGGTGCATCAGCGGCCTTGCTGGCCAGAGCCATCGGCATGCCCAGTGCCTGGTGCGAACTGATCGAACAGGCAGCACCGATGCATGATGTTGGCAAGATAGGCATTGCCGATAGCATTCTGCAAAAGCCGGGCGCACTCACGACTGAAGAACGCCAACACATACAGACCCACGCTCGCATCGGTTATGAAATTCTTTATGACGCCAACGGTTCGGACCTGACAGACATGGCTGCAGAAATTGCGTTAGGGCATCACGAAAAATGGGATGGGAGTGGTTATCCATCCGGTTTGAAAGGAGAAGACATTCCACTGAGCGCAAGAATCGTTGCCCTGTGCGACGTATTTGATGCATTGCGCATGCCACGCCCTTACAAACAGCCCTGGACACTGGAGGCAACCACTGCCTACATAAAAGAACAATCCGGTCTGCATTTCGATCCACTGCTGACAGACATATTCTGCGGATTGCTCGATAAGGTCGAGAGACTCAGGCTGCAAGACCTGTCAACTCCCGAACAGTGAAAACCGTTCGGGACGCCACATGGCAGCACGAAATGAAAGCCCCGTTGCAAACAGCTATAGAGTGTCAGTCATTGCACAAATCGATTTTTTCTCCTTCCGATATATGAAAGGACAGACTGCAAGATAAAAAATGCGAACTATGCTGAAGACAAAAATGGAAAGCTGAAAGCGTCCATTACCGCAGAGTCGCATGACTGGTCATTCGCGAGTGGACAGGCCCAGTGGTCAAGAACCTGAGTATTCCCCAGCTACGCCCTTCCCTCTACCTCACACTTGCGGTCGGCATCATAGTGTCTCTGCTGAGTGCCTGGCTGGTGGACATACAGAACAGGAAATATGTCCTCTCACGCTTGACCAACGAAGCAGAAAGCCTCGCGCAAGCAACAGTAGAAAGAGTCGATCTCTATCAATACGGACTTCGCGGTGTACGAGGCGTAATCCTTACTGCCGGTGAAAACATAAACCGTGACCTGTTTTATCGCTACAGCCAGACCCGCGATATCAGCAAAGAGTTTCCCGGCGCTCGGGGATTTGGATTCATTCGCCGTGTGGCGACCGAAGAAGAAGCACTCTTTCTGGCCCGTGCCCGGGCAGACGGAAAAAAAGACTTCAATATACGAGAGCTCTCGCCCAACACAGGCGAGCGATACGTCATTCAGTACATAGAACCCGTCGATCGAAACTTATCCGCGATAGGACTGGATATAGCATCGCAAGACACTCGCCGTCAGGCAGCCCGGAGCGCAATGAAAACCGGGAAAACAACCCTGAGCGGCCCTATTACATTGGTCCAGGAGTCGGGAAAACCGCAGCAATCCTTTCTGATACTTCTTCCCATCTACAAAGACAGCAAAACTCCAGAGGATGAAAAAAACCGCGAAAACAGTTGCATCGGTTGGAGTTACGCTCCGCTCGTGATATCAGAGGTGTTGGCCGGGATAAATATCGATCCACAAAGACTGGCCATTACACTCAGCGATATCACCGAGGGCAATGACTCATCGTCTTTTTACACGACAGACAAGCTGCACCATGAAACACCCGACGAGATCAAGACCGAAAAAACAATCCAGCTATATGGGCGCATCTGGAAACTGACTACCGCTGCTCACCCTGCCTTTGCCAGCAGTCTGAACCTGACTTCACCACGTTCGGTCATGATGAGTGGGCTGTTGATCAGCGCCTTGCTGGCATTGTTAGCCAGCATGATGGAAACGGCCGCCATAAGACGCAGACAGTATTCCAATCAGCAGGCACGGATAAGCGCCATCGTTGAAAGCTCGGCCGATGCAATTATCGGCAAGGATCTTCAAGGGGTAATTACAAGCTGGAATCACGGCGCGGAAGTGATGTTCGGGTATTCCTCTGAGGAAGCGATAGGACAAACCATACGAGAGCTGGTCACGCCAGACGCTCTGGCCCAAGAAGAAACAGAAATATTATCCCGAATACTGGATGGCGATCGTTTTACCAATCACCACACCGTGCGACAGCATAAAGACGGTCATCTCATTGATGTTTCACTTAGCGTATCGCCCATCTTTGCTTCCGACGGTTCAGTATCCGGGGCCTCCAAAACCGTACGAAACATTTCCGAACAAAAAGCTGCCGAAGCCAGAATTCAGGATCTGAATGCCGATCTGGAGCGCCAGGTATCAGAACGAACAGTCGAGCTTGAAAAGCTCAATGTGCTGTTGGGCAGCATACTTGAATCAGCCTCGGAAATATCAGTTGTCGTCACCGACATGCAAGGCATTGTGAAGATCTTCAATCGCGGTGCCCAGAATATGCTGGGTTACAGTGCAGATGAAGTGATTGACCACTATACACCGAGCCTCTTCCACCTGGAATCAGAAGTAATAGAGAGGCAATCTGAACTGTCCGCGTATTTCCATAAACCTATTGAAGGGATTAGAACCTTTGTAGAGATTGCAGAACAGGAGGGATCGGAGACTCGCGAATGGACTTATGTTCGCAAGGACACCTCTCATATAAACGTATCACTGTCCGTCACGGTGGTCCGTCATCTTGACGGCAGTATTGTCGGCTATCTCGGTATCGCAACAGATATCACCTCACGCAAAACCTTCGAGAAGGAGTTGGCCAGCAGCTTGGCAACGACTCGTGCCATTCTGGCTACGGCTGTAAATCCAGTAATAACCCTGGATGGTGAAGGTATTTTAAAGACCTACAACCCTGCTGCAGAACGTGCATTTGGGTACAACGGCGATGAACTGGAAAGTATCAACATCAGGGAACTGATGCCCAGACTATTTACGGATCAGGGCGATACCCCTGTCAGTGACTTCCTCACCCGGCAATGTGTCGAAAACTATAGTTCTGGCCTGGAGGTTGGAGTATTAAGAAAAGAGGGCAGTTCATACCCGGCTCAAATGAGCCTGGGCATAATGGGCACCTCTGAAGACCCCATGTTTGTGGCAATCGTAGCGGACCTTACCGAGCAACGGCGACAACGCGACGAAATCCTTGCGGCTCACGACCATACGACATTGGCTGCAGAAGTCGCCAATCTGGGCATCTGGAACTGGGACCTGATCAAGGCACACCTTGAATTCAACGATCAGATGTACAAGCTCTATGCGCTCCCCATTGAACTGCAAAATGGCGGGCTGAAATATGAGCATTGGAGAGCCCGCGTCCATCCCGACGATATCGAAGAAACCGAACTTAAACTCAATAACGCCATACTGGGTATCGGTGTCTACGACCCGATATTTCGTGCACTTCTGCCCAATGGAGAAATTCGTTTCATCCAGGCAGCGGCGCGCGTTCATTACGATGCAACAGGAGCGGCAACACGAATAACCGGTATTAACCTTGATATAACCGAAGAAAGAAAGCTTCAAACCTCACTGCGAGAAGCCAAGGATCTGGCAGACGCTGCAAGCGCTGCCAAGTCATCGTTCCTGGCCAACATGAGCCATGAAATCCGCACCCCCATGAATGCCGTGCTGGGGATGTTACATCTGGTCAAACAGACCGATCTCAACAGGCGACAGCAGGACTACATCACCAAGGCTCATTCAGCGGCAACGTCATTATTAGGCCTGCTTAACGATATCCTGGATTACTCCAAGATAGAGAGCGGAAAGCTGATTCTGGATATCCATGCGTTTACAGTGGACTCTCTATTGCAAGAGCTCTCGACCGTGTTGTCCGGCAATCAGGACGGCAAGAATGTCGAGATCATGTATGACCTGGATTACAACATTCCAGGCATCTTGATCGGAGACCGGATGAGGCTACAACAAATTCTCATCAATCTCGCAGGCAATGCGTTGAAGTTCACGCCTCAGGGCCAGATCACCATCGGCATCAGAGAGGTGCTCCGAAAACCTGAAAGCATTCGTTTGCGAATCTCGGTCAAAGATACTGGAATCGGTATAAGCGAAGCACAGCAACGCATTATCTTTGATGGCTTTACTCAAGCAGAGGCCTCCATTTCTCGCCGGTTCGGCGGTACAGGGCTTGGACTGGTCATTTCGAGACGCCTCGTCCAGTTAATGGGTGGGGAATTGCAGGTAAGCAGCACACTGGGAAAAGGAAGTTGTTTCTGGTTCGAGATTGACTTGGCCATTGACAGTGATAGCTCCCTGATTGACCTGTGCGGCACATTCAAAAGAGTCTTGAACATCCTGATCGTGGACGACAATCAAGAGTCCGCCGTTTCTCTGACACAAATGATTACAGCGCTTGGATGGCGAGCAGAGTGTGTCAACAGCGGACTCAAGGCTGTGGAGCGAGTTCGCGAAGCCGGTTTTAAAAACCGGCATTACGATGTCGTGTTGATGGACTGGCAAATGCCAGAACTTGATGGATTGGAAGCCGCCAGAATCATTCAAGGCATGACAGATGAGCCCGGAATCATAATGATTACGGCCTTTGGCAGCGAAGTATTGGCCAGGGAACAGAACAACCTTACTTCTGTTTTTTCGGATGTTCTGGCAAAACCCGTGACCCCTTTCCAGTTGAGCAACGCGATAACGAGAGCACTCGAAAAACCCTCTGCCCCTGTCAGCGCCATAGAGAAAAAGAACAAGAGGCTGGAAGGTGTCCGCGTACTGGTCGTGGAAGATAACTTTTTAAATCGACAGATCGCCTCCGAATTGCTGGCAGCCGAAGGTGCCGTCGTCGCAATGGCTACAGGTGGGCTGCAGGGCGTTCAAGCAGTGCTGGAGTCCAGACATCCTTTTCATGCCGTATTGATGGATATGCAAATGCCCGATATCGATGGGCTGGAAGCAACCCGCCGAATCCGCGATGACAAGAGATTCGCCACGCTCCCGATTCTGGCGATGACTGCCAATGTCACCCAGGATGATCAAGTGGCATGTTTGAGAGCCGGCATGAACGACCATATTGCGAAGCCCATAGACAACGAACGCCTGATTTCATGCCTGCTGAGCCATATTTCAAACGTTGACCCTCCTCTTCGGGTCGAATCAGGAACACCTCGGTTATCCGGCCCCGTCGTGGAGGAGAGAGACTCTATTCTGGCGCGATTCGGCAACAACACTTCTCTTATCAGGCAGGTTCTGTGTAGCTTCCTGCCCAATACGGAAATTCAATTAACAGCCTTGGAAAAAGCACTACTCGATCACGATCTCACCGCGGCCCTTAACCTTCTGCATACCCTTAAAGGCAGCGCATCAACGATGGGAGCAAAATCACTCTCCGAACTGGCCGCCGAATCGGAAAAGTTGTTGAGATCCAGCGCACGCAACGAGGCAGCCCATACGATTTCTCATCTCGACATCCCAACATTTCGCAAAGTGCTTCACGACAACGAGCAGGCTCTACAGTCCATGTTCCACGAAACAGAAAGCCCCCCTGCTCTTGTTGGTACAGCGTCAAACACCGAGGGCTGGGAAAGCAGACTGAAAACACTCAGAGGATTGCTTGGTGCTGGAAACCTCGACGTCCTTGAGCAGATCGATACGCTTACCCAAGGGATTCCCTTTATTGAAAAGTCTCAGCTTCAACTGCTCATCCAACGAATAAACGAGTTGGACTTTCGCTCAGCACTAAAAATTATCGATGACTACAGCCGGAAACCGGAAGAATGAATTTCATCCATGACGTGTGGGAACCCGGGATCATTGCCAGACCCAAGATTCTTATTGTCGATGATCAGGCAAGCAACATTTTAATTCTCAGGGAAATATTTCGAGAGTCCTGCGACATCATCATGGCGACCGACGGCCAGCAAGCGTTGACGTTGTCTGCCACTCAACTTCCGGATCTGGTACTGCTGGATGTCGTCATGGAGGGGACAGACGGACATGAAGTATGTCGTCAACTGAAAGAATCGCCACTGACACAACACATCCCCATCATTTTCGTCACCGCCAAGCGAGATGAACTCGATGAAGTACAAGGCTTTGAATTAGGGGCTGTGGACTTTATAACCAAACCCATCAACCCAACGATCGTCAGAGCCCGCGTCATTACTCACCTCACGTTAAAACTGCAAAGCGATCTTCTCAGGCGCAGTGCATTCACCGATGGATTGACAGGCGTTTCCAACAGGAGAAAGTTTGATGACATGTTCGAGCAATGCTGGCGTCAGAGTGAACGCAACAGCACTCCCCTTTCCCTGATAATGATCGATGTCGACTACTTCAAGCTCTACAATGACCGGTACGGCCATCAGGCAGGAGACCACTGTTTGAAGTCCATTGCCCACTCCTTGTCAGAACTGATCCGACGCCCTTTTGATCTACTGGCACGTTATGGGGGAGAAGAGTTCGTTTGCATCTTGCCCCATACCGATATTTCAGGAGCGGCCAGGGTAGCCGAATCCATGAAAGACGCTGTTGATGCCCTCGGGATGGAACACCTGAGCTCCGATATCGGGCAGAAAGTCACCATTTCCCTTGGAGTTGCCAGCACTATTGCGACCCCCGCAACAACACCGGATGCCTTTTTACGAGAAACAGACAGTCAGCTCTATATGGCCAAGAAGTCTGGTCGTCATCAGGTGGTCGCTGCTGGGGGGTGAACACCGGGTTTTAGTTTCACGCTCAAGGGCCAGAGCGGGCCTATGAAAAGCTGGCAGCATTATCATCGCCAGCTCTTCTGCATGCCAGTGATCACAACTCGATACGCTCCACCTTGCCCACCAGCAGGATGTAGGACAGCGCGCCAATCAGCGCCAGTATGGCGATATAGGTAATTGCAGGCGCAAAGGAGTCGCCCGACGCCAGGAAGCCGATCACGATAGGTGTGGCAATGGCCGCCAGGTTACCGATGAAGTTGAAGGTGCCGCCGGTCAGCCCCAGCAGACGGGCCGGCGCCAGGGTCGAGACCAGTGACCAGGTAATCGATGCCAGACCATTGCCAAAGAACGCCAACGCCAGAAACGCGATCACCAGGGGCGTGGATTCCACATAGTTGGCACCGATGATCGATGTCGAGATCAGCAGACCGGCAATGATCGGCAGCTTGCGGGCCAGACCAATACTGTGGCCGCGACGGATCAGCCAGTCAGAGAAGAACCCCGAGCAGAGCACGCCGACAAAGGCTGCCAGAAACGGCAGCGACGCCAGTAGCCCGGACTTGATGAAGTCCATGCCGCGGTACTTGACCAGATAGGTCGGGAACCAGGTCAGGAAAAACCAGAGAGTCGAATTAAGGCAGAACTGCCCCAGATAAATGCCCCACAGCTTGCGCTGGCTCAGCACTACACCCAGGTCCTTCCAACTGAAGCCACGCTTCTGCTTTTCGGTATCGACCTGAATATCCACCAGCCCGCCACCTTCGCGGATCAGGTCGATTTCTTCCTTGTTGATGCCTTTGAAATCACGCGGTTCACGATACACCGCATACCAGATCACGGCCCAGAGTATGCCGACGCCACCGGTGACGACAAACACCATATGCCAGCCGTAATGAGCTTGCAGCCAGGCCAGTACCGGGGTCAGGAACGCCAGGCCGACAAACTGCCCCGAGGTGTAGAAACCGATGGCCGTCGCCCGCTCACGCTCGGGAAACCAGGTGGTGACCACGCGGCTGTTGATCGGATAGGCAGGCGCTTCAAGCGCACCCACGGCCATGCGCAGCACGAACAGCGCAATGAAACTCGCCGCAAAGCCCAGCATGACGGTAGCAATCGACCACAGCAGCAGCGCGGCGGTGTAGAGAATGCGCGGCGGAACACGATCCACCAGCCAGCCGCCTGGAAGCTGCATGGCCGCATAGGTCCAGCCGAAAGCCGAGAAAATCAGGCCGACATGAACCGGATCGATGCCCAGTTCGCTGGTCAAGGCCGGCGCCGCAATGGACAGGTTGCTGCGATCCAGATAGTTGATCACCACCGTAATGAACAGCAGCACCATGATGAAGAAACGCTTGCGAGTAGGCGTGACTAAAGACGCCGCCCCTTCGAGAGTGCGGGTTTGCATGAAGATTGCCCCTTGTTGGATTTATGTGAGGACTGCGTTCTGCAATGCCTGACCGTGCAGCGCACAAGGGCTGCACGATCATTCAGATCTCCATCACCACTCGGCAAAGCTGCCGTCGGCATGGCGCCAGATCGGGTTGCGCCAGCGATGACCGATGGCAGCACGCTCCTTGACGTACTCTTCATTGATCTCGATGCCCAGGCCCGGACCGTTGGGGATCTTCACCATACCCTTGTCGTAATCGAACACTTCGGGGTGCTTCACATAATCCAGCAGGTCATTGCTTTCGTTGTAGTGAATACCCAGGCTCTGCTCCTGAATGAAGGCGTTGTAACAAACCGCATCCAGTTGCAGGCAGGCCGCCAGCGCAATCGGCCCAAGCGGGCAATGCAGCGCCAGCGCGACGTCGTAGGCTTCGGCCATATTGGCGATCTTGCGGGTTTCGGTGATACCGCCTGCATGAGAGGCATCCGGCTGGATGATATCGACGTAGCCTTCGCTCAAGACCCGCTTGAAGTCCCAGCGCGAGAACAGCCGCTCACCCAGAGCGATAGGCGTGCTGGTCAGTGGCGCCAGCTCCTTGAGCGCTTCGTAGTTCTCGCTGAGGACCGGCTCTTCGATGAACATCAGCTTGAAGGGGTCCAGCTCTTTCATCAGCACCTTGGCCATGGGTTTGTGAACCCGGCCATGGAAGTCCACGCCAATGCCGACATTCGGCCCGACCGCATCACGCACCGCCGCAACGTTGGCCAGTGCCAGATCGACCTTGTCGAAGGTGTCGAGAAATTGCAGCTCTTCGGTGCCGTTCATTTTCACGGCAGTGAAGCCTCGCCCTACGGCCTCTTTGGCAGCACGTGCGGTATCGGCTGGCCGGTCGCCGCCGATCCATGAATAGACGCGGATCTTGTCCCGCACCTGACCACCCAGCAGATCACTGACCGAAACGCCCAATGCCTTGCCCTTGATGTCCCATAACGCCTGATCGATACCGGCCAGCGCGCTCATGTGTACAGCGCCGCCACGGTAGAAACCGCCGCGATACAGCACCGTCCAGATATCCTCGATGTTGCGCGGGTCCTTGCCGATCAGGTAATCGGAAAGCTCCTCCACTGCCGCAGCGACGGTATGGGCACGGCCTTCGACAACCGGCTCGCCCCAGCCGACAACACCGTCATCGGTTTCGACTTTCAGAAAGCACCAGCGTGGCGGAACGATAAAGGTCGTGAGCTTGGTGATTTTCATGTGTGCAATTTCTCTCTTATTAGGTAGGGGAAGAAGCGCTCGGCGCGCCGGTCAGTTGGAAGTCAGTTCATGCCAGGCGCTGACGTAAGCCTTGGCGCGCAGCTCCACATCCGCCGCGCTCATGCCCGGCTTGAACAGCCCGGAGCCCAGGCCAAAGCCTTTTACGCCGGCATCGAGGAAGACCTTCATGTTCTCCGGCGTAATGCCACCCACCGGCAGCAGCACCGTGCCCGCAGGCAGCACCGCCAGCCAGGCCTTCACCACCGCAGGCGACATTTGCTCGGCCGGAAACAGCTTGAGCACATCGGCGCCTTCGGCCAGAGCCGCAAAGGCTTCGGTCGGCGTGGCGACGCCTGGCGACAGGAACAATCCGGCAGCCTTGGCCGCATGCAAGACCTTCGGGTCGCTATGTGGCATGACAATGACCTGACCGCCCGCCTCCTTGACCTGATCGACCTGCTCCGGTGTCAGCACGGTTCCGGCACCGACCAGACAATCGGCAGGCAAGTACTGGCGCAACAGAGTGATGCTGTCATAAGGCTGCGGCGAGTTGAGCGGCACCTCGATCACCCGGAAACCGGCCTGATACAAGACCTCGCCAATGGCTGGAGCTTCTTCGGGACGCAGGCCGCGCAGAATCGCGACCAGTCCGTTTTCCTTCAGGGCTTGCTTGAGCATTTCACACCTCGTAGGGATCTGTTGAAGGCCCGGACGCGATCAGGCCGGCCTGAACGGCCACTTGCCACAGGCCCCGTTCGGTCGCTTGCGCGGCTGTGGTCACCTGATCGAAACCGCAAGCCGTAAGGCCGCGTGTGTAGCGTGCGCAAAGCGACTCGCTGCCGATCAGGATCACGGCAGGCAGTTGCTTCAGGCTTCTTTGCTGGATTCTGGTCAGGGCATCCAGCTCATGCCCGATCAATAGGCCGGACAGATAGTCAGGCTGGGCGCTGGCATCAAGCTGGCCGGTCAGGCCCAGGGTCCGGGAACTGAAAATGGTCGAGAGCAGACCGGACGCGCCCTCTGGCGACAGGGCAATGGACAGCCCGCAGTCGAACGCATTGGTATCGAAGGTTTCGCCGGGCCGCATGGTACGGCCGAGAATGGTGTGCCCGCACAAGGCGGCGTATACCTCGCCGGTCATGAAGGTATCGAAATGGACGATGCAGCCTTCAACCACACGCACCCATTTGGAGTGGCTGCCGGGAAGACCGATCAACAGCGATCGACGGGTCGACTCCTCATCAAGCGAGGCAAGTACGCCAAGCACCTGGGTTTCTTCACCACGCATCACATTGGGCAGGGTCGAGCGCTGCAATACACCGGAGATGATATGGATATCGACGCCGCGCAGGCTGCGCACGGTCTGCAAGGCTGCGCTCAGTTCACCGACGCTGGCCGGAGTTTCCCGGTACACCGCCTCGCGCCAGCCCTGGGCACTGCCCACCATGCCGCAGGCAATCACCGGCAGATCCGGTTGCGCATCGAGCCAGTCGCCACAGGCCTGATCAAAGGCCAGTTCAAAACCATCGCTGCACATGGCACCTGCGATCAGCCGGGGAGTATCCGGCAATTGCATGATGCCTGCGCTCAAGGAGCGTTGTTCCAGGACCTGGCCGTGTTCGCCAAGTCGATAAGCACGAAGTGAGGTTGTCCCCCAATCGAGCGCGATCAATTGCGCCGCCATCGCTTCACCTGTTGTTTTTTTAAAAGTGAGTGCGAGGCGGACTATAAGCCCATCGAACGATAAATCTCAATATGTAATTTTCAATCCCATATATAGGGATTAATTTAAACCCTGCCTTGCGTCGTAATGCGCTAACGTTGGTAACGTCTCTCTAAATACCCTTTCCCTCGGCAGCCTTGCCGCAGTGGTAACGTGCCCGACATATCGACGCCCCATCCCTCAGCACTGCCCTCCTGCGCTGTTTGCAGCCTCAAACGCCCTTCAAGGAACCCAAGCCATGAAGCGATTTCTTGTGCTCGACAGCTTTCGCGGGCTTTGTGCCCTTGCGGTGGTCCTGCATCACTTTCATGCAACGCAAAGCGTCACTGAGCTGCCGTTTTTCCAGCACGCCAATTACCTGGTGAATTTTTTCTTCGTGCTCAGCGGCTTTGTGCTCTATCACATCTACGCCGACCGACTGGGCAGCACCGCACAGCTCAAACGATTTGTGATTGCACGCATCTGCCGCCTGTACCCGCTGCATCTGGCGACCCTGCTAGCGGCTCTGCTGTTCGAGTTCCTGAAGCTGGCCGCCGAACAACAGGGCATCCTTTTTGCCGCGGGCAGCTTTACCGGCCCCAGAGCTGCCGAAGAAATCCTGCCCAATCTGTTGCTGCTGCAATCCTGGTGGCCTGGCTTCAATCAGCTGTCGTTCAACTTCCCGTCATGGAGCATCAGCGTCGAGTTCTATCTGTACCTGCTCTTCGCCCTGATTGCCGTCGGGATACCAGGGATGTCGCGGCAGATATTCGCGGCCATCGCTGTTCTGGCTTTCGTCGCGCTGTACTTCAAAGACACCTTCTTCAACGAAGGAGCACTGACAGGCCTGGCGTGCTTCTTCAGCGGAGTAATGACTTATCGGTTGTATGCAAGATTCAAAGGCTTTGAGTTCCACAAAGGCTGGGCGACCTTGCTGGAGGCACTGAGTCTGGTTGCGGTGTACATGGCAATCACCTACAGCGGCCCCTCGCAGAACATTTCCCTGAGCCTGCTGTTCTGCTGGGTGATCGGTCTATTTGCCTTTGAGGCTGGCGGGATTTCGCGAGGGCTGTGTACCCGGCCATTCAAATGGGCTGGCACCCTGTCCTTTTCGATCTACATGACTCACACCATCGTGCTCTTCTCCGTGACGACGGGCCTGATGCTGTACGGCAAGATCACCGGACAGGAACTGTTGATCGACATTCCGAGTGAAATCCCGGGCGTTGCTCTGCGCTACATCCACACACAAAGCATGGCGCTCGACAATCTGATCATTGCGATCAGCCTGGGGATGGTATTGCTGCTGTCGATGCTGACGTACCGCTATATCGAGCTACCAGGCATTGAACTGGGCAAGGCATGGGGTCGCAAGGTCACGGGTACTGCCGACGCCCGAGCACAACACCAGGAAACGGCCCCCTGAATCGCAGCCATAAAAAACGCCCCGGACAAGGGGCGTTCTTTTGTACGGCTTCAGCGAATCAACGCTCCAGCAGAATCCGCAGCATGCGACGCAACGGCTCGGCCGCGCCCCACAGCAGCTGGTCGCCTACGGTAAAGGCGCCCAGGTATTGCGAACCCATGTTCAGCTTGCGCAGACGACCCACCGGAACGCTCATGGTGCCGGTTACAGCAGTCGGGCTCAGTTCCTGGATGCTGGCTTCGCGATGGTTCGGGACCAGCTTGACCCACGGGTTGTGCTGGCTGATCAAACCTTCGATGTCCGCAATCGGTACATCCTTGTTCAGCTTGATGGTCAGTGCCTGGCTGTGGCAGCGCATGGCGCCGATACGAACGCAGATGCCGTCGACCGGAATCGGGCTCTTGAAGCGACCCAGAATCTTGTTGGTCTCGGCCTGGCCTTTCCATTCTTCACGGCTCTGGCCGTTCGGCAGTTCCTTGTCGATCCAGGGAATCAGGCTGCCAGCCAGTGGCACACCGAAGTTCTCGGTCGGGAAGGCTTCGCTGCGCATGGCTTCAGCAACCTTGCGGTCGATGTCGAGGATGGCGCTGGCCGGGTTGGCCAGGTCATCGGCAACCGACGAATGGACAGTACCCATCTGCTTGATCAGTTCACGCATGTTCTGCGCGCCGGCACCGGAGGCCGCCTGATAAGTCATGGCGTTCATCCACTCGACCAGACCGGCCTCGAAGAGGCCGCCCAGGCCCATCAGCATCAGGCTGACGGTGCAGTTGCCGCCGATGTAGTTCTTGGTGCCCGCGTCCAGTTGCTGGTCGATGACCTTGCGGTTCACCGGATCCAGCACGATCACGGCATCATCCTGCATGCGCAGGCTGGAGGCCGCGTCGATCCAGTAGCCCTGCCAACCGGCTTCGCGCAGCTTCGGGAACACCTCATTGGTGTAGTCGCCGCCCTGACAGGTCAGAACCACGTCGAGGGTTTTCAGTTCGTCGATGCTGTAAGCATCCTTCAGCGGCGCAACATCCTTGCCTACCGACGGAGCCTGGCCACCGACATTGGAGGTAGTGAAGAACACCGGTTCAATGAGATCGAAGTCCTGCTCTTCCCGCATCCGCTGCATGAGCACGGAACCAACCATGCCACGCCAACCGATCAGACCTACACGTTTCATCGCAACTACACCTTGAATAAAAGTGGGACCGCTGCCGCACATGTGCCATGCACAGCGAGCAGCGGGCCAGAGAGATTACAGATTCCGCAGCGCGGCGACTACTGCGTCGCCCATTTCCTGCGTGCCGACCTTGACGTTACCGGCCGACCAGATGTCGCCGGTACGCAAACCCTGATCCAGAACCAGACTGACAGCCTGTTCAATGGCATCAGCGGCAGCGGTCAGGTTGAAGCTGTAACGCAACATCATCGATACCGACAGGATGGTCGCCAACGGGTTGGCAATGCCTTGACCGGCGATATCCGGCGCCGAACCGTGGCAAGGCTCGTACATGCCCTTGTTGTGGGCATCCAGCGAGGCCGACGGCAGCATGCCGATGGAACCGGTCAGCATCGAAGCTTCGTCGGAGAGAATATCGCCGAACATGTTGTCGGTCACTATCACGTCGAACTGCTTGGGCGCGCGTACCAGTTGCATGGCGGCGTTGTCGACGTACATGTGGCTCAGTTCGACTTCAGGATAGTCCTTGGCGACCTGCTCGACCACTTCACGCCACAATTGGCTGGAAGCCAGTACGTTGGCCTTGTCCACCGAGCACAGCTTCTTGCCACGAACCATGGCCATGTCGAAACCGACACGCGCAATACGGCGAATCTCGCTTTCGCTGTAAGGCAGTGTGTCGTAGGACTGACGCTCGCCGTTTTCCAGTTCGCGGGTGCCACGTGGCGCGCCGAAGTAGATACCGCCGGTCAGCTCACGGACGATGAGGATGTCCAGGCCAGCAACGATTTCCGGTTTCAGGCTGGAAGCATCGGCCAGTTGCGGGTACAGAATCGCCGGACGCAGGTTGCCGAACAGGCCCAGTTGCGAACGGATCTTCAGCAGACCGCGCTCAGGACGAATGTCACGCTCGATCGTGTCCCACTTCGGACCACCCACGGCACCCAGCAACACCGCATCGGCAGCACGGGCACGGTCCAGGGTTTCGTCAGCCAGAGGCACGCCATGCTTGTCGATGGCGGCACCGCCGATCACGTCGTGGGTCAGCTCGAAGCCCAGTTGATACTTCTCATTGGCCACTTCCAGCACCTTGACCGCTTCGGTCATGATTTCCGGACCAATACCATCGCCTGGGAGAATCAGAATCTGCTTGCTCATAACATCCTCAATTTTGTGCATCGGTGCCTTGGGCGGCACCTGACATGTCGCTTTTCGCGAATGAATTCGCTCCTACGGGTGTGTGGGAGCGAATTCATTCGCGATCAAAGATCAGCCACGAAACAACCAAGGCTGGCTGGCGCGGTGCTTGCTCTCAAAGGCCGCGATGGCATCGCTGTCCACCAGGGTCAGGCCGATATCGTCCAGACCGTTGAGCAGGCAGTGTTTGCGGAAGGCGTCGATCTCGAAGCTCAGGACCTTGCCGTCAGGACGGGTCACGGTCTGCGCCTGCAGATCAATGCTCAACTGGTAGCCTTCATTGGCTTCAACCTGCTGGAACAACTGATCGACTTCGTCTTCAGCCAGAATGATCGGCAGCAGGCCGTTCTTGAAGCTGTTGTTGAAGAAGATGTCGGCATAGCTCGGCGCGATGATTGCGCAGAAACCGTATTCTTCCAGCGCCCATGGCGCGTGCTCACGGCTGGAGCCGCAGCCGAAGTTCTCGCGGGCCAACAGCACGCTGGCGCCTTGATAACGGGCATGGTTGAGCACGAAATCGGTGTTCAGCGGACGCTTGGAGTTGTCCTGATAAGGCTGACCCACATCCAGGTAACGCCACTCATCGAACAGGTTCGGGCCAAAACCCGTGCGTTTGATCGACTTGAGAAACTGCTTGGGGATGATCTGGTCGGTGTCGACGTTGGCACGATCCAGAGGAGCGACAAGGCCGTTGTGCTGGGTAAACGCTTTCATGCTGGGCTCCTTAGTGCTGGATCAAGTCACGGACATCGATGAAACGACCGTTGACCGCTGCCGCTGCCGCCATCGCCGGGCTGACCAGGTGAGTACGACCACCGGCACCCTGGCGTCCCTCGAAGTTACGGTTCGAGGTGGAAGCGCAATGCTCGCCGGAACCCAAACGGTCCGGGTTCATGGCCAGACACATCGAGCAGCCCGGCTCACGCCATTCAAAACCGGCTTCGATGAAGATCTTGTCCAGACCTTCCTTCTCGGCCTGCTCCTTGATCAGGCCCGAACCCGGAACCACGATGGCCTGCTTGACAGTCGCAGCCACCTTGCGGCCCTTGGCGACATCCGCCGCGGCGCGCAGGTCTTCGATCCGCGAGTTGGTGCAGGAGCCGATGAACACGCGATCCAGCTGAATATCGGTGATCGGCTGGTTGGCTTTCAGGCCCATGTATTTCAAGGCACGCTCGATGGAGCCACGCTTGACCAGATCCGCTTCCTGGGCAGGATCGGGCACGTTCTGATCGACGGCCAGCACCATTTCAGGCGAAGTACCCCAACTGACCTGCGGCTTGATCTGCGCAGCGTCCAGCTCGACCACAGTGTCGAACACCGCATCAGGATCGGAAACCAGGTCCTTCCAGGCCTCGACAGCCAGGTCCCACTCTGCGCCCTTGGGCGAGAACGGACGACCCTTGACGTATTCGACGGTTTTCTCGTCGGTGGCCACCATGCCGACGCGAGCGCCCGCTTCGATGGACATGTTGCAGATGGTCATGCGGCCTTCGATGGACAGGTCACGAATCGCGCTGCCAGCGAACTCGATGGCGTAACCGTTGCCGCCTGCCGTACCGATCTTGCCGATGACCGCAAGCACGATGTCCTTGGCTGTGACGCCAAACGGCAACTGGCCTTCGACCGATACCAGCATGTTTTTCATTTTCTTGGCGACCAGGCACTGGGTCGCGAGCACGTGCTCGACCTCGGAAGTGCCGATGCCGTGGGCCAGCGCACCGAATGCACCGTGGGTCGACGTGTGCGAGTCGCCGCAAACGACACTCATGCCCGGCAAGGTAGCGCCCTGCTCCGGGCCAACCACGTGAACGATGCCCTGACGCGGGTCGTTCATCTTGAATTCGGTGATGCCGTATTCGTCGCAGTTGTCGTCCAGGGTCTGGACCTGCAGACGCGAGACTTCGTCTTCGATGGCACCGATACCGCCCTTGCGCTCCGATGTGGTCGGAACGTTGTGGTCCGGGGTCGCAATGATGGAGTCGATGCGCCATGGTTTGCGCCCGGCCAGACGCAAGCCTTCGAAGGCTTGTGGCGAGGTCACTTCATGGATGATATGGCGGTCAATGTAGATCAGCGCCGAACCATCGTCGCGCTGTTTGACCAAATGCGAATCCCAGAGCTTGTCGTAGAGCGTTTTGCCGGCCATCGGACGTACTTCCTCATCAGCTTTCTTTCTATGCCTTGGGCAATCGGACATCGATGACCCCTTGGCTTGTGCGGACAATGCTATGGAATATGCTTAAATAACTCAAATTCATATTTTTTATGCTTTGGATAACCAACTGGAATCCGACCATGGATCTCGCCAACCTCAACGCCTTTATCGCCATTGCCGAAACCGGCAGCTTCTCGGGAGCAGGCGAACAACTGCATCTGACCCAGCCAGCCATCAGCAAACGCATTGCCGGTCTGGAACAACAATTGAATGTGCGCCTCTTCGATCGCCTGGGCCGGGAAGTCAGCCTGACCGAGGCTGGCCGCGCCCTTCTGCCTCGCGCCTATCAGATTCTCAATGTCCTGGATGACACCCGCAGGGCACTGACCAACCTCACTGGCGAAGTCACCGGCCGTCTGACCCTGGCTACCAGTCATCACATCGGCCTGCACCGTTTGCCGCCTTTATTAAGGGAGTTCACTCGCGCCTACCCCGAAGTGGCACTGGACATTCAGTTCCTGGATTCGGAAGTGGCCTACGAAGAAATTCTCCATGGCCGCGCAGAACTGGCGGTCATTACCCTCGCGCCTCATCCTCACTCGCTGGTACGCGCCGTGCCGGTCTGGGATGATCCTCTGGATTTCGTCGCAGCCCCGGAACACCCGCTGACCAACAGCGGCCCGATGAAGCTTGAGGACATCGTGCGCTACCCGGCCGTCTTTCCCGGCAGCAACACCTTTACCCATCACATCGTCAGCGGCCTCTGTGAAGCCCAGGGCCTCAAGCCGAACATCGCCATGAGCACCAACTATATGGAAACCATCAAAATGATGGTTTCCATCGGTCTGGCCTGGAGCGTTCTGCCGCGCACCATGCTCGATGAACAGGTGGCGCGCATTCCGTTGCCAGGCGTGCAACTCAATCGCCAGCTAGGCTACATCCTGCACACCGAGCGCACGCTCTCGAATGCCGCCAAGACGTTCATGGCGCTCCTGGATGCCCAGGCCTGACAGCCGGCCGTTTATTTCCAAGACAGAACACCGTAACCCTGATATATGGGTTACGTAATGTAACTCGATCGTTTTACTGGCTTTATTCATTAAAGGCTCGTGATCACATGTCCATCCCAGCAGATAGCTCCTCCCTGACGCACATCAGTGCGCAACAAACGTTAAAGGAACTGCGCGACCGCCTGGAGATGGCTCTGGGTGCTGCACAGATGGGAACCTGGGACTGGGACATTCCCAGCGACATGCTGCATGCATCGGCGCAGGCAGCACAGTTGCACGGGATGCCAGCACTGTCATTCCACGACAGCCTGCATATCTTTTTCACTGACGTACCTGTCGAAGAGCGCAACCGCATGCGCCAGGCGTACAACGCCATGCTCGACAGCCAGAGCGACCACTTCCAGATCACTTACCGGCTGCAACTGAAAAATGGCGCACCCCGCCTGCTGGAAGGCCGCGCCCGTCTGTATCGGGATGAAAACGGCGCGCCGCTGAAGCTGTCCGGCACGCTGCTGGACATCACCCAGCAGCATGCCCGCTCGGCGTTATTGGCCAGCGAAGAGAAATTCGCCAAGGCGTTTCACTCAAGCCCCGACTCGATCACCATCACCGAGCTGGAGTCGGGCCACTACATAGAGGTCAATGACGGTTTCTGCCGCCTGACCGGCTTCACCAGCCAGGAAGTACTGGGGCGCACAGCCTATGAAGCGGGACTCTGGGTAGAACCGGACCAGCTTCAGCAACTGATTGATCAACTGCGCAAGGAAGGACAGCTCCACCATATGGAAATGAACGGGCGCCACAAGAATGGCACCCCTCTCGTTCTCGATGTATCGGCCGAGTGCATCACGCTGGATGCAACCGCCTGCCTGCTGGTGACAGCACGGGACATCAGCCAGTTGAAATACGCCCAGGCCCAGGTCCAGCACCTTGCCTATCACGACCCGCTGACCAACCTGCCCAACCGCGCCATGCTGATGGAAAGGCTCAGCCAGCAACTCGCTCAGCTCAAGCAGGACAACCTGCGCGGTGCCCTGCTGTTTCTGGACCTGGACCACTTCAAGCACATCAACGATTCGCTGGGTCACCCGATGGGCGACTGCGTACTGACCATCGTGACCGCCCGCCTTGAAGCCAGCGTACGCCTTGAAGATACCGTCGCACGCCTGGGCGGCGATGAGTTTGTGGTACTGATTGGCGGCCTTGAAGGTTCACGGCATGAAGTCGCCACTCAAGTGCAGGAACTGGCCGACAACCTGCGCAAGCTGCTGGCAGAACCCATGTTCATCGACCGGCAGCGGCTGCAAGTGACACCGAGCATCGGTATTGCCCTGATCCCCGATCACGGCTCTAACCCCGCCGATATCCTCAAGCGTGCCGATATTGCGCTGTATCGCGCCAAGGACTCCGGCCGCAATGCCGCACAGCTATTCCACCGCTCCATGCAGAAAGCTGCCAGCCAGCGCCTGCGCATGGAGAACGACCTGCGCATGGCGCTGACCCGCAACGAACTGCACCTGTACTACCAGGCCCAGGTCAACACCCAGAGCGACAAGATCATTGGCGCGGAAGCCTTGCTGCGCTGGCAGCATCCCGATTACGGTCTGCTGGCACCTACACAGTTCATCCAGATACTCGAAGAAAGCGGGATGATTCTGGAAGTCGGTGGCTGGGCGCTGGAAGAGGCCTGCAAGGTCGGAGGCAAGTTGTTGCAACAAGGCCTGCTGCCGCTGAACGAATTCCTGCTGGGCGTGAACATCAGCCCGCGCCAGTTCCGCCAGACCGACTTTGTCGAACAAGTGGAAAGCTGCCTGAAACGCCATCGCCTGCCGCCCACCATGCTCAAGCTGGAAATCACCGAAGGCATTGTCATCCAGAACCTGGACGACACCATCGCCAAGATGCTTCGCCTGAAAAAGATCGGCGTCAGCTTTGCCATGGATGATTTCGGCACCGGCTATTCGTCCCTGACATATCTCAAGCGCTTGCCGGTAGACGTTCTGAAGATCGACCAGTCGTTCGTGCATGAGGCCGCCACAGACCCCAACGATGCCGAGATCGTTCGCGCCATCGTGGCCATGGCCCAGAGCCTCAATCTGAACGTCATCGCCGAAGGGGTGGAAACCATCGAGCAACTGGCGTTTCTCGAACAACTGGATTGCCACACCTATCAGGGCTACCTGTTCAGCGAACCCGTGCCCCATGCGGAGTTTGAAGCCTTGCTGCGACTGGAAAGAGGATTGCCCGAAAACAACATGCACTCCCTACTGGAGCAGGAATAGAAAAAAGGAAGGCATCCGCGGGATGCCTTCCTGTACCTGACATTAATGCTGCAGAACTTTCTGCTGATTGATGGGGATACGCTTTGGCTTGGCCTCTTCAGGCACCAGCCGGATCAGATCGATATTCAGAAGGCCGTGGGAAAGGCTGGCATTCTTGACTTCGATATGGTCCGCCAGGCGGAAGGACAGCTTGAACTCTCGCCGGGTAATGCCTTGGTGCAGATAGGTAATACCTTCGACTTCATCACCCCGCTTGCCCGCACTGACGGTCAGCACGCCGTTTTCGATCTGCAGTTCGAAATCCTCTTCCTGCATGCCGGCAGCCGCAATCACGATGCGATAGTGATCGTCGGAGTGCTTTTCCACGTTGTAAGGCGGATAACTGCTGGTTGAATCATTTCGGGCCACGGACTCGAACAAGTCATTGAAGCGGTCGAAGCCCACTGAATGGCGAAAGAGTGGGGCCAAAGAGAATGCAGTTGCCATAAATGGTTCTCCTTAATCAGTGAGACGGTAGTCATGCGATCCGTATCCGGTATCGCTTAACCACCAAATTAAGGTCTGCCCTGCAGATTTCAAGAGCCGTTTTTTACAGCGTTTACGACCGTTCGTCGGGAGAAAAACCGATCAATGCACTGATCCGGTCACAGTCCGTTTCGCGGCGCAGGGTATCGAACATGACAACCGCCTGCGGGTAGCTCTTGGTCAATAGCACCAGCCATTGCTTGAGACGTCCAGGCGCCTGGATCAGAGTCATCTTGGCCAGACAATCCTTCCAGAACGTACGCAGCATGGGTTGCAATTCGGCCCAGGTCATCTCGACAACCTCTTCACCCGCATTCGCCGCAGCGATCTGCCGGGCCAGATCCGGGCGTGCCACCAGCCCGCGACCGATCATGATGTCACGCGCACCGCAGATCTCCTTGCAGCGCCGCCAGTCATCCACCGTCCAGATCTCGCCATTGGCAACCACAGGGACCTTGACCACTTCCTGAATCCTGGCAATCCACTCCCAATGGGCAGGCGGCTTGTAGCCATCGACCTTGGTCCGGGCATGAACCACGATCCGCTCGGCACCGCCATCCACCAGCGCTCGCGCACAATCCAGGGCACCGTCGGTATTTTCGTAACCCAGACGCATCTTGGCAGTGACCGGAATGCCCTTGGGCACAGCACGTCGCACATGGCTGACGATGGAGTGCAGCAGCTCAGGCTCCTTGAGCAGGATCGCACCGCCACGAGATCGGTTGACGGTCTTGGCCGGGCAGCCGAAGTTCAGGTCCAGCACCGGCGCGCCCAGCTCACAGGCAAACGCGGCATTTTCTGCCAGACACACCGGGTCCGAACCCAGCAATTGCAGGTGCAACGGCACACCTGCCGCTGTCTTGGCATCAGTGTGCAGCTCCGAGGCCAGCTTGTAGAAATAGGCGGCAGGCATGACCCGCTCGGTCACCCGGATGAACTCGGTCACGCACCAGTCAACGCCGCCGACGCGGGTCAGCACATTACGCAGGATGTCGTCGACCAACCCCTCCATGGGCGCCAGAGCAATTTGCATGGGTCACACTCGAAAAAAAGTCCGGCAGTTTACTGCCCGGCGGCGGGATTTGGAACGTCGCCCGACATGGCAGCCCCATAACCCTCAATAAACTCGCCGGGCATGCGCTTGGGCTTGCCGCTGGACAACTCGATACAGACAAAGGTGGTCTGGGCGCGCAGCAGGGTCACGCCGTCCACCGGACGCCTCAATTGAAAGCAGCGGGTCATTTTCAGACGCTTGTCCCAGTCGACAATCCAGGTGGCCAGTTGCAGTTCGTCATCTTCGTAGGCGCTGGCCAGGTAATCGATTTCATGCCGCACCACCGCCATGGCCCGGTCCAGACGCCGATACTCGCTCAGGTCCAGCCCGAGATGCTGGGAATGCCGCCAGGCGCAGCGCTCCAGCCAGGAAACATACACCGCGTTATTGGCGTGTCCCAGGCCATCGATATCATCGGCTGCCACATTGAGGTCGATCACAAAAGGCGTTGCCCGATCCCAGACCATACTTGCTCCTGTTGTCGCGAAGGGAATGCCCTCTATATCCCTGCACCGACGTCTTCGCGGACGAATCCGCTCCTACGCACAGCTGCACCGGACAAGTTGGCAAAGGTCAGTCTAAACCACTGCCGACTTGGCCGCCCGCAACACACGATCCGACAACTCTCCGGTGCCCAGCGCACGGGCCAGCACCAGACCGCCGACCATCAGAGCGAGGTCAGCCAGGGCCTTGTCCGCCTCTTCAGGGTTCGAGGACAATTGCGCCACCATCAACTCCACATGCTCGGCCAATGCCGCCTGAAAGCCTTCCGGCAAGCGCGGCACGTCCCCCGCCGTAGAAGGGAGCGGACACGCTTCATCGGTGGCGTCGCGGTGCTTGCGTGACAGATAGAACGCTGCCAGCAAAGCACGCCGCTCATGGCAGGGAAGATGCTCATCGACTTGCGCAATGGCAGACCGTCGCTGCTTCAGCAGTCGAGCGAAGGCCTCAAGCATGAGCGACTCCTTGCTGTCGAAGTGGGCATAGAAACCACCCACCGTCAGCCCGGCAGCACTCATGATCTCATTGACGCTCGGCTGCTCCAGGCCACGACTGATCAAGGCCGCGCTGGCAGCATCGAGAATCCGCTCACGAGTTTGCGCTTTTTTATCTGTCATGCCGACCTCCAGAAATTACGCAGATAATATTATTCGCATAATCCCGAATGACAAGCGCAACGCGGCTTATCTGCCGAAGACAGACAAGTTGCCTGAAAGGAAAAGAGGAAGTGGCAGCAGAGCGGGCGAAATTAAAACAGGCCCAAAAAACAAAAGGGCCATTCAATAATCGAATGACCCTTGGTCTCGCAGAGCGAGAAATCGTGGCGTCCCCTAGGGGACTCGAACCCCTGTTACCGCCGTGAAAGGGCGGTGTCCTAGGCCACTAGACGAAGGGGACGCAAAACCTTCGAGCAGATTCGCTAACAGCGAACCCTGGCAAAATTGGTGGAGCTAAGCGGGATCGAACCGCTGACCTCCTGCATGCCATGCAGGCGCTCTCCCAGCTGAGCTATAGCCCCTGATTTATCGCCTCGCGGCGGAGATCAACCTTGCGGCATCACTCTTTTAAAATGGCGTCCCCTAGGGGACTCGAACCCCTGTTACCGCCGTGAAAGGGCGGTGTCCTAGGCCACTAGACGAAGGGGACAAAACCTTCTTTCGTACATGACCGGCGCTGGTTCCGGTCATCGTACTGTTTCAAGGCAATGTAGCCGACCTTGAAACTCTTTGTTTGGTGGAGCTAAGCGGGATCGAACCGCTGACCTCTTGCATGCCATGCAAGCGCTCTCCCAGCTGAGCTATAGCCCCACATCAGTGGACGGGGCGCATGTTAAGCGCGAGTCGCTAACCTGTCAAATTTATTTTCAACATTTTTGAAAATTTTTCGTCGACATAACAAACACTTAACGCTTCGCCCCCGAAAAACCGAGGTCGAATCGACCACTGTGCGCCCTGCCCTGCGAGCGCACAGTGATCCTCTACTGCATCAGGCTATGGCGCCCAGCAGTTTTTCCCACTCCTTGTTTTCCTTCTTGGAAACGCCACCGAGCAGATCGATGGCCTGACGCAGACGGAAACGAGTGAGGTCCGGACCGAGGATTTCCATCGCATCGAGCACCGAAACCGAACTGGCCTGCCCGGTAATCGCAGCGAACATCAACGGCATGGCATCGCGCAACTTCAGCTCCAGATGATCGACGACGGCCTGGATACAGGCCGTGATCGGGTCCTTCTCCCACTGACGCAGGGACTCAAGCTTCCAGAGGATCAACTGCATCAACTGGCGGACCTGATCGCCCGACAGCTTCTTGTGCTCGAACAGCTTCGCATCCGGCGTCACGCCGCCCGCGAAGAAGAAGCTGGCCAATGGCGCAATCTGGCTGAAGGTTTCGACACGACCCTGAACATGGGGCGCGATCTTCATCAGGTATTCGGGGTTCAGCGCCCAGTTCTGCACCCGGCTGGCAAACTCTTCGACAGGCAGCTCGCGCAGCCACTGGCCATTGAGCCAGGACAGCTTCTCGATATCGAATATCGGACCGCCCAGGGAGACACGGGACAGGTCGAAGTTATCGACCATTTCCTGCAGAGAGAACTTCTCGCGCTCGTCCGGCATCGACCAGCCCATGCGACCCAGGTAGTTGAGCATCGCCTCGGGCATGAAGCCCATGCGCTCGTAGAACGTCACCGACGTCGGGTTCTTGCGCTTGGACAGTTTGCTCTTGTCGGGGTTACGCAGCAGCGGCATGTAGCACAGCTGCGGTTTGTCCCAGCCGAAGTACTCATAGAGCAGAATCAGTTTCGGCGCGGACGGCAGCCATTCTTCACCACGCAGTACGTGGGTGATGCCCATCAGGTGGTCATCGACCACGTTGGCCAGGAAGTAGGTCGGCAAGCCATCGGTCTTCATCAGCACCTGCATGTCCATGCGATCCCAAGGGATCTCCACTTCGCCACGCAGAATGTCCGGCACCACGCAAACGCCTTCGGTCGGCACTTTCATGCGGATGACGTGCGGTTCGCCTGCATCCAGACGACGTTGCACTTCCTCCTTGGAGAGCAGCAAGGCACGACCGTCATAGCGCGGCGTCTCGCCCCTGGCCATCTGTTCGGCGCGCATCTGGTCCAGCTCTTCAGCGGTACAGAAGCAAGGGAAGGCATGACCAAGATCGACCAGTTGCTGAGCGTACTTCTGATAAATCTCGCCCCGCTCGCTCTGCCGATACGGACCATGAGGCCCGCCAACATCCGGACCTTCGCTCCACTCAATGCCCAGCCAGCGCAATGCATCGAAAATCTGCTGCTCTGACTCGCGAGTCGAACGCAACTGATCGGTATCTTCGATACGCAGGATGAACTCGCCACCGTGCTGCTTGGCAAAGCAGTAGTTGAAAAGCGCGATGTAGGCGGTGCCAACGTGGGGATCGCCAGTGGGTGATGGCGCAATGCGAGTGCGAACGGTGGTCATGAAAAATTCCGAAATAGATCGATCAAGCGCGGAATCTTAACAGGCGCTCCAGCACGGGTAAAAGCTTCGCGGGCAAGCCCCTTCCCACGAAACTTGCACAAGGCTGAAGTGGGAGGGGCCTTGGCAGCGACAGAGGCGGCCCCAATACCCCATCAAACTGCCAATAACCGCTCGCGCAATTTGGCGATCTCGTCGCGCATCTGCGCCGCGGCCTCGAACTCCAGATCCCGGGCCAACTGGTACATCTTCTCTTCCAGTTGCCGGATACGCTTGGTGATTTCGCTGGGCGAACGCAGTTCGTTCTCGTAGCGGGCATTTTCTTCGGCGGCCTTGGCCATGCCTTTGCGTTTCTTGCTGCGCGAACCGGGGACCGTCGCGCCTTCCATGATGTCCGCCACGTCCTTGATGACGCCCTTGGGCGTGATGCCATGGGCCAGGTTGTGGGCGATCTGCTTTTCACGACGCCGCTCAGTCTCGCCAATGGCCCGCTCCATGGAGCCTGTAATACGGTCGGCATACAGAATCGCCCGACCATTGAGGTTACGCGCGGCCCGACCAATGGTCTGGATCAGGGAGCGTTCGGAACGCAAAAAACCTTCCTTGTCGGCATCGAGAATCGCCACCAGCGACACTTCCGGCATATCCAGGCCTTCACGCAGCAGGTTGATCCCCACCAGCACATCGAAAGCCCCAAGACGCAGATCGCGGATGATCTCGACGCGCTCAACGGTATCGATGTCCGAGTGCAGATACCGGACCCGCACCCCATGGTCGCCCAGGTAATCGGTCAGATCCTCGGCCATGCGCTTGGTCAGGGTCGTGACCAGCACCCGTTCCTCCAGCGCCACACGCTTGGTGATTTCCGAGAGCAGGTCATCGACCTGAGTCAGCGCCGGACGAATCTCGACCTGCGGGTCCACCAGCCCTGTCGGGCGCACCACCTGCTCGATGATACGCCCCGCATGCTCGGCCTCGTAATTGCCGGGCGTGGCCGAAACGAATATGGTCTGCGGGCTGACCGCCTCCCACTCGTCGAAACGCATGGGCCGGTTATCCAGCGCCGAAGGCAGCCGGAAGCCATATTCCACCAGGGTTTCCTTGCGCGAGCGGTCGCCTTTGTACATCGCGCCGACCTGCGGCACGCTGACGTGGGATTCATCGATCACCAGCAAGGCGTCAGGCGGCAGATAGTCGTAAAGCGTGGGCGGCGGTGCTCCCGACGGGCGGCCCGAAAGATAGCGCGAGTAGTTTTCGATGCCGTTGCAGTAACCCAGCTCCAGAATCATTTCCAGATCGAAACGGGTTCGCTGCTCCAGACGCTGGGCTTCCACCAGCTTATTGTTGTTGCGCAGGTATTCCAGACGCTCCTGAAGCTCGACCTTGATGCCTTCCATCGCTTCAAGCAGCGTCTCGCGCGGCGTTACATAGTGACTTTTGGGGTAGAAGGTAAAACGCGGCAGCTTGCGAATCACCTCCCCTGTCAGCGGATCGAACGCCGACAGGCTCTCCACTTCGTCATCGAACAGTTCGACGCGGATCGCCTCCAGATCGGATTCGGCCGGGTAGATATCGATGACATCGCCACGGACCCGGAAGGTCGCCCGGGCAAAATCCATGTCATTGCGGGTGTATTGCAGGTCCGCCAGACGGCGCAGCAAGGCCCGCTGGTCGAGTTTGTCGCCACGGTCGATATGCAAGACCATGCGCAGATAGGTTTCCGGGCTGCCCAGGCCATAGATGCAGGACACCGTGGTGACGATGATGGCGTCCTTGCGCTCCAGCAGAGCCTTGGTCGCGGAAAGACGCATCTGCTCGATATGGTCGTTGATCGAGGCATCCTTCTCGATGAAGGTGTCCGACGACGGCACATAGGCTTCAGGCTGGTAGTAGTCGTAATAAGAGACGAAATATTCCACCGCGTTATTGGGGAAGAACGTCTTGAACTCGCCATATAGCTGGGCTGCCAGGGTCTTGTTCGGCGCCAGGACCAGCGTCGGGCGCTGCACCTGGGCAATGACGTTGGCAATGCTGAAGGTCTTGCCCGAGCCGGTCACACCCAGCAGGGTCTGATGCGCCAGCCCGGCCTCGATCCCTTCCACCATCAGGCGAATGGCCTCGGGCTGATCGCCGGCTGGCTCAAAACGGGTGACGAGCTGAAACTCGGACATGACCTACCTCTTGATTCGTTCGCGCAAAGGGTTCGTCTGCGCAGAGCCTACACGCAAAAACGAAATCACCGCCAACGCCCGATCCCGCCGGGAAGGACGTGCAGTGCTTGAAGTGATGCAGTGTAGATGGAGCCATATACTCATCTTTCAAGTCATCGATTGCCTATCGAATAGACGAACGTTGTCCCATAAGCCGGAAAAACCTTGAAAAAACCTGTTACGCCCTGTCGCTCCCGGAGTGGATGCTCTTTATACTGACTCCCCGTTTGTGCACCGCTCTGGCGCATTCTGTCGGAGCATGCACTGCACTCCCCTTCACTCTTCATTCAGAGCTGCCGCAAACAATGAGCCTGTTCTCCGCTGTCGAAATGGCGCCCCGCGATCCGATCCTGGGTATCAACGAAGCATTCAACGCCGACACCCGCACCACCAAGGTCAACCTTGGCGTGGGCGTCTACTGTGACGAAGACGGGCGCATTCCGCTGCTGCGCGCAGTTGCCGAGGCCGAGAAGATTCGCGTGGCACAACACGCTCCTCGCGGCTACCTGCCAATCGACGGTATCTCGGCCTACGACCTGGCCGTGCAGAAACTGCTGCTGGGTGCCGACTCGCCACTGATCGCCTCCGGCCGCGTGCTGACCACCCAGTCCGTCGGCGGTACTGGCGCTCTGAAAATCGGCGCAGACTTCCTCAAGCGCCTGCTGCCAAATGCCGTGGTCGCCATCAGCGATCCAAGCTGGGAAAACCACCGTGCCCTGTTCGAAGCGGCGGGCTTCGCGGTTCAGGACTATCGCTACTACGATGCTCCGACCCACGACGTCAACCGTGCCGGCATGCTCGAAGACCTGCAAAACCTGCCGAACGGTTCCATCGTTGTGCTGCACGCCTGCTGCCACAACCCGACCGGCGTCGACCTGACTCTGGAAGACTGGAAAAAGGTTCTGGAAGTGGTCAAGTCCAAAGGTCACGTACCGTTTCTGGACATGGCTTACCAGGGCTTCGGTCAAGGCATCGACGAAGATGCACTGGCAGTCCGTCTGTTCGCCGATTCGGGCCTGACCTTCTTCGCCTCCAGCTCGTTCTCCAAGTCCCTGTCGTTGTACGGCGAGCGTGTCGGCGCACTGTCGATCATCACCGAGTCCAAAGAAGAGACCGCCCGCGTCCTGTCCCAGGTCAAGCGCGTGATCCGCACCAACTACTCCAACCCGCCGACCCACGGCGCAATCATCTCTGCTGCGGTCCTCAACGACCCGGCACTGCGCGCCATGTGGGAAGAAGAACTGGGCGAAATGCGCGTGCGTATCCACGGCATGCGCAAAGCCATGGTCGAGCGTCTGGCCAACAACCCGGCCGGTCAGGACTTCAGCTTTGTCGGCCGTCAGTGCGGCATGTTCTCCTACTCGGGCCTGACCGCCGAACAGGCTCAACGCCTGCGCAACGAGTTCGGTATCTACGCTCTGGATACCGGCCGTATCTGCGTGGCAGCACTGAACCAGAAGAACATCGACGCGGTCTGTGACGCGATCAAGCAAGTGCTGTAAATCTGCACTGCAACATGAAAGGGAAGCCGGGCGAGAATCCGGCTTCCTTTTTTTGTACCTGCAAAAAACACCTCAAGTTATTTCCGGCAGGGCCGCTAATCTGTCCGTGGTTTTCTGGATGAAAGCCCACATGGACAAGCAGGCGATATCGCCTGCATCAGAATGTATTCAGGACAATACGGAGATTACATGAAGTTCAAATCTTTCAAACTCCCCTTCACTGCAGCAGCCCTGGCCCTGTCGCTGAGCCCACTGGCATCGATGGCGGCCGTCATTGAAGTCACCATGCAGAACAACACGCCAAAGACCTTGACGCTTGTTTCTTCAACCAGCGGCTTCCCGTCCACTCTGGCTCCTTATCAAACCGTCACGTTCATCGCGCCATCCGGCTTCAGCAGCAGCGATGTGCAGGCTGATTATGCGAGCGGCCAGTCCACCGGCGGATGCCGATTCCAGGCAGGCCACAAGGAATATTCGACCGGCCCGCAATACACCAGCAGCGCCAAGGGTTACGGACAACTATCGGATGGTGCCTGCTATGAATACGTTTCCAAGAAATGGTCGGCACCTTACAACTACAAAATCCATTTCATGATGTCGCAGTAAGTATTGGCGCACGCCGATTAGGACAACAAGGGAAGCAGACGCAAGTCTGGCTTCCCTTTTTCATGAGTGTGCTCCTGTAAAACCGCAACGCTTTGAGCATGGAAAAACAACACAACACCTTATTTACAAACTGCGTATCACTTCTTTGATTTCAGGTCAGGCATTGGAGCGTTTTATGGCCACAGTAGAATTTTACTTCCAGACACAGAACGCATGGAACATGGGACCTGCCTGCGGCACCACCATCACGAATTCAAGTAACCCGGCACCGGCTACCACCGCCTGCATATATATCATTCATAACACCCATGAGAACTCAACCTATGTGGGCTATGCCGATAATGCCTTTGACAGATGGAAAAGCCGTACGGAAGTCTTCCATATCATGGGCATACCCAATGCCTATGCGAAAAACATCTTGTGCGCCTATTGCCTGCCGACCGTGTCGGGCGGGCACTCCATGTATCTGAAAGGGGCCAACAACTGCGAGCACCTTCTGGTTCGCGCCGTGGCCAATGGTTTACTGGGGAAAACCACTAATACCAACTCCCAACTTGCCACTCTCCCTTTCAGTAATTCAACGGCGACGAAAGTCCAGGTCTACCTCCCTAGTGACCCCTGGGGAAAGCTGGAAGGTAGAAAACAAGACAATGTCGGGCTTTTTTATTGATTGCGACGCAAAACAGAAAGCCTGGGTGGTATGGGCTCCTGTTACCCATACCACCCCCCTTCTGGAGCCTTCCGACAAAAGACACGGCGCCCTTACCTGCTGACTCATACCGCTAAATTCCCGCCCCCGCTCCTCGTTTAATGGACAGTTCCCGTGGCCGTCGCCTGCCGACGGGCTGAATTCTCCAAGCAGGAACCCTGCATGAAACGCTCTCGACACCCTGGACGCGCCGTCCTTCTGGCGCTGTGCATGTTTCCGGTCATCGCCGTATGCGCCTGGCAAATCATGCCTTCGGGCAACAACGATGCAGCCACCGCGCTCGTCACCCGCAGCGACATTCAAAGCAGCGTGACGGCGCTGGGCACTCTGCAACCGCGCAGTTATGTGGATGTGGGTTCCCAGGCCACCGGCCAGATCATGAAGATCCACGCGCAGGTCGGCGATCAGGTCAAGGAAGGCCAGTTGCTGGTGGAGATCGATCCGTCCACGCAAAAGGCCCGGCTCGACGCCGCACGCTATGCCATTGAGAACCTCAAGGCGCAACTTCAGGAGCAGCGTGCCCTGCACGAACTGGCCCAGCAGAAACAGCAGCGTCAGAGAAGCCTGGCTGCCGGTGGTGCCACTCGCGCCGAGGATGTGCAGGCCGCCGAATCCGAGTTTCGCGCCACTCAGGCACGGGTCGACATGTTCAAGGCGCAGATTCTCCAGGCCCAGGCCAGCCTGCGCAGTGACGAAGCCGCGCTGGGCTACACCCGCATCTACGCGCCGATGTCCGGCACCGTGGTCGCGCTGGATGCACGGGAAGGCCAGACCCTCAATGCCCAGCAGCAGACACCGCTGATCCTGCGCATCGCCCGCCTCTCGCCCATGACCGTCTGGGCCGAGGTGTCAGAAGCCGATATCGGCCATGTCAAACCCGGCATGAGCGCCTACTTCACCACCTTGAGCGGCGGTGCCCGGCGCTGGAACAGCACGGTTCGACAGATTCTCCCGGTGCCGCCCAAGCCTCTGGAGCAAGCCAATCAGGGTGGCGGCAGCCCGAGCAACTCGGGCAAGAACGGCAGCGGCCGCGTGGTGCTCTATACCGTGTTGCTGGATGTCGATAATGCCGATCAGGCACTGATGGCGGAAATGACCGCGCAGATCTTCTTTGTCGCCAATAGCGCCCAGAACACCCTGACCGTTCCTCTTGCCGCCCTGAAAAGCGGACCACAGGCCGATCTGCAGACCGCACGGGTTCTCACCGCCAGCGGCGACATACAGAACCGTGAAGTCCGTACCGGCATCAGCGACCGTTTGCGGGTGCAGATTCTCGAAGGGCTGAATGAAGGTGACCGGCTGTTGATCGGCCCGTCCATCGGCAGCGGAGGCTGAATGCAAACGCCGCTGATCGACCTGCGGGATATCCGCAAATCCTACGGTGGTGGCGACAGCCCGCTGGTCAACGTGCTGCGAGGGATCGACCTGTCGATCCATGCCGGCGAGTTTGTGGCCATTGTCGGCGCCTCCGGCTCGGGCAAGTCGACCATGATGAATATTCTCGGCTGCCTCGATCGCCCAAGCTCCGGGCAATATCTGTTCGCCGGAGAGGATGTGGCAGGGCTGGACAGCGACGAACTGGCCTGGTTGCGGCGTGAAGCCTTTGGCTTCGTGTTTCAGGGCTATCACCTGATTCCGTCGGGCTCGGCACAGGAAAACGTCGAGATGCCGGCCATCTACGCCGGAACTCCCGCTGCTGAACGCCATGCCCGCGCCGCCGCCCTGCTCGACCGACTGGGGCTGGCCTCGCGCACCGGCAACCGCCCGCACCAACTCTCCGGCGGCCAGCAGCAACGGGTTTCCATTGCCCGCGCATTGATGAATGGCGGGCATATCATCCTCGCCGACGAACCTACCGGCGCACTGGACAGCCATAGCGGCGCAGAAGTCATGACCCTGCTGGACGAACTCGCCAGCCAGGGGCATGTGGTGATTCTGATCACCCACGACCGGGAAGTCGCCGCCCGCGCCAGGCGCGTCATTGAAGTCAGTGATGGCCTGATCGTCAGCGATACGGCATCCGGCAACCCGCAGGCACAAGCCCCGACCAATCCGGCCGCCTTGCAGGCCGTCGACCTGCGCCAGCGCCTGAGCGAAGGCAGTACCCGCAATGGCGCCTGGAAAGGTGAATTGCTCGATGCCATCCAGGCCGCCTGGCGGGTGATGTGGATCAACCGGTTCCGTACCGCACTGACCTTGCTGGGCATCGTGATCGGCGTTGCCTCGGTGGTGGTCATGCTGGCGGTGGGCGAAGGCAGCAAGCGTCAGGTCATGGCGCAGATGTCGTCCTTCGGCTCCAACATCATTTACCTCAACGGCAAGTCCCCCAGCCCGCGCACTCCCAAAGGCATCATCACGCTGGAGGAAGTCGCCGCACTGGGCGAACTGCCCGAGGTGAAAATGATCATGCCGGTCAATGGCGGACAGGCAGGCGTGCGCTTTGGCAATGCCGATCACTCCAGCTACGTGGGCGGCAACGACACGCACTTCCCGGCCATCTTCAACTGGCCGGTGGTCGAAGGCAGTTACTTCACCGAAGCCGACGAAAGAAACGCAGCAGCCGTGGCAGTGATCGGCCATAAGGTCCGGCAAAAGCTGTTCAAGGATATGGCCAGCCCCATCGGCCAGTACATCCTGATCGAGAACGTGCCCTTCCAGGTGGTTGGCGTCCTGCAGGAAAAAGGCGCCAGTTCCGGCGACCTGGACAGCGACAACCGCATTGCCATCCCCTACTCCTCGGCCAGCATCCGGCTGTTCGGTACCCAGAACCCGGAATACATCGCCATCGCCACCAAGGATGCCGGCAAGGTCAAGGAAGCCGAACGTTCGATCAATGACCTGATGCAGCGCCTGCACAACGGCAAGAACGATTATGAACTGACCAACAACGCCGCAATGATCCAGGCCGAAGCCCGGACCCAGAACACCCTGTCGCTGATGCTCGGCTCGATTGCCGCCATCTCGCTGCTGGTGGGCGGTATCGGCGTAATGAACATCATGCTGATGACCGTACGGGAACGCACTCGGGAAATCGGTATCCGCATGGCCACCGGCGCACGCCAGGGCGACATTCTGCGTCAGTTCCTCACCGAAGCCGTGATGCTCTCGGTGGTCGGCGGGCTGGCTGGCATCGTACTGGCCCTCGGCATGGGCGCAGCGCTGCTGCTCGGCAAGATCGCCGTGGCGTTTTCGCTGTTTGCCGTTGTCGGGGCCTTTGCCTGTGCATTGGTGACCGGCGTGGTCTTCGGTTTCATGCCTGCCCGCAAAGCTGCCCGGCTCGACCCGGTTGCGGCCCTCACCAGCGAATGATCTATCGATGAAGCCAACCCTGACCCTGCTGACCTGCTGCCTGCTTCTGGCGGCCTGCAACACTTCTGTCCCCTCCATCGACAGCGGCATCCAGCCACCGCCAAGCTGGGAGTTCGCCCAAGGCGCCGCCTTGCAGCGCACTGATGCTCAGTGGTGGCAACAATTCGGCAGCCCGGACCTGAACCGCCTGATCGAACAGGCCCGGGTCAACAGCCATGAAGTCGCAGCCGCCATGGCCCGTGTACGTCAGGCTCAGGCAACGGCGACCATCGCCGGAGCACCCACGCGCCCTGAACTCACCTACGACATCCGGGGCGAGCGCAACAAGTTCCTGCGCAGCAGCGACCGCAAGGCCAGCCCTTCGGATGACAACAATACCGACGCCTTTACCACCAGCCTGACCGCCAGTTACGAAGTGGATTTCTGGGGTGGCGTATCCGCCGCTCGGGACAGTGCGCTACAAAGTTTGAAAGCCAGTGAGTTCGACAGGGCCACGGTGGAACTGACCCTGCTCAGCAGCGTGGCCGATCGCTACGCGCAAACCCTGTCAGCCAGAGAGCAGAGCCATATCGCCGAGCTGAACCTGGCCAATGCCAGGAACGTGCTGAGACTGGTGCAGACTCGCTACGACTCGGGTTCCGCCACGGCACTGGAACTGGCTCAGCAGAAGAACCTGGTTGCAACTCAACAACGTGAACTGCCGCGTATTCAGCAACTGGCCAGTGAGCAACAGATCACCCTCGCTGCCCTCCTCGGCCAACCCGTGCAACATCTGCAGTTGGGCAATCAGGATTTCGAGAACCTGAGCTGGCCACAGATCGGCACAGGGCTGCCCAGCGAACTGCTGACCCGTCGTCCTGACATCGCCAAGGCCGAAGCCGAACTGGCCGCCGCCCAAGCCGATGTCACCGTAGCCCGCGCTGCCCTGCTGCCCAAACTGACCTTGAGCGCTACTTTAGGCACGGAGGTGGTTCGGGCCGAAGACTGGCTGCGAGCGCCCTTCAGCAGTCTGGCTGCCGGCCTGACCGGACCGATCTTCAATAACGGACGCCTGAGCGCAGAGCGCGACAAGGCCACGGCCCGTCAGGAAGAACTGCTGGAAACCTATCGCGGCGCGATCATCAACAGCTTCGCCGACGTGGAGAAAGCCTTGAACAGCATCAGCGGCCTGGACCAGCAAAGGTACTGGCACGACGAAGAACTCAAACAGGCCCAGACCGCATTCCGCATCGCCCAGAGCCGTTACGAGGCTGGCGCGGAGGATTTGCTGACCGTGCTGGAAACCCAACGCACGCTGTATCTGGCCCAGGATGTGAGCGTGCAGCTTCGGCTGTCGAGGGTGCAGGCAAGTATTGCGTTGTACAAGGCCCTGGGTGGCGGTTGGACACAAACCCTTCACTAATGTCTCGCGAATAAATTCGCTCCTACAGATTTGCACCGTACTAGAGTAGGACCGGATTTATCCGGGAAAGGGCCTGTACATCCGCCGCATCTTTATCTGAAGAAATAATGCCTTCCCGAATAAATTCGATCCTACAGATTCAGGAATCAAACCCCGCCAAACCACTTCTCCGGCAGCAGGTTCCTCGCATACCACGGCCGACGCGGCACGCGGCGCAGGAGGTTGCCGAGCTTGTCATCGGCCGCAAAAGTAATGCGCAGCGCCAGTTTCATGACCTCCGGGTCCATTTCCATGGTGGTCCCGGCATTCAGGCCCGGTGTGGTGCTGCATCCATGAGTCTGCGGGCCGAGCCAGGGATCGCTGATCTCAACCCAGCGCCCCGGCGCGAACCATGGCACGCCATTGACCTCAAGACGGCTCACCTCTCCCGGATGAAAGCGCTCATGGGCACGGAACCAGTCGTCGATCCGGTCATCGATCCAGCCATGGAACATCCAGAACACCGGATGCACATGGGATGAAAACGGGTCAGCGAGAAAGTCGTTTTCCGGCTCGAACCAGCGTGCCGCGAAATCCGCCGAGTCACGGGCCATGGGCACCGGCTCGCCATTTGAAGGGTCTCGCGCAACGGACGCCCAGCGCATGTGCAACCAGTCATGCAGCTCCAGCTCAACCTGGGAACCGAACTGGCCAAGGGTCAGTTTCGACAAGAAGCGCGGGTCCCGGTATTGGGATTCCCACGCCTGAAAATGCGTGCTGAATGTCTCGTCGCTTTTGATATCGCTGACCAACTGGCTATATTCCGCATCGCCATTGGCCTGCCAGGGCGGTGGCAACGCGCAGCCATCGTGATTATCGAAGTAACGGGCAAAGCCCTGACGATCCCGCTCCAGCTCCGGTTGCGGCAAGGGAAAGCGCGGCCAGGAAGGAAGCTCCTGAAACTGACGGGCCTGAATCAGCATGTGCCGATGCATATAGAAAAAGTCGATGCCCGAGCCATTACGGTCCTTGCGCTCACCACGGGCATCGCGCTCCTTGTCTCGCGGACCTGGCTGCCAGCCGATACCGCGCAGGGCATTGCGTTTTTCTTCGGGCAGGCGATGCCACTTGTCGCGGCTGGCATGCCAGAGCTGGTGAAACAGGCGATGCTCCTTTGAAACCAGCCAGGCCAGAAACGGCGGCGTCAGCCCGATACGGTCACGGGCTTCGGGGAACACTTGCTTGGTGGCAATAAAACGATTTTCCAGCTCAGGCAACGCCAGCGGACGATCCAGACGCTCGATGCGCCCACTCAAGGTGCCGCTGCCCGCATTACCGAAGCTGCCCCAGACTTCATCCAGAACCATGCTGAATTCATAGTCCGGCGCATCGCTTTGCGGGCTGTCATCGAGATGGCCGTCAATGACCCGAAAATACAGCTTCGAGGCGTCGGCAGAACGCAGGTCGCCGATCACCCGGAAGCGCGGCTCAGCCTCGCCACGCAGACGCTCAGCGGTGTCGATATAACCCCGCAGGCCACGACCACGCGGGGCAATGTCCAGGAACATTTCCAGGCCCTTGAGCGGTGCTCCGGCCAGTCCAGCATCACGCCCCTCGAAACGGATATCCCATATCCCGCGCAGCTTATCGGCCAGCCTCTGGGTGGCGGTGTCGGCCGCTGCGGCAGTCGCTTCCCCCGGTGTAACGGGCTCTTCGACGCGCGTGAGTTCGCGATGTGCGTAATAAGCAGCCGGTACCGCAGCACCGGTCAGCGCCAGGCCCGCTATAAAACCTCGTCGAGAAATCGTCATTGCCCTACCTGTTAACGCCCCGAAACGGTCTTTATCCAAGCTAGGACGTAGCATCGACGGAGAAATTTAGGGGCAGAACCGCGAACTGCATCCGCGCTAAATTTTTCCGTCATCCGCTCGTTCTCCCCAGATAGCAAAGGCCCTTGTGCGTGCTTCTGAACGGCGAACCTGAAAGAGATGGCAATGACAAAACCGCGTTGGAAAAAGGCTCTTTTCATTGGCCTGCCCCTGGCTCTGGCGATCAGTGCAGGCGCAGGCTGGCTGGCCTGGAATTACTGGTCGCCATCGGGTTACCCGGTCAAGGTGATGAAACAGGCCGAAGAGCTGCAGGAACGAATCATTTCCTTTGACAGCCACATCACCGTGCCTTTGAAGTTCGGCAGCGAGCGCAACGAAGCGGACAAGGATGGCTCCGGGCAATTCGATCTGGTGAAGACCGCACGCGGGCGTTTGTCGGGTGCGGCACTGACGGTATTTGGCTGGCCGGAAATCTGGAACGGCCCCAATGCACCGCACCGCCCGACACCGGGCTTCGTGGATGAGGCGCGCCATCAGCAAGAGGTCCGCTACAAGATCATCACCGGCATGGTCCGCGATTTCCCGAACCAGGTCGGCATCGCCTACACCCCGGACGACATGCGCCGCCTGCATGGCGAAGGCAAGTTTGCGATTTTCATCAGCATGCTCAACGCCTACCCGCTGGGCAACGACATCAATCTGCTGGACCAGTGGACGGCGCGCGGCATGCGCATGTTCGGCTTCAGCTATGTGGGCAACAACAGTTGGGCGGACTCTTCTCGTCCGTTGCCGTTCTTCAATGACTCCCAGGACCCGCTGGGCGGGCTGTCCGAGATCGGCAAGCAGGCGGTGCATCGCCTGAATGATCTGGGCGTGATCATCGACGTGTCACAGATGTCGACCAAGGGCCTGGAGCAGGTCAGCCAGTTGAGCCGCACACCCATGGTCGCCTCGCACTCCGCGCCACGGGCGCTGGTGGACATTCCACGTAATCTGAGCGACGAGGAATTGCAGCTCATCAAGCAGAGTGGCGGCGTGGTGCAGGTCGTGGCGTTCCCGGCCTACCTGAAACCCCTGACCCAGAAGACCCAGGACAAGCTCAACAAGCTGCGCAAGGACTTCGACCTGCCGCCACTGCCGAACCTGGCCATGGCGCTGATGCCGGGCGACGCGATCATTACCGTCTGGCCGGAGCAACGTTTCGGTGCTTACGCCAGCAAGCTGTACGCCATCCTCGAAGAAGAGCCCAAGGCCACCGTCAAGGACTTCGTCAACGCCATTGACTACACGGTGAAGAAGATCGGCATCGATCACGTGGGCATCAGCTCCGACTTCAACGATGGCGGCGGCGTGGATGGCTTCAAGGATGTCAGCGAGATCCGCAACGTGACCGCCGAACTGATCGAGCGCGGCTATGCCGATGCCGACATTGCCAAGCTCTGGGGTGGCAACTTCCTGCGGGTCTGGGAGCAGGTGCAGAACTCGGCCAGACCGGTCACCCGCCAATGAACCTCTACAGCTTGCACACCGACATTTCAGGTATGGCCGCTCATGACTGACCGCAGAACCTTTCTCAAACAGGCTGGCCTGCTCGCGGCTGCACTGCCCATGGGTGCCAGCCTGACCCACTCGGCCACGGCGGCCGCTATCGAACTGGCTCCCAAGGACAAATGGACCACCTTGCGCGGCCTGTTCAATCAGGACCCGGACTATATCCACTTCGCCAACTTCCTGATTACTTCGCACCCCAGGCCGGTGAGCGATGCCATCGAGCAACACCGGGCCAATATCGACCGCAACCCCGGCCTGGCCATGGACTGGGACCTGCAGGAAACCAGCCGTCGCGAAGACAAGGTTCGCGAGTGGGCCGGCAAGTACTTCAATGCCAGGCCCGGTCAGATCGCCCTGACCGGCAGCACAACCGAAGGTCTGGCCATTATCTATGGCGGCATTCATGTACGGCCGGATCAGGAAATCCTCACCACCGAACATGAACACTTCTGTACCCGCAACATCCTGAACTCGCGCAAGAAGAGAGAAGGCACACAGGTCCGCAAGATCCGCCTGTTCAAGGATTCCATCACTGTTTCAAGCGACGAAATCATCGGCAATATCGCCCGGGCCATTCGTCCCGAAACCCGCGTACTGGGGATGACCTGGGTGCAATCGGGCAGCGGCGTCAAGCTGCCGGTCGGTGAGATTGGTGCCCTGGTTCAGGAGCAGAACCGTAATCGCGACGACAAGGACCGCATCCTGTACGTGATCGATGGCGTACACGGTTTCGGGGTCGAGAACCTGGACTTCCCGAGCATGAACTGCGACTTCTTCGTCGCCGGGACCCACAAATGGATGTTCGGACCACGAGGCACCGGCATCATCTGCGCCCGCTCGGAGCAGTTGAAAGATGTCACCCCGCTGATCCCCAGTTTTTCGGAAGCGACCAACTTCGGCACGATCATGACACCCGGCGGCTACCACTCATTCGAGCACCGCTGGGCGGTAGACAAGGCCTTTGAGTTGCACCTGCAACTGGGCAAGGCCGATGTCCAGTCGCGCATCCACCAGCTCAACACCTACATCAAGCAACGCCTGAAAGAACAGCCGGGCATAGAACTGGTCACGCCCATGGCGCCCGAACTGTCGTCGGGGTTCAGTTTCTTCAGAGTCAAGGACCGCAACTGCGACGACGTGGCGGCCTGGCTGATGAAAAACCATGTAGTGGTCGATGCCGTGGATCGGGATATCGGACCGGTCGTGCGCACCGCTCCGGGCCTGCTCAATAACGAGGCCGAAATAGATCGCTTCCTGGCCGTCCTCGGCCAACGCCCATGACGCTTGTCACCCGCTTTCAGTTTTCTGCCTTGAGGCCCGTTATGAACAACATGCTGTCCACTCTGTCCCTGACCGCCCTGCTGGGTGCGCTGTTGCCCGCAGCCGCCATGGCCGCCATGCCCGAACCGGGCAAGGTGTTCAAGGACTGCAAGGACTGTCCGGAAATGGTCGTGTTGCCTGCCGGCACCTTCACCATGGGCGCACCGGAATCCGAACTCGGCCGCCAGCCCGACGAGGGCCCGCTGCATGAAGTGACCTTTGCCAAACCGTTCGCCATCAGCCAATTCCAGGTGCTGAGCGGCGAGTGGAAGGCCTATATCAAAAGCACCGGCTACAAGATGCCCGATGGCGATACCCGTCCGGGTCGCGAGTGCAAGGCCGGACAGCCGCGCTATCCACTGACCGATCGCCAGCCTGCGGTGTGCATGGACTGGAACGAAGCCAAGGCCTACGCCGCCTGGCTGTCGAAGAAGACCGGCAAAACCTACCGGCTGGTCAGCGAGGCCGAGCGTGAGTATGCAGCCCGTGGCGGCAGCACCGGGCCGTTCCCCTTCCCCATGGATGAAGGCAAGCAATACGGCATCGCCAAGCATGCCAACACCTACGGCCCGGAAGACGGCTTCAGCGTCACAGCCCCCGCCGGCAGCTACAGCCCCAATGACTTCGGCATCTATGACGCCCACGGCAACGTGTATGAGTGGACCGCCGATTGCGAAACCAGCAACTACAACGGCGCCCCCACCGATGGCAGTGCCTGGCTGGCCGGTGATTGCAGCTGGAAGATGATTCGCGGCAACGACTGGACCGAAGCGCCGATCTTCTCCCGCTCCGGTAACCGTAACAGCCGCAAGCCCGATGTACGTGGCGACTGGCTGGGCTTTCGGGTCGTTCGCGAACTCTGACGCTTTCACAACGCAATGCCGATCAGTCAAGGTCAATGAATCACTTTGCGGGAGGCAGCTTGCTGGCGACTCTGGCGTACAGACGCAGAATATCTGCCAGTTTTCAGGCCTTTTTCGCCAGCAAGCTGCCTCCCACAGGTTTTGCTTGTGCCTTGACTGATCGGCATTACCGCTACAACGGACAATAACGAGACAACAGCATGACACCCAAATCAGAAAGCCTCGCCCGGGAAACCCTGAGGATCCTCAAGCCATTCTGGTGGCTGGTGGTTCTCTCCACTGTGCTGGGGGTTGTCAGCGGCCTGAGCGTGACCGCCCTGCTGGCCACCATCAACAATGCGATGAACATGGCAGGCGGCCCCGACACCCACACCGCTCTGCTGTTCGCCGGCCTGTGCGTGCTGACCCTGGCCTGCTCTACTGTCTCGAACCTGTCGACCAACTATGTCGGCCAGCGTGTGGTCGCCAACCTGCGCCGGGAGCTGGCCGCCAAGGTGCTGGTCGCGCCCATCGAGCAACTGGAGCGCTACCGCTCACATCGCCTGATCCCGGTGCTGCTCAATGACGTGAACACCCTCAGCACCTTCGCCTTGTCGATTGCGCCGATGGTGATTTCGTTCACCGTCACTCTGGGCTGCCTGACGTATCTGGCCCTGCTCTCGTGGCAAATTCTGGCCCTGACGGTACTGACCGTGGTGCTGGGCACTGGCGCGCAGTACCTGGCTCATCATTTCGGAACCCGCAGCATCATCGCAGCACGTAACGGCGAAGACGAATTGCAAAAGCACTATCAGGCCCTGTCGGCCGGTGCCAAGGAACTGCGCATCCAGCGCAAACGCCGTCAGCACATGCTTGATGAGCAGATCCATGGCGCGACCGAGCGCATCTGCCGATCCAACGTGCGCGCCGCCAACATTTTCGTCAGCGCAGAAACCTTCGGCTCGATGCTGTTCTTCGCCGTCATCGGCATCGCCATTGCCTTTCAGGCGCTATGGCCAAGCACCGAAAAGACCGTGCTGGGCGGTTTCGTGCTGGTCATGCTGTATATGAAAGGCCCGCTGGAACGCCTGATCACCGCCCTGCCCGGCATCAGCCGCGCCCAGATCGCCATGCGCCGCATCGCCGAACTGTCGTGGAAATTCTCCAGCCCCGAGCCGCACCTGCTGGTCAGCGATCGCCCCAATACGCTGGCAAACATGCAGACCCTGGAATTGCATCAACTGCGTTATGACTACCCACCCGTGGAAGGCAGCGAGTCCTTCCATCTCGGCCCGGTCAACCTGAGCATCAAACAGGGCGATATCGTATTCATTGTGGGCGAGAACGGCTGCGGCAAGACCACGCTTATCAAGTTGCTGCTAGGGCTTTACAAGCCACAGCAAGGTGAAATCCGCCTCAACGGCAAAGCGGTCATGCCAGAAGAGCTGGACGATTATCGCCAGTTGTTCACCACCATCTTTGCCGACTACCACCTGTTCGACGAACCGATGCAGGGCGAAGCGAAACTGCCTGCCGATGCGGGTAAATACCTGGAGCGTCTGGATATCGCTCACAAGGTCAGCATCCGCGATGGCGCTTTTACCACCACCGACCTGTCCACCGGCCAACGCAAGCGCCTGGCCCTGATCAATGCCTGGCTGGACGAGCGCCAGGTGCTGGTGTTCGACGAATGGGCCGCCGATCAGGACCCGGCGTTCCGCCGCGTGTTCTACACCGAGCTGTTGCCCGAACTCAAGCAGCAAGGCAAGACCATCATCGTCATCTCCCACGACGACCGGTATTTCCCGATTGCCGACCAACTGGTGCGCATGCAGGCCGGCAAGATCGACGTGGAACAGGTGCAGGCCGAACAGGTATCTGCCTGAATCCAGCCCGTTATCCATGACATGGCCCCGCCCGGCTCAGACCGCGAGCGGGGCTTTTTTTGCTCTTGGGAAACACCAGAAATGGCCTTGCGCTATCTTTTTAAAGGCAAATGTGAAAAATTCATTAAATAACTGAGAGGCATTTTCGTTCTCTTTAGCAACAAACCTGCGCGGGCATCTGTCGTCAGCCTGGCTCCCTGTAAAAAGTTGAACAGCGTCTGCTCCGATTCTGCACAAGCCAGCTTCCGGACAGGCCTGAACAACGCTCTTTGATCTCCCTGCCAATACCAACTAGAAAGAGCCACTCCATGTACACACCATCACGACTCACACCACTGAGCAAGGCCTTGCTGATCAGCCGCATGTTCCGCCCAAGACCTGCCATGGCAGCAATTGGTCTGGCGCTGAGCATGCCCATGGCCGCCCAGGTACAAGCCCAGGAAATCGAGTTCAGTATCCCGGCCCAACCGCTGAGCAGTGCCCTGAGTCAACTGGAAAGCCAGGGTGGTGTGCGCGCGGTTTATAGCCCGGCGGACGTACAAGGTAAAACCAGCGGCGCAGTACAAGGCAAGTTCACTCCGGCACAGGCAGCGGGGAAACTGCTGGCCGGAGCAGGCCTGACCTACAGCCTGCAAGGCAATGCACTGACCCTGAGTGCGCAGGACTCATCGGCGGCCATCAACCTGGCACCGACCGCGATTGACTCCCAGTCTCTGGGCACCACCACTGACGGCACCGGCTCCTACACCACCGGTGCGACCACTATCGGCAAGGGCGCAGCACAATCGTTGCGTGAAACGCCGCAATCGGTCACGGTCATGACCCGTCAGGTCATGGACGACAATAACCTCACCAGCCTGAGCGAAGTGCTGGAAGACACCCCAGGCATCAGCTTCCAGTACCGTAACTTCGGTGGTCACGTGTATACCTCCCGCGGCTTCTCGCTGCTGGCGGAAAGCTTTCTGGTCGATGGCATTGGCGGCCAGGGCTACCAGATCACCGGCTGGATGCAGCCGGACATGGCGATTTATGACCGCGTTGAAGTATTGCGCGGCGCTTCGGGCCTGCTGGTGGGCGCAGGCCAACCCGGTGGTGCGGTGAATCTGGTGCGCAAGCGTCCGACCGCCGAGAACAAGTTCTCGATCACCACCCGTGCGGGTTCATGGGATCAGTACCGCGTCGATCTGGATGGCAGCGGCAAGCTCAATGATTCGGGCACTGTCCGTGGCCGCATGGTGGCCGCTTATGAAGACAACGGCTCGTATCAGGATAACCGCAACAGCCGCACGCCCCTGCTGTATGGCATCCTCGAAGCCGATGTGACCGACGACACCACGTTGACCATGAGCCTGCGTCGTCAGGAAAAGGTCATCAACGGCTACTCGATCTACGGCCTGCCGCGTTATAGCAACGGGCAGTCGCTGGATCTTTCCCGTTCGACGAACCTGGCTCCCAAATGGAACCGTCTCGAAACCTACATGAACGAAGCCTTCTTTGAAGTCGAGCATCGCTTCAACGAAAACTGGCTCAACAAGACCTCCCTGACCTACTCCGAAGGCGGATTCGATCAGGCCGTTGCATTTGCACGTGGTGCAGTCAACCCGACAACACTGGCTGGCTCACGCTTCCAGAGCACGCTGTTTCGCGATGATGAAGTCAACAGCCTGGGCTTGAACAGCCAGCTGGAAGGCAAGTTCGACGCCTTCGGCCTGTCCCATGAGGTCACTTTGGGTGCTGACTGGTCGAGACAGAGAGCAGACAACAAGAACGTCACAATCGCGACTCCCCTTGCCATCAATATCTTCGATGTCGACACCAGCTCACTTGCCAAACCGGTGAATACAGGCTGGACAAGCAATTACGTCTCGACTGAAGAACGAGCTGGCCTCTACGCCAATACCCGCATCCACCTGACCGAGCCTTTGAGCCTGGTACTGGGAGGACGCCTCAGTTGGTTCGAGTATGACTACAACGCCAAATACGGCCCGGCCCTGTCCTATGAATCCAAACAGACTCAGGAATTTACACCTTTCGCCGGCCTGATTTATGACATCAACGACAACTGGTCCTGGTATGCCAGCTATGCGGATATCTTCACCCCGCAAGCCGCTTACAGACAGGTCGGCGGCGCCCCGCTGGACCCGGCCATTGGCTCCAACTACGAAACGGGTATCAAGGGTGAACTGTTCGACAAGCGACTGAACCTGTCGATGGCTCTGTTCTATATCAAGCAGAAAGACGTGGCCTATGTCGACCAGACGACAGAAGAGCTCTGCCCAGGCGGCTCTGACAACACCTGCTACGTCCAGGGCGGCATCAAGCGCAGCAAAGGTGTTGAAATCGAAGCAAGTGGCGAAGTACTGCCAGGGCTTCAGGTCTTTGGCGGCTACACCTTCAACCAGTTGGCAAACAGTTCCGATATGGAAGTGGCCTACGAGACGCCAAAACACATGCTGCGTCTGAACACCAGCTATAACCTGCCCGGCGCCTGGAACCGTCTGACTCTGGGCGCTGGCGTATCGGCTGACTCCGGTTATACAGTACCGTCCAACGATCAACTGGGTGTTGCAGGCCGCGCCATCTGGGATGCACGCGCCTCCTGGAAGCTCGACGAGCACTGGACCGTCGCTCTGAACGCCGACAACCTGTTTGATCGCAAGTACTACACCACAGCCGTGGCTCTGGATCGCTCCAACCTGTACGGCGAACCACGCAGCTACGTCCTGACCCTGCGCGGCGACTTCTGATCCCGCTCACTGTCTGCGGATGAATCGATCCGCAGCGCACCACAAAAAGACCAGAGGCCAACCTCTGGTCTTTTTTATTTACAGAATTCACTAAATTGATTCCGACCTCATTCGTATGGATTCTTTATGAATCACGCTGAAAAAACGTGCCGTGAACAGACTGCTTTCAACGCAGCATGACCGAACGCAGTAGTTTTCACATAGCCTGGTAAAGGACGACCAGAGGCAGTGCCCCATACGGCTGTATGGTTTACCCTGCGTTACTGATCGAAGAGCCATCACTATGCAATCACGCACCCGCCCTCCACTGCCTGTCCGCCTGCTGCTCCAGCCAAGGCCTGCGATGAGAGTGGTGAGCCTTGCGCTGCTGATGGCGTTCAAGGGTGAGGCCCTGGCTCAGGAAATCGAGTTCGATATCCCCGCCCAACCCCTGAACAGCGCCCTGAATGAGCTGGGGCGCCAGGGTGATCTGCAAGTGCTGTACAACCCGGACGATATCAAGGGCAAAAGCAGCCAGACCGTGCGCGGCAGGTTCACCCCCGAGCAGGCAGCCAGAAACCTGCTCGAACAGGCCAGAGTGCCTTACAGCCTTGAAAACAACACCCTGACGCTAACCGCCATTGTGCCTCCGGTCAGCCTCAAGCCCTTGTCGATTCAGGCGCCGCCGACAGGCCTGACGACCGAAGGCTCGGGTTCTTACACCACGTCCGCAGTGAGCATCACCAAAAGCGCCCAGTCCCTGCGTGAAATTCCGCAGTCGGTGAGTGTCGTGACCCGCCAGTTGATGGACGACAAGAACCTCTACAGCCTGGAAGACGTGATGGCCCAGGCCACCGGCGTCACCTTTTCCCAGCGCAATTTCGGTTCCCATGTCTTCAGTTCCCGTGGCTTTGCCATGGAGGACGAGAGCTACACCATCGACGGCATATCCGGTCAGGGCTATAGCGTGACCGGCTGGATGACCCCCGATATGGAAATCTATGACCGGGTGGAAATCCTCCGGGGCGCTGCAGGGCTGCTGATCGGCGCAGGCAACCCCGGCGGCACGGTGAATCTGGTACGTAAACGTCCTACCGCCATACCGCAGTTTTCGATCACTACCCGCGCCGGCACCTGGGACAACTATCGGGTCGATCTGGATGGCAGCAGCAAGCTGAACGATTCAGGCAGCATTCGTGGCCGTTTCGTGGCGTCCTATGCGGATCGTGGTTACTTCATCGATGGCCTGGAGAAGTCTGCACCTCTGCTGTACGGCATCCTGGAAACCGATCTGAGTGACGACACGACCCTGGCTGTAGGTCTGCGTCGCCAGGAAGCCGACATCAAAGGATTCACCATCTTCGGCCTGCCCCGCTACAGCGATGGCGGTGCCATCGACCTGCCGCGCTCGACCTCTCTGGCTCAGGACTGGAACCGTCACCAGACCAGTACGGACGAAGTGTTCACGGAGCTGGATCATCACTTCAGCGAGAGCTGGTCGGGCACATTGTCCGCCACCCACTCCACGGGTTCATTCGAGCAGAAAGTGGCTTATGCCCAAGGCGCCATCGACCCGACGACATTGACCGGCTCCCGTATCGCCCGGACCCTGTTTCGCTCCGACCAGTTGCAAAGCAACGGCTTCGACGCGCACATGGATGGTCATTTCGAGGCCTTCGGCCTGGAGCACCAACTGACCTTCGGCGGCAACTGGTCGGAGCAGACGCGCAAGTCCAGGCAGGTCAACGTAACGTCCAACCAGCCAATCGACATCTTCAACCCCGACAACCACCTGATTGCCGAACCGGCACAGCCCGACTGGACTTCCATCACCGATTTCAGCGACAAACGCTATGGTGCCTACACCAATCTGCGCCTGCATCTCTCCGAATCGTTGAGCCTGGTCATGGGCGGTCGCCTCAGTTGGTATGACTACCAGACCCAGGCGGCAGGCGTCACCCGTAAGTCCAGGGAGGAACATGAAGTCACGCCGTTCATAGGCACGATCTACGACCTGGACCCGAACTGGTCGCTGTATGCCAGCTACACCGATATCTTTCTGCCGCAAAGCGTTTACCGGGATGCCGCTGGCAACCTGCTGGAACCGGCCATAGGCTCCAACTACGAAACCGGCATCAAGGGCGAACTGTTCGATCAGCGCCTGAACCTTTCGTTTGCGTTGTTCTACGTCAAGCAAAAGGATGTGGCCATAGAGGACAACACCCACCCTGGCGAGTGCCTGATGAACGATATCTACGGCACCTGCTACCTGAACGGCAATATCCGGCGCAGCAAGGGCTTTGAAGTAGAAGCCAGCGGCGAACCCTTGCCCGGCCTGCAAACCGTGGCGGGCTACACCTTCAATATGACCCGTGGCAGCGACGGCCAGTCCATTTCGGCCGAAACACCCCGACACCTGTTCCGCATGACCGGCAACTACACCCTGCCCGGCACCTGGAACCGTCTGACCCTCGGCGCCGGGGTTTCGGCCCAGAGCGGCTATTCGGAAGCGGAATCATCAGCAGAAATCAAAAACCCCGGCCGAGCCATCTGGGACGCCAGAGCCTCCTGGAAAATCGACGAAAACTGGAGCGTGGCCCTGAACGGCAATAACCTGCTGGATCGCAAGTATTACAAGGCGACCGGGGATGTCGACCGAGGGAATTATTACGGCGACCCGCGCAATTACATGCTCACATTGCGTGGGGAGTTTTAGAGCTGCCGAAGGCAGCAGCGGCAAGCTACAAGCTACAAGCTACAAGCTACAAGCTACAAGCTACAAGCTACAAGCTACAAGCTTTTGACTTGAAGCTTAAAGCTTAAAGCTTGCCACTTGCCGCTCACCTCCCCTTCAGTTCTTCTACAACCCCATCCAAAAACGCCTCCCCTATCACAATATTGTCGTGTCGCTCCTGAATTGTGGTCGAGGAGCGCAGCCCGTTTACCGAGCATTGTTCTTCAACCACGGCTTGCGCCTTGAGGATCTGATCCGGTTCGCGGCTTTGTCCTGCCCACCAGCAATCCACTTTCACGTCCAGTGTCTTGAGGGTGAAGGCTTCGGCCAGTACGGCATTGGCGTGCAGCAGTTTGTAGCCGGTTTCGATTTCATCTTGGATCGCGATGTCCTGGAACACGCTGCGCAGGCTTTCGACGCCGATACCGGCATCCTGTGCAACCTGTTCGATCACCCGGTCAGCGATTTCACGTTCATCCTTGAGCGATACCCTGGCGCTTGCGATCAACTCGATAACACGCTCACGGGCCAGCCCCGGCACGAACGCCACCAGACTCTGGATCAGGCTCTGGAACAGGTTCTGGTCCTGATTCTGTGCCCGGACTTCAGGGTCTTCCTCGATCCAGCTCAGGCCTGCGCAAGCTGGCAGCATCGTGTCCACCAGCGCCAGGAAGTTCACCTTGTCGCCGCCGCGTTCCAGGATATGAGCGACATCGATGGCCAAGGCTCCGCCCAGGGACCAGCCCAGCAGGTTGTATGGTCCGACAGGCTGGGTGAGTCTGATCTGCTCGACGAAGTAACCGACCATTTCCTCCCATGACCTGTCGAACCAGCCCGGCACCACATAGGCCTTGTTGACCAGACCATACACCGGCCGATCTTCGCTCAGCCTGCCTGCCAGCGGGTAATAGGAGTAAGTGCCGCCGCCACCGGGCGGCAAGCAGAACAGCGGGGTTTTGTCAGACTGGCTGTTGTTCATGCGGATGACCGCAGACTTGACCTTCGCCTCGCCTGCCCGCAGGAAGTCAGCCAGTTCGCCCAGGGTCTGCATCAGCAGGAAATCATGCAGTTTGATGGAGATATCGAACGCTTCGCGAATCCTGCCCGCCAGGGACACCGCCAACAGCGAGTGGCCACCAAGAGCAAAGAAGTTGTCGTTGAGGCCCACACGCTCGACTTTCAGCACGTCCGCCCAGAGACCGGCAAGCCGCTCTTCCAGTTCGGTACGTGGCGCCACATAACCTTGTTGCAACTGGCTGGCATCGGGCTTTGGCAGGGCCTTGCGGTCCAGCTTGCCGTTGGCGGTCAGCGGCATGACTTCCAGCGCGACAAAGTGCGTCGGCACCATGTAATCCGGCAGCAGCGTCTTGAGGTGCTCCTTCAATCCATTCGCATCCTGCGCGCCATCGTTCGCGACCCAGTAGGCTGCAAGCTGCTTGCCGCTCGGGCCGTCGATATCGATCACATGGGCTTCGCGCACGCCCGGATGTTCATTGAGCCGCGCCTCGATTTCACCCAGCTCGATGCGCAGCCCGCGGATCTTGACCTGATGGTCGATCCGGCCTGCATAGTCGATCACCCCATCGGCACCGTAGCGTGCCAGGTCGCCAGTACGATACAGGCGACCGCCATTGGCCGAGAACGGATCGGGCACGAAGCGTTCGGCAGTCAGCGCAGCACGCTGGTGGTAACCCCGCGCCAGCCCCACACCGCCCAGGTACAACTCGGCCGCAGCGCCACGGGCTGCCGGTAGCAGGCCGTCATCCAGAATGTGCGTCTTGAGGTTATCGATAGGCTGGCCGATCGGCACGCTCAGGGTATCGTCCGGCGTGCAGGTCCAGTGGGTCACGTCGATGGCGGCTTCGGTCGGGCCATAGAGGTTGAACAGACCGGCTTGCGGCAAACGCTTGAGCACTTGCGACGCCAGCTCAGCCGGCAAGGCCTCACCACTGCACACCACGCGGCGCAGGCTGTGGCAGTTTTCCACCTGCTCATGGGTCATGAAGGCCTGAAGCATCGAGGGTACGAAGTGCAGGGTCGTGACGTTGTAGCGGGTAATGGTCTGCACCAGACGCTCAGGGTCCCGATGATCCCCCGGCAAGGCTATCGCCAGACGTGCGCCGGTGAGCAGCGGCCAGAAGAACTCCCAGACCGAGACGTCGAAACTGAACGGGGTTTTCTGCAACACGGTGTCACTGGCATCCAGCCCGTAGGCTTTCTGCATCCAGTGCAGGCGGTTGACCAAGGCGCGATGGCTATTGCCAGCGCCTTTGGGTTTACCCGTCGAGCCTGAGGTGTAGATCACATACGCCAGGTTTTCGGGATGGGTGCGATTGACCGGGTTGTCCTGACTGTAAGCCTCCAGCCAGTCACCTTCCTGATCCAGGCACAACGACTGAACATGATCGGGCACCGGCAGGCCTTGCAGCAGCGAAGTCTGGGTCAGCAACAGGCCAATGCCGCTGTCAGCCAGCATATAGGCCAGACGATCCTGCGGATAATCCGGGTCCAGCGGCACATAAGCCCCACCGGCCTTGATAATCGCCAGCAAGCCGATCACCAGTTCCAGGCTGCGTTCTATGCAGATCCCCACCAGCGCATCCGGGCCGATACCCGACTCGCGCAGTTTGTGGGCCAACTGGTTGGCGCGTGCGTTCAATTGCGCATAGCTCATCTGCTGATTGTCGAAGATCAGCGCCGGAGCATCGGGGGTCGCCAGCACCTGGGCTTCGATCAGGGTTTGTACGCACCGCTCGCCCGGGAACTCGGCAGAGGTGGCGTTCCATTCGTGCAGAATCTGTTGCTGCTCCCGTTCATCCAGCAACGACAGCTCGCCGATGGCAGCAGCCGGATCACGCACCAGCGCCTGAAGCAGGTGCTGGAAGTGGGTGGCCAGTTGCGTCACCACCTCTTCGCTGAAGTACTGACGGGCGTAGCTCAGGCGCAGGGACAGCGTCTCGCCCAGATTCACCACCAGGGTCAGCGGGTAATGCGTCTGTTCCTGGTTGATCAGGCCACTGAAGGCCAGGCCGTCAGGCGAAGCCTGTTGCAGGGCTTCGGACACCGGGTAGTTCTCGAACACCAGAATGTTGTCGAACAACGCCTCGCCGCCGCTGGCAGCCAGACGCTGGATTTCGTACAGCGGTGTATGTTCGTACTCGCGCAGGGCAATGTTCTTGGCCTGCACCTGCTGCACCCAGTCCGCCACTGTCTGCTCAGGGCGCGGGCTGGCGATGACCGGCAAGGTATTGATGAACAGGCCAAGCTGCTCTTCAACCCCCGGCAAATCCGCCGGGCGTCCTGCCACGGTTGCACCGAAGGTCACGCTGGATTGCCCGGTGTAGCGCTGCAACAGCAGCAGCCATGCCGATTGCACCAGCGTGTTCAGTGTCACACGCTGCTCGCGGGCAAACTCGCTCAGGCGCTGAGTGCTGGCAGCATCGATCAACTGGAAGTGATCGCCATGGCCCTGCCCACCGGCATGGGACTTGAGCGCCTGCACCAGGCGGGTCGGCTCATCCAGCTCGGCCACCTGCTCGGTCCAGAAGCGCTCGCTGGCCTGTGCATCCTGGCGTTGCAGCCATTCGATGTAATCGCGATAACGGCTGCCCTGTTGTGGCATTGGCTGACCGCTGTAGCGTTGCAGCACTTCGCCCAACAGACGCGAACTGCTCCAGCCATCCATGAGGATGTGATGGCTGGTGTAGACCAGGTGATGGGTATTGTCGCCGGTGCGCAATACCGCCAGACGCAAGAGCGGCCCCTGAGCCAGATCGAAACCTTTCTGCCGATCCGTTTGTGCCCAGTTATCCAGCCAGACAGAGGATTGCCCCTGAGCATCCAGCTCGACAAACGGCACGTTCACTGTGCGCTGCACTACTTGCAGCGAGTGTTCCAGATGGCTGACGAATCCGCTGCGCAACACTTCATGAGCATCCACTGTCGCCTGCCACGCCGCCTGGAAGCGCCCGACTTCAAGACCGGCCACATCGACGCGCATCTGGTTGATGTAGTTGCCCGCCTCTTCCTCGAACAGAGTGTGGAACAGCATGCCTTGCTGCATCGGCGAGAGCGGGTAGATGTCTTCGATTTCACGCGGATTGATCGACAGTTGCCCCAGTTGTTTCTGGCTCAAACGGGCCAGCGGGAAGTCGGACGGGGTAATGCCGCTCGCGCCCTCGGTGGTGCAATGGGCGATCAGTTGCTGCAATTCCCGGGCGTATTCATCGGCCAGGCGCTGCACGGTATCGGGCTCGAAAACCGCCGCGCTGAAACTCCAGCTCAGGCGCAACTCGCCGTTGTAGACCTGACCATTGATACTGATCGGGGCCGCCAGCGGGGCCTCACTGCTCTGGGACGTGCCACTGCTTTCCCCCGAGGGTGCGAACAGCGCATCGCTGGCATCGAAACTGCCATCGAACTGGCCCAGGTAATTGAAGACAATGCTGCCCTGCGCCAGTTGTTGCAGGCTCTGCCGCACAGGTTCTGCGCCGAGATAACGCAACACGCCGTAACCGATGCCCTTGTTGGGGATGGCACGCAGTTGCTCCTTGATCGACATGATCGAATCGGCAAGCTCCGCATGCGGAGTAAGCCTGACCGGATACAGGCTGCTGAACCAGCCAACGGTGCGGCTCAGGTCAATGTCGTCGAACAGGTCTTCGCGACCATGGCCTTCCAGCTTGATCAAGGCATCGGGCTGGCCGGTCCAGCGGCTGATCACACGGGCCAGTGCGGTCAGCAGCAGGTCGTTGATCTGGGTGCGATAGGCGGCCGGAGCGTCCTGTAGCAATTGCCGTGTCAGGTCGCCGTTCAAGTGAGTGGTCACGGAGGTGGCGTGTTTCTGCTGCTGCCCGCCGTCCGGATGGTCGACCGGCAAGGCATCGCTGACGTGCTGCAACTGCGCTTGCCAGTAAGCCAGTTCCGATTCTAGCGCCGGGCTTTGGGCGTAAGTGTGCAACTGCGCAGCCCAGGCCTTGAGAGAGCTGGTCTTGGCAGGCAACGCCAGAGCCTTGCCGGTATTCAGGGCGACATAGGCTTGTTGCAGGTCTTCCAGCAAGACACGCCACGATACGCCGTCCACTACCAAGTGATGGATGACCAGCAGCAGGCGCTGTTCGCCTTCGGGCAGGCCCACCAGCACTGCTCGCAGCAGCGGGCCATTTTTCAGGTCCAGACTGCGCTGGGCTTCGTCGGCCAGTTCGGTCAGGCGCGACAGATCATTGAGTTCGTGTTCCCAAAGCAGGTCACGGGTGTTCAACGGCCCGAAGGTCGCCTGCCACTCGCCATCCTGTTGGGCAAAACCCAGGCGCAAGGCGTCATGTTGCTCGATCAAGGCCTGCAAGGCGGCCAGCAGATGACTGGCTTCCAGCAGGCTGTTGGGTTTGAGCATCACCGACTGGTTCCAGTGATGGCGCTCGGGAATGTTCATCTCGAAGAAACGTGCCTGGATCGGCAGCAGCGGCAGGCTTCCGCTGACCTGCTCGACCACCGCAGCAGGCTTCTTCTGGATCAGCTTGGCCACCGTCGCCAACTGGGCGATGGTCTGTTTCTCGAACAGTTGCTTGGGGCTCAGCTTGAGGCCCTGACGCTTGGCACGGGCGATGATTTGCAGGCTGAGGATAGAATCCCCGCCCAGCTCGAAGAAGTTGTCGGTCGTGCCGACCTTCTCCAGCTTGAGTACATCGGCCCAGACGGCGGCGAGCTTTTCCTCGATCTCGCCGACCGGTGCGGTATAGCGCTGTTTGACCACGCCCGGCTTGGGCAAGGCGCGTTTATCCAGCTTGCCGTTGGCGGTCAGCGGCAGGCGTTCCAGCACCACGAACTGCGCAGGCACCAGGTATTCCGGCAGGCTGGCGGTCAATTGTTCGCGCAGGGCTTCCACTTCCAGCTTCGTACCCGCCGTTGGCACGCAATAGGCCACCAGTTGCAGGCGGGATTCGTCGCTTTCCAGCGGCAAGGCCAGCACCACGGCTTCGGCCACGCCATCCAGCGCTTGCAGCACCTGGCCGACCTCACCCGGCTCGACCCGATAGCCGCGAATCTTTACCTGATCGTCGGCACGGCCCAGGTATTCCAGCAAACCGTCTACCCGGCGCGCACGGTCACCGGCGCGATACAGACGCTCGCCATCGCCTTCCGGGTCCGGCACGAAACGCTCGGCAGTCATGGCCGCACGCCCCAGATAGCCCTGCGCCAGACCGCGACCACCCAGATACAACTCACCGGCCACCCGCTCGGCCATCGGGTTCAGCCAGGCATCCAGCACCCGCGCCTTGCCGTTGGCCAGGGGTTGTCCCACCGGCACGCTGCGGCAGGCCTCGAGTTTTTCCTGCACCTCATGGGTCAGAATGCCCACCGTGGTTTCGGTCGGGCCGTAGTGGTTGACGATCCTGCAACCCGGTTTGAGGGTTCTGATCTGTTCGATCAAGGCCCAGGAACTGGCCTCGCCACCCAGAATCAGCATCTGCTCCGGCAGCACATCGGAGGACCTTGCTGCCTGCAATAAGCCTTGCAGGTGGCTCGGCACGATCTTCAACACTGCCACCTGATGCTCGGCCATGTACGCGGCGAAACCATCGGGATCGAATGCCTGTTCATGGGACAGCAAATGCAGTTGACGACCGGATGCCAGGGCGCCGAACAACAGCGTATGCCCAAGGTCCGCAGCCACGGTGGACACCATGGCCATGCTCGCCTCGGCGCTCAGAGAAAGACGCTGGAGCACGCCTTGCAGATAGTTGGCCAGCGCGCCATGGCTGATGACCACGCCTTTGGGCTGCCCGGTGGAGCCGGAGGTGTAGATGATGTAGGCCGGTTGCTGCGCCAGCACTTGAATATTCAACGGGCTCGTATCGAAATCGGCCCACAGGCCGGCGTCATAGGCCAGCACCGGGCAGACACCCAGGCTGGCAGCCTTGTCATCGCCTCGGGCGTGGATCAGCAGCACCGCGCCGCTGTCTCTGGCCAGTTGCTGCAAGCGCTCGGCAGGTTGCTGGGTATCCAGCGGCAGGTAAACCGCACCCAGTTTCAGCACAGCCAGCAGGCTGACCACCCACTCCACCGAACGGTCCTGACACAGTGCCACGGTCATGCCAGAGGCAATGCCTTCGCCTTGCAGGTAACGGGCGAACTGGCTGGAGCGCTGTTCCAGCTCGTCATAGCTCAGCACTTGCTGACCAACACGCAATGCCGGCTTGCCCTGCCCGGCTTGCAGGCCTTTTTGCCACAGGGTCAGGAAATCGGAACTGGCGAAATCGGCAGTTCGAGGTGCAGCCGGAGCCGTGACGGCAAGCGGATGATCCGCCAGGCGCTCGCCGGAATGCGCCACCAGCGCTTCCAGCACGTCATGCAACGACGCCGCGATACGCTCGATGGTCGAAGCCTCGAACAGGTCGGTGGCGTAGGTGAAATAACCGCGCAACCCCGACGGGGTGTCGGTGAAGTCAAAGGCCAGGTCGAAACGCGCATCACCGCCGCCCACCGGGAACTCGGCCACGGTCAGCCCGGCCACAGCCGTACCGGCGTTGCCTTGATCACCGGCAAAGACATGCTGGTTGATCTTGAACTGGAACAGCGGGTTGTGGCCCAGATTACGCTCGGGGGCCAAGGCATCCACCAGATGCTCGAACGGCAACTCCTGATGAGACTGCGCGCCCATCACCACGTTCTTGACCTGATCCAGCAGCTCGACGAAGGTCTGGCGCTCATCCACCTGAATGCGCAGCACCTGGGTATTGATGAAGAAGCCGATCAGGCCTTCCAGTTCATTGCGGGTACGACCGGCATTGGGCGCGCCGATGCGGATATCGGCCTGACCGCTGTAGCGCGACAGCACCACCGACAGCGCGGCCAGGGTCAGCATGAATACGGTCTGACCGTTGTTGCGCGCCAGAGTCTTGAGCCGGGCGGAGAGTTTTTCCGGCAGGTCTGCCCGCACAATGGCACCGCGATAGCTCGGCTGGACAGGCCGTTCATGGTCCAGCGGCAATTCCAGCAATGGATGCTCGGTGCCCAGTTGTTGCTTCCAGTATTCGAGTTGACGCTCACCCTCGCCGGCTTCCAGCCAGGCGCGCTGCCAGATGGCGTAGTCGGCATATTGAATCGCCAGTGGCGGCAATTGAGCAGGCTGTCCGGCGACCTGCGCCTGATAGAGCTGAACGAATTCACGAATCAGCAACTCACCCGACCAGCCATCGGAGACCACGTGATGCATGCACACGGTCAACACATGCTCGGCGTCGTTCAGGCGGAACAGTTTCACCCGCAGCAGCGTGCCGCTCAGCAGATCAAAGGGCGCCTGCAATTCGGCTTTGACCTGCGCCTCAATGTCGTCGTGGCTGGCATAGGCGACGTCCAGTGCGACGGTCGCCTGTTCAAGGATTTCCTGATGAAACTCGCCGTCTACCGATACGAATCGGGTGCGCAGGGTTTCATGGCGCTGCACCAGCAGTTCAAGAGCCTGCGCCAGGGAGCGCTCATCCAGCGGGCCATTCAGACGCACAGCCAGCGGAACGTTGTAGGCGATATTGCCCGGCTCCAGTTGCCAGAGGAACAGCATGCGCTGCTGCGCGTAGGACAACGGGATACGTTGCACGTCATGGCGGGTTACCGCGATGGGCAACAACCTGAAGCTTTGCCCGGTCTCGCTCATCTTGGCGAGGATCTGGCGACGCTGCTCCACGGGCAAACCGACGAAGCGCTGGGCAATACGTTCTGCTGCAGACTTGTCCATGTCAGATACCCGCCATTTCATTCATCATTTTTTCGATATCGGACAAACCGTCCTCGGTCAGCGACAAGCCGCTGTTTTCAAATGCCTGGATAAATTCGTTCAATTGCGGCTTCTCGAAAATAAGGCGCAGAGGGACATCGATCCCCAGGCCCGAGTGGATTCTGGAAATGAGCTGGGCCGCCAAGAGCGAGTGCCCGCCCAGCTCGAAAAAGTCATCAGTCAGGCCGACACGCTCGACCTTCAGCACCTGCGCCCAGATCTCGGCGATCTGCCGCTCCTGCTCGGTAGACGGCGCGACATAGCTGCGCTGCAACTGGCTGGCATCGGGCTTGGGCAGAGCCTTGCGGTCCAGCTTGCCGTTGGGGGTCAGCGGCATATGCTGCAAGCAGACGAAGTGGCTCGGCACCATGTAATCCGGCAGACCGGCCCGCAAATGCGCCTTCAGTTCATCGCGCAGGGTGTTGGGGTCTTGCCCCTCCTGGGCGGGAACCAGATAAGCCACCAGTTGCTTGCCCGCCGGCCCGTCGATATCGATGACCACCCCTTCATGCACGCCTGGGTGTTCCTGCAGGCTGGCTTCGATTTCACCCAGTTCGATACGGAAACCGCGAATCTTCACCTGATGGTCCAGGCGCCCGACGTACTCGATCACACCGTCGGCGTGATAGCGCGTCAGGTCGCCGGTGCGGTACAGCCGCGAACCGGGCGGGCCGAACGGATCGGGAATGAAGCGCTCGGCGGTCAACGCAGCACGCTGGTGATAACCGCGAGCCAGGCCATCGCCACCGATCAGCAGCTCGCCTCGGGTGCCGATCGGCAACACATTGATATCGTCACTGACGATGTGCAGACGGGTATTGGCCAAAGGCCGGCCCAGCCAGATATCGTCACTGCGGGTCAGGTAATGGCGCGCCGACCAGATGGTGGTTTCCGTCGGCCCGTAGACGTTCCAGACATGCCCGGCCTGATCGATCAGCCGTTGGGCCAGCTCGACGCTCAAGGCCTCGCCGCCACACAGCAGAGTCTTGCCGTGCAAGGCGCCTGCCGGAGCGCTGTCCAGCAGCATGCGCCAGGTAGACGGTGTGGCCTGGATCACGCTGACAACCTGTTGCTCGATCACCGCCAGCAAGGCTTGCGGGTCCTTGTTTTCATCAGGGCGCAACAGCACCACCGAAGCTCCGCGCATCAGCGGCAGGTACAGCTCCAACCCGGCGATATCGAACGAGAGCGAAGTCAGGGACAGGACTTTATCTTGAGCACTCAGCCCCGGCTGCTCCGCCATGCTATGGAGGAAGTTGACCAGCGCCTGATGGCCGATGGTCACGCCTTTTGGCAGACCGGTGGAGCCGGAGGTGTAGATCACATAGGCCAGGTTTTGCGGATACGCCGGGTTGATCGGGTTCTGGTCGCTGTAGCCTGCCAGCCACTCACCGGCCTGATCCAGGCACAGGCTCTGGACAGATGCCGGGATCGGCAGACGCTCGCGCAGCGCCGTCTGGGTCAGCAGCAATTGCAGGCCGCTGTCTTCGATCATGTAGGCCAGACGGTCCTGAGGGAAATCCGGGTCCAGCGGCACATAGGCACCGCCCGCCTTGAGGATTGCCAGCAGACCGACTACCTGCTCCAGGCTGCGCTGCACCGCGACACCCACCAGCACATCCGGGCCGACGCCCAGTTCGCGAAGCTTGTGGGCCAGTTGGTTGGCGCGGCTGTTGAGCTGGCGATAGGTCAGTTGTTCATTGCCGAGAACCAATGCCACCGCATCCGGCGTGTCCTGAACCTGAGCCTCGATCAGTGCCGGCAGGCATTGCTCGCTCGGGTAAGCGGCGGCGCTGTGGTTCCAGCCTTGCAGAATCTGCTGACGCTCGGCCTCGCTTTGCATCGGCAGTTCGCTGACCCGCTGGCGGGTGTTGATGCAGATGGCTTTCAGCAAGCTCAGCCAGTGCTCGGCCATGCGCTCGATGGTGGCGCTGTCGAACAGCGCGGTCGCGTAAGTCAGGCCTACGCTCACGCCATCGGCATGCTCCGTGGTGCCAAGGCTCAGGTCGAACTGCGCCGCATGGCTGTCCGACTCAAGGCCCTGAACACTCAGCCCGGACAACTCACGAACCTCGGCATTGCCTTGGGTCTGGTGATTGAACATCACCTGGAACAACGGGCTATGGCTCAGGCTGCGCTGTGGCTGCAAGGCTTCCACCAGTTGCTCGAATGGCAGTTCCTGATGGGCCTGAGCCTGTAAGGCCGTCTGCCTGACCTGCTGCAACAGCTCGCTGAACGTGGTGTGCAGGTCGAACCCGGCGCGCAGCACCTGAGTGTTGACGAAGAAGCCAATCAAACCTTCGGTTTCAGCACGGGTACGGTTGGCAATCGGCACACCGACCCGAATATCGTTTTGTCCCGAATGGCGATGCAGCAGGCTCTGGAAAGAGGCCAGCAGCAACATGAACAGCGTCACGCCTTCCTGACGCGCCACGTTTCTGAGGCTATCCACCAGACCGTTTTCCAGCTCAAGGCCGAATCTTGCACCAGCATGGCTTTGCACGACGGGCCTTGGCCGGTCCGCAGGCAATTCCAGAATCGGCTGCTCGTCGCCCAGCTGTTCTTTCCAGTACGCCAGTTGACGGGCCTGTTCACCCGCCTCCATCCAGGTGCGCTGCCACAGGGCGTAATCGGCGTATTGAATCGCCAGCTCACCCAGATCGACTTCACGCCCCTGGCTGTAACCTTCGTACAGGCGCACCAGTTCATCGACCATGATCGGCATCGACCAGCCATCGGAGACGATATGGTGCTGGGTCAGCACCAGCACATGCTCGTTCTCGCCCAGGTTAAGCAGCTTGACCCGCAAAAGCGGCCCTTGCTCCAGATCGAAGGAACGCTGCACTTCCTGTTGCACGCAGGCTTGCAGTGTCTGCCCCGCAGGCACGTGTTCGACAGGCAGGGTGAAAAGCGACGCAGGATGCACGATCTGTACAGCCTGCTCGCCGTTCTGGCGGAAGGTCGTGCGCAGGGTTTCATGACGGGCAATCAGGGCCGTGAAGCTCTGCTCCAGCGCCTCGATATCCAGCGACCCGCTCAGGCGCAAGGCCGCAGGCATGTTGTACGCGGTGCTTTCCGGCTCCAGTTGCCAGAGGAACCACTGACGTTGCTGGGCATAGGACAAGCCCAGCGGCTGGCTTCGGTCTGCTTTAACGAATCCGGGAGCCTGGCTGCTCTGGCCCTGATCCGCAGCCTGAGCAAAACTGGCCAGACTCTGAGCTTCAAACAGGTTACGCAATGACAGTTCGAGGTTCAGCTGCTGACGAATCCGGGAAATCACCTGAGTTGCCAGCAGCGAGTGGCCGCCCAGCTCGAAGAAGTTGTCATTCAGCCCGACTCGCTCGACTCTCAGCACGTCTGCCCAGATGGCTGCCAGTTGCTGCTCCAGTTCGCTTTGCGGCGCCACATAGCTGTTCTGCAACTGGCTGGCATCCGGTTTCGGCAAGGCCTTGCGGTCCAGCTTGCCGTTGCCGGTCAGCGGCATGGCGTCCAGCAACACGAAATGAGTCGGCACCATGTAATCCGGCAGATGCGCCTTGAGTTCGGCTTTCAGTTCTTCGCGCAGGGTTTGCGGATCGCTGCTTGAATCCTGAGGCACCAGATACGCCGCCAGTTGCCCGTCCAGCGCCAGCACGGTGACTTCGCGAACGCTGGCCTGAGCCAGCAGGCGCGTCTCGATTTCACCCAGTTCGATACGGAAGCCGCGAATCTTCACTTGATGGTCGATACGTCCGGCGTACTCGATTACCC
>NZ_BLVZ01000021.1 GCF_015471405.1 Pseudomonas cichorii
CTCAACCGAGGCGCGCATTCTACAGCGTCCTCTGTATCTGTCAAGCGGTTATTTCAACAAGTTTTCAAAGTTTCCTTTGCAACTTCAACCACTTGCGCTTCGATCAACTTCGCGTTGCTCGTTAGCGGGAGGCGGATTCTACAGCACCCGAAGGCAGTGTCAAACTCTTTCTCGAACCGCTATCGATCAGGCTGCGACCGAAGCACTTCCAAAGCCACTCCAGAACCTGATAAACATTTGTAAACTATTGATCTACAAGGCTTTTTCAGTTCCGTCTGCGCCGGAAGTGGGGCGAATTATAGAGACATTAAATCGCCCGTCAACCGTTAATTTGGTTTTCAGCAAAAACAACCTTCTCGAACACTTCTTCTATATAGAAAAGCGCTCCAGATGCGCAATATATTGCTCACCCGTCAATTATTGAGCATTATACTGCCCTCACCACCCCGATCACCCTGGATACACAACTGAAATGACCGATAAGCACCGCCTTGCTTCCATCATCTTTCCCTTGGGATTGCTGATGATTGCGATGGCTTCGATTCAAAGCGGCGCCTCACTGGCCAAAAGTCTTTTCCCAGCCGTAGGGGCACAGGGAACGACCACGCTCCGACTGGTCTTTGCCAGCCTGATCCTTCTGGTCATATTGCGCCCCTGGCGAGCACGCCTCACCGCAAGATCGCTACGCACAGTGGTCATTTACGGCATTGCCCTGGGCGGGATGAACTTCCTCTTCTATATGTCACTGCAAACCATCCCGCTGGGCATTGCCGTAGCCCTTGAGTTTACCGGGCCACTGGCTGTTGCCCTGCTCTCTTCGCGAAAAGCCATCGACTTCCTCTGGGTTGTGCTGGCCGTCATCGGTCTGCTGTTGCTCATCCCGGTCGGCCAGTCGAGCACCAGTATTGACCTGCTCGGCGCGGCCTATGCGCTGGGGGCCGGAGTGTGTTGGGCTCTTTATATTCTGTTCGGCCAGAGAGCCGGAGCAGACAACGGGATTCAGACCGCCGCACTGGGGGTCATCATTGCTGCAATCTTCATTGCTCCGATTGGAGTGGTACACGCCGGCTCGGCGCTGCTCGACATTTCGCTCATACCCGCCGCCCTGGGTGTCGCGATTCTTTCGACCGCGCTGCCTTACAGCCTGGAAATGGTTGCACTGACCCGCATGCCCGCACGGACTTTCGGAATGCTGGCAAGCCTTGAACCGGTCTTCGCCGCCTTGTCAGGCATCCTTTTCCTCAGTGAGCACCTGACCCTGGTTCAATGGCTGGCCATTTTGGCCATTATTCTGGCATCCATCGGCGCGACGCTCACATCAACCCCCGGCAACCCACAATTAGTACCTGCCGATTGAGCCTGTAAGAAAATGGACATTAATTTGCGCGACAGAGCACTAGCATTTGTCACGCGCATGAGCCATGTTTACGCCTTTGTGGTTTCCCGTTTCGCAGATACTGCCATCGGGACATCACGTTACGAAGTCATTATGTGATCACAAGAACTCAGGCCAGACGCTGGCTTTGAATAATGACCAGTTAAGGAAGGGCATGAAATACATCTTTATCGTACTAGCGTTACTCGCCGTGGCCGGATGCGCTGCAACATCCCCCCCTGTCAAGCAAGGCAAGCGCGGTATCCACATCAATTGCTCGGGCCTGTCTTCATCCTGGGAAAAATGCTACGAATTGGCGACCAACGCCTGTGAGTCCAAAAACTACAAGGTTATCGCCAAATCCGGCGACGCGGTAGAAGATCCGGGCGATTATCCATTCGGCCTGAACCCGGCAGGCTACACCAGCCGCAGCATGATCATCGTCTGCAGGAAAAGCTCGCCAATAGGCGAATCCGCGTCGAAGCCTTAAAGGCTTCGACACATCAACACAGATATCAGACCGCTGCCGTACGCACCTGTAGCCACTGAAGCGAAGCACCCTGCAACAGCGGGCTCAAGCGTTCATTGACGTGGGCATGGTAATCGTTGAGCCACTTGCGCTCATCCACACTCAGCAGTGAGATTTCCAGGCAGCGAGTATCGATCGGGCACAGGGTCAGTGTCTCGAACCTGAGGAACTCACCGAACTCGGTCTTGCCCGCTTCCTGGTTGATGACCAGATTCTCGATCCGCACTCCCCAACGCCCCGGCCGGTATGTACCTGGCTCGATTGACGTGATCATTCCCGGCAGCATTGCCGTCTGTGGCGTGGGGGCTGCCTGATAGGCAATAACCTGCGGCCCTTCATGCACATTCAGAAAATAACCGACACCGTGCCCGGTACCATGGCCGTAATTGACTTCGTCGGCCCATATCGGAGCCCGGGCAATGGAGTCCAGCAACGGCGACAGGATGCCCTTCGGAAAGTGCGCGCGTGACAAAGCAATCACGCCCTTGAGCACTCGCGTGCAATCCTGCTTCTGCTCGGCACTTGGCGTACCTACCGGCACCATGCGCGTAATGTCGGTAGTACCGCCCAGGTATTGCCCGCCGGAGTCAATCAGCAACAGACCGTCTCCCTCGATCTGCGCATACTCTTCTGCAGTCGCACGATAATGCGGCATCGCCCCGTTACCGTTGAATCCGGCGATGGTAGCGAAGCTGGGCGACACATAGCCGGGACGTCGCTGACGAGCTTCGGTGAGTTTCTCGTCGATGGTCAGCTCACTGATGGGCTCACGGCCGGAGGCTGCTTCAAGCCAGGCAAAAAACTCGCACAACGCCGCGCCGTCCTGCTCCATGACATGGCGGATATGCTGGGTGTCGGCTTCGGTTTTCTGTGATTTGAACAAGGTGCTCGGATTCAGCCCTTCAATCAGCGTCACTTCACTGTCCAGGTAATCGAGCAGGCCACAGGTCACACGCGCCGGGTCCACCAGCAGCCGCGCATCCTTGGGAACCTCACGCAATGCTGCACCGATCTGTGTGTACTCCAGCAGGTTGATGCCATCACGCACAAGGCTGAGGCGCACATCATTGCCCACCTTGTCCGAAGCCACGAACAAAGTGACGCTCTGCGGCCCGATCAGTGCAAAAGAGATGAAGACAGGATTATAGGAAACGTCTGTGCCACGCAGGTTGAACAGCCAGGCGATGTCATCCAGGGTCGCAATGAAATGCCAGTCGGCGCCACGCTCAACCATGGCCTGGCGCAATCGGGTCAGCTTTTCGCCACGGGGAATCGAGGCATGCGGAGGCAGATGCTCAAACACGGGATTCGCAGGCAAGGCCGGACGGTCTTTCCATAGCTCATTGAGCAGGTCCATGTCCGTACGCAACCTGGCTCCACGCGCATACAACTTGCTGGCCAGACTGCGGGAAGAAGCAACGGCCAGCACGGCACCATCGACTGCAACGACACTTTCAGAGCCAGCCTGTTCGGCGAGCCACTCCAGAGGGCCTTGCTGACCGGGAAGCAGCTTGACCAGTTCTATACCGCTGCCCGCCAACTCCTTGGTCGCCTGTTCCCAGTAACGACTGTCAGCCCAGACACCGGCAAAGTCCTGAGTGATGATCAACGTCCCCACGGAGCCATGGAAACCGGAAAGCCATTGCCTTCCTTGCCAGTAGCCGGGCAGATATTCGGAGAGATGGGGATCGGCCGATGGCACCAGATAGGCATCGATCTGTTCCCGACTCATCAAGGCGCGCGTCTGCGCCAAACGTTCTGCCACTCCTGTGGATTGCGTACTCATTGACTCTCCTGACCCGATTTAATCGCTATATCGGGTCAGATAATGGAGCACCAATCAAGACTGAGCAACCGCCCAGAATGCAGGCTGGATCAATGAAGCACGAATCAGCTCGGCAGCGCGGTCGATATCCTGCTCGCTGGTGAAACGCCCCAGGCTCAAGCGAATGGTCTGGCCCGCCGCCTGTGCGCTGTGCCCAAGCGCCAGCAGCACGTGCGAAGGTGTGTTCTTCGCGGAGTTGCAGGCCGACGTGGAAGAAAAAGCCAGGCCGTTGCCAAGGGCAGCAATATTGAGATCGTTCTTGCCGAAGGTCAGGCTCAAGGTGTGCGGGATACGTTGAGCAGGGCTGCCATTGATTCGTACACCCGCAATATCAGCCAGGTGATCACGCAGACGCAGGCTCAAGCGCTCGATATGGGCGATCTCCTCCTCAAGAGAGTCAGCCGCCAGCGCGAAGGCTGCGCCCATTCCGGCAATCTGGTGGGTCGCAAGGGTTCCCGAACGCAGGCCGTATTCATGGCCACCGCCATGGATCTGGGCCAGGACACGCTGCTCGGCACGTGGGCCGACATACAGTGCGCCAATACCTTTGGGGCCATAGATCTTGTGCGCCGAAAACGACATCAGGTCCACTGCAAGCCCGGCAAGGTTGATCGCCAGCTTGCCAGCGCCTTGAGCGGCATCGACATGAAACAAAGCTCCGTGCTCGCGAACCCGTTTGCCAATCTCGGCGATGTCGTTGACGGTCCCCAGCTCGTTGTTGACCAGCATCAAGGACACCAGGAAGGTATTGTCGCGCAGTGCCGCACTGACAGCCTCAGGGGTGATCAGGCCATCGGCGTCGGGCGCAAGGTAGGTGACTTCGTAACCGCCGGCCTCCAGTTGCTGGGCGGTATCGAGAATGGCTTTATGTTCGATCTGGCTGGTAATGATATGCCCGCCGGATCTTGCCGTGCGCAACGCATGCTCCTGGGCAACGCCCTTGAGCGCCAGGTTATTGGACTCGGTCGCACCGGACGTCCAGATAATCTGCCCGGCCTGCGCCCCTACCAGCCCAGCCACCTGCTCGCGAGCGTATTCGACTGTCAGGCGCGCCTGTTGGCCATATGAATGAGAACTGGAAGCAGGATTACCGAAATTGCCCGTTAGCCCCAGACACTTGACCATCACCTGAATCACGCGCTCGTCCACAGGTGTGGTGGCAGCGTAATCGAAATACAGCGCAGAATTTTGCATGTACAGCCCTCTGAATTGCCCAGCCCGGCATCCCGAACTGCTTACATGATCGACATATCCCTTCGATCCGGTCCAAACCCTGAGATGCCATTCTCAAAGCCCGCTACGTTACAGATCACGGGGTCCATGATGCATGAAAGCATATAGAACCAAAAATTATAAATTATTATTTATATATTCTTTTTAAGAATAAAAAGGTATAGCCTTCCAGATGCAGATTGTCCGAGACGACCTATGCTCAGCGCTTCGGTCAGCTCTGTAAAAACTTTACACCCTCTGTTCTGTAAACACGCCTAAAAAATGACACCGCCCCCTTATGAGGCACGTGCTGTTTTTTTGACCCTGTTTGAAATCAACAACTTAATTATTTCATGAAACTGTTTATCAACTATTTAACAGAAAGCTGACGAAATAATTTGACAGAATGGCTGACGCTACCAATATATAGGACTGTCAGACCCATCCTGGACTTTACGTAAATGCCACAGAGCAAAACGCAGGATCGGGTCAAGCCGTAACATCTGTTCTGCCCACACGACGTTAGTTGTTTCCACGGAGCCTTGTTCTGGCCCCGCTGGATGTCTGTTGACTCATGCCCTCCTTGAATTTACTGAACGTGTTCGGTGTGGCGGTAGCTTTGTCTGAAGCAATCGTTTCACTGGAACAGATTCGTTCAATCAGGCCAGCGTGGGTGTCATTTGCATCAGTACTCCAGCTCGAATCCACAGATTCGGGCGGTAGCGTGCCCAGACATCAAGTAACTCTACAAACCAGGCCAGCAGTTTCGCTTTTGGTTTTTCGCCACCACCTGAACAAAGGTGTAACTGAAATGCCACTTCTACCCGCATTCGATGCACAGCACGTTCAACAGTTGGCCAACGATATAGATGCAAATGGATTTACTACCCTCAAAAACATATTAAGCAGCACCGACCTTGAGCAACTGCGGGACTTTACCGACAGCCGGGCCGCGAAACACCCGGGCGAGTACTTCGCCTATCACGGTGAAACTGCACTGGGCGAAAGCTTGCTGGCCAGCCTCTGGTCAGACCCTGAATTCAAACAGCTGATGGCCGGCCTCTACCGGCATGCTGCCCGGCAGGAAAGCCCAAGCGAGCAGATATTCCCTGTATTGCGCTGCATCCAGGGCTCTCAGGGAATACGCGAGTCCAACTGTTTTCACTTCGACGCCAGCCTGGTCACCGCATTGATTCCGATCTACATCCCGGTCGACGGTGAAGAATGCGGCGACCTGATGCTGTTCGCCAACGCGCGCAAACTGCGCAGTAACGTCGCGCGTAATGTCGTCGAGAAAGCACTGTTGCAGAACCGCTTCAGTCGCTGGATGACCTGCATCGCCATCAATCGGGGCTGGCTCGCTCCGAAAGTGTTGAAACTGGAACCCGGCAATATCTATCTGTTCTGGGGCTATCGCTCCTTGCACGCCAACCAGCCATGCAGTCCAGGGTTGAAACGAGCCACAGCCATCCTGCATTTCGGCGATCCCCACAGCGGCAGCACAGCCACCCGCCTGATCCTGGGTATCAACCAGGGTCGGGCGGCACGTGTCAGCGCCCAGACCAGCGTCTCCCCTCCAGAAACGACCGCCCGCCAGCCCTGATGGCTGGCGCTCATGTCCGCAACATCACGATTCGACGAACAGACATGGAGGTTTCGATGATTAACGTAACCAAGACTTACCTGGGTGATATCGACAAGTTCAAGGCGTATGTCGAGGGTATCTACGCACGAGGCTGGCTGACCAATCACGGGCCACTGGTAGGCGAGCTGGAGAGCCGGCTCAAAGACTACCTGGGGGTCAAGCACATCATCCTGACCAACAATGGCACCCTGGCGTTGCAAGTCGCCTATCGCGCCCTTGGCCTGAGCGGCAGCGCCGTGACCACGCCTTTCAGCTTTGTCGCGACCACCAGCTCTCTGCAATGGGAAGGTATCCGGCCGATCTTCGCGGATATCGACCCCCATACCTGGAACATCTCGGCCCGGCACATCGAAAGCTGCATCACCGACGACACCAGCGCGATTGTCGGCACCCATGTGTTCGGCAACCCTTGCGCAGTCGATGCAATCGAGCAGATAGCCCGCAAGCACCGGCTCAAGGTGGTCTATGACGGCGCCCATGCATTCGCGGTGCGCCATGCCGGTCAGTCCGTGCTCAACCGGGGCGACATCAGCACCCTGAGCTTCCATGCGACCAAGCTGTTTCATACCATCGAAGGCGGCGCGATCATCACCAACGATGACGAACTGGCCAGACGCGCCTACCTGCTGTGCAACTTCGGTATCGCCGATGTCGACAAGATCGACGGCATTGGTATCAACGCCAAGCTGAATGAGTTCTCGGCAGCCATGGGGCTGTGCATTCTGGACAATATCGAGAACATCCTCGAAGAACGCGCCGAAATCGCCCATCGCTACAGCTCGCGCCTGGAAAGCTATCTGGATCTTCAGCAGCCCGAAGCCGATAGCGAGTTGAACCACAGCTACTTCCCGGTAGCCCTGCAGGACGAACAGCACCTGCTCAAGGTGCGTACTGCGCTCAACGCCCGCAGTATCAACCCGCGTCGCTATTTTTACCCGTCTCTGGACACCCTTGAATACCTTCAGCCACAACCAGGGCAACCCGTATCACGGGCCTTGAGCGAGCGAGTGCTGTGCCTGCCCATTTACCCAGGCCTGCCGCGTGACGATCAGGACAGGGTCATTCATACCCTGATCGAAGAATGCAGCCTGGGCAACGTGAGCTACCAAAGCCCCGCCATTGCTCAGGTCATCTGATGCCCATGTTCAGCAAACGCTCCGTCATCGGTAATACCGCGCTGAATTACGCCGGGCAGGCTTATGTGATGCTGGTGGGAATTCTGATCATGCCGTTCTACCTCGGCCATCTTGGCGCCGAGGCGTATGGCCTGATCGGTTTTTTCACCGTCATGCAGGCCTGGCTGCAATTGCTCGATGCCGGTCTTTCACCCAGCCTTGTGCGTGCCGTAGCCCAGCATCAGGGAGCGCCAGCCAGCGAAAGGCACCAAGGACGGATACTGCGCTCGTTCGAGATCATGTTTCTGCCGCTGGCGCTCCTGAGTGCCCTGGCTGTCTACGCCGCCAGCCCATGGATTGCGATGCACTGGCTCAATGCCCAGGAGTTGCAGCCCCAGACGCTCATCAACTGCATCGGCCTGATGGGCGTGGTCATCGCCCTGCGTCTGTATTCGACGCTGTACAAGAGTGGAATCCAGGGGCTTGAGCAACATGCCTGGCTCAATGCCGTAAACATCATCATCGCGACCCTGCGTTACTTCGGCGGGCTGTTGCTGGTGAGCAGCTTCTCTCAGGACCCGCAGGATTTCTTTGAGTTTCAGGTCGTTGTCGCCGCACTCGAAACCCTGATATTCGCTACCAGAGCCTGGCGTCAGATGCCGGTTGCACACTGGCTTACCGGCATCGACTGGCAACTGGTCAAACCGATCATTCCATTCGCCGCCAGCATCTCCCTGAGCAGCGTGCTGTGGATCGTGCTGACCCAGATCGACAAGGTGCTGCTCTCGGAAATACTGCCCCTGGATCAATACGGATATTTCTCGCTGGTGGCGCTGATTACGACCGGCATCATGATGCTGACCAACCCGCTGGTGCAGGCTTTGCTGCCGCGCCTGACGGTACTGGTGGCCGAAGATCGTCATCAGGACATGCATGCCTTGTTTCTGGCGGCCAACCGTTTTGTCTGCACGTTTCTGTTTCCGTTGGCCGCCATTGTCGCAGTGCATGCAGAACCGCTGATCTATGCCTGGACCGGCGATCAGGCCGCCGCTCAATGGGGGCGTTCGGTTCTGTGCTGGTACGCACTGGGCAGCGCAATCATGGCAGCCAGCGCTTTCCAGTTCTATCTGCAATACGCCTATGGGCAGATGAGATTGCACATCTGGTACAGCGTCATTTCCGCCGTGATCACGGTGCCCGTCATGTTTGTCGCGATTCATTACCAGGGAGCCTACGGCGCAGCGCTGGCCTTCTTTTCCCTGCGGGTCGTGTCGTTCGCGATCTGGCCAATGATCGTTCACCAGCATCTGGCCCCAGGCATTCATGGGCAATGGCTGCGCGACATCCTGCGAATCAGTGCGATGACCGCCATCGGGCTGATCTGCAGCGAGCCGGTGTTTCGCATGATCTCTGAGCAAAGCCGCACAACCGTGCTTCTGGGGCTCGCCGCCAGTGGCTTCATCACCCTGACGCTGGTAGCGGCAAGCTACAAACCGCTGGCGATGAGGATCTACATCTTGTTCAGCAAACCGAGTACATGAGCCATGGATGCCACTGTAAAAAATACGCGCCCTGCCAATGCCGAACCGTTATTGAGCATCATCTGCCCGGCTTACAACCAGGAAGCGTTCATCACCCAGACGCTGGATGGCTTCCTGTCTCAGCAGACGAGCTTCAGCTATGAAATCCTGATCAATGACGACGCCTCCACCGACGGTACCGCGCAGATCATTGCGCAATACGCCAAGCGCTACCCGACGATCATTCGCCCGTTTTATCAGGAGGAGAATCAGTACCGCCAGGGCAAACCCTGTGTCCCGGAACTGTTCGCCAAGGCTCGCGGCCGCTATATCGCCTATTGCGAAGCCGATGATTACTGGACCGATCCGCGCAAGCTGCAATTGCAGGTGGACTTTCTCGAAAGCCATCCCGATTACGTCATCACCTATCACGACGCCATAGCCTTCGATGAGCACGGCCAATATGGCATCCAGTTGCAAGGCAGTCTGCGGGCCGACGCCACGGCCCTAGAGTTACAGATGGCGCGGCGGATCTCCACGTTGACGGTCTGCTTTCGCAATGTGTTCTCCAGCATGCCGCCCGAACTCAAACCGCCGATTGCCCCCCTCAACGACCTGTGCTGGTGGTCGTTGCTGGGCGCTTTCGGCAAAGGCAAGTTCATCGCCGAGATCAAACCCGCCGCTTACCGGCTGCACCCCGGCGGGATCTTTTCCATGCGCACCAACAAGCGAAAGATCCACATGAGCCTGCTGACCTGTTCAAGCCTGGCCAACTACTACAACCGGCTGGGTAATCAGCAGTTGTATGAGCACTTTCTGATGCAAGTGGTCAGCCTTTCGCTGTCGGCTCTGGTGCCTCGCAACAAGTTTCAGGCGCTGCTGATGGTGGCACGCAACTTCATCGTCAACTTGGGCAAGAGGCTGATGCCTTCAAGCGGCAAGCACCATGTTCAGTAATGTGCTGGTGGTCTGCGTGGGCAACATCTGCCGCAGCCCCATGGCCGAAGCCCTGTTCCGCCACCGCCTCTCTTCACCCGGCGTACTGATCCATTCGGCGGGGATCGGCACGATGCCGGGCTCGTCCATCGATCCACTGGCAAAAACCGTATTGCAGGCTCATGGCGTCCCGACGCGCCGCCATGAAGCCCGTCAGGTGAGTCGGCAACTGCTGCGTCAGGCAGATCTGATCCTGCTGATGGAGCAGCCACACATTCTCAACATTCTGAAACTGGCGCCGGAAGTACGTGGCAAGACGTTTCTGATCGGCAAGTGGCAACAAAAGCAAGAAATAGCCGACCCCTACCGGGGGCCCCAGTCAGCCTTTGAAAAGACCTATGAGCATCTCTCGCGATGCGTCGACGACTGGCTTCCTTATCTTCAGTCAGGAGAAACAAGATAAATGACCGTCATGAACCGTTCTTCCCTGGATTACTACCAGGACACCCGGGTCGATTTGGCAACTATCTTGCGCATGCTGTTCGACCACAAGGGACTGATCATCTGGATCGTCAGCCTGTTCTTCATGGTCGGCCTGGCCTACGCGATTCTTGCCACACCGATTTACCAGGCCAACGCCATGATCCAGATCGAACCCAAGAAAGTCGGGATCGAAGGCACACCGGAGGTCAGCAACAAACCCATGTCGGTTTCCCAGGCCATGACTGAAATCGAGCTGATCAAGTCACGGGCATTGCTGGGCAAGGTCGTCGACGACTTGAAACTCAATCTGATCCAGAAGCCCAAGGTTCTCCCGGTATTTGGTCCTTACCTGTATCGCACCTTCAAACCGGAATACGAAGGTGCTCTGGCAGAACCTCTGCTGGGGCTGGATCAATACGCCTGGGGCGGCGAGAAGATCGACGTCTTTCAACTGGAGGTCCCCGAAGACCTGCTGGGCGAAGACCTGACGCTGATGGCAGGCAAGCCCGGCACCTTCTCTCTGTATGACAAAGACCACAACCTGTTACTCAACGGTGCCACCAATCGGACCGTCGAAGGCCACGGCGTAAAGATTCAGGTCGCGAATCTGCTGGCGCGTCCAGGCACGGAGTTCACCGTCTCACGGCTGCGGACTTTGAGTGCGGCACTGATTTACCAGAATCGCCTGAAGATCACCGAAGCCGGCAAGGACTCGGGGATCATTTACCTGTCCATCGAGGACGAGGACGCCAAACAGGCTAATGAAATCCTCAACGAAGTCAGCCGCCTGTACGTCCGGCAGAACGTCGAGCGCAGTTCGGCCGAAGCCGCACAGCGCCTGGAGTTCCTGCGCTCGCAGTTGCCGATGGTACGCAAGCAACTGGAAGAGTCGGAAGTGGCCTTGAACAACTTCCAGACCAGCGCCAAGTCGGTGGACCTGAGCATCGAAACCAAAGGTGTGCTCGATCAAGTGGTCAAGCTCGACTCGATGATGTCGGAACTCAAGCTCAAGCGTGTAGAGCTGGAACGGCTCTATACCCGTGAACATCCGACCTATCGCAGCCTGATGAGCCAGATGACCCAACTGGAGCAACAGAAACAAGGGCTGCTTAAAAAGATCGAAGCGTTACCCCTTACCCAACAGGAACTGCTGCGTCTGACCCGTGACATGCAGGTCACCAGCCAGACCTACACCCTGATGCTCAACAAGAGCCAGGAGCAGGACATTCTGCGTGCTGGCAGCATCGGTAACGTGCGAGTGATCGACAACGCCGACACCAACGTCGAAAAGCCGGTCAAGCCGATGAAAAAGCTGATCGTGCTCATCGCTACGCTGCTCGGGGCACTGGTGGCCATCACCATCATATTTGTTCGCCAGGCGTTCTATCGCGGCGTGGAAAGCGCAGAGTTCATCGAAAACATCGGCATGCCGGTCTACGCCTCGCTCCCCTACTCCCGCCAGCAGGAACGCCTGGAGAAAAACCTGCAAAGCCGCTCCACCAGCAAGGAATCGAAGCTGCTGAGCATCGCCGCACCGACCGAACTGGCCATAGAGTCTCTGCGCAGCCTGCGTACCAGCCTGCACTTCGCCATGCTCGAAGCCCGCAACAACGTGCTGATGATCTCCAGCCCGTCTCCCGGCGCAGGCAAGTCGTTTGTCTCAAGCAACCTGGCAGCGATCATCGCCCAGACCGGCAAGCGAGTGCTGCTGATCGATGCCGACATGCGCAAGGGTTATCTGCACCGGGTATTGGGCCTGCAACCCAAGCACGGCCTGTCCGACACCCTGGCTGCGCGCCTGCACTGCACCGAAGTGATCAACCATACCCAGATTCGTCATCTGGATTTCATTTCATGCGGGTTCGCAGCCCCCAACCCTTCGGAACTCTTGATGCATGACAACTTCAGCAAAATGCTCAACGAGCTTTCACCGCTGTATGACCTGATCCTGGTCGATACCCCACCCATCCTTGCGGTAACCGATGCAACCCTGGTGGGTCGCCAGGCTGGCACCTGCCTGCTGGTCGCGCGTTTCGGCCTGACCACGATCAAGGAGATCGAGGCCTGCAAACGCAGGCTGGGTCAGAACGGCATTCTGATCAAAGGTGCCATTTTCAATGCCGTGGTGCGCAAGGCATCGAGTTCCGATTACGACTGCGCCGCTTACGGCTACAGCTACAACCCGGTTCAAAAATGAAATAACCCAAGCAGCCCCATCACTCACGCCATCCACCTAAAGGAGTTACACATGGCCAGGACCATAGCAATGATGCAGCCATACCTGTTCCCCTATCTGGGTTACTTTCAGCTCATCGCAGCCGCAGATGTCTTCGTCCTGGGCGACGATCTGCAATATATCCGGGCAGGCTGGGTCAATCGGAACCGGATCCTGAGCAACGGCGAAGCCAGACTGATTACCTTCCCGCTGAAAAAGGACAACTTCGCGCTGCCGATCATGAAGCGTCATCTGGTCGATAACTTCAGCGACGAAGCCAACCGCATCATCAGCCTGATTACCCAGAGCTATCGCAAGGCACCCTACTTTGCAGAGGTGATGCCGTTGATCGAGCGCCTGATCCGCTTCCCGCAGCAGAACCTTGCCCTGTATGCCGAACACTCCATCCGCGAATTGTGCGCGTACCTGCAGATCATCACGCCGATCCTGCGCGGCTCCGATCTGAAGCTCGTGTCATGCACAGACAAGCAGGACCGGGTCATCAATATCGCGCACACCTTCTCGGCAACCACCGTCCTCAACCCCATTGGCGGCATGGAGCTGTACGACCGCGATCACTTCGCACACAACGGCTTGCTGCTGCGTTTTTTCAAGATGGACCCGATCGTCTATTCGCAGTCTGCCCACCCTTTCGTGGCCAATCTGTCGATCATCGATGTGCTGATGTTCAATAGCCTGGAGCGCATTCAGGAGTTGCTGAGACGTTACAGCGACAACGAAATCGTGGCCGCGAACGACCCTTACATCCAGATCGGGACGGAAGCGGTATCGACCCTGTCTCCACAACATGCAGTGGAGTGACATCATGCCTACATCCCAAAGCCCCGCACGCTGGTACCTGATCCAGACCAAACCCCGGCAGGAAGGCCGGGCGCAGGAGCACTTGCAACGCCAGAATTTCGAGTGCTATCGACCGCTGACCGCCAGCGACAACAGAAAGCGCATCGGCAAGGCCGAAGAAGAGTTGTTTCCGGGCTATCTGTTCATTCGCATGCATCAGGTGCATGACAACTGGTACCCGATTCGCTCAACCCGCGGAGTGGCGCGCATCGTGACGTTCGGAGGTCATCCGGTGCCGGTTCAGGATCATCTGATCGAACAGATTCGCCAGCGCCTGCTGATCCCCAAGCCCAGAGCGATGTATGCCCAGGGTGACCATGTGTTGGTGACCACTGGCGGTTTCTGTGATGTCGAAGCGATTTTCCTGGCCGCCGACGGGACCGAGCGTGCAGTGATCCTGCTCAACCTGCTGCAACGCCAGCAGAAAGTGGTGATCCCCCTCAGCAGCCTGTCGCCGATGCAGGCCAGGGCCTGAACCCAACCGCCGTCGCGGCCAAGGCCCCTCCCACAGAATGATGTGGGAGGGGCCTTGGCCGCGACAGGGCAAAACGGCATCGGCCGCCATCCCCCCCCCGACCAACCCCGGAACCTCACCATGATCAACCGAACCACACTGGTGACGCTCACCTATGGTGACCGTTTCAAATACCTGCACACGCTGGTCAGTCGCTCGCTGGAAAGCCCGCAGATAGAGCGTGTCATTATCGTCAGCAATGCTTCAGTGGCACCTCTGGAGTCCTTGAGCAACAAATGGCCCGGCCAGGTACAGGTGATCTATCTGCCCGACAACACCGGCTCGGCCAATGGTTATGCAGTGGGAATAAAAGCTGCGCTGGATGCCGGGGCCGAGTACATCTGGCTGATGGACGATGACAATGCTCCGACCATCCATGCCATTTCGATCCTGCATAAGTACCTGCATCAGCGTGAACAGATCGATGGCAAGGACAAGGCTGCGGTGCTGGGATTTCGTCCGACCCACCAGGCCGACATTGCCTCTGGGGTGCCGCAGCGTTTCGCCATCCAGCGGCGCTCGAGCTTTTTCGGTTTTCATATCGCGCAACTGCCCTACAAGATCTGGCGGCGCTTGCCCTGGGGCCGGCCTCAAGCCCTGCAAGGCACACCACTCATGGTGCAACTGCCCTTTGCAACCTACGGCGGCTTGCTGGCCCATCGCAGCCTGTACCAGAAGATCGGGCTGCCGCTGGATGCCTTGAAGCTGTATGCCGACGACAGCGAATACACCTGGCGCATCACGGCAGGTGGCGGGCGGATTTTCCTGGTGCCCGAAGCCTTGCTCGATGACCTGGAAGACTCCTGGAACATCAAGGCCCGCAGCAGCAATATCTATGAAAACTACCTGCTGGGCGGCTCGGACCTGCGTGCGTATTACGGTGCGCGCAATCAGGCCTGGTTCGACAAGAATATCTGGGCTTCCTCATCGCTGCTCTATCGGCTCAATCGCTGGATATTCTTCTGCCTGCTGAGGCTGATTGCCCGCCGCTGCGATGCCGAAAAACGCCTGAACCTGATCGAAAAAGCCATACGTGACGGAGAAGCCGGCGTGCTGGGCCTGAACAGGACGTATCCACTATGAAGATCCTGTTCATCAGCAGCCTTTATGCCCCGGATATCGGTGGTGGCGCCGAGATCATCCTGCAACGCATGGTCGAAGGCCTGCAGCAACGCGGCCATGGCGTGACAGTGCTGTGTACGACCGCCAAGGCCGGGCTGCACATGGATGCGCTCAACCAGATCAAGATTTATCGCGCAGGCCTGCACAACACCTACTGGCATTTCACGGCACAACGGCCAGGACGCCTGGCCCGACTTGGCTGGCACCTGCGTGATCGCTACAACCCCGGCATGCGCGACCATGTAAAGCGCGTACTGGAACTGGAGCAGCCCGATCTGGTGATGTGTCACAACCTTACGGGCTGGTCAGTCTCGGCCTGGGATGAAATCAGCCTGGCTGGTCTTCCGGTCGTGCAGGTCTTGCATGACATGTACTTGCTTTGCCCAAGCAGCACCATGTTCAAGAAAGGCCATAGTTGCCAAAAACAGTGCGGGCTCTGCACGCGGTTTCGCACAGGCCACGACGAACGCTCCTCGCAAGTGGACGCGGTGGTCGGCGTCAGTCGCTTCCTGCTCAACAGCATGCAGGAAAAGGGATATTTCAGGGGCGCTAAAAGCCATGTCGTCTATAACGCCAGCCCTTGCCCGCTCAATGATCCGCAAGCCCGTACAACTGAGCCCGATGCCCCGCTGCGCTTCGGTTATATCGGCACCTTGTCGGACCCCAAAGGCGTCGGCTGGCTGATCGATCAATTCCAGCACCTGCCGTTCAACGCCACCTTGCAGATCGCCGGGCGCGGGCAGATCAATGACGAGCAACGTTTCAAGGCGATGGCTACATCCCCGAACATCAGTTTTGTCGGTTACCAGAACCCCGAGGCGTTCTACAGCCAGATCGATGTCGCCATCGTGCCGTCCCTGTGGAACGAGCCGTTCGGCATGGTCGCCGTGGAAGCCTGTGCCCACTCCCGCCCGGTCATCGCCAGCCGTATGGGCGGTCTGACCGAGATCATCAAGGATCAGTTCAACGGCCTGCTGTGCAGCCCCGATGACCCGGACTCGCTGGGGCTGGCCATGCTCAAACTGCATCAGCAGCCCAGGCTGCTGGCACGCCTTGGCGCTCAGGCACGTAGCAGTGTCGCCGGTTTTCTGAGCCTGGAACTGATGCTGGACCAGTATGAAAGCATCCTGATCCAGACCCTGCAGGACCGGATCACATTGCCCCGGCTGCACTCCTTGCCCGATACCGCGTAGTGACATCCATCGGCCCGTGCCCCACTGAGCAAGTGCTCCGGACCGTGCCTCTTCATTGAGACAACCCATGTCAAAAACACCTGCATCCTGTTGGCGAAAACTGTTGATGGTTTTCCTGCCGTGGCTGCTGTCGATCCGTATTGCACAGGGAGAAGAGACTTTCATCATTGGTGTCGACACCCAGTTGATGAATGACAACGGCTCTTCGGCCAAGGTCTTGAGACTGCTGGAGGAAGCAGGGGTCAATTCGGTCAGGGACGACGCCTACTGGACCACGGTCGAACCCCGGCGCGGCTTTATGCGGATCGATCCGGCCTGGCGAGAGTACTTGAGCAAGACTCAGGAACACCACCTGAGACCCTTGCTGGTGCTGGGTTACGGAAACCCGTTTTACGAAAACTATGCCAAGCCTCGCCAGCCGCCCGTCAGCCTGGCATTCGGCAACTACGTCAGCTTTGTCAGCCGGGAGCTGGCCGACAGCGTCGATCTCTACGAAATCTGGAATGAGTGGGACCGGGACAACCCGGTCGATGCCTGGGCCACCAAGGACTACAACAATCTGATCGAAGAAACCGTCACACGCATCCGTAAACAGAAACAGCCGGTGACGATACTGGCCGGTGCGGTGACCAGCCTGGGCATGGACCTCGGGTTCGCCGACAGGCTGATCCAGAACGGCCTGCTGAATCAGGTCGACGGGCTGTCGTTGCATCCTTACGTGCATTGCCGCCACGAAGAACGCCACACGCCCGAACGCTGGATCGCCTGGCTGCGCTGGATCGATGCCGATCTCAGAACCCTGGCAGCGCGCCCCGTGCCGTTGTACCTGACGGAAATGGGCTGGCCCACCAATACCGGCAAATGCGGCATCAGCGAACAGACCCAGGCGGCCTTTCTGGCCCGAAGTTTTTTCCTGGCCCAGACCGTGCCGGACATCAAGGGGCTGTGGTGGTACGGCCTGATCGACAGCGGTCGGGACGGCAATGACCCGCAGCAGAACTTCGGCCTGCTCAAGTATGACCTGAGCCTCAAACCGGCCTACCTGACGCTCAAGGCCATCAGCAGCACGATTCTCGAATACCGCTATGACGCCGACAAAAGCCGCGAACTCGACAGCACCTATCTACTGAGATTCGCCAAGGGTGCAGAACAGATACTGGTGGCCTGGACCACCGGCGTACCGAGGCTGACCCACGTGGAAGCCAGCAGCATGCAGCACGGCACCGTGCGAATGATCGACAGTGGCCAGCCCGAAAAGGGCCAGTTCGACACCGATATCCCCTGGAACTGCAATGACTCGCGCTGTTCGGCCCAGGTTCCCATCGATGAGTTTCCAAAAATAATCAGTCTGGGCACAAGACCAGCGCTATTCGCTCACGACGCACACTGAAGGGATAAATCACTTTGTGGGAGGCAGCTTTCTGGCGACTTCAGACGCAGTTTATCTGCCGGTTTTCAGGCCTTTTTCGCCAGCAAGCTGCCCCCCACAGGTTTTGTTTGTGCCTCAACTGATCAGCATCAGTACGTCAAGCGAACACACACCACCCACTACCTTGCAGGATGCACTTAATGATTTTTATCAATGCCCGATTTCTTACCCAGGAAATAGGCGGGGTTCAGCGCTTCGCAGAGCAGTTATGCCTGGCACTCAAGGAAATACGCAACGATGTGGTTTTTGTCTCTCCGCACGGAATCAAGCGCCATGAAAGCGCCAAGGCGCTGGAAGTGCGTTGCATCGGTCGCAATAGCGGCCATCTGTGGGAGCAGTTCGACCTGCCGCTGTACCTGCGCCGCCAAGGCAGCCCGCTGTTGCTCTCGACCTGCAGCACCGGGCCGATGTTGTACAGCAATCAGATTGCAACGCACCACGACATCACCTATGCACGCTTCCCGCACAGCTACACGCGAATCTTCAGGACCGTCTACCGGATCATCACCCCGATCATGCTTTCGCGAATCAAGACCCTGGTGACCAGCAGCAGTTTTTCCAAGGGCGAGATTTCCAGGTTCTACGGCTTCCCGGAAAAGAAAATCCTGGTCCTGCCCGCAGCAGTCAGCGAGTCGTTCACACCTCAGCCTCCCACTGAAGACGTCGGTAAATACCTGCTGGCAGTCTCCTCCCCCAGTGCGCACAAGAACTTCCATCGCATGATCCAGGCCTTCATGAGCCTGCGCGGCCATGAAGATGTCCAGCTGCACATCGTCGGCGGTGCCCATGGTGTATTTGCAGACCCGGACCTGCAACGCCTGGCCTGCCGGGACCCGCGTATCCGCTTTCTGGGACGGCTCAGCGATGCCGAACTGATCAGTCAATATCAGGGCGCAACCGCCTTCGTGTTCCCGTCACTGTACGAAGGCTTCGGGATTCCACCGCTGGAAGCGCAAGCCTGCGGTTGCCCGGTGTTGGCAGCCAATGCCGCATCGATTCCTGAAGTGCTGCAAGCCAGTGCCCTGTATTTCGACCCTCTGGATGTCAGCCACATGGCTGCCGCCATGCAGCGTGTGCTGATCGATGAACCGCTGCGCAAGGCATTGCGTACCCAAGGCTTGCACAACGTGACGCGCTTTTCGTGGGAAAGCTCGGCCAAGCGTCTGTCACAACGCATCGATGCCCTGCTGGGCTCATGCCCTCAACACGCCGCCAATACCCGCTCCGTGTCGGAATCCCCTTCGGGAAAAAGCTGAATCTCAATAAAACTGCCACGCCAAGACGCGATCAGCCTGCGCCTGAAGTAGAGCGAGCTACAGAGCAAGGAATCTCCATGAGAATTGCTATCGTCCACGACTGGCTGGTGACTTATGCCGGTGCCGAGCGCGTGCTGGCTTCACTGATAAACATCTGGCCAGAAGCCGACCTGTTTGCGGTCATCGACTTTCTCAGCGACGAAGACCGCGCCCATCTGGGCGGCAAGGTCGCCAGGACCACCTTTATCCAGAATCTGCCAGGAGCCAGAACCCGATATCAGCGCTATCTGCCATTGATGCCGCTGGCCATCGAGCAACTGGATCTGTCGGAGTATGACTTGATCATCAGCAGCAGCCATGCCGTGGCCAAGGGTGTGCTCACCGGACCGGACCAGTTGCACGTCAGCTATATCCACTCGCCGATTCGCTATGCCTGGGACCTGCAGCATCAATACCTGCGCGAATCGGGCCTGAACAAGGGCCTCAAGGGCAAACTGGCGCGCCTGGTGCTGCACTACATACGTATGTGGGATCAACGCACTTCAACCGGCGTCGATGATTTCATCGCCAACTCCCGCTTCATTGGCGCCAGGATCCGCAAGGCGTACCGCCGTGAATCCACCGTGATCTACCCGCCAGTGGACACACAGAATTTCACCTTTCAGGAAGGTACTCGACAGAACTATTACTTCACCGCCTCACGCATGGTGCCCTACAAGCGTTTGCCGATGATCATCGAAGCCTTTGCCGCCATGCCGGACAAGCAACTGGTGGTGGTGGGCGATGGCCCGGACATGGCCAAGGCCCAGGCCATCGCCAGCAAGGCACCCAACGTCCGGCTGCTGGGTTTCCAGCCAGCGGCCGTACTGCTTGAACACATGCGCGCTGCAAAGGCTTTCGTGTTCGCGGCCGAAGAGGATTTCGGCATCAGCCCGGTGGAGGCTCAGGCCTGCGGCACACCGGTGATTGCCTTCGGCAAGGGCGGCGTGCTGGAAACCGTCCACGGGCTGGACCAACCTCACCCCACCGGCGTGTTCTATCGGCAGCAGAACGTGGCATCGCTGATCGCCGCCGTGGCCGAATTCGAGTCCGCGCAATCGCTCATCAGTGCCCAGGCCTGCCGTGCCAACGCCGAGCGCTTCTCGGTCCGGCGTTTTGAACAGGAAATGCTGTCGTTCGTCGAGAGCCGCCTGAGCGCCACGCAGTTGACCCAACTGCCGACCCGGCACTGGCTGAATCCGAACAGTGCGAGCCTGATCAACAGCGAAGTGTCGCCCCGAGTCGTTCCAGCCGAATCCGTTTGAGCGAGCCCACTAAATGCGCACCCCAGTCCGCGGCATCCTGCATGCCCACCAATCAGCCTTGTCAGTGGCTCATCGTCTGCTGGATCTGACAATCATTGTGCTGATCGGCTATTGGCAGAGTCAGCAACAACCGGCCGCCAGCAGCGCCGAAGTCTGGTTCCAGATCATCCTGGCCGTGCTGGTTTTCCATTGGCTGAGCGAGTTTCACCAACTCTATGGATCATGGCGCGGCGAACGCATCCTGCGGGAGCTGGCCAAGGTCTTCAATTACTGGGCACTGACGTTCGTTATTCTGCTGTCCGTAGACTATTTGCTGCTCAGCAGTTTCCGGATGCCCGATAACAGCCACATGACCTGGTTCGCGCTGGTATTGGCAGCCTTGTGCGGTTACAGGCTGCTGATTCGCAGGGTCCTGCACGGTTTGCGGCGTCACGGTTTCAATACCCGGCGCGTAGCGATTGTCGGCACCGGCCAGGTCGGAGCCCGTCTGGCACAGTCCATTTCCAGCGCGCCGTGGATGGGCCTGAATCTGCTGGGCTTCTACGACTCGCAACCCCGCCAGATGGAACTCAACAACAACGATCATCATGTACCGGTGCTGGGCAATCTCGAACAACTGGTCGACGACGCCCGAGAAGGCAGGATCGACAAGGTTTACATCACTCTGGCATTCAGCGGTGAGCCACACCTGCGTGAGCTGATCACAGGTTTGAGCGACACCACCGCCTCGGTGTACCTGATCCCGGATGTCTTCATGTTCGAGCTGCTGCACGCGCGCAGCGAAAGTATCAATGGCCTGGCCAGCATCAGCATTTTCGACTCGCCCATGGATGGCGCCTGGAGCCTGGTCAAACGGGCCGAGGATATTCTGCTGTCGATCCTGATTCTGCTGTTGATTGCCCTGCCCATGTTGCTGATTGCCATTGCGATCAAGCTGACGTCACCTGGCCCGATCCTGTTTCGCCAGCGGCGCTACGGCCTGGACGGGCGACCGATCATGGTCTGGAAATTTCGCAGCATGAGTGTTCAGGAAAACGGGGCAGTCGTGCGTCAGGCCACACGCAACGATGCGCGCATCACACCGCTGGGGGCTTTTCTGCGCCGGACATCCCTCGATGAACTGCCGCAGTTTCTGAATGTGCTGCGCGGCGACATGTCCATTGTCGGCCCCCGCCCCCATGCCGTCGCGCATAACGAGCAATACCGCAAGCAGGTCAGCGGCTACATGCTGCGGCACAAGGTCAAGCCGGGCATTACCGGCTGGGCACAGATCAATGGCTGGCGCGGCGAAACCGACACGCTGGACAAGATGCAGAAACGTGTCGAATTCGACCTGGAATACATCGAGCACTGGTCGGTCTGGCTGGATCTCAAAATCATCCTGTTGACCCTGTTCAAAGGCTTTCTCAACAAGAACGCCTTCTGACCGGTTCGACAGACCTTACCCCAAACGAAACGAAAGGATTCCGGGCGCCCATACCCGGAGGGAGGTATGTGCACGCACAAGACATGAACCCGCAGAGAAATGTTGAACAGGGATGCAATGAAATCATCGTGGTGCCAGACGCACCGTCAGCAAGGAACACTCATATGAATCGAAACCTGGTTGTTGTGCTGCTCTCCAGTCTGATCTTGCAGGGATGCGTGTTTGCCCCCGGCCAACACATGACCCCGGGCGATATCACGGCGGATGACCCGAATGGCCCCAAGGCTCAATTGGTCGATATCACCCCCAAAAGCCTGCAACAACAGCAGCAACGCATAGCGTCCAATAGCGTGACGTTACCCGCCGAGCTGCTGAACTATAAAACCCCGGAATATGCGGTCGGTCCGGGCGATACCTTGCTGGTGACGGTTTTCGAGCACCCGGAACTGACCGCTCCAGGTTCACAGGACCAGCTCGACGCCAACACGCGAGAAGTGCTGAGCGACGGTACGCTGTTCTTTCCCTATGTCGGCAAGATCAGGGCCGGTGGCAAGACTGTCAGCCAGATTCGCGAACAACTGCGCATGGGGCTTGCGCCGCAATACACCGAGGTCAAGGTCGATGTGAAAGTGCTGCGCTATAACAGCCAGCGCGTACTGCTCTCGGGCTCGTTCAAGACTCCCGGCCCGCAATCGATCACCAATATTCCCTTGAGCCTGGTGCAAGCAGTCAGCACCGCCGGTATCGACCTGACCGACGCCAACCTTGCCGGGTTGACCCTCAGGCGCGATGGCCGGGACTACTTGATCGATATCGACTCGCTCAACCGCCAGGGCTCGCAACTGAGCAAGATATTCCTCAAGGATGGCGACTACCTGCACCTCAACAGCAACTCCAAAAACAAGATCTATGTGCTGGGAGAAGTGCGTAACCCGCAGGTCATTTCTTTCGGCACCACCAGCGTGACACTGCTTGAAGCCCTGGGCAGCTCCGGCGGCCTGAGCCCGGAAACCGCCAATGGCGACGCGGTCTACGTGATTCGCGGCGTCGAGAACCAGGCCAATGCGGTGTCCACGGTCTATCACCTGAAAGCTGAAAAACCCACTGCCTACCTGCTGGCTCGCCAGTTTGAACTCCAGGCTCAGGATGTGGTGTTTGTCGGGCCTGCCAATATCACGCGATGGAACCGCTTCATCAGCCAACTGCTTGGCTCGGCCAGTGTGGTACAGACAGGCGCAGCATTCAGGAACTGAAACCCGGCCAGAAGACGTCCCTGCACCGACCCGTGCGGGGATTTTTTTGCCCGAAGAAACTGTCTGTACAGCAACAGTGGATCAGCACTTGCCTGCTGATTCAGCATCAAAGGGCTGTACCTTTGTCATCGATATAAAAATAAATCCTTTATTTTCAACAGCTTGATAAAAATACAAGGCTGGCACACATGCTGCTTTGCAGGTATACGCTTATCGCAAGGAATTCAGCATGTTGGTCGTTTCGCTTTCAGGCAGCCCCTCCCCCAAATCCCGCTCCGGCGTCGTCCTGGCCCATGCCGGTCGTTGGCTGGAAAATCAGGGCGTCAATGTCACGACGCTTCGCATCCGTGACTTCAAGGCTGAAGACCTGCTCTTCGCCCAGTTCGACAGCCCGCAAGTCCAGGATTTCATTGAAGCCGTCCGCCAGGCCGACGGCCTGCTGATCGGTACGCCGGTCTACAAGGCCTCGTTCTCCGGCGCCCTCAAGACACTGCTGGACCTGCTGCCCGAGCGTGCTCTGCTCGGCAAAGTGGTTCTGCCATTGGCTACCGGCGGCAGCATCGCCCATATGCTGGCCGTGGATTACGCCCTCAAGCCGGTGCTTTCCGCGCTGAAATCACAGGAAGTGCTGCACGGCATCTTCGCCATCGATAGCCAGATCAGTTACAGCGATAACGAGCTGGGCGGTGAGCTGGATGAGATTCTTACCGAACGCCTGCGCGAAGGGCTGGAGCATTTCCTGCTTGGCTTGCAGCATCGGCTCCAGGCCCGCAGAAAACAGCAAGGCGGGCATTTGCAACTGGCGTTGTAAGGTCCCTCTTCGCGAATGAATTCGCTCCTACAGATCCAAGTTCTGTGTACAGACTGTGTGGGACCGAATTTATTCGGGAAGCATTTTTTCTTCAGGTAAAGATGCGGCGGGTGTACAGACCCCTTCCCGGACCCCTTTGCGGACAAATCTGGTCCCACCTGGTCACGAACTAATGTTCAAGCACCAACGGATACAGCGACAGCACCAGCAACGCCGCCATCACGCCATTGAAGATCCGCAGGCCCAGCGGGTTGCGCAGAACGTTGCGCAGCAAACTGCCGAACCCCGCCCAGATGCCGACGCAAGGCAGACCGATCAGTGCAAATACCGACGCGATGACCAACACGTTGATGAAATAGCCTTCCATCGGCGTATAGGTACTGATCGCACCAATGGCCATGACCCAGGCCTTGGGATTGACCCACTGGAATAACGCCGCGCCCAGAAAACTCAAGGGTTCGCCACGCTGTTCAGTGGAATCGGAGGCTGGCCCCGAGGTCGCGATTTTCCACGCCAGATAAAGCAGATAGGCCGCACCCACATAACGCAGGATGGTGTAGAGAACAGGCCAGGTCTTGAACAGGCTGCCCAGACCAAAACCCACCGCCACTATCAGCACGAAAAAGCCGATACTGATCCCCACCATATGCGGCAGAGTGCGCTTGAAACCGAAGTTCACGCCTGAAGCCATCAGCATCATGTTGTTTGGGCCGGGTGTCACAGAGGAGACAAACGCAAACAGTGCGAAAGCCAGCAGAAGATCGAAAGAGAGAAGCATCAAGCTGTCCGGGGAGTGGTGAAATCAAGCGATCACCCTAACGGAGCATCATCTGCAAACAAACGGACAGTGGGTGAAACTTTTATCGGTACAGTTTCAATAAAATTCGGTTATCGAAAAATTGTCATTCCACCTTCAGCCGCGACGGCCATCCAGCAAGGCACCACGCTCAACGCTCACTTCACCTTCTTTATCGAACTGACGGACCTGCTGAATGGCGGGATCAGCCATCAGTTGCGCTTTACGGGCCTGGTATTCGTCGAACGACAGACCACGGCGGTTCAAGTCTTCAAGTGCCAGTTGATGAGTTTCTTCGACGGTGTAAGGACGCAACTCGACGGAGTGATGAGTGGAACAGCCGCCCAACAGCACAGCACTGAAGAACACGACAAGACCAAGAGCAAAGAAATGATTCATGGGAGCCTCCAGACTGACTCGTTTTCGGGAATGAACAAAGGTTAATCCCCGGCTCCCTCAGGCAAAAATCATCCGTCGTGATAGTAGCTATCGACTTTTGCGGAATGCTGAATCAAGACCTCACGCAACGCATGGGCGGCCGCTGACAGCTTGTGATCGGCCAGCATCATCAGACCGATGCGCCGCTCGATACGCGGCTCGACCAGAGCAATGCAGCGAGCGCCCAGTTCCTGCATCTGCTCGATGCACAACGCGGGCACCGCACTGACGCCCAGCCCATTGGCGACCATTCGCCCGATGGTGGACAACTGATGGCTCTCGAAAGCGACCGAAAGCTTGCCGTGCTGCGCAGCAATCGCCTGCTCCAGCAGCAGGCGCACGGCCGAAGGTCGTTGCAGGGCGATGAAGTCCTCGCGCAGCAGCTCGCGCCAGGTCAATTGCTTGCGCTCGGCCAGCGGCGAATCGGCTGCAACCACGGCGACAAAACGATCCATATAGAACGGCGTGAATACCAGCGAATTGCTCGACTCGGGCTCGAAACCGATGCCCAGCTCGACCCGACGATGGCGCACCATTTCCACCACCTGCTCGTTGATCACGTCATGCACTGCCACGTTGACCCGCGGATAGCGCCCGCGAAACACCTTCAACGCGCCCGGCAACAGATTGCCCGCGAACGCTGGCATCGCCGCCACCGACACTTTGCCCATCTGCAACGTGAAACGCTGACGCAGCAGCTCTTCGGTGTTGTCCCAGTCAGCCAGCAACTGACGCGCCAGTGGCAGCAGGGTTTCGCCTTCCGGGGTCAGGCTGACCGTGCGCGTGGTGCGCGTGAGCAGTTGCCCGCCCAGATCATCTTCCAGGCTCTTGATGGTCAGGCTCAAGGCCGGCTGCGACAGATGCAGTCGCTCTCCGGCCTGGGCAAAGCTCAGGCATTGGGCAACTGCCAGAAAAGCCCGAAGCTGTTTGACGTTCATATATTTGCTTTTATTATCAATTGATCAGAAAAACAAAATTAACAAATCACTGACCGGGAGAGAAGATGCACTCACACGGCCCCCTGTCGATGAACAATAAAAAGGCGGATCATCATGGCTGGACTCGATAAACGTGTCGCGACCTACGAAGAGGCCCTTGCCGGCCTGACCGATAACATGACGGTGCTGTGCGGCGGCTTCGGCCTGTGCGGTATCCCTGAAAACCTCATTGCGCAGATCAAGCGCATGGGCATCAAAGGCCTGACGGTGGTTTCCAACAACTGCGGTGTCGATGGTTTCGGCCTCGGCATCCTGCTGGAGGATCACCAGATCCGCAAAATGATCTCCTCCTATGTCGGTGAAAACGCGCTCTTCGAGCGGCAGTTGCTCAGCGGTGAGCTGGAAGTCGAACTCACTCCCCAAGGCACCCTGGCAGAAAAACTCCGCGCAGGCGGCGCTGGCATCCCGGCCTTCTACACCGCCACCGGTTACGGCACGCCCGTTGCCGAAGGCAAAGAAACCCGCCAGTTCAACGGGCGCAATGTGATTCTGGAAGAAGCCATCACCGGTGACTTCGCCCTTGTCAGGGGCTGGAAAGCCGACCACTTCGGCAACGTGATCTATCGCCATACCGCGCAGAACTTCAATCCGGTGGTTGCCACGGCAGGCCGGATCACCGTGGTCGAAGTCGAGGAAATCGTCGAGCCGGGCGTGCTGCTACCCACACAGATCCACACGCCCGGCATTTATGTCGACCGCGTGATTCAGGGCACCTTCGAGAAACGCATCGAACAACGCACCGTCAGGAAGTCCTGAGCAAATCGTATTCCCGGGCGTTTCCTCAGGCAGGAAGCGGCGTACAACAAAAAGAGATTTCAGACCATGGCACTTTCCCGCGAACAAATGGCTCAACGTGTCGCCCGTGAACTGAAAGACGGTTACTACGTCAATCTGGGCATCGGCATTCCGACGCTGGTCGCCAACTACGTCCCGAACGATATCGATGTGATGTTGCAATCGGAAAACGGCCTGCTGGGCATGGGCGAGTTTCCCACTGAAGAAACCATCGATGCCGACATGATCAACGCAGGCAAGCAAACAGTGACAGCGCGCATCGGCGCTTCGATTTTCTCCTCGGCCGAATCCTTCGCCATGATCCGTGGCGGTCATGTGGACCTGACGGTGCTGGGCGCTTTTGAAGTGGATGTCGAAGGCAACATCGCTTCATGGATGATCCCCGGCAAGCTGGTCAAGGGCATGGGTGGCGCGATGGATCTGGTGGCGGGCGCCGAGAACATCATCGTCACCATGACCCATGCCTCCAAGGACGGCGAATCCAAGCTGCTGCCGCGTTGCAGCCTGCCACTGACCGGTGCCGGTTGTATCCGGCGGGTGCTGACCGACCTTGCGTATCTGGAAATCGAGAACGGTGCCTTCATCCTGCGCGAACGTGCGCCAGGAGTCAGCGTGGAAGAGATCATCGCCAAGACGGCCGGCAAGCTGATAGTGCCGGATGATGTGATCGAAATGACATTCTGAAAGCCTTGGTTCACGCCACACGACCACGACAAACAGACCCGACTCCTTATACCGCAGGCCGCTCTCTTACAGCGGCCTGCTGCATTATTGCCTGGCAATACATGCAACTTAGTTAGTAGCACATTGCTACTGATGTCATTTCTATCCCCTCATTGAAAATACTTGTCTAAAGTGTCATGACCGGAGCGCGAAAACATCGCCAGAGGCCTGACCATGTCGGCTTTCAGAACAACGGACTTGTATCTCCTGCTCCTCTGCTACATCGCAAGCTCACCGAAAAACATTGTTGCCGGCCCTGTTTGTTGAGTTTGAATACCAGACCGGTAAAGACTGTCATCGGTCTCACGAATACAGCCCATTACAAACAAGAATTGGCTTATCCCCATCCATAAAAGTAAAACTGACCAGAAGAGGAACCCACTTGATGAATGTATTAACCGCTATTGCTCTGAGTCTGGCCGCTGGTTTTGCAGTTCCCTTGCAGGCGGGCACCAATGCCAGGTTGGGCACATTACTGGGACACCCCTTATGGGCTACGACTGTTTCGCTTTTGGTCAGCTTGATTGCGGTCTTCGCCGCCCTGTTGATATTCAAAGTTGAAAAGCCGAGCACTACGGCTTTACAAAGTGCTCCCTGGTGGGCCTGGTTAGGTGGCGTGGCCGGTGTTTTCTACATCACCATCGCACTGCTGATGGCACCTCGACTGGGAACTTTAAACTTCATGATGGCGGTTATTATCGGGCAGCTTGTGATTTCGTTATTGATTGATTACTTCGGTCTGGTCGGCCTCCCCCGCAGACCGGTCAACATTCAGAAGTTGTTCGGTGTTTTCATTGTCATTATCGGCTTCTTGATTACCACACGCAGTTAATCCGAGGCCCAGGATTTTCACCACATAAAAGGAAGTTAACAATGGCCGGTCAATCCGCAGCATACGATTCAATTGGCGAACGCTTCGAAGCGTTTACAGACAGCGCATCACAGCGTTCCGTCGAGACCCAGACGTTCTTTCACATGATGGGTGATGTGAAAGGCAAGTCCGTACTGGATCTGGCCTGTGGCTTCGGCTTTTTTGGCCGGGAGCTGTATCGCCAGGGAGCCAGCAAGGTAGTGGGGGTCGATATTTCCTCCTCGATGATCGAACTGGCTCGCAAGGAGTCCGAACGTAACAATGAGGCCATCGAATACATGGTTTCCAATGTGGCGGACATGGGGACATTGCCCCAGGCCCCCTTTGACCGGGTCAGCGCGGCCTGGCTGTTCAACTATGCGCAATCGATCGACGAACTGGAAAAAATGTTTGCGGTGGTGGCAAAGAACCTCAAGCCCGGTGGCAGGCTGATTGCCTATACCGTTGATCCTGGCTTTCAACTGGCACAGGGGAACTTCACCAAATACGGCGTCCATGTGCTCAACGAGCAGCCTCACAAGGGCGGCTTCCGTTGTGATGCAGAGTTCGTAACCCAGCCACCCAGCGCCTTCACCTTCTACCGCTGGAGCCGCGAGGCTTACGAGACCGCACTGTCCAAGGCCGGTTTTTCCACCTTCGAGTGGCAGAAGCCGATCATCTCAAAAGCCAATCGTGACAAATTCCCCGCCGGTTACTGGGATGACTTCGAGCGCAACTGCCTGCAGACCGGTCTGGTCTGTACACGCTAGCGATCCGACTCGCAGCCCCTCAGACGGGGCTGGCGATACTCCGTGATTCCCGCAGGAGGCACGTCTCAAATGGCGACAAATCATTCATTCACTCACTGGCCAGTCTTTGAAGGGCCGCTTACCCCTCAGATGACCGACAGGTATCTGATGGGGCTGCCCGAGCACTTTCAGCAACCCCGGAACATGTCGCTGCCCTTGGCGACCTGGAAACTGCTGGCTCAAGAGCCCACGGAGCGGCTGATCGAGCGCCTTGAGGATCCCGAAGCCACGCTGCAGGTCCGACTGGCAGCTGGCAAGTTGCTCGCGCAGACCGTGGACACGCGCATCAACGTATTCGACCCGCAGATGATTGATATCAGGGGCGGTAAGGTGTCAACAGGGCTGGCGGCCGATGAGGTCGATTCGGTCATGCAGGAAATGAGCGGGCTTGGCCTTGATCGATCCTGGATCGAAAAGGAAGTGCCCCGCCACGCGGTGACACTCCAACCTTACCGTATCGCCAGGTTTCCGCTCACCAACCTGGAATACCGGGCGTTTCTGGAGGACTCGATGCAACCCCGGATCCCGGATAACTGGCCTTTCGGGCAGTTTCCAACGGATCGGGCCAATCATCCGGTATTCGGCTTGACCGTCGAGGATGTCGAGGCCTACATCGACTGGCTCAACAGCCGTACCGGGCGTCAATTCCGCCTGCCACTGGAAGCGGAATGGGAATACGCCGCGGCCGGCCCCGGGAATCTGGTCTTTCCGTGGGGCAACAGCTTCCTGCCCGACCATTGCAATACGGCAGAGCTGGGGCTGTTCACTACATCCCCCATCGGCGCATTCAGCCAAGGTGCCTCCGCATTCGGCTGCATGGACATGGCGGGCAATGTCGAGGAATACGTCGCCGACGATTACGCCCCCTACCCTGGCGGTCAGGCAATCGAAGACGATCTGGTTACCGTTGTGGGTACTCATCGCGTCGCCCGGGGCGGGAGCTTCACCCGCTTCAGAGATCTGGCACGTAATTGCCGACGCCACGGCAAATACCCTCGAGCCATCTATGTCATGGGATTTCGCCTTGCAGAAACACCTTCGGCGTGAACCATTGCCCAAGTACACCCATAAAAAAAATAGCCTCATCACACAGTAAGAAGGTCAATCATGAAAACTGTCAAAGTGCGTAATAAAGTTGATATCCCTCTTAATGAAGGTCAATGCCCTGGCACGTTTTTCACCTTTAGCGGCCTCGATCCGAAACATGAGCATATTTTGATAAAGCTGGGACCCGACCGCCCGGAAAGTCCACTGGTACGTATCCACTCCGAATGCCTGACCGGGGATGTCTTCAGTTCCCAGCGCTGCGATTGCGGGCCTCAATTGACCGAGTCCATCAATCGCATGCATAAAGAAGGTGGCTATCTTATTTACTTGCGTCAGGAAGGCCGCGGCATCGGCTTGTATGCCAAACTTGAAGCTTATCGACTTCAAGACACGGGCCTGGATACATTTGAAGCCAATACGCACCTCAGTTTCCCGGAAGATGATCGGGACTTTTCTCTGGCAGCCAGCATGTTGAAAGCCGTGGGTATTACTGATTGCCGTATTATCACCAACAACCCCGAAAAAGTGTCGGCTCTGGAATCAAACGGCATACATGTTTCAGACGTCATTCCGACCGGCGTATTCATCACCGAACATAACCGAAACTATCTACAAGCCAAGATCGACAAGAAACAACACCGTATCGCCATTAGCAACTGACTGACTCTTTCTTACCGTCTGCCTTATACACAGGCTGACAGCGGCTGACTGAAATTCGAGTTTCCTACTTATCTAAAGGATATAGATCATGCGCCATTTCGGACCTATCAGCGGTATCAACGCTTTCAAAGATCGTTATGTAGCCACCGCGGGTTACGACAATCAGGTCATCTTGTGGGATGCCAGAACCAAAACTCCCATACAGCGTGTGCTGCATGACCACCTGGCCAATCAATGCGCATTCAATGCCGACGGTACGTTACTGGTCAGTGCCAGCAGCGACTACACGGCTCGCGTCTGGGAAGTGCCAGGCCTGCGCCTCAAGGCCGTGTTGATCGGGCATGAAGATGACATCGAGATGGCCGCGTTCTCGCCGGATGGCCAAACCATCGCGACCAGTTCACGCGATCACACGTTGCGTCTGTTCGATCTGCAAGGGCAGACCAGACACATCCTCAAAGGCCACAGTGCCGATGTGATTTCGGTCAGTTGGTCAGCCGACGGCCGTACACTGGTTTCAAGCAGTGACGATGGCTCGATTCGCCGCTGGTGCGCCCAGAGCGGTGCCCAGCTTGAACTCATCGATCTGGGCGGTGTGGAAACCGACACCGTTGCCCTGTCTCGGGACGGGATCATCTTCGCGGGTGACGATGAGGGCAAGGTTTCCCTCATCGATGCAAGCGGCACTCACCTGCACCCGGCCCATGCTGCCGGAATCAAACGCATCATCTGGGATGACGAGCAGCGTCTGCTGGTCAGCCTGAGCTACGACCGTTGCGTCATACTCTGGCACCTGGATGAGCACAACAATCTGGTCAAGACCGCACAGACTTCCCTGCCCAGCATCATCTGGCCACGCAGCTGTACGCTGCTGGGAACCGACCGCATCGCCTTCGTGACCTTTGGTTCCCGATACGCGACCTGGAACTTCAAGACCCAGGTCTGGGACCTGGATGGTATCGAGCCTGCGATCAGCCTGAATGCCGTGGCTGTCGTCAACGATGACATCTACAGCATTGGCGATGCCGGCATCCTGCACATCAATGGTCAGGCCAGCACTCACGCCGGCAGCCTCTGCAACTTCCTGCTGCCCTTCGGCGAAAGCGTTCTGACAGGCGGGCAGATGGGCACCGTCTTCGACGCCCGTACCGGGGACACGCTCTATCAGCATCGCTCTCCACTCAACTGCGGCACTACGTTCGAGAAAAACGGCCAGTTGCATGCGGCTATCGGGACGTACACCGGCGAAGCGCTTGTTTTTGCGCTGGAAGCCGGCCAGCCCCGCTTCGTCACCTCGATACAACTGCATGAGAATGCCATCAAGGGTATCGCTGCCGACGAGACGTTTCTGTTCAGCGTATGCGCCACTGCCGCGGCGGCTTTTCACCGGATCAGCGACTTCGGCCTGGAGCGCTACCTGGACAAGGCTCACGCCCGTATTTCCAACGGCTGCACCCGTATTGAAGATGGTTTTGCCAGCATCGGCAGGGACCTCAAGCTGCGCCTGTGGCGCAACGGTCAGGATGAGGTCTACGACACGCCTCACCAGCACTCGATCAAGTGCATCGCCATTTCCCCTGATCACACGCAGATCGCAACAGGCAGTTACGGCGGAACAGTGGCCATTTTCGATGTCGCCAAACGTCGCTGGGTGGCTGTAGAGAAACCGACGGCCAGCGGTATCTCCTGCATTTCCCACAACATCGACGGCACAGGCTTTCTGGCCAGCGCCTATGACGGGCGTATTTACCCGATCAACGTCCACGCCGGAGCACAGGCGCAGGTATGAACCACTTCACTGAATGCGACTTCCAGCACATGCAGCATGCATTGTCGCTGGCCGCACGTGGCAGTCACTCCACATGGCCCAACCCTCGGGTGGGCTGTGTGATTGCCCACGGAAACCAAGTGGTTGGCGAAGGCTGGCATCGCTGCGCTGGCGGGCCGCATGCCGAAGTCTTCGCGTTGCGTCAGGCCGGGGCACTGGCAAAAGGTGCCACGGCCTATGTGACGCTGGAGCCCTGCAGTCACGTAGGACGAACCGGCGCCTGCCACCAGGCCTTGATCGACAGTGGAATTGCCACGGTTGTCGTTGCCCATGAAGACCCTTTCGAGAAGGTCAACGGGCGCGGAATCGCGCAACTCCGTGAAGCCGGTATCGAGGTCAAGGTGGGGTTGTTCAGGACAGCGGCACGGGAACTCAATCGTGGTTTTCTGTCCAGTGTCGAACGACGAAGACCCTGGGTGCAGCTCAAGCTGGGCATGAGCCTGGATGGTCGCACGGCGCTGAGCAACGGTCGCTCGCAATGGATTTCCAGTCATCAGGCACGCAGCGATGTACAACTCTGGAGGGCGTCCAGTGCAGCTATCGTGACCGGCAGTGGCACTGTACTGGCTGATGACCCGCTGCTGACCGTACGCCATCTGTCTTCACCGGCAGCCTTGCCTCCGGTCCGGGTCGTGCTCGACAGCAAGGCCCGGGTGCCCGGCAACGCACGAGTATTCAACAGCCTGGCGCCCAGCCTGCATGTGGTCGGACTGGACGCTTCACCGGCTGAGTCCACAACCACGGGCAACGAAGTGTTGCGTTTGCAAAGTGACGAGAACGGAGTGGATCTTGCGCAGTTGATGCAAGTGCTCAGCGAGCGCGGCCTGCACGATGTATTCGTGGAGGCCGGCCCCACTCTGGCCGGTGCGCTGCTCAAGGCCGGCCTGGTGGACGAACTGCTGGTCTACATCGCACCACGTCTGCTGGGTGATATCGCCCGGCCGATGGTCCATCTACCGGAGTTGACCAGCCTTCATGACAGTCTGAATTTCAGTCTGTACGAAGTGACCAGCATCGGACCGGACCTGCGCTTGCGACTGCGCCCGGATCAGAACGAGACAGTGCGATGAGCGGCCGCCTGTGCGACCTGCTCACGTAGCCATTGATGCGCAGGGTCTTCGTTGAACCGGTGATGCCAGATCTGTACGAACGGAAACGGCGGAATGGTCAATGGAGGTGTGAGTTGTATGAGCGAATCGTCAAGAAGTGCCTCATCCAGCGTACGTGTGGCCACGGTGAGGATCAGGTCGGTATTGCTGATCATGCCTGGCGCCGTACGCCAGTGCGGCACACTGACGGCGATGCGTCGGTGCAGGCCCTGAGCACGCAACAGCGTGTCTACCTCACCCACGCTCCCATCCATGGAAACGGATATATGCGGACGCAACAGGTAATTTTCGAGATCGAGCGTTCCACCCGGCGGCAAGGTGTTGCGGTCGAGCAGGCACGAAAAGGTTTCCTCGAAAAGCGTAGCCTGGGCGATGTCGGTCGGCAGGTTGGGAAATACGCCCAGCGCCAGATCGATCTTGCCTTGAGCGACTTGCTCAAGCATTCCGTGACGGCTGCTCTGAGTGACGACCAGCGTTGTATTGGGCGCTTCCCGGCGAAAACGGACCAGCAATTTGGGCAAGACAATTGCCGCGCCGTAATCCGACATGGCCAGATTGAACGTGCGCCGGGACGTGGCGGGCTCAAAGGCAATCGAGCTGCCAAACAAGGCTTCGATCTGACTCAACAGATTCTTGAGAGGCGCCTGGAGGCTGATTGCCAGAGCACTCAGGAAGACCTCATTGCCCTTCCTGATCAGGATCGGATCATCAAGCAGACTGCGCAACTTGCTCAAGGAGTGACTGATGGCCGGCTGACTCAGATGCAATCGTTCGCCCGTGCGAGTGACATGCTTTTCTGTCAGAAGGGCATCGAGAATCACCAACAGATTCAAGTCGATATTACGCAATAAAACAGTAGCCATCCTTAGCCTTCCAACTTCGGGAGAGAGGGTGCTTCCTTGATTCCATAAGGAGAGCGAGATATGCCGCGACTCAACAGGATCATTGAGACCGCGCTTTATGTGAAAGATCTTACAGAAGCCAAGAATTTTTACTACAAGACCCTTGGGCTCGAAGTGATGGTGGAAAGCAACGTACTGGTTGCACTGAACGTTGGCGGGGCGAACGCCCTGCTGCTGTTCAAGCAAGGCGCCTCACTGGAGACCAAGCACCTGAGTGGCGGAGAAATCCCGCCTCATGATGCTCAGGGCCGAATCCATGTCTGCTTTGCCATCGACTCTGCGGATATGGCTCCCTGGACCGAGCGACTCACCCAGGCAGGCATTCCCATAGAAGGCCGGACCCAATGGCCAAAAGGCGGGTCGAGCATCTATTTCCGAGACCCGGACGACCATCTTGTGGAACTCCTCACGCCGGGTTGCTGGCCGATCTACTAAAAGCCATTCAAGGAAAATCCCAATGATTGATGTCGGTGCAGCGAAGCGCCACCCTCTCATCCTCCTGTTGTTCTCGGGGCTGATCATTCTGGGCGGCCTCTGGACATTTCGCACGAGCACGGCCCAGCCAGTGGACACTGCTGCGGTGAAGCCTGTGAAGGTAGCGGTTGCCCAGGTCGACAGCGCACCGTTCACCGACTATCTGGAAGCCATCGGCGAGCTGGAGGCTTTCCAGGAAGTCAGCGTACCTGCCGAGGTTGGTGGACGTATCGTCGACCTGCCCATCCGCTCAGGGCAACAGGTCGAGCGCGGTCAGGTGCTGGTGCGTCTGAACGATGCACGCCAGCGTGCAGACCTGGTGCGCCTGCAAGGCAAGATGAAAAACAGTCAGGCACGTCTGCAACGCGCACGCCAGCTCACCTCCCTCGATGCGATGTCTCGGCAGGAAGAAGGTGATGCACAAAGCGAATATCTGGCTGCAAAGGGGGCCTTGCAGGCACTCGAAGCCGAAATCGATCAGCTCACCATCAAGGCGCCCTTTGCCGGCACTCTGGGAATTCGCCAGGTGCATCTGGGCCAATATGTCACGCCAGGACAAACCCTGATCAATCTGGTGGGCAACGAGGGTTTCTACGTCAACTTCAGCGTGCCGGAACATGCCCTGCCCCACATCCAGCCCGGCCGGCCGCTGGAGGTCATACTCGACGCCCTGCCGGACCAACCGATAACGGGCATGGTCACGACACTGGACCCCATTCTTGACCGCTCGCGCATGATCAACGTTCAGGCACGCCTGCAACAGCCGCCCGAGACGGCACTGCCGCGCATGTTCGCGCGTGTGAAAGTGCCCCAGGCGCAGACCAGAGATGTGTTGACCGTACCGGAAACGGCAATCACCTATAACGCCTATGGCGAAGAGATCTATGTGCTTGAATCGGGACCGGATGCCCCGCAGGTCCCCAAAGTACGTCGGGTAGCAGTGAAGACCGGCGAACGCCGCGATGGTCGGGTCATCATCGAGCAGGGTGTGCTGCGCGATGACCGCGTGGTGGTTTCGGGGCAGTTGAAGCTCAGTGACGGTGCCGTGATCGAACCGGTGGGCAAGAGCGTGCTCGACACTTCGGCCTCGCACCGGCATGACACCTTCAAGGGAGCTGAGCTGTGAAGTTCACGGATGTCTTTGTCAAACGCCCAGTGCTTGCACTGGTGGTCAGCCTGTTGATCGTACTGGCCGGGCTCAAGGCCTATCAGGACTTGACGGTTCGTCAGTATCCGCTTCTGGAAAGCTCGACCATCAGCGTGAGCACCGAGTACCCCGGCGCACCGGCCGAACTGATGCAGGGGTTCGTGACCCAGCCTCTGAACCAGTCCCTGGCCTCGGTCCAGGGCGTTGACTACGTCAGTTCGTCATCGGTGCAGGGACGCAGCCTCATCACCTTGCGTCTGGGGCTGAACCAGGACTCAGGCAAGACCTTGAGCGAGGTGATCGCCAAGGTCAATCAGGTCAAGTATCGCTTGCCCGAACAAGCCTATGACCCGGTCATCGAACGTTCCGCCGGGGATGCCACAGCCGTGGCCTACGTAGGCTTTTCAAGCGACCGCATGAGCGTGCCCGCGTTGAGCGATTACCTTGACCGGGTTGTTCAGCCACTGTTTTCCGGCATTGACGGCGTGGCCAAAGTCCAGACATTCGGCGGCCAGCGCCTGGCCATGCGGCTCTGGCTGGACCCCGTACGACTGGCTGGCCACGGCATCAGCGCCGAAGATGTCGAGCGGGCGATCAAGGCCAATAACTTCCAGGCAGCGCCAGGCCAGATAAAAGGCCAGTACGTTGTCAGCTCGATTCAGGTCAACACTGACCTGAGCAGCCTGAAAGACTTTCGCGACATGGTCATCAGCAATCATGCAGACCGTTTATTGCGCCTGCGCGATGTGGGCAGCGTAGAGCTGGGGTCGGCAGCCTACGAAACCAGCGCTCTGATGGACGGCAAACCCGCCGTGCATCTTGGCCTTTATGCGACACCGGACGGGAACCCGCTGTCGATAGTTGCAGCCATCAGGCAACTGCTGCCCGAAATCGAAAAGACTTTGCCACCGGGAGTGCAGGTAGCCCTGGCCTTTGAAACCGCAAATTTCATCCACGCCTCTATCGTCGAAGTGATCGAAACACTTATCGAGGCCACGCTGATCGTCGTGCTGATCATTTATCTGTGCCTTGGGTCGGTACGCAGCGTACTGATCCCCATTATCAGCATCCCGCTGTCAATGCTCGGTGCGCTGGGACTCATGGCGCTGTTCGGGTTCAGTATCAACCTGCTGACCCTGCTTGCCATGGTGCTGGCAATCGGGCTGGTAGTGGACGACGCCATTGTGGTCATGGAAAACATTCACCGCCACATCCGCGAAGGCCGCACGCCCTGGGAGGCTGCGCTGGTGGGCGCACGGGAAATCGCCTCTGCAGTCATTGCCATGACCATTACCCTGGCGGCCGTCTACATGCCGATCGGGTTGATGGCGGGCCTCACAGGCACACTGTTCAAGGAGTTCGCCTTGACGCTTGCCGGCTCGGTGCTGGTGTCCGGAGTCATTGCGCTGACCCTGACTCCCGTCCTTTGCACCCGGCTATTGCCATCCGGACAGAACGAAACGCGCATGAGTCAGCGCGCCGAGGCTTTTTTCAGGCATCTGTCCCGACGTTACCAACGGGCACTGATCACCTCGCTTCGCCTGCGTGGCATCGTTCTGGCCTTTGCAGCGCTGGTCCTGGTCAGCCTGCCCTGGCTGTATGGCATGGCCGCCAAAGAGCTGGCCCCCAACGAGGATCAGGGCAATCTGCTGCTGGCGATCAAGTCACCGCAAAACGCCAGCCTCGATTATGTGGAGCGCTATGCCTACCAGTTGAGCGACATCATGAGCCAGCTGGACGAAACATCCAGCACCTGGATCATCAACGGTACCGATGGGGTGGCAGCCAGTTTCGCCGGCGTCAACTTCGCTTCGTGGGATGAGCGCACACGCAGCGCCGTACAGATCCAGAGCGAGTTGCAGCATGCGGTGGATGCTGCCGAAGGCAATGCCGTCTTTGTATTCCAGTTGCCAGCCTTGCCGGCATCAAGCGGAGGTCTGCCCGTGCAGTGGGTCATTCGCACGACCCAGGACTATCGCGTACTGCACGAGACAATGGAGGATCTTAAACAGCGGGCGCGTGACAGCGGGCTGTTCGCGGTGGTCGACAGTGACCTTGCGTTCAATAATCCGGTAGTCCGGGTGCGCATCGACCGCAGCAAGGCCAATAGTCTGGGCATTCGCATGCAGGACATCGGTAACACCCTGATGGTGCTGATGGGCGAGAACTACACGAATCGTTTCGGGCTGCAAGGGCGTTCCTATGACGTCATCCCCCAGAGCTCGGCAGGCCAGCGCCTGACACCTCAGGCCCTCAACAATATCTACGTCAGTACCGATCAGGACCGTCAGATACCGCTTTCCAGTGTGGTCACCCTGGAACGTGACATTCAGCCCAATGCACTCAAGCAGTTCAATCAGCAGAACGCTGCGACCTTCCAGGCCATTCCGGCACCGGGCGTCAGCCTGGGACAGGCTGTGGCGTTTCTGCAGGCACAAGGCGAAAGCCTGCCGGCCGGTTTCAGTCAGGACTGGCAGGCCGATGCCAGGCAATTCATTCATGAAGGCAACTCATTGCTGATCGCCTTCCTGTTTGCCCTTGTGGTGATTTTCATGGTGCTGGCCGCTCAATACGAAAGCCTGATCGATCCGCTGATCATCCTGATCACCGTGCCGCTGTCGATCTGCGGAGCACTGATTCCACTGGCCATGGGGCTGGCAAGCGTAAACATCTATACCCAGATCGGCCTGGTCACCCTGGTGGGGTTGATCAGCAAACACGGGATTCTGATGGTGGAGTTCGCCAATGAGTTGCGGGTGCTCAGAAGTTGCACGGCGGCTACAGCGATCGTGCAGGCATCGCGCATTCGCCTAAGGCCGATCCTGATGACCACGGCGGCGATGGTCGTGGGTCTGATCCCTTTGTTGTTCGCCAGCGGAGCGGGCGCCAACAGCCGCTTTGGCCTCGGTCTGGTGATCGTTGTCGGCATGCTGGTGGGCACCCTGTTCACGCTGTTCGTGCTGCCATCCATTTACACAGTGTTGTCGCGTGTTCACACACCGCATGGCAGCCGGGATACGTTGAACACCCAAGCGGGTCCAGTCGCCAGCAAGCTGCCTCCCACGGCCCTCTGACTGGCTTGCAACACTTAACGCATGCAGAGCCAATGAATTCCCGCCGAGGGTTTCAGGTAGAAAAACGGGCAAGGTCGGCAAGGCCTTGTCCATGACAGGATTTGCTAGCCTTGAGCGTGGAGGCTCGCTGGCGATCCGACTGGCCTGGATGCCCGTACGACAAATCAGAGAGCCCTCCTCCCATAACAATAATCAGAGGTACTCTCCACGTGGCCACTCATATAGAAGAAAGCCGCTCCGCCCGCTTTGCCCTGCGCTGTGCCGCCTGGGCCGAGCGCTGGTTCCCCGACTCCTGGGTCTTTGCCGCACTGGCGGTAGCCATCGTCACTCTTGCGACACTGGCCATCGGCGCCAGGCCGGCCGAAGCGGCCAAGGCGTTCGGTGACGGTTTCTGGAGCCTGATTCCCTTCACCATGCAGATGGCTTTCGTGGTCATTGGTGGCTATGTGGTCGCCAGTTCACCGCCTGCGGTACGTCTGATAGACCGGCTTGCACGTATCCCGAAAAACGGCCGCTCCGCCGTGGCCTGGGTGGCACTGATTTCCATGCTGGCTTCGTTGCTGAACTGGGGACTTTCGCTGGTGTTCGGCGGGTTGCTGGTGCGTGCCCTCGCCCGTCGCACCGACCTGCGCATGGACTATCGCGCCGCTGGCGCTGCGGCTTATCTCGGGCTCGGCGCAGTCTGGGCACTTGGCCTCTCGTCATCGGCGGCACAACTGCAGGCCAACCCTGGCAGCCTGCCGCCGTCGATTCTGGCGATCACTGGCGTGATCCCCTTCACCGAGACTATTTTCCTCTGGCAGTCAGGCGTCATGCTCGCAGCACTGGTGGTCATTTCACTGATCGTCGCCTATGCCACGGCGCCCGGCCCGAATACCGCCAAGGATGCCAAGGCCTGTGGCGTTGACCCGGCCTTCAATCTGCCGCCCTTGCCACCACGCTCACGGCCCGGCGAATGGCTGGAATACAGCCCGCTGCTGATCATACTGATGGTTTTGCTGGGTGCAGGCTGGCTGTTCAACGAGTTCTCGACCAAGCCTGCAATTACCGCGATTTCAGGGCTGAACACCTACAATTTCCTGTTCATCATGCTCGGCGCACTCCTGCACTGGCGCCCGCGCAGCTTTCTGGATGCCGTAACCCGCGCAGTGCCAACCACCACGGGCGTGCTGATCCAGTTCCCGCTCTATGGCTCGATCGCCGCATTGCTGACCACCGTCAAAGGCAGCGATGCCCAGACCCTGGCGCACTATATCTCGACCTTTTTCACCAGCATTGCCACCCACGACACCTATGCCGTACTGATGGGCATCTACTCAGCGGTGCTGGGATTCTTCATTCCGTCGGGGGGCGGCAAGTGGATCATCGAGGCACCCTATGTGATGCAGGTCGCCAATGAACTGCAGTATCACCTTGGCTGGGCCGTGCAGATCTACAATGCGGCCGAAGCCCTCCCCAACCTGATCAACCCGTTCTACATGCTGCCACTGCTGGGTGTGCTGGGGTTGAAAGCTCGCGACCTGATAGGCTTCTCGTTCGTGCAATTACTGGTGCATACGCCGCTGGTGCTGGTCTTGCTGTGGGCGCTCGGCACAACGCTGACCTATATCCCGCCGATGATGCCGTCACCATAATCGGCCACCGGAACCAGGCCCAGCAACTGGCGCAACTCATGAGCGCGCTCTGTCCCCAGAGCCGTCTCATAGCAACGCTGGGCCTCTTCCCACAAGGCCTGGGACTCAAGCAGTTTATCCACGCCGCTCTGGGTCAGGCGCACCCGGCGGCTGCGCCTGTCGTCGGGGTCCACCTCAACGGCGACAAACCCTTCACGCTCCAGTGGCTTGAGATTCTGGGCCAGGGCCGAACGGTCCAACACCAACAACATGGCCAGTTCAGTCATGCTCAGGGCCTGATTACGGGCGATCTGCATCAGGATCGAGCGTTGCGTCGAACGCAGGCCGCAAGGCGCCATGATCGCGTCATACAACTGGCAGATACGCCGACTCGCCCGGCGCAGGCTGGTGGCATGACAGATCACCTGAGCCGGGATCTGCAAGCCTTCGGGGATACGCAACACGGCAGGCTGGACCGTTTTCTCGTTCATGAGGGCTCCACACAAAAGCGGCTTTGTGGCTGAAAGAACGCAATGCTGGCATATCCCCGCAGATTCAGACAGAGCCAGAGGGCTGAATCATTGTTTCAGTTTATCTATGCCTCGAAAGCATAGTCCCGCTCGACCTTGCAAACTCTGGTGGTACAGGCCTGATACCAGTGAGCGCGTCCCAGCTCTCGCACCTGTGCATGTTCGATGTGCTGCTTCCACGCCAGGATCGCTTGCTCATCGGTCCAGTAGGAAACGGTAATACCCAAGCCGTCTTCGCCGCGTGTCGACTCCACCCCCAGAAAACCCGGTTGCTCCCTGGCCAGTTCGACCATCCTGTGGGCGGCCACTTCATACTCATGGGCTCCTTGCAGCGTGCGCAGCGACGTGAAGATCACCGCGTAATAAGGTGTTGGAAAGCGGGCGGCGATCATGGGCATGCTCCTTCTACGCGATGGGCACAGGCTCGAACGAAAGTTGTAACCAGCGCGGGAACCACGCCCTGCAAGGCAGCCCGCTCCGGCTGGAACAGCGTGGCGACAAAAAACGGATGGCCTTGCAGCTCGATACTGCGGATATCCCCTTCAGGTCCGCGGCCACTGACCTTCAGCGTATCGCCAAACATTGAGGTTGCCAGTTCAGGGCGCAAGCCATAGCTGCATCGATAGCGTTCAGCGATTTCAGACACACCGTAAGCCTTGGCGATCAACGAATCAGGTACGAGATGAATGGGAGCCGTGGCCTCAACCAACGAACAACTCAAAGGCGTAATGATGGCGTGAGGTGAATCCGGTGAGGTTTCGCCATGCTCGGCATCCTGCCAGCCCAGGTGATTGCGTGCATATTCGATCAAGGCATGCTGAAATCCGCCACAGGTGCCCAGAAAGGGTATCTGCCGCTCACGCGCAAAACGGATAGCATTCAACGCGCCCTGCATATCCCGATAAGGACTGGCGGGTACGCACCAGATACCGTCGAAACCGGCGAGGATTTCGCCCTCACCGATCCCCGGTGTCGGCAGCCATTGATGTTGCACCTGAACACTGACAACCTCGGCCACCATGTTCAGCGCCAAAGGAATTGCCTGATGCGCTGGCACTTCTGCATCGAAATCCCCCACCAGACCGATTCGTAGCGTCTTGCCTTTCCCGTCCAGCATGTCCATCTCCCCCCATGTAATGTTGGGGGGACTATAGGCGTGCCTGAGCGCAATCAGAATTGGCACTCAGGCAAGTATTCATTGCCTGAGTGCATATTCAACTCCTCAGGCATGAACAGGCGTCAGAACCGGCTGCCCCGAGAAAAACGCCAGCAGGTTCTTGTTGACCATCAAGACCATATCCTTCGATGCCTCGGGGGACAGACCGCCGACATGGGGCGTCAGCACGACGTTATCCAGAGCCTTGAAGACATCCGGCACGTGCGGCTCGTCATCGAAAACATCCAGGCCTGCACCGGCGATCCGGCGCTGTTGCAAGGCCTCGACCAACGCTTGCGTATCGACGACGCTGGCCCGGGCGATATTCACGAGATAGCCCTGCGGCCCCAACGCATCGAGAACCTGAGCATCGATCAAATGCAGCGTGCCATTGCCGCCCGGTGTCGAAATGATCAGGAAGTCCGAAGCGGCCGCCAGTTCGAGAGCAGTCGCATACCACAGGTAATCCACATCATTGCGCGCGTTACGGTTGTGATACTGGATAGACATGTCGAATGCCTGAGCCCGCCTGGCAATGGCCAGCCCGACCGCTCCGAGCCCTACAATCCCCAGGCGCTTGCCGGCAAATGACGGGCACGTGACCTTGCGCCACTCACTGCGCCGCACAGATGCATCGTTCTGAGGGATATCACGCACGATCGACAGCAACAGCGCCATCGTATGGTCAGCCACGGTCGGCGCATTGACCCCGGCGCCATTGGTCACGGTAATGCCGCGTGCCTGGGCAGCCGCAAGGTCGACCTTCTCATAACCGGCACCCGACACACAGATGATCCGCAAATGAGGCAGCGCGTCCATTTCCTCGGCAAACAGCCCCAGAGGCCCGCGGGTCATTACAGCGGAAATTTCATGGCCATGCTCAGCAATGGCCTCGGCACGCAAAGCGGCCGTGGGCGCACGGATCAAGCGAAAACCGCTGCTCTCCAGAATCGGCAAATATTCATTAACGCTCTCGACCAGTACCAGTACCGTCGTCATGCACTTTTCCTTAACGGGTCATGAAAAGACTGACAGTAACGCGACTTGGGAAGATTGGGCAGAGGAGATGCTCTGTGTAGTCTTAAAAATCAATTCATGCAGGAAAAGATCTGAGGTTGCCAGCGTTGGCTCATACGCGATTTGAATCGTCATCCCATTTCCTGTAAATGCTGTTAATGCTTCACGCTGTGGCTTCGTCATGACCCTTCATGCAAATAAGGAACAAGCAGATCATGCAAGGATTTTCCCTATTCCCGTCTCACAAAAAACCTTTGAACCGTTTGTTGGCAACCGCACTTATGGCGGGTGTGATGCTGTCGGCAGGTACGGCATCGGCAGCCGATGCTCCGGGCAAGGTGATAAGTGAGAAGAACGGTTTGCCCTGGCCTGCGGTCATTGCGCACCGCGGGGCGTCGTACGATGCGCCGGAAGAAACCATCCCGGCCTACACCCTGGCACGGGATCTGGGCGCGGACTATCTGGAAATGGACCTTCAGCGTACCAAGGACGGGGTATTGATTGCCCTGCATGACGACACACTCGACCGCACCACCAATATCGCCCAGGTATATCCGAAACGCAGCAAGGACCCGGTCAGCAGCTTCACATTGGCTGAACTCAAGGAGCTGGATGCCGGCACCTGGTTCAACAAGGCCTATCCGTCACGCGCCCGCGACAGTTACGCGGGCCTGCAAATTCTGACCCTGGATGAAGTGATCGATATCGCCGAAGGTGGCGCGAACAAACCGGGCCTGTATATCGAAACCAAAGTCCCTGCCCAGTTTCCGGGCATCGAAGCCGACCTGAAGAAAGCCCTGGCCAAGCGCGGCTGGCTCAGCCCGCGTCCGGCAGCGGCGGCAGGTCATGTGAATGTCGCCCAGACACCGGGGCGCGTAGTGTTGCAGACCTTCGACAAATCCAGCCTGGTACTGCTGCAAAAGGAAATGCCCAAGGTTCCCAAAGTGCTGCTGCTCTGGATTGGTGAAGGCTCGATAGAGCCCAAATCCAACGTACCTTTCAAGGACTCGGGCTTCAAGGACAAGGCCAGCTATTACGCCGCACAGGAAATCAAATCCCAGGAAGAATTCGTGGCCTGGATCGACTGGGCCAAGGCCCATGGTGCCATCGGTACTGGCCCATCCTCGCAGCTCACCGATGGCGGCGACCAGAGCTACATGGATCTGGTCAAGCCATGGATGAACAACGTCACCCACGACAAAGGCATGGTGGTTCATCCCTATACCGTGGATGAAGCGGTGGACTTCAAGCAGATCAGCGCTGCGGGGGCCGATGGCTTCTTTACCAACCGCACCACGGAACTCCTGAAGTTCTATGGCCGTCCTGCCAAAGACAGCATCGATGCGATTCTCAAGCGTAACGGCTACTGATCGAACCACAGACTGCGCCACTCAATGATGTCTGAACATTACAAACAGACATCATTGAGAAAGAGTTCAACGGCGACCTTGTGTCGACTCTGGTGTAAGCTCGTGCGCTGCTGGTTATCCCATCGAGAGGCTTATGCAGTCCAACTTCCGACGCTCGTCCCTGGCAGCGCTTCGCGGTTTTGCCTTGTCCGGCGATGCCATCACCATCGTTCCTTCTGCCGCTGACTATCGACGCTGCCTGCTGGAGAAGATCGCTTCTGCCACCCGGCGCATCTACATCATCGCCCTGTATCTGCAACAGGACGAAGCCGGCCAGGAAATCCTCGACGCTCTGTATGCCGCCAAGGCCGCACGCCCCGAGCTGGACGTCGTGGTGCTGGTCGACTGGTTTCGCGCACAACGGGGCCTGATCGGAGCGGGTCGCCAGGCAGGAAACTCGGCCTGGTATCAGGCGCAGAATCTGGAATACGACGAGGAAGTCCCGATCCATGGCGTGCCGGTGCAGACCCGTGAACTGTTCGGTGTGTTACACCTCAAGGGCAGCGTGATCGACGACTGCGTCATCTACAGTGGCGCCAGCATCAATAACGTCTATCTGCACAAACTCGACAAATACCGTCTGGATCGTTATCACCTGATCCAGAACAAACAACTGGCCGACAGCTTCGTGGACATGGTGCAGCGTGAAATCCTGCCTTCGCCTGCCGTTCACCGCCTGGACCTGCAATCACCTCCCGACTCCCGCAGCTTGCGTGGCGAAATCAGGGCTTTTCGCAGCAACCTGAAACGTGCCGCCTACGAAACCAGTGCAGGCGACAAGGAAAACGGCGAGCTGCGCATCATGCCTCTGCTGGGCGTCGGCCCGCGTAATCCGCTCAACCGGGCCATTTGCGACCTGATCGCCGCCAGCAAGACACAACTGACGATCTGCACGCCTTACTTCAACATGCCGGTGGCGGTGACCCGGGAAATCAATCGCGCTCTCAAGCGTGGAGTGAAAGTCGACATCATCATCGGCGACAAGACCGCCAACGACTTCTTCATCCCTCCAGAAGAACCCTTCAAGGTCATCTCAGCCCTGCCCTATCTGTATGAAATCAGCCTGCGCCGTTTTGCCCAGAAGCATAAGAAGGCCATCGCCCAGCACCGGTTGAACCTGCATCTGTGGAAGCATGGCGATAACACGTTCCACCTGAAGGGTGTATGGGTGGATGATCGCTATACCTTGCTGACCGGCAACAACCTCAACCCTCGCGCCTTCAACCTGGACCTGGAAAACGGCCTGCTGATCGATGACCCGAAAGGCCAATGGATCGAACCGCGAGCAGAAGAGATTCAACAGTTGATGCAAAACACACGGCGGGTCGGCCAGTACGACGAGCTGGATACACTGGCCCATTACCCTGAAGGCGTGAGCAAGTTCCTGCGCAGGGTCAGCCGGGTCAGGATCGAGCGTTTGCTGTACCGGATTCTGTAAGTAGCGGCTTTCACGACTGAAGTCGCTCTCATCAGGCATAAACGCAACGTCATGAATTAAAACGCTTTTCTTTAGGAGCGTGTTTGTCCTGGGCAGCATTCCGACGATCGGCTGCGTAGCCGTCGTAGATTTTGCGAGCGCTGCGCACTCGATCGCGGACAAGTCCGCTCCTACATCGCCCTCTGTTTACTGCGCGACAGCGCGGTGCCAAGGCGGAGGGTGATCTCCTACAGAATTCGTAGGAGCGAATTCATTCGCGAATCGTCAGCCCACCAACGCAATCAACTGCTGCCTCTGCGCATCGGTCAGCATCGGGCCGAATCCCGCCCCGGCATTCTCGGCCATGTAGCGCGGGTTGCCGGTGCCGGGAATCACGCAGGTCACTGCGGGGTTGGCCAGCAGGAACTTGAGCGCCAGTTGCGGCCAGCTGTTCACTTCCACCTGTGCGGCCCATGCAGGCAAAGGCTTTTCCTTGAGCCGCGAGAGCAGACCGCCGCCACCGAACGGTCGGTTGCAGATCACCGCCACTCCACGTTCCCGGCACAGCGGTAGCAATCGCTTCTCGGCAGCACGATCATCCAGCGCATAGTTGATCTGCAGAAAATCCAGCGGCTCGGCCTTGAGTACAGCCTCCACTTCGTCATAAGCCGACGAGGTGTAATGGCTGATCCCTATGTAACGAATACGCCCTTGCTCCTTCCATTCTCGCAGGGTCGGCAGATGCGTCCTCCAGTCCACCAGATTGTGGATCTGCATCAGGTCGATGCGTTCGGTCTGCAATAACCTGAAAGACTCCTCCATCTGAGCAATGCCCTCCTTGCGTCCGCGAGTCCAGACCTTGGTCGCCAGAAAGGCTGGCGAGCGCGGTTCGTGAATGGACAACAGCTCGCCTGTCGTCTGCTCGGCACGGCCATACATGGGCGAGCTATCGATGACGCTGCCTCCCGCCGTAAACAGTGCATCGAGCACGGCACGCAGTTGCTTGTAGGCAGGGCTTGAGGTCGCGACATCGAAACCACGATAAGTGCCCAACCCGACCACGGGAATGGGTTCGTTACTGGAGGGAATCGTTCGGGTCAGCATAGTCTTGCCTTCCTGGGTCAGCTTCGAGGGTGAAGACGGAGAGGGAATGGTCGGCGGCTTATCGCCCGCGGCGGCGGTATCGAACGCCATCGCTGCTGCGGTACCGGCAGCCAGAGTGAGCAGCCGCCTGCGAGTGAATCCGGTCGATGAGTTCATGGCGTTCTCCTGGTGCATCCACATCTTCTGCGTGATGCGCTGCCTGTTTTAGCTATCAGTGACGCTCCTTGCCCACTTGCGCGCCACTGATAACGCTGTACGGTTGCTCGCGAGTGATGTCGTACTCGGCAATCGGTCGGGCAATGGCGTCCTTTTCCTTGATCAGCAGCCATTGCTCCTTGTCACCACTGCCTTTGAAGCGCATGCGGACCAGAGCCCAGTCTCCTGTCAGCTTTTCCCCTGTCAGGGTGAACTTGAGCTTGCCTTGCCGGTAGGCCTCTTGCGGATCGCCATGGGGTTGCCAGATGCCACGATCCCAGACAATCACGTCCCCACCACCATATTGTCCCTTGGGAATACTGCCCTCGAAGCTTGCGTAGCCCAGCGGGTGATCCTCCACATGAACTGCCAGACGTTTTTGCGTCGGATCCAGGCTAGGCCCTTTGGGGACAGCCCAGCTTTTGAGCGTGCCATCAAGTTCCAGACGGAAATCGTAATGCAGGTTGCGCGCATCATGTTTCTGGATCACGAAACTCAACGCCCGGGTGCGCGCCTTGCCTTTCTTCTGCAAATCCTGCGCAGGCTCGGAGGTGATTTCAAAGTTGCGCTTGCGGGTGTACTCGCTGACAGGCTTGGCCATGATCAGTTATCTCCAGACCACTCAGGAAGCTTCGCAGGCTTTTCAGGTCGTCGCTGCCTGGCCGTTTTGTCTGGCAACCGGAAATTGCCTTGGGTAGCCGGTGCTCTTGCCATTGCCTGTCTCCCGTTGCTTGTCGTTAAAAGTGACAGGGCTGCGCAGGCAAAAGTTTCGACTCAGTGACGGGCGTTGCAAGTCCGGGAAAACAGAGTGTCTGCCGCTGCCGATGCACGAAATCAACACCTATATTCATTCTGATTATAAAAATATGGTTTTCCGTTCTTTTACGGAATAAATCGCAGCCTTTATAACTGGCACCACTCCCATGCTGTGAGCCAACTGTCTGCGAGGCAACAGTAGGTGCTGTTCAGCTATCAACACTGCCTGATCTTCCCAAGGAATTGTCATGAACGTTTTCTGGTTTCTTCCCACCCACGGCGATGGTCATTTTCTGGGTACGACCAAAGGCGCGCGCCCGGTCACGCTCAACTATCTGAAGCAGGTGGCCCAGGCCGCCGATGACCTGGGCTACTACGGTGTGTTGATTCCTACCGGCCGCTCCTGCGAAGACTCCTGGGTCATCGCTTCGGCGCTGGTGCCGCTGACGGAGCGTCTGAGATTTCTGGTGGCGATTCGTCCGGGAATCATTTCTCCGACGGTTTCGGCGCGTATGGCCGCGACGCTGGACCGACTCTCTGGTGGCCGCCTGCTGATCAACGTGGTCACCGGTGGCGATCCGGATGAAAACCGTGGCGATGGCAGCTTCCTCGATCACAGCGAACGCTATGAAGTCAGCGATGAGTTCCTGCAAATCTGGCGTCGTGTGCTGCAAGGCGAATCCGTGGATTTCGAGGGCAAGCATCTGCGCGTGCAGAACGCCAAGGCGCTGTACCCGCCGATCCAGCAACCTTACCCGCCGCTGTACTTCGGTGGTTCTTCCGACGCCGCCCATGATCTGGCCGCCGATCAGGTGGATGTCTATCTGACCTGGGGCGAACCGCCGGCCGCCGTGGCTGAAAAACTGGCCGATGTCCGCGAACGAGCTGCACGCAAGGGCCGCACCGTCAAGTTCGGCATCCGCCTGCATGTGATCGTGCGCGAAACCAGCGAAGAAGCCTGGAAAGCCGCCAGCACCCTGATCGAACATATCAGCGACGAAACCATCGCCGCCGCACAGAAATCGTTTTCCCGTTTCGACTCCGAAGGACAACGCCGCATGGCTGCCCTGCATGACGGACGCCGGGACAATCTGGAAATCGCGCCTAACCTGTGGGCCGGTGTCGGCCTGGTGCGTGGCGGTGCCGGTACGGCACTGGTGGGCAACCCGCAGGAAGTCGCGGAGCGCATCAAGGAATACGCGGACCTGGGCATCGAGAGCTTTATCTTCTCCGGCTACCCGCATCTGGAAGAAGCCTATCGTTTTGCCGAGCTGGTTTTCCCGCTGCTGCCCGAGCCTTACGCCAGCCTGGCGGGACGCGGCATTACCAACCTTACCGGCCCCTTTGGCGAAATGATCGCCAATGATCTGCCACCGCAGGCCAAGTGATGTCTGTGCAACTGCTGACCTTGCCGCCCTCGCCGGCTCTGGCGACCTCGATCCGGGCCACGGCTCAGGTTTTCGAGGACCCGAAATCCCGGGACTTGCTGGCACACGTGCAGCAAGTGGCGCCCAGCGATGCCAGTGTGCTGATCATCGGGGAAACCGGTACCGGCAAGGAACTGGTTGCGCGGCATCTTCACGAACTCAGTAACCGTCGCGACAAACCTTTCGTGGCGGTCAACTGCGGAGCCTTCTCCGAGTCCTTGATCGAGGCCGAGCTGTTCGGCCATGAGAAAGGTGCTTTTACCGGTGCCTTGAGCGCCAAGTCTGGATGGTTTGAAGAGGCCGATGGCGGCACGCTGTTTCTGGATGAAATCGGCGATCTGTCCATGCCGCTTCAGGTCAAGTTGCTGCGCGTGCTGCAGGAACGTGAAGTGGTGCGCCTGGGTTCGCGCAAGAGCATTCCCATCAATGTGCGAGTGTTGGCCGCTACCAACGTACAACTGGAGAAAGCCATCAATGCCGGGCATTTCCGGGAGGATCTGTATTACCGGCTGGACGTGGTCAATCTGGAGTTGAGCCCGTTGCGCGAGCGGCCGGGCGATATTCTGCCGCTGGCCCGGCACTTCATCGATATCTATAGCCAGCGCTTGAACTACGGCCCGGTGCGCATCAGCCCCGAAGCCGAGCTGAAGCTCAAGAGCTACAGTTGGCCGGGCAATATTCGTGAGCTGGAAAACGTTATCCATCACACCTTGCTGGTCTGCCGTAACGGCATTATCCAGCACGAAGACCTGCGCCTGTCGAACCTGAGGATCGAGCGTCAGGAAGAGACGTCAAGGAGCGAGGAATCGACTGAAGAACTGCTCATGCGCGCTTTTCAAAAGCTGTTTGAAGAACAGGCCGGCGCCCTGCACGAAAAAGTCGAAGATGCGCTGCTAAGAGCGGCCTACCGCTTCTGCCATCACAATCAGGTGCATACCGCCAACCTGCTAGGCCTGACCCGCAATGTCACACGGGCGCACTTGATCCGCATCGGCGAACTGGCCGTCAACAAGCGCCGCCCCGGTGAAAACCTGCAAGGCGAGCAGATGCTGCACCTATCGGTCTGAAGCCAGGGCGGTCAAACGCAAGGCCAGTGCCTTGGCCTGGATCGCCACGTCAGTGACCGCAGTACTTTCCCACCACATGCCCCGCAACGGCGGGCCCATGGCAAACAGACGCGGTGAAAAATGCCCTTGGGCATCACACACCGCGCCATCGGTATCGGCAGCAATCCCCAACGCCAGCGGCCCCGGCTGAATCAAGCCACGGGCCAGCAATTGCCGTGGCAAGGGACGGTCGACCCGACGCCAGTCGTATTCGATCCCGGTGGAGTTGATCAGGGCATCTCCCGACACCAGCGATGACTGGTCCTGGCCGCGGCGCCGGACCTGAATCTGTACCTGACCCGAAGGCTGGGTCTGCACGCCTTGCAGCGAAGCAGCCTCAATGGTCAATCGTCCCTGATGCACCAATTCAGCCAACAAGGCCGCACTCGGCGGCGGCGAGCGATGGTGATGGCTTTCCCACCATGGCCGCACATGCCTGACGAACTGCCGACGCTGGCGATCACTGGCCTGATTCCACAACCTGCCGATATTGGCACGCACTGTATCCAGCGGTGCCTGCCAGTCGATACCGCTTTCGATGGCCAGCTCACACTGCTCACGCACCTTGCGCAGCAACTGCCGGGTACTGCGAATGCTGTGATCCTGACCGAGAAAGTCTGGCCACTCCGGTGGCTGGCGACGCACATGGGGCAACAGGCCGTGGCGGGAAAACACCTTGATCGGGCCGCGATGCCCGGCCTGCTGCAAGGACACCAGCGCATCGACCATGGTGAGCCCGGAACCGATGATCAACACCGTGGCCTGAGGATCGAGCTGGCGCATGGTCTCGACATTCCATGGATCAAGCCCTGCAGCATTCAAACCACTGGACTGGCGTTGTGGCGTGCGCGCAGCGGCGTACATGCCCGTGGCCAGAACCGCATGACGGGCCTTCAACCCGCTTCCATCGGCCAGTGTGACGCTCACGCCCGACTCGTCTGTGAGCAGGTCGACCACTTCCCCGCGTATATGCTCGACACTGGAACCCTGGCCCTGGCCGATCACCTGAGCCTCTCGCAATCGTTGCTGTACATACAACCCGAACACACCTCGCGGCGGAAACAGCACCGGCACCGGAACCGACTGCTGCTGCGCCTCAGGCCAGCCGCCATCGGCCAGGTATTGCGTCAGCCACTGGGTCAGGTCGTCAGGATTATCGGGGTCGGCACTCATGCGGGCAGCGTTGCCATTGAGGGTATGCCCGGGCTCGGTGGCGCTGTAGGCCTCTCCCCTGCCCAGTTCGGTTCGAGGCTCGACGATCAGGATGCGCCGCATGCCGGGCTGACGCAGCAACTGGACCGCCAGCATGCTGCCACTCAAGCCTCCACCGATAATCAGGACATCGGCTATTGCAGGCTGGGTCTTGTCATCGCGCATCGAACATTGCCTCGGGCTGGTTGTATGAGGTCTGGATTTACAACACTACATTGCGAACAAAACGCAGGGTGACTTCACCCTCGTTACGATAACTGTGGGGCTGATTGCTGGGGAACATGAAGAACTCACCGGGCCCCACCTGATGCTGCCTGTCAGGCTCGGCAAAGCCAATGGTCAGATGCCCTTGCACGACATAGACCTGCTCGCTCCAACCTTCAGGGTCAGCCTCCGATGCGTAGATATCGCCGGGTGCCAGGCTGAACTCCCATAGCTCGACCTCACGCCGGGCAAGCGCCTTGGCCAATAACACCGCCTTGCTGCCGGGCAGGGTTCCGGCCCAGGCCAGTTCGTTGATACGGCTGTGATCCGCCAGCTCGGGAGCCTGGATCAAGTCACTGAACGCGACCTCCAATGCCTCGGCCACACGGTCCAGAGTCGCAAGGCTGACGTTTTTCTCACCCGCCTCGATAGCCACCAGCATGCGGCGACTGACGCCGGACTTTTCCGCCAGAGCGCTCTGACTCAGCCCTGCCGTATTTCGCAGGCGGCGAACATTGTGGCTGACATGCTGCAGCACGGGCGCACGTTGGGAGTTTTCTTTGTGCATGATATTGCTCATTCGGACCCTTTGCGCATTATACTGCCCATCTTTTTGCGACGCATTGTGTGTCGCGTACCCCATAGCATGCAAGGCCTCAAGGCCTGGAAACCGTCATGAACACCATTAGCCGCATACCGCGCGTCAGCAAAGCAGAAGCGGTATTGATCCTGATTACTGTCCTGTGGGGCGGCACATTCCTGATGGTCCAGCATGCGCTCACCGTCAGCGGCCCGATGTTTTTCGTGGGGCTGCGCTTTGCTGCGGCGGCCGCCATCGTAGCGCTGTTCTCCATGAAAATAATGCGCGACCTGACCTTGCTTGAACTCAAGGCAGGCGTGTTCATCGGCACATCGATCATGCTCGGCTACGGGTTACAGACCATCGGCCTGCAGACCATTCCCAGCAGCCAGTCGGCATTCATCACCGCATTGTATGTCCCCTGCGTGCCGTTACTGCAATGGCTGATACTCGGACGCCGCCCCGGCCTGATGCCCAGCCTGGGAATAGCCCTGGCCTTTACCGGGCTGATCTTGCTGTCGGGGCCGGAAGGCGCATCGCTGCAATTCAGTCCCGGCGAGGTTGCGACCATCATCAGCGCTGTGGCGATTTCTGCCGAGATCATCCTGATCGGTGCCTATGCCGGCAAGGTCGATGTGCGACGGGTCACCGTCGTGCAACTGGCAACCGCCTCGATACTGGCATTCCTGATGATCGTCCCTACCGGCGAAAACCTGCCGGGCTTCTCCTGGCTACTGGTCATCAGCGCCGTAGGCCTGGGTGCGATGAGCGCAATCATTCAGGTTGCCATGAACTGGGCACAGAAAAGCGTCTCCCCGACCCGCGCCACCGTGATCTACGCCGGCGAACCGGTCTGGGCCGGCATTGCCGGACGGTTGGCGGGCGAACGTTTGCCGGGTATCGCATTGCTGGGCGCGGCACTGATCGTGGCTGGCGTGATCGTCAGTGAAATGAAAGCGCGGGCCAAGGTTCAGGAGCAGGAAGTGGATCAGGAAGAAGGCGTACGGAAGCTGGATCAATAACCTCCGATTCCACGCCCTGTCAGGCTCTCAGGTTTAAAACAGACACTTCTTGTAGGAAATTCCCGTAACCATGGGTTTGGAGATGCGACGTCTGGCACGTATGATGCTTGACATTTCCCTGCAGATTAGAAGCCTATGTCTCTGATAGTTCTACTGCTTCTGCCTTTCATCGGCAGCTGTCTGGCGGCTTTTTTGCCGCACAACGCACGCAACGCTGAATCCCTGCTCGCTGGCGTGATCGCCCTGATCGGTGCCGTGCAGGTTGCGTTGTGGTTCCCGCAGATCGCCGACGGCGGTGTGATTCGTGAAGAATATTTCTGGCTGCCCAGCCTGGGACTGAATTTCGTCCTGCGCATGGACGGGTTTGCCTGGATGTTTTCAATGATGGTGCTGGGCATTGGCACGCTGGTGTCTTTGTATGCGCGCTATTACATGTCACCGGACGATCCTGTTCCGCGCTTTTTTGCGTTTTTCCTGGCCTTCATGGGGGCGATGCTCGGGCTGGTGATCTCCGGCAACCTGATCCAGATCGTGTTTTTCTGGGAACTGACCAGCGTCTTTTCCTTCTTGTTGATCGGCTACTGGCACCACCGTACCGACGCCCGACGCGGGGCCTATATGGCACTGATGGTCACGGGTGCCGGCGGGCTGGCGTTGCTGGTCGGTGTCCTGATGCTGGGCCATGTGGTGGGCAGTTATGATCTGGACCGCGTGCTGGCCTCCGGCGACGCGATCCGTGCTCATGCGCTGTACCCGGTGCTATTGACCCTGATCCTGATCGGCGCGCTGAGCAAAAGCGCGCAGTTTCCGTTCCATTTCTGGCTGCCCCACGCCATGGCGGCACCGACGCCGGTCTCGGCTTATCTGCACTCGGCAACCATGGTCAAGGCCGGGGTGTTTCTGCTTGCCCGCCTGTGGCCTTCTTTGTCCGGCACCGAACAGTGGTTCTGGATCGTCAGCGGGGCCGGGGCCTGCACTCTGGTCCTCGGGGCCTACGCGGCGATTTTCCAGAATGACCTGAAAGGTCTGCTGGCCTACTCGACCATCAGCCATCTGGGCCTGATCACCTTGCTGCTGGGCCTCAATAGCCCGCTGGCGGCTGTCGCGGCGGTGTTCCACATCCTCAACCACGCCACCTTCAAGGCCTCATTGTTCATGGCCGCGGGGATCATCGACCATGAAAGCGGGACACGGGATATCCGGCGCCTCAGCGGGCTGATCAAGCTGATTCCCTACACCGCGACCCTGGCCATGGTGGCCAGTGCCTCCATGGCCGGAGTGCCGCTGCTCAACGGCTTCCTGTCCAAGGAAATGTTCTTTGCCGAAACCGTGTTCATTTCCGCCACAGCCTGGGTGGAAATGGCGCTGCCAATCGTCGCCACGCTTGCCGGGACCTTCAGCGTCGCCTATTCCCTGCGCTTTACGGTCGATGTGTTTTTCGGCCCGGCGGCAAAAGACCTTCCCCTGCTGCCCCACGAACCGCCTCGCTGGATGCGCGCACCGGTGGAGCTGCTGGTGATGACCTGTCTGGTGGTCGGTATTTTCCCGGCCCAATCGGTTGCGCCCCTGCTGGCTGCTGCCGCTCAACCGGTGGTGGGCGGTACGCTGCCCGAGTACAGCCTGGCGATCTGGCACGGCTGGAACGCACCAATGATCATGAGCCTGATCGCCATGGCCGGAGGGATTATCCTGTATCTACTGCTGCGCAAGTCGTTCCGCCAGGAACGCTTTGTCGGCCCGCCACTGGTATCGCGCCTCAACGGCAAGCTGTTTTTCGAGCGCTGCCAGGTGATTCTGATGCATTGGGCTCGCCGTTTTGAGCGTCAGGTCAGCACCCGTCGCTTGCAGCCCCAATTGTTCCTGCTGGTCCTGACGGCGGCCGTGTTTGGCTTTATCCCGATGTATTTCAGCGGCCTGACCTGGGGCGATCGGCCGAAGATTCCGGGCTCCGGAGTGTTTGTCACGTTATGGCTGATCGCGATTGCCTGCGCCCTCGGGGCCGCATGGCAAGGCAAGTATCACCGTCTGGCCGCCTTGATCATGGTCAGCGTGTGCGGCCTGATGACCTGTATCACCTTTGTCTGGTTCTCGGCCCCGGATCTGGCGCTGACCCAGCTTGTGGTCGAAGTGGTCACCACCGTGCTGATCCTGCTGGGTCTGCGCTGGCTGCCACGACGTAACGAAGATGTTGCTCCACCCGTCAGCACGCGCCTCAGCGCCCGCACCCGGCGCATTCGTGACTTGACGCTGTCCGCGCTGGTGGGTGTCGGCATGGCCTTGCTGTCCTATGCCATGCTGACCCGCCAGACGCCCAACACGATTTCTTCGTTCTACCTCAGCCGGGCCTTGCCCGAAGGTGGCGGCACCAACGTGGTCAACGTGATGCTGGTGGACTTCCGGGGCTTCGACACCTTCGGCGAGATCACGGTTCTGGCTGCCGTGGCCCTGACGGTATTCGCCTTGCTGCGTCGCTTCCGTCCGCCGAAGGAAAGTATCGCCCTGCCCGCCCAGCAGCGTCTGCTGGCCCGCGATGTGGTCACGGATCTGATCAACCCGCGCAGCGCGAGCGATACAGCCCTGGGTTTCATGATGGTGCCTGCGGTGCTGGTGCGTCTGTTGCTGCCTGTCGCGTTCATGGTCTCGATGTACTTGTTCATGCGCGGTCACAACCAGCCGGGCGGCGGATTCGTCGCCGGTCTGGTGATGTCGGTGGCGTTCATCCTGCAATACATGGTTGCCGGAACCCAGTGGGTCGAGGCTCAGATGAGTCTGCGCCCTCTGCGCTGGATGGGCACAGGCCTGCTGTGCGCCATCACTACCGGGCTGGTTTCCATGGCGCTGGGTTATCCGTTCATGACCACCCATACCGCCCACCTGGACTTGCCGATACTGGGTGATATCCATTTCGCCAGCGCCTTGTTCTTCGATGTAGGCGTCTATGCCGTCGTAGTGGGTTCGACCCTGCTGATCCTCACCGCTCTGGCTCACCAGTCGGTGCGCAGCCATCGGCCGACTCAATTGCCGAAACCGATTGCCAGCCCTGCTGGCGAATCCGCGACTACACAAGGAGCCGTCTGATGGAAGAAGTCATCGCAGTCGCCATTGGCGTTCTCGCTGCATCCGGTGTCTGGCTGATCCTGCGCCCGCGTACCTTCCAGGTGGTGATGGGGTTGTGCCTGCTGTCCTATGGCGTAAACCTGTTCATTTTCAGCATGGGCAGCCTGTTCATCGGAAAGGAGCCCATCATCAAGGACGGCATCCCTCAGGATCTGCTCAATTACACCGACCCCTTGCCTCAGGCACTGGTACTGACCGCAATCGTCATCAGCTTTGCCATGACCGCGCTGTTTCTGGTCGTGCTGCTGGCGTCCCGCGGGCTGACCGGGACTGACCATGTGGATGGCAGGGAGCCCAAGGCATGAACTGGATGAACCAACTGATCGTTGCCCCCATCCTGCTGCCACTGATGACCGCCGGGCTGATGCTCTGGCTGGGCGAGAAGCACCGGCCACTCAAGGGCCGTATCAACCTGCTGTCGAGCATGCTGGGGCTGGGGATTTCCATCACCTTGCTGTTGTGGGTCCAGCAGAGCGGCACCATGGGTTCGATCGGGGTTTACCTGCCGGGCAACTGGGAGGTGCCGTTCGGTATCGTGCTGGTGGTGGATCACCTGTCGGCAATGATGCTGGTGCTGACCGGCATCATTGCCGTGTGTGCCTTGCTGTTCGCGCTGGCACGCTGGGACCGGGCAGGAGCCAGTTTCCACGCCTTGTTCCAGATTCAGTTGATGGGCCTGTATGGCGCCTTCCTGACGGCGGATCTGTTCAACCTGTTCGTGTTCTTCGAGGTGCTGCTGGCGGCGTCCTATGGTTTGATGCTGCACGGTTCCGGACGCGCACGGGTGTCGGCGGGCCTGCATTACATCTCGATCAACCTGCTGGCCTCGTCGCTGTTCCTGATTGGCGCCGCACTGATCTACGGCGTGACCGGCACCCTGAATCTGGCGGATCTGGCGATCAAGATCCCGCAGGTGCCGGAATCCGACCTTGGCCTGCTGCATGCCGGCGCGGCAATCCTGGCCACCGCCTTCCTGGCCAAGGCCGGCATGTGGCCACTGAACTTCTGGCTGGTGCCTGCCTACTCGGCGGCCAGTGCGCCGGTTGCGGCCATGTTCGCAATCATGACCAAGGTCGGCATCTACACCCTGCTGCGCCTGTGGACGCTGCTGTTTTCCGAACAGGCCGGGCCTTCGGCATTCTTCGGCGGTGACTGGCTGATCTACGGCGGCATTGCAACCATCGTCACCGCAGCAGTGGCAATCATCGCCGCCCAACGCCTGGAGCGTATGGCCAGCCTGAGCATTCTGGTTTCGGCCGGCATCCTGCTCGCAGCCATCGGCTTCGCCCAGCCCAGCCTGACGGCTGGCGCGCTGTTCTATCTGGTCAGCTCGACCCTGGCGCTGAGTGCGATGTTCCTGCTGGGTGAACTGATCGAGCGCTCGCGTTCATCCAATGAAATCGCGCTTGAGGATGATGCAGACCAGTTGCCACGCAATATGGAATCGCTGAACCCGCCGCGGGGCACCAATCTGGATGACGAACAGAAAGCCGTGGTCGGCCAGGTCATCCCCATGACCATGGCCTTTCTGGGCCTGAGCTTCGTGGCCTGCGCTCTGCTGATTATCGGCATGCCGCCACTTTCGGGTTTCATCGGCAAGCTGACCCTGCTCAGCGCCCTGCTCAATCCATTGGGGCTGGATGTGGCAAAGGACGAGGCGATATCCACTCAAAGCTGGATATTCATCAGCTTGCTGATCTTCTCGGGCCTGGCTTCGCTGATTGCCTTTTCCCGCCTCGGCATCCAGCGTTTCTGGACTCCGCTGGAAACTCCTTCGCCCTTGCTGCGCCGCAATGAATGCCTGCCCATCGTGATTCTGCTGGGCCTGTGCATTGCGTTGACGATCAAGGCTGAACCACTGCTGCGCTATACACAGGACACAGCAGCGGCCCTGCATAATCCCACGCAGTATGTGCAATCGGTCATGGCGACACGTCCGGTACCAGGCCCGGTCAGCACACAAGCCGTCTCGCAGGTGCAACCATGACAAAGTACTTTTTCCCCGCCCCGTGGTTTTCCCTGGCGCTCTGGGTGCTGTGGCTGGTGCTGAATCTGTCGATCAGCCCCGGCACCGTGCTGCTGGGGGCCGTATTCGGGTTCCTGGCTCCGCTGCTCATGGCGCCTCTGCGACCGACTCCGGTACGCATTCGCAAACCCGGCACGATCCTGAAGTTTTTCCTGCGGGTGGGCTACGACACAGTAATCTCGAACCTGCAGATATTCATGTCGGTCTGGAACCTGAAACGCCGCCCGCCACGCTCGGCGTTCGTCAAGGTGCCATTGGACCTGCGCGACCCCAGCGGCCTTGCCGCACTGGCGATGGTCACGACTGTGGTGCCCGGCACCGTCTGGTCGGAACTGGCGCTGGACCGCAGCATTCTGCTGATGCATGTGTTCGATCTGGAAGATGAAGCTCAATTCATCGAGCACTTCAAGACAGCTTATGAGCGTCCCTTGATGGAGATTTTCGAATGACTGCACTGCTCGACAATGCCATTCTGCTCAGCCTGCTCATCTTTGCCCTGGCGATGGTGATTACCCTGATTCGTCTGTTCAGGGGGCCGTCGGCACAGGATCGCGTACTGGCTCTGGATTACCTGTACGTCATTGCCATGCTGATGATGCTGGTGCTGGGCATACGCTATGCCAGCGACACCTATTTCGAGGCAGCCCTGCTGATCGCCCTGTTCGGTTTCGTCGGCTCCTTTGCCCTGGCCAAATTCCTGTTGCGCGGAGAGGTGATCGAATGAATTCGCTACAGACCCTTCCCTTCTGGGTGCAGGTCATTACCTCGTTACTGCTGGTTACCAGCAGTGTGTTCGCCTTGACCGGCGCCTTGGGCCTGTTGCGCCTGAAGACCTTTTTTCAGCGTATGCACCCACCGGCCCTGGCCTCCACGCTGGGAGCCTGGCTCGTTGCACTGGCTTCGATCATTTATTTCTCGGCACTGAAATCAGGACCGGTGATTCACGCCTGGCTGATTCCAGTCCTGCTGTCGATCACCGTGCCGGTCACCACGCTGCTGCTGGCCCGTACCGGACTGTTCCGCAAGCGCATGGCGGGGGATAACGATGTTCCGCCGGAAGTCAGTGGCGATCGTCCCGCACGAGACTCAGTGGAAAACTGAAACGCCATTGATCACTTCGCGGGCGGCCCTGCTCGCGAAGACTCACACCCAGGCTTTCGTCACTCGCTGGCCTTGAAGGTCAGCTCACCCTTGCGCCACTTGGCAGCCTTGCCGATGGCCGCTTTCAGGGGCTTGCTCAAACCACCCTGCAATTGTTCATTGGCCGCAAAGACCATGAACACGCCATGACCTTCCTTGAAGACAATCCCGTGGCCTTCGGGAATATCGACATAGGCGTAATCGCCCAGCCCGTAGACGGTGAATTTGATATCACGGAACTTCAATTCGAACTTTCCACCCTCACGACTGGGCAGGACCGAGGCGCGAAAATGGTCGCCCACCTTGAGTTCAAGGCGCGGCTTGTCATCGACTACCAGCGCTGTTTCGGTATCGATTTCAGACATGTAGATGCCATCGGGCGACTGCTCGGTGACATAGACAAAACGTGACTGGAACTGCTTGACCAACTGCGCACGTAGATCACCGAGCACAAACAGAGAATGGGTATCCAGGTTACTTACAGCCAATGTACAAATCCTCGAACATGAAAATAAAGCTGCCTGACAAAGCCAGGACAGTCAAAAAATAAGCATCCATACAAGCCGCTGGAGCGGCTGAAATACCTGCTGACACGCACTGAAACTGCGAGCGATGATTCCATGGTCGCCACCCTGCCGGGCAGGCTGGAGGCGGATTCTACCGACAGACAACGCCAGCGGCATATATACCTTTTGTACAGAGAGATATCAGGGGCAGGAAAAGTGGCGCCATTGGGCACGCGAGACAGAACATTAGCATCTGTCGCAGGATCAATAAAAGGTTCGTCGAACTCTTGTCCATCCTCGGCACTCCGATGAAGGACAAAGCCCCCTCTGTAGCCAAGGAGATGACATGGAACTGCCAACCCACTCGCTGCCCAACCTGTTCTCCCAACTGGGCCTCGACTCGGATGAGGATAGCATCCAGAACTTCATTGCCAACCACTCGCTGCCTGACAACGTGAAACTGATCGACGCCGAGTTCTGGACACCCCAACAGGCCCGATTCCTGAAGGAAGAGCTTCGCGAAGATGCCGACTGGGCTCCTGTGGTCGACGAACTGAATGTGTTGCTGCACAAGAGCCCATGACACCTGCACGTCAATGCCGGTATCCAGCCTGATTCGTATTGGGATACCGGACACGCCCTCCCGGCTCTGGCGCATGCACGAATACGGCATCACTGAAGCTGCCGACCCGGCCTATGATCGCATTCCAGTGCGCCGAGTGATGAATATAGCGCCAGCGCAGCAGGCGCTCTTCCTGCTCGTCCAGGGTATAGGCACCGCCGCGGGCATAGCTGATCAACTTGCGGCAGACACCTTCGAGTTCAGGAGCGAGTCGCAACTCTGCGGTGTCGGGAACCGGCTCGAACGGCACGCCTTCGTCGCAGGCCAGCGCATGCATGACCCGCAGATAAACCCGCGACAAATGCCCGAACACCTGGCGACGTAAACAGGCAGCAGCCACCACCGTCTTGAGCCCGAAAGCGGCAGTATGCGCACGACCATAAGTTTCGCAACACTCCACCTGCAACGAGGCCTGGCGGTCCAGAGGGTCGATCCACTGCCCGGCATCCAGCGCCTGCAAATCTTGCTGTGCCTGTAACCAGGCAGTGCTCGACTCACAGGAGGTGTCCTGGCAGAGCATGCTCATGCGGGGCCGGGTCAACAGCAGTTTTTCTTCCATCTGTGGATGATAACCACCGCCAATATCGGCATGGGCTCCCGGCAGCACGATCTCCCGGCTCCAGTCAGGGGCGATGCTGTTGAGCGCAAAGTTGCGTCGTGACTCATCACGCGCCACCAGATGCAGTACCTGTTGGGCACAGCCCGGTGGCAAATACAGATTGACCCGGTTGCTGGCAGAGTCGCGGACATTGTAGAAATCCCGGAAGCTGCCAATGGCGGCCACTGTATCGAACAGGCCGATAACCTTGAGCCTCACACTGCCACTCTCCCAGCCGAAATCCGCACTCAAGGGGACCTTGCGACTTGCCAGGACCGGCTCAAGCGCCCCCTGAGCCTGCTTCAGGACCTCGTTGATGAAATGCCGGGCCGAGGCCGCGCCGCGACTGAAACCGAAGATATCCAGCTCAAGGGCTTCAATGACACAACCGGGATTATCGAGCGTAAACGCCTTGAGACGGGAACCAAGCTTTTTGATTGCATGCTCGGCCTTGGCGGTAACGCCTGTCGTACCACGGCCAAAACTTTGCCCCGGCCAAAGAGAATCACCGGCTCCGGAAGTTGTTCCCGCGCCACTGATATAAACGGGCCAATAAGCTTTCAACCCCTGCCCATCGTTCCTGGCCACATATTGATGGCGATAAAGTGCAACCAGGCGGGCGATATTACTCAGATCGTTGCTATAACTGCTATTGGGGTCGGTGTGCCTGCCCGAACATTCGACAATGTGTTTATGGGCATTGACCTCCATCATGGCCCGACAGTCAGCCCCTATCTGGCTATTGACGCGATTATTGCCTGTGCCATCGAAGAAAAGGCCTGCACGCACCGTAACACGTAGCACTGCCGTGTCAGAAACCGCAGCCCCCTTATTAACCGTCCATGTATTTTTCATCTTCCATCCATCCGTAGAAAACAACCATTTCGTATGACTGCCATTTAATGATTTTCAATACAATTGATTAAATAGCTTGCTCAGCAACACGAAACAGTCAAGCAACGGAGAGATTTACAGAGCGATCCTACAAACTGGATCAGTACTACTCTAAATAAACAATAAATAAATACCGCAACAAACAAGAAAAATAAAATCTACAAAATAAACATAGAAGTTTTAAACCACTGATCAACTCTCTTTCGTGATCCTCATAAATTACAGGCGCAAGAAAACCGGGAGGCTAAAATAGCCTCCCGGTCTGGTGACACCTCACTCCAGCCTGTGAATCAGGCCTGGCGCTGGTGCTTGTCGATCTGCTCGTGGCGCTCTTGCGCCTCGATGCAATATTTGGTCGTCGGGCTGATCAGCAGGCGCTTGAGGCCAATAGGCTCACCGCTGTCGTCGCACCAGCCAAAGGTGTCATCGGCAATGCGCGACAAGGCCATTTCCAGCTGGGGCAGCATACGCTGATCACGGTCGATGACATTGACCAGCCAATGACGCTCTTCTTCTACCGAAGCAGCATCAGCAGGGTCGGCCGGGGTGTCCAGGCTCTCGATAGCAATGCGGCTTTGCTCGATACGCTCGTGGATTTCAACCTTCATGGCCTGCAACAGCTCGACGAAGAAAGCATGCTGTTCAGCATTCATGTAGTCATCGGCCGGCATGGCCAGCAACTTTTCCTTTGTCATTTATTTCTCTATAAAAAAACGTGCATTGAGGAGCGGCTCAACGTTGCCGTAAAAGCGCCATGATCTCCAAGCGCCACCAGGCACTCAATTTACGAGGGGCGGCAGTCTAAGGCCGGCTTGGCCCGTCGGCAATACAAATGAAGGGTTTTTGTACCACAACTGCATGGATTGCCCCTGAAATCCAGCCTTGAAACCCGCCTGAGAGCCTCTGACTCTGCTTTGAGGATTCAGTTCAAGCACAAAAGGGCCTCAACAGGCCCTTTGCGCTACACATCCACGATCAGCGCTTGGCTTTACGCTTGTTGCGATATTGATCGATTACCACCGCAACCACAATGATCAGGCCCTTGATGATGTCCTGAACATAGGCATCCACGCCGACAAAGGTGAACCCGCTGGCCATGACGCCCAGGATCAGCGCGCCGATGACGGTGCCGGTAATGCGCCCGACGCCACCGGCCAGGCTGGTACCGCCGATCACGGCTGCGGCAATGGCATCCAGTTCATAGGACATGCCCATCCCCGCCTGCCCTGTCGCCGCCCGTGCCGAAGCCACGACACCGGCAAGCCCCGCCAGCAGACCGGCAATGCTGTAGACGATGACCAGATGACGCTTGACGTTGATACCCGAGGTGCGTGCCGCCTGCATGTTGCCGCCGATGGCATAGGTGTACTTGCCGTACTTGGTGTAGCGCAGGGCTATGTGAAAGATCACCGCGACGACCAGGAAGATAATAACCGGCATCGCTCCCTGGCCAATGGCGGTATAGGAATCCGAAAGCATGCTGACCGGCTGGCCTTCGGTGTAGAAACGCGCCAGCCCGCGGGCAGACACCATCATGCCCAGCGTGGCAATGAAGGGCGGGATCCCGGTGATGGCAATGATGCTGCCGTTGATCGCCCCGGCCAGCAATCCGACACCCAGCCCAACGACCACCGGTATCCAGACCGGCAGGTCAGTGAGCGAGGGAAAGACTGCGCGGGAAAAATCCGATGTCTGCGCCAGACTGGCAGCAATCATCGCCGACAAGGCCAACACCGAGCCGGACGAAAGATCGATACCGGTGGTGATGATGACCTGAGTGACGCCGATGGCCAGCAGACCGATGATGGAGACTTGCAGAATCATCAGGACCAGTCGCTGGGAGTTGAGCAGGAAGCTCTGGTCACGAACGATCCAGCCAAACAACTCGAAGATCAGCCCGATGCCGATCAGCACCAGGAAAATACTCAGTTCGGTAGGCAGCCGCCGTTTGCTCTTGGTCGGCGCCAGGGCCGGTTTGTTTTGCAAGATCGCGTTGCTCATTTTGATTACCCTCTTGTTCTTCTTCTGCGCGAGCCCGGCCAGGCGAACTCAGTGAACCAAATGGCCGGAAGCCAGATGCATGACTTTTTCCTGGGTAGCCTCACTTCGGTCGAGGATGCCCATCATTTCGCCTTCATGCATGACCATGACCCGGTCACTCATACCCAGCACTTCGGGCAACTCGGAGGAAATCATGATGACAGCCATGCCTTCGCCAGCCAGGAAAGAAATCAGGCGATAGATTTCTGCCTTGGCCCCCACATCGATGCCACGGGTCGGCTCATCGAGAATCAGGATTCTGGGGTTGGTCATCAGCCAGCGCGCCAGCAATGCCTTCTGCTGATTGCCGCCTGAAAGCGTATCGATGCACTGTTCCAGAGAAGGCGTCTTGACGCGCAGCTTCTTGCACATGTCTTCACACAGCGCTCGCAGAGCCTTCTGCTGGACGAAACCATTGCCGGCGTAGTTGGCCAGAACGGCCATTTCCATGTTTTCCATGACCGACAGGCAGGGAAACAGCCCGGTGAGCTTGCGGTCCTCGGTCAGTAACGCAAAGCCTTTTTCAATGGCCTGATGCGGGTCGGTAATACGCACCGCAACACCATCAAGCTGTATTTCGCCACCCTGGCTGGGTGAGATACCGAACAGGGTTTCGGCCACATTGGTCCTGCCGGAGCCCATCAGCCCGGCGATGCCGAGAATTTCGCCGGCATGCAGGTCAAAGGACACGCCCTGGAATACACCGTCCAGACTCAGGTCACGTACCGACAGCAGCAGGTCGCCAATCGGCTTTTCACGCTCGGGAAAGAGCTGGGTCAGTTCGCGCCCGACCATCATCGAGATCAGGCTGTCGCCGTCCATGCTTTCGGCGCGTTGCAGGCCGATATAGGCACCGTCCCGGAACACCGCCACTTCATCGGCAATTTCAAACACCTCACTCATCTTGTGGGTGATGTAAATGATGCCTTTGCCCTGGGCCCGCAAGTCGGCAATGATCGAAAACAGGTGGGCGACTTCCGTCTCGGTAATGGCAGACGTCGGCTCGTCCATGATGAGGATGTCGGAGTCATAGGAAACCGCCTTGGCAATCTCCACCATCTGCCGCTCGGCAATGCTCAGGTTACCGACCAGCTCCTGCGGGTCGAGCTTGATGCGCAAGCGCTCCAGCAGATCGGCGGTGCAGCGGTACATTTCCCGGTGATCGACCATGTGCAGGCTGTTGAGTTGTTCGCGGCCGATCCAGATATTCTCGGCAATGCTCATGAATGGCATCAGGTTCAATTCCTGATGGATCATCGCGATACCCGCCTGCAAGGCGGCCAGAGGCGTATCGAAGCGGATGGGATTGCCCCGCAGGCGTATCTCGCCGGCGTCGGGCTGATAGATCCCGGCAATGATTTTCATCAGGGTCGACTTGCCGGCACCATTCTCGCCCATCAAGGCCAGCACAGTGCCGGGACGTACCCGTAACTGCACATCATTGAGAGCGATGACGCCCGGAAAGCCCTTGCTGATATTGCTGATTTCCAACAGATAAGGGGATGGAACGTCAGTGGCGACACGATCATCGACACGGGCAGCGGACGGCGTATCGCGCTGGACATGGCGGGTAGCAGTAGCGGAACCGAACATGATCACAAACTCCTCAAGCAACAAGCTGTGGGAGGGGTACGCTGCAAGCCCTCCCTGGCATGTTCACTATTTTGATTTGAAGGTATCGACGTTTTCAGGCGTGATGAGGCGATACGGAATCAAAATGGCCTGCGGCTCGACCTTTTCCTTTTTGGCCAGCTTCACAGAGGCATTGATCGCGCCAATGGCCTGCTCCTTGGCATCCTGAAAGACAGATACCGCCAGATCGCCCCGTTTCACGGCATTCAGGCCATCGGGCGTACCGTCCACACCGGCGACAAGTACACTGCCTGATTTGACGCCAGCCTGTTTCAGGGCCATGGCGGCACCAATCGCCATTTCGTCGTTATTGGCCAGCACCGCGTTGAATGCCCTGCCCTGGGTGATCCAGTCGTTGGTCAGGTCCATACCTTTCTGACGCAACCAGATGCCGGTCTGCTCCTGATCGATCTTGATGTCGGGATACTTGCTCAGCACCTCTTTGATGCCTTTGGTGCGATTCTGCGTCGAGTTGTTGGCCAGGTCCCCCAGCAGGATCATGACGTTGCCCTTGCCGCCCAGTTTTTCGGCGATGTATTGCATTTGCATCCGGCCCGCCTCGATGTCATCGGAGGTCACGGTAGCGACGCCTTCGGGCAACTTGGGATCATCAGGACGGCGATTGACGTACACCAGTGGAATGCCGGCCGCCGTGGCAGATTTTGTGATGCGGGCGGTAGCTGCCGTATCCACGGGGTTTACGATCAGAGCGTCGACTTTCTTGCCGATGAGCTCCTGAACCTGATCGATCTGCTTGTTTACGTCTGCACGGGCATCGACGAACTGCAGCTTTACATCATCAGGCAGGGTCTTGGCGTGGGCGCCCATGTCTTCACGCAGATAGGTCAGCCAGGTGTCATCGAACTGCGACATGGCAACGCCGATCTTGATATCGGCCAGTGCAGTGCCACTGCCCAGCATCAAGGCCAAAGCCAGCGAAGTGAAACGAATCTTGGTCTTCATAAAGGTCTGTCTCCAAATTCTTGTTGTTGTTCAGACTTGGTAACGACGTAGCGAAGAGCGGTTTATTTCGGCAGACGAACACCCGTAGCACCGGGTATGCAGAACAGTTGCGCATCCTTGTGCTGGACGCACATGCCGCGTGCGACGAGCGTAAGAAATCGCTCCATGACAGAGATCCAGAATGACGAGGGGGCAGAACGCTTGGCCTTTAGGCCTCGGGTAGGGGTTTTCATCGACGGTACCTATCTTTGTCTTGTTTTTGTTTGCTTGTTCCCTGTGACCTTCAGACGGATCTGACAACACAGGTGATTCGATAGTCGGCAACCTGAAAACGACTTTATTGGAAAATATTTTCCAATTCAACTCATTTTAGAATTTTATTCTATTTTTTATTTCAACCTCTCCAAATGTCGATTGCAGCAAGCCCCGGCTCTCTCCAGAGAGAACCAGGGCTTGTATGTGTTCACGCAAAAACAGGTTACTTACAAGGCAATCACTCGCCCTTCCTTCGCACTCAAGCGTGCTGCGTCCAGCACAACGGCCGTAGCGACTGCATCGTCAGCATCCACAGGATTGCGACCGTTTGCGTCAATGGAATCCTGCAACTGTCGATAGAACTCAAGCCAGCACCCCTGCTCCGAAGGAACCCGCTCGCGGTGATCACCCTGCTCGAACCAGCCCCAGCGTCGATGCTCCTCGACGCCCCAGCGCTCGCCTTCGGAACTTGGCGTCAGGCCCGCCAGCGCGGCCTCCTCCTGGCCGTCCAGGCCTTCGACGCTGTAGCAACCCTGCGTACCGCTGACCCTGAAGCGCGGCCGCGGAGTGTTTTGCAGGCAACTGCCGGTCAGGTGCGAAACGACACCGTTGGCATGGATCAGGGAAATGAAAAAGGCGTGGTCCGGTGCATCGGGTGCGGAAAACTGCAATTCGGCATATACCCGGCTGGCCGGGCCGAACAGCACCAGTGCCTGATCCACCAGATGACTGCCAAGATCACGCAACAGACCACCACCGCTGGTCTTGCCCACGGACCGTGGTGAATAGCGTTCGATGCTGGACTCAAAAAGGCTGATGGAGCCGAGCACGTCGTTATCGATCAGCTTGCGCACTGTCAGAAAGTCCGAGTCCCAGCGCCGGTTCTGATAGACACTGAGCTGCACGCCCCGCCGCTTTGCCGCGTCTACAAACTCACGGGCCTGGGCAGCGTCATCGGAAAAGGGTTTGTCACTGACGACATTCACGCCCAACTCGATGGCTTCCAGTATCAGGGCGCGTCGGGAAGCCAGCGGCGTGGATATCACCACAGCATCGACACCGGCTGCGACCAGATCGGCCAGAGTATCGAAGGTCGCGACATCGGGATGATCGTTGGTCACTTCCTGCCGCCGCTCGGGTGAGCGGGTAACGACCCCCACAAATGTTGCACCGGGCAAACTCGAGAGCAGCGTTGCATGAAAATAACGCCCGCCCTTTCCGTAGCCCACCAATCCTATTCGCATGAAGTTCTCCTTTTATTGTTGTTATCTCTAACAACACTTTTTCAGCCGTAGAACTCGGGACGAGCGGCCAGGGTCACCGGCACGATTGCCCCACTGCACTGCGCCTCGACGCAGGCGTCGGCGGTCACGGCAGCGGCATAGCCATCCCAGGCTGAAGGCCCACCGACTTTACCGGCATTTACACCATCGATGAAAGCCTGCAATTCGACATCATAGGCCGCGATAAAACGGTCCTTCCAGTCCATCAGGATGGCATTCGACAGCTTGGCTTCGCTGCGCAACTGCACTTGCGAAGGCTCCGGCAGCCTGGCAATACCTGTCTCGCCCACCACTTCACACTGGATGTCATAACCGTACTGGCAGTTGACGAAGACCTCGACGTCGATGCGGGTTCCCCTGGCGGTTTCCAGCAGCACGATCTGCGGGTCCTTCAGGTGCGCCAGCGCCTTGGAGGACTTGCGCGGGAATACCACTTGCACCGAAACGTAATCATCGTCGAGCAACCAGCGCAGCACGTCGATCTCGTGGATCAGGGTGTCGGTGATTGCCATGTCAGTCTTGTAGTTCTCGCCCACGGTCGGGTTACGGTGGGCACAGTGCAACATCAATGGCTCGCCGATCCGGCCGCTGTCGATCACCGACTTCAGGGCACGGTAGCCTTCGTCATAAGGACGCATGAAGCCCACTTGCACCAGACGTTTACCGAACGCGATTTCAGCATCGACGATACGACGACAACCTTCTGCGGTGACCGCCAGGGGCTTTTCGCAGAACACTGGCTTGCCTGCGGCAATCGCCGCCAGCACGAACTCTTCATGGGTCGGCCCCCATGAGGTCACCAGAATGGCCTCGACATCGGGCGCAGCGATCAGCGCATGACCGTCGGCATAGACCTCGGCTGTGATATCCAGTTCACGAACCACATTTGCCGCCTGTTCGAGATTGATATCGGTGACAGCCACCACCTGACTGCCCAGCAGGGTCTTGCTGCAACGCCGGATGTGATCACGACCGATTGCGCCAGTACCGATTACGCCTAATTTCAAAGCCATTGCAGTGCTCCTGTTGAATGTGTTCCGAATGAATAACCGCAATCAATATTGACGGGCCTTGGCCAGTTCCTTGTTGAGCTTTTCGTACACTTGCGCAGTGGTGCCGGTAGTGGATACCTCGGCCACGCCTACCCGCCACCAGGACAGGTAGTTATGGATCATGGTCTTGGGCAGAACCTTGATATCGATCAGGGTCGAAACCGTCTGCCGTTGCGCATCCGCCAGGGCCTCGCGCAGTTGCTCAAGGGTGCTGACCTTGTAGGTCTTGCAACCATAGGCTGCTGCGCTCATGGCAAAGTCCACCGGCACGAAGCCACCATCGAGCAGACCGGTTTCCGGGTTACGGAAACGGAACTCGGTGCCGAAGCTGTTCATGCCGTTGCCCATCTGCAGGTTGTTTATGCAACCGAAGGTCATGTTGTCCAGCAGCACGATATTGATCTTGCGCCGCTCCTGAACCGAGGTCGCCAGTTCCGAGTGCAACATCATGTAGGAGCCGTCTCCCACCAGCGCGAAGACTTCCCGCTGCGGCGCGGCCAGTTTGACGCCCAGTGCCGCATTGACCTCGTAGCCCATGCAGGAATAGCCGTACTCGACGTGATAGGTATCGACTCCGGTACTGCGCCAGGCCCGCTGCAAGTCGCCCGGCAGGCTGCCTGCGGCTGCAACGATGATCGCGTCTTCGGGCAGGCTGTGATTGAGCACACCCAGCACAGCGCTCTGGGTCAGGCAGGAACCGGTCAGCTCGATGAATTCGCGCAGTACGGCCGGGTCCATGTGGTCATTGATTTCAGGAGTGAAATCCTGGGTCTGGTATTCAGCGGCATAAATGCGGTCGACTTCAGCATCCAGCTCGGCCCTGGCACGTTTGGGGGCGTCGCCCCAGGCTGCGTGGTAGTCGCTGGTCTGCAAATCCTGATGCAGGGCCTGCAAGGCTTCCCTGGCATCTGCCAGCACCTGCACACCGTCCAGTTTCTGCACGTCGAAGGCACCGACATTAAGGTTGAGAAACTGCACGTCCGGATTCTGGAACAGCCATTTCGACGCGGTGGTGAAGTCGCTGTAGCGCGTGCCGACGCCAATGATCAGATCCGCTTCCTTGGCCAACTGGTTGGCGGCCAGGGTTCCGGTTTCACCGATGCCACCCATGTTCAGCGGGTGCGCCGAAATAATCGCGCTCTTGCCTGCCTGGGTTTCTGCAAAAGGAATTGCAAAACGTTCGGCAAATGCCTGCAAAGCCTGGGCAGCACCGGAGTAACGCACTCCGCCGCCACAGATCAGCAAAGGCTTGCGCTTGCCCTTGAGCAATGCCAGCGCGTCATCGAGCATGGCCCGGCTTGGCGGGCGGCGGTCGATACGGTGTACACGTTTCTGCAGGAAGCTGTCAGGGTAATCGTAGGCTTCGGCCTGTACATCCTGAGGCAAGGCCAGGGTCACGGCGCCGGTCTCGGCCGGATCGGTCAGTACCCGCATGGCGCTGAGCGCAGCACTCATCAATTGCTCAGGGCGATTGATGCGATCCCAGTATTTGCTGACGGCCTTGAAGGCATCGTTGGTGCTGATGCTCAGGTCGTGGAATTGTTCGATCTGTTGCAGCACCGGGTCAGGCTGACGACTGGCATAGACATCGCCCGGCAGTAACAGCAAGGGAATACGGTTGGCAGAGGCGGTTGCGGCGGCGGTCAGCATATTGGCAGCGCCTGGACCGACCGAAGAAGTGCAGGCGTAAATCTTGCGCCGTAGATGCTGTTTGGCAAAACCGATGGCGGCATGGCACATGCCCTGCTCGTTACGGCCTTGATGAACAACCAGATCGCCGCTGTCCTGCTCCAGCGCCTGTCCGATCCCCAGCACGTTGCCATGGCCGAAGATCGTGAAAACCCCGGCGACGAACTTGCTCTGTACGCCATCGACTTCGACGTACTGGTTATCCAGAAACTTCACCAGGGCCTGGGCCATGGTCAATCGGGTTGTACTCATGCTCGCACCTTTGTTCTTGTGGTTGTCTCTTCGCGAATGAATTCGCTCCTACAGGTTGTGTGGGAGCGGATTTATCCGCGAAGGCAGCATTGGGACAGATGGCTCATGCTCTGCTGGATTGCCTGGGGAATGTTGTCCAGGGCATGAACACTTTCGGCAAACGGCTCGAAGGACAGATGCCCCTTGTAGCCACCGGCCAATAACCGTTCGATCTGCCCGGCGTTGCCCAGGATGTCCGCATCGCCCACCAGAACCCGATGGCCATCGCGAATGCTGTTGAGGGGGGCCTGAGCATCTTCGACACCCGAGATATGCACCAGGCCGGTCATTTCGGGAAACAGCTCCACTTCACCCGCCAGATGATGATGGAAGGTGTCATGTACCAGACGGAACACATCCAGCCCGCCAATCGCCCTGATCGCATCCACCGCCTGACGCTTGAAGCGCAGCGCACATTCCTCAAAGCCCAGAGGCTCGACGAAACCGAGGATCCCGTGTTCGCACAGGATCGGCGCCAGCTCGCTCAAGGCCGTGCGCAGGCCTGTCGCACGCTGTACGGCATTGCGCGTATCGGTGCGGTCGTTGAGCGGGCACATCACCAAGGCTTCGGCGCCACAATCGCGGGCATATTGCGCCAGCTTCGTGGCCTGGGCGCGGCGTTCGTCATTCCACACATCGAACGGATACAAGGCATTGATCGACAAAACACGCACGCCTCTGGAGGCGCATAGTTCGCGAACGGTCTGCGGCGACGTACCGTCTTCGATCTCGATGCCTTTGAGATCGTTGCGGATCTCGATTGCATCGGCCCCCAGTTTCACTGCCAGATCGACGAAATCCGGCAGTGACAAGCGTGGGGCGACCATACGATTCAGGGCAAAACGCAGAGGGTGGCTCATTGTTATTGTTCTCCACAATCCATTGTCTGAAGGTTACTTGGCGGTTGGCATGCTGAATTCAGGGCCTTTGGCGATGCTGTCCGGCCAGCGTTGCATGACACTCTTGTAGCGGCTGTAGAAGCGCAGGCCTTCTTCGCCATAGGCATGGTGATCGCCGAACAGCGAACGTTTCCAGCCACCGAAAGAGTGCCAGGCCATCGGCACCGGAATCGGCACGTTGATGCCGACCATGCCGACCTTGATGGAGCGGGCAAAGGCACGGGCCACGCCGCCGTCGCTGGTGAAGCACGACACACCATTGCCGAACTCATGGGCATTGATCAGCGCCACGGCGCTGGCGAAATCCGGTACGTGGACGATACCCAGCACCGGACCGAAGATTTCTTCCTTGTAGATCTGCATCTGGGGCGTGACGTTATCGAACAGCGTTGCACCGACGAAGAACCCTTGTTCGGCACCTGGCACCTTGAAGTTGCGACCGTCGACAATCAGCTTCGCACCTTCCTTCACGCCCTGATCGATATAGCCCTCGACCTTGGCTTTGTGTACGGCAGTGACCAGCGGCCCCATGTCAGAATCGGCCTGCATGCCATCACCGACCTTGAGCTGGTCGATGCGCGGCAGCAGTTTTTCGATCAATTGCTGGCCGACATCGCCCACCACCACGGCAATGGAGATCGCCATGCAGCGCTCACCGGCCGAACCATAGGCCGCGCCGATCAGAGCGTCAGCGGCCTGATCCAGATCGGCATCGGGCATCACGATCATATGGTTCTTGGCCCCGCCCAATGCCTGAACACGCTTGCCGTGGGCAGTGCCTTGCTGGTGGATGTACTCGGCAATCGGCGTCGACCCCACAAAGGAAATGGCCTCGATGCCCGGATGTTGCAGCAGGCCATCCACAGCTACCTTGTCGCCCTGCACGACGCTGAATACGCCGTCCGGCAAACCGGCTTCCTTCAGCAGACGCGCCATCAGCAGGCTCGCCGAAGGGTCACGTTCCGAAGGCTTGAGGATGAAACAGTTACCCGTGACCAAGGCCAGAGGAATCATCCACAGTGGCACCATCACCGGAAAGTTGAACGGCGTGACACCGGCACAGACGCCCAGTGGCTGACGCAGGTTCCAGTTGTCGATACCGCCGCCGATGTTGTCGCTGAAATCGCTTTTCAGCAGGCTCGGCGCACCGCAGGCGAACTCGACGATTTCAATGCCGCGAACGACTTCGCCACGGGCATCGGACAGCACCTTGCCGTGCTCGCGACAAATGATCTGCGCCAGCTCTTCGTGATGTTTATCCAGCAGTTCCTTGAACTTGAACATCACCCGCGCACGGCGCAGGGACGACTGGTCCGCCCAGGCGGGGAAAGCAGCCTGGGCCGAGGCGACCGCTTCGTCGATGGTCTTGAGGCTGGCCAGGGCAACCCGCGCCTGAACCTTGCCGCTGACCGGATTGAACACATCGCTGTAACGCTCGCCATCACCGTTATTCAACTGGCCGTTGATGTAATGGCCGATAACCGGGGACTCGCTCATCTGACTGACTCCAAATCGAAAGTGGTTTAAAGATCCAGCAACCAGCTGTGCTGCGGGTCGTTATTGAAATGCCAGGCGCGCGTCGGGCCTGCCATCACGTTCAGGTAATACGACTCGTAACCGTACGGCACGCTGACCGGGTGATAGCCTTTGGGCACGGTCACCAGATCGTTGTTTTCCACGGCCATGGCCTGATCGATGCTGCGATCGTCGGTGTACACCCGCTGGAAGACGAAACCCTGAGGCGGGTTGACCAGGTGGTAATAGGTTTCTTCGAGATAGCTCTCGTGGGGCAGGTTATCCATGTCGTGCTTGTGAGGCGGATAGCTGGAGGAGTGCCCGGACGGCGTGCGCACTTCAACCACCAGAAGCGAATGGGCCTGTTCAGTATCCGGCAGGATGTCGCAGACATAACGGGTATTGGCACCCTTGCCGCGAACGCTGCGTTTCATGCTGTCCGGCGTGATAAGGCGCGCCGAGCTTCGCCTGGAGCTGTCACCGGGCGCCTTGCAGACCGCCAGTTGCGCAGGCCCCAGTGCGGTGAAATGTGCCTGACTGTGGGGTGGCAGGTACACGGCGAAAGGCGACTTCTCTTCAAAGACCGAGTGCCGGTCGCCAATGTTTTCCCAACTGAAAGCGCCCTGCCCCAATGCCTCACCGCTCACACTTGCGTGCCCGGTGAGCAACACCACACACAGCTCATTGTCTTCGGCATTGAGGGACAGGCGCTCACCGGTTTCCAGACGGTAAGCGGCGAAGCCTACATACTCCAGCGCACCGTCCTGCAATTCGACGATGTCGCGTCCCTGGGCCTTGCTTTTAGTCAACAGATTCATTGTCCAATCCTCCGTTATCGAGCATCCACCAACAGTTGGCGCAGCGTGTCATAGCCTTTTTTGGCGTAGACATAACTGGGGGCAACAGCAGGGTCCTGCTCGGCTTCAACGACCAACCAGCCGTTGTAATCGGCTTGCAGCAATACCTTGAGCAGCGCCGAGAAATCGATGTCGCCATCGCCAGGCACAGTAAAGGTGCCGTTGACGATGCAGTCCGGGAAACTCCAGAGATTGTTGCGCGCCAGTTGCACAACCGGCTTGCGTACATCCTTGAAGTGAACATGACAGACGCGGTCGATATGTTTGCTCAGCACCTGCAAAGGCTCGCCGCCGCCCATGTAGCAATGGCCCGAATCGAACAGCAGGCCAACTTCAGGGCCGGTCAGTGCCATCAGGCGATCAATGTCCTGAGGCGACTCGACGTAGGCGCCCATGTGATGGTGATAAGCCAGACGCACACCCTGGGAAAGCGTGAAGCGCGCCAGCTCCGTGAGTTTGTCGGCATACTCGCGCCAGGCCGCATCAGTGTGAAAGCGAGGGCGTTCGACAAGGGGAATACGCTGCCCCTGAATGGAATCGGCAACTTCACCATACACCAGCACCGAAGCACCGTTTTGCGACAGCAGTTGTACATGGGAGGTAATGGCTTCGATTTCCTCGGCCACCGAGCGCCGCGCCAGACGACTGGAATACCAGCCTGACACCAGCGCCAGACCGTAAGGGCGCAACACATCGCCCACGCCCTTGGCGTCCTTGGGAAACTTGCCGTTGAGTTCGAAACCTTCGTAGCCGATCTCCTTGCCCTCGCTCAAGGCCGTGCTCAACGGCGTTTCGCCGCCCAGCGCCGGCAAATCGTCGTTGCTCCAGGAAATCGGATTGATGCCGATGCGGATATTGGATGCGGAAACAGACATGGCTGCACCTTTTCTTGTTGTTATCACTGCGTCAATGACGATGGGGTCAGGCGCGGGCTTCGCGCCAGGACTCGATCAACCAGATAAACGTACCCTGCACCTGATTTATCAGGGTAGCGTCGTCGATTTCACCGTTCATCCAGGCACGACTCGGCTCTCTGAAAATCGTCCGGCCAACGGCAAACCCCTTGCAGGTCGTGCTGCGACGCGCCTGGGCAAAACCGACGGCAAGCTGTTCGACCGGAGCATTGAGCCCCAGCAGCACCACACCACGGCAATACGGGTCACGTTCCTGAATCAAGGCATCCAGTTGCTGCCAGACTTCGGCACTCTGCGCTTCGATCTTCCACCACGCAGGATAGATGCCCAGGTTGTACAAACGCTTCAGGGCGCGGTACATCACATCCGGATGAGTCGACGGGTGGTCCTTGGGCGGGATGATTTCCAGCAGCAACTCATGACCACTGACTTGCGACGCTTCGTACAGCCCCTTGATCTGGGCTTCCTGCTCCAGACGCAGAAGTGGCTCATCGTCAGGGTGATACTGAACCAGACACTTGATGATCTGCTCCTGAGGCCAGCTCAGCAGATTGCTGCCAATGGAACGGCCATGCTCGAACGCCAACGGCCTGGAACCCTGCACCTCCACTGGTCGGGCAACCCACCAGTCGCGACCGGTGGCAGCATTGAGAGAGTCCTGGCCGAATCGCTGGTCGGCAAGCAGGCCGACATCGGCGTCGATACCACGCTTGCGCAGGTCGGCTTCGACACGATCGACAGCGGTTATAAAGAGCTGTTTGAGCTGACTGATGCTGCCGGGATCGCGGCCGGCCTGCTGGGCAAGCTCCACCAGTTGCCCGCGATGATCGAAGGCAAAGATGAAGAGCTGCTTCCATTGTTTGCGCGGCACACTGACCTGATGCAGGCGTTGCAAAGCGACATCGCGATCCGGGCGGGTGATCGGCACCGGGCTGTTGAACAGGTAATCAAGCTCCGCCGGTGTCGGCATGGCCGGAGCGCAGGCATGACGCGAAACCACCAGTCCGCCACAGGCATTGGCCAACTGGCAGCAGCGCTCGTCGCTGGCATCCTTGAGCCAGCCACTGAGGTAGCCGGACATGAAGGCGTCTCCAGCCCCCAGCACATTGAGCACTTCGACCCGAACACCAGGGTAAATAGCGCCGTCTTCGAGCCGGGCCGGGATAGCACCATGAATCACGGTGCAGCCTTGCGGCCCGAGCTTGACCACCAGGGTTGCAGCGGTCAGCTCACGCACCACCCGCAATGCACCGAGCAGGTCCTGGGTTCCGCCCGCGATAAGAAACTCTTCTTCCGTGCCGACGATCAGGTCAAAACGCGGCAGGATGCGCTGCACATGCTGGCTGACGTGCTGGTTGGCAACAAAACGGGTTTCGCCATCGGCCTTGCCAGCCAAACCCCACAAGACAGGCCGGTAGTCGATATCCAGAACTCGTTTGACGTTGTGCTTTTCAGCGTAATCCAGCGCCTGGCTGCTAGCCTTGAAGACTTGTTCAGTCGAGAAATGCGTGCCTGTAATCAGCAGAGCCTTGCTGGAGGCAATCTGTGCTTCGTCGATATCCTCGGCGCGAAGGGCCATGTCGGCGCAGTTTTCGCGATAGAACACCAACGGAAATGTTTCACGATCTTTCAGGCCCAGCAGCACCATGGCCGTCAGGCGCTCGGGATCACGCTTGATCGCGCTGACATCACAACCTTCACGAGCCAGTGCTTCAACGAGAAAACGCCCCATGTGATCATCGCCAACGCGGCTTAGCATGGCCGACTTAAGACCCAGACGGGCCGTGCCGAAGGCGATGTTCGCCGACGAACCACCCAGGTACTTGGCAAAGCTTGAGACATCTTCCAGCCGCGCTCCAACCTGCTGCGCGTAGAGATCGACGCCAAGGCGTCCGAGGCAGATCAGATCCAACTGACGCCCACTGACAAAGCGAGTCTGGCCCATGGTGGCTCCTGTTATTTTTATCAGCCTGCATGTCACGCAGCCGGTGCGTGAAATGCCTTTGGTGAGACAGAGCGTAAAACGTCCGGCAGCATCAATCAATAATTATTCTATAATTTTTTAAAGTGGAATATTTTTTCCAAGACGGGATGCATGGAGTGCTGGCACACTTGGCAAGCAGGTGAGATATAGTTCAAGGCTCTGTACGAAAGCAGCCAGATCAATGCGCAATCAACGACACTCGGCAATTTTCGTACAACGCCTGGCGCCCTAAAGAACAAGCAAAAAGGATTGAAATATGAACAGCACCGAGCAGCCTTCCCTGCCCGACACAGGCCTCGATACGCCACCGACCAGTGCCGAAGGTCTGCTGCGGCTGATCACCAATGAATATGACAGCCTGCCACGTCAGCTCAAACGTATTGCCAGCTACATGAGCCAGCAGAGCGACAGGATCATGGTCGATCGCATCAGCGATATCGCCCGTGAATGTGAGGTTCATCCTTCAGCCATCGTGCGCTTCTCGCAGCGCTTCGGCTTCAGCGGCTTCAGCGAAATGCAGGCGCTGTTCCGCGAGGCTTACACCCACAAGACCACGCCGGTACAGAATTACCAGCAACGCATTCGCAACATGATTGCCAACAAGTCGCAGAAAGCCCGCGGCGGCGATCTGGCCCGTGAATGTGTGAATGCCACCCTGTCGGGCCTGGAGCGCCTGGGCGCGGACCTGGACGACGACGAATTCGAGAAGGCCGTGGATCTGGTGGTCAACGCCGACAATATCTACGTGGTAGGCGTGCGACGCTCGTTCGCCGTGGCCGATTATCTGGTCTACAACCTGCAACACACCAACAAGCGCATTCACCTGATCTCGGGGCTGGGCGGCAGTTACCGGGAACAGATGCGCAGCGTGCGCGCCAATGATCTGGTCATCGCCATCAGCTTCACGCCCTACGGCAAGGAAACCCAGCATTGCCTGCGTATCGCCCAGCACAATCAGGCCAAGACGCTGATCATCACTGACAGCAACCTCTCACCTTTGGCCAAGCGGGCCAATTCGGTGCTGTTGGTCAATGAAGGCAGCTCGTTCGCCTTCCGCTCGTTGAGCGCCACACTCTGCCTGTGCCAGGCGCTGTTCATCGCCGTGGCCTATCGCCTGGAATTGAAGGTGGACGAAATTCATGAACAGGCAGGTTTCGAGGACTGAGGCAATATTTCAGGGCGCAGCCTTTATTAGAGAGGCTGCCAGTTATTTGATTGGCGTCAAAAACATGAATACATTCATTTGAATAAAACTTTTCAGTGATCCAACACAAAACAATGCTCGTATTAGCTACAAAGTTGAACATCATTATCATCTGGACGTTTTTTTCATAATCCGTTGTACAACCCCCCGAAGTGCCACCTATAGTGCCATCATCGCAGAAGGATACGCACGAGTGCCCTACGCACCAAAGGCCGAAGGACAGGAAACTTCATTGCAACTTCCTCCTGAGCCAAGCCACCATGCTATTTAACTCAAACAAAAAAGAACTGATCTCCCTCCAACAGACTATTGAGCAACAAGCCTGGCTGTTAAAAGCAATTGATCGCTCTATGGCAACCATCGAATTCGACCTGAATGGCATCGTGCTCAGTGCCAATGACAACTTCCTGAAAACCATGCATTACCGACGCGAAGATGTCGTAGGTAAAGAGCACCGGATATTCTGCCTGCCCGAATACGCGCGCAGTGCGGAATACAGTCAGTTGTGGTCACGCCTGCGCGCCGGAGAATTTGTGTCCGCAACTTTCCGTCGGGTAGCAGGTAATGGTCAGACCGTATGGCTGGAAGCCAGTTATAACCCTGTCAAGGACGAGTCAGGCAAGACAGTGAAAATCGTCAAGTACGCGATGGATATCACGGCCAAGGTCCAGGCGGACAGCGAGGCGAAAAACAAGCTTCAGGCCCTTGATCGCGCCATGGCCGTGATCGAATTCGATCTGGAAGGCCGGATTCTGTGCGCCAACAGCAACCTGACCAACCTGATGGGCTACAGCGAGAAAGAACTGATCGGCAAGAATCACCGCCTGTTGTGCCCTCAGGAAATCAGTAGCAGCAGCGAATATGTCGACTTCTGGAAGCGCCTTAACAAAGGCGAGTTTTTCAGCGGACAATTCAAGCGCGTCAACCGCCACGGTCATGTTCTTTGGCTGGAGGCCAGTTACAACCCGGTTTACGACACCGACGGGAAGCTCTGGAAGATCATCAAGTTCGCCTCGGACATCACCTCACGGGTCGAGCAGTATGAACGTGATGCCAACAGCGCGGCACAGGCCTATCACATATCGGTACAGACCCAGAAAGTCACCGAGCAGGGAACCCAGGTGATTCAGCAGGCCGCTACCGAAATGCGCCAGATCTCGGTGAACATCGAGGACTCGTCGCGCATCATCACGCAACTGGGCGAACGCTCAGAGCAGATCACCACCATCGTCAACACCATCCGCAGCATTGCCGAACAGACCAATCTGCTGGCACTGAACGCTGCAATCGAAGCGGCTCGTGCGGGCGATCAGGGTCGTGGTTTTGCGGTGGTGGCCGATGAGGTTCGCCAACTGGCAGGACGCACCAGCCGCTCCACAGCCGAAATCTCGGAGATGATCGGCGTGATCCAGAACGAAACCCGCCAGGCCATCGACAGCATGGACAACACCCGCAATAACGCCGTCAAGGGTGTCGACCTGGCAGATCAGGCAGGCTCGGTGATTGTCCAGATCAGCGAAGGCACCAGCAATGCGGTCGATGCGGTCAAGATGTTTGCGCGCCAGGATATGGGGCACTGATAGACAGCCGCTACTTCCAAACCATGCGGGGGGGGGGGCCTTGGCCGCGACGAGTTTCATCAGGCGCTTCGTCGCGGCCAAGGCCCCTCCCACGTCATGACAATGTGCTTTCACATCCGCGCTTGATTCTTTGCGCTGAGCTTCTTGGCCTTTTTCTCCAGCACCCCATAGACCAGCAACGCAATCAGCAAGGGCAACAGGAAGTAAATGGCCCGGTAGCCGATCAGACCGGCCAGCAGGCTGCCCTTGGAGAATTCCTGGGCCAGTAAAGTGATGAACACGGTTTCCAGCACCCCGAGCCCTGCCGGAATATGCGTGATGACGCCAGCAATGCTGCTGATCAGCAGCACACCCAGAATCGCCGGATAGAACGCATTGTCCGGTAGCAAGGTGTAAATCACCATCGCCATCAACGACCAGTTCAATGCTCCGAGACAGGCTTGCATCAAGGCCTGCCGGAGTGAAGGCAGGACGATTTCCTGGCCACGCAGGTTCCAGGAACGCCGCCTGGAAAAGCGGCACGCCAGCAGATAGGCAAAGCACAGCACCAGCAAGCCCACACCGATCAACTGCAAGGAAACCGTGCCAACCTCCCAGGCCTTGGGCAGTTTCGGAAACCCCATCGAGAACACGAACCCCGCCAGCAGCATATAACCCAGCCAGTTGGTAATCAGGCTGAAGCTCAGAATCCGGGTAATGGTCGGCACATCCAGCCCAAGACGCGAGTAAAGGCGATAGCGCAGGGCAATTCCGCCGACCCAGGAACTCAGGTTGAGGTTGAAGGCATAGCAGACGAAGGTCACCGGGACGACCTGCTGGATCGACAGTTTATGGCCCGTGTAATAACGCGCCAGTATGTCGAACCCGCAATACGTCAGGTAACTGGCCAGCGCCACCAGTACCGCAATACTCAGGGTGCTGGCCTTGTAGGATTGCAAGGCATGGCTGACTTCCTGCCAGTCGAGGTTCTTGACCAGCATGAACAGCAACACCGGCACCGCAATGAAGAAAAACAGATTCAAGCCACGCTTGGCCCACTTCCATCGGGTCCCGTGACTGCTGCTCGATGATGCATGGGCGACCTGTGTCATGACGATTGCTCCCTGTCCGGCAAATCCTGGCTGACCTGCTGCTCGATGACCCGCGCCTCTGGCATTACATCCCCAGCCCTCAAGGGCTTGAGGCGCACGCCATGGACGGGGAACAACCCGGCGATGGCCGGAAAGTGCCGCAGAAAGTGAAAACACAGAAAAATCATTGGCGCACGCCACCACTGGCCACGTGCCGCACCCTTGAGGTTGATCTGGGTGCTGTGCTCGGCAGCCAGATCGCGCAGATGCTCATGCAGATGTTGATTGAGGGCCGGGTCACGAATGAACAGATTGGCTTCCAGATTCAGCGCCAGGCTCAAGGGGTCCAGATTACTGGAGCCGATGGTGGACCATTCGCGGTCGATCAGCGCGACCTTGCCATGCAGCGCCCGCTGTTTGTATTCATGGATCACGACGCCATCGCGCAGCAGATAGGTGTAAGTCAGCCGTGAACAGACGCGCACGAACGGCATGTCCGGTTGCCCTTGCAGAATCAGCGTGACCTTTACCCCGCGCCGCGATGCATTGCGCAGCTCTCGCAGAAAGCGATAGCTGGGGAAAAAGTAGGCATTGGCAATGGTGATTCGCTGGGTCGCACTCCGAATGGCCTTGAGGTATTGCTCCTCGATATCGGTGGTGTGATTGCTGTTGTCACGTTCGGCCAGCAGCATCCGCGCACTGCCAGCGTATTTCAGCTTCAGGGGAATGGGTTTCAAGGTGGCACGGACCACCGGGTTGAGCATGTGCAGCGCGCTGCGATGGATATCGGCGAGAATCGGGCCACGCACCAATACGGCGTAGTCCTGTTTGGCCGTAAGCCCTGTGTCGGTCATGTGGTCGACGCTGTAGTTGATGCCACCGATGAACCCCAGTTCACCGTCGATCACCACCACCTTGCGGTGCAGGCGCCGGAACAGATTGGTACGCATGCCCATGAAGCGCGGACGCGGGTCGAACAACTGGATCTGGATGCCGGCATCGATCATGGTTTTGACGAATTCGGAACTCAAATCCGAAGTGCCGTAGTCGTCCACCGTGACCACCACCCGCGCACCATTACCCGCGGCTTCGATCAAGGCCTGCTGCAAGCCCTTGCCGATACGGTCCTCGAAAATGATGAACGTCTCGACCAGCACTTCCTTGCGAGCCGCACGGATACACTCGAAAACACGGGAAAAGAAATCCTCCCCGTTGATCAGCAACTCGACACAATTACCGTCGCGCCACTGCCCTCGCTGCTCCCTGGCATCGTTGTTCATAAGGTCACCTCCACCGCCAAGGGTGCATGATCGGAAAGATGGGACCACGGCCGGTTGGACAGCACTTTGGGCCTGTGGCTCGTCGCGTTGCGTACGTAAATCCGATCCAGCCTCAACAGCGGCCAGCGGGCTGGAAAGCTCTTGGCCGGCGCGCCAAAACGCTCGACAAAGACTTCATGCAGCCCTGTGCCTTCAAGCAACGCATCGGCACGCAAGCGCCAATCGTTGAAATCGCCGGCAACGATCACCGGCACACCGGCCGGCAGGCGCTCCATCAACTCGGCCAAAAGCTTGAGCTGTTGCCGCCGATGGCTCTCGAACAGCCCCAGATGCACACAGACCGCATGAACCTGCCCGTAATGCGGGACTTCAAGAATGCAGTGCAGCAACCCGCGCTCTTCAGTACCGTGAATGGAGATATCTAGGTTTTCGTGCTGAACGATGGGGTATTTGGACAGCAACGCATTACCGTGATGCCCTTCCGGGTACACCGCGTTGCGCCCGTAGGCAAAGTCCTTCCACATGCTGTCGGCAAGAAACTCGTACTGCGAAATCGTCGGCCAGTCCTTGATGCGCCGGGCATGACTGTTGTGTTCGCCATGGACTTCCTGCAGGAACACGATATCGGCGGACACAGTGCGCACCGCCTCACGCAGCTCCGGCAGAATGAAACGGCGGTTGAAGATGCCGAAACCCATATGCATGTTCATGGTCAGCACATTCAATGAAATGTTCGCTGATACCGGCGTTATGTTGCCCAAGGGGGGACTGGGACTGGCACTGGTCAAGGCTCGCTCCTTCACGACATTCAAGTCATATGAAGCCGGACGAATGCACAGGTTCCGTCGTTTGTCGAACAGGCAGCCGCAGATTCAACTATCTGCCAAAGACGCAATCGAACATGGACCTCTCCCATGCTTTCAAGGCATGAGGTTTACTTAATGCACAACTAGCCGAAACAGTGTCTGAAGCAGGCTTTCTGAAACCGCCTAAGCTATTCAAGATCAGCCTTGAGACAACATGACAAGGATACCGGCAGTGGATTCACCGTCTTCTGAAAGCTATACCTACCGGGCCAAATGGCTGCATTGGGCCATGGCCGTCCTGATCGTGCTGGCTTATGCCTTGATTCTCAGCCGTACCCAGTTCGGTAAGGGATCGGAATACCGAGTATTCGTCGTCCAGAGCCATTTCTGGGTTGGCATCGCGATATTGGCCCTGGCATTCTTTCGCGTTGCAGAACGCCGTCGCCATCGACCACCGGGTATTACCCCGCCGCTTGAAGGCGTGCTGCGCCTTGCGGCAACCGTGTCGCACTACGCCCTGTATGCATTCCTGTTCGCCCAGCCTGTGCTCGGTCTACTCACGGTCGTGGTTGAAAAAGGCGCGTTGCCGATCCCGCTGACAGATGTGCTGATCCCCTGGCCATTCCCTACTTCGGGCCGTGTAGCCGAGCAGTTCGAGGACCTGCACAAGTTGCTGGCCTCGATCTTTTATTACGTGATCGGGCTGCATGCGACAGCTGCGATCTGGCATCACTTCGTGCGCAAGGACAATACGCTCAAGCGGATGCTGTAGGAGAGGATTAATTGGCCTGTGCAGACTGTATGATTGCCAGCGTTCACTCCCATGGATCAAGGACACCCCATGCGCACCCGGCTGTTGACTGCTCTGACCCTTGCTGTCGGCTCTGTTTTTTGCACTCAGGTTCAAGCCAGCGGCGATGATTCCTGCTACCCGAACTGGACAATCCTCAAGGAGCGTCTGGATGTCTGCAGCAATCTGGCTTTCCTCAGCCCCGGTAACGACAGTCAGGTCAATCTGCGCTTGCTGCTGGCCGATCAGGGTGCGCTGGCGCTGCAACCCCACGCACTGAACAGCGACGATCTGGCGCAGGGTTATGGCCCGGTGCCCTTCCCTCTTTATCGTCTGGGCGCGATCAAAGTCCGGGACGAAGCTGAATCCCCGGAGCAGCCTGTCAGCGCGGCCTTGATTCCATTGCTGGAAAAACTGGGTATCAAGCACGAAGTTACCGAAACTGCTGGTGATGCGTTCCTGCAAGGAGAAGGCAGCCGCTGCCGCAGCAATGCGCAAACCAGCGCTACGGCCTTTATCGAGCAGTTGGTCGCCAGCCCGGCGTTGAACGACAGCGAACGCCGCTCGCTGGCCAATGCCCGCCTGCAATTGCTGACAGTGTGCGGCTGGGACGCCAGCCAGCAGGTCAGCAAGATCCCCGCAGATCTACCGTCCTCGACCGGCAAGGCATTCGCCACGTATCTGCGAGCCGCCAGCGACTTTTACAGCGGCCGTTTTGCCGAGGCATCGACAGGCTTTGCTGCCCTTGCCGAAAGCCCGCAGCCCTGGCTCAAGCAGACCGCGCTGTACATGAGCGCACGCACAGCGTTGAACGATGCCCAGCAAAACGCTTTCAATGAATATGGCGAACGCTCTGCCGAGCAACTGGACAAAGCTGCGCTGCAACGGGCCGAAAGCGGCTTCGAGCGGTATCTGCAAGCCTATCCTCAAGGCGAATACGCCGCTTCGGCTCAAGGCTTGCTGAGGCGCGTTCACTGGCTGGCCAATGATTCCGACAAACTCGCCAGGGATTTCGCCCTGCAACTGACTCAAACCAGCGATGCGCAACGCAACGTTTCTCTGGATGAACTGGTGAGCGAGGTGGATACCAAGCTGCTGACGGTCAACCGGCAGGCGGTGCAGACGCCTTTGCTGATGGCCATCAATGACCTGATGTGGATGCGGGAAAAGTCGACCCCGAAACTGACCGAAGCAGACCTGCAAGCGCAGAAACCGATCTTTGCCGAACAGCCTGCCCTGTATGAGTACTTGCAGGCTGCATTTGCCTTCTATGTCGAAGATAACCCGGCAAAAGCCCTGACACTGCTGCCGAGCGAACCACCGGCCACGCTCGACTACCTGAGCTTCAGCCAGCAGATGCTGCGCGGCCTGGCACTGCAAGCCCGCCAGGACTGGAAAGCCGCACAGGCCTTGTGGGAGCACCTGCTGCCGCTGGCCAAACAGCCGCTGCAACGCGAACAACTGGAACTGGCTCTGGCCATGAGTTACGAGCGAGACGAGCAATTATCCCGAGTCTTCGCAGCGGACTCTTCGATCCAGTCGCAACAGGTACGTTACACCCTGCTCAGACATGTAGCCGATGCCGATCTACTGCGCCAACAGACCACCCAGGGCCCGGACGCCACCGAGCGCAATACCGCGCTGTTCGTCCTGCTCTATAAAGACCTGCTGCGCAATCGCTATGCTGACTTTGCCGAGGACTTCAAACGATTGCCAGCCACGCTTCCCGACGAGAAGCTGGGTTACAGCCTGGGTTATGTATATGAAAAGGGACCCGAACTTGCCCTCTTCCACTGGCAAGGCGACAAGGCCCAGTCCGGCTACACCTGCCCGGGCATCGCCCAGACAGCCGCGGTCTTGCAGGCTGACAGCAAGAGCCCGCAAGGCCTGAACTGCCTGGGCGAGTTCATGCTGCGCAACCAGCTGGACAGCATGCCGCTGGACCAGAAGCGTCACGCCGACAGCCTGGGCGGTACCGCGCCGGGGTTTGCCGGTGAGGCCTTCTCCCGACTCGAAGGCTACAAGCAGGTCATCGCCAACCCCAAGGCACCACGCGACGACAAAGCCTACGCGCTGTTTCGTGCAATCAACTGCTATGCGCCCTCGGGCTATAACAGTTGTAACGGCAAGGATGTCGAACCCGCTGTACGCAAGGCCTGGTTCAAGCAATTGAAAGGCGAATTCGCCGATACCCGCTGGAGCAAATCGCTGCAGTACTACTGGTAAATCGCGATGCGTTTATGGCGTTTTCTGACGCTGCTCTGGCTGCTTGGCCCGCTGCATGCCTGGGCAGCGGTGGATGCCTCGGATTACGACGCCTTCTGGCTATGGGGCGGCGTGACCTCACAGCCGGTGCTGGCAAAAGCCAAGACGCTGTACGTGCTGCAAGGCCAGATCAGCACCTCACGCCGCGACCCGCAACAGCGGGTCAACTTCATCGCACAGGGAATGGCTGTGACCCGACTGCCTCAGGAACAGCTCTGGGTGGTATATCGCGCCCATACCCTGCGCTGGCCAGAGCCGGTCTACCGCCAGTTGCTTGGCCAGGTCGAACGCTGGAGACAGGCAGGTAATACCCTGGTCGGCATCCAGATCGATTTCGATGCCCGCACCCGCTACCTGAATGAATACGTCGACTTCCTGCGCGACCTGCGCCGCCGTCTGCCACCCGAATACCGCCTGAGCATCACCGGCCTGATGGACTGGAGCAGCAACGCCGACGCCCGCTTCATCGGCGACCTCAAAGGCGTGATCGACGAAGTGGTGGTGCAAACCTATCAGGGCCGCCACAGCATCCCCGACTACGCCGCCTACCTGCCACGCCTGAACCGCCTCGGCCTGCCGTTCAAGATCGGCCTGATTCAGGGCGGCGAATGGCAAGCGCCGGGGTATCTGCAAGACAACGAGTGGTTCAGGGGGTATGTGGTTTTCTTGCAGAATCGATAACGCGATAGCTCCTGCAAGATGAGGGTTCGGGGACTACGCTGAAACCTCCACCCTATCTCCCACGTTGCACAGGATCAGGAGAACATCATGACTCAGCATGCAAGCCTCGCCGGTAAAGTCGCACTCGTTCAGGGCGGCTCACGCGGTATCGGTGCCGCTATCGTCAGACGCCTGGCCAAGGAAGGCGCGGCCGTTGCCTTCACTTACGTCAATTCCGAGATCAATGCACTCGACTTGCAGGACAGCATCGGCGCCAACGGCGGCAAGGCACTGGCCATTCGTGCCGACAGCGCCGATGCCACCGCCATTCGCCACGCCGTAGAGACCACCGCCGAAACCTTTGGTGGCCTGGATATTCTGGTCAACAATGCAGGTGTGCTGGCCGTCGGCCCGCTGGATGAGTTCAGCCTGGAAGACTTCGACAGAATCCTGGCCGTCAACGTGCGCGGCGTGTTCATTGCCACTCAGGAGGCGGCCCGCCATATGAGCGAAGGTGGCCGCATCATCAATATCGGCAGCACCAATGCCGACCGCATGCCTTTCGCTGGCGGTGCGCCTTATGCCATGAGCAAGTCTGCACTGGTGGGCCTGACCAAAGGCCTGGCCCGTGATCTCGGCCCGCAGGGCATTACCGTCAATAACGTACAGCCAGGCCCGGTGGATACCGACATGAACCCGGCCCATGGAGAATTCGCTGAAAGCCTCATGGGTTTCATGGCCATCCCGCGTTATGGCAAAAGTGAAGAAATCGCCAGTTTCGTCGCCTACCTTGCTGGCCCGGAGACGGGCTATATCACCGGTGCCAGCCTGACCATCGACGGCGGCTTCAGCGCCTGACCCGGCCCGTAACACATCCACCTCATCGTCCCCTCGCCAGGCAAGGAAGCCGGGGATGAACCTGAAAGCTGCACTTTTTGCTTAACCGCATGAAAATTCTGAAAAAAAGTTTGCGTTCAGAAAACGTTTCGACTACATTAGCGCGCCTCGACAGACACAACAGTCTGAAGAGATACGGTGAAGTGTCCGAGTGGCTTAAGGAGCACGCCTGGAAAGTGTGTATACAAGAAATTGTATCGAGAGTTCGAATCTCTCCTTCACCGCCAAATTAGAAAAACGCGAAGCCCCTGAATTCACAGAATCTCAGGGGCTTCGTGGTTTTCGGCGTTTGAAAAATGCTCATGGGATGCACATGACAAAAACCGCGCTATTGATACTGGCCTTGCTGGTCCAGACAACCGCCCAGGCTGCTGGCGATGCAGAAGCAGGCAAGGCGGTCTTTACCCGACTCTGCTCCGGCTGCCACAAGATCGGCCCCTCGGCGCGCAGCGCATTCGGCCCGCCTCTCAACGGCATCATCGATCGCCAGGCCGCACAATACCCAGACTACAAGTACACCCCCGAGATGCAGGCTTCCGGCATCATCTGGACCCGCGAAAAGCTCAGCGCCTTCATCAAGGACCCCAGCGAAATGGTTCCCGGCACCCGCATGAAACTCTGGTGGATGGGTAACGATCAGCGCATGGAAGACCTGCTGGAGTATCTGGATGCAAATAAGTAGCCCGCTTTTTGTGGGAGGCAGCTTGATGGCGATGCCATGGAACAGCCGCCTCCCATCGACCTGCTTCACTGCCTAAAAGGGCGTGATTGACCTTACTTTTCCGGATTGTAAGGCGGGTAATCATCCTGAGTGCCCTTCTCCTTTGCCGGCGTCTTTGCAGGCTTTACAGGGTCCATTTGCGGATCCTCGGCATCGGGAGATTCCGTGTTGAAATCCGGGTCGTCTGAGTTTCCAGCCTTCGATTTATCGCCTGTCATTGCGTACCTCCAGTCAGATCGGTTTGAGTCTGATACCTGCACGTCAGAAAACCTCAAACCACAAGAGTGCGACACAACAGACCAGCGGTAGCCTCAACCCTGGGCAAATGCTAGCCTTGCGCCTTCAACGGAGAGACTTCATGAAATGGCCTTCACTGGCGCTGGCAGCCGCAGCGCTGAGCTTCAACGGCACCGCCCACAGCGAAATCTTCAAATGCACCTCACCTGAAGGCCATGTGAGCTTCGCATCCATCCCGTGCGCTGAAGGCGACGCCAGCACCTCAGTACAAAGACAAGGCCCGCCCAAGATGCTGCGCCAGGGCGAACCCGTAGACCATGCCCACAAGGTCAACCTCAAAGCCACCGAATTTCTGAAAGTCAGCGGGCGGGCGAAGGTTACTGTCTACGAGACGGAAAGTTACAAGCAATACCAGCGAGACAGACCACCGCCACCGACTGCGGTATCGCAGTGCAAGAGCCCGCGCTATGACAGCCAGTGTTTTGATCCGTCGGGTGGGCTGTCTTCGAAGAAGATGGGGAAATGAGCGGGGCTCGATAAAAGGGATGTATTGATATCGTCCCTTTTTTATCTGATGGATCGTTAGCGTTTTACCTGGGAGATAATAAGTGGCACATAGACAGGGCTGGCGGCAACAGCCTGTGCTTCGTCGATCTAGTCGGCCGAAAACTCGACATACGCCGTAATCTCTCCAAACGGGGCACTCCTCATCGCGTCAGACACAATCACTCCCGGCGAAATTGACTTGTAGCTGTAGTAAAAAAACTCTGCGGGCGTTTGATTATCTGCGGCAACGATCAAGAAATACTTGTCATCTGAGGGAGCGACGCCTGACCACCGGACAGTCATCGAGTTTTCGCCAAGCAGATGGTCAGCTATCAAATCCCCTTTTGCATTAGCCACTGCAACCCGAGGTTTCAGAGCAGTATTGAAAAGCGCAAGGCACATCTTATTGCACATCGTTCGGAGATGAATGGTATAGGCTTGCCCTTTCTTCATCTGAAAATCAAATACCCGATAATTTCCAGGCTCTTGGCCGATGGCAAGGCGTGGATCGGTGGCGCCAATCTGCCACTTTTCGGGAAAAATTTCCCAGCCAATTGGCAGAGGCGTAGACATAGCCTGCTGGATGGCTTGGGGAAATGAGTAAGCGATGGGGGTTGTGGAAGTCTTAAGCTGCTCCAGGTACTCGTGTTTCATGTTGCTGGCACAGCCTGAAAGTAGTAGGGCCAGAATGACTAATTTTAGATATTTAGAGACCCACATTATTAAGCAATCTTCCAATGGAAATACTACAGACATTTCAAGCTCCCCCCATATCTACCCACCTGCAAACTTCAACACCAACCATAACTATCAGATGGCGTTTTCAGCAACATCAGCTATCGATGGAATCGCCCCCCGTAAAATCCTGTATAAATTTTCTACCTCATAAAATTCAGCATTTTCCTTCCTGATAGCTCTATATCTACAAGACAATATCTTCAAGCTAGACGGAGCAGTTCCACAACCAACAAAACATTGACTTTATCGCAAACAGCAGCGCTACAGACCAACAAGAATTCAGCCCCTCCAGAAAAAGGAAATAGGCTTCAAAAACTGTATATGGACTGATGAATATCTGAACAATAGCCTCAGAAAACCTTTACCCACTAATGGAGCTTTTACCCACTGTAATGAATTTGCATTCTTTTGGACTCGTTCGCCCCAAAAGACAACCCACCTCAGATCCAAACTAACACAAGTCAATAGCTTCAGTATATTTTACATCATCCGAACCACGTACCAAAAGTCTAAAAATACTACTTCTAGCGTTTACTGGCAAACCAACATTGTAGACCAACAGAGAAACCAAGTTAAACCTTTATCGCACCAACCATTTCAGGATCAAAATTTTCTGGCCAAATAGTACCATCATTATATATAGCACCAGAAAAAAAAGCGCTTTCTATTCTTTTAACATCAACGTTAGCATCGCATAAATTAGCTCTTACAAAACTGGCACCATAAACATCTACATTTTTCAGACCAGAGAACGAAAGGTCTGCCTCGGTAAAGTCAGCCCCAATTGCTATAGCGCCTGAAAGATCCGCGGTCCTCAGCTGCGCGCAAGCTAGTGTTGCATTCATGAGAGCAGCACCATGCATCACTACTCCAGTCAATATAGAGTGATTAAAAGACGCATTTCTCAAATTTGAGTTTGTAAAATCTGCCCCCGAAACATCCATATTATCAAAAATTGCACGATGAAGCTCCAGTTCACAAAATACTGAACCAGCCAAACTATCCAAAGGAAAGTCCAATACTTCACCTGTTTCAAAGTATATAGTTATCATCTATTCCCCCAATCTGCCAGATCAACATTTATATCTGATATAGGTTTACCCTGTCCAGCTTTGTTGGGTGACAAAGTTCCTGGAGCCACCTCTGGATTTCGCCCTAATATCTTTGCAGCGATATACCGATGATTCCCATCAACAATGACATCACCATCCATCTTAATTGGAGGAGCAACATCTCCCTTAAGTAGACGATCAACATACCTCTGAATCGCAGGCAATGAAACAAAATTTTGACCGCTAATAGTAGAATCACCTTGTAATGCTTTTTGAATTATATCTGGCGTTACATCTGAGCCTTTAGAAACCAAAGGCTCCCGATCTGCTTTTTTTGGAACAGCTACAGGATGCGGCTCACGCACCCCAAGCTCAGCATCCGTCTTATCACTCGTCGAGTTAGCATTCGGTTTGGCCGCATTATTTTTGCTCTGATCAGATCCAGCCTTCTTGGCAGAATTATAGGCAGCCACCCCACCGGCAACAGCCCCAAGCCCCATAAGAGCATCGCGAATCCCTACCATCTGCTCGGGGCTCAGATTGGTTTTGGCCTGGATCGCATCAGCCAACGCCTCACCGGTTGCTCCCGCCGTGGCCATTGCCATTATCCCTTGGAACTCAAGGTTTTCATTGATCAATAGCTGGAGCTTGCCTCTGGCAAGATCAGATGCGTCCCCCAAGGCCTCATAGACTTTACTCAAATCAGCCATGGTGTTGGCCACTTCTTTCGAAGCAGGGGCACAGAGAGAAACTTTAGATTTGCAAGCGACAAGAGCAGCAACTTGTTGCTCCACACTCGTATCCCTGTACTCATCCACAATGGTGTCGCATTCAGCACCAACACAGTTTCGTAGCTTTTTCGCTGCTTCTTCCAACTGAATATGGTTTAGGTAGTTGTATTGGGTAGCATTTGCCGTAACAGCAGCAGCCGCTGATGCATCGCCCCCCGTTACAGCCCCCGTCAAAACACCAATCAACTGAGAAGCAGTCATCAGTTGGCTCACGCCAGCCTGATAAGCCGTGCTGTTTTTATCTAGGCCTGCTGGCAGAAACTTCTCCGCCAACAGCCCCACGAGTGCTTCGTTCGCACCGGCAGCCAATGCACCCGTACGGAAATCCCCCCCCATGGCTTCGGCCATCAATCCGCCAAGCGCAGCATGCATCGCTACTTTCGTGAGTTTGCCGCTGTCATTGATAAGTGCGTAATCGCCGATCTCGTTGGCAGCAACCGCACCGGCAATACTGATACCCGCACTCACAGCGGAACCGGCCAGATTATCCTTGAAGCTACCACCCATGATCGCGGTCTTGAGCGCTGACTCGACAACAACCTTCTGGGTCACAGCGCTAACGCTGGCAAGATTAAAACCCATATTGGCCGGATCAATAGCTGGTACAAGACCTGCCGTCATCCCTGCCAGCGCATAACCTTTGATGCTATTTGCAGAGGTCACGTCCTTGAGAATGGCCCCAAGATCACCCTTATTGTTGATGGCGCTTGTGACTGTCGTCGTTGCTACGCTGCTAGCAACGGCACCGGTAGCCCCCATCAAGCCAAACCCGGCTGGCCCCATCACAAACGACATCAGAATGGCAATTGCAATCTGTGCAGCTGGCCCCAGCCCTGAGTTGTTGTACTTGAAGCTCTCGTGGATTTCCTTGACCTGACGCCAATCCACATCGCCTCGCTTCTCGGCCTCTTTCAGCCAGGCCAGTTGCGGATCGGCCTGGACCATGGCATCAATACTTTGGCTTACACTTTCTTGATTGACCTGTTTGACATCGATCCGAAGGCCATCCACAGCCTTGATGACAATATCGCCCTGAGCCACCAACTCACTCTGGCGCAAGGTTTCGTCGGTTCTGCCCTTGCCTTTCGATGAGAACCAGGTAGCACTGTTCTTGCTCTTGGTATGGCTTTCATCATGAAAGTCCTTCACCCCTTCAAAGGTGATACCCCCACCGCTTTCAATGCTCAGATCATTGCCACTGGTAAGCTTGGCCACCTGATACAACTGGTCGCCACCGCTCTCCAGCGTCAGGTCACCGCCGGAGGTGATTTCGCTGCCGACATTGCGGATGTCGGTTACTTCATCCCGCTTGGTTTTCTTTTTGCCCCAGCTACCTTTGCTCTTCTTGTCGTAGAGGTAGTAGTCACTGTCCTGCGCGGCCAGGATGCTGAGGTTTTCGCCTGCCGACAGGTTGGCGTTTTCGCCAGCGGTGATGCGGCTGGAGATGACGGCCAGGTCCTGGCCTGCGTTCAGGGCAATGCTGCCGCCAGCATTCAGGTCGGCGGAGACCTGTTTGACGTGATCGGTCTGGACGGTGAGTTTCTTGCTTCTGGACAGGGAGTGGGTTTCGTCTGCCGCCGAGCTGATGGTCATGTTCTCGGTCGCGGCCATGGCGATATCGCGTTTGACGTCGATTTCGCTGGCGACAACATTGATATCACGGCCTGACAGAGCCATCAGGTCACGGCCTACACTAACGCTGGAACCCAGTTGCGTGATGCTGGACTGGGTGTTCGCGCCTTGTACCTTCGCTGTTTCGATTTGTGTCGCGCCGATATTCAGGTCACGACCGGCAATCAGGCTGAGGTCGCGACCGGCCTGCAGGGTGCCGCCGATACTCATTACATCGCGCCCGGCCTTGATGGTCAGATCGTTTGCAGATTCAACACGGGCAGCGCTGTCGGCAAAATCCTGATATCCCTCCGCGCCGACAGCGCGTGTCACTGTCCGCTCGTTGATGACATCGCCACGAGTGGCGCTCAACGTCACATCGCGGCCATACAGGATGCCGCCGGCCTTGTTGATCAGGTCGTTGCCGGCTAGCAGGTCGAGACGGTTACCTGCTTCGATCAAGCCTGTGTTGACGAGGTTGTTACCCGCCGTTGCCGACAGGTTATTGGTCGCACGCAATGTACCGACGTTATCGAGATTTTCGCCCGCAGTCAGCGTGACGTCGTTGCCGGCAATCAGAGCACCGGTCGGGGCGAGGCGGTTGTTGGCCTGGGCCAGGTACAGCACGGGCACCAGGACTTTTTCGCCATTCACCTCATGCTCTTCAAGCCACACGATGTCGTGAGTCAGGGCCGCCACTTGCAGTGAGCTCAATGACACGCCCACCGCCAGGTTCAGTTGCTCCTTGCTGGCGATGGCGTTGTCCATCAGGTACTTGAGTTGGGCCTCGTTGGAGGTCTGCCCCGCCAGGAAAGCCTGGCCGGTACGGGCCACGACGGCTTGCTGGACGAGACGCTGTTCGTACAGGCCATCACCGAGACGTCTCGCACTGGCTTCCGGGTCGTAACCCAGATTGGCCAGCAGGTAGTCCGAGCTCATGAACTGGCGCAGTTCGGTCAGAACCGGGTTGGTTTCGATCAGGTATTTATGCGGGTTGGACGGCGCGGCGGTGCCGGGCAAGGCCTGGACACGGGCGACCTGGTTGTTCGGCACAGCCGTCGGCGTGGTTGTACCGTTCTGAGCCGTGGTGTTGCTGGAAGCCACAGGGGTAATGACGGGAACGATTGTCGCGCCTTGACCGGGCAAGGGAGCGGTGCCGTTCTGGCCCAGTACCTGGGTCACATCGGCAACCTGCGTCAGACCTGTGGACCCGGCGCTATGGCCAGTGAGCTGCAGGCGGGTTGCTGAATAGACTGGAGCGCTTGAGTCAAAGGCTGATGCATTGGCGCTCAGCCCCGAGTTCTGACGGACTACGTCAGCCAGTTGGCGAGTGGCTGACGAAACCTGCCCGGCTGTCCCGAACTGAAGAGCTCTGGCCTGGGTATCGGAAACGGTCTGCTCGCGTTGGGCGACAGACACGCTGGCACTGCCAAGCGTCCAGTTTTGGGGCGCAGTGCTGGTTTGAGTGGCGGCGACGTTACTGCCGGTCTGGGCACTCAGGCGGAACAGGCCGTTCTGGCCGGTAGGCAGGCTGAAGCCTGGCAGAGTTAATGGATTGACTTGTTGCTGAGCCAGATCAGGCGACAGTTGAGCGTTGATACTCGCAGTGTTGGGATTAATCTGGCTACCGGTCTGGGTGTTAGCTGCGTTCAAAGCCAGGCTGGAGTAACCCGTATTCTGACGAGTGACTCCATTACCCAGATTTTTGCTGGCAGCGATATTCACAGCGCCACCAGCCTGAATGACAGCGTTGGCGGCTACCCCCGTATTGGTCTGGGTTTCCCAGCTATCATACAGCCAATAAGTCAGAATATGAGCAGGTACCGCATAACCCGAGTTGGGTCGATAAAACGGGTTGGCTTGACCAGTGTCCTGACTTCCCGCATTCAGCGGCACGAGCATCTCCCACCCATCGCCGTCAGACCATGTATCAAAGTAGAGGAACTGAGTCTTAGAGTTGTATTTGGCGTATTCGGCAATTACGCCGCCTTTACTTACCATATCAAGCCAAACATCACTGCCTTCAGCATCGTCGGGGTTACGAAACTGCCGAGTGCGCAGCACGCTCTCGGTCGATGCCCCTTCGTTGTTAAAGTTATCCGTACTGATATCGATCGACGATGCAGCACTGACAGTGCTGTGCTTGTTCTCGAACAGTGACGACTGCACTTTGAGCGCACCGCCAGCATTGATTGAGGAAGAGGCAGAGTCGGCCTGAACTGAACGTGCAATTTCTTCAGTTACGTAATAGAAAAAATCGTAGTGCCGTCCTTTACAGTTAAGGCACTGGTAGGTGATGGTGCCGGAAAGCACCTGCTCGCTAACCGAAAATGCATCCTTGCGGTTGCTGATTGTCGTCCCGTACAACCCCATCGCACCAGAACTCTGCAAGGTGGCAGAAATGTTATCGATGCGGTTGGAGCGGTTGAGCGCTGCATCCCTGGCAACCAGAAGGCCACCCAGGCTGTATACGGTAGCAAAGCGGTTAGTGAAATCACCGACCAGCAAGCGCATATCGCCGCCGCTTGAAATCAGACTCTGATCACCGGAAGAAGCGCCTTCATTGCGCAGTACCTGACTGACCAGATCCAGTTTTCCAGCACTGCCCATCGTGCCGTTATTGGTCAAACTATTTGCGGTGAGCGTCAGGTCCCGAGCGGATGTAATGCGTCCTTGGTTGAGCAAAACACCATCAGATCTGACTTGTACATCAGCAGCCCCAGCAATCCGCCCCGCACCAAGCACCTCCACATTAGCGGCACTCAGGCCAAGCCTGCCGAGGCTGGTAGCTTGACCATTGCTGGCGTACTTGCCCGTCAAGGTCAATTCAAAGGTCCCGTCACTGGCAATAACCCCCTCATTCGTCCAGCTCCCGCCCGTGCCCACAAACGCGCTCGAGGCCAGCAGTTGCCCGCTGGCAGTCTGGTTGAAGGTGCCGACGTTGACCGTCAGGCGCCC
>NZ_BLVZ01000022.1 GCF_015471405.1 Pseudomonas cichorii
CCTCTGTATCTGTCAAGCGGTTATTTCAACAAGTTTCAAAGTTTCCTTTGCAACTTCAACCACTTGCGCTTCGATCAACTTCGCGTTGCTCGTTAGCGGGAGGCGGATTCTACAGCACCCGAAGGCAGTGTCAAACTCTTTCTCGAACCGCTATCGATCAGGCTGCGACCGAAGCACTTCCGAAGCCACTCCAGAACCTGATAAACACTTGTAAACCATTGATCTACAAGGCTTTTTCAGTTCCGTCCGCGCCGGAAGTGGGGCGAATTATAGAGACATTAAATCGCCCGTCAACACTTAATTTCAGCTTTTTATCGAACCCGCTGCTTTCCGGGTGCCGAACCGGGGGATTCGCCTCGCAATCATTGGGACTCTCAGGATTAACAACACCGAACCAAGCGAAGCATATAAAGCCCATTCCTTGAGATCAGCCCTGACGATCCAGAGCATATGCAACAACCCCAGCCCCAGAATCACATAAACAAGCCGGTGCAGTTTCTTCCAGCGCATCCCCAAGCGCCGCTGACTGTAGCGATTGGACGTCACGGCCAAAGCCAACAACCCGAGAAAACCCAGGCTGCCGACGATGATGTAAGGCCGCTTGACCAGCTCTACCCCCAACTGCCCCCAATCCAGCCCGAGGATAAACAGTGCATACATCGTCATGTGCAAGATGACATAGGCAAAACACCACAACCCCAACTGCCTGCGCACTGCAATCCACCCTGCCCAGCCCGTCACTCGCTGCAAAGGCGTCATCGCCAGAGTAATCAGCAACAGGATCAGCGTTCCCAATCCAAGGCGATCAACCAGAACCTTGCCCGGGTCCGGCCCCAGGGCAAAGATCCAGGCCTGATACAGCCAGAGGACAGGAGCAACGCAGGCAGCCAGAAAAACCCCAACACGCCAAAACGGATATCGCATCAATAGTCCTTCCTCAGATCCATGCCGGCATATAAAGAAGCAACCTCTTCGGCATACCCGTTGAACATCTCGGTCTGACGAACATTGGGGCTGAACAACCCGCTCGGCAGCCGACGCTCACGGGCCTGGGTCCAGCGCGGGTGATCGACCTCAGGGTTTACGTTGGCATAGAAACCATATTCATTGGCAGCGATGCTTTGCCAGGTGGTCTTCGGTTGCTCACTGACCAGACTGATGCGCACGATGGATTTCACGCTTTTGAAACCGTACTTCCAGGGCACGACCAATCGCAACGGCGCGCCATTCTGGTTAGGCAACTCCCGCCCGTACATGCCGACCGCAAGAATGGCCAGCGGATTCATGGCTTCATCCAGGCGCAGCCCTTCTACATAAGGCCAGTCGATCAATGCAAAATCGGAGCGTTGCCCCGGCATGGATTGAGGGTCCTGAAGCGTTTCAAAACGGATGTATCTGGCCTTGGAAGTAGGCTCCACCTGTTTGAGCAATGCCGAGATAGGGAAACCGATCCAGGGGATGACCATCGACCACGCCTCTACACAGCGAAGCCGGTAGATCCTCTCCTCCAACTGGTAGGGTTTCATGAAGTCTTCCAGGGCATAGCGCCCCGGCCTGGCGACCTCACCATCAATGACCACACTCCACGGCTCAGTCTTCAGTGACGCCGCATTGCGAGCAGGATCACCCTTGTCGGTTCCAAACTCATAGAAGTTGTTGTAATGGGTCGCATCCTTGAAGGGCGTGATCGCCTCATCCTTGACGTTGACGGCCTGCCATTGCGTGCCTGGCAGCTTTTCGGAAAACCAGGCAGGCGCTTTCCCGGCCTCGACATCGGCGTATCGCGATGGATCCTGCGCACTCGCCAGACGCGGCATAGCCGTAACCGCCAGACCAGCAAGTGAGCTGGCCAGTAGCGCGCGACGTGAGAGATAGATTTTTTCAGGCGTAACGTCCGACTCTTTGGAGTCGGACGTCGAAGGCAACTTGATCAGCATGGCAACTCCGTAAACCTGGTGAGCTTATGCACCTACAGTCTACGAAGTATGAGGGATATCCGATCAGTCGGCGGACTTGTGGCGACGAAGATGTAACAGGTATTGAACCGGGCCGGATAGCGCATAACCGAGGAATATCAGCAGCAAAATGCGCGGTGGGTCGCTGAACACCACTGCAAACACCAATACAACCACCAGAATCGCAACGAACGGCACTCGGCCTCTCAAGTCCAGCTCCTTGAAGCTGTTGTACTTGATATTACTGACCATCAACATGCCCGCCGCAGCGACCAGCAAGGCCACCAGGAAAGACAGCTTCGAACCCTGGATTCCGAAGTCACTGAAAGCCCAGACCGTACCGGCAACCACACCCGCAGCAGCCGGGCTGGCGAGGCCGATGAAGTAGCGTTTGTCCGCCTTGCCCACCTGGGTGTTGAAACGGGCGAGTCGCAACGCTGCACCAGCCACATAGATGAAGGCGACCATCCAGCCGACCTTGCCCATATCGCCCAGTGCCCAGCCGAATGCCAGCAGTGCCGGCGCAACGCCGAAGGCGACCATATCCGACAACGAGTCATATTCGGCGCCAAAAGCGCTCTGAGTATTGGTCATGCGCGCCACACGACCGTCGAGACCATCGAGGACCATCGCGACAAAGATGGCGATGGCCGCGAAAGCGAAATATTTGCTCGCCGCAGCCGAATCACCCGCGCTCAAGGCGCTCTGGGCACTCATGGAACTGATGATGGAGTAAAAACCTGCAAACAGGTTCGCAGTAGTGAACAGGTTAGGCAGGAGATAGATCCCGCGATGGCGGACCTTGCGCCCTTCGGCGTCGTGCCCTTCTTCAACATGTTCATCGATAGGTAGCAGACTTTCGGCGTCAGAGGCCTTGTTTGGCTCTTCAGGACGTTCGCTCATGGACATTACCTTGCAGCGGTTTGAAAAGATTCGACAGGTGTCTGCGACGAGGGTTCGTCGACAAACGATGCAGCTTTATACCAGACACTGATCCCATAACGAAAAAACGCGGCCGATTGGCCGCGTCCTTTCAGAACGGAAGAACTTAGTTCTTGTTCTTGTCGACGATTTTGTTCGCCGCGATCCAAGGCATCATGGAACGCAGTTGCTCGCCGATGATTTCGATACCGTGAGCAGCGTTGTTACGACGCTTGGCGGTCATCGATGGGTAGCCGGTAGCGCCTTCGCTGATGAACATCTTCGCGTATTCGCCATCCTGGATGCGCTTCAGAGCGTTGCGCATGGCCTGACGGGATTCAGCGTTGATGACTTCCGGACCGGTCACGTACTCGCCGTATTCGGCGTTGTTGGAGATCGAGTAGTTCATGTTGGCGATACCGCCTTCGTACATGAGGTCAACGATCAGCTTCAGTTCGTGCAGGCACTCGAAGTAAGCCATTTCCGGAGCGTAGCCAGCTTCTACCAGAGTCTCGAAGCCAGCCTTGACCAGCTCAACGGTACCACCGCACAGAACGGCTTGTTCGCCGAACAGGTCGGTTTCGGTTTCGTCCTTGAACGTGGTTTCGATGATGCCGGTACGGCCGCCACCAACGCCCGAAGCGTAGGACAGAGCGACGTTCTTGGCGTTGCCCGAAGCATCCTGGTAAACAGCGATCAGGTCAGGGATACCGCCGCCTTTGACGAACTCGGTACGTACGGTATGGCCTGGAGCCTTTGGCGCGATCATGATCACGTCCAGGTCAGCGCGTGGCACGACCTGGTTGTAGTGAATCGCGAAGCCGTGGGAGAAAGCCAGGGTTGCGCCCTTCTTCAGGTTCGGCTCGACTTCATTCTTGTACAGCTGAGCCTGGAATTCATCCGGGGTCAGGATCATGACCAGATCGGCAGCAGCAACGGCAGAAGCAACGTCAGTTACTTTCAGGCCATGAGCTTCAGCTTTGGCGACAGTAGCCGAACCTTTGCGCAGGCCAACAGTGACGTCAACACCGGAGTCTTTCAGGTTGCACGCTTGAGCGTGGCCCTGGGAACCGTAACCGATGATGGCGACTTTTTTGCCCTGGATGATCGAAAGGTCACAGTCTTTGTCGTAAAAAACTTTCATGGAATTCCCCTGTTATCTATCTAGGCCTTCAGGCCATTTGCTAATTGAGTTAATTAAATGCTCAGCACTTTGTCGCCACGGGCAATGCCCGTCACGCCACTGCGTACTGTTTCCAGGATAGCGGCGGTGCCGATGGCCTGAATGAAGCTGTCCAGTTTGTCGCTTGTACCGCTCAACTGTACGGTGTAGACGCTGGCCGTCACGTCAACGATCTGCCCACGGAAGATATCCGTCGTGCGTTTGATCTCGGCGCGCTGGGCGCCGGTGGCCTTGACCTTGACCAGCATCAGTTCACGCTCGATGTGAGCGCTCTCGGACAGATCGACCAGCTTGACCACTTCGACCAGCTTGTTGAGGTTCTTGGTGATCTGCTCGATCACTTCATCGTGCCCGACGGTAGTCAGCGTCAGACGCGACAGGGTCGGGTCTTCGGTTGGCGCCACAGTCAGGCTTTCGATGTTGTAGTTGCGCTGCGAAAAGAGGCCGACGACACGAGACAATGCACCCGGTTCGTTTTCCAGCAAAAGGGAAATGATGTGCCGCATGATTATGTACGCTCCGTCTTGCTCAACCACATATCGCGCATGGAGCCGTCCTTGATTTGCATCGGGTAGACGTGCTCGGTCACATCGACCTGGATGTCGAGGAACACCAGGCGATCCTTCATGGCAAAGGCTTCTTCCATTTTCGGCTTCAGGTCTTTCAGATCGGTGACCCGAATGCCGACATGGCCATAAGCTTCGACCAGCTTCACGAAGTCAGGCAACGACTCCATGTAGGAATGGGAGTGACGAGCGCCGTAGCTCATGTCCTGCCACTGACGGACCATGCCAAGCACGCCGTTGTTGAGCAGGATGATCTTCACGGGAAGACCGTATTGCAGACAGGTCGACAGCTCCTGGATGTTCATCTGGATGCTGCCTTCGCCGGTCACACACGCAACATCTGCGTCCGGGAAGCTCAGTTTGACGCCCATGGCCGCCGGGAAACCGAAGCCCATGGTGCCCAGACCACCGGAGTTGATCCAGCGATTAGGCTTGTTGAAGCGGTAGTACTGAGCCGCGAACATCTGGTGCTGACCCACGTCGGAGGAAACGTAAGCCTCGCCCTTGGTCACTTCGCACAATGTTTCGATGACCGTCTGCGGCTTGATGACACTGCCATCGCCACGGTTGTAAGGGAACAGGTCGCCACCGGCGCGCCACTCATCGATCTGCTTCCACCAGGCAGCAACGGACTCCTTGTTCGGGGTCTCGCCGATATCCTTGAGGGTCGCGACCATTTCGGTCAACACGCTCTCAACCGGCCCAACGATAGGCACATCGGCCTTGATGGTCTTGGAGATCGAAGCCGGGTCGATATCGATGTGGATGATCTTGGCGTTCGGGCTGAACTTGCTCGCGCCATTGATGACGCGGTCATCGAAGCGTGCGCCCACGGCCAGGATCACATCGGTGTGGTGCATGGCCAGGTTGGCGGTGTAGCTGCCGTGCATACCCAGCATGCCGACGAACTGACGGTCGGTGCCCGGATAGCTGCCAAGCCCCATCAAGGTGTTGGTGACAGGAGCGTTGAGCTGTCTGGCCAGTTCGGTCAAAGGCTCGGAACCGTTGCCCATGACCACGCCACCACCGGCATAGATGATAGGACGCTTGGCAGCCAGCAGCATTTCAACTGCCTTGCGGATCTGACCCGAATGACCGCGAACGGCCGGGCTGTAGGAGCGCAGCTTGGCTTTTTTCGGGAATACGTATTCGTATTTCTCGGCCGGGTTGGTCATGTCTTTCGGAATATCGACGACCACAGGACCCGGACGACCGGACTGCGCCAGGTAGAAGGCCTTCTTCAGGACTTCCGGAATTTCCGAAGGATGCTTGATCATGAAGCTGTGCTTCACGATTGGACGGGAGATACCGATCATGTCGGTCTCCTGGAACGCATCGGTACCGACCAGCGTGCTGGCAACCTGACCGGACAACACCACCATTGGAATGGAGTCCATGTAGGCAGTGGCGATACCGGTGATGGCGTTGGTCGCACCCGGACCGGATGTCACCAGAACCACACCAGCCTTGCCGGTCGCACGAGCGTAACCGTCAGCCATGTGCGTAGCCGCCTGTTCATGACGAACAAGGATATGGTTCACAGCCGGTTCTTTGAACAGTGCGTCGTAGACATGCAGAAGGGCGCCACCCGGGTACCCGTAAATGTACTTAACGCCTTCGTCACGCAGGAAGCGGACGACCATTTCAGCGCCAGATAAAAGCTCCACGTTGTTCACCTCTAAAACGCCAGAATACCGTTCACTGCGGAACGGGTCTTATTAGGTTTACTGCCAAGCAGAGCATGAGCGACGGTGGTCGCCGACTACGTCAGCACTGACTGAGCAAGTATTGGGATGTCCCTGAGTGTTGCGGGACATTCCCACCCAGCGCGAGGTAACGCGTTGCGGGTGTTACAGGTCGGCGCGGGTGTGCGCCTCATGATCTACCGAGACGGTCTGCTTCTGGCAGTCCTTCTACAGCGAACTTTGAATTGTTGTGATTCGCCCCCCGCAAGTCAAGCAATCCGTGAGCTTTCTTCCGGGCAGCACCCGATAAGGGGGACAGATTCGGACTCAAGACCGTTGTATATGGTAGTTTTGCGACGCACAGAATTTTCAAGGAAGTACCATGCGCTGGATGATTCTCGCGGCAGCACTATCAATGGCGATCAGCACCACCAGCCAGGCCGCCCCAATCTACAAATGGGTCGACGCCCAAGGGGTCACGCATTTCGATGCACAGCCACCGGCAGGCCAGCAGGTAGAAGAAATCAATGTGCAAAAGCCACCACCCACTACTGCCGCGCCAACGGCCAGCCAGGCAGACCCTCAACAGCAGGAGATCGATGCCAGGGTCAAGAAACAGGTAAGGGCTCAGGAAGCCAGAATGGCCGACAACTGCGAAGTCCTGCGCAACAACCTCGCGCAACTGCAGAACAATCCGCGAGTGCGCGAACAGACAGAAGGGGGGACAAAGCGCCTCACGGATGATCAACGCAAGGCGCGTGTTGCCGAAACGGAAAGGACTATCGCTGAATACTGCCGTTAAGACTGACTGATCAACCGGTCGAACTGAGCCAGTAGTTCCTGCAGCTTACGGGCTTCACCCTGGCGACTGGCGTAGACCATCTCGGCCATCTCCAGAATCCCCGACGAGTTGGGCAATGGAAGATCCCTCTCCAGAATGATTTTCATGCGGGGCAGGAAAATCCATTGCAGCCACTGCTCGAACTCCAGGGTATCGACACTGAACGGCTCGGTACTGGAAAGCGCTTCTTCGCTGGGAGGTGTGTCACTCCACCAACCCAGCACCCTCAACTCACGTTCGATCAGCAGCAGTTGTTCGGCTACTTCAGGCAGACGCTGGTCCATCAGAAATTGGTCCGGGCTTTTTGACGAGCCAGTGCAGCGCCAGCCGAATCACCCTGTTTTTCACGAGACTGGGCGATCAATTCCCAAAGACTTCCCTGCAGGCTTGCACGGCCATTGGCATAAGTCAGGCCACGACGAGCCAGTTGCTCAGCCTGAGCGGCATCGCCCTGAGCCAGACGGACCTGGGCCAGACGATAAAGCACTTGCGGCTCACGCGGAGCTACACGCTGGGCACGCTCAAGACTCGACGATGCGCCATTGAGGTCGCCGCTGCCTTGCTGCTGCTGAGCGGTGGTCAGCAGCGCCAATACCGGTCCATCAAGCTGTTCGTCAGCCGACAGGCCGGACGAACTGGAAGGAATACCGCTCGGCGCCGAGGCTGCCGGCATGCTGTAGTTGCTCACCGGAGCCGAATTGATCGGCTGCTGATTGACCGGCGGCGTATCGATGCTGAACGATGACGAGGCCGCAGGCGCAGAAAAAGTCTGGCCCGCACCAGCACCGCCACCTGGAACCATCACGACCACACCGGAATCCTGTGGCACTGCCTGCGCTTGAGGAGCCTGAACGGTATTGGCCCGATACGCTGTATTGCGCGAAGCCGAAACACGCTCACTGTTAGAAACCTTTGAGCCCGAATCCACGACCGGGATCGAGCCACGCTGCACGCTGGAACAACCACTGAGCAACGCCAGGGTCGTTACAGCCGGAATCAACCATTTATTCACGTCACACCCTCATTGCTTAATTCAACCAACCCTTGACCCAATCCAGCACTTCAGTGGCGGGTGCCGGGCTACCGCTACATGTTGCACCGGGCTGAGGTTCACTGCCGCGAATATACGGCATCTGCACGGCATTCGGGCAGTTGGCATCCGACCCTTGGCCAGTCTGCGCATTGACCCACGCCTGGACCACGTTATCCGGCGTTGCCATGTCCAGCGGCAGCGGGTCGGCCTTGCGCATGAAGCTGGTCCAGACCTGCAAGGCACCACTGGCTCCGGTGAACGGCGTCTTGCCGTTATCGTCACGGCCCATCCACACCACTGCCAGCAGATCCTGACTGAAACCTGCGAACCAACTGTCGCGCGAATCGTTACTGGTGCCGGTCTTGCCCGCCAGATTCAAGGTCGATGGCAATACGCTGTAGACCGACTTGGCAGTGCCCTCGCGCATCACTCGCTGCATTGCGTTCTGCACCAGATAGATGGAACCCGGATCGAAGCGCTGCTCGATCTGGAACGGATAGCGCTTGAGCGGCTCACCCTCGGCAGTCAACACGCTACGAATACCGCGCATTGGGGTATTGAAGCCACCGCTGGCAATCGTCTGATACATGGTGGCAACTTCCATCGGGCTCAAGCCGCCAGCACCCAGCAACATGGACGGATAAGCCGGCCACTCGCGTGTCACGCCCAGCTTGGCAAGGGTCTTGAAGACGTTGGGCACACCCAGCTCAAGCCCCAGCTTGGCGGTCGACAGGTTGTAGGAATGCGCCAGGCCTTGGTACAGGAAAATGTTTCCGTGCGCCTTGCGATCGTAATTCTGCGGCTTCCAGATCTGGCCATCCGCACCCTTGACCTGAAACGGCTCGTCGGCCACCCAACTGGTCAGGGTGTACTGGCTCGGACGCTCAAGCGCGGTGAGATAGATCGCCGGCTTGACCAGAGAGCCAATCGGCCGCACGGCATCGATGGCGCGGTTGAAGCCAGCAAACCCGGCCTGACGACTGCCCAGCAATGCCTGCACTTCGCCGGTCTCGGGATTGGTCACGACCATGGCCGCTTCCACTTCGTCCGAGCCTTTGCGCCCGGCCAGCCGCTTGAACGTATCGTCCATGGCCGCCTGGGATTTCATCTGCAGGATCGGATCGAAACTGGTGAAAATCCGCAGCCCCTCTTCGGTCAAGTCTTCGTCGCGATAGTCTTCACGCAACTGACGCTTGACCAGATCCAGGAATGCCGGGAACGAGCTGTCTGCAAGGCTGCCGGTCTTGGTCACACCCAAAGGCATTTTCTTGGCGGCCTCGACGACTTGCGCCGTTGCAACGCCCTGCTGCTCCAGCAGGTCGAGAACCAGATTGCGACGCTCCAGCGCCCGCTCAGGGTTGCGACGAGGGTTGTAATAGGAAGGCCCTTTGACCAGCCCTACCAGCAATGCCACCTGATGAATCTTCAGTTCAGACAGAGGCTGGCTGAAGAAATACTGGCTGGCCAGACCGAAACCATGCACCGCACGCTGGCCGTCCTGACCGACGAACACCTCATTGAGGTAAGCCTCCAGAATTTCCTGCTTGCTGTAATGCAGCTCCAGCAACACCGACATCATGGCTTCGGTCAGCTTGCGCGTGAGGCTGCGCTCGTTGGTGAGGTAGAAGTTCTTGACCAACTGCTGGGTCAGCGTACTGCCGCCCTGACGCATCTGCCCCTGAGAGGTATTGACCCAGACAGCACGGGCAATGGATTTGGGCGATACACCCATATGGCTGTAGAAATCACGATCCTCGACTGCAACCAGGGCATCGAGCAGATACGGAGGTGCCTGATCGAGCTTGATCAGGATCCGGTCTTCCAGATTTTTCGGATACAGGCCGCCGATCATCAGCGGTTCGAGACGGGCCACCGCCAGTTTTGCACCACTGCTGCCAGAGGTCAGGTCCGCCACATAGTCGCCAGAAAAACGCACGCGGACCTGCTGCGCAGGATCAGTGCCTTCGTAGAATTGAAAACCACGAGTGTTGAGATCGACCGTATTGCCATTGACCGCTGCCGCGCCCGGGCCGTTGGCCACGCTTTCGCGGCGATAGCCCAGAGCGTCGAGTTCTATGAGGAAGTCATCGCGGCTCAGTTTCTGGCCTACGAACAGCTCCAGAGGGCGTGCGTAGACCTTGGCCGGAATGGTCCAGCGCTTGCCGGAAAACTTCTCCTGGACCACCGCGTCCAGGTAAACGGCAACGCAAGCCAGCGCCACAAAGCCGACGATACTGAGCTTCAGCACCCAGCCCAACCACTTGGGAAGGCCACGGGGAGCTGGTTTTTTGGAAGTACGAGAAGTGCGAGATCGAGTCATGGCCGCGGATTATACGCACTTTGCCAACGACCGACAGACGCCCGAGCAAGCGGTTTGCAGCCTCGCGCCAAGCGGCCATAATGGCGGCCATGAGCACTTACATTCTGAATCAACTCTTGAAGGATCGCCCGTGAGCCAGTCATTGATTGCAGCCCTGCAGAATCCCGCCCTCTTCCCCCATCCGGTAGAGAACTTCCGGGTCATCGAGACACACATTTCATGGGTTCTGCTCACCGGCACCTATGCCTACAAATTCAAGAAGCCGGTCAATTTCGGCTTTCTGGATTTCACCACCCTCGCCGCTCGTGAACACTTCTGTAATGAAGAACTGCGCCTCAATCAGCGCCTGACCGAAGGCCTCTACCTGGAAGTCATCCCGGTCACCGGCCCGGCAGAAGCGCCACAACTGGGTGGCAGCGGTGAAGTCCTCGAATACGCCCTCAAGATGCGTCAGTTCTCGCAGGAAGGTTTGCTCAGTTCCCTACAAGCCAATGGCGAGCTGACGGTCGGGCACATCGACGAGCTGGCCAAGCAGATTGCCGACGCCCACCTCAGTGTGCCGACAGTCACCACCGAGAATGAGCTGGGCTCTCCAGACAGCGTCATGGCACCGGTCGTGCAGAACTTCGAGCAGATTCGCCCGCTCCTCAGTGAAAAGGCCGACCTGTTACAACTTGATTCCCTGCAAGCCTGGGCCGAATCCAGTTTCGAGCGCCTCAAGCCCCTGCTTGCCCAGCGCAAGGCAGACGGCTTCATCCGCGAGTGCCATGGTGACATTCACCTGGGCAACGCTACGGTGATCGACGGCAAGGTAGTGATTTTCGACTGCATCGAATTCAATGAGCCCTTCCGCATGACCGACGTCTACGCAGACATCGGCTTCCTGGCCATGGACCTTGAAGACCGCGGCCTGAAATCCCTGTCGCGCCGTCTCATCAGCCAATACCTGGAACAGACCGGCGACTATCAGGGCCTGGAACTGCTCAACTTCTATAAAGCCTATCGCGCTCTGGTTCGCGCCAAGGTCGCACTGTTCAGCCAGCCGGCAGACGCCGACGGTGTACAGCGGGCTGCCACACTGCGCCGCTATCGCAACTACGCCAATCTGGCCGAGAGCTACAGCGCTATCCCCTCCAGCTTCCTGGCCATTACCCATGGTGTCTCTGCCGTGGGTAAAAGCCATGTGGCGATGCGTCTGGTCGAGTCGCTGGGCGCCATTCGCCTGCGCTCGGATGTCGAGCGCAAACGCCTTTTCTCAGAGAGCTCCGAGCTTTACAACGCTGAAGCCAGCAAGGCCACCTATGACCGCCTGCACGAACTGGCCGAAACCATTCTGCGTGCTGGCTTCTCGGTAGTCATCGATGCGACTTACCTCAAGCAAGAACAACGTAATGCTGCGGCCAAAGCTGCCGAAACAACAGGTGTGCCTTTTCTGATTCTTGATTGTGAAGCGCCACAGGCCGTCATTGCCAGCTGGCTCAAGCAGCGCCAGGAACAGAATAACGATCCTTCGGACGCCACTCTGGAGGTCATCGAAGCTCAACAGGCAAGTCGCGAGCCACTAACAGCGGACGAACGCCTGCGTAGCAAGCACGTTGAGACCCATAAAAGCAGCGACCTGGATGAGCTTGTCGAAAACCTTCGCCAGCGCCTGCCAGGACTGTGAAATGAACGTTGAGCCGTTTGGCAGCTAGTGCTTCACGGCCCGACAATGATGGCGATATAATGGCGCCATAATTCCAACGAACCCCAGAGGCACCCATGAGCCAGCCCAAGCAGCTCGATTCGCCGCTTTACATGCTGTTACGTAGAGATGATGTCGAAGGCTTCAATCAAGAGAAGCCCAAAACAGGCACGATCGATATGGTCGGTGGGGATTTCAGGGGCCTGGACTTGCGCGCTCTTGATCCAACAGGCATCGACTTTACTGACGCCTACTTCCGCTCTGCCGACCTTCGCGGCCTGGACCTGCGCCACACCCCGATGGAAGGCGCAAGCATCGCGCACGCACAAATCTCGGGAGCGTTCTTCCCGCCAGAACTGTCGGCGGATGAGATCCGGATGTCGGTGACCTTCGGGACCCGGATGCGCTACCACACGCGCTAAGCAACACATCCATCAAGCCTGCGTGCGCAATGCATGCGGGCTTTGTGTTGCGTTGATTTTTTTGATGTCTTTCTCTTCATACCTTCTTCGCGAATGAGTTCGTTCCTGTCGGATTCGGTGCGGCATTGACGTGCGAAAAAAGAACTGTTGACTTAGAAATGAGAATCGTTATGATTATCACAACCGGTCGCGAGACTGGCCGATAGCCTGAAAGACCTTGGTTCGGACTTTCAGGATTATCTCCTCATCAGGCTAATCACGGTTTTTGACCCGGCTTTTTGCCGGGTCTTTTTTTGCCTGTTTTTCAGGGTCTATTGATGTCGGGCTCCTGCATACCCAACCTCACCAGCAAGTCATCCAGCAGGCTCGAAGCCCCCAGACGCAGCCTGTCGACATTGAGCCAGTGCGGTCCGAAACGGGAACGCGCCATGTCCATGAAGCCTCTTGCATCGTTGAAGGTACGGACTCCTCCCGCAACCTTGAGGCCAACCTGCCCGCCTACCTCGGCAATCGACTCAAGCATGATGCGTGCGGCTTGCGGCGTTGTACTGACCACACCTTTACCGGTTCCGGTCTTGAGGAAATCGGCGCCGAACAGAATCGAGCTGCGACAAGCGTGAAGAATGATTTGCGGGTCACGCAACCCACCGGTTTCCAGGGTAACGGTCAGCACCACGCGGCTGCCGCACTCGGCCTTGCAGGCCGTAATCATATCCATGCCGGTTTGTTGGTCGCCGGACAAGAGGGCGTGAAACGGATAGACGACATCTATCTCGTCAGCTCCCGACATCACAGCTGAACGCACCTCGGCCAGAACAGGCTCAATGCCAGGGCCACCGTAGGGAAAATTCACAAGCGCCACCACCCGGACCTTCGGGGCAAACAGACGATCAAGCGTAGTGCGCGCCAGACAGACAAAACGCGGGGACACGCACACAGCCGCCACCGCTCCCAAAGGTGTCACTGCGCGCTGACACATACTGACAATCCGCTGCTCGGTGTCATCACTGCTAAAGGCGAACAGATCAAGCAGGCTCAAAATCTGGAGAGCCAGTCGCTCATCATCTGCGGTCATTTCTTTCATACGTCCCGCTCCGAAAAATATGAGCAGGACGATATACGAGTGGCCTTCGCCTGAGATGGACGCAGCTCAGTCAGAGAAAAGGACTACCAAAAGAAGAGAAAAGCCTGAGTCGGCGAGATCAAGTATCTGGTGATCGCTGACGAAACTGAGCGCAGTAATCCTTGCCAGGAATCGCTGCGGTGTACCAGACGTAATCGGCACTCTGCGGTTCGACCTCTTCTCCCTCCTGCGCCAGAAGCAGCACAACCACAGGCTCGGTAACACCCAGATCCGCCAGATGCAAAGGCACTCCCACATCCTTGCGCACATGCCAGGCACCGGCAAACAGCACAGCCGGGACTGGAGCGGCCAGCAGGCTCTGGGCCATTCGTCGATCACGCTGCTGCTGGACCGCCAGCATCGCTGGCAGTTGCTCTTCGGGCAGCCGACCGCAATGAGCATCACGAATCTGCGCCAATAACCGCTCACGCACTGCTGGAGCCGTAGAGCGAGTACCGCTTGATTCAGGGAGCTGCCTGTAAATCGACATGACCTCATGGGCATCGAGATTGGCGGACAGCACCGGATAAGGCTGAGCCAACACATAACGCATGAGCGGACCATACAGCGACCAGTCCCAGGCCTTTTGCCAATGCAACGCAGTTGGCAGATCGGCCGGGTATTTTTCCTCAGCCAGATCGGCCTGAACCGCACTGACCCTGGCCTGCTGATCGGGGGTCAGCATCTCAAGCAACAGACTGCCTTGCGGGCGTCGGGCAGCCAGTACCTGCATAAGCCATAGCTGTAATGCATGGTGATCGGGGTTGTCGTGTTGCTCGCCAACCAGAATACGCGGAGCAATTGCCAGACGCTGAGCGAGCTGCTGCGCGGTCAGCAACTGCCCACTCCTGTTGTCACGAATCATGCCTAAATCCAAATGCTCATGCCCGTCCGGGCTCTGCGAGGACGGCATATTCGGCAACAAGAGCGGCGCTTGGCAAGCACAGAGATCCATGATGCCGTGGTCAGGTAGATACCCGAGACAGTGTTGCCACGCTCAGGTAAGCAACACCAGCCCTAATATAGAGCAAACGATCACCCCGCGCAGGGCATTTCATGAAAAGGCATGCAGCCGTCTTGAGCAACAGGCCTGGATTAAGTTTTATTAAGATGCAATCACAACGATTTGAAAGTCATTTTATCGAACTAAAGTAGTTCGCCAGAAACTCTATTTTCTGCTCATCAAAGTCCTTCAGGACGCGATTCATTACCGTCCCCTGTAAAGTACCTTTCTTATACCCCTCCATCACGGTGACAAGAAACTCTTTTGGGCGCCCTGCCAAAGCTGGAATATTGCCATCCCTGGTACCTCGCCCCTCGAACCCGTGACAATTCACACAACCATTAGTTGCCATCACACCAGCCACATCACTTTCAGCAAAAGCGAGGCTGGACATAAAAAAAAATGGCACCGCAACAAGACCCCTCATCAAACCATATCCTTATATTTTTTTAACAACCCGCACGCCACAGAAACCAAGCCATGCGGCACGCTGTTTGAACAAACGAAGAGGCACGCCGGCAGAGACCTCGACAGCTTCTCGGAACACATAAATAGCACCTTTAGTGATATTTACGCTGTTCTGGCAATGACGAAGCATTTCATTGGGTAGTGATTTTTTGGGCTAATGACTGCACGGTAACGATTTTTCCTTAATCGTATCTCGGGAAAACACGCTGCGTCAAGGACGCCGCTAAACGCAAAAAACCAAAGAAGCACAGCATTTACTATTCAACAAATGAAGCGGCGGAAAGTCTGAAATTCCACAGTGTTTTTCCTCTTCCGTACACCACTACATTGGACTCGACATATAAACACATTTTGTTACACTTGCTGACTTGTCGACAGAAAACGCGAAAGATATAACAGTCGACAAATGGCCATAGGCGGCACTTTACTTTAAATCGCACCTGACTAATAATGGCCCAACATTACCAATCAGCCCGACCGCCAACACAAAAAATATACAGACCTGCCATTTACAAGCACAACTTGAAAATAGCAAAACACATACAATCAAGCCAAATAAAAATAAATAGCTCGTGAGCCCTCCCTCTCGGGCCAAGCCACACGTGATAAACCAAACCTGATCAGACGCCCAAGGAAATAACAGGGACCTCCATGAAAAAGACCATTCTGCTGTCATTGCTGTCACTCTCTATTGGATTCAATAGCGTCTCGGCCCTGGCGGATGAAGCCGCACAAAAAACAGAAGACCGAAAAGCCGTGGTCATACTTTTCAACCCACCCAAAGGAATGGAGAAAGAGTTCCTGGAGTCGTTTGTAAAAGAGCAAACCGCCAACTTCAAAGCCCACTCCCATGCTCAAAAGAAAGGGACGGAATCCATCAACGTGATTCCTACAAAGTTAGGGGAGCCGTTAATTCATATTACCATCTTCTCGGACAAAGCACGTTTTGAGGAAACCTACAAAGCCTTCGGCCCTCGCGAAAACAGAGGGGCCTACGTAGGCAAGCACTCTGAAAAGTACGGCGACCTCAATATACCGAAGATATACCTCCAGAATTCACAGTCCTACTTTGCTGACGTCCCCAACTAAAATATAAAGCCTCTGATGAATGAGAGGCTGCTATTTAACAGAGACGCACGCATTAGTCTGGAGGCTCTGCATGAGAAACAGTACTCGCCCCCTGTTGGGTACGTTTTGATTTTCCTCCGATTAATGCCTGTGCAAGCATAGCGCTAAAAAGCAATATGAATCCTCATTCTCTGGATTGCTCCTCAGCGCATGAGACAACCTGTGTATGCATTGCATAAACCAATGAGCTTCAGAATTAAAAACAGCTGGGCCATTCGACACCAAAGTACGTGGTGATCACCATTATGATCATCCCGTTCTCATTCGACGTTTAACCTGCTGCACAGGGCAGGCGTCAAAGGATCCAGCCATGGAACCTCTCCATGCAGCGTTTCGACTGGCTCGAACGGAGTAGCCTCTAAAGGCATAACCCGACGCTGGTGGAAAACACTGAGTTGTCACACTCAACGACATGAGCCACTGCATCAAGATCATTTGATAAATAGGCATACAAACAGAGCCTTTGATTTCAACTAATCATTTGAAACTCGAATAACGGAAAAGCAGGATGATTGACGAACGTAGAATGCTTCTTAAATGGCTAGCAACGGGCGCCGGGCTTGCAGCGCTGGACGCGGTGGCAGGGCCTGCGATAAACGCCGCTTATGCCAAGGAGTTTAACGTTGTGGTCATCGGAGGCGGATTTGCAGGTGCCACATTTGCACGCACACTGCGACGCCTTGATCCAAAGGTAAATATCACCTTAATCGAAGCAAACCCTGAATATCGCAGCGGACCACTGAGTGCGGAATACCTGGTCGACAAACGAGATGAGAGCACATTAACTTTTAACTACAAAAAGCTCGCCTCTGAAGGAATCAATATGGTGTATGACCGTGCGGTCAACATCGACACCGAGAAAAAACGGGTAGAAACCCGTAGCTCGAGCTATCCCTATGATCGGTGCGTTGTCGCCGCAGGTATCAGTTTCGATTTCGAGCATATCAAGGGTTATAGCCAAGAGCTCACTGAAGCATTTCCACATGCCTGGCAAGGCGGAAAGCAGATGACGCTCTTAAAAAAGCAACTGCATGAAATGCCAGATGGCGGCACCATCCTTATGTCTGCCCCCAATACAGAGTACAGGTGCCCTCCCGGCCCCTACGAGCGAGTCAGCCTGATCGCAGAATATCTTAAGCAACACAAGCCAAATTCAAAGCTGATTTTTCTGGACTCCAAAGAGCGTTTTCCCAAACAGGCTCAATTCGAACTGGCATGGACACGGCTTTATGGTTATGGAACCGACAAGAGTTACATCCAGTGGATCGGTGCAAAACAAGGAGGCACGGTAACTGAACTGAGAGCAGATACGCGCGAGCTGATCTGCGCGGCAGGTACATTCAAAGGCGACGTGATCAATATTATTCCCCGGCAGAAGGCTGACCTCTTCACCGCCGCTAACGGGCTGACCGGTGATCACGGATGGTGCCCGGTAAATACGCAAACACTTGAATCGCTGAAGATTCCTGGCATCCATGTGATTGGTGATGCTGCTGAGGCCCCAAGCCTGCCGAAATCTGCGTTCGCAGCAACTTGCCAGGCAAGAGTCTGTGCTCTGGCGATCTATTCGATATTCAATAACCGACCGTTGATGCACCCCGAATACATGAATGTCTGCTTCAGCGTCTGCGAAACCAACTACGCAATTTCAGTGGCCGTCAACTACCGACAAAATCCGGAAACGAACAAGATTGAAACAATTTCCTCAAACATAACACCGCTTGATGCGCCAGCAGATCAATACATCAGCGAGGTGCAATCCGCCTACACCATGTTCAACAATATGGTAACCGGGGCATTTGGCTGACACTCAACGGATCAGCCTTGAAGAGTGGAAATCTTTAAAAAATACCCTTGCCTTAAAACCGAGTTTTCTTGCGAGGATATTGAAGAATAGGGAAATCAATACATGTACAACCTGGTTGAAATCAAGAGCTTTGTCGACAGCTTAAGGGAGTCCAGAATTCCTTACACACTGGCATTAACGGGGTCAACTGCGAGAGGCGAGTTACGCAGCAACTCAAGCCCCTATGATTACAATTCAGATACAGACATACTTTGCATCCTGGCCCCCAGCGATATTGCAGCGGCATTGTCATGCAAAGAAAAATGCAGCGAGTCCACGTCGCTAATTTTAATGAGTTCGGAGGCTTTAAATCATCCATCGAATGCCGTCCTGTCCATTGCATTTGACTCACTTATAATCAACGACCTTCATTTATCACAACCACTTTTCGACGACGTAAACGCGGCAGAATTCATAGCCTATCAACTCCAACCGCTGGCTTACTACACCTCAAACTTACGCCATTCGACACCCGCCTTGAAAAGACGACTGTACAGCAAGGTCGCGATAACCTGTTTGAAACTGCTTTACCTGGCGGACCATACAGATAAAAGAAGCTTCATTTATGAAAGTGAATTGAAGCAACATAACTTTACGAACGTTGACGAAGTGCTTGTCCACAGCATCATCAATAGAGAATTACCAGATGAGCCACTGCAGCGTGCAGCGGAGCACTTGGAGAAACTGGTAATACAGTGCCCACTGATAGTCAAGGCAGCCAGTGTTCTGACGTCGACGACACTCTATTTATCCGATAAGGAAACGTGCTCAGCGCACATCATCGAGGCCGTGTTTTTAGAAAACAACAAGCTGAAAAGATCAGACGCTCTATTTATAAGGGCAGCCTAAATGTGTGAGACAATCGCCACATTGGGTCCAGTCGGAACCGATTCACACAAGCAAGCTGAACAGCTTGGAGCCCGTGTGTCATTACATGACACATTCCACGCAGCGGTTGAACATGCAAAAACTCATGGCACAAAACTTTTAGTGCCCGCAGGCTTCAGAGAAAACCGCGACGGCAAGCCATTCTCCTGGGTGGACTTCCACTTTGAAAATATTGGGACGATTGAACTTGAAAAGGTCTGGTTTGAAAAAACAATGCCAATGGTTCTACTCCATAAATCCTATCATTCAATCGCCATTCACCCCTCGACATCATCATTGGTACCTGAGCTAGAAAGATACGAACATGTCAACTACACCAGATCGAAGGTGGAGGCCTACCAGTTATTTGCCCAAGGAAAAGCATCCGCAGTGATCGCAAGCACTTGCCTCACAAATGAAGAGTCTGACCGTGCCTGTATCAAAGCTCAATTCAACCCCACAATGGTGTGGTGTTTATACCGAATGAGAAGCACCTCATCATAAAACATGTGCCCCTCCCAAAGCACAATTTTTATAAAACGCCTTTTCACCTGGGCGATACCAGTACCTGGTCAAAGGAGCCTAGTGATGAATACCTTAAAAAACCACGTCATTATATTACTGTGCTTTGGCATTTCCCTCACGGAACGTTTTACCCAAGCATCCATTCCTCTGATTGTCGATCACCTGGGGTTGAGCAGCATTGAGATGTCATTATTTCTCAGTGCAATGGCGGCATCGACTGTCTTTACAAGCGTCGTCATTGCTCCTTATGTCGATGCCTATAACAGAAGATATTTCCTGGGGCTTATGGGCTTTCTTGGCGCTGTAGCGGTCTTGTCCTTTTTCATGTTTGGCTATACCCGAGCGCTGGGATGGGGGTGTTTCCTGATGTTCTGCATCGGCGCAGCGCTTCGCATTATAAACCTTCGTCGTCTCTCAGTAATAAATAGCGAAGTTATTAAAAGCGAACTCTCGCGCGCCCATACCCGTATGCAACTTTCAATAACAGTTGCCATGGCCATTGCCCCCCTGTGCCTGACCCTTATTGCTCCCGGCAACTATCTGAGTTTCGCCATTGTCATGCTATCGATCTGCATCGTTTTTAGCGCCTGCACGTCGTCCACATCCACTTCCTTGATCTCAAAAACCTCAAAATCAGCCCCCCCCGACCGGGCCGAATCCAGAGAACTGGGTTTCGCAAACAACTTCATATTTATTGGAATGCTACTTTCCGGCTTATTCATCAGCACTCTACTTATATACTGCAAAAGCATTTCAGATCAACCAGACCGACTTTATGCGCATATCATATTGTCGCAAATGGTCGGTCTTATTATCGCCAACATACTGTTTGAACGTTTTTTTGGCGAGCGTTTCAAACGATACAGCATCCTCATTACAATCATCGCACTTTCAGAGCTTGCTTTCATCCTGGCAGAGTCGAAATTGCTTATCGGCACACTCTCATTCCTGATCGGCTTTTCCTTTCAAATCATGTTTTTAAGATCTCACAACCAGTTTCAACGCAAGATCCCTCATGGTTTGACAGCCAGGCTCAACGGCATACGTGGTCTATATACATTTACGGGAATGACTACCGGGTATCTGCTGGGGCCTCTTCTATATAAATCCGGCGGCATAGAGCTGGTATTTCTAACATGCAGCGCCACCGCACTACTTTTTCTGCTATGCCTCAAGCACCTGAGGCCTTCCCGCTAAAATCATGACACAAATGATTAGCCCTCGCCCCTAAAAACATTAATTCCCGCATTGATTCAACTACAACAAGGACTCTTTAAATGATAGCGCCATGGAAGTTCAAGTGTGAAAACCTACACATCCAGTTTGACGCAGCCTTTTGCCATGAACGTCTATCTCTTAAAATTTCCGACGCTCTTTCTTTTTTACCGAAGGAAGCAACGATCAGTCAAAGAACACTCTTGACGATTTCAAAAATGCACTCAACCTGTTATAGCGACAACGATTTCATCGTCAGCCATGAAGTCATTATGAAAGTGATGATTGAGCTAGACTCTGTGCTGTACTATTACCCGATACTGGCCATTGTTGATGCCCCCCACTCTATTACAAGAGGTGCCTTTCTCGGATATGCAAAACACATCGGGGAGGTTAAATTTGGTAATTCACTCAGTCATTTCCATATGGAAGGGGTCGACAATTTCATTCAATTCGATATGTCCCCCTCGGAAATCGAAGAGATATCCCTCCTCCCGCATCTGACCTATCGACACTATCGAACCCCTGACTTTGAAGCCAAAGGGCTATCGGTGATCGACATTACAGATCACATCGCCTCACCCATTTCAAAATGCACATCCCTGGCTGTGGATTTTCCATTTCTCGAGCAGTGCGGAATTACGCCACTGAGCCCCTACAAAGTCGGGATGATTTCCGACTCCTTCACCGTGCTGGGTGCCAGCTATGTCTAAAGTCCTCTTTATCGGAAAAGGAATCATCACGACATCGCTGGGCAAACATCTGGACAGCTGCGCGTGGAAGGTCAGTCATCACCACAGGGAAGAGGGGAATTTAAACACCTGCGACCTTTCACTGTATGACTACGTCGTCTCCTGCCTGCCTGATGCAGAAACTGCAAAAAAAGTATGGGACGATATTTTAATTTCAGCGGTGGCTAGCAAGGCACACAAGACCGTATTTATTGAAATATCCACACTGACATGTGAAACGATTAAAAACATAAATGCCGACTTCTGTCGTGAACACTTTACCTTTATCGAAGCCCCTTTTACGGGCAGTAAAACAGGCGCCTTAAATGGAAGCCTTATTTACTTTGCAGCCTCGGACATTGCGTCACCCGAACACGATGTCTTTCTTAAAAGCACTTCTTCAAAAATATACAACTTCCAGAATATCGGCACCCCGACACAGTTCAAATTATTTTATAACCTCTGGGGGCTCACCTCTCTTGGCCTGATGGGGCAAATGCTTCAAATCATGCGCTCTTTGCCCCAAGCGGAGTTAATATCCGAAATACTCACCTCCCATGAAGGATTCTGGATGAATACCATCGCCAGACAGAAACTTCATCAAAGCCTGTCTCAACAGTATGACGATGTTCACTGCAAACTAAAATACGCAACAAAAGATATACGATACGCCTTGGATGAATTCAGAGATTACAACCTGGACTTATCCAAACACTTACTTTCCCTACTGGAGAAAGACGGAGCCCAGCACTACAACGATCTGGATTTCACTTCAATGTGCGAGCTTTTCAGATGAATGAATTACGTGTTATCCATCGTCAGGCGAAGCACACTTTAGCACTTGCCAAATACCCGGAAGCCCAGCCGCACTGGGTCGCCGACATGTCTTTTGCAACACCTGAGCCTGTACTATCCGCAATAAAGGATAGAGTTGCAGAAGGGCACTTTTCCTACCCCAACACACCGGATACTTTATACGACGCCATTCAACACTGGTGCAAAACCCGTTACCAGTGGGATATTGATCGTGAGTGGATTGTTATCGTCCCAAATACCATGTCTGGTGTAAGGACCGGCGTTAAAAGTGTCTGCGAGAAAGGCCCTCTTTTCTTTCAACGGCCTAATTACAGCAAGCTGCTGAATCTAAGCAGTGGTTTCGACGTTGAATCCAGGATCATAAATCCAGCCATGGCAGGCACGCCATTTTACGCTAACGATTTTCTTGAGATAAAACGTGCCCGACCATCAGCAGTGGTTTTATGTAACCCTACGAATCCGACCGGAATCGTGTCCAGCCGGGAACAATTAGAAGCCATGGCTAACTGCATTCAGGATCTGGACACGGTCATCATTTCTGACGAAGCTCATGCAGATTTCATTCTCGGGGAGCGCTACCATATCCCGGCGGGCTCAGTAAAGGGCCTGGAGAATAGATCCATAACAATCTTGTCCCCCAGTAAAACGTTCAATCTGGCGGGTATATCCGTAGCCTATGCAGTGATTCCGTCGCGGTCACTTCGGGAAAAGTTTATATCGACTAAAGAGTTTTACTCTACGGGAATCAACGCATTGGGACTCGTGGCGCTAGAGCACGCTTATCTTCATTGTGCAAAATGGCTTGACAAGCTTGTCGTGCACCTGAAGGAAAACCAAGCTATACTGCGCAACGATTTGCTGCACACATCGCTACGGTATAGCCCTTCAGATGCGACATATCTCGCGTGGATTGATGCTAGAGAAGCAGGTGACAACATTTTCGAGAAGCTTTTACACAGGGGCATTGCAGTATCGGACGGCCATGAGTTTGGGTCCCCCGGCTGGATAAGATTAAATTTCTCCTGCCCGACAGATCAACTAAAAAATGCAACCAACACAATGTTAAGTTTGTTTGGAAGTTCTAAATGAAAATTCTTGTTACTGGCGGCGCTGGATATATTGGCAATACCATTGCCTTTGCGTTGGCTGATGCCGGCTATCACCCGATCATTCTCGATGAACAACCTGCTCAGGCTCATGAGACATTTACCTCTTTTGACTACTATCAAGGTGACATTGCAGACAAAACGCTGCTGACAGCCATCGTTGAAGCGCACCCTGAAATACAATTGGTTATTCACTGTGCGGCCAAGATTGATGTGTCCGAGTCGACCCTGGAACCAGAACTGTACTACACCAATAACTTCTCGAAATCCGTTGCCATGGTTAATCACTTGATTGACCTCGGTGTTAAAAAGCTGATACTCAGCGGTACAGCTTCGTTGTACAACTCAGAAGTTGCTTATAGCTTCGATGAAAATGCAACCCCCAACCCAACCAGCCCTTATGCCCGGTCCAAATACTTCCTGGAACTCGCTCTCAGTGACATTGCGAGAGCAAGAGACTTTCAGTTCGTCATCTTCAGGTATTTCAACCCGATTGGAAGCGACAAAGAACTAAGAACGGGTTTCCGGGGGAGCAACAAGAGCAGCCTTTTGAACTCGTTGATCCAATGTGCAACCCTCAATAAGCCGTTTCAGCTCAATGGTGTCGACTGGGATACTCGTGATGGCTCGACCATTAGAGACTTCGTGGACGTACGCGACCTTGCGGACGCGCACGTTCTGGCAGCCGAAGTATTTGGCAAAGATAACTTGTCTGTTCCACTCAATACCTTTGGTCTTCCCATCATAAACCTGGGCTCGGAGCAAGGTGTCACAGTCAAAGAGTTTGTCTCTGTTTTCACAAAAGCTACGACATCCGACCTGATCGTGGAACTGGTTGGTCGTCGTTCAGGAGATATCATTGGTGGCTATGCATCCAGCAAGCTAGCGCGCGAACTGCTTGGCTGGAGCCCTTCTACCATTCTCGAAACATCTATTCTCAACTCCATCCGCTGGGAGTCTAAACTGTCATCCGTTTAGTGGCTGATCGATCTTTCTCATTACGAGTACTCCACAAGAGTGCTCGTAATGAAAAACCGTACAGTGATATACAATCCCATCCCTGTAGTCACCAATCCGAACGCTGGCCCGGCTGATTGATAGTTTGCGTTTGAACATCAGACCGAATGGAAAACCTCATGAAGCGTCTATGTGCCGCAGCCGATCTTCCCGAGGCAGAAAGCCGCGGGTTCGAAAGTGGTGGGCTGAAGCTGCTGGCAGTACGTCGCCAGGGTCAAGTGTTCGTCTACAGGAATCGTTGCCCCCATCGCGGCATTGCGCTGGAGTGGGAGGCGGACCGGTTTCTGGATGACAGCGCCAGCCTGATCCAGTGCGCCAGCCATGGCGCACTGTTTCTTGTCGAGAATGGCGAATGTGTTGCGGGGCCTTGCGAAGGACAATCGCTGAGCGCCATTGCCTGCCGGGAGGACGCCGAAGGGATCTGGGTCATGCTGCCGGATGAGGAGCAATAGTTCAGCTCAAACCCTGAACCTGCAAACGCCTGTCGATGCGTACCTCTTCCGGCGTCAGTTGAACCCCATAAGCCAACACCTCGACACCCGCCGCCACAGCTTCACGCAGCGCAGCGGCATAAGCCGGATCGATTTCCTCTGCCGGGCGAACCGCATCTATGCCGCTGAGGTTCACGCAATACAGCAAGACGGCACGCACGCCATCGCGAGCCAGTGCCGCCAGCTCACGCAAATGCCGGGCACCACGCTGAGTGACCGCGTCGGGAAAGGCCGCAACAGTTGAATCATCAAAGCCCAGCGTGACGCTCTTGACCTCCACATAGGCATAGCCTTCGGGGTATTCGAGGCGAAAATCCACCCGGCTTTTTTCCTGCCCGTAAGCCACCTCGCGCTTGAGTGCCGTAAAGCCATTGAGTTCGCTGATAACCCCGGCGCGCAGTGCTTCCTCGACCAGCGTATTGGCGCGCCCGGTATTGATGCAGGCAATGCGTCCCTGAGGCGTTTCGCTGATCTCCCAGGTCCCGGGCAGCTTGCGCTTGGGATCATTGGAGCGACTGAACCAGACTCGTCCTCCCGGCAGCATGCAATTGAGCATCGAGCCGGTATTGGGGCAATGAATGGTCAGCAACTCGCCGCTATCGGTCTCGATGTCAGCCAGGAAGCGTTTGTAGCGAATCAGCAAGCGACCTTGCTCAAGTTCAGGAGAGAAACGCATCAGCTTTTCCAGCTCCGCAAGCCACGGGCAATCCGCTCGACCGCCTCTTCAAGCCTTGGCAGGCTTTGGGTATAAGCAAAACGCACATGATGCACCGCCTGAAAGCGTCCGAAATCCAGCCCAGGCGTGAACGCGACGTGCTCGGTTTCAAGGAAGTGCCGACAAAACTCAAAGGCATCGCCACCGAAGGCGCTGATATCGGCATACAGATAGAAAGCCCCTTGCGGCTCGACCGCAATACCGAAACCCAGCTCGCGCAAGGCAGGCAGCAGGAAGTCGCGGCGGCGGCCGAATTCGGCGCGGCGCTGCTCGAAAATCTCGATGGTCTGCGGCTCGAAACAGGCCAGCGCGGCATATTGGGCCATGCTCGGAGCGCTGATGTAGAGGTTCTGCGCCAGCTTCTCCAGATCGGCAACGGCTTCGGGAGGCGCCACCAGCCACCCCAGACGCCAGCCCGTCATGCCGAAATACTTTGAAAAACTATTGAGGACGAACGCATCGTTATCGACTTCCAGCACGCTGCTCGCGTCAACGCCGTAAGTCAGTCCGTGATAGATCTCATCCACGACCAGATGACCGTTGCGCGCCTTGAGCGTCTGCGACAACGCGGCCAGCTCATCCACATGCAGAAGCGTGCCTGTCGGGTTGGCCGGGGATGCGACCAAGGCACCGACGCTGTCTTGATTCCAGTGCTGCGCTACCAGTTCTGGAGTCAATTGGTAACGCTCTTGCGGCCCGACCGGCACCAGTTGCGCGGCGCCTTCCACCAGACGCAGAAAATGCCGATTGCACGGATAACCCGGATCGGCCAGCAACCAGTGTTTGCCGGGATCGACCAGAAGACTGCTGGCCAGCAGCAATGCACCTGAACCACCGGGCGTGACAAGAATCCGCTCCGGGTCGATATCCAGTCGATAGCGCTGAGCGTAGAAACCGGCGATAGCCTGGCGCAACTCCGGCAGGCCGCGGGCTGCGGTATAACGGGTTTTACCCTCTGCAAGCGCCGCCTGCCCAGCCGCAATGATGGGCTCTGCCGTGGTGAAATCGGGCTCTCCGATCTCCAGATGAATGACATCGTGGCCCGCCGCCTGCAACTCATTGGCCCGCGCCAAAAGCGCCATGACATGAAAAGGTTCGATGGCGCGACTACGCTCACTGTAAGGCTGGGCCATTTTTCTTCCTTAAATGAAACACGAATCAGAAACATAACGGTCATGACCATTCGGCTAGATTCTAACCAAGCGTTTGCCGTGCCGTACTTTAAATCATGAAACGCCAGTACTTGTTGAACAGAAAATAAAAAGACCGGGACAGCTGCACGCCTTGATGACTGTGTGCTTGCGTTACAAGCGTCCTGTTCTGTAGAGAAGCGAGACGATGCTCGACAACCGGGAGTAGCGCACCACGATTTGATCTGGTAAGTTCGCCCGCTTGCAGCTGCAGGGCCGACAGGGGTCGGTGATGGAACAATCCTGCGCAATAGATTAGAAGAGTGAGAGGCGGTCCATACATGCCCACCCCAGAAAAGCAACAGAATCATCTAATCAGCGGCTTTGAACCCTACGTGGAAAAAGCGGGTGAAGAGTATATGGGCGAGCCCATGCGCGCGCACTTCACCAAGATCCTGAACAAGTGGAAACAGGATCTGATGCAAGAGGTCGACCGCACGGTAGACCACATGAAGGACGAAGCTGCAAACTTCCCCGACCCAGCAGACCGTGCCAGTCAGGAAGAAGAATTCAGCCTGGAACTTCGTGCCCGTGATCGTGAGCGCAAGCTGATCAAGAAGATCGACAAGACGCTGCAACTGATCCTGGACGAAGAATACGGCTGGTGTGAATCCTGCGGTGTGGAAATCGGCCTTCGTCGCCTTGAAGCACGGCCGACTGCCGACCTTTGCATCGACTGCAAGACACTGGCAGAAATCAAGGAAAAACAGGTCGGCAAGTGATCTGACGACCACCTTGAACAAAAAGACGCTTCGGCGTCTTTTTTGGTTTCATGAGTCCACTTCCTGGTTTGGATGCAACCATGAAAAACCCGGTTTACATCGGACGCTTTGCGCCAACTCCAAGCGGTTACCTGCACTTCGGCTCATTGGTCGCAGCGCTCGCGTCCTATCTCGACGCCCGTGCCGCAGGCGGCAAATGGCTGATGCGCATGGAAGACCTGGACCCGCCTCGGGAGGTCGCCGGGGCGCAAGCTGCGATTCTCGACACCCTTGAGCGCTACGGCTTTGAATGGGATGGTGAACTGGTCCGCCAGAGCCTGCGCCATGATGCCTATGCCGAAGTCCTGAATCGCTGGTTCAGTCACGGCCTGGCCTATGCCTGCACCTGTTCGCGCAAACAACTGGAAGGTTTCGAGGGCATCTACCCCGGTTTTTGCCGCAACGCCGGGCATGCAACCGAAGATGCCGCGATACGTATCCGCGTACCGGAGCTGGAGTACCGCTTCATCGATCGGGTACAGGGTGCCTTCAAGCAGCATCTGGGCCGCGAATCCGGGGACTTTGTCATTCGACGGCGCGACGGCCTGTATGCCTATCAACTGGCCGTGGTGATCGATGATGCCTGGCAGGGCGTTACCGATATCGTGCGCGGTGCCGACTTGCTGGACTCAACGCCTCGCCAGCTCTACCTTCAGGAGTTGCTGGGGCTGCCGCAGCCGCGTTACCTGCATGTGCCGCTGATCACTCAGCCCGATGGCCACAAGCTGGGCAAATCCTATCGCTCGCCACCACTGCCCGCCGATCAGGCGACACCTTTATTGCTGCGGGCATTACGAGCGCTCGGCCAGCCCACGACCAGCGACCTGGTCTACGGCAGCGCCCGTGAAGTGCTCGACTGGGGCATCGCGCACTGGGATGCAGCGGCAATACCGCGCACGAGCACAATTGAGGAAGCCCGAATAGACTGAGCTAGAGCGGTCGCGGAAAACTCGTACATAAGTAGACTTGCAGGTTGTACGGCATCCGTTACCATGCCGCTCCTTACTAGGGAGACCCTATGTATATTTACCGGCTGGTCTTACTCCTGGTAGTAGGCATCTACCTCTTCTCCCCGGCCATCATGGACTGGTGGATCGACGCGACAGGTGCCTGGTATCGCCCCTATATGCTGTGGCTGATCCTGATTGTGGTGACCTTCATTCTTCAGAGCCAGCGAGATGCCGATGAGCTTTAGCCTGACGCAGATGCTGCTGGTCAGCGCCGGATATCTGCTGTTCCTGTTCGGCATTGCCTGGATCAGTGAACGTGGCGTCATTCCACGCTGGATCATTCGTCACCCCCTGACCTACACCTTGTCGCTGGGCGTGTATGCCAGTGCATGGGCGTTCTATGGTTCTGTCGGCCTGGCGTATCAGTATGGCTATGGCTTCCTGTCCAGCTACCTCGGGGTTTCCGGGGCATTTCTGCTGGCCCCGGTGTTGCTTTACCCCATTCTCAAGATCACCCGCACCTACCAGCTTTCGTCCCTGGCCGACCTGTTTGCCTTTCGTTTCAGAAGCACCTGGGCTGGCGCGCTGACCACGGTTTTCATGCTGATTGGCGTGCTGCCGCTTCTGGCATTGCAGATTCAGGCCGTGGCCGATTCCATCAGCATCCTGACCCGTGAGCCGGTACAGGATCGGGTCGCCGTAGCGTTCTGTGCGTTGATCACGCTCTTCACCATCTTCTTCGGCTCACGGCATATCGCAACGCGGGAAAAACATGAAGGGCTGGTGTTCGCCGTTGCTTTCGAGTCACTGATCAAGCTGATTGCCCTGGGCGGCGTCGGGCTTTATGCCTTGTATGGCGTATTCGACGGCCCGCAGAACCTGGAGCTTTGGCTGCTGCAAAACCAGACGGCTCTGGCCTCGTTGCATACGCCGTTGCAGGAAGGTCCATGGCGCACATTGCTGTTAGTGTTTTTCGCTTCAGCCATCGTGATGCCGCACATGTATCACATGACCTTCACTGAAAACCTCAACCCGCGCTCGTTGGTCAGCGCCAGTTGGGGGTTGCCGCTGTTCCTGCTGCTGATCAGTCTGGCTGTGCCACTGATTCTGTGGGCCGGGCTCAAGCTGGGCGCCACCACCAGCCCTGAATATTTCACCCTGGGGATCGGCATCGCCGCCAACAGCAAGCCGCTGGCCTTGCTGGCGTATGTGGGCGGGCTGGCGGCTGCCAGCGGCCTGATTATCGTCACCACTCTGGCGCTTTCGGGGATGGCGCTCAACCATCTGGTGCTGCCGCTTTATCAGCCTCCGGCCGAAGGCAATATCTATCGCTGGCTGAAATGGACCCGGCGCGGCCTGATCGTGGCGATCATCACCGCAGGCTATTGCTTCTACCTGATGCTTGGTGCGCAACAGGATCTGGCCAACCTGGGCATCGTCGCCTTCGTTGCGACCCTGCAATTTCTCCCCGGTGTGCTGTCGGTGCTGTATTGGCCAACCGCCAACCGGCGCGGTTTCATCGCTGGCCTGCTTGCCGGAACGGCTGTCTGGGTTGTGGGCATGCTGTTACCTCTGATCGGTAACCTGCAGGGTTTCTATATTCCGCTGCTGAACATGATCTACGTGCTGGATGACACAAGCTGGCACATGGCGGCCATCGCCTCGCTGGCAGCCAACGTGCTGTTGTTCACTCTGATTTCGCTGTTCACCAATGCTAGCCCCGAAGAAGTCAGTGCTGCCGAGGCCTGTGCCGTCGACAATGTACGTCGCCCGCAGCGCCGCGAGCTGTATGCAGTGTCGCCACAGGAATTCGCCACGCAACTGGCCAAGCCGCTGGGTGCCAAGGCTGCGCAGAAGGAGGTCGAGCAGGCGCTGCGCGATCTGTATCTGCCGTTTGACGAGCGCCGCCCTTATGCCCTGCGCCGTCTGCGCGACCGAATCGAGGCCAACCTGTCCGGCCTGATGGGGCCAAGCGTGGCCCAGGACATGGTGGAAACCTTCCTGCCCTACAAGTCCGGCAGCGAGAAATACGTCACTGAAGACATTCACTTCATCGAGAGCCGCCTTGAGGACTATCACTCGCGCCTGACCGGCCTTGCCGCCGAACTCGATGCCTTGCGCCGCTATCACCGTCAGACCCTTCAGGAACTGCCCATGGGTGTCTGCTCGCTGGCCAAGGATCAGGAAATCCTCATGTGGAACCGGGCCATGGAAGAGCTGACCGGCATTGCCGCTCAGCGCGTGGTGGGCTCGCGCCTGGAAACCATCACAGAACCATGGAAAGGCCTGCTGACAGGCTTTATCAATGTACCGGACGAGCACTTGCACAAGCAGAAGCTCGCTCTGGACGGACAGACCCGCTGGCTCAACCTGCACAAGGCCGCTATCGACGAGCCGCTGGCCCCCGGCAGCAGCGGCCTGGTGGTGCTGGTCGAAGACCTGACCGAAACCCAGATGCTGGAAGACAAGCTGGTCCACTCGGAACGACTGGCAAGTATCGGGCGTCTGGCGGCCGGCGTTGCCCATGAGATCGGCAACCCGATCACCGGCATCGCCTGCCTTGCGCAGAACCTGCGCGAAGAGCGCGAGGAAGACGGTGAAATCAAGGAAATCAGCAGTCAGATCCTTGAGCAGACCAAGCGTGTCTCGCGCATCGTGCAATCCTTGATGAGCTTCGCCCACGCAGGCGCTCATCAGCATAACGACGAAGCCGTCTGTCTGGCCGAGGTCGCTCAGGATGCCATTGGTCTGCTGGCACTGAACCGCCGCAATTTCGAAGTCCAGTTCTATAACCTGTGCAACCCTCAGCACAAGGTCGATGGCGACCCGCAACGGCTGGCACAGGTGTTGATCAATCTGCTCTCCAACGCCCGCGACGCCTCGCCATCCGGCAGCGCTGTCAGGGTCAAGAGCGAAGCATCCGAACACACTGTAGATCTGATCGTCGAAGACGAAGGCAGTGGAATTCCGAAGGCAATCATGGATCGATTGTTTGAACCATTCTTCACGACCAAGGAACCGGGAGAAGGAACCGGGCTAGGTCTTGCACTGGTCTATTCCATCGTTGAAGAGCATTATGGACAAATCACCATCGACAGCCCGGCTGACCCCGAGCAGCAACGAGGCACCCGTATCAGGGTAACCTTGCCGCGCCATGTCGAAGCGACGTCCGCCGTGAACTGAGACCGTCGAGAGAACTGAATCGATGCCGCATATTTTGATCGTCGAAGACGAAACCATTATCCGCTCTGCCCTGCGTCGTCTGCTTGAGCGCAACCAGTACGAAGTCAGCGAAGCAGGATCGGTACCCGAGGCTCAGGAGCGTTTCAATATTTCGTCGTTTGACCTGATCGTCAGCGACCTGCGACTGCCTGGCGCTCCTGGCACCGAACTGATCAAGCTTGGCGAAGGTAAGCCTGTCCTTATCATGACCAGCTATGCCAGCCTGCGCTCGGCCGTTGATTCCATGAAAATGGGCGCAGTGGATTACATCGCCAAACCCTTCGACCACGATGAAATGCTCCAGGCTGTCGCACGTATCCTGCGTGATCGCCAGACCAGCTCAAGCCAGCAGGCAGAACGCAGTGCCCCCGCCAAAGCCAATGGTGCCGACAAGGGCGCCACGCACAACGGCGAAATCGGCATCATCGGCTCCTGCCCGCCCATGCTCGATCTTTACAGCAAGATCCGTAAAGTCGCGCCGACCGACTCCAACGTTCTGGTCCAGGGCGAGTCCGGTACCGGCAAGGAACTGGTCGCCCGCGCTCTGCACAATCTTTCGCGCCGCGCCAAGGCACCGATGATATCCGTGAACTGCGCAGCGATTCCCGAATCCCTGATCGAGTCCGAACTCTTCGGCCATGAAAAAGGTGCCTTCACCGGAGCCAGCGCAGGTCGCGCAGGCCTGGTGGAAGCCGCCGATGGCGGGACCCTGTTTCTCGATGAAATCGGCGAACTGCCTCTGGAAGCGCAGGCCCGACTCTTGCGGGTACTGCAGGAAGGCGAGATTCGTCGCGTGGGCTCCGTGCAGTCACAGAAGGTCGATGTTCGCCTGATCGCCGCAACCCACCGGGACCTCAAGACCCTGGCCAAGAATGGCGAGTTCCGTGAAGACCTTTATTACCGCTTGCACGTGATTGCGCTGAAACTGCCGGCACTGCGCGAACGCGGTAACGATGTACTCGAAATCGCCCGCGCCTTTCTGGTACGCCAGAGCGCCAAGGCCGGCCGTAACGACCTGAAGTTTGCCCCCGACGCTGAACAGGCGATCCGTCATTACAGTTGGCCGGGTAACGTGCGGGAACTGGAAAACGCAGTGGAACGTTCGGTGATCCTGTGCGAAAGCCCGGAAATCTCTGCCGACCTGCTGGGCATCGATATAGAACTGGACGGCCTGGACGAAGACGAATACATGGGGCTGGCCCCACTGAGCGCTTCCGCGAACTCGACCAACAACGAGCCTACCGAAGACCTCTCACTGGAAGACTACTTCCAGCATTTCGTTCTGGAGCATCAGGACCACATGACCGAGACCGAACTGGCGCGCAAACTGGGCGTCAGCCGCAAATGCCTGTGGGAACGCCGCCAGCGCCTGGGCATTCCACGCCGCAAAGGGGTCGCCAACGAAACCTGAGAAGGCTCTGCGTCGGGGTGCGCAGGTCAGTTAACAAAACTGTTACCTTCGTACCTCCTCCGTAACAAAAGCCGGGTCTTACGGTAACGAAGCCCGGCTTTTTTGTACCTGACCCAAAAGCCGGATACCCGCAAAGCCCCGGTTTTACTGGGTTCGCAAAAGTTGGCACACCTTCTGCTATATGCTTAGTACAAGAAGAACAACAAGCAGTACGACACCCATAATAAAAATAAGACGAATCGACTCACGCATAACAAGAACAACACGGCGGAGGCGCAGCTAACTGATTCTTTTGGAGAGGAGTTGTATTTGGGGCTTGCCCCGCAACCAGGCCGAGAACAATAAAAACTACCCTTAGGTAGCGCCTGAACTGGTTGGATCGAATGATCATTGCAACGCAGCGACCAAAGCAATCCGTTTGCTCTTGACTCCCGATTGGGAGATTTCACAGGCGAAACCCTGTGAATGGGCACTCAACAAAAACAAGAAGCCCAAAAAGACAATAAAAATAAAGAGCACGCACTTTGGGGGAGCTTCGGCTCCCCCAGTAGCTTCCAGAGCTTTTACATCCCTTCCTCTTGATGCCGATGCGCAGCGTCCTACACCATCCCCCGACTAAATGCTAGAATCCCCGCCCATCGTGCGGCCATTCTTCATTTTGGCCGAATATTCCTTCAAACAGTGCATCCCATGCTGAAGAAGCTGTTCCAGTCATTCCGTTCCCCACTGCGTAAACCGCAGCAACACACGCGCACCACGCCTGAAGTGCTCAATAGCAGCCAGCACTCGCTGCAACGCAGCCAGTTCAGCCGTCATGCCGTCAATATCGTCGAACGCCTGCAAAACGCTGGCTACCAGGCCTATCTGGTCGGCGGTTGTGTACGCGACCTGATGCTCAATATCGAGCCAAAGGACTTCGACGTGGCGACCAGCGCCACTCCCGAGCAGGTACGTGCAGAATTCCGTAACGCCCGGATCATCGGCCGCCGCTTCAAGCTGGTCCATATCCATTTTGGCCGGGAAATCATCGAAGTCGCGACCTTTCGTGCCAATCATCCTCAGGATGAGGACGAAGAGGACAGCAACCAGTCCTCGCGCAATGAAAGCGGCCGCATCCTGCGTGACAACGTCTATGGCACGCTGGAAGAAGACGCCCAGCGCCGTGACTTCACAATCAACGCGCTGTATTACGATCCGGTCAGCGAGCGGGTTCTCGATTACGCCAACGGCGTACACGATATTCGCAACCGCCTGATCCGCCTGATTGGCGACCCGGAGCAACGCTACAAGGAAGACCCGGTACGCATGCTGCGGGCCGTGCGCTTCGCGGCCAAGCTGGATTTCGGCATCGAAAAACACAGCACCCTGCCGATTCGCCCGCTGGCCCCGATGCTGCGTGATATCCCGTCGGCCCGTCTGTTTGAAGAAGTGCTCAAGCTGTTCCTGTCCGGCCACGCCGAGCCCACCTTTGAAATGCTGGTGGACCTGGAGCTGTTCGAGCCACTGTTCCCGGCCAGCTCCAAGGCCCTGGAATACAACCCGACCTACACCCATACCCTGATCAGCCAGGCCTTGATCAACACCGACCTGCGCATCAAGCAGAACAAGCCGGTCACTCCGGCATTCCTGTTCGCTGCCCTGCTCTGGCCGGCACTGCCAGCCAAGGTACTGCGCCTGCAAGAGCGCGGCATGCCGCCGATTGCTGCCATGCAGGAAGCCGCCCACGAGCTGATCATCGAGCAATGCCAGCGCATCGCGATCCCCAAGCGTTTCACCATGCCGATCCGCGAGATCTGGGACATGCAGGAACGTCTGCCGCGCCGCTCCGGCAAGCGCGCCGACCTGCTGCTCGACAACCCGCGCTTCCGTGCCGGTTACGACTTCCTGCTGCTGCGCGAAACCGCTGGCGAGCAGACCGACGGCCTGGGCGAGTGGTGGACCGATTATCAGGACAGCAACGACAGCGAACGCCGCGACATGATTCGTGACCTGAGCAACAAGCCTGAAGCGGCCGGCACCGGTCCACGCAAGCGTCGTCGCAGCAGCGGCGCCAAACGCAAGCGCTCAGACGCCGAGGCGTCGGGTGAGTAAGCAGTCGACCCTCGAACGTGTCTATATCGGCCTGGGCAGCAATCTTGCTGACCCGGCCGAGCAATTGCGTCATGCCCTCGATGCAATAGCGCAACTGCCACAGAGCCAACTGGCAGGCGTCTCGTCCTTTTACGTCAGCGACTCCCTGCTGCCCGGCCAGCCCCGCTATACCAATGCGGTAGCAGCGCTGGATACATCACTGGCACCGCTTGAGCTGCTCGATGCATTGCAAGGCATCGAGCTGGATCAAGGCCGCGAACGCCATGAACGCTGGGGGCCACGCACGCTGGACCTGGATATCCTGCTGTTCGGCGAGCGACTTATCGACGAGCCACGCCTGAAAGTGCCGCACTATCACATGCACGCCCGGCCCTTCGTGCTCTACCCTTTGGCAGAACTCGCCCCCCGACTGCATCTGGCAGACGGACGCGCCCTGAGCCAGTTATTGGCCGACTGTCCATTCGCGGGTCTGGAGCGTTTGTCCGCTCAGGCGTAACGCTGTTGTGTCACCCGTTACGCCGCATCTGTAACCGATGATGAAAACGGGTAACACCTGCAATTGACTTCATGCCCCCTCCTCACGAAGATAGGCCTCCCGCCGCCAACCCAAGGGTGAACGGGCGTGAAACAGGCCTTTGCGAAACACCGCGACACGACGGTGTGCCTGCTTTTCCAAGATGAATCGCCGCAGTGTGCATAGCGCCTGATGGAGACTTTAAATGCCTGATATAACTGTTACGTCGCTGCTGGCACTCAAGCAGAAAGGTGAAAAAATCACCATGCTGACCTGCTACGACGCGACCTTCGCCCACACCGCCAGCCAGGCAGGTGTCGAAGTGTTGCTGGTTGGCGACTCGCTGGGCATGGTCCTGCAAGGGCATGACAGCACCTTGCCTGTTACCACTGCCGAAATGGCTTATCACGTTGCCTGCGTCAAACGCGGCAATCAGGGCGCGCTGATTCTCGCCGACCTGCCGTTCATGGCCAACGCCACCCTTGAGCAGACCTTCAGCAACAGCGCGGCACTCATGCAGGCTGGCGCACACATGGTCAAGGTCGAAGGTGCCGCGTGGCTGGCCGAATCGATACGCCTGCTCGCCGAACGCGGGATTCCGGTATGTGCCCACATGGGCCTGACACCGCAGGCTGTGAACGTGCTGGGCGGTTACAAGGTTCAGGGCCGCCTGGAAGCCCAGGCACGCCAGATGCGCGCTGACGCAATTACTCTGGAGCAGGCCGGTGCGGCCATGATCCTGCTGGAATGCGTACCGAGCGAACTGGCCGAGGAAATCACCCAGGCCGTTAAAGTCCCGGTCATCGGCATAGGCGCTGGCAGCTCCACCGACGGCCAGGTGCTGGTGCTGCATGACATGCTCGGCCTGTCGATCAGCGGTCGCGTCCCGAAATTCGTCAAGAACTTCATGGTCGGCCAGCCGGATATCCAGTCCGCTATCCAGGCCTACGTCATCGCAGTGAAAAACGTCAGCTTCCCGGCAACTGAACACGGATTCTCGGCATGAACACAGTAAAAACCGTACTGGAACTGCGCGCAGCCGTTGCTCGCGCCCGCAGCGAAGGTAAACGGATCGGCTTGACGCCCACGATGGGCAACCTGCACAGCGGGCATACGGCACTGGTCACTCGTGCATCCCAGCGTGCAGACTTCGTGGTAGCCACCATCTTCGTCAACCCGTTGCAGTTCGGCCCCAACGAAGACCTGGCGAGTTACCCGCGCACTCTGGCTGCCGATCAGGAAAAACTTCTGGAAGCAGGTTGCAACCTGCTGTTCACGCCCAGCGTCGAAGAAATGTACCCGCACGGCATGGCTGATCAGACGCTGGTCAGCGTCCCGCACCTTTCCGAAGGGCTGTGCGGTGCAAGCCGTCCAGGCCATTTCGATGGTGTCGCCACCGTCGTCAGCAAGCTGTTCAACATGGTGCAGCCCGATCTGGCCGTGTTTGGCGAAAAAGACTTCCAGCAACTGGCTGTGATTCGTGCCCTGGTCCGGGATCTGAACATGCCGATCCAGATCATTGGCGAGCCGACCGTGCGCGCCAGCGATGGCCTGGCCCTGTCATCGCGTAACGGTTATCTGAGCGAAGAGCAACGCGCCAAAGCGCCTGCGCTGTATCGCGTGCTCAGTACGGTAGCCGACGGCATTCGCAACAACGAAGACATCAATGCCCTGATCGACATCGGCAAAAGGACGCTGGAAACCGAAGGTTTCCGTATCGACTATCTGGAAGTGCGCGAAGCCACCAGCCTGCGTCCTGCGACCGGACAAGACCGGGACCTGGTCATTCTGGCTGCAGCCTTTCTGGGCAAGACCCGCTTGATCGACAATCTGCACCTGACCAAGGAATAACAACAAGATGCAAACCGTGATGCTCAAAGCCAAACTGCACCGCGCAGAAGTCACCCACGCCGTGCTCGACTACGAAGGCTCATGCGCCATCGATGGCGAGTGGCTGGACCTGTCCGGCATTCGCGAGTACGAACAGATCCAGATCTACAACATCGACAATGGCGAGCGTTTTACCACCTACGCCATCCGTGGTGAAGAAGGTTCGCGCATGATTTCGGTCAATGGCGCAGCGGCCCACAAGGCAAAGGTCGGCGACCGTGTGATCATCTGCGCCTATGCTCAGTACTCCGACGCCGAGCTGGTCAATTTCAAGCCGCGCATGCTCTATATGGCGCCGGGCAATGAACTTAGCCATACAAGTAATGCCATACCGGTACAGGTTGCTTAAGCAATCCATACACCGAATAGCTAAAAGCCCGGTCACTGACATGTGTGAAATAGTACCGGGCTCAGGTAAGACAGAGCGCAGACAAACAGGCATGCGGAGGGTAGTCTCCGTTACGTTGCCGAGCATTCGAGTTTGCGACCTGGCTTTTCAACCTCCAAGGCAGTTCAAGTTAAAGGAAACCCGCAGCGATGGCGTACTACCGCAATCCTTCTGATGTGACCGCTCTGCCCGCCTGGCAAGCGCTGAGTCAACACCGCCAAGCCATGCAGGATTTCAGCATGCGCGATGCGTTCAATGCAGATCCGCAACGCTTCAGCCAATTCACCCTCAGCAGTTGCGGCCTGTTTCTCGACTACTCGAAAAACCTGATTACCGGCGAAACCCAGGATTTGCTGGTCAATCTGGCCAATGAAGTCGGCCTGAAAGAAGCTATCAAAGCGCAGTACGACGGCGAACTGGTCAACTCTTCAGAAGGTCGTCCGGCCCTGCATACCGCGCTGCGCCGCCCGGTTGGCGACAAGTTGCTGGTCAACGGCGTCAACGTGATGCCGGAAGTCCACAAAGTCCTCAACCAGATCACCGAACTGGTCGGGCGCATTCACGATGGCCTCTGGCGCGGCTACACCGAGAAACCCATCACCGACGTGGTGAACATCGGTATCGGTGGCTCGTTCCTCGGCCCGGAGCTGGTCTCCGAAGCACTCTTGTCGTACGCCCACAAAGGCGTGCGCTGCCATTACCTGGCCAATATCGACGGCAGTGAATTCCACGAACTGTCGATGAAGATTCGCGCCGAAACCACGCTGTTTATCGTGTCGTCGAAATCCTTCAATACGCTGGAAACCCTGAAGAACGCTCAGGCAGCACGCGCCTGGTATCTGGCTCAAGGGGGCTCCGAGGCCGAGCTGTATCGCCACTTCATCGCGGTATCGAGCAACAACGCTGCGGCGGTGGCCTTCGGTATTCGTGAAGAGAACATCTTCCCGATGTGGGACTGGGTTGGCGGACGTTACTCGCTGTGGTCGGCCATCGGCCTGCCTATCGCGCTGGCCATCGGCATGTCCAACTTCAAGGAATTGCTGTCCGGTGCCTACACCATGGACCAGCACTTCCAGAGCGCGCCTTTTGAAAAGAACATGCCGGTTCTGCTGGCACTGCTGGGCGTCTGGTATGGCAATTTCTGGGGCTCGCAGAGCCACGCGATCCTGCCTTACGACCACTACCTGCGCAACATCACCAAGCACTTGCAACAGCTGGACATGGAATCCAACGGCAAGAGCGTGCGCCAGGACGGTACTCCGGTTTCCACCGATACCGGCCCGGTCATCTGGGGTGGCGTCGGCTGCAATGGTCAGCACGCTTACCACCAGTTGCTGCACCAAGGCACCCAACTGATTCCGGCTGACTTCATCGTGCCGATCGTCAGCTTCAACCCGGTTTCCGACCATCACCAGTGGCTGTACGCCAACTGCCTGTCGCAAAGCCAGGCACTGATGCTGGGCAAGACCCGCGCCGAAGCCGAAGCCGAGCTGCGTGAAAAAGGCCTGCCGGAAGATCAGGTGCAGCAGATTGCGCCGCACAAGGTCATTCCGGGCAACCGCCCGAGCAACACGCTGGTGGTTGAACGCATCAGCCCACGCCGTCTGGGTGCGCTGGTGGCCATGTATGAACACAAGGTCTTCGTGCAGAGCGTGATCTGGGGCATCAACGCCTTCGACCAGTGGGGCGTCGAGCTGGGTAAAGAGCTGGGCAAAGGCGTTTATCAGCGCCTGACCGGCGGTATCGAAGACCCTGCCGAAGATGCTTCGACTCAAGGCCTGATCAACTACTTCCGCGGGCGTCATCGCGGCTGATCGAGGTCGAAACAGGGGCAGATTCATTTGCGATGACGGTATTGAACACGACAAATATCTGTCGGATGTGACGGCCTCTCGCGAATGAATTCGCTCCTGCTCTGTAATGCCGATACAAAACTTGTAGGAGGCAGCTTGCAGGCGACAAGGCTCCTACTCTCTGTAGAAGCTGCCCGTTGTTTCAAAACGAGAGCACATGGAATTCATTCGTCGTCGTATCGAAACTCAGGTCATAAGCCTGACCGGATTGTCATTGGGCCAACTGGATCTGGAAAATCCCAAGGGCGATCCCGGTCTGTTCGGCCCGCAGGCCATTTGCTGGCGCGTGCATGGCGACTTCACCAGCATGCTGATCGGCGGCATCAGCGCCTTGATGTTGCAGGCGCTTCATCCCCTGGCATTGTCCGGTATCTGGGATCACTCCAACTTCCGACAGGACATGCTGGGCCGGCTGCGTCGCACCGGACAGTTCCTGGCTGGCACAACCTTTGGCGCCACCCACGATGCGAACTGGCTGATCGAAAAGGTGCGCACCATCCATCTACAGATCACCGGAACCGCGCCCGATGGCCGGCCTTACGCCGCCAGCGATCCCGAGCTGCTGACCTGGGTGCATGTAGCGGAAGTCAGCAGCTTTCTCGCGGCACATCTGCGCTATCTCAACCCTGAGTTGTCACTGGCCGATCAAGACACCTACTACGCTGAAACAGCCCTTATCGCCGAACGCCTGGGCGCACGTGATGTACCCGGCTCACGCCAGGAAATTGCCAGCTATCTGGAGAACATACGCGGGCAACTGCTGTGCGACGAGCGCAGCCGCGAGGTGATACGCCTGTTGCTCAACGAGCCGGCCCCCAACTGGCTGGTCAAACCGTTCGGCGCCCTGATGATGCAGGCCGGGATCGACCTGCTTCCACTCTGGGCCTGCGAGATGCTCGATGTCGAGCAAGGCCCTCTGCGGCGCAAGATGATTCGAGCTGGAGTCAATGGCAGCGCCCCGATACTGCGCTGGGCCGTGCGCAACGGCTCCATTCATCGGGCACAGCGAAGAATGGCGCCTGGATAAGGTGACCGCCGGGTTCTCGGTTGGAACCCCGGTTTGCAGATGTGCCAACATGAGCCGATTGATCACACAGAGCCGCTACCCGGCTCAGCCCCAATAACAATGAGGATCAGCACCATGCAAGACGTCGTTATCGTTGCCGCCACCCGGACTGCCGTGGGCAGCTTTCAGGGCTCACTGGCCAGCGTGCCCGCTGTGGAACTGGGCGCTGCGGTTATTCGCCAACTCCTGACCCGGACCGGTGTGGATGGCGGGCAGATCGATGAAGTCATCATGGGCCAGGTGCTGACCGCTGGTGCAGGCCAGAACCCTGCACGTCAGGCTGCGATCAAGGCCGGGCTGCCGTTTGCCGTGCCTGCCATGACCCTGAACAAGGTCTGCGGCTCCGGCCTCAAGGCTCTGCATCTGGCAACCCAGGCGATTCGTTGTGGTGATGCCGAAATCATCATTGCCGGTGGCCAGGAGAACATGAGCCTGGCCAATTACGTGATGCCCGGCGCACGCACCGGTCTGCGCATGGGCCACGCTTCTCTGGTGGACACCATGATCAGCGACGGCCTGTGGGACGCCTTCAACGATTACCATATGGGGATCACGGCCGAAAACCTCGCCGACAAATACGAAATCAGCCGCCAGGCCCAGGATGAATTCGCGGCCACTTCGCAACAGCACGCGGTCGCGGCCATCGAAGCCGGGCGTTTCGTGGATGAAATCACCCCGATCCTGATTCCGCAGCGCAAAGGCGACCCACTGCACTTCGATACCGATGAACAGCCACGCGCCGGCACCACCGCCGAATCCCTGGGCAAGCTCAAGGCCGCCTTCAAGAAAGACGGCACAGTCACCGCTGGCAATGCCTCGTCCATCAATGATGGAGCAGCGGCCGTGATGCTGATGAGCGCCGCCAAAGCCGAACAACTGGGGTTGCCGGTGCTGGCGCGCATAGCCGGCTATGCCAATGCTGGCGTAGACCCGGCCATCATGGGCATCGGCCCGGTCAGCGCGACACGCCGCTGTCTGGACAAGGCCGGCTGGGCACTGGAAGAGCTGGACCTGATAGAAGCCAACGAAGCGTTTGCCGCGCAGTCGCTATCGGTTGCCAAGGAACTGGGCCTGGATCTGAACAAGGTCAACGTCAATGGCGGCGCCATCGCCCTGGGTCATCCCATCGGCGCATCTGGCTGCCGCGTGCTGGTGACGCTGTTGCATGAAATGATCAGGCGCGACGCCAAAAAAGGGCTGGCTACGCTCTGCATTGGCGGCGGTCAGGGTGTCGCACTGGCGCTGGCTCGCTGATTTATGGTGTCTGGCCGATCGCTCTCATGCCTGTGGGAGCGATCGGCAATCTCTCCTCGCCCTGTAACTGGTAAACTCCCGCGCCTAATTCCAGCCCAAGGCGCTCTGCATGTCTTCCTTGAATCAGGCGCTCAGCGTCGCCCTCGATAACCGTCAAAACCTGCTGGCCGAGCTACATCAGCAAGGGACGGACTGCTATCGCCTGTTTCACGGCAGCCAGGAAGGTGCCAGCGGCTTGACCATCGACCGCTATGGCCCGCAACTGCTGGTACAAAGCTTTCATAACACGCTGGATCTGGACTCGTTGCTTGGGCTGCACGCACAGGTCAATGCCCGGTTGGGCCTGGAAACCTTGCTGGTTTATAACGACCGCTCGCAGGGCAACTCGCGCATCGACCGCCAGGACCCGGTCTACAAGCCTCAAGAGGCCGCTCTGGAGGACCTGATCGGTCACGAGTGGGGCCTGAAATATCGGGTGCGCGGCCGTCATACCGGGCAGGACCCGCTGCTGTTTCTCGACCTGCGCAATACACGCGGCTGGGTCAAGGCGCACAGCAAGGGCAAAAGTGTATTGAACCTGTTTTCCTACACCTGCGGCGTCGGCTTGAGCGCTGCTGCCGGTGGCGCGAGTGAAGTCTGCAATCTGGACTTTGCCGAGAGCAATCTGGCCGTGGGCCGTGAAAACGGAGCCCTCAACCCGCACTTGCCGCCGATGCAATTCATCCAGTCGGATTATTTCCCGGCCATTCGGCAACTGGCAGGCTTGCCGGTCAGTTCGCGTCGCGGGCAAAAACTTCCAGCCTACACAAGACTTGAACAACGTCAGTACGATCTGGTGCTGCTCGACCCGCCAGCCTGGGCGAAAAGCGCCTTCGGCACGGTCGACCTCCTGCGTGACTACCAGAGCCTGCTCAAACCGGCACTCCTGAGCACTGCCGAAGACGGTGTACTGATCTGCTGCAACAACCTGGCAAAAGTCAGCATGGACGATTGGCGAGAGCAGGTTCTGCGTTGCGCAACCAAAGCTGGCCGACCGGTACGTGACTGTCAGGTCATTCAGCCTGCCGCAGACTTCCCTTCACAGGACAATCAGCCTCCGCTCAAAACGCTGATTCTGCAGTTCTGATATCGCCTCGTATTAAAGGAAATTTCCTACGACGCTGGGAGGCTTTGCCTTTTGAACCCAATGGGCGTGCCATACTCCAAGGAGCTCCGAAAGAAAGAGACAAAGCCCCACATGTCCAAAGGATTGAAACGTACTCTTGGCACTTTGCTGGCTGTATTCGTGCTTTACAGCCTGCTGGGCTTTTTCATTCTGCCCGGCATTGCCCTGCGTATCGCCAACCAGCAGTTGAGCAACTACTCCACCGTTCCGGCAAAGCTCGAACGCCTGGAACTCAATCCCTACAGCCTTGAACTGACTCTCTGGGGCCTGAACATCGGCATTCCAGGCAAAGAGCAGATTGCCTTCGAGAAGCTGTATGCCAACCTGCAGATCGACAGCCTCTGGAGCGGTGCGCTGCATCTGCAAAAGGTAGAGCTGAGCACTCCGAGAACCGAGCTGCTGTTCGACAAGGCCGGCCAGCTGAATCTGGCGCAACTGTTCAAGCTGCCGCCCAGTGAACCCGCCAAGGATGAGCCCGCAAGCAAACCCTTCCCGCTGCGTATCGATGAAATAAAGCTGGCCGACGGCTATGTACACTTTCAGGACATGCGCCCCGGCGAGCCCATTGAGTTCCTTTACGACAAGCTGAACCTGGAGTTGAAGAACCTCAGCACGCTCCCTGAAGACAACGCAGACATGACACTGGTCGCCGCTGGCCCCGATGGCGGCCAGATCGACTGGGTGGGGCGCATCAGCCTCGTGCCGATCACCTCCGAGGGCACGCTCAAAGTCACCGACAGCAAGATGAAACTCTGGTGGCCGTATGTTCGCGATGCCCTGCCACTCGTATTGAAAGACGGTGTACTGAACTTCAGTACCGCCTACACGCTCGACCTGAGCAAGGAAACCGAACTCAAGCTCAGCAACGCAGCGGCCAGCATCGCGCCGTTCTCGCTCGATGCGCCTGACGGGAGGCCACTGGTACGCCTGCAGCGTCTGGAGGTCAGCGAGACTTCGGTGGATCTGGCCAAGCAGCTTGTCACTGTCGGCAAGATCCGCAGCAACAAGCTGGAAACCTGGGCGGCCCGTGAAGCGGATGGCCAACTGGACTGGCAGAAGCTGTTTGCCAGCCAACCGGCAAAACCAGCACCGAAAAAACCGGAAATCGATGCCAAGGCTGCCGAGCCTGCCTCTTCCGCCGATGCCCAACCCCAGACTGCCGCTCGCCCCGCGCCTCCGGCGAAACCCTGGCAGGTGCTGCTACGAGACGTGCAACTGCGCGACTATCAGGTTCATCTGGCTGACCGAGTGCCTGCAGAAGCGGTTGCACTGGACGTCGGCCCCTTGAATCTGGACCTGCAGAACTTCGACAGCCTGAACAAATCGCCCTTTACCCTCAAACTCGATACCGGGCTAGGCAAGCAAGGCAAGCTGACAGCAGCGGGCGACGTCAATCTCAGCCCGGTCAGCGCACGCCTGAAGGTCACGACACGGGACATCGACCTGCGTCTCGCTCAAGCCTATATCAGCCCGTTCATTCGCCTGGAAATGCGCAGCGGGATGCTGGACAGCGATATTGCGCTCGACCTGAAAAGTACCGAGCCTCTGGCGCTGGGGGTTACCGGCAAGGCTCAGGTCAATCAACTGCACACGCTCGACACCCTCAAGCAGCGCGACTTCATGAAGTGGCAGCGCCTGGAGGTTGAAGGCCTGAACTATCAACATGGCGACAACCTGTCGATTACCCAGGTCAATCTGGAGCAGCCTTATGCACGCTTCATGATCAATGACGACCGGACCACCAATATCGACGACCTGCTTATTCCCCAGCCTGCCGACAAGCAGCCTGCCAAAGACTCGCCCAAAACAGCTGGCAATGAAAAACCGCTGGGTATTCATATCGGCGAGGTCAACATCAAGGACGGTTCGGCCAACTTCGCCGACTTTACCCTGACACCCAACTTCATCACCGCCGTGCAGCAGCTCAATGGCCGTATTGGCACCATCGATAACCGTCAGGCCAAACCGGCACCGGTCAATGTCGAGGGCAAGGTGGACCGTTATGCCCCGGTCACCATCAAGGGCAGCCTCAACCCGTTCGATCCGATGGCCAGCCTCGATATCGCCACCAGCTTCAAGCGTGTAGAGCTGACCACACTGACGCCCTACTCCGGGAAGTTCGCCGGGTTCCGAATCCGCAAGGGCCGCCTTAATCTCGATCTGCATTACCTGATCACCCAGGGCAAGCTGAAGGCCGAAAACAAGGTGCTCGTCGAGCAGTTGCAACTGGGCGAGAAAGTCGACAGCCCCGACGCGGTGGACTTACCGATTCGTCTGGCGGTCGCCTTGCTCAAGGACACTCAGGGCCGGATTGCACTTGAGCTGCCGGTCGAAGGTGACCTGAACAACCCGCAATTCAGCGTCATGCCGATTGTCTGGCAAACCCTGCGTAATCTTGTGCTGCGCGCGGCCCAGGCGCCCTTCAAGTTATTAGGCGGCCTGGTCAGCGGTGGTGGCTCTGAAGATTTGGGCAATGTGAGTTTCGCGCCCGGTTCCAGCGAGTTGAGCAGTGACGCCACAAAAGCTCTGGATACACTTGCAGCAGCACTCAGGGAGCGCCCTGCCCTGCGCCTGGAGATCGAAGGCACCAGCGCGGCCAGCAGCGACGGCCCACTGATCGCCCAGCAGCGCCTGGAGCGTGAATACCAGTTCACTTACTACAAGATCATGCAACGCCGTGGTGACAAGGTCCCGGCCAGAGCCGCCTTGTTGCAAGTGCCTGAAGACGAGAAAGGCCCGATGCTCGAAGGCATCTATCGCGCCCGCCTCAAGCAGCAGCCACCGGCAGAGTGGACGGACCTGGGCAAGGAAGAGCGCCTGAACAGAATGCGTGCCGCCGTGCTCAAGTTCTGGAGCGGCAACGAGGTCCTGTTGCGTGAACTGGGTCAGGACCGGGCTGGCAGTATCAAGGACTATCTGGTACAGAAGGGGCAACTGGAAGACGAACGTATCTATTTCGTCGATGCACACCTGGGTCAGGCACAAGCAGATGGCCGGGTTATCAGCCCACTTCATCTGGACAGCGAGTAAACGACTTGAAGAGAACCCCGATCAGCCTTGCCGGCTTCATCCTGCTGGCGCTCTCTGGAGCGCTGGCGGCGACAAGCGCACAGGCTTCGACCTTGCGTTGCGGCAGCCAGTTGATCAGTACGGGGGACCGGATCTTCGAGGTTCAGCAGAAGTGCGGAACACCTGTCAGCCAGGAAGTTGTGGGCAGCAAGGAAACCTACAGCAGCAACTACCGCAGGTCCGAGGAAGTGAGAGTCGAGGAATGGGTCTACGGCCCCGATAACGGGATGTATCGATACCTGCGCTTCGAGGGTGGTCGTCTGGTCAGGATCGACAGCAAACGCGGACATTGAGCGGCAGAAATAGAACAGGCCCCAGTGCGAACACCGGGGCCTGTAATGGCCACATCCTTGTAGCCTCTCGCATGAACTTCCTGTCAGCCGACAACCTGCGGGGTCATCGGCTCGACGTCAGATGCTCATTTCAAAGGGTTATTCAGCCTTCAGGCCATCGGCCGAAACAGCCTGAACGCCTTTGATTTTCTTGGTGATAGCCACAGCAGTTTTCTTCTGGGCTTCAGTCACCGCGACGGTGGAGGACAGGGAAACCACGCCTTTGTTGGTTTCAACCTTGATGTCCGAGCCTGGGATGCCTTTTTCAGTCAGCAAGTCAGCTTTGACCTTGGTGGTGATCCAGGTATCGGTAGTCGCTTCCTTGGCCTCAGTCACTTCACCGGCAGCCAGCATCATTGGAGCCTGGGTGTTGGTCTGAGCGAATGCAGCGTTAGCCATGGTCAGAGTCAGGGCAGTTGCAGTGGCAGCAGCGATAGCGAACTTCTTCATACGATAACTCCTGTTTTTCTCAGAAACTGCAGCACATCGTTGGCTGCAGGGTTATCAGGTATATCGCAAGGGGTGTGCCAATCTGCCACAAGAAATAAAATCGTTTAAATTCAATGAGTTATATTTTTATCTATTTTGCACGATCGTGCAGATTGCCCGTTCGACCAAAAACCTCACTTGCAAGATGCATGTTCCCGTCGGGCGTTTTGAGAGACTTTGCGTAAGCCGTTATTTACGCTCATAAAAAAAGGATCCCGAAGGATCCTTTCTTTGGCGAAGCCTAGCGAGCTATCAAACGCCCGACGCTTTTGCAGCGGCTACGTCTTTGATCGACAGCTTGATACGGCCGCGGTTGTCCACGTCCAGTACCAGAACTTCAACTTCCTGACCTTCTTTCAGGATATCGGTCACTTTCTCTACGCGAGCATCGCTCAGCATGGAGATGTGAACCAGACCGTCCTTGCCAGGCAGGATGTTCACGAATGCGCCGAAGTCGACGATACGCTCAACCTTACCGACGTAGATCTTGCCGATTTCCGCCTCGGCGGTGATACCCAGAACGCGCTGACGTGCTGCTTCAGCCGCTTCCTTGGTTTCGCCGAAGATCTTGATCGAGCCGTCGTCTTCGATGTCGATCGAAGCCTTGGTCTCTTCACAGATTGCACGGATGGTCGCGCCGCCTTTACCGATGACGTCACGGATCTTGTCGGTGTCGATCTTCATCGCGATCATGGTCGGAGCGTTGGCCGACAGTTCGGTACGCGACTGACCAATGATCTGGTTCATCTGGCCGAGGATGTTCAGGCGAGCTTCCAGGGCCTGGCCCAGGGCGATCTCCATGATTTCTTCGGTGATGCCTTTGATCTTGATGTCCATCTGCAGCGCGGTAACACCTTTGGAGGTACCGGCTACCTTGAAGTCCATGTCGCCCAGGTGATCTTCATCACCCAGGATGTCGGTCAGAACTGCGAATTTCTCGCCTTCCTTGACCAGACCCATGGCGATACCGGCAACAGGAGCTTTCATCGGCACACCGGCATCCATCAGAGCCAGGGAAGCACCGCAGACCGAAGCCATGGAGCTGGAACCGTTGGACTCGGTGATTTCCGATACGACACGGATGGTGTACGGGAACACGTCAGTCTCAGGCAGCATGGCCTGAACGCTGCGACGAGCCAGACGGCCGTGACCGATTTCACGACGACCAGCGCCACCCATGCGGCCACACTCGCCTACCGAGAACGGAGGGAAGTTGTAGTGCAGCATGAAGGGGTCTTTCTTCTCGCCTTCGAGGGTGTCCAGCAGCTGTGCGTCACGCGCAGTACCCAGAGTAGCGACAACCAGAGCCTGGGTTTCGCCACGGGTGAACAGTGCAGAACCGTGAGTCTTCGGCAGAACGCCCACTTCGATGTTCAGAGGGCGAACGGTGCGGGTGTCACGGCCATCGATACGAGGCTTGCCGTTGACGATGTTCTCACGCACGGTGCGGTATTCGATTTCACCGAAAGCGGCTTTGACTTCACCGGCAGACGGGCTGCCTTCTTCAACAGCCAGCTTGGCAACGACCTGGTCACGCAGCTCGCCCAGACGCGCATAGCGGTCGGCTTTGACAGTGATGGTGTAAGCCTGGGAGATCGCGTCGCCGAACTCGGAACGGATCGCGCCCAGCAGGTCAGTGGCTTCAGGCTTTGGCTGCCAGTCCCAGACAGGCTTGGCGGCTTCGGCGGCCAGCTCCTTGACGGCATTGATCACGACCTGGAATTCGTCGTGGGCGAACAGAACGGCACCCAGCATCTGGTCTTCGGTCAGCTCACGGGCTTCGGACTCAACCATCAGAACGGCTTCGGAAGTACCGGCTACAACCATGTCCAGGCTCGAAGCCTGCAGTTGCTCGTAAGTCGGGTTCAGCAGGTAGCCGGTGCTTTCGTGGAAAGCAACACGGGCAGCGCCGACAGGGCCGTCGAACGGAATGCCGGAGATGGCCAGGGCAGCCGAAGTACCGATCATCGCAGCGATGTCCGGATCGGTTTTCTTGCTGGTGGAAACCACGGTGCAGACAACCTGCACTTCGTTCATGAAGCCTTCTGGAAACAACGGACGAATCGGACGGTCGATCAGACGCGAAGTCAGGGTTTCTTTCTCGGAAGGACGACCTTCACGCTTGAAGAAACCACCAGGGATCTTGCCGGCAGCGTAGGTTTTTTCCTGATAGTGCACGGACAGCGGGAAGAAGCCTTTGCTTGCATCGGCGTTCTTGGCGCCGACCACTGTCACCAATACGCTGACGTCATCGTCAACGGTGACCAATACTGCGCCGGAAGCCTGACGGGCGATGCGGCCAGTCTCCAGGGTTACGGTCGATTGACCGAACTGAAATTTCTTGATTACCGGGTTCACGGTTTCCTACCTTTTCTGTGGCTCTTGGGGAACTGGTTTCTTGCGAATTCTTGGGCAGCGAGGGGAATCGGACCCTTCGGCAGTCCAGATAAAACTAGAGGCTGGAAGCCTGCCAGAACCATCGGTATACCGATGAATCGTGACAGACAACCAACCTCTCGCAACGTCGTTATTAGCGACGCAGACCCAGACGACCGATCAGGGCGCTGTAACGGCTAACGTCCTTACCTTTCAGGTAATCCAGCAGCTTGCGACGCTGGTTTACCATACGGATCAGACCACGACGCGAGTGGTGGTCCTTACCGTTGGCCTTGAAGTGGCCTTGCAGTTTGTTGATGTTGGCGGTCAGCAGTGCAACTTGCACTTCTGGCGAACCAGTGTCACCAACAGCTTGCTGGTAGTCGGTTACGATCTGAGCTTTTTCTTCAACGCTGAGTGCCATGTGGGCAATCCTTCAGTAAAGGAGCCGCTTCCGGGGAAGACGGTTCCAACAGGCCGGGGACAAACCCCGTATTAAAAAATGAGATGTGACCGTGCCTGTTGACAGCCACCCTCGTTCCAGGCTGCCTGCATGCAGCCAGCCTGGTTCCGGTCATTCTGACCGAATCAGACGACGCGGCGCTATACGCCCGTCTTCGCTTACTTCACCGATACCGATGAAGCGACCTTCATGATCCTGCACCCGAACCATGCCGAACTTCGGCGCATCCGGTGCTCTTACCGGCTGACCATGCAGCCAGTAGAAAGAACTGTGTTCCGAAAACTTCAGCAGTGGCCAATGTAGCAGACCGCTGTCCGATGGCATCAGAAAACGGTCGACCGCTTCGTTGCCACCGTCGGCGTGTACCTGCTCAAGCTCTTCGAGCGTGACCGTCTGGCTCAGGTTGAAAGGCCCGGCCTGGGTACGACGCAGTTCGGCTACATAGGCCCCACAGCCCAGTTTCTCACCAATATCCTCGACCAGAGTCCGGATATAAGTGCCTTTGCTGCAATCGACCGAAAGACGCGCAGTCTCGGACTCGCTAGCCAGCAATTCCAGGCGCGCAATAATAACAGAACGAGGCTCGCGCTCCACTACTTCCCCGGCACGGGCCAGCTTGTAAAGAGGCTGGCCATCACGCTTGAGGGCCGAGTACATAGGAGGTATCTGGCTGATTTGACCGCGAAAAGCAGGCAACACCGCTTCGATATCTTCGCGACCAACGGTCACCGGGCGAGTCTGTAACACTTCGCCTTCAGAGTCTGCCGTGGTGGTGGTCTTGCCCAGTTGCATCAGCGTCTCGTAGGACTTGTCCGAATCGAGCAGGTACTGAGAGAACTTGGTGGCTTCACCAAAGCACAACGGCAACACACCTGTCGCCAAAGGATCGAGGCTGCCGGTATGCCCGGCCTTTTCGGCATTGAGCAACCAGCGCACCTTTTGCAGGGCCGCATTGGAAGTAAAGCCCAGAGGCTTGTCGAGCAGAATGATACCGCTGACGTTTCGGCGTATACGCTTGACCTGAGCCACGCCTTACTCCTCGGTACTGTCCGGCTTCACGCCTTGTGGCGCGGAACCTTCCTGATGTTGTCCGTCTTCGGCCACTGCACGCTCGATCAATGCCGAGAGATGTGCGCCACGAGCCACGCTTTCGTCGTAGTGGAAGTGCAACTGCGGCACGCTGCGCAGTTTCATTTCACGGGCCAGCTGCATGCGCAGAAAGCCTGCGGCGGAGTTGAGCACCTTGATGCTCTGCGCGATTTCCTCGGCGCTGTCCTGGCCCATTACGGTCATGAAAATCTTGGCGTGACCGACATCACGACTGACATCGACAGCAGTGATGGTGACCAGACCCACACGTGGGTCCTTGATTTCGCGGCGGATCAACTGCGCCAGTTCGCGCTGCATCTGATCGCCAATTCGTTGGGTACGGCTATATTCTTTTGCCATGGTTTGCTACCTGTTACTGACTCGGGACCAAACCCTGACAGTCTGAAAGCGGCAAACGCCCGGCCTGACAATTGCCAGACCGGGCGTTGCGTTTAGAGCCCATGACAGAAGCTGAGGCATTTGCATGCCTCGTTCTGCCATGGCTCCTACAGCTCGCGACTTAAAGGCTGCGAGCAACCTGGACCTTCTCGAAGACTTCGATCTTGTCACCGACCTTGACGTCGTTGTAGCTCTTGACGCCGATACCGCATTCCATGCCGGCACGAACTTCAGAAGCATCGTCCTTGAAGCGACGCAGGGATTCCAGCTCGCCTTCAAAGATAACGATGTCGTCGCGCAGAACGCGGATTGGACGGTTACGGTGAACGACACCTTCAATAACCATACAACCTGCAATCGCGCCGAACTTCGGCGAGCGGAACACGTCACGCACTTCGGCGATACCGAGGATGTTCTCGCGAACATCGCTGCCCAGCATACCGGTCAGTGCTTTCTTGACGTCTTCGATGATGTCGTAGATCACGTTGTAGTAACGCATATCCAGACCTTCCTGCTCGACGATCTTGCGAGCGCCGGCATCGGCACGCACGTTGAAGCCGAACAGTACAGCGTTGGAGGCCAGTGCCAGGTTGGCGTCGCTCTCGGTGATACCACCGACACCGCCACCGACAACACGCACTTGCACTTCGTCGTTACCCAGGCCGCCCAGGGCGCCCTGCAGTGCTTCCAGCGAACCACGGACGTCGGATTTGAGGACGATGTTAAGCGTCTTCTTCTCTTCCTGGCCCATGTTCTCGAAGATGTTTTCCAACTTGCCGGCATGAGCGCGAGCCAGTTTGACTTCGCGGAACTTGCCTTGACGGAACAGAGCGACCTCACGAGCCTTCTTCTCGTCAGCCAGTACGCTCATCTCGTCGCCAGCGTCCGGCGTGCCATCCAGACCGAGGATCTCGACCGGAATCGACGGGCCAGCCTCTTTTACAGGCTTGCCGTTCTCGTCGAGCATGGCGCGGATACGACCGAAGTTCGAGCCGACCAGAACCATGTCGCCCTGACGCAGAGTACCGTCCTGAACCAGAACGGTCGCAACCGGGCCCCGGCCTTTGTCCAGACGGGATTCAACGACAACACCACGGCCAGGAGCCGATGGAGTGGCCTTGAGTTCCAGAACTTCAGCCTGCAGCAGGACCGCTTCGAGCAGTTCGTCGACGCCGGTACCCATTTTCGCGGAAACCGGAACGAAAGGCGTATCACCGCCCCACTCTTCGGAAGTCACGCCATGGACCGACAGTTCGCTGCGGATGCGATCGAGGTCAGCGCCCGGCTTGTCGATCTTGTTCACTGCAACAACCAGCGGCACGCCAGCAGCTACGGCATGCTGAACGGCTTCGATGGTTTGCGGCATCACGCCGTCGTCTGCTGCAACAACCAGGATGACGATATCGGTCGCCTTGGCACCACGGGCACGCATTGCGGTAAACGCGGCGTGACCAGGGGTGTCGAGGAAGGTGACCATGCCGCGTTCGGTTTCAACGTGGTAGGCACCGATGTGCTGGGTGATACCGCCGGCTTCGCCAGCAGCAACCTTGGCACGACGGATATAGTCGAGCAGGGAAGTCTTACCGTGGTCAACGTGGCCCATTACGGTCACGACCGGAGCACGGGAGAACGTCTCACCTACGAATTTCAGCGATTCGGCCAGGGAGTCTTCCAAGGCGTTGTCGCTGACCAGCGTGACCTTGTGGCCCAGCTCTTCGGCGATCAACTGGGCAGTTTCCTGATCCAGTACCTGGTTGATGGTCACCGGAGTGCCCAGCTTGAACATGAACTTGATGACTTCAGCTGCCTTGACGGACATCTGTGCCGACAGTTCGCCAACAGTGATCGTCTCGCCGATGGCAACGTCACGAATAACCGGACCGGTAGGGTTCTGGAAACCGTGGGCATTGCGTTTCTTCAGCTTGGACTTGCCACGACCACCACGACGGAAACCATCGCTTTCTTCGTCGGTAGTACGAGGAGCAACGCGAACAGCCGGTGCCTTCTCTTTTACCGAAGCACGATGCGGGGCGTTCTTGCGCTCGCCGTCGCCGCCACGAGAGTTGCGATCATCGCCACGGGTCTTGTCCGGACGACGCTGATCGTCACGCTTGCGAACTTCGACAACAGGCGCAGCAGGTGCGGATGTTGGCGCAGGTGCCGCAGGGGCAGCAGGCGCTTCACGTACTGGCTCGGCAGCAGCCACAGGGGCTGGCGCAGGAGCAGCTTCTGCAACGACCGGTTGAGCAGCAGGCTGGCGACGCGCTTCTTCTTCGGCGCGGCGCTTGGCTTCTTCTTCAGCCTTTTGACGGGCGGCATTTTCTACCGCACGGCGTTCGTCCAGCTCACGCTTGCGCTCGGCTTCGATTTCTTCCGGGCTGCGTTGCACGAAAACTTTCTTCTTGCGCACTTCAACGCTGATGCTTTTGCTGCCAGCAACGCGCAAGGTGCTCGTGGTCTTGCGCTGCAAGGTAATCTTGCGCGGCTCTTCCACTTTAGCCTTGTGGCTGCTTTTCAAGTGAGTCAGCAACGATTGCTTTTCACTGTCGGTCACATGTTCCTCGGCGGCGGTGTGCGGCAGACCTGCCTCACGCATCTGCTGCAGCAGGCGCTCTACCGGTGTTTTGACCTCATCGGCCAGTTGTTTCACCGTGACTTGCGTCATGCACTTCTCTCCTCAGGCCGCGCCTGTTACTCGAACCAATGGGCTCGGGCGGCCATGATCAACTTGCCGGCACGATCATCGTCAATGCCGTCGATGTCGAGCAGGTCATCTATAGACTGCTCGGCCAGGTCTTCGCGGGTAATTACGCCGCGCACCGCCAGTTCCATCGCCAAATCCTTGTCCATACCCTCAAGCGAGAGCAGGTCTTCGGCCGGATGGGCGTCTGCCAGCTTTTCCTCAGTAGCGATGGCTTTAGTCAACAAGCGATCCTTGGCACGAGCGCGAAGCTCGTTGACGGTTTCTTCGTCAAAGCCATCGATGTTGAGCATTTCTTCCAGCGGTACGTAGGCAATCTCTTCCAGGCTTGTGAAGCCTTCATCAACCAGTACCTGCGCCAGATCTTCGTCGACTTCCAGCTCTTCGATGAAGTTGCGCAGAATGTCACCGGTCTCTGCCTGCTGCTTGGCCTGGATGTCCGATTCGGTCATCACGTTCAGGGTCCAGCCAGTCAACTGACTCGCCAGACGCACGTTCTGACCGCCACGACCAATGGCCTGAGCCAGGTTGTCCGCACCAACAGCGATATCCATTGCATGGGCATCTTCATCGACGATGATTGCCGCCACTTCTGCAGGGGACATTGCGTTGATCACGAACTGCGCCGGGTTATCGTCCCAGAGCACGATATCCACACGCTCGCCACCCAACTCGCCGGATACGGCCTGAACACGCGAACCGCGCATGCCGATGCAGGCGCCTTGCGGGTCGATTCGTTTGTCCTTGGAGCGAACAGCGATCTTTGCACGAGAACCCGGGTCACGGGAGGCAGCCATCACCTCGATCAGACCTTCGGCAATTTCCGGTACTTCGATACGGAAAAGCTCGATCAGCATTTCTGGCGCAGTACGCGACAGAATCAGCTGAGGGCCACGGTTTTCAGTGCGGATTTCTTTCAGCAGAGCCCGCAGACGCACACCTACCCGGAAAGTTTCCCGGGAGATGATGTCTTCGCGAGCCAGCAATGCTTCGGCATTGTTGCCCAGGTCAACGATGACATTGTCACGTGTAACCTTTTTAACAGTACCGGAAATGATTTCGCCCAGACGCTCGCGATAGGCATCGACCACCTGAGCACGCTCGGCTTCACGAACCTTTTGCACAATGACTTGCTTGGCGGTCTGCGCAGCAATACGACCGAACTCGATGGACTCGATCTTCTCTTCGATCAGATCGCCAGCGACAGCACCCGGCTTTTTAGCCTGGGCCTGGTCTACAGCCAACTCGTAGGCCGGATCGTCCAGATCTTCGTCTTCGACCACAGTCCAGCGACGGAACGTCTCGTAGTTCCCGGTGTGGCGGTTGATTTCCACACGCAGCTCAACTTCATCTTCGAAACGCTTCTTGGTAGCAGTGGCAAGAGCCAGCTCCAACGCTTCAAAAATCACTCCTGCCGGAACGCCCTTTTCATTGGACACCGACTCAACAACCAGCAGTACTTCTTTGCTCATCGTACGCCTCGCCTTTCGCAAGCCATTGGATCCGCGGGATCCGCAGTATCTGGCACGTCTCAGTCAAACGTGGGAATAATGTTGGCTTTGTCGATCAAGTCGATCGGCAACAGGTACTCGTGATCTTCTACATGCACCACGACATCCTGCTCCTCCACCCCGCGGAGAAGGCCTTGAAAGTTGCGTCGACCATCGAATGGCGAGCGCAGCTTTATTTTCACTTGTTCCCCAGCGTGCAAAGCAAACTGTTCAAGAGTGAACAGCGGGCGATCCATGCCGGGAGAAGACACTTCAAGCGTGTATTCAGCACTGATGGGATCTTCAACATCCAAAACACCGCTGACCTGGCGACTGACTATTTCGCAGTCCTCCACCAGAACGCCGCCTTCTTTGTCGATATAAATACGCAGCAGTGAATGTCGGCCCTGGGAAAGAAATTCAATTCCCCAGCATTGATAGCCAAGAGCCTCGACCACCGGGGCCAACAAGGCCTGCAACTGTTCTAGCTTGCTCGACACCTGAACCCCCTCGTGCATGCTTTAGAAATAAAAAAATGGGCTAAAGCCCATCATGAAAACGCCGCTGAACATCGGCGTTATGTACTGTCCAGCTAACAAAAAGCCCCTAGAATAGGGGCTTCGCGAAACTGGTTGCGGGGGCTGGATTTGAACCAACGACCTTCGGGTTATGAGCCCGACGAGCTACCAGACTGCTCCACCCCGCGACAAAGCTGGGGCGGAAGTATACGACCGATCCCTTAAAGGGTCAATCCAACATCCACCTACAAGAAAGCCCGCTAGTGCGGGCTATCCTGCTTAATTGGTACCGAGAAGGGGACTCGAACCCCTACACCCTATGGGCACAACCACCTCAAGGTTGCGTGTCTACCAATTCCACCACCTCGGCATTACAACTCTTTTTGGCGACCTCAACAAACATCGCCGAATTCTTTTTTACTTCTGCTCTGGAGCTTGAGGTACGTCAGCTGGAACTACCGCTGGCTTTTGCCCTTCGAGCACCGGAACATCATCTGCTGCCGGTTTTTGTTTCACTTCCAATACCGCTGGATTTGGTAAACCTACTTCAGTCAGCCCTTGAGCTTTCTCTTTAGCAAAGTAACCTAACCCCAAGCTGGTTATGAAAAAAGCTGCGGCGAGTATAGCAGTAAACTTACTGAGAAAGGTAGAGGTTCCTTGCCCTCCGAACACAGTATTTGATGCACCTGCTCCGAAAGACGCACCGGCGTCCGCACCTTTACCCTGCTGCAGCAATACCAGGACAACAACGCCCAGAGCGCCCAGCAGATGAAAAACGACTACGACTGTTTCCAGCATTTTTTCAGTTTCCCGCGGCGCGACAGATCGCACCGAACTCATCTGCATTCAGGGAAGCTCCACCAATGAGCCCCCCATCGATATCCGGCATGCTGAACAACTCGACCGCATTGGCCGCCTTCACGCTGCCGCCATAAAGAAGACGCACGCCTTGTGCGACTTCGGAATTCTCTTTCGCCAGCTGCGCGCGAATAGCTGCGTGCACGTCCTGCGCCTGCTGAGGCGAGGCTGTCAGCCCGGTACCAATGGCCCAGACCGGCTCGTAAGCGATTACCGCATCAACAAATGCACCAATGCCAAACTCGGCGATGATGCTATCGAGCTGCTGCCCGACAACTTCCAGCGTCTGACCCGCTTCGCGCTGCTCAAGGGTTTCCCCTACACACAACACCGGTATCAGGCCGCTCGCCTGAATCGCCGCAAACTTGCGATTGAGAACATCATCCTGCTCACCAATCAATTGGCGGCGCTCGGAGTGCCCAACCAGTACAAACCTGCAACCTGCATCAGCAAGCTGACTCGACGCTATCTCGCCTGTCAGCGCACCCTGTGCTGCCTGTATCGCAGCATCCTGGGCACCAACGGCGATGGACTGGCCCTTGAGCCCTTCAACCGCCTGAGCGATGTAGAGACTCGGAGGCATAACCGCGATATCAACATCGCTTGGCAGAACCTGCCCGGCAAGCCCGTCGATCAGCTCAGCGACGCTGGCGCGGGTACCGTGCATCTTCCAGTTACCAGCTACCATAGGGCGACGCATGCTACACCTCGTCGGTCAAAGTGGGCGCAGATGTTACCCAACACTTTCAACACTGGCAAGCCAAAATCAGGCGCAAACTTCAGCAACAAGCTTCGCCAGCTCATCGGCATAGTTTCTGACCTGAGTTTCGTCCTCACCCTCGACCATGACCCGCACCAATGGCTCGGTGCCAGACTTGCGCAGCAAGACGCGACCACGCCCCGCCATTTCCGCCGTAACACGGGCACAGGCTTCCTGTACCGACGGATGGGAAACCGGATCCACACCACCGCCAAAGCGCACATTGACCAATACCTGAGGGCATTTGCGCAGCGCCTGACGAATCTCGCACAGGCTGACACCCCGACGACGCAAGGCAAGCAGCACCTGCAAGGCAGCAATAATCGCATCCCCCGTCGTGGTGTGCTGGAAGCAGACGATATGCCCGGAGTTTTCACCGCCGATCTGCCAGTCGCGCTCCAGCAGCTCGGCAATCACATAGCGGTCACCGACATTGGCCCGCACGAATGGAATATTCTTCTCGGCAAGTGCCAGCTCAAGCCCCAGGTTGCTCATCAGGGTACCGACCACGCCGCCCCGCAAACGACCACGCTCCTGCAGATCACAGGCAATGATGTACAGAAGCTCGTCGCCATCGACGATCGCCCCCGTATGATCAACCATCAGAACCCGGTCGCCATCGCCATCGAATGCGATCCCCAGATCAGCCTTTTCAGACACCACGGCAGCCTGCAACGCTTCCATGTGGGTGGAACCGCAATCCTTGTTGATATTGAGCCCATCAGGTTGCGCCGACAGCACAACGACCTGCGCGCCCAATTCACGGAAAACGTTGGGGGCCACTTTATAGGTAGCGCCGTGTGCGCAGTCGATCACCAGCTTAAGGCCGGCAAAACTGGTACTGGTCGGCACACTGCTTTTACAGAATTCGATATAACGTCCGGCCGCATCGTTGATACGCGAAACCTTGCCGAGCTTTTCGGATTCGGCGACGGTCATCGGCGTATCCAGCAGCTCTTCAATCATCTTCTCGATCTCGTCAGGCAGCTTGGTGCCCTTGCCCGAGAAGAACTTGATGCCATTGTCGTAATGCGGATTGTGGGAGGCACTGATAACAATGCCCGCCTCGGCATGAAAGGTGCGGGTCAGATACGCGATAGCCGGTGTAGGCATCGGACCAAGCAGCATGACATCCGCCCCGGCAGCCGAAATACCGGCCTCCAGCGCAGACTCGAACATGTAACCGGAGATGCGCGTGTCCTTGCCGACAAGAATCCTGCAGGCGCCCATTCGGCGAAATGCCATGCCGGCAGCCCAGCCGAGCTTGAGCATGAACTCAGGCGTGATTGGAAACTGTCCTACCCGACCACGAATGCCGTCAGTTCCGAAATACTTTCTTGTAGTCATAAATGCTGCTCCGCAGTTTCTTACTCAGCCGATTCGACAGCTGCAATCATGCGCACCACATCAGCCGTTTCGGCGACGTCGTGCACACGTAGAATTCGAGCCCCTTTGGTCATCGCCAAAGCGGCCAATGCAAGGCCTCCATACAACCGCTCCCCGACAGGACGCTCCAGCACGGCACCGATCATGCTTTTGCGCGAAACCCCGACCAGTAACGGTCGCCCAAGAGAATGCAGGGCCTGCATATGCTTGAACAGACTCAGGTTGTGATCCAGCGTCTTGGCGAAACCGAAGCCGGGATCAAGGATGATCCGGTCACGCTCGATACCTGCCGCCGCACACTGATTCATCCGCTCAAGCAGAAAAGCGCTGACCTCACCCAGCAGGTCGGTGTAACGCGGGTCATCCTGCATATTGCCCGGCTCGCCGAGCATGTGCATCAGACAGACCGGCAGACCTGTCTGAGCGGCAGCCACCAGGGCACCAGGGCGACCCAACGAACGCACATCATTGATAAGCCCCGCACCGAGACGAGCCGTTTCGAGCATGACTTCAGGCGTGGAGGTATCAACCGAAACAATGACGTCCAGTTCGCGGCCGATAGCTTCTACCACCGGCGCAACCCGTTCAAGCTCTTCAGCAGGAGAAACAGGAGGCGCACCAGGACGAGTTGACTCGCCACCGACATCAATCAGAGTCGCACCCGCCAGAACCATGCCCTCGGCATGACGCAAGGCTGCATCAAGCTGGCTGTAACGGCCGCCATCCGAGAATGAATCTGGAGTTGCATTGAGGATGCCCATCACGTGCGTACGGGCCAAATCAAGAACCCGGTTGCCGCAAGGCAACCGGGTCGGGTACAGCGTAGATGTCATGTCAGACCTTAATGTTCAGCAGCAGGACCGCCGATAGGGGCTTCCGGGCGGGCATCCGTAACAGGCGTGCCCTTGGTACCCGAACCGCCTTCCCAGTCTCGCGGCTCACGCGGAGGTCGGCCCGCCATGATGTCATCGATCTGGTCGGCGTCGATAGTCTCATATTTCATGAGCGCCTCCGCCATCGCATCGAGCTTGTCACGGTTATCGGTGAGAAGCTGCTTGGCGGTGTTATAGCTGTGATCGATGATACTGCGAACTTCCAGATCGATCAGCTTGGCTGTATCACCGGAGAAACTCGAATTCTGGCTGGCACCACGGCCCAGGAAGCCTGAATCCTCATCTTCCGAATACATCAACGGACCGAGTTTTTCCGACAACCCCCACTTGGTCACCATGTTCCGGGCAATCTGACTTGCACGCATGATGTCGTTGGAAGCACCGGTGGTTACACCATCAAAGCCCAGCGTCATTTCTTCAGCGATACGACCGCCGTACAAGGAGCAGATCTGGCTGACCAGAGCGCGCTTGGACAGGCTGTAGCGATCTTCTTCCGGCAGGAACATGGTCACACCAAGGGCACGACCACGTGGAATGATCGATACCTTGTAGACCGGATCATGCTCAGGCACCAGTCGGCCAACAATAGCGTGACCCGCTTCGTGATAGGCAGTGTTCTGCTTTTCCTTTTCGGACATGACCATGCTCTTGCGCTCGGCGCCCATCATGATCTTGTCTTTGGCCAGCTCGAACTCTTTCATTTCAACGATGCGCTTGCCGGCACGGGCTGCAAACAGGGAAGCCTCGTTGACCAGGTTGGCAAGGTCAGCACCCGAGAAGCCCGGAGTACCACGAGCGATGACCGCAGGATTCACATCCTCGCCCATCGGGACTTTACGCATGTGAACCTTGAGAATCTGCTCACGACCACGAATATCCGGCAGACCTACAACGACCTGGCGGTCGAAACGGCCTGGACGCAGCAATGCAGGATCCAGTACGTCAGGACGGTTGGTAGCGGCGATGACAATGATGCCATCGTTCATTTCAAAGCCATCCATCTCGACCAGCAACTGGTTGAGGGTCTGCTCACGCTCATCATGACCGCCACCCATGCCGGCGCCACGATGGCGACCCACGGCATCGATCTCGTCGATGAAGATGATGCATGGCGCGTGCTTCTTGGCCTGCTCGAACATGTCACGGACGCGGCTTGCACCAACACCCACGAACATTTCCACGAAGTCGGAACCGGAAATGGTGAAGAATGGCACTTTCGCTTCGCCGGCAATCGCCTTGGCAAGCAGGGTCTTACCAGTACCTGGAGGACCGACCATCAGCACGCCGCGAGGAATACGACCGCCCAGACGCTGGAACTTACCCGGATCGCGGAGGAACTCGACCAGTTCGCCTACTTCTTCCTTGGCCTCGTCACAACCTGCCACATCGGCCAGAGTCGTCTTGACCTGATCTTCGGAAAGCAGGCGCGCCTTGCTCTTGCCGAAGCTCATCGGACCGCCCTTGCCTCCCGCACCACCTTGCATCTGGCGCATGAAGAACATGAACACGGCAATGATGACCAGAATCGGGAAGCTGGCGACCAGCAACTGGGTCCAGATGCTCTGCTGCTCAGGCTGCTTGCCTTCGACAACCACATTGTTATCGACCAGATCACCAATCAGACCATTGTCCGCAATGGCGGGACGAATGGTCTTGAAGGTGTCGCCATCACTGCGCTTGCCCGTGATCACGGCGCCGTCCACGGAAACCTTCTCGACCTTGCCATCCTTGACCTGCTGGATGAACTCGGAGTAGTTGAGGGTCTGCGGCTCGTTCGGGCTGGAGAAGTTGTTCATCACCGTCACCAGGACAGCCGCGATGATCAACCACAGGATCAAATTCTTTGCCATATCGTTCAATTAGCTACCCTCTGAAGCAAGCTCCACGCAGGAAGCGTGCCTCGCATGATATTCACCGGCCTAACTTACTACAGAACCTACAGATGTGGCAGGCACCGTCTGTAACCCTTTGTGAAACTTTGACTGCATGATGGTCATACATGCGCCATCAGCATAGCCATTTGAAAAAAGCTATCGACCACCATCAAAGACGCTCATCGCTTGCAGCGCCTTCGACTGCGCGAAAACCGCGAGCCAGCAGGTATTGCTCACGAGACCTGTCTCGCGACGACAACGGCTTGCGCATCTGCACCTTGTCGAAAAGCTTGCGGATATCCTTGTGGTACACATCAAAGCCCTCGCCCTGGAAGACCTTGATCAGGAAATCACCACCCGGTCGCAAGACCCGACCTGCAAGATCCAGTGCCAACTCGCAGAGGAACATTGCACGCGGCATGTCCACTGCACTCAATCCACTCATATTGGGGGCCATATCGGAAATCACAAGGTCTACCTGCGTATTGCCGACAGCTTCCAGGATTTGAGCGAGAACCGCGTCCTCGGTGAAGTCCCCTTTGATGAAGGTCACATCGGGGATGCTGTCCATATCAAGGATATCGGACGCGATCAGGCGACCCTGACCACCAATCAGACGACTGGTCACCTGAGACCACCCCCCCGGAGCCGCCCCAAGGTCAATGACCGTCATGCCTGGACGGATGATCTTGTCCTTCTCCTGGATCTCCAGAAGCTTGTAGCTGGCACGGGAACGGTAACCGTCCTTTTGCGCCATTTTGACGTATTTGTCATCAAAGTGTTCTTTGAGCCAGTTATGGCTTGTCTTGGAACGGGCCACGGGGCACCTCAAAAATAAAACGAGTCGTGATTAACTGGGCGGTCCCGGACTCGCTCGGGTAAACTGGCCGCCGCTTTTTTACAAGATCAGACGCAGGGGTCAGATTATGCCGCTCACTCAAGAGCAGAAGAAACAATACAAATCCATTGGCCACCATCTGAAACCAGTATTGATCGTGGCTGACAATGGTTTGACTGAAGGTGTGCTCGCCGAACTTGAACGCGCACTGAGCGATCACGAGCTGATCAAGATCAAGCTCAACATCCTCGATCGCGAAAGCCGCCTCCAGACCATCGCAGAGCTCTGCAAGGCCGGTTCAGCGGACCTTGTGCAGGTCATCGGCAAAATGGCGTTGATCTATCGCAAGAACCCAAAGGTAAACAAGCAATTGTCCAACGTCCACCGCGCAAGCTGATTTAAAAAGCCAGGGCGCCTTCAGCGCGCCCTGATGCTCCTTCCCGGTACAGGCTGCAAGACCAGCAACAAGCCGCTCAACGCCAACACCAGATAACTCAGCAACTGCCAATGCAGAGCATCGGCAAACCAGTGCCGGAGCACGTAATAAGCCGCTGACGACATCAATGCAACCGAAAGCAATTGCCCGCGAAAATCCCGCCAGACACTTGCCAACCGCTCGAACCGGACAAGAAGCACCAATTGAAGTAACGCACAGGCCGCTGCAAAACTTACCAGCAAAGCACTGGCGCGATTGGCAAACTGGTCGATGAACAACGGTGCAAGGCCTGTCTGATCAAGCACAGCCAATGTCGCCAGATGCAGCAGGACCAGCCCGCCCACCCACAAGGTCTGGGCAAGCTGCCAGATAATTGCGCCCGCAGGAAACGGGCGCACCCCATCAAACGTGACGGACTTCAATGATCTCGTACTCGATCACACCGCTAGGCGTTTTCACCGCCACCACATCACCCTCTTCCTTGGCAATCAAGGCGCGAGCGATAGGCGAACCGACGGAAATCTTGCCCAGTTTGATATCGGCCTCATCCTCACCAACGATCTGATAGGTAACAGATTCGTCGGTTTCAACGTTGGCGATCTGGACAGTCGTACCGAAAATCACCTTCCCTGTATGAGGAATGGTGGTGACATCGATGATGACCGCATTCTGCATACGGCCTTCGATATCCCGGATACGCGCCTCAACCATACCCTGCTGCTCGCGGGCAGCATGGTATTCGGCGTTTTCCTTGAGGTCGCCCAGCTCGCGCGCAGTACCGATGTCCTGGCTGAGCTTGGGACGAACCACCTTGGTCAGATGCGTCAACTCTTCTTCCAGGGCGCGAGCGCCCTGGACAGTCATTGGGTATTTGATCATGCCTTCAATCCTGCATGTAGATCCTGCAAGCGCCGCACGGTCTTTTCAGGACCGAACTTGAGCGCTTCGCAGATGGCCTCGCCTGCAGCAATAGTAGTGGTGCAGTAAATCTTGTGCTGCAAGGCGTTACGACGAATGGAGTAAGAATCGGCGATGGACTGACGGCCTTCGGTGGTGTTGATGATCAGAGTGACTTCGTCATTCTTGATCATGTCGACCACGTGAGGACGGCCTTCAGTCACCTTGTTGACACGACGGACCTTCAAGCCCGCAGCTTCGATCAGCTTCGCCGTACCGGCGGTCGCCACGATCTCGAAACCGAGGTTGATCAGATCGCGGGCAACACCAGCAACCAGTGGCTTGTCGTCATTGCGCACGCTGATGAACGCAGTGCCGCCTGTCGGCAGAATCTCGCTGGCGCCCACCTGAGCCTTGGCAAAGGCTTCACCGAAGGTATCGCCCACGCCCATGACTTCACCGGTCGACTTCATCTCTGGGCCGAGGATCGGGTCAACACCCGGGAACTTGGCGAACGGGAAGACCGCTTCTTTCACGCTGTAGAAGTTCGGAATGATTTCCTTGGTGAAACCCAGCTCTTTCAGGGTTTTGCCTGCCATGACGCGGGCAGCGATCATGGCCAGGGAAACACCGATGCACTTGGACACGAAAGGCACGGTACGCGATGCACGCGGGTTCACTTCGATGACGTAGATGTCTTCGCCTTGCAGCGCCAACTGAACGTTCATCAAGCCGACAACGCCCAGCTCAAGGGCCATCTTCTTGACCTGCTCGCGCATCTCGTCCTGGATGTGAGCCGGCAGCGAGTAAGGCGGCAGCGAACATGCGGAGTCACCGGAGTGAACGCCTGCCTGCTCGATGTGCTGCATGATCGCGCCGATGACGACATCGGTTCCGTCGCAGACTGCATCGACGTCCATTTCGATTGCACAGTTCAGGAAGTGGTCCAGCAATACCGGGCTGTCGTTGGAAACCTGAACGGCTTCACGCAGGTAACGCTTGAGTTCTTCTTCCTGGTAGACGATTTCCATCGCCCGGCCGCCCAGTACGTAGGACGGACGCACAACCAGCGGGTAACCGATTTTTGCGGCAGCGCGAATGGCTTCGTCTTCGCTGCGCACAGTCGCGTTTGGCGGCTGACGCAGGTTCAGGCGTTCAACCATCTGCTGGAAGCGCTCACGGTCTTCTGCACGGTCGATAGCGTCAGGGCTGGTGCCGATGATCGGCACGCCAGCAGCTTCCAGGGCACGAGCCAGCTTCAGAGGAGTCTGGCCGCCGTACTGGACGATCACGCCTTTAGGCTTCTCGACGCGCACGATTTCCAGAACGTCTTCCAGAGTCACAGGCTCGAAGTACAGACGGTCGGAGGTGTCGTAGTCGGTCGATACGGTTTCCGGGTTGCAGTTGACCATGATGGTCTCGTACCCGTCTTCGCGCAGCGCCAGAGCCGCGTGTACGCAGCAGTAGTCGAACTCGATGCCTTGACCGATACGGTTAGGACCGCCACCCAGGATCATGATCTTGTCGCGGGTCGACGGGTTGGCCTCGCACTCTTCTTCGTACGTCGAGTACAGATAAGCAGTGTCGGTGGCGAACTCGGCAGCGCAAGTATCGACGCGCTTGTAGACCGGGAACACTTCCAGCTTCTGGCGATGAGTGCGCAGGTTCTTCTCGGTAACGCCCAGCAGCTTGGCCAGACGCGCATCAGAGAAGCCTTTGCGCTTGAGGCGGAACATCAGGTCACGGTCGATAGCCGAAAGACCCAGTGTCTTGACCTTCTCTTCTTCCTTGATCAGATCTTCGATCTGCACCAGGAACCAAGGGTCGATCATGTTCATGCCGAAGATTTCTTCGACAGTCAGGCCTGCGCGGAAAGCATCGGCGACGTACCAGATACGCTCGGCACCCGGAACAGTCAGCTCACGCTTGAGCGTGCTCATGCTGTCCGGATCGGCCAGGTCCAGCTTCGGATCAAGACCGCAGACACCGACTTCCAGACCACGCAGGGCTTTCTGCAGGGATTCCTGGAAGGTACGGCCGATGGCCATGACTTCGCCGACCGACTTCATCTGGGTAGTCAGGCGGGCATCAGCCTTGGAGAACTTCTCGAAAGCAAAGCGTGGCAGCTTGGTGACAACGTAGTCGATGGACGGCTCGAAGGACGCCGGGGTCTTGCCACCGGTGATGTCGTTCTGCAATTCGTCGAGGGTGTAGCCGACTGCCAGCTTGGCAGCAACCTTGGCAATCGGGAAACCGGTAGCCTTGGAAGCCAGAGCGGAGGAACGCGAAACACGCGGGTTCATCTCGATCACGACCATGCGGCCAGTGTCCGGGCAGATACCGAACTGCACGTTGGATCCGCCGGTTTCGACACCGATCTCGCGCAGTACAGCCAGGGAGGCGTTACGCAGGATCTGGTATTCCTTGTCCGTCAGGGTCTGTGCAGGCGCAACAGTGATCGAGTCACCGGTGTGCACGCCCATCGGGTCGAAGTTTTCGATGGAGCAGACGATGATGCAGTTGTCCTTTTTATCGCGGACAACTTCCATTTCGTACTCTTTCCAGCCGATCAGCGATTCGTCGATCAGCAGCTCCTTGGTCGGAGAAAGGTCCAGACCACGGGCGCAGATTTCCTCGAACTCTTCACGGTTGTAAGCGATGCCGCCACCGGTGCCGCCCATGGTGAAGGACGGACGGATGATGCAAGGGAAGCCCAGCTTCTCGAGAACGGCGTTGGCTTCCTCCATGGAGTGGGCAATACCGGAGCGCGGGCATTCCAGACCGATGGATTTCATGGCCTTGTCGAAACGCGAACGGTCTTCGGCCTTGTCGATGGTGTCGGCATTGGCACCGATCATTTCAACGCCGAACTTCTCCAGAATGCCTTCGCGCTCCAGATCCAGTGCGCAGTTCAGTGCAGTCTGGCCGCCCATGGTAGGCAGTACTGCATCCGGGCGCTCTTTTTCGATGATCTTGGCAACGGTCTGCCACTTGATCGGCTCGATGTAAGTGGCGTCAGCCATGGCCGGGTCGGTCATGATGGTCGCAGGGTTGGAGTTAACCAGAATGACGCGGTAACCCTCTTCGCGCAGAGCCTTGCAGGCCTGGGCGCCGGAGTAGTCGAATTCACAGGCCTGACCGATCACGATAGGACCGGCGCCGAGAATCAGGATGCTTTTAATATCTGTACGTTTTGGCATGGGGTTGTCACTCAAATCCGTAGGTCAGTCGGCAAGCCGTCTTGAACATTTCTTTGCGGTGACCTGGGTGGCGACAACCGGACTCGCTGTCCGGGGCCACCCTGGGCACCTGCTTACTACATTCTCAAGGCAGCCGGTCAGCGTCGCTTGGCCATGGCTTCGATAAAGCGGTCAAACAGGGGAGCCACGTCATTCGGACCCGGGCTTGCTTCAGGGTGACCCTGGAAGCTGAAGGCGCTCTTGTCCGTGCGCTCGATACCTTGCAGGGTGCCGTCAAACAGCGACTTGTGGATGGCGCGAACGTTGCTCGGCAGAGTCGATTCATCAACCGCAAAACCGTGGTTCTGGCTGGTGATCATGACGACGCCGGTATCCAGATCCTGGACCGGGTGGTTGGCACCGTGGTGGCCGTGACCCATTTTTATCGTCTTGGCACCGGAGGCCAGAGCCAGCAACTGGTGACCCAGGCAGATACCGAAAACCGGAATCTCGGTTTCCAGAACTTCCTTGATGGCCTTGATGGCGTAGTCACATGGCTCAGGATCGCCTGGGCCGTTGGACAGGAAAACACCGTCCGGGCTGTAGGCAAGTACATCGCTGGCAGGCGTTTGCGCCGGAACCACGGTGACGCGGCAGCCGCGCTCGACCAGCATGCGCAGGATGTTGACCTTGACGCCATAGTCGTAGGCCACGACATGGTACGGCAGCTCGGCAGCAGCGATTTCAGGATGGCTGTCGGTCTTCAGGCTCCAGACGCTGGAGCGCCACTCGTAGCTTTCCTTGGTGCTGACCACTTTGGCCAGGTCCATGCCTTTGAGGCCCGGGAAGCCGCGAGCCGCTTCGATTGCAGCCTCTTCGGAAATGTTGTCACCGGCGATGATGCAGCCGTTCTGAGCACCTTTCTCACGCAGGATGCGGGTCAGGCGACGAGTATCGATACCCGCGATGGCAACGACATTGTTGGCCTTGAGGTATTCGTCCAGGGGCTGCTTGTTACGCCAGTTGCTGGATACCAGTGGCAGGTCACGAATCACCAGACCTGCGGACCATACGCGATTGGACTCGGCGTCTTCAGGCGTGGTGCCTGTGTTGCCGATGTGCGGGTAGGTCAGAGTAACGATTTGCTGGGCATAGGAAGGATCGGTAAGGATTTCCTGATAGCCGGTCATTGCGGTGTTGAACACCACCTCACCAACGGTCTGACCGTCGGCTCCAATGGCTTCGCCGCGAAAAATGCTGCCATCAGCAAGGGCAAGTATGGCTGGCTTAGTCAAGAAGACCTCCCGTAAATAAAGCCTGAAAGGGCGTTCGCAGGTTGCAAAAAAGCGGAATGACGTAGATACGTCACCCCGCTTTCTTATCGAATCATCTGCGCGCTTTTAGTGGACACACTAAAGCTGTAGCTTACAGAAAAAGCCTTTTTTGGTCTACCACCAATGAGCCCGAAAACCCACGGAATGCGACAAGGCTAAATCCGGTACTCACAATCAGCGCAGCTCCAGCACATCCTGCATGTCATAAAGACCAGGAGCCTTGCCATCGAGCCACATGGCAGCTCGCACAGCACCCTTGGCAAATGTCATGCGGCTGGATGCCTTGTGGGTGATTTCCACGCGCTCGCCATCGGCAGCGAACAAGACCGTATGATCACCCACGATATCGCCAGCCCTGATGGTCGCAAAACCAATCGTCTGACGATCACGGGCACCAGTCTGGCCTTCACGACTATGGACAGCGACCTTCTCCAGATCACGACCCAACGCCTCGGCAACCACTTCCCCCATGCGCAATGCCGTGCCCGAAGGGGCATCGACCTTGTGCCGATGGTGAGCTTCGGTGATTTCGATATCGACATCATCACCCAGCACGCGAGCCGCCGTATCCAGCAGCTTCAGGCAGAGGTTCACACCCACACTGAAGTTGGCAGCGAAAACGATAGGGATCTCTTTCGCCGCCTCAACCAGCTGCAGCTTCTCTTCAGCACTGAAACCCGTGGTGCCGATGATCATGGCCTTGCCCGCCTTGCGGCAGAAAGCCAGATTCTTGAGCGTCACGGTAGGATGCGTGAAGTCGATCAAGACATCGAACTCATCGGCAACCCGGGCAACATCACCCGACAACGGCACGCCGATACGACCCAGCGCAGCCAGCTCTCCGGCATCAGCGCCCACCAGCGTGCTATCAGGACGATCAATGGCAGCAGTCAGCCCGGCGCCCGGCGCCGACAGAACCGCCTCAATCAAAGTCTTACCCATGCGCCCCGCGGCGCCTACCACAGCAATACGTCGCATAACCTTCTCCTGCCGAATCAGCCCTTACAAGTCACCGAAGAAACGCTTCACACCCTCGAACCAGCCACTGGCCTTCGGAGAATGAGAGTCGTCGCCTTCAAGCGAGGTACGGAACTCTTCGAGCAGTTCACGTTGACGCTTGCCGAGATTGACCGGGGTTTCAACCGCGACACGACACATCAAGTCGCCAGCACCGCCGCCACGCACCGGAGCCACACCCTTGCCACGCAAGCGGAACTGCTTGCCGGTCTGAGTGCCCTCAGGGATCTTCAACTTGACCCGACCATCCAGCGTCGGCACTTCAAGCTCGCCACCCAGAGCCGCATCAGTGAAGCTGATTGGCACTTCGCAGTACAAATGCTTGCCGTCGCGCTGGAAAATGGCGTGTTCACGCACATTGATCACAACGTACAGGTCGCCGGTCGGTCCACCCTGAGAACCCACCTCGCCTTCGCCGGACAGGCGAATGCGATCACCGGTATCGACACCTGGCGGAACCTTGACCGAGAGGGTCTTGGATTCTTCGACACGACCTTCGCCATGGCACGAATCGCACGGATCGGAAATGATCTTGCCGTGACCATGGCAACGAGGACAGGTTTGCTGCACGGAGAAGAAACCCTGCTGCATGCGCACCTGACCAATGCCACCACATGTCGGGCATGTGACAGGCGAAGAACCTTTCTTCGCGCCGCTGCCATCGCAAGGTTTGCAATTGACCAGCGTCGGAACACGGATATTCACGGTCGTACCGCGAACCGCTTCTTCAAGATCCAGCTCAAGGGTATAGCGCAGATCGCTGCCGCGCTGTGCGCCGCCACGACCGCCACCACCACGGCCCCCGCCGAAGAAGTCGCTGAACACGTCACCGAAAATATCGGAGAAGTTCGCACCGCCAGCACCACCACCGAAACCGCCGCCACCCATGCTCGGGTCTATGCCGGCATGGCCGTACTGATCGTACGCCGCACGCTTGCTGGCATCGGACAGGACTTCATAGGCCTCATTGGCCTCTTTGAACAGCTCTTCCGCAGCCTTGTCATCAGGGTTGCGGTCCGGGTGGTGCTTCATCGCAAGGCGGCGATAAGCCTTCTTCAGCTCAGCCTCGCTGGCACCTCGCTCCACCCCCAACACTTCATAATAATCACGCTTTGCCATAATTCTTCCGCACTCTTGAGGACGTTCGGCAAGACCCTCCTGAGCCTCGCCAAACTCGTTGAGCCCCATACAGGCCCGGACCCAACTCACGTCAATTCAACGATCCTGGTCTTCATTCGACAGCCAGTTACCTGGCTGAGAAAGCGGCAGAACGAGTCGTCACGCAGGAGCATCACGACCTTGCCACATGGCCTGCGGACAAAAATCCGCACGCCGAAATTTTGCTTGTTCCAGACACGCCAACGCGGGAGCAAGCTCCCGCGCGGCGACATCCTACCAGCCACCGCTCGGAACGGGTCAACTGGCTTTCAAGCAAGCATGTGCTTACTTGTGGTCTTTCACTTCTTCGAACTCGGCATCGACAACGTCATCAGCCTTGGCTTTCTCTTCAGCAGGCTGAGCAGCAGCCTCTGGGTTCTCGGCCTGCTCAGCGTACATTTTCTGAGCGATTGGCGCGGAAACTTTGGACAGCTCTTCGATCCTGGCTTCGATAGCAGCCTTGTCGTCGCCTTTGACGGCAGCTTCCAGAGCAACCAGAGCAGCCTCGACAGCAGTCTTCTCTTCTGCGGTCACTTTGTCGCCAGCATCGCTGATCATCTTGCGAGTCGAGTGAACCAGTGCATCACCCTGGTTACGGGCAGATGCCAGCTCTTCGAACTTGCGGTCTTCTTCGCTGTTGGCTTCAGCGTCGCGGATCATCTGCTGGATTTCTTCGTCCGACAGACCCGAGTTGGCCTTGATCACGATGGACTGCTGCTTGCCGGTCGCCTTGTCTTTCGCGCCTACGTGCAGGATGCCGTTGGCGTCGATGTCGAAGGTAACTTCGATCTGTGGAACGCCACGTGGCGCTGGTGGGATCTCGGCCAGGTCGAACTTGCCCAGGGACTTGTTCTGACCGGCTTGCTTACGCTCACCTTGCAGCACGTGAATGGTTACAGCGTTCTGGTTGTCATCGGCAGTCGAGAACACTTGCGATTTCTTGGTAGGAATCGTGGTGTTTTTCTCGATCAGCGCAGTCATCACGCCGCCCATGGTTTCGATACCCAGAGTCAGCGGGCTGACGTCCAGCAGCAGAACGTCCTTGACGTCACCGGCCAGTACCGCGCCCTGGATAGCAGCACCCATGGCAACAGCTTCGTCAGGGTTGACGTCTTTACGAGCTTCTTTACCGAAGAACTCTGTCACCAGCTTCTGGACCAGCGGCATACGAGTCTGGCCACCGACCAGGATCACGTCGTTGATCGCGCCGATGTCGATGCCGGCATCTTTCAGAGCAATACGGCATGGCTCGATAGTGCGCTGAACCAGGTCTTCAACCAGAGATTCCAGCTTGGAGCGCGAGATTTTCACGTTCAAGTGCTTTGGACCGGTAGCGTCTGCAGTGATGTACGGCAGGTTGACGTCGGTCTGCATGCTGGAAGACAGCTCGATCTTGGCTTTTTCAGCAGCTTCTTTCAGACGCTGCATCGCCAGCGGGTCACCTTTGAGGTTCATGCCGCTTTCTTTCTTGAATTCGTCGACGAGGTAGTCGATCAGACGAATGTCGAAGTCCTCACCACCCAGGAAGGTGTCGCCGTTGGTTGCCAGCACTTCGAACTGGTGCTCGCCGTCAACTTCAGCAATTTCGATGACCGAAACGTCGAAAGTACCGCCACCCAGGTCATAAACGATGACAGTGTGGTCGCCCTTCGCCTTGTCCATGCCGTAAGCCAGAGCGGCTGCGGTTGGTTCGTTGATGATACGTTTGACGTCCAGACCCGCGATGCGACCGGCATCCTTGGTGGCTTGACGCTGGCTGTCGTTGAAGTAGGCCGGAACGGTGATGACCGCTTCGGTGACGGTCTCGCCGAGGTAGTCTTCGGCGGTCTTCTTCATTTTCTTCAGGATTTCGGCAGAAATCTGAGGAGGAGCCATCTTCTGGCCATTTACTTCAACCCAGGCGTCGCCGTTGTCAGCCTTGGCGATCTTGTACGGAACCATCTGGATGTCTTTCTGTACGACGTCTTCTTCGAAGCGACGGCCGATCAGACGCTTTACTGCGTACAGAGTGTTGTGCGGGTTGGTTACTGCCTGACGCTTGGCGGACTGGCCGACCAGGATTTCACCATCGTTGGCGTAGGCAATGATCGAAGGAGTAGTACGAGCGCCTTCGGCGTTCTCGATAACCTTGACGTTGCCGTTTTCCAGAATAGAGACGCAGGAGTTGGTGGTCCCCAGGTCAATACCGATAATCTTGCCCATCTTTGACTCTCCCGAAACTTTTGATTTGGTTGCCGCAACTGCGTTTACAAATTGCGGTAGCTCTTAAACGCTTGGCCTATAAATGGGGGCCAGACAGCTGATTTCAAGCCTGCTCATCAATTGATGGCGAAACAGGCGACGGTGCCTTGCTGACCACGACCATGGCCGGGCGCAGCAGACGACCGTTGAGCTGATAACCCTTCTGGAACACTTTCAGAACGCTGTTTGGCTCGACATCAGCGCTTTCCTGCATAGCCATTGCCTGATGATGTTCGGCATTGAATGGCTGACCGTGCGGGTCTATTGCTTCCAGCTGATAGCGCTTGAGGGTGTCGTTGAACATCTTCAGCGTCAGCTCGATACCTTCACGCATCGGACGAATGCTTTCGTCGTCCGGGCTGGACAGGTCCAGGCCACGCTCCAGGCTGTCCACGATAGGCAGCAGATCGCCAGCGAACTTTTCAAGAGCGAATTTGTGAGCCTTTTCCACATCCTGTTCTGCACGACGACGTACGTTCTGCAGATCCGCAGCAACACGCAGGGACTGGTCTTGTGCCGCAGTCAATTGCTCTTCGAGCACCTGCACACGAGTTGCCAGATCATCACTCGAAGCTGTCTCGCCAGCCTGATCCTGGGTTTGCGCATCCAGATTCTGTTCGTCAGCCATAGTGTTCTCCTCTCAAAAACGTCCGCGAACCCATCTCGCGCTTCTGCCCCCCTATATGGGAACGTATTTTCAGGCTTCAAGGGCCCGACACGATGGATATGTGCATTGCCTGAAAATTTTCCTCTGCCGTCGAAGCGCTGAGCGGACCAGTTTTCATTACTGCCAGGACTAAAAAAGCTCGTTACCCGATCAAATCGAGCTAAGTGCAAGCATTGTCAGAACCAAATAAAACACTGTATAAATAACCAGACAAATCGCTTGGGAGCCACTCCATGCTGGTGCACCTTTCCGTACATAACTACGCCATCGTCGAACACCTTGACCTGGAACTGGATCGAGGCATGAGCGTAATCACTGGCGAAACCGGTGCCGGCAAGTCGATCATGCTCGACGCCCTGGGCCTGACGCTCGGCGACCGCGCCGACAGTGGCGTCGTCCGCCCCGGAGCCGACAAGGCCGATATCCTGGCCACCTTCGATCTGTCCGATATTCCCGAAGCGCAAACCTGGCTGAAAGAGCGCGACCTGGACAACGACGGCCCGTGCATTCTGCGACGAGTCATAACAGCCGAAGGGCGCTCGCGCTCCTACATCAATGGCACGCCCTGCCCCCAAGGCGACCTGAAAGCACTCGGCGAACTGCTGATCGATATCCACAGCCAGCATGAACACCAGTCACTCCTGAAAACCGATACCCACAGACGCCTGCTGGACGAGTACGCCGGCGCGACCGAACTGGCACGCCAGGTTCAACTGGCAGCCCAACGCTGGCGCCAGACCCGCCAGGAACTGGAGCGACTCTCCAACTCCGGCGACGAACAGCGTGCCAGACACCAGTTGCTCAGCTATCAACTGGAAGAGCTGGAAGGCCTGAGCCTGGGCGAGAACGAGCTGGAACAGCTTGAGCAGGAACACAAGAACCTGACCAACGCAGAAAGCCTGTTGAGCATCTGTCGTCAGGTCGTCGAACAGTGCAGCGAGAGCGATTCGGGCAATGTCCTGAACGCCCTGACCGCCAGCCTGAATCGCCTCGGCAGCATCAACAACTCACCAACCGCCCTGAGCGAAGCCACCGGCCTGCTGTCCAGCGCGCAGATACAGATAGAAGAAGCCGTTGGAGAGCTGAATCGTTTCCTGGATCATTTCGACGCAGACCCTGCACGCCTGCAACAACTCGAAGAGCGCCTGGACAGCATCTATACGCTGGCCCGCAAACACCGCATCCAGCCAACCGAACTGAGCACATTGCAGCAAAAGCTTCTGGACGAGATCGAAACACTCAATGCCAACGATGAATCCATCGAGCGGCTTGAGCACGAACTGGCTTCATTTGCCCGCCACTACCAGGAAAAAGCCAGGGAGTTGAGCGATTCGCGCCAGCGCGCATCAACCGAGCTGGCCAGCGCCGTCGAGGAAGAAATCCAGCGCCTGGGTATGCCCGGCGGTCGATTCACCATCGAGCTGAAACCCAATACCGGCAACGACCTGCTTCCCCACGGGCTGGAACAAGTCGAATTGCTGGTCAGCGCCAACCCTGGGCAGCCACTGAAAGCATTGGCCAAGGTAGCCTCGGGTGGCGAGTTGTCACGGATCAGCTTGGCCATCCAGGTGATCACTGCACAGACCTCCCGCGTGCCTACTCTGGTATTTGACGAAGTGGACGTGGGCATCGGCGGCCCGACAGCCGAAATTGTCGGCCAGCTACTGCGCCGCCTGGGCGAGCGTGGGCAAGTCATGACCGTCACCCATCTGCCGCAGGTCGCCGCACAAGGTCATCAGCATCTGTTCGTACACAAGGTCAGAGGCAGCGATGCGACGCGAACCGCCGTATCGAAGCTCAACAAGAACGAACGTATAGAAGAAGTGGCGCGCATGCTCGGCGGCATCGACCTGACCAAGGAGTCTCTGGCTCACGCGAAGAAAATGGTCATCACCGCAAAAAACTGATGCCCCACAAAGCACAAAGGCGACCCTGAGGTCGCCTTTGTCGTCGCTGGCTTACGCCTTTTTGTTACGAACGTAGAGCACAAGATTGTGATCCACCAGATCGTAACCGTGTCTCTCGACGATTGCCTTCTGCAGCTTCTCGATCTCTTCGTCGAAGAACTCGATCACCTCGCCGGACTCCACATTGACCATATGGTCGTGGTGGCCGCCATCAGCCAGCTCGAACACAGCATGACCGCCGTCGAAATTGTGGCGAACCACCAATCCAGCAGCTTCAAACTGAGTCAGAACACGGTAGACCGTGGCCAGACCGACATCCTCGCTAGCCTCCATCAGCGCCTTGTAGACATCTTCGGCACTCATGTGGCGCTGCTCGGCAGAATCGAGCATTTGAAGGATTTTGACCCGAGGCAATGTCACCTTAAGTCCTGCTTTACGTAGTTCGCTATTTTCAACCATGGTCAGCTTTCTCGCAGACGCTGCTTCGCAGCTTCTCTTAATGCAGGTATGATCCGGGTTTACGTTGTCCCAGCCAAGATAGTGGAAGTCGCCCACCGATGCAAAACACCAAGCTCTTGCTAACCAGTTTCACCCTTGTGGGACTGCTCGCACTCGCCGGTTGTTCATTCCCCGGGGTTTACAAAATCGACATCCAACAGGGAAATGTCGTTACGCAGGATATGATAGACCAGTTACGTCCCGGAATGACCCGGCGACAAGTACGGTTTATCATGGGCAACCCCCTGCTGACCGACACATTCCACACTGATCGCTGGGACTACCTGTACAGTCTGCAGCCCGGTGGCGGTGAACGCCAACAGGAACGCATCAGCCTGATCTTCAATGGCAATGATCAACTGGTCAGCCTGTCCGGAGACTTCATGCCCGGCGTGAGCCGTGATGAAGCCATTCTCGGCAATCGCAGCAACCAGACAGTCCCGGCTGAAGCCCAGCCACAGCAGGCACCCGAAGCGCCAGCCAAGCCAGGCTCGCTGCTGGACCAGATCCAGAAGGATGTGGACAGCGTCGAAACTGTTCCGGTCCCTGTGCAGGAACCTCTGGAAACAACTCCGCATTAATCGGAAACAGTTTCAACAAGAAAGCCCGGCATGCCGGGCTTTTTGCTGTCTGGAGTTTGGAAAAACTCAGGGCATGGCATCTCTGTTCAAGCGTGCCTTGGCAGCACGCAGGCGCCGCACCTCCATCGGGTCAGCAAGTAGCGGGCGATAGATCTCGATGCGATCACCCGCCTCAAGCACACGCACCGAAGGATCTTTCACTACCTTGCCAAAAATGCCCACAGGGCATTGAGCCAGATCCAGTTCAGGAAATTGCTCCTGTATGCTCGAAACGACAAGAGCCTGCTGCACCGATGAGCCAACAGGCACAGCAACGGTGAGCAACACCTGATGATCGACGGCGGCATAAACCACCTCGATCTCGATCATCTCGTCAGACATGCAGCTCTTTGGCTCGCTGGCAAAAGGCATCTACAAGGGTATTCGCAGCCTGATTGAACAGTGGCCCCAAGGTGGCACGCACAATGGAGCCAGCATAATCGAAGGTAAGGTCCAGGCTGATCTTGCAGGCCTTTTCACCCAGCGGCTTGAATGTCCAGACGCCATGCAACTGGTTGAAAGGTCCTTCCACCAGATCCATCACAATGGACTCTCCTGGCACGAGTACATTGCGCGTTACAAATTTCTGGCTAAGGCCCCCCTTGGCGACCTCCAGACTTGCGCGCATGTGCGTCTCGCTTTCTTCAAGCACCACCGAGGAAGAACACCAAGGCAGAAACTCGGGATAGCGAGCCACATCATTGACCAGGTCGTACAGAAACCGGGCCGGATACGGCAAAAGAGCCGAGCGCTGAATATGCGTAGTCATGTGAGCGTCATTTCCAAAGCTGAGCGGCAAACAAAGAGTAAGCATTGTCCGGGATTCATCCATCGTGCTCAAGCGCACGCTTTCCCGTAGCCGACATTGAAGCAACTCCCTATAATGCCGCCCCTATGGCTAAGCTCAAGAAACATCCCACAGGGACCATCGCGCAAAATAAAAAGGCGCGTCACGATTACTTCATCGAACACAAGTTCGAGGCCGGTCTGGTCCTGGCTGGCTGGGAAGTAAAAAGCCTGCGTGCCAACAAGGTACAGCTGGTCGACAGTTATGTGTTGCTCAAGGATGGCGAGGCCTGGCTGATGGGCAGCCATATCACGCCGCTCAAGACCGCCAGCACACACGTCATCGCTGACCCGACACGCACCCGCAAACTGTTGCTGAACCAGCGCGAGCTTGAAAAGCTCACAAGCTCGGTGCAGCAGAAAGGTTATGCCTGCGTAGCCCTTTCCCTTTACTGGAAGCAGCACTTGATCAAGTGCGAAATTGCTCTGGGTAAAGGCAAGAAGGAATACGACAAGCGCCATACCGAGCGAGAGCGCGATTCGGATCGCGAGCTGCAACGGGCTGTGCGCAGCAAGGGCAAGGACGACTGATCCAAGCCCCTTGTGTGTGAGCGAATTCATTCGCGGATGAATTCGCTACGGTGATCCATCACATATTATTGCGGCGCTCCGCACGCGCTGTGCGTTGAACCTGTTGCCGCACTTCCTCCAGCACTTCCTGCACATAGGTCAGGTGGCGGCTGGACACCTCCCGCGCATCCTCGGCGCGCCCTTCGATAATCGCCAGATACAACTCACGATGCTGCTGAATGAGCATGTCGCGGGTTTCAGTGCGGTGCTGGTACATGCCGCCAATATTGATCACCACATTGCGCTTGAGCAGGTCGAACAAACCACGAATCGTATGCAGCAGCACTGTGTTATGGCTGGCCTCGGCAATCGCCAGGTGGAAACTGGCATCGGCAGCACCCTCCTCGGCCCGGCTCACTTCATCAGTGCTGGTGTAGCAATCCTGCAACGTATCGAACGCTTCACGCAGGCGCTCGCGATCCACATCGGTGGCACGCAGGGCCGCGTAGTAGGCGCAAGAGGCTTCCAGAGTGTGGCGAAACTCCAGCAGGTCTCGCTGGGCATCAGGGCTGCTTTCCAATAGATGAAGCAGCGGGTCGCTGAAGGTCGAGCCCAGGTTCTCGACCACATAGTTACCACCACCCTGACGACTGACCAGCAACCCCTTGGCAGTCAGCTTCTGGATGGCTTCGCGCAGCGAAGGACGCGAGACACCGAACTGCTCGGCAAGGGCTCGCTCTGCTGGCAGGCGTCCACCTGACTTGAGCGTGCCTTCAAGAATCATTCGTTCCAGCTGCTCGACAATGTCATCAGACAAACGGCGCTGACGCACCTGATCAAAACCCATAACCCCTCACTTCACACCCAGCTCTATTAGCGGGACCGCACATTCTGGCTTATCGCAGCCCTTCAGGCATCAGCCAGATGCAGCAGGCTAACCGCATTTTCCTGCGCACCCGACCAAAGTCCTGACGAGACAAATTGACACATCAATAGCAAGGCTTCTAACCTAGCGATCAGACATTGTAAATTGGTATTACCAATTTTCCAATGCCAGCATCCGATGGCTGACCTCCATCACGCTGCAAGACCTTTCGATCAGAAAGGCTTGAGCTGGTGAACTGTGCGATTCGTCCACCATGCGCACGACACAGAACACCGGGCCTTACCAAAAACAATTAGGGGCCACCTACATGCAGACTTGGCAACAACTCTATACACCTCTGGGCAGCCTGGGCCTTTCCGCCACCGCTGCGCTCATCCCCATCGTCTTCTTCTTTCTGGCACTGGCCGTCTTCAGGCTCAAAGGCCATGTCGCGGGCAGCATCACACTGGCGCTGTCGGTTCTGGTTGCGATCTTCGCCTTCCAGATGCCTGCCGACATGGCTCTGGCCGCCGCTGGATACGGGTTCGCCTATGGCTTGTGGCCCATCGCATGGATCATCGTCGCGGCGGTTTTTCTCTACAAACTGACAGTCAAAAGCGGCCAGTTCGAGATCATCCGCAGTTCGGTCATGTCCATTACCGATGACCAGCGCCTGCAAGTGCTGCTGATTGGTTTCTGCTTCGGTGCCTTCCTGGAAGGCGCAGCCGGTTTCGGCGCGCCAGTCGCGATTACCGCAGCCTTGCTGGTCGGGCTGGGGCTCAACCCGCTGTATGCCGCCGGCCTGTGCCTGATCGCCAATACTGCTCCCGTAGCCTTTGGCGCTCTGGGCATTCCGATCATTGTGGCCGGGCAGGTTTCGGGGATCGATGCGTTCAAGATCGGCGCCATGGCCGGCCGCCAGCTACCGCTGCTGTCAGTGTTCGTGCCGTTCTGGCTGATGTTCATGATGGATGGCGTACGAGGTGTCAAAGAAACCTGGCCTGCCGCACTTATTGCCGGCTTCAGCTTTGCAGTCACCCAGTATTTCACCTCCAACTTCATTGGCCCCGAGTTGCCGGACATCACTTCGGCGCTGGTCAGCATCGTGTCGCTGACACTGTTCCTGAAAGTCTGGCAGCCGCAACGTGCTTCGGACGCGGTCGTCGTCAGCGGTGGCTCGGCAGCTGTCGCGGGCAGCTCCGGTGGTTTCGGCCAGCCACGCACCACCGTCAAGTCGCCCTACAGCCTGGGCCAGATCATCAAGGCCTGGTCGCCCTTCCTGATCCTGACCGCCATGGTCACGGTCTGGACGCTCAAGCCCTTCAAAGCGATGTTCGCGGCGGGTGGTGCTCTGCAAGCCTGGACCATCAACATCGCAGTCCCGTATCTGGACCAATTGGTGATCAAAGGCACGCCCATCGTTGCCAAGGCCACCGCCATGCCAGCGGTCTACAAGTTCGACCTGATCGCCGCGTCGGGCACAGCGATTCTGTTCTCGGCCATCCTGGCCATGATCGTCTTGCGCATCAGCCCTAAGATTGGTCTGACCACTTTTAAAGAAACCCTGATCGAGCTGCGCTGGGCCATCGTCTCCATTGGCATGGTGCTGGCCTTCGCCTTCGTCATGAACTACTCGGGCATGTCCTCGACACTGGCGCTGGTGCTGGCTGGCACGGGCTCTGCGTTCCCGTTCTTCTCGCCGTTCCTCGGCTGGCTGGGCGTGTTTCTGACGGGCTCCGATACTTCGGCCAATGCCTTGTTCGGTTCCCTGCAAGCCACTACTGCCCACCAGATCGGCGTCAGTGACGTGTTGATGGTCGCCGCCAACTCCAGCGGTGGCGTGACCGGCAAGATGATTTCGCCGCAATCCATAGCCGTGGCCTGCGCCGCGACAGGGCTGGTCGGCAGGGAATCGGACCTGTTCCGCTTCACCCTCAAGCACAGCCTGTTTTTCGCCACCATCGTGGGCTGCATCACTTATGCACAGGCCTACTGGTTCACCGGCATGATCGTTCACTGATTACAAAAAGACGCGAAGCCCTGACGCCGGCCCCAACCACCGGCGTCAGCCATTCATGCCCTGAGCGGATAACCGGGCCCACCCGGAGAAACACCTGATGAGCGAGCTTTTCTACAACGCCTCACCCAATGCCACCCGCGTCGCGCCACCGCGTCATGGGCCACGGCAATACCCGACTGAAAAACCGCAGCGGGTTTACCTGTTCGGCACCTGCGTGGTCGACCTGTTTTTCCCTGACGCCGGGATGGACGCCATTCACCTGCTCGAACGCGAAGGTATCCAGGTCGACTACCCTCAAGAACAAAGCTGCTGCGGACAACCGGCCTACACCAGTGGCTACACCGAGCAGGCCCGGGAAGTGGCACGCGCTCAACTGGCGCTGTTCGCGGGGGACGATCCGGTCATCGTGCCTTCTGGCTCTTGCGCCGGAATGTTTCGCGAACATTATCCCGAACTGTTCAAGGACGAGCCTCACACCCTTGAGCAGGTTCGCGCCCTGGCTGCACGAACCTATGAGCTGACCGAATTCCTGCTGTTCGTCTGCAAGACCCGACTGAACGATCAAGGCCAACCGATCAAGATTGCCCTGCACACCTCCTGCTCGGCGCGTCGTGAAATGAACACCCACCTGCATGCTCGCGAACTGCTGTCGCAACTGGGCAATGTCGAGCGTGTGGATCACGATCATGAAAGCGAATGCTGCGGCTTCGGTGGGACATTCAGCGTGCGCATGCCGGATATTTCCGGAGCGATGGTGGCCGACAAGACACGCGCCCTGAAGGAGTCCGGTGCAGACCAGATTCTCACCGCCGATTGCGGCTGCCTGATGAACATCAACGGCTCACTGGAAAAACAACGCGAATCCCTGCGCGGCCTGCATCTGGCCAGCTTCTTGTGGCAACGTACCGGAGGACAGCGATGAACACGCAAACCCGGATTCCGGCCGTGGAAGTCGAGACAGACTTCCGCTCCCGCGCCCATCAGGCCCTTGGCGACACCCAGTTGCGCGGCAACTTCCGACGCGCCATGGACTCGCTGATGACCAAGCGTGCAGCAGCCTTCAGCGACCCCGAAGAACGTGAAGACCTACGCGAACTGGGCAATGCGATTCGTGCACGGGCCTTGTCCAGGCTGCCGGATCTGCTGGAGCAGCTTGAACGCAATCTGATCCGCAACGGCGTGAAGGTGCATTGGGCCGAAACCGTCGAGCAGGCCAATGACATCGTGCTCTCCATCGTCAACGCCCACGAAGCCAGACAGGTGATCAAAGGCAAGTCGATGGTCAGCGAAGAGATGGAAATGAACGACTTCCTGGGCGAGCGCGGCGTCGAGTGTCTGGAAGCGGACATGGGCGAATACATCGTGCAGATGGACCACGAAAAGCCCTCGCACATCATCATGCCGGCCATCCACAAGAACGCCGGTCAGGTGGGAAAACTGTTCCATGAAAAGCTGGGTGTCGATTACACCACCGACGTCGACCAGTTGATCCAGATCGGCCGTCGTGTGCTGCGCCAGAAATTCTTTGAAGCGGATATCGGCGTCTCCGGCGTCAACTTCGCGATAGCCGAAACCGGCACCTTGCTCCTCGTCGAGAACGAGGGTAACGGGCGTATGGTCACCAGCGTACCACCCGTGCATATCGCCGTGACCGGCATCGAGAAAGTCGTCGAAAACCTGCGCGACACCATCCCCTTGCTGTCACTGCTGACCCGCTCGGCACTGGGCATTCCGATCACGACCTACGTCAATATGATCTCCGGCCCGCGCAAGCCCCACGAACTGGATGGCCCGCAGGAAGTGCATCTGGTGCTGCTGGACAACGGCCGCACCCAGGCCTTTGCCGACAGCGAATTGCGCCAGACCCTGAACTGCATTCGTTGCGGCGCATGCATGAATCATTGCCCGGTCTATACCCGCGTCGGCGGCCACACCTACGGCGAGGTGTATCCCGGCCCCATCGGCAAGATCATCACGCCGCACATGGCGGGCCTGAGCAAAGTGCCAGATCACCCCAGCGCCTCATCGCTCTGCGGTGCATGTGGCGAAGTCTGCCCGGTGAAGATCCCGATTCCCGCCTTGCTGCGCCGCCTGCGCGAAGAAAACGTCAAGGCACCGGATGCACCCGACCGCGTGATGCGCGATCAGGGTCGCAAGTACTCGCGCAAGGAACGCCTGATCTGGAATGCCTGGTCGAAACTCAATACCTCGCCGGGCCTGTATCGCGCATTCGTTTACCTCGCCACACGCTTACGCAGCCTGATGCCTGGCGATGTCGGGCCATGGACACAAAACCATAGCGCCCCAAAGCCCGCAGCCCGCTCCCTGCATGAAATGGCACGCGAGCATCTGAAAAAGCGGCCCGGAGAACTCTGATGAGCGCCAAGCAAAACATCCTCGCCAAACTGCGTCAGAGCCTGACAGGAACGACGCCGATTACTGACAATTTCAATGAAGCCCTGGTGACAGCCCCCTGGACCTACGCTCCTGAAGAGCGGGTCGCCCAGCTACGCAAGCTGATGGAGGCCGTGCATACGGAAATCCACCTGTGTACGGAATCGGACTGGCCCCGAAGGCTTGGCGAACTGGTGCATGATCGCCAACTGCCCAGCCTGCTGATCGCACCCGGCACCGTCCATGGGCAGCGTGTCGCCGGACACTGGGCGACGCGCCCCGAACTGCCACCGCTCAAGACTTACGACCGCCCCATCGAGCAATGGAAGAAAGAGCTGTTCGATGACACACCAGCCAGTTTCACCGGCACCGTCGGGGCGATTGCTGCGACTGGCAGCCTGATCATCTGGCCGACCCGCGAAGAGCCGCGCTTGATGAGCCTGGTACCGCCTGTGCATTTCGCCCTGCTCAAGGCCAGCGAGATCTACGACAACCTCTGCGAAGCCCAGCGCAAACAGGACTGGACCGGCGGCATGCCGACCAATGCCCTGCTGGTTTCCGGCCCCTCCAAGACTGCCGATATCGAACAGGTGCTGGCTTACGGCGCCCACGGCCCCAAAGACCTTGTGGTCCTGATAGTGGAAGACGCATGAGCCTGTCAGAAAACTTCATCCGCGAAGCCCGACGCCTGATCCCCGAAAACCGCCGCTTCGACGATCCTCTTTCGACACTGGCCTTCGGCACCGACGCCAGCTTCTATCGGCTGATCCCCAAGCTGGTGATCCGGGTCGAGTCCGAAGACGAAGTGGTGGCCCTGCTCAAGCTGGCCCAGACCGAAAAAGTCCCGGTGACCTTTCGCGCAGCAGGCACCAGCCTTTCCGGCCAGGCCATCAGCGATTCGGTATTGCTGGTGCTGGGCGATAACTGGAACGGCCGCGAGGTCCGCGAACAGGGCGCGCAGATTCGTCTGCAACCCGGCGTCATCGGCGCACAGGCCAATGCCTGGCTGGCGCCGTTCGGACGCAAGATCGGGCCGGATCCGGCATCGATAAACGCCTGCAAGATCGGCGGCATCGTCGCCAACAACGCCAGCGGCATGTGCTGCGGTACAGCGCAAAACACCTACCACACGCTGGCAGGAATTCGTCTGGTGCTGGCTGATGGCACACGCCTGGATACCGAAGACCCGGCCAGCGTGCAGGCCTTTCGCGCCAGCCATATCGTCTTGCTGGAACAACTCGCCCACTTGGGCCGAAAAACCCGCGCCAACACCGAACTGGCCGCCAGAATTCGCCACAAATACCGCCTGAAAAACACCACGGGCCTGTCACTCAACGCCCTGGTGGATTTCGATGAGCCACTGGATATCCTCAGCCATTTGCTGGTCGGCTCCGAAGGCACGCTGGGCTTCATCAGCGCCGTGACCTACAACACCGTGCCCGACCATCCGCACAAGGCCTCGGCCTTGATCGTCTTCCCGGACGTGGAAACCTGCTGCAACGCCGTCACCGTACTAAAAAGCCAGCCGGTCGCCGCCGTCGAACTGCTGGACCGACGCAGCATGCGCTCGGTGCAGGACAAACCCGGCATGCCAGCCTTTGTCCGTGAACTCTCGGAAAGCACCTGCGCGTTATTGATCGAAGCACGGGCAGCATCCAGGGTTTTGCTGCATGAACAACTGGCACAAATCATGGCGTCGCTGGCGTCCTTCCCCGTCGAGAAACAGGTCGACTTCACCGAAGACCCGCTGGAAAACGCACGCCTCTGGGCCATTCGCAAAGACACCTTCCCCGCCGTCGGAGCCGTACGCCAGACCGGCACCACGGTCATCATCGAAGACGTCACCTTCCCGGTCGAACAACTGGCCATTGGCGTGCGCCGCCTGATCGCGCTGTTCGACAAACATCACTATGACGAAGCCATCCTGTTCGGCCATGCGCTGGAGGGCAACCTGCACTTCGTCTTTACCCAGGGCTTCAACAACCCCGAAGAAATCGCCCGTTATCAGGCCTTCATGGAAGACGTTGCAGAGCTGGTGGCCGTGGAGTTCGGCGGTTCACTCAAGGCCGAGCACGGGACCGGGCGCAACATGGCACCCTTCGTCGAAAAGGAATGGGGCAGCGACGCCTATCAATTGATGTGGCAACTCAAACGCCTGCTCGACCCCAACGGCATTCTCAACCCGGACGTGGTGCTCAGCAACGACCCGCAGATCCACTTGAAGCACCTGAAACCGCTGCCCGCTGCTGACGAAATCGTCGACAAGTGCATTGAGTGCGGCTTCTGTGAACCGGTCTGCCCTTCCAAAGGCCTGACCTTGAGCCCGAGGCAACGCATCGTCATCTGGCGCGACATTCAGGCGAAAAAACGCGCCGGAACCGACACCCAGAAACTGGAGCGCGATTACCACTATCAAGGGATCGACACCTGCGCCGCCACCGGCCTGTGCGCCCAACGCTGCCCGGTTGGCATCAACACCGGCGAACTGGTCAAAAAGCTGCGCCATCAGGAAGCACACCATGCCAGGACAGCCAACTGGCTGGCGCACAACTTCAAGACAGCGGTACAAGGCGCACGCTTTACCCTGCATGCCGCCAACGGCGCGCGCATGCTGCTGGGTGCGCCGCGACTGGCAAAACTGTCAGCAAAACTGAGCAAGCTTTCAGCCGGCCGCATCCCGCAATGGACACCGGCCATGCCACAGCCGGAACAGGCCATACGCTTCACCCCGCCCATCGAGGACCAACGTCCCAGAGTGGTTTATCTGGCAGCCTGCGTCTCTCGCGTGATGGGGCCTGCGGCCACTGATCGCGAGCAAACCTCACTGCTGGACAAGACCCGTGGCCTGCTGGAAAAAGCCGGTTATCAGGTCGTCTTCCCGGACAATCAGGACAGCCTGTGCTGCGGCCAGCCTTTCGCCTCAAAGGGCTACAACCAGCAAGCCGACGAGAAACGCCAGGAACTGCTGGCCGCGCTGATCAAAGCCAGCCGCGGCGGGCTGGACCCGATCTATTGCGACACCAGCCCTTGCACCCTGCGACTGGTACAAGACCTCAAGGACACACGCCTGGATCTCTACGACCCGGTGCGATTCATCCGCACGCACCTGCTGGACAAACTCACCTTTACCCCGCAACAGGAACCCATTGCCGTTCACGTCACCTGCAGCACCCAGCACCTTGGCGAAAGCCAGGCACTGATCGAACTGGCTCGCCTGTGCAGCGTCAACGTGGTCATCCCGGAAGGCATACATTGTTGCGGATTCGCCGGAGACAAAGGCTTCACAACGCCCGAACTGAACGCCCACGCCTTACGCTCTCTCCAGGGTGCGGTGCAGTACTGCAACGAAGGCATCTCCACCAGCCGCACCTGTGAAATCGGCCTCTCGCAGCACAGCGGCATCGACTATCACGGGCTGGTTTACCTGATCGACCGGGTGACGCAGGCGAAATCCGCATGATGGCAACAGGCATTACAGGCATGAAAATAAATAGAACCCCTGCGTTTCAGCACAGTCCACCCTTGTAAGCCCGTATTTGAATGGGCTTCCCCAACCCATGGGCAAAGAGCCCAAGCGACCGGTAATCAAGGAGAGACATATGAAGCGTACCGCCCTGACTGGACTACTCCTCAGCTCTGTCATGCTGGCTTCCCCGGTGTTCGCCGCCGATGACTTGTGCGGCAGCAACTTGCAGACCATCAAGGACGCCCAGGTTTCCACCAACGTGAACCTGAGCCCCGACCTGAAACAGTCCCTGGCAAAAACCGAAACCGACGCACGGGCCGCCCAGGCCAAAGGCGATAAAAAAACCTGCATCGAACTGACCACCCAAGCCATCACCGAACTGAAAAACCTCGGCTCGGGCAGCGAAGGCGGCAACCGGTAAGAAAGCGCCTGACAAGGCCAGCCAGCGCGCTGGCCTTGTCGGCAAAGCAAGACGCGGGTCGACGCGCCCCATCAATTGGCGTAGACTCCCGCCCAATGACTGCGAAAGCAGTCTCGGGGCCGATTAGGATTCGACGCCGGTGATGAAACTTTAGGTGCATGCCGACTTGGTAACAGAAGTCGTAAATCCACTGTTGCAACTTTCTATAGTTGCCAATGACGAAAACTACGAGGGCTACGCTCTCGCTGCGTAAGCGGCGCGACTAGCTCTTCTGGTAGCTTCGGCTCCAGCAATCATCAGGGGATGCCTGTAAACCCGAAATGATTGTCATATAGAACAGGATCGTCGCCTAGTACGTTGTGGACGAAGCGACTAAAACTTACACAGCTCGCCCAAAGCACCCTGCCCGTCGGGTCGCTGAGGGTTAACTTAATAGACACGGCTAAGCATGTAGTACCGACAGCGGAGTACTGGCGGACGGGGGTTCAAATCCCCCCGGCTCCACCACACAAGCCATACAAATCAAGCACTTAGCGTTTCTCGCAAGTGCTTTTTTTGTGCCTTTTGGGGCCGTTTTGGCTGGGTAATGCCAGCTTAATGACAGCATGGAGATATTTATGCGTGGAAGCGCTAACCCATGTGCGCCTCATGCCAGCTCTCTACCTGGGCTCTGTATTCATAGCCAGCAATCTCACCTTCACTTCCTGCGCCAGGCTCACGGCTAACTTACTTCAAGGTGCGTTTAATACACCATTTCTGATGACGCACATCGACCCATCGCGTACATTTAGGGTCACACCATGGGATGTGTGGCAGATTTCTGATTTGCGCCTGAATCGCATCGATCCAGACCTTGCCAAGGAATGCCCTGATGCATATTGCGATAGACAAAGCACCTATGACCTCAAGAACCCCCCCCCTGAAACTGTTCAAGTCGCGACCTATCGTGCCGCTTGAGGAGATTTATGCCTACGAATCCTTGTGGCTGAATCAGGGCGCGTGGTTTGCCAATTTAGCCAGCCTTTTCAGAGACAACCCCGGCGCTATCCCATCAGATTTGGTAGATGAAAGGAATGCGGCTATCGCTCATGAAAGACTCATGAGTGAGATAGGGAGTGAACAGCTGGCGAGGACCGGGATACGGGTCCATGGCGCAGGGGAGTATCCTCAAAAGCTCAGGGATGCAGACCATCCGATCCAGCTCCTTTATTACCGTGGTAATTGGGAGTTGGTGGATACCCCCGCCGTCGCAATTGTTGGGACTCGAGCTCCGTCTGATGAAGGTGCGTTTAACGCAGGATTGATTGCGCACAAGTTGGTAAAGCACGGATTCACAATCGTATCAGGCTTGGCAAAGGGAATTGATACGGCCGCACACACTGCCGCTCTGCAGGCTGGGGGCAATACGATTGCAGTAATTGGAACCCCCCTGAACGAGTATTACCCTAAGGAAAACCGTGAGCTCCAAGACTTAATTGCTCACGAGCATCTTGTCATCTCTCAGGTACCCTTCCTCCGCTATCGCGACCAAAACTTCAAGACGAATAGACTATTTTTTCCAGCTCGAAACGTTACGATGTCCGCCCTTACTAGCGCGACAATCATTGTTGAGGCTGGCAATACCTCTGGAACGCTTGTGCAGGCTCGAGCTGCCCTGGCTCAAAAGCGGAAGCTGTTCATCCTGGATAGCTGCTTTAGACGTGATGATTTAACTTGGCCATCGAGATTTGAAAAACTCGGTGCCATCAGAGTCAAGAACGTAACTGATATTATTGGAATGCTCACGGATGACAAGACTGACCAAGCTGGACAATGATGAACGCTATTATCTTTCCGATGACGATCATTGTTACCACTACGGAGAGTACACCTCAGGTGGTGGCTTCAAAGCGAGTGTTACAAATCAACAGATCTGGAATCTGAAAAGCAAGCCGACTTCAACGGACAAGGTTCTGTACTACAAAGGAAAGGCGATTGACTACTGGGCAACCATGATTCTCGGATCGCTTGATTTGGCCGCAGCAGCCGCGAATACGACCTTTGTGCCCATGCCTTGCTCTAAACCGATCGGCCACCTCGAATACGATGATCGCATGCTAAAAATTCTACATAAACTTTTGGCCAAGCATCCCGGCTTAGATGTTCGACCAGTGCTCATTCAAACTAAACTACGGGAAAGCCAGCATGAAGGGCTTCGTAAATCCCCTGATGAACTATCAGAGACGCTCGCACTAGATCCGACGTTCTTGGCTGCCCCATTAAAATCGCGAGTAGTGATTGTAGATGACGTCATTACACTCGGTGCCTCCTACACTGCTGCTAGAAGGATTCTTCAGAAGGTGCCAAGTGTACAAATCGTGGTCGGAATCTTCTTGGCAAAAACCGTTTGGGCACCAAGTGAACTCGATGACTTCCTAAATTCTTTGTAACGAATATAGGCACTATGCCGACCGATCCAGTGCCCCCCCTAGCACCAAAACCGAAGCATTTTCCCTTGGCTCAGTAGTGGCTATGGACTTTATTTCGCTCACACCAACACCTTCAAAGCGCGCTGATATAAGGCTTCACGATCAGCAAGACCGTTGGTGCCACCATTGATGCGCCTGGTGATCAACAGGAAATCCCCCTTGTCAGCCAAGGCATTCAGCCTTGCCCGATCCCAGAACCAGGCTGCGGACATCGCGGCATGCTCAGGCTGTTCAAGCAGCTCTGGATGGTTGAGCAGATCCAATCCCAGCGCCTCGCCACAGGCGTCATAGTTCGCCCGCCCCGTCACCTGAATAAGCCCTCGCCCCCGATAGAGCTGGCCATCACCATCAGCGGCCGGCGTGTTGCCCAGGTTCTTCGCCAGCTTGCCCGTATCGTACTTCTTCAAGTAGTCGTCATTGCCCAGCTCGCGGACGTAGCGCAGTTGGCCGGACTCATGGCCGATCTGCGCGATGAACGCTGCGATCCGCAGCGGGGTGATGATCTGGTATTTGCCCATGGCCGCATTGAGCGCAGGAACAAAAACGCCGGCTTTAGAACCGGCGTTGGGGAGTATCTGCAGGAGCTGCTGTTGCGTGATCGACATTCACTTTTCTCCAGGTAATAAAAAGCCCGCTCGGAGGCGGGCGCTGGTGTTCTGCTGGGGTCAGGCCGGAATAGCTGGCCAGTTGATTGCTGCCGGATACCCGGGCTGCTCGGGCAGGCGGATCAGAGCGACGCGGTATTTCTTCCAGGCTTTGAGCAACGCAATCTCTGCATCTGTCGCATCATCGATGTCGACGGCGTCTTGAAGCGGCGCAATTGCGTAATCAGCCGCAGCTCGCAGAGATGCAATCTTGTTCGCGATATCTGTCACGGCCTGATCAGCCGCAGCTTTTTCCTTCATTGCTTTGGTGATGAGCTTGCTCCAGTCGATGTTCATGCCTCTGGCTCCGCTGCTGATTCCTGAACTGAAATATCCGCCGAGGAGCTGACGGGGAGCGGCGCAGGGAATACGACTGGGCCATCGCCGACATTGAGCAAAGGGTCAGGAAACGCTTGCGCCTGGCTGTAGTT
>NZ_BLVZ01000023.1 GCF_015471405.1 Pseudomonas cichorii
GGGGCCTGCAAAATTTGGATAGTAGTCGTAGTACTCGACAGAGCCTCCATGGAGTGTGATGTGGTAGTTGAACATAGCCTTCTGCCTGACTGCGAACACAATCAAATAAGTCCCGAATACTACAGGTGCGCAGCCGAACGCTATAAGCATGTCCAGAGCTTCCGGCAAATCATCCCACAACAACCATAGACAATAAAGAAAAGGGAGAAGACAGGCCGTTACTACAGCAAGATAAGCTTTTTTTAGCTCCTTTGGAGAACACTCGATTGTTTTTATGCTCCATATCATTACAGCTGTATCGCTGCTGAAAGTTTCGTTCTGCTTTGTGCTGCTGGCTGCTATATGAGTCATAGAATTTTATTCCGGAAGCACAAGGATCAGTGCGTTGGCGCGGCTTTTCTTATTGATTTCTAGAAGTGTGAGGCTTGAGCCATCTACTGCCATATCGCCCTCCTGGCTTAGCTCTATCTGATAAAGGTAGCTTTGAGCTTTCTGCCCTGAAGCACTCACCGAGTTCGGATACCAGATTTGCAACTCAATGTAGGTAGCACCTTCCTTGAGCGGAACCCAGGTTTGCCAGACGACATCCTCGCCCGCAGGAAAAATCGGGAAATACAGATCCGATGGTGAATAGGGAGGCCGTTCATTACCGATCTTTCCAAACTCCTTGAGAGGAGTGAACTTGCCACGCTCTTCAAACTTGTCTGCAATGGGCGTATCCGTTTGCTCCGTTGGCAGAAAACCGAAAGGTCGCGTACTGCTGATAACATTAAGCTGAACCAGTTGCCCGCGTAATGCCTCAGGCAAACGCATTTGTATCCAGGCACCGTTTTGTACTGGCATATTTACATACCCAGCTAAACCTATGTATTTTTGCCTATACTCAACCGTACTTTTAATAAGAATTTGCGGACTCAGTTGGATTTCCAGCAAAGAACGCTTTTCTTCAACTTCTCCTTCTGGCGTATCAGCATGTCGATATTCAGGTGAACGCGACCAGCAACACTTTCGCAACCACCAGCCAACACTGTCCTGTTTGAAATAGTTCAGGACCATGGTAGCAATTAAATAAATAGATCCGACGATGAGAAGAGCAACAGCAAACCACGAGCTCATTACAATAGCTACGAGTGTCTTGGACAGGCTCAACCCCGCAATCAATTGTAGAGAACCGCCAATACCCATCACAGCTACAGCAAAGCCTTTTACATAGAGCGCAACTTTTTCTTCTGCGGTCTTGGCATTTTTTTGATCCTCCCAGATATCCCAAAGCTCCAACACCGCCGCCGCCACCGCAAACGCCCCCAAAGCCACCATCGTGCTCCTGAACCCGCGAATCGCATCTCCCCAAGCGCTGTTTCCCTGAGCTTTCCAGTAGGCGGAAGAGCGATCCAGAATGCCGATGTCATATCCACCGATTACCACCGGCGTCGCATTCTTGATCACCGCCCACGGCGCTTCGACAAAAACAGCCATCAACAGATTGAAGCTGTAACCCAGGCTGTAACCGACCTTGACGATATCCTTGCCGCTGAATTCGCCATCGCGGGTCAGGTCTTCATAGAGGAATGCAGTGTTGATGAAGTTGAGCAGGATGACGCCCCAGGTGATCCCGGCTCCGAAACCACCTAAACGCTCGCTCCAGGCTTTGGCGCGGGTGTGCCAGTCCCTGGCGACGTCCAGGCCGGACTTGAAGAAGGCACGGATTTCGTCCTGCAGCAGTTGGGCGTATTGGCTGTTCTGAAAGTCCAGCAGGCCCGGGATTTTCAGTTCGTGCAGGCGCAAGGCTTCCAGTTGTGATTGCAGCAGGCGCGCCAGGTTTCGGCGTTCGCGGGGATGGTGCGGGTAGAGCCAGTTAAAGCGGGTGTCGTCGATCTGTTTGGTGAGCAGCCACCATTCGCGTTTCCACTGCTTGAGTCGGGAGGCGATTTGTTCGTTGATGCGGATCATTTCCGGCGTATTGGCCAGAATCTGGCCGATCATGAAGTTACGGACCAAGGCCGCGAGGTTCTGGCCCTTGCCCAGCGCCAGACGGCTGTCGACCGGCACCCAGGCCAGCAGCATGTTTTCGGCAATCGTTTTACCTGCCCCGCTCGCCAGTTCGCGCAGGGCCTTGAAGGTGTCCTGCACCGGCTGTTTCAGCTTTTTCATCCAGGCCGCGTCGACGAAACCCTGATGGTTGAGCGCGGCGTTGAGTTCGCCAGCGCGGGTGGCCAGGTTGGTGAAGTCGCCAATGCCGTTGAGCAGGGCGTTGGCTTCCTGATCCAGAGCTTCCTTGAGGCCTGGAGAAAAGCCGTAACGCATCGTCCCGAACAGCGTACTGCCCCGGGCTTCCTGCTTAGCCAACCAGACGCTGGCCTGTTGATCCTGGCCATAGACCATCAGCAAGTCGGTCATGACGGTTTGCAGGTACAGCAGGGTTTTCGGGTTGGCTGTGTCGATGAACAGCCTGAGCGGGTCGCTGCCAAGGTGCTCGGCCCATGTCTGGAAATCCGCCTGGGTGTCGCGGACCTGTTGCAGCAGGGCTTCGCTGATGGGCAGGTTGTCTTGCAGATAGGTACGTGCGCCCTTGAGGTCGACTTCACGGCGCCATTTCTCGCGATCCTTCCAGGCCTGCCGGTCGTCTTCGGACGGGTATCGGCCATAACGGGTATGCAGCATCTGGCGCATGTCTGCGCTCTTGAACATGTCCATCGTGCCCAGCGAGCCACCCGGAGGATTGCCGTGCATGGTCAGCATCTCCTCCAGGTCCATCTGGTCGAAATACTCCTCCATCTCATGCAGGTAGCGCTGGGTGCTGGCGCTGTCCTCGCGTACCCACGAGGGCAGGTGTTTGAGCTCGCCATTGGCCCCGCAAAGCGCGGTTACGGTCTGAGCCATTTGCAGCTTATGTTCGTGTTCCTGTTGCCAGTTCTGATACGCGGCCTGATCACCCGCCAGTTGCATGCCCAGGTCGTTGAACACGCCCAGCGGATCGTCGAGGGCGACCAGCAGCGAGCTGCATCTGTCCGGGACATTGCCCAGCCAGTACACATCGGCCCCGAGCGGGGTAAAGAGCGATTTCGCCGCCTGATCAGGCTGTGGCTCGGGCTCGGCAGTCGGAATGGACGAATCAGTGAAGCGTTTGTCCTCGACCACATAATTCTTGTCGATATCGGCGACGGCCGTGGCGAGCGTCATCAGTGGCAACGTACCCGGCTCGTTCAGGGTGGCGCAGAAGTTGGCCAGGTCCAGAGGCTTCATCCACAGGGCGCGGCTGTCGGCGTGTGAGCGCATGTGCTCGCAGATTCGCCAGGTCCATTGCACCGGGGAAAAAGCCAGATGCAGGCGGTTCCTGCGGGGGTAAAACAGGTAAGGGTTGCCCTCTCCATCGCCGCTGCGAACGTCACGCCCCAGATGGGCCTCCGTCCAGACGATGCGCGTCAGGCAGGCATCGGACGCCGAAACGCTGTACTCATGAAACGTCCCTGCCGTTTCGTCGAACACATAGACATACCCGTCGTAGAGCTGGCGCAGGGTGTAGCTGCGGGTCTTGAGTCGTGGCAGTGGGCTCCACTGGCCACGGGCGGGCAAGGGCTTGAGCTGTGCGGGGTCGACATCGTAGTGCGAACGGTCAAGGGCATAGCGCACCGGGACAATGGCGATATCCGCCGTCTTGAGCGAACAGGCACAGGTGGCAGAAGACGGAGACTTGTCGAAGCGTGCTCCACGCCGTTCTTGCAGGGTGCCGTGTTTCTTAGTCATGGGACGCACCGCTGCGTGCGTCTTCAGCGGATACCTGGAGGTGAAGAGTGATGAAGCGAGGAGCCTGATAAACGAGCATGAACATCCCTTGTTCCCTGATGGTTGCCGAGCGACTTCGCTCGGACGTGGGAACGGTCTGTATCAAGAGTCATGCCTGTTAATTTTTCTATATAACAATCAATAGCTTAAATTTAAACCTCCTAAAAACTGGTTATTTTTCATACAAAAATCCCGAAAAAGTGCGCAAGCCCATGCGCACCTGCGCAATATCTTGCGCAGCTGGTCGAAGAGCCCTGTTCATAAGGGTTGGAGGGGATTTCAGGGGTGTTTTATCAAGGATGGGGTGCGCAGATATTTGCGCATCAAGGCTTAATGCCTGCGGTCATCAAAAAGCTCGATGCCTGGAGCATCGAGCTTTTTGAGCGAGCTGTCCGCTTACTCCTGAACCACACGCACCATGCGCTGTGGCGAAGGGATATCGATACCTGCGGCTTTCAGACGATCACGTGCCTCGATATTGAAGAGCGAACTCACATCGCCCATATCGCCGGTCTTGGTCCATACCCTCAACGACAGGGTAATCGCGTTTTCGCCCAACGCCGCGACGACAGCCTGCGGTGCCGGATCCTGAAGGACACGCGGGTCCTGAGCCATCTCCAGCAGCACCTCAAGTGCTTTCCTCAGGTCGGCATCGGGGCTAACACCGATATCGAACACGATCTTGCGGGTCGGCTGGCGGTTGGTGTTGGTGATGATGCCGTTGGACAGATTGCCGTTGGGCATGATCACTGTTCGGTTGTCGCCGGTACGCAGCACGGTATGGAAAATCTGGATACTGTCGACAGTACCCGCCACACCCTGGGCCTCGATCCAGTCGCCGATACGGAACGGGCGGAACAGCAGAATCAGCACGCCACCCGCAAAATTCGCCAGGCTGCCCTGCAATGCCAGGCCAATGGCCAGGCCCGCAGCACCGATAGCCGCGACGAACGAGGTGGTTTCCACACCGATCATCGACGCGACGCTCACCACCAGCAGAATCTTGAGAATGATGTTCGCCAGGCTGGCGACAAAACCCTGCAATGCCAGATCTGCATTACGCAGTGCCAGCAATGCACCCAGTTTGCCGGTCAATCGGTTGATCAACCACCAGCCAATACTCAGTGTTACCAGCGCCAGCAGCACACGGCTGCTGTATTGCATGATCATAGGAATCCAGCTTTGTGAAACCTTCCACAACTGATCGACTTCTGCGCTCAAATCCATCTTGTTTCTCCTGCCTGTCACGAGCCAATCTTGAAAGGACTGCCGGAAACAATCATTTCAGCGTTTACAGGGGTGTTCGGACATGTCCGGGAATAAAGGGTTCCCGGACAACCAGAATCACCTAGTCACGGAAGTTGTTGAATTGCAGCGGCATCCCCGAGTCGTATGTACGCAGTAAAGCAATGGCATCTTGCAGGTCATCGCGCTTTTTACCCGTGACGCGCACTTGTTCGCCCTGAATGGCGGCCTGCACCTTCAGTTTAGCGTCCTTGATATGGGCGACGATTTTCTTGGCCAGCTCCTTGTCGATACCTTCCCTGAGCACGGCTTCCTGCTTCATCACTTTGCCCGAAGCGTAGGCGTCCTTGACCTCAAGGCACTTCACGTCGATCTTGCGCTTGACCAGGGCAAGCTTGAGGATTTCGATCATCGCTTCAAGCTGAAACTCCGCCTCGGCGGTGAGCGTGACGGTCAGCTCCTTGAACTCGAAAGTGCCTTTGCCTTTGAGGTCATAGCGACGGTCCAGCTCTTTGATGGCGTTATCGACGGCATTAGTGACTTCGTGTTTATCCAATTCGGACACTACGTCGAACGATGGCATGTAATTTCTCCAGATAAACGGCGCGCCCGAAAAAAGCGAACGCGCGTGACTTGACGGTATGAAAGAACGCTCATTATAACGAGACTTTCCCAGCCTTCACTGCGAGCCTTTCATGTCGACTTTCGATTTTATCGCTGCAAGGCCGTTCAACCTTTTGGACATCCCTCTCTGATGGGCGCTATCTGGCACATACTCGGCGCGGGCAGCCTGGGCAGTCTGTGGGCCGCAAGACTGGCCCGTGCGGGCGTTCCGGTGCGGCTGGTCCTGCGTAATGCTGCACGGCTGCAAGCCTATCAAGCCAACGGCAGCTGCCTGACCCTTGTGGAAAACGGCGTTGCCCAACCGATCTTCATTTCGGCCCAGACTCTCGACAGCGATGAGCCCATCGAGCGTTTGCTGGTGGCCTGCAAGGCCTATGATGCCGAGCAAGCCGTGGCTCAGGTGGCTTCGCGCCTGCATGCCAATGCAGAAGTCGTCCTGTTGCAGAACGGCCTGGGCAGTCAGGATGCTGTGGCGGCACGTATTCCACATGCCCGCTGCATTTTTGCATCAAGCACCGAAGGGGCATTTCGCGAGTCGGACTGGCGTGTGGTATTCGCGGGCCACGGCTATACATGGCTGGGCGATGCCCGTGAGCCAACGCCACCTGCGTTCCTGCAAGACCTGCATGACAGCGGCATTGCCCATGAGTGGACGCCCGATATCCTGACGCGCCTGTGGCGCAAGCTGGCCTTGAACTGCGCCATCAATCCGCTGACCGTTCTCCATGATTGTCGCAATGGCGGCCTGCAGGACCATCACTGTGAAGTGGCGACGCTGTGCGTCGAACTCACGGACCTGCTGGAACGTTGTGGCCAGCCCGTGGCGGCCCAGGACCTGCACACTGAAGTGCAACGGGTGATCAAGGCCACGGCGGCCAATTACTCGTCGATGTATCAGGACGTGGCCAATGGCCGACGTACAGAAATCAGCTACCTGCTCGGCTACGCTTGCGCTGCGGCCCTTCGTCATCAATGTGCCGTGCCTCACCTGCAGCAACTACAGACGCGACTGACCACTCATCTCGCAAGCAAGGGTTTGCGTACCGACTAGCGCACGCTACCCTGCTGGTTCATCCTTCGCGTGTGATTCGCCCCATGCCATTGCGCCAGCGCCTAGAAAACCTGCCCGTAGGCCAGAAACTGCTGGCAGCCCTGCTGGTCCTGTTGACCACGGTGCTGCTGGTCGCCAACCTGACCTTCATCAGCGCCGCTTATTACATCTCTCAGGAAGCCATGGCCCCACAGGCCTTACAGACCATCGGACGCCTGATCAGCAGCCCCAATCTAAACGAGCAGGCCTTGAGTTCACCGCGCAACGCCCATGCCCTGCTCAAGGAGCTAAAGAGCTACGGGCCGTTGCGTGCAGCCGCGCTCTACGACAACGACGGCAATCGACTGGCGCAAGTGCAACAGGGCGAAGGGCTTCACCTGCCCACCCATTACGGCGATATCGAAGGCTGGCGCCTGACCGAGTTTCGCAACACACAAATCATTACCGTGCCCAAAGGGGACCAGGCTCCGGGGCATTTGTTGCTGGTCGCCAGCAGCGAACTGCCGACTGCGTTTTACACCGGTACGCTGACGGCAAGCCTGGGCATTCTGATATTCAGCGTTCTGCTGTGGCTGGTCGTGGCCCGCCAGATCAGGCGCCTGATTACCGAACCGATCTATCAGCTCGAAGAGCTGTCGCGTCAGGTCACCCGCGAAGAAAACTATGCCCTGCGCGCCGGCCCCGGCAACGAAGACGAGATCGGTAACCTGGCCGAAGCCTTCAACACCATGCTGTCACGTATCGAAGCTCGCGAGCAGCAACTCAAGCGGGCCCGCGACGACTCGCAGGAAGCCTATGCACAGGCTCAGGGCCTTGCCGAAGAGACCCGCCATACCAACCGCAAGCTGGAACTGGAGGTCAAGGTTCGCAGCAAGATCGAGAAAAAGCTCACCGGTTTTCAGAACTACCTCAACAGCATTATCGACTCGATGCCCTCAGCGATGATTGCTCTGGACGAACAGCTTTATGTCACCCAGTGGAATCAGGAGGCGACCGCCCTGTCCGGCACAACGCTGGACGAAGCGCTCAATCAGCCGATTTTCATTGCCTTTGAGCCCATGAGAGCGTTTCTGCCACAGATCAAACAGACCGTTGAGCAACACAGCGTCACCAAGATAGAGCGTGTGACGTGGATCAAGAACGACGAACCTCGCAGCTATGCCCTGACCTTCTACCCGCTTGCAGGCGATGCAGGCCGTGGCGTGGTGATCCGTATCGACGACATCACCCAGCGTATTTCCCTGGAAGAAATGATGGTGCAGTCGGAAAAGATGCTCTCCGTTGGCGGGCTTGCAGCAGGCATGGCCCACGAGATCAATAACCCGCTGGGCGCAATTCTGCATAACGTGCAGAACATCCGTCGCCGCCTCTCGCCGGAACTGCCGAAGAACATCGAACAGGCCGAGTCGGACGGTATCGACCTGAATACCGTCAATCATTACCTGACCAGTCGCGGCGTCCCGCAATTACTCGATGGCATTCAGCAGGCAGGCGCACGGGCAGCAAAGATCGTCAGCCACATGCTCAACTTCAGCCGCCTGAGCAACCGTCAGCTGACGCCTTGCGAACTGCCCGCCCTGATCGATCAGGCGCTGGAAATCGCTGGTAACGACTTTGACCTGGCGATCGGTTTCGACTTCAAGGGCCAGCACATCATTCGCCAGTTCGACCCTGAACTGGGGCCGGTCCCCTGTATTCCCAACGAACTGGAACAGGTGCTGCTCAACCTGCTGAAGAACGCCGCGCAAGCCATTCACCAGCGAGCGGAAAATGAAGCAGAACCCGGACGCATTACCCTGCGCACCCGCCTCAACCCGCCATGGGCGGAGATTCAGGTCGAGGACAATGGCATCGGTATGGCGGAGAACGTTCGCAAGCGCACCTTCGAGCCATTTTTCACGACCAAGGAAATTGGTCAGGGCACCGGGCTGGGTCTGTCGGTGTCGTACTTCATCATCACCAACAACCACAAAGGCCAGATGGAAGTGCAATCGTCCATCGGCATGGGAACCTGCTTCACTCTGCGCCTGCCTCTGGCAGGCAATCAGGTGAATGTGCAGCAACAAGTCATTTCAAAGCTGTAAGCCAGGAGCCATTCAGATGGGCTTTCGTTTGTCGAAGATTTACACACGCACCGGCGATGCCGGAGAAACCGGGCTGGGCGACGGTCGTCGAGTACCCAAGGATCATCCGCGTGTCGAGGCCATCGGTGAAGTCGATACGCTCAACAGCCAGTTGGGGCTACTGCTGGCCGGGCTGGGCGAACATGCGCAGCGCATTCCTGCACTCAATGAAGTGATCGAGGTGTTGAGCCCTTGTCAGCATCGTTTGTTCGACCTCGGCGGAGAACTGGCGATGCCAGCCTATCAGGCGCTGAATACTGCTGAAGTCGAGCGACTGGAAGCCGCTATCGATGCATGGAACGAGGAAGTCGGGCCGCTGGAAAATTTCATCTTGCCAGGAGGCTCGATGCTGATCGCCCAGGCCCATGTCTGCCGCAGCCTGGCTCGCAGTGCAGAGCGACGCTGTCAGCACCTCAATGCACTGGAACCGCTGGCCGGTGTCGGGCTGGCGTATATCAATCGGCTGTCGGACTTGCTGTTCGTTGCCGCCCGCATCATTGCCAGGCGGCAAGGAGTTGCGGAAATACTCTGGCAGCCTGCTCCCAAGCCAGACAAGACCTGACCCGCAAGTGTAATGCCGATCATTTATCACTTGTGGGTGGGGCCTTGGCCGCGACGACCCAAGTTACAGGCAACATATTTTCAGCGCCTGAACTGGCTGTCGCGGCCAAGGCCCCTCCCACAGGTTGTGCTCACCATCAATCCAGAGGGAAGTCGTTACGCGCCTGGCCAGAAGGCGCGGATTCCGGCTACGCCTTGTGCGCCGCTTTCCCAGGCGCGCTGACGCTCATCGGGGCCGACACCGCCCAGCAGGAAGACCGGCCTGGTGAAACCGGCAATCAGGCGGGAGGCTTCTTCCCAACCCAGCGGCTGCGCGTCGGGGTGAGTCTGGGTCGGCTGGACCGGTGACAGGGTGACAAAGTCCACACCCATCTGTTCGGCCAGGGCCAGCTCTTCGGCGTTATGGCAGGAGGCCGCCAACCAGCGTTCCTCAGGGAATGGACGACCACGGCTGGCGTACTTGCGCAGCTGCTCCGCCGTCAGGTGCCATCCGGCGGACGGGAAATCACCCAGCCATTCCAGAGGCCCTTTGAGCATCAGTTGAGCCTTGCCAGCGCACAACCCCACGGCATCCACCGCCAGATCACGATATTGCGGGTCATAACCACCCGGAGCGCGCAACTGGATCAGTTTGATACCACCGGCGATGGCTTTCTGCATGCCGCGCAGAAGCTCGGGGGTTTCCAGACCATCGGGCGTGATCAGGTAATCGCTGGACAAACGTGCCGCCGCAACAATCGGTTTGTTGGCCGCTGGAAACTCGTAACCGGCCAGTTCCCGATGGCTAGCCCACACCAGCGGTTGCCCTTCGGCACCATGAGGCTCGCCGGTAAAGGCCGAGACTTCCCAGACATCCAGCAAGACCTGTTTGTCCGGGTAATCGTGCTGGATCTTGATCAGCGGACGCGCCGCTGTAACACCAATGCCCAACTCTTCTTGCAGTTCACGGCTCAATGCGGCCTGGACAGCCTCCCCGGCTTCAACCTTGCCACCGGGAAACTCCCACAAACCGCCCTGATGCTGGTTATCTGCACGCTTGGCGATAAGAATCCTGCCGTCAGCGCCACGAATGACAGCAGCGGCCACATGAACACGTTTCACTCATCGGTCTCCTGCAAGGCAGCCTGTTGCCAGCTCTGGAAGGCAGGCCACTGGTAAAGGGTTTCAATATAGGCCAGCGCTTCGGCAGGCAAGGCTACGCGGTAGCCACGCAGACGGATGGCCACTGGCGCAAAGAAGGCATCGGCAATGCTCGCCTGACCGAACAGGAACGGGCCGCTTTCAACCGCCGCAGCACCGCACTCGCTCCACAGCGCAACAATGCGGTCGATATCGTGTTGCGTGTCGACCGGAATGACTTCCAGCGCCTGATCGCGGCGCAGGTCCATCGGCATGTTGGAGCGCAGGCTCATGAAGGCACTGTGCATTTGTGCGCATGCCGAACGGGCCTGGGCACGGGCGGCCGTATCACGCGGCCAGAGATTGGCCTCGGGGAAACGTTCGGCCAAGTATTCACAAATCGCCAGCGAATCGATGATGGTCCCGTGTTCGCATTGCAGCGCCGGGACCTTGCCGGTTGGCGAGTATTCAAGAATCTGTTTGCGGGTGTCCGGCTTGTTCAGGCGAATCACCTGATCGGTGTATGGCTGGCCAGTCATCGCCAGCACCAGCCAGGGGCGCAGCGACCAGGAGGAATAACGTTTGTCGCCGATGATGAGGTGCAGAGACATGTCCTTGGCTCCAGAGTCAGACAATGTAATGCCGATCAGTTAAGGCACAAACAAAACGTGTGGGAGGCAGCTTGCTGGCGAAAAGGCCTGAAAACCGGCAGATATTCTGCGTCTGTACGCTACAGTCGCCAGCAAGCTGCCTCCCACAAAGTGATTGATGACCTGAACTGATGGGGGATCAGGTGCGGTATTCGGCGTTGATCTTCACGTATTCGTGGGACAGGTCGGTAGTCCAGATCGTTTCGCTGCAATCACCGCGGCCCAGCTCGATACGGATGGTGATTTCTTCCTGAGCCATGACTGCCGAACCCTGCTCCTCAGTGTAGGTCGTGGCGCGGCAACCCTTGCTGGCGATGCACACGGAGCCGAGAAACACGTCGATCTTGCTGACGTCCAGATCCGGTACACCTGCACGGCCGACCGCAGCCAGGATACGGCCCCAGTTAGGGTCGGAAGCGAACAGCGCCGTCTTGATCAGTGGCGAGTGAGCCACTGCATAGCCGACATCCAGGCATTCCTGGTGATTGCCGCCGCCATTGACTTCAACGGTCACGAACTTGGTCGCGCCTTCGCCGTCACGCACGATGGCCTGGGCCACTTCCATGCACACTTCAAAGACCGCTTTCTTCAAGGCCTCGAACAACGGGCCTTTGGCCTCGGTTACAGCCGGTACGTCGGCCTGACCGGTGGCGATCAGCATGCAGCAGTCGTTGGTCGAAGTATCGCCATCGATGGTGATGCGGTTGAACGACTTGTTGGCGCCGTCGCGGATCAGGTCCTGCAACACGCTCTGAGACACTTTGGCGTCGGTCGCGATGTAACCCAGCATGGTCGCCATGTTCGGACGGATCATGCCCGCGCCCTTGCTGATGCCGGTCACGGTGACGGTAACGCCCTCGTGCTGGAACTGACGGCTGGCGCCTTTTGGCAAGGTGTCAGTGGTCATGATGCCGGTCGCAGCGGCGGCCCAGTTATCCACAGACAGGTCGTCGAGAGCGGCCTGCAAGGCACCTTCGATCTTTTCCACAGGCAACGGCTCGCCGATCACGCCGGTGGAGTAAGGCAGTACGGCGCTGGCATCGACGCCAGTCAATTCGGCCAGCCTGGCGCAGGTGCGGGTCGCGGCCGCCAGACCAGGCTCACCGGTACCGGCGTTGGCATTGCCGGTGTTGGTCAGCAGGTAACGCACAGGGCCTTGCACACGCTGCTTGGCCAGAATGACCGGTGCGGCGCAGAACGCATTCAGTGTGAACACGCCGGCAACACTGGAACCTTCGGCGCATCGCATGACTACGACGTCCTTGCGCCCCGGGCGCTTGATGCCGGCAGAAGCGATGCCGAGTTCAAAACCGGGAACCGGGTGCAATGTAGGCAAAGGACCAAGACCAACAGCCATGGGGTGCGCTCCTTGAGCAGTATCTGCGCCGTCCGCATCGGTACGGCAATCAATGAAAAAACGCCGCGACGGGTAAGCCGGTCGCGGCGTGTGTATTACAGAGTCAGAGCCTTAACTGATCTGACCGTGACAGTGCTTGAACTTCTTGCCCGAACCACACCAGCAGACTTCGTTGCGACCCAGTTTCATGTCGTTGCGAACCGGCGCGGTGGCGACGGCCACATCACCGCCCTCTTCAACCAGTGCTGGCTGATCGAGGCTTGGCGCTTCGGCATGCTGGAACTGCATGCGCTTGGCGAGTTCTTCGGATTCGCGACGCAGACGCGCCTCTTCTTCCTCTGGATCTTCACGACGAACCTGAACATGGGACAGCACGCGAATGGTGTCGCGCTTGATGGAATCCAGCAGTTCCTGGAACAGGGTGAAGGACTCGCGCTTGTATTCCTGTTTCGGGTTCTTCTGTGCGTAGCCGCGCAGGTGGATACCATGGCGCAGGTGGTCCATGGTCGACAGGTGGTCTTTCCACAGGTCATCCAGAACACGCAGCAGGATCTGCTTCTCGAAAGTACGCAGAGCCTCGGCGCTGGCCTGATCTTCCTTCTCGGTGTAAGCGACCAGCAGCTCTGCCAGAATCTTCTCGCGAAGGGTTTCCTCGTGCAGGTGATCGTCTTCGTCGAGCCACTGCTGAATCGGCAGTTTTACAGCGAAATCGCTGTTCAGCGAAGCTTCCAGACCTGCGACATCCCACTGCTCTGGCAGTGATTGTGGCGGAATGTGCTGGCTGATCAGGCCACTGAGCACTTCTTCGCGGAAGTCGCTGATGGTGTCACCAATGTTGGTGGCTGCCAGCAGGCTGTTACGCATGTGGTAGATCACTTTACGCTGCTCGTTGGCAACGTCGTCGAACTCGAGCAGTTGTTTGCGGATGTCGAAGTTGCGACCTTCCACCTTGCGCTGCGCCTTTTCGATAGCGTTGGTCACCATGCGGTGCTCGATCGCTTCGCCGGACTGCATGCCCAGAGCTTTCATGAAGTTCTTCACCCGGTCAGAGGCAAAGATGCGCATCAGGCTGTCTTCAAGCGACAGGTAGAAACGGCTGGAACCGGTATCGCCCTGACGACCGGCACGACCACGCAACTGGTTGTCGATACGGCGCGATTCATGACGCTCGGAAGCGATGACGTGCAGACCACCCGCCTCGATCACCTGCTGATGGCGTTTCTGCCAGTCAGCCTTGATCTGAGCGATCTGCTCGGGGGTCGGGTTCTCGAGGTTGGCAACTTCGACTTCCCAGTTACCGCCCAACAGGATGTCGGTACCGCGACCGGCCATGTTCGTGGCGATGGTCAGCGCACCCGGACGACCGGCCTGGGCGATGATTTCCGCTTCCTTCTCGTGGAACTTGGCGTTCAGGACCTTGTGATCGATACCTTCCTTCTTGAGCAGATTGGACATGTGCTCGGAGGTTTCGATGGTCGCCGTACCCACCAGTACCGGACGATTCTCGGCCAGACAGGCCTTGATGTCGGTAACGATTGCCGCGTACTTCTCTTCCGCCGTCAGGTAGACGAGGTCGTTGAAGTCCTTGCGCGCCAACGCCTTGTTCGGCGGAATGACCATGACCGACAGGCTGTAGATCTGATGGAACTCGAACGCTTCGGTGTCGGCTGTACCGGTCATGCCGGACAGTTTGTTGTACAGACGGAAGTAGTTCTGGAACGTGGTCGAAGCCAGGGTCTGGCTTTCGGCCTGAATGTTCAGGTTTTCCTTGGCTTCGATGGCCTGATGCAGGCCTTCGGACAGGCGGCGGCCCGGCATGGTACGACCGGTGTGCTCGTCGACCAGCAGAATCTGGCCGTCCTGAACGATGTATTCGACATTGCGGTTGAACAGCGTGTGAGCACGCAGACCGGCATACACGTGGGTCAGCAGGCCCAGGTTATGCGCCGAGTAGAGGCTCTCGCCTTCCGCCAGCAGACCGACTTCGGTCAGCAGTTCTTCGATGAACTGGTGACCGGCTTCGTTCAGCTCGACCTGACGGCTCTTCTCGTCGATGGTGTAGTGGCCCGGCTTGGTGACCTCACCTTCCACTTCCTCGATGTGACGCTCAAGACGCGGAATCAGGCGGTTGATTTCGGTGTACAGGCGGGAGCTGTCTTCAGCCTGACCGGAAATGATCAGCGGTGTACGAGCTTCGTCGATGAGAATCGAGTCGACTTCGTCGATTACACAGAAGTTGAGTTCGCGCTGGAACTTGTCTTCCATGCTGAACGCCATGTTATCGCGAAGGTAATCGAAACCGAATTCGTTGTTGGTGCCGTAAGTGATGTCGGCAGCGTAGGCCGCGCGCTTCTCTTCCGGTGGCTGGAATGGCGTGACGATCCCGACGGTCAGGCCGAGGAATTCGTACAGCGGACGCATCCAGTTGGCGTCACGACGGGCCAGGTAGTCGTTCACGGTTACAACGTGTACGCCCTTGCCAGCCAGTGCGTTCAGATAAACGGCCAGCGTACCTACCAGGGTTTTACCTTCACCGGTACGCATTTCAGCGATCTGACCTTCGTGCAGGGTCATGCCGCCGATCAACTGGACGTCGAAGTGGCGCATGCCCATGACGCGCTTGCCCGCTTCACGCGCAACCGCGAAAGCTTCAGGAAGGAGCTTATCGAGGGTCTCGCCTTTGGCTATGCGGGCCTTGAACTCTTCGGTCTTGGCACGCAGTTGCTCGTCCGAAAGGGCCACCATTTGCTCTTCGAAGGCATTGACGACTTGTACCGTCTTGAGCATGCGTTTGACTTCACGCTCGTTCTTGCTTCCAAAAAGTTTTTTTAACAAAGGCGCAAACATATCGACAGGATCTTCCACACATAGGAATGGAGGGCGGCCCCGTGAGTCGCCCGTGCAGCCTTATGGCCGCATGCGAACGAGTATTCTACCCGGAAACGATGGTGAGGAAAGTGGCGTTATTCCACGATGCTGGCACAGCGCTGTTACGGGGCAGTCTTACAATGGGGCCATTATTCAGCACTTCAACCCGCTCAGGGCCGAAGTTACTCGTTGATTTGCATATAAAAGCACGGAAAGCCCGCCGAACGAAGCTGCAAGAGCGCTTTCTGTTAACATGAGCGCCTTGTCACCCCCGGCATCACATTCATGGCCTTTCGTCCTCTCAATGCTCGAGCACCCGCAGTTCTGCTGCGCGACGCCAAGCCGCTCAAGGCCATTTTTCGCCATGCAGAGCGCCTGAGCCACCTTCAGCGCCTGCTTGAAAGCCAGTTGCAACCGGCAGCCCGCGAGCATTGTCATGTTGCCTCATGGCGCGAGGGCAGCCTGCTGTTGATCGTGACCGACGGTCACTGGGCCACGCGCCTGCGCTACCAACAAAAGCGCTTGCAGCGGCAATTGGTCGCTTTCGACGAATTCGCCAACCTGACACGCATTGTTTTCAAGGTACAGCCTCCTACCGTAGCCAGGGGAGCCGTCGGTCACACCATCGACCTGTCGCCCGCGGCAGCAGAAAGTATCCAGGCCACCGCAGACGGCATCAGCGATCCGAAACTGCGCGCCGCGCTGGAGCGTCTGGCCAGCCATGCCAAGGACAAGAAGTAAGCGTCAGCGTCTGCCCAGCACCGTTTCGAACTGCGATGCGCCCGTCTTCATCACACCGGCCTGAACCAGCAGCGGCGTCACCAGAGCAGCAGGTTCGACCCGACCGCTTATCTTCATCCGACTGGCGGCAGGTTCCAGCAATATCTCGAAACGGTGTTCCCCCTCGCGCTGCACATCGGCCAACAGCTTCATCGCGTCTCGACACTCAAGTTTGAGATGAGCATTGCCCAGCACCACCATCCACGGTGACAACAAGGCCAGGTCCTGGCCCTGAAGGCTTCCTTCGCTGGACGTGCATTTCGCGCCTCGCCCCTGCATCAGCAAACGCCCCTGCCAGCGGCCATCCACTGCATAGGCCGCAGCAGGAGTGATGAGGCTGGCGGCGGGCGCAAGTTCTGCGCTCCATGCCCAGGGCCATCCCTGCATCTTGAGTTCCCAGGCCCGCTGTTGAAAACCAGCGCTTACAAAGCCTTGGCCGATCCAGGGCTGAAGACGCCAACTCAAAGGCCCGACGCTCCCCAGCCGTTCGGCTCGCCCGCTCCACAGGGTTCCAGCGACGCCCTGAGGCTGCCAGCCGGGTGCCCACGCAATAAAGCGAGCCATGAACGCGGCGGGCATGTTGAGCAAAAGCGTCAGGGCAAATACCAGCGTGCCGAGCATCCATAGCTTGCGGCTCATGGTCGTCTCCCGGCACGTCCCACATCCAGGCTGAATACCAGACCCTGATGACCTTGTTCGAGACTCCAGCGCAGCGGTCGCCCGCCCTGTTCCTGAATGCTGCGCATCAGTTGCGTCAGGGGTTCAGCCCGAGTCAGTTCGCCTTGCAGTTGCCAGATGTCACCGCGCTGTTCGACCCGCGTCAGCACCAGCCCTCGCGCACTGGCAAGCGCTTGCCAGTATTCGCTGGAAAAGGCTGGACCGGGGCTCAGTGTCTGGGCCTGCTGCGCCAGAGCCGGCCACTGGCGCAGGTCCTTGCCCCAGGCCAGCAAAGGACGTCCGATCAGCACCAGCAATAACGTCAGGACCACAACCCAACCCGCCAGCAACATGTAACGCCGGGCAGGCGGCAGTGCGACGAAAGCGTTTGAAGCCCGCTGAATCAATGCATTCATGGCTGCCCATCCAGATTGAAATTGAGCGTCAGCAGGGACGTCTTTTCGTTCGCTTCGATGCTGACCTTCGCGCCCACTGCCCTGGCCATGGCCTGCCAGTGAGTCGGGGACGGAGGTGGAGCATCGCCGCTCAGGACCAGCCGCAGGGCTCGCCCGTCGAAATAGGTCCCGGACACGCCCCAGTCCTTTTGGCTGTCGAGCCACAGCGTCATGGCCTGTTCCAGCTCGACGATCTGCTGCTGGCGGCTTCGCCAGTCGGTCTGTTCAGCCTGAAGACGGGACAACACTCGCGCTGCCTGTTGAGCGCTGCCGACTGGTCCGGTCAAGGCTTCGACCTGAGCTTTCCAGGCCGGCACCTGCTGCCAGAATTGCCCCAACGCCAGCACGCCCCAACAGAAAGCCAGCGCTGCACAAACACCTGCCAGACGAAGCTGGGTTCTGCCAAATGGCAACGCCCGTCGCGGAGCCTTTGAACGACGATTGCCAGAACGCACCAACAAATTGGGCAGACGGCTCAACGAAGCCCATCGGGAGGGCCATGGCCCGATGACGTCCTCGTTCGGCTGTCGCCAGTCCTCGGGCAGTTCTCCTAGAACATCCGGCCATACCAGCCAGTGCTGCACGCCATGCTCAGCGCCACGTATCAGGCAGCTGCCTCCCGGATGCGACCAGCGCAGCATCTCACCCGCCGCCTGCTGAGGCAGCAACTGCATCTCGGCCCACAGGTAATCCGGCGATACACCCAGTGCTTCGCACTCGCTCAACCAACGCTGAACCTGTGCGCGCTCCACAACCAGCAACTCCAGATGCCCGGCTACCCGCGACAGGCAACTGACCTGCACCTCTTCGGCAGGCTGTTGCAGCAGGTCCTCCAGCAGCATCGGCCACTCATGAGGTTTGAGACCCGGTGGTGCAGGCACCTGAAAATGGCTGCACTGCGCGGCGGGCATGATCAATGCGAGGGTGTCCTGCAGAAAGTGCGCAGGCGGCGGCCAGTCGCCGTGCTCGGTGCCCGGCAGGCGTTGCCATTGCCAAGTGCCCGTGACGGCAGGACGCAGCAACAACCAATGACGCTCCGTCCGGCGTCTGGCACTCCAGCGCTCAAATATCATGGGCGGCTATCGGGCAAGCTGAAGGTGCAGACATAAGGCGCTCCATGACGCTCGAACTCAAGTCGCACGCCCCGGTCGGGCTGAAGTGCGACGGTGGAAGGAAACGCCAGCCAGCGGGTTCCCTGATAAAAACTGAAACTGACTTTGTCGACGTCATCCAGACGCTCGCGACTCTCCCAGCGTGGAGCGCCGACGGCATACAGATCCGCCGAGGTCCACAGGCTCAAACGCCGCTCCCGCGAGTTGAACGCCAAACGCTGACGCTGCAATCTCGACTGGCCTTCCACTTCGGGCCAGGCCGTCAAGGCGACCCAGCCCAGTTGATTGGCTGCCGGGTCCCAGTCGAGCCAGCTCACCGGCAACGGCAAACGCTTTTCATACAAACGACGCAACACCAGCCCATCAAAACGCCGCTCCAGAGCCAGACAAAACTCCAGCACCACCGGCTCGTTGCCCGGTTCGGCCAGACGCTCGCGAACCTTGATCCAACCGTTCACCAGAGCTGCCAGCACCACACCGATCACAGCCGTAAGCGCCATCGCCACCAGCAACTCGATCAAGGTCAAACCGCGTTGCCCATGGCTCACGGCCGCACCAGAAAAACGGTGTAATTCCCCAACGGCTCACGCTCGTCACGGGCAGCGAACAGCGCCAGTTCACCACGACGCAAGTGCTGGACACCGGTCATGCCCAGGTCCATGCGCCAGTAACAAGTGCTTGCGCCTTGCTGCAATTCACCGCTGACCTTGTTGATCTGCGGCCAGTAGCGCTCGACACCGAATCGCGCCTCCAGCTCACGGGCACACAGGGCACCGAGTCGATGCTGCTGAACGGCCTGATGCACGGTGATGCGCTGACGCAACATCTGGCTGACCATCATGGTCATGACCGCCGCGATGCCCAGCGCCACCATCACTTCCAGCAGGGTGAAACCGCGCTGACGCTTCATGGCAGCTTTACCTGAGTCAGGCTGTTATCGGTGCGCCACTCCCAGCGTTGCTGCCCTTCGGGCCATCGCCAGTTCAGGTTTACCGCTGCACTTACACCCGATGGCGTGAATATCACGCGGGGCTCGTCAGACACTGGCCAGTCCGCCTGCAACCCTTCGGGCCAGGACTTCATGGGCGGTGCATCCGCGACCCAGCGGGTTTGATCCTTGCGGACAAATTCCGGCTGACGACCATTCCAGCGCATCCCCATTACCTGGCCGCTGTGCCGGGCTTGTGCCGCCTGAGTCCGGGCCTCGGCAGCCAGTTTTTCCAGAGCCTGCTGCATCGGTGCATGGCCCGAATCCAGCCAGGCCACGCTCAGGGCACTGAACAGCCCGATGATCAGCAAGACCACCAGAATTTCCAGCAGTGAAAAGCCCCGCGAAACCTTCACGCCTAGAGGTTCCAGTTACCAATATCGCCATCGGTACCCTCACCGCCCTGCGCTCCGTCGGCACCCAGCGAGTAGATATCGATGCGCCCGCGCTCACCGGGAGCGCGATAGTGATACGGGTTGCCCCACGGGTCCGCTGGCAGGCGACGGATGTAGCCATCGGCTCGCCATGAACGCGCCAGTGGCTCGACCGTTGGCGCACTGGTCAGAGCGGCAAGGCCTTGTTCGGTGCTGGGGTAGCGCAGGTTATCGAGGCGATACATGTCCAGCGCCTGCTCAAGAGTGGACAGGTCGGCCAAGACTTTCTGACGCATGGCCTTGTCCTGATTGCCCAGGACACTGGGCGCAACCACGGCAATCAACAGACCGATGATGAAAATCACCACCATGATTTCCATCAGCGTGAAGCCGCGCTGGCGGCGTGAAGCAGGCTTGGACATAAGACGGTTCTCCATGAGTCAGAAAGTAAGCCCCTGGTTGAGCTGCATGATCGGCAACAGCACAGCCAGGACGATGAACAGCACGACGCCGCCCATCACCAGAATCATCAAGGGCTCGAACAAGGCCATGAGCATGTCCACATGGCGGGTGAAGCCGCGCTCCTGGTTGTCCGCAACCCGTTCGAGCATGTCCGGCAAGGTTCCACTCGCCTCGCCACTGGCGACCATGTTGAGCAGCAGCGGCGGAAAGTGGCCGGCAGCGTTCAAGGCGCGGTGCAGGCTGACGCCGCCTTCCACTTGCTCACGAACGGTTTCCAGTGCCCGATGCACTTCACGGTTGCCCACTGTTGCAGTCGCCACTTGCAAGGCTTCGAGCAACGGCACACCACTGCCCACCAGAATTGCCAGACTGCGGGCCAGTCGTGCGCTTTCCAGCACCGTCAGCAACGGACCAACCTTGGGCAGGCGCAGCAGGCTGCGGTCCAGGCGCAATCGCCAATGCGCCTTGCGCAGCAGAACCCCCGCGCCCACGGCGGCAAGCAGCGTCAGCACCAACAGCCAAGGACCGATATGCACCAGCCCTTCGCTGATGCCGATCAGCAGTTGGGTAATCAGCGGCAGGCTCTGCCCGGTGTGGCTGAATTGCTCGGTGAGCTTGGGCACCACGAAAGTCATCAGGCCAATGACCACGGCCAGAGAAACCAGCATCAGCACTGCCGGATAGATCATGGCGGTACGGGCCTTGTGGCGCTGACGCTGGACTTGCTCAAGGTGCTCGGCAAGACGCTCCAGCACCGGCGCCAGCTTGCCGGAACGTTCGCCCGCCTCCACCAGCGCGCAATACAGCCCCGTGAACAGGCCACCTTGCCGACGCAGGCTCTGAGCCAGACTATGCCCTTCCCCCAGCGCACCGCGCACGGCCACCAACAGGTTGCGAATCGCAGGCTCGGCCAGTTGTCGTTCAAGTGTCCCCAGGGCATCCACCAGCGGAATACCGGCGCTCAACAGCGTCGCCAACTGGCGTGTCAATTCACATAGCTGGGTGTGATTGAGGCGCTGGCCACGAGGGCTGCGTGAAGCCGAATCCTGAATCTGCAAGTCGCGGGCGAACAGACCTTGCTCGCGCAAGAGCTGTCGGGCATGACGCTCGCTTTCCGCTTGAAGGCTGGCCTTGCGCGTGCGTCCTGCCGGGTCGAGGGCCTGATAGCGATAAGTCGGCATCGGTCAGCCCCGCACGGCGCGCAAGACCTGCGCCAGGCTGGTTTCGCCTCGACGCAGGCATTCGGTGGCCATGGCGACAAGGCTCTGTCGCTTGTCGGCCAGATAATCATGCATCGCGACTTCGCTGGCCCCGTCGTACAGCAAGGCAATCAGGCCGGCGTCCAGCTCGATGAATTCGTATAACCCCATGCGACCGTCATAGCCACTGCCCTGACAGGCGTCGCAACCCTGAGGATGAAAGCTTTCGGTGAGCCCGGCCAGCTCGGGCCATAACATCCGTTCGGCGTCCTGCAACGGTTGCGGGACCGCGCAATGGCACAAGCGGCGCACCAGTCGCTGGGCCAGCACGCCCTTGAGGGTCGAGGCGATGAGGAAGGGTTCGATGCCCATGTCCCGCAGGCGGGTCACCGCGCCCACCGCGCTGTTGGTGTGCAGGGTGGAAAGCACCAGATGCCCGGTGAGACTGGCCTGCACAGCGATCTGCGCCGTTTCCCGGTCGCGAATTTCGCCGAGCATGATGACGTCCGGGTCCTGACGCAGAATGGCCCGCAAGCCATTGGCAAAGGTCATTCCGGCCTTGGGATTGATCGCGGTCTGGCCGATGCCGGTAATGGCGTACTCGACCGGATCTTCCACGGTCAGAATGTTGCAGGAACCATCGTTGAGGCTGTTCAGGCTGGCGTAGAGCGTGGTGGTCTTGCCCGAGCCGGTCGGGCCGGTGCTGAGCACGATTCCATTGGGGCGTTGCAGACAGGCTCGCAGCCCTTGCTCCACTTCAAACGGCATACCGAGGTTACCCAGGTCCAACAGGCTCGCCTGCTTGTCCAGCACCCGCATCACCACGCGCTCGCCGTGAATGCCCGGCAAGGTCGAGACACGAATGTCCACTTCACGCCCGGCAGAGCGCAGGGTAATCCGGCCATCCTGGGGCTGGCGTTTTTCGGCGATATCCAGACGGGCCATGACCTTGATCCGCGACACCAGCATCGTCGACAACGCACGCGGCGGCCGCAGCACTTCACGCATGTGGCCATCGATGCGCAGGCGAATCACCAGGCTGGCCTCGAAGGTTTCCACATGAATATCCGAGGCGCGCAAGCGCAAGGCTTCGCCGAACAGGCCGTTGATCAAGCGAATGACCGGCGCGTCGTTATCGTTCTCCAGCAAGTCTTCGATCTTGGGCAGTTCGCTCATCAGGCTGTCGAGGTCAACCTGCTCGCCAATGCCATCGATCAACGCAGCGGTCGCCGACTCGCCGGCCTGATAAAGCGCCCCAAGCCGGGTTTCATAATCCTGGGTGGAAAGATGCTCCACCGCGCTCGGCACACCATGCACGCGCATCACTTCCTGCAGGGTGTCGGTGTCGCTCCCGGCGCGCAGCCACAGTTGCCAGCCCGTGTCGGCCGGCACTCTGGCGACGCCGGTCTGGCGTGCGATGCGATACGGCAGCAGCGCGTTCACCATGCGCCCTGGTCCAGACGTTCGCGACTGGCCGGAAACAATTGCAGCAACGGATCACCATCGCTCGCACCGGGAAGCGCCAGCGACGTGTTGGCCTTGAGATTTCGGTATTTCTCGCTGCTGAGCTGAGCCAGCGTCTCGCCGTCGCGCACGATGCGCGGGCGGATGAATACCATCAGGTTCTGTTTGACCCGCTGAGTCGCATCGGAACGAAACAGTCGGCCCAGCACCGGAATGTCACCCAGCAACGGCACCCGTTGATCGCTGGTGCTGGACTCGTCACCGATCAGGCCGCCCAGCACCACAAGGCCGTTGTCCTCGACCATGACCTTGGTCTTGATTTCGCGCTTGTTGGTGATGACATCGCTGGCGCTGGTGCTGTCGGCAATCGACGAGACTTCTTGCACGATATCCAGGCGCACGGTGTTGTCGATGTTGATCTGCGGCTTGATGCGCAGCTTTACACCCACTTCCTTGCGCTCGATGGTCTGGTAGGGGTTGGTATTGTCCTGCGTCACCGAGCCGGTCACGAACGGCACTTCCTGCCCCACCAGAATCGACGCCTCGGCGTTATCCAGCGTCAGCAGTGTCGGCGTCGACAGGAGGTTGAAACCGCTCTGGCTTTTCAGGGCATTGAGCAAGGCCAGAAAATTCAGCCCGCCACCGCTCAGGTTGCCGACCCCGGCTGTCACGCCCTGAACCCCGGACAACAACTGTCCCAGGCCTGCTGTATCCCCGGACTGCACCAGCGCGCCTACGCTGGTGACGCTCGCGGCATTGCCACTGAAGTTGATCGCGCCGCCACCAAAATTGTCGCCCTGAAACAACCATTGCACGCCCAGTTCCTGAGCGCGGGTGTCCGAGACTTCGGCAATGATGGCCTCGACCACCACTTGGGCACGCCGGATATCCAGTTGCTCGACGATGCTGCGATAGGCCGTCAATTCGCTATCCGGCCCGACCATCACCACGGCGTTGGTGCCTTCCTCATATTCCATGCGAATGCCCGAAGTACTCACCGGCAGGGACTTCTCGCTCCCTTGGGCTGAAGATGTCGGCGCGGCGGCGTCCTGACTGAGCCCGCGCAGAACCTTGACCACTTCCGCCGCATTGGCATGGCGCAGATAGATCACCACGGTGTTGGCGTTATGCAGCGGGTCGTAGGGTTTATCCAGTTGCTTGAGCAAGGCCCGCACACGTGCGCGGCTGTCGGTGCTGCCGCGTACCAGCAAAGCGTTGCTGCGCGGGTCGGCCACCACTTGCGCACTGTCAGCACCTTGCTCGCGGGCCAGCAGGCGCGTGACCAGTTGCGCGGTGTCATTGGCATTGGCGTTTTTCAGCGGCAGCACTTCCAGAGGTTCCTGGCTGACCTGATCGAGTTGCACCAGAAGGCTGTCGATACGATCCAGGTTGCTGCGCCAGTCGGTAATCACCAACAGGTTGGCCGAAGGGTACGGCGTGATAACCCCCACTCGGGGATCGATCAGCGGCTTGAGGATATTGAGCATCTGTTCGCTGGCGGCATTGCGCACATTGAAGACGCGGGTCGCCATGCCGTCGTTGGCCTGCGCTGCATTGCGCCCCGACTCCACCGGCACGGGCTCCAGGCGAGCGGCCTGATCCGGGACGATCTTCACACTGCCGTTCGGCAGGTCCACCGCTGCAAAACCCTGGGCACGCAATTGAGCCAGGAAGATATCGTAGATTTCTTCACTGCCCAGCATCTCGCTGCTGCGCACCGTGACCTTGCCCTTGACCCGTGGATCAATGATGAACGTGGTGTGGGTGATGCGCGAAACGCTGTCGATGAACTCGCTGAGTTCGGTATCGACAAAGTTGACCTCGTACAGCGGCTCTTCTTCGGCGCTTACACCGGTCAGGGTCAGAGCACATAGCAGGAGAGCAAGACGCAGTGGCTGCTTGAAACGATTGATGGTCATTGCTTATCCCTGTTGCTTGAAGCCGAAGAACGGCCGTTGCGCAGGCCATGGCAAACGTTCGAGCTTGCCGTTGTTGTCGAACACCATGCCCAGCTCATCGATGTCATGCAGAGAAACGCCGGGGGCCAGTTTCTGGCCGCGGCCCAGGGTGCGCTGGCGTTGCTCGAAACGCAGCACCACCACTGTGGCGCTCAGGGGAATGGCCTTGAGGCTGCCCAGGTATTCGATGCCCAGCGTGGTCAGGGGCAGCTCATTACTGAGAATGGGGCCGGCTCGCCAATGGCTGCTCAACAGACCGGCCACTGGAGCCGTTGGCGCGCTGCCGGTGGTCGGTTGCGCCGAGCCATGCCAGGCCTGCAACACACACTGCGCCGCCAGCCAGCCGATCAGCATCACCAGAAACACATGGCTCGCCCAGACCAGACGAATCATGCAGTCGACTCCCGAGGATGCCAGCCGGGATGACCTTGCACGTAGCGCATCCGGGGCAATTGCAAAGGCGCGATGCGCCAGTCCGCAGGACGCTCGCGAAGCCAGGCTTCAAGGTGCTGCCAGAACGGCTGGCCAGCCTGGGCATCGAAGCCCAGACCAAACGTCCGGCACTGTCCGGCGAGGTCGCCCACACCACTGACCCGCTTGCCGCCAGCGCTGTAGGTGACCTCCCACGCCTGGCCCATCCAGCGCGGCAGGTCCTGGCTGTTATCCAGCAGCAACATATCGCCGAACATTTGCTCGGCAACGTTTTCCAGCACCTTGGGGATTTGTTTGGCTGGCACATTCACCACCGGAGCCGGGTAGCTGCCGGTCAGGCTGATCAGGTGTTCGCGGGTAATCATCTGCCCTTGCGCCAGCGGGCTGTCGTATCGCAGGCCCGGCAACAACACGGGGCTGTCCGCACGCTCGGCCAATGCCTCATGCAGCAAGCGGTCCCAACTGCCGCCGCGCACATCCCGACGCCAGAGGTTTTCCGGCGCACGGGCCAGTGGCTCGTCGAGCCAACCGGCATGGGCGGCGCGTTGTTGTTGAGCGAGTTGCCGAATACGCTGGGCCTGAACCTGATCAGCCGCAGTCAACGTGCTTTCCAGGGCAGGATGAAAACGCGCCGTGAATTGCCATTGTCCAGCGACCTGCTGGCAACGAATGCGAAAGGCTCCGCTGGCACGGGTTCCACCCAATACCACGGGCACCCGCTTGCCGGAGGCTTGCATGATTTCCACCGGTTGCGGCCAGAGATCCTGACCCCGCGCGCACAACACCAGATCAATCTGCGACAGACGCTCTGCCAGCCAGATCCCCGGCCCGGTACCGACATCCGCCAGCGCGATCACCAGATCGGCATCGGCACGGGCGCGCTCAAGTGCCGGTTGCAGGCTGTCGTGCCATTGTTTGAGAGACAGTTTCTGATCGCGAGCGTAAGGGTCGGTAATGCCCACCACCGCGATCCGGATTCCACCGCGACGAAAGAAGGCCACGGCTTCGGTCCCCAGCCGCTGGCTGACGTCGGCAGCCAGGTCTGCGCCAAGCACCGGATGGCCGAACTGGCGATACAGACCGGTGCATTGTTGTGGCCAGAGCAGACGTTCATCACTGCTGACCCGCACTTCACTGCCCAGCAATGCGCTGCCTTGAACGCCGGACTTCCCCTGAGTCAGATAAGCCAGGCCGCTGCCATTCCAGCACTGGCCGTTTTCCAGTGTGAGGCTGTTGCCCTCGCCCGCTTCGCTGCGAAAACGCTGCAACAACGCGCCCAGCACAGGATAGCCACCGGTTTCGATGTGCTGGCTCAGGCTGGCGTCGAGCAGGCTGTTGAGTGAGCTTTGATCGGGAGAGTGAACGCGGGCATTGGCCCCCGTAATCCAGGGTGCCTGCCCGATACGTGTCGCAGGCCCCAGGCGCGTGGCGGGGACCACGGGCTTGCCCGGCTGACGTGCATCGAGAGTGTCGGCCACATACAGCAGATCGACGTAGCTGCCGCTGGCCACAGAGCCTCTGTACTGAAGGCTTGAGCAGGCCGACAGCAACGGCGCCATGGCACCAGCCGTCATCCATCCCAACACATCGCGCCGCGCCATTGAAGCCATCGTTCTTGTGTCCTGAGGCGAATCCTTCACAGGGGCGGCATATTGGCGATGGAAAATGACAGTTTGATGGCAGATTTTTAACCTGGGCCCTTATTGCCCCTCTGTAACAAAATGAAATAACTACGACGACTTTTAGAGGCTTTCTTAATAAAACTGCCAATGAATCATCACACTCGACTTCTACAGTCCCGGTTCCTTTTCCAAACCTATTTCATAAAAAGGACCTGATGAATGAGTCGTAATACCGGCGATAACCTGAACCGCAACCTGAGTACCAACGAACCGCTGTCATCCGTGCTGGACACCTATCTGAGCCGTCGCAGTGTGGTACGTGGCGGACTGGGTGCTGCCATTGCCATGATTGCGGGTGCCGGGCTGACCGGTTGCTTTGACAGCGGCGGCGACTCAAATGACGACCCGGCACCGACGCCAGCACCGGAAGCCGGTCTGAAACTGGGGTTCACCTCGATCCCCGGCTCCCTCACCGACGCCGTGACCATTGCCGCCGGTTATACCGCTTACGTACTCGCACCGTGGGGCACACCGCTGAGCAACCTCGCCAACCCGTGGAAAAGCGACGGCAGCAACACGTCCACCGACCAGGCCAACTCGATGGGCATGCACCACGACGGCATGCATTACTTCCCCATCAACGGCAGTTCCACCGACGGCCTGCTGGCGATCAACTTCGAATACATCGATCAGGACGCCTTGCACCCGTCTGGCGCGACCCTGGTGGGTGGCGTCCGGCCTGTCGAAGAAGTACGCAAGGAAATCAACGCCCATGGCGCTGGCGTAGTGCGTATCAGCAAAGTCGGCAACCGCTGGCAAGTGGTGGAAAACGACCCGCTGAACCGCCGCTTCACCACGGCCTCGGTGATGAACCTGTCCGGCCCGCTGAAAGGCACCGATCACGTCAAGACCGTGTTCTCCACCGACGGCAGCCAGACTCGTGGCACCAACAACAACTGCGGTAACGGCTACACGCCATGGGGCACTTACCTGACCTGTGAAGAAAACTGGCCAGGGATTTTCGTCAACAGAGGTACCCGCCCGGCAGATCAGGTGCGTATCGGCATCGCCACCTCAAACGGCAACTATCGCTGGGAAACCGCAGCAGGCGATGCTTCCGAGGTCAACGGCGAGTTCACCCGTTTCAACATCACCCCGTCCGGTGCCACCGCCACGGACGATTACCGCAACGAAGCCAGCACCTATGGCTATATCGTTGAAATCGATCCTTACAGCGCAAGCACCCTGCCAGTGAAACGCACCGCACTTGGTCGCTTCCGTCACGAAGGCTGCTGGCCGGGCCTGACCACTCCCGGCAAGCCGGTGGTGTTCTACATGGGCGACGACTCGCAGAATGAATACCTCTACAAGTTCGTGTCCACCGCACTGTGGGACGCGGCCGATGCCAACCCGAGCGATCGCCTGGCAACCGGTGCCAAGTACATGGACAGCGGCAAACTCTATGTCGCCCGCTTCAACGCTGACGGCAGTGGCAACTGGCTGTTGCTCGACGTAGCCACCGCAACGACCGACAGCAGCACCCTGGGTGCCAAGTTCACCGACCTGCCAGGCATCATCCTCAACACCCGTGGTGCTGCGGATGCCGTGGGCGCAACCCCGATGGACCGCCCGGAATGGACAGCCGTCAACCCGCTCAATGGCGACGTCTATCTGACCCTGACCAACAACACCAGCCGCACGACGGCGAACGCTGCCAACCCACGGGTCAACAACAGGCACGGGCATATCATTCGCTGGCATGACGCCGACGATCTGGTGTCGTTCACCTGGGACATCTTCGTTTTCGGCGCCAATGCTTCCGGCACGGCGGATATCAACCGCTCCGGCCTGACCGAACTGAACCAGTTCGCCAGCCCGGACGGCATGAGCTTCGATAGCCGTGGCGTGTTGTGGGTCCAGACCGACAACGGCGAATCCACCATTACCAGCTACACCAACGACCAGATGCTGGCGGTGATCCCGACCAATATGCTCGATGCACAAGGCAGGCAGATCCCGGTCAATGCCCAGAACCAGGGCGACCTGCGTCGTTTCTTCGTTGGCCCCAATGGCAGCGAAGTCACCGGCCTGGCCTTTACGCCGGACAACAAGACCATGTTCCTCAATATCCAGCACCCCGAGAACTGGCCATCCACCGATGTCGCCACCGACGTCACCGTGGGCACGGTTCGGCCACGCGCTTCAACCGTGGTAATCCAGCGGGCTGATGGCGGGGATCTGGCGGTGTAGTTGAGGGGCGAGCTGCAAGCGGCAAGTTGGGAGCTGCAAGTGCTTGTAGCTTGTAGCTTGTAGCTTGTAGCTTGTAGCTTGTAGCTTGCGGCTTGCGGCTTGCGGCTTGCAGCTTACGACTACCGCCGTCCCACTTCCCGCTCCCGCACCACCATCTCCTGTGCCGGCACCCGACTGTGCCATTTCACGATGCCCAGGGCTTCGGTACGGTATTGGCTGTGAAATGTTTGGCCATCCAGCTCCACTTCAATCTGCACCAGGAAGTGATCGCCGTTGAGTTGCAAGCCTTCGCTCAGTTGGGCGAAGGCTTCATCGTCCATGGCACCCATGGCCTGGCGCAAGGCACTGGCATCGAGGTAGCCACCGGCCGGTCTGCCGCTGATCAGGCGAGTCAATTGCGAGCGCTCGACTTTCCCCTCGAACAAGGCCTCCAGCAGTGGCAATTCACTGAGGTTCAAGGCATTGGCATTCAGTCGCCAGCCCGTGGTTTCCGGTAATGCGCACAACTGTGGATAACGTTGTTCGCGCTGGCTGTCGGCGGGTAACAGCAGGTTCAGCTCGCTGATGTCGACCATCAACTGATTGGCCGCCAGACGCGGGGGCGACGAGCGCAGGTATTCGTTGTTTTCGGCACCGTGCAGGCTGCTCTGATGATCGGCGTCTATCCAGTCGGTCAGGCTTTGGGTCAGACGCTCAGCCGCCATATCCGCTCCCAGCAGATAAACCAGCTGCTTTTGCGCACGCTCGGCTTCAGGACCTATCAGGCTGTTGACGTTGAAACAGCGGTGCAAATCGACAATACGGATACTCGCCTTGCCACCCTTGAAGTCGTAGCTCAAAGGCTGCCCGCGTAAGGCCTGCCAGAACAAAGGGCTGGCGCGCCACACCGGGTCCTTGAGCGCCTGCTCGGCAAACGCCAGAGCCGCCTTTTCAATCGACCGCGCCTGAACCCGCTGCTGAAGCAAGCGGACGCTGTCCACCTCCTGCCTTCCCTGCTCGACCATCCAGGCCAGCCCGGCAGCCAGCATGGCGAGGGCAACCAGCACCATCAGCAGTGCCGCACCTTGTTGTCGGTTTTTCGTCATCATCCAGCCTTGAATTTCGGGGGCAGCCCTCTAGTCAACAGCGGAGATGTTTCAGGCTGGTGGCAGATTTATGAAAAGGTCTTATACGCCGATCAGTCAGGGCGTACATATCACTTGTGGGAGGGGCCTTGGCCGCGACGACCTGCTTACAGGCAACACATTTTCAGCGCACCTCATGTGATCCCCGCTCACTGACTCGCCATACACGTGCCAGCGATTGCACCGCCACCTGATAGCGATTTCCTACAACCGCCTGTGAATTCCCCGATTACATACCAGCAGCGCCACGGCTAACCTCCACTCCACTCGCTGCCAAATCAGCGACCGGGTTTGGCGATCCGATCAAGTAAATACTCCCCATCGCGGCGCAGTCGTTTTATTCTGTCGGCCACCGCGTTATGGCGGCTGTGTGCGGGAGACCTTCGGGTCTGCCGGGTTTTCTACTTGCCGGTTCGCCAACCCTCACATAGCTGCCACCCATTGTTTGGCGACAATTCATGGCAGCTTCAATCCGTGATCCAAGTAGAGTGCCACCAATGCGGAATATCGCTCCAACGCCCCCCTGCACAGACCATTTTGAAGCCACCCTTTTCTCCCGCCACCACCGCATGCTGCGCGCCATCTTCAGCGAAGCCCAGGCATGGTTTTGTCTGGCCGACCTTGCCCGCTTGATGGGCCAGACGCTGGGTGAACGCTCAGCACTCAAGCTCGATGGCGATCAGCGACGGGTTGTCTGGTTGCAGGCTAATGGCAAGTGGCAAAAGCAATTGATGGTCAGCGAGTCAGGCGCATTTGCATTGCTGGTTCATCACTACGTCCCTGAAAACCGGGCGCTGCGACAGTGGCTGACCCACGAAGTGCTGACGGTGCTGCACGCGCCGCAAAATGAAACGCTGGATAACCCGAGGCTCTGTCATTTGCAGTGGCCGGGCACCTCATTGAGCGTGATGCAATGGCGTGATGAGTCATGGATTCGCTTGCGGGATATGCCGCATATAGCGCCAGAAATTGCACCGCCACCTGAGCGTGGTTTCTGGCAAAGGATCGGGGCGCACTTCACATAAGTCTTCGCCAGCAAGCTGCCCTCCCACAAGGTGATGTGTACGCCTTAATTGATCAGTATTAAGGCCTGCACTATTAGCTAGCAGCGCCCGAGAGCCGCAAACAAGAATTAATATCGACAAGACTTGCTAGTGGCCACTAATTGGCTATCGTTACGCGGCCTTCACGGCACACCGACTCTTGTTGTCCCTTTGGGATCATTTGTAATCAGGGAGATGTATATGGCCAGACTGGAAGAGTCTTGTAGCAAAGGCACGGCACCGGCAATGAAACGTTGCCATCTGCACGCCGCGATTGCCGCATTGATAGTGGGATGCACGGCATTGACCGCAATGGCCGAAGAGTCATCACGGCAGTTCATCAATCCGCCCGATCTGCAACAGCAGGCTCCGAGCCAGGCGGTTAGTGGCCAGACTACTTTGCTGATGCGTTCGGGCGTCGAAAAAGCTGCGACCAAGCCGCTTCCCGCGCCGACACCTCGCGCAGGCAAGGAACGGCAATTGGTGCTGAATATCGGCTATACCGTCAGTAGCATCTATAACCCGACAACCAAGAACGACGATGTGGTCAGACTGCGCAGCTACAAAGGCACAGACGTCGACCCGCGCAGGCCTTTTGTTGCCCCTACGATCAATGCCACGCCGGGCGATACCATTCGGGTCACGCTGAACAACAACCTGCCGAAGGATCCGAGCTGCACCGACCCTCATGCGGCGACAGACAAACCACACTGCTTCAATGGCACCAACCTGCACTCCCACGGCCTGTGGGTCAGCCCGACGGGTAACAGCGATAACGTATTGTTGTCGATCAACCCCGGTGTCAGCTTCCAGTACGAATACAACATCCCCGAAGACCACCCGGCCGGTACGTTCTGGTATCACCCACATCGCCACGGCTCTACCGCCCTGCAAGTGGGTAGCGGCATGGCGGGCGCTCTGGTGATCCATGGCGATCGCAAACCGACGCATGAAAGCAATGGCGATATCGATACCTTGCTCAAAGGCGCTGATGGCAAGCCGTTCACCGAACGCTTGCTGGTCCTGCAACAGATTCCCTATGCCTGCACGGACGATGGCGGCAAGACCTATAACTGGAATTGCGCTAAAGGCCAGATAGGGGTCGTGGAAAACTATGAGGCGCAGTTTGGCCCAAGCGACTGGCAGAACTCGGGGCGTTACACCACGATCAACGGCCAGGTCCAACCGATCTTTTTCGCAAACAGCGGCACTATCGAGCGCTGGAGGCTGGTACATGCGGGCATTCGCGACACCATCGTGCCGCAATTTCGCAAAATGGCCGAAACAGGACGCCAGCGTAGCCAGGAAGGGATCAGTACCGCCGACTCTGAAAGCTTCATCGCCAACCAGTGCGTAGGGGAGCCGGTGCCGTTCCAGGTCATCGCTTCAGACGGCCTGACCATGGACAAGGCTCAGCAACTCAGCCAGGTCACCTTGCAGCCAGGTTATCGCAATGACCTGCTGGTGATGTTTCCGGAACCTGGTCGCTATTGCGTAGTAGACAAGCCTGAAACCGCATCGGGAAGCGTCAACCAGACCACTGGCAGCACGCAACTGCTCGGTTTCGTTGAAGTCGGCGCAGGCCCTAAAATCAAAGACATCAAGGCCGCAGTCACCACCGAACTGGTCGCTGCTGCCAAGCGCAACATGCCAGCAGAGGTTCAGAGGCTGGTGGTCAGCGACCTTCAGAAGGACCTGAAACTGACCAAGTTCATTCCACACGCAAGCATCTCCGATGAGGAGCTGAAGAAGAGCGGCAATCTTGAGCAGAATCTGGTGTTCATGCTCAACGCTACCGATCCGAACAACGTCAAGTTTGCTGTCGGCACCACCGCAGCGAACGCAGAGCCCTACAAGCCCGATGTCATCAATCGTCAGCTGACACTGGGGACAGCGGAAACCTGGACCCTGCAATCGGCTTACGTCAGCCATCCGTTCCATATCCACGTCAACCCGTTCCAGATCGAGAAGATCATCGGCCCGGATGGCACTGACCTCAGTGAGCCGGGAGCTGTGGATAAAACCGACAACAACGATGCTCAGTATGCAGGCCTCAAAGGCGTCTGGAAGGACACGCTGTTTGTCAAAGGCCCTACCGGAAAGACACCGGGCTTTGATCCGGTGACGAACACCAAAGGCCTCTACAAGATCTACGTCCGCACTCGCTACCAACGCTACATCGGTGAGTTCGTGTTGCACTGCCACATCCTCGATCATGAAGATCAGGGCATGATGCAGAACGTCAACATCAGCATTCCGGATGGCAATGGCGGCAATCTGGGCAGCAGCAGTCATCATTGATGGTTTTCAGCTGAAAAGAGCGGCTCACACTGAGCCGCTTTTTTATCTCTCGAAAAGCCATAAAAAAAGGCCGCCCGAAGGCAGCCTTTAAAGAACAAAAGGAAAGAGAGTAAAGCTTGCTTACACGGCCGCGACAGGACGCATGTAAGAAATAGGTGCCGTACTGGCATCCTCGAAGGTCACGACTTCCCAGGCGTCCGGCTGCTCGATCAACGTGCGCAGCAGACGATTGTTCAGTGCATGCCCCGACTTGAAGCCTCGGAACTCACCAATCAGGCTATTGCCCAGCAGGTAGAGGTCGCCGATGGCATCCAGGATTTTATGTTTGACGAATTCGTCCTCGTAACGCAGGCCGTCTTCGTTCAAGACGCCTTCCTTGTCGACCACGATGGCGTTTTCCACGCTGCCGCCGAGTGCGAGGTTGTGCTTGCGCAGGTACTCGATATCACTCATGAACCCGAAGGTCCGTGCACGGCTGACTTCCTTCACGAAGGAAGTACTGGAAAAGTCCACGCTTGCACTCTGGGTGCGGTCACGGAAGACAGGGTGATCGAAATCGATCTCGAAACTGACCTTGAACCCTTCGAAAGGCACGAAAGTAGCGCGTTTACCGCCCTCTTCCACTGTCACCTCACGCAGGATACGGATGAACTGCTTCGGCTCGTCCTGTTCCTCTAGACCAGCCGATTGAATCAGGAATACGAAAGGGCCTGCGCTGCCGTCCATGATTGGAACTTCGGAGGCAGAGAGCTCGACGTAGGCGTTATCGATGCCAAGGCCAGCCATGGCCGAAAGCAAATGTTCTACCGTGTCTACCTTGACGTCACCGCTGACCAGAGTGGTCGACAGTGTGGTGTCTCCGACATTTTCCGCTCGTGCAGGAATATGCACGACAGGATCCAGGTCGGCTCGGCAAAACACGATGCCGGTATTCACAGGCGCAGGCTTGAGGGTCAGGTAAACCTTTTCCCCGGAATGCAAGCCAACACCTGTGGCACGGATAATATTTTTCAGGGTGCGTTGTTTAATCATGGCATGGCCGCTTCAGCGCAAGTTGCGAACTGGTATCAACAAAGGCTGGCGATGATAGCAGACCATGCCTTTGCTGAACACCAATCACCCTAATACCCCTGATACATTTCATCAATCGGCCTGACGACGCAGGAAAGCCGGGATGTCCAGGTAGTCAAGGTCATCGTTAGGGTTCATCTTGGCCGCTGCAGTGGCGCTTGCATGAGCCTGGTTACGCATTACGGTCGGACGGTCCAGATCACGGTAGTTAACCGATGGAGCTTCCTGACGAGCTGCTGCCGGTTGAGCAGCGGCCTGCTGGACGGTTTGCAGGGTGTTGTCGATAACCTTCACAGGCTTCTCGATTTTCGCACCCAGACCAGTGGCAACCACAGTCACGTGCAACTCGTCACGCATGTCCGGATCGATAACAGTACCGACCTTGACCATTGCGTGCTCGGAAGCGAACGCTTCGATGATGCTACCCACGTCGGAGTACTCACCCAGAGACAGGTCAGGACCGGCGGTGATGTTGACCAGGATGCCACGCGCACCTTGCAGGTTGACGTCTTCGAGCAACGGGTTGCGAATGGCCGCTTCGGTCGCTTCACGCGCACGATTCGGACCGCTGGCGCAGCCGGTACCCATCATTGCCATACCCATTTCGCTCATCACGGTACGGACGTCGGCGAAGTCGACGTTGATCATGCCCGGACGTTTGATGATGTCGGAGATACCGCGAACGGCACCGGCCAGAACATCGTCAGCCTTGGCGAAAGCCGACAGCAGGCTGGCGTCTTTACCCAGGATGGTCAGCAGCTTCTCGTTGGGGATAGTAATCAACGAGTCGACGCTTTCAGACAGCATACGGATGCCTTCATCGGCGATCTGCATGCGCTTGCGGCCTTCAAACGGGAACGGACGAGTCACGACCGCAACAGTGAGAATGCCCAGTTCCTTTGCCACTTCGGCAATGATCGGAGCTGCACCGGTACCGGTACCGCCGCCCATGCCAGTGGTGATGAAGACCATGTTGGTGCCTTGCAGGACTTCTGCAATGCGCTCACGGTCTTCCAGTGCCGCCTGACGACCGACTTCAGGGTTGGCGCCAGCGCCAAGACCTTTGGTTACGCCAGTACCCAATTGCAGGATGGTGCGTGCACCGATGTTTTTCAGTGCCTGAGCATCAGTGTTGGCGCAGATGAATTCCACGCCTTCGATGTTGCTCTTGACCATGTGATTGACAGCGTTGCCACCACCACCACCCACACCGATAACCTTGATTACCGGGCTCTGCGGGACGTTGTCTACGAGTTCGAACATTTTCCCTCTCCTTCAGTTCTCTAGTTTTGTTTCTGCCTACTACCTGCCGCTACCACTTTTGAAGCCTTGAAACTCAGAAATTGCCCTGGAACCAGCGCTTGACGCGCTCAAGCACTGGGGCCTTGGGTTCGTCGCCGTAACTGCTGCTGTTGCCCAGACCGGACAGCGAGATGCCATCCGACTGTTTTTGCAGCCCGTACAACAACAGGCCTACGCCTGTGGAGTAGATCGGGTTGCGCACAACATCAGCGAGCCCTTTGACGCTATGCGGCACGCCGAGGCGTACCGGCATGTGGAAGATTTCTTCGGCCAGTTCGACCGCACCTTCCATTTTCGAGGTACCACCGGTCAGCACGATGCCTGCCGGGATAAGATCTTCATAACCGCTGCGGCGCAGTTCGGCCTGGATCAGGGTGAACAGCTCGTCGTAACGAGGTTCGACCACTTCAGCCAGGGCCTGACGCGACAGCTCGCGAGGTGGACGGTCGCCCACGCTCGGGACCTTGATGGTTTCACCGGCACCGGCCAGTTTGGCCAGGGCGCAGGCGTAGCGAATCTTGATTTCTTCGGCATACTGGGTCGGTGTACGCAGCGCCATGGCGATGTCGTTGGTGACCTGATCGCCGGCAATCGGGATCACGGCGGTGTGACGAATGGCGCCTTCGGTAAAGATCGCGATATCCGTGGTGCCACCACCGATGTCCACCAGGCACACGCCCAGCTCTTTCTCGTCATCGGTCAATACCGAATAGGCCGAAGCCAGTTGCTCGAGAATGATGTCGTCGACTTCCAGGCCACAGCGGCGCACGCACTTCTCGATGTTCTGGGCGGCGTTCACTGCGCAGGTCACCACATGCACCTTGGCTTCCAGGCGCACGCCGGACATGCCCAGCGGCTCGCGCACGCCTTCCTGGTTATCGATCACGTAATCCTGAGGCAAGGTGTGCAGAACGCGCTGGTCGGCAGGAATGGCAACAGCCTGTGCGGCATCGAGCACACGCTCCAGATCCGCAGAACTGACTTCGCGATCACGAATAGCCACGATGCCGTGGGAGTTCAGACTGCGAATATGGTTGCCCGCCACGCCGACGAACGCCGAGTGGATACGGCAGCCCGCCATCAGTTGCGCTTCTTCGACGGCGCGCTGAATCGATTGCACGGTCGATTCGATATTCACCACCACGCCCTTTTTCAGGCCACGGGATGGATGGGTACCGATACCCACGATTTCCAGCGAGCCATCGGCCGCGACTTCGCCTACCAGTGCCACCACCTTGGAGGTACCGATATCCAGCCCGACGATCATTTTGCCGCTTTGCACATTTGCCATGGTCCAGCCTCTTATCAATTCTTCGCGACAGCGGGCTTGTCCGCTGTGGGCGCTACCTGTTCACGCCAACCAACCGCAAGGCCGTTGGAGTAACGCAGGTCGATGCGCGCAATATTCGTGATTTGTTCTTTAAGCGTTTTTTCGTAAATCGCGATGAAGCGGCGCATTTTTTCCACAAGATGATCGCGTCCCAGCAACAACTCGATACCCGGACCGGCATTGCCGGCACCGGTGGTCAGGAACCAACTGCCACGCTCACGTAACTCCAGGCGTGCGATGGAGAACCCCATGGGGCGCAACATCTGACTCAACACCTGGTACTGCTGCATCACCTGTTGCTGAGCCCGCTGCGGGCCGAACAACTGGGGAAGGTGTTCATAGTTGGACAGTTCACGCGGCGTGAAAGCCTGTCCCTGGTTGTTCAACAGCGCTTCGTCTCCCCAACGGGCGACGGGCAGTTGCTCTTCCAGTCGAACCACGACCTGATCCGGCCATACGCGCCGTACTTCGGCATGGGCGATCCAGGGCATCTGCTCCAGTTCGGTACGCATACCGGCCAGATCGATGGTGAAGAAGCTCGCCGCCACATAAGGCGCGATTCGTTGCTGCACCGCCTGCTGACTGATGTAGCTCAGGTCACCCTGCACGTTGATGCGGGTGATCGGACGGTCTACATACGGCAACAGACGCTGCGCACCTTCGTACGTACCGAAACCCAGAACCACCAGCAGCACCGGCCAGAACAGTCCTTTCAGGAAACCGAAGCCCGGCTTGGGCAGTCGCGCCGACAATGGCTCCTTGGCCACCATCCGACTGGCGCCACGCGGCACTGGCTTGCGGCCAGGAGCAGGTGGCTGATGACGTGCCGACGCGCCGTACATGCTTAACCTCTCACCTGAACGCTGTCGGCCAGAATCGCCAACACCAGTTGCTGGAAGTCCAGCCCGGCAGCACGAGCCGCCATGGGGACCAGACTGTGATCGGTCATGCCTGGCACGGTGTTGACTTCCAGCAGCCAGAACTTGCCTTGCGCATCCTGCATGACATCCGTGCGCGCCCAGCCTGCAATGCCGATGGCTTCGCAAGCACGTGCTGTCAGTTGTTTGAGTTCCTGTTCCTTGTCATCACTGAGCCCGCACGGAATCCGGTACTGGGTATCGGAAGCCAGGTACTTGGCGTCGTAATCGTAGAAACTGTGAGGAGTGCCCAGGCCGATGGGCGGCAATATTTCGCCACGCAGGCAGGCGATCGTGAACTCAGGACCCTGAATCCATTGTTCGACCAAAACTTGTGAATCGTAGGTACTGGCGGCTTTCCATGCGGCGATCAATTCGTCGACGCCGGTCACCTTCGCCATACCGATACTTGAACCTTCATGGGCCGGTTTGACGATCAAAGGGAAGCCCAGTTCCGTCGCGGCAGAAATACAGTCGGCCTCACTGCCCAGAACCGCATGCAGCGGAGTGGCCAGCCCAAGACTTTGCCAGACCTGCTTGGTGCGCAACTTGTCCATGGCCAGTGCAGAAGCCAGTACACCGCTACCGGTATAAGGGATTTGCAGGCACTCCAGCAGGCCCTGCATCGTGCCGTCTTCACCGCCACGACCATGCAGGACGATAAAGGCACGGTCGATCCTTTCGCTGACCAGCCGTTGCAGGAAGTCATCGCCCACGTCGATGCCGAACGCATCCACGCCAGCGCTGAGCAATGCATCCAGCACCGCTCGCCCCGACTTCAACGAAACCTCCCGCTCAGCACTCTTGCCACCGAAGAGCACGGCAACGCGGCCGAAGCTTTTCGGTTCAAGGGTCGAGCGCAGGGAAGATTGCGAAGTCACTGTCATTTGAGCTTCCCTTCGGTTGAAGCAATGACGGCACCGGCGAACAGCGGGCTCTTGAGCAATTGCGGAGCCAGGCCACCGATATCACCGGCCCCCTGGCACAGCAGGATGTCACCGGCGCGCAGCAGCGGCTTGACCAGCGGCGCCAGTTCGACACCACGTTCGATGTAGATCGGGTCCAGTTGCCCGCGCTGCCGGATGCTGTGGCACAGGTTGCGGCTGTCGGCACCGGGGATCGGCTCTTCGCCTGCCGGATAGACTTCCATCAGCAACAGCACATTGGCATCGGCCAGCACCTGCACGAAATCGTCGTACAGGTCACGGGTACGGCTGAAACGGTGCGGCTGATAGACCATGACCAGACGACGATCCGGCCAGCCGCCACGCACGGCATTGATGACCGCAGCCACTTCACGCGGGTGGTGACCGTAGTCGTCCACCAGCATCACGTTGCCGCCTTCGACGGGCAGTTCGCCATAGACCTGGAAGCGGCGACCAACGCCCTGGAAGCCCGACAGGCCCTGGACGATGGCTTCGTCGCTGACGCCTTCGTCAGTGGCGATGGCGATGGTTGCCAGGGAGTTGAGCACGTTATGGTTGCCCGGCATGTTCACCGATACGTCCAGCGGCTCACGGTCGCGACGCAGCACGGTGAAGAACGTCAGCATGCCGTCCTGGCGCACGTTGATAGCACGCACATCGGCTTTTTCGCTGAAGCCGTAGGTCAGGGTCGGACGCTTGACCAGCGGCAGGATTTCACGCACCACCGGATCATCGATGCACATCACCGCCAGACCGTAGAACGGCAGGTTGTGCAGGAACTCGACAAAGGTCTTCTTCAGTTTGTTGAAGTCGCCTTCGTAAGTGGCCATGTGATCGGCGTCGATATTGGTAACGACTGCGACCAGCGGCTGCAGATGCAGGAAGCTGGCGTCGCTTTCATCGGCCTCGGCGATCAGGTAACGGCTGGTGCCCAACTGTGCGTTGGTACCGGCAGCGTTGAGACGGCCACCGATCACGAACGTCGGGTCCAGGCCACCGGCAGCAAACACCGAAGCGATCAGGCTGGTGGTGGTGGTCTTGCCATGAGTACCGGCAACCGCGATGCCATGGCGATAGCGCATCAGCTCGGCCAGCATCTCGGCACGGGGCACCACAGGAATACGACGCTCAAGGGCTGTCGCGACTTCCGGGTTGGAGGTGTTCACGGCGCTGGAAACCACCAGCACGTCGGCACCGACAGCGTTCTCGGCAAGGTGACCGATGAAAATGTGTGCACCGAAGGATTTCAGACGTTCGGTAACGGCCGAGTTCTTCAGGTCAGAGCCCGATACTTCATAGCCGAGGTTCAGCAGTACTTCGGCGATACCGCACATACCCACACCGCCGATACCGACGAAGTGGATGCGGCGAATACGGCGCATTTCCGGCTGAGGCATGGCGCGTTGACTCTCAACCATTGACCACCTCCACACAGACGTCGACAACGGTGTTGGTTGCGTCTGGCCGGGCCAGCCTGCGGGCGGTACGGGCCATGTTGTTCAATTGTTCGGGTTGCATCAAAACCTCTTTCAGGCGCGCAGCCATCTCGGCGGCGCCAGTTGTCGCTTGCGGCATGACAAAGGCTGCGCCTTCGCGAGCCAGATAGTCAGCGTTACGAGACTGGTGGTCGTCGATCGCGTAAGGCAGCGGTATCAGGAACGAAGGCAAGCCTGCGGCTGCCAGTTCACTGATGGTCAACGCACCTGCGCGACAGACGACCAGATCGGCCCAGGCATAGGCCTGTGCCATGTTCTGGATAAACGGCGCGACCTGCGCCTCGACGCCAGCGCTGCGATAGCGCTCGGCGGTGACTTCATCGTGTTTCTTGCCGGCCTGATGGAAGACCTCGGGCCGTATGTCTTCAGACACCAGAGCCAGGGCTTCGGGCAGTAACTTGTTCAGGGGCTCCGCGCCCAGGCTGCCGCCCAGGACCAGCAGACGCGCCTTGCGGCCGGCCAGTGCCTGGCGTGGTGTTTCAAGAAACAGCTCGACCCGTACAGGATTGCCGGTCGTGCGGCGCTTGGCCGTTGCACTGAAGGTGTCCGGGAACGCCTCGCAGATACGGCTGGCGAAGGACGACAGGCTGCGGTTGGCGGTACCGGCCACAGCGTTCTGCTCATGGATGATCAACGGCACGCCCGCCAGCTTCGCGGCCAGGCCACCTGGGCCTGTGACATAACCACCGAAGCCCACGACGCACACCGGTTTCAACTCGCGCACGACCTTGCGGGCCTGACGCAATGCCTTGAGCAGCATGAAAGGGGCCTTGAGCAGCGACAGCTTGCCCTTGCCGCGCAAACCGGTGGCATCGATCAGGTGCAAGGTCAGCCCGGCCTGCGGGACCAGTTCGTTTTCGATACCCCGTGGCGTACCCAGCCAATGCACCTTGTAGCCACGCGACTGGAACTCGCGAGCACAGGCCAGCGCCGGGAATACATGCCCGCCGGTGCCACCGGCCATGATCAACACGTTAGCGTCCATGGGGCGGCTCCTCGGCGAAGTCGCTCTCTTTGAATTCGGTTTCTTCACTGCCCATGTTGTTGCGCGATTCCCACTCGATGCGCAGCAGCAGACCGAGGCTCGCACAGCAGATCACAAGCGAACTGCCGCCATAGCTGAGGAATGGCAAGGTCAGGCCTTTGGTTGGCAGCAGGCCTACGTTTACGCCGATGTTGATCAGGAACTGGCCGATCCACAGGAAAGAAAGACCATAAGCAACGTAAGCACCGAAGAACTGTTTGGCCCTTTCTGCCCACATACCTATGTACATGCCACGAATACTGACGAACAGGAACAAGGCGACTGTGAGCAAAGACCCTATGACACCCAGCTCTTCGGCAAGCACCGAGAACACGAAGTCGGTATGAGCTTCCGGCAGATAGAACTGTTTCTGGACACTGTTGCCCAGACCGACGCCGAACCATTCGCCGCGACCGAATGCGATCAGCGCCTGGGTCAACTGGTAGCCGGAACCGAACTGGTCCGCCCACGGGTCGGTGAAGTTGGTCAGACGCGCCATCCGGTAAGGCTGGGCCTGTACCAGCACCACCACGGAAACCACAGCCAGCACCACCATCAGGGAGAAACGGAACAGCCCGACACCACCGAGAAACAGCATGGCGGCAGCCGAGCCCATCATCACGACCGTGGCTCCGAAGTCAGGCTCCATCAGCAACAGGCCCGCCATCGGCAGCAGCACGATGAACGGCTTGAAGAAGCCCATCCAGCTTTCACGAACCTCCTGCTGACGACGAATCAGGTAACCGGCCAGGAAGATCACCACAAAGACCTTGGCGATTTCAGAGGGCTGCACGTTGAACGCGCCGAAGCCGATCCAGCGCATCGAGCCGTTTACCTCGCGGCCGATACCCGGCACCAGCACCAGCAACAGCAAACCGAAGGCACCGATCAGCATCAGCCAGCCCATGCGCTGCCACGTGGCGACCGGCACCATCATGGTCGCGCAGCAGGCACCCAGACCGATCAACAGATAGATCAGATGGCGGGTCATCATGTACAGCGTGTTGCCCGACTGCACGGCGGCCACTTCCGACGACGCGGAAGTGATCATCACCAGCCCAAGCCCCAGCAGCGCCAGGCAACCAGCCAGCATCGGGAAGTCGAGGTCTATGCCACGGCCACTGATCAGCGGCGACGGATAAGGCTTGATCACGCCAAAGATCATGACAAGCCCTCCACTGCCTGGGCGAACAGGCGTCCGCGCTCTTCGTAATTCTTGAACATGTCGAGGCTCGCGCAGGCAGGCGAAAGCAATACCGCATCGCCCTCTTGAGCCAGTTCGGCACTGCGCTGCACGGACTCTTCCAGCGTGATGACACGCACCAGCGGTACAGCATCGCCCAGCGCCTGAGCGATCAGCTGGGCATCGCGGCCCAGCAGGACGACTGCACGGCAATGAGCGGCAACGGCAGCACGCAGGCCGCTGAAGTCAGCACCCTTGCCATCGCCACCGGCGATCAGCACCAGCTTGCCGGTGATGTCAGCACCCAGGCCTTCGATAGCAGCCAGTGCGGCGCCAACGTTGGTAGCCTTGGAGTCGTTGTAATAATGAACACTCGCCCGCTCGCGCACCCACTGGCAGCGATGCTCAAGACCGCTGAAGGTCCGCAGGCTGCTCAACATGGCATCGAACGGCAGGCCGACGGCATGCCCCAGTGCCAGCGCTGCCAGGGCATTGGCCTGATTGTGTGCGCCACGGACTTTCAGTTCGCGAACCGGCATCAGGTTGTCGAACTGGAAGGCCAGGTATTTTTCGCCATTTTCTTCACGCAGACCGAAACCGTGGAAATCCGGTTTGTTCAGGCCGAAGGTCCAGCAAGGCAGACCTTCACCGATCAGTGGTCGGGACAGTGCATCCTGACGATTGACGACGACTTGCCGGGCACCACGGAAAATCCGGTGCTTGGCCAGGTGATAGGCCGGCAGGCCGCTGTAGCGATCCATGTGATCTTCGCTGACGTTCAGCACGGTCGCGACTTCGGCGTTGAGTTCGTCAGTGGTTTCGAGCTGGAAGCTGGACAGTTCCAGCACGTACAGCTCGACGTCATCGCTGAGCAGATCCAGAGCCGGCATGCCGAGGTTGCCGCCGACAGCAACGCGCTTGCCTGCGGCCTGTGCCATCTCGCCCACCAGCGTGGTCACGGTGCTTTTCGCATTGGAACCGGTGATTGCAATGATCGGCGCCTTCGCGTAACGCGCGAACAGGTCGATGTCGCCGGACATCTTCACGCCACGGGCATGGGCCTGCTGCAAGGCTGGTGTCGCAAGGGCCAGCCCCGGGCTGACATACAGCTCGTCGGCACGGCAGAGAAACTCTACGTCCAGCTCGCCACAACGCACTTCCACCTGCGGGTAATCGCGACGCAAGGTCGCCAGCTCAGGGGGATTCTCCCGCGTATCGGCCACGGCAAACGCAACGCCCCGGTTCGCCAGGAAGCGAACCAGGGACATGCCACTTTTGCCAAGACCGACAACGATACGGAAGCGGTCGGAAACGATCAAAGACACTCGTTCTACCTCAGTTTCAGCGTTGCAAGGCCGATCAGTACCAGAATCACGGTGATGATCCAGAAACGGACAATCACACGCGGCTCAGGCCAGCCCTTGAGTTCGAAGTGGTGGTGGATAGGCGCCATGCGGAACACGCGGCGACCGGTCAGTTTGAATGACGCAACCTGAATGACCACTGAAAGGGTTTCCATCACGAACACGCCGCCCATGATGAACAAGACGATTTCCTGGCGGACGATCACTGCCATGGTGCCCAGTGCCGCGCCCAGAGCCAGGGCACCGACGTCGCCCATGAACACCTGGGCCGGATAAGTGTTGAACCACAGGAATCCGAGCCCGGCACCAATCAGCGCACCGGAGAATACGATCAGCTCACCCGCTCCCGGCACATAGGGAATCAGCAGGTATTCTGCAAATTTCACGTTACCCGACAGGTAGCAGAAGATACCCAGCGCGCCACCGACCATGACGGTCGGCATGATTGCCAGCCCGTCCAGCCCGTCAGTCAGGTTCACGGCGTTGCTGGAGCCGACGATGACGAAATAGGTCAATACGATAAAACCGACCATGCCCAACTGGATGCGCACATCCTTGAGCATCGGCACGATCAGCGTGGTTTCGGTCGCCGACGGCGCAGTCGTATAAAGGAAGATGGCTGCACACAGGCCGAACACCGACTGCCAGAAGTATTTCCAGCGACTTGGCAGACCACGGGAGTTCTTCTCGATCACCTTGCGATAGTCATCAACCCAGCCAATGCCGCCGAACAGCAGCGTGACAAGCAGTACCACCCACACATAACGGTTGCTCAAGTCAGCCCACAGCAAGGTGCTGATGCCGATGGACGACAGGATCAATGCACCGCCCATGGTCGGGGTGCCGGACTTGGAGAGGTGCGATTGCGGACCATCGTTACGCACGGCCTGACCAATCTGGCGAAGCTGCAGGGTACGAATCATCCACGGGCCCAGCCACAGCGAAAGGGTCAGGGCCGTGAGCACGCCGAGAATCCCGCGCAAGGTCAGGTATTGGAAGACCGCAAAGCCTTTGTAGAACTGTTGTAAAAACTCGGCCAACAGCAGCAGCATCAATGTTTCTCCAGGCTAGAACCGCATAAGGCGGCCACGACGTTTTCCATCGCGGCACTACGCGAGCCCTTGATCAATAAAGTGGTATTTGTGTCTTGCTCGGCGCCCAGCGCCGCAATCAGGTCGGCCTGGCTGGCAAAATGGCGCGCATGCTCGCCGAAGGCGTTGACGGCGTGAACCATCAACGGACCAACGGCATAGAGCGCGGAAACCTTGCCGGCGGCATAGGCGCCCACGTCGTGGTGACCTTGTTCGGCCCAGTCCCCCAGTTCACCGATATCGCCCAGCACCAGGACAGTACGTCCGGGGAAATCGGCCAACAGATCGACAGCGGCATTTATGGAAGACGGGTTTGCGTTGTAGGTGTCATCGATCACTCGCACACCATTGCTGGCAATGTGCACGACCGTACGCCCCTTGACCGGCTGAACATTATTCAAGCCAGTGACAATGCCTTCCAGCGTAACGCCCAGCGCAAAGGCCGCAGCAGCAGCCGCCAGCGCATTGGCCACGTTATGTTTACCCAGCAGATTCAGTTGCACCTGCGCAGTACCCAACGGGCTGTGCAGCAAAAAGTTCGGGCAGCCACGGGCATCGCGCCCCAGGTCACTGGCGTGCAGGTCGGCCTGGGTGTTGCTCAGGGCAAAGCTGACGATCTTTCGCTCACCGACACGGATACGCCAGGTCGGGAATGCCTTGTCATCCAGATTCAGGACCGCAATGCCGCTGGCATCGAGCCCCTCAAGGATTTCGCCTTTGGCCTCCACGATCCTGTCCGGACCACCGAACTCACCGACATGGGCGGTCCCGGCATTGGTAATCAGTGCGACATGAGGTTTTGTCAGGCTGACAGTGAAAGCGATTTCACCGACACGCGACGCCCCAAGCTCGATGACTGCCGAGGAGTATTCCGGGGACAGCTCAAGCAGGGTCAGCGGCACGCCCAGTTCGTTGTTCAGATTGCCACGTGTGGCCAGAACCGGGCCGCGGGTACGCATGATGCTGGCCAGCATTTCCTTGACCGTGGTCTTGCCACTGGAACCGGTAATGGCTGCAACAGGCCTGTCGACAAAGGCATTGCGATTGATCGCGCCCAATTGCGCCAAGGCCTTGCGGGTATCGAGCACGACCAGTTGCGGCAAGGCTGCACCTTCCACTTCACGCTCGACCAGAGCACCTACGGCGCCTTTGGCGGCAACCTGATCCAGATACTCGTGACCATCGAATCGCGGGCCGGTCAGGGCAACGAACAACTGGCCCGGCAAGATGCCACGGCTGTCGGTGCTCACGCCGGTAAAACTGCAATCGCCCACACGACGGGCATCAAGCGGCGCGACCAGTTCGCTGAAGGTCAATGCTTTAAGCATTCGCAGACTCCCGTGCAGCCAAGGCCTTGGCGGCTTCTTCCAGATCGGAGAACGCATGACGCTGACCGTTGATTTCCTGATAGTCCTCATGGCCCTTGCCAGCCAGGACCACGACATCTGCCGCATCGGCACTGGCAATCAGTTCGGCAATCGCCTGGCCACGGCCTTCAATGAAATGCACGGCATCAGGGGTCACGAAGCCTGGGCGGATATCATCGAAGATCCGGCCCGGCGATTCTGTGCGGGGGTTGTCGTCAGTAACCCAGACGCCATCGGCAAGGCGCTCGACCACTTCGGCCATCAGCGGACGCTTGCCACTGTCACGATCGCCACCGCAACCGAACAGGCACAACAAGCGGCCCTTGGCATGCGGACGCAATGCGTTGAGGACCTGCTCCAGCGCATCGGGGGTATGGGCGTAATCAACCACCACCAAAGGTTTGTCGCCACCGCCAAGACGCTGCATGCGCCCGACCGGGCCTTCCAGCTTCGGCAGGACCTTGAGAATTTCGTCCAGCGCATACTCCAGCCCCAGCAAGGCGCCGATAGCGGCAAGCACATTGCTCAGGTTGAAGCGCCCCAGCAGACGGCTGCGCAGCAGGTGTTCACCTTGCGCAGTCACCAGCGTGGCGCGTACGCCATCGTCATCGAACTTCGCATCGCGGCAATAAAGCGATGCGCTCTTGTCCTGGAGGCTGTAGGTAATGAGACGCGACTCATGCTTGATCTCGGCCAGCTCACGACCGAACTCGTCGTCCAGGTTGATGACCCGGCAGCGCAGATCCGACCATGCGAACAGCTTGGCCTTGGCCGCGCCATAGGCCTGCATCGTGCCGTGGTAATCCAGATGATCGCGGGACAGATTGGTCAACACGGCGACATCGAAATCCAGAGCGGTCGCACGACCTTGGTCAAGGCCGTGAGACGACACTTCCATCGCAACGGCGCGTGCGCCGGCCTTTTTCAAGTCGGCGATGGTTGCCTGTACGGAAATAGGATCAGGCGTGGTGTGGCGGCCGCTTTGCAGCGCGCCATAAAAGCCAGTCCCCAGAGTACCAACAATGCCGCAATGCTGACCGAGAAGGTCAAGAGCCTGGGCGACCAGTTGCGTGACACTGGTCTTGCCATTGGTGCCGGTCACGCCCACCAGATTCAGGCCGCGACTCGGCTCGCCATAGAAGCGGCCAGCAATGGCCGACAACTGCGCAGCCAGGCCCTTCACAGGAATCAACGGCACATCGGTAATCGGCAACACCGTCGAACCTTCTGCTTCATAGGCCACGGCCGCCGCGCCGCGTTGCAAGGCGTCGGCGATATGGGCGCGGCCATCAAGCTTGATGCCGGGCACAGCCAGGAACAGGTCTCCCGGCCGGACATTACGACTGTCGAGCGTCAACTCGCGAATCAGAGGATCGCGGTCGGTTTGAGCGAAAATCTTGCTCAGATTGAAAGCCATCAGCCACGCCCTCCTTTCACTACCGGGGCAACATTGACCTGCTCTTGCGGTGCGGCGAGGTTGTCAGGCGTCACGTTCATCAGACGCAACGTACCGGACATGACCTTGCTGAATACCGGGGCAGAAACCAGACCACCGAAATAACCACCCTTGCTCGGCTCATCGATCACAACGACGATTGCATAGCGCGGGTTACTCATCGGGCCAAAACCGGCGAACAGGGAACGGTAGGAGTTTTCCGCGTATCCCTTGGTGCCGATGGAAGTCTTGCGTGCAGTACCACTCTTGCCGCCGACGTGATAGGACGGCACACGGGCGCGATAGACGCCACGCGGGTCTTCGATCACTTGCTGCAACATGCCTTGCAGGGTCTTGGCGGTGTTTTCTGGAATGGCCTGCACTGCCGTCGGCGGCGTGTCGCTTTTCAGAATGGTCAGCGGCACGATCCGGCCGTTGTTGGCCAGCGCGCCGTAGGCATGCACCAGTTGCAAAGCAGTTACCGAAAGCCCGTAGCCGTAGGACAGGGTCGCGGTTTCAGCCTTGCGCCACTCGCGGTAGTTCGGCAGATTGCCCACGCGCTCGCCGGGGAATCCAAGGCCGGTGTACTGGCCGAAACCGACGCGCTGCATGGTACGGAAGATGGCTTCACCGCCCACGTCGAAGGCGATCTTGCTCATGCCCACGTTACTGGAGTTGATCAGAATCCCGGTCAGATCGAGGATCGGCCCTTCGGTCTTGGTCACGTCACGAATGGTGTACTTGCCGATCTGCAAGGTGCCCGGATAGACCTCGACCTTGTCGCTCGGTTTCCAGCGGCCGCTGTCCAGCGCGGTCGTCATGGAAATCGGCTTCATGGTCGAACCCGGCTCGAACACGTCGATGATTGCCCGGTTACGCATTGCAGCAGGCACCATGGTGCGGCGATTGTTCGGGTTGTAGGTCGGCTGGTTGACCATGGCCAGAACTTCGCCGGTCTTGACGTCCATGATTACCAGGCTACCGGCCTTGGCTTCGTTCTCTACAATGGCGTTGCGCAGCTCGCGGGTGGCCAGATATTGCAGGCGCAGATCAATAGACAAAGCCAAGGTCTTGCCGGCCTTGGCGTTCTTGGTTACCTGGACGTCCTTGATCAGTCGTCCCCTGCGGTCCTTGATGACCTGCCGCTTGCCGGGAACCCCGGCGAGCCAGTCGTCGTAGGCAAGCTCGACGCCCTCGCGACCATGGTCATCAAGGTCGGTGAAGCCAACCATGTGGGCGGTCACGTCACCGGCCGGATAGAAACGCCGGAACTCCTCGATGCCGTAGACACCGGGGACTTTCAGGTCCAGCACCGACTGCCCTTGTTCAGGCGTCAGGCCGCGAACCAGGTAGATGAATTCCTTGGTGGCCTGGGAATCGAGACGCTCGGTCAGGGCCTTGAGGTCCTGGCCAAGCGCAGCCGCCAGCAAGGACCACTTGGATTTGTCCTGCTGCATTTCACGCGGGTTGGCCCACAGCGTAGTCACGGGAGTACTGACGGCCAGAGGCTCGCCGTTACGGTCGGTGATCAGACCACGGTGAGCCGGAATCGGGATATGACGGACGCTACGAGCATCACCCTGCTCCTTGAGGAAGGTGTGATCGATGACCTGCAGATCGACAATGCGCCAGCAGATGGCGAGCACCAGCACGACGAGCAAGCCCACCACAACACGGAAACGCCACGGATACAGGGCACCCTCAAGCTTCATCATGGCGCCACCATCCGTACTTCGGCAGCGTTGGGGATGCGCATTTTCAACTGTTCGGTGGCCAGGTTCTCGATGCGGCTGTGGGCCGTCCAGGTACTTTGCTCAAGAATCAGACGCCCCCACTCGGCCTGCGCCTTGTCGCGCACGCTCATCTCCGAGTACAGGGAGTTGAGCAATTGCCGGTTCCAGTGGGCGCTATAGGACACGCCGATTGCCGAAATGAGGACGGCAATGAACAGCAGCAACATAATGAAACTGCCGCCGGGCAATGGCTTGAGGAACAGACGACTCACCTGAGCTTCTCCGCCACACGCATGACGGCACTGCGCGAGCGTGGATTGGCTCTGGTTTCTGCGTCCGAGGCGAACTGCGCCTTGCCGATGAGTTTGATTTTCGGCTCGAAGGCCTTGAACTGGATCGGCAGATTACGGGGCATGTTGTCAGCTTCGCCCTTGACGAGCTTGCGCATGAACAGCTTGACGATGCGGTCTTCCAGAGAGTGGAAGCTGATGACCACCAGACGGCCGCCGACTTCCAGGGCGTCCAGCGCCGCTTCAAGACCGGCTTCCAGATCACCCAGTTCGTTGTTGACGTGAATACGCAGGCCCTGGAAGGCGCGCGTGGCCGGATTCTTGCCTTTTTCCCAGGCGGGGTTGGCGACCTTGAGGACTTCTGCCAGATCGGCAGTGCGCTCGAAAGGCTGGACTTCACGACGCTGGACCACGGCATTGGCCATGCGCTTGGCGAAACGTTCTTCGCCGTATTCTTTGAAAACCCGGGCAATTTCTTCAGCGGGGGCTGTGGCGATGAACTCGGCCGCACTCACACCGCGAGTCGGGTCCATGCGCATGTCCAGCGGGCCGTCGTTCATGAAGCTGAAGCCACGCTCAGGATCATCCAGTTGCGGCGACGACACGCCAAGGTCCAGCAGAATGCCGTTGACCTTGCCTGCCAACCCGCGTTCTTGAGCCTCCGAGCCCAATTCAGCAAAGCTTCTCTGCACAATGACAAAGCGGCCGTCTTCGGCCGCCAGCGCTTGCCCTGTGGCAATCGCTTGAGGATCCTTGTCGAACCCCAGCAGCCGGCCATCCGGCCCCAGATGCTGCAGTATCAGGCGGCTATGTCCGCCACGACCGAATGTGCCGTCCAGATAGCAGCCATCGGCGCGCACAGCGAGAGCCTCGACGGCTTCTTCGAGCAGTACGGTGATGTGGGTAAAACTGCTGTTCATAGTCACAGGATCAGGTCACGTAATTCATCAGGCATCGCGCCAGGTTTTTGAATGGCTGCAAGGTCGGCATCGGCAAGAGCGTTCCAGGCATCCTCGTCCCACAGTTGAAACTTATTAAGCTGTCCAACCAACATCACACGCTTATCCAACTTGGCGTATTCACGAAGACGCGGTGGCACCAGAAAACGCCCACTGCCGTCCAGCTCCAGATCCACTGCATTACCAATCAGAAGCCTTTGCAACCGGCGGTTTTCCTCGCGAAAGGTAGCCAGCTCACGAAGTTTCGCCTCAATCAGTTCCCACTCGGACAGCGGATAAAGACACAAGCAGGGATCAACAGCATCAATGGTCACGATAAGTTGGCCGGAGCTACGCGAATCCAGCTCGTCACGGTACCGGCTCGGCATAGCGAGACGGCCCTTGGCATCGAGATTGATTGCGTTGGCACCACGAAACACAGGCGCACTCTCCGAATTTTAACTTTTTGCGCTAAAAAAACCCACTTCGTGCCACTTTCTGCCACTTACGCACACTATAGGAATGCGCCCACCACACCGTCAAGGCACGGTCTTAAGGAAACCCCTTACATTTCGGAGATTTAGGAGTGGTATTGGAGGGAGAGAGATAAATTCACGAGGGTTTTGACAGGCAAACACGATGCCTCTCAAATATTTGTGAGCAAAAGTTAAAGTAATTTATTAAGTGTAAGAATTTTTTGGCATTACGGAGAAGAAAAACAGCTGCTTTAACAGCAGAGAGGAAAAAAGGTGGAGAGTCGATCTGTAAGCCGGGTTCTGTCGAGGACAGTCATTCCTCTACGACGGCCATCACTGGACGTCTTTAGCAACCTACCCGGTTCCAGCGCGGGCCACGCCTAGGAACCCTATTTGGTCTTGCTCCGAGTGGGGTTTACCTTGCCACGAACTGTTGCCAGACGTGCGGTGCGCTCTTACCGCACCTTTTCACCCTTACCGGCACCGAAGTGCTTAGGCGGTTATTTTCTGTGGCACTTTCCGTAGGCTCACGCCTCCCAGGCGTTACCTGGCACTCCGCCCTATGGAGCCCGGACTTTCCTCCCCCCCTTGTTGCGAAACAACAAGAGGCAGCGACTGTCCAATCGACTCTCCGTTGCCAAGGGTATCGATACGAGGCGTCAAGAACAAGCATTAAAAGCCCGAATGACGCGCATTCGTCGCACAGGCGGGAACTTATTGGTTCTTCTGCTTATCCAACGCGACCTGATAAAGCAGGTTCTTGCGCACACCGGTAATTTCAGCGGCCAGTGCAGCAGCACGCTTGAGCGGCATTTCCTCCAGCAACAGATCAAGAACCCTGCGCGCCTCGGCCCCCACGACATCTTCATCCTCGGGCTGCGTCCAGCCCGCCACCAGAACCACACATTCGCCACGCTGCTGATTGCTGTCGCCTTCGACAAAGGCGCGCAACTGTGCCAGCGGCAAACCCTTGAGCGTTTCAAAGGTCTTGGTCAGCTCTCGTGCCAGCAGCGCAGGACGATCAGGGCCGAACACCTGCTCCATATCCTGAAGACACTCCAGAATCCTGTGCGGTGCCTCATAGAAGATCAACGTACGCGGTTCTTCGCGAAGCACTTCAAGCCGGCTTTTGCGACCGACTGCCTTGGCTGGCAAAAAACCTTCGAAGATAAAACGGTCCGAAGGCAGACCGGCTGCCGACAGAGCCGCGATCAATGCACAGGCACCGGGCACCGGAATGACCTGCACACCCGCCGCGCGCGCCTGACGGACAAGGTGATAACCGGGATCGGAGATCAGCGGCGTACCGGCATCGGAAATCAACGCAACATCGTCGCCCGCCAGCAAACGAGTGATAAAACGGCTACCCTCGTCACGCTCGTTATGTTCATGGCAGGCAGCCAGAGGCGTGGATATTCCAAAATGCTGCATCAGCCGTGCCGAGTGCCGAGTATCCTCTGCTGCTATCAATGCCACTTCACGCAGCACTTTCAAGGCCCGCACGCTCATGTCGTCCAGATTGCCGATAGGGGTCGCCACTACATAAAGCGAACCCAGGGTGGAATTTGAAACAACCGGAGCAGTCAAAGCGCAGACCTCATTTTTGATGTTTGAAAAAACGCATTGTACAGGCTATGGCCATGACCAATGGTGCAACACATTCAGGGATGAGTATAAAAAGGAAGGAAACCCATGATTCTGTCCCGCCGCAAGATGCTGAAACACTATCGAATCGGGTGTATTGGCCGATAGAGGGCCATGACACGACCAATATCACTGCTTTGCACACCATCGAAGTCGCACCCCGGCCAGTGCTTGGGTACAATTCCCCGCTAACTTGCTTGAGTATCAGGAACACATCAATGATCGCCTGCCTGCGGCTGTTCTCTGCCCTCTGCCTCGCTGCCCTTCTTGCAGCCTGTGCCAGCTCGCCCTCATCCAGTCTTGGTGAGTTGCCTCGCACCCCCGACGCCAGCATCGAGCAACTGCTCGAACAGGCCGCGTCCGCCAAGGCGCCGGATCAGGCCGCCACATTGCGCCTGAGCGCCGCAGACCTGGCGAATCGCCAGAATAATCCTGGTCGCGCAGCCCAGATTCTGGCCCAGGTGCCTCTGGATCAGTTGAAGCCCGGTTTGCAGGTATTCGCCAGCACCCTGTCTGCGGAACTGGCCATGGGTCGCAACCAGCCAAAAGCGGCATTGACCGCGCTGGAGCATCCGAGCCTGCAACGCCTGGGCGAACTGTCGGTTGAACAGCAAGTGCGCACCCACACTGTCCGGGCCCGCGCACTTGAAGCCGATGGCCAGGCTCTGGCTGCCGCTCGCGAGCGTGTATTTGCCGGTCCGCTGCTGCAAGGCAACGACGCCAGCGCCAACAACGATGCAATCTGGGCACTTGTTGCCTCATTGCCTGCCGACCAGTTGCAAAGCACCACCACCGACGACATGGGGGGCTGGCTGAGCCTGGCCCGCTCGGTCAAGGGCGCCGGCACGCTGGAGCAACAACAGGCAGCCATCGACGCCTGGAAAGCACAGAACCCGCAGCACCCGGCCGCCCAGAAGCTGCCGACCACCCTGGCCCAACTTCGCGCCCTGACCAGCGAACCGCTGACCAAGATCGCTCTGCTGCTCCCACAGGATGGCCAGTTGGCCTCGGTTGCCAAGGCGCTTCGTGAAGGCTTCATGGCCGCTCACTATCAGGCCCAGCAAGCTGGCCAGAACCCACCTGCCATCCAGGTTTTCGACAGCTCGCGCGTCACCTCGATGGACGAGTTCTACCGTCAGGCCAAGGCTGCCGGTGCGCAACTGGTCGTCGGCCCGCTGGAAAAGAATCTGGTCAAACAGCTGAACAGCCGTCAGCAACTGCCTATCACCACGCTGGCCCTGAACTACAGCGACTCCAACACCGAAGGCCCGGCGCAACTGTTCCAGTTCGGCCTCGCCGCCGAAGACGAAGCTCGCGAAGTGGCCCGTCGCGCCTGGGCAGACGGCAAACGCAGCGCCGTCGCCATGGTGCCGAAAGGCGAATGGGGTGATCGTGTACTGGATGCCTTCCGCAAAAGCTGGCTGGCCAAGGGCGGCAAACTGATCGCTGCCGAACATGTTGACCAACCCGTCGCGCTTGCCCAGCAAGTCGCTGACCTGTTCCAGTTGCGTAACAGTGAAGGCCGCGCCCAGCGTCTGCAAAGCACGGTAGGCACCCAGGTTGCAGCCCAGCCGACACGCCGTCAGGACATCGACTTCATGTTCCTGGCCGCGACGCCTCAACAGGCCCAGCAAATCAAGCCAACCATGGTGTTCCAGTACGCGGGCGACGTTCCGGTCTATGCAACGTCCCATCTGTTCACCAACAGCAACGATCAGGCTCAGTATCTGGACCTGAACGGCGTACGCTTCTGCGAAACACCCTGGCTGCTCAATGCCAACGACCCTCTGCGCCAGCAGGTGATTGCTCAATGGCCGCAGGCATCCGGCAGCCTGGGTCGCCTCTACGCCATGGGCATCGACGCCTATCGCCTGGCCCCACGCCTCGGCCAGCTCAAAACGCTGCCTGAAAGCCGTATCGATGGTCTGTCGGGCAGCCTGAGCATGAGCCCGAGCCGTCGCGTCGAGCGTCAGTTGCCATGGGCAGAGTTCATCGACGGCAAGGTCCAGCGTCTCCCGGACACCATCAATTGATGTCAGGCAACACCCGGCAACAGGCAGGGCGCGAGGCAGAAGCCTACGCCCTGCTCTATCTGCAGCAACAAGGCCTGCGCCCGATCACTCAAAACTGGTCATGTAAACGCGGCGAGCTTGATCTAGTCATGCTCGACGGCGATACAGTAGTATTCGTCGAAGTTCGCTACCGACGCCATTCAGGCTGGGGTGGAGCGATGGAAAGCGTCGACTTTCGCAAACAGGAAAAACTTATTACCGCTGCACAACTGTTTCTGCAACAAGAGTCCCGGTGGGCCGATTATCCATGCCGTTTCGACGTGATAGCTGTCGATGGAGATCCAGGCAAGGCCGCTCCCCTGAACTGGCTCAAGAGCGCATTCGACAGTTGATTCGATCAAGGGCAATCAGAACCCTGACGAGCAGCAACACCCTTTACCACCCATTTTGCTATTTGATTTGCGGGCTGCACATTCAGTGTGTGGTGAGCCGCCGGGAATACCCGCAGCGCACCCGACCAGCCGCCGTACGCTCTCATTAAGGTCACATTGATGGACATGCAATCCCGAATTCGCCGGCTTTTCCAGGCCAGCATCGACACCAAGCAACAGGCGATGGACGTCCTTGCACCCTTTATCGAGCAGGCCAGCCAGGTAATGGTCAACGCCCTGCTCAACGAAGGCAAAATGCTTGCCTGCGGTAACGGCGGCTCCGCTGGCGATGCGCAGCATTTCTCTTCCGAGCTGCTCAATCGTTTCGAGCGCGAAAGACCGAGCCTGCCGGCCATAGCGCTGACCACAGACACGTCAACCATCACCTCGATCGCCAACGATTACAGCTACAACGAAATCTTTTCCAAGCAGATCAGAGCCCTGGGTCAGCCGGGCGATGTACTGCTGGCCATTTCCACCAGCGGCAATTCGGCGAACATTATTCAAGCCATCCAGGCCGCACATGATCGCGAAATGATTGTCGTAGCATTGACGGGACGCGACGGTGGCGACATGGCATCGCTATTATTGCCGGAGGACGTGGAAATCCGCGTACCGGCCAACGTCACGGCACGCATACAAGAAGTCCATCTGCTGGCGATCCATTGCCTTTGCGATCTGATCGACAGCCAACTGTTCGGGAGTGAAGAATGACCCCTAATCGCCTCAGCCTACTGGTCCTGACACTGTGCCTCGGCGTCAGCGGATGCAGCTCGGTTCTGACAGCAACACGTGACACGCCGATCGAGGACGACCGGGGAACAAGGACTTTCGGCAGCAAGATCGATGACTCCCTCATCGAAACCAAAGCCGCCGTCAACATTTCCAAGGCCCACCCTGACCTGGCCGAAGGCTCGCATATTGTCGTCACCAGCTTCAACGGCATCGTCCTGCTGGCTGGCCAGACACCTCGCGCAGACCTCAAGGCCATTGCAGAACAGGCCGCCAGCTCCGTGCAGCGGGTCAAGAAGGTCAATAACGAACTTCAGGTCATAGCCCCCTCGTCCCTGCTGGCGCGTAACAACGATGCCTGGCTGACGACCAAGATCAAGACCCAGATGCTGGCGGACAACTCTATCCCCGGCTCGCGCATCAAGGTGGTCACCGAAAACGGGATCGTCTTCATGCTGGGCCTGGTCACTCAGGATGAAGCCAACCGCGCCACCAACCTGGTGCAGAGCGTATCCGGCGTACAGAAGATCGTCAGGTTATTCGAGTACATCGATTGATAAGCTGCCGGAATTAAAAAAGGCGATCCATCCGGATCGCCTTTTTTTATTTCACTACCTTCAGACTCGGTCTGCCGCTGGGGCGCGGCGGCTCGCTGTCCGGTGGTGGCGCATCCTCTTCCAGCTCGATCTCGTCCTCTTCCTCCACCGGAGGCTCCAGATCGAAGACCATGCCCTGGCCATTTTCCCGGGCATAGATCCCCAGAATGGCACCGATAGGAACATACAAGGTATGCGGCACACCGCCGAAGCGGCCTTCAAAACTGACCGCTTCGTTGTCCATGTGCAAATGGCGCACAGCACTGGGCGAAACGTTCAGGACAATCTGCCCATCATTGGCAAAACCCTGAGGGATCTGCACCGATGGGTACTCCGCATTGACCAATATATGCGGTGTGCAATCGTTATCGACGATCCACTCATAGAGAGCACGAATCAGATAAGGGCGACTGGAGTTCATCAACGGCTCCTTAAGCCTTAGCGCATCTCACGTTCGGCTACAGACAGGCTCGCCTGAAATGCCTCGCGCGCAAATTGGCGCTCCATGTAATCAAGCAACGGCTTGGCAGGCCGTGGCAATTCGATACCCAATACAGGCAAACGCCAGAGTATGGGCAGTAGACAGCAATCGACAAGGCTTTGCTCGTCACTGAGGAAAAAAGGCTTTTCCGCAAACAACGGCGAAACACCGGTCAGACTTTCACGCAATTCCTTGCGCGCCTGTACGCGGGCAGACTCTTTGGTACGCGAATCCAGAATAAGATCCACAAGTCCACACCAGTCGCGCTGAATCCGATGGATCAACAGGCGGCTATTGGCACGCGCCACAGGGTAAACCGGCAGCAAGGGCGGGTGCGGGTAACGCTCATCCAGATATTCCATCACCACCGTAGACTCGTACAACGCCAGGTCACGATCAACCAGGGTTGGAACGCTGCCATACGGATTCACTTCGATGAGCTGAGGCGGATGACGGCCCGCAACAACATCGATGATCTCGGCGCTGACACCTTTCTCCGCGAGCACGATGCGCACGCGATGGGAATAGTGGTCGGCGGGGTCGGAGTAACAGGCCAACCGATTGGTCACGCCCATGGCGATCCTCCTCGCTTGTTAAAATTTATAAGGCAGACAAACGAACGCGCCCCAGTGGTGCCTCCGATTATGACCGCGCAAAGACAGGTCGTCGTCGCGGGCGACAAGATAGCTCATTTACGCGAAGTAAATTCTGCAATCTTGCGCCGCTACTATACCCGCCTCGCAATCACTATCCGAATGGAGACGCCACTGGAGCGCTTGTGTCAGGGCGAAGCTACAGCTCGATCAATGAACATCCTTCCAGTATTCACGCTTGAGCAGATAGGCGAATACAAAGAAGAAGGCCAGATAAAGCAACACATAAGCGCCTATGCGCTGATGCTGCAGTTTAACCGGATTGGCTGAATAGGCCAGAAAGGTCACCAGATTCTTGATCTTCTCGTCGAACTGCTCTTCGTTCAGGCTACCGGTTTTCGGCACGATGGTCAGTTGATCGCAAGCCTCATGGGTGAGCGGCGCACCGGTCAGCGGATCATATTGCTTCTTGCCATCCTCAATCACCTGGACCTGCTTGCAGCCGACAACCTGACGCCCCTGAAGCCCGACCAACACGTTGGGCATGCCGACGTTAGGGAACACCTTGTTGTTCACGCCCCACGGACGAGCCGGATCTTCGTAGAACGAACGCAGATAGCCATACAGCCAATCCGTGCCACGCACTCGCGCCACCAGCGTCAGATCAGGCGGCGCAGCACCAAACCAGGCCTTGGCATCGTTTGGCTGCATGCCGATATTCATGTGATCGCCGATCTTGGCACCGGTAAACACCAGCTTTTCCAGCATCAACTCATGGGGAATACCCAGATCATCAGCCACGCGCTCATAACGCTGGTATTTGGCGCTATGGCAGCCCATGCAGTAGTTGGCGAACGTGCGTGCGCCATCCTGCATCGCCGCCTTGTCGGAAACGTCGATATCAACCTTTTCCAGCTCTGGGCCGCCATGTTCGGCGGCGAACGACAAAACAGGCAGAATCGCGAGAATCAGTACAGCAAATAGCTTTTTCATCAGCCAGTCACCCTTTCTGGAACCGGTTTGGTCTTCTCTAGCCGGGTATAGAACGGCATCAAAATGAAGTAGGCGAAGTACAGAAAGGTGCAGATCTGCGACAACAGAGTCCGCCCCGGGGTTGGCGCCAGAACGCCCAGCACGCCCAGGATCACGAAAGCCACGCAGAACAGCAGCAGCCAGATCTTGCTCATCCATCCCTTGTAGCGCATCGACTTGACCGGGCTGCGGTCGAGCCATGGCAGCACGAACAACACTGCAATTGCGGCCCCCATGGCAATGACACCCGTGAGCTTGTCCGGAATCGCCCGCAAGATTGCGTAGAACGGCGTGAAGTACCAGACAGGCGCAATATGCTCAGGCGTCTTGAAGGCGTTGGCAGGTTCAAAGTTAGGTTTTTCGAGGAAGTAGCCACCCATTTCAGGGAAGAAGAACACAATCGAGCAGAAGACGAAGAGAAACACCACCACGCCGACAATGTCTTTCACGGTGTAATAAGGATGGAAAGGAATGCCATCCAGAGGGATGCCGTTTTCATCCTTGAGTTTCTTGATGTCCACGCCATCCGGGTTGTTGGAGCCCACTTCATGCAGCGCCAGGATATGCAGAACCACCAGCCCCAGCACCACGATTGGCAGTGCGACCACGTGCAAGGCGAAGAAACGGTTCAAGGTGATGCCGGAAATCAGGTAGTCACCGCGAATCCATTGGGTCAGGTCATCGCCAATGACCGGAATGGCCCCGAACAGCGAAATGATCACCTGGGCACCCCAGTAAGACATTTGCCCCCAAGGCAGCAGATATCCCATGAAGGCTTCAGCCATCAATGCCAGGTAAATCAGCATCCCGAAAACCCAGACCAGCTCACGCGGCTTTTGATACGAGCCGTAAAGCAAGCCACGGAACATGTGCAGGTAGACCACGATAAAGAAAGCCGAGGCGCCAGTGGAGTGCAGCAAACGCAGGATTGCGCCGTACTCGACATCGCGCATGATGTATTCGACAGAAGCAAACGCCTCTTCAGCCGACGGCGTGTAGCTCATGGTCAGCCAGACGCCGGTCAGGATCTGGTTGACCAGAACCAGCAGCGCCAGAGAACCGAAAAAGTAGAAGAAGTTGAAGTTCTTTGGAGCGTAATACTTGCTGAGATGGTCTTCCCACATCTTTGTCGCCGGGAAACGAGCATCGACCCAATCCATGAACTTGCTCATCACGCACCCTCCTTATCGACGCCAATGACAATGACACTGTCCGACTCATAGGAATGCGGGGGTACTGGCAGATTCAATGGTGCGGGTTGCGACTTGTAGACCCGACCGGCCAGATCGTAATGAGACCCGTGACAAGGACAGAAATAGCCCCCCACCCAATCCTTGCCAAGATCGACAGGCGCGACTTCAGGACGGAAGGTTGGTGAACACCCCAGGTGCGTACACAGACCGACCAGCAGCAGGATTTCCGGCTTGATCGAACGAACGACAGGGTCAACATAAGCAGGCTGAACAGAAGCCTTGGACTCAGGATCGGATAGCTGGCCGGTAATCTTGCCAAGGTTATCCAGGATCTCTTTGGTGCGACGAACAATGAACACCGGCTGACCACGCCATTCAGCAATCATCTGCTGTCCTGCTTCAATCTTGCTGATATTCACCTTGACCGGTGCCCCTGCGGCTTTCGCCTTGGCACTGGGGAACCATGACCCCACGAACGGGACCGCAGCCCCCACCGCTCCTGCTGCACCAACCACGGATGTGGCTGCCACGAGGAAGCGACGCCGGCCTGCATTCACGCCGTCATTGCTCATTCCGTCCTCTCCCATCAGCTATGTGGCCTGTTTGATCAGGCGTCTACTTAATATCAATCTAGCTGTTTATAGATTTGGCCGGATGGTAAATAAAAACCCTTCAATTAACAAGGTAATAAGACCGTACGAAAAGTAGGAAACGTTGTAAATCAAGGCTTACAGCCGTGTGTCACGTTGTCACACATAAATAACAGACATAAAAAAACGCCCAGCTCCGAAGAGGCTGGGCGTTCTTTTCGAACGAAGTGCGAATTAACGCTTCGAGTACTGCGGACGCTTACGCGCTTTACGCAGACCGACTTTCTTACGTTCAACTTCACGAGCGTCACGAGTAACGTAACCGGCTTTACGCAGGGCGCTACGCAGAGTTTCGTCGTATTGCATCAGAGCGCGAGTGATACCGTGGCGGATTGCGCCAGCTTGACCACTTACACCGCCACCGATAACGGTGACGTAGATGTCGAACTTTTCAACTGTTTCGGTCAGTTCCAGTGGCTGACGAACTACCATGCGGGCAGTTTCGCGGCCGAAGAACACGTCCAGAGAACGGTTGTTGATCGAGATGTTACCAGTGCCCGGACGCAGGAAAACGCGTGCGGTTGCGGTCTTGCGACGGCCAGTGCCGTAATTTTGAGTCGCCGACATAATGAACTATTCCGTTAAAACTTCAGTTCTTGGGGCTGCTGAGCAGTATGAGGGTGTACAGCGCCCGCATAGACTTTCAGCTTACGATACATGTCGCGACCCAGCGGGTTCTTAGGCAGCATGCCTTTGACCGCGGTCTCGATCACGCGCTCAGGAGCTTTATCGATCAGCTTTTCGAAGTTGATCGATTTGATCCCGCCCGGAAAACCGGAGTGAGAGTAGTAAATCTTGTCGGAAGCTTTAGCACCGGTAACGCGGATTTGCTCAGCGTTGATAACGACGATGTAATCACCGGTATCCACGTGCGGAGTGTATTCCGGTTTGTGCTTGCCACGCAGACGGCTCGCGATTTCGGTGGCCAGACGACCCAGGGTCTGACCAGCAGCGTCGACGACGAACCAGTCGCGCTTAACTGTTTCCGGTTTAGCAGTAAAAGTTTTCATTCTTTATAGCCTCAGGGGCCGCCTGAAAATGAGACGGCGGATCTTACTGAATAGTGCGTACTTTGACAAGTCAAAGGCAGCCGGAAACAGACGCTATCGGGGGCTCGGGTCAGCGCGTCCGTTATACGGCAAGATTCTTCGGCAGACGGCGCATCACTTCCACTGCAAAGAGCTGCCGGATTATACAGGCTGAAAAAATAACCTCAACCTGATTTTCAGCTCAGGTTCTGTTTATTGCTTGCGCGAGCAAATCGTCAGGCCGCCAGCCAGCAAGAGACGACCGCGGAGGCTGGACACACCCGCAAAAAAATAAGACGATTCAGCCGTTGCTTGACCACTATTCCATATAAGAACAAAAGATTATGCCGATTCAACACACCGCCCCGCTGCGGCGCGTAAGCATTCTTGCCACTGACAAAGTATTCGCCTCGACCCTCATGCAAGCCAAGGACTTCTTCCATCTGGCCAGCCTGCGGTACAGCAAGCAATTGGGTCACGGCCTCAAACCCGCCTTTGAAATTCGCCTGGTAAGCCCGGACGGACAGCCCGTCGGCAGCTTCAGTGACGTCACCCTGCCGGTAGACGGCCCGCTGTGCGAAAGCGACATCATTGTCATCCCGGCATTCTGGGACGACTTCGACAGCCAGTTGCAGCAATACCCGCAGATACTGCCATGGCTGCGCGAACAGCACGCCAGCGGTGCCGTCCTGTGCGGTGAAGCCACCGGGGTTTTCTGGCTGGCCGAAGCCGGCCTGCTGGACGGCAAGGAAGCCACCACCTACTGGCGTTTCTTCAATGCGTTCAACGAAAGGTTTCCCAAGGTCCTGCTCAATCAGGAAAAACACCTGACAGACGCCGACAACCTGTATTGCGCAGGCGGCACCACATCGGCCTGTGATCTCTACATTTATCTGATCGAACGCTTCTGCGGCTCGAACGTCGCCCAGGCCGTGGCCCGCGACATCCTCTATGAGGTGCGGCGCAGTTATTCACCGGGAAGGATAGGTTTTGGCGGCCAGAAGCTTCATCAGGATGTGATCATCCTGCAAATCCAGCACTGGCTCGAAGAACATTTCGCGGACAAGTTCCGCTTTGAAGACGTGGCCCGCAACCACGGCATGAGCATCCGCAACTTCATGCGCCGCTTCCAGGCCGCAACCGGCGACAAGCCGCTGCATTACCTGCAACGCCTGCGCATCGAAACAGCCAAGGGCCTGCTCTCCGGCACGCGAAAGAGCATCAAGACCATCAGCTATGAAATTGGCTACGACGATGCAAGCTTCTTCGCCCGCCTGTTCCGCCAGCACACCGAACTGTCGCCCAATCAATATAGGCAGCAGTTTCAGCAGGCCGCCTGAGGGCAGCATGCTGAAAAGCTGCAAGCTGTAAGTTACAAGCTGCAAGCTGCAAGCTGCAAGCAAAAGCAGTACGCAACCTGCCTTTACTTGCAGCTTCCAGCTTGAAGCTTGCAACTGCTCCTAAGGCTTATGCGCCCGAGCCAAAAACTCGTGGGATTGCATTTCCAGCAAGCGGCTCAAGGTACGTGCGAATTCAAACGTCAAACGTCCGCCCGTATACAGGTCCTTCAGCTCAACTTCTGCCGAGATGATCAGCTTGACGTTACGGTCGTAGAATTCATCGACCATGTTGATGAACCGACGGGCAATGTCGTCAGTGGTCACGCTCATCTGCTCAACACCGCTTAGCAGCACGGCATGAAAGATCTTGCCCAGCTCGATGTAGTCGTTCTGGCTGCGAGGCCCGTCGCACAATTCGCGGAAATCGAACCACGCCACGTCGTCGCAGGTACGCAGGGCACGGATTTCGCGATTCTCGATGATCAGCACATCGTTTTCGATGGTCTGCGCACACTCCGGCGTCAAAGCCTTGAAGCTTTTGCGCAGGCTTTCCTCGGCGACGTCATTGAGCGGGAAGTGGAACAGCTCGGCCTGCTCCAGATGGCGCAGGCGATAGTCGACGCCGCTGTCGACGTTGACGATATCGGTGTTCTGCTTGATCAGGGCAATCGCAGGCAGGAAGCGGGCGCGTTGCAAACCGTCCTTGTACAGACCGTCGGGCACGATGTTGGAAGTGGCGACCAGGGTCACGCCATTCTTGAACAGCTCTTCCATCAGGGTGCCAAGGATCATGGCATCGGTAATGTCGGAAACGAAGAACTCGTCGAAACAGATCACCCGCGCCTCATCGGAAAAGCGCTTGGCGATAAGAGTGAGCGGGTTTTTCTCGCCCTTGAGGGTTCTCATTTCTTCGTGCACGCGCTTCATGAAGCGGTGGAAGTGAGTCCGCACCTTCTGCTCGAACGGCAGGGCATCGAAAAAGGTATCGACCAGATACGTCTTGCCCCGGCCTACACCACCCCAGAAGTACAACCCCTTGACCAGGGCTGGCTCTTTCTTGCCGAACAGCTTGCCGAACACGCCCGGCTTGCTGTTGTTCGCAGCGATCAGATCTTCGTAAAGACGCTGCAAGTGACGCACAGCGTTTTCCTGCGCAGCATCGTGGAAGAAGTCAGGGCGTTTCAGATCTGCTTGATATCGTTCTAGGGGCGTCATATTCGGTAACAAGGCAACAAAAGCGGGCCGTCACTGTAGCGACGGCCCGGGGGAATGGCAATCAATCCTGCAAGGCTTTGAGCTCAGCCAGCAAGCGCTCTATACCGGCCTGCACGGCTTCAGCACTTTCAAACTGCGGACTTTGGGCGTTGCCATTGCCAAAAGCAACTTCAAAGTGGAAGTCACCAGGAATGATGATTGGCTCGTTGGGGCCAAGCAGACTTTTGCTGGCAGCGCCTGCCGTCTTGCCATCCGCGAAATGGCTCGACAGCAACAACTCTTCACCATCGGCAGCCAGCAGACGGAAACGGAAACTGCCGTCTGCTTCACGGAAGCTCACAACCCGTGCGCCCTTGGCGGCTTTTTTCTTGCCGGTTTCGACATTCTGCGCAACCGTGCGGAACGAGCGCAGGCCAACCGCCTCGCGCAGTTCTTCAAGGAACGGCGTGGCGGCGCGACGGGCTTTCTGGGCACCGGCGAGCAGGATGTCTTCCAGATCGGCTGGACGCTCGATCAGGCCCAGGTATTTCTCGCGGGCTTCGCTCAGTTCGCCATCCAGCAGCTTGAAAAGACGATTCTTGGCCTCGCCCCAACCCAGACCTTGCAACAGCTCGGAGCGGAACTCGGCCGACTGCTCTGCGCTGGAGAACGCCTGATAGAGCGTGAACAGGTGAGAGTTATCCGGGTCCTTGGCTTCGCCGGGAGCACGGGAGTCGGTGACGATGCGCGAGATCGCATCCTTCATGTCCTTGGCGCTGCTGAACAACGGAATCGTGTTGTCGTAGCTCTTCGACATTTTGCGACCATCCAGACCGGGCAGCGTCGCAACGCTTTCCTCGATCAAGGCTTCAGGCATGACGAAGAACTCCTTGCCCTTGCCGAACAGGTGGTTGAAGCGCTGACCGATATCGCGTGCCATCTCGACGTGCTGGATCTGGTCACGGCCGACCGGCACTTTATGGGCGTTGAACATCAGAATGTCGGCCGCCATCAGCACCGGATAGCTGAACAGGCCCATGGTGATACCGGCATCCGGGTCTTCGCCGGCCTCGACATTCTTGTCTACAGATGCCTTGTAAGCGTGGGCGCGGTTGAGCAGGCCCTTGCCGGCCACGCAGGTCAGCAACCAGGTCAGTTCCGGGATCTCGGGGATATCGGACTGACGATAGAAGGTCACTCGATCGACATCCAGACCGGCAGCCAGCCAGGTCGCCGCGATTTCCAGGCGCGAGCGCTGGATGCGCTGCGGGTCATCGCACTTGATCAAGGCGTGGTAGTCCGCCAGGAAGTAGAACGAGTCGACATCCTTCTGGCGGCTGGCGACGATGGCCGGGCGAATCGCGCCCGCATAGTTGCCCAGATGGGGAGTGCCGGTGGTGGTGATACCGGTCAGGATACGAGTAGTCATGGCAGGTCGCTTATTCTATGGCTGCAATCAGTTCGAGAGACGCGGAAGGACCAGATCTTTCAGATCGGTCAGCTTGCCGTGAAAAAAGTGTCCGCATTCTGCCACTTTCAGCAGCTCATGGGGACGTTGCAGAAGCGCGGACCATGCATAGACCATTTCCGGGTCCACGACTTCATCGGTTTCGGGCTGAATGACCGTCAGCGGACAGTTCTGCGGCAGGACGCTTTGATCTTTCAAACGCGATGCGGCAGCGGCCACCAGAAACAGGTGCTTCAGTTGCTCGCCTTGCGCTTCGAGGCGTCCGCCAAGCGTGGCAGCCACATAACCCCCAAAGGAAAAACCCAGCAACGTGATGGGCAGATCCGGCTGCTGCTTGCGAAGCCATTGCGCGACCGCAACCGCATCTTCGACCTCCTCCGGCCCGCCAACCGATGTGCCAGCGCTGGCACCGACGCCACGATAATTGAAACGTAACGTAACCAGACCGGCATCGCGGGCGGTACGCTGCAACGTCGAAACCACTTTATTGAGCATCGTCCCACCCTGGATCGGGTTAGGATGGCAAATCAGCGCCAGGCCCACAGCATCGGGCAGATCCTGATAAAGCGCTTCAAGCTGGCCTTCGGGGCCGTCAATGAATACGGGGGTTTCACGCATGGACAAAATAAACTCCGTGACCTCGAAATGGATCGACTCGTCTAGCTGATTGTCTGTGGCTGACATATAAGCGACGTGTCGCGGGTATACAGCGCAGGTTAGAGCCGTTAACGTAAAGCAAAGCCGTTTATAGAGGAAGGACTCGTGGAACACTCGCTCTTAGTTTGGTTGTTGCCGACTCTTGCCCTGGTTGCCGGTGTCGTCATTGGTTTCCTGGTCGCACGTCTGCTGCCCAATACCGTTCCGAATAACACCCAGCGCCAGCTGGATAGCATTCAGGAGCGCTTCGATACCTATCAGAACGAGGTGGTCACACACTTCAACAGCACGGCTACCCTGGTACAGAAACTCTCGCAAAGCTATCAGGAAGTACAGGAGCATCTCGCCGAGGGCGCCAATCGTCTGGCCCTTGACGAACTGACCCGCCAACGCCTGCTGGCGGCCTTGCATCCAGAGGCCAACCAGGCACCACGCGACCGCCTTACACCGCCACGTGACAGCGAAGCACCAAAAGACTACGCGCCAAAGGCACCCAACACGCCTGGCATGCTGGATGAGCATTACGGTCTGAAAAAGCCGTAAGCGACCGATAAACAAAAAGCCCGCCATTCAGATCGAATGGCGGGCTTTTTTGTGGA
>NZ_BLVZ01000024.1 GCF_015471405.1 Pseudomonas cichorii
ACCGAGAGTGACTGGCTGCTGGTGGAAGTCGAGGATGAGCCGGAGCTGCAACTGCGTGAATTGCCCCTGACCAATACCTATCAATACGATGACTGGGGTGAACAGCGCAGTGTCACCGGCCCGGACGGGATTTCCCGGATTGCCGAAACGGATCCGATACGCAAGACCGTGCGTAACTGGGTGCAGAGCAGCGATACGCCAGCAAAGATCAGTAACCTGACTGAAACCAAAAGCAACCGGTTCGGCAAACCCGAATGGTCCAGAACACTGGATGCTGCTGACATCCTTATAGGCCAGACGGATTATGCCTATGACGGCCTGGGGCGCTGTATCCAGAAAGTCGATGCGCTCAGACGCAGCACAAGCTTCGGTTACGACGCCCTGTCACGGGTCATCAGCACCACCCTCCCCGACCTGACCGTGATCGAAAAGGATTATGCGTTACACAGCAGCGATGCCTTGCCGACAAGAATCTGCGCCAGGCCAGACAAGGCAACAGAATCCATTCTGCTGGGTGAACAACAGTTCGATGGACTGAATCGCGCGACACACGTCAGCGTCGGCCCTCGTACCACCACCCTGGTCTACAAGGGCGGACAGATGCAGGTGGATGAATGCATCACTCCCGCCAGGCACTCCATTCATTATGAATACAGCCTGGGCCTGAGCGATCAGCCAGTGCGCACCATCGCCGAGAGTGAACAGGCCGACTTTACCTATGACTTCAAGACGGCCGCCTTGATGACCTCGCAAAACAGTCGCAGCCGTACCGAGTTCGATTACAACCTGAACGGCGGATTGAAAGCGGAACGCCGCGTGGAAGACGGAGTGACACGGGAAACCCTGCATACGGCTTCCTTTGGCGGACGGGCGTTGAGCCGCCAGGAGCCAGGCGGGCTGACGTCAGTCTATGAGTACGATCAGCTCGGCCGCGCCCGGTCAGTGAAACAGGAGCAGTTGCAGGCCGGATTCACCTGGTCCAGCCTGGGTCGGTTGCAGAGTATTCTCACGACGGATACAGGCAGTGGCAACACGTTACAGACCAGCCTGCAATACAACGATCAGGGACAGGAAACCGAGCGTACCCTTGAACTGAGCGGCCACGATACCCGCACGATTACCCAGACATGGCGCAAGGACGGCAGGCTGACGTCCAGGCATCTGAAAACCGCCGACCGCTCATTGCTCGATGAAACCTTCGATTACGACGAACGCGGCCGCCTCGTGCTGTATGCCTGTACCGGAGAAACGCTGCCACAGGATCGTTATGGCAACGGGATCAGCGAGCAACATTTCGATTTCGATGCGCTGGACAATATCACTGAAGTACTCAGCACCTTTATCGATGGCAGCACCGATCAGGCATTGTTCGGCTTTGCCATTGATGATCCGACGCAACTGGTCAGCATCACCCACACTCACCCGGACTACCCTGCCAGCATCACGCTGGATTACGACGCCGATGGCAATCTGTTGCACGACGAAAATGCTCAGCTACTGGCTTATGACACTCAGAGCCGCTTGCTGGGTGTAACCGCAACAGATGGCACAGCGGCAGCGCAATACCGCTATGACTCGCACAACCAACTGGTTGGCGTCAGTCAAGGCAGTCAAATCGAGGCGCTGCGTTTCTATCAGGGCGAACGCTTGAGCAGCAGTATTCAGGGCAACGAAACCACCTGTTATCTGTATGGCGACAATCAACCGCTGGGGCAGCAGACCCTCGGCGATGGGGCAAAGACCCTGTTATTCATGACCGACGCCAAGCAAAGCCTGCTCGGCGAAAGCCAGCAGGCCGATCTGCGCACGGCGGTGTACAGCGCCTATGGGGAACGCAGCAGTGACGATGGCATGCGTAACCTGCTGGGCTTCAATGGTGAAGTGCGCGATGAGGTCAGCGGCTGGTATCTGCTGGGCCGTGGCTACCGAGCCTATAACCCGATACTGATGCGTTTCCATAGCCCCGACAGCCTCAGCCCGTTCGGCGCTGGCGGGCTCAACCCTTATGTCTATTGCCTGGGCGACCCGATCGGCTTCGTCGACCCCACCGGGCATATGTCCCGTGGTCTGTTTCTGGGGCTCAATATCGCAGGCCTGGTGCTGGGGATCATTGGCACCGTTGCGACCGGTGGAGTGGCTGCGCCGGCATTGACCATGCAGTTCGGCATGTTCGCGGTTGCCCAGACGGCGGGGGTTGCGGCGGTGGTGACAGGCGGGATCGGAGCTTATACCCCGGATACACAGGCCAAGAAAGTGCTGGGTATAACAAGCACTGTGCTGGGGATCATATCGACTCTGGCGGGTGCGGCGACACTTTTTACGAAGGAGTCAAAGTGGTTTTCCGTCGGGATGTCAGAAGCAGCACCTGAGGGAGTAGCTCCTGTTGCAGCCTCCAGGGCTTCCGAAAGCCTTCCTGACCTCACAAACAACTTCAGAATGCAACAAAACCCTTTATATAACGGGGATAACGCCTTTCAATTTCCTGAATTAACCTTACCCGAAGGCACAAACGCAAACGTATTAGGTGTTCAACCTCCAGCCTCATTACCAGCTTCAACCAGTAATTCAATTTCAGCATCATTACCAGCCTCAACCAGAAGTTCCATTTCACCTCCACCTCCACCTCCACCTCCACCTCCACCACCGCCAGCAGCAACACCATTGAGAGATTCCATCTCTGCTACAGCATCACTCTCCAGACGGGGAAGCACTAGCAGTACGACATTACAAGCTTCTCCGAGCACTACAGATCCAGACATTCCACCACTTCTCAAGTTCTTTCAAGCTAATGGCAGTAGGTTCGGAAGATTCTTGACATTTGAAAGTGCACCAAGCAGATTAGTTACCAACATCAGAGCACTAAGAGTCATATAAAAATCAAAATAACCAGTCAGCCCCGACCAAAAGTCGGGGCTGATCTCTCAAGCCACCAATGTCAACTCCTGCGGCCTGAACACTCTATAAGACAACCCTCCATCGAAACTCACTTCAATATATACCGAGAAGACCGCATTGAGTTTCAACTGTTCCAGAAACGAACGAACCAGCACGGCATCGACTCTCTCTGCAACGATCTCACTTGAAGTTACCTCACGCGCCTTGAACATGTCGAAGTACAGATCGCCCCCCGTATTCTTGTCCACTCCCTCTGCCCGCATATTCATCTTTTGCTTCTCGGCCATAAACACCCATGCCCGGGTGAAGAAGTCTGCTCCACCGGCGGGTACTGCAGAAAGACGAAGTGTCTCCGGTGTCCCGCTTGCCTGTTCGCATTGTGGCTGGGGAAACCGGGCATCGGGAATCGGCAGGATGGTCAGCAGATACTTCCCGGACTCTTCAACCTTGCCACCCTGATGGGTCAAGGTGTAATACACCTCGACTTCTCTGCCTGAACCTATATTGCCGGGTACTGCGATAGCCGGTATTCCATACTCAAGACCACCCGCCGCGATGGGGGTAGTTGTGACGTGGCTGGCCTCGGGAGTAATACCGGTCCAGTAGACCGTGAGCAGGTCGGAGGGCTGCAGATCGATTTCCGAGGGGATGACCACCACGGCCCCATCCGTGACGAGCATCGGGTCCAGTGTTCCCTTGCCACCGCCTGCTGGCAGCGATTTCCTGACCGAAGGCATCAGCAACGGAATCGGCTGCGCATCCACGGACAGCAGTGCGGCGCGAGACAATACACTGAGGTTTCCGGCCCGGTCCTGAACTTCATAGGTCGCATACCGCTGGCCATCGCCACCGGCAACAATCACATCGCCATCGATTGCGATGTCCAGGCTCATATCGACCAAGCTCAAGGTCTTCTCACCCGCCAGCAGAGAACCAACCGGTGCTTGCTCCCAATACCAACTGATGGTGTCGCCGGGCCGATGGGGGGAATAGGTGGGGACAGTGGCCGGAAGTGTATTGTTGTGCTCCTCCAGATAACGGGCCGTGACCCTGTTACCGATCAGATCGGGAAGAAAAGCCAGCGGGTCTTTATTGCCGGCAAGCGTGGCAGGAGTCCTGTCGATGGTAAGGGTGACGGGATCGGAGTCGTTAGTGTTGCCGGTTGAAAGCGTGACCTTGTAAAACAACTGGTGCGTACCTTCAATCAATTCAGCCAGAGGAATCTCCGCAAACAGAGTGTCTGGATCAGTGATGGGCGTCGTGAATGTCTTTACAGCCACTTCCCGGCCATCCCAGTTCAGCACGACCCTTTCATTGCGGCCCGGTGCTGGATCGCTTCCGCCCCATAAGGGAAATGTTACTTTCAGGTCTCTTTGCAATGCCGCCAGAGGCAGAAGATTGGTTTCTCCTCCCGGAATGTCCGGCAAAGTCTCTGGCACTACTGGCGGGCTCAAGTTCGCTAAAAAATCAGTCGCATCCATATCGCGTTTCTCCCATATAACCTGCCAGGGAATATAATCGGCCACACCCCTTGCGCGCAGACACGCAAGTTGTCGGCCTCACACTTCATGGTTTGGGTTCTGGCGGCGGCACTACGCACGTTAGATCCTCACCCGGGATAAGAAGCGAGACATACTGCTTCGCAGGCATTGGATTAGCCGGGACAGGCGTACCACCGCCCGCGGGTGTTACGGTATAAGTAACTTCCGTAAACCCCCTTTTGATCGGCAAGATATGATCAACGTAGGGTTCCACAAGAAACAGGAAACCATTGTCCACCTCCTCCTGCTTCAACGGCGGATGAACATGGGTAAATCGGGTAGCAGGAATGGCCGTGGTGCCATCGAGCTCATACCCCTGCCATACCGCAATCACCTCATCACCGACGGCTAGGTCTTTATCTGCTGGAATCTGCACCCTGAAACCAAACTTTGCAGTCGGATCGTTATAATCTTCCGAGCGCAGGGAAATGCATGAAAGCGTCCCGTTGCCCAGATCATCCACGAAGACATCGGGAAAAGTGGCAGGCTCGAAACTGATCCGCAAGACATCGACATTGACTGGCGTAGGAGGAGAACTCTGGGGGTTATTGCCGTTATCACTGTTGATGGTGTAATACATCGGCAGTGCCGGGTTATTGGCCTGGGGTTCAATGGCTGTCCAGGGAATGGTAAAACTGATCGGGTCCCCTGGTTTTTCATTTGCTACCGTGAACTCATACACCGGAGTTTCCTGAGTGCCCCAATACAGTTTCAATACCTCAGTAGGCAATACAGGCGTATATAACGTCGTGGTTGCATTAATGTCCTTACCGTCGTCGGAGGGTGTAAGGTGATCCTGCCCACCATCGGCCCCGGTCAGATGCACTTGCGCAAGTGTCGGATTAACGGGGTCGGGCTCATCGGGATTCCCCGGGCCAATGGTCGAAAAGTCAACATCGATACCCAGAGTCAAGGGTGCATCGGGGAATAACAGCGTCCCACGACTGACCTGGTAACTGACCTCCAAAGGTTTTTCGCCAGGCCCCAGATACTCAGCCTTCAGAGTCCCCCAAGGCACAGTGACATACACATCACGAGGCATGGACCCAGGCTCAACAGGAGCCAGATCAGTTCCACCCCATTTCACTCGAACAAGCGTACTTGCAGGATTATTGAACGCAGGAACAAGCACGGTGACACCCATATGCGCATCGGCCAGGTCCACCAATGGCCCTAATGGAACCTCCGGTGGCTGAAGATCGGCAGGCAGCGCCCCCAGCTGCACATCCACTACAGTAATCTGGGAAACGGCACTCACATTTCCGGCCTTGTCTGTCAACCAGTACACAGCCAGCGTAGGGCCATTGACCTTGTCTTCGATAAAGGATTTCTGGATAGGAATTTTCCGGTCCGCCGGGATCACCACCGGGCCGAAAGCTGGGTTCGGAGCGTTAGGCGAATCTGGCATTCCCGGCCCCCAATACACCACGACCTGGTCCTCGTCGGTAATCCCTGGATAGTCCGGCAGCGTACAGACAAACTCAGTCACTCCCCCCGCAAAAGTCTCGTCAGTAATAAAGTCTGCCGGGACAATCAATGCCGTGGGGAATGCAAGGGCTGGATCCGGATTGAAATAAGGCGGAGTCCTGTCAATCGTAATAGTGAGAGGACTGGAACTGTTATTAGTCCCTTCGTTTGTAAAAATTTCGTATGCAATCGTGAATACACCCTCATGAGGGATATTATCATGCGGAATATTCTTCTCCAGCGGAAAATCAGTTGCGTCCAGCGGCCCCATGAATCGCTTTGAATTGACATAAATGATATAATCCTCACTATTAGTGAGTGTTAAAACAACATCTACATAACCCGTACTGACAATCGGAAGATGCCAATAAGGAATTTGCACATCAAGATCACCCACTAAATCCTTGACACGGAGTAACCCCGGCGGCAAGCCTGCAATAATAGCGCTTACCAGCGCAGGATCAAGCAAGGCATCCGGTGAGGGATTACCTCCCCCTCTCTTCACCTGTGAACGCATATACTCGCGACGCTTCTGTATGCCTTCCGCAATTTTATGAGCATTCGACATTTCACTCTCCTTGAGTTCAACAAAAAACCTGTATACATAAGGCGAGCAGGAATGATTCGTTCAAGAGCGGCCGAGCCTCCTGTTAACACCGCCCCTGCTCGAACACCATTAAACGCCCCCCGTGAAGAGTTGGATACTGTCAGAACTGCCAGTACCCGGCAGATGAATTAAACCTTCCGATATTCGTTTCACGAATAAAAAAGGGAAGCTTTCGCTTCCCTCATGATCCATGACAACCCTTACCAGTTATAACGCAACCCTATATTGGCACCCCACGGCTGCTCAAGTTTCTTGCCATTGCTGTAATCGAAATCGGCATGCAGTTGCAGGCGATCCGACATTGAAACGGCAATACCGGCACCCAGTTCACCTCGCGCCCCGGAAAGATCATTATTGAAGTCGTTGCCATTGATCTTTACACCATTGTCCTGAGAAAACTCATGCACGTAAGCGGCACGAATATAAGGCTGGGCAATCCGGCCCTCGCCCAGATCGAAATCACGACCTGCCGTAGCACCCAGCTTGCCGACCAGTGACCGGGTATCATCACCTTCAGCCCGCATGCCGTTGTCCAGAGAATAATCCTTGCCCTCAACCATCAAGCCTGCCAGTTGCGTGTAAGGCTCGACGAAATAGCCATCATCGAGCTTGATATGCTTGCCGAACTCGACGGAAGCCCCCACACCACTGTTGTCGTAATCGCCCTTCGACTCGGAACCATCACTCAGGCTGACATCGGCTTCATTACGAAAGCGGTTGAGCTTGAGAACACCGTCAAAGTAGTAGCCGCTGTCCTGATCGAGCCAGGTCGTATAAGCGCCGACATAGTAGCTGTTGACCTGCCCGGTGGTACCGCGATCAAGGTTCAGGTCCGACTTGCTGTAACCACCCAGCAGACCGACCAGCCACTGCCCGTCACCCCATGGCAATGGGGCATCGGCACCAAAGGAAAGCCCTTGTTGTGTCTGTTTGTAACCGACATCGGACGCGGCCTTGGCGTCAAACTTGTTGCCATAGGTACGAATCCAGCCGCCTGGCTGCCCGCCCTTGAAACGCAACTCACCCATACGGCTGCGCAGGGTGGACAACTCGCCATACCACACAGTAGGCGCCGTATTGAACAATGCCAGTACCGCGCCAGTGCTCGAACTGACCTTGCCGGTATTGACCAGATACCAGTCGTTACCACCTTGCTGGCTGAGTTCATAAGTGTAGGTGCCCATATCTACCGGCCCGTTGAGCAACGAGAACTGTGCGTCACCACTGGCGGTATGCACCACATGCATGGACGAGTCGGCAAGCGGATCGGAACCGGTCGCCCCCACCAGCAAGGAGTGATTGCCGGTTGCAGTACCAGTCACATCGAGAAAGTCGACTTTGCCCTGGGAGAAATCGGCGTCCATGACAAATGTGCCATTACCTGACAGATTGCCCACCGACAACCTGTAGAACGCATCCGGCTCACCCATCTTGATGAAGCCGCCATCCATGGTCAGGTTGCTGACCGTGGAGTCTTCAACCATCACCCACCTCGCAGCACTATTGATCGCCAGGCTGCTGAGGTTTTCAAGACGGCCCGTCAGAACGGAGTTATTGGAGAGTGCAACATTTGCAGTACTGCCCGCTTCAGCGATCACGTCGCCCGTCAGGGTGCTCTGGTCCAGGCTCAAATCCAGCTTGCCACTGTCAGTGACCTGAACATTTCCCGCAAGCGCACTGCCTGATACATCCATTGTGGCCGTAGCGCCATTGACCTCGAGAATATTCCCGTTCCCCCCCGTCAGACTTGAGCCGTTCTTTACAATGATGTTCGTCAAGTCAGTGCTGCCAAAAGGGGGATCAACAACGATTGCAGCACCTGTCTGCCCAATGACCTGGCTGTTGTCCAGTTCGATGAAAGGATTACCAGGGCCCGAAACATCACGACTTTGAGTGACGTTGATACCGTTTACGGCCCCGGAAATGACCGTACCGTTAGTGGCCCTCAACTCCCCGTTGAACATGTGAACCCCAACGCCATTGGCACCCGTGCCACTGACCTGACTTCCCGAGAGCGTCACAGTGCTCCCTGCCAACATATCAATGCCTATTTCATTTGCGCTCACGATAGTGCCATTCATCAGCGCATTGGCGGCAGTTACGCGCATGCCAATAAGTGCATTTGCCCCCCCGATACTGCCGCCAATGAAGTTCCCTGCACCGCCCAGAAAACTGATGGCAATACCTAAGATAGCCCCCTCACCCGTCACCTGCGTATCCGTAAAGTTCAGCGCACCGCCGTGCTCCACTCTTATATAAGTAGCCTTGGCACCATCGGCATTAAGCACCCCTCCATTCATGACAAACCACTCAGTCTTATAGTAAGTGCTATCGATATACCTGGGGCCTCCAATAACGGTTTCCGCCAGAGCGGCACCATGATAGCCAAATAACATCAACGGAGTAATCCACAGTGTTCGCAATGCTCTGCCTGAAGCAGCAGACTTCGACGAATTATAAAAAAACATGACTTATTCCTTCGTTTTATAAAAGCGACAACGACAATGCGTACGTCATCAACGGCGCCGAAGAATAACAATACAAAACCTATAATCATGTAGGACCTTTCCTAGAGGAATGTAGCCTTATTCCCACGAACAAAAGATAAATAAACGATGAAGAGCCAATCAATTCACAATAAAAAAAGCAGGCTTATCCCTTTCAAGAATAACTGAATCATTTCATTAACATTCTCTTCCTAGATTCATACAAGCTATTCAAATCAGCGATAAAGCACTTGTACATCACGACCTGGGACACGATGGAATTAGTTGTAAAGCTGCCTTTACAGTCAAATGATCATTTCCATCAAAATACTTCTTCAGGACAAGAATACAGCCCGTTTCCCAAACAGAGTACTAGGAGATACTGGCACTTGAGCCTTAGAATCACCCACCCGATACTGCCGACCGATTTCTGCGAATGCCGACCTGCACCCTTTACCCCTTGCGCTATTCATCTGACCCTGCTGAATACTTCAAACGGGTCCGTCACGCACCGGGCGCCGTGTTGCTGGACAGTGGTCGTCCTGAGGCGGATCGCGGAAGGTTTGATCTGCTCAGCGCATGGCCGCTGGAGCATCTGGTTGTAGAGCCAGGTGAATCCGGTACGGCGTTTCTGCAACGGTTGCGCGACGGCCTTGAGCGTCTGGGCGTTGCACAATTGCCCTATGACAGCGAACTGCCCTTTGCGGGTGGGTTGATCGGCTATCTGGGCTATGACTTCGGTCGTCGCCTTGAGCCGTTACCAACCCTGGCTATCGATGACCTGCAACTGCCGGATGCTCGCCTGGGCCTGTATGCCTGGGCGGTGATCAGTGATCATCAGGCAGGCACCACGCAACTGGTCTGTCACCCTGCACTGCCGGAATCTGAACGCTTGCGGTTGCTGGAGCTGTTTCAGCAGCCGGGCAGCGACTCGGTCCCGAGCGAGTTCCGCTTGAGCAGCCCTTTCCAGGCCGACCTCAGCGCACTGGATTACCGCACAGCCATTACCCGTATTCAGGACTACATCCAGGCGGGTGACTGTTATCAGGTCAACTTTGCCCAGCGCTTTCAGACTCGCTGCGAAGGCGACTCATGGACTGCCTACTGCGCTCTGCGCGAAGCATGCCCAACGCCGTTTTCCGGCTACCAGTCATTGCCCGACGGCGATGCGATCCTGAGCCTGTCGCCGGAGCGCTTCGTCAAAGTCAGCCATCGGGAAGTCGAAACCCGCCCGATCAAAGGCACCCGCCCACGGGGTCGCGATGCAATCGAAGATGAGGCCTATGCGCAGGAACTGCTTTCAAGCATCAAGGACCGCGCCGAAAACCTGATGATCGTCGATTTGTTACGTAACGATCTGGGCCGCAGTTGCACCACCGGTTCAGTGAAAGTGCCGGAGCTGTTCAGCCTGGAAAGCTACCCGAATGTGCATCACCTGGTCAGCAGCGTGACTGGCGAACTGGCGGCAGACAAGGATGCTCTGGACCTGATCGCTGGCAGCTTCCCCGGCGGCTCGATTACCGGTGCCCCAAAGATCCGCGCCATGCAGATCATCGACGAACTTGAGCCCACACGCCGCGCCTTGTACTGCGGCTCGCTGATGTACCTGGATGTGCGCGGTGAACTGGACAGCTCCATCGCCATCCGCAGCCTGCTGGTGAAAGACGGCAGCATTTCCTGCTGGGGTGGCGGTGGAATCGTGGCAGACTCCGATTGGGAGTCGGAGTATCAGGAGTCTTTTACCAAGGTGCGGGTGTTGCTCAGGACACTGGAGAACTTTATTCGCGACTGAAGTCGCTCCTACGGTATGTGCAGGAGCGACTTCATTCGCGAATGGATCTACAGCGACAGATCCCGGTTCGAGGCCTTGATGAATTCCTTTTTCAGGTCTTCAAAGGTATGCACCGCCGGGAACTGCGGGAATTCGCGAATGACGTTTTCCGGGGCATGGAACAGGATGCCTGCATCGGCCTCGCCCAGCATGGTGGTGTCGTTGTAGGAATCGCCAGCAGCGATGATGCGGTAATACAGGCTCTTGAAAGCCAGTACCGACTGACGCTTCGGGTCTTTCTGACGCAACTGGTAGCTGACGACGCGATCCGTCTCGTCGGTGATCAGTCGATGGCACAACAAGGTCGGAAAACCCAGTTGGCGCATCAGCGGCTGGGAAAACTCGTAGAAAGTATCCGACAGAATCACCACCTGGAAACGCTCGCGCAGCCAGTCGACGAATTCGACCGCGCCGTCCAGCGGCTTGAGGGTGCCGATCACTTCCTGGATATCCGACAGCTTCAGGCCATGCTCATCGAGGATGCGCAGCCGCTGCTTCATCAGCACGTCATAGTCGGGAATATCCCGAGTGGTCGCACGCAGCGATTCGATGCCGGTTTTTTCGGCAAAGGCAATCCAGATTTCCGGGACCAGCACCCCTTCCAGGTCGAGACAGGCAATTTCCACAGAACACTCCTCAATGGGATTTCAAGATCAAGCGAAGCGGCACTCTAGAGTCTGTTGCCATTTCAGCGCAAGCCGTACTGGCACAAACCCAGAACACGTCAGACAGGCCATTGAGCGATGGATTTTGTTACCATTGCCGCCATCACGAGCGCTTAAGCGCCACTCTTGTACCTAGGAAGCCGCCTGATGAGCCAACCCTTCGACGTCGCTGAACTCGCCGCGACGTATGCCAACAAGTCTGCTCAGGACATTCTGAAACTGGCCTTCGCACATTTCGGTGACGAGCTGTGGATCTCCTTCAGCGGTGCCGAAGATGTGGTGCTGGTGGACATGGCCTGGAAGCTGAACAAGAACGTCAAGGTGTTCAGCCTGGATACCGGTCGCCTGCATCCAGAGACTTATCGCTTCATCGAGCAGGTCCGCGAGCATTACAGGATCGATATCGAACTGATCTCCCCGGACCAGCAAAAGCTTGAGCCTTTCGTCAAGGAAAAGGGCCTGTTCAGCTTCTACAAGGACGGTCATGGCGAATGCTGTGGCGTTCGCAAGATCGAACCCCTGCGCCGCAAGCTGTCAGACGTCAAGGCCTGGGCCACCGGCCAGCGTCGCGACCAGAGCCCTGGCACCCGGAGCGCGGTAGCCGCCCTGGAAGTCGACAGCGCCTTCTCGACGCCCGAACGCACGCTGTACAAGTTCAACCCTCTGGCACAGATGAGCAGCGAAGAAATCTGGGGCTATATCCGCATGCTTGAGCTGCCTTACAACAGCCTGCACGAACGCGGTTTCATCAGTATTGGCTGCGAGCCCTGCACGCGCCCGGTATTGCCGAACCAGCACGAACGTGAAGGCCGCTGGTGGTGGGAAGAGGCGACGCAGAAGGAATGCGGGTTGCACGCCGGGAATCTGATTACCAAGGGTTGATGGTCGTTTCGCGGATGAATCCGCTCCTACACAGATTGCGTGGGAGCGGATTCATCCGCGATAGACATCAATGCACAGGCAGTTCCACACCCTCGAACAGCTCTTCCAGCTCCTGTTTGTTGTGGCAGTGAATCGCCTTGGCCATGACTTCGCGAGTCAGGTGCGGAGCAAACTTCTCGATGAAGTCGCACATGAAGCCACGCAGGAAAGTACCGCGACGGAAAGCAATCTTGGTGATGCTTGACTCGAACAGGTCGCTGGCATCAAGAATGACCAGGTCACTGTCGAGCTCTTCATCCACTGCCATCCTGGCAACGATACCGACCCCCAGATTCAGGCGCACATAAGTCTTGATCACGTCTGCGTCCGCCGCCGTGAAAACGACCTTGGGCACCAGCCCGCGGTGGCTGAATGCTTCATCAAGCTTGGAGCGCCCGGTGAACCCGAATACATAAGTCACGATCGGGTATTCGGCCAGCAGCTCCAGGGTCAGCTTGGGTACCTTGGTCAGGGGATGGCCCTGAGGCACCACTACACAGCGGTTCCAGCGGTAGCACGGCATCATGACCAGATCACCGAACTGCTCCAGCGCTTCGGTAGCAATGGCGAAGTCAACGGTCCCGTCAGCCGCCATTTCCCCGATCTGCATCGGTGACCCCTGGTGCATGTGCAATGCAACGTCCGGGTATTGCTTGATGAAATTACTGATGACAGGCGGTAAGGCATAACGCGCCTGGGTATGGGTGGTTGCGATCGACAAGGTGCCCTTTTTCTCGTTAGAGAATTCCTGGGCAATTTGCTTGATGCTTTCGACCTTGCGCAGAATCTCGCCAGCAGTGGTGATAATGCGTTCACCGGCTGGCGTGACCCGTGTCAGGTGCTTGCCGCTGCGGGCAAAAACTTCGACCCCCAACTCGTCCTCAAGCAAGCGTATCTGCTTGCTGATGCCGGGCTGCGAGGTGTAAAGGCTCTGTGCCGTCGCGGAAACGTTGAGGTCGTGGTGCGCCACTTCCCAAATGTAGCGCAATTGTTGGAGCTTCATATGTATCCCTCAAAGCAGATAAACCCTAGGGGTATCAGCGACGGTATATAACTGGATTAATGGTCGGGTGAATAACGCTAGAACTTTTTATCACCTTTGAGAGGTAATCGCACGCTCGATTTCACTTAAACCATCATTTACACCCCCACCCTACCCCCGTCCTCTGTTCTGCATCATGGGCACCATGTAAACCGGTACATCAGAAAGCTGTAAAACCCTGGCGGCCGTACGACCTATCGGCGCGCCCTCTTTCGCCATATGGCTATGACTACCTAGCACCAGCAAGTCCACTGCCAGCTCGCGTGTCTGCTCAAGGATCACATTGCATGGCTCCCCTTGAACGACCCTCACTGCGCGGATGAAAGACAGGTCTTTATGACCTTCTCCTAGTTCTTCACGAAACCCGTCGAGCATCCTTTGCTCTATTCCATCCATGAATGTACTCACGCCCTTGCCGTGAAGGTCCTTCAACGCATCCTCCCCCAGGTAGCTCTGCAATACCGACTCGGCGAACAGACCCATGGGCTCGACAACATGAATGACGTAAAGGCCGGCATTGAACGTTCGAGCCATTGCCAGCGCATGTTGCACCACGTAAGGCGCATACAGACCGAGGTCTGTGGCATACAGGATCGAACGAATCATATAACCTCCCGAACAACCGGAATGACGGAGATTGATTCAGCTTAGCAGCGCACCCAAGACTACGAATACGGCTTATTGCGCCTTGTGCTGTCAAAGCTTTATTTCATTACTGATGCCGTGGGGAACATGGCCGGTAGCTACAACCTCCCGGGCCTTTTCGCAATGGCCGGGCTGATCGTCGAAGAAGACATCGGCCGCGAACGCCTCAAGAAAAGCAGACTTCTGCAAACCACCCAGAAACAGCGACTCGTCCAGACGAATATCCCACTCGCGCAGGGTGCGGATCACCCGCTCGTGGGCCGGAGCAGAGCGGGCCGTGACCAGGGCCGTACGAATCGGGCAGTTTTCCTCGGGAAACTCGCGCTGCAACAGGTTAAGCGCTGCCAGAAACGGCTTGAAAGGTCCGCCGCGCAAAGGCTCACGCGCCGACTCGCGTTCACTGGCCTGAAAGGCCGCCAGCCCGCCGGTCTGGTAGATGCGCTCGGACTCGTCGGAAAACAGCACCGCATCGCCGTCGAACGCGATTCGCAACTCGGCACTGGCCGCCCGCCGTGCGCCACCGGAAAGAATGGTTGCCGCAGCGAATCCGGCATCCAGAGCGCTGCGTACGTCCTCGGCATGGGTTGAAAGAAACAGGTGGCAGCCAAACGCCGCCAGATAAGGATAGGGACTGCGCCCGCCGACAAAAGCGGCACGGGTGATATCCAGCCCGTAATGCTGAATCGAATTGAAGACCCGCAACCCGGTATCGGCGCTGTTGCGCGAAACGAGTATGACCTCGACCCGCGCCTTGCTGAGGCTGGCGTTGAGACTCAGCAGCTTTTCCACCAGCAGATAAGCGTCGCCCTGCTCCAGCACCTCGTCTTCATGATCGATCTGATACTGGCGATAGGCTTCGACTCCGTCCGCCATATACACCGCATGGCTTTCACGCAGATCGAACAGTGCCCGCGAGGAAATCGCCAACACCAGTTTATGCTCATCACGGTCTGCCATGATCGCCTCCTTGTTGACTGATCGAATCAAACGTTTCGACGTCCGATGAACGCCAGAGACTGATAGAGCACCCTGACCCGCGACATGTCGTATCCAGCCTCCAGCGCGGCGGCCAGCGGCCTGGCATAGATGGCCTCCAGCTCCAGCGGTCGCCCCTCGACGAAGTCGTGGTGCATGCTGGGTTTGTAATCCGGCATCTTCCCGGTCACCTCGAACAGTTGACGAGCATACCCTTCGGGCAGGACATAGCCACAAGCCTCGGCGCCCTGCACCACCTCATCCATCAATGCCTTGATCAGTTCACGACTGCAAGGATCGACCATCAATGGCGTAGTGCTGGTCTGCAACAGGGCAGACAAACCGTTATAGGGCACATTCCAGACCAGCTTCTGCCAGCGGGCCTGCTGCAGATCGGCCATGGCATGGGATTCGACTCCTGCCCTCTGAAAAAGCGCCGTACATTCTTCGACCACTGCCTGACGGCTTTCCTGATCAACGGCCGGGCCACTGTGATACCCGACACTCACGGCACCAAAAGCCTGATGGGTCACAACCCCGGGCTGCGCACGATGCACGCAGATAAAACACAAACCACCCAGGAGGTGCAGACTCTCGGGCAGCAAGGGCCGCAACTGATCCTCCACTCCCAGGCCATTCTGCAAAAGCAGGACTTTGGCTCCCGGCGCCGCAGCCCGGGCAATGACAGGCGCAAGGCCGCCATTGCCGGTACTTTTGGTGCCCACCAGCAACCAGTCGCAAGGCGGCATGTCTGCAACGGAGCAATAAGCCTGGACCGGATTGAGCGACAGATCACCATGCACCGCACTGTTCACCTGCAGGCCGTTGCGAACCACTGCATTGAATTCACTGCGCAACAGGAAATGCACGTCAAAACCGGCACGCGCCAGCATCAGGCCATAAAAACCACCAATAGCACCGGTGCCGATAATGCCGATCCTTGGTCGTTGCGTATCACGGGTCATACTCATCCTCTCAATATCGTCTGCCTCATGGCAGTTCTGATTGTCCGCACACTATCCGATGCATGCCGACCGGTTGCAAATTCACGGCGAGAGCAAGCGGCTATCCTTGCTTCAAGTACTGTCTTTATTACAGCCCGACAGCCTCAAAGCCACGTTTACCCATTGTCGAGCAACAGGGTAACGCGCTAAGGTTCGGCTCCCCGATACGCTCAACCATGCTGAGCACCGCCGCAAGAAACACTGCGGGCGGCCAATACCCGTGACCTGATGAGTAACACGATGGCTGATTTACCGATTGACGACCTCAACGTTGCATCCAACGAGACTCTGATCACGCCGGATCAACTCAAGCACGAAATTCCTCTTACCGAGAAGGCCCTGCACACTGTAAGCCAGGGCCGGGAAGTGATCCGCAACATTCTCGACGGCAAGGATCATCGCCTGTTCATCGTGATCGGGCCATGCTCGATTCATGATCTGAAGGCAGCAAAAGAATACGCCGCACGCCTCAAGACCCTGGCTGCCGAACTTTCGGACACCCTGTATCTGGTCATGCGCGTGTATTTCGAGAAGCCACGTACCACCGTCGGCTGGAAAGGCCTGATCAACGATCCGTACCTGGATGACTCCTTCAAGATCCAGGATGGCCTGCACATCGGCCGTCAATTGCTGCTGGACCTCGCGGAAATGGGCCTGCCAACCGCTACCGAAGCGCTGGACCCGATCTCCCCGCAATACCTGCAAGACCTGATCAGCTGGTCTGCCATCGGCGCCCGCACGACCGAATCCCAGACCCACCGCGAAATGGCTTCCGGCCTGTCGTCGGCCGTGGGCTTCAAGAACGGCACGGATGGCGGCCTGACGGTTGCAATCAACGCCCTGCAATCGGTTTCCAGCCCGCATCGCTTCCTGGGTATCAACCAGGAAGGCGGCGTTTCCATCGTGACCACCAAGGGCAATGCCTATGGTCACGTGGTACTGCGCGGCGGCAACGGCAAGCCGAACTATGACTCGGTCAGCGTCGCTCTTTGCGAGCAGGCACTGAACAAGGCGAATATCCGCCCGAACATCATGGTCGATTGCAGCCACGCCAACTCCAACAAGGACCCTGCCCTGCAACCTCTGGTCATGGAGAACGTCGCCAACCAGATTCTGGAAGGCAACGAGTCGATCATCGGCCTGATGGTGGAAAGCCACCTGAACTGGGGTTGCCAGGCCATTCCCAAAGACCTGTCGGAACTGCAATACGGCGTATCGATCACCGATGCCTGTATCGACTGGGAAAGCACCGAAAAAACCCTGCGCAGCATGCATGCCAAGCTCAAGGGTGTACTGCCGGCCCGCAATCGCGGTTAACGGTCACGCACCAACGAAAACGCCGGGCATATGCCCGGCGTTTTTCATGGTGCTGGATGTGCCTTCAGATCTTGGCAGCCTGGCGGTGGTGGCGCTCCATGTAGCGCTCAACATACGAGCAGGATGCAATCACGGTGTACCCCATGCTGTCGGCATAATTGAGCGCCTGTTCGGTCAGGGCAGCCGCAATGCCCCTGCCACGCAGCTCGTCCGGCACGAAGGTCCGGTAGAAATCCAGGGTCTGTTTTCCCAGGTCCATATAGGTCAGGTAGGCACGATGACCTTCAACGTTGACTTCAAATTGATGGCCAGTCTTATCATGGTGGATGGACAACGCCTCGCTCATCACTACTCCTCGCGGGTCTTGGATTTTGACCCCTACCTTACCGATGTTTTTCCGGCGAAGGAATATCTACGCCACCCCGTGCCTGCCTGGACACCGAGAAAAGGATTGCAGATCTCCAACAAACAGCACCTCCAAATAGTAGGCGTCCTTACAGAAGATGCTCAAGCATATCGATCATAAAATGCATGTTCGACCCAATATTTACGGGCGCGGTTGAACCAGTCCTCGCCGGATGTTGTCGATTGAGACGTCCATGAACATTGAAAGTCACCGCAGTCCTTTTAGATAACCTGCCTGTTCAAGAGCAAGGCGCGACATTGGACATGAAGTGGCCGATATGAAGCCACAGCACCCGGATTCCGGGTCATGGCAGCACGTGTCTTCTTGAGCCAGGCGTTCGTCAGAGCCACTGTCCCACGCTGACGCGGCAAAGTGGATAGTTTTTATACAGATTGCATGAGAAGTAGTACGGAACACTTTCAAAGCCAAGAATTTTATCCCTTCTTGCGCTTCGTCAGTTTACTTACTACAAACAATGGGTACTATGTACGCCGGTCATTTTCTCACTTTCGAGAGATGACTAATTTGAAGAAAAGTCCTTGAAGGGGAACACGATGAACAACGTTCTGAAATTCTCTGCTCTGGCTCTGGCCGCAGTTCTGGCCACCGGTTGCAGCAGCGTCTCCAAAGAAACCGAAGCTCGTCTGACAGCTACCGAAGACGCAGCAGCTCGTTCGCAAGCACGTGCCGACGAAGCCTATCGCAAGGCTGACGAAGCTCTGGCTGCTGCTCAAAAAGCTCAGCAAACTGCTGACGAAGCCAACGAGCGCGCTCTGCGCATGCTGGACAAAGCTAGCCGCAAGTAATAATCCCTCGGGATTGTTGAAAAGGCTGACCCGTTCGCACGGGTCAGCCTTTTTATTGCCTGCGATTCAGTATGCAGGCCTTGACCAGCCCGCTCAGGCTGGCCAGGACTCAAGACAGCTTATTGAAAGATCACCGGGGCTTCGGCAGCCGCTGGCGCAGTGCCCGGAACCGCGATCTCGACCGGCATGCCATCTTCGGCAGCGACCACATCACGCACCAGATCCCAGTTCATGCGCAGGTTGTTGGCCAGATCCTCACGCTTGAGCAAGGCATTGATGACGCCAGTGTGCTTGTCGACCACTGACGGATTGCCCTGATCGTCCAGCGGAGTGTGGGCTTCCAGATACACCTTGCCGCCACTGATACCGAACTTGTAGGGCTCGCTGATGATTCGCACCGTCGTGCCCACCGGCGCCATGTCTGCCAGCTCCAGTACGTTGTTGTTGTACATGCGGAAGCAGCCATGGCTGGTGCGCATGCCGATGCCGAACTTCTTGTTCGAGCCATGGATCAGGTAACCGGACATGCCCAGCCCGAACTTGAACGGCCCCAGAGGGTTATCGGGACCGGCAGGCACGACGCTGGGCAGGATGTCGCCATCGGCCGCGTGCTCGGCGCGAATCGACGCCGGCGGTGTCCAGGTCGGGTTCGGCGTCTTGGCGATCACCTTGGTCACACCGATCGGCGACCCCCAGCCTTCGCGCCCCACTCCCAGAGGATAGGTATGTACAACGTTCTGGCCCTTGGGGTAGTAGTACATGCGGTATTCGGCCAGATTGATGACGATACCTTCACGCGGACCCGGCGGCAGAATGAAGCGGGTCGGCAACACGATATCGGTGCCAGCGCCCGGCAACCATGGATCGACGCCAGGGTTGGCCGCGATCATCTCCAGATAACCCAGGTCGTACTTTGTGCCGATATCGGCAAAGGTATCCTCGTAGCGAGCCTTGATCACCTGAACCTGCCCGATGATGTCCTCTCCAGGCGCAGGCAATGGAAACTCCAGTGCATTGACAGAGCTGGCCACACAGAGAGCAGCAAGCGACAGACAGCGGGTAACGGCTGGAATGCGCGACAACATCCGGGGAAATCCTTCGGCTAAACGGCGAATGGGGAAAGTAATGAAGTGTACACCGGCGCTTACAGAACCGGGAGACAGGCGCAGGACAGAGACAGCTACAGTTCAGGCCAGATCGGATGCATCCCGCGCCGCTGAGCGTCGAGAATCGCCTTGCACAACGGGCACAGCCGCTCATCGGTCAAGGCCTGCTGCTCGACCCCCGACCAGCGTGGCTGCGCCGGAAGCAAGGTGCCGCACAAGGTACGATCGATGGAGCCGCCCAGCTCCAGCTGTCGCGCAATCAGATGCACCCTGACTTCCTGGCACGCGAACAGATCGAGCTGTTCATCGGGCTCGATCATTTGATAGGCATATAGGGACCAGGCGGGACGCGGCATGGGGGGCTCCAGATAGGGGGCGCCACATTAGCCGAAAGACCCCGCCTAGAAAAGCCTCAAAGCAGCGGTTTCAGGCTCGGCCAGACATTATCAAGCAGCATGGGTTGTGCCTTGGCGTTGGGGTGAAGCCCATCGTCCTGCATCAGCGCAGCCACACCGCCTACACCTTCAAGCATGAAAGGCACCAACGGGATGTCGGTTTCCTGGGCAACCTTGGGGTACACCTCGGCAAAGGCCGTGGTGTAACGAGGGCCGTAATTGGGCGGTATCCTCATCCCCAGAAGCAGCACCTTGGCACCGGCCCCCTTGGACTGCTGAACCATGCTCGTAAGGTTTTGTTGCAATTGGGCTGGCAGTTGCCCGCGCAGCCCGTCGTTGCCGCCCAATTCGAGAATAACCAGCTCGGGCTTATGCTCTGCAAGCAGCGTAGGCAGCCGCGCCAGGCCTCCGGCACTGGTGTCGCCACTGATCGACGCATTGACGACTTTATCGGTGTGTCCCTCGCTGCGCATGCGCTGCTCGAGCAGGCTGACCCAGCCGACACGGGTATCCAGGCCGAAAGCCGCGCTGATACTATCTCCAACGATCAATACCGTGCCCGCCACTGCCCCTTGTGACAGCAGCAACAAACCCAGGCCAGCACTTAAAAACCACGCACGCATCGGACTCTCCATGAGTGAAAGTATTCTCAGTGCTCAAAGCCTCAGTAAAGTGGTCCCCAGCACCGAAGGTGACCTGACTATCCTGCACGAACTCTCTCTGGAACTAAACAAGGGAGATACGCTGGCCATCGTTGGTTCCTCAGGTTCCGGCAAATCGACGCTTCTGGGCCTGCTGGCCGGGCTGGATCTTCCCAGTGCCGGTGCCGTGACCCTTTCGGGACGCAACCTGAGCCAGCTGGATGAAGATCAGCGCGCCAGGGTTCGTGCCGAACACGTCGGCTTCGTCTTCCAGTCGTTCCAGTTGCTCGACAGCCTCAACGCCCTTGAAAACGTCATGCTGCCCATGGAGCTGGAAGGCCGGAAGGATGCTCGCGAAAAAGCGCGCAGCCTGCTGGAGCGTGTCGGACTGGGCAAACGCCTGACCCATACGCCGCGCCAGTTGTCCGGTGGTGAACAGCAACGGGTCGCGATTGCCCGCGCCTTCGCTGCCGATCCGGATGTGCTGTTCGCCGACGAACCGACCGGCAACCTGGACAGCCACACCGGCGAGCGCATCAGCGATCTGTTGTTCGAGTTGAACAAGGAGCGCAATACGACGCTGGTACTGGTCACCCATGATGAGCGCCTGGCCCATCGTTGCCGACGCCTGATCCGTCTTGAAGGTGGGCGTCTGGTCGCCCCTCTGGAGCCTTGATGGCACGCCTGCCCTTTGTTCGCCTGCTCAGCCTTGCTGCCCGACAACTGCTGCGCGATGCCCGCGCCGGCGAGTTGCGGGTGTTGTTCTTCGCGCTGCTGGTCGCTGTAGCCGCCAGCACCGCCATCGGCTACTTCGGCGCACGCCTCAATGGCGCCATGATGCTGCGGGCTACAGAGTTTCTCGGGGCCGACCTGATCCTCGAAGGCTCAAGCCCTGCCCGCCCGGAACAGATAGAAGCGGGCGAGCAGCTCAAGCTCGACCACGCGAAAATCGTGCTGTTCTCCAGCGTAATCGCTACCGATAGTGGTATTCAGCTCTCCAGCATCAAGGCAGTGGATGACGTCTACCCGCTGCGTGGCGACCTGAAAAGCGCTCCCGACCTCTACCAGCCTGAACAGATCGGTAACGGTCCCGAACCGGGAGAAGCCTGGGCCGAGGCACGACTGCTGCCGGCGGTAAACCTGAAGATCGGCGACAACATCGATGTCGGCTCCAAGACCTTGAAGCTGACCCGCATCCTCACCTACGAGCCTGATCGCGCCGGCAACTTCTACAGCCTGACGCCACGGGTGATGATCAACCTGCAAGACCTTGCCGCCACCGGTGTCGTGCAACCGGGCAGCCGGGTCGAGTACCGGGAAATGTGGAGCGGGCCTCCCGAGGTTCTGGCGGCCTATCGCAAAGCCATAGAGCCAGGCCTTGAACCTCATCAGGAAATCAAGGACGCCCGGGACGGCAGCCAGCAGATCGGCGGCGCACTGGGCAAGGCCGAGCGTTACCTGAATATGGCGAGTCTGGTGGCCGTACTGCTGGCCGGTGTCGCGGTTGCACTCTCGGCATCGCGCTTCGCCGCCCGACGCTTCGACTCCAGTGCGCTGTTGCGTTGCCTGGGCCTGTCCCGTGGCGAAACCATGACCCTGTTCAGCCTGCAACTGGCGATCATCGGCCTGCTGGCCAGTTTGAGTGGAGCCTTGCTGGGCTGGCTGGCGCAACTGGGCCTGTTTGCCCTGCTGCAAAACCTCTTGCCGGCCACCGTACCCGCTGGCGGTCTGCTGCCCGCCGTTGCCGGGATCGGTACCGGTCTGGTCGCATTGGCCGGCTTCGCTCTGCCGCCGCTGGCAGCCTTGGGCCGCGTACCGCCATTGCGCGTATTGCGCCGGGACATGCTGCCGATTCCGGCCAGTTCCTGGCTGGTCTACGGCGCGGCCTTGCTGGCGCTTGGTCTGATCATGTGGCGTCTGAGCCTGGATCTGGTCCTGACCTTCGCCCTGCTGGGTGGCGGCATCGTGGCCGCGCTGGTGCTGGGCAGCCTGTTGCTGCTGGCGCTCAAGAGCCTGCGTCGCCTGCTTTCCGGTGCCTCGCTGCCATGGCGGCTGGGGCTGGGCCAGTTGCTGCGCTATCCATTGGCCGCAGCCGGTCAGTCGCTGGCATTCGGGCTGATCCTGTTGTCCATGGGGCTGATAGCCCTGTTGCGCGGTGAATTGCTCGACACCTGGCAGAACCAGTTGCCCAAGGACGCACCGAACTATTTCGTGCTCAACGTCCTGCCTTCCGAGAAAGAAAACTTCGCCCAGACCCTGAGCCGCCTGTCGACCCACTCTGCCCCGCTCTACCCTGTGGTGCCGGGCCGTCTGGTGAACATCAACGGCGAACCGGTCGGCAACTTCGTGACCAAGGACTCACGCGGCGAAAATGCGACCCGCCGCGATCTGAGCCTGACCTGGGCGGCCAATATGCCCGAAGGCAACAGGCTGACTGCCGGTAACTGGTGGGCACCTGCCACTGCTGCTGACGCCAAGCCTGGAGTCTCGGTGGAAGCCAAGCTGGCAGACAGCCTTGGAATCAAGCTGGGGGACAACCTGAGCTTCATCGTCGGCGGCCTGACTCGCGAAGCCGTGGTCACCAGCCTGCGGGACGTGAATTGGGATACCTTCCAGCCCAACTTCTTCATGATCTTCCAGCCCGGCACCCTCACCGACCTGCCGACCACTTACCTGACCAGCTTCTATCTGCCGCCCGGCCAGGACAAGCAGATCGTCGAGCTTTCCCGTGCCTACCCGGCCATCAGCATCCTGGGCGTGGAAGCCCTGCTGGCTCAGGTGCGCAGCATCCTCGATCAAGTGACCCTGGCGGTGCAGTTCGTGCTGCTGTTCGTGCTGGCAGCCGGCATTGCCGTGCTGTTCTCGGGCTTGCAGGCGACTCTTGATGAGCGTATCCGCCAAGGTGCCTTGCTGCGCGCCCTGGGGGCCGAGCGCAAGCTGCTGATCAAGTCTCGCCGCATCGAGTTCGGCCTGCTTGGCGCAGCCAGTGGCCTGCTGGCCGCGCTGGGCTGCGAACTGGTCAGTCTGGTCCTGTACCGCTACGCCTTCGATCTGGCCTGGCAACCGCATCCATGGCTGTTGTTGCTGCCACTGATCGGTGCCCTGCTGGTGGGCGGCGCCGGTGTGTTCGGTACACGTCGCGCCTTGAATGCCAGCCCGCTGACGGTGCTGCGCGAGGGTTGAGCCTTTCGCGACTGAATTCGCTCCTACACAATCTGCGTAGGAGCGAATTTATTCGCGAACATTATTGGCCGTAAAAAATCTCATTGATCCACCACAACACCTCTCCGCCAGGTGTCTGCACCACCGCCTCGTCGCCCACTTCCTTTTTCAGCAGCGCACGGGCCATGGGTGAGTCGATGGAGATGTAGTCGTTGCGACCGTAGATCTCGTCATACCCCACGATCCTGAATTTCTTGATCTCTCCCGCCTCGTTTTCAATCTCGACCCAGGCCCCGAAAAAGACTTTGCCTTCCTGCTCGGGGGAATAGGCGACGACACGCACATCTTCAAGCCGCTTGCGAAGGTAGCGAACCCTGCGATCAATCTCGCGGAGCAGTTTCTTGTTGTACTGGTAGTCGGCATTTTCACTGCGATCCCCCAACGACGCCGCCCAGGTGACTTTGCGGGTGGTATCGGGACGCTTTTCTCGCCACAGGTAATCCAGCTCCTTTTTCAGAGCCTCATGACCTTCCGTTGTAATGATGTTTGTAGGCAAAAGAGGAATCTCGCAGGCAGTGTTTGCAGCGGGGGTAGGGAAACAGAGGGGGATGATAGTAGAAGTTGCAGGCTGCAAGCTGCAAGCAAGAGCAGGAAGGAGCAGGCCTTTCAGTATCTGGTGACTGAAAGGCCTGTGAAGCTTACCTGGCGAACTGGAAGCGGCCGACCACGGTGCGCAGTTCGCTGGCCAGTGATGACAGTTCGTCCGCCGTCACGGCGTTATCGTTCACACCGTCCATGACCACCAGACTGCTGTTGCGTATGCCTATGACGTTACGGTTGATGTCCTCAGAAACCGAGTGCTGTTGTATGGCTGCACTGGCGATCTGGGTATTCATGCCAACGATTCCGTCCACGGCTTCGTTGATCTGTTTAAGGGTGCCTGAAGCCTGCTCAGAAGCATCGAGACAGGCATGCGCACGGTCCTGACCGGCTTTCATCTGCTGCACGGCTTCGTCGGTAGCGCCTTGCAGTTGCTGAATGATGCGGCGGATTTCCTCGGTGGAGTTCTGTGTGCGTGAAGCCAGAGTGCGCACTTCGTCTGCCACCACGGCAAAGCCTCGGCCCTGCTCACCTGCTCGCGCCGCTTCAATGGCCGCGTTCAGGGCCAGCAGGTTGGTCTGGTCAGCGATGGTGCGAATCACTTCGATCACGCCGCCGATTTCCATGCTGTGGGTGGCCAGGGCTTCGACTTTTTGCCCGCTGATTTGCACTTCATTGACCAGTGCTTCGATGGTTGCACGGGTTTCACCCATGACTTGCAGGCCTTTGGCCGAAGCATTACTGGCTGCTTCGGCGGCACTGGCAGCACCTTCGGTGTTGTGCGCCACGTCGGCCACGCTGGTGGTCATTTCGTTGATCGCCGTGGCGACCTGCTCCGTCTCGGCCTGCTGGGCATCCATGGATTGCTTGGCCTGGCTGATCGAGCGCTCCAGACGTTGCGCGGACTCGGAGACGGAATGCGAACTGCGCTCGACCTGGCTCAACGAATGGGAGAACGCTTCGACCATGCTGTTCAGGCCTGTGCCGACATCCCCGATCTCGTCACGACTGCCAACCTGCACCCGTGCGCTCAGGTCGCCTTGAGCAATGCGTGCAGTCACGCTGAGCAGTTCTTCCACGGCGCTGCGCAACGCATTGTAGATGCCTGCAAAGGCATACAGCAGCAAGACACCGAGAGCGACGAACAAGCCGATAAAGAACAGACGCTCATTGTTACGGTCATGAAGGCGCGTTGCGAGCTGGCCCTGCAACGAAGCCTGCATCTGCTCCTGAGCCTTGTAGAACTGCGCGACCACGGCATTGCCACGCTCGCCCAGAGTATTGGCGCTTGCGTTCGGGCTCTTGCTCGGGTCCAGGTAGTCCATGAGGTCGCGATTCAGGTTTTCCAGATCAGTAAAGGCCACGGTGACGGGTTGCTCCACCACATCGGCAAGTTCCGGCTCCTCACGACGCAGCAGACGCAGGCTCTGCTGCAACTCCTGACGGATCTGGGCTTCCTGCTTCATCAGGTTCAAGGCAAAGGCACGAGTGGTTTCGTCAACCTGACGGTCAACGCTGAAACCGTTGGCCAGACCACGAATCTGCCCGACCACGTTGATTTGCCGCGGCAGTCGCAACGTGCTCAGGTCGATCAGGAACAGCGAGCCATAGTCTTCATCCAGAATCATTCCCGAGGTGGCCGAGATGTAATAGATGAAGCCCAGCACGTTGGTCAGTTGATCGTTCCAGGCGCTGAAAATAGCCAATGGTTCCGCGCCGGGGGCCTTGGCGCGCTCTATCAGTTCACGGGTGTCGGCACGCAGTTTCTGCACCCGACCGGCTGTTTCCAGTTGCTGGCCGACCTTGGCATCCAGAGTTGCCAGGTCGTTGAACGCTTGCTCAAGCTTCTCGGCATTGCGAGCGACATCGGCTTTGGCGCTTTCATTGCCACTGAGCATGCTGTGGGTCAGCGCACGTTGCATCATGGACATTCGCAACACGGGGGTAACATCCAGCAGGTAATGCTGGCCCACTTGTTCATGACTCAAGGTATCGATGCTGGTGTTGAGTGTCTGCATGACTCGGGTACCGAGAAAAAGCAGAGGTATGAGGACAATAATTCCCAGGATAAAAAACTTCATGGGAAAACGGACTCGGTTTGTTACGTAAACGGCAGGAGTCAAAATATTCATCGGGTTCTCGTCCACTAAATTATTAGCGACAACCGTTCAGCGCCCTCTTGAGACGATCCCTTTCTCGTTTATGTTGAATTATTTATTCGAAAAATCGGTACGTCAGGCTTTGTACGAAAAGTCGGTGAGCTGCAATAGACAATGCAAAGACAGGCAATGAGTGGCCGGAGTCACGCTCTGGTTCCCGCGCACCAAAGCGTTGTAGGGGATTTACAGTGCAGAACCAGACTGAAACGCCTTATACCGTAGAAGCGAATTTATTCGCGAGACGTTATTGATGGAGATAAATTTGCTTTGGATATACGTGCGTCTCGCGAATTGATTCGCTCCTACCCGGTAATTCCATTTAATTGATGAGCAAGTGGCCCGGTTTGTATTAACCCAGTGTAATCAGGCCCTGTCGGGCAATCCGTGTCAGATCATGAATCATCTGTTCGACATTGCCGGCATCCGGTGTCTGGATCACGGCCAGGTCGAACTGGTCATTGGCGTAATGAGCCAGCGATTGGGTCGTATCGGCAAATTGAATAAGAAAGGCACAGGAGCCGCCGCGACGTCGAGGCCAGCCATCCAGATAACGCAATAACGTCGGCTGATGCGAACCACCCAGCAGGATTTTCGGATTCTTGCGGGACAGCACGGTAGTGATCGGGGACAGGCGAGCGAGGGGGCGCAGGTTGTTCATGGTGTCTTGTCTCAGCCTCGGATGGTCCGCTGGGCAGCGGTGGGAGGCAACACCGAACCAACGTTTTAGCGGTATTTCGACAAGGTCTGTGCCTTGCCTGGCGCCCCGCAAGTAGTTGTTAAATCGGCGCCTGGTCAGCATCCTAGAGAAGCCACTGGCTAATTGTCAAATGCCATCAGCAAGAAAGGCCCGCCTTTCACAAGGCGAGCCCTTCTTGATGCGCATGCCGCTCTTCACTTGGCGATGGCGCGATCCACCGACAGTTTGCCCGCGCCTTCGATCAGGATTGCGATAGCGCCGCCGAGCAAGGCCAGTGCGAACTCATAGCCATTGTTGGACATGAACAGGCCATTGCCGATGTGTACCGAGAAAATCGCTACCAGCAGCAATACCGCCAGGCCCAGTGCCGCCGGGCGGGCCAGCAGGCCGATCAGCACGGCCAGGCCACCGAAGAACTCGACACTGCCCGACAGCAGCGCCATCAGGTAGCCCGGATTCAGGCCCTGGCTTGCCATGAACTGCGCCGTACCTTCCAGACCATAGCCACCAAATGCACCGAACAGCTTCTGGCTGCCGTGAGCGATGAAGATGATACCGACGATGATGCGCAATACAGTCAGGCCATAGCCAGCGCGAGTGGAGAGTACAGATTTGATGGTTGCGTTCATGGTGAGTTGTTCCGTTACTGATTAAGTGGGAGTGGCGCCATCATAATCAAATCAACCAATATGAAAATTGCAAAAAACGCTGCATAACAATCGAATTATTCGATCTATCTTCTGATGACGTACTTTTCAGACCCCTCTTTCTCCAGCGCTCCCCTTTCCCGATCAAACGCCAGGTAGTACTTGTTCACGCTGTTCACGAAGCTGACTACACCAGCGCCACCCTGCTCCATGGCGATGCGCTCGGTCTGGAAGAACCACTGATTGGGATTGAGCCCGCGACGACGCGCCTCTTCACGCATGCTCTGCACCCGCTCCGGCCCAAGGTTGTAGGCCGCAAGGACAAAAGCCATGCGCTCACGCTCATTGACCCTGGGGCTGGCGAAATACTTGCTGCGGATCAACGCCATGTAACGCGCACCGGCCTGTACGTTCTTGTCCGCATTCTGGATATCGGAAACACCGACCCGCTTTGCCGCCGACGGAGTGATCTGCAACAACCCCGTGGCACCGCCACTGCCTTTGGCCTGCGGGTCCAGCTTCGACTCCTTGAAAGCCAGCGCTGCCAGGTCCAGCCAGTCCATATTCTGCGCGTCGGCATGGCGTTGCAGCATGGGCCGCAGTTTTTCCAGACGCTGAAGATTGGTGCGCACCAACGGGTTGTTGACCCGATACATGTTCTTGTAGGCCTTCTCGAAGGCCACGTCCTGATTGGCGGAAGGCTTATAGGTCTTGAGGAAGTCATCGATGCTGGCACGCAGCATGGCTGCGTCCTGGCGCACGAACCAACTGATGTCGTCATGGGTGCGCAGCGTCAGGTTTCGGTCCAGACGCAACCTGGGCATGACCCTGGCCCAGCGTTCGGCAATCGGCTGCTCCACCAGTGTCAGGGGATAGATACCCGCCTGGACCATCTCCAGTACATCTTCAACGGCAAGACTGGGATCGACCCACTCGATTCGCACCGGCGCCAGTTTGCGCAATGCCAGCTGCTGATTCACTTGATGCAATGCTTCATCGGCCATGCTGCCAGCGGGCAGGCTCAGGGTGCGCCCTGAAAGCTGATCGACATTCTTGAAGCTGCGCCCGCCCCTGACACCTACCAGAATCAGCGGCACGTCACGGATGATCGGCTCGCCGGCATTGATACCCTTGGCGCTGGCGGTATCGAGCAGTTCACCGGGCGCGACCAGATCACCCTCGCCACGCTGCAAGGCGGCAAGCAGTTGATTCTTGGCTTTGGGGATGACCTTGAAGGTCACTTTCTGGCCATTGCGTGAATGACCATTGAGGTATTGTTCAAACGCTTGCAGGCGTTGATATTCAATGCCGATTTCCTGCCCCTTGACGTCTCCCGAACTGTTGCGGCTTTGATTGACCAGCACCCGCAGCACTTTACTGCTGCGAATTTCCGCCAGATCCCGAACCTGGGTTTTATGCTGCGCAGCCTCCGGACCGGCCTGACGGGCAGCCGCTGACAAAGGCGACAGCGCCATGAGGCAAACGATAGGCAAAAGCAGGGCTCGGACGGTCATTCACTCTCCGGGGAAATGCCAGAAAAGACAGAAAAAAGGGTTGTTCAAGGAAGCGCTATCACTAAAAACGTTAAACCTTTCGGCCTAACCTGCTGAATGCATTGCATTTTCTTTTTATTACCGAAGCTCTGATATCCTCGGCAGCCTTCGGCTGGAGGTAGCACCATGCAACTCATCGACATCGGCGTCAATCTCACCAACGCAAGCTTCGACTCTCAGCGACAAGCGGTCCTCGACCGGGCCTACGCTGCTGGCGTGTCGCAACTGGTCGTCACCGGCACCAGTGTCGAGGGCAGCGAACAGGCCCTGGAGCTTTGCCATGAGCTGGATGAAAGCGCCTTGCAACTCTTCAGCACCGCTGGCATTCACCCCCATTCGGCGAGCGATTGGACACAGGACACCGAACAAAAGTTGCTGGCCCTGCTCAAGGAATCTCGCGTGCGGGCAGTCGGTGAATGCGGGCTGGATTTCAACAGGGACTTCTCGCCTCGTCCCCAGCAGGAAAAGGTTCTTGAGGCCCATCTGGCCATGGCGGTGCAGTTGCAACTGCCCGTGTTCCTGCATGAGCGTGATGCCAGCCAGCGTCTGCTGGAAATCCTGCGCGACTACCGTGATCGCCTGCCTGCGGCAGTGGTTCACTGCTTTACCGGCGAGCAACGCGCACTGTTCAGTTATCTGGATATGGACCTGCACATCGGCATCACCGGCTGGATCTGTGACGAACGTCGTGGCACCCATCTGCATCCACTGGTCCACAATATTCCTCGTGGTCGCCTGATGCTGGAAAGCGATGCGCCTTACCTGCTGCCGCGCAGCCTGCGGCCCAAACCGAAAAACGGTCGCAACGAACCGGCCTATCTGCCCGAAGTCCTGCGGGAAGTGGCTTTGCACCGCAACGAGAGTCAGGATGACCTCGCCAGCCATACCACAGCCTGTGCGCGTAATTTCTTTCGCTTGCCCGATTTCGAGGCTTCAGTGAAAGAAATGTGATGTTACCTTGACCCGCATCAACTGTTTGTTTAATGGCTAAGGCATCGTGATGGCACCTTGCTGCACATCTCTAACGATCAACCAAAAGAAGACCACTTATGGGCTCATTGCTTAGCAACCTCTCACTGAAGTACAAGTTCTGGGCCGTTAACGCGGTCGCTTTCATCACCACCCTGCTCTTGGTGGTGTACGCCGTCGAGCTGGAGCAACAGGCTCGGCAGGAAACCGCCAAAGACGCCGCCCAGGCGCAGGCCCGCCTGATTGCCGCATGGCCCGCCGCGCAGCCTTTGCCCTCCTCCGTCAATACCCTGGTCTACGCGCAGGGCCAGACACCCAGCCTGAAAAACCTGCCATTGCCCGAGCTGAGCAATGCAACGGATTGGGTCACGCTGGACAAACAGGCAGGCGAACAGTCCGTGATCGGCGCACAGGTCGTCAGCCGCGCCGACGGTCAGCGCATCGCCGTACTGGCCGTTGCACCTACTGCCGTGCAGGTGCTCAAGGATCGCTTTGCCAACTACGCCATCGCGGTATTCGTGCTGATGATTGCGATGCTCTGCGCTTCGCAATTGCTGATTCGCTTCATCCTCACCCAGCTCAACACCCTCAAGGATGTGATGCTGCATGTGGAGAAAAGCGGCGACCTGTCTGCCCGCGTCCCCAATGGCAGCGACGATGAAGTGGGCCAGATGGCCAAGGCCTTCAATGCCATGCAGGCGGGCTATCAGCGAGTGGTCAATACCGTTTCGCAGACTGCCACACGTCTGGATGAAGGCGCAGCTCACCTGGCTTCCGGCATGAAGGATGTGCGCCACGGCATGCTCGGCCAGCAAAGCGAAACCGATCAGGTCGCCACGGCGATCAATGAAATGACCGCCACGGTCCATCACATTGCCCAGCACGCCAGCACCACACGGGATCAGTCCCAGACCGCAGACAATCTTGCCGGTGGTGGCAAGGCCGTGGTCGATCGTGTTCAGGTTTCCATTGCCGGGTTGTCCAGCGGTGTGCAGCAGACCGCTCAAATGATCCAGCGCCTGGCCGAAGACAGCCAGAAGATCAATGGCGTGGTCAACGTGATCCACAGCATTGCCGAACAGACCAACCTGCTGGCACTAAACGCGGCCATCGAAGCTGCACGCGCCGGGGAAATGGGTCGCGGTTTCGCGGTGGTTGCCGACGAAGTTCGCAACCTGGCCAAGCGTGTGCAGACCTCCACCGACGAAATCACCAGCATGGTTTCAGATCTGCAAGCCGGAACCCGCGATGCCGTGGACTTCATGCAGGACAGTTCCTACAAGGCCGACGAATGCGTGCAGCAAGCCCAGGAAGCCGGTGAAGCGCTGGCCGCCATTGCCGGCGCCGTGGCGCAGATGCGCGAAAGCAATACCCAGATTGCCGTCGCAGCCCAGCAACAAAGCCAGGTGGCCGAAGAAATGAATCGCGCAGTGGTCAGTATTCGCGATGTCACCGAACGCACCGTCACCCAGACCGTGGACTCGGCTTCCACCAGTGACGATCTGGCCACTCTGGCAGGTGAACTGAGCAAGGCCATCGGCCAACTCAAGCTGTAAAGGCCTATCGGACCGATAGTCAGGCTTGGCTCGCGGACAAACGGAGCCAAGCCTATTCTTCACACATTGAAATATGTATTGAAGAGGACAGCAGTATGGGCAAGCGACTCCCCAATCTCCCCACCTGGCAGTGGCGTGGCTATGCCGACAACCATCAGCACCCGGCCAATCTTGTCCTGCACCTGATTGCCGTCCCGCTGTTTATCCTCGCGGTTCTGTTACTGCTCGATGGCATCTTCTCGCTGAGCTTTTCCTCGATTGCCATCGGCATCATCGGCCTGATCGCAGCACTGGGCTTCCAGCGTCACGGCCACTCGCTGGAAGCTCAGGCACCCGAGCCCTTCAGCGACAGGAACGATGCAGTAAAACGTCTGCTGACCGAACAGTTCGTGACCTTCCCCCGCTTTGTTCTGAGTGGCGGATGGTGGCGCGCCTGGAAGCAAAGGCATCGCAAGTAATTCCTGCGCACCTCCAGGGCTTAGCCAAAAACCGTCACAGTCTGTCGGCTGATAGCCACCAACTCACCATCAGGTGCCCACAGCATCGCAGCGGTATGGCCATAACCATCGCGGGCATGCTCGATCACTGCACGGTAGCTGCACCAGTCGAGTGTGTTCAAGGCGGGTTGTGGCTGGACGAACTCGATGGTCCAGGTCAATGAGCTGCCGGGTGCGGGTTTGCTCAAGTGCGGCAAGAGAGCAGGCGGCCAGGTATCGACCATTCCCAGAATATGCGCATGCGTCAGCGGCTCGGATTCGCCATCAACGCGAAAACGTACGTAACCGCCAATGGCTGGCGACTTTGTATTGCTGAACGGCAAACCACCCAATGCCCAGCGTAACTCCATGAAGCGCAGATACTCAGGCATCATGCCACTGATGAAAGGCAGCGCCGGGCAATGCTCCAATGACTTGAGTTCAGGGGCCGGATCGGCCTCGACCGCAATCACCGACTCACGCGGGGCACCAAAACTGCCCTGCATCAGGGTCATCACCTGCCCGTTCTGCACCGCTCGCCCCAGCACCTGGCTGACCGCCTTGCCCTCACGCAATATCTCCACCTCGAAAGAGATCGGAATCTCTGGCTCGGCTGGCCCGACAAAGGTGATCGCCAGGGAACGTACCGGTCTGTCCTGTGGAACGCGGGCGCTCATGGCTTCGTATTGCAAGGCTGCCATCAGCCCGCCAAAACAGGCACGCCCCTGGGACCATTGAGCCGGGATGGTGACAGACTGTGGGTTGTCGCGAACCGCGTTGAGCAGGTCAGAAAAATTCATGGGCACCCCGGTGTAGGAAAAAGCTGACTGAACAGGATCTTAACGACCCCGTCGCCTGCTGACATACGCCGTATCGGCCATATTTGCGGCCTGAATGACACAGATACCCAGAATCAGAAACAATCTTTGGCCAACCGCTCCAATGCCACTTCGGCTTTACGCTCGGCCCGTACGATACCGATCTGCCAACCTGCAATGCAGGGCGCCAGATCCGCTTCTTGTCCGGCCTGCGCCAGCCACTGCAAATGATCGTGCCAGTTACCCAGTTCGCTCTGGGCAGCCTTGAGCCTGGCTTGCAACTTTTTGGGCTGATGGCTGAGTTGCGGATAAGCCTCGGCGGCGTAACGCACGCGCTTGATGAGCAAACGCAGATCGTGACGGTCATGGCCCGGATCAGCCATGGCAACGCGCAGCTTGTGCCATTGCTTGTCCATGCGTTTCTCGATGGTCTTGCGCAGGTCACCCAAACCACCCTGACGCTCCTGCATGCGCAGCATGGCCGGGAACTGATCGAGCATGGTGAGCAACCGGATCAACTCCGCAGACCTCGCCACCTTCGGGCAGGCCTTTTCCAGATATTCATCGCGCTTGCTGGCCGCTTCGCTCAAGCCTTTTTTCGCAAGAAACGCAGCCAGTACCTGCATGTCGCGCAAGGGCGTCGTCAACTGGCCAACCGCCTTTGCCGCCTCCTCCAGCGGCTCGACACTCGACAGCTCGCGCAACGGACGCAACACACTGCGCAGACGACGTACCGTGGTGCGCAGGTCGTGCAGCGCTTCACTGTCGGTGGATACCGCCACACGTGCCTGGCACGCAATCAACTTGACGTCCAGCGCAATGACTTCGGCGATCAGATGATTCACCATCGACGACATGCCTACCCCCTCTGAAAAAACGGTTTATGAATGATTAATGCCGATCAGCCAAGGCATACCTGTGACTTGTGCAGACTTTATGGGAGGGGCCTTGGCCGCAACGACCTGCTTACAGACAACACATTTTCAGCGCCTGAAACCGGGCTGTCGCGGCCAAGACCCCTACCACGGATTGTGACCCCAGCCACCCGTTTTTTTGAAATCAGCCTCTTGACTGATCGGCATCAGTTTATGAATGACTGCCCTTCACGGGCGCCAGACGCCATGGCAAACGACGGCGCAATTGCTTGAGGCACCGACGCAGCTCGCTCAGCGACGCCCCGCTTGCGCCATATCGCTGAGCCTGAAACTCTGCAACGAATGCTTCGATGGCATCGGCATGACGAGGAAAAAACAGCACGGCACGACGACAGAATGCCTCGGCGCCCTCGCCCGGCAGACGGTGTAACCCATGGCGCCCCAGCAAACGCTCGAACGCCTTGAACAGACGAAGCTGCGAATCGCTTTCCCGCTGCCAGGGTTTGAACAGCCACAAGGCTATCAGTGCCAGAACCCCCAGCACACCCCCTACGAAAACCGGCACCTGAAAACCCGAGAACCAGCGGCCCAGCACCTGCAATTGCTGCTGTCCCTGATAACCCAGCACCCAGCGTTGCCAGCCGTAATTGAGGTTGTCCCAGCTCAGGCGCAATGAGTTGATCCAGGCCACGTCCCGATAACGCAACGCCGACATGGGCGAGTCCTGCAGAAATGCTTCATCGGCGGCCAATGCCTGCTCCAGTCCCTGTTCGATACGCTCGGGCGCCACGGCAGCGGTCGGGTCGACACTGCGCCAGCCGACATCCGGCTGCCAGTACTCGACCCAGGCGTGGGCATCGAACTGGCGCACGGTCAGGTATTGTCCATCCGGGTTCAATTCACCGCCCTGATAACCCGCCACTACGCGCGCCGGAATCCCCGCCGCCCGCAACACAAAGGTCATGGCTCCAGCGTAATGACCGCAGAACCCCCGCCTGCTGACGAACAGGAAATCATCGATACTGTCCAGGCCCAGAGGCGCTGGCTTGAGGGTGTAATGAAAAGACTCTTCGCGAAAATACCGCTGCATGGCCTCGACCAATGCATCGGGCTTGGGGTAGCGGCGCAACAGATCCCTGGCCCACTGCCTGGCCTGATCATTGCCCTTGGCGGGCAGTTGCAGGTCCTGACGCTGAATGTTCTCGCTCAATTGCGCATCACGAACCGACAGTGGCCATGAGGTCACCGCGAACATCAAGGCCTGATCGACCGGACGTCTGCGCTGCAAACGAAAATCGCTCATCTGGCGCACCTCGGCCAGATTCGTTTCGCCGACATCAAGGCTTGGCAGCCACGGACGCCCGCTAGGCTCCATGACGATGCTGTAGGTCAACGCATCGCCGCGCTTTTGCCACTGAGGAATCTGGATCGTCTGGGCTCGCAACGATTGCGACCAGCGACGGCCATCGAACTGTTCAAGGGTCAGGCTGCGCCAGTACAACTGATTGCGCGCCGGCACCGGCCCTTTGAAACTGGCACGAAACACCAGGGCTGGCGACTTGCTCAGCTCGGTCAGATCACCCGGCGACATGCTGTCCGACAAGCCGGTAACCCCTTTGTTGCTTGGCTGCGGCAGCGCCCACAACGGGTCAAGACGCGGGAAGAACAAAAACAGCAGCAACATCAGAGGCAAGGCCTGGGCTATCAACTTGAAGCTCAGCTTCAGGCTGTTGACGGGCTTGCTGGCCAGATCCGACTGCTGCAAGCCGATCAGCGCCGCCAGCAATGCTGTAATCGGCAACAGGCTGAACAGTGCCCAAAGCAGGTTGTCCTCAAACAGATAACCCACCACCACACAAAAGAACCCCAGAAAGATCAGGACCAGTGCATCGCGACGGGTCTGGACTTCAAGCATCTTCAGCACGAATGCAGCAATCAGCAGCGCCGCCCCCGCATCGAGCCCCACCAGGCTGCCACGCGCCAGATACACGCCTGCGGCCGTACCGACCAACAGGCCCGATTTGACCCAGTTACCCGGCATGCGGGCTCGCATACGCATGACCTGGACGCGCCATGCCATGCACCCCAGCCACAACAGGATGATGGATACCGGCAGATGAGTGATGAACGGCAGAATGACCAGGGCCTGGGCCAGTAACAACCAGATCAGGCCGGGACGCGGGACAGGTTGCCCGAGGCTGATGCTGTTCATGAGCGGTTGCCGAACAGCGCCAGCTCGCGCAGGCAGGCCTCGCGATGGGCGTCGCTGCTGTCCACCGCCGACAGGAAACCCGGCAAACGCAGTGCAAACGGCTGTTGGCGTTGCGACAGCTCCAGCACCCAGTAACACAGGCGCGACAGACGCTCCTCGATGTCGCCCCCCAGCGCCATGAAATCCAGACACAGCTCATGGCCGCTCAGGTCGGTGAAATCCTTGACCAGCAGACCCTGACCTCGGGAATACGCCTTCCAGTGCAGGCGTCGGCGGTTATCTCCAGGCTGATAGCTGCGCAACCCCTGATAATCATCAACCCCCGCGCCCTGAGTCGCCTGACCATCGTCCTGGGCATGAGGCTGCACGCCCTGAAGCAGCGGCATTGCGCCGGGTATCGGGCGAGGGTAAATCAGGACGCTCTGCTCAAGATCAAGCCAGCTCCATGCCCGGAAAATCCCCAGCGGGAAGACGCTATCGACGCGCAATCGAGGAGCACGCAGCCAGCCTCGGGTTTCGGCGGGCAAGGTCAACTCGACTTCCGTCAGGCCTTCGGCAGACACGTCGCTCTGCTGTAAGCCTTGCGCATCCCATCCCAGGCCAATCGCATGATGGGCATAACCGGCGCTTTCCAGACGCAGGCGTAATTGCACCGGTTCACCGACAAATACCGAACGTGCCAGACCGGCACTGAGCACCAGCCCGCCAAGATTGCGATAGGTATGCAGGATCGCCAGTATTCCCACCGACAGCAGCAGAAAGGTCAGGCCGTACGCCAGGCTGTTCTGGTAATTGATCGAAACCAGCAGCATCAGGAACACCACGAACGCGAAAGTGGCACCGGTACGGGTCGGCAGGATGAAAATGCGCCGATGATCCAGTTTGATGCGCGCCGCCGGAGGAATCCGCCGCCCCAGCCAGCGCTGCCAGAGCGGTTTGAGCTGTTGGATCAAAGCACCGGCACCTCGCGCAGCAGCCACTGCACCAGCGCCCCGCCGCCATGACCGGTCGGGTCGCTACGCTCGCGAAGACGATGACCGACCACAGATGGCAGCACCGCCTGCACATCCTCGGGGATCACATAATCTCGCCCCAGCAACAAGGCCCAGGCCCGCGCCGCTGCCAGAATCGCCAGGCTTGCACGCGGGGAAAGCCCGTAGGCGAACTGCGGCTGACTGCGAGTGGCGTCCACCAGACGCAAGACATAATCCACCAGCGCATCGCTGACCCTCACCTGCCGCGCCTGGGCCTGTAACAGGCCCAGTTCGGCATGGTTGAGTATCGGCTGCAGACGCGGCATCAGCTCACGCCTGGACTGCCCCAGCAACAGGGCTTTTTCTGCTGCGCGGGCCGGATAGCCCATGGAAATGCGCATCAGGAAACGATCCAGTTGCGACTCGGGCAAGGCAAAGGTGCCACCCGAACTGAACGGGTTCTGGGTAGCGATCACAAAGAATGGATCGGGCAACAGTCGCGTCGCGCCCTCGATGGAAACCTGACCTTCCTCCATCGCTTCAAGCAAGGCGCTCTGGCTTTTGGGTGTTGCCCGGTTGATTTCATCAGCCAGCACCAGCTCGGCGAAGACAGGCCCCGGATGAAAGGTGAACTGCCCGGTATCGCGATCGAACACTGAGGTGCCGAGAATATCTCCGGGCAACAGGTCCGAGGTGAACTGGATACGCTGATAGCTCAAGCCCAGTATCCGGGCCAGAGCATGACTGAGGGTGGTCTTGCCCATACCCGGCAAGTCTTCGATCAGCAAATGACCGCCACCCAGCAGACACGTCATTGCCAGACGTACCTGCCCCTCCTTGCCCAGAACCACTTCATTTATGGCACTGAGACATGCATCGAGTTTTCTGCCCATCTGAAAGCCTCTCCAGGCGACTGCTTACAAGCCATTGGGACTGCAAACGATGCCATACGCACAAACACTTTACGGTTAGCGTAGGCCTTTTCGCCAGAGGAGAGAGGAGAATTGCTGCGGGAGATGTGAGATGGTTGTTCGCGAATGAATTCGCTCCTGCCGACGGCGCCGGAGCGGATTCATTCGCTAAAGCAGAGTCAGCGACCGGCTCGGGACTCACGAATATAGAAACGTGCTTTCTCGGCCTTTTGGGTACAACCTTCAAACGCCTCGAATTGTTGCTGGGTCTTGGCACCGGTCAATAGCGACAAAGCCTTGGAGTAACTGACCGTCCCGGCAAAACCCTCGGCCTTGGCCAGATCCAGCTCCTGCCAGGCACTGTCGAGCTGACTGGCGCAGCTATCCCGATACCCGGTCTTGCCGGCGCAACCTGCAAGGACCACGATGAACAATGGCAAACAGATCCAGGCTTTCATGGGGGTGTTACCTCAGAAGTAAAAAAAGAGTGTGCGACTTTGACGATACTTGCCACTAAAAGTGCCGTAAGCAACTGTTTTCATTGCATGGCATTCTGCATTACCCGGTCGTGGATCGATACAAATCAGGAGCGATCTGATGAAAAAACGAATAGCACTGGTGCTGGGCTCCGGTGGCGCTCGTGGTTATGCCCATATTGGCGTGATCGAAGAGCTGGAACGGCGCGACTATGAAATTGCCTGCATTGCAGGCTGCTCGATGGGGGCCGTGGTGGGAGGTATCTATGCCGCTGGCAAGCTGGAGCAGTATCGTCAATGGATCGAGAGCCTGGATTACCTTGATGTGCTGCGTCTGGTGGACGTGAGCTTCCGGCTGGGGGCGATTCGCGGCGAGAAGGTTTTCGGTCAGATCCGCGACATCGTCGGAGAAATCAATATCGAGGACCTGCGTATTCCCTACACGGCGGTGGCGACCGACCTGACCAATCAGCAGGAAATATGGTTTCAGGAAGGCTGCCTGCATCAGGCCATGCGGGCTTCGGCGGCAATCCCGAGCCTGTTCACCCCGGTCATGCAGGGTGGCCGGATGCTGGTGGATGGCGGTCTGCTCAATCCTTTGCCCATCGTGCCCGTGGTGTCCAGCCACTGCGACCTGATCGTGGCAATCAACCTCAATGCAACCAACCAGCAGCAATATCAGCTACCCACGATTGAACGTCCACCAGCCGTGAAAAAGCGTTTTGACTCACTGATCAGCTCACTGGGCTCACGCCTGCCGTTTCGTCGCAAGATCGAGACGGCCGATGGCGAGTCGAACAGCCTGAAGCCTGCATCGGCACTTATCGGCAACCCCTGGCTGGGCGAGGAGTCCGCCGACCCGCTGAGTCAACAACCGGCAGCCGCGCCCCAGGCATCGGGTGCCCCGAAATCCGCCAGCGGCTCGGTCATCATCGACAATGTGGGGCCGGCCTCACTGCTGGACCTGATCAACCAGAGTTTCGAGGTGATGCAGACGTCCCTGGCGCAATACAAGATCGCCGGTTATCCGCCGGATATTCTGATCAACGTTCCAAAACGGGTCTGCCGGTTCTTCGAGTTTTACAAGGCACCGGAGCTGATCGCGCTAGGCCGTGAGATTGCCAGGGATACGCTGGATCGATATGAAAACGAGCACGGGTGAAAGATCACCCGCCGCCATGTGTTTGCGGATGATGTAGGAGCGAATTTATTCGCGAGACGGCATTTCAGGCGAACCATTTTCTTTGGATGTATCGGCCTCTCGCGAATGAATTCGCTCCTACTGGGTCAGGTGCCCATCAGGCGGTATCCAACCCCCGCTTCGGTCACGATAAATCGCGGGGCGGTAGGGTCATCGGCCAGTTTCTGGCGCAGGTGCCCTACCACGATCCGCAAATAGTGGCTGTCCTCGGTATGAGTCGGCCCCCAGATATCCTTGAGCAATTGCTGCTGGGTGATGACCCGTCCCGGATAACGCGCCAGTTGCGCCAGCACCGCGTACTCCTTGCGGGTCAGCGATACCTCGACGCCCTCAAGCAGCACGCGCCGATAGGCCAGGTCCACCATCAGCGGGCCGATATTGACTACCGCTTCCGGTTTATCGCCGGCCGGCACCTGACGCAGCAACGCACGAACCCTGGCCAAAAACTCCTGGATACCAAACGGTTTGGTCACATAATCGTTGGCCCCGGCATCCAGCGCCTGGACCTTCTGCACTTCGCTGGCACGTACGGAAAGCACCAGCACCGGCACACTCGACCACTCGCGAAACTCGCTCAGCACCTGTTGACCGTCCATATCCGGCAAACCGAGGTCGAGCACCAGCAAGTCAGGCTTGCTCAGCGCAGCCTGGCTCAGGCCGTCGGTGCCGGTTGCCGCTTCAAGTACTTTGTACCCCTGCGACACGAGGCTGATGCGCAGGAACTTGCGGATCTGCGGCTCGTCGTCGATCACCAGAATGGTCGCGGTCTGACTCATGATGTCCCTGGGCGTGCAATGGCCGAGTGGGCCATAAGCCTAACGTAAAGCGTCCTCAAGACAACGACTCCGTTTCTGCTTCAGGCTGGGCTTGCAGTGGCAGGTGCAAGGTGATGCTGGTGCCCTGCCCGTCAATGCCCGCGCCGACGCTGACACGTCCGCCATGGGCACCGACCATGCCCTGACAGATCGCCAGCCCCAGTCCCGTGCCCTGCCCGCCACGATCACCACGGGCAGCGGTGTAGAACATGTCGAAAATCTTCGCCCGCTCGCTCTCGGGAATCCCCGGCCCCTCATCGCTGACCGCAAATACCAGTTCGTCGCTCTCCACCGTGACCGTGACCTGCAAGCGGCCATTGAGTGGCGAAAACCGCGCTGCGTTCTCCAGCACATTGACCAGCGCCTGCTCGATCAGCGCGGCATGCACATACAGCAGCGGCAGTTCGGCAGACACCTGCGCTTCGACCTGCAAAGGCGCCATGACCGCGCGCAAGCGACTGAGGGCACTGCCGACGATATCGCCGGGCGAAACCCAGTCACGCGCCAGCTTCAATGCGCCGTGTCCCAGCCGGGTCATGTCCAGCAGGTTCTGAATATAGCGATCCAGACGCTCGGCCTCGTCCCGCGTGCCTTCCAGCAACTCGCGGCGATCCTCCAGAGAAATGGCTTCGCCCAGCGCCAGCAGGCTGTCGATACTGCCGCGCATTGAGGTCAGGGGCGTGCGCAAGTCATGGGACACCGAAGCCAGCAAGGCGCTGCGCAGTTGTTCAGTTTCACCATGCAGACGCGCCGCTTCCAGATCCTCGGCCAGTCGCGCACGGGCCAGCGCCTGAGCCAGCGGCTGACTGAGAGCGATCAACAGACGGCGACGCTGGGCGGTGAATTCCTGGCCGTCGCGAGGGCACACGCCCAGCAAGGCCAGCGGCCCGTTTTCACCGGACAATGGCCACCACCACCAGCGACCGGACGGCAAGGTGCCGGTGCCATAGCCCGCCGCCTGATCATGCTGCCAGGCCCAGTCTGCCGCTGCACGCTCCGGTTCGGACAACGGAGCAATATCGTCGCTGAGTTTCCAGCCGCCCTGCCCGTCACGATCCAGCAGGCAGACTTGCAGTTCTTGCCAGCCATTCAAATGATGCTCGGCGGCACTGAGCACAGCTTGCCGATCCGTCGCGGCGGTCATTTTGCGGGACAGATCCAGCAACTCGCTGGTCTGCTCCTGAGTGTCGCGCAGGGCTTCCAGTTGCCGGCGCTGACGAGCAGCCAGGTTGCCGGTCAGGGCAGACATCAGCAGGAAGAACAGCAAGGTCAGCACGTCCTCTTCGCGCTGGATGGTCAGGGAAAAACTTGGCGGCATGAACAGAAAGTCATAGGCCAGGAACGACAACACCGAGCAGGCCAATGACGGCCCCACACTGGTACGGATCGCTACCAGCAGGACGGCAGCCAGAAACACCAGCGAGATATTCGGCAAATCCAGTACGTTCGACACCGCCCAGGCCAGGGCACTGGCCAATAATGTCGCCATCAGGGCCAGGAAGTAGTCGAACCACGGCGCAGAGCGGGACGAGCGAACCCGTGGCTGATCCGGCAGCGGCTCGCTGTCCAGCACACTGATTTCAAGGCCATGGGCTTCGCGTAACAGACGCTCGGCAACGCCACCGCCGAACAACCGACGACGCAAGCGCGGTTGCGACTGGCCGACCAGAACCACACTGGCCCGGCGCTCGGCCGCGTGCTGAATCAGGGTTCTGGCCACCTCGCCGGCGCGCAGTTGCACCACTTCACCCCCAAGCCGCTCGGCCAGTTGCTGGGCTCGCTGCAAACGGGCGCGGGACTGTTCGTCAAAAGGCCGGCCATTATCGACATGCACCAGCGTCCAGGGCAGATGCCGACGCTGCGCAACGCGGCTGGCATGGCGGACCAGACGCTCGGCATGGATGTCGCCATCCACACAGACCAGCAACCGACCGCGCACGGCTGGCGCGTCCTGCCCCAACTGGCGGTAGCCTTGGGCGAGGTCGTTATCGACCTGTGCCGCAGCCGTCTGCATCGCCAGTTCGCGCAAGGCCGTAAGGTTGGTCTGGGTAAAGAATGCATCGATGGCCGCCCGCGCCTGTTCCGGCACATAGACCTTGCCGTCGCGCAGGCGCTCCAGCAGTTCACGGGGCGGCAGGTCGATCAGCACCAGCTCATAGGCCTCCTGCAACACCCAGTCGGGCAGGGTTTCGCGCACCTGCACACCGGTAATGCCGCGCACCTGATCGTTGAGGCTTTCCAGATGCTGGACATTGACGGTGGTGTAGACATTGATACCCGCCGCCAGCAGTTCCTGAATGTCCTGCCAGCGTTTGGCGTGGCGACTGCCCGGCGCGTTGCTGTGGGCCAGCTCGTCCACCAGCGCCAGTTCCGGGCGCTGTTTGAGCAGGCCGTCGAGATCCATTTCCTCCAGTGTCACGCCCCGATATTGCGAGCGCAGCAAAGGCTGTTGCGGCAAACCGCCCAGTAACGCTTCGGTTTCTGCGCGACCATGGGTTTCGACCACACCGGCAAGCACCCTCACGCCCTGACGCAACTGGCCATGGGCGGCCTGCAGCATGGCGTAGGTCTTGCCGACGCCGGGCGCAGCGCCCAGAAACACTTTCAAACGCCCACGCCCGGCTCTGGGCATATCGGCTAACAAGGCATCGGCACGGCCGGAATCACTCATGGTTGTTACTACTCACTCAAAGTTGTGCCTGATGTTGTGCAGACGTTAACTGATTCAGGCCACGATTCAAGTTCAGCACATTGACCACCGGAGGGCCAATCAGGGAACGCTCGGTATTGGCCTCGATCAGGGCCTCTACCTGCGCCAACGGCAGTTTGCGCGCCGCCGCGACTCGTGCGGCCTGATAGGCCACGGCAGACGGCGGCAGATGCGGATCAAGACCGCTGCCGGAAGTGGTCAGCAAAGCCAGAGGCACCGCGCCCTGCCCCGCGACCGCCAGTTTCGCGGCATCGTCAGAGACACGGGTCACCAGAGCCGGATTGCTCGGTGACAGATTGCTCGCGCTGCTGGAAACCGTGGCGAAGGCACCGGCCGAAGGACGCGGCTGGAACCATTCATCACCGCTGAAGGCCTGGGCAATCAGTTGCGAACCCTGCACCTTGCCGCTGGCGTCGTACACCAGGCTGCCATTGGCCTGCTCGGGGAAGGCCACCTGAGCAACACCTGTCACCGCCAATGGATAAGCCACACCGGTCAGCACAGTCATCAATACAATCAGGCTCAAGGCCGGGCGTAATACAGTGGACATCATCAGTTCCTCATAGTGAGTTGCAACGCTTTTTGTAGGAGCGAACTTGTTCGCGAAAGCGGTATTCCATACAGCATCGGTCTTTCGCGAATGAATTCGCTCCTACGGACTGGGTCAGTTACACCAGCCCCAATCCAACCAGCAGCATGTCGATCAACTTGATGCCCACGAATGGCACGATGATCCCGCCCACGCCATAGATCAGCAGATTGCGGCGCAGCAGATGAGCCGCGCTGGCGGCCTGGACCCGAACGCCGCGCAGGGCCAGCGGGATCAGCAACACGATGATCAAGGCGTTGAAGACGATGGCCGAAACAATCGCGCTTTGCGGGCTGGCCAGTTGCATGATGTTCAGCACGCCCAGTTGCGGATAGATCGCAGCGAACAGGGCCGGCAGGATCGCGAAGTATTTGGCGATGTCGTTGGCGATGGAAAAGGTCGTCAGCGCACCGCGCGTCACCAGCAGTTCCTTGCCGATCTGCACCACATCCAGCAACTTGGTCGGATCGCTGTCCAGATCGACCATGTTCGCTGCTTCCCGTGCCGCCTGGGTGCCATCGTTCATCGCCATGCCGACGTCCGCCTGAGCCAGTGCCGGTGCATCGTTGGCGCCGTCCCCGCACATCGCTACCAGACGCCCTTCGTTCTGCTCGGCGCGAATACGCTCCAGCTTCTTCTCCGGCGTCGCTTCGGCCAGCACATCGTCCACACCGGCTTCGGCGGCAATCGCCGCAGCGGTCAGCGGGTTGTCACCCGTGACCATCACGGTGCGAATCCCCAGCTTGCGCAGTTCGGCGAAGCGCTCACGAATGCCCGGCTTGACCACATCCTTGAGGTGAATGGCGCCCAGCAGTTTCTTGTCGACACACACCAGCAATGGCGTACCACCGGTCTTGGCGATCTTGTCGATTTCCCGGGCCAGAGCCGCAGGCAGGTCGCGACGTTGCAAGTCCACGAAGGCCAGCAGTGAATCCACGGCACCCTTGCGGTACTGGTGGCCCTGATAATCCACGCCGGACAAACGGGTTTCGGCGCTGAAAGGCACAGCCGTCAGTTCCGAAGGTTTTGGCTCGGTAATCGGATGCAGGTTACGCAAGTATTCGACGATGGACTTGCCTTCGGCAGTGTCATCGGCCAGCGACGCCAGCAAGGTGCCGTCGCTCATTTCCCTGGCCGTCACGCCTGTGGCGGCGTACAGCGCACTGCAACGACGGTTGCCGAAAGTGATGGTGCCGGTCTTGTCCAGCAACAGCACATGCACATCACCGGCCGCTTCCACTGCACGCCCGGACTTGGCGATGACATTGAGGCGTACCAGCCGGTCCATGCCGGCGATACCGATGGCCGACAGCAGGCCGCCGATAGTGGTCGGGATCAATGTCACCAGCAGTGCCACCAGAAACACCAGCGGCAGGCTGCCACCGGCAAAGTGGGCGAACGGCTGCAAGGTCACGACCACCAGCAGGAAGATCAAGGTCAGGCCGATCAGCAGGATATCCAGCGCCACTTCATTGGGCGTCTTCTGGCGTTTGGCACCTTCGACCAAGGCAATCATGCGGTCCAGGGTCGATTCGCCGGGGTTGGTGCTGATCTTTATCAGCAGCCAGTCGGACACCAGCCGGGTATTGCCGGTCACGGCCGAACGGTCGCCGCCGGACTCACGGATGACCGGAGCCGATTCACCGGTAATCGCCGCTTCGTTGACCGCCGCAATCCCTTCGATGACTTCACCGTCGCCGGGAATCATTTCCCCGGCCTCGACGCGCACCACATCGCCTTTACGCAAGGCGCTGGCATTGACCATGCTGAACGCGCCGGACTCATCACGACGACGCGCCTTGAGCCCTTCGCTGCCCGCCTTTAGGCTGTCGGCCCGCGCCTTGCCACGCCCTTCGGCCAAGGCTTCGGCAAAGTTGGCGAACAGCACGGTGAACCACAGCCACAAGGCTATCTGCACCGCAACGCCGGTCGGTACGGCCGGGTCGGGAATCAGGCACAGGATGGTTGTCAGGATTGCGGTCAGCTCCACTACCAGCATCACCGGCGAACGAGCCAGTTGGCGGGGATCGAGCTTGACGAAGGCTTGCACCAGCGCACCGCGCCACAACGACGAGAAGCTGGTTTTTGCCGACTCGGCCACTGCTGGCGCTTCAGACGGCTTTGTCACTGGAATCTGCATATTCATCATCGGCTCCTCAGAAGCCCAGGCTCAAATGTTCGGCAATCGGCCCAAGTGCCAGGGTTGGCAGGAAGGTCAGGCCACCGACCAGCACAATGGTCACTGTCAGCAAGGTCACGAAAAGCGGGCCGTGGGTCGGGAAGCTGTTCAGGCCCTGTGGCGCGGCCTTTTTCATCGCGAGGCTGCCCGCCAGTGCCAGGACCGGCACGATGTAACCGAAACGTCCCAGGAACATCGCCACGCTGAGCATCAGGTTGTGGAACACGGTATTGGCACTGAAACCGCCGAACGCCGAGCCGTTGTTGGCCGTGGCCGAGGTGTAGGCATACAGCAACTGGCTGAAACCATGCGGGCCAGGGTTGCTCACTGAAGCCAGCGGCCCTGGCAGACTGGCCGCCACGGCACCGAGCACCAGCACGCCGACAGGCATGACCAACAGGGTCGCGACCAGCAGGCGGATTTCTGTCGCTTGCAGCTTCTTGCCCAGGTATTCCGGGGTGCGGCCAATCATCAGGCCGGCCAGGAAGACGGCGATCAGCACGTTAAGCAGCATGCCGTTGAGGCCGACACCGACGCCGCCGAAGATCACCTCACCGACCATCATGTTGACCAGCGCGACCATGCCGGTCAGCGGGTTGAGGCTGTCATGCATGGCATTGACCGAGCCGTTCGACGCGGCAGTGGTCGCCGTCGCCCAGAGCACAGTAGCAGTGGTGCCGAAACGGCTTTCCTTGCCTTCGAGCGGCGCGGTCTGCTCGACACCGGCAATGTTCAGCGCCGGGTTGGGCTGATACTCGGCCCACAGCGAAACAGCGCCGCCGATCAGCAGCATGATCAGCATGCAGGCCATGATGGCGCGGCTCTGGCGCATGTCCTTGACGTAATGCCCGAAAGTGAACACCAGCGCAGCCGGAATCAGCAGGATCGACACCAGTTGCAGCAGGTTGCTCAAGGCGGTCGGGTTCTCGAACGGGTGCGCCGAGTTCACGCCAAAGAAGCCGCCACCGTTGGTGCCCAGTTGCTTGATCGCGATCTGGCTTGCAGCAGGCCCCATGGGCAGGCTTTGATCGGCGCCCTGCAAGGTGACGGCATCGATATAGTGGGCAAAGCTTTGCGGTACGCCCTGCCAGACCAGCAACAGGGCCAGCACGATACACAGCGGCAACAGGCCGTACAGAGTGACGCGGGTCATGTCGGTCCAGAAGTTGCCGAGGTTTTCTGTGGAGCGACGGCTGATGCCGCGACAGAACGCCAGCAACACGGCAATCCCCGTGGCGGCGCTGACAAAGTTCTGTACGGTCAGGCCGACCATCTGGCTCAGGTAACTGAGCGACGCTTCGCCGCTATAGCTCTGCCAGTTGGTGTTGGTGACGAAACTCATTGCGGTGTTGAACGCCAGCGACCATTCCATCCCCGGCAATTGCTGCGGGTTGAGTGGCAAGGCGCCCTGCCCCAGCAACATGGCGAACAGCAGCACGAAACCGGCCAGGTTGAAGGCCAGCAAGGCCCATAGGTAAGCCTTCCAGTTCTGCTCGACCTTGGGGTCGATGCCCGACAGGCGATAACAGATACTCTCCACCGGCCCTAGCACCGGGCTGAGCCAGGTGCGCTCGCCTTCCACCACCCGATAGTAGAAACGCCCCAGCAAAGGCGCGGGCAATACGACCAGCACCAGAAAAGCCAGAATCAGCAGATAGTCATAACTGTGCATGGCAGCTCCTAGTTCCGGCCTGCGCGCAGCAGCGCAACCAGCAAGTAAATGAACAGCCCGACTGCCAACAGCAGTGACACCCCATCCAGAACGCTCATCAAGATTCTCCGTCGCTACGGCGGTTGCCGCTTGGGAGCAATTGTCCTCAGCAGAGGCGTAAAGGAACGAGAGCGACAGGTAGCGAGGGGCGTAAAGACGGCGTAAAGAATGCCGACTCTTTAGAAGTAATCCCGATCGGTTAAGGCATACATGTCACTTGTGGGAGGGGCCTTGGGGATTTGTACCAACTTGAATACATTCACGACATGCCCACGACATTCTCCCGCGACACCCTTTCGCCGCGTCCCGTGGCGAAGTAGCATGACGGGAGCGTTGATCTTCAATAGCGGCCAGTGATGGCGGCATCACAAGGCAGCAGTCGCACTATGCAAGCAATCCCCGACAGCAATACCGATAACTCGTCACCAGAACAGCGTTGGAATATCCGCGCATTGATCGTCGATGATGATGTGGCCATTCGTGAACTGCTCTGCGATTACCTGTCCCGCTTCAACATCCAGTCCAAAGGCGTTACCGACGGCACACAGATGCGTCAGGCCCTGGCCGAGGAAACCTTTGATGTCGTGGTGCTGGACCTGATGCTGCCCGGCGAAGACGGTCTGTCGCTGTGTCGCTGGCTGCGCAGTACTTCGGATATTCCGATCCTGATGCTCACCGCCCGCTGCGAGCCCACCGACCGTATCATCGGCCTGGAACTGGGTGCCGACGACTACATGGCCAAGCCCTTCGAGCCTCGCGAACTGGTCGCTCGTATCCAGACAGTCTTGCGCCGGGTGCGCGACGAGCGCAGCGAGCAGCGCACCACCGTACGTTTCGATGCCTGGCGCCTGAACAGCGTCCTGCGTCAGTTGATCGCCGCAGATGGCCTGGTAGTTCCGCTCTCCAACGCCGAATTCCGTCTGTTGCGGGTATTTCTGGAACGCCCTCATCGCGTGCTCAGCCGCGAGCAGCTGCTCGATGCCGCCCGTGGCCGCTCCATTGAGGCCTTCGACCGCAGCATCGATCTGCTGGTCTCGCGCCTGCGCCAGAAGCTGGGGGACGATCCCAAGAATCCCCAACTGATCAAGACTGTGCGCGGCGAAGGCTACCTTTTCGATGCCAGGGAACTCGCTTGATAAGATCAGCCGATACACTTTTTGCACGATTGTTCGGTGGAGCGCTGATTGCGATCCTGCTCGGGCATGTATTGGCATTCATCTGGTTCACGCAATACGGCCCGCCACCGCCAAGGGAGGCACCGCCCTTCGCTCAGCAGGACGCCAACGGCACTTCTCAGGAGCGCGTCCCCCGCAGGCCATCATTCTGGCGGGGGCCTCTGACAGTCATGGGCTTTCAGTTGATCACGCTGGTCATCGCCGCCTGGTATGGGGCCAAGGCCCTGAGCCGTCCAGTGCAACGCATGAGCGAAGCGGCCGAACGCCTCAGTGAAAACCTCGATAGCCCGCCTCTGGAGCTGACCGGCCCCAGGGAAGCTCGCAATGCGGCTCACACCTTCAACCTGATGCAGCAAAAGATTCGCGAGCAGATGCAGCAGCGCGGGCGCATGCTGGCAGCCGTCTCTCACGACCTCCGCACACCGCTTTCACGCCTGAAACTGCGTGTCGAAAAAATCGAAGACCCCAAACTCCACGGCCAGATGACTCAGGATCTGGACGACATGATCAACATGCTCGACGCCACCCTGAGCTACCTGAATGAGCATCGCAAGAGCGAAGAACTGCAACAGCTCGACCTGCAGGCACTGATCGAGTCCCTGGCCGAGAACGCTCAGGACAACGGTGATGACGTGCAATACCAGGGGCAGTGCAAACCCCTCAAGACGCAACCGATGGCGTTGCGTTCCTGCCTGCATAACCTGATCGACAATGCTCTGCGCTATGCAGGCAGTGTGAACATCGATATTCAGGATCAAGCCAGTCGCGTGAAGATTTCGGTCATCGACCGTGGGCCGGGTATTGCGCCCGAGTTTCACGAGACGGTATTCGAGCCCTTCTATCGCCTGGAAGGCTCGCGCAATCGCAACTCCGGCGGCGTCGGCATGGGCATGACCATCGCCCGCGAGGCAGCCTGGCGCATGGGCGGCGAGTTGTACCTGACAGAGACACCCGGCGGTGGCCTGACGGTCGTACTCGATCTACCACGAGTCTGACGAGCGCGTATCCCGCCCGATACAAATCCCACATCCCCACGACAACTGACGCCCTGAGGCTTCATAAGCCGATGCACCGCCATCGGATCTATCAACCTCATGGGAGTCAGCCCAATGATCAGTGGTATCAGCAGTAGTTATTCGAGCTACACCAGCTCAAGCAGTTTGACTTCAAGCACAAACAGCAAGAAGTTTCAGGAAGAGTTGCTGGCCAAGCTCGATACCGACGGTGATGGCAGCATCAACAAGGACGAACTCAGCTCGGCGCTCTCCTCCGACAAGAAAGACGGAATTACTGTCAGCCTGAGCGAAGCGTTCAGCAGCCTGGACAGTAACGATGATGACAGCCTGGATGCCGATGAACTGGCAGCCCTGACACCACCACCGCCACCACCTGCCACGGATATAGCCGAAGACTTGCTCAGCTCGCTGGACACTGACGGCGATGGCTCGATCAACAGCGACGAGCTGACCACTGGCCTGACCAATGCGGGCAGCACTGCCGACAGCACCAAAGTGTTCGATGCTCTGGACACCAACGAAGACGGCACCGTCAGCCTTGAAGAACTGACCGCCAGCCTGCAACCGCAGCAGCCACCGGCTGGCCCGCCACCTGCCCAGAACGCTAATACCAGCAGCACTGACAGCGCAGCCCTGTTCAGCGCCCTGGATACCGACAGCGATGACAGCATCAGCGCTACCGAGCTGGCCACGGCCCTGAGCCAGAGCAACAGCAATAGCGAACAGACCAATGCCAATCAAGTGGCCGCCCAGGCCTTGAGCAAGATGATTGCCGCATTGGGCGAGCGTTATGACACCGAAGGCAGCAAGCCTATCGGTAAATACCTCGACACTGCTGCCTGACACGAGAACCGCCGCTGATGCACATCACGCGGCGGGATCTTCTCGCTTGGTCTTGATGATCTTTTCCCCGGCGACCCAGTCGGTCAACAGGCTATAGGCAACCGCCAGCAGCGTCGGCCCGATGAACAGGCCGATAAAACCAAACGCCAGCAAACCGCCGAATACCCCCAGCAGAACGATCACCAACGGCAGGTTGCCGCCGCGGCTGATCAGGTACGGCTTGAGCACGTTGTCGACACCACTGATGATGAAGGTGCCCCAAAGACCGAGAAACACCGCCATGCCGTATTCGCCCTGCCAGACCAGCCAGGCGGTAGCCGGTATCCAGACCAGCGGCGGGCCCATGGGAATCAGGCTGAACACGAACGTCAGGATGCCCAGCACCAGCGCACCGGGAATACCCGCGATCAGGAAGCCGATCAAGGCCAGGATTGCCTGGGCTGCGGCGGTACCGATCACACCATTGACCACCCGCTGCACCGTCCCGGCAACCAGATCCAGATAATACTGGGCGCGGTCGCCGATCAAGCGTTCCAGCAGGCTGAGCACAAAAGCCGCAAGCCTTGGACCGTCGCGATAGAAGAAGAAAGCGAACACGATACTCAGGGTCAGTTCGAGAATGCCGCCACCGATCTGCGCACTACGGGCCAGTAACCAGTTGCCGACTTCGCCCAGATAAGGCCGGGCAGCAGCCATGAATGCCGCGCCTTGCTGATCGATGGTGTTCCAGATGCCCACCAGCCGCTCACCCACGAACGGAATGCCTGCCAGCCAGCCCGGAGGATCAGGCAGCCCGTCGACCTGAACATCCTTGATGAACGCCGTTGCGTCCCGCACATGATCGGCAAGGTTGAAACCCAGCCAGACCAACGGTGCCGCCACCAGCAACATCCAGCACAGGCTCATCGCCAACGCGGCCAGTGATTCACGGCCCTTGAACCAGTGAGTCAGTAAACGCATCAGCGGCCAACTGGCGAACGCCAGCACAGCCCCCCAGACCAGTGCCGACCAGAATGGCGCCATCACCCAGAGACAGGCACCAAACAGCACCAACAACAGGATCTGCACCAGCAGGCGGTCGTTATTGAACATGGAGGGCACCTATGAAAATAAGAACAGCGAATGTCTTGTACAAAGACTAGCGGATCACTTCAATGACAAGACCCGCTTTATCGACACTGCCCGTCTCCAATCGTGCCGCGCGTACACCCTTGGCAACCAGAGCTTCACGCCATGCTTCGGCATGAACACCCGAAACCGTCGCACGCAAGGTGCTTTCCAGATTCAGCCCCCGGGACAGCAAAGTCACCCAGCTCTCCTGCGGCTCGCCACCCAGCCTTGGCATATCGAGCCTGCCGGTGCTTCTGAGCTGACGCAGCAAGGTGGCGGATGTCGGCAGCAACTCACCCAGAGGCGCGGCAGCCGTGAATTGCTCTACATGCAGATAAGCCCGGCGATTACCACGAGTGATGCTGTACAAGGCCACCAGGGTTTCATTGTCAGGCTCAGCCAGTCGCAGCAGCAGATAGGCTTGTCGGTCATCGGCACCATAAAGCTTGGAATTACCGAAAACCTCATTGGCCCACAGGCTGCTTTCCCCGCAATCACGGGCCTGACACCAGAACAACAGCTCGGCACCTTGCTTCTGCAAGGCTTCACGGGCAGCCGTGAACGCTTCGTCGGAAGCGTGCTCGGCAGGCAACTGGTAGGTCACCGAAGTGAGACTGCCGCGGGCGCTGACCTGACCATCAAAACGTAACTGGCCGCTGATCTTGCGGATAGACCCCATGGGATAGATACGCTCCAGATCAGCACTTGGGCGGTAATCGACGATTTCCGCATCGGCCAGACGCGGCACGATATTCAGGTCATGACTACCCGGCACATCGGCGGCAGACACCAGGGCGCTGAACAGTGAAGCGCACAACATGACAAATGGAGCACTGGATAAACGCATGGATGCTCTCATCGACTTGCAAGGCGAGAAATGAAATGGGCAACGTCGCCGCTGAGGCGAATATACAAGGCAATAGGTTGGTCCATCATGATTGACTCCTGTTTCAATCCTTGCAGCGTCGACAGTTGCCTGTTGCAAGTCAAGACGCAGCGAAAAAGCGATTGAAACAGTCTGCAACAGAGCGTGCGCCCACCTCGTCATTCAAATGCAGATGGTGCCCGCCAGGCAAGCTCGAGACCTGAAATGGCAGGCCCGACAACAGGTCCTGGTTCTTGGCCAGCATTCCGCCTTCAGCCATTACCAATTGTGTCGGACACTGGATACCGTCGATAAAGCTCATGGCCTGCTGCTGAGTGAAACGAACGGCCGAAGGCAGCGTCAGGCGACTGTCGCTACGCCAGGTGTAACCGCCCGGAACCGGCATGAGCCCACGCTGGGCCAGCAATTGCGCCGCTTCACGACTGACCGCCACCATGCCTTTCATGCGCACTTCCACGGCGCGCTCCTGATCCGGATACACCGACTTTTTCTTGCCGGGCAAGGCCAGTTGCGCCTGAATGGACATCCGCATGCGATCCACCGCCTCGTCAGCTTCGCCGGTCAGCGGTAACAGGCCGTCGATCAAGGCCAGACGATGAACCCGATCAGGCATCGAAGCCGCCAGAATCACCGAGATAATCGCGCCCAGCGAGTGCCCGAGCAGGGAAAAACGCTGCCAGCCCAATTGCTCGGCCACCTGCAGCACATCAAACACGTAATCCGCCAGATTGTAGCTCGCGCCTGCGGGACGATGATCGGAATGACCGTGACCAGCCAGATCCAGCGCCACGATGCGCAGGCCTTCAAGCCTGGGTGCCAGTCGGGCAAAGCTGTTGGCGTTATCGAGCCAGCCATGCAAGGCGATCACTGGCTGACCATCTTCAGGGCCGAACAGATGCGCAGCCAGCTCGATATGCCCAAGACTCAGGCGAACTTCTTCCACTGCATGGCTCATGGGCCGGTGACCTCGATGCGTCGGGCATCCCAACGGGTAAACAATGATTTGAGCATCTGCGCCGTCTCGGTGGGCCGCTCCAGCGGGAACATGTGGCCGCCCGGCATCGACAGGTATTCACCGTCACGCAGGCGTCTGGCCTGATAGCCATGATGCGGCAATACCACCCGGCTGTGCTTGCCACGCACCACAGCCAACGGCACGCTGAGCTGTCGCGACGGCTTGGGACTGGTGTGCGGGATACTGCGATAGATGCTGATTTCCGTGGCGGCATCGAAACGCAGGCGCAACTGTTCGCCATCGGCTTGCAGGCCGTGTTGCAGATAGGCATCGAAACAGTCTGGATCGAAACGGCGGAACAGCGTCTTGCTGGAGAAATAATCACGGGCCGCCTGGGCATTGCTGAAGGCCTCACGGCGCCCCAGAGTACGGCCTGCGGGTGTGATGCGGTCGATGAAACCAAAACGCTTGGCGGCGCGGATCATCCATTGGTCCACCAGGCTCAGGACCGGCGAATCAAGCATCACCACGCCACGATACAACTCAGGACAGCGTAGTGCCGCATGAAAGTGCAGCACGCCCCCCAGGGAATGCCCGACGCCCCAGACCGGCCCCGGCTGCTCGCGCAGGTGATGGATCAGTTCATCCACCAGATTCAGCCAGTTGTCATCGACCGGGAAACGAGGGTCATGGGCATGCTGTTCCAGATGGGCAACCGAGTACTCCGGCGCCAGCGCGGTGAACAGTTTGCCGTAGGTCGCCGACGGAAAACCGTTGGCGTGAGCAAAGAAGATATGTTGCGACATGCCGACGCATCCAATGGCTGAATCTGTGGCGATTGTGCGCACTGCGCCAAAGGTACGGCAACGCCTGGAAGTGCCATCGAAGGTGACACTCCGGCCATGGAACTGGCCGGAGTGTCGGCATTCAACGTGCAGGTGGTTCCTGACCATGAGGAACGACCGCGACGGTCAGGCGGGAGATGCAGCACGGCTTGCCATCTTCGTTACTGATGCGGATATCCCACACATGGGTCGTGCGACCGATATGAACCGGACGCACAACGCCCGTCACTCGCCCGCTACGAACACCACGCAAATGGTTGGCATTGACCTCCAGGCCCACGCAGAAGAACTTGCTGGTGTCGACCACAAGAAAACTGGCCACGGACCCAAGGGATTCGGCCAGCACCACCGACGCCCCGCCATGCAACAGACCAAAAGGCTGATGAGTACGCTGATCGACCACCATGCTGCCGGTCAGGGAATCTTCGGTGAACGAGTCAAAGCGAATATCCAGCACTTCGCCAATGGTGTTCTTCTGGCCTGCATTGAGGCTTTCGAGATTGGGGGTTTCACGCCATAGGGTCATGCTCGATCCTTTTTATAGATGCACTCAATCATGCTGTGTGGGAGCGAATTCATTCGCGAAAGGGGCTCGCGACTGAAGTTGCTCCTACATGCGTCAGTGATTCAGACGTGGCGGACACTCAGCAGTGTCATGCCTCCAGCCGTTGCAAATTCGCCTTCCAGCTCGGCAAGGCTGGCGGTACTCATGGGCTGGGCATGCTGATAGCTGCCATGTGCCAACAAACCGATCAATGCGCCGACCAGAGGCTGATGACTGACCAACAGGACGTCATCGTCAGCCTGAAGATCAAGGTGACTCAGGACCTGACGGGGATCGCTGTCGGGTGTCAGCCAGGGCACGGTCACAATCGGCTCACTGAACCCTAGCGCATGACGAACCAGTTCGGCAGTCTGTTGCGCCCGCACGTAAGGGCTGGCCACGATTCGTTGCAGCGGCTTGCCCTGCAGATGCACGGCGCTCTTGAGCACCTCTTCGCGGCCATGGGCCGTCAGTTCACGCTCGGCATCGCTGCGTGCCCGGGATTGCGCCTCTCCATGGCGCAGTACCCAGACCTTCACAGTTTTGGCTCTTCATCGCGCACCGGATGCGGCGCAGGCTCGACATAATGCGCAGCCTCGCCCTCTGGAGCACGAGGCGTCGGCCAATCGGCGAATGGCCAGGGCTTCTGGTCGCTATGAAAAGTGCCATAGCGCCCGATCTGTGCCAGAAACTGGCTCAGGCTGTCACCGAAGTTCATCAGGCTGCCGCTGGGCGCCCCATAGATCAGGCGATAGCCCAACTGCACCAGCACGACACCCGCCAGGACAATCTCCGCGACCTGCCAGACGATGGCGAACAACAGCATCCACAGGATGCGCAGCAGGATCGATTCGTTTTTCTGGATTTTCGATTCGTTCAAGACATTCTCCCTGATGAGTTTGAATTCAGTTGAAACCCGTGGTTGATATGAAATCGACGTCCGTCTTGGGCTCTGCGCGCATCAACGCTTCGATGACCTGATTGAGCGTACGACCTTCGAAAAGAATTGCATGCAGGCCAGCGACCAACGGCATATAGACCTGGACCTGCTGCGCTTTGACCTTGAGTACCTTGAGTGTGTTCACACCTTCGGCCACTTCGCCCAGGCGGCTCACCGCTTCGTCCAGGGTCAGGCCCTGCCCCAATGCGAAACCGACCTGGTAATTACGGCTTTTGGGCGAGGAACAGGTCACGATCAAATCACCGACCCCGGCCAGCCCCAGGAAAGTCATGGGGTTGGCGCCCTGACTGACCGCAAAGCGGGTCATTTCTGCCAGGGCACGGGTAATCAGCATGCTCTTGGTGTTTTCGCCCATGCCCAGGGCAACAGCCATGCCTGCAATAATCGCATAGACGTTTTTCAAGGCACCGCCCAGTTCGACGCCAAAACGGTCGTTACTGGCATAGACACGGAAGGTACGGCCATGCAGCGCAGCCTGGACCCGCTGGCACAGCTCTTCATCTTCGCTGGCGACCACGGTCGCGGTCAGCGCATCTTCGGCGATTTCACGGGCCAGATTGGGACCGGACAACACGCCAATGCGCGCCTTGGGAACGATCTCTTCGAGAATCTGGCTCATCAGCTTGAAAGTCTGAGCCTCAATGCCCTTGGTCAGGCTCACCAGCATCTTGCCGTTCAAGCGCTCGACATGGGGCGAGAGCACAGTGCGCAAGGCACTCGAAGGCAAGGCGACGAAAATCAGCTCGCACGCCTCGACAGTGGCCGTGAGGTCTGTGACAGGCTCGACTTCGGGCCTGACCTTGATGCCCTTGAGGTAACGAGGGTTTTCACGGTTGTCGCGAATCGCTTGGGCCTGCTCCGGGTCGCGCATCCATTGACGAACCTGATGACCGTTCTGTGCCAACAGGTTTGCAATGGCAGTGCCGAAACTGCCGCCACCAAGAACCGCTACAGGTTGCTGCGTGGTCATAAACCAATCCATCCAGGGGCCATTCAACTGGCGATGGCGCATTATACGGAGCGCTGGCGCATCGGCCAGCGACAAACGTTTCAGAAACGCCATCAGTCATGGACCTGAGCCCGTTGCGGCCACACAAGTTCCATGGAAATCGTGCCCATCTCGGTTAACATGCGCCGATGCAGCATGGATGATCGTGGCATTTGGCTTTTACGCTGTGCCACTGACGCAAATGCTATGACCCGAACCACAGAGCCCAGAAGCATGGACGCAATCCTCCATTTACCGGACCGCCTCCCGGCCCAGACGGTACGCAGCCAATGAAACTGCGTCACTGGGATATCAATACCCGCACACAGATCATCAGCCTGGGTCCGGCATTGATCCTGACACTGCTGCTGGTCAGCTTCTTTACCTTCGTGCGGATTCAGGATCTGCGCCAGGAGCTCAATCATATCGGGCAATTGATCGCCAACCAGTTGGCACCGGCGGCTGAAACCGGGGTCATTCTCGGGGATATCGAAACCCTTAAAAGCCTGATGCGCGCCACATTGTCCATGCCCAATGTGCGCTATGTGGAAATTCAGGACAGCGACAACAATGTGCTGATCTACATCGAGCAACCGCATCAGAGTGCCAATCACTCCCTGCAGACGGAAACATTCCAGGCGCCCATCCACTCGCAGCATTCAGGCGCGAACCACAACATCGCGACATCGGAGAGTTATCTGGGGCGGGTATTGGTGGGCATGTCCAGCGAAGCGTTCAGCCAGCGCCAGCAGGAAATTCTACTCAAGGCCGGCATACTGGCGCTGTTCGCCCTGCTGTTTACCTTTCTTCTGGCCAGACGGCTGGCCCTGAGCCTGTCACAACCGATCAGCGACATGGGCGAAGCCCTCAAGGCGATACAGAAAGGCGATTACCACACTCCCCTGCCGGTCAGCGACGATGCCGAGCTGGGGGCTCTGGCCAGGCACATCAATAATCTGGCCTTCAATCTGGACAAGGCCAGCACCGAGCAGCAACGCTCCATGGCCCAGTTGATCCAGACCCGGGAAGAAGCCGAGCAGGCAAACCGCGCCAAATCCGACTTTCTGGCGATGATGAGCCATGAACTGCGCACCCCGATGAATGGCGTGCTAGGCATGCTGCAACTGCTGGAAACAACCCGGATGACCGATGAGCAGACCGAATATGCAGCGCTGGCCACCGAATCCACCGAGCACCTGCTGCGGGTCATCAATGACATTCTCGACTTCTCACGTATCGAGCGCGATGCCCTGCAAATAGAAGGCATCACGTTCAACCTCGCCGATCTGGTCAACGCTTCGACCCAAGCCTTCAGCCATAGCGCACAGCAACGCAACCTGCTGCTGGAGCGCCACATACAACCCGGCCTTGAGCTGCTGAACGTCATGGGCGATCCGACCCGTATCCGCCAGATACTGGTCAACCTGATCGGCAATGCACTGAAATTCACCGAAGTCGGCAGTGTGCGTATAGAAGTGGGCTGGGAAAACCTGGACAGCGATCATGTGCGCTTCGTATGTACTGTGAGCGACAGCGGGATCGGTATTCATGCCGATCGGCTGGAGTCCATGTTCGATGCCTTCAAGCAAGCCGACAGCTCCATTTCGCGGCGTTATGGTGGCACCGGTCTGGGCCTGCCCATTGCCCGCACACTGGCCGAGCGCATGGGCGGAACACTGCATGCACAGAGCGAAGAAGGTATCGGCTCGGTCTTTACCCTGCAGATCCCGTTGTTGCTGTGCAGCGTGGCGGCAGCCGACAAGGAGCAACCGCTTCTGAACATCGACGAATGCGGCAAGGAACACTGTGTCTTGCTGGTCGAGGACAACCCGGTCAATCGCACGGTGGTCATGGCGATGTTGCACAACATGGGTTGCAAGGTGGATGTCGCGGTCGACGGCGCCCAGGCCGTGATCAAGGCAGGCGCGGGAAATTACGCCTTGATTCTCATGGATTGCCGACTGCCGGTCATGGATGGTTATGAAGCAACCCGGCGAATCCGGCAAATTTCGGGGCTCGGCGAGTTGCCGATCATCGCTCTGACGGCTAATGTCCTGCAGGGTGATCGTGACGCCTGTTTACAGGCGGGCATGGATGACTACCTGGCAAAGCCCTTCAAACATGCTGATTTACAGCAGGTTTTACAACGTTGGCTATCCTTTCGGGCGGCTGCGACTGGCGATAAATGCTAAATTGCGGCAGTCTTGGGGATCGAACCGCCCAGTGATATCGGTCGAATGACGTATTTCAGTGCACAGGTGTACTTTGATTTTCCCTTGCGCTGTGACTTTCACTTCAACGCAACAGTCTATGAGTAGGCTGCCGGACAGAGTCCTGGCGAATTAGTCCGCCAGGACTGGCGATAGGGCCAGTGGCGCCCCATCCTGCCGCACAAAGATTATTGAGGAGCTCGCATGACCAAACAACACGCCTTTACCCGGGAAGACCTGCTGCGCTGCAGTCGCGGCGAGCTGTTCGGACCAGGTAACGCGCAACTGCCTGCCCCCAACATGCTGATGGTTGATCGCATCACCCACATCAGCGAAGAGGGCGGCAAGTACGGCAAAGGTGAATTGGTCGCTGAACTGGATATCAATCCAGACCTGTGGTTCTTCGCCTGTCACTTCGAAGGCGACCCGGTAATGCCAGGCTGCCTGGGCCTCGATGCCATGTGGCAACTGGTCGGTTTCTTCCTGGGCTGGCAAGGTCTGCCAGGCCGTGGTCGTGCACTGGGCTCGGGCGAAGTGAAGTTCTTCGGCCAGGTTCTGCCAAGCGCCAAGAAAGTCACCTACAACATCCAGATCAAGCGCGTCCTCAAAGGCAAGCTGAACCTGGCCATTGCCGATGGCTCGGTTACTGTCGACGGTCGCGAGATCTACACCGCCGAAGGCCTGCGGGTCGGCGTCTTCACTTCCACTGAAAACTTCTAAGGGTAATCGCATGCGCCGCGTCGTTATCACTGGTCTGGGCATTGTTTCCTGCTTGGGCAATGACAAAGAGACCGTCACCGCCAACCTGCGTGCCAACCGCCCTGGCATCCGGTTCAATCCGGAATATGCCGAAATGGGTCTGCGCAGCCAGGTTTCCGGTTCCATCGACCTCAACCTCGAAGAACTGATCGATCGCAAGATCTACCGTTTCGTCGGCCACGCGGCAGCTTATGCCTACCTGGCGATGAAAGACGCCATTGCCGATTCCGGCCTGAGCGAAGATCAGGTTTCCAACGTGCGTACCGGCCTGATCGCTGGCAGCGGCGGCGCCTCCACTCTGAACCAGATGGAAGCACTGGACACTCTGCGCGAGAAAGGCGTCAAGCGTGTCGGCCCTTACCGCGTCACCCGGACCATGGGCAGCACCGTTTCGGCGTGCCTGGCCACTCCGTTCAAGATCAAGGGCGTGAACTACTCCATCTCGTCCGCCTGCGCCACCAGCGCCCACTGCATCGGTAACGCAGTCGAGCAGATCCAGCTGGGCAAGCAGGACATCGTTTTTGCTGGCGGCGGCGAAGAAGAGCACTGGACCCAGTCGTTCCTGTTCGACGCAATGGGCGCTCTGTCCACCCAGTACAACGAAACCCCGGAAAAAGCCTCCCGCGCCTACGACGCCAAGCGTGACGGTTTCGTCATCGCCGGCGGTGGCGGCATGGTCGTAGTTGAAGAGCTGGAACACGCTCTGGCACGCGGCGCCAAGATCTATGCAGAAATCGTTGGCTACGGCGCAACGTCCGACGGCTACGACATGGTTGCCCCAAGCGGTGAAGGCGCCATTCGCTGCATGAAGATGGCTCTGTCCACCGTTGACGGCCCTATCGACTACCTCAACACCCACGGCACCTCGACTCCGGTCGGCGACGCCAAGGAGATGGAAGGTGTTCGTGAAGTCTTCGGCACCAACGCTCCAGCGATCAGCTCGACCAAGAGCCTATCCGGCCACTCCCTGGGCGCTGCTGGCGTTCACGAAGCGATCTACTGCCTGCTGATGATGGAAAACAACTTCATTGCCGGCTCCGCCAACATCGACGAACTGGACCCGGTTGTCGCCGACATGCCGATCCTGCTCAAGACTCGCGAAGATGCCAAGCTCGATCTGGTCATGAGCAACAGCTTCGGCTTTGGTGGCACCAACGCCACTCTGGTCATGAAGCGCTGGCAGGGCAAGTAATACGCCCTCGCAGCAAGTAATAATGAAGAAGGCGCCTTTCGAGGCGCCTTTTTCATGCCTGCGATATGCTTGGGCATTGCCACGACTTGCAGAGACAGGCCTCATGCTCACCATCACCCCACGTGCCGAAGACGTGGAAGGACAACCGATCCTGCGCCCCCTGCCCTCGGCAAAATGCAGAAGCGTCGGCCCCTTCGTCTTTTTCGATCACATGCTGGAAACCCGTTACGCACCGGGTAACGGCATGGATATTCGCCAACACCCGCACATCGGCCTCTCGACCCTGACCTATCTGTTTGAAGGCCAGCTACAGCACAAGGACAGCCTGGGCAGCGACCAGTTGGTCGGCCCCGGTGACGTCAGCTGGATGACCTCGGGCAGCGCCATCGCCCATATCGAGCGCACGCCTCCCCCGCTTCTCGCCAGCGGCTCGCGTCTGCATGGCCTGCAAGTCTGGCTGGCATCCCCCAGGGAACATGAACAGGGAAATGGCCATTATGGCTATCACCCGGCACAAAGCCTGCCTTGCAGCGAGACGCCGGGAATCCGAATTCGCATGATCGCGGGAAACGGCTTCTGCCTGACCTCACCTGTAGAAGTGCTTTCACCGACCCTGTACGCCGAACTGCATCTGCAGAACGCCACGACATTGCAGATCCCTACCGAGCACGAGGAACGAGCACTGTATGTACTGGAGGGAGAAGCATCGCTGGATGACGAACCTGTCACAGCACGAACCCTGGTGGTACTGGACCCAGGCCAGACGGTGAACCTCTGTGCAGAAAGTGATTGCCATGCGGTGCTGATCGGAGGCTCACCACTGGACGGCCCGCGTCGCATGAACTGGAATTTCGTGGCCAGCGACAAGGCGCTGATAGAACAGGCAAAAGCTCGCTGGGCTGCGGGAGACTGGCCGACTGTGCCGGGGGAAACTGGCAGGATCGAGTTGCCTGGATGAGGTTCGCGACTGAAGTCGCTCCTACTCAGGTAGGAGCAAATTTATTCGCGATAATCGATCACTCCATACTATCAATAAGCATCCGGGCGTGACGCTCAAAACAAATAAATGACTGTTTAGCAATAAGCATTATAGCTTTTCATTGATCTATTGTTTGTCGAAAAGCTTCACAGCATCGCCGGGCTGTACTTACACGCAACCAGGATTACCGCTATCACTCGGCAACCTTGCAACACGGACACGATTCCAAACACCATGGAAAGCCCTCTCTATTCGCCGCTCTGAATGAGTATTGCCAAGGCCAGCACTTGTAATAAATACGCCGATAGACGCTTCTCAGACAGCATTGGCAGATACTTTGGAGGTGATATTCTGACATGCTCAAATCCCTCCCCTCAAATGCCAGCACTCGCCCCTCACGAATGAAATATACCGTTACAAAAATAACACCCCCTCTTATATTTTGGGACGACTCTTCCGCTCAAGGTTAACTGACAACAGCCGAGAAAAACTGCAGAGATTTTTTGCTTCAACTTGTAAGCAAACGCTGATTTTATAAGACCGCGTCCAACATCCTCAAATAGGGAAGAAGAAAAATGGCAGTTATTACTGGAACAGCTGGTGCAGATACGCTAACTGGCACCGCTGGGGATGATGAGATCAATGCTCTGGCCGGAAACGACTTGATCAAGGGCTCGGCTGGTGCAGACAAAATTGATGGCGGTGCTGGTTCAGATACTGTTGACTATTCGGCATCTACCGAAGGTATAAATATAAATGTGCGCTTGGGAGTTGGACTTGTTGGACGGGGTGGCGACGCTGAGGGGGATACTCTCAATGGTATCGAAACCGTCATTGGAACTGCCTTCAATGACGTCTTCACCGCTGGCCCCTACTCCTCAGTGGTAGGAGTACGACTCGAAGGCGGTGC
>NZ_BLVZ01000025.1 GCF_015471405.1 Pseudomonas cichorii
ATCCTCGACCTGCTCGGCCCGCGGCCCGATGCCGTGATCACCAGCCAGTGGACACCGATCAAACTGGGGGATCTGGCCGGAGCCAGTAACCCTGGCCTGCGCGAGTTCGAGACGCAACTGATCGAACAGGAGCAACAAGTCCGCGCCAGCGCAGCGGCCAACGAAGGCAAGGCAGTGATCAGCTTCACTCAGCCGTCGCTGCGCCTGAGCACCTTTGGCAGCGACCCGACACTGGTGGAGGAAGACAACGGCCACTTCATCGTGCCCATGAATGCCGAGCTGACCAGGTACTGGGACATGGTCGAATCGCGTCTGTACAACCTGCGCCACAACCTGACCCTGGATGGCAAACCCTTGTCTCTGCCGCTGTTTGCCGCGCCTCTGGACCCTCGCGCCCTGCTCGCCGCCTACGCCAATGGCGCCACCGAAGGCGGTGCGGGCAGCCTGCTGGCCCAGGAAACGCCGCACTACCGCTACGCGGTGATGTTCAACCGGGCAAGTAGCGCAGTGGATAACCTGATTCAGTTCGGCAATACCCTGCTGTCGATCATCGAACGCAAGGAACAAGGGCAACTGATAGAACTGCAACAGCAGCAAGCGTGGAAGTTTGCGCAGTACGCCATCGACTTGCAGTTGGAAGCTCAAAAGGTCGAAATCGAAGCGCGCAAGGCGCTGCAAGCCGCCAAGGCCATAGCCGATGCCCGGGCCAGCTTCTACGGCAAGCTGGCGGATGAGAATGTCACTGACATTGAGATCGATGCGGCTGTTTCTCATATGAAGGCCAGAGTGGCAAGCGGCAGCGCATCGGTCTCGAAGGCTGTTGCTGCAGCACTGAAACCCGTCCCCAACCATCTGGGAGTTCATTCAGGCGCAGTTGCCGGGTACGTATGCGGGGCCGCAACCGGCATGGCAGGAGGAGGATTCCAGCTTGAAGGTATTCCTCAAATGGTTGCCATCGGCGCAGAGGGTCTCGCCACACTCGAAGACAGCATCGGCACCGCTCTGGAACATACGGAGTTTTTCCGGCGTCGTTTGCAGGAGTGGGAAAACTCTCGTGATCAGGCCAGGCTGGAATCGGAGCACATCGACACGCAACTGGCCGTGCATGACGCACAGACCCGCATCACCGCCCTGCAACTTCGTCAGGCCCAGGAAGCGAAGAAACAGGCCGAAGTCATTTATGCATTCCTCAACAAGCGCTTCACCCACAGCCAGCTGTACCAATGGCTCAACGGCCAGTTCTCGACCTTTTACTATCAGGCTTACGACGCCACTTTCTCTCTATGCCTGGCAGCCCAAGCCTGTTGGCAATACGAAATTGCCGACTACGCGACCACCTTCATCAAGCCCGCCGCGTGGAAAGACGCCTGGCGTGGCCTGACCGCTGGCGAATCGCTCAAGCTGAACCTGTTGCGCATGGATGCGGCGTATCTGACGCGCAACGACCGCAAGCTGGAAATCATCAAGACGGTTTCAGTGAAGCAATTGCCTGTCTCCACCGAAGAGGCCCCCAGCATCAATCCTGGCTGGGACGCCGTGGTCGCTCGCCTGGCAGAGGAAGGCATCGCCGAATTCGAGATCACCCAGGCGATGCTCGACGCCGACTATCCCGGCCACTACCTGCGCCGCATCAAGCGCGTCAGCGTTTCGCTGCCGGTGACAGTAGGCCCTTATCAGGATATCCGCGCCATCCTCACGCAAACCTACAGCGCCGTACAGATGAATGGTCCGCAAGGGGCGCTGAAGGAAAACATGCGCGCCAGCCAGCAGATTGCGGTTTCAACCGGCGTCGATGACGACGGCATATTCGTTTTCAACTTCGATGACGAGCGCTATCTGCCCTTTGAAGGCACCGGAGCGATTTCCCGTTGGGCCTTGCAGTTCAGTGCCAGCCAGGAGGGCATGATCGCCTCGATCACCGACATCATCGTACACGTGCGCTACACCGCGAAAAGCAGCTGACAACGGAGAGCCAGAGCCATGGACGCTCAAGCACAATCGCAACAACCATCGCAGCCGGCAGTCGCGACGCCCTCGCTGCCCAAAGGGGGTGGGGCCATTCAAAGTATTGGCAAAAGCTGGGGGGCCGTTGGCAGCAACGGTTCGGCGTCTCTGGAAATCGCCTTGCCTGTAAGCCCTGGTCGAGGCTATGACCCTGCGCTCTCGCTCAGATACCAAAGCACCATCGGCAATGGCCTGTTCGGTATTGGCTGGAGCCTGAACCTCGGCTGCGTGGCGCGGCGGGCCAGCAAAGGCGTGCCCGGCTACAACGACGATGATCTGATCCTCGGCCCCAATGGCGAAGCCTGGTTGCCGGAGCGCGACGCCAATGGTGTCATCCAGTTCACCAGTGCCAGCAGCTATAACGGCCATGATCTGGGCAAGACGTATCAAGTGGTTCGCTATTTCGCCAGGATCGAAGGCGCGTTCGAGCGAATAGAACACTGGCGCATCGACCCGGTCGATCCGGGTTTCTGGCTGATTCACGGTGCCGACGGCAGCCTGCATTTCTACGGCAAGAAATCCAGTTCACGCAGCACCGACCCGGCCGACGCCAACCGGGTCGCCGAGTGGCTGCTGGAAGAAAGCATGAATGCCACGGGCGAACATATTCTCTACGAGTACAAGGCCGAGGACGAAGCCGGCCTGCCCGATGATTATCCTCGGGACTTCATTGCCCAGTGTTATCTGTGGCGGGTGCGTTATGGCAACGCCAAGGCCCATCCGGTGCTGTACCTGTGGGACGAAGACTCGCTGGAAAACCTGGAGTGGCACTTCGACCTGCTGTTCGACTATGGCGAACGCAGCATCGATCCAAAGACCATACCGACCTATGCGGAGCAGGCTGAATGGCCGGTGCGCAGCGACCCGCACTCCAGCTTTGCCTATGGCTTCGAGCTGGGCAACCTGCGGCTGTGTCAGCAAGTCCTGATGTTTCATCACTTTGCGGACGAACTGGAGGAGTCACCCTTGCTGGTCCAGCGCCTGCTGCTGGAATACAAACAGACCACTCTCAAATACAACGCGCTGGTCGGTGCGCATTCACAGGCCTGGGACGGGACAGCAATGCATCAACTCCAACAGCAGCCCACCCTGCAATTTACCTACAGCGAATTCGATAGCAAAAACGACATTTACAAACCAATGGATTCGATGCCGGGCCTCAATGACGGCCAGCGCTATCAGATGGCCGATTTGTACGGCGATGGCTTGCCCGGCGTGCTCTATAAAGAGGACAAGAGCTGGCGCTATCGGGAACCGGTACGCGCTGATACAGGCGGTGCGGATGCCGTAGCGTACGGTCCGTGGCAGGAGTTGCCCAAAATCCCGACTGCCGACTCAAACACACCGGTACGCCAGGCGCTCACCGACATGACCGGCGACGGACGGCTGGACTGGATCGTTGCCCAGCCCGGCATGTCCGGTTTCTTCACACTCAAGCCGGACCGGAGCTGGTCAAGCTTTGCGAGCTTCGCGGCCTTCCCGCCCGAGTTCTTTAATCCTCAGGGGCAGATGGCCGATCTGGTGGGTAACGGGCTTTCGGATCTGGCCTTGATCGGCCCACGCAGCGTTCGGCTGTATGCCAATCGCCGGGCGGCGGGCTTCGCAGCACCGACTGACGTCACACATGACGATGACCGCTTGCCACTGCTCAGCGACAGCCCCAATGAACTGGTGGCATTCGCCGACTTGCTGGGCACCGGGCAGCAGCATCTGATCCGCATTCGGCACAATGAAGTCCGCTTCTGGCCAAATCTGGGGCATGGGCGTTTCGGCAAGGGCCAGCTGTTCGCCAGCTTGCCGTTCAGCTATGAAGCATTCGATTCGAGCCGGATTCTACTGGCCGACATGGATGGCTCCGGAGCCAGCGACCTGCTTTACCTTGAACCTGACGGTATTCAGGTTTTCATGAACGAAGGCGGCAATGCTTTTGCAGCACCCTTCCAGCAAGTCTGGCCCGATGGGATGCACTATGACCGCTTCTGTCAGGTCAGTGCCGCCGACCTGCAAGGCCTGGGTTTTTCCAGCCTGGTCATCACCGCACCGCACATGCAACCGCGCCACTGGACCATACACTACGCCGCAAACGCGATGGGCACGCAGCATAAGCCCTACATGCTCAAAGCCACGGACAACCATATGGGCGCGACAGGTGAAGTGACTTATCGCAGCTCGGCCCAGGAATGGCTGGATGAGAAAAAGGACTTGCTTGCGGAAGGCAAGGCCGCTGTCTCGCATCTGCCATTTCCGGTTCATGTGGTGGTCAAACAAACCCAGAAAGACCTGGTGACGGGCAACACACTGACCCAACTGTTCCAGTATCGACATGGCTTTTACGATCCTCGCGAACGGGAGTTCCGTGGTTTCGGCCGGGTCTTGCAGACCGACACCGAAACACCGCCCCAGCAGCAGGAAGGCTTTACCGCGCCAGTACTGAGCAAAACCTGGTTTCATACCGGACGCGACCCACAGCAGTCTTACGACGACTACGACACCCGCGATCCGCAGGCAGTGCCGCTGGGTGAACATCTGCTGTCCCGCTACGACTCTGCGACCCAGACCGAGCAACTGATCAGTGAACCTGACCAGGCCGCTCGCTGGGCAATGGCCCGCGCACTCAGCGGTTCGCCATTGCGCACAGAAGTCTCAAGCACGGACGGCGTGCTGTATTCCGTACAAGCGCAACGCTATCTGGTACGCCAGCTTCAGCCACGATCACCACATCAGCCTTACGCCTTGATGATGCCGATGGCGCTGGAATCCATCACTTATCAATACGAGGCCGAGCAGCTTGATGACCCTATGTGCCAGCATCAGTTGAACCTGGCCTGGGACCATTACGGCACCGTGACTTACGCCGTAACGGTGAGCTATGCACGGCGCAAGAAGCCGCAGGATACGCCACCTTTCGAAGACCCCTGGCAGCAACAATGGTGGCAGGCGTCCCATGACGAAGCGCAGCAGAACTTCTACCTGAACGAGGCTCGCAGCGCAGTCATTCATCTGGACAGCCCGCAAAGCTGGCGCCTGGGGTTGCCCTACAGGATGCGCGGCAACGCCATGGTCGTTCCGGCAAGCGTACTGGCACCGTCGCAGATCAGCTACGAGCACTTCATCGACCCGCAAGGCACATTCGCCGCCCTGCCCCGCACACTCATCGGCCTGTCGGTACAACGCTACATCGGTGCAGGCGATGGGGAGGCGACTTTTCAGGCGCTGGCCGACGCCGTCGAAAACGCAGAACTGGACGATCACGCGCTCAGCGCCTACGAGCGCGTCATGGATGCCGATCAACTGGCCATCAGACTCGCAGAAGTGGGCTACCAACAGATGCCCTCGTTCCTGCCCGATGACGGTTTGAACCTCTGGTCGGTCAAGCAGGGATTCTTCACCTACGCCGGGCCTGAAGCCTTCTATCGCATCACCACATTCAGGCCGACGCGCAGCCATGGCTGGACCAGCGTTGAATACGACCCCTACAGCTTGTTCGTGAACAAGATCACCGACCCGGTGGGTTGCATCACCACAGCGACTTACAACTACCGCGTGCTGCAAGTGTTCCGGATTGTCGATCCCAACCACAACACCCAGGAGGCGGACTACGATGCATTCGGTCGGTTATGGGCCAGCAGTTTCTACGGCACCGAGCTGGGCCAGGAGGTCGGCTTCGATCCGCTCGATCCCGAGACCCGCGTCTGGGGTGGCAGCAACGAGGCAATCAATTCGCCTGCAAGTGCCCTGAGAAATTCGGCAGCCGTTTATTACTACGACGGCAATGTCTCATTTGGTACGGGCAGCATCCCCTTTGCCAGTGCGGTCCTTCAGGCAGACCGCTACCCGGGCGATCCGCAGAAACAGATCCGCATCAGCCTGGTTTCAGTGGATGGCTTCGCACGCACCTTGCAGACCCGGCAACTGGTCGAGGATGGCGACGCCTATGCGGTCGACGAATACGGCAAGCTGATACTGGAAGGCGGCAAACCGAAAATCGTCCACGCCTCGCCCCGCTGGCGGATAAGCGAGCGTGTGGAATACAACAACAAGGGGCTGGCGGTGCGGGTCTATCGCCCATACTTCGCCAACCGTCATGTCTATGTGAAAGACGAATCGTTGCGTGAACATGGTTATTTCGACCGACAGTTCTACGACCCGCTGGGGCGCCCGACCATTACCCTCACCGCCAAGGGCTGGATGCGACGTCAGACTTACCGCACCTGGTACAGCATCAGCGAGGACGAGAACGACACAGCTGAAGAAATGCTGGCATTGAAGGCGTCAGGAGAGCACTGATGAGCAATGCACTGCACTCCCACACCCCGATTGTCACTGCTATTGACGGGCGGGGCCTGACGGTGCGCGCAACCGAATATCGCAAACTTCAGGACCAGGACGAACCGCTCACCCTGACGTCGCGCATGGCCTATGACGCAGCGGGCCGCCTCACTGCGCTCTGGGACCCACGCCTGTGGGCACTCGCGCAACAGGATGCAGCATCACCCACCACCCGTACTTACCGTTACAGCCTTACCAGAGTCCCGCTGTTGACCGAGAGCGTGGACGCTGGCTGGGAACTGACCTTATCGGCTGAGGCCAGCAATGTCGTTGAAAGTTGGGATGCACGCGGCAGCACACGGCAGATCAAATACGACCCCTACCTCAGGCCAGTGGCGACAGTGGAAATCGACGCACAGCAGAATGCCCGCACGATCATCCGCTCGGTGTATGCCGACAGCAGCGATGATTCGGCCGAACACAACCGGTGCGGTCAACTGGCTCGCCTGGATGACACCGCAGGCTCGCTGCATTTTCCCGATTACGGGGTTCTGGGCCAGCTTCTCAGCCAGCCCAGGCAATTCCTGAAAACCCCGGAACTGCCTGACTGGACAGACGCAACGGACTATCTCGACCTGGTGGAAACCGAAGCATTCACCACGCACTGGCAGTACAACGCTGTCGCAGAGCCGACACTGCAAACCGATGCAAGAGGCAATGCCCAACGTGCGGCCTACTCGGTTGCAGGCAACCTGAGCGGCGTCTATCTACAACTGAATTCACAGGACGAAACCACGCTTGTGGATGGCATGGTCTACAACGCATTCGGCCAGGTAGAAAAACAGACAGCGGGAAACGGCGTGGTCAGCCAGATCGTTTATGAGGCATCCACCGGCCTGCTGCAAAGCCTGACCGCTGGCCGCGCAGGCAGTGAAGCCTTGCAGTCGCTGCATTACGGTTACGACCCGGTCAGCAATATCCTGATGATCGAAGACAACGCCCAACCGATTCGCTTCTTCGCCAACCAGCGTATCGAACCCATCAGCCACTACCGCTACGACACGCTTTATCAATTGATCGAAGCCACAGGCCGTGAAGTCAAAACCGGTGCCAGCCATGGCCCCGCCTTGCCCGTCCTGCAAAACCTGCCGCCCGACCCGAATCAGGTCAGCAACTACACCCAGAGTTACAGCTACGACAGCGCCGGCAACCTGTTGCAGATGCGCCATGTCGGCGCACAAGCCTTTACCCGCACCCTGCGCGTGGCACCGGACAGCAACCGCAGCCTGCCCGAAGGTGAAGTGGAGGTGGATTTCGACACCGCCTTCGACGCCAATGGCAACCTGTTGCAACTGGTGCGCGGCCAGACGCTGGAGTGGGATTTACGCAATCAGTTGCAGCAGATCACCACCGTCACCCGCGCCACCGCAGCGAGCGATAACGAGCATTACATCTACGAAGGCCAGGGCCAGCGCTGCCGCAAGATCCACAGCGCCCAGACCTCCAGCCGCACGTTGAGCAATGAAGTGCGCTACCTGCCAGGCCTGGAAATCCGCACTACCGCCGATGGCGAAATCCTGCATGTCATTACGGCCCAGGCCGGTCGCAGCAACGTGCGGGTTCTGCACTGGCAGGCCGGCCAGCCGAACGACATTGACAACGATCAAATGCGTTACAGCCTGGACGATCATCTGGGGTCGAGCACCCTGGAGCTGGACCAGCAAGGAGGCCTGATCAGCCAGGAAGGCTACTACCCGTTTGGCGGCACGGCCTGGTGGGCAGCGCGCAGTGCCGTGGAAGCGAAGTACAAGACGGTGCGTTACTCGGGTAAGGAACTCGATGCCAGCGGGCTGTATTACTACGGTTTTCGCTATTACGCACCATGGTTGCAGCGCTGGATCAATCCGGACCCGGCGGGCGATATCGACGGTTTGAATTTATATCAGATGCTGGGTAACAACCCCATCAGTCGATTCGATCTGGATGGAAGAATGGATTCATCCGGACAGCAAGATCGAAGCAAAGCCAAAAGGAGACTTATCCACAATACGGTTGTTCATCTGGCAGCGCTGAAACTTATTAAAGAGCGGGTCAATGCAGTCATACAGCAGATAGAAAACTATCTGGACCATGAGGAGCGTGGTATCTCGGCTGTCAAACGCAGCACTTCCCTGATGGGCCAGACTACCGCAAAAATGGCCGGCTCTACAGGCGGTGGCGCTGCAGCGGGAGCCTTGGTTGGGGCAATCGCATGCGGAGCATGCGGCCCCCCCGGGTGGGTGGCGGGCGGAGCTGTACTCGTCGGTGGGTTCGCAGCCGCGAAGGCATCAGGGTACATAGCGGAAAAAACCACTGGCAGACTGAAATGGAACACGGCCATCAATTTGAAAAACAGCGAACTGGACCCTGAAAAGATATTTGATGAAGCTTCGCAAACAGCCCACTCACTGCATGGGACGGTGATACATGCGGCCCGTGAATATACCGATCTAAGAGATCAAAAAGCACGCAACAACATGATGAAATTGATGGCTGGAACAGCATTGGAGCAAACACCAGTGGTCGGTATTGCCATAAAACACGCTCCGGAATTCGTGGAGCTGACATACGAAATACAGCACAGCGAAAAACAGATAGAACCTGAGAAATGGGGGGAGCTGGACACCCATCTGAATACACTGGAGACGGACTTGCTAGAAAGGATGAACGCTCTCAAAGATGAGTTTGAAAGAATCGGCATAGAGTCGGTAAAGGTCAGTGTAATACCGTTGAAAGAAAGAGCATCGGTTGAAACCTTGAACAAAAAGATGAGAACGGTAATGGGCATTATTAAAAACGCCCGAGACCTGTCCATTGAAGCAAGGAAACCGAGTCGACAAAACTCAAAGTTCAAGATGACTAGATTGTGAAAACGACAGGTGAAGCGAATTCGCGCAGACCTGCTGATGCTGTAGATACCGCTCGTGGCCAAGGTCCCTCCCATATGGCCCTGTGGGAGGGGCCTTGGCCGCGATCAGGGGGGATGTGACATACGGCCAAACCGGCCAATGTCACTGAACTAAACTCATGTCAGACCGCAAACAGGGACGCTTGCGAATGAACATGGCACTGCACACTCACACACCCAGGCTGCTCGTTATCGATCCGCGTGGATTGGCGCTACGCAGCGTTGAGTTTTGTCGCCGCGAGCAGGATCAGCCTGTCGATGAGCGTGTGACCTGCCAGGCCTACAATGCGGCTGGACATCTGGTCAGCCAGCGTGATCCTCGTCTTGCACTTCCCAACCTCAGCACGGCTTACAGCCTCAGCAATCAGGCGTTGCTGACCGAAAGCGTCGACGCCGGCTGGCGGCTCGGGTTATTGAACGAAGCAGGCTTGCCGGTTGAAGGGTGGGACAGTCGCGGTAGCCAACGCCAGGTTGAATACGATGCTGTGTTGCGTCCGTTGGCAATCACCGAAGACGGGCAAGTAACCGAGCGGCTTGATTACGGTGGGCCAGATGGTTTTGAGCACAACCAGTGTAACCGGCCAGTTCGCCATGACGATACGGCGGGGACTCGCCATCTACCGGATTACGGTGTGCTCGGGGCTGCACTGATCGAAGCCCGGTATTTTTTGCTTGATCCAGAAGCACCGGATTGGCCACTGGACGAAGCAGAGCGCGATGCCCTTCTGGAAAGCAATCGCCTGGAAACACAATGGGCCTTTAATGCCTTGGGCGAGCCTCTTCTACAGACCGACGCCATCGGCAATGCGCAGTCCTTCAAGCAGACCGTGGCCGGGCAATTGAAAGCCGTCGATCTGACGTTATCCGGTGCAACGCAAACGCTGGTCAGCGATATCCGTTACAACGCCTTCAATCAGATCGAGCAGGAAACGGCGGGCAATGGTGTGATCAGCCACTCGATCTACGATCCTCAAGATAGTCGTTTGATAGAAATCCGGGCGGGCAGCCCGGCGTTGCAGCACCTCATCTACGCTTACGATCCGGTCGGCAATATCCAGCAGATCGAAGATGCTGCCCAACCGATTCGTTACTTCGCCAACCAGCGCGTCGAGGCGATTAATCAGTACCGCTACGACACGCTCTATCAGTTGATCGAAGCAACGGGCCGTGAGGTCAATATCGGTGCCAGTCACGGTCCTGCCCTGCCCGGTTTGCAGCCGCTGCCGCCTGATCCGAACCAGATCAGCAATTACACCCAAAACTACGACTACGACGCGGCGGGCAATCTGTTGCAGATGAGGCATGTCGGCGCGCAGTCTTTTACCCGCACCATGCGCGTAGCCCCGGACAGTAACCGCAGCCTGCCCGAAGGTGAAGTGGATGTGGATTTCGACACAGCCTTCGATGCCAACGGCAACCTGCTGCAACTGGTCCGCGGCCAGACGCTGGAATGGGATCGACGCAATCAATTGCAGCAGATCACCACCATCACTCGCGCGGCAAAGGCCAACGATCACGAACGCTATATCTACGACGGCCAGGCCCAGCGCTGCCGCAAGATCAACAGCACCCTGACCTCCAGTCGCATGCTGAATAACGAGGCTCGCTACCTTTCGGGCCTGGAAATCCGCACCAACGCCGATGGCGAGATCCTCCATGTCATCACCGCTCAGGCGGGGCGCAGCAGCGTGCAGGTATTGCACTGGCAGGCAGGCCTGCCGAGCGGCATCGCCAACGACCAGGTCCGCTACAACCTGGGCGATCACCTGGGATCGAGCACTTTGGAACTGGATCAACAAGGCGACCTGATCAGCCAGGAAAGTTATTACCCGTTTGGTGGCACGGCATGGTGGGCGGCTCGCAGTGCATTAGAAGCGAAGTACAAGACGGTGAGGTATTCGGGCAAGGAACGCGATGTCAGCGGATTGTATTATTACGGCTTCAGGTATTACGCACCGTGGTTGCAGCGGTGGATCAATCCGGACCCGACGGGTGATGTGAACGGGTTGAATCTTTTTTGTTTTGTGGGTAATTCCCCCGTCTGTCATAAGGATATGGACGGCAGGATTTATATAGGGGTACGAGACCCAGTCGAAGAAGAGATACTGAACGCCGGAAACGTTATCATGTTTCGGGGCCTGGATGAGTTCCCGGATGATTTAAAAGAAAATATAAAAAGAGCCTTAGTCAGCAATCAAATCACCTACCAGCATGCAGGCGAAATGATAAGGTATTACCCAAACGAAAGCGCCGACATTATGCGCAGCTTCTTTGGCTACCAATATTCTGATGTCGTACACGACGTTACCCACTCGTGGGAATCCTCTTATATACGGGCCTCTGAATACCTGAGCGATGATGGAGAAGGAAAGTTTCTTGGAATTAGAACCCCTAACGAGAAGCTCAGCGCCTTTATTTTCCCCGAAGACCCTCTAGGCCGGATAGCCATAGATACCAGACATGCCTATACAAAAAAGCTGCCTCATACCATAGGCCACGAGCTGACGCACATAGACGACGTACTGGAAAGTGCAGTAAAAGGCCCTTCCTCAACGGACAATTACTATATCTTCGCAGAATACATCTCCCTATTGACAGGGGGAGGAAATATAACCCAGAAACCCCCATACCAAGCCGTTTCCGAAATCATCACCAGTGGAGGTTTGAACTTGAACTATTTCTCATACATCTTACCGGCCGCCAACAATTTCATAGAACGGGTCAAGACTTTTTATCCTGCCCCTGAGTTCATCACAGATTTAAATACTGCAATCACTCAATTTAATCAAAACCCCGGTATTGCTGCCAGGGTTTCCGCCAATAATGCTGACAGCCTAATGCATGCAGCCCATCACTTACACGAGTATTACATGAAAAACATCTTGACGCAGACTGCCCCTACAACACAGAGACGCGGTCAGCCATAAAAAGAGATACGAAGTTGACGGCATTCGCAAAAAAGTATTCCGGCCTGCAAGAATACAGGAGGCCTATTCCCGGATAAATCCGGTCCTACATGATTCGATATATGGACAAGCCATCCAATCGCCTTGAACTAAACTCATGTCAGACCGCAGACAGGGACGCTTGCGAATGAATATGGCACTGCACACTCACACACCCAGGCTGCTCGTTATCGATCCGCGTGGATTGGCGCTACGCAGCGTTGAGTTTTGCCGCAGCAAGCAGGATCAACCTGCCGATGAGCGGGTAACCTGCCAGGCCTACGATGCCGCGGGACGTCTGGTCAGCCAGCGTGATCCTCGTCTTGCACTTCCCAACCTCAGCACGACTTACAGCCTCAGCAATCAGGCGTTGCTGACCGAAAGCGTCGACGCCGGCTGGCGGCTCGGGTTATTGAACGAAGCAGGCTTGCCGGTTGAAGGGTGGGACAGTCGCGGTAGCCGACGCCAGGTTGAATACGATGCTGTGTTGCGTCCGTTGGCAATCACCGAAGACGGGCAGGTAACCGAGCGGCTTGGTTACGGTGGGCCAGATGGTTTTGAGCACAACCAGTGTAACCAGCCAGTTCGCCATGACGATACGGCGGGGACTCGCCATCTACCGGATTACGGTTTGCTCGGGGCTGAACTGACCGAAGCCCGACATTTTTTGCAATCCGTGGAAACACCGGATTGGCCACTGGCCGAAGCAGAGCGCGATGCCCTTCTGCAAAGCGACCGCCTTGAAACGCACTCGGCGTTCAATGCCGTGGGCGAAACGCTTCGGCAGACCGATGCCATGGGGCATGCGCAGTCCTTCAAGCAGACCGTGGCCGGGCAATTGAAAGCCGTCGATCTGACGTTATCCGATGCAACGCAGGCGCAAACGCTGGTCAGCGATATCCGTTACAACGCCTTCAATCAGGTCGAGCAGGAAACAGCTGGCAATGGCGTCATCAGCCACTCGCTATACGACCCTCAAGATGGTCGTTTGATGGAAATCCGGGCGGGCAGCCCGGCGTTGCAACACCTCATCTACGCTTACGATCCGGTCGGCAATATCCAGCAGATCGAAGATGCTGCCCAACCGATTCGTTACTTCGCCAACCAGCGCGTCGAGACGATTAATCACTATCGCTACGACACGCTCTATCAGTTGATCGAAGCAACGGGCCGTGAGGTCAATATCGGTGCCAGTCACGGTCCTGCCCTGCCCGGTTTGCAGCCGCTGCCGCCTGATCCGAACCAGATCAGCAATTACACCCAAAACTACGACTACGACGCGGCGGGCAATCTGTTGCAGATGCGCCACGTCGGCGCGCAAAACTTTACCCGCACCATGCGCGTGGCGCAGAACAGCAACCGCAGCCTGCCCGAGGGTGACGTGGATGTGGATTTCGATACAGCCTTCGATGCCAACGGCAACCTGCTGCAACTGGTCCGTGGCCAGACTCTGGAATGGGATCGACGCAATCAGTTGCAGCAGATCACCACCATCACCCGCGCCACCGAAGCCAGCGATAACGAACGCTACATCTACGACGGCCAAGGACAAAGATGCCGCAAGATCAACAGCACCCTGACCTCCAGTCGCACGCAGAATAACGAGGTTCGCTATCTGCCTGGGCTGGAAATCCGCACCACGGCCGATGGAGAGGTTTTGCACGTCATCACCGCCCGAAACAGTCGGGTTTTGCACTGGCAGGCAGGTCAACCGAGCGGTATTGCCAACGATCAAATCCGCTACAGCCTGAGCGATCATCTGGGGTCCGGCACCCTGGAACTGGACCAGCAAGGCAACCTGATCAGCCAGGAAAGTTATTACCCGTTTGGCGGCACATCGTGGTGGGCCGCGCGCAGTGCTGTGGAAGCGAAATACAAGACAATTAGATATTCAGGTAAGGAACGCGATACCAGCGGGTTGTATTACTACGGATTCAGGTATTACGCGCCATGGCTACAACGCTGGATAAACCCGGACCCGGCGGGTGATGTGGATGGGTTGAATATTTTCCGTTTTTCAAGAAATTCGCCCATGGTGTGGGTAGATCCGTCGGGCTCAATCCCTTTTCATTTTACTGATCTAGAGAATGCACTCCTTAAAAAGGGGGATCCGGTTCAGGCAAAGGGGCTTGAAGGTATTGGCCGGTGGAACCTGACTTTTGGGTCTTCTCTGGCGATAGGGCTGTCGTCCAGCAGAAAGGGACTGGCCTTTGCACATAAAACCATCAATCAACTGATGCTGCCTTTTGCGCCCCAGGCAGATCGCGAAACACTACTGAGTTACTACCGAACCTCGTTTGAAGCCAGCCCTCAGACCGACATTCAAATTCTAAAGATGGCAAGCCAGCGTATCGGCACCCTTTCTTCGTCCCTTCAAACCTGGGACAGCGCCAGACTGGTCGGCATGCGTGAGGACCAGACCACTAAAGAAGTAGCCTGGCAATATATCAATGATCCTGAACACCATTTATTCATGCGGGTCGGCCCTATCAATGAAGTGCCTCATCAGGCAGCCTGGAATATCATTCATGAGGCATCTCATATGTTCCTGGATACAGAAGACCTCTGGTACATAAACATGCCCGGTGCAACGGCTAAACAAGCCATGGGGGATGACTCATACGGCGGAAGAGTCGAGATTCTCGCTCAAGTACAAAGGCTTCAGAGACGTTACGCAAACCTGATATGGGATGGACCTGACGCAGCAAACTTTGACAGCACAGCCTTCAGCGAAGACCCGTTGCAGCGCACCCGGATAATGTTGAAAAACGCCGATTCCATTTCTCTGGCGGTTTCGGTTATCAATCAACAATTCAATGGTCCGATGGCCAGCCTTACCGTGCTTGATGAACCATCATCCCGCATCCAGGCCTTGAATCTCGCCATCACCAAGGCCCCTGTGCGGGTTGAGCGTCGACGTTTATCCCTATGAGAAATAGTCGCCCTTCAATGACTTGAGCTTATGGCCTGTTTGCGAATGAGTTTGCACAACATCATCGCTCAGTTGCGCCGATCCAGCAGATTGACCACCAACCGGTCAATCCAGCCCCAAAGCCGCTGCTTGACCCTGCGCCACAAAGGTCGGGCCTTCCAGGCGTCCAGAGTGATTTCGGTGCTCTGGGCGAAATCCTTGTCGAAGCTGGCAACCACATCACGGGTCAAGGCAGGGTCGATGGCTTCAAGGTTCGCTTCCAGGTTGAAGCGCAGGTTCCAGTGATCGAAATTGCAGGAGCCAATGCTGACCCAGTCATCGATCAGCACCATTTTCAGGTGCAGGAAGCGCGGTCGGTACTCGAAGATTTTCACCCCGGCCCTGAGCAGACGCGGGTAATAGCGATGCCCGGCGTAACGCACCGAGGGGTGATCGGTGCGCGGGCCGGTAAGCAGCAAGCGAACATCAACGCCCCGCAAAGCCGCCTTGCGCAGTGAACGGCGAACTTTCCAGGTGGGCAGGAAATACGGCGTCGCCAGCCAGATACGTTTCTGGCCACTGTTCAGCGTACGAACCAGAGACTGCACGATATCGCGATGCTGACGCGCATCTGCATAGGCGACGCGCCCAAGGCCTTGCCCGGACTCAGGGGCTCTGGGCAGATGCCTGAGGCCAAAGTCTTCCATGGGCCGCCATGCCGTGCGACGCAGGTTGGCGTGGAACTGGCGATCAAACAGCGCCTGCCAGTCGATCACCAGCGGGCCAGTGATTTCCACCATCACTTCATGCCACTGGCTGACCGGATGACTCGGCTCCCAGAACTCATCCGTGACACCCGTACCGCCCACTACCGCCAATGCCTTGTCCACCACCAGCACCTTACGATGATCGCGGTAAAAATTGCGGATACCCCGTCGCCAGCGAATGGGGTTGTAGAAACGCAGGATCACTCCGGCGTCGGTCAGTTGCCTGCGTAATCCAGTGCTGAAAGCCTGAGAGCCGAAGTCGTCAAACAGGCAGCGCACGATCACACCGCGTCGTGCGGCTTCGGCCAACGCTCGAACGATGGCGTCCGCACAGGCGCCTGCTTCGACCAGATACAGCTCCAGATCGACCTGCTGCTCGGCGCGGTCGATGGCGGCGATCATGCGCGGGAAAAATGTCGGGCCATCAATCAGCAGTTGAAAGTGATTGTCCGGGCGCCATGGAAAGATCGCTCCCGCCACGTCAGCGTGCCGTGAAGATCAAAACAGCGATAGCGAGAGTGGCGCGGGCCAGCAGCGTGGGCATGAAAACTCCGTATGCACATTCGAGGACAACCTTATCCGGCTGTCAGACCGCTGGCAAACGACTCCGTTCGTCCATCAAGGCTCCTCAGGCAATAAACGACAGCCCTGACGTGCGCCCTGCCACGCCGCAACGCTGCTGCGTCCCAACCCGCTGGCACTGACCGATTTGTTGAGGGTGTCGTCCGTAAAGGTTGCAGGAATGTATTGCTTGACGTAACTGCGGCAGTAATCGGCAGGGTTGTTCATCACATAACGACACGAACAATATTCCTTGGCCGTGTAGGCACTGATGATGATGGGGAACGCCTGCAAGGCAACACGGTATTGCCAGGCCAGTACCGCGATCATGAAGACCACCAGCAAGAGCAGGCTGCTGAAAGGACGACGCAGGATAAACATTCGACGTTCGCTCATTGCCCGCCCTCCTTGCCGAAGGCCACTCGCAGCAGTTTGAGCATCCGGTTGTGATCGTAGCTGCCGTCGCGGTCATCGGCATAGCGCACGATCACCAGCCTTTCAGCAGGAATCACATACAGCGCCTGCCCCCAGTGCCCGAGCGCCGCGAAGGTATCGGGCGGCGCATCCGGCCACGGGCCATGGCCACCGTCATGGGTCCGATTGAGCCACCAGTGTCCGCCCGGCACCTCGGCGTTCGCTTGCACGTTCTGGCCAGCAAAAGGAGTCAGGACAAAATCCATCCAGGCAGTTGGCAGCAACTGCTTTTGCTGCCAGCGCCCGCCACGCTGCATCAACAGGCCTATACGCGCCAGATCACGGGCGGTCATGTAGGTGTAGGAAGAGCCGACGAAGGTGCCGCTGCCATCGGTTTCCCATGTGGCACTGCCAATGCCAAGCGGGTCGAACAGCGCGGTCCATGGGTAGTCCTTGTAAGCCTGTTCACCCACCATGTTTTTCAAGGCGGCGGACAGAACATTGCTGTCGCCGCTGGAATATCGATACGACGTGCCCGCAGCGCTGGCAATCCCATGGCTGGCCGTAAAACGGGCCATATCGTCACGACCTCGGGTGTAGAGCATGGCCACGACCGATGAGTTGAGCGGCGCGTATTCATAGTCCTCCTGCCAGTCGAGGCCCGACGCCCAGTGCAGGAAGTCTTGAACGGTAATGTCTGGATGCGTCTTGAGCGGGCTGTAGAACTTCGCGACGGGATCATTCAACTGGAAGCGCCCTTGCCCGAATGCTACCCCCAACACAGTGGCCAACACGCTTTTGCTGATCGACCAGGTCAGGTGCGGCGTCTGGGCGGTGGTAACTCCGGCATAGCGTTCATAGACGATGCGACCGTCACGAATCACCAGCAGGGCATCGCTGCGAATCCCTGTGCGGGCCACATCGTCGCGAGGCGGGAAAGCGTAATCCTCCAATGCTTTGAGAGCACTGGTCGGCCTGGCTGGCTCAACGCTCCATTGCTCATTCGGCCAGTCTTCGGCCAGGGCCGGGAAGATATTCAGGCTCAGCAAACACAACAGGCACAAGCGAACAAAACGGCGGGGCATGGCCAGAGTCTCTGGAGGATAACCGGCCAACATTAGCAGGGATTCATGACAGAACCGGGTAGCCCGGTAGGAGTAATGCTGATCAGTTAAGGCATACACAAAACTTGTGGGAGGCAGCTTGCTGGCGAAAAGGCCTGTGAAGTGCGGAAATTCTGCGCCTGTACGCTGAAGTCGCCAGCAAGCTGCCTCCCACAAAGTGGTTTATGACCTTAACTGATCGGCATTACCCGTCACACAACCATCACCAAAGCTTCACCTCCATGACACGACTGCTCCCTAGCCTGCACATACAGCAAGCGCTTGGACAATTCAGTCAACCGGCCGCACTTGCATGGCTGGCTTATGGAGACTTCGCATGACCCAGATTGCCCGCATCCGTGACAACACTTCTGACCGTCGTCTTCAGGCCGAGCGCCTGATCGGTACACACGCCCTGCAGGAAGCTCAGGCGTTGCGTTTCAGCGTGTTCAGCGAAGAATTCAACGCCCGTCTCAAAGGCGCTGAACTGGGTCTGGATATTGATGACTACGATGTCCACTGCTCGCATATCGGTGTTCGCGACCTCAACACCGGTCGCCTGGTCGCCACCACCCGTTTGCTCGATCACAAGGCCGCAAGCTCTCTGGGCCGTTTCTACAGCGAAGAAGAATTCAGCCTGCACGGCCTGCTGCACCTGCAAGGCCCTATCCTGGAGCTGGGCCGCACCTGCGTTGACCCGGCCTACCGCAACGGTGGCACCATCGCCGTGTTGTGGAGCGAACTGGCAGAAGTCCTCAATGAAGGCGGTTACAGCTACCTGATGGGCTGCGCCAGTATTCCGATGCAAGACGGCGGCATTCAGGCTCACGCGATCATGCAGCGCTTGCGCGAACGCTATCTGTGTACCGAGAACCTGCGGGCTGAACCCAAGAACCCGCTGCCGACACTCGACATTCCCGGTAACGTGATCTGCGAGATGCCACCACTGCTCAAGGCGTACATGCGCCTGGGTGCGAAGATCTGTGGCGAGCCTTGCTGGGATGAAGATTTCCAGGTCGCCGATGTGTTCATCCTGCTCAAGCGCGACGAGTTGTGCCCGCGCTATGCCCGTCACTTCAAGGCAGCCGTGTGATGAGCCGCCTGCGCAGCCATGCGCGTGTTGCACGGGTGTTGCTGGTGATTGCTGTGGGGCTGACAATTGCCGCAGCCTTTGCGGTGATGGAGCGTCTGAAAGTCGGCAGTTCCATGGAGCGCCGACAACGCTGGACTCGCTGGTTCATGGCACGCTTGACCAACGCCCTGCCCTTTCGGGTGACGGTCAGCGGCAAGCTGCCGACTCAGCCAATGCTGTGGGTCAGCAATCATGTGTCATGGACGGATATTCCGCTGCTGGGCATGCTCGCTCCGCTGTCGTTTCTGTCCAAGGCCGAGGTACGGACCTGGCCGGTTGCAGGCTGGCTGGCGCTCAAGGCGGGAACCCTGTTCATTCGTCGTGGCTCGGGCGACAGCCGCCTGATCCAGCGGCAGATGGGCAGCCATCTGCAACACGGCACGCCATTGGTGATTTTCCCGGAAGGCACCACCACCGATGGCCGCGCCCTGCGCACCTTCCACGGTCGCCTGCTGTCCAGCGCCATCGAAACCGGTGTGGCCTTGCAGCCAGTGGCGATTGCTTACTCGCGTAACGGCAAGCCTGATCCGATTGCGCCGTTCATTGGCGATGACGATCTGCTGTCACACTTGCGTCGCCTGTTCGCCAACGATCAGGGTGATGTGCATATCCATCTGCTGGAGCCGATCCCCACTGCCGGCCTGGAACGTGCAGCCCTGGCCTTCAAGGCACAACAGGCGGTTCAAGTGGCGTTGTTCGGTGAGGCCGTTCAGCCGAACGAAGTGGTATCGCGCCCAGCCAGGGCTGCTTGAGCGAAGTCCTGCAACAGCGGATAGAACTCGTCGAAATCCGCACTCAAGGGTTGGTACAGCGCCTGCAATTCCTGCATGGCGCCCGCCAACCCTTCAGGCCGTGACAGACGCCTGGAAATCCCGCCCAGCACTTGTTCCAGCACTTCGAAATCCCGGTATGAGCCCAGCCAGTCCTGTGCCGCCATGCGAGGCGCAATCAGTGCCAGCCGCTCGGGCAATTGGCGCTCGGCGGCCAATGCGCCGTACACCTTGCGGGTGAAGGCTTCCAGAGGAACGTCGGCATAGCGGTGCCAGTCCCGTGCCAGGCAATGGTCGAAAAAGACATCCAGCATGATCCCCGCATAACGCCGCCGCTGCGCCGGGAAACGAGCCATCGCGTCCTTGATCAGCGGGTGGTTGTCGGTGAATGAATCGATGCTGCGATGCAGTCGGATCGAGGCTTCAAGTTCCGCAGGAAAACGCCCCGGCAAAGGCCCTTTGACGAAGTCGCCATACAGGCTGCCGAGCAATTGGGCGGGCCGCTGGCCGCCAAGATGAAGGTGCGCGAGGTAATTCATGGAGCAAAGCCTACGCCGTTTTCAGGGGGCAGGTCCATATATCGTTATAACCCGATATACCGATTCGATCCTTGCTTAGCGCAATTCCATATTTGTATATCGCGAAATACAGATATAAGGTTCGCTCCATCGCGATATACCGTTAGTGAGAACGACATGACCATCGACCTCGACGAAATAATAAAAGCCCTGGCGCACCCCTTGCGCCGCGAGATCCTGACCTGGCTAAAAGATCCACGAGCCAGCTTCCCGACTCAAGAGTACTCCATCGAACACGGCGTCTGCGCCGGTCAGATCGATCAGCGTGCGGGCCTGTCGCAATCCACGGTTTCTGCCCACTTGGCCACCCTGCAACGCGCAGGCCTGATCAGCAGCAAAAAGGTCGGCCAATGGCATTTCTTCAGACGTAATGAAGAAGTCATCGCAGCCTTCGTCAAAGCCCTGGTGCAAGAACTGGACAACCAGCCTTGAAGCCCGGCCCCAACAGGAGAAGCTACGTGCCCTTACCTCTACTTATTCTGGCCCTGAGCGCCTTTGCCATCGGCACTACCGAATTCGTCATCATGGGCCTGCTGCCCAATGTTGCCGCCGACCTGGGGGTTTCGATCCCCGGTGCCGGCTGGCTGGTGACCGGTTATGCCCTCGGGGTCGCCATTGGTGCCCCGTTCATGGCACTGGCCACGGCCAAGCTACCGCGCAAGGCCGCACTGGTCACGCTGATGGGAATTTTCATCATCGGCAACCTGCTTTGCGCTGTCGCCAGCGACTACAACGTGCTGATGTTCGCCCGTGTCGTGACAGCCCTGTGCCATGGCGCATTCTTCGGGATCGGTTCGGTGGTTGCCGCAGGCCTGGTCCCGGCCAACCGCCGCGCCTCTGCCGTGGCCTTGATGTTCACTGGCCTGACTCTCGCCAACGTACTGGGCGTACCGCTGGGCACCGCGCTGGGCCAGTACGCCGGCTGGCGTTCGACCTTCTGGGCCGTGACCGTTATAGGCATCGTGGCTTTCATCGGCCTGATCCGCTTTCTGCCGACCAACCGCAATGAAGAAAAGCTCGACATGCGCGCCGAACTGGCAGCGCTCAAAGGTGCCGGCATCTGGTTGTCATTGAGCATGACCGCGCTGTTCGCAGCCTCGATGTTCACTCTGTTTACCTACGTCGCACCGTTGCTGGGTGATGTCACGGGTGTCTCGCCCAAAGGCGTGACCTGGACCTTGCTGCTCATTGGCCTGGGCCTGACCGTGGGCAACGTCATTGGCGGCAAGATGGCCGACCGTCGCGTCTCGACCACCTTGATCGGCGTATTCATTGCCATGGCCGTGGTGTCCACCGCTCTGAGCTGGACCAGCGTGGCGCTGATCCCGACCGAGATCACGCTGTTCCTCTGGGCGGTTGCCTCCTTTGCTGCGGTGCCTGCCCTGCAGATCAATGTCGTGACCTTCGGCAAGGCCGCGCCGAATCTGGTTTCAACCCTGAATATCGGTGCCTTCAACGTCGGCAATGCGCTGGGCGCCTGGGTCGGTGGCAGCGTCATCGCCCATGGCCTGGGCCTGACCAGCGTGCCACTGGCCGCCGCTGTGCTGGCCGTGCTCGCACTGCTGGTCACCCTGATTACTTTCCGCCAGACCGCCAATCCCGATCTGGCTCCTGCTACCAATTGATCACTTAAGAGGGTTCGACGCATGACAACTATCTTTGACCCGATCACCGTAGGCGATCTGCAACTGCCTAACCGCATCATCATGGCGCCACTGACGCGCTGCCGTGCCGACGAAGGCCGGGTACCAAATGCGATGATGGCCGAGTACTACGTACAGCGCGCCTCGGCAGGCCTGATCATCAGTGAAGCCACTTCCGTCACGCCGCTGGGCGTGGGCTACCCGGACACACCCGGTATCTGGTCCAACGATCAGGTTCGTGGCTGGAGCAATATCACCAAGGCAGTTCATGGTGCTGGTGGCCGTATCGTCCTGCAACTGTGGCACGTAGGGCGTATTTCCCACCCTTCGTATCTGAACGGCGAAACACCTGTTGCGCCGAGTGCGATCAAGCCAGCGGGCCATGTCAGCCTGCTGCGCCCGATCTCCGACTTCGTGACACCACGCGCACTGGAGCTGGCGGAAATCGGTGATGTGATCGAGGCCTACCGTATTGGTGCAGAAAACGCCAAGGCTGCCGGTTTCGATGGTGTGGAGATCCATGCCGCCAACGGTTACCTGCTCGATCAGTTCCTGCAAAGCAGCACCAATCAGCGCAACGATCAGTACGGTGGCTCTCTGGAGAACCGTGCCCGTCTGCTGCTGGAAGTGACCGACGCAATCATCGAAATCTGGGGCGCCGGCCGTGTCGGTGTGCATCTGGCACCACGCGCAGACTCCCATGACATGGGTGATGCCAACCTGGCCGAAACCTTTGGCTATGTGGCGACCGAACTGGGCAAGCGTGGCATCGCGTTCCTGTGCGCACGTGAGAAGGAAGCAGGCGACAGCCTTGGGCCAAAACTGAAGAAAGCGTTCGGTGGCGTGTACATCGTCAACGAAAGATTCACCAAGGCCAGCAGTAATGCGTGGCTGGCAGAAGGCAAGGCCGATGCCGTCGCCTTCGGCGTGCCTTATATCGCCAACCCGGATCTGGTGGAACGCCTGGAAAAGGATGCCCCGCTGAACCCGGCCAATCCGGAAACCTTCTACGGTAAAGGCCCGGTCGGTTATATCGACTATCCGCGCCTTTAACAGCAATAAGCATCACAAGACCCTGACTCGAAAGAGCCAGGGTTTCTTGCATCGAAACACTTTACTTACTTTGTACTTTCAACCACGCCCTGCACATTACCGTCTGCATCCGTGATCGTGCCATCGGCCAACTTCCAGCGGCCATCGGGATACTTCACAGAACCATCGGCCAGTAACCAGGTGCCATCTTTATACAGATAGCTACCATCCGCATATTGTGTGGTTCCATCGGCATGCACGATAGTACCGTCCACTTTCTGCACCGTGCCGTCAGGACTGGTGACCGATTGCCCTTGTGCATCGGCAACACTCCCATTGGGATAAGTGACGGTCCCGTTGGGGTTGAATACGCTATTGAGCGGATGGACCAATTGCAGAACGCCCGTTGCCGTATTGATCACGTTCAATGTTGTTTCCAGACGCGATGGGCGTGCAGGCACAGGCGGCAGACTTGAAGCGCCGACAGTGGGTGCAGAGCCACTGGATACAGGTTTTGGCGGGACAGGCTTTGCAGGTGTCGGCTTGACCGGCGGCTTTGGAGGAAGTACCGGTTTGACCGGTGGTCTGGGAGGTGCCACAGGCTTGACTGGAGGCCGCTGCGGCCGGACGGGAAACTTGGGTGGCTTGGTTGGCGGTATGACCGACTTGGGTGGCTTTACTCCCACGGGCGGCCTTTGTTGCAACTCCGCAAACTTGCCGGAATCCGCGTGTACATCCGCCACATCGCCATAACTTTCGGCACTGTCCTCGACAGCATTGAACATTTCATTCTCTACATCTTTCATATTCTTGATTCCATTCATTATTGAAACTCCTGTTTAAAACCGCACCTCCACAGTAATGCCTGCGCCTGTCTATTTCGTATATTTATTTATCGAGTTAACTTTTATTTAACAGCCTGGAACAGGCTTTATTAAAAAAAAAATCAATCACCTGTAAAAAACAGTCTCATTACAATAGAAACGTGCATGGCAGAGTATCTTTTCGCACTGTCCAGGCGAATATCACTGTACCAAGGCGAGAAACCTGAAAATGGGCCAGCCCGCAACAGAGTTGCTGCGGGCCGGGCTTTACGTCTTACCGACTGGCGTTGATCTGCTGCGACAACGTCTGGATCTGGCTGGTCAGGGTGTTGATGTTGCGGGTCACCTGAGCACGAAAGGCATCGAACTCGGCAGTATTGCCAGCCGCCGAAGGAGCCGGTCGATTTTCCTGCTCGCTCTTGAGCACCACCAGATCCTGCTCAAGACGCTCGATGGCCGCCGAGGGGTTACCCTGTTTTTTCAGGGTCGCCACATCGGTACTCAGGCTCTTGAGCTGGGCATCGAGTCTGGCCTGATCGCTCTGTGCGGCTTTCAGATCCGGCAATGCCGTCTTGAGGGCCGTCAGTTCGATCGCAACGTTCTTGAGCTGCTCCTGCAACTGCGCGTTGTCGTGCTGTTGTTGCGCAGCTTGCGAGGATATCTGCTCCAGGCGCTTGTCCAGGCTGCTTTGCTGCCCTTCGACACCTTCGCGCTGCTTGTCCTGATCTTCCAGTTGCGCCTCAAGCAGCTTGATGCGCTGCTTGAGCGCCTCGCCATCGCTGCTCAGCGATTCGGTCGCAACCACCTTGCCGGAAATGTCCTGCAGGCGGCCTGCCGCTTCTTCACTGATGCGTGCAAAACTTTCCTGGGTGGCGACCAGTTGCTGTTCCATCAGGGAAACCTGCTGGAAACTCCACCAGCCCAGGCCACAGAACGCAATGAACAAGGCGCCCACCAAAGCCCAGAGCGGCCCGGTACTCGGCCCTTTGACCTTGGCCACCGGCGTGCTGCGCGAGTAGACCGTCGTACGCTCACGGGCGCCCTTGGTCGGGACGAAATCATCGTCATCGTCGTCCTTGGCGCTGAGGTTCGGAACGTCATCGACGTCGTCGTATGGATCGTTACGCATGGGTAACCCTTTAAAAGGAAACTGTTGAAACCAAAGGTGCGCAGTATAACCGGGCTCTGTTGCCGTTTCAGCGCGAACCACCTTGCTGAGCCGACCACCAGCCACAGAACTCATCCAGCGCAGCCCAGAGGCTGACCTTCGGCTGGTAATCCAGATAATGCCTGGCACGGCTTATATCAAGCGTGAAGTCCTTGTTCATGACCTGCATTCCCAACCTCGACAGGGTGGGTTCAGGTCGGCCAGGCCACAACAGGCATGCGCCCTCGTTGATAGCAGCTGCGGCATACGCCAGCCGGTATGAGCGATAGCGCGTGACCTGCGGCAACTGCATCTGACGCATGACATAGTTGATGGCATCCCACAGCGGAACCGGCGCGCCATTACTGATGTTGTAGGCCTTGCCCAGCGCCGAGCCCGTTACCAGCAAACTGCTTGCCATGGCCTCGTTGAGATTCTGCATGCTGGTGAAGTCCACCACGTTCAAGCCATTGCCCACGATTGCCAGGCGTTTCTTGCGTTGCATGTGCAGCAGGCGCGGGAAAATGCTGGTGTCGCCCGCGCCCGTTACAAAACGCGGCCGCAAGGCGATGACTTCAAGCCCGAACTCTTCAGCGCCAAACACCTTTTGTTCAGCCAGATACTTGGTGCTGGCGTAGTGATTGTGCAAGCGCCTTGGCACTTGCTCTTCCTTGATGTCGCGGTGCGAACGTCCGTCGAAATAGATCGACGGTGACGAAAGATGGACAAGCCTGCGCACTCTTTGTTTCAGACAGGCCTCGACAATGTTCTCGGTGAGCTGCACATTGCCCTGGACAAAATCCTGCCGAGTGCCCCATACACCGACCGCGCCGGCGCAATGCACCACGGCTTCCACGTCATGACACAAGGCCTTGACCAGTTCCGGGTCCGCCAGATCACCCTGAATGAATTCGGCTCCGCGTCGTACCAGATGCTCGACACCTGTGGCCCGACGACCATTGATGCGCACGCTCATGCCCTGCTCCAGAGCAAAACGCGCAAAGCGTCCGCCGATGAAGCCGCTTGCGCCGGTGACCAGAATCTTCATTTACCGCTCCCACATTTCATATGTCTTCACTGACGCTCACTTGTCGTCCAGCGGCACCAACCACTGGCTCGCCTGTTGCGCCAGATGCGCCGTGAGGCGGGTCAGCAATTGCCCGCCATTACGCCAATGGTGCCAATACAAGGGCACGTCGATGTAGCGATCAGGCACCAGCTCGCGCAACGACCCTCGCTGTAATTGCGCCTGCACCTGCAACTCGGGCACCAGCCCCCAGCCGACTCCAGCCTCAATCATCCGCACAAACCCGTCGGACGAGGGGCACAGATGATGCTCGAAACCGCCCTCGCCCCCAAGCAATGCAAGGTAGCGATGCTGCAAAAAGTCATCGGGGCCAAATACCAGCGCAGCAGAGTGCATCAGCTTTTCGGGGCTGATGCACTCGGCAAAATGCCGCTCGATAAAGGCCGGGCTGGCCAACGCACGATAACGCATGGCACCGAGCAACTGACTGCGCGCACCGGCCACCGGTCGCTCGCTGCCACACAGGCAGGCGGCCACCTCACCGGCACGCATACGTTTGAGGCCCACGTCCTGATCCTCGACCACCAGATCCAGCAACAGACGCTGCTCGGCACAGAAAGCCCCCACCGCCGGAGCCCACCAGGTCGCCAGGCTATCGGCGTTGAGCGCGATGCGCAGCCGCTCGGGCATGCCTTCTTCGTCCAGCGCGGGCACCTGACTTTGCAGATCGCGCTCCAGCAGACGCACTTGCTGCACATGGTTGAGCAAGCGTCTGCCGATATCGGTCGGCGTGGGGGGCGTGGCCCGAATCAGCACCGGCTGGCCGACCCGGGCTTCAAGCAGCTTGATCCGTTGCGAGACGGCGGACTGGGACAACCCCAGAACCTGTGCCGCACGTTCAAAACCGGCTTGTTCAACAACAGCCGCCAGGGCTGAGAGTAATTTGTAATCGAACATCAGTTTTCCTAATGAGCAATCAGGAATATTGGTTTTTCTTATACACCCACAGCTCAGACAATCGCCACCTCTCCCCTGCATTCTGGAATTCATTTCATGTGGCACAGTTATTTCAACGGCCTGTTGGTCGCAGGCGGCCTGATCATGGCCATTGGTGCGCAGAACGCTTTTGTCCTGGCCCAAGGCCTGAGACGCGAACATCACGTGCCGGTGGCGATGCTGTGTATTGTCTGCGATGCAATTCTCGTGGCCGTTGGTGTGTTCGGCCTGGCCAATATCCTGGTACAGAATCCGGCCTTGCTGGCGGTCGCACGCTGGGGCGGCGTGATCTTCCTGACCTGGTATGGCGTGCAGGCACTGCGCCGCGCCTGCTCGCGCCAAAGCCTTGAGCAAAGCGCAACGGCGGGCCAGAGGTCGCGTCGTGCGGTGCTGCTCAGCGCCCTGGCGGTCACGCTGCTCAACCCGCATGTCTATCTCGACACGGTCTTGCTGATCGGCTCGCTGGGGGCGCAACAAAGCGTACCCGGCGCCTATGTTGCCGGTGCCGCCAGCGCTTCACTGCTGTGGTTCTCGACTCTGGCTATCGGCGCGGCCTGGCTCGCTCCATGGCTGGCACGTCCCGCCACCTGGAGGCTGCTGGATCTGATGGTGGCAGTCATGATGTTCAGTGTCGCAGCACAACTGATCAGGGCGAGTTGAGAGTTTGTCCCTTTTAATGAGAAAAGGCTTTGGAACCTTTATCCCACACACTTGTTGCGTGGTTAAGGCGCAGGGCCGGTGCTATGATCCGGGGTCTGCGCCGAAAAAGAGTAAAACTCCCGGTGCATGCTGTATCTGGCCGCCCGTGATCGGCCTTGCGATTACCGCAACTGACCTGATAAGGAGATAAACCATGGCTTTTGAATTGCCACCGCTGCCCTACGAAAAAGACGCTCTGGTGCCGCACATTTCCGCTGAGACACTGGAATATCACCACGACAAGCACCACAACACCTATGTCGTGAACCTGAACAACCTGGTGCCAGGCACCGAGTTCGAAGGCAAGACTCTGGAAGAAATCATCAAGACTTCTTCGGGCGGTATCTTCAACAACGCCGCTCAGGTCTGGAACCACACATTCTACTGGGAATGCCTGTCGCCAAAAGGCGGCGGCGAGCCAACCGGCGCTCTGGCCGAGGCCATCACCGCAGCATTCGGCTCTTTCGAGAAGTTCAAGGAAGAGTTCAGCAAAACCACCATCGGCACTTTCGGCGCTGGCTGGGGCTGGCTGGTGAAGAAAGCTGACGGCTCCCTGGCACTGGCCAGCACCATCGGTGCAGGCAACCCGCTGACCAGCGGCGACACTCCGCTGCTGACCTGCGACGTCTGGGAACACGCTTACTACATCGACTATCGCAACATGCGTCCAAAATACGTCGAAGCGTTCTGGAACCTGGTGAACTGGGACTTCGTGGCCAAGCAATACGCTGCCTGATTCCTGCTTCATACAAGAAACCCGGCAATGCCGGGTTTTTTATTGCTCGCCGTTCAGACCTTTGATTTAAAAAGAAATCCTGCACCGTGCCGACACCCCCTCCTGCCCTCCCGAATGCCTCCCGGTAAATATCCTTCGCTTGCTATCGTTTTCATCAACGAAGACCCCGCCACTCAAGGCCTGCATCACATCAATGCGCCATTACGAGTGCAGACGTTCGCAACCAACAAGGGACTTACTCCATGTCATCGGTCAGCCGTCGTTCTTTCGTTACCCTCTCCGCACTGGCATCTGCGAGCCTGGCGCTGCCAGGAATCAGTTCAGCCGCACCACGGACAAACAACCCCGCCAGCAATGACAAGATTCATCTCAACTTCAATGAAAGCCATTTAGGCCCATCTGCTCTGGCCCTGGAAAAGATGCAGGACGGTGCGGCTTCGACAGGACGCTATCACTATGGCGCGCAATTGAAGCTGATCGAACTGTTCGCCAGACAGAATCAGATACCCAGCGATTACGTACATGCTTACAGCGGCTCGCGTGAACCCTTGCAGTACGCGATTGCAGCGTTCACCGATGAGAACCGAAGCCTTGCTCTCGCCACGCCATCCTACGATGCGCCTGTCGAAGCCGCGAACAGTCAGCAGGTCGCGTTCCATGAAGTGCCCCTGCTGCCCGATGGCTCGCATGATGTCGAGGCCATGCTCAAGGTCGACACGACGCCAGGCCTGATTTACATCTGCAACCCCAACAATCCCACCGGAACCGTGACAGCGCAGCATCAGATAGAGAAAGCCATCATCGCAAAACCCGAAGGTTCGGTGGTGTTGATCGATGAGGCGTACATTCATTTCTCGGATGCCCGCAGCCTTATTCCGCTGGCAGCCAAGCGCAAGGATGTGCTGGTTCTGCGAACCTTCTCCAAGCTCTACGGCATGGCTGGAGCCAGGCTGGGTCTGGCAGTGGGGCATCCTGAACTGCTGGAGAAAATCGAAGTATGGGGCGGCAATAATTTTGTCTCGTTGCCTGCCGCCATGGGGGGTATGGCCAGCCTTGAAGACCCCGATCTGGTGAGGCAGCGCAAGCAGCTCAATACCCGGGTGCGCGAACAGACCCGGGCCTTTCTCGCCAGCCATGGATTCACCTGCACGCCTTCGCAGGCCAATTGCTTCATGATCGATACGGGCCACCCGGCCGAGCGTGTCATTGAGGGGTTGGCCAGGCGCAAGATTCTGATTGGCAGGAAGTGGGATGTCTGGCCGACCTGGGTGCGGGTCAGCATCGGCACAGAGGCAGAAATGCAGGCATTTCGCCAAGCCTTCATCGAAGTCGTACAACAACTGGCCTGACTAACTCTGGCAGGCAACGCTCTAGTACGGGCATCTTCCCCCGCTTCGTGCAAGCGGGGGCATTCAATCGTTAACCTGACACTAATGTTTTGTATGTTGCCAGAAAGCAATAGCAGACTAATATTACTTCTTGTATTTACAGAGTCATGCTCAAGTTCCATGCATACTTGTCCGACATAGTAGAATCGCCCCGGATCCAATCTTGCGGGTAAGCAGGACAAGAGAAGCAGAAATCGGCCAGATGAGCGCGCGCTCGTCACGAGGCTGACACAGCTGGTTTTTCGATGGTTGTAGGGTTGCACGCTCCCGGCACGAATTAAGGAATGACCATTTGAAGCTGGAACTCAAACACAGCTTGTCGGTTAAGTTGCTGCGCGTGGTACTACTGTCAGCGCTGTTCGTAGGCGTTGTGTTGAGTTGCGCGCAAATCGTCTTCGATGCTTACAAGACTCGCCAGAACGTGGCCAGCGATGCCGAACGTATTCTGGACATGTTCCGCGATCCTTCGACCCAGGCGGTGTACAGCCTGGACCGGGAAATGGGCATGCAGGTCATCGAAGGATTGTTTCAGGACAACTCCGTTCGCATGGCGTCCATCGGGCACCCGAACGAAACGTTGCTCGCGGAAAAAGAGCGCCCTCTGAAAATCTCTTCCACTCGCTGGCTGACAGACCTCATTCTCGGCCAGGAGCGCAGCTTCACGACCCAACTGGTCGGCCGCAGCCCTTACAGCGAATACTACGGCGATCTGCGCATCACTCTGGATACCGCCAACTACGGCGAGAGCTTCATCATCAATGCCGTGATCATTTTCATCTCCGGGGTGTTGCGCGCACTGGCCATGGGGCTGGTGCTGTATCTGGTCTATCACTGGCTGCTGACCAAGCCGCTGTCCAAAATCATCGAGCATCTGACCAGCATCAACCCGGATCGCCCCAGCGAGCATCAATTGCCATTGCTCAAGGGCCATGAAAAGAACGAACTGGGTATCTGGGTCAATACCGCCAATCAGTTGCTGGCCTCTATCGAACGCAACACGCACCTGCGTCACGAAGCCGAAAACAGCCTGCAACGCATGGCCCAATATGACTTCCTGACCGGGTTGCCCAACCGCCTGCAATTACAGACTCAACTGGACAAGATTCTGGTGGATGCCGGGCGCTTGCAACGTCGCGTTGCGGTGCTGTGTGTCGGCCTGGATGACTTCAAGGGCATCAACGAACAATTCAGTTACCAGACGGGCGACCAGTTGCTTCTGGCTCTGGCGGACCGGCTGCGCGCCCACAGCGGCAGGCTCGGCGCTCTGGCGCGACTGGGTGGCGACCAGTTCGCTCTGGTTCAGGCCGATATCGAACAGCCTTACGAGGCCGCGGAACTGGCGCAGAACATTCTTGATGATCTCGAAGCGCCGTTCGCGCTGGATCTTCAGGAGATCCGCCTGCGCGCGACCATCGGCATCACGCTGTTCCCGGAAGACGGCGACAGCACCGAGAAGCTGCTGCAAAAAGCCGAACAGACCATGACCCTGGCCAAGACGCGCTCGCGCAATCGTTACCAGTTCTATATAGCCAGTGTCGACAGCGAAATGCGCCGTCGCCGCGAACTGGAAAAAGACCTGCGCGAAGCCCTTCCCCGTGGCCAGTTCTATCTGGTCTATCAGCCACAGATCAGCTATCGCGACCATCGCGTGATGGGCGTCGAAGCGCTGATCCGCTGGCAACACCCGGAGCACGGTCTGGTACCGCCCGATGTCTTCATCCCTCTGGCGGAACAGAACGGCACCATTATCGCCATCGGGGAATGGGTGCTCGATCAGGCCTGCCGCCAACTGCGCGAATGGCACGATCAGGGCTTCACCGAATTGCGCATGGCGGTCAACCTGTCCACCGTGCAACTGCACCACTCGGAACTGCCGCGAGTGGTGAACAACCTGCTACAGATCTACCGCCTGCCGCCACGCAGCCTGGAGCTGGAAGTCACTGAAACCGGCCTGATGGAAGATATCAACACTGCCGCTCAACACTTGCTCAGCCTTCGCCGCTCCGGGGCGCTGATCGCCATTGACGACTTCGGTACCGGCTATTCGTCCCTGAGTTATCTCAAGAGCCTGCCGCTGGACAAGATCAAGATCGACAAGAGCTTTGTGCAGGACCTGATCGACGACGATGACGACGCGACCATCGTGCGCGCCATTATCCAGCTGGGTAAAAGCCTGGGCATGCAGGTCATTGCCGAAGGTGTGGAAACCAGCGAGCAGGAAGCCTACATCATTTCCGAAGGCTGCCACGAAGGTCAGGGCTACCTCTACAGCAAGCCCCTTCCCGGCCGTGAAATTCTGCCTTACCTGAAACAGGCCCAACGCAGCCAGGCAGAAGCCCTGTAGGTAGTTGCGCGGCACAAGGCAGGAGCCAATTCATACGCGAAAGCAGCAGGCGATGCATTTCCATTGCATGTGCCGGCCTCTCGCGAATGAATTCGCTCCTACGATCAATATCCGGTTGTCTTGAAACCGACAGTTACACGTCGTCGAATGCTCGTTCACGACTTTAAGGGCGTTATGCCTTTACACCGAATGCAAATCTTTCGCATTATGTCGCAGTTTTTCTGGGCGCTCGGCGCCATAAATCCCCTAGACGCAGGAATTCGTCATGATTCGTATGCCTCTGGCAACAGCTAGTCTGCTGGCCATAGCTATCTCCCTCGCCGGTTGCGGCGAAGGCAAGGACAAGGCAGCCGCTCCCGCCCCTGCTGCAGCTCCTGTGACTCCGGCAGCAGCGCCTGCCGCACCTGCTCCGGCAGCGGCAACCCAGACCGATGACGCCGCCGCCAAGGCCGTGGTCGCCAACTACACCAATATTGTCTTTGCCGTGTTCAGCGATGCCGAAACCGCTGCCAAGAACCTGCAGACCGCAGTCAATGCATTCCTCGCCGCACCGAGCGACCAGACCCTCAAGGCCGCCCGTGATGCCTGGGTTGCCGCCCGCGTGCCTTACATGCAGAGCGAAGTCTTCCGCTTCGGCAATACCATCATCGACGACTGGGAAGGTCAGGTTAACGCCTGGCCCCTGGACGAAGGCCTGATCGACTACGTGGCCAAGGATTACCAGCACGCGCTGGGCAACCCGGGCGCTACTGCCAACATCATTGCCAACACTGAAATCCAGGTCGGCGAAGACAAGGTCGACGTCAAGGACATCACGCCCGAGAAACTCGCCAGCCTAAATGAGCTGGGCGGTTCCGAGGCCAACGTCGCCACCGGCTACCACGCCATCGAATTCCTGCTCTGGGGCCAGGACCTGAACGGCACCGGCCCTGGCGCCGGCGCACGTCCTGCCAGCGACTATCTGGAAGGTGCCGGCGCAACCGGCGGCCACAACGATCGTCGTCGCGCCTACCTCAAGGCGGTGACCGACCTGCTGGTAACCGATCTGGAAGAAATGTCGGGCAACTGGAAAGCCGGTGTCGCCGATAACTATCGTGCTTCCCTGGAAGCGGAGTCCGGCGAAAACGGCCTGCGCAAAATGCTGTTCGGCATGGGCAGCCTGTCGCTGGGCGAACTGGCCGGCGAGCGCATGAAAGTGGCTCTGGAGGCCAACTCCAGCGAAGACGAACACGATTGCTTCAGCGACAACACGCACAACTCGCACTTCTACAACGGCAAAGGCATCCGCAACGTCTACCTGGGCGAATACACCCGCACCGACGGCAGCAAGATCACCGGCCCAAGCATCTCGTCTCTGGTCGCCAAGGTTGACCCGGCCACCGACGCCACACTGCGCGCCGACCTGGACGACACCCAGGCCAAGCTGCAAGTGATCGTCGATCATGCCAACAAAGGCGAACACTTCGACCAACTGATCGCTGCGGGCAACACCACAGGCAATCAAGTGGTACGTGACGCCATTGCAGCACTGGTCAAACAGACCGGCGCCATCGAGCAAGCCGCTGGCAAGCTCGGCATCACCGACCTGAACCCGGACAACGCCGATCACGAGTTCTGATCCGTGATGTAACCGGAGGCTCAGAGCCTGCAATACCGAATGCCAGTCAGACCTTCTGACTGGCATTTTTCATGCCTTTCTCCTGCAAAAAAACAAAGCAGTCGCGTCGCCTTTCAAAAGCCGCCCAGCCCGCGATTTAGTAACAATACGTTGCCTCAGCCCGAGCAAACGATAACTTTTCTTATTCCAAACCCATCAGGCTGATAAGCTTGCTCGCCCTGATTTTCAGCTCGTTGCAGAATTCGTATGAGTATGCCGCTGCGCCTGTCCCTTGTTTTGTTCTCGGCTCTGGTCCTGATTGCGTGCGATGACGCGCCGCGTTTCACTCAGGCAGAACCGGGGGAAGCTCTGTCTGGCGGTGCTGCTACGGTAAAGAAAAGCGATCAGAACGCCTTCTCCATGCCGTCGGCCAATCTCTCGCCGGTGCGCAGGCTGGACTTCAGTGTCGGCAACAGTTTCTTCCGCAACCCCTGGGTAATCGCGCCCTCGACCACCACTGCCCGTGACGGGCTGGGTCCGTTATTCAATACCAATGCCTGCCAGAACTGCCATATCAAGGATGGTCGCGGCCATCCGCCAGAGCCCGGCGACACCAATGCCGTGTCGATGCTGGTAAGGCTTTCGATTCCGAACAGCCCGGCGTATGCCGAGGTCATCAAGCGCAACGGTGTGGTGCCCGAGCCGAGTTATGGCGGACAGCTACAGGACATGTCGATCCCTGGTATCGCGCCGGAAGGCAAGGTGCGGGTCGAGTACGATCCTCTGACCATTCGCTTTCGCGATGGTATGACTGTCGAGTTGCGTCAGCCGACCTTGCGTATCACGCAACTGGGCTATGGCCCCATGCACCCCGACACCCACGCTTCGGCGCGCATTGCCCCGCCCATGATCGGTCTGGGACTGCTTGAGGCGATTCCCGAAGCGGCGATCCTGGCCAATGACGACCCTGACGACAAGAATGGCAACGGTATTTCCGGACGCGCCAACTGGGTCTGGGACGATGTGCAGCAAAAGGTCGTCTTGGGACGCTTCGGCTGGAAGGCCGGGCAACCCACGCTCAATCAACAGAATGTCCACGCATTCTCGGGTGATATGGGCTTGACCACCAGCCTGAAAACTTCCGATGACTGTACCCCGGTGCAAACGGTTTGCCGCGATGCACCAAACGGTAATGGCCCCAACGGCGAACCGGAGGTCAGCGACAATATTCTGCGGCTGGTGGAGTTCTATACCCGCAACCTGGCTGTTCCGGCACGTCGCAATGTGGATGATCCGCAAGTACTGGCGGGCAAGAACCTGTTCTTCAAGGCAGGCTGCCAGCAATGCCACACACCGCAATTCACGACCCGCGCCGATGCGGCAGAGCCTGAGCTGGCCAATCAGGTGATTCGTCCCTACAGCGACCTGTTGCTGCACGATATGGGCGAAGGCCTGGCCGACAACCGGACCGAGTTCCAGGCCACTGGCCGCGAATGGCGTACACCGCCGCTCTGGGGCCTGGGCCTGACCGCTACCGTCAGCGGGCACACACAATTTCTACATGATGGTCGCGCTCGCAACGTGATGGAGGCGATACTGTGGCACGGCGGCGAAGCCCAGGCAGCACAGCGACAGGTATTGGCTTTCGACGCCGAGCAGCGTGCGGCGCTGTTGGCGTTCCTGAATTCGTTATAAGCATTCCCTTTTAAAAATAAGGAGCCGGACATGTTCCGACCCAAGTTGTTGTTTACCAGCCTGGCAGCCCTGGCTCTGGGCGCCTGCGCACCATCGGACCCACAAGCCGTCACCTCTGCCGCCATCGCCAAGCAGGTGATCCTGCCGACCTACAGCCGCTGGGTCGAAGCCGATCGCCAGCTGGCCAGCAGCGCAATTGCCTTCTGCCAGGGCAAAACCGATCTGGAAAGCGCACGCGCCGACTTCCTGAAAGCACAGAAAACCTGGGCCGAGTTGCAGCCATTACTGATCGGGCCGCTGGCCGAAGGCAACCGTGCCTGGCAGGTGCAGTTCTGGCCGGACAAGAAAAATCTGGTCGGACGTCAGGTCGAACAACTGGTCAACGCCCAGCCGCAGATCAGTGCCGAAGAACTGTCCAAGGCCAGCGTCGTGGTTCAAGGGCTGTCGGCTTATGAATACATCCTGTTCGATGCCGAAATCGACATGGCCAACGCCGAACAGAAAGCCCGTTACTGCCCGTTGCTGATGGCAATCGGTGAGCGCCAGAAGATCCTGGCCGAGGAAATTCTCAGCCGCTGGAACAGCAACGACGGCATGCTCGCGCAACTGAGCAAGTTCCCGAACACGCGCTATGCCGACTCCCACGAAGCCATCGCCGAAGTGCTGCGTGTACAGGTCACCGCGCTGGACAGCCTAAAGAAAAAACTGGGCACACCACTGGGTCGCCAGACCAAGGGCCAGCCGCAACCGTTCCAGGCCGACTCCTGGCGCAGCAAGTCTTCGCTCAGCAGCCTGGAAGCCAGCCTGATCAGCGCCCAGACCGTCTGGGTCGGCGTGGATAACAAAGGGCTGCGGGGTCTGTTGCCCGCCGAGCAGAAACCACTGGCCGACAAGATCGACGCAGCCTACGCTGCCAGCCGCAAACTGCTGTCGGAACTCAAGCCGCCACTGGCCGACCTGCTGGCCAGCGAAGCCGGCCGTCAGCAGCTCAATGCGTTTTACGACAGCCTGAACGTGGTTCACCGCCTCCATGAAGGCGAGCTGGCAAAAGCTCTGGGTATTCAGTTGGGCTTCAACGCCAACGACGGCGATTGATCGAGAGGTTGTAGATGATGTTGCGACGTCAGGCCCTGGCTCTTGGCAGCCTGTTACTCAGCGCTTGTACGCTGGGCGGCTGGACTCTGTTTCGGCAAAAAGGCAAAAGCCCCCTGCTGCTTTCCGCTCGCGACGATGGCGACGCAAGGCACTACGCAGTGGGCTACCGGCTCGACGGCACGCAGGTGTTCGCAACCCAGGTCGCCCAGCGTTGCCATGACATCATCAATCACCCGTCCTTGCCGCTGGCAGTATTCATCGCCCGCAGGCCCGGCACTGAAAGCTACCTGATCGACCTGCGCGACGGTCGCCTGCTGCAAACCATCACTTCGCAGCAGAACCGGCATTTCTACGGCCACGCCGTGATCCATGGCGATGGCGAGTGGCTGTACGCCACGGAAAACGACACTACCGATCCCGGTCGAGGCCTGCTGGGCGTTTATCGTTTTGTCGATGAACGACTGGTGCATTCGGCAGAGATCCCCACTCACGGCATCGGCCCGCATCAGGTGTCGTGGATGCCGGACGGCGAAACGCTGGTAGTTGCCAACGGCGGTATTCGCACCGAGGCCGAAAGCCGGGTAGAGATGAACCTGCATGCCATGGAGCCCAGCCTGGTGCTGATGCAACGCGACGGCACACTGCTGAGCAAGGAAACCCTCAGGCAACAGATGAACAGCGTGCGCCACATGGGAATTGCCAGCGACGGCACCATTGTCGCCGGGCAGCAATTCATGGGCGATGCCCATGAGTCCTCCGAACTGCTGGCGATCAAGCGTCCGGGTCAACCCTTCCAGGCCTTTCCCGTAGCCGAAGAGCAATTGCGGGCGATGGGGCATTACACCGCCAGCGTTGCGGTACACAGCGACCTGCGACTGGTTGCACTGACAGCGCCCCGTGGCAACCGGTTCTTTATCTGGGATCTGGACAGCGGTGCAGTGAAACTCGACGCGCCTCTGCCTGACTGTGCAGGCGTGGGTGCGGTTGCCGATGGCTTTGTCGTGACCTCCGGTCAGGGCCGCTGCCGCTTCTACGACTGCCGCCAGCCCCAATTGCTGGCTAAACCTCTGGATCTGCCGGCAGGGCTCTGGGACAACCATTTGCATCTGGTGTGATTGTCTGTGGGACCGGATTCATCCGGGAAGGCGTTTTGAGAATGTACTGGCCTCTTCTCGGATAAATCCGGTCCTACGACCATAAATAAAGAAATGTCCTACGCCCTGCCGGTTTGCAATATCCGGCGCTGGAGCTAGCCTGCTTCTCAGGTTAAATATCTCCAAAGGAAGTGCAGTATGGTGCGTCGGCGCATGCTGATCATGCTGGGCTTTGTTCTGCTTGTAGTGCTTTTACTGGCGGGCTACAAGGCCCTCTCCATTTATCGGCAGATTCAGCAATTCAGCGCCCCAAAACCACCGGTCAGCGTGGCTGTGGCCACTGCCAGCGAACAACCGTGGCAAAACCTTCTACCCGCCATCGGCACCCTCAAGGCCTTGCAGGGCGTCGACCTGAGCCTGGAAATCGCCGGCACGGTAAAGGCCGTGCAATTCGAGTCAGGACAAAAGGTCAGGGTTGGTCAGCCCTTGCTGCAACTGGACAGCGATGTCGAAAAGGGCCTGCTGGGCACTGCCGAGGCGGATCTGGGGCTGGCACAGGTTGAACACGGTCGCGGCAGCAGGCTGGTGGGTGATCAGGCGATTTCCAGAGGGGACTTCGACAAGCTCGCCGCACAACTGAAAAAAGCCGGCGCAACCGTCGCCCAGCTCAAGGCCTCTTTGGCCAAGAAACAGATACTCGCGCCATTCAGCGGCACCATCGGCATTCGTCAGGTGGATGTGGGCGATTACCTGGCCAGCGGAACGGTCATCGCTACCCTGCAGGACCTGAGCAGCCTCTATGTCGACTTCTACGTGCCGGAGCAGGCCCTGCCGAAGATCGCCATTGGCCAGACAGTCCGGCTCAGTGTCGCGGCCTATCCGGAGCAGCAATTTGAAGCCAGGGTCAGCGCCATCAACCCCAGGGTCGATGAGACCACCCGCAACGTGCTGATTCGCGCCACCCTGCCCAACCCTGAAAGCAGGCTGCTGCCGGGCATGTTCGCCAGCCTGCAGGTCGTATTGCCCAGTGCTCCAAGCCAGATCGTGGTGCCGGAAAGTGCAATTACCTACACCCTCTATGGCAACTCGGTGTTTGTCGTCGTACCGAAGAAAAACGACAAGGGCGAACCGGAAAAAGACGCCGCAGGCCAGCAACAACTGGCGGTCGAACGACACTTCGTCGAAACCGGTGAACGCCGCGCCGGGATGGTCATCATCGTCAGAGGGATCAAGGCTGGCGAGCAGGTTGTCAGCGGCGGGCAGCTCAAGCTCGACAACGGAACCCATGTGGCCATCAGCGCCGACAAGACCTTGCCGGCCGATCCGAACAGCCAGCCACGCGCTGACTGATCAAGGAATTTCTCATGGCATTTACAGATCCGTTCATTCGCCGCCCGGTACTGGCGACCGTGGTCAGCCTGCTGATCGTGCTGCTGGGTTTCCAGGCGTTCAGCAAGCTGACCATCCGCCAGTATCCGCAGATGGAAAACGCCATGATCACCGTGACCACGGCGTATCCCGGCGCCAATGCCGAAACCATTCAGGGCTACATTACTCAGCCGCTGCAACAGAGCCTGGCCAGCGCCGAAGGCATCGACTACATGACGTCGGTCAGCCGCCAGAACTTTTCGGTGATCACGATCTATGCACGCATCGGTGCCGACAGCGACCGCCTGTTCACCGAGCTGCTGGCCAAGGCCAACGAGGTCAAGAACAAACTGCCGCAGGACGCCGAGGACCCGGTACTGAGCAAGGAAGCAGCCAACGCTTCGGCGCTGATGTACATCAGCTTCTACAGCTCCGAACTGAGCAATCCACAGATCACCGACTACCTGTCACGGGTCATCCAGCCCAAGCTGGCCACGTTGCCCGGCATGGCCGAAGCAGAAATCCTCGGCAATCAGGTCTTCGCCATGCGCCTCTGGCTGGACCCGGTACGGCTGGCCGGCTTCGGGCTGACGGCCGCCGATGTCACCAATGCAGTACGCCGCTATAACTTCCTGTCGGCGGCCGGTGAGGTCAAAGGCGAATACGTGGTCACCAGCATCAACGCCACCACCGACCTCAAGTCCGCCGAAGCCTTTGCCGCGATTCCACTGAAGACCGATGGCGACAGCCGGGTGCTGCTGGGGGATGTAGCGCGGGTGGAAATGGGCGCAGAGAGCTACAACGCGGTCAGTTCCTTCGATGGCATACCCTCGGTCTATATCGGCATCAAGGGGACTCCCAGTTCCAACCCGTTGGATGTGATCAAGGAAGTGCGGCGCATCATGCCGGAGCTGGAAAGCCAGTTGCCGCCCAGCCTGAAGGTGTCCATCGCCTATGACGCAACGCTGTTCATCCAGGCTTCGATTTACGAGGTCGTGAAAACCCTGATCGAGGCAGTACTGATCGTGGTAGTGATCGTGTTCCTGTTCCTCGGCGCACTGCGTTCGGTGCTGATTCCGGTCATCACCATTCCGCTGTCGATGATTGGCGTGTTGTTCTTCATGCAGTTGATGGGCTACTCGATCAACCTGCTGACATTGCTGGCGATGGTGCTGGCCATCGGTCTGGTGGTCGACGATGCAATTGTGGTGGTGGAAAACATCCATCGCCATATCGAGGAAGGCAAGACTCCGTTCGAGGCCGCCATTGAAGGGGCGCGGGAGATCGCCATGCCGGTGGTCTCGATGACCATCACACTGGCCGCGGTGTATGCGCCTATCGGTTTTCTGGAAGGCCTGACCGGCGCGCTGTTCAAGGAGTTTGCCCTGACGCTTGCCGGGGCGGTGGTCATTTCGGGCATCGTGGCTCTGACACTCTCGCCAATGATGTGCGCCCTGTTACTGCGCCACGATGAAAACGCCAGCGGTCTGGCCCACAAGCTCGACAAGCTTTTCGAGCGTCTGAAAGTACGCTATCAGCGCCTGTTGCACGGCACCCTCGACACCCGCCCGGTGGTGCTGGTGTTTGCCTTGATCGTCCTGTTCCTGATTCCCGTGCTGCTCAAGTTCACCCAGTCGAACCTGGCGCCGGACGAAGATCAGGGCATCATTTTCATGATGGCGACCTCGCCGCAGCCGACCAACCTGGATTACATCAACACCTATACCGATGAGTTCGTACAGATATTCCGAGAGTTTCCCGAGTATTACTCCTCGTTCCAGATCAACGGTTTCAATGGTGTACAGACCGGCATCGGTGGTTTCCTGCTCAAGCCATGGGACGAGCGCAGCCGTACCCAGATGGAAATCCTGCCGCAGGTTCAGGCACGGCTGGCGCAGATACCGGGCCTGCAAATCTTCGGCTTCAACCTGCCCTCGCTGCCGGGTACCGGTGAAGGTCTGCCGTTCCAGTTCGTCATCAATACCCCGAACGATTATGCCGCGCTGCTGGAGGTCGCAGAGCGGATAAAGAAACGTGCTGTGGAGTCCGGAAAATTCGCATTCATGGATATCGATCTGGCCTTCGACAAGCCTGAAGTGGTGGTTGAGATCGACCGGGCCAAGGCAGCCCAGATGGGTGTTTCCATGCAGGACCTGGGCAGCACGCTGGCGACTCTGCTGGCCGAGGCGGAAATCAACCGCTTCACCATCGAAGGTCGCAGCTACAAGGTCATTGCCCAGGTAGAGCGAGCCTATCGGGACAATCCTGGCTGGCTGAACAACTATTACGTGAAGAACAGCGAAGGCAAACTGTTGGCTCTGTCCACACTGATAACGATCAGTGACCGGGCCAGACCCCGTCAGCTCAACCAGTTTCAGCAGCTCAACTCGGCAATCATCCAGGGTTTCCCCATCGTCAGCATGGGCGAGGCCATCGAGACAGTTCGCCAGATCGCCAGCGAAGAAGCGCCTGCCGGGTTTGCCTATGACTATGCGGGCGCTTCACGCCAATACGTGCAGGAAGGCAGCGCTCTGTGGGTGACCTTTGCGTTGGCGCTGGCGATCATTTTTCTGGTGCTGGCAGCACAGTTCGAAAGTTTCCGCGACCCGCTGGTGATTCTGGTCACCGTACCGCTGTCGATCTGCGGGGCATTGATCCCGCTGTTCCTCGGGCTGTCGAGCATGAATATCTACACGCAGGTAGGGCTGGTGACACTGATCGGTCTGATCAGCAAGCACGGAATCCTGATCGTCGAGTTCGCCAATCAGCTACGTCACCATAAAGGGTTGTCGGCACGTGAGGCGGTAGAGGAAGCCGCTGCGATTCGCCTGCGCCCGGTGCTGATGACAACGGCTGCAATGGTCTTTGGCATGGTGCCACTGATATTCGCGACAGGGGCCGGAGCCGTCAGTCGTTTCGATATAGGGATAGTGATTGCTACGGGGATGTCGGTGGGAACCCTGTTTACCCTGTTTGTACTGCCTTGCGTGTATACGGTTCTGGCTGCACGGGACAAAGCGGCTGATGCTGCACTCTCACAGACAGCAGAAGCAAAACCCACACACTAGAAAGCCCCGAAAAGGGGCTCTGGAAAGTTGAAGATCATTTCAACCTTTGGGGCCGGAGCCCTGAACAAGACCGTACATCAATAGCAACAGATCATGATCAGGCTTGACTGCCTGCATGCTCTTTACGACTCGCGGCAAAGGACAATGCCCTTCACCACTCTGGACACTGAGTATCTTTGTCGAGGGCTGCTCCCAGGCAGCCACGGCAACGGTTGCAGTTGCCAAGGCACCGACTACAAACAGACCTCTAGCCATTTCAAGTTTCATCACTCCAAACCTTTGATAGTGCTGCCAAACACTGAATGGTAAAAGTAGACAAGCTTTTGCCAGTCTGCTGCTTCGAGTGACGAATGGCGTCGAAACTGTTTCATGTCATGCTGGGCAGCGCCATAAGCAGTCCAGCGACGGCGGGCTTTCTCCAGGTCAAGCAGCGCAACTTCCACCCGAGCCTGCGAGCCTTCGCCAGTCACACGCACGAATATGTGCTTGCTGTACAAGCAACTATGCTGCCAGCGCGCAAGATGCATACGGGCCAGAGTGGAACCTATTTCCTTGAGCATGCGCTCATGCAGCAACTCACCGCAACGCTCACGCCCACCATTGGCATACCACTGGGCAAGATCCTCGAAACCCTCAAGTGCCTCCGTGACCAGCAAGGCGCGCCATTGATTGTTTTCGTCTCGCTCGGCACCGCAGAACATTATCTCAGGCACGCCGACGTTGATCTGGCGCAGACCTTCGATGGCATCGCGCTCACGCAGAACGGTCGGACGCCCCAATGGATACAAAAAACTACGATAGGTATGGCCAATCTGACGCTTGCTGTAAAGCATCGGACCTTCGTTGCCATAAATCCGCTGAACACCGCTTTCACCACCACGACGAACATTCGGCTCTTCTACCCACTCACCGCGCAAGTTCCAGAAATGGCTGAAGCGGCTCTCTTTTTTGGAGGTACGCATCGCTTTTCCTAAAGTCTGAACACTCATCCAAAATTACCTTTTACGCAGTAAATAGACGCGCCACATGGCATAAAACGGTAAGAAATCCATGCGTTCCTGAATCCGGAAACCCGCCTGTTCAAACTCGGCCTCGACAGTTTCAACGGGTAACACAAAACGATTCTGGTAACCTTCAGCCCCACTTTTTTGCTGCCTGTGTTGCTCAAGGCGCTTGCGTTTCCAGGCCTTGAAATTGCCATCGACCCAGAGCGAAACAATCACGCTGTCACGGGTGACACGCTGAAACTCCCGTAATAGAGACATTCGATGTTCAGCCTGCCCAACATGGTGCAAAAGACGCATACAGAAAATACTGTCCACGGCGTTTTCGGGCAGATTGATTGCGAAAGCAGATGTCTGCAAAGGTTGTACCCTTTTCACAACATCTTCAGGCTGAGACTCCAGAGCGGTCTTGAGCATGTCCTCGGAATTGTCGGCGCCGATGATAGAGCGATTGGCTTTTTCAGCCAACAAAGACCAGAAACGGCCAGCACCGCAGGGCAGGTCGAGTACCAGCCCGGGGTCACCGGCAAGGTGCAAGGCCTTTCGGGCAAGTTGCTCGTCACGATAATGAGAAAGTTTGCGCCACAGGCCGTCCTGATGCTTGTCCAGATACTGCCGGGCGTGATCTTTATCGTATTTGCGCGAGAACTCAAGCTCGGTGCGCTTGCTCATGTGGGGGCATCTCATGATTCTGATTGAGGCCAGCCTACTCAAGGCGCTGTCATCGTCAGGTCATGCAGATGTGAAAAAAATGTTCTCTGGGAGCAGAGAACATTTCAAGATATTACAGGCACTTCCGGAGACTCAGGTTTTGCTGACAAGACTCACCTTGAACCGGCAACCATTTGGCTCCATCGGTGTGAGCCCTACACTCCAACCCTGATTCGCACAGATCCGTTGCACCAGCGAAAGCCCAAGACCAAGCCCTTCTCCACGCTGCTCATTGCCTCGCACAAAAGGCTCGAACATGGCTTCGCGTTTTTCTTCGGGAATGCCCACGCCGCTGTCTTCAACCAGAAAGCCGTCTTCCAGCAGGGTCAGGGCGATAAAGCCATGATCGGTGTAATGCAGCGCATTGCGCAGCAGGTTGCCCATCACCGCATGCAGAAAGGTGGCGTTGTAGCGCACATCGGTCGACAGGTCGGCCTCTGGCGGGTTGTAGATCAGTTGCAGGCCCTTGCCTTCGATCGGGCCACGCCACAAGGCAACCAGTTGCTCGGCAACAGCACCAAGAGTGGCGCGTGGCGTCATGGCCGGATCTTCGCGCTGGGTTCGGGCCAGCATGAGGAAGGTCTGCACCAGATCGCGCATTTCTTCACAGGCCCGGGCAATACGCTCTACCTGCCTTCTGGCACGCTGGTCGAGGGCCGGGTTTTCAAGCAGCAGTTCGCAGGAGCTGGCGAGCACCATCAAGGGTGTACGCAGTTCATGGCTGACATCGCTGGTAAACATCCGCTCACGTATCAGCGCCTGCCTGAGACGGCCAAGCGTGGCATCGAACGCGACGGCCAGCTCACCGACTTCGTCGGCGGCATAATCAGGGGCCAATGGCGGCGCCAGCCCCAGTAGCTGGTCACGATGGCGAACCTGTCGAGCCAGACGTACCACGGGAGCCATGACACGCCGGGCCAGAACCCAGCCCAGGAATACGGCGAGCGCCAGGGCCAGCACGAACCCCACCAGTACAACGGCGAACAGAACACGCTCGCGCTCTTCAAAGTCGCTCTGATCCTGCAGCAAGGCGTAATGCCTGCCATCCACCACCTCGATCATGGCGTGGTAGGACAAGGGCCCGCGAAACACTTCATGAAAGCCCGGCTCAAGATGGCGCAAGTCCTTGGGCAGGTCGAAATCGCCCGGACCATTGGTGAAGTAGAACAGTTGGTCCGGCTTGGGGCGATGGCTCCAGTCACTGACACTGTCCATCAGCATCAAACGATTGAGGTCGCCTCCCAAGCCCGCGGAAATCAGTTTTTCCTCGACCAGATGAACCGTGGAAATGATTCCCATGGCAAAAGAGCCAGCGACCAAGGCACTCATCAAGGCAAAGGCAATGATGATCCGCTGGGCAAGGCTCTGTTTAAACTCCATCCTTGCCCTCGGCCAGACGGTAGCCAACACCATGTACGGTTTGCAGCAGAGGTTTCGGGAAAGGTTTGTCGATCACCTGACGTAACTGATGCACATGGCTGCGCAGGCTGTCGCTGTCAGGGCAATCATCGCCCCACAACGCTTCCTCAAGCACCTCGCGACGCAGCACATGCGGGCTCTTCTGCATAAGAACCGCCAGGAGTTTCAAACCGACCGGGTTGAGTTTGAGCAGGCGACCGTCGCGTGTGACTTCCAGGGTATCGAGGTCATAGACCAGGTCAGCGACCTGCAGGGTACGACGCCCTCCTCCCTGAGCACGACGCAACACCGCTTCGATACGCGCCGCCAGTTCGGACAGCGCGAAAGGCTTGAGCAGGTAGTCGTCGGCACCGGAGCGGAAACCCTGCAAGCGATCATCCAGTTGATCACGGGCGGTGAGCATGATCACCGGCGTGTCACGCCGCGCATCTTCGCGCAGGCGCTTGCAGAGGGTGTAGCCGTCGATGCCGGGCAGCATGATGTCGAGCACGATCAGGTCGTAATGCTCGGTTGCAGCCAGATGCAGTCCAGAGAGGCCATCCTGTGCGCAATCGACTGTATAGCCTTTCATACCCAGGTAATCAGCCAGGTTCGCCAGGATGTCACGGTTATCTTCGACCAGAAGAATTCGCATGTGGGACACTCTCATATGCAATTTGGGCTGGCGCAGCTTAAGGCGAACTCAGCCTAAGGGCCAGTACCACATAGCTTTACGTTTTTTTCACCAGAGGTGGCAGAAACTGCTGCGTCCCCCGTAACAGCCGTCGGGGCCTTTGTAATAGAACTGGATTCGACATGCCGACACCCGCAACCCTGCCCGGCTCACGCCCGCTAAATCCGTGGATATATCTGGGTATTCCTGCTGTAACCGCTCTGATCCTTATCCTGCTGGAACTGACGTCACTGGACATGAGCCTCGCCCACCTGGCTTATGACCCGATCGCGGGCGACTTCATCGGCAAGCACAGCTATTTTCTCGAAGACATCCTGCACGACCGCGCCAAACAGGTCGTCATTGGCCTGGCTGTCGTGTCCATGCTTGTTTTCGCCGCCTCGTTCAAGGTCAAGCGCCTGATGCCGTGGCGCCGCGAACTGGGTTGCCTGGTGCTTTCCATGGCGCTTTCGACAGGTTTCGTGACTCCGCTAAAAGTCGTCACTTCAGTGCAATGCCCATGGAGCCTTACCGAGTTCGGCGGCAAGGAAACCTACAGCGAACTGCTCGCTTCGCGTCCTGAAACGGACAAACCGGGCCGCTGCTGGCCGGGCGGTCATGCGGCGACCGGCTTCTCCCTGCTCGCCCTGTTTTTCATGTTCCGTGACCGCAAGCCACGGCTGGCAAAGGCTGGGCTGATACTCGCTTTCAGCCTGGGCTCCCTATTTTCTCTGGGCCGTATGCTGCAAGGCGCTCACTTCTTCTCGCACAACGTCTGGACAGCGGTGTTCTGCTGGTTGATCTGCCTGGGCGCGTATTACTTCATCCTGTACCGACCGGATAAAAACGTCCAGGCAGAGCAAGGTCTGCTCGTGAAGCCTTAAACCATGTATTGGTGGTAATACTCCAGCGTGGCCACGTTCTTGTGCTTGGATTCGAACATGACGTCGAACCGGTCAAGAAACCCGGTCACGTATTCGTTGGTCCAGCGGTTCCACATCATGTCGCTGTGGCCATAGAGGTCGCGCTTGGAGAGGACGTGCAGCAGCGCGTCCATTTCCAGCTTCTGGTCAGCGGTAAAACCCAGCTCCTGCAAACGCTCCTGGGGCTGAGAGTAATGCATGGTCGGACGCACGCCACGCCAGCTTTCAATAACCCGCTCGACGCGAGGCGACTGCGCAGGCATGTAGTCATCTTCATGGATCCAGCAATGGTGTACGTCCAGAACCACCGGAGCCAGATCGGCTAACCCGAGGCAATCGTCCACGCCGTAGGTTTTTTCGTCGTTCTCGAAAGTGATGCAGTTCTGCGCCTCTTTCGACAGACGCGACCAGATAGAGCGAATACCCTCGGCGCCCAGACGACCGGCAATGTGGATATTGCATTTGAAATCCTGGAACTCACGCCCGTAGCCCATCATCCGGATCATGTCAGCGTGATACTCGAATTCGGCCAGGCTGTTCTCCACCACTTCAGGCTTGTCGGAACCCAGCACGCAATATTGGCCAGGATGCATGGACAGCCGTATTCCGGCAGCACGCGCCGCCACACCAATGGCGGCAAAGCCCTTGATCAGCATCGACTGAATGACCGGCTGCCGGTAGAACGCGCTGACTTTCGGGTGGCTGTAGAACGGCAGCAGATCACTGCTCAGACGCAACATTTTCAGTGCATCAGGCAAGGTCGCCACATAAGCCAGCAAACGCAACTGGGCTTCGAGGTTGTGCTCGATGATCTCCACCAGTCTGGCATGAGCGACTTCGGTGGAAACGCTCTCCATCCAGCGCAAAGTGGTGGTGCGCGGATTCAAGGCCGCCTCAATGGTTTTCAACTCGCCAGGGGACAGGTTGCGTTGAGGGTGTCGATACTGGCATGCAAAACCGATCCGGGCAGTGGACATGGCAATCCTGAAATCAGAAGGAATGGTGATCAGACTATTGAACGGATAGACCGTTCGCTATTGTGTAATTGCATCAATGGTCCAGCGTTTGACTCCGGCTCATATGCTCAGGCGAACAGCCAGAGCGCTCAAGGTGACGACAAGAATGGGAAGAGTCAGCACGATGCCGGTCTTGAAGTAGTAGCCCCACGTGATGGTGATGTTTTTACGGGCCAGTACATGCAACCACAGCAGCGTCGCGAGACTGCCGATCGGGGTGATCTTGGGTCCCAGGTCGCAGCCGATGATATTGGCGTAGATCATGGAGTCACGAATGACGCCATCGACCTCGGCAGCATGAATGGATAGAGCGCCCACCAGTACGGTTGGCATGTTGTTCATGACCGACGACAACAGCGCGGTGAGCAGCCCGGTACCCAGCGAAGCCCCCCATACTCCATACCCGGCGAACAGGTTGAGAATCCTGGCTATATGATCGGTCAGGCCTGCGTTCTTCAGGCCATACACCACCAGATACATCCCAAGGGAAAATACCACCACCTGCCATGGCGCGCCCCTGAGCACCTTGCCGGTTTCGATCACATGCCCCCGTGCAGCGATGGCGTAGAGCACAAGGGCACAGACAGCGGCGATTGCACTGACCGGGATGCCAAGGGGCTCGATCACAAAGCAGCCCACCAGCAGCAATACCAGCACCCACCAGCCAGCGATAAACGTCGCACGATCACGAACCGCTTCATTAGGACGCTGGAGATGGTTCACGTCGTAGGTCGCGGGCAGATCCTTGCGAAAAAACCACAACAGCATGCCCAGCGTGGCCGCAATACTGACGAAATTGACTGGCACCATGACCGAAGCGTAACGGCTGAAACCAATATCGAAGTAGTCGGCCGAAACGATATTGACCAGATTCGAGACCACCAGCGGCAAGCTTGCGGTGTCGGCAATAAACCCGGCCGCCATGACGAACGCCAGGGTTGCTGCCGGCGAGAATCGCAACGCCAGTAACATTGCGATCACGATGGGCGTAAGAATCAGCGCTGCACCGTCATTGGCAAATAATGCCGATACAACAGCCCCCAGCAGGATGATGAAAGCAAACAACTTCCGGCTGCTGCCACCGCCCCAACGCGCAACGTGTAGAGCAGACCATTCGAAGAAGCCCGCCTCATCCAGCAACAGACTGATGATGATTACCGCAATGAAGGTGCCAGTGGCGTTCCATACGATATGCCATACCGCAGGAATATCACTCAGGCTTACCGCTCCGGTCAGCAGGGCTAGAACGGCACCGAAAGTCGCGCTCCACCCTACGCCCAACCCCTTGGGCTGCCAGATGACCAAAACGATAGTGACGACGAAAATCAACAGTGCAATCAGCATGGGGACAACTCAATGGCAGGGCTGGATCAATCGCAAATGGATTCGGACACCTTGAAACATGCCGATCACCCACACTGGCAACTCAGGATGAAGACGATGGGCATAAAAAAATCCGATGCCAGTATCTGACATCGGATTTTCTAGAAAAAACCTGCCTCGACTCAAATGCTCAGGTAAACAGCATTACGCTTGGCAGGGCTCCTCTGGTGTCGCCTGGGGTAAGGCTGGCTTACATCATGCCGCCCATGCCACCCATGCCGCCCATGTCTGGCATGCCGCCAGCCGCTGGCTTGTCTTCAGCCACGTCAGCGATCATCGCTTCGGTGGTGATCATCAAGCTGGCGATGGAGGACGCTGCCTGCAGAGCAGAGCGAGTCACTTTGGCCGGGTCCAGGATGCCCAGGTCGATCATGTCGCCGTATTCGCCGGTAGCAGCGTTGTAACCGAAGTTACCCGAACCCTGCTTGACCTTGTCGACAACAACGCTTGGCTCGTCACCGGAGTTGGCAACGATCTGGCGCAGTGGAGCTTCTACAGCGCGACGCAGCAGAGCGATACCGACGTTCTGATCGGCGTTGTCGCCTTTCAGGTCAGCGATTGCCTGCAGGGAACGAACCAGAGCAACGCCACCGCCAGGTACCACGCCTTCTTCAACGGCTGCACGGGTAGCGTGCAGGGCGTCTTCAACGCGGGCTTTCTTCTCTTTCATTTCAACTTCGGAACCGGCGCCGACCTTGATCACTGCAACGCCGCCAGACAGCTTGGCCAGACGCTCTTGCAGTTTTTCCTTGTCGTAGTCGGAGCTGGTGTCACCGATTTGCTGGCGGATCTGAGCGATGCGCGAGTCGATATCGGTCTTGACGCCGGAGCCGTCGATGATGGTGGTGTTTTCTTTGTTCAGAACAACGCGCTTGGCATTACCCAGGTGTTCCAGGGTAGTGCTTTCCAGGCTCAGTCCGATCTCTTCGGAGATGACGGTACCGCCAGTCAGGACAGCGATGTCCTGCAGCATTGCCTTGCGACGGTCGCCGAAACCTGGAGCCTTGACGGCTGCAACTTTCACGATACCGCGCATGTTGTTCACAACCAGAGTCGCCAGGGCTTCGCCTTCAACGTCTTCGGCAACGATCAGCAAAGGACGGCCAGCTTTTGCGACTGCTTCCAGAACCGGCAGCATTTCGCGAATGTTGGAGATCTTCTTGTCGACCAGCAGGATCAGCGGGCTGTCCAGCTCGGCAACCATGGTGTCCGGCTTGTTGATGAAGTACGGGGACAGGTAGCCACGATCGAACTGCATGCCTTCTACGACCGACAGTTCGTTTTCCAGGCCAGTGCCTTCTTCAACGGTGATAACGCCGTCTTTGGTCACTTTTTCCATGGCTTCGGCAATGATGTCGCCGATGGAGTTATCGGAGTTGGCGGAGATGGTGCCAACCTGAGCGATAGCCTTGGTGTCGGTGCATGGCTTGGACAGCTTCTTCAGCTCGGCAACGATGGCGATGGTCGCCTTGTCGATACCGCGCTTGAGGTCCATAGGGTTCATGCCGGCAGCGACGGCTTTCAGGCCTTCGTTGACGATAGCCTGAGCCAGAACGGTAGCGGTGGTAGTACCGTCACCAGCGTCATCGTTGGCACGGGAAGCAACGTCTTTGACCAGTTGCGCGCCCATGTTTTCAAAACGGTCTTTCAGTTCGATTTCCTTGGCAACCGAAACACCGTCTTTAGTGATCAGAGGAGCACCGAAGCTCTTCTCGATGATGACGTTACGGCCTTTCGGGCCCAGGGTCGCTTTTACTGCGTCAGCCAGGACGTTTACACCAGCGAGCATTTTCTTACGGCCAGCGTCGCCGAATTTAACTTCTTTAGCAGCCATGATCTTTATTCCTTCGATACTTTGTAGTGACGGAAATCAGCGGTTTTCTCAGCCTTCGATGACAGCGAGGATTTCGTTCTCGCTCATCACCAGCAGGTCTTCGCCGTCTACTTTCACAGTGTTGCTACCGGAGTAAGGGCCAAACACTACTTTGTCACCCACTTTCACGGCCAGCGCACGTACTTCACCGTTATCCAGCACACGGCCGGTACCTACAGCGACGATCTCGCCACGGTTAGGCTTTTCAGCAGCCGAACCTGGCAGCACGATACCGCCGGCAGTTTTCGTTTCTTCTTCGCTGCGACGGATTACGACGCGGTCATGCAGAGGACGAAGCTTCATTGTCGATCTCCTGATTATGGTTTTAGAGCGCCCGGTGAACACACCGGCGGGGGTTAAAAATCCGGTCTTGCCGGTTACGGTTCGGCGAGCGAACCGCAGAATACGGTCTGGCAAATGGGCCAGAAACCTTGCGGTGACCCATACATAAGGGCGAGCAAGGTGATTACAAGTCTTGGCCAGGATTTTTTTTCGCACAGACAGGCACTTGAAACGAACACGGCACCCGAAGGTGCCGTGCAGACGAGTCATGCCGATTACTTGTCGCGATGCTCGAATTCACCTTCGATGACATCGGGTTCGCGGGTAGGCTGATGAATCGCGCCAGGACGGCTGCTTGCCGGCCCCTGACTGGCCTGGTGAAGATCCTCGGAGAACGCACGCTGCCGCGTGGCCTGAGCTTCGGCACGCTGGCGAAGCTTGCCGGCCAGCAGGCGGCGAGTGAACGGCAGAAGGCAGATCACACCCAGGATGTCGCTGATGAAACCGGGCAGCAGAAGCAGCCCGCCACCGACCGCAATCGTCAACCCTTCCAGCATCTGCTGCGCGGGAAGCTCGCCACGCGACAGGCTTTCACGGGCACGCAACGCGGTGGCCAGACCGGCCACACGCATCACGAACAGGCCGAGCACCGAAGTACTCAGCACAAGAAGGAAGGTCCACAGGAAGCCGATGGACATACCGACCCGAACCAGAACGAACAGCTCCAGCACCGGAAAAAGCAAAAAGAGCAGCAGAAAAACGCGCATCAAATCAGTTCCTCTAAGGAAGAATGCCTTCCAAGTAGACCGTATGTGATGTCAGAAGATCGTTAATTCAAGCTTTTTGCTCTTCAGATGAAGGCCATTTTTGCACGCGAGCCAAATGAACCAAGGCTTCGCGCACTTGTGTCGGCGTATTGCAAGGCTCACCGAATGCCAGCCAGTGGATGCCACGGCCGATCCTCAGGTGCATGCCTTCACTGTCGAGACCGACCATCTGCGCAGGCTCGGTCTGCGGCAGGCCGGACAGTGCCACGTAATGCGCAATGGCATTGGCGTGGTCGTCATTCATGTGCTCGACCATGCGGGTTTCGACTTCCCCGGCGAACGGGTTGGCCAGAGCAACGTCATCGAGCCAGTGAATGGCGCCAAAACCGCCAATGTAGCGATAGCGCACCGGAGTCAGCACCCAGAAATCGAAATCATGGGCGCTGTGATAACTCTGCGACTCTGGGAAATAGCGGTAATAACGCTGGGCGGCCGCTTCGATGGCTTGCGGGTCGCTCAACTTCACGGCCTCAGCCAGCACCGTGATACGCCCGACGGCCTGCACGTCATCGGCTTCGCGCTCGCCCACCAGCAAGGAACACTTGGGGTCCAGGGTCAGGTTGTGGGTGTGCTGGGCAATCCGGCTTATCAGAATCAACGGCCTGCCCTGCTCATCGAGGCAGTAAGGCACCGCCGAACCGAACGGAAAGCCGGGCATGGACCTGGAATGCGTGGATAGCACAGAGCGATACTCTTTGAGCAATAACTCCCGGGCATTTTTAGAGGCTTTCGCGCTCATCGTGTGGCTCCTTATAACGTTTTCGCCGAGTTAAAGACGAACGCTCTGAAACAGCTTATAACTTGTTGCGAATGGCATCAGCGATCACCGGTGCCACGGCATTGGCTTACAGATTGGGCACGCACATGGAATTGAAAAACAAGTTAATTATTATTACGGGTGGCGGCCAGGGGCTGGGTCGTGCAATGGCCGAGTATCTGGCGACCAAGGGCGTCAATCTGGCGCTGGTGGACCTGAACCAGGAAAAGCTCGACCAGACCGTCGCAGCCTGCAAGGCACTGGGCGTAGAAGCACATGCCTATCTGGCCAACGTTGCCAGTGAAGAACAGGTCACGGACACGATTGCAAAAATAGCCGAAGACTTCGGCGCTATTCACGGCCTGATCAATAATGCCGGCATCCTGCGCGATGGTTTGTTGCTCAAGGTCAAGGATGGTGAAATCACCAAACTGAGCCTCGCGCAATGGCAGGCCGTCATTGACGTCAACCTGACCGGCGTCTTTCTCTGCACCCGCGAAGTGGCCGCCAAGATGGTCGAGCAGAAGAGCCAGGGCGTAATCATCAATATTTCTTCGATATCCCGCGCTGGCAATATCGGGCAAACCAACTATTCAGCCGCAAAAGCTGGCGTGGCTGCAGCAACCGTGACCTGGGCCAAGGAACTGGCGCGTTACGGCATCAGGGTCGCAGGCATTGCACCGGGCTTTATCGAGACCGAAATGACCGCCAGCATGAAACCCGAAGCGCTGGAGAAAATGACTTCGGCCATCCCGCTCAAACGCATGGGCACGCCCGCCGAAATTGCGCATTCGGTGGCTTACATTCTGGAGAACGATTACTACAGCGGCAGGATTCTGGAGCTTGACGGGGCAATGCGGATCTAGTCTGGACTCCCCACGGCATCACTGGACGATTGCCGTGGGGAAGCCTTTCGGTTTTTACCAGCTCACACCAAAGCCTGCGGTGTAGCGAGTCTTGTCGACATCGCCATTATCTGAACCGCTGATGATGTTTTTCTCGGCCTTGAGGTTCAACGATGCCCAGTCAGTGACCTTGTAGCGCAACCCTGCTTCGACATCCATCGAGTAATCAGCCACGCCGCTCAGAGGCTTGCCCACTTCACCGTTTGTGAAGAACTCGAATTTTTTGCCGACCAGATAACGGTTGTAGTCCCAGGTACCGGCAACCGCGTAGAAGTTCTCCTTGTCACCGTTGGAGAACTCGAAGTCGGTGCGGTTGAGCAGAGCACCGACCTTGAATGCACCCAGTTCGTCATCCCAGAACTGATAACCGGGACCGGTACCGACCGTGCGCTGACGGGACAGGTCTTCGATCTTGTCGCGCTTGTAGGTGATGCGCGCATCCCAGAACAGCTTGTCGGTCAGGAAGCGGTCCAGGGAGTATTCGGCGCTCCAGTTATCGGTGCCGACGGCATCGTCCGTCGTCTCGCGGTTGTAGTCGCCCTTGGCGTTATGACGCCACTGACCATGGCGCGCCGAGGTCTTGAACGCCACGTTGTAGTCGTTGGTATCGTTCTCGGCCTGCTGGAAATCCAGGGCTGCATCGATATTGCCCTTCCAGACCATGTCGGTGATGACCGGTTTGGGCTTGATGAGCTGCTGAATGCTGGCCAGTTCCACTGTCTTCGGAGTCTCGCCATTGACCAGCACGACCTTGCCGTCATCGGCAGCCTTCAAGGATTTGGCAACCTCGCCGGTGAACTGATCCTGCTTGACCAGCAACGGCTGGTCACTTTCAAGGGTCTTGACCTGCTTCCAGTCCAGAGGCACAGAACCACCATATGGCGTCTCAATGAGCAATTTACCGCCATCGAACAGCTTGATCGTGCCGCTCAACCGGTCACCGTTCTTCAACCAGACGGTATCGGCAAGCAGTGGAGTGGAGGCAGTGGTTATTGCAAGGCACAACAGGGTTCTGGACAACATAAGCGACTACTAGGCTCTGTTAAGCGGAAAATCGGGCATTATCCTGCCAGCCTGCTGGATAACGTCAGGTATCAATGACAGTAGGATCTTTCCGTAGTTCCGGTAACAAAACACATACATGCCTTTAAACAGGAATAAAACCGTGACCCACCCCGCGTCAGAACATGACGATCCTGGCGGGCTTTCCCCCGCAGAGGCCCGACGCACAGCGCTCTACCTCACACTTGAGCAGATACCGGAAGGCAAAGTTGTCAGCTATGGGCAATTGGCCGATCTGGCAGGGCTTGGAAGAGCCGCGCGCTGGGTCGGGCGAACCTTGAGCCAGTTGCCCGAAGGCACTTCGCTGCCCTGGCATCGGGTATTGGGGGCCGGCGGCAGGCTCAGTCTGCCGGCAGGAAGCATTTCAGGTGACGAACAGCGTGCCCGCTTGCGTGCAGAAGGCCTTACCATCCGTAACAATCGGGTCGATATGCAGCGCCATGGCTGGCGTCCCATGTAGCACAGCGGTTAGAGTGCGCCCTTTGTTTTCGCAACCTGAGGCAGTTTCCAGCCCATGCCCCGTAAAACCTGGCGCGCCGCGCTCGCCGCTTATGCCAGCCCCTCGACATTAGTACTGTTGCTGCTTGGATTCGCCGCGGGCATGCCTTACATGCTGGTCTTCTCAACGCTGTCGGTCTGGTTGCGTGAAGCCGGTGTCGCTCGCGAGACCATTGGTTATGCCAGCCTCATTGGCCTGGCCTACGCCTTCAAATGGGTCTGGTCGCCCCTGCTCGACCAATGGCGTCTGCCACTGCTCGGAAAACTGGGGCGTAGACGCTCCTGGCTGGTCCTCTCACAGGCACTGGTGATGCTCGGCCTGATCGGCATGGGCTTTTGCGACCCGCAGCAGCATCTATCGTGGTTGATCGCCATTGCGGTAGTGGTGGCCTTTTCCTCTGCGACGCAGGATATCGCCATCGATGCCTACCGCCTGGAAATTGCCCAGGACACCCAGCAGGCGGCCCTTGCTGCCAGCTACATGTCCGGTTATCGGGTCGCGGCGCTGCTGTCCACAGCCGGGGCGTTGTATTTCGCCGAAGGTTTTGGCTCGACGGGCTTCTCTTACAAGCACTCGGCATGGACCGGCACGTATGTGCTGTTCGGGCTGTTGATGCTGCCAGCGCTGGTTACCACGTTCATCATGCGTGAACCGCCAGTACCGTTACGCACCCAGTTGTCAGCGGCTCGCTATGGTTTTGTGCACCAACTGGCCTCCGTATTCGTACTCATTGTGCTGCTGGTTTCAGTGCCAGCGATGTTCACCCAGCTCTACAACACAGACTTCGCGAGTGTTCTGTTCGAGGGCAGCAGTTGGATGAGCCTGCTGCTGGAAGACCGGGCCTTCCTGCGCTCCATTCTGTATATCGTGCTCACCATAGCCTGCCTGTCCTCCATGGGGCGACGCGGCCTCGCTCCCGTGCTGACGCCCGTCAACGACTTCATCATGCGCTACCGCTGGCAGGCCTTTATCCTGCTGGGCCTGATCGCGACCTATCGCATGTCAGACACGGTGATGGGCGTGATGGCCAATGTGTTCTACATCGATCAGGGCTTTACCAAGGACCAGATTGCCAGTGTCAGCAAGATCTTTGGCCTGATCATGACGCTGCTGGGCGCGGGCGTTGGCGGTCTGTTGATCGTACGCTTCGGCATCATGCCGATCCTGTTCATCGGCGGCATGAGCTCGGCAGCGACCAATATCCTGTTCCTGCTGCTGGCCGACATGGGGCCGAACCTGAAGATGCTGGTGCTGACCATTTCCCTGGATAACCTGAGTTCCGGGCTGGCCACATCCGCCTTCGTAGCCTATCTGTCGAGCCTGACCAACCTCAAGTTCTCTGCCACCCAATACGCCCTGCTCAGCTCGATCATGCTGCTGTTGCCACGCTTGATCGGCGGTTATTCAGGGGTCATGGTGGAGAAATTCGGCTACCACAACTTCTTCCTCATTACCGCGCTGCTGGGCGTGCCGACCTTGCTGATGATCATTTTGCAGTGGAGCAAGGAAATTCGTACCGCAGACAAACAGGATGAGCCCGACAAGACCGTGGCTGACAAAGCGCATTAATCAAAATGCCCGGTGCATCAAGCACCGGGCTTTTCACCACTCCCAGTCTTTCTCCATGAACTCGGCCGTGGGTGGCAGGACCGAGTTCAGGAGTTGCAGGAATTGCTCGAATAACTCTTTGTTGGGAAAGCGAAATTCAAACCCCACCGTGATATCAGTTCGGTGAGTGATGATCATGGAGCGTTTGCGATCCACCGTGACAAAGTTGTACTCGTTCCAGGGCAAGCTTTGTTCATTATTGATTTTATTCTCCCAGTTCAGTAAAGAGCGTGCTGCCCCGAGTGAAATGGCGGCGGGGCCAAGCAGAAATAGCAGAGAGCCTGTGACAAGGGCGACGCCGAGAAATAGCAGGATGGTGAAGATGGCGATGCCCTTGAAGAAGGGACCTGCAAAATTTGGATAGTAGTCGTAGTATTCGACAGAGCCTGCCTGGAGATCTATATGGTAATTGAATATGGTCTTTTTTCTGGCGACAAGCATAATCATATAAGTCGCGGACACCACTGCCGCACAACCGAACCCTATAAGTAACTCCACATCCTCAGGGAGCGTATCCCACATCATCCATAGGCAATAAAGAAAAAGCGCAAGGCTTGAGCCTATAATGATAAGCTGAAATTTAATTAATTCCTTTGGAGGACAATCAATTGTTTTTATACTCCACGCCATTACAGTCGTATCGCTGCTGAAAAGTGTGTTCTGCGCTGTACTGCAGGCTGCTATTTTATTCATAATAATCTCTTATTCCAGAAGAGCGCTTCATGACCTGCAAACAGCGCGAAGTGAACAAGCGCGCCCTGTAAGGCTGATGCCGAACAGTTAAGGTCATAACTCACTTTGTGGGAGGCAGCCTGGCGACTTCAGCGTACAGACACAGAATATCTGTCGGTTTTCAGGCCTTTTTCGCCAGCAAGCTGCCTCCTGCAAGTAGCTCGTTGCATCAAGCACCGGTTTTTTCACCACTCCCAGTCTTTCTCCATGAACTCGGCCGTGGGTGGCAGGACCGAGTGCAGGAATTGCAGGTA
>NZ_BLVZ01000026.1 GCF_015471405.1 Pseudomonas cichorii
GCGCCCTGCAACGGGGTTTCTACGGCGACGTCATAGACGCGGGACGTGAGGATTTTCTTGACGTACTGTTCAAGCATCGGGGCGATATCACTGGCGAAGAGGGCAAGGCCGAGAAGTCTACTCCGCACTCCGATGAACGACCATACGAATGACGGGGCTTTGCGGCGCAGTCATCGCTATAATGCGGCCCCTTTTTGCACCTTTGGCACCGTGGAGCCAGCATGACTCAGGATCAACTCAAACAGGCCGTGGCTCAAGCCGCTGTCGATTTCATTCTTCCCAAGATCGACGACAAGAGCATCATCGGTGTCGGCACCGGCTCCACGGCCAACTGCTTCATCGATGCGCTGGCCAAACACAAGGCTGCGTTTGATGGTGCAGTTGCCAGTTCCGAAGCCACGGCAGCACGCCTCAAGAGCCATGGCATTCCGGTCTATGAACTCAATACGGTCAGCGATCTGGAGTTCTACATCGACGGCGCCGATGAAAGCGACGAGCACCTGAACCTGATCAAGGGCGGCGGTGCTGCGCTGACTCGCGAGAAAATCGTGGCCGCCGTGGCCAAGACCTTTATCTGCATCGCCGATGGCAGCAAGCTGGTGCCGGTGCTGGGCGCATTCCCGCTGCCGGTCGAAGTCATCCCTATGGCGCGCAGCCATGTTGCACGCCAACTGGTCAAGCTGGGCGGCGACCCGGTCTATCGTGAAGGCGTACTGACCGACAACGGCAATATCATTCTCGATGTCCACAACATGAGCATCACCAACCCGGTGGAGCTGGAAACGCAGATCAACGCCATCGTGGGCGTGGTCACCAACGGCCTGTTCGCGGCTCGCGGTGCAGACCTGCTGTTGCTGGGTACCGCCGAAGGTGTGAAAACCCTGACTCGCTAAACAGCGGGCAGTCTGGACCAGAGTTCCCGTCGCGGAACTCTGGCTTGAACGAAGCCTATGGCTTGCGAAACTTGTAGAACAGATTCGGCTCGCTCACTACGTAGAGCGTCCCCTCGTCATCCAGGGTAAAACCCTCGGCCTGCGGTACGTCCTTGCTCAAACCCAATTGGCCCTTTTTCAAGGAAGCGCTGGCAATCGGGCGACCTTCGTCATTGAGCTCCAGAATCTTTTTCGACTCATCGGACATGAGCAGCAAGTGCCCCGTAGGCGCATCGAAGTACAGGCTGGACATGTCGCGCACAAACAGGCCTGCATCGCGTTTTCTGTCGAAAATGACGCCAAGGCTGTTACTGCTCTGGGGGAAACCGCGTATTTCGACGATCTGCACCGGCTCGCTTTCCTTGGCGATGAACAGCCGCTGGCCCTTGATATCGTAGGCCAGGCCTTCAAAGCCCTTGTTGCGGCCCACATCGATACTCAGTGTCAGTTGCACCGCATCGGCGGCATCGAGGGTCTGGGTGTTGTCGTCTACATGAACCTTGAGCAAGCGCTGCTGGCGCTCGTCACTGATGACATAAACGCCAGGGCTGATGTACTCGATGGCTTCCGAATCGCCGAAACCGGTCAAGGGGATGCGCCGCAGGATGCGGCCATCCAGGCTCAGCTCGACCATTTCGTTCTTCTGGTTGGTTACCGTGAACAGGCTTTTGCGATCCGGGTCGTAACTCAGGGCCGAGACATCGTCCTCAAGCCCTTCAATCACCTGCCCTTCAATCTCGACCTTGTAGCGATCAAGACCGACCGTCTGCTGCAAATCCGGCTGCCAGAGCATCTGCCAGGCAAACGAAGCACGCTTCACGAAACGATATTCCCGATCCGCAAAAAACAGCAAGGCAGCCAGCGCAATCATCAACGAAAACAACAGGGCAGATCGAATAGGGAGACGCATCAAGGCAACTCAAATATTAATCGGGCAGCATGAATATCACGGGAATCTGAATTCATGCTTAATAGCGCAATGCCATTTCACGCTTCACTATTTGCGAAACGAATAAAACAGGTTCGGCTCGCTGACCATATACAACGTCCCCTCCTCGTCCAGCGCCACACCTTCTGCCCTCGGGATAGTGTCTTTCAAGCCGTTCATGCCACCCAGCAAGGTCATGAAGCTGACTTGCTGTCCGTTTTCGTCAATTTCCAGCAACAGGTGTGAATCGGCAGAAAGCACCAGCGTATGCCCGGTGCGAGGGTCGATACTCAATGAAGAAAGGTTGCGCACGTCCAGCGAGATACTGGTGACTTTTTGTTTCTCGCCCTTCAATACGTCACTGCCATCACTCTTCCATGTAAACAAGGCAGGCGGACGCTCTTCACCCAGCAATATCTGCTGACGGACCGGGTCCCAGGCCACGCCTTCAAAACCCTTGTTCTGGTTCTTTGAAGGGCCAAGGTCGTATTTGGGGAAATCGGCCATGTTCAGCGTCGTGGTCTCGGCGGTCACCCTGACGATGCTCAGTACATGCTGGCGTTCGTCGGTAATTCCGATCAGGCCGTCATTCAGGACGGCAATACCCTCGGGGTTGCTCCAGCCCACCAGGGGGATCTTGCGCAATACATCGCCCTTGAGGGTCAGCTCTACCAGGAACGGATGCTTGCCCATGACCGAGAACAATGTCTTGGTCACCGGGTTGTAAGACAGATCGGAGGCTTCGTCCTTCTCCATGCCGGACAATGGCTTGGCATCGATCTCTACCTTGTAGTCCGGGAGCCAGATGCTGGCGCTGCGGGACGCCTTGCTCTGGAAGCCTTCCTTGACCCATAGCAATGCACGATCATCCCAGTGCATCGCAAACGCCAGGGCATATCCCATGACCAGAACCAGTAGCAACCATGCATACCAACGCATGCCCAACAGACGGAAACGGCTATTTTGAGACGCGGGAAGCCTGGCCATTAATGAATTCCTGAGCTGATATAACGCAACCATAACCTAAAGCCCTCGGATGAGAGGCAGCCGGATTATCCAGATCAAGTGTGAAAAAAACGCCAATTGATGCTGCCAAGCCGGTTCAGTGTCTGTGGGAGGCAGCTTGCTGGCGACAGGGCCACAAGACAGAGCCAAAAAAAACGCCCGAGAGGTCATCTCAGGCGTTTTTCAAAAGCAGCAACCGGGCGTTTAACGAACGACGCTCTCAAAGCGGTTCTGGCCGGTCAGCTCAAGCACGATTTCGTCACCGGCCTCGAACGGCCCGACGCCTGCCGGGGTGCCAGTCATGATGATGTCACCGGCCTGCAACGAGAAGTTGGCGGCCATGTGCTGGATCATCGGCACGATCGGGTTAAGCATCAGGCTGCTGTTGCCATCCTGTACGACCTTGCCGTTGATGGTCAGGCGAATACCGATATCGGTCAGGTCCGGGTAGGTTTCGGCAGGCACGAAAGGAGCGATGACTGCAGCTCCGTCGAAACACTTGGCCAGCTCCCATGGCAGCCCTTTTTCGCGCAGACGCGACTGCACGTCACGCAAGGTCAGGTCCAGGCCCGGAGCAAAGCCACTGATGGCGTCGAGTACTTCTTCGCGGGAAGGGTTCTTGCTCAGCGGCTTGCCGATCAGGACGACGATTTCGGCTTCGTAATGCACGGAACCGCGATCTGCCGGAATGCTGAACCCGCCTTCCAGAGCAACCACGGAACTGCCGGGTTTCATGAACAGCAACGGCTCGGTCGGGACCGGATTGCCCAGTTCCTTGGCGTGTTCGGCATAGTTACGACCGATACAGACCACTTTGCCCAGCGGGAAGTGGATGCTCGTTCCATCGACATATTTGTGCTGGTAGCTCATGACGTCTCCTGGGTCTGATAATTCTGGCTTCGTTGAATAAGGTGTGTCGGCTGATCAAACAGCAAATATCTTGCCCGGGTTCATGATGCCGTTAGGGTCGAAGACCGCCTTCAGCGCTTTCATGTATTCGATTTCAGCAGGTGAGCGACTGTACGTCAGATAGTCACGCTTGGTCATCCCCACACCGTGCTCGGCAGAAATCGAGCCGTTGTATTTCTCCACTGTCTCGAACACCCATTTGTTGACCTTGGCACAGGTCTGGAAGAACTCGTTCTTGTCCAGACTCTCGGGCTTGAGAATGTTCAGATGCAGGTTGCCATCGCCAATATGGCCGTACCAGAGCACTTCGAAGTCAGGATAGTGCTCTGCAACGATGGCATCGATCTCGCCCAGGAAAGCCGGCACTTTCGAAACCGTGACCGAAATATCGTTCTTGTAGGGCGTGAAGTGGGAAATGGTTTCGGAAATGTATTCGCGCAGCTTCCACAGGTTCTGCAACTGTTGCTCGCTCTGGCTCATCACGCCATCGAGCACCCAGCCCTGCTCGACACAATGCTCGAAGGTCGCCAGGGCATCGTTGGCCACATCCTCGGTGGTCGCTTCAAACTCCAGCAGCACATAGAACGGGCAAGGCGTGTCGAATGGCGAAGGCACGTCGCCACGGGCCATGACGCGGGCAAACGACTTGTCGGAGAAGAACTCGAACGCCGTCAGGTCCAGCTTGCCGTGGAAGGCATGCAGCACAGGCATGATCGAATTGAAATCAGTGGTTCCCAGCACCATGGCGGTCAGGTTGCGGGGCGCACGATCGAGGCGCATGGTTGCTTCGACCACAAAGCCCAGCGTGCCTTCGGCGCCGATGAACAACTGACGCATGTCGTAGCCGGTGGCGTTCTTGATCAGGTCCTTGTTCAGTTCCAACAGGTCGCCCTTACCGGTGACGACCTTGAGGCCCGCGACCCAGTTGCGAGTCATTCCGTAGCGAATGACCTTGATCCCGCCAGCATTTGTGCCGATATTGCCGCCAATCTGACTGGAGCCCGAAGAAGCGAAATCCACCGGATAATACAGACCGTTATCCTGAGCCAGAGTCTGCAACTGCCGGGTGATCACGCCGGGCTGACAAACGGCCGTACGCTCCGTGACATTGAGCTCCAGGACCTGATTCATGTAGTCGAACGAAACCACCACTTCGCCATTAGCCGCTACCGCTGCGGCTGAAAGCCCTGTCCGGCCGCCCGAAGGCACCAGCGCCACAAGACGCTCGTTGGCCCAGCGCACGATGGCCTGAACTTGCTCGATGGTCTTGGGAAACACAATGGCCGTGGGGGCGGGCGTGAACTGCTTGGTCCAGTCCTTGCCGTAGGCTTCGAGAGAACCGCTATCGGTCAACACCTTGCCTGGCTCGACCAGGGTTTTTAGCTCATCAATCAAAGCGGGATTGGTCATGGACGCAACTCTCGAACAATTCATGGGCATCCTGAGAACGGTTCACGTTCGGGAATGGGGTTTCGCGGGGTGCATATGCTAGCATACGCCCCCCGCGAATCGTGCCTACGGCCGATCCGGCCCTCCTGCCATTTTTCCCCGGGACACAGGTTTACGCAGATGAGCAAGACTTCCCTCGACAAGAGCAAGATCAAGTTCCTTCTTCTCGAAGGCGTCCACCAATCCGCCGTTGACGTCCTCAAGGCCGCCGGCTACACCAGCATCGAGTACCACACCAAGTCTCTGCCGGAAGCCGAGCTGAAGGAAAAGATTGCCGACGCCCATTTCATCGGTATCCGCTCGCGCACCCAGTTGACTGAAGAGCTGTTCGACAGCGCCAAGAAACTGGTCGCCGTCGGTTGCTTCTGCATCGGCACCAACCAGGTTGACCTCGACGCAGCGCGTGAGCGCGGTATCGCGGTGTTCAACGCCCCGTACTCCAACACTCGCTCCGTAGCCGAGCTGGTGCTGGCCGAGGCCATCCTGCTGCTGCGCGGCATCCCGGAAAAGAACGCTTCCTGCCACCGTGGCGGCTGGATCAAGAGCGCGGCCAACTCCTTCGAGATCCGTGGCAAGAAACTGGGCATCATCGGCTACGGCTCGATCGGTACTCAATTGTCGGTACTGGCTGAAGGCCTGGGCATGCAGGTCTACTTCTACGACACCCTGACCAAGCTGCCGCTGGGCAACGCCACTCAGGTTGCCAGCCTGACCGAGCTGCTGGGCCTGGCCGACATCGTGACCCTGCACGTTCCGGAAACCACTGAAACCCAGTGGATGATCGGCGAGAAAGAAATTCGCGCCATGAAAAAGGGCAGCATCCTGATCAACGCCGCTCGCGGCACCGTGGTCGAGCTGGATGCCCTGGCAGACGCGATCAAGGACAAGCACCTGATCGGCGCTGCAATCGACGTGTTCCCGGTGGAGCCTCGCTCCAACGACGACATCTTCGAGAGCCCGCTGCGTGGCCTGGACAACGTGATCCTGACCCCGCACATCGGCGGCTCCACTGCCGAAGCTCAGGCCAACATCGGTCTGGAAGTTGCGGAAAAACTGGTCAAGTACAGCGACAACGGTACTTCGGTTTCCTCGGTCAACTTCCCGGAAGTGGCTCTGCCTGCTCACCCTGGCAAGCACCGCCTGCTGCACATCCACGAAAACATTCCGGGCGTGCTGAGCGAGATCAACAAGGTGTTCGCGGAAAACGGCATCAACATCTCCGGCCAGTTCCTGCAGACCAACGAGAAAGTCGGCTACGTGGTCATCGACGTGGACGCCGATTACTCGGACCTGGCACAAGAGAAGCTGCAACAGATCAAAGGCACCATCCGTAGCCGCGTTCTGTTCTGATAACGGCCATGTCCCGGTAGGGGCGAATTCATTCGCGAAGCAATTTCGCGGATAAATCCGCTCCTACTTGACGTTGATCGTGATCTTCTTCGACTCGACCGTCGGATTCAGCGGGATATGCGACTTGTCACCCAACAGCAACTGAAGGGTGTGGCTACCCGGTGGCAGGCTCAGCACGGTTTCAGTCTGGCCCTTGCCGAAGTGGCGGATATTGTCGGTGGTCGGTAGCGGAGCATTCGCTGCAGGCTCATCTTTTACATCGATCAGCAAATGATGATGGCCAGTCTCGGGTATATCGACACCTGCTGGCGCAACACCCATCCCTTTCAGACCAAACTGCACCTTGAACGGCGACGTCACGGTTTCTCCGTCCTTGGGCGAGATGATGTAAACCTCCGCGCCCGCAGGCGAAGCGGTACGCGGGATATCGGCCGCATGAATAAAGGTCGACGCTGCCAGCAACAGACCTGCGAGGGCAGTTCTGGAAAATAGGGATGTCATGATCTCTCCGGGCGTTTATGAGACTACCTATCGGACCTGAACCCATGCCTTCGGTTCAGCACAGTTCTTTACGATAGTCCTACCCCCAGGAGAATGGGGCTCATGACACAGATTTCATGAAGCCGGACGGCCTCAGAGAAACAGTTCGTTGCCCCGACGCCGGAACCAGCCGGTCAAGGACAGCCGCTCGCGGGTGGCAGGCAGCACTTCATGGGGGATATCGCCGGACAGGAACACCACCAGACAACCGCCTGCAGGCTGGACGTCATAGGTCACGTCACCCTTGAGGTACATGCGCAATTGCCCGCCATGCTCGGGCAGCCAGGCCTGATTCAGATAGAGCACGGCCGAGACCATGCGCTTGTCATCATCACGAAAGCGATCCACATGCTTGAGGTAGAACGCCCCTGGCGGATAAAGGGCAAAATGGCTTTCGTAATCTTCCAGCCCCAGGAACAGACCGCGATTGAGCGCCAGACGCAAGCTGTCCATCAACTCCAGATAGCGGTCGCTGCACTCGGCCTGCCCCGCCTCAAGCCACTGGATATGGTCGCCGCGAATACCTTCGCGCACTTCCTGCGCAAGCCCTCGTCCGACACCGGCAGGCTCAAGCTCACCCTCGGCTGCACGTCGATGGCACTCTTGTGCCAGTTCGCGGGTCAGACCTTCGGGCAGGAAAATATTCTGCTGCGACCAGCCATTGGCGGCCAGGTCGTCGACGATTCGCAACAGGAGTGGGTGATCGGGAGATATGCGCATGGCGTGCATAGTATCCATAAGCCCCTGAATTCGACAGAGGCGTGTATGTCGCACGATCATGTGCGGGTGTTTTCATGCAACAAGGGCAGTCATAACTCGACAAATCCCCGTGAACACCCCGAGAATAGCGACCTGCCGACAGGAGTCCCGAATGCGTCGTTTGTTTGTTTTGCTGTTGATGTTCTGCGCCTTGCCCGCCTGGGCAGACGGCCACGATCAGTTGTACAAGGCCGCCGGCTGGCCAGAACAGCGCGCGCATTTCAACGATGCCATCAAGGCTGCTCAACAACGCTACCGCGAAAATCTGCCGCCAGCGGTATTTCAGGCATTGGTCAATAACAGCAACCAGCGCTTTGCACCGCAGGCCATGGATCAGCGGGCAGAAAAGCGCCTTCGTGAAAGCCTTCAAGACCCGGCACCTGCGCTGCGGTTCTTCCAGTCCCCGCTGGGACGCAAGATCGTCAAGGCAGAGTTGACGGCGACCCGCGCTGACCAGTTGGCCAAGCACGCTCAGGGGCTGCCCCAGATCGAAGCCGACGCGACCCGCCAGTTGTTGATCGGCCATCTGGCCCAGGCGCTGCCCGCCAAACAGGCCGGCGCAGAAGTCAGCCTCGCCATTGCCGGCGTGGCAGCCGACAGCCTGAGCCAGATGATTCCGGGCCTTCTGGGCGGCGGACAGGCACAAGGCATGCTTGAAGGGCAGCGCGAACGTCTGATGGCGCAGATCAGTGCAGACCTGAACAACACGCTGTTGTACGTCTACCGCGACTTGTCCGATCCGGAACTGGAAGAGTTTTCGAGTTTCGCTGAATCAGCGGAAGGCCGGGCCTACTATCAGGCAGCCCTGGCCGCGATCCGCGCAGGGCTTGCAGTCGGACAAAGCACCTCCAGCCTGGCTCCAGCCATGTAATCCGCTTGGGCTCAGTCCATGCGCCCTTTCAGAAACTCGAAATATCGCGCCCGGAACTCCGGCATTTCATTGGCCAGATGATGCCGCGCCTTGCCGAGCATCAGGATCTGCGGCTCGCTGAACTTGGCCTTGAGCACCGTCAGATTGTGATTCCAGTCAACCGTCATGTCCGCATCGCCCTGAATGATCAGCGGGCTGCGCGTACTGCGCGGCGCACGCTCAATCTGCACGATCCAGCGCGACAAGGCTCCCACCCAGGCGGTCGGCAGACGGCGCGGCTGCAATGGATCGGCCAGCAGGAATGGCAGGAAAGCCGGAGCATTGGTGTTCTCGGAAAACCGCCGGGCAATGCCGTCCACAAAAGGCTTGAGCATGTAATAACTGAGCTTTGACCAACCCCAGGCACGAGGCCGAACCAGTGGCGACAAGAGAATCGCCTTGCCCTGCGCCGGGCTGTCATTGCCCTGATTGAGCAAATGGTCGATCACGATTGCCCCACCAGTGCTTTGTCCGCACAGATGCCAGGGCTGTGGCAGGTTCAGGCTCTCGGCCTCCAGCAGCAAACGCTGCAATACCGCCTGATACTCGGCAAAGTCATTGATGCTCGCCCTGCTGCCGCTGGACAGCCCATGCCCCGGCAAGTCGCAGGAAATCACGGCAAAACCCTGGGACAGCGCCCATTCGATCACGTACCGATACAGGCCCATGTGGTCATAGAAACCATGGAACAGAAACAGGGTTGCCACAGGCTGCTCGGGCAACCAGACCTGCCCGACAATCTCATACCCCCCGACATCCAGGCGCCCGAGCCAGCTGCGTATGACATTCTCGCCACCAAGCCCCGCCAGGCCATAGAAACGCTGATAGAGCTGCCCATCCAGAGAGAGCGATTCCATCGCACTCAGCGGTGACAGCGTGGCGCGTAATTGATCAGGGTCAAACGTTGCAGACATAAGGCTTCCAGATTCCGACATGACCTTGAAAAGACAGTGTAGCGATATTCATCTGTCTGCTCGGGCGTGGCAAGCTACGCCACCCTAAATAGAAACGTCTGTCATGAAAGCCTCACAGCGCCGCAACCTGTTTGCCTGCTTGTTCGTCCTGATCTGTGCGGCAGGATTGTGGATGGCCCATGACTGGTTTCAGAGCCGCTACGTGCGCACTTTCAGTGATCAGACCGCCCTGTTCACTGGCGATAGCCTGAGCCTTCCACCCGAACTGGCTGGCAAGGGACGTATTCGTCTGGTGCATTTCAAGGACCCGTCCTGCCCGTGCAATGTCGGCAACCAGCAGCATCTGTCTGAGTTGATTGAGCACTTCGGTGGCGACAAAGGAGTGGATTTCTATGTCGTGCAGAAGCCCGGTACGCCCGAACCATCGTCACAAACAGCCGATACGATCAAAACACTGAGCACGCTTGCGGGTGCCGAAAAAATCACCGTCAGCCCGGCAGTCGCCATCTGGGATCGCGACGGCAAACTCGCGTATTTCGGGCCTTACAGCGAGGGGCTGACCTGCAACTCCGGCAACAGCTTCATCGAGCCGATCCTGCACGCCCTGCTCGACGGTCGCAACGTGAACAGCACAAACACCATGGCCGTGGGCTGTTACTGCGCCTGGCAATAAATATCCCGAGTGCCCATCCGTTCATGTAGAGACCGTTTTGCCCTGTTGCGGCGGCCTGTTCGCGAATGAATTCGCTCCACAGGGCGGTGTGGGAGCGAATTCATTCGCGAAAACCATCCACTCCTGTAGCCTGCACATCCCCTGCCCGAGCCTTTCATAGGGAAGTTTTAATGAAGCGCATCCTTGCCATTCTCGCCATTCTCATCGCACTGCTTGCAGCAGCCGCTGGCTGGTATATCCATAGCAAACAGCCGGTGCGAGACGGCGAAATTGCCATGACACATTTGCAGGCGCCGGTCAGCGTGCGCTACGACGAACGCGGCGTGCCGCATATTCGGGCCGAGAACGAAGCGGACATGTATCGCGCCCTCGGCTACGTCCATGCGCAGGACCGCCTGTTCCAGATGGAGATGCTGCGCCGTCTGGCACGAGGCGAACTGGCCGAAATCCTGGGGCCCAACCTGATCGGAACCGACAAGATGTTCCGCAGTCTGCGCATACGCGAACACGCCGATGCGTACGTCGCCCGCCAGAACCCGCAAGCCCCGTCCTGGAAAGCGCTGCAAGCCTACCTGGATGGCGTCAACCAGTATCAGGACACCCACGCAAAACCGATGGAGTTCGATGCACTGGGTATCCCGAAACGCCCTTTCACGGCTGAGGACACCCTGAGCATCGCCGGCTACCTGGCCTACAGCTTTGCTGCGGCCTTTCGGACCGAACCACTGCTGACCTATGTGCGCGACGAACTCGGCCCGCAGTACCTGAAGGTTTTTGATCTGGACTGGCACCCTCAAGGCATGCTCGATCAAAAACCAGCCCTGTCCAGTGCCGACTGGAAAGACCTCAACACCCTCGCGCAACTAAGCCACGAAGCTGTCGCAGCCGCCGGCCTGCCACAGTTTGAGGGCAGCAATGCCTGGGCAGTGTCCGGCAGCCGTACCCAAAGCGGCAAACCCTTGCTTGCGGGCGATCCGCACATCAGTTTTTCAGTGCCGTCCGTATGGTACGAAGCACAACTCTCCGCACCGGGCTTTGAGTTGTACGGCCATTATCAGGCCCTCAACCCGTTCGCGTTCCTTGGCCACAACATGGACTTCGGCTGGAGCCTGACCATGTTCCAGAACGACGACGTGGACCTGATTGCCGAAAAGACCAACCCCGAAAACCCGAACCAGGTCTGGTATCAGGGCAAATGGGTGGACATGACCAGCACCGAACAACAGATCAAGGTCAAGGGCCAGCCAGATGTAGCACTGACCCTGCGCCAGTCGCCCCACGGCCCGATCGTCAACGATGTGGTGGGCAAGAACGGGGGCAAGGCTCCCATTGCCATGTGGTGGTCGTTCCTGGTGTCGGAAAACCCGGTACTCGATGGTTTCTATGAAGCCAACCGCGCCAACACACTGGAAAAAATGCGGCATGCCTCCGAGAAGATCCAGTCGCCGGGCCTTAACATTGTCTGGGCCAACAATCAGGGCGATATCGGCTGGTGGGCGGCAGCACAACTGCCGATCCGGCCTGAAGGGGTCAACCCCGCCTACATTCTGGATGGCAGCACGGCGCAGGCCGACAAGCTTGGCTTCTACCCGTTCAGCGCCAACCCGCAGGAAGAAAACCCGGCGCGTGGCTATATCATCTCGGCCAACTTCCAGCCGCTGTCGCCGACCGGCATGCAGATTCCGGGCTATTACAACCCGGCCGACCGCGGGCAGTACCTGAACAGGCAACTGAGCGACCCGGCGATCAAGTGGGATCTGAACAACAGCAAGGCGCTGCAACTGGGCACTCGAACCGACTACGCCCAAAACATCCTGACGCCATTGATTCCGGTTCTGCGCAGCGAGATCACCGATCCGGAAGAACTGGCACTGGTGGAGCGCCTGGCCCAATGGAAAGGCGATTATCCGGTCGATTCTGTAGGCGCAACCCTGTTCAGCCAGTTCCTGTTTGACCTGACAGAGGAAACCTTTCACGACGAACTGGGTGACGGCTTCTTTGAAACCCTGACCACATCACGGGTACTCGATGCGGCCCTGCCACGTCTGGCAGCCGATGCGAATTCACCCTGGTGGAACAATCGCCATTCACCGCATACCGAGAGTCGCGCCAATACAGTCAAGGTTGCGTGGCGCGCCAGTGTTTCGCACTTGAAATCCATGTATGGCAACAACCCGGACGAGTGGGTGTGGGGCAAAGTACATACCCTGACCCATGGTCATCCGCTGGGTTCGCAAAAGCCGCTGGACCGCATATTCAATGTCGGCCCTTATGCCGCGCCGGGCAGCCATGAGGTTCCCAACAACCTCTCGTCACGCCTGCGCACGGCACCATGGCCGGTCAATTACGGCCCATCGACCCGTCGCCTGATCGACTTCGCCGACCCGGCCCACAGCCTGGGTATCAACCCGGTCGGACAAAGCGGTGTGCCGTTCGACCGGCATTATTCGGATCAGGCCAAGGCGTACATCAACGGCGAGTATGTGCCACAGCGCTTCAGCGAGAAGGACGTTGAGGAGCATACCGAGGGGCTGTTGAAGCTGGTGCCGGGGAAATAACCCGGGAGCGGATTCATTCGCGAATGGCCTCAATGGCCTCTTCGCGGATGAATCCGTTCCTACAGGTCAGGCAGTACGCGGCTTGTAGGTATCGGCAGCGCTTTCTTCGATGGCCTGCTGGATGGCGCGCTTGCGGCGCTCCTCGGCCCTGCGGGTGAAGTACCAGACCAGGAAAGTCACCAGCGAAACCGCCAGCAGGATCAGGCTGGCCACTGCGTTGATTTCCGGCTTCACGCCCAAGCGAACAGCAGAAAACACTTCCATCGGCAATGTCGTCGAGCCCGGCCCGGATACGAAGCTGGCCAGTACCAGATCGTCCAGCGACAGGGCAAAGGACATCATGCCGCCCGCGGCCAGCGATGGCGCGATCATCGGGATGGTGATCAGGAAAAACACCTTCCACGGCCGGGCGCCCAGGTCCATGGCCGCTTCTTCGATGGACAGGTCCAGCTCACGCAGACGCGACGACACCACCACTGCGACATAGGCCGAGCAGAAGGTGGTGTGGGCGATCCAGATGGTGACGATGCCACGCTCCTGCGGCCAGCCGATCAACTGCGCCATGGCCACGAACAGCAGCAACAGCGACAGACCGGTAATCACTTCCGGCATGACCAGCGGTGCAGTGACCAGCCCGCCAAAGACCGTACGGCCCTTGAAACGCGAGATTCGGGTCAGGACAAAAGCCGCCATGGTACCCAGCGCAACAGCGGCAATCGCTGTATAGAGCGCGATTTCCAGCGAGCGCCATACCGAGCCCATCAGTTGGGTATTGTCCAGCAGGCCGACATACCACTTGACCGACCAGCCACCCCAGACGGTTACCAGCTTGGAGTCGTTGAACGAGTAGATGACCAGGATGACCATCGGCGCGTAGATGAACAGCAGGCCAAGGATGAGCATCAGGTTCGAGAATCGAAAGCGGTTCATACCTTGCCCTCCAGTTCTTTAGCCTGGCTACGGTTGAACAGAATGATGGGCACGATCAATACCAGCAGCATGATTACCGCCAGCGCCGAAGCAACCGGCCAGTCACGGTTGTTGAAGAACTCTTGCCACAGGACACGCCCGATCATCAGGGTTTCCGGGCCACCCAGCAGTTCAGGGATCACGAATTCGCCCACTACCGGAATGAACACCAGCATGCAGCCCGCAATCACGCCGTTCTTGGAGAGCGGCACAGTGATTTTCCAGAAGCTGTTGAAGGTACTGGAACCCAGATCCGATGCGGCTTCCAGAAGGCTCGGGTCGTGTTTGACCAGGTTGGCGTACAGCGGCAGGATCATGAACGGCAGGTAGGAATAAACCACACCGATGTAGACCGCCAGGTTGGTATTGAGGATCTGCAACGGCTCGTCGATCAGGCCCAGCCACATCAGGAAGGCGTTGAGCAGCCCGTTGTTGCTGAGGATGCCCATCCAGGCATAGACGCGAATCAGAATCGCCGTCCAGGTCGGCATCATGATCAGCAGCAACAGCACGGTCTGCATGTCCTTGCGGGCGTTGGCGATGGCGTAAGCCATGGGGTAGCCGATCAACAGGCACAGCAAGGTGCTGAAGAATGCCATCTTCAGCGAGCCCAGATAGGCCGAGATATAGAGATCATCACCGCTCAACAGCGTGTAGTTGGCCAGATTCAGGACCAGTTGCAGCTTGTCCTCGGCGTAACTGAAGATCTCGGTATACGGTGGGATCGCCACATCCGCCTCGGCGAAGCTGATCTTGAGAACGATCAGGAACGGCAAGGCGAAAAACAGAAACAGCCAGAGAAACGGCGCACCAATGACCAGTTGCCGGCCATTGGGCGTGATGCGCTGGAGCGCACGTTTGATCTTGCGGATTTTCATGAGCGCAGTACCACGCCGCTGTCATCTTCCCACCACACGTAGACTTCATCACCCCAGGTGGGCCGGGTGCCCTGGCGCTCGGCGTTGGCGACGAAGGACTGCACCAGCTTGCCGCCGGGCAACTCGACATGGAATACCGAGTGACCGCCCAGATAGGCGATGTCATGTACCTTGCCGCGCGACCAGTTGTGCTCGAAGGTCGGCTGTTCAGTGGTGATCAACAGTTTTTCCGGGCGCAGTGCATACGTGATGTGCTTGTCTTCCACCGACGTGGTCACGCCGTGCCCGATATAGATCTGGCGCTCAAGGTCGGGACTCCGAATCAGCGCATAGCCTTCCATGTCCTCGATCACCTCGCCCTCGAACAGATTGACGCTGCCGATGAACTCGCAGACCAGTCGGCTGGTAGGCGTTTCGTAGATGTCGATAGGGCTGCCGATCTGGGCGATCCAGCCCAGGTGCATGATCGCGATGCGTGCGGCCATGGTCATGGCCTCTTCCTGATCGTGGGTCACCATCACACAGGTCACACCAACGCGCTCGATGATCTCCACCAGTTCCAGTTGCATCTGCGAACGCAGCTTCTTGTCCAGCGCGCCCATGGGCTCGTCGAGCAGCAGCAACTTGGGCTTCTTGGCCAGCGAGCGGGCCAGGGCCACGCGCTGACGCTGGCCACCGGAAAGCTGATGCGGCTTGCGCTTGGCGTACTGGGTCATGTGTACCAGCTTGAGCATCTCGGCCACACGGGCTTCGATCTCTTCCTTGGGCAGCTTGTCCTGCTTGAGGCCGAAGGCGATGTTGTCGGCCACGGTCATGTGCGGGAACAGCGCGTAGGACTGGAACATCATATTGATCGGACGTTCGTAGGGCGGCATGTCGGTGATGTCGACGCCGTCCAGGAAGATACGCCCCTCGGTCGGGCGCTCGAAACCGGCCAGCATGCGCAGCAATGTGGACTTGCCTGACCCGGAACCGCCGAGCAGGGCGAAGATCTCGCCCTTGTTGATTTGCAGGGACACATCGTCCACGGCAACCGTCTCGTCGAACTTTTTTGTGACTCGATCGATCCTGACCAGAACCTCTGTGGGTTGCTGACCGCCTTCGATGGCTTTCTTGTAGGCGCCGGAGGCAACTGGCATGGGTGAAACTCCCAACAAATAGGTATGCAGCCCGACCCGTGCGGTCGGGCGCTGGATTTTTTATTTCCCCGACTTGACCTTGGTCCAGCTGCGGGTCATCAAACGTTGCACCTTGGGTGGCAACTCACTATTCACGAACAGCCTGTCCAGCACTTCCTGAGGCGGGTAGACCGCTTCATCGGTGCGAATGTCCTGATCCATCAGATCACCGGACGCCGGTGTCGGGTTGGCATAACCGACTTCATCACTGACTTTGGCGATCACCGCAGGATCAAGCAGATAGTTGATGAAGGCGCTGGCTTGCTTGACGTTTCTGGAGTCAGCCGGGATAGCCAGCATGTCGAACCAGAGATTGCCGCCCTCCTTGGGAATGGCGTAGGCAATCTTCACGCCTTTGTCCGCCTCTTCTGCACGGTCGCGAGCCTGGAAGACATCGCCCGAAAAACCGGCCGCAACGCAGATATCGCCGTTGGCCAGATCGGTAATGTATTTGGATGAATGGAAATAGGTGACATAAGGACGTACCGCCAACAGCTTGGCTTCAGCCTTCTTGTAATCGGCTTCCTTGGTGCTGTTGGGGTCCAGGCCCATGTAGTTGAGCACGGCCGGAATCATTTCATCGGCTGAATCGAGGAACGCCACGCCGCAACTGGAGAGTTTCTTGATGTTCTCGGGCTCGAACAGCACGGACCAGGAGTCGATCCTGTCGACACCCAGCGCTGCCTTTACCTTCTCGACGTTATAACCGATGCCATTGGTGCCCCACAGATAAGGCACGGCGTACTGGTTGCCCGGATCGTTCTTCTCCAGACGCTTGAGCAGCGCAGGATCGAGGTTCTTGTAGTTGGGCAGCAGCGACTTGTCGAGCTTCTGGAACGCTCCAGCCTTGATCTGCTTGCCCAGGAAATGGTTGGACGGCACTACCACGTCGTAACCGGTACGCCCGGCCAGCAGCTTGGCTTCCAGGGTTTCGTTGGAGTCGAATACGTCGTACAACGGCTTGATGCCGGTCGTGGTTTCAAAATCCGCCAGAGTGGTCTTGCCGATGTAATCGGACCAGTTGTAGATGTGTACGGTGGACTCAGCCTGAGCACCGGTAGCCATTGCCAGAACCGCAACAGCGAGCATCGATTTGGCCAATAAAGAAATAGACACGTAAACAATCCTTTTCAGTATGGGGTCTGGTGCCCGTATCGGTGAGCTGAAAAATGGGTCGGCAACTTACCGTTGATGACTGCAAATCGCAAAGAACTTTATATGACGCACCGCCCGCAGGAGCGGATTCATCCGCGAAAGCTCTTGTTCAGACGCCGCAATTGCATTGAATGAAAAGAGCTTAGCGAATGAATTCGCTCCTACCGGAAGGCGGTTACTTGCCCGATTTGATCTTGGTCCAGCTGCGGGTCAGGATCCGCTGGGTAGCAGCAGGCAAGTCAGCAATTGCATAGAGCTTGGCCTGTACGTCTGCAGGTGGATAGACACCCGGATCGCTGGTGATTTCCTTGTTGACCAGCGCAGTCGCTGCCGAGTTACCGTTCGGGAAACGTACTTCGTTGGTGATTTCAGCCATGATTTCCGGCTTCATCAGGAAGGTCATGAACTTGTAGGCACCGTCGACGTTCTCGGCATCCTTGGGGATCGCGACCATGTCAAAGAAGCTGCCAGCACCCTCTTTCGGAATGTTGTAGCTGACCTTGACCTTGCCACCCGCTTCTTCCGCACGCGCCTTGGCCTGGTAGATATCACCCGAGTAGCCGACCGCTACGCAGATGTTGCCGTTGGCCAGGTCGGAGATGTACTTGGAGGAGTGGAAGTAGGCAATCGAAGGACGAATCTTCAGGAACAGTGCCTCGGCTTCGGCGAGTTGCTTCTTGTCCTGGGAGTCGGTCGGGTAGCCCAGGTAATGCAGAGCGATCGGCAACATTTCGGTTGGCGAATCTAGGAAGCTGATACCGCAGGACTTCAGCTTGGCTGCGTTTTCAGGCTTGAACAGCAGATCCCAGGAATTGACCGGCGCATCGGCACCCAGAGCGGCCTTGACCTTCTCGGGGTTGAAGCCGATACCGATCGAGCCCCACATGTACGGGAAAGCGTGCTTGTTGCCCGGGTCGCTGACCGAAACGGCCTTGAGCAGGTCCTTGTTCAGGTTGCCATAATTGGGCAGCTTGGACTTGTCCAGTTCCTGATAGACGCCAGCCTTGATCTGCTTGGCCAGGAAATTGTTGGACGGCACAACGATGTCATAACCGGACTTGCCCGCCAGCAGCTTGGCTTCCAGTGTTTCGTTGCTGTCGAAAACGTCGTAGACCACCTTGATGCCGGACTCTTTCTCGAATTTGGCAACGGTGTCCGGTGCGATGTAATCGGACCAGTTATAAACGTGCAGCACTTTGTCATCGGCCTGTGCAGTTGCGGCCACCACGCCCATGAGGGACAAGGCGAGAAGGGTCTTGCCAAATTTTTTCATGCGTACAGCTCCAATGTTTTATCACTGACCGTTAGATTAGCGGCTTCTAGCCATTAGTCTGGCAAGTTCCGGTTCGAGCTTTCAAGCCGACTTTCACCACATACGCATCCATGCTGCAGGAGATTCCTGTCAAACAAGCCCCACTACGAATTGACCGTGGGAGCGAATTCATTCGCGAAAGGCCGGTACATCCGAAAAACATGCGTCGCCGTCAACGACGTCTCGCGGATAAATCCGCCTCTACAGTGCGGCCAGCGTCAGATCCAGGCACTTTCGCGCCTTCTCGATCAACTCATCGATTTGCGCAAGACTGATGACCAGCGGTGGCGCAATGATCATGGTATCGCCCACGGCCCGCATGATCAGGCCATTGTCGAAACAAAAGGTTCTGCAAATCATGCCAACGCCCTTGTCGGCATAACGCTCACGAGTGGTCTTGTCTTTCACCAGCTCGATTGCACCCAGCAGACCAACACCCCGAACCTCTCCTACCAGGGGATGATCGTTCAACTCGCGCAGTCGCTTTTGCAAGTATGGTGCCGTTTCCGCTTTAACCCTTTCGACGATTTTCTCTTCGCGCAGGATACGGATGTTTTCCAGCGCAACAGCCGCCGCCACAGGATGCCCGGAATAGGTAAAACCATGGTTGAAGTCGCCGCCTTCATTAAGCACTGCGACGATTTCATCGCGTACGACGAGGCCGCCCATCGGCACATACCCCGAGGTCAGGCCCTTGGCGATGGTCATCATGTCCGGCTTGAGGCCGTAGAAATCGCTACCGAACCACTCACCTGTACGACCGAAGCCACAAATCACCTCATCGGCCACGAACAGGATGTCGTACCTGGCCAGGATTTCCTTGATCTTCGGCCAGTAGCTATCCGGCGCGACGATCACACCGCCCGCGCCCTGAATCGGCTCGGCAATGAACGCCCCGACATTTTCCACGCCCAGTTCGAGAATCTTCTTCTCCAGTTGCTCGGCAGCCCAGATACCGAACTCGTCAGGCGTCATGTCGCCGCCTTCACCAAACCAGTACGGTTGGGGAATATGCACCACACCCGGGATCGGCAGATCGCCCTGCTCGTGCATGTAGGTCATGCCGCCCAGGCTGGCACCGGCAACGGTCGAGCCGTGATAGCCATTGACCCGGCTGATGATGGTTTTTTTATTGGGCTGGCCTTTGATTGCCCAGTAATGGCGGACCATGCGCAGCATGGTGTCGTTGCCTTCGGAGCCTGAGCCGGTAAAGAACACATGACTCATGCCCGCAGGCGTGATTTCGGAAATGGCCCTGGCCAGCTCCAGCGCCGGAGGATGGGCCGTCTGGAAGAACAGGTTGTAATAAGGCAGCTCGCGCATCTGTTTGCTGGCAGCTTCCACCAGCTCTTCACGTCCATAGCCGATGGCGACGCACCACAGGCCGGACATGCCGTCCAGAATCCTGTTGCCTTCGCTGTCCCACAGATAAACGCCTTCGGCGCGCGTGATGATGCGCGGGCCTTTATCTTTCAACTGTCTGTAGTCGCTGAATGGTGCCAGATGGTGCTCGCTGCTCAAGGCTTGCCATTCCAGGGTTTGAGGGTTCTTGGCACTCATGCAGCGTTCCTATGTCCGGGTTCGATGACAAGACGCCACAGCAGGTTCTGCGGCGTCTGCAGGGCTTAAACAGCGAAGAGCAGAAACTCCCGCTCCCACGAACTGATCACGCGCTTGAAGTTCTCGTGCTCGGCACGCTTGACCGCCACGTAGCCGACGATGAACTTCTTGCCCAGGTACTTTTCGATGGTCTTGCTGTTTTCCATCCGCTCCAGCGCATCCTCGATGGTCAGCGGCAGACGAAGGTTGCGTCGCTCGTAACCGCGCCCGACCACCGGCGCACTCGGGTTCAGCCCTTCAACCATGCCGATGAAGCCGCACAACAGGCTCGCAGCAATCGCCAGATAAGGGTTGGCATCGGCGCCCGGCAGGCGGTTTTCCACGCGACGGTTCTGCGGCACGGCATCCGGCACACGCAAGCCCACCGTGCGGTTCTCTTCACCCCATTCGACGTTTACGGGGGCAGAGGTGTCCGGCAGGAAGCGGCGGAACGAGTTGACGTTGGGTGCAAACAGCGGCAACAGCTCGGGGATAAGCTTCTGCAAACCACCGACGTGGTTCAGGAACAACTGGCTCATGGTCCCGTCGTCGTTGGAGAAGATGTTCTTGCCGGTCTTGATGTCGATGATGCTCTGGTGCAAGTGCATCGCACTGCCTGGCTCGCCGGTCATGGGCTTGGCCATGAAGGTGGCGGCCACGTCATGCTTGAGCGCGGCTTCACGCATGGTGCGCTTGAATACCAGGATCTGGTCAGCCAGCGACAAGGCATCGCCATGACGGAAGTTGATTTCCATCTGCGCCGTGCCGTCTTCGTGGATCAGGGTGTCCAGATCCAGGTTCTGCAGCTCGCACCAGTCGTAGACATCTTCGAATAGCGGGTCGAATTCGTTGGCGGCTTCTATAGAGAACGACTGCCGCCCGGTTTCAGGGCGCCCCGAGCGCCCGACAGGCGGCTGCAACGGATAATCAGGGTCATCGCTGCGCTTGGTCAGGTAAAACTCCATCTCCGGCGCAACAATGGGCTGCCAGCCTTGATCGGCATAAAGCTTGAGGACTTTTTTCAGGACATTGCGCGGCGACAGCTCGATGGGATTGCCTTGCTTGTCGTAGGTGTCGTGAATGACCTGCGCAGTAGGCTCGATGGCCCAGGGCACCAGATACACCGCGTTCTGGTCCGGGCGACAGATCATGTCGATATCTGCCGGGTCCAGCAGCTCGTAGTAGATGTCGTCTTCTACGTAGTCGCCAGTTACCGTCTGCAGCAGCACGCTTTCAGGCAGGCGCATGCCTTTTTCGGCAATGAACTTGTTGGTCGGCGAGATCTTGCCACGGGTGATCCCGGTGAGGTCGGACATCATGCATTCGACTTCGGTGATCTTGTGTTCTTTCAACCAATCGGTGAGCTGGTCGAGGTTGGTACTCATAAATACCTCAGGGGTTGTCGTGTCCTGATCGCAATCAGGCGTTTTTCCGACGCATCGGCGTCACGTTGTACAACTCGTTTCGGCAGGCACGAATAAGCGGTAAGGTGGCATCTGTAACGCTGATCGGGCCGCTATAGTGATAATGTTCGATATCGAAAGGTGGTGCAGCACAGAGCAGATGTCCAGTATGACTGGAACTCATGACAGTGCTGTCGGGTCGCACACAGAGTCTTGTCAGATTCGACGACAGGCCATTAAAGATACTGATATGGCAGGCATGATGACCGCTCTGTATTGCGCGGGGTGTAGAGTCGATCAAGGGAAGGCAAGGCATTGAACCCCCGGTTTTATTGCTCTGTGGGTTGCAATCGAGCTTAGCCTTGTTCATTTTTTTATACAACGCCCCGATAAAAATAGAATACGGGCCTTCCTGATCTTGACTCAGCACTGCTCGAAACAAGGAATACGCGCCCCAAATAGCGGCAAAAATGGCTATATGGCGCAGTTTTAGGGCAACAAAAGGCTCTATTGACTTCATCAAGGCTTTCGGATTGACTGAAACCCGTAATGCTCGATGATTGATATTTTTAACAACAAAGGTGTTGCATCATGTCGGTACCCCCGCGTGCCGTTCAGCTCAACGAAGCGAACGCGTTCCTTAAGGAACATCCTGAGGTTCTGTACGTTGACCTTCTGATTGCAGATATGAATGGTGTGGTGCGTGGCAAACGCATAGAACGCACCAGCCTCCATAAGGTTTACGAGAAGGGCATCAACCTGCCTGCCTCTTTATTTGCCCTGGACATCAATGGCTCCACGGTGGAAAGCACCGGTCTGGGCCTGGATATCGGTGATGCTGACCGAATCTGTTATCCAATCCCCGATACCCTGTGCAACGAGCCTTGGCAGAAGCGCCCTACGGCACAGCTGCTGATGACCATGCACGAACTCGAAGGCGACCCCTTCTTCGCCGACCCGCGTGAAGTCCTGCGTCAGGTAGTAGCCAAATTCGACGAAATGGGCCTGACCATCTGCGCAGCCTTCGAGCTGGAGTTCTACCTGATCGACCAGGAGAACGTGAATGGTCGCCCACAACCGCCACGTTCGCCGATCTCGGGCAAACGCCCGCACTCGACACAGGTCTACCTGATCGACGATCTGGACGAATATGTCGATTGCCTCCAGGACATTCTGGAAGGTGCAAAAGAGCAAGGCATTCCGGCCGACGCCATCGTCAAGGAAAGCGCCCCGGCCCAGTTTGAAGTGAACCTGCATCACGTCGCCGATGCGATCAAGGCATGCGATTACGCGGTTCTACTCAAGCGCCTGATCAAAAACATCGCCTACGACCACGAAATGGACACGACCTTCATGGCCAAGCCCTATCCGGGTCAGGCGGGCAATGGTCTGCACGTCCACATCTCGATCCTGGATCGTGATGGCAAGAACATCTTCACCAGCGAGGATCCCGAGCAGAACGCCGCATTACGTCATGCGATCGGCGGTGTGCTCGAGACCCTACCGGCACAAATGGCGTTTCTTTGCCCGAACGTCAACTCGTATCGCCGGTTCGGTGCCCAGTTCTATGTACCCAACTCCCCGACCTGGGGCCTGGACAACCGTACCGTTGCGCTGCGCGTGCCAACCGGTTCGGCCGATGCCGTGCGTATCGAACACCGCGTTGCCGGTGCCGATGCCAACCCGTATCTGTTGATGGCTTCGGTGCTGGCAGGCGTGCATCACGGCCTGACCAACAAAATCGAGCCGGGCGCTCCGGTGGAAGGCAACTCCTACGAGCAGCACGAGCAAAGCCTGCCGAACAACCTGCGCGACGCACTGCGCGAGCTGGACGACAGCGAAGTCATGGCCAAGTACATCGATCCGAAATACATCGATATCTTCGTGGCCTGCAAAGAGAGCGAGCTGGAGGAGTTCGAGCACTCCATCTCCGATCTTGAGTACAACTGGTACCTGCATACGGTCTGATCCAGACCGCTGCACAAAGCGCCGCAAGCCTTAGGGTCATGCGGCGTTTTTGTTTTTCTTCGCGAATAAATTCGCTCCAACAGGGGTTTTCACTGTTGGAGCGAATTTATTCGCGAAGACCTTAAAAGAGACGCCACTGTACAATGCCGCAGCCCCGCCGCCCCCGAGAGCACCCCATGACCCGCACCGTCGCCCTTCGCAAACCCCGAGCACGCAGCCAGGCACGAATCGATTCGATTCTCGATGCTGCACGCACCTTGCTCGCTGCCGAAGGAGTGGCCAGCCTGTCGATCTACAGCGTGGCCGAGCGCGCGGAGATACCGCCCTCTTCTGTCTACCACTTCTTTGCCAGCGTCCCGGCATTGCTTGAGGCCCTGACCGCCGATATCCATGCAGCCTTCCGGGCATCGTTGCAGGCGCCTATCGATCATGACCAGCTCAAGGACTGGCGCGATCTGTCACGCCAGGTGGAATTGCGCATGCTCAACATCTATAACGCCGATGCCGCCGCACGCCAGTTGATCCTTGCCCAGCATGGCCTGACCGAAATCAATCAGGCCGACCGCCAGCACGACATCGAACTGGGTCACCTGATGCTTGAAGTGTTCAACCGCCATTTCCCGATACCGGCACTGCCGGACGATGTGGATGTATTCGCCCTGGCGATGGAACTGGGCGACCGTGTCTACGCCCGCTCGATACAACTGCACGACCAGATCACGCCACGCATGGCCGAAGAAGGCATGCGGGTGTTCGACACCTATCTGGGGCTGTACCTGCCGCCATTCCTGCCAAAAAGGCCTCAGCCTCTTTGATCAGGACGTAAAAACCCCGGAGGGTCTGCACCGTCCGGGGCTGGGTGTCACTGAAGATCACAGCTTGGCGATCGACACCTCGGTGGACTTCACGAATGCAATCACTTCGCTGCCCACGGCCAGCTCCAGCTCTTTTACAGAGCGGGTGGTGATGACCGAAGTCACGATACCGGAAGCGGTCTGTACGTCGATTTCAGACAGCACGTCACCCTGGACGATTTCCTTGATGGTGCCTTTGAACTGGTTGCGCACGTTAATCGCTTTGATAGTCATGGTATGCCTTCCTTTTGTGGGATCGGGGTTAATTGGCCCAACGCAATTGCGTGGGCAACGGTGAAACGGGTTCGGGTTCCGGCGGCGATCCCGGAAGGGAAAGCACGCGGTTGAGCACTTCGGTTTCCAGCGCAGCAAGGCGATGCGAGCCACGAGCGCGAGGACGTGGCAGGTCGACCAGAAGATCCAGCCCAATGCGGCCTTCTTCGATCAGGATCACGCGGTCGGCAATGGCGACTGCCTCGCTGACATCATGGGTCACCAGCAGCACAGTGAAGCCATGCTTGCGCCACAGGTTTTCGATCAGTTGCTGCATCTCGATACGGGTCAAGGCATCCAGCGCGCCCAGCGGCTCATCAAGCAACAGCAGACGTGGCTTGTGGATCAACGCCCGCGCCAGAGCAACGCGCTGCTTCTGACCGCCGGATAAAGCAGCAGGCCATTCATCGGCGCGCTCGGCCAGGCCCACTGCCTCCAGCGCTTCAAGCGCTTGTGGACGCCAGTCACCGCTCAGGCCAAGGCCGACGTTATCGATGATCTTTTTCCAGGGCAGCAAACGCGCTTCCTGGAACATCAGGCGGGTGTCTTCGCGGGCATCGGCCAACGCACCGGAACCTGCCAGCAACTGACCCTCGGTAGGCTTGTCCAGACCAGCCAGCAGGCGCAGCAGGGTACTTTTGCCGCAGCCACTGCGACCGACCACGGCCACGAACTGACCGGCCGGGATATGCAGGTCAATGTCCTTGAGTACGACACGGGAACCGAAAGCTTTCTTCAGGTCCTGAATCGCCAGCGGGATGCCACGCAGCAAATGCGGAGGTTGTTGTTTCAGACTTGTCATGCTGCACCGCCTTTGCTTACTTGATAGGCCGGATGCCAGCGCAGGCACACACGCTCCAGACCACGCGCCGCCAGATCGGCCAGTTTGCCAAGTACGGCATACAACACGATGGCCAGTACCACGACGTCGGTTTGCAGGAATTCACGGGCATTCATGGCCAGATAACCGATACCGGAACTGGCCGAGATGGTTTCGGCCACGATCAGCGTCAACCACATGAAGCCCAGAGCAAAGCGCACACCTACAAGGATCGAAGGCATGGCGCCCGGCAGAATCACATGACGGAACAGGCTGAAGCCCGACAGGCCATAACTGCGGGACATTTCCACCAGCGCAGGGTCGATGTTGCGAATACCGTGGTACGTATTCAGGTAGATAGGGAACAAGGTGCCCAGCGCTACCAGGAAAATCTTCGCGGTCTCATCGATACCGAACCACAGGATGACCAGTGGAATCAGCGCCAGGTGCGGCACGTTACGGATCATCTGTACCGAGCTGTCCAGCAAGCGCTCACCCCATTTGGTGAGGCCGGTGATGAAACCCAGGATCAGACCGATACCGCCGCCGATGGCGAAACCGATACCGGCACGCCAGCCGCTGATAGCCAGGTGAGTCCAGATTTCACCACTGGCAATCAGATTGACGCCCGCCTCGATCACCGCACTTGGCGCGGGCAGAATGCGTGTAGACAGCCAGCCAGCGCTGACCGACAGTTGCCAGATCGCCAACAGCAAGACTGGAAGTGCCCAAGGCGCCAGTCTGTGAATGGTTCGTTGCAAAGCACTAAGGCTCATGGAGTTGTCTCCTCGAAGGGCCTGCCAATCACTGTGCTTTCGCTACAGCAGCGGGAGGTGTCCAGATCACATCAGCAATACGCAGTGGTTTGGGAATCAGCTTGAGCTGGTAGAAGGTGTCAGCGATTTTCTGCTGGGCGTCGACGACCTGAGGCGTGATAAACAGCGCGCCGTAGCCTTGGCGTTTCACCGAAGTCAGAGTGATGTCAGCCGGCAGGCCCAACAACGGCGCAACCTGTTTGGTCACTTCCTCAGGGTGAGCCTGAGACCATTCGCCCACTGCTCGAACTTCTTCGACAAGGGCCTGGATCACTTTCGGGTTCTTTTGCGCGTAAGGCTTGGTGGCCAGATAGAACTGATGGTTATCAGCGATACCGGTACCGTTCCTCAGCGTACGTGCCTGCAATTGCTGTTCGGCTGCGGCCTGGTAAGGGTCCCAGATGACCCAGGCATCGACACTGCCACGCTCGAAAGCGGCACGCGCATCGGCAGGCGGCAGGAATACGGTCTGGATATCGGTGTATTTCAGGCCAGCGTCTTCCAGCGCACGCACCAGCAGGTAGTGAACGTTGGAACCCTTGTTAAGGGCGACTTTCTTGCCTTTGAGGTCTTTGACCGAAGTGATCGGTGAATCCTTGGGCACCAGAATCGCCTCGCTGGTAGGCGCTGGCGGCTCATAGGCAACGTAAAGCAGGTCCGCGCCGGCAGCCTGCGCGAAGACCGGAGGCGTCTCGCCCGTCACGCCAAAATCGATGGAGCCGACATTCAATCCTTCCAGCAACTGAGGGCCGCCCGGAAATTCGGTCCACTGCACTTTCACGCCTTGCTCGGCCAGACGCTTCTCGAGGGAGCCTTTGGCCTTGAGCACCACCAGGGTGCCGTATTTCTGATAACCGATACGAAGGTCTTCAGCCTGGGCTTGGGTAATGGCCCCCAAAGCGACTGCTGCGGCAAACAGAGCGGCCAGGCCTCGACGCAAGATGAGAGTGCGCATGGGGCGCTCCTTTGCTGGGTATTGAATGTTCATGAGGCGAAAACCGCCGTAATGGAGTGACATTAACAGTAGTTTTTTATATCCATAAATCTCATTTATTCATTTGGTTATTCCCAAAACGAATATGAGGTACTTCACTCGCCGATTCCTTCACCACTCCCAATCTTTTTCCATGAACTCGGCCGTGGGTGGCAGGACCGAGTGCAGGAATTGCAGGTA
>NZ_BLVZ01000027.1 GCF_015471405.1 Pseudomonas cichorii
TCGGCAAAGGTCTCGTAGGCCAGGCTGACCCGATGGCCTTCGGCGGAGTGGATTTCACTGACCCAGGCCTGGGTGTCGCCGCCGCGCAGGGTGAGGATTTCCACCAGGCCGGACTTGTGGGCCACCCGATAGCGGCCGGTGGCCTCGACGGAAAAATGAAAACTGTCGATCTTGCGTTCGGGGACGGTGGGCTGGCTGGCCGAGCCTTCGATGCGGAAGGTTTCCCCGGTGGACAGTGAGAGGATGCGCGAGACGGTATCGAAGTGCGACAGGCGCACGCTCCAGCCCTTGCCGAAGCCGGTGTTGCGGGGGCTCATGGGGCTGAAGCCGAGGCTGAGGGGCACCGTGGGTCCGCACAGGTGGTTGGCCTTGAGTTCGGGCAGGGTAATGACGCAGGTGTACTGGCCGGTGCGAGGGTCGACACCGGCCTGGAGCGCGCTGAGAAAGTTGAAGGCGTTGGAGTGGACAGTGGGTGTGGGCATGGAGAAATCCCCGGCAGGCAAATGAAGGCATTGTGATTGGAACAACCATTACGGTGTCGGCACGGCAGAACGCTCGATTTTCACGCACGAAAGCTTTCCACCCACCTGCTCATCCACCCTGCTGAAAATCAGCATCACTCCCGGCACGACAACCGAACCAGGCGGCTTTTTGCCGGCCTCTTCGATATCGATACCTTTTTCCATATTGGTGGGCTGCTGTATGGTTTTGAAGCGGAACGAAAAGTTTTCGTTATCCGTACAATTGGGGGAGTCGTGGAATGAAAAGAACGTCGCCGATGGCACATTTTCCAGCTTGAACCCATAAGCCTCATCATTATCACAATCAAATGAGTTATTCTGAAAGTTGATGGTGGACGTAACAAAAGGAATACTGCAGTTAATCGGGTAACTGCCATCTGCATTCTTCTTGTTCAAGATCACTAACTGCCCATCGGCGTCAGCAGCCTGCACCTGTGAAACATGGCCGGCAATGGAAGTACACAGGGCCATGACCGAGATCAATGGCAGAAGTTTTAACATGCGCCGCGTCATGACAATGATTCCTGTTATAAGCATTTTATAAAACTGCCTGCATACTTTAAAACCAGAGAGTATCAGACAGAAAAAACAACACTGTGACTGATGCTAGCAGCCGTTGAATGGCTGGCAACTGGCATTTCTACCAGTAGACAATTGACAGAAGACGGCGGACATTCCTGCTCATGTGCCTGACATGCATTTACAGCAGATGACACTATGGATGGCTACAACATGAATGAGTCCTAAAATGCATAACCAGGATAAAAGGCGATATCCCTAATGATCGGGAGAACATCATGGCTCTTTCAAATGATATACCGATAAAGACTATAGGCGGCGACCCGCTAGATATACTGCTGAGCTGGCTAGTGAAAACCCCCAGGACCCTCGGCTGGGACGCTATCGTGGCTTATAACCGTGGCCGGGTAAATGCGTTATTGATCCAGCAATATATAAAAAAACTGACGGCCGAAAACTACCTCTCTCCCATCGACGGTCAGATACAGGGGGAAAACGAAAAGCTGAAATTCTTCGGTATCCAGTTGGGTCTGCCGTGGCTTTCATTTGAAAATGCCGATATCGAGCATTCGACAGCCCGAGTGACCCAGACGATTACCGCAGGACTGGCCATCCTGCAAAGCGAACCGGCGGGCGGTTACAAGACGATTCATTCGATCATGCAGCCCAATGGCGCAGTAGGACCCACATTATGGATGGATGTGGACCTGCTGAGCGCGCCGGGAGACGTCACGCAAGCAGGCGTGGTACAGATTGATCTCTCGAAGATGACCAACTTTGAGACTGATCTTTTCTTGGACAAGGCAAGCGCCACCCATGCAAAAGAGTTTTTCATTGAGCGTTTCAAGGAAAATCCGGAACTGCAGGTTTACACCCTAGGCGCCCTGGACAAGAGCGCAGACTCCACCCTGGCTCCGCAACACTTTGTCGTCCGCACCCAGCCAGCACCTGGTGCCACTAGCCGGGCAGCCCCCAACTATGGCGACGGTGCCGTGGTATTGCTGGTGACACTGAAAAACGGAGCGGACGGTCAAACGCCCACTAAAAACAGTGACTTCAAATACTTGATACCCAATGATGAAAACGGAACCAAGTATTCAGGGACGGTACTAATTTCAAACAACGTCTTGTTCACCAAACTCATCACCCACCACCTGAACATTCTACTGCCCGGAAAAACCCTGACCCCTAAAACGTCTACAGATGAGCAAGGAAAGCCGGGGCATATATACCTGGAATACACGCAGGGAGCGATAACGAAGTCCGACTACAAGTTTGTTTGCAATGGTTACTACAGCAACTACATTGTCACCGCCAGCACCCCCCTGATCACAATTCCTTTGGCAGGCGCGACCTTTACAGCCTATTCCGACGCTATTTATTTCAACTGGACAAACAAGACGTTCCCCATCAGCATGCATTACCACAATACCCGAGGCGACCTGAGCGATACGCACTCGGACGAAACAGTAAACATTAAAACAAACCTGAGCGTGGCCTTAAAACTCAGCATCTACCCTGATACCGGCGTCATACATTTTGAGCAGGAAGACGTGGCCGACGAGCAAATCGAAATTGATATGCCAAAGGATCACTACGCACAGAACTTTAATCGTTATGTGGATGATTTGCGTAACGTCATCAAAGACAATCTTTTCGAGTTCACCAAAAACCTGGCGCTCCCCGACATCAACACCCTCCTGTTACGGAACCTGCTATTCCCAGACCACAACCTGATGGTCCTGACAGACGCTTATGTTCCCGGAGATCTGACGGTCTTCGGCAACGTCACGCCCTCCCTGACCAGTTTCGTCATAGAGCCCGAGCACGTCGTCCTGAAGCCGGAGGGCAACGCAACATTCAGAGTAGAACCGGCCGCCACAGTGACCTGGAGCGTGAAAGGCTTGCCGGGAGACAATCGTTCCGTCGGCACCATCAACAATCAGGGCGTCTATATCGCTCCCACCACGGCGCAGCTTGAAGGCCGAAAGCCTCATCAGGTGATCATTACTGCGGCCGGTACGACATCACGAGGTATCGCGGCCTCCTCTTCGACCCTGGTCTCGATTGTCCCCCAGACCATTACCCTGAACCCGGTCTTTTCAGTAGTCAAACCTGAAGGCAGCATCCAGTTCACCGCCGCAATAGCGGATGACAGACCGTTGCAATGGACCATGAGAGCGCCAGGTCAAGGCGGCAAGCTTGTACCTGCAACGGGCCTGAGTACGACCTATACGGCCGCACCGCTACAGGTTTCAGGCATGTTCACCCTGGATGTGATTGAGGTAACTGACACTTTGGGCAACCTGGGCGAGGCTTACATACTGGTCATCAACAGAGAGCTCGGCGGGCAGGTAGACGTGGATTTTGCCCAGGCTGCGAGTGGCAAGGCACAACTGAGCTTCCTGAAACAATACGGTGCCGATCTTACCCCTGTTCCGCCAGAGAAACTGACATGGACATTGCTGGCAGGTACAGGCTCCGTGGATGCCTCAGGCCTCTATACCGAACCGCAATATCAGGTCACGGGATTTGCCTTGATTACCTGCGCATTTGCTCGCGAACCCGACTTCGAAGGCGCGCCCATACCCGTCGACTATGGATACACCGCAATAGCACTCCCCTTGCCGCAATATTCCGGCAAGGCAATGAAATACCCATAAACAAGGGAACTTGAAAGGCCACTGGTATTTCTGCCAGTAGACAACTTTCACAAGACCGTAGAGATTCTTTACCGCACAGCGAAGTTTGCACGAACTTATAACAGGCATCGTTTTGTACGACGACAGCAGTCTTTAGTCATTAAATGCATAACCTCCCCGGAAGGCGACACTCTTTATTACATGGAAACCATCATGACTCTTCCAGACGACACACACATAAAGGCTGTAGGCGGTAAATCACGAGACGCTCTGTTGACCTGGCTACAGCAAAACCCCAAGACCCAGGGCTGGGACGCCATTGTGGTTTATAACCGTGGGCGGGCCAATGCGTTACTGTTGCAACAATATATAAAAAAACTGACCTCCGAAAACTACATGTCTCCCATCGACGGGCATATCGAGGGAGAGGAAGGCTCAAAACTTAACTTCTTCGGCATTCAGTTAGGCCTGCCCAGGATTTCTTTCGAAAATGCCGATATCGAGCACTCCAAAGCCAAGATTACTCAACCCATTACCGCAGGACTGGCCATTCTGAAAAGCGAACCGGTCGGCGGTTACAAAGGCATTCATTCCATCATGCGGCCCAATGGAGCCGCAGGGCCAACGTTATGGATGGATGTGGACCTGATCAATGCACCCGGCAACGTAACAGATGCCGGAGTCGTACAGATTGATCTCTCAAAAATGACCGCATTCGATACCGACCTCTTCTCGGACCAGGTAAGCATCATCAATGCAAAAGACTTCTTCCTTGAACGCTTCAAGGAAAAACCGGAGCTGCAGGTTTATACCCTGGGTGCCCTCAACACAAGCATGGACACCACACTCACCCCGAAAAATTTTATCATACGTACCCAGGCGGCACCTGGGGCCAAAAACCGGGCAGCCCCCAACTACAGCGACGGCGCCGTAGTGTTGCTGGTGACATTGAAAGGCGGGACTGACGGTGGCGCCCCTACCGAAAACAGCGACTTCGAGTATCTGATTCCCAATGATGAAAACGGAACCAAGTACTCGAGTGCTGTACTGCTTTCAAATAGAGTCCTGTTCAGCAAGCTGATTCTGCCAGTGCTCAATCAACACCCCAATATGACTTACGAACTGAAATCACCCACGGATGAAGATGGCAAAGCTTTACACTTATATGCACAAGCCTTGAAAGAAAACTATGTAAAACCGGCGGGCACAGTATTTACAAGCTCCTCTGACGGACACCATAGCACCTTGAGATTACTGGAAGACGCTGTCATTAAAGTCACGGAGGAAGCCCCCTACTCCGGTGTAGTATTAAAGGCCCAGAATAACACTCTTCACGTAGAGTGGAATGCCCATAACACAAGCGATTGGAACCAGAAAGTTGATGTCAATAACGGCAACGATACGGATGTCAACGGCCAGTTTGAATTCAATCTATATACCAAGACAGACATGACACCTGAAGTAGATCCGATTACCAGCGCCATCCAGTTTTCGACGACCGTAAGTGCTGAAACCGGGAGCAGTATAGGCGACTATGATTGGCTGAATTTTTTCGGTTTCGATCATCGAGCCGTATTTTTTAGAACATGGTACGAAAAGCTGAACGAGCATTTCTTCAACCATATTGCCAACATCAAGATCCCCGACATCGACACATTCCTGTTACGAAATCTCCTGTTTCCCGACAGTAACTCAATGGTCCTGACAGACGCTCATGTACCCGGAGATCTGGCCATTTTCGGCAATGTCGACCCTTCCCTGACCAGCTTCGTGATAGAACCCGAACAAGTCATTCTGAATCCGGGCAGCACCAAGACATTCAGCGTCGCACCGGCAGCTACCGTGACCTGGAGCGTGCAAGGTTTACCAGGGGACACCAGCCCCTTCGGCTCGATCACCAATGAGGGCGTCTATACCGCACCTACAGTGGCGGAACTTCAAGGCAGCGACTCCCAGCAGGCAATCATTACCGCGACAGGCACAACAGCACGGGGTATTGCGGCCTCGTCTTCAACCCTTGTCTCCATTGTCAGCCAGACCATTTCCCTGAATCCGATCTTCTCGGTAACCAAATCCAATGGCGAACTGAGCTTTACCGCTGGAACTCTTGATGACAGGCCACTGAAATGGGCCATGAAGAACCCGGCCCAAGGTGGTCAGTTGAACCCCACTACGGGCAAGAGCACAACCTATAAAGCCTCTGCCGACAACTCGACAGATATGTTCATCCAGGATGTGATTCAAGTGACTGACGATCAGGGCAACATAGGCCAGGCCGAAGTACTGGTGATCAACAAGGTACTGGGCGGACAGGTAGAAGTTGATCTGGCCCAGGCGGCGCAAGGCAAAGCCCAATTGAACTTCATGAAACAATACGACAGCGGGCCTATACCCGTTCCGCACAACAAACTGGTCTGGGCATTGCTGGGGGGCACAGGCTCGGTGAATGAACTGGGTGTCTACACCGAACCACAGGAAAAACTGCCGGGGTTCGCCATCATTACCTGCACATTTGCTCGCGAGCCGGAATTTGAAGGCGCTCCCATACCCATCGATTACGGATACACCGTCATACCACTGCCCTTGTCGCAGTACCCGGATATAGGCAGGGCATACCAGTAAATCAGGAAGCGTGAATGGCCACCGCACTTGGTGGTGGCCGGGGACAAGGAGTCAATCGAGGTGTGACATGGCAAATTCACTGAACTCACTTTTACAGGCACTCAAAGGCCGAACCAATACCCTGGGCTGGGGGGCAATCGTGTCCTTCAACCGTACCAAGGCCAATCACCTTCTGGCGCAACAACATATTGCGCGGTTCAGTACAGACAGCTTCCTGCCCGCGATCCGCGGAACGGTGCAACTGGAAGGGCCTGAAACCCTGGAACTGAGCGGGATCATTCTGAGTGCTCCACGCCTCTCGTTTGAAAATGCATCACTGAAAGACTCCAGGGCACGCCTGAACATGGATATCGTTGGCGGCACGGTCACTCATTACAGCAATGCCCCTGGCTCTCCGACGCGAGCGCTCTCCAGTTTCAATATTTCCGAACAGCATGGTTACCGCTTGAACGCCGATATTGAACTGAGAAAAGTGGTGGGAGGCATCAACAAGAACTCTCAAGTCATTCTGGATATCTCGAAAGCCACAGAATTCACGACCAATCTCGTTGAGCTGGGCGTCAACCCGACGCTGATAGGCGGCTTTTTCAAGGCAAGGTTCGACTTGCTACCGGCAGAACAGCAAATCTATTCACTGGGTTTGCTGGACTTCAATGCCGATGACCTGTTGGCTCCCAAGGACTTTTATATCCTGACCCAGGCAGCGCCTGAGGGAAAAAATCTCAAGTCGGACAGTTATGGCGATGGCGCTGTAGTGTTGTTTGTTCGCACCAAGAACAACTTTCACGACGGAATATTACCGGTAGATGAGAGCACATTCCCTTATCTGATCCCCGATGACAAGGTGCCGGGCGAGGATCGCTCAAAGTACTCAGGTTCGTTATTGATCGCCCGCCAGGCGATCATGCACTGGTTTATAGCACCCTATATAAAAAACCTTGTAGGTCGCGGACTGAATCTGGATGTCGAGGATGAAAACGCCGATTATCAACTGAAAGCTGTCGCAGGTAGTTATTCCGTCGGCAAAATTGATGTAACGACGGAAAGCTGGCCACACACCTACCACTTCATCAAGGAAGACCTTTCATTCACGTTCATTAACAACCTGACGATCTACATAAGACCGGATTTCCGACTGGCACTCAAGTGGAGTGGCAACTCAATCGAAACCTTTCGCATCTGGAATGAGCAGGTGGGATGGTGGGACAGTGAATATGATACCGATGCTGAATTCACTTATAACCTGGACCTGATCTTTGATACGGTCCTGGATCCTGTTACCAACACTGTCCAGTTCGAGCGTTCGGATCAATCCGGTTCCTCTTACGAGCTTTCTATCCACAAGACCTCCATGGACCCTAAAAATCTTATTGAAAAAGCGGCCGACGTATTAGCGCAGACCATGGACGTCATGCTCAACCTGTTCAAAAAAATCGATATTCCTGAAATAAATTTCTTCGGCATCAGCCATCTGCTGTTCCCGGAACACAATGCCCTGATCCTGAAAGAAGCCCACTTGCCCGGCGACCTGGCCATGTTCGGGGAAGTCGACCCGGCCCTGACTTCGTTCAGCCTCAAGCCGCTTTACACGACGGTCAAAACCGGTGACAACCTGCAGTTTGAAATTATCGAACTGCTCTATCGCGCACGGGCTGCCAATATCACCTGGAGTGTTCGCGACATCGATGGCTCGCGCTCCCAGGGAGTCATCAATACAGGAGGCTTGTACACCGCACCTTCGGTCGGGCAACTTGAAGACAAGACCACCCGTAACGTGGTCACCGCCACTTATACCGATCCCGAGACAGAGGCAACGCGCA
>NZ_BLVZ01000028.1 GCF_015471405.1 Pseudomonas cichorii
ATCCTCGACCTGCTCGGCCCGCGGCCCGATGCCGTGATCACCAGCCAGTGGACACCGATCAAACTGGGGGATCTGGCCGGAGCCAGTAACCCTGGCCTGCGCGAGTTCGAGACGCAACTGATCGAACAGGAGCAACAAGTCCGCGCCAGCGCAGCGGCCAACGAAGGCAAGGCAGTGATCAGCTTCACTCAGCCGTCACTGCGCCTGAGCACCTTTGGCAGCGACCCGACACTGGTGGAGGAAGACAACGGCCACTTCATCGTCCCCATGAATGCCGAGTTGACCAGGTACTGGGACATGGTCGAATCGCGTCTGTACAACCTGCGCCACAACCTGACCCTGGATGGCAAACCCTTGTCTCTGCCGCTGTTTGCCGCGCCTCTGGACCCTCGCGCCCTGCTCGCCGCCTACGCCAATGGCGCCACCGAAGGCGGTGCGGGCAGCCTGCTGGCCCAGGAAATTCCGCACTACCGCTACGCGGTGATGTTCAACCGGGCAAGTAGCGCAGTGGATAACCTGATCCAGTTCGGCAATACCCTGCTGTCGATCATCGAACGCAAGGAACAAGGGCAGTTGATGGAACTGCAACAGCAGCAGGTCTGGGAATTCGCGCAGTACGCCATCGACTTGCAGCTGGAGGCGCAGAAGGTCGAAATCGAAGCGCGCAAGGCGCTGCAAGCCGGCAAAGCCATAGCCGATGCCCGGGCCAGCTTCTACAGCAAACTGGCGGAAGAAAACGTCACTGACACAGAGATCATTGCTGCTGCATCCCATATGGGTGCCAAGGTGTTCAGCGGGGTGGCGGCCATCTCGTCAACTGCCGCCGCGGCGATGAAAGTAGTTCCCAACCATGGGGGAGCTCATGGTGGCCTGATTGGCGGGATGGCCGTCGGAGCAGCGGCAGGCGGCGCTGTAGGTGGTTTTGAAATAGAGGGCATTCCCGAGATGGTCGCCATCGGCGCGCAAGCTCTCGCCACACTCGAAGATAGTATCGGTGACGCTCTGGAACGAGCGGAAATATTACGCCGCCGCCAGCAGGAGTGGGTTAATGCATACCAACAGGCGCATCTGGAATCCGAACAGATCGTCGCACAACTGGCCGTGCATGACGCCCAGGCTCGCGTCACCGCCTTGCAGTTGCGTCAGGCTCAGGAAGCCAGACTGCAGGCCGAAGTCGTTTATGCATTTCTCAACAAACGCTTTACCAATAGCCAGCTGTACCAATGGCTCAACGGCCAGTTCTCGACTTTTTACTATCAGGCCTACGACGCCACGTTCTCTTTGTGCCTGGCCGCCCAAGCCTGTTGGCAATACGAAATTGCCGACTACTCCACCACTTTCATTCAGCCCGCCGCCTGGAAAGACACCTGGCGTGGCCTGACCGCCGGCGAATCGCTCAAGCTGGACCTGTTGCGCATGGATGCGGCGTACCTGGCACGCAACGACCGCAAGCTGGAAATCCTCAAGACGGTGTCGGTGAAGCAGTTGCCTGTCTCCACCGAAGAAGAGCCCAGCATCAACGTCGGCTGGGATGCCGTGGTCGCCCGTCTGGCAGAGGAAGGCATCGCCGAATTCGAAATCACCCAGGCGATGCTCGACGCCGACTATCCCGGCCACTACCTGCGCCGCATCAAGCGCGTCAGCGTTTCGCTGCCGGTGACCGTCGGCCCTTATCAGGACATTCGCGCCACCCTCACGCAAACCTATAACGCCGTGCAGATGAATGGCCCGCAAGGGGCACCGAAGGAAAACATGCGCGCCAGCCAGCAGATTGCAGTGTCGACCGGCGTCGACGACGACGGCCTGTTCGTTTTCAACTTCGATGACGAGCGTTACCTGCCCTTTGAAGGCACCGGAGCAATTTCACGCTGGGCCTTGAAGTTCAGTGCCAGCCAGGAGGACATGATCGCTGCGATTACCGACATCATCGTCCACGTGCGCTACACCGCGAAAAGCCGCTAATGAAGACGTCAGTAATGCCGTCATGGCGGCCAATAGCTGAGTACTGAACGAACGGATCTTCATCAATTGCCATGGAGGCTCCAAATATGTCTCGCTCCATTGATAGCCAGCTCAACGAATCCTTTCGGGATGCACTGGTCGCTTATTACCTGGGTGAGGTGGTTCCCAATTCCCCTTTACTGAGGAGTCTGGGTCTGGACCAACGCCTGAAAACTGCCAACGATCTGTATGAGTTTTTCCTGATCGACAATCAGGTCATCAATGAAGTCGAAACCAGTTACGTGGCCTCAGCCATCGGCAGTATTCAGCAGTTCATCAACGGAACATTGATGGGCATGGAGCCCGGCTATGACCTGTTGCAACCCACCGAAGCAAACTTCGTCGAATGGCGCGAGCGCAGCAGCCAGTACCCGATCTGGGCCGCCAACATGCAACTGGCGCTCTACCCGGAAACCTTCATTTCCCCGGCCTTGCGGTTGAAGAAATCCGGTTACTTCAAAAATCTGGAAAACGATATCAACCAGAACAAGATCAGTATCGATACGACACAGGAAGCCGTGAAGTCCTACCTCGCCAGTTTCGAGGAAGTGGCGAACCTGACCATCATCAATGGTTATATCGATACGGAGCGTTTTGCTGAAGGCAAGTATTACTTCATTGGCAAGTCTCGCGCCGAGAATATCTATTACTGGCGCACGGTCGATATGAACGAGCGGGCCTACAAGGAAGGCACTGAAGGCCCCAAACACGACTACCCGACGCCTGGTGCATGGTCGGACTGGAAGCGGGCAGAAATCGGGGTCAATGCCAATACTCTGGAGCGCACCCTTCGCCCGGTATTTTTCAATAACCGGCTGTTCGTGACCTGGGTGGATATGATTCCTGTGTCGGAAGAGATTGAAGTCACACTGCCAACAGAAAGTATCAAACCCGGTACAGATGGCAGCATTCCCATTATTCCGCCACCCCCACCGACATCCAACCCCAAGGTGCGCCTGCTCTTCAATATCTCGTACAAGAAATATGATGACTCCTGGAGCGCACCACTGATTTACATGGACATCACGTCACTCAAAACTTTTACCCGGGCAGGCAAGACGGTCAACCTTGAAAACGATCTGAACAGCATTGCCGTGTTTGATCTTTCAGCTTCACCGGAATCCCTGTTTATCGCGATCTATGCCGGTGAACATCTGGTCAGTGGTGATATGGACGGATCCACCTCAGATTACGCACTGCTTGAAACCGCGTTAATTGACAAAAACTTCAATAAGGAAAGATCGTTTCCCAAAGACGGTTTTGTCGATGACAACTATGACAGTACAAAAGCCGAACCTAATGAAAATCAAATTCGTAAAATCTGTTGGGCACTGGCACTGAAGAACAAGGGGAATTTTCAGTTTACGTGGAATATCCGTATCGGATTCAAAACTGTAAAAACAACTGCTCCCACACCCGAGAGCCCGTGGTGGAATTATGAAAGCCTTCAAGAAAAAATAGAAAACATGGAGCCAAAATACTCCCCGACCATTGACTATGCACTCTCAACAATCAGACTTACTACGGCCATAAGCTCCGACATACAAATACCCATCGAGACTATGGATATCGAATTCACCAATGATACCATGGGTGTATGGAAACTCACGCTAGTACTCGCACCTCGCGAAGAAGGACTGGTGAGACTTGCTACAGGATCCACACTTCATATAGAGCCATTAGTCAGCCTGGAAAGTCACATCTCGTTCGACATGCTTTACAACAATGAAGAGCTGTTTTTAGGGCTTATGAACTTTCTGCTCGACCCTGACCACTCGCATTACAGTGTCAAGACTGTCGCGGGCAAGGTAACTACAGTAGATCTTGAAAACGGGTTTGTCATGCCCAGCACCATTGATATTCTAATGGGTAACACGGCCATTGACCCAACACTCATAACATCAGGATGTATAAACCTGCTGGACTCCGAAACAACACACACCTACAGCGCATCTTATGGGCCACTGGAAGGATATACACACTACAGTTTAAATCAAGAGTTCATGATACCTCTGGACATGAAGCTTCCATACGCCGACCAAAAAAAAATCAAATACAGTGCCCCCCAAGACTCGTTAATCAGCCCGAGTCTTTTCACCGTTGATATACCTTTTGACAAGTCTACCCTGCTCCCAAAACTGGAAGGCACCACATTTATCGAAAACCAAAAAAAATTCTATATAACTCATGGAACAGGAGTAGATGAAAAAAGCTCGGGGGAGAGTGTAGGTGACGCAATGAAGTCCACCGAAATAGAACTCACCTGGGAATCCGAAGGCGGCGTCGACCCTATCGCCCCCAAAATCAACAA
>NZ_BLVZ01000029.1 GCF_015471405.1 Pseudomonas cichorii
GAGTAATCGAGTACGCCGGACGTATCGACCATCAGGTGAAGATTCGCGGCTTCCGTATCGAACTGGGTGAAATCGAGGCGCGCCTGCTGGCTCAGGCCAGCGTTCGCGAAGTCACCGTGCTGGCGCTGGACGGGCAACTGGCGGCGTATCTGGTGCCTCAGGATTCAAGCAGCGATCCGCAAACCCTGCGCGAAGAACTGAAAGCCGAACTCAAGGCGCATCTGCCGGATTACATGGTGCCTACCCATTTCGTGGTGCTGGACGCCATGCCGCTGACCGGCAACGGCAAACTGGATCGCAAGGCCTTGCCGAAACCGGATGCCAGCCAGTTGCAGAACAGCTATGTGGCGCCCGAAAGCGAGCTGGAGCAGCAACTGGCAGCCATCTGGGCGGACGTGCTGAAAGTCGAGCGAGTCGGGCTGAATGACAACTTCTTCGAGCTGGGCGGTCATTCGCTGGTGGCGGTGCAGGTGCTGGTCCGTGTGCGCGAGCAATTGCAGCACGAGGTTTCGCTCAAAGAGTTGTTCGAACAACCTTGTGTGGCGGGTCTGGTTGCCGTGATCGAGCAAAAAAATGGCAAAAGTGACCCTGCACTGGACGAATTGACTAAATCGCTAGAGGCACTCAAACGTTTATCAGCGGAGGAAATTGATAATTTGATTGCTTAGCAGGAGATACCCCCGTGCAAGAGTTGCTTGAGTCCGTAAAATCGCTGTCCGCCCGTGAACGAAAGGCGCTGGCGGTACTGCTGAAGCGACAGGGGGTGAATCTCTACGCCGTCACGCCAATCTTCAAGAGAGAGTCGCAGGAAGGTTCTGCGCTCTCTTTCGCCCAGCAGCGGCAATGGATCATCTGGCAGCTTGAACCACAGAGCGCCGCCTACAACATCCCCCTGGCCTTGCGCCTGCACGGCACCCTGAATGTCGAGGCCTTGCGCCGCAGTTTCAAACACTTGATCGCCCGTCATGAAACCCTGCGCACGACCTTCGAGCAGCAAGGCGATAACGCCCTTCAAGTGGTTCATCCGGCTGGCGCTTTCGCCCTGAGCGTGGACCGGCTTCAGAGCGGTGAAACGGTCGAGGCGTACGTCGAACAGGAAGTGCAACGGCCCTTCGATCTGCAACAAGGGCCGCTCTTGCGGGTCAAGCTATTGAGCTTGAGCGATGACGAGCATGTGTTGGTCCTGACCCAGCACCATATCGTCTCAGATGGTTGGTCGATGCCGATCATGGTCGATGAGCTGCTGCGCTTTTACGAAGCCTGCAGCCAGGGACGCGAGCCGGAACTGGCCGCGCTGCCGATCCAGTACGCCGACTATGCGCTCTGGCAACGTAACTGGCTGGAGATGGGTGAGCAGGAGCGCCAGCTGACCTATTGGAAAAACCAGTTGGGCGACCAGCCGCCAGTGCTTGAACTGCCCACCGATCGTCCACGCCCGGCCGTGCGGACCTATGGCGGCGCACGCCTCAATGTCGAACTGGATAGCACATTGCTGGGCCGTTTGAAGGACGTGGCGCGGCAACAGGGCGTTACCTTGTTCATGTTGTTGCTGGCGTCGTTCCAGACCCTGCTGCATCGCTACACCGGGCAAAGCGATGTACGTGTCGGCGTGCCGATTGCCAACCGCAACCGCGCCGAAACCGAGGGCCTGATCGGCTTTTTCGTCAACACCCAGGTGCTCAAGGCAGAGTTCGATCCGCAGACAACGGTTGTCCAGTTGTTGCAGCAGATCAAGCAGACTGCCTTGCAGGCTCAGGCTCATCAGGACCTGCCATTCGAGCAACTGGTGGAAGCCTTGCAGCCGGAGCGTGACTTGAGTCGCAGCCCGTTGTTTCAGGTTGCCTATAACCATCAGACCCAAGGCCGGAACGAGGCCCGCCAGTTGCCCGGCTTGCGTCTGGAATATCAGGTGTCGGACAAGCACACCGCGCAGTTCGACCTGACCCTGGATACCTGCGAGCGGGAAGACGGCCTGGGTGCTTCGCTGATCTACGCCACTGACCTGTTCGATGCCGCCACCATCGAGCGCATGGCCGAGCACTGGCGCAATGTGCTGCACGCCATGACGGCCAATCTCCATCAGCGCATTGCGGACCTGCCCTTGCTGAGCGCAGCAGAGCGTGAGCAAACGTTGCAGGACTGGAACCGTGATGTGGCGGTTTACCCCAGCGAGCAGTGTGCCCATCAAGTGATCGAAACCCAGGCCACTCGCGTGCCGCAGGCCATTGCCCTGACTCTGGGCAATGAGCAACTGACCTACGATGCACTGAACCGTCGCGCCAACCAGTTGGCTCACAAGCTGCGCGAGCAGGGCGTTGGCCCGGATGTGCGGGTCGGTCTGGCGGTGGAGCGCAGCCTGGAAATGATCGTCGGCCTGCTGGCGATTCTCAAGGCGGGTGGCGCCTATGTGCCGCTGGACCCGGATTCCCCATCCGAGCGCCTGAACTACCTGATGGATGACAGCGGCATTGCCTTGTTGCTGACTCAGGATCACTTGCTGGCCAGCCTGCCGGTTCCGCCGCAGGTGAAAACCCTGTCCCTGAGCGATTCGCTGGAAGGCTATGCCGACAGCAACCCGGTCAACCTGACGACGCCGGATAACCTGGCCTACGTGATCTACACCTCGGGTTCGACTGGCAAACCGAAAGGCACGCTGTTGCCGCATCACAACCTGATGCGCCTGTTTGCCGCCACCGATGACTGGTTCAAGTTTGATGATCAGGACGTGTGGACGCTGTTCCATTCCTACGCCTTCGACTTCTCGGTCTGGGAGATTTTCGGCGCATTGCTGCACGGCGGTCGCTTGGTCATCGTGCCTCGCGACGTCAGCCGTTCGCCGGAAGATTTCCATGCCTTGCTGGCGCAGGAAAACGTCACGGTGCTGAACCAGACGCCATCGGCGTTCAAGCAGTTGATGCGGGTGGCGTGCGACAGCGAAAAAGCTCTGGCCCTGCGCTCGGTGATCTTCGGTGGCGAAGCGCTGGATGTGGCAAGTCTTGCTCCATGGTTTGAACGTTTTGGCGACCA
>NZ_BLVZ01000030.1 GCF_015471405.1 Pseudomonas cichorii
TGGGTGCGCCTTGAAGACTTCACCATCAAGGCACAATCCGGGTCGGTAAAACTGTTTGCCAATGGCCTGGAACAAGTCAAGGTCCGGGTGGCAGTCAAGCCGTTCGACGAGCAGGACATAGAAGTGCCTCTTACGCCCTCCGAACTGAATAGCATGCGGCTGATCGTTGCTGACACACTCAATGAACTGCCTTATATCGGTGAAAAAGGTATACCCGCCGATGCGCCCGAGGGAAAACAATGGGGCGTCAATGAGTCCAGAAACGCTTATCTGTATTATCCCCCTGACCCCACCCGAACCAGTGAACCACAGGCTCTGGATGGCAGTGGCAAATCTCTGTATATCCAGACACGCAGCCCGCTACCATTAAAAATAGCCGTTGCCTTGACCCGCGCCGATCAGGCCGAATTCAATTCGACTGAACAGGATGGCTCCGAAGAAAAACACAACATCATAGAAATCACACCAAGAACCGTGCCCAGCTATGCCATAGAGAGTTATGAGTTTGAGCACGTCCGGGTGGTGGGCGAAGCAGACAATGATTACAACCTCAACACCATTGATTACTACTACCTGAGGTTCAAACAGTCCGTCCAGAATATAAAGTTCGTCACCGTCGAGTTTGACAGCACCGCCAGTATGGTTCAGTGGGAAAGCCGTCAATATGCGGAGCTCATGGGCAGTTACACCGGCTACGCACTGCCCGGCAGTAGAACACTCTTGTTTGAACCATTATTGATGCAGACCATTGAACCTGAGTTACGCCCAAGCCTTGATGTCATTCCCGGCAAGGAAGCGCCTCTGGGGGCCGTCTTGATCAGCCTGCATCGGCGTTCAGACTTTGCGTTCAACAATAACAGTGACTTTGACCAGCCGATGAAACTGAAGCTGATTGATGAGTACGGGAACCTGCACAAACTTACCGTGCGATTCAAGTCTCCGAGCGACCGTAATGAACTGATGATCATTGCAACCAATTGATCGCGCGCTCGTGCTCTGTCGGGAGCGCCGAAAAAACAACATCAATTAACGGAGTAAGCATTCTCTATACCCTGCTTGCTCCTGGGTGAACACTGTCAGATCAGTCGTTGACCGGCCTGTCTAACAGCAGACAACCACCAGGGTCACGAAGAGTTCTGCTGACCTGCTACAGCAACAAGGAGTCATCGAGGTGTGATATGGCAAATTCACTGAACTCACTTTTACAGATACTTAAAGGCAGAACCAATACCCGAGGCTGGGGAGCGATTGTGTCTTTCAACCGTACCAAGGCCAACCATCTTCTGGCACAACAGCATATCGCGCGGTTCAGTACAGACAGCTTCCTGCCCGCGATCCGCGGCACTGTGCAACTGGAAGGGCCTGAAACCCTGGAACTGAGCGGGATCATTCTGAGTGCCCCGCGCCTCTCGTTTGAAAATGCATCACTGAGGGACTCCAGGGCACGCCTGAATATGGATATCGTTGGCGGCACGGTCACTCATTACAGCAATGCCCCCGGTTCTCCTGCGCGAGCGCTCTCCAGTTTCAATATTTCCGAACAGCATGGTTACCGCTTGAACGCCGATATTGAACTGAGAAAAGTGGTAGGAGGCATCAACAAGAGCTCTCAAGTCATTCTGGATATTTCAAAGGCCACAGAGTTCACGGCCAACCTGATTGATCTGGGCGTCAGCCCGACGCTGATAGGCAATTTCTTCAAGGCCAGATTCGATGAGTTACCGACGGAACAGCAAACCTATTCACTGGGGTTGCTGGACTTCAATGCGGATGACCTGTTGGCCCCCAAGGACTTTTATATCCTGACTCAGGCAGCCCCTGAAGGAAAGAATCTCAAGTCGGACAGTTATGGTGATGGTGCCGTGGTGTTGTTTGTTCGCACCAAGAACAATTTTTACGATGGCACGTTGCCGACAAACGAGAGCGAGTTTCCTTACCTGATTCCCGATGACAAGGTGACGGGCGAGGAGCGCTCGAAGTATTCCGGCTCGTTGCTCATTTCCCGCCAGGCTATCATGCACTGGTTCATTGCTCCCTACATGAAAAGCCACATTGAACGCGGGCTGAACTTTGAGGTAAAAGAAGATACCGGGTCAACAGGTGACTATCGACTGATTGCGATTGCTGGAGAGTTTGAAGTAGAACCCATCGACATCCAGTACGATCATGGCAGAGAAAACTTCCACTTCATAAGAAACGATCTGCATATCCCCTTCTCACAAAAGCTATCCATTTTCGTCAGACCTGACTTTCGCCTTGCACTGGAATGGAATGGAACCAGCACTGAAGTATTCCACTATTGGGATGATATCGCCGGATGGTGGGACGAACACAAGGATGTCAATGTCACCCTTGAACATACGCTTTCGATTATCTTTGACAACCAACTGAATGCCGTTGAAAACACCCTGAACTTTGTACAGTCACCGACTTCCAGCCAGAGCGTAAATATCAGCATCGAGGGTGAAGAAGCTCTTTATCAACCCCTGATGGAGAAAGCAAGACAAGCCCTGGTTAAAATCTTGACGCAAATACTGGATACCTTCAAAACCATAGACATCCCTGAAATAAATTTCTTCGGCATCAACCACCTGCTGTTCCCGGAACACAATGCCCTGATCCTGAAAGAAGCCTACTTGCCCGGCGACCTGGCCATGTTCGGGGAAATCGACCCGGCCCTGACTTCGTTCAGCCTCAAGCCGCTTTACACGACGATCAAAACCGGTGACAACCTGCAGTTTGAAATTATCGAACTGCTCTATCGCGCACGGGCTGCCAATATCACCTGGAGTGTTCGCGACATCGATGGCTCGCGCTCCCAGGGAGTCATCAATACAGGAGGCTTGTACACCGCACCTTCGGTCGGGCAACTTGAAGACAAGACCACCCGTAACGTGGTTACCGCCACTTATACCGATCCCGAGACAGAGGCAACGCGCA
>NZ_BLVZ01000031.1 GCF_015471405.1 Pseudomonas cichorii
CGTAGGCGTTGGCCGCTGGCGTCGTAGATATAGCGCTCGCTGTCGTCGACGCCGGACTCGCGCACAACCGGCTTTACCTCCTGCAACTGGTTACGAAGGTTCCAGCTCAGGGTTTGCCCCGCTTGCAATGCCAGCAGGTTGCCGTTGCCATCAAAAGCTGCGGCGATGTCTTCTTCGCTGGGCGGTTGGTTATTGATCACTGGCAGGCTGCGATTGCTATGCAAAGCGGTCACCAGAGTCCGGGAATGATTTTGCGACCCGACATGAGTCAACTGCTTCAGATTGCCACCCGCATCGTAATCGTAGGTCTGCGTGTAATTGGCCAGTTGTGCGGGGTCCGCTGGGCTCTGAAAATCTGCAAAGACGGGGCCGTGATTGACCGTCGCCAGCTCTCGACCCGTGGCTTCTGTCAGTTGATACAGCGTGTCGTATTGATACGTTGAAACCGGCTCTATGCGCTGATTGGCGAAGTACCGGATAGGTTGGGCGCGGTCTTCGATACGAGTCACATTGCCCACCGGATCGTAGTCGTAAGTCAGGTCCTGCAAGACCTGCCCGTTACTGCGCCTGGAACTGAGTTGCACCAGACGACCGTCTTCATCCTGGTACTGCGCCGTGCTGATCACCCCATTGCCAGCAACTTCAGATTCGACCCGCTCCTGAGCGTCGTAGTGAATATCGCTGACGATAACCTGCGACGGCTTGCCCTGGAGTTGTAAGTGGCTCTCTTTCAACTGACCAGCAACAGAATGCGCCAACGCATGAGCATTCCCCTGCGCATCGGTTTGCCGAATGACCTCGCCAAGCGGGTTATATGACCAGCCCGTGGTCGCGCCGCTACCGGGCTCCAGCAAGGCGTCGCGCTCTGACAGTGATTCGGGCCGGTCGGGCGAATCGATAGTGCGCAGGAAATGCTGCGTCTGCTCGATCACTGCACCGGTCAAACCAAATTCACGACTCAACAGAGTGCCCGCTGGATCGTCGTGACGAATCAACTGGCCACACTGATTGCGGGGAGCCGAATGCACATCACCATAGGCGAGACGCTCGACACATCGGTCACGTTCAAAAACACCCGTTGGCCTGAGCAACGCATCGTATTCCATGCGCCGAATGGTGCCTCGGCCATCCCAGGCGTTCAGCTCTTCACGCCCCTCGCCAGGCAACGAAACCCGCCAACCGGCATCGACGCTCTCAGTGGCCAATATCTTGCCACTGAGCGAATGAATCATGGAAAGGTTGGCCGTCAATTGTGGCTCCAACAGCCGAGGATCCCAAGTACGAACCAGATGTCCTGCAAGGTCGAATTGCACATGGCCAACACGGGCGTCCAGCTCTTCGGTCACTTGGCAACGGTAGAATGCAATTGTATCGACAGGCAGACCGCGCGGATCTATCACCTGCAAGCTCGGAGTGTGTCGATGCAAATCAGCGGACCAGCCAGCCATGATTAGAATCGTCCCTGAATCCAGTCCCTTAAGGCTAGTTGTCAACCAACGTCAGGAAGGTATGCACTGGATGGGCGGCATTGATTTCAGCGGATACGGCTTGCGACCACTACCCTCTTTGGATAGAGGGTGGTTTTCATCGCAGGTCAGGCCGCCTGACCTGACCGGATCGGAGTTTCATTATCTGATCTAGATGATCATTGAATGAAAAATCGTTCCTGACGTCCGCCCTTGTATCGAAACGGTCCACAGACACATTATGCAAAACCTCGTTTTCCTGGTATGAAGTCTGAAGACCGACATAAACACTCCAAAAATCCGCACTCTGGGCCAACCACATTTCAAATGACTTGAACCCATGAGCCCAGGATCTGTAGCCCTTCCGCAAATCAATGTTCTGTTCAATCGCTCTTTCCTTATAACGACTTAATTCTCCGCACGTATATTCAACCGGATAATCAGCCCTCGTATCGAATACGTCATAATAGAATGCATCACCCGTATCCAAAACTGTGTGCGACAGTTCATGTACCAACGTATTTATTCGCCCCATGACATTTTGCCCTCTAAAATTCTGATTAAAAAATATCCGCTTATTGGGATCATACAAAAGAGTAAATGCCAATGTATCTGAAGCGTCTTTATGTCCCTTTCCATGCTCCACGTAAACGAGTTGCTCACGTAAATCTCCCCCTGCCTGATAGGCAGACATACCCTTGATAAGCTCTTCATAACCGGCAGCCACATAGGTCGCAAACGTATCTTCATGATTCGAGTTATCTGGAACCGGAGCGCCCACAAATTCATAGAGCCTGGTCACATCATTGGCTTTCAAACGCCTCACTTCGCGGTCCATCATTTGCAGACTTGTATCTATCGCAACATCGAGAGTAAAGACCAAAGGATGCTCACCCGCCTTCTGCATTTCCTCAACCCCTCGGTATTTAACATTCAGCTTCCTGATATATTTAAGAGACAGCTCACGCAGATCATTAATACCTTTATACCCCCTGCCGTCACTATCAAAACCACTGCATGGGTTATTCCTGACAAAACAGAACAGATTCAACCCATCCACAGTTCCCGCCGGGTCCGGATTGATCCA
>NZ_BLVZ01000032.1 GCF_015471405.1 Pseudomonas cichorii
CAGACGCTGACCAACACTGGCGGTCAGATCCTTGCGCAACAGTTACTGACCCTCGACATCGCCAAGACCACCAACCGAGCGCAAGGCGTGTTGTCCGGCAAGACCGGCCTGACCCTGACCGGCACCTCACTGGACAACACCGGCGGCGTGCTGCTCAGCCCGCACGACCTGAGCATCGACCTCTCGGACACCCTCGACAACAGCCAGGGCCTGATCAGCAGCGAAGGCAGCCTGACCCTCGACGTCGGCAGCCTGACCAACACGGCGGGCAGCGTGTCCAGTGCCGGCAAGCTGACCCTCGACAGCGCCGGCGCGATCCTCAACCAGGGCGGCGAACTGGTCACCGATGGCGAGCTCGACCTGGACAGCACCGCTCTCGACAACAGCCTGCAAGGCACCGTCAGCGGCAAGGGCCGGGTCACGATCGACACCGGCGACCTGAACAACAGCCAGAAGGGCCGGATCAGCAGCGGCGAGCGGATGGACCTCACCGCCGCCAAACTGACCAACCACGACGGCAGCATTGCCAGCAGCCAGGCACTGGTTGCGAGCGTCAGCAGCCTTGAACAACAGAAAGGCAGCCTGACCAGCGCCACCTCCCTGAGCCTGGACGTCAACCAGGGCCTGCTCGATAACCAGGGCGGCCTGATCAACGCGCCCGGCACCCTGCTGCTGAAAAACCTCGGGGTCGTGCTCAACCAGGGCGGTGAGATTTCCAGCGCCCAGGCCTTCACCCTCAAGGCCCTATCGCTGGACAACAGCGGCGGTACGCTGCTGAGCAACCAGTTGCTGACCCTGCGCATTGCCCTGGCCCTGAACAACGTCAAGGGCCTGATCGCCGCCGCGGGTGTCGATGCCACGGCCGCCACTCTGGACAACACCGGCGGCACCCTGACCAGCCGCAATGGCCTGGAACTTACCGTCACCGGCCAGCTCACCAACCGCGACAACGGCCTGATCAACGCCGCCGAAACCTTGAAGATCACCTCGGGTGACCTCAACAACCGCACAGGACAACTGCTGGGCACTGCCGCGCTGACCCTCGACAGCGCCGCCCTCGACACCGGTGCCAACGGCCTGATCAACAGCCGTGGCACCCTGAACATCACCGCCGACAGCCTGAGCGCCGACACCGGTGGCGAAGTCTCCGGGCTCGGGGCCATGACCCTGGTCCTCAACGCGATCTCCCTCAATGCCGGTCGCCTGATCGGCAATGCCGGGCTGAGCGTCGACCTCAACGGTGCGGACCTCAACAACCGCGCCGGCCTGATCACCGCCACAGGTCCCTTGACCCTCACGCGGGTGCGAAACATCAACAACCAGGGCGGTGAAATCTCCAGCGCCCAGAGCTTCACCCTGACCGGCCAGACCCTGGACAACAGCGGCGGCCAGCTCATCAGCAGCAACCTGCTGACCCTCAACGCCGACAGCCTGCTCAACCAGAACGGCCTCATCTCCGGCTGGCAAGGGCTGGACGTGACCGCCACCTCCCTGGACAACCGCAACCGCGGCACCCTGTCCAGCCGTAACGGCGCGGTGGACGTGGACCTGAGCGGGGCCCTGCTCAACAGCAGCAATGGCGCGCTGGTCAGCCAGACAGCCCTGACCGTGACCGCCGACAGCCTCGACAACCGCGGCGGCATCCTCTCCAGCGGCGCGGCACAGACCCTGACCGTTACCGGCCTGCTGAACAACAGCCAGAACGGCCTGATCGACAGCGGTGCGGACCTCGCGATCACCGCCAACGCCCTCGACAACAGCGCGGGCACGATCACCAGCCCGGGCAAGGCCACCCTCGACCTGATCGGCGCCCTGACCAACAGCGGCGGCACACTCGCCAGCGGCGCAGACTGGCTGCTCAAACGCAGCAGTGCCGTCCACAACCAGGGCGGGCAACTGATCAGCCAGCGCCTGATGACCCTCAACACCGGAACTCTGGACAACAGCAACACCGGCACCGTCGCCGCCAACGGCACCCTGCTGATCACCGCCACTGGCAAGGTCCTCAACCACACCGACGGCCTGATCTACAGCCAGAACGCGGGTGTGGAACTGGACGCCGCGAGCCTGGACAACACCCGGGGCGCGGTACAAGGCCAAAGCACCCTCAAGGTCGAAGTGGGCGAGGGCGTCGATAACCTCAACGGTCGCCTCATTGCCCAGAACGGAGACCTCACGGTCGAAGCCGCCAGCCTCGACAGCCGCGGCGGCGTGCTGTCCAGCCTCAAGGGATTGTTCACCGCCCAGATCACCGGCGTCCTGAGAAACGGCTACGACCTCGCAGCCAACCGCCAGGGCGGCGTCATCCAGGGCCAACGCCTGAGCCTGACCGCCCTGGGCGGCTTCGACAACTACGGCGGCCGCGTCTCGGCCAGCACCGGCGAAGCCCTGCTCAC
>NZ_BLVZ01000033.1 GCF_015471405.1 Pseudomonas cichorii
CAGACGCTGACCAACACTGGCGGTCAGATCCTTGCGCAACAGTTACTGACCCTCGACATCGCCAAGACCACCAACCGCAGCGACGGCGTGCTGTCCGGCAAGACCGGCCTGACCCTGACCGGCAGCTCACTGGACAACACCGGCGGCGTGCTGCTCAGCCCACACGACCTGAGCATCGACCTCTCGGACACCCTCGACAACAGCCAGGGCCTGATCAGCAGCGAAGGCACCTTGACCCTCGACGTCGGCAGCCTGACCAACACGGCGGGCAGCATGTCCAGTGCCGGCAAGCTGACCCTCGACAGCGCCGGCGCGATCCTCAACCAGGGCGGCGAACTGGTCACCGATGGCGAGCTCGACCTGGACAGCACCGCTCTCGACAACAGCCTGCAAGGCACCGTCAGCGCCAAGGGCCGGGTCACGATCGACACCGGCGACCTGAACAACAGCCAGAAGGGCCGGATCAGCAGCGGCGAGCGGATGGACCTCACCGCCGCCAAACTGACCAACCACGACGGCAGCATTGCCAGCAGCCAGGCACTGGTTGCGAGCGTCAGCAGCCTTGAACAACAGAAAGGCAGCCTGACCAGCGCCACCACCCTGAGCCTGGACGTCAACCAGGGCCTGCTCGATAACCAGGGCGGCCTGATCAACGCGCCCGGCACCCTGCTGCTGAAAAACCTCGGGGTCGTGCTCAACCAGGGCGGTGAGATTTCCAGCGCCCAGGCCTTCACCCTCAAGGCCCTATCGCTGGACAACAGCGGCGGTACGCTGCTGAGCAACCAGTTGCTGACCCTGCGCATCGCCCAGGCCCTGAACAACGTCAAGGGCCTGATCGCCGCCGCGGGTGTCGATGCCACGGCCGCCACTCTGGACAACACCGGCGGCACCCTGACCAGCCGCAACGCCCTGGACCTCACCGTCACCGGTCTGCTCACCAACCGCGACAACGGCCTGATCAACGCTGCCGAAATCTTGAAGATCACCTCGGGCGACCTCAACAACCGCACAGGACAACTGCTGGGCACTGCCGCGCTGACCCTGGACAGCGCCGCCCTCGACACCGGCGCCAAGGGCCTGATCAACAGCCGTGGCACCCTGAACATCACCGCCGACAGCCTGAGCGCCGACACCGGTGGTGAAGTTTCCGGGCTCGGGGCCATGACCCTGGTCCTCAACGCGATCTCCCTCAATGCCGGTCGCCTGATCGGCAATGCCGGGCTGAGCGTCGACCTCAACGGTGCGGACCTCAACAACAACGCCGGCCTGATCACCGCCACAGGTCCCTTGACCCTCACGCGGGTGCGAAACATCAACAACCAGGGCGGTGAAATCTCCAGCGCCCAGAGCTTCACCCTGACCGGCCAGACCCTGGACAACAGCGGCGGCCAGCTCATCAGCAGCAACCTGCTGACCCTCAATGCCGCCAGCCTGCTCAACCAGAACGGCCTCATCTCCGGCTGGCAAGGGCTGGACGTGACCGCCACCTCCCTGGACAACCGCAACCGCGGCACCCTGTCCAGCCGTAACGGCGCGGTGGAGGTGGACCTCAGCGGTGCACTGCTCAACAGCAGCAATGGCGCGCTGGTCAGCCAGACAGCCCTGACCGTGACTGCTGACAGCCTCGACAACCGCGGCGGCATCCTCTCCAGCGGCGCGGCACAGACCCTGACCGTTACCGGCCTGCTGAACAACAGCCAGAACGGCCTGATCGACAGCGGGGCGGACCTCGCGATCACCGCCAACGCCCTCGACAACAGCGCGGGCACGATCACCAGCCCGGGCAAGGCCACCCTCGACCTGATCGGCGCCCTGACCAACACCGGCGGCACACTCGCCAGCGGCGGTGACTGGCTGCTCAAACGCAGCAGCGCCGTGCACAACCAGGGCGGGCAACTGATCAGCCAGCGCCTGATGACCCTCAACACCGGCACCCTGGACAACAGCAACACCGGCACCGTCGCCGCCAACGGTACCCTGCTGATCACCGCCACCGGCAAGGTCCTCAACCACACCTACGGCCTGATCTACAGCCAGAACGCGGGCGTGGAACTGGACGCCGCGAGCCTGGACAACACCCGGGGCGCGGTACAAGGCCAAAGCACCCTCAAGGTCGAAGCGGGCGAGGGCGTCGATAACCTCAACGGTCGCCTCATTGCCCAGAACGGTGACCTGACAGTAGAGGCCGCCAGCCTCGACAGCCGCGGCGGCGTGCTGTCCAGCCTCAAGGGATTGTTCACCGCCCAGATCACCGGCGTCCTGAGAAACGGTTACGACCTCGCGGCCAACCGCCAGGGCGGCGTCATCCAGGGCCAACGCCTGAGCCTGACCGCCCTGGGCGGCTTCGACAACTACGGCGGCCGCGTCTCGGCCAGCACCGGCGAAGCCCTGCTCAC
>NZ_BLVZ01000034.1 GCF_015471405.1 Pseudomonas cichorii
CGGGCCTGCGAAGCTTGGGTAGTAGTCGTAATATTCAAGCAGTGCTTTTTGTGAGGTAACACTGTAGTTGAATATGGTTTTTTGTCTGAAGATGAGGATATAAAAAAATACATTGCAGTATAGAAATATAGCGCCGGCCATTAGTTCAGGCACATGAATCTGACTTTTCCACCACGTCAAAAAAGTAAATAAAAGCCCCCATCCCGTACCAACGCAAAAGATAAGCACCTGGCCTTCCATTATATCTTTTGGAGTGCCGTTTATAGTCTTTATGGACCAGTCAAATATTTTTTCGCAGTCTTTCAACTCATCAAAATGATAAGCAGCACTTTGTTTTTCGGTATCATTCAGAGACTCGTCACTGAGCGAAGCTTTTTTCTTGTTGCACATATCGCCTACTTATTCCGGGGTTGCAAGTGCCAGGGATTGGGTGCGGTGCTCAGCACTTATCAAAAGATGGGTTGTGGTTAATCCATCGGCTGTGCCATTACTCTGCTTGTCGAGTTCTATCTGATAAATGTTGGGGGTGCCGATATTGCGGATAATCACCTTGCGGTGTGGCAAGGAAATCTGCCCCACCATGACACCAACAATATCGTGACTGACAAAACACACTATTCAAAAGCTTGTTGCATCAGGCACCGCGTTTTTCACCACTCCCAGTCTTTCTCCATGAACTTGGCCGTGGGTGACAGGACCGAGTGCAGGAATTGCAGGTATTGCTCGAACAGGTCTTTGTTGGGGAAGCGGGCTTCAAACCCCACCGTGATGTCCGTTCGATGGGTGATTATCATGGAGCGTTTGCGATCCACCGTGACAAAGTTATGCTCGTTCCAGGGCAGACTTTCTTCATGGTGGATTTTATTCTCCCAATTCAGCAAAGAGCGTGCGGCCCCCAGTGAAATGGCGGCTGGACCAATCAGAAATAGCAGGGAGCCTGTGACGAGGGCCACGCCGAGAAATAGCAGAATGGTGAAGATGGCGATGCCTTTGAAGAGAGGGCCTGCGAAGCTTGGGTAGTGACGAAAGTGCTCGACAGACCCAACCCGGTATGTAATGCGGTAATTAAATATGGTCTTCTGTCTTATTACAAGCACAATCAAGTAGACAAAATACGCTACTGTTGCGCAAGCAAACCCTATAAACAACCCTACACTCTCAGTCAGAGCATCCCACATCAACCATATAAAATAAAGAAAAAGCGAAAGAACCCCAGCTATAACAGAAACCTGAAACCTCATAAACTCCTTCGGAGGGCAATCAATTGTTTTTATACTCCACGCCATTACAGCCGTATCGCTGCTGAAAAGTGTGTTCTGCGCTGTGCGGCAGGCGGCTATGTTATTCATAATATTCTTATTCCGGAAGAGCAAGGGCCAGTGCATTGGCACGGCTTTTTTTACTGACTTCGAGCTGTGTGAGGGTTGAGCCATCTACAACCATACTGCCCTCTTGGCTTAGTTCTATCTGGTAAAGATAGCTTTGAGCTTTTTGCTCTGAAGCACTCACCTCATTCGGATACCAGATTTTCAGCTCGATGTAGGTGGCTTCTTCCCTGAGCGGAACCCAGGTCTGCCAGATGACGTCCTCGCCTGCAGGAAAAATCGGGAAATACAGATCCGGTGATTTATAAGGAGGTCGTTCACTTCCTAGCCTGCCAAACTCCTTGAGAGGAGCAAATTTTCCGCGTTTTTCAAATGCGTCTGCGATGGGAGTATCTGCTTCCACTGTGGGCAGAACGCCGAAGGGCCGTGTACTGCTGATCACGTTCAGCTGAACACATTGCCCGCGTAATACCTCAGGCAGACGTATTTGTATCCAGGCACCATTCTGTATAGGTATATCTACATACCCGACTTTACCTATGTACTTCTGTCGGTACTCAACCGTGCTTTTAATTAAAATTTGCGGGCTCAGCTGGATTTCCAATAGAGCGCGCTTTTCTTCGAGCTTTCCTTCCTGGGTATCCGTATGCCGATGTTCAGGCGAGCGCGACCAGCAGCTTTTTCGCAACCACCAACCGACACTGTCCTGTTTGAAATAGTTCAAGACCATGCTGGCGATTAAATAAACGAATCCAGCTATTAAAATACCAATAGTTACCCATGTACTCATTACAAAAAATACGGCAGCTCTAGATAAGGTTAGCCCTGCTATCAACTGAGTTACACCCCCAGCACCCATTGCAAGAACAGCAAAACCCTTTACAACTAGAGCCGTTTTTTCCTCTGAGGTTCTAGCATTTTTGTGATCGTCCCAAATATCCCAAATCTCCAACATCGCCGCCGCCACCGCAAACGCCCCCAAAGCCACCACCGTGCTCCTGAACCCGCGAATCGCATCCCCCCAAGCGTTGTTTCCCTG
>NZ_BLVZ01000035.1 GCF_015471405.1 Pseudomonas cichorii
TGAATAATTGTCCTGCCAACGCTGGAAATGGGGTAAGCCAACAACCCGCTAACCCAGCCACCAACCAAGCGTCACCCAGTGCGCCAGCACCTGCTGGTGAAGAGCTTGATTGGAAAAGTGTTGTACCCACAAAAGGAAAATACAAAGGGCAAAGTAGAGAGGATCACGTTCGACTACACAATGTCGACAACCCCAACAAGCCTCAACATGGAGTTTTCTATGGCGATGGCGTTGATCTGACCAATGAGGCTTGGAAAAAAGCCCAAACAGATGGTATTAAACCCGACGCCACGGGAACATTGAATGTTCCAATGGGCAAAATGGTAGGTCGCTCTGGAGGCGGAGAGGCCGACTTAGGCAAACTATTTTACAACTTAGAACTCAAGTTAGTCCCTGGAACCAACAAAATAATAACCTCTTATCCTACGGAGTAAAAATGAAAAAATACTATTGGTATAGTAATTGCCCAGCCTGTAACCAAGGGCGGTTGATTATTACTCACGACATCACTAATGAGAGATTATACTTACATTGTGAAGAGTGTGAGATGGGCTGGTTGAACCCAAACGAAGCGGATGAAAATAAGAATGGATTTCTTACCCTGCTGGTAGATTTCGATACAGAAAATCCAGAGTTTGAATTTATTAAGAAAAACAATTGGTCGACTGTAGCAAAGCACTCATTTGAAGAGTAGAAATAAACAATAGGGTGCTACACATAAATATGCACCCTAAAAACAGGCATAATATAATGTCCTACCCCCTCAGCACCTACGAAAATCATTAAAATAAAAAAAATCAGACTACAACTTAGTTCATTGGCTAGCATTATCCAGCGCAGAGCAATACCAAATAGCGTTCCATAAATCTCCGCAAGAACTTGCGTGCGAGCAAGGCCGACCTCACCCGCACTGTTATAATGAACCCTCAAGCCAGTATTGGCTACTTGTGAAAGTGGCCAATCCAGGCTATGAAGTTACTCATGTTCACTTCCCCAAGAGCAGTTGAAGGTTCATTAATAACGACGCTCGTCGTTCCAGTGCAAGGCTTGCTAGGTCGATTAGCTAGCAAGAAAGGACTTCAAGGCATCATATCCCAGCACCACCATAAAGGCTAAATGAATCAAAAAAACTATAGTTGGGTTACGAGTGATTAAAAGTAATAGAGTAGGAGCAACGCGCCTGACAAGATAGTTCATACCGCCGATCACAATGATCAGAAAAAACATGGTTACCGCAATTAACGCAACAACGCCATACTCCTTAAATTCAATTTTGCTCTGGGTAGCAACTACTATAAACGAGGATAGAATCGTAACTGCGGCACCTAGCAACCACAAAGAAAGATCACCAGCAAGCCGACGAATGATACCCGCAAAACTCCCTTTCATGTTATTTTTAATTTTTTGATTTTCAACAACCGCTTCAAGATCTTTAAAAAGCAGAGCTGGAAGACAAAGCAGTAGAGCCGCACTACCTAAACTGCTGGTCATTTTTACAGCTGATTGCAACATGCGGCTAAGGTAATCCAACGGGGCAATTTCCATAATCGCGATAGCGTAGTAAGCCGCAAGCGCTGAAATAAGCGCCCAAATAATTGCTCTGAAGATTAGGTCGCGGTATAGCTTGAACTTCAGCCAGTCGTCAAAATCATTTTTATCAGTTGCCATTCAGGACACGCCCCATCAAGAGAATCAATAAGGCAAAATAATATCACAAAGTCTGAAAACTCAACTCTTGATGTACAAGACCCAATAATTAAATCGAATCGCACCACCTAAAATTTTTGCTTATTCGCAGTACGATGTGCTTGTGAAGCACAGCGGCATCGGCGTGCTCTTGCACCTTTTTCAGGTCGACAGGAAGAATAGGCACTTCAGCTTTGCTATCGCCAGCTACAAATACGACGCCTTCGACCGCCGCATCGCCAAGACCGTCGACGGCCA
>NZ_BLVZ01000036.1 GCF_015471405.1 Pseudomonas cichorii
CAGGGAAACAACGCTTGGGGAGATGCGATTCGCGGGTTCAGGAGCACGATGGTGGCTTTGGGGGCGTTTGCGGTGGCGGCGGCGGTGTTGGAGTTTGTGGATCTGCTCGACGATCACGACAGCGCTAAAACACCCGAAGAAAAGACAGCAATAGTGATTAAAGCACTTGCTGTGATCGGCATGGGGGTTGGCGGCTTTTTGCACTTGTTAGTGGGTTTGAATGTATCCAAAAGCTTGGCGTTTTTTGTAATGAACCCATGGTTTGTGGTGGGGCTTTTTATCGTGGGTGCAATTTATTTACTCGCGTGCCTGGCCTTGAATTATTTCAAGAAAGACAGTATTGGTTGGTGGTTGAAAAAGTGCTGCTGGTCACGCTCCATAGAGTTTCGCCATGCAGATAATCCTGAAGGACGTATCGAGGAAAAGCGCTCTCTATTGGAAATCCAGCTAAGCCCTCAAGTGTTTGTCAAAAGCACGGTTGTTTATGAACAACGTTATCTGGGTAAAGGCGACTACATGGAAGTGGCCGTGCCCAATGGCGCATGGGTTCAGATTCAACTCCCCAATGCCGTACGCGGAAAGTGCATTCAACTCAACATTATCAGTAGCAAACGCCCTCTGGGTATTCTGCCTGTTACCAAGATCGAATCTTCTATAAAGACTATCTTTGACGAGCGCGGACAGTACACGCATATTAGAAAATTCACAAAAGTCAGCAACGAGCGCCCACCCTTCGGCCCACCAGAACTGCATTTTCCGATCATGCCCGAGAACGAGGATGTTGTCTGGCAGGTCTGGGTACCGCTTGACAAGAGTGCTGACTATATCGAACTGCAGATATGGTACCCCAGTGATGTGGTCAGTCCTGGAAAAGAGGAGCGAGGTTATCTTTATCAGATAGAGCTCGACAAGAATGGGAATGGCACAGCAGATGGATTAACCACACCCCGTCTTTTGGTGAGTGCTGAGCACCGAACCCAATCATTGACCCTTCCCACCCCGGATTAAGTAAACGATATGGAAAGCGAGAAAAAAGCTTCGCTCAGTGACGAGTCTCTGAATGATATCGAAAAACAAAATACTGCTCATTATTTTGATAAGTCGGAAGGCTGCGAAAAAATATTTGACTGGTCCATAAAGGCGATAAATGGCACTCCAAAAGACATAGTGGAAGGCCAGGTACTTATTTTTCTGGTAAGTACGGTATGGATTTTATTTGTTACATGGTTGGCATGGGGGAGAGTCGAGGTTGATGTGTCGGTGATTGTAATGGGTTATGCAGTTTTATATGGCTATGTGTTTTTTCTGATCCGTGTTTTCAGGCAGAAAACCATATTCAACTACAGCGTCACCTCAAAAAAAGCTCTGCTTGAATATTATGACTACTATCCCGATTTTGCAGGCCCCTTCTTCCAAGGTATCGCCATTTTCACCATCTTGCTATTTCTCGGCGTCGCCCTTGTCACAGGCTCCCTGCTCTTTCTGGTCGGCCCCGCCGCCATTTCAATCGGGGCCGCACGCTCTTTGCTGAATTGGGAGAATAAAATCCATCATCGGGAAACTCGTCCATGGGATACCCACAACTTCGTCACGATTGATCGAAAGCGCTCCATCATCGTTATTCA
>NZ_BLVZ01000037.1 GCF_015471405.1 Pseudomonas cichorii
GTCAGCTCAAGCTCTCCGCCGATGTTGTCGACATTGCCCACAAAGAACGGCGAGCTGATCGCGCTTGCGGGCAGCGTGTCGCCATCAACCATTCGAGTGAAATCAAACGACTCACCATTCAAGACCAGAACATTACCGCTTTTGACAACTTCAAGACTGTCATCGCGTCGTTGTGGAGCCAAATAAATCTTCATTAGAACCATCTCCCGATTGCCACATAACGAACGTTGAAACTCTGAGCGGATGCTCCGTTTCTTATTGTGATTCCGCCAGAGCTTGAGGACGCTGGATAGCTGCTTGTTGCGCCGAAAGCATCGTATGAAGCGCTCGGCACGGCGATACCGATAAACAGAAAACTTGAGTTAAAGAAGTTTGCTGCAAAGGTGACTGTAAAAACATTGCTGTTAGTATTTGCACCATAGCTTGGAGTTGCGATATTCGTTGTTCCGCTTGTGCAGATCAAAGTTCCATCCGCAAACTTTACGTAATCACCACTTGCCGTGCTGCCTCGTTCAATGATCGCGCCGGTCGGGATACCCGCCGACTGTGAAACGGTTCCGAGAATATTTGACTTTGCGTAAGCAACGTCGGTGATGCTGGCGACTGCCATCTTGTCCGCCGCCGTGAAGTACAGGAACTTTCCAGCAACACCCGTCAGAGCAGCAAGGGCGTTGATGGACGCCGAGGCCGCGAGACTTCCGAACTTGTTTACAAGCGTGCGAAGCGCGTCAGCCGAATCTTTCACGTAGCCCTGCATCGGAGCGAGCGCATAACCACCAGCGCCAACGCTCGCTCCTTGATAAACAGGGGAGATCGATATTGCAGTGTCGCTTGCCACGTTTGTGACTTCGTACCACCCGCCATCCGGCCCGCGAAAAGCATCGCCTACCCTGCTATTGGCAATAAATGAAGTTCCAGAGCCGATAACCGCGTTTGAATTTTGAGTGCACGAAACCGTGCCGGTTTTGTACCACGGCATATAGATATGGCCTTTTTATCTGTAAGGAAATGGAAGTCCGGCAGTTCTGATATACAAAGCTTGCGGGTAGCGGTCGGTCGGAAGATTGACGTAAGAAGCCGGGCTGTAAGCGCCGGTACCCACATACTGGCTGAAGATTCCCTCCGTTGTTGCCGCGAAGATGAAGCTTATTCCACCCACTCGTCCGTAAGCCCCTTCAACCACACCGTAGGACCACGGCTGAGTAAACGACCACGCTTCGCTATCAATAACTGTGGCAGTACGGCTCCAGGGCAAGAACACGGCGCACTCCGCGCCGCCCACATCAATGTTGACGATGCACGCAATGTTTGCGCCGGTTGGCTGGGTCATTGAGTAGTAGGAAAGCCTGGTCATCACGCCGCCAGCGTACGTCTCTCTGTACCTGCCATTTGGCCAGACTGAGCCAGGGCCTGGTGCCTGGACTGCTCCGGCGATATTCAGCGGCGGCTGCAATGAATTGAACGTGCACACCCCATTGTTCAGGAACGTCTTGAGGTAAGGACTGCCCGGAATATCATCAGCCATCAAATCAAAGCAGTAGTACTTCGTGTCAGTGCTCGCGCTTGCGTAA
>NZ_BLVZ01000038.1 GCF_015471405.1 Pseudomonas cichorii
AGCGACGACTATGGCCTGCTGCTCGAGATTACCCGCCCCAACTCCGCGCAGATCAATGTCGACTTGCACCCCGGTCAAGGCAGCGGCGGCGACCCCCTGGTCCGTTTCAGCCTGATGCTCAACAACGGCGAAGTCACCCGCATCGTGCTGCCGACCGACAATCAGGCCGCCTGGCGCTTCCAGTACGAACTGATCCATGAATACCTGTGCATGGCGCAGGTACACAACCCGCTCGGTGGCCATGAACTCATCACCTACGATGCTCAGGGCCATGAGTTTCCGCAGAACCGCTACCCCTCGCTGCCCCGCGTGTCACGGCATGAGCAGCGCCCCGGCTTCGGCCAGCCGCCGGTCGAGGTGCGTTATCAATATTCCAACACCAACTTTCTGGGTTTCAACGCCAGCGGGCTGATCTGGGACGACGATGGTCTGGACAATCTCTACAAGGCCAATCAGAGCTACACCTACAACAGTACGGAAATGCTCTGGTTCGATGGCAAGGCCTTGCGCACCACAGTGCGGGCCTTCAATAACTTCCACCTGCTGACCGAGGAAACCGTCACCCAAAGCGACAATGTGCTCAGCACCCGCACCACATATCACAGCACGCCGGGCTTGCCCTTCGACCAGCAACCGGCCCAGTGCCAGTTGCCCCGTGAAGTGCTGAAGATCTGGTACCACCCCAGCGCCTCCAGCCAGACCCATGAAGAAACCACCCGCACCACCTTCGACACCTTCGGCAACCTGCTGACCCAGGAAAACCCCGATGGCACCCTGGAAACCCGGCGCTATTACCCGGCCGCCGGTGGCGATGGCTGCCCGCCCGACCCGCAAGGTTTTGTAAGGACCGTGCAGGACACCACCGTCACGCCGGTCCCCGGCGCGCCCGGCGAGGCCCCGGTATTGCGCACGGCGTATCGCTACGCGCTGCAAACCGGCGTGGGTGGCGGCGCAACGCCCGGCTGGCTGGCCGTGACCGATGAGCGTCTGCTGCAAGTGAACGGCCTGGATGAAACCGAACTGCAACACACCGCGTTCACCTACATCCACCAACCCACCGATCGTTATCAGCACGGGCGCAAGTTGCAGGACACCCAGACCCTCAATGGCCTCTCGACGATCACCGACTACACCTACCAGAGAACCCGTAATGCCCGCGCCGGGGAAACCGTGCAGCACACCATCATCAGCCTGAGCACCAGCTTCGACACAGTGCGCAAGACCCATACCCTGCAACACTCGCTGCTCAACGGCCAGCCACTGCTCAATCGCGACGACAACGACGTGGAAATCGCCTACCGCTACGACGTACTGGGCCGGGTCATCGAGGAAACCGTAGCCCCCGGCACCCCCTACGAAGCTTCGCGCCATTACGGCTATGTGCTCAGCGCCGCGGACGGTCAGCAGGCCGAACAGGAAACCACCAACGTCAAGGGGATCAAGACCCGCACCTTGCTCGATGGCATGAACCGTGTGGTGAAGGAGTTGCGGCAAGGGGCTGACGAAAACAACCCCGCCGATTACTTCCAGACCTACAGCGCGCTGTACGACGG
>NZ_BLVZ01000039.1 GCF_015471405.1 Pseudomonas cichorii
TGGGTACGCCTTGAAGACTTCACCATCAAGGCACAATCCGAGTCAGTGAAACTGTTCGCCAATGGCCTGGAACAAATCAAGGTCCGGGTGGCAGTCAAACCGTTCGACGAGCAGGACATAGAAGTGCCTCTTACGCCCTCCGAACTGAACAGCATGCGGCTGATCGTTGCTGACACACTCAATGAGCTGCCTTATATCGGCGAAGAAGGTATACCCGCCGATGCGCCCGAGGGAAAACAATGGGGCGTCAATGAGTCGAAAAATCCTTATCTGTATTATCCCGTCAGCTCTTCCATCGCCAGCGAACCACAGGCTCTGGATGGCAGCGGCAAATCTCTGTATATCCAGACTCGCGGCGAAACACCATTAAAAATAGCCGTTGCCTTGACCCGCGCCGATCAGGCCGAATTCAATTCGACTGAACAGGATGGCTCCGAAGAAAAACACAACATCATAGAAATAAAACCAGAGCCCATGCCCACTTACGCCATAGTGAATTATGAGTTCGAGAGTATCCGGGTAGTGGGTGGGGAAAATAATGATTATGAACTCAACACGATCGATTATTACTACCTGAGGTTCAAACAGTCCGTCCAGAATATAAAGTTCGTCACCGTCGAGTTTGACAGCCCCACCAGCATGGCACAGTGGGAAAGCCGTCAATATGCGGAACTCATGGGCAGTTACACCGGCTACGCACTGCCCGGCAGTAAAACATTACTGTTCGAGCCTTTATTGATGCAGAGCATTGCACCTGAATTACGCCCAAGCCTTGATGTCATTGCTGGCAATGAAGCACCTGAGGGCGCCGTCTTGATCAGCCTGCACCGACGCTCAGACTTTGTCTTCGACAACGAAAGTGATTTCGTCCAACCGATGAAGCTGAAACTGATTGATGAATACGGGAACCAGCACAAGATTACCGTGGAATTCAACTCGCCGACTGACCGTAACAAACTGAAGATTACTGCCACCAACTGACGTAGTTCCTAAACACTATAAGAGCCGATAAACCGACCGTTTAGCGGCTCTTGTCTGGAGATTTCTCCATGCCCACACCCACTGTCCACTCCAACGCCTTCAACTTTCTCAGCGCGGTCCAGGCCGGTGTCGACCCTCGCACCGGTCAGTACACCTGCGTCATTACCCTGCCTGAACTCAAGGCCAATCACCTGTGCGGACCCACCGTGCCCCTCAGCCTCGGCTTCAGCCCCATGAGCCCCCGCAACACCGGCTTCGGCAAGGGCTGGAGCGTGCGCCTGTCGCACTTCGATACCGTCTCGCGCATTCTCTCGCTGTCCACCGGGGAAACCTTCCGCATCGAAGGCTCGGCCAGCCAGCCCACTGTCCCCGAACGCAAGATCGACAGCTTTCATTTTTCCGTCGAGGCCACCGGCCGCTATCGGGTGGCCCACAAGTCCGGCCTGGTGGAAATCCTCACTCTGCGCGGCGGCGACACCCAGGCCTGGGTCAGTGAAATCCACTCCGCCGAAGGCCATCGGGTCAGCCTGGCCTACGAGACCTTTGCCGA
>NZ_BLVZ01000041.1 GCF_015471405.1 Pseudomonas cichorii
TGCCATGCTTCCAAGAAAAGCTTCTAAGCTTCAGGTAACCAGGAACCGTACCCCAAACCGACACAGGTGGTTGGGTAGAGAATACCAAGGCGCTTGAGAGAACTCGGGTGAAGGAACTAGGCAAAATGGCACCGTAACTTCGGGAGAAGGTGCGCCGGTGAGGGTGAAGGACTTGCTCCGTAAGCCCACGCCGGTCGAAGATACCAGGCCGCTGCGACTGTTTATTAAAAACACAGCACTCTGCAAACACGAAAGTGGACGTATAGGGTGTGACGCCTGCCCGGTGCCGGAAGGTTAATTGATGGGGTTAGCGCAAGCGAAGCTCTTGATCGAAGCCCCGGTAAACGGCGGCCGTAACTATAACGGTCCTAAGGTAGCGAAATTCCTTGTCGGGTAAGTTCCGACCTGCACGAATGGCGTAACGATGGCGGCGCTGTCTCCACCCGAGACTCAGTGAAATTGAAATCGCTGTGAAGATGCAGTGTATCCGCGGCTAGACGGAAAGACCCCGTGAACCTTTACTATAGCTTTGCACTGGACTTTGAATTTGCTTGTGTAGGATAGGTGGGAGGCTTTGAAGCGTGGACGCCAGTCTGCGTGGAGCCATCCTTGAAATACCACCCTGGCAACTTTGAGGTTCTAACTCAGGTCCGTTATCCGGATCGAGGACAGTGTATGGTGGGTAGTTTGACTGGGGCGGTCTCCTCCTAAAGAGTAACGGAGGAGTACGAAGGTGCGCTCAGACCGGTCGGAAATCGGTCGTAGAGTATAAAGGCAAAAGCGCGCTTGACTGCGAGACAGACACGTCGAGCAGGTACGAAAGTAGGTCTTAGTGATCCGGTGGTTCTGTATGGAAGGGCCATCGCTCAACGGATAAAAGGTACTCCGGGGATAACAGGCTGATACCGCCCAAGAGTTCATATCGACGGCGGTGTTTGGCACCTCGATGTCGGCTCATCACATCCTGGGGCTGAAGCCGGTCCCAAGGGTATGGCTGTTCGCCATTTAAAGTGGTACGCGAGCTGGGTTTAGAACGTCGTGAGACAGTTCGGTCCCTATCTGCCGTGGACGTTTGAGATTTGAGAGGGGCTGCTCCTAGTACGAGAGGACCGGAGTGGACGAACCTCTGGTGTTCCGGTTGTCACGCCAGTGGCATTGCCGGGTAGCTATGTTCGGAAAAGATAACCGCTGAAAGCATCTAAGCGGGAAACTTGCCTCAAGATGAGATCTCACTGGAACCTTGAGTTCCCTGAAGGGCCGTCGAAGACTACGACGTTGATAGGTGGGGTGTGTAAGTGCTGTGAGGCATTGAGCTAACCCATACTAATTGCCCGTGAGGCTTGACCATA
>NZ_BLVZ01000042.1 GCF_015471405.1 Pseudomonas cichorii
ATGGCTTCGCGGCCTTCACCCAGTTCGGCACGCTCGGCCACATGGCGCAGGCGGTCGAAGTTGACGTTGGCGCCGGAGTCTATGGCCACCAGCGTCTGGCCGCTGATGCCGCGTTGCTCGACATATTTCTTGATCCCGGCCACGCCCAGCGCACCGGCCGGTTCGGTGATGGAGCGGGTGTCGTCGTAGATGTCCTTGATGGCTGCGCAGATTTCATCGGTGCTGACGGTGATGACTTCATCGACGTAGTGACGGCAGACTTCAAAGGTGTGATGGCCGATCTGCGCCACCGCCACGCCATCGGCAAACAGTCCGACCTGATTCAGCACCACACGCTCACCGGCAGCCATGGCGACTTGCAGGCAGTTGGAGTCGTCCGGCTCGACGCCGATGACCTTGATGTCCGGGCGCAAGTATTTGACGTAAGCGGCAATGCCCGCAATCAGACCGCCACCGCCCACCGGGACGAAAATGGCGTCCAGCTGGCCCGGTTGCTGACGCAGGATTTCCATGGCCACCGTGCCTTGCCCGGCAATGGTGTCAGGATCGTCGTACGGATGGATGTAGACGAAGCCTTGTTCGTCCACCAGCTTGAGCGAGTAGGCCAGCGCCTCGGGGAACGAATCACCGTGCAGCACCACTTGCGCGCCCCGTGAGCGCACACCCTCGACCTTGATCTCAGGCGTGGTCTTGGGCATGACGATGGTCGCCTTGATACCCAACACTTTCGCCGCCAACGCCAGGCCTTGCGCATGGTTGCCGGCCGAGGCCGTGACCACGCCACGCGCCAGTTCTTCGGGGCTCAATTGCGCCAGCTTGTTATAGGCGCCACGAATCTTGAAGGAGAACACCGGTTGCAGGTCTTCGCGCTTGAGCAGCACCTGGTTGGA
>NZ_BLVZ01000043.1 GCF_015471405.1 Pseudomonas cichorii
GGGCACGAGAAACCTTGTCTGAATATGGGGGGACCATCCTCCAAGGCTAAATACTACTGACTGACCGATAGTGAACCAGTACCGTGAGGGAAAGGCGAAAAGAACCCCGGAGAGGGGAGTGAAATAGATCCTGAAACCGTATGCGTACAAGCAGTGGGAGCCCACTTTGTTGGGTGACTGCGTACCTTTTGTATAATGGGTCAGCGACTTATATTCAGTGGCAAGCTTAACCGAATAGGGGAGGCGTAGCGAAAGCGAGTCTTAATAGGGCGTTTAGTCGCTGGGTATAGACCCGAAACCGGGCGATCTATCCATGGGCAGGTTGAAGGTTAGGTAACACTGACTGGAGGACCGAACCGACTACCGTTGAAAAGTTAGCGGATGACCTGTGGATCGGAGTGAAAGGCTAATCAAGCTCGGAGATAGCTGGTTCTCCTCGAAAGCTATTTAGGTAGCGCCTCATGTATCACTGTAGGGGGTAGAGCACTGTTTCGGCTAGGGGGTCATCCCGACTTACCAAACCGATGCAAACTCCGAATACCTACAAGTGCCGAGCATGGGAGACACACGGCGGGTGCTAACGTCCGTCGTGAAAAGGGAAACAACCCAGACCGTCAGCTAAGGTCCCAAAGTCATGGTTAAGTGGGAAACGATGTGGGAAGGCTTAGACAGCTAGGAGGTTGGCTTAGAAGCAGCCACCCTTTAAAGAAAGCGTAATAGCTCACTAGTCGAGTCGGCCTGCGCGGAAGATGTAACGGGGCTCAAACCAT
>NZ_BLVZ01000044.1 GCF_015471405.1 Pseudomonas cichorii
AGTACGCTGTTCGGGACGATGCGTTACGGCTTTTCTCCAGGCCTCAAGGAGGCTCTGGATCAGGAAGCCAACGCCCTGCTCAACGGCATTGGTGACTTCACCAACCTGGCCACCCGCGCTGGCGAACTCAACGCCGCGCTCAACCATCAGGGCTTTGCCGACGCGGCCTGGATGAAAAAGCTGAAACAGCCGGTTCAGGACACCTTCAAGGCCCTGCGCGAACTGGCGAGTGGTGCAGGCAAAACGATTGCCGAAAACATGCTGCTGGCCTGGGTGCCGGTCGACAGCCGTCTGGCGCTGGGCAAGGGCCAGAACCTCGCGGCCTTGATCCGCAACTTCATGATCGGCCAGATTCTGGCCAATACGCCGGAAATGATCCGCATCAACGAACAAATCGCCTCCCGACTCAAGCAGTGGAAACGCGAATGGTGGCTGCTCACCAAACAGATCGACGACACCCGCTTTAACTGGCTCTACCCGCACCATCCCCGCGAACGCCGAAACCTGGCCCGCCTGCTGCAATCACAACTGGAAGCGTTGCGCCTGCACGAACTGAAAATCCCGGGCCTGCTGGACTTTCAGAACAGCCAGTACGCCCAACTGCTGCAGGACGAAATCCGCGCCTTCTTCAAGTCCGGCCTGGACGTCGCCAAGGACTGGCACACCCGCGCCAAAGCCTGGAGCGAGCGTTTAGGTGGTTTCGGAGCCGGGATCACCTGGGGCGTCATCCTGCTC
>NZ_BLVZ01000045.1 GCF_015471405.1 Pseudomonas cichorii
TGCTGGCCGGTACGGCGCTGCAACTGATCGTCGAGCGGGTGATCAACGAGAACAAGGGCCTGCTGTTCGGCCAGACCTTGACCCTGAACGGCAAACGCCTGGACAACGCCGGCGGCACCCTGGCCAGCCAGCAGGCCCAGACGCTGACCCTGAGCGGCGCACTGGATAACCGCGCCGGTTTGATCAGCAGTGAAGCGGCGTTGACGGTCAAGGCCGCTTCCCTGGACAACATGCGGGGCACGCTGTCCAGCGCCGGAGCGCTCAAGGTCACCACCGACGGCGAACTGATCAACCAGACCGGCTCGATCACCACCGACGCGGCCCTGACCGTGGTCAGCGCCAGCCTGGACAACCGCGAAAAAGGCAAACTCTCCGGCTTGGGCGCCACCACCGTCACCACCGGTGCCTTCGACAACAGCCAGGGCGGGCAACTGACCAGCAGCGACACCCTGGAACTGATTGCCGGTGAAGTCATCAACCAGAGCGCGGGCCGTATCGCCAGTGCGCTGGCCCTGACCGCCAGCGTCACAAGCCTGGATCAGCAGGGCGGCGAACTGTTCAGCAACACCACCCTGAGCCTGGACCTGAACAACGGCCAGT
>NZ_BLVZ01000046.1 GCF_015471405.1 Pseudomonas cichorii
ATCGCCGAATACATCGACTTCTCTGCCTCCACCATAAAATTCAGCGACGGTTCCTCCAGCGACGAGCGCGACCCGATCCGCATGAACACCCTGTTTGCCCGTGAATTGATCAACAAGGCCAATATCGCCCTGGAAGCGCTGTTGTCCTGGGGTACTCAGCAGTTGCCGGAACCACCGATTGGCGAAGAAACCGCCCCCAGCAAGATGGACTTCAAAGGGGCCAACGGCCTGTACTTCTGGGAGCTGTTCCTGCATCTGCCGTTCATGATTTCCCACCGCCTGAATCTGGAGCTGCGGCTCAACGAAGCCGAGTTCTGGCTGGGATTCATCTTCGATCCGGGACGCAAGGAAAACTCCAGCACCGGCGCGCCAGCCTACTGGAATGTCCGCCCGCTGACCGAGCTGCCGGACCCGGACTATTTCATGCGTGCCCCCATCGACCCGGATGGCATCGCCGCCAGCGACCCGGTCCGTTATCAAAAGGCCGTCTACTTCCACTACATCAAGAACCTGATCGACCGTGGCGACATGGCCTATCGACAAGTGACGCCCGACAGCCTTGGCGA
>NZ_BLVZ01000047.1 GCF_015471405.1 Pseudomonas cichorii
GATAAATGAATGACCCCATAACCTGATTGGGTGCCCACGCCATCGAAATAGCTGCCCTGAATGACCGTATAAGGCTGGGTGATCACATCCGGTGCCTTGAAGTTGCCCATTGCATCGATGCTGCCATTACCAGTGGCCACGCTCCATTGCACACTGCTGGCCTCATCCTTCTGCCCTGGCAGGGACATATGTAAAGAGGCGGATGGCGCAAGCCCCGGATGAAAGGCGGGTCTGACATCCATGGGCAGTACGCCATTGATCAGCAGCACGGTACCCGGGCACCTGGCCTGAGTGCCGGAATCAATTGCCTCAAGGGTTACCGGTAGAAACTTGCCTGAGGGCAAGGTGGTTGGGGGCGTATAGGTCGCTTGATGGCCGTTGGCCGAAAGCGTTCCTTGCTCGGGGGGCAGGGGAGCCCAGGTCACCGGGTTGCCGCTGAGGGTCGAGACCTTGAACGTGACAGCACGAGGGGAGCGCAGGTCTATGGCATGCAGGGCAGGGGTCATTGCCATGGAGCTGGCGACG
>NZ_BLVZ01000048.1 GCF_015471405.1 Pseudomonas cichorii
GCGCTGAGCAATCAGAAGGCTCAGTTCTTTGAAGCCGTCGTTAACGTTTTGAAAAATGACTACGGTGTTTCTGTCGTAAAAAAGCGACCCGGCAAGTCCTCTCGCAAGGGCAAATCCAGGACCTGAGCATTAGTAGGGCTTGCCTGTTCATGGGCATTTCGCGTCAGGCGTACTACAAGCGTAATCGTGCTTTTGATGCGAGAGTCCGCCAGGCCCAAGAGGTGGTGGACTTCGTTCTGGAAAAGCGGCGTCGCCAGCCAAGGCTTGGTACACGCAAGTTGCACTATTTGATGAGCGTCGAAGCTCCTGCACCACTGTGCGTGGGTAGAGACCGTCTATTTGACATCCTGCGTGACGCGCGCGAACTGGTTCCGCGCAAGCGGGCTTATCACAAGACCACTCATAGCCATCATCGCTTTCGCCGCCATCCCAACCTGCTCAAGGCAGGCCC
>NZ_BLVZ01000049.1 GCF_015471405.1 Pseudomonas cichorii
AACGGCGGCATTTACGCCAAAGGCCTGGTACGGGTCATCGGCAACGACTTCGACAACAGCGGCGACAACGACGGCCAGATCGCCGGCGGCCAGGTCGACCTCAGACTGACCGGCGCCCTGAACAACCGCCTGGGCATCATCGAAAGCGACAGCACCCTGGCCATCCAGGCCGCCAGCCTCGACAACCAGACCGGCCAGATACGCTCACTCGGCACCACTGACGCCGCCGACTTCCAGATCGGCACCCAATTCGACAACCGCAACGGCACCGTGGAAGTCGCCAACAGCAACCTGATCCTCAACGCCGCGAGCTTCCTCAACACCAACGGCAACCTGCTGCACGCCGGTGCCGGCACCTTCGACATCTCCACCGCCAACCTCACCCAGGCCGGTGGCAACCTCGTCACCCGCGGCGGCCTGACCGTCACGGCGGACAACTGGAC
>NZ_BLVZ01000050.1 GCF_015471405.1 Pseudomonas cichorii
CGTAGGGTTAGGCACATACCGATAGTTATTCAACCCACCCGCCAGCTTGATCGGGTCTGGCGTCAGAAACCGTCCAGTCCCCGGATTGTAGTAGCGATGCCGGTTGTAATGTAAGCCCGTCTCCGCATCGAAGTACTGGCCCTGGAAGCGCAGCGGGTTGTCGATTTCAGCGATGTCGAGTGTGGCGAGGTTGCCGTAGGCGCGGTATTTGGCGGACCACATGATCTCGCCGCTGTAGTCTGTGAGTTCCTGCGGGGTGCCGAGGTGGTCGAGCTGGTAGTAGAACGGCGTGGCCTTGCGTGGGCCTTCGCCGTCGAGCATGGCCAGTGGGCGGAAGCTGCCGGGTTCGTAGATGTAGCTGCGATAACGGTTGTCGGCGCTTTCGGCGACGAGGCGTTCGCC
>NZ_BLVZ01000051.1 GCF_015471405.1 Pseudomonas cichorii
AAGGCCGTCACCCATATCGCAGAAGTGCGCTACCTGCCGGGTCTGGAAATCCGCACCGATACAGCGACCGGCGAAACCTTGCAGGTCATCACGGCACAGGCCGGGCGCAACGGCGTGCGTGTTCTGCACTGGCAGGTCGGAAAACCGCCCGAACTGACCAATGATCAATACCGTTACAGACTGACCGATCATCTGGGGTCAAGCACCCTGGAGCTGGACAAGGATGCTCAGATCATCAGCCAGGAAAGTTATTACCCATTTGGTGGGACTTCATGGTGGGCTGGCCGCAATGCTATTGAAGCCAACTACAAGACGGTGCGTTATTCAGGCAAGGAGCGAGACGCAACCGGGTTGTATTACTACGGCCTGCGGTA
>NZ_BLVZ01000052.1 GCF_015471405.1 Pseudomonas cichorii
CTAGTCAAAGACTAGAAATCAACATTCCCATAACACTGTATGGAATGCTCATTTCTAAGCTCTTACAACAGAAGCAGTAAATGGTGGAGCCAAGCGGGATCGAACCGCTGACCTCCTGCGTGCAAGGCAGGCGCTCTCCCAGCTGAGCTATGGCCCCGTATCACTACAGGCATTACCACACAAAATTGGTGGGTCTGGGCAGATTCGAACTGCCGACCTCACCCTTATCAGGGGTGCGCTCTAACCAACTGAGCTACAGACCCAATTTCGAGCTTGTAGCCGCTAGCCTGGAGCTATCAGCTTGGAGCTTAAAGCTGCTTCTAATCGTCTTCTTCAATGAATCAAGCAATTCGTGTGGGAGCTTATGGTA
>NZ_BLVZ01000053.1 GCF_015471405.1 Pseudomonas cichorii
TAGGTTATGTCTGCAACCCAGACCTGTTCGGGCCCGTTGGCTACAACTTGTTCCGGGCCTGCTTTAAGCAGGTTGGGATGGCGGCGAAAGCGATGATGGCTATGAGTAGTCTTGTGATAAGCCCGTTTGCGCGGAACCAGCTCGCGCGCGTCACGCAAGATGGCAAACAGACGATCTCGACCTACACACAGCACCGCAGGTGCTTCGGCGCTCATCAAGTAATGCAGCTTGCGTGTACCCAGCCTTGGCTGACGACGCCGCTTCTCCAGAACGAAATCCACCACTTCTTGATCTTGGATGGCCCGCGCGTCAAAAACGCGATTACGCTTGTAGTACGCCTGACGC
>NZ_BLVZ01000054.1 GCF_015471405.1 Pseudomonas cichorii
ATCCACGACCGACGATGAAAACAACTGGTGATCTTGCATTGCTCACTGTGAAGCCGTGTATCGGGTGCTTCCCTGCATTGTAGTTGTAGCTGCTTTTCTGATCGGGATCGACGTTTGAGCCTCTTATTGTATATACACCATCAGATCGCAAATAAACCATGTTGCCGCTCTTCACAAGCCCATATGTGATTTTCGACGTATCAAATAGAAGCTCACCTGTATCCTTTCTAACTATCAGTTCCGGCATCAATAATACCCATACCAAATTCGGCAGTTCGCGGCGAAGTACCCCCACCCTCCCCCTGTATTGAACGAATAAGCCCAACTCAAGGA
>NZ_BLVZ01000055.1 GCF_015471405.1 Pseudomonas cichorii
TGGATTTGCCCTTGCGAGAGGACTTGCCGGGTCGCTTTTTTACGATAGAAACGCCGTAGTCATTTTTTAGAACGTTAACGACGGCTTCAAAAAATTGAGCCTTCTGGTTGCTCAGCGCCAGCTGTTCTTCAAGCTCTTTGATCCGCTGCTCGGGTGTCAGCGGGAGGGTTGGCTCGGTCATGGACCTGCTCCTCGACTCTCGAATTGATGCGCCTTGGCTCCAATCCTGCCGACCGTGCTTGCGTAACCACACCAATACTGTCGACCGACCCTGGATGCCATAGCGCCGTTGGGCTTCTTTATAACCCAACTCGCCTTTTTCAA
>NZ_BLVZ01000056.1 GCF_015471405.1 Pseudomonas cichorii
CTCGCCACTACTAAGGGAATCTCGGTTGATTTCTTTTCCTCAGGGTACTTAGATGTTTCAGTTCCCCTGGTTCGCTCCGTACACCTATGTATTCAGTGTAAGGTAACCATCTTATGATGGCTGGGTTCCCCCATTCAGACATCTCCGGATCACAGTCTGTTTGCCGACTCCCCGAAGCTTTTCGCAGGCTACCACGTCTTTCATCGCCTCTGACTGCCAAGGCATCCACCGTATGCGCTTCTTCACTTGACCATATAACCCCAAGCAATCTGGTTATACTGTGAAGACGACATTCGCCGAAAATTTGCAATTCACTCACA
>NZ_BLVZ01000057.1 GCF_015471405.1 Pseudomonas cichorii
CTGAAACTGACCGTCGACAACACCCTGAGCAACGTCAAAGGCACCGTGATTGCCGATGGCGATCTTGACGTCAGTGCTACGACCGCCAACAACACCCAAGGCCAGATTTCCAGCAAACAAGCCCTCACCGCCGTGATCGGCAACCTGCAACAGCAGGGCGGACAACTCTTTGCCCTGGGCACCCTGAACCTGACCGGCGACACCCTGAACAACGGCCTCAATGGCTTTGTCGGGGCCGGAGAGGCCCTGACCCTCACCGTCGATGACGTCGACAACCAGGGCGGCGAAATTTCCAGCCA
>NZ_BLVZ01000058.1 GCF_015471405.1 Pseudomonas cichorii
GACCGCGAGGCCCACATCTTTGTCGGCGTGCAGACCCATCCTGACACCGACCCGCGCAGCGCTTTGATCGCCAGCCTGACGGAGCAAGGCTTCCCGGTGCTGGACCTGACCGATAACGAACTGGCCAAGCTGCATATCCGGCATATGGTCGGCGGGCATGCCGAGCGGGTGGATGATGAAGTGGTGCTGCGCTTCGAGTTCCCGGAACGGCCGGGCGCGCTGTTCAACTTCCTCAACAAACTGGGCGGGCGCTGGACCATCTCGATGTTCCACTACCGCAACCACGGTGCCGCCGA